>NZ_JBAOHM010000019.1:0-263934 GCF_037045025.1 Nostocoides sp. | reverse complement strand
GCCTCGGCTCGGTTGGCGTCTTGCTCCATCATGCGCGGGCAGTTTGACGGCGCGCAGCAACCACGGCTGGCCGCGGCGCCGCGGGCGATCCGTGAGACGTTGCTCTTCCCGTACCTGTCGGGCTTCTCGATGTGCGCGCGGCTGCTGCACGGCGGCGATGGGTACGGACCGATCGACGCGCTGCTGGCGCGCCCGCCCGAGTCCACCGAGCAGGTGCTGCACGCGGAGAAGCTCAGCGCGCGCGAGCTCCCGATCGACGTGGCGGCGACGCTGCCGGAGCCCCTGGCGGACGGGTGGGCGGTGGCCTACGACGACGTGATGGGCGAGCTCAACGCGCGGTTCTTCTTCGAAGACGCGCTGAGCGTCCCGCAGGCGGAGAGCGCGGCGGGGGGGTGGGGCGGTGATCGGGCGGTGCTGCTGGTTCCGCGCGGGGCGGTTCATCCGAGCGACGGGGGCGCGGCGGTGGCGGCGGAGGGCCTCGCCCAGAGCGCGCTCGTGTGGACGGTCGCGATGGACGAAGGCCCCGCTGGGCACCCCGACGCGCAGTCCGTGGAGTTCTCCGGGCGCGCCACCACGGTGCTGGCGCATCGGTACGCGACGGCGACGGTGACGACGGTGGCGGGGGCGCTCGCGGCGCGCACGGTGGCGCCGGGGCGTGTGTCGCTGGTGGCGCGCGCGGGGCGGCGGGTGCTGGTGGCCGACCGGCTGCCGGCGGAGCGGGCGGCGCGGGTGGTGGCGTGGTTCACTGCGCAAAGTGGCCCGTAGGCGAAAAGCGGTGTATTGCGCGCTTCGCTTGAGATGAGCCAACGGTCCCAGATGCTCGCGTTCCGCGCGGTGGCGGTGCTCGCGGTGGCCGCGGCGGTGGTGACCGGCGGGTGGATGGCCCTTTCCACCACGCGGCCGGTGCAGCGGGTGTTGCGGGTGGGGTTCCATCGGCCGCAGACCTTCGCGGCGCCGGACGCGTCGGGGCACATGGAGCCCGTGGTGACGGTGATCCCGCCGGACACGGGGCCGACGGTGGAGGACGTGTGGCCGCCCGCGCTGCTCAACCCCGAGGCGCGGCTTCGCACGCGCGTGGGACCTCTCGCATCGGGCCGTCCCGAGCTCGCACGAGATCTTGTTCTCGTTCGACGACGGCCCCAACCCCGGGCACCACCGACCGGCTGCTTCGAACATCCTCGACCGGGCGCACGTCCACGCGGTGTTCTTCGTGTGCGGATGGCGCATGGAGGCCGAGGAGCCCCTGCGCTCACGCGCGCGCGGCAGATCCTGCGAGACATCGTCGCGCGCGGGCACATCGTGGGCAACCACACGGTGCACCACCGGGTGCTCCCGCAGCTCACGCCCGCGCAGATCGCCTACGAGATCGACCACAACGCCGACCTCATCGAGCGGAGTCATCGGCGAGCGGCCCCACCTGCTTCCGCCCGCCCTACGGCGCGTACAGCGAGGACGTGCGGCGGCACATCGTCGTCGCTGCACAACGAGCTGTGGCTCTGGTCCATCGACCCGCACGACTACCTGCGTCGTGGGCGACTCGGAGACGGTGGCGCAGCGGGTGATCCTCGAGCATCGCCAACCACGCCGGCGGGACCGTGCTCCTCCACGACACGCACCCGTGGAGCGTCAACGCCGTTCCGAAGATCTTCGCAGTGGATCGAGCGTGACGAACCGCGATCGCGGTGGCCGACCACCGCCCGCCGTACGAGATCGTGGACGCGCGGAGATACCTCGCCGGAGCGCGCGAGCGGCTGCCGATGATCGAGGCGGCGGCGGCGGCGCTGGCGGGGCAGCCGCACGCGAGCCGTGACGCCGGGGTCGAGCCGACGACGGGCGCGGTGAGCGAAGACAGCGACGCGGCGGTGGCGCACGACGCGACGGCGCACGACGCGGGGGCGCACGACGCCGGGGCAGCGCCCGCAGCGCAGGAGCACGCGGCGCACGACGGGGAAGCGCACGCGGGGATTGAGGTTGTCCGCCGCTCGCGGGGCCGGGCGCGACATCACCACCGCGCTCGCGCGATTACTCCAGCGCGAGGGCGACGCGGCGGCGCAGCGCCTCGGCCGCGGCGTGCGTGCCGAGCGAGCCGCCCACGTCGCGCGGTGCAGCTCGCCCGCGTCGATGCAGTCGCGCACGGCGTCTTCGATGAGGGC
Source organism: Nostocoides sp. (assembly GCF_037045025.1). Taxonomy (GTDB): domain Bacteria; phylum Actinomycetota; class Actinomycetes; order Actinomycetales; family Dermatophilaceae; genus Nostocoides_A. Next base: position 261,781 of record NZ_JBAOHM010000019.1, on the reverse strand, counting down.
CTCGAGCGCCGTCGTGCGCCCGAGGTGCGTGAGCATCATCCCGACGGTGAGCGCGCGCGGCGAAGGGGTTGGCGACGTCCTTCCCGGCGATGCGGCGGGGCGCTGCCGTGCACGGGCTCGAACAGCGCGAGGCGTCGCCCGGGGTGGATGTTCGCGCTGCGCGGCCATGCCCGAGGCCGCCCTGGAGCGCCGCGCCGAGGTCGGTGACGATGTCGCCGAAGAGGTTGTTGGTGACGATCACCTCGATACTGCGTCGGGCTCGTGCACCATGTAGAGGCACAGCGCGTCGACGTAGACGTGCCGCGGCGTCGATGCCCGGGTACTCCGCCGCGACCTCGCGGAACACGCGCTGCCACAGCTCGTGCGCGTGCTTCATGGCGTTGCTCTTGTCGGCCATGTGCACGCGCTTCTTGCCGTGTTCGCCTTGGCGAACTCGAAGGCCGCGCGGATGATCCGCTCGACGCCCTTGCGGGTGTTGATGTCCTCGTTGATGGCGATCTCGTCGGGCGTGCCCCGCTGCGAACCTGGCCGCCGACGTTCACGTAGACCCCCTCGGTGTTCTCGCGGAACACCACGAAGTCGACGTCCGGCGGCGCCGCTGGTGCTTGAGCGGGCACAGGCGGTCGTCGAGGCACTTGACGGGGCGGATGTTGGCGTAGAGCTCCAGGCCGAAGCGAAAGCCGAAGAGGATGTCCGCGCGCGTGCTCGGTTGGACGGCACCGCGCGGGTCGCCGAGCGCGCCGAGGAGGATGGCGCCGCAGGTCGTCTTGGATCTCCGTCGAAGGTCTCCGTGGGCATGGTGGTCCCGTCGCGCAAGATAGCGGTCGGCGCCGAGGTCGAGGTGCCACAGGTCAGAGGTCGAGGCGGCGTTGGTCGATGAGCTCTCAGGAGCTCGAGCGGCCTCGCGCAGATGACCTCCGCGCCGATGCCGTCACCCGGGATGACCGCGACTGCGCTGGGTGCGCTGCCATCGCAGGGTGCCCGGGGCCTACATCATCGACCGCCATTGACAGACCGAAACCGCCGCTCGCGCAGTCGTCACGCTTGACATGGGCGCGTCGGAGAGTGAAACGCTCCGCAGGTCCGTGCGGAATGCCGCTGAAGGTCATCGCTGCCGGACGAACGGATGTCGGGCTCCACCGCGAGCACAACGAGGACAGCTTCGCGCTGCTCGACCGGCACGGGCTCTTCCTCGTCGCCGACGGGATGGGCGGCCACCGCGCGGGCGACGTCGCCTCGAAGATGGCCACGGAGACGGTTGCGCGCGTTCTTCGACAGCACCGCGCGCGAAGACGCCACCTGGCCCTTTCACTACGACCCCGCGCTCTCGGCCGAAGAGAACCGGCTGCTGACGGGCATCAAGGTCGCCAACAAGTCCATCTACGAGCGACAGCGCGCGCAAGCGACGACCACCGGGGCATGGGCACCACCGTCGTGGGCGTGCTGGTCGCCCCGAGGCAGCGCGCGGGCCTACGTCGGCCACGTGGGCGACAGCCGGTGCTACCGCGTGCGCGACGGCGCGCATCGCGCAGCTCACGCAGGACCACTCGCTCGTCAACGAGTACCTCGCGCGCGATGCCCGACCTCACGGCAGGCGCAGCGCGACGAGCTCCCGCGCAACGTGATCACCCGCGCCCTCGGCATGACCGAGCGCGGTGCATGGTCGACCTGTCGTCGCGACGAGCTCGCGCGCGGGCGACCGCTTCGTGCTCTGCTCCGACGGCCTGCTCGGGGATGATCTCCGACGACGGAGATCCTCGGACGCTGCTCGCCCACGCAGCGACGCCGACGCGGCCTGCGAGGCCCTCATCGCGCTCGCGCCAACGCAGCACGGCGGCGAGGACAACATCACCGCCCTGGTGGTCAAGGTCGAGGACGAGGCTCACCCCGCGCACGACCAAAGCGACGTGACCGAGGTGCGACCGATGCCCGCGTTCACCGACGAAGACACCGAGATCGGCCCGATCGCGACGACGACGGAGACGGGCGACCCACCGGAGCCGACGTGAGCGTGCTGGAGACGCCGCGGCTGCGGCTCGTTCCGATCACGCTGTCGGTGGTCGAGGCGGTGATGGCAGGGCGACGGGGCGACACCGAGGCCCTGGTGGGCGCGACGCTCCCGCGGCTCGTCGGCCCGGTCGCGACCTCATCGAGCGGGCCTTCTCCGCCTCGCTCGAACGCATCCGCGCCAACCCCACCCACCGCCTCTGGGGCGACCGGGTGATGATCTCCCGCGAGCGCGCCGTCATCGTCGGGAGCGTGGTCTTTCACGGCGGCCCCGACGCGCAAGGCGAGGTCGAGATCGCCTACGGGGTCGAGGGCGAGTCGCAGGGCCAGGGCTACGCGACCGAGGGCACCCGCGCCGCCCTGGACTGGGCCATCCAGCAGCCCGAGGTGTCCGTCGTGCGGGCCATCACGCCGCCGTTCCACCACGCCTCGCAGCGCGTGCTGGAGAAGATCGGGATGCAGCGGCTCGGGACGATTCCGCACGACATGTTCGGCGAGGTGCTGGAGTACGAGAAGCGCCGGCCGTGATCGGCCTGGTGCTCGCCGCCGGTCAGGGAACGCGCATGGGCGGCCCCAAGGCGTTGCTGGCGTGGGGCGGCGCTCCGCTGGCGCTGGCGCACGCAGAGGCCCTCGTGGCGGCGGGCGCGCGGGCGGTGGGGGTGGTGGTGCGGCCCGACGTGGCCGAGGCGCTGGAGGCGCTCCCCAGGCCCGCGGCGGTGGTCCTGGTGCGCTCGACCGAGCCCGAGGCGTCGGGCGCGGCCGGGTCGCTGCGGGCGGGCCTCGCGGCGGTGGCGTGTGACGCGGGCGAGCTGGTGGCCATCACGCCCACCGACGCGCTGCCGGTGAGCGCTGTGGTGATGGCCGCGCTGGTGGCCGCGGCGACGGCGTCGGGCGCGGCGAAGCCCGTGTACGCGGGCGCCGGGGGGCATCCGGTGGTGGTGCGCGCGTCGTGGCTCGGGGCCTACCGCGACGGCGCGCCGACGCTGCGGGACGTGCTGCGGGCGCGGGGCGACGCGGTGGCGCGGGTGGCGGTGGACGACCCGCGGGTGACGGCGGACCTCGACACGCCCGCCGAGCTCGCGCGCTGGCTCGCGACGCGCAAACTGTGAGAAATTACGACGGATTTCGCGCGTCGGCGGCGACGGCGGAGCGAGAGCGCGAGGGCGACGACGAGGCCGGCGGCGAGGTGGCGCGACGGCGGGAGCACGCCGGGCGCGACGCACTGACAGCCCGCGTCGTCGGGGGGCGGGCTCGCGGACTCGTCGCGCGCGTCGGTGGCGGCGTCGGTGAGGATCACCGGGACATCGTCGGCGCTCGCGTCGGCGCTTGCGTCGGAGGCGTCGGCGCTCGCGTCCTCCAGCGCAGCATCCTCGGGCGGAATGGGCGTTTCGGCGTCGGTGGAGGCGTCGGCGGCGGGGTGCACCATCACCGCGCACTGCACCACGTCGTCGGCGGGTCCGAACCACGCGGAGCCCTCTTGCACGAGGCCGTAGTGCTCGCGCACGATGGTGTCGGCGGTCACGTCGGGCAGCGCGAGCACGAACGAGAAGCGGCCGACGGCGCCGGGGGCGGTGGGGGCGTCGACGGCGCTCGGGCGGTTGGCCTGCGTCCAGTTGGCCGGGTCGTAGAACACCCCGCGGTGGTCGCGCGGAACGGTGGTTCCGAGGCGGGTGTTGCGCACGTCCCAGGTGGCGGTCCCGGTGTTGCGATACTCGACGAAGGCCACCGGACGATCGCCCGCGGTGCCCTCTGCAGGGCAGTGAACGCTCGCGAGCGTGGCGACGTAGGTGGCCGCGGGCGGCGGCGGAGGGGGCGGCGGCGGCGGTGGCGGCGGCGCGGCGCAGCCGTTGCGGGCGAAGCCGCCGGCGGGCGAGCGGGCCATGCGAGACGCGGTCTGCGGGCCGTAGGCGCCGTCTTCGGCGATGCGTGTCGCCGGCGTTGTTGACGTTCCAGAGGTGCTGAAAGGCGCGGATGGACTCGGCCTGGCGGTTGGCGCCCGGGCAGTCGAAGTGCACGTCGTCGCGGCCGGGGTACGGGTGCGCGCAGCCCGCGCGGGTCATGGGGCCGAGGGCGGCGGACCAGTTGGCGAGGTCCACCGCGCGGCCGGTCTCGTGGTTCGACGCGCCCGGGGTCGCCGCGAGGCCGCACGCGCCCGAGTGGTAGAGCACGTACTGGTCGGCGAGGGTGCGGAAGCACCGAGTTGAGCTGGAGGTTGAGCGAGCGCGAGGCGGTCCAGAGGGCGTCGCGGGCGGAGGCGAGCATCAGGGTCGAGACGCGCGACGAGGTGACCGACACGTTGGCGTGCGGCGTCGCGTTCACGAACACCCCCGGGAACATGCACAGCTGCGTGGCGATGAGCTGGTTGGTGATCCCGACCACGCCGTCGGTGCTGCACGCGTGCCGCGCGGCGATCGTCGCCACCGTCTGCGCGCCCGCGGGCGCCGACGCCAGCAGCGGAACCACCGCGATCCACAGTCGTCTCTGTCTCATTGGTCCCGGCCTTGGAGCATCATCGCGGAAATCAAGGGAGATGAAAACCGCCCGTTCGAGTGATATGGGCCACTCCCATACGGCGGCCGACGTGACCCTCCGAGAGACCAACCTCCAGAAGTTACAGCGCACGAGCTTTGACGTGCTGATCGTGGGCGGCGGCATCAACGGCGCGGTGTCCGCGGCGTGCCTCGCGGCGCGCGGGGCGAGCGTGGCGCTGATCGACCGCGCGGATTTCGCCGGGCTCACCAGCCAGGAGTCCTCCAACCTCGCCTGGGGCGGGATCAAGTACATGGAGAGCTTCGAGTTCGGGCTGGTCTCCAAGCTCTGCCGCTCGCGCAACCACCTGATCCGGTCGTACCCCTCGACGGTCGAAGAGATCCGGTTCTTCACGGCCCACGAGCGGGGCTTTCGCCACGGCCGGCTCAAGCTGTGGGTGGGCACGTGGCTCTACTGGCTGCTCGGGCGCTTCTTCACCCGCACGCCGAAGCTGCTCTCGGTCGCCGACATCGCGCGCGACGAGCCCATCATCAACACCGAGCGCCTGGACGGCGGGTTCGAGTACTCGGACGCGTACCTGCACGACAACGACGCGCGCTTCGTGTTCAATTTCGTGCGGCGCGCGCTCGATCACGGGTGCACGGCGGCCAACTACGTGAGCTCCGAGGGGGCCACGCGCGACGGCGACGGGTGGACGGTGCGCCTCTGCGACGAGATGACGGGCGATCGGTTCAGCGTGCGGGCGCGGGTGCTGATCAACGCGTGCGGACCGATGGTGGACGCGCACAACGCGCAGAGCCGGGTGGAGACAAAGCACCACCACGTGCTCTCCAAGGGCATTCACCTGCTGGTCGATCGGCTGACGCCGCACAAGCGGGTGCTGACGTTCTTCGCGGACGACGGGCGGCTTGTTCTTCGTGATCCCGATGGGCCCCAAGACGTGCATCGGGACGACCGACACGCGGGTGGAGTCTCCGACGCGCGAGGTCACGCCCGAGGACCGGGCGATGGTGCTCGACAACATCAACAAGCGCCTCAAGCTCGCGCGGCCGCTCACGACGGCGGACATCATCGCCGAGCGCTGCGGGGTGCGGCCGCTGGTGGTGAGCGGGTCGTCGCAGAAGGGGGCCGACTGGTTTCGGCTGTCGCGCAAGCACGCGGTGGAGTGCGACGCGGACGCCCGGCACATCAGCATCTTCGGCGGAAAGCTCACCGACTGCCTGAACGTGGGCGAGGAGGTCGCGGCGCTGATGCCGGGCCTCGGGGTGGCGCTGCCGTACCCGGCGCTCAAGTGGTACGGCGAGGCGCCAGACGGCGTGCGGGACGAGTATTTTCACCAGGCGCGGCGGATGGACCTCGACGCGATGACCGCCCCGAGCGCGTCCGAGAAGCTCTCGACGCGGCTGTGGCGCCGCTACGGAACCGCCGCGCTGGCGATGCTCGAAGCCATCCGCGCCGACCCGAAGATGGCCGAGCTCTTGATCGAGAACGCCGAATACATCCGCGCGGAGATCGAGCAGGCGGCGCGGCGCGAGATGATCACGAAGCTCGACGACTTCTTGCGGCGGCGCTCGAAGATCGCGCTGGTGGTGCGGCGCGACGCGCTCGAACGCTCACCCGGGCTGCGCGAGGCCTGCGCGATCTTGTTCGGCGACGCGGGCGAGGCGCGGCTCAACGAGTATTTTTCGCCCGCTGCCGAAGCCCCGGCGGCGGACTGACGGCCCCGTCGCCCGCGAGAAACGCGTGCTCGACCGGGTCGTGGGCGCAGAAGACGGCCATGTCGCGGCCGTGCTCGGCCACCAGCCGCTGGAGCCGCGCGTGGTTGGCCGCGAGGCTGTCGCGCGTGGTGAACACGAGCTTTTGAAAGAGCGAGAGCCCCGGGGTGCTGTGCGGGCGCGCGGGGTCCACCTCGCCGCGGAAGAAGTACGCGTCGCCGCAGTGGACGAGCCAGCCGTCGGTGGCGTTGACGGCGACGCAGGCGTGGCCGCGGGTGTGTCCGGGCAGCGGGAGCATGAGTACCTCGTCGTCGGTGTCGGGCAGCGCGCGCACGCTTTCGAAGCCGCGCCAGTGCTCGCCCGCGGTCGTGTGGAGCGCCCATTTGGGCCCGTGGGCCCAGTGCATCGGGCGGTAGCGCTCGCGCTCGGGGAGAGAGCGCGGCTGCGTCGCGGCGTCGTGCTCGGCGGACATCACGTGCACCGCCGCGTCGGGGAAGTCGGGCAGGCCGCCGGCGTGGTCGAGGTCGAGGTGGGTGAGCACGATGTGGCGCACGTCGGCCGCGGAGAAGCCCAGCGCGCGCACCTGGTGGAGCGCGGTCTCGGCGAGCGTGAGCGTCGGGCGGGCGACGGCGAGAAAGCCCGCGCCGAGGTTGACCTTGGGGTGGGCGAGGTCGGGCGTTCCGAGGCCGGTGTCGACCAGGATGAGGCCGTGTTTGCCCTCGATGAGGAGGCAGTGACAGACGAGGCGCGAGAAGCCCAGCAGGGGGCCTTCGCCCTGGAGGATCCGCGGCGACGGCGGACACATGGTGGCGCAGTTGAGGTGGTGGATCTTCACCCGCGAGACGGTACACCGAGCGGGGCGCGCTCGCGCTTCTGGTCGGCGCGCGGGCCGTGCGAGGTGATGGCCACCGGAGCCCCCAGGGCGCCCGAGAGGTAGTCGCAGAAGGCGCCCTCGGGCGCGTCACCGAGCGCGACCGTCTCGTACTCAGGAACGGCTGAAAACAACGCCTGGGTGAGGGTTTCTTGATGGGCGAGGTCGGTGAAGGGGCCGAGCGGAAGGTCCGTCTGGCCCTGGTAGCGGGTGCAGACCTTCCAGCGGGGGGCGAGCCGGTCGGTGTGGGTGGCGCAGAGCGCGTCGACGCCGCGGGTGCAGGCGAGCGCGTAGCGCCACAGCACGAGGTCGGGGTGTCCGACGCGAAACGCCCCCTGCCACGGCCCGAGCCCGTTGTGCGCCTCGGGGACGGCGGGCGCGAGCGTGACGTCCTCGGTCGGAAAGGGCCCCGCCCCGTGCCGCGTGGCGTACGTGCGCAGCACCCCGAGCCGCACGATTTCGCCTGAATACCCGCTGGATTCAAGCAGCGCGAGGGCGTTGTCGAAGGTGCAGGTGCTCCAGGTGGTGTACGGGTGAAAGCCTCGCCACTCGTCGAGGAGCACCCCCTGCGCGCCTTCGAAGACCACGGCGCCGTCGCGGGCGAGGAGGCCCCGGAGGTGCTCGTCGCCCACCACCCGAACCCGCGCGCGAAACTCCGCGAGCGCGGCGATGAAGTCGTCGTTGGTGCGGGCGCCCTCGAGCAGCGCGATCTCGCCTGCGGCCTCGGGCGAGCCCCGCAGCGCGCGGATCTCGTCGCGGAGCTCGTGGTGCTTGTGCGCCTGGAGCCGCCGGAGCTTGTCGCGCAGCGCGTCGTCGTCCGAGAGGTCGCGGGCGACGATGGCGCCGTCGCCGAGGGCGATGGCGTCGCGGACGGTCTCGCCGACGCCGACGCCGCAGGAGCCGTGGCGGTGTGCGCCGCGGGCGATCTCGCGGAGCCGACACGCCGCCTGGGCGTAGGGGGTGGTGACGCGCGCGTGCTCGCTGACGGAGACGCGCGAGAGCACGTCGGGGAGGCCCTTCTGCGCGAGGTGGCGGGCCTCGACCACGAGCGCGAGCGGGTGCACGACCATGTGGCGCGAGAGAAAGGTCTCGACGCCGGGGACGAAGCTCGCGGCGCCGACGTGCGAGAAGGTGTGGTGGCGTCCGTCGGGGGTGACGACGTTGTGCGCGGCCTGCGCGCCGCCGTTGAAGCGCACGACGGTGTGGGCGCCGCGGGTGCGGGCGAGGTGGTCGGTGAGGGTGCCCTTTCCGGCGTCGCCGAAGCCGAGATCGACGACCACGAAAGCCCTACGGGGAAGTGGTTTTGACACGGTGCTGCTCGGTCGCGGAGGAGGAGGGTGCGGAGGATGCCGTCAGCGGCGGTGACCGCTGGATCCGTCGCCGGTGGGGATCGCCGCGTCGGTGGTGACCGGGCGCGCGGCGCCGTCGCGGCCGAGCGAGGCGGCGAAGGGGGTGATCGCGCGCACGACGGCGCCGAGGCGCTTTCCATCGACCCCGCTGGGCCTGCAGGCGCCGGGCGAGGGCGTCGATGTCGGCTCACGGCGCCCTCGCAGCAGGGCGACGAGCGCGCGCGGCGACGAAGCAGGTGTCCGACGGGGTCGTCCATGCACGATCACGCGGTCGCCCAGGAGGTCGCGCCACGCGCGCTCGCACCGCTTGCGACGGCCCGGGTCGGGGATGAGAAAGAACGGCTCGAAGGTGCGCTGGAGAGCTCGTCGACCACGGCGCGCGGTGGGGATGTCATCGGTGAGCTTGTCGCCGATGAGCGTCTCGACCTGCTGGCGCGACACGCGCGGGTACGGGTCCTCGTCGCCGGTCATGAAGAGGTAGCCGCGGTGCGCGCGCTTGCTCCAGCAGTCCATGTCGGTGTGGCGCGCGGCGACGTACAGCCCGAGCTCGTAGCGACTCCTGGTGCCGAGCGCGCCGCCGCCGCCTTCGAGGAAGCTCCAGGTGAGCCACTGGTCCATCTCCTTGGCGGCCGATTCGAACTGCCCGACCTGGAGCGGGGCGCGGTCGCACGTGGCGTCGCCGACGGCCATGAAGAGCACCTGCGGGTCGGCGCATCCCGCGTGTCGAGGAGGGTCTTCATGAAGGTCGGGCAGCTCGCTTGCGCGCGAGCAGCTCGGGGATCTGCGCCCATGGAGCCCGTGACGTCGAGCGCGAACACGATGCCCGACGGAGTTGGGGTGCGTGGGGCTGTCGCGCGCACTCGCGGAACTTCACGCCCGTGCGGGTCCATCAGCGGGTGGCAGCTGCGTCTGCTTGAACACCTCCTGCCGCGGGCAGCTCGCGCGCGGGCGCTTGGTGATCGCCTCGTGCGCCTCGTGGCTGTATCCGCCGTATCCCATGTGCGTGAGTCCTTCGTCCTGCGCGGGCGCTCAGCGCCAGCCGGGCATGGTGAGAGGCGTGATACCGCGGCGGGTCCGTAGGCGGGCACGGCCGGCGTGCGCCGACGCGCTCCATGATCTCCCACGCGTCGTCGGCGCGCGGCGCTCGCGCGTAGAGGTTCGCGTACGCGCTCACGAGCCTCGCGAGGGGCGCCGGGACGGACGTCGGGACCGTCCCCATCGCGACGGTCTCCGCCGAGCGCGTAGAGCCACCGCAGCGCGCGGCCATGGTGAGGTCGGTGGCGTGCGTCGCGGGCGCGCCGATCCACACGCGCGGCGCGGGTAGAACCCTCGCGCGCGACGCGCTGCAGCGCGGGGAGCTTCTCGCGTGCGCGCGACGTGGCGCATCGCGCGGACCAGCCCGCGAGCACGACGCCGTGGTCCCGCGCGTGCACGAGGAGGTGCGCGGGGAGCACCGCGCCGTGGACGTAGCCCGCGCGGTGGACCCAGCCCGAGGAGCTCCAGCGGTGCGCTTCCAGATCCACACGGCGGCGCGCGGGTCGACGCCGTTCGGGTGCGCGCGCGCGCACGTCTTCGAGCGTGTGCACGAAGCCGCTGCGCCAGCGGTAGGCGGACGCGAGGCGGGCGGGGGCGGCGGGCGAGAGCGGGCCGTGCGCGACGGGCTGCGGGAGCAGGGTGGTGAAGTGCTCGGCGCCTTGCGCGCGGCTGTCGTGCAGGGCGCTCAACACCGACCACTCGCGGGCGAGGAGGTCGCTGTCGGCGAGGGCGCGCACGACCTTGAGCACCACCCGCTCGGTGATGCGCGCGTCGCGTCGCCCGAGGAAGACATCGCACCCTTCGCCCTGCGCGATGCGGCCCTCGACGATGAAGCTCACGCCCTGCACGGTCACGCGCGGAGCCCCTGGAAACATGGGCGGATCGACGGCTTCGACGGAGGGCTTCGGGCGCCACTCCTCGGCGTGGACGAGCAGCGCGCGCTTGCAGTAGGCGCACACGTGCACGCCGCTGACGGCGAACTCTTTGGGGAGCCCCGCGCCGCAGTGGGGGCACTCGAGTACGGTGATCACGGTGGCGTCTCCCTCCCGATGTGGGCCGCGAAGGTTATGGGCCGCGTCGGGCGCACGGGACAAGTCAGATAGCACGCGAAAATTCACGCGGCGGTGACAGGGAATGTCCGCCGTGAAGTTGCTCTACGCCGGGTTCGGTGGACAGAGTTTCTGCATCGCGGCCACGGATGGTCCGTGGTGGGGCAGCGTTGAGGGTTCTAACGTCTGGCCCATGAATTTGACCGCGGTGGAGAGAACCCGCTGTTTCGACGCAGAAAGACCACGAAGATGGCAGACGAGAGAAGGCCGGAAGACGGACTCAACAAGGCGATGCTGATCGGCAACCTCGGCGCCGATCCGGAGCTGCGCTCCACGCACCGGACGGGCGCTCGGTGCTGAAGATGCAGTCTCGCGACGACGGAGTCGTACGTCGATCAGCCAACAAGCACGCGGCAGGAGGTCACCCACTGGCACAACGTCGTGCTGTGGGGCGCCCGCGCCGAGGCGCTCGCGAAGCTCCTCTCGAAGGGCTCGCGGATCTACGTCGAGGGCCGCATCGAGACGCGCTCCTACGACGACAAAGACGGCGTGAAGAACGCTCGGCCACCGACATCGTCGCGACGAACCTCATCCTCCTCGACGGGCGTCGCGGTGAGGGCGGCGGTGGTGGCGGCGGAGGCGGAGAGCACGGCGGCGGACGGCGGCGGCTTCTCGCGTGGCGGCGGTGGTGGCGGAGGCGGCGGCTTCGGCGGTCGTCCCGCGAGCGGTGCGGAGGCGGCGGTGGTGGACGCGGAGCGCCCGCGCGCGATGACGCCCACGACGTGCCCCCCGACGACATCGGCGGCGGCGGCGGCAACGACGACGACATCCCGTTCTGAGCTCTCGCTGGCGTCGCGCGCCGCGTGACGAGTAGTCTCGCGCGCGTGCGATCGCTCCCTCACCGCAACTTGCTCGCGATCGTGTGCCTCCCGCTGGCGTCCCTCGCCACGGGGACGATCGAAGACGTCGCGCTACAAGATCAAATCCGACGACGGCAACCTCTGGTCTGACCGCTACCGCGCGGGGCGGCTCATGCGCGGTCAGTGCGGCCGTCGCTGCATCGCCTTCACCTTCGACGACGGGCCCAACTGGGAGACCACGCCGAGGCTCCTCGACGAGCTCTCGCGCGCGGCACCTGCGCGCGACCTTCTTCGTCACCGGGCACCGCATGGACGGCGACGGCGAGGTGGCGCGGCGCAACCGCGCGGTGCTCCTGCGCGCGTGGCGCGCGGGGCACCTCGTGGGCAACCACACGTACCACCACGACCTGCATCGACACGATGGCCGCGGCCGACCCTGCGCTTCGAGATCGACCGCACGGAGACGCTCGTGCGCGGGGTGATCGGGCAGCGGCCGTTCCTCTTTCGAGCGCCGTACGGGGCGCTCAACCACCCGCGCGCGGTGCAGCGAGGTGTTCTCGCGCGGGTACACGCCGGTGTTCTGGGCGATGGACTCCAACGACTGGCGCGTGAACACCGCGGACGGCTGTGCTCGCCAACGTGCGCGCGGAGCTCGATCGCTCGACCCACGGCGGCGTGCTGCTCATGCACGACACGCTGCCGTGGAGCGTCGCGGCCTTTCCGACGCATCGTCGACGGAGATCGAGCGGCGCAACGCGGCCTTCGTGGCGCGCGGCGAGGCCCCCTACGAGATCGTGGGCTTGGAGGGGCTGTACGAGCCGCTCGTCAACCCGCGCACGCACCCGCTGGTGCCGGTGACGCAGGCGACGGCGCCGCAGCCAGGGAGAACGCCTCCGGGGCCGCGGCGACGCTGAGCGAGATCAGTTGTGCGCGCCGGGCTGGCCGCCGAAGTACCACACGGCCGAGACCGACCCGGAGATGATGTCCGCGAGCCCGTAGCCAGGGCCAAAGGTGGTGCCGAGCGAGAACTGCGACCGGCTGGCCGAGTTGCTCATGTTCACGGCGGGCATGTTCTGGTTGAAGCTCTGGGTCTGGAAGCTCAGCCCGAGGCCGAACTGGCCGATGAGGGCGAGCTGCGGAACGCCCAGGAAGCCGAACTGAAGCTCCGCGGCCACGTTGGCGCCGACGCCGAACTGAAAGGCCGACAGCGAGGTGTCGGTCGTGGCGTTGCCCGAGCCCGTGGTGATCGCGCTGCGGCCGAAGGCCAGGCGGAGGTACGGGTCCAGGTGGATGGACACATGCTTGGACTCGGCCAGCATCAGGGGGACGGCGCCGTAAATCCCGAAGCCGAAGAAGCCCGGGTCATCGACGCTGTTGGTGGTGGTGCCCATGCCGCCCGTGGTCTGGGTGGTGGTGCTGCCCGAGCGAAGACCGAGGGAGGAGACCGAGGTCGAGGCCGAGGTTGCCGTTGAGCCAGTACCGGATGCCCACGGTCTGGAGCGACGCGCTGCCGGTGCCGGTCATTCCGCCCGTGCCCGCCGAGAGCGCCGGGAGGTCGGACGAGCCGAAGTACCGAAGACCGAGGTGACCAGCCACCACGGAGTGATCCGTCACCCCAGAGGTCGTCGTGACCAACTCGCCGCTCACTGTCGCGGTCGAGGGAGTCACCTGGTTGGTCGAGATCGTCGTCGTCCCGCCCATGTCCTGCGCGCCTGCCACAGACGCTCCGGCCACGATCGCAAGACCCACAGTGAACGAGAGAACTGAACGCATGGTCATGTCACCTGTTGAAAGAGAATGTGAGGAACCCTCGCAGAGGGTAAGCGCCCTCTACGCCGCGCTGGTTTCATGCATCCACCCACGCCTGTCAAGGCTGCGGCAACGATTCCCGGTCATTGCCCGTCACACCCGCGATCATTCGCCTCGCGGCCTGCAATCGCTCCCGATCCCGCGCTGGAGATACCCAGGGATTCCATCTCGTGCAGGGCGCGGTCGAGCACCGCCAGGGCGGTCTCGCGCATCCCCCGAAGATTCAGTCCTACCGCCGCCTGCTCTCTTGATTCTGCGAATTCTGCTTCGCGTGCGGTGATCCTGCCCAGGGCCCGCAAGGCCAGGTCCCAACGTCCGAGCGCGCCGAGGGATTCGCCCAGCACCAGCTCCGCGCGCGGGTCTTCTCCGTCCTCCGCGAGCGACTCCTCGGCCTCGGCCCTCGCCTGCTCGGGATGGCCCGCCACGAGCCACAGCCGTGCCCTTTCAGCACGCGTCACGGCCCCGTCGCCCTCCACCGCCACGCCCGGCACCAGCCGCGCCGCGTCGCGCCACCGCCCCTGGTGTGCCCGCGCTTCGATCAGTCGCACCCGGTCGGCCGTCTCGCCGTCGCCCGACTCCACCATCGGCGTAAGGATCCGATCGACCTCGGCCCAGCGCCCCGCGCGAAAGCCCTCCCTCGCCCGCTGCCGCCGCGCCGCCCGCGCCCGCCTTCGGAACGGGCTGTTCGGGTCGAGCACCCGGTCTCCGGGCCCCGCGTTCGGGCTCTGCTCCCGCGCGCGCGCCGCGGTGTCCTCGCTCGCGCCCGCGATCGTCGCCGCCAGGGCCCGCACGTCCGGGTCATCCGGGTCGAGCGCCATCGCCCGCGTCGCCGCCGCCTGCGCGCCCGCCGCGTCTCCGGTCGCGCGGCGAGCCTCGGCCAGCACCATCCACACCGCGCTCGCGTCCGGGTGCGCCGCCGTCGCCTCGGCCAGCACCCGCAGCGCCTCGGCGCCCTCTCCGCGCGCCAGGAGCAGCTCCGCGCGGCGGGCCGGGAGATACCCGTCCGATGGGTCCGCGAGCTCCGCGTACGAGAGGTACCGCTCGGCCGCCGTGGTGTCGGTCCCACCCGCGTGCGCTTGAAGCTCCGCGCGGAGGTAGGCCTCGTAGGCCGACGGCGACGCGAAGGGCCGCGTCCGCGAGGCGCCGCCGATGCGTTCGTGCATGCGCGGCGCGCCCGACGCGCAGCCGGTCAACAAGATCGCGAAGACCCAGCGCCGCAACACCCCAGCGATCTAACACAACGAATCCCTCGCACGCAGCAAACGCACGCTGGTAGTATCCGCCGCCTCGCAACGCCTACCCCCCACCAGCACCGCACCCATCTTTGGAGATCCCATGACGACCGACGTCGATGCCCGGTACCTTGAGTCATTCCCCCAGTGGTTGCGTTCGCTCGGCAAAGACGCCGAGGCGATCGCCGAGGTCATCGGCAACGAGAAGGCCCCAGAGGCCGCTCGCAAGGCCCTCATCGGGTCGCTGAACTACATGTTCAAATCCATGGACCTCATCCCCGATGGCATCGACGACATCGGGTATCTCGACGATGCTTTCATCCTCCGCGTGGGCGCCGCGCAGGCCCTCGCCGCGGGCCTCTCGGCCGACGACCACAAGACCGTCGCCGCCCTCGCCGCACGACGCGGACCTCATCAAGAGCTTCCTCGACGCAGAGTTTCCGCGGCTCGAGGCACTACGTCCAGACCCTGCGCCCGCGGCGCCGCGCGCGGCCGCATCCGTGGACGACGTCGCCAAGACCGGCGACATCCGCGCGGAGTCCGCGTTTCGCCATGACGTGTCACGGCGTGCGCGCGCGAGCTTCGCCCGGCGCCGGCGCTTCACGCGCGACGAGAAGACCCTCATCAAGCTCCGCGCCTTCCTCGGCGCGAAGCTCCCGCGCTGATTGACCCTCCCCGGGTTTTCCCTATAGACCCGCTGGGCGTCCGACGCCCGACCCTCTCATTCACCCCATCCAACAGGTCACCACGCGAATGAATCCCATCGCGATGACGGTCCTCGTCGCCACCGCGCTCGCCCTCTTCGGGTACAGCGCAAGCCGACGCATTCGTCTGCTCCTCACCGGCGCGCCCGCCAACGCCCGGCTGGAACACCTCTTCGACCGCATGGCCGGCGCCCCCGACCACCGCACGGCGACCCTCCCCGGGCTGGCCATCCTGTACGGCGCCGCCGTGAGCGCCGTGCTCGCCCCCGCCCTCGCCCTCGCGGGCCTCGGCGACTCCGATGTCTCGCAGTACTTCCTCGGCGCCGCGGGCATCGTCGCCGCGCAGGCCGGCGGGCACCTGCTGTTCTGGGCGCTCTCGCTCAGATGAAGATGCCCAAGTACGCGGCCGCCGGCTTCGCGCACTACGGGATCTTCACGGGCTTCGCCGTGCTCTTGCTGCGCACGATCATCCTCGTCGGCCGCGCGTTCGACCCGCATTTCAACCTCTGGATCCTCGACCCCAACCCGGCGGCGATGCCGTGGAGCTCTCGGGCGTCGGCTACGCGCTCATGAAGGACGCCGTCGTCGGCGTGCGTGCTCTTCGGCGTGCTGTACTTCATCAAGGCTCGCTTGATCGACAAGCAGAAGCGCCTCGCCTACGGCTGGCACGCGACTGGGTCGTGCTCGGTGTCATCGCGCACGATGATGCTCACCGACATGCTGTACGACGGCGGCGCTCGTCGCGAAGGCCGCCCTCGCGATGCCCGCGGCGGGGGTCCCAGGCCGCCGCGCGACCGCTCATCGCGGCGCCATGCACGAGGCTTCGTCCGCTCGGGCTTCATCGTCGCGAAGATCTGCTCGGCTCGGCGTGACGCGGCGCACGTCGCGCGGAAGCGCTCGGCATGCTTCGGCTGGTGGACGCACGTCGCGCTGGTGCTTCGGCTTTCTCAACTATCTTCCGTACGGAAAGCACTTTCACGTCATCACGGCGCTCTTCAACGTGCTCTTTCGCTGCGATGGACGCCACCGGGCCGCCTCGCGCCGATGGCCGAGAACACGCGAGAAGCTCATGGAGATCGTGGGCGCCGCGGCCGAGCTCCCCAACCCCGACCGACGCGCCCGTCGGCGTCGCGCAGCATCGAGCACTTCTCGTGGAAGAGCATGCTGGACTTCTACACCTGCACCGAGTGCGGTCGCTGCTCGGACAACTGCCCGGCGCACCAGCACCGGCAAGCTCCTGTCGCCCAAGCACTTCACCATCGACCTGCGCAACCACCTCTACGAGCACGCGCGGCGACATGCTGTCACGGCCCAGGGCAAGCAGCGCGCGACGCCCGCCCTCAAGTCCGCCGAGAGCACCGAAGACACCGAGGGCGCCGAGGCCGCCGGAGGCCCCGCCCGCCGAGGTCATCGGGATCAACTCATACTCCGTCGCGCTCGTTCCGAACGTGATTCGACCCGGACGTTCTGTGGGCGTGCACCACCTGCCGCGCGTGCGAAGAGCAGTGCCCCGTCATGATCTCGTACGTCGACAAGATCGTCGACATGCGCCGCAACCTCGTGCATCGTCAAGCGGGGAGTTCCCGCACGAGCTCCAGAAGACCTTCCAGGCCCTTGAGACCAACGGCAACCCCTGGAACCTCACCCGCATGGACCGCGCCGACGTGGAGCGACGGCCTCGACGTCCCCGCTCATGCGCGACAAGCCCGACGCGCAGCTTCTGTACTGGGTCGGCTGCGCGGCCAGCTACGACGACCGCGCCAAGAAGATCGCCCGCGCCACGGCGCAGCCTGCTCAAGCACGCCGGCGTGGACTTCGCGATCCTCGGCAGCGAGGAGACCTGCACCGGCGACCCCGCGCGCCGCGCCGGCAACGAGTTCCTGTACCACGATGCTCGCCGAAGCAGAACGTCGCGACGCTCAACGACGTACGGGCGATCAAGAAGATCGTCACCGCCTGCCCCCACTGCTTCAACACCCTGCTCGAACGAGTACCCCGACTTCGGCGGCCACTACGAGGTCGTGCACCACTCCGACTTCCTCGCTGGGCCTGCTCGCCGAGAGGCAAGCTCAAGCCCGACCAAGGCCGTGCGACGCGCAAGGTCGCCTACCACGACTCGCTGCTACCTCGGCCGCTACAACGAGCGTGTACGAGCAGCGCCGCGCGAGCGTGCTGCAAGCGCATCCCCGGCGTCGAGCTCGTCGAGGCCGAAGGCGAACCGCGACAAGGGCCTCTGCTGCGGCGCCGGCGGCGCCCAGATGTGGATGGAAGAGCAGCACAGCACCCAGCGCGTCAACAAGCGCAGCGCACGCTGCAGCTCGTGGACACCGGCGCCGACGCCATTGCCACGCGGCTGCCCGTTCTGCCAGACCATGCTCACCGACGGCCTCAAGGAGATCGACGACGACCTCAAGCACCCGGTGCAGCAGCTCGACATCGCCGAGCTCCTCGAGCGCTCGGTGATCTTTGACACCGCCGAGAAGCCCGTCCCCGCCGTCGAATCCGACGCGCCCCGCCGAGCCCGTCGCCACGGCCTGAGCGCCGCGCGCGCCCGCCTCGCCGTCCTCCGGTACACTCCACACCACCGCCGATGATTGATCCGTTACCGCCAGCCACCACGGGCTACGGCGCGGCGCTGCTCCAGACGCTGCTGTCGCTCGTGGCCGTGTGCGTCGTCGCGTGGGTCGTGCTCAAGTGGGCCGCCACGCGCGGCTTCGCGGGCGCCTCGCAGCGACGCCTTGAGGTCATCGACCGCGTGATGCTCGATGCGCGGCGGGCGGTGTTCCTCGTGCGGGCGGGCAGAGCGGGTGTTTCTGCTGGGCGGCAGCGACCACGCCGTGACCGTGCTCGCCGAGCTCGACCCGTCGGAGGTTCCGCCGCCCGACGACCGCGCGAAAACCTCTTCCCCCAAGACCTTTGCGGAGCTTCTCGTGCGGGCCAGATCCCCCGCCCCGAGGCCCGACGAGACGCTCTGACCGATGCCCATCACCCCGCACAGCGCCTCCCCCTTCGCCGGAACCTCGCCCCTGCTGCTCTCGGTGCTCCTCGGCGTGGCCTCGCTCCTGCCGTTCATCCTCCTGGTGGGGACGAGCTTCGTGAAGGTCTCCGTCGTGCTCGGCCTCGTGCGCAACGCCATCGGCACTCAGCAGGTGCCCAGCAACATGGTCGTGATGGCCCTCTCGGCCATCCTGTCGCTGCACATCATGGCCCCCACGGGCGCCGCCATGGCCGACGCCGCCGGGCCCCTCGTCGCCCGCGCGCTCGCCACCAACGTCACCTCCGCCGACGGCCTCGACGCCCTCGGCCGCGCGTGGACCGCCGCCCGCACCCCCGCCGCCCGCTTTCTCCGCGCCAACGCGTCACCCCGCGACCGCGCGCTCTTTCTCGACCTCGCGCGCCGCGCGCGGATTCAACAGGGCGTCACCACCGACCTCCGCCGCCGACGACCTCTCGGTGCTCCTGCCCGCCTTCGTCGTCAGCGAGCTCACCAGCGCCTTCTCCATCGGCTTTCTGGTGTACCTGCCCTTCTCGTCGTCGATCTCGTGATCGCCAACATCCTCGTCGCGCTCGGGATGCAGATGGTCTCGCCCTCGACCGTCTCGCTGCCGTTCAAGCTGCTCTTGTTCATCATGGCCGACGGCTGGTACCTGCTCGCTCGCGCTCTCGTCCTCGGCTACCGGTAGCGCCGCGGCGGATCCGCGCGCCGCGGCCGACGACGCGGCCGACCTCTGCCTCTAGCGCTGGGGCGAACTCCTGTCCGTTCGTGTCGTCCCAGCGGCGCGAACACGACGGGCGACGCCGGCAGCCCCACATGCGTGAGGATCCGCTCGACCACATCACGCGCCTGAATCACGGCGATGAACCGCGTTCGGCCCTCGCGGGTCGGTTGTGTTCTCTCCCGACCTCGCGAGGGAGTGGCAACTTCCCTGCGGTTGGACACCCCTTGCCACCCCCTTGTTGCCATCCGACCACACGCAAACACCGTGTTTTCAGCCGTGTCCGATCTGGCACAGCACGCGCGATGTCTTGCGAGCACGATGACCGACTGGCCGCATGACACGCTGGTGCAGGTGCTCTCGGAGCGCCCCGGCGACCTCGACGCGCTGCTCGCCCTCTCGCAAGGACGCACGCCGCCCGCGGCGCCCACCGCGTGGACGGTGCAAGACTCTGTGCTGCGCCCGTCCGCCGCGGTGGAGGTGCGGCCGGACCTGGTGCGCGTGGCGCCGGGCGGCGACTGGACGGTGCTGGAGGTTCAGCGCGCGATCGACCCGGAGAAGGCCCGGCGCTGGCCGCTGGCGGCGGCGCTGATGCTCGACGCGCACAAGCGTATGGGCGACGTAGTGGTGATCACCGCGTCGCCGCACGTCGCACGCTGGGCGCGCATCGGTCGCGACGCACACGGGACCGCGCGGGACGCAGCTCGCCGCTGACGCCGACCGTGGTGCTCTTGCACGGGCAGATGGGTTGAGGCGCTGCTGGACCCCGCGCGCCCGGAGCTGGCGTTCTACGCCGTGTGGGCGATGCACGAGCGCCACGGGCAGGCGGCGCGGCGGGTGGTGACGCGGGCCCTCGCGCTCGCCGACACGCTGCCCCGAGAATTGAAAGCAGCGCTCTCACCCGCGCCATGCTCTCTGTCGCTCAGCGACGCCATGCTCGCGTGGCTCAAGGAGGCCTCCGTGAACGCTGCAAAGATCGTCGAACGACCCGAAGTCACGCAGTTCATTCAGGAGATCGAGGCCCGCGGGAGGCCCGAGGGAAGCCCGGGGAAGCCGTGGTAAGCTGAGGCGCATGGCCTCGGTCGGCCCGAGCGGCTCTACGTCGGCCAGCGACGCGGCAGCGCGGCGAACGATCCTCGGGTGCTCGGACGCCGCGACGCTCGACCGATGGATCCGCGGCGCCGTCACCGCCGACCGCGTGGACCCCCTGCTCGCAGGCTGAATCCCTCGCGCCCCATGTCGCGCGCGCTGGGCCGTCCGCGATACGCCTCGCGCTTCTTGTGGGGCCTTCCGCTGCGACTGCGCGCCTGCGACACATGCAGCCGGTCGGCTGTGCTCCCGAAGCTGCGCGTGGCCCTCGCGCAGGTACGTCCCCGCGGAACTCCGCCACCACGTAGCGCGGCAGCGGATGGCCCGCGCGCCCGGCCGCGAAGCGCACGAAGGTCTCAAGATGCCGCGTTGCCGGCGCGTGGAGCTTCGTCGCCGTCGAGTCGTGGCGGACGTACGTGGGCGGGGCGCTCACAATGTCGTCTCGCCGCGACGACCGGTGGGCCGGTGTGACCACTCCGAGCGCCGCGGCGTCGACGCTCGGGCCGCTTCACTTCTTCGTGCGTCCGACCCACGCGCCGGCCGCCAGCATCGCCGTCAGCGCGCCCGCGATCGCCCACATCACCCCGTTGCCTTGCGGTGCAGGCGTCGTCGGTGCAGGCGTCGTCGGTGCGGGCGTCGTCGCCGCGGGCGTCGTGGGCGTCGGTGCGGGCGTCGGCGTCACCGCGGTCGGCCCGTTGTCCAGCGGGAGCGACGGCGGCGGCGCCACCCCCGGCGTCTGCGCCCGCCACGCAGCTCGCCGTGCAGCCCGCGCGCTCGCGGTCGATCCCGTCGGTGCTCCCGCACGCGTTGCCGTAGCCCGGCAGCTTGAGCCCCGCGGCGTCTCCGCGCAGGCCCGCCGAGCGGCTCCCGCACACGCGGTTGTTCACGAGCTGAAACCGCGCGCACGACGCCCCGGCGCGGTACCGCCGGCCGCCCTCCGTCGCGCAGGCCTCGGCCAGACGCGCGACCTCCTCCTGGCCGTTCACCGAGGTTTCGAGGGCGAACGCGTTGGGGCCGGTGCGCACCTTCGCCACCAGGCCCGACGCGAGGCAGCCGTAGTTGGGCACGCAGCCCGGGATCCCAAGAACATCCGTCAGCTCGGGCAGACACCGGTCGAGAAACGCGTCAAACCGCTGCGCCACCGCCAGATTGGCCACGCCGGTCTCTCGCGCGCGGATGTCATGGTGCGAGGCCCGCAGCGCCGGGAGCCAGCCCTCGTGCACCACGCACCCGCCGCACCCCGAGCTGAACATCAGCGTCGTCGTGGGCCGCACGTGGTCGAGCGTCGGCGCGCACGCGCAATCATCCCACGGCCCCGCCGCCGACGGCCCCTGCGCGCCAGGCGCCGCCGCAGGAGCGCCCAGCAGGATCCCCACCTCGCTGTCGGTCACGGTGTTGTCGCTCAGCAGCGCCCACGCCTCGCAGCTCGCGATGCCCACGTCCGCGCGCTCGACGGCGCTCTGGCGCACCACCGCGCCGGGGCTTCGAAGCGTCGCGCCCGCCGAGCAACGGCCGTGATCGACCACACCAAACGCGATGCCCGTGTGCGCGCCGCGGGCCGTCACCCGCGCGAGGTGAGCGTCCGCGCCGACCACCGCAAACCCCACGTCCCGCGCGCTCGCCGTCACGTGGAACACCGTCACCCGGTCGGCCGCCACCTCGACGCCCATCGAGAGCCCGTCCACCGTGAGGTTTCGCACCGTGGCCCCGCGGCCCGTCACCCGCACGCCGATGCCCGCGCGCCCGCGCAGGGTGCGCCCGAGGCCGTTGAGCTGCGCGCCTTCGCCCGCGATCGTCACGCACGCCCCGTCGCCGGTGTGCGTGAGGTCGCCGCCGAGCGTCACCCGCGCGTTCTCCGCCGCCAGCGCCGCCGTGCAGCTCGCGCAGTCGTTGCAGCCCGCCTCCTGCCCGTACGCCGTCGCCGACAGCCCCGTGAGCGCCAGGAGCGCCCGCGCAAACACAGACTTCAGCCGCATGGACTCGTGCTCTCGCATCCGTTGGTGGGGTTGCCGTCGCAGTTGTGAAAACCGCCCGCGCAGCCGTTGATCCCGCACACGCCGTCGATGCACTCGGCGTTGGCGCGCGGAAAGCTGCACGCCGTCCCGCACGCGCCGCAGTGGGTCACCGACGTGCGGGTCTCGATCTCGCAGCCGTTGGCCGCGTTGTGGTCGCAGTCGGCCGTCGTCCCGTCGCACAAGAACCCGCAGGCCCCCGCCGTGCACGTGGGCGTCGCGTTGTCGAGCTCGGGGCACTCGACCCCGCACGCGCCGCAGTTGGCCAGGTCCGTCGCCAGCGTGGCCTCGCAGCCGTTGCTCGGGTCCGTGTCGCAGTCCGAGCGCCCCGCGTTGCAGCGCGTCGAGCACTGGCCCGCCATGCACAGGGCCGTTCCGTTCTGGGCGCTGCACCGCTGGCCGCAGGCGCCGCAGTTCATCACGTCGCTCGTCAGCGTGGACTCGCAGCGGTTGGTCGCGTCGCGGTCGCAGTCGGCCGTCCCCTCGGCGCACACCCCCGTGCCGTCTTCGAGCCCGCAAAACCCCCGGTCGCACAAGCTGGTGTTCGGGCACTCAGGGCCGTTCGTGATCGCCCGCAGCGTCACCGACACCGTCCCCCACCGTCTTGAGCGCCACGGCGTGCTCCTGACAGCCCGCGGCGATCACCCGGCAGTGTGCGTCCCGGGCGATCCCGTAGAGCCCCATCGTCCCAGGACGAATGTCTCCCAACAACGTCCGCGCAGGCCCCTGCCCGATCGACGCGCTCGCCAGCAGCCCTTCGGGCGCCTGCGCCATCGCCGCGAAAATCTCCGCACCGCTCGACCGCGTGCAGCTCCACCGCCACCGCCTGCGTCCGAAGCTCTGGGGTCGCGAAACGCACCTCCACGGCGTAGCCCGCCGGGTCGCTCCCGCAGCCCGCGAGGGCCGCGCACACGCACCATCCCAGCGCCCTCACGGCACGATCCTCGGCGCGCCGAGCCGCACCTGCTGCGCCGGGTCGTCGCCCGACGTGGTCGCCAGCACCACCACCGTCACCACGATCGCAACGGCCAGCGCCGCGCCGCCGACGGCCACCCACACCCCGCCGCCGCGCCGCGACTGCACCGTGGCGTTCACCGTGCGGCGGTCGAACACCACCCCCTCCTGCGTCGCCAGGATCGCCACGCAGCGCAGCGCCGCGCCCCCCGGCAGCGCGTCGATCGAGAACTCTCCGTGCCCGTCGGCCGCGTCGGAATCCCGCGAGGCCACCACGGTGTTCTCCGACACGCAGCGCACCCCCAGCCGCGCGTGAAACCTCCGCGGAACGTGCAGCGCCACCAGGTGCCCGATGCTCACCCGCGACGCCGAGATCCGCTCCGCGAGCTCGTCGGGCTCGACCCCGAGCGCGCTGGCCCCCCTGCGACTGCCGCGCGCGGGTGAACATCGCCTGCACCCCGTCGCTCGCCCCGTCCGGCGGCCGCACCGTCGGGTCGAGCGCCGTGGCCGCCCCCGCGTGCTCCTCGGCGCCCGCTGCGAGTCGCCCGCCCGCGCGCGCAACCCCGCGGAGCTGCCGGTGCGCCTCGACGATGTCCGCGGGCAGGGCCGTGCGCTCGTGCAGCACCCGCTCAAACGCCGCCTCGGCGCCGCCGGGATCCCCGTGGTTGAGCGCTTCGAGCGCAGGGGCCGACGTTGACGCTCTGGGCCTCTGCGCGCGCCCCCGTGAGCGCCAGCGCCAGCAGCGAGATCCCGAGCGCCCAGGGCGCTTCGTGTGGAGCGTTGGAGCATTGGCGCGGTGACGATATCACGCGCCCGGAGCGCCTACGGACGCACCGGCTCGATCGACCGGCAGCGCGCGCGCGCCCCGCGGGAGCCGTCGCCCTAGCGGGATGTCCTCGATGTGCACCCGCGTCCCGTCGGGCTCGCGCCAGTAGAACCGCTCGCGCCAGTCGGTCCGCAGGAACTCCGGCGACTCGATCTGAAAGCAGTACGTGCTCTCGTGCCCGCCGCCGGCGCTCGCCATCCCGGCGTTCAGCACCACGTCCCCGCGCTCGATGCGCGGCGGCCACACCACCAGCGACATCCCCTGCGGGTCTCCCGGCGCGCACGATCAAGACGTGGTCGTCGAGGTCAAACGCCGCCCGCCACGTCGTTCGCACGCCCGCGTACGACATCATCGACCCGCGCGGCGGGCCGCACGACGCGAGCGAGAGCGCCCCGGCCAGGAGCACCCACACCGAAGCACCGAGCGGGCGATGAGGGACGCGCTGCACGATGCCGTGGCGGTAGCACGCCCCGCCCGCCGTGGCGACGCCTCGGTGCGGGAGCGTCGGCCATCAATGGCCGTCGGGTCGGCCATGAATGGCCGTCGAGAAGCGGGTGCATTCCCCCGGCGGATGCTGTTGAATCGCCGGGCACTCGATGGCGCGCGCGAAGAGAGAGCCCTCGGTGGTGGATGCGTTCGCGTTGGGGTTTCCGTCGTATCGGGTGGGGGCGTCGCTGCTGGTGCACGCCGACGCGTTCGCGTGGCTGGCGGCGCTGCCCGAGTGCAGCCTCCATGCGGTGGTGACCGACCCCCCGTACGGCGTGAAGGAGTACGAGCCCACACGAGCTCGCGCAGTCGGGCGTCGGGCGTCGGGGGCGTGTGGCGTATCCCGCCGTCGTTCGACGGACACACCCGCGCGCCCGCTGCCGCGCTTCACCGCGCTCACCCCGCGCGAGCGCGCCGTCCTCGAAGCGTTCTTCGCCGACTGGGGCGCGCGCTCGTCCTGCGCGCGCTGCGCCCCGGCGGCGCACGTCTTCCTCGCGGGCAACGCCTTTCTCTCGCAGCTGGTGTTCGGCGCCGTCGTCCGCGGGGGCCTTGAGTTTCGCGGCGAGGCTCATCCGCCTCGTGCGCACCCTCCGCGGCGGCGACCGCCCCAAGAACGCCGAGGCGGAGTTCCCGAACGTCACGTCGCTCCCGCGCGGCTGCTACGAGCCCTGGGGGATCTTCCGCAAACCCCTCCGAACCGCGGCGCCGACGCGTGAGCGACTGCCTCCGCGCCTGGCAGACCGGCGCGCTGCGCCGAAGCGCCACGGGCGGCCCCTTCGAAGACGTGATCGTGAGCGAGCGGACGCCCCAGCGCGAGCGCCGCCTCGCCGACCACCCGAGCCTCAAGCCCCAGTCGCTCCTGCGACAGCTCGTGTGCGCCGCGCTCCCGCTGGGGGTGGGCGTCGTGGCCGATCCGTTCATGGGCTCGGGGTCCACCGCTGGCCGCCGCCGAGCGCCTCGGGCTCACCGAGCGTCGGCGTCGAGCGTCAGCGCCGACTTCGTCACGCTCGCCCGGCAGGCCGTCCCCAAGCTCGCTGTTCTTTAGCGGGCGATCACGCGATCGCCTCGACGCGCGCGGGGACGTGCTTGTGCCAGGGCGTCCCGGCGATCGGGTCGCGGTCGGCGCTCGACGGTGAGCTCGTTGGGCGCGACGCCGTGCGACCGCGGCCGCCGTCCGTGACCGAGAGCCCGAGGCCGTTGGGCAGGCTGACGTGCCCGGGCTGCAGCGTGTCGCTGACCTCGACGACGGCCTCGACGCTCGCCGCGGCGCGTGGTCACGCCGCACGCGCCCGCCGTCGCGCGACCCCGAGGCGCGCGGCGTCGTGCGGGCTGCATGCGCAGCGCGCCCGTCGCGTCCTTCTTCCGCCACGCCGGGTCGCGGAAGATCGTGTTGGCCGTCGACGGTCCGACGCTCGCCCGCGGAGAGCACGAACGGGAACTCCGCGTCGCGCGCGGCGGCGTCCTCGTGCGGCAGCGCCGCGAGCTCGTCGAGCAGCTCGGGGACCGCGAGGTGGACGCGTCCGTCCGGCGTGTCGATGCCGCCGCACGGGTCTCCTCGTACGGCGTCGACGGTGAAGGTCACGCCCTCGGGGTGCGCGAGGATCGCCTCGAAGAGCGCGTCGCCGCTCGCGTGCCCCGCCGCGCGCGCACCGACTCGGGGTAGGCCATGAAGCACGTCTGCGCGAGCGCCCCACACGCGCGGCGGCCGCCGCGCGCCCGTCGCCGAGCGTGGGACCGAGCGTCTCGTAGCAGCAACGAGCGGCGCGCATGCGCGCGAGCTCGGGGCGCGCGCCGAGCAGGCCCGAGGACATGCGCGTCGGCGAACGCGGCCCGCGGCCCGGCGCCGCGGCTCGCGCAGCGCCGCGAGGTCGTCGTCGGCGTAGGCGCCCGAGCGCGCGCACGAGGCGCCGGTGGATCTCGGGCTCGGGCAGCGTGCCCGGGCAGCGGGTCGAAGAGCGGCGCGCCGCAGCTGGAACGTGTTGCGCGGGGAACTCCAGGTTGAAGAACGCCGCCTCCCACTTCTCGTACTGCGACGGCGCGCGGGCAGCACGTAGTGGGCGAGCCGCGCGGTCTCGGTGAGCGCGACGTCGATGACCACCAGGCACGTCCAGCGCGCCGAGCGCCTCGCGCATCCGCGGCGAGTCGGGCAGCGAGTGCGCGGGGTTCGCGCTCTCGACGATCATCGCGCGAAACCGCTTCGGGTGGTCGGTCAGGATCTCGTCGGGGATCGCCGCCGCGGGGATGAGCCCGGTGATGATCGCGCTGCCCGCGTGACCGGGCGAGAAGCGCTCCGCGCGGCCACCGCCGCCGCCCGAGGCTCGCGAAGCGCGTGTGGATGTTCATCGCCGCCCTCGCTTGCCGAAGTTGCCGGTGAGGAGGTAGACGAGCTTCTCGAGGTACGAGCACGAGCGTGCTAGTGCGGGCTCTGCTGGATGCCGAGGTCCTCGAAGATCGACACGCTCGCGGCGCGGCCGATGCGCCGGCGCGACGGCGCGCACGTGCGTCTTCGGCGCACGCCCGCGACCGTCGCGTACGCGCGCGACCGGGACGTCGCGGAGCAGCGCCGGTCGAGCGCGTCGAGCCCGACGGCGTGTGCGCGTCGAGCCAGGCGTGGTCGACCAGGTCCTCCTCGACGCAGCACGCGCGAGCAGCGCGGCGAGGCACCACGCGTCGGTGCCGGGCCGCACCTGCAGGTGGATGGTCGGCCATCTGCGGCGGTCTCGGTGCGCCGCGGGTCGATCACGATCGAGCGCGCGCGCCGGGTCCTCGGCGATCTGCCTTGAGCACGACGCGCGCCCGCGGGAAGCCGTGGCGACTGCCACGGGTTCTTGCCGACGAACACGGCGACCTCGGCGTGCTCGAAGTCGCCCGACGGTGTGGCAGCGCGGGCGGCCGAAGAGCTGCCCGTCGACCCAGAACTCGCCCGTCTTCTCCTGCGCGAGCGCGTTCGACGCTGTACGCGCGACCCGAGCGCGGCGCGCAGGCGCGGCGCCGTAGCGCGCCGCCGAGGTGGTTCGCCTGCCCGCCGCCGCCGTAATAGAAGATCGACTCGCCGCCGTGCGCGTCGCGCACCGCGCCGAGGCTGCGCGGCGACCTCGCGTGATCGCCGTGTCCCAGTCGATCGCCTCGAAGCGTGCCGTCGGGGCGGCGGCGCAGCGGGCGTGGTGAGCCGGTCGCGGTCCGTTCTGGTAGTGGTCGAGCCGCAGGGCCTTCTCGCAGGTGTAGCCCTGCGACGCCGGGTGCGCTGCGATCGCCGCGGATCTTCGCGAGCGCGCCGCCCCTCGGTGCGCACCTCGATGCCGCAGTTGATGCTGCACAGGATGCACGCCGTCGAGCGCCACCCGCCCTCGGTGGAGTCGTTGGGTTCGGTCATCCGCCGACCGTACTCCCGATCGCCCGCGCGCGTGGAGCGGCAGCCGCGCAGGCCCACCCTGCGAGGAAATTCTCGCGCTCGCGCCCCCGCGGTCGCGGCGCACCTCCGCGGCCATCGGTGGAGCGAGCGAGAACGGCGGACGTTCTGGTCGTGGGCGCTGGGGTGATCGGGGTCTCGATCGCGCGTGAACTCCGCCGGCGACACGGCGGGCGCGTGGACGGTGCTAGAGGCCGAAGGCCGCGCGGGGCTGCACGCGAGCGGGCGCAACAGCGGGGTGTTCGGCACGCCGGGGTGTACTACGCGGCCGGCTCGCTCAAGGCGCGGCTCTGCGTCGAAGGCAACCGCCGCATGCGCGACTACTGCGACGCCCGGGCGATCCCGTACACCGCCCGCGGCAAGGTCATCGTGATCCGCGACGAGTCCGAGCGCGCGGGGCTCGACGAGCTCTACAAGCGCAGCACCGCCAACGGCATCCGCATCGAGCGCATCGACGCCAAGGCCCTCGCTGCCATCGAGCCCTCGGCCCGCACCCACGACACCGCGCTGCACGTGCTCGACACCGCCGTGGTCGATCCGCGCGCCGTCATGGCCGCGATGGTCGACGACGCCGTGCGCGAGGGCGTGACGTTTCGGTACGACTGCCGCTGGCTCGGGCACGGGGGCGGCGTCGCGCGCACCACGCAGGGCGAGGTCGGGTACGGGCACCTGGTCAACTGCGCGGGCCTCCACGCCGACACGGTCGCCCACGCCGAGGGCGTCGGGCTCGCGTACCGGCTGCTCCCGTTTCGCGGCGGATTCTTCGAGCTGTCGCCCGCGTCGGCGGTGCGCTGCAACGGCAACATCTACCCCGTTCCAGACCTCAGAAACCCCTTTCTGGGCGTGCATTTCACGCGTCGCCCCGACGGGGTGGTGACCGTGGGGCCGACCGCCCTGCCGCTCCTCGGGCGCGAGCAGTACGAGGGACTGCGCGGCATCCGGGCCGGCGACGCCGCGTGGATGTCGCGCTTTCTCGCCCACCTGTTCGCGCACAACACCGATCACTTCAGGGCCCTGGCGCTCACCGAGGCGGCGAAGGTCACCCGCCAGGGCTTCTTTCGCGCCGCGCGCGCGCTCGTCGAGGGGCTCAAGCCCGAAGACCTCTTGCCCGGACGTTAGGCCGGCATCCGCGCGCAGCTGGTGGACACCGCGCGCATGACGCTCATTCAGGACTTTCTCATCGAGCACGGCGAGCGCTCGACGCACGTGCTCAACGCCGTCTCGCCCGCGTTCACGTGCTCGCTGCCCTTCGCGGAGGTCGTCGTCGATCAGATGGACGCGCGCTGAGGCACTCTACGGGGTCACCGAGAGCGTCGCTGCGCCGCGGACGTTTACGCGCAGCCAGCCGGTGGTGGGGTCGTAGTTCCAGCAGTCGCGGCAGCCGGCGGAGAGCGCCGCGGGGGCGTCGGCGCGGGTGAGGGCGTCGCCGGTCGCGCGCGTCACGGCCGACACCGTGGACGACGGATTCGCTCGGTGGCGAAGGTCGATTTCGATGCGGAGCTCATCGACCGGGGCCGTCGGGGCGAAGGTCACCGTGAGCGCTGCCGCCGACTCGTGCACAGAGACGCCCGCCGCCGCCGCGTCGCCCGCCGGGATCGCCCGCGCCCGCACGATCGTCGCCCGGTCGGTCTCGTCGACCACCGCGGGGTCGTCCGTCGCCGAGAGCGTGTCGACGTCCGAGGCCATCATCGGGATCACCGCGCCCTGCCGCATGAACAGCGCGGGCCGCCCGATCGGCGCGGGCACCGTCACGTCTGTGGGGCCGGTGTGCGCGGTGCCGTCGAACCAATGCACCCACGTTCCGGGGGGGATGTGCACCCTGCCGCGTCGTCGCGCCCGCCGTCGACCACCGGGGCCACGAGCAGGTCGTCGCCGAGGAGTGTACGCGTCCGCGTCGCGCGCGCGCCGGGTCCGACGGAAACTGCGATCGCCAGCGGGCGCACCGTGGGGGTGCCGTCACGCGCAGCGCCCGCGGCCAGCAGCCGGAAGTACGGCACGAGGTCGTTGTGCAGCCGCGCGAGCGCTCGGTACGTCGTCGGTGGCGTCGGCGTCGTAGCTCCAGGGGTTGTGGTTGTCTCCGCCGCCGCCGAGCTGCATCAACGGGCGAGAGCGCGGTGTGCTCGGCCCAGCGCAGCAGCACCTCGCGCGTCGGCCGCCCGCCCGCGGTAGCCCCCGGTGTCCGACCCGAACGCAGGAAACCCGCTGCACTGACAGCGAGATGCAGCGCGTGCACCGCCGCCGGGAGGCCGCCCACCTGACCGCTCCTCGTGGCGGCGAAAATCGTTGTCGAGGTCGCCCGGCCACACCACGTCGGCGACGCGCTGCCCGCCGTAGCTCGACGCGCGCACGAGCAGAAAGCCCTCTCCGCATCGCAGGCCTGGTCGAGCGCGTCGCGGTAGGCGCCGTGGTAGCCCTGCGGGTAGAGCCTGCGCCGCCCGTGCGCTCGGTCTCGCCCGTTCGAGAAGCTGAATCCGCGGGCGGCGCCCCGGCGATCTCGGGGATCACGTCTTCGCCGTAGTCCAGCTTGAACCTCGCGCACGCCCATCGCGACGAGGGGCCGCGACGCGCGAGGTCCAGAAGTTCCGCGCCGGGGTCGAGCTGAAATCCACCAGCGCCCCGCGGGAATCGCCCATTCCCCCAGCGCTGCCGGGGTTGGCGGGCGAGACGAACGGCGAGCCGTCGGAGAGCGTGCAGGAGCCAGTGCATGGTCGCGCGCCTGCACGAACAGCCGCTCGGCGGTGTTGGCGGGCGTCGCGCCGGGCGCCACCGCGTCGAGGTACGGCGTGCTCCACAAGAGCACCTTGATAGCCCATGCGCGCGAGCTCCCGCAGGAGCGCCGGCGGGTCTGGGAAGCGCCGCGTGTCGAACGCGTGGGAGTTGTACGAATCCTCCCAGGGGTTGTCGATCCACAGGGTGCTCACCGGGATGTGCTCGGCCCGGATCCGCCGGGCGTCTTCGAGCGCCTGCTCGGCGTTCGCCCACTCGTTGCGCCAGTGCATGCGGGCCGAAGACCCACGGGGGCGGGGTGCGCGCAGCCGCCAGCGTCCAGGGTGTAGTCCGCGATCACCCGCACGGGTCGAGGCGTCTGCGTAGAGGTGCACCGTCGCGCGGCAGCCTTCGAAGGTCGCGCGAGAGGGTCGAAGGGTCGGTCGCGCCCACGTCAAACGCCCCGGCCTCGCGCGTCTCCACAAACATCCCGTACGCCCGCGTCGACACCACGAACGGAACCGGCACGTGCGCCTCGTTGGTCCCCGAGGCGACGCGGGTGTCGAGGTGCAGCTGCATCGGGACGACCTCGCCGCGCGCATCGACGTGGCCGAAGCGCTCGCCGAGGCCGTGGTAGCCGCCGTCGTCCGTGGCGAGGTTCACCCGGATCATCGCCGCCTCGCGGGTGGCGCAGGCGTCGACGGTGAGGGTCGCGCCCTGCGGGGTGAGCGCGAGCGTGGCGGTGAGGGCGTCGCCGTCGCCGCCCGCGAGCGTGACGGCGCGCGTGTCGGGCGACGGGGTGCGCGCGTCGGTGACCCGCGACGGAGAGACCCACGTGATGTCCGGCGGGTCGTGCACGCGGGGGTCCGAGAAGCGCGTCGGGGAGGAGCCCCCGGCGCGCGTTCCGATTTCGATGAGGGGGGTGGCGGGGGGCGAGGCGAACCAGGGCGCGCCGTCGAGGTGGCGGACCGAGAGCCGCAGCGGGGCCGCGGCGAGGGCGTACACCGCCCGCCCGTCGCGGAGTTCGAGCGTGGTGGTCGGCGCCGCGAGCCCGTCGGGCAGCGCCGGGAGGTCGGCGGCTGCGTCGCGCGGAAGGGTGGCGTCCGGGGCCGCGGGTGTCGGGTCGGAGCAAGCGCACAGCGCCGTCGCGAGCGCCCCCAGGAGGGGCCGCGCCGTGCGAGGGCGGGTCACTCCTTGGCCTCGGGCACGTCCGTCGCCGCGGTCCTTGAGCCACTTGCGGAAGTCGTCTTTGTCGATGGCCTTCTCGAGCCCGGCGAGCGGCTCGATCGTGTCGGTCTTCGACGAGGGCGCTTGCAGGGCGTCGTCCATGGCGATCATGCCGTCGCGCTTGCCGAGCTTGATGAGCCCGGAGATCTGGTGGGTCTTGCCCTCGCGGATCATCGACGACATCGCGTTGGCGAGCTGAAGAGGATCTCGACGGCGGCCACGCGCCCGCCGCCCTTCTTGCGCAGGAGCTGCTGCGCCACGACGCACTTGGTCACCGACGCGAGCGTCCCGCGCACGCCGGGCTGCTTCTCCGCGGGGAAGACGTTGATGATGCGGTCGATGGTCTTCGCCGCGGAGTTGGTGTGCAGCGTGCCGAACACCAGCACGCCGGTCTCCGCGGCGGTGAGGGCCATCGAGATGGTCTCGAGGTCGCGCATCTCGCCCACGAGCACGGCGTCGGGGTCCTCGCGCACGGCGGCGCGCAGCGCGGTCGAGAAGCTCTTGGAGTGCGGGCCCGACCTCGCGCTGTGACATCAGCGACTTCTTGTTCGGGTGCACGAACTCGATCGGGTCTTCGATGGTGACGAAGTGCATCTGCCGCGTCTCGTTCATCTCGTTGATGATCGCCGAGAGCGTGGTGCTCTTGCCCGAGCCCGTGGGGCCCGTGACCAGCACGAGGCCCGAGCGCATCGCCACGACCTTGCGGATGCACTCGGGGAGCCCGAGCTGCTGCGACGCGTCATGAGCTTCGTCGGGATGATGCGGAACACCGCGCCCATGCCGCGCTCCTGCTTGAACAGGTTCACGCGGAAGCGCGCACACGCCCGGGCACCTCGTAGGCGAAGTCGACGTCGCCGTTGTCGAGGTAGTCCGCCCAGAGGTGCGGCGGGGCGATGGGCTCGAGGAGCTGCGTGTAAGTCGTCGTCGTCGAGCGTGCGGTAGCGGATGGGCTCCATGCGCCCGCCGAGGCGGAAGATGGGCGGGCGGCCGCACGGAGAGGTGCAGGTCGCTCGCGCCGCGGTCGTTCATGAGCTTCAAGAACCGATCGATGCGGCTCGTTCCGATCTTGATCTGGGGCTTCGCTGCGCCCGCTGCGCGCTGCCGCCGCGGCCGCCGCCGCCGCCGAGTCGGGCGGGACGAAGGCCTGCGTCGGAGCCTTGGGCGTCGGCTGCGCAGCGGGCGGCGCCGCAGCGGGCGGGGACATCGCAGGGCGCTCGGTGGAGACCCGCTCGGTGGAGACCCGCCGGTGGCGACCCGCTCGCCGGGTGCGGCGTCGCCCGGCGGGTGCGGCGCGGGTGCGGCGGAGGGGCGCGGCGGGGCGCCGACGGAGGGGCGCTGCGAGGGGTGGCCGTGCTCGTGGCCGTGGCCGTGGCCGTGGCCGTGGGGGGCGTGCGGGTGACGGGTCATGCGGGTTGCGCCTCCTGGGGCCTGGCGTCGTTGAGGCGGGCTTCGAAGAGTCTCTTTCTTCTCGGCGCGGGCGTAGGCGGTCTCGGCGGTGATGAGCCCCGCGTCGAGCAGCTCCTCGAGGCTCTGGTCGAGCGTCTGCATCCCCGCGCGCGCGGGAGATCTGCATCACGCTCGGGAGCTGGAAGGTCTTGTCCGTCGCGGATGAGGGTGCCGACGTTCATGGTGCCCTTGAGCACCTCGTAGACGGCGACGCGCCCCTTGCCGTCGGCGCGCGGCACGAGCGACTGCGACACGACGTACTTGAGGCTCTCCGAGAGGCCCATGCGCACCTGCGGCTGCTCGTCGGGCGGAAAGCTCTCGATCAGCC
Source organism: Nostocoides sp. (assembly GCF_037045025.1). Taxonomy (GTDB): domain Bacteria; phylum Actinomycetota; class Actinomycetes; order Actinomycetales; family Dermatophilaceae; genus Nostocoides_A. The sequence goes on along the minus strand of NZ_JBAOHM010000019.1, from coordinate 228,461 downwards.
GGTCGACCGTGGCGACGGCAGCTCGTCGTGTGGAGCGTCGCGATCACGAGGTGGCCCGTCTCCGCGGCCATGAGCGACATGCGGATGGTCTCGACGTCGCGCATCTCGCCCACCATGATCACGTCGGGGTCCTCGCGCAGCGCGCCGCGGAGGGCGCGGGCGAAGCTCTGCGTGTGGCGCCCCACCTCGCGCTGGTTGACCAGCGAGTTCTTGCACCGGGTGCACGAACTCGATCGGGTCCTCGAGGGTGATGACGTGGTCGCTCTTGGTCTCGTTGATGAGGTTGATGATCGCCGCGAGGGTGGTGCTCTTTCCGCCGCCCGCGGGGCCCGACACGAGGATCAGCCCCTGGTGGTAGTCGAGCAGCTCGGTGAGCTGGCCCGGGCAGCCGCAGGTCCGCGAAGGTCGGCGGGATGTTCGGGATGCACCGGAACGACGCGCACACGTCCCCTTGCGCTGCACGAAGGCGTTGGCGCGGTAGCGCCCGACGCCCGGGATCGGCGTGGCAGAAGTCCACCTCGCCCGCGCGCCTCGAAGATGCTTGCGGCGCACCGGGTCGAGGATCTCGAGCGATCATCGCGCGGGTCTGCGTGCTCGTCGAGGGGTTGGGTGTCGAGCGCGCTCGACCATGCCGTTGATGCGGAAGAACGGCGGCTCGCCCACGCGTGATCGTGGATGTCCGACGCGCCCCTGCTCGCGCGCCATCGCCAGCAGCCGGTCGATCGGGCCTCGAGATCTCGCGCTGGAGTGCACCGCCGCCGTGGCGCTTCTCGCTGCCGGTCGCCGACCGTGCCGTGAACTCGCGCAGCGAGCTCGGCCGCGCGCGTGCGGACCTCCTGCGAGGTGTCGGTCTTCGACGACCTGCTTGAGCAGCTGTGCCGAGGCGCGGGTCTTTCGAGCGCGCGCATCGCCTGGATGCACCTCCAGCCGCACCTCGGGCCGCTCGTCTTTGAGCAGCGCCCACCAGCGCGCGCAGCGCGTGCTCGCCGCCGATGGTGCCGAGCGCGTCGATCGCGGCCCAGCGGGTGTCCTGGTCGTCGAGGGCCTTCACCAGGTGCGGGACCACCCGCTCGTCCTTGAGCTTGCCGAGCGTCTCGCACGCGGTGATGCGCAGCCACCAGTCCGGGTCGTCGAGGAGCTTGACCACCGGCCCGACGAGCCGCGGGTCTTCGAAGTGCTCGCAGAGCACCAGGGCCTGCATCCGCACGTCGTCGTCGTCGGTGCTCGAGGAGCGCCGCCGCGGGCCGCAGCACCGTCGTCGCCGAAGGTCTTGAGGGTGTTCAGGATGCGCGTGCGCAGCCACCCCAGCAGCGAGCGGCACGTGCTGCAGGATCTCGAGCACGCACCGTCGTCCGGCGGAGCCCGTGGAGAGCAGGAGCTCCGCGGCCGTCCGGCGGATCGAGTCGTCGCCCTCGGAGAGCATCTTCATAGAGCTTGCGGGCGCACCTCCTCGGGCGCGCGCTCGCCGCGGCCTTGCGCACCGTGCCGTCAGTGCAGTGCGAGCGCACCGCGGCGTTGTCCGTGCGCGAAGCGGTCGAGCATCAGGTCGAGGACGTCGTCGGTCCGGAGTCCGCGCCCGAGGCAGCCTCGATCGCGCGCTCGCGGAGGCGGTCCTCGGGGTCCTTGCGCGAGCCTCCATGAGCAGGGCCTTGCGCTGGCGCGCGCCGCCCTTGTCCGTCACCAGCGCGGTTGAGCGCCGTGCACCCGCATCGGGCCCGGGCGCCTCCTTCACCGCGCGCTCGGCGTAGGCGCGCGCGCATCTCGGACGGGAGCTCGAGCGCCACCTCCCACCCGAGGCGCTGCCGCATCGGGCGAGGCGTCTTTGATGCAGCGCCTCGATCGCGGGGCGCGATGTGCCTCCGGCCCGGATGCGCGATCGATCACGCGCACGCGCGAAGGCCCGCGCCGCCGGTGCCCTGCGACTGCATCTCCGTGACCAGGAGCCGCGACACGGCACTTGGCGTCGGCGCGCAGCACGAACATCGGCGCGACCGCGTTGCGGCATCGACGGGTCGCGCGCTCCAGAGGAGCGGGATGAGCTCGCCGGCTTTGAGTCCGGCGTCCTCCCGCAGCGACGTGAGGAGCTGGTTCTTCTCGTCCTCGTCCTTCCAGTTGGAGGCCAGCAGGCGTTGAAGCGGTGAGCGAGATCCAAACAGTGGCAGCGCCATGGCGGGTCGCAAGGGAGTATAAACGCCACCCGCGCAACGGCTGCGCGCAAAGAACCGCCGTCGCCTTCGCCGCCTCGGGCCGCGGCACCCCCACCGCCGCGCCCGAAGGGGCACCGTCAACCAGGAGAGATCACATGGGACGCTTCACGCTCACGCACGAGTTCAACTGTTCGGTCGATACGTTCTGGCGCGTCAATTTCGACAAGGACATGAACCTGGCCCTCTTCAAGGACGGCCTCGGGTACCCGGAGTACACCAACCTGGAGCAGCGCGAGACCGACGCGGAGATCTTCCGTCGCACCGTGGCGACCCCGAAGATGGAGATCCCGGGCGCGATTCAGAAGGTGCTCGGGTCGGGCTTTCGCTTCACCGAAGAGACCACGTTCAACAAGTCGACCAAGGTGTCGTCGTTCAAGGGCATCCCGAGCACGATGGCCGACAAGCTCAAGACGCACGGCACGATCCGCTGCGAGCCCGCGGGCGCGGGTCGCTGCCGCAGGATCATCGAGATCGACAACACGGCCAACGTGAGCTTCCTTCTGAACTCTACGCTGGAGGGCTTCGGCTGAGAAGTCCATGCGCGACGCCTACGACCGCGGCGCGCAGTTCATGGCGAAGTGGATCACCGACAAGAGGTTCTCGCCGGCACCTGACCGTCGCCCCCATCGATCGCCGCGCGGACGGCGAAAAACTCGACCGCGTCGTGCGCGTGTCGCAGTAGCCTCGCGGACCTCCGCACGATGACCCCACACGATCCAGAGCTAGTCGACGCCGTGGCCCAGGCCTTCGGGCCGGGCGCGCACCTTGAGTCCGTGGGCGCGCCGAATCGGCCGACGCGTCCAGCCGGTGCTACCAACGCCTCACCCTGTCGGGCGCGCCCGAGCCGGACGGCGCCATCGCGATGCGCTTCTCCGCTCCGAGCGCGCCACCGCGTCGGACGAGGCCACCGACGGCGCACCGCCCGCGCGGATGCCCTTTCTGGTGGTGCAGTCCGAGGCCCACGCCCGCGGGGTGCGGGCGCCGCGCGTGCTCGCCGACCTCTCGGCCCGCGGCTGCGTGCTGCTCGAAGACCTCGGCGACGACACCCTCTTTCGGGTGCTGCACCGCACCGAGCGCGCCGGCTGGGATGACCCTCTACGAGCGCGCCGTCGACCTCTTGGCCGACTGGCAGCGGGCGTTTCCGTTCAGGGAGGGGTCGGGTGCGACGGGGCTGGTGTACAGCCGCACCTTCGACCGAAAGCTCATCCGCTGGGAGCTCGATCACTTTCGCGAGCGGGGCCTTGAGGCCTGGCGCCGCCCGCTCACCGAGGATCAGCGCGCCGGCCTCGACGCCGAGTTCGACGCGCTCTCCAACGTCGTCGCGGCCATGCCCCGCGTGGTCATGCACCGCGACTGGCAGAGCAAGAACCTCATGCTCCACCGCGGGGCCTTCGTCGTGATCGACTTCAAGACGCCCTGGTGGGCCCGGAGCCCTACGACCTCGTGGCGCTCCTGTGCGACTCGTACACCTCGCTCTCGCTCGACGAGCAGCGGGCGCTGATCGCGCGTCACTGCGCCAACACGGGCGTCACGGGCGAGGCCGCCGATCGCTACGCCCACCGCTTCTGGACGCAGGCCGCCCAGCGCAAGCTCAAGGACGCCGGGCGCTTTGTCTACATCGACCGCGTGCGCAGAACCCATCGTTTCTGCAGTACATCCCCGCAGAGCGTGGTGTACGCCGACCGGGCGCTGTCGCTGCTGCCCGAGCGCGCAGCACTCCGGGCGAAGCTCCGTGCGATCGCGCCCGACTGGTTCGGGGCGTAGCGGATCGCCTGCGGGGGGGCGAGCATCAGTAGGGGCAACGGCGTGCCGAGGCCGCGGGGGTCGCGTTGGGGCAACCGGCGTGCCGAGGCCGCGTGAGCGTCGCGTTGGGGCAACGGCGTGCCGAGGCCGCGGGGGTCGCGTTGGGGCAACCGGCGTGCCGGGACCGTGTCATTCGTCCGCCGGGTTCACGGCGATGAGGGGCGTGTGGGATGGAGGGATCGGGATGGCCGTTCACCGGGCGCTATTGTTGCGGACCACCCCACAAGGGGGTTCCCCACGATGGCAACGAGCAAGGCGTTGTCGCAGGTCGTACCCCTCGGCGCGACGACGGTGGTGTGGCCCACAAACCAACGCAACGGGCGGTGAATTCCCGATCGTTCGGAGCCCCCTTGCGGGGCGGGTCGCAACAATAGCGCCCGGTGAACGGCCATCCTGCGTGTCTCCATCACTGCGCGCCCCTGCATCGCCGTGAACCCGGCGGACCCCGGACACGGCCCCGCACGTCGGTTTCCCCAACGCGACCGTCCGCGGCCTCGGCACACCATGTGCCCCAACGCGACGTCGCGCGGCCTCGGCACGCCATCCCCAACGCGCCGTGGGCGGCCTCGGCACACCATTGCCCCATCGCACCGCCCGCGGTCCCACACGCAGTCCCCAACGCGCCGTCCGCGGTCCGCACGCCATTGCCCCAACGCGCCGTCCGCGGTCCCCGCGCACCATTGCCCAACACACCCCCGGCGGCCTCGGCACGCCGCCCAACGCACCCCCAGTGGGCGCGCGTTCCCCAACGCAACGTCCGCACGCCCAACACGCCATGGCCCCATCGCAACGTCCGCACGCCCAACACGCCGTTGCCCCACCGCGTCGTCCGCGGCCAACGTCATCGGGCGGCCGGGCAGCGGCTTCGAAGCCCTTGTCGTCGCGCGGGCAGCGCCTCGGCGTGCGGGGGTTCGGTGTCGGGCAGCGACACCGCGGGGGATGTCTGCGCCCGGGCCGCGAGCGGCGGGTGCCTGCCCGACCCCGGGCAGCGGGGGGAGGGCGGCGGGTCGGGCGGCGTCAGGGGGTGGGGGCGGGGGGGGCATCGTCGGGCAGCGGGGCGGCGTCGTCTGCCGCGGTGTTGTCCGCCGGGTGGCGGTCCAGGAGCGCCTGCCCGAACGGCGCCCGCAGCGCGTTGCAGCTTCGCCTTGAGCAGCGGGTCGGCGGCGTCGTCGAGCTTGAGGTCGAGGCCCTCGATGCAATGGTTGAAGCGCGCCGCGCAGGCGTTGATCGCGAACCGCAGGCGCTTGGAGGGCGGCGGTCATCGCGCCTCCGGCCTTGCGAAGGCCGTGGTCGAGGGCGTCGGTGGCGACGGCGATGGCGTCCACGTACGCCGTGAGCCCGAGGCTCTTGAGCACGCCTTCAGCGGCGGGCGGCGGGCGAGGGCCACCTGCGTCCGTCCGAAGTCCACTTCGGCCTCGTAGTCGAGCCCGGTCATGGCGGTCGTATCCGTCTTCGCAGAGGGCGTCTTGCGCTTGCCGGGCGTGGGCCACGACGGTGCCGTCGTCGTCGAGGAGCTTGAGGGCGAGGGCGGCCACGAGGCGGCGCTCGCTCGCGTCCCACGTTCGCGTCGAGCGGGTCGAGGGGATCGCCGGTCTGCACGACCAGCAGCCGCTCGATGGCCGAAGACAGCGAGCGTCGGTGGTCCTCAAGCACCACGCGCAGGTCGGCTTCGTCTTTGTGGCCGAAGTCCTTCTGAAGGGTGGACCAGGGCTCCCGCTCCAGGGTGGCGGCGAATCCCGTGAAGGCCGGGGCTTTGAGTCGTGCGAATCCGTAGCTCATGGGACGATGGCTCCTCTCTCAGGGTCACGCTGCCAGACGGGCCGACAGAGCCCGCAACGAAAAAACCATCGATCCTCCCGCCCGCTGGTGAGCGGTGGGGAGGCTCAGGGCGCGATCAGCGCCACGCGGCGGTGGCTGGGCGCCTCGACGGCGATCTGCCGGCCCGAGGCCACGGCGGTGAGGTGCTCGTACTCGGTCACCGCGAGGGCGCTGGCGCGCACCGAGCGTCCGAGCGCGACGGCGGCGTCGGTGACGCGCGCGGCGAGGGCCACCACGGACTGCACCTCGGCGGCACCCGGAGACATCTGCACCACCACCACGCGCCCGGCCGCGACGCCCACGCAGCGGTCGGCGCGGTCGCCGCCGAGGCCGACGGCGGCGCGAGACACCCAGCCCGTCGCGGTGTGCACCGTCACCACGCAGTGGTTCACGCCGACGCCCTCGTCGATGAGCACGAGCCGGTCGTCGTCGCCGTCGCCGTCGACGCCTCCGCGGTGGTCGTCGAGATCACCTGGAGGCCCGCGCGCACGGGCCGCTCAGGGCGAGCTTCGGGCGTGGCGTTCTGGGCGGCGGCGGCGCGCGGGGCGAGCAGGGCCGAGAGACACACGCTGCGAGCCAAAGGGTGGGGGCAGCGAACCAACGGAGCGGAGGGTGGGGCGTTGCATGGGAGGGGTGTGTTCCTTCTGGTATTCGGGCGGGGGCGTCAAAGGGGGGCGGCCGCAGGGTTCGGGCGGCGAGGCGCCAGACGCGACGGCCCCCGCGGGAATTCACGCCGCCACGCGACGGAGCGCGCTTCGAAGTGGACAGGTCGGGGCCACGGGGCCGCTGGCGCGGCGCTCGGCGTCCAGCAGGGCCTTGGAGTGCTCGGCCAGCATCCACGGCGACGCGCCGCCGCTCGCCCTTGATCCGCGCTGGATGGCCATGTCGATCGTAGGCGGTGGTCTGGTGGCGCATCCACGCGATCACCGCCGCCTCGGCGCGCTCGGCCACCGGGATGCGCTCGGTGCGGGCGACGGTGCCGCTGCCGACGGGGGTGGCGTGCGCCGTCGCCGTCGACGGCGTCGGCCAGCAGCTCACGCCAGCGCGGCGTGACGGGGATCAAAGCGCCAGGTACGCGAGCACGGCGCCCCGAAAGTCGTCGACGTAGGCCGCCTGCTTGCGCTCGCGCGAGGCCCGCGCCGGCGTCGAGCTTGCCGGGCGTACGCGGGGTCGGCGCGCTCGGTGTCGAGGGCGGCGCGCAGGCCGCGTCGATGCGCGCGGCGGGCGCCCACACGCCGCGGGAGAACACCCGTGCGGCCGACCTTCTCTTCGACCGTCCACGAGTGGGCCCGGCGGCCTTCACACGGCGGGTGAGGCCCGGCGTCGCCCGGCGGGCAGCAGCGCCCACTCGGTGGGGACCTGGAGGAGCTTTCCGTCGGCGAGGACGGAGCGCGGCGAAGGGCCTGCGCGCACGGTGCGTGTCTCGGTGGTCATCGTCCGGGCCGACACTACACACGCCCGTCGCACACACGGAAATCCCTGCAATCCCCGCGGTGCGGTTCTGCTAGCGTCGCCGCCCTCGACGATGCGTACCTCTGCCCTTTCGATCCTGTGCGTCCTGGCTGCGTCGTGCGCGGCCCACCCTCACACGCCCACGACCGCTCCGACGAGCGGCGCGCACGGGCCCTCGCGGCTGCGCTTCAACCAGCTCGCGCTGCGGCTCGGGGTTCCGCTGTTCTGGGCGCGCGACACCAACGGAAACCACACCCCCGACCCCGACGAGGTGCGCTCGCTGCGGTTCTACCCGACCGCGGAGGTGTGGGTGCGTGATGGGCAGCTTCACCCCCGCGTTCGACCAGGCGCTCGCGCGCATTCGTGCGGAGGATGCCGCGCCTGCGCCGAGCGACGCGCGCGTGCGGCTGGTGACCACGGAGCTCGACCACGCGGCGCCGACGCTGGTGGACTCCGACCTCGCGGACCTCCCGCCCGCGCACCGTGCGTTCGCGCGGCGGATGCTGACGGTGGCCGAACACATCGACGCGCTCTACGCGCAACAGTCGGGGATGACGGCCCTGGCGGCGCGGGTGCAGACCACGGATCCGGCCAGCCAGGCGCTGTTTCGCCGCAACTGGGGGCCGCGGTGCCTCGGCGCGCTCACCGAGCACGAGGCGGCGTGCTCGGCCCTCGACGGAGCGCCCCGTCAGCCGGTGGACGTGTACCCCGCGGCGCTTCAATCGAGCGACGGGTTCTGCCACGCGCTGGAGCAGCGGTTCGACGCGACGGCGCTCTTGAGCCCGTTCACGGTGGTGCGGGGGAGGGCAGCGCGCTCACGGCCGTTCCGTACACGCAGGCGTACGCGGCGCCGATGCGGGCGGTGGCGGGCGAGCTGCGCGCGGCGGCGGATGCGATGACCGACCCCGAAGAGACGGCGCTGGTGGCGTACCTGCGCGCGGCGGCGACGGCGTTCGAGAGCAACGACTGGGGACCGGCCGACGAGGCGTGGTCGCGCATGAACACCCGCAATTCACGGTGGTATGTGCGGGTCGCGCCCGACGAGACGTACTGGGAGCCGTGCAGCCAGAAGGCGGGCTTTCACCTCACGTTCGCGCGGATCAACCGGGCGTCGCTCGCGTGGCAAGACCGCCTCGCAGCCAGTGCAGGGCGACATGGAGCGCGCCCTCGCGGCGCTGGTTCCGGGGGACTACACGGCGCGGCAGGTGGCGTTTCACATGCCGGATTTCATCGACATCGTGGTGAACGCGGGCGACGACCGGGATGCGTTCGGCGCGACGATCGGGCAGAGCCTGCCGAACTGGGGCGCCGGTGACGGCCGAGGGGCGCGGGCGCACGGTGGCGATGAGCAACCTGTACACCGACCCGGACAGCGCCGAGCGGCACCGGGCGCGGGCGGCGTCGCTGCTGACGGCGGCGGCGATGGAGAGCTTCACCGACGACGCGACGCCGGGGCTGCTCTCGACCATCCTGCACGAGGCGACGCACAACCTCGGCCCTGCCAACGAGTACCGCTTCGCGGGCCAGCACCGCGGAAGAAGCCTTCGGCGGCGGAATGGCCTCGATGCTCGAAGAGCTCAAGGCGCAGAGCGGGGGCTTGTACTTCATCGACTGGCTGCGCACGCGGCACGTGATCGACGACGCGATGGCGCGGCAGGTGTACGTCGATTCGATCGTGTGGGCCTTCGGTCACATCGCGGCGGGGATGTACACGCCGAGCGGCGGGCGCAAGGCGTACAGCCAGCTCGCGGCGGTGCAGATCGGGGCGCTGCTCGACGACGGCGCGCTGACGTGGAGCCCGGACGCGCAGGCGGCGGATGGGACGCACCGCGGGGCGTACTCGATCGATTTCCGCGCGGCTGCCGGGGGCGTGCGAGCGGCTGATGGCGCGGGTGCTGCGGATCAAGGCGCGCAACGACCGCCCCGCCGCCGAGGAGATGGCGCGGCGCTACGTGGACGGAGACCGCATCCCGCAGGCGCTGATGACGGAGCGGTACAACGCGTTTCCGCAGGTGTCGTTTGTGTATGCGGTGAACGCTGGGGAGTGAACGGGAGGGACGAAGGTCGAGCGCGCACCGTCTCGCGCGGCGCAGCGAGCTCGGGCCTTTGTTGTGGGCCCCCTGCAGCTCCTTCGGGTACCCGATCGTGGCGGTGGGGCAGCGCTCGCCCACGTCGGTCGCGCGGTCGCGCGTGTCGGTCTGTCGCTCGTACACCTCGTGCTGCGCGGCATGGATCACCACGAAGAGCAGCGAGAGGGGAAGAGCCCTGCGGCGATGGGCCCAAAGTCCTTCGCGTCGCCGTGCAGGAGCGCCCGGTCTTCGAGGAAGGCCTCGTGCGTGGCGTACGGAGGCATCTGGCCCTCGGCCCAGTCCCAGGGGCAGGTCCAGGGCGAGCGCACTTGAAACGCTGGAAATTCCATATGAATGGAAGACGAACCGATGAAGCGGACCGCCGGCTGAAGCCGGATCCTGGGAGTGGGTCCGCCCCGCCTGCGCGGGGCTTTCGGGCGACGGTTTCCGAAGCCTCAAATCAGACGCACAGGCTCAATGCCACGGAGGATTCGCGCCGCTCGCCTTGCCGCGACGGAGCCCCGCGCAGGCGGGGCGGACCCACTCCCAGGATCCGGCTTCAGCCGGCGGTCCCGCTTCATCGGTTCGTCTTCCATTCATATGGAATTTCCAGCGTTTCAAGTGCGCTCGCCCTGAGGGCCGGGTGTGGGGTCCAGCCCCGCCCCTACGCTCGATCAACGACTCTGTCCGTAGGGGTGGAGCTTGCCCCACCCGAAATACTGAACTCAATCCATATGGGAATTCAGGCGATTTTGACGCGCTGGCCCTGGGGCGCTGCCACGGGTGGCAACGCCGGGGCTGCGAGCCGATGGCGCGCAACGACCCCATGTCTGAACGGGGTTCACGCGCGAGACGACGGGGCTCAAGGTCGTTCATGCTCGCGCCCACCATGCGATCCCGAGCCCCGCTCTTGTTCGTGTTGGTTGGGTGCAGCGCCGCGCGCCCGACTGCGCCGCCGAGCGCCGCCCGCGAGGTCGCCGCGCCCGTCGACGCCGCGGCCGTGGACGACGTCGCGCCCACCGCCGACGCAACCGCCGATGCCCGCACGGCCGACGCCCCGAGCGCGCTCGCGGCGATCGGAACGGTCTCAATCGCGCTTCCAGACGGAACGAGCGTGACGCTGGACGCGCAGCACCCGGAGTACACGACGACGGCGACGCTCGGCGCGACCGCGGGGGGCGAGGCCATCCCGTCGACGCCGATGGGCAACGGCAGCGACCCTTTTCACGCCGACGTGGACGACGGACCGGGGCCTCCCCCGGAGAACGCGTTGAGGGTCCCTCGGCAGACCACGGATTTTCGCGTGACGATCACCGGGAGTGTTCCGGTGTTGTCGCTCGGTGTGGCGGGCGCCGCGCGGCGCGGGGCTGTGGGTGCAGCGGCAACGTCCCGGCCTCGAAGTGTCGGCCCTGGTCGGTGGAGGCCGCGTGACCACCGCCACCCTGCGCCAACCGCCCGAAGGGGCGTTCTCCGTCACCCCCGTCTCGCCGACCTCAGGCCGCGGGGTCGTGGCCCTCCGCTTCTCCCTCGGAACGCCCTCCCCACCGCCCGACCCGGGGCCCAGCGCGCCCCCGCCGGGCGTGGTGTACGCGAGCTTTCACGCCGAGGGCGGAGACCAGTGCCCCGCATGCGAGCGCTGGTCGGTGCGCCTTCGCGGGGCGGTCACGCAGAGCGTCCCCGCGGGGCGGGCCGAGGTCGCGCAGTGGCTCTACCAGACGACCGCGCGGCTCGCGGGGCCCGAACGAACGCGCGGGGTTCCAGGCGATGACCTCGGGCGGCAACGAGGATGCGTACGCCTGGCGCGTGCGCGCGCAGGGAGCTTCGTGGATCGTCGAGCACGGCGTGTCGTCGAGGGCCTGGCGACGGGTCGGGGCCTTCACGCTGCCCGCGGGCGCGACGCTGGAGCCCGATCCCGACGGCGTGTACCAGTGACGGCGTGACCAACGCCGGTGGTCGGTGAGGGCCACGAGACCCTCATCGGGGCTCTTGACCGTCGGCCCGCGCACCCGCTACGCAGAGGTGTGGACCTCCGCCCGCCACGTGGCGCACGTGCCTCCCTCGCGGCGCTCCTGGCGACGCTCGCGTGTTCGTCCCTGCCGAGCGTCGATCCCGACGCCGCTGAGCGCGCGTGCGCGGCCACGTCGGGGCGCGCGTGGTGCGATGCTCGATGCGTCACGATCGCCGAAGACGCGGCCCACTGCGGGGGGTGCGGGCGCGCGTGCGGCGCGGGGGTGTCCTGCGTCGACGGGGGCTGCACACGGCGCTTTGTCGAGCTGTCGTTGCGCTTTCGGCACACCTGCGCGGTCGAGGTCGGCGGCGCCGTGTGGTGCTGGGGGTCCAACGCGTCGGGGCAGGTGGGCGACGGCAACGAGGCGCTCGCGCAGCCGCGTCCGTCACGGGTGCCCGACCTCTCCGCCACGCACGTCTTCGCGGGGATGGACGACACCTGCGCGCGCGCCGCAGACGACACGCTGCGCTGCTGGGGCACCAACGCCGGCGCGCAGCTCGGTACGGGCGAGACGTCACGATTGAGCACCGCGCCCGTCACCGCGCGCGGCGTGGTGCGCACCGCGGCGATGGCCCTCGGCGCGGCGTTTTCGTGCGGGGCCGACGACGACGGCGCGGCGCTGTGCTGGGGCTCGAACGAGTGGGGGGGGCTCGGCGACGGGCGCTCCGGGGCGCGCCAGCCCGTCGCGCCGCGCGGACTCACGGGCGTCACGCAGCTCGGCGCCGGGTGGGGAACGCCTGCGCCCTCGCCGACGGCGCCGTGTGGTGCTGGGGCAGCCGTGGGTTCGCGCAGATCGGCGACGGCGTGATGACCCCGATCACGGGCGTGCGCACGACCCCAGTGCGCGTGCGCTCCGAGGCGACGACCGCGCTCGTCGTGGGCAACACCCACACCTGCGCCCTCGCCGAAGACGGCGCCGTGTGGTGCTGGGGCGAGAACGTCTACGGCGTCGCGATGAGCACCGAGGCCGACCGACGGTGGACGCCCGAGCGGGTCGCGGACCTCGACGCCGTCGCCCTCTACGGCGGCTTCGGGACGTGGTTCGCCCGCCGCCGCGACGGCGCCCTCGTCGGGTGGGGACAGAACGACCACGGCCAGCTCGGGGTCGCCGGGCGCCCCACGCACCCCGTCGAGGTGCTCCCCGCGCTGGCGTCGCGCGTGGCCACGATCGTCGCGGGCGAGACGCACGCCTGCGCGCTGCTGACCGACCAGACCCTGCGCTGCTGGGGCGGAAACTCCCTCGGCCAACTTGGCACGGGCGCGGTCGGCCCCGACGCGCGCGATCCCGCGCCGCTCGCGTGGTGACCGAGCGACCATGGCGCGACGCCTCGCACCACTGCTCCTCGTCACCGCGCTCGGGTGCTCGTCGCTGCCGACGGGCGGGGGCGCGACGCGTCCGTCGATGCGGCCGACGCGGCGCCGTGCGACGGCGTGACCTGCGACGGGGGCGCTGCGTCGACGTGACGCGCGACCCCGCCCACTGCGGCGCGTGCGCGAACGCGTGCGGCGAGGGCGTCGGATGCATCCATTTCTGCTCTTAATCTTTGTGTTTACGGGGCAAAATATTTGGAGTCAGTGTACGAATGCTTCTCAGTTCGGGACAGTAACGGCTCCAACAAATACAAGTCCAGTCACCATCACCACCTGTGCGTTTGCCGGTGGTACAGCACCATCAATGGCGCTGTTGCTGGTAGTACCTATTTGTTTAATGCAACAGGAGGGGCCTCCAATTATATCACGATCAGACAGGGTACCCCCGGTGGTACGGTGCTTGGTTTTGGTACACCGCCGCTGTCAGTAACCTGTACCTCTTCTGGTCCTTTGTATCTTCATTATAATACAAATGCAGCTTGTGGTACTGATGGCAGTTGTCATACCGGAACAATAACCTGTACAAGTTGTGCGGGCCCTACGGATCCTTGTACTACAATAACCAATATCGCTGCTTGCGGTACTCCTACCACAGCAACGCTTGTCGGTGGGGGTTCCTGGAATACTACTGCTTGTGGATTCTCCACACCAGGCTCAGAAAAAATTTATTCATTCACTCCTGCTACTACAGGAGTTTATTCCTTGCAGGTAACGTCCACAAACTCAGGAGGCTTTATCGATTATTTTTATAAAGCAGCTTCAGGAGGATGTAGTTCAAGTGGTTGGACCTGTATTGATGATATCTTTAGCCCAGGTACTGCTCCTATCGGTACTTTAACAGCAGGAACAACTTATTATATCCTGATGGATTCTGAGACAAGTTCTTCCGTAACTCAAACCTTCCAGATCGTCTGTCTGGCACCACCACCTGCCAATGATCTTTGTGCCGGAGCGATTACAATTAATTGCGGCCAAACCCTGACTGGTTCTACTGCATTTGCTACATCGGATGCTGTAGCGACTTGCGGAACAACATTAAATACAGCACCGGGTGTATGGTATACATTTGCCGGTGATGGTTCCCAGACCACCCTGAGTCTTTGCGCATCATCTTATGATACCAAGATTGGCGTATTCAGTGGTAGTTGCGGCTCATTTACCTGTGTTACAGGTAATGATGACTTCTGCGGGACACGTTCACAGGTTACATTTAATACTGTTATTGGCACTACATATTATGTACTGGTTACCGGCTTCAGTACTAACAGCGGTAACTATTCCCTTACCAGAACCTGTATCTTCCCCTGTACCGGGGTGCCTTCACCAGGATTTTATTACACCAACAACTACTTCCGTATGTGTTGGTACATCGGTAACCCTGACCCTGAATAGCTTCCCCATTGCGACCGGTCTGAGCTTCCAGTGGAAAGAAGCGACTACGCCTGGTGGTACCTATACTAATATATCAGGTGCTACAAACACTACCTATACATTTACTGCAGCAGCTACCCGTTATTATGTATGTACAGTAACCTGTACCAATCCGGGTGGAGGTGCAGCTACTACTGCAGAAGTAGTGGTGAATGTGGGTAATCCGCAGCATAGCACGATTACTGCTACACCTAATAATAATATATGCTCTCCGGGATCATCTGTTATTACGGCTACCGCAACAGGTGGTATTGGAAACTATACCCATACGCTTACCGGACCCGGTACCATTGCGGCACCGGTTGTTTCAGGAGCGAATAATGCCAACGTAAGCTTTAACGTTACTAATATTCCGGCTGGTGTCAATACTTACACACTTACATCAACAGATGCTTTGGGCTGCTCTAAAGCATCAACTGTAACAGTTACTGTCAATCAGACACCGCTGATTACACTCACAACGACACCACCAGTTGGTCCTTGTTTATATACTTATGCAGGACCAGCAGTTCCCATCCCGGATAATAATGTAGCCGGTGTGAATATTCCGATTACAGTCAACGGACTGACAGGTTTGATCACCGATCTTAATTTTAAACTCAATGCCAACCCGGCCGGTACCTGTGATGTAAGTATCGGTAACGCCAATGCTTCAGTTGATCACACATTCAACGGAGATCTGGTGTTTACCCTTCGTTCACCTGCTGGTACAACCGTTACCCTGATTAATCAGCGTGGTGGCGGCGGAAATAATTTCTGTAATGTAGTATTGGATGATGATGGCGGTTTCCCAGCTACTTCTACTATGTCAGGCCTTGGAGCAATCAATGGTAATTTTGCTCCGGAAAGTGCGTTATCTGCCTTTGATGGTCAGAACGGTAATGGGGTGTGGATACTCAATGGGAGTGCCGCTCTGGAAGGGGCCGTCGCGATAGCCGCGCCCGGGCGTGACCGCATTGGCGATCGCGACCAGCGAACGGGAGACCGGCCCGAGGATCCGCCGGAACCACACCAGCACCGGAGCGGTCGCGAGCGCGACGGCGTCGGAGTGCTGGCGCCCGAGAGTGCGCGGCGAGACTCCGACGATCGCGAACGAGATCAACGTCATCACCGCGATCGCGATGAGCAGCGCGACCCAGAAGCCGTCGACCCAGGTGGCGACGGCCAGCGTGACGCAGAACGGCCGCCACCATCTCAAACACGGTGCGCAGGAACACCGCGACCGACAGATAGGGCGCGCTGTCTGCCAGGATGCGTTGCAGCGCAGCCGATCCGGCCCGGCCGTCATCGGCCAGTTCCTCGGCGCGCACCCGCGAGGAGCGAGCGATCGCGGCTTCGGACAGGGCGAGCAGGAAGGCGAAGAGGACTCCGCTGACGGCGGCGATGAGCAGGCGGACGGCCATGACCAAGCGCTCAGCGACCGCGTCCGCGTTGGGCGAGGAAGGTGAGCAGCAGCTGGCGCTGCAGCTCGAACATCTCCTTCTCCTCCTCCGCCTCGGCGTGGTCGAAGCCCAGCAGGTGCAAGATGCCGTGAGTGGTCAGCAGCAGCAGCTCCTCCTCGGTCGCATGCCCCGCCGCCAGCGCCTGGACCGCCGCCGACGCTCGGGCAGAGCACGATGTCGCCGAGCACGCCCTCCTCGGGTGGCTCGTCAGTCGCGTCCCGGGACGCAGCTCGTCCATCGGGAAGCTCATCACGTCGGTCGGCCCGGGCAGGTCCATCCACTTCTCGTGCAGGACCGCCATCGTGTCCTCGTCGACGAGCCGGATGCACAGCTCCGCCCGCGGATGCACCCGCATCTCGGCGAGCACATAGCGGGCGCAGTGCACCAACTCGGTCTCATCCAGGCCGATGCTCGGTCTCGTTGAGGACGTCGATGCTCATCGGGCGCTCCCGATCGGGCCGGGGACGCCGGGGCGCGACCGGATGCTGGCGCGGTTGTCGCTCGTCCCAGCGGCCGTAGGCGTCGACGATCTCGCCGACCAGCCGGTGCCGCACGACGTCGACGGAGGTGAGCATCGAGAAGTGCACGTCCTCGATGCCCTGCAGGATCTCCTGCACCACGCGCAGACCGACTTTGGGTCCCCCCCGGCAGGTCGACCTGGGTGACGTCCCCGGTGACGACCATCTTCGAGCCGAAGCCCAGCCGGGTCAGGAACATCTTCATCTGCTCCGGCGAGGTGTTCTGCGCCTCGTCGAGGATGATGAACGAGTCGTTGAGCGAGCGGCCCCGCATGAACGCCAGCGGCGCGACCTCGATCGTCCCGGCCGCCATCAGCCGCGGGATGGAGTCTGGGTCGATCATGTCGTGCAGCGCGTCATACAGCGGACGCAGATAGGGGTCGATCTTGTCGGTCAGCGTGCCGGGAAGGAAGCCGAGCCGCTCGCCCGCCTCGACGGCCGGCCGGGTCAGGATGATCCGGTTGACGTGTTTGGCCTGCAACGCGGCGACGGCCTTGGCCATCGCCAGATAGGTCTTGCCGGTCCCCGCCGGTCCGATCCCAAAGACGATCGTGTGCCGATCGATCGCGTCCACATAGCGCTTCTGGTTCAGCGTCTTGGGCCGGATCGTCCGCCCGCGGTTGGAGACGATGTTCATCGTCAGCACGTCGGCGGGCCGCTCGCTGGTGCGGGCGCGCAGCATACCGATCGAACGCTCGACCGCGTCCCGGTTGAGCGGCTGCCCGGCCGCGATGACCGACAACAGCTCGTCGATCGTCCGCTCGACGAGGGAGACGTCGTCGCTGGGGCCGCTCATCCGGAACTCGTTGCCGCGCACGTTGATCTCCACGGCCGGGAACTGGCGCTCCATGGTCCGCAGGAGTTCGTCGCGGGGTCCGAGCAGGGCGACCATCGACACCGATGGTGGAACCACGATGGTGTGCGTCGGGTGCTCGGGGTGGGCGTGCCTGCCCTCGGGATGGTGTTCGGTCATAACTGACTGCAGTCTACGGGGCCGGTCAGCCGGGCGGCCACGTCATTCGCCGCCCACCGAGCAGGTGCAGGTGCATGTGGAAGACCGCCTGCCCGCCATCCTTGCCGGTGTTGGTCACCAGCCGGTAGGCGCCGGCCACGCCCTCGCTGTCGGCGACCGCGGCGGCGAGCCGGACCACATCGGCGAGTTCCTCGGCCGAGCTGGCCAGCTCGGCGGCGTTCTCGACGTGCCGTTTGGGGACCACCAGCACATGCACCGGGGCCTGCGGCGCGATATCACGGAAGGCCAGGCTGGTCTCGCTCTCGCCGACAATATCCGCGGCCAACTCGCCGGTGACGAACTTGCAGAACAGGCAGTCCGAACTCATGCAGCCAACCTAATGCGCGGCGTCAACCACATCGGCCATTGGCGCGTGGACGGGGAGTGACAATGGTGGCCGTGGCGCGCGAGCGGGCGGGCGAGGAGCGGTTGAGCGCCGATCAGGCGATCACCGTCCTGTATGCCGCGCAGTGGGCGCCGATGGTGCGCCTGGCCTATCTGCTCGTCCGGGACCAGGGCGTCGCCGAGGACATCGTCGCTGACGCACTGGTGGCGATCCACCGCCGCTGGGACCAGCTCAGCGATCACGGCAAGGCGGTGGCCTACTTGCGCCGGAGCGTCGTCAATGGCTCTCGCTCGGTGCTGCGCCATCGCACGGTCGAGCACGCGAAGCTCGCCCCGTTGGCTGCCGACGCGGCCCGCACCACCGGCCCGAGCGCGGAGGCGCTCGCCCTCGACGAACTCGGCAACGCGGCGATGCTGCGCTGCCTGGAGCGGCTGCCGCGCCGGCAACGGGAGGTCCTCATCCTGCGCTACTACCTCGACCTGTCGGAGGCCCAGATCGCCGACACCCTCGACATCGCCCCCGGCTCGGTCAAGGCCCACGCCTCCCGCGGGCTGGCCAACCTGCGGGCTCAGCTCGCCACGCTCGACCGGGAGGACCGGCCATGACTCGCCCCGACCACGGCGGCCACGACCTCGATGACGGCAGCCTCAACGACCGCGGGCTCGACCGGCTGAGCAGCCAGCTGCGGGCCGCGCTCGATGCCGACGCCGCCCGCATCCAGCCGAGCGACCGGCTGGCCGAGAGCAATGACCGACGAACGTAGTCCCTGTACTTCGCCTTGCTCTCGGCCAGCCGGTCGCTCGGCTGGATGCGGGCGGCGTCGGCATCGAGCGCGGCCCGCAGCTGGCTGCTCAGCCGGTCGAGCCCGCGGTCGTTGAGGCTGCCGTCATCGAGGTCGTGGCCGCCGTGGTCGGGGCGAGTCATGGCCGGTCCTCCCGGTCGAGCGTGGCGAGCTGAGCCCGCAGGTTGGCCAGCCCGCGGGAGGCGTGGGCCTTGACCGAGCCGGGGGCGATGTCGAGGGTGTCGGCGATCTGGGCCTCCGACAGGTCGAGGTAGTAGCGCAGGATGAGGACCTCCCGTTGCCGGCGCGGCAGCCGCTCCAGGCAGCGCAGCATCGCCGCGTTGCCGAGTTCGTCGAGGGCGAGCGCCTCCGCGCTCGGGCCGGTGGTGCGGGCCGCGTCGGCAGCCAACGGGGCGAGCTTCGCGTGCTCGACCGTGCGATGGCGCAGCACCGAGCGAGAGCCATTGACGACGCTCCGGCGCAAGTAGGCCACCGCCTTGCCGTGATCGCTGAGCTGGTCCCAGCGGCGGTGGATCGCCACCAGTGCGTCAGCGACGATGTCCTCGGCGACGCCCTGGTCCCGGACGAGCAGATAGGCCAGGCGCACCATCGGCGCCCACTGCGCGGCATACAGGACGGTGATCGCCTGATCGGCGCTCAACCGCTCCTCGCCCGCCCGCTCGCGCGCCACGGCCACCATTGTCACTCCCCGTCCACGCGCCAATGGCCGATGTGGTTGACGCCGCGCATTAGGTTGGCTGCATGAGTTCGGACTGCCTGTTCTGCAAGTTCGTCACCGGCGAGTTGGCCGCGGATATTGTCGGCGAGAGCGAGACCAGCCTGGCCTTCCGTGATATCGCGCCGCAGGCCCCGGTGCATGTGCTGGTGGTCCCCAAACGGCACGTCGAGAACGCCGCCGAGCTGGCCAGCTCGGCCGAGGAACTCGCCGATGTGGTCCGGCTCGCCGCCGCGGTCGCCGACAGCGAGGGCGTGGCCGGCGCCTACCGGCTGGTGACCAACACCGGCAAGGATGGCGGGCAGGCGGTCTTCCACATGCACCTGCACCTGCTCGGTGGGCGGCGAATGACGTGGCCGCCCGGCTGACCGGCCCCGTAGACTGCAGTCAGTTATGACCGAACACCATCCCGAGGGCAGGCACGCCCACCCCGAGCACCCGACGCACACCATCGTGGTTCCACCATCGGTGTCGATGGTCGCCCTGCTCGGACCCCGCGACGAACTCCTGCGGACCATGGAGCGCCAGTTCCCGGCCGTGGAGATCAACGTGCGCGGCAACGAGTTCCGGATGAGCGGCCCCAGCGACGACGTCTCCCTCGTCGAGCGGACGATCGACGAGCTGCTTGTCGGTCATCGCGGCCGGGCAGCCGCTCAACCGGGACGCGGTCGAGCGTTCGATCGGTATGCTGCGCGCCCGCACCAGCGAGCGGCCCGCCGACGTGCTGACGATGAACATCGTCTCCAACCGCGGGCGGACGATCCGGCCCAAGACGCTGAACCAGAAGCGCTATGTCGACGCGATCGATCGGCACACGATCGTCTTCGGGATCGGACCGGCGGGGACCGGAAAGACCTATCTGGCGATGGCCAAGGCCGTCGCCGCGTTGCAGGCCAAACACGTCAACCGGATCATCCTGACCCGGCCGGCCGTCGAGGCGGGCGAGCGGCTCGGCTTCCTTCCCGGCACGCTGACCGACAAGATCGACCCCTATCTGCGTCCGCTGTATGACGCGCTGCACGACATGATCGACCCAGACTCCATCCCGCGGCTGATGGCGGCCGGGACGATCGAGGTCGCGCCGCTGGCGTTCATGCGGGGCCGCTCGCTCAACGACTCGTTCATCATCCTCGACGAGGCGCAGAACACCTCGCCGGAGCAGATGAAGATGTTCCTGACCCGGCTGGGCTTCGGATCGAAGATGGTCGTCACCGGGGATGTCACCCAGGTCGACCTGCCCGGGGGGACCCAAAGTGGTCTGCGCGTGGTGCAGGAGATCCTGCAGGGCATCGAGGACGTCGCACTTCTCGATGCTCACCTCCGTCGACGTCGTGCGGCACCGGCTGGTCGGCGAGATCGTCGACGCCTACGGCCGCTGGGACGAGCGACAACCGCGCCAGCATCCGGTCGCGCCCCGGCGTCCCCGGCCCGATCGGGAGCGCCCGTGAGCATCGACGTCCTCAACGAGACCGACATCGGCCTGGATGAGACCGAGTTGGTGCACTGCGCCCGCTATGTGCTCGCCGAGATGCGGGTGCATCCGCGGGCGGAGCTGTGCATCCGGCTCGTCGACGAGGACACGATGGCGGTCCTGCACGAGAAGTGGATGGACCTGCCCGGGCCGACCGATGTGATGAGCTTCCCGATGGATGAGCTGCGTCCCGGACGCGATGACGAGCCACCCGAGGAGGGCGTGCTCGGCGACATCGTGCTCTGCCCGAGCGTGGCGGCGGTCCAGGCGCTGGCGGCGGGGCATGCGACCGAGGAGGAGCTGCTGCTGCTGACCACTCACGGCATCTTGCACCTGCTGGGCTTCGACCACGCCGAGCCGGAGGAGGAGAAGGAGATGTTCGAGCTGCAGCGCCAGCTGCTGCTCACCTTCCTCGCCCAACGCGGACGCGGTCGCTGAGCGCTTGGTCATGGCCGTCCGCCTGCTCATCGCCGCCGTCAGCGGAGTCCTCTTCGCCTTCCTGCTCGCCCTGTCCGAAGCCGCGATCGCTCGCTCCTCGCGGGTGCGCGCCGAGGAACTGGCCGATGACGGGCCGGGCGCGGATCGGCTGCGCTGCAACGCATCCTGGCAGACAGCGCGCCCTATCTGTCGGTCGCGGTGTTCCTGCGCACCGTGTTTGAGATGGTCGCGGCCGTCTGCGTCACGCTGGCCGTCGCCACCTGGGTCGACGGCTTCTGGGTCGCGCTGCTCATCGCGATCGCGGTGATGACGCGTGATCTCGTTCGCGATCGTCGGAGTCTCGCCCGCGCACTCTCGGGCGCCAGCACTCCGACGCGCGTCGCGCTCGCGACCGCTCCGGTGCTGGTGTGGTTCCGGCGGATCCTCGGGCCGGTCGCCCGTCTGCTGGTCGCGATCGCCAACGCGGTCACGCCCGGGCGCGGGCTATCGCGACGGCCCGTTCCAGAGCGAGTCCGAGCTGCGCGACCTGCTCGACCTGGCCGGCGAGAGCGCGCTCATCGAGGCCGAGGAGCGGGAGATGCTGCACTCGGTCTTCGAGCTGGGCGACACGATCGCCCGGGAGGTGCATCGTCCCGCGCACCGACATGGTGACGATCGAGGTGGCTAAGAGCGCCGCGCCAGGCGATGTCGCTGTTCAACCGCGTCCGGCTTCTCCCGGTTGCCGGTTGTCGACGACCGGTCCCGACGATGTCGGTCGGGCTGATCTATCTCAAGGACGTCGTCCGGCTGATGACCGCCGACGGGGTCGACCTGCGCACGGTGGCGATCGAGTCGATCATGCGGCCGATGCCGTTCGTCCCCGATTCCAAACCGATCGATGACCTGCTGCGCGAGATGCAGCGCGACTCGGTGCACATCGCGGTCGTCGTCGACGAATACGGCGGCACCGCCGGGCTGGTCACCATCGAGGACATCCTGGAGGAGATCGTCGGCGAGATCGACGACGAATACGACCGCGAGTCGCCCGGGCGTGGAGGATCTCGGCGACGGCCGCTTCCGCATCCCCGCGACGATGCCGGTCGACGACTTCGCCGAGGCTCTTCGACATCGACCTCGACGACGAGCATGAGGTCGACACGGTCGGCGGCCTGATCGCCAAGGAGATTGGGCGCGTGCCGATCCTCGGCTCGCGCTGCGAGATCGGCCGGTATGCCGTCACCGCCGAGCGGATGGCCGGTCGCCGACACCGGATCGCCTCGGTCCTGGTCGAACCGCTGCCCCCGGTGGAGGACTCGACAGGGGAGCTGGCCCTGCCCGCACGGGGAAACGGGCAGGAGCGGGCCTCGTGACCGACAGCCGAGGGCGTCGAGGGCTATCGCGCCGGCTTCGCCTGCCTCGTCGGCCGCCCCAATGCCGGGCAAGTCGACGCTGACCAATGCGCTGGTCGGTGACAAGGTGGCGATCACCTCGACCAAGCCGCAGACCACCCGGCACGCGATCCGCGGCATCGTCACCCGCCCCGACAGCCAACTCGTCCTGGTCGACACCCCGGGCCTGCACAAGCCGCGCACGCTGCTCGGGCAGCGGCTCAACGACCTGGTCCGCGAGCCACGCTGCTCGACGTCGACGTGGTGGGCTTTTGCCTGCCCGGCCGACCAACGGATCGGGCCCGGGCGACGGGTTCATCGCCACCGAGTTGACGGAGTTGATGCGCGCTCGGCGCACCCCGGTCGTCGCGATCGCGACCAAGATCGACCGGGTCGACAAGGAGCGGCTGGTCGAGCACCTGATCGCCATCGACCGGCTCGGCGACTGGGCCGCGATCGTGCCGTGCTCGGCGACCCGCGGCGAGCAGGTCGACGACGTGCTGCGGGTGCTCACCGGCTACCTGCCCACCTCGCCGGCGCCGCTGTATCCCGAAGGCGTGATCACCGACGACGACGACGAGACGCGGATCGCCGAACTCGTCCGCGAGGCCGCGCTGGAGGGCGTGCGCGACGAACTGCCGCACTCGCTCGCGGTTGTCGTGGAGGAGATCACGCCGCGCGAGGTCGCGCCCTGGTGCGGTGCCGCTGCTCGATGTGCGGGTCAACATCTTCGTCGAGCGGGACAGCCAGAAGGCCATCGTCATCGGCCACGGTGGCTCCCGGCTGCGCGCGGTCGGCACCCACGCCCGCGCCGGGATCGAGGACCTGCTCGGTCAGCGGGTCTTCCTCCACCTGCGGGTCAAGGTTGCCAAGGACTGGCAGCGCGACCCGAACCAGTTGCACCGCCTCGGGTTTTAATCCCTCGGGCTACGGCGAAGACTCGTGGCTCGGGATGGGTATGCCCGGGTAACGCACGAGCGCTTGCACCATAGTGGGGGTGAACACCCCCACGTCGGGTCGACAGCCCGTGCGTCAACCACCTGCCGCACCCACGGGCCGGGCGCGATCCGGCCGGTCAGTCCCCGCCGGGAATCAGCCGCACCCGCACAGTGGGAGCTTGGGTGTCTTCCCCGGCCAGGCGCCAGAGCCGCTCCAGGGTCGGCTGCAGCAGGTGGTCGCCGAGTTGGCGCATCAAGACGGTGACCGCGTGCTCGGTGACCGACGTATGCCGCCGGGCCACCCCGCGCTCGTGCAGCACCTCGGTCTGCTCGACCATCAGCTGAAGCAGCTTCGCGCTGAACTCCTCCTCCTCGGGGCCGGGGGTGACCACGAGCCGGCGGACGTAGTCGGCGATGACGGGATTGGCGGCATACATCTGCGCGACGGCGGTGTCCCGGGCTCGGCCGACGGCGGCGGCCGGACCACTGGGTGGGATCGACTCCAGGGTGCGGCGGAGGATGTCGATGACCTCGTCGTCCACGGCCTGGCGCAGGCCGTCCTTGCCGCCGAAGTGGTGGACGACCAGGCCGGGCGCAACGCCGGCGGTGCGGGCCACCGCACGCAGGCTGGTCGCCGCGCAGCCATGCTCGGCAAACAGGTGCAGCGCCGCCGTGCGGATGCGGGCCTTGGTGGTGACATCCGCGGCCCCCCACGCCTGCCGATCCATGCACGCCTCCTCGGGTGGTGCTCATCACAAGATGAACAGCTGTACCAAGCATTGCACAGTTGTTCAAGGATCGCTAGGGTGACGAATGCCGGCCACCATCGGCCCAAAGCTGCAGCGAAGGAAGACGCCACATGCCCGAGCAGGCACTCATCTATGACGCCGTCCGAACCCCCCGGGGACGTGGGAAGGCCAGCGGGTCCCTCCATGAAGTCAAGCCGATCGACCTGGTCGGCGGGCTCCTCGACGCGATCCGCGAGCGCAACCCGGGTCTCGATCCGACCCGGGTCGACGACATCGTCCTCGGCATCGTCAGCCCGGTCGGTGACCAGGGCGCCGACCTGGCCCGCATCGCCGCGATCAAGGCGGGGATGCCCGAGTCGGTGGCGGGAGTCCAGCTCAACCGCTTCTGCGCCAGCGGGCTGGAGGCGGTCAACCAGGCTGCCGCGCGAGTGCGCTCGGGCTGGGAGCCGCTGATTATCGCGGGTGGCGTCGAGTCGATGTCGCGGGTGCCGATGGCCAGCGACGGCGGAGCCTGGGCGATGGACCCGGCCACCGCGTTCACCACCGACTTCGTTCCGCAGGGGGTCAGCGCCGACCTGATCGCCACGATCGAGGGCTACGACCGGGCCGAGGTCGACCGCTTCGCCGCGCAGAGCCACGAGCGGGCGGCCGCGGCCTGGCAGGCCGGCTATTTTGCAAACTCGGTCATCCCGGTGCGCGACCAGAACGGCGTGACGATCCTCGACCATGACGAGACCGTGCGCGCGGGCACGACCGCCGAGGCGCTGGCCGGCCTGAAACCGTCGTTCGCGGGCATAGGGGAAACGGGTGGCTTCGACTTTGTTGCCCTGGAGAAGTATTCGACGGTCGATAAGATCGAGCACGTCCACCACGCCGGCAACTCCTCGGGCATCGTTGATGGCGCCGCACTGGTGCTCCTCGGCAACGAGCAGATCGGGCAGGAAATGGGCCTGACCCCGCGCGCCCGGATCGTCTCGGCTGCCGTCATCGGCTCCGAGCCGACGATCATGCTCACCGGTCCCGCGCCCGCCTGCCGCAAGGCGCTGGCGGTCGCCGGGATGTCCGCCTCCGACATCGACCTGGTCGAGATCAACGAGGCCTTCGCCGCGGTGGCGCTCAAGCTCATCCGCGATATGGGCTGGACCGAGGACCAAACCAATGTCAACGGCGGCGCGATCGCCATGGGCCACCCGCTCGGCGCGACCGGCGCGATCATTCTCGGCACGCTCGTCGATGAGTTGGAGCGCCGTGATCTCGAGCGCGGCATCGCCACGTTGTGCATCGGTGGCGGCATGGGAATTGCCACGATCGTCGAGCGCGCCTGAACTAGGTCGAGGAAGAGAATCCATGAGCGAGAACATGATCCGCTACGAACGTGACCACGACGGCATCGTCACCTTGACGATGGACGACCCGGGCGCCAGTGCCAACACGATGAACGAGACCTACATCGCCGCGATGGGGGAGACGGTCGCCCGGCTCGAGCGCGAGAAGGACGAGATCGCCGGAGTCGTGCTGACCTCGGCCAAGAAGACCTTCTTTGCCGGAGCCAACCTCAACGACATTCAGCGGGCCACGCCCGAGACGGCCACCGAGTTCTTCGGCTGGATCGAGGACGTCAAGGGCCAGCTGCGCCGGATGGAGACCCTCGGCCGTCCGGTCGTCGCCTGCCTTGGCGGCGCCGCCCTCGGCGGCGGCTTCGAGATCGCGTTGGCCTGTCACCGCCGAATTGCCGTCGATGACCCCAAGGTCAAGCTGGGCCTGCCCGAGGTCGGCCTCGGCCTGCTCCCCGGGGGCGGCGGGGTCACCCGCCTAGTGCGGATGCTCGGGATCCAGGAGGCGCTGATGGGCTGGCTGCTGCAAGGCACCCAGCGCAGCCCCAAGGAGTGCCACGAGAAGGGTCTGGTCGACGAGCTGGTCGCGACCCGCGAGGACCTCGTCCCGGCGGCCAAGAAGTGGATCCTCGAGCACCGCCACGACCCGTCGGTCGCGATAAAGCCTTGGGATGTCAAGGGTTTCCGCATCCCCGGAGGCACGCCGTCGGTTCCGGCCTTCGCTGCGAACCTGCCGGCCTTCCCGGCGATGCTGCGCAAACAGCTCAAGGGCTCTCGTATGCCGGCCCCGCGGGCCATCATGTCCGCGGCCATTGAGGGTGCGCAGGTCGACTTCGACACCGCCAGCCGGATCGAGTCGCGCTATCTGACCGAGCTGGCGACCGGTCCGGTCGCCACCGCGATGATCCAGGCCTTCTTCTTCGATATGCAGACGATCAACTCCGGCAAGCTGCGCCCGCACGGGGTGGAGCGGCATACGGTCACGAAGGTGGGCATCCTCGGTGCCGGGATGATGGGCGCTGGCATCGCCTATGCTTGCGCCAGCTCCGGCATGGAGGTCGTGCTGAAGGATGTCTCGGTCGAGGCCGCCGAGAAGGGCAAGGGATACACCCAGAAGCTGCTCGACGGTCGCGTCGTCAAGGGCCGGATGAGCGCCGAGGCGCGCGATCAGGTCCTCGCCCGGATCACACCGACCGCGGCGGCGGCAGATCTCGCCGGCGTCGATGCGGTCATCGAGGCCGTGTTTGAGGATTATGGCCTGAAGGAGAAAGTCTTTGCCGAGGTCGAGGCGGTCGTCTCGCCCCAAACCCTGCTCTGCTCCAACACCTCGACGCTCCCGATCACGAGCCTGCAGGGCTTCGTCACCCGTCCGGCCGACTTCATCGGGCTGCACTTCTTCAGCCCCGTCGACAAGATGCAGCTCGTCGAGATCATTCGCGGCGAGCAGACCTCGGACGAGGCGGTGGCCCGGGCGATCGACATCGTCCAGCAGATCCGCAAGATCCCGATCGTCGTCGCTGACGGGCGTGGCTTCTATACCAGCCGGGTCTTCGGCACGCTGATCGTCGAGGGCGCCAACCTGCTCGCCGAGGGCGTCGACCCGATGACCATCGAGCGGGCGGCCACGAAGGTCGGCTTCCCCGCCCCGCCGCTGGCCATGCTCGACGAGGTGTCGCTGACGCTGACCCAGCACATCCGCGACGAGGCCAACAAAGCCGCTGCCGCCGAAGGCAAACCTGCTCCCGAGGCAGAGCCGGGCGAAGCGCTCATCGACCGGATGGTCGCGGAGTTCGGGCGCAAGGGCCGGGCGGCCGGATCGGGCTTCTACGACTACCCCGACGGCGCGGCCAAGGTGCTCTGGCCCGGCCTGCGCGAGCACTTCGCCACCGGCGCCGAGGTGCCGGAGCGCGACATGGAGGACCGCTACTTGTTCCGGATGGCGCTCGACACGGCGAGTTGCTTCGAGGAAGGCGTCCTGCTGGACACCCCGTCCGCCAACATCGGCGGCATCTTCGGGATCGGCTTCCCACCGGCGACCGGTGGTCCGGCGACGTTCATGACCAACTACGCCGGCGGCCTGGCCGGTTTCGTCGCCCGGGCCGACGAACTCGCGGACGCCTATGGCGAGCGCTTCCGTCCGTCCGCCTGGCTGCGTGATCGCGCCGCCAGCGGCGCCGGGCTCGTGGACGGATAGCAGCGCAGTTGGGCTGAGCCGTGGGGGCCGGGCGGGATCGACGGTCTCCCCGGCGACATCGGCCGATGGCCGAGGCGTGGAATGTCCGCGACGCGAGCACGCGGCATACCTATCCTGTCGGCATGCGTGTTGGTGTATTCGGTGCCACCGGTCAGGTCGGCGGGGTCATGCGGACCCTCCTCGCGGAGCGGGCCTTCCCCGTCGATGACATCCGCTTCTTCGCCTCGGCCCGGTCCGCGGGGACGACGCTGCCGTGGGGCGACGGTGAGGTCACTGTCGAGGACACCGCGAGCGCCGACTTCGCCGGCCTCGACGTGGCGCTCTTCTCCAATGGCGGCTCGACGTCGAAGGAGTGGGCGCCCAAGGTCGCGGCCGCGGGTGCGCTCGTCATTGACAACTCGAGCGCGTGGCGCAAGGACCCCGAGGTCCCGCTCGTGGTCAGCGAGGTCAACGCCGACGACCTGCTCGACATCCCTAAGGGGATCGTCGCCAACCCCAATTGCACGACGATGGCGTTCATGCCGGTGCTGAAGCCGTTGCACGACAAGGCTTCTCTGGTTCGCCTGCACGTGTCCTCCTACCAGGCCGTCTCGGGCTCCGGTGGGAAGGGCGTGCAGGAACTCGACCGGCAACTGCGCGGCGGCTATGCCGCCGGCGACCCGATGGGGCTGGCTCTCGACGGCCGCGCTGTCGCGGTCCCCGAGCCGCAGGTGTATGCCGTTCCGGTCGGCTTCAACGTCGTCCCGCTCGCCGGGGCGATCGTCGACGACGGCTCGGGGGAGACCGACGAGGAGCAGAAGCTGCGCCACGAGTCGCGCAAGATCCTGCACATCCCCGACCTGCGCGTGTCGGGCACGTGCGTGCGCGTGCCGGTCTTCAGCGGCCACTCCCTGGCGATCCATGCCGAGTTCGCCGACGAGATCTCGCCCGACGAGGCAATCGACCTGCTCAAAAACGCGCCCGGCGTGGTCGTCACCGACTACCCGAACCCGCTCGAGGCCACCGGCCGGAACGAGGTGTTCGTCGGCCGCGTCCGCGCCGACCAGGCGGCGCCCGAGGGTCGCGGCTTGATTCTTTTCGTCGTCGGCGACAATCTGCGCAAGGGAGCCGCGCTCAACGCCGTGCAGATCGCCGAGGAGTGGCTCGCCCGTCGCTGAACGCCCTCCGCCGAGCTGAGCCGGTCAAGTGAGCGGAATCGACGTCCTGGCGTCGACTTCTCTCAGGTGACGCGGGGGGCGTGGGCGCCTACGATCGACTGATGGGTGCCGACGACACTCCGGCGATCGCGGCCGCCGAGCGCAGCGGGATCCGGTATGCCGTCACCCGCCACGGCCCGGTCTCCTCGCTCGCCGAGGCGGCCGCGCTGCGCGGCATCGAGCCGCGTGATCTCGTCAAGACGCTGGTGGTGCGCCGCGCCGACGACGACTATCTGTTCGTCCTGGTTCCGGGGGACCGGGAGATCTCGTGGCCGAAGCTGCGGGCGCACCTCGGGGTCAGCCGGTTGTCGATGCCGCCGGCGGACATCGCGCGTGCGGTGACCGGCTACGAGCGGGGGACGATCACGCCCTTCGGATCGACGCGCGCGTGGCCGGTCCTCGCTGACCAGCGGATCGTGGGACGGTCGATATCCATCGGTGGGGGCGCGCACGGCGTGGCGCTGAGCGTGGCGGCGAACGACATCGTGGGCATCCTCTGCGCTGAACTCGCCGACGTGACCGAGCCGCAATGACCTTGATCGCCGAAATGAACGAGCCAGTAACCGAAAGGATCGCACAATGAAGCTGTCGGACTTCCCCCGCCACCAGTTGACCTTCGGGCCCAGCCCGATCCAGGCATTGCCTCGGCTGACGCGTCACTTGGGCAGTGCGACGGTCTGGGCCAAGCGCGAGGACTGCAACAGCGGGTTGGCGTTCGGCGGCAACAAGGTCCGCAAACTCGAATACATCGTCCCTGACGTGCTCGCCAGCGGAGCCGACACACTGGTGTCCATTGGGGGATACCAGTCCAATCACACCCGGCAAGTTGCCGCCGTTGCCGCGCACCTCGGGTTGAAATGCCGTCTCGTGCAGGAGAAGTGGGTTCCGTGGGAGGATCCGATGAATGACAAGGTTGGTAACATCCTGCTCTCCCGGATGATGGGCGCGGACAGCCGGCTCGATCCGCACGGGTTTGACATCGGCATACGAGACTCGTGGAAGCAGGCGCTCGCCGAGGTGGAGGAGGCTGGCGGCAAGCCCTATCCGATCCCCGCCGGCGCGTCGGAGCACGATCTGGGCGGGCTCGGCTTCGCCAACTGGGCGTTCGAGGTCGCCAAACAGGAGCGGGCTCTCGGGGTCACCTTCGACACGATCATCGTCTGCACGGTCACCTGCTCGACGCACGCCGGCATGATCGCCGGATTCGCGGCCCTGGAGGACCTGACCGGTGTGCGGCGCCGGGTGATCGGCATCGACGCCTCGGCGACCCTGGAGCAAACGCGTGCTCAACTGGAACGGATCGCGCGGCATACGGCCGAAAAGATCGAGCTGGGACGGGAGTTGCGCGACGACGAGTTCACCCTGTTGCCCGAGTGGGCCGGCGATCTGTATGGCGTGCCGGTCGATTCGACGATGGCGGCGATGAACCTGGGCGCAGAGCTGGAGGCGTTCATCACCGACCCGGTCTACGAGGGCAAGTCGCTCGCCGGCCTGATCGACCTCGTCAAGAGCAAAGCCATCCCCGCGGAATCTCAGGTGCTTTATGCCCACCTCGGCGGGCAGCCGGCGCTCAACGCCTACCACCGGTTGTGGTCCTAGGAGGTTGCGGCCTTGCGCCGCAGTGACCACATCTGAGCGGGCCGCTCCATCTCGACGGCCACCTCCCACGGGATGCCTTCCGGCGCGCACTCGCGCCGGAAGTTCGCGACCGCTCGGCGGGCGAGGTCGGGATCATTGGCCAGCGGCTGGGCGAGCCGCCCCGCGGCGTCCTCAACCTCGTCGTCCTCGTATGCCGACCAGGCCATGCCCAGCGCGACCGCCCGCTCGCCGTCGACTTCTTGACCAAAAAGTCCTAGAGCCGCAGCGGTTTCCCGACCGCCGACACGAGAGAGCAGGGTGAAGTGGCCGCCGCCGGGGTGGATGCCGATCTGGGCGAAGCCGGGCAGCAGCCGCGCGGTCCGTGAGACCACGCGCAGGTCGGTTGCGAGCGCGAGGTTAAGTCCCGCGCCCACTGCGGCGCCGCGGATGGCCGCGATCGTGGGGACGCCGATGGAGCCGATCGTGGTGAAGGCGGCATACACGGTCTCGAGGTTTTGGTATGCCGTGTCCTCGGCGGGATCGACGCCCGCGTCGGCGAGCACAGCCCGGACGGCCCCGGAGCAGAAGTGCGCGCCGCCGGTGAGGATCACCGCCCCGACGGAGCGATCGGCCTCGGCCGCGCGGGCCGCGTCGGCCAGCTCACGCGACATTTCGACCGACAGGGCGTTGCGCCGCTCGGGCGCGGCCAGGGTGATGGTGGCGATTCCGCCCGCAACGGCATACTCGATCTCGCTCATGACAGCCATTGTCCTCGCGCCCCTTGGCCGGGGGAGGGCGCGTCCCAGCCGCGAGCGTGCGCTGCGTCGCCGGCGGGGGTTCGGGTTCGGTTCGGGTTCCCTGGTTACGCTAGAGAAATGCATCGCCGGCTCGCCATCGTCCGCCGTCCCGGGCCGCGGCTCGCCGAGGGGCTGGTCACCTTTGGCGAACCGGCCGCGGTGGACCTCGATCGTGCCCGGGCTCAATGGGATTGCTATGCCGACGCCATGCGCTCAGCGGGGTGGCAGCTTGTCGAGGTGCCGTCCGCCGACGACTGCCCGGACGCCGTGTTCGTCGAGGACGCCGTCGTGGTCTATGGCGATCTCGCGGTTATCGCCCGGCCCGGCGCCGAGCAGCGGCGCGGTGAGATCAAGGAGGTCGAACGGACCGTGCGCGACCTGGGCTACCGGGTCGCGCGGATCAGCCGTCCGGGAACCCTGGACGGCGGGGACGTGCTCAAGTTTCGGCGAACGGCATACGTCGGGCTGAGCTCACGGACGAACGGCGCCGGCATTCAGCAGCTCGCTAAACACCTGTCGGAGTTCGATGTTCGTATCCAGGCGGTGCCGGTGGAGCGGGCGCTTCATCTGAAATCGGCGGCGACGATTCTCCCGGATGGCACGGCGATCGGTTGGGATCCGGCGGTCGATGACCGGGAGGCTTTCGAGTCCTATCAGAGTATGCCGGAGCCCGCCGGCGCGCACACCGTCATCCTCGACGCGACCCACCTGCTGATGGCGGCGAGTGCGCCGCAGTCGGCCGAGTTGCTGCGGGCGCGCGGATACGACGTGAGTACCGTCGACATCAGCGAGTTCGAGAAGCTCGACGGCTGCGTGACCTGCCTGTCGGTGCGGTTGCGCGGGTGAGTGACCGCGGTTGGGCTGAGCCGTCCTGCAAGGGGTGCGCTATAGCTCACGTTTTGCCGGTCACCCCGCTCGGGGAAGTGACCGGCGACGGTGGGGGCGGCTCTACGCGGCTCCGACGGTGCGGTCGAGGAAGGCGAGGACGTCGGCCGTCACGTCGTCACGGTTGGTCTCGTTGAGGATCTCGTGCCGGGCGCCCGGATAAATGGTGACCGTGACATCCTGGACGCCAGCATCTCGATAGCGCTGTCCGACAAGGCGAACCGCCTCGCCGGTGCCGTTGATCGGGTCGGCGTCACCGGCGACGAGCAGGATCGGGAGGTCGGGGCGCACGCGCGCCACCTGGTCGGGGTCGCTCGCGGCAGCCAGGGTCGAGATGTCCTTCAGCGGCTGAGCGGTCCAGCCGCACATCTCGTCGTCGACGTACTTGTCGACCTCGGCCTCATCGCGGCTCAGCCACTCGAATCCGGTGCGGTGCTCGAACGCCGCGTTGAAGGTCGATAGGTCTGCGGGGATGGGGGAGTCGAGCACCGGGACAAGCCCGGCTACGTCGGTGGTGCCGCACAGGACGGCTGCGTCCACGTCGGCGGAGTGGTCGAGGAGCCAGTTCTGGGAGGCGAAGGAGCCCATCGAGTGGCCGAAGAGGGCAACCGGAAGGCCGGGATGATCGGCGCGGATGCGGGCATTGAGCTTGGTCAGGTCGTCGACCCAGCCGGGCCAGCCGTCCGGGCCCCAATTGCTGTATTCGCCCTTGGCCGTCCGGCCGGACCCGCGCGCGTCGGGGGCGTAGACCAGATAGCCGGCGTTGGTCAGCGCCTCGCCGAAGCGGCGATAGCGGCCGGCGTGCTCGCCGAGGCCGTGCTGGAGTTGAACGACGGCCTTCGGCTCGCCCTCCGGTGCCCACCGGTAGGTCTGCAGCTCGATGCCGTCCCCGCTTGTGACCGTGATCGTGTCTTCTCGCATGGAGCCACTGTGCCATTCCTGCGGGCTGCCGTCGATGCCCGTCACGTTCTCGACTGTTGGTGCCTCCAGCCGCGGGCGGGAGAGCGAACTCAGTCCTCGAGGAGGTCTCGCAGCTCGTCGAATGTCGCTCGCTCTCGCCGTTGCCGACGCAGCAAGAAGTCGTGCAGATCCGATGCCAGCAGGCGGTGATGCGCACCAACCTTATGGGTGGCCAATTGGCCTCCGTGAATCAGCTTCATCAGCGTGGGGCGGGACACCCCGAGAAGTGAGGCAGCCGCCGAGGTGGTCAGCTCGGCGGGGACGGCGCTGATCGTGACCGTCGCCCCCGCAGCGACCGAGTGGAGCACGTGCTCAATGAGCCGCCGCACCTCGGCTGGGACGTTCTGCGCTTCCACGCGACTCGACCCCACCGACAAATAGCCGTCAGGTTCACCGAGTTTGGTGAGCACCTCCTGGGCGAGTTCGGCGTCATGCCGACTCGTCAGGACGCGATTGGGCGGGATCGCCGTGGCCATGGTCGTTCCTCATCGTGACGGAAGCTTGTGATGGTGACCAGATTAGCGCCTTACACTTATAACTGTAGACAGAGATGTCTTGTATATGAAACTATGGGGGGTGTAATGCCGTAACCGGCTGGATGAGGCCGCGAGGCCGTCGGCTCGTTACCGGCGGGTGCCCAGTGGATCACGACGAAGAGTCCCTCAACCAGGGAGGAAACCATGGGGCTTGGCGAGCACATGTTTGGCCACCCGCATGCCACGGCGGATGGCGAAAGGCCCCGTGCCGGAGTGATGTCCGGTGCGCGGATGTATGAGGCAGGCACAAAGATGGCCTTCGTCGGGCGTCGGCGGGCCGTCTATTCGTCGTTGGCGCGGCGCGCCCAAGTGCGTGCTGGCGAGACCGTCATCGACATTGGCTCCGGGACAGGCGCGTTGACGTCGGCGCTCGCGGCATACGCGGGCCCCTCGGGTCACGTGCTGGGGATCGATCCGTCGCGGGACATGATCGCCTTCGCGCGGCGGCTCGCTCCGGCGAATGTGACGTATGCCGTGGCCTCGGCCGACTCCCTGCCGGCCCCCGACGGCAGCGTGGACGTCGTCGCGTCTGCATTGGCGGTGCACCACATCCCGCCCGAGGAGCGCACCTCGGCCATGACGGAGATCAACCGAGTGCTTCGCCCCGGTGGCCGCATGCTGTTGGCGGATTTCCAGCCCCCACGGGGCCGGCTGGCGCGGTGGGTCACCCGAGTCGTGACTGGCTCCCGGATGGCGGACAACGACCCCGCCAACGAACTCGTGCAGCTCTGCGAGGCCGCGGGCCTCACCGTCGCCGAACGCGGCCGGCAGGGAGCGTTCTTCGTGTGGGTCCGCGGGGCAAAGGATCGGCCCACGCCTGAGGAAACCCGGTGAGTGGTGGGCAGATCGCGGCGGTGCCTATCGGTCCCCTCGGCCGAAGCGCAGCCGCTTGCTGAGTGATTCGCGAACTC
Organism: Nostocoides sp.; assembly: GCF_037045025.1. Taxonomy (GTDB): domain Bacteria; phylum Actinomycetota; class Actinomycetes; order Actinomycetales; family Dermatophilaceae; genus Nostocoides_A. The sequence goes on along the minus strand of NZ_JBAOHM010000019.1, from coordinate 194,113 downwards.
GACCGGGAGCGGGCCGCTGGCGATAACGTGACCACAACGCGGACCCAGGTTGCCGAGGGGCCGGGGGCAGGCGGCATACTGTGGGCATCATGCGTGGACTGCTCCTCCTTCGCTGCCGCGGCGGGGCCTGACAACGGCCGCCCCTCGTCGCGGAGATCGACGTGCCCCCAGGCCGCTCCCCAGCAGACGAGACGAAGGCGAAACCCAGCGATGATTCACCCCCAGCAGTCGACGGCCATGCCGTTCACCAAATACGTTCCCTTCCAGCAGCAGATCACCGTCGAACTCCCCGACCGCACCTGGCCCGACAAGGTCATGACCCAGGCGCCACGGTGGTGCGCGGTCGACCTGCGCGATGGCAACCAGGCCCTCATCGACCCGATGGACTCCGAGCGTAAGCTGCGGATGTTCCAGCTGCTGGTCAAGATGGGCTACAAGGAGATCGAGGTTGGCTTCCCGAGCGCCAGCCAGACCGACTATGACTTTTGCCGCGAGCTGATCGAGGGCGGCCACATCCCCGACGACGTGACGATCCAGGTGCTGACCCAGTGCCGCGACCACCTCATCGAGCGCACCTATGACGCGATTCGCGGCGCGAAGCAGGCGATCGTCCACTTCTACAACAGCACGTCGGTGCTCCAGCGGCGGGTCGTCTTTGGGATGAGCCAGGACGGCATCGTCGACATCGCGCTGCAGGCCGCCCGGCTGTGCCGCAAGCTGGAGGAGACCATCCCCGACACCAAGGTTTACTACGAGTACTCGCCGGAGTCCTACACCGGCACCAAACTCGATTTCGCGGTGCGGATCTGCAACGAGGTCATCGACGTCATCGACCCCACGCCCGACCACAAGATGATCGTCAACCTCCCGGCCACGGTCGAGATGGCCACCCCCAATGTGTATGCCGATTCCATCGAATGGATGGTCCGTCGCCTCCAGCGCCGCGACAGCCTGATGGTCTCGCTGCACCCGCACAACGACCGCGGCGAGGGCGTCGCCGCTGCCGAGTTGGGCTTCCTGGCCGGAGCCGACCGGATCGAGGGCTGCCTGTTCGGCAACGGCGAGCGCACCGGCAACGTCTGCCTGGTGACGCTGGGCATGAACCTCTATGGCCAGGGCATCGATCCGCAGATCGACTTCTCCAATATCGCCGAGATCCGGCGAACCGTGGAGTACTGCAACCAGATTCCCGTCCACGAGCGACACCCGTATGGCGGGGACCTGGTGTTCACGGCCTTCTCCGGCTCCCACCAGGACGCCATCAAGAAGGGCTTCGAGGACATGGACAAGCGGGCCTCGGCCGCCGGCACCGACGTCGACGGAATCGACTGGGGCGTGCCCTATCTGCCGATCGACCCGCACGACATCGGTCGCACCTATGAGGCGGTCGTCCGCGTCAACAGCCAGTCCGGCAAGGGCGGCGTCTCCTACCTGCTCAAGGCCGAGCACGGCCTGGAACTGCCGCGCCGGCTGCAGGTCGAGTTCAGCCAGGTCGTACAGCGGCGCACCGACGCCGAGGGTGGTGAACTCTCCGCGGCCCAGCTCTGGGCGATGTTCTCCGACGAATACCTCCACTCCAACGACCCGCACTCTCGGTGGGGGCGGTTCTTCCCGGTCCGCTCGACGATCATGAGCACCGACCAGGGCGAGGATTCGATCGACTCGGTGATCAACGACGGAGGTGCCGAGGTGCACATCTCCGGCCGTGGCAATGGCCCGATCGACGCCTTCATCGATGCCCTCTCGACGCTCGGCATCGACGTCCGGGTCCTCGACTACACCGAACACGCGCTCTCCGCCGGCGGCGACGCGCGGGCGGCGGCATACGTCGAATGTGCTGTGGGAGAACGGGTCCTGTGGGGTGTCGGCCTGCACGAGTCGATCGTCAAGGCCTCGCTGCGCGCGATCATGTCGGCGCTCAACCGCGCCGAGCGCGACCTGGTCCCGGCCGCGGGTGAGCGGTCCGTCTCTCGTCCCGGCGGCGGCCCCTAGACCTAGACGCCCCACGAAGTTCTTGCACGCCGAGCGTGTGCGATACCTCCCGACGCCCTCGGGCTTGCAAAACCCGAGGTGCGCGGGTCGGCGTTGCCGGGATCGGCATCCGGTCACCAGGTGGGGAAGCAATCCCACTCGGGCATCAGTCGCAGCGACACGATGCCGCGGCAGAGGTCATAGCATCGAGGCGCTCGAGCACCTGGGGCGACATGAGCGTCAACAGGACGCGCCGGGCGGCGAAGTCCTCGAGGTGCGCTTCGATGTCGGCGTGACAGAGGTGGTACCTCACGGCGCGATCCCAGGTGTAGGCCTCGGCGAGCAGCAGCTCGGCTCCGTATGCCGTCTGCACCAGCGCCGGCGTCCACGCCGTGTCGCCGGTGTATGTAGAGAGGAGTGGGTCATGGCCACGCTGATCACGAAGGCCCCCCATCTGGCGGACTGGGCACTGTCTCACGGCCGGGCGTCGCTGACGACCCAGGAAGTGGCCGAACACCTCGGTGTCCCCGTTGGCCAGGTGAGCGAACGCATGGCCGAGCCCATGCGGCGGGGTGAGTGGTCGACCCCGGCGCGCGGTTTCTGGGTGCCCGTGCCCGCCGAGTTCCGGCCCTGGGGGGCGCCTCCCGGATTGGAGATCGTGGACCTCTTTGCTGACTGGGCGGGCGTCGACTACTACGTCGGTTGGTTGTCCGCCGCGCAGATCCACGGCGCCGCGCACCAGTCACCTCAGGTCTTCCAGGTCGCGGTGTCGCGGCAGCTGCGCGACCGCAGGCTGGGTCGTACCCGGTTCGAGTTCCGCAAGCGTGCGGGCATCGCCGATCTGCCGGTGATCCATCGCCAGACCCACTCCGGAACGGCGCGGGTCGCGACCGCCGAACTCACGGCTCTGGACGTCGCCCGGGACGTGTTGTTTGCCGGTGGCCGCGACAACGCGGCCACGGTGGTCGCCGACCTGGACGAGATCGTCGACCTCGATCGGGCCGAGCTCGTGAGGCTGGCCCCGAGGTTCGCGGTGAGCGCCGTCCGGCGGCTCGGCTGGATGCTCGAGGAGTTCGGCAACCCCGACGGGTTGGAGGAGCTACGCGCGACAGCGCTCGACGGCCCGGCGACACCGAGCCGGCTCGATCCCACGGGAGACCTCGTCGGCCCCTTGGATGCCCGCTGGAACGTTCGCGTGAACCGGATCCCGGAGCCAGACCGATGATTCCCGAGAACGCGATCTTGGCGTGGAGCCTCGACCAACCGTGGCCGACGGCGGGGGACCTCCGCCACCGGTTTGACGCAGCTCACCTCCGCGCTGACCGAGGTGGGCACCTCCCTGGGCTTCGACGTTCGCACCCACGTCTCGGAGCATCCGAAGGTGCTCTGGCGGCGTGCGGCCTGACGCCGCGAGTGTAGCGAGTCGTCGCACAATCAGCTACAGTGAAGGAATGGCACGAACCATTGCCCAGCGTGAACTGCGCAACGACAACGCCAAGGTCATCGAGGCGGTCACGGCAGGCGAGACCTTCGTGGTGACGCGCAATGGCGTCCCCGTCGCGGAACTGAGGCCGGTCCGGCCGAGCCGGCGCACGTTCATCTCCCGCGACGAGGTGGCGGCACTTGCGGCTGCTGCCATCCGGATCGACCGACATCGCTTCCGTCGGGATCTCGACCGGGTCATCGACCAGGAGCTCTGAGTGTCGTCGGGACTGCTGGACACCTCGGCCGTCATCGACTGGCACGACCCGGCCATTGTCGCCGCGCTGCCGGACCAGATCGCGATCTCCGCCGTGACAGCCGCGGAACTGGCGGCCGGACCCCATCTGGCCACAACGCCGGCGGAGGCGGCGGTGCGACAAGCCCGCCTGCAAGAAGTGGAGTCGAAGCTGGAGCCGGTGCCGTTCGACGCGACGACTGCCCGCAGCTTCGGACTTGTGGTGGCCGCCGTAGTCAGCGAAGGCAGGTGCCCGCGGGGAAGGATGGCCGACCTGCTGATCGCGGCCACTGCCCAGGCGAACGGGCTGGACTTGTATACGCGCAACGCTGAGGACTTCCGCGGGCTTGGCGACCTTATTCGGGTGGTCCCGATCTGAGCGACGCGCCCGACGAAGCGCCTCCCGCGCTGTGATCCTCGCGTCTAACGTGCGAAGGTGGGCACTCGTGGTCCGGATCGGGCGCGAGGAGGGGAGTTCGGGGTTCAGCGTGCCGACTGCGGGAGCGCGGATGCGAGCTGCGCCCGGCACAGGCCGGGAGCGGCATACGGCTCGAGCGTGCGGACCGCGACCCCACCGCCCGAGCGGGCCAGCAGCCCCCGCATCAGGCCGAGGTGGACGGCGCAGACGATCTCCTGGTGGCGAGCGGCGACATCCTGGAACGGACAGTTGTGGATGAGCAGTTCGCGCGGGCGGCGGGCAGGGCTCGGCTCCGGCTCGAAGCCCATGTCGGTCATGGTGGTGACCAGGTGGCGCCGGGCCGTTGCCGCCGCGCTGGTGCCCCGAGGGCTGACCGGAGGCGGCAGCGTCGCGCCCCACGCGTGGCCGGCGTCGTGCGCCGCTTGCGCTGGATCGGCCAGATGCTCTGCGAGACAGGCCGCGAGGATCGCTGCGAGGGTGGCATAGTTGCGCGGCCCGGCCAGGACGCTGGCCGCAGTCGCCTCGTATGCCGTGCGCGGCCGCCCGATGCCCGTGCGGGTCCCAGCGAGTCGGCGGATCAATCCCGCGGCTTCGAGCCCGTCGAGGTGGTAGCGGATGGTGTTGGGGTGCAATCCGATCCGCTCTGATAGATCGGCGATGCCCACGGGCGAGCGCGCCGTGCGGATGGTGCGGAGCACGAGCGCGCGGCGATCCCCCAACGCATCTCCTGCTCCCATGCCGCCCGGTGCCCCTTTCGCTCCCGGTTGGCCCGGGATGGGCGCAGTTTAGCTACCCACGCAGGTGGTGCAGGTCGAAGACCGGTCGCTCGCTGCGGATCCGGGGGATGCTGGTGAAATTGTGCCGCGGCGGCGGGCACGAGGTGGCCCACTCGAGTGAAGCGCCATACCCCCACGGGTCGTCGACCTCGACGAGAGGGGCGGTGCGCCAGGTCTTCCACACGTTGTAGAGGAAGACCAGCGTCGAGACTCCCAGCAGCATCGACCCGACGGTCGAGATCTGGTTGAGCCGGGTGAATCCGTCTTCGGGCAGATAGTCGGCGTAGCGGCGCGGCATACCGTCGATGCCCAGCAGGTGCTGGATGAGGAAGGTCGTGTGAAAGCCGACGAAGAGCAGCCAGAAGTGGACCATCCCGAGCCGCTCGTCGAGCATCCGGCCGGTGAGCTTGGGCCACCAGAAATAGAAGCCGGAGAACATCGCGAAGACGACGGTGCCAAAGACCGTGTAGTGGAAGTGCGCGACGACGAAGTAGCTGTCGGTCAGGCTGAAGTCGAGCGCCGGGCTGGCGAGGATCACCCCGGTCAGGCCGCCGAAGAGGAAGGTCACGAGGAAGCCGAGCGCCCACACCATCGGCGTGCTGAACGTCAGCTGGCCCCCCCACATCGTCCCGATCCAGTTGAAGAACTTCACCCCCGTCGGGACCGCGATGAGCATCGACATGATCGCAAAGAACGGGAGCAGGACCTGGCCGGTGGCATACATGTGGTGCGCCCAGACACTCATCGACAGCGCGGCGATCGCGATCGTGGCGAAAACCAGTGTCTTGTAACCGAATAACGGTTTGCGCGAGAAGACGGGTAGGACTTCGGAGACGATCCCAAAGAACGGCAGCGCGATGATGTAGACCTCGGGGTGACCGAAGAACCAGAACAGGTGTTGCCACAGCATCGGCCCGCCGTTCTCGGGGCTGAAGATGTGCGATCCGAAGCGCCGGTCCGACCCGAGGCCGAAGAGCGCGGCGGCGAGGGGTGGGAAGACAAGGATCACGAGGATCGAGGTGATCAGGACGTTCCAGGTGAAGATCGGCATCCGGAACATCGTCATGCCGGGCGCGCGCAGGCAGACGATGGTGGTGATGAAGTTGACCGCCCCGAGGATGGTGCCGAACCCAGCCAGGGCAAGGCCGAAGACCCACAGGTCGCCGCCCACGCCGGGGCTGTACACGGTTGTGGACAGCGGGGCATACGCGAACCAGCCGAAGGCCGCGGCGCCGCCCGGCGTGAGGAAGCCGAAGGCGGCGATAAGCCCGCCGAAGAGGTAGAGCCAGTAGGCGAGCATGTTCAGCCGGGGGAACGCGACGTCGGGCGCCCCGATTTGGAGCGGGACGATCGCGTTGGCGAAGGCGGCGAAGAGCGGCGTGGCGAAGAGCAACAACATGATCGTGCCGTGCATGGTGAACAGCTGGTTGAACTGCTCGGGGTCATCGACGACCTGCAGCCCTGGGATGAACAGTTCGGCCCGGATCAGCAGCGCCATCACTCCGCCGATGACGAACCACGCGAACGAGGTGACGAAGTAGAGGTTGCCGATCACCTTGTGGTCGGTCGTCGTCAGCCATGAGACCGCTCGCTGACCGGGCAGGGTGCGCCGTTGGCGCGCAGGCGCGCCGTGTTGCCCGGCGCGAATGAGGGTGCTCGATGCCACGTGCCAACCTCCATGAACATGGTTGTTGTGGAGTGATTCTCAGCTTCAAGTAATTTTTACGAATAGACTTGTATAAAGTAGCACAGACCCGTGTCCTCGGGAAGGGCACGACGGTGAATCCACGAACCGTTACAGGTGCGCTACTTCGCGTGCCGATGGAAGGGATGTCACACAGCGGCGACATGTGGATGCCGCCTGGTGTTCACCGGTTCGCCATCTTCCGGCACCAGAATCGCTCCATGGCGGACATCCTGAGGAGGGCTCGAGCGACCGCCTACGCCCACACCGGGACGATGCACCCTCGGTGGGAACACATTCGATCGGCCGGCCGGCGAGCGGAGGAGCTTGCCCGGACGGGGCTGGTGCCCCGACGGATTGTCGTTGCCGCGTGGCTGCACGATGTCGGCTATGGACCGGCGCTTCTGGACACGGGTTTTCATCCGCTTGATGGTGCCCGCTTCCTTCGCTCGAACGGGTGGCCCGAGGAGGTGGCGAGCCTGGTCGCCTGGCATTCGGCGGCCGACCGGGACGCCGAGCGGCGCGGGCTGGAGGACCAGCTCGCTGCCTTTGCGCCGCCACCGCAACTCGAGCTGGACATGCTCAACCTGATCGATCTGTCCACCTCGCCGACCGGGGCCGCGGTCACCGACTGCGAGCGCATCGCCGAGGTGATCGCCCGGCACGGCCCGAGCAGCCCCACCGGATCGGCCAAGATCATCGCCCGCGAGGAATTGCTCGCCTCCAGTGCCCGGGCCAAGGCCTACCTGGGCCTGCCCGAGTCCTGGCCGGCGCCGGTGGAGACGGACAGGAACCGCACGCGGGAACGGGCAGCCAAGGTCAAGGCGGCGGTGGCCGGCTGCTGCTGACCAGAAGTGATCCGAAGGCAAACGCGAGGATCCGGTTGAGTTCCGGCAACGCGGTGAGGGTGTGCACGATTCGCCGACTGACCGATCTCGGGACTCCGAAACGTCTCACCACGGCAGGCGAATCACCGCCCGCACACCCGGACCGGCGTCCTCGATACGCACACCGCCGCCGCCGCGCTCCACCAGCGCGCGGGTGATCGCCAGCCCCAGGCCGCTGCCGCCGGAGTCCCGGTCACGGCCGTCGTCCAGGCGGGTGAACCGATCGAACACGCGCTCCCGGTCCTGCTGCGGAATGCCGCTCCCGTCGTCCGCAACGCTGATCACCGCCCACTGCGCCTCCCACGCGACCGTGATCGTCACCCTGCTGCGCGCGTGGCGGACGGCGTTATCCACCAGGTTCCGCACGGCGCGGGACGTCCCGGTCGGATCGGCTTGGGCAACAACCGATTCGGCAGCGATATCCACCGTCACCGGCACGCGCGCTCCGGCGAACCGGGAGGCAACCCCCTGAGCCAGGCTCGCCAGGTCGACCCGCTCGGATCGCACACCGGCGGGATCGTCGTCCAGCCGGGCGAGGACGAGCAGATCCTCGACAAGCCTCGAGAGACGCTCCACCTCGGGCAAAAGCTCATCCGGGAGCTCCCCGCCGTCACCGAGGTGCCCTGCGACTTCCAACTGCGTCCGTATGCTGGTCAGCGGGCTTCGCAGCTCGTGCGCCGCGTCCGCGACGAAACTGCGCTGCTTGCGCTGGGCTCCCTCAATCCGCGCGAGCATCCCGTTCAAGGTGGTTGCCAGGGCAGCGATCTCGTCTGAAGTCGGCGGCACCGGGAGCCGGCGTTCCAGCGATGGTCCGGTCCCGATCTCCTCCGCCGCCCGGCGCACCTCGTCCACCGGGCGCAGCGCGGAGCCGACGACCCGCCAGGCCACGAGCGCGAGCAGGGCGAGCAGGAGCGGGAAGAAGACGAGCAGCAGGCGCCCGAGCAACGCCCGGGTCGAGTCGGTGTCCGCCCGCGGGACCGCGGCGACGACCAGATAGGGGGTGGTGCCGGAAGCGGGAGCAGCGACCGAGCCCGCGACGACCAAGGGACCGGTCACAGCCGCGCGGCTGCCCGGGATGCGCACCGTTTCGCCGTCGATTAGTCGTTGGCGCTGCGAGGGATCCACCAGCGGCACCAGGCGGTCGGCGTTGGCGGATGCGCCGACGACTCGGTTCTGCTGATCGAGCACCTGCACGAGGAGCACGGTGGAGCCCGGTGCCGGATCGGGCAGTCGGCCGTCCACGACAAGAGCCGCGATCCCCCGCGCCGTCTCGCGCGCGCTCTCCTCGACCGCCCGCTCCAGGGCCGAGGTCATCACGACATAGAGGAGCAACCCGCCGGCGAGCAGGGCCGCGGCGACGCCCAATAGGGCGACGCTCATCAGCCGGCCGCGCAGGCTCAGCGGGCTCCAGCGCGACGTCACGGCCCGGCCCCGACGACCGGGCTCACCGACTCGGCCATCACGGCTCGAGCCGGTATCCCGCACCTCGCACCGTGACGAACCGGTCACGGCCGAGCTTGCGGCGCAGGTTGCCGATGTGCACCTCGACGAGATTGACGTCGCTCTCGTCGGCCGACCCCCAGACCCGTTCCAACAGAGTCTCTTTGGATACCACGTGCGGATGAGCGCGCATCAACTCCTCGAGCAACGCGAACTCGCGGCCCGAGAGGGTGACCTCGACGCCCTCGACCTGCACAGCGTGGCGCGCCGGGTCGAGCGCGACCCCCGCAGCCCGCAGCGTGGCCGGGCGCGGCACCGGGTCGCGCCGCACCAGCGCGCGCAGCCGGGCCAAGAGCACGACGAACGAGAACGGTTTGGTCAGGTAGTCGTCGGCGCCGACATCCAACCCGTCGGCCTGGTCGTACTCCCCGTCCTTGGCCGACAGGATCAACACGGGCACCCAATTCTCCTCGGCGCGAAGGACCTTAACGATGTCGTAGCCGTTAAGACCCGGGAGCATGATGTCCAAAACGACAACGTCATAGCCGCCGAAACGGGCCGCCTCCAGGCCTCGCGGCCCCGTGTGTGCGACGTCCACGACGAAACCCTCGGCCCGCAGCCCGCGGGAGAGGGCGTCGGTCAGCCGGCGTTCGTCGTCGACGAGCAGCAGTCGCACGCGCCCCACGATGACACACACCGATCATCGATCACGCAGGTGCCGGCCGCCCCCTTCAGCGTGGCTTCAGCTTCGGTGGCGCACGATGGTTACATGAACATCTTCACCGGCCACCCGCGGGCCCGCTGGGCCGTGCCCGGCCTGGCAGTGCTCGCCCTCGGTGCGAGCGCCGTCCTGGTGAGCGCGGATGCCTCCGAACCGTTGCCGCCACGCACCGCCGCGCAACTGCTCGCCGACGTCCAGCAGGCCAAGGTCGCCGCCTTCTCCGGCACCGTCGTCCAGAGCGCCAACCTCGGCCTGCCCGACCTCGGCGGCCTGCTCGGCCGGGGCGGCTCCGCCGATCTGAGCGGCCTGATCGCCGGCAGCCACACCCTGCGCGTCTGGTATGCCGGGCCAACCCGTGTCCGGCTCGCGCTCCTCGGCGATCTCGGCGAATCCGACGTCATCCGGCGCGATAAGGACGTGTGGATCTGGTCCTCGGCCGCCAAGACCGCCAACCACTTCACGCTGCCCGCCGGACACGACCTGGCGGAACCGCCGAAGCTTCCGGTCACCCCTGCGGACGCGGCCGAGCAAGCGCTCGCGGCCGTATCCCCGACCACCACGGTGACCACCGAGGGGTCGGCCGTGGTGGCGGGCCGAACGGCATACGAGCTGGTCTTGACGCCCAAGGCCAAGGACGGCACGCTGGTCCGCAGCGTGCGGATCGCCGTCGACGGCGAGACCAAGCTCCCCCTTCGCGTGCAGGTGAACTCGACCAAGATCACCGATCCGGCCTTGGAAGTCGGTTTCACCAGCGTCGATTTCAGCACGCCCGAAGACCGCCAGTTCACGTTCACACCACCTCCCGGCACGACGGTCACCGAGGGCGCCGCCGGGCTCGGCCAACACGCCCCAGGGCAGGGCCAGCCACGGCGTCCGGAACTGCCGTCCGGGAAAGACCAGGCCAAACCCACGTCCACCGGCACCGGTTGGTCGCGCGTCGTCGTGGTGACCCTTCCACCGGGCGCCGCTGACAACGAGAGCGTCCAGGGCGTTCTCGACCGGCTGCCCAAGGTCTCCGGATCGTGGGGGAGTGGGCGGCTGTTCGCCGGGACGCTCGTCAGCGCCGTCCTCACCGACGACGGCCGGCTCGCCGCCGGCGCCGTGCCCCCGGAGCGGCTGTATGCCGCGCTCGCCCGCTCGTGAGTGACCTCGCGGTCGCCACGGCTGGGCTGACCAAACGCTTCGGGCACCAGGTCGCCGTCGACAGCGTCTACCTCACCGTCCCGGCCGGCTCGGTGTATGGCTTCCTCGGCCCCAACGGCTCGGGCAAGACGACGACGATCCGGATGCTGCTCGGGCTGATCCGGGCGCACGCCGGAACCGTCGAGTTGCTCGGGCAGCCGATGCCGCAGCGGGCCGTCGAGGTGCTGCACCGGGTCGGGTCGCTGGTCGAAGGCCCGGCCTTCCACCCCTATCTGTCCGGGCGCGCCAATCTCGCCCGGCTGGACGCGGCCGACGTCCTCGCCGAGCCCCGGACGGCCGGCCAGCGGATCGACGCGGCCCTCGACCGGGTCGGCCTGCTGGCCGCGGCCACCAAGCGTTACCGGGCCTACTCGCTCGGCATGCGTCAGCGCCTGGCCATCGCCGCCGCCCTGCTCCAGCCCCGCGACCTGCTCGTCCTCGACGAGCCGACCAACGGCCTGGACCCGCAAGGCACGCGCGAGGTGCGCGCCCTGGTCGCCTCGCTCGCTGGCGACGGTGCCACGGTGCTGGTCTCCAGCCACCTGCTCGCCGAGGTCGAGCAGATGTGCTCCCACGTCGGCGTCATGCGCACCGGAGCGCTCGTCGTCCAGGGCCGGCTGGAGGAGTTGCGCGCCCAAGGGATAGCCCGCTGCGTCGTGCGCACCGACCAGCCCGACACGGCCGCGGACGTGCTGCGCGAGCTGGGCCTGACCGAGGTCGCCACCACGGCCGACGGCGCGGCCGGCCAGCCCGGCCAGATCGCCCCCGAAAAGATCGTCGCCGCGCTCGTCCACGCCGGAGTTGGCGTCGCCGAATTCACCGTGCGGACGCCGAGCCTGGAGGATCTCTTCGTCGCGCTCACCGGGGAGGGTTTTGATGTCAGCGGCTAGCCCCACCCTCGCCTCACGCCCCGCGCGCCCGGCGGCCCGCCGGATCTCGGCCCGGCTGCTGCGCTCCGAGTTGCGCCTGATCGCTGGGCGGCGCCGCAACCAGGCCGGGATGGCCGTCCTCGGCCTCGTCCCGGTCATCATCGCGATCGCCGTCAAGCTGTCGGCCCCTCGGCCCGGCGAGGGCCCGGACTTCACCGCCGACATCACCTCCAACGGCCTCTTCGTCCCGCTGGCCGCACTGACCGTCGAGATGGTCATGTTCCTTCCGCTTTCGGTCGCGATGCTCGCCGGGGACGCGATCGCCGGCGAGGCCAACCAGGGCACGCTGCGCTATCTGCTGACCGTGCCCGTCGACCGCACCCGGCTGCTCGTGACGAAGTTCATCTCGCTGATCATCGGCTCCTTCCTGGGCATCCTGGCCGTCGCGATCCCCGGGGCGGTGATCGGCCTCGCGCTCTTTGGCGGTGGCCCGATGACCACGCTCTCCGGCAGCCAGCTGTCGATGACCGCCGCGGTGGGCCGGCTGCTGCTGGTGATCGCCTATCTCGCGGCCGCGCTCAGCGCCCTGGCCGCCGTGGGGCTGTTCTTCTCCACGCTCACCGAGCAGCCGATCGCGGTCACGATCGCGGTGATGATCCTCAACATCCTGATGTGGATCCTGCAGGGCATCGAGCAGGTGGCCTGGTTGCATCCCTTCCTGCTCGTCGACCACATTGCTGCCTTCGGTGACCTGCTGCGCGACCCGATCTCCTGGGCGGGCCCGCTGCGCGGCCTGATCACCTTCGCCGCGTATGCCGCGATCGCCTGGCTGCTGGCCTGGGCCCGGTTCGCGGGCAAGGACATCACCAGCTGACGGTCACCAACTGACGTCGACTCAGGGCTCCACCGGGGTGGGGACGAAGGAGCTCTCGGTGGTCCCGTCACCCAGCGAACTGAATCGGTTATCGCCCCACCCGTAGTCCGCGCCGTCCGCGCCGATGGCGAATGTGGTGCTGCCCCCGAGCGCGACGCCGTGGGCGCCGACGCCAAGGACGGCCACGGCAGTTGGCGTGGATGTGTTGTCGTTGGAACCGATGCCGAGCTGGCCCTCCTCGTTCTCGCCCCAGCAGGAGAGCCGGCCGGACTTGACCGCGCAGTTCGAGCCCCATGAGCCGGCAACGGAGGTGACGGACGCGCCCATTCCCGGGACTGCGATTGGCGTGGCCGTCGGATAGGCGTCGGAACCGAGTTGGCCATAGTCGTTCTCACCCCAGCAGAACACCCCACCGTTGCGGAGCGCGCAGGACTGGGTCAGACCGCTCACCCCACTGCCCATACCGACGACGGGCGTGGGCTCGTCGGCGATATGGTCGGTGAGGTCGCCGTCGCCGAGTCCGCCCGTCAAGCCCTGCCCCCAGCAGTAGGCCGCTCCCGACCGCGCGGCACAGACCTTGGCATAAGCCACCACCACGTGGGTGACGCCGGACGACATGCCGGAGACGGGGGTGGGTGTCGGCCGCGTGTTGCCCTGCGTGCCGTCACCGACCTGGCCTTTGCGGTTGTCACCCCAGCAGGTGAGAGCGCCGGTTTGCAGGATCGCGCAGGATTCCTCGCCGCCGACGGCGACGGCGCGGACACCCGACTCGAGCCCGATGACCTGGGTCGGGGACGTCCGGTCGGTCGTCGTCCCGTCGCCGAGTTGGCCGCGGGCGTTGTCACCCCAGCAGCGAGCCGCCCCGGCTTGCGTCACCAGGCAGGCGAACCCGCCGCCAACGGCTACCTGACGCACCCCGGTCGAGTAGCCGGGGACGGTTGTCGGTGTGGGGACCTCCGTCCAGGGATCGGCCGCGCTGAAATCCAGACCCCAGCACTTGAGTTCGCCGGTTGACTTGACCCCGCAAGTGGCGAAGCCGAGGGCGTCGATCTGTACGAAATCGTTGCCCGGGCTCGGTGCGCTGAAGTAGAACGCATCGTCCGGGCTGTCGACGGAGTGGCCGAGCGTGGTGAAGATCTGCACCCGGCTCGGGCCCGGATCGCGTCGGGGAACGGTGACGGTCATCGAGGTGCTCGTGTGGATGCGCACATCGGCTGCCGGAGTCCCGGCGAAGGTGACCGCGGTGACATCGGTGAAGCCCGCTCCGGTGATGTCGAGCTCGTATCCACCCAGGTGGCTGCCCTTGACGGCGGACATCAGGTCAATGGCCGGCGACGTGGCCGCGACGAAGACCGGCCGGCTGGCGTTGCCCCATGCCCGGTTACCGAGCGCGCCCTGGTTGTAGCCCCAGCATTTCGCCTGATGGGCCTCGCTCACCGCACAGGTATGGGTGCTTCCCGCCGAGATCTGCCGCATCCCAGCGCCCAGGCCCGCGACCGCGGTGGGCGTCGTGCGGCTCGCCAGGCCACCGTAGCCGAGCCGGCCGTACCGGCCCTTCCCCCAGCACTTCGCTGCCCCCTCGACGACGCCGCAGGTGTGCTGGCCGCCGGCGGAAAGGTCGCTCACTCCGGTCGCCAAGCCGGTGACGGCGACCGGAGTCAGACGCCGGGTTGTCGTTCCGTCGCCGAGTTGTCCGAAGGCGTTGTCGCCCCAGCAGGACGCGCCACCGGTGGTCATCCGCACGCAGGCGTGGCGCGGGCCGGCCGTGACGTCGGCGACGCCGTTGTCGAGCCCGGGCACCGTCACCGGCGTCCGTGCCGCGGTTGTCGACCCGATACCGAGCTGTCCGTAGCGATTGTCTCCCCAGCATTTCAGCCCACCGGACTGGACCGCACACACCGAGCGTTCGGCAACCGCGACGGCCGTCACGCCCGAGCCGAGGGTCACGACGGGTGTCGGCCGCGGCGTCGTGGTGCCATCGCCCACCGTCCCGTATCTGTTTGTGCCCCAGCACTTCAATGCGCCGGCGACGATCGCGCAGGCCCCGTCATAGCCGGTAGAGATCGCAGTGGCTGGTCCCCCGAGTCCGGTCACGGCATGCGGCGTCTTGTAGATCGCCCGACTCGGCGCCAGGACCCTGGCGGCGTCATTTCCCCAGCAGGTGACGTCCCCGCGGTTGGTCAGCGCGCAGACGAGTAGATAGAACTGGCTGCTCGCGGCGCTGATATCGACGACGCCGGACTCCAGGCCGACCACTTGGATCGGCGCCCATCGATTGTTGGCCAAGTAGGTTGATTCGTCGGCGCCGTCACCGGTGAGCAGATGGTTCCCCCAGCAACGGACGGCGCCGGCTTCGGTCAGACCGCACGTGCCGCCGTGGAGCCGACCACCTTGACGTAGCGCTCGGCGTGATAGCGGGCATCATCTCCGGCCTGGGCTGGACCGGCCAGCCCGACAGCGGCCAGCATCCCGGTCCCGGCGACTAGTGCTGTCGTGCTGACCCGATTTCCCCTCGCCATTGCCTGACCTCCTGGCTACGCGGGGCCGCCGGGGTTCCGGTAACTCCAAGGCCGGCCCTAGCTCCAAATCTGGCCAGGCGCGGACGGGCTGTCAATGGGGTGAGCGACCCATCCAGCGCGGGAAATCCGGCGATCCGGCAATCTCAGTCGGGCGCGGGCGGGGTGGATGCCCGGCGCAGGCGCATCGCAAAGAGACTGGTCGCCAACAGCATCGCGCCCGCGATGAGCAGCCCGGCGGCGGCGCCGACCCCGCTCTCGATGTAGTCGACCGCCGACTCGGTGGCGGCCAGGGTCAGGCCAATCACACCCATCGCCAGATAGGACCAGGCACGGAATCGGGCGTACACGGCGAACGCGACGCAGCCGACGACCGCGAGCAGCAGATACGCCAGCCCGGCGTGGTTGGGCCCGAAGGCGGCCGATTGGGCACCGATCAGCGTGATCGCGGCGCCGACGACCCGGCCGGTCTCCACCTCGTGCCAGCGCCGGGTCTCGGCCAGAGCCAGCCAGCCGATGCCCAGACCGAGGAGCAGGATGGTGTGCAACAGCTCCGGCCGGTCGAGCACGAGGCTGGAGCCGCTGAAGATCGCGATGACCGCGCCGATGCCGGTGGCGACCTGGCCGGGGACGCTCGGTGCGAACAGATAGGCGGCCAGCGCCAAGATCGTGAAGCTGCCGTATGCCGCGAACGGCACCAGCTCGACGTGCTGCGACATCGGCTCGACCTGCTGGTCCAGATAGACCCCCACAGTTCCGGCAACGAGCGCCGCCGCCCCGATGCCGAAGGCTCCCGCCAAGCGTCGCCGCACCGCGCGGTCGGCAGCGGTCGCGTTGTGGGAGAGCGTGGTCCGGGTGAGGATCGCGGCGATGGCCAGCACGAGCGCACCGAGAAGCAGGCTGATGCAGCGGGTGGCCAGGCCCATGTCATTCCAACTGGCCGCGATGAACACCGCGCCGGCCGCGATGACCAGGATGCCGCCGACATAGCCGGCGATTTCGGCGGCGATGCGGGATCCGGTCGCCGCAGGTGCGGAGGCGCCGAGGCGGCGCTCCACGATGGTGACGGCCGAAGGGGCGTCCTCGGGCGCGATGATGCCGGATTGGACCAGTGCGGTGACCATGTCCCGCACGGGAGCCCCGGTGCGATTCCTGTCAGTCAGGCGAGCCTCCATACCTCTCATGATCCTCCGCTCTCGTGCTGGCGGAATGAGTAGGTGTGCTCAATGGCGTGGCCGACGCCAGGTCAAAGAGGCATAGGCGAGCACGCCCAACGGGATCGGCAGCCAATAGGCGACCACCCGCCAGGCCACGATGCCGCCGGCCACGGCGGGCTCGGCGCCGCCGAGGGCGACGAGCGCGGGGATCATCATCACTTCGGCGATGCCGACGCCACCGGGAGTGATCGGGACCCAGCCGCTGACCGATTGGGCGGCATACGCAACGAGCAGGGCGAGCAGTCCGGCGTGGACGCCGAACGCGCGCAGCGCGGCCCACAGCGCGAGCGCATCCCCGACCCAGATCCCGATGCTGCACCCCAGCATCGGTGCCGCACGCCGCGGCGTCGCGGTGCTCGCCCGTAGGTGGCCGATCGCCTCGGCCTGCCCGACACCAGCGACCGCTGCCCCGAGGCGTGTGCCGACGCGCGGCATTCGGGACAGGCCGCTGCCGAGCACTGCCCACATCCGTGGCCGGCCGGCGGCCGTCAGCACCACCGCGCCGAAACCGAGGAAGGCGGCCGATGTCACCAGGGGCAGCCAGCCCCACGGGGCCCAGGCGCCGGCGAGAGCCGAGCCGGCCAATCCGAGCAGGATCAGCAGATGCAAGACCATCCCCGACCCGATGCCTTGCGCGAGTTTGCTCACCGTGGCATCGCGCACCGTGACGCCTTGGTCGGCCAGCAACCGCAGGTTGACCGCGATGCCGACCGCGCCGCCATTGGGGACGCTGCGCCCGAGCGCGAGCGCCGAGACGTCGCTGCGGGCTACCCGCGACCAGGCCGGGCGACCCACCGGCGGCAGCAGCCGCACGGTCAGGAGGGTAAGTGACAGCATCGACAACCCAGCGGCGAGTGCGGCGAGGGCCAGCCACCCCCGGTCGGCGGCCCGCAGGCTAGCGAGGTCGACCGCGGCCAGCTGGGGGCGCACGAGGAACCAGCCGATGGCCGCGACCAGCCCGACCTGGGCAGTCCGGACCAACGCGCGGCGATGCCGGGCAAGCCCGTCCCGAATCGGGGGACCTGACGCGATCGCGACCAACGCGGACTCCTATCGAAGGGGCCCAGATTAGTGCAACCTCGCCGCTGATCGGTCTAGCCGGTGATCGGTGCGCTCAGCGCACTCCGGCGGGCCGGAACTGGATCGACATCCGCGGCCCGACGCGCTCGGTCGTCTTGAGAATGGCGTGCTCCCAGGTGCGCTGGCAGGAGCCGCCCATGACGATCAGGTCACCGTGCCCGGCGGTCAACCGCACCGATCGGCCGCCGCCACGCGGGCGCAGCGCGAGCGTGCGCGTGGCGCCGAGCGAGACGATCGCCACGATCGTGTCCTGATAGCGCGAGCGGCCGATCCGGTCACCATGCCAGGCAACCGAATCGGCGCCATCGCGATAAAGACACAAGCCCGCGGTGACGAGCGGTTCGCCGAGGACCGGCAGGTAGTGCTCGCTGATCAGGCGGCACGCCTTGCCCAGCAGCGGGTGCGGCCACTGGTCGCGCTCGGTATAGAAACAGGTCAGCCGGGGGATGTAGACGATGTTGTCGTACATCGGGCGCCGCTCGGCCTGCCAGGGCACGTCGTCGGCCAGCCGCTCGAACAGCTCGTCCCCGTCGCGCACCCAGCCCGGCGCGACGTCGACCCACGCGCCGAGCGTCAGCTCGGTGCGCATCGCGCCGCCGGCCAGGTCCGCGAACGGCCCGGCGCCGGCAACGGGCGGGTCGCCGAAGTCGAGGACATCTTGCAGGGGCACGGCAGCAGCATACGGCATCCTCGAAATTTTGTCCGAAAAGACGCGCCCGACGGATCCGGCGCGGCCCGCTCGGGTCGGCCGTGAGGGACACTAGGCCAGTGCCGACCTATCGCGACCAGGCGATCGTGCTGCGCACGCACAAGCTCGCCGAGGCCGACCGGATCATCACCGTGCTGGCCCGCGAGCGGGGCAAGATCCGGGTGGTCGCCAAGGGCGTGCGCCGGACCAAGAGCCGCTTCGGGGCGCGCCTGGAGCCGGGGATGATCGTGGACCTGCAGTGCTACGAGGGCCGCAATCTCGACACCGTCACGCAGGCCGAGACCATCCAGTCGTATGGGGAGCAGATCGCCCGCGACTATCGCGCCTACACGATGCTCGCCACCGTGCTCGAGGCCGCCGACCGGATCGCCGAGGAGCGCCTGCCGATGGTCCAGCAGTACCACCTGCTCGGGGGCGCGCTCGCGGCGCTCGCGAGCGGGGAGCACGACCCTGGGCTCGTCCTGGACGCCTTTTTGTTGCGATCGCTCGCCATCGCCGGCTGGGCCCCGAGCTTCCACGACTGCGCCCGTTGTGGGGACCCCGGGCCGCAGCTGGCGTTCAACATCGCCAGCGGGGGAGCGGTCTGCCCGTCCTGCCGGCCGCCCGGGTCGGCGGCCCCCGCGCGCGCGACGATGGCGCTGCTCGCTGCGCTGCTCACCGGCGACTGGCACACCGCCGACGCCAGCGCGCCGCAACACCGCCGCGAAGGCAGCGGCCTGACCGCCGCCTTCGTCCAGTGGCACCTCGAGCGCGGCCTGCGCTCGCTCCCGCACGTCGAGCGCGAAGCTCCGACCGACCGCAACGCCACGGCCCCCAATCGCGGCGAACGAACGAGCGTGACCGGATGAAACCCCCCTTCCCCCACCCCAGCGGCGCCCACCCGCCCCACCACCCCCGCGCCGCACTGCCCGCTCACGTGGCGATTGTCATGGACGGCAACGGCCGCTGGGCCAACCAGCGCGGCCTGCCGCGCACCAAGGGCCACGAGGCCGGCGAGGCCGCGCTGCTCGACGTCGTTGCCGGGGCGATCGAGGTCGGCGTCACGCACCTGTCGGCCTACGCCTTCTCGACCGAGAACTGGAAGCGCTCGCCCGAGGAGGTGCGCTTCCTGATGGGCTTTAACCGCGACGTGATCCGCCGCCGGCGTGACCAATTGCACGAGTGGGGGGTCCGGATGCGGTGGGTCGGGCGCCGGCCGCGGCTGTGGGGCTCGGTCATCAAGGAACTGGAGATCGCCCAGGAGCTGACCGCGGCCAACACCGGACTGACGCTGTATTTCTGCGTCAACTACGGCGGCCGCGCCGAGATCGCCGACGCCGCCCGCCGAATCGCCGAGCTCGCCGCTGCGGGCAAGCTCAAGCCCGGCTCGGTCGATGAACGCACGCTCGCCCGCCACCTGCCCGAGCCAGAAATGCCCGACGTCGACCTCTTCGTCCGCTCCTCCGGCGAGCAGCGCACGTCCAACTTCTTGTTGTGGCAGAGCGCATATGCCGAGATGGTCTTCCTCGACACACTGTGGCCCGACTTCGATCGCCGCCACCTGTGGCAGGCGATCGACACGTATGTGGCTCGCGAGCGGCGTTACGGCGGGGCGGTCGACGCGCCAGACCGTCCGGGGAGCTGACCGGCGCCAATCGCTGACCGACGCGGCGCCACACCTGCGCCGCAGTCAAACGGTCGTTCGGCCTTGAACCCCGATACCCGTCAGTGGGTTTGGCCACCCCGAGAGCGGGTGGGGCGACCCATTGATCGTCGCCCAGTTCGGGGAGACGATCAGATCACGCCGAAGCTATCGGCGGCCTGGCCGGGAAGCAGGACGGAACCCGGTCGGGCGAGTCCCTTCTCCTGCAAAGGAAGTATCACCCATGTCCACGCGCCATTTTACCCGCCGTGCTGTCAGCGCCCTCGCGGTCGCCGGCTTCCTCGCGGCTCCGGCGGTCGTCGGGACCGCGAGTCCCGCCTTCGCGGCGGGCAGCGGCAAGATCATCGCCTCACCCTGTCTCAACCTTCGGACCGGACCGAGCAGCGGATACGGCGTGCTCGCCTGCATCCCGGTCAACACCTACATCTCCATCGACTGCACGATCACCGGCGCCGCGGTCAGCGGGCCTTACGGCACGACGACGCTGTGGGACCACACGTCCTATGCGGGCAAGTCCGGCTACGTCTCGGACGCCTGGGTCTACACGGGCACGGCGAACCCCGTCGCCCCCACCTGCGGGACCTCCAGCCGTGAGGATCGGGCCGTGGCGTGGGCGAACTCGATGGTGGGCTCGCAGTCCTACGCCTTCCTGTGCGAGCGGTTCGCCGAGAACGCCTATGGCACCTCGGGTCGTTATGGCTCGGCGATCTCCGCGTTCTACGCGCTCCAAAACGCGGGCATGATGCATTACAACTCGACTGGAATCCCCAAGGGAGCGCTGGTTTTCAGCAGGAGTTCGGCGGACCAGGGCTACGGCCACGTCGAGGTCTCCCGCGGTGACGGCAGCTTCGTCTCCGGCGGTATGGGCAACCCCACGGTTCAGGTGACCTACACCCCGGTCCCCGGCCGCGGCGGAAGCTTCCTCGGCTGGTCCTATGCGCCGTCCAACTGGCCCGGACGCTGACCCCTCAGCCCGCCGAAGCTGGTCAACCGCTGCCCATACGGGTCGCTCTAGGGGTGCCCGATCCGCCCGACCACCGGGTTCCCCGGTCTCTCCTGGTCATGCTGCTACTTCTCAACGTGACCAGTTCGATACGACCCGCCGACGGAACGCAACCGATTAGTAACCATTTTGAACGGGAAACACCGCATACTGGCTCCATGCGGCCATCGTTGGTTCAAGGCCTCGTCGAGGTCCCGCGAATGGCGGGGGAGATTGGGGAGTATGCCGCGTTCCAACGAGTCCTGCGACGGGCCCGCCACGGCGACGGCCACCACGTGCTCGTCCTGCCCGGCCTGATGACCAGCGACTATTCGACCGCGATCCTGCGCAAGTATCTCGCGTCGCTGGAATACCAGCCGCACGGGTGGGGCAACGGTCGAAACATCGGTCCGACCCGCGAGATCGTCGACGCGATGCGGGTGACGCTGGAGACGCTCACCGACGAGCACGGGCAGATCTCCCTGGTCGGGTGGAGCCTTGGGGGGTTGTATGCCCGGCAGCTGGCCCGGGCCTATCCCGAGCGCGTCCGACAGGTGGTCACTCTGGCCTCCCCGTTTCGCCTGATGAAGCGGACCGACACCTACGCCTCGCTGCTCCTGGAACGCTATAGCCACCTGCACGTGTCGGAGGACGAGTTCGACCTGCCCGAGCAGGAGCACCTACGCGACCCGATGCCGGTGCCGACGACGTCGATCTATTCGCGCACCGACGGGATCGTGCCGTGGCAGGCGTGTCTCAACGACCTCTATGGCACCTCGGAGAACATCGAGGTCAAGGCGAGTCACATCGGTATGGGGCACAATCCAGCGGCCTTGTGGGCGGTGGCCGATCGGCTTGCCCAGCCGGTCGAGCAGTGGCACCCGTTCCGCTCGCCGCGCAGCCTGCAACGCTGGTATCCGACGCCCAGGAACTGGCCGCTCAGCGCCGAGGATCTGCGGCTGACCGGTATCGATCCGGCCGAGCTGCTCGACGACCAGGTCAGCCCCGAGGCCGCGACTGGATGATCGCGATCATCGCCACGAACGCGATGACCGCCACCCGCATCAGCCGCTCGACCCCGGCCAGACGCGGCCAGCTCACCTGCAGCATCCAGGCGAGGAAGAGCACGACCAACGCGGTGGCGATCCAGCCAAACGTCGGGACAAACGCCCCCACGGCCAGCAGGGCCAGCACCGCGAGCACCGGAACGGCGCGCGGCACCCGGTTCAGGCCGGCGATGAGGCGCTCGTTCAGGCTGCTCGGCTGCGGTGTGGACACGTCGGGCAACCCTAATGCACCCGTACCGTAGCCCTGTGACGGGGCGAAACGATCCACCGGGCCGTGGTCGGGCGTCGCCGGCACGGGACGAGTCCTGGCCGGTCGACGGGAGCGCCACGCCCGCGGTCGGAGACGATGCCGAATCGAGCAGCGCGGGTGCTGTCGCGCGTGCGCGCGAAACGGATCGGACGCCTCCGCGCATCCGGGTCGCCGCGGCGCTCGGAGTTCTCGCCATCGCGGGTTGTGTTTACGCGGTGTCAACCGTGGTTGGCGACGACCCGGTGCGACCCACACCCGGCCCGTCACCGAGCCCGTCGCTCGGCTCCACGACGTCTGTGGTGTTGTCGCCGCCGGTTCGTGACCGGCGAACCGGCACGCGCCTGGTCCTGCTTCCCGACGACGCGAGGCTAGCGGCGCTGCCGCGCGCCGAGCATTCGTTCCTCCCGGCGGAGCTGGATCTGACCGGCGAGGCTCCCCCGATGCCAGGGCGCGGGCTGAGGGGAGAGCGCATCGTTGGGGCCTGGACCGATCAGGTGGACGTCGTCGTCCTCCTCGCCGACGGGGCCCGATACACGTTGCCGCACAACCCGCAATCCGCGGCAAGTGGCCACGGTTGGGGAGTGCGGCTGCCCGCGCGGGCGATCGCGGCCGACGGGAGCCGGCTCTTCTATGTCGAGAACGGGGGGCTCGTCGTGCTCACGGTCGACGAGCCCGATCCGGCCAGCCACGCGCCGCGGGCGCACGTTGGCTTCGAGGTCCTCGACGGCGCCTGGACGCCGGGTGACGAGGGCATCGTGCTCGTCGGCGAGCACGAGCGCCTCTATGTCGACATCACGACCGGCACGACGCGCCGGCTGACCGAGCGGGCCCCCGGCGGGTATTACCAGCTGGCGATCGAGGACCAGGCGGGCACGCCGGTCCCCATGTTGTCGACGTGGAGTGCCCGGGCGAAACTGACCGGGCGACAGGGCTATCCGCTCCCGATCGCCGGGGTAGTGGGCCCGACCTACTCGAGCCTCAGCGGCTGGGCCACCGCGGCAGTGCGACCGAGCACCGAGGCAATCCTGCCGGCAACTCTGCCTCGGGCGCTGATCGGCGTGGTCGCCGTGAGCGGGGATAGCCCGAATCGCAAGGAACTGCTCATCGACTCCCCGCAGACCGATGCGCAGGTGCGCTGCCCGGGATGCGTGGCGCCGGTCGGCTGGGCCAGCGGGAGCGAGGTCCTCGTCAGGCTGCGAGGCACGCAGGACCAGCTCGTGCGGTGGAACACGATCACCGGCCAGCTTTCGCGAGAGAGCACGATCGTCGGCGGCGACGCTCACGTCCTTGCCGTGATGTCGGCGTCCTGATCATCGGCTCCGGATCGGTCACGGGTTCCCACCGGTCGCCACCGGGCGCGCCGGGTCGGCGACCCATTCACTCCACGATCCCGCATACAGTGCCGCGGGAATGCCGATCTCGCGCAACGCCAGTGCCAGGTGCGCGGCGGTGATGCCGCTGCCGCAATAGACGCCGACTCGGGCATGGTCGAAGGCGCCGAGGTCGGCGAAATAGCCGTGCAGCTTCTCCCGGCCGAGGAAGCGGCCGTCGTCGGCGACGTAGTCGCTCATCGGGGCATTTGCGGCACCGGGAATGTGCCCGGCCACGGGGTCGATCGGCTCGCTGCGGCCGGCGTAGCGCTCGGGCGAGCGGGCATCCAGCAATAGACCGGTGCGCGCCAGCTCGCCGGCAGCATCCGCGTCGAGGACGGGCAGGCCACCGGGGCGCACCGTCACCGTGCCAGGCTCGGCCGCGGACGGCACCGCAGCGGTCACCTGGAGCCCGGCGGCGCGCCACGCCGCCAGGCCGCCGTCGAGGACGCGGACGCCCGACAGACCGGCATAGGAGACCACCCACCAGGCACGGGCAGCGCTCATCGCATTGCCCTCGTCGTAGGTGACGATCACCGAGTCGTCGTCGACACCGAGATCGCGCAGCGCCGCCTGCAGCCGCTCCATGTCCGGCAGCGGATGCCGCCCGCGCGGTCCCGGCGGATCCGCCAAGACCGAGTCGAGATCGACGAACCGCGCTCCGGGAAGGTGCGCTTCGGCATACAGCTGACTCCCGGAGGGCCCGGCGGGCAGGCGCGGATGGGAGAGCCGAAATTGGACGTCGAGCAGGACCAGCCCGCTCGCCCGGGCAGGATCGGCCAGCCACGCCGCCAGCTCGGGCACGGTGATCAGCACCGACATGTCCTAAGCCAAGCACACCGGGCGGCGCCGCGGGGATGGGAGAATCGATGCCGCCATGACCACGCTCGCCTGCTCACCCACCGTGCTGCCACCGCTGCAGTTGGGAGGGTTGACGATCGCCTCGCCGGTCGTCCTCGCCCCGATGGCCGGCATCACCAATCGCGCCTTCCGGCGGCTGTGCCGCGAATTCGGGACGGTGGGCGCGAGTGGGGCGGACGCTCTGTATGTCAACGAGATGGTCACCGCTCGTGCACTTGTCGAGCGGCACCCGGAGACGCTGCGGCTGATCGAGCACGACCCGGGGGAGCGGCCCCGGTCGGTGCAGCTCTATAGCGTCGACCCGGCGACGACCGCCGCCGCCGTCCGGATGCTCGTCACCGAGGACCGCGCCGACCACATCGACCTCAACTTCGGCTGCCCGGTCCCCAAGGTGACCCGCAAGGGCGGCGGGGGAGCCCTCCCGTGGAAGCGCGATCTCTTTGCTGCGATCGTGCGTGCTGCCGTGCGCGAGGCGAGTCCGTATGCCGTTCCGGTCACCGTCAAGATGCGCCTCGGGATCGACGCCGATCACCTGACCTATCTCGACGCCGGGCGGATCGCCGAGGGCGCCGGCGCGGCCGCGGTCGGCGTGCATGCGCGCACGGTGGCGCAAGCG
Source organism: Nostocoides sp. (assembly GCF_037045025.1). Taxonomy (GTDB): domain Bacteria; phylum Actinomycetota; class Actinomycetes; order Actinomycetales; family Dermatophilaceae; genus Nostocoides_A. The sequence goes on along the minus strand of NZ_JBAOHM010000019.1, from coordinate 169,264 downwards.
TATTCGGGGCAGGCCGACTGGAGCCTGATCGCCCGGCTCAAGGAGGCCGTCCGCACGATCCCGGTGCTCGGCAATGGCGACATCTGGTCGGCCGAGGATGCGCTGGACATGGTGGCCCGGACCGGCTGCGACGGGGTGGTCGTCGGTCGCGGCTGCCTCGGCCGGCCCTGGCTGTTCACCGACCTCGCCGCGGCCTTTGCCGGCTCGGCGGCCCGGGTGCAGCCGAGCCTCGGTGAGGTGGCCGCGACGCTGCGCCGGCACGCGGTATACCTCGTGGAGTTTTATGGCGACGAGCTGCGCGGGTGTCGCGACATCCGCAAGCATATCGCCTGGTATCTCAAGGGTTTTCCCGCCGGATCGGCAGTGCGCAATAGCCTGGCGCTCGTCGATTCGCTGGCCGCGTTGGACGCCCTGCTCGGCGAACTCGACCCCACCGTGCCGTGGCCGGGGCGGGACGCCGAGGGCCAGCGTGGTCGCGCGGGGTCACCGCGCCGCGTGGTGCTGCCGGAGGGGTGGCTGGACAGCCCCGATCTCACACCCGCCCAGGCGGCCCTCGTCGCCGAGGCCGAGTTGTCCGTCTCCGGCGGCTAGGACGCGTCTGGCACAGTGGGAGCCGTGAACGCGAGGATCGGCCAGCCCGGGGGCACGCGCGAGCGTCCGGCACTGTTCTTCTCCGGTCCCGAGGAATTCCGGGCCTGGCTGGCCGCCAACCACGACAGCGCGAGCGAGCTGTGGATGGGGTTGCGCAAGAAGCACGTTGCCGATCGAGGGCTGATGTGGGCCGAGGCGGTGCCTGAGGCGTTGTGCTTCGGCTGGATCGATTCGGTGTCTCAACGGATCGACGCCGACACCTCCCGGCAGCGCTGGACGCCGCGGCGCCGCGGGAGCGTGTGGAGTGAGGTGAACATCGCCCACGCCGAGCGGTTGATCGCGGCGGGACGGATGCAGCCTGCCGGCCTCGCGGCATACGAGGCGCGCACCCCCGAGAAGTCGGGGATCTATGCCTACGAGCAGGGCCAGGGGGTTCTACCGCCCGAGTATGCCGCGCGTCTGGCGTCGGAAGCTGTTGCGGCGCAATGGTTCGAGCTCGCCCCGGCGAGCTATCGCAGGCTGGCTGTGCACTGGGTGCTCAGCGCCAAGCAGTCGACCACCCGCGATCGGCGCATCGATCAACTGATCGCGGACAGCGCCCAAGGACAGCTGATCAAACCGCAGCGCTATGGTGAGGAACCGGGTTGGGTCGCCAAGAACCGGTCAAGGCTCGGGCTCGGTGACCCGGAGTGAGCCCGGCTGGCGACGGCTATCTGGCTGCCGACCGCGAGCGCTGGGTTGCCGAGGATCCGGCCCACAAACGCAGCGACCGTGACGATTTCGCCCGCGACCGCGGCCGGCTGATCCACTCGGCGTCGTTGCGGCGCTTGGCCGCCAAAACCCAGGTCGTCGCACCCGACAGCGACGATTTTGTCCGCAATCGGCTCACCCACTCCTTAGAGGTGGGACAGATCGGGCGGGAGTTCGGGGCCGCGCTCGGCTGCAACGCCGACGTGGTCGAGACGGCCTGCCTGGCGCACGATCTCGGCCATCCGCCGTTCGGCCACAACGGGGAGCGAGCACTGGACGAGCTGTGCGGCGCGATTGGCGGCTTCGAGGGCAACGCCCAGTCGCTGCGCATCCTGACCCGGTTGGAGGCCAAGCGATCTCGCCCTGACGGCCGTTCCGCTGGCCTCAATCTGACTCGGGCTAGCCTCGATTCGGCGACGAAGTACCCGTGGTGCCGCGGATTTCTCGCCGACAGTGTCAAATTCGGTGTCTATGACGACGACGTCGAGGTGTTCAAGTGGATGCGTGACGGACGCCCCAACGGTGAGCGCTGCCTCGAGGCCGATGTCATGGACTGGTCGGACGACGTGGCCTATTCGGTCCACGACGTCGAGGACGCGATCGCCTCGCGCCGGCTCGACCCCCGCCGGCTGCGTGACCCCGGGGAGGCCGCCGCGGTTCTCGCTGTCGCGCAGGGGGCCTATGCGCCCGACCTGGGCGCCGACGCCCTCGGGGCCGCGCTGGAGCGGCTGCTCGCGCTGGGAGTTGTGCCCGCGGCATACGCCGGGACGCGGGAGGATCTGGCCGCGCTGAAGGACATGACCTCGCGACTGATCGGCCGCTTCGTGCTCGCCTCCGAGCAGGCCACCCGGGAGCGCTTCGGGCCGGGCCCGCTCGTCCGATATGCCGCCCGCCTCGTCGTCCCGGACGCCACCCGTGCCGAGTGTGCGGTGCTCAAGGCGGTCGCTGCGCACTTCGTCATGTATGCCGATGAGCGCCGCGGTCAGCTCACCCGCCAACGCGAGCTGATCGCCGCACTCGTCGCCGCCTACCTGGAGGAGCCGGGCCGGCTGGACGTCGAGCGGCAAGCCGACTTCGCCGCGGCGGGCAGCGATGACGAGCGGCTGCGGGTGATTGCCGACCAGGTCGCCAGCCTGAGCGATCTGCGGGCCTGGGCGATCGGGCATGCCTGGCAATTGCTGTGACGTGCGGGTGACAAGACCTGTGGATAGGCCGCGCCCGGCGGGGGCGAGGTCCGTTTAGAGTGGGGCAACGCCACCAGCGCAGCGGGAAGGAGCGTGGATCGTGGCCGGCCGGATCCGGGCCGAGGACATCGCGCTCGTCAAGGAACGCACCTCGATCGTCGACATCGTGCGCGATCACGTCACGCTGCGGCCGGCCGGCGTGGGCACCCTGAAGGGGTTGTGCCCCTTCCACGACGAGAAGACGCCGTCGTTCACCGTTCGCGATGCGGTCGGCACCTTCCACTGCTTCGGGTGCGGCGAGGGCGGGGACGTCGTCGCCTTCGTCGAGAAGGTCGACCACCTGACGTTCGTCGAGGCGATCGAGCGATTGGCCGGCCGGTTGGGGATGGAACTGCGTCGCGAAGAGGGCGGTGGTCCCGGCCCGGGCGAGGGGATCGGCCGGCGCACGCGGCTGATCGAGGCGCACCGGATCGCCCAGGAGTTCTATGCCGAACGGCTACTCGATGGCCGTCCCGACAGCCGCGCGGCCCGGGATTTCCTGCGCGAGCGCGACTTCGACCGCGCCGCCGCGCTGCAGTTCGGTGTCGGCTACTCCCCGCGCGGCGGGGAGGAACTGGCCACGCTGCTGCGCGGGCGCGGCTTCACCGAGGACGAGATGACCGCGGCCGGGCTGGTCGGGCGCGGCTCCCGGGGGCTCTACGACCGCTTCCGCGGGCGGCTGATGTGGCCGATCCGCGACACCTCCGGCGACACGATCGGCTTCGGCGCCCGGCGGCTGTTCACCGACGACCGGATCGAGGCCAAATACCTCAACACCACCGAGACGACGATCTACAAGAAGTCGCAGGTCCTCTATGGCATCGACCTGGCCAAGAAGGCCATCTCCACTCAGCGCAAAGCCGTTGTCGTAGAGGGATATACCGACGTGATGGCGGCCCAGCTCTCCGGCGTGGACGGCGCCGTGGCCACGTGCGGCACGGCGTTCGGCGTCGACCACATCAAGCTGTTACGCCGGCTGATGCGCGACGAGCCCGGTCTGGAGCCGGCCAAGATCGTCTTCACCTTCGACGGCGACGCGGCCGGGCAGAAGGCGGCGATGAAGGCCTTCGAGGAGGATCAGCGCTGGACGGCCCAGTCCTATGTCGCGGTCGCCGCCGACGGGATGGACCCGTGCGACCTGCGGCTGCGCAAGGGCCCGGCCGCCGTCGCCCATCTCGTCGAGGAGGCCGTCCCGATGTTCGAGTTCGTCGTGCGCACGCTGCTCGCCCGGCAGAATCTCGCCACTGCCGAGGGGCGGGTGCAAGCTATGAAAGCCGTTGCCCCCGTTATCAACAGCATCAAAGACCCGGCGTTGCGCCCCGAATACCTGCGCACCGTCGCCGGCTGGATCGGCGTCGAGGTCGACCAACTGGCCGCGTCGGCCAAACGCGCGGGTACCCTGTCTGACGGTGATCGTTCCCGGGGCTCTCGGGAGGAGCGGACCGACCGCGGCCGACCGGGTGACGTGGACGAGGCCCACGTCCAGCCGAGCGCCGCCGAATTGGCCGCGGCGCTGCCCCGGCCCAACCTGCGCAACCCCCTGGCCGTTGCCGAGCGCCAACTGCTGCAGGTGCTGCTGCAGTTCCCCAGCATGGTCACGGGGGACGCATTGGAGGGCATCGGTTCCTCCTCCTTCGTTGCCGTTGCGCACGGCGTGGTCTATGACGCGATCCGCCGGATCGAGGCCGCTCCGGGGATGACGCTGGCCGGCTGGGTCGACGCGGCCGCCGCCAACGCCCCGTTGAGCGCGCAGCCATTGATCACCGAACTCTCGGTGGCGCCGTTGCCCACCACCGTCGACGCGGCGACCGGCCTGCCCGAGGCGCGCTATGTCGATGCCTTGTTGGGACGGGTGCGTGAGTCCGCTCTGCGCCGTCAGATCGAGGATGCCCTCTCGCTCATTCGCCGGCTCAGCGCCGACCCGCACGTCGACGCCGGCGAGGTCCGGGCGGTCTCGGCCGACCTGTCCGGGCTGCAACGGCAACTCGCCGATCTGCGAGAAGGGATGTCCTGATGGCATTTTCGTTGCGCCGCTCGGAGCGCACCGGGGAGATCCCCGACGCCATACGAGCGGCTCTCGGGTTGCTCCCGCGGGAGCGGATCCTCGCCAGCGCGCAGGACACCGACGGCACCTGGGTGGCGGTCGGCACCGCTCGGCTGTATGCCGTTCCGGCCGCCGGTGAGGTGCTCGCGCGGCCGTGGCATCTGGTCGACACCGGGTCGTGGGATCACGACCACTTCACGCTGACGATCACCTGGGTCGACGGCTCCCGACCGCAGCAATGGGTGTTCCGGAACGCCAGCGGGTTGCTCGCCGCCTTCCGGGAGCGGGTGCAGGCCTCCGTCGTGTTGAGCGAGAGCGTGCCGGTCGGGGCCCGTCAAGCGCGAGTGGTTATCCGCAAGAACCTGGCCGACGGCACCCTGCACGACCAGACGATCTTGGGCAAGGGCATGCGAATGTCCGATCCGGAGGTCGCGCAACGTGTCGGCGACACCCGCGCCCGACTTCGCGAGCAGGTCGGCCTCGGCCGCTGACGAGGCCACCCACCCCTGAGCACGTGCGACGCGTCTCGCCTCGGGTGCGTGCCGCGGTTGACCAGATCGGCGAACGACCCTAGCGTGCGGTTACTACCCACGTCAGGAGCGATGATGCCCAGCGAGTCGAGGTCGGCGGAAGGAGGCGCATTCGTCCACCGGCTGCAAGAGGTTCTCGGCGCGGAGCACGTCAGCGACCGGTTGCTGGACCGGGCTCGGCTGGCCCACGATGCCTCCCACTACCTCCTTGAGCCGGCCGCGGTGGTTGTCGCCCGAGGCGCCCAGGATGTCGCCGCCGCGGTGGCGGTTGCGGCCGCGGCCGGTCGATCGGTCACCTTCCGCTCCGGTGGGACGTCGTTGTCGGGCCAGGCGGTCACCGATGGCCTGCTCATCGACACCCGGCGCTGCTTCCGCGAGATCGAGGTGCTCGACAACGGAGCCCGGGTGCGCTGCCAGCCGGGGGCAACCGTCCGCGCAGTGAACACTCGGTTGCGGCCTTATGGGCGCCTCCTTGGCCCCGATCCCGCCAGCGAGATCGCCTGCACGATCGGGGGCGTGGTCGCGAACAACTCCTCCGGGATGACGTGCGGGACGACGGCCAACACCTACCGGACGCTCGGCGGCATGCAGGTCGTGCTGGTGTCCGGGACCCGCATCGACACCGCTGCACCCGACGCCGACGACCGGCTGCGCACGCTCGAGCCGCAGCTGTATGCCGGCCTGCTCGCCCTGCGCGACCGCGTCCGCGGCAATCCCACATCGGTCGAGCGGATCCGGCATTTGTTCGCGATGAAGAACACGATGGGCTACGGGCTCAACGCCTTCCTCGACTACGACACCGCGACGCAGATCCTCGCCCACCTGATGATCGGCTCCGAGGGCACGCTCGGTTTTCTCGTCGAGGCGACGTTCAACACCGTCCCCCTGTACGCGCACGCGGGCACCGCCTTCCTCGTCTTCGACGACATCGGCCGGGCAACCGAAGCGCTCCCGGCCCTGGTGGCCGCCGGGACGGCGACTGCCGAACTGCTCGACGCCAGCTCGCTCCGGGTCGCGCAGCGCCTGCCGGTCACCGTGCCGTCGCTGCGGGAGTTGGCGGTCGAGCGGCATACGGCCTTGCTCGTGGAGGCTCAAGCCGACAGCCCGGAAGAGCTGGGTGAACGTCTGGCCCGGCTCGGCGCCGTCGTGGCGGGCCTCGGCGGACTCACCGACCTCGGCCACCCGGTCGAGTTCACCAGCGACCCCGCCGAGCGCGCGGTCCGCTGGCAGGTGCGCAAGGGCCTCTACACCGCGGTCGCCGGGGCACGCCCGGCCGGCTCGACCGCGCTGCTGGAGGACGTCGTCGTGCCGATGCCGGCGCTGACCGGCCTGGTCGGTGACCTGCAGGAACTGTGCGGACGCCACGGCTACGGAGACACGGTGATCTTCGGCCACGCCAAGGATGCCAACCTGCACTTCATGATCAACCCCGATCTGCGCGACCCGGCCCAGCTTGAGCGGTATGCCGCGTTCAGCGATGATCTCGTCGATCTCGTTCTCGCGGCGGATGGTTCGCTTAAGGCCGAGCATGGGACCGGCCGGATCATGGCACCCTACGTCGAGCGGCAATATGGGCCGGAACTCTATGCCGTGATCCGCGAGATCAAGCGGCTCTTCGACCCCGGCGGCGTCCTCAATCCCGGCGTCATCGTCACCGACGACCACGACCAGCACCTCAAGGACCTGAAGATCCCCGAGATCGTCGATGCCGACATCGACCGGTGTGTCGAATGCGGATATTGCGAACCCGCCTGTCCGGCAAAGGACGTGACGACGACGCCGCGTCAGCGGATCGTCCTCATGCGAGAGCTGCAGGCCGCCGACACAACCCGCCGCGAGGAGCTCTCACCCGACTTCACGTATGCCGCGGTCGAGACCTGCGCCGCCGACTCCCTCTGCTTGCTCTCCTGCCCGGTCGGCATCGACACCGGGAAGGTGATGAAGCGGAAACGACACGACGCCCAGCCGGTCATCGCCCAACGCGTCGCCGACGGGCTCGCCGAGAACTGGGCCACGACCCTCACCGCCCTTCGCTGCGGAATCGGCGTGGCGGAACACCTTCCCGTCGCCGTGTTGACCGCGGCGACGCAGACCGCCCGCGAGTTTGCATCGCCCGATCTCATTCCGCTCGTCGGGGACGACCTGCCCGGGCCGGGGGTGAGCCGCCGGACGTCGGCACGCCACGAGCCGGGCGATGTGGTCTTCTTTGCCTCCTGTATGGGCGAGCTCTTCGCCGCTGCTGCATCTCCCGACCCGACGGCCGCCGATTCGGTGCCGCGGGGGGCCGCCTTTGCCTTCCTCCGGCTCTGCGATGCCGCCGGGGTGCGCGCTCAGCTACCCGTGGGTTTGGAGTCCCTCTGCTGCGGAACCGTTTGGCGCAGCAAGGGATTGACCGATGGGCTGCGCACGATGGCGATCGCGACCGCGACCGCGCTGCTGACGGCGACCCGCGGTGGCGCGGTTCCCGTCGTCGCCGAGGCGAGTTCGTGCACGCATGGGCTGCATAGCCTGGCCGCCGACTTGGCGGCGGCAGGTGAGCACGTGCTCGCGCAACAGGTGGCTGGGCTGGACATCATGGACAGCACTCGCTTTGTTGCGACCCGGGTGCTTCCCGGGCTGACGCTGACCCGCCGGGTCGGGTCGGTCGTGGTTCACCCGACGTGCTCCGACCAGCACGCCGGCGATATCCCGCACCTGCTGGCGATCGCGCAGGCGTGCGCCGATCGTGTGGTCGTCCCCGATGACGCCGGCTGCTGTGCGTTTGCCGGTGACCGGGGCCTGCTCCATCCGGAGTTGACCGCATCGGCGACCCGCCGGGAGGCCGCGGAGGTGAGCCGCGCGGCATACGACGCCTATGTCTCGACCAACCGGACGTGCGAGATCGGGATGAGCCGGGCGACCGGACGTCCCTATCGCCATGTCCTCGAACTGCTCGACGAGCTTGTCGCAGAATCCCGTTCACCGATCACGCAAGGAGGCAGGTCGCGATGACCGCGGCATACACCCCCAACCCCACGGCGGTGGGCGGCAGCCTGTGGCTCAGCGCGCTCATTGCGCTGTTGCCGCTGGCGACCATCTTTGTCACTCTCGGTGGGTTGCGCTGGAAGGCGCACGTTGCCGGGCTGACCTCGCTCGCCGTCGCCATTCTTGTGGCGGTTCTGGCCTTCCGGATGCCGGCCGGCCTCGCGCTGCTATCGGCAACCGAGGGAGCGGTTTTTGGGCTCTTTCCGATCACCTGGATCGTGTTGACCGCGATCTGGCTTTATCAGGTGACGGTGATCAGCGGCCGCTTCGAGGACCTGCGTGAGACGTTCAACCTCGTCTCGGATGACCCGCGGGTCACAGCGATCCTCATCGCCTTCTGTTTCGGCGGGTTGATGGAGGCCCTTGCCGGCTTCGGCGCCCCCGTTGCCATCACCGGCGTCATGCTGATGGCGGTCGGGTTCTCCGCGCTGCGGGCGGCGATGATCGTGCTGCTGGCCAACACCGCGCCTGTGGCCTTCGGCGCGATCGCTATCCCGATCATCACGGCCGGCAACCTGACCGGGATCGACTATCACGACATCGGCGCCTATGTCGGGCGGCAAACCCCGCTGCTCGCCTCGTTCGTCCCATTGCTGCTCGTCTACCTCGCCGACGGCGTTCGCGGCCTCAAGCAGACCTGGCCGGTCGCCCTCACCGTCGGGATCAGCTTCGGGATCGCCCAGTTCATCAGTTCCAACCACATTTCGGTTGAGCTGACCGACATCATCGCCTCCCTGGTCGGTCTGGCGGCCGGCGTGTTGCTGCTGCAGGTGTGGAAGCCGGCCGGACAGGCGGAAGCCCACGAGCGGCTCCATGCAGAACTGGATCGGGAGCACGCCGAACTCGGCCTGACCGACCCCGACGCCGGCGGGGCCGGGGGCGTCTCGACAATCACCAAGGCCGCTGTCGCGCAACGGATCACGGCGGGCCGGATCGCGATGGCATTGTTCCCCTATCTGCTTGTCATCGTGGTTTTCTCCCTGGCCAAGCTGTGGACGCCGCTCAAGGACTTCCTGGCCGGCACCGACCGCAAGATCCATTGGCCGGGGCTGGACGGGGAGATCCTCAACAAGGCGGGAAAGCCGGTCAGTTCCACGGTCTACAACTTCCAGTGGCTGTCCTCGCCGGGCACCTTGCTGTTGATCTGCGGCATCATCATCGCGCTTGTCTATCGGGTTCCGTTGGGCAAGGCAGCCGCGGAATTCGGAGCAACGGTTCACAAGATGCGGTTCTCGATGCTCACCATCGCCTCGGTCCTCGCGCTCGCGTATGTCATGAACCTTTCCGGACAGACGATCACGATCGGCACCTGGATCGCCGGCACCGGTGCCGCGTTCGCCTTCCTCTCGCCAATCCTCGGCTGGATCGGCACTGCGGTCACCGGCTCCGACACCAGCGCGAACGCGCTCTTTGCCACGCTGCAACAGACCGCCGCCGCCAAGGCGGGTATCGATCCGACGCTGCTCGTGGCGGCGAACACCTCCGGTGGGGTGGTGGGCAAGATGATCAGCCCGCAGAACCTGACGATCGCGGCGACTGCGGTCGGGCTGCTCGGCCAGGAGTCGCTGATTTTCCGCAAGGTCGTCGGCTGGAGCATCGGGTTGCTGGTCGTCCTCTGCCTGCTCATCGGCCTCCAGTCGACCGTCCTGTCGGGGATGCTGCCATGACCGTCTCGGCGCCCGGGGCGGGCAAAACCGTTGCGCTGTTTGCGACCTGCATTAACGACACGATGTTCCCGCAGACTCCGAAGGCGGTCGTCGGGCTCCTGGAGCGGCTCGGCTGCACCGTGGAATTCCCTCTCGGACAGACCTGTTGTGGGCAAATGTTCACCAACACCGGCTTCTTCGACGAGGCACTGCCGACGGTGCGCAACTATGCGGACGTGTTCGCGGCATACGACTATGTCGTCGCACCGTCGGGCTCGTGCGTGGGCTCGGTGCGTGATCAGCACCCGATGCTTGCCGAGCGCACGGGTGATCGGGCGCTCGTGGAGAAGGTGCGCGCGGTGACGGCGCGGACGCTCGACCTGAGCGAGTTCCTGGTCGACGTCCTCGGCGTCACCGACGTCGGCGCCTACTTCCCCCACCGGGTCACCTATCACCCGACCTGCCACTCGGTTCGGGTGGCCAAGGTCGGCGACCGCCCGTTCCGGCTGCTTGAGGCGGTCCGCGGACTCACGCTCGTGCCGCTGCCGGCCGCCGAGCAGTGCTGCGGCTTCGGCGGCACGTTCTCGGTCAAAAACCCGGACGTGTCCGTCGCTATGGGCGCCGACAAGGCCACCCACGTGATGGAGACTGGCGCCGAATATGTTGTCACCGGCGACAATTCCTGTCTGATGCACATTGGCGGGATTTTGAGCCGGCTCAATTCCGGGATTCGGCCGATCCACCTCGCGGAGATCCTCGCTGCCACCGAAGGAGCGCACTCATGACACGCGCGACCACACCCGCCACCGCCGCTTCCACCCGGCAGCGGCGCACGCCGGCCCCGCCGGAGGCAACCTTCCTCGGGATGCCCGCCTTCCGATTCGGCGCCCGAGAGGCGCTGGCCAACACCCAGCAGCGGCGCAACCTGCGGCACGCGACCGGGACCATCCGGGCCAAACGGGCGGCCGTCGTCGGCGAGGTCCCCGGCTGGGAGGATCTGCGCCGCGCGGGAGAGGCGATCAAGAACGACGTCCTCGCCCACCTCGATCGCTATCTCGTGCAGTTCGAGGAGCAGTTCACCAAGGCCGGCGGGACCGTCCACTGGGCCAGCGATGCCGCCGAGGCCAACCGGATCGTCACCCAGCTCGTGCAGGCCACCGGAGTCGACGAGGTAGTCAAGGTCAAGTCGATGGCCACCCAGGAGATCGACCTGAACGAGGCGCTCGAAGAGGCCGGGATCGCCGCCTGGGAGACCGATCTCGCCGAGTTGATCGTCCAACTGGGCCATGACCGGCCGAGCCACATCCTCGTCCCGGCGATCCACCGCAACCGCTCCGAGGTCCGCGAGATCTTCTTGGAGGAGATGGGCCGCTACGGCACCGCGGCGCCGAGCGACATCTCGGACGAGCCGCATGACCTTGCCGGCGCCGCCCGAATCCACTTGCGGGAGAAGTTCCTCCGCGCCAAGGTCGCCATCTCGGGGGCGAATTTCGCTGTCGCAGAGACCGGCACCCTGGTGGTGGTTGAGTCCGAGGGCAATGGGCGGATGTGCCTGACCCTGCCCGAGACGCTGATCTCGGTCGTTGGGATCGAAAAGATCCTACCGACGGTCGCCGACCTGGAGGTCTTCCTCCAGCTGTTGCCGCGCAGCAGCACCGGCGAGCGGATGAACCCCTACACCTCGATGTGGACCGGCGGCGCCAGCGGTGACGGGCCGCACGACGTGCATGTCGTGCTCATCGACAACGGGCGCACCGAGGCGCTTGCCCACCTGCACGGGCGGGCCGCGCTGCGCTGCATCCGCTGCTCGGCCTGCCTGAACATCTGCCCCGTCTATGAGCGGGTCGGTGGGCACGCCTACGGCTCGGTCTATCCCGGGCCGATCGGTGCCGTGTTGACCCCGCAGTTGCGCGGCATCACCAGCGACATCGACGCCTCGCTGCCCTATGCCTCCAGCCTGTGCGGCGCGTGCTTCGAGGTCTGCCCGGTCCGCATCGACCTCCCCGAGCTGCTCGTCCAACTGCGGCACGAGGTCGTCGAGAAGAAGAAGTCGCACGCTCGCGTGCCGGGCGCCAACCAGGCGATCTTTGCCGGCGCCAGCTGGATGATGGCCGATGCGCGCCGGCTGACCGCCGTGCAAAAGCTCGCCTCGGCGTCCAACCGGGTGATGCCGAAGTCGGGTCGGATCGGCGCGCTGCCCTGGCCGATGTCGAAATGGTCCAAGGCCCGTGACCTGCCGGCACCGCCGGCCGAGTCGTTCCGGGACTGGTGGAAGCGCGAGCACGAGGGTGGCCGCTCATGAGCAGCCGGGAGGCGATCCTCACGCGCATCCGGGAGGCCAACCGCGCCGTCGAGGAGGAGCGTGCCGAGCTGGCCGCGCTGCGTGGCGACAACGGCGCACCCGCCGTCGCCGCCTGGGAATATGGCCAGCCGACCGAGATGCCGGACGTCCTCGGCCGGTTCGTCGAGCGGGTCGAGGACTACAAGGCCGCCGTGGTGCGCATCCCCGGGGACGCGGTCGCGGGAGCGATCGGGGCGGCGCTGCGCGATCACCACGCCACCAGCGTGGTGGCGCCGAGCGGCATACCGGGGGAGTGGCTGGCCGATGTCGGCGACCTGAGCGTCCATCGCGACAATCCCCTTCTCTCCCATGCCGAACTCGACACGACGTCGGCGGTGATCACCGACGCCGCCGTCGGCATCGCCGAGACCGGGACGATTGTGCTTGACCACGCGCCGGGGCAAGGACGCCGGGCGCTCAGCCTCGTCCCCGACCTGCACATCTGCCTGGTCCGGGCCGATCAGGTGGTCAGCGACGTCCCCGAGGCCGTCGCCCGGCTGGGCGACGCCGTGCGCGCCGGGCGCCCGCTCACCTGGATCAGTGGCCCCAGCGCGACGAGCGACATCGAGCTGAGCCGGGTCGAAGGCGTCCACGGCCCTCGTACCCTGCACGTCATTTTGATGGACTGCTGATCCGCTTCGCTGGTCTCGAGAGCAGAGGACGCTGGATCCGTTTCGGGCTCGGCAGGCACGTCGGCAGGGCCCAGCCAGCGGGCTGATGACGACCTATCGTCTCACTCGTGCCGCCGAGGCCGACATCGCGGTTTGGGCGGCACGGCCCGTCCACGGCCATCTCGGCCACTATCACTTCACCGACGGTCGGCGGGCGTCGATGCTCTTGGCGACGTCGAAGAACTGCCACAGGACGTGGCGCTTGTTGGCCAGCGCCCGGCCCATGCTCAACCCGTCGACGTTGATCCGCGCCTGGCGCAGCGAGCCGGCGCTCAGTTGCATCCACGACGGCGTGGCGGAGTTGATCGGGAAGAAGTAGTCGAAGCCGTATTGGCCGTGCAGCAGCCGGTATTTCGCGTTGGCGTCCGTGTAGGGAGCGGCGGTGGAGATGTCGGCGCCGAACGGGAAGATGAACTCCCGCGTGGGGCCGACGATCGGTTCGACCTCGGTGCGCCAGCGCTGGGAGTCGGCGGCCAGGATGCCGACGCTGTCCTTGGTGAAGTCGATGTGCCCCCACGAGTGCGACGCGAACCGCCAGCCGTCGGCTTTCAGGGCCGTGGCCACCCGGGTCGCCCGGGTGATCTCGGCGCGGGTCGTGTCGGTGTCGCCATACTTGATCATCGAACTGCGATATCCCAAGACGCCGTTGTAGCCGGTGACGCCGAGCGTGCCCTTGTCGCCGCGATAGGAGAAGTCGGGGTGCTTGGCAACGAAATCGTCGACGATGGGGGCGACATCGAAGCGGCCTTGGCGCTTCGTGCCGTCTGCGGCGACGTAGTCGTTGACGACCTTGCCGCGAGAATTGAGCGTCAGCCGGGCGGCGAATCCGTCGGACTCCATGTATTCGTAGTAGTTGACGTCGTCGACCGACAGCACCAGCGGCTGCTTGCCCGGCGGTAAATAGATCCGCTTCCAGGCCGCGACGCCCGCCTCATCGACGCCGGCAATCCGTTCGGGATGCACCAGCACGAAGCCGCGGTCGTAGAGGTCGCGCAGTTGGGCCCGGAACTCCTCGATCGTGACCATGTAGTCGTCATACCCGCGGGCCGTTGGGCTGGAGAACGCGCGCGCCGGGTCGACGATCAGCGAGTGATAGAAGAGGTGGCTGATCGTCGCATTGTCGGGGTAGGCCGTGGCTGCCTGCTTGCGGCGGGTCAACTCGGCGAGCTGATCCTGTGCTCCCGGCATCCCGGTCAGCAGCCTGATCGCCCCGTTATAGTCGTATGCCGCCGCCAGCCGCTCGGCTTTCGCGCGTGCGGCGGCCGACGGGTCGGGTGTCGTTGACGAGGACGTTGACCGCGGCGAGGACGTCGTCGCAGTGGTGCAGCCGATGAGCATTCCCGTCAGCGCCAGGAGTGGTAGTGCTCGTGCCCACGGGCCCCGCGCCGTGGCCGCCATGTCATCCTCCCGTCGTTGACCGAGGTCCAACGCTACGTCGCGGCCGTGCCCAGCCGGCCGAGACACGGCGAAGCTGCGGCGGTGAGATCTCATGCCGTGCAGACGCGCCACGCCGCCGGTGGGTTGGCGCAGCGGGGACGAGAAGCGGGTGAGCTCCCCCGGTTGGACTCGAACCAACAACCCTTCGGTTAACAGCCGAATGCTCTGCCAGTTGAGCTACAGGGGAAGGTCTGGCGCGCCAATGGGCGCTGGGAAACCATAGCAAACCGTTCGGCGCGGCACGAAACCCCGGTCAGCGCGGCTGCGTCAGCGGCTCACCCGGGTCGGCCTCCACCGAGGCACCGGGGATGGTCGGGGCGCGACCGACGGCGGTGCCGGCAGTGTGGCCGCGGCGGTTGATCCGCGCCTCCAGGCGGCCGGCGAGCCAGCTGAGCAGGTAATTGATCGTGATGAAGATCGCCGCGACCACGAGCAGGGTGGGAATGACATTCGACTTGCTCGAGGCGAGGTTTTGGCCCTGCTGCAGCAACTCCGGATAGGTGATGATCGTCCCGAGCGCGGTGTCCTTGAGGATGACGACGAGCTGGCTGACCATCGCCGGCAGCATCGCGGTGACGGCCTGGGGGAGCAGGATCGAGCGCAGTGCCTGGCCCTGGGTGAGCCCGATCGACAGGCCCGCCTCGCGCTGCCCGCTCGGCAGGCTGTAGACGCCGGAGCGGACCAACTCGGCGATGACCGAGCCGTTGTAGAGGGTCAACGCGGTCACGACTGCCGCGAGCGGGTTGATCGCCGCGGGGAAGACCTGGTTGTAGGCATAGACGCCGAAGAAGAAGATCATCATGATCAGCACGGGCACGGCACGGAAGAACTCGACGATCGCGCCGCTGACCCACCGGACCAGCCGGACTTCGGACAGCCGCCCGACGCCGAACACGAACCCGAAGACCAGGGCGAGCACGACCGAGATCGCCGCCCCCTTGATCGTGTTCCATAACCCGATCAGCAGGTAGTAGCGCCAGGTGCTCCATTCCAGGAACGGGCTCCACTTGGCGCCGGTGAACTCGTCATTGCGCGCCAGCGCTCGGATGACGAGGACGACGACGAGTAGGGTGAGCAGCCCGCCGATGATCGCGACGAGGCGATGCCGAGCGCGGGCCTTGGGGCCGGGGGCGTCAAAGAGGACCGAGGCGCTCATCGCTTGACCGCCATCCGTTGGGACAGGTGGGTCAATCCGACGCCGATCGGCAGCGTGAGCAGCACGAAGAAGCCGGCGACGATCAGGAAGATCCAGACGCTCAGATCGATGCGGAACTCCAACGCGTCCCGCATGAACGCCGCGGTCTCGGCCACGCCAATCGCATAGGCGACCGTGGTGTTCTTGATCAACGCGATCAGCACCGACGCGAGCGGCGCGATCGCGCCGCGAAGAGCCTGCGGCAGAACGACATACCGCAGGCTTTGGCCGAACCCCAGGCCGATCGAGCGGGCCGCCTCGGCCTGGCCGGGAGGCACGGTGTTGATCCCACTGCGGATCGCCTCGCAGACAAATGCCGCGTGATAGACCGCCAAACCGACGATCGCCCAGCGCACGCCGTTGTCGACGATCGATGTGGGGCTGTCTGCGGGCGCCAGGTTGAGCCGCAGCTGATAGTGCAGCGCGAGCAGACAGAAGGTGACGATCAGCGTCAGCGGGGTGTTGCGGATCAGATTGACGTATGCCGTTCCGACGACATTGAAGATCCGCACCGGTCCCACGCGCATCACCGCGAGCAGCACCCCGATGACGAAGGCACCGATCGCGGAGAAGAACGCCAGATAGAGCGTCTGCCCGAAGGCGTGCCAGATATCGAACTGGTCGAAGAGTTCACTCACCGGGCAGCTCCTTGGCGGACGGGTCGAACCGACGCGACCGCGCGCCCACGAGCAAGCGGTGGGCGCGCGGCATACGGATCAGGAGCAGGCGTCGGTCTTGGGCGGGTTCGTGGAGGTGTCGACCTTGAAGCCGGCCGGGCCGAAGTTGGCGTCGACGGCCTTTTGCCAGTCGCCGGAGTCGACCATCTTCTTCAGTGCGGTGTTGACCTTCTCGCACAACGCGACATCGCCCTTCTTCAGGCCGACGCCATAGCGCTCCTCGCTGAAGGTCTTGCCGACGACCTTGAGCTTGCCCTTGTACGCCGGCTGCGCGGCATACCCGGCGAGAATCGTGTTGTCGGTGGTCAGGGCGTCGAGCTGGCCGTTGACGACGAGGTCGAGGCACTTGCTGTAGGTGTCGAAGTTTTGCAACTGAACGCCGGGGTAGCTGTCCTTGACCTTCTGGGCCGAGGTCGAGCCGGTCACCGAGCACAGCTTCTTGCCGTCGAGGTCCTCCGGGCCGGCGATATCGCTGTCGGCAGCGACGAGGAGGTCCTGGCCGGCGACGAAGTAGGGGCCGGCAAAGGAGACCTTCTGCTTGCGCTCGTCGGTGATCGAGTAGGTCGCGAAGATCAGCTCGACCTGGCCGGTGGCGATCAGGTCCTCGCGCTGCTTGCTCGGGGCCTGGATGAAGGTGACCGGGCTGCGCCCGAGTTCCTTGGCGACATAGTTGGCGACATCGACGTCGAACCCGGAGTAGGTGTTCCCGTCCTTCAGGCCAAGGCCCGGCTGATCGAACTTGATGCCGATCTTGATCGCGCCGCTGCCGCCGCCTGCCCCGGCCGTTCCCGAGCCGGACGTGCTCGTGCCCCCCGAGTCGTCGCCGCAGGCGGTCAAGGTGAGCGCCAGCGTGGCGGCCCCGATGAGGGCGCCGATCCTGCGTGTGTTCATTGATGTGTCCTTCCGTTGGTTCCCGCGGGGGATGAGGTGTCAGTGAGTGAGGATCTTGCCGAGGAAGTCCTTGGCGCGCGCGGACTTTGGGTTGGTGAAGAACTCCTGCGGGCTGGCTTCCTCGACGATTTGGCCGTCGGACATGAACACGACGCGATTGGCCGCCTTGCGGGCGAAGCCCATCTCGTGGGTGATGACGATCATCGTCATGCCCTCCTTGGCCAGCGCGACCATGACGTCGAGGACCTCGTTGATCATCTCGGGGTCGAGGGCCGAGGTCGGCTCGTCGAAGAGCATGACCTTGGGCTCCATCGCCAGGCTGCGGGCGATCGCGACCCGCTGCTGCTGGCCGCCGGAGAGCTGGGCGGGGTATTTGTGGGCCTGCTCGGCGACGCCGACGCGATCGAGCAGCTCCATCGCCCGCTTCTCGGCGTCAGCCTTGGACAGCTTGCGCACCTTGATCGGGCCGAGCGTGATGTTGTCGAGGATCGTCTTGTGGGCGAAAAGGTTGAACGCCTGGAAGACCATCCCGACGTCGGCGCGCAGCCGGGCCAGGCCCTTGCCCTCCTGCGGCAACGGCTGGCCGTCGATGGTGATCGTGCCGGACTCGATCGTCTCCAGGCGGTTGATCGTGCGGCACATCGTCGACTTCCCCGAGCCGGAGGGGCCGATGACGATCACGACCTCACCGCGCTCGACGCTGAGGTTGATCTCCTTCAGCACGTGCAGGTCGCCGAAGTGCTTGTTCACCCCGGAGAGCACGACCAGTGGTTGGGCCATGCGCGCAACCTACATTCCAGGGCCGGTGGGGGTCGAGGCAACACGGCCTTGTTCCCGTTTCGAGACCTCCGGCTTTGCTTCCGGCGGCCGGGGTGGACGCACGAACGCGGCCGCGATGGTGATCACGGCCGCGTTCGAGCGAGGTGTGCGCCGGGGTCAGCGCTTGGGGATCTTGAACTTCTGACCGGGGAAAATCAGGTCGGGGTTGTCGATGTGGTTGATCTTGGCGATCGTCCGGTAGGGCACGCCGTAGCGCGCGCCGATCTCGGAGAGGGTGTCGCCGCTCTTGACGGTGTAGGTGATGTACTCGTCGTCATCGTCGTCGTGCTTCGGCTTGTCCGCGGCCTTCTCGCGCGGCTTCTCTTGCGCCGGCTTGGGTGCGGCCTCCTTCGGAGCGGCCGACTTGTCGGCTTCGGCCGGGGCGGGCACCGACCTGCTCTGCTCGGGGGCAGGGGCGATCGTGGGCTCGGGGGCCGGCGCCGGAGCGGGGGCGGGTGCCGGTGTGGGGGCGGGCGCCGGGGCGGCAGTGTCGGCCTTGTTGTCCTTGGTCTCCTCGGCCTTCTTTTGGGCCGCTTCCTCCGCGGTCAGCCGGTCGGCTTCGGCGCGCAGCGAGGTGGCCTCGGCCTTGAGGCCATCGGCCTTGGCCTGCAACTCGGGGTAGTCGTTGTCGCCGTCGGCCTTGGCGTTGGCGGCCTTCGAGGCGGCCTCGGCGGCGTTCGCCTCGGCCTTGTCGGCCGCCTCGCGCGCGTTCTCGGCGGGCGAATCGAAGCCGAGTGCGTCCTTGACGTTGTCCAAGAAGCCCATGCTTTGGGAAACCCCTTTCGTGTGGTCGTGCCGGGCAGGCCCGACGCGGTGAGCCCGTTCGGGCTCGCGGAGTCACGAACCTAGCGCAGCCCTGGGCCCCGGCAGGGCCTTGGCGATGGCCGTCCTTTGCCGCCTGCCGTGGGCCCGCGCCGCTTGGATAGGCTGCGGTCACTGCTTCGGTATGCCGCCGCGGCAGGTCGGGGCGTTAGCTCAGTCGGTCAGAGCAGCGGACTCATAATCCGCCGGTCCAGGGTTCAAGCCCCTGACGCCCCACCGATGAAGGTGCAGGTCAAGTGCAGTGCTGGAATGGCTGACGACGTGATCGAGATGCACGCGTGCTAACGCCCTGCTAACAGAGCGGACGCGAGGGTCGTCTGTTCGGGCCGCCGGCGTTGTCGCCCGGGCCCGTTAGCCTGGCGTCCCATGACGGCACCGCCTCCCGGACCGGATCGCCACCAGGTGTCGATGGTGTGCACCGCAAAGGCGGCGGTGTCGTGATCGGTCCCGACGCTGACCCAGCCGCAGTTGTGGGCCACGGGTCCCCAGGGGTGACCGGATCGATCAACGCATCGAAATCCGTGGTCAGCGTCGGATCACTGACCTCGACCCGCTTGCGCCCCCCGCCCGGGCGGCGCGTCGAGAATCGTTCGCGTGAGCGACGTCATCCGGATGCCATAGCCGCGCTCGGCGATCAGCGTGTCGGGCACGTCCCCGGTCGGCGGAAGAGTCCAACCCCGTGGGTGGGCCTAGCTCAGTCGTCGGCCTTTTTGGCGCGCTCCGCAGCCTCTTGGGCGGCCTTCTCGGCATCCTTTTGGGCCTTGTCCGCGCTGGAGGAGCGGAAGTCCAGGGCCTTCCTCAACCTGGAGAAGAAGCTCATTAGTGCTCTCCTTTCGATTCGGGTGAGCTCGGGGCCTCGGGGCCGGTATGGCCCGGGCGCCTCGACGTTACCCGACGATGAGCGCCTCGGGGGCGTCAGCGCCTGCTGATTGAGCACGCGTCAGACTGATAGAAGGCGCCTAGGCGGGCGCGGATGCGCTCCTCCAAGAACCCGGTCGCGTCGGCGTGCTCCACGGCGGGACGGACGGCGGCCGCCAGCTGACGCGCGAGCGCGTCCGGCTCGACGCCGAGATCCGCGAGCAGCGCGCCCACCCCGCAGTCGGCGTATGCCGTGAGCACCCGCTCCACGGCCGGTGCCACCACGCGGCCGGCCAGTCCCGAGACAAGGATCCCGCGCACGATCGGGGCCAGCTGTTCGGTCAGCGCAGCCAGGTCGTCGGAGTCGATGGCCACGGCCAGGTCGCGCAGCGGCGTCGGGCCGAGGGGGCGCAGGATGGTGTCTAGCAGTTCGTGGGCGGAGTCGCCGGTGAGCGTCTGATCGAGGAAACGCTTGCTCTCGCTAAGCGTGTCACCGATCTGGGCCTGCACGAAGCGGCGCAGCTGCCGGTCGACGTTGGCCTCCAAGCCGGGCGCCGCCGAGTTCAGCCCGCGTTGACCCAGCCGGATGAGCGACTGGGCTCCCGGGACACGGCGTGCCAGGACGTTCTCGCTGAGCATGAACGCCTTGACCCCGTGATAAAGGACGTGCGCGACGAACTCGTGATAGGCCGAGTTGTCGGTCACCGCCGCCAATGTGCGGGCGCGCAGCTCGTCCATACCGGACAAGAGGTCAACGAGGTCGTGCAGGTCCTGCGCGGTGACCGCGTCAAAGACGGTGTCATCGCTTGCCAGCAGAGCCGTGCGCGCGGACACAACGGTCTCCACGGCGAGGGCGATGACCTCCTCGTTGACCTCGACCTGGTCCAGCGCGTCCGCGACGGTGCGCGCGGTCGCCTGCGCCGGCAGCAGCTGGCCGACGTCGACGCCGGCCAGCCAATCAAAAAGCGCGTCGATCTCCTCGCGCAAGCTCGCCTCGAGCGCGGCACTCGTCCACCGGGACAGCTCGAACCGGACATGCTCCTCCAGCAGCGTGGCGCGGTCGGGAGCGGCGGCGGCCGTGGCGCTGGCCTTGCGAGACGAGGGGGGCATACCGACACCGTAACCAGCCCAACCCACGGGCCGGGCGGGGCCTGCCAGTGATCCGGGGCCTGCCGGTGATCCGGCGGGCGCGCTCAGGCCGGTTCGACGATCAGGACCTGCAGCTCGGCACCGAGGGTCAGCTCGGTGCGGCTCTCGGTGCGCACCTCCAGCGCCGAGGCGGACTGGTTGGGGACGAACCGCCGCACCCGCTTCGGCGCCGTCCAGTCGACGGACATCGGCATGGTCCCGGGGTTGAGGTAGAGCCGCTTGCGCGGGTCGTAGATCGCCGCCAGCGGCCGCCAAACAAACAGCAGATAACGGCCATCGGGGCGGGCCACCAGCACGGTGGCCAGCTCGTCGAGCCGGCCTGCCTCGACCTGGATATCGGCAAAGAGCGGCGCCGGCTGGCCCCGGCCGCCGGTGCGGAACTGCTGGTTGATCACCGCGTTGAGGTTGGCCATCGAGTGAAATGCCGGCTTGCGGGAGAGGTCATACCGCAACAACCCGAAGTTGGCTTCGCGGTCGGTGCCCCCCGGGTCGGCCCGGTCGTTGATGAGTTCGTAGAGGGACATCTTGGGAACACCGCGCGCGACATACTCCAGCAGCAGCCGCGGGGCATAGACCCCGGCCACGGCCTCGGGGGTATAGAAGTGGCTCGTCGTGGTATTCGGCGCGTTGTGCCAGCCGGTCTCGGAGACCATCTGGGGAATCGGCCCGCTGACCCGCCGTTCCAGGTCGAGCATCAAATCGGTGCGGTATCCGGGGACGAACCCGCCGGTGTAGATGTGGCTATTGCCCCAATCGCAAATGTTGCCGGCATAGCCGAAGGCGTCGTAGCTGGTCGACTTCCACGGGGTGCCGAAGGCGGGAGCGGCGACGGGGATGTTGCGCGTCGCGGCGGTGGCCTTGGCGGCCTGGTAGAGCCGGGTCTGATAGGTCCGCAGCTCGGGAACCCAGTCGGCGCCACCGCGCAGGTCCCATTCGTTCGGTCCCTCGAACGACTGGGTCACGCCGGTCAAACTGGCGGCGACGAGCGCCACCAGCGGCTCGGGCGTGCCGGTCATCTGGGAGGGGTTGCCCATCAGGGCGTGCAGCTGGTGGCCGTTCGCGCCGAGTTCTTGGAGCCAGCTGATCTGGCGCTTGTTGCCGGTGTAGAGGTTCGTGCGATACCAGGTGGCGCCGAGGTCGCTCAGCGCCTGCAGGATCTGCGGCCGCTGGCCCCAGGGCCCGACGGTGGTGGAGGTGACCATGCAGACGCCGAGCGTCGAGGTCAGGGAGTTCATGGCGAGGGCGCGCAGGGGCGCGGCCATTGCCGGCCGCTGGGTTGCGGCGGTGATCAGTGGGGTGGCGGCTAAGGCTTTAATTCCGGCGCGTCGGGGGAACGCAGTCACGGCATCTCCTGGGATTCGGGGGCATCGTCAGGGGGGTGGTTGCCGCACCAGTATGGGGCCGAGCCGAGGTTCCGTGCACGCCTCAGCTGCGAAGATGCCGGCCACGGCCGATAAACAGGTTCTGCCGCAACGCAGTTGCGTTGCGGCAGAACCGTGAGATCAGCCGTCGGCGACGACGAGTCCGCACCTCACCAGCGTGGTATGCCGAATCCGGTCACCGCGTCATAGCCGGCGACCCCGGTGCACTCCCAGGTGGGGGAGCACCACCCGGTGCGGCCGCCCGTGCGGATGTCGATCGTCGCCAGCCCACCTGACCAGATCGCCTTGTCCAAGAGGCGCTGCCCAGTCACCGCCGACATCCCCGCGACCAGCGGCGCCGTCAGGGACGTGCCGCCGACGACATACCAGCCCGCCTGCAGCGCCGGGTCCAGCGGGGTGAAGTAGACGGCCGCGCCGGTCGCCGGGTCTGCGACGGCCGACACGCTCGTCGTCGACGATTTCGCGTCGAAGCAGTTGGCTGCCCGCTGCCATACCGGCTTGGGTTGAACGGCCGAGCAGCCGCCGCCGGAGAAGTTCCACACGCTCTCCTGCCAGCCGCGCGGGCTGCCGGGGGCCTCCAGTAGGCGGGTGCCGCCGACGCCGATCACCGACGGGACCGTCGAGGGATAGATCGCGCCATGACCCCAGTCGCCGGTCGCTGCGACCAAGGGGACCCCGGCCGGGACCAGTTCGGGGGCGGTCCGCGGGTCGGTGGTGGCCTCGTCGCGGCCGAAGCTGTTGCTGATCACCCAGGCGCCCAGGCGGGCGGCCGTTTGGTTGGCCTGGCCGAGATCGCTGTCTTCGGGGGAATTGGCCTCCACGAGAAGGATCTTGCAGTCCGGGCAGGCCGCTGACGCGGTCTGCACGTCGAGGTTGGCCTCCAGCGCCCACCCGTCGTTGGTTGTCGTGGGCGGGGCGCCGCCGTTCTGGCCGACGATCTTCAGACAGCCGTTGGCCTTGGTGCACGCGGACAAGCCGGCACCCTTGCGATAGTTCGCGAGGTCGGCGGGCAGGTTGGGGTGGTGATAGGCGATCGATATCCCGATCGTCTTGCCCGCGCCCCCGCTCGCCGGCAGTCCGTATGCCGCGCGGTATTCCTTCGGGCCGTAGCCCGCCGGGTATCCCGTCACCGGATCGCGATCGCCATCGGCGGTCCGCTGCGTGACGACCTGCGCGAGGCAGCGCATCGGCCCGGGGGCGTCCGCACACGCATCGCGCGCGACGAAGACGGCGTCCCCGCCGGCCTTGGTGGCCG
The DNA here is from genome assembly GCF_037045025.1 of Nostocoides sp. Lineage (GTDB taxonomy): Bacteria > Actinomycetota > Actinomycetes > Actinomycetales > Dermatophilaceae > Nostocoides_A. Next base: position 145,959 of record NZ_JBAOHM010000019.1, on the reverse strand, counting down.
TCCGCAGCCGGTCGATGGCCGGGCCCGACAGCGCGGCGCCGGTGCGCATGGTCGCTCGTGCCGACCGGGCGACGAGCCCGTCGAGCGAGGTGACATCGTGCTCGAGCCGGGCCTGGCGGGCGGTGGCGACGCGCTCGGACAGGGACGGCATGGTCCACCGCCCGGTGCGCGGAAACGCCTGGTCTCCGGTCGCGGTGGGGGTCGGCCGCGGCCCCACACCGGCAGTGCCGGATGAGCGCGCCGCTGCGCCGGTTGCTTCGCCGTCCGTCGCGGAGTCCGACCCGCGGGCGCCGGAGCCGCACACGGTCCACAGTCGAGTGGTGTCCCCAACGCGAGCGGCCAGGTAGCCCTCACCGCTGGGCAGCCCCGCCAGCGCCGAGGGCATCTCACCGGCATGCCGGGCCAAATCGATCGGGTTGGAGAAACCCTTGGCGCCGCGCGCCGAGAGGTTGATCCACTGCTGGTCGAGGATGGTCGCCCACGACGACGTATACACGCGCCCACCGATAGTCGCCGAGTCGGAGACAGTGGTGTTCTGGGCGACGGATGCGGGGACGCCATCCAGGGCCCAGCCCCCGCTGGCCCGCCCCGTCGCCGAGAACGGATAGAGGCCGGTGACCCAGTCTTCACCGGTCATTCCGCTGACGACCGGTCGTCCGGAGGCATCGAACGTGATGGTCGCCGGCATTGTCGAGGTCAGCCCGGGCACCCGCGGGGCCGGCTGGCGCACGACCCGGTTGCCGATGACCTTGCCGACCCACGGCTTGCGCCAGATCGGGTGGTCCTGGGTGAAGGTGACGTCCTCGCCGGCCACCCACACCTCGCCGCTCGGGCTCAGACCGCTGGCGAGCGGAACGGCATACGCAGAATCGGCGAGATTGTGCGGGAGCGCGGTCCAGCGCGTGCCGTCCCAGGTCAGCGCGATGGTGATGGCGCCCTGCTGGTTGAAGCGAACCCCGAATACATAGAGCGTGCCGTCCCGGACCTCCATAGCGTTGACCGAGCCGTATTCGCCGAGGTCTTCGGCCAAGCCCGGCACCTCGTTCCACCGGCTGCCGTCGTAGTGGTAGAGCCGGTCACGGAAGTTGTCGAAATCCATGCCGGCGGCATACATATCTCTGGCAGAGCCGGTCAGGTGCACCGCGAGGTTGACCCCGGGCAGTTGCGTCGTCGTCAGTTTCCCCGCGCGCCACCGGGAGACGAAGCCGGTGCCGCTCGCCGGCAGCGAACCGGCCGACCACAGCTCCTGCGCCGAGACCGGGAGCAAGGCGCGGACATCGCTGCCTGCCGGGGTCTTGCCGGTCGTCACCCGCCAGATGCCGTCACACCCGGCCGCGCTCGCCGGCGCGCTCATCGCCATACCGCCCAGCGAGAGCGCGGTCAGCGCGGCCAGCCCCCAGCTCAGCCCGCGCCGCCCGCCGCCTCGTCGTCGCGTGGAATCGGAACGCATGTCCATGCCTCTCCTTCGAGTCGGTGGGGCGTCCCACACGCCCCACATCCGGCAGACGCTCGCAGAGGCGAACAGGTTGTGTGTGAATTCAGTCGGCCGGCATGAGGCCGGCCGCGAGGGTGGCGCCCAGCTCCCAGCACGCCTCCAGATCCGCCGCGGTCGGCGCGTCCCGAACGACGACATCGGGCACGGCGCGCTCCCAGCGCAGACCGGTCGTGATCGTCTCGACGGCGCGCTGCGCCCCGTCGGGTCCCTCATTGGCGTGCAGGAACAGCCCGTATGCCGTTCCGCGCGCCTCCTCGCGGACGGGGTAGTAGATCTGGTCGAAGAAGTGTTTGAGCGCCCCGGAGATGTAGCCGAGGTTCGCCGGGGTGCCGAGCGCGACAGCGCCGGCGGCCAGGACATCGCTCGCGGTGGCCGCCAGCGCGGCCTTGGTCACCACGTCGACGCCGGTGATCTCCTCGGCGCGGGTGCCTCGCAGGACCGCGTCGAGCATCGCCTCGGTCGCGGGGGAGACCGTGTGGTGGACGACGAGCAGGCGGTGGGGGCGCGTGGCCATGCCCCTATCTAAGCCGAGATCCGCCGGTTATTTGTCGCAGAATGAGGCAAACAGGGCGTTATGCTTACCCCCATGCGCCCGACGACCGCGCTCCTGACCGACCGCTACGAGCTGTCGATGTATGCCGCGCTGCTACGCGACGGTCGAGTTGGGGCGCCGGCGACCTTCGAGCTGTTCGCCCGCCGCCTGCCCGAGGGCCGGCGCTTCGGCATGGTCGCCGGCCTGGGTCGCTTCCTCGACGCGCTCGAGCAGTTCCGCTTCAACGAGGCCAGCCTGGGGTGGCTGGTCGCGGCCGGGGTGATCGACGACGCCACGGCCGCACACCTGGCGCAGTGGCGCTTCACCGGCGACATCGTCGCCTATCCCGAGGGCGAGATCTGGTATCCCGCCTCTCCTGTCCTATCCGTGCGCGCCACTTTGGCCGAAGGCCTGGTGCTGGAGACCCTTGCGCTGTCGATCTTCAACCACGACAGCGCGATTGCCTCCGCTGCCGCCCGGATGGTGCTGGCCGCCGAGGGGCGCGCGCTGATCGAGATGGGGTCGCGCCGCGTCCACGAGGAGGCGGCGGTGGCGGCGGCGAGAGCGGCATACATCGCCGGGTTTGCGACGACGTCCAATCTGGCGGCGGGGGAGCGGCATGGCGTGCCGACGGCGGGCACGGCCGCGCATGCCTTCGTGATGGCGCACGCGAGCGAGGCCGAGGCGTTCGCCTCGCAGCTGGACGCGCACGGTCTGGGAACGACACTGCTCGTCGACACCTATGACACCGAGCAGGGGATCGCGACTGCGGTCGAGGTGGCGCGGCAGCGGGGAGCGAGCGGGCCCGGGGCGATCCGGATCGACTCCGGCGATCTGCCGAGCGCGGTGGCGGCGGCGCGCGCCCAGCTGGACGCGCTCGGCGCCACCGACACCAAGATCGTCGTCACGTCCGACCTCGACGAATACCTGATCACCGAGCTGGCCCGCTCCCCGGTCGACTCCTATGGCGTCGGCACCCGGGTCGCGACCGGGTCGGGCCACCCGAGCGCCGGCTTCGTCTACAAGCTCGTCGAACTCGATGGGCGGCCGGTCGCCAAGCGGGCCGAGGGCAAGGGCAATGTCGGAGGGACCAAGACGGCCTACCGCCACCCCGATGGGCGCGAGGCCTTCCGGCTCGACGGCCACACGCCCGAGGGGGCCCGCCCGCTGCAGGTGGCCGCCGTGTCCGCGGGTGAGATCGTGCATCGGCCCGAGCTCGCCGCGATCAGGTCGTATGCCGCTCACGCCCTGGCCGCGCTGCCGAGCGCCGCGCGCCTGATCGCCTCGGGCCCGCCGGCCATGATCGCCGAACTGGAAGGAGAGCCGTCGTGACGCGTGCGCTGCTGATCGTCGATGTCCAACCCGACTTCTGTGAGGGGGGAGCCCTCGCCGTCTCCGGTGGTAATGCGGTCGCTGCCCGGATCAGGGAAATGCTGGCGGAGGATGCCGACCGCTACGCCGTGGTCGTGACCAGCCAGGACTGGCACACCCCCGGCAGCGACAACGGCGGCCACTTCGCCGCCAAGCCGGACTTCCAGGGCACCTGGCCGGAGCATTGCGTGGCCGAGACCGCAGGCGCGCAGGTGCACCCCGGCCTCGCGGCCGCCCTGGGCGAGGTGCGCGTGCCCGTGCAGGCGGTGCGCAAGGGCCAGGATGCGCCGGCCTATTCGGCGTTCGAGGGCACCACCGCGGCGGGGGAGCGGCTGGCTGACGTGCTGCACCGGGCCGGCGTCTTCGACCTCGACATCGTCGGCATCGCCAGCGACTACTGCGTGCGCGCCACGGCGCTGGATGCCGTCCGGCTGGGGTTCACCACCTCGGTGCTGCGCGGATTGCACGCCGGAGTGGACCCGGTGAGCACGGCGGCTGCCCTGGCCGAGATGTCCGCTGCCGGCATCCTGGTCGGGCCGGCCCTGGAGCCGGTCGGTGACCGAGGTGCGGGGTCGAGGGGGGAGCGGAAGTGAGCGCGCGCGCCGAAGGCGAGGGAGCGGCATACGACTCCCGGGGTTATCCACCGATCGCCGTGACCGTCGACCTGTGCGTGTTCACGATCCGGGCCGGGGCGCTGAATGTGCTGCTCGTCGAGCGGGGGGAGGACCCGTTCGCGGGGAGCTGGGCGCTGCCGGGCGGTTTCATCGAGCCCGACGAGGACGCGGCGCACGCCGCGGCGCGCGAGCTGACCGAGGAGACCGGCGTTGAGTCCGGCTTCCATCTCGAGCAGCTCGCCACCTATTCGGCACCGGGGCGCGACCCCCGCATGCGGGTGGTCTCGATTGCGCACGTCGCCTTTGCTTCGGGTCTGCCCGAGCCGGTGGCCGGCTCAGATGCGCGGACGGCGCGCTGGTGGGCCATCGCCGACCTGCCGGTCGACGGCAACGACGACCCGGTGATCGAGCGGCTGGCCTTCGACCACGAGGTCATCCTCGCCGACGCCTTGGAGCGGGTGCGCGCCAAGCTCGAATACACGACGCTCGCGACCCAGTTCGTGAGCGCGCCATTCACGCTCGGCGACCTCCACCGGGTCTATGCCGCGGTCTGGGGCACCCCGCCGCACCGCGGGACGTTCATCCGCAAGGTCTTGTCGACGGCCGGCTTTGTCGAGGAGGCCGACCCGCCCGAGGCCCGCCCGAGCGGCGTCGGCCGGCCCCCGACGGCGTTCTATACCGCCGGCGCCGCCACCCACCTGCACCCGGCGCTGCTGCGCGGCTGAGGATGGCCCCGCACGACCGTGTTCCCTACGGCACAGCAGGTTCTTAGCGGAATCCTCACCACGCCAGCCCTTGGCGTGGAACAGTCAGAGGTGCATGGGAGTTGAACCAACGACCGGTCGCCGCACCCTCCCCCCCGGGCGGCGTCCGGCAGATCGGTGCCGGCACCCCCCTCGCCCGCACCGATCCGGCCCCGGTCCCACCGCCGCGACTCCCCCTCGCGGTTGGTGGGACCGGTGAGCTGTCCTCGATCCGGTGGGGTCGAGATGATCAGATGCGGCTGTGACGGGAGTGGCCGGAACATATGGCTGGTGTCTCTGAGAGTCATGAGGCACAATGGGCCCACGGATACGACCGGCTTGTCGGCGTGCGCGGCGTTGGGGAAGACGTCCACCGCACACCAGGGAGGTCCGGGATGTCTGTCGGAAGCGCACGTGCGCTCGCGCGTGGGGTCGTGTTCGTGCACTCGACCCCCACTGCGCTATGCCCGCACATCATCTGGGCCCTCGAAAGCGTCCTCGGCACCCGGGTCCCCTTCGAGTGGACCGATCAGCCGGCCGCCTATGGCCTTAAGCGAGGCGAGATCTCGTGGGCGGCCCAGCCGGGCACCGGGGCCCGCCTGACCAGCGCGTTGCGCTCGTTCACCGGCGTGCGCTTCGAGATCACCGAGGAGCCGAGCGCCGGCCTCAACGGCTCTCGCTGGTGCCACACCCCGCGCCTCGGGCTGCACCACGCCTGGATGGCCCCCAACGGCGATGTGATGATTCACGAAGAGCGCCTCAAGGAGGTGCTCGCGCAGTCCGACGGCAGCCACGAGGCCGTCACCGAGATGATCGAGGAGCTGCTCGGCGCGGCCTGGGACAACGAGCTGGAGGTCTTCCGCTATGCCGGCGAGGGCGCTCCGGTGCGCTGGCTGCACAAGGTCGGTTAACCCCAGATCCTTCCCCGGGACCGGGCCGGTGCGCGAGGACTCCTCCCCCTCGCGCGCGGGCCCGGTTCGTTTTGTCCCGGCCGCTACCAGATCTCGCCGGCCAAGCCGTCGTCGTCGCCGTCGAGATGGTAGCTGTCGCCGACCTTGGGCTCCCAGTAGTCGAACCAGGCCTGCGCCTCGCGCTGGCTGCCGAAGTCCTTGCAGTCCAGGTCGCTCGGGAATGGATAGACCGGTTGCGGGCCACAGGTCGTCGATCCGCCGTATGCCGATCGCGCGCCTCCCAGCAGCACGTCCAGTTCGGGGGAGAGCCGCTCGCGCCCTGGTCGTCTCACCTGCGCGAGGACTCCGGGGGAGACGGGTCGCCGGCCCCCCGACGACAACGATCCGTCCCAGGGAGATCTCACGCAGCTGCGCCAGCACGCTGTCGGGGATCGAGTCGCGGCGCACGAGCAGGATCGGGGCACCGGCGACGTCGGCGTAGGGGCCCGCCGCCAGGGCGTCCGGGTAGACCTCGCCGGAGGCGGGACCACCGTCTCCTGCGGCGGCTGGACGATCCGGTCGGCGACGGCCGCTGAGACCGCATAACGGTCGGCGCCGTCCATGCGGATCGTTCCCGATCCGGAGATCGGGCCCAGATCGGCGGTGGCCGAGCCGATACCGACGGCACACCCGAGCGCGGTAGCCGCGAGGCCGACAGGGACGCGGCGTAAGGTCATGGCATCGGAGGCTACTTCCGGTAATTCGATTCTGGCGCAACCCGATCGAGTGATCTGAGCCGGCCGACGTATCACCGGGCGCGACGCTGCCTCCTGTCCATCGAGTCAGTTGGCGGGAGGAATCGGTCGTGAGCGTCATGGATGCGGTTCCCCTGCTGCGCGCGCCCGGCGGGTGGCCAGTCGTGGTGAGCGCGAGCATCGCGATGGCCGTGCTCGCCGCGGTAGACATGGTCTTCTCGTACGCCGCCAAGGAGTGGGTCACGACGCGCAGCCAGACCGCTCTGGCCGTGGGTGTCGCCAGCGCGCTTGTGCTCTTCTGGTTCTATGCCTCGGCACTGCAGTATGCGGAGATGGCCGTCGTCACGCTCGGCTGGATCGTGTTGCTGCAGGTGGGCCTGATGGCGATCGACGTCGTGAAGTATGGCGCCCGCCCCACGGCCGCACAGTGGGTTGCCGTCGTGGTGATCATTTCCGCGCAGGGATACCTCGTGATCTCCTCGCAACCGGGGTGACGTAGCCTGGTCCGTCGTGGTCGTCACGCTGAGCTATCTCGTCGTCGCGGCGGCGACGGCGTGGGGGCTGCTCGCGGCCTGGCTGGCCTGGCGCGACCGACTGATCAACGACCCGTTGCTGCTGCTGGCCGTTCTCGTCGAGGTTGGTCTGATCGCGCTGGCGATCGTGGCACTGACCACCTTCGGTCGGGTCGACCCGGCTGCCGAGGGGGCGACCTACCTCGCCTATGCGCTCAGCCTCCCGACGGTGCCGCCGCTGGTGACGCTGCTCGCGATCCGCGAGAAGACCCGATGGTCCGTGGGGGCGTGCGTCCTCGGCGCGTTCGCCGTCGCCGTGATGGCCGCCCGCATCGCCCAGATCTGGAACCTCCATGGCTGACTCCACCCCCACCGGCACGGGCCCGGGAACGCTGATCGTCGTGGTGTATGCCGTGCTCGCGCTCGCCGCGACCGGCCGCTCCGTGCTGCAGATCAGCGAGTATTTCGACCGCGCCCCGCTGGCCTATCTGCTCTCCGCCGCGGCCGCGGTCATCTATCTGCTCGCGACGCTCGCCCTGGCCAAGAATTGGCGCGCCCTCGCCACCACCGCGTGCTCGATCGAACTCGCCGGTGTCCTGGCTGTCGGCGTGGCGTCCTACCTGGCGCCGGACGCCTTCCCCGACAAGACCGTATGGAGCCACTTCGGCTCCGGCTACGGCTATGTGCCGCTGGTGCTCCCCGTGATCGGCTTGTGGTGGCTGCGCCGCACCGCAAAAACACGCTGAGGTCTGCGTTTCTTGCCGAGGTCTGATGACCGATCATCAGACCTCGGCAAGAAACGCAGACCTCAGCGGGGGTGGTGGGTGGGCGGTCGGGGTCAGCGGGGCTCGAGGAGGAAGAGCGGGATGAGCCGGTCGGTCTTGGTCTGATACTCGGCGTACGGGGGGAAGGCGGCGACGCAGCGCTCCCACCACTCGGTGCGTTCCTCGCCGTCGATCAGCCGAGCCCGCACCGGCCGCGCCTCGCTGCCGTCCTGGAGGGTGATGTCCGGGGTGGCGACCAGGTTGTGGTACCACTGCGGGTTGTCCGGGGCGCCGCCCTTGCTGGCGACCGCGGCATACGTCCCGTCGTGCTCGACGCGCATAACCGGCACCTTCAAGGTGGCGCCCGACCTGGCCCCGGTCATCGTCATCAAGACGACCGGGCGGTCCATGATCTGCACCCCCGCGGTCGTCCCATTGGCCTCGATGGCCTCGACCTGATCACGAACCCAGCCGCTGGGGCTGGGACGGTAGCCGCTCATGATGCGCCTTCCACTCGGGGGACTGTTGTAGCGACAACTCACCGGGAGCGGCGATCATTCCGCTGCCGAGGCCGACCGTGGCGGCTGTCCGCATCGAGAGATGGCGGGTTCGAGGGGCGGCATCCGGGTCGAGGGTGGACCCCGACGCCACGAGACAGGAGCCTGACGATGACGCCGGAATGGAAGTTCGAGACCAGGCAGGTGCACGCCGGCCAGCAGGCCGACCCGACGACCGGGGCCCGGGCACTGCCGATCTATCAGACGACGTCCTATGTCTTCCGGGACACCGAGCACGCCGCCAACCTGTTTGCGCTCGCGGAACCGGGCAATATCTACACCCGGATCATGAACCCAACCCAGGACGTCGTCGAGCAGCGGATCGCCTCGCTCGAGGGTGGCGTCGGGGCGCTGATGGTGGCCTCCGGGCAGTCGGCGACGACCCTCGGCCTGCTCAATGTCGCCGAGGCCGGCGACCACATCGTCGCGAGCGCGGCCCTGTATGGCGGGACCGTCAACCTGCTGCGCTACACCTTCGCCAAGGTCGGCGTCGAGGTCAGTTTCGTCGACGACCAGGCCGACCCGGGGGCGTGGCGCTCGGTGGTGCGCGCGAACACCAAGGCGTTCTTCGGCGAGTCGATCGCCAACCCCAAGGCCGACGTGCTGGACATCGAGGCGATCGCCGCCGTTGCCCACGAGCACGGCGTGCCGTTCGTCGTCGACAACACGATCGCCACGCCGTATGTCTTCCGGCCGTTGGAGTGGGGTGCCGATGTCGTCCTGCATTCGGCGACGAAATACCTTGGCGGGCACGGGACGTCGATCGCCGGCGTGATCGTCGACGGTGGGAGCTTCGACTTCACCGCCGACCCCGCCAAGTATCCGAACTACAACGCTCCGGACGAGAGCTATCACGGCCTGCGCTATGGCCCCGACCTCGGGGTCGGCCGGCCCGGGTGGCGAGAACCTGTCCTACATCCTCAAGGCCCGCGTCCAGCTGCTGCGCGACCTGGGCCCGGCGATCTCGCCGTTCAACGCCTTCCTGATCTCTCAGGGCATCGAGACGCTCAGCCTGCGGATGGAGCGCCACCTCGACAACGCGCGCCGGGTCGCCGAGTTCCTCGCCGGGCACGAGCAGGTCGAGGCGGTCCGCTGGGCCTCGCTCGCGGGTGACCCGAGCAACGATCGCGCCACCAGGTATGCGCCGAAGGGCGCCGGCGCCGTCCTCGCCTTCGAGATCGCCGGTGGGCTGGAGGCCGGGAAGCGCTTTGTCGAGGCGCTGACCCTGCACAGTCACGTCGCCAATATCGGCGATGTGCGTTCACTGGCGATCCACCCGGCGACGACGACGCACAGTCAGGGCGGCGACGAGGACCGCCTGGCCGCCGGTGTTACGCCCGGGCTGGTGCGCCTGGCCGTCGGGATTGAGCACATCGACGACATCCTCGCCGACCTCGAGCAGGGCTTCGCCGCCGCTCGCTGAGCGGTCTCGGGGCACCGAGGGCCCCTCCCGGGACGCCTATCCTTGACGTTTGTGTCCGCTCCGCAGCCGCAAGCTCCCTTGCCGCGGGCGGTTCCCGACCTGAACTATCCGCCCGAGCTGCCCGTCGTCGAGCGGCGCGAGGAGATCCTCGCCGCGATCCGCGACCACCAGGTAGTCGTCATCGCGGGCGAGACCGGCTCGGGCAAGACGACCCAGATCCCCAAGATGTGCCTCGAACTCGGCCGCGGGCAGTCCGGCCAGATCGGGCTGACCCAGCCGCGACGGATCGCCGCCCGCTCGGTCGCCGAGCGGATCAGCGCGGAACTGCACGTCGAACTCGGCGGGCTGATCGGCTACCAGGTGCGCTTCACCGACACCTCCAGCGCCGACACCGCGGTCAAGGTCATGACCGACGGCATCCTGTTGAACGAGATGCAGCGCGACCGCGACCTGCGCCGCTATGACACGATCATCATCGACGAGGCCCACGAGCGCAGCCTCAACATCGACTTCATCCTCGGCTACCTCAAGCGACTGCTGCCGCGCCGGCCGGATCTGAAGGTGATCATCACCTCGGCGACCATCGACCCGCAGCGGTTCGCCGAGCACTTTGGCCACCGCGGCCGGCCGGCGCCGATCATCGAGGTCTCCGGACGCATGTATCCCGTCGAGGTCCGCTACCGGCCGCTGCTGACCGTGGACGGCGAGGAACGCGACCAGGTCACCGGCATCTGCGAGGCGGTCGAAGAGCTGTGGACCGAGGCGACCACGCACGCGGCGGGCGGCCACGACGTCCTTGTCTTCCTCTCCGGCGAGCGCGAAATCCGGGACGCCGCAGACGCTTTAGCCGGTATGGCGCTTCCCCAGACCGAGGTCGTCCCGCTCTTCTCGCGCCTGTCCGCCGCCGAGCAGCACCGCGTCTTCGCGCCGCATCCCGGCCGGCGGATCGTCCTTGCGACCAATATCGCCGAGACCTCGTTGACCGTCCCTGGCATCCGGTATGTCGTGGACACCGGGACCGCGCGCATCTCCCGCTACTCCCAGCGGTTGAAGGTCCAGCGGCTGCCGATCGAGCCGATCAGCCAGGCCAGCGCGCGGCAGCGAGCGGGTCGCTGCGGCCGGCTCGCCGACGGCATCTGCATCCGGCTCTACTCCGAGGAGGACTACCAGGCCCGACCGGCGTTCACCGAGCCGGAGATCCTGCGGACCTCGCTCGCCGCCGTCGTGCTGCAGATGATCGATCTGCGGCTCGGCGAGATCGCGCGCTTCCCGTTTGTCGACCCGCCCGACGCGCGCAATGTGGCCGACGGGCTGCGGCTGTTGCACGAGCTGAACGCCGTGCAGCCCAAGGACGAATCGCTGACAGGGCGTAAGCAGCAGCGGGGCAAGCGGCATCCGGGCGAGCGGTTGACGGCGATCGGGCGGACCCTGGCCCGGCTGCCGGTCGACCCGCGGATGGGGCGGATGCTCGTCGAGGCCGACCGGCTCGGGTGCACGAGCGAGGTGCTCGTCATCGTTGCGGCGCTGTCCATCCAGGATCCCCGGGAGCGGCCCGCCGACAAGCAGACCCAGGCCGATCAGCAGCACGCCCGCTTCCGGGTCGACGGCTCGGACTTCGCCGGCTACCTGAAGCTGTGGGACTACCTGCAGCACCAGCAAAAGGAGTTGAGCAGCAGCGCATTCCGTCGCATGTGCCAGCGGGAGTTCCTGCACTACCTGCGGGTGCGCGAGTGGCAGGACCTGCATCAGCAGTTGCGGGCGGCGCTGAAGAGCCAGCGGATCGATCCCGCGCGCGCAACCGCCGCGCGCGGCGCCGACCCGGACCTCGACACCGTCCACCCGGCCCTGCTCGCCGGCTTGTTGTCGCACATCGGCCTGCGCGATGAGCGAACCCGCGATTATCTTGGCGCCCGCGGAGCCCGGTTTGGAATCTCGCCGGGGTCAGTGCTTTTCCGCAAGCAACCGGACGTTGTCATGGCGGCCGAACTCGTCGAAACCACGCGGCTATGGGCCCGCGTGAACGCCCGGATCGACCCACTGTGGGCCGAGCGCCTCGGCGCGCATCTGGTCAAACGCAACTACAGCGAGCCGCGCTGGTCGCGCAGTCAGGGCAGCGTCGTTGCCAGTGAGCGCGTGACCCTGTATGGCGTTCCGCTCGTCGCCGATCGGACCGTGCAGTTCGGCCGGATCGACCCGGAGCTGTCCCGGGAGCTGTTCATCCGGCACGCCCTCGTCGAGGGCGACTGGGACACGCCGCACGCCTTCATGACGGCCAATCGCGCTGTGCGAGAGAGCATCGAGGAGTTGGAGGACCGGGCTCGCCGCCGCGGCATCGTCGCCGACGACGCCCAGGTGCAGGCCTTCTTCGACGCCCGCGTGCCACCGGGAATCGTCTCCGCCGTGCACTTCGACCGGTGGTGGCGCGGCGAGCGGCGCCACCATCCGGACCTGTTGACGCTGACCGAGGCCGATCTGACTCGGGCCGACGACTCCGGCGTCGACGTCGGCGACTATCCCGGCACGTGGCGTCAGGGCGACCTGGAATTGCGGTTGAGCTATCAGTTCGATCCCGGCTCGCCCACGGACGGGGTCACCGTGCAGATCCCGATCGCACTGCTCAATCAGTTGCAGGACAAGGGATTCGACTGGCAGGTCCCAGGAGTGCGCGCCGATCTCGTTGCCGCGCTGATCCGCTCGCTACCTAAGACGCTGCGAACCAACTTCGTTCCGGCGCCTAACCACGCGGCATACGTGCTCCGGGAGATCCGCCCAGGGGAGGGGCAGATCGTTGATGAGATCGCCCGAGTTCTCAAGGAAAACACCAGGATCCAGGTCACCGGCAGCGACTTCGACCCGGCCAAGGTGCCGGGCCACTTGCGGATGACGTTCGTGGCCATCGGGGCTCGCGGCGAGGTCGTCGGCGCCGACAAGGATCTCGGTGCCCTCCAACAGCGGCTGACCGGCCAGGTCCAACGCCGAGTATCGCGGGCCAGCGCCGCTATTGAGCGAACCGGGCTGACGTCGTGGACGATCGGCGAGATTCCCGAGAGCTACACCACCCGCGCCGACGGGCACGACGTGATCGGCTATCCCGCGCTCGTTGACGCCGGCACCACTGTGTCCCTCAGGGTTTTGCCGAGTGCCGGCGCGGCGGCCGGTGCGCATCGCCTCGGCGTGCGCCGGCTGCTGTTGCTCAACACCAGCCCGCCGTGGAAGCGCGTCCTCGCCGGGCTGAGCAATGCCGACAAGCTCGCGCTGGGCCGCAACCCGCACGGCTCCGTCCCCGCCCTCCTCGACGACGCCCTCGCCGCCGCAATCGACGAGATCGTCGCCGGTGGCGATGGTGGCCGGGTGCGCACCGCGGCCGGGTTCGAGGCCGCCCTCGCCGCGGTGCGCACGCATGTCGCCGCCCGGGTGCTGCGCATCGTGGGTGAGGTCGCGCCGATCCTCGACCGGGCCCGGGCCATCGAGCAGCGGCTGGAGCAGATGACCGCCCCGGCCGTGCAGGCCACGGTCGCCGACGTGCGCGCCCAGCTCGCCTCGCTCGTCGGCCCCGGCTTCATCGCCCAGTTCGGCACCGGCCACCTTCGGGACCTGCCGCGCTACCTGCGCGCGATCGAGGAGCGGCTCGACAAGGCGGGCCAAGACCCCGCCCGGGACACCCGCCTGATGGCGGATGTGGACCGCGTCGAGAGCGCGTATGCCGATCTGCTCGCCGCGCTCTCGCCGCAGGCCCGCGGCGCGGACCGGGTCCGCGACGCCGGCTGGATGATCGAGGAGTTGCGAGTGGGGGTCTTTGCGCAACGGCTCGGCACGGCATACCCGGTCAGCGCCAAACGCGTGCTGCGCGCGATCGCCGAGGTCGAGCGCTGATCCGGGGCCGGGCGGAATCGACGGGGCCGGCAGCGCGTTGCGGAATACAATCCCTTGTCGTCTTGCAGGAGAGATGCTGCCGTGCTGAACCCCAGTGAACTGTTCCGATTCGAGGCCGACGGCGACCTCGCCGACCTCGTGCCCGGGCCGCTGCTGGTCGCGTTGGGTGGCTTCATCGACGCCGGCACCATCCAGGCGCTGCTCACCAGCCACCTGCTCGACCACTCCGAGGCGACCGTGGTCGCCTCCTTCGATGTCGACCAGGTGCTCGACTACCGGGGCCGGCGTCCGGCGATGGTCTTCGAGGAGACGCGCTACGCCAGCTATGAGGACCCGTCGCTGCTGCTCTATCGCTTGACCGACCGCGACGGCGCGACCTATTACCTGCTGACCGGTCCCGAGCCGGACTACCAGTGGGAGCGGATGGTCGAGGCGATCCGGCTGTTGCAGCGCCGCCTCGGCGTGCGGTTGACCGTGACCGCGCATGGCATCCCGATGGCGGTGCCGCACACGCGCCCGATCGGGCTGACGGCGCACGCCACCGACGTCAACCTGATCGGTGAGCGCAACCCGGTCTTTGGGCGGGTGCAACTGCCGGGCAGTTTCACCGCGCTGCTGGAGCTGCGGCTCGGGGAGGCGGGCGAGGCGATGGTCGGGTATGCCGTCCACGTTCCGCACTATCTCGCCCAGGCCGAGTTCCATGACGGTGCGCTCACCGCGCTCAACGCGATCGTCGACGTGACCGGGCTGAACCTGCCTAATGACGCGCTAATCGCCGCGGCAAACGAGGGCCGTCTGCGACTGGAGGCCGAGATCGCCGGCAACGCCGAGGTCGGCACCGCCGTCGCGGCCTTGGAACGGCAGTATGACGCCTTCGTCGAGGCCGCCGACAAGCCCAACCTGCTCGCCCCGCCGTCGGCGCCGCTGCCCTCGGGCGAGGAGCTGGCCGCGGACTTCGAGCAGTTCCTGCGCACGGTCGGTGAGGACGAGACCCCAGGCTGATCCGGCAGGCGCTGGGCTACTTCGCTTCCGACCATCGGGTGATCACGGTCGTGTCGGCGACGAAGCGCACGGGTGCGCCCCCGCTCCACCGGCGCGCCGCGTCGGCGAGAGCGCTCTCGACGACGCCGGAGACGGCCGCCGCGTCGCCGGCGGGCGTGTGCACCAGCAGCTCGTCGTGCAGGCACAGCGCGATCCGGGCGGGCGCATCCACGAGCGCGGCCCGCACGGTCGCCGCCCAGCACTTGAACAGTTCGGCCGCCGCTCCTTGGATGAGCGCATTGCGCGCATAACGCCCCCGGGAGCCCTCATCCCGTATGCCGCGCGTGCGGAGCCGCCGTCCCCCGAAGGTCCGCAGGTCCGCGCCGGACACGCCCGCGGCATACGCGGCGTCGAGGAAGCCCATCGCGACGGGGTAGGCCCGCTGCAGGCCGGTGAGCGCCCGCCCGGCGGTGCCCGACCGCTGGCCATACATCGCCGCCAGGACCGCGACCTTGGCCACCGAGCGCTCGACGCCGAGCCGCTCGGCGACCGGGGCATAGAGGTCCGGCGAGGCGGTGGCCTCGGCGAGTGCCGGATCGCCGGAGACGACGGCGAGCACTCGCGGCTCGATCTGCCCCAAGTCGGCCCGCACAAACCGCCAGCCGGGAGCCGCGGCCACGGCCGCCCGCATCGGCACCGGCAGATTGTGCAGGCCGTTCTGCGCGGTCATCCGCCCGGCCGCGCCGTCGCACGCGGTCCACGTGCCCCGCAGCCGGTCGTCGGGGCCGACGTGCGCGTCCAGCCAGCCGTAGCCATAGGTCGTCGCGATCCGTTCGTCGCGGCGCCAGTCGAGCAAGGCCGGGATCACCGGATGGACGTGGCGATGGTTCTCCAGGACCCACTTGCGGGTCGTCGGCACGTCGATGCCCACCGCGGCGAGCAGCGCCCGGACCGATGCCGGGTTGCGCAGGTCGGTGTGGTCGTGTCCGGGCGCAACCGCGAGCACCCGCGCGTCCCGCTCGGCCCGGATGGCCCGGGCGTGCGCCTCGTCGCGGGGGCGGGGCCCGGCGGCGAGTGCGATCAACTCGCCCGCGCCCGCCCGGTCGATCGGCAGGCCGTCGCGTTCGAGCTCGAGGCAGAGCACCGCCGCCGCCGACTCCGACGCCGCGAGGGACGCGGCCCGCGCGCCCAGGCCGTCCAGCTGCGGCCCCAGCCGTCCGGCGCACTCGAGCGCGGCGCGCGCCCACGCGACCAGCCGGTCGTCGGTGACAGTCCACCGACCAGCCACGGCGTCCGGGCGCAGGTAGCCCTCGGGCGTCAGCAGATCCTCCTCACCCGGGCCGGTGACCAGGGCGGCAAACAGATCGTCGCCCGGTCCCTCGGGAACCCCGCCGCGGTCGAGACCGGTCGCGGCCGCCCACACCCGGCCCGGATCGGCGCGCCAGCCCCCGCGCACGATCCGATGGGCCTCGGCCAGGTCCAGCACGCGGGCCGGTCGGGCGCCGGCGGCCACGACAGCGGTGAGATCCCGGGCTGCCGACCAGACGACCAGCCGCTCCGCGGCCAAATCGATGCGCCCGGCCGCGTCAGCGGGGGAGAGCACCTCGGCCCGGCCCGCGGCATACAGGCAGATCCGCTCGCCGTGCGCGACGACCGCGAGCAACGCGCGAGGTGGTCCGGGCACGGGACCAAACCTAGGCCGCGCCGGCGACAGCGGGCCCTCGGGATTGCCCGGGACGCGCCGCGGCATCTGCGCCGCCGGCGTGCAAGGATTTCCTCCGCACACGCGCCGACGAGCAAGGAGTGGATTGCACATGGGCCTCCTCGACTGGATCAAGGACGAGAAGGACAAGCCCGGCACAGCGGTGACACCGCCGCGCAAATCGGCGCTGGAGGCCGCGCGCGGACCGAAGGAGGACGAGGGTTTCGTCGGTAACACCGCCACCCGGCTCGTCGAGCGACTGCTGGACACCGGCATCGACGGCCGTGGTCCCTTCGACTCCGCCGACGAGGTCGCCGCCGCGGCGCTGAAGAAGCACCCACGGATCGAGGACGCCGTCGACGAGATCATCAAGGACCACGCGCTGCTCGCCGCCGGGGGTGGCTTCCTGACGAGCATGGGCGGCTTCATCACGATGCCGGTCTCGCTGCCCGCGAACGTCGTCGAGTTCTATCTGCTCGCGACCCGCATGGTCGCCGCGGTGGCGAAGGTCCGCGGCTATGACATCAGCCAGCAGGAGATCCGCTCGGCGGTGCTGTTGACCCTCGTGGGCGCGGATGCGGAGGATCTGCTCAAGAAGGCCGGGGTCGTCGCCACCGGGCGGCTGTCCAATCTTGCCGCCCAGCGGCTGCCCGGCCCGGTGTTGATGGTGGTCAACAAGGCGGTGGCCTTCCGCCTCCTGTCGACGGTCGGACGGAATGTCCTGACCCGGTTCGGCCGGGCGATCCCGGTCGCGGGCGGTGTCGTCGGCGCCGGGCTCGACACCTACCTGATCCGGCGCATCGCCGACAATGCGCGGCGGGAGTTTCCGGTCGTGATCGACGCCTGAACCGGGGAATCACCGCTGCTCCCGACGCGTTTTCAGTAGTGCCCGCTCGCGCCCGTGAGCCGGCGCCGACCGCTACCCCGGAGATCACTCGATGGCGATCCGTTCGCGTCTGCCCCTGATCCGCACTCTTGCCAGCGCCGTCCGCTCCGCCACCCGTCCCGGCGCCCCGGCTCTCGGCGCCCGCCTGGGGGCGCTGCCGCGCCTGGTCCGGGCAACAACGGCCGGCACCTACAACGGCACGACGATCGGGCGGCTGGCCCTGCTCGGGGCTGCGCTGGCCTATGTCGTCTCGCCGGTCGACCTCATGCCGGAGGGCCTGCTCCTCGCCTTCGGCCTCGCCGACGACGCGATGGTGCTGAGCTGGTTGGCCGCCACCTTCTTGACCGAGACCGACGCCTACCTCGCCTGGGAGCGGGCCGCAGCCGGGCAGCCGAGCCCGGATGGCGCCGCCCCCACCTACCCGGGCACCCCCTTTGCCCAACCGGCCGGTTATCCCGCAGCGCAGTGGCCGATGGATGCTCGGCACATCATCGTCAAGGGCTCCGCTCGCCGCACCTGACCCGGCCCGGGTTCCGGTTATCCACAGACCCGACGAATCAGCCCAGACAGTTCTGCACAGGTCGGCGCCGTCCCAGCTGACAGCGCGCCCCGGCTGCCCCATCGTTGTGGGCATGCCGATTCCAGTCCGAAACGATGCCGACCTGCTCACCGCCGTGCCCTATCTGCTCGGTTTCCGACCGCGCTCCAGCCTCGTCATCGTCAGCCTTCGCGCGGGCCTCGTGTCTCACTTGACGCGGCTCGACCTCCCGCTCTCGGACGACTTTCGACGGTCGTGGCTCGCCACCGCGCTCGGCCTCGCCGTCCGCCACACGCCCGACGCCGTCTGTCTGATCGGCTTCGACGCGGCCGAGCGGTGCGGCCCGCTGCTTCGCGGGCTCGCCAGCCGGTTGCGGTTGCGCGCACTGCCGGTCGCGGCGCTTCTCGTGGTCGACGCGGAGTCCTGGCGGCATCTCGAACCCGGTCCGTGCGCGGTCTGCCCAGGAGCGGGGCACCCGCCGCCCGAGAACCAGGCGCTCGCGGTCGCCGCCGAGTTCGTGATCCGCGGCTTCTCCCCGTTCGCGAGCCGGTCAGCGCTTGCTGACAGCCTCGCGCCGGACCAGGACTACCTCAACCGGCTGACGGCAACAACCCCCGATGCCACTTCAGGCCGCGGGCACAGCGCAGCTTCGGTAGGCCGGGCCGAGGGGGCCTGGCGGGCGTTGTTGGACCTCGACGATCGTTGGGATCCCGAGCCCGAGCACCTATTGGTGCTCGCCGTGAGCCTCGCGGATGCCGACTGGCGAGATGCTCTGATCGCTCAGCTCGTCCCCGGTCTGGTGCCGGTCCAGGAATTGGCCGCCCATCACGTGCGCCGGGCCGAGCAGATCGTCCGCTACGCGGCAGGCTCGCGGCTGCGGACGCCGCGAGCGTGGGGCGATGGCACACCGGCGCGGGCGGAGTTTCACCGCGCGTTGGCCGACCGAGTGTGCCTGCTCGCCAGGCGCACGCCGGGGCGGCTTGCGGCGGGCCCCTACGCGATGCTCGCCGTGCTCACCGGATGCTGGGGCGATGGCGCGACCGCCGCCTTGGCCGCTGAATACGCCCTCCGAGCCGACCCCGATCACGTCCTCGCCACGCTCGTGCTGCGGCTCTATGCGCGTGGCCGATCCCTCGCCTCCCCCGACCGCCTGATCTCCCGCACCGTCGGGTAAGTTCGGGGCAGTAGCCTGTGGGTACAGGTGTGACGAGGAGGTCATCGGTGACAATTGTCGTGGGGTTCATCCCGACCAACGAGGGGCGTGCGGCCTTCGACCGTGCTGTAGCCGAGTGTGAACTCCGCAAGGTGCCGCTCGTTGTCGTCAACTCCGCTCGTGGGGGACGACACGACGAGGGACCCGACCTGCAGCTGGAGGATGAGCTGGAGCAGCTGCTCGACCAGACGCGCGCTCGCGGTGTCGAGGTGGATGTGCACACCATGGTCCGTGGCAACGAGCCGGCCGAAGACCTCATCGAGGTAGCCCGCAATGTGGCCGCCGACTTCATCGTCATCGGCTTGCGGCGCCGGACTCCCGTCGGCAAGCTGATCCTCGGCTCCAACGCCCAACGGGTGCTGCTCGACAGTCCCTGCGCGGTGTTGGCGGTCAAGGCCGAGCACTGACGGTCGCCCGTCCGGGTTCGCGGTTGGCGGAATAGGCGTTTGCACCGCGCGGTTTTATAATGTCGATGCGGGGCTCGGTCACCTGCGAAGGTCCCTCCCGACACGTGATCCCGACACGGTCAGGTGCCCGTCCGCGCACACCCTTTGATCAACCCCGGCGGCAACCCACGACGTCGCCGGGTTCACCGTGCCGGAAAGGTTGCTGGTGTCGCCCGTGCCGCGTTCGACCACCCCTGTCACTCCTGAACTACCCCGCGAATTCGCTCACCCTGCCCTGCAGGATCTCGTCCGTCGCGGCCGTACTGCCGGTTCGATCACCGGAGACGACCTCGCGACGGCACTGCGTGCGGCCAAGGTCTCTGCGGGTCGGCGCAAGGCCGTGGTCCGGGCGCTGGAGGATCAGGGAATCGAGGTCACGGTCCTCCCGACACCCGCCAAGAAGGCAACCGCGCGTGCCGCCACTGCCAAGAAGGCGGCCGGCAAGCGGGCCGCTGCCGAGCCAGCGACTGCGGCTCCAGCCGAGCCGGCCGCGGACGACGGCGACGAGGAGGTCGGTGACGAGCTTGACGTCGAGCCCGACCTGGACGCCACCGAAGCCGAGGAATTGGCCGTGGCGGCCGAGGCGGTCGAAGAGGGGAGCGACGAGGCACCCGAGACGAGCATCGAGGCCAGCGACGCGAGTGCCGACGACGCCGAGGACACCAGTGAGGAGACCGAGGACGGCGCCGACGAGGGCTCGGCCACGGCCACCTCCGAGGACGAGCTGGACGAGTCCGCAGGGTTCGTCATCCGCGACGACGACGAGGACGACGCGCCCGCCCAGCAGGTCGTCACTGCCGGGGCGACCGCGGACCCGGTCAAGGACTACCTCAAGCAGATCGGCAAGGTGGCGCTCCTTAACGCAGAGCAGGAGGTCGAACTCGCCAAGCGGATCGAGGCCGGCCTGTTCGCCGGGGAGCGGATGGCCTCCGCGGACAAGCTCGACCAGAAGCTCAAGCGCGAGTTGTGGTGGATTGCCCAGGATGGCAAGAAGGCCAAGAACCATCTGCTGGAGGCCAACCTGCGCCTTGTCGTCTCGCTCGCGAAGCGCTACACCGGGCGCGGCATGTTGTTCCTCGACCTGATTCAGGAGGGCAATCTCGGCCTGATCCGAGCGGTCGAGAAGTTCGACTACACCAAGGGCTACAAGTTCTCCACCTACGCCACGTGGTGGATCCGGCAGGCGATCACCCGGGCCATGGCCGACCAGGCCCGCACCATCCGGATCCCGGTGCACATGGTCGAGGTCATCAACAAGCTCGCCCGCGTGCAGCGGCAGATGCTGCAGGACCTCGGGCGTGAGCCGACGCCCGAGGAACTGGCCAAGGAACTCGACATGACCCCCGAGAAGGTCATCGAGGTCCAAAAATACGGTCGTGAGCCGATCTCGCTGCACACTCCGCTGGGCGAGGACGGTGACTCCGAGTTCGGCGACTTGATCGAGGACTCCGAGGCGGTCGTGCCGGCGGACGCCGTCAGCTTCACGCTGCTGCAAGAGCAACTGCACTCCGTGCTGGACACGCTGTCCGAGCGGGAGGCAGGCGTCGTCGCGATGCGATTCGGCTTGACCGACGGACAGCCCAAGACACTCGATGAGATCGGCAAGGTCTATGGCGTGACGAGGGAGCGGATCCGCCAGATCGAGTCCAAGACGATGAGCAAGCTGCGCCACCCGAGCCGCTCCCAGGTCCTGCGCGACTACCTCGACTGAGGTCAGGACCCGGTCACAACTTCCGTCGCCCGGACCGCCGATCCCGGACTCGGCGAGCCACGCCGGCGAGGGCCTGGGCGCCGCGCCGCGGCACCGACACCACGGCCTCGGTGCCGGCGGTGAGGGCTCGGCGTCCGGAGCTGGGCAACAACCACGCCCGCACGCGCGTGCGCCACGAGCGAGTGCGGCCGACGGCGGCCACCACGGTCTCGACATCTTTGCCAGGGTCGGGGAGCACCTCGGCCGGCGGCGCATAGCGCGCCTGTTCCACGGCGGCGACCACCCGGCCGAGCGCCGCCTTCTCGCCGCCGTCCAACACACCCCGATCGGCGAGATAGTGCTGGGCCTGCCGCGGCGTCAGGCTGTCGGGTGTGGCGATGCCGAGATCGCCCAGACGCTCGACCAAATCGAGCCAGCGCACCTCGATCCGCATTGCCTCGTCGGCGGCCCGCGTCAGGCGCCGGCGCCGCCGCAGGGCCGCCGTCACCGGGACGACGAGGCTTCCGAGCAGCCCGAGGACCCCCGCGATGACCACCCAGGACCTGCGGGGCAGGTCACCTAGGCGTTCCCAGACCGGCTTGTCGTATGCCGAGGGGTCGCGCGTCCCGGGCTCGTTCAGCTCCGGCTGATCGGGGCGCTGCGTTGGTGCCCGGCTCCCGCTGGACGTGCTGGACCGGCTGGCCGACGGCCGGTTATCGGAGAGCCGGGTGTAGGACGGGACCGCGCCGCTCCGCGAACCCGGAGTGGGTTCGAAGCGAACCCACCCCATCGGCTCGAAGAACAGCTCCGGCCAGGCGTGCGCGTCGGCGGCCCGCACCTGCCGCACCCCGGCTTCGAGCGTGCCGGGGAGGAAGCCGACAACCATTCGGGCCGGTATGCCGTGCCGGCGCGCCAGCATGATCATCGCGGTCGCGAACTGCTGGCAATACCCCTGCTTGGTCATCAAGAAGTGGGAGACGGGGTCGAGGTTGACCAGCCGGCCGTTCGCGTCCTGGGTCGGTCCGATGAGGGTGAGGCTGTAGGTGAACTGGTCCGAGCGCAGATAGTCCTGGATGGCCACCGCAGCATCCAGGTCCGAGGCGCCGTCCGGGACGATCCGCTCCAAAATGGCATCGAGCCGCGCCGTGGCCGCGCGCTCGACGACCAGCGACTCCGGCCCCGGGAGGGCCACCCCGGGAAGGACCGAGATGCCGTCCTCGGTCACATCGGACTGTTCGAGGAGATCCTGGGTGGGCGAGATCGTCGTGAACTCGGCGCTGTAGCTCGCGGCCGGCTCGCTGACGTCGATGCTCCCGTCACCAAAGCGGGTGGCCTCGACCCCGTCGGGCAACGAGAGCGAGACCACGCCGTCCGGGAGGGCGATCTGTGGGGCGTCCAGGCGGCTCTCCTCGACCGCGATGCCGTCCTGCTTGACCATGCTCCCGATCTCGCGCAGGTCGGGTGTGCCGGCGATCGGTGCGCCGTTGCCGTCCACCGGGGTCGCCGGATAGACGCGGCTCTCCCGGAAGCGGCCGTCCGGCCCGTATTCGCCGAGGACCGCGACGCGCAGCGGCGCGGCCGCGGCCGCGGTGCTGCGGTAGCGCACCCACACCGCCTGGCTGCGATCCTCCAAGTTGCGCTTGAGGTCTAAGGTTGTCGCCAACTCGACCTTTCCACCTTCGCCGTCGCTGCTTGTGCCCAGGCCCTCGCTGAGGAAGCGAGTCGAGGGATGCGGCACGGCCCAGGGGATGACGAGGGCCGCGACGACGCTCACAATCCCGAGATTGCGCGCGGCATCCGCGAAGCCGTCCGATGGGTTGCTCCCGCGTCCGCCGGCGCGTCCGCTACGCAGGGGGATCGCCGTGGACCAGCGGCGCAACCCGTCGATTCCGCTGCGACCCAGCATGATCAGCCAAAGTCCCGCGGGAAGGGCGAACGCGTGCCAGGGCAGCGGATCGCCCGAGTTCGTGGCGGTGAGCAGATAGGCGGCGAGCAGCCCGAGCCCGGCGACGGCGGGCGAGCGCCGGGTGACGGCGGCGGCATCGACACAGAGCGCCAGGCAACCGATGATCAGGCTGAGAGCGACGACGATGCCTCGATCCGCGGGCGCTGGCGCGGCATACTGCATCACGGTCATCCGCGCGTCATAGAGCAGGTAGTTCAGCGACAAGAACGCGTCTCGGATGGGCAATCCGTGCCACAGGTGCCCGCGCAAATGCAGGTAGCTGAAGGCCTCTACCGCCGCCAGACCCTGCAGGGCGACGACCAGCCACCGCGCTCCCAAAACGCCGCGGGCGAGGATCCCGACGACGGTGATGACGAGCGTGATCCCGAGGGCTGGGTTGACCCAGGCGAAGGAGTCGAACAGCAACCGCAGCGGCGCCAGCGCGGCCCAGAGCGCGGCGAGGGCGAGAACCGCGTCGAGAGGCCGGGCTGCGCGGTTCATCGGCGCGCCTGGACCAGATCGGACGTTGTTTGGGCCCACGCCTCGGGGACCGACCTGCCGTTCTCGACGACAGCGCTGGCCCAACCCTGGGTGCGCAGTTCGGCGGCGGCGGCGGCGGCATCCTTGCTGCCGCTGCCGCCGAGATCCATGACGAGGCAAATGGCGGCCGAGCCACCCAATCGCAGCCGGGAGAGCGTCAACGCGTCCGACTCGGCGAGCGGACCCGTCACGGCGACGACGAGCGCGCCATCTCCGACCCGGTCGGCAGCGATCGAGAGTCCTTGGCTGAAGGCGTCGCTCGGGCCGGGCTCTGCCAGGGCGAGCGATTCGAGGAGATCGTCCAGATCCAGCGGCTCTTCGGTGGCGGCCTCGAGGCACCCGCCCCCGTGGATGAGATGGGTGGAGAGCCCGGCGTCGATGAGCATCGCGCAAATCGAGGCGACCGCCGTGACCGCCCACTCGAACGAGCCGGCGGTTCGCGGACCGGAGCTGGTCACCTCCCGGTCATCGAGGAGGACGACGGCGCGGCGTTTGGCTGGCCGGTCCTCTTGGCGGACCATGAGATCGCCGGTGCGTGCCGTCGCCGGCCAATGGATGCGGCGCAAGTCATCCCCGTCGCGGTATTCCCGGACGGAGACGTCGTCCTCCCCGTGCAGGGCCACCATGTGCGGAATGGTGCCCTCGGTGCCCAGCCCGCCCGACGTGCCGCCGCCGGTCAGGTCGAGGACTCGAGGCAGGACAATCAATTCGCCCATGTCGGCGACGACCGCCAGGCGCACGGTCAGGTCGAATGGGTCTGTGACTCGCAAACCGAGCGGCCCGAGACGGTGGCGCCCGCGCACATTGCACCGCACCCGATAAGGCAGCAGCTGCCGTTCGCCGGGCCCCAGGCGGGGTACGACGAAGCGCGGCCGGTCGCCGAGGGCGTAGTCCAGCTGTTCCTCGGCCATGAGGATCGGTGTGGCGGACGACCCCGCGTTGGTGACGACGAGCGTGACATCGCTGGTCTCGTCGATCCGCACTCGAGAGGGGATGACCTCCCGCTCGGTCGTGAGCGCCAGTCCACGGCGCACGCCGATGAGCCCGACGATGAGGGGCAGACCGCCGACGAGCACGCCGAGCCGGGTGATATCACGGAAGCCGAGCACGAGCCCACAGACCACGAGGGCGGCACCGGCGGCCAGGAAGCAGCGCCCCCGCAGCGTCAAGGACTCCGTGACGTGTCGCATGCCGCCTGCTAGAAGCCGGGCGAGGGGATGCGCACCCGATCAATGATCGTGCGCACAACGTCGGCGGGCGAGCGCTTGGCATGCGCGGCCTCGCCGGTGAGGATCAACCGGTGACTCCACACCGGGATGACGATCGCCTGCACGTCGTCGGGCAGGACGTAGTCGCGCCCGGCGAGCGCGGCGTGGGCCCGGGAGGCACGCAGCAGGTGCAAGGTCGCCCGCGGGGAGGCGCCGAGGCGAATGGCCGCATTCTCTCGGGTGGCGCGCGCGAGGTCGACGATGTAGGCACGGATCGACTCCGAGGTGTGCACGGTGCGGACCGCGTGGATCATCCGGCTCACCGTGGCCGCATCGGTCACTGGTCGCAGCTCGTCGAGCGGGGAGCGTTGGCCGTGCGAGAGGAGCATGTCGGCCTCGCTGCGCGGGTTGGGGTAGCCCAGCGAAACCCGGCCCATGAACCGGTCACGCTGCGCCTCGGGGAGGGGATAGGTGCCCTCCATCTCGATCGGGTTCTGCGTGGCCATGACGATGAACGGGTGCGGGAGGGTGTAGGTCCGTCCGTCGACCGTGACATTGCCCTCCTCCATGCATTCGAGCAGCGCCGACTGCGTCTTGGGTGAGGCCCGGTTGATCTCGTCGCCGACGACGACATTGGCGAAGATCGCCCCGGGACGGAACTCGAAGGCCCGCACATCCTGGTTGAACACGCTGACGCCGGTGACATCACTCGGCAGCAGGTCTGGAGTGAACTGGATGCGCCGCACGGAACAGTCGATGGAGCGCGCGAGCGTTTTGGCGAGCATCGTCTTGCCGACGCCCGGAACATCCTCCAGCAGGAGGTGGCCCTCAGCGAGCAGCGCGGTCAGGGCCGTCTGGATCACCTCCGGCTTGCCCTGGATGACGGTGCCCATCGAGGTGGCCAGGCTGGTCGTCACCTCGAGCACCTCATCGAGCCCACGCGCGCGCTGAGTTGACGACGTCGTCGCACTCGTTTGGTCGTGCTGTGTCACCGATCTACCCCTTCGTCGCCGCGGCCGGCACCGGACCGGCTTAGGCATCTTGCCCCACGAGGCGGGCCGGTCCTAGCGGTTCGGACCGACTTGTTATGGAAGGACGCAGAATCACCCGGCGAAGTTCCCCACCTCACCCCACCCGTATCCGAGCACGTCAGCGCCCGCAGCCGGGCGGAAATGATCACCGTCCGTCGGCCCACGGGGGTGGGTAGTGGGGTAAAGTGGGGAAATCGGGTGCAATCGGGCGATTGGGTGGGTGAGGGAGGTGACGGCAGATGCCGGACGGCGAGTTCCTCGGGATCCATACCCCGCGGCTGGACGACAAGGGCCGGCTCTTCCTCCCGGCGCGCTTCCGCGACGACCTCGGCGAGCGCATCGTCGTCACCAAGGGACCGGACCGGTGCGTGACGATCTATCCGTATCCGGTGTTCAAGGACCGCGTTCTCGACCGGCTGGCTGCGGGATCCTCGGCCAGCCGCAATGTGCGTCACCTGCGCCGGGCGCTGCTGGCGCACGCCTCGACCGAGACCGTCGACCGGCAGGGCAGGGTGACCATCCCGACCGCCTTGCGTCAGTGGGCCGGACTCGAGCGCGAGTGCGCAGTGATCGGTCAGGGCAGCTATCTCGAGGTCTGGGACAGTGCCGCCTTTGCCGCCGTGGAGGCATCGAGCGACGACGTCCTGGATGCGCTCGACGAGGAAGGAGTCGTCCTGCTGTAGCGATCTCACCCCATCCGTCGAACTCTCGGTGGCTCGTGGCCTCCAGCCGCAATCCCGGCGCGCCTTCCCCCGCGCCGGGCGGCGGATGGGGACCATGGGCCATCGACACGACACCCCACGGGGCTCGCGCCCGAGCAGAGCGGGGGACCCACCTCCTGCGGCCCAGCACGAAAGGGACCTCGGTGATGAGCCAGGCGCCACCGCCGGCCGAGCGGCACGTCCCGGTGCTGCGCGAGCGGATCGTCGAGTTGCTCGCGCCCGCGCTGAGCGCGCCGGACGCGGTTGTGGTCGACGCCACCGTCGGTCTGGGCGGTCACGCGGGCGCCCTGCTGGACGTCGCGCCGACGGCGAGGCTCATCGGGCTCGATCGTGACGAGCAGGCGCTGGCGCTCGCCGCTGACCGCCTTGGTCCCCATGGCGATCGGGTCGAACTCGTCCATGCGGTCTATGACGAGTTGCCCGAGGTGCTGGCCAAGCGCGGCATCACGCGGGTGGCCGCGATCTTGTTCGACCTGGGGGTCTCATCGCTGCAATTGGACGAGCCTGAGCGGGGTTTCGCTTACCGATTCGATGTTTCGCTGGATATGCGGATGGACCAACGGCGCGGCATCACCGCGGCGGCCGTGGTCAATA
Organism: Nostocoides sp.; assembly: GCF_037045025.1. Lineage (GTDB taxonomy): Bacteria > Actinomycetota > Actinomycetes > Actinomycetales > Dermatophilaceae > Nostocoides_A. Next base: position 118,934 of record NZ_JBAOHM010000019.1, on the reverse strand, counting down.
CCTATGATCGGGCCGACTTGGTCCGGATTCTGCGCGACTACGGCGAGGAAAGGTATGCCCAACGAGTGGCCTCGGCAATCATCGCGCGGCGGGCAGTCCGGGCGTTCGCGACTACGGGAGAGTTGGTTGAGGTGCTAGCGACAGCGATTCCGCAGTCCGCGCAGCGCACCGGCGGCCACATCGCCAAGCGCACCTTTCAGGCCTTGCGTATCGAAGTCAACGACGAACTCGCCACCTGGTCCCGGGCGCTTCCGGCGGCCATCGACCGGCTGGGCGTCGGCGGCAGGATCGCCGTGATGTCCTACCAGTCCTTGGAAGACCGCATCGCCAAAACCGTTCTGCGAGCAGGAGCTACCTCCAGCGCGCCGCCTGGTATGCCGGTGGAGCGGCCCCAGGACGCCCCCTATCTGCGCCTGCTCACTCGCGGCGCCGAGGGAGCCGATGCCCACGAGCAGGCGAGCAATCCGCGCTCGGCCTCGGTCCGGGTCAGGGCCGCCGAGCGGACCCGCCTGAGCGAGCCGAGTCAACTGGGGGTGGCGCTTTGACCCAGACTGCGGTCAAGCTGACCCGCGACGGCGCCAAACCGACCTTGCGCTCGGCGCCGGGTCCGCGGGCGCTCGCCCACACCCGGGCGCGAGTGCGGCGGGGCCGGGGCGGCCGCCCGTCACTGCGGATCGTTCCGGGGCGCGTTGCCACCAATCAGGCGTGGTTCGCTGTCGGCATGCTCGTCACGCTGGTCGCGGGCTTGCTGCTCACGCTGTTGATCAACACGCGACTGGCCGAGGGGACCTACACCCGCAATCGGTTGGCGGTCGAGTCTAGCTACCTCGCCGACCGTCAGGAGGTGTTGACCGACGAACTCGACGCCGTGCGTGCACCGGCGGCGCTCGCCCGGCAGGCGCTGGCCCTCGGCATGGTTCCCGCCGCCTCGCCGGCCTTCATTTCCCTGGAGCAGGCCCGGGTGCTCGGCTCCGCCGAGGCCGCGACGAGCAGCGACTTCAGCGTGGTCACCGATCCGTCGACGCCACCGGATGCGGCCGCGGGTCAGTCGGCCGATGGGTCGGCCCCCTCGAGCGGTTCGCCTGCCACCACAAGCGATTCCGCCGCACCCGACGTGGGTTCGCCGCAACCGCCGGCGGGCGCAGCCACCCCCGGTGCGAGCACCGATACCGGGCAAGCTACATCCACTCCCGGCCTGACCCCGACGACCGAGACGACACCGACCGAGACGACACCGGGCGAAGCGGTGCCGCCCGGGGTGCCCGGCGGCGAGCCCACGGAGGAATAGCCCAACGTGAGTCCTCGAAAGACGTCCACGCCAGCCCTAGTTCGGCCCCGCGCCGACCGCAGTGCGAGTGCCAGTCGCCGTCCTTCGGGCCCGAGTGCCCCGGCCGGCCAGGCGTCTCCCGGCGGGCGTCCTCCTGGCCCGCCGCGCGGGCGTGGGCTGGTGATCGCTGTGCCCGGCGCAAACCCGCGCACCCGCTCGCGCGCGCTTTTCGTCGGCTTCCTGGTGGTGTTCAGCCTGTTCGCCGCCCAACTGATCCGGGTCCAGGCGCTCGACGCCGGCGCCCCCTCCAATGCCGGCCTGGCCATCCGCACGGTCAAGGAGACCGAGCCCGCCATGCGCGGCACCATCACCGACGCGACCGGCGCCGTTCTCGCCACGAGCATCGAGCGACGCACCGTGATCGTCAACCAGCAGGCGGTCACCGAATACGAGAAGCGGATCGGCACGAAGCTGACCACGGTCGGCGTCACGGGAGCCGCCGCGGACCTCTCGCCCCTGCTCGGGATCGACCAGGCGAGCTTGGCCAGCAAACTCACCGGGACGCGCAAGTACTACATCCTCGCCAAGAACATCTCACCCCTAACCTGGCACAAGATCGCGGACCTGGGCATTCCCGGAATCACCAGCGAACGCACCTCGATCCGCCGCTACCCCCAGTCGACGACCGCCGCCAGCCTCGTCGGGTTCGTCGACGAAGGCCAGAGCGGCAAGGGCGGGATCGAGAGCGTCCTCGACAAGCAGTTGCGCGGCCAGATGGGTCAGCTGTCCTACGAGGTCGGCCAGGACGGAGTGCGGCTGCCCAATGGCAAGGTGAGCGACAGCTCGGCCAGGCGGGGCCACGACGTCCGGCTCACGATCCGCAACGATCTGCAGTGGTGGGCGCAAAATGCGTTGGCTCGCAAGGTTCGCGAGACACAGGCCCGGTCAGGCACGGTCGTCGTGCAGGACGTCCGCACGGGCAACCTGCTCGCGCTGGCGTCGTATCCGACCTTCGATCCCAACCACATCAGCGTGACGTCCGGGTCACTGACCAACCTGGCCTTCACCGAGGTCTTCGAGCCCGGATCGACCGCCAAGGTGATGACCGCGGCGGCGGCCCTGGAAGAGGGCAAGGTCACCCCCACCACCTCGATGATCGTTCCCTATTCGATGCATCGCTCGGACAAGCCGTTCACGGATGCCCACAAGCACGACACCGAATATCTGACCTTCGCCGGGGCCCTGGCCCAGTCGAGCAACACCGGGATCATCCTTGCCGGCGAGCAACTCTCCGCAGCGACGATCGAGAGCTACTTCCGCAAGTTCGGGATCGGCGCGTTGTCTGGCGCCAAGTTCCCTGGTGAGTCACCGGGCCTGTTCTATCCGTCGAGCAAGTGGAACGGTTCGCAGCGTTACACCGTCATGTATGGCCAGGGTGTCTCGATCACCGCGATCCAGGCGGCGATGGTCTATCAGACGATCGCCAATGGCGGGTTGCGGATGCCGCCGACGCTGATCGACGCTGTGGCCGACGAGGACGGCGAGTTCGTCCCGACGCCGCGGGCCGACGGCGTTCGGGTGATCTCCCCGCAGGCGGCGACCGAGTTGACCGCCATGCTCGAAGGTGTCGTGAGCAAGGACGGCACGGCGCCGGAAGCTCAAATCGACGGCTACCGCGTCGCGGGTAAGACCGGAACTGCCTCGCGCTATAACAAAGAGCTCGGGAAATACTCCGGCTACACCTCCTCGTTCATTGGCTTCGCTCCCGCGGATGACCCACGCCTGGTCGTGTCGGTGATCATCCAAGACCCCAAGAACGGCTACTACGGTGGGTATGTGGCCGGCCCCGTCTTCCGCGACGTCATGACCTATGCGCTGCAGTCGCTGCAGATCCCGCCCTCACCCACCGGCAGCCGGCCGCCCGCCCTCAAGCTGAAGCTGGATACGCCACCCAATATCAACGATCCGGCCGTGCTCGCCGATCGCCGAGCGATCGGCGCCGGCCCGGGGTGAGCCGGTGACCGCTCCGCTGCCGCGGCCGGCCGAGTGCAGCCCGGTGCCCATCGCTCGGTTGGCGCGGCTCCTTGGCGTCACCCCGCTCGGGCACGCTGCCGCGTCGGTGACCGGGGTCAGCCTCGATTCGCGCACCGTGCGCCCGGGCGATCTGTATGCCGCGCTCCCGGGCGCGCACACGCACGGCGCCCGCTTCGCCGCCCAGGCGCTCGCCCAGGGCGCCATTGCCGTGCTGACCGATCCCGCCGGGCTGGAGCTACTCGGCGACCTCCCCGATACCGTCGCGGCGCTGGTCGTGTCCGAGCCGCGCGCCGTTCTCGGGGCGCTCGCGGCCGAGGTTTATGGCACGAGCGGATCGGTTCCGACGCTGGTCGGAATCACCGGGACCAATGGCAAGACGACGACCGCCTATCTGCTCGACAGTGCCGCCCGCGCGCTGGGGCTAACGGCCGGATTGATCGGCACCGTCGAGATCCGCGTCGGCGAGCGGCGCCTGCCGAGCGTGCGCACGACCCCGGAGTCGCCCGACCTGCACGCGCTGTTGGCGACGATGCGTGAAGTCGGGGTCGACATCTGTGTGATGGAGGTCTCCAGCCACGCACTGGCGCTGCACCGAGTCGACGGGGTGCGCTACGACGTCGCCGCGTTCACCAATTTGTCGCAGGACCACCTCGACCTCCACGGCACCATGGCGGACTACTACGCGGCCAAGGCCGCGCTCTTCACGCCCGAACGGGCCCGCCGCGGTGTAATCCACATCGGCGATCCATGGGGTGCGCGGCTGGCCCGGGAGGCCACAATCCCCGTCGTCACGCTCGCCACGGACGGCGACGCCGACTATCGGCTAACATTCAACCTCGACGACAGCGTCACGATCCGTGGATTAAACCTCAACGTTACCTTGACATCTGCGCTGCCAGGCGCCTTCAACCAGGCCAACACCGCCCTGGCGGCGGTCGTGCTGCACCAGCTGGGCTACGACGCGGAGCAGATCACCCGCGCGGTGCTCGCCGATCCGCACGTCCCGGGCCGGATGGAGCGCGTCCGCGCGGGCGATCCGGATGCGCCGCTGGGCATCGTCGACTATGCCCACACTCCCGACGCCGTGCAGACTGCTTTGGCTGCGCTCCGTCCCCACGCCCCGGCCGGTTTGATCGTCGTCCTCGGCGCGGGCGGTGACCGCGACCGGGGCAAGCGCGCGGCGATGGGGTCGGCGGCGGCCGAGGGTGCCGACGTTGTCATCGTCACCGACGACAACCCCCGCTCCGAGGACCCCGAGCTGATTCGCCGGGCCGTCCGCGAGGGCGCCGAGGCGGCAGGCACCGACGCCGAAATCGTCGAGATCGCCGACCGGCGCGAGGCGATCCGGGCCGCTGTGGCGGCCGGGCGGGCCCGGGGCCCGGGCGTCGTCGTTGCCGTGGTCGGCAAGGGCCACGAGCGTGGGCAAGAGGTCGACGGCGTCGTGCACCCCTTCGATGACCGGGACGAGCTCGAAGCGGCCCTGACATGAGCGCTGCCCGTCACGCTGGCGACCGCGGCAGGCCCGGCGGCCCTGGCAAGATCACCTTGCCGCCATGATTGCGCTCACTCTCGGCGAGATCGCCGATCTCACCAACGGACGCCTGGCCGGGATCGACCCCGGTGGCGCCGCTCGCCTCATCGTCGACGGACCCGTGGTCACCGACTCACGCGAAGCGGGACCGGGCGGTCTTTACATCGCCCGCATCGGAGCGGCCCGGGACGGACATGACTTCGTTGCCTCCGCCCGCGATCGCGGAGCGGTGGCAGCGCTGACGACCCGGGAGTGCCCGGAGCTGCCGGGCATTGTCGTGCCCGACGGGCAGGCGGCCTTCGCTGCGCTGGCGCGGGCGCTCATCGAGCGCGTTCCTCGCCTGAACGTCATCGGCATCACCGGCTCTTCCGGAAAGACCTCCACCAAGGACTTGCTCGCCCAGGTCCTCGCCCCCGCCGGAGAGACTGTCGCCAATGTCGGCTCGCTCAATTCCGAGGTCGGGGTCCCGCTCACCGTCGCCCGGATCTCGCCGACCACCCGCTTCCTCGTCGTCGAGATGGGTGCCCGTGGTTTGGGGCACGTCCGGTATCTGACGACGATCGCGCCGCCGACGATCGGCATGGTGTTGAACATCGGCTCCGCCCACGTCGGCGAGTTCGGCTCACGCGAGACGATTGCCGCCGCCAAGGCCGAGCTGGTCGAGGCATTGCCGGCCGACGGGGTCGCCGTCCTCAACGCCGACGACGCCTTGGTGCGCGCCATGTCCGATCGGACGTCAGCGCGCGTGCTGTTGACCGGGGAGAGCCCCGATTCGGATGTGCGCGCCACCGGAATCCGCCTCGATCCACACGGCCGTGCCCTGTTCACCCTGACCGGACTGGCGGGCAAGGCCACCATCGGCTTGGCCGTCGCCGGACGCCACCAGGTGGCCAATGCACTCGCCGTCATCGCGGCCGCCCACGAACTCGGTGTGCCGACCGAGTCGATCGCCGCAGCGCTCGCGAGCGCCGGCCCGGTCAGTCGCTATCGCATGGAGGTCGCCACCCGGGAGGACGGGGTGACGATCGTCAACGACGCCTACAACGCCAATCCCGAGTCCATGGCCGCTGCCCTGGATGCGCTCGCGGCGATGGCCGGACAACGCCGGACCTGGGCGGTCCTCGGCCCCATGTTCGAACTCGGCGACGAGAGCGCCGCCGCGCACCGGGCCGTCGGCGCGGCCGTGCGCGGACACGGCGTGGCGCATCTTATGGTGGTTGGCGACGAGGCGGCGGGCATCGCCGACGGAGCGCAAGCGGCATACGGACCGGGAGAACTGGCGATCGAGCGGGTCGAGAGCATTGACGAGGCCGATGCCCGCCTGCGCGCACAGCTGCGGCCGGGCGACATCGTGCTGATCAAATCCAGCAACGGGGCCGGCCTGCGGTTCCTCGGCGACCGGCTGGTGCAGCCAGGGGCGCGCGGATGAAGTCGGTCCTCATCGCGGCCGTCGTCGGGTTGGTCATCGGCCTCCTCGGCACGCCCGCCTACATCAAATACCTCGTGCGCCTCGGCTACGGGCAGTTCATCCGCGACGACGGCCCCACCTCGCACCACACCAAGCGCGGCACCCCGACGATGGGTGGCACGGTGATCATCGCCGCCACCTTGACCGCGTATGCCGTCGCGCACCTCGCGACGCTCACCACTCCCACGGTCAGCGGCCTGCTGGTGCTCTTCCTCATGGCCGGCCTCGGCCTGGTCGGCTTCCTCGACGACTACATCAAGATCTCCCGTCAGCGCAGCCTCGGGCTGCGCTCGAAGCAGAAGCTGGCGGGCCAGGCGCTGGTCGCGATCATCTTCGCCGTCCTCGCGCTGAACTTCCCCAGCGACGGCCATCGCACGCCCGCGTCGACCTCGATCTCCTTCGTCCGGGACACCGCGCTCGACCTGGCGTTCGCCGGTCCGCTCCTCGGGATGGCCCTATTCGTCGTCTGGGCCAACCTGATGATCTCGAGCTGGTCCAATGGTGTGAATCTCACCGACGGGCTGGATGGCTTGGCGACCGGCGTCTCGACGATGGTGTTCGCGGCATACGTGCTGATCGGGATTTGGCAGACCAACCAGAACTGCCAGATCACCCCGGGACCGAAATGCTATGAGGTGCGCGATTCCCGCGATCTGGCCGTCGTCGCGGCCGGCGCCATGGGCGCCTGCTTCGGGTTCTTGTGGTGGAATGCCGCGCCGGCCAAGATCTTCATGGGCGACACCGGCTCGCTGGCCCTCGGCGGCGCTCTCGCCGGCCTGTCCATCACGACCCGGACCGAGCTGCTCATGGTGATCCTCGGTGGGCTGTTCGTCACGATCACCTTGTCGGTCGTCATCCAGGTGGCCTCGTTCAAATCGACCGGCAAGCGGGTCTTCCGGATGGCGCCGCTGCAGCACCATTTCGAGCTGCTCGGCTGGCAGGAGGTCACGATCGTCATTCGCTTTTGGATCATCGCCGGGCTGTTCGCCGCGCTCGGGCTCGGCGTCTTCTATGCCGAATGGGTGGTGGGCTCCGGATGAGGCGGAACCTGGCCGACCTGACCCACCGCGATGCGGACTGGGCCGGGTTGCGCGTGCTCGTGGCGGGCGTCGGGGTGAGCGGCTTCGCCGCCGCCGACACCCTCGCCGACCGGGGGGCTCGCCTGCTGGTGGTTGACGGGCAGACGCTGCAGCCCGGCAGCGCCGCCGAGCAGCGCGCCACGCTGTTGAGCCTGCTCGATGTGGAGGTGCGCACCGGCCCGGATGCCGCCGCGGCGCTCCCCGCCGGCCGCGAATTCGACCTGGTCGTCACCTCACCCGGCTGGCGGCCCGATCAGCCGATGCTGGCCGCGGCGGCTCGCGACGGCATACCGGTGTGGGGGGAGGTCGAGCTCGCCTGGCGGATGCGGCCGGCCGAGGGCGCCGCTCCCTGGCTGACGATCACCGGCACCAACGGCAAGACGACGACGGTGCAGATGCTCGCCTCGATCCTGCGCGCCGCGGGGCTGCGGGCAACCAGCGCCGGCAACGTCGGCACGCCGATCCTCGACGTCGTCGTCGACCCCGAGCCGTATGACGTGGTCGCGGTCGAGCTGTCCAGCTTCCAGTTGCACTGGACGCACTCGATCTCACCGCTCGCGTCGGCCTGCCTCAACATCGCCCCGGACCACCTCGATTGGCACGGCAGCGCCGAGGCCTACTGGCAGGCCAAGGCCCGGGTATACGAGCGCACCCAGCGGGCGTGTGTCTACAACGTCGCCGACGACGAGACCCGCCGCATGGTCGAGCAGGCCGAGGTCGTTGAGGGGGCGCGCGCGATCGGGTTCACGACCGGCGTCCCGGGCGTGTCGATGCTCGGGGTCGTCGATGACGTCCTCGCCGATCGCGCGTTCGTCGCCGAGCGGCAGACGATGGCGGCCGAGCTGGGGACGCTCGCCGATCTGGCCCGCGGGGGACTCCCGCCGGCGCCGCACGTGGTTGCCAATGCGCTCGCGGCGGCCGCCCTGGCCCGCACCTACGGCGTGCCCCCGGTCGCCGTCCGGGACGGGCTGCGCGCCTTTGTCCCCGAGCCGCACCGGATGGCCGCGGTCGCCGAGGTCGGTGAGGTGCGTTATGTCGATGACTCCAAGGCCACCAATCCCCATGCGGCGCAGGCATCGTTGCAGGCGTTCGACCCGGTCGTATGGATTGCGGGCGGCCTGCTCAAGGGAGCTGACATCGATCCGCTCGTCGCTGACATCGGCGGCCGGTTGCGTGGCGTGGTGCTGCTCGGCGCCGATCGCCGGCTGATCGCGCAATCGCTGGCCCGACACGCGCCCGAGGTCCCGGTCGTCGAGGTGTCCGACACCGACACTGGTGCGATGGATCGAGTCGTCAGCGCCGCCGCCAGCCTGGCCCGTCCCGGAGACGTCGTGCTGCTGGCCCCCGCCGGCGCGTCCATGGACATGTTCGCCAACTACGGTGCCCGAGGCGATGCCTTCGCGCGTGCGGTGCATGCGCTGCGGGACAGCGCGGAGTAGCCCCGTGAGCCGGACCACGACGGCGCCGCGTGCCGGCGCCGACCAGGGAGTGCGTGCCCGCCTGCAGCAGCTGATGGACAGCCCGACGGCGACCTACTATCTCCTGCTCAGCGTGACCACTCTCCTGGTTGCGATCGGGCTGGTGATGGTCTTGTCCGCCTCGATGATCGTCTCCATCCGCGAGAGCGGCGGCTCCCCGTATGCCGTGTTCATCACCCAGGCGATCTTCGCGGTTCTCGGCGCGATCGCCATGGTCGCGGCCATGCGGATCCCGCTCGCTCGCTGGAAACGACTCGGCGGCCTGGCGCTGGTAGTCACCCTCGTGCTGCAGGCGCTCGTGTTCACCGCGCTCGGCTCCGGCTCGGGCGGAAACCGCAACTGGCTCGACTTCAAGGTCTTCAGCCTCCAGCCGTCCGAGCTGGGCAAAATCGCGGTCGTGCTCTTCGGCGCGCGGGTCCTCGCGCACAAGCGTCATCTGATGGGCAGCTTCAAAGAGGCGGTTGTCCCCTTCGTCTTCCCCGCGGCGGCGATGTTGATCTTCCTCGTCATGCTCGGTCACGACCTCGGCACCACGATGGTCCTGGCGGCAATCGTCGCCGGGATGCTGTTTGCCGCCGGTATGCCGCTGCGCTGGTTCGCTGTCGCGGGCGTGAGCGGGCTGGCGCTGCTCGCGGCAGCGACGTTGACCAGCATCAACCGGCTCGGTCGGATCAACATCTGGCTGCACCCCGGGCTGTGCGTGCCCAAGAACGAGGAGCTCTACTACGACATTTGCCGCCAACCGCTGCACGCCCGCTACGCGCTGGCGGACGGCGGGCTGACCGGCATCGGGCTCGGCGCGAGCAAGGAGAAGTGGCAATGGCTCTCCGCGCCGCACAACGACTTCATCTTCGCGATCATCGGCGAGGAGATCGGGCTGATCGGCACCCTGGTCGTGCTGGTTCTCTTCGCGGTCTTCGCCTATGCCGCCTACCGGCTGGTCATCCGCTCCGAGGACTTCTTCGTCCGGGTCGCAGCGGCCGGCGTGATGACCTGGATCGTGGTGCAAGCGATCATCAACATCGGGGCGGTGATCGGGACCTTGCCGATCATCGGTGTGCCGCTTCCGTTCGTCTCTTCCGGCGGTTCCTCGCTGGTCACCACGATGGTGGGGGCGGGCCTGCTGCTCGCCTTTGCCCGGGCCGAGCCGAGGTGTGCCGAGCAGCTCTCGGCCAACCCCGCCTCGGTGCGCGGCTCGCAGGCGGTGCTCTCGCTCGTGCGCCGCAGGCGCGGCCGTGGCTAAGGCACTGTCCTCGGTGCTCCTGGCCGGAGGGGGGTCGGCCGGCCACGTCTCGCCGTTGCTCGCCCTTGCCGACCGGCTGCGTGCCCGCGACGGTGAGCTGGCGGTGGCCGCCCTCGGCACGAGCGTGGGGCTGGAGGCGCGCCTGGTGCCCGCCCGTGGCTATCCACTGCACACGATCCCCAAGGTGCCGCTGCCGCGTCGGCCGAGCCTCGACCTGCTCCGGTTGCCGCGCAACCTGAGGGCGGCGGTGGCCGCGGCCGGCGCCGCCATGGACGCCACCGGCGCCGATGTGGTCGTCGGCTTCGGCGGTTATGTGTCCACGCCCGCCTATCTCGCCGCCCGCCGGCGCCGCATCCCGATCGTCATCCACGAGCAAAACGCCCGCCCCGGCCTGGCCAATCGCCTCGGTGCCCGGTTGACCCCCTATGTGGCCGTCACCTTCGCGAGCACGCGCCTGGCACACGCCCGGGTGGTCGGCATGCCGTTGCGCCCCGAGATCAGCGGCTTCGACCGGGACGCGCTGCGGGCGCAGGCCCTCGCGGCATACGGCCTGGACGCGCAGCGGCCCACTCTCCTGGTCACCGGCGGCTCCCTGGGGGCGGCCCGACTCAACGAGACCATGCAGGCCGCGGCCGGCGATGTGCTCGCCGCCGGAATCCAGGCGCTGCATATCACCGGGGCCGGCAAGGAATTCCCCGCGCCCCAAGGTGGCGGGGGAGGGCGCTATGTCGTTGTCCCCTATGCCGATCGGATGGAGCTGGCGTATGCCGTCGCCGACCTCGCGCTCGTGCGTTCCGGCGCGAACACCGTCTGCGAGCTCACCGCGATCGGTCTGCCGGCGATCTATGTTCCGCTGCCGATCGGCAACGGCGAGCAGCGGTTGAATGCCGCCGATGTCATCGCCGCCAAGGGTGGGCTGCTCATCGACAATGCCGAGCTGACCGCGGACGTGATCCGCGAGGTTGTCGTCCCGCTGCTCCTCGACCGTCCCCGGTTGGCGCGCATGGCGACCGCGGCCGAGGGAGTCGGCGAGCGTGCAGGGGTCGATCTGCTCGCCGATCTGGTGCAGGAGGCCTTCCGTGGTGGGCCGGGCCATGACTGATCTCGTCCGCAACCCGCGCTTCGACTTCGCCGCGCCCCTGCCGCGGCTCGAAACCTTGGGGCACACGCACTTCATCGCGATCGGTGGCTCCGGCATGTCGGGAATCGCCCACCTGTATGCCGCCAGCGGCCTCCCCGTCGACGGGTGCGACCAGGCGCCTTCGCAGACCCTCGACGCCCTGGCGCGCGCCGGGGTCGCCGTGCGCGTCGGTCACGATGTCGCCCACCTGGACGGCGTCGACACGCTCGTCGTCAGCTCCGCGATCCCCGAAAGCAATCCGGAGCTTCACCTCGCCCGCGCGGGCGGGCTGCGCGTGCTGCATCGTGCCCAAGCCTTGGCGATCGCGATGGGCGGGCACACCCGGGTCGCGGTCGCCGGCGCCAACGGCAAGACGACGACCACGGCGATGACCGTCAGCGCGTTGCGCCACGCGGGCCTCGATCCCTCGTATGCCGTGGGCTCGGTCCTGCTCGACACCGGCGCCGGTTGGGGGGTGGGCAGCGGATCGGCCTTCGTCGTCGAGGCGGACGAATCGGACGGTTCGTTCCTGTGCTACCGCCCGCACATCGCCGTGGTCACCAATGTCCAGCCCGATCACCTCGACTTCTATGGCGACGTGGCTCACGTCGAGGCCGGCTATGCCGCCTTTGCCGAGTCGATTCCCTCCGGTGGCCTGCTCGTCGCGTCCGCGGACGACCCGGGAGCTGCCCGACTGGCGGCGCACGCCGCCGCTGCCGGCCGGCGAGTGGCCACCGTCGGGGAGGCTCCGGGCGCGCGGTTGCGGATCGAGCAGGTGGAGCTGAACGGCCTGGCTTCTCGAGCCGTCCTGCGTGGATTCGGAGAAACGATCGAGCTGCGCCTGGGAGTGCCCGGCCGCCACAATGTGCACAATGCCGCGGCCGCCGTCGCCGCCGGGTGGCTCGGCCTGGACGCCGATCCGGGCGAGCTAGCGGCCGGCCTGGCCGGTTTCTCCGGCACCCGGCGGCGCTTTCAGGTCGCCGGTCGCTCTCGTGGCGTGACCGTCGTGGACGACTACGCCCATAACCCGGCCAAAGTGGCCGCCGTGGTCGCGGCTGCCCGAGCGGTGGCCGGTCGGGGTCGGGTGCGCCTGGTCTTCCAGCCGCACCTGTTCAGCCGCACGCGTGATTTCGCCGCGGCATTCGCGCAGGCCCTCACCGGCGCCGACCAGGTCGTGCTGCTGCCGGTCTACGGGGCTCGGGAGGCGCCCATCCCGGGTGTGGACTCCCACCTGATCGCCGAGCGGATGCCGGCCGGGCCGTGCGCCGTGACCGTCGTGGACACGCCCGACGAGGCGGTGACCGCGCTGGCCGCGGCGGCGGCCGAGGGTGACCTGATTCTCACCGTCGGTGCCGGGGATGTGACCCGTCTCGGCCGTGACCTGCTTGCCGCCTTGGAGGAGGGTGACCAGTGACTGTCGTGCCTCGACGTCTGACGCCTAAACGCCTGGTGATCCTGGTGGCTTCGCTCACCGTGCTGGCGCTGCTGAGCTGGGCCGCTCTGGCAGCGCCGGCGACTCGGATTCGGCACATCCGCATAGACGGGGTCAACGGGCCGGTCGAGGACACGGCCCGCGCTGCGGCTGATTCGGTGCGCGGCCGACCGGCGCTGCTCACCCGGCTGGCTCCGGTCGAGGCGGCGGTGGAGCGTGACGTCCGGGTAGCCGATGCTCATGTCAGCCGGCGCTTTCCGGACACGATCATCGTGGGCGTCGTGCCCCGAGTCGCCGTCCTCGCCGCCGGTAACTCTAACGGTCAACTTGACCTTGTGGATGTTGAAGGCGTGCGTTTCGAGGCGGTCGGGCGTGCGCCCGAGGGGTTGCCCGTCGTGCGGTCAGCCGGGGCCGGGCCGGTCTCCGATCCCGCACTGCACATCGCCCTCAATGTCGTGGCGGCCATGCCTGGCTCGCTCCGCTCGCGCATGACCGACCTCGCGGTGACCCCAGCCGAATCGCTGACCTTCGCCGTGGGCGACACTCGCATTTCGTGGGGGGACGCGTCCCAGGTTGACGTCAAGGCGCGCATCGTGTCGATCCTGTTGCGGGACAAGCCGAAGACCATTGATGTCAGCGCCCCCGACACGCCCGTGACCACCTGAGCAACGGGTGGGACTGGTGGTGCCGCTGTGCCTGCGGTGACGGCACGACATGCGGGCGGTCAGAATGATGAGGCGACACGCCGTGGATGAATTGCATCCGGCCGGGGTCGCGACATAGCGTTCTGAGTCGAGCGAATAGCATCTACTCTCTAAATGTTAACTCAACAGTTAGGCCCTATCCCCGTGGCTGCACCGCAGAACTACCTGGCCGTCATCAAGGTCGTCGGAATCGGCGGCGGCGGCGTGAACGCGATCAACCGGATGATCGAGGTCGGCCTCAAGGGGGTCGAGTTCATCGCCATCAACACCGACGCTCAGGCGCTGCTGATGAGCGACGCCGACGTCAAGCTCGACGTCGGGCGCGACCTGACTCGTGGTCTGGGCGCGGGCGCCGACCCCGAGGTCGGGCGGCGCGCGGCCGAGGACCATGCCGAAGAGATCGAAGAAGTGCTCAAGGGCGCCGACATGGTGTTCGTCACCGCGGGGGAGGGCGGCGGCACCGGCACCGGGGGCGCGCCGGTCGTCGCCAAGATCGCTAAGGGCCTCGGCGCGTTGACGATCGGCGTCGTCACCCGCCCGTTCACCTTCGAGGGGCGCCGGCGGGCCAACCAGGCCGAGACCGGCATCGGGGCGCTGCGCGAAGAGGTCGACACGCTGATCGTCATCCCCAACGATCGCCTCCTGTCGATCAGCGACCGCTCGGTGAGCATGCTCGACGCCTTCCGCAGCGCCGATCAGGTGCTGCTCTCCGGTGTGCAGGGCATCACCGACCTGATCACCACGCCGGGACTGATCAACCTCGACTTCGCCGACGTCAAATCGGTGATGTCGGGCGCGGGCTCGGCGCTGATGGGGATCGGCTCGGCGCGCGGTGAGGAACGTGCGGTTCAGGCCGCCGAGGCGGCGATCTCCTCGCCGCTTCTGGAAGCGAGCATTGACGGCGCCCACGGCGTGTTGCTGTCCATCCAGGGCGGCAGCGATCTCGGTTTGTTCGAGATCAACGAGTCGGCGCGCTTGGTCCAAGAGGCCGCCCACCCCGATGCCAACATCATCTTCGGCGCGGTCATCGACGACGCCCTCGGAGACGAGGTGCGGGTCACGGTCATCGCCGCCGGCTTCGACGGCGGCACCCCCAAGGGGCGCGCGGACGAGCGTCCGGCCGTCGCCGCGACGCCCCGGCCGGCGGGCGCATCACCGGCTCCCGCTCCCGCCCCTGCCACCCAGCCCCGGCCCGCGCCGGCTCCCGCCGCGCCGGCGGCAGCCCCCCCGGCTCCCGCGCCGCGGCCTGCTCCCGCACCAGCCGCCCCCGCCACCCCGGCACCCGGCACCGTGACGCCGCGTCCAGCCACGCCCGCCGAGCAACCGCCACGCCCCCCGCGTCAGGTTGTCTTCGAAGACCCCGATGACCTGGATGTCCCGGCCTGGCTGAAATAGGTGTTCGCCCACACGATCACCGACGCCGGGCTAACGCGTGCCTTCACCGACCGGCGTGGGGGTGTGAGCAGCGCGCCCTTCGCCGAACTCAATCTCGGTGACCATGTGGGCGACGACCCGGCAGCCGTGGCGACCAACCGCGCTCGGCTCGCGGCCGCGTTGGGGCTGGACGTGAGCGCACTGTCGTTCATGCACCAACTGCACGGCACTGCCGTGGCCCAGGTGACCACCAGCGACCAGGCGACCCCCAGCGACCGAGACGGCCCGGCTCCGCACGCCGATGCCCTGGTGTCTGCCGCACCCGAGGTGGCGCTGGTCGTCCTGGTGGCCGACTGCATCCCGGTCTTGTTGTGGGATGACGCGACGGGGGTGATCGCCGCGGCGCACGCCGGGCGTCCTGGCCTGCGCGCCGGTGTGCTGCCCGCCACGGTCGCTGCCATGCGGGATCTCGGCGCGCGCGAGATCCACGCGCTGCTGGGACCATCCGTGTGCGGACGCTGCTACGAAGTGCCCGCCCAGATGCAGGCCGATGTCGCGCGCGTCGTGCCGGCCACGCGCGTCACGACGCGGCAGGGCACGCCGGGCCTCGACCTGGCGGCCGGAGCTCTCGCGCAACTGGCCGCGCTCGACGTGCGCGCCGACGCCGTTGCCGAGTGCACCGCCGAGACCGGCTCGTTGTTCTCGTATCGGCGTGAGCGGCGCACCGGCCGCTGCGCCGGAGTCATCGTGCGGCGGGCCGGATGAGCCTCGACCTTCCCGAGCCGCTGCAGCGACGTCGAGACGAAGTCAGTGCGGGCCTGGCCGCCA
Organism: Nostocoides sp.; assembly: GCF_037045025.1. GTDB lineage: Bacteria > Actinomycetota > Actinomycetes > Actinomycetales > Dermatophilaceae > Nostocoides_A. Next base: position 103,376 of record NZ_JBAOHM010000019.1, on the reverse strand, counting down.
CCGAGGCCCGGATCGCCGCGGCGTGCCGGGCGTGCGGGCGAGAGCGCGCCGAACTCACGCTCGTCGTTGTCACCAAGACCCATCCGTCCAGCGACATTCGTGTGCTCGCCGACCTCGGCGTCAGCGACGTCGGGGAGAACCGGGTCCAGGAACTGAGCGCCAAGGCCGCCGAGGGCGCCTATGCCGGGATGCGCCTGCACGTCATTGGCCGCCTGCAGACCAACAAGGCCGCCGAGGCGGCGCGGCATGCCGTCATGATCCACTCCCTCGATCGAGTCAAGCTGATCCGCCCGCTCGCGCGCGGTGCCGCCGAGGCCGGGCGCGACCTCGTCGTCCTCATCCAGGTCAGCCTCGACGGCGACCCGGCGCGTGGCGGAGCGGCGCTGCCCGCCGTGCCGGAGCTGGCCGAGACGGTGCTTGCCTCGCCGCTTCGCCTCGGTGGCGTGATGGCGGTCCCGCCGCCCGACGCCGATCCAGCCGCCGCCTTTGCCGAGCTGGCCGAGGTGGCCGAGCGGGTGCGCGAACTGGCGCCGACGGCCCGGCTGATCTCCGCCGGGATGAGCGCAGATCTCGAGCAAGCCGTCGCCGCGGGCGCGACACACCTGCGTGTCGGGTCGGCAATCCTCGGTTCTCGCAACTCGTTTGGATAGCTTCTAGGGCGAAGGCCGCGCTTGCGTCGGCATCGCACACCAACGGCCCGGCCGATCCCGGGTGCCCGACTGGAGGGACTTGCTCATGGCTGGGGCGCTGAAGAAGACGATGGTCTACCTCGGCTTCGCCGAGGACGACCGCGACGACCGTTATGACTATTACGACGCCGACGCCGAGACCTACGCGGACACCGCGGCAACGGCGGAGGTGGCGCAGCCGGAGCACGAGGCCGAGGTCACCCCGATCTCCCGCCGGGCCAATGTCACTCGACTCGTCCGGGAGGAACCGATGGGCGCACTCAGCCGGATCACGACGATCCATCCGCGCACCTATAACGAGGCCAAGAACATCGGGGAGAACTTCCGCGACGGCATCCCGGTGATCATGAACCTCACCGACATGAGCGATGCCGACGCCAAGCGCCTCGTGGACTTCGCCGCAGGGCTGGTCTTCGGACTGCACGGGGCGATCGAGCGCGTGACGGCGAAGGTCTTCCTGCTTTCCCCCTCCTCGGTCGAGGTGGCCACCGACGAGACCCCGGTCGAAGCGCCGCGCGAGCTGTTCAACCAGAGCTAGGTCGCCTTCGCGTGGGCGGCCCGACGCGCGCCGTCGCCTCGATTGGGCGTTCACAGCAAGGCAGGCGATGATTGTTGCGTCATGACAGCTGTCCTTGAGGTCGTCAAGACCGCGCTCTTCCTCTACTTCGTCCTGCTCATCGCCCGCCTGGTGTTGGACTGGATCCAAGTCTTCGCCAGGGAATGGCGCCCGCGCGGCCCCGTCCTGGTCGTGGCCGAGGGCGTCTATACCGCAACCGATCCACCCATCACGGCGTTGCGGCGGGTCCTGCCCCCCGTCCGTGTCGGGGCGGTCGCGATCGACCTGTCCTTCCTGGTGTTGATGCTGGCGATCTCGCTGCTCTTGTCCATCCTCTAGAGTTCTCGCTGACCCGGCCGGAGCCGGACAGATCAAGGAGACCCCATGCCCCTGACCCCCGAGGACGTACTCAACAAGACGTTCGGCACCACGCAGTTTCGACGTGGCTATGACGAGCGCGAGGTTGACGACTTTCTCGATGAGGTCGTCGCTTCGTTGCGCTCGTTGACCGCAGAGCTGGACAACTGCCGCGCAGGTGGCGTCGGGCCCAGCGACGGGGTGGGCGCCGACGGGGACCTGCACGCCAAACTGCAGCGGGAGATCGCCTTGCGCAAGGAGGCCGAGCGCGCGTTGGCGCAGGCCCAGGAGCAAGGCGGCGCCGCCGACCAGGCGAGAGCAGCCGACGTCACCGATCACCCCGCGCCGAGCGCGGGTGAGGAACGCTTGGTCGAGATCGAGGCCAGGATCGCCGACGCCGAGCAGGAGGCCAGCGAGCGGATCGCCGCGGCCCAGGCTCGCGCCGAGGAAGCCGAGGCCGAAGCCCGTCGCCGGATCGAGGAGGCCGACGCTGCGGCCGCGCCCGTGGGGGTCCAGGACACGGCGCCACAGCCGCTGGCGGCCTCGGGCGAAGCAATGACGACGAGCGCTGCGGATGCATCGGGTCTGATCGCCTTGGCCCAGCGAGTTCACGACGAATACGTCGCCCAGGGGGAAAGCACCCGCGATCAGCTCATCACCGAGGCGCAGTCTCGCCACGATGAGCTGATCTCCGGGGCGCAGGAGATGCACGATGCTCTGCTTGCCGAGGCCAGCGAACAAAGCGAGGGGATGGTCGGCACGGCCCGCGACGAAGCTGCCGCGATCCTCGGTGCCGCCAACCAGCAGCGCGAGCAGGTACTCGGCGACCTTGAGGGCCAGCGGACCGGATTGGAGCAGACTCTAGAGACGCTGCGCGGCTATGAGCAGGAGTATCGCGGGCGGATCCGGGAGTACTTCCAGGAGCAGCTGCGGCACGTGGAGCAGTTGAGCTGGCAACCACCTGCGGCCGACATGGCAACGAACGAGGACGCGGTCGAGGCGAGCGCACCCTAAGCCCCTGCCGGCGCGCCGGTGTCGATGCCCTATCCTCCATCTCACGAGCTACCACGGGGTAGCAACCGACAACCGAAGGGGACAGCGATGTCGCCGACCAGAGGCCGCGCGAGCACCGGCCAGGCCGGTGAGGGTGCCGGAGGAGCCTCCCCGCGATCGCGCGCGGCCAAGCCGGCCGGTGCCGGCTCCGGACGCCGGCGTGAGCGTTCGACGCCCGCGGAGCCGGCGGTGAAGTTGCCGCCGGTCAAACCCGGGGACGATCCCTGGACGCCCGCCGACCTGGCGGCGATCCGGCAAGCGCTGACCGCCGAAATCGAGAACCTGCTTCAGGAGATCGAGATTGCCGAGAACGAGGTCGTCGTCCTGATGCGGCATTCGGGCGACGGCGCCGGAGATGACCAGGCCGACGCCGGCAGCAAAACCCTCGAGCGAGAACAGGAACTAAGCTTGGCCAACAACGCCCGGGAGCTGCTCATCCAAACCCGGCATGCCATCGAGCGCCTCGACGACGGCAGCTATGGCACCTGCGAAGCCTGCGGCGGGCCGATCGGCAAGCTTCGCCTCGAAGCCGCTCCCCGTGCGACGCTATGCCTGCCATGCAAGAGCAAGGAAGAGCGCCGCTGACCCTGCCGACGCCGCGCGCCACGGGACCAGGCGCGGCGGCCCTGCTCCTTTGGGGAGTGCTCCTGGGCTCCGTGGTCCTGGACCAAGGAAGCAAGATCTGGGCGCTACGCGCGCTCCAACCCGGGGTGGCCAAGCCGCTCATCGGGGAGTTTCTCAGCTTGCGGTTGATCCGCAACCCGGGGGCGGCCTTCTCCATGCTCGACGGCATGACGTATGCCGTCACCGCCCTCGCCGTGCTGATCGTCGTGCGCATCCTGTGGCTGGCGCATACCCGCCTCGCCTCGCGGGCCTACGCCGGGGTCCTCGGACTGATTGCCGGCGGAGCCGTCGGCAATCTCATCGACCGCTTCCTGCGCGAGCCCGGCGTCGGCCGAGGGCATGTCGTCGATTTCATCGACTACTTCGGCATGTTCGTCGGCAATGTCGCCGACGTCCTCATCGTCGGTGCCGCGGCCGCCTTCGCCGCCCTCGTGCTGACCGGACGGCGCCTGGACGGGTCGCGAGACCCGGTCCCCGGGGAGTCATGATGCGGCAGACCCGGCTGGTCAGCGTTCCCGACGGCTTGGCGGGCGAGCGCCTCGAAGCCGCGGTCGCGCGCATGCTCGGCCTGAGCCGCAGCCGCGCCGCCGACCTCGCCGCCGCCGGCGAGATCACCATCGCCGGCCAAGCCGTCGGGAAGTCGACCCGCGTCGCTGCCGGCCAACTCATCGAGGTCACCCTGCCGGATCAGCCCGCGCCGGCCGCGGCGATCCGTCCGCAACCAGTCGCCGGCCTGAGCGTGATCTACGAGGACAACGACATCATCGTCGTCGACAAGCCGCCGGGTGTGGCCGCGCACCCGAGCGTCGGCTGGGATGGGCCGGACGTGTTGTCGGGCCTGGCGGCCGCCCACCACCGCATCGCGACATCCGGTGCACCCGAGCGACAAGGAATCGTCTCGCGGCTTGACGTTGGGACAAGCGGACTGATGGTCGTGGCCAAGAGCGAGAGCGCCTACAGCGCCCTCAAACACGCCTTTCGCAGCCGCCTGGTTGACAAGACCTATCACGCGGTCGTGCAGGGGCTACCCGACCCGGTCGAAGGCACGATCGACGCCCCGATCGGTCGCCACCCCGGGCACGACTACAAATTCGCCGTCCTGGCCTCCGGCCGGCACAGCGTCACGCATTACGAACTCCTGGAGGCCTTCCGGTCGGCAAGCCTGCTGAGTATTCGTCTCGAAACCGGGCGCACCCACCAGATCCGGGTCCATTTCGCCGCTGTCCGGCACCCGCTCGTCGGCGATCCGACGTATGGCGCCGACCCCACCTTGGCCGCGCGGCTGTCGCTGACCCGCCAATGGCTGCACGCCGTCGGGCTCGGGTTTGCCCACCCCGCCACCGGCAAGCCGGTCGCCTTCACCAGCCCGTATGCCGCCGACCTCCAGCTCGCGTTGGAGCGGCTGGCCCAGTGACGGCCCGGCGATCGGCGCAGCGCCGCTGCCCACCCGCCGGAATGGGGCCGATCAGGCGAAATTGGGCCAGGGAAGGGTGCGGCCGACCAGCCGCTCGGTCGCGGCCACGTCCTCGGCGAAATACCTGCGCAGCCGCTCGCGAGTGGCGGGCGCCATATCCGACTTCGGGGCCGCGTTGAGCCGCTGCTCTTTCGCCGGCAGCCGCTTCGGGTCCAGCCCGAGGAAGGCGGTGATGCCGGCAACCGTCGCATTGGCGTCCTGGTAGTAATCCTCGCTCGCCCAGATGTGGATCTGCTCGCGCGGGAAGAGCGCAAACCAGCGGGCAAGCGATTCGGCATACCGGCTCTGGGTGGCGTAGCTCTGGAACTCGTGAGCGAAGCTGATGTAAGCAGGCTCGGCGACCAGCCGCTCCGCCTCCCGGCCCAGGCGGGTCTCCTCGGCATCGAGGGCGTCCTCGAACGACAGCGTCTCGACCCCATTGCGGGTTTGCTCCCGCCACGCCGAGTGGGTGCGATCAACCGGGTCCCGCAAGGCGATCAGGATCTTGGCGTCCGGGACAAGGTCGTGCGCTCGTTGGGCGGCGAGGGGATGGAAAAGGTAGTAGGGCGAGGCTTCACCGGCGACCCCCGCGTGACCGGTTCGCCGCTGGTGGACCAGGCGCTGGGTGCGGCTCGGGAAATGCGAGAGATACCAGATCGAGCCCTTGTGGAAGTTGTAGGTGAAGAAGCTCGTCCCCTTGGTGTCGCGCCCCTTGGGCAGCAGCTTCGCCGACGGGAAGAGCGCCAGCACATCCGGATGGGAGAGGATGTGGAAGTAGGTGGACGTCGTCCCCCCGCGTTTGGCCCCCACGAGCAGGAAGTCCGGCGCCGGCCGCAACGAAGCGCTCACGATGCCCGCTGCCCGGGTCACCACCCGCCCCGCTGACATGGCTGCCTCCACGGCGGGATGCTTCCGGGCCTTGTGGACGGTCTTGGCCTTGGGGTAGCGGGCGCGCTGAGGCAGCGGTCCACCGAGGGTCGTGAGCATGGGGCCTATGATCCCACGCGTGCTAGGCTGGGTGCTCCGGGCCAGCAAGCGCCCAGGCCCGCGCGGGGGAGCGCCGGGACCGACACACGGCAAGTGGAGCCAATCATGCCCGTCAGGTATCAACCCGCGGCCGCGCTCGCCGCAGCGTTGACCATCGGCGTGCTCAGCGCGTGCGGCGGCGGCGGCAAGCCGCAACAACCCACGAGCCCTCGAGGCTCGTCCAGCACAACCACCGCGGCCGTCGCCGAGATCCCCGGCCTCGACGAGCTGGAAAAGGCCGTTGCCGCGCTGAGCGCGGACGAGTCCCTGGGCAAGGCCGGAACCGCCCTGTCCTCGGCGCGCTCCGACCTGTCCAAGTCCCTGAGCGCGCTGCGTGACGCCATCGACGCCGCTCAGGCCCAACGCAAGCTCAACCGGTGGGACTGCAGTGCCCTCGACGCCAAGCGCGCCGCCGCCTGGCAGGTCCGCGAACAGATCAGCGGCAACCTCGCGGACGTCGACGCCGCCGCCGACAAGCTGACCAGCGCCCTGTCGGCGTTCACCGGCAAGTACGACGACCTGACGACAGCCTACGACAAAGTCAAAGCCGCCGCCGACAAGCTCTCGCCCGGGCAGGTGCCGGCCCAACGGATGGAGTCCGCCGCGACCGCGATCTCGGCCATGGCTGCCCAGACCACCGGCGCCAAGGGGTCGCTGTCCAGCGCCAAGGAAACCTTGACGGACGTGCCGGCGAGCGCTGACAAGCAATACGGTCAGGCCCGCACGTTCGTGACCCAGTGCAGCAACCACTGGGCGCGCATCGCCGAGCTGAAGGCGCGCCAGAAAGCGAACTCCCGCGGCTGACTCACGCGGCGAGAGCGGCTACGGCTGGGTCAACCACTGCGGCGCCCGGTCCCGCTCGGCCGGCCGCAGCGCCTCGAGCACCGCGCGGCGCGTCGGGCGATAGAAGTCCTCCAACCGCTCCCGGTCCGCGCGCGACATCGCGGCGCCAGCGCGGCCCTTGTTGATCGCGTAGTAGGTGTTGCGAATCACGCGCTTGATCCGCGGGTGGCGCTCCAGGAACAAGACATTGGCTCGGTTGATCCGCAAGGCCCGGCGTTGCAGCTTGGCGAAGCGGAACTGCCGGGTCTGGTTTTCGATCCCGTAGTCGAAGTCGGCAGCCGGTGCCGGGTCGATGCCCAGCCACTCGCAGACCCGGGCCACGGTCTGCTTGGGCGTCGCGGCAAGATCATCGAAAAAGAGGATGAGCACATTGTCGCCGAAGGTCTCGACCCAGTCCGCGAGCCAGCGGTCATACATCCCGGTGCCCACCCCGGACCACGGGTGATTGCTGCGGTCTTGATCCTCGCCCGCAGCGACCAGCGCCATCGCCTTGTCCAGCCAGGGCCCGAATTCGGCGTCCTGGGGCAAGGTGGCCCGGCTGCGCATGAAGTTGAAGAACGAGAATGCCCGGCCGGCGGGCTCACGAAGCAGGAGGACAACCTTCACCCCGGGCAGGTCTCGGGCCATTGGCGCCGCAATCCGCGTGCCCCCATAGAAGTAGCCCGGCGAGGCCTCCATCGAGTACTGCTGACCCGACCAGCCGGCGAAGTGCGCGGCATACTCCGCCAGCGTGCCGATCGGCTCGTCATAGCGCAACGGCAGGAAATGCCGCACCTCCTTCTCGTCGGCCGGTTGAATGTCGGGGTGCTGAGCCAGATAACGGAACAGTGACGTGGTGCCCGCCTTGGTCACCCCGGCGATGACCAGATTGGGTAGCCGGCCACCGGCGACCTCGGCGCCGGCCGACGGGGTGCTGGTGTGGTGTTCGCTCACGGTGCTCCTCGGGCTCTAGAACTCGTATTCCTCGGGCATCATCGCCGGATGCATCAACGGATTGGTCGGGTCGTCACCCTGGTCCAGCTCCGGCGCCGGGGCCGCCTTGGCGCGCCGGCCGGCGATCAGGCCGCGCACCCGCCCGACAATCCACCGGGCATCCGCGGGCCGCGGGATGACGATATCGCGCGCCCGCGTCCCGGTTGCCCGGCGCAGCTGATACACCGCCATCGATGCATTAACGGTGTAGGCGATCAGGCTGGTCAAGGCCGCCCCCATCGCCCCGAGGATCGGGCACAACACAACCAGGCCGATGACCGTGATCACGGCCGCGGTCAACTGGGAGATCGAGCGCAATCCCGGCAGCCTTTGGGCCAGCAATCCGGCAGCGACGATTTGTTCGAGGCAGAACGGGATGGCCGCGACGAGCAGCACCAGGGCCATCGGGAGCGCCGGCAGGAAGCTGGCACCGAAAAGCCACCGAATGACCAACGGCGCGACGAGTCCCGCCGCCAGGCCCCCGGCCGTGACGAGGAGCAGGACGACCCGCGCGGCCCGGGCCACCAGCTCCGGGGTGTTGCGGGCCGCAGTCTCGGCGAACAGGACATTGCGCACCGCGTTGATCGCCGTCGACGGGATCTCGGAGAAATGCACGGCGACGACGTAATAGCCCATCTGCAGGGGCGAGACCAGCGTGACCAGCACAAGTTGGTCGAGCCGCCAGTTGATCAGGTTACCGAACACCCCGCCCCACCCGCGCAGCCCATAGCCGAAGATCGTGCGGGTCAGGTGTTTCTCGGTGGGTGCCAGCGTCTCGGGTTTCGGGCGATAACGCGAGAGCGTATAGAACAGGAAGCAGCCGCCGACGACCGTTGCGATCAGCTGCGACAGCGCCGCACTCTTGACGGTCAAGCTGCCGATGAGCGCGAGCACCGCGAATGCGAGCAGACGCAGCGTCGGGGTCAGCACTCGCTCGGTGTTGACCGCGCGATAGCGCCGCATGCCGTTGACCGCGAACCGCAGGATGATCACCATCATCAGCAGCGGCAGCAACCAGATGAGCGTCCGCGCCAGTGGCACGGCGACCTGCATCTCGGCGCTGAAGATATGCGGAGCGGCAAACCAAAAGCCGATCGCCGCGCAGATCCCGATCGGCACCGAGATCATGGCCGCCCGCAAGAAAACCACGCGCGGGTCCTGGCGCAGCTTGGCAACGGCATAGGTTGTCGCCTCGGGCAGGCCGATATTGGCGACGAACATGAGCACGAACGCCGGAACGACCGCGGCGGCCATCTGCCCGCGCAATTCGGGACCCAGGGTGTGCGCCAGGATGGGACCGGACATCAAGGAAGTGACCGGCATGGCGAGATTGGACATCGCCGTGAACAACGCGGTCCGGGCGAGCGGGCGCCGGCCCGCTGGACCAGGCTGGGCCTTCACCAATCAACTCCGGGCGCTGAGAATTATGCGGCCCCGGGAACGGTTCGGCGACCGGCCGTCAAATATACCTCGCCGCGTCCGCGCCCCGGGAATCGACCCACCCAGGATGCACAGCAGTTATCCATGCTTCCCAGCAGTTACCCAGGTTCCGTCCAGGTGGGTCCAAGCAGCTCAAGTAGTGTTGGGCCCCGATCGTCCGTCAGGAACGGGTGCGATCAGACCGCCGGTCGAGCGTCGACCACACACACATCCTGGGGGTATGCCGTGCTGACCACTCCGCGCCGAGCCCGCCGCGCCGCGGCGGCACTGTGTGGGCTTGGCCTGTCCGTCGGGCCGATGCTCGCCGCCCAGGCCGGGCCGGTCCGGGCCGAGCCGGACCCAGCGACGCCGGTGTCGGCCGCCGCGTTCGTCGACAGCATCGGGGTCGTGACCCATTTCCGGTATGCCAACACGACCTACGGACACGTCGATGAGTTGCTGGCGAAGCTGGATGGTTTGGGTATCCGGCATGTCCGCGACGGGTGGTCGGCAAACCCCGACCCCGAAGTCGTCGCGGCCTTCCACAAACTCCCCGAGCACGGCATCAAGCTCAACTTGGTCGTGGGATCGGCGGGCAACAAGACCGGTTCGCTGCCCGACCCCGCACCGCTGCTCGCCTCGGCCGAGCAAAACGGCCTGCGCCCGATCGTCGAGTCGATCGAAACCGCCAACGAATGGGACACCAAGGGCGGGCCGGGCTGGCTGGAGGACCTGCGCAGCTACCAGTGCAAGCTCTTTGACGCCGTCCACTCCTCGCCTGCCTGGACCGATGTGCCGGTGATCGGCCCGTCGGTTGCGCGCAAGAACCGGGTCTCGATGCTGACCGACATGGGCGACTGTGTCGACTACGTCAACCTGCACAACTACGCGAATGGCGGTCCGCCCGAGGAATACCTGCACATGCTCGACGAGTCCCGGGCCACGGCGCCGGGCAAACCGATCATCGTCTCGGAGACCGGGTATCACTCGGCGATGAATCGCACCCAAAACCAGCAGCCGGTCGCCGAAGACGTCAAGGCGCAATACCTGCTGCGCACCCTCCTGGAGAATTTCCGGGCCGGCGTGATGCGCACCTACGTCTATCAGCTCGCCAACGAGCGGCCCGACCCGTCGATGACCGACCAGGAGGCCTTCTTCGGGCTCATTCGCACCGACTTGAGCGAAACGCCCGCCTATCAGGCGCTGCAGTCGCTGTTGACGATGCTCGCCGACGACGGCGCCCAGGGACGGGTGGACACCAGCCCGGTCGATGTCACGGTGACCGGGCGCGGCGGACCGACGGTCGAGCACCTGGCCTTCCGCAAATCCGACGGCACGGCCTATGTCGCGCTGTGGACGACCGGGACGCTGCCCGACCCAGCGGCGGCACAGGCGTCGGCCGAGGTCCGCCTGGGCAGCGGCGACAAGCCGGTCTATCTCGTCGACGGACGCGACGTGCAGGACCTCGGTGCCACCGCGACCACGACCGTCACCGGGTTGGACAAGGTCAAGATCATTCAAGTGGGGGGCTCCGCGCCGACCTTCGCGCCGGCGTCACCGGCGTCACCATCGGCCGGTCCGTCACCATCGGCCGGTCCGTCACCATCGGCCGGTCCGTCGCCGTCAACCGGTCCGTCGCCGAAAGCCGCCGAGAGTCCCGCGAGCCAGTCGGCCGATTCCTCCTCGCCGATGCTGTGGGCGCTCGTCGGTGGCTTGACCGTCCTGGTCCTCGGTGGGGCCGGCGTGCTCGTTGCTCGTCGGCGGCAACGCGACCCGCAGGTGCCGGTCGCGCCGCCGCCGGGCTCGGACTCCAGGCCGTGATCAGCCGGGGGAGACCTCGAGGATCTGCAGCTCGCCCTTGAGGCTGAGGACCGAGCGCGTGGTGCGCTCGCTGCTCAGCGCGTTGGCCGAGGCGGCCGGGGCATAGCGCCGGACATTCTTGGGGCTGGACCAGTCCACCGTGACCGTCGCATTGCTCGGGTTGAGGAGCTTGCGGGTATTGGGGTCATAGATCGCCGCCGTGCGCCACAGGAACAGCAGGAACCGACCGTCCTTGCGGGAGACCAGGGCCGAGCGCAGGTCGGGGGGCCCGCTGTCGAACCTCAGGTCGAGTGCCGCCCCGGCGGCCCCTTCGGTCCGGTATTGGCGCTTCATGATCTTGTTCATGTTCGCGAGCGACTCGAACGCCGGCTTGGGGGTGCCGTTGTTGCGCAGCAGGCCGAAGTGGGCCTCGTGGTTCTTCTCCCCGGGGTCCTTGCGGTCATCGAAAAGTTCGTAGATCGACAACTTGTTGACATTCCGGATGAAGTACTCCAGGAGCAGGCGAGGAGCATAAGTCCCGGCGACGGCCTCAGGCGTGTAGTTGTGCGTCGCTGTCGAATGCCTGGCGTTGTGCCAGCCGGTCTCGGTAATGATGAGCGGGTCGCCGCCGGACACCTTCTTGACCAGGCGGATCATCTCGTCGGTGCGGTAGCCCGGTGCGAAACCACCGGTGTAGAGGTGGATATTACCCCAGTCCATGATCTTGGACTGGTTGCCGAACTCCTCGAACCCCTGGCGCATGCCGAGCGCCGGCATGACCACCGGGATGCCGCGAGTGGCCGCGGTCGACTTCGCCGCGCGATACAGCCGGGTCTGGTGGGTGCGAAGCTCGGAAACCCAGTTGGAGCCGCCGCGCAGGTTCCACTCGTTGGCGCCCTCCATGCTCTGGACGCCACCCCGCAGCGACGAGGCGATCAGGGCGACGAGTTGCTCGGGGTTTCCCGCCTTCTGCTCGGGATCGCCCATGATGGCGTTGAGCTTGATGCCTGCCTGGTTCAGCTGTCGCAGCCACTCGACCTGCTTCTTGTTGCCGGTGAAGATCCCGGAACGGATCCAGGTTGCGCCGACCGTCTTTAGCGCCGACTTGATGCGGTCGTGCTGCCCCCACACGCCGTCCGTGGACGAGGTCACACAGCAGACGCCGAGCATCCGGGTCAAGGAGTCGAGGGGTCGGCCCGTGGACTTGTACTGCTCGCCATAGCGAATCGCACCGGCGTCGTCGGCGGCGAACGGCGCGGCCAACGCCGGGCTCGCCGCCGCCGACGCGGCGGCGGTCAGGCCGGCCAGACCCGTTAGAGTGGTGCGTCGCGAAAGGCCTCCCGGCACGTCGCCCGCGGGCGACTCGGTGCCGTTCGGGTGCTGGCGGGCAGCTGGAATGAGTGCGCGCGAAACTGCCATGGTGGGGAGGTTACCTTCCATATCGCGGCCGGGCTCGGGAATGCCCAACCTCGTCGTTAGCGGCCGGGCGCCGCCCTCGGTCGCGGGCCCCGGCTGACCGCGGTCAGCGACGGTTTCTGGAAGGGCCCGGCCGTAACGTACTGTGGTGGTGACGGTTAGCATGACCATGGTTCCGTTAATGTGTCAACTTCGTCCCCCAGGCCGACCTGCGCGCCGAGGGACGCCGGGGGCGTGATTGGGTGAGCCGCAGACATCTCACGAACAGGAGAGCCAGATTGGGCCGACTGCCTGACTTCCTCGTCATTGGGGCCTTCAAGTCGGGGACGACGTCGCTGGCTCAGTTCCTCGGCGCCCATCCACAGATCTTCATGCCCTGGCTGCAGGAGCCGAACTTTTTCGCCTACGAGCACGCCGACGAGGGTGGCTCGGCGCGGCCCGAAGTCGACCGCACCTCGGTCTACAAGCGCCACCGCACCCGCACGCGGGCGCAGTATGAATCGCTCTTCGAGGAGGCGCCCCCCGGCGCGGTGATCGGCGAGTGCTCGCCCGAATACATGCGTTCGCCGTATGCAAGCGGCCGCATCGCGGCCGAGTTGCCGAACGCCAAGCTGCTTGCCATCTTGCGCAACCCCATCGAGCGGGCATTCTCCGACTACCAAGCCTTCGTGCGCGACAGCCTGGAGCGGGCCACCTTCGCCGAGGCAATCAAGCGCGCGCCCGGGGTCGAGCCGGGGTCGCAATACGTCATGACCGGCTTTTACGGCCGTCAACTCAAGCCGTATTTCGAGACCTTCGGCAAGGACCAGGTCAAGGTGATCCTCAACGAGGACTTGCGGGTCGGCGCCGGCGAAAAGCTCGACGAGGTGTGTCACTTCCTCGGCGTCGACCCGCTGCCCGACGCCGCCGAACTGATGAGCCAACTCAACGTGTCCGGGCGCCCTCGAAATGCCGCCGTTGCCCTGGCCTACAAGCTGAGACGGGTCTCGCGTCCGTGGGCAAAGCCGATTGTTCCGGAGCGACTGCAGCGGGGCGTCGATTCGCTGCTGGCGAGCGGTTTGAAACGTGAAACCGTCTCCGCGAGTGTGCGCGCCGATCTGATCGGTGTCTATCGCGAAGACATCGAACTGTTGCAATCCCTCATCGACCGAGACCTTTCGTCGTGGCTGCGTCCCGCGGTGGCGCCCAAGGCACTCTTCGAGGAGTGAGCACGATGAACACACCAGAACCTCACGGCCCGAACTTCCTGGTCGTCGGCGCCGCCAAGTCCGGCACGACGTCACTGAGCTACTACCTGCGCCAACACCCGGACATCTTTTTTGCCCGCGAGAAGGAGAGCCACTACTTCCTCTTCCCCGATGGCGCCCCGGATTATCGCGGCCCGCGCGATCAGGAGGAGTTTGTGCCGCTGATCATCAGTGACCGGGAGCGCTATCTCGCGTGCTTCTCCGCTGGAGCGAGCGCGGCGATGCGTGGCGAGGCGTCGGTCTACTATTTGAGCGACCCCAAGGCATTGCGCAATGCGCTCGATTTCGATGGGCAGATGAAGTTCATCGCCGTGCTGCGCGATCCCGCCGAGCGCAGCTTTTCGGCGTGGTCACATATGATGCGCGACGGACGTGAGCCGGTCGAGAACTTCTTGACCGCCTTTGAGCTGGAGTCGGAGAGGGTCGCGGCGCATTGGTCGCCGGGCTTCTTCTATGAGTCGATGTCGCTCTATGGCAAGCAGGTTGGCGCCGCCCTCGAGGTGGTGCCCCGCGGGCAACTGCATATCGTCCTTTATGAGGATCTGGTGGAGCGCACCGACGAGACGCTGGCCGGGATCTTTTCCTTCCTCGGGGTGCGCAACGTCGATATCGCGAGCGAGCGGGTCATGAACCCGTCGGGGAATCCCCGCTTCCGCGCGCTCAACCATCTGCTGACGCAACGCAATCCGGTCAAGAACGCGCTCAAGCGGGTCATCCCGTATGAAGCCGGAACGGCGATCGCCCAGCGCGTGGCGTCGTGGAATCTCAAGCGTCGCGACCTGAACGAGGAGGACCGCAAGATCCTCGATCAGCGCTTCGGTGACGACATCGCCCAGCTGGGCGAGCTGCTCGGTCGCGATCTTCGCGGGTGGGGTGGGCGAGGGCGCGTGCGCCGATAACCGGGTGCCGGCCTCAGCGCCCGAGCCCGGTGAATCCACGGGCGGCCAGGGCCGCCTGTCGAGCGCGCGGCTGGACCACGACCGGGACGAGGTCGAGGTCCCAGTCGGCGAGCATGGCGCTCCACGCGCCGAGGCGGGCGGCGTTGAAGTAGCGCTCCCGCGGGCCGGCCGGGCGCTCCAGCACTGCCACCGTCCGGCGCAAGTGGGCTGCCCGGGCGAGGCTGCGAGCGTGCCCTGTGCTGGGCAGCGGACCACGGTATCCCGACTCGAAGGCGCGTCTGCCGGCCTCCGGCAGTGACGGCCGCGCCGGGTCGGTAAGGAAGCCGAGGTCGTAGGCGGGCGAGCCGACGGCGATCTCGTCGGTGTCGCACAGGACCACCCGAGCCGGGCCGGTCAGCAGGTTGGGGCGGTGGAGATCGCCGTGCACGACACCGCGCCGCGGATCGGTGTCGCCGAGCTCGCCATCCAGGCGGCGCGCCACGGCGGCCAGCGTTGCGGCCATTCGCGGGCGCACCCGGCCGGTCGCCGTGAGGCGCTCGATGCCCGTCACGATATCGGCGCAGTCCACGACCGTAGGCAAGCGGATCGGCACGCTCTGCTCGAGATCGTCCACGGCAACCGCGTGCAGCGATCGGACGGCGGCGCCTGCGGCTTCCCAATCGACCGGCTCCACCACCGGGATGCGCTCCCAGGCGCTGACCAGGGCCCCGGCAAACCGCTGCGGCCCCGACCACAGCGGGCGGACGAACGCGCACCGCTCAGCGAGCGCCGCGGCCAGGGCGACCTTGGCGCTCACCGCGGCCAGATCGGCATACGCGGGCGCCACGATGAGCACCACCTGCGCGCCGGCAAAGACAGCGCTGGTCGATCCCTGCGCCTGTCGGGCCAAGGTGCTGGGGTCGACACCCAAAGCCGCGGCCGCGGCGTGCGCCGCACGCTCGGGCGTGGACGGGCTAACGGGACGTCGAGCCAGCCGTGAGGACATCATCGACGATGCGGCGCAGCTTCTCGTGGAAGTGCGCCTCGGAGAAGGTCTCGGCGTGCGCCTTAAGGACCTCGGGGTCGAAATGCGTCGCGCGAAAGCGCGTGATGCCATCCTTGATCGCCGCCGTGTCACCGGAGGGAACAAAAACACACGTGGTGCCGTCGATGCTCGAGTCGAGATAGCCGTAGGCCCCGAGCAGGATGGCGGGCGTGCCGAAGGCATAGGCCTCGATGGGCGTCAGGCCGAAGTCCTCCCGGCTGACGGCGATCAAGGCCGCAGCATTGGAATAGACCCAGCGCATCTGGGCATCGCTCAGCCGGGAAACGGCGGTGACCCGCTGTGCCGCCTCCGCGTCGGTGACTGCGTCCGGGGGCAGCGGTCCCACGACGACGAGCCGTTCCCCGGGGGAGTCGGCAACGGCCTGGCAGATCGCGGTGACATTCTTGTAGCCGCGGGCACGGCTGACGCACAACAGGTAGCCGGGCTCAACCCCAGGGATCGGCTCCTGCTCGCCGTCGACATCGATGACGACGGGCGGGTTGATCACCTCGGCGTCCCGTCCGTAGGAGCGGCGGATGCGATCTCGCACGATCGAGGAGTTGGCGATGTAGACCGCCGCCTCCTTGGCCGCCTTGCGGTCCCAGCGTCGCAGGAAGGGCAGCAACGCCCGCACCGGCAGCCGCGCCGGCTTGGGGATCTCGGGAAGGTAATCCTCAAGCTGGTAGAGCCAGCGCGCCGGCGTGTGGCAATAGATGATCTTGGGGGCGTCGGTGTTGAGTCCGTGCGCCCACCCGGAGGAGGAGCAGATGACGACATCGGCCCGCGGTGGCCTGGCAAAACCGAAGGCGGACGCGAGCGCCGGCATGGCCCGGCGCGGGTCCTTGCGGAAGACCCCGAGCCGGCCCGGCCACAGCCGGTGGATGCGGTAGTTGGCGAACTCCGGAAAGGTCGCTTCGGGCGCATAGACGCTGGTCACCAGCTCCGAGCCGGGGAAGGCGTCGAGCAGGGACAGGACAACCCGCTCGGCGCCTCCGCGTTGGGTCACGTAATCGTGCGCGATCAGCACGACCGGGTCGCGCTTGTCGCCAGGCCCGATGCTCACTGCAGCGCGGGCGTCGTGACCGTGTTCTCCGTGGCGGCCGGAGCGCTCGCGCTCGCTGGCGTCGGCTCGGGAACCGGGGTGCGCGGCCGGACGCTCTTGACGCGATAGATCAGCACGTCGGGATGCGCCAGCACGGGCAGCGTCGAGGCGTAGCCGCGCAACTCGTCCATGACCTTCTTGGCATAGGCGCGCCGCGTGGAACCGGACTTGATCAGCAAGATCGTCCGGTCGACGAAGGGGGCAACCTGGATGCTGCCGGCCTGGGAGGCGAGAGCGGGACCGACGACGATGACGATCTCCCGCTCGCGGCCAACCTGTTCCAGGACGGTGCTGAACGCCGGTGCCCCGACGACGGCCTCGGAGGCGCCGGCGTCGACGACGAGGACCTCACCGAACTGGCCGGTGGAGATGCCGACCCCGCCGACGCTTGAGCCGGCCTGCACGGTCAGATTGGTCAGCGCCGAGCGGGCGGACTGGGCGGCCGAGTCGGCGTTGACGACGGCGACACGGTGGCCCATCCCGTCGAGTTCGCGGGCCAGCCAGACAGCCAGAGTCAACGGCGCCACCGATTGTCCGGTCAGCGGCGCGATTAACGTGACATTGTGCTCCTCTCCCTTGCGCAGCAGCGTCGGCCACATCGCCGCGGCGAGGGCCCGCACCTCGGGCACGTCCGTGCGCGGCACCTCGGGCAGGAAGGCGGTCTTGGGGCCCGGCAGGTCGAGGCCGGCCGGCCACACCGCGCTGGGCTGGACACCGGCGGAGTCCAGGTCGGTGGCGTCGACGATCCGGCCCGCGAGGCCCTCGCGGATCCACACCAGGATCAGGCCGAGGAAGGCGCCAAGCAACAAACCCGTCAGGATCGGCGTTGCCACTGCCATCAGCGACGGCGCGACGTCGGCCTCCTGGATCACCTGCGCTCCACCGAGCGTCCCCACGGACTTGACCAGGCCGACGCTGTTGAGCCGCTCCTGGGCGGCCTCGCGCTCATTGAGGAGGGTCTGACGCTGGGGTGCGACGACCGCCTGGACTTGGGGAAGCGAATCGGCGTCCGCCGAGGACAGCGCCTTCTGCAACGTGTCCAGCTGTTCTCCGTAGCCTTCGATGTCGTCGGAGAGCTTCTTCTCGGCCGCATCGAGGACGTCGGTGTTGTACCTCGAGAGCGAGGCGATGTATTCCTTGCCAATGCCGTCGGCGACCTTCCTGGCGACATCCGCGTCGCTGGAGGTGACGCTCACGCTGACGATGTTGGTCGTCGCGACGCTTGAGCTGAATCGGGTGTCGTAGCTGGCGTGCCCGGCCGGCAGCGTGGCCTCCACCGCCTTGGCGACATTGTCGCTTTCCATCCGGCGCTGCTCGGCGTCGACGATGCGGCTGGTGTCGCGCTGCGTAGCCGGGGCCAAGCCGGTGGTGGCATAGGGCAGGGTCACCGGCTCGCCCACGAGGATTTGCGTGGTCGCGACCTGCGGAACACCGTTCTGCACGGCCTTGATCGCCGGATAAAGCGCCCCGAGCAGGGCGAGCAATGCGATCAACCACAGGTTGCGACGCAGCAAGTTCAATTGACGTCGGTGGTCGAGAACGACCCCTGGTTCTTCCACTGTCACCCCATGGCGCTGATCGTTTGCAAGAACATCGGCTGAATCCCGACGCATTAGGGTACCGCCTTCGAATCTATGGCTTGACGCGAGCGTTGCTTTAGGCGTGCCGCCAGACCGGGGCGGCCACGCAGTTTCTCGTATGCCGCAAGGACCGCGGTGGCGACGGTCTGCGGGTCGTATTCGGCACTGGTTCGCCGGCCCTCGGCGGCAAGCTGCGCACGCAAACCCGGGTCGCCGGCGAGTTTGCCGATGGCCGCGGCAAGACCGGCCACGTCGCCCGGGGCGACGAGCAGCCCGTCGTGTCCTGGCGTCACTACCTCGGCGGGCCCGCCGGCGTCCGCCGCGATGACCGCGACGCCCGCCGCCATACCTTCGATCACTACCTGACCGAATGGTTCGGGTGTCACCGACGCGTGCACAAGGACGTCGATCTCGGCCAACTCGGCCCAGATGTCGCTGCAAAAGCCGCGGAAGTCGACGATGTCGGCGATGCCGAGTTCGGCGCACAGGTCGTGCAGGGACGCCTCGTAGGCGTCCTCGCCGAACATCGCCGACCCGATCAGCCGGGCCCGCAGGTCGTGATCGCGGCGAGCTAGTGCCAGCGCTCGCACGAAGACGTCTTGCCCCTTCCACGGCGCCAGCCGTCCCACCATGCCCAAGATCACCGGCCCCTCCTCGGTGCGGTGGTGGTGTGGGGGGGCGGCGGGCACGGCGTCATAGACCACGGTGCTCGCGGCGGGGACCGTGGCTGCGGTGGCGCGGGAGTTGACCAGGATCTGGTCGGGGACGACCCGAGAGAGGGCCCGCACCATCCAGACCGCCGGCGTGGGCAGATAGTCGGGGCTGATCCGGTCGCGGACGTGCCAGAGCACCGGCAGCCGGACGCTCTTGGCGGCGACGCCGCCGACGAGCGCGGACTTCAGCGAGTTGGTGTGCACCACGTCGGGGCCGATGTCGACGAGCAGGCGGCGCAGCCGGCGCACGTATGCCGCGGCCTCGCTCAGCCCGGCTAGCCGGAAGGCCCCGGGCCGCATGGTCTCCTTGCGGGTGTCGCGCAGCGAGGGATTCATCGGGAGCAGGTGGACGGTGGCACCGTGCCGCTCCAGTTCCGGGGCGAGCGGACCGTCCTCGCCGAGGATCACGTGGACTTCGGCTCGCGCACCGAGGGCCTCGATCAGGCGGAGCAAGGCGATCTCCCCGCCGGAGATCTGAGCGACGTGGTCGACGAAGGCGACCCGGGGTCGGGATGAACTCACGCGCGGCCGCCGGACTGCGGCACCCGGCCCAGGGTGGCCAGACACAGCCACAACACCATGCCATAGATGGCCTGGCTGGTGTCGGTGAAGATGATTCCGAAGGTCAGCGCCAGGGCCGCGGCGGCTAGGCAGGTGTCGGTCAGCTCGGTTCGACGAGCGCGACGCACCGCCTTGGCGGTGGCCGTGATGATGGCGCCGAGGTAGAGCAGTCCGGCAATGACGCCAAAGCGCGCCAGTGTCTCGAAGATGCCGGAATCGAAGTTGCGGAAGTGCGGATCGGTGAAGTCAGAGGCGTTCAGGTTGCTCACTCGGCCGGTGGCGCCGAAGCCCAACCCGATCGGATCGCTAAGGACGGTAGGCGCGATGCGGGTCTGGAACTCGATCCGCTTCTGCAGGCTGATGTCCTCGGTAGTTTGGCTGGTCGTGTTGTTGGCGCGCTCCGCCATCCGCCCGATGATCGGACCGCCGAGCACGATCAGCCCGGCGAGCAGGGCCGCCAAGACGGCGCCCATCCGCAGAATCTTGGTCCGGCCGAGAACGAAGAGCAACACCATGCCGAGCGCGAGGCCGATCCAGCCGGCGCGCACCAAGGTGGTGCCGAGGCAGACCATCCCGACGGCCGCGGCAATGAACTGGCGCGGAACGCGGCGCTCGGAGACAAGGATGAGGAGCAGGGCCGCGAGCACCTGGCCGAGCGGCCCGGTGGTGGTCAGGGTGCTGAAGGTCCGGAACTCGCCCGGGCGGGGTGCGCCGATGCTGCTGATCTCGGAGCCGAGCATCCACGCGAGGTCCCACGGTGGCAGGACGAGGAACTGGATCAGCCCATAGGCGCCCAGCCCGAGACACCCCCACACCGCCGTGCCGCGCAGCACACGGCGCAGCGCCTCGTCGTCGGTCATCACCTTCAGGACGAATAGGCCGAGGCTGAGCGGCCCGAGCAGATACAGGGAGTCGGCGATGGCCGGCAGGAAGCCGTTGCGGACGATCCCGACCAGCAAGCCGTAGGCGCCGACCGCCATGACGACCGAGACCAGGTTGTAGATCTCCTTGCGAACTCGCCGACGATACAGCAGTCCCCAGGGCAACGACAGGATGCTGACCACGGTGGCCGTCAACAAGATGGGGTTCTGCTCGTGATAAACGCTCTTCCAGTCGACGAACCGGCGCACCTCGTTGGTCGTCAGCCACATCACGATCGCAAAGGCGAGATAGGCATTCCACCGGCGCAAGGCGAGCAGACCCAGCGCGATGAGGGCCGCTCCGAGGGGAAAGCCGACCAGCATGAGTCGAGCGGCACCGCCCAGCGTTGCCACGCAGGCAGCGACCACCCAACAAAGCCCGAGCGCGGCGCC
This sequence comes from Nostocoides sp., assembly GCF_037045025.1. GTDB lineage: Bacteria > Actinomycetota > Actinomycetes > Actinomycetales > Dermatophilaceae > Nostocoides_A. The sequence continues at coordinate 82,729 of NZ_JBAOHM010000019.1, read as the reverse complement.
TAGGCCGCCGGTGTCCAACGCTCGGCGGCCCCGGGCAACCGGGCGCGCGCCGGCTGCCGCGAGCCCAGCATCAAGCGCTGCGCTCACCTGCGCCTCCTTAGGTGCACTCGTCACGGTTAAGTTCACCCGGTGCCCCGTGGGACCGGGCACCTGGCTCTCACCCCCCCGGTGAGGTCCGGAACGTACTGACCGCCGGACCCGGCCGCCCATCATACCCCTCGATGCCGGACCCCCGTGGCGGGCCCCCCGCGATCGGCCGTCACCCGGCGGGATCGACGACCTTGAGGGTCAGGCGGACCTCGTGCGCGCCACCGTCGTCATCGAGCGCCAGATGGTGGGGATCGGGCAGTCGGACGCCGTCGACCCAGGTCGCGGTCAGGCGGCGGGTCGAGCCGGGCACGGCCTCGCGCGGCTCCATGTCGTAGTGGATGGTGTAGGTCGTTCCGCCGTGGCGGTACTCCACGCGCGCCCAGGGCCACTGCGGTGGAACGCACGGATGGATATCGAGGGTGTCGCCCCGGCGCTGCAGCCCGAGGATGGCCTCCAACCCGGCGCGGTAGAGCCACCCGCTGGACCCGGTATACCAGGTCCAGCCGCCACGTCCGACGTGCGGCTCGACGGAATAGACGTCGGCCGCCACGACATACGGCTCGACCCGGTAGGTGGCCGCCTCCTCGAGAGTGCGCGCGTGGTTGACCGGGTTGATCAGGGCGAACAGATCGCCGGCGCGCTCCTGCTCGCCCAGCCGGGCGTAGGCGAAGATCAGCCACGTCGCTCCGTGGGTGTACTGGCCGCCGTTCTCGCGGATTCCCGGTGGGTAGGAGCGCAGGTATCCGGGGTCGGGCTCGGAGGTATCGAAGGGGGGCGTGAACAGCCGGGCGATGCCCGGGTCCCGGACGATCAGCCGCTCCTCCACCGAGCGGAGCGCCCGGGTTTCCCGGTCGGGTTGGGCCTGACCGGACAACACCGCCCAGCTCTGGGCGATCGAGTCGATTTGGCACTCCGGGCGGGTCCTGGAGCCGAGCGGGGTGCCGTCGTCGAAGTAGCCGCGCCGATACCAGGCACCGTCCCACGCCTCGCGTTCCAGCGCCTGGCGCAACTCCTCGGCCGCCATCCGGCTGCGGGCCACGAAGGCGTGATCGCGCCGGCCTTCGGCGATCGGCAAGAAGACCGAGAGGGTCTGCAGGAGGAACCAGCCGAGCCACACGCTCTCGCCCCGGCCGTCTGCACCGACCCGGTTCATCCCGTCGTTCCAGTCGCCGGTGCCCATCAGCGGCAGCCCGTGGCTGCCCATCGTGAAGGCCCGCTCCAGGCCACGGGTGCAGTGGTCGTAGAGCGTGGCGGTGTGCTCGCTGGTTCCCGGGGTGAAGAAGGCTTCGCCCTCGTGGGGTTCGAGGGCCCGACCCTCCAGCCACGGGATCTCGACATCGAGCACCCCCACGTCCGCGGTCACGGTCACATAGCGGGCGACCGCGTGGGCGAGCCAGACGACGTCATCACTCATGCGGGTGCGGATGCCGGAGCCGTCGGCGGGCAGCCACCAGTGCTGCACGTCGCCCTCGGGGAACTGGCGGCCGGCCGCGCGAATCAGGTGACTACGGGCCATCGCGGGGTCGACGAGGACGACCGCCATGCCGTCCTGCAGCTGGTCGCGGAAGCCGTAGGCGCCGCTGGCCTGGTAGTAGCCGGTGCGGGCAAGCATCCGGCTGGCCAGCGTCTGGTAGAGCAGCCAGCCCCCCATCATCAGCTCGAAGGCCCGGTCCGGCACCCGGACGACGACGCGGTCGAGCGTGTCAGCCCACGCCGACTTGACCGCATCGAGGGCCGCGATCGGCGGGGCGTCGCGGTGGCGGCGGATCAGCTCGCGCGCCTGCTCGATGTCGTATGCCGCTCCCAGCAGGATCCGCACGTCCGCGCTCGCGCCCGGGTCCAACGTCAGCCGGGTCCTCAGGGCGGCGCACGGGTCCAGTCCCGCGCCGACGCGCCCGGACAGGGGGGCATCGGAGCGCACCGCCGCCGGCTCCCGCAGCGAGCCCTGAACGCCGAGGAACTCGCGGCGATCGCCGGTCAGCGACTCCTGGGCGCCGCACAAATCGACGAAGGCGACCTGATCGGCATACTGCAGGCTCCACGGGTTGCGCACGATCAGGGCGCCGGTCTGCGGGTCGACCGAGGTGATCTGGCGGCGCCAGGTCTGCTGCCGGTTAAGGCCGAGCACGCTCTCGTGATAGGTCGTGACGATGTAGGTCCGGGTGCGGTCGGTGACATTGGTCACGCGCAGCCGGGAGACCTTGACCGGGTCATCGCCGGCGACGAACTGGAGCAGGTCGAGGCGGACATCGTCGTTCTGATGGATGTAAGCGGTGTAGCCGAACCCGTGCCAACACAGGTGGCGGCCGGTGTCGATCGGCGCTGCGGTTGGGGTCGCGATCCGGCCGGAGATCTCGTCCTTGACGTAGACGACCTCGGACGGGAGGGCGCTGACCGGGTCGTTGCGCCACGAGGTCAACTGGTTGTCGCGGCTGTTGCGCCACCACGTCGAGCCGGCGCCCTCGGCGGTCGCGACGAAGCCGAAATTCTCGTTGGCGACGATATTGCTCCACGGCGCCGGGGTGGGCCGGCCCTCCTCGATCACCGTGCAGTACTCGCGGCCGCCGGAGGCGAAGCCGCCGTGCCCGTTGTCGTATTCCAGGCCCGGACGCTCGGTGGCGTCCAGCGGGGCCGGTGCCGGGGAAGCGGGTCGCTGCGGTGTGATCACCGGGGCGGCGACGGCGCGCAGCTGGGCACCGAGGTCACCGGCGGAGGCGTCCAGGACAACCGCCGCGGCCGCGGCCAGCCCGCGCAGAGTGCGCGCCTCGGTCTGGTCGACGCGCAGCACATAGATCCGTCCCGTGGAATCCCGGGCACCCGTGCGGGCGCGGATCGAGCCGGCCAACCGTTCCAGGGCGTGATGCAGCTCGTCGCGATAGGACGTCGGTTCGCGGTTGAGCAGGACGAGGTCGACGGCAAAGCGCCGGATCCGCCAGTATTCGAAGGCGCGGATCAGCTGCTGGATCACCGGCAGGTCCTCGATGCGGTCGATGCGCACCAGGGCGATCGGCAGGTCCCCGGAGACCCCTAACGGCCACAACCCGCTTTGGCTGGCAGTGTCCTCTTGCAGGCTCGCCGCGGGCGGCCGCAGCGCCCCGGTCGGATAGGTGATGTGGCCGGCAAGCGTTTGGAAGCTCATCGCCTCGCGGGGGGTGATGCCGAGGTCGCGCAGCTCGACCTGGCTCTGGGTCCAGGCGAGCATCGCCAGCCGCTGATGAGCCTGGGCACCCTGGTGGGCATCGATGAGCGCGAGCAGCCGCTCGCGGCTCTCGGCGACGAAGGTCCAGAACAGCACGCGGGTCTCCCCGTCACCGGGCACCCGCACCCGTTGGCGCAGCGAGAAGATCGCGTCGAGGACGTGGCCGGTCGTCGCGCGCAGCGGCCCCTGGCCGTGAACTTGGGCGGCCTCGCGGATGGTGTTGCCACGGCCGAGGAAGGCGGCTCGGTCGGTCTCGGCCGTGGGCCGGCCCAGCCCGGCACCGTCTTCGACCTGGAGCACGTGGGCGGCCCAGACCTGCTGATCGTGCGGTGAGCGACGCCGACGGTGGGCGATGATCGCCGATCGGTCGGGCAGGAACTCGGTGGTGACGAACATCCGCGAGAACACCGGATGGGCGTCGTCATCCAGGATCGGCGCCAGCGCCAGCTCCGCATAGCTGAGCACGGTTAGCCGGCGTTCCTTGCGCTGCCGGTTGCGGATCGTCAGCCGGCGCACCATCGCATCGGCTTCGGGTGAGATGTGGTAGTCGAGGTGGGTGGCGAACCGGTTGTGCTGGCGGACATACGACACCGTGTCGTCGGCCATCCGGGTCTCGCAGCTGGACGGGGAGCCGACCAGGGGGAGCGGGGTCGCCGACCAGGACTCGCCGGTGGCGAAATCCCGCAAGAAGATGTGGTCCCCCGCCTCCTCCGTGCTCGGGTCGGGATGCCACCGGGTGATGGCCAAGCCCTGCCAGCGCAGCTGACCACCGCCGGAGGGAGTCAGGGTCAGGCTCAACCGTCCGTTGGACAGGTGCTGGACCGCGGGAGCGTATGCCGCGGCCCCGCTGAACACGCGCTCCTCGGGTGCGGCGTGGTCACGCACGACCTGGGCGCGGCCCTCCTCGCCGCGGGGGTGGCTGACCGGGACATCGGTCTGGGCGCGCTCTTGGAGGAGCAGGTCGCCCGAGCGGACCAGCGGGTCGGCGTGGAAGTGGGCGCGCATGGCCCCGCCACATACGGCATTGTGGATCGCGACGATCGTCATGCCCTGGTGGTGGGCCATATAGCAGCGCACGACCGCGTGCTCGCTGCCTTGGGGGACTCGCGCGGGGGTGAAGTCCACCGATTCGTAGTAGCCGAACCGGCCGAGGGCACCGAGATCGGCCAGCCGGCGATAGTTCTCGACGGCGGCCTTCGGGAAGACCATCGCGGCCAATCCGGTCGCATAGGGCGCGACCACGAGGTTGTCGGCCAGGCCGCGCACGATGCCGAGCCCGGGGACCCCGAACGGTGAGTACTGATAGGTGTAGTGAACATCCCGGGCGTTGTAGGCCGCCTCGGAGATACCCCACGGGATACCGAGCCGCTGGGCATAGTCCATCTGGCGGCGCACGGCCATCTGGTCGGAGTGCGCGAGCAGGCTCTGATGCGGGGACCGCATAACGAGCGGCGGCATGAGGTACTCGAACATCGAGCCCGACCACGATTGCAGCGCGGCCCCACCCTGGACCGCGGTGACCGGTCGCCCGAGAAGGAACCAGTGCCGGGTCCGCACATGCCGCTTGATGACCGCCACGTAGCTGGTCAGGCGAGCCTCGGAGGCGAGCAGGTCGTAGCACGCCTCGTCGAGGCGGCCGGTGGGGACGTGATAGCCGACCGAGAGCAAATTGCGGTGCGGGTCACGCAGAAAGGTGAAGTCCATGTGTTGGAACAGGTCGTCGGCCCGGTCGGCGATGGCGCGCAGCCGGCCGGCCAGCCGGGTGCGTGCTTCGTCGTCGAGTCGCAGATCACGACCGAGGCTGGTGACCGTGGCCTCGACGGCCCCAGCGGCGACGGCAAGCGCGCCCGTCGGCCGCACCTCGGGGCCGTCGTCGGCGGCGCGGGAGAGACCCGCCGCGGCGGCGAGGTTGGCGGCCGCTTCCTCCACGGCCACCCAGGACTGCAGCGGATCCTCGGCAGCGGTGGACGCGTGCAGCGTTGCAGCCACGGCGTCGGCGGCCTCCCGCAGCGACGCCGGCAGCTCGGGGGCCGTCTCCGCGTCCGAGTCGAGGACCGCCAGCGCATCGGCGACGCCGTCACGCGAAAGGGACGCCGGCGCCGCGTCGATCGCCTGCGCCCAGCCGCGAACGGCGCACGCGAGAGTGAGCAGATGTCCGGCGAGGTTGCCGCTGTCGACCGTGGAGACATAGCGCGGCTCGAGCGGAGCCAGGCTGCGGGTGTCGATCCAGTTGAAGAAGTGGCCGCGGTAGCGTTGCATCCGGGCGAGCGTGGCGAGCGTTCGTTCGCACCGGTCGGCGGCCTCGGCCAGGCCGATCCACCCGAACTCCCGGGCGCTGACCACGGTGAGCAGGTAGAGCCCGACATTGGTCGGCGAGGTGCGATGGGCGATCGTGGGACGCGGCTCCTCCTGGAAGTTGTCCGGCGGCAGGTGGTTGTCGTCCGCGGTGACGAAGCTGGTGAAGAACGCCCAGGTCCGCCGGGCGACCAAGCGCAAGGCGGCCCGCTCCTGGGGAGTGCTCTCCGCCTCGACCTCCTGTGAGGGCCAGCTCGACGCCCACGCCACGGCCGGCGCGAGCAGCCAGAGCAGGCCGGGCACGATCGCGAGGGCCAGGTGGCCGGGGCCTCGCCAGGCGCCGACGGCGAGGACTGCGATCGCCAGGAGCGTGCCGCCGGCCATCAAGCGGATGTAGTCGGGGAGGGTTCGTTTGCCGCCCTTGCCGGCGGCCGCCGCCGTCGTCCACTCCAGCAGGTGGCGGCGAGTGAAAAGCAGGCGGATGAGGGTGCGCACGACGGCATCGAGCATCAGCCAGGCCTGATGGGCGAGGAAGGTGAGATCGAATGCGGCGACCAGGAGTCCGTCGCGCAGTTCGCTGAGCGCGCCGGTCAGCTGACTGCGTCGAGTGATCCCCTTGCGGTTCAACAGGAATCGGGGCAGGACCGGCAGGATGTGCGGGGCAAAATAGGTGAGCAGAACAACCCCGAGCCAGACGGCGACCCCCCGGACCGGCAACAGCGCCAAGGCGGCGATCAGCGCCGCGACTTGCGCCGGTTTGGCCAGGCTGCGCCGGACATTGTCGGCCATCTTCCACAGTCCGAGGGCGCTGATTCCCGAGCGAGGACGCACCAGCCACGGCAGCAACTGCCAGTCGCCGCGGGCCCAGCGGTGGGCGCGGGAGGCGGTCACGGCATACGAGGTCGGATGTTCCTCGACGACCTCGACGTCGGTGACCAGGCCGGACCGGGCGTAGTTGCCCTCGAGCAGGTCGTGGCTGAGGACCCGGTTCTCGGGGATCCGCGAGGAAACGGTCCGGTCGACGATGTCGATGTCGTAGATGCCCTTACCGGTGAACGAGCCCTGCTCAAAGAGGTCTTGATAGGCATCCGACACGGCGAACGCATAGCGGTCGGCGCCGCGTTGGGTCGAATAGGTCCGTTGCAGCAGCGAGCTGTCCTCGGCCATCGGCAACGACGGGGTCACCCGCGGCTGCATGATCCCGTAACCTCGCGCCACCTTGCGCCCGGTGTGGTCGAGGCGGGCGCGGTTGAGCGGGTGGGCCATCTTGCCGACGAGACGGCGTGCTGCCTCCCGCGGCAGGCGGGTGTCGCTGTCGAGGGTGATGACATAGCGGAACGGGCCGGGCAGGCGTCCCTCGGCGACATACATCAGGCTGTCCTGGCTGCGCAGCAGCTTGTTGAGCTCGTCGAGTTTGCCGCGCTTGCGTTCCCAGCCCATCCACACGCCTTCGGCGGGGTTGAAGCGCCGGTCGCGGTGGAAGAGCAGGAAACGCTCGCCGTGCCGGGTGTTCAGTGCGGCGATGCCGGCCCGCGCCCGAGCCAAGGACTCGTGGTCGCCCGGCGCGTCCTTCTCGGGCGCGTCCGGCCAGTCGGTGGCCAAGCCGTAGTAGAGCTCCCCGTCGGGGTTGGCGAGATAGTGGACCTGCAACTGGTCGACGAGCTGATCGATGTCATCGATGGAGGTCAGCAGCGTCGGGATGACCACCAGCGTGCGCAGGTCGTGCGGCACGCCGTCGCGCAGGGCCAACCCCGGCAGCGGCCGAGCCGAGACGATCCGCGCGGCCCAGTAGTTGACCGTCGACACCGCCCAATCACTGAACGCCACCGCGCTCAGCGCGCCGAGCAGCGTCAGGGCCAGCGGCCCGGGAGATGGCGCGACCCGGGTCACCAACCACCAGGTCATACCGAGGACGGTCGCCATGGCCACGGTGAGGGCGAGAAGATACCCAGGCAGCCCTGCTTGGCGCAGCCATCGCTCCCCGCGCGAGCGGGCACTCTCGTGGTAGCCGATCGAGCGGGCAAACGCGCGGCGGCCGGAATCGAGCAGCCAATATCCGATGTCCCGGCCCGGTTCGTCCACCCCGTGCCGAGCCCACTGCAGCGCGGCCCGGGTGACGTCGATCTCGGCCTGCCCCGATCCGCGGGCCAAGTCCTCGATCGCCGACCGATTGAGGTTGCGGGTGGGGAAGTCGAGTCCTTGGTAGCCCTCGTCGGTGCGCAACTCCTCCTCAATCAGGCTGACCGACTCCAGCCAGTCCTCCCAGTTCATGTCCGCCAGCAACGTCAAGCTGGTGAAGATGTTGCGCACGGTCACCGTCGCCGCCGACTGCGCCCGGGCCTCGGCCAGGGCGAGCGGTTCGAGCGAATCGACGCCCAAGCGGCTTTGCAGCCAGGTGATCGCCTCGGGGTGCTGCTGGCCGCTCAGGCGGCGCAGCAGCCGGGCGGCGAACGCCCGGCTGGGCACAAACGCCCGGTCGGGGATCAGCTGGGTGAGCGCCACCGGTTGGCCACCGATCCCGAGCAGGCCGTCCGCCACGCGGTCGGCGGCCCGACGGTCTTTGCCGGCGCCGACCACGCGGTCAGCGACCCGGCGCAGGTTCTCGACGAGCAACAGCCGCAAGGTGATGGCCACCGCCCACAGCTCACCGAGGGTGAGCGCCTTGCGGGTCTCGTAGGCGCGGATATAGCGCGAGAGCAGCTCGGCATCCAGGAGGCTGTCGGTGTGGGCGACGTAGCCCCACATGATCGCGAACATCCGGGGGTGGCCCTGCAGGAATCCGGGGCCGAGCTTGGGCAGCTGGCGGAAATAGTCGGGCGGCAGGTCGCGGCGGATCTGGCGGATGTTCTCCTCGACGGTGTGGAAGTTGTCCAGCAGCCACTCGGCGGCGGGCGTGATCTCCCGCTCGTCCCGGACATCCTCGCTGATCGCCTCGTATGCCCGACCGAGCGCCGCAGCGTCCTGCTTGAGCCGGGTGAGCAGCGGCACGACCCGGGTCGTGCTGCCGAGGACCATGTGGCTGTCGGCGAGCGAGCGGGCGTGTTCCTCGAACCGCTCCGCCGAGAAGATCTCCGCCCGGATCGGCTCGGTGTCCGCCCAGGGTTCGGAGCGGCGACGAAAGGCGCTGGTCGGGCCGACGCGTGTCACCTCGGCCTCACCGTCCTCGTCGTCGCAGGCTTCCCACCAGTGACTCTAGCCCGCCCCGGCAGGAGTCAGCTCACTGAAGGGTGATCGATCGGCGCGACACGATCGAGTGGACCGGCCCGCTGTCGTTGGCGCGTCTTAGACTCGCCAAGTCATGCCAGACCCTGTGCCTTCGCTCGCCGCCGGCTCCGCTCGCGGAGAGTCCTTCGTGCATCTGCACGTGCACACCGAGTACTCCATGCTCGACGGTGCAGCTCGCATCGATGAGCTATTCGCGTCCGCGGCCGCCCAGGGGATGCCGGCGATCGCCACCACCGACCACGGCTATATCTACGGCGCCTACGAGTTCTGGGCCAAGGCCCGCAAATACGACATCAAGCCGATCATCGGGGTCGAGGCCTACATCACCCCGGGCACGGCGCGCGGCGACAAGACGCGGGTGAAGTTCGGCGACGGGGGCCGCGACGATGTCGGCGGCAATGGCGCCTACACCCACATGACCTTGTTGTCCCGCAACAACACCGGGATGCACAACCTGTTCCGGATGAGCTCGCTGGCCTCGCTCGAGGGGCACTATTACAAGCCGCGGATGGACCGGGAGTTGTTGTCCCGGTATGCCGAGGGGCTGATCGGGACCACCGGCTGCGTCGGCGGCGAGATCCAGACCCGGCTGCGCTTCGGTCACTACGACCAGGCTCGCCAGGCCGCCTCGGACCTGCGCGACATCTTCGGCCGGGAGCACTTCTATGCCGAGGTGATGGATCACGGCATACCGATCGAGCGGCAGACCAAGGCCGAGCTGCTGCGTCTGGCCAAGGACCTCGGACTGCCGCTGCTGGCGACCAACGACCTGCACTACACCAAACCCGACGACGCCCGCGGTCACGCGGCCTTGTTGTGCGTGCAGTCGGCCTCGACCCTGATGGACCCGGGCCGGTTCAAATTCGACGCGGAGAACTTCTATCTGCGCACCCCCGCCGAGATGCGCCAGCTGTTCCGGGAGCTTCCGGAGGCGTGCGACAACACCCTCGCTGTCGCCGAGCAATGCGAGGTCTCCTTCGTCGAGAAGGAAGGCCAGTACATGCCGCGCTTCCCCTGCCCGCCGGGGGAGGACGAGACGTCCTGGTTCGTCAAGGAGGTCGAAAAGGGACTGCAGGCGCGTTATCCGGATGGGGTGCCGGAGGCCTCGCGCAAGCAGGCGGCCTACGAGATCGACGTCATCGTCGGCAAGGGCTATCCCGGCTATTTCCTCGTCGTCGCCGACTTCATCAACTGGGCCAAGGACCATGGCATCCGGGTCGGTCCCGGCCGTGGCTCGGGCGCCGGGTCGATGTGCGCCTATGCGATGCGGATCACCGACCTGGACCCGCTCAAGCACGGCCTGATCTTCGAGCGCTTCCTCAATCCCGAGCGGCCCTCGATGCCCGACTTCGACGTCGACTTCGACGAGCGCCGCCGCGGCGAGGTGATCCGCTATGTGACGGACAAATACGGCGATGACCGCGTCGCCCAGATCGTCACCTACGGCACGATCAAGGCCAAGCAGGCGGTCAAGGATGCCGCCCGGGTTCTCGGGCACCCGTTCTCGATGGGGGACCGGCTGACCAAGGCGATGCCGGCCGACGTGATGGGCAAGGGCGTGCCGCTGAAGGGGATCTTCGACAAGGAGCACCCCCGGTATGCCGATGGGGCCGACTTCCGGGCCCTGCACGACGAGGACCCGGTGGTCCAGGAGATCGTCGCGACCGCCATCGGGTTGGAGGGGCTGAAGCGGCAGGCCGGGGTCCACGCGGCCGGCGTCATCATGTCGAGCGAACCGCTGACCGACCTGATCCCGATCATGAAGCGGGAGCAGGACGGGCAGATCATCACCCAGTTCGACTACCCGAGCTGTGAGCGGCTCGGGCTGGTCAAGATGGACTTCCTCGGCCTGCGCAATCTGACCATCCTCGATGACGCGATCGAGAACATCCGCGACAACCGCGGCGAGGAGATCGACCTCGACGCCCTGTCCGAGACCCTCGACGATCCGGCGACCTATCAGCTGCTCGCCCGCGGCGACACCCTCGGGGTCTTCCAGCTCGACGGCGGCGGCATGCGCACCCTGCTGAAGCTGATGCAGCCGGACAACTTCGAGGACATCTCCGCGGCGCTCGCGCTCTACCGTCCGGGTCCGATGGGCGTGGACGCCCACACCAATTTCGCGTTGCGCAAGAACGGCCGCCAGAAGGAGGTCCCGCTCGACCCGAAGCTGGACGGCCAATTGGAGGCGGCCATGATCGCCGCGCTCGAACCTATTCTTGGTACGACCTACGGACTGTGCGTTGCCGGGGATACCCCGATCGTCGACGCGGACACCGGCGAGCGTGTGCGCGTCGACGAATTGGAGGACCGCGTTCGCCGCGGGTTCCACACCTTCGGGGCCGACGAGTCGGGCCAGGTCGTCCGCCGCCGGGTCTCGTACTGGTGGCAGATGCCCGACAAGCCGATCCTCACGGTGAGCACCGCAGCCGGCAACACGTTGCGCCTCTCGGCCGACCACAAGGTCTTGACGCCGCGTGGCTGGGTGCCAGCGGGGGACTTGGTTCCCGGTGTCGATCGCATCGCGCGCCCCAGGACGGCGCAGGCGTTCATTCGACCGTCCGGCGTGTCCGGGGACGAGGCTGCCCTGCTGGGCTACCTGTTGTCTGACGGCTACATCACTTGTTACGAGAACACGTTCATCAGTTCGCAGCCGACGTTGCGCGCGGAGGTTTCGAGGCTCGCACTCGCCCTGTTCGACGACACCTATCCGGTCGAGGACTGCCTTGACCGGAGGGCTCCACGGGTCCGCTTCGCGGCGGCCCCGTCAGGTTGTGGCAAGGGAGGTAACCCCCGACGCGGCGTCTACTCGATGATAGGAATCAACCGGTGGCTGCGCGACCTCGGCTTCTCTGGCAAGGCCACCAGGGGACACAAGCTCATCCCCGAGGCGATCAAGCGAGCGGACATCGCTGCCCGGCGGCGCTTGATTGCCGCCCTCTGGGACGGCGATGGCTATGTTGGTCCAAAGCTCGCCTTCTACAAAACGATCAGTCACACCCTGGCTTTGGACATCGCTGAGGTCCTCTCCAGCCTCGGAGTTCCGGCCACGGTGCGCTGGGACTCGGCATATGAATCGGCTCGCTTCGGCCCGCAGAACGCGTGGACGGTCCACGTCTACGACGACCGGTTCTGGGAGACCATCGCGCCCCTGATGGTTCACCGCGGCAAGGTCACGGCTCGCGCGACCATTGTCCTCTCGTCGCACAGCCGGGGGCTGAACCGCGCACGGATGCTCGAACACGCCGGCGACGTGCTCCGCCGTGACCCGGGGCTGGCGACCCGGATGCGCAACAGCATGGGCTCCGGCCCGGCGAGCGTGGCCGGGCTGCATCGACACCTGTATCGCCGAGGGCCGGTCCCGGCCCCGGCAACCACGTTCGTCAAGGACGACGGTTCCGGACGGTATCCACTGAACGAGACCGCTCGCGGTTATCTGGCGGCGATGGGCACGACCGAAGACCACTTCTACGCCTCCTTCGACTGGACGGTCGTGGCCGACGTCACTCGAGGCGCGGCGGAGCCCGTCTTCGACATCACCGTCGAGGATGTCCATAACTTCATCTCCTCCGGACTGGTGCTCTCGAATTGCGTGTACCAGGAACAGGTGATGGAGCTGGCGCAGAAGCTTGCCGGCTATACCCTCGGCACCGCCGATTTGTTGCGCCGGGCGATGGGCAAGAAGAAGAAGGAGGTCATCGCCGCCGAGTTCGACACCTTCTCCGCCGGGATGCAGGCCAACGGCTTCTCGCTCGGGTCGGTCCAGGCGCTGTGGGAGGTGCTGGTCCCCTTCTCGGACTATGCGTTCAACAAGGCGCACACCGCGGCATACGGATTGGTCTCGTATTGGACTGGCTATCTCAAGGCGAACTATCCGGCCGAGTACATGGCGGCCCTGCTGACGTCGGTGCGGGACGACAAGGACAAGTCGGCGCTCTATCTCAACGAGTCGCGGCGCATGGGGATCACCGTGCTGCCGCCGAGCGTCAACGAATCCAAGGCGCCGTTCACGGCGGTCGGCACGGACATCCGCTTCGGCCTGGAGGCGATCCGCAATGTCGGGCGCAATGTCGTCGACGCTATCGTCTCTGCCCGGGAGGAGAAGGGCAAGTTCACCTCCTTCGACGACTTCTTGACCAAGGTGCCGGTCTCGGTGTGCAACAAGCGGACCATCGAGTCCCTCATCCGCGGCGGCGCCTTCGACGACCTCGGCTATGCCCGGGCCGGCCTGCTGCGCGAGCACGAGCACTATGTCGAGGCCTATGTCGATGCCAAGCGGCAGGAGGCGATGGGCCAGGATTCGCTGTTCGGATCCTTCGGCGATGCTGACGACGACGAGGCGCTGTCCGGAGTCAGCGGGTTGCCGCCGATCACCGCCCACGAGTGGGACAAGCGCACCAAGCTCGCGCACGAGCGGGACATGCTCGGCCTCTATGTCAGCGACCATCCGCTGCTCGGGATCGAGCATGTGCTCAGCCGCAACAGCGATACCGCGATCGCGGCGTTGATCGAGGACGACTCGCCTCATGAGGACGGTGCCGTGGTGACCGTCGCGGGATTGATCACCTCAATGGCGGTCAAACGCAACAAGCGCGGCGAGCCCTATGCGACGGTGACCGTGGAGGACTTAGGTGGTGCGGTCGAGATCATGTTCTTCACCAAGACCTATCTTGCCGCCGCCCAACTGTTGGCCATGGACGCCGTCTGCTCGGTCAAGGCGCGGGTGCGCCGGCGCGACGACGGCGTGCAACTCTCGGCGACGGAGCTGACCTTGCCCGAGCTGACCGAAGGACCGCGCGGACCCGTGGTGATCTCGATGGAGGTCACCCGCGCGACGACCCCGCGCATCGAGGAGCTGAAGACGGTGTTGACGTCGTATCCCGGGGCGACCGAGGTGCACCTCAAGCTGGTCCAGCCCGGCCGCTCGGTGCTGCTGCGCCTGGACGACCAGTTCCGGGTCGATGCCACCGAATCGCTGATCGGTGACCTGAAGGTGCTGCTCGGCGCCCGCGCGGTCAGCTGATTCCCGTGCCGGACTCAGAGATTGCGCTCGCTGGCGTGCCGGACAACCCGCGGTTGCGGGCGGCCGCCGAGAACGTGATCGAAGGGAGCCGGCCATTTCGGCCGCAACTGCACCCGGCTGCGCAGGCTCTGGCCGCGGCATACGCCCGCGACCTGGGAATTGCGCTGAGCGGCGTTCCTAGTCGGGTTTGACGGAGAGCACGGGCACGCGGGCGTCGAGGATGATCCGCTGCACATTGGCGCCGAGGACGAGTTTGCCCGAGGGCGAGGGTGCGCGGACGCCGAGGACGATCAGGTCGACCTCGAGCTGAGCGGCGACCTCGAGCAGATCGTCGGCCGGGCTGGGATCGTCGTTGATCCGGCCGAACCAGCGCTCGCCCTCCTCGGCGGCGATCGTCGGCGCGATGACCCGATCGGCGGAATCAGCGACGGCCTCGAGGTCGAAGACCACGGCCGGCTCGCCGTCGTCCGCCGCCAGCCGCCGGCCGTGACGCAACGCGGCGGCACCCGCCGCGGTGTTGGCATAGGCGATGAGCACGCTCATGGGGGGTGGGATCCTCTCTGGAGGCAATCGCCTCCGGGGTAGTCTATCTGGCTCGCATAGGGTGAGCCGGTGACCGGCATACCCGAAGCGCCCCGGCGCGAGTCCGTGCGCGCCCACCATGGCAGCAGCGTCAATGATCCCTTTGCCTGGATGAAGGACCGCGAGGACCCGGAGCTGATCGCCTATCTCGAGGCCGAGAACGCGTACGCCGACGAGCGCACCGCGCATCTGGAGCCGCTGCGGGAGAGCATCTTCACCGAAATCAAGACGCGCACCCAGGAGTCCGACCTGTCCGTCCCGGTCGGCGACGGCCCGTGGTGGTATTACTCGCGCACGATCGAGGGCCAGCAGTATGCCGTGCACGCCCGCTGCCCACGCGCGCCGGGTAGCTCCCGGCCGGACATCGAGGCCGGCCTGCCCGTTCCCGGCGAGCAGGTGCTCCTCGACGGCAATGCCGCGGCCGCCGGGCACGAGTATTTCAGCATCGGGGCCTTGACCGTCAGCGCGGATCACCGGCTGCTCGCCGCCGGCCTCGATGTCACCGGCGACGAACGCTTCGACCTGACGGTCACGGACATCGTGACCGGGGACGTGCTCGACAACGCCGTGACCGGCGTCGGCTACGGCGTCGAGTTCGACGCGAGCGGGCGCCACCTCTTCTATGTCCAGGTCGATGACGCCTGGCGTCCGCACCAGGTGTGGCGGCACGAGGTCGGCACACTCCGCGAGCGCGACGTCTTGGTCTATCAAGAGGACGACGAACGCTTCTGGATGGGGCTTGGCGCCTCCCGCGATGACCGCTTCCTGATGATCGGGGTCGGCTCCAAGACGACCAGCGAGACTTGGCTGTTGCCCAGCGACGACCCGGCCGGCGACTGGCGGTGTGTCGCCCCGCGCGTCGAGGGCGTGGAGTACGACGTGGAGGTCGACGGCGACCGGCTGCTCATCGTGCATAACGGCGACAATCCCGAGGCCGACCTGGCCTGGGCGCCGCTGGAGTCGACCTCGGCGGCGGACTGGCGGCCGGTGATGCGCTCCGCGCCCGGGGAGCGCTTCCTCGACGTCGAGGCCTTCGATGCCTTTGCCGTCCTGGCGATGCGATCCGGCGGGCTCCCTGCCCTACGGGTGCTGCCGCGTGACCCAGCGGCCGGGGCCGGCGGCGGCTTCGCGGAGCCGCTCGACTGGCCCGTGACCGGGGAACTGACCGTCGCGATGCTGGCCGACAACCCGGAGACGCGCGGCCACGACGCTGACCGTGGTGGAGGAGAGCTATCTGACCCCGCGCTCGACCTTCTGACGTCGACCCGCTCACCGGCGAGCGGGTCCTGCTCAAGCGTCAGCCCGTCCTCGGCGGATATGACCAGGACGCGTATGCCGAATCCCGGGAGTGGGTCGCCGCGGCCGACGGGTCGCAGATCCCGGTCTCGGTGGTCCGCCGTGCGGATATCGCGCCCGACGGCAGCGCCCCGGCGCTGCTGACCGGCTATGGCGCCTACGAGATCGCCAGCGACCCCTATTTCTCCGTGGCCCGGCTCAGCCTGCTTGACCGTGGCGTGGTCTATGTCGTCGCCCACGTCCGCGGTGGCGGGGAGATGGGACGCGGGTGGTATGAGCAGGGCAAGCTCGACCGCAAGGCGAACACGTTCACCGACTTCGTCGCGGTCGCCGATGCCGTCCGCGGCCGCTGGGCTGATCCGCTGCGGCTGGCCTGCGAGGGCGGGTCGGCCGGGGGCCTGCTCATCGGTGCCGCGGTCAATCTGGCTCCGGACCGGTTCTTGGTGGCCCACGCCAAGGTGCCTTTCGTCGACGCGCTCACCTCGATGCTCGACCCCGAGCTGCCGCTGACGGCGGGGGAGTGGGAGGAGTGGGGCAATCCGCTGGCCGACGCTGCGGCATACCAGACGATGGCGGCCTATTCCCCCTACGAGAATGTGACCGCGCAGGAGTATCCGGCGATCGTGGCGACGACCTCCTTGAACGACACCCGGGTGCTGGTCACCGAGCCGGCGAAATGGGTTGCGAAGCTGCGAACCCTGGCGACCAACGACCCGGTGACCCGGCCGATCCTGTTGCGCACCGAGATGGCCGCCGGTCACGGCGGGCGCAGCGGCCGCTACGACGCGTGGCGCGAGATCGCGTGGGACTGGGCGGTCCTCCTCGACCAGTTGGGTGTCGGCTCGACATCTGCCGTTCATTGATGAAAGCCCCGCCAATCCTGGTTTCCGGCCCGTTCACGAGGTAGCGTCCCACGCGGCAGGCGATGGGTTTCGCCGGCCCCACATGGGAGGAAGTAAACAGTGAGAAGGAAATACACCGCCGCCGCCGGCGTGGGCGCCGTCGCGGCGCTCACCGCGGCGCTGAGCACCACACCGGCCGCGACGGCCGAGTCTGGGGAGACCGACCGGCCCATCCGGGTGCAGATGTTGTCGTTCAACGACTACCACGGGCACATGGAGGCCACCGACCCGCCGCTGGCCAGCGATCCGGCCCATACGCCGGTCGGCGGGGTCGAGTATCTCTCGGCCAAACTGAACCAGCTCCGCACCAAGGTGCCGGCGAGCAATAGCGTCACGGTCGCCGCCGGTGACCTGATCGGCGGTTCGACCTTCCTGTCCGGGATGTTCCACGACGAGCCGAGCGTCGAATCGCTCAACACGCTCGGGCTGGATGTCTCCAGCGTCGGCAACCACGAGTTCGACGAGGGCACCCGGGAGTTGCGGCGCATGCAATACGGCGGCTGCCACCCGGTCGACGGGTGCTACTTCCCCAGCCAGCCGTATGCCGGCGCGGACTACCAGTACCTGGCCGCGAATGTGCTCCGGAAGGTCGACAGCAAACCGTTCCTGCCGGCGACGACCGTCCGGACGGTGGGCGGGGTCAAGATCGGCTTCATCGGGATCACTCTGCGGGCCACGCCGACGCTCGTGGACCCGGCGGGCGTGAAGTCGGTCAACTTCAAGGACGAGGTCTGGGCGGCCAACAACGCCGCGATCAAGCTGGCGCGCGCCGGCGTCAAGGCCGTCGTCCTGCTCATCCACGAAGGTGGCTACCAGACCGGCGACTACACCAGCTGCACCGACGCCTCCGGACCGATCCTGGACATCGCCTCGCGGGTCAACCCGGCGATCGACGCCGTCGTGTCCGGCCACACCCACCAGCCGTATGTGTGCACGATCACCGACCCGCTGGGCCGCCCGCGGTTGCTCACGTCGGCGGCGTCCTACGGTCAGCTGGTGACCGAGACGTACTTCTCGGTGAGCAGCACCACCAAGGACGTCATCCGCTCGTCGTTCACCAGCCAGAATGTCCTCGTCGACCGCACCACGGCCGACCCAGCCGAGACCCAGGTCCTCGACAAGTGGCGCGCGCTCGCCGGCCCGCTGGCCGGGCGGGTCGTTGGCACCGTCGCGCAGGACGTGACCGGCGACTCCAGCGGTAACCGCGGGATCGAGACGCCGATGGCCGACCTGATGGCCGACGTCATCAAGTGGGGCACCCAAAGCGGCGGCAGCCAGATCGCCTTCATGAACGTCGGTGGCGTGCGGGCATCCTTCCTCGTCAACCAGATCAGCAATGGCGAGCAGCCCGGGGAGATCACCTACACCGAGGCCTACAACACCAGCCCATTCGGCAACCTGCTCGTCACCCTCGACCTGACCGGCGCGCAGATCAAGACCGTCCTGGAGCAGCAGTATCAGCCGGTTCCGGACCGGGGCTCGCGCCCGATGCTCGCGCTGGGTGTCTCCGACGGCTTCACCTACACCTGGGATGCCAGCCAGCCGCAGGGTTCGCGCGTCGTCCCCGGCTCGATGAAGCTCAACGGGACCCCGATCGACATGGGCACGAAGTACCGGATCGGCACGCTGAACTTCCTCGCCAATGGCGGTGACCTGTTCACCGAGTTCAAGAACGGCACCAACCTGCTCGGCGGCAAGGAAGACCTCGCCAACCTGGTCGACTACCTCGGCACGCACCCGGGGCTGACCCCGCCCCCGGACCGGGTGGGCGGTCTCTGACCGATCGCCGTGTGGCCGGTCGCTGACCAGTTCCCCACGGACGACGAGGGGCTCCCGCCAGGCGGGAGCCCCTCGCGCATTCTCGCCCCCCGTGCGCCGCAGCCCAGGGCAGGTCAGCCGGCCAACGCCGGCACCATGACGATCTTGTGCACATCGGGGTCACCGGTCCGCAGCGCATCCAGCGCGGCGCCATACTCCTCCAAGGGGAAGCGGTGGGTGATCAATCCATCGGTTCGGATGCGGCCACCTCGCAGGGCGGCCACGGCGGCCGGGACGGTGTCGATCTCGGCGAACGACCCGCGAATCGTCAGCTCGCGGCGGAAGACGTCGTAAGGGGAGACGGCGACGCGGGCGTCCTCATGGGCCACGCCATACCACAGGATGCTCGCGCCGGAACGGGCCAGGTCCATCGCGGCCTCCTGGACGGTGGCGACCCCGGTGGCGTCGACGACGTAGTCGTAGCCGATCCCGCCGGTGCGGTCCATCAGGGCGGCAATGTCCTCGCGCAGCCGGCCACGCTCCATCCGATAGGTCGCGTCGATCCCGAGCTCGACGGCGCGGTCAAGTTGCCGGGGCGCGATCGAGGCCACGGTGACGCTGGCGGGGCCGGAATGCGCAAGCAACTGCGCCAGCAGCAGGCCGGTGGGGCCGCTGCCGAGGACGATCGCGCTGGTCCCCGGCCGGGGGCCGAGAACCTCGATCCCGTGGACCGCGCACGCGGCCGGGCTCGGCGAGCACCGCCGCATCGGGATCCAACCCCTCGGCCGAGAAGGCCTGCGCCGCCGGGACGACGAGATACTCGGCGAAACCGCCGGGTTTGAGGGTGCCGAAGCCCCCGAACCGGGGGCAGTGCAGCGGGCGGCCCGAGAGGCAATCACGGCAGCGGCCACAGGTCATGTTCGGGTTGATCACCACCTGCTCGCCGGGGTGGAAGCCGTCCACGCCGTCGCCGAGCGCGTCCACGACGCCGACGGTCTCGTGGCCCGGTGTCAGCGGGTAGCTGGTGATGAAGCCCCCCTCGTGCAGATGCAGGTCGGTCCCGCATACCCCCGCCTGGGTCACCTTGACCCGGATCTCGCCCGGTGTCGGCTGGGGCAGCGGCTGCTGCTTGACCGCGAACTCGAACGGACGGTCGTACACGATGGCGCGCATCATCGACACGGCATACCTCCAACTGATCGGCTCCGGCTCAGCATTGTCCATCCCGCACCACGTGGGGGAGCGGCCTACCCTGGATGAGACGACCGGATGACAGACCCAAGCAAGAGGAGCTGCCATGTCCCAGATGCGCTGGTTCTCGTGCGGGGAGGACGCCGTTCCCCCGGGGGAGGCGTGGCTAGTGGCGCGCGAACGGGAGCGGCTCGCGCGGATGCGGTTCACCAAGCGGCGCAGCGAATACCTCCTGCGTCGATGCGCGGGGAAGCGGGCGATAGCCGCCGCGCTCGACCTAGCGCCCGAGGCGGCGACGCTCGGGCGGATCGCCATGCTCAATGCGCCTGGGGGAGCGCCCTACGCCGAGGTGGACGGGGCTCCCGCCGGCTTCGACGTCTCCTTGACCGACCGAGCCGGCCAGGCGGTTGCGCTCCTCGGGGAGCCGGGATCGATGCCGTCCGGCAGCCTCGGCATCGATCTGGAGATCGTCGAGACGCGCAGCGCCGGGTTCGTCGCCGACTTCCTCACCCCGCCCGAGCAGCAGTGGGTCTATGCCGAACGCGAGCGCGCCGGGGTCGACGGGTGGGACGCCGCGGCCAACCTGATCTGGTCGGCCAAGGAGGCGGCGTTGAAGGTGTTGCGCGTCGGGCTGCGCGCCGACACCCGCAGCGTCGTGGTCAGCGTGCACCCGGTCGACCGCGAGGATGGCTGGGGCCGGCTGGCCATCGCCGCCGCCGGCGGCGCCACCTTCCCCGGCTGGTGGCGCCGCGACGGTGCCTTCCTGCTCACGATGGCCACCCGATTGCCCGTCGACCCGCCGGGCCTGCTGCCCGGCAGCGCCGACCTCGCCGGCGCCGTGCCGGTCCATTCCTGGTTGGCCAACCCGCTCCACCATTGAGCGGTCGGTGACCGGCACTCCGTGCACCTAAGTCAGCGTGCGCGATCCGGGCGCGCGATGCCCCACCCAGCCCGGCCGGCGAGGGTCCGCACCCGACGTGGGCTCAGCAGCGTTCAGGAACCAAACGCACTCATCCCTCGCTCGAGCGCGTCGATGACATAGGGCCGCAGCGTCTCCGCCTTGATGATCCGGTCGACCGAGCCGACCCGCTGGGCCCGCTCGATCGTGTGGATCCCGTCGAACTCGTCGGCGACTTCGCGCAACTTCTCGGAGCGAACCTCGGCGCTGATCCGGGCCACGGCAGCCCGGGCGGCGGAGGCCTCGGTGCCGCGAGCACCGGCGGCCGCCGCGCGGGCCGACTTGACGCGTTCGTCGGCCTCGGTGCGCACCTTGACGTCGCGGGCAAAGACCGTCGCCGCCGCCGGCGCCCCGCCGATGACGGAGGCGAACGAGCCCTCCACGGCGGCGATCTCCATCGTCTCGGTCAGCGCCTTGCTAAAGACGACGAAGGCGCCACCGTGATAGCGGGATACGACGACGAAGACGATCGGGCCGTCGAAGTTGGTGATCGCTCGGCCGATCTCGGCGCCATACTCGAGCTGCCAGTTGCGCATCGACTCCGGCGATCCGTCGAATCCGGAGAGATTGGCCAGCACCACCAGCGGCCGGTTGCCGCTGGTCGCGTTGACGGCGCGGGCGGTCTTGCGCGAGGACTGCGGGAAGAGCGTCCCCGAGGTCCAGGCGGGCGGGCCGTAGGACGGGACAAACCCGCGGCGCGGCACGCTGCGCGATTCCAGGCCGATCATGCAGACCGGTATGCCGCCGACGGAGGTGTCCCACACGATCGAGGTGTCGGCGTCCTGCCAGGCCTTCCATCGCTCCAGCGGCGCGCAGTCGGCGTCGCTGACGGCGCGCATGACCGAACGCATGTCGAACGGCTGCTTGCGCTCCGGATTGGTCTCGGAGCTGAAGATGTCGCCGACGCTCGTGAACGTCGTCCCGGGAACCCGTGCGTGCGGCGACGTGCGGACATCCCGGTCGGCCGGGTCGGTGGTGGGTCGGCGCCGGGGGAAGCGCTCCCCCGGGACGACATAGGTGTAGTCGTAGTGCTGCAGCAGCAGCTGACAGGCCTCGGGGAAGCTGGGTGCCCAGTACTGCCCCTGCCCGTTCAACCCCATGATCCGGTCGAAGCCGCCGATGCCGGCGTTGTCGTCGGCCGAGACCGCGCCGGAGAAGTCGAGCGCCTGCTTGCCGGTCAGCACCATCGCGCTGGCCGGGGTCATGATCAAGATGCCCTTGGTGTGCATGAGCATCGTGGCTTCGCCGTTCCAATACGGCTGGCCGCCCACGTTGATCCCGGTGACGATGATGTTCACCTCGCCACCGGCCTGGGTGTACTCGATCAGCCGACGCAGGGTCAGGGCGATCCAGTCCATGTTCTCGGTGCCCGAGTCCATGGCGATCAGCGCGCCGGAGGAGACGGCATACCACTCGACCGGGATCTTGTGCTCCAACGCATAGGCCAGCACCGCGTTGATCCGTCGGCACTCCGGCTCGGCGAGGTTGCCCAAGCCCTGGGTGGGGTCGGACAGCATCGCGATCCGGGTCATGCCTTGGGGATGGACCGGCGTGTAGTTGGTCATCAGCCCGACGACGATGTGCGCGCTGTTGTTGCCCGGCTCCCGGTCGACCTCGACGAGGTTGTCGTCCTTGTCCAGGTCGAGTTCGACGAAGGTTCCCGGCGGGAACGGTGAGGCGTCCCCCGGGTTGGGGGTCATCATCCGCGCGATCTCATAGGGATACGGGCTCTTGAAGCGGGCGGCGGTGAGGACCTTCTGGGCGTACTTGGTCAACGGCCGGACCGGGTTGGGGCCGGGCGCGTCCAGCCGGATCGACAACCCGCCAGCGCCCAGGCCGTCCAGGAGGAGGATGCGTTCGCGAGGCATCCGCTTGCCGACCGAGTCCTCCTCGTTGACGGTGACGTGCAGGACGATCTTCTCCAGTCCGGCGCCGCGGGCCAGACCCTCGTAGGCGCGGGCCATGCCGTTCCACTCGGTGGCCGGGACCGTCCACATCGGGCGGATCGACAGCACCAGCCGGTTGGCGACCGGCCGTTCGCGGACCGGATAGGTCGCCAGCGCCGACCGCATCGCCGCCAGCGCCGACAGTCCCATTCGCCCGAGCAGCGGATAGGTGATTTCGCCAGTGGTCTCATTGCGAACAGGGGTCAGGTCACGGACCTCCGCCAGGGCGAAGAGACGGTGATCCTTCGGGTTGGCCTTGGCGACCCCGTCGAAGAGGTAGATGTCTTCGGGGGAGGGCAGACGCCGCAGGGTGAAGTTCGACAACCGCCACAGGTCAAGCCGCTTGCCCAGCATCGGGTGCAGGTTGCGGTAGAGCTCCTCCTCGACGAAGCCGCCGCCCTCGCCGGGGCGATAGGTCAGGTGTTGGGTGCGGCTGCGGTCGGCACGTGCGGCCGCCACCGTGGTGATCGTCAGGTCGAGGCGGTGCAGCACCCGACCGAACTCGCACTCGCCGAGAACCCCTTCGACGCTCTGGGCCATCTCGTCGATCTCGGCCCACTCGCCGTCGCGCCAAAGGACCAAGTCGACGATCGCCTCGGACTGGAAGGCGGCGGTGCCCAGGTGGGTAGCGATCGCGCGTGACGCCCGCGGGAGATCCGCCATCGGGAAGTAGCCGACTACCACGTGGAATTGGGTGTCATTGTGGACATAGCGGGCGAACGCGAACTCGAAACCGTCGACGGTCGCAACGTCGAACCCGCGCAGGTCGCGGATGCGGTAGAACCGCCGCAGATAGACCTCCAAAATGGCGCTCCGGACGGCGCGTCCCTTCTCGGAGTCTCCGTCGGCGGCGAGGCTGCCTCGCCAGCTGTCGAGCAGCAGCGAGCGCATCGGCTGTGGCGACCACACCAACCGGTTGATCCGGTCGGCCCGATCGGGGGTGCCCGGGTCGGCGGCGAGGGCGGTCAGATGACCCGCCATCTCGGCCGTGTTCTCCTCGACCACCTTCTCGATGGCCGGCTCTTCGAACATCTGGAAGTGCACATCGCGGGCCAGATCGGTGACCGTCGAATGGCGGCCCTCGGTAGCCGAGACGAGCCGCTCCAGGCGCTCGCGCCACGGGCCGGTCAGGTCGGCGGCGTCGGCGGCGTGCAGCCGGCGCTCGAGAATGGAGACGACCACCGGCGCCATCTCCGGCACCCGGCTGAAGCTGCGGAACATCCACAAGGTGGCGCTCTCTAGGCCCTCGCGGTCATGGAGCGAGCCGACGCCGTAGCGCGCCAGCGCCCGGGACAACCGCGTGCGATAGGTCGGCGGGAGACCGGCGCGGTCGGGGTCGAGCCACTGCAAGAAGGCGATGAAGAACTCCTGAGTGTTGTCGGGGTTCTCCATGTCGGGGTCGGCGCCAGAGTCGGCCTCGACCCGGGGGCGATAGAGCGAGCCGACCTCGGCGAACAGGTCGAGAAAGGCGTCCTCGCGCTCGCGCAGGCGGACGTCGTCGGCAGCGGCGCCCGTCGCGAGCTTCCCGTATGCCGCGATCAGCACCTTCACTGCCGAGGGGTCCAGGTCGTAGCCGAGCAGGTAGTTGGTCAGGCCCGCGAAAACTCGAGCGGTCTCGTCCTGGGCGGCCACCATCGCGCTGGCGCCCTCTACCAGCCCGGCGAGGCCGACAGCCTCCCCGGCCGAGGGGCGCGGGGGGTCCTCCGCTGCACGCGGGGAACGGATGCGCAAGAGCGGATCGCCCTTCTCGATCTGGGCGTTGGGGAGCACCGCGATCGAGGTGACGACGCCGGCCATAGGCGCGTTCACCGTGGTGACCATCTTCATCGACTCCAGCACGGCGATCGGCTGACCGGCACTGACCGCCTCGCCGACGCCGACGAGGATGGAACCGACCAGGGCCGGCCAACCCGTGCGCACGACGACACCGTCATCGCGCTGGACCCGATGGGTGGCGCCGTCGATCTCCAGGTGGATGACCTCGTCCTGGGGCAGCACGACGACGCGCACCTTCCGCCCGCCGGCAACCAGGCGCCGCTCGTGTTCGGAAAGCCGGTCCACGGTGACATCGAGTGCTGCGCCGTCACGGATGCGGTAGCGATCGGCGGCGATCTTGTCGACGCGATAGCGGTGCGGGCGGCCCTGATAGGACAGCTTCAGCTGGGCGCCGACCTGCTCGGGGTGCTCGGGCCGGCCACGTGCCGCGCTCGCGCGGAAGCTGCCCAGCACCAGCGCGAGGTCGGCCTCGTAGAACTCGACGGCGGCGGCGACGAGGGCCATCGGGTCCGGGCCGGGGGTGAGATCACCGGCGGCCAGGCGCTCGGCCAGCCAGCCGCTGCTCACCGGCCCGGCCACGACGTCGGGATGGGTGAGGACCGAGAGCAGCAGCGAGCGGTTGGTCAGCCCGTCGGCCATCGCGATCGACGTCCGCTCCAGGGCGGCACGCAGCCGGGCCAGGGCATGACCGCGCTCGCGTCCCCACGCCGTCACCGTGGCAACGACAGGTTCTTCGGCTGCGTCCACGACATCGCCTTCGCGCAGGCTGGCGTCGACGCGCACGCCGGTGCCCATCGGCAACGAGATCAACTCGACCTCGCCGCCGGTGGGGGCCGACGTGCTCGGATCCAGAGCAAGAACCCGAGCCTCGACCGTCACGCCGTCGCCGGCCGGCGGTTGCGGCTCCAGGGTCTCGCCCTGCTCGATCCGCCACTGCAGGCCGACGAAGCTGGCGCCCGTGGTCTCCTCGACCGCGGCATGCTCGGCGCGTCCGCCCGGGGTGACCGAGCGCACCGCGAAGGTCGTGCCGTCGGCCGCGAGGGCGACGGTCACGATCGCTGCCCCGGTCGCCCGGCACGCCGCCGCACAGGAACCGACGAGCGTGCGGGCAGCGGTCGTGATGGCGTCCACTACCTCGGGCGCGACCGCGCTGACCGGCGATTCGGCGATGAGCAACTGGCCGTCGCGCGCGATCGTGACCTCACGTGGTGGCATCGCCCACGTCGTGCCGGCGGAGTCGGTCAGCGTGTCGACCTCGATGAGCCGATCCGCCGGCGCATCGGGATCAACCGTGACGCCGAGTTCGCTGCCGAGATCACGCAGCGCCTGCGGATCCCCGAGCCGCTCGATCGTCGCCGCATCCGGACCGACCACGGTCAGCCCGGCCTCCTCGGCGGCACGCACCACGTCGACGCGCGCTCCATAGCGAGTGACGTCGGCCGGCCAGAGCGCGCCGATGCCCGCCTCCTGCAACGCGGTGGCCAAACCGGCAGCCCCCAGCTGTGGATCGACGGTGAGGACCTCGTCGGCCTCCCTGGCATACCACGGTGCGGGCCCGCCGGGGCTGACCACCACGGTGGTGATGTGTCCCTCCGGGTCACGGTTGAGGTTGCCGATGGCCGCCAGGATCCGAACCACGGGGTCGCCGTGGTCGAGGATGGCCAGCCGGGTTGTCGATGCCACGGTCAGGTGCCCTTCGTGTTTCGTTGTGCGCTCGTCGGGGATGGGGTGGATCAGCCGAACGACCGGCGGAAGGCCTCGGCGACATCTTCGGCGAGATTGCCGGGCATGGGCACGGTCGCGTAGTTGCTCAGCGTGACCACGACCGAGCCGCTGGCGTCGGTGACGACGACGTCGAACATGTTCTCGCCATCACCCGCGCCGGCCGTCGCATACAGGGGCCCGGCCACGCTTGCCGGGTCGCGGTGGACGCTGGTGCGTCCCACGCGCATCGGCAACGAGAGCCGGCCCTGGGTTGCGGCTTCATAGAGCCCGGAGGTCTGGAAGCACAACTCGACCAGCCGTGGCGCGATCAGCACCGGCAGATCTCCCGGAGTGTGGTTGTCGGGCAAATCGACCGGCATCCGTGACGTCGAGCCGTCACCGGATCGCCACGCCTCCTCCATGACCTGGTAGGCCGGGCCGTGGAAGTAGAACGTGTAGATGGTGTCGTGCTCCAGCGGGCTCTCGCCCGGGTCGGTCGCCACGGTCGCGGTGGCCTCGTCCGGCGGGGTCTGGGTGAGGCGGACCTTGCCGGTGAAGTGGGTCGTGGTCACCGGGGCGCTCTGACCGGGCAGCTGGCGGCTGGCGGTCAGGGTGCACCGAGCGATCAGATCACTACCGTCCGGGTCGGGGGAGACGACCGCGCTGATCGTCAGCTCCCGGGGCTCGTCGCGGTAGAACTTCACCGGTGACGAGAACGCGACGTCCTCGACGGCACCCACGCGGTAGCCTGCCGGCGCGAGCACCGACGCCACCTCGGCGAAGGACTCCATTCCCATGACCCCGGGAAGGACGGGGGTGCCGTCGATCCGGTGGTCATAGAGGAAGGCCTGCTCCTTCGGGTCGAGCGTGGTCTGCGACGTCGCGCCGGTGTGGACGCTGGCCCGGATCGTGCCCAACATGGGCCCGGAGACGCCGACCTGAGCCGGGTCGAGGCCACCGCTTTCGTGGTACTCGGCGGCCATCATCCCGAGGACGCCGGCGACGACGATTTCGCCCGAGTATGCCGAGGACTGCAGCTCGCGGCGGACCCAGGCGACACCGGCATCCGGTGGCAGCATCTGCACCCCGGCCATCTCCATGATCTTGGGGATGGAGCCGCGGGTCGCCATGCCGATACCGCCCCAGGCCGTCCAGTCGGTGGCGATGCCCCGAGTCTGCGGGCGGGTCCGGCGCAGGTTCGAGACCACCTTGCAGAGCAGGTCGTTGGCGGCGGCATAGTCGGTCTGCCCGTTGTTGCCGAACCGTCCGGCCACGGAGGAGAAGACGACGACCGCCCCGACCTCCATGTCCTTTGCCGAGTGCCACATGTTGAACCACCCGGTGGTCTTGACGTCGAAGACCAGATTGAACTCGCGCGGTTCCTTCTCGGGCAGGTTGCGGCTGATTTCCAGCCCGGCCGCGTGCAGGAGCACATCGATCTTGCCGCTGCGCTCGCGCACCTTGTCCATCGCCTCGGCGACGCCACCGGCGTCGGTCAGGTCGACGCTGTAGTAGTAGGCCGTTCCGCCCGCGTCGGTGACCGCCTCGATAGCCGTCAGGGCTGATTCGAGACGCTCCAGGCGAGCGATCTCGCGGTCGATCAGGACAGGGGTGGGCTTCTTGCCCTCGTCCTTGAGGCGAGCCGCGATCCGGCCCTTCAACGCCGACTTGTCGGCCCGGAAAGCGGCCAGGTCGGGATCGTCCGGGTCGGGCGTCGAGGTCAGGTCGAGCAGGTGGAAGGTCCCACCCGAGGCCTTGGCCAGGTCGGCCGTGATGGCCGCGACGATGCTGCCGGCCGCTCCGGTGATGACGAACACGCTGTCCTTGCCGAGCTCCATACCGCCATCGCCCAGCGGGGACCCGTCGGCCGAGAGCGGCGTGAACGGCTCGACGACGAACCCCACGCCATAGCGCAGGCCGTCACCCGGCCGACCTATCTCGATGCATCCGGGGTCGCGCAGCGTCTCCTCGATCAGCAAGTCGGCGATCGCCGCGGTCTTGCGGCTGGCCGGCAGGTCGACCGCCTTGACCAGCGTGCCCACGCGTTCCTTCTGGTAGGACTTCGCGAAGCCGGTCACCGAGCCGCCGAGCACGCTGGTGGCGCCGCCGGCGTCGTAGCCGTGATAGCCGCCGAGGCGCGTCGCGACGACGAGGAACGGGCTCATCTCCCACAGGGCCCGCATCGTGGCATAGAGCCCCTTGACCCGGCGCTGGAGGGCGCCTTGCCATTCGTGCAGCTCGTATGCCGTGACGTCGCCCTCGTCGTCGAGCGCCGGCAGCCAGTAGACGCCGGCGATCGGGCCGTCGGCCATCCACTCGGCCAGGCGGCCGGCGAAGTCGTCGTCGCTGGTCTCGGCAGAACCGAACAGGACGGTGGCGCCGGCCTTCTCCAGCCGCTTGACGAGGGCGTCCGCGACGCCGCCGCCCTCGCCGCGGACCACGATCCGGGCGCCGCTGAGTTGCACGCCGGTCTCGACGCAGCGCTCGAGGGACGGACGCAGCGAGGGGACCGGAATGCGGCGGGGGAGTGCGTCGATGGCGTTGAGGTTGCCGACGATCGTGGTGCCGTGAGCATGGGCCGGTGGAGCCGGTGCGGCGGCCGCCGCCGTCGGTGCGCCGGCAGACGCGGCAGAGCCCTCCGCAGAGGTGCCGAGCCGGTCGTGCACCCAGCCGGCGACATGGCGCAGAGTGGGGAAGTCGCGCAGCTTGAGGTTGTCGTCGCGCTCGAGCTGCCAGTTCTCGCGGACGGCGGCGAAGACCTCGGCCTGCTTGACCGTGTCGACGCCGAGGTCGGCCTCGAGGTCGAGGTCGGGCTCGAGCAGATCGGCCGGGTAGCCGGTCATGTCCGCGACGATCTGGGTGACCTTGCCCAACACCGGGTCGGCGCCCGCCGCAGGAGCAGCCGGAGCCGGTGCAGCGGCAGCTGCCGGTGCGGCCGGTGCCGGTGCAGCGGCGGCTGCGGGGGCGGCGGCAGCTGCCGAGGGCGCGGGCAGGCCGAGCTTGCCGCGGACCCAGCCGGCGACGTGGTTCATCGTCGGGAAGTCGCGCAGCTTGAGGTTGTCGTCGCGCTCGAGGTCCCAGTTGGCCCGGACGGCGGCGAAGACCTCGGCCTGCTTGACTGTGTCGACGCCGAGGTCGGCCTCGAGGTCGAGGTCGGGGTCGAGCAGATCGGCCGGATAGCCGGTCATCTCGGCGACGATCTCGGTCACCTTGGCGACGATCTCGTCGGCCGCCGGAGCGCCATGGGCGCCGGCCGGCACGGCTTCCGCTGCCGGTGCAGCGGCGGCTGGCGGGGCGGCCGCAGCTGCCGTGGGCGCGGGCAGGCCGAGCTTGCCGCGGACCCAGCCGGCGACGTGGTTCATCGTCGGGAAGTCGCGCAGCTTGAGGTTGTCGTCGCGCTCGAGGTCCCAGTTGGCCCGGACGGCGGCGAAGACCTCGGCCTGCTTGACCGTGTCGACGCCGAGGTCGGCCTCGAGGTCGAGGTCGGGGTCGAGCAGATCGGCCGGATAGCCGGTCATCTCGGCGACGATCTCGGTCACCTTGGCGACGATCTCGTCAGCCGCGGGGGCGGCTGCCGGCGCAGGTGCGGCCGCCGGAGCGGCTGCCGGAGCTGCGGCGGCCGGAGCGGCAGCGGCAGGAGCTGCTGCGGACGGCTCGGGCAGGCCGAGCTTGCCGCGGACCCAGCCGGCGACGTGGCGCAGGGTGGGGAACTCGCGCAGCTTGAGGTTGTCGTCGCGCTCGAGATTCCAGTTCTCGCGGACGGCGGCGAAGACCTCGGCCTGCTTGACCGTGTCGACGCCCAGGTCGGCCTCGAGGTCGAGGTCGGGCTCGAGCAGATCGGCCGGATAGCCGGTCATCTCCGCGACCATCGCCGTGATCTTGTCGATGATCTCGTCGCTGGCTTGAGCGGCGGGCGCGGCGGGCGCTGTTGGAGCCGCTGCTGGGGCGGGCGCCGCGGCAGGAGCTGCTGCGGACGGCTCGGGCAGGCCGAGTTTGCCGCGGACCCAGCCGGCGACGTGGCGCAGGGTGGGGAACTCGCGCAGCTTGAGGTTGTCGTCGCGCTCGAGATTCCAGTTCTCGCGGACGGCGGCGAAGACCTCGGCCTGCTTGACGGTGTCGACGCCGAGGTCGGCCTCGAGGTCGAGGTCGGGGTCGAGCAGATCGGCCGGGTAGCCGGTCATCTCGGCGACCATCGCCGTGATCTTGTCGAGGATCTCATCGGCCGCGGCAGCCGGCGTGCCGACGACGCCACCGGTCGAGACCATCGCAGCAGCCGCGGCCGGAGCGGCAACCGTGCCGCCGGTCGAGAGCGTGCTCGGCGCGCCGGCGGACGGCTCGGGCAGGCCGAGCTTGCCGCGGACCCAGCCGGCGACGTGGCGCAGGGTGGGGAACTCGCGCAGCTTGAGGTTGTCGTCGCGCTCGAGATTCCAGTTCTCGCGGACGGCGGCGAAGACCTCCGCCTGCTTGACCGTGTCGACGCCGAGGTCGGCCTCGAGGTCGAGGTCGGGATCGAGCAGATCCGAGGGATAGCCGGTCATCTCCGAGACCATCGCGGTGATCTTGGCGAGGATCTCATCGAGCGCCGCAGCCGGCGGGGCGCTCTCGGCCACAGGTGCCGCGGGCGCGGGCGCCATCGGTGCCGGCGCGACCGGAGCCGGGGCGATCGGTGGCGGGGCCATCGGTGCCGGGGCGACCGGTGCCGGGGCCACCGGAGCCGGAGCGGTGGACGCCGGAGCGGCGGCCAGCTGAGCGGCATACGGAACCGGCACATTGGTCGTGAGGTTGGCGGGCTTGGCCGGTGCACCGATATCGACGATCCGCAGCCTGCGGTGGTCGACCTCGAGAGTGCTGTTGGCATGGCCCGACAGCGAATCGAGCCAGGCCTGCCACGTGCCTTGATCGACGATGCGATAGGCATAGCCGAGTTCGCTCGGAGCGCGGCGGCGGCCATCACGGGTTGGCACCCAGCGAATCAGGCTGATCGAGATCTGCGATCCGAAGCCGGCCCCCAGATGCAGGGCGTAATTGACCGGATTCGGGCCCCCGCGGGAGAGGTTGAGCGCGCCCAGATCGGGGTCGGGCTCCTTGTAGTTCGGCACGGGCGGGACGATGCCCGTTTCGAGCGCCTTGATCGCGACGACGTCCTCGATGCCGGCGCCCAGCGCGTGACCGGTGAAGCCCTTGGTGTTGGTGATCACGATCTTGTCCGCGGCGGCGCCGAAAACGCGGCGCAAGGCGAAGACTTCCGCCGAGGCGCTGCCGCCACGGGCGGGAGTGTAGGTCTCGTGCGAGACGAACATCGTGTCGGGAGCGATCTGGTGGCGGTCGATGCCACGGGCCTCCGCCTCGGCGATCACCGACTCCATGACACCGCCGATGTGATCGATGTCAAGCCGGCTGCCGTGGAAGGCGCTGTTGGAGGTGACCACGGCGAGAACTTCGGCGATCGGGGCAATCCCGCGTTCGCGCGCCGCGGCCGCAGACTCGACGACGAGACCGGCGGCCCCACCGCCGACGATCATGCCATGGCGGCGCCGGTCGAACGGCGTGGCGGCGTCTTCGACCCGCTCATCGGTTGCCGCCGCCCCCGAGGCGAGGAAGCCGGAGGTGATCCACGGCAGCAGATCCTCACCGGTAGCGGTGTCGGAGCCGACGACGATCACCCGGCGGCAGCGTCCGGAGCGGATCCAGTCCTCGGCGATCGCGACCGCCTGGGTGGTGGATGCGCAGGCGGAGTTGATGTGCGTGTTCGGGCCGCGGGCGCCGATGATCTCGGCGAACTGCGAGTGCCCCATCGGCAGGGTGCGGAAGAGGAAGCGCCGGTCGAAGGCATAGGGCTCCCGCTTGAGGGCGTCACGCAGCCCGCCGATGAGGCGCTCGACCTCGGCCATCGCCGGGTCGTCGGCCTTCATCAGCGCGCGGACGCCTTCAAGGGCAAGCAGGTGCTCGCGCCGGGCGCGGTTGCGGTAATAGTTCGAGACCTCCTTGACCATGCTCCCGTAGCCGGGGTAGGCCGAGGCGAAGATGACACCGGTGTCGTCTCGCAGTGCCTGCGGCAACGCCCAACGCTCAGGCAATTGCGTGCCGAGAGTCGTCGTCTTGTATTGCATGACCAGGGGGATGCCCGCATCGCGCAGGGCCTCGAAGCCGGCCGCAATCGCCATCCGGCTGGTCTCGTCGAGCGCCTCGTCACGAGCCTTGTCGATCCCGAACTCACCGACGATGTCCACCGGCGCGTGGATGCCGGCGAGCTTGATCACATCGGCCGGGTCGGTGATCGTCTGGAAGCTCCCGCCACCGGTCGAGGCGTCCTTGACGATCCGGGTGATGCGCAGGTCGGCCATCAACTCGCGCACGGCCATCGGGACCGCGCTGATGAAGTTGTCACCGGCGAGGATCCGCGCAATGTTGGCATCGTCGAACATCTTCGGCGTGCCCGGCAGGCCGAGAGAGGCGCCGCTGACCACCACGGGCTCCATGTCCATCGACACGCCACCGGAGGTACTGCGGGCCGGCAGACCCGCCAATGCGGCCGCGCCGGCGGTGAAGCCGAGGTCGTCGGCATACAGCTTCAGTCCTTGATCGAGGACCGCCGCAAACAGCTTGCCGAGTTCCAACAGAGTCTGATCGGACACCGCATTTCCTTCTGAGACAGAGCGGTTGAGGATGGGGGCCACTGCAGTGGAGGCCACGGGTGCGGCTGGCGCGGAGGCCGCGGCCGGCGCCACTGCGGAAGCGGCCGCGGGCGCGGAAGCGGCCGCGGGCGCGGGCGCCGGCGCCGGTGCAAAACCGAGCCCGGCGGCATACAGCCCACACAGGGCCTGGTTGAGGGCAACCTCGTCGGCGACCTTGGGGTGATTGGTGAACAGGGCGAGCACGTCGTCGTGCTTCTTGCCGAGGACGTCCTCGACGAAGCCCTGCAACGCCTTCTTCGGCCCCACCTCGACGAAGACCCGGGCCCCCGACGCATAGAGAGTCTCCAGGCCCTTGACGAACTGCACGGGCGAGGCGACCTGCTTGCCGAGGTAGTCGAGCATCACCTCGGTGTCGGCGCCGCTCGGGTAGAACTCACCGGTCACGTTGGCGATCGTGGGAACCTTGGGGCCGACGACGTTGAGCCGGCGCAGGGCCACCTTCAGCGGCTCCGAGGCCGGCGCGACGATCGCGGTGTGGAAGGCGTGGCTGACCGGGATGCGGACGGCGTTCATACCGGCCGCCTTGGCCTTCTCGACAAGACCCTCGACGGGAGCGGTCGCTCCGCCGACGACAGCCTGGGTGTAGCTGTTGATGTTCGCGACGACGGCATACCCATCGGCCTGCTTGACCAGCGCTTCGATCTGGTCGAGCGGTCCGAAGACCGCGGCCATCGCGCCGTTGTCGGCGACCGAGACCTTCTTCATCTCGTTGCCACGGGCACTGACGGCTTCGAGCGCGCTCTCCAGAGTGAGGGCTCCGGCGGCGACGAGGGCGCCATACTCGCCGAGGCTGTGCCCCATCACCATGTCGGGAACGACGTTGTAGGCGGCCAGCAGCCGGGTGAGCGACAGATCGGTCGCCAGCACGGCGGGCTGGGTGATCTCGGTCTGCATCAGCTGCTTGTTGAGGGTCTCGACCGCCTCGGGGTCGTCGCCGTCGATGAAGATGTAGGACGACAGGGTGCGCCCGCCGAGCAACGGGGTCATGACCCGGTCGGCTTCGGCGAAGGTATTGGCGACCGTCGACTCCTTGGCCACCAGCCCCTTGAGCATGTTGACGTACTGGGAGCCCTGACCGGTATAGAGGAAGGCGACCTTCGGAGCCGGACCGCGCCCGACAAACACGCCCTGTTGGCGCAGCAGCCTAAAGGCCGCCTGATTGCCCGAGTCGAAGGCCTTGACCAGTTTGGTCAGCTTGCCGGCGAGTTCGGCGGCATCGCCGTAGTCAACGGCCACCCGGACGGCGGCCGAGCCGAGCGCCGGGTCGGGTGCCGCGGGCGCCGGAGCGGTGCCGGCCTGGGCCGCGGCCAGGGCCGTGCGGACCTGCGCGGCGACATCGGCGTCGTCCCGTCCGCCGATGACCAAGGCACCGCGCAATGGCGCCTTGGCCGGCCCCGCCGCCGCGGTCGCAGCGGGAACTCCGGAGGCGACGGGGGCCCCGGCGCCCACGGGTGAAGCGGCGACCGGCGCGGTGGCCGCGGCCTGCGGGACCTCCGCGGACGCGAACACGCGGGCGGGAGCCTTGTGCCGGCCGGGGACGTGTTCCTCGACCACGACGTGGAAGTTGGTGCCGCCGAAACCGAAGGCGCTGACCGCGCCGACACGGGCGCCGTGCGGGCTCTCCGGCCAGGCCCGCAGGCT
Organism: Nostocoides sp.; assembly: GCF_037045025.1. Lineage (GTDB taxonomy): Bacteria > Actinomycetota > Actinomycetes > Actinomycetales > Dermatophilaceae > Nostocoides_A. The sequence continues at coordinate 48,448 of NZ_JBAOHM010000019.1, read as the reverse complement.
GGTGTTGACCGCGAACGGGACGGCGCCCCAGTCGACGTTGTCGTTGGGGTTGACGAAGTTGAGGCTCGGCGCGATCACCTTCTCGTGCAGGGACATCGTCATCTTGAACAGGCCAGCGGTGCCCGCCGCTGCCTTGAGGTGACCAATATTCGACTTGACCGAGCCGAGGGCGATCGACCCGACGACCGAGGTTGACTCGCCGAAAACCGTTGTGAGCGAGGTGAGTTCGGCCGCGTCTCCGACTCGCGTCGAGGTTCCGTGTGCCTCCACCGCACTCGCCGCTGCCGGCTCAAGCCCGGCCCGCTTCCACGCGCGCCGGACGGCCAGCTGTTGCCCGACCGGGTTGGGGGCGGTGATCCCCTTGCCCTTGCCGTCGGACGAGCCGCCAACGCCGAGGATGGTGGCATAGATTCTGTCGCCATCACGTTCGGCATCTTCGAGCCGTTTGAGGACGAACAGGGCTGCGCCCTCGCCCATGACAAAGCCGTCGGCGCCCGCGTCGAATGGGCGCGTCCCGGTGGCCGAGAGGGCGCCGATCTTGCAGAACTTCACGAACGCGTCGATCCCCATGTTGCGGTCGACACCACCGGTGACGACGGCGTCGTATTGGTGATCGACCAAGCCGTCGATCGCCGAGCTGAGCGCGGCCAGACCGGACGCGCAGGCAGCGTCGGTGGTGAAGTTGGGTCCGCGCAGGTTGAGCAGATTGCACACCCGCCCAGCGATAACGTTGGCGAGTTCACCGGGCATCGTGTCCTCGGTGATCTCAAACGTGTTGTCGAGATAAAGAGCCCTGGTCTCCTCGACGATCTGCTTCTGCACGTCCGCCGGGAGTCCCTGCAGGGTGGGTGAGGATTGCAACCGCTTGAGCACCTCGGGCAGGCGCACCCGCATCGAGGAGAGGTAGTGCTTCTCCCCGCCGATGGCATTGCCGAGAATGACGGCAACATTGTCGGACTCGACCGACCAGTTCGGCCAGCCGGCATCCATCAGGGCCGCGCGGGCGGCGCTGACCGCCCACCGCTGTCCCTCGTCCATCTGCATGGCGACCGTCGGCGGGACCGGAAGCCGCCACTTGATCGGATCCCAGTCGAACTCCCGGACCCACCCGCCGATCTTGGAGTAGCACTTGTCCCGGGCGGAATGGTCCGGGTCGTAGTACAGCGCGGGATCCCAGCGCTCCGGAGGCACCTCGGTGATGCTGTACCGCCCGGACTTGATGTTGTTCCAGAACGTGTCTGCATTCGGTGCCTGCGGCATGATCGCCGCGACGCCGACGATCGCGACCGGTCTGGCCGTGTTGGTGGTCATCCTCGTCCACTACTCCTTGAAGGATCCCGCGATGTACAGGTGATCAGTTGCCGAGACGCCCGTAGAGCACGTCGGCGATGTAGTTCATGTCGGTGAGCATGCCAGCCTGCGCCGTCAGGATCGCCGCCGAGGGGATGCCGGAGAGCGTCCCGATGGCGGGGGAACCAGGATCCGCCGCGCCGGCAACCCACCGAGCCCCGTCGCTGGCGATCCGCTGCGCGACCTCGCGGGCATACACCCGCGACATCGCGCTCATGGCGGCACCGTCGAAGCGGCCGGGGTTTTTCTCGTGGCGGGTGCCGTCCAACTGCGCCGCAGCCGCCTTGGCGAAGACGGCTGCACCCTCGGCGAAGGCGATCAGCTCGCCCAGGCGGAAGAGGATGTGCTGGCTACGAGTGAGGCGGCCAACCTGGCAGGCCTGCAGGACCGCGGCCATCGCGCGGGCCGCCAGGGCCGCCGTGCCGGCGCCGATCTGCGGCTTGGCCGCGTGCAACGACTCCATCTCGGTGGCGAGGTCGAGATAGCGCCGGCCAGCGGACTTCAGGTGCAACTGCCACCGGTCCCGCGCAATCGTCATCTCCATGATCTCCGAGGTGCCCTCGTAGATGGTGGTGATGCGGACGTCACGGCGCATCTTCTCGACCATGTAGGGCCGGGTGTAGCCGTAGCCGCCGTGGGCCTGGATGGCCGCGTCGGCGGCGGCGTTGCCTGCCTCCGTCGCGAGATACTTCGCGATGGCGCCCTCGGTGTTCATCGCGCCGTCTTCGCCAAGGCCACGGTCGATCTTGTCGGCGGTGTCCTCCATAAAGGCGCGCGCGGCCTCGAGCCGCACGACGTGGGGGACGATCAGCTTGTGCGTGAAGCCCTGCTTCTCGCTCAGCGGTCCGCCGCCTTGGATCCGGTCCACGGAATAGGCGATCGCCCGGTCGGTGCATTCCCAGCCGGTGCCCAGGCCGAAGGCGGCGACCATCAGTCGGGTGTAGCCGAAGACTTGCTGGGCCTGGACCAGACCCTTGCCCGGGGCCGTCCCAACGAGGGCGCTCACCGGCACCGTGACATCGTCGAGGAAGAGTGCGGCGGTGTTGGACAACCGCAGGCCGTGCTTGTCCTCTGGGGGAGCGGCGCTGAAGCCCTCGGTGTCCTTGGTGACCACGAACCACGTCGGCCCCTCGGGGGTGACAGCGAGGATCGTGCTGTAGTCGGCGATGGAACCGTTGGAAATCCACTGCTTCTTGCCGTTGATCTTGTAGTGGGTGATCTCGCCGTCGTCGCCGCGGATCGGTTCGGCGGTGGTTGTCATCGCGCCCAGGTCCGAACCGGCCTCCGGCTCGGTGGCGCCATACGCAAAGATCACACCGCGCTCGCCGATGGCGCCCAGCCACTCCTGCTTCTGCTCCTCGGTGGCGCCGACCACGATCGGGTCGGAGCCGAGGAAGGTGGCAAACACCGCGGTCGCGACACCGAGGTCCTTGCGGGCCATCGCCTCGCACACGCGGTAGGCGTCCATGGCGCCGCCGTCCATGCCGCCGTAGGCCTCGGGGATGAAGACGAGCTGGACGCCGAGCGTGTCCGGATCGGACATCAGCCGGACGACGTCCTCGGGGCATCGGTCCTCGTGGTCGAGGTCGAGGATCTTTTCCGGAGGGAGGTTCTCATCGACGAAGTCGCCGAGGGCCTCGATCATCATCTTCAGCGTCGGCAGATCGAGCCCGGCGCCGCCGACGTGGCCCATCGTGGTGTCAGTCATCTCGGTGTGATCTCTCTGGTTCGGAGGGACGGCGGGGTCAGCCGCGCTTGGCGGCGATGGCGTCGACAAGCGCGGGCAGCACCTGATGCAGATCGCCGACGACCCCGAAGTCGGAGATCGCGAAGATCGGCGCGTTGGCGTCCTTGTTGACGGCCACGATCGTCTTGCTCGACTGCATGCCGGCGCGGTGTTGGATCGCGCCGGAGACGCCGGCGGCGACATAAAGACTCGGGGCCACGGTCTTGCCGGTTTGACCGACCTGGATGTCGTGGGCGGCCCAGCCGAGGTCGGTGACAGCGCGGGTGGCACCCACCGCGCCGCCGAGGGTGTCAGCGAGTTGTTCGATGACGCCCATGCCCTCGGGGGAACCGACGCCTCGGCCACCGGCGACGACGACGGCGGCATCGGTCAACTCCGGCCGGCCGGTGGAGACCTTGGGGTTGCGCGCGGTGATGCTCGCCCCCTTGGCGGCGTCGCTAATCGCCACGTCGACGTTCTCGACGCTCGGGGTCGCCGCGGCCTGCTCGGCGTTGGTCGCATTGGGTCGCATGGTGATGACGGCCGGCCCGCGGGTGACCTCGCTCGTTGCGTGGTAGGTGCCGGCGACGATCGCTTGGGCGGCGACGATCGTCCCGCCCTCGTCGGCGACGGAGACGGCGTCGGTGACGATGCCGCTGTCGAGCCGCACGGCTACCCGGGCGGCGATGTCCTTTCCTTCGGAACCGGAGGTGATCAAGATGGCGGAGGGGTTGGCCTGTTGGGCGACCTGGACGAGCGCCTCGGCCTTGGGCACCGAGAGGTAGTCCTCGGCGGCGGCACCGCCGACGGCATAGACCGTCGTGGCGCCATAGTTGCCGAGCTGGGCGACGACATCATCGCCGGCCTCGCCGACGACGACCGCAGCGGGATCGCCGAGGGCGCGGGCAGCGGTGAGCAGCTCGAAGGTGGCGGGGCGGACCCCGGACGGCGTGAGTTCGGCGAGGACGAGAACGGTGGACAACGTGATTCCTTCGCTGGGAGTCGGTATGCCGGGGGGCGGGGTCAGAGGAGGCCGCGGGCGGCGAGGAAGTCGGCCAACTGGCCAGCGCCGGTGCCGTCATCGGTGACGAAGGTGCCGGCCTGCCGCTCGGGGGCGGCGTCGATACTGCGCACCTTGACCGCGGCCGCGCCGGAGCCAACGCTGCCGGCGTCGACGCCGAGGTCGGCCAGGGTGAGAACCTCGATCGGCTTCTTTTTGGCCATCATGATCTGCCGGAAGGCCGGGTAGCGGGCTTCACCCGTGCGGTCGGTGACCGAGACGACCGCGGGCAGGCTCGCCGACACATCCAGGCTCGCGGCGTCGCCGTCGCGGGTGATCGTGACCGTGTCACCGTCCACGGACAGGGAGTTGGCAAAGGTGGCCTGGGCGGCGCCGAGGCGGTCGGCGACCATGGACGGCATGACCGACATCTCGCCGTCGGTGCTCGCCATCCCGGTGAGAACCAGGTCGTAGCCGATCTTCTCCAGGGCCTTGGCGATGACCAGCGAGGTCGCCAACGCGTCGCTGCCGTGCATCGCCTCGTCGCTGATATGGACGGCTTTGGTGCCGCCGATGGCCAGCGCCTTGAGCAGGCCGTCCTTGGCGGCGGCCGGGCCCACCGTCAGGTACGTGATTTCGGCGTCCAGGCCGCCCTCGGTCAGCCGCACCGCCTGTTCGACGGCATACTCGTCGAGCTCTGAGAGCCGCCCGTCGATGGCGCCGCGGTCGATGGTCAGGTCGGGGCTGAACTTCCACACGGCCGTGGGCTTCGGGACGTACTTGACGAGAACGACGATTTTCATCGACGGCGCCTGCTTTCGCGTAGGTCGAGGTCGAGCGGCACCATCGCCGCTCCGTTGTCTTGGCGGGTGCCCTTGAAGCTACGCCTCGGCAAACACCCTGCCCAATCAGACCGCCTGAAGGACGTTTCGCGCCTCTCCCCGGTCACAATGTGGACACCTCGCTGCGCGGACACGCCGGGACACCCGGGATTTCGGTACGAATGGCGAGACGGCCCCGGGATCTGGTACCACGCCTGTCAAATGCAGTAGGCGTTGGGCATATTGGCGTTGGTGGCCCGGCCCCACTTCTTGCACAGGCTCAGGCCTCGGTCGCGCAGCCCGAGGTCGATATAACGCAAGAGCGAGGCGTTGGTGCCCATGTGCTGCATGTGGACCACGACGGAGCTGCCGCCACGGGCGTTGCGGATGATGTAGTCGGCCGCCTCCCGGGGCGAGATCCGGAAGTCGGGGACCTCCAGGGGCAGCGAGCTGCGCGCCCAGTCGCGAGGATCGATATCCCACAGGCAATTTCGTTTCCCTTGCTGCGCCATGATCGACAAGACCGTGGAATTGGTCGAGCCGTAGGGCGGGCGCAGGTAGTTGCTGCCGATATCGGGTTGGGTGATCTCCCAGCGGATCTTGTCCGAACTGAGCGTCGTCAGGTCGTAGTGGTCGTAGGCGTGGTCGACGACCAGCAGACCGCGCGCCCGCGCGGCAGCCACATCGGCCAGGCCTGCGCGCACGACCGAGCCGTTCGGGGCCACACCGATCCCATATCCGCCGTCGCGCGCGGCGTCGATGAGCGCGCGGTAGGACGTCGTGCTTGTGGGCGTGTCGTCGAAGACGAGCAGCACCTTGTTGCTCGAGGCGTTCCCGCACTTGAACTGATCGAACGGGGCGTTGACCTTCTCGAGGACCTGCCAGGACGCGGTCGGGACCGAGCCGTCCCGGCGCAAGAGCCGGTAGGACTGCTGGAACCGGCTCATCCCGTCAACGGCGTCGCCATTCCAGTAGCCGGTGGTCGGACCGTCATAGAAGAAGGCCTGCTTGAGCAGCCGCTCGGCCAACGCGACGCACGTCCCGCCATCGCCGGCATGGATCACCGGACGCTGCGACACCGGGGTCGACGAGCTGCACGTTAGCGTCGTCGCACCCGCCGGTGCCGGGACGCTCACGCCGGCGAGCGCGAGCAATCCGATTGCGGTCAGTGCCGGACGGGAACGAAGTCGAGACATCACAGCTTCGACGGTAACAGCCACGTCTCCCAGACGCACCACCTGTCACTGTGGTTGGCCCCCAACGCTCGCCGTCGCGCCGGGCGTAGTCGCAGAACGCAACGCCGTGTTGCGCGGCTTCGGTGTGCGATGATGTGCGCTGGCTACGGGAAAGGAAGGGTTGCGCTCGGATGACGGTCAGGGAGTTCCTTGGGATCCTTGCCCGCCGGTGGCTGATCGTCCTGGCGACCTTTGTGCTCGTCCTCGGTGTCGCGGTCTATGTCACCAGCCGGATCGTCCCGTCTTATGCCTCGAGCGCGCGCGTGTACTTCTCGGCGGCGCAGCAGGTTGTGGTTCCAGCGACCGATCCCGACAAGAAGCCAACGACCGCCACCCAATCGACCGCACTGACCAATCAGGATCTCGTCACCTATACCGAAATCCTGCACTCGCCGGCGATCCTGGACGAACTGCGCTCGCGCGTCGGCCTGCCCCCGGGATCGGGGATCGACGTCAACGCGACCGTGGGCGAGACGTCCAATGTCATGACCTTCGACGTCCGCGCGGCGAGCGCCGAGCAGGCGGCCACAATCGCCAACGAGGCGGGTCCGGCGCTGGCCGAGGCGGGCAAGAAGTTCGCGCCCTTGCTCAGCAACCCCGGCGCCACGATCACCGCGGTTGTCGTCAGCCCCGCCGGTGTGCCCGGCGGCCCGGTCTCACCCAACTGGATGCGGAATTTGTTGTTGGGCGCCTTCACCGGGGTGGCACTCGGTGTGGGGTTGGCGCTGCTGCGCCATGCCGCCGACACCAAGATCCGCGACGACGAGCACATCACCGCCATCTCCGATCGGCCGATCCTCGGTCACCTCCCGCTGGTGCGCTCAGGCACGCCCGCCGAACTCAACGTCGACAACGACCCGCTGGGACCGTATGCCGAGGCCATGCGCCGTCTGCGCACCAACGTCCGCTATGTCGATGTGACCACCCGAGGACACGCCTTCGTCCTCACCTCGCCGGTGCCTCGCGAGGGCAAGACGACGACGGTGGTCAACCTCGCCCGGGCCATGGCCCAATCCGGGATTCGGGTGCTGCTCATCGACGCCGACCTGCGCAAGCCCACGATTCACAAGCACCTGGGCATTGAGGGCAAGGCCGGCCTGACCTCGATCCTTGTCGGTGCCGCCACCCCCGAGGACGTCATCCACGACAGCCCTGACTCCTCGCTGTCGGTGCTTGCCGCGGGTGACGTGCCGCCAAACCCGAGCGAGCTGCTCGGGTCGGAGGCGATGTCTTCCCTGTTCGGTGACCTGGCCGGTCGCTACGACTTCATCCTCGTCGACGCCCCGCCGTTGGTGCCGGTGATCGACGCGGTGCTGCTGCAGCGCCTGACCCGCGGCCTGATCATGGTGGTGGCCGTCGACCACACTCGGCGCCGCGACCTGGAGTCGGCGATCACCTCCTTGGAGACCGTCGGTGCACACGCGGCCGGGTTCGCCGTCAATATGTCCGGCACGCCCTCGGAGAGCCGCTACCGTTACCGCTACTACGGCTATGGGCAGCGCCAATCGAAGTCGCGGCACGGCAAGCGCCGCTCGCTCCTGCCGGGGCGGCGGTCTTCGACCGAGCGGGCTCAGCCCGAGCTGACGCCGATCGCGCTGGAAGCGGCCCCGCCGCTGCGCGCCGCCGACTCGGTCGCCGATCCCCGCGACGTCCAGGCCGCCTCGATCGGCACCTCCGAGCGCGAGTCCTAAGGCGTGGTCCGGGAAGATCGGCCGCGGGTGTCCGTCGTGCGCGGGGATGCCCTCAATCCCTACGAGATGCAGGTCTACCGGCACCTGCCCGGATTCCAGGTCCGCGCAATCGGCCGGCGTTCGCCCGGATACGAGATCGGTCTCATCCCGGTCCCGGCGACCTTGCTCCCTGCGCCGGCGGATAGCCGCGCTGCCCGGCTGGTCCGGCGACTCGGTGTCTCTCCAGACCGCGTCCTTGGCCCGGCCGGCTGGTTGCGCGGGCTTGATGGGGCGCTCGCGGACTGCGACCTGGTGCATGCCGCCGAGACCTTCATTCCGGTCAGCGAGCAGGCCGCTGCGGTGGCCCGGCGCCGCGGCATACCCCTCGTCGTGACCTGCTGGGAGAACATTCCCTTTCTGTATGACGATGACCCGCCGACAGCGGCGCGAAAGGCCCGGGTGCGGGAGCAGGCGACGCGCTTCGTCGCGGTGACCCCGCTGGCGCGGCAGGGCCTCGTCACCGAAGGCGTCGATCCGGCCAGGATCGACGTGATCCCCGGCGCGCTCGATCTGGAGCGCTTCTCGGCCGCCGACGAGCCGGGGTTCCTGCGGGGCCTGGTCAATGTGCCGGCCGAAGCGAGGATCGTCCTCTATGTCGGTCGCCTCATCCGCGAAAAGGGAATCACCGAGCTGATTCGCGCGTTCGCCGCGCTGCCGAACTCGTGCGCCGACGCCCATCTGGTCGTCATCGGGCGCGGCCCGGAGGGCCCACGGCTGGCCACAGCTGCGACGGCGCTGGGCATTCGAGGCCGGGTGCACGTCCTGGCCGGTCAGTCGTATGCCGATATCCCCCGCATCTTCCGCGGCGCCGACGTCGTCGCTGTCCCCAGCCTGTCGACGCCCTATTGGCAAGAGCAGTTCGGCTTCGTGCTGGCGGAGGCGATGGCCTGCGGGCGCCCCATCGTGACCACCCGCACCGGATCGATCCCCGACGTCGTCGGCGATGCCGCGGTGCTGGTCGACGACTATGACGTCAACGGGCTCACTGCAGCGATCGCCGGGCTGCTCACCGACCCCGACCGGGCCCGCCACCTCGCTCGTGTCGGGCGCGCACGCGTCGAGCAGCGGTATGCCGCTGCGGTCGTCGCGCCGCTCCTGGGCGCTACCTACCGGGCCGCGTTGAAGTCATGACCCATGTCGTCGTCGTCCTGAACTGGTTCGGACGCCGCGACTCGGTGGCCTGCGTGGATTCGTTGCGCAGCGGCTCACCGCAGGCCGAGGTGCTGGTCGTCGACAATGGGTCGTTCGACGGAGCCCTGGAGGAGGTCGAGCGGCGCTTCCTGGGCGTGCACACGCTGCAGACCGGCGCGAACACGGGGTTCACCGGCGGCATGAACGCGGGGCTGCGGTGGGCGCTCGCGGCGGGCGCCGAGGCCGTGACGATCCTCAACAACGACACGATCGTGCCGCCCGGGGCGATGGCCCGGCTGGCCGCGGTCGCCCGGGGCGGCGTAGCGGTCAGCCCGGTCGTTGCCTATACCCAAGATCCCGAGCGGATCTGGTTCGCTGGCGGCGAGATCGAGGCGGCGAGCGGCTTGCCTCACCACGGGCCGTCGGTCCGGCTGCGCCCGACCGACGCCGATGGGTTACGCGAAACGGACATCCTGGCCGGCGCCTGCGTCACCGCTACGGCCGCGACCTGGCGGCGGGTCGGCCTCCTCGACGAGCGCTACTACCTCCTCTTCGAGGACTCCGACTGGAGCCGCCGGGCCGTGGCGAGCGGTGTCTCGTTGCGGGTCGACACCCGAACGACGATCCACCACCAGGTCTCCGCCTCCTTCGGCGGCGAGATGTCCTACCTCGGGCTGTTCTACTACGTCCGCAACGGCATCCTGTTCATTCGCTCAGCTGGCGGGGGCGGGAGGCTCGTGGGCCGGTTCCTGCGTCGCCACGTGCTCCCGGGAGTGCGGGAAGGTATGGCCGGTCCCGGCCGTCGCGCCGGTGCGCGTCGCGCGGTCATGGCCGGCGCCGGAGTGCTCGCGGCCGCCGGCCACCGGTTCGGCCCGGCCCCGGCCCCGATCCATCGGCTGGCCACCCGCTGGTCGCGGCTGGCCTAGCTCGAGCCCGGCCCGGGCGGCGCGGGGCTTCGCGAGGCCGCGGGTCGGACGGGATCGTGTAGGTCTCTGGTCACCTGACGACCGAAGACCTACCCGATGCGAAGGCTCGCTCGAAGCGTGCCACACGGCGGCTCATCCATACGGCTCACCCCCGCGCATGCGCGGCGAGTGCGCGGCCAAGTGCCTTGGGATCCCAGCGGGCCGAGCGCCAGCCGTGGAGGAGGGCGTCGCTCAGGCGACCGGCGTGGCGCGCCTGCCGGGCCTGCTCGAGTGCCTGGGACGCGAACAGTTGGTTCGTGCGGGCCAGGCCCGCGGCGACGGCCCGCTCGGCATCTGTGCGTCCGCGCCGGCGGGCATCCCAGGCGTGGCGACGCAAGATCGAACGCCGCTCGACGAGCGCCGAGTGATAGTCCCGCGAGGCGTTGGCCGCGTGCACGTGATAGTCGACGAGCACCTCGGGCACCACGATCGCGTCGGGTCCGTCGCGCAGGAGCCGCAGGAAAAGGTCGTAGTCCTGCATGATCCGCAGCAGCGGGTCGTGACCTCCCACGGCAAGGTAGCGGTCTCGGGAGAGCAACACCGAGCTGAGGCAGACGTGCTGGTCGCGCAGCATACCGAGGTAGCTCACCTCGCCATGGGCCGGCTGCGGCGGCCGGCCGGGGAGCATCCAGTGGAAGCCGGTGCAGCAGAAGCTGACCTCACCTGCCTCGACGGCGGCCAACTGCTTCTCCAGTTTGGCGGGGTGCCACACGTCGTCCTGGTCGAGGAAGGCGATCCACGGCGCCCGGGCGAGGCCGACCGCCACGTTTCGCGCCACGGAAACGCCCCGGTTGGGCTGCCGCTCGAAGCGCACGCGTGGATCGGCGTGCCGCCCGACCCAGGACAAGTCCTCGGTGGAGCCGTCATCGAGCACGACGACTTCCACATCGGGCATGGTCTGCGTCAGCACGCTGGTGATCGCCCGCTCGAGCTCGACGCCGGGGTCGTATGCGGGGATGACCACGCTCACCCTCGGCGATGCCGCACGTGAGGTCATGGCGAGGGGACTGGTTTGCGCGCCACCACCCAGATCGCATTGCCCTCGGCCTCCGGGCGGCGACGGTCGAGCAGGCCGAGAACATCGGTGACCGGCACGGCGAGCAGGCGCAGGGGAGCAGGATGCTCCACCCGCTGATAGAAGTTGAACGCCTGCACCGAGCGGCGTCGCAACCACAGCTGCCGGTCGATGACCTCGAAGCCGGCATTGGCCACAAGAGAGGTCAGCCGGAGCGGGTCATAGCCGTGGCGGACATGTCCCGGATTGATCCGCCACGCGTCCTCGTCCGGGACGAACTCGACGCGTCCGTCGGCGTGCGTCCACGGGTTGCGGGGCACATGGATGAGCAGGTGCCCGCCGGGTCGCAATGCCCGGAACAGGTCTGCTAGGGCCGCCACGTCGTCGTCGATGTGCTCGAGGACGTCCAGGGCGGCGATCACATCGGCCGAATTCGAGGCCAGCTCGGCGAAGCTTGCCACGCGGAAATCTACCTGCCGGGCGTAGCCGCTCGGGCGGGCGGCCGCGCATCGGGCCACCGCACCGGCATCGATGTCCACCGCGACGACTCGCGCCCGCGGGAAGCGGTCGGCGAGCCAGTAGACGAAGGTGGCATCCTCACAGCCGGCGTCCACGACCACTTCGGGATCGAGCCGCAATCGGGACAGCTCTCGGCCGATGGCGCGCTGTTTGAGACGTTTGCCGACATAGGGCTCGCCGACTGTGCGGCGCAGCAGTTGCTTGGCCCGTTGCTTGGCCAGGGCGGAATCCACTCCCGCATCCTTCCATGTGCGAGAGCGTTATCCGGACCGGCGGACCCGGTCATAAATGCGTTCGTAGCGGTCGGCGATCTGGCTCCAGGCAAGCGTCTCGGCCTGGGCGCGGGCCCGGTGTGGATCCAGCGGATCGGCGTGGGCGGCGAGCATCGCCCCGGCCAGGGCGCCACGGTCGTTCGGGTTGACCCCCCATCCCAGCCCGCCGGTGGCGTCGGCCAGCCCGCCGTTGGTGCTCCACACCACCCCCCGGCCGCAGGCCATTGCCTCAACCGCGACGATGCCGAACGGTTCCAGCCGACTGGGAACCACCACCACTCGGGAGCGTTCGAGCAGGGCGGAAACGCCGGCGCGATCGAGCGGGCCGAGGAAATGCACTCCGGCGCCGCTGCGGGCGCGCAGCCTCGGGGTCTCGCTGCCCTCGCCGCCAACAAGCAGTTCGGCCTCCGGAAGGCGCTCACGGACGGTGGCGAATGCGTCGAGGAGCAGGTCGATGCCCTTTTGCGGCACGTGCCGACACCAAACGGCATAAACCGGGGCGCCGGGCAACGGAGTGACCGACCACTGCTGCGGATCGATCCCGTTGGGGATGACGGGGCACCCGGCGAACCGGCTGGCCACGCGGGCGGCGTCATCCCCCGCCCGTCGCGAGCAGGCCGTCACGGCCGCGGCCCGGCGGGCGCCCAGCCGCAGCGCTGCTCGCATCTGTACGCTGCGCTGATAGATCTGATCGGCATCCATCGTGACCTCGCCCTGCGTGGTCACAACCAATGGCACCGATTTGAGCCGGGTGAAGGCCGCCAGCGCCGGCAGCTGGTTGGCGGCGCACTGCACGTGCACGACATCGGGGCGGGGCAATCGGTCCAGGGCGCGCACCTGGGTGCCCAGCGCCAGTGGGTAACGCGCGAGCTGCCGCGCCGAACGTCCGGGCAGGTTCATCTCCAGGCGCGCGACATGGATCCCGTCCCATTCCTCGCGGGCCGGCAAGGACGCCGGGTGGCGATGCACGACGACGGTTACCTCGTGCCCTAGCCCGGCATACTGCCGGGCAAGCTGGGCGGTCAGTTCCTCGACGCCGCCGCGGGCGGGGAAGTAGGCGCTCGGGGCCAGCCAGATCTGCATAGCGCAACTCAACACCACGACGATCGCTGCGACCGGGCCGGCCCGGGCCGCGAGCTAGACTTTGCCGGTGCCCGTCCTCGTTCTCGCCCGCACGGCGAGCGCGGCCCCAATGGGCGCCCAGCGCTACGAGCGGGAGATCATCGCTCGCGCCTCGGCGGCGCTGGCCGATGGGTCCTCACGCTGTCAGGTGCGCGAGTGCGTGGTCAGCCCGCTGCGCTCCCGCCAGCGCGGCACCCGCCGGCTGCCCGTGGGACGGCTGGCGAGGCAAAGCGCCCGGGCACGAGCGCTCGTGGGCCGGGTCGCCTATCCGCGGCACACCCTGTGTCATCGCCTCGGGCTCGATCTGCCCCCGTCGCCGGGCCGCGATGTGATCACGGTCCATGACATGGTCGCCTGGCGCTTCGATGACGAAGTCGCGGCCATCCCGGCGGCCGCCGCGGAACTGCGCCGTGCCCGGGCGGTGATCACCGTGTCCGAGTTCTCGGCGGACGAGATCGTTGATGTGTTGGGGGTTCCCCGGCCCACCGTCATACCCAACGGGGTCGACGCGGCCTACTTCGAAGCCGCACTACTCTCGGGGAAGCAACTCGCCGGCCTCGGCGTGCGTGCGCCCTATGTCTTGTGCGCGGGCGGGGCGACCGAGCGTAAGAACCTGGCTGCCCTCGCGGCGGGCTGGGCGAGCTTGGCGGCGGAGGTTTCCGAGGTGACGCTCGTCCTGGCCGGTCCTTCGGATGCCCGCCGCAGCCAGTTCCTTGCCGGCCTTCCCCGGACCGTCTTGACCGGGCGGGTGCCGGAGGCCCTCATGCCGGGACTGGTGGCGTCCGCTGCCTGTGTGGTCGTGCCATCCCGATACGAGGGTTTTGGCCTGCCGGCCTTGGAGGCGATGGCCGCCGGGGTGCCGCTGGTTGCCGCCGCCACAAGTTCCCTACCCGAAGTGGTCGGCGACGGGGGCCAGCTGGTCACTCCCGATGCCGACGGGTTGGCGAGCGGCATCGGGCACGCTCTTGCCGGAGGGCCGGACATCCGCGCCAAGGTGCTCGCCGGACGGCAGCGAGCCGCCGAGTTCACCTGGGAGCGATCGGCCGCCGCCCATGCCCGGGTGTGGCGAGAGGTGCTGAACGAAGTTTGACCCATTGGCCCGGACCCCCATCCGGGAGGAGAACTCACAGAATCTGCACTGTCAGCGAATCGAGGACAACGAACTACCATGCCTGCAACTCGGACCATGATCACGGGAGGAGCCGGGTTCATCGGCTCACACCTGGCGCGGCGGCTGCTCGAGCTCGGCCACGAGGTCCTGGTCGTCGACAACTTCTATTCCGGCGTCCGGGCCAATGTGCGCGACCTGCTGTCGCACCCGCGCTTCGAGCTGATCCGCCACGATGTGACCTTCCCGCTCTACGTCGAAATCGACGAGATCTATCACCTGGCGTGCCCGGCAAGCCCGATCTATTACCAGCGCGACCCGGTGCAGACAACCAAGACCAGCGTGCACGGCTCGATCAACGCGCTCGGGCTGGCCAAGCGCACCCACGCCCGCATCCTGCTGGCCTCGACCTCGGAGGTGTATGGCGATCCAACGGTCCACCCGCAGCGCGAGGAGTACTGGGGCAATGTCAACCCGATCGGGATCCGTTCGTGTTACGACGAGGGCAAGCGTTGCGCGGAGACGCTGTTCTTCGACTACCGCCGGCAACACGGTCTTGACATCAAGGTGGCCCGGATCTTCAACACCTATGGCCCCACGATGCGGCCCGACGACGGCCGGGTCGTGTCCAACTTCATCGTCCAGGCACTGCGCGACGAACCGATCACCATCTATGGGGCCGGGGAGCAGACCCGCTCGTTCTGCTATGTCGATGACCTGGTGGACGCGCTTGTCCGGCTGATGGCCATGCCAGCCGACTTCAGCGGCCCGGTGAACCTCGGCAACCCGGCAGAGTTCACCATCCTCGAGCTGGCCAATCTGGTCCTGGAGCTGACCGGGAGTTCGGCGCCACTGGAGCATCGTGACCTGCCGCAGGACGACCCCGTGCGCCGTCGTCCGGACATCTCCCTCGCCGAGGCCGCCCTCGGGTGGCGGCCGACGACCGAACTGCGCGAGGGGCTGCGCGAGACGATCGACTACTTCCGCGATCTCGCGGCAGCGTCGGCGCCCTTCGACCCGGAGCGGCCGGGGTGATCGCAGGCCTGCTGCGCGATCTGGCCCGGCTGTTCGACCGCCGCACCAAGGCCAAGCTGATCCTCGCCCTGGCCGGCTCGGCTGTGTTCTCGTTGCTCGACATGGTGGCGGTCGCACTGGTGTTGCCGGTCTTTGATCTCGCCACGGGCGCCGACACGCCGTCGCCGGTGACGCGGCTGGCTCTCGATGTCCTCGGGACGACGGATCCCGGCACGGCGTTGACGATCCTGACGGCCGCCGTCATTGCCTTGTTCGTCGTCAAGGACCTCGGCCAGATGGCCTTCACCTGGTGGTTCGTCGGCTTCGTCTTCGCCGAGCGGGTGGTCGTTTCGGCCCGAATGCTGCAGCAACTGCTGACCGCGCGCTGGACCGAGGTCTCCCGGCGCAGCACGGCCGAACTCCTGCGCACCACCGACACGGCGGTGATGCAGGTATTCAACTACACCGTCAACGGCCTGATGAACGCCGCCACGACGACGATCGCCATCGTGACCATCCTCGGCGGGCTGTTCGTCGTCGCACCGCTCGCCACGGCCGTCGTGCTGGGGTATTTCGGGCTGGCCTCGGTGGCGTTCACGACGCTCGTGCGTCCGCGGGCGCGGCAATCCGGTGAGGAGCTCACCAGCGCCTCGATGGCCGGCTATCGTGCCGGCCTGGCGGCCTTGGGTGGGATGAAGGAGATCATCCTGCGCGGCAGCCAGGATCACTTCGTGCAGCGCTTCCGCAGCGCCGCCCTGACCGGGGCGTATGCCGGCCGGATGGCCAGCTTCCTTGCCGCCCTTCCGAAGTACGTATTCGAGATCCTCTTCATCCTCGGTGTCGGGGTGGTCTTGGTGACTGCCCGCGCAGCCGGGGGCTCCGAGGGGGCCGTCTCGGTGCTCGCGATGTTTGTCGCGGCCGGTTTCCGAGTGCTGCCCTCGGTGACCAGCCTGCTGGGGAGCCTGTCCAGCATTCGCGTCGGAGTTCCCGCCCTGGGCCTCGTCCTGGCGGAGTTCGACAACGCTGCCACACCCCCCGCGGCCGCCGCACGCGGTGGCCTCGAGGTGGCGCGGCCGGTGGCGCTGCACACCGGGATCACTCTCGACAACGTCAGCTTCCGCTATCCGGACGCCGCCGCCGACACCCTGTCCGGGGTCAGCCTGACCATTCCCGCGGGGGGGATAACCGCATTCGTCGGCTCGAGTGGGGCAGGCAAGACCACCCTGGCCGACCTGATCCTCGGGCTGCACGCTCCCACCGCGGGCCGAATTGTGGCAGACGGGGTCGATCTGGCGGCGGCCGGCTCGACCTGGCGGGCCTCGATCGGCTACGTCCCGCAGGACGTGTTCATCCTCGATGCCACGCTCGCCGAGAACATCGCCTTCGACGTGGCCGCCGACCAGGTCGATCGCGACCGCGCCCGGCGCGCGGTCGCACAAGCCCAACTCCAAGATGTCGTCCATGACCTCCCCGAGGGCCTGGACACCGAGCTGGGGGATCGCGGTTCGCGCCTGTCCGGCGGGCAACGTCAACGCGTCGGGATCGCGCGCGCACTCTATCGCCGGCCCCAGCTGCTGGTGCTCGACGAGGCCACCTCGGCGTTGGACGCGCAGACCGAACACCTGGTGGCCCGCGCCCTGGCCGAACTCAAGAAGGACATCACGTTGGTGGTGATCGCCCATCGGTTGTCGACGATCAAGGACGCCGACCAGGTCGTCTTCCTCGACGGCGGCGCGGTGGCGTCGGTGGGCACTTTTGAGCAGGTGTATGCCGCGAACGCGGACTTCGCCCGTCACGTCGAGCTCTCGCAGCTCTCGCCGGCAGGCGAGCAGCAGGACGCCTAGGACCCGCAAGCGTCAACGACGGCGGCGCACCCAGCGCAGGATGGCTCGCCCCGCGCCGGAGAGGGCCGCCAGCGGTGCCCGGGGCACGGTCCAGACCAGGTCGCGCGCGATCGGCGCGAGCCGATGCTCCCGGGCGTGGATGGCGATTCGCCGATGTAGTTCGGCGGCATGCTGACGGCGCACGCGGGTCAGGAACTCGCTCAGGTGGTCGGCGGCCTGGGTATCCCCGGCACCTCGCACGGCGGCGGCCTGGGTCAGCAGGACCGTCTCGAAGTTGCGCTGCATGACCAGAGACGGCATCGTCACGGTCATGTTGTCGCTGTGTCGGCGATAGCGCACCAGCGGTTCGTCGATCGGGATCACCTGCCCGAGCCGGACCAGCTTCAGGGCGAGATCGATGTCCTCGGCGCTGGAATAGCGCGGGTCGAAGCCGCCCACGGCAACGATCGCCGACCGGCGCACCATCAAGGTGGTGATGCGGGGCAGCTCGGCCAGCCCGCGTAGGAACGTCGAAGTGGCCGCCGGACGGGCGTGCCAGCCCTCGCCGAAGGGGGTGCCATCGGCGGCGATGTAGCTGCCGCCCGAGCAGGCTGCAACCGCGTCCGGGCTGGCCTGCAGGGCCACGGCCTGGCGCTCGAGACGCTCAGGCTCCCAGGTGTCGTCGTCATCGAGGAAGACGAGGAACTCCCCGGTCGTGGCCGCTATTCCGGTGTTGCGGGCTGCGGCCAACCCCGCGGGCCGTTGGCGCACGATGCGTGCTCGCGAAACGGCGGACAGGGCAGCGGCGTTCGCCTCGGGATCGGGCGAGCCGTCATCGACGAGCGTCAACCGCCAGTGCGTCCACGTCTGGGCGAGAACGGAGTCGAGCGTTTCGGCAAGAAATGGCGAGCATCTGTTGGTGGCCACGACGACGTCGATGAGTGGAGGGGAGTCCACCCCGTCACCCTATCCCGGGCGGCATACCCCAGCCGCCGGGCAACTCCTCGACGACATCCCAGGACGGGTCGAGTTGGTAGGCGCGGCCGTCAGGAACCGAGCGAGCGTGGAATCGTGGCATGACGATGTGCGCCTGCGGGAAGCGGGCGGTGGCGGTGTAGCCCCCCCAATAGGAAAACGTCGAGTTCGTGCCGATCAGCCGGGTAGCGCCCGCGATCGTCGCGAAGTCTTCCTCCGGGGACTGGCAACCCCTGTAGTCGACGTGCGCCGCCACGGCCCGCAGCTGGGTATCGAGGGCCTCGCGACACCACCGCGGATCGTCCGAGACGACGTGGATTCGTTCGATCGGGCCGCGCGCGCGGACGCGCTCGACGGCGATCGCGAGATAAGCGGCGATGTCGAAGGCGAACAGCTGGGCAAACTTTGGAACGCTGTAATAGTCGCCACGCCGCACGTTCACGACGACGGTCCCCGCGGACGGCTGGTCAGCCCGCGCGAGGAGCGGCGAATCGAGCAGGCGGTGCCGGATGAACCGGTCCAGCTGGGTGGCAGAGAAGTCGCTGCCGAAGGCCTGGTGGTGGTTGGTGGCCGGCCACACCCGCCGGTCCCAGGGGCGGACGCCGCCGGTCGGCACGCTGAGCCCGGCCAGAGCGGGCAGCTGCGCCAACCACGGCGCGACGACATTCTGGGCCTGCACGCGCAGGTCGTCACCGCACTCTTGTCGGATGTGGGCGTGCAACCAGTAATAGAGATAGTTGCCGAACCGGGGCCCCGGCGAGGGCGTCAGCATCACCGTCCGGTTCCCGCGCCGGATCAGCCCGGCCACGGTGGCGCGTAGGGCGCCCCGCCGCGTAGCGCGAGCAGCGGTCACCCTCCCCGGCCTCCGCCCTCCGACCGCAGCGGGGACGCCAGCTGCACGACGCCACCAGCGCGCTCGTAGGCGACCTCGCCGATGCGGGGCCACACATCGTCGGGGATGGCCGCGACCAGGGCCTCCTCGCTTCCTTCGGTGTCGATCTTGACCAGGTCGATCGACCCTTCCGTGTGCAGGACCTGCCGCAGCGCGTCGGCGATCGTGAGACACGGAACCGATATCACCGTGAAGTCGTAGTCGCCCCGGGTGTACTCGCGCAGGCCGCCGTAGCGCCCGACCGGCTCGACGAGGAACTCGGCGACGCCGCCGGTCACGCCGACCGCCTGCTCGGACACCACGCACCGGTCAGCGAACGCGGACACATTGGCGCGCAATGTGTTCAGATTGTTCGGAACCGGCTCGAAGACGTAAACGCGGCTGTCCGGGCGCCGCGTCAGGAAGTACACCGCGGTCAACCCGATGTTGCCCCCGATATCGACCACCACCCGGGGTCGCTCGCTGCCGTAGTCCTGGCGACAAAAGACTTCATTCAGAGTCCGCACATCATGCGGGTGCGGAATCGTCAGCGCAATTGGCCCGAGGGGCGTGCGCAGCCGGGCCGTCCAGGGGAACTCCCCGCGGCTGGTGACATAGCGACGCAGGGCGTCGGCCGGGTCGGCGAAGGTGCGCAGCATCCGCGCCAGCGCGACGTAGTTGCGCGGGCGGAAGGCCGCACTGAGGCGACGGCGCTGGTCGACGGCGCCGGTGCTCATGCGGCGGAGCCGTCGTCCCCGATGATGGTGACAACCTGGGCACGCACCAATTCCGCGACGAAGCCCTGCACATCGGCCACGATCTCGGCCGTGGGCATTCCGAATCGCGCGGCGACCCGCTCGGCCAGATCGTCCAGGGGTCCAGCGACGGCCTCCACCCAGATGACCTGGGCGCTTCCGGCCAGGGAGAGGATCGGCCCTTGGGGGAGCTTGGCGAGATAGGTGACCGGACTGAGCTGGAACTCGTCAGCCTGCTCGATGATGCCGGCGTCGTCGGCCAGGCGCAGATGGCGGCTCACCGGGGCCACCGTGGGCGCCAGGTGCCGGCACGATACTCCTCGGCGACGCCGCGAGCGACCCGCGCGACGACCTCCTTGGCCACATCCTGGGCGGTGGGGGTGCGCCCCAGCATGATCGCCAAGTGGTCGGTGTTGACCACGACCGACTTGGCAACGGTGGCCGCTTTGCCGCGCATCCCGTGGGAGCCCTTGATCCTGGCCTTCCATTCGCGTAGGCGCGACCCGCCGCTGGACAGGACCATCCACAGGTCCAGATCGGGATCGTCCCAGTAGGCGTCGACATCGTCGTCGAGCGCCACCGCCAGCGGCATCTGGGCATCGAGAATGGCCGCGGTTCGCCGAACCTCGTCGCGAAAGTCCGGGCGCTGGGCGAACCACGCCTGATCGAGGTCCTGCTCGCCCTTTGACGGATTGCGCGAACGTGCGGCATGGAGGAGGAGGACGAGGGCCTGGGCGGCGCGATCGGGGACCGGGCAGGGCCGGCCGGCGATGTGCGTGGTTTCGCGCCGGTGCCAGAGGTAGTCGAAGGCCTCCTCGGGCGCGACCCGGAAGCCGGGCACCAGCCGGTGGATGTCGGCATACCCCCACCAGTCGTGGTGAAAGGTGATCGCATGGGAGAAGGCGGAGCTGGCGGCGAAGGTGTCATATTGCCGCCAGCCAACACCGCTGACAGCGGTGAGAAGCCGGACCAGGTGCCGGGGCCGGACGAGCACGTCGGCATCCGAACTGGTCCGGCCAGCCCAGGACAGTGCCGAGTCGAGCGCCGGGCCCTTGACATGCAACAGGTCGACTCCGGCCGTCTCGGCGACCTCTTGGAGGGCCACGTGGCCGAAGGCGGCTCGAACCATGTCCGGCACCCACGCTCCGGGGGAATCGATAGCCGCCCGGTGGGCGAGGTCGGCGGCCAGGGGCATGGTCATCGTCATCCTGGGCCCACGCCGAGGTGAGTGGGGACGGTCACGCGCGAATGCCCTCCTTGTCCGCGCGGCAATGCCGCGCGGCGCGTGGTAATGTGATTCTCGACGCGCACAGCGTCCATGCTGGCGCACCTATTAGGTGCGCACGATCAAATAATAGCTGTTACGGACGGTCGATATTGCCCCTAGCGATCGGTCGTTGCTGTCACAACGCCGATGCGCTCGTGCACTTCCCGGGCGCGCAGCCCCCAGTCCGGGATGGGCACGGCCGGCGCCCGACGCTCTGCGTCGAAGAGCGCGGCCCGCACGGTGCTCGGGAAGTCCGCGGGATCACAAATCGTCACGCCCGGACCGGCCAGTTCGCGAAAGCCCGCCACCGGGGTGCTGACGACCGGTCGTCGCGCGGCCAGGTACTCATAGCGCTTGATCGGGTCGAGGCTTTCGGTGAAGGGTGTGCGCACGTGCGGGACGACCAGCACGTCTGCGTGCAGCAGGTAGGCCGGCACCGACGGAGCAGGGCGCGGGCCGAGCAACACCACCCCCGCATCGACCAGGCGGTGGCGGCCGGATGCCGCTAGTGGTGCCGGCCCGACGAGCACGAGCCGGCCGTCCGCCGCGGCGAGTTCGCGCGAGGTCCGGGCCGTCAACTCCAGGTCCATCCGGTCGGGATGCACGGTGCCGAGATAGAGCGCAACCGGCCCGGTCGGCAGATCGGCCGGCCGGGCATGATCGACGGCGAAGGCGGCGAGGTCCACGGCGTTGGGCACGAGGGTGACCGGCCGGGTGGTCGATTTGCTCGTCACCAGGGCCGGCGAACACACGATCACCTCGTCGGCCAGGCTCAACAGCGCGGCGTCATGCTCGCGGATGCGCGCCCGCTCGCGCTCGGGGCGTTCGGCGAGCGTCCAGTCGTCGGTGATGTCATAGAGGCAACGCCACCGGGTCCGGCGCGCCACCGCAACCCCGTCGGGATCGTTGACCCACAACAGCGGATCGGTCATCCCAAGCCTGTGGGCGCTGCGAATGATCGCGGCCGCGATCCGGTCGTCGGCCCGGGCATCCAGACGTCGAGGGAGCCACTTGGTGCCCTGGAAGAGCCACAATCGCCCGGGCGCCTCCGGACCGGGACGCAACCCCGCGCCTCGCGTCGCTACCGGGGTGCGGCTTAGGCGCAGCTGGTGCACCGGGTCGGCGGCCGGCTCGACGAAGAGCACTCGCAGGCTCGGGTCGAGCCGCAGCAGCTGGTGGGTCAGGTGTTGGTTGCGCCGCCACACCGCGTCCCATGCCTCCAGCGACACCAGCACGATGTCGGTCACAGGATGCTCCGATAGACCCGTTCGACGGCAGCGGCCTGGCTCTGGGGGGTGAACCCCTCCCGCTGCACCCGCCACAGCTGTTCTCCGTATGCCGCCCGAGCGCGCGGGTCGGCTGCCAACCGGCCGAGTTGACGAGCGGCTGCGGCGGCGTCACCCACAGGGAAGAGCGCGGCTGCGGGCGCTCGGCCGGCCGTCTCCAGGTGCCCACCCGCGGCAGCCGCCACTACCGGCAGCCCGTGCGACATCGCCTCGAGCACGGTGATCCCCAAACCCTCCGCGGGGCAGGGAGCGAGCAGTAGACCGCTGTCGCGCATGAGCGCGTCCACATCGTGGCGGTGACCGAGGAAGTCGGTGGCCTCGCCAATCCCAAGATCGGCGGCGAGGGCGCGCAGCGGCCCCTCCAGGGCGCCGGCTCCCGCGACGGCCAGGCGCCAGCCGTCCCCTCGAAGCCCGGAACGGGCAAACGCATGGAGGGCGACGTCGGTGGCCTTCTCGGCCTCCAACCGCTGGGCGACGAGGACGATCCGGTCGCGGCTGGCGGGATCGGGCAGCGGTTGCGGCGCAACACCTGCGGGCACGACGACGCTCGCGCCCTCGATGTGTTCGGCGACATGCCGGCTGACGGCGATCTGCGCCGCTATCCGGCGAGCGGCCAGGCCACCGATGAGCTTGGCCGGGCGCGAGGATCCGCGGTGCTGGGCGAAGTGGCGGGTAGCCACCAGCGGCACGCCCACGTGGCGGGGGCTTAAGGCCGCGACGATCTCGGCGGCGGTCATATGGACGTGCAGGACATCGGGGCGCTCGGTGCCCGTCAACGCTCGCGCTGCGGCCGCCAGACTCGCCGCGCCATGGTGGGCAACCGGCCGCCCGGCCACGGCAGCCCGGAACTGCTCGGCGTCGCAGCCGAGCACCGTCACCCGGTGCCCGTGGTCGAACTGGTGCGCCGCCAGCGTCGTGACATGCCGCTCCACGCCGGCGAAGGCGTCGGTCACCACGAGGTGGACGATCCTCATCCGCTCACCTCGGCGGGCCTGCGGGGGCGGGCCGAGCGCGAACCGTGGTGGATATCGCGCAGCCAGGGAACCTCATTCTGATCGTGGGCGCGGGCGCCGAGACTGAGGCCGATGAGGACAAAGGGCAAGGATGCCTGGACGCTCACCCAATAGATGTCGAATTGGCTCTGCGTCAGCCGAACCAGCAAGACCATCAACGCCAAGAGGGCGTAGGTGGCCTCGAGCCGGCGCAGCACGAGCCAGGTGCCGATGATGTGGATCAGGAAGGCGATCAGCCCGACCACCCCCACGGTCGTGAGCACCTCCAACTCGGCGTTGGGCGGTTGGAAGGACACGGGATACCTATCGGTGTACCACCAGCGCAGACCGGCGCCGATCCACGGGTGATCGCGCCACACGGCCAGGGCCTCGGTGTAGAAGTCGGTGCGCGTGTTGATCGAGTTGAACCGGTCCCCGGACCGGAGCTGGTCGCGCACCATCACCCAGGCAACGACGAGGAGCACGGCCGCGATGATTAGGGCGATCCGGGAGCGGCGCGCCTCGGGGTGGCGGCCGATTGCGACAATCCCGATGGCGAGCGCGAGCCCGATCATCGCCTGGCGGGACTGCGTCGCCAGAAGTGCGCCGGCCAGGACATAGAAGGCGATCGCCGCCTGCCAGCGGGTCAAGCCGGCCCACGGCGGGCGGACATAACACGTGATAGCGCCCAGCGCGAAGACCGTGCCCGCGAGATTCTTGTGCATGAAGTAGGGCCACAACGGGTAGATCGGCCCGAAATCCCCCCCGGCGTAGCTGCGCGCCGCCAAGACCAACGCGCCGAGCGCCAAGAAGGCCGACATGCCAACGAGCAGCCGGACACCGTGCCGGGCGAACCCGCGCACGCCGACGGTCCACCCGACGAGTAGCCCACCCGCGGTGAGCACCCCCGCGTGCACCCACTCGACGATATTGGCGCGGTAGACGTTGTTGAGCAGCGCAAAGACCGTGACGAACTGATAGAGCGCGATCAGCCAAAGGATTCGGCGGGTCGGCGGATCGACGCCGCGATAGGCGGCGACGAAGGCGGACAACGAGGCGATGGCGAGCGCGACGTCGGAGACCGTCAATCCGACGCCCAGGACGCTCACTCGCGCCGGGGAGGGGAGGACGGGCAAGGCGAGCAGCGGGATCAGCGCCGGCTCGCTGAGCGACAGACCCAAGGCAAGAACAGCAACCGCAGCGAGCATCGCATAGAAGGGGTGGCCGGGAATCGCATAGCCCAAGCCGGCCGCGACCACAACGGCGGTGGCCACGGCCACCGCATACCGCACCACCCGCAGCATCAGCCGCTCGCCCGCCGGCGGGCCTCGGTGCGAACCGGGCCGTCCACGTAGAGCCGTAGCCGGCGGCGCAACTCCTCATCGCGCGGCTCGAATGGCATCCGGGCGAGTGTACCCAACACGACCGCCGCGCGGACAGAGTTCCAGCCGAGGGGGAGCGGAAGTGCTTGCGCATGAAACGCTCCTGGGAGGCGTGGAAGAGCTGCTCCCGGCGGACCGGGTCGGTGCTCGTCGCGCCGCCCAGGTGCAGGGCGTCGATCCCGGTGACCTCTTGATGACGCCAACCACGATCGACCGCACGCTTGGCCCAGTCGGTCTCCTCGGCATACAGGAAGAGCCGCTCGTCGAAGCCGCCGACATCGGCCAAGGCCGCTCCCCGGATGAGCAGGATCGAGCCGACGACATAGGTCGGGCCGCCCGCCAACCGAGCCAGGCCGACGCTCCACAGCCACGACCACGCGGGGCGCGGAAGCGGCCAGGTCACTCGCGCCGGGGCGCCGGCCGCGTCGTGCTGGCTCGGCGCCACGCTCGCCAAGGTCGGGTCGGCCGCTAAGCGGTCCTGCAGGGCCACGATGTCGGCCATCGCGATCCGCGCGTCCGGGTTCAGTAGGAGCACATCGGAGTCGACATGGCGGCGGTGGCGCAGCGCCTCGTTGACGCCGGCCGCGAATCCGAGGTTGCGGCCCGGGTCGACGTA
Organism: Nostocoides sp.; assembly: GCF_037045025.1. Taxonomy (GTDB): domain Bacteria; phylum Actinomycetota; class Actinomycetes; order Actinomycetales; family Dermatophilaceae; genus Nostocoides_A. The sequence continues at coordinate 23,473 of NZ_JBAOHM010000019.1, read as the reverse complement.
GTCGGCCCCGGCGGCCTCGGCGACCTCCCGCACCTGGGCCGATGAGGAGTTGTCGACCACGATCACGTGCACGCCCTGCAGCGGTTCCAGCGCCCCGGACAGGAGGTCCGCCCGCCCATAGGCGACGACGACCACCTCCAGTGGTGGGGCTGCTGCCCGGGTGTCGGGTAGGTCGATGCGGGCGGGGCGCCCGGTGCGCAGGTGTGCGCGCGCCTCCTCATACAGCCGCAGCTGCGCGCGGGCGACCGAGCGCCAGGCGAGATGGGAGACGTCGACGGCCCGATGGCCCGCGTGGTGGCGCCGCCCGCGATAGCCGGCCAGCGCGGCGGCGAGGCGAGCGGGGTTGCGCTCCGGGACAACGGTGCCCGCGCCCGCGACCAGCTCCGGCAACGCACCGCTGTCGGAGGAGACGACCGGTGTGCCGCAGGCGATCGCCTCGGCGGCGACCCGCCCGAACTGCTCCTTCCAGGACCGGGTCGTCAACGACGGGATCGCGATGACGTCGACCGATCGATAGAACGCGGGAAGCTCCTGCTGGTGCAGCGGACCGAGGAACTGCACTCGGCCGGCGAGGAAGGGATTGCGGCTCCACCGCTGCAGGCGCGGCTCGCGGGAGCCGGCGCCGGCCAGCCGCAGGTGCAGCGCCGGATCCCGTTCGATCGCCTCGAAGAGCACGTCCAACCCCTTGTGGCGCTCCAGCCGCCCGACATAGCCGACGTCGACGACCTCGTTGTCGGGCTCGGCGAGATCGCCCTTGTCGGGTCGGAACAGTTCGGGGTCGAGGCCGAGGGGGATGACCCGGATCGGACCGCGCATGCCCTTGACCCGCAGGATGCGGGCGATCGCATTGCTGCACGGATAGGCGCCCGCCGCGTGTCGCACCGACCAGAGCTCGATCCAGCGAAAGGGGATCGGGAAGCGCTTGAAGATGTTCTGCGCCGAGTAGAAGACATAGGGGGCCGGCTGGCGCCGCAGCAGCTTAAGGAGCAGCACTTCGGCGATGGCCAGGGAGAACGGCTCCTCGTGGATGTCGATGACATCCCAGGGCTGCGCCAGCAGCCGCCACAGCTGGCGCGGGTCATAGAGGAAGACCGCCGGGTGTGAGCCGATCGTGGCGACCGGGTGGACCTTTTCGCCTTCGCGCGGGACCAGCGTCACCGGAAAGCCGCCCTCATTCCAGCGGCGGGAGGAGACCAACGTCACCTCGACCCCGAGCTTCTCCAGCTCCCGCTCCCGGTCGCGCCAGGCGTCGACGACGGCGCTATGGGAGACGCGAAGGACACGCACGTGGCGAGGGTACCTGCGCCGCTTGAACCGCGGGGTTACCGGGCTCGATAGCTATCGAGGTGTGGTCGGAACCACCAGCGGCAAGGCCCGCGCAAGGTTCTCGCGCCAGGGCGGGAGCAGCGGCATACCGGCGGCGCGCCAGCGTTCATGGCCGAGCACCGACCAGGCGGGGCGGGGCGCCGGGCGGGGATAGTCGACGCTCGCGATCGGCCGGACCCGCTCCGGGTCCAAGCCCCGCAGGCGGAAGATCTCCTGGGCGAAGTCGTGCCAGCTCGCCTGCCCCTGACTGGTCGCATGCCAGATGCCGTATGCCGCGTCCCGCGCGACCAGCCGCACGATCGCCGCCGCGACGTCGCGCGTCCAGGTCGGCTGGCCGAACTGGTCGGCGACCACGGTCAGCTCGTCGCGCTCCTGCGCCAACCGCGCCATGGTCGTGACGAAATTGGGGCCGCCGGCGCCGAACAGCCAGGCCGTGCGCACGACCCACGTGCGGGGGCAGCTCGCGAGCGCGGCCCACTCCCCGGCGGCCTTGCTCCGTCCGTATGCCGTGCGCGGCGCGAGCGGGGCGTCCTCGGCATACGGCCTGCTCGCCTCGCCGGAGAAGACCTCGCCGGAGAAGACATAGTCGGTCGAGACATGGACCAGCCTGGCGCCGGCCGCGGCGGCGGCCCGGGCGAGGTTGGCCGCGCCGACGGCGTTGACGGCGAATGCCGCACCTTCGTTGCTCTCGGCGGCGTCGACCTGGGCGTAGGCGGCGCAGTTGACGATGACGTCGTGGCCGGCGACGGCGGCGCGGGTCGCCTCCGGATCGGTGACGTCGAGCTCGGCCCGGGTCAAGGCGGTGACGTCCGCGCCCGCGAGCTGGAGCAGCAGGTCGTGGGCGAGCATGCCACCGGCACCGGTGACCAGCCAGCGGGTCATCAGCGGCCGACCTGGGCGTAGCGCGACTCGGCGACGGCCTTGGCGGTGCGCCACCAGCCCTCGTTGGCGGCATACCAGGCGATGGTCTGGGCCAGGCCGTCGCGGATGTCGGCGTGCCGGGGTCGCCAGTCGGTCTCGGCGCGCAGCTTGCTCGCATCGATCGCATAGCGCAGGTCGTGCCCGGGCCGGTCGGGGACGAAGTCGAACCAGTCGGCGGTCTTGCCCATCAGCTCCAGGATCAGCGCGAGCAGGTCCCGGTTGTTGTGCTCGCCGTCGGCGCCGATCAAATAGGTCTCGCCGATGCGCCCCTGCTCGATGATCGCGACCACGGCGTCGTTGTGGTCATCGACGTGGATCCAGTCCCGGACATTGCGGCCCTCGCCATAGAGCTTGGGCCGCACCCCGTCGAGGATGCCGGTGATCTGGCGCGGGATGAACTTCTCGGGATGCTGGCGCGGGCCATAGTTGTTGGAGCAGTTGGACAGTGTGGCGCGCAGCCCGAAGGAGCGGGTCCAGGCCTTGACGAGCAGGTCGGCGCTGGCCTTGGTCGCCGAATAGGGGCTGGACGGGTTCATCGGCGTGGTCTCGGTGAACCGGGCCGGGTCGTCCAATTCGAGATCGCCGTAGACCTCGTCGGTCGAGATGTGGTGCAGCCGCTTGTCGTGCCGGCGCACGGCCTGGATCAGCTGATAGGTGCCGATCACATTGGTGTCCAGGAACGGCCAGGGGTCTTGCAGCGAGTTGTCGTTGTGGGAGTCGGCGGCGAAGTGGACGACGAGGTCGTGGGCGGCGACCAGCTCGTCAACGAGTCCCGGGTCGGTGACCGAACCCTTGATGATGTCGACCTCGCCGGCGACCGGGTCGAGGGAGGCGGGGTTGGCGGCATACGTCATCGCGTCGAGGACAGTCAGGCGCCAGTCGGGGCGGTTGGCCCGGACGCGCAGAACGAAGTTGGACCCGATGAAACCGGCGCCTCCGGTGACCAGCACTCGCACAAGGGGCAAAACTACCCGCATACACTTCCGCGCGTGAAAGGGATCATCCTCGCCGGTGGCACCGGCAGCCGCCTGCACCCCATTACCCTGGCGATCAGCAAGCAGTTGATGCCGGTCTGCGACAAGCCGATGATCTACTACCCGCTGTCGACGCTGCTCATGGCCGGGATCCGGGAGATCCTGGTTATCACCACGCCGCAGGACCGGCCGCAGTTCGAGCGCCTGCTCGGCGACGGTTCCCGCTGGGGGATCGCGTTGACGTATGCCGTCCAGCCCCGCCCCGAGGGGCTGGCCCAGGCGTTCACCATCGGCGCCGAGCACATCGGCGACTCGAGCGTCGCGTTGATCCTCGGGGACAACCTGTTTTATGGCACCGGCCTGGGAACCGCGTTGCGCGGCAACGCCGATCTCGACGGCGGGCACATTTTCGCCTATCACGTGGCCGATCCGTCGGCCTATGGGGTGGTCGAGTTCGCGCCCGACGGGACGGTCTTGTCCATCGAGGAGAAGCCGACCACACCGAGGTCCTCGTATGCCGTTCCCGGCCTCTACTTCTACGACCGCGACGTCGTCGAGATCGCCCGGTCGCTGCGGCCGAGCGCCCGCGGCGAGCTGGAGATCACCGCGGTCAACGAGGCCTATCTGCGCCAGGGCCGGCTGCGGGTCAGCGTGCTGCCGCGGGGCACCGCCTGGCTGGATACGGGCACGGTGGAGGGGTTGATGGAGTCGGCCCAGTTCGTCCACGTCGTCGAGGCCCGGCAAGGGCTGAAGGTCGGCTGCGTGGAGGAGATCGCCTGGCGCAACGGGTGGATCAGCGACGCCGAGTTGGCCGGTCTGGCCGCGGACCTGGACAAGAGCGGGTACGGCGCCTACCTGCGAGGGTTGTTGTCGGACAAGGGGAGCGGGCCCCGATGATCATCCGGGCCTTGGCCGTCGAGGGTGCCTTCGAGATCACGCCGAAGGTGATCCCGGACGGGCGCGGGTTGTTCTACGAGGAGTTCCGCGCCGACCTGTTGGCGGAGCATGTCGGGCACCGGCCGGACATCGTGCAGACCAACATCTCGGTGTCGGCACGCGGAGTAATGCGCGGCATCCACTACGCGGATGTGCCTCCCTCGCAAGCGAAATACGTGACTGCGGTGACCGGGGCGCTGCTCGACTATGTCATCGACCTGCGGGTCGGGTCGCCGACCTTCGGAATGTGGGACTCGGTGCAGTTGGACACCGAGACGCGGCGGGCGGTCTATCTGCCCGAGGGGGCCGGGCACGCGTTCGTCGCGCTGGCAGAGGCGACGACCGCGATGTACCTGGTGACCGCTGCATACAACCCGCGGCGTGAACACGGCATCCACCCGCTCGACCCGCAGGTGGGGTTGCGCCTGCCGGCCGAGGTGGGGGAGCCGCTGCTGTCGGCCAAGGACCAGGCGGCGCCGTCGTTGGCCGAGGCGCTCGCGGCCGGTTCCCTTCCCACGTATGCCGCCTGCGAGGAGTATTCGCGGGGGCTGCGGGAGCGCTGATGCTCACCCCGACGATCGTGTGGGACGAGGCGGGCGGCGGCATCGCGCTGCTCGATCAGACCCTGTTGCCGGGGCGGTCCGAGGTCGTGCTCGTGCGGTCGACGTCGGAATTGGTCGACGCGATCGCCCGGCTGGCCGTGCGGGGCGCGCCCGCGCTCGGGGTGGCCGGGGCGCTCGGTGTCGTGCTGGCCCTCGACGAGGCCGCGCGGGAGGGCTGGGATCCGGCGCGGTTGGACGCGGCGATCACGCGGGTGCGAACCGCTCGGCCGACCGCGGTCAACCTGGCGTGGGGTGTGGATCACGTGCTGTCCCTGCGCGCGCAGGGGCGGGACGCCGTGCTGGCGGCCGCGCTGCGGCTTGCGGCTGCGGACGAGGCCGCGAACCGGGAGTTGTCCCGGCTGGGTGCCGACTGGCTGCTCGACCGGATCGATCGCCCGCGGCTGCGGCTGCTGACCCACTGCAACGCCGGTGCGCTGGCGACCTCGGCGTGGGGCACAGCGCTGGGGGTGATCCGCGAACTGCACCAGCGCGGGCGGGTGGAGTTCGTCTATGCCGACGAGACCCGGCCGCTGCTGCAGGGGGCGCGGCTGACGGCATACGAGCTTGCGGGAGAAGGCATTCCGCACGCGGTGCAGGTCGACGGCGCGGCCGCGGCGACGATCCTCGGCGGCCGGGTGGACGCCGCGGTCGTCGGCGCCGACCGGATCGCGGCCAACGGCGATGTCGCCAACAAGATCGGGACGCTCGGGGTGGCCCTGGCCTGCCACGCCGCCGGCATCCCGTTCCTCGTCGCGGCGCCGTGGTCGACGGTCGACCTGGCCACCGCCTCGGGTGAGCAGATCGCGATCGAGGAGCGCGACGGGGCGGAAGTGACGGCATACGGGGCGGTGGCGGTGGTGCCGGACGGGACCCCCGGGCACAATCCGGCCTTCGACGTCACTCCGGCTCGGTGGGTCAGCGCGATCGCGACCGAGCGGGGTGTGCTCGAACCGGCCGCCGGCGATTCGCCGTCGGCGCACGCCTGAGATGGATGGGCAGCCGCCGCCGGAGGTGATCGCGGCGTTCGGGGCGCGCGGCGAGCTCGTCCGGTTAGCCGGCGGCTTCCACGGCCGGGCCTGGCGCTGCGGGGACGTTGGCCTCAAGCCCCTGGACCTGCCCCTCGAGTCGCTGGACTGGCACGCCGCCCTGCTGGAGCGTCTGGACGGGCGCAGCGACTTCCGGGTGGCGCCGCTCCTGCGCACCGAGGAGGGGCAGTTGACCGACGGCGGCTGGATCGCGTGGCGCTTCGAACCGGGCCGGCGGCCGGTTCGAGAATGGAGCCGGGTGATCGAGGCGGGCCGGCGATTCCATCGCGCCGTCGCCGACGTGCCGCGCCCGCAGTTCCTGGACCGGCGCGTCGACTGGTGGTCGACGGGGGACCGGGTGGCCTTCGGCGAGCTTGACCCGGCGGGTTTTGCCGGCGTGCCGCTGCTGGACCAGATCCTGCCCCGGCTGACAGCGGCCTGCGAGCCGAGTCAACTCGTGCACGGCGACCTGACCGCGAATGTGCTGGTCGACGACGACCTGCCGCCGCTGGTGATCGATCTGTCGCCGTATTGGCGGCCGTGCCGGTTCGCCGAGGCGGTGGTGGTCGTCGACGCGCTGACCTGGGAGGGCGCCGGCCCCGAGCTGGTCACCGCACATCCCGAGATCGGCGAGCCGAATCTGTTGCGGGCGTTAGTCTTCCGGTTGGTAACGCATGACCTGGGCAGCGCTGGACGATTCTTGCCCGCCGACCTGGAGCGCTACTGCGGAGCGCTCGCGGCCATCACGTCGGTGGCCTGAGCAGCGCCGTGAGGCACGCGCGCTGGGCCTGCTCGCCGGCGATTCCCGCGCGGGCGCAGCTCACCACCGCGCCCAGGTCCAGTCCGTATGCCGCTCCGCCCCCGGCGGAGTGCGCTTCCAGCCGGGCGGCCGCGCGCTCGACGAGGCGCTGCGCGCCGGTGGCGTTGCCGCGGGCGGCATGGGTCAGCGCGACGCAGATCTGGGCGAGCCCTTGCCACAGGTCGCGCTCGGTCGCCGGCGCGGCCTTCCACCGGGCTTCGAGGACTTCGTGGGCGGCGAACGGGCGGCCGTCATCGAGGAGGCCGGCGGCAGCGGCGAGAGCGTCCCGTGGGGGCAGCGGGATCTCGGGGACCGGCTCGACCCCCGCGGCACCATACGGGAGCGGCCGGCCGAGAGCATCCCGTGGCCGGGCCTGGCGGGGCCGGCCGCCGGCGTCCCGGTCCCGGCCGGCTCCCGGCCCGTCGGCGTGGTCCGGCGCCATGCTCAGGACTCGATGATCCGGTCGCGCCACTGCGCCGGGAAGCCGGCGTCGCGGTTGCCGGCCAACAGCAGGCGATAGCTCATCTGGGCAGCCTCCTCGAGATTGAGCGCGCGGCGCAACGCCATCGCGACCGTGTCCCCGAGCGTGGAGCAGCCGTGGTGGTCGAGGATGACCGCATCGCACCCGCGCGCCGCCTCGGCGGCGGCACGAGCCAGTTGCGTCGAGCCCGCGGGATAGAACGGGACCCGTGCCGCTCGCCCGACATAGAACTGGTGGTCGAGGGTCACGAAGCGGACCGGCTCCTCCAGGGCGGTGACGAGCAGGACGTGCTGCGGGTGGAGGTGGACGATCGCGCCGATGTCGGGGCGAGCGGCATACGTGGCTTGATGCAGTTTCCACTCGATCGAGGCCTGCCGCTCGTCGGCGCCCATGCCCTCCGCGACCGACCCGGCGACGAAGTCGGCCTCGGCCAGCGCATCGAGCCAGGTCCCGCGTTTGGTGACGACGAAGCGGTCGGTGCCCGGGAGGCGCGCAGACAGGTTCCCGCCGGAGGCCTGGACTAGTCCGGCGCGGACCACCCGCTCACCGGCCTCGATGAGTTCGCGGATCAGCCGGGTCTGCGTGCTCATGCCCCGATGCTGCCGTATGCCGCGTCGCTCCCCGGCCGGGTCGGCGGCCAGTTGCGCGCTTAGATGTCGAAGTACATCTCGAACTCGTGCGGGTGCGGGCGGAAGCGGATCGGGTCGACCTCGTTCTTGCGCTTCCAGTCGACCCAGGTGTCGATCAGGTCCTGGGTGAAGACATCGCCTTCAAGCAGGAACTCGTGGTCGGCCTCCAGGGCCTCCAGGACCGCGGTCAGCGAGCCGGGGACCTGAGCGATCGCGTCGTGCTCCTCCGGCGGCAGCTCATACAGGTCCTTGTCCACCGGCTCCGGCGGCTCGATCCGGTTCTTGATGCCGTCCAGGCCGGCCATCAGCTGCGCGGCAAAGCACAGGTAGGGGTTGGACGACGGGTCGGGCACGCGGAACTCGATCCGCTTGGCCTTGGGCGAGGTCCCGGTGATCGGGATCCGCACGCACGCCGAGCGGTTCCGGGCGGAATAGACGAGGTTGACCGGAGCCTCATACCCCGGGACGAGCCGGTGGTAGGAGTTGACGGTCGGGTTGGTGAAGGCGAGCAGCGCCGGGGCGTGCTTGAGCAGGCCGCCGATATACCAGCGGGCCAGGTCGGACAGGCCGCCGTAGCCGCGCTCGTCGTAGAACAGCGGCTCGCCGTCCTTCCACAGCGACTGGTGGGTGTGCATGCCCGAGCCGTTGTCGCCGAAGATCGGCTTCGGCATGAACGTGACGGTCTTGCCGAGCTCCCAGACGGTGTTCTTGACGACGTACTTGAACTTCATCATGTCATCGCCCGACTGAAGCAGGGTGTTGAACTTGTAGTTGATCTCCTGCTGGCCGGCGGTGCCGACCTCGTGGTGGCTGCGCTCGACGGTCAGCCCGGCGTCGGCGAGGTTTAAGCAGATCTTGTCGCGGGTGTCGGCGAAGTGGTCGACCGGCGGGACCGGGAAGTAGCCGCCCTTGTAGCGGGTCTTGTAGCCGCGGTTGCCGCCCTCCTCGATCCGCCCGGAGTTCCACGCGGCTTCGATCGACTCGATGAAGTAGTAGCCGGCGTTGGCCTTGGTCTCGAACCGGACGTCGTCGAAGATGTAGAACTCCGCCTCCGCGCCGAAGAACGCCGTGTCGGCGATGCCGGTGGACTTCAGGTAGGCCTCGGCCTTGGCGGCGATATTGCGCGGGTCGCGGCTATAGGGCTCGCCGGTGAACGGGTCGACGATCGAGAAGTTCATGACCAGGGTCTTCTCGGCCCGGAAGGGGTCGAGGAAGGCGGTGGACGGGTCCGGGATGAGCTTCATGTCGGACTCGTGGATCGCCTGGAAGCCGCGGATCGAGGAGCCGTCGAACATCTGGCCGTCGGTGAAGAAGTCGGCGTCGACGCTGGCCGCGGGCACGTTGAAGTGCTGCATGACCCCGGGCAGGTCGCAGAAGCGGATGTCGACGAACTTGACGTCGTTGGCGTCGATGAAAGCCAGGACGTCGTCAGCGGTGCTGAACAAGCGGAAAACCTCCTACTGAGGGGTGTATGGGCGCATCACGCCGGCCCGTGCGTCGCACCGCACGATAGGCGGCGCGGATTACTGGGATTTCACCCGGTTGTTTCGCCGGTGTTACGCACCCCGCTCATCTCGTATGCCGCTCGGCCGCCTCAGGCGCGGCCTCAGCCTGCCTGGTCGGGCTCGGGACCTGGCTCACTGGCGCCGGCCGGCTGGTTCGGCGAGGGGTTGTCGAGGAGGGCGATCAGGTCGGGCAGCGCTGTGGCCACCTCGGAAGGGGGGTTGCTGGCCAGCAGCTTGCGCAGGCTGAGGACGCGGGCCCGCCGCTGAGTCGGGTTCAGGGTTGGGCCGAATGCCGCGATCACCTCCCGCGCATTTCCCGGCTCACCTCGGGCGGCCAACAAGACGGCGAGCAGCAACGGTCCGCGAGGGGTGTCCAGGGTCTGCGGGTTGGCGAGCACGGTTGTTGTCATCGCGTCGATCTCGCCGGCCTCGAGGCGCTCGATGGCCCCGTCGGCGGCGACCTCGGGATTGGCCAGGAACTCGACGAGAGACGCTGCCGTATCGGAATCGGTGAGGTCCATTCCGTTCGCCAGGTGGAGGATGGCCGTGTGCTGTTGGGCCACGGGGCCGGGAGCGGACGCCAGCATGCTGCCCACGGCGTCGTCTCTCAGCTGCGGGTGCTCGCGCAAGTAGTCAACCGACTCAGTCCACGTCGGCGTCCCGATCCACGCCCGGACGACGTCTTGTAGGGAGGCGAGGTCGCGCAGTTCGGCGGCGGCAACCTCGAGACCGCGGGCCTGGGCATCCTCGACCAGGCCTCGAACGCTTCCGAGGTCGGTGGCGAAGACGGTCTCGGCCAGCTCGATCGTATGCAGCAGACCCGCCTCGCCCACGACGTCGGCGTGCTCGACCAGGGCGTCGGCGAGCCGCGCTGGGTCGATGAGACCCTGCTCCAGGACGCCGATCGCGTTCAGGTGTTTGTCGGGGAGCGGGTCGGTGACCCAGGGGGGCAAGCCGGCGGCTGGAAACGCAGCAGCGACCTCGCGGACGAGTAGTCGGGTGCGAACGGTGAAGTCTCGCGGCCCCGCGTCGTCAGGCATCGTCGCCTGGTCAGCGGCAGTCGACAGCGCCGCGGCTGCGCGGTCCGGGACCGCCTGGTGGCTTGCCTTGGCCAGTTCGGCGCCGAAGTGTGCCCGCGCCATCGATGACCGGAGTTCCTCAATCGCCACTTGCCAACGCGGCCAGGCGTCGTCGGCCTCGAGCAGTCCCGTTAGGACCCGGAGCGATGCCGCGAGGTCGGGGGTGTACCGGTCGGGGTAGCGCTCGGCCAGCTCCCGGTAGAGGGTGACGGCTTCCTGCGTCGCGAGCAGCGCCTGCGCGGGCTGCCCGACCTCGGAATAGGCCGTGCCCGCAACGTCTAACCACGTTGCGACCTGCGCTTCTGATGCTTTCGTCCGCTGCATCAGTAGGCGTTTGACCAACGTCAGCCTCAGGCCCGCTAAGGAGGTGGACGGGTGAGGGATGGCGTAGAGAAGGGACTCCAGGAGGCCGATCTCGTCTGGGAGCAGGGCGATTTCGGACCCTACCTGGCTGAACACGGACTGCAGATGGTCCACGACTTCGGGGCGGTCCTTGGCGGCGCGGCCCAGGACGGCGAGTGCCGTGAGAACTTGTGGTGATGTGAGGTTTGCCGACGCGGAGTTGGTCAGAGACGCGTCACGAGTCAGTTCTCGAACGATGAGATGCTCGGCAAGGCGATCGGGTTGCAGCCTGCCTATTGCTGCTGGCTCGCCGGGGTAAAGCTGACGTGCCCAGGTCACCAGGCCAGCATGCTCCCCTAGACCGAAGTTGCGAGTGGTTTGAGGGCTGATCCCCGTTTTGACCTGCAGTGATGCGGCTTCTAACCCCTCGGTGTGTCGTCACTAAAGTGGATCGATCGATCCGGCACGGTGTGATATTTTGGCGGTATGGCGAAACGTGGTGGAGCGGTTCATGTGACCACGCACCGTCGTCACTATGTTGGTAAGGACGGGGTGGCCCGGGACTACGAGACCCACCTGTTGCGGCGTTCCTGGCGGGAGAACGGCAAGGTGCGCAACGAGACGGTCGCGAACCTCTCCCACCTGCCGGCCGAGCTGATCGAGGTGATCCGGGCCTGCCTGGCCGGGCAGGCGTTCATCCCGGCCGACCAGGCCGCCACCATCACCCGCTCCCTGCCGCACGGGCATGTGGCCGCGGTGTGGGCCCAAGCCCGGGCCCTGGGCCTACCCGGGCTACTCGGGCCGCCCGGGCGGGCCCGGGACCTGGCGATGGGGCTGATCATCGCCCGAGTGCTGGCACCCGGCTCGAAGCTGGCGACCATCTCCTGGTGGGCCGACACCACCCTGGGCGTCGACCTCGACCTGGCCGGTGCCTCCACCGACGAGGTCTACGCGGCGATGGACTGGCTACTCGGGCGCCAGGACGCGATCGAGAAGCAGCTGGCCCGGCGCCACCTGGCCGCCGACGCCAACCCCGCCCGGATGGCGCTGTTCGACCTATCGTCCTCGTGGATGGAAGGCAGCCACTGCCCACTGGCCCGGCGCGGCTACTCCCGCGACGGGAAGAAGAACCGCACCCAGATCGAGTACGGGCTGCTGACCGACCCGGCCGGTCGCCCGGTCGCGATCCGGGTCTTCCCCGGCAACACCGCCGACCCCACCGCGTTCATCGAGGCCGTCACCCTGGTGCGGGACACCTTCAAACTCACCGAGATGGTCATGGTCGGCGACCGCGGCATGATCACCACCGCCCGGATCACCGCGATCCGCCACACCAACACCGACCCGGCCACCCGAGCCGACCTCGGCTGGATCACCGCGCTCCGCGCCCCCGCGATCAAAACCCTTGCCGCCGAGGGCGGCCCGCTTCAACCAACCCTGTTCGATGAACACAACCTGGCCGAAATCAGCCACCCCGACTACCCCGGGGAACGGCTGATCGCCTGCCGCAACCCGTTCCTGGCCACCGAACGCGCCCGCAAACGCGAGGACCTGCTCACCGCCACCGAAACCGCCCTGGCCCCCACCCAGCGAGCAGTGGCCGAGGGCCGGCTAGCCGGCGCCGACACGATCGGCCTGCGGGTCGGCAAACTCCTCAACAAATACCGGATGGCCAAACACTTCGACCTGACCATCACCGACACCACCGTGGTGATCACCCGCAAAACCAGCCAGATCGCCGCCGAAGCCGCCCTCGACGGCATCTACGTGCTACGCACCCCAACGCCCGCCGAGACCCTCACCCCCGCCAGCATCGTCCAGGCCTACAAAAACCTCGCCCACGTCGAACGCGACTTCCGCAGCATCAAAGCCACCGACCTCGACCTGCGCCCGATCTACCACCGCCTCGAAGACCGCGTCCGCGCCCACGTCCTGATTGTGATGCTCGCCGCCTACCTGACCTGGCACCTACGCGCCACCCTAGCCCCCCTGACCTACACCGACGAACACCCGCCAACACCCGCCGACCCGGTCGCCCCCGCCCACCGCTCCCCAGCCGCGGACCGCAAAGCCTCCCGACACACCGACGACCACGACCAGCCCGTGCGGTCCTTTCCGGCCCTGCTCAAACACCTCGCCACCCTGACCCGCAACGACCTGCGCTACGGCACCGACCACACCACACCCCTCGTGCCCACCCTGGCCGAACCCACCCCCACCCAACGCCACACCTTCGCCCTCCTAAACGCCCCCATCCCCCTAACCATCAACGGCAAGTAGACAGAACCACCAACACCCAAACCAGCGAACCCCCTGCCCAGCAGGGGGTTCGCCACGTCAACCAGCCGTAACTTCGGCCTAGTACTACAGCCGCATTTATTTGTGGTTGACCGGCGTGTCGTGGATGTCAGACTGATGACTGGGGCCATGGTGCTTATGTGATCAGTGAGGTTTGTGTGGCGGAAGTGGAGTTGTGGGCGGAGGGGCTGGCGGCCGTGCATGCCCGGATCGCGTCGCGGTTCGCGCGGTCTGAGCCGCGGGAGCGGGCGCTGGAGTACGTGCGCGGGTTGCTCTCGCCGGTGGAGCGCAAGAACGGGTGGACGCTGTCGGAGCGGGCCGGAGCGGCGAACCCGGATGGGATGCAACGCCTTCTCGCGGCGGCGGATTGGGACGTGGACCTGGTTCGTGACGACGTGCGTGGGTACGTGGTCGAGCACTTGGGCGACCCGGCCGGGGTGCTGGTCGTGGACGAGACGGGGTTCCTCAAGAAGGGCACGAAGTCGGCCGGGGTGGCCCGGCAGTACTCCGGCACCGCGGGGCGGATCGAGAACAGTCAGATCGGGGTGTTCCTGGCATACGCGACGCCCGTCGCCCGCACGTTCCTGGACCGGGAGCTGTATCTGCCAAAGGCGTGGACCGAGGACCGGGACCGCTGCCGAGAGGCCGGGATCGGCGACGAGGTGGCCTTCGCGACCAAACCGGAGCTAGCGATCGCGATGATCGGTCGGGCATTGGATGCGGGGGTGCCGGCCGGATGGGTCACCGGCGACGAGGTATACGGCCAGCACGGCGGGCTGCGCGCCACCTTGGAGAGTCGTGGCATGCCGTACGTGCTCGCGGTGCCGGTCAACCAGCGCGTCATCGCCCGTGTCGAGACGGACACCGGCGACCGGGTCGCCAAGCTGCGTGCGGACGAACTCGCGAGATCGCTTCCAGCGCAGGCGTTCAAGAAAATCTCCGCAGGCAACGGCGCCAAGGGTCCCCGGCTCTATCACTGGGCCCGCGCCCAGATCCGTCCGCTGGAATCTGCCGATGGCTACTGGCTGCTGGTGCGCCGTTCGATCAGCGACCCCACCGACCTGGCTTACTACCTGTGCTGCGGGCCCGAGGACACGCCGCTGCGCGAGCTTGTCCGTGTCGCCGGGGCCCGCTGGGCCATCGAGGAGACCTTCCAGAGCGCCAAGGGACAGGTCGGCCTGGACCAGTACCAGGTCCGCCGATACGAATCCTGGTACCGGCACATCACCCTGGCCATGCTCGCCCACGCCTTCCTGACCATCACCACCGCGGCCACGGCAACCCCCAAAAAGGGGGCCATCGAGCCAACCCCACGGACCTGATCCCGCTCACCGTCCCCGAGGTCAAACACCTTCTGGCGCAACTGATCTGGAAACACAACCCAGACCCGGCCGAAGTTCTTCACTGGTCATCCTGGCGTCGCCGGCACCAAGCCCGAGCCCGCCGATGTCATTACGCCAGCCGTGGCGCATTCCCATAAATGCGGCTGTAGTACTAGACCCTATGGGGGTTGGCGAGTGTTCCGGGTGTTCGGTCTCGGCAAGGTTCCATTCGCCGGCGCGGGTGATTGTCTGCCATCGCTTGTCGGTGTCAACGTCGTTCATGCTCGCTGCGCTGCGCGTGTTCCACGTTGACTCCTCTGGCGCGTTGGCAGGTTTGGCCCGGGTCCGGTGAGTGGATGATCTTGTGGGGGTTGTGCCCGGAGCCTCGCGTATGCCACAACTCGGGGATCACCTGGCCAGAAGGGCTGGCTGGTGGCCGATGGATAGGAGGCTCCGGTGTTTACCGAGCGTACAAGTCTTGGGTTGGATGTCCACGCCCGGTCGGTGCGGGCGGCCGCGATCGACACGAGGACCGGTGAGGTGATCGAGCGGGTGGTCTGGCCGCGGACCGTGGATGTGGTCGGGTTCGTCACGGATCTGACGCGGCAGCATGGTCCGGTGCTGGTGACCTATGAGGCGGGCCCGACCGGGTATGGCCTGGCGCGGGGGTTGCTAGCCGCTGGTCACCGCACGCAGGTGGCGGCTCCGTCGAAGTTGTTGCGTCCGAGCGGGGAGCGGGTTAAGACCGACCGGCGGGATGCGATGTTGTTGGCGCGGTTGGCCCGCAATGACGACATCGTCGCGGTGACCATCCCGACGCCGGCGCAGGAATCGGCCCGGGATCTGGTCCGGGCCCGCGAGGATGTCCGGGCGGCGTTGATGAGCGCCCGCCACCAGCTGTCGAAGTTGTTGCTGCGGCACGGCTATGTCTACCTGCAGGGCAAGGCCTGGACCGGTGGCCATGACCGGTGGCTGCGCCGGATCGGCACGCACGAGCTGGGGGCTGACGGCGTGGGGACACGGGCCGCGTTCGATGATGGCTACACCGCGGTCACCCAGCTCCTGGCCCGCCGCGACCGGCTCGATGAGCAGATCCTGGCGTTGGCCGCGGACAGCGAGTACACCGCGATCACCCGACGGTTGGGGTGCCTGCGGGGGATCTCGACACTGACGGGGTTCGCGTTAGCGGTGGAGATCGGGGACTGGCACCGGTTGACCGGGTCCTCGATCGGCTCCTACCTCGGGCTGGTGCCGTCCGAGTCGTCCTCCGGCGCCAGCCGGGTCCAAGGAGGGATCACCAAGACCGGCAACAGCCACGCCCGGCGGCTGCTGATCGAGGCCGCCTGGCACCACAAGAAGGCCTACACCCCCGGGAAAACCATGCAGCAACGGTGGGCGCTGGCACCGGCCGTGGCCGCTGAACGCGGTGACGCCGGCAACCGGCGGCTGCACCGGTCCTGGCAGCGGATGACCGCACACAAGAAACGGCACACCGTCGCCAACACCGCCATCGCCCGCGAACTGGCCGGCTGGTGCTGGTCTTTGGCCACCATGGACACCTAACCGCACACCACGCCTCGTTCACGGAACACCCCTGGTGTCCGGGCAGCAGCGCGAGGAGAGAACCAGCGAACCTGCTATGAGTAACCCCGAGCCTTGCCGGGGCGACGCTCGACCCTAGACCAGCCGAGACTCTCCAGCCGAAACCAGGGCCCTGCGGTAACCAACCCGCGTATATCAGACTGACCGCGCGTCGATTGACACGCTGTCTCCCGGCCACCACTTTCCGATGAACGACGAAGCGGGGTCCCCTCCGGCCAGAGAGGACCCCGCTTCACCCTGCCACTTGACAAACGGGCCCTACATATCAGCCGGGGGCTCACACGAGCGCCCGCAGCTTGCCACGCGGGCTGAGTCTCCGCGCCCAATAAGTTGGTAACAGCCACGACTTGCACCAATTCGCTGTCTGCTACGGCATCGACCCCCCGGTCCAGACCTCGGTGCGTCGCGAGGTTTGTCCAATAGACGTGTTCGTGGTCGATAGTCCGATCGAGGACGCGGGACATGTCGATCGGGTCGGTAGGTGCGGCCCCGTCGAGGATGGCGTTCTGAACCCGGATCCGCGGGTAGTGGTCGGGGTGTGCGGCGTGTGATGTGACGAAGGTGCTTGTCCTGCTGGGAGAATCGGGGTTACGAAGCCATCGATCTACCAGTGGGGAGAAGCACCTTGTCGGTGAACAGAGTACGTCGTCGGGGCCGGGTGCGGAAGCGGGTGCGGATCGGCGCGCCGGATGCGTCGCTGACCGCGGTCTCGGGGGTGGCGGCCATCGGTGAGTTCGTGGAGAAGCTGGATGTGGTCGGGCGCTTGGACCGCGAGATTGGGCCGATCAAGACGCGGGAGCGGGGCGCGACGGCCGGGCAGGTGCTGGTCGCTCTGGCGCAGTGCCAGCTGCTCGGCGGGGACGCGCTGGCCGCGTTGGACCGGCAGCGCCAGGATGTGGCCGCGGGCGTGTTGTCGGCGGTGCCGGTGTTGGCCTCGAGCACGGCGGCGGGGTTGGCCCGCCGGTTCGGGCCGGCGCAGCTGGCCGGCCTGGAGGGTGCGGTCGCGGACCTGACCGGTGCCGCGGTCGGGTTGTTGCCGGCGTCCCGCCAGGCGGTGTTGGCGGCGGCGGTGACGGTGGACTTGGATTCCACCGATGTGGAGGTGTACGGGTCGAAGAAGCAGGGCGTGGCCTATAGCTACGCCGGTCAGCGGGCGGGCCGCCCGCATCTGGGGACCTGGGCCGAGGCCGGGTTGACCCTGGCCGCGGAGTTGTTGGCCGGGAATGAGGACGTCCGACCCCGGGCCGCTGGCCTGTTGCGCCGGGTCCTGGCCGGGATCCCCGAGTACATCCGGGCCCAGGCGGCGGCGCGGGATCGGTTGCGGGTGCGCGCGGATGCTGGCTACTTCACCGCCGACCTGGGGGACCGCGGCGGTGACGGCGGGGTGTGACTTCGCGATCGCCGCGAAACGGAACACCGCGATGTGGCGCGCCTACGCCGCGATCGCCGAGGACGCGTGGGCGCCGGCGAGCGGGATGCCCGGCGCGCAGGTCGCCGCGGTCGATTACGCCCCGCAGGGGTGGCCACCGCACACGTACACCATCGTGCGCCGGGTCCGCGTCGCGGCCGAGGACATCTCGGCCGACCCGCGCTCACGGCGTCGGCGCACCATCGACAAGCACCAGCTCACCCTGGCGTTGGAGGGCGCGGCCAGTCACGCCCACGCCGTCTCCTTCATCGTCACCAATATCCCCGCCAACGACCACCCGGGCGACCCCGCCGAGCCGGCCAACCCCACCGAGCCGGCCGAGCCGGCCGAGCCGGCCGAGCTAGGCGAGGCAGCCGCACCGGTTGCCTCGATCACGCAGGTCGAGTCCTGGTTCCGCCGCCGCACCGACATCGAGGACCGGATCCGGGAAGCCAAACTCGGGGCCGCGCTGCGGCACCTACCCTCGGGCAATCACGCCATCAACACCGTGTGGATGTGGGCTGCCCTGCTCGCCGGGAACATCTCCGTTCTGCTGCAAGCTCTGACCGGGATCGACCAGCGTCACCGCGCCCACGGCGCCCGGCTGCGCCACGAACTGCTCTGCGTCCCAGCCCGTCTGGTCCGCCACGGCCGCCAGCAGACGCTGCGGTTGCCGCCCGGGAAGCAACTCCTGCCCACCGTCTTGGCCCGGATCCGGGCCTTGCCCACCGCGGCCTAGCCCGCGCGCCCCTGCCCCGACAACCCACGGACCCCGAAGACCCGCCTACCCGAGCGCCACCGGGCGATCCACCCTGCCCCAACACCCAAATAGCCACTGCCACAACAAAAATCCAGCTGAAGCTGAGCAACAGCCCACCTAACCGCAACCTACTCGCGGATCCGGGTCTGATCTGACCTCGCCCATCGGGCAGTCGGGTCGCGTCGGCCGCGACGCTGGCCCCAGCCGAGGGCGGGCGGAGCCGCGGACAGATAGGTGTGGCCGGTGGGGGTGGTGACGGCGGTGACGTGGGTGTCGGGGCCGGCCTCGCGGGCGATGTGAGTGTTGCGGTCGGTCTCGGGGCCGGCGGCGTATGCCGCGATCTCGGCGGGCGTCAGCACCCGGGTGGTGAACCCGGGCAGGTCTTTGGTGTAGTTGCAGCGCGCAGATAGGCCCTGGCCGTTGCCGTAGCTGGTGGGGCCGCCTTCGGTGGCGGGCCGAATATGGTCGGCGTGGCGGATGTCGGCCTCGCAGAACGGCATCCGGCAGCGGTCATCCCGCAGGATGAGCAGCGAACGAAGCGGTGGGGGGAAGAGCCGGGCCAGTGATTCGAGGGCGATCAGGTCGCGGCCGTCGGGGCTGGTGAACGCCCGTTGCAGGGTGACCGCCGCGGGGTGGGGCCCCGCGTGCTCTGTCGGTCGGCCGGCGGGGTCGGGGTGGTCGGGGTGGTCACCGTGGTCGGGGTGGGCGCGGTTGCCGGGGTCGAAGTCGGGGTTGTCGCAGCCGGCCAGCAGCCAGTCGCGGACGATGGCGGCGGGGATGGTGCCGTGGCCGAGGACTCGCACCGGAGTGTTTGCTCCGCGACAGCGGGTGCCCTCTCCGGGACGATGCCAGCCGGGGCCGGGTTCGGGAGCAGTTGGCTGGCTTTCGACGCTGTCCTCGGTTGCGATGCCGTCCTCGGTTGCGGTGGGGTCGACGCGGGTGGATTCTGCGTGGGTCGCGGCGCCCTCAATGTGGCAATCCTGGGCTGTGGCCTCCTTCACGGGACTGGCGGCGGCGGGGTCGGGGGACTCCTTCGGCGTGGCCTCTTCGGCGGCCACGGGCTGGTCGGCGGGCGGGGCCTCTTGCCGGTGCGCCGGCGTCGCGCGGGGCCGCCTGGTGGCGGCCTCTTCGGGGGCGCTGCCGGCGGGCGTGGGCTCAGCCGCGGTCGCGGACGTGGTGTCTGCCTCGGCCGTGGTGTTTGACTCGGGTGTGGTGTCTGCCTCGGGCTTGCACGGTTCGGGCTCGGCGGTGGCTGGCTTGCCGGTCTCGGGCGCCGCGGGTGGGGTAGGCGTGAAGAGAGTGGTGACGTCGTTGGCGGTTTTGCCGAAGAGGTTTTCCGGGGTCATCACCAAGGTGACCGCGACCGGGTGAGCCTCGCCGGGCGCCAGGCCGCTGATCCGGGCCAGGGCGGTGTCGGCCAGGACCGCGCTGTAGCTGCGGTCGTTGAGCGGGTCGTTCGGGACGTGTCCAGCGACCACGGCGGTGGCGTGCTGCTTGAGCGCGGCGAACGCGCCCACGATCTCGGACAGCTTCCCGAGGATGGTCAGATAGGCCATCCCGTCCGGGGCGGGCCGAGTCCACGCGCCACGCTCGCGGACCGCGCGGGAGTGGCGCTCAACGACGGCGGCGGGGTTGATCTCGGCCGCGATCTGCGCGGCGGCCGCTTTGAGCTGGTGGTAGCTCAGCACCGGCAACCGGTCGGCGAGCCGCTCATCGAGCGCCTCGATCTGCTCGGGGCTCAAACCGGTGGTTGCCGCGTGGACCGCGCTGGCTTGGGCCGGGGTGATTGCCCCGCGAGTCAGCGCCTGCAAGGTATGCGGCAGCACGCTGGTCAACGCTTGCGCCTGGCTCAAGTGCTGGTCGGCGGTGGCCGGGCTGCACTGCCGCGCGAACGCGAGCTGCGGCGCGATCCCGCGTTGCGCGGCCCGCACCGACTCCCCCGCGGCCTCGGCCGCGTCAGCCTGAGCGTCGGCGAACGCCACGCTGACCCGCGCCTGGGCCGCGCTCAGGGACCCTTTGAGTTGTTCACACACGGCGATCAGGTCGATCCGGGTCGCGGCGGTGCAGCCGCCGTCGCGGCCGTCGACGTCGGCGAGCAGCTCGATCATTGCCCGCAGACAGGCCACCTGATCCGCGCCACCCGCTGAACCCGCTGAACCCGCTGAACCCGGTGATGCGGGTGCTCCGGGCTCACCAGGTGCCACCGGCTCGACCTGATCCGGCCGCGGGAGCGGGAGCGTTGCCGCTGCCGGGTCGTTGTCGGTCCGGCTGCCAGAGTGTCGACAGCAGGGTCAGTGCGTTGAACCTGCCGGGCATCGAGCCGTCGGGATTTCGCCCGGCGGTGAGCGGCGCGGCGGGCCTTGGCGCGGTGCTTGCGTTCGGCGCGTTGCTGGGCGGCGCGCTGCTGGGCGGCGCGTTGGCGGCAGGCGCGGCGTTCTTCGCGCTCGATCTGCTCGATGACGAAAGAGGAGACAAAGCCATCGTCATCGGCGTACTGCGCGAAGCGCTCGTCGATGGGTCGCCATCCGCGGGCGCGCTCGGCGAGGAAGGCCTCGTCCTCGGCGTGCTCGCGTTCGCGCATGTGGGCGGGGATGAGGTCATCGAGGGTGATCAGCCCCAGATGCAACGCCTCCTCCTCGGCCAGCCGGCAGTAGCCCGGCTGGCGCGGATCGCGGAGGCTGAAGGTCATAACAGTAATAATACTTCATTGCCGGCCAGGACACAAGTACAGTTTTATTAATTTACGCTCTGACCCCGGATCCGCGAGTAGGTTGCGAGTAGGCGGGCGGTCGCTGAGCGGACGCTAGATTTTGTGTTGTGGCAGTTGGTATTTCGATGCTGTGGCAGGGTGGATCGCCCGGTGGCGCTCGGGTAGGCGGGTCTTCGGGGTCCGTGGGTTGTCGGGGCAGGGGCGCGCGGGCTAGGCTAGGCCGCGGTGGGCAAGGCCCGGATCCGGGCCAAGACGGTGGGCAGGAGTTGCTTCCCGGGCGGCAACCGCAGCGTCTGCTGGCGGCCGTGGCGGACCAGACGGGCTGGGACGCAGAGCAGTTCGTGGCGCAGCCGGGCGCCGTGGGCGCGGTGACGCTGGTCGATCCCGGTCAGAGCTTGCAGCAGAACGGAGATGTTCCCGGCGAGCAGGGCAGCCCACATCCACACGGTGTTGATGGCGTGATTGCCCGAGGGTAGGTGCCGCAGCGCGGCCCCGAGTTTGGCTTCCCGGATCCGGTCCTCGATGTCGGTGCGGCGGCGGAACCAGGACTCGACCTGCGTGATCGAGGCAACCGGTGCGGCTGCCTCGCCTAGCTCGGCCGGCTCGGCCGGCTCGGCCGGCTCGGTGGGGTTGGCCGGCTCGGCGGGGTCGCCCGGGTGGTCGTTGGCGGGGATATTGGTGACGATGAAGGAGACGGCGTGGGCGTGACTGGCCGCGCCCTCCAACGCCAGGGTGAGCTGGTGCTTGTCGATGGTGCGCCGACGCCGTGAGCGCGGGTCGGCCGAGATGTCCTCGGCCGCGACGCGGACCCGGCGCACGATGGTGTACGTGTGCGGTGGCCACCCCTGCGGGGCGTAATCGACCGCGGCGACCTGCGCACCGGGCATCCCGCTCGCCGCACCCCAGGCGTCCTCGGGGATGGCGGCGTAGGCGCGCCACATCGCGGTGTTCCGTTTCGCGGCGATCGCGAAGTCACACCCCGCCGTCACCGCCGCGGTCCCCCAGGTCGGCGGTGAAGTAGCCAGCATCCGCGCGCACCCGCAACCGATCCCGCGCCGCCGCCTGGGCCCGGATGTACTCGGGGATCCCGGCCAGGACCCGGCGCAACAGGCCAGCGGCCCGGGGCCTCACATCCTCATTCCCGGCCAACAACTCCGCGGCCAGGGTCAACCCGGCCTCGGCCCAGGTCCCCAGATGCGGACGGCCCGCCCGCTGACCGGCGTAGCTATAGGCCACGCCCTGCTTCTTCGACCCGTTGTTGACCGTCGCTCATTCTGCGGATGGCGGCGTCATCGGGTTTGCCGATGGTCTGGGTGTGGAACGGCCCCGTCCGCGGTTGGCGGGCGGGGCCGTGGTCGGCGTGGTGACGGGGTGCTCGGCGTGGTGACGGGGGTTGGTTAGTCCGCGCCGGTTTCGGAGATCGCGATGCGGGCGGCTTTCTCGTCGACGATGTTGGTGTCTTTGGCGAATGCGGCCATCAGGGCGTTGACGGCGAGGTTGTTGATGGCGCGTGGGTATCCTCGGGAGGCGTTGTGGATCAGGGTGATCGCGTCGTTGCTGAAGAGGGTGTCGGTGCGTCCGGCGATCTTGACGTGGTGGGTGATGTAGTCGCTGGTTTCGTCGGGGGTCATCCCGGTGAGGGTGTATCGGACGGCGATGCGTTGGTCGAGGGCGGCGAGCACGCCGAGGCGGAGTCGTTGGCGCAGGGTGGGTTGTCCGACTAGCAGCGCGGCGAACGGGGCGCCGGAGTCCATGCCGTGGTTGGTCATCATGCGGACGGCTTCGAGTTGGGGGTTGTCGAGCAGGTGTGCTTCGTCGAAGACCAGGACGGGGGTGCGGCCGCGTTCGGCGTGTTCGGCGGCGAGGGCCTCGGCGGCTTGGGGGACCAGGGTGGCGGTGTAGAAGGTGGGGGTTTGCCCGAGGGCGGAGGTGATGTGGTGCAGCATGCCGCGGACGCCGACGGAGGGGTTGGGCAGGTAGATGACCACGTGTCGGGAGGTGTCCAGGGCGGCGGTGGCGGCGCGGATGGCGACGGTCTTGCCGGCGCCGACCTCGCCGGTGATCACCCCGAGGGCGTGTTGGCTGATGCACCAGTCGATGCGGGCCATGGCCTCGGCGTGCCCGGCGTGGCGGTGCAGCATCGAGGGGGCCAGGGACCGGCCGAACGGCATGGCCGTGAATCCCCAGTAGGATTGCAGGCGTTGGATACTCACCGGGCCGCGTCCTGCCGCGAGGTGGTGTCGGTGAGCATTTCATCGAGGGACAGTTGCCCGGGGATCTGCTCGGTGGTGGCTTCGGGGCTGTTGGCGTAGAGGGCGTGGAAGCCGATCCGTTCGTCGTCGGCGACGTGGGTGTGGTGGGTGTCGGTGAGCAGGTTCAGGTAGTTGATCCCGGTCGTGGCGGGGGCTGGTTCGGGGGTCTCGGGTCGGGCCTTGGGGTGGGTGTGTCGGGTGATCACGTGTGGGACGGCTTGGCCGTAGGAGCGTCCGCTGTGGCGGACCTCGATCTGTTCGAGGTTGAACGGGGAGAAGACGAGTTCGACCTTGCGTCCGACCAGGGCGGGTTCGACCTGGTAGGTGTTGCCGTGCAGGCTGATGGTGGCGGTCTTGGTGACGGTGCGCAGCTGGGACCATAAGAACGCCTCGGTCAACGCGTCCGCGGCTGGCATGGTCGGGCCGTGCCCGGCGGCCTGCCAGCCGTCGTTCCAGCGGGTCAGTGGGCTCTGACCGGTTTCGGAGTGCACCTGGTGGTGAT
>NZ_JBAOHM010000018.1:0-402012 GCF_037045025.1 Nostocoides sp. | reverse complement strand
TCCACCATCAACGCAATTTCTAGCCAATCTGTCGGGATGCCACGCTAAAATTCCCGCTCGCCTCATTTGCTTCGATACGGAGAAGCATTTCATTAAATACTGGCCGACCTGGAGCTTTAGCGGTTTGTTTTTCCACAAAAATATCTACAACCTCAATTTGCTCTTTAACCGCTAACTCTTTGAGTTCGGCCAGTTGATCCGAAATGCTTCTCACTTGCCGATCTTCTGTATCGGTAGATTTTCTGGTGTATATAAAAAATTTTCTAGTTTGATTATTCATATTGTTGCATTGGCTAACGAGGAGCCACGCTCTGCGTGGCGAACCCTTTTGGATTCAGGATTTTTTGGGGGGAATTCAGAACAGACGGCACTTCGTGCCGACCATATTTTTGCTTCCGAACCCGATTTCGTTTTCTGGCGGTATGCTCTGGACAAAATTCGAACTTTTTTCGAAGAAAATCCAGACGAGGAAATCTGAAACAATGCGGACGAAGTTTTGCGGAAACAATTTTTTGGGGAAAGGATTCCGCAAAACTTCGGCTGATTTTTTTTTTTGAATTTGGATGTCGCAAATGGAAAAGGAGGGGTTTGGGGAGGAATTTTCCATTTGCTCCTCTTTTTGTTTTGGCGAAATTCGGGCGGGCGTAGATACAAAATACAAAAATATCTTTGATATTTTTCATAAAATTTGCTACAATTACATTAGTTGAGATATATACCATATATTTTAACCTATACATTATAATGGTATCAAATTATGAACAACAAAGCAAGTAAAAAAACACCAAACATTGGTGCTAATATCAAAAAGACAAGGCAAGCACTTGGTGTGTCGCAAGACAGACTTTCAAAACTTGCTGATCTTTCTTTAAATACTGTCGTGAATGTCGAATCAGGACAAAACCCTAACCCTACTATTGATACTCTTTCAAAAATTGCAAAAGGTTTGAATGTGTCAGTAGATGATTTAATCAAGTAAAAATATGACAAAATTTTCCTATACAATTCTATATGTATCAAACGTAGAAAAATCTATTGAGTTTTACGAAAAATCTTTTGATTTTGTGAGAAAATTTACAACACCAGAAAATGATTATGGTGAATTAAATACTGGAGAAACAACAATAGCATTTGCTACAAAAGAACTCGCGGGTACTAACCTTAAAAATGGGTTCATTGAAAACAATATTGAAAATAAACCGTTTGCCACAGAGTTAGGTATTGTTACGGACGATGTGAGTGAAATACTCGAAAAAGTTAAAATTGCAGGCGGCATGCTTATAGAAGAACCTAAGCAGAAACCATGGGGTCAAACAGTTGCATATGTAAGAGACATTGACGGGTTCTTAATCGAAGTCTGTACGCCAGTAAATATGTAATTTATGTCAAAAAAATTAGCCAAGAATGATAGTGAATTATCTAAAATACCTGGTTTTGGACCAGCCTCTGTAAGAGACTTGAATCAACTGGGAATATACTCTCTTTTCCAACTCATAGAACTAAACCCAGAAGAGTTATATTTAAAATTAGAGGAAAAAAGAGGGGTTCATATAGATCGTTGCGTCTTATATGGTTTCAGAGAAGCTGTTTATTTTGCGAGAGGTGGTAATGAACCAGAAAAACTAAAATGGTGGAGCTGGAAAGATTCTAATAAACTTGGAATGAACAGAAATCTCATCAGTGTGCTGGTATTAAAGAAAAAATAATTATGGAAAACTTTTTAATCCAGATTACAAGTTTTTATAATCACCCGCTGTTTATCATAGTTGGTGGACTAACAGTTACGTCTTGGTGTTCTTGGTCTTTCTATATAAGGTCGTTTGTTGGACATTTGGAATTACACCAGTAGTTTTTAGATTAGGGATTGCTTTATGGAAAAGGAGAGTTGCAATCTTTGGATCAGTTGAAGTATTTGGGAGTATAAAAGATTCACTTCTTGATTCAAAGATTTTCAAAGAACAAAACATACTTCATATAAGTTTAGATAATGTTGATAAAGCAAAAGACGAAACAATTTTTCTTGTTGATTGGGAAACATCAGGAGATAAAATAGAACAGATTTTTTCTGCAAGAAAAAATCATCAGACAGCGGTAGTAATTTACGCAAAACCCGCGAGCATTCCGCAAGATAAAAATGAGTGATATTGCAAATCGTGCAAATACTGTTGTTGTGAATTTCCGAGGTCGTCTTTTAAATGATGTTTTGACATCGCTCATTACGACAAGTTATGACAGAAATTAACATGTATTTAAATCAGATATTGCAAAAATATAATAGTAGAGATATATCGGGATATTCTGTTGCACTTTCTCAACTTCAAACAACTTTAAAAACATGGGCATCATCATGCTATGTCAATCTGTTATATTCTGGCTCTCGCGCCAAAGGAACAGCAATTTCGCTTGCTTCCGATGTGGACTATGTAGTTTCGCTAACTAGTGGCTGTAACGACAATAACGGGGGTTTAAAGGCTTGTTATGATTCTTTATTCATAAAGTTAAATAATACATATTCATCTGTCAGGAAACAGAATGTTTCCGTCAGAATAAATTTAAATGGTTTGGAGGTTGATGTTACGCCAGCGAGAAAGCAAAGCGGAAATACAAATAATCATAATTTGTATGTTTCAAAATCTAATTCGTGGACTCAAACAAATATACAAAAACATATTACGGACATTTCACAATCTGGTCGAACAAACGAAATAAAGATTTTGAAAATATGGAGAGAGTTAAATAAATTAGATTTTCCTTCTATCTATCTTGAATATTTACTCGTAGATAAAATTTTACTTAACAAATCAAAAGACATAAATAGTCTTGGTGATAATGTTTGGTATGTACTAAACGAATTGGCTAAAAGTACAGGTAATCCGCTCGGAGCTAGAATTGTAGACCCTGCAAATTCAAATAATATTTTGTCTGATCTTTTAACAGTTGCGGAAAAGAACAAGATAATTAACCAAGCTCAAATTTCAATACAGCAAACGAATTGGAACCAAATTCTTTGGTAGTTTCGCCCGCCCGAATTTCGCCAAAACAAAAAGAGAAGCAAATGGAAAATTCCTCCCCAAACCCCTCCTTTTCCATTTGCGACATCCAAATTCAAAAAAATAAATCAGCCGAAGTTTTGCGGAGTCCTGTCCCCAGAAAATTGCCTCCGCAAAACTTCGTCCGTATTGTTTCAGATTTCCTCGTCGGATTTTCTTCGAAAAAAGTTCGAATTTTGTCCAGAGCATACCGCAGTGAAACGTAGCGAACAAGGAGAACAAACGGAGCGGGGCGCTGTTTGGGGATTCGAAGCTGTTTTGAGATATTTTGGGAACGAAGTGAACCAAAATATCCAAAACGGGTACTGAACATGTAATGTTCGAATCCCCCTCTCCGCAGTGAATGTAGTGTATTGTGCGAAAGTTACTAATCAAAACCCTATTCAGGGTATACGTGAAGATGGGGGTACTGTGTACGGAGTTCTGTACGCTGTTCCTGAGAAAAGACCGCCCATAACTACTTCCCCGCCGACATACCGAGGCAACACAACACCCTCAAGTGAAGTGACACCACTGAGGTAAATGTCACCAATGACCGTTTCCGGTAACGCAACACCTTTTAGAGAATGTAGGTGATGCAGAAGCACATCTTTCCCCACTATTTTAGGTAACACGAGACCGGAAACAACTTCGACATTGTGTAGATCAATATCACCACCGACAGACTGCGGGAGCGCAAGTCCTGCAGCATCCATCAGTGAGCCAAGGTGTATGCTACCCCTCATTGCCTCAGGAAAATTAAGTCCTTCCGCCGTAACAAGGCTATTCAAAAAAATTGAACCATTAAGTGTGGCGGGTAGCTTTGTGCCAGCCATGGTTGTTAATTTTCGGAGGTCAAGGTCACCATATACCACTATGGGCAACTCCACTCCCTCGAGCGACACAACACCCGCGAGGTGGAGACCTCCTGCAACATGTTTTGGAAGTGTCACCCCATGCAATGAGGTCACCTCGTTTAAGTACAGGTGTCCGCTCACAAACTCAGGGAGCGTAAGCTCGTCGGTGGTGGTGCGACTATCGAGATCGAGGTGCCCGTAGTGAAAACGTGCTTTGCCTGAAAGAACCTCTTCAACAGTCGTTGATATTTCTTCCTCGGTACAGTCAAATATGCGCGCCATATCATTCTTTATATCGCCTCGCTGAATAATCGCTGCAATTCGCGGATCCTCGATTCTGCCAAAGCCAACGATTTGCCTATCGACCTGGTAGAGAAAACGCAATTCTATCGACAACATTTCCTGCTGCGCACGCTTGTGTTCGAGCTGTGTAAGGAGCGCCATGTCATTCAATTTCTGGTCATATAATTCACCGTCTGGAAATTCATTAAGTTTTTGTTCGACAACTTCGTGAATGTAGGGATTGAGATTTTGCTCAAGCGCTATTCCCCGCACCTCGGCGATTTGATCACCACTCATTCTGATTGCTGCACGTGGAATAACTGGCTTTCCACCGATATCATTCGAGTAGTACACATAAAAATCACCCCCCTTCAGTTGTGTGGCGGCAGTTGATTCTCGTGCAGTGCACCAACCGGTATCGTGTTCCCTTCAGTGATTGCACAAGGGAGTCGTGGTTCGACGCCTGCGGATACCTAACCCACAGACCATCAGTACACTCTATGTCGTATGCATATTCGGATTTCGTTCATTCAATTGCCTCTGCATAGAGTTTTGAGAAACTCATATTTTCAAGAGTCTCTATATGAGAAGTGTCGATGGTTTTATCCGCAACATGTACTTTTCCCACTCGCGGAGATTAATTCTATCGACAAGTAACCCCAACGCTTCCTCAATGAAGCTCTGGAAATGGTGTGAGTGTCCCCCTGTCACGCCTGCGGAACGTCTGCTGTATCCTGTCGTATCCCGAGAGTTTGGCTATCTCAGTAAATATCCAATACTTCATCCACATGGGAATATAATCACCCTCTAGAGACATGAGGTAGTCAAACCACACATCGAGCGTTATACGTTGATTGGTAATCGCATCCTCTACAGTTTGTGTTCGTAACTCTTCCTGAGTAACGTCATCTCCCTGTCCTTTCTCGTATCCACTTCGAAGGCGTGCCTCAATATATCGTTCGGACACTTCTGCTGGTCGTATCACGTACTGACCATGGTAGTGCTTTCGTAAACGCTCAACTACTTTTGGGTCGCCACGGTGTGCGAGGTGGGTGTGCTCAAGAGTCTGCATCCAATCCGCCAACCGTTCGTGTGGTTTTTGATGCATGCCTTCATGGGCATTTTCCCTTCGATCCTGTTCATGCTCCACAAACTGAGTAGTATGGAGTCGTGGATTACGCTTATGTAAAAATTGTTCACCTTCAAATGCCATATTGGCATAGAATACCACTGATTGCAGTTTGCTTCACCGTATTGTGTTGGTCACCGCCCTCAAGGTTTTTACGAAGAATCCGGAAGGTCCATGGTGCATAAAAAGAAAAAGGCAATCCGAGGATTGCCTTTTAAGTGTATGCGATAATAAAATTCCTATACGCTCATCGTGCTTTTTTTCGCGCAGTAACTGTGGCAAGGTCATCGGCCGCTCGTTTGAGCACCGCTGACTTACGACGCTTCATGAGGAAATCAGCCGAACTAATGACTCCGCTTGACCCATCGCGCTTGAAGAACCTGAACTTGAGGGTTGGCTGTACAACCATGGCGTGGCGCAAACGCGTCACAAGTTCTGGCGGAACAAGCCACACGTCGCGTGACACTCCCAGGTTATCGAGAACACCTCGATACTCAGCATCCTTCCCAATGTTCCATGCTGCAAGCAATTCAGCAAGCGACTCATTGGAGAACGGGTCACACTCCACAAACCATTGCGTATTAACCATCAGTTGGCCTCCGTGTGCAATTTCGCGACACACCACCTCCTAAGTATCTTAAGGGGTGGTGCACAAAACGTTACAACGTGATATGTAAAGAACTACAGTCTCTCAAACTCCTGATTAAAATGAGACGGTACTACCATATACCCTAATGGACAGATGTGCAATGTTGTGGGGTATTCTGGGGATTGTGGGCGCGAAAAAATGGCCCACGGCCATTTTTTCGCGCCCCCCTCCTCTTCACTACTCGCTTGTCGTTCCATCAAAATGCTCTTCCTCGTCGCGCATCGCCTCTTCTTTTGTTTTATGAACGGTACCGTCCTCGTGGTGCGCTGGTGAGTAGATGGTGTAGAACTTGAGTGACTCATCTGAGAAATATTTACCACATTGTGCTCTGCACCCATTGGCACCACGACCGAGTCACCGTCGTGCACGTCGTATATCTCGCCATTAATCGTGACCCGCCCCTCACCTGATTCAAAACGGAAAAATTGGTCATTTTCATGATGTGTCTCCGTCCCAATTTCTTCACTTGGCGGAAGACACATGAGCACGAGCTGACTCCCCTTGCCGGTATAGAGCACCCGACGAAAATCGGTATTTCTTTTGTAACCTCTTCCAAATTTACATGAAATCCGTGTAGCATATATTTTTTATTTAACGAATATGGGTCGATGACTCCGAGCGTCACGAGTGTACCACCAAGCACGTTCCCCAGCGTTGGCTTCTCTGCGAGAAACACGAACGCAAGGATGATGGTGAGCGCAATCGATATCTTATCGATTGGCGCAACACGTGACACCTCCCCCAACTGCAGCGCCTTATAGTAGAAAAGCCAGGAGAGGCCCGTTGCGAGTGCGGAGAGCACGATGAAGGTGTACGAGTACTTTGATATCTTAAACATATCAGACGCATTCCCCTGAATGAGGACAATGCTCCACGCAAACACCACAATAATAACCGTGCGGATTGCTACTGCAAGGTTGCTGTCGACACCCTTGATTCCTATCTTTCCAAATATCGCCACAAGCGATGCAAAGAAAGCGGAGAGTACTGCATATATAGCCCAGTTCATAACAAAACTAGTATATCACGTGCGCACCGCGCGTCACACAAAAAAACCGCTCGTATCCCCGCTGATGGACCAAGTCGCGATGATCGATTTCCTTGAAAAATCGGACGGCGTCGCCGTCGTGGGCAACGGGGACAACGTCTTGAACTTCCCCCGGGAAGGCATGGTGGGGGAAATCTTAAAGGCCCGGTCCGAGGGGCGTCCGTTGGCGACGGTCGCGATGGTCACCGAGACGGACAACGACCGAAAGGTCGGGCTCGCCGTGTCGGAAACCTACGTGAACAACGAAACGGGGGAGACCGTTTCCCGGCGCGTTCTTCGGGAGGCGAGCGAGTTCCCCGTCCGGAAAAATTCCCCTTGGGACGGGATCAAGCTCGGGCCGACGGACCCCGCCACGATCCTCGTGGGCGAGCGCGCCGTCCCCTTGGCGAATTTCCTGGAGGAGGGCCGACGCTATTTGGACGATCTCACGACGGGCGTCGGCGGCAAGGCGATCCCCTGGCACGCCAACGCCGCCTTCTACGCGGTGGACCTTCGGTTGGTCTTGGCCCGGCTGTTCGGGTTCGATGAAGGCGGCGGGGATCTGGTCCAGAAACTGAAATCCGTCCCCCCGGATCGCTGGACGCGGGTTTTGCAGGAAACGGGAGACAAAATCCTGACGACGCGCCCCATGGCCAAGGGGGTCGCCAACGAATTGGGTTCCGAAACGAACACGGGGTTCGTGACCGAGCAGGCCGTGCAGGACTTCCTCGTCAATCAGCTCCCGCTCCTGATCGACGCCGGGGGGCGCGTGCCGGAGGTGGCGTTCCGGTCCATCGGGCGCCGGGAGTTCATCGCCTACAAGGGGACCCCGCAAAAGCCGCTCACGGCCGCGGGAGAGACGAACGCCGACGCCCGCGGCAATTTTTACGATTTGGCCGGGGCCATGGAGGCTTATTCCGCCCGGCTGACGGAACTGGCCCGGGCCGGGGTTCGGATCGATCTCGGAGCCGACGGCGAGGTGGTCGGACTGGCGCCTTCCGATTTCCCGGAGGTTCAAAAGGCGAATCAGCGGGGGGACCGGCCTCGCCATTCCGTCAACGGGGACGCGGTCGCTCCGTCCCAGATGAAGTCCGACGCCAACACGGCCGCCTCGGTCCTTCGGCACAGCGTGGACGCGATGGACCACGCCCTTCGAACCATCGAATCCTTGCGGTGGGTGCCCGGCGATGCGAGCGCGGACAAAAAGTTCGACGCCGTCGTCGACGCGAACATCGCCCGCCTCCATCAGGCCGCGGTGGATGTTTTGCACCGGCTGGAGACCATGCCCTTGTCGTCGCCCCTCTACAACACGATGACGGGGCCTTTCGAGGAAGACGCCCCGGGGGACGTGCTCCACCCCGTCCTCCGATTGAAAGCGGCGGCCGTCGGTTTGCAGTTCATGCCGTACCGGAACTTCTCCCCCGGCCGGCGGGAGACGCTGGAATCGACCCTCCGCCAGATGCGGAGCGACCTGGATCGCCTGAGCGGGGTGGCCCGGGAAATGGCCCAACTGGCCGAAAGCCCGGAGATTAATATCCGAGAGGGGGTCCTCCAATGGAAAGGGACTTCGCACCTCCTGTCTTACGTCCCACTCCGGCCGGACGACGGCATTCCCGGTCGGGAAACCCCCGTTCCACCGGCGCCCCCCACGGGCGGCCGGGGCTCCGAGGGAGGTTTCGCGCGTGTGCCATTGCTCATCGGCCTCGGATCGATGGCGTTGGCGGCCGTGTTGACTTTTGGACTGGCGGCGTATTTGGACGGGTCGGGATGGGTCGGCCTCGCTGAAATATGGGCGAACCAAAAAGTCGCCGTCCTCTACGGGATTTCCACGTTGGGGTTGATTTTCGGAGGCGCGGGTTGGATGTGGTATCTGTTCGCGGGGGGCCGTCATTTTGCCCAGCCGAAATCCCCGGCGACCATCCCCTTGGCGGCGCCGGAATTTCCCGTGCGGCCCATCGCCCGTCCCGTGCCGAACGAGGAACCCCTGAACGCGGCCGCGTCGTGGCTGGGCCCTCAAATCGCCGACCTCGGCCGTCGGCCGTCGGCCGACGTTTCCGTCTCCGCCGTGCTTCCGCCGCTGACGGCGCTCTTCGGCGTTCTGAACCATTCCCTGGGACGGTCCGTGCTTCCAGCGGCGGACGCGGGCACGCAATTTCTGAACGCTTTGACCGAGCGGCTACCGGAAACCCGGGGCCGGGCCCTGATCGAAACCACCGTGCAGGAGCGTTGGTTGGCGTTTCATCCGCCGGTGTTCCTGCCGACGCCGCGCGACCAGAAAACCACGGTGTTCTACCTGGACACCGGCGCCACCGACGACTTGATCGGTCGCGTGGAGCAGGCGGTGGTGGACGCGGCCGCGTCGAAAGGGAGCGACCGGGTGGTCGTTTTGGCGGAACCGATCGTGCGGGGCCGACTGCCGGAGGAACTGGCCGCGCGGCCCCTGTCGCGCCGCGTCGCCCTTTACACGCTGGCGGTGGACGGCGCCGACGGCTTGGGCCCCGTTGAAAACGGGGTTCGTTCCCTGCGGCTGGGGGCGGTGGCCAACCGTTTCGGATTGAATTTAGAAGACACCGTGGTGGTGGCGCCGGCCGCGTCCCTGGCGCCGATCGTGTTCCCCGGCAATGTTTCGAACCCCTACGTAAACCGATACGTCGGCGACGGCGTGGCGGTCCCCGTTTCGACGCGGTTCACCGCGACGTTAAAAGGACTTCTTGACGCTCCCGCGGCGGTTCACGCCCCGGCGACCCGCCAAGGCGGGTTCGCCCGTGCGTCGCTGTTGGCGGTGGTGGCGTCCGTGGCCGGTACGGCCGCGGCGATCGCCGCCGGAACGGCCTCGCCCGTGATTTTGGCCGCGGCCGCCCTGCCCGGGGTCCTGGCCCTGGGCCTGGAAGTCCGGCGCTCCGCCGCGGTGGGGAATTTGATTCAAGGCGTGAGCCTTTACGGACGGCTCGGCGCCTTGCCCGACGGCCGTCCACGGGCGGCCTTTTTGGAGTCCGCGCGCCGGATCTTTGTCGGCCGCCAGTCGGGGGCCGCTTCGACCGAATTGTTGGTGTGGCTGGCCGGCGGGGCTCTTTTCGCCGCCGGGTCCTTCGTTCTCGGTCTCGCGCCGACGTTCTTCCTCACCGGTTACGGCTTGACGTTTTTCTCGGGCCATCCGACGATGTCGGGCCGGACGCTGTCCATCGCTTTGATGGCCGCCGGGGCGGCCCTGTTCGGACTTCCCACGGGCGCTGAGGCGGCCGGGTTCTTCGGAATTCCCGGCGTGGGCGGAAGTTCCCTCGTGCCCTGGTTGTTCGGTTTGGGCGGCCTCGTGGCCGGGGTCGTGGCCCGCGGAACCGGCGGCGCCTCCGCCGAAACGGCCCGCGCCCGGGAGTCCCTGAAAGCGGTCGACGCCCTTTTGCCGATCGAGCGGTTTTCGGATATTCTGCCCGAGCAATGGACCCGGGAAAACCCGGAAGACAAAACCGACCCCCAGGCGGGGTTGGTCCGGCTTTACGCCGCCTTCGGCGGCGCGTGGTTGGGGTTCGCCGCGAAAGCCTACGACGCCCTCTCGCCCGCGGAACGATCCAAAATCGACGTGGCCTTCTTGAGCGACAAGGACCTTCGGCGCCTGATCTCGACCTTTAACGCGCTCTCCCGCAACAAGCCCGAGGACGCCAAAAGCGGTTTCGGCGTCTACGCCATGAACGCGTTGCGCGCCTTGGCCAAAAACAGCACGGCGAGGACCCCGACGCCCAACGCGTCCGCGGTTCGGGCGCTGGCGCTCTTCCTTCTGGCTCAGCGGGCCGAATTGTTCGGCGCGTCGTTGACGGAACGGGAAGCCAACGCCATGGCCATTCTCGTTCGGCGGGCGACCTTCCCGGCCCCGGCGGTCCATCGGGAAATGGACGTGCAATCCTCCCATTGGGATCTGGTGCCCCGGCCGTCGGGGAGCACGCCGGACATCGCCACCATCGAAGTCGACGCCCAGGACGACGCGGGATTGGTGCGAAGCCTCCTGAGTTCGCTTCAGAACGGCGCCGTGATCCTGGCCGTCTCGAGCGATCCCGACGCCGCCGCCCAGCGGCTCGCCCGGGCGAAGGACGCGATTCTCCGGGAACAGAAGCCGGGGGTTTTGGAGACGCTCCGCCGTCCCGACCACCGGCACGCCTTGGACTCCTGGCAGGACTTGACCCGCCGCGTCGTTTCCCGAACCACCCCGGGCATTCTGGACGAACAGGGCCGCTATTCCGTGGCCGGCCTTTACAAGGCGGTTCCCGAATTGTCCAAGACCATGGGGTTCGCGCCCGGCCTCTTCTCGGGGGAAAGCATCAAATACCGCCTGAGCATCCTGACCGGCGACAAAACCCTGGCCCACTGGAATCAGGTGGGCGTTCCGGAAATCGGGGAATTGGTGCAGTTCCTGATCCTGGAAGGGCCGAAGATCGTTCGGATGTCTCTGTCCATCACCCAGGAAATGGAAGCGATCCACGTTCTGAGCACCAACGCGTAACAAGACGGTTTTGCGAAAACGGCCTCCTTCCCTCACGGGGGGAGGCCGTTTTTTCTATAATAGGACCATGGCGAAATCCAAGGCTAAAAAGACCCGATCCCCCCGGCCCCGCCGGGCCGCCGACCGCGCCCCGCGGCCCACGGCGCCCTCGGAATACACCCGGAGCTGGCGCTCCTGGGCGGGCGGGCCAAAGAGGCCAGCCGCGTCCTCGCTTCCTCCACCGCCGAAACCCGGAACCGGGCGCTGTCGGTCCTGGCCGACGCGTTGGAAAAAAACCGGGACGACATCCTTTTTAAAAATGAAATCGACGTGGAGGCGGGCCGCCGAGCCGGCCTGGCCCCCGCCTTGTTGGATCGTTTGGCCCTGACTCCCCGTCGGGTGGACGACATGGCCCGGGGCCTTCGGGACATCGCGGGCCCTGCCCGACCCCCTGGGCGAAATCCTTTCCGATTGGGACCGGCCCAACGGTTTGAACGTTAAAAAAGTCCGGGTTCCCCTGGGTGTCGTCGCCATGATTTACGAGGCCCGGCCGAACGTCACGGTGGACGCCACGGGCCTTTGCCTTAAATCCGGCAACGCGGTCATTTTGCGGGGGGGAAAGAAGCGCTGGAGTCCAACACCGCGCTCGTCCACGTTTTGCGGGGGGCGCTGACCGAAGCGGGCCTGCCCGCCGGGGCCATTCAGTTTGTGGAAACCGCGGACCGCTCCGTGATCCGGGACCTGGTGCGCATGGACCGGTTCGTGGATTTGGTCATTCCCCGGGGCGGCGAGGAGATGGTGACCGCCATCCGCGAAATGGCCACGGTGCCGGTCCTGTCCCACGGCAAGGGCCTCTGCTCCCTTTACGTCGACCAAGCCGCCGATTTGGCCATGGCCGAACGCCTGGCCGTCAACGCCAAAACCCAGCGGCCGGGGGTGTGCAACGCCATGGAAACCCTGCTGGTCCACCGGGCGGTGGCCGACCGATTTCTGCCCGGCCTGGTCCGCCGTTACGCCGAGGCCGGGGTGGCGGTTCACGGGGACGCCGACACCCGCCGACTGGGCGGCGCCGTCGTCACCGCCGCCACGCCGGCGGACTACGACACCGAATTCCTGGGAATGGGAAGCCGCCATCAAAGTGGTCGATTCCCTGGACCACGCCATCCAGCACATCAACGCCCACGGCAGCCATCACTCGGACGCCATCGTTACCGCCGACGAAGCGGCCGCCCGGCGGTTTATGACCGAGGTGGATTCCGCCGCCGTCCTGCACAACGCCTCCACCCGCTTGCACGACGGAAGTGTTTTCGGCCTGGGGTCCGAAATGGGGATCTCGACGCAAAAGATGCACGCCCGGGGCACCATGGGCGTTCCCGAGCTGACGACCACGAAATATCTGGTTCGGGGCAGCGGCCAGATCCGCGAATAGTGGCCCGTCCCCGTCCCGCCGCCCCCCGCCCGGTCCTGGGCTACTTCGGGGGCTCCTTCGATCCCGTCCAATCCGGCCACCTGGCCCTGGCCCGGGCCGCCCTCCGTCAGGAAAAACTGGGCAAAGTCCATTTCGTTCCCGCCGGTCGGTCGCCTTTGAAGTCCACGGGGCCCCGGGCCTCCGACCGGGAACGCCTTACCATGCTCCGCCTCGCCCTGGGGCGGAGGCCGGAATTTCCCGTGTCGCGGTGGGATTTGGGCGCGGGGCCTTCCTTCACCTACAAAACCCTTCGGCGGCTCCGGCGGCAAAACCGGGCCGAATGGCGCCTGATTTTGGGCGGCGATTCGTTGAAACACTTTGAAAAATGGCGGCGCTGGCGGGAGATTCTTCGGCACCACGTGGTGGTGGTCGGCGCCCGACCGGGGGAAAAAAAGCGGATCACGGCAAGGCGGTGGCCTACTTGCGCCGGAGCGTCGTCAATGGCTCTCGCTCGGTGCTGCGCCATCGCACGGTCGAGCACGCGAAGCTCGCCCCGTTGGCTGCCGACGCGGCCCGCACCACCGGCCCGAGCGCGGAGGCGCTCGCCCTCGACGAACTCGGCAACGCGGCGATGCTGCGCTGCCTGGAGCGGCTGCCGCGCCGGCAACGGGAGGTCCTCATCCTGCGCTACTACCTCGACCTGTCGGAGGCCCAGATCGCCGACACCCTCGACATCGCCCCCGGCTCGGTCAAGGCCCACGCCTCCCGCGGGCTGGCCAACCTGCGGGCTCAGCTCGCCACGCTCGACCGGGAGGACCGGCCATGACTCGCCCCGACCACGGCGGCCACGACCTCGATGACGGCAGCCTCAACGACCGCGGGCTCGACCGGCTGAGCAGCCAGCTGCGGGCCGCGCTCGATGCCGACGCCGCCCGCATCCAGCCGAGCGACCGGCTGGCCGAGATCCGGGCCCGAACCCAACTCGTCACCGCCCCGGCGCCCTCCCGTGGCCGCAGTTGGGGCTTCTCGGCCCTGGCCGCCGCGGCCGTCGTCGCCATGGTGGTCCTCGGGGTGCGCTGGGGCGCTTCGGCCCCGGCCGACCCGGCGGGGCGGGGCCTGCCCTCCCCCAGCACCACCAGCGCGATCGGGGACCCGCCCGCCCAGGCGATCCCGGCCGGGCGAGCGCTGCCCGTCTTCGCCCTGGCCCGGATCACCGAGCCAGGATCGGGTGCTGCCGCGACGCAGCAGCGGTGGGCCCTGCAACGCTGGTTCGTCCCAAGCGACATCCCCACCGCTGCCCCGGCACCGCTGGCGGTGCGCGCAGCCGTGCGGTGGGCGATGGGGCCGGGCCTCACCGAGCCGGGGACGACTGCGCCGTTCAACGGCACGGTGGCCACCGAGGTCACGGTCACCCCCGAGCTGATCACGATCACGCTGTCGAACGGCGGCCACGCAAGCGCCGATGCCGAGCTCGCCCGGATAAGCCTGCAACAGATGGTGTGGACGGCGCAGGCGGCATACGGGCATCGGGTGCCGGTGACCTTCCGCCTCGCCGACGGCGCTGACCTGCTGCTGGGACGCTTCCCGGCGGGAGGCCGCTATGACCGCCCGGACAGCGACCGGATCGCCACCGAGGCAGCGCCGGTGTGGATCGACGGCCCTGGTCTGGGCGCAGCGCTCCCGGCCGGTCGCCCGGTCACCCTGACCGGGTTGGCGGACGTGCCCGACGGCCGGCTGGTCTGGTCGGTCACGCGCGCTCCGGACGCCACCATCGGGAACTCACCGGAGAACCCGTCGTCGACCGGCTCATCGCCCGGTCCGGCCACACCGCGCCCGGAGCCAATTCTGAGCGGCCAGGCCACCGCCGATCAACCCACCGAGGGCGGGCCGGCATCCCAGCGCCGCTACACCGTTGAGATCCCCGGCCTGCAGCCCGGGCTCTACCGGATCGAGGTCGGCTACCCCGCGTCCACCGGCGGGGCGCTACTGGGTGTCGCGGGAGTCGACGTCGTCGTGAGCTAGCCGGCGCGCCTACTGCCAGCGCTCGGCCGCGGACAGCACGGCCAGGGCGGCCGGTCCGGCGGTCGAGGCCCGCAAGATGTTGACGCCGATCTTGACCGGTATGCCGCCGGCACCGGTCAGCGTCGCCAGCTCCGCCGGGGAGATCCCGCCCTCGGGACCGACGATGAGGATGACCTCGCCGGCGCCGGGCAAGGGTTGAGCCGCGAGATCCTGGATCGCCTCGCTGTGCAGGATGAACGTCGCGCAAGCGCGGTCGATGCGCTGGACCAGCGCCGCCGTCGTGGCGGCCAGCTCGGTGACCTCGGGAATCCACGCGCGCCGAGACTGCTTGCTCGCGGCCCGCACCACGTCGACCCACTTCTGGCGGGACTTCTCGGCCCGCTCCGCCTTCCACTGCACGATCGAGCGCTCGGCCCGCCAGGGCACCACCTTGTCGACGCCCAGCTCGGTTGCCGCCTCGATCGCCAAGCTCATCGCGGTCGCCCTTGGCGAGCCCTTGGACGAGCGTGAACGACGGGCTGGGCCGCTCGTCGGTGACGACCTCGGTCACCTTCATCCGCAGCTCGCCGCCGCGGGCGTTGAGCACCGTCCCGGTGATCCGGTGGCCGCTGCCGTCGCCGACCCACAGGATCTCGCCGGGATTGAGCCGTTTGACGGTGGCGGCGTGTCGCCCCTCCGGACCATCGCAGGACGAAGTCGGCCCCCGGGGTCAGGCCCTGGAGTTCGCCGGGCTCGGTGAGGAACAGCGGCAGGGTCATCGAATCGGCTCCGTCCTCAAATGGTCGATCCGAAGCGCCTTTGCTTCGGTGGAATGGTCGCGGTTAGCGGGGTTTGAAGGCATCGCGCAGCCGACCCATCAGGCCGTGGTCGGGCGCGGCGAGCCGGGCGCCGGGAGAGTCCTCGCCGCGCAAGTCGGCGAACTCGCGCAGCAGCGCCTCCTGCTCCGGGTCCAGCCGGGTCGGGGTGCGGACGTCGAGGTGGACCACCAGGTCGCCGCGTCCGGCGGCGCGCAGGTGGCTGACGCCGAGGCCGCGCAGCGTGGTGGCTTCGCCCGGCTGGGTGCCCGGGCGGATGTCGATCTCCTGCGGGCCGTCGAGGGTGTCCAGCACGAGCGTCGTGCCGAGGGCGGCGGCGGTCATCGGCAACTGCACGCTGGCGTGCAGGTCGTCGCCGCGGCGGGTGAACGTCGGGTCGGGATTGACGTTGACCTCGACATAGAGATCGCCGGGCGGCCCGCCGCCGGGGCCGACCTCGCCCTCGCCAGCGAGGTGGATGCGGGTGCCGGTGTCGACACCGGCGGGGATCTTGATCGTCATCGAGCGCTGGGTGCGGACCCGGCCGTGGCCCGAGCACTCGAAGCACGGGTGGGAGGTGATCTCGCCATACCCCTGACAGGCGTTGCACGGGCGGCTGGTCATCACCTGGCCGAGGAAGCTGCGCTGCACCTGCTGGATCTCCCCACGCCCGCCGCAGACCTCGCAGCGACGCCGCCTGGTGCCAGGCTGCGCGCCGTCACCATGGCAGGTGCTGCACACCGCCGCGGTCTCGATCGTCAACTCGCGTTCACCGCCGAAGACGGCGTCGCGCAGGTCGATGGCCAGCCGGACCAGCCCGTCCTGGCCCCGCGCTGCCCGCGGCCGCGGCCCGCGGCTGGCCCCCGCCGCCCCGGCACCGAAGAAGGCGTCCATGATGTCGCTGAACGAGAACCCCTGCCCGAAGCCGGCCTGCCCGCCGCCGTAGGGGTCGGCGCCCATGTCGAAGCTGCGCCGCTTCTCGGGGTCGGAGAGCACGTCATACGCTTGCGAGATGCGCTTGAACTCCTCCTCGGCCTCGGGGCCGGGGTTGACGTCGGGGTGCAGTTTGCGCGCCAGCCGCCGGTAGGCGGACTTGATCTGCTCCGGGGTGGCGTCCCGGGCGACCCCGAGGTCGGCGTAGTAGTCGTTCACCATCGTCCTTGGTCGGTTATCGAAGTCATTCGGTCAGCAATGCCGAGACGTATGCCGCCACGGTCCGGACCGCGGCCATGCTCGCGCCGTAGTCCATGCGGGTCGGGCCCACCACGCCGAGCCCGCCGACGAGCTGCACGCCGGTGCCGTAGCCGGTGGTGACCATCGAGGTCGACTGCAGATCGGCATACGGATTCTCGTGGCCGATGCGCACGGCGATGTGCTCGCCGCCGCCCGCGGCTGTGGACAACAACTTCAGCAGCACCACGTGTTGTTCCAGGGCGTCCAAGACCGGCTCGAGCGTGCTCGGGAAGTCGCCCGGCGAACGCACCAGGTTGCGGGTGCCGGCGAGCACGACCCGCTCCTCGCGTTCCTCGACGAGCATCTCGTCCAGGACGGCGATCGCCCGGCGCACGGCGTCGCCCTCCTCGGCGGCGAAGCGCTCGGGCAGCCGGTGCAGCGACTCGGCCGCTTCGATAAGCGTGTGCCCGGCGGCCTCGCCGTTGATCTCGGTCCGCAGCCGGGAGACCAGCGCGCCGCCGTCGGTCTCGAGGTCGAGGCCGAGGTCGAGGATGCGCTGCTCGACCCGGCCGGTGGTCGTGATCAGCACGAGCATCAGCCGGGTGCCACCGATCGGCACGAGTTCGACGTGCCGGACGCTGGAGCGGGTCAGCGAGGGATACTGCATGACCGCGACGTGCCGGGTCAGGCTGGCCAGCAGCCGCACGGTCCGGTCGACGACGTCATCGAGGTCGACGGCGCCGGCGAGGAACTCGGCGATCGCCTCGCGCTCGGCGCGGCCCATCGGTTTGATCTGGGAGAGCCGGTCGACGAACAGCCGGTAGCCGGCGTCGGTGGGCACCCGGCCCGCACTGGTGTGCGGCGCGACGATCAGGCCGTCCTCCTCCAGCGCGGCCATGTCGTTGCGGATCGTGGCCGCCGACACCCCGAACTGGTGGCGCTCCAGCAGCGCCTTGGACCCGACCGGCTCGCTGGTGTGCACATAGTCCTGGACGATGGCCCCGAGGACGGCCATCCGGCGCTCCTGGCTCATGGCATCCTCCCTGCTCCGACTCGGTCCGCGTGACGCGCCCGCCTGAGACTGGCCTGGCACTCCCGACATGCGAGTGCCAATTCTACGTGGTCGTGCCGCCAGCGCTTAACCTGCGACGGTGAGTTCACGGTATGGAGAGGACGTCCTCGCCGGCAACTGGCGCCGCCCACGGGCCGCAGCTGTGGCGGCCGTGCCCGCGCAGGTGGGGCTCGTCGTCGAGGACGCCGAGTCCGGCTGGTGCGGGGCGGTGCTGCGGGTCGAGGCGATCGGCGGCACCCAGGTGGTCGCGCTGGAGGACCGGCACGGCCGGGTGCGCTCCTTCCCGCTGGGCCCCGGCTTCCTCATCGACGGCCGCCCGGTGGTGCTGACCCGGCCTTCGGGACCGGCGATGCCGAGCGCGCCCGCCCGGTCGGCGAGCGGCTCCCAGGCGGTGCTCGGCGCCCGCGCCAAGGTGGCCGCCGCTTCCCGGATCTTCGTCGAGGGCAGCCACGACGCCGAGCTGGTCGAGAAGATCTGGGGCCACGACCTGCGCGTCGAGGGCGTCGTCGTCGAGCTGCTGCACGGCGTCGATGACCTGGTTTGCGCGCTCGCCGGCTTCGGGCCGAGCCCGCAGGCGCGCGCGGGGGTGCTCGTCGATCACCTCGTGCCCGGCTCCAAGGAGAGCCGGATCGTCGCTCAGGCACTGCGCCCGTATGCCGCCGACGCCGTCCTCGTCGTCGGCCACCCCTTCGTCGACGTCTGGCAGGCGGTACGCCCGCAGCGGGTCGGGCTGGACGCCTGGCCGGTCATCGCCCGCGACACGGAATGGAAGGCGGGGATCGCCGCGGCGCTTGGGCTGCGGCATACGACCAACGAGGACATCGGGCTGGCGTGGAAGCAGATCCTGGCCCGCGTGCGGAGCTATGCCGATCTCGAGTCGGCCTTCTCCGGCCGGGTCGAGGAGCTGATCGACTTCGTCACGAGCTCGGGTTAGCCGTGGGTTAGCCGGGCGAGGATCTGGGTCCGCACGCCCCGAAGCGAGAGTATGCGAAGACCCCGGTGACAGCGAGAGCGAACGCGGTCCACGTAGTAGCTCGAAGAAGTGCAGCGTTGTACAGGATGTTGACTCCGATCGGCACAAGGTTCGGTGCGCTGGCAACCACCACAAGGAGCGCGGACGGAAGCCAGCCGCTCCTCA
This sequence comes from Nostocoides sp., assembly GCF_037045025.1. Classification (GTDB taxonomy): domain Bacteria; phylum Actinomycetota; class Actinomycetes; order Actinomycetales; family Dermatophilaceae; genus Nostocoides_A. Next base: position 382,961 of record NZ_JBAOHM010000018.1, on the reverse strand, counting down.
ACCCCAGGACAGCTACTCCAACGACAATCAGTGCGGCGATAAGGGTGGCATCCGCCAGGACCAACTCTCTGGGAACCGGGCCCAGGGTCCCGGAAAGGTCGTATCTCACCAGGTCAGCGCGCATGTGATGGCTCGTTCTGGGTTGCGTGAGTGATGCCTGGTCGCGGCTGCGATGTTGGAGCGGCCGGTCAGCCTCAGGATGCTGATCGCGGTGTTCGTAAGGCTGGCCATGATGCGGGGCAAGACGCCGGTGCGGACCTGGGAGCGGTCCTCGTCGAAGGTGGCATCACGCACCCAATGGACGCGGTTCTCGATTCCCCAATGGCCCTGCACCCACGCGGCCAGGGTGGCCGGTTGTGCGTCGTGATGGCTGGCGGAGGTGATGAGGTAGACCACCTCCACGGACTTCTTCCCGTTCTTGGTGACGGTCCTGCGTAGTTGCGCGACCTGGGCGACACCGACGAACTCGGGCCAGTCCGGCAGCATCGGTAGGTCGATGACCTTGATGGTCCGGGTCGCACGACGGCCGTGACCGAGTTGGGTCGTCCGCGAGCCGACGGGGACCTTGTTCCAGGGCAGCTTCTTCAACGCGCTCAGGAGCGTGGGGCGGTTGGCTTTGACAGTGAACACGTAGTCCGCGCCCGCGTCGAGGATGGTCGCGGCGGTGTCGTCTTGGGTGTGCATCGCATCCACGGTGATCACGCATCCGCGCAGGTCACAGGGATCGAAGCCGGTCAGCAGGTCGCGCACGGCGGGGATCTCATTGGACTTCGCCTCGACCTGATTCTGGCCCAGGACGACGCCGGTGGCGTGGTCGAGCGCGGCGATCAAGTGCGGCGCGGTCCTCTCAGCGGTGCGGGCGCCGCGGAGGGTCTTGCCGTCGATCGCGATCACTCTCCTGCCGCCGATCTGACGCACTTGGCACCAGGCGTAGACCGCCAACGCGACGTCGAGTGCGGCGGCGTCGAGACGGGCGAAGAGCTTGCGTAGCGTGGACTCCACCGGTGCCTTGCCGAGCCCGAGCCGACCGAGTTGCACGGTGTCGAGGTCGGCGGCGAACTCACCGATCGCGGCGAACGACTTCGCGCCCGCCAGGACCGCGGACACCGCGACCGCGAGCATTCCGACGAGTGGGAAGCGAACACCTCGCGGGTCGCGAGGATCAGGGACGCGGGCAAGGACAGTGAGCAGATCGGCGCGTACATCGGCGTTCGCGTCGACCATTGGGGACGATGGCATCGACGGGTGGGGCTCTCGGGCTGGAGTGGCTGTGTAGTAACTCCAATCCAAGCCCCACGAGCCCCATCCGTCACACGTGCCACGCCGTCACCCGGCCACGGTTTTCCCAGGTCACAGGCCCATCGACCGACCTTTCCGGAGCCCTGGAACCGGGCCGAGCACGGTCACGAGCCAAGCGCCGGCAATGGCCTGACTTAGATAAACTAGCGCCGCAACTCCGCGCTCCTTGCGCAGATTCCGGGAGGCCGTGCGCACGGCGCCATCTAACCCTTCACTCAAGAGTTGCGCGGCAATGAGACAAGGACCGAGAAGCGCAATCGGAACAGCCGTGTCGACGATTTCGGTGTCGACTTGGTATGGGTAATTGTAAGGAAGCGCAATGCCTGCAGCGAGAGCAGCGCCTAACCATGGCTGCCGCGACAATACACGCGCCAAGTACAGAGACCCTGCGAGCCGCCAGGCGAGCCCTTGCTTCACCGCAAGTCAAAGGCGCTCCACTTAAGAGTCCCGTCGAGAAGCTCATCCGCATGAGCTGACCACCAGGATCTGCGTTCTGCCGAGGTGAGACCGGCGAACCACGTGATCTCGCGTTGCCTTGAATCGAAGTTGACCGTGAAATCGTCTATTTGCGCGGCCCCGGGAAAGGCCGATCCATCTGTCGGCAAGTCCAGTGCTCTGTATAGCCAAGAACGCACAACGAGAGCCGGCGTGGCGGGCGAGCGTGGATCAGACGTGTCTGCGGTCTCGGGAGCCGGGCTCAACGTCACGACGAGGTCTAGGGTTTGCCCGATGGCCTGCGCCTGGGGGACTTGGGCGGACGCCGACAGGTCGAGGGACTCAGAGGCAGCGATTGTCGGCTTGCGCGCGAGTCGGCCCAGAACAGAATTGAGTTGAGCGTCGACATCGGGGCTCAATCCACGGGCCTCATCGTCAACGAAGACGAAGTCGCGGGCAAGAAGTCCCGGGGCAACTGTGTCAATCATCGACCACACCCTTTCGAGCTGCTGCCGCTGAAAGAACTTGACCGCCGGAAGGCAAATTACCCTTGCCTTGTCCTTGTGACACCGGAGTTCGGCAGCCCTGAAATCGGGCTGCCGAGACGCGGCCGGCCCCCAGGAGCCAAGCAAGACAGCAACTGCCAGCACGGTAGCTGCGGACCCGACGAATATCCTTCGGGGCGTCTTTCGGCCAAAGGAGAGGATTAAGACTGCCAAAGCCCCCGCGAGGTAGATTTGCAGAATGGAAATCCAAGTTGCTCTCTCATACAGGGCCATCCAACGCCAGTCCATCGGTATTAGGGAGCCGAGCACACCCGTATCGCGCACCACCAGCCACGCAAGCGCGGCATATACGATCACCCCGGCCACGGGCGCCACGACGAAATACGGGGCGAGTCGTCCCAAGAGTTGGCCCACGGCACCAGCCACGACCATCCAGGCGGCAGGAGCCAGTAGCGCCAACGGATCCGGGTGGCCGTAGCTTGCGATCTTTGCAGTCATCAGCCCCACGACGACACCGGCAACCCACCTCCCCACCGACGAGGGACAAGAACCCCGACTTCAAGCGGGTTAACGGGTCTGGCCCTGTTCCGAGAGCCTCTAGTTCAGGACGAGTGCCATCGAAAGAAACCCTGCCGTGGTCCAGAATTAGGATTCGGCAGTCCAGCGCGCTCACGTCCTCCAGGAGGTGGGTAGACCATAGCGTAACCGTGGTCGAGGGAAGTCGCTTAATGTATCCGTGAATCGAATCGCGCTGAGCGGGGTCGAGTCCGGCAGACGGCTCGTCAAGAAACAAGACGAGTGGTTGAGAAACGATGGCGGCCGCGAATCCCAACCGTCGAACCATGCCGCCCGATAACGCGTTCACGCGAGCCCGCCGCAACGTCCACAAATCCGTGCTCTTCAAAGCGGCTTCGACATCGGCATTGAGCCCGGACCCCGATGATCCCTTGAGCCAGCCTGCATATGTGACGACCTCTTCGGCCCGCATTCGCGGAGGCGCAGTGAAAGACTGAGGAAGCCAGCCCGTTGAGCGGTGCGCGGCACGCCACTCCCGTTCCGACGTGAGCGGAACCGATCCCAACTTCACCACGCCAGAACTCAACGGCTCAACACCAATCCAGCTCTTGATGAGAGTTGACTTGCCAGCCCCATTGCGCCCGAGCAGAACCGTCGTTCCGGCAGTCAACTCGACGCTAACCCTGTCCAGGGCAATGGTCTGCCCATAGACCTTGGTTGCCTGCTCGATTGACCATGCTTGACGAACTGGTGTCAAGAGCGTCTAACGGTCGGCGTCCAGGAGCCACAAGGGTCGGAGATGATCTGAATATCTCGGCAGATCCGGAATTTCGCGCCATCTACGCTGGCCGGGTAAATCCCGGCGTAAAGACAACTGCCTCCCTTGGGCACTTCAGTGAGACTCGTCGTGTTTGTAGCGACCTTCATCGTTTCCCGCGCAGACATAATCGGGCGCAGAGTCGTACACCCGCGTTGCCGAGAAATACACAGCCCTTCCACTCGTGGACTTGAGCTTCCCACTTGCGGACCACGAGTCATCCGACCAGCCAGTCAGCGATTGACTACCGGAACCATCATTGGAGCTGACGGTGACCGCCCATGCCGTTCCCGGCACGAGGGCAAGAGCCGCTCCCATCCAAAACCCCCGCCATGCTTTTCTCGCCAGGCACATCGCCACCCCGTCTGTAGACGTTCTGCATACTGGAGTTGGTGCCATGGCTGTTGGTGCCATGGCTGTTGGTGCCATGGCTGTGCGCAGAGGCTACCCTTCGTTATCGCATCCGTCAACGAAGGGGTTAGGACGCTGGGATCGCCCTTTGGCCGGTATGCGGTCGTCCAGACGCCAGCCGACGACGTCGTCGTCGGCTACCCGTTCGTCAACGCCTGGCAGGCGTTTCGGCCCAAAGCGGCGCGGGCGGCACGCCTTCTCCGGCCGGGTCGAGGAGTTGATCGACTTCGTCACGGCTCCGGGAGCACCCTGAGCCGTCCCCCGAGACGCCCGGGACACGGGCCGAAATGGAATGATCCGGGCCGGATGTGCGCTTGACTGGATACCGAACGAGACAACTTCCGGGGAGATGCTCCGGCTCGTCGCCACAAGGGGGAACCGTCATCATGACCCAGCACCCGCAGGGGGATCCCACCCAGCCGAACTACCCGCCGATCGACACGACCGGCAACTCCGGCTACCAGCAGGCCGGATCCTCGCCCTATGTTCCGCCGCAGCAACCGGGCGACACCGCCTCGGCCGGCCAGGGCGGATTCTCGAACGCCGTCGGCAGCATCGGCGGCACCGGCCCGATGACGGCGCAGCAGGAACGGTCGTGGGGAATGCTCGCCCACGTCATCCCGCTTGTGCTCTTCGTCCTCAGCGCCGGCACCCTCGGGTTCGTCGCCTCGCTGGTCATCTACCTGATGTACAAGGATCGCGGGCCATTCGTCCGGGAGAACGCCGCCAACTCGCTCAACATCCAGATCGCCACCGGCATCGGGCTGGTCATCTCGGCCATCCTGATGTTCGTCCTGGTCGGTTTCATCACCTACCCGCTGGTCTGCCTGTGGGCCATCGTGCTGCACGCCATCGCGGCGAGCAAGGCCAACCAGGGTGAGTGGTACTCCCCGCCGATGGTGCCCAAGTTCATCCGCTGACGCGTCAGTCGGCCAGCAGCCGACGCACCACGGCATCGGCCAGCAACCGCCCCCGCAGGGTCAAGACGACCCGGCGGGGGCGGTTCGCGTCTGGGTCCTTGACGAGGCCGTCGGCTTCGATGAGGCCGTCGGCGGCGAGCGCCGCCAGCTCGGCCATGGCGGTCGGGTTCAGCGCCTCGACCGCAAGGCCCCCGCGCAGTCGGATGCCGAGCAGGATCTCCTCCTCGGCCCGCTGGGTCGGGGTGAGGACCTCGCGGGCGGCGGCGGGCGAGTGGCCGGCGGCGAGGCGAGCGGCATACGCATCGGGGTGTTTGACGTTCCACCAGCGGACGCCGCCGACATGGCTGTGCGCGCCGGGGCCGATGCCCCACCAGTTGGCGCTGCGCCAGTAGGCGAGGTTGTGACGGCAGTCGTGGCCGGGGCGGGCCCAGTTGCTCACTTCGTACCAGTCGTAGCCGGCCCGGGCGAAGGCGGCGTCGGCAAGTTCATATTTGTCGGCGAGGTCGTCGTCGTCCGGCGCCGGGAGTGCGCCCCGACGCACCTGGGCGGCGAGTTTGGTGCCGTGCTCGACGATCAGCGCGTATGCCGAGATGTGGTCCGGCGCAAGCCGGATCGCCTCGTCCACGCTGGCGCGCCAGTCGGCGAGGGATTCGCCGGGGGTGCCATAGATCAGGTCGAGGCTGACGTGGAGCCCGGCCGCGCGGGCGCCGACGACAGCGCGCTCGACATTGGCCGGGTCGTGGGTGCGCTCCAAGGCGGCGAGCACATGTGGCAGGGCGGACTGCATGCCGAGGCTGATGCGGGTGAAGCCGGCGCCGGCGATCGCCTGCAGGCTCCGCGGGGTCACCGAGTCGGGGTTGGCCTCGGTGGTGATCTCGGCTCCGGCGGCGATCGGCCAGTGTCCGCGGATCGCGTCGAGCAGGCCGGCGAGGTCGGCCGGCGGCAGCAGGGTCGGTGTGCCGCCGCCGAAGAAGACGCTTCCGACCTCGGGGGCGGCGGGCGCTGCGGCGAGGACAGCCGCGGCGAGGGCGAGTTCGCGGCGAGCGGCCGCGGCATACGAGCTGGTGGTGGCGGCGGGCCCGGTGAGGTCGCCGGGGGCATAGGTGTTGAAGTCGCAATAGCCGCACCGGACCCGGCAGAACGGGACATGGACATAGACGGCGAGCGGCCAGCCGGGGCGGTCGAGGCGGCCGGTCACCTCCTGCGGCAGGTGGCCGTCGCCGGGTGCCGGGTCGCCGTCGGGGAGCGCGCTCGGGGCCATGGGCGCATCCTTTCAACGTCACCGGGCCTCGCGGGACGGCGTGTCCAGCGCGACACGCCGTTGGGGTGAAAATTTCCGGAAAATGTCAATCGCCGGCCTTGCCGAGGGACCATTCCCGTTGTAGAAATGACCTATCGCAATCGCCTCCGGGCGAAGGCGATACCGAGAACAACTCCGGTTGTTCTCACGCTCGGAGCAATCCGAGCACGAGGGCCTCGGGAACTCATACTTTCCGAGGCCCTCACCTTTGTGTTCACTACCGGCCCGTAGCCTGGTGCGCGTGCAGCGGTGGATCGAGCTCGACGGCGTCGTCAATATGCGTGACCTCGGCGGGTTGCCCACCCGCGACGGCGGGGTCGTCCAGCCGCGCCGGCTGATCCGCTCCGACAATCTGCAGGACCTGACCCCGGCCGACGTGCGTCACCTGATCGACGACATCGGCGTGAGCGACATCGTCGACCTGCGCTCCCACCGCGAGCTGCACCTGACCGGCGATGGCCCGCTGCGCGCGACGCCGTTGCGCCACCATCACCACAGCTTTTTCCCCGATCCCACGCCCGACCCCGAGGGCGAGCAGCCGAGCCCTCCTGCCCGGCCGGCCGCGGCCGAGCGCCCGCCGGTGAACGCCGACTATTGGAGCCAGCACTACCGAGGTTATCTGAACCGTCGCCCCGACTCCGTCGCTGCCGCCCTGTCGGTCATCGCCACCGCGCCGGGCGCGACGATCGTGCACTGCGCGGCCGGCAAGGACCGCACCGGCACGGTGATCGGTCTGGCCCTGTCGGTCGCCGGCGTGCCCCGGGAGGAGATCGTGGCCGACTACATCCTGTCCACCGAACGGCTCGAGCAGATCGTCGGCCGCCTGGTGGTGCACGAGGCCTACCGCGAGCTGCTGACCGGCCGCCCGATCACCGACCAGGAACCGCTCGCCGAGTCGATGGAACAGCTGCTCGACATGGTCGAGGACGATTTCGGCGGCGCCCCCGCCTGGCTGCGCGCTCAGGGCTGGACCGCCGGCGAGGTCGCCGCGCTCCGCTCCCGACTGCTCGCCCCCTGACCCGCTGAGGACTCCGGCCTCCCAGATCCGCTGAGGTCTGCGGTTCTCGCTGAGGTCGTACTACCGATCATCAGACTTCGGCAAAAGATGACGACCTCGGCGGGTTTTTCAGCCGGCGTAGGTGCCGAAGCTCCAGGAGTTGCCCTCGGGGTCGCGGACGGTGAAACCACGCGAGGCATAGCCTTCGGCGTCCTCCAGTGCCCGGATGAACTCGGCGCCAAGCGACTGCGCGCGGGCGGCGATCTCGTCGGGGTGGTCGGTGACGACATAGACCCCGACGGTGCCGGGCGCGCCGCCGAACTCGCCGTCGTCCTTGCCCGCGGTGGCGACCATGACCCGGCCGCCCTCGGGCCAGATCATCTCGCTGTGCTGGATCTCGCCGTCGACCTCGCCGGGCACGACGATGCCGTGCTCGAAGCCGAGCGCGGCCATCCACTCGCGCGCGGCGAGCGGATCGGCAGACATCATCGAGGTCCAGATGTTGTGGTCGGTGCGGGTGCTCGTCGTGGTCGTTTCCATGACCCCACCCTCTCCGGGGCGGGGCCGCGGCGTCTTGGACGAATCCGAACCCCTCACCCGCCGGTGGCCTCGCCGCGCCGGGCGAGGGTGTCCCCGCGCAGCCACTGAGTCGGGCTGGCGCCGGCGAACTGCCGCCAGTCCCGGACCAGGTGGCTCTGATCGGCATACCCGCAGCGGATCGCGATGTCTGCCAGCGCGGCCCGCCCGATCAGCGCCCGGGAGCGCTCGAAGCGCATCATCCGGCCCGCGAGCTTGGGCGTCGGCCCAAACTCCCGGGCGAACCGGTCGGTCAGGTGCCGAGCGCTCCAGCCGACATCCTGCGCGACCGCACCAATCGGTATGCCGCCCCGGCTGCGCGCGAGCAGCTTCCACGCCCGGCGCACCGGAGCCTCGATAACCGCCCCCCCGTCGACGATCGCGGCCAACTCCTGGGTGACGACCGCGAAGCGTTCCGGCCAGGTGCGCGCGCTACCCACGCGCTCCCGGATCCGGGTGCCGAGCGGGCCCAGCACGTCGGCGAGCGGGACACTCCCGCTCTGGAACTGCGCTGCCGGAGCACCAAGCAGCGCCCGGGCTCCGGCCGGGGTGAGCGAGAGCTGCAGGCCGAACTGGTTGCCGTCGTGATGGATGTGCGCCGGCTCGGCATGCAGCCCCGCCACGAGGGCCGCGAACCGGGTCGGTCGCGACTTGGGATCGTTGGACGCGACATCGATCCCGTCATCCAAGGTGATGATGATCGTCAGGTGCCGCGACGGCATACCGACATGGATTCCCGGCTCGGCACCGGTGATCCGGTATCCCTCCAGCGCGGCGAGATAGGGACGCAGGAGGTCCGGGACCGGCGCCGCGACGTATTCGTCCATGACCGGCTCAGCCGATGATCCCGTGCCGGCGATTCCAATTGTTGGCCCCGATGTAGGCGTCGATCATCCCCCAGATCCAGGTTCCGAGGACGATCGGCACACCGATCGCGATCAGGCACAGCGGTAGTCCGATCAGATAGAGCAGCAGGATTCCCACGCCCTTGCCGACATCGCCGTTCATCATCGAGCCCACGCCGGGGATGAAAAGGACACCAGCAGCGCCAGACCCGGGCTTTTGGGCGCAACCGCATAGGGCGTGGCGACGGCGTAGGGATTGACGGCATACGGCCGCGCGGCGGGCGTCAGCGTGGCGCTGGCCAGATCCTGGGGGCCGGCGGGACGGCGCTGCCCGGTCCAGCTGCGGCCGTCCCAGAAGCCCTCGCTGCCATCCGGCTGCGGATACCACCCCGCGGGAGCTGTCATACCCCAAGCGTAGACGGGTCAGGACACCCGCCGGATCAGCAGCGGGGCCCCGAGATCGGCGGCCGTTGTAGGAGGGACGAACAGGCCGAGATCGCCGGCGAGGGAGGGCACGGTTGCCTCGTCCAGCGGCCGGGTGATCACGCGCAGCGGTTGACTGGCCCGCTCCGTGATGTCGCGGTATTCGCCGGTGTCCGGGTTGATCCGCACGGTTCCACAGACCATCGTGATCGTCGACGGCAGGGCGACCGGGTGCGCTCGGATCACCCGAAATCGACTGCTCGGTCGTGCACCCTTGCGGCCGGTAGTTGACGAATTGCGCGCTCGCGTTGGGGTCGCCACCGGGGACCATCGGGAAGTCCCCGCCGGCGACCTGGGTCAACGGCACCACGACGAGGCCTGGCGTCGTGCGCGCGATGGCATCGCGGGTGCGTTCCTCGGCCGGACGTCCGTCGAGAAGGGCAGGGAAATGTTCGCCTCGCCATACGGCGCGCTTGGGACATACTCGCGCCGCGCCTGCTCGGTGTCGCTCGTGAGCCCCACTCCCATCATCGTCAGCGCCGCAACCGCGCCGACGATCGCGGCGACCGACGGGGTGGACCGGGCCCGCTGCCGCGCGGCATCCCGGCTGGCCAGCCGCATCGCCACCGGCAGATGCTGGGATCCGCGGGCAGCCAAAGGGAGCAAGATCGGCACCGTGAACAGGGCGCCCACGATGAGCGGGACGGCTCCGGCGACGATGACGATCTCCGAGGCATGGCCGACGATGCCAAGGAACAGGACGAGGCCACCGAGCACGGCCGCGATGACCCCGGCGAGGAAGACCAGCTTGGAGGGGCTGGGCGAGACCTCCTGGCCCTTCATCACGCCGACGATGTCGAGTCGACCCAGGCGCCTGGCCGGCAGCAGGGCGGAGAGAATCGCGACCGCCATGACGGCGCCGACCTGGACCCAGGGCACATCGAGGGGCCCGCCGGCCCACGGCGTCCAGATCGGAATCACCCAGCGCGTGACGACCGGGACGGCCAGCACCCGGCGAGAGCACCTGCGGCCGCCGCGAGCGCACCGAGCACCACCGCCTGGGACAACACCGTGCGCCGCAGTTGGGCCGTGGTGGCTCCATTGCTGGCCGCCAGCGCGAGCGTACGTCGCTGCCGCGCGGCCCTGACGGCGAAGGCGGGCCCGACGAGCAGGGTCACGATAATCAGCAGCAGCAGCCACCGGCGAGACCAGACCCGCGGTTCGTCCGGCGTCGAGGGACATCATCTCGGTGAGTTCGGGGTCGATCTCGCTGCGCGGCGGTGGATTGCGCAGGACATCGGCGGATAACACCATGAGGCCGAAGGTGTTGGCCGCCTTCACATCTGTCCAGGTGAACGGTCGGTCGCGGTAGAGGTGATAGTCGGTCGCGTAGGGGTCGACGGGCTCACCGAGGGTGTCGCGGGCGATCAGGCCGCGCAGCGGGGCAGCCCACGAGCCGTGCGCCTGGGCGACACCCACGATCCGGAGGGTGCGGGTGGGCGTCGTATCCAGCGTGACCGTGCCGCTGGCCGGCAACAGGTCGTCGTCGATCGCCGCCTGGGTGACGACCACCTCGTCGGCGGCCGCCGACCACCGGCCGACGCCAGCGTCAGCCCGGCACCCCGCGCGGCCGGATCGGTCGTGCTCAGCAGGTCAACCCGACGGGACCGGTCGCCGTCGAGAATCCGGGTGCTCGCCACGGTGGTGGCGACGACGTTTCCGTCGAACTCCTGCGCCAGCACGGCAGCAAGTCGCTCCGGTCTCGGCGGGTCGGCGGAGCCCACGCCGGGAAGGGGCTTTGCCGGTGGGGTTTCCCCCGCGCTCGGCCCGTCGGCCGACGCCCCAGCCGGCATCGCCTGGATCGCTTCCGGATCCTGGACGATCTGATAGTTTCCCGGCGGGTCGAACACGGCGACGGCGTTTCCCAGCTCGACCGGGATGCGTTCGGCGCCGGTGATCAGGCTCGTCGGATACAGCGTGAGCGCGAACACCAACAGCGCCGTCGGAACGGCGACCATGAGAAGCGCCAGGACCCTGCGACCACGATGGCGGCGCACCTCCCGCCGGGCCATCCGCAACCCCACGGCCCAGGAACCTCGCCAACTCCCCGCCGCCCCGGCATACGCGCTCACCGTTGCCCCTCCGCAGAATAGCCCGTCTGATACTCAGTATGCGATCCGCCGAGCCTAACCTCGGCTACCGGCCGGCCGCGATCCTGACTCCGGAGCCCGCCGGACAGTGGCGCCGGAGGGCTATTTCTTCGGCTTCGGCGCGGCGTCCTCGGACGACAAGGCGGCGATGAAGGCCTCCTGGGGGACCTCGACCCGGCCGACCATCTTCATCCGCTTCTTGCCCTCCTTCTGCTTTTCCAGCAGCTTGCGTTTGCGGGTGATGTCGCCCCCGTAGCACTTGGCGAGCACGTCCTTGCGGATCGCGCGGATGTTTTCACGGGCCATGATCCGGGCGCCGATCGCGGCCTGGATCGGGACCTCGAACTGCTGGCGCGGGATGAGTTCCTTCAGCTTGCCGGCCATCATCACGCCATACCCATAGGCCTTGTCCTTGTGCACGATCGCGGAGAAGGCGTCGACCTGCTCACCCTGCAGCAGGATGTCGACCTTGACCAGGTCGGCGACCTGCTCGCCGTCGGGCTCGTAGTCGAGGGAGGCGTAGCCGCGGGTGCGGGACTTCAACTGGTCGAAGAAGTCGAAGACGATCTCGGCGAGCGGGAGGGTGTAGCGCATCTCGACGCGCTCCTCGGACAAATAATCCATGCCGCGCAACGCGCCCCGCTTGCCCTGGCACAACTCCATGATCGCGCCGATGAACTCGCTCGGGGCCAAGATCGTCGCCCGCACGACCGGCTCGCGGACCTCGGCGATCTTGCCGTGCGGGAACTCGCTCGGATTGGTGACCGTGATCAGCGAGCCGTCCTCCATCGTCACGTTGTAGACGACATTGGGCTGGGTCGAGATCAGGTCGAGCCCGAATTCGCGCTCCAGGCGCTCCCGGACGATCTCCAGGTGGAGCAGCCCGAGGAAGCCGCAGCGGAAGCCGAAGCCGAGCGCGGCCGAGGTCTCCGGCTCATAGACCAGCGCAGCGTCGTTGAGCTTGAGCTTGTCGAGCGCCTCGCGCAGGTCGGGATAGTCCGAGCCGTCGATCGGATAGAGCCCGGAGAAGACCATCGGCTTCGGATCGCGATAGCCGCCCAACGGCGTCGCCGCCGGCTTGGAGGCATTGGAGACGGTGTCACCCACCCGGGACTGGCGCACATCCTTCACACCGGTGATCAAATAGCCCACCTCGCCGACACCGAGCCCCTTGCTCGGCACCGGCTCCGGCGAGATCACGCCGATCTCGAGCAGTTCGTGCTGCGCCTTGGTCGACATCATCACGATCCGCTCGCGCGGGTTGAGGTTGCCGTCGATGACCCGGACGTAGGTGACGACGCCGCGATAGGTGTCGTAGACCGAGTCGAAGATCATCGCCCGGGCGGGCGCGTCCGGATCGCCGGTCGGGGCGGGGAACTGGCGGATGATCTCATCGAGCAGTTCGTCAACGCCTGCACCGGTTTTGCCGCTGACCTTGAAGCAATCCCCCGGGTCGACGCCGATCAGGCCGGCGAGCTCCGCGGCATACTTATCGGGTTGTGCCGCAGGCAGATCGATCTTGTTGAGCACGGGGATGATCGTCAGGTCATTCTCCATCGCCAGATAGAGGTTGGCCAGGGTCTGCGCCTCGATCCCCTGGGCCGCATCGACGAGCAACACCGCCCCCTCACAGGCGGCCAGGCTGCGCGAGACCTCATAGGTGAAGTCGACGTGCCCCGGTGTGTCGATCATGTTGAGCGCGTATGTCGTCCCGTCGAGTTCCCAGGGCATCCGCACCGCCTGGGACTTGATCGTGATCCCGCGCTCGCGTTCGATGTCCATCCGGTCGAGATACTGCGCCCGCATGGCCCGCTCGTCGACGACACCGGTGAGCTGGAGCATCCGGTCGGCGAGCGTCGACTTGCCGTGGTCGATGTGGGCGATGATGCAGAAGTTGCGGATCAACTCCGGCGGCGTGGCGTGCGGCTGCAGCGCGGCGCGGGCGCGGGGTGACACGGTCCTCGGACGTCCTTCACTTGCGGGGAGCTGACCCCCTAGTCTCCCACGCGCGCCGACGTGCCCGTGCCGCCCTTTTCGCTTACTCCCAGCCTTTCGCCTACGCTCGTGGGGATCACCCCGTGCCGAAAGGGGATCCACCAACATGAGCGTGCAGCCACCACCGCCCGGGTATGTCGCGGTGGACCCCTCCCGCGACCAGCTGTCGGCTCGGCGCGAGATCCGGGCGGCGCTGCGGCATCCGCTGGAGATCTTCTGCCTCGTCATGGCAATCCTGGTCTCGCTGCTCATCCTCGGCTCGGCCATCGCCGATGTCGTCGGAGCGATCCGCGAGCGCCGCGCGCCGGGGACCTATTCGCTGCTGTTCGTGCTCGCGCCGCTGGTGCTGTGGTTCATGCGTGGGCAACTGATGGCGCGGCTGCGGGTGAACTCGGTCAAGGTCACCCCCACGCAATACCCCGAGGCGTATACCATGGTAGCGGAGGCGGCGGCGCACTTCGGCCTCAAACGGGTCCCGGACGCCTATGTCGTGCTCGGGAACGGCATGATCAACGCCGCCGCGTCCGGGCACGGGTTTCGCCGGTTCATCTTCATCTACAGCGACTTGTTCGAGGTCGGCGGCCGGCTGCGCAACCCCGACGCGCTACGGTTCATCGTCGCCCACGAGGTCGGCCACATTGCGGCCGGCCACACGTCCTATTGGCGGTGGCTGTCGATCTTTGCCTCCAACTGGGTGCCGCTGATCGGCCCGGTCCTGTCCCGCAGCCAGGAATACACCGCCGACAACTTCGGCTACGCCCACTGCCCGCAGGGCAGCGCCACCGCGATGGCGACGCTGGCGGCCGGCAAGTACCTCAACTCAAGCGTCGACATCAACGCCGTCGCCGACCGGGCCGAGCAGGAGAAGGGCTTCTTTGTCTGGACGGTCAACGCGGCCGCCTCCCACCCGGTGCTGGCGTGGCGGGCCCATGCGTTGCGCGACCGGTCCGCGCCGGGGCGGCTGCTGTGGCGACCGCGGGAGCCCAAGGCTCTCGCCCTGCCGCCGAGTGCCCCCCAACTGCCCCAGCCCGGGCCCCGGCCTGGAGCGTGAAAGTGGTTGACCTGACCGGGGGCCTGACCCGTCTCCTTCGCCGTATGCCGCTGCCCTCCCCGCGCGAGCCCGGACGCCCGCGGGCCGACGCCGAGCCCACCGGCGAGGCTCCCGACCGGGGCTTCGACCAGGGCCAGGACACGAGCGGTCGGCCCGCCGGCGCGGCATACGTGGGCGATCACACCGGCCCCCTGCCCCACCTGCGGTATTCGCCCAAGCCCGATGGCAAACCCGACCCCGGTGAGATCGTCTGGACCCGGGTGCCCTATCAGGACAACCCGCGCACGGGAAAGGACCGGCCGGTCCTGTTGCTCGGCTGGGACGGGCCGTGGCTGCTGGGCTGCCCGCTGACGAGCAAGGACCACGACCGCGACGAAGAGCAGGAGCGCGCCGAAGGCCGGGTGTGGGTCGATATCGGCGCGGGCGCGTGGGATTCGCGGCGACGCCCCTCGGAGGCCGGCATCCACCGGGTCATCCGGATCGACCCTCAGGCCATCCGCCGCGAGGGCGCCGTGCTCGACCAGGCCCACTTCCGGCAGGTGGTCGCGGCGCTGGTCGGCTTCCACGGCCACCGCCGGGCCCACCAGGGCCCGAGCCGTTAAGGCTGCGGAGCCTGCGCGTCGGGTGGGGGATCTCGTGTGCGGCCGCGGGGGTGCCGCTAGGTCGCTTGGGGCGACCTGGCCAATGTCAGACGTGGGTAGTACAGTGGCCGCCATGACGACCGTGACAAAGCGGGAGCTGAACCAACACACCGCCGACGTCCTCGCGCGCGTCACCGATGGGGAGGATGTCGTCGTCACCGAGCGCGGGAGGCCGCGCTGGCGGATCTGCGTCGTTGGCGAGGACGTGTCGTTCTTGGAGCGCCTAGAACGCGACGGGCTGTTCGTTCCGCCATCCGCGAACCCAACTCCCTGGCCGAGCCACCCGGGCGGGCCGACCTACACGGACGCTCAGGTCACCAACCTGCTGGACGAGATGCGTGGCGAGCATTGACCCATGACGGAGCAGCTGGTCTACCTCGACTCATCGGTGGCGCTCCGCACGATTGTGGACGTGCCCGAACGGGAGCGACTGCACGCGTGGATGCAAGCCGCCGGGACGTTGTTCGTGTCCTCGCGGCTGCTACGAACAGAAGTCATCCGGGTGCTGCGCCGCGATGGCCGGCCGCTCACAGACGGCAGGCCGCTCCTCGAGCGCGTCGGGTTGCTGGACATCACGCGCGAGACGCATGCCGTCGCCGAGTCCATCGAACGGCACGTCAAGACCCTGGACGCTCTCCACCTGGCAACGGCGCTGGTGATGAGGGCACCGGTCACCCTCGCCACGCATGACGCCACAATGTCGACGGTTGCCGGCCACCTGGGCTTGCCCACCGTCGATCCCGTCACGGCGCACGAGCGCATCGGGGAGGACCAGAGCGCCGCTACGCCAAGCGGTTGACCGTCGCTGACGCCAGACCTCAGCTGGCAGGATCAGCTGTCGACGCCTCCGTCAGCTGTCGATGCCTGGGGTCAGAGCGAGGCGGCCTTCTTGGCCATCGCCGACTTCTTGTTGGCCGCCTGGTTGGCGTGGATGACGCCCTTGCTGACGGCCTTGTCGAGCTTGCGGGCGGCCGTGCGCAAGGCGGCCTGAGCAGCCTGCGCGTCGCCGCTCGCGGCGGCCTCGCGGAACTTGCGGTTCCACGTGCGCAGCTCGCTCTTGACGGCCTTGTTGCGCTCGGTGGCGACCTTGTTGGTCTTGATCCGCTTGAGCTGGGACTTGATGTTTGCCACAGATGATCTTTCGTCGCTGGTCGGTATGCCGTGAGGGCGGCAGGGCTGCTCGGGACCGGCGTGGGGATGCCGCGGTTGAACCGCCCTGGGTGGTGCTGTCGTGCGCGCACGACCGGGCGCGCACGCGATCGACAAATCTACCAGCGCGGCCAGCGGCAACACAAAACGACGAGGCTGGCCGTTGGGATGGCGCCGAGCGGGCGCCGGATGCTAGTCGCCGCGCCGGGCGGCGGCGATCGTCAAGATCGCCCGCTCGACGGCATAGACCGGATCGCGGCCGCCGCCCTTGACGTCGAAGTCGGCGGCTGCGACCGCCTGAATGCAGCGGCCGAGCGCCGCGCCATCCCACCCGCTCAGTGCCCGCCGGGCCCGGTCGACCTGCCACGGCGCCATCCCGAGCTCGCGAGCCAGATCGGCCGAGCGGCCGTGGCCGGCGGCGCCGACCCGCACCAGCTGGCGCAGCTGGCTGGCCAGCACCGCGACGATGGGCACCGGGTCGAGACCGGTGCTGAGGGCGTGCCGCAGCAGGCGCAGCGCCTCGGCGGCGTCGCCGGCGATCGCGGCGTCGGCGACCTTGAACCCGGTCGCCTCGACCTTGCCGCCGTGATAGGTGGCAACGACGCCCTCGTCGATCGTGCCGGTGGTGTCGTCGACCAGCTGCTTGCAGGCCGCGGCCAGCTCGGCCAGGTCGCTGCCCACGGCCTCCAGCAGCGCCCGCACCGCCTCGGGGGTGACCTTGCGGCTCGCGCGGCGGAACTCGTTGATCGCGAAGTCGTGTTTGTCGCGGTCGGATTTGACGGCGGCCGCCTCGAAGACGCGTGCCTTGGCGCCCTTGAGGGCATCGACGATGCGCTTGCCGCGGTTGCCGCCCTTGTGCAGCACGACGAGCGTCAGGTCGTCATCGGCGGCGCCGATGGCGGCGAGCAGCTGGGCCTGGACCTCCTCCCCTGCCTCGTCCGCGTCGGCGATGACGATGACCTTGGCTTCGCCGAAGAGGCTGGGGCTGGCGTGCATGGCCAGCTCTCCCGGCCCGGCCTCGAGCGCGGCCAACCGCAGGATCTCGGCGTCCGGGCGGCTGGCGCGGACGTCGGCGAGCACGTGGGCGAGCGCCCACTCGGCGAGCACGGTCTCGGGACCGTGAATGAGCACGAGGGGCGGCACGAGCGCGGGCACCTCGAGCGGCATACGGGAAAGACTGCCACGAGCCACCGACAGGTGGTCGGCGACGGCTCAGTCGAGGTGGCGCAGACGCGGCCACAATTGTGGCCACGGAGCGCGGGGGCCGGTGCACAGGGCGATCGGCTGGCCTTGCTCCTCGTTGTCGACGTCGACGCCGTTGTCGAGCCGGGCCAGCACGGTGCACCGCTCGAACATCTCTTGAGCACTGTCGAGTTGCCCGCCGACGACCAGCACCCGGTCGCCGGAGGGCGGACCGAGGTCACCCAGGCCGGTATGCCCGCTGTAGGGATGCGGCAGACCGAGTGCCGGCCCGTAGCGGTCGATCGCCCCGGCCTCGCCGTAGTTGGCGCTCAGGATCGGCAGCGGCCGGCCGTCGGCAACCTGAACGTGGGCCGCGGCGATCTGCTCGACATAGGCCGGCCAGCCGACCTGGTCGCGGACCAGCTGCGCCATGCCCGGGATCGGGGTCGCCCCCAGGTGCGCTTCCGGGATGACCGGGAGCGCGAGGACGAGTGCCACGGCGGCGTTGACCGCGACGACAGCGCTCGCCACGGCGCGCCACCGGCGGCGCGCGGCAAGCCAGCGGCCCGCGGGGACGCAGCCGGCGGCATACATGACGCTGAGCAGGTGGATCGGATAATGCGGCTGAGCGCCCGAGACCAGCGTGAAGGCAACGAGGCCGGCGAACGCCACCGCGAGGAAACCGGCGCGCCCCCGCTGCGGAGCGCGCAGCAGCCACCCGATGCCAAGCACCCAGACGAGCACGAGCGGCGGGCCGAGCATCAGCAGCAACAAGACCGGCAAGAACGAGCGCACCTCACCCGCGTTGGCGCTGGCCAGTGCCTCACCCATCCGCAGCTGCGGCCAGTCATTGCCGGCCTGATAAGCGATCACCGGAATCGCGATCGCTCCGGCAATCAACCCGCCCAGCCACGGCCATGGCGTGCGCAGCGTCGCTCTTGGCCCAAGGACCACCAGCCCGAGCACCAGCAAGCCAACCACGACAACAACCAACAGCCGGGTGTATGCCGTCACTCCCGCGACGATGCCGGCCGATAGCCACGTGCGTGGTCGGCCCGAGACTGCCCGCAGCACCAGGACCACCACCGCCAGCAGCAGCGGCAGGTCGATCGTCGCGGTGAGCAGGACATGACCGAGCATGAGCGGCATCGCTGCAAAGGCATACCCCCAGGCGCACAGGACCTGCGCCGCCCGGCCACCGCCGAGATCGCGGGTGATCAGCGCGAGCAGGATCACCGAGAGCGCAGCCGCAATCGTCGCCGGGAGGCGCAGCGCCCACACCTGATCGGCCAGGTGGGTGCTCAGCCGGGGCAGACCGGGCGTCAGCGGCGGCTGGTCAAGGTAGTTCCACTGCGCCGGCAGCATCCGGAAATAGAGCTCGTCGCGGTGATAGCCATAGCCGGCGCTGCCCGCGGTGAGCGCGAGCGCCTGAGCGGCAGCGGCGGCGAGCACGGCCCGCCGCGCGAACGGCGGCCGGGCCGCCCCCTCGAGGTGACCCGCTCGGGCCTGGACGCCGTCCACGACCGCCGGCTAATCCCAGCTCAGCTGGGGCGTACTGGCCGCGGTCAACCCGAGGCCGTCGAGCCGGGCCTGGACGATCTCCTCGGGCAGTTCCAGCGACTCGGCGAGTTCGGCGAGCGTCAGGCCCATCTCGATGCCGTCGCGCAGTTCCTCATCGTCCTGCTCGGTCCACGGGTGCCCGAGGGTCACGGCGGTCCGGGCGTTCTCGGGGGGCGGCGGGTCGGCCGCGACCGGTTTGGCGTGGCTGGCGCCGTCGGCGTCCACGCGCTCGCCCGCGGGCCCCTCCGGGGCGTCATCCGCAGGCGGCGCGCCCCCGGCGCTGCGCCGCCCGGGCTCGGCCACGGGCAGCGGCGCGGCGGCGCTCGCGTCGAGCCGGTGCAGCGCCTGGAGGACGAGCGCCCGGTCGGTGGTCGGCCAAAACGGCGGCAGCGAGCGTTGCAGGAAGCCGGCGTAGCGGGCGGTGACCATGCGCGAATCGAGGAAGGCGACCACGCCCCGGTCGGTGCCGGTGCGGATCAGCCGACCCGCGCCCTGGGCCAGCCGGAGCGCCGCGTGGGTCGCGGACACGGCCATGAAGCCGTTGCCGCCCATCCGGCCGATCGCCTCGGTGCGGGCACTGGCGAGCGGATCGTCCGGTCGTGGGAACGGGATCCGGTCGATGATCACCAGCTGACAGCTGGAGCCGGGGACATCGACTCCCTGCCAGAGCGTCAAGGTGCCGAACAGGCAGGTCGTCGACTCACGGGCGAACTGCCGCACGAGGGTGGGCACCTGATCCTCGCCCTGGCACAGAACCTTAATCCCGCTGTCCGCCAGCCGATCCCGCATCGCCTCGGTCGCCTCCCGGGCGGCCCGCATCGAGCTGAACAACCCGAGCGTGCGGCCGCCGGCCGCCCGCACCAGCGCCTCGATCTCATCGATCAGTGAATCGTTCAGCCCGGTGCGCCCGGGCGGCGGCAGCTGCGCGGCGACATACGCGATGGCCTGGCCCGGGTAGTCGAAGGGGGACCCGACGTCGAGGCCGGCATATCGGGGCGCCCCGGGGCCGCGCAGCCCGATGGTTCCGGCGAGCGCGTCGAAGCTGCCGCCCAGTTCCAGCGTCGCCGAGGTGAGCACGACCGTCCGCTCGGTGAAGATCCGCTCGCGCACCAGCATGGCGACGCTCATCGGTGCGACGTGCAGCACCGCCCCTCGGCGCGCGTCGAGGCGCACCCACACGACATCGAGATCGCGTTCCTCCAGGATCCGCGCGCTGGTGTCGAAGGCATCGCCGACGGCGGCGAGCGCGACCTGGCGCCCGCTGTCGGCGCCGTCCCCCGGCTCGGGTTTGAGCGCGGACTGCACGGCACGAGCGGCGTCGCGCACCGTGGTCAAGGCGATTTTGAGCTGGTCGGGTAGCGAGTCGAGGCGGCTCTCGGGCAGGCGCTCCAGCGCAGCTTCCAGCGCGTCCGCGCAGTCGGCGAGCTGCTCGGCACCCTCGGCCTTGCCGGCCTTGCGGGCTGCGGCGCGGACCGTGCCCGGCGTGATCTCGTCGGTGATCGTTGAGGTGATCCGGTCGACCAACTCATGAGCCTCGTCGATGACCAGCACCTCGTGCTCGGGCAGCATGAACCGGCCCTCGAAGGCGTCGATCGCCATGAACGAGTGGTTGGTCACCACGACGTCGACGTCATTGGCCAGCGCCCGCGAGCGCTCGACGAAGCACTCGGAAACCATGGGGCAGCGTTGGCCGAGGCACTCCTCGGCGCTGACGCTGACCTGTCGCCACGCCCGCTCCGAGACCCCTGGGACCAGCTCGTCCCGGTCGCCGGAGTCGGTCTCTTCGGCCCAGTCGCGCAGCCGGGTGATCTCCTTGCCCAACCGGGAGGCCGAGGCGTCGACCGTGGCGACCTCAAAGAGCCCGCCCTCGTCCTCCGGCGGGAATCCCCCGACCAGCTTGTGCTGGCAGACATAGTTGCGCCGGCCCTTGACCAGCGCGAACCGGGGGCGGCGCCCCAGCAGCGGCTCGAGCGCGCCCGCCAGCCGCGGCAGGTCGCGATCGATGATCTGTCCCTGCAGCGCGAGCGTGGCGGTCGCCACGATCACCGGCCGGCCGCTCGCGGCGGCGTGCAACACGGCCGGCACGAGATAACCGAGCGACTTGCCGGTGCCCGTGCCGGCCTGCACGAGCAGGTGCTCGCCGGTGTCGATCGCGTCCTGGACGGCCTGGGCCATGCGCGTCTGGCCGGGGCGCTCGCTGCCCCCGAGCGCCGCGACGGCGGCGTGCAGGGCTTCGGCGAGGGACGGCATACGGCTAAGCGTAGGCGGCGCCACCGACCCCGCTGGCCCGGTTATCCACAGGACTATTCCTTGCGCACCGAGACGACCCGCCAGCCCTGGCTGCTCCATTTGGTCTGCACGACCATCGTGAGCGCCTCACTCGCCTGCTTGCGGGCAAGGGAGCCGTTGAGGTTGTAGACCCGGGCGGCGAGCTGTTCAACGTCGGCGCGGATCTCGTAGCCGTCCCCGGTCTTGGTCACCACGTCGACCGATTCGACCGCCAACGGATCGCTGGCGAAGCGCTCGTGCGTGGAGATCAGCCGATCCGCCTCCCCCGCGTAGTTCGCGCAGGCTTGGCAATCTCGAAGGGAAACGTCCTCGATCAGGCCGGTCTGCGGCATGGCCCAGGCGAAGCCGACCAGCTCGAAGAAGTAGCCGGTGAAGGCGGCCGCCCCGGCGCCATTGGCGCGGCGCGCCGCGGTGGGCAACTTCGGCTTTTTCGGTTCGTATGCCGTTGCCGCTGGGGAACTCTCCGGCTCGCTCGGCCCCAAGGACGTTGCGGAGGCACGGGTGGTCGGGCCCGTCGAGGAGCCGGTGGTGAGGTCGGGTAGGCAGCCGGCCACGATCACGGCCACGATGGCGGCCAGAGCGACGAGGGTGGTTCGGGTGGGGATGGAGGGTGTCATCGCCGCCAGTGTCCCAATCGTGGTGGTCGCGCCGGCGACATCCGGGTTTCCGCGAGGTTTCGGCGCGTCGTGATTGACTGCAGCATGCCTGACGCCGAGGTCAACGGAATCCGCCTGCACTATGACGAGCAGGGGGCCGGGGAGCCGATGCTGCTGATTATGGGGCTGGCCACTCAGATGATTGCCTGGCCGCCACCCTTCCTCGACGGCCTGGCTGCGTCGGGCTTCCGGGTGATCCGGTTCGACAATCGCGACATCGGCTTGTCGACCAAGTCCGAGTCCGTTCCGCAGCGCAAAGACGTCCTGCGCAGCATGGCGAGCAGTCGGCTGGCCAAGTCCGAGTACTCCCTGCAGGACATGGCCGCCGACGCCGCGGGGCTGCTCGACCACCTGCAGGTCCCCGCAGCACACGTCGTCGGCCTGTCGATGGGCGGCATGATCGCCCAGGAACTGGCCATCGACTGCCCCCACCGGGTCCTGAGCCTCTGCTCGATCATGTCCAACACCGGCAACCGGCGCCAGGGCCGGCCGGCGACCTCGATGTATCCCGAGTTGCGCCGCACCATGCTCAGCCCCCGCCCGGCCGATCGGGACGGGGCGATCGAAGCGGGTGTCGCCGCGTGGCGCGCGATCTCTGGACCGCAATTCGAGGAGGCGGAGGTGCGGGCGATGATCACCGCGGCGATCGAGCGCGATCCCGACCCGTATGGCCGGCTGCGGCAACTCCTCGCGATCCAAGCCAGCCCCGACCGCACGCCGCGGCTGGCCGGGTTGCGGATGCCTGCCCTGGTCATCCATGGACTCGCCGACAAGCTCGTGTTGCCCAGCGGCGGAATCGCGACCGCCCGCGCCATCCCCGGCTCGCGGCTGCTCATGTTCCCGGACATGGGCCACGACCTGCCACGCAACCGCATACCGGAGATCCTCGAGGCGATCACGCGCAATGCGGCGCGGGCCCGCCAGGCGGCCGTGCCCGCAGCTTCGGCCTAACCCTCGGGGGCGCAGTGACAGACGGCCTCGATGTTGTTGCCGTCCGGGTCACGAACGAACGCACCGAAGTAGCCCGGGTGGTATTCCGGCCAGACCCGCGGCGCGTGTAGGCTCTCCGCGCCGAGTTCGACCGCCTTGTCATAAAACGCCCGCACCATGGCCGCGTCGGGGGCGGCGAAGGCTACGTGCATCTCCCGATTGGGTTCGGCTCCGGGCCATTTGCTGATCCAGAACTGCGGCTTTCCCTCGACCCCATAGCCGATGGCGACGCCGAAGTCCATGACCCGAGCGTGCCCGAGGACGCCGAGCACGGCGTCATAGAAGGCGGCGCTCGCCTCGAAGTCGGAGCAGTTGATGCCGAAGTGGTCGATCATGGCGTCGATCCTGCCATCTCCCTCGCGCTGCGCCCGCCTTCGCTCGCGCGCCGGGCATAGGGTGGGTCCGCCCCGCGAGGAAGGTGGAGGATGCGCGCACTCGTCAAACCGCAGGCCGGTCCCGGCCTGGAGCTGATCGAGGTGGCCGAGCCCCACGGCGGCCCCACCGACGTCAAGATCCGCGTGCTGCGCGCGGGATTGTGCGGCACCGACTTGCACATCCAGGGCTGGGACCCGTGGGCAGCCGCGACGCTGGCGCCTCCGCTCGTCGTCGGCCACGAGTTCTATGGCGAGGTCGTCGAGGTCGGCGAGGACGTCCCGGCGGGCACGGTGGCCGTCGGCGACCGGGTCTCTGGCGAAGGCCACGTCGTCTGCGGCCACTGTCGCAACTGCCGGGCGGGGCGCCGCCACCTGTGTATCAACACCATCGGTGTCGGAGTCAACCGCGACGGCGCCTTCGCGGACTATGTCGTCATCCCCGCCTCGAATGTCTACGTCCAGCCGCCCGAGATCGAGCCGGACCTCGGCGCCGTGTTCGACCCGCTGGGTAATGCCACGCACACGGCGTTGCAGTGGTCGATGGTGGGTGAGGACGTCCTGATCACCGGGGCCGGACCGATCGGGGTGATGGCGACGGCGATCGCCCGGCACGCCGGCGCGCGGCATGTCGTGGTGACCGATCTGTCCGATGTGCGGCTTAAGCTGGCTGCGGGCGCTGGGGCCGGCCTCGTCGTCAACACCTCCCGGCAGACTCTGCGGGAAGCCCAGGCCGCGCTGGGGATGCGAGAGGGGTTCGACATCGCTTTGGAGATGTCCGGCGCTTCGGCCGCCGTGGCCGAGCTGATCGACAACATGAACCACGGGGGACGGGTGGCGATGCTCGGGCTGCCCAAGCAGCCCTACCCGATCGATTGGGGCAAGGTCATCACGCACATGCTGACGATCAAGGGCATCTATGGCCGCGAGATGTTCGACACCTGGTATGCCATGGGCGCGATGCTGCAGACCTCGCCGACGCTGGCCGATGCGGTGCGCTCGGTGATCACTCACCGGGTGCCAGCCGCACAGTGGGCGGAGGCCTTCGACATCGCCCGCTCTGGGCAGTGCGGCAAGGTCATCATGAACTGGGAGGACTAGCCCGATGTATGCCGGTTTGCGCGACGAGATCGCCACCACCCTGACCGAGATCCGCGACGCCGGGCTCTACAAATCCGAGCGGCAGTTGACGACCGCTCAGTCGGCCCACATCGCGACCACCGCAGGCGAGGCGCTCAATTTCTGCGCCAACAACTACCTCGGCCTCGCCGACCACCCCGAGGTCGTCGCCGCTGCCCGGGATGCGTTGGAGCAGTGGGGATTCGGCATGGCCAGTGTCCGCTTCATCTGCGGCACACAGACATTGCACAAGGATCTCGAAGAGGGTTTGTCCGACTTCCTCGGCACCGATGACACGATCTTGTATTCGTCGTGTTTCGACGCCAACGGCGGCCTGTTCGAGGTGCTCTTCGGCGAAGGCGACGCGATCATTTCCGACGAACTCAACCACGCCTCGCTCATCGACGGCATCCGGCTGGCCAAGGCCGACCGGTATCGATACCGCAACGCCGACATGGCCGATCTTCGGGGGCAGTTGGCGGCCGCCCGCGGCGCCGGTGCCCACCGGGTTGTCATCGTCACCGACGGCGTCTTCTCGATGGACGGCTCCTTTGCTCCCCTGCCGCAGATTTGCGATCTCGCCGAGGAGTACGGCGCCCTAGTGATGGTCGACGACTCGCACGCCGTCGGCTTCATCGGGCAGAGCGGCGCCGGGACGCCGGAGCACTTCGGCGTCCGCGACCGCGTCGACATCCTCAGCGGGACCCTTGGCAAGGCGCTGGGCGGAGCGTCTGGCGGCTACATCAGCAGCCATCAGGAGATCGTCGACCTGCTCCGGCAGCGCTCCCGCCCCTATCTCTTCTCCAACGCCGTGGCGCCAAGCGTCGCCGCCGGCTCGTATGCCGCACTCAACCTCGCCCGCGCG
The DNA here is from genome assembly GCF_037045025.1 of Nostocoides sp. Classification (GTDB taxonomy): domain Bacteria; phylum Actinomycetota; class Actinomycetes; order Actinomycetales; family Dermatophilaceae; genus Nostocoides_A. The sequence goes on along the minus strand of NZ_JBAOHM010000018.1, from coordinate 357,898 downwards.
GCCACCGACGCGCGGATCCGGTTGCGCGACAACGCGGCCCTCTTCCGCGGGTTGATGGCCGACGCGGGGTTCGAGCTGTTGCCGGGCGAGCATCCCATCATCCCGGTCATGTTCCGCGGGCCGGATGGCGCGCGCCTGGCCGGGCAGGTCGCCGACGCCATGCTCGCCGACGGCGTTTATGTCATTGCGTTCTCCTATCCGGTGGTTCCGGCCGGTGCGGCGCGCATCCGGGTGCAGTTGTCCGCGGCCCACAGCGAGGAGGATGTTCGCCGCTGCGCTGCGGCCTTCATCACAGCGCGTTCCGCCGTCTCCGGATAGGCTGGTGGGGATCAGGGAGCACGGATGAGACGCTGGACTACGAAGGACATTCCGGACCAGAACGGACGTGTCTTCGTGGTGACTGGGGCCAACTCCGGGCTTGGCCTTGAGACCGCAAAGCAGTTGTGCGCCAAGGGTGCCCATGTCGTGTTCGCGTGCCGCAACGTGGCCAAGGCAGACGCGGTCAGGAGCGGCATACCGGGCAGTCACGAGACCCGGCGGCTCGACTTGTGCGACCTGGACTCGGTCCGGTCCTTCGCCGACGGCGTCGGCGACTGGCGGATCGAGACCCTGGTCAACAACGCCGGGATCATGGCCGTGCCCTTCGGTCGGTCGGCGCAGGGCCACGAGCTGCAGTTCGCCACGAATGTCCTCGGTCCGTTCCTGCTCACCGCGATGCTCTATCCGTTGCTGACCGACCGGGTGGTCTGGCTCAGCTCGCAGATGCATCGCTTCGGTCAGGTCGATGTCACCGATCCCGATTTCGAGACCCGGCGCTACCGTTCCTGGTCCGCGTACTCCGACACCAAACTGGCCGACCTGATGCTCGCCTATGAGTTGCAGCGCCGGCTGACGGCGGCCGCTACCCGGGTCCGCTCGGTCGCCGCCCACCCGGGGTATGCCGCGACGAACCTGCAGGGCCAGAGCGGCAATTTCACCGACCCGTTGTTCCGGCTGGCCAACAAGAACCCGTTCATCGCGCAGAGCGCGGCGATGGGCGCCCTGCCCGTCCTGTATGCCGCGACCGTCGCCGATCTGCCGGGCGGCAGCTATATCGGGCCCGCGGGTGTGGCCGAGATGCGCGGTCATCCGCGCCCGGTCGGCTCCAGCCGCGCCTCACATGACCAGGACCGGGCCGGCGAGCTGTGGCACTTGTGCGAGCGCCTCAGCGGACACCGGTTTGTGGTCTAACCATGAGGCTTATTCACGAGGTGGGGTGCCGGACTGTTTTCGGAGTCGGTGGCTTTGGTTCTCAGGCGGCTGGCCGGTGGTTTTGGTACCCGTCCAACATTTCCCGCGGGGTCTGGTATCCCAGTCCGGAGTGGAGCCTTTGATGATTATAGTAGATTTCGATGTACGCCGCAATAGCCGCGGACGCTGATTTCCGGGTCGGCCACTTCTCCCGGTTGACTAACTCGACCTTGATCGCCCCATTGGTGGACTCGGCCAGGGCATTGTCGTAGCAGATCCCGGTCCGACCCACCGACCGGGAAATCCCCAACTCGCCCAACACGCGGCCGTACTCGTCGGACGTATAATTACTGCCCCGGTCCGAATGAAACACCGCGCCGGCCGGCAGCTTGACGTTCCGGGCGGCCATCTGAATGGCGTCGGTGATCAACTCGGTCCGGTAGTGATCGGCCATGGCCCACCCGATAATAGCGCGGGAGAAACAATCGATGACCAACGCCAGATACAACCAGCCTTCATCGGTGCGGACATACGTGATGTCGCCGACCATCTTCGCCCCGGGCACGGCCGCGGTGAAGTCCCGACCGACCAGGTCCGGGATCGTGACCGCCTCCCGGGAGGCCTTGGTCGTCTGCCGGCGTGAGGTCCGCGGCTGGCAGGCTTCCAAGCCCAGCTCCGCCATGATCGAACGTACCGTCTCCGGGTCACAGTACTGACCCGCCCGGCGCAGCTCGGCGTGGACCCGACGGTAGCCGTACCGGCCCCCCCACAGGGCGACTCCGAAGGGCCAAACCTTCATCACCTGCACAGCACCGCCACCAGCCACGATCACCTACACATCGCGACCTCCAACGTTCGTGGCACACCTTTTCCCAGGAACTCCCGTTCCAGCCGGAGTTCCTGAACTTCGCGTTCGAGCTGTTCGAGTCGTGCGCGTTCGGAAATCGTCAACGGCGCCTCGTCGGTCGGGTTCGCCTCCTGGTGTTTCTTCACCCAGTTCCGACCCAGTTCCGCAACGTCTCCGCGCCGATACCATTTTCCCGAGCGACCTGGGACAGGTTCTTACGACCCTTGACGCTCAAGTACAACTCGACCATCTGCTCACGGAACTCCGGTGAGAAGTTCCCTCTGCTCGTACTCATGAAACTCATTGCTCCCTTCCCATGGAAACCTATTCTATTGGGCTCCAACTCCGGAAGGAATCAGGCACGCCAAGGCTAGTTTCAGGAATTGTAGCCCGAGGACAGCGGTGATGGTTTGAGCGAATGTGTGGTAGGGCCGCCGGTAGTCGGTGTGGAGGATCCGCCAGGTTTTCAGGTGGGCGATGGTTCGTTCGATGGTGGCGCGGATCGCGTTGAGTTCTTTGTTGAATTGTTTCCGGTCGTCGGTGAGTTCTCCCTTGGGTGGCTTTTTGATGGGGGTAATCAGGCCGGCGCCGATGTAGCCTTTGTCAGCGATGATCGTGGCGGCACGGTTGCCGTCCAGGAGGCCGCTGGCGCGCAGGGCGGTCAGGTCGTGGGTGGACCCGGGAAGGGGATCGGAGACCCACAGCAGGCGGTCGGAGAGGGTGGCGGCGACCTGGACGTTGACACCGGTGGTGTGGTGTTTGCCGGAGTAGAGGTCGGGAACATCGGCCCAGGACCAGCACGGGAGCAGGGTTCCGTCGATGATCAGCGGGACCTCGGGGTCGAGGTCGTCCGCGACCGGGATCCAGTCGGCGGTGGCGTCGGCCAGGGCCGGGGTCATCGCGGCGATCGTCCGCGAGATCGTGGGCTGGGAGGTGGCATACCGGTCGGCCAGGTCTGTCTTGGGTGCTGGTTTCGGCGCAGATAGGTCAGGGTGATGATGATCGACTTCCGCAGTCCCAGCGACGGCGGGTAGGCCAGCGAATATCCGCGTTCTGCAGGTCGCGGATCAGGAGGACGAGACGGTCGATCTGGCCTCTGGTGTAACCGGTGGTAGAATACATTCGCGACGGCCCGATCTGGAGGTTTGAGTGTGGTAACCCAATCTTCTCTTGGAGCGGGCTGTGGCTTTGTTAGGCGCTCCGGTCAGAATGTCGCGATTTTATTACATTCCCCCACCGTGAATAAGCCTCATTGTTGTTCGGACGGCGGAGAGTCGACCGGAGGGTATCCGAACCGCCGGAGACATTCGACCATGCGCAATTGATGACGATAGAGATGTCTGAAGTCAGCTTCGGAGAGCTTTGGCGCCGGGAGACTTGCCCCCACCTCAGCGAGACACGCCCTGTCGTCTGCATCGAAGGCGGCCTGTTGCTCTGGGCCAACATCAACTTCGAAACTATCGCCAGTGTCGGTGACCTTCCAGCCCTTGTCGCTCAGGCAACGGATGATCGCATCGCCGTGCTTGGATTGTGCTGCGCCGATCCGTCCCGATGTGGCCGAGTTCGTGGCGGGCTTGCGTTCAGCCGAATTTCCGGTGCAACTTGATACGAAAACAGCGCCAAGCAGCATGGAAACAAACCAGATCCGCGTGAATCTAGTCGCCGCATCTTCGCGGTCGGTCACCAGATGCAGTAGCCGTCGGTAAGCGCCGTGTTCAAGTCGCCCACGGCACCCCCATTGTCGAGCGCCTCAATATACCAGCCGCCATTGATGAGGCCTCTATTCCAGCTCTTGTAGTACCAGACGCCATAGACTGGATCCCATTGCTTGGTGCGTCCTTGTTGCGTGTGTCGTTGGATGCTCCCTGGCGCGGCGTATCCGCGAGTGGTGATGGTCCCGTGCTGTTGGGTGCAGTTGTCGTAACCGCCCTCCGAATCGTACGCGCGAGCTGGCAAGGTGCTTGCCATCAACAGGAGCAAGCAGGTGATTGGGACCGAAATAGTACGGCGTTTCATCGACATACCCTCTTTGCGCCCGAAGTAGGTATAGCCAAGAACCCCAGGAGTCAGAACCCGGATCCGCGAGTAGTGGTGGGGTGATCGGCGTGTGATGTGACGAAGGTGCTTGTCCTACTGGGAGAATCGGGGTTACGAAGCCTTCGATTGGCCAGCGAGGAGAAGCACCTTGTCGATGAAGAGAGTACGTGGTCGTGGCCGGGTGCGGAAGCGGGTGCGGATCGGCGCGCCGGATCCGTCGTTGACCGGGACCTCGGGGGTGGCAGCGCTCGCGGAGTTCATCGAGAAACTGGACCTGGTCGGGCGCCTGGACCGGGGGATCGGTGCGATCAAGGAGCGGGAGCGGGGCGCGACGGCCGGGCAGGTGCTGGTGTCGCTGGCGCAGTGCCAGCTGCTCGGCGGGGATGTGCTGGCCGCGTTGGACCGGCAGCGCCAGGATGTGGCCGGGTCCGCGTTGTCGGCGGTGCCGGTGTTGGCCTCGACCACGGCGGCGGGGTTGGCCCGCCGGTTCGGGCCGGCGCAGCTGGCCGGCCTGGAGAGTGCGGTCGCGGACCTGACCGGTCATGCGGTCGGGTTGTTGCCGGCGTCCCGCCGGGCGGTGCTGGCCGCGGCGGTGACGGTGGACTTGGATTCCACCGATGTGGAGGTGTACGGGCCGACGAAGCAGGGCGTGGCCTACAACTATCACGGTCAGCGCGCGGGCCGTCCGCATCTGGGGACCTGGGCCGAGGCCGGGCTGACCCTGGCCGCGGAGTTGCTCGCGGGGAATGAGGATGTGAGGCCCCGGGCCGCTGACCTGCTGCGCCGCACCCTGGCCGGGATCCCCGAGGACATCCGCTCGGCCGCGGCCGACTGGGATCGGTTGCGGGTGCGCGCGGATGCCGGCTACTTCACCGCCGACCTGGCCCACGCCGCGGTGGCGGCCGGGTGTGACTTCGCCATCGCCGCGAAACGGAACACCGCGATGTGGCGCGCCTACGCCGCCATCCCCGAGGACGCCTGGGGTGCGGCGGAGGGGATGCCCGGCGCGCAGGTCGCCGCGGTCGACTACGCCCCGCAGGGGTGGCCGCCGCACACGTACACCATCGTGCGCCGGGTCCGCATCGAGGCCGAGGACATCTCCGACGACCCCCGCTCACGGCGCCGGCGCACCATCGAGAAGAACCAACTCACCCTCGCCTTGGAGGGCGCGGCCACCCACGCCCACGCGGTCTCCTTCATCGTCACCAATATCCCCGCCAACGACCACCCGGCCAACCCCACCGAGCCGGCCGAGCCGGCCCAGCCGGCGGAGCCGGCGGAGCCGGGTGAGGCGGCCGCACCGGTTGCCTCGATCACGCAGGTCGAGTCCTGGTTCCGCCGCCGCACCGACATTGAGGACCGGATCCGGGAAGCCAAACTCGGGGCCGCGCTGCGGCATCTGCCGTCGGGCGACCACGCCATCAACACGGTGTGGATGTGGGCTGCCCTGCTCGCCGGGAACATCTCCGTCCTGCTGCAAGCCCTGACCGGGATCGACCAGCGTCACCGCGCCCACGGCGCCCGCCTACGCCACGAACTGCTCTGCGTCCCAGCCCGCATAGTCCGCCACGGCCGCCAGCTGATCCTGCGGCTGCCGCCCGACCGCCAGCTCCTGCCCACCGTCCTGGCCCGGATCCGGGCCTTACCCACCGCGGCCTAACCCGCGAATCCCCCGTCCCGACGACCCAGGACCCCGAAGACCCGCCCACCCGAGCGCCACCGGGCCATCCGCGCTGCCCGCACCCAAAAACACACTGCCACAACACAAAATCTATCCGCCGTTCACTGGCCGCCCAACCCACACGCAAGCTACTCGCGGATCCGGGTTCAGAGCGCGGCATGACGCCTGGATACAGGTAGAAGTAGCTAACGGTACCCCCCCCCCCGGCTCGATGCGCAAGGGGTGAGCAGCCAGCCGCAACGTGGTGAGGATCGCGGCGAATGGCTACTGTTCGACCTATGGCTCCTCGGCGCGAGTGGACCCTACCGGCTCGATCGTGTGGGGCCCTGCCGGCAAAGACGCGGACGCACTTGCCCGGTTCTTCGCCGACCTACCCGCCGGTGGCGGGGACGCGATCGAGACGGTGTCGATGGACCTGGGGCCGGCGTACGCCAAGACCGTGCGGGAGCACGCCCCGAACGCGGTGATCTGTTACGACCCGTTTTATCCCGACGTCGTGGTTATGCCGATGTCGTTGGAGGCAGGGCTGGCCGGGTGGGCGATTGGGCAGATGGGGTCGGCATAACCGGTCGCTGTGCATGGACGCTGGGGCCTTCGGTTCTGTCGAAGGGAGCACGATCATGCACAGCATTTCGGATCCGTCACGGGTTCGGTTCATTGGCCCGCTGACGCCGTTGGCGCCTGGGCTTGCCGCAGAGTTGTTGGCGTTGGGTTACGCGTCGACGTCGGCGACGAACCAGCTGCAGCTGGCGGCGCATTTGTCCCGGTGGCTGCAGGCCCACGGTTTGGGCCCGGGCGAGTTGACCGAGGCGGTGATCGCGCAGTTCCTCGTGGAGCGTCGTCGCGATTACGCCCATCTCTACTCGCTGCAGGCGCTTGGCCCGACGTTGGGGTATCTGCGTCATCTCGGCGTGGCTCCGGCCGCGCACCCGATGGTGCCGGTCGGTGTCGAAGAGGAGATGCTGGCCCGGTTCCGGAACTACCTGTGGACCGTACCCGGTTTGGTGGACACGGGAGGGGTTGCCCTGTCTTTGAAGGAGTTTCACGTCATGGGTGATACGCGTCGGGCGTTCACGGCGGAGTACAAGTCGCAGGCGGTCGGGTTCGTGTTGGATGATGACCGGACCATCGCCGAGGTGGCCAGGAATATCGGCTGCCATGAGTACACATTGAGGTTTTCTCACCAGGCCGGGGTTGACCGCTGGGTGTGACGCGTGTGACCTGGGGTGATGGCGTGTCGGATGTGCCACGCGGGGTCCATGGGGCCAGAGTCGGTTTCGACAAAGTCCCCGTCTCGACCCAGGACCCCGCGTGCTGTCATATCGTGCCACCCTCGACGTCCCCGTTTCCACCGGCGCCCGGGTCTCCCGCTGGCTACAAGCCCACCGCCGCCGAGTCGATCGCCGGCCATGGCAGCGGGCCGCGACCTGCTGGACCCAGGCCATCCTCGTCCTACGCTGGCTCAAGGACGGCACCGACATCGACCTGCTCGCCCGCGACGCGAAGGTCAGCCAGGCGAGCGGGTACCGCTACCTACACGAAGCGATATCGGTGATCGCCGCCCACCTGCCGGACCTGCCCGAAGTGCTGGCCGCCGGACACGCGGCCGGGTGGGCGTACGTGTGCCTCGATGGCACCCTGATCGCATCCACCCGCTCATCGGCGACATCCGCTGCCGGACATGACCTGTGGTAGGCCGGGAAACACAAACGACACGGCGGGAACATCCAGGTCGTCACCGACCCGAGCGGGTTCCCGGTCTGGGTCTCGCCGGTCGAACCCGGCTCCACCCACGACCTGAGCGCCGCCCGCCGGCACGTTCTGCCCGCCCTCTATCCGGCCGCCGCCGCCGGGTTGCCGACCCTGGCCGACAAGGGCTACGTCGGCGCCGGGATCGGCATCCACCTCCCCTACAAGGGCGCCAACCTCTGCCCCGACAACCGCACCCACAACCTGCTCCTGTGCTCCCTGCGCGCCCCGGCCGAACGCGCCAACGCCCTCCTGAAGTCCTTCAAAGCCCTCCGCCGGGTCACCCTCTGCCCCTGGCGGATCGGCGATATCACCGCCGCCGCCCTCGTCATTCTCACCATGCAACGAGGCCGCTGGTGAGAAAACCTCATTGGGGAAATGGGTGAAGAAGGAACGAGAAGCGCGTGATCGCGCGCGGGCGGATCGGCCGGTGAGCGAGTCCGAGCGGGCGGAGTTGATCCGTTTGCGGTCGGAGAAGAAGACCGACGCCGCGACGATCGCGCAGCTGGAGATGCAGGTGGCGTTTGCAAAAAGAGTCGCGGCCTGGTTCGCGAACGAGCAGCGGTGAAGTACGCCGCGATCGCGGACTGGGCCAGCGAGGGCGAGTTCCCGGTGAAGTTTATGTCCGCCGAGTTGGAGGTCTCCACCTCGGGGTATTACAAGTGGCTGGCGGCGCAGTCGCAGCCGTTGGGGCCGCGGGCCAGTGAGGATGCGCAGCTGCTGACCCTGATCCGGGTGCTGCACAAGTACCTCGACGGCAACCCGGGGGTGCGCCGGATCCACGCCGGTTTGCTCGCGATGGACCGGCGGGTCTCCCGCAAGCGGGTCCACCGGCTGATGCAGCAGGCGGGGCTACAGGGACGTCACCCGAAGGCGTGGCGCAAGACGACCATCGCCGGGGACGCGCCGGCTCAGGTGAGTTTGGCAGCCTGATTTGGCCCCACTGTGACGGCTTGAACTGGCCCCACCTGTGTGTCTGTGTGGGGGTGTCGTGACGGTCTGATTTGGCCCCAACCCGGGTTGGCTCGATGTGACAGGTGTCGTCGAGTCGAAAGCGGGGCGCGGGGTCGTGTGGAGGTCGAGGGTGGAGTTGTTCGAGCAGATCCGCCGGGATAGGCGGCTGGATGAGTCGATCTCGATCCGGGGGCTCGCGGATCGGTATGGGGTCCATCGCCGTACGGTCCGGGCGGCGTTGGCGGATCCTGTTCCGCCGCAACGGAAATTGGCGGAGCGTCGGGCTCCGGTGCTGGATGGGGCGCGGGAGTTGATCGACGCGATGTTGACCGCGGACCTGACCGCGCCGCGGAAGCAGCGGCACACCGCGGTCCGGGTCCGGGACCGGCTGGTGACCGAGCACGGGCTGGTGATCTCGTATTCCACGGTCCGTGATTATGTCCGCGTGGCGCGGCCGCGGATCGCCGCGGAGGCCGGCCGCAGTCTGGATGAGGTGTTCGTGCCGCAGTGGCACGAACCGGGCGCGGAGGCCGAGGTCGACTTCGCTGATTTGTGGGTTGACTGCCAGGGGCAGCGGGTCAAGTGGTATTTGTTCACGTTCCGGATGTCGTACTCGGGCAAAGCGGTTCACCGGGTGTACCAGTCCGCGTCGCAGGAGTCTTTCCTGGCTGGGCATGTTGCCGCGTTCACCGAGCTCGGTGGGGTCCCGGTGGGCGCGATCCGGTATGACAATCTCTCGGCCGCGGTGAAGAAGATCTGCCAGGGCCGCTCGAGGGTCGAAACCGACCGGTGGACGATCTTCCGCTCCTACTACGGCTTCGACGCCTTCTACTGCCGTCCTGGCCGCGACGGCGCCCACGAGAAGGGCGGTGTCGAGGGTGAGGGCGGCCGGTTCCGCCGTACCCATCTGGTCCCGGTCCCGGCGGTGACCAGTGTCGGGGAGCTGAACGCGTTGTTGGCCGGGTACGACACCGCCGACGATGCCCGGCGGGTCGGATCGCGCACCAGCACAGTGGGGTTCGACTTCGCCCACGAGAAGCCGCTGCTGCGGCCGCTGCCGGCTGAACCGTATGAGGTCGCGACCACGTTGACCCCGCGGGTTGATCGACACGCCCGGGTCAGCGTGCGGCAGGTCTCCTACTCCGTCCCGGCCCGGCTGGTCGGGCGGCGCGTGCGGGTGGTCCTCGACGACGAGCACGTGAGTGTCTATGACGGGCAAGCCCTGGTCGCGGTCCATGCCCGCTCCACCAATCGCGGCTCCCAGGTGCTGGTGCTCGATCACTACCTCGATGTGCTGGCCCGTAAACCCGGGGCGCTGCCCGGCGCGTTGGCGCTGGCCCAGGCCCGCACCTCCGGGGTGTTCACTTCCACCCATGACGCCTGGTGGGACGCGGCCCGCCGCGCCCACCCCGACGACGACGCGGCCGCGACCCGCTCCATGATCGAGGTGCTCCTGCTGCACCGGAACCTCCCGGCTGCGGCCGTGCTGGCCGGGATCCAGGCCGCCCTGGCCATCGGGGCCACCAATCCCGATGTCGTGGCCGTCCAAGCCCGCCACGCCGCCACCGCCCCGGACAGCGGGATCGTCATCCCCCTCCCCGCCCGGATCGAGACCGACCCGCGCCCGGTACCCGACCTGACCGCCTACGACACCCTGCTCAACCCCGCCACCACCACCGAAACACACTGAGACAGAAAGAAGAATCCTCATGCCAGCACGAACTGCCACCCACGCCCGCGGCACCAGCAGCATCGGCGGCGGCGACGCCGCCGCGATCGCCGCCGTCGCCATCGCCGCCCGCACCCTGGGCCTGCCCACCGTGCGCGACGACCTCGACGAACACCTCGCCACCGCCGAACGGGAACACCTCTCCTACGCCGGATTCCTCGCCGACCTCCTCAGCGCCGAATGCGACGACCGCGCCACCCGACGGCAAGCCCGCCGCGTCCGCGAAGCCGGGTTCCCGAGACCGAAACGGTTGGAACAGTTCAACTTCGACGCCAACCCCGCGATCAACCCCGCGACCATCAACACCCTCGCCGCCGGCGAATGGATCACCACCGGATCCCCGCTATGCCTGATCGGGGACTCCGGCACCGGGAAAACCCACCTGCTCATCGGGCTCGGCACCGCCGCCGCCGAACAAGGCCACCGGGTCCGCTACGTGCTGGCCTCGAAACTGGTCAACGAACTCGCCGAAGCCGCCAGCGAGCACCAACTCGCGAAAACCATCGCCCGCTACGGCCGGCTCGACCTGCTCTGTATTGACGAACTCGGCTACCTCAGCCTCGACCGCCACGGCGCCGAACTCCTCTTCCAACTACTCACCGAACGCGAGGAAAAGGCCTCCATCGCCATCGCCGCGAACGAGCCATTCTCCTCCTGGACAACAACATTCACCGACCCGCGCCTCTGTGCCGCGATCGTCGATCGCCTCACCTTCAACGGCCACATCATCCAAACCGGCACCACCAGCTACCGACTCGCCCACACCCGCAAGAACTAAGACAGAACCACCAGCCTGGGGCCAGTTCAAGCCGTCACAGTGGGGCCAAATCAGGTTGACATACTCAGGCACCGGCGCCGGACCTGATCGGGCGGTCGTTCACCGCGCCCGCGCCGGGCCTGGCGTGGTGCGGCGACATCGTGCGCCACGAGGCGCCTTGGACTCGAGCGGGGTGAGAGACCTTCGCCGCGGGGCCGTCGCAGCGGTTTCGTGAAGTTGGGGGCAGCCTCAGGGTCCCGGAAAGGTCGTATCTCACCAGGTCAGCGCGCATGTGATGGCTCGTTCTGGGTTGCGTGAGTGATGCCTGGTCGCGGCTGCGATGTTGGAGCGGCCGGTCAGCCTCAGGATGCTGATCGCGGTGTTCCGAAGGCTGGCCATGATGCGGGGCAAGACGCCGGTGCGGACCTGGGAGCGGTCCTCGTCGAAGGTGGCATCACGCACCCAATGGACGCGGTTCTCGATTCCCCAATGGCCCTGCACCCACGCGGCCAGGGTGGCCGGTTGTGCGTCGTGATGGCTGGCGGAGGTGATGAGGTAGACCACCTCCACGGACTTCTTCCCGTTCTTGGTTGGTTCGGAGGGCGGGCCAGGGAAACCCACCGGCCGCAAGACCGGCAGGGCGCCCTGGCCCGACCCAACGCCTACATCAAGACCTGGACCGGGTGGGCCTACCTGGCCACCGTCATCGATCTGCACACCCGTGGCCTGGTCGGGTGGGCCATCGCCGACCATATGCGCACCGACCTGGTCATCGACGCCTTAAGAATGGCGGTGGAGACGAAGAAACCCGCACCGGGTGTCATATTCCACAGCGACCGTGGAAGTCAGTATACCAGTCAACAATTCGTCGACTTCTGCGCCGAGCATAAGATCCGGCGGAGTGTCGGCCGCACAGGTTCGTGTTTCGACAATGCTGTCGCGGAATCATTCAACGCGACCTACAAGAAGGAACTCGTTCACACCCGTCCCTGGCCCAGCATCGGGCACCTGACCCGGGCGTCTCGGAACTGGTTCATCTACTACAACCTGTTCCGTCGGCATTCCACAATCAACTACTTGACACCATTCGAAAAGGAGGTAGGCTGGACAAAAGATCGGCGAACTACCCCACAATGAGGCTTATTCAGGGGGAGGAACGTAATACAAACGCGACATTCTGACCGGAGCGCCTAACAAAGCGACAGCCCGCCCTTAGAGAGCATTGGGTTAGCACACTCAAACACTCCAGAACGGGCCGTCGCGAATGTATTCTACCACCGGTTTCACCAGGGGCCAGATCGACCGTCTCGTCATCATGATCCGCGACCTGCAGAACGCAGGATATCCAGTGGCCTACCCACCGTCGCTGGGACTGCGAAAGTCGATCATCATCACCATGACCCATCTGCGCCGAAACCACACCCAAGCAGACCTGGCCGACCGGTACGCCACCTCCCAGCCCACGATCTCGCGGACCATCGCCGCGATGACCCCCGCCCTCGCCGACGCCACCGCCGACTGGATCCCGGTCGCGGACGACCTCGACCCCGACGTCCCCCTGATCATCGACGAAACCCTGCTCCCGTGCTGGTCCTGGGCCGACATCCCCGACCTGTACTCCGGCAAACACCACACCACCGGTGTCAACGTCCACATCGCCGCCACCCTCTCCGGCCGGCTGCTGTGGGTCTCCGATCCCCTTCCCGGGTCCACCCACGACCTGACCGCCCTGCGCACCCACGGAGTCCTCGACACCGAGGACCTCCTCACCATCGTCGCCGACAAAGGCTATATCGGCGCCGGCCTGATCACCCCGATCAAGAAACCACCCGGTGGAGAACTCACCGACGACCGGAAACAATTCAACAAAGAACTCAACGCGATCCGCGCCACCATCGAACGAACCATCGCCCACCTGAAAACCTGGCGGATCCTCCACACCGACTACCGGCGGCCCTACCACACATTCGCTCAAACCATCACCGCTGTCCTCGGGCTACAATTCCTGAAACTAGCCTCGTGAATAAGCCTCCATGGATGCCTTACTCGCGCCCTTGCAGCCATCGCGGCAGGCGACCATCGAGACGTGCGAGCCTGGGCTGATGCCGTGAGGCCCCGGTCTGCCGGACTAGAAGATCAGTTGCGTTTGCAACAGGGTGACAAATTTCTCAATGACAGGTGCGCCGTTGATGGAGGGCTTCAGCCCGAACGAGCCCTTCTGGAACAGGAAGTCGCCCACGGAGAGTTCCACACCGCTCCCGCCATCGATCCCGTGGAGTCGCCATGACGCTGACGTCCATGATGCCCACTAGGCCCCCGGGCCCCTTCAGCTGCAGGTCCGTCACGATGCGCCCGTCCGCCGCGGAGGCCCGGCGAAGGAGCGTCATCGACCCCCTAAAGCCGGACTTGCACAACGGCGCCACCTGCTCAACGGCATCCGCGACCTCCGTCGGGGACAACCTCGTGTCTCGCCGGAATTCGTAGCGCTCCGCGACGATTGCACGCGCGCGTTCTCGCTGGCTCACTGGGGCGCTCCGTTCGGTGAATTCCGCATGCTGAGTTGGTACACGCCCCGGGCGAGAAGAACGAGGCCGAAGACCATCGGAAGCACGGCGGTGACGATGAGTGTGCCCGGGGTCATCAAGTATCCGATGAAGGAGAGTGCGAGGGGTATCACGATCAGTAGCAGTCCATTCCGGACGTCTCGTCGTGCCTGCTGCTGGTCGAGACGCGTTGCCAGGGAGCGAAGGTCGGTGTCGGGCATCGGACGTCAGTGCCTCGGTAAGGTTGTCATGGTGACAGTCCAGTCGCCGGCGGGCTCCGCCACCAGTCCGCCTTTGAGGGGACAGCCAAGTAGCATCGCCTCGCCGGCGGACATCCGCCACCGAGTGGAGCCAAGACGGGCAGTTACCCACTCACGCAGATGCGCTCAGGTACACGCTGTCCCACCTCGGCCAGCGGCGACAGACTCCACAAGCCCGGCCCCACCGTGGCTGGGCCGACGCTGCTGGTGCGCCCCGGCGGTGATCGACACGCCCCGCCAAGTCGAAAGGAGCCTTCCGGCACGCCTAAGGGCGAAAGCCGTGCCGAGGGGGCTAACCCACCCCACCAGCACCACAACGCCGCCCCTACCGCAACCAGCGTTTCCCTAGCCTAGCTAGCGGGCGATGACCTCAATGTCGCGCGGGTGGTCGCGGAAGTAGCGAACGCCGATCTTCTGATCGCGTGGTTGGTGCACCCAGTCGCGATACGGGAAGGGCGTCAGCTCGACGCTGGGGGCCCCGGAGCGGACGGCCGCCGCCATCGCGGCGACCCGCTCTGCGGCCACCGCGGCGTTGGCCCGCTCGATCACGAACAGCCCGCCGACCCCGGTCACGCAGAGCGCGCCGAGCAGCGCGGTCGCCACGACTCGTCGCGTCCGGGCGGGGCTGTCGAGCAGCGGCCGGGCCAGCAGCGCGACGATGGCCAACAGCGTCACCGTCGGGCCATAGACGTTGCGCGGCCCGATCGGGGCGACGATGAGCAGCGGGCCCAGCATCGCGAGCGTGGCAATCAGCAGCGCGGCGAACGTGGCCCGCTCGTGTCCGGGCCGCAGATAGCGGCTCGCGGCGGCAACCAGCACCGCGAGCAGGAGCACCAAGGCAAGCAGGTCGACGCGGAGCGCGCGCCGGTGACAGCCGGTCAGCTCGACATCAGTGCAGGTCAGGCGCACATCGAAGACCACCCGGCTGAGCAGCGCGTATGCCGCGACGCCCAGCATGCCCGCGGCGATCAGCAGATCCGGCCAGCCGCGCCGACCCGCGCTACCCCCGAGCGCGGCGCGGCCCAGCACGGCCACGCTCAGCAGGGTCAGCAACACCGCGTTGGACAGCACGAACGATTGGGTGATCAGTGCGTAGTTGGGGACCGCCGTGGCGATCAGGTCGTGCAGGGATGCGGCATACGAGAAGTAGGCGTCCTGGTGGCGGCCGACCTCCCGCAGCCCGGGTGAGGCGAGCATGGTGATCGTGCCGAGAACGGCACCGAGCGCGGCGGCGAGGATGGCCGCGTCGAAGCGGCGGCGGATCGCGCCGATCAGGCCGCCGCCGACCGCCAGCGTGGCCAGGGCCGCAGTGACGTGCTCGACGAACAGGCAGCCGGCGAACGTGGCCAGCCCGGCCAGCGCGACCACAACCGCCCGGCGACCGCGAGACCCCTGCCTGCCGCGGCCACCGAGGAGTCCGGCGAGCAGCAGCACAGCGAGCATCGGCGGCACATAGTTGAAGAAGCCCGCCGACCAGCCGTAGCTCTCCCGGAACACCCCGGGCGGCACCAGCAGCAGCCCGCCGAAGGTCAGCAACACCGTTCCGGGTGACCGGCTGCGCACCAGCCACGACGTGAGCGCAACCAGCCCGACGATCGCCGCGGCCTTGGCGCCCGCCCGCACCCAGACCGGCTCGATGAGCGCAAACGATAGGCCGTTGCCGAGAATGCGGCCGTTGTGGCCGGTGTAGCTCTGCCACGTCCTCTCGAGCAGCGCGCGGGCGGTGCGCGGTTCGAAGGCGATCCGGCTCCAGTCGTCCCCGGTCGGCGGCATCAGCCGAGTGAGCAGGAAAGCGACCGCGAGCAGAGCGGCATACAGGATGGGAGCCGGGCGACGCCGGCTGATGACCGGGTCGCGGGACGGCATTGCGGCGTCCTCGCTCCGCTGGTCAGCGCTCAGTTCTCACCCCGTGGTCGTTTCCGGACCGTCCGATCTGCTGCACGATGATGGTACCGTGCGCAGCCGCCCGTCAGGAAGACAGGCGGACGTAGGCCTCATGCGTCAAGGTGGCGAGGTCGAAGCGTTCCAGCCCCTGGAAGTCCACCGTCCACAGGTCCGAGCCGATGACCAGCACGCGTCGCGGCCCGTCGCCATACTGCTGGTCGGTGTCGGTTGACGCGCGCTTGCCCTCGGACAGCGTGCGATCGCCAACATTGATCGACAACACGCCGGAGAAACCCGGCGCTTTGGTGTCGGACTCGCGCCAGGACGTGGCCGGCAGGTAGGCCTTTCCTTGCCACCACAAGAAGGCGCGGTGATCCCACTCCGCCGGGGAGTTGGTGTCCTTCCAGGTCAGCTGGGCCAGGCGCGCCGGCTTGGCCGGGACGGAGATGTCGAAGAGCGAGGCCTGCAAACCCCTCGTCTGCCCGTTCTCGATGTCTGCGTCTTGACCGACGCCGAGCAGCCGGCCGTCACCGAGTGGATGGAGGTATGCCGAGTAGCCGGGGACCTTCAGCTCGCCCGCCACGCGTGGTGTCGTGGGGTCGCTGGTATCGACCAGATAGAGCGGGTCGGTTTGCCGGAAGGTGACGACCGCCGCCAACTCGGGCGACAGATAGCGCACCGAACGGATCTGCTCGGTCAAGCCCATCCCGTCGACTCGCCCGATCGTCACCAGTTTTCCGCCCTGCTCACGCAGCACCAGGAGCGAGGACTGGGAGCGCTGCCGCCGCCACTCCAGCCCGGCCGTCGTGGTGGCGACCCGGATCGTGCCGTGGTCTTCATCGAGCGCGAACTGGTTGACCAGCCGGCCGGCGACCCTGCCCGACCCGGTATAGGTCGTTGCCGCGGGGTTGCTGATGTCGAAGGCGTGCAGGGTGGTCGTCATCTTCGCCGGGTCCGGGGTGCGGATCCAGCCGGCGCTGAACAGATCCCACGGGCTGGTCGCGACGATCAGCCGGTCGCTCGAGGCATAGACCGTCTCGCCGCTGGCCACGACACCGACGGTGGACTTGGGTGCGACGCTTCGGGCGTTCGCGGCCATGTCGAAGGTCACCACCGACAAGGTGGCCACGCCGGCGAACTCCTTGGGACGTGCCACCGCGGCGCAATTGGTCAGCTGCTCGGTGCCCTGAGCCTCGCCCTGGGCGTTCAGCTGCTGGATGTGGGGCACCCAATCGTCGATCGTGCTGTCCGCGATCGCGCGCTGGTTGGCCTTCTTGGCCTCATCCTCGGCGGTGAGCGAATTGTCCTTCGGCTGCGTGAACGTCAGCCCAGGGGGTTGGCTGACCATGACCATCCGCACCGCATCGCCGATCATCCGGGCGGAGCGGTAGGACCCCTCCATGCGCACCGCCCCGAGCACCTTCGGGTTCCTCGGGTCGGACAGGTCCACACGCGTGACGGTGGTCCGTTCCGAAGGAAAGCCCGGTGCTCGGAGATCTCTCGCGATGTCAGAGGCACCGAAGAACGGGCCCGATGTGGTGCTGAGCACGATCATGGTGTCGCCGGACAAAAGCAGTTCGGAGGAGGCGTCCGCGGCCTTGGGGATCGAGATGGTGGCCAGCCGGGTGGCGGTCGCGGCGTCGGTGACGTGGATTCGGCCGCCGCCCTGGGCGGTGACGATGATCCGGCCGTCGGTCTTGACCTGGTCGGCTTCGTCGACGCCGCTCTCCTGGTTGTTCGTTTCGCTGTAGTCGCCGGCCGTGTCCGCGGTTCCGGCTGCCGGCGTCGACGCCGCGTCGTCCGCGGTCGCCCGGGCCTCCAGCCGCATGACGCCCTCCCGCCCCCCGTATCCGCCGAGGCCGTAGGCTCCGACGAGCGGCCTGGCCTTGGCTCGGTAGTAGTCGAGCAGTTGCGCGCAGGAGTCGAAGGCGACCAGTTCCCCCAAGAATGGCGACTGCGGATGTGCCGTCGAGGTGGCTCGCGCGGTGGCGTCACCGTCACAACCGGCGAGCACCGCGGCGGCCGCGGCCGTCCCGACGGCGACGGCCGCGACCCAGCGCCGGCGCATGTGAGATTGGGAAAAGATGGGCTCGCTGGTCATGGCCTGGCTCCACGGGTGAGTGCAATCCGATCTCGTATGACGCACTGCCTGCCCGCCCCGGTTCCCTGCCCTAGGGACGGACTCAGCAGGCACCTGCGCCCAGGCGCCGCCGGCGACGAGCGTCAGATCACCCCGCGGGTGGCTCCCGGATGCAGGATCTGGTTCCTGCGCAGCACGCTTCGGTCCGCCTCCCGCAACCGCGCGAGGTCGGCGGCTGCCGACCAGTTCGTGGTGATGCTCTCGCTGATCGCCTCGATTCGTGCCCGCGCCTCTTCGCGGGTGAGGTCATAAGCGGAGCACGAGTCGATCAGCCCGCTAAATGTGCTCTCCCGCTGACCATTCAGTCCGTATGCCATCGCTTGACTGGCCGTTTCGCCGGACCGAATGCCCGGCGCGAGGTCGTAGGCGGGAGTGAGGGTCAGCTGGTGCCCATTCCAGAAGGCCGCGTGATTCCGCGCGTGGTCGTCATGGTTGCTGATCGCCATGTTGAAGGCGATCCGATCGAAAACAAGCCGGCCCACGGCAGCCGGCGTCCTCGACCAAAACCTTGGGACGGGCGCCGCCGATGCTGGTGCCGTGGATGAGCGCAGCCTCTGCGACCGGCGAAAGCTGCTTGCCCTGTTGAAGTCGAGCTGCAGCGTCATGGAGTTCGTCGAGGGTCGCTGTGTCGGACCGGTCGACATACACGGTCGGACTCATTTGAAAGTCCAGGGCACCGAAGCGGTTGCTCCCCGACTCCAGGAGATAGCCGATCTCGCTCAAGCCGTTGTCCGGCAACCCCGAGGCGGGCCTCGATGACCCGACGCCCCCAGGCATCCGGTGATCCGTCCCGGAGGCACCCGGGCATGGCGAGAGCGTCGAGGGGCTCGATAGTGCCCGGACGCAGCGGCAACTCCGGTCCGTAGAGGCTCAGCGCGTCTGGGCGCGCCAGGTAGGACTCCCCGTAGCCAAAGACAATCCGATCTCCACGCTGGCGCAGCCGGCCCACGACCACCGGCTCGGCGTGCCCTGGCAGCCAGGCCCAGGCATAGGCCGGTGTGGCGTCGGCGTGGTCAGAAGTCCTGACGTCGTCAGAAGTCATAGTCCTCGTCGACCTTCTCGGGACGAACCCGAGATCCGATCAAGGCCAGTCTCTCCTCGCCGCGACGACGCATCCGGGCGAGTTCGGCCCGATCCTCGGTCCCGAAGAGCGGGACACCCGTCAGGACGGCGGCGTTCAGCACGGTGCCGATGGCGGTGCCAGGCGCGCCGGCCTCCAACGCGAGGACCGTCGGCTGGGATACCCCGAGCCGGGCCGCGAGATCTGCCGCTGTCCACCGGCGGCCGTGCCGGGCCTGGCGGATTTGCGAACCCAGAATCCGCAGCGCCTCGTTTGCCTCCGGAAGCGGCGCGATCGTCCTGCGCGGCATCGCACCTCCAATAGACTGGTTCTAAACCACGATAGCCTAAACTTTATTTACTCTCTCGTCCGTTTGGTTGGCCGTCGTCGCCCCTCGGCATGGTCAGTGACCTCTTCCACGCGGTGGAACTCCTCAAGGCGGCCAGGGCTTATGGGGGTTGGCTTGTCGTCGGCCTGCTCGGCGACGAGTACGCCGCGGAGGTTCGCCGCTCGAGGTGGATCTCGTGGGCTGTGCAGGCGACTAGGACGCCAGCTGGGCATCGAGGAGGGCGTCCGCATCGGTCGAGCCCTCCAGGTCAAAGAAGCGTTGGTCGAGTGCCTCGAGTGCGGCGTCACGGTCGAGCCCGTCCATCAGCGCTTCGCGCTCACGCTGACTCGCCGGGTAGGTGGGGCCGAACAATTCCATGGCGTCACGCAGCACCCCGGCCCACTCCTCGCCTAGCGCCGTCGGCAGGGCATCGAGCGCAACCGGGGCGGTGTCGCCGCCCCAATTGCGGAAGTAGCCGTCGAAGCCGCCAGAGTTCACCTCCTGCCGAAGATCACAGATCGCGGCTACCCCCTGCTGAACCGGCGACAGGTCCTTCCGCGGGCTCTCTCCCAACGACTCGTAGAACTCCCAGACACCCATGTGGGGCATCTAACGACATCGTCACCGGGTGCGCAACCCGCGACGGAAGGCGCATCGACGGGTCCGCAGCCGCGGGGATCGCCGACCGGGCCCGAACGTCCCGCTCCAGCGAGGAGGTGGGGCATGATTCCTCCGCATGGGCAGGCTAGCCGCAAGCTCCGGCAGTGCGCGGGTCTACGTCGACATGGTCGGTGACCTCTTCCACGCGGGACACGTGGAACTCCTCAAGTCGGCCCGGACGTACGGGGACTGGCTTGTCGTCGGCGTGCTCGGCGACGAGTGCGCCGCGACCTACAAGCGCCGGCCCGTTATGAACTTGGCCGAGCGGGTCGCGGTCATCGCGGCCTGCCGATATGTGGACGAGGTCATCGCCGATGCGCCGTTCCAGATCGACGAGGAATTCCTGGCCAGGTATGAGATCGCCACGGTGGTCCACGGCGATGACCGGTCGCCGGAGGCTGCCCAAGCCGTGTACGGCGCGGCCATCAAGGCGGCAAGATTTCGCTACATTCCACGCACATCCACGATCTCGACGTCCGCGCTGATCCAACGAGTGCTTGACGCCGATGCCGCAGGGACGCTCCGCCCGGACACGACCCGTTGACCTGTCGCCAATGCTGTCGCCCAGCCGTCGTTTGCCGCCCGGACGTTAATCATCCCGGCCAACGTGGTTGGGTCGACCCTCCGGATCGACCCAACCACGTTGCGCCAATTGCCCTATCGCTGACCTTTCAGCTGCAGCCGCTGGTCGAGCCGCAGCCTTCGCAGACGTAGCAGGAGCCGGCGGGACGCATCTTGGTGCCGCAGGTCATGCACATCGGCGCATCGGCCGTCTTGCCTTGGAAGCGGGCGAGCAGGTCCTGGGAGGAGTGGATGTCACCGGAGACCTCGCGGGCCGATGCGGCGCCAGCTCCGGACTTGACCCGGTCGGTGTCCAGGTCGCGGCCCTCGTGCGCCGGCCGTTGGGACCGCTTCGAGGAGGCGCCGAGTCCCTGGGACAGCGACTCGATCTCGTCCTCCAACTCCTCGTCGGATTCGGTGTCGACGCTGACCGCGGCATACGAACCGGTCTCGAGCTGACGGGCACGCTCCTCGGCGGTGTGGATCCCCATGAACGAGCGAGTGTCGAAGTCCATGTAGTCCAGCGCGAGGCGCCGGAAGACATAGTCCATCAGCGACTGGGCCATCCGCACGTCCGGGTCGTCCGTCATACCGGCCGGCTCGAATCGCATGTTCGTGAACTTCTCGACATAGGTCTCCAACGGCACCCCATATTGCAGCGCCACCGAGATCGCGATCGAGAAGGCGTCCATCACGCCGGCGAGGGTCGAGCCCTGCTTGCCGAACTTGAGGAACAGCTCGCCGAGCCGGCCGTCGTCATAGGTGCCGGCGGTCAGGTAGCCCTCGGCACCGCCGACCGTGAACGACGTGGTCTGGGAGTTGCGCCGCTTGGGCAGGCGCTCTCGGACCGGGCGGTATTCGACGACCTTCTCGATGGCCGGGGTCGCCGCCGCGTCCTTGGCCCTGGCGCTTGACCCGGCATCGGAGAGCGGCTGGCCGACCTTGCAGTTGTCGCGATAGACCGCCAGCGCCTTCAGGCCGAGCTTCCAGCCCTGGACGTAGACGTCCTCGATCTCCTCGACCGTGGCGCTCTCCGGCAGGTTCACGGTCTTAGAGATCGCGCCGGATAGGAACGGCTGGGTCGCCGCCATCATCCGCACGTGCCCCATAGGAGAGATGGCCCGCTCCCCCATCGCCGTGTCGAAGATCTCATGGTGCTCCCGCCTCAGGCCGGGGGCATCGACGACGTGTCCCTTGTCGGCGATGTATTCGACGATGGCCTCGATGGTCTCCTCGGCATACCCGAGCTTGCGCAGCGCCCGCGGGATCGTGAGGTTGACGATCTGCATCGACCCGCCACCGACGAGCTTCTTGAACTTGACGAGCGAGAAGTCGGGCTCGATTCCCGTTGTGTCGCAGTCCATCATGAAACCGATGGTGTTGTGGCTGACGAATCCGGAGGCGACATAGGTGACATTCGAGGGCACGGAGAGGTCGTATGTCGGCTGCACACCGCCGTCCTCATTGGCCGCCACCGTCTCGTAGACGAAGCCGAGGGCGTGGCCGAGGCGCGCATCGCCGGTCTCGGCGAACAGCCGGGCGGCGGTGTCTCTGCTGATGCCGTGACCGCGGGTGACCGCCTGACGGACGAGGTCGCGCAACGGCGAGCCGATCGGGGCGAGCTCGAGCCACAGGTCACCGGGGAGGTGGATGCGGTCGCAGTTGCCGGATTGTGGTCCACGGACGCTCGCCACGAGCCGCGGACTTGCGCCCGCCCATGAAACCGATCTGCGTGCCGAAGCGCACGGCGTGCTGGACGTTGCGCAACTGCACCACGTGGATCGGACCGCCCCGAACCGGACCTCGTGGTGCGGGTCGTCGACGGGTAGCCGAGCGCCAGAAGCACCGTGCGCAACTCCCCGGCGAACGAGGGGGAGGCGCTCGACAGCGTCGGAACACCGTCGAGCACGGTGCCGTCGGCCTCGAACAAGCCGCGCAGGAAGGCGGCATAGATCGACCGGTCGTTGGTCTCCAGGATCGCCGCAGGGATGCGAGGGGTCCAGCCCTTCCCGGAATGGTCCACCCCGGGAAGGTTCTTGGCGAACCCGGCCTCTGTCCACCACCGCGCCAACCGCACCGACTGAAGAGTGACCTCCTGGTACCCCTGCTGCGCCGTGACGACGGGCTGGAGATTGAAGAGACCCTTCGCGAGGACACCAATGCGGTCGATGACGTCGGCGTCACCATCGGCGACGCAGAGGCGGATTCCCTTGGCGTGCAGGCTGCCGTCACCCATGAAGTAGCCCACGAGTTCGGCCAGCTCGGCGTCGACGATCGATGGGACGACGAGGTCATGGTCCCCGGTGTAGTAGACCTGATCGAGAACGGGGAGCGGCACCTCGCGTGAGTCGCCCACGAGGGTGTCGAGCTGCATCGGGACGAGATCGCCCGGGGCAACCTCGGCCATCCGCTTCCACACCCACGCGCCCGTCACCGGGTCGACGATCTTGATCCGGTGAGCGAGCGTGCCCGTGATCGAGTAGCCGGTCTTCGTCACGACCTTCCGGGTTGGCTCTTCACCATTGACGAAGAACTTTGTCGCCGTCCGCGGGCCTTCGTCCGTGGAGACGGTGAGGTCGACGTCCTGCCACTTCTCCCCCCACACGTCGCCGAGGTCACAGAGCCGCTGCAAGCCGCGATCGGTCGTGATCAGGGTGTCCCCGGTCAGGCAGCCGGTCGGCGCGAGCAGGCTGGCTTGGGCGTTGCGGAAGCCGTTCTTCTCGCCGCCCTTGATGACGGCGTCCCAGGCGCGGGTGGCGTGGCGGTGGATGTCCTCGTCCATCGCGTACTTGGTGCGCAACGCGTCGTTGGCCGCCTGGTGCTTGCGCATGACGCGCTTGTGGGCGTCGGCATTGCGGGCATAGCCGGAATAGGGGCCGACGACCGCCGCCAGTTCCGTCGAGCGCTTGTATGCCGCGCCGGTCATCAGCGAGGTGATCGCCGCGGCGAGCGCACGCCCGCCCTCGGAGTCGTAGCCGTGCCCGGTGGCCATGAGCAGGGCACCGAGGTTGGCGTAGCCGACGCCGAGCTGGCGGTAGTCGCGCGTGGTCGCGCCGATCGCCTCGGTCGGGAAGTCGGCGAAGCTGATCGAGATGTCCATCGCCGTGATGACCAGCTCTACGACCTGCTGGAAACGCTCGGCATCGAAGGTCTCGTCCTCGCCGAGGAACTTCAGCAGGTTGAGCGAGGCGAGATTACAGGATGAGTTGTCGAGCGACATATATTCACTGCAGTTGCGCACGACGACGCCGTTGGCAACGTAGGAATGGTTGCGCGGCTCGGACAGGTTGTAGGTGAGCTCGATTCCCTCGTCCGTGCGCTCCGTGAGGCGCACCGTTCGGTCGGTCACGTATGCCGTGCGGCTGGTGATGATGTCGCTGAGCGTTGCCGCCTTGCGCGAGAGCGTGAACCCGATCTGCGCGGCGAAAACATCAAGCGAGCGACCGGTGATGCGCAGGTCGTAGCCGGCCCCGTGGCGGTATCGCCGGGTCGAGCCGTCGGCCCGCGTGTGGCGGTAGCCGTCGTCGCTTGCCTCGAGGATTTGGTAGATCCGGCTGGAAATCCCGAAGGTCGACAGGAGGCGCTGCACGTCGATCAACAACGCCCGGGAGGCCGACCCCAGCCCCGCGTACGAGCCCTTGGTCTCGTTTCGCACCGCCGTTCCATCGGCGTCGAACAGCCCGCGAAGGAACTCTGCCGAAATCTCGGTGGGTGCCTGCATGATCGCCGCGGGCAGCACCTTCTCGGCGCCGAGCGCCCGGGTGACGCCTAGGCCCGCGAGGAAGCGGAAGAACTGACCCCGGCCGAGGCGCAACTGGGCCGTCCCATTGGCCTGCTCGGAGAGTTTGAGGGCCCGGCCGGCGTTGATCGCGGCGAGGAACTCCTCGTGTCGTGGGAGGATCTCGGTGCGGTCTTCGGCCGACCCGTAAATCGTGCTGACGGTCGAGGATGTCGAGCCGCCGCCGATGAGCCAGCCGAGGTAGTGCGCCAGATCGGCGCTCCACTCCTCAGGCAGGTCGAGCGTGGCTTGGCGCTCGCCCGGTGCCGGGATCCTGGCCAGCCGCGCGGCCTCCGGAAGGGTCCAGCTGGCGTTCACCGCCGGCGTCGGCAGGTCGAGGGCGAGAACCTTGTCGTCCGCCGTGAGGCCCTGCGCCTCGACGTAGCCGCGGTTGGTGGTCCAGATCCGGTGGGTGGGGGTGCACCGCAGCTCCAACCCGGAGTTGAAGCGCAGCCGCACGATCGGGTTGCGGCCGGTGATCATCCACGCCTTGGGGCTGGTCAGCTGCATGACCGCGGCCGGCGCGTCCGGATTGGTGGCGTCGTGGGTATAGACGGCGAACTCCTCACCCGCGCCCGTGCGCTCGAGCAGTTCGTCGAACCGGATCAGCCCCCGGTCGGTGTGCACCAATGTGTCGCGCGTGAAGCACGGATTCGATGCAGTGATCCGGCCCGTTTCGGGGTTGGTGTGCCAGCCGTTGATCGTGTCGTCGTATTGAATCCCCGGGTCGGCGCACTCCCAGGCGGCCTGGGCGATCGAGCGCATCAGCGTGCGGGCGTCGACCTCCTCGATGACCTCGCCGCTCATCCGGGCGCGCAACCCGAACGCACTGTCGGACTCGACTGCCGACATGAACTCATCCGTCACGCGCACCGAGTTGTTCGCGTTCTGGTACTGGACGCTGACGATGTCCTTGCCGCCGAGGTCCATGTCGAAGCCGGCGTCCCGCAGGGCGCGGATCTTGTCCTCCTCGCGGGCCTTGGTCGAGACGAACTCCTCAATGTCGGGGTGGTCGACGTCGAGGACGACCATCTTGGCGGCGCGGCGGGTCGCCCCACCGGACTTGATGGTCCCCGCGGAGGCGTCGGCGCCGCGCATGAAGGACACCGGACCGGAGGCGGTCCCGCCGCTGCTCAGCAACTCCTTCGACGAGCGGATCCGGGAGAGGTTGAGGCCGGCCCCGGAGCCGCCCTTGAAGATGAACCCTTCTTCTTTGTACCAGTTGAGGATCGAGTCCATCGAGTCGTCCACGGACAGGATGAAACAGTTGTGGACGCGCAGGTTTCCGGAGAGGTATTCGCCGCTCTCGGTCTGGATGTCGTAGACCTCCATGGGTCCGCGCGCCTCGATCCGGTCGATCTGCAGGACCTTCGTCGGCGCCGCTCCCCGGCCCGGCTTCTCGAAGCTGGCCTCGAGCTTGTCCGCCTTGACCGGGTCGATGAAACCGATGGCGTCGGCGAAGAGGCGACGGTCGCCCGCGTTCTGGATCCGCAAGGTCCAGGTGCCCTGGCGGTCCGGACGACGGTCCGCCTTGAACCCGACCCGGGCGAAGATGCCGAAGCGCAGCAGCAACGCCTGCATCCCGCGGATGTGAGCCTCGCCCACCATGTCCACCTCGACGACCGTCGAGCGCTCCCGGGCAGAGACAAAGCCCTCGGCCTGGAAGATGCTGCGCAGGTAAGCCGCGACCACCGGCAGCGGCGCGGTGAACAGGCGCTGCGGCACCTCCATCGCATTGCCCCGCGTACGCAGGCCCCAGGCGTCGATGAATTCGGTCAGCCCGGTTCCGTAGAGGCGGGTGCGCCGGCAGTCCAGCGACTCGTCCTGGGTGGTGACCTTCCGCTCGTGACGGTGCACCTCCGGGAAGACCACGTCAAGCGCGTCAGTCACCCAGGCGAGTTCGGCGGGGGTGACCGTCATGGCCTCGATCGTCAACGACCGGTTGGTCCCGGCGTATTGCCCGACGAAACCGTCGGACTGCAGCCACCCCGCGAGCGCGGCCTCGGCGATCTCTCGGCCGAGGATCTCGTCCTCCCCGAAGGCCTCACGGCGGTGCCACTCGACCATGTCCCCCGGACCCAGTGAGCCCGCCTCGACGAAGCGGCCACCGGACCCGGTTGCATAGGTCTTCCAGACCAGGTGGTCAGCGGTGACGTCGAGGACATAGCCGGCCTTGGTGTGGACCCGCAGGACGTCCTTGACCCCGTTCGCCTTCGTCGCGACGATCCGGGTGATCCCGTGCGCGTCGTGGACCTTCATGCCCACAGCATCGTCACGAACGAGTTGCCCGATCGGGACGAGACCCGCGGGCGTGCTGACCGGCGCGTCATAGGGCTGACACGCGGACACCTGCTGGGGGCTCTTGGTCCCGACGTTGAACCACACCGGCGAGTTGAACGAGAACACCTGGTGCAGCAGGGCATAGGTGAGCTCGTGCTCGAAGATCTCGGCGTCCTGGTCGGTAGCGAAGTAGCCGTGCTCGCGGCCGGCCTTGGTGTAGGTGAGCACGACGCGGTCGATCAGTTGGCGCAGGCTCGACTCACGTGCTGGCGTGCCGACGGCGCCGCGGAAGTATTTGGTCGTCACGATCGTGCTGGCGTTGACCGACCAGAAGTTGGGGAACTCCACACCTCGCTGGTCGAAGATGACCTCGCCGGTCTTCCAGTTGCTCTGCGTGACGTCGCGCTTCTCCCAGGTCACCTCGTCGTAGGGGTGAACCCCCTCGATGGTGTGGATCCGCTCGATGGTCAAGCCCTTGGGCTTGCTGGATCGAGCGGAGCCCGAACGCGCGGTCTCGGTCATGAGTGCTGGCCTCTCCTGTTGGGATCGTGCTTGATGTTTTCACCGGGCACCGACAGCCCGCGGCTTGTCGGTGCCCGGGAGTTTTAGGGCGCCCCGGTCGGGGCAGGCTCGACGCCGTCGGCGGCCCGCTCGGCGCGCAGCACGGCGATGGCGGACTCGAAGTCCTCGAGCGACTCGAATCCCTGATAGACGCTCGCGAAACGCAAGTAGGCGACCTCGTCGAGTTCGCGCAGCGGGCCGAGGATGGCCATGCCGACCTCGTGGGCGTCGACCTCGGCGTTCCCGGTGGCCCGGATGCTCTCCTCGACGCGCTGGACGAGCACCGCCAGTTGGTCCTCGGTGACCGGTCGCCCCTGACATGCCTTGCGGACGCCGAGCAGGATCTTGGTCCGGCTGAACGGCTCGCTCACGCCCGAGCGCTTGAGCACGCTCAGACTGGCCGTCTCGATCGTCGTGAACCGGCGACCGCACTCGGGGCACTGCCGCCGGCGGCGGATCTGCGTGCCGTCGTCGGTCGTGCGTGAGTCGATCACCCGGGAGTCGGTGAAGCGGCAGAACGGGCAGTGCACGAGCGGGCCTCCTGCGGCTTCCTGGGGACGAACACGTGGACGACGTGGGGATAACGTGTGGGTAACCCGGATTCCGTGTGCACTACATGTGGACGAACTACATCCGTGTAACCACTAGATATGGGAATCTAATCCCCGATTCGCGCACGCGCAAGACGACACGCGCCCCAATTTCGCGTCTCCGGGGCCCAGGGGCCTGGGGTGGCCTCACGGCTGCGGGATCACCAACTCCTGACCCGCGATGATCCGGTCGCTCTGCAACTGGTTGGCCGATTGGATCGCCGCGACAGCCTCCTGGATGGACAGCTGCGGCAGGTAGGTGACGGCCAGCTCAGACAGGGTCTGCCCGGCCCCGATGGTGATCACCCGATCCGGCGGCGAACTCGGCCCGCCCGAGCCGGCGAAGGTGATCGCCGCCGCCAAAACGGCGACCAGCATGACGGTCAGCGTCACCGCCAGCCGGCCCGTGCGCGTCACGCGCAGCGCGCCGTGGTCGCCACGACCCGTGGGCCTCGCGCTGCCGACCCGGCCGTGGGCGGCACCTCGACCGCCTGCGCCAGCGCCGACGGGCAGGCTCGCGCCTCCGATCGGGTGCATGTCGATCGCGATCGCGCTCATAGCCGAATCCCTTCCTGACGTATCCTCGAACCTTCGTTCGACGGACGTGGTACTATTTCTAGCACGCTCGTTCGAATCGTGGCAAGACACGCTCGAACAAATGTCGGAGATTGTCGCCGGTCCGCCCTAGACTTCCTCATGACCAGCAAGCCTGACAGGGACCACCGACAGCCCCTGATCAGTGCCCGACAGGGAAGGTGTGGGAGCCATGAGAGACAGCACCAACAGTGGGCAGCCGTCCATCCGACGCGGACCGGGCCGGCCGCGCAACGAGGACGTCCTACGGGAGGTTGGGGAGTTGCATGCTCTCCCCGAGTTCGAGGGAGGCGACGGCCTGACGATCCGGCAGCGTCGGGTGCTGGAATGCATCCGCACCTCGATCGACACGCGCGGCTATCCGCCGAGCATGCGCGAGATCGGGGAGGTCGTGGGCCTGACCTCGCCCAGTTCGGTCTCCCATCAGTTGCTCGCCCTGGAGCGCAAGGGATTTCTGCGCCGTGACCCGCATCGGCCGCGCGCCATGGAGGTCGTCACACCGGACGACCAGCGCGGCTACCGCGGGCAGGCGCCGAGCCGAGGCGAGGACGGCCACGACGTGACCGGCAGCGGCGATGCCCGCCCCGATCCGTCCTATGTCCCGGTGCTCGGCCGGATCGCGGCCGGGGTTCCGATCACCGCCGAGGAGGTCGTCGAGGACGTCTTCCCGCTCCCCCGGCAGATTGTCGGGGAGGGCCCGCTGTTCCTGTTGCGCGTCACCGGCGACTCGATGATCGACGCCGCCATCTGCGACGGCGACTGGGTGGTCGTTCGCCAGCAGCCCTCCGCGGACAACGGCGACATCGTGGCCGCCATGCTCGACAACGAGGCGACGGTCAAGACCCTAAAACGCGCCGACGGCAAGGTCTGGCTGCTGCCGCAGAACCCGGCGTTCTCACCGATCGACGGCGATCACGCGACGATTCTCGGCAAGGTCACGGCCATCCTGCGACGGATCTGAGCAGCGCCACCAGTGTTGGCGTGAGCGAGACGTCCAGGCGCAGGCTCGCCAGGTCATCCCCTCGCGTGGCTCGGTGGGTGACGATCGCGATCGGTATGCCGCGTGCGGCAGCGCGCCGCACGAATCGCAGGCCGCTCATCACGGCCAGCGAGGATCCGAGCACGAGCAAGGATGGCGCTGCCTCGGTCAACGCCATGCACTCGGCGACCCGTTCGGGTGGGACCGATCCGCCGAAGAAGACGACATCGGGCTTGAGCGTGTCGGCTGCGCAGACCTCGCAGACCGGCAACACGAAGTGCTCGATGGCATCGTCGGCGAGCACGACGTCCCCGTCCGGGCGAATCTGACTGCTCACTTGGGACCCGTCGGCGGCTTTGCCGACTGCCCGGTCGGCAAAGCCCGGGTTGGCGCGAGCCATCCGGGCCTGCAGCACGTCGCGGTCGACCTCAAAGCCGCAATCCAGGCACGCGACGCGCGCCAACGACCCGTGCAGTTCGATGACATCCCGGCTTCCCGCGCGCTGGTGCAGGCCGTCGACATTTTGGGTGATAACCGGCCCGAGCAGTCGGCGGTCCTGCAACTGGGCGACCGCGCGATGGCCGTCATTGGGCGTCGCGGCGGTGAACCGCTCCCAGCCGATGAACGAGCGCGCCCAATACCGCTGGCGGGCGCCCAAGGAGCCGACGAACTCGCCGTGCTGCATCGGGGTCACGCGGCGCAGCCCGTCCGGCCCGCGATAGTCCGGAATGCCCGAATCGGTGCTCATCCCGGCACCGGTCAGGACAAGGGCCGGGCCATGCGTCAAAAACGCTGCCAGGCGATCCGCGGCCTTAGTAGGTGCAGTCAGCGGGGCGCTCTCCAGCGGGCTCATCGCTCCCCCAATCCATAACATCTCGATGGAGATGCCTGACTTCCATAACGCCTTGTTATATCATGGTGGTTGATGATCGATGTGGCCGGCCTGCGCGTGATGCGGGCAATCGCGGAGGAAGGTTCCTTCACCGGTGCCGCCCTCGCCCTGGGCTTTAGTCAGCCCGCCATTTCGCAGATGGTGCGCCGCCTCGAGCAGCGCGCGGGCACAGCCCTGGTTGACCGGATCGGCCGCAGCGTCCGGCTCACCGAGGCCGGTGCCGCGCTGGCCCGGCGGGCCACCGATGTGCTCGCGGCGATCGACGCCGCCGAGGAAGAGGTTGCCGCCATCGCGGGGCTGCGTGCCGGGCGGGTGCGGCTGGCCGCCTTTCCCTCGGCGTCCGCGACCTTGGTGCCCAAGGCGCTAGCGCTGGTCAAGACCCGCTTCCCCGACGTTGCCGTCTCGTTCACCGAGGCCGAGCCCCCCGAGTCGCTCGCCGCGTTGCGGGCCGGGGAGTGCGACCTGGCGATCGCCTTCGCGTATGACGGCACCGACATCGGCCGGGGCGAGGAGGACCTGGACCCCTTCGAGACCCGCCATCTGCTCGACGACGAGGTGCTGCTCGCGCTGCCGACCAACCATCCCCTGGCCGGCCGGCGCGTCGTCGAAATCCACGAACTACAGGACGAGACATGGATCGCCGGGTGTCCCAGGTGCCGCGGCCATCTGCTGCAAATGTGCGACACCGCGGGCTTTCGGCCCGATGTCGAGTTCGAGACCGAGGACTATGTCGCGGTCGCCGGGCTGGTCGCGGCCGGACTCGGTGTCGCGCTGATCCCCGACCTGATCGTCCGCACCGCCCACCACCCCGATGTGGTGACCGCGCAGGTCCGGCCGGCCTCCAAACGACAGATCGTGGCGGTCACCACACCCGATCTGCTGCGAGTTCCAGCGGTCGAGGCCACCTTGGGTGCCTTGTGCGAGGTCGCCCATTCGGCGGACCTATTGCCGACCTTCCCGCCCGTTGCCGCCCAGCTGGACTACTACCTTTAATCCGTCCCCGCGCTGACTTCTCGGGCGCCGCTCGCGGAAAGCAGCGATCACGGTTCCGAGCGGCCCGCCGCCCACACCCTCCCACCGGTCAGCCACAGGGCGACGTCGCCGGAGGTGTCCGTGCGGCGCAGCGCCATGCCCTGGCCGGCGAGCAGCGCAAGCGTGCTCGGCGCCGGATGCCCGTAGTCGTTGTCCCGGCCAACGCTGATCACCGCCACCCGCGCGCGCAGCTGGGCCAACAGCTCGGGGTCGAGATTGCTTGAACCGTGATGGGCCACCTTGAGGACCTCGAAGTCGGCGAGCCGAGCCCAGGCACGCGGATCTCGTCGCAGGCTCAGCAGCACGGCGTGTCCCGCCTCACGCTCGATGTCCCCGCACAACAGCAGGTCGAGATCGCCAACCCGGACATCGAGAACGACGCTGGCGTTGTTGGGGACTGACCCCTCTGCGATGATCCGCTCCGGCCAGAGCACGTGAGCCTGGACTCCTCGCCACGCCAGGTCACTCCCCGCCCGCAGAATCCGGGTCGGTATGCCGCGGGCGCGCGCCAAACCCTGCACCTGCCGGACCGCCCACGCCGGGTCAGCGGCCGGCGAAACGAGAATCTCGCCCACAGCGCGACCGGCCAGGGCGCCGGCCAGGCCGCCGACGTGATCGGCGTGGAAGTGCGTGAGCACGATCGCGTCGAGCGTTCGAACC
This sequence comes from Nostocoides sp., assembly GCF_037045025.1. GTDB lineage: Bacteria > Actinomycetota > Actinomycetes > Actinomycetales > Dermatophilaceae > Nostocoides_A. The sequence goes on along the minus strand of NZ_JBAOHM010000018.1, from coordinate 326,112 downwards.
CGCAGCCTCCGCAGGCAGTTATCGATCAGCCGCGGCTCCCCGCCGACGTCGACGAGGACGGCGCTCGCCGGCCCGGTGCGCAGCACGAGCCCGTCGCCTTGGCCGACATCGCAGGCGACGAACTGCCAGGCCGTGGGGGGCCACAGTAGCGGCGCCGTCGGTGCCGTTCCCCCGGCGAGCAGGGCGACACCCGTGCCGGCGAGCAACGGCCGCCGCAACGACTCGTGCACCGCCCGCGGACCGCAGACGAGAATGGCCACGGTCAGCGCGGCGAGACCCAACGCCCCAAGTGCGCTCCCCGGCCACGGGATACTGCCCCAGCTGACCTGCGCCCCCCGGTGGGCCACCGCGGCGATGCCAAGCGCAGGCACGGCCGGTATCCAGGCCGCCACCGCAGCCGCACCCGGCCAGATCATGCCGAGGAGGAGAACGCCCGCGCCGCCCAAGGTGACCGGCGCGACCAGCGGCGCGACGAGCAGGTTGGCCGGCAGCCCCACCAGGCTGATCGATTCCTGCAACAAGACCACGACCGGAGCGCAGGCGATCTGGGCGGCCACCGGGATGGCCAACGCCTCGGCCAGGATGCCGAGGCGGCGCGGCAGCACCCGACGCAGCGCCTGCGCCCACGGCCGGACGAACAGCAGCAGGCCCAAGGTCGCCAGGGCAGACAAGGCAAACCCATACGTTCGGGCCAGCCACGGATCGATCACGAGGAGAACGACGATCGCCGCACCGAGGGCCGGCAGACCCGCCGCCCGACGCGACCCATGCATGCCGAGCAGGCCGACGGCCCCCATCGCCGCGGCCCGTATGACGCTGGGCTCCGGCCGCGCGATGAGGACGAACATCGCAAGCAGCACGGCCAGCGTTGGCGGCCGCCACCGCCTGGGGACGCCGGACACCCGCAACACGACCACGCCTGCCCCGAGCAAAATCGCCACGTTGGCGCCGCTGACCGCAGCCAGGTGCGACAGTCCGGTGGTGCGCATGTCGGCAGTCAGCTGGGGCGGTGATCGCGACGTGTCGCCGACAACGAGCGCCGGAACCAGGCCCTCCGCGTCTGCTGGCACACCGGTCAGCGCATCCCGCAGCGCCGCCCGCGGATGCTCGGCCCAGGCGAACGGCCACGGCGCCGGGGCGGCCCGCTGGGGCGCCGCCAACGCCCGAGCGGTCGCGACCACGTCGTCGGCTGGTTCGACCGGGCTGAGGCGCACTCGCGCGGACACACGCTCGTGCCACTCGAGCTGCGCCCACCGAGGGTCGGCGATGACAACCACGGGCGCCCGAACCCGCACGCGCTGGCCCCGACCGATCGCCTCCTCGACCCGCAGTCGCACGAACACCCGTGGCGGGCGATCCTCCCTCGGTCGCCGCTCGATCACCGGTTCGCCGACGACGACACCACTCACGCTGACCACCGCTCGCTCGGCGGCCCAGTCATCCAGGGGGCCGGCTTGGCGCGCGGCGGTTGTCGCCGCGATGCTGACGAGGACACAACTGGTCGACGCCGCTGCGGCGGCAAGGACCAGCCACGCCCGCGACCAACGTCCGTGGCGCGGGCGGGCACGGACGACGCCGACGGCGGCAAGGATTATCGATGCCGCGGCCGTCAGGGCAATCCATCGGACCGGCCGCCCAAGCGCGAGCGCGCCGGCCACCCAGGCGAGGAGCGCCGGCAGCAGCAGGCGCAGGTCCGCCCGAGCAGGCACCGTCACCCGAGCCCGAGGCGGCCGGACCCGCCGGACATGACCTCGAGCGTCGACCGCGACACATCCGTCGGCAGTCATCGCCGCGACCACCGTGGCCGGGTGCTCGTTCGGTGCCTCCCGGGTCGCTGCCTCCCCGGGCGGCGCTTCCCCGGTCACTCCGTCGGTCGGCTCCACTGCAGCCGTCGTCGCGGACCGGGCGGGGGACGTTGGCACCGTTCTCGCGTGACCGCGCGACTACACGGTGACGAGCGGACGCAGTTGAGCGAGCAGCTTCTCGCCGATGCCCGAGACCTCACCGAGCTCGTCGACCGCGGTGAATCGGCCGTGCTCGGTGCGCCAGGCGAGGATCCGGCCGGCGAGCACCGGGCCGACCCCGGGCAGCGTGTCCAGCCCGGCGATGTCGGCGGTGTTGATGTTGACGGCAGCCCCGCCAGCACCCGCAGCTCCGGGCGTCGCACCGCCCGAGCCGCCCGCTTGACCGGCAGGTGGTGGCGAGGGCAAGCTCTGGCCCGGTTTGGGGACGATGATCTGCTCGCCGTCCACCACGAGCCGCGCAAGGTTGACCGCGCCCAGGTCGGCTCCCGACCGCGCTCCGCCCGCTTGCTTGATCGCGTCGACGACGCGCGAGCCGGTCGGCAAGTCGACGACTCCCGGATGGCGGACTTGACCGACGACATGGACGACGACCAGCGCAGGTGCACCCGGGGAAGCGGACCCTCCGGCCGAGACCGCCGCTGTGCCGGCGCCGCCGGTCGGCCCGGCCGCTGCGAAGGTTGAGGCACCCGATCCGGCCGTCCCCGATCCCGAGGCACCGTTTGCGCTGTCTTCCTCGGACCCGACGACCTCACCCGATGCCACCGGCGCGCCGGGCTCTTGCGCCCGCACCAGCCGGACACCGAAGATCGCCACCACCCCCACGACTACGGCGATCAGCGCGAGCACTGCCGGTCGCGCGGATGCCAGCCGGGCCTGGGCCAGCCCGGTCGGCACCCGCACCCACGACGGCGATCCGGCGACCTCTGCTCGGGCGTGGCGCCCGGCTCGGCTCGATGTTGTCGTCGCCGTCGATGGCAGATCGCGCCCAGCGTGTCGTGGCTCGCTGCCCTCCGCCTCCCGCACGGTGTCTCCCGGGTCGAGCAGGTCACCTCCAAGGTCGGGCACGTCGCCTCCCGGGTAAGTCACGTCGGCGCCCGGGTCAGGCTCCCACCCGGCCGGCAGCCGCTCGGCCAGGGCCGCGGCTAGGCGGTCGGTGGCTTCGTTGTGTCGGCTTCGGGACATACCCCGACGCTAAGGACGGTCGCGCCGATTTACCAGGACAACCTCCAGACCTGTGGACAGCTGTCGATCCTGCCCGCCGAGCCCTGTGGACAACGAGCGTCCCAGCCGGTCAGCTCGGCACGACGTTGACCAGCTTCGGTGCCCGCACGATGACCGTCCGCACGCCGTCGGGCGTCGCCGCGGCGACCTTGGGCAGCGCCAACACGCGTTCCCGCAGGTCGTCCTCGGCGATATCGGGGGACACCTCGATCCGGTCGCGGACCTTGCCCTTGATCTGGACCACGCAGGTCACGGTCTCTTCGACCAGCCACGCGGGGTCGGCGACCGGGAAGGGCTCACGCGCCAGCGACGCCGGATGGCCCAGCCGGGACCACAGCTCCTCGGCGATGTGCGGCGCCATCGGCGCGACCATCAGGACGAGCTTCTCCGCTGCCTCCCGCGGCACCGCGTCGAGACGGGTCAACGCGTTGTTCAACTCGGTCAGCCGGGCGATCGCCGTGTTGAAGCTCAGCTCCGCATAGTCCGCAGACACCGCCGCGATCGTCTTGTGCAGCACCGGCGCGGTCCCGTCGTCAACCGGCGCATCGATCACCCGGACCTCGCCGCTCTCCTCGTCGATCACATTGCGCCACAAGCGTTGCAGGAAGCGCTGCGCGCCGACGATGGCCCGGGTCTCCCACGGCTTGGACTGGCTCAGCGGGCCCATGCCCATCTCATAGAGCCGGAAGGTGTCGGCGCCGTAGGCGGCATACATGTCGTCGGGGGTGACGATGTTCTTCAGCGACTTGCCCATCTTGCCGTATTCCTGGAAGACCGGCTCGCCCTCCCAGGTCCACGACGGCTCGCCGTCGGCGCCGGCATGCTCCTGCACCTCCTCGGCCGGGACGGTCTGACCGCGGGCGTCGCGATAGGCGAACGCCTGGATGTAGCCCTGGTTGTACAGCCACCGAAATGGCTCCTCGCTCGACACGTGTCCCAGGTCATAAAGCACCTTGTGCCAGAAGCGGGAATACAACAAGTGCAGCACGGCGTGCTCGACACCACCGACATACAGGGCGACCCCACCGACGTCACGCGAACCGGCCGGCGCCCCGGCGACGGGCTCTTCGCGCGGCCCCATCCAGTAGGACTCGTTCCCCGGGGCGACGAACTCGTCATGATTGCCCGGGTCCAGATAACGTAGCTCATACCAACAAGATCCGGCCCACTGCGGCATGACGTTCAGCTCGCGGCGATAGCTCTTGGGGCCGTCGCCCAGATCGAGCTCCACCGTGGCCCAGTCCAACGCGCGCGCCAGGGGCGGAACCGGCTCGGAGACATCATCATCCGGGTCCAAGGCCTGCGGGCTGTAGTCGTCGACCTCGGGCAGCTCGACGGGCAGCATCGATTCCGGAACCGCGAGCGGGTTGCCCGCGTCGTCGAAGACGATCGGGAACGGCTCACCCCAGTAGCGCTGCCGGCTGAACAGCCAGTCGCGCAGCTTGTAGGTCGTCGTTCCTTCCCCCAGCCCCCGGGCTTGCAACCAGGCGATGATCGCCGCCTTGGCCTCGGCAATGCCCAAGCCGTTCAACGAGATTTCGTCGTTGGCCGAGTTGATTGCCGGGCCCTCGCCGGTGAAGGCAACCGTGTCGTCGTGGCCCTCGGGCGGTTGGACCGTGCGGATGATCGGCAGCGCGAACTTCTCGGCGAACTCCCAGTCCCGCTCGTCCTGGCCGGGAACCGCCATGATCGCGCCGGTGCCATAACCCATCAGGACATAGTCCGCGACGAAGACCGGGATCGTGGCGCCGTTGGTGGGGTTGGTCGCGAAACCGCCGGTGAAGACACCGGTTTTGTCCTTGGCCTCGGCTTGGCGCTCCAACTCGGTCTTGCGTGCGGCCTGTTCGGCGTATGCCGCCACGGCGGCCTGCGGGCTGGCCGCACCTCCCGTCCACTCCGACTTGGTCCTTTCGGGCCAATCCCCCTCGGGGACAATCACATCCAGCAGGGGATGTTCGGGGGCGACAACCATGAACGTCGCGCCGAACAATGTGTCCGGACGCGTCGTGAAGACCTCGATCGATGCGGCCCCGCCGACGATCGGGAACAGCACGCGCGCGCCGGCACTGCGCCCAATCCAGTTGCACTGCATCAACTTGACCTTTTCCGGCCAGTCCAGCCGGTCCAAGTCCGCGAGCAGCCGGTCGGCGTAGCTCGTGATACGCATCATCCACTGGCGCATATTCCGTCGGAACACAGGGAAGTTGCCGATGTCGCTGCGGCCCTCGGCCGTGACCTCCTCGTTGGCCAGCACGGTGCCCAGGCCGGGACACCAGTTGACCGGCGCCTCGGAGACATAGGCCAAGCGATAACCGTCGATCACCCTCGCCCGCTCTGCGACGGACAGCGACGACCATTCTCGACCGTCGCCCAATACTCTTTCACCCGAGTCAAATTCGGCGACTAGCTCATCGATCGGGCGGGCCTTTCCCCGCCCGTCGTCGGCGTCTGCGTCGAACCACGCGTTGAAGATTTGCAGGAAGATCCACTGGGTCCAGCGATAGAACTCGATGTCGGTGGTCGCCACCGACCGTCGCTCGTCGTGGGCCAAGCCCAGCCGGCGCAGCTGCCGGCGCATGTTGGCAATGTTGTCTTCGGTCGTCTTGCGGGGATGTTGGCCGCTCGTGACGGCATACTGCTCCGCCGGCAGCCCGAAGGCGTCATATCCCAACGCGTGCAACACATTTTTTCCCAGCATGCGCTGGTAGCGGCCGTAGACGTCGGTCGCGATATAGCCCAGCGGGTGGCCGACGTGCAGCCCCGCCCCGCTGGGATACGGGAACATGTCCAGGATGTAGAGCGGTCCCCCGGAAAACGTCGCCACGGCTTGCGGGTCGGCGAGCGACCCGGTCGGGTTCGGCGCGTGGAAGGTGCCCTCCTCCTCCCAACGGTCCTGCCAGGCCAGCTCGATCTGGTCGGCCAGGGCGGCGGTGTATCGGTGCGGCGTCTCGCTCATCGGGTTCCTTTGTCGTGGTGTCCGCTACTGCTTTGGGCAACGAAAAGCCCCTCCGGGCAGAGGGGCTGGCCGCGCTGACGTCCTGATCCGGTGCGTCACCGCGGCTTCATAAGGAGCAGCGAACCTGCCATGCCCTTAAGGGTAGCGCAGGCGAGGAGCGGCGGTGCCGCAATTGCCTACTGCGCCCAGCTCGGCGGCGGCGGGGGTGGCGCGGTGCCACCTCCGGACTGGTGCTCGGGCTCAGGAGCGGCGGGCGCGGGAGTCGACCCGGAATCGCTCGGCGCGTTGCCCGGGGCAGCCTCGGCGGGCGGTGACGACATCGGCTCGCCCGTCGATGACGGCGGCGGCTCAGCTGCCGGCGGCGCGGCTGCCGCTGGCGGCGGCGGGGCTCCGGGGCCGGCTTGGCTGGCCTCGTGTTGGGCGCGGACGGCGCCAGGGGGTGGCGGGGGCCCACCGGGAGCGCCCATGACCGGTGTCAAGGACAGGTTGAGCAGCCCCTGCTGATGCAACTGTTGCAGTTGGCCCATGATCCGGTTGTAGTCCTCGGGCGATCCGGGCTGGCCGCTGGCGTGCTGGAAGGTCAGCACGCCGAGGTCGCGCAGCAACCGGTCGGCCTGCCCACCTCCGCCCGGCGAGCCGGGTGAGCCGCTCAGCGGGGCGCCGCCCATCATGCCGGCGTTGCCGAGCGCGGTGTCGGCCTTTTGCTGCAGGTCCATGGCGGCCTGCTTGGCCTTGTCGAGGAACCCCATCAACCACTCCTTCGTCGGACATGCCGGAAACAGACAAACCATAGGCCGGGTGCCCCGGTTTCGCCTACGGTTTGTGGCAAACGCGCAGCCAGCCAGGACGCGCATGGACAGCGAAGGGGAAACACCAGCATGACGATCCACGGCTCGCTCTTTACCGACTTCAAGGAGCGGGAGACCCAGGACCCGTTCTCGCTGCAGAACAAGAAGCTGCTGCGCGTCGACATGCGCTATGGCGAGGTCATGGCCAAGGCCGGCTCGATGGTCGCCTATCAAGGAGATGTCCGCTTCACCAAGCAGAGCTCCGGCCTGGGCCGGATGTTCAAGTCCGCGGTCACCGGCGAAGGGCTGACCGTGATGACCTGCAGCGGTCAGGGCGACCTCTTCCTCGCCGACCGGGCCCAGGAGATCCAGGTCATCTATCTGCAGGACGACGCGGTCTCGGTCAACGGCAACAACGTCCTCGCCTTCTCCAACTCGATCCAGTGGGACATCCATCGCCTCCAGGCCCGCGGTGGGGCGATGGCGGGCGGGCTCTACAACGTCTCGCTGCGTGGCACCGGCTATGTCGCGATCACCACCGACGGTGAGCCGGTGGCCCTCGACGTCGCCAGCTCCCCCACCTTCGGCGACGCGCAGGCCGTCGTGCTGTGGACCGCCGGCGTGCGGATGGACATCCGCGTCGACACCGGCGGAATCGGCTCGATGATCCGCGGCGGCACGGGCGAGGCCTTCCAAATGGCCTTCTCCGGGCAGGGCTACGTCCTGGTCCAGCCGAGCGAGTCGGTCGCGGCCGGCGGCCACCAGCAGCAGAGCGGCGGCCAGGGCGGGGTGCTCGGCAACCTGCTGAGCTGACCAGCCTCAGCTGGCCGACTCGCCTACGCCGAAGTCCACCAGCCGCGCGAGCAGCGCGACCTCTGCCCCGGCCAGACCGACCGAACAAGACAGGACGCGCCGCTCGATGCTGGTGCGGCCCGCTGCCTGCCCGGCCAGCACCTCGCCGAGGCCGACCAACCGGCCCCCCTGCCTCGTTCCGGCGAGGATATTGGGCGGGTCGTATGCCGCGATCTGCGCGAGCGAGTCGGTCACCGCGACGTCGACCCGGTCGACGAGGGCGAGGTCGAACTCGGCCCGGCCTTGCTGCTTGGGCCCGAGGGTGCTGACAAAAGCCCCGTCGGCGACCCAGTCGGCCTCGATGACGGGCGTGGCACTGTCGGTGGCCAGCACGACGAGGTCGGCCCGGCATCCCACAACTGGGTCCAGGCCTGGATGCCGGTCCCGATCAACGCCAGCCGGGAGGCGTCCGGACGGGCGAGGGCGTGGAGCTCCACGGCATCGATCGCCCCGGTGCGCAGCGGCCCGAGCGCGGTGCCGATCGCGACCGCCCGCACCCGGCCGGTCCCCGCGTCGTGCAACACGACGACCTGCTCCCCCGGGTCGCGGCCGAAGCTGTCATAGGAGCGATAGCCGAACCATCGCCCCGGGGCCTCACCGGCCGTGTAGATCAGCCGCCCGGCGGACAACTGGGCGTGAACGCGCGGTGGCGTCACGTGGTGACCGGTCGCGTGCGCACGCAGCGCCGCTCGCATGCCGTCGACGGCGATCTCGGGGGTGAGCGCGGCCAGGATGTCGGTGTCGGTCAGGACGACCGGCCGCGCACTCACGGGGTGCTCGAGCGGAGGCTACTCGGCGGCATACCAGGGCTTGGTTTGCCCGTCGGCCTCGCGCTGTGGTGAGCCCTCGGGAGCCGCGCTGCCCTCGGCGTGCGGCCAGCCGGTCGGGGCGTCCTGCGGGCCGCCGCTCGCTGCGGACTCCCCGTAGGGGTGACTCGGGAAGGGCTGCGCATCGCCGGTCGGAGGGGCCGGGGGCGTCCAGCCATCGGTGACGTCGGCGTCGCTCGTGGACCCGGCGGCTCGCTTCTCGGCCACCTTGTCGACGGCGTTGCCGACCGCGATGCCGAACTTCTCCACCTTGTCGTGGTATTTGCCGTCGGTGCGCTGGTCCACGGCCGCTCCCGCCTTCGCGACCCACGCGTCGACCTTCTCCCGGTTGTCGTGCGCGAGATTACCGGCCTGCGCCTTGAGGTCGGCGACGGTCTTGTGCGCGAGCTGGGTGAGTTCCTGCACGCGGCGGTCGAGATCGAGGTCGTCGATCGTCTTCTTGAGGTTGTCGTTGAGGTTGGACATCGTCCGGTGCCCCCTTGGGTGCCGTCTGGCGGTGGTGCCTGAAGTGTGGCGCGGGTTGCGTCTCACTCTGCCACGACAACGCCGCCCCCGCCCGATTCTGTTCCGCCCGAATCCGGGCTCGGGGAATATGGCTCAGGTCTCGCGCAGGCAGATCAGGTGAGCCACCAGGGCGGTCCAGCCGGTCTGGTGGGAGGCGCCCAGACCGGCGCCGGTGTCGCCGTGGAAATATTCGCTGAACGTCGGATGGGCTTGCCAGAGCGGGCCGGTGGGGACGTGACGGGGGTCGCCCGGGCGACGGCTGTCGGGGCCGATCCGGAAGAGGCCGACCAGCCGGGCGTCGATGTCGGCGGCGATCTCGAGCATCCCGCGATACGCCCCGGAACCGGCCGGATACTCGACCTGCAGCGGGGCGCCCATGCCCTCGGCATACGTCCTCAGGGCGTCGGTGAGCAGCACATTGACCGGCAGCCAGATCGGCCCACGCCAGTTGGAGTTGCCGCCGAAAAGCCGGCTGTCGGACTCCCCCGGGACATACCGGATCTGCAGCTCGGCGCCGTCCAAGGACAGCGTCGTCGCATCCCGATAGGCCGCCGAAAGCGATCGGATGCCGTGCGGGGCAAGGAATTCACCCTCATCGACGAGGCGGCGCAACAGCCGGACCAGGCGATCCTCGGTGAGCACCGACAGCGTGTCCGGCAGGCTCGCGCCCGAGTGGATCAGCGCGTCAAGCAGCTCCGGTCGCCGGGCTCGCAGCCACTCCCGATGGGCCGTGAAGTCCGGCAGCGCCGCATCGGTCCACGCCGGCATCGTCGTGACGCCGATTAGCGGCAGCAGCCCGACCATCGAGCGCAACCGGACCTTTTGCGTCCCGCCGCCCGCGCCGACGATGACGTCATAGAAGAAGCCGTCGTCCTCGTCCCACAGCGCGATGTTCTCCGAGCCGAAGGCCTCCATCGCCTCGGCGATCGAAAGGAAATGCTCGAAAAACTTGGTCGCCACCTCATCCCACGCGCTGTCCTGGCGCGCCAGCTCCCAGGATATCCGCAGCATCGCCAGGCAGAAGAAGGCCATCCAGCTGGTCGCATCGGACTGCTCCAGCCGCGAGCCGTCGGGCAGGGGGCCGCTGCGATCGAACGGCCCGACGTTGTCCATCCCCAGGAAGCCGCCCTCAAACAGATTGGAGCCCTCGGCGTCCTTGCGGTTGACCCACCAGCCGAAGCTGAACAGCAGCTTGGTGAAGACCCGGGTCAGGAAGGTCAGGTCGCGGCTGCCGTCGATCCGATAGACCAGCCAGGTCGCCCAGGGGTGGACGGGCGGATTGACGTCGGAGAAGAGCCATTCGTATGCCGGGAGCTGACCGTTGGGGTGCATCGCCCACTCGCGACACATCAAGACGAGTTGGTCCTTGGCGAAGTCGGGGTCGATGTGCGCCATCGCCACGCAGTGGAAGGCAAGATCCCAGGCAGCGAACCACGGGTACTCCCATTCGTCGGGCATCGAGATGACGTCGGCGAGCGACAGGTGACGCCACGAGGTGTTGCGGCCGAGGGGCTCTGGCGCTTGGCGCCGCGGGGGCGGCACCGGGCCGGCGGGGTCACCCTCGAGCCACTGCCGCACGTCATACCGGTAGATCTGTTTGCTCCACAGCAGCCCGGCGAAGGCGCGGCGGGCGATGAAGCTGTCCTCGTCGGCGGGATCGCCGGGGAGCACGGCCGCATAGAACGCGTCGGCCTCGGCGCGGCGGGCCTGCCGGATCGCGTCGAAGTCCGCAAACGGATCGGCGCGGGCCGCGTCGGCGTCGCGGGTCATGCGCAGCCGCACGGTGACGCCGGCGCCCGGCTCGATCGCCTCCCAGGTCCACCAGAACGCGGCCTTGGTTCCGTATGCCGCTCGCAGCCTCGACGAATCCCCCTCCACCACGGCGGCATTGATCGCGTCCTTGGGGAACTCGCTTCCGCCACCGTGCCCAAACGCACGCTCATCATTGGTTTCATTGTCGCAAAACAGGATTTGCGGCTCTCCCTCGGCGACGATGCGATAACGCCCGAGGTAGCCGTGCTCGGCGATGATCGCAGAACGGCCTCCGGGTGCCTGCACGCGGTGCAGCCGGGGGATGCGGTCGTCGCGGCCCCACGACCAGGTGTTGCGGAACCAGATCTGCGGGAGAAGGTGCAGCGGCGCCGCCTCCTGGCCGTGGTTGGTCGCGGTGATCTCGATGAGGATGTCGTCGGGCCCGGCCTTGGCGTGCGTAACGACCACGTCGAAGAAGCGATCGCCGTCGAGCAGGCCGGTGTCGGACAGCTCCAGTTCGTCCTCGCCCAACCCGCGGCGAGCGGATTCCTCGACGAGGTGGCTATAGGGATAGGCGCCGTGCGGGTAGCGATAGAGGAGCTGCGCCCACGAGTGCGTCGGCGTAGCGTCCAGGTGCCACCAATACTCCTTGACGTCCTCGCCGTGATTGCCCTGCGGGTTGGCGAGCCCGAAGAGCCGCTCCTTAAGCCGGTCGTCGCGCTCGTTCCACAGGGCGAGGGCGACGTTGAGGAAGCCGTAGCGGTCGGTCAGCCCGGCGATGCCGTCCTCACCCCACCGGTAGGCACGCACGTGCGCCTGGTCGAAGGGGAATGAGGCCCACGCATCCCCATCGGCCGAATAGTCCTCGCGCACCGTCCCCCATTGCCGGCCGGACAGGTAGGGACCCCACCGGCGCCAGGGGGCGTCCTGTCCGGGCGAGTCGGCCAGCCGCTGGTGCTCGGCCGTGGTCATCGCTTCGGGGCGGTCGAGGGTGGCGTCATCCGGCCTACTCTGGCACCTCGAAGCTGTGAACTCGCCGTGAAAACCCTGCCCAACCTCGGTGGATGTTGGCGCGGCGAATTACAGTCTCGCCATGGCCTGGCGCCCCACGCGACGTGAGCGGCCCGCCGAGCAGGTGCCGATCCGGCCTGCACCCGGGGGGTCGCCTTCGCCTGCCCCGCCACCGTTTGCCGCGCCCACAGGGGATGCTGTGCCGCCGATTCCCTATGCCGCGGCGCCCGGCGGCCCGCCGGCGGCTCCCCCAGCGGCGTCCGGCGCGACCCCGTCCGGCGCGACCGCGTCCGCACCCGCGGGCGGCCGAGTCCGGCGTGCCCTGACCCGCCCGGGCAACGCCACCCGAGCCCTGCTCACTCGCTCGGCACTGACCTGGGCCGCCCTGACGCTCGTGGCCGCCGTGGCGATCCTGGCGCTGTGGCGCACGACGAGCATCCCGCCGGCCTATGGCGACCGGCAGGCCCGCGAGGCGGCCCAGCCGCTCGTCGACGAGGCGATCCAAGAACAGGCGCGCCGAGCGCCGGAGGCGGCCGCGGCATACGCCAAAATCGCGCCGTCGATGGTGGTCATCCGCACCAGCAGCGGCGGCGAGGACGGTCTCGGAGCCGGCTTCATCGCCAACGCCGACGGCCGCATCCTGACCGCCTATCACGTCATCGAGGGCGCCGGACCGATCACCGTGATCTTCCCCGACGGCACCGAAACCGGCGCCAAGGTCGCCGACAAGAAGCCGGACAAAGACCTCGCCGTGCTCCAGCCCGACCGCCTCCCCGAGGTCGTCACGCCGGCAACCCTGGGCGGGGGCGGCACGGTCGGCGACACCGTCTTTGCCGTCGGACACCCGCTCGGCCTGTCGTTCTCGCTGTCGGCAGGGGTGATCTCGGGCACGGAGAGGGACGTGCGGACCGAGGACCGCACGCTGGCCGACCTCATCCAGTTCGACGCGGCGGTCAACCCGGGCAACTCCGGCGGGCCGTTGCTCAACCGCGACGGGCAGGTCATCGGCGTCGTCACCGCCTTGGCCAACCCGAGCAAGCAACCATTCTTTGTCGGCATCGGCTTCGCCGTGCCCATCGCCGCCGCAGGCGGCGGGATCGGGGCGCCGCCACTATGACCACCCCAGGAGGACACCCCGTGACCGAGACGGCCGGCCAGCCCCCGACCCACGAGCGCCACCCGCTCGAAAGGACGCTCTATGAGGTCAAGAAAACCATCGTCGGGCAGGACGACCTGCTCGAGCGGATGATCGTCGCCCTGCTCGCCCGGGGCCATCTGCTCGTCGAGGGCGTGCCCGGGCTGGCCAAGACCCTCGCGATCAAGGCGCTCGCCGAGGCGATCGGCGGCGACTTCCAGCGCATCCAGTTCACGCCCGACCTGGTGCCCGCCGATGTCGTCGGCACCCGGATCTACAACCAGCAGAGCGGCGAATTCCAGGTCTCCCTCGGGCCGGTCTTTGCCAACCTCGTGCTCGCCGACGAGATCAACCGGGCCCCGGCCAAGGTACAGAGCGCGCTGCTTGAGGTCATGCAGGAGCGACAGGTGACAATCGGCCGCGAGACCTTTGCCGCGCCCGACCCCTTCCTGGTCATGGCCACCCAGAACCCGATCGAGTCCGAGGGGACGTATCCGCTCCCCGAGGCTCAGGTTGACCGGTTCATGTTCAAGGTCAAGGTCGGCTATCCCTCTCCCGCAGAGGAGTTCGTCGTCGTCGAGCGGATGCTGGGGCTCGGCGAGAAGGCCTCGGCAGTGCTCGACCCGGGCAAGCTACGCGAGCTGCAGCGCGCCGCCGACCACGTCTACGTCGACCCGGGAATCATCCAGTATGCCGTCACGCTCACCGGCGCGACCCGCAACCCGGGGCTGGTGGGCCGTCCGGATCTGGCCCGGTTCATCACCTTTGGCGCCAGCCCGCGGGCCTCGATCAACATGGTGGTCGCGGGGCGGGCGCTTGCGTATCTTCGCGGCCGCACCTATGCCCGGGCCGAGGACGTGCGGGATTTGGCGATGGATGTGCTGCGCCACCGGCTGGTGTTGTCCTATGAGGCCCTCGCCGACAACGTCGACCCGGACGCCATCCTCACCCCGATCATCGGGGCGGTCCGGATGCCCGATCTGACTGTGGCCCCCTCGGGTCAGCCTGCCGGAGCCGTCGCGTGGCATCGCCCCTCGCCCTGACCGCCGAGGCCCTGCTGCGCCGGGTCGAGTGGACCGTGCTGCGGCCGCTCGACGGCCAGCTGCAGGGCGACTACCGCACGCTGTTCACCGGCAGCGGCATCGACTTCCGGGAGTTGCGCGAATACGTCCCCGGCGACGACTTGCGCCGGATCGACTGGAATGTCACCGCCCGCATGGACAGCCCCTATGTGCGCGAATACTCCGAGGACCGCGAACTCAACGCCTGGTTCGTCCTCGACCGATCCGGGTCGATGCGCTTCGGCCCGGAGCACCGCGGCAAGGAGGCGGTGCTGATCGAGTTCACCGCCACCTTGGCGCGGCTGCTGACCCGCGGCGGCAACCGGGTCGGCGCGATCCTGTATGACGGGGGTACGCCGGTCACCGTCCCCGCCCGGGCCGGCCGGGTGCACGTGCTGCGGCTGGTCCACCGGTTGTTGGAGCCGCATGAGGCGGCGCGAACGCCCACCGATCTGACCGCCTTGCTGCGGGCCAGCTCCGGCATCATCCGGCAGCGTTCGCTCGTGCTCGTCGTGTCCGACTTCATCACCGGACCGGGGTGGGAGGCGCCGCTGCGCCTGCTCGCCCAGCGCCACGACGTCGTTCCCGTCCAGATCGTCGACCCGCTCGAGCAGGAGCTACCCGACGTCGGCGAAATCGTCGTCGAGGACAGCGAGACCGGGGAGCGGGTGATCGTCGACACCGGCGACGCACAGTTCCGGGGCCGGTTACGTGCGCTCGCGCAGGCCGAGCAGCAGCAACTGCGCGAGCGGGTGCGCTCGTGCGGGCTCGACCTGACCACGGTCTCGACGGCCGACGACCTGGTCCGGGTCTTCGTCACCCTCGCGGCGCGGCGCAAGGTGATGCGATGAGGCTGACCTTCCCGTGGGCATTGATCGCCCTGCTCGCGCTACCGGTTCTGGTATGGCGCTATCGCGCGCTCCTGCAGGGCCAGGATGAGCAGGCGGCGGCGCTGGCGCGCACCGGGCTGGTGCCGGTGAGCTCGGGCGACCGGCGACGGGGCCGGCACCTGGTGCCGCTGCTGCTGGCGGCCGCGCTGACAGCCCTGATCGTCGCCTCCTCCGGTCCGGTCGCCACGCTGCGGCAGGTCCACCCCGAGGGCACGGTGATCCTCGCCTTCGACGTGTCCAACAGCATGCAGGCCACCGACGTCAAACCCGACCGGCTCACCGCGGCCAAGGAGGCGGCGCGCCGGTTTGTCGAGGCTCAACCCGGCAATGTGCGCATCGGCATCGTCGCCTTCGGTGACACCGCGATCGTCACCCAGGCACCGACCGATGATCCGGTCGCGCTCAGCGGCGCGATCGACCGGCTCACCAGCCGGGGCGGCACGGCGATCGGCCAGGGGATCTTCGTCGCGCTCAAGGCCATCTCGGGCAACAAGTTGACTGTCGACGCCGAGCAGCTGGTCCAAGACCCCGAGTCGGTCGACATAGGCTACTACGGGTCCGGCCGGATCGTGCTGCTCTCCGACGGCGAGAACACCGGCGAGATCGACCCGATGGCGCTGGCGCGGCTGGCGTCGGTCGCCGGCGTGCGGATCGAGACGATCGGCCTGGGTCAGCCCGGCGGAGCCGACGTCGAGATCGACGGGGTGACGCAGCATACGTCGCTGGACGAGAAGCTGCTCACCGACATCGCGACGGCGACCGATGGCCACTTTCAGCGCGGCGAGAGCGCCGCGGAACTCGGTGACATGTATGCCGGCCTCGACCTGGAGCTGGTCTCGCGGCGCGAGCCGACCGAGCTGGCACCCTACATCACGCTGCTCGCGATCCTCATCCTCCTGTCCGGGGTGGGCATCTCGCTGATCCGCACCGGCAAGGTGGTCTCGGCATGACGCTCAACTGGCCGTTGGCGCTGTTGTCGCTCCTCGTGCTGCCGCTGCTCGTCGGGCTGTATGTGTGGGCGCAGCGGCGGCGCCGGGCGGCGCCGGTGCGCCACTCCAATGTCGCGCTCGTCAAGGCCGCGCAGGGGTCGCAGCGGCGGCGTTGGGCGCGCCACCTGCCGCTGGTTGCCGTGCTGTTCGCGCTGCTGAGCCTGGGCGTGGCGAGCGCCCGGCCGGCGATGGAGTTGCGGGTGCCGCAGGATCGCACCTCGATCATCGTGGCGGTGGACATCTCCCGGTCGATGTGCTCGATCGACGTCGAGCCCAACCGGCTGGCGGCGGCCAAGGCGGCGGTGCGGGAGTTCATCGACAAGCAGCAGGAGGGGACCCGGATCGGGATCATCGCCTTCGCCGGGTATGCCGAGCTGGTCGCCGCCCCGACGACCGACAAGGAGGAGCTGCGCACTGCCGTCGACGGCATGATCACCGGCCGGGGAACGGCGATCGGCGCGGCGATCTTGAAGTCGATCGACGCGATCGCCTCGGTCAACCCGGCCGTGCCGCCGGTCGGCCCCGACGAGGTCCCCGCGCCGCCGCAGATGGAGCAGACCGAGCCGCTGCCACCCCCGGGTGACGTCAGCCCGCCGACCGTCCCGCCGGTCTCGGACATCGTCGTCTTGCTCACCGACGGCGCCAACACCCGCGGCGTGCTGCCGATGGATGCTGCCAAGGCGGCCGGGTCTCGGGGGATCCGGATCTATTCGATCGGTTTCGGCACGACTGAGCCGACCCGGATGGTGTGCACCCGAGAGCAACTCGGCGCCGACGCGTTCGCCGAGGGCGGGCCCTATGGCCGCGGCGACGTCGCGCGCTTCCTCGTCGTCGACGAGCCGACGATGAAGGCGGTCGCCACAGCCACCGGCGGCAGCTACTCCCCCGCCGCCGACCGCGCCCAACTCGACCAGGTGCTGCAGAATGTGCCCCGCGAACTCGTGCTCACCCGCGAGGAGGTCGAAATCGCGCCCGCCCTGGCCGCGCTCGCTGCCGTGCTGTTGCTCGCGGGCATCGCGATCGCGGTGCGCCAGCGGCGGTTCCCCTAGCGGCCTGCTTCGGTCGAAGTTAGCTAGCGGCGCGCCAGTCGCGCGGAATGATGTTTCTCCCGGTGGAGCCGGGAATGAGCGTGGCGATCACGCTGCCGTCGGTCGCCGATATTGTCGCGAGGTTCAGGATTCCGTCATCCGGCCGTGCCGGACCGTTCTCGCGCACCGCGAGCCGGGACCCGTCGGGTGACCAAATCGGAGCATACGTGCGGCGGTCGACGTCCCTCGGCGTCAGCTCCGTGACTGCCCCGGTGGCAACATCGACGATGTCGACTCCAAATTCGGGCCCGCTGTAGGGCTCGTAGCGCTGCACCGCGAGGGCGCTCCCGTCGCGACTGAATTCGGGGCTGATTCCATCATGAGTCCGTTGGATGGCGCCGGTGCGGTCGGATACGACGTTGACCTCGGCCAGGCGATGCTCGTAAATGTAGTACCAGCGGGTGACCGCCATGCGCCCGCCGCTGCGGGACCAGTCCACATCCAGGTGGACCACCGGCCCGTCTTGATCCTCATAATTGGCGACCAGGACCTTCGACGATGCGCCGGCACGCACGGGCATGACGCAGACGCCTCGGGAGTTGATGAACGCCAGCCGTGTGCCGTCCGGCGACCAACTCGGGTTGCTTCCCTGCCCGAGCTTGACGACTCCACCGCCAGCGACACTGCGCACGAACAGGTATTGCTTGCCGTCGGCGAGCCTCTTGTGGAAGGCGATTCTCCGGCCATCCGGAGAGAACTCGGCGTCCGCGATATGGCCTCCGGTGGTCAGCTTGCGCAGGTTGGTGCCGTTCGGCTTGATCAGGTAGAGGTTGCCGTTGATCGTCACGAGGATGTCGCCGTTGACGACCGGCGCGCTCGCCGCCGTCGCGGGCGATGATGCGACGGCCGACCCGAGCGCCGGAGCCGCCCCCCCGGCCATCGCCACGACGAGAGCACCCGCGGTGGCGATCGCGGCGCGCCTGCTCGTGCCGGATCCGGTGCTGCGCTCCATGGATGACTGAATCATCATGTGTCTCCTGCAGATTCACGCGCCCGATAGGAGCCGGTGTTCCGGCGCCTGCCCCTCCGGTTTCCCGACGTTACAGTTCCAGAATTGTCCCACCATGACAGGCGGTCAATGGGGTGTTCACCCCATCAAGGACCACCCGGCCGACAGATTGCCGGGCCTTACGCGGCATACGGAGCGAGATCGGCGGCCAGGTCGGGGCCGACGAGGGCCTGGACCCGGGTGCCCTGGGCGGTGTGGTCGTTGCCGAGTATCTCGCCGGTGTCGTGGATGCGCGAGAGCAGGTCGCCGCGGTCATACGGGATGAGCACGTCGATCTCGACGCTGGGGCGGGGCAGCTCGGCGGCGATCAGGTCGATGAGTTCCGGTATGCCGCGGCCGGTGTGCGCCGAGACGGCGATTGCGTGCCGCTCGTGACGCAGAATCCGGTCGAGCACCTCCGGGTCGGCGATGTCGGCCTTGTTGACGACCACGATCTCCTTGACGTCCGCGGCGTCGACATCGGCGAGCACCGCCCGGACTGCGGAGATCTGGCCCTCGGGGTCGGGGTGCGAGCCGTCGACGACGTGCAGCAGCAGGTCGGCGTCGGCGACCTCCTCCAGCGTCGAGCGGAAGGCGTCGATCAGTTCGTGCGGCAACTGGCGGACGAACCCGACGGTGTCGGTGAGGGTGAACTCGCGCCCCTCGGGAGTCTGCGCGCGGCGCACGGTCGTGTCGAGGGTCGCGAACAGCTGGTTCTCGACGAGCACACCGGCGCCGGTGAGCCGGTTGAGCAGCGAGGACTTGCCGGCATTGGTGTAGCCGGCGATCGCCACGCTCGGCGTGCCATGGCTTGTGCGGGAATGGCGCTTGGTGTCGCGGTGGGTCTTCATCGCCCGGATGTCGCGGCGGAGCTTGGCGATCCGGGTGTTGATCCGGCGCCGGTCCAGTTCGATTTTGGTCTCCCCGGGGCCGCGGGAGCCGATGCCCTCACCGCCGGCGACCCGGCCGCCGGCCTGCCGGGACATCGACTCACCCCAGCCGCGCAGCCGCTGGAGCAGATACTGCAGTTGGGCCAGCTCGACCTGCGCCTTGCCCTCGCGGGATTTGGCGTGCTGGGCAAAGATGTCGAGGATCAGCGCGGTCCGGTCGATGACCTTGACCTTGACGATGTCCTCCAGCCCGCGGCGCTGCGATGGGGCCAGCTCGGAGTCGCAGACGACCGTGTCGGCGCCCTCGGCGATGACGACGTCGCGCAGTTCCTCGGCCTTGCCCGACCCCAGCCAGGTGCCCGGGTCGGGCCGCTGGCGGCGTTGCAGCATCCCGGCGAGCACCGTCGAGCCGGCGGTCTCGGCGAGCGCAGCCAATTCGCGCAGCGAGTTCTCGGCGTCCTGGGCGCTGCCCTCGGTCCACACTCCGGCGAGCACCACCCGCTCCAGGCGCAGCTGGCGGTATTCGACCTCGGTGACGTCCTGCAGCTCGGTCGAGAGGCCTTCGATCCGGCGCAGCGCGGTGCGCTCCTCGCGGTCGAGCTGGTCGCCATCGCGGTCGCTTGGCTCGTATGCCGCTCCGGCCAGCGCGCTCGCGCGCCGGGTCAGCACGTCCTGCGCGGCCGCGGGCAGGCCGTCGTCGATGTCGTCTGCGTCGTATGCGTGTTCACTCATGCTGCACTCAGAGTCTCACGGCGAGACCCGGGGATGCACATCGTTTTCCGGCTGGCCAGCCGGTGGGGCGCCAGTCATAACACGCACCAGTCGAGCGCCGGGGATGTCCTTGACCCACCGGCGGTCCAGGTCATCGCTCGCTCGGATCGCGTTGACTCAGCGCGCGGAGCGCCAGTCCATGACGCCGACCGCCTTCATTACCGGGAAACTCTTGATCAGCCGCCGGTCGCCGCCGTCGCTGGCGCGCACCGAATAGATGCCGTTGCCGAGCAGCAGCGCGATGCGTTGGCCATCGGGCGACCACACCGGATACATCCCTTGGCCGCCCGGGATCAGCGATCGCACGGTCTTCGTGCTGCGGTTGACCACCTTGACCCCTCCGGCCCCGTCACCGTTCTCCTGGAAGTAGGCGATCTGCCTGCCGTCGGGACTGAAGTCGAGTTGGTGTTTGTTGTCCACATACGTGCCGAATGCGGTGCGGCGTTGGCCGCGAGGCCCGAGGATTCGGATCTTGTCCCGCGACAACCGGTTGACCATGCAGTCCTGGACCACCGCCAGCTCGTCGGCGACCGGCGACCAGACGGCCTCCTCATACCTGCCGTCGGGCTAGGCGCGGCCGCTGCACCGAGGCGACAAGGCACCGTTGCGGATGATGGTCGTGACCGGCCCTCCCGGCCGCGCCCGGCGTGGAGTAGATGCCGTGCACGCCCGTATAGGCGATCTTCGAGCCGTCTTTGGAGAAGGACGGCGCCGGGCCATACGTTCGCCCGCGACGGCGAGCGAGACCCGTGAGCTGCCGTCGGCGTTCATCAGCCAGAAGTTCTCCCAGTCGGTGACGACGATGCGATTCCCGTCGGGGCTGAACCGGCCGTCGACGGTTCCGTGCGCGATGTGCGTGATCCGGCGCAGGTTGGTTCCGTCCGGGCTTAGTCGACGCTACCTCGCCGCAGGCGAGGAAACCAGGCACCTTCAGGGCGGCCAACTCCACGACCTCGGCTACGAAATCACATCCACCCCCGCCCAGCCGCCTAACCCTGCCACCTCACCGACTCTTCGAGGCAGTCAGGAGGGGATCGAGGCGCCGGCGGTGATATTGATCCGCGCGTCGCGGGCAGACGTGCGCTCGGCGTTGGCCTCGCGATCGTCCTGGGCCCGCTGGCTCTCCAACTCGGCCTCGACCCGGGCGCGATAGAACTCGACCTCCCGCTCGGTGCGGTTCTCGTCCCAGCCGAGCGCGGGAGCGACCAACTCAGCGACGGCACGCGCCGAATCCACCCCCCGGCTCGGGGTCTCGATGGACGCGCGAGTGCGCCGGGCGAGCAGGTCGTCCATGTGCAGCGCACCTTCGTGCGATGCGCCATACAACAGTTCCACCATGAGGTAGTCCTCGGCGCCCGGGACAGGTTCCCACAGCGTGCGATCGCCCGCCGCCAGCTCGAACAGCTCATCCACGAGCGAGCCGTAGCGGCCGAGGAGGTGCTGCAAGCGCCATACCGGCAACTCGGTCTTGCGCGAGAGCCGGTCGAGCTGGTTCATCAACGCGGGATAGCCGTCGGCGCCGAGCAGGGGGATGTGTTCGGTGACACTGTCGGCGACGCCGGGACCGATGTCCTCGCGCGCGGCGTCGATCGCGTCGGCGGCCATCACCCGGTAGGTCGTGTACTTGCCGCCGGCGATCGAGATCAGCCCGGGTTGTGGCCGGGCGACCGCATGCTCCCGGGAGAGCTGGGAGGTGGTCTCGTCCTCACCGGCGAGCAGCGGCCGCAGCCCGGCGAAGACGCCCTGGATGTCGGCATGGGTGATCGGCGTGGTGAGCACCGAATTGACGTGCGCGAGAATGTAGTCGATGTCGGCCTTGCTGGCCGCCGGGTGGGCGAGGTCGAGATTCCAGTCGGTGTCGGTCGTCCCGATGAGCCAGCGGGTGCCCCACGGGATGACGAACAGGACCGACGTCGGGGTCCGCAGGATGAGGCCGACCTCGGAGTTGATCCGGTCGCGGGGGACGACCAGGTGCACACCCTTGGAGGAGCGGACGTGGAAGCGGCCGCGCCCGCCGGCAAGGGTCTGGATGTCGTCGGTCCACACTCCGGTGCAGTTGACGATGACCCGCGCCCGCACCTCCGCGCGGCTGCCGGTCTCGACATCCTCCACGCTCGCCCCGACGATCCGCTCACCGGCCTTGGTCATGCCGACCACCTGGGCCGAGTTCAGCACGCTCGCCCCGTATGCCGCCGCCGTGCGCGCCAGCGTCAGCGTGTGTCGCGCATCGTCCATCTGCGCGTCGAAGTAGAGGAGGGCACCGGTGAGGGCGTCCTTGCGCATTGCGGGGACCAGTCGCAGCGCACCGTGGCGGGTCAGCTGCCTGTGACCGGGCACCGAGCGGGCGCCGCCCATGTTGTCGTAGAGCGTCAGGCCCGCGGTCACATAGGGACGTTCCCACCCGCGGTTGGTCAGCGGATAAAGGAAGGGCACCGGGCGCACCAGATGGGGCGAGAGCCGGGTCAGGGCCAGCTCTCGTTCCTTGAGCGCCTCGCGCACGAGCCCGAAGTCCATCTGCTCCAGGTAACGCAACCCACCGTGCATCAACTTGCTGGAGCGCGAACTCGTCCCGGACGCGAAGTCCCGCTGCTCGACCAGGGCGACCGACAGCCCCCGCGTCGCCGCGTCGAGCGCCGCACCCGTTCCGGTCACGCCGCCGCCGATGATCAGCACGTCGAACTCACGCTCGGCCAGCCGCTTCCAGGCGCGCGCGCGATAGCCGAGATCGAGAGGGATAGCCTTCGCCATACAGCCATTCTGCCTCCGGACCGGGGTGAGCAACCCTCGGTTGCTGAGGGGACCGGGACGAAGGAGTCACAGGTGATCTTGCCCACATACGTGCTGGCAATCGACCAGGGGACCACGAGCACGCGCGCGATGGTCTTTGACCATCGCGGCCGGGTCGTCTCGGCCGACCAGCGCGAGCACGAGCAGATTTTCCCGCGCGCCGGGTGGGTCGAGCACGATCCGATGGAGATCTGGGAGAACACTCGCCTCGTCATCGGCGGCGCGCTTGCCTCGGCCAACCTCAACAGCAGCCACATCGCCGCGGTCGGAATCACCAACCAGCGCGAGACCACGCTGGTGTGGGATAAAACCAGCGGGACGCCGATCGCCAATGCGATCGTCTGGCAGGACACCCGGACCCAGCGCCTGTGCGAGCAACTCGCCGGCGACGCCGGCCCACGCCGGTATGCCGAGCGCACCGGCCTGCCGCTCGCCACCTATTTTGCCGGTCCCAAGGCTCGCTGGTTGCTCGATCACGTCGACGGCGCCCGGGAGCGGGCGGAGGCCGGTGAGTTGCTGTTCGGGACGATCGACACCTGGGTGTTGTGGAACCTCACCGGCGGGCCGCAGGGCGGTCTGCACGTCACCGATGTGACCAACGCCAGCCGCACCCTGCTGATGGACCTGCACACCCTCGACTGGGATGACGAGCTGTGCGGGCAGATCGGCGTGCCCCGGGCGATGCTGCCGCAGATCCGCTCCTCCTCACAGGTCTATGGCAACTGCCATCCGGGGATCTTGGACGGCGTGCCCGTCGCCGGGATCCTGGGCGACCAGCAGGCGGCCACCTTCGGGCAGGCGTGCTTGGAGCGTGGCAGCGCCAAAAACACCTATGGCACCGGCAATTTCATGTTGCTCAACACCGGCACCGACATTGTGCCGTCGGCCAATGGGTTGCTGACGACCGTCTGCTATCGCCTCGGCGACGAGCCGGCCGTGTATGCGTTGGAAGGCTCGATTGCGGTGACCGGCTCGCTCGTGCAATGGCTGCGCGACAACCTCGGCCTGATCGCCAGCGCCCCCCAGGTCGAGACGCTGGCCAAAACGGTGACGGACAACGGTGGGGCCTATGTCGTCCCGGCCTTCTCCGGGTTGTTCGCGCCGCATTGGCGCCCCGACGCCCGGGGCGCGGTCGTCGGGCTGACCCGTTATGTCAACAAGGGCCACCTCGCCCGGGCTGCGCTGGAGTCGACCGCGTTCCAGACCATGGAGGTGCTGGAGGCGATGAACGCCGACTCCGGCGTCACGCTCACCGAACTCAAGGTCGACGGCGGAATGACCGCCAACGAGACGCTCATGCAGTTCCAGGCCGACCTGCTCGGGGTCGACGTGATCCGCCCGGTCGTCGCCGAGACCACCGCCCTCGGCGCTGCGTATGCCGCCGGCCTCGCCGTCGGCTATTGGGAGAGCACCGCCGACATCGTCGCCAACTGGGGCGAGGACAAGCGGTGGCATTCGCAGATGGACTCCGCGACCCGGGAACGGCTGCGCCGCGGTTGGGACAAGGCGGTCGCCCGCACTCTCGACTGGGTCGACGAGGACGTCGAGCAGGGCTGAGCGTGGACGCGCCGTTCGAGCACTACTTCACCGCCAAGCCCGCCGATCCGGCCGAGTTGCGCTCGCGGACGGTGGTGCTGGCTGGGCGACACGTGGACGTCGTTGTCGCCCCTGGGGTTTTCTCTCCCGATGGCGTCGACCGGGGCACTGCCATCCTGCTGGCCAACGTCCCCGACCCGCCCACCACCGGTGAGCTGCTCGATCTCGGCTGCGGCTGGGGCCCGATCGCTCTGACCCTGGCACTGCGCGCACCCGAAGCGCGCGTATGGGCGATCGACATCAACGAGCGCGCGCTGGATCTTGTGCACCGCAACGCAGCGGCACTTCGCCTGGGTGGAATCGTCGCGGCCACACCGGATTCGGTCCCCGAAAACGTCGAATTCGCGGCGATCTGGTCAAATCCGCCGATCCGCGTCGGCAAGGCCGCCCTGCACGCGATGCTGCGGCAGTGGCTGACGCGACTGGCGGCGGGCGGAGCGGCATACCTTGTCGTGGCAAAGCAGCTCGGCGCGGACTCGCTGCAGCGGTGGCTGGCCGAGACCTTCCCCGAGTGCGCGGTGACGCGGCTGGCCACCGACAAGGGCTTCCGGGTGATCGCCGTCGTCCGCCGCCCACGTCGCTGAGGGCCGCCCACTTCGCTGAGGGCCGCCCACTTCGCTGAGGTCTGGGCTTTTCGCCGAGGTCGTACGATCGGTAGTACGACCTCAGCGAGAAATGACGACCTCGGCGGGTTTCTTGGGCCGGCGCGCGATCGCCGGGAGGAGGCGCCGGGAGCACCACCCGGGCTCAACCGAGCGCGTCCAGATCGACCTCGCCATCGGCGACGAGCACGGCGGGACCGGCGAGTTCGACGCGCTGGCCAGGCAACAGCCGTACACGCAGCCGGCCGCCGGGAACGTCGACGGTCCACGGCTCGTCACCGTCGAGGTTTCCGGCCCACAGGTGGGTCGCGATCGCCGCGGCGCACACGCCAGTGCCGCACGACTGGGTCTCGCCGACCCCGCGCTCGTGCACCCGCATCCGCAGATGCCCGGCGGCCAGAGGCGTCACGAACTCGACGTTGGTGCCCTCGCCGGGGTGCGGGTTGACCGCCGGCGGGCGGGTCAGGTCGAGATCGTCGAGGTCGACGCTCGGGGGCAGGGCCGCCACCGTATGGGGGTTGCCGAGGTCGAGCCGCAGCGCCGAGAACGGGTCGTGGCCGGGCACGTGCACGAGCGCGTCGATGGCGTCGGCTTCACCCCGGGCGTCGATAAAGGCCCAGGTGCCCATGTCGATGACGACGGCGTCCCCCTCGAATCGAGCCCGCTTGACGCCGCCCCGGGTGGCGATGCCGACGCTGTCGCCGGCAATCAGTCCCTCGCGCCGTAGGTATGCCGCAAACACGCGAACTCCGTTGCCGCACATCTCGGAAATACTGCCGTCGGCGTTGCGGTAGTCCATGAACCACTCGGCCTCGCCCGATTGTGCGCGCACCGTCTCATCGGTCGCCGTCGCCGTGCGCCCGACCCGGATGACGCCGTCGCCGCCGATGCCGCCGCGTCGGTCGGCGAGGGCGGCGGCGAGGGTCGCCGTCAACGTCAGCTGATCGTCGCGGTCGTCGAGGAGCACAAAGTCGTTCCTGGTGCCGTGCCCCTTGGTGAAGCGCAAACTGCGGGTCATGCGCGTCATTGTCCCGGATCTTGGGCGCGCGCGCGGACGGCGGTCAGCGCCTGGGTCAACAGATCTGGGGCGGCGGCGTCCAGCCAGATGATCCGCCGGTCGGGCCGTAGCCAGCTCTCCTGGCGCCGCACATAGCGCCGTGTCGCCTGCGCCGTTGCCTCGATGGCGGCCGCTTCGGTGAGCTGTCCGTCGAGTTGGGCGAGCGCCTGCTGGTAGCCGATCGCCCGCGGCGCGGTCCGCCCGGACCGCAGCCCGTGGGCGTCAAGTTCGCGCACCTCCGCGAGCAATCCCAGCGCCCACATCTGTTCTGTCCGTATGCCGATCCGCGCGTCCAGATCCTTCCTCGCCATTGTGAGGGCGAGGGTGAGCGTCGGTCGCCGGTAGGTGCGCTCGGGGTGCACGCCAGCGAACGGGCGGCCGGTGAGTTCGACGACCTCCAGGGCCCGCACGATGCGCCGGGTGTTGGTGGGCAGGATCTGTTGCGCGGCAACGGGATCAACATCGGCAAGGCGTTGGTGGGCTGCCGCGGGGCCGTGGTCATCGGCATACGACTGCCAGCGGGCGCGCACGAGCGGATCGGTCGGCGGGATGTCGAGCGTATCAATCGCGGCCCGAACATAGAGGCCGGAGCCACCGACGAGGATCGGGACGCCGCCGCGGGCGGCGATCGCGTCGAGATCGGCTCTGGCGCAACGTTGATAGGCCGCCAGGCTAGCCTCTTGGGTCACGTCGAGGACGTCGAGTTGATGATGCGGTATGCCGCGCCGCTCTTCCACCGGCAGCTTGGCCGTGCCGATGTCCATGCCGCGATAGAGCTGCATCGCGTCGGCGTTGACGATCTCGCCGCCAAGACTCTGGGCGAGGTCGAGGGCGAGGGCCGACTTGCCGGTTGCGGTGGCACCGACGATCGCCAGGATTGACGGCTCAGCTGTCGTGGCCAAATGGGTCCTCGTCGACGCCCGGCAACCAGGTGTGGTCTGGCCCGGTCCAGCCCTTTGATCGAATTGCTTTGCGCGCCTTCTTCTTCCACTTCTCACTCAGCCGGTCGACATAGAGGAAACCGTTGAGGTGATCGTATTCGTGCTGCATGCACCGGGCGAACCAACCGGTCGCCGAGAACGTCAGTTCCTTGCCATTGCGGTCATAGCCCCGCACCTCCGCGGTGAGGCCGCGGCGCAGGGGGTAGTGGAAGCCCGGCACCGACAGGCAGCCCTCCGACTCGTTGTCGGGATCAGGCTCACCATCGCTGGGACGCCCTGGCCGCACAAAGGGATTGATGATGGCGCCCACCTCGGGAATCCCGTCGTCGTTCTCCAGGTGCCAGGTGAAAACCCGCAGCCCCACGCCAATTTGCGGTGCGGCCAACCCAACTCCGTGGGCGGCGGCCTGAGTCTCGAGCATGTCGTCGATGAGGCGCTGGACGGAATCACCGAAATCGGTCACCGGCTCGGCCCGCCGGTGCAGCACGGGATCGCCGGTGATGACGATGGGATGAATGGGCATACGGGCAATTCTCGCATTGGAACTCCTCCCAGCCAGTTCCCAGGTTGGTCCGCCTAGGATTGCCTCAGCGCGCCAACCGGCGCCGTTCCCGAGTGAGAGGAGGTCGAGCATGGGTATGTTCGACGACATCAAGGGCAAGGCTCAGGACGCCATGGCCGACCACCCCGACAAGGTCGAGGGATTCAGTGACCAGGGCATCCAGAAGGCCGGCGACCTCGCGGATGGTGCGAGCGGCGGCAAGTTCGGCGACCAGATCGACGGCGCCGAGCAGAAGGCCGACGAGGCCATCGGCGAGTAATCGCCCCTCGAGTCGTCGTGGGCGTCCGGGCTGCGGCCCGGGCGCCCACACGTATGCCGGGCCGCGATTGTTGTACGCGCGATCGCGCCGAATAGCCTCAGGCCAGACCCCTGCTCGGCCGCCCAGTCGTGTTACAACATGGTTGCGGCAGCAACGAAGCGGTCGCACCCTTCGAGCGAGGAGCACCTATGGGCCTGCTGGACGACATGAAGGACAAGGCCGGGGATTTGGTCGACGCCGCCAAAGACCTGGTAGGGGGCGCCGGGGACGCGACCGGTGACGCGGCCCGCGATGCCGGCGACGCGGCGGGCGATGCGTGGGACAACACCAAGGCTGCCGCGAGTGACGCCGGTGACTCGATCGGCGATACGGCCGAAGACGCCAGCGACGCCGCCGGCGACGCGTGGGGCGACGCCAAGGACGCCGCCGGCGACGCGGCAGACGATGCTGGCAACGCGATGGGCGACGCCAAAGACACGGCGAGTGACACCTGGACCGACGCCACCGACGGGGAGGGCGACGGCCTGACTCGCTAACGCCGCCGCTGTTTGGGACCGGTCGTGAGCGCCCGGCGTCACCGGGGCACCACGGCTGATGGCGCCAACCATGTGGACGCAATAACCGTCAGCGGACGCAAATACGTTTGCGTCCGTTGACGGTTATTGCGTCCAGTTGGTCCTTGGCGCTCACGCCGGGCAGGCGCTGACTGGAGTGAGCGCTGCTGTGGGCGGGGCGCCGAGTCGCGGCATACCCAGTGAGACAGGGGGTTTGACGCCTGCCGAGCCGGCCGGAGCGGCGTCATGGAGCGCGGCCCAAGCATCTCCGCCCGCGGTGCGGCGCACGGCATACGGGCCGCCGCCGAGGCCCGAGTCGGCGATCAGGTGGTGCGGCGCCCCATAGGTGACGGCGACGGTGACGGCATCCCCCGGCCGGGGACGCTCGCCCCCCTCGGGGACCGCGAAATGCACCAGCCGGTTGTCCCGGGCCCGCCCGGACATGCGCGCGGTGGCCTGGTCCTTGCGGCCCTCTCCGGGTGCGACGAGAACCTCGACCTCGCGTCCCTCCTGGGTGCGGTTCTCGGCCCAGGAGATCTCCTCCTGGAGTGAGATGAGCCGATCGAAGCGTTCCTGCACAACGGCTTTGGGGACCTGACCGGCCATCGTCGCGGCGGGGGTTCCGGGCCGGACTGAGTATTGGAAGGTGAACGCGGACGAGAAGCGCGCGGCCTCCACCACGCGGAGGGTCTGGTCGAAATCCTCCTCGCTCTCACCGGGGAAACCGACGATCAAGTCCGTTGTGATCGCTGCGTGCGGGATCCGCGCGCGCACGGCCTGAAGGATGCCGAGGAACTTCTCGCCGCGATAACTGCGCCGCATCGCCTTGAGCACGCGGTCCGAGCCGGACTGCAGGGGCATGTGCAACTGCGGCATGACATTTGGGGTGGACGCCATCGCCTCGATGACGTCGTCGGTGAAGGCTGCCGGATGCGGGCTGGTGAACCGGACCCGCTCCAGGCCGTCGATCTCGCCGCAGGCGCGCAGCAGTTTGGCGAAGGCACCGCGGTCACCGAACTCCACGCCATAGGTGTTGACATTCTGGCCGAGCAGGGTGACCTCGATAACCCCTTGGGCAACAAGGGCTTCCACCTCGGCCAGGATCTCTCCCGGCCGACGGTCCTGCTCCTTGCCGCGCAGGCTGGGGACGATACAAAACGTGCAGGTGTTGTTGCAGCCGACCGAGATCGAGACCCACGCGGCATACGCGCTGTCGCGGCGGGTGGGCAGCGTCGACGGGAAGGTCTCCAGCGACTCGAGGATCTCGATCTCGGCGCGCCGGTTGTGTCGGGCCCGGTCGAGCAGCGCCGGCAGCGAGCCGATGTTGTGCGTGCCGAAGACGACGTCCACCCAGGGAGCCTTCTGCAAGATGGTGCCGCGGTCCTTCTGAGCCAGACAGCCGCCCACCGCGATCTGCATGCCCGGGTTGCGCAGCTTGGCCTGGCGCAGCACGCCGAGATTGCCATAGAGCTTGTTGTCCGCGTTCTCCCGCACCGCGCAGGTGTTGAACACCACGACATCGGCCACCTCCGGCCGCTGTCCCTCGGGCAGCCCGGCGACGTCGGCATAGCCTGCCGTCTCCAGCAGCCCGGCCAGGCGCTCGGAGTCGTGGACGTTCATCTGGCATCCGTGGGTGCGCACGTCGTAGTAGAGCTGGCTCATCGCACCGCCAAGAGTACGCGTTCGCCATGGCATGGCGGCTCCGTCAACCTAGGAAGAGGGGCAGCGCGTGCTCGAGATATGGGAACCACGACCCGGATTCTGGTAATCACCGCGCTGGGCCTCGCCGTCGGGTCGGCCGGGTGCGGGGACGCGTCACCGCCTACAACGACCAGGGCGACGTCTTCGCCGGCCACGTTGATTCCGACCACGTCAACCGTCGCGGTCTCGACGGGCATAGCCACGAGCGCAGCCGTTGCCGACGAGTTGGGCGCGGGCCTGGCGCGGCTGGCCTTGGACCCGGGCCCCGACGCGGTGGCGGCGCTCCCGTTCGGCGAGCGTGTGTGGCTCGGGCTCGGGCCGACCCTCATCGCCCCCGTCGCGCGCTCGAGCCTGGCCGAGCCGGCGAGGTGGCGAATCGAGCCACCCGAGGGTCACTATCGCGCCAGTGTCGGCCCGTTCTCCGCGCTCGACACCCTCCAGCACCACCTCGCGGCGACTGGACTCGAACCTGAGCGCGCGTTGCGCGTCATTCACGGCGAGCACACCGACTGCTTCGGTGCTCCCGCCGCGGCTCCCCCGAGGCTGGCGCGCGCCGAGCGCATCGCCATCCAGCCGGCGGATGGCACGATCGACAGCTGCATCCAGTGGTTCAGCGTTGATGCATTCGTCCAGGTGGAGGACATCGTCGCGGTAACGCTTGACGTTGGCGAGCCGTAACCCACACCGGGACGCGTCCGGGATCGACCGGGACGAGATGGCCGCGGGGTTCGCAGTCGGCTGCTGACTGCACGCCCTGTCGTCGAGTTGAGCCAAGCCCCAGGCGGCCCGGTCGAGGGGTGGACAATGGCTTGATGTCACGCATCGATCTCAACGCCGACCTCGGCGAGGGCTTCGGGCGGTGGTCGTTGACCGACGACGCGGGGCTGCTGAAAGTCGTGACCAGCGCCAATATCGCGTGCGGCTTCCACGCGGGTGATCCGGCCACCATGGAGCGCGTATGCCGCCTCGCCGTCGCTCAAGGGGTCGCGATCGGGGCGCAGGTTTCCTACCGGGACCTGGTTGGCTTCGGGCGTCGGTTCATCGCCGCGTCCGCCGACGAGCTCCGCGCTGACGTGCTCTATCAAATCGGGGCGCTGGACGGGTTTGCCCGTGCGGCCGGCGGGCGAGTGTCCTATCTCAAACCGCACGGGGCGCTCTACAACGCGGTGGTGCACCACGAGGCCCAGGCGGCGGCGCTGGTGGCCGCCGTGACGGCATACGACCGAGAATTGTTTGTGCTCGGCCTGCCTGGCTCGCGGTGGCTGACGCTCGCCGGCGAGGCTGAGCTGCGGACAGTGGGCGAGGGGTTCGTCGATCGCGGCTACACGACGACGGGGACCCTCGTTCCGCGCGGCGAGCCGGGCGCTCACGTCGACCCGGCGGACATCCCGGCCCGCGCCGTCGCGATGGCGAGCGACCGGAGCATTGTGAGCGTGGACGGGTCACCCGTCGCGACCCCGGTCGAGAGCCTGTGCGTCCACGGGGACTCCCCCGGTGCCGTGGCGACGGCGCGCGCGGTGCGCTCTGCCCTGGCAGCGGCGGGCGTGTCGGTGCGGTCATTCGTCGAGGGCTGATCGTGCGCGTCCTTCCCTGCGGCCCGGATGCCGTTCTCGTCGAGGTGGATTCACTCGATGAGGTGCTCGGCTTCGACGCGGCTGCGCGGGCGGCGGACATCGCCGGTATCACCGAGACGGTGCCGGCCGCGCGCACAGTGCTCGTGCGCTTCGACCCGCACGCCACGGGCGCGGACTTCTTGCGCGCGCGCCTGACCCGACTCAGATGGGCGCCGCGGGCGCCCGAGGACGGCCCGCTCGTCGAGATCCCGGTCCGCTATGACGGCAGCGACCTGGACGAGGTGGCCCAAGCGTTGGGGATCGACGTCGCGGAGGTGATCGAGCGGCATACGGCTGCTGCGTGGCGGGTGGGATTTGTCGGGTTCGCACCCGGGTTCGCCTATCTCGTCGGCGGCGGGGACGGGCTGCGCGTGCCGCGGCGCACGAGTCCTCGGGTGCAGGTGCCCGCGGGGTCGGTGGCCCTGGCCGACGAGTATTGCGGTATCTATCCCCGTGCCTCGCCCGGCGGTTGGCAGCTGCTCGGCACGACCGACGCATCGCTGTGGGACCCGAGCCGGGCAGAGCCGGCGCTGCTCGTGCCGGGCACGCGCGTGCGCTTCGTGGCGGTGGGGCGGTGAAGGCCCTCGTCGTTGAGAAGCCCGGGCCGCTCGCGTCGGTGCAGGATCTGGGCCGGCTGGGGTATGCCCGGCTGGGGGTGAGCGCGGGCGGCGCCGCCGACCGCGGCGCGCTCCGGCTCGCCAATCGGTTGGTCGGCAACGACGCAGGCGCGGCCGGGATCGAGGTGACGGCCGGCGGGTTCGCGGCCCGGGCGGAGGCAGATCTCGTCGTGGCGGTGACCGGAGCGCTAGGCCCGGTCACGATCGACGGCCGCGAAGTGGGCACCAACGCCCCCCTGCTCTGGCCATCCGGGGCGCTCGCGGAGGTGGGTATGCCGGTGGCCGGCCTGCGCAGCTACCTCGGCATCGCCGGTGGCATCACTTCCCCGGTCGTTCTTGGCTCGCGGTCCTACCACGCGCTCGCCGGGCTCGGCGCGCCGGTGGCGGCCGGGGACCGGCTCCCGATCGGCGCGGAGCTGGCCGACCTGCCGGTCGCGGACCAGGCGCCGGTGCCGCCTCCTTCGGGCACCCACGTGACCCTGGAGCTGACCGGCGGCCCGCGCCGGGATTGGTTCACGCTGGAAGCGCTGGCCGGTTTGGGGGCTGCGGACTATGTCGTGACCGCCGAACTCGACCGGACCGGCATCCGGCTCGACGGGCCTGCGCTTGCCCGGGCCGACGACCGCGAGCTCGCCAGCGAAGGCATGGTCCGCGGGGCCGTGCAGGTCCCGGCCTCCGGTATGCCGATCCTCTTCCTCGCCGACCATCCGGCCACCGGCGGCTATCCCGTAATCGGCGTGCTCACCGAGCGCGCGTGCGATCTCGCCGCGCAGCTCACGCCCGGTATGCACGTTCGGTTGCGTCTGGTGGACCGCTGAGCACGATCACCAACTCGGCCAACGTGGGGTGACCTGCACCAGGTGAGGTATGCCGCACCTCCTGCAGGTCGGCGGGTCGGGCCAACGGGAGGGTGACCTGCACCAGGTGAGGTATACGGCACCTCCTGCAGGACGGCGAACCTTACCGGCGTCAGGCACCCCGAGAAGGCGATGGGAGAGGGTTGTCGGTGGCGCGGCATACGGTGAAGGCATCATGAACGCGTCCAAGGTGCAGCCAACCGACACCGACCTGCGCACCGCCGCCGAGGAGGCGGTGCGGCGCCTCGTCGGGCGCGCGGACGCGACCTTTCGCGACGGGCAGTTCGAGGCGATCGACGCGCTCGTGCGCGAGCGCAGCCGGGTGCTCGTCGTCCAGCGCACCGGGTGGGGCAAATCGGCGGTCTACTTCGTCGCGACGGCGCTGCGCCGGGACTCGGGCGCCGGGCCGACCGTCATCATCTCGCCGCTGCTCGCCTTGATGCGCGACCAGATCGCGGCCGCCGGGCGGGCGGGGATCTCGGCGGTGACGATGAACTCGGCGAACGCCCAGGACTGGGGCGCTGTGCGCGACGCGCTGGCGCGGGACGAGGTCGATGTGCTGCTCGTCTCGCCCGAGCGGCTCAACAACCCGCGCTTCCGCGAGGAGCAACTGCCCGACCTCGCGCGGCGGTGCGGGCTGCTCGTGGTGGATGAGGCGCACTGCATCAGCGACTGGGGCCACGACTTCCGGCCCGACTATCGCCGGATCAAGGACCTGCTCGACAGTCTCGATGCCCAGGTGCCCGTGCTCGCGACCACGGCGACCGCGAACGCGCGTGTGGTCGCCGACGTCGAAGCACAGCTGGCGACCGGCGGGAGCGCGGTCACCACGATCCGCGGTGGGCTGGCTCGCGACTCGCTGCGCCTCGGCGTGCTCGGCTCGATGGCGCCCGAGCAGCGACTCGGCTGGCTGCTCGCCCACCTCGGCGAGCTGACCGGCAGTGGCATCGTCTATGCCCTGACCGTGAGCGGCGCCGAGGACATCGCCGCCGCATTGCGCGCGGCCGGGCACGAGGTCGCCGCCTACACCGGGCGCACCGACCCGGCCGAGCGCGAACAACTTGAAGAAGCCTTGCGCGACAACACGATCAAGGCACTCGTCGCCACCTCGGCACTCGGGATGGGCTTCGACAAACCCGACCTCGGATTCGTCGTCCACGTCGGTGCCCCGTCCTCGCCGGTCGCCTACTACCAGCAGGTCGGCCGTGCCGGGCGCGCCACCGAGCGGGCCGATGTGCTGCTGCTGCCGGGGCCCGAGGACCAGGACATCTGGCGCTACTTCGCCTCGGTGTCGATGCCGCGCGAGGAGCAGGCCAGCGCGGTGCTGCAGGCGCTCGCCGAAGCCGGGCGGCCGCTCTCGACGGCGGCAATCGAGACGATCGTCGACATCCGCCGCACCCGGCTGGAGTTGCTGCTCAAGGTGCTCGATGTCGACGGGGCGGTCGATCGGGTGACCGGCGGTTGGGTCGGGACGGGCGCGCCATGGACGTATGACGCGCAGCGCTATGCCTGGGTCGCCGAGCAACGCCGGGCGGAGCAGGAGCAAATGCTCGCGTATGAACGCGCGACCACCTGTCGGATGGCCTTCCTGCAGCGGGCGCTCGACGACGCGACCGCAGCCGACTGCGGGCGATGCGACACCTGCGCCGGGGTGTGGTTTCCGACCGATATTCCGCAGCGGGTCATCGGCGCGGCCCGCGAGCGCCTCGACCGGGTCGGCGTGCCGGTCGAGCGGCGGGTGATGTGGCCGACCGGGATGGACCGGCTCGGTGTCCCGGTCAAGGGGCGGATCGGGCCGGGCGAGCAGGCCGCCGAGGGCCGGGCGCTGGCGCGGCTGAGCGACCTCGGCTGGGGTCAGCGGCTGCGTCCACTGCTGCAGAGCGACGCGCCGGTGCCGCCGGAAATCCTGCGCGCCGTCGTCCAGGTCCTCGCCGGATGGGGGTGGGCGCAGCGCCCAGTCGCCGTGGTCGCCGTGCCGTCGCGCTCGCGGCCCCAGTTGGTCGGCTCGCTCGCCGCCGGCATCGCCGAGATCGGCCGGCTGCGCGACCTCGGCAGCCTCGACCTGGTCGACGGTGGGCCGACCGGCGAGCCCGGCGGCAACAGCGCCTTCCGTCTCGCCGGGGTCTGGGAGCGACTGGCCGTCGGGCCGCTACTCGCCGCGGCGCTGGCCGGCATCCCCGGGCCGCTGCTGCTGGTCGATGACCTGGTCAGCTCCCGGTGGACGATGACCGAGGCCGCGCGCCTGCTCCGGGCCGCAGGCGCACCCGAGGTGCTGCCGCTGGCGCTCGCCATCGACGGTTAAGGCCGGTTAAGGCAGAGGGGTCCCCGCGCCCGGGCCGCCCCACTCCTCGAGGCCGCCGATTCGGTGAGGTGCATGGTCGGGCGGCGCAGCCTCGGCGCAGACGCAACAGTCGTCAACGGACGCAAATACTATTGCGTCCGTTGACGACTATTGCGTCCGCGCGGGGCCTTTTGCGTCTGGATGGGCAAGACATCCCACGTGGACGTAGGTGGTTGTACCAGCCGACTTGGCCTACTTCGTGAAGGCGTCCTTCACGTCGCCAACCGCGTCTTTGACCTTTTCGCCGGCCTTCTTGACGCTGGCCTCGGCCTGATCGCCCTTGCCTTCGGCTTCCAACGACTCGTCGTCGGTGGCCTTGCCGGCGGCCTCCTTGACCTTGCCGGACGCATCCTCGGCAGCGTTGCTGATCTTGTCACCGATACCCATGGCGTGCTCCCTTCGTGCGGCTGAGTTGCCGCTGTCCCTCCACGGTCCCCGGGATTGGGCGGCTCGTGGGGATTAGCGCCCCTCGAATTCCGGGCCGCATGAGGTGACCTCGCTCTCGTGGTCCGCCAGGCTGGGCCCCGACGAGTGGTCCGACGCTCGCACGGGATGCGGCAGGCGGACGGTGACGATCGGCAGGAAGAACTGCACGATCGGGCCGATGAGAACGGCATACAGGACCGTCCCGATGCCGGCGGTCCCGCCGAGCAACCAGCCGAGGGCAAGCACGGTCAGTTCCAGCGAGGTGCGGACCAGGCGGATCGATTTGCCCGTGCGGCGGGCGAGCCCGGTCATCAACCCATCACGTGGCCCCGGGCCGAGCTGGCTGCCGATATAGAGCGCCCCGGCGAGACCGTTGGCCACAATGCCGCCGAACAAAAACGCCCACCGACCACCGAGATTGGCCGGCGCGTCGAGCACGGTCAAGGTGGCGTCGGTGGCCAGGCCGATCACGATCGCGTTCAACAGCGTTCCTAGACCGGGCCACTGGCGCAACGGAATCCACAGCACCAACACGGCAAAGCTGGTGACGATGACCACGGTGCCGAAGCTGACGCCCCAGTGGGTCTGCACGCCCTGGTGGAAGACATCCCACGGATCGAGTCCAAGCGTGCTGCGCACCAGCATCGCCATCGATGCGCCATACAGAATCAGCCCGAGCAACAGTTGGATCAGCCGGTGGGCCGTCCGGCCGGCGCGCACCTGGTCCAGGGGCGATAACGCGACCAGGTCGACGCGACGGGTTAGGCCGCGCCGGGCGAGATGGAAGGGCGACATACCAACATCATGGCCCAAAGTGGCCTACATTTCGATAGCCAATTCTGAGAGACTGGCCCGATGACGCCCACGGTCTCCGCCGCCCGGCTCGCTCGCCTGCTCGGCGAGGCACCCACCGCGCGGCCCGCCTACCGAGCGGTCGCCGATGGCCTGAACACACTGCTGAACGACGGCCGGCTCGCCTCCGGCACGCGCCTACCGAGCGAACGAGAGCTGACCGCCGCGCTGGGCTGCTCTCGGACGACGGTTGCTCGGGCGTATGCCGTGTTGCGCGACGACGGACGGCTGACCTCCCGCCGTGGCTCCGGGTCGGTTCTGGCGCTGCCCGCGGGACGAGGGGGCGGGCGGTCGAGCCGCGTGCTGTCCCCGGCGCTCGACCTCGACCCCGGCACGATCGATCTGACCTGCGCCGCGACGCGTGCCCCCGCGGGCATGGCGGATGCGTGCGCCGCCGCCCTGGCCGCGCTGCCGTCCTATCTCGATGACAACGGCTATGCGCCGGTGGGCTTGGCCGACCTGCGGGCGCTGATCGCCGAGCGGTATGTCCGAGCCGGACTGGACACCCGTCCCGAGGACATCCTGATCACCTCCGGCGCGGTCTCGGGGCTGGCCATCGTTGCCCGGAGCCTGGTGCGACCGGGCGATCGCGTGCTGACCGAGTCACCGACCTATCCCAACGCGGTCGAAGCGCTGCGGCGAGCCGGCGCTCGCATCGCCACGATTCCGGTCGACCCCGAGGGCTGGGATGTGGCCGAGGCCGTGCGTGTCATTGGCCATGCCGGCGCACGGCTGGCCTATCTGATCCCCGATTTCCACAACCCCACCGGGGCGCTGCTCGATGAGGATGGGCGCAGCCAGCTCGGCCGTGCCCTGGGGGCCGCCGGGACCGTGCCAGTCATTGACGAGTCGATCGCCGATCTTGACCTGGACCGGTCCGCGCAACGGCCTCGGCCGTTCGCCCGCTTCGCGCCGGAGGCGATCGCAATTGGCAGCGCGTCAAAGTCGTTTTGGGGCGGGCTGCGGATCGGGTGGTTGCGGATGCCGCCGGGGCGCGCCGGCGCGTTGCTTGAGGTCCGCGCCGGTTTGGACCTTGGTGCCCCGATTCTGGAGCAGCTGATCCTCGCCGAACTGCTGCGCCGCCACTCGGACCTGCCTCCTGGCCGGCGCGGGGATTTGGTGGCGTCGCGGGAGGCCACCAGGTCCGCCCTTGGCTCCATGTTGCCCCAAGCTCGGTTCAGTATGCCGCGCGGTGGACTGTCGCTCTGGGTGGAGATCCCCGACGTCCCGGCAGTAGCGCTCTGCCCGGCTGCGGAAGCCACCGGCCTGCTCCTTGCTGCCGGACCACGCTTTTCTCCCGGCGGCGGATTCGAGCGCTTTGTCCGGATTCCGTATGTTCTTCCGAAGGAGACCATGGTCGAGGCGGTCCGCCGGCTCGCCCGGGCCTGCTGCGTGGCCCGAGCGGGGACCGGAGAACACTCGGCGACGACAGCTTTCATCGCCTGAGCCGCTGCCAACGGGCTCGGCCGGCAAGCGCCCGAGCGATGTCGACCACGACGAGCGCCACCGCCACGGCAACCGACACCGCCGACCGACTGGGAATTGGGTCCTCGACAGTCACTTCCCGCCGGTCGGGCAGCCCACACGGCCACGGACACCGCGACCGAAAGCGGCACCGCGATCACGCTGCCGTCGGTGGAGGAGATGGCAACCGACCTGCGCGACGCCGGGTAGAGAACGCCCAGGACGTGGCCCAGGCCGTTGAGGACGGCGGCCCCTACCCTCGGCCTGAACTGATCCGAGGAACTCATCAGTGACCGGGTGCCCGCAGGAAAGCTGAGCCGTGCACGCGCGGTAGACGTCCAGCAGACAGCGAGCGGCACCTGCCCCGCCAACCGGCCGAGCCGATCCCTCAGATCGGCTCAGCCGGCGCTCTCCCGGGGCGCACCCTCCTCATCGACGATCGCCGGAGCGCATGGGGATGTGACTTCGCCCGACGCTCATATGTCACGCTGCACCCGTGTCCATCCGCATCGAACGACTCGATCATGTGCAACTGGCCCTCCCCCGCGGCGGTGAAGACCGCGCTCGAGCCTTCTGGGTGGGGATCCTTGGGATGTCCGAGCTGCCGAAGCCGCCGGAACTGGCTGCCCGCGGCGGCTGCTGGTTTGCCAGCGCCTCCGGCGCCGAAGTGCATGTCGGGGTCGAGGAACCCTTCGCGCCGGCGCGCAAGGCGCATCCGGGCCTGACCGTGATCGGCCTCGATGACCTCGCCGCGACCCTGGGCGAGCACGGCATCGACGCCCGGTGGAGCCAAGAGATCCCCGGTGTCCGGCGCTTCCACGCCGACGACCCGTTCGGCAACCGCATCGAGTTCATCGACGCAACGGCAACGGGCCACGGCAGCGTTTCCTAGCCAACCGATCCCGTGGGCGGACCGCGATCGGCCGACGGCTGCTTGGACGGTCCCCAATGGGCAGACGCGCTAGTCGCGTCGCTGCTCGGCGGTGGCGTCGACCTCTTCCAGCACCACTCGCGTCGCCAGGCCCGATGGGTAGCCCTTGCGGGCGAGCATGGCGACCAAGCGACGCAACGTGACCTCCCGATCGAGGCCGTGCATTCGCGGCAATCGGCCGCGGACGAGATCTCGAGCTCGCTCGGCTTCGTGAACGTCATCGATCTCCTCCAGCGCAGCGGCGGCTATCTCGTCGGCGACCCCCTTGCCCCGCAGCTCGTGAGCCAGCGCCTGCTTCGACAGGCCGCGGGTGAGCTGTTTGGAGCGGACATAGGTCTCGGCGTAGGCGGCGTCGTTGACGAGCCCCACCTCGCCCATCCGCGCCAGAACGTCCTCGGCCACCCCTGGATCGCACCCGCGCTCCGCGAGCTTGGCGCGCAGCTGGGCTCGGGTCTTGGGGGAGTTGGCCAGCTGACGCAGCACGATCTCGCGGGCGAACGCGTGCGGGTCGCGGGCCCCGTCACGTGCTCCCCCGCCATCGGGCTCGTCCCCGTCGTCGCCACGCACGGCACGGTCGCGCTGTAGCGCCGGCCCGACCTGGTGACCGCCGCCGGACTGCGTGAGGTCCGGCGGCGGCCCCGGCGGGCGGTGTGGGCTCCCGCCGGCTTCGATCCGGGCGACGGCGGCGCGCAGCGCGTCGAGGTCGGGCCCGGACGTGGCTGGTGACATGGGATCGGCCTAGAACTCGACCGGGACCTCCGGGACCGGTGGGGCATCGACCCGGGGCCCGACGCCGAGCTTCTCCTTGATCTTCTTCTCCAACTCGTCGGTCAGGTCGGGGTTGTCCTTCAAGAAGTTGCGGGCGTTCTCTTTGCCCTGCCCGAGCTGGTCGCCCTCGTAGGTATACCAAGCTCCCGACTTGCGGACGAAGCCCTGGTCGACGCCCATGTCGATCAGACCGCCCTCGCGAGAGATGCCCTGGCCATAGAGGATGTCGAACTCGGCCTGCTTGAACGGCGGCGAGACCTTGTTCTTGACCACCTTGACGCGGGTGCGGTTGCCGACAGGCTCGCTGCCGTCCTTGAGCGTCTCGATCCGACGGACGTCCAGGCGCACCGAAGCATAGAATTTCAGCGCCTTGCCACCGGTCGTCGTCTCGGGGCTGTTGTGCACCATGACGCCGTCGACGAAGTAGTTGTGCGTGCCGCTCAACCTCGATGTCGAACTTGCGCATCGACCGGGTCTTGGGTTTGACGTGAACGTCAAGCACCTCGGCGGGCATGAGCACCTGCGCGCGGCGAAACGTACTCCGGCACAACGCCGAACCGGCCGCGAAGCCCACCGAGCAACTTGTAGTCCATTGATGGGTGCACGAACGGAGCCACGAGTTCCAGGAACCGGCGCGACCCGGCGGTGGTCAGCTGCAGCACGGCCTGTTGGGTGGCGCCTCGCAGCGCGACCCGTGACTCGACGCCCCAGGTATCGCGCAGGTAGTCCACGAGCCGGCCCTGTGAACCGACGCTCATGGCCTGCACGCCGAACTCCACCCGGCCACTGCCACCAGCCGTTCGCCGTTGGCGGCCTTGGCTGCGCACCGTGAAGCAACCGTCGTCCATGAACCAGATCGCCAGGGCGAGCGGGGTCAACGCCTTCAGGTATTCCTCGCTGAGGTGCTTGCGACCATCGCCCCAGTAGACGACCTGGCGCAGCTCGCCCAACTCGGCAAGCGGGGTGAAGTCGACGTGAACGGCCCCACTTGGGCGGGTCGTGAGGCTGCACGGGATATTGCCAAGGAGCTCCACCTTCCAATCGAGGTAAGCCTGCTGGGCGGCCCCGTGGCCGAGGCGGTAGCGGACGCCGGCGCGCCCCTGCCGATTCGGCGCCAGGTGGCCATCACCCATCAACCCGCCGAGGACGACTTGCCACTGCTGGTCGGACAGGCGTGCGGTCTCGCAGACCAGGACGCGGTCGCCAGCGATGATCTCACCGGCCTCGCGCCAACCTCCCGGGGTCCGGACCAAATGGTTCTCGGTGGCCGCGAACTGTGATCGGCCGTTGCCGCCGGACTTCGCGACGGTGAACTGCAGGAAGCGCTCGGCGTTGCCGTTGTCGAACCAATTGGTGATCGGCCGAGCGACGATCTGGTCGGTGCCCGGGTCGTAGGTGCGCACCTCGACCGCGGCGCGCGCGTTGACGAGCTTGCCGATCTTTTCGGTGCTGCCATCCGCGAGAGTCACCCGCGTCGAATAGGACATGCAGCCAAACATCACTCCGATTTTTTCGCGCAGCTGGTTGATGAAGATGGCGGTCGTGCCGGTGGTGCTGAGGGCGCCGGTGATCTTGCGCAATGCCTGGCTCATCAGCCGCGCCTGCAGGCCGACGTGGCTATCGCCCATCTCGCCCTCGATCTCGGCGCGGGGCACGAGCGCAGCGACCGAGTCGATGACGATGATGTCGATCGCGCCGGAACGGATCAGCATGTCGGCGATCTCGAGGGCCTGCTCCCCCGTGTCGGGCTGGCTGACCAGCAGGGCGTCGGTGTCAACGCCGAGCTTCTTCGCATACTCCGGGTCGAGCGCATGCTCGGCGTCGATGAACGCCGCGATCCCGCCGCCGCGCTGGGCGTTGGCGACCGCGTGCAGCGCCACCGTCGTCTTGCCGCTGCTCTCCGGGCCATAGATCTCCACTATCCGCCCCCGCGGAAGCCCGCCGATGCCGAGCGCGACATCGAGCGCGATCGCCCCGGTCGGGATCACCTCGATCGGCAGGCGGACGTCGTCGCCCAGGCGCATGACCGCGCCCTTGCCGAAGTTTTTCTCGATCTGCCCCATCACCTGCGTCAGCGCGCGGGCCTTTTGCTCCTCGTCGGGCTTGATCGCCATGTCACACCTGCCTGTCTGTCTCGTTGTCGGGCGCGCCCACCTGCGACCCGGCCAGGCGAAGACCGCCCGTCGAGTCAGACGCTAGATGCGACCACCGACAACCCGCCCCATCCACCGGGTGATCCTGTGGATAACTGGCGCGGCTGGCCGGGGTGCACCTGGGGACAACCTAGCCGCAATTCTGTTCGAATGAGGGAGGTGCACGCTCGGCGTGTCACCACGCGCGAAATCTCACCCGCGTGCGCGGCCGCCCAGCCCGCGAGCCGCAGCATGCGCCAACGCCAGGCCGAGCACAGCGAACTTCGCCACGGCCGCGCGCTTGGCGATCCACAGCGCCGGGGCGACCGCCGCATCGGGAACGGCCCGCACGCCCAACCCCCGGTCCATGACCCGAAGCAGCGCGACCCCTTCGACGGCGTCGCACACCGCGGCCACGCCCGGCAGGGCCAGCGCCGCCCGGGCCGGCGGATCGGAGGAACCCGAGCGGCGGTTGACCCAGGCGATGAGCAGCGTGCCGAAAGCGGCATACGAGATCTGGTAGCCGAAGTCGAGCAACAGCGAGCGCCGGGCGGCCGAGCGCCCGGATGGTCCCCACGCCGCCAACAAAGCGGCGCCACGCTCCGGGGTGCCGGCCAGCTCGAGCGCGACGATGCCCTTGCCCCCTGCGGCGCGCAGTTGCCGTTCGCACCGCGCCACCGGCCCGGTCACCGCGGCAAAGGCCGCCACCGAGCCCAGGAGCGCAAGATCGAGGCGATCGCACGGCATACCGAAACGCTACCCGACGCCGCGCGTGGCCAGCCGTTGACACCAATCGCCACCAGGTAGCCTTGACCCCCGGCCCCGCCCCGGGCAGGCAGCCCACAACCCTCACGAGCGCCGGTGACTCAGCAGACCCTCCCCACATCGACCCCGCACACTCCGACATCGGCCCGAAGCTTCCGGCCCGACGTCGAGGGCATGCGCGCAATCGCGGTCGGCACCGTGCTCTGGTATCACGCGGGACTGCCCGTGCTCAGCGGCGGCTTCGCCGGGGTCGACATCTTCTTCGTCATCTCCGGCTTCCTCATCACCGGGCAGCTGGTCCGCGAGGTCGAACGGAGCGGACGGCATCTCACTGCCGCGCTTTTATGCCCGCCGGGCCAAGCGGCTCTTCCCTGCCGCCGCCACCGCGCTCGTCGCGACCGCACTCTTGACCCGGCTAACGCTCTCCCGGATCGACTGGCTCAACTTCGGCGGCGACATCATGGCCGCCGCGGCCTACTTCGTGAACTGGCGCTTCGCCGCCAGGGCGGTCGACTATCTCGCCGAGGACGTCACGCCCTCGCCGGTCCAGCACTTCTGGTCCTTGGCGGTCGAGGAGCAGTACTACATCGTCT
This sequence comes from Nostocoides sp., assembly GCF_037045025.1. Taxonomy (GTDB): domain Bacteria; phylum Actinomycetota; class Actinomycetes; order Actinomycetales; family Dermatophilaceae; genus Nostocoides_A. The sequence continues at coordinate 283,166 of NZ_JBAOHM010000018.1, read as the reverse complement.
GGCCCGTCCTGCTCCTGCTGCTCGCCGTCATCATCCGTCGCCGCCGCCTGCCGGTGCGCCCGACGATGGCCCTCGGGCTGGCCCTGATCGTCCTCCCGTCGCTCGCCTGGTCGGTGCACCTGACCCAGGCCGACCCAGCCCGCGCCTATTTCGTGACCACCACCCGGCTGTGGGAACTCGGCGTCGGCGCGCTCATCGCCGTGGGCGCGACGGCGTGGAGTCGGCTCCGCCCCGTCACGGGGGCCGCGATCGCCTGGGCCGGTATGGCGCTGATCGTCGCGGGCTTGCTGCTGCAGACCACCAAGACGCCCTGGCCCGGGACCGCGGCCCTGGTCCCCGTTCTGGGGGCTGCCGCGGTCATTCTCGGCGGGTTCTCGGCCGGCGGCGCCGGCCCGGTCCGCCTGCTCGGCCTGCGTCCCATGGTGTGGGTCGGGGGGCTGTCCTACTCGCTCTATCTGTGGCATTGGCCGCTCGTTGTCGCAGCGGCCGGCCGCTGGGGCGAGCTGAGCGCGTGGCACGGCGCGGCGGTGGTGACCGCGAGCGTCATACCGGCGTATCTGACCCATCGGTTCGTCGAGAACCCGCTGCGCTATCACCCGACCGTCTCGCGGAGCACCCGGGTCGCCCTGGCTCTCGGTGCGGCCTGCTCGCTGATCGGGGTCGGTGCCGGCGCCGCGCTCGCCGCCTCCGGAGCCAACAGCGGCTTCACCAGCCCGAGCCCTCGAGGCAGCGTTGGCGGCGCCGGCCTCGGCGGTGGCGAGGAGCCCAATCCGACGCCGAGCATCGACATGCACCCCCGCGACGATGACACCGGATCCGCTCAAGGCGACCGCCGACGTCCCGCAGTTGTATGCCGATGGCTGCCAGGTCGAGGCCACCTCCGCCGAGGTCATCAGCTGCGACTACGGCGACAAGAACAGCGCCACGATCGTCGCGATGGTCGGCGATTCCAAGATGGGCCAATGGCTGCCGGCCGTCGATGCGATGGGCAAGGCCAACGGCTGGCGGATCCGGACCTACACCAAGTCCGCCTGCCCGTGGAACGCCACCACCGTCGAGCAGTCCGAGCAGCCCTACACCACCTGCCTCACCTGGGGCCAGGAGGTGCTGCGGCGCCTGACTGGCCCGGAGAAGCCGCACGCCGTGCTGACCAGCGCCGTGCGCTCGACGGCCTACCCCGGGCGCGGTTCCACTCCGGACCGGGCGGCGATGATCGCCGGGTATGAGCAGTATTGGTCCGCCCTCGGCAAGGCCGGCATTCCGGTGATCGCGATCGCCGACACCCCCCAACCGGGCAAGGTCGTCTATGAGTGCGTCCTCGACCACCCCGATGACCTGATGACCGCCTGCAAGGGCGACTGGAACCGCGGCGCCGGGACCTCCGCCCTGGAACCGGCCGCGAAGGCGGTCGCCACCGCCCGCTTCGTCGACCTCAACCCGTGGATCTGCCCGCGCGAGCAGTGCTGGCCGGTCATCGGTGGCGTCCTGGTCTATCGGCAGGGATCGCACATCACGGCCACGTATGCCGCCTCGCTCAGCGAGCCGTTCGCCCGGCTCGTGGTGCCGCTGATCAAGGAACTCGCCCGTTCGTGAGGCGGGCCGGGCCGTAGGGTGCCAGCGTGAGCATCGAAACGGTGCCGGACGCGCACACCGCCGACCAGGCCGTCCGGGCGCGCCGGCTGCGGCGTATCGGGTTGGCGCTCTTCGCGGTTCCGGTCATCGCCGCCGCATTCGGCCTCTTCGGCCCGCGGACCGACCGGGTCCAGGACAGTGTCGGCGGATATGTCCTGGCGCTCGACTACCCGCGCGCGAGCCGCTCCAGCATCGTCACCCCTTTCGTGCTGACCGTGACCAAGAGCGGTGGTTTCGGGGATGATCCGGTCGTCGTCCGGATCGACCGCGCGTTCTTGGATCACCTCGACTTCCAGAACTGGTATCCAAACCCCTCGGCGGAATCCAGCGATGGCGAGCAGACCGTCTACGAGTTCGACCCGCCGGCCGGAGATACTCTCCGGGTCAGCCTCGATGCCCGCACGGGACCCAACCAGGGCTTCTCGTCGCGGACGTATGCCGTGGCCCTGCGAGGCGACGACACTCCGGTCGCCGAGGTGACCTTCCGCACCACCTTCTGGCCGTGAGGAGTCGCGATGGAGCTGATCGTGCGCACCGTGGTGATCTTTGTCGCCCTCTGGTTGGTCATGCGAGTCGCCGGCAAACGCGAAGTCGCTCAGATGGACGCCTTCGACTTGGTCACGATCATCGTCCTGGGCGGACTGGTGACCCAGGGAATTCTGCAGGAGGACTACAGCGCCGTGAGCGCCCTCGTCTCCTTGGGCCTGGTGACGCTGTTGTCGGTTGGCCTGTCCTGGCTGGGCTGGCGTTCGCCCCGGATCGGCGCGCTGATCGAGGGGACACCGACGATCCTGCTGCGCGACGGGCAGCCCGATATCGAGGCGATGAAGGCGGAGCGCGTGTCCATGGCCAACCTTCTCGCCGCCGCGCGAGAGCACGGCGTGCGCAGCCTGGACGAGATCGACTTGGTCGTTCTTGAGGCCGACGGCGCGTTCAGCTTTTTCACCCGGGACGACGACGCGGACGACGACGAGCCTGACCCGCCCAAGGCGCAGGCGGTCTGACCACCGCGTGCCGGCCGGACCGAACCCACGGATGAGGGGTGTGCGCCCGCGGGAGGGTGCACTGCAACAAGTGAGAGATACGGCACCTTCTGCAGGACAGCGACCCGCGCCAGCGGGAGGGTGCCCTGCAACAAGTGAGGTATACGGCACCTTCTGCAGGACAGCGACCCGCGCCAGCGGGAGGGTGCCCTGCAACAAGTGAGGTATACGGCACCTTCTGCAGGACAGCGACCCGCGCCAGCGGGAGGGTGCCCTGCACCAGGGGAAGTATGCGGCACCTGCTGCAGGACGGCGATGCGCGGGGGTTGTCGGCGGCCCGTGGCACGCTGGTCTCGATCATGACAACGGACGTGCTGGACACCTTCTCCCCGGCCACGGCAGCCTGGTTCCGGGGCAGCTTCGCCGCGCCCACGCCGGCCCAAGCCGGGGCGTGGACGGCGATTGGGGCCGGTCGCGACGCCCTCGTGGTCGCGCCCACAGGATCGGGCAAGACGTTGGCGGCCTTCTTGTGGTCGATCGACCGGTTGCTCACCGAGGCGCCGCCCGCCGATCCGCTGCAGCGCTGTCGCGTCCTGTATGTCTCGCCGCTCAAGGCGCTCGCGGTCGATGTCGAGCGCAACCTGCGGGCCCCCCTCGTCGGCATCGGCCACGCCGCCGCGCGCCTCGGACTTGCCCAGCCCGAGATCAACGTCTCGGTGCGCTCGGGCGACACGGCTGCGGCGGAGCGGCGCGGCTTCGCCAAACGGCCGAGCGACATCTTGATCACCACCCCCGAGTCCCTGTTTCTGTTGCTCACCTCGGCGGCACGGGCGGCCCTCACCGGGGTCGAAACGGTGATTCTCGACGAGGTGCACGCGATCGCGGGAACCAAACGCGGCGCGCACCTGGCGGTCAGCCTGGCCCGGCTCGACGCGCTGCTGCCTCGGCCGGCGAGGCGAGTCGGGCTCTCGGCGACGGTCCGCCCGCTGGAGGAAGTGGCCCGCTTCTTGGGCGGCGGGCGCCCGGTGGAGATCGTCGCGCCGCCGGCCGCCAAGGAGTGGGATCTCGAGGTCGTCGTGCCGATCCCCGACATGAGCGGCCTGGGCGAGATCAGTGGCGACCTGACTGGCGCGGCGGCCGCACCGGAGCGGCGCGCCTCGATCTGGCCGCACGTCGAGGAGCGGATCGTCGATCTGGCCGCCCAACAACGCTCGACGCTCATCTTTGCCAACTCCCGCCGCCTCGCCGAGCGCCTCACCGCACGCCTGAACGAGATCTGGGATGAACGTCAGCTGCAGGTGGCGAGCGCCGACACGCTGGTCGACGCCAAGGCGTTGGTTGACAGCGAGACGCTGGTCGACGGCAAGGCGCTGGTCAACGGCGAGGCGCTGGTCGACGGCGAGTCGGTGGTCGACGCCGAGGCGATGGTCGGCGGCGCCGGGCCGGCCACCTCGCCGGTGCTACCCGCGCGGACTCCGGCGCAGGTCATGGCTCAAGCCGGTGGTTCTGCCGGGGCGCCGGCGGTCTTTGCCCGGGCACACCACGGCTCGGTGAGCAAGGAGGCGCGCGCCGAGATTGAGGAGGCGCTCAAGGCCGGAAGGCTGCCCGCGGTGGTCGCCACGAGCAGCCTCGAGCTCGGCATCGACATGGGCGCGGTGGACCTCGTCATCCAGGTCGAGTCGCCGCCCTCGGTGGCCAGTGGGCTGCAACGGGTGGGCCGGGCCGGCCACCAGGTCGGTGCCCGCTCCCGCGGGGTCTTCTTCCCCAAATACCGCGGCGATCTCGTCCAGACCGCCGTCGTCGTCCAGCGGATGGCAGCCGGCGGGATCGAGGCGCTGCGGGTGCCGGCCGCACCCTTGGACGTGCTCGCCCAGCAGGTCGTCGCCATGGCCAGCCTCGATACCGTGGACGTGCCCGAGCTGCTCGCGCTGCTGCAGCGCACGGCTCCGTATGCCGCGCTCAGCCGCACGGTGCTGGACGCCGTCCTCGACATGCTCGCCGGCCGCTATCCCAGCGAGGAGTTTGCCGAGTTGCGGCCGCGCATCGTGTGGGACCGACTGACCGACACGATCACTTCCCGGCGGGGCGCCCAGCACTTGGCGGTCACCAGCGGTGGGACGATCCCCGACCGTGGCCTCTTCGGCGTCTTTCTCGCCGGCGACGGGCCCGGTCGCCGGGTCGGCGAGCTGGACGAGGAGATGGTCTACGAATCGCGCGTCGGCGATGTGTTCACGCTCGGGACCTCCAGCTGGCGAATCGAGCAAATCACCCACGACCAGGTCCTCGTCACCCCGGCACCGGGTGAGCCGGGCAAGCTGCCCTTCTGGAAGGGCGAGACCCCGGGCCGGCCCGCCGAGCTGGGCCGCGCCCTCGGCGCCTATATGCGTGAGCTGGCGGCCGCACCCGCAGCCGAGGCCACTGCGGCGGCGCTGGCCGGCGGCCTCGATCCCTGGGCCGCCGACAACCTGGTCACCTATCTGCGCGAGCAGCAAGAGGCGACCGGACAGGTCCCCTGCGACCGGACGCTGGTGATCGAGCGGTTCCGCGACGAGATCGGCGACTGGCGCGTCGCCGTTCATTCGCCGTTCGGTATGCCCGTGCATGCTCCCTGGGCATTGTGCGTGAGCGCCCGCATGCAGGAGCGGTTCGGGGTCGACGTGCAGGCGATGGCGGCCGACGACGGCATCGTTTTCCGGTTGCCGGATGTCGACTATGACGAAGCCGACACCGGCGCGCTCCTGAGCGGCTTGCTGGTGCTCGATCCCGACGACGTGGAGGACCTCGTCACCGCCCAGCTGCCCGGCTCGGCGCTGTTCGCGGCCCGGTTCCGGGAGTGCGCGGCCCGGGCCTTGCTGCTGCCACGGCGCCGCCCGGGCAAGCGGCAACCGCTGTGGCAGCAGCGACAGCGGGCAGCGCAGCTACTCCAGGTGGCCAGCAACTATCCCGACTTCCCGATCGTGCTCGAAGCGGTCCGCGAGTGCGTCCAGGACGTCTACGACGTCCCCGGGCTGGTGACCCTGATGCGCGAGATCGCGGCGCGGCAGGTCACGGTGGTCGACATCCGCAGCGAGCAGCCGTCCCCCTTCGCCAAGTCGCTGTTGTTCGGCTACGTCGGGCAGTTCCTCTATGAGGGCGATTCCCCTCTGGCCGAACGTCGAGCCGCCGCGCTGGCCCTCGATCCGGCGCTGCTCGCCGAGGTGCTCGGTCGCGGCGAGGGCCTGGCCCTGCGCGACCTGCTCGACCCGGGGGCCATCGCCCGCACGGTGTCCGACCTCCAACGCCTGGCGCCCGAGCGCGCCGCGCGTGACGCCGACGAAATCACCGACCTGCTTCGGGTGTTGGGCCCGCTGACAGCCGAGCAGGTCCGGGAGCGGGTCGTCCCCGAGATCGCCGATCAGCTCGAGACCCTGATCGCCCTGCTTGCCGCCGACCGGCGCGTGATCCTGGTGCGGATTGGCGGCATCGAGCACGCCGCCCTCGCCGAAGACGCCGCCCGGCTGCGGGATGCCCTCGGCGTCGCGCTGCCGCTCGGGCTGCCCGCGGTCTTCCTCGAGCCGGTCGCCGACCCGCTGGCCGACCTGCTTGCCCGGTTCGCGCGCACCCGCGGTCCCTTTGTCGTCGCCGACGCCGCCCGCCACTTCGGGATCGGGCCCGCGGTCGCCGCCGACGGTTTGCGCCGCCTCGTGGCTGTGGGCCGGATCGTTGAGGGGGAGTTCCTTCCCGCCGGCGCGGCGCGGGAGTTCTGCGACGCCGAGGTGCTGCGGCTGCTGCGCCGCCGATCGCTCGCGGCGCTGCGTGCCGAGGTCGATCCGGTCGCCACAGCGGACTACGCCCGCTTCTTGCCGGGATGGCAGGGGGTGGGCGGACGTCAGCGTGGCCCGGAGGGCGTGCTCCGAGTTGTCGAGCAGCTCAGCGGCCTGCTGCTGCCGGCCAGCGCCGTGGAGTCGCTCGTGCTGCCGACCCGGGTGATCAACTATGCCCCGGCGATGCTCGATGAGGTGGCAGCCGCGGGTGACGTCGTCTGGCAGGGTCACGGCGGCTTGCCCGGCGGCGACGGCTGGGTCTCGGTGCACCTGCGCGAGAGTGCCTCGCTCACCCTGCATCCCGCGGGCGCCCTGCCCGAGGGAGAGGTGGCTCAGGCCATCGTGACGATCCTGGATCAGGGCGGGGCGTACTTTGCCCAGGCGCTGGCCGAGCGGATTCCTGCGGCGACGGCGGAGCAGCTGAGCCAGGCGTTGTGGAGCCTGGTGTGGGCGGGGCGGGTCACCGGTGACACATTCGCGCCTGTGCGCGGGCTGCTGCGCTCCGGTGCCGGCGGCGCCCACAAGGCCCGATCCCGTCCAGCCCGGGGTGCCCGTTACGGCCGCCGCGGTTCCCTTGGCGCGTTGAGTCGGGCCTCGCTTGGCCGACCAGCTGGCGGTGCGGCCGGTGGGCTCGGTGCTGCCGGCTCCGGCGGTCTCGATCCGGTCCTCTCGCCCGCCACCGCTGGGCGCTGGTCGGTGCTGCCATCCCTCGATCTCGACCCGACGGCGCGGGCGCTGATGACCGCCGAAGTGTTGCTCGACCGCTATGGCGTCGTCACCCGTGGAGTTGCCGACGCCGAGGACACCCCCGGCGGCTTCCATGCGCTCTACCGGGTCCTCGCTGCAGCGGAGGAGTCCGGGCGGGTGCGGCGAGGCTACTTCGTCGAATCCCTGGGCGCCGCGCAGTTCGCCACCAACGGGGCAATCGACCGGTTGCGCACCGAGGCCGCGGCCCGGCCGGTGATCACCCCCGAAGAGCCGGCCACGACGGGATCGGGCGCGCTCGCGCCCGGCCGGACCACAGCCACCCGGCTCGGGCCGACCCCAGCGTCCGCCGAGCCACGGGCGTCCCCGGCGCGGACCCTGGTCCTCGCCGCCTGCGACCCCGCCAACCCCTATGGAGGCGCAATCCCGTGGCCGAGTCGCCCCGAGCGGGAGGAGGACACCGGCCACCTGCCCGGGCGCAAGGCCGGCGCCCTGGTGGTTCTCGTCGACGGCGAACTCACCTTCTATGTCGAGCGCGGCGGCAAGACGCTGCTGTCGTGGGATCGGGCTCCCGGGGCCCTGCGCGCCGCCGCCGATGCGCTCGCCCTCGCAGTCCGCGACGGTGCGCTCGGCCGACTAACAGTCGAGCGCGCCGACGGGGCCGCGGTTCTCGGCTCCGCGCATCCGGTCGCCGCGGCGCTCGCCGACGCCGGCTTCCGGATGACGCCCCGCGGCTTGCGCCTGCGAGGCTGAATGCGTGCCTCACATGCTGGCCTGCGCGGGCGAGGGCGTGCCTCACATTCTGGCCTGCGCGGGCGAAGGCGTGCCTCACATGCTGGCGGCCAGGCTTGGAGGAGGACGTGGTGCCCGAGGGTGACACCGTATGGCGCACGGCCCACCGCCTCGATCAGGCCCTGGGCGGCAAGCCACTGCTGACGTTGGAATTGCGGTGGGGCGAGTTGGGTGGCCGCGAGCTATTACCGGCCGCAACGCTCTCGGTCGCCAGCCGCGGCAAGCACCTGCTGCACCGGCTCGACACCGGCCTGACCGTGCACAGCCACCTAAAGTTGGAAGGCAGCTGGCGGATCGAGCGAACGGCGACGCTTCCACCGGCACTGCTGCACCATCCCGACCTTCGAGCCCTCGCCCGCTGCGCGACATGGAGCGCGCTGGGGTTACGCCTGGGCCTGCTCGAGATCTGGCCGACCCGCCAGGAGGAGGCTCGCCTCGGCTACCTCGGCCCCGACCTGCTCGGCGAGGACTGGTCCACCGAGCGTGCGGTCTCCCGCCTGCAGGCTGACCGACCCCGCCCGATCGGCGCCGCGCTGCTCGACCAACGCAACCTGGCCGGCATCGGCACATTTTGGGCCAGCGAGGGGCTGCACCTTGCCCGTCTGTCACCGTGGGCCCCAGTCGCGGAGTTCGACCGGGCGACGCTGGAGCACCTGCTGACCTCGATCCGACAGGTGATGCAACAGGCCGCCCAGACGGGCATCCAGAACTCCACCGGTTTCACCGCCCGGGGACGCACGAGCTATGTGCACGGCCGCTCGGGGCGCCCGTGCCGGCGCTGCGGCCAGCCGGTGCGGGTCGCCGCGATCGGGGAGGGGACCCGGCGCCGCACGATGTTCTATTGCCCGGCGTGTCAGGGTGGTCGAGCGCCCACTGACGACGGCCGCCCGCAGCAACCGCTCGGCGCCGCGCGGCCCTCGGCTACGCGGCGGCGGCGTTGACCGCGGCGACGGGCATCTCCAGCGCCTCGGCGAGTGCCACCCGAGTCGAGACGTCGTCAAGCAGCTCGGACAGCGGCATCTCCAGCGCCTGGCACACCGAAGCAAGCAACTCGGAGGAGGCTTCCTTTTCGCCGCGCTCGATCTCGCTGAGATAGCCGAGTGAAACCGAGGCCACGGCGGACACCTGTCGCAGAGTGCGCCCTTGAGACCGGCGCCGCTCGCGCAGTGCCTCGCCCAACTCCCTACGGAGCAAGATCATCGAACGCCTCCTGTCTCAAGACGGTGTCTTCCCAGTTCACGGCTAACGCTACCCCGCCCGGCCGACAACCGACACCGGGGTGTCATCCGGCGTCTATGGTTGCGCTCAACAGCGGCCACGCAGAGATGATTCCCCGGCCCGCCCGATCCGGGCATCGCGCCCGCGATTACCGCGCCAGCGCGTCCCGGAGTATCTCCAGGGCCGCCAGCGTCGCGGCGACTCGGACCTGCGCCCGATCTCCGAGAACGTTCAGCTCACGCACAGCAGGTGCCAGATCACGCACGGTGCCAGCGCGATTCACCGCGACATAGACCAGCCCAACCGGCTTGCCATCGGCCGGCTCGGGGCCGGCGACACCGGTCGTCGCCACGGTGAGCTGCGCGCCGAGCACCCGCGCCGCACCGCCCGCCATCGCCGCAGCCACGTCGGGATCGACCGCACCTCGCTCGGCGAGCAGACCGGCCGGCACCCCGAGCACTGCCGCCTTGACCGCGCTGGCATAGCTGACCACCCCTCCCCGGAAAACGACAGACGCCCCCGGCACGTCGGTGAGCGCCGCTGCCACCAGTCCGCCGGTCAACGACTCCGCGCACCCGAGCGTGATCTCCGCCGCCCGTGCCGCCGCGATCACCGCCGTTGCCAGGTCGTATGCCGCTCGCGCCTCCCCGCTCATCGCTCGCGCCTCCCCGCCACCGCCCGCGCCGCCCCGCTCATCGCTCGCGCCTCCCCGCCACCGCCCGCGCCTCCCCGCTCATCGCTCGCGCTCCCCGCCACCGCCCCGCGGCAACCCCGGCGGGCTCACTCACGTCGTGTCTTCCCGCCGGGTGGCATCACGCGCTCGCTGGGCGGCCTCGCGGGCGCGCCGGGCGGCCTCGGTCGCTCGCCGGGTGCGTTTCAGCTCGGCGCGCGGGCTGGTCTGGCGCAGGGTCAGCGCCTTGATGACGTAGTCGATCCCCGTCACTACGGTGACCAGGACCGCCACCCACAGCACGGCCCACGCCGCGAACCGCCACGCGGACTCGAACGGCATCGTCCACAACGGGGCGGAGAACATGCCCAGCGCGAGCGCCTGCAGGGTCGTCTTGAGCTTGCCGCCGCGCCCGGCTGGCATCACCCCGTGCCTAATCACCACGAAGCGCAGCACGGTGATCCCCCACTCCCGCACCAGGATCAGCGTGGTGATCCACCATGGCATCTCGCCGATCAGCGACAGCCCGACGAGCGCCATACCGGTCAATGCCTTGTCGGCGATGGGATCGGCGACCTTGCCGAAGTTGGTGATCTGGCCATAACGGCGGGCCAGGTCGCCGTCGATCCGGTCGGTCAGGATCGCCGCGACAAAGACTGCCGTTGCCCACCAGCGCTGGGCGGGCACCTGACCGTCGTGCCGCACCAACAGCCATCCGAAAACGGGCACGGCGAGGATTCGAGCGACTGTCAGGGCATTCGGCAGGTTCCAGTTGGACACCGGCCGCAGGGGCGCGGCCGTCATCCGACAACGGCCTCCAAATCCACGCCCGCCGTGCCGATCACGCGGCAGGGAATGATGTCCCCGGGCCCGATCGCCCGACCGGCACCATGTCCGCCGCCCTCGATCCGAGTGATCCCGTCGATCTCAGGCCCCTGGATCGCGGCCCGGCCGAGGATTCCCTCCTCGTCGTCGATCTCTTCGACGAGCACCTCCACCGACTCCCCCGCTCTGCGCGCGGCCCGGGCCGCGGTGAGGTGCTCGGCCAGCTCACCGAACCGCGCGACCCGGTCGGCGATGTCGGCCTCGTCGATCTTCCCGTCCAGTCCGGCACCCTCTGTCCCGTCCTCGTCGCTGTATCCGAAGACCCCGACGACATCCAGCTCCGCGGCGACGAGGAAGTCCTCGAGCGCGTCCAGGTCGGCGGCGCTTTCCCCCGGAAACCCGACGATGACATTGGAGCGGATCGCCGCTTGTGGCGCCAATGCCCGGATGCGCTCGATCAGCGCCTCAAAGTCGTCGCCGCCGCCAAAGCGCCGCATCCGGCGCAGCAGTGGCGCGCTGGCGTGCTGGAAGGAAATGTCGAACCACGGCACGACCTTGGGCGTCGCGAGCATCGCCTCGATCAGGCCGGGGCGGATCTCGGCCGGCTGCAGATAGGAGACCCGGATCCAGTCCAGTTCGTCGATCTGCGCCAACTGGGGCAGCAATCTCTCCAACGCCGTGAGGTCGCCGAGGTCCTTGCCATAGGACGTCGAGTTCTCGCTGACGAGAAACGCCTCACGCACCCCCTGTTCGGCCAGCCACCGCGTCTCGGTGACGATGGCGTCCGCCGGCCGGGAAACAAAGGCCCCCCGGAACATCGGGATCGCGCAGAAGGCGCACCGCCGGTCGCAGCCGCTGGCGATCTTCACCGGCGCCCACGGACGATCATCGAGCCGGGCGCGCACCACCGGCGGCCCGCTCGCCGGCCCCACGCCGCCAACCCCACGTCCGTCCACGCCGCCACCCCCCGCCACCCCGTGCCCGGGCAGCGCCACCGCACCCGCGTGCGCGGGCCTGGCCAGCGGAGCGAGCGGCAGCAGCCGGCGCCGGTCGTTCGGGGTGTGGCTGGCGGGCCGGGCACCGGCGAGGATGGCCTGCAGGTGGCCGGAGAGATCGGCATACGAGTCAAAGCCGAGGACGGCGTCGGCCTCGGGCAGGGCGTTGGCAAGCTCTTGCCCATAGCGCTCGGCGAGGCAGCCGACGGCCACCACGGCCCGGGTGCGGCCGGCGCCCTTGAGTTCGCTCGCCTCGAGAATGGTGTCGATCGAGTCCTTCTTGGCCGACTCGATGAAGCCGCAGGTGTTGACCAGCGCCACGTCGGCCCGTGCCGGATCGGCCACCAACTCCCAGCCTTGCGCCGCCAACCGACCGGCGAGTTCCTCGGAGTCGACCTCGTTGCGAGTGCACCCCAACGTCACCAGAGCGACGCGGCGGGAGGGACTCGCTGCCATGCCGCCACAATAGTTGGGTGCGACTGCCCTAACCTCACCGACATGACGACGCCCACCCGGCCGACCCATCCGGTGATCGACGGGCACAACGACCTGCCCTGGGAACTGCGCGAGATCGCCGGCGGTGACCTCGCGGCATACGACATCGGGCGACCTCAGCAGCGCACGCACACCGACCTCCCGCGGCTGCGCGCGGGCGGGGTCGGCGGACAGTTCTGGTCGGTCTTTGTGCCAGCGGCCCTGCCTGGGGCCGAGGCCGCCCGGGCAACCCTCGAGCAGATCGATTGCGTGCACCGCATGATCACCACGTATGCCGATCGGCTCGCCCTGGCGACCACCGCCGCCGAGGTGCGGTCCGCCTGGGACAGCGGCCGGATCGCGTCGCTGCTCGGCGCCGAGGGCGGGCACAGCATCGACTCCTCGCTGGGTGTGCTGCGCTGTTTCCACCGGCTCGGGGTCCGCTACCTCACGCTGACCCACAACGCCAACGTCGGCTGGGCCGACTCGGCCACCGACGAGCCGGGCGCCGGCGGCCTCAGCGCCTTCGGGAGGGAGGTGGTCGCCGAGATGAACCGGCTCGGGATGCTCGTCGACCTCAGCCATGTCGCGACGAGCACGATGCACGCCGCCCTGGACGTCTCCCGCGCGCCGGTGATCTTCTCCCACTCCAGCGCCCGCGCGGTCACCGACCATCCGCGCAATGTCCCGGACGACGTGCTGGCCCGCCTGGCCAACCAGGGCGGGGTCTGCATGGTCACCTTCGTGCCTGCCTTCGTCTCCCCCGCCGTCGCCGCCTGGGACGCCGTGGCCCGGACGGCCGCGTCGGCCGCCGGGATCGCCCCAGGCGACTACCCGGCGCTGACCCGCTTCGGCCAAGCGTATGCCGAGGAGCACCCGCCGCCGCGGGCCACCCTCGATGACGTGGTTGCCCACATCGAGCACATCCGCACGGTGGCCGGGGTCGGGCACGTCGGCCTGGGCGGCGACTACGACGGAGTGGCCGGGCTCCCGGACGGCCTGGAGGATGTCGCCGGCTACCCGCGCCTGCTCGACGCCCTGGGCGAGCGCGGGTGGTCGGGCGCGGAGCTCGACGCCCTGACCCACGGCAACATCCTGCGAGTCCTCGACGCGGCCGAGCAGTGCGCCGTCGAGCGGTGAGCGTTCCGGCCCTGCTTACCAGCAACGGGTCACAACCGCCGCATCGCGGTCAGCGCCACCAGCCGCGAGATGACCATCGCCACATAGAGGACGCCGCCGAGCTGCTCGACCATGACGACGGATCGGGCGTGCGGCAGCACCGGGGCGACATCGGAGAGCCCGACGCTGGTGAAGCAGGCGACAGACATATAGAGCAGTTCGTGGAAGGTGAGGATCTCATCGGGGCTTTGACTCTGGAAGGAGCCGGGCCAGACCTGCTGGACGAGCAGGTACACATAGGCGAACGCCCACGCGAAGACGGTGAAAGCCGCCCCCACGGCGAACAACTCGTCCTTGGTCACCCAATGGTCGGCAAAGACGTAGGCGATCAGCGCATACCCGACGTAGAAGTAAAAGCCGGCAAGCAGGCCGTCGGCAGAGATGCGCGCCGCCTCGGCGCTGCTGTCGAGCAGCCCCCACACCTCCAGGCACAGCGCCGGCAGCGCGATCAGCCCCGAGATCCACGGCAGTCCAGGGGTGTTGCGGACGGTGGCGATGGCCAGCACAAGCAGGATCAACCCCATCACGGAGAACACCGGGCGGCGCTCGGAGCCGAAGAACGGGATGAGGATCATGGCGAGCACCTGGCCGCCGAGCAAGAACGCGCTGGGGCGGTTGCGCCATACCCGAAGCCAAGTGGGAACGTGGGGCTTATGAGGCGTGATTCCCGGCCACAAGATCGACATGGCGACCAAGAGTAGGCCGCGGCGCGGTTGCCCCGGCGAAGGATTCTTATAATCCTGCGGTGCCCAGCGCTCCCTTCGTCCTGCCCGCGATCATCCTCGCGGGAGTGCTGATCCTCAGCGGGATCGCCAAGCTACGGGCGCCCCGCGAAAGCGCCGACGCCTTCGTGGCCCTGCGCCTGCCACCGGCGCTCGCTCGCCTCGGTGCGCCCCGCCTGCTTCCGTATGCCGAACTCGTGCTCGCCGCGGCCCTCCTCCTCGCGCCGGGCTCGGCATACCTGCCAGCGGCGGTGCTCGCGCTCGCGCTTTTCCTCGCCTATCTGGCAATCATCGCCCGAGCGGTGCGCTTCCCCGAACCGGTGACGTGTGCGTGCTTCGGGCGGCTTGGTCTCGGCACCGTCTCCGGGGTGACGGTGGTGCGCAATGCCGTGTTGGTGGCGGTCGCGGTCCTCGCGCTGGTCGATGCCGCCGTTCACGACCACGGCGTCGGCCAGCGGCTCGCGGAATTCACCGGTGCCCAGTGGACCTGGGTTGCGCTGGCTGGGCTGGCCGCGCTCGTGGCGGGCCTGATCGTGCACCGCCCGGGCACCAAGACCGGATCCGCAGGCCGGGAGGCGCTCGACGGTGATGAGTTGGAATATTTGCGCCAGCCGATCCCCTATGGCCTCGTGGAGCGGCCGGACAAGTCCTCCGTGGCGCTGCGCGCACTGGCCGCCGACCGGGCGCGGTTGCTCGTCTTCCTCAGCCTCGGCTGTGGACCGTGCCTGCGTGTGATCGAGTTCCTGCCCGACTTCGTCGCGGCCAACCCCGAGGTTGGCGTGCATGCGGTGCTGCATTCCGCCACCGCCGTCGAGTCGATACCCGAGTGGATGGACTATCTGCTCGATCCCGACGGCACGCTCGCCGCCACCTTCGCGGTCCCCACCCCGGCAGCCGTACTGCTCGGCGCCGACGGCCTCCTGGCCGGCGGCCCGGTCATCGGCGAGCCCGCGGTGCGCGAGTTCCTGGACGACATCGCCGCCGAACTCAGCGGTGCCCGCGAGGCGACCCCGGAGCTGCTCAGCGGCCGGTGAGTTGCCAGGCGTCCTCGGATTCGTCGCCGTCCGCGTCGCCTTGGCCGAAGCTGTCGTAGTCATCGCCGGCAGTGCTCGCGCCAGACGATGGCGGCGGCTCCTCCCCGCGCATCACCGCCAAGGTGGCGGCGAGGTCATCGGGGCGGATGAGGACCTCCCGAGCCTTGGAGCCCTCGGAGGGGCCGACGATCGCCGCGGGATTCGAGCAGGTCCATCAGCCGGCCGGCCTTGGCGAAGCCGACCCGCAGCTTGCGCTGCAGCATCGACGTCGACCCGAACTGGGTGGTCACGACCAGCTCGGCGGCCTGCAAGCAGCAGGTCGAGGTCGTCGCCGATGTCGTCGTCGACCTGCCGCTTGGCAGTCTCGACGGCGACGTCCTCGCGGTAGCTCGACCGCGCAGCTGGGTTTTGACGTGCGCGACGACCGTGTGGATCTCGGTCTCGGTGACCCAGGCGCCCTGGACACGCATCGGTTTGCTGGCGCCCATCGGCAGGAACAGCGCGTCGCCCTGACCGAGCAGCTTCTCCGCGCCCGGCTGGTCGAGCACGACCCGGCTGTCGGCGAGCGAGGAGGTGGCGAACGCCATCCGGGAGGGGACGTTGGCCTTGATCAGGCCGGTGACGACGTCGACCGAGGGCCGCTGGGTCGCTAGGACGAGGTGGATGCCGGCGGCCCGCGCGAGCTGGGTGATCCGCACGATCGAGTCCTCGACGTCGCGCGGGGCGACCATCATCAGGTCGGCGAGCTCGTCGACGATCACGAGCAGATACGGGATACGGCTCCAGCGTGCGTTCCGAGCCGGTCAGCGCCGTCGTGGCGCCGGAGCGGACCGCCTTGTTGAAGTCGTCGACATGCTTAAACCCAAAGGCCGCCAGGTCGTCATAGCGGGCGTCCATCTCCTTGACCACCCACTGGAGGGCCTCGGCGGCCTTCTTGGGGTTGGTGATGATCGGAGTGATCAGGTGTGGGATCCCGTCGTAGGCCGTCAGCTCCACCCGCTTGGGATCAACGAGCACCATCCGCACCTCGTCGGGCGTGGCCCGCATGAGGATCGAGACGATCATCGAGTTGACGAAGCTCGACTTGCCCGCCCCGGTCGCGCCGGCGACGAGCAGGTGCGGCATCTTGGCGAGGTTCGCCACGACATAGCCGCCCTCGACGTCCTTGCCGACGCCCATCGTCATCGGGTGGGCGGTATTGCGGGCGGCGTTGCTGCGCAGCACGTCTCCCAGAGAGACGATCTCCTTGTCGGCGTTGGGGATTTCGATCCCGATCGCGGATTTACCCGGGATCGGGCTGAGGATACGCACGTCGGCGGAAGCGACGGCATACGCGATGTTCTTGGACATCGAGGTGACTCGCTCGACCTTGACGCCCGGTCCGAGTTCGACCTCGTAACGGGTCACCGTAGGGCCGCGCGTGAAGCCGGTCACCTGCGCATCGATCCCGAACTCGTCCAGGACCATCGTCAGCCGGGCAACCACCTGGTCGTTGGCGGCCGAGCGTGCCTTGGGCCGGGTGCCCTCCTTCAAGACCGCGGGCGTCGGCAGCGTGTAGGCGACGTCACCGGCCAGCGCGAGTTGCTCGGAGCGGCCGATGATCGGTGTCGGCAGCGGGGCCGGAAGGTCGCGATGGCCCGGTTCGACCGGCTCGCCGCGGTGGCCGGCCAGGGCAGGTGCCTGAGGCGTCTCGGCGGGAAGGACCCGCGTGCCGGGGCCGGTTGTGGCATCCGGGGTCGGCGCCGGTTCGGGGACGGCGCTCGCCCCGCGCCGCCGGCGGCGGCCGGCCGGCTCGACAAGCGCCGCTTGGTCGTACGCCGAGTCGCCGCCCAGTTCACCGGGCTCAGGCCGGCCGGCGCGGGGCCCGCCACGGGCGCTCGCAGTGCCCGCGTCCGCGGCGGTCGCCCGGCTTGCGCCGGCCCCGGCGGCACCCGACGGGCCCTGGGTGGCGGCTGGGCCACGGCGGGTGATCCAGTCCTGGACCTGTGCGATGCGTTCGGGGATCTTGTGGATCGGAGTGGCGGACAGCACCAGTAGCGCGAAGAAGCCGGCCAGCAGGAGCACGGCGACCGCGCCGTAGACCCCGATGCCCGCGGTCAACGGGCTGGCGGCCAGGAAGCCGATGATGCCGCCCGAGCCCCGCATTCCCTCGGCCCCTTGCTGCGGCTCGGGGATGCCCTTGGAGATGTGCACCAACCCGCAACTGGCGACGCCCAGGAAGCTGAGGCCGACGGCGAGCCGGGTGGACCCGGCCGGCGTGCCCTGAGCACGCAACAGCCGGATGCCGAGCCCGAGCAGCACGAGCGGAACCGCGAGCCCGGCGAGCCCGACGGTGCCGGCGACGGCCGCGTGGACCACGTTGCCGAGCATTCCGCGCAGTCCCCACCACTCGCGAGCGGCCACGACGACCGCGAGCGCGATGAGCAGCAGGCCGACACCGTCGCGGCGGTGCTCTGGCTCGAGGTCGACACCGCTGACCTTGCGCACGCCCCGCCCTACGATCCGCGCCAGCCCGCTCGCGCCATGGCCGGCCGCGGCCCAGAATCGCGCCAGCGCGGACGTGCTGCGCTGCCGGGGGGGCTTCTTGCGGCCCGCAGCTCTTGCGGGCCGGGCACCGGCACCGGAACTGCCGGTTCCGCTGCGAGTTGTCGCAGGGGGTCGAGTCGCCATACCCACGACTCTAGTTGTCGAGGCCGACCGCCCCACGGACAACACGCGCGGACGAGCGAGGGGGCCGAGCGGGAGTTCTCCTTTCGAGTTCAGCACACCCTGGTAGACGGCTGCCGCGCTTGCTACTGTCGGTAACGCAACGGTAGTCCGTGGGGGCTACCGGTAGGTGGTGGAAGGCAGGACCCGGGAGATGGCAAGAACATGGTCGACCGTGCTGGCGGCTGCGGCGAGCGTCGGCGTGTTGGGTGTGATGGCGCCGGCCGCGTGCGCGGAGGATTCCGTAACCACGGTCACCGTCATCCCGGCACTGGGCGAGTCGCACTTCTGCAAAAGCGTCGACATGACGGCGCTGTCCGGGGAATACACGCTCACCAAAACCGTGACGCCGCTGCCCACGGGCGGCTACCGAGTCACCGGGACGATCACCGTGTCCACGCCGATCCAACTGCTCGGTGCCGACGGCGTGACCTACGTGATGAGCGATCAGGGTCGGGGCAGTTGGTTCGACCTGATCGCGACGAACGGACACCCGACCGGTACGTTCGCGAACAGCCAGCGCTACGAGGCGCCGAACCGGGCGGGCTTCGACAAGGGCGTCCTGAAGACCACGACGACTCTGCGGGCCGACGGCAGCCAAACCAACAGCTACGGCGGGAACTGCGGCCAAGAGCCCACCCTCAACGTCACACGCCTGGCCAAACGCATCGCCCGCTAGCTGCTTGAGCGGGCTCGCTAGGCTGCGGACCCATGACTGAACCGGGTTGGGTCGTGCTGCCGCTCACCTGGGCTGTGGTGCTGACGCTGAGTGCGGCCGCGAAGTTGCGGGCCGTGGGCACGACACAAGAGGCCTTGCGAGCCCTTCCGCTGCCGATGTGGTTGCAGTCGCGGCGCGCTGTGATCGGCCTGCCCCTTGCTGAACTTGCCCTCGTCTTGGCCGTGCTCGTGAGCCGGGGCGCCGGATTCGTGACCGCATCGGTCGTGCTCCTCGCCGTGGCGCTCGCGTATCTCGCCGTGGTCGCGGTCGTCCTGCGCCGGGGTGAGGCGACGTCGTGCGCCTGCTTCGGGGCCCTCAGTGGCGGTGAGGTCACCGGATCGACGCTTGCCCGAAATGTCGTCCTCCTCGTCGGCGCTGCTCTCACGCTCGCCTGGGCCGCGGCAGGGCAATCCGTTGGCGCGACGTTACTGCGCCTGGACGTCGGTGGCTGGATCTGGGTCGCGGCTACCGCTTGGGTGGCGGCTCTCGCCGCGCTGCTCGGACTGCGTCACGTTGTCGAGGGTAGCTATCTTCGGACTCCGATTCCCGACGCAGCCCTCGTCGGGCCGGACGGCCGCGTCAGTTTGCGCCAGTTGGCATCTACCCAAGCTCGCCTGCTGGTCTTCCTCTCGCCCAATTGTGGGCCGTGCATCGAGATCGCTGGCCACCTGCCGCAGTGGACGCAGCAGTTGTGGCCGCTCTCCGTGCACGCCGTGGTATCGAACCCGGCGCTCGCGCCGGAATTCACCTATCTCGAGCCGATCCTGCTGTGGGCTGACGAGAGCGACTCGGCCGCACGGGCGTTCGGGATCACCGGGACGCCGGCAGCCGTCGTGCTCGGGTCTGACGGCTTGGTGGCCGGCGGACCGGTCACCGGGTCAACCGAGGTGGCCGACCTGGTCACGACGATGACCAATCAGGTGCAGGCGTAAACCCATGAGGCCCAGGCGTCGAGGAGGCTGACGGAGCGGGGTTCGCTCGGGGCCTGACGGGGCGGGGTTCGCTCGGGCCGGGGTGTCAACAGAGCTGCGGCTGGGTGTACTGCCCGCCCTGGACGCCGCCTTCGCGAGGCGCGCACAATCCGGTGGTCCCGACGCAGCCGAGGCCGTCCCAGTTGCACGGGTTGGCCACCGTGGTTCCCGAGGGATAACACGTCACGTTGTCGTAGCCGGTGTTGCTGAGCAATACGCTGTACTGGACTGCCGGATAACAGTTCTGGGTCCCACTGCGGGTGAGGTAGTAGTGCGGTGTCCGGCCGGAGGAGTTGATCGACGTCGGGTGTCGCCTGGCCGCGGTGTACGTGAGGGTGCCACTGCCACCACTGGTCACCGGACCGGTGGGCGCGTTCGACGTGGCCGAGACGCTGGCCCCCGGGCGTATCGAGTAGATGTCGGTCCACAGCAGCGCGGCCGCACACCACGTGCCGCCCGGCCCGGCCCCGGTGGTGTAGTTCTGATTGAAGGTGATTGTCGCCGTGAAGCACCCGCCGGTGATGGCGTTTCCCGACGTCTGCGACAGGCTCAGTGTCCACGCCGCGGTGGCCGAGTAGTTCGTCGTGGGCACCTCGTTGGTTCCGCCGGTCCCGGACCCGCCTCCGGACACGCAGATATTCCACGAGAGAACCGTCCCCGCCGGGATGATCCCGGTCGAGCTCTTGACGCCGAGGTACATCGAGTGGGTCTGGTAGTTGATCGTCCCGCCGCCGTAGAACAGCTGACAGATCGACCCCGAGACGACCGGCGGTTGGGAAGCGGCGAACGCCGGCGCCGTCGCGGCAACAGCCACAACCGGGGCCGCCCAGGCGGCCCCCTTGGCGAGTGTCCTGCGCGAAGGCAAGCTTAAGGACTCGGGTGACATCGGCGTTGAACCACAGCTCTCTCCGGCCCGGCGACCGGTTCACAGGATCAGATCCAGGACCGGCACCCGGCCGACCCGCCTCTCCTACTGCCCAGTAGGGTACCGCAGTCCTGCCGTCCATCGGCACGCCGGACCGAACAGGCCGTCAGGCCTCGATCACCGTGGGGATGATCATCGGGCGGCGGCGGATCTTGCCGCCTACCCAGCGCCCGACGGTCCGGCGAATCAGCTGCTGCAGCTCATAGCTATCGCGAGCACCCGATGCGGTGGCCTCGTCGAGGGCCTGCTCGAGTTTCGGGCGGATGTCCTCGAAGATCTCCTCGCCCTCGACAAACCCGCGTGCGGTGATGTCCGGCCCCGCGACGACCTTGCCGCTGACCGAGTCGATCACCACCACGATCGAGATGAAGCCTTCGTCGCGCAGGATCCGCCGGTCACGCAGCAACTCCTCGTCGGCCCCGCCGATCGAGCTGCCGTCCACATAGATGTAGCCGCACGGGACGGCCCCGGAAACCGAGACCCGCCCCTTGACCAGATCGACGGCGACACCGTCCTCGACGACCACGACGTGGGAGCGGGGCACGCCGGTGGCGATCGCCAGCTCGCCATTGGCCACCAGGTGGCGCCACTCCCCGTGCACCGGCATCACATTGCGCGGCCGCACGATGTTGTAGGTGTAGAGCAATTCGCCCGCGGCCGCGTGGCCGGAGACGTGCACCTTGGCGTTGCCCTTGTGGACCACGTTCGCGCCCAGCCGCATCAACCCGTTGATCACCCGGTAGACAGCGTTCTCGTTGCCCGGGATCAACGAGGAGGCGAGCAGGACCGTGTCGCCGGCGCCGACGTCGATCTGGTGGTCGCGGTTGGCCATCCGCGACAGCGCAGCCATCGGCTCGCCCTGCGAGCCGGTGCAGATCAGCACGACCTTGTCGTCGGCGAGGTCGCCGAGCCTCTTGGCGTCGACCAGCACGCCGTCGGGGACGTGCAGATAGCCCAGGTCGGCGGCGATCCCCATGTTGCGCACCATCGAGCGGCCGACCATGGCCACCTTGCGGCCGGCCTTCTCGGCGGCGTCGAAGCACCTGCTGGACGCGGTGGACATGGCGAGGCGAAGCAGGCGACGATGATCCGCCGCTCGGCGTGCCGGAACACCTTGTCGATCGCCGAGGAGATCTCCCGCTCCGGGGTGACGAAGCCGGGCACCTCGGCGTTGGTCGAGTCGCTGAGCAGCAGGTCGACGCCCTCCTCGCCGAGCCGGGCGAACGCGCGCAGGTCGGTCAGCCGCCCGTCGAGCGGCAGCTGGTCCATCTTGAAGTCGCCGGTATGCAGCACGGTCCCGCCGGGCGTGCGGATCGCCACCGCGAGCGCGTCGGGGATCGAGTGGTTGACCGCGACGAACTCGCAGTCGAACGACGCCGAGCCGCTCGCGCTGCCCTCTCGGACCGCCAAGCTGTATGGCGTGATCCGGTGTTCCTTGAGCTTGGCCTCGACGAGGGCGAGCGTCAGCTGGCGAGCCGATCACCGGGATGTCGGGCTTGAGCCGCAGCAGGTAGGGCACGCCGCCGATGTGATCCTCGTGGCCGTGGGTCAGCACGATCGCCTGGATGTCGTCCAGCCGGTCCGGTGATCGACGTCGAAGTCCGGCAGGATCAGGTCGATGCCGGGGTGGTGCTCGTCGGGGAAGAGCACGCCGCAGTCGACGACGAGCAGCTGGCCGCCGTGCTCGATGACCGTCATGTTGCGGCCGATCTCGCCCAGCCCACCGAGGGGCAGGACGCGCACGGCACCGTCGGCGCAGCGGAGCGGGCAGGGGCAGGTCGGGGTGTGGATGGATCATGAGATATCGGTTGCCGCCAGCGCGGCGCGCAGCTTCTCCAGGTGCTCGGGTGCGGACTCGACATACGGCAGCCGCACGGTTGACGTGCGCGATGATCCCCAGCTCGCGCATCGCGGCCTTGGCCATGATCGCGCCCTGGCTGGTGTTCATGATCGCCTCGACGAGCTGGATCAGGTCCCGGTGGACCCCGCGAGCGGCGGCGAGGTCGCCGGCATCGACGGCCTGGACCATCGCGGCATACCGCTTGCCGGCGACGTGCCCGACGACGCTGACGACGCCGGTGGCGCCGAGGGCCAGCAGCGGCAGGTTCATCTCGTCGGCCCCGGAGAACCACAGCAGGTCGGTGGCCGCCATGACCTGGGTGGCCGCCCAGAGGTCGCCCTTGGCGTCCTTGACCGCGACGATGTTGGGATGCTCGGCCAAGCGCGATGAGCGTCTCGGTCGGCGAACGGGATGCCGGTCCGGCCCGGGATGTCATAGAGCATGACCGGCAGGTCGGTGCTGTCGGCGACCGCCCGGCAGTGCGCGATCAGGCCGGGCTGGGTGGGCTTGTTGTAGTAGGGCGAAACGAGCAGCAGCCCGCTCGCGCCGGCGCTCCTTGGCCGCGCGCGGTCATCTCCACGACTATGGGCGGTGGAGTTGGACCCGACGCCCGGCGACGACGGCGACCTGGTCGCCGACGGCCGCGGCGACCGTGGCGACCAGGTCGATCGACTCGTCGGCGCTCAGCGTCGGGGACTCGCCCGTGGTGCCGTTGACGACGATGCCGTCGTGGCCGCCGCCGGCCAGGTGCTTGGCCAGCGCGATGGCGCTCTCCTTGTCGAGGGAGCCGTCGGGCAGCATCGGCGAGACCATCGCCGTCAGGACGCGTCCGAAGGGTGAGCTGTGCGGCATGCGTTTCAGGGTAGCCCGCGCGAGCGATTCCACTCGGCAGCGTCCACGGCTCCGGGCGCGCCGCCGGACGTTGCGGGTGCTGGCTGCTACCTTCGCGGCATGCGCCAGTACCTCGACCTGATGACCCGGGTTCTCGCCGAGGGCGAGCGGCGCGAGGACCGCACCGGCACCGGCACGCTCGGGGTCTTCGGCCACCAGATGCGCTTCGACCTGAGCCGCCGGGCTTCCCGGCGTTGACGACCAAGAAGCTGCACCTGCGCTCGATCATCGGCGAGCTGTTGTGGTTCCTGCGCGGTGACACCAACATCGCGCTGGCTGCACGAGCGCGGCATCACGATCTGGGACGAGTGGGCCGACGCCGACGGCGACCTCGGCCCGGTCTATGGCCACCAGTGGCGCAGCTGGCCCACACCCGACGGGCGCAGCGTCGACCAGATCGCCCACGTCATCGACGCGATCCGCCGCGATCCCTATCAGCCGGCGGCACATCGTCTCGGCGTGGAATGTCGCCGACGTCGAGCAGATGGCGCTGCCGCCGTGCCACACGATGTTCCAGTTCCACGTCGCCGGCAGGCGCCTCTCGTGCCAGCTCTATCAGCGCAGCGCCGACGTCTTCCTCGGCGTCCCGTTCAACATCGCCTCGTATGCGCTGCTCACCCACCTCGATCGCGCAGCAGACCGACCTGGAGGTGGGCGACTTCGTTCACGCCCTCGGCGATGCGCACCTCTATCTCAACCATCTCGCCGCAGGCCCGCGAGCAGCTCACCCGCGAACCCATGCCGCTGCCCACCCTGCGGCTGCGCGCCGCGCGAGTCGATCGATGCCTACGAGTTGGACGACATCGCGCTGGTCGGACTACGTGGCGCACCCGAGCATCAAGGCCCCGATCGCCGTATGACCGTGATCAGCCTGATTGCCGCGGTCGCGCGCAACGGCGTCATCGGTCGCGCCGGAAGCATCCCGTGGCGGCTCCCGGGCGAGCAAGCCGACTTCAAGGCCACGACGACTGGGCCACACCCTGGTGATGGGCCGGGCCACCTACGACTCGATCGGGCGGCCGCTTCCCGGCCGTCGCACGATCGTCGTCACCCGCGACCGGGAATGGCGGCGACCCGGCGTGGAGGTCGCGCACAGCCTGCCCGAGGCACTCGCCCTCGCCGGCCCCGCCGACATGGTGTTCATCGCCGGTGGCGCCCAGCTTTACGCCGAGGCACTTCCGTTCGCGCAGCGGATGATCCTCACCGAGGTCGACGCCGAACCGGACGGCGACACCTGGTTCCCGGAGTTCGCCGACACCGACTGGCAGCAGGTCGCCCGCGAGGAGCGGGCGGCATACGAGATCGTCACCTACGAGCGGCGCGGTTAGCCGGCTTTCGACGCCGGGTCTGAGCGCGGCGAGGGCGCAGGTAGTGTGACCGGGTGCCGATCACCAGCGAGTTGGCCGACTCCGTCGCCACTATCACCATCGACCGCACCGAGCGCCGCAACGCGCTCAACCACGCCACCCTCGACCAGCTGGACGCCGCGGTTCGCCGCGGGGTCGGGGACGGCGCCCGGGCGATCATCCTGACCGGCGCGGGCGGGCACTTTTGCGCCGGCGCCGACCTGACCGAGCTGGAGGACATCGCCTTCACGCGGCACCTGGCCGCGGTGCTCGGCCACCTGGCGGCCGCGCCGATCACGGCGGTCGCGGCGATCGAGGGCTCGTGCATGGGGCTGGGTATGCAACTCGCCCTGGCCTGCGACGTCCGCGTCGTCGCCGACTCGGCCCGGTTCGCCGTGCCGGTGGCCAAGCTCGGGCTGATGGTCGATCACTGGACGGTCCGGCGACTGGTCCGGTTCTGGGGTGAGGGCGCCGCGCGCCAGATGATCCTGACCGCCGCCGTCCTGGACGCCGACGACGCCTGGCGGCTCGGGTTCGCCCAGGCCAGGGGGCACCTGGCCACCGCGCGCGAAATCGCGAACTCGGCCGTGCCGCTGGCACCGATCACCCAGGCCGCCGCCAAGGTCGGTTTCGAAGCCGAGGGCAAGGACCAGTTGGCCAGCTTCGACGACCTCTTCCGGGCCGCGTGGGCGAGTGAGGATCTGCGCGAGGGCCGGGCCGCCTTCCGCGCTCGCCGCACCCCGCAGTTCCACGGCCGCTGAGCCGGTGACGAACCCCGAGCACGCCCCCACCAGACGGCCGGCGGACGTCAGCGTTCGCCCGGGCCGTCCGAGCGATGCCCCAGCGATCGGCCAGGTCCAGGCCCAGGTCTTCATCGACACGTATGCCGATCTTCTGCCCCCCGAGGTCGCCGCCGCCTTCGAGCCCGGCCCAGTTCGCCCGCTCCTGGCGGGCCTCGCTGGAGAATCCGCCCGAGGGCGTGCACCGGGCGCTGGTCGCGCTGGCCGGGGCGCAGGTGCTCGGCATTGCGGCATACGGGCCCTCGCAGGATCCCGACACCGGCCAGGCAACCGGTGAGCTGACCTTGCTCGCAGTGCACCCGCTCGCCCGGCGGCAGGGGCACGGCTCGAGGCTGCTCAACGCGGTCGTCGACCAGCTGGGCGAGCTGGGCGCCGAGGAGGTGACCGCGTGGCTCCCGGCTGCCGCGGAGTCGACCCGCGCCTTCCTGCTGGGCGCCGGGTTGGTCCCCGACGGCGCCTACCGCGACCGCGTCGTCTCGCCCGACGGCGCGACGCTGCGCGAAGTGCGCGTGCGTGCCACCCTCGGGGACGACACGGACGGGGACGACACGGACGGGAACGACCCCGACGGGAACGATCCCGACCAGAACGACCCGCAGACTGGCCTCGCGGGGATCGGCGACGCGCAGGCAAACGATCAGGAGAGCACCGGTTGAGCGAGGCGACGGCGCCGCTGAACGCGCAACGCCGCGCCGAGGTCATCCGCCAAGGCGTGTCCGTCGGCGTCGCGACCGGGCTGTATGGCGTCAGCTTCGGCGCGTTGTCGGTCGCCTCGGGGCTGTCCATCCTGCAGACCCAGGCGCTCTCGCTGCTGCTGTTCTCGGGCGGCTCCCAGTTCGCCGTTGTCGGGATCCTCGGCGCGGGCGGATCCGGGATCTCCGCGATCGCTACCTCCACGCTGCTCGGCATTCGCAACGGGCTCTATGGCCTTCAGGTGGCCCGCTTCATCCAGGCGCGAGGATGGCGCCGGCTGCTCGCCGCACACGTGACGATCGACGAGTCCACCGCGGTCGGCATCGCCCAGGAGGAGCCGCCGGCCAGCCGGCTCGGCTTCTGGGTAACTGGGCTGGCCGTGCTCGTCGGCTGGAACCTGATGACGCTCGTCGGCGCGCTTGTGGGCAACGCGCTGGGCAAGCCGCAAACCTGGGGCCTCGACGCGGCGGCAGCGGCGGCCTTTTGCGCACTGCTGTGGCCGCGGCTGAAGGCGCGCGACGGCCGGGCGACGGCGGTGCTCGCCGCGTTTATCGCGCTGATCACCATTCCGCTCGTCCCGACGGGCGTTCCGGTCATCCTGGCGGCGAGCGCCGCGGTGATCGTCGGCTGGGTGTCCCCGGGCCGGCACGAAACCCCCCAGGCCGACGCCTCCCTCCCCGGTGCGGACCCGACGCCGTGAACCCCACCTACCCCAATCCGCACCAGGAACACGGCGTCATCGAGGGCACGCCATGAACACCTGGGTCACCGTCCTCGCGGCCTGCCTGCTGGCCTATCTGCTGAAGCTGTCCGGTTTTGTCGTCCCGGAGAGCTGGATGCAGGGGCCGCGCCGCTCCCGGATCACGACCTTGTTGCCCGCGGCCCTGCTCTCCGGGCTGATCGTCACCCAGACGTTCGCCGGCAGCGCGGGCGCGATTGCGCTCGACGCCCGTCTGGTGGCGGTGCTCGTCGCCGGGGTGTTGCTGTGGTTCCGGGCCAACTTCCTCGTCGTCGTCTTTGGCGCGGCCGCCGTCG
Organism: Nostocoides sp.; assembly: GCF_037045025.1. GTDB lineage: Bacteria > Actinomycetota > Actinomycetes > Actinomycetales > Dermatophilaceae > Nostocoides_A. Next base: position 256,209 of record NZ_JBAOHM010000018.1, on the reverse strand, counting down.
CCGCCCTGTTGCGTGCCGCCGGCTGGTCCTAACCTAACCAAGCCGCGGAAGCCGCACGGACATGCGGGCGGGTGGGCCTGGCGCAGCGGACGCAAAAGACACGCGGACGTTGACCTGCGCGTGGCTAGCCAAGCGCGGTGATCGCCTCGAAGAGTGCCGGCAGTGCCCGGGCGGCGCTCTCGCGCCAATTCACATGCACCACATCGGAGTGCCCGGTCTCGCGCGGGTTGATCTCGGCGACGACCGCGCCGCAGGATCGGGCCAGCGCGGGGAGGCCGGCGGCGGGATAGACGATCCCCGAGGTGCCGACGCTCAACACCAGGTCGGCCTCCTCGCAGGCGATGACCGCCGCCTCCCACGGGTCGACCGGCAGCGGCTCGCCAAAGAAGACCACCCCCGGACGGACCAGGCCGAAGCAGGCGGCGCAGGTCGGCGGGGACAACCGCTCGACCGGCTCTTCGGGAAGTTGGAGCGGATCGGTGAACGGGAAACCGCACTCCCCGCACCGGAAGGCGCCGATCGAGCCGTGCAGGTGGTGGATGGTGCTGCTGCCCGCGCGCTCGTGCAGGTCGTCGACGTTCTGCGTGACGATCGTGACCGTGGCCAGGTCGAGGTGCTCCCAGTCGGCCAATGCGACGTGACCGGCGTTGGGCGAGACGGTGTGCACCCGCTCGAACCGCCAGGTATACCAACCCCACACCAGGGCGGGGTCGGCGCGCCAGGCCGCCTCGGTGGCCAGGTCTTCGGGCCGGAAGCGCTCCCACAGCCCGGTATGCGGATCGCGGAAGGTCGACAGCCCGCTCTCGGCCGACATGCCGGCGCCGGTCAGGACGACGACGCGCGCCGCCTCGGCCGCGACCTCGACGAGCGTCTCCGGGACGACGACGCCGCTCACGATCGCTCCAATTCGAGGTAGTGCTCCAGGCCGACGGTCAACCCCGGATGCGCTGTTACCGAACGGATCCCGGTCAACACCCCGGCCATGAACGAGACCCGATCGAGGGAGTCGTGCCGGATGGTCAGCAGCTCCCCTTCGGCGCCAAAGAGCACCTCCTGATGCGCGACCAGCCCGCGCAGCCGCACCGAATGCACCGGTATGCCGCCCTGCCGCGCCCCTCGCGCCCCGCCGGGATCGTGCGTGGTCGCGTCGGGCACCGGGCCGAGACCCGCCGCCTCCCGTGCCGCACCGACCAGGTCGGCCGTGCGCGCAGCCGTTCCCGACGGCGCGTCCACCTTGCCCGGATGATGCAACTCGACGATCTCGACCGACTCATAGAAGCGGGCGGCCTGCTGCGCGAACTGCATCATCAAGATGGCGCCGATCGCGAAGTTCGGGGCGATCAGCACCCCAACCCCGGGATGCTCCTGCAAAGTGGCGCGCAGCGCTGCCAGCTTCCGCTCGTTCCAGCCGGTCGTGCCGACGACCGCGTGCACACCCTGCTCGACGCAGTGGGTCACATTGTCCAGCGAAACATCGGGCACGGCGAACTCGACCGCCACCTGCGTTCCGGCGAGGTCCCCGAGGTCGTCCCCGAGATCGAAGCCGCCGACCAGCTCCAGGTCGGCGGCCGCCTCGACCGCGTCACGCACGGTGCGGCCCATCCGGCCGGCGGCGCCGATGACGGCAACCCGCACCGGGTCGGTCGTGTTCTGCGATCTCGCGGTCATGGGCTGCAGGATACGGGCGCGTGGGGGCAGGCGCTCTTCGCCAACCCCGTCGTGTCTCCCGGGGCCGAAGGTGCGCGCGCGTTAGCGTGAACGCGACCGACTGCCCAGGAGACCACTATGAGCACGCAGCCGCCGTCGGGGCCCCACGCGGACCCGCCACCTTATCCGGAGCCACCGACTACTCAGCCCGGCCCCATCTCGCCACCGGCGGGCTACGGCGCCTCGGGCGCGCCACCCCCAAGCACCGCTGCGGCCCCGCCCTCGGGTGCCGGCCCGCGCGCGGGCAGCATCGGCTCCCCGGCGGGCTTCTTCGCGGCGCTCTTCGACTTCTCGTTCTCGCGGTTCATCACGCCGATGATCATCCGGTTCGTCTATGTGCTGGCTACTGCCCTGATCGGGCTCATCTGGTTCGTGTTGCTGATCAGAGGGTTTGCCAATGGGGCGGCTGAGGGGTTAGTGGTCTTGCTGCTCGGTCCGGTCTTCGCGATTATCTATCTCGCGTTCATCCGGATGACACTGGAGATCTACCTCGCCGTTGTAAGGATGAGCGAGGACATTCACCAGCGCCTCCCGCATTCCTGATCCTCCTCGGAGGTGCGTTCCAACGAGGAGATCGCCGTGACCAGCCGCCCCGCCACCCTGCCCCGACGACTGTCTGCCCTGCCAATCGTCTCGGTTGGCCTGGCTCTCCTCCTGGGGCTGCTGGCGACCGGACCCGCGAGTGCCCGCATCGGCGCCCCCGGGGTGACAGCCACAACAGTGACACAACCGGTGACCCCTAACTCGCTGGGCCGGGTCCTCGATGACACCTTCCGCATCCGGCTCACCGCGCTCACGCTGCGCCTCGACTACCACCCGGACGCGAGGCGGGTCAGCGGCGTCGCCGAGCTGCGCTTCCGGATGCGGCTGGGCCAAGACCGTGCGCTCTTCCACTTCAACCCGTTGCGGCAGGTCGCTCCGGGCACCGAGCAACGAATGATTTCCTCGGTGCGTCTCGATGGACGCGCCGTCGATCCGCGCGCCCTGCGCCTGATCCGGCCGCATCCCACGGCCGAGGTCGCCTTCGACGTCCCGCAAAAGCTTTCTGCGGGAAGCGAACACGCAATGCGCATCGGCTGGGACTGCCCGATCCCGGCCGCTCCCCGCGGTTGGCTGTATCCCGACTTCGACGACACCGAGGGCCCGAACAACGAGACCGAGACGCTGTGGCCGACGGTGAGTTCGCCCGAGGAACTCGTCCGGCACCGGATCGACTTACGCGTCCACACGCGCGAGCGCTACCACGTCATCGGCTCGGGGATCGTGACCCGGCGGGCGCACGCGGCATACCAAAGGTGGACGGTCGACACCGGCAAAGCGATCTCCTCCAGCAATGTCTTCTTCGCCGCCGTCCCGGCGCGCTCGGCTCGCACGTCCACCTTCCGGGCATCCGGGGTGCCGGTGACGATCCTGACCGATCGCTCGGCGCACGTGGTCGCCACGGCGCGCGCCATCACGACCCGAACGGTCCGGCAGTTGATCGACGAGCTCGGCCCGTCCCCGATGCCGCGCATGCAGATCCTGCTGCCCGGGTGGAACTCGGGGATGGAGTATTACGGCGCCACCCGCACCGGGGTCGGCTCGCTGCGGCACGAACTCGCGCACATGTACTTCGCGACCACGGCCGTGGGCCGCACCTGGCGCGACACCTGGATCGATGAGGCCGTGACGACCTGGTGGGCCGAGGGCCGGCGGGCAAAGCCGGTCCCGTTGGACTTCCGATCTCATCTGGCCAACGACCGGTCGGTCGTCGCCCCTGGGTTCAACGAAGCGGCCTACGGCACGGGCGTGCGGGTGATGTCCCGAGTGGCGCGCGCCCTCGGTGGTGAGCAGCGCATGCTGGCCTTCCTGAGCGACGTCTACCAGCGGCGTGCCTACCACCCGTTCACCACCGACCAGTTCGTCGGTGACATCGTGGCTGCCCAAGACACGATCCCGCGGGCCACCCTCCGGCGCTGGCTGTATGGCTGATCGCGGCGCCCCGGTCAAGGTCCTGCCACCCCTGCTGTATGCCGTTCCCTTCGCCCTCGCGTGGCTCGCCGAGTGGCGCTGGCCGACATCCCTGGGTCTCGGCGCTTCCGGGCGCGTGGCCGGCGGCTTGCTCGTCCTCAGTGGAATGGCGTTGATGCTGTGGGCGTTCTGGGAGTTCCGCAGGCGGGGTACAACGATCCTGCCCTGGGGTGCGGCGACCTCGCTGGCGACGACTGGGCCCTACCGGCTGACCCGCAATCCGATCTACCTCGGCGACGCGCTCGCCTACCTCGGCGCCAGCCTGCTGCTCGACAGCATCTGGCCGCTACCGCTGTTGCCACTGATCATGGTCGCCAACTATCGGTGGGTCATCCGCCACGAGGAGGCCTATCTCGCCACCCGCTTCGGCCGCGCGTATGCCGAGTACCGCCTCCGCGTGCGCCGCTGGCTCTAGGGAAGCTGCCCCACCCAGAGGGGCCGGTGCTGGCCAGCGGCCGGGCGGTCGCGAGGTCGGCGAACCACACCCGTAGAGCCGCCGGGTCACGCGGGGCCGGCTCGCTCCTCCCCCGGCCGTGACCGCCGACTATCGCGGTGAGGCGATGTCGGCCGCTGCGCTGCGCATCTCGGCCGCGAAATTGAGCGTCATGGACCCAAAGCGTAGGCAGCCGGCCGAAAACGGGTCGAACCGAGTCGCGCCGGCCCTACCGTTCTGGGATGAACTCGCTCCAGCTGACGACCGACCCGGTCGAGTTCCGCCGCCTGGCCGCGGACTTCCTCGCGGCGAATCCGCTGGAGGCCACGATCATTGCCGTCGCCCTCGACCGGCTGGCCGCCGGAGAGCAGCTAGACCATGCTCCCGGAGTGCCGATGGCCTGGTTCGCCGCGGCCCGCGACGGCGATCGCGTCACCGGCCTTGCGATGCGCACCGGGCGCTTCCCCGCCTACCTTCTCGGGTTGAGCCCTGCGCAGGGCCGCGACCTGGCGAAATCAGTCCTCGCGAGCGGCGAGATCCCCAGCGGGGCCAACGGGGATCTCGATCCGACCGGGGCCTTCTGCGAGGCAGTCATCCTGCCCACGGCGGCGCCCTGGTCAGCAAACGCGCGACCCGACTGCACCGGCTCGGGAGGCTTGATCCGCCGACAGGCGTCGCCGGAACACCACGGGCCGCAAGGGAATCCGACGTCGACGTGCTCGCCGGCGGGCGCAGATCGTCTGCCTGTTCACCGACCTGGCTAACCCGACAAGCAACGGGATCTATCGACGGATCGGCTACGAGCCGGTCAAGGACACCATCGAGCGCCAGATCGTGGCCGCCTGCTGAGCGACGTCGCCTGCTGGGAGCACGCCGGTCGCGTAGGTTCGTCACTGGTAAAGCACTCCCGGGAGGCAATGTGACCAAGGGCGAGCAGGATTTCGAGGACGACGGCCAGGCCGGCGACGGGGCTTCGGACCGGGCGGCGTGGCGTCACCGCAGCTACCAGCACCCGGCGGCCGGCTGGGGAGCGGCGCGCTCGGTGGGGGAAGTCCTGTGGAAGGACCGGGAGTGGGTCGTGGGGCCCGGCGCCATGCTGAAAATGAACCACCAGGACGGCGGCTTCGACTGCCCCGGATGCGCTTGGCCCGACGACACCCGTGGCCTCGCCCTCGACATTTGCGAGAACGGCATCAAGCACGTCACCTGGGAGATGACCCATCACCGCGTCGATCGCGAGTTCTTCGCCGCGCACACCGTCACCGAACTCGAGTCCTGGAGCGACAACCAGTTGGAAAGCCGCGGGCGGCTGACCGAGCCGATGCGGTATGACGCCGCGACCGATCGCTACGTCCCGGTCACCTGGGACGACGCGTTCGCGCTGGTCGGGTCCGCGCTCCGGTCGCTGGAGAGCGCCGACCAGGCCGCCTTCTATACCTCCGGCCGGCTCGGCAACGAGGCGACCTTCCTTTACCAGCTGTGGGCGCGTGAGTTCGGCACCAACAACCTGCCCGACTGCTCCAATATGTGTCACGAAGCCTCGGGGAGAGCCCTGCAGGCCGCGTTGGGGACCGGCAAGGGCACCGCGGACCTGATCGACTGGGAGAGGACCGACGCGCTCTTCCTGCTCGGAGTCAACGCCGCCTCGAATGCGCCCCGGATGCTGACCGCATTGAGCGCGGCCTATCGCCGTGGTGCCCAGATCGTGCACATCAATCCGCTTATCGAGGCCGGCGCCACGCGCACCATCGTCCCGCACGACTTCCTCGACATGGCGCGGCTGAAGTCGACGCGCACGAGCACGCTCAACCTGCAGGTCCGACCCGGCGGTGACATGGCGTTGCTGCGCGGCATCGCCAAGTGTGTGTTGGAGCGTGCCCCGGCAGATCCGCGCGTCCTCGACCCCGAGTTCATCGAGCGCTTCACCGCCGGATTCGAGGAGTATCGCGCGCTGGTTCTCGCCACGCCCTGGCAGACGATCGAGGACCAGTCGGGGCTAACGTTCGACCAGGTGCGGGCGGCCGCGGACGTCTACATGCGCGCCGACCGCACGCTCGTGAGCTGGTGCCTGGGTGTCACCCAGCACGAGCACGGCGTCGACACGGTCCGCGAGATCGTCAACCTGCTGCTGCTGCGCGGCAATCTGGGGCGTGAGGGTGCCGGGCCGTCGCCAGTGCGCGGGCATAGCAACGTCCAAGGCAACCGCACCTGCGGAATCGACCACCGCCCGCCCGCGGACTTCCTCGACCGTCTCGCCGCCGTATGCCGAATCGACCCCCCGCGCCGGCGCGGCCTGGACACGGTCGGGACTCTGCAAGCGATGCACGAGGGAGCCGTGAAGGTCTTCGTGGGGATGGGCGGCAACTTCGCGCTGGCGGCGCCGGACACGGCATACACCTGGGCGGGGTTGCGGTCTTGTGACCTGACCGTCCACGTGAGCACCAAACTCAATCGCAGCCACCTCGTCCACGGCGCGCAGGCGCTGATCCTGCCGTGCCTGGGGCGCACCGAGAAGGACCACCAGGCGGGCGGCCTGCAGGTCATCTCGGTGGAGGATTCGATGAGTATGGTGCACCGTTCGGTCGGGATGAAGCGGCCGGCCTCGCCGCAGCTGCGCTCCGAGCCGGCAATCATCGCCGGCCTGGCGAAGGCGACGCTGCCCGACAGCGCCACGCCGTGGGACTGGTATGTCGAGGACTACGACCGGATCCGCGACACCATGGCCAAGGTGCTGCTGGGCTGCGAAGACTTCAACCGTCGGGTCCGGCTGCCGGCGGGGTTCCGGATCAAGCAGCCGGCGCGCGAACTCGTCTTCGACACCCCGTCGGGGCGCGCTGAGTTCTCCAGCGCACCCCTGCCCGACGTCATCCCGGGCGACAGCGATGTCCTGGTGTTGCAGACGATGCGCTCCCACGATCAATGGAACACCACGATCTACTCCGACAACGACCGCTATCGCGGCGTGCGAAACCTGCGCACGCTGGTGCTGATGAATGCCGAAGACCTGGCCGAACGGGGCCTCGCCGAGGGCGATCTGGTCGACATTCTCGCCACCTCAACGGACGGCTCGCGACGGCGGCTGAATGGCTATCGCGCGTTGAGCTATGACCTCCCGCGCGGTAGTTGCGCCGGCTATATGCCCGAGATGAATGTCCTGATCGGCCACGCCGACTACAGCAGCCAGAGCGACCAGCCGTTGATGAAGAACATCCGTGTCCGCATCTCCCGGCACGGATCGGGCGCGCCGCCGGAGTGACCACGACCAATTCCCTTGCCGTGCCCGAATGCAGGTGCCGGCAAGGGAATTGCGTCAACTCAGGCGAGCCAACGGCTCACTCCTGATCGCGGCGGTCCTCGTCGTCGTCGTCATCCGTCGCGGCGCTGCCGGCGGTGTTCTTGCTGTTCGGCCAGCAGCGCCCGCAGCGTGGGCAACACGCGTTGGTCCTTGGGGCGGTTGGCTGCCTGTTTGCTGCGGACGACATCCGCCACGGAAGCAATCGGAATGGCCACCCCGAAGGCGTCGACGCTCTCCGCGTCGCGCACCAAGTCCGGATAGCCCTGCGTGCCAGCGGGTTGCATGCAGATGTCCAGGTCTCCATGACGTCGGGAAGGGCGAACCGTGCGCGAGCGCGGCAAAGCCGCCGATGACGACGAACCGGACGCGATGCGCGAGAAGTTCGGCGATGATGGCGCCCGGATCGAACTCAGCGGGCACGGCTGCGCCCCTGGACGTCCGTCATCGTCCGCGCGGTGCGCACGGCTCGTTCGAGCCGCTCTCCTGGCGTGAGGGCCAGGAGCCGGCGATCTTGCGCCAAGTCGCTCTCGTCCCGAGTTGAGTCCGTAACGTTGGTGTACGAGGCCGGTGGTTGTTCGTGTCCTTCCCGGGAGACACGACGGCCACCGGGCATCCTTCGAGTGAACCCATCACAGCACTCTCGAAAGGATGGTCCCGATGACCGTCGCATTGCCCAGTATCGACCCTGCCCGTTTCTTGGACGAACAGCTCGCGCAGGCGAGCCCGGACTTGATGCGGGAGATGTTGTCCTCGTTCATTCACTCGATCTTGTCCGCGCAGGCCGACGCGGTGTGCGGTGCGGAGTACCGCTCCCGGGTCCCGGAACGGTCGAATCGTCGTAACGGCTACCGCCACCGTGATCTCGACACCCGGGTCGGCACCATCGATGTGGCGATCCCGAAACTGCGGGAAGGCACCTTCTTCCCGGACTGGTTGTTGACCCGGCATTCGCGGGCGGAGAAGGCGCTGACCAGCGTGGTCGCGACCTGCTACCTGCTGGGGGTCTCGACCCGGCGGATGGACCGGCTGGTCCAAGCGCTCGGGATCACCGGCCTGAGCAAGTCCACGGTCAGTGAGATGGCCAAAGACCTCGACGGTCAGGTCGAGGCGTTCCGGACCCGCCCGTTGGACGCTGGCCCGTACACCTTTGTCGCCGCGGACGCGTTGACGATCAAGGTGCGTGAGGGCGGGCGGGTGGTCAAGATCGCGACCATGCTCGCCACCGGCGTCAACGCCGAGGGGTACCGGGAGATCCTTGGTGTCCAGGCGTCCACGGCCGAGACCGGTGGCGGCTGGCTCACCTTCTTCCGGGATCTGGTCGCCCGCGGCCTGACCAGCGCTGGCCCGGTCGGTCTGGTGACCTCCGATGCCCACGCCGGGCTGGTCGAGGCCATCGGCGCGACGCTGCCCGGGACGGCGTGGCAGCGTTGTCGTACTCACTACGCGGCGAACTTGATGGCGGTGACTCCGAAGAACAGTTGGCCGTGGGTGAAAGCGTTGCTGCACAGCGTGTATGACCAGCCCGACGCTGCAAGCGTGCACGCCCAGTTCGACCGGATCGTCGAGACCTTGACCGAGAAACTGCCCGCGGTCGCCGCGCACCTCGACGACGCCCGCGCCGACATCCTGGCCTTCACCGTCTTCCCCAAAGGCGCCTGGAAGCAGATCTGGTCGAACAACCCCCAGGAGCGGCTTAACCGGGAAATCCGCAGGAGGACCGATGTGGTCGGGATCTTCCCCAACCGCGACGCCCTGATCCGGCTGGTCGGCGCGGTCCTAGCCGAACAACACGACGAGTGGACCGAACAACGCCGCTACCTCGGCCTCGAACTCCTCGCCCAATGCCGCAAAGCCCTCACCCCCAAGGAGGAAACCCCCGCCCAGAACCCACTCACCGCGATCACCGCGTAACCCCGACACGCCCGAAGGATGAAAAACCTTCAAACACCACGCATCAGGACTTGACCCTCGTCCCGATCGTGCAACGCCACCTCGAGGTCGAAACCACACAGGCGCGCCAACCTCGCGACCGTATCCAGGTCAGGCGAGGACCGCCGCCCTCCCACCGCGCGATCGAGCTTTGCGTCGTCGAGGCCGGCTCGGCGAGCTGGGACTGGTCAACCCTGCTCGGCGGCGCGCCTCGCGAATGAGTTGCGCGCCCAGCATCGGTTGAGTAAGGGCCTGTGAGGAATTAAGCTAGTTTGGGTCGGGCGTGTCGGGGTAGAGGGTGTAGTTCCATTCCCCGTGGAAGGTGTGGCGGTGGAGTATTCCGCGGCGTTCGAGGTCGGGGATGACGGTGTCGGCGATTCTGATGCCGGCGGGGTAGGGGTTGGTGTCGAGGTCGGCGGCGACGTGCAGGCCGGTGGTCGTGGTGGTCGCGGCGATGGTGTTGACGACGACTTCGTGGCTGGTCAGTGGGCGGCTGCGCCAGTTCATGGAGATGTGCGCGAAGAGGCGGTGTTCGATTTTGTTCCATTTGCTGGTGCCGGGGGGTAGGTGGGTGACGGTGATGGTCAGCCCAGTCCGGGTGGCGAGGTCGGCGAGTTCCTTCTTCCACAGCCGGTTTTGGTAGCCGTTGGAGCCGCCGCCGTCGGGCACAGATCAGCAGCCGGGTGGCCCCGGGATGGGCCGCGGATCCCACCCGCTGCCACCAGGTCTCGATGGTGTGCACGGCGAACGCGGCGGTGTCGTGGTCGACCCCGACCGATACCCAGCCGGCGTCGTGGGCGACGTCGTAGACGCCGTAGGGGTTGACCTTGCCGAGGTCTTTGTCGGCGAAGTCGTGGACGTTGACCCGTTCCGGCTGGCCGGCCCGGTGCCATTCCCGACCGGGGTTCTTGAACGGTCCGATGAGTTCTTTCTTCTTCGTGTCGACGCTCATCACCGGGTCCCCGCTGACCTGATGGGCCGCTGCCGCGTCGGCCAGGTAGTGGAACTGGGCATCCCGGTCCGGGTGCTGGCTCCCGTCGAGGACCTTGGCGTTGGCCTGTAGCGAGTAGCCGCCCTCGGCCAGCAACCTGCGGGTCACATGATCACTGACCCGGTGACCCTTCGCGCGTAACTCCCGGGTCAAGGTCCGGATCGACTTACTCGTCCACCGCAACGTCGACATCGGATCCCCCAGCGTGGCCGGTTCGATCAACGCATCGAAATCCGTTGCCAGCGAAGGATCATGGGCCTCAACCCGCTTGCGCCCACCGCCCGGGCGGCGCGAGCGGCCGGGCGCCAATTCCACCCCACCACTGGCCTCGGCCCGACCCCGGCGCACCGTGTCCGCCGCCACTCCGGTCGCCGCGGCGACCACCGCCACGCCCTCGGCGCCGAACTCGGCCGCCTCCGCCCCAAGCCACAACCGACGCTGGAACTCCGACAAATGCGGCGCCACCACCGCATACCGGCGCGCCAACGACTCCGACACCGACACCGCGGACGTGGACATACCACAACCGTAGCCGTCCCAACCCCCTAAAACGAAGTTATTTCGTCACAAGCCCTAAGCGGATCCGCGATATGGCTACCGGACGGCCGTGCAGACGGAAACGACTGGGCACCCTCGGATGGGGTGCCCAGTCGTCGACTGCTCAGCTTGGCCGCCTGCGGGTCACGCCTCCTCGGAGCCGCCCCGCTCGCCGCCGTTGCGGTCGCCGTGATGGGTGCGGCGACGGCGGCCACGGCCACCCTCGCGACGCTCGCGGGGACGGTCCTCGCCGCTGGCCTCACGCCCGCCGCCACTCTCGGCCCCGCTGCCATCGGACTCACGAGACCGGTCGGACGTCACCGCCGCCGCCTCGCCCGACTCGCCGCCACCGGCGGGGGCGCCGGCGCCCTCCGGGAGCACCGCGGCGAGGGAGAGCTTGCCGCGCGGGTCGATCTCCTTCAACTCGACCTGAACCTTCTGGCCGATCGAAAGCACGTCCTCGACGGCGTCGATCCGCTTTCCGCCGACCAGCTTACGAACTTCGGAGATGTGCAGCAGGCCGTCCTTGCCGGGCAGCAACGAAACGAAGGCCCCGAAGGTCGTCGTCTTGACGACGGTGCCCAGGAAGCGCTCGCCGACCTCGGGCATCTGCGGGTTGGCGATCGCGTTGATCGCGGCCCGCGCCGCCTCGGCCGAGGGGCCGTCGGTAGCGCCGATGTAGACGGTGCCGTCGTCCTCGATGGAGATGTCGGCGCCGGTGTCCTCCTGGATCTGGTTGATCATCTTGCCCTTCGGGCCGATGACCTCGCCGATCTTGTCGACCGGGACCTTGACCGAGATGACGCGCGGCGCGAACTCGGACATCTCGTCCGGTCCGTCGATGGCCTCGTTCATCACATCGAGGATGTAGAGGCGGGCGTCGCGGGCCTGGGTCAGCGCGCCGGCAAGCACGTCGGCGGGGATGCCATCGAGCTTGGTGTCGAGCTGAATGGCCGTGACGAACTCGCGGGTGCCGGCGACCTTGAAGTCCATGTCACCGAAGGCGTCCTCGGCACCGAGGATGTCGGTCAGAGCGGCATACGACACCTGCCCGTCGAGCTCCGCCGACACCAGGCCCATCGCGATGCCGGCGACCGGGGCGCGCAGTGGCACACCGGCGTTGAGCAGCGACAGGGTCGAGGCGCAGACCGAGCCCATCGACGTGGAACCGTTGGAGCCCAACGCTTCCGAGACCTGACGGATCGCGTAGGGGAACTCCTCGCGCGTCGGCAGCACCGGCATCAGGGCGCGCTCGGCGAGCGCGCCGTGGCCGATCTCGCGGCGCTTCGGGCTAGCCGACGCGGCCGGTCTCACCGGTCGAGTAGGGCGGGAAGTTGTAGTTGTGCATGTAGCGCTTGCGGGTCACCGGCGAGAGGGTGTCGAGCTGCTGCTCCATCCGGAGCATGTTCAGCGTCGTCACGCCCATGATCTGGGTCTCGCCACGCTCGAAGAGCGCGGAACCGTGCACCCGCGGCAGCACCTCGACCTCGGCCGAGAGGGCGCGGATGTCGGCCAGGCCGCGGCCGTCGATGCGGACCTTGTCGCGCAGGATGCGCTCGCGCACGAGCTTCTTCTGCACCGAACGGTATGCCGCGCTGATCTCCTTCTGCCGGCCGGTGAACGGCCCGGCCTCGCCCTCACCCGTGAAGACGTCGGCGGTGCCGACGAGCTGCAGGTGCAGCGCGGACTTCAGCTCATCGAGCGCGTCCTCGCGCTCCTGCTTGCCGGCGATCGTCAGGATCTGGGCGAGCTTGCCGTCGCGGGAGACGAACTCCTCAGTCGGCGGCATACGCATCGTCTTCGTAGTCGAGGAAGCGCGGGAACTCCTCCACCGGCTTCGCCGCGGCGGCGGCGAGCTGGCTCTGCGCCTCGCACAGGACCTTGATGAAGCCCTTGGCGGCCTCGAGACCCTGGGCGACGACCTCTTCGGTCGGCGCCTGCTTGCCCTCGTTCTTGACGAGGTTCCAGGTGGCGTCGGTGGCCTCGGCCTCGACCATCATGATCGCGACATCGCTGTCACCATTGTCCTTGGCGACGATCCGGCCGGCGACGACCATGTCGAAGGTCGAACGCTCGGCGTCGGAGAAGTTCGGGAAGGCGACCCACTGGCCCTCGATGAGCGCGACGCGCACGCCACCAATGGGACCGGAGAACGGCAGCCCGGAAATCTGCGTGGACGCGGACGCCGCGTTGATGGCCAGCACGTCGTACTGGTGGTCGGGGTTGAGCGCCAGGACCGTCTCGACGATCTGAACCTCGTTGCGCAGACCCTTGGCGAAGGACGGGCGCAGCGGCCGGTCGATCAGGCGGCAGGTCAGGATCGCCTCGGTGCTGGGGCGGCCTTCGCGGCGGAAGAAGCTGCCGGGGATCTTGCCGAGGGCGTACATGCGCTCCTCCACATCGACGGTCAGCGGGAAGAAGTCGAACTGGTCTTTCGGGGTTTTGCCGGCCGTCGTGGTCGACAAGACGGTGGTCTCGCCGTCGAGGTAGGCGGTCACCGACCCGCCCGCCTGGCGGGCGAGGCGTCCGGTCTCGAACCGGACGGTGCGGGTGCCGAAGCTGCCGTTGTCGATGACGGCTTCGGCGAAGGTGATTTCTGGACCCTCCATGGGCCCTCCATTTCTGCGGTGTTCACTCCGGGCGCATCGTCGTTGTGGCCCGGGCGGTTGTTCGTTATTCAGTTGTCGGACATGCGAAGAAGCGGCCCTGACGATCAGGACCGCTTCGTGTCACCGGGTCAACGGCGCAGACCGAGCCGCTTGATCAGGGAACGGTAGCGCTCGATGTCGATGGTCTCCAGGTAGCGCAGCAGGCGCCGGCGCCGGCCGACGAGCAGCAGCAGGCCACGACGGCTGTGGTGGTCGTGCTTGTGCTCGCGGGCGTGCTCGGTCAGATCCTTGATTCGCTGGGTGAGCAGCGCGATCTGCACCTCGGGGGAACCGGTGTCGCCCTCGGTCGTGGCGTACTCGGCGATGATGGTCTTCTTGGTCTCGACGTCCAATGGCATGGGCGGGCCGGGTCCTTTCCTTTGGTGTGCGCGGCGCTCCCGGGCAGGTCCACCGGGGCTCTCTGAATCCGCGGCCGGTTCAACGGCAACCGCTCAAGGCTACCAGCGCCCGTATGCCGCACCTAATCGAGAGCAGCGACAACCGGCGGCACCCCGGCTCGGCCCTGGGGCGAGGCGCGCCGAGGGTCTACGGTCATTGATCGCCTTGCTGGCGTAGCCAGCGGCCCATGCCAGGGGTGATGAAGTGGAGGGTGCCGTCGGCCGCGGCGTAGATGGTGCCCTTCTTGATCAACCGGTCACGTAGGTAGGCCACCTGCGGCGTCGACCTCGACATGCGTTCGGCGACATCACGCCCCGTGGGTGGCTTCTCCTGCTCGGCTGCCGCCATGGCGAGTAGGTATTCCCGTTCCTGGAGGCTGGCTCCGTCCCACCGGCCACGAAAGAGGTGCTCCAGGTCCTCGGTGATCCGCGGTTCTGCCCGGTGGGCAGCTTCGAGGGTGATCTGGGTGGCGCCGGCCGAGGCGCGCCACGCGAAATGGCCAGCGACCTGAATCGCGTACGGGTAGCCGCCCGTCAGGGCGATCAGGGCTTCGGCGGCCGCAGTGGTCATCGGCCGCCCGGCCCCTGCCGCCGGTTCAGTGAGGGCGGTGCGGGTCTCGCCGGGCGTCAATGGTCCCAGCTCGTGCCATTCGGCCCGCTCAAGATAGGTGGGCAACGCCCGCTTTCCGCGGGTGGCGCGTAGGGACGGGAGTGCCGCGATGGCCACCACCAGGGGCCAGTTATCGGGGACATGTTCTTGCAGGACAGCGGCCACGACGCGTAACTCATCGGGGTCGGCGCTATGTATTTCGTCGAGGGTCACCACCAGTCCCGCGCCGCGGTCGATCGCCGCGGTCGCGCATCGACAAAGGATGTCGTGGAAGTGGTCAGCAGGGGATCTCGCGCCGTCGGGATCGGTAACGATCTCGACGCCGGCGCCGAGCCCGAACACGTTAGCGCTGACCTTTTGGCTAAGCCACCCGCGCCTGGGTTCGCCCGCTCTGCGGTGTGTTGCCGGTGAGCAGGTCGGTAGCCGAGCGGAGACGGGCTGCCAACTCGCCCAGAAGGCCTGCCGGTTTAGCTTCCAGATGCACCGTCGGCCATGACAAGCGGCGGCCGGCCGTCGCAGCGAACTCGCCCAGGGTCCCACTCTTGCCCACCCCACGCGGTCCCACCAGTACTTTAGCGCAATTGAGCAATTGTGGTTTGCCCGGGCAGGCCCGCCCGCAGCGACCATGCCGATGACCGGCCTCAGCGAATCCGCACGCCCTGACGGGTCAGTTCGGCCTGGACGGCGACGATGTCGATGTCGTCGAGGTCGCGCCCGGCGCGGACCGAGAGCGCCGCGGCGACGCCGGCGCCTTGGCCGAGGACGGCGCAGCAAGACATATTGCGCGTGGCCGCGTGCGCGATCCGGTCACCGCCGGTGGATCGGCCGGCGACGAGCAGCCCGCGGCTGCCGCCGCGCGGTAGCAGGTTGCGATAGGGCAGCTGGAAGTAGCGGCCGGTCAGCGGGAGGACGAGGACACCATAGCCGTCGATGAACTGCGGATAGATCCCGATCGTGTCCTCGAAACGCGCCTGCCCGCGGACATCCTGCTCGGTCAGGTCATAGCGGCAGGCAACTTTGCGCGTGTCGCGGATGCCGATCGTCATCCCGAAGTTGCGCAGCCGGGCCCGCTCGCAGCCGGGGGTGAAGCGGCGCAGCGCCTCGATGGCGTGCAGCGCCTGGCGCCGCCCGGCGATCTCGCCGCGGGTCAGCGAGTCCGGATCGGTCCCGTCGATGTGCTCCAGGTGGATGAGGTTGAGGTAGGTCAGCTCGCCGGTGTCGTGGATCGCGCCCCACGTGCCGCCGATCGTCGTCAGGTCGGCCGGGATCACCCCGGCCTCGATCGCGCGCGCGAACGGCTTGCCCAAGAACGGCGAGAACAGGCCGTCCTCGGCACCCGTCGTCTCGATCTGCCAGCCCGACTCCTGTCCCGCCCAGTCGGCATACGTCTGCGGGTCTGCTTGTATGCCGTCGAGAAAGGCCCGTTTGGCCACCCCGGACAGGTGGAACATCACCGAGGCGGCGAGCATCTCCTCGGGCGGGGTGAGCCGGGTCGGGACGCCCGCGCGGTGGGCAATGTCGGCATCGCCGCTGGCGTCGATGATCCGCCTGGCGAGGATCGCCTCCCGGCCGGCCTTGGACTCGGTGATCACGCCGGTGAGCGCGTCGCCGTCCAGGACCGGCGCGACGACCAGCCGGTGCAACATCGGGTGAACCCCGGCCTCCTCGACCAGCACGTCGGCGACGACCTTGAACCCCTCGGAATCGATCTCCTGGGACAGTGACTGCGACTCCGGGACGGCGGCCCCCATCGCGGCCGCCCGGTCCTCGAACTCGCGGGCGATCCCGCCGGCATCGACGGTCTGCTCCCGCCGATACCAGGCCATCCCCTCGACCCCGACTGCCGTGAGGTTTCCTCCGAGGCAGCCGAACCGCTCGACCAAGGTCACCTCGACCCCGGCCCTCGCCGCCGCCAGCGCCGCGGCGAGACCCGCCGGTCCGGAGCCGACGACGAGGACGTCGGTGCGCCGAATGACGTCGACGCTGCGGGCGGGCTCGCGGATCTGGCCGAGCGGCGCGGACGGCATCTCAGGCTCCAGGGTCAGGGCGCAACCGCGAGCGCGGCATCACCGCGCGGGATCAGCCGCACGCGCTCGCCGGGGGCATATTCGGTGACCTCGGCGTTGCCGACCTGGACGACCGCCTTTTCCCCGGCGTCGGTCTCGGTGACGACGCGGCCGTGGCCCCCGAGAAAGCTGGCGCTGACCACGGTGGCGTTGGCGCCTTCGGCGCCGCCGGCCATGTCCGCTGCACCGCTGGCGGCCCGCTCGATGCGGATCCCCTCGGGCCGGATGAGCACCACGGCCGGCCCGGTCGCCGATCCGGGCAGCAGCGGGACGCGCACGCCCAGCACGTCGGCAGCCTCGCCATCGCTCGTGGCGCGCACCCGGTTGGCGAGCCCGACGAAGTCGGCGACGAAGGGGGTGGCCGGCCGGGAATACAACTCTGCGGGAGGGGCGATCTGCTCCAACCGGCCGACGCTCATCACCCCGACTCGGTCGGCAACGGCGAGGGCCTCCTCCTGGTCGTGGGTGACGAACAGGGTGGTCGTCCCGACGCTTTGCTGGATCCGTCGGATCTCGTCGCGCAGTTGGGTGCGCACCTTAGCATCGAGCGCCGAGAGCGGCTCGTCGAGCAGCAGCACCTGCGGCTCGATCGCCAACGCCCGGGCGAGCGCGACCCGCTGCTGCTGCCCGCCGGACATCTGATGAGCGAACTTGTCGGCATGCTGCTCCAGTCCGACCAGCTCGAGCATCTCCCCGGCCCGGGCGCGCCGGCGACTCTTGTCCTGGCCGCGCAGCTCGAGCCCGAACTCGACGTTTTGCCGGGCGGTCATGTGCGGGAAGAGACTATAGGCCTGGAACACCATGCCCATGTCGCGCTTGTTGGTCGGTATGCCGGTCACATCGCGCCCGGCGACCGTGATCGTGCCGCTGTCGGGATCCTCCAGCCCCGCCAGGCAGCGCAAGGCGGTTGTCTTGCCGCAGCCCGACGGGCCGAGCAGGGCGACAAACTCGCCGGGCTCGATGTGCAGGGTCAGGTTGTCGAGGGCGTTCACGCCGGCATAGGTGCGGCGTAGCTCGGTGAGTTGGACGGCGACGCCGGCGTTGGCTGGGGCGAGCGTGGTCACGGGGTGGTCTCCTTGCGAGGGCGGCGCAGGCGGGCGAAGGGCGAGGTGCCGGCGCGGCCGCTGCCGACGAAGGACATGGCAAAGAGCACCGCGAATGCGAAAACCAGCGCGGCGAGCCCGACGGCCACGCTGATCTGGGCGTCGGACTTGCCGAGTTCGAACATCGCGACCTGGAGGTTCTTGCGGTTGAACAGATTCGCGATCGTGAACTCCCCCAACACCAAAGCGACCGACAAGAAGGACGCCGAGAGGACGGCGCTGCGCAGGTTGGGCAGCACGATCCGCCACATCACGGTCGGCCAGCCCGCGCCCAGTGACCGCGCGGCCTCGGAGAGCGTCCGCACGTCGATCGCGCGCAATCCCGCGTCAAGGGCCCGGTAGGCATAGGGCAGGACGAGCACGACATAAGCCAGCGCCAGCCAGAGGGTGGACTCCCCGAGCAGGTAGGACACCCACGCATAGACCGGCGTCAACCCGACGACCAGGACGATCGCCGGAACGGTCAGCGGCAGCAGGCAGATGAACTCGACGGTCCGGGTCAGCCCGGGCAGCCGCAGCCGCACCCAGGTCATCGTCGGGACGAGCAACGCGAGCATGACGACCACCGTGACGATCGCCAGCCCGATCGAGGCGACAAAACCCTCCTTCAGCGCGGGGTACTCCTGGGAAATCGTCTCGAAGTCGACGAGCGTGCGCCACGTCGCGGCGGTGCGTTCACCGGTCGCGAGGTCGCGGGTGGTGAACTCGAGCATCCCCAGCAGCGGAGTGAGGAAGAAGACCAGCACGACGCTCAGCACGGCCCGCCGCAACCACGCCTGCTTGCGCCGCACAGCCGCGCGCCGGCCCGTCATGGCCGCCACCTCATCATCCCACCGCCTGGCCATCCCCACGCCTGGTCATCGCTGCAACCACCGGCTGGCGCGTTTGTCGATCCACGCGTATGCCGCCATCACCAGCGCGACGACGACCACCATTTCCAGGGCCATCGCCTTGCCGATGTTCTCCTGTCCGAGAACGGTTTCGGAGGTGAATGTCCCGCCGATCTGCAGCGGCAGCAGCGGCGAGCCCTGCGAGATCAAGGCGGCGGCGGTGGCATAGGCGGAGAAGGCGTTCGTGAACAGCAGCAGCGTCGCGCCGACAAAGGACGGCAACAGAATCGGCCCGGCCACGCGACGCCAGTAGGTCCACGTGGTCCCCCCGAGCGTCTCGGCGGCCTCGCGCCACTGCGGGCGCAGACCATCCACGGCGGGCAGGAAGACGATGAGCATCAGCGGGATCTGGAAATAGAGATAGACGGCGAGCAGGCCCCGGTCCCAGGCATAAAGCCACAGGCCACTGCTCTCGACCCCGCGGGCGGCCAGGGCCTTGGTCAAGAACCCGGTCAAGCCAAAGGTGGCGAGGAACGCGAACGCGAGCGCCACTCCACCGAACTGCGCGAGGACCCCGCACAACGAGGTGACGAAACGGCGGAGCACCCCGGCCGGCGCGGCGGTGCTCACGGCATACGCGAGGATGCCGCCGACGACCGCGCCGATCAGCGCGGTCACGACCGACAGCACCACGGACTGGACCAACGCCCGCACGACGTCGGGCGAGGTCAGCCCGTGCAGGTTGCCGACGGTCGGGCGGTTGTCGCCGTCGAGGAAAGCGCCGATGACGACGACCAGGGTCGGGATCAGCAGGAAGATCGCCGTGTAGGCGAAGAACGGGAGAACCCCGAGCAGGGCTCCGCCCGGCATACGGCCGCGCGAAGCCCTGCGAACGGCGTTGTCAGCCAACGGCCTTGGCCCAATTGGCGGTGAGGTAGGCCTTGGCCTTGTCGGTCTGCTCGGTGGTCGAGACCATCGGCTCGCCAACCGCCTTGGGCAGCTTGTCGGCTGCCGAGGTGTCGATCGTGCCGGCCTTGGTCATCGCGTCCATCAGGACCGGCCGGGCGCCGCCGTTGAGCCAAAGGTTCTGCCCCTCGTCGGAATAGAGGAACTCCTGCCACAGGCGCGCTGCCGCCGGGTGCGGGGCGTCCTTGTTGATCG
This sequence comes from Nostocoides sp., assembly GCF_037045025.1. GTDB lineage: Bacteria > Actinomycetota > Actinomycetes > Actinomycetales > Dermatophilaceae > Nostocoides_A. The sequence goes on along the minus strand of NZ_JBAOHM010000018.1, from coordinate 236,491 downwards.
CCTGGAAGTAGTAGCCGGCGACGATGGCGTTGTCGGGAACCCAGACCTTCCACGACGGGACCTTGGCGGTGTGGGCGGCGTTGAGGTAGTCCCAGTTGATGACGACCGGGGTAGCACCGGATTCGACGGTCGCGGACGTGGGGTCGACCGGGATCAGGTTGCCGGCCTTCTTCAGCTCGCCGAAGAAATCGACAGCCTTGGTGATGTCGTCGAGCGTGCCGCCCTTGGCGAGCGAGACCATCTGCACCCCGGCGAAGCCGGCCGCGGCTTTGAGCGGGTCGCCGTTCAGCGCGACCTTGCCCTTGAACTCGGGCTTCAACAGATCGTCCACGCTGGTGATCGCGGGGACCTTTGCCGAGTCGTAGCCGATCGCCATGTAGCCGCCATAGTCGTTGACCCACAACCCGTTCGGGTCCTTGTATTGCGCGGGGATCTCGTCGAAGCGCTCGACCTGGTAGGCCGCGTATTTGTCGGTGTTGGCGAGGGCGACGACCCCGCCGAGGTCAAAGACATCGGGCGCCTTGGACTGGCCCTTGAGCCGCTCGGCGGTCGCGATCTCGGTGGCGCTGTCGGCGTCGGGCTGGTCGGAGACGACCTTCACGCCATACTTCGCCTCGAATGCCTTGATGATCGCGCCGTAGTTGGCCCAGTCGGGTGGGAGCGCGATGACGTTGAGCGTCCCTTCCTTCTTGGCGGCCTCGACGAGCTTGTCCAGGCCGCCGAGTGCGGCGGCCGAGGTCGCGCTCGCGGCGTCGCCGCCACCGGACCCGCCGGATGTGGACGAGCCTGACGATTCCTTGCTCGGTGGCGAGCACGCGACCAGCGTCGCGGCGGTGAGGCCGGCGAGCAGCAGAGTGCTCGCGCGACGCGAGGGGCGCAGGGTCATGACTACCTCCGTGAAGCAGCTGCGGCCGCGTGGCCGCAGGCGGGCGAGAACCCACCTGCGGCGCACCCTAGACCCGGCATCCGACAACCCGGCCGCGACACGGCGATTCGACTGCTGCTTGCCGCCGAATCGTCACCAGCCGGCTCGCTGCCGAACCGAACCGTTTCGCGCCAGATCCGCGGTCAGTTCGTCGCGCGCCAGTCGTAGGTGTCGACGAAGGCGTCCCAGTTCTGGAAGATCCGACGTTTGCTGCTGCCGTCGGGGTTCATGACGTCGGTGTCGGTGTCGTGTTTGTACTGCCACGCGATCGACGCCCCGTCCGGCGACCAGATCGGCATCCACGACCACTGGGTACTCCGCGTCAGAGTGGCGATCTTGGCGGTGGCGAGGTCGAGAACCTTGACGACCGGGGTGCCCTCCGCCAGGAAGACCACCTTCGTGCCGGTCGGGTCGACGTCAAGCTGCCAGGTGGACGCCGGCACGGCCTGGATTGGCCGCCCGCTGGTGGAGTAGACGGCGATCCGGGTCTTGCTTTCGCCGGAGGATTGGAAGCAGAACCGGTTCGTCACGATCTGGTTGCGAGAGGTCCACCGCGGCGAGACGTAGGCCTGACCGAGCGGACACTCGTCGTCGTGATCGCTCGACCGATCACGGTCGCCGCCGCGCCGGGCACGACGGCCAGGCTGAAGTTGCTGTTCCTGCTTATGAGGCGCTCGAAGACCAGCCGAGTGCTGTCCGGCGACCAGCTGGGCGCGCGCTCGCGAACCTTAGGGGTGTTGGTCAAACGCGCGCCTGGCCGGGTCCGTTGGCGTTCATGACCCACAGGTCCGGCTTGGCGCCATCCAACCAGCGTATGTAGGCGATGCGCGTGCCGTCCGGGCGAGCAGCTGGCCTGGCCGACGTCGCCCGTCGTCGTGATCCGGCGCCGGGCGCCCCTCGCGGCGTTGACGCCATACAAGTCCTGGTCCACGCCAACGAGCACCTCCCCGATGGTCTGAGCCCGATCGAGGCGCGGAAGCCCTCCTTGAGAGCCGGATATTGGGCTCATCCCAAACGGGGCGACGGTCGATCTGGCCCCTGGTGAAACCGGTGGTAGAATACATTCGTGACGGCCCGATCTGGAGGTTTGAGTGTGGAAACCCAATCTTCTCTTGGAGCGGGCTGTCGCTTTGTTAGGCGCTCCGGTCAGAATGTCGCGATTGTATTACATTCCCTCACCGTGAATAAGCCTCATCGATCGGATCGATCTGGGGTCACCAGCAAACCTTCGACCAGAACTGTAATCCCTCCGGGACCGTCGACGGCACGGTGAGGCTTATTCACGAGGCTAGTTTCAGGAATTGTAGCCCGAGGACAGCGGTGATGGTTTGAGCGAATGTGTGGTAGGGCCGCCGGTAGTCGGTGTGGAGGATCCGCCAGGTTTTCAAATGCGCGATGGTTCGTTCGATGGTGGCGCGGATCGCGTTGAGTTCTTTGTTGAATTGCTTCCGGTCGTCGGTGAGTTCTCCACCGGGTGGTTTCTTGATCGGGGTGATCAGGCCGGCGCCGATATAGCCTTTGTCGGCGACGATGGTGAGGAGGTCCTCGGTGTCGAGGACTCCGTGGGTGCGCAGGGCGGTCAGGTCGTGGGTGGACCCGGGAAGGGGATCGGAGACCCACAGCAGCCGGCCGGAGAGGGTGGCGGCGATTTGGACGTTGACACCGGTGGTGTGGTGTTTGCCGGAGTACAGGTCGGGGATGTCGGCCCAGGACCAGCACGGGAGCAGGGTTTCGTCGATGATCAGGGGGACGTCGGGGTCGAGGTCGTCCGCGACCGGGATCCAGTCGGCGGTGGCGTCGGCGAGGGCGGGGGTCATCGCGGCGATCGTCCGCGAGATCGTGGGCTGGGAGGTGGCGTACCGGTCGGCCAGGTCTTCTTGGGTGCTGTTTCGCCGCAAATAGGTCATGGTGATGATGATCGACTTTCGCAGCCCCAGCGACGGTGGGTAAGCCACTGGATATCCTGCGTTCTGCAGGTCGCGGATCATGATGACGAGACGGTCGATCTGGCCCCTGGTGAAACCGGTGGTAGAATACATTCGCGACAGTCCGTTCTGGAGTGTTTGAGTGTGCTAACCCAATTCTCTCTAAGGGCGGGCTGTCGCTTTGTTAGGCGCTCCGGTCAGAATGTCGCGTTTGTATTACGTTCCTCCCCCTGAATAAGCCTCGGTGTATATCCCCTTGGCGTCTACCAGCAACTCCACCTATTGCATCTTACGGGATGATTTTGCCGGCCTTTTTCGGGTGGAAATCGTCGTGCACGAATGCCTGAGCCTGGCTGTGCGCCGGATGGCTATGCTGGCGTTTCTGCTGGCCATTCTGGGGAGTTGTAGCTCGGAAGCCGATCCAGTAGCCACCGTGCAACCAATTCCCAGCTCGTCCTCTACGACGCCGAGGACGTCTTGCACGTCTCTAACGAATCGGAGTTCGATAGCGACGAGGCTTATTCACGAGGCTAGTTTCAGGAATTGTAGCCCGAGGACAGCGGTGATGGTTTGAGCGAATGTGTGGTAGGGCCGCCGGTAGTCGGTGTGGAGGATCCGCCAGGTTTTCAGGTGGGCGATGGTTCGTTCGATGGTGGCGCGGATCGCGTTGAGTTCTTTGTTGAATTGTTTCCGGTCGTCGGTGAGTTCTCCCTTGGGTGGCTTTTTGATGGGGGTAATCAGGCCGGCGCCGATGTAGCCTTTGTCAGCGATGATCGTGGCGGCACGGCCGCCGTCCAGGAGGCCGCTGGCGCGCAGGGCGGTCAGGTCGTGGGTGGACCCGGGAAGGGGATCGGAGACCCACAGCAGGCGGCCGGAGAGGGTGGCGGCGACCTGGACGTTGACACCGGTGGTGTGGTGTTTGCCGGAGTAGAGGTCGGGGGCATCGGCCCAGGACCAGCACGGGAGCAGAGTTCCGTCGATGATCAGCACGACCTCGGGGTCGAGGTCGTCCGCGACCGGGATCCAGTCGGCGGTGGCGTCGGCCAGCACCGGGGTCATCGCGGCGATCGTCCGCGAGATCGTGGGCTGGGAGGTGGCGTACCGGTCGGCCAGGTCGTCTTGGGTGTGGTTTCGCCGCAGATAGGTCAGGGTGATGATGATCGACTTCCGCAGCCCCAGCGACGGCGGGTAGGCCAGCGAATATCCCGCGTTCTGCAGGTCGCGGATCAGGACGACCAGACGGTCGATCTGGGTCGTGGTGAAACCGGTGGTAAAATACATTCGCGACAGTCCGATCTGGAGGTTTGAGTGTGGTAACCCAATCTTCTCTTGGAGCGGGCTGTGGCTTTGTCAGGCGCTCCGATCAGAATGTCGCGATTGTATTACATTCCCACGCCGTGAATAAGCCTCGACCTATCGTCAACTGCAAGCGCCTGACGCCGCCCGATGGCTCGTGACCCTCGGCGTTGTGGAGAATAGATGTATGCACGACATCGAATTGATAGCACTCCAGGAGCAGGCGCAAACGGTAGGCTTTGATCTCGTGGGTGTGCACGTCCGGATCCCACCGTCCGAAAGAATCCTAGCTGCCCAGCAGATTGGCGAGCCCGTAACGGCTTCACGTTCGGCCTTCTCGAAAAGGAAACTGCCGCCCGAAAACTCGGCCCAGCTGGTCGGCGAGTTCATCGTTCACGCCAGCAGTCAGGGTGTCTCGTCACCACCTTTCAGCCTCGAATACCAAATTGAAGGGCATACCTCAACACTCCTTCTCAACCCGCGAGTCGTCATTTGCACGTGCAGCAAGTAGCAAACGACGTGACGTGAAGTAACGCCGCGCCTTTTGGTGCCGCTCAGCACTCGAAAACGTTGACAGCGAGGCCGCCGCGGGCTGTCTCCCAGGGTCATGGCAAAGTCCAGTTTGTGCTGGTCAGCAGGGTGATGACCTTGTCTGGTCGCCTGTTGTGGTGGCGTAGCGCGGCGGTGTTGTTGGTGGTGCCAGCCAGCCGTAGCAGGCCGATCGCGATGTTGCGGAGGGTGGCCATGGTGTGGGGTGCCTGGCCCGTCCTGATCCGGGAGGCGTCCTCGCCGAAGGCGACGTCGCGGACGTAGTGGGGCTTGTTTTCGATCGCCCAGTGTCCTTGGACCCAGGCGGCGAGAACGGGAGGGTTCGCGTCGGCGGAGGTGATCAGGTAGACGACCTCGACGGTTCGCTTCCCGTTGACGGTGACGCTGCGGCGTAGCTGGGCGACCTGGGCGGCACCGGGGAAGGAGATCCACGCCGGGACCAGAACCGTCTTGATCGTGCGCCGGACCCGGCGGCCTTTCGTCTTCTCCACCGTGGAGTGTCCCGGGACCTGCGCCCAGGGCAGCGCTTTGAGCGCGGCGCGCAGCGTCGGGCGGTTCGCCTTGACGGTGAAGACGCAGTCCGCGCCGGCGGTGGTGATGGTGGTCGCGGTCTCGTCCTGGCAGTGCATGGCATCGATCGTCACGACCGGTCCGGCCAGGTCGACCACGTTCGCTAGCTGCCGCAACAGTGTTCGGACGGTGGGGATCTCGTTCGTCTTCTCCCCCACGGCCACCTAGCCCACCACGACACCACGCAGGTGGTCGAACGCCGCCACCAGGTGCGGCGTCGCGGCACCGGCCCGGCGGGCACCCTGAACAGTCTTGCCGTCCAGGGCAATGACCCGGCGACCCGTCACGACGGTGGTGGTCCACATCCACAGACCGATGACCGTATCGAGCACCACGGGGTCCAACCGGGCGAACAGCCGCCGGAACACCGACGCCTCCGGCGTGCGACGCTGGTCAGGGAACCCCAACGCCGCGGCCGTTGCCGCGTCCTGGTCGGACAGCCAGGCCGCGACCGCGACGTCGGAGGTCGCCCCGGCCAGCGTGGCCGCGATCCCCGCCGCGACCAACGGAACAAGGCCGTAGCGTCGACCCCGACGAGAGCGAGGATCCGAGAGTCCGGACAGGACCGACAACAACGACCGTGTCGAGACACGCCCGGCGGCAGGAATACGCGAGGATGGCATGAGCGGATGTGGCCTCTCGGTTCGACAGCAGTGTGGTAACCGCCATCCAACCCACACAGGCCACATCCGCCCCACACGCCACGCCGTTCACACCCCCGCAAAACCCCAGGTCAGCGCCCTATCGTCCGACTTTGTCGCGACCCTGGGCTGTCTCCCTGTACATGGATTTCATGTCCGCGCCGGTCTCGCGCATCGTCTTGGTCACGTTGTCGAGCGAGACGATGAGAGCCGTCGCCGCGCGGTGCGGGTGGCGGGATGCTCGCACGGCGCGAGGGGCGCAGGGTCATGACTACCTCCGTGGAGCGATGCGGCCGGCTGGCCGCAGGCGGGTGAGAACCCGCCTGCGGCGCACCCTGGACCCGCCGTCCGACAACCCTGCGGCGACTCGGCGCGGTGTCGCTTGACAGCTGCCGAATCGACACGAGGGATGACCGTCGTGGTAGTCCCGTTATCCGACGGCGCGCCAGTCGTAGGTGTCGACGAAAACGGCCCAGTTCTGGAAGAGCCGGCGCTTGTTGCTGCCATCGGCATTCATCACGTAGGTGTCGGTGTCGTCTTTGTACTGCCAGGCGATCGAGACACCGTCCGGAGACCAGATCGGCAGCCATGACCACTGGGTGCTGTTCGTCAGGGTCGTGATCCGGGAGGTGTCGAGGTCGAGGACCTTGACGACGGGGCGGGCGTCCCCGGCAAGGAAGACCACCTTGGTGCCCGTCGGGTCGACGTCGAGCTGCCAGGTCGACGCGGGCACGGCCTTGATCGGCCGACCGGTCGGCGAGTAGACGGCGATCCGGGTCTTGCTCGCCCCCGAGGGCTGGAAGCAGAAGCGATTCGCCACGATCTGGTTGCGGCTGGTCCACCGGGGCGTGACGTAGGCCTGCCCGAGCGGACATTCGTCGTTGTGGTCGCTCGACCGGATCACGGTCACCGCGGCGCCCGGCACTGCGGGCATGACCGCCAGGCTGGGATTGCTGTTCTTGCCGATGAGGCGCTCGAAGACCAGCCGGGTGCCGTCCGGCGACCAACTCGGCGCGCGCTCACGCACCACCGGGGTGTTCGTCAGGCGCACCTGGCCCGATCCATCGGCGTTCATCACCCACAGGTCAGGCTTGGCACCATCGAGCCAGCGCATATAGGCGATGCGCGTGCCGTCCGGCGAGAAGCTGGCCTGGCCGACATCGCCGGTCGTGGTGATCCGGCGTCGCGCGCCGGTCGCGGCATTGACGCCATAGAGGTCCTGGTCCACCCCAACGAGCACCTCCCCCGTGACCGTCCCCGTGCCGGTGTCTGCCGATGCCGTTGCCGCAGAACCCGTTGCGGACAAGGTGGCCGTGAGGCCCGCGGCCCCCAGCGCAGCGATCAGCTTCCGTCTTCCGTTCACATTCCCCTCCATTCGCCAGGTCTCATCGACCCGCGTCATCCCCCGCGTCGCCGCGGGGCCACCAGGCGGTGGCGGGAGTTCCTGACGGACGACCGACCGTCATCCATCGCAAAGGGCGCAACATCTCCGGCGCCAACGGCGGAAACCCGCCATCCCTGCGCCGGTGACAACCACCGGTAACCCTCGCTACGGTCACTGCCCAAGGCACGGGAAGGACGGTGAAGGTTCGTGGCGAGCTACGACTTCGACTGCCCCTCGCATGGCATCACAACGGTCAGCATGCCGATGGCCCAGGTGACATCGACGCTCCCCTGTCCCGCGTGCGGACAGCCCGCACGCCGCGTCTTTTCCGCTCCCCAACTTCGTTTCGGGGATGCCTCCGCTCGGCGGCTGCTCTTGGCCACCGAGCAATCGGCCCACGAGCCGGCCGTCGTCTCCGCTCCCATCGGCGCGCCACTGACGCGCCGGGGACGCCCGGTGGCCAACCCGCGGACCGCCCGTCTTCCCAAGCCGTAGCCCGGGATCGCTTGCCCCTCAGGGGTTTTGGCAACCCCGGGAACACGGCAGATCGGAGGTTCCTTGGGCAACGTCGGCCTGCTCTATGTCGGCGCGATTCTCTTCCTCAACGGCTGCGCCCTCCTCGGCTGGGTCCGAGGCAATGGCGCCGTCCCGCTCAACATTTTCGTCGGGCTGTTGCAGGTCATCACGCCGACGTGGCTGATCTTCACCTCCGGTGGCGACCCCGACGTCATCTTCGGCGCCTCCGGGCTCTACCTCTTCGGCTTCACCTATCTCTATGTCGCGATGAACACGATCTGGGGTTTCGACGGGACCGGCCTGGGCTGGTTCTCGCTCTTCGTCGCCATCGCGGCAGTCGCGTATGCCGTCGTCTCCGCCGTCCGCGAGGACTACGCCTTCGCCGTCATCTGGCTGCTGTGGGCCTACCTGTGGTGGCTGTTCTTCCAGCTGCTCGGTCAAGACCGCGCCGAGTTGACGGCATACACCGGAGCAGTCGCCGCGATCGAGGGCTGGACCACGGCCGCGATCCCGGCCTTCCTGCTCCTCATCGGCCACTGGGACGTCGTCGCGAACGCCGTCATGGCCGTCATCGTCGCCGTCGTCAGTGTCGGCGGCTTCCTCTTCGCGCGCACCCGGCTGGGCAGCCGGACCGCGCTCCCCACTCCCGCCTGAACGGAGCCTGATCCATGCCCGAGGTCATCTTCCCGCTCGACTCCTCCAAGAAGTTCACCGATCAGAAGTATGTCGGCCACAACCGGTGGCACCCCGACATCCCGGCCAATGTCCGAGTCAAGTCCGGTGACGTCTTCCGGGTCGACTGCCGCGAGTGGTTCGACGGGGCGATCGTCAACGACGACTCCGCCGACGACATCCTGAACGCGCCGCTCAAGGGCGTGCACGTGCTTTCCGGGCCGATCGCCGTGGAGGGCGCCGCGCCGGGGGACCTGCTGATGGTCGACATCCTCGACGTCGGGCCGATCCCGCAGGAGGACAGCGGGCCACTCGCCGGCCAGGGCTGGGGCTACACCGGGATCTTCGCCAAGGAGAACGGCGGCGGCTTCTTGACCGACCAGTTCCCCGACGCCTACAAGGTGATCTGGGACTTCCGCGGCGGCGTCGCGACCTCGCGGCACGTGCCCGGTGTGTCGTTCGTCGGCATCGTCCACCCGGGCCTGATGGGCACCGCCCCGAGCAAGGACCTGCTGGCGAAGTGGAACACCCGCGAGGCCGCACTCATCGCGACCGACCCCGACCGGGTGCCGCCGCTCGCCCTCCCACCCGAGCCGGAGTTCGCGATCCTCGGCACGCTCAGTGGCGACGACTTCGAGCGCGCCCGCAAGGAGGCCGCCCGCACCGCTCCCCCGCGCGAGAACGGCGGCAACCAGGACATCAAGAACTTCACCAAGGGAACGCGGGTCTTCTATCCGGTTTTCGTCGATGGCGCGAACCTGTCGATGGGTGACCTGCACTTCAGCCAGGGCGATGGCGAGATCACCTTCTGCGGCGCGATCGAGATGGGCGGGTTCATCGACCTGCACGTCGACGTCATCAAGGGCGGAATGGAGACTTATGGCGTGTCGGAGAACGCCATCTTCATGCCCGGCACGACCGACCCGCAGTTCAGCCAGTGGCTGGCCTTCTCGGGCACGTCGGTGACCCTGGATGGCGAGCAGAAGTATCTCGACAGCCACCTGTCCTACCAGCGGGCCTGCCTGCACGCCATCGACTACCTCACCAAGTTCGGCTACTCCCCCGAGCAGGCGTACATGATCCTCGGTGCCGCCCCGATCGAGGGCCGCCTCTCCGGCGTCGTCGACATCCCGAACTCGTGCTCGACGGTCTACCTCCCAACGGCGATCTTCGACTTCGACGTCCGCCCCGGCAAGAACGGCCCGCACCAGATCGATCCGGGTATGGGCGTTCCCAAGTCGTCGTTCTGAGTCGTCCTTCTGAGCTGCCGCCCGGACCGCCGACGCCAACAAAACCGCTGAGGTCTGTACTTTTCGCTGAGGTCTGCTGTTTTGTAGTACGACCTCAGCCAAGAGTGCAGACCTCAGCAGGCCTTGTCCGCAATGCTCGGCACTCAACGCTCCGTCAGCACTCGATGACGTTGACCGCGAGGCCCCCGCGGGCGGTCTCCTTGTACTTGGATTTCATGTCCGCGCCGGTCTCGCGCATTGTCTTGATCACCTTATCCAGCGAGACGATGTGCGAGCCGTCGCCGCGCAGAGCAGTTCGGGCGGCAGCGATCGCCTTGACCGCGGCAACCGCATTGCGCTCGATGCACGGGATCTGGACCAAGCCGCCGACGGGGTCACAGGTCAGGCCGAGGTTGTGTTCCATGGCGATCTCGGCGGCATTCTCCACCTGCTTCGGTGTGCCGCCGAGCACCGCCGCGAACCCCGCCGCCGCCATCGAGCATGCCGAGCCGACCTCGCCCTGACAGCCGACCTCGGCGCCGGAGATCGACGCGGTCTCCTTATAGATCGTGCCGATCGCGCCCGCGGTCAGCAGGAAGCGGCATACGCCCCGGTCGTCAGCTCCAGGAACGAAATTGACGTAGTAGTGGAGCACTGCCGGGATGATCCCGGCAGCGCCATTGGTCGGCGCCGTCACGATCCGGCCGCCGGCGGCGTTTTCCTCGTTGACCGCCAACGCATAGAGCGAGATCCAGTCCATGCCGCGCAGCGGGTCACCGCCGGCGTTCTCGCTCGCGAGTTGCAGGGCGAGGGCGGGTGCCCGGCGCTTGACCCGCAATCCCCCGGGCAGCACGCCCTCGTTGTGCGTCCCGTTAGTCACGCACTCCTGCATGACCGCCCAGATGTGCCGCAGTCCCTCGCGGATCTCGGTCTCGGTGCGCCAGGATTTCTCGTTCTCCATCATCACCTGCGAGATCGACAGTCCGGACTCCTCGCAGCGGGCGAGCAGTTCCTCGCCGGTGCGGAAGGGATAGCGCACGGGCGTCGTGTCCGCGACGATCGCCGTGGATCCGTCGGCATCCTCGCCGACGACGAAGCCGCCACCGACGGAGTAGTAGGTCTTCTCCAAAATTGTCGAACCGTCGGCCGCGAACGCGGCGAACGTCATCCCGTTGGGGTGCAGCGGCAGGGTCTTGCGTCGGTGCATGATCAGGTCGCCGGCTTCGTCGAAGTCGATCTCGTGCTCACCGAGCAGGCTGACCCGACCGCTGGAGCGGATCGTCTCCAGGCGATCGGCGACCGCGCTGGGGTCACAGGTCTCGGGATGCTCGCCACAAAGTCCGAGCAGCACGGCCTTGTCGGAGCCGTGCCCATGCCCGGTGGCCCCGAGCGAGCCGAAGAGCTCGGCCAGCACGCGCGACACCCGCGGCAGGTCGCCGACCTCGCGCAGGGTCTCGGCAAACAAGACGCTCGCCCGCATCGGCCCGACGGTGTGCGAACTGGAGGGACCGATGCCGATAGAAAACAGGTCAAATACGCTCAGCGCCATGTCCACCGCCCTTGCTGTTGTCCGGTGCCGTTCTCCAGAGGATACGGCCACTCCAGCGATCCTGCAGGGCTTGGCGGACCCGTCCTAGCCGATGCCGTCGACGCGGTCGCCGTCCTCCAGGTAGACAGCGGCCGCGGTGTCGATCACGGCGCTCACTCGACGCCGAATCGCCTTGCGCAGCAAGGGCAGCGCCTCGGTGGCAGGCAGGAGGCGGATCTCGGCGATCTCGCTCTCTTGCGGTCGGGCCGCGGCGAGCACATCATCGGGAAGCGCTCCGGCGTCGAAGAGAAACCGGATGCCGAGCGGACGGTCCGGCCGTGCGGGCCGGGTGTCGACCGCCGCGAGGCGTCCAGCCCGCAACTCCAGTCCAGTCTCCTCACGCACCTCGCGTTGACACGCCTCCCACGGGGTCTCGCCGTTGGCTTCCATGATTCCCCCGGGGAGCGTCCAGCCCTTCTTGTAGGTCGGTTTGACGATCAGCAACCGCCCCTGCCGGTCCCGCACGATCGCCCCGCAGGATACCGGCAGGCGGGGTGGTCCAGGGTCGGGGGTAGCGGTGCCCCCGGTGTGGTCGTCCGGATTCGTCACACGGGCCAGGATAGTTAGCGCGGATTTCCAGGTGGCCGGTTGACCTCAATACCTGAGCGAGGCGGATTGATCAGGTGCGGATGGAAACCACGCTGCAGGCCAGGCCCATCGCGGGATCCCGCTACGCCCACGTGGGAGTCGATAGTTGTGTCGGTCATGCTGTCATGCACCGTCCCGGTATGTGAACTGCTGATCAAGAAGTGACGCGCTCAGCGATACCAGACAGCCGAACTATCACCAGTACAGACGAATCCAGCTCCAGCGCGTCGCCCTCGTCGACAACAGATGATCTGACATCATCGGCATATAGCAGCGGAATCACCTCAACGACCTGGAGCGGAAGCGTTCACCGCGCCCGACCAGATCAACCAACGCCGCTACGAAGCGATCCGCGCCTACTACGTCGAGGGCCTGACCTACCAGCAGGCCGGCGACCGCTACGGCTACACCCGCTGGGCGATGATCGACCTGGTCCGCCAATACAAGGCCGGAAAGCTAACCCTGTTCGCCCCACCCCGCAAACCCGGCCCGGCGGCGGGCACCGCGCCGGCCAAGGACCGCGCCCGCGCCCGGGTCATCGAACTGCGCCGCCAGGGCCTGTCCACCTACGAGATCTCCGCCCGGCTGGCCACCGAAGCCACCCCGCTCAACCGCACCGGGGTCGCCGAGATCCTCGCCGAAGAAGGGTTCGGCCGACTCCTGCGACGACCCGAACCCGAGGCCAGCATCAACCCGGCCACCCCAGGCCGCGACACCCACCTGCCCCCCGCCCGAGTCATCGACCTGTCGGCCTGGCCCGAACGCCTCGAGTCCACCCGCGCCGGGCTGCTGCTGGTGCTGCCCGACCTAGCCACCTTGGACCTTCCCGACCTAGTCAAGCAGGCCGGCTACCCCGGCACCCGGATCATTCCCGCCATCTCCTGGGTGCTGACCCTGCTGGCCCTCAAACTGACCCGCACCCGACGGGTCTCCCACGTCGACGACCTGATCGCCGACCCGGCCGCCGCCCTACTGACCGGGATGGCCGCACTGCCCAAGAAGTCCGCGCTGACCAGCTACTCCTACCGGCTAGCCCACGACCACCAGCAACGGTTCCTAGCCGCCTTGGACACCACCATGATCGCCCACGGGCTGGCCACCAGTGACCAGGCCATCTTCGACTTGGACTTCCACGCCGTCATGCATTGGGGCCACGACCCCGTCCTGGAAAAGCACTACGTGCCCAAGCGTTCCCAACGAGCCCGGTCCGTGCTGACGTTCTTCGCCCAGGACACCGACACCCACAACCTGGTCTACGCCAACGCCGACACCTCCAAAGCCACCCAAGCCCGCGAAGTCATCGCGTTCTGCGACCACTGGGCCAGCGCCAGCGGCCACGACCCGGCCATGCTGATCATGGACCAGAAAGTCACCACCCACCGCGTCCTCGGCGAACTCGACGCCCGCGGCGTGAAATTCCTGACCCTGCGGATGCGCTCACCCGCGCTGCTGCGGCACATCAACGCCCTACCCACAGCCGCCTACAAGGCCATCACCTTGGACCGGCCCGGCCCGCACAACAAACCCCGCGTCCACGAAGACCCCCACACCACCTTGACCGACTACCCCGCCACCGTCCGGCAACTCATCGTCACCGGCCTCGGCCGGGAAGCACCCACCGTCATCATCACCAACGACACCACCTCAACCACCCGCGAACTGGTCAGCCGATACGCCCGCCGGATGACCATCGACCAACGTCTCGCCGAGATCATCCGCGCATTCTGCGCCGACGCCCTATCCTCAACCGTCAACCTCAACGTGGACCTAGACATCATGCTCACCGTGCTCGCCCAAGCCCTGCTCGCCGCGCTCCGCGCCCGCCTACCCGGCTACGCCACCATCACCCCGGACGTCATCCAACGACGCTTCCTCGAAACCCCCGGCACCATCACCACCACCAGCCAGACCATCACCGTCCGACTCGAACGCCGCGCCTACACCCCAGTCCTCCGCGCCGCCCAGCTACCCACCAACACCCCCATCCCCTGGCTCGACAACCGAACCATCAGCTACCAACTCGACTAACCCCTTGCGCCGAACCCCCTGCATGGAAATCCGCGTTAGTGGTCCGACAAGCGGCCGCCACGGCGCGTTGCGCCGTTCGCAACACAGCTCTCAACCCGCAACATAAAGACGGTGAGGTATGCCGCTGGCACCCCCGATCAGCGTAGAGTTGCGATCGAGTCACAACCCTCGTCGAGGAGGTCACTGACGTGCCGCGAGACGTGCAAACCCGCCGCGGACCGGGCGGGATCCCCGTCTGGACCCCCACTGACGCCGATCGCGCGGCTGCGGTGCGTGAGATCGCCGCCCACCATGCCAACCAGAGGGGCCCGCTGCTGCCGATCCTGCATGCGCTGCTTGAGGAACACGGCCACATCGCCGATGACGACATCCCGGTCATCGCCGACGTGCTCAACCTCTCCCGCGCCGACGTGCACGGCGTGGTGAGCTTTTATCACGACTTCCGGCGAACGCCGCCAGCCGCGCACCGCGTGGCGCTGTGCCGCGGGGAGGCCTGCCAGGCGGTCGGAGCGGAGGCGCTCTATGATGCCACCGCCGTCGGTTTCGAGGGCCGCGAGGACGTCGAGGTCGCCGAGGTCTTCTGCCTGGGCAATTGCGCGCTCGGCCCGTCGGGGCAACTCGATGGGCGCCTGCACGGCCGGCTGTCCGCCGACCGGGTGCGGGAACTCACCGCGGGGTGGTCGTCATGACCACGGTGTGGGTGCCCTGCGACGCGGCTGCCGTCGCGGTGGGCGCCGATGAGGTTGCCGCTGCACTGGCCGACGCCGGGGTCGTCGTGCGACGCAACGGATCCCGGGGGATGCTGTGGCTCGAACCGCTCGTCGAGGTCGAGACGCCCCAAGGGCGGGTGGGCTATGCCAATGTCGCCCCCGCCGACGTGCCGAGCCTCATCGCCGACGGCCTCGACGGCGGCACGGCACCCGATCTCGACCCCATCGGCCTGATCGAGGAGCACCCGTGGCTGGCCCACCAGCACCGGGTGAGCTTCGCCCGGGTGGGGCTGATCGAGCCGACCGACATCGCGGCATACCAGAGCCTCGGCGGGTATGCCGGCCTCCACCGGGCGCTGTCGCTCCACCCGGCCGAGGTGGTCGCCGAAGTCACCACCTCGGGACTGCGCGGTCGCGGCGGCGCCGGCTTCCCGGCAGGCATCAAGTGGGAGACCGTCCGCACGGCCGAGGCCGACCAGAAGTTCATCTGCTGCAACGCCGACGAGGGCGACAGCGGCACGTTCGCCGACCGCATGCTGATCGAGGGCGACCCGTTCACGCTCATCGAGGGGATGACGATTGCCGCTCACGCCGTCGGGGCCACCGAAGGCTTCGTCTATCTCCGCAGCGAATACCCCCACGCGGTCGCGGCCCTGCGGCGGGCGATCGACATCGCCTATGCCCACGGCTTCCTTGGCGAGCGCATCCAGGGCAGCGAGACGACCTTCCACCTCGAGGTGCGGGTCGGTGCGGGCGCGTACATCTGCGGCGAGGAGACCTCGATGCTCGATAGCCTCGAGGGCAAACGCGGTGAAGTGCGCGCCAAACCACCGGTCCCGGCGTTGCGCGGACTCTTCGGCAAGCCGACCGTCATCAACAACGTCCTGACCCTGTGTGCCGTCCCGATGATCCTCGCCCACGGCGGCGATGCGTATGCCGCTCGCGGCGTCGGGAAATCGCGTGGCACTCAGGTCTTCCAACTCGCCGGGAACACCCGCCGGGGCGGGATCGTCGAGTCCGACTTCGGCATCACGCTGCGCGAACTCGTCGAGGGTTACGGCGCCGGGACGCTCAGCGGCCGGCCGGTCAAGGCGGTCCAGGTCGGTGGTCCGCTGGGGGCCTATTTGGCTCCGGAGCAGTTCGATCTGCCGATGGACTACGAGGCGTTCGCCGACGTGGGCGCCATGATCGGCCACGGCGGGATCGTCGTCTTCGACGACACGATGAACGCGGCTGCGATGGCGCGCTTCGCAATGGAGTTCTGCGCCAAAGAATCATGCGGCAAGTGCACGCCCTGCCGGATCGGCTCGGTCCGCGGCGTCGAAGTCATCGACCGGATCCGTTCGGGTGTCGACCGCGACGCTAATCTCGTTCTGCTGCAAGATCTGTGCACGACGATGACCAAGGGGTCGTTGTGCGCCATGGGCGGATTGACCCCGATGCCAGTGCAGAGCGCGCTGGCGCACTTCCCCGAGGACTTCGGGGCCAGCCCGGCACGAGCCGAGGCGACCGAGTCCGCCATACCCGACGAGGCGACCGTGGCAACCGAAGGGACCCGGCCATGACAATCATCATCGAGCCCGATTTCGGCACTCCTGCAGTCGAATCTGCCACCGACATCACGGTGACGATCGACGATCGCGAGGTCACCGTCCCGGCGGGGACGTCGGTGATCCGGGCGGCCAAGCAGGCCGGGATCGACATCCCGAAGCTGTGCGCGACCGACAACCTCGCCGCCTTCGGCAGCTGCCGGATGTGCCTGGTAGAGGTCGAGGGCGCCAAGGGCACACCCGCCTCGTGCACCACGCCGTGCGCCGACGGCATGGTCGTGCGGACCGACACCGAGCAGGTGCGCGAATTGCGCCGCGGCGTCATGGAGCTCTATCTTTCCGACCACCCGCAGGACTGCCCGGGGTGCGCGCGGGGCAACTGCGAGATGCAGGCACTGGCCGTCACGATCGGAATGGCCGAGGTGCGCTACGGCCGCGAGGGTCGCAATCATCTTGCCGAGCAGGCCGATTCGTCGAACCCCTACTTCGCCTACGACCCGACGGCGTGCATAGTCTGCTCGCGCTGCGTCCGCGCGTGCGGCGAAGTCCAAGGAACGTTCGCGCTCACCGTCTCCGGCCGCGGCTTCGATTCGCGGATCACGCCCGGCGGGACCGACTTCGTTGGCTCCGAGTGCGTCTCGTGCGGGGCGTGCGTCCAAGCGTGCCCCACCGACTCGCTCACCGAGAAGTCGCTGATCGATCTCGGTGTGCCGAGCCGCACGGTGATCACCACGTGCGCCTACTGCGGCGTCGGGTGCTCGTTCAAGGCCGAGGTCACCGGCGAGGGCGACGGCACCCGGGTGGTGCGGATGCTGCCATGGAAGGACGGCGGCGCCAACGCAGGCCATTCGTGCGTCAAGGGCCGCTTTGCCTATGGCTATGCCGCGCACGCCGACCGGCAACTGCGGCCGATGATCCGAGAGTCGATCGACGAGGAGTGGGTGCCGTGCTCGTGGGATGAGGCGATTGCCCGTGTGGCCCAAGGGTTCCGAGCGATCCAGGAGGCGCACGGCGTCGGCTCGATCGGGGGGATCTCATCTTCGCGGTGCACCAACGAGGAAGTCTTCGTCGTCCAAAAGATGGTCCGGGCCGCGTTCGGCAACAACAACGTCGACACCTGTGCGCGGGTGTGCCACTCCCCCACCGGATATGGCCTGAACCAAACGTTCGGGACGTCCGCCGGGACCCAGGACTTCGCATCCGTTGAAGCGGCCGACGTCATGCTGCTCATCGGCGCCAACCCGACCGACGCCCACCCTGTTTTTGCCTCCCGGATGAAGAAGCGGCTGCGGGCCGGCGCGCAGATCATCGTGGCCGATCCCCGGCGAATCGACCTGGTGCGCAGCCCGCACATCGAAGCCGCCTACCACCTGCCGGTCCACCCCGGGACCAATGTCGCGTTCGTCAACGCGATGGCGCATGTCATCGTCACTGAGGGGTTGCACGACACCGCATTCCTGCAGGAGCGCTGCGAGGACGTCGACAGCTACCTGGAATTCATCGCCCAGCCCGAGCACTCGCCCGAGGCCACCGAATCGGAGACCGGCATACCGGCCGATCAGCTGCGCGCCGCGGCCCGGCTCTATGCCGGCGCGCCGAATGGGGCAATTTACTACGGCCTGGGCGTCACCGAGCACAGCCAGGGCTCGACGATGGTCATGGGCATGGCCAACCTGGCGATGATCACCGGGAATATCGGCCGGGTGGGCGTGGGCGTCAACCCGTTGCGCGGGCAGAACAACGTGCAGGGTTCATGCGACATGGGCTCCTTCCCGCACGAGCTGCCCGGCTACCGGCACGTCTCGCGCCCCGAGGTGCGGGAGATCTTCGAGGCCAGGTGGGGTGTCCCGATCCAGCCGACGCCCGGGCTGCGCATCCCCAACATGTTCGACAGCGCAATCGGCGGCAGCTTCCGCGGGCTCTATGTGCAGGGCGAGGACATCGCCCAGTCCGACCCCAACACCCAGCACGTCGAAGCCGCGTTGCGAGCGATGGATCTCGTTGTCGTGCAAGATCTCTTCCTCAACGAGACGGCCCGGTTCGCGCACGTCTTCCTGCCCGGCACGAGCTTCCTGGAGAAGGACGGGACGTTCACCAACGCCGAGCGGCGCCTCAACCGGGTGCGCCCGGTCATGCCCTCACTGGTCGGCAGGGAGGAGTGGGAGGTCGTCTGCGATATCGCCACGGCGATGGGCTATCCGATGGCCTACGACAGCCCGGCCCAGATCATGGACGAAATCGCCGCCACCACACCGACCTTCGCCGGCGTCTCGTTCGCGCGGTTGGACGACGAGGGCTCGATGCAGTGGCCGGTCACCGACGCCGCCCCGCACGGGACGCCGACGATGCATATCGGGCAGTTCGTCCGCGGCAAGGGCAAGCTCGTCACCACCGTGTATGTCCCGACAACCGAGCAGGCCAACCGACGTTTCCCGCTGATCTTGACGACCGGTCGCATCCTCTCGCAGTACAACGTCGGCGCCCAGACCCGCCGCACCCCGAACTCGACGTGGCATCCCGAGGACATCCTCGAGGTGCACCCGGCCGACGCCCAGGTGCGCGGGATCGAGACCGGCGACGTCGTCGAACTGTCCAGCCGGGTCGGGACCACCTCGCTCACCGCGCTCGTCTCCGACCGGATGCCGCCAGGTGTCGTCTATACGACCTTCCACCACCCGGTCACCGGCGCCAACGTCGTCACCACCGAGAACTCGGACTGGGCAACGAACTGCCCCGAATACAAGGTGACCGCCGTGCAGGTGACGGTCGCGACCGAGGCGACCCGAGCGGCATACGAGAGCGAGCCGGAGGCGAGCGACGCCTCGGCCGCGAGCGAGGCGCGGGAATCGGAGAGGGTGGGCGCGGCAACATGACCACCCCGCAGAACCTGGACGCCCAGCACAGCCCGCACGCGCCACATGAGAGCCCGGTCGTCCGGCTCGGGCACGATCTCGTTCGCGCTTTCGAGCATCTGCCGCGCGACAAGGCCGCCGAAGAGATCGCCACCCACATCGCGAAGTTCTGGGAGCCACGGATGCGCCACGACCTGATGGCCCACATCCGCTTCTACGACACCGACCTCAACCCGCTGCTGGTCCGGGCCGCCGAGCACTTCGTCGACGGCGACATCGATCGCGGCGAACTCCGGGAGCCGTCCGGCGGCTGAACCGCGGTCAGACCAATGCACCCGGCAGTCGCCGTCACCGACACGAGGCGGCGGTTGCGCGAAGCAGCTCCCACAGTGCTTGGACGTCGGCGCGTTCGGTGGCCTCGGCGCCGATCGAGACGCGCACCATCCAGCGACCGTCGAGCAGGCTCGGTGAGACGAACGCTTTCCCGCCCGCGTTGATCGCGTCCGCCCAGGCGAGCGTATGCCGATCCAGCGCCTCCCCGTGCAGGCCCGGCGGCTCGTGGCGCAGGCAGACGGTCTGCAGGTCGACTGGGGCCAGGACGCGCCAATCGGGTTCCGCGGCAACGGCGTCGGCGAGCCACTGGGCGTTGGCCAGGTCGCGGCGCAGCCGGGCGCGGATTGCCTCGACGCCGTCCAGGCGCAGCTGGAACCACAGTTTGAGGGCGCGGAAGCGGCGACCGAGCGGGATTCCCCAGTCCTTGTACTGCACCACGTCGTCATCGACGGCCGAGCGCAGATAGGACGGCGTGGTCGACATGCACCGCACCAGGTGGTCGACATCGCGGACATACAGCAGCGAGCAATCGAGGATCGTGCCCATCCACTTGTGCGGGTTCCAGCCGATGGAGTCGGCGCCGTCGATGCCGGCGAAGAGGTGGCGGCACTCGGGCAGCAGCATCGCCGACCCGGCCATCGCCGCGTCGACGTGGACCCACGCGCCATACTCACTTGCGATCTCGACGATCTCGGCCACCGGGTCGAAAGCCGTTGTGCCCGTGGTCCCCAGCGCCGCGACGACGATGGCCGGCCGCTTGCCCGCGGCGACATCGGCGGCCATGGCCGCGGCAAGTGCGTCCGGCAGCATCGCATACGCCACCGGGTCGACGTCGACGAAGCGCAAGTTCTCGCTGCCGAAGCCGGCGAGCAGGACCGCCTTGGGCACCGAGGAGTGCGCCTGCGGGGAGGTGTAGGCGACCAGCGGTTGCGCCACCGCCTGCAGGCCGGCGCCATGCTCGGACAGCTCCGAGGCCCGCTCCCGGCCGGCGATCATCGCGACGAGGGTGCCGGTCGAGGCGGTGTCCTGGATCGCGCCCTTCCATTCGGGCGCCAGGCCACACAACTCGCGCAACCATTCGGTCACGACCTGCTCGACCTCGGTCAAGGCGGGCGCCGACTGCCAGGTGATGCCGAGGCCGGCGACGCCGCCGCTCGCGATATCCCCCAGCAGCGACGCGAGCCCGGCGTTGCTCGGAAACCAGCCATAGAAGCCCGGGTGCTGGGTTTGGGTGATCCCCGGAACGATGATGCGGTCCAGGTCGGCTAGCACATCGGCCAGCGGCTCCGGCTGTTCCGGCGCGTGCGTCGGCAACGCGTCCCGGATCTCCCCCGGCTTGACCTGGGAGGCCACTGGCAGCGACGGGATCCGCGACCGGTGGTCGGCCACCCAGTCAACGAGCGTGTGTGCGGCGGCGCGGAACTCTTCGGGCGTCATACGACCATTCTGACCCCGCGACAGCGCGAGACCACGATGGCGCCCGGCCCTTGCCACCTTGCGAAAACCCAGACCATGTAGCTCCCTGGCTGCCCTGACGACCAAAGACCCACACGATGATGCGATCAGCTAGCCGAGGCCGCGAGCGCATCGCGAAAAGCGGTCAGCAGGAAGCCGATATCCGCCTCGGTGGCGACCAGCGGCGGCGCCAGCCGGATCGTCGAGCCGTGGGTGTCCTTGGCTAAGACGCCGCGATCAAGCAGGGCATAGGACAGGTCGCGGCCGGTGCCGATCGCCGGGTCGAGGTCGACGCCGGCCCACAGACCCCGGCAGCGGACGGCCGTGACGCCGTGCCCGGTCAATGCCTCCAGGCCGGCGGCCAACTGGGCCCCACGCTCGCGCGCGGCCGCCTGGAACTCCCCGGTGCTCAACATGGCGATCACTTCGTGGCCGATGGCGCAGGCGAGCGGGTTGCCGCCGAAGGTCGAGCCGTGCGAACCCGGGGTGATGACGCCGAGCACGCGCTCGTCGGCCGCGATCGCGGACAGCGCGACCAGGCCGCCCCCGAGCGCCTTGCCGAGCACATAGATGTCGGGAACGACGCCCTCGTGGTCGCAGGCGAATGTCTCACCGGTGCGCGCGAGGCCCGACTGGACCTCGTCGGCGATCATGAGAACCCCAGCGGCGGAGCAGGATTCGCGCACCTGCTGCAGATAGCCCGCGGGTGGCAGCACCACGCCGCGCTCCCCCTGGATTGGCTCGAGGAGGACCGCGACAACCCCGCTCTCCCGCTCCAGAACAGCGCGCAGCGAGTCGATGTCACCGAACGGCACGGAGACGAACCCCGGTGTGAACGGGCCGTAGTCGTCGCGGGCGACCTTGTCGTCGGAGAAGCTGACGATCGTCGTGGTCCGGCCGTGGAAGTTGCCTTCCATGACGACGATCGTCGCCTGGTTCTCGGGCACGCCCTTGACCCGGTATCCCCACTTGCGCGCCACCTTCAGCGCGGTCTCGACCGCCTCGGCGCCGGTATTCATCGGCAGAGTCAGCGCCTTGCCGGTCAGCGCGCACAGCTCCTCGGCAAAGGGGCCGAGCTGGTCGTTGTAGAACGCCCGGCTGGTCAACGTGAGTGCGTCGAGCTGGGCGTGCGCCCGGGCGAGCAGCCGCGGATGACCGTGCCCGAAGTTCAGCGCCGAATAGCCCGCCAGCGCATCGAGATGGCGCCGCCCCTCGACGTCGGTGACCCAGGCCCCCTCGCCGCGGGCAATGACGACCGGCAGCGGATGGTAGTTGCGGGCGGCCCACCGCTCGGTTTGCTCGATCGCTGCGCGCGTGGACGCGCCTGCCGGACGCGACTGCTCAGCCACTGCGCCACTCCTTCGCCATCAGGAACAGGCTCACGCTACCCCTGCGCCCGCAGCCTGCCCCGTCGAAGCCGCAGGACTCGCCGCGATGGACGGACCCGGTGGTGCACGCCTCCTCGTTGGCCGCCTCGTGGTCCCGCGAATTCGTCTCCGGTCGGTTCGCCCTTCTGACCGGTTGGACCTTTAGGCCGAAGTTGCGAGTGGTTTGAGGGCGGATCCCCGTTTTGACCTGCAGTGATGCGGCTTCTAACCCCTCGGTGTGTCGTCACTAAAGTGGATCGATCGATCCGGCACGGTGTGATATTTTGGCGGTATGGCGAAACGTGGTGGAGCGGTTCATGTGACCACGCACCGTCGTCACTATGTTGGTAAGGACGGGGTGGCCCGGGACTACGAGACCCACCTGTTGCGGCGTTCCTGGCGGGAGAACGGCAAGGTGCGCAACGAGACGGTCGCGAACCTCTCCCACCTGCCGGCCGAGCTGATCGAGGTGATCCGGGCCTGCCTGGCCGGGCAGGCGTTCATCCCGGCCGACCAGGCCGCCACCATCACCCGCTCCCTGCCGCACGGGCATGTGGCCGCGGTGTGGGCCCAAGCCCGGGCCCTGGGCCTACCCGGGCTACTCGGGCCGCCCGGGCGGGCCCGGGACCTGGCGATGGGGCTGATCATCGCCCGAGTGCTGGCACCCGGCTCGAAGCTGGCGACCATCTCCTGGTGGGCCGACACCACCCTGGGCGTCGACCTCGACCTGGCCGGTGCCTCCACCGACGAGGTCTACGCGGCGATGGACTGGCTACTCGGGCGCCAGGACGCGATCGAGAAGCAGCTGGCCCGGCGCCACCTGGCCGCCGACGCCAACCCCGCCCGGATGGCGCTGTTCGACCTATCGTCCTCGTGGATGGAAGGCAGCCACTGCCCACTGGCCCGGCGCGGCTACTCCCGCGACGGGAAGAAGAACCGCACCCAGATCGAGTACGGGCTGCTGACCGACCCGGCCGGTCGCCCGGTCGCGATCCGGGTCTTCCCCGGCAACACCGCCGACCCCACCGCGTTCATCGAGGCCGTCACCCTGGTGCGGGACACCTTCAAACTCACCGAGATGGTCATGGTCGGCGACCGCGGCATGATCACCACCGCCCGGATCACCGCGATCCGCCACACCAACACCGACCCGGCCACCCGAGCCGACCTCGGCTGGATCACCGCGCTGCGCGCCCCCGCGATCAAAACCCTTGCCGCCGAGGGCGGCCCGCTTCAACCAACCCTGTTCGATGAACACAACCTGGCCGAAATCAGCCACCCCGACTACCCCGGGGAACGGCTGATCGCCTGCCGCAACCCGTTCCTGGCCACCGAACGCGCCCGCAAACGCGAGGACCTGCTCACCGCCACCGAAACCGCCCTGGCCCCCACCCAGCGAGCAGTGGCCGAGGGCCGGCTAGCCGGCGCCGACACGATCGGCCTGCGGGTCGGCAAACTCCTCAACAAATACCGGATGGCCAAACACTTCGACCTGACCATCACCGACACCACCGTGGTGATCACCCGCAAAACCAGCCAGATCGCCGCCGAAGCCGCCCTCGACGGCATCTACGTGCTACGCACCCCAACGCCCGCCGAGACCCTCACCCCCGCCAGCATCGTCCAGGCCTACAAAAACCTCGCCCACGTCGAACGCGACTTCCGCAGCATCAAAGCCACCGACCTCGACCTGCGCCCGATCTACCACCGCCTCGAAGACCGCGTCCGCGCCCACGTCCTGATTGTGATGCTCGCCGCCTACCTGACCTGGCACCTACGCGCCACCCTAGCCCCCCTGACCTACACCGACGAACACCCGCCAACACCCGCCGACCCGGTCGCCCCCGCCCACCGCTCCCCAGCCGCGGACCGCAAAGCCTCCCGACACACCGACGACCACGACCAGCCCGTGCGGTCCTTCCCGGCCCTGCTCAAACACCTCGCCACCCTGACCCGCAACGACCTGCGCTACGGCACCGACCACACCACACCCCTCGTGCCCACCCTGGCCGAACCCACCCCCACCCAACGCCACACCTTCGCCCTCCTAAACGCCCCCATCCCCCTAACCATCAACGGCAAGTAGACAGAACCACCAACACCCAAACCAGCGAACCCCCTGCCCAGCAGGGGGTTCGCCACGTCAACCAGCCGTAACTTCGGTTTAGGCAACCTCGCCGCCAACGGGCGCGCCAGCAGTCACAATTTGTTATGAGCCGCAGCCCGGGACTGATGTGACGTCTCGCCTCGGTCAGTTCAGCGGGACGATCGCGAATACCTCGGCAAGGCGCCCCTCCGGGAGCCCGAAACTCTCCGCCATTCGACCGGAGACCCGCCGCAGGAACTCGTCCAACTCCTCGCCGCGATGTCCGGTCTGGGAGACATGGCGGCGCAGCGCCGCAAGCTTGCGGTCGAAGGTGTCGGTGATGTCGATCGCGTGGTCCGGCTTCGGGTGCGCCATCAACCAGATCTCGCCGACGTGGTGGAACGGCAGGCCGAGTTCTGGCCACGCAATCGGGTTTTCGGCAGCCGGATAGGCCGCGCGCAGGCTGGCCTCCCCGGCCGCGAGGTGGTCGGGGTGGGAGGCCTGCATCCGGGTGTAGATCCGTTCCGGGGACTGGCAGACCAGCCGTTGCGGTCGCACATCGCGGATGACGGCAACGATGTCGCGCTGCAGCTCGAAGGTCGGCTCGAGCCAGCCGTCTCGGTAGCCGTCGAGGAAACGGACATCGGTGATGCCCACCTCGGCGCTCGCCGCCCGCTGCTCCTGCTCCCGCAGCGCCGGTATGCCGCTGATGTCGGCCCCGGGCCTGGCCCCCTGCTCGCCGCGGGTCACGCAGAGCAAGGTGACGGCGATGCCCGCGTCCGTCCACTTGGCCACGGTCCCGCCGAGCCCGAAGTCGGCGTCGTCGGGATGGGCCGCCACAATCAGGATGCGCTCGATCATCGCGTCTGACTTGGGCTTGTGCACAGTGACACCGTAGGCCAGGCGGACAAAGCTGGGAGAGGTGTTCGACCGGCGGAGGAGGGCGCGACGACAGCGACCCTGGCCGAGCACCATCGCCGGCTGGTTCGACCCCTAACCTAACGGCGCACCTGCACCAGACCCACCAGCCCGTGCCTTTCGGTTTGCACCGCTCCAGTGGTCCGGGTGACGGTGCAGGGCCGGGTCGAGCTCAAGTGCACGTCGCCGTCCAGGCTGGGTATGGTGATCGCGGAGTTCACCATCCCGTTAACGCAGGACACGGTATAGGGCGTGCCCTCGAAGTCCCCGTCGGCGTCGGCCGTGGCTGTCGCTTGGATGGGCACGGGATAGTAGGACTCGGTGACCGTCGATGCGGGCTTCGCGCCCATCCCACCCCAGCTGGGGATGAATTGCGTGTCGGGCGACGCGCCATTGCGGTAGTAGAGGCAGCGGTAGACGACGATGGGCACCACTTGGGTGATCTTGTCCCGCCCGGCCGACGCCACCAGTTGCCACTTCCCGCCGGGCATCGCGGGGATATCGAAGTACCGATCCTCCACGGACCCGTCGGCGTCCGTGGTCAACGAGCCCAAGGGGATGGGGTCATGGTCGTCCTGGGTGCGCACCAGGGACACGGTGTATGCGGTGTTCGCGGACCAGCCGCGCCCGGATACTCGCACGCGGTCGGAGCCGTCGAGGTAGCCCTGGTCGTCGAAGTCGGCGCAGGTGCCGAAGGGCTGCGGTCGCACGAAGTCGTCACCGGCAGGTTCGACCGTGATCTCGGGTTTGGCGACCTCCACACTGCAGCTCTTGTACGGCCCGGTCACGGGCGAGGAGAGGTTACTGCCCTTGATCACGATACGCATGCGAGTCGGGACCGTGCCCGCGGCGTCGGCGGCCCAGTAGATCTGGGTCCATTCGGCGTCGCTCGGCGTCCAGGCGGTCGCGGACACGGGGCCGGACTCGAAGAGTTTGGTGTCGAAGTTGGCCGACCAGAACTGCACGCTGAAGCGATTCAGTCGGTAGTTCACGCCGCCACCGGCGGCCCGCCATTTCAGGGTCGGCGGGCTGTCCTCGCCGAGGAAAGCTCCCGCCTCGGGCGTGAGCAGCTTCGGACTGATGGAGTTGGCCTCGAGGCCGCAGGCTGCCGTGTCGCTCACGCCCAGCGCGTAGGGATCATCGTTGGTGTCGTCGAATCTGGCCGCGGAGACGGCGTCGAGCAGTCCGGGCAGGGCCCTGTAGAAGATGTTCTGCCGATCCTTCTTCAGCGCGTTCACGACGACGTCCATGCTCCCCCCAAGCCCTTCGAACCGGGCCAGCGTGCGGGCGATGGCCAGTTCGTTTGCCTCGCCAAGGCTGCTCAGGCCGGCGTTGGAGTAGAGCTGGACGGGCCCACCTCGGTCGAAGGCTGTGTCACCCGCTCCCGGGATGCCTAGCGCCCCGACCCCCAGGGCTCGCTGGCCGGCCACCGCGAGATAGCTCGCCAGCCCTTCCTGCCACGCGATCGCGCCTGCCTTGCCCTTGGCGAAGAGGTCGTCCATGGACGTGGTCCAGCTGTGCTGGTCACCATACAGCTCGGGCCAGATCAGCTGGATGTCTTCGAGGTGATGACCGTACTCGTGCAGGATCACGTCCCAGCGGTAGACGTCCGACTCCTGGAGCAGGATATCCGGAGCGCGGTACGCGGTCTTCGCCACGGGATAGCGGATCGGGATGGTTGCGGGTCCGCCGCTGATGCCGAGCACCTTCTTGAGTTGGACGCCCGTCACCATGGCGTCGGCGGCGGCGAAGGCACCATTGACGGTTTTCGCACCGCTTGCTGGGCGCAATGCGACGGATTGGGTGGCACCTGTGGCACGCCGTGCCGGCGTACGCATCAGGTAGGGGACGTGCTGATTGGTCTGCGCGGTGACGGTGAAGCCCGTGCCCTTGGAGCCCGCCTCGACGTAGAGCATTCTCGCCGTGGAGCCGGCCCGCTTCGTGGTTGCGCGCATACTGAAGCGTCCGCTGTCGTCGGTGCTCATTTGCGCCTGCATCGTGCCCCCACTGGACCCGTCCTCATCGCGCAGTGTGACGATGACTCTCCGGGCGGGATGAGGCGTGCCGTTGACGTCTCGATAGAGGACGCGGCCGGTGACCGTGGTATAGCCGGCTGCTCCCCGCTCGGTGGCGCCGGCCGCGGCACCCAGCAGTATCGGTGCTGTGCCTGCCAGCAGGCAGGCGGACAGAAATCTACTCATCTTTCCCCCTTCGGGTCCCCGACCCGACTTGTGACGCCGCGCCCCCCGGCACGGCCGCCAAGAGGGTAGCCCCCCTGCGCCCGAGAGCGCAAGGCCAGGGGACTCCGTTTCGCGGGCATCTTGACGTGAAGCATCACGGGACGAGAAGCGACATCCCGCCCGCGCCCAAGGGACCGCGCGCTGGATGCACCGACGCGATGCCGGCCCGCGGCCGTCGTTAATGCCCTCAGAGATCAGAGAGTCACAGGTTGACCATGTGGCCGGCGATGCCCTCGACGGCCTCCTTAACCGCCTCGGAGAGGGTCGGGTGGGCGAAGACGTTGCGGGCGACTTCGTCGGCGGACAGGTCCCACTTCTGGGCGAGGGTGAGGACGGGGAGCAGTTCGGTGACGTCGGGGCCGATCATGTGGGCGCCGAGGATCTCGTTGCGCGTGCCGTCGGCGACGACCTTGACGAAGCCGACGGGGTCGCCGAGGCCCATCGCTTTTCCGTTGGCGGAGAAGGGGAAAGCGGCGGTCTTTACGTCATATCCGGCGTCCTTGGCCTGCTGCTCGGACAGGCCGAAGGAGCCGATCTGGGGGTGGCAGTAGGTGGCGCGCGGGATCATCGCGTAGTCGACCGGCATGGTCTCGGCGCCGGCGATGGTTTCGGCGGCGACGATGCCCTGGGCCTCGGCGACGTGGGCGAGCATCATTTTGGCGGTGCAGTCGCCGATCGCATAGACGCCGTCGACGTTTGTGCGGCAGTAGTCGTCGATCTCGATCGCGCCCCGATCCGTCAGCTTGACGCCGGCGGCGTCGAGCCCATAGCCCTCGATCCGGGGAGCAAAGCCGATGGCGGACAACAGTTTGTCCGCTTCGAGCACCTGCTGGTCCCCGCCGGCCGCTGGCGAAACGGTCACGCGCACACCGGATCCGGTGTCTTCGACGCCCTCGACCTTGGTGCCGAGCAGCACCTTGACGCCGAGCTTCTTGTAGTGCCTGGCGAGTTCCTTGGAGATGTCGGCGTCTTCGGTCGGCACCATCCGGTCGAGGAACTCCACGATCGTCACGTCGACGCCGAAGTTCTTCATCACATAGGCGAACTCGACCCCGATGGCTCCCGACCCGGCGATGATGATCGAGCCCGGGAGGTTCTCGTCAAGGATCTGCTCCTCATACGTGACGACGTTTGTGCTGACCTCGACGCCGGGCAGCATCCGGGTGATCGCACCGGCGGCGATGATGAGGTTGTCGAAGCTGATCTCACGGGTCGAGCCGTCGTTGAGGGCGACCGACATCGACTTCGGGCCGGTGAGCGTCCCCCAGCCGTCGATCTCCTCGATCTTGTTCTTCTTCATCAGGAAGTGGACGCCCTTGACGATGCCGGCTGACACTTGCCGGGAGCGCTTGTGCGTGGGCCCGTAGGACATGGTCGCGTCGCCCTCGATGCCGTACTTGCGCTTGTCGTGCTGCAGGGTGTGCGCCAACTCGGCGTTCTTGATCAGTGCCTTGCTCGGGATGCAGCCGACGTTGAGGCAGACCCCACCCCAATACTTCTTCTCGACGACGGCGACCTTCTTGCCCAGCTGCGAGGCGCGGATTGCCGCGACATACCCACCAGGACCAGCACCGAGGACCACGACGTCGTAATCAGCCATGCCGGTCAGCCTACTCGTGGCCACGTGCCTCGGCGGGGGTGGGAAAGCTCCCCGGGCCGCGCGTGCAACCCTTGAGGCGGGAAGCCGCGTCCTTCTCAGTGACACGGCGTGAGGAGGGCGATGGATCGGGGATTCGGAGTTCACCGGCTTCGTTCGTGCGCGTTCGGCCGTGCTGATGCGCACGGCATACCTGCTGACGGGGAACCAAGCCGATGCCGAGGACCTCCTCCAGACCGCGCTGGCGAAGGTCTACCTGTCCTGGGATCGGGTCCGCGACCAGGGCGCGCTGGAGGCGTATGCCCGAACGGTCCTCGCCCGCACGCACGTCTCGGTGTGGCGTCGTGCCGCCACGCGGCGAGAACGCCCCACCGCCGATGTCCCCGATCGATTCGTCGCCGGCCCCGATGAGGGCGTCCTCGAGGACCGAGATCTCGTATTTCGCGGCCTGGCCACCCTCGGTCCGCGTCAGCGGGCGGTGGTCGTGTTGCGGTATTACGAGGGCCTGACCGAACCCGAGATTGCCGCCGTGCTTGGCTGCTCCGTGGGCACGGTCAAGAGCCAGTTGCATCGGGGTCTGGCTCGCCTTCGTGAGCGAATTCCCCTGCCTAAGAACGTGACTCCCAATCCTGGCCAACCCAACGAGGTGACGCAATGAGCACCGACCTGGACCGATCCCTGGAGGCGAGCCTGGCGCAGCACGCCGGCGATGCTGCTGCGCCCGACGACCTGGCGGCGCGGGCAATCGCGGCCGGCCACCGTCGCCGGTCACGCCGGCGGGCCGCGACCGTCGTGGTCGTGACCGCGGCAGTCGCCGGCGGCACGCTCGGGGCCGCCGCCCTGTTCCATCACCGCGCCAGCGACCCCGCCACCGCGCCGCACGCGGCCACGTCGTCCTCGACGGTCACCACGCACCTGCCCATGGCGCAGCGGACGCCGCTGGACGATCTCGGGGCGGACTGGAATGACGAGCTCCCCGTCGGCGCCTCCGTCGACATCACCCCCCGCTTGGAAGTCGGCCTCGACGGGCAGGTCGCCGTGGTGACCCGGAGCCAGCGGACCGCGCTGGGCGCAGACGCCGGTGCGCGCTATGCGATCCTCGACCCGGAACAGGCCAACCTGCTGGTGACGCGTCGGCGGATGACTTCACCTCCCACCCCGAGCGACTGGACCCTGCTCGATATCGCCGGCGACGGATCGGTCACGGAGGTGGCGGTGGGCGCGGCACGGGGCACGGCCTTCGAAGGGGGGCTTATCACCGGCGCCGCACGGGACCCCGGCGGCAGTGGTGCCTACGCGATCAGCACCTTGATCGACCCCAATATCACTCCGGATGGCCCCGATTTCCTCTATCTCGTCCAGCCCGGAGAGCCGCCCACGGCGCGGCACTCGATGGGCTTACAAAGCGGTCAGGTGCTCGGCTGGACCAGTCGCGGCGTCCTGGTGAACACCGACGCGGGCGTGCAGCTCTGGGCCCCCCAGCAGGATCGGCTCACGCTCATCTACGGCCACGACGACCCCCTCGCCCGCGTCCTCGCCACCAACCCGAGTCTCGTTCTCGTGCACCGGGAAATGGACTACGGACCGGAGGAGGACACGATCGAACCGGGCTCGTGCCTCGAGCTGCTCGACGTGAGAACCGGCACCGTCCGCGAGATCACCTGTGGCGACGACCCGCCCGGCGCCACCCGGACACCGCACCCCAACGCCGTCAATCCCGAGGCGACGATCGTGATGGCGAGCAACCCGATGACCTTGGCCGGCGCCAGGGTCCGGCAGCGGGTAGGCGAGCAGTCGGTGGCCAGCTGGGGCGTCTTCCCCCAGCAGCGGTTCCTCGACACCTACCGAGTCGTCAAACCGGTCGCCCAGGCTGGAACCGGCTGGTGGCAGTGGTGGGTTCGCTGCGATGTGCGGACTGCATCGTGCGAGCAGGCGCCGCTGCCCCGCGGCATACGGGCAATCTCCCTTTATGAGAGCACTCCCCGAGAACGCTGACCTGCGAACTCGTCGCCGGACTGTTATCCAACTGCCTGCGCCGGATGGGTGACGGGAGAGCCCAGTGGGGCCTACGGTGACAGAGTCACGAACTCTTCAGCAAGGGAGCGGGAGTATGAGCGCGCACCTAGGCAGCGACGTCGAGGTCCTTCGCACCGACCCCGATCGACCACCGGTCGCCGTGGTGGAGCCGGACATCATCACCGGCCGGACCAAGGCCGTCTTCGGCGCCATCGGCCTGCTCGGCGCCATCGCCTGGGCGATGATCGCCGTCGTCCGGGGCGAGAATGTCAACGCCGTCTGGTTCGTCGTGGCGGCGTTGTGCACCTACATCATCGCCTTCCGGTTCTATGCCCGGCTGATCGAATACCGCGTGCTCAAACCACGCGACACGCGCGCGACCCCGGCGGAGCAGTTCGAGAACGGCAAGGACTTCATGCCGACCGACCGCCGGATCCTCTATGGCCACCACTTCGCGGCCATCGCCGGCGCCGGACCGCTCGTCGGCCCCGTGCTCGCCTCACAGATGGGCTACCTGCCCGGCACGATCTGGATCATTGTCGGCGTCGTCTTTGCCGGCGCGGTGCAGGACTACATGGTCATGCATATGTCGATCCGCCGCCATGGCCGCAGCCTGGCGCAGATGGCCAAGGACGAGCTCGGCACCGTGGGCGGGATCGCGGCGATCCTCGGGATCCTCTCGATCATGCTCATCCTCATCGCCGTGCTCGGCATCGTTGTCATCAACGCGCTCGCCGAGAGCCCCTGGGGCGTCTTCTCGATTGCTTGCACGATCCCGATCGCGCTGTTCATGGGCGTCTATCTGCGCTACCTGCGCCCGGGCGCGGTTAATGAAGTCTCGGTCATCGGGGTCTTCCTGCTCGTCTTCGCGATCATCGCCGGGCGCTGGGTCGCCGAGAGTTCCTGGGCCGAGACCTTCACGCTGACCCCGAGCCAGTTGGCCTGGGCGCTGATTATCTATGGCTTCAGCGCCGCCGTCTTGCCCGTATGGCTGCTCCTGGCCCCCCGCGACTATCTCTCGACGTTCATGAAGGTCGGCACGATCGCGTTGCTCGCCCTCGGCATCCTCATCTCGATGCCGGTCATCAAGATGCCGGCGGTGACCACCTTCGCCCACACCGGCACCGGGCCCTCCTTCGCCGGCTCGCTGTTCCCGTTCCTGTTCATCACGATCGCCTGCGGAGCGCTCTCCGGCTTCCACGCGCTGATCTCCTCCGGGACGACGCCCAAGCTGATCGAAAAGGAGGGGCAGGCGCGGATGATCGGCTACGGCTCGATGCTCACCGAGTCGTTCGTGGCGATCATGGCCCTGGTTGCGGCCTGCAGCATCGACCAGCACATCTACTTCGCGATGAACGCGGCCAAGACGCTGACCGGCGGCACGCCGCAGACGGCGGCCGAGTTCGTCAACGGACTGGCGTTGACGACCCCGGGTGGCAGCCCGGTCCCGCCGATCGACGCCGCCACGTTGACCGCCGCCGCGCAGAGCGTCGGCGAGCAGTCGATCGTCTCCCGCTCCGGCGGCGCGCCCACGCTGGCGTTCGGCATGTCCGAGGTGATGAAGGTCTTCGGCGGTGAGTCGCTGAAGTCGTTCTGGTATCACTTCGCGGTCATGTTCGAGGCGCTGTTCATCCTGACGACCGTCGATGCCGGCACCCGGGTGGCGCGCTTCATGTTTTCCGATGCGATCGGGAACATCCCCGGGCTGCAGCGGTTTAAGGACCCGAGCTGGCGCGTCGGCGCCTGGCTGTGCTCGCTGCTTGTCGTCGCCGGGTGGGGTTCAATCCTCGTCATGGGCGTGGGCGACCCGCTCGGCGGGATCTACACGCTCTTCCCGCTGTTCGGCATCGCCAACCAGCTGCTCGCGGCGATCGCGTTGACCGTCGTGACGACGATCCTGATCAAACAGGGCAAGGCCAAGTGGGCCTGGGTGCCCGGCATCCCGCTGGTCTGGGACCTGATCGTCACCCTCTCGGCGTCGTATCAAAAGATCTTCAGCGACGACCCCAAGATCGGGTATTTCGCGCTCAACAACGCCGCCGAGAAGGCCCGCGACGCCGGCAAGCTGCTCGCCACGACCAAGACGCCCGCGGACTTGGACAAGGTCATCCGCAACACGAACATCCAGGGGCTGATGTCGATCCTGTATGCCGCTCTGGTGATCATCGTCGTCCTCGCCGCCATCGCCGTGTGCATCAAGGCGCTGCGGCTCGGCAGCCTGCCCACGACCGAGGAGGAGGATGTGCCCTCGCGGATCTTCGCCCCGCGCAGCTTCCTGCCAACACCCGCGGAAAAGGCCGTGCTCGCCGAGTGGAAGCAGGCCGGGCTCGACCCGAGCCCGCAAGGGGCGCATCATTAGCTCCATGCCCGAGACCATCCTCACCCAGCACTGGCGCGACCTGCGCCGGTTCTGGCGTGGGGTGATCGGTGCGGACGCCTATGAGCGGTATGTCGACTACCTGCGCCGGGCCCATCCCGACGCGCCGGTCCCTAGCGAGCGGGACTTTTGGCGGCAGAAGTATGCCGAGCAGGAGCGCAACCCGAAGTCGCGCTGCTGCTGACTCCTGGCTACCCGCGAGTAGGTCCGGCACAACGTGCGGACCAGCGCACCTTGTGCTGGATCTACTTCGCAGTAACCGCTGGGCAGGTCAGCCGCTGAGTTCGGGGAACCACAAGCCGATCTCGCGGGCGGCGGACTCGGGCGAGTCGGAGCCGTGGACGACGTTCTGAGTCGAGCCCTGTCCCCAGTCGCGGCCGAGGTCGCCGCGGATGCTGCCGGGCGCGGCCTTGGTCGGGTCGGTGGCACCGGCGAGCGAGCGGAAACCGGCGATGCACTGCTCGCCCTCGATGACGATCGCGGTCACCGGGCCGGAGGACATGAACGCCATCAGCGACTCAAAGAACGGCTTGCCCTCGTGCTCGGCATAGTGCCGTCCGAGCAGTTCACGCGGCGGGGTCAGGATGGACAGCGCCACCAGCCGATAGCCCTTGGCCTCGATGCGGCGCAGCACCTCTCCGGTCAGCCCGCGGGCGAACGCTTCGGGCTTGACGAGGACCAGCGATCGTTCCATTCCCTCACCCTAGCGATGCCTGCTGGGCAATCACAGCGTCGATCTGCTGGCCCTTGCGCAGGCAGAGCACCCACAGGGCACCGAAGATCAGTCCGACCCCGAGCATCATCGGCACCACGATCGCGCTGAGCAGCACGAGCACCTGGACCACCCAGCCGAGCGGCAATCCCCAGCCGCGGCGCATCCCGCCGGCGGCGACGAAGCAGAGCAGCCCGAGCATGAGCCCGCCGGCCAGTTGCCAATCGCTGGTGGCGGAGTCATTCGTCGCGGCAACCGAGCGGGCCAAGAAGGCACCCAGCACCACGCAGATCCCCTCACCGCCCAAGACCGTGGCCAGCATCCGCCAGGTGAACGTTCCGAGCGGCCCACGCAACCAGGACGGTGGCGAGGTCGTCGTCTGCTGCATGACAGCTAGGGTATGCCGCGTCCGTGGGTTCGCCCCCGCCGACCGGCCGGGCGCACCGGTCACGTGGGTTGGGGCGCGAACAGGGCGTCGATCGCGGCGATCGTCTCGCCGGTCAGCTCCAACCGTCCGGCGGCGGCATTGTCGGCGATCTGCTCCGGGCGGGTGGCGCCGGCGATCACGCTGCTCAACCCCGGCCGGGTCAACAACCAGGCGATGCTCACCTGGCTCATCGGAGCCCCGATTTCGTCGCACACCCGCTGGTATGCCGCCAACTGGTCCCAGTCGGCCGCATCCAGCAGCTGAGGCCGCTCGTCGGTCAACCGGGTGCCGCCGGGCCGGGCGGCCCGGCTGAACTTCCCGGTCAACAGCCCGCTGAACAGGGGGAAGAACGGCAAGAACCCGACGCCGAGTCGCTCCAACTCGGGCAAGAGTTCCGCCTCGGCCTCGCGGCGCAGCAGGCTGAATTCGTTCTGCGCGGATACGAACCGGGCCAGCCCGTGCTCCCGGGCGGCGGCATCGGCGTTGGCGGCCTGCTCGGCGGTGAAGTTCGAATGCCCGATGAAGCGCACCTTGCCCGCGGTCACGAGTTCGGTGAGCGCGCCGAGCGTCTCCTCGATCGGCACCGCCGGGTCGGGGGTGTGCTGCTGATAGAGGTCGATCCAGTCGGTCTGGAGGCGCTGCAGCGAGGCGTCACAGGCGCGCTTGACATAGGTCGCGCCACCAAGGGGACCCCACTTCTCGGCGCCCGGAATGACGGCCGCCTCGTGGCCGAACTTCGTGGCCAGGAAGACCCGGTCGCGGCGACCGGCCAGCGCCTGGCCCATCAGCGACTCGCTGCCCGTGGGCGGATTGCCATACATCTCTGCGGTGTCCAGCAAGGTGATGCCGGCATCGATGGCCGCGTCCAGGACCGCCTTGGTCCCGGCGAGGGTTTCGGTGGCGCGGCCAGGCCGGCTGAAGTTGTTGCACCCCAGCCCGATCACGCTGACCATCGGACCATCGGCGCCAAGCTGTCGCTGCTGCATACCCTCGACCCTATGCCGTAGCACGCCGTCGGCACCTGGATCCCGACCTCTGGCCGGCCGCCCTGGGCGAGGTCGTGCGGGTTCAGGCGTCGTCAGCGCCGAGCAGCAGCCGCACGTCGGCGGCGGTGGTGACCGACCCCGTCGCCACGACGCCACCGCCGACGCCGCCCTCGTCGGCGAGTTCGGCGGCCCGGTCGAGGGCCGTCGGCAGATCGGGCTCGACGACCACGCGATGCTCCCCGAAGACCTCGACCGCGATCGCGCCCAGTTTGTCGGGATCCATGGCCCGCGGCGACGTCGAGCGGCTGATCACGACCTCCTCCAGCACCGGCTCGAGGATCTCCAGCATCGCGACGGCGTCCTTGTCGGCCAGGATGGCGATGACGCCGACGAGCTTGGTGAACGTGAACTCCTCCCGCAGGGCGGTGGCCAGCGCCTGGGTCCCCGCGGGATTGTGCGCCGCATCGACAAGCACCGTCGGCGAACGACGCACGATCTCCAGCCGCCCGGGCGATCGGGCCTCGGCGAAGGCCTGGCGCACGATATCGATGTCCAGCGGCTGCTCGCCCCCGCCGAGGAAGGCCTCGGTCGCCGCCAGCGCCATCGCCGCGTTGTGCGCCTGATGCGCTCCGTGCAGCGCGAGGAAGAGGTCACGATAATCGCCGGCAAGACCGCGCACGGTCAGCTGCTGCCCACCGACCGCGACATCGCGCGCCAACACCCCGAAGTCGTTGCCCTCGAACGCGACCCGCGCGCCGACCTCGCCCGCACGTGCCACCAGGATCTCGGCGACCTCCGGCTCTTGCACGCCGCTCACGGCGAGCGCGTCGGCCTTGATGATCCCCGCCTTCTCGGTGGCGATCTGCTCGATCGTGTCGCCGAGGAAGTGCGCGTGATCCATGGCCACCGGAGTCACGACGGCCACCTGCCCGTCGATGACATTGGTGGCATCCCACGATCCGCCCATGCCCACCTCGATGACCGCGACGTCGACCGGGGCGTCGGCAAAGGCGGCATACGCGAGGGCGACCAACACCTCGAAGTAGGTCATCCGCGGCCCGCCCCTGGCCAGGCTCCGGGCATCGACAATCTCGATGAACGGAAGGACATCGTCGTATGCCGCGAGGAAGCGCTCCTCGCTGACCGGCTCGCCGCCGATCGCAATCCGCTCCCGGATGTGGTGCAGGTGCGGCGAGGTGAACCTGCCGACCGTCAGCCCGAACCCCTGCAGCAACCCGGCGATCAGGCGCGCGGTCGTCGTCTTGCCGTTGGTGCCGGTGATGTGGATCGCGGGGAAGCTGCGTTGCGGGTCGCCGAGCAGTTCCATGACGGCCGTGATCCGGGCGAGGTCCGGCTGCAGGTCGTGCTCCGGTGCGCGTGCGAGGATGTCCCGGTCCACCGCGCGCATCCGCTTGGTCAGCTGGAGGCGACGGTTGGCTTCGCGCTGGGCGGCATCGGGGGCAGGACTCACCGCCCCAGTCTCTCAGCCCAGCCGCTCAGCCAGTCCCCTCACGTCAGTGGCCCGGTCTTCCCGGCAGAGCCCGCGACCGACTCAGTTGGCCGGCGTGAGGAAGGTCAGCACCGACTCGGGCTCGTTGATCAATGGGACGAGCTTGCCGTTGAACTCCTTACCCGCCGGGTCGCCGATGTGCGCCTCGAAAGCGGCCTGGTCGGCATAGATCTCGTGCACCCAGAACTTCGTCGGCTCGGCGACGTGGTTGTAGACCTGGAAGGCTCGGTTGCCCGGCTCGGCGCGAACGGTCTCGCCGTAGGCGACGATCAGTCCCCGCACGGTCTCGAGGTTCTCCTCGCTCGTGGTGAATTCGGCGATCAGGGCGATGGGTCCGGTGGTTTCGCTCACGGAGTCACCGTATGCCGTTGGGCCCCCGCGCGCGACCCCTCACCCTGGGGCGGTCCCAGCGACCCCTCCCGCGCGCCCCACGCGGCCTGCCGGTGAACTTTGGATTCCACCGCGCGGCGATCGGGTGAACTCTCCTTCGAAAACCCGCGGGATCGTCGGAAGCACCTTCGGCGCCAACCATTCTGGTGTCATGGCCTATGCCACCCACAGCGGACCGATCGCCATCGCGCACCGCGGCGGCGCCGCCTTGGCACCGGAGAACACGCTCGCCGCGTTCGGCCGTGCCGTGGCCCTTGGCCTGCGCTATCTCGAAACCGACGTGCGGCTGACGCGGGACGAGCAGCTGGTCTGCTTTCACGATGCCACCATCGACCGGGTGAGCGACGGCCGGGGACCGGTGGGACGGCATACGGCCGAGGAATTGCGGGCGGTTCGCGTGGGGGGCGAGCCGATATGCACGCTTGCCGAGGCTCTGGCCGCCTTCCCGCGGACGCGGTTCACGATCGACGTCAAGGAACCGGCAGCGGTCGACGCGCTCGCGGCAGTGATCCGCGATCCCGCCGTTGCCCGCCGCGTGTGCGCGGCCGGCGCCTGGGACGGGCAGCTGGCCCGGCTTCGCGAGCTCGCCCCGGACGTCCACACGGCCCTCGGCTGGCGGACGCTGACCACCCTGGTCGGGTGCTCTCGAGCCCGGGTGCGGGTGCCGCAGTGGGTGCGGCGCGCGGCCTACGCCCATGTGCCGGTGCGGCTGGGACGGCTGCCGGTCTTTGCCGATCGGCTCGTCCCAGGAGCGCACGCGCACGGGATCAAGGTGATCGTCTGGACCGTGGACGATCCGCCGACGATGCACCGGCTGCTCGACGCCGGCGTGGATGGGATCATCAGCGACCGACCCGACCTGTTGCGCGAGGTCTTCCTGTCGCGAGGTCTCTGGCATCCGATGGGTGAGGGCGCCCGGGCCTGAACGCATCGCGGACCCGGGGAGACAATGGTGCCTGGATGGGCCACGATGCCCGCAGGACCTGCGCACGCCTGGCCGGCGAAGGAGAAGGCATGGGAACCGTCAGCGGACTGGCCCGCATCGGCATGCGGGGCGTGCCGGCGCTCGTGCGCTCGGGCGTTGCCGGCGTCGCCAAACCGCTGGGGACCGCCTTGCAGGGGCTGCCGGTGGCGCCGGTTCGGGTGTGGCAGGAGCGCATCGGCCCGGACATTCCGCTCGGGTCGCTGCTCGGCGTCGAGAGCACGGTCGAGACCGTCGACGGCCTCCACCTCTATGTGTCCACGGACCCGCCCGAGGGCCCGGTCGAGCAGGATCTCACGTTGGTCTTCCTGCACGGCTATCTGGAGAACCTCCACTACTGGCACTACCAGCGGATCGCCTTCCGGGGCCGGGTCCGGGCGCTCTACTACGACGCCCGCGGGCACGGCAAGAGCCCGGTCGGTGAGCAGCCGATCACCATCGATCTGCTCGTCGAGGACCTGCGCCGGGTCATCGAGTCGATCGAGACGCCCGGGCCGCTGGTGTTGATCGGCCATTCGCTCGGCGGGATGACGCTGCTCGGCCTGGCCCGCAGGCATCCGGAGCTGGTCAAGGAGCGGGTCGCCGGCGTCGGGCTGATCGCGACGAGCGCCAATATGGTCGACTACGACATCGGGCTGCGCCGCTTCGGCGGCGCGTTGTGGAAGGTCGCGCCCTCGCGGATCGACCGCGGCCTGAAGAACCCGGGGCTGCGCGCGGGTGTCACCCGCTTCCGCGGCCTGATCGGCGCCCTGGAGTCCGAGGCGGTGCGCGAGATCGCCTTCGCCAGCGCGGTCTCCCCCGAGCTGTTGCAGTTCACCGCCGAGATGATCGGTGAAGCCAAGATCGAGACGTCGATCGGTGACCTGCTGCGGCTGTTCGGCAGCCACGATGTCACCGAGGCGTTGGCGAACCTGCAGCACGCGGAGGCGGCGGTCGTCACTGGCGATCGCGATGTCATTTTGCAGGTCGAGCACAGCGAGGCGATCGCCCGGGGCTTGCCCAAGGCGCTGTTCTCGGTCGTGCCCCGCGGCGGCCATCTGGTCTCGTTGGAGCATCCCGAGGTCGTCAACCCGCACCTTTTCGGCCTGGTGCAGCGGGTGCGCTACCGGCTGATCATCAACTGGTATCGCTCCGGCGGACGGCCAGCGGACGAGCCCCGAGAAGGCCGCCGATGAGGCGCCTCAACCCGATTCAGCGGGTCTTCTTGCGGATCGAGCAGCAGGACTATCCGATGGACACGATGGGCATCTATATCCTCGAGCCCACCGCGGACGGACCGCTGCCGTTCGAGACGGTTCAGGCGGCGATCGCCCAGCGAGTGGCGCAGACCCCGCTGTTGCGCCGCCAACTCGCCCAGACCTCTTATGGGTGGGGTATGGAACAGTGGATGCAGGTCGAGGACGTCGACCTCGACCATCACCTGACCCGGGCGATCGTGCCCCCGCCGGGCGACCTGCGCTCGTTGCTCGATCTGTCCGTGCGGCTCAGCGCCACCCCCCTTGACCGGCGCCGGCCGCTTTGGCGGGCCTGGTATGCCGAATCCGCCGCCCAATCGCGCACCGTGCTGCTGATCCGCGCCCACCAGGCACTTGTCGACGGGCTCGGCGGGCTGTCCGTCTACGACGCGTTCTTCGACACCCGGCCGGTCGCGGTCGACCCGGCGCGACAGCCGGAGCAGTTGCCGGGCGAGACGCCGCCGACGATGAGCGAAATGCTGGCCCAGGCCGTCCCCGAGATGATTTCGGCGGTCAAGGGGATGACCGGACAGACGGCCCGGCTGATCCGCGGCGCTCATCCCCGGCCACAGGTCAGCGAACGGCCAGCCGACTCGCGCCCGCGGACGCCCCCACGCACACCCTTCGAGCAGCGCGCGGGCAAACCCGCCAAGACGCTCGCGGCGATCTCGTTGCCGCGGGCCGACGTCGAGGCGGTGCGGCAGGTCAGGCCCGACCTGAGCACCGGCGATGTCCTGCTCACCCTGCTCACCGGGGCGCTGCGCAGCTATCTCGAGCGCAACCACGCCCTGCCCGACCGTCCGCTGCGCGTCGCCACCCCCACCCTGGTGCCCGGGCGTTCGGAAGGGGACAACGCGTTCTCGGTCATGCTCATCGACCTGCCCGTCGAGGTCGCCGACCGAGCCGAGCGCCTGGAGATGGTGCACCGGCTCAACAACAAGCGCCGGGCGGCATATCAGGAAGCCAAGACGAGCACGGACGCGGTGAGCGCGTTCAGCCAGCTGGTCCACCCCGGGCTCGTGGCGCCGGTGACGATCGCCCTCGGCAACCCGGCGATGAGCTTCTTGCCGCCGCTGGTCAACCTGACCTTCGCGAGCTTGACGATCCCCGGTGACGGGCCCCGCTATTTCGCCGGGACCAAGCTGGCGCACATCTATGGCCGCACCTTCGTCCTGCCCCCGCAGCAAGTCTTCGTCCACGCGGTCGTCTATGACCAGCTCGTCGAGTTCGGCGTCACCAGCCTGCGCCAGCCGCTGCCCAACCCGGAGGTGCTGATGACACTGGTGCGCGCGGAACTGGACGCCCTGGTCGCCCACGTGGGCGCCGGGGGAGGATAGCTCTCGGGTGATGGCGCGCGGCCGGCGCTTATTTGTCCTAGCGCTCGGGGCGTGAAACCCACCGGCGCGCAGTGGCGGCGACTGTCGCCCGCGATCGCAACCGTGCTGGTCGCTCTCGCCTTGGGCGGCGCAGCGCGGTCCGGTCCGGACCGCTCCGAGAGCATCCGAAGCGAACTGGCCGCGCACCCTGACGTCGCCGCGGTCACCGGGACGCGGCTGCGCGACCCGAACGCCTACACGATGAGCCGCAACTCCTGGCGTGAGTCTAATGCTGGAGCGGGTCGATCTCGACGGTAAAGACATCGTTGGCCCGGATGGGAAGCCACTCGCCAACCGGGGCGTCGCCCTTGACCAGATTGTTCGCGTAGGTCCCGATCAAGACGGTGCGCTGGTCGGCGCTGCCGCGGATCCGGTCGATCGAGGAGTTCAAGGGCACCCCCTTGCTGGTGACCGTGATCCGGGTCTGTCCCCGGGTCAGCCGGTTGTAGCGATAGAGGTCGGCCGGGATGAAATACGGCGCGGGCGGGCGGCGCATACAACCCAGCAGCAGGACTGAGCCGTCATAGTTCACCCCAACCGCCCCGGCCAGCGCGGTCAACCCGGTGTTGCGCTGGGTCAGGATCTGCTCCACCTTCAGATCCGAGACCCGCGAGAGCTGCACCACTCGGTCGATATCCTCATCGTTGATCTTCCACGACGTCACCACATGCCGGCCGTCCCCGGACAGGTACACCTGATCATTGCCGATACCGATGGTCGGGTCCACCCCCGGCGGCTTGGGGATGAACCGCCGTTTCCCGGTGGCCACGTCCAGCACGAACGGGACCTGACCAGCCGAGCCCGTGGACTCCGAGCCGGTCACCACGGAACCGTCCGCGCTGATCTCGTTCACATCGATCACGTCCCCGTGGATCGGCAGCTTGTGGAACCGCCCCGAGGGCCACTCCACCCGCCAGAACGACGGGTCATACCCCGGCCCCGGCCACCCCCCAGAAACCAGCAGCCATTTCCCGTCCGCACTCCAGTCCCACGCGCCGCCCTCGAACGGGCGGGTCGCCCCCGGCGGGGACTGCTGCGGCGTCGGCTCCAGCCGGCGCACCGCACCGCTGGTCAGATCCTTGACGACCAGACTCGCACGGGCATTCTTCGCCATCAGAACCGGGGAATGAGACGTGAACGCCACCCATCGCCCCGAGGGGGAGACCATCGGTAGAGAATTCTCCCCACCCCGGGCGGAGATGCCGTCCTGGTTCGCCGACGCTAGCGATAGCCGCTTAGACCCTTAGCTAAGAACCGGCCCTGGCCACCTTGATCCGGACCGGGAAGCGCTCGCCGACGGTTGCGGCGATCACGCCGTCGCCCGGCGCGAGGGCATCGAGGTCGGGCGAGAGCTCCAGGTGGGTGGCGAGCGTCTCGCCGGTGAGCAGGTCGCGATGGCCGGCCACCGCCCGGTGGACTTGCTCGGCGCCCGCAAGAGAAAGCGAGATCCGGTCCGAGACATCGAGACCCGCGTCGCGGCGGGCGCCCTGGACGGCTCGGATGAGATCGCGCGCCACCCCCTCCAGCTCCAGCTCGGGCGTCACGGTGGTGTCGAGCACGACGAACCCACCCCCGGGCAGCAGCCCGGTGGCGATCGAGCCGTCACCGGACTGGTCGACGACGGTCTCGAGGGTGTATTCCCCCTCGACGAGGACGAGCCCGCCGGCCGTCACGGTGCCGTCCTCGGCGACCGACCAGTCGCCGGACTTGGAGCCCTTGATCGCGGTCTGCACCTCTCGCCCCAGCCGCGGGCCGGCGGCGCGGGCGTTGACGGTCAGCTTCTGGGAGATCCCGAAGTCGGACTCATGCGCCTCGGTCACGTCGCGCAGGACCACCGACTTGACGTTGAGCTCGTCGGCGACCGTCGCCGAGAACGGCTGCAGCGCAGCCGAATCCGGCGAGACGACGGTCAACACCGACAACGGCAACCGGGTCCGCAGCCCCTCGGCCTTGCGCAGCGACGAGCCGATCGAGCAGATCGTCTGCAGCTGATCCATCGCGGCGACGAGCGCGTGGTCGGCCGGCAGGCACTCGGCATCCGGCCAGTCGGTCAGGTGCACCGAGCGGCCGCCGGTGAGCCCACGCCAAACCTCCTCGGTGACGAGCGGGAGCAGCGGGGCGGCGACGCGGCATACGGTCTCGAGCACGGTGTAGAGGGTGTCGAACGCATCCCGGCTGGCGTCCG
Source organism: Nostocoides sp. (assembly GCF_037045025.1). Classification (GTDB taxonomy): domain Bacteria; phylum Actinomycetota; class Actinomycetes; order Actinomycetales; family Dermatophilaceae; genus Nostocoides_A. The sequence goes on along the minus strand of NZ_JBAOHM010000018.1, from coordinate 193,276 downwards.
AGACCTGCCCGTCAGCCGCCCAGAAGCGGTCGCGCGAGCGGCGGATGTACCAGTTGCTGAGGACGTCGAGGAAGGATCGGGTCAGCTCGCAGGCGCGCGGGATGTCGTAGGCGTCCTGCGCGGCCTGGGACTCCACCACGTACTCGCGCAGCTTGGCGAGAATGTAGCGGTCGAGGCCGTCGCGGGAGTCGGTGCGCCACGTCGCGTCATAGCCTGCGGCGTTCGCGTAGAGCGCGAAGAAGTACCACGAATTCCACAGCGGGATCATCGCCTGGCGCACCGCGGCCCGGATGCCACCCTCGGTGACGATCAGGTTGGCGCCGCGCAAGATTGGGCTGGCCATCAGGAACCAGCGCATCGCGTCGGCGCCGTCGCGGTCGAAGACCTCGGTGACGTCGGGATAGTTCTTCAGCGACTTGCTCATCTTCTGGCCGTCGTCGCCGAGCACGATGCCGTGGCTGATGCACGACTGGAACGCCGGCCGGTCGAAGAGCGCGGTCGCGAGGATGTGCAGGGTGTAGAACCAGCCGCGCGTCTGGCCGATGTATTCGACGATGAAGTCGCCCGGGAAGTGGTGCTCGAACCCCTCGCGGTGCTCAAAGGGATAGTGCACTTGCGCGAAACTCATTGAGCCGGAGTCGAACCAGACGTCGAGGACATCCTCGACCCGGCGCATCGTCGCATTGCCGCTCGGGTCGTCGGGGTTGGGCCGGGTGAGCCGGTCGATGAACGGGCGGTGCAGGTCAGGCTCGCCCTTCTCATTGTGCGGCAGCTGCCCGAAGTCGCGCTCCAGCTCCGCGAACGAGCCGTAGACGTCGATCCGCGGGAACTTCGGATCGTCCGAGCGCCACACAGGGATCGGGCTGCCCCAGAAGCGATTCCGCGAGATCGACCAATCTCGGGCGTTCTCCAGCCACTTGCCGAACTGGCCGTCCTTGACGTTGTCGGGAGTCCAGGCGATCTCCTGGTTGAGCTCGATCATCCGCTGCTTGAACTTTGTCACCTCGACGAACCACGACGACACCGCCATATAGAGCAGCGGCTGCTTGCAGCGCCAGCAGTGCGGATAGGAGTGCTCATAGGTCTCGCGGCGCAACAGCACGGTGCCGGCGGTGACGCCGCCGGAGTCGGCGTGCTCGCCGGTGGCGTCGGCCCACGTCCGGTTCTTCAGGTGATCGGCGATCAGCGGGTTGCCGTCGAAGACATGCAGGCCCTCATAATCGATCACCGGGAACGTGAACCGCCCGTCCGGCCCCACGGGGACAACGGTTTCCACCCCCGCCGCGTCCAAAGTGGCCTTGTCGTCCTCGCCGAAGCCCGGCGACATGTGGACGATCCCGGTGCCGTCCTCGGTCGTCACGAAGTGCGCCGGGAGCACCTGATGGGCGCGCGGATGCCCCTGGTAGTAGCCGAACGGCGGGGTGTAGGTCGAGCCGACCAGCTCGGCTCCCTTCAGCCGCGCCACGATCCGCGCTGACGGGTCCTTCCGCGTCGCCTTTGCGTCGTCGTCCTTGCCCGGCCAGAGGTCATTGGCGTATGCCGCCACACGCGACTGCGCGAGCAGGTAGCGCTCGGTCCGACCGGTCGCGGACGACTCCACCACGACGTACTCGATGTCCGGGCCGACAGCGACGCCCATGTTCGAGGGGAGGGTCCACGGCGTCGTGGTCCAGATCAGGGCGAGGGCACCGGCATACGGGCCGGTCGTGAGGCGGAAGCCGACGGTGACCGCCGGGTCCTTGCGGATCTTGTAGACCTCGTCGTCCATCCGCAGCTCGTGGTTGGACAGCGGGGTCTGGTCGTTCCAGCAATAGGGCAGGATCCGGAAACCCTCATAGACCAATCCCTTGTCGTAGAGCGACTTAAAGGCCCATAGCACCGACTCCATGAACGTCGCGTTGAGCGTCTTGTAGTCGTTGTCGAAGTCGACCCAGCGAGCCTGGCGGGTGACATAGTCGCGCCACTCGCGGGTGTACTTCATCACCGACTCGCGGCACTTGGCGTTGAACGCCTCGATGCCGAGCTCGAGGATCTCCTCCTTGGTCTTGATCCCGAGCTGGCTCATTGCCTCCAGCTCGGCGGGCAGACCGTGGGTGTCCCAGCCGAAGCGCCGCTCGACGCGCCGGCCACGCATCGTCTGATAGCGCGGGACGATGTCCTTGACATATCCGGTCAACAGGTGCCCATAGTGCGGCAGCCCGTTGGCGAACGGGGGCCCGTCGTAGAAGACGAACTCGTTGGCGCCGTTCTCTCCGGCCGGGCGGTTGTCGATGCTCGCCTTGAAGGTGGCGTCGGAGTCCCAATAGGTGAGGACGGCTTCCTCGATCGCCGGGAAGCGCGGGCTGGACGGGACGGCGCCGGCGCCGGTGGTGCTCGCCTTCGGATAAGCCATCGGTATGCGGTGCTCCATGCTCGGCCGGCCCTCGTGAGGCCGGTTGTGGTCCGGTCACGAGGACGACACCGGCCCGGGTGCGGGCCGCTACCGCGGTACCACCTCGCTTGCCGCAGGCTGCCCGCCCGGGTGGGCGCGCGGCATACGACCGCTCTGCGTGGGCTGTGACGGACCCCTCCCGTCCGGGTCTAGTGAGCGGGTCTCCCCGCCGTTCTTCCGGAGGCTCGCCGCTGATGACGGCTCGAACGCCAGTGGTCGGCAGTTTAGCCGCTGCCCGAGCCCGCCTGCCTGCCATTTGCGGCCGGCCACTCGGCAGTATGCCGCCGAGCCCGGGTCGCCCGCTGCGTGGCTCTGTGGCGCGCATCACGTTCAGCAGGCGCGAATTGCACCCCTCTCGCTAGAGTGAACAGGAGTCGATGTCCAGTCGACGGTTTCGGCGAACGGTGGCGGGCGGTCCGATGAAGGTTGCAGTGCTGGGTGGCGGTTCGTGGGGAACGGCGTTGGGCCGGACCTTGGCGACCAAGGGCTACGAAGTCCGGATGTGGGACATCGACGTCCCCACCCTGGAGGCCATGACAAATCTCCACGAGAACACCCGCTATTTGCCTGGGGTGCAGCTGCCGGACACGCTGCGCGGCGAACCCGATCTCGCGGTCGCCCTCGACGGGGTCGACCTGGTCGTCTTCGCCGTCCCGTCACACGCGATGCGTGGCGTCGGCACCCAGGCGGCCGAGCACATCCCTCCAGGTGCGCTGCTGTGCTCGGTGACCAAGGGCATCGAGGTCGACAACCTGATGACGATGAGCGAAGTGCTGCAGGACGTCCTCCCCCAGCACCTGCATAGCAAGCTCACCTTCCTCTCCGGCCCCTCCTTCGCCGTCGAGGTCGCCCGCGAGTTCCCGACGGCGGTCACCGTTGCCGGCACCGACGCCGAGGTCACCGCGGCCGTGCAGCACGCCTTCCACGCCCCCTTCCTGCGGCCCTATATCTCCGATGACGTCGTCGGCGTCGAGATCGGCGGCTGCGTCAAGAACGTCATCGCCATCGCCACCGGTGCGGCTGACGGCCTCGGCTACGACGCCAACACCCGGGCCGCGACGATCACCCGCGGACTGGCTGAGATGACCCGGCTGGCCGTTGCTCGAGGCGCCAACCCGCTGACGCTATCCGGGCTGGCCGGGGTCGGCGACCTCGTGCTGACCTGTTCCTCGGTCAAGTCGCGCAACTACCGCGTCGGCTATGCCCTCGGCCAAGGGCGCCGGCTCGATGACATCCAGACCGAACTCGGGCAGGTCGCCGAGGGCGTCCTCAACACCAAGAGCGTCAAGCAGCTCGCCGACCAGTCCGGGGTCTACATGCCCCTGACCAACACGGTCCACAAGTTGCTCTATGAAGGCGCGACCCTCGCCGCCATCGGCACGACGTTCGCCCCCGACCTGCCGTTGAAGTCCGAGCAGGAGGCGCACTTCAACTCCTTCCAGCCCACCGCGGAGTTGACCGGCGAGGGTCGCCCGCCGACGCCGGCCGGGTGACCCGCCCCGCACGCTGACCAGTCCCGCACGCACCCCATCATGGAGGCTCGGCCGGGCGCAGCGGGGCGCTAGGATGGTCGGGTGCCCGCGCCCGCGGGCGCACCGCGCGAGCGAGGGGAAGCCGGTCGAAGTCCGGCGCTGACCCGCAGCCGTAGGCCGTCCTTGAGGACGGTGAGCCGGAATGCCTCGACCGCGACGGGTTGACCTGTCGACCGCCGAGGAATGCGGGGCGCGGGCCCGGGCACCGGGACCTCGCCACGCCAGCGAGGAGCAGCTATCGTGTCCGCCCGCATCACCGCGCTTGCCGGGCTCGTCGGCGCGTTCATGCTCGCCCTGGGCGGCGCAGCCGGGACACCGTCCGCCGTGGCGAGCGAAAGTTCCGACGCCGCCGCCCACGCCGGAGCCTTCCTCGAGCGTGAGCTCGCCGCCGGTGGACACGTCTTTGACTACCCGGGCACCGACCAGGCCGACTTCGGGGTCACCATCGACGCTGTGCTGGCGCTCGCCGCGACGGGCACCGGCCCGGCGGAGGCGAGCGCGGCCACCCGGCAGCTCGAGACACACCTGGACGACTACCTCGGGCCGGCCTTTGGCACCACCGAGCTGTATGCCGGTCCGGTCGCCAAAACCGCCCTGCTCGCGATGACCATGGGTCAGGATCCGCGCGGCTTCGCCGGGCGCGACCTGCTTTCCGATCTCGCCGACCTGCAGACGAGCGGCGGCCGGTATGCCGACCGCACGGCATACACCGACACCTCCAACACCTTCACGCAGGGCCTTGCCCTGGCCGCGCTCGTCCGGGCCGGCGAGCAGGTGCCCTCGGTGGGCGTGGAGTTCCTGCTCGACCAGCGGTGCACCGACGGCGGCTTCAAGCTGTTCGTCGAATCGGACGAGTGCACCAGCGATCCCGACGCGACGGCCTTGGCGGTCGTCGCGCTGCTTGCCGTCGACGACGCCGCCGCCGAGTCGGCAGCGCAGGCCGGCCTTGACTTCCTCGTTGACCGGCTCGATGCCGACGGCGGCATCGGCGGGGGCGTCGGCGCCGAGAGCGCCAACACCAACTCGACCGGGCTCGCGGCGATGGCGTTCACCGCCGGGGGGCGCGCGGCCGAGCGTGAGCGCGCCGACGGCTTCCTCACCTCGATGCAGCTGGACTGCACGGCACCCGCCGCCGCTCGCGGGGCGATCGCCTACGACGCCGACGCCCATGCCGCGCTGGTCGCCGCCGGAGCCGGCGCGCAGGTCTCCGACCAGGAGCGCCGGGCGACCTCCCAGGCGGCGTTCGGCCTCGCCGGCGCCGACCTGTTGACCGTCTCGATCGAGGGAGCCACGCCGGGCTCCGACGGCTGCTCGGGGGGCCCGGGCACGTCCCCGCCCCCTACCTCGACGCCGCCGAACACGTCGTCGCCACCGAGCACCAGCGCCCCGCCGGCGTCGACGACGACCGTCACGACGACGGTCACCGCGCCGCCTGCGCGAGCGGTCACGGTCACCGTGACCGAGAACGCGGCGGTTGAGGGTTCCGGCGGCGACAACGCCAGGAGCGACGACGCAGGTGACGAGGCCTCGTCCGACGACCTAAGCGCCGCCGGGGGCGCAGCGAGCGTGTCGGCAACCGCGTCGACTTCGGCGACGAGCGCCGCCCCGGCTAGCGGGGCGATGTCGACCATTGCACCGACCGGGGCCGCTGCCCCCGCAGCGACCGCATCCACCGGGGGAGCCGGCCAACCGAATCCCCTATCTCCTCGCGGGCGGCATGGTGCTGCTCGGAGCCGCGGCAGCGGCATACATCCTCACCCGGGGAAGGACCTGACATGCGCTCGACCACACTCAGCCGGCTAGTCCCGCTCGTCGTCAGCGGGCTCTCCGCGACCGCCCTCGCCGGCCCGGTTGCTGCCTCGCCCAGTCCGACGGACGCACCGAGTTCGGTTGCGGCGCAATCGCTTCCAGTCTCCTGCCCGCGCGGTAAGGGCGTCACGGTCGTCGTCGACTTCGGCCCGAGCACGACCGTCAAATGCGCGACCGGTGACCCCAGCAGCGGGTTGGCGGCCCTGAGCGGCGCCGGCTTCAAGGTCGTCCAGGTGCAACGCTTCCCGGGCGCCGTATGCCGCATCAACGGCGTGCCGTCGCGCACCCAGGAGGCCTGCGTCGTCATGCCGCCCTCGACCCGGTACTGGTCCTACTGGCATGCCGTCCGGGGTGGCCGCTGGGTCTATTCCACGTCAGGCGCGGGCACCAACAACCCCAAGCCGGGCACCGTCGAGGGCTGGGCCTTCGGCGCCGGCAAGCCGCCGAGCACGCCGGTTCCGAGGTGAGCCGGCTGCTGCTTCGCCTGGCCGCCGGGGTCGCCGTGGCCACGCCAGGATTCGCCCTCGCCACGATCGGGGCCGGTCCCGCGGCCGCGGCGACGTGCTCGACGAGTAATGGCGTGAACGTGATCGTCGACTTCGGCGCGAGCATCCGGACCGGTTGCGCCGCAGGTGATCCTGCGTCGGCGTGGGCAGCGCTCCAATCGGCAGGGTTCTCGGTCGAAGGCACCCAACGCTTCCCCACGACGTTCATCTGCCGGGTCAACGGCTTCCCCTCACCGGCAGAGGAGGCCTGCATCCAAACTCCGCCGGCGAGCGCCTATTGGGCGCTCTGGTCGGCTCCTGCGGGGGGCAGCTGGAGCTATTCCAGTCAGGGCGGGGCCACACTGAACCCCGCGCCCGGGAGCGCGATCGGGCTGGCGTTCGGCGCCGGCGCGACCCCCGGGATGTCCCCGCCCGCGCCCCCGGCAGCCACCACGACGACCCGGCCGCCGTCATCGACCACCACGAGGCCGTCCACAACCACCCGGCCGCCCACCTCGCCGCCGGCGACGAACTCAACCCCGCCCCCGAGCCGGCCGGCCTCGACCCGCCCTCCGGCGGGTGGCGCGTCGAGCAAGTCGAGCGACTCGGCATCCGCCAGCGACTCGACCGAGACGGCCGTCGCTCTCCCGACCGTCACTGCGACTTCCACGACCGGTGTGGGCGCCGCCGGCGGGCGACCGGATGCGGCCGGGCCGGCGCCAGCCGCAACGGCCGCGGGCACCAACCCCGCGGTCGTCGTCGGTGGTGGGGCGGCGATCGCCCTGCTACTCGTCGGTGGCGCAGTTGTCGTTCGCCGGCAACGGGATCGGGCAATGCAGGAGTGACGCGCCATCTGCATCCGGTGGCGTGGTGGTGCTGGGCGATCGGGCTCGCCGCTGCGGTGAGCATGACCACCAATCCGCTGCTGCTCGCCCTCGCCCTCGCCGTGATCACACTCGTGGTTCTCGCCCGCCGAGACGCCTCTCCCTGGGCCCGCGCCTTCCGCCTATATGCCGTGCTCGGCGCGATCATCGTGGCCGTCCGGATGGTGTTGCACCTGGCCGTGGGGCTGAAGTTCGGGACGATCCGGCTGCTGCCGCTGCCCCAGGCGCAACTCCCCTCGTGGGCCGCGGGCATCCAGCTGGGCGGAACCGTCTATCTCGAGGGGCTGCTCGGCGCCGCCCTGGAAGGCGCCCGCCTCGGCACGATGATCATCGCCGTCGGCGCGGCCAATGCGCTGGCCAGCCCCAAACGCCTCCTTAAGGCCTTCCCCGCCGCGCTGCATGAGATCGGCGCGGCCCTGGTCGTCGCCGTGACCGTCGCGCCGCAACTGGCTGCGAGCGTGCAGCGCGTCTCCCGGGCCCGGCAACTGCGCGGGGACGGTGGCAGCGGCATCCGAGCCGTGCGTCGGATCGCGATGCCCGTGCTGCAGGACACCTTGGACCGGTCGTTGCTGTTGGCGGCGGCAATGGACGGGCGCGGGTATGGCCGCCGCAGCCCCGGCAGCGGCAGCCGGTTGACGGCCGGGGTCATGGTGCTCGGGTTGATAGGAGCGTGCGTGGGCAGTTATGGCCTGCTCGACACCACGACGCCGGCGGCGATGGGCCTGCCGGTGCTGTTGCTTGGTGCGGTGTTGTGTCTCGCCGGCCTGTATCTCGGCGGCCGGTCGCTGCCGCGGAGCATCTATCGCCGCGACCCCTGGGCGGCGCCGGAGTGGCTCACAATCGCGTGCGGCGCGCTCCCACTCGCGGCGATGATCGTCACCGCCCGGCGCGACCCCGCTGCTCTCGGTATGCCGCTCGTCCCCCGCCTCGGTATCCCCGCGCTGCCGCTGCTGCCGGCCGCAGGACTGCTGATGGCTGCCCTGCCCGCGGTCGTGACGCCGGTGCCGCCGCTAGCCAGCGTCCGCGGGACACGGGAGGGCGAGTGATGTTGGGAGAGAACGCGGTCAAGATGCAGGCGGTGTCGGTCACCTATGCCGATGCCGCTCAGCCGGCGGTGCGTGACGTCTCGCTGACGATCGAGGAGGGCGAGCTGGTCCTCGTGGCTGGGCGCACCGGGTCGGGCAAGTCGACGCTGCTGGGGACGCTCAACGGGCATGTGCCGCACTTCACCGGTGGGCTGTTGCGCGGCAGCGTGCGCGTCTTTGGCCGGGACACGGCGACCCACCGCCCGCGCGATCTCGCCGATATCGTCGGCGTCGTCGGCCAGGACCCCGTGGCCGGGTTCGTCACCGACACCGTCGAGGAGGAGCTCGCCTATGGCATGGAGCAACTGGGCCTGCCCCCAGCGACGATGCGCAAGCGGGTCGAGGAGACACTCGACGTCCTCGGCATCGCCGAACTGCGCCACTCCCCCCTGACCGATCTGTCCGGTGGCCAGCAGCAGCGGGTGGCCATCGGGTCGGTGTTGACCGCCCACCCGCGGCTGCTGGTGCTCGACGAGCCGACGTCGGCGCTCGACCCGACGGGTGCCGAGGAGGTCGTGGCGACGATCACCCGGCTGGTGCACGACCTCGGGGTCACCGTCGTCATCGCCGAGCACCGCCTGGAGCGGGTGTTGCAGTATGCCGATCGCGTCGTCCACGTCGCCGCTACCCGGGTCACCGACGGCCTACCCGCGCAGCTGATGGCGACGTCGACGGTCGCTCCCCCGGTGATCGAACTCGGCCGCCTGGCCGGGTGGTCGCCCCTGCCGGTCAGCGTCCGCGACGCCCGCCGCGCCGCCGCGCCCCTGCGAGCCCGCCTCGCCGGCCAGGTCGGTGGCGGTGGCGGTGGCGGTGGCGGTGCCCCGGTCCCCCGTGCAACTTCTGCTAGCCGTGCACCTTCTGCTAGCCGTGCAACTTCTGCTAGCCGTGCACCTTCTGCTAGCAGAGGTTCCTCGCTGCCAACTAGCTTGCACGGTAGTGCTCATCTTGCAAACCCTGCTAGCAGAAGTTCCTCGGCGGGCCCGTCGAGCTCCCGTCACGTCGAGCCGGGCATCGCGGCGAGCGTGCTGCGGGTCGAGCACGGGCGGGTGGTGGCGGTGGCCGGAGTCGACGTGAGCTTCACGTCCGGACGGGTGACCGCGCTGATGGGTCGCAACGGCGCGGGCAAGTCCTCGCTGTTGTGGGCCCTGCAAGGCACCGGGACCCGGACTCGGGGGCGGGTCGCGCTCGCCGACGGCACCGACCCGAGCGCGCTGAGTCCGCACGCTCGGCGACGTCGCGTCGGCTTGGTGCCGCAGTGCGCCAGCGACCTGATCTACCTCGACTCCGTCGGGGCCGAGTGCGCCCAGGCCGACCGCGAGAGCACGACGTCCCCGGGCACGTGTGCCGCCCTACTGGAGCGGCTCGCCCCCGGCATACCTGCCGAGAGGCACCCTCGGGACCTGTCCGAGGGCGGCAAGCTCGCGCTCGTCCTGGCCGTGCAGATCACCGCCAGCCCCGAGGTGATCCTGCTTGACGAGCCGACCCGGGGACTGGACTATGCCGCCAAGGCCGCGCTCGGCGCCACCCTGCGGCAGCTCGCCCACGAAGGGCACACGGTCGTCATCTCGACCCACGACGTCGAGTTCGTCGCCGACAGCGCCGACGAGGTCGTGCTCATGGCCGAGGGCGAGGTCATCGCCCAGGGGCCGACCGAGGAGGTTGTCGCCGCCTCGCCCGCGTTTGCGCCGCAGGTTGCCAAAATCCTTGCCCCGCATCCGATTCTGACCGTCGCCCAGGCGGCCACGGCACTCGATCTCCACCGGTCAGCAGCGGGATCGGGCGGCGACCACCACCTTCCCCGCGGGTCGCAACCTGCCACCGGCCAGCCAGTCCCTGGCGGGACACAGCCGGCTGCCGAGGACGATCCCCCGCAACCCTCCCGAGGGTTCCCGTGAGCCGGTCACCATCACCTCGCGTCCTGCGGCTTCGGCCTCGCTCGCTGATCGCGATCCTGATCACCAGCCTGTCCGGACTGATCGCGTTCGGCTGGCCGTTGATCGTCGATCCCGGTGCCGGACTCGCCCACGGCGGCGACGCGCCGCTCGTATTCGCGTTGCTGCTCCCCCTCCTGCTCGCGGTCGTCGTCGCCGAGATCGGCGAAGGCGGTCTGGACGTCAAGGCCGTGGCCCTGCTCGGCGTTCTCGCGGCGGTCGGCGCGGTGCTGCGGCCGATCGGCGCGGGCAGCGCCGGCGTCGAGATGGTTTTCTTCCTCCTCGTGCTGGCCGGCCGAGTCTTCGGCGCGGGGTTCGGCTTCGTCCTCGGCGCCGTCACGCTCTTTGCTTCGGCCCTGCTCACCGGCGGCGTCGGCCCCTGGCTGCCCTACCAGATGCTCGGCGCCGCCTGGGTCGGGCTCGGCGCCGGCCTACTCCCCCAAGCAAGAGGCCGGGCCGAGATTGCGCTGCTTGCGGCATACGGGGCACTGGCGGGGCTGCTGTATGGCTGGTTGTTGAATTTTTCATTCTGGCCGTTTGCGGTCGGTGCCGGCACCGGCCTGTCCTTCGAGCCCGGCGCGCCGGTTTGGGACAACCTGCACCGGTTCGCGCTGTTCTCGCTCGCGACCAGCCTCGGCTGGGACTTGGGTCGCGCGATCACCAATATCGTGCTGATCGTGCTCACCGGCCCCGCCGTGCTGGGGGCGCTGCGTCGGGCATCTCGGCGAGCGGCGTTCGAGACGCCGGGACACTTCGCGTCCGGGCCCGTCTCGGTGATAGAAACGGCCCCATGACCACGGCCGCCCTGACCTGGACCAATTCCGCCCCCGTGACCTGGATGGCAGCATGACCTGGACCGACGTCGAGCGACAGCTCGGTTGGCTCAGCCAGGAGGAGTTGGACACCGCGCGCGGTCGGCTGCCCATCCTCTATGTCGAGGCCGTCCCCGTCCGGGTCGACGCGGCCGGCGCCGTCACCGCGGTCGGTCTGCTGCTGCGCGCCAGCGATGACGGCGCAATCCAGCGCGAACTCGTCTCCGGCCGCGTCCTGTATCACGAGAAGGTCCGGGATGCGTTGATGCGGCATCTGGAGAAGGATCTCGGCCCCATGGCGCTGCCCCGGATCCCCGCCAGTCCGGTTCCGTTCACGGTCGCCGAGTACTTCCCGACTCCGGGCGCCACCGCCTTCCACGACCCGCGTCAGCACGCGGTCGCCCTCGCCTTCATCGTCCCGGTCGCCGGGGATTGCGCGCCGCAGCAGGATGCGCTCGACCTCGCTTGGCTCTCACCGGAAGAGGCCGCGCACGCGCGCATCCAAGCCGAGATGTTCGGCGGCCATGGCGTGCTGCTGCGCCAGGCCCTCGCCCACCTCGGCCACCCGATCTGAGAACGCATAGTCCACGGTCACCGGCGCGTGATCGCTCATAAGGACGCCGGCAACCTCCCGGGCCACCCAGGTCCGCACGGCCGTGCGCGCCAATCCCGGTGTGGCAAAGTGATAATCGATCCGCCAGCCCGAATCGACCTCGAAGCTCCGTCCCATCCAACTCCACCACGAGTACGGCCCTGGCGCATCGGGATGCAACCGCCGCACCACGTCAACAAGCGTTCGCGGCGACAGCATGCCGTGCAGCCAGGCGCGCTCCTCCGGCAGGAACCCGACGGCATTCCTTGCGCGCCGCCACGCCGCCACATCCAGGTGCGTGTGTGCCGCGTTGAAGTCGCCCATCACAACGAACTCCCGCCCGCGCACGCGCGCCGCACGCCGTGCCCGCGCCACATGCCGAGCGAGCCCCGCGGCAAAGCGCATCTTCCGCCGGTATGCCGCTCCCCCGTCCGGCTTCTCCCGCATCCGCCCCGGCAGCTGCAGATGCGCCGGCAACCCGCCTTTGGGCACATACACGGACGCAACCGTGAGCGGTGCGTCGGCGAGATCGACCTCGAGATAGCGGCCCTCGGCGGCATACGCCGGCAGCTCGCGGGCGAGCGTGAAGCCGAACCCGCCGGGCTCGCTCCAGGTGCGCACCGCCTTCGGCGGCAGGCGGGTGAGGATCGCCACGCCATTGCGCCCGGCCCGGTTCCCTTCATCGTATGCCGCGTGCAGCCCGCCCCACACCCCCGCCGGCAGCGCTCCCTCCGGGCAGCGAACCTCTTGCAGCGCAACTACATCGGGTGATGTGGCCGTGAGCCAGTCGCCGAAGCCGCGCCGCTGGGCCGCCCGGATCCCGTTGACGTTGACCGTCGAGATTCGCAGCACGCCGCCGATCCTACGACCGCTGGTAGCGTCGCCGGCATGCCCACCTGCTCCCGGACCGCTCTCGCACTGGTCCTGCTGGGCTCCCTGCTCGGTTCCCATGCCACCGCCTCGACCACCGCCAGCCCCCTGGCCGCGTCCCCGGGAGAGCGAACCGCGCGAGCTGATCGGATCACCCTGGCGGACAACACCATCCGAGGAGTCACCGCCGAGAACATGCACAACCTCGACGCGCTGGTGACCGCCTTGCGCGCCCACCGCGTCCGCCCGACCGTGCGGATCGTCTTCCAACAGGGCGAGCCACCGGGCAGCTATCGCGCCGCCGTCCGCCGGATCAGCCCGTATGCCGACATCCTCGGCCTCCTGCTCGACTCCACCGCCGTGCGCACCACCAGCGTCGCTCAGGTGCGGGCCCGCGCCCGGGCCTACGTCCACGAGTTCGCCCGCGACGTCGACATCTGGGAAATCGGCAACGAACTCAACGGCGAATGGCTCGGGTCGCCGGCGTCGATCAACGCGAAGGTGGCTGCGGCATACGACGTGATCGAGGTCGAGAACGCGGCGCTCGGTCTGCGCTCGGCGATCACGCTGAACTATTGGCCGAGCCACGACTGCTATGCCCACGACTGGGAGGCGACGCTGCCCTTCGCCCGGCAGCTGCCCGAGCGGGTGCGCCGCGGCAGCGACTATGTCCTGCTCAGCTTCTATGAGACGGCCTGTGCGCCGCCCGCCCACCCGAGTGCGGCCGACTTCGCGCGCGTCCTGCGCGCCGTGGGATCCATTGCCCCGCAAGCCAAACTCGGCATCGGCGAGATCGGCGCCCAGGGCAAAGACGACGGGCTGCCCCGTGACCCGAGCCTCGCCGAGAAGCAGCGGGTCGCCCGCACCTACTACGGGATGCACCGGCAGCTGCGCTCGAGCCTCGGCCCGCGCTTCGTCGGCGGCTACTTTTGGTGGTATTACGCCACCGACGCCGTCCCCAGGGACCGGCCCGGGTCCTTGTGGCCCACCCTGGACGCCCTGCTGACGTCCTTGGGCGGGGGCTCCCTCCACGCCCGCAACTCAACGGACGCAATAGCCCCCCAGCGGACGCACCGCGGCGGGAGGGACGAGTCAGGAGTTGAACTCGTCTCTGACTCGGGACATATCGCGCAGATCGAGGGCGGCGGCCTCCTCGGGCGTCGGCGCGGTGCCGCCGAGTCGAGCGGGCAAATAGCGCCGGTCCTCCCCGGTCAGCGGCGGGTAGGCCAGCTGCTGCCGGTCGAGCTGGGCCTGCATCGCCGCCTTCAGCCGCCGGGTCGCCTCCTCGACATCGCCACCGCGCTCGACCCAGATCGGTTCGCCCACTTCGATGAAGATCGGTATGCGGCTGCGCCCCCGGTGCCGCGGCGCCTCCTTGGTCCACACCCGCTGCGCACCCCATAGTGTGGTCGGCAACAACGGAACTCGCGCATCCCTGGCCATCCGTGCCGCACCCGACTTGAATTCCTTGAGCTCGAACGACCTTGACATCGTGGCCTCCGGGAAAACCCCGACGGTCTCCCCCGCCTTGAGCGCCGTGAGCGCCGCCCGGTAGGAGCCACCACCGGACTGCCGGTCGACGGGGATATGCTTCATCCCCCGCATCACGGGCCCGGCCAGCTTGTGCTGGAAGATCGACTGCTTGGCCATGAAGCGGACATACCGCCGGCTCTTGCGCGCGCCGAGCCCGGCGTAGGTGAAGTCGAGGTAACTCGTATGGTTGATCGCCATCACGGCGCCACCCGTCCGCGGGACGTGGTCGTCGCCGACGATCGTGAACCGCAACCCCTGCGCCCGGAAGACGGCCAGGGCGAGACCGATGACGGGACCATAGACACGCTCCATGGCAGGCAAGGCTAGTTCGCTCGCCTCCTCGCGGCCGCACGCGCCCATCCGTGGTGTTGGCTGGGTGGATGGCGAACGAACTCGCGAGCGCCCTCAGCCCCTATCTGCGCCAGCACGCGGACAACCCGGTCGACTGGCGGGAATGGGGGCCGGGAGCCTTCACCGAGGCCAGCGAGCGCGATGTGCCGGTGTTGCTCTCGATCGGGTATGCCGCCTGCCACTGGTGTCACGTCATGGCGCACGAATCGTTCGAGGACGCGCAGGTAGCTGACGTCCTCAACGCCGCGTTCGTCAGCGTCAAGGTCGACCGCGAGGAGCGACCCGACGTCGACGCGGCCTATATGGCGGCGACGACCGCGCTGACCGGTCACGGCGGCTGGCCGATGACCTGCCTGCTCACGCCCGCGGGTGAGCCGTTCTTCGCCGGCACCTACCTCCCCAAGGCTGCCTTCCTCGAGTTGCTCGATCAGGTGAGCGCCCTCTGGCGGGAACGGCGGGGGGACGTCCTGGCCAGTTCGGCTCACATCACCGCGCAACTGCGGGCCTACGAGCGAACCCGGCCGCCGGTGGCGCTCGGCTTGGCCGAACTCGACGTCGCCGCCGCGGAACTGGCCCAGGGCTTCGACGCCGTTCGCGGCGGCTTCGGGGGCGCGCCGAAGTTCCCGCCCGGGATGGCCCTGCACTTCCTGCTCCGACAACACACCCGCACCGGCGATCCCGCTTCGCTGGACATGGTCGCCCGCACCTGCGATGCGATGGCCCGCGGCGGCCTGTATGACCAGCTCGGCGGCGGCTTTGCCCGCTACAGCACCGACGCCGATTGGGTCGTGCCGCACTTTGAAAAGATGCTCTACGACAATGCGATTCTCCTTCGCACGTATGCCGCATGGTCCCGCCGCGACCCCACTCCCCTCGCCCGGCGGGTCACCGTCGAAACTGCGCAGTTCCTGCTGCGTGATCTGCTCACCGAGCAAGGCGCCTTCGCCGCGGCACTCGACGCCGACACCGACGGCGTCGAGGGCCTGACCTATGTGTGGACTCCCGAACAACTCCGCGAGGTGCTCGGCGACGAGGCTCCGGCCACTGCCGCATTGCTCGGCGTGACCGATGCGGGGACCTTCGAGCAGGGGGCCTCGACGCTGCAGCTGCGCGACGACCCGGCCGACCCCGGCTGGTGGGAGGGCATCCGCGACCGGCTTCTAGCCTCCCGGGCTGAGCGTCCGCAGCCGGCCCGTGACGACAAGGTCGTCACCTCCTGGAACGGGCTGGCGATTGCCGCACTGGCCGTCGCCGGCCGGGTGCTCGACGACGGCCGGTTGGTGGCGGCGGCGGCGAGGGCAGCGGCATACGTCCTGCAGGCGCATTGGGTCGACGGGCGCCTGCGGCGCACCTCGCTCGGTGGCCGCGTATCGGCGGCCCCCGGACTAGCCGACGACTACGGCAACCTGATCGAGGGCCTGACCCAGCTCTACCAGGCCGACAGCGACAGCCGATGGCTCGCACACGCGCTCGAGTTGGCCGACGTTGCCACGGCGCTCTTCCGCGGCACAGCGAACGACGACACGGTCGTCTGGCGGGAGACGCCGGCCGACGGCGAACGCCTCTACCTGCGGCCCGCCACCGGCGGCGACAACGCCGAACCCGGCGGGCTGTCCGCACTGGCCGGCGGCCTGCTGACACTCGGCGCCCTGACCGGACGAACTGTCCTGCGAAACCACGCGAACGAGTTGATCGTAGCCAATGGCGCACTGGCGCAGGCCAGTCCCCGCTTCGCGGGCTGGACGCTGGCCGTGGCTGAGGCGGCGTTGGCCGGGCCGGTCCAGGTCGCCGTCATCGGCGGCGACAGCGAGGCGCAGGCGCTGCGTGCCGCGGTCGCTCGGCATCCCGCGCCCGGTGCGGTCCTGGCCTGGAGCCCTGGAGCGGTCCCCGACGACTGCCCGGCGGCGCTGCTGCACGGGCGCGGGCTCATCGAGGGGCGCAGCGCGGCATACGTCTGCCGGGACTTCACCTGCCGGCTCCCGGTCGGTGAGGTCACCGCTCTCCAAGAGCAGTTGACGGGCGGCTGAGGCGAGCGCGAGTCGCCAGCGCGCCGGATTGCTCACCCGCCGGGCAGCGTCCAGGTCCGGATCGCGGTCGGTCAGGCAGTAGTAATGCCCCGCGGGATCGGCGAGGACCGTCCAGTACGGGAACTCCCGCACCACCTGTGCCCCGAGGGCGAGGTGCCGCTCGACCGCGCCGCGACGATCGACGCACGAAAAGTCGACATGCCCCGTGACCGGCCCGTCGCCGCCCTGGAGCCGCTGGAGCAACACGCGAACGGGCAGGGCATCGGGACGCGGGAGCACGGCATACTCCGGCCGGCTGCCCTCGGCGCGCGGAATGCCCAGGAGGGAGGACCAGAACGACGCCTCGGCCGCAAATGCGTCCGGTGGGATGTCGAGACAGATCTGGTCGGCCAGCTCCGGCACACCGGTGCGGACCTGCCGCGCCTCACCGTGCCACCGGGTCAAGCAGAAGACAAACCCACCCGGCGAGCGCATGACGATGACCGTGCCCTCCGGGTAGCGATGGATCTCGCTGGCGCCCAACGCGGTTGCGCGACCGGCAGCGGCATCGACATCCTCGACATCGATGTCGAGATGCACGCCGCCTCCGGTGTTCACGGCTTGCAGCTTGACCCATGGCTCCCCCTGCGGCGCAAGAATTGTCGCGAATTGATCGCGCTCGCCTCGCGTCGGCGACAACTCCCCCCAGCAGACCCGACGCCAGAACTCCCAGACCGGCCGCGCGGGCTCGACCGCATCGATGAACAGCCAGATCCACTTGACATCCATGGAACCATCCTCGCTCAGGTCAGCTGAGACGCGAGGTCCGCAACTGACTTGCCTGCCAGAATCGCTTTGCGGCACATCAGCATCAGCCGAGGGTTGTCCACGATGACCGCGGCGACCAGCTTCCCGGCAACATCGCCGTATGCCGCGAACAGGTTCCCCGCGCTCGCCTCGCCACGCAAGATCGCGGGCTTCCCGAGCAACGGGCGGCCGAGGACCTGGATCCGGTGACCGTATTGATCGGCCCACACCTAGGGGACGGTCACGCCGTGCGTCCGCGATCCGGTGACGTCCGCGGCGATCGCCCGGGCGTGGTCGCCGGTGTTGGTCCAGTGCTCGATCCGGATCGGCTCGGCGTATAGCGGATGCGGCCAGCGGGCGATATCGCCGGCGGCATAGATCCCCGGGAATCCGTTGACCCGCAAGGCGATATCACAGGCTACGCCGTCCGAGCCCGGGGTGTCGACGATTGGGAGGCCGGAGCCGGCCAGCCAGTCGGTCGCCGGTCGGGCGCCGATGCCGATGACCACGGCATCGCATTCCAGTCGGGTGCCGTCAGCGAGGACAACCGCGTCCACCCGGGCACTGGCATCGAACCGGTCACTGGCGTCGACCCGGTCACTGGCGTCGACCCGGTCGCCGCCCTCGAGGCGGTCGACGCGGGCACCGGTCAGCACGTGCACCCCGTGGGCTTCGTGCAGTCGCCGGATGGCCGCGCCGACGTCCTCGCCCAGGGCGAGGGCCATCGGCTCCGACGCGGCCTCGACCACCGTGACCTCCATGCCGTGTCCGATCGCGGCGGCTGCGACCTCCGCCCCGACGAACCCGCCGCCGACGACCACGAGGCGGCGCCCGGGCGCGAACTCTCGACGCAACTCGTGCGCGTCTTCGACTGTGCGGATGGTGACGACACCGGCGAGAGCGTCGCTGCCCGGCAGCGCGCGGGGGATCGAGCCGGTCGCGACGACGAGAGCGTCATACGAGATCTCCTGGCCGTCGGTCGTCGTGACGACGCGGCGGGCCGGGTCGAGCCCGGAAGCGCGCACCCCGAGCCGCAGGTCGAGGTCGAGCGCATCGAGCTGGTCGGGCGGCAGCAGCGGCACGGGTGCGCCGTCGCTGCCGGCGGCGAGCATCTCCTTGGACAGGGGCGGTTTGTCATAGGGCGTATGCCGCTCCTCCCCCACGAGGGCGATCGCACCCGGGTAGCCGGCCTGGCGCAACTCCTGCGCCACCCGGACGCCGGCGACCGAGGCGCCGATGATGACGACGCGCTCCGGCACGGTCATTGTTCGCTCGTGCACCGTCATTTCCGGCTCCGGCACAGCATTCGCCGAGCCTACCCAGGCCAGCGGACACTCAAACGATCAATAGCTCCCCGACACGCCGGTTGAACGGTCAAAACCGCCCTCCCGCCGGGCATTGATCGTTTGAGTGTCCGCTCCTTGGTGCCGTGGCGCCTTGGTGCCGCCGCTCGGTGACTCAGGCCACTGGCTGCTGCAGCTCGGTGACCCAGTCGTCCGGCCGGTCCAGCGGGGTCTGGTGATAGACCTCGCGGCAGCGCCCGGCCGGGGATAGACCCTGGGCGCCGAGGTAGCGGTGCAGCGCCTGCCAGGTGTCGGCGATCGTCTCCATGTCGCCATGGTGGACGGTCACCACCGCCCGGTCAGCCGCCTCCAGCTCGGCCGGCTCGGTCCCGGGGATGGGAGGGAGCCCGTCGATGGCGGGGACGCCGGCGCCGATCTCCATCGGCTCGCCGCCGTCGCCATACCAGGCGACCTGCCCGTGGTCGGGATAGCCGAGCGTGGCACCGGCGGTCATCAGCTCCTCGAAGATCGGGCCGATGGTGGCGGCGATCTCGGCCTGGCCGGCAACGGTGGCGGTGCGCTGATGGATCCGTATGCTGGGCAAGGGCTTTTCGGTGAACTGCAGGTCGGACATGGTGTCCTCCTTCGCGATTGTTCGAAGCCGTCGTTCGATGGCGCGCAGCCGGGCGCGGTCCGCCTCGATCGCCTCCTCGACCTGGGTCCGGCGCAGCAGCAGCATCCCCCGCAACTCCTCCGCCGAGATCGACGCATCCAGGATCGGGCCGATCTCCGCGAGGGAGAACCCGAGATCCTTCAGCGCAACCAGGCGATTGAGCCGGGAAAGCTGCTCCGCGTCATACAGGCGATAGCCGGTCCACTGGTCGACGCGGGCAGGAACGAGGAGGCCGAGAGCGTCGTAGTGGCGCAGCATACGCACCGACACCTGGCCCCATCTGGCGAAGTCTCCGATGGTCAACATGGCTCTTACACCGTGGTGTCTGACACGGCGTCAGGGTCAACCCCCACCGGCTCAATGTGAAAGGCCGTGTCCTCGGCAAAGCGGCCGGACACACCGGCGAGTGCCCCCGGTCCGAGTTCCCGCGCCATGAACGCGGCGAAGTTGGTGCCGTCGGCGGTGGTGATCGCAAACCGGCTCGCGTCCTCGAAGCCGAACCGCGGATAATAGTCGGGGCTGCCGAACAACACGACGCCGGCGAAACCCAGGGATGTGGCCCGGTCGATGCCCGCGGTCATCAGCTGCGCGCCGATCCCGTTGCGCTGCAACGCGGGCGACACGGCGAGCGGACCGGCGCAGAGGATCTCGCGGACGCTTCCGTCGTCAGCTGTCACGGTGGCCCTGGTCAGGATGAGGTGCCCGACGACCTCCTCGCCATGCACGGCGACCAGGTCGAGCTCGGGGAGGTATGCCGCCGACTCGGTCAGCTGCCGATAGATGACGTCCTCGATGCAGCCGGGGCGATAGACGTCCCAGAACGCCGCGCGGATCAGCGCCTCGACCGCCTCGTACTCGATCGGGCGGGTGGGACGCACCTCCACCGGGTGCCCGGCGATCGCCCCAGGCGCGTCCTCGCGGGCCGCGTCCAGGTCGGCCTTGGAGAAAACGGCCCGGGTCTCGATCCCATCGCCGGTCAACGGCCCGCCCGGCACGCCGCTGCGGTCGATCGCGCAGATCACGACGTCCACGGCGGCGCCGAGAGCGCGCAGCGCCCGCGCGGCGTCACGCACCGCGCCACCCGTCGTGATCACGTCCTCGATCAGCGTCACCTGCCGCCCGCCGACCTCGGCCCCCTCGGCGAGCCGCCGCGTGCCGTACTCCTTGGCCGCCTTCCGCACGAACACCACCGGCAGCCCGGTGAGCGAACTGACCATGGTGGCCAACGGAATTCCCCAGAGTTCAAGCCCACCGACGAGGTCGGTTGACTCCGGCAGGAGCGGCACCATCGCCTCGGCCACAGCGCGCAGCAGGGCGGGTTGGGACTCGAAGAGGTACTTGTCGAAGTATTCGCTCGCCTGCCGCCCGGAGCGCAACGTGAAGCTGCCGGTCACCCGGCAGGCGGCGTCGATGTCTCGGGCAAGTGCGGCGCGGTCCACCCGCTCAGCATCGCAGGCAATGTTGACGACCCCACCGGAGATCCCACCAAAGCCGACGGACGATGTGGGTCAGCACTCTCTAGGACGAGAAACCTGGTCGAGAGCACGGCATCCGGAATGAAAGAATCGCGAACCATGACCACCGAACCCGCCTCGCCTCGCGCCATCCCCGAGCGGCCCACGCTCGACGGCCTCGAGGAGAAGTGGGGGGCGGTATGGCAGCAGCAGGGCACCTATCGCTTCGACCGGGAGCGCGCGCTCGCCCTCCCCCGCGAGCAGATCTTCGCGATCGACACTCCCCCGCCGACGGCGAGCGGCAGCCTGCACATGGGGCACGTGTTCAGCTTCACGCACACCGACTGCATGGCCCGTTACCAGCGGATGCGCGGGATGGAGGTGTTCTATCCGATCGGCTGGGACGACAACGGCCTGCCCACCGAGAAGCGCGTACAGAACTTCTACGGCGTGCGCGGCGACGCCACCTTGCCCTATGTCGAGGGGTTCGAGCCGCCCCACCGGGGGACCGCGAAGTCCACCAAAGCCGCCGACGAGGTGCCGATCAGCCGGCAGAACTTCCTCGAACTCTGCGAGGAGCGGACCGTCGAGGACGAGAAGAGCTTCGAGTCGCTGTTCATGCGCCTCGGGCTGTCCTTCGACTGGACCCAGACCTATCGCACCATCGACGACTTCTCCCGGGCGACCTGTCAGTGGGCGTTCATCCGCAACGTCCAGCGCGGCGAGGCCTATCAGTCCGAGGCACCCGGCCTGTGGGATGTCACCTTCCAGACGGCGGTCGCCCAGGCTGAATTGGAGGCGCGCGACTATCCCGGGCACTACCACCGGGTGGCCTTCCATCGCCCCGACGGCGAGCGCGTGCACGTGGAAACCACACGCCCCGAGCTGATTCCGAGTTGCGCGGCGCTGATCGCCCACCCCGACGACGAGCGCTACAAGCCGTTGTTCGGGACCACGGTGACCACGCCGCTCTTCGGGGTCGAGGTGCCGGTGCTCGCCCACGCTGCCGCCGAGATAGATAAGGGCGCCGGCATCGCGATGTGCTGCACCTTCGGCGACCTGACCGACGTGCTGTGGTGGCGCGAGCTGCGCCTGCCGACCCGCTCGCTGATCACCCGCACCGGCCGGATGCATCACGAGCACCCCGAGTGGCTCGCCGGCACTCCCGGGGAGAGCCTGTATGCCGATCAGCTCGCCGGCAAGACCGCCTTCGCCGCCCGCACGGCGATCGTCGATGCGCTGCGCGAGTCCGGCGACCTCGACGGCGAGCCGACGCCCACGCAGCGCAAGGCGAACTTCTACGAGCGCGGCGAGAAGCCGCTCGAGATCGTCACGACCCGGCAGTGGTACATCCGCAACGGCGGGCGCGACCCCGAACTCAACGCCGAACTCGTCGCCCGCGGCAGCGAGATCGCCTTCCACCCCGCCTTCATGCGCAGCCGCTACGCCAACTGGGTGGCCGGCCTGAACGGCGACTGGCTGGTCTCGCGGCAACGCTTCTTCGGCCCGTCCATCCCGGTCTGGTATCCCCTGGACGAGGATGCGGAACCGTTGTGGGACAACTACATTCTGCCCACCGAGGAGATGCTTCCGGTCGACCCGATGGCGCAGCCGGCGCCGGGTTTCACCGAGGACCAGCGCGGCAAGCCGGGCGGCTTCGTGGGCGACCCGGATGTCTTCGACACCTGGGCGACCTCCTCGCTGACCCCGCAGATCGCGCTCGGCTGGCGCCGCGACGACGAGCTATTTGCGCACCTCTTCCCGATGGACCTGCGCCCGCAAGCCCACGACATCATCCGCACCTGGCTGTTCGCGACCGTGGTCCGAGCGCACTGGGAGGAGGGCACGATCCCGTGGACGAACGCGGCAATCAGCGGCTTCATCCTCGACCCCGAGCGCAAAAAGATGTCCAAATCCAAGGGCAATGTCGTCACCCCCGAGGACACCCTCAAGGAGCACAGTTCCGACGCGGTGCGCTACTGGGCGGCGAGCGGCCGGCTGGGGACGGACGCGGCATACGACATCGGGCAGATGAAGGTCGGCCGGCGCCTGGCGATCAAGCTGCTCAACGCGACCAAGTTCGCGCTCGGTTTTGGTGAGGTCAACGGCGATCTAGCCGCCGCCGTGACCGAGCCGCTCGACCTGGCCATGCTCGCCGGCCTGCGCGAGGTCGTCGTGAAGGCGAGCGCCGGTTTCGAGGGCTGGGACTACACCCGCAGCCTGGAGATCACCGAGAGCTTCTTTTGGACCTTCTGCGACGACTACCTCGAGTTGGTCAAAGACCGGGCGTATGGCGCTCGCGGCGACGCCCCGGCGGCCAGCGCCCGGGCCGCGCTGCGCCTCGGACTCGACGTGCTGCTCCGGCTGCTCGCCCCGATCCAGCCCTACACGACCGAGGAGGTGTGGTCGTGGTGGCACGACGGCTCGATCCATCGCGCCGCCTGGCCGACCACCGCCGAGCTGCCCTCGAGCGGTGACGCCACCATGCTCGCCAGCGTCGGCGCAGCCCTCGCTGCAGTCCGAAAAGCCAAGTCGGAAGCCAAGATCGGGATGCGCTCGGAGGTCACCGCGGTCACCTTCACCGGTCCCGAGGCCGCGCTCACGCACATCCGCGCGGCTGAGGCTGACCTGCGCGCCGCCGGCCGGATCACCGCAACTCCGTCGTATGCCACCGCCGACGCCATCGCTGCCAGCGACTTCGCGCTCGTCCCCGCCGAGAAGCGCTCCTGATCCCGTTGTCCCGCAAGCATGCCCGACGCCGGTTGTCCCTGACCGGCGGCGCCGCGCTGCTTGTCACGCTCGTCCTGACGGCGTGCACCTCGCCCGCCTCCGCCCCGTCGACATCCACCGCCGGCACCACCAGCCAGCCGGTCGACATCCGCCTCGTCGTGAACCCGGAACCCGTCTGGCGCCTGCCCGACCCGGACAAGGTCAAGTCCGTCGACGAAGCCCTGATCGTCGGCGACCACCTCATCCTCACCCCGGTCACCAATATGCCCCTCACCGTCGTCGACCTGACGGCCGGCAAGGTCGCCTGGACCCTCGACGGATTCCGCGACGAACTCGCCCCAGGGATATCGAGCCGGGCCCTGCCGCGCGCCTTCGCCATCGACGGCGTTCTCCCCGTTGCCTTCTGGTCCGACTGCGGCGGCGAAACGCCGCCCAAGGTGTGCCGGCCGAACGCCTCCAGTGCCGCCGGCGTAGCCGGTCTCGATCTCGCCAGCGGGGACGCCGGCTGGCTGCGAGCCATCGACGATCTCAACCCGGGCGAGGAGGAGGTCCTCTTCGGACTCGCCGGCGGTGACGTCGAGGTGGTCGGGGGCGATCGGCATACGATCATCGCGAATGTCTGGTGGAGCGACACCCACGCCACCACGGTCGGTCTCGACGCGAGGTCGGGTGCGGTCCGGTGGAGCCGCGACGGCTTCGCCGCAGCCGAGGCAGTCGGGCCGGTCGTGCTCGGAACCGCGCAGGAGGCCGAGAACGGGCGGGTTTTCCGGCTCGCGACGTGGGCGGCCATCGATGTCACCACGGGGAAGGATGCCTGGCAGGTCGAGCTGACGAACCCGCACCGAGTCGCCGGGCGGTCCTCCGATCTCGTTGTCCTCCAAAGCGATAGCGACGGGAAGATCGTCACGGTCGACACCGCGTCCGGCCGCCGCCACGACCTCGGCACGCCGTTTGCGCACATCGAATGTCCGCGCCAGGTCGTCCCCGGGCCGCTGGCCTGTTCGGTCGCGCAGCGCGATACCCGGATCTTCATCCAGGACCTGACCGACCCGACGGCCCCCAAGGCCGCGCCGGCGCCACTCGCGGACGGCGGCGTCACCGCCCAGGCGGGCGAGACTGTCTTCGTCTCGGCCATGCCCTATCCGTCGCTCAACAAGGACGGCCAAGGCTCGTATGCCGCCGCCCTCGACGGCACCCGGATCAGCGATATCTGGCCCGGGACGGTCATGGCTGCGACGGACAAGTGGGTTGCGCTCGCCTTCGCCGATCCCAAGACCTATCGCACGATCATCGAGGTCCGCTCCCTCCGGTCGCGCTGAGCCGACGCCAAGGCGGCGGCTCCAGACCGATCACCGGGAGCGTCGGTTGCGCCCGCGTTTACAGTTCCTGGACATCTGGTCGTCCCATGTCCGCCCGCGGAGAGCCACTGCGACAGCATCCGGCGATCGCTCGACGGCCACGGCCGTCGTCAACGGCGACCCGCTCTATGGCCTCAACGGAAACCTCTACTGGTGAACAGCTCCGGCGGCAACCGTCGCAAGCTGACCACCGGGGGCGGGATCAGCGACGCCGCCTTCTCTCCCGACGGCACCCGGATCATCTACAACAAGGTGGCCACCGGCGGCCTCGCGGACCTGTTCGTGATGAAGGCCAACGGCACCAACGTGGTCCAGTTGACCCGGACCGCGACTGTCGAGGAGCAGTTCCCCTCGTGGTCCCCCGATGGGACCAAGGTGGTCTTCGAGTTGTCCAAACCGGTCGGGGGATCGCCATATCGCACCCCGTGTGGTCCCCCGACGGGAAGTTGATCGCCTTTCGGTCGGACTAACTCAACATCCTCAATGGTGTACGTCATGCGGGCCACGGACGGCTCGGGCAAGCAGGTCCTGATCCCCGTCGACGCGACGCCGAAGTCCTGGCGCGCCCGCTGAAGCGGGCCCGCCGGAGTCAGACCGTCAGGCGACCGACTTCGCCGCGGCCGACGGAGCTGACCTGCAGGGCGTGCGGCATACCTCACCTGGTGCAGGTCAGCACCTGCCGGAGCGTGCACTCAAGAACGGGGCCGCGGTGACCTAGGCTCGCGGCATGACGACACGCGGGCCGAGGCGGGATGTGTTCATCGTCCTTGCGCCGCTCGTGGCACTTGTGCTGCTCGGGCTGTGGGTCGCCAGCAGCGGCGTCGTGTTTGTCATCGGCGAGCCCTATCGCAACCTCGACAACCAGCCCGAGCCCACCGCCGGCGCCACCCCTCCACCGCCGACGCCGAACGCGGCGCCGACGCGCGATCTGCCCGAGCCGTGGTGGTTCAGCATCGGCGCCTGGGCGAGCGCCGTCGTCGCCCTCATCTCGATCGGCTACCTGATCTATCGCCTCGGCCAGTGGCTGGCCAACCGGCGCATGCCGGTCGTCCTCGAGCCATTGCCGCGGCCATCCGTGGCACGGACCGTCCTCGACGACGCCGATGAGCAGTTCGCGGCCCTCGCCGAGGGGCCGTCGGCCAATGCGATTATCGCGTGCTGGCAGCGCCTGGAAGCAGCCATCGCCACCGCGGGATCGCCCGCCCTGGCCTGGGAGACCCCGGCCGAGGTGACCAGGGCAGTCCTGAGCGAGTTCGCCGCCGACGAGGCGGCGCTGACCGAGCTGCTCGGGCTCTATCACGAGGCCCGGTTCAGCGCGCACGAGCTCGGCGAGGACGAGCGGGCCCGGGCGATCGCTGCGCTGGAACGCATCCACGCGGGGCTGAAACGCCATGCGGCAGCGGCTGATCCGCAATTCGCCTCAGCGTCGGCGGCGGCTTCCAACCAGGGCGGGGAAGCGGAAGATTCGGCTAACGGGGCGGCGCGGTGACCACCGGTGAACTCCTCCGGAAACTGCGTGACCACCCGCTCACCGGCAAGCTGCTCGGCCCCTCTCTGGCCTGGCCGCCGGGTGAGCACTCCTATCCCCCGCTCATCTCCACCCAGGTGGTCTTCGGCGTCGCCGGGTTGACCGCCTTCGTCTGCGCGATCGCGTGGTGGTCCTTCGCGCCGGCACCCAACTACCTTGTGCTCGCCACCGTGATGATCGTCGGCTGGGTGCTCGCCTGGATCGCCGGGGCGCTGGTGCGCGGCCTGACGACCCACCGGTGGCGCCCCTTCCGGATCGGCGGCGGGCGCCAGCGCGGCCGGGACTCGCGCGTCTCCCAGCTCCGGGCGCTGGTGCGCGAGACCGCCGATTCCGACCGGGCCGACGAGCTGCACGCGATCGTGACCCGCATCGTCGCCGACCGGCTCCGAACGCGCGGACTCGACCCGGCCCGCCAGCCCGAGGAGGCCCGCGCCCTGCTCGGCACCGACCTCGCCGGCTACCTGAACGCCCCATACGGACGACGCGGCCGCTCACCCCGCGAGATCGACCAGCTGCTGCAGCGAATCGAGAGGATCTGATGGACCTGCCCACCACCTCCCGCCTGGCCGGCGCCGTCCTCGACGAAGTCGAAAAGGCGATCATCGGCAAACGCCAGCCGCTGACCATGCTGCTGGCCGGCGTGCTCGCCGGCGGTCACGTGCTCCTGGAGGACTATCCCGGTCTCGGCAAGACGCTCGCCGCCCGCAGCCTGGCGACCGCGCTCGGCCTCGACTTCGCGCGCGCCCAGTTCACCCCCGACCTGCTCCCGGCCGACCTGACCGGCTCGTTCGTCTATGACCAGCGCGAAGGCAGCTTCGAATTCCGGCAGGGGCCGTTGTTCACCGGCCTGCTCCTGGCCGACGAGATCAACCGCACCCCACCCAAGACCCAATCGGCGCTGCTGGAGGCGATGCAGGAGCACCAGGTCACCGTCGAGGGCCGCACCTTCCCCCTGCCCCGCCCCTTCCACGTCCTCGCCACCGCCAACCCGATCGAATACGAGGGCACCTACCCGTTGCCCGAAGCCCAACTCGACCGCTTCCTGATGCGATTGGCCTTCCGCTACCCCAGCCCCACGGACGAATGGCTGGTGCTCACCGCCCGGCTGGCGCGTCGCGCCGAGGAGCACAACCTGTCGCCGGTGACCGACGCGGCCGGCCTGCTGGCGATGCAGGCCGCGATCGAGACGGTCACCGTCGATGCCAGCATCGGCCACTACTGCGTCAACGTGGCCACCGCCACCCGCCGGCACGCGCACGTCATCGTCGGCGCGTCACCGCGCGGCTCGCTCGCTCTCATGCTCTGCAGTCGCGCGTATGCCGTTCTCTCCCAACGCGACTATGTCACCCCCGAAGACGTCAAGACCGTCGCCCACGCCGTGCTGGACCATCGAGTGACGATCAAGCCGGAGCTGTGGGCCAGCGAGGTCACCGCCGCCGGGGTGGTTGACGAGGTGCTGCGCACGGTCCCGACCCCGAGCAGCGCCGCGGCGCCCCAACACTAGTTAGCCCCCAATGAGCCAGGACGAGAGCCGCTGGGAGCCGACCAGCGCCCACGTGGGCGCGCTGACGATTGCCGTCGTGGTCCCCCTCGTCGCGATGCTCCTGCGCCGGCCGGACCTGATTGTCCTCGCCGTGCCGTTCGCGACGATCGCGGCGTGGTCGATCGCGACCCGGCCGCGCGGCATACCGGAAGTATCAAGTCAGCTGAGCCCGGGCGTCGTCGGCGAGGGCCAGGTCGTTGGCTGGCACGCCTTTGTCCGTGTCCCGCCGGGAGCCACCGACGCCGGTGTGGTGATCGGCGAGAGCCCCTTCTTTGCCCCCGAAGCGCGCACGCACGCGCTCGTTGCCGACCTGGCGCCGCACGGTGACGAGACCGCCGAGCTGTCGTGCCGACTGATCGCCCAGCGCTGGGGGCACTATGACGTCGGGACCGCGATCATCGCGCTCACCAGTTCGTTCGGGGCCTTCCGGTGGAGTCCTGGACAGCTTCCGGACCACCGCGTGGTCGCCTTGCCCGCGAAGGAAGCGTTCACCACCCGCACCGGTATGCCGCATCCCACCGGGATCGTCGGGCTCAACCGGGGTGTGCGCCGCGGCGACGGCACCGATGTCGCCACGGTGCGGCCCTATGCCCCGGGTGATCGGCTGCGGCGGATCAACTGGAAGGTCTCCACCCGCACCGGCACCCTCCACGTCACCGCCACGCACGCCGACCTCGACACTCAGGTGCTGCTCGTCGTCGACGCCTTCCACGACCTCGGTGCCAGCGGCGGGATCGCCGGCGCGAGCAGCAGCCTCGACACCTCGGTGCGGTCGGCGACGGCGCTCGCGGAGCACTACCTGCGCGCCGGCGAGCGGGTCGGCCTGCTCGTCCTCGGCGCCCACGGCATCGCGCCGCTGGCCGCGGTCGCCGGCCGAGCCCAGCTGCGCCGCCTGCGCGACTCGCTGGCGCTGATCCGGCCGGGAACGGGACGCGGCAGCGAGGACCAGGCAACCGCCTCCCTGCTCGCCCGCATCCCCCCTGGCGCCGTCGTCCTCCTGCTCACGCCCGCGGTCTCCGCCGCCGCTTTGGGCCGGTGTGTCGCGCTGGCCCGGTCGGGGATGACGGTGCTCGTCATCGACACGCTGCCGCCGGCGGTGACGGCCGAGCGGATCGGCGTCGCGGACCTGCAGGCGATCGCGCCGCTGGAGTCGACGCGCGATGTCGCGGTCACGCGCAGCGCCTGGCGGTTGCGGCTGCTGGAGCGGGCGGCCCAATTGCACAGCCTGCGCGACCTCGGCATCCCGGTGGTCGCCTGGACGGGGCCGGGATCCCTCGATGAGGTGCTGCGCCAGCTGCAGCGGCGCGCGCGGGCACCGCGGCTGGTGCGGCGATGAGGCTCCCGGCACGGCGATCCACCGCGATGGCGCACGCGGCGAGCCGGTGGAGTCGAGTCAGGCACGGCGGCCTGGCGATCCTCGTCGCCGAGGGCCGCGCCCGGATCGCGTTGCGGGGCGGCATCGTGCTGCTGAGCGTGCTCGCCAGCGCGCTCACCTACCTCGCCAGCTCACCCCCGGCGCTCGGGGCGCCGCCGGTGCGGCTGCCGCTGATCGTGCTGACGATCTTCGCCGTCACGGCGGCCGCGCTCCCCACGGGCGCGCTTGCGTTTGCGCTCCTGGCCGGCCATATCGCCGTATGGGGCCTCTTCGTCCCCCGTCCTGACCGGCCACGCGACCTGCTCGCACCGGCCTTGCTTGCGATGCTGTTGGTGGGGATCCACCTGGCCGGCGCGGCCATCGGGGCCTGGCCGCCGGGTGCAAGCATCCCTGCCGCGGCCCGCGCCCGGTGGTTGCGCTGGATGACAGCCGTCGTGGCCGTCACCCTGGTGACCGCGGGCGTCGGTGCGCTGCTACTGCTCTCGCCACCGCCCGGAATGGCGGTCGTGACCGTCCTGGGACTGGTGGGCCTCGGCGCGGGGGCGGTTGCGGCATACGTCAAAAGCCAGTGAAACACCGTGGGCCCCCACGCGAACCGCGCTTGCTGTCGGCTACCCTGCTCCGGTCCGGGCGCCACGCTGCGACGCGCCCCAACCCCCTTGCGGAGGAACTCGATGGCCCGTCACCTCACCCGCGCGAGCGGTGCATTCGCCGCCCTGCTCACGACCGTCGCCGTCGCCGCGCCGGCGCACGCCGACACCGCACCCGACCCGGCCGAACGCCTCGTCGGGTGGAACTACGACTCGCTGGTGCGGATGTTCGGCCAGTCCTGGGTCGGACCGCGCGCCGTCGTCGAGGAAGGGCTGCCCTCGCTGAAGCGGGAAATGCAGCGCGGCTCGATCACCAACGCCTCCCGCAAGGCCGCCTTCCTCGCCACGCTGGTCAGCGAGTCGGCGATGCGCTATGACGCCGACCAATACGGCGCCACCGACAAATACCACGGGCGCGGCTACATCCAGCTGAGTGGCGACTTCAACTACGAGGCCGCAGGCAACTACTTCGACGTCAACCTGCTGCGCAACCCCGAGCGCGCCCGCTCGCTGCGCTGGAGCGCCCCGATCGCCCGGTGGTATTGGACGGTCGCCCGCACCACGACCAATGCCTACGCCGACGCCCACGACATGAACGGGGTCAACCGCAACATCGGCTTCGCCTGGAACTACGACGAGGCGACCCGGCGGTGCAACCGGTTCAAGTCGGCCTACCGCTACTTCACCGGCCACAACCCCGCCAACACCATCTGCTACCCCTCGCGGCTACCCAAGCCGGGCTCGACCGACTGGTATGTCAACCCGCAGAGCAAGGTGACGAGCGCGACCAACTCGCGCTGAGCGGGCGATGACTTAGGCGCTGACCGCCTCACCGCGCTGGCCCAGCGCGCCCGCGCGGGACAGGCCGAATTCGAAGCTGCGCGCGCGGCGCAGACCGGTGGGTTGGACCGCGAACCACGGCACATCCCAGCCCGAGAGCCGCAGCCGGCGTTCGGCGAACTCGGCACGCCGCAACTCGCGCACCCGGCCGGTGGCCGGGTCGTACAGTTCGAGCGTGCCGTCGCCGCGGTCGGGCAGGATCAACGTGACGTGCCGCGGCAGGCGCCGGTCACCGGCATACAGTAAGGCGGGCTCGCCCTCGGCGACGAGCGCGAGCAATCGGTCGAAGCGGACGCCGAGGGCGGCGCTGCCGTGGGTCCGCAGCACGACGACGTCATAGACGGTGCCGCGGCGCGCGGCACCGAACTCCAGCTCCTTCGTGGCTCCCCATGGCGGCGTGCCGAGCCGGCGTGGCCAGGGCAGGTTGAGTCGGCCGCCAGCGGCGATCACCCGGTTGGTGCGCCGATGCACGATTCGCTCGTATGCCGCAAAGCGCGACGCCACGTCCGCTCCCGTCGCGACCCCCGGCCGCGGGCCCTCGCCGGTCAGGATCCAGCGCGCGAACAGCGGGTCGATGAGCATCCGGGCGACGGTCAGGCACGCCGGTCCACAGGTCGTCCCGCTCTGCTGAACCGGTGCGCTATCGCCCGCGTGGAGGCGGAAAGGCGCCGTCATGGCACCATCCTGTCTGCTCGACGCGTCGACGCCAACCCTGGCGCGCGCCGACCGGCCGGGCGTCCGCTCTTCGTTGGGTTTCGCGACTACGCCGAGCGTTTGCGCGGGGCGCGCTTGCGCGCAGGGGCGACCTGGTCTTGGCGCACGATCGTCGGCAGCACATTGCCGAGCACGGTCTCGCGGGTGACCACGACGCGGGCAATGTCGTCGTCGCTGGGGACATCGAACATCACCGGCATCAGCACCTCTTCCATGATCGCGCGCAGGCCGCGGGCGCCGGTGCCACGCTTGAGCGCCTGCTCGGCGATCGCCTCCAGGGCGTCGGGAGTGAACTCCAACTCGACGCCGTCGAGCTCGAACATCTTGGCGTACTGCTTGATCAACGCGTTCTTGGGCTCGCTGAGGATGCGCACCAGCGCATCGCGATCGAGCGGAGCGACGGTGGTGATCACCGGGAGGCGGCCGATGAATTCCGGGATCAGCCCGAACTTCATCAGGTCCTCGGGCATGACGTCGACGATCGACTGGGCGAGGTCTTTGGGGGTGTGCAACTCGGAGCCGAAGCCGAGGCCCTTCTTGCCGTTGCGGGACTCGACGATCTTTTCCAGGCCGGCGAAGGCGCCGCCGACGATGAACAACACGTTGGTGGTGTCGATCTGGATGAACTCTTGGTGCGGGTGTTTGCGCCCGCCCTGGGGTGGCACGCTGGCCGTGGTGCCTTCGAGGATCTTCAGCAGCGCCTGCTGCACGCCCTCGCCGGAGACGTCGCGGGTGATCGACGGGTTCTCGGACTTGCGGGCGATCTTGTCGACCTCGTCGATGTAGATGATCCCGGTCTCGGCCTTCTTGACGTCATAGTCGGCAGCCTGGATCAGTTTGAGCAGGATGTTTTCGACGTCCTCACCGACATAGCCGGCTTCGGTCAGCGCGGTTGCGTCGGCGATCGCGAACGGGACGTTGAGCATCTTGGCCAGGGTCTGAGCCAGATAGGTCTTGCCGCAGCCGGTCGGCCCGACGAGCAGGATGTTGGACTTGGCGATCTCGACGTGGTTGACGTCGCGGCGGTTGGCGCTCTCGCCGGCCTGGATGCGCTTGTAGTGGTTATAGACCGCGACGGCCAGCGCCTTCTTGGCGACGTCCTGGCCGATGATGTAGGTCTGCAGGAAGTCGAAGATCTCGCGCGGCTTGGGCAACTCCTCCAGCCCCAGCTCGCTGGACTCGGCGAGCTCCTCCTCGATGATCTCGTTGCACAAGTCGATGCACTCGTCGCAGATATAGACCATCGGGCCCGCGATGAGCTTCTTGACCTGTTTTTGCGATTTGCCGCAGAACGAGCACTTGAGCAGGTCGGCGCTATCTCCGGTCCGAGCCACGCGCAACTCCTTCTGCTGGTCGATGTGCTGACACCGGCGACGCTACCGGTCCGCAACGTCTCTGAACCCTATTGAAGCCGAGAATCGGGCGCGCGTCGCGCCAGTTCCGCTGACAGCGCAAGCGCGGCGGTCGCCGCGCGCGGCATACGCTCGAGCATGCCCGTTTCGTCGTCGGCCCGGGTGCGCTCGGCCTTCGCGGCCACCGGACGCACTCGCTTCCTCCCGGCAGATCAGGTTGCGTATGCCGCTGCCGACCGCCCGCTGCCGATCGGCCACGGCCAGACCAACTCGCAGCCGCGGACCGTCGCGGACATGCTGACGGCCTTGGACGTGCGCCCAGGCCAGCGGGTCCTCGACGTCGGGTCCGGGTCGGGGTGGACGACCGCCCTGCTCGCCTGGCTCGTCGGGCCGCAAGGCAGCGTGCTCGGGGTCGAGCGGGTGCCCGAGCTGGTGATCCAGGGCCGCGCCAACCTGGCGTCGCTCGAGCGCCCGTGGGCGCGGATCGAGGCGGCACGCGAGGGGGTGCTGGGGTGGCCGCAGGACGCGGCATACGACCGGATTTTGGTCTCGGCCGAAGCGCGCCGGATCCCGCCCGCCCTGCTGGAACAGCTTGCGAGCGACGGGCTGATGGTGATCCCGGTCCACGGGCATCTGCTGTCGGTGTTCGCTGACGGCACCAGCCGCGATCTCGGCCGCTACATTTTCGTGCCGCTCATCGATCCGGAATAGCTGGGCTAGCTCGCGGCCTCGGCGTGCGCGATGTGCGCCAGCTGCCGCCAGACCAGGGCGAGCGTGATCCCGGAGCCGATGCCCGCGAACCAGAACGGCGCGGTCAGCCCCCAGCGCTGCGCGATCACCCCACCCAGGAACTGGCCGATGACCAACCCGCCATAGATCCCGACCAGGTTGACGCTGGCGATCCTGCCCTGCAGCCGGGTCGGCACCGCCCGCTGCCGCACCGCGCTCGACAGGCTGGCCCAGACGAAGGCATAGGCGCCGAAGACGACCATGATGACCATCGCCAGCCAACCGGCGCTCGTCACGGCGAGCGCGAGATGGGTGCCCACCTCCAGGGTGAGGCAGACGCGCATCAGCAGGGCGAGCGAGAAGCGCCGCTCCAATCGTCCGTATGCCGCGACTCCCACGACACCGCCGACCGCCGAGGCCGTCGTGAGCAGCCCGTAGCCCACCTCGCCCAGGTGCAGATGGTCAAGCGCATAGAGCACGAGCACCGACCAGGCGGCGCCCCAGGTGAGGTTGAAAACGAGGATGACCAGCACCAGCGTGCGCACCGGCGCGTTGCCGAGCAGCCAGCGCACGCCCTCGGCGATGTCGCGGCGGACATGGGTGTCGGCGGGCTCGTCCCGGGCCGTGGTGGGGTCAGCGATCTGGACGACGAGGATCAGGCTGAGGGCCAGCACAATTGCCTCGGTGACGAACGGCCACGCCATCCCGGCGGCAAAGAGGAAGGCGCCCAGCGGCGGGCCGAGCAGCTGGTTGACGGTGAGGAAGCCGGCCATCATCCGGGCGTTGCCGATGCCCAGATCGGCCGGCGGCACGAGCATCGGCAATAGCGTGGAGAAGCTGGTGTCGGCAAAGACCTCGGCGCAGCCGAGGGTGAACATCGCGACCAGCACGATCTCGATCGACACGTGCCCGGTCGCCAGGGAGGCGATCAGGACGGCGAGCACGGCCATCCGGGCGAGGTTGGCCAACACGACGAGGCGCTTGCGGTCGTGTCGGTCGGCGATCGCGCCGGCGACCAGCCCGAAGAGCAGGATCGGCGCCCGCTGCAGCATCGCCGCGAGCGCGACGAGCATCGCGTTGCGGGTTTGGGAGGCGACGAGCAAGGGACCGGCGGCCAGGGCGATCCCGTCGCCGAGTTGGCCGACCCAGGAGGAGGCGAGCAGCCAGCGGAAATCCCGGCCCATCCGGGGCGGAACGACCCCGTCGACGAGCCTGCTCACAAGCGGGCGAGGCTACCACTCTCCCGCTGTGGCCATCACAACGTGTCGACCAGCCAGGGGATGACGACGAACACCAGTGCCAACGCCGCCAGCAGCAGCGCGCCGGCCATGGTGTAGGACCGCTCGAAGCGCCGCCAGCCGGCCGCCTTGGGCAGCACGGCAAAGCCCACGCCATAGCTGACCCCAAGGGCCCCGAGAATCGTCAGCCGGGTCTCCATGCTCATGTCAATGCCCCCTGACAGCCGTGGTGAGCACCCCCTGCGGCGCCCGTCTCGCCGTTTAGTTTTAGTCAATCAAGCCGTTCGCCACAACGCAACGAGCGGTCCCGCTGGGCGAGACCACGTCTCACAGCATCGTCAGTCGGTATGCCGCAGCGCGCCGCGTCATCAACCGGTGCGCCGCGAGCGGGTCGACATAGGCGGCGGTGGCCCAGATGTCCGCCCAGGTCAGGTGGGGGCCGACAACGGTGGCCGAGCCGGCGCGCGTGATCGGCTCGCTGCTGCGTGGGTCGATGACGTGGGCGCCCCGCGCGGCTGAGCCGGAGGTGGCGACGGCGCCGGTGGCGACTTCGACGGTCGCGGCATACGTGCCGGGGGTGTAGGGGCTCTCGATGCCGATCAGCCAGTTGGGCGCGATCCCGGTCATGCCGGCACCGACGCCTACCACCATGTCGCCGCCGGCGCTGAGGCAGAAGGAGATTCGGGGCACCACTCGGAGCAGTTCGGCGGCGCGCTCCACCGCCCAGCCCTTGACCAACCCGGTCGGGTCGTATGCTGCGCGCCCGCTCCCGTCGCTCGCGTGCCACGCGCTGAACAACCCGTCGGTGGCCTCCTCGCCCTGAAGGGCGAGTTCGAGGACCTCGGCCTGCCAGGGGTGACAGTCGCCGGCGGCGATGTCGCCCGCTTGCAGGCGGGACAGCTCGCTGTCGGAGCGCCACCTGCTGAACAGCGCATCGACCTTGCGGAGGGTGGCGAAGGCGTTGTCGGCGGCCGCGGCGATCTCGGGGCGAGCGGTGTCGGCCGCCTTGACGTGGATGGAGATCGGCATCCCCATGATCATGTCGACGAACGCCACCCGGCCGATTTGCGGGGAGCCGCGGCGGCGCTGGAGGGCCTCACCGGGCTTGGACAGGGCGCGGGGGATCTCGGTCGTGTTCTCGTTCATGACAGGTGGGCCTGGTCGATCGCGGACTGCAGGGACTGGATGTAGCCGCCGGAGGTGACCGTCGCGCCGGACACCATGTCGACCTGGGCGGACTGCGCGGCGACGACTTCCTGGTTGAGGATCGGCACGGCATAGGCGTTGATCTGCTGGTCTTCGTGATTTTCCCACGGGACCTGCAGCACCTCGGACTTGGTGATCTTGCCGTCAGTGACGGTGATCTGGACCTGGACGACGCCCCAACGGGTCATGATGGCGTCGCCGGCGTAGGTTGTCGTGCCCGTGCTCGAGCTGCCGTCGGTCGTGGTTTGGGAGGACGTCGAGCTGCTCGTGTCGTCACTCGCCCTGGACCCGGTGTCCGTCGTGGATCCCGCTGCCTCCGAGTCGGTTGTGCTTCCGCTGGTGCTGGACCCGGTTGCGGCGGAGTCGGTTGCGGCGGAGTCGGTGGTGGCGGGATCGTCGAGCGCCTGGCTGGTGGCGGTGATCCGGGCGTTGGTGGAGGTGGGGTAGCTAAAGAGCAGGACGATCGCGGAGATCGTGCTCATCAGCCAGATCGTTATGCGGCGCATGGTGTTTGGTCCTGTGAGTTAACGAGAGGGATGAGGCGGGTCGGTGGTTGTGAGCACGTCGCGGTGTCGCGGTCGTGAGTCCGGTCGGATGTCGGGGGTCATTGCGTCAGTAGGCGAAATGCTCGATGTGGACGGCTTCGGTGGGCACGCCTGCCGCGAGGACGGCCAGGTTGGCGGCGTCCATCCAGGCCGGCGAGCCGCAGATGTAGACGTCGCGTTCGGCGACATCGGGAACCAGGTGGAGTAGGCCGTCGACGTCGCTCAGGTGGGCGGCTTGGGCGGGGAGCCAGGAGGTGCGGCCGGGCGCTCGGTGTCCGGCCGCCACGACATACCGGGCACCGTGCCGGGCGGCGAGTGCGGCAATCTCCTCGCCCAGGACGAGGTCGTCTTGGCTGCCGACGCGGTGGATAATCGTCACGTCACCGCTGTGCTGCGGAAGCGCTTCGAGCAGCGCACGCATCGGGGTGATGCCTATGCCGGCGCCCATCAGCAGGACCTTCTGGCGGGTGCGCACGCCGGGGTGGAGGCGTCCATAGGGTCCTTCAATCAGCGCGCGGGTCCCCGGCTTCAGCTGGGCGAGCCGGGAGCTGCCGTCGCCCAGGTGCTTGACGGTGATCCGCATGCTGTTGTCCGTCGGCGCCGCCGACAGCGAGTAGGGGTTGGCGCGAGACCACCCCGGCCCGTCGACGAAACGCCAGTTGAAGAACTGGCCGGCCTGGGCGCCGAGCCGGTTCAGGCCGTGGCCGGTGAGCGTCACGGTGGTGACGTCGGGGGCATCGGCGCGGACCTCGCTGACCCGCAGGTCACTTCGCCGGGAGCGGAGCAGCGGCACAGCGATCCGCCAGACGAGGACGGCGGCGAGGGTG
Source organism: Nostocoides sp. (assembly GCF_037045025.1). Lineage (GTDB taxonomy): Bacteria > Actinomycetota > Actinomycetes > Actinomycetales > Dermatophilaceae > Nostocoides_A. The sequence goes on along the minus strand of NZ_JBAOHM010000018.1, from coordinate 156,163 downwards.
GCGCCATACAGGCTCCACCAAAAGACGGTCGCGACGGTCGAGCTCAGGAACTCTTGCCCGGTCCAAAGCTGGTGGGGCAGAGCGAGGCCGGCGCCGAGATAGCCATAGAGGTGGATCAGGTGCCAGGACTCGTAGCGCAGCTTGGCCCGGGCCTTCTTGAGCGAGGTGACGACGACCATGCACAGCGCGAGGGTGCCGGCGATCGCGAGCAGCATCCCCGGGTAGTTGACGGTGAAGTCGACGATCGTGCCCCACAGGCCGGCGGGCGAGGCCGCGGCATACCCGATCGTGATGAGCACGATGTGCGCGAGCATGAGGTTGAACGAGGTGAATCCGACCCAGCGGTGGGTGCGGACGAGTTCGTCTTGGCCCCAGGCCTTTTCGACCCAGGGCACGCGTGCCATGAGGAAGACCTGGACGAGCAGCAGGGCCGAGGCGATCAGCCCGGTGAGCCGGCCGAAGGTGGTGACGAAGCCAGCGATCGTGCCGACCTCGCTCAGGCCGCCGCCGGCGACCCAGAGCGCGGTGACTCCGAGCAGCAGCGCCCACAAGGCGGCCCCGGACGCGTCGCGCCACCATAACGGCACGCGCCGAAGCTCCGGCGGTGCTCCCTTGCTGGCGGACGGGAATGCGGAGGTGAGGGGTTGCGAGGGTGTCGTGGTGAACCGCGCGGGCGTGGCGATGACAGGTGATGGGCTCGGTGCCGGCTGGTGCGGTGGCGCGGGCTGCGACGGGGCGATGGAGATGGTCACGGTGACGACATTCGTGACTGGACCTGTGCACCGGCTGTGACCCGCGTGTCACCGGCCTTCGAGTCACGCTTGCCCGGCGACCCGGGAGGTTATCCACAATGACGGACCCGGACGTCGGCCACCGGGCGGCGGCCAGTCGAAATCAGGAGACACGCCGACGATCACTGTTCGGCCTCAGCGTGTCACCTGATCTCGACCTGTTCCATGGTCGAGCCGGCCAAGGTCGAGCCGTGCCGGGGTCAGCCGACACTGAGGTCCGCGCCGGCTTCGACGAGCAGTTCGCGCAATACGCTCCGGTGACAGCGAGCCTCGTTCGCGCAGTAACAGCCCACGGCCAGGTCGCTCGTTTGGGACAACGTCGCGAGCAGGGCGATCAGGTGCCGGTTGTCGGGCGCGGCCATCTCCCGCTTGTAGTCCTGGACAAAGCCGGCCCACTCCTTGTCGGTCTCGGCGTGCAGGGCGCGCGTCACCAGTTCGGCGCTCGGTGCCAGCTGCGGCAGCCAGCTGTCATAGAAGTCCCGGGCCGCGAACTCGGCCTTGGGCACCCCGCGCGGCGGTCGCCGAACCGTGCCGATCCGCACCCCTTCACCGGCCGCGCGCGGACTCCCGAGACGGACGATGCTGAGCGCCATGCGCACTATCGTGGCACGCCGCGATCCCATCCGGTTTGGCACCCCGGATACCCGCCCAAAGCCTGGCCCGATATCGGCTCATCCCAATTGGCAGTGGAGCACTTCACCAGTCCGCGGGAACCTGAGGACACTGCTTCTCGAGCTCGGGAGGAGTTGCGCCTACGACGGCGCTCCACGCGCTCCAGATCGCCCCACCATTACGCAACGCGTCCCCGATAAACCGCTGCTCCGAAGGAGTGCTTTCGAGAGGTGGATAGCCCGCCTTCCTTAGGCATTCCACCATCTTGACGTTGTGCTCATAAAGACGACGATAGTCCGCCGCCGTGACCCGCGGCGGCGGCAGCCTGCGACCTACCTCGTCGATACACCGCCGCTCGTCCGCGTCGTAGACCTTTCGCTGATCCGGAGGAACATTGGCTTCATAACCGTCATCGCGGAGAGTGATGGACCAGCCCGCCCTTTGCAGGCACTCCGCCTGTTGCCGGTTCGCCGCCGCAGCCTGGTCCCCGAAGCTCCCCGGAGTGCTGGACGCGGATTCGCTGGTAACCGACGGAGTGGGGCTCACGCGTTTACTGCCAGTTGTGCACGCCGCGACCAAACTTGCCGAGGCAACAGCGATTACCAAAGCAACGTCCCACGAGGATTTCACTTCAGACGCCTTCAGCAAGCTCGGGCGCACACCTGATTCCAGTGCCCCTACCAGATGCAGTAAGCATACGTCTTTGAGAAGTTGAGATACCCAATTGCTCCGCCGTTATTGAGTGCCTCCACCTTCCAATTGGCGCTGGTATATCCCGCATTGTAGAACTTGTCGTACCAAAGTCCGTACACTGGCGGAAATGTATGACTCGTGGAGTTGTGGGTGTGCCGTTGGATGCTGCCCGGGCTGCTGTTTCCCTTTGTCTGAACAGTCGCTTTTGAGCATGGTAACCAGTCGGCCTCGACTTGGTAGGCACTTGCCGTCCCCTGGCTGGCAGTCATTGCACACACGCCAAGAAACCCTGCCCAGGAGATGCGAGAAAGTCTCCTCGATTGTGATCCCTTCGATGGCCGTGTGCTAAGCGATCTACGGACGGTTTTCATGAGATCCCCGATTCTCGTTGTAGACGTGCCTGCCGGCTTCGGGCGCCCAATTGTTTGGGCAGGTGAGGCCCGGTGGTATCGAGAGTACCCCCCCGGCTTCGGCGGGGCAAGAGATCGGCACTGGTGGCCGGGGATGGCGGGTAGTTGGGGGTGGCGGTTATTGTTCGTTGTATGTCGCCACGGCGGGGGTGGGCCTTGTTCGGGTTTGTGTTGGCGGTCGTGCTGGGGGTGGGGGTGGGGTGGTCGGGGCGGGAGTTGCTCGGTCGGCCTGATGAGGTGTTGCCGGCACCGTCGTTCACGGTGGTGACGGTGGCTGAGGATTCGGTGTCGCGGTCGTTTTCGTTGGGTGCGTCTGCGGGGTGGTCGGGCGGGGCGTCGGTCGTGGGGGGTTTGGCGGGGACGGTCACCCGGGTTGGTTTTTCCGGGGCGCGGTCGGTTAGGGCCGGGGATGTGTTGTATGAGGTGAATCTGGGTCCGGTGGTGGTGGGGCAGGGGGTGGTGCCGGCGTTCCGGGACCTGCAGATCGGGGCAAGGGGTGGTGATGTCTCCCAGGTCCAGAACCTGCTCCGGGAGACGGGGTTCCGGACGGTGAAGGCGTCGGGCAGTTATGACGTGGCGACCGCGAACCAGGTGTATGCGTGGAAGAAGTCGTTGGGCTTGAGTCCGAATGGTGTGGTGGAACTCGGGCGGGTGTTGTTTGTCCGCAAGCTGCCGGCGCGGATGGCTTTGGACCCGGCGGTTCGGGTCGGGGCGGCGGCTCCGGTGGCCGCGAGGGCGGTCAAGGTCCTTCCGGGGCAACCGACGTTCACGATCACTCTGCCGGTGGGGCAGGCGGGGCTGGCCCGCGCCGGGCAGGACGTGACGTTGACGATGGATCAGGCGCGGTGGCCGGCGCGGATCGCGGCGTTGTCGGTTCCGGATCAGGATGGGTCGGTGACCGCCACGCTCGGCCCGGCCGCGGGTGGGGAGTCGATCTGTGGGGCGGAGTGCGAGCGGGTGCCGGTGGCTGGGGCGAGCGGCATACCGGCGGTGATTGTGGTCGTGCCGAAGGTTAGTGGCCCGACGATCCCGACGGCCGCGTTGCGGGTGGCGGCCGACGGGGCGACCGCGGTGATCGATGAGTCCGGCCGGGTGATCGGGGTGACGGTCCGGGCGTCTTCTGGGGGGCTGGCCGTGGTCGAGGGCGTCACGCCGGGCACCCGGGTCCGGGTGCCGCCGGAGGGCCGGTGACCGCAACGACGCCGGTGCTGGCGGCCCGGGAGATCGACTTCACCTATGGCCGCGGCGAGGACTTCCGGGTCGAGGGGTGGTCGGCGAGCTTCCCGCGGGGGGCGGTCACCGCGATGACCGGGCCGTCGGGGTGTGGCAAGTCGACCCGGCTCTATTTGTTGTCGCTGATGTTGCGGATCCGTTGCGGCGTCATCGAGTTGGACGGCCGCCGGGTCGATGACCTGCCCGACGCGGCGCGGGCGCAGTTGCGGGCGCAGCGGTTCGGGTTCGTCTTCCAAGACGCGGCCTTGGATGCTTCCCGCTCGGTGATCGACAACATCCTCGAAGCCACCCTGTATCGCGGTCAACGCGCCGGTGACCATCGCGCCCGGGCTCTGGAACTGCTCGACGCGCTCGAGGTGGCGGTCCCGCCGGGCCGCAAACCCGGGCAGGTCTCCGGCGGGCAGGGGCAACGGATCGCGACCTGCCGGGCGTTGCTGGGGCGCCCGGACATCATCCTGGCCGACGAACCCACCGGCAACCTCGACCCGGCCAGTGCCGCTGTCGTCCTTGGCGCGCTGCGCCGCCACGCCGATGACGGCGGCGCGGTCGTGGTGGTCACCCACGACCCGGGGGTGGCCGCGTGGGCTGACCACCGACTCGAATTGGACGCGCACCGGTGAGTGGGCACCCGGTCACCGGGCTGCTGCGCGAGGCCCTGGCCAGCATCCGCGCCCAACCCGCGTTCACCCTGGTCACCTTGCTGCTGGTGGCGGCCAGCACGATGTCGGTGATCACCACCGCCGGGAAGGCCGCCGCGTCCGAGGCCGCTGTCCTGGCCGCGATCGACGCCCAAGGCACCCGCACCGTGATCATCCAAGCCAAGGGCACCCAGCCCGGCATCGACGAACAACTCGTCGCCACCCTCGCCCGCGTCGACGACATTGAGGCCGTCACCGGGTTCGGCCCGGTCACCGACACCACCGCCGCCGCGAACCCGGCCGGGCCCCGCCTCGGGGTCCGCACGGCATACGGAAGTATCGACGGCACCGTCGTGACGCAACCGGCCCCCGGGCCCGCCGGCACCCTGGCCTGGGCCTCCCGCGCCAGCACCGACCTGGTCGGCCTGCCGCCGGCCGCGGGCAGCCTGCGCGAGATCGACGGCCCCGAACTGCTGATCACCGCCGCCCTGACCGTCCCGCCCTACCTGGCCGGCCTCGAACCCCTCACCGTGATCCCGGCCACCCCGCCCGCGCCGAACGCACCGCCGCGGACCCTGTCCACCATCTATGTCCTAGCCCGCACCCCCGCCGCGGTCGATGTCGTCACCGAGGTCGTCCACCGGCTGCTGGCCGGCGTGCCCGCCGACGGCGCCACCGTCGAGACCTCCGCCGCCCTGGCCGACCTGCGCGCCGCGATCGGCGGGGAACTGACCCAACGCTCCCGCGGCCTGATCCTCGGGGTCCTGGCCGCCGCGACCCTCGCCAGCGCCCTGACCGTCCTCGGCTACACCCTCATGCGCCGCAAAGACTTTGGCCGCCGCCGCGCCCTCGGCGCCACCCGCCTGACCATCGTGCTGCTCATCGCCGTCCAAACCCTCATCACCGCCGCCCTGGCCGCCGCCCTCGGCGCCACCGCCGCCACCCTCTGGCTCACCACCCGCGGCAACCCCCACCCCCCCACCACCTTCACCCTCGCCGTCGCCGTCGCCGTCACCACCTTGACCACCCTCGCCGCCACCCTGCCCGCCACCCTCGCCGCCCGCCGCGACCCCGTCCGCGAACTGCGCGTCCCCTGACCTGGCATGCATGAGCACCATGCGCAAGCAGGCGGTTCAGCTCGCGAGCCGGCGCTCGGGCGGGGAGTGCGCGTCTCTGGGTCGCGTCGTGAGCATTTCGCCGAATTGATGGGGGCCACTCGCAGCGAGATCTGCGGCCTCGATGAGCCGATGTCGAGTGGGGTGATCGCACTCCGCTGGCGGGTGGCGCCGGCGACGGCGTCCCATCATTTGCCGCGGGCCGGGGCGAGCGGCATACGGCCCATCAGTGAAGCAACGGCCAGCCAAGCCGGACGATGAACGCACCGACGACCACGATGAAGACCCCGCGAACGAACCCGGACCCGCGGGCGACGGCCGTGCGTGCCCCGAGGTAGCCGCCGAGCAGGTTGCACGCCGCCATGATCGCGCCGCCCCGCCACAGGACGTGGCCGCCGGGGATAAAGACCGCCAGCGCACCGATATTGGTGGCGAGATTGACGATCTTGGCGCTCGCTGTGGCCTCCAGGAAGGCATAGCCGAGCAGCCCGACGAGCGTGAAGACGAGGAAGGAGCCGGTGCCCGGGCCGAGGGCGCCGTCATACAGGCCGATCGTCAGCCCGGTCAGCATCGCCAAGACCGTATGCCGCGCGCCCGCGTGCCGCAGCACGGTCTCCTTCCCGAGGTCGGGCTTGAGCAGCGTGTAGGCGCCGACGCTGACCAGCATCACCAGGACGATCGGGTTGAACGCCGACTTGGGGATGTGCGTGCCGATGACCGCTCCCCCGGCGGCGCCGAGCATCGCGACCAGCGCCATCGGCACGGCGGTACGCAGATCCGGGCGGACCCGCCGGGAGTAGGTGATCGAGCTGGTGAGCGTCCCCGCCACCGAGGAAAACTTGTTGGTAGCCAGGATCTGGCCCGGCGTCGCCCCGGGAACGCCAAGCAACAGCGCCGGGATCTGCACCAGCCCGCCGCCGCCGACAACCGCGTCGATCCAGCCGGCCAGCAGCGCGGCGAGCGCAAGCCAGACCTCGGCCGGCAGGTCAGGCATCCGCGGCGAGCCAGCGATCGACGATCCCGAGGATGTCGAGCAATTGGTGCGCGACCGCGTCCGGGTGCGCGTCGACGGCGACGATCTGGCTTTCGGGCAGGTCCGAGTGCGGGATCCAGATCGCGCGCATGCCGGCCTGCTGCGGCCCGTGGACGTCCTCGAAGATCCGGTCCCCGACATAGACCGAACGCTCCGGCGCGGCACCGACCGCGGCGAGCGCGGCCTCGAACGCTTCGGGGTGCGGTTTGACCACGTGGATCTCGGAGGAATAGACGTCGCCGTCGATGAGGTCAAGCACGCCGTCGCGAGCGAAGACCTCCCGGTGATACTCGCGCGTCCAGATCGTGTTGGACAGCACCCCGATCCGAATCTCCCGCTGCCGCAGACCTTCCCACAGGGGCTTGACCTGCGGGTCGGTGAAGGTGTGTGGCTCCCAGAAGCGCCGGTAGGCCGCCAGCGCCAGCAGCGCCTTGTCGTACTCGGCATCCAGCCCGGCCTCGGCAAGGATGTCGTCGATGCGCGCGCTGGAATGATCCTCACGTCCGCGCGCCCAAGCCTCGGCCTCGACGGCGAGGATGCGGTCGGCGAGTTCGTGGGCCGCGGCCAGGTCGTCGTCGCTCACGTCCGCCGACTCGACGGGTATGCCGTGCACCTCCCGCGCATAAACCCGCCACTGCTCGCCGAGGTCGACCTCGTGCCAGGGCGTGAGCGTGCCGCCCCAGTCGAAGATGACCGCCTCGATCCCGGCACCCGTGTTCGCGTCCCTCACGAGGTCAGGATGCTATCCCGAGGACACCCGCCGATCCCGTGGCGGCAGACTGTCGACATGAGCCCACGCGCCGATTGGACCACCGAACGGGTTCTCGGCGCGGTCGCCGAGTGGATCTGGGTGCCTGACGGCGCCCGCACCCACACGGCCGAGGGGCTGGTCGTGGCGGAGTATCCGGAATACTTCGAGATGCCGACGCAGGCGTTCGTGCTCGACTCCGATCGGGACGCGGACGGCTTGATCGCGCAGGCCGAGGGGGTCGCTCGCTCGTGGAACCGCCCGACCCTGTGGTGGGCGGTCACCGACACGACCCGTCCGCAGGGTCTGGAACCCGAGTTGATGCGTCGCGGCGCCGAGGTGACCGAGCGCACCGACATCCTCGCGATCCCGCTCGACGCTGATCTGCCGGCCCTGGACCCACCCGGCTCGGTGGAAATCCGCAGCGCGACCGACCTGTTCACCATGCGGGACGCGCTGCTCGTCCAGGTCGAGGCCTTCGAGTCCGAGCACGAGGTCACCGACGAGCGCGCCGCTACCGCTCTCGCGGAGGTCGATCCCACTGCCGCAGAACCGGTCTCCGGCCGGCTGGTCGCCTATGCCAATGGCATCGCCGTCGCGTCGGCCGGCTGGACCGTCGTCGGGGATGTCCTGCGCCTGTGGGGTGCCGGGACCACCCCGATGTGCCGATCCATAGAGAGACGTAGCCCGGGCGCCGTCCGTGCCAGGTCGTTGGGGCATCGTGTAGGTCATCGGCTGCCAGGGCGACCGTTGACCTACACGATCCCGGCCCAAGCGATCAGGACTCCCGGCGCGGGAACCGCCGGGAGATGTCGTCCGCGTGTCCGGGAGCCTGGCGGGTTTCTCAGGGCTTCCAGTCCTCCGGCCGCAGGCCCTCCGCAACCTTCCACTTCCGGGTGCCCGCGAGGTTGGTGATCCACAGCGCCTCCCCTTCCCAGCCCGCGCGATAGTGATACGCGACGTAGCTGCCGGTCGGCCACCACGTCGGCGACGTCGCGCCGTATTCCTCCTCGTCGGGGGGCTCCACCAGTTGGCGCCGGTCGGTTCCGTCGCGGTTCATCACATAGAAACGGCCCGGGCCCATGTGGTCATAACCGGCGATATCCGTCATCGCCACCATGCCACCATCCGGCGACCAGTCGACACTGGAAGGCTCGTACATGGGCCCCTTCGGCGGGTTCCCGATCACGCGAACGATCCGGTTTCCTTGGGGCGCAAGATAAACCACGGCTGCGTCGCCGTCCATCGAGTCGGGAAGGCAGGAGGCCACCGCGGCGATCACGCGACCCTCCGGGTCCCACGCCGGCGCCCCGAACCGCACCTGACCGTCGAAGCCCCACGCCCGGCCGCACCCGCTGGCCGCATCGAGCGCGTCCGTGGTCAGGCGCACGACCGAGCCGGGCGGGGAGGCTACGGTCACCCGGAAGACGTCCCAGGAGGCCGGCTCATTCTCGTCCCGGCTGGCGTAGGCCAGGTATCGACCGTTAGGTGACCACGTCGGTCCGAAGCTGAAATGGGGGCCGGCGACGACCCGTCGGGCCGCGCCCCCGGTGGCGGGCATGACGAAGATGTCGCCGTCCTTGGCGAACGCCACCTGGCGCCCGTCCGGGGAGAAGGACGCGCCGAAGGTGACGCCAATGGCCAGGAACCGCCGATTGGAGCCGTCCGGGCGCATCGTGAGCAAGGTCCCGGTGAGTTGATCCTCGTTCTGCCGAAAGGCCAGGATCGTGCCGGTGAGCGGCGGCTCCCCCGCGGATCCGGTCGACGCGTCGTCAGCCAAGCTTGCCGAGCCAGCCGCCAAGGGAAGCAGTCCGCCGACGGCGGCCGCCAGGACAATCGCCCGGAGCTTTGTTGACAGCGCGCGCATACGATCGACGCTACAACCCCCCGCGATTGGCGACAATCACCCGCCGACCGCGATCTCGCGGGTGGCGTCGGTGTTCGTCTTGGCTGAGCCTGACTCAGCGCTTCCAATCCTGCGGGTCGATCGCCCAGCGGGTCGCAACCCGCCACTGCCGCGTTCCCGCGACATTGCTGATCCACATCTGATCGGGCAAGACCCGATTGGACGCACGGCTGAATGCGATGAACGCGCCACTCGGCGACCACTGCGGCGACGCCACCCCAATTCCCGGCACGTCGGGGAGGTCGACGAGTAGGCGCAGCCCGGTGCCATCGGCGTTCATCGCGGCGGCACCAGCGCAATCAAACCGGCTCGCAACGATCGCGTGCGCATGGACACGACGCTACGCCGGCCTGCGACGACCCACAATCACCGGCCGGCGTACCCGTGAGCAGCTTCGTCAGCGGCCGATCTCGGCTCGGATCTGCGCGACCGCGTCGGCGATCGGCACCTCCCGCCGCTCCCCGGAGCGGCGGTCCTTGATCTCGATCTTCCCGTCGGCCAGACCACGACCGATGACGACGATCGTCGGTATACCGATCAGCTCGGAGTCCTTGAACTTCACCCCGGGGCTGACCCCCTTACGATCGTCATACAGCACCTCGATGCCGTGCGCTTCCAGAGCACGGGTCAGTTCCTCGCCGGCGAGGAAGACCGCGTCGTCCTTGCCGGTGGCGACGATGTGGACGTCGAACGGGCTGATATTGCGCGGCCAGATCAGACCGGCATCGTCGTGGTTGCCCTCGGCGATCGCGGCGACGGCGCGCGAGACGCCGATGCCGTAGGAGCCCATAATCACCGTGCGGCGCTTGCCGTTCTCGTCCAGGACCTGCAGGTCGAGCGCCTCGGCGTATTTGCGGCCGAGCTGGAAGATGTGGCCCATCTCGATCCCGCGTGCGGCCTCAAGGGCGTGCTCGCAGTTGGGGCAGGGGTCGTCGGGACGCACCTCGGCGGCCTCGATCGTGCCGTCGGGGACGAAGTCGCGCCCGGCGACCAGGTCGACCGCGTGGATCCCCGGGGCATTGCCGCCGGCGACCCACCGGGTGCCGTCGACGACGCGCGGGTCGACGAGGAAGCGGATGCCGCTGACCGATTCGCTGCCCAGGACGGTCGGGCCCATATAGCCCTTGACGAGAGCCGGATAGGGAGCGAAGTCCTTCTCCTCGAAGGCCTCGACGCGGGCCGGCTCGACCTGCGCCCCGAGCCGCTTCTCGTCGACCTCCCGGTCGCCCGGGATGCCCATCGCCAGGGGTTCGCGGGTGCCGTCGGGGTGGACGAGCATGACGATGAGGGTCTTGAGGGTGTCCGTGGCGGCCCACGCCCCGCCGTGCGGCGAGGTGCCCGGATACAGCTCGTTGAGCCGCTCGACCAGGGCGGCGATGGTCGGGCTGTCGGGCGTGGCCTCGTCGTGCGCGGCGGGCGCATCGGCATACGGAATCGCTTCGGGGACAGCGACGTTGACGGCCTCGACGTTCGCGGCATACCCGCAATGGGGGCACCGGACATAGGTGTCCTCGCCGTTGTCGGCAGTGGCGAGGAACTCCTCGGACTTGCTGCCGCCCATGGCGCCGGCCATCGCCTGGACGATGACGTAGTGGAAGCCGAGCCGGTCGAAGATGCGCACATACGCGTCGCGGTGCAGCTGGTAGGACTTGTCCAGCCCGGCCTCGTCGATGTCGAAGGAATAGGAGTCCTTCATGACGAATTCGCGGCCGCGCAGGATGCCGGCGCGGGGGCGGGCCTCGTCGCGGTATTTGATCTGGATCTGGTAGAGCGCGACCGGCAGGTCCTTGTAAGACGTGAACATGTCCTTGACGGCGAGGGTGAACAACTCCTCGTGCGTCGGTCCGAGCAGATAGTCGCCGCCCTTGCGATCCTTGAGCCGGAAAATGTTGTCGCCGTATTCGGTCCAGCGGCCGGATGCCTCGTAGGGCTCGCGCGGCAGCAGGGCCGGGAAGAGGAGTTCCTGGGAGCCGATGGCGTCCATCTCCTCGCGCACGATCTGCTCGACCTTGCGCAGCACCTTCAGGCCAAGCGGCAGCCAGGTGTAGATGCCCGGGCTGACCCGCCGGATGTAGCCGGCGCGCACGAGGAGCTGATGGCTCGGGACCTCGGCGTCCGCCGGGTTCTCACGCAGGGTGCGGAGGAACAGGGACGACATGCGCATGGCCACGGTGGGAACTCCTGAAATGGTGATCGGACCCGCCAAGGATAACGACCAGCCGGTATGCCGCTCCCCCTTTCCCGTCGACGCCGACACGGCTCCCGCGAGCCGGCCCCAGCTCAGCCCGTTCTCGTCACGCGGCGACGGGCTCGGGTGTGGTGGCACCCTCGATATGGATGACCTCCTCGTCCGCGTGCCGGCCGAACCACATGCCGACGACGCCGACCAACGCCCAGGCAGCCAGGACGAGCCAGGGCCGCACGGCCGAGGCCTGCGGGAAGTAGGACTCCAGGCGAAGCAGCGTTCCCGAGGCACCCGGCACGAAGAACTGCCCGATCTCACCCCAGTGCCAGGGCAACATCTCCGTCGGCATCGCCAGCGCGGACAACGGGTTGCCGAGGAAGAGCGTCACGACGGCACCGAGCGCGATGCCGGCGCGGCCGATGAGCGCGTTCATCCCGACGATGAAGGCGCCGGTCGCGAACAGGGCGGCGCTCATGATCGCCCATTCGGCGGCAAAGCTACCGGCGAGAATCCCCAGCCAGGGCCCGAGGACGGCGGCCAGCAGCAGGCCGGCGAGCACGGCATACCCCGCGACGGCGACGAGGCGACGCCGGTGGCCGGTCACGAGGAGCGAGATCAGGACGCCGCCGAGCATCCCGCCCATGGCCAGCGGCAGGCCGGCGACGCCGAAGCCGGCCCCGCGCGGATCGTCCTTGCTGAGCGGGACGATGTCCGTGACGGTGACCTTAGGCGCCTGCGCGCCGGCGGCCGCCGTCTGCGCAGTGAGCCCCGAGGCGGCCTGGGTCAACGCCTGGCTGACCAGCGGACTGGCGGCGCTCGCCGTCAGGAAGTCAACGCCCGCGGGGGATGCGACGACGGCGCCATACGCCTCGCGCGTCTTGACGGCGGCCTCGGCGGCGGCCCGGTCGCTGACCGTCGTGATGTCGAAGGCTCCCGACTTGCCCAGGCCCGCCTGAATCTGGCCCGTGGCCGCGGGCGGGCCGGTAACGACGATGGGCAGGTCCTTGACCTTGCTCAGATAGGTGGGCCAGACGAAGGCGAGGAGGACGAGCAGCACGGCCGCGGATGCACCGAAGACCGTGCGGATCGTCGCCGACCAAGTCGACTGGGAGTCGGGCGTGATGTGGGCCATGACGGTTCCTTCCAAAACGAATGACCGTTCTCCTTGAAGCTTGGCACATCTCCCGGCGGATTGCAAACAGAACGTTCGTTTTCTATGGTGAAGGTATGCCGAAGGTCACCGAAGAGCGACGGGTCGCCGTGCGCACCCGGATACTGGAAGCCGCCCTTCGCGTCTTTCTCGACAAGGGACTGGCAGCGACGTCGATGGCCGACATCATCGCCGAGTCGGGCATGTCGGCCGGCGCGATCTATGGGCACTTCACCAACAAGGCGGAGCTGACCTCGCAGGTCGCCAAAATCGTTGTCGCCGGACGGATCGACCTGATCGAGGAACGTCTCGGTCACGAGCCGCTGCCCCCGCCCGACGTCCTCCTGCGCGACCTTTTCGACACCATCCCCGACGAGTTGCTGGACAGCGGGCTGGTCCTGCAGATCTGGGGAGAGGCAGGCCCCTCGGGCGAGCTGCGGCAGCTAGCCGCCGAAGCATTCGCCACCATGGGCGCCGCGTATGGCCGCTATTTGACGTCCTGGCTTGTGGGTCAAGGGCATTCGACGCGAGCCGCTCGCACGCAGGCCCGCAAACTCACCCCTGCATTCATCGGCGTCGCCCAGGGCTACCTCGTGCACCGGGCCGTGCTCGGACGCGACGCGGCGGCGGCCTACCTGGACAGCATCGACCACCTCGTGCGCGGGTGTATGTGGCAAGCCCGTTCCTGACGTCGCTTGGCCGAGCGAGACGGGCACCAACTCCTCGGAGTCAGACCAACAGGCCCACCCGCAGCGCCGCGGCGGTCTCGGCCAACACCCGCCGCCCGAGCGGGGCGGCGAGCATCGTCAGCATCGAGTGAATGGCGTCCTCCTGGACCCGCAGCGTGACCGGGACGCCGGCGGCGCGCAGCTTCTCGGCATACGCGATGCCCTCGTCCCGCAGCACGTCGAACCCGGCGACGGCGACATAGGCGGGTGGAAGCCCGGCGAGGTCGTCGGCGAGCAGCGGTGAGGCGCGCACATCGGTGGGGTCAGCCTCGCCGAGATAATGCGCCTCATACCAGTCCATATTGGCCTTGGTGAGGAAGTAGCCGGTGGCGAACTGCTCCCGCGACCGCGTCGGCGCCGCCATCTGGGTGACCGGGACGCCGAGCAATTGGAAGCTCGGCATCGGACCGCCCTCGCGGTTGGTGACCTGGGCGACGACCGAAGCGAGGTTCCCGCCGGCGCTATCCCCGCCGACCGCGATCCGCTCGGGGTCGATGCCGAGGTCGTGGGCGTGCTCGTGCGCCCACCGGAAAGCCGCAACCGCATCGGTGACCGCCGCGGGGAAGCGGTGCTCGGGGGCAAGGCGATAGCCAACGTTGAGCACGGCGACTGCGGCGTGGGCACACAGGAAGCGGCAGCCGGAGTCGTGGGTGTCGACGTCGCCGAGCACCCAGCCGCCGCCGTGGAAATAGATGAGCAGCGCCCGTGGCCGGGGGTCGTTGCCGACCTTGGGCTGCGCCGGTCGATAAAGCCGAGCCGGTATGCTGCCGCCCTCCCCTGGGATCGTGAGTTCGTGCGCGCTGCCGATCAGCGTCGTGCGGCCGGCGAACAGCCACGATTCCAGCGCCAGCTGGCGCCGTGCCTGGGCGACCGGGAGTTGGTCGAACTCCGGCTGCTCGAGCTTGGCCATGATCCGCAGCCCCACGTGGGTGTCGTGGTCCAGGTGCAGCCCGTCGACGATGTCGGGGTGGCGATCCAGCGCGCGCCGCGCCCGCGGGGGCAGGGCGAGCATGGCCGCGAACGCGCGTCGCTGGGCGCGCTCGGCTCGGCTCGGGGTGAAGGTAGCGGACATGGGGTCAGTCTGGCGCACCTCGCCCGGCGGACAGTCAAACGATCAATGCCCGCGCAACCTCGCCGTTTGACCGCTCAAGAGCGCGTGTCGCGGCGCCATTGATCGTTTGAGTGTTCGTTGCGGGCCGCGCCGGGGCGCGCATCGCGCCGGCGCAGCCCCCGCCGGCGGGGTTCGCGGTCGCCCTTGTGCCGGTCGCCCTTGTGCCGGGGGCCCTTGTGCCGGGGGCCCTCGCGCCGCGTGCCCTCGCGGCGGGGACGGCGCGGCGCGACGATTGCCTGCCACACCGCCTCCGGGATCGGCTCGCGCGTCGGGGTGTCCGGCGATCCCGCATAGTGCTCCGGGCGGATCGCGAGCGCGACTTCGTCGATGATCCGCTCCATCCCCTTGCGCTGGTGCGGCAGCGCGAGCGTCACGACCGAGCCCGTCGACCCGGCGCGCGCGGTGCGCCCGGAGCGGTGGACATAGGTCTTGTGATCGTTGGGCGGATCGACCTGGACCACGAGGGAGACGTCATCGACGTGGATGCCGCGCGCGGCGACATCCGTGGCGACGAGGACATCCAATCGCCCCTCCTTGAAGGCCGCCATGGTCGCGGTGCGCTGACCTTGAGGCAGGCCGGCGTGGATCGGCCCAGCTAGGATTCCGCTCTCCCGCAACTGCTTCGCGACCCGGTCGGCGCCGAGTTGAGTGCGGACGAAGATGAGCGTCTTGCCCGGGCGGCCACTGATCTCGGCGGTGATCGACTTCTTCATGGAGGGCTCGATCAGCAGCACCCGGTGCTCCATCGTCGAGACCGCCGCGGTCGGATCGTCGGTGCTGTGCGTGACCGGGTCCACGAGATAGCGGTCGGCGAGGTCGGCGATGCCCGAGTCCAGCGTCGCGGAAAAGAGCAGCCGCTGCCCGCCGGCGGGCACCAGGTCCAAGATCGCCGTGACCTCGGGGAGGAAGCCCAGGTCGGCCATGTGGTCGGCCTCGTCGAGCACGACGATTTCGACGGCGTCGAGGCGCGCCGCTCCCCTGTCGATGAGGTCCTGCAACCGGCCGGGCGTGGCGATCAGCACGTCGACCCCCCGCTCGAGAGCGGCCAGCTGCGGCGGATACGGCATACCGCCGGCGACGACCTTCTGCTGCACGCCCACAGCCCGGCCGATGGGCTCAAGCGCGTCGGCGACCTGGAGCGCGAGTTCGCGGGTGGGCACCAGGATCAGCGCCCGGGGGTGTCCGGGCGCGGATCGGGTGCCGCGCAGGCGGGTCAGCAGCGGCAGCCCGAAGGCCATCGTCTTGCCCGAACCCGTCTGTCCGCGGCCGAGCAGGTCCCGTCCGGCGAGCGCGTCGGGGATCGCCGCCGCCTGGATCGGGAACGGCGTGCGGATGCCGCGGCGGGCGAGCGCGGTCAGAATCGGTTCCGGTAGACCGAGATAGGCGAAGGCACCGAGCAGACCACCCGCTTCCGAACGAACGACGTCCGAACGAGCGCCCTCCGAACGAACGCCCTCCGAACCGGCCGGGCGGGGCGTGACCGCGCGGGCCGAGTCGATGGCGGAGTCAACGGGATCGCTGCCCCAGAAGTACTCGCGCCCGCGCCTGGTCTCCGCAGTGCGTGGTGCGCGCTCCGGCCACCGTGGCGATGCCCCGCGGGAGGCGCGGCGCGGGAACCTGCCCTCGCCGCGGGATCGCTGCGAATCGGGTCGTCGGGTGCCGCGCTCGAAGCGCCGGTCTTCTCCGTCGCCGCGCTGTTCCCGCTTTCCGCGCCCGGGGCGGGCGTCTCCGGATCGATTGCCGCGCTGCTCCGCACGCTCGTCGCTGCTGCGCCATTCGGCACGCTCGCCACCGCGCCGGTCCGCACGCTCGCCACCGCGCCGGTCCGCACGCTCGCCACCGCGCCGGTCCGCACGCTCGCCACCGCGCCGGTCCGCACGCTCGCCACCGCGCCGGTCGGCGCGCTCGCCACCTCGGCGGTCGAGTCGGTCGTCGTCTCGGCGGACGGCACCACGCTTGGCCGGGGAGTCGGAACGACCCCGGTATTCGCCGGCGCGTTGATCGCCACCAACCCTCTGGCCGCCCTTGCGGGCCGCGCGACGGGCGGCCTTCTCGGCGGCGGTCCAGCGCGCCTTCTTCTTGCCCGGACGGGCCGGCTTCGCGGGCTTCATCGCAGGCCCGCGAGGGTCGTGCGGGCAGCAGTCGCCGACCGGAGGGAGGGGGTGAGCATCGGGGGTCCTTCATTCAAACCGCGCACGGACTGGCGCGGTGCAGACCAACCATGATACCGGCACCACGCGCGTGCCTGAACTCCTCCGGAAACCCAGGTCTGCGCCCGCGCTCGGCGCAAAAGGCCTTGGCCACAACGGACGTCAGGGGCGCGGGAGGGCGCCGGTCATGGTGCGTATGCGCGACCGAACAGGCTCCGGGCGACCACCAGCTTGGCGACCTGCGCGGTGCCGTCCGCGATCTCGAAACCCATCACATCACGCAGCCGCTGCGCCTGGGGATTGTCGGTGGACCAGGCGGCGTGACCAAAAGTCAGGATGGCCTGGTGGATCGCCTCCACCGAAACCTTGGGCGCCCACCACTTGACCATGCTGGCTTGGGCCGCGTGGTCCTGGCCGAGGTCTTTCAGGGCCAGCGCCTCGTAGCACAGGTGTCGCGCGCCGGCGAGGTAAGTGGCGTGCTCGACCAACGGGAACGCGACCCCCTGACGCGTGCTGATTGGGGCCCCGAAGGTGCGCCGCTCCCTCGCGTAGGCCATCGCGTCGGTCAGGGCCTGGTCGGCGGTTCCGATGGTCATCAGACCGATGATCGCGCGGGAGTATTCGAAGCCCTGCATGACCGAGATAAAGCCGGCTCCTTCGGCCCCGACCATCCGGTCGGCAGCAATCTCCTTGTCCTGGAAAAAGATCGAGCAGCGGCCGGCCGCGCGGTCGCCGACATCTGACAGCCGCACCACGTCCACACCGTCGGCGGTGAGGTCGACATAGAACGCGCTGATGCCACGGGCCCCGTCGCCGTCGGTGCGGGCAAAAACCATCGCGGTGTCGGCTTGGTCCGCCAGGGAGATCGACGTCTTCTCGCCGTTGAGCACCCAGCTCCCGTCCTCGCGGGGCGTTGCCCGCAGGGCGAGCGCGGCGGCATCCGATCCCGCGGTCGGCTCGGTGAGCGCCAGCGTCGGCAGGACGGAGCCGTCGGCAATTGCGGGCAACCATGCTCGGCGCTGCTCAGAGGTGGCCGACGAGGCGATGATCTCGGCGACGAGCGTCGTCGACAGCAGCAGATATGCCGCGTTGATGTTGCTGCGCGAGATCTCCTCGGCCGCGATCCCGACGATCACGGCGTCCGCGCCTTGTCCGCCAAACTCCTGCGGAATGCACAGCCCCAACAGGCCAAGTTGGGCCATGCCCGTGCGGATGGTCGGGTGCATGGTCCCGGTCGCGTCGTCGCTCTGGTAGTGCGGTGCCAGCTCACGCTCGGCGAACCGGCGGACCTCGACCCGGAAGGTTTCCTCGTCCTCAGTCCAGGGGCGGAACACGGCTCTCCTTAGGGTTCAGGGCGGATCGGACAGGGAGTTCGTCAGGGCCGCACGCGACCGAGTCAGGAATTCGGCCCAGCCTGCTGACGGAGGCGGTACTTGAGGATCTTGCCGCCGACGGTCTCGGGGAAGGAGTCGACGAACTGCACTTCTTTGGGGCTCTCGAATCCGGCGAGCCGCTCGCGGCACCAGGCCATGAGTTCCTCGGCAGTCACCTGGGACCCGGGAGAGCGCACCACGAAGATGGTGACCTTCTCGCCCCATCGGTCATCCTGCATACCGACTGCCGCGGCCCGCTCGACGCCTGGGTGGGCGGCGGCGACCGACTCCACCCGTATACTGGCGACGTTCTCGCCGCCGGACTTGATGATGTCCTTGTAGCGGTCGACCATCGTCTGGGAGCCGTCCGGCTCGTATTGGCAGCTGTCGCCGGAGTGGAACCAGTCCCCGCGAAAGGCCCACGCCGTTGCCTCGGGGTCGCGGAAATAGCCGGCGGTCACGATCGGTGAGCGATAGGCGGCCTCGCCGGGCATACCCACCTCACGAACGGGATTGCCATCGGGGTCAAGGAGCGCGGCCGCGAGCAGCGGGGTCGGGACACCCACGTGGTTGACCGTGCCCGCGGAGGAGACGACCTTCTCGGGATGCTGACCGAGCCAGAAGCGATAGCACGAGATCGCTTCTGTCTGCCCGAATGCCTCGACCAGGTCGAGTTGCGGGCCGGCGGCGCGGCGCAGCCGGTCGGCTACCTCGGGGGTCATTGCCGTCCATGCGAACAGTCCGACCGTGAGCGAGCCCAGGTCGACCTCGGGATGCTGCTCGGCGACGGCAACCGCCGCTTCGAGGAATCGGGGAGCACCACCCCACAGCGCCGTCGCCCGCTCCTCGGTCACCGCCTGGGCCACAGTCAGTGGGTCGAAGCGACGCCCGAGAATGCTGGTGCCGCCGGCCAGGAAGGCCGGGAAAATGCTCGCGTTGTGACCGCAGTGGTAGATAACCGGCACGTGGGTGGACAGGCGCAGTTCTTCCTCGTAGCGCAATCCACGAGTGACGGTACCCTTGAAGCCGAGCGCGGCGAGATAGCAGTAGGTGTGGCTGAACATGCACGCCTTGGGGGCCGAGGTTGTCCCGCTGGTGAAGAGCATCATCCAGATGTCGTCCCCGTGCAGGGGCAGGTCCACCTCGGGCGCAGATGTCGCGTGACCAGCCAGCCAGTCCGAGAACTCGATCGTCCCCTCGACCGTCGACCCGCCGACGGCGATCGTCACCGATGGCCGCAGGCCGACCTCGTCGAATGCCGGCGCTGCCGAGGCCCACAGCTCGGCATCGACGATCGCGTATGACGCATCGACCTTACGCAGGAGTTGGGCCGTCACCGAGTGGTGGAAGAGGGGATTGAGGGGCACGCATACCAGACCGGCCTTGGCGATGCCGAACATCGTGATGACTGCCTCGACGCTGTTGTCGCACAGGAGGGCAACGCGGGCGCTTCGCTCCAAGCCTGCCGCTTGCAGCGCGTGCGCCACCTGATTGGCCGCCTCGTCGGCCTCGCGATAGGTCATCTTGGCGAACCGGTCTGAGCCGTATGCGCCGGGCCGGCCGATAATCGCCGTTTTGTCGGGGACGCTCCACGTGAGCCGCTCAAGCAGGTCCCCCATGACCAGCCGATTGACCCGGTCGGTAGCTCGACGTCCGTGCAGGGTTTCGACGTCGGGCAGCGCCCCGGGGCGAACGCCAGCACTCGGCGTGGTGGTCATTGGAGTTCCTCTCCGCGATGGCCGGGTATCGACGGGCCGTTGCCAAACCCGTCGCGCATCGCTAGTGTTCTGGACATGAACTTAGACATAAATACTGATGCAGTCAAGGTTTCTGTCTCAGGTAGAATCGCTGTCGTGACGCTAGACCGTCCGGCCGCCCGCAATGCATGGGACGACTCGCTCGGCGTCGGAATGGAGTCGGTGTTCGCAGGCCTGGCGTCGCTGTCCGAGGTTCGCTCGGTGGTGCTCACCGGGTCGGGCAGCGTCTTTTGCGCAGGTGCCGATCTGGTGGCCGGCTTCCCGGTCCGGCCCGACGGCCACGACGACCTGCGCTCGACACTCCGCAATCGGTTCCACCCGGGATTTCTGGCCTTGCTCGATCTGCCCCAACCGGTAATCGCCGCTGTCCAGGGCCCGGCGATCGGCGCAGGTGCCTGCCTGGCGCTGGCCAGCGACATTGCGGTGATGGCCCGCTCGACCTATCTGCAGTTCCGCTTCGCAGCCATCGGGTTAATGCCCGATGTGGGAGCGACCGCACTGCTGTCGTCGGTTGTGGGCCCGGCGCTGGCCACCGAGATCCTGATGCTCGCCGAGAAGCTGGACGCCGAGACCTGTCACGCGCTGGGCTTGGTCAGCCGGATCGTGGACGAGAACCCGATGGACGAAGCGCTGTCCCTGGCCACCCGGCTCGCCCAGGGACCGACGCGCGCCTTCGCGACGACAAAGCGCGCCGTCCGCGCCTGGAGTTCTCGGGAACTGGCCACCCAGCTGGAGCTTGAGGCCGACCTGCAGCAAACGCTCGTGGCGACCGCGGACTGGCGTGAGGGGCGGGCAGCGTTCCGGGAGCGTCGCGACCCCGTCTTCCGAGGCGTGTGACAACCTGACCCTGTGACCCTTGGCGAGCCGGCTCTCCCCGCCCGGCCGTCTCCCGAGCGTCCAGGCGGGCAGCGCGCGGGCGACCTTGCTGAACGCATTCGGCGAGTTCACCCTTGACGCAGCTGCGCAGCCGCCAACCACTGGTGCGCTCCTGCGAACCCTCGGCGAGGTCGGTATCGGTCATCACGCCGCTCGTCAGGCCGTCACACGCTGCGCCCAGGGGGGATGGATCTCCGGGTTGCGCCAGGGCCGCCAGTCGCGCTGGGCTGTCACGGGTGCGGGCCGCGAACTGCTGTCTGACGGCATCGAGAGCGTCGAGGCACTCGGCGTCGATGGCCGAGCGGACGCTGTGGGCCGGCCGGCGGAATGGGACGGTCGCTGGCTCGTGCTGGTCGGCTCGGTTCCCCAGGATCGGCGCGCGGTGCGCGAGCGGTTCTACCGGGCGTTGCGGTGGAATGGGTTCGGTTCGCCCATGCCCGGCCTGTGGCTCTCCGCGCGACGGGGACGCCGCTCGCGCATCGCCGAATCGGTGCGGCGCTGCGGCCTGGAGGAATCGGTGACGGCCTTTGTCGGTGGCTGCGCCGAGATAGGTCTCAGCGAGGAGGCCTTGGTCGAGCAGGCGTGGGACCTCGACGAGATCGACGCGCGCTACGCCCAACTCGTTGACCGCCACTCCGCCGTCTCCGCCGCCACTGCCGCCGACTGCCTGATCGCCCTGCTCCACCTCGATCAGGAGTTGCAGTTCGCGCCCTCGTGGGATCCACAGCTACCGACCGAGCTGGCTCCGGGGCGGCGGGCGCGCGCTGACGCCGCGCGGCTGCTGAACCTGCGCGCGACGTGGTTGCCGCAGGCCAGGGACCGCTGGCAGTCACTGCAGACGAGCTGAGCCACCCCACCGACCTCCTGGCACCAACCACTGACCCTGCCGAACGAAGATGGGGCGAACTACTCAACCGTCGGCGGCGATAGCCTGGCTACAGTCCAGCCATGAAGGACGACGGACTGGCCATGCGCGTATGGCGCTCCACGCCCCTCGGCATCGTGCGCCGCGGCGTGCTGCGCGGCTCGGCGCTCGCGCTCACCGAGGTCTACGGCCTCTACAAGGTCCACCCAGCGGTGTGGCGCTGGACGGCGCGCAACTATCACCCCTCGATGGAGCGCCTCGCGCGGCTGCACGCGTGGATGACTTGCCAGTTCGCTTATCTGGACGTGCCGGCATATAAGGAGCATTTGCAGCAGAACGACTTCCACTTCGCCTGGTTCGACCTGACGTCCTATCCACCCACCAGCAAGGACGACTACGTCAAGAAGTACTCCGAGGAGCAGCGCTGCTGGGACGGCCACCTTGACCGCGTCGGCACGGTCGTCGACGAGTCGTCGGGCTCCTCGGGGACGCCGTTCAACTGGGTGCGCGGCAAGCGCGAACTCAACACGATCCATCGCAATGTGGCCGGCTTCACCACCCAGGTCTATCCCCGCCGGCGCCTGTTTGTCATCAACGCCTACTCGATGGGCGCGTGGGCGACCGGCACCAACACCGGGATCGCGATGGCCAAGATCGCCATGGTCAAGAACACCGGCCCCGATCTGGAGAAGATCGTCGACACGATCACCCACTTCGGGCCGAGCTACAACTACCTCGTGACGGCCTACCCGCCGTTCCTGAAGGATCTGCGCGACAAGCTCGACTCGATCGGCTTCGACTGGGATGCCTACCGGATGTATGGAATGGTTGGCGGCGAGGGCATGACCGAGGCGCTGCGGGACTACTGCGAGGAGCGCTTCCGGCGCGTGCTCTCCGGATATGGCGCCTCCGACCTGACGATCGGCATCGGCGGCGAGTCGCGGCTGACCGTCTGGCTGCGCGACCGGATCGTCGCCGACGAGGAGGTCAAGGCGGCGCTGCTCGGCGCCGACGAGACGCGGATCCCGATGATCTTCCAATACAACCCGCTGGAGACCTATCTGGAGACCAACGAGAACGGCGAGCTGCTCTGCACGCTGAACTCGAGCACGGTGCTCTCCCCCAAGCTGCGCTACAACATCGGCGACGAGGCCAAGCTGATGACCTTCCCCGAGCTGGCCGAGCTGATCGCGACTCGGCCCGACCTGCGCACCGGGTTTGTCGAGGCGCAGAGCATCGACCGGATGAAGCTGCCGCTGCTCTTCCTCTATGGCCGCGCCGACTCGACGGTCAGCTTCATGGGCGCCAACATCTACCCCCAGGACGTCGAATACGGCCTGTATGAAGGCAACCCACGGGCCAGCGAGATCGAGGGCTTCATGTTGACGCTCGAGGAGGGTGCGGACCTCGACTCCCGCCCGATCGTCAACATCTGCACGCGCGAGGGCGTTCACCTCGACGATCCCGGCCGCGAAGAACTCGGCAAGGCGTGCGAACAGGGCATCATCGAGCACCTGAAGAAGGTCTCCCGCGACTTCCGCCAGTCGCTGGAGGAGGACCCGAGCGCGGCCAAAATCGAGGTGCGCGTGCACGATTTCGGGACCGGACCCTTCGAGGGCGGCCCGTCGAAGATCAAGAAGGTCTACTTCCGCAAGGAGGAGGGCAGCGCCAAGGACGCGGCCCCGGCGGAGGCCGGCGCGTGAGGACCCGCGACTTCTCCCAGGCGCCGCGCCTGGCCCAGGCGAACGCGATGTTCACCGGCGCCACGCGCTACAACGGGCTGCGCGCCTGGATCACGCTCTGGTTCACCTGGCGCAAGCTGGTCAAGCGGATGCGCACGATGCCGGGCTATTGCTGGCACAAGGTCTATTGGGAGCGGCCGTTCACCCTCGGCACGATCGCCTACTTCGAGACCAAGGAGGACATGCTCACCATCGCCCGCTCCCCCGAGCACCGCAAGCTGATGCAATGGATCACCGAGGGGACCAAGAACGCCACCGGCGGCTACATCCGGCTGTTCATCGCCGAGCCCGACGGCTACTCCAACGGCGTCTGGCGCGCCGAGGAAAACATCATGCAGCACATCGAGAATTACACGGCAATGTCGTCCGACACGGGTCCGCGGCGGGTTGACGATCCCGCCAGCGAGATTGCCTGAGAGCTGATTCCGTATGCCGCCGCTCCGGATCGACCGCGTCCTCACCGAGGCGCAGTTCGCCGAGTTTGTCGAGCTGCCGCTGCGGCTGCACCCACGGGACCGCTATGTCCCGCTCCTGCAACCTCAGCTGCACGACTGGTGGACCGGCAAGCACCCGCAGGCTCGCTTCGGTCCGGTGGGGTTCTATCTCGCCCGGTCGGCGGACGGCCGGGCCGTCGGCCGGATCTGCTTGCACCACAACCCGAATTTCGACGACAAGGTCGAGGCTGAGACGCAACTGTTCGGGCTGTGCGAGTTCGACGACGCGGACGCCCTGCAGGCCATGCTCACGTATGCCGAGCGGGAGGCCCGCGCGGCCGCTCGAACCCAGGTGCTCGGCCCGGTTGCGTTGCTGCCCAACCAGACCGGAGGCGTGATCACCTCCGGCTTCGAGGAGCGCGGGTTCATGGACTCGCCGTGGAATCCGGAGCGCTACCCCGCAGCATACGAATCTCTCGGCTGTGACAGAGTTTTTGAGGGAGCGACGTGGATCTGCGAGGGGTTTTCGGGTCTCGACCCCGACACGACGTTTCGCTTCGACAGCACCCGGCTCGGCGAAGAGCGGCTCGAGGTGCGCCGGGCCACGAGGTGGCGGCTCGGCCGTGACCTGGAATCGATGCGAGGCGTGCTCAATGCCGCCTTCGCCGCCCTGCCCTACTACACCCCGATCACCGCGGCCGACCTCGGCGCTCAGACCGAGGGGCTGGCCTTCCTGCTCGACGAGTCGCTGTTCCTGACGCTGACCGCCGCGGGCGAGACCGTCGCGTTCGTCCTCGTCGTCCCCGATGTGAGCGAGTTCGTGATGGCCCGGGGCGGGCGGCTCGGCGTGCGTGATCAACTGGAACTGTTTGCCACCAAACGGGAATACCGGCGGGACGCAATCCTGATCATCAAAGGCACGCGTCCCGACGCGCAGGGCCGCGGCTATCTCACGCTGCTGTCGCGCGGGTTGATGCGCGCGCTGCAGCGCGGCGGCTACGAGCGGCTGCGCAGCACGTTCGTCGAGGACAGCAACGCCGGTTCCGCTGCGCAGTATGAGCGCATGGGTGGGCGGCAACTGCACCGGACGACGTTCTATCGCAGGGGCATTCAGTGATCGGCGGCTCGCTGCAACAGGAACAGCCGCTCGGGTGGGCCGAGGAGGTCGTGGCCCTGCGCGAGGTCTGGGGTCGCGCGCCGAGTGCGCACAACACCCAGCCATGGGTGCTGACGGCCGAGGATGACCGGCTGCTGTTGTCGTGGGACCCGGCGCGTGAACTCGTTGTCACCGACCCGACCCGGCGCGACCTGTGGCTGTCGCTGGGTGCCCTGGCCGAAAGCGTCGTCATTGCCGCCGGGGACGCCGACCACGACCTCGACGTATCCTGGGCGATTGACGCGCGAACCCATCAAGCGGCCGTCATTCGCCGCCGCGGGGATGTCCGCGACGATCGGAGGGCCGAGGACGCGTCGTCGAGTGCCGCTGCCGCAGCGGGGAACTGCGGCGGAGAGGGTCCCGCTTCCGGGCGGAGCCGGTTCGCCAGTGACGACCTGCTGGCCCGCCGCTGTGCGCGCGGGCCCTACCTGCGGCCGTTCGCCGACGAGGGCGAGATCGACCGGGTGGCCGCAGCGGCGGGCCTGGGCGACCTCAGCCTGAGCATCCTGCCCGCGAAGCTCGTCGAACGCCTGCTCCCGCAGGCCGACCGCTGGACCTACTCCACACCCGCCCAGGTGGACGAGCTGCGCCGGTGGCTGCGGCTGGGGGCCGGGCATCCGGCATACGAGCTGGATGGGTTGAGCGATGCGGCGCTGGCGCTGAGCACCGCGCAGGCACGAGCGCTCAGGATCACGCTGTCCACGCGGGTTTGGCCGGCCCTTTCCCGCCTCGGCGGGCCGGCGATCCTCGCCAAGGCGGGCGTGCAGCAGGACCTGGGCACGGTGGTCGCAGTGCATGCGTCCGAGTCCACGGCCGAGGCGCCAGAGGCGGTTTCCGAGGCCGGCCGGACGCTGCTGCGCGTCTGGCTCTCCGCCGGTCGAGCAGGCCTGCGCGTGCATCCGTTGAGCCAACTCATCGACGCCCCCGCCGTGGCGGACCACCTGCACGCGGCCCTGCCCGGCAGCCACCGTCGGGCGCTGTCGGTCTTCCGGATCGGCGTTCCGGCCCGGCAACCCACCCGCTCGGCCCGCCGAATATGAGCTAGATCACAGTTATGCGGTCACGGCAGCCACCCGCTGAGTCGACGTCGTCATAACCGAACAGGCGGGATTCACGAGGCGACGGAACAATGCTGTGCGACTGACGTTTCGGACACCTGGGGCGAGCATCGATCCACGCACGCTGGGGCACTGCGGCCGCCGCCGTCGCCTTGGCGCTGGGCGGTTATGCCTCGCCGGCCAGCACGAATGCAGGCCCCGACCGGCCGCAGACACCGGCGACTTCGCAGTCCCCGACCACACCGAGCCAGTCCAGCACGCCAAGCCAGTCCAGCACACCCAACCAGTCCAGCACACCCAACCCGGGCCGGCGAGATGCGGTCTCGCCCCAGGCGTTGACCACGTGGGGCTGGCGGTTGTCCGCTCTGCCCGATAGTGGCGACCTCCGGCCGGCGGCAGCCACCTTGACCCTGCGCGCCGACGGCGCCGGAGTCCTCTCCCTGCCCGGCTGCGGCCCGCTCACGCTGCGCTACCGGTCCACCGAGCACACGCTGTCAGTTGACCTGGGCCCCGACGCGCCGAACTGCAGCCAAACTGCCGCTCCGGGTGTCCGACTGGTCGACTTCGCGTCCCTGCGCGAAATCCTGGCAGGCGATCTCGACGTCATGCGGTTCAGCGAGGAGGAGTTCACCATCCGGTCGGCTGGCGGAGTCGAATCCACCTGGGGTGCAGCGTTGCCGGCCCAAGCCGGCATTGGGCAAATCCGCCGAGGTCGGCACTTCTGGGTGAGGTCTGATCAGCTGGAGTACGACCTCGGCGAAAAACGCAGACCTCAGCACAACTTCCGGGCAGACCCCAGCACAACTTCTGGGCAGGCAGCGCGCGAGTGACGGGCGATTCACAACAGGATGGTCGCAAAGGTGCCGATCTGTTGCATGCCGATCCGCTCATACATGCGGCGCGCGGCGGTGTTGTAGTCGTTGACATAGAGGGTGGCGGTCGGGGCGACTTCGGCGAGGACGAGTTCGAGAACCATCGCCATCGCGGCCGTGCCGAGGCCCTGGCCACGCAGCCGGGGGGCGAGCCAAACACCTTGCAGCTGAGCGCAGCCCAACGCCGCCGACCCGATGTCGGCCTTGAAGATGACCTCGCCCCGCTCGACGATCACATAGGTATGGCCCCGGTCGATCAGGCTGGCGATCAGCGCGCGATAGGCGCGCGCGGACCCCCGATAGGGCGGGTAGCCGATCTCGGCGGTGAACATGTGCGCCGCCGCCGGCAAGACCAGGTCGGTCTCCTCGGGCCGCGCCCGGCGCACTCGCTCGTCGAGAGCGACGCCCAGCCGCGAAGGCGCCACGGTCGTGGCCAAGTGCGGCTGGGTCGCGCGCACGGCCCGGGGCGTGCCCCAGCTGGACTCCAGCCGGTGCCACAAGTCGAGAACCTGGTCGTCCGGCCCGAGCAGCGAGGCGGCCCGCCGCGCCCAGCGACGGGCCTTGTCGGCCAGCACCTGCCGGGAATGCGCCTGGGTTTCGACGGGGACGACGTTCGCACTGTTCCATAACAGGGCCTCAAGCCGGCCGTCCTCCTCATACCCGACCAGAGTGCCAGCGGTGCCGCTGAGGCCCTCGCGGATGCGGGCGGCGACGAAGACATTGTCGGCCGGGTGTCGAGCGCACAGTTCCAAGGCGGCGTCCCGGTCGGACACGCCGAGCACGCGCGTCGGCGTCCGGGTTCGCAGCACCCCTCCAGCCTGCCTCCTCGGGGCGGTTCTGTCACGCCACCACGGCGATCCGCGGCTGACCGGCTCCTCGCGCGCAGGCCACCTGCCGGGTCGCGCACGCCCTCGGATTGCGCGTTGAGTACAGTCCTCCCGTGCCAGCATCCGCGCCCACGATCGACATCGTCGTGGTCGGCGCGCAAAAGGGGTTGAGCACGGCCCTGGCCCACGTGTTGGGTGAGCATCCCGATGTCGAGATGGCGGCGCAGGAGTTCCATGGATTCCTGGATGCACCGTATGCCGCGGGCCACTGGCGAGCGGCATACGATCTCTTCCGCACGACCGCACCTCATCACGGGTTCAAGTGCGCCTCCTATTTCGCCGATCCAGCACTGCCGGAGCGGCTGCGTCACCACTTCGATAGCGCGCACATCGTTGTGGGACTGCGGCATCCGGTGGACCGCGCCGTGTCGGCCTGGCACTGGTATATCAAGGAGGGCCTGCTCCCCCCCGTCCCCGCCGACATCGGGCTGACCCGCGTACTCGACGGGGATGCCGTCGGCTACACCTGGCGGCACGCGACCGAGGTCCTTGACTGGGGGTTGTATGCCGAGCACCTGGCCCGCTGGCGAGCGGCCTTCCCTGCCGGTGCCGTGCACGTTGTGACCGACATTCAGCTGGCTCACGACCCGGATGGCGCGATGCGCGCACTGCGGCGCGATCTGGGCCTCGCGAGCATCGCCGCACCGCCCCTCCCCCGGCTGAACACGGGGGTCTATTCGATGCCGCGACTGCGCTGGCTGGCCCAGCGCGGCCGGCTGCGTTGGCGCGCCGACGCCGACGGCATCTGGAGCCCCCAACGGCCGACCCGGCCGCTGCCCCGGCTCACCGACGCGGCGATCACCGGCATCGACCGCTTCGTGCTGGCGCGCGTCTGCCCGAATGATCCGCCGACGCTGCCGCCACGCCTGCGGGCTCGGCTGACCGACTACTTTCGCGCGGACATCGCCCAGCTGGCCGCGGACATCGGCCAGGACCTGAGTGCTTGGACCGCCCCCGGCCCAGCGCACGGGTGAGGCCCTCTCAACCTCACGTATGCCGATCACCCCACGGTGACGGTCGGCGTGGCGCCCTCCTCGGCGGGTTCGCCCATCTCGTCGGCCAGGCGCAGGGCCTCCTCGATGAGGGTCTCGACGATCTTGGCCTCTGGGACGGTCTTGATGACCTCACCCTTGACGAAGATCTGCCCCTTGCCGTTGCCGGAGGCGACGCCGAGGTCGGCCTCTCGGGCCTCACCGGGGCCGTTGACGACACAGCCCATGACCGCGACGCGCAGCGGGACCGTCATTCCCTCCAGCCCGGCGGTCACCTCGTCGGCGAGTTTGTAGACGTCCACTTGCGCCCGCCCACACGAGGGGCAGGAGACGATCTCCAGCTTGCGCGGCTTGAGATTGAGGCTCTGCAGAATCTGGATGCCGACCTTGACCTCCTCGACCGGAAGTGCGGAGAGCGAGACCCGGATGGTGTCGCCGATCCCGCGGGAGAGCAGCGCCCCGAAGGCGGTCGCGGACTTGATCGTGCCCTGGAAGGCCGGCCCGGCCTCGGTGACCCCGAGGTGCAGCGGCCAGTCGCCACGCTCGCTGAGCAGTTCGTAAGCCTGCACCATCACGACGGGGTCGTTGTGCTTGACCGAGATCTTGAAGTCGTGGAAGTCGTGCTCCTCGAACAGGCTCGCCTCCCAGACGGCCGATTCGACGAGCGCCTCGGGGGTCGCCTTGCCGTATTTGGCAAGCAGCCGCTTGTCGAGCGAGCCGGCGTTGACGCCGATGCGCAGCGAGACGCCGGCCTCCTTGGCGCGCTTGGCGATCTCGCCGACCTGGTCGTCGAACTGCCGGATATTGCCGGGGTTGACCCGCACCGCCGCGCAGGCGGCGTCGATCGCGGCGAAGACATACTTGGGCTGGAAGTGGATGTCGGCGATGACCGGGATCTGGCTCTTGCGGGCGATCGCGGGCAGGGCATCGGCATCGTCCTGGCTCGGGCAGGCGACCCGCACGATGTCGCACCCGGCGGCGGTCAGTTCGGCGATCTGCTGCAAGGTTGCGTTCACATCGGCCGTCAGCGTCGTCGTCATCGACTGCACCGAGATCGGCGCATCGCCGCCGACCTCGACCTTGCCGACCGTGATCTTGCGGGTCGGCCGGCGCGGGGCCAGGACGGGCGGGGGGATGGCGGGCAGGCCGAGGGCAACACTCACGATCGGCAATTATCCCTCAGCAGAGCACACAACGAAGTCAGGTGCGGTAGAGCACCCGCATATCGGGGCGCAGCGCCTCGACCGGGACGATGTCCTTGCCGAACGGCACGCAGGTGACCGGCAGCATCTTCAGGTTGCCCAGAGCGAGGGGGATGCCGATGATCGTGATCGCGCACGCAATCGCGGTGACGATGTGACCGAGAGCGAGCCACCAGCCGGCGAGCACGAACCAGATGACGTTCATCAGCGCCGAGCCGGCCCCGGCATACGGCTTGGCGACGATGACATTGCCAAACGGCCAGAGCGCAAACAGCGCCATCCGGAAGCTGGCCACCGCGAACGGGATCGTGATGATCGGAATGATCATGATCAGCGCCGCAAACAGATAACCGATCGCCAGCCAGAACCCGGCGAACACCAGCCAGATGAGGTTGAGCAGAACCTTCACGAGAACACCCCCATGCCGAAGGAGAGCCCGACTACCCGCGCAGCCGGACCGGGTTGACGATATCGGCATACATGAGCAACGCCGACATCACGATCAGGAGTGAGGCGACGGCATACGCCAACGGCAGTGCCTTGGTGACGTCGACGGGGCCGGGGTCAGGACGGCCGAGCAGCTTGTAGCCGCGCTTCTTGACGCCCTCCCACAGGGCGCCGATGACGTGCCCGCCGTCGAGTGGGAGCAGCGGGATGAGGTTGAAGACGAACAGCGCGAGGTTGAGCGAGCCGAGCAGGCTGATCAGGACGACCACCTTGTCGCTGGCGGAGGCGATCTCGGTGGTCGAGGCGACCTCGCCGGCCACCCGGCCCACGCCGACGACGGAGATCGGGCCGTTCTTGTCCCGCTCGCCGCCGCCGAAGGCGGCCTGGGCGATGCCGACCATCTTTTCGGGGATGGCCAAGACGACTCCGGCGGTGGTGGCGATCTGTTCGCCGATCAGCCCGGGGACGGCGGTGGTCGGCTGTTTGACGTATGCCGGGGTTCCCGCCGCCCCGAGGAAGCCGGCTCGCTCGGTCACGGGGTTGCCGTCGTCGTCCGTGGTCGGCTCGCCGTCTTTGTCAAAGACGGGCAGGTTGATCGCCAGCGGCGTGGCGTGCAGGGTCAGGGTCTGGCCGGCGCGCTCGACGACGACATCGATCGGTTTGCCGGCGTTGGCGCGGATGATCGCCCGGGCGTCGTCCCAGGTCTGCAGCGACTGGCCGGCGACGGAGACGACCCGGTCGCCCGGCTTGAGGCCGGCGGCGTTGGCCGGGGCAATCGGCATACCGGAAGCGCAGGCGGTTTTGGTCGATTGGCTGGTGGCCGAGGTGTCGATGCACTGGGAGACCGAGGAGATGACCGGCGTGGTCTCGGGCAGCCCGTGCAGCGTAAACAGGCCGGTGAAGACGACAACGGCGATGAGCAGGTTCATCACTGGCCCGCCGAGCATGATCGTGACCTTCTTGGGGACCGACAGCTTCCAAAAGACGCGGTTCTCGTCGCCCGGTTTGACCTCGCTCATGCTCTGGTTGCGGGCCTCGTCCATCAGTTGGCTGAACCGGCCGGTGCTGGAGACGCGCACGGTGTTGGGATCCTCGCCCTTCTTGGGCGGGAACATCCCGATCATCTTGACGTAGCCCCCGAGCGGGATCGCCTTGACGCCGTATTCGGTCTCGCCGCGTTTGGTCGACCACAGCGTCGGGCCGAAGCCGACCATGTATTGCGGCACGCGCACGCCGAACCGTTTGGCCGGCAGCAGGTGGCCGATCTCATGCAGCCCGATCGACAGGCCGACGCCGAAGACGACGACCAGCACCCCCAGCAGATACAGCATTCCGTGCCCTTCGTGCGATGAACCGAGGTCTATAACGCCTGGGACGTCGATAACACTCCCAGGGTTGCCTGCGGGAGCTACGGCGTCGCTAGAGGCCGAGC
Source organism: Nostocoides sp. (assembly GCF_037045025.1). GTDB lineage: Bacteria > Actinomycetota > Actinomycetes > Actinomycetales > Dermatophilaceae > Nostocoides_A. Next base: position 124,567 of record NZ_JBAOHM010000018.1, on the reverse strand, counting down.
ATCTCCCTGGCCGTATGCCGCGCCCACCCGTCCGCGGCCAGCACGCCGTCCACCGTGCCCGCGTCGCCGCCGGAGTGCACGTCCACCACCCGGGCGACGGTGTCGACGATGTCGAGGAAGCCGATCAGCCCGTCATGGAAGGCATCGACGCACACCTCGTTGGCGGCGTTGTAGACCGCCGGGAAGGTGCCACCCGCCATCCCGACCTGCCGCGCCAGCCGCACGGCCGGGAAGGCGGCATCGTCGAGCGGGAAGAACTCCCACGTGCTCGCCTGGCTCCAGTCGCAGGCCGGCGCGGCGTTGGGCACCCGGTCGGGCCACGCCATACCGAGCGCGATCGGGATGAGCATGCTCGGCGGGGAGACCTGCGCCAGCGTCGAGCCGTCGGTGAATTCGACCATCGAGTGCACGATCGACTGCGGGTGCACGACGACGGCGATCTTCTCGAACGGGATGTCGAAGAGCAGATGCGCCTCGATGACCTCCAGGCCCTTGTTGACCAGCGTCGCCGAATTCGTGGTCACCACCTTGCCCATGTCCCACGTCGGGTGCGCCAGCGCCTCCCGCGGCGTCACCTCCCGCAGCGACTCGCGGGAGCGGCCCCGGAACGGCCCACCGCTCGCGGTGAGCACGAGCCGGCGGACCTCCGGCGCCGACCCGCCTCGCAGGCACTGCGCCAGCGCGCTGTGCTCGGAATCGACCGGCACGATCTGGCCCGGGGCCGCGGCCGCCTTGACCAGCGGCCCGCCGACGATCAGCGACTCCTTGTTGGCCAGGGCCAGCGTCGATCCGGCCGCCAGCGCCGCGAGCGTCGGGCGCAGCCCGATCGATCCGGTGATCCCGTTGAGCACGACGTCGGCGGCACATCCGGCCGCCCGGGTCGCCGCCTCCTCCCCGGCCACAATCTCCGGCTCGTATGCCGCTTGCCCGGCCGCCGCGGCATACGAGCCGATCGCGGTGCGCACCTGCTCCGCGGGCACGCTGGCGGCGGCGACCAGCGGCACCGCGAACTCGACCGCCTGGCGGGCGAGCAGATCGAGGTTGCCGCCGGCCGCGAGCGCGGCGACTGTGAACCGGTCGGGGTTGCGGGCGATGACGTCGAGGGCCTGGGTGCCGATCGAGCCGGTCGAGCCCAGCACGGCGACGGAGCGGGTGGTCACGCGCTCATTCTCCCCCGCGGCCATCGCCTACCGGTCGACGACAATCGTGTGCGCCGCCGGATGCCGCCGGGCGAGGTCGTCGAGCAGGTCCACGATCGCGTCGTGGGTCACCGGGTCGGCGGCGGCGAAAAAGCGCGCGCCGTCCCAGATCAGCGACCACGGCCCGTCCTGGCGGGCGGCGACATCGCGCACGCAGTCCCACAGCGCATCGAGGTTGTGCCCGAAATAGTCCGGGAAGTGCAGCACCTCGGCGAACAGGCGCAGCGTCTCGGCCTTGTCGTCACCCGCCGGAACAACGTGCACGACGCGGCCGTCGGCGCGCTCGCTCTGGACGAGGGTGGCGATCGCGGTGTCCGGGCCGAGCCGGCGCACACCTGGGGCGGTCACTGGCCCTCCTCGATCTGCCGGAAGCTGTCGTAGTGGTCGTCGGTGTAGTAGCGGTCGGCGTCGGCGCCGCTGACGATCCGCCGCGCTCCGCGGTCGTCGGATCCAGGTGTCTGGACGGTGTATTCGCGATAGTAGCCGCGTTGGCGCCGCGGCAGGATGCGTTCGCGGTTCTCGAAGACGTCGTCGTCCGCGGCATAGGGATAGGGACCGCCGGCGCGGATCAGCGCGAGCGTCCGCTGGGCCTCGGCGGGCAACTGGGATTCGGCGATCGTCGCCAGCCCGGATTCCGGCGTCGCGGACTGCCGCGTCGCGCTCCCCGGCGCGCTGGTCGTGGTGGAGGCGGTCTTCGGCGAAGCCGAGGCGGTCGAAGTCGAGGTGGCGGAGCCGGGCCCCGACGTCCCCGGCGTTCCGCTGCTGGGCACCCACACCGCCGAGTGGCTCGGCTGCGGCGTGGCCGTCCCGCCGCTGTCCCGCCCAAAGCCCCACCACAGCAGGGCAACACAAAGCGCGACGCCGACGAGCACCACCAGCTGCCGGTCGGCCTTCCTGTGCCCCATCGGGTTCGGCATCCTTCCACGCGGCGCTCCGGTCGCACGCAGCGTTCCGGGCCGGTGCGGGGTTTCATAGGGTATGACGTCCGGCGACTTCGACGCGCTGATTGCCGCGCGCTCGCCGGCCCTGCTGCGCCTGGCCTATATGTTGACCGGCAACCTCGCCGACGCCGAGGACGTGCTGCAGAGCGCCCTGCTGCGCGCCTACGGCCAGCGGGGGCGGCTGGTCGAGATGGCGGCGCCGGCGGCATACCTGCGCCGGATCGTCGTCAACGAGCACCTGCGCGCCGGCCAGCACGCCGCCGCGCGCCCGCGCACGACCGGCCTCGACGGCGTGGATGCGATCGCTCCGCCGGAGCCGGATCTCGCCGAGCACGACGCCGTATGGCGCTTGCTCGCCACCCTGCCTCGCCAGCAGCGGGCGGTGCTCGCGCTGCGCTACTACGAGGCGCTGCCCGACGCCGAGATCGCCGACTTGCTCGGCATCGGCGAGAGTACGGTCCGCTCCACCGCCCACCGCGCCCTGGTCGCCGTGCGCGCCCGGGTGGCTGAGACACCCGAGAGGCGCGCCCATGAGCGCTGGCCCCACCCTGGACAACCGCGACCTGCGCGAGATCGAGGCCGCGCTCGTCGCGAGCTTCCACGCCCACGAGCAGTTCGTCGACCCCGAGCGGGCCGAGGCGGTCGCCGCGCGCGCCCGCGCGGAGGTCGGTCGGTCCGCGGGACGTCGGTCCGCGGAAGGCGGGGTCAGCCGGGGAGTGCTGCTGGCTGCCGCGGCTGGCACCGTTGGCGCGCTCGCGTTGGGCGCCAACCAGATCCGAGGCCGTGGCCAGCACTCCGTGGTCGGCGCAGCAACCACCTCCGGCGCGCCCGGCCGCCCGTCCACGACGGCCGAGAACATCCGCGCCGCGCAGGCAGAGGTGGACCGGCTGATCACGCTCGTCCCGCTTCTGCCCGGCGGCCAAACCGACGGCGACCCGCCACGCGCGGCGTTCGCGGCGCTTCCCTTCCGCCCACTGGCCGGTGGCGACCACCTGGTCGAGCGGGAGGTCTTCCTGCGCAAGCGTGATGTATCGGTGGACGCCGTCGCCGGCTTCTACGAGAAGTCCGCCCCGAGGGAACTCGTCACAGGCAGCAGTGAGGGGGTCGCCACCTCAAGGCCCGCTCGGATCACGTCGATCACGGTCACCTACGAACTCGGTGACAGCAAGCACGACACGGCCTACGCCTGGGCGGGTGTCGACATCGATCTGATCCCGGTTGCCGACGGCGTCGCCGTCCGCGTGCGTGCACGCGCCCTGGCGCGGCCGGGACGGGCCGAAGGCGGGTTCGTGACCGGGGATGTGACCGCCGTCGACGTCCGCCCAACGATCGAGCTGCCCAAGCTGGCGCCGCGCAACCAACGCCCGCCAGCTACCCCCGCCATCATCACCGACCCGGTGCTGATCGCCGAGCTGGTCACAACGCTCAACGCTCTCCCGATGTCCAGCCGCCTTACGACATCTATCGCGGGTGCGGGTTAATCGCGGCCGGCCAGCAGTCCGGAGCGCGGCTCACCCTGCACCGTCGCGGGCAGCCGGACATCATCGTGGCGGCCGACTGGTCGTGCCTCAGCACCGTCTCGATCGACCACAACCCCCCACTCGACGGCGAAGACGGACGCTGGCGCGCTGTTCGCGCCCACCTCAGCCTGGGCTAGCCTAGTACTACAGCCGCATTTATGGGAATGCGCCACGGCTGGACGTAATGACATCGGCGGGCTCGGGCTTGGTGCCGGCGACGCCAGGATGACCAGTGAAGAACTTCGGCCGGGTCTGGGTTGTGTTTCCAGATCACGTTGCGCCAGAAGGTGTTTGACCTCGGGGACGGTGAGCGGGATCAGGTCCGTGGGGTTGGCTCGATGGCCCCCTTTTCGGGGGTTGCCGTGGCCGCGGTGGTGATGGTCAGGAAGGCGTGGGCGAGCATGGCCAGGGTGATGTGCCGTGTACCAGGATTCGTGATCGGCGTGACCTGGTACTGGTCCAGGCCGACCTGTCCCTTGGCGCTCTGGAAGGTCTCCTCGATGGCCCAGCGGGCCCCGGCGACACGGACAAGCTCGCGCAGCGGCGTGTCCTCGGGCCCGCAGCACAGGTAGTAAGCCAGGTCGGTGGGGTCGCTGATCGAACGGCGCACCAGCAGCCAGTAGCCATCGGCACGATTCCAGCGGACGGATCTGGGCGCGGGCCCAGTGATAGAGCCGGGGACCCTTGGCGCCGTTGCCTGCGGAGATTTTCTTGAACGCCTGCGCTGGAAGCGATCTCGCGAGTTCGTCCGCACGCAGCTTGGCGACCCGGTCGCCGGTGTCCGTCTCGACACGGGCGATGACGCGCTGGTTGACCGGCACCGCGAGCACGTACGGCATGCCACGACTCTCCAAGGTGGCGCGCAGCCCGCCGTGCTGGCCGTATACCTCGTCGCCGGTGACCCATCCGGCCGGCACCCCCGCATCCAATGCCCGACCGATCATCGCGATCGCTAGCTCCGGTTTGGTCGCGAAGGCCACCTCGTCGCCGATCCCGGCCTCTCGGCAGCGGTCCCGGTCCTCGGTCCACGCCTTTGGCAGATACAGCTCCCGGTCCAGGAACGTGCGGGCGACGGGCGTCGCGTATGCCAGGAACACCCCGATCTGACTGTTCTCGATCCGCCCCGCGGTGCCGGAGTACTGCCGGGCCACCCCGGCCGAGCTTCGTGCCCTTCTTGAGGAACCCCGTCTCGTCCACGACCAGCACCCCGGCCGGGTCGCCCAAGTGCTCGACCACGTACCCACGCACGTCGTCACGAACCAGGTCCACGTCCCAATCCGCCGCCGCGAGAAGGCGTTGCATCCCATCCGGGTTCGCCGCTCCGGCCCGCTCCGACAGCGTCCACCCGTTCTTGCGCTCCACCGGCGAGAGCAACCCCGCGCACGTACTCCAGCGCCCGCTCCCGCGGCTCAGACCGCGCGAACCGCGACGCGATCCGGGCATGCACGGCCGCCAGCCCCTCCGCCCACAACTCCACTTCCGCCACACAAACCTCACTGATCACATAAGCACCATGGCCCCAGTCATCAGTCTGACATCCACGACACGCCGGTCAACCACAAATAAATGCGGCTGTAGTACTAGGCACCCCAATTGCCAGACGCCCCAATCGCCCGGTGCAGCTCCAGAGCCGCCTAGGTCGCGGTTATCCACAGGGCGATTGCGACGAACGGCGGATTCGGCTGGGAGCAGGCACGATTGAGCTGTGCAAACCGCGAAAGTGAGGGACACTGATGAGCGTGACGACGTTGCCGTATAGGCGGGAGTTGACCGCCGACGACCTGGCGGCGATGCCGGATGACGGCCACCGCTACGAACTCATCGACGGGTCACTCATCGTGACCCCGTCACCGTCGCGGGCGCACCAGAGCGTCGCGGCGCTGCTGGCTCGCCTGCTCTTCGAGGCCTGCCCGCCCTCCCTGACCATCCGCTTTGCGCCCTTGGACGTGCGCCTCGATCCTCGGACCGTGCTCCAACCGGACCTGCTTGTCATCGAACGGGCGGGTTACCTGGACGAGAGTGTTCCCCTGCGGCCGCTGCTGACGATCGAAGTCCTCTCACCGAGCACCCGATTGGTGGATCTGAACCTCAAGATGGCGCGCTATGAGCAGGCCGGCATCCCGAGCTATTGGGTGGTCGACCCGGGCGAGTTGCGGCTGCGCGCGTGGGACCTGGTGGACGCGGCATACGTCCCAGTCGCCGATGTGACCGGGGACGAGCGCTGGACCGCGGTCAAGCCCTTCCCGGTCACGATCACCCCGGCGCGGCTGCTCGACTGACCCCGGCGCGCCGGCGCACTCAGAGCGCGATGCCGACGTACTTGGTCTCCAGGTATTCCTCGATCCCCTCGAAGCCGCCCTCGCGGCCGAACCCGGATGCCTTGACGCCGCCGAATGGCGCGGCCGGGTTGGACACGATGCCCTGGTTGATGCCGACCATCCCGAAGTCCAGCGCCTCGGCGACCCGGATGGCCCGGGCCACGTCACGGGTGAAGACATAACCGACCAGGCCGAATTCGGTGCCATTAGCCCGGGCGATCACATCGGCCTCGTCGGTGAAGGTCGTGATCGGTGCGACCGGCCCGAAGATCTCCTCGGTCATCATCCGCGCGCTCATCGGCACGCCGGCCAGCACTGTCGGCTCGAAGAAATTCCCTTTACCGGCAACGACATTGCCACCGGTCAGCACCTGAGCACCACTAGCCTTGGCGTCCTCGACCAGCTCGGCCACCTCGCCCCGCGCCTTGTCCGTGATCAGCGGACCGACGTCGACGCCGTCGACCGTCCCCTTGCCGACCGTCAGCGCGCCCATCTTGGCCGCGAAGCCGGCGGCAAACTCCTCGGCCACCGCCTCGTGCACGAAGAACCGGTTGGCGGCGGTGCACGCCTCGCCCATGTTGCGCATCTTGGCCAGCATCGCCCCGGCGATCGCGGCGTCGACGTCGGCGTCGTCGAAGACGAGGAACGGGGCATTGCCACCGAGTTCCATCGACAGCCGCAGCAACCCCTGCGCGGACTGCTCGACGAGCTTGCGGCCCACCGCAGTAGAGCCGGTGAAGGTCAGCTTGCGCAGCCGCGGGTCGCGGATGATCGGCTCCATCACCGCGCTCGAGTGGGATGTTGTGACGACGTTGACGACTCCCGCAGGCAGGCCCACATCCGCCAGCAGCGCGGCGAGCGCGAGCATGCTCAACGGTGTTTCGTGCGCCGGCTTGACGACGCTCGTGCACCCGGCGGCAATTGCCGGCCCGAGCTTGCGGGTGCCCATGGCAAGCGGGAAGTTCCACGGCGTGATCATCAGCGTCGGCCCGACCGGCATCTTCATCGTGACCAGGCGGGTCGCGCCATTGGGGGCCACGGCATACCGGCCATGAATCCGCACGGCCTCCTCGGCGAACCAGCGGAAGAACTCCGCGGCATACGCGACCTCGCCGCGTGCCTCGGCGAGCGGCTTGCCCATCTCCAAGGTCATCAGCAGCGCAAATTCCCCGCTCCGCTCGACCAACTTCTCGTATGCAGCGCGCAACAGCTCCCCGCGCTCGCGCGGGGCCACCTTGGCCCAATCCGCTTGCGCGGCAACAGCCGCGTCGAGAGCCGCCGCACCGTCGGCGACACCACCGTCGGCGACGTCGCACAAGGTCGCACCCGTCGCCGGGTCGAGGACGGGGAAGGTCCCCCCATCTTCGGCAGCACGCCACTCCCCCGCGATGAAGAGCTTCGTAGGGACGGATTCCAGGACGGCCTTCTGCGTCGGTGCAGCCATGGCTTAGATGCTAGCCATGACCCGCCCGGCGACGCGGCTCAGATCACGCCGCGTCGATTTCGGGAGCGATAACCACCGGGCGTATCCTAAGGAGGTGGCTGATTCCACGCCACCGGCCCCAGCGTCGCGGTCGTACCGACCCGACCAAGGATGATTGCAATGCATGTCGCCGACCGGATCCGCCTCCATTCCGTGGAGCTGGTGACGCTCGCTACGACCACCGTCGAACGCGCCCAATTGCCGCATTATGCAGCCTCCGAGGGCGGCGCGACCGCGACCTACCTACGCGACCTGCTCGACGTCGTGGCGGCCAGCCTCGACGAGGCCAAGCCGCTGCTCATGGCCGAGCACGCCGACCGGCTTGCGACCGAGCGCTTCCTCGCCGGTTTCAAGATCGAAGAGCTGCTGACCGCATTCAACGCGCTCGAAACGACGCTGTGGCTGTTCCTTGCGGCCTCTTTGCCCGCCGAGGAAGCCCTCATCGAACTCGGCCGCCTGGGCGCCGTTCTCGGCGCCGGCAAGGACCAGATCGCCAGCCGCTACGTCGAGTTGGCCACCCAACGGCACGCCCACGGCGTCGACCTCGCCGGTCTTGATGCCGTCCTTTGATCCCGGACGCGGCTTGGAGCGGGTTGCGGGGGTCCGGCTGAACGAGGTGCGGATGGCGGTCGATGCCGTCGATTCGATCGCGCGGCAATTGGTTGCGCAGCTGCCGGCGCCCCGAGTCGCCCTGGCCGAGCTGGGGCGAATCGGCGCGGCCTTCGGCGCCGCGCCCGAGCGGGAGTAAACGACGTCGAGAGTAACTTCTCGGCACGCCTGGAGGCGAAAACCGTGCCGACCGGCTCCTCTCGATGGCGGTCCAGCGAGACGGCGCCCCGACACTGACCGTGCTGACGGAATTGGCCGCCCGTCAGCGCTCGTCGATGCCCCACTCAATCCCATAGCCGGCGGGCTTGGGCGCGGCCATCAACTCCAGGAAGGGCACGGCGTCGAAGGCTTCCGGGCCAAGGACACCGCTGCCCTGCCAGGCACCTGTAGCGAGCAGCTCGAGGGCAATGACCGGGTTGAACGCGGTCTGCCAGACGATGCACTGGGCGCCATAGTCGCGCATCGTCTCCTCGTTGTCGGCGACATGGTAGAGGTAGGTGCGGCGAGGGTTGCCGTCCGTGCCGGTGCCGGTCACGAGCACCCCGGCGCAGGTCTTGCCGGTCAGTTGCGGGCCGATAGTCGCCGGGTCGGGCAGGACGGCGGCGACGATATCGCGGGGGGCGACCTCGACACCCTTGATCGTGATCGGGTCGGTGGAATCCAGGCCAAGCATGTTGAGCGCCTTGAGAATCGAGATCATCTGCTCACCCAGGCCGTACTTGAAGGTGACCCGGTTGGCGTCCAGCCAGCGCGGCATCAGCAGCACTTCTTCGTGCTCGACCTGGACACACTCCACCGGCCCGATGCCCTCCGGGAAGTCGAAAACCTCCGGCTCGCTGAACGGCGGCAGGGTGAAGAAGCCCGCCTCCACCGAGCCGCCGGCCTCGGCGCGCGCCTTCTCCCACACGACCGGCGGGTTGAGGCACTCCTCGATGATCGTCCACATCGAAAAGCCTGGGGCAAAACCCTCGTGGCCGTCGGGGTGCCGGTAGGCAAGGTTGGCGCCGTCGCGGGTGCCGAGTTCGTCAACCTCGCTAAAGAGGTGGTCGACGGCATAGCGGGCGAAAACATCGGACAGGCCCGGCTCGACACCGATGCCCACCAGGGCCAGTATGCCCCTTTGCTCCCACTGCTGCGCCATCGCGAACTGCTCGTCGCCGAGCTTGACGTGTGCCTTGGCGAAGGGTTCGTCCGGGTCGCGACGCGACAGCGACATCGCCATGTCGAGATAGCCGGCGCCGGCCGCGAGACAGCCGGTGAAGATCGGCATGACGAACCGCGGGTCGACGGCGTTCAACACATGGGTCGCCCCCACGAGCCGGATTAGCCCGGCGACGTCCTCGGCGCTCGAGGCGTCGACCTGGATGGCGTGGAACCGGCGCTCACCCGGTCGCCGGGCCTTGACCAGCTCGACAGTGCGCTGGGCGCGGGAGATGTCGTAGTCGGCGACCACGAACACCTCGAAGAAGTCCCGGTCGACGGCGATCTTGGCCGCGGCATCGCCGACGCCGCCGGCGCCGATCATCAACACCCGCATGGGGTTTCACTTCCTTGAGCGGCTCCGGTTCGCCTGGATCAGAGTGTCGGAAGCTCCCGGGGCCGGCCCCAGGCTCCGCTATTGGATGGGCCTATTTGGGTTTGCGGGCGTTTCCGATGACCTGGCCGAGGATGACCAGCGCCACCGCGATAACGAACATCGAGAAGCCGATGACATTGGCCTGGGCGGGGATCCCGCGCAGGTAGGAGACATAGACGAACTTCGGGAAGGTCGTCTCGTTGCCGGAGACGAAGTTGGTGATGATGAAGTCGTCGAAGGAGAGCGAGAAGGACAGCATCGCCGCGCCGACGATGCCCGGCAGCACGAGCGGGAAGGTGACCTTCCAGAAGGTCGATCCCGGACCGGCATACAAGTCCTGGGCGGCCTCCTCCAGCCGCGGATCGAGACTGAGCAACCGGGCCTTGACCGTGACGACGACGAAGCTGATGCAGAACATGATGTGCGCGATCACGATCGTCCAAAACCCGAGGCGCAGACCGACATTGGAGAAGCCCTGGACAAAGATCGTCAGCAGGCTGGCGCCGAGGACGATCTCGGGCGTCGCCATCGGGACGAAGGTCACGAGGTTGGTCGCCGAGCGGCCATGGAACTTGTAGCGCACGAGCGCGAACGCGAGCAGGGTCCCGAGGATCGTCGCGAGCAGCGTCGAGAGGGCGCCGATCTCCAGGGACTTGACCAGCGATCGGCAGACCCCCGGCGCGCCGCACGGGTCCTTCCAGTGCTTGAGGGTCGGGCTGCCTTCCGGGTTCCAGGTGATATTGGACTTGCGGTAGTTGTTGAACGAGAACGCGAACGTGTAGGCCACCGGAGTAAAGAGATAGAGCAGCACGAGGACCGCCGCGATCATCGCGAACCGCTCGGCGAACCAGGCTTGGATCCGCCGCCCGGTCGAGGGCCGGTATGCCGCTCCCCCCACGGGAGTGCTCACCGTGCTCACAGCAGGTTCTCCGTCCCGAACTTGCGCGCATACAGGAAGACCAGCGCGAGGATCAGCGCCATCAGCGTGAACGACAGCGCCGCGGCCGTGGGGTAGCCGCCCGGCACCTTGAAGAACTGGCTCTCGATGACGTTGCCGACCATCTTGGTGCTGCGGTCGGAGCCGAGCAGCTCGGCGTTGACGTAGTCACCGGCGGCCGGGATGAAGGTGAGCAGGGTGCCGGCGAGAACACCGGGCATGCTCATCGGCAACGTGACGGTCCGGAAGGTGGTGAAGCCGTTGGCATAGAGGTCACCGCCGGCCTCGATGATCCGCGGATCGGCGCGCTCGAGCGAGGCATAGATCGGCAGCACCATGAACGGCAGGAAGTTGTAGGTCAACCCGGCGACGACCGCCATCCAGGTCTCGGTGATGTGACCGCCGGGCAGCACGTGGAGGAAGTTGAGCGTGCGCGCGACCGGGCCCTCGTCGGCCAGGATCTGCCGCCAGGCGATCGTGCGCAGGATGAAGCTGGTGAAGAAGGGCGCGATGACGCAAATCATCATCAGCCCACGCCAGCGGCCGGCCTTGAACGCCATCGCATAGGCCAGCGGGTAGGCGAGGCAGAAGGCGAAGAAGGTGGCCAGGCCCGCGAAGAGCAGCGACCGGCCGAAATGGGGGGCGAATTCGGTCAGCGACGACCAGTAGTTCTTGACGTTGACGTCGCGGTAGTAGTAGCCGGGGTAGCCGGGGAACTTCGACTGCAGGCTCACCGTGAACAGCTGCACGAGCGGCACGATGAAGAAGACGATCAGCCACAACAACCCGGGAGCCAGCAACAGATAGGGCAGCCAGCGCCCCCGTTTGGCCGGGTCGTCTCCCGACCCGGCGCCACCGCCGGCGTGGGCGAGGGCGCTCACGAGGTCGCGTCCTGTGGCGTCTCGGCAGGGGGCGTCGGGATGGTCCTGTCGGCGAGGACCGAACCCGCCAGAATCTCGGCCCCCTCGGCCGCCACACCGAAGGCGTGCGCCGGGTCCCACTCGATCCACACCTGATCGCCGGGCCGAAGGTCGATCGGGTCGACGTCAAGGTTCTGCTCATAGACCGACCAGGTCGCCCCGCTCGGGACCTGGACCAGATATTGAGTCGCGACCCCGATGAACGAGACGTCCAAGACGGTTGCCTGCAGGTCGTCACCAAGCGCGACCTTGCGGTCCCGATCGATCACGTCGTGGGACGTGCGACCGAGGTGCACCTTCTCCGGCCGGACTCCGAAGAGGACCCTGCCGTCGGTGACCGCGCACCGGCTCGCCGGGATCTTCACCGTCGAGCCGTGCACATCGGCCACAACGAAATCGCCGTCGCGGCCGGTGACCCTGCCCTCGCCGAGGTTGGACTGGCCGACGAAGTTGGCCACGAAGGCGGTGGCTGGCAGGTCGTACATTGCTGCCGGCGGACCCATCTGCTCGATCCGGCCGTGGTTCATCACCGCGACCGTGTCGGCCATCGTCATGGCCTCCTCCTGGTCGTGCGTCACGTGAATAAAGGTGAGCCCGACCTCGGTTTGAATTCGCTTGAGTTCGACCTGCATCTGCCGCCGCAGCTTCAGGTCAAGCGCGCCCAGGGGCTCGTCGAGGAGGAGCACCTCGGGCCGGTTGACCAGGGCGCGGGCGACCGCGACGCGCTGTTGCTGGCCACCGGAGAGCTGAGCGGGCTTGCGGCCGGCCAGGTGCTGTAACTGCACCAGCTCGAGGGTCTGGTCCGCCATCGCGAGCGCGTCCTTGTGGCCACGCCGTTTGGGGCCGAAGGCGACATTGTCGCGAACGCTCAGGTGCGGGAACAGGGCGTAGGACTGGAACACCGTGTTGACCGGCCGCTCATAGGGGCGCGAGCCGGTGAGGTCGGTGTCGCCGATGAGAATCCTTCCGCTGGTGGGTTGTTCGAGACCGGCGACCATCCGCAGGGTCGTCGTCTTGCCGCAGCCGGACGGCCCGAGCAAAGCAAAGAAGGATCCCCGCGGCACGCTCAGGGTCAGGTCGTCGACCGCGGTGAAGTCGCCGAAGGACTTGGTGACGTCCTCGATCCGCAGATCCCCCGTGGCCTCTCGAAAGCCGGCCATCAGTTGCCCACCACCTTTGCCCACTCGGCGCTGTAGTCGGCGTCCTCCTGCGCGCTTAACGCGCGGAAGCCCTGAATGTTGTTCTTGGACAGGTAGTCCTCGCTGGGGAAGATGAACGGCGACTGGGCCAGCTCCTCGTCGATCTGCTCCATCTCCTTCTGGGCGCCGACGACCGGGCAAACATAGTTGACCCAGGCAGCGACCTCGGCGGCGACCTTGGGTTCGTAGTAGTAGTTCATCAAGATCTCGGCGTTGCGCCGGTGGGTCGACGTGATCGGCACCATCATGTTGTCCGACCACAAGGTGCCGCCGGACTCGGGGATCGTGAACTCCCAGTTGTCGTTCTCGGTCTCTGCGCGCAGGATGAAGAGGTCACCGCTCCAGACGATTCCGGCCAACGCATTGCCGCTCTTGAGGTCGTTCATGTAGGAGTTGCCCTTGATCCGGCGGATGAACCCGTCGGAGACGAGCTGGTCGAACTTCGCCAGCGCCTTGTCGAACTCCGCCTTGCCCCAGTTGCCCGCGATGTCGACGCCTTGCCACTGCATCATCAACCCCAGGGTGTCCCGCATCTCCGACAAGACCACGACCTTCCCCCTGAGTTCGGGCGAAAAGAGGTCATCGAGGCTCTTGAGGTCCTTGCCGACCTTCTCCTTGTCGTAGCCGATGCCGGCGAAACCCGACTGCCAGGTCAGGGAGTAGTTGCGGCCCGGGTCGAAGGAGACCTCCTTCAACGGCGGCAACAGGTTTCCGGCGTTGGGCATCTGGATCAGCTCCAACGGCTGGACCAGCTGGTCGCGGATCATCCGGTTGGCCATCCAGTCGGTCAAGGTGATGATGTCCTTGCCGATGTCCTGCTTGGCCTCCAACTGCGGACGCACCTTGCTCACATAGGAGTCGTTGTCGTCGATGTCCTCGGTGTAGGTCGCCTTGATCCCGGTCTTTTTGATGAACGCCTCAAGAGTCGGGTACTTGTTGCCCTCGTCGTCCATGTCGAGGTAGGCCGTCCAGTTGGCCCACCGAACGACCTTCTCCTTGGCCGAAACATCCGTCGGCAACTTCAGCTGCTGGATGCCACCGGCCGGCGGCTTCGGCGGTGCGCACGCCGACAGCGCCGTGGCGCCAACGCCGATCGCGCCGGCAGCGAGCAGGGATCGCCGGCTCAGCTGCCCGGCCTGGGCCGAGCGGATCAGTGCGCGGACTGCGGGGTCCGCGGGCGGCATACGACGAAGAAGCACGGGCGCCCAACCTCTCTCAGGATTCGATGTTGGCCATGACGTGTTTGATGCGGGTGTAGTCCTCGAAGCCGTACATCGACAGGTCCTTGCCGTAGCCGGAGCGCTTGTAGCCGCCGTGGGGCATCTCGGCGACGAGCGGGATGTGAGTGTTGATCCACACGCAGCCGAAGTCGAGCCGCTTGCTCATCCGCATCGCGCGGCCGAAGTCCCTGGTCCACACCGAGGAGGCGAGGCCGTAGTCGACGCCATTGGCGAAGCGGACCGCCTCGTCCTCGTCGGCGAATGTCTGCACGGTGATCACCGGGCCGAAGATCTCGTTCTGGATCATCTCGTCGCCTTGTCGCAACCCGGAAACGACGGTCGGTTGGAGGAAGAAGCCGTCGCCCAACTCGGCGACACGGGACCCGCCGGCCGCGACCGAGGCATGGCTCGGGACGCGCTCGAGGAAGCCGCTGACTCGCTCCAGCTGGCTGGAGTTGTTGACCGGGCCGAGGAGCGCGTCCTCATCGTCCGGCATACCGACCTTGGCGTTGGTGTTGGCGAATTCACTCAGCGCCGCAACGAAATCGGCGTGGATCGCCGGTGCGACGAGAACGCGGGTGGCAGCGGTGCAATCCTGGCCGGCGTTGAAGTAGCCGGCGACCGCGATGCCTTCGACGGCGGCGTCGATGTCGGCGTCTTCGAAGACGACAACGGGGGCCTTGCCACCGAGTTCGAGGTGGACGCGCTTGACCTGGTGGCTCGCGCTCTCGGCGACCTGCATTCCGGCACGGACCGAGCCGGTGATCGCGACCATCGCGGGAGTCGGGTGCTCGATCAGCGCACGGCCGGTGTCCCGGTCGCCGGTGATGACGTTAAAGGTTCCCGCGGGGAGGAATTCGGCCGCGATCTCGGCGAGCAACAACGTGGTCTCCGGCGTGGTGTCGCTCGGCTTGAGGACGACACTGTTGCCCGCGGCAAGCGCCGGCGCGATCTTCCAGACCGCCATCATCATCGGGTAGTTCCACGGGGTGACCTGCCCGATGACGCCGATCGGTTCGCGCCGGATCCAACTGGTATGGCCGCGCATGTACTCGCCGGCGGCGCGGCCCTCCAGGACGCGGGCGGCCCCAGCAAAGAACCGGAGCTGGTCGAGCATCGGGGGGATCTCCTCGCTCGCCGTGAGCGCATAGGGCTTCCCGGTGTTCTCTGCCTCGAGCGTGACGAACTCCTCGGCCCGCGCCTCGATCGCATCGGCGAACTTCAACAAGGCTTGCTGCCGCTCGCTCGGGGTCGTCTGCCCCCACTCCTCGAATGCCTTGGCCGCCGCCACATAGGCCGCATCGACATCCTCGGCGCCGGAGATCGGGGCGCTGGCGACGATCTGCCCGGTGGCCGGGTTGACCAGATCACTGCGGGCATCGCCGCGGGAATCGGTGTAGGTGCCGTCGATGAAGTTCTTCAGTTCGCGTGGGCTGCTCACGATGTCACTCCGGTTGGGTCGCGGTCGTCGGTGACGCTGACGCGAACTCTAGCCACGCCGCACGGCGGGAGATAGCGTCCGCTGGCCGAAATCGTCAGATTTAACGCGGCCGATACATGCACGCCCGGTCCGACAACGGATTCCGTCGTTAGTAAACTTGCCAGCGACGGAATCCTGGTCCATCATGGATCAATGCGACGGAGTGATGCAACGGGGAGCGCACGCCTGGACGAGGTGTCGAAGCGGCTCATCGAGATCCTGCAGGCCGACGGCCGCGCGTCGTATGCCGCAATCGCCAAGCAGGTCGACCTGTCCGAAGCCGCCGTCCGCCAGCGCGTCCAACGCCTCCTCGAGACCGGTGTCATGCAGATCGTCGCCGTGACCGACCCGCTGATGGTGGGTTTTACCCGGGAGGCGATGATCGGCATACGGGTGCATGGGGATTTGTCGGCTCCGGCGGCGGCGCTCGTCGCCATGTCGCAGGTGTCGTATGTGGTCACCACCGCCGGCAGCTTCGACCTGCTGTGCGAGGTCGTCTGCGAGGACGACGACGAGCTGCTCGACCTGGTGAGCACCCGGATCCGCGGCATCCCCGGGGTCGTGTCGACCGAGACTTTTGTCTATCTGAAACTCAACAAACAGCACTACAACTGGGGTACGCGATGACCACCTATCCAAGCGAGATCTGGGAGCCGAGTTCCGATCGGCATACCGCCACGGGCAAGCTCTATTCCGAAGCCGCACGCGATCACCTGTGGATGCACTTCACCCGGCACTCCGTCTTCGAGGACCACGCCGACGGCGGGCTCGGCCACACCGTGCCGATCATCACCCGCGGTGAGGGCTACCGAATCTGGGATGACCGCGGCAACGAATACATCGACGGGCTCGCCGGTCTCTTCGTCACCAATGTGGGGCACGGGCGGACCGAGATCGCCGATGCCATGGCGGCGCAGGCCCGGGAGCTGGCCTTCTTCCCACTGTGGTCCTATGCCCACCCGCGGGCGATCGAGCTCGCGGAACGGTTGGCGCACAACGCACCCGGGGACTTGAACCGGGTCTTCTTCACCACCGGTGGCGGCGAGGCGGTCGAGACCGCGTGGAAGCTCGCCAAGCAGTACTTCAAGCTGACCGGCAAGCCGACCAAGCACAAGGTCATCTCCCGGACGATCGCGTATCACGGCACGCCGCAGGGCGCGCTCTCCCTAACCGGCATCACGC
This sequence comes from Nostocoides sp., assembly GCF_037045025.1. Classification (GTDB taxonomy): domain Bacteria; phylum Actinomycetota; class Actinomycetes; order Actinomycetales; family Dermatophilaceae; genus Nostocoides_A. Next base: position 107,983 of record NZ_JBAOHM010000018.1, on the reverse strand, counting down.
CGGCGCGAATTCCCTTCGAGCCGTTGGTCCCCGGGGCCTTCAAGGTCCCGAACACGAACTTCTATCGCGCGCCGGAGCACCTGCGCGAGGACGAAAAGGCGTTCGGCCGCTGGGCCGCTGACCGGATCGAGGAGGCCATCCTCATGGAGGGCCCGGACAGCGTCGCCGCGGTCTTCCTCGAGCCGGTGCAGAACTCCGGCGGTTGCTTCCCACCGCCGCCCGGCTACTTCGAGCGGGTGCGTGAGATCTGCGACGAGTATGACGTGCTGCTCGTCTCGGACGAGGTGATCTGCGCCTTCGGGCGGATCGGATCGATGTTCGCCTGCACCGACTTTGGCTATGTCCCGGACATCATCACCAGCGCTAAAGGCGTCACTTCTGGGTATGCGCCGCTCGGCCTGATGATCGCGCACGACCGGCTCTTCGAGCCGTTCACGGAGGGCACGACGTTCTTCCCGCACGGCTACACCTGGGGCGGGCACCCGGTGTCCTGCGCAGCGGCCATGGCCAATCTCGACATCTTCGACCGGGAGGGCCTCAATGACCATGTCAAGGAGAACGCCCCGAAATTCCGTGCGGCGCTGGAGCGGTTGCTCGACCTGCCGATCGTCGGTGACGTCCGTGGCGCCGGCTACTTCTATGGCATCGAGCTGGTCAAGGACAAGGCCACCCGAGAGACCTTCGACGATGGCGAGGCCGAGCGGCTGCTGCGCGGCTTCCTCTCCAAGGCTCTCTTCGACGCCGGTCTGTATTGCCGCGCGGACGATCGCGGCGACCCCGTCGTGCAGCTGGCGCCGCCGCTGATCATCGGGCCGGCGGAGTTCGACGAGGTCGAGAACCGGCTGCGCGGCGTGCTCACCGAGGCGAGCAACCACATCTGAGCCCGATCGAGCGGGGAGGTCACATGGGCAGCGGACCGCTGTGGTGGCAGCCGTATGCCGCTGCCGCCCAACCCGATTCGGCCGCCGTCGCGCTGGATCGCTCCGTCGACGTGGCCATCGTCGGCGGCGGCTACACCGGACTGTGGACGGCCTACTACCTGCTGCGCGAGCGCCCAGATCTGTCGGTGCTCGTCCTGGAGGCCGAGCACGTCGGCTTCGGGGCGAGCGGGCGCAACGGCGGCTGGGTCTCCGCGCTGTTCCCGCTCGGCGCCGACTCGCTCGCGGCCAAGCATGGACGCGAGGCGACCGCGCGGTTCCTGGCGGAGTTGCGGCATACGGTGGACGAGGTCGGCGACATCGTTGCAGCGGAAGGGATTGCGGAGGCGGGATTCGTCAAGGGCGGTGTGTTGTCGCTCGCGAGAGGCCCGGCGCACGTGGCACGCGCGCAGACCGAGGTCGAGGCCGGCGAGGTGTGGGGCGAGGGCACGGTGTGGCTCTCGGCGGCGCAGACTCGCGAGCGGATGGTGGCGAGCGATGTCGACGGCGCGACCTGGAATCCGCACTGCGCCCGAGTGCAGCCGCGGGCGCTGGTCGAGGGGCTGGCGTGGGCCGTGCGTGCCCGGGGTGGAGTGATCGGCGAGGGTTGTCGCGTTCGCGATGCCCGGTCGGGCTCGGTCGAACTTGCCGACGGACGCGCTGTCCGCGCGCGGCACGTCATCCGGGCGACCGAGGCCTACACAGCCGGGCTGCCGCGGCTGCGGCGGCGCATCGTGCCGGTGTATTCGCTCATGGTCGCCACCGAGCCGTTGTCGGAATCCCTCTGGGCCACAATCGGATTAGATCGGCGTGAGGTGTTCACCGACTTCCGCCACCTGCGGATCTATGGCCAGCGGACCGTGGATGACCGGATCGCGTTCGGGGGTCGCGGAGCGCCCTATCATTTCGGGTCGACCGTGCGGGCGGAGTTCGACCTCGACGAGCGCGTGTTCGCGCTCTTGAAAGCCACTCTGCGGGAGGTGCTGCCTCAACTCGGCGACGTCCGGTTCACGCACGCGTGGGGTGGGCCGCTCGGGATCCCCCGCGACTGGCACGCGAGCGTCGGCTATGACCCGCACGCCCGAGTCGGCCGGGCCGGCGGCTATGTCGGCGACGGCGTCGCGGTGACCAACCTGGCCGGCCGCACCCTTGCCGACCTCGTGCTCGGGCGGCAGACCGCGGTGACCCGGCTGCCATGGGTGGGCCACCGCTCCCCCACCTGGGAGCCGGAGCCGCTGCGGTGGCTCGGGGTCAACGCCGGGCTGCGGCTCGCGGCGATCGCCGACGCCGAGGAGCGCCTGACCGGCCGCCCGGCGCGCTCCGGCCGGCTACTCGCCGCGCTGACCGGCCACTGAGTCCCCGGCTCCACCCCGGTTATCCACAGCCGTCGCGCTGACGCCGCGCTCACTCCGTCCGCAGGCGGCATGCTGGTGTCGTGGGCACGCCGGGAGAAATGGGGGACACTGATGAGCGTGACGACCTTGCCGTGGGGACGGGAGTTGACCGCCGACGATCTGGCGGCGCTGCCCGACGACGGCCACCGCTATGAACTCATCGACGGGGCACTGATCGTGACCCCCTCGCCATCACGGGAGCACCAGCGGCTGTCCGCGCGGCTGCTGTCGCACCTGACGGCATCCGCTCCGCCAGAACTGGACGTCCTGCACGCTCCACTCGACGTCATGTATGCACCGACGACCGTCATGCAGCCTGACCTCCTCGTTGTTCCTCGGGAAGGCTTTTTCGACCGCTCGCTGCCGCTGCGGCCGGTGCTAGCCGTTGAGATCCTGTCCCCAAGCACGCGGTTGATCGATCTCAACCTCAAGAAGGCCCGCTACGAGCGCGCCGGCTGCCCCAGCTACTGGGTGATCGACCCGATCGAGCTGCGGCTGACCGCGTGGGACCTGGTGGACGCGGCATACCAACTCGTGGGTGACGTGACCGGCGAGCAGAGCTGGACTGCCGTCCACCCCTTCCGGGTCACGATCGTCCCGGCACGCCTGCTCGACTAATGACTGAACAGGTCGAGGAAATGGGGGACACTGATGAGCGTGACGACCTTGCCGTGGGGACGGGAGTTGACCGCCGACGATCTGGCGGCGCTGCCCGACGACGGCCATCGCTATGAACTCATCGACGGGGCACTGATCGTGACCCCGTCGCCCTCGGCCGAGCACCAGGCCGCCTCGATGGGGCTCATTGGCGCTGTTGGCGCGGCCCTCCCGTCCCACCTCCGGCTGCTGCATGCCCCGCTCGACGTCCACTACGCCAACTGCACGGTGATGCAGCCGGATCTGCTCGTTGTTCCTCGGGAAGGCTTTTTCGACCGCGCGGTGCCGCTGCGGCCGGTGCTTGCCGTTGAGATCCTGTCCCCGAGCACGCGGTTGATCGACCTCAACCTCAAGAAGGCCCGCTACGAGCGGGCCGGATGCCCCAGCTACTGGGTCATCGACCCGGTCGAGCTGCGGCTGATCGCCTGGGACCTGGTGGACGCGGCATACGTCGAGGTCGCGGACGTAACCGGCGAGCAGAGCTGGACCGCCGCACACCCCTTCCCGGTCACGATCGTCCCGGCACGCCTGCTCGACTGACTTCGCGTGGCACCGCACCTAGACTGCCGCGCATGGTCGACCTGCCGACATTGCGCGCCTACTGGGCTCATCGCCAAGGGCTCGACGGGTCCCTGGCCGGGGCGAACAGCGCCGCGGTGCTGGAGCGGGCCGGCTGGGCGCGCTCGGTAGGCGGGACCACGCCCTATCTCACCCTGTTCAGCCGCGCCGGCCTGCGTCGCGACCAGGTCGACGCCGACGTGGCCGCCCTGCGGATCCACGAGCTACCGTCCGCGCGCGACTGCACCTATGTGCTGCCCGCCGCGGACTTCGCGCTGGCAGCGGTCGTCGGCGGCGGGGCCAGCAGCGCCGCCGAGTTGCGCACCGCGGCCAAGCTCGGCGTCACCCGCGAAGAAATCGACGACCTCGCCGACCAGATCGTCGCGGCGCTCGCGAGGCAGGAGAGTGATCCGGCGGCACTGCGAAAAACCTTGGGCCAGAAGGTGCGCAGCCTCGGCGATGAAGGCAAGAAGAAGGGTGTCACTACCACCCTCCCCCTGGCCCTCGGCGTCCTGCAAGCCCAGTCGCGCATCCGCCGCGTCCCCATCGACGGCCGCCTGGATCAGCAGCGCTTCCGCTACACGGTGTGGTCGGATGCTCCCGCGTGGGGTGGGTCGCGCGAGGATGCTGCCGCCGACCTCGCCAGCCGCTACTGGGCCTGGATCGGCGTGGCCTCGCTGGCCCAGTTCCGCTGGTTCAGCGCCTTCACCGCGACGGCCGCCAAGAAGGCCACCGCCGACCTTGCGCTGCGGCCGGTCGGCGATGCCGGCCTGCTGGCCACCGCCGAGACGATCACTGATCTGGAATCCTCTGTCGCACCCAATGATCCTCAAGTGAGCCTGATTGGCTGGCTGGACTCCCTCGTGCTGCTGCGCCGTGATCTCGACGGAGTCACCGAGGCGGCCGACCGCGCCCATCCGCTGCTCGCCCCGGCGCGCGGCACGAGCGCCGGGGGGTCTCTGACCGATCTGCCCCACCAAGGGATCGTCGACCGCGGTCGGCTGATCGGGCTGTGGGACTACGACCCCGAGCTCGGTGAGATCGCCTGGGCGCCGATCACGGACCTGGCCCGAGCGCAACGCGAGTCGGTGGAGGACGCGGTGGCGCGGACCGCGGCATACGTGCGCGAGGACCTCGGCGACAACCGCGGGATGAGCCTGGACAGCCCCAAGGCGAGGGCTCCGCGGCTGGCTCAGCTGCGCGCGCACGCTCGGCGATGATCGCACCGCGCCCCGCGGAGGGCGTTGAGGTTGAGTCCGTCGCCGAGCTGGATACCGCTCTGGCACAGGGTATCCCGCCCTCTCGGCTGCGATTGCAGGATCTCGACCTGCGTGGTTATCACGGCCTGGACGAGCGCACCGACCTCGACGAACTCGTCGTCCTCGGCGGCCGCATGTCGCCCGAACTCGACGCCCACCTGCGACGCCACGGCGCAATCGTCTTCCCGGATGACCCGGATGCCGCTCCGGTACGACCGTATCGCGCGCTCCTCTACACGGCCGACGAACTCTATGCCGGGTTGACCGACGGCTATGCAACGACACCGGATGCACACGCCTACGCGTGGTACCAGCACGGTCGCACCCACCCCGACGTCTTCGCCGCGCCGCTGCAGGCGATTCACGACGACTCGATCTCCGACGCGCTGGCAGAGTTCATGGATGAGAAACAGGTGGTCGGCGTCATGGGCGGCCACGCGCTCGCCCGGGGAACGCTGCCGTATGCCGAGGCCGCCCGCCTCGGCTTCGCGCTCGCCGAACTCGGTTTTCTCGTGGCGACCGGAGGCGGCCCGGGCGCGATGGAGGCGGCCAACCTCGGTGCGGCGGCGTCCGATCCGGTTGCGCTTGCCCGGGCGCTGGCCGTTGTGGCCAAGGTTGCCACGTTCGCCGACATCACCGCCTGGGCGAGAGCGGGTTTCACTGCTCGCGAGGCGCTGCGCGCGGGGAGCGGAGTGACCGGGCGCAGCCTCGGCATACCAACGTGGTTTTATGGCCACGAGCCACCGAACGTCTTTGCCCACGGCATCGCCAAGTATTTCTCGAACGCGATCCGTGAGGACTGGCTGCTGGCGCGCGCGAACGCCGGCGTCGTGGTGCTGCCGGGAGCGGCTGGCACCGTCCAGGAGATCTTCCAGTTCGCGACCCGCGCCTACTATGCCGTTGGCCGACCGGCTCCGCTGGTTCTGGTGGGCGTCGAGCACTTGGACGCGCACCATACCCGTCTGGCCGGCTCTGCAAGCGCTCGGCTGCGGCCGGGCCATGGGCGAGCGGATCGCGCTCGTCGAGCACGTCGACGAGGCGCTCACCGTCCTGACCGCCGAGCGCTGAGGAGACGGACTCAAAAACCAGTTCGTCGACGATCGAGCGAGATGGGGTGGCGAGGCACGAGCCGACCCGCCGAGCGCTGAGGAGACGGACTCAAAAACCAGTTCGTCGACGATCGAGCGAGATGGGGTGGCGAGGCACGAGCCGACCCGCCGAGCGCTGAGGAGACGGACTCAAAAACCAGTTCGTCGACGATCGAGCGAGATGGGGGTGGCGAGGCACGAGCCGACCCGCCGAGCGCTGAGGAGACGGACTCAAAATCGCTGCGGGACGAAGGTCTGGTCGCCGATCGGCGGCCGGACATACGGCATCTGCTTCATCTCGGGCAGCTCGACCACCTCGGGGGCGACGTCCACGTAGTTGAACTGGCTGAGCAGGTGGCTGATGCAATTGAGCCGGGCGGCCTTCTTGTCGTCGGAGGGAACGACATACCAGGGGGCCTGCTTGATGTCGGTGTATTGGAAGGTGTTGTCCTTGGCCATCGAGTACTTGACGTAGAGCTCGTGCTCGGCGAGGTCCATGTCGGAGAGCTTCCAGCGTTTGAGCGGCTCGGCGTTGCGGGCCTCGAAGCGGCGGCGCTGCTCCTCGAAGGAGACCGAGAACCAATACTTGATGACCTTGATGCCGGAGCGGACGAGCATCCGCTCGAACTCGGGGCAGCTGCGCAGGAACTCGGAGTGCTCCTCCTCGGTGCAAAAGCCCATGACCCATTCGACGTTGGAGCGGTTGTACCAGGACCGGTCGAACAGCGCCATCTCCCCGGCTGCCGGCAGGTGCTCGACGTAGCGCTGGAAGTACCACTGGGTGTGCTGGCGATCGGTCGGTTTCGGCAGCGCGACGACGCGGACGGTGCGCGGGCTGGTGCGCTCGGTGATCCGCTTGATCACGCCGCCCTTGCCGGCGCTGCCGCGGCCCTCGAAGAGGACGAGGACCTTCAGACCCTGGGACTGAATCCAGTACTGCAGCAGCACGAGTTGCTCCTGCAGCCGCTCCATCTCGGCCTCGTAGACCGAGCCCTTGAGCCGGCCGTCTTTCTTGTAGTCGTCGGGGTTGCCGGTTCCGCCGCCCGTAGGCAGGCCCCCAGAAGTCGGCCACCCGCCGATGTCGTCGGCGCCCTCGGGGAGGTGCGTGGGACCATGCGCGTCATGCGGCTTGGTTTCCTGCTTGGCCATTGCGCTCCTACCTTCCCCCGACCCAGCGGGTCAGGACGTCGTGAACAACACGATGCCGAGGCACATCTCATCGGTCGTGCCCTCACCCCAGAGGACATAGCGTTCGGGCGTGCCGGCCAGGGCCGGCAGCCGGTCGCGCAGCGCCTGGTCATGCGTGCACGTCACGGTGAGCGTGTGCCTGGGGTTCAGCGTAACGGGCGTGTCCAGCCGGACCGATCGCTGGTCGTCGAAGTTCCACGCGGGGATGTCCAGCAGGACCTTCTCGCCGCTGGTTCCCGCGTCGGCGATGATTCGGATGGACTTGCCCAGCAGGTGCATATGACCCGCCGCGGCGCGCACGACGATCCGTTCGCCAACTTCTCGGGTGCAGCTTTGGGTCGGTCCGATCGGGTTGGCACCGCAGAGCACGTGCACCATATTGGCGCGCGCGGCCGCCATGCCGAAGCGGGCGGTGTTGTCCGCGAGAGCAGCGTCGCGGTCGCAGAGCGGTCCGGAGTGGCCGGGTCGGCAGGGCAGCTCGACCGGCGCCGGGAGCAACATCGGCTGCAGGTGCCGGAACCCGGGCCCGTCGTCCGCCAACCGCAGCCGGGCGGCGCTCTGGTCGCTGCCGTCCCCGGCGAGGAGGTTGTAGTGGACCTGCATGACGATGCGGCTGCCGGCGGGCAGTGCCGTGCCGATGCCGTCAGCGGCGACCTCCTCGCTGCCGCCCGGCGCCCACGCGCCCAGCCACGGTGCCCGGGTCAGGTCCATGTCGCCGGCGCCGCTTATCCCGGTGCCGCCGAAGCAGGTCCAGCCTTCGCCGGCGTCGAGGTCATCGCGGGAGGTGGCGGCCGGGACGTGCTCCGCGTCGACCTGGTAGAGGATGACGTGATGCACCAGCTGGGAGTTGGCGGGCAGGAAGTCGGTGCCGGTGATCACGCTGTCCCGGCTCAGCTTCGGGTCGAGCAGGAAGCATCGGTAGTCGTCGGTGCCCGTGGTAGGCGCCTTCGGCGTGTATAGCCGCGGCATACGCAGCTCGACGAAGCGCTCGCCCGCGCGAAGGGGCACGCGCGCGGGTTTTTGGGGAGCAGCACTCGCCGCTGCGCCCGTGGGCGATTGTGCACGTGTGGCGTCCGCCGCGCCCGTATGGTGCCCGCCCCCCGCCCGGGGCAGCCGCGCCGGATCTCCCCCGCACCCGGCGGCGAGGGCGATCGCCGCGGCAATCGCGGCGGCAGCTGCTCCGACACGCATAAGGCGCAGACTAGGTCAGCTGCCCGGTTCGGTCAGCCGGCGGCGACGGAGATGTTGACGTGCCAGAGGACACCGAACCGGTCGGCGAGCATGCCGTAGTCGTCGCCCCACATCTGCCGCTCCAGCGGCATGACGACATTGCCGCCGTCGCTCAGCGCCTCCCAATAGCCGCGTAGGGCCTCGGCGTCGTCGCCGGAGATGCTGACCTGGAGGTTGTTTCCGGGCTCATACGGCATACCCTCCATGGTGTCGCTCGCGAACACGTGGAAGCCGGCCGGGGTCTCGAGGGCGGCGTGCATGACGCCGTCGGCGTCCATGCCCGCGTCTCGGAAGGTCATCTTCTGCACGGACCCACCGAGGGCCTGGGCGTAGAAGTCCATCGCTTCGGCACAGTTGCCGGCGAAGGTGATATAGGGGTTGAGCTGCTGGGCCACGATGACTCCTCAGGTGGAAATGATGCGGCTCGACCGCCGCGCGGGGACACACACGGTATGTGTCGGCGACGCGGGAAACAAGCCGTCTGTGACAGCATCGCGACATGAGCGATCGTGTGCGGACGAACCAGATCCTGGCCGGCGTGGACAAGAGCCGGGTTATCGCGGACCTGATCGCTCACCTCGACCGTGCCGACGGCGCCACCGACTCGGCGATCGCCGCGGACGCTCGGGCATCGGCCGCGGTTGAGACGGAAAGCTATTCGGTGGACGATATCTCGCAGCGCGACAGCGCCGGCGACATCCATGCGCTCTTGGAGGAGCATGACGACGCGCAACGCGCGTTGATCGTGGCGGCCCGCGCGCTGGATGTCTCCGCGACGGACGTGGTCGGCCCGGGTGCCGTGATCGTCTTGGACGGCGAACGCTATGTCGTCGGTGTCGCGAGCGATGAGTTCCGCTCCGAGGCAATCCCCTATGCCGGGATCTCCCTCGACGCTCCCCTGTATGCCGAACTGGCCGGGCGGCGCGCCGGCGAGCGGGTGAGCTTTCGCGGCCATACGAGCACCATCGACGCGGTCTGCTGAGCCACGAACAACTCGCCCCGACCGGGCCGGGTCACGCCGATCGCTTGGTGAAGGTGATCCAGTTGTAGTCGGCCCGCTCGCCCAGGGGCGGGGTGAACGCGCTCGGCCGGCCCGGCACCTGTGTCGCGGGAGTCGCAGGCGTCATGCGAGTTGCGGGAGTCGCGGGTGACGGCTGGGTCAACGGTGAAGCCTGCGTGTCGACCTGGATGCGCCGGCCGGTTCGATCGGTGAAGGTGAACGGCGCCAAGGGATTCCCGCTCACGGCGATGGTGAAGGCTCCAGCGTGGTGGGCGCTGTGGTGGTGCGGGCACAAGCAGATCAGGTTGTCGTAGTCGGTGGATCCGCCGCCCTCCCAAGGCACAATGTGATGGATCTCTACGAACCGCGTTGCCACACAGCCGGGATAGGCGCATCCTCGGTCGCGGTCCTCGACCAGGCGCCGAGTCCGCTTCGGGACGGCCCGCTGGGAACGCCTGACCGAGACTGGCTTGCCCTGCGTGTGCCACAGTGGCGCCGCGTCGGCGTGGCAGGCCAGCCGCTTCGCCAGGTGTGACGGCAGGTGATCACGCGCGTTGACCCACGCGCCCTCAGTGTCCAGGTGCACATAGACCCGATAGCGCGCTGCCCGGGACGGACTCTCCACCGCCGCCAGCGAACGCGACGCCAGCTCGACCAGCGCATCGGCGCAGGAGGCCTCGGCCGACCCGGAGGTGAACAAGGCGTCCTTGGCTTCTCGGATGGCGTTCTCCACCAACGCCCCATCCAGGCCGTCCAGCGATCCGCGGATCACCAGTCGCCCGTCCTCCCACCGCAGCGACAACTCGCTCGCTCGCCCGCTGGGGTATCCCGCGGGATCTGGGCCGCGACGGAACGCCGACCCAGGCCACCGCGCCCCTGCCGAGTCCCCCGGCGTCCCCAGAGCCCGCCGAGTCCCCAGTGTCCGCCGAATCCGGCGCATCGGCTGCATCGGGTGCATCAGGTTCAGCGCACCCGGCCGACACCACCGGATGGCCGCAGCCTTCGGAGTCCTGCTGGCCTGCGGGCGCCGACCCCGCCGCTGTCGACTCACGCTCAGCCGACTCACGCTCAGCCGGCCCAGGCTGGTCACGCTCGAACGGGTAGCGGCTCAGCAACCGGCGCAACTGGGTGACCGTCATCATCGGTGCCAATTCACACACGACCTCCTCGTAGGCCGCCGGCACTCGCCGTGCGACCGCTCCGGCCTGGTCCAGCGACAACCGGCCCGCTTCCACCAGCTCGGCCAGCATCGGCAGGGACTCGCGGGCCTGCGCGAGGGTCACCACCGCCGCGGCCGTGCTCGGTGATAACCCTGCCCGAAGGGCGAGCCAGTGCCCCACCGAACGCACCCCGCCGTGCCCACCCCACGCACCTGCGGCAATGGCCTGAGCGGTCACGTCGATCAGCCGCGCGTGCAGCACGTTCATCTGACCCGCGAGCTGGGTGGCCAGCTCCCACAACTCCTCACCGGCGCAGCCATCAGGACCGCTGGCTTCGCCAATCCCGGTCCCGGCCGGCCCAATCGCAGCCATCGGCCCACTCGAACTCGATCCAGACTTCTCTGCATCCATGTCTCAGCCCCCTGACGTGCACTTCTCGCCAACGCATCCATCATCACCCCACCGATGTCTCGCTTTTGCTCTTATCAAACTGGTGTTTTTTCAGTAAGTCAACATATCTGCCAGCTTATCTCCAATTTCCTCAGTCTCTTTTCCGCCCGGACCGTCGGCCCGATGGCCCCGGCGCCCCATGGCAGGCCCCAGAAGTACCGACCTGTGGATAACTCCCGGGGCATCGTCGGCGGCGACTGTCACGCTCAAGGCATGACACCACGACCGAGAGTGAGGGAGCATGGGAAACGTGACCACATTGCCGAGGAGCCGGCCGCTCACCCGCGACGACCTCAACGCGATGCCCGATGACGGGCACCGCTATGAGCTGCTCGACGGGTCACTGATCGTGACCCCAGCCCCGTCACGAGCCCATCAGCGGGTCTTGGCCCGGCTCCATCTTGTCCTGGCCTCGGCCATCCCCCGAAACCTGGAGATGTTGTTCGCCCCCTTCGACGTCGTGTTGGCCGCCGACACGGTCCTGCAGCCCGACCTGCTCATTGCCCGCAGGGCAGACTTCACCCCTCGCGATCTGCCGGTCGCCCCGCTCTTGGCGGTCGAGATCCTCTCCCCGAGCACCCGGCGGATCGACCTGCACACCAAGCGCGCCCGCTACGAGGCGGCCGGCTGCCCGTCCTACTGGGTGGTCGACCCCGACGACCCGGCGATCATCGCCTGGGAACTGCGCGATGGGCAGTATGCCGAGGTCGCCCGGGCCCGCGACACCGAGTCCTTCCGCGTGACCGCGCCCTTCCCCGTTCAGTTCCGGCCCACGGACCTGACGACCTGAAGCCCCGGCGACCTGAGACCTGATGCCCTACGACGATCAGGCAAGCCGCCCCGATCCAACCCTGTGGATAACTCCCGGGGCGTCGTCGGCGGCGACTGTCATGCTCTCGGCATGACACCACGACCGAGAGTGAGGGAGCATGGGAAACGTGACCACATTGCCGAGGAGCCGGGCGCTGACCCGCGACGACCTCGACGCGATGCCCGATGACGGGCACCGCTATGAGCTGCTCGACGGGTCGCTGATCGTGACCCCAGCGCCATCGCATCGACATCAGCGTTCCTTGGTGCGCCTGGTTTCCATCCTGTTGCCATTGGTGCCCGACGATCTGGAGATGTTGTTCGCGCCCTTCGATGTCGCCCTGGCGGCCGATACCGTGTTGCAGCCGGATCTGCTGATCGGGAGCCGGGCGGATTTCACCAGCCGAGACCTGCCAGTCGCTCCGCTGCTGGCCGTCGAGGTCCTGTCCCCGAGCACCCGGCGGATCGACCTGCACACCAAGCGCGCCCGCTACGAGGCGGCCGGCTGCCCGTCCTACTGGGTGGTCGACCCCGACGACCCGGCGATCATCGCCTGGGAACTGCGCGATGGGCAGTATGCCGAGGTCGCCCGGGCCCGCGACACCGAAACCTTCCGCGTGACCGCGCCCTTCCCCGTCGAGTTCCGGCCCACGGACCTGACGGTCTGACAACGATCAGGACAGCCCGGAGCCGATCGCGGTTCCCAAGACGATGGCGGCATCGGTGTCCCGATCCTTATGCCGTGCTCCAGCGAGTGCCGCGGCGCCGTCGTGCAGGAACATCGGCACCAACCGTCGGTCCGTATGCCGCGCAACCGCTTCCGCGAAAGCGTTATAGATCTCGACGTGCCCGAGCGGGGCGTAGGTGCCGAGCTGATCGGCATACGGCTGACCGGTCTCGTCCACATAGGTCGCCAAGGCGATCGACACCGCAACGGGGCCGTCCCCACTCGGGATCATCGGTAGGAGTGCCCGCACCATCGTATCCAGCACCTCCTCCGCGCCCACGCGTCCAGGAGCCGGCACCTGGACTGGCGCGCCCGCGAGAAGTGCTGATTGCACCCGACTAGTCTTGAGATTCGTTCCGCCGCAGTCGATCGCGACACCGTCGTCCAGAAGTGATGCCGCGCCGCGGAGGACGAGTGACTCCGGTTCGGGCGCGAGCGTGAGGTCGACCCGGACACCGGCGGTGTCGAGAACACGCCGAGCCTCGGCAACCATCCGTGCGCCAACCTCGCCCCGGACGTTCCCGCCGCCAATGACGATGCGTCGCACGCGCGCCCACCGATCCCACCGCTCGTCGGGCCAATCCGGGCGCACGACACGGGCAGCCACCGGGCCGGTGACCAGCGTGTAAACCAGCGTCCCCAGTGCCTCGCCGAGGCGGGCCGCGACCCGAAGCCCACCGGCATACGCATCGGAGTCGGTCGCGTTCTGCAGCAAGACATCCAGTCCGCGCGGCCAGTCGATTGCTGCGACCATGAGTTCCGGAGTGACCTCTCGGCCCGGCGGCAGGCTGGGCACGTCGATCCCGAGCCCGCGGATGCCGGCGACGACATCCGGCTCGGTCTCGATCAGCCAGGCGATGCTCCACGTCGCCAGCCAGTCATGGGCCGGAGCCCCCGCGAAGCCGGCCGTCACACCCGGGATGTCCACGAGGACCACACGGTTCAGGCTGGGACTGACCGGGAGACTGTCGGCACGGAAGGCTGTCATCACCGTCGATTCTTACCTACCAGCTCCCTTGACTTGTACGACAAGCTTCACGGATAACTGTACGGCGAATTGGTTGTACAAATGGAGGCACGTGTCGGCCAACGAACCGATCACCCCTCGGCCGGGGTCAAGCCCGCCGCCCGAGAGCTTCGTCGGCCGGGCCCGGACCACGCGCATCGCGGGGCGGCCCTACAAACGTCATGGCTCGCCGAGGATCCGTGACGGATCGCGAGCTACCGCCACCTGCTGACCGCGATCTGGGACAACCTCGACGCCGCCGACAAGGGGGTTGCCCCGCAAGGGACGGAGCACCTCGAGGCTCCGCTTGTGGCGCGGGGCCGGACCCGGCCGATTGTGGTCTTCGTTGAAAACCTGGACCAGGTGCTCGACCAGATCGGCGAGAATGGCCGACAACGTCTGCGCCACCTGCTGCAAGACCGCGTCTTAGCTTAGCGGGCGCCTACACGTCAGCAGGGCGCCTCACCGATGCGAGGTCGCGACACCCTGGTCTCGCGCAACAGCCTCGCCGGCGCCTATCGGTGGGCCGGGCGTTTCGGTGACGCCGTTCGGATGGGCGAGCATGCCCTGGCCGACTGCGAGAGAGTCCTTGGCCCAGATCATCCAGACCCTCTGGCAACCCGAGATAACCTAGCCGGCGCCTACCGCCTCATCGGGCGCCTGGACGAGGCAGTCCACCTGTGCGAGCGGACTCTGAGCGAACGTAGCCGGGTCCTGCGGCGAGATCAGCAGCCGAGTAGCCGCGCCGCGAGATAGCCCTCGACCTGGTCGAGGCCGATCCGCTCCTGGCTCATCGTGTCGCGCTCGCGGATCGTGACCGCCTGGTCCTCCAGCGTGTCGAAATCGACGGTGATGCAATAGGGCGTGCCGATCTCATCCTGGCGACGGTAGCGGCGGCCGATCGCCTGGGCGTCATCGAAGTCGACATTCCAGTTGCGGCGCAACGTTTTTGCCAGATCACGCGCCTTCGGAGACAAATCCGCGTTGCGGGACAATGGCAGCACGGCAACCTTGACCGGGGAGAGCCGCTTATCCAGGCGCAGCACAACGCGCTTGTCGACGCCGCCCTTGGTGTTGGGGGCTTCGTCCTCGGCATACGCATCGACGAGGAAGGTCATCAGCGATCGGGACAGGCCGGCCGCGGGTTCGATGACGAACGGGGTGTATTTCTCGCCGCTCGCCTGGTCGAAGTAGACCAGGTCGGTGCCGGAGTGCTGAGAGTGCGTGCCCAGGTCGAAGTCGGTGCGGTTGGCGATCCCCTCCAACTCGCCCCACTCGGAGCCGGCGAAGTTGAACCGGTATTCGATGTCGACGGTCCGCTTGGAGTAGTGCGACAGCTTCTCGGTCGGGTGCTCGTAGTGGCGCAGGTTCTCGGCGCGGATGCCGAGGTCGGTATACCAGCGGGTGCGCTCGTCGATCCAGTACTGGTGCCACTCCTCGTCGGTGCCCGGCGGGACGAAGAACTCCATCTCCATCTGCTCGAACTCGCGGGTGCGGAAGATGAAGTTCCCCGGCGTGATCTCGTTGCGGAAGGACTTGCCCGTCTGGGCGATGCCGAACGGCGGCTTCATCCGGGCGGCATTCATCACGTTGAGGAAGTTGACGAAGATCCCCTGCGCGGTCTCCGGCCGCAGATAGTGCAGCCCGGACTCGTCCTCGACGACACCGAGGTGGGTGCGCAACAGCCCGTTGAACTCCCGCGGCTCGGTCCACTTGCCGCGCGTGCCACAGTTGGGGCAGGCGATCGTCGCCGGCTCGACGGTGTCCGGGTCGATTTCCTTGCCCTTCTTGGCCTCCCGCTCAGCGACGGCCTCCTGCAGGTGGTCGAGCCGGAAGCGCTTGTGGCAGCTGAGGCATTCGACCAGCGGGTCGACGAAGGCGTCGACGTGGCCGGATGCGCGCCACACCTGCGGCGGCAGGATCACCGAGGAGTCGAGACCGACGATGTCGTCGCGGCTGGTGACCATTGCCCGCCACCACTGCCCGCGGATGTTCTCCTTCAGCTCCACCCCGAGCGGCCCGTAGTCCCACGCCGAGCGCGTGCCGCCGTAGATCTCCCCGCAGGGGAAGACGAAACCGCGGCGCTTGCAGAGATTGACAACGGTGTCGACGGTGGAACTCTCCTGGGCCATGCCGCCAGGTTATCCGGGTGCGCGTGCCCGCCCCCAATTGCCTCAGCCCGTGGCCGCCGCCAGCTGCCCGCAGGCGCCGTCGATATCCGAGCCGCGCGTGTCCCGCACGGTCGTCGGTATGCCGTGGGCTCGCAGCCGCTCGACGAACTGCTGCTCGACGCCGGCGCGCGAGGCCGTCCAGCGCGAACCCGGGGTCGGGTTGAGCGGGATCGGGTTGACGTGCACCCACCCGCGGCCGCGGGCGGTGAGCTTGTCTCCCAACAGGTCCGCGCGCCAAGCCTGGTCGTTGACGTCCCGGATCAGGGCATATTCGATGCTCACCCGACGCCCGGTCACCTGGAAGTAGCGGTGGGCAGCATCGAGCGCGTCGTCGACCTTCCACCGGGTGTTGATCGGCACCAACTCTTCGCGCAGCTCGTCGTCCGGGGCGTGCAGCGAGAGCGCGAGCGTGACCGGAATCCCTTCTGCCGCCAGCCGATCGATCGCCGGCACGAGCCCCACCGTCGACATTGTCACGCCGCGCGCGCTCATGCCGAGCCCGTCCGGCGCCGGGTCGACCAGTCGGCGGATCGCGCCGATCGCGGCGCGGTAGTTCGCCAGCGCCTCCCCCATCCCCATGAACACGACATTGCTGATCCGGCTGTGTCCGTATGCCGCGGGCTCACCCCGGGCGCCAGGCTCCGGGTCGTCGTCCGCTTCACCGCCGAGATCCGTCTCGCCACCGAGTGCCGCCTCGCCACCGGCGGCTGCCTCGCCACCGAGGTCCGCGCCGTCCCCCGGCAGCGCGACCGGCACGTGCCGGTCGCGCAGCTCCCGAGCCGCCCCGAGCACCTGTTCGACGATCTCCGCGGTGCTCAGGTTGCGGGTGAGTCCGGCCTGTCCGGTTGCGCAGAACGGGCAGTTCATGCCGCAGCCGGCCTGGCTGGAGATGCAGATCGTCGTGCGCCGCGGATAGTGCATCAGCACCGACTCGACCAGCGCGCCGTCGTGCAACCGCCACAGCGTCTTGACCGTCGCACCCCCGTCGGCGGTGAGCACCCGCACCGGCGTCAGCAGCGGCGGCAGCAGCGCTGCGACCAACTCGGCCCGGATCGCCTTGGGCAGGTCGGTCATCGCCTCTGGGTCGACGGTGAGCCGCTCGAAGTAGTGTGTCGACAACTGCTTGGCTCGAAAGCCCTTGTGCCCCAGCGCCTCCAGCGCCGCGCGTCGCTCGCTCGGATCGAGATCGGCCAGGTGCTGCGGGGGCCGGCCCCGCCGGGGCGCCGTGAACGTCAGTTGCCCGGGGCGCGGACGTCCCGGCAACCCGGCAGGTTCATCGGGCCCAACCGCGTCCTCGGCCATCACGCGACCGGGGCGAGCAGGAGGAGTGCCGCCCAGCAGACCGGGGCGGTCATCAACAGCGAGTCCAGCCGGTCCATCATTCCGCCGTGTCCGGGAAGCAGATTGGACATGTCCTTGATCCCCAAGTCGCGCTTGATGCTCGACTCCATCAGATCCCCGACCGTGGCGCAGCAGGCGACGACGACACCCAGTGCGGCCCCCCCGGCCCACGGTCCGTCCAACAAGAGCGATACACAGGCCGCCCCGGACACCGCGCAAAAGGCGACCGACCCGGCGAAACCCTCCCACGACTTCTTCGGCGACAACCGCGGCGCCATCGGATGTTTGCCAAAGAGCACGCCCGCGGCATACCCGCCGATGTCGGAGCAGACGGTGGTGAGGATGAAGGTGACCGTGCGAGCGAGCCCGTCATCCTCGGCGAGCATCATTGCGGCGAAGCCGCCGAGGAAGCACGGATAGAGCGCGACGAGGAAGCCGGCACCGACATCGCGGGCCGCCCCCTGCACACCGTCGAGGAAGCGCCAGATCAGGATCGTCATACAGGTCAACCCGAAGGCCACGGTCAGCGCCTCCGGCCCGCGCTGTTGAGCCGACAGGATCATCGCGACCGCGCCGACGATAACCGGCAGCAGGGGAACGGTGATGTCCCGGTTTAGCAAGGCGTGTCGCATCTCCCAGGCACCGACCACCATCGCGGCAGCGATCACGTAGCCGAAGAGGTCCTTGTCGATCGCGAGCGTGCCGAGCACCAGGGTCGCCAGTGCGACACCGACGCCGATCGCGTGCCCGAGGTTGCGGCCGGCACGGCCAGGCGCGGGCGTGGTCGACGGTCCGGTGGCCGGCGCCGCCAGAAGCGGAGAATCGCTCATCGGCCGCGCTCAGACCTCGAGTAGCTCGGCTTCCTTGTGCTTCAACAGATCATCGACCGTCTCGACATACTTCTTGGTCGTCGCGTCGAGTTCCTTCTCGGCCCGCTTGCCCTCGTCCTCGCCGACGTCGCCGTCCTTGATCAGCTTGTCGAGATCGTGCATCGCGTGCCGGCGCACATTGCGGATGGCGACCTTGGCGTCCTCGCCCTTGTGCTTGGCGATCTTGATGTATTCCTTGCGCCGCTCCTGGGTCAGCTCGGGCATGACGATCCGGATGATATTGCCGTCGTTGCTCGGATTCCCACCGAAGTCGCTGTCCCGCAACGCTTTCTCGATGTTGTGCATCGCGCCGCGGTCGAACGGGTTGATCAGCAGGACCCGTGCCTCGGGCACGGTGAACGACGCCAGTTGCTGCAGCGGGGTCGGCGCACCGTAGTAGTCGACCATGAGCTTGGCGAACATCGCCGGGTTGGCGCGACCGGTGCGGATGCCAGCGAAGTCCTCTTTGACCACCTCGACGGTCTGCTCCATCTTCATCTCGGCCTCGAGCAGGGTCTCCTCGATCATCCTTGGCTCCATTCCTTCGTATGCTGCACGCTGGCCTCAGTCTGTCACCCCGCGACCCGCAACCGACGGCGCGCGGGTCGTTCTCACGCCGACGTGACGAGCGTACCGATCGGCTCCCCGCGAACGGCGCGGGTGATATTGCCCGCGCCCTCCATGCCGAAGACGATCATGTCGAGCCCGTTGTCCATGCAAAGGCTGAAAGCCGCCGCGTCGACGACCTTCAGGCCGCGGCGCAGCGCCTCGGCATAGGTCAGCTTGTCGAACTTGCGCGCCTGCGGGTTGGTGCGCGGGTCGCTGTCATAGACCCCGTCGACGCCGCTCTTGCTCATCAGCACGGCATCGCACTTGATCTCCAGCGCGCGTTGGGCGCTGACCGTGTCGGTGGAGAAGAACGGCATACCGGCGCCGGCGCCGAAGATCACCACGCGGCCCTTTTCCAGGTGGCGGATCGCCCGCCGGGGAATATAGGGCTCGGCGACCTGGCCCATCGTGATCGCCGTCTGGACGCGGGTGTCGATACCTTCCTTCTCCAGGAAGTCCTGCAGCGCCAGGCAGTTCATGACGGTGCCGAGCATGCCCATGTAGTCGGCGCGAGTGCGGTCCATGCCGCGCTGTTGCAACTCGGCGCCGCGGAAGAAGTTGCCGCCGCCGATCACCACGGCGACCTGGATGCCCTCGTGCACCGCCTCGGCGATCTGGCGGGCGATCCCACGGACCACGTCGGGGGCCAGGCCAATGCCGCCGCCGCCGAAGACCTCCCCGGAGAGTTTGAGCAGCACCCGGCGATATTCGCCGTGCAGAGGGGGGGTCGAGGCAGGCGCGGGAAGGGTGGTGGTCACGGCACTCCTGACGGCAGGCGGCGGCCAGCTGGTCCTGGCGCGGCGGTCAATCTTCGCACAGCGTTGACCAAGCCTCTCGCCACGGGCTAATGTCGAGCGGACGCTTAAATAGATAGATCGAAGGAGGCGTCATGGCCACGAGCGGTCCCCGGCGAGGCACGCGCGGCGGTGACGCCCGGTCGGCGGCCACCCGGGCGGCGCTGCTGACCGCCGGACATGCCGCCCTGCGGGAGGTGGGGTATGCCGCAGCGAGCGCTCGCGAGATCGCCGGCCGCGCGCAGGTCCCCCAGTCCCAGGTCTTCTACCACTACGGATCCGTCGCGGGCCTGTTGCTCGCTGTCCTGGACGAGGTCAGCGCGCGGCGGATGACGGCATGCGAGAGCCTGATTGCCGGCGAGCCCGACCTCGAGAAACTCGTCGAGGGCGTCGAGCAGGTCGTGCGCACCGACCTGGCTGCCGGCGACGTCGCCGTGCTGGTCGAGATGATCTGCGGAACCCGCTCGAGCCCCGAGCTCGCCGCGGCCGTGGCCGAGCGCCTCGAGCCCTGGCACGCCTTCGCCCGCGACGGAGTGCGCCGGGCAGTGCGGACCCACCCGCTGGGGGCGCTGGTCCCGGTGGACGACGCCGCCCATGCCCTTGTCGCCGGCATCCTCGGGATCGAGCTGCTCGCCCTGCTGGAGGGCTCGCACGAGCGCGCCGACGCGCTCATCGACCGGGCTGTCGGCGTCGCCACCCTGGTAGGCATGCTCGGCGCCCCCGCAGCAGTCGCTTCGGCCGGGTCGGAGGAGTCATGACGACGGCACCGGGTCCGGCCCGGATCCGATGGCGCGGCTTGGCTGCCTGGGCGCTCTTCGGCGCGCTCGCGGGGCTCAGCGTTCTCGGGATACTGACGATCGGGATCTTCGTGGCGCCGTTCGCTCTGGTGCTGCTCGCCATCCTCCTCAGCCGGAGGGTCCCGCACGCAGCGCCCGGGATCCTCGCCGGCCTCGGTGTGCTCCTGGTGTGGGTGTCCTGGGTCAACCGGATCGAGTCGGCGGCCACGTGTTCGGGCAGCAGCGACACACCGGACACCTGCAGCCGCGTCGTCGTCCCGTGGGTGTGGCTGGTCCCGGCTCTGCTTTGCCTCGTCGCCGCGGCGCTTCTGTTGACCCGATCCCGGCGGGTGCCAGACTGACCCGGTGGACGAGGACCTCGTCGAGCGGGTGCTGCGCGCGGTGGAGCAGATTCCCCGCGGGCGGATCGCGTCCTATGGCGACCTCGGCGGGATCGTCGGGATCGGCCCGCGACAGGTCGGCTGGGTGATGCGCCATTACGGCTCGAACGTCACCTGGTGGCGGGTGACCAACGCCGCGGGCGACCTACCGGCGCCCCTGCGCGACGAGGCCCGCCAACGCTGGGCGAGGGAGGGAATGCTGGTGAAGCCCAACGGGTTAGGGCTGCGCATCGCCGACTACCGCGCCGACCTGGCGATCCTCGCCGACGCCTACGACCGGGCCGTGGCCGACCTGCCGCCACGCTGATCCCGGGCCCGGCGCGACCGACCCCCAGACGCGCGTATGCCGCGCACCCGGGCGGGTGCGCGGCATACGGGATGGGGTATGTTGGGATGCATCGTTGGTCAGGCTCCGACGCGGAACCGGACGAACTCCTTGGCCTGGGCGCCGGCCTCGTCGAGGACCTTGGCGACGGTCTTCTTGGGATCCTTGGCGAAGGCCTGCTCGAGCAGGACGTTCTCCTTGAAGTAGCCGTTGACCCGGCCCTCGATGATCTTGGGCAGGGCGGCCTCGGGCTTGCCCTCCTCGCGGGCGGTGGCCTCGGCAATGCGGCGCTCGTTCTCGACGGTGTCGGCGTCGATCTCCTCGCGGGTCAACACCTTGGGGCTGAACGCGGCCACGTGCATGGCGACGTCGCGCGCGACGCTCTCGTCGCCGCCCTCGGTCGCGACCAGCACACCGATCTGCGGGGGCAGGTCGGGGCTGGTCTTGTGCAGGTAGGCGACGACGTGCTCGCCGGTGACCCGGCCGATGCGCTTGACGACGATCTTCTCCCCGATGGTCGCGTTGGCGCCGTCGAGCAGTTCCTGGACGCTCTGGCCGTCCTCGAAGGTGCTGGCCAGCAGGGACTCGGCGTCGGTGGCCTCGGTGTCGATCGCCTGGGTGAGGACCTTGTCGGCCAGTTCGACGAACTTCGGCGCCTTGGCGACGAAGTCGGTCTCGCATAGGACCTCGACGAGCGTGCCCACGCCGCCGTCGGCCTTGGCGGTCACCAGGCCGTTGGAGGTGGTGCGGCCTTCGCGCTTGGTGACGCCCTTAAGGCCCTTGACGCGCAAGATCTCGGTGGCCTTGACGCTGTCGCCGTCTGCCTCGTCGAGGGCCTTCTTGACGTCCATCATGCCGGCGCCGGTGGCCTCGCGCAGCGCCTTGATGTCAGCGGCGGTGTAGTTCGCCATGGAAGTTGGTGCCTTCTTTCGTTCGGTTCGGCGGATCAGGCCTCGGCGTGGGCGTTCTCGGCGGCGGCATCGGCCGAGGCCGACTCGTCGCTTGCCGCGGAGTCGTCGGCGGCCGCGGCCGGCGAGATGGTCGCGTCGGCGTCGGCGTCGACGCTGTCGGCCGACACATTGCTGCCCTCGTTGTCGGGGCCGGCCTCGGCGAGCCCGCTGTCGGCGGCGTCCGTGGTGGGTTCGACCGGCTCCTCGGTCGCCGGAGCGACCTCGCCGGCCTCGACGCTGGCGACGGCGTCAGCGCCGAGCAACTCACGCTCCCACTCGGCCAGCGGTTCGTCGATGGCCACACCGGCGCTCTCGGCACCGGCGTTTGCGCGGGCCCGGCTGCGCTGGATGAGGCCGTCGGCGACGGCGTCGGCGATGACCCGGGTCAGCAGGGTGACCGAGCGGATCGCGTCGTCATTGCCGGGGATCTTGTAGTCGACCTCGTCGGGGTCGCAGTTGGTGTCGAGGATCGCGATGACCGGCAGGCCGAGCTTGCGGGCCTCGTCGACGGCGAGGTGCTCCTTCTTGGTGTCGACGATCCACACCGCGGACGGGACCTTGGTCATGTCGCGGATGCCGCCGAGGGTCTTTTCCAGCTTGTCCTTCTCGCGCTGGAGGATCAGCAGTTCCTTCTTGGTGTAGCCGGAACCGGCGACCTGGTCGAAGTCGATCTCCTCGAGCTCCTTCAGTCGGGCCAGCCGCTTGGAGATCGTCGTGAAGTTGGTGAGCATGCCGCCGAGCCAACGGTGGTTGACATAGGGCATCCCGACGCGGGTGGCCTGCTCGGCGACCGGCTCCTGGGCCTGCTTCTTGGTGCCGACGAACAGGATCGACCCGCCGTGGGCGACCGTCTCGCGGACGAACTCGTAGGCGGCGTTGATGTAGTCGATCGACTGCTGCAGGTCGATGATGTAGATCCCGTTGCGCTCGGTCATGATAAAGCGCTTCATCTTGGGGTTCCACCGGCGGGTCTGGTGCCCGAAGTGCACGCCGCTCTCCAGGAGCTGGCGCATGGTGACGACGGCCATGCCGTTGTCCTCCTCGTATGTCGTTGTGTCAGTTCCGTCGGCAACGTCGCTTCCGCGAGGGGCGTCGCTGCCTGCCTGGTGCCTGCATACGCACCCCGCCTCTCGCTTGCGCGAGGGACTGATGTGGTGCGCCCCGGGCTCGGACCTCGGTCGTCACACGGCGAGAAGGCACGCGAATTCGACCAGCCGGAGCCAGTCGTGCGTCCACTGTATCGCGCGCCCCTGGCAGGGGACGAATCGGCACGGGGTGTGCGTCAAGCTTGCGGTGCCAGCGATGGTGATGGTGGGCCAGGCTGATGGTGGGCCACACAACGTGTTCGCGGCCGGACTGGTGGACTTCGGGTGATCAGCTGTGGCCGGGCGAGGGCGGCGGTGTATATCCCACCAGGTCTGCTCCTGCGCGCAGCAGCCGGTCGACGCGATCCTCGACGCGCGGGCCGACCTGCAGACGGTGCCGTATACCTCACCTATTGCCGGACACCCCCATGCTGACCTGCGGCGCCGACCTGCACATGGGCGGTTTGACCGGGTCCGAGGCGGTGCGCCGCTGGCCCGAGCCGTTGACGTTCGCATGGTGAGACGTGCGACTGGCGACTTGGCGTGCTCATGGTCGGAGCCGCGCGGGTCGCAGCGGCCTACAGCCGGGCGCGGAGCCAGGCGAAGTCGGCGAGATGCTGCTCGGCAGCGCCGGGGCTCTCGCAGATGACCGGGGCACCCGCGGCGCGGACGATGTCGACGAATCCGGCTTGGTCGATCTTTCCGGCCCCGAAGTTGGCGTGCCGGTCGGCGCCGGAGTCGAAGCCGTCGCGGCTGTCGTTGGCGTGCACGAGGTCGATGCGTCCGGTGATGCCGCGGATCTTGTCGACGGCCGTGTCGAGCTCGATCCCGCCCGCCCAGGCGTGGCAGGTGTCCAGACAGAAGCCGACGCGGTCGGCGCCCTCGGCCCGCGAGATCGCGTCCCAGACCCCGGCGATCCGGTCAAGGTGGCGGGCCATCGCGTTGTCGCCGCCGGCGGTGTTCTCGATGAGCAGCGGGATCTTGAGGTCGGTCGCGTCGATGGCCTTACGCCAGTTGTCGAAGCCCACCGCCGGATCGGCGTTCTTGTCGACGTGTCCGCCGTGGACGATGAGCGCCTTGGCGCCAATCTGGGCGGCCGCGTCCAGGTGCTGCTGTAGCAGCTTGCGCGAGGGGATGCGGATCCGGTTGTTGGTGGTGGCGACGTTGACGATGTAGGGCGCATGCACATAAAGGTCGACGCCGGCGGCCGCGGCATCCGCGCGCAGGGCGTCGGCGCCGCCGGCATAGGCGATCACCGGGCCCTTATAGCTCTGCGGCTCGCCGAGGAAGAACTGCACCACGCTCGTATGCCGCTCGCGCGCCCGCTCGATCGGATCCTCCTGCGGCACGTGGGCGCCGATGGCCGGGGTCGGGGCGATACCGGGAGCCAGGCCGGCCCCCGGCCGGAGGGCGGGCCGGGCACTGGCTGCCGTTGAGCGGTCGGTCGCTGTGATGTCGGTGGCCGCCCTCTTGGCTGGCGCTCGGTCGGTTGCTGCGGTGTCGGCTGGTGCGCTAGGGGCTGGTGCACTGGTGGTCCGGGCGCCGTCGGTCATGCCACAAGTATCGCCGAGCCGTCCGACAGCCGCGGTTGTCCACAGCCGTCGCCGGGCAGCCTGGACAGTTATCCACAGGTGCACTGGGGTCGGCTTGGCATCGGTCCATGAGGCGGGGAAGGTGGAGGCATGACCGCAGCATCCGCACTCGCCGCCCTCGTTCTCTTGGGCACGATCGCTGGTGTCGCGGGTGACGCCGCCGGCGAGACCCCTCCCCTCGGTGCCCCGGCGGCGGGTGCACGGCCCGCGGGGGGTGATGCCGCGCGCAGCGGGCCGGTGTGGGCGTGGCCGCTGCCGCCGATCCCGCGGGTCGTGCACCCCTTCGATCCGCCGCCGCAGCCGTGGAACGCCGGCCACCGCGGCGTCGACCTGGCCCCGGCGGGCGGTGGTGGAGAGGTGCCCGTCACCGCAGTGGACGACGGCGTCGTCACGCACGCGAGCATCCTGGCCGGGCGTGGCACGGTCAGCGTGCTGCACGCCGGCGACATCAAGAGCACCTACGAGCCGGTCGACATCACGGTCGTCGTCGGGCAGCAGGTCGCCCGCGGCTCGCCGCTGGGCACGCTAGCGAGCGCGGGAAGCCACTGCGCGCCGATTGCGTGCCTGCACCTCGGTGGGCTGCGCCGCGACAGCGCCGGTGCGTGGAACTACTTCGATCCGCGGTTCCTGCTGGCCTCGGTCGAGATCGTGCTGCTGCCCACGGGGTGATCCGGGCGCACGGGGCGATCCGGGCGCGCGGGGCGCCGGGCGAACGGGCGGGATCCGGGCAAACGGGGCAGCTTCAAGTTCGTCAATCCGTCGGCTCGGGAGCGCCAGTTGGCTAAGGGGCCCGCTCGGGACTGCCGGTCAGCTCACGCGATCGTGCGGAGGCGGGCCATCCGGGTGACCGCCTCGGCGAGCACCTCGTCGCGTTTGCAGAAGGCGAAGCGAACCAGGCTGCGTCCGGCGTCCGGGTCGTCGTGGAAGACCGAGACCGGCACTCCCACGACTCCGACCCGGTGCGGCAGGTCGCGGCAGAAGGCGAGCGCGTCGGTGACGCCCAGGTCGGCGACATCGGCGATGACGAAATAGGTGCCGTCGGGCACGCTTACGCGTAGCCCGGCCTCGGTCAGGCCGGAAACGAGCAGATCGCGCTTGTCGCGCAAGGAGTCGGCGAGCGTGCTGAACGTGGCGTCGGCCAGCCCGAGTCCGCGGGCGATCGCCGGCTGGAACGGGCCGGAGCCGACATAGGTGAGGAACTGTTTGACGCCGCGGACGGCCGCCACCGCCGCGGCGGGGCCGCTGACCCAGCCGACCTTCCACCCGGTCGTCGAGAACGTCTTGCCGCCGGAGCTGATCGTCAGCGTGCGCTCGGCCATCCCGGGCAGCGTGGCCATCGGGATGTGCTCGGCGCCAAAGGTCAGGTGCTCGTAGACCTCGTCGGTGACCACCCAGGCGTCGTGCTCGCGCGCCAGGGTGGCGACAAGGTCGATCTCGGCGCGGGTGAAGACCTTGCCGGTGGGGTTGTGCGGCGTGTTGAGCAGCACCATTCGCGTGCGCTCGGAGAAGGCCGCACGGAGCGAGGCCTCATCGACCGCGAAGTCGGGGAAACGCAGCACGCTGGTGCGCCGGGTGGCGCCCGCGAGGGCGATCGTCGCGGCATACGAGTCGTAGTAGGGCTCGAAGGTGACCACTTCGTCGCCCGGGCCGCACAGCGCCAGGACGGTGGCCGCGATCGCCTCGGTCGCCCCGACCGTGACCAGGATCTCCGTCGCCGGGTCGAGCGCGAG
This sequence comes from Nostocoides sp., assembly GCF_037045025.1. GTDB lineage: Bacteria > Actinomycetota > Actinomycetes > Actinomycetales > Dermatophilaceae > Nostocoides_A. Next base: position 81,896 of record NZ_JBAOHM010000018.1, on the reverse strand, counting down.
GCCATAGAAGCGGTGTTGGTGGGCGGCGATGGCCTGCAGCAGTTCGGGCACCCCGGGTCCGGGTGGGTACTGGTTGCGGCCGGAGTCGATCGCCTCCTTGGCCGCGGCCAGCACCTCGGCCGGCCCGTCGGTGTCCGGGAATCCCTGGCCGAGGTTGATCGAGTCAGTGGCGAGCGCGAGCGCCGACATCTCCGCGAAGATCGTCGTCCCGAAGGCCGCCAGGGCCGGATGGCCGGCGGGGCGCCGTCCCGGGGAAGGCGCGGTCATGGTTGACCTGGACCCGGAGGCCGGGGACATCGTCAGCCGCCGGTGGTCGGATAGGGCCAGGGCTGGCAGCCCTCCAGGCCGAGGGTCTGTTGCAGCATGATCGGTGCCTTCGCCCCCGGAGTCGGGCAGTTCTGGTGCGGGTGCGACAGGCCGTGGCCGACCTCGTGGTTGATCAGATAGATGCGATACAGGCCGAGGTCGGTGTAGAACTCCACGCCCGAGGCCCAGCGCATCGCGTTGATGACCGCCCGGCCGTGGCGATTGCAGGACACCTTCCCCAGCGTCTGCAGGGGGGCGCACAGCTGGTCGGTGAGCGCCGGGCTCGCCAGCGTCACGCGCACGTCGGGGGTCGCGCCGGCGGCGCGCTTGGCGGGGTCGAGCGCGACGAAGTGGACGCCGTCCGCGACCTCCCAGCCCCGTTCGTCGCTGAGGATGGTGCGCACTTGGGAGGCGAAACCGGCCGCGTCGATCCCGAGTCCGCCCTCGACGTCGACCCCGAAGGTGATCGTCTTGCCGGTGCGGGTCGTGTCCGTGCCCGGGACGGTGACCATGGTCAGCTTGCCGTCGCCTTGTTGTGGCACCGTGGTCGGGTCGCTCCCCGGGGTCGCGCTGCTTGACGCCGAGGCGCTCGCCGACGACGCGCTCGGACTGGCCGCCCCGGTGGCGCTGGCGGCACCGGCGGGCCCGCCCGCCGCGTCGGCCGCACTGGCCGTGCCGTCGCCCCCGAAGACCCGGCTGAGCACCCATGCCAATAGCAGGAAGCCGAGGCCCCCCAGGATCAGGGTGCGGCGCAGCCGGCGCCGGCGCTGCGGGCTCATCGGTCGTCGCGGCGGAAGGTCCGGCGGCATCGGGCGTCGCTCAGGCGCGTGGGTGGGCGCGGACATACGACTCCTTCAACCGTTCGATCGAGACGTGCGTGTACAGCTGGGTGGTCGCCAACGATCGATGACCGAGTAACTCCTGCACCATACGCAGATCGGCGCCCCCATCGAGCACATGCGTCGCGGCCGAATGCCGCAGGCCGTGCGGCGCGAGATCGGGTGCGTCGGGAACCCGGGCGATGCTGCGGTGGACGACCCGGCGCACCTCGCGCGGATCGATGCGCCCGCCGCGCGACCCGAGAAAGAGCGCGGCGCCGGAGCGTTCGCCCACCAGCGACGGGCGCCCCGTGTGGAGCCAGTCCTGCGCGGCGGAGCACGCCGGTCGCCCGACGGGGACGATCCGCTCCTTGGCGCCCTTGCCCAGCACCCGGACCAGGCCCTGGGTGCAGTCGAGATCGTCGACGTCGAGCGCGGTCAACTCCCCCACCCGGATGCCGCTGGCATAAAGCAGCTCGACCATCGCCCGGTCCCGCATCGCGAGCGGATCCCCGTCATCGGCGGCCACCGCGGCCGCCTCGAGCGCCGCGCCCGCCTGGCCCGTGGTCACGATCGCCGGCAGGCGGCGGGAGGTGCGGGCCGCGACCAGGCGCTGCGCCGGGTCCCGCTCGATCAGGCCGGTGCGACGCGCCCACGCGTAGAAGGTGCGCACGCTCGCCGATCGCCGTGCCAGCGTGGAGCGGGCGAGGCCGGCACGGGACAGCGCCCCGAGCCAGGCACGCAGGTCGGCCAGCTCGGCCCCCAACAGCGTCCGGTCGCTGTCACCGCCGTCAGCGCTGTCACGGCTGTCTCCTCCGTCAGCGCTGCTCGTCGCGGCACGGGAACTCGTCACCGTCCGGGACGGCCCGGACAAGAACGCGGCCAAGGCGTTCAGGTCCTGGGTGTAGGCGCGGACGGTGTTCGCCGACCGGCCGCGCTCGAGGCGCAGATGCGCCCCGAAGGCGGCGATGACCTCGATCGACTCGCCGGGAAGGGGGATCGTCGCGCACGTCGAGTCGTCGTGGCGAGGCACGGGGTCAGAGTCGCAAAAACCGGGGCCGGGATCAAGGCGCCACGCGGTGACGGCGAGCCCACTTAGTCACCCCACAAGGTTCTGCGCTCGCAGGTGCCCACGCCGAGCGTGGGACCCAACTCCGACGCGCTGCGGGGACCCCGACAAGCGCCAGGCCGCGCCCTAACCCACCTTGCTTGGCCGGCGCCACCGCCCCTCCACGCGCGCTGCCAGGCCGGCGAGCTCCAGCGACCCGAGTGCGGCCCGGACGGCGGCCGGCTCCCGCGCGCACCGCTCGGCGATCGCCTCCACGGATGCGGCATGCCGCAACGGCAGGACCTCCCATACCGCCCACTGCTCGGGCGGCAGGACGTCGCTGGCGACGTCCTCCCCGCGCGGCGCTTCGGCGGCGTCCCGGCCGAGGTCACCGACCAGGTCGGCCGCCTCGGCGGAATCGGTCACCAGCATCGCCTTTTGGTCGCGGATCCACTGGTGACAGCCGGCGCTGGCCATGGACGTGACCGGCCCGGGCACGGCACCGACCGGTCGGCCGAGCGTGATCGCGCTCCCGGCCGTCGCCAGCGACCCGGAGCGCAGGGCGGCCTCGACGACGATGACCCCGCGAGTCATCGCGGCGATCAGCCGGTTGCGCTGCAGGAAACGGCCCCGGAAGGGCGCCGAGCCGGGGGGCAGCTCGGTCACGACTGCACCGGCGCGAGCGATCTCGGCAAGCAGCGTGGCGTGCGCGGCGGGATAGGCGCGGTCGATGCCGCAGGCCAGGACGGCGATCGTCACTCCCTCGGCCGCCAACGCGCCCCGGTGGGCGGCCGCGTCGATCCCGAACGCGGCCCCGGAGACGATCGTGAAGCCCCGCTCGCTCAGGCCCGCCGCGATCTCGCCGGAGCGGTCGACGCCGTATGCCGTGGCGGTCCGCGACCCGACCACGGCAACGCTGCGCCGACAAACCGCGGCCAGGGCAGCGCTGCCGCGCACCCAGAGGCAGTGTGGCGGCTGCTCCAGGTCGTTCAGGCCGGCCGGCCACTCGGCGTCGGCGGGGGTGAGGATGCGGGCGCCGAGGCGCTCGGCGATGTGCCGGTCATCGATCCACTCCTCCCCCCGGCGCAGCCGGGCCAACCGCGGCCGCAACCGGTCGAGTGCGCCGGACCCGGCAGCCATCTCCTCGATGACCCGGACATAGCCGATCCGGTCGAGCTCGGCGGCCACGGCCTTATCGCCCGGCTCGGCCAGCCGCGCGAGCAGGATGCGGGCGCTCCGCTCGTCCAGGGCAGCCGCCACCGCGATGCGGCTCGCCACCGGCCCGGCACTCATGCCACGCCCAACTGCTCGCTGGTCCGCAGGGCCAGCGCCATACCGACGTCCTCGGCCGTGGGCGATCCATGACCGACCAGGTCGGCCTGGGTCCAGGCAAGCCGCAGAGTGCGGTCATAGCCCCGCAGGGTCAGCCGACCCGCCTCAAGCGCCCGGTCCAGGCCGGCGGTCACGGCGCGGGACAAGGCGTGCGGCCCCAGCCGCAAGGCGGGGCCGGGCACATCGGCGTTGCGCTCCCACCCGTGGGCACGCCACCGCTCGGCAGCCACCCGGCGCGCCGTGGTCACCCGTGCGGCGACCGCGGCACTCGACTCGCCGGCGACGGTCAGGGTGCGCGAGCGGCGCACCGCCGGGACGTGCACCTGCAGGTCGACGCGGTCGAGCAGCGGGCCGCGCAGGCGGGCGGCATACGCGCGTCTGCGCATCGGCGTGCACGAGCACTGGAGGGCCTTGCCCGAGCCCAGTCCGCACGGGCACGGGTTGGCGGCCAGGACGAGCTGGAAGCGGGCGGGGAAGGTCACCGTGTCGCGGGCCCGGGCGATCGTGACCGAGCCGCTCTCCAGCGGCTGACGCAGGGCCTGGAGCACATCGATGCGGAACTCGGGAGCCTCGTCGAGGAAGAGCACGCCGCGATGGGCCATCGACACCGCGCCCGGCCGGATCGGTGCGGATCCGCCGCCGACCATGGCCGCGAGGGAGCTGCCGTGGTGGGGCGCGACGAACGGCGGCGTGAGGTCGAGCCCGGCGCCGGAGCGGGTCTCGCCCTTGAGCGAGCGCAGCGCCAACACTTCCAGCGCACCCTCCACGGACAGCGGGGGCACCACCCCGACCAGACGCTCGGCGAGCATCGTCTTGCCGGACCCCGGTGGCCCCATCAACATCAGGTGATGCCCGCCCGCGGCGGCCAGCTCGACCGCCGCCCGGGCCTCGCTCTGGCCGGCGAGGTCGGCCAGGTCGGGGACCGAACGCCCCGCGACCGCGCTCGCCCGGGGCAACTCGGGCATCGGCCACCGCTCGGGCGCGCCGAACTCGCGGTAGCAGCCGATCACCTCGGGCAGTCCGGCGACCGGATGGATGCGCAGCCCCTCGACCAGAGCCGCCTCGGCGGCGTTGGCCACGGGCACGACCGCATCGGTCACCCCCTCCTTGACCGCGCAGCTCAGCGCCGGCAAGACCCCGCTGATCGCGCGCACCGACCCGTCGAGGCCCAGCTCGCCAAGGTGGACCACCGCCGCGCACAGGCGCGCGGAGAGGACCTCACCGGCGGCGAGGATCGCACAGGCGATCGCCAGGTCGAAGCCCGTTCCGGACTTGGGCACCGACGCCGGCGAGAGGTTGACGACGATCTTCTTGGTCGGCAAGGGTGCGCCCGCCGAGGAGCAGGCCGCCCGCACCCGCTCGGGGGCCTGCCGGCAGGCCGCATCGGGCAAACCACTGACGATCAGTGCGGGAAGGGCGTTGGTCAGCTGGGCCTCGACCCGGATCGCATAGCCCTCCAGCCCATGCAGGGCGATGCTCGTTGCGCTGCCGAGGATCACGGGATCACCCCGCGCACGTGGTGGACGCGCCCGCCCGTGGCTTCGAGGACCACCCCGATGACATCGATGCGCATCGGGCGGCCACGCTCGGCCGGGTGGCCCTGCAGCCACGCTCCGGCCAGTTGCCGCAGCCGCCGGTGCTTGGGCGGGGTGACTGCCTCCACGGGATCCCCCAGGCCCAGGCCGCGGCGGGTCTTGACCTCGCAGATCACCAGCTCAGGCCCGTCGATGGCGACGATATCGATCTCGCCGGACGGGCAGCGCCAGTTGCGCTCCACCACCTGCCAGCCGAGCCCGGCGAGATAGCGGCTAGCCATCTCCTCACCGAACGCGCCCACCGATTGGCGCGTCGTCCCCCACGGTGGCGTCACCGTCATCCCCCGCACCCCCTGCCGAGTTAGCTGAGGTCAAGGGTGCGCCACCACGGGCCGCGAGCGCCAGGATCACTGGCTGAGCCTGTGCACAACTGCGAAGGCTGGACCGCCGGCCCTGTGGACAACCGTGGGACCGCCCGGATTACACCGCCCGGATAACAGGGCCGGATCACACCGATCGGATCACAGGCCCGGATCACAGCCCCTTGGGCACCTCGAGGTCTGGCTTGGCGAGTTCTTCGACGTTGACGTCCTTGAAGGTGATCACCCGCACCGACTTCGCGAACCGGGCCGGACGATAGATGTCCCACACCCACGCGTCGGTCATCGTCACCTCGAAATAGACCTCGGCCCCCTCGCCGCGAACCTGCACATCCACGCCGTTGGCGAGATAGAAGCGCCGCTCGGTTTCGACGACGTGGCTGAACAGCCCGACGACATCGCGATACTCGCGATAGAGCGCGAGCTCCATCTCGGTCTCGTACTTCTCGAGGTCTTCGGTGCTCATCGGAAGGATCCTTCGTGCTGGAGGCCGTCGACCGGCGGGCCGAGGCAGTAATTATTGCTATCACTGGCCGGGTCGTCGCCGATGCCGCTATCACCGCTCGCGCACTCGCCCACAGGGCTCACCAGACCCGTCGGGCTCACCAGGCCCGCGGCATCGACCAGACCCACGCCATCGACCCGACCCGGCAGTTGCCAGGAGCGCCGGTGCATCGGGCACGGCCCGTGAGCGCCGAGGGCGGCGAGGTGCTCGGGAGCGGCATACCCCTTGTTGTCGGCCCAGCCATAGGCGGCGTGCACGTCGGCATAACCGACCATGAGCCGGTCTCGGGTGACCTTGGCGAGCACGCTCGCGGACGCGACCGAAGAGCATTTCCGGTCGGCCTTGATCATCGTGGTCACCGCCGGGGACGACGTCACGCGCGTCAACGCGAGCAGGCCGACCTCCATCGGATCGGTCAGCCAGTCGTGATTGCCGTCGAGGATGACCAGGTCCGGGGTGAGCGGCAGCTGGGCGAGCGCGCGTCGCCCGGCCAGCCGGAGAGCGGCGATGATGCCGATCGCGTCGATCTCGGCGGGCCAGGCGTGCCCGACGGCATACGCAAGCGACCACCGTTGGATGCGCGGCACGAGCCGGGCCCGGGCGGCGGGAGCGAGGAGCTTGGAGTCCTTGACTCCCGTCGGGGCGGAGCGGCAGGTCGGGTCGATGACGACGACGCCGACGCTGACCGGCCCGGCGAGCGCGCCCCGGCCGACCTCGTCCATACCGGCCAGCACGGGAAAGCCGTCGCGCTGCAGGGCACGCTCGACCCGCAGCGACGGTTTGCGCGGCGGGGAGGTCGTCATTCCTCGGGCCGCGGCGGGACGTCGGCGAAGGTGGCGTCGTAGTTGCTCAGCCAGCTGATGCGGTTCAGTGGCCAGATCGTCGCGACCGCTCGGCCCACGACCAGGTCCTCCGGCACCGAGCCGTCGCTGCCGTCAGCGCTCGGGTCGTGCAGCCGCGAGTCGCTGGAGTGACCGCGATTGTCGCCCATCACCCAGATCTTGCCGGCCGGCACGGTGATGTCGAACTCGATGTCACTCGGCTCCTCGCCCAGCTTGATGTAGGGCTCGTCGATCGCCTTGCCGTTCACCTCAAGGCGACCCTTGCTGTCGCAGCAGGAAACCTGGTCACCGGGAAGCCCGATCAGCCGCTTGATCAGGTGGCCCTCCGAGCTGTCCGGCAGCAGCCCGACAAAGGTCAGCCCCGAGCGAATGGCGTTGAGAACAGCGCCGCGATCGGTCTGCTCGGTCGGTGCCAGCCAGTCTCCGGGGTCGGCGAAAACAACGATGTCGCCCCGTTTGAGGTCGATCGGGCTCGGCGTCAGCTTGCTGACGATCACCCGGTCGCCGCGCACGAGGGTGTTCTCCATCGACTCTGAGGGGATGAAGAACGGCTGGACGAGAAAGGTTTTGACGAGGAAGGACAAGACGATGGCGATCGCGGCCACGGTGACGAATTCACGGAGGGCGCCAAACGTGCGCCACCACGCGGAGGCGGGCGGCTTGTCCTCAGCTGCGCCCTCACCAGCGTCCGCACGGGTGACGTCAGGAGCGTCGGCGCCGGCGGCTGTGGCTGCGGGCGCCTCCGGGTCTTCCTCGGGCGGGGCCGAGCGCTGTTGGTCGTCGTCGGGCTCGACGCTCATCGCCCACCCACTGTCGCCGACGGGCCGCCGAGCCGGTCGAGGGGCCAATACCGCACCAGCGGCGGCCCGATGACGTCCTCGACGGGAACCATGCCACCGCCGGGGTCACCGAGATGGGCGCGGGAGTCGGCCGAGTTCTCGCGATTGTCACCGAGCAGGAAGAGCCGCCCGCTGGGGACCTGCACGTCAAATTCCGTCGTGCTCGGCTCGACACCAGGGGCGAGATAGGGCTCGGCCAGCGGGGAGCCGTTGATCGTGATCCGTCCCTGCGCATCGCAGCAGGCGACCCGCTCACCGCCGAGCCCGACAACCCGCTTGACGTAGTCCTTTTCGTCGACATTGATCCCGAAAACCCGGGCTACCACCGCAACGACCTTGCCGACACCGGAGTCGAAGCGGGTCGTGGGGTTGCCGCCGAAGGTGTCGGTGCCGTCGAAGACGACGACGTCTCCGCGCTCGATGCTGTGGTCGAGCTTGTTGACGATGATCCGGTCACCGACCTGCAGGGTGGGGATCATCGACCCGGAAGGGACATAGAAGGACTGGGCGACGAAGTTGCGCAGGAGCGCCACGAGCACGAGCGCGAGCACCAGGTGGACCCAGACCGGCCACGGCTTGCGCCGCCGGCTGGGGGTGCCCGAGGCGGCACCGGTGGCACCGGCCGCGGAGGGTGGTGGCGCCGTGGTCATAGGGGAAGCAGCCTAACCCGCGTTCCTGGCAAGCTTGTCGAAGCCGGTCCGGGGTCGGCCTGGTTGTTCAGTTCCCGGCTGTTCAGTGTCCGGCCGGGGTCTCGCGGCGTTCGCGGATGCGGGCCGCCTTGCCGCGCAGGTCGCGCAGGTAGTACAGCTTGGCGCGGCGCACGTCACCGCGGGTGACGACCTCGATCTTGTCGATGATCGGCGTGTGCAGCGGGAAGGTCCGCTCCACCCCGACGCCGAAGGAGATCTTGCGGACGGTGAACGTCTCGGCGACGCCGCCACCGTGGCGGCGGATCACGACGCCCTGGAAGACCTGGATGCGAGAGCGGTTGCCTTCGATGACCTTCACGTGCACCTTGACGGTGTCGCCGGCGCGGAAGGCGGGTAGGTCCTCCTTGAGGGAGGCCTGGTCGATCTGGTCGAAACGCTGCATGGCAGGTCGCTTTCTCGTGGCGCCACAGGTCGCCACCGTGGTGATCTGAATGTCGTATGCCGCTCCGCCGGCCGCGCGATCATGCTCGCTCCCCCTGTGGCAGGGGCCCGTCGGTGGTGGAACGCCAAGGGTCAATCTTGCCAGAGCCGGACCCGTGCGTGAAATCGGCGCCGACGCGCTCGCAACCCTGTGCGAAACGCTGGTGTCCGCGGCCCGTCTGGTACGGCGTGGTGGGGCGTCCTCGAGCGGCGGTCATCGGCGGGACACGCCCCTTCGAAAGGAGCTTCCCGGCACGCCTGAGGCCGAAACCCGTGCCGACAGGGTCCTCTCGATGGCGGGCTTCAGCGCTTCTTCAGATCGCGACCCGCGAGGCTAGCGTTGGGACGTGACGATCAACCCCGGGTGGTCGGTCGCGATCGCCGTCGTCGCGCTGCTGCTGCTCACCCTCGGCGCGTATGCCGTCGGCCGCCTCCCCGCGCCCCTCGCCACCCTCGTCGCGGCCGCCCGCGCGATCGTCCAACTCGGCATCGCGGCGTTCGTCATCACCTCGGTCATCAAGAGCCTGGCGGCCTCGCTCGCCGTCCTGGCGTTCATGTTTGCCGTTGCGGTGCTGACGACGGTCCGCCGGATCGACGCCCCGGGAGCGTGGCCGTGGGCGACGCTGGCGATCCTGTGCGGGCTGCTTCCGGTGGTTGCGGTGATCCTGGCGACCCGCACGATTCCGCCGACCGGCATCGCCCTGATCCCCGTCCTCGGCATCTTGATGGGCAACACGATGAATGGCCACACGCTGGCCTGCCGCCGCGCCTTCGCCGCCCTGCGGGAGGAGCGGGAACTGTATGACGCCTGGCTCGCCCTCGCCTTCACCCGGCGCCAGGCGATCGGCGAGATCGTCCACCGGCACATCCCCGAGGCGCTCATCCCCGGTCTCGACCAGGTCCGCACCGCCGGCGTCGTCACCCTGCCCGGCGCGTTCATCGGCGTGCTGCTCGGCGGCGGCAGCCCGGCCCAGGCCGCGGCGGCGCAGGTTCTCGTGCTGATGGGCATCATGGCGGCGCAGACGATCACCGCGGTGGTCGCCGAGCGGCTGATCTGCGCCACCCGCCTGTTGCCCGCCGACCTCAAGGCCTCGCTCACCCCCTGACCCCCTACCCCGTGCCCATTGCGCTGAGGTCTGCGCTGATACCCGTGCCCGTTGCGCCGAGGTCTGCGCTGTTTGCTGAGGTCGTACTACCGGTAGTACGACTTCGGCAAGAAATGACGACCTCGGCGCGGTTGGGCGGCGGCGGCGAAAAGTGGCGGCGAAAGAACCGACCTCAGCGCGGTTGGGGGGCGGCGGCGACGACGACGCCGGGCACTAACCCGAAGTTACGGCTGGTTGACGTGGCGAACCCCCTGCTGGGCAGGGGGTTCGCTGGTTTGGGTGTTGGTGGTTCTGTCTACTTGCCGTTGATGGTTAGGGGGATGGGGGCGTTTAGGAGGGCGAAGGTGTGGCGTTGGGTGGGGGTGGGTTCGGCCAGGGTGGGCACGAGGGGTGTGGTGTGGTCGGTGCCGTAGCGCAGGTCGTTGCGGGTCAGGGTGGCGAGGTGTTTGAGCAGGGCCGGGAAGGACCGCACGGGCTGGTCGTGGTCGTCGGTGTGTCGGGAGGCTTTGCGGTCCGCGGCTGGGGAGCGGTGGGCGGGGGCGACCGGGTCGGCGGGTGTTGGCGGGTGTTCGTCGGTGTAGGTCAGGGGGGCTAGGGTGGCGCGTAGGTGCCAGGTCAGGTAGGCGGCGAGCATCACAATCAGGACGTGGGCGCGGACGCGGTCTTCGAGGCGGTGGTAGATCGGGCGCAGGTCGAGGTCGGTGGCTTTGATGCTGCGGAAGTCGCGTTCGACGTGGGCGAGGTTTTTGTAGGCCTGGACGATGCTGGCGGGGGTGAGGGTCTCGGCGGGCGTTGGGGTGCGTAGCACGTAGATGCCGTCGAGGGCGGCTTCGGCGGCGATCTGGCTGGTTTTGCGGGTGATCACCACGGTGGTGTCGGTGATGGTCAGGTCGAAGTGTTTGGCCATCCGGTATTTGTTGAGGAGTTTGCCGACCCGCAGGCCGATCGTGTCGGCGCCGGCTAGCCGGCCCTCGGCCACTGCTCGCTGGGTGGGGGCCAGGGCGGTTTCGGTGGCGGTGAGCAGGTCCTCGCGTTTGCGGGCGCGTTCGGTGGCCAGGAACGGGTTGCGGCAGGCGATCAGCCGTTCCCCGGGGTAGTCGGGGTGGCTGATTTCGGCCAGGTTGTGTTCATCGAACAGGGTTGGTTGAAGCGGGCCGCCCTCGGCGGCAAGGGTTTTGATCGCGGGGGCGCGGAGCGCGGTGATCCAGCCGAGGTCGGCTCGGGTGGCCGGGTCGGTGTTGGTGTGGCGGATCGCGGTGATCCGGGCGGTGGTGATCATGCCGCGGTCGCCGACCATGACCATCTCGGTGAGTTTGAAGGTGTCCCGCACCAGGGTGACGGCCTCGATGAACGCGGTGGGGTCGGCGGTGTTGCCGGGGAAGACCCGGATCGCGACCGGGCGACCGGCCGGGTCGGTCAGCAGCCCGTACTCGATCTGGGTGCGGTTCTTCTTCCCGTCGCGGGAGTAGCCGCGCCGGGCCAGTGGGCAGTGGCTGCCTTCCATCCACGAGGACGATAGGTCGAACAGCGCCATCCGGGCGGGGTTGGCGTCGGCGGCCAGGTGGCGCCGGGCCAGCTGCTTCTCGATCGCGTCCTGGCGCCCGAGTAGCCAGTCCATCGCCGCGTAGACCTCGTCGGTGGAGGCACCGGCCAGGTCGAGGTCGACGCCCAGGGTGGTGTCGGCCCACCAGGAGATGGTCGCCAGCTTCGAGCCGGGTGCCAGCACTCGGGCGATGATCAGCCCCATCGCCAGGTTCTAGGCACCGGGCGGCTGGCGCTCCAGTCATGCTCCGCTAGTTCAGCGACGGGTCGTCGGGGAAGGTGGCCAGCAGCGAGAGCGGCCCGAACTGCCGGGCCAGCACCAGGCGCCACAGCCGCTCCGCGTCGAGCGCGAGCGCGTCCCCGGCGACGCGGTCGACGACATACCAACTGCCCGTGGCGATCTCGTTCTCGAGCTGCCCGGGCGACCAGCCGGCGTAGCCGACGAAGACCCGCATTCCCTGGATGTGCAACCCGACGTCGTCCGGATCGGCCTCGAGGTCGACGAGCGCCACCTCGTCATACAGCCGCTTGATGCCGTTCGGCTCCAGCGCGCCCCCCGGCAGCGAGACCACACCGAGGGCGGAGTCGGTCTGCACCGGGCCGCCGTAGTAGACCTGCGGACCCCCGACCGCCAGCCGCCCCCACCGCGGAAGCACGGCGTCGACCTCGGCCTCCAGGGGCCGGTTGAGGATGATGCCCTGGGCGCCGTCGTCGCCGTGGTGCAGCACCAGGACGACGCTGCGCCGGAAGACGCCGTCGCCGATCTCCGGCGTCGCCACGAGCAGGCGACCGGTGAGGTTGGCCGGCGCGTCCATACGCTCATTCTCTCGTATGCCGCCCGCCCCGCACCATTGCCACCACGACCACTCCCAGCGTGATCCCGGCCAGATCGGCGAGCCCGTCGCGCACCGACCCCGACCGAGTCGGGAGGAAGGCGCCCTGGATGACCTCGCTCGCGGCGGCATACGCGAGCAGGGCGGGGATCAGCAGGTGCGCCCGGAGCCCGGCGAGCAGTCCGAGTGCCGTCGGCAGCCCAAAGATGGTGGCGTGCACGACCTTGTCCTCGTGGGGGAAATGGGGATTGCCGCCCGGGCCGGGCAGGAAGAGCAGCAGGGCGCTCAGCAGCAACGACAACACAAACAGGCCGAGCAGGAGCCGCGTTCGCCGCGGGCGGTCCATGGCTCCTCCGGATGTCGTGATCTGGCGCGCGGGCATCCCGGGCCGGCAACGCGCCGCGACAGACTACCCTCCGGGCATGGACGCGTTCGTGGAGATGACCGGGACCGGCAGCGCCAGCGCCGCCCCCGACGTGGTGGCTCTCGATCTCGGGGTGCGCTGCCCCGGCAAGAGCGTAGCGAGCGCGCTGAGCGAGGCGGACGCCGCGATGGGAGGAATCATCGACGCGGCGAAGGAGGGCGGCGTGGCCGCACGCGACCTGCAAACGACCGGGGCGAGCGTCTACCCGCAATACGACAAGGAAGGCGTCGGTGTCGTCGGCTATGTCGCGTCGCAGTCGCTGCGCCTGCGAGTGCGTGACCGCGACCGGGTCGGTGGGCTGATCTCGGCCTTTTCGAGCGTCGCCGGGAATCGCCTGACGCTCGACAATATCGCTCTGCTGCTTGACGATCCGACGGGCCTGTTGGAGCAGGCCCGCGCCGCCGCGTTCGCCAACGCCCACGACAAGGCTCGCCAGTTCGCCGCCTTGGCCGGGCGGGAACTCGGCCCGGTGCTCTTCGTCGTCGACACGCCGTCCGGACCGACTCAACCATTCGGCAGCGCGCGCCAGGCGGCCGGCTACGCGATGAAGGCCGAGGCGGCGGACATGTCGGTCGAGGCCGGCGAGAACAGCGTCACGGCGACCGTCGTGGTGCGCTGGGCCTGGGCCTGACCCACGGATGTCGCTGCTCGATGCGCTCGGCTGGCTGGGCTCGGCGCTGCTGGTCGTCTCGGTCATGCAGACCCGGATCCTGCGGTTGCGGGTCCTCAACCTGATCGCCACCGTGATCCTGCTCGGCTTCAACGCCGGCATCCGGGTCTGGCCGATGGTCGCGATGAACGCCGTGCTCGCCGGCATCAATGTGTGGTTCATCGCCAAGCTCGGGCGACAGAGCCGCTCCGCGACTGGCGGGTATGCCGTGCTGCCCGTCCGCGAGGACGAGGCCTACGTGCGGCACTTCCTCGCGACTCAGGCGGGTGACATCGCCCGGTTCTTCCCCGGGTTCCGCGCGCACGCGGATGGGCCGCGGGCCTGTTTCCTTATCCAGCGCGGCGAGGAGACCGCCGGCCTGGTCGTGGTGCGTGACCTCGGCGAAGGCGTGGCGCAGATTGACCTCGACTACGTCACGCCCCCCTATCGCGACTTCACCCCGGGCCGATTCCTCTGGCAGACGAGCGATTTGATGGAGCAGCAAGGCTGGCGCGAGGTCAGGAGCCCGCGGGAGATGGTGGCGCCGCATTATGCGCGGGTGGGGTTTCGCCCGGCGGGCGATCACTTCGTGCTGACCCGCTGAGCATCGGTCGATGGCCACAGCCTCCACCACGATGGGCCGGCCCCGGCGCTCGCGGCGAGCGAGCTCCGGTGGAGGTGGCGGGAATCGAACCCGCGTCCACTGACGGCGAACCAGGACTTCTCCGGGTGCAGTGCGCTAAGGACCCCTGCGACAGCAGGAATCCAGGACTTTCTCGGCCCCAGGGCGCGCGCGCACACGTCCCCTGACAGGCCCAGTCGAGTTGGTGTCCCGCGCCGTCCCCCGACATGGCGACGCGGCTAGATCTCTAGATGACGCTGGTGACTAAGCCGAGATCGTGCTTAGGCCAACGGACTTCGGGCTCGCTCAGGCGGCGAGGGCGAAGTCGGTGCGCTTGGAATTGGCACCTATTGGTTTGCACGGAGCGTTGACGAGATAACCGTGCATCCTCGACCCGCTTCCCCTGGCTGACCGGACAATGTCGAAACCGATCACCCCCGAGAGGGGCCGACCCATCGCTGTGGAGTTGTCAATCGGCCCATTGGGCCGTCGAACCAGTTTGCCAGGTCAACGCCCCCGGTCCAAGTCCCATTCCCGGGGCGTGACCGTGATCAACCCGTGACCAACCTTTCGTCCGTCCGCGCCGTCTGAGTCATGGACCACGAAGACGTGGAATCACTTGCCATAGAAGGGGATTCAGAGATGCCACTTCGACGTATGCCGCTCCTCGCGCTCGCCTCCACGCTCGTGGCTGCCGCAGCGGCCGCCCCGGCACTGGCCGGTGTAGCCGTCGCCGACCAGCCGACAGCCGTCACCGCGCCAGTTCTGTCGACGGCGGAACGGGGCTGCTCTCCCGCCGCGCGATTCACGTTCACCCCACGGACGGGCACCTACAAGCAGGCACCGATCCGGACACAGTCGGTTGCCGGCGTCGCCCTGTGCCCGCAGACCGCAGGTGTTCCTGGCTTCGTCACCTCGGTGCGCGTCAACGCCGCGGCACAGCTGACCACGTGGAAGCGCGCCTGGGACACCGTCGCCGGAGGCCCTGGCCCGCTCGGCAGCTTCGAGCGCACCAACCGGACGATTGTGAACATCCCCGGCTTGATCGTGCTGCAGGGCGACGCCTACGCCGATCTCGGTGGCGCCCACGGCATCTCGCTCAAGACCTACGACATCCTCAACCCCAAGACCGGCTCGGTGGTCACCACGGACGGCATGCTTGTCGAGATGCAGACGGCCGGCGGCCCCAATTGGAACTTCGAGCGCGAACTGAACGCGTGGGCCCCCCATGGCGCCTATCCCGCCGTGGACCGGTCGCAAGTCTCGATGTATCCCGCCCGGGCGGGCATGCACATCGCCGTGGGGATGTGCCAGGCCTACGCCTGCGCCGCCGGCGTCGTCGAATACACGATCCCGTGGGACCGGCTGGTCGGCCCGGGCGAGGACATGAGCTTCATTCCGAACGCCTGGGGTTACTGAGCCCGGCGCAGCTACCAGGTGCCACCGGAGGAGCCCGAGCCGCCGCCGCCGGAGAAGCCGCCTCCGCCACCGAAACCGCCACCACCGTCGAAGACGCTCGTCCCGGAGGAGCCGGGCGTGGAGATGAAGGTGCCGGCGGCCTGGGTCGAGAACGAGTCGGCACCCGAGGCCACGGAGTCGAAGAAGCCGCCCGAGCCCCAGGTCGGGCCGTAGTACCAGATCGGCGGGGGAATGGTCACGCCCGCGGCCGCGGCGGCAGCCGCGACCTCCTCGAACGTGTGGGCCCACTTGTCGGCCACACCGAAGACGATCGCGTAGGGCAGGTAGCGGGAGAAGATCTGCTGCGCTTCCTCGAACCGGATCTGGTTGGCCTCGGCCGTCACCAGATATTGCCGGAACCCGAGTGCCTGGGCGAGGACCGCGCTGCCGTCGGCGGTGCGCGCGGCCATTCGCCGGCCCATCACCCGGATCAGCAGACCCGCGACGATCAGGCCGGCACCCAAAATCGTGGCGCCGCTCAGCGGCATACCCGAGATCGGGTTGCCGCCGCTACCGCGCAGGAAGAAGATCGCAAAGAAGCCGATCACCGCGACCCCGTTGCCGAGCCCGGTCCAGGTGTTGCGCTGCGACTGCGGCGACTGCCGGAACCAGCCGCGGCGCACCACCTCGGCGTACATCGCTCCTTTGACGCGGGCGAGGGTCTGGGCGAAGGTGTTTTTCAGCTCGCTCAGGCGCACCTCGGTGCCGCGGGAGAAGAGGGCGGTGAGCAGCATCTGCTCGTATTCGCTCATCACCGAGCCGGACGGGGGCTGGGTCAGGGTGAGGATCCAATCGGTGCGCCCGAAGCTCTTGTCGGTCTCGGTGATCGTCAAGAAGCCGCGCACGGCCAGATCGAGGATGGTGGCCGTCACATCGACGGTGTTGGCCTCCTCGTCGATCAGGGTGCCGACCATGCCGGGTTGCACCCCCGCGGGCGGGGTGAACTGGACGGCTACCGTCGCCGGGCGAGCCTGCCGGACGGTGTGCGTTTGCTCCCCTACGCCCGGGGTCAGGCCCGGGGTCAGCCCGGCATACGCCTCGTCGCGCCCGCGGGACCAGACCAACACGGCCATCCCGGCGGCGGCGAGCACTGGGATGAACAGGCCGACCCCGGCAAAGAGACGGCCGAGTAGCCGCTCCTGGGCGGGGGGCACGGTCTCGGTCCCCTCGCTGCCCGTCGACCCCTCGACCAGGTCGGGAGCCAAATCGCCGAAGGCGGAGCGGTCGGCCGAGACCGCCACGGTCATGGCCTGGCCCGGCTGGAGGTCGTTGTGCGAGAACCGGGCCGGGTTGCCGAGTTCGGCCGTGCACAACGAGTCCGAGCCGGTCGCGCCGAAGTTGCAGCCGACCTGGCGGACCTCCCCCGGCGAGGTGACGCTCGCCGAGATCGAACCATAGCTCTGCTCGTTGGCCGCACCGACGATGTCGTGCACGAACTCGGCCCGCTCGGTGTCGATCTCGTTGACGATGTGCGCCAGCCGGTAGGAGATGACATAGGTCTGCCGCCCGGTCACCGTCTCGTCGGGAGAGCCGATCCGCAGGTGGACATAGGCGCCGTAGTCGTCCTGGCGGACATCGGTCGGCGCCCCGGTCTGTGAACTGACCGACAACTGGCTCAGTTGGAAGTAGCGATAGACGTCCTCGCGGTCACGATAGCCGGCACGCACCCGGATGTCGCGGGTGATCCCGTGCCGCTCCTGGCCGTCGGGGAAGACCTGGGTGATCCGCTCCTCGATCCGGGCCGAGCCGTCCCGGTCGAGCTCGATGCTCACCCGGTAGTCGGCGATCTGCTCCTGCTCGGCCGCGGACGCCGGCCCGGCCGCGGCGAGCGCCCAGGCCAACACCAAGCCAACGGCCGCAAGCAGGCGCACCGCGCCTCGCCTGGCCGTGGACGTCCGGTGCCGCTGCGCCCGGTGCATCAGTCGTCCCGGCCGCGGGAGTGCAACGCCCGGGCGGTTTCGCGATCGTCCTGCCGCTCGCGCAGCGCCTGCCGCTTGTCGTAGTCCTTCTTGCCTTTGGCCAGGGCGATCTCGACCTTGGCGCGACCGTCCTTGAAATAAAGGGACAGGGGCACGATCGTCTTGCCCGATTCGCGGGTGGCGGCCCGCAGCTTGTCCAGCTCGGCCCGGTTGAGCAGCAGCTTGCGGCGCCGGCGCGGGGTGTGGTTGGTCCACGTGCCCTGGGTGTATTCGGGGATGTGCACGGCCTCGAGCCAGAGCTCGCCGGCGTCGAAGGCGGCATACCCGTCGGTCAGCGAGGCGCGGCCCAGGCGCAGCGCCTTGACCTCAGTGCCCTGCAGAGCGATGCCCGCCTCATAGGTCGCCTCGATGTGGTAATCGTGGCGGGCCTTGCGGTTGCTGGCGATCAGCGTGCGCCCGTCGCCGGGGCGTTTGGTCTTTGCCATCGGCTACAACCAGCGGCGCGGGTCGACCGGGGTGCCGTTCTCGCGGGTCTCGAAATGCAGGTGGCAGCCGGTCGACAGGCCGGTCGTGCCGACATACCCGACGAGTTGGCCGCGGGTGAGCGAGCCGCTGTAGGCGACGATGCGGCTCATGTGGTTGTAGGTCGTTGCCAACGAGACGCCACGTTGAATGCCGTGGGAGAGGACGACCTGGTTGCCGTAGCCGCCGCCCCAGCCGGCCGAGACGACCGAGCCGGGCGCGGCGGCATAGATCGGGGTGCCGCACGCGGCGGCATAGTCGCGGCCGCTGTGCAATCGCCAGTAGTGCAGGATCGGGTGAAAGCGCAGCCCGAACTCCGAGGACACCCAGCCCGAGGAGGGCGCCGACAAGAACCCGCCGCCGCTGGGGTTCGTGCTCGGTGGCGGGTTCGTGCCCGGCGGGGTCTTCGGAGAGGACGGTTTGGGGGTTGCCTGCTCGGCGGCCTTTTGCTGCCGGCCAATCTTGGCGAGCTTGGCGGTGAGCGCATCGGAGTCGGATTGCAGCCCGGCGATCCGGGTCTTCTCCTTGCGGCGCTCGGCGTCGAGGTCGGCAGCCGCCACCTCCTGGGTGGCGATCAGCGATTCGAGGTCGCGCTCGGCCTGCTCCGCCGTGGCCTGGCTCGACCTCGCCTCACCCAGGGCGATCTCGGTCGCGGCCTGCGCGGCAGCCACCTGACGGCGGGTGGCGGTCAGCCGCTCGCGCTGCGCGGCGAGGTCGGCGGCCGAGGTGTTGAGCGATCCCAGGGCATCGGTCTGGACCTCGGCGACCGTGTCGGCCATCGCCATCCGGTCGGCGAAGTCCTGCGCGCCCCCGGCGGACAGCGCCGCCGACCACTCGCCGAGCCCCTGCTCCTGATAGAGGTTGGCCGCAAAGGCAGCCACGGTCGCGCGCGTGTCGCGGATCCGCGCAGTGGTGTCGGCCAGCTCCCGCTCGGCCTGCTCCTGCTCGGCCTTGGCCAGCTCCAAATCGGCGATCGCCTGCTCGTTGCGCTGCTCGGCGAGCAGCGCGGCGGCGCGCGCCTGCGCCACGGCATTCTGGGCACCGGGCAGCCGCGCCCGGGTCTCCCCCAGGGTCTCGTATGCCGCTTTCAGCGCCGCCGAGGTGTCGTCCAGGTCGTCCTGGGCATCGGCCAGCCGCTGGGCGGTGGCCTTCAGTTGCCGGCCGACCTGCTGCTTCTCGTCGTCGAGATCGGCGTGCGCCGCACCGGCGAGCGTCGTCGCGCCGAGCACGGCAAGGAGCGCGCCGGTGCTCGCGAGCCGGCTGCGCCGGAAGTGTCCAGTGGGATTCATCGCGGCCCAGGATAGGCGCCTTACCGCCCGAATACACCCGTTCGGGCGCGTGTCGCCGTCATGGCCTGGGTCAGATCCGCAGATAGCGCCACAGCGTGACCGTCGAGGTGAGGACGGCCAACAGGATCACGCCCCCGAGCAGATAGGGCGCGACCGCGAGCACGTCGGTGGCCGAGATCAGCGCCTGGTTCTTGACGATCGTGTTGAGGTAGCGGTTGAAGATGAAGTGCACGGTGGTCCACAGCATCCCGATTGCCAGGGCGGCACCGATGACGGCAGCAATCAGCACCTCGAGGATGAACGGCGTGCGGATGGCGAAGTTCGAGGCGCCGACCAGGCGCATGATGCCGATCTCGCGTCGCCGGCTGAACGCCGCCTGCCGGATCGTGGTCGCCATGAGCAAGGTCGCGCACAGCACCATGAGCGCGGCAACGATGACCGCGAAGAGCGTCACGAAGTTGATCACCGTGAAAAACTTCTTGAGCACCTTCTGCTGGTCTTGGACGGTCGCCACCCCGGGCGCGTTCTCGAACGCGCTGCCGACGACCTCGAAGCGGGTCGGGTCGGAGAGTTGGACCCGGTAGCTGGACGGGATATCGCCGACCTTGATGTTGCCGACGAGAGGGGTGTTCTTGAACTGCTCGCTGAACCGGTCGTAGGCCTCCTGCTCGGATTCGAAGAAGACCTGCTTGACCAGCGGCTTCATGTCGTCCAGCTGGGCCCTGATCGTCTCCTTCTGATCCTCGGTGACCGGGCTGGTGCAGTTGTCTTGCAGGCTGACCTTGCTGCACAGGAAGATCGAGACCTGCACCCGGTCATACCAATAGCCCTTCATCGCATCGGCTTGCCGCTGCGCCAGCAGGCCCAACCCGAGCAGATAAAGGGAAACCATCGTGACGAGGATGACCGAGATGGCCATGGACAGATTGCGCCGCAACCCGACCCACACATCCCCCAGGAGGAAACGCAGCCGCATGGTCAGTCCTCCCCCTTGACGACTTCGTCGGCCCAATCGCCCTCGTCGGGATCGGTCCACAGGTCGTCGGGGTCCCGCTCCGGCTGCGGCGCGGCCGTGGGAGCCTCGGCCTTGGGGATGTAAAGGCCCTGCGCGTCGTCGCGGACCACCTTGCCGTCGTCGAGTTCGACGACCCGGCGCCGGAACTCATCGACGATGACATTGTCGTGGGTGGCCATCAAGACCGTGGTCCCGGCGGCGTTGATCGTCGCGAGCAGGCGCACGATGTCCAGGCTGGTCGCCGGGTCCAGGTTTCCGGTGGGCTCGTCGGCGAGCAGCAGGATCGGTTTGTTGACGACGGCGCGGGCGATCGCGACGCGCTGCTGCTCACCGCCGGAGAGCTGATGCGGCATCCGGCGGCCCTTGCCCTGCAAACCGACCATCTCGAGCGTCTCGGGCACCAGCGTGCGGATCAGCCGGTTGGGCTTGCCGAGCACCTGCAGCGCGAAGGCGACGTTCTGGGCGACGGTCTTGTTGGGCAGCAGCCGGAAGTCCTGGAAGACGGTCCCAATCTGGCGGCGCAGCCGAGGCACCTTGCGCGGCGGCAGCACACCCAGGTCGTGCCCCGCCACCAGGACGCTTCCCGTCGTCGTCGGTTCCTCGCGGATGACCAGGCGCAGCACCGTCGACTTGCCCGAGCCCGAGGGTCCGACGAGGAAGACGAACTGGCCACGCTCGATCTCGAGGGTGACATCGTCCAGGGCGGGCCGGGTGCCCCTCGGGTAGGTCTTGGTGACATTCTCGAAGCGGATCATCGTGCAGCGGGGAGCCTTCGGTCAGGGGCGCGCGGAGCGGGCGCCCACGAGAGCATACGTCGGTGGATTGTCGAGCTAGTCCCTGGCTGCTTCCTGGGAGCGTCGCCACCGGATGCCGGCCTTCGATGAAGTCGTCGATGTCACCGTCGAAGACCGCCTGCGGGTTGCCGACCTCGTGGTTGGTGCGCAGATCCTTGACCATCTGATAGGGCTGCAGGACATAGGAGCGCATCTGATCTCCCCAGCTGGCCTTGATGTCGCCGGCGAGTTCCTTCTTGGTCGCCGCCTCCTCGGCCTGGCGCAGCAGCAGCAGCCGCGACTGCAACACCCGCAGCGCCGCCGCGCGGTTTTGGATCTGGGACTTCTCGTCCTGCATCGAGACGACGATGCCGGTGGGGATGTGCGTCATCCGCACCGCGGAGTCGGTTGTGTTGACGCTCTGCCCGCCGGGGCCGGAGGAGCGGAAGACGTCGACCTTGATCTCGTTGTCGGGGATGTCGATGTGGTCGGTGGACTCGATCAGCGGGATGACCTCGACCGCGGCGAAGGAGGTCTGGCGCCGGCCCTGATTGTCGAACGGGCTGATCCGCACCAGCCGGTGGGTGCCGCCTTCGACCGAGAGATTGCCGTAAGCATAAGGGACGTTCACCTCGAAGGTCACGCTCTTTAGCCCCGCCTCCTCGGCCCGGGAGGTGTCGAGCACCTTCGTCGGGTAGCCGTGGCGCTCGGCCCACCGGTCATACATCCGGTAGAGCATCTCGGCGAAATCGGCGGCATCCACCCCGCCGGCGCCGGAGCGAATCGTCACGACTGCCTCGCGCTCGTCATACTCACCCGACAGCAAGGTGCGCACTTCGAGTTCGCCCACGCTTTTGGTGATCGCCGCCAGCTCGCGCTCGGCCTCGGCGAGCGTGGCCTCGTCGGCCTCCTCCTGCCCGAGTTCGACGAGCACCTCCAGATCGTCGATCCGCGAATCCATCTCGAGCACCCGGTCGCGCTCGGCGATCGCCCGGGACAGGGCGGAGGTGACTTTTTGGGCGTTGTCCTGGTCATCCCACAGATCCGGCGCCCCCGCGCGGGTTTCCAGATCGGCGATCTTGGTGGCCAGCGTGTCGAGATCGGTGACCTCGCGCACCGACGCCATGGTCGCGCGCAGGTTCGTGATCGCCTCGGCGTAGTCGGTAGCCACGAGGATCTAGCCTACGGCAGCGGCGGATAGGGTGACCGCCATGCCACCGAGTCCCGCCGCCGGCCGCTGTTTGAACTCTGAGTCACTCGAAGGTGGAGGTCACGCCAGCAGCTGGGGCAGAAAGGCCAGCGCCGCGTCGAGGACATCGGTCGGGTTCCGGCCGAACGAGTGAGCGCCCGCGACCTGGGCAACCCACCGCCCGTCGGTCAGCACCCGACGGACCTCCTCCGGCGTCCCGAAGGGGTCCTTCGCGCCCTGGATGACCCGCACCGGTATGCCGTGCTCTCCCGGCGTCCGCAGCTCACCGGCTCGCGACGACTCGGGTTTGCCCGGCGGGTGGAGCGGGAAGGACAGGCACAGCACGCCGTGCGCCCCAACCGTTTCCGCGGTGCGGCAGGCGACGCGGGCACCCGCGCTGCGCCCGCCGACGACGAGCTTGCCGACGATGTCGAGCTGCGTGAGCATCGGGACCCAGGCGGCGTCCAGGGTCGGCGGCCGGCCGGCGAGCTTGCGTCCGGCGACCTTCCACGGTTGCTCGATGAGGACGACCCGATAACCGTGCTCGGGCAGCCGGGCGGCGAGGAGCATCAGGTCGCTCGCCCCGATCCCGCCGCCGGCGCCGTGGCCGAGCACGACCGTCGCCGCGGCGGGCGCCGAACCGGCATAGATGTGCCCCCGCCCCGGACCCTGAGGCGTGTCCAACTCGACGTGCTCGGCCACCGCGGGTCGGCTAGCCGATGCCGTGAACGGTGCGGACCGCGTCGCGGTAGCGCGCGACGATCTCGGCCCCGGCGTCGGGGGCTCCCGGTTCAGCCACGACGTCGATGGAGATCTCCCACACCGGTGGCCCGGCACCCCCCGACAACGTCCACGCCGCCTGCCGGGCCGCACCGATCCCGACGTACTCCCCCGCCGCCGGCACAGCCACCGGAACACCGAAGAGCAGGGGCGCGATGTCGTGGACCGCAACCGAGGCGGCCGCCCCGCCGACGAGCAGGATGCGTTCGACCGGCACGCCATGCTCGCGCAGGGCAGCCACTCCCGCAACGAGATTGAGCAGCATCCCTTCGACATGGGCGCGGGCGAGGTTCTCCGGGGTCGCGTTGGCCCGGGTGAGACCGAGCAGGGTGCCGCTCGCCCCGGGCAGGTTCGGTGTGCGCTCGCCGTCCAGATAGGGCAGCAGGGTCAGCCCCCCGGCACCCGGCGCCGCGGCCAGGGCCAGCCGGTCGAACTCGGCATAGTCCACGCCGAGGATCGTCGCGCCCGCATTCATCACCCGGGCCGCGTTGAGCGTGCACAGCAGCGGCAGGTAGCCGCCCTCGGCGTCGGCGAAGGACTGCAACGCGCCGGAGGCATCGGCCAGCGGGTCGGCGTGCCGGGCAAAGACCGTTCCGCTGGTCCCCAAGGAGACCACGACATCTCCGGGGGCCAGGCCCAGGCCGAGCGCCGCGCCCATATTGTCCCCCGTGCCCGGCCCCACGAGCATGCCCGAATCGGTCCGCCCGGCAACGGCATTGGGCGCCAGCACCTCGGGAACCTCGATGGTCCGGCCAATGGCCAGCTCCATGACGTCGGGCCGATAGTCCTGGCTGTGCGCCGACCAGTAGCCGGTGCCGGACGCGTCCCCCCGATCGGTGGTCCAGCGCTCAAAGCCGTTGCCGTCCTGCAGGATCCGCCCGGTGAGCCAGTCGTGCGGGAGCACGCACGTGCGGGAGCGCTCCAGGTTGTCGGGCTCGGTGCGCGCCAGCCAGCGCAGTTTGGTCGCGGTGATCGCCGCGACCGGCACGAGGCCGATCTGCTCGGCCCATGCCTGCGGGCCGCCGAACTCCGACACCAGGTCGGCGGCGGCGCCGGCCGAGCGGGTGTCATTCCACAGCAGCGCCGGGCGCACCACCTCGCCATCGGCGTCCAGGGTCACCATGCCGTGCTGCTGGCCGCCGACCGCGATGGCCTGGACGCCGTCGAGGATCCCGTCACCGCTGGCCTGGCGCCAGGCCCGCCACCACGCGTGCGGATCGACCTCGGTGCCGTCGGGATGGGGCGCCCGGGCGGTGCGCACCAACGCCCCGGTCTCGGCGTTGCAGACCACGATCTTGCACGACTGGGTCGAACTGTCCACTCCCGCAACCAGGGTTTCCGAGCTCATGGCCGCGATCCTATTCGTGCGCTGACCTCCCCGACCCGGCCGTGGTCAGCCACCCGCAAGCGCCTCGAGAGTGGCCCGCGCGCCGTTCTCGTGCAGGCTGGCGAGGAAGCGCCGGTAGGGCCCGGTGAAGCGCTCGTCCTCGGCCAACGCGCCGAAGAAGTCCCGGTCGCGCAGGAAGGCGAGGTCGTCCTGCGCCTGGGCACGGGCCGCGGCCATCACCTTGTCCTTGTGGCGGTCGACGACCTCGATCGGCTGGCCCTGCTCGTCGACGCCCTCGGCGTAGCGCGCCCACGCGGCGACGACGAGCGCCGACCGCTCGATCTGACCACCGTCGGCGAGGTTCTGGTCGATGACCGGGACCAGCCACTTCGGGATCCGGTCGGAACTCTCCGCGCACAGCCGGGCGAGGGTGTCGCGCACCTGCGGGTTGGCGAAGCGCTCGATGAGCTGGTGGCGGTAGGCATCCAGGTCGACCCCGGGCACCTCGGGCAACGTCGGGCTGCCCTCATCCTCCATATAGCCGAGCAGGAAGCGCACGAACAGCGGGTCCTGGCAGACCTCGTGCGCATAGCGATAGCCGCTCAGATAGCCGAGATAGCACAGCGCCTGGTGGGAGGCGTTGAGCAGCCGCAGCTTCATCAGCTCATACGGCCCGACATCGTCGACGATCTGGACACCGACGTCCTCGTATGCCGGCCGCCCGCTGGCGAAGTGATTCTCCAGCACCCACTGGGTGTAGGGCTCGCAGACCACCGGCCAGGCATCGGCAACGGCGAACCGCTCGGCGAGATCGGCGATGTCGACCTGTTGGGTCACCGGCGTGATCCGGTCGACCATGCAATTCGGGAACGGGATGTGCTCGCGCATGTAGGCCGCGAGCTCGGGGTCCTGCAGCTTCGCGAAGGCGAGGATCATCGTGCCGGCGACGTGGCCGTTGCCGGGCAGGTTGTCGCAGGACATCACGGTGAACGGTGGCGTGCCCGCGTCGCGGCGCATCCGGGCGACCGCGGTGATGAACCCGAAGACGCTGCGCGGCAAGCCATCCCCGGCCAGGTCCGCCTCCACATCGGCGCCGTGGGGATCGAACTCCCCGGTCACCTGGTTGACGTGGTAGCCGCCCTCCGTCACCGTCATCGACACGATCCGGGTGCCCGGGTCGGCCAGGCGATCCAGCACCGCCTGCGGGTCGTCGGGCGCAAACAGGTAATCGACGAGTGACCCGATGACTCGGGCCTCGCGCGAGCCGTCCGGGTGCTTCAAGACCAGCGTATAGAGGCAGTCCTGCGCGTGCAGGGCATCGCGCATCCGGACATCGCCGGGCATCGTGCCGACCCCGACGATCCCCCAGTCCAGCGCCGAACCCTGGTTCATCAGCTGGTCGAGATACATCGCCTGGTGGGCGCGGAAGAACCCACCGACACCGAAGTGGACCATGCCGGCAGTGACCCGGCCACGGTCGTATGCCGGCACGGCCACCTCGGCGGGCAGGTCGCCGAGGGTGGCCGTGCTCAACGTCAGGGGGGCTTGCGCCATCAGCGAACCGCACCCATCGACAGACCCTGCACGAGCTTGTCCTGCGCCGCGAAACCGGCGATGAGCACCGGCAGGGACACGATGAACGAGGCGGCGCACACCTTGGCGAGGAAGAGGCCCTGGCTGGTCACGAAGCCGGTGAGGAAGACCGGCGCCGTTCCCGCCTTGGTGCCGGTGAGCACGCGGGCGAGCAGCAGTTCGTTCCAGCTGAAGATGAAGCAGATCAACGCCGCCGAGGCGATCCCGGGCATGACGACCGGGGCAATGACCTTGCGCAGCGTCGTCGACAGGTTCGCCCCGTCGACCTGCGCGGCCTCGAGCATCTCGACCGGGACCTCGGCGAGGAAGCTGCGCAGCATCCATACGGCAATCGGCAGGTTCATCGAGGTGTAGAGGATGACCAGCAGCCAGATGTTGTCCAGCAGCTTGGTCTTTTGGGCGAACATATAGATCGGCAGGATGCCGGCGACGATCGGCAGCATCTTGGTCGACAGGAAGAAGAACAGCACGTCGGTCCACTTGCGCACGGGCCGGATCGACAGTGCGTATGCCGCGGGGAAGGCGAGCACCAACACCAACAGCGTGGACACCACGCTCGCGGTCAGGCTGTTGAGCAGCGGCGGCCACGGCCCGGCGTCGAAGAAGGTGCGGTAGCCGTCGAGGCTGAGCGGGGCGAAGAAGCTCGGCGGATTAGTCGCGGCGTCGGCCTCGCTGTGGAAGGAGGTCAGCACCATCCACACCACCGGGAAGGCGAACAGGATGCCGACCACCCAGGCCAGGACGCTGAGGACGACCCCCGATCGCGGAGGCTTTTGGTGGCGGATCTCGATCTGACCGCCGTGGGCGCTGGGTACGGTGCTCACTTGTTCTCCTCCTTGAACAGGCTGAAGGCGGTCCGCAACGCCAAGGTCGCGATGATCATCGTTCCGATGACCACGACGACGCCCGCGGCGGAGGCGCGACCGTAGTCCTGAGCGGTGTAGAAGGTCTGGTAGATGAAGTAGGGCAGGTTGGCCGTGCCCAGCCCGCCGGAGGTGATCGTGAACACGTGGTCGAAGTTCTGGACCACATAGATCGCTCCGAGCAGCCCGGATAGCTCGATGTACTGGCGCAGGTGCGGCAGCGTCATGTGGGTGAAGATCTGCCAACTGCTGGCGCCGTCGATCTTGGCCGCCTCGACGACGTCCATCGGCCGGCTGGTC
Organism: Nostocoides sp.; assembly: GCF_037045025.1. Taxonomy (GTDB): domain Bacteria; phylum Actinomycetota; class Actinomycetes; order Actinomycetales; family Dermatophilaceae; genus Nostocoides_A. The sequence continues at coordinate 54,957 of NZ_JBAOHM010000018.1, read as the reverse complement.
AGCCCGGCGAGCAGGATAAGCATCATGAACGGCGTCCACTGCCACACCAGGGCGACGATGATCGCGATCAGCGGGTTGTTGCTGATCCAGTCCGGTTGCGGGGCGTTGTCCCCGAAGATCGCGGTGAGCATGCCGTTCAGCAGCCCGTATTCCGGGTTGTAGAGCGCGTGCTTCCACAGCAACGCCGCGGCGACCGGGACGACGAGGAAGGGGGTGATCATCAGCGTGCGGACGATCCCGCGGCCGCGGAACTTGCGGTCGAGCAGCAGGGCGATGAGCAGGCCAAGGACCAGGCTGATCAGCACGACCGACACCGTCAAAATGATCGTGACCAGAACCGCCTTGCGGGCGTTGACGTTGCTGAACACGCGAACGAAGTTGTCGACGCCGGCGAAGCCACGCTCGTCGGGGTAGTAGGCGTTCCAGTTCATGAACGAGACGATGATCGTCATCACGAACGGCAGCTGGGTCAAGGCGATCGTGAAGATCAGCGCGGGCAGCAGCGGGAGTCGGCGCGCCCAGTCCCCCGCCCCTTGGAGCCGTTGCGAGGGGGCGGGTGCCGCCTTGCCGGATGCGGCGAGCGCGGTGTTGGTTGCCATCACTTCTCCTCTCGCGCCTGGTAGCGCTCGGCGATGTCCTCGGCCAGCTGCTGGCCCTTGTCCAGTGCCTCATCGACCGTGGTCTGCCCCGCGATCGCCGCGCTGACGTCCTGGCTGACCTGGGTGCCGAGGTCGGGGAACTCGGGGATGTCGATGAATTGCACCCCGATCGCCGGCCGTTTCTGCACGCCCGCGTTCGCCGGGTCGGCCGAGGAGATCGCATCGAGCGTCGGCTTGGCGAAGGCGCTGGCGACCTGGAGGTAGTCGGCGTTCTCGTAGGTGGAGGCGCGTTTGCCGGCGGGCACTCGGGCCCAGCCGAGTTCCTTGCCGACCAGTTCCTCGTATTCCTTGGAGGAGGCCCAAGAGATGAACTTCCAGGCGTTCTCCTGCTTTGTGCTCGCCGCCTGAATACTCCAGGACCAGGCATACAGCCAGCCGGAGGACTTGGTCTCCTTCACCGGCGCGGCGACATAGGCCATCTTGCCCTTGACCTTCGAGCCGTCCGCCTCCAACGACCCGGCGGCAGAGGTGGCGTCATACCACATGGCGGTGTTGCCCTGCATGACGTTGTTGAGGCACTCGGTGAACCCGGCCTGGGGCGCGCCATTTTCGCCGTGGGCGCGCACGAGGTCGACATAGAAGTTCACCGCCGCCTTGAACTCCGGGGCGTTGACTCCCGGCGTCCAGTCCTGATTGAACCAAGTGCCGCCGAAGGTGTTGACGACCGTGGTGAGCGGGGCGAAGATCTGGCCCCAGCCCGGCTGGCCGCGCAGGCAGATGCCCCGCATGCCCGGCTCGGCGCCATCGGCGTCGGCCGCGATCTTGGCGACCTCGTCCCACGTCGGGTTGCTCGGCATCGTGATGCCCTTGGCGTCCAGGACGTCCTTGCGGTACATGAGGAACGACGACTCGCCATAGAAGGGCTGACCGTAGATCTTGCCGTCGGAGGAAAGCGAGACGGTCATCGGCTTCAGGATGTCGTCCTGATCGAAGGCGGCATCCTTGGCGATGAAGTCGTCCATCGGGGCGATCCACTTCGCCTTGGCATAGATCGGGATCTCGAAATTGGACAGCGAGGCGACGTCATACTGCCCGGCCTGGCTGGTGAACTCCTGGCTGATCTTGTCGCGGACGTCGTTCTCGGGCAGGACCGTGAAGTTGACCTTGATTCCGGTCTTGGCGGTGAAGTTGTCCGCGGTCAGCTGTTGCAGATCGACCATCTGCGGGTTGTTGACCATCAGGACGTTGATGCTGTCCGCGCCGCCTCCCCCAACCCCGCCGCCGCCCCAGCCGGCGCAGCCGGCGAGGGTGACCACGGTGACGACGGCGAACGCACCCGATCTCGGGCACCGTCTCGGCATCCTTGCCTCCAGTGATTGTCGGAATTCTCGATCGCGGACGTCAGCGCTCATCTGAGCGCAACAGCCGCGCAGATGAGTAAAGTGGTCACCGGCAGGTCTTGTCAACTGGTCAGGACACTCGATGGGACGGCGATCGTGACCCCGGAACTCGGCCCGAGCGAGCTGGTGATGATGGCCGCAGTCGCCCGGCGCCACTACCTGCGCGGTCAGTCCAAGGTCGAGATCGCGTCCGCACTCGGCATCAGCCGCTTCAAGGTCGCCCGGCTGCTCGACCTCGCGCGAGAAAGTGGGTTGGTGCGCATCGAGATTGCGCCGGTTGGCCGCATCGACGCCGACCTGGCGGGACGCTTGCAGGAGCGCTATGGGTTGGCCCATTGCGCGGTTGTCGTGACCGACGGGACTCCGGAGACCCGGGCTGAGGTTGGCGCCGTGGCCGGTCGGCTTCTTGGTGAAATCGTTATGGACGATGACGTCCTCGGTCTGCCCTGGGCCCGCTCCATCGCCGACATGCTCGCGACGATGACCCGCCTGCCGCCGGTGCCGATCGTCCAGCTCAGCGGCGCGCTGGTCATCCCCGGCGAGACGTCGAGCCCCGTCGACCTGGTCAGCCGGGCCGCCCGGCTGGCCGGGGGCGAGTCGCATCTGTTCTATGCGCCGATGCTCCTCGATGACGCCCACTCGGCCCGGGCGCTGCGGCGACAGCCCACCGTCGCCGACGCGCTGCGCCAGGTCCACCGGGTCACCAAGGCCGTCGTCGGGATCGGCGCCTGGACCGAGGGATCGTCGACGATCTACCGGGTCATCGGCGATGCCGATCGCCGGGCCGTTGCCGCCGCAGGCGTGATCGGCGAGGCCGCCGGGGTGTGTTTCGACCGCGGCGGCAACCCGGTGCCCACGATCCTCGACGACCGGCTGGTCACCGTGCGCGCCGACCAACTACGCGCCATCCCCGAAGTGATCGGCATCGCCTCCGGAGCAACCAAGGCGCCGGCCGTGCGTGCGAGCATCCTGGCCGGGCTGGTCAACTCCGTCGTCGTTGACACCGAGATCGCGATCGTGATGGCGGACGGCTAATTGATAACTTCGACGGTCATCGGGTCCACGACGCCGACGAGGTCGGCGCTCGGGGCCGGATCGAGCAGGTGGGGGCCGTTGTTGCGGTTGGAGCTGACCGCCCGCGAGACGGGATAGGCGACGAACCGGCCGGGATCGGCATACGCGAGCAGGTCGGCGACCGCCGTGGGGTCGGTGAGTTCAGGGTCGAGCCAGCGCGCCCAATCCGGACGCTCGAGCACGAGCGGCTGGCGGTCGTGGATGCGATCCAGGCCGGGCTCGGCGCTCGTCGTGAGGATCGTGAACGTCACCAGCCAGGCCTGCTGGTCCTCGGAATCGGCGATCGCCTTGTCCCGCCAGAACTCATAGAGCCCCGCCATCGCCAGGTCGGCGCCGTCGGCGCGGTGAATGAAGAACGGTTGCTTGCGCGGCTTGCCCTTGGCATCGGTCGCCGTCGGGGAGGCCTGCCACTCATACCACCCCTGGGCCGGGATCAGCGCGCGGCGGGCCGCCAGCGCCTTGCTGAAGGCCGGCTTGGTGGCGACCGTGTCGGCGCGCGCGTTGATCATCCGGGCACCGGCACCGGGCCCCTTTGCCCACGAGGGGACCAGGCCCCAGGAGAGCAGCCGCAGCTGCCGGGTGATCTCTGCGGTGTCGCGTTCGCGCCGGGACAGCACGACGGGGGCGGCCTTGGTCGGGGCCATATTCCAGTCCGGCGTGCCCGCTGGGGGGTGCTGCGGGGTCTTCAGCAGCGAGCGCGCCGGCTCCTCGTGCAGGTCGACGTCGACGTCGAACTCCTCGACCAGCTCGCTCAGGTCCGCGCTCGCGGCATATCGTCCGCACATCCTGCCGCCTTGTTGGTCGAGGTTGGGCGGCCTCTCGGGTGGGAAGGCCGCCGGGTTGCGTCTACCGTAGGTCATCGAATCGCTGTAAATCGAAGGAGTTGAACCCACCATGAGTGTCGTCCGCAAGATCGCCCGGCCGCTGCTGGCCGGCATCTTCGTCGTCGCCGGACTGGACACCCTGCGCCACCCGGGCACGCGTGCGGCCAAGGCCGAGCCGGTCGTGCGTGCCCTCGCGAGGCCGCTGGGGCTGCCCGATGACACCGAGCTGATGGTGCGCGCCAATGGGGCCACCATGGTCGCCGCCGGTGGGCTGCTCGCCGCCGGGCGCTTCCCCCGGCTGGCGTCACTGGCCCTGGCCACCTCGCTGGTCCCGACGACCGCGGCCGGGCACGCGTTCTGGAATGAGACCGACCCGAGCGCCCGCTCCCGCGAACGAGTGCAGTTCCTCAAGAACGTGGGCCTGTTGGGCGGGTTGCTGCTGGCCAGCGTCGACACCGAGGGCAAGCCCGGGCTGGCCTACCGCGCCAAGCTGCTCGGAGACAGCGCCCAACGCACGGCGGCGAGCGCCCGCAAGGACGCCCGGCACGCCGCGCGAGCCGCCAAACGCGAAGCGCGGCTGAAGGTGGCTGAAGCCCACAGTGCCATCCGCTGATCCCCCTGATCTGTGGTCCCCTCCCGGTGCCAAACGACCGATCAACGCGGTCGTCACGCTGCCGGGCAGCAAGTCGCTGACCAACCGCTACCTCGTGCTCGCGGCGCTGGCCGACGACACCTCCCGGCTGCGCGCGCCACTGCGCTCACGCGACACCGTCTTGATGGCCAAGGCCCTGCGGCGGCTCGGTGCGGACATCACCGACGGCCCCGACGGCGAGGGCGACTGGATCATCGATCCCGGGCCGATCCGCGGCGGCCGGACGATCGACTGCGGCCTGGCGGGCACCGTCATGCGGTTCGTCCCGGCCGTGGCAGCGCTGGCCGACTCACCGGTCGAATTCGACGGTGATGCCCAGGCGCGCACGCGGCCGATGGGACCCATTCTCCACGCGCTCGCCGCCCTCGGCGCACGCGTCGACGACGGCGGTCGTGGGGGCCTGCCCTTCCGGGTCGGAGGCGGCGCTTCGGTGACCGGGGGCCGGGTGGAGATGGACGCCTCGGCGTCCTCGCAGTTCATTTCCAGCCTGCTGCTCGCCGGATCGGCATACGACGACGGCGTGACGGTCGTGCACACGGGCAAGCCGGTCCCCAGCGAGCCGCACATCGCGATGACCGTCGAGACCATCCGCGACGCCGGCGGCATCGTCGACGACGGCGAGCCCAACACCTGGAGCGTCGAGCCCGGTCCGCTGTCCGGTCTCGATGTGGTCATCGAGCCCGACCTGTCCAATGCCGCGCCCTTCCTCGCCGCCGCGGTGGTCACCGGTGGGCGGGTGCGCGTGCCCGGCTGGCCGCAATACACGACCCAGGCCGGCGACGCGCTGCGCGACATCCTCGACATCATGGGCGCCGACGTCCGCCTCGACCGGGATGGCCTGACGGTCACCGGTGGCGCGGGGATCTCCGGTCTCGACATCGACCTGCACGACGCCAGCGAGCTCACGCCGGTCGTCGCCGCCTTGGCCGCGCTGGCTGACGGGCCGAGCATCATCCGCGGGGTGGCGCACATCCGCGGCCACGAAACCGACCGGATCACGGCCTTGGCCACCGAACTGAATCGCGTGGGAATCGGTGTCGAAGAGCGCGAGGACGGGCTGCGGATCACGCCCGCTCGGCCACGCGCGGCCCGGTGGCGCACCTATGCCGACCATCGGATGGTCATGGCCGGCGCGGTGATCGGGTTGGTCACCCGAGGGCTGGAGATCGCCGACCCGGGAACCGTCGCCAAAACCCTGCCCGAGTTCACGACACTCTGGGCGGACATGGCGGCCAAACGGTGAGCCCGGGGCGGCGCCGATACGACGAGGAGGACGTGCGGGTTCGCCCCAATCCCCGCGGCTCCCGGCCACGCTCGAAGGAACGGCCCCGCCACGAGGACGCCGTGCTCGGGCGCGTGACCGCGGTCGACCGGGGTCGCTACACCACACTCGTCCGAGCCGGTGACCAGCCGCGGACCGTCCTGGCGATGAAGGCTCGCGAGCTGGCCCGCAAGGGCGTCGTCGTCGGCGACCAGGTCGCGCTCGTGGGCGATACCAGTGGCGCGGTCGACACCCTGGCTCGGATCGTGCGCATCGAGGAGCGCGAGAGCGTGCTGCGCCGCACCGCCGACGACACCGACCCGGTCGAGCGGGTCATCGTCGCCAACGCCGACCAGTTGGTGGTCGTCACGGCGCTGATCAATCCGCAGCCGCGGCCCCGGTTGATCGACCGATGCCTGGTGGCGGCCTACGACGCCGGCCTGGACCCCCTGCTCGTGCTGACCAAGTCCGATCTGGCCGACCCCGAGGATTTCCTACGGGATTACACGCCGCTCGAAGTCCCCTATGTCGTGACGTCGAGCAAAACCCCGGGGGGCTTCACCGGCTTAGACCAGGTCCGCGCGCGCCTGCACGACCGGGTCAGCGTGTTCGTCGGTCACTCGGGAGTCGGCAAATCGACCCTGGTCAACGCCTTGGTCCCCTCGGCCGACCGTGCGACCGGGCAGGTCAACGACGTGACCGGGCGGGGGCGGCATACGTCGACGTCGGCGGTCGCGCTGGCGTTGCCCGATGGCGGTTGGGTGGTCGACACACCGGGGATCCGCTCCTTCGGCCTGGCCCACGTCGACCTGGCCCGGATCATCACCCACTTCCCCGACTTGGAGCCCGGCACCGCCGACTGCCCGCGCGGCTGCACCCACGACGAGGAGGAGTGCGCCCTCGATGCCTGGGTTGCCGCGGGGCGTGCCGGACCCGCCGGCGCCTCCCGCCTGGACAGCCTGCGCCGCCTGCTGCGCGCCCGGGGCCAACAGAGCGAAGACTAAACTTGGGGCGCGTCTGGCAATTGCCGTGGCCCGCGCAAAGTATCGGAGCGACTGGGTCCCCACGCTCTGCGCGGGCAGGAGCGGAGAACTTTGTGGGGTCTAAGACCGCTCAGCCGCGCCGGATGTCGCGGATCTGCGGGTCCTGGGACTCCTCGGGGTGCTCAAACGTGGGGTCGGGGGCCCGGTCGGCGCGCACATCCTCGGCGTCCAGCGATGCGTCCGGGAGCACCTGGTCGTGCGTTTCGTCCGCGACGAGGTCATCAACGAGCACGCCGTGGTCCTGAATCCCGGAGTCGAACAGCAGCCCCTCGTTGTCGGCGATCGAGGTGTCCACGATCACCCGCACCTCGGCGAAATGACACGCCGACAAGTGGCCCTCGTCGCCGTCGGGGCGCATCTCCAGGGCCGGAACCTCGCTCTTGCAGCGGTCCTGCACCTTCCAGCAGCGGGTATGGAAGCGGCACCCGGACGGCGGGTTCGCCGGGGAGGGGACATCGCCGGTCAGCACGATCTGCTCGCGGGTGCCGCGAGTGCTCGGGTCGGGCACCGGGACCGCGGACAGCAGCGCCTGAGTGTAGGGGTGGGTCGGCCGGTCGTAGACGTCGTCCTCCTCCCCCAGCTCGGCGATCTTGCCGAGATACATGACCGCGACCCGATCGGAGATGTGCCGCACCACCGACAGGTCGTGGGCGATGAAGACATACGACAGCCCGAGCTCGTTCTGCAGCTTCTCCATCAGGTTGATGACCTGCGCCTGCACCGAGACGTCCAGGGCCGAGACCGGCTCGTCGCAGATGAGCACCTTGGGGTTGAGCGCGATCCCGCGGGCGATGCCGATGCGCTGGCGCTGGCCGCCGGAGAACTGGTGCGGGAAGCGGTTGATGTGCTCGGGGTTGAGACCGACCTTCTCCAACAGCTCCTGGACGGCCTTGCGCCGGCCGGCCTTGGGAACGACGTCGGGGTGGATCTCGAACGGCTCGCCGATGATGTCGCCGACCGTCTTGCGGGGGTTGAGCGAGGTGTAGGGATCCTGGAAGACGATCTGGATGTCGCGGCGCAGCTTGCGCATATTGCTGCCGGACTGGGCGTGCATGTTGACGCCCTCGAACTCGACATTGCCCGAGGTCGGCTCCTCCAGGCGCATGAGCAGCCGGCCGAGCGTCGACTTGCCGCAGCCGGACTCACCGACGACGCCAAGGGTCTCGCCCTGCAGCAGCTCGAAGCTGACGCCGTCGACCGCTTTGACCCACCCGGTCGTGCGGCGCATGACGCCGGTCTTGATCGGATAATGCTTGACCAGATCGGTCGCCTTGAGGATGACCTCAGCCACCGAGCACCTCCTGGGAGAAGTGGCATGCCGACTTCCGGCGCGGACCGACCTCGAGAAGCGGCGGCAGGTCGCGGCGGCACACATCCTGCGCCATTCGGCACCGCGGGTTGAACGCACACCCGGGCGGGATCTTCATCAGGTTGGGCGGCAGGCCGCCGATCGCAGCCAGCTCCTTGCCCTTGAGGTCCAATCTCGGGATCGACTCGAGCAGGCCCTTGGTGTAGGGATGCGCGGGCCGGGTATAGATGTCCCCCACATCGGCCTCCTCGACGATCCGCCCGGCATACATGACGGCGATCCGGTCGGCGACATCGGCGACGACGCCGAGGTCGTGGGTGATCAGGATCAGGCCCATCTGCCGCTCCTGCTGCAACTCCTGCAGCAGCGACATGATCTGGGCTTGCACGGTGACATCGAGCGCGGTCGTCGGTTCGTCGGCGATGAGGATCGCCGGGTCGAGCGCGATCGCCATCGCGATCATGATGCGCTGGCGCATCCCGCCGGAGAACTGGTGCGGGTAGGCCTTGACCCGCTGCTTGGCCCCCGGGATGGAGACGCGCTCCATCAGCTTGACCGCCTGGGCATAGGCGTCGGACTTGTTCATCCCGCGGTGGGTGCGGAACATCTCGCCGATCTGCCAGCCGACCGGGAAGGTCGGGTTCAGCGCGCTGAGGGCATCCTGGAAGATCATCGAGATCTCCGGGCCACGGGTCTTGCGGCGCTGCTCCTCGGGCATCGTCAACAGGTCGTGCCCGCAATAGCTGACCCGGCCCTTGGGGATGCTGGCCGGCGGCATGTCGAGGATGCCGAGGACCGCCTGCGCCGTCACCGACTTCCCGGAACCGGACTCCCCGAGAATCGCCAGGCACTCGCCCTGGTCGAGGTGGAAGTCGACGCCGTTGATCGCCTTGGCCACGCCATAGCGGGTGTGAAACTCGACGTGCAGATCCTCGACATCGAGCAGACGCCCGTCCTGCGCATGATAGGGCGAGCTGCCGCCCTTGGTCTCGGCGATCGTCGCCGCGGTTGCACCAGCCATCGGTCACCGGCCTTTCGGGTCGAAGGCGTCGCGGACGGCGTCGCCGAGCATGATGAAGGCGAGCACCGCGAGGCTGAGGAAGATGCTGGGGAAGGCCAGCACCCACACCGCCTGGCGGATGATCACGAGGGAATCCGAGATCGCCACCCCCCAGGAGATGGCGGGGGCGACCAGGCCGATGCCGAGGAAGCTCAGCGAGGCCTCGGCCGAGATATAGGCGCCCAGGTTGATCATCGAGACCACGATCACCGGCGCCATCGCATTGGGCAGGATGTGCGATCGCACGATCCGCCACGGGCTGGCGCCGAGGGCGCGCGCCGCTTGGACGTAGTCGTTGGGTTTGACCTGCAAGACGGCGCTACGCATGAGTCGCGCGATGCCCGGCCAGCCGAGGATTGCCAGCGCGAGCACGACCTTGCCGACGACTGAGAAATAGCTGGAGTTGACGGTGTTGGGGAAGGTGGACATGAACAAGATGCCACCGAGCAGGAACGGGATGGCAAAGAAGATGTCGGTGATGCGCATGACGAGGGCGTCGAGGAAGCCCCCGTAGTAGCCGGCGAGCGTCCCGATCACCACGCCGAGGATGCCGGTCGCGATCGTCGCGAAGACACCGACGAGGATCGAGGCGCGGGCGCCATAAATCGTGCGCGCATAGACGTCGTAGCCCTGCAGGTCGCGGCCGAACCACGCCTTGCTCGACGGCGGCGCCAGACTCTCCCGGAGCACGGCGACCGTTGGGTCGGTTCGGGTGAACAGCTGCGGAAAGACCGCCATGATTACGAAGAACACGATCAACACGAGCGAGATCCAAAACAGCGGGTTGCGGCGCAGCTCGGCCCAGGCCTCGGCGGTCAGCGACTGGGCCTGGCCGACGGTCTCGGCCTCCTGCGCGGCGGTGCCCTCGAGCGCGAAGGCGGTCTGGTCAGTCATGGCTGATCCTCGGGTCGAGAACGCCGTAGAGCAAGTCGACGATCAGGTTCATCAGGAGATAGACGATGACGAGCACGGTGACCGCCCCGACGACGGCGACCCCGTCCTTGACGACGATGCTGCGGGCGATATAGCCACCGACGCCGCGGATATTGAAGATCCGCTCGGTGATGATTGCCCCGCCCAGCAGGCCGCCGAAGTCGGCGCCGATGAACGTGACCACCGGAATCAACGAGTTGCGCAGCGTGTGGACGCCGATCGTCCGGCCCCGGCTCAACCCCTTGGCAACCGCCGTGCGGACGTAGTCGGCGCGCAGGTTCTCGACGAGGTTGGTTCGGGTCAACCGCGCCACATAGGCCAGCGACAGCGAGCCGAGCACAATGCCGGGTAGCAGCAACTCAAACCACGTCCCTCGCGGCGAGACCGTCACCGGGAAGAGGCCCAATTTAAGGCCGAAGAAGGTCTGGGCGACCGAGCCGAGGACGAAGGTCGGGATGGCGATGACCACCAGCGTCGTCACCAGGACGAGATTGTCCATGAATCTGCCCTTGCGTATGCCCGCCAATACGCCGGCAATGATCCCGAGGACCATCTCAAAACAGATCGCGATCACCGCCAATCGAATGGTGATCGGATAACGTTTCTGCAACTCGGTCCGCACGTTCAGGCCCTGGAAGGTGGTGCCGAAATCACCCTGGGCGAGCTTGCCCATGTATTTGGCGTACTGGACGGGCAGCGGGTCATCGAGGTTGTGCTCCGCCCGGAACTTCGCGGCATACGCCGGCGAACAGGGGCGCTCGCCGCAGCGACCGGCCAGGGGGTCCCCGGGGAGTGCGAAGACCAGGGCGAAGATCAAAAACGTCGCCCCGATGATGACGGGGATCATTTGGAGCAGCCGCCGGATGATGTATTTGGTCATCGACCCTCACTGGCTTAGGAGACGAGGCTCACTCGGACGTGCCGACCCTACCCGGCAGAACGCGCTGCGGCGAGGTGATCGGTCAACAAAAAAAGGGGAAAGGTGCTGTCCGCGAGAGTTCTTGCCGGACGCAGCCGTGGCCCGCCGACGAATCGGCGGGCCACGACCGAGCTTCACTGATCCGAGCGGTGCCCGGAGAGGTGATCAGGACTTGACGGTGACGCTGGGCAGGTCGATGGTCCCAAAAGCGGTGACCTTGACGTTGTCCACGCGCTCGCCCCAGCCGGCGATGGTCTTGCCGTACCACATCGGGATGGCCGGCATGTCGTCCACGAGGGCCGCCTCGGCCTCCTGGTACTTCGCGTTGGCCGCCTTGACGGTGTCGGCCGCCGCGGCCTCCTTGAGCAGGTTGTCGAAGGTCGGGTTGGAGTAGAGGCCGTCATTCGAACCGGCGCCGGTGGCATACAGCGGGCCGAGGAAGTTCTCGATCGACGGGTAGTCCATCTGCCAGCCGGTGCGGATCAGGCCCTTCATCTTGTGCTCGGTGATCTGGGTCCGGAAGGCACCGAAGGTCGGGACGGCGACCGCCTTGCAGTCGACGCCGAGGGCTTCCTTGATCGTGTTGCAAGCCGCCTCGGTCCAGGCCTTGTGGTCACCATCGGCGTTGTAGGACAGCGTGATCGTGCCCTTGTAGCCGCCGGCCTTGTCGAGGTATTCCTTGGCCTTGGTCGGGTCGTACTTGCAGAACTCACCGCACACGTCGGGCTTGTAGCCGTCGACGACCGGGGAGACCCAGCCGGTGGCCGGCGTGCGGGTGTTGGCGAGGATCGTCTTGATGATCAGATCGCGGTCGATCGCCATCGAGATCGCCTTGCGCAGGTCGGGGCTCTTGTAGCTCGGGTCGGTCTTCTCCGGCGGGAAGGTGATCGTCGCGATCGTGCCGACGGCCTTCTCGACCCAGCGGTCGGGCAGATCCTGCTTGTACTTCTCACCCTGGTAGGAGCTGACCGGAAGCGCGTCGAGGATGTCGAGCTGGCCGGCCTGGACGTCCTTGTAGGCCGCCTCGGTGTCTTCGTAGATCTTGAAGGTGATCTTGTCGGCCTTGCCGCCGAAGGCACCCTTGTAGTCGGCGTTCTTGCTCAGCACCGCGCCGGTGGCCGGGTCCCAGGAGTCCATCTTGTAGGGGCCGGCGCCGATCGGCTTGGTCTCGAAGCTCTTGCCGTTGTCGGCGAAGAAGCTGTCGGGCAACGGCGAGAAGGCCGTGTAGCCCAGGCGGACCGGGAGGTTGGAGACCTTCTCGGTGGTCTTGATGGTGAAGGTGTGGTCGTCGACGACCTTCAGGCCGGTCATCGTGTCGGCCTTGGCCGGCTTCTTCTCGCAGTCCGGGACCTCTTCGTCCTCGCCGGTCTCCTTGTTCTTCTGCGTCACCAGGCCGCAGTCCATGTCGAGGGCGCCCTCGATCACGTCGAAGAAGTAGGCGTTCAGCTGGGCGTTCTTTCCGGCCCGGCTCCAGTTCCACGCGTCGACGAAGTTCTTGGCCTTGACCTCGGTGCCGTCGGAGAACATCATCCCCGGCTTGAGCTTGACCGTGAAGGTCTGGTTGTCGTCGGAATCGATCGCCTCGGCGAGATCCATCTCAGGGGCCGCGGTGTCGGCGTTGTAGTGGACGAGCTTTGCCAAGACCGCATCGAGGATGTTGCCGCCGCAGGTCTCGTTGGTGTTGGACGGGATGAAGGGGTTCTGCGGGGTGCAGCCGTGGATCGTGAGCTCGCCGCCCGTCGCGCCTTGGCCGGCGGAGCCGGTGCTCGAGCTCGGTTCGTCGCTGCCGCCGCTGCAGGCCGCTGTCAACAGCGCCAGGGCTGAGACACCCGCCAGGGCGGCAGTGCGAGTGGTTCCTCGCATGGATTTCCTCCTACATGGATAGTCGCCGGCCCCCGTGGGACGGCGCGGTCCGAAACCCTCCCCCGGTCGAGAGTGCGGCTTCGTACGGGGCCGCAGTTGGCGCGGCCACGGCAGTCACCTTATGTCCGACGGGCCCGCGGTTGGCGACCTTCCCGGGCGCTCGCAACGAAAATGTGACCCAAACGCGGCCATCCAGCAACCGATTACTCCGAGAACCGCCTCACGACTTGACAATTGTGGCGCTGTGCCCAACCTCCCCGCTCGGGCCGCCGACCGACGATACGTTGGGGCCATGCCCGGCTACGACGACGACCTCCGGTTGGCCCATGTCCTTGCAGATGCCGTCGAGCGGGTGACGATGACGCGCTTTCGCGCCGAGGACCTGCACGTCGAGACCAAGCCCGACCTGACCTGGGTCAGCGACGCCGACCGGGCCGCCGAGGAACTCATCCGCACTCAGCTCGGGCGCACCCGGCCCCGGGACGCCGTGCACGGCGAGGAGTTCCCCGACACCGGGCACGGCCCGCGCCGGTGGGTGATCGACCCGATCGACGGCACCAACAACTACGTGCGCGGTGTCCCGGTGTGGGCGACCTTGATCGGGCTGCTCGACGGCCCGGACGTCGTCATGGGCCTGGTCGCCGCCCCGGCCCTGGGCCGCCGCTGGTGGGCCGCCAAGGGCACCGGGGCGTGGACCGGCCGAGCGCTGACCTCGGCCCGGCCGATCAAGGTCTCGGGGATCGAGCGGCTGGCCGATGCCTCGATCTCGATCTCCGATGTCATCTCCTGGCGCGCCAGTGACCGGCTCGAGGCGATGCTCGGCCTGCTCGACTCCTGTTGGCGCAATCGGGCCTACGGCGACTTCTGGTCCTACATGCTGCTGGCCGAGGGGGCCCTCGACATCGCCGCCGAGCCGGAGCTGGCGTTGCACGACATGGCGGCGCTGGCGCCGATCGTCACCGAGGCCGGCGGCCGGTTCACCTCGCTGGATGGCCGCGACGGGCCCTTCGGCGCCAGCGCGGTAGCCACCAACGGGGCGCTGCACGACCGCGTGCTCCGCACCCTTACACCCGAGCCGTGAGCAGGTCCGTCCCGGCCGCGAGGAACTTCTGCTAGCAGCAGTTAGTCGAGGTCCCCATACCTTGCAACCTATTGGGGGGCAAGGAACTTCTGCTAGCAGAGGTTCCTCGCCGCTCAGTTCGCGACGACGTGGACTTCGCCGCGGCCGAGGGAACGCAACTGCTCGGCATACGTGCTGGCGTCACCGACGATCACAATCGTCCAGGTGCCGTCCACGAACCGGGTGTAGGCATCCCGCAGTGCCTCCGGGGTGACGGCGGCCATCGCGTCGAGGTTGTCCGTCGTGAAGCTCAGCGGCAGGCCCTCGAGGGCGATCGACGTCGCCTCGTCGGCGACCGCGTCGGCCGTCGCGAACCGCCCGGGCGCGGTGTTGCGCAAGAACTCCACGCCGGCGGCGCACTCGGTCGCGGTGAACCCATCCCGGGCGTCATCGAGGATCCCCAACAGCAGGGTGAGCGCCTCGACGGTCACCTCGGTGCGAACTGAGCCGGTGGTGAGGAACAACCCCCCGACTCGCCGCGGCCGGAAGGAGGAGCGCATGCCATAAGTGAACCCCTTCTCCTCGCGCAGCACCTGGTCGACGCGGGCGGTCGGCGACCCGCCGAGGACGAACGATAACACCGGGTATGCCGCCCACGCCGGTTGCACCCGGCGGTCGGGACCGGACCAGCCGACGGCCAGCTCACTTTGCACCGACCCGGGCCGATCGACCAGGACGATCCGCGCCGCGTCGCTCGCCCTGCTGGCCGGCGCGCCGGGGTCGGGTGTGGCCACCGGACCGGGACGCCACCGTCCCATGCTGGCCTCGACGAGGTCGCTGGCCGCAACCGCCGACAGGTCGCCCGCGAGGATGAGCGATGCGGCGTTGGGCACGACATGGGTGGCGTGGAAGGCCGTCACGTGCTCTCGGGTCAACCCGCGAACCGTCTCGGGCGAGCCGGCGGTCGGCCGGCTGGAGCGCTCGGTCGGCGCGAAGTAGGTCGCCTGGAATTCCCGGATCGCCCGGTGGGGCGCCGAGGCTCGCTCCTGCTCGATCTCGGCCAGCCGGGTCCGCACCAGCCGAGTGACCTCGCGCTCGGGGAAGGCGGGCCGGGAGACGGCGTCCAGCAGCAGCTCGAGCGCGGTGGCCAGCCGGCTGCCGGCGACCTCGAGGTGCACGGTCATCCCGGCCTCGGTCAAGGTGGCTCCGAAGTCGATGCCATTGCGCTCGAGCAGCTCGGTGAACTCCTCGCTGGAATGCTCCTCGGTGCCCTCGTCCAGCAATCGGCTCATCAGCGCGGCGACGCCCTCCGCCTCTCGCGGCTCGGCGCGCGTGGAGACGGGCACGACCAGGCGGATGCTGACGACATACTGGCCCGGGATATCGTAGGCGTGGACGGTCAGCCCGTTGTCGAGCCGCCGGGTCTGCGGCAGCGGGAACTCCCACCGCCCGGGCGGGGTGACCTCGGGCCGAGTTGCCGGCTGCGCGCTCACGCCGCCTCCTCCGCACCGGTCAGATAGGACACGACCGCGCGCGAGCCGGGCGCCAACCACTGCGCCGCAGCGGCTTGCACCTCGGCCGCGTCGATGGCGCCCAGCTCGTCGAGGAAGCGGTTGACATAGTCGGGGTCGTGATAAAGCAGGGCGTGATGGCTCAGGGCGTCGGCGCGCTCGTCCTGGCCGGCCAGATCACCCAGCCAACTACGTTCCGCCCCGGCGTGGGCGGCCTCCATCTCGGCTTCGGTGGGCCCCTGCTCGATGAAGCCGCGCAGTTCTTCCAGCAGGCTCTCCTCGACGGCGTTGGGGTCGGCGTCCTCGGCGACGTCGACGGCGATCAGCCCGAGCGAGACCCCGTCCACGAAGCCCATCGGGTGACCCTGGACGCTGGTGGCCACCTGCTCGGTGCGCACCAGCCGCCGCACGGCTCGGCTCATCGACAGCCCGGCGACCGCCTCGATCGCCAGGGCGCTGGCGAGATAGCCGCGGTCGCGCTCGACCGGCAACCGGAAGCCGACATAGAGCCGGTCGTTGGGCACCTCGCCGGTGACCGTATGCCGCTGCGGCTCGGCCAGCGGCGGTAACTGTTCCCGGGCAGCGGGATGCGCCCGGGGGGCCGGCTCGAGCGCGCCGAAGTAGCGCTCGATCTTGGCGATCCCCTCCTCGGCGGTGATATCACCGACGAGGGTCAGCAGTGTGTTGTCCGGGCCGTAGTGGGCGCGGAAGAACGCGTGCACATCCTCGACGGTTGCGGCGTCGAGATCGTCCATCGACCCGATCGTCGGGTGGTGATAGGGGTGATCCTCGGGGAAGACGGTTGCGTAGAGGTCACGCAGCGCGTGACCGTAGGGCACATTGTCGTAGCGCTGGCGCTTTTCCTCCTTGACCACATCGCGCTGGTTGTCCAGATTGGTCTGGTTCACGGCATCCAGCAGGTGCCCGTGCCGGTCGGCCTCGAGCCACAGCGCCAAGTCGAGCGCACCGGTGGGCACGGTCTCGAAGTAGTTGGTCCGGTCGAACCAGGTGGTGGCGTTCAGCCGGCCGCCCGCGGCCATGAGCAGCGAGAAGTGTTCCCCGCTGGCGACATTGCGCGACCCCTGGAACATCAGGTGCTCGAAGAGGTGGGCGAAGCCGGTCCGGCCGACGACCTCATGGCGCGAGCCGACGTTGACCCACAGGTTCACCGACACGCTGGGGACGCTGTGGTCGGGAGAGATCACGATGCGCAGGCCGTTGGCCAGCGTGTGCTCGACGATCGGATAGTCCAGGGACATAGCCCACACCCTAGGCTGCCTCGGATCGAGGTCCGAACACCCACATCGAGTCCGGGGCGAGCCCAGGGCCGGCCAGGACGAGAGGAACTTCCAGCTACGCAGATTGGCCGAAACCGTGCCGAGAGGCTCCTCGAGGCACGACCAGCGCGGATTCAGGCCCGGAATCGGCTGATTCCGGGCCTGAATGCTGGTAGCGGGGGCAGGATTTGAACCTGCGACCTCCGGGTTATGAGCCCGGCGAGCTACCGAGCTGCTCCACCCCGCGTCGGTGAATACACCATACGTTGCGGCGCGGCTGGCGCCAAATCGAGCGAACGGCTCACTTGGTCACCCTGGCGTTGCCGGTGGGGCGGGCGGCCACGGCGCGGGCGATGGCGTCCTCGAGCTGCTTTTGGGCCGTGCCGTAGGCGTCCCAGTCGCCCTCGGCGAGCGCCTTCTTGCCGGCGTCGTAGGCCGCCTGGATGTCGGCGACGGCCTTCGCCAGCACGTCGGAGTCACCCTTGTCCGGGGTCGTGGGCGTGGTCGGGGTGCTCGGGCCTTGGCCGCCCTGGTTGTCGCCCGCATTCGCGCCGGAGTCCCCGCCGAACAACTCGTCCAGCGCCCCGTCGAGAGTCCCTGCCCAGCCGAGTTTGTCGCCGAAAGCCGCCACCGTGACCCGGGAGAGCGGATAAGCAGCAGCGGAGTTAGCACTGACATAGATCGGCTGGACGTAGAGCAGCCCGCCGCCGACCGGAAGCGTCAGCAGGTTGCCCAAGGTGACCTTGGAGCCCTGCGACCTGCTGGTGTTGAGGAACTGGCTCAACGTCAGCGAGAAGCCGGGCGAGTTGTCGTTGGATGAGTTGATGTCGTTTTGGACCTGCCCCGGCCCGCGGACGCTCGAGTCGCGCGGCAGCACGAGCAGCCGCATCTTGCCGTAGCCGTCGGCTTTGACCCCATCCTGGGCGCCGGCGTTGGAGTCGACCGACAAGAAACCGGACAACACCTCGCGGTCACCGGTCGGCATGAAGGTCGTCGTCAAGGAGAAGGCCGGGGTCTGCTGGGCCGGCATCGCCAGCGTGAGGTAGTAGGGCGGTTGGTAGACGTGCTGGCTCTCCTGGGCCGGGTCGTCCGGAACGCGCCAGTAGTCGTTGCCGCCGAAGAAGGAATCGGCCGCAGTGACGTGGTAGCGGCTGAGGATGAGCCGCTGGATCTTGAACAGGTCCTCCGGGTAGCGCAGATGCGACATCAGCTCGCCGTTGATCGCGCTGGTCGGCTCGACCGTGCCCGGGTAGGCCCGGCTCCACGTCTGCATCACCGGGTCGGATTCATCCCACGCATACAGGTGGACGGTGCCGTCGAATGCGTCGACGGTGGCCTTGACCGAGTTCCGCAGGTAGTTGACATTGCCGGAGGTCAGCGCGGCCACGCTGCGCGCCCGCACGGTGGTCGAATCCGAGGTGGCGTCGCTGAGGTTCTGCACCGACGAATACGGGTAATGGTCGGATGTCGTATAGCCGTCGACGACCCACTGCACGCGCCCGCCGACCACGGTGGGATAGGGATTGCCGTCCAGGGTCAGCCAGGGGGCAACCCGCTGGACCCGCTCCAGGGGGGTGCGGTGGTCGAGGATCTTGGAGTGCCCGCCAACGGTGTTGGACAGCAGGAAGTTGATCTCGCGGTATTTGATCGCATAAGCCGCCTGCCGGAAGAAGTTGCCGATGGCGACTCCGCCGGACCCGGCGTAGGTGTTGTTCTTTTGACCCTCGGCGTCCTGATAGTCGAACTCGCGCGGCCGCTCCCCCTCGGCCGCACCAACGATGGAGTAGGCAGGCGACTGCTCCCCGAAGTAGATCCGGGGCTCGAACTTCGGCAGCTTCCCGGTCGGCGGGATATTGCGCTGGGCAAAGACCGGCTCCCCGTTCGGTCCGCGCTGGTTGCCGTATGCCGCGACCAACCCGAAGCCGTGCGTGTAGACCGTGTGGTCGTTCAGCCAGTTGCGCTGGGCCGCCGGAACACCGAGCAGGTTGAGTTCGCGGACGGCGACGACGACATCGGCCTCCTTGCCGTCGATCTGGTAGCGGTCGACGTCGAGCGCGTCCGGGAAGGCGTAGTAGTCCCGCAGGGCCTGCAGCTGCCGGAAGGTGGGCGCGACGACGATCGGGTCGACCAGGCGGATGCCGGGAATCGTGTCGGCGTCATCGCGCAACTGACCCGCTGTCGCCGTCGTCCTGGCGTCATAGCGCGGGGTGACCTCGATACCGTCCAGCCCGTATGCCGCACGGGTGGCGTTGATGTTCTTTTGCAAGTAGGGCGATTCGAGGGATTTCTGCGACGGGTTGACCTTGACCGACTGGACGATCGCGGGATAGATCGAGCCGACGACCACGGTGAGCACACCGAGCAAGGCGGCACCGATCAGCGGCAGCCGCCAGGACCGGGTGACGATGACCGAAAGGAAGAGCGCCGCGCAGATCACCGCTGCCACCGCCAAGATCGTGCGGGTGGGCAGCACCGCCTTGTCGTCGGTGAAGCCAATGCCGGTCATCAGCTTCGACTGTTTGACGGCCAGGCCGTAGCGGCTGTACCAAAAGGCGGCCGCCCGCACGAGCGTCAGGGCCGCGGCAAGCAACCCGAGGTGGATGAACGCGGCCCGCGTTGTGGTCCCGCGTCCGGGCAGGCGCAGACCGGCATACACATAGTGGGTGAAACCCGCCGCCAGCAGCGCGGCCACGAGGACCATCGTCAGGAAGGAGATCAGGGCGTTCAGCCACGGCAAGGAGAAGATGAAGAAGCCGATGTCCTTGTGGAAGTGCGGGTCTTTCGTGCCGAACGGCACCTGGTTGCGCCAGGCGAGGAAGAGCCGCCATTGGCTCGACAGCGCCGCACCGGCGAGCGCGCCGACGATCACCGGAACGGCGATGGTCAGCACCCGACGCATCGGCTCGATTGCCTCGCGATACTGCTCCAGGGTGTCGTTGCCGTCTCCGGCGGGCACATAGAACGGCCGGTGCCGGTAGGCGAGGATCAGGCTCAAGCCGAGGAGCAGGGCGGCGACGGCGAAGCCGACGGCGAACAGCCCGATCCGGGTGAACAGCGTGGTGGTGAAGACCTTCTGGAAACCCACCGAGCGGAACCAAAGGACATCGGTCCACACCCCGGATAAGGCGCTGGCCGCAGCGGCCAGCACCGCCAAGACGATGATCGTGGGCGCGAGCGGGCCGCGGCGGCGCGGCGGACGCGGCCCTCGGGGCGCCGCCCGGCGACCTCGCGGGGGCCGCGGCGGCGGCCCCTCGGGCTCGTTGTCCTTAGACCAGTCGGACGAACTCACGAGGGCAACTTAACCTGCCAGCCTGAACGCGCGCTCGGCCGGCCCGCTCAGGAACAGGAGGGCAGGCCCGATCCCTTGCCCGCGGCGATCGCCTCCACGCCGGCGAGCGCCTCGGCGAAGGTGGCCACCTTGACCACGGTGACATCCGGGTCGGCGTCGACGAGTTCCGGGCAGTTTGCCGCCGGGGCGAGGAAATACTGCGCACCCGCGGCGCGCGCTCCGACGAGCTTTTGCCGGATCCCGCCGATCGGCCCGACGACACCCTCGGCGTCGATGGTTCCGGTCCCGGCGATGCGCTTGCCGCCGGTGAGGTCGCCGGGAGTGAGGACGTCGCGGACGGCGAGCGAGAACATCAGGCCGGCCGAGGGCCCGCCCACATTCCCGGCGTGGATTGTCACCTGGTAGGGAAACTGGAAGTCGGTCCCCACAGTGATTCCCAAGACCGTGCGCCCGGACGCGCTC
This sequence comes from Nostocoides sp., assembly GCF_037045025.1. Classification (GTDB taxonomy): domain Bacteria; phylum Actinomycetota; class Actinomycetes; order Actinomycetales; family Dermatophilaceae; genus Nostocoides_A. Next base: position 34,421 of record NZ_JBAOHM010000018.1, on the reverse strand, counting down.
GTCGTCACGGCGCTGACCGCGGTCCGGGCGCCCGAGCGGATGAGGTCGAGGGCGAGCCGGTCGCCCGGTTGGTGAGCGCGGACGATCCGTTGGATGTCGGCGAGGGTCGCCACCTCGGTGCCGTCGATGGCGACGATGCGATCCCCCACCTTGAGGACATCCTTGGCCGGGGCGTCGCCGGCGACGCTGGCGACCACATAGCGCTCGGTGACCTCGGCCCCGATGCTGCGCAGCGCGACGGCAATCGCCTCCTGCTGCGAGCCGGTCATCTCGGCGGTGTTCTCCTGTTTGACCTCGTCCTTGGTCACGCCCTTCGGGAAGAAGACGACCTCGTCAAAGACCTCGGTTGCCGGTCGCAACCAGGCGTCGAGGACGTCCCACACGTTGACCCGGTTGCCGGGCCCGCCGCGAACCGAGACGGTCGTGAAGTCAAGGGCGCCACCGGCGGCATACCGGCGCGCACCCGAGACCTCGATCAGCGGCTTGCCGTCGGAGCCGTCGCCGAGGACGTTGATGGCCGGTCCGGGGCTGAGGATCGCATAGGGCAGCGGGATGAGCGCGAGCACGGCGGCCGTCGCCACCCCGAGGAATGCGGCGACCAGCAGCGTGCGGACCTTGCGGCTGATCCGGAAGGTCTCGCCGCGGCCGGCACCGGGCTCGACGCTCACGGCAGGCCGACCCACTCGTCGGAGCCGTCGGTGAAGCGCTGCTGCTTCCAGATCGGCACGGTGGCCTTGAGGGAGTCGATCAAATCCCGGGCCGCGGCGAAGGCAGCATCGCGATGGGCGCTTGCGGCGCCGACGATGACTGCGATCTCGCCGACGGCCAATTCCCCGGTCCGGTGGACCGCAGCCAAGACCACCTCGGGATGCCGGGCGCCGACAGCGCGGCATACCGACTCCAGCCGGGCGTCGGCGCTGGGGTGAGCCTGATAGCCCAAGCCGCGGACCGGCTGGCCGTGGTCGTGATCGCGCACCCGGCCGAGGAAGATGACCTGGCCGCCGCTGCCGGGATCGCTCAGCGCCTGCAGCACCTCGTCGGCCGACAACGGGTCCGCTCGCAGGGCGCACAGGCGCAGCTGGTCGTTCATCGGCCCTTTCTTGGGAACTAGGGATGATCAGCCGTGGTTATTGTGAAGGACACATTCTCACAGGCGCCTTAGGAGCCGCTGTGCCTGAGCACGATTTGCCCGTGCCCCCCGATCCCGACGACGCCGAGCCCAGCCCGCAGGACTCGACCGGTGGGCTTCCCCCCGAGATGGCCGAGGCGCTGCGGCGGATGACGGGCGGGGCGCAGTTGCCGCCGGAACTGCTGCAGCACCTCGGTGAGATGGGGTTGGGCGCGATTCCGGTGGCTCAGTTCGAGTCGATGATGGGCCAGTTCCGGGCGATGTTCAGCGGCCCGGACGAGGGTCCGATCGCGGCCTCGGTCGTCACCGAGGTGGCCCGCAAGAGCGTGCTCGCCGACGGCGACGGCACGATGAGCGAACGCGAGCAACGACTGGCCGCCGAAGCGGGACACGTCGCCGATCTCTGGCTCGGCCAGGTCACCGAGCTGGAGGCCCCCGGCCTGGCCGGGAGGGCCTGGTCGCGGGCCGAGTGGATCGAGGGCACCTTGGCGGTATGGCGCGAGCTGGTGTCCCCGGTGGCCGATGGGGTCACCAGGGCCCTCGGTGACGCCGTCACGGCCCAGTTCGCCGAGACCGGGTTTGACCAGCTCCCTGCGGGTCTGTTGCCGCCGGGAACCAATCCGGCGGCCGTCCTTGGGCAGATCGGCCCGCTGCTGCGGCGCGCCGGAGCCTCGATGTTCTCCATGCAGCTCGGGGAGGGCCTGGCCGCGCTCGCCGGCGAGACGCTCACTGGCACCGAGGTTTCGCTCCCGCTGACCCCCGAGGGCGCGTTGGTGCTCGTGCCCGCGAATATCGCCGCCTTCGCCGAGGGCCTGGAGGTCGACCTCGACGAGGTGTGGCTCTATCTCGCCGTGCGGGAGGCGGCCCGGCTGCGTCTCTTCGAGGGGGCGCCCTGGCTCGGGCCGCAACTGCTCACCGCCGTTCAGGACTATGCCCGCGGCATCGAGATCGACACTGCCGGGATCGAGTCCGCCATGGCGGGCGTCGATCCCACCAACCCGGAGGCGCTGCAGGAGCAGCTGTCGGACAAGCTCTTCGCACCCAAGCCGTCGGCTGCCCAGCAGGCCGCGCTGGCCCGGTTGGAGACCTGGCTGGCGTTGATCGAGGGCTGGGTCGATGTCGTGGCCGACCGGGCGGCGGCGGCACATCTGCCGCATGCCGCCGCGCTGGCCGAGACCGTCCGGCGGCGGCGGGCGCTCGGCGGGCCGGCCGAAAAGACCTTCGCCGGGCTCGTCGGCTTGGAGTTGCGGCCGCGGCGCCTGCGGGACGCCGCCAATCTGTTCGCGGCGCTGGAGGCCGCTGGCGGCGCCTCCCTCAGAGATGCCGCGTGGGGGCACCCGGACATCGCCCCGACAACCGCAGACCTCGACGATGTCCTCGGATATGTCGAGCGGCGCACGGCGCCGGCGCAGGAGGACGAGTTGGACGCCGCGCTGGAGCGGATGCTGTCCGTGGCGGACGATCACGCTGGCGGGGCGGACGATCACGCTGGCGCGGACGGGGACCCGGCGCGCGCCGACGACCAGCGGCACGCTGATGACCACCGGCACCCGGGCGAGGCGTGAGCGGACACGCGCCGCCCGCGGTGCGGCACCTCTATGACGACGCGCTGGCCACGCTGCTGGCATGGCGCGCACCCGACCCGACTCAGGAGCACCTGCGCCGCAGCTTCTTGACGGTGTTGGGCAACGACCCGAGCGCGGTCTCCAAGGCAGGGCCCCCGGCACACCTGACGGCGTCGTGCCTGGTGATGAGCCGGGACGGCGAGCGCGTGCTGCTGCACCGGCACCGCAAGGCCGGCCTGTGGCTCCAGTTCGGCGGGCATCTCGAGGCCGAGGACGCCGGGCTGTGGGAGGCTGCGGCCCGGGAGGCGCGGGAGGAGTCCGGGCTGGACGGCCTGGACCCGCTGCCTGGGCCGATCGACCTCGACCGGCATCTGCTCGGTGCCCGATTCGGCTCCTGCACCGAGCATCTCGACGTCCGTTATCTGGCGCTGGCCGACGCCGAGGAGGTGCCGGTGGCCAGCGCGGAGTCCGAGGAGGTCGCGTGGTGGCCGGCCGAGGACCTGCCGCCCGGGGCGGGGGCCGACCTACCCCGCTTGATCGGCGTCGCTCGCCACACGCTCGGCTGAGCGGTCACTCGTGCTCGTCGAGCACCAGGCCAGCCGCGGCGGCATACCCGTCCAGGAAGCCCCGGGCCCGCTCGGCGCGGGGAAAGCGCCCGACGAGCGCCCAGAACCGGGGGCCGTGGTCGGCGTGCAGCAGGTGGGCCAGCTCGTGAATGAGGACATAGTCGACGACATAGCCGGGCATCCCGCGCACGCGCTCGGACAGACGGATTTCACCGGTGGCCGGGGTGCACGAGCCCCAGCGGCGCTGCTGGTTGCCGACCCAGACCACGCTGGTCGCCCGGGCCCGGCCCTCGAGGAAGTCACGCGAGAGCCGTTCTGCTCGCCGGGCAAGCTCGGATTGCCCCGCCGACGGCTCGGCGCCGTCGTGGCCGTGGGCGCGCCGCTGGCGGGCCCCGCGGCGCTCAAGTTTGCCGATCATCACCTCGACCCAGCGGGCCTCCTCGGCCACGCTCAGGCCCTCGGGAACCAGCACGATCGTGCGGCCGTCCTCGCGACGCGCCGAAACCGTGCGGCGGCGGCGCGCGCTGCGGCGGATCTCCACATCCGCGGCGGAGTGCTCAACGCTGCCCACACCGCCGAGCGTAGTCACCCGCGATTTGACGGCCGAGCCGAGGTAACTCGCGACCTGGCGGGTGGGCCGGGTGGCCCGACGTGCCCAGACACGCTCGCAGTTGAACAGGCGACGTTGGCGGTTACCCGTTCGTCGTCGTCTAGGGTTGAGTTCAGCGACGGGCCCGCCCGTGGTCCGGTCCCCTTCGACGAGGAGAAAAGCCAGATGGCTGACGAGACATACACCGGCGAGTTCTACTGCGTGAAGTGCAAGGAGAAGCGCGAGGCCGAGGGCAGGGTGGTCACGACCGAGAACGGTCGCCGGATGGCCAAGGGGGTCTGCCCGGTCTGCGGCACCAACCTCAACCGGATCCTCGCCAAGGCCTGACCCCGCAAGCCCACACAGGCGGCGCTCCCCGGCCGGGGAGCGCCGCCTGTGTGGTTGTGGATAACTTCGCCGAGCTGTGGATGACTGCCGGCGGGCACGGGCGTGGTCTGCCAGAGTGGCATCCGAGGATGCCGGCCCGGGGGCGCCGGTGACATTGGCACGGCAAAGGGGGCAAGGTGCACGGCTGGCCACGGATCCGCGGGCAGAACCGGCCGCTGGTGCGCGCCGACGGCAGCGTCCAGTTCGGCATCGACCCACGCGACGGGATCCGCCTCGTGGGCATGAGCGCCGAGGAGGTGGCCTGGGTCAGCCGGTTGGACGGCAGCACCGATGTCGCGGCCGCCGCCGCCGACGCAGGCGTCGACCCGCGACGCAGGGAGGAGATCCTCGCCGTGCTGCGGGCCAGCGGGATCCTGGTGAGCCCGGGCAGCGCCCGGGCCCGCTGGGGGTTTGCGGGGGGCAACTTCGAGCAGGAGGTTGCCGCCGCGGGGGCCGCGGCCCACGACGTCGTCCTGGACCGCCAAAGCGCGTGCGTCTGGGTGCATGGCCGCGGCCAGATCGCCGCCAGCATCGCGGCCACCCTGCTCCAGGCGGGCGTGGGGCGGATCGAGCGCGACGCCCCGAGCGGTGACTCGATGAGATACCGGCGCCGACCCGACCTGGTCGTCCTGACGGCCGCCGAGCCCGTGCCGGAGGAGGCGGGCAGCACCTGGGTGAAGCGCGGCATACCGCATCTGCCGGTGGCCCTGACCGCGGGCGGGGTGAGCGTCGGGCCATTGGTGTTGCCCGGGATCGGTCCCTGCCTGGGCTGCATGGAGCGGGTCCGCACCGATCTGGACCCGTCGTGGCGGTGGCTGCGCGCCCAACTGGCCGCGCCACCCGATCCGGCGAGCGTCCTCGCGGTCGGTGAATGCGCTCTGACGACGATCGGCGCCGGGTTGGCCGCCCGCGTCGTCGTCAGTCACCTTGACGGCACCGACACCCCGGTCGGGGTGGCGTTGGAGGTCGCGGCCCCCTGGCCCGAAATGGTCCAGCGACGCTGGCCGCGACACCCCGACTGCGGGTGCGTCGGCGAGCCGTCCCCGGCAGCGGTCACAATGTTGGCGTGAGCGAACTGCCGAAGCGGACGGCGCAGCGGACGGCCAAGCTCGTCGGCCTGCCGCTGGGAGTCGCCGGCCGCACGGCGATCGGTCTCGGCAAGCGCGTCGGCGGCAAGCCCGCCGAGGCCGTCGCCGCCGAGATCCAGGCACGGACCGCCGAGCAGTTGTTCACCGTCCTCGGCGAGCTCAAGGGCGGGGCGATGAAGGTCGGGCAGGCGTTGTCCATCATGGAAGCCGCGATGCCGGAGGAGTGGGCCGGCCCCTACCGGGCGACGTTGACCAAGCTGCAGGAGGCAGCCCCACCGCTGCCGCCCGAGGCGGTGCACCAGGTTCTCGCCCGTGAGCTCGGGCCCCGGTGGCGGACGGCGAAGTTCCGCGAGTTCGACGACATCCCCGCGGCCGCGGCCTCGATCGGTCAGGTGCACAAGGCCGTTGCCCGCGACGGCCGGGAGGTAGCCGTGAAGATCCAATACCCCGGAGCGCGGGAAGCGCTGCTCAGCGACCTGCGCCAGCTCTCCCGGGTCGCCCGGGTGTCCGCGGGCTGGGTCCCCGGGCTCGACATCAAACCGATCATGGCCGAGCTGACCTCCCGGATGAGCGAAGAGCTGGACTACCACCTCGAGGCCAGCCACCAGCGGGCCTTCGCCCGGGCCTTCCGCGACGACCCGGACTACGCGATTCCGGACGTCGTCCACTCATCCAGCGAGGTCATCGTCTCCGAGTGGCTGCCCGGGGTGCCGCTGTCGCGGATCATTGCCGAGGGGGACCCGGATACCCGGAATGTCGCCGCCCAGCTCTATCTGGAGTTCTTGCTCGCCGGACCCCAGCGCGCCGGCCAACTGCACGCCGACCCGCACCCGGGGAACTTCCGCATCACCCCGGACGGGCGGCTCGGCGTGCTCGACTTCGGCGCGGTCAACCGGCTTCCCGGTGGCCTGCCCCCGGTGATGGGTCGGCTGGTCACCCACGCCCTGGCCGGCGACGCCGACGCCCTGGTCGGCGGGCTGCGCGCCGAGGGCTTCATCAAGCCCTCGATCGAGGTCGACCCCCAGGCGGTGTTGTCCTACCTGTCGATCTTCCTGGAGCCGATGCAGTATGCCCGCTTCCGGTTCGACCGCGCCTGGCTGCGCGCCATTGCCCTGAAGATCAACGACGTGCGCCGCCCGGAATGGACGGTCGGGATCAAGCTGAACCTGCCGCCGGAATACCTGTTGATCCACCGCGTCTGGCTGGGCGGTGTCGGCGTGCTCTGCCAGATCGGCGGCGAGGTGTCGCTCCGCGACGCGATGACCCACTACCTGCCCGAATTCGACGCCACCCGGTTGCCACCGCCACGCTGAGCGCCGGCCGCCGAGCCGGAACCCATCGCCACCTCGTGCGAGAGCCCCTGGATGGGTTTTGCTAGCGTCTCGATCAGGGGGTTTGCCCGGAGTCGACGGGAAGGTAACCGACATGAGACCGCACCTGGTGATGGCCGGGGCGCTGGCCGCGGCCGCAGTGGCTGGGAGCGCGACGACGGTGGCCTCGGCGGACGGCCCGACGGCGAGTATCGGGGTCCGCCTGGTCGGCGGGCAACAAGTCCCCGGGCCGGACACGGGCATGATCGCGGTCGACGTCGTCGTGACCACCACGGCGGACTGTCGGCGCGGCTGCGATCTGGAGGCAGCAGCGATCTACCAAGGGGATTACGCGTGGCGAGTCATCGACCGCCGGACCTTCCCCGGGGGCACGACGCACCGCTACACCGTCCGGACGGGAGCCCAGCTCACGGAAAGCATCTCCACCGCCTTCCGGCTGACGCAGCACACGGCATCGGGCCCGCGGCCCTTGGCCCAGGTCGACAACGGCGCCGAAAACGTGCCAGAGCCCAGCGTCACCGCCGGTTCGGGCGGCTGGCACGCCGATCTGGACCTGACGGCAACCCAGACGATGACGCTGCGCTCCACCCGCCCTGGGTCCGCGATCTCCTTCCGCTCCCCGACGATCGGAGTCGGCCAACTGGGCGTGATCGCCGCGACCGGCCCGACGGCAGGCGTCCTGGGCGTGTATGTCGGCACCACCCTGGCCGCAAAGGTCGACCTGAGGTCAGCCACAGCTGTGCCGCGGAAGGTCGTCGCAGTCTTGAAGGCCCCGCCCTGGCCGACCACGATCCGCGTGGTCAACCTCACGCCGACGGCCCGGGCCGGCGCGGCCGCCAACTTCGACGGCTTGGTGCGCATCGCCCACTTCAACAACGGACCGCGCTCGACGCCGAACCGGGATGTCTTGCCCCCTTCCACGTCACGGTGCTGGACCAACACCTGCGGCAATCGGAGGGTCGCGCCCGGGTGCGGGTGAGCATCACGGTTGCCGGCTGCGCCGCCGGCTGCCGCATCATGTGGGGCGAGCGGACCGTCGCCTCATCGAACGCCACCGGCACCACGACGCTCACCGGGGTCGTCGCACCCACGATCAACGAGACCCCCAGCGAACCCGCCCAGGAGTAGCTGTTCCGCGGGAGCCACTATGTCGGGGCCGCCTACGTCCGCCCCGACCTGATGAGCCTGGACCCGCACAATGTCCCCTACAGCCACGGCTGGACGGACTCGGCGGCAGCCAGCGCCATCGGCGGCACGGTCCGCGTGACCACAACGCCCGGCACGGGCCTGACCAACCGGTGGCCGTTCAGCGACCATACGGCCCAGCGCACCGTCGCGCTAGTCAGTGCCCGTGGACCACAGATGGGCGTCCTAGGCATCTACAAGGACGCCCGGCTAGTCCAGAGGATCGACCTGCGGTCGGCGACCGCGCAGCCGCGCTCTGTCGTTGGCTCCGTCGAACTCGGCTACGACGGCCGCATCACCGTCGCCAATCTCACGCCGGCGACCCGCAAAGCGCGAGCGATCACCATCGACGAGATCATCACGATCGGCTTCGATGAAGACTGATTCCACTCACTGCCGTCGAGAGTTACTTTCCGACACACCTGAAGGCGAAAACCGTGCCGATAGGCTCCTCTCGATGGCAGCGCGCGGTGGTGGGGCGCGCGCGGCCGCTGGCGCTACGGCGCCTGCGCCTGCTGCTTCGCCGCGCGCTTGACGGCCTGCTTGAACTCGCGGACCCGCTGCAGAGAGTCGGGGTCGCGGACGTCCGCGACCGAGCGGAAGCTGCCGTCCTCGGCATACGGGCCAATCGTCTCGCGCCACCCCGGTGGAGTCACGCCCAGCTGTTTGCCGAGCAGGGCGGCGAAGATGCGGGCCTTTTGGTCGCCGAAGCCGGGGAGTTTCCGCAGCCGCACGAGCAAGTCCGCGGTGTCGGCTGCCTGCTCCCAGATCGCCGCCGCGTCGCCGGCGTAGTCATCGCGCACGACGGCGGCAAGGGCCTGCACGCGGGCGGCCATCGAGCGGCCGTAACGGTGGATGGCCGGCGGGGTCGCGCACAGGTCCGCGAACGCCTGCGGATCGGCCGCCGCGAGCGCTGCCGGGTCCAGTGTGCCGAAGCGATCGAGGATCTTGGCCGGCCCAGCGAACGCCCGCTCCATCGGGAACTGCTGATCGAGCAGCATCCCGACGATCAGCGCAACCGGATCGCCGCTAAGAACCTGGTCGGCGTGCTCGTCCTGGGCAATCCGCAGCTGGGGCATGAGAGCAAGGCTAGAAGAGGTAGACGAAGCCGGGGCCCTCGTCGCGATAGGGAACGCCGAGGTTCGCGAGCGCGGGACCCCAACTGCCGGTGACCGGCGGATCCGCGGCTTCGAAGCCGTGGTCGGCGGTGAGGAGGAAACTCACCTGGTCGGTGGCGCCGGCGCGATCGAGCAGGTCGAGGAAAGCGCACAGCCGGGCATCGGATTGGCGCAGCGCCGCGCGGGCGATCTCGCTGCGTGGACCGCCGGCGTGATGGCCGGCGTCGGTGACGACATTGGCCCACCAGGTCAACCGGGGAGCGTGCGCCGGGTCGGCCCACAGCCGGCGGATTTGCTGCCAGCCGAGATCGTCGACCTGGACCCCCCAGGAGAAGTAGCCGTCGTCGAGATGGTCGGGGTCGGCGAGGAAGGGCGAGGCGTGCGAATCGGGGAGCTGATCGCCCAGGCCGCCGGCACCGGTGGTGCTGCCCGAGGCACGGATCAGCTGCATCGTGGAGTAGTCGGCGCCGCGGTCGATCGCCTCATCGACGCTCGCGGTGCGTGGTGTCGAGCCCGGCGGAAGGTGATCGGCGACCATCTCGAAGACGGTCCGGACGGCCGGGTCGAGCCATTCGCCGCTGCGATGCCAGGTGCTCTCGTCGTTGGGGACGACCCGCTCCTGGGTGGCGCGGTCGTAGTAGACATTGCCGAGCACGCCGTGCCGGCCCGGGCCGACCCCGGTCAGGATCGAGGTGTGGTTGGTGAGCGTGACGCTCGGGAATTGGGCGAGCGCGCCGCCCTGGTAGGCCACCCCGGTCTCGATCAGCCGGGCCACGCCGGGCAGCTCACCGGACGCGGCGAGATCGAGCAGATCTCCGCAGTGGGCGCCGTCCCAGAGGATGCCGACGACCGGGCCCGGCTCCCCGTCGTCGAGAACGTCGCTGCGGACCTGACCGTCCAGCGGTTCGCCGTGCCGGTCGCGCAGGTCGCTCGCCGGGACCCCCGCCAGGTGGGCCAGTGTGGGGCCGACGTCGACGAGCCGAGCGTGGGTGTCGAGGTGGCCGAGGCGCCGGACCCGCCGCCCGCTGAGGATGAGCGGCGCCCGGGACTGGATGACATCGAGCGAACCGTGCTCCCCGCGGTGCCCGCCCTCGTCGGGGAAGTAGTGCCGGGGCGTGTGCACGATCGCCAAGTCCGGACTGCGGTCGGGGTGGCCGAAGAAGGACCGCAGCCGGGCCGCGGCGTCCGGATAGGCGTTGTCGGTGGAGACGCGAGGGCTGGGATTGGCCAGCTCCGCGGCATACGGCAGAAAGGCCAGTGGATCCTCGCTGCCGATCGGGTCGATGCCCGAAACGAGTTCGCGGCGACCGCTCACGCCCCAACGGACGGTCCCGAGATGATTAGCCGCGTATGCCGCGAGCTCGCCGCCCTCGTCGGTGGTCACCCACACGACGAGGTCGACGATGCTCGCGAGGTCGGGGGTCGTCAAGGCTTCGACGACCCGGTGATGGTCGGGGTGGAGTGCTCGCACGGGCGAAGCCTATTCAGGCCGCGACGGCATCCTTGCGGGGGCGGCCGCGGGGCCGCTTGCGGGGAACCACGACACCGCTGACGATGAGCTGACCGCCCCAGACTCCGGCGGACTCGGAGCGCTCGAGCGCGCCGGCGAGGCAGGCAGCCACCATTGGGCAGGTGCCGCACAGGGCCTTGGCGAACTCGACGCCCTCGGGCGTCTCGGCGAACCACAGCTCGGGGTCGTTGGCGTGGCACGGAATCTCTCCGGTTGCCAGCGTGGCGCGCGCGCCGTGGTCGAGCAGCTGGGTGAGCTGCATCGAGTCGTTCACCTCCCAGGTCGAGCCCACCGGGTCTGGCGGGCTGGCGGTGTGCGCCGGATGTGGCGCGGTCGTGCTGGTTGTGCGATGTGGTGTGGCGGACATGACAAAGGCCGCGGATCCGGTGGGGATCCGCGGCCTGGAGGTCGAGCCGGTCTGAGGTTCAGCTCATCCGGGACTTCCAGGCGAGGTGGCGGACTTCCCCCATGCGGACGGGACGACGCCTTCGGCGAAGGCGCAGCCCACGTAGGCGTGGGCGGCCCGCACGCGGGCAGGCGTCAACGCAGCGAGGGCCTGGGTGGGGATCATCGAGATGATGCTCACGGTCGGTGCCTCCTTTGCTGCTGTCGGGCGCTCGGCACGGGGTGCGCGGCGGGCGTGGGCTTCAGACTAAGGGGTTGCCGGCGGGCTCGCCAGCGAATTAACGAGAAAGCGCCGGAAAAGTTGAAAAAAGTTCAGGGCGCGGGTTCACGAACGGCGACTTCGGCGGGGTCCTCGCCCGCCAGCACGGCGCGCACATGCGCGCCATACATCGCCAATTTGCGTTGTCCCACACCGGGAATGGCGATCATCTCGGCGTCGGTCGAGGGGGTTTGCTCGGCGATGGCGGTCAGCGTGGCGTCGGTGAAGACGACATAGGCGGGCACGCCACTCGCCTTGGCGATCGCGGCCCGCCAGCTACGCAGCGCGGCGAAGGTCGCCTCGTCATAGGTCGCCGGGCAGTTCCCGCACCGCCGCGTGGTCCGCTCGGCGGCGCTCAGCAGCGGCGCAGCACACGTGCGGCACCGGGCGACCTTGGGCTGGCGGGAGCGCGCGGTCTTGCCGGCCGCGGCCCCGCCGGCGGCCGGCGTGGCCGGCCCCCTCCCGCCCACGGTGGCGTCGAGGAAGCGGGATGGTCGCCGCGTGGGCCGCCCGCCGGGGCTCCTGGCCTGCGCCCAGGTCAGGTGGAGCTGACGGCGCGCCCGGGTCAGCCCGACATAGAACAGGCGGCGTTCCTCCTCGATCTGGGCGCCTAGTTCAGCCATCGCGATCGGGAGGTAGCCGTCGGACACGCCGGCGATGACCACCGCATCCCATTCCAAGCCCTTGGCGGCGTGCAGCGAGGCGAGCGTGACCCCCTCGACGCTGGGCGCGTGCTGCGCCGCGGCCCGTTCGTCCAGCTCGCGGATCAACTCGGGCAGCCGGGCCGCCGGCGTGGCGGCAGCGAACTGGTCGGCGAGCACGGCCAGGGCGTCCAGGGACTCCCAGCGCTCCCGCGCGGCCCCGGATGTGGCGGGCGGCTCGCGGCTCCAGCCGGCGCTGGTCAGCACATCGCGCACCAGCTCCGGGAGCGCGCTCGAGCCGTCGTCGGCGCGGGCGCTGCCGCGCAGCAAGGCGATCGCCTGCTTGACCTCGCGGCGCGCAAAGAACCGCTCGCCGCCGCGGACCAGATAGGGGATGCCCCGCTCGGCCAGCGCCGCCTCGATCGCCTCGCTTTGGGCGTTGGTGCGGAAGAGCACGGCGATCTGGCTGGCCGGTGTCCCCGAATCGCGCAGACGCTCGATGAGTTCGGCGATCCCCGCCGCCTCGGCGGGGTCGTCGGGGAAGACGTGGGTGGCCGGGTCGGGACCGGGCTCGCTCTGGGCGATCAGCGGTTGCCCACCCCAGCGACGGGCCCCGCCGGGCATGCTCGCGACCGCATTGGCGAGGGCGAGAATCTGCGGGCTGGAGCGGTAGTTGCGCGCGAGCGTGACCTGCCGGCAGCCCGGGTGCGCCCGGGCGAATCCGCGCAGGTGCTCGGCCGAGGCGCCGGCGAAGGAATAGATCGTCTGAGCGGGGTCACCGACGACGCACACCTCCTCCCGGTCGCCGAGCCAGGCCGCCAGCAACGCCTGCTGGAGACCGTTGACGTCCTGGTACTCATCGACGACAAAATGCCGGTACTGCTCGCGCACCGCGGCCGCGATGTCGCCTCGGTCGCGCAGGATTCCCAGGGTCAGCAACAGCACATCCTCGAAGTCGATCACCCCACGGGCGGCTTTGACCTCCTCGTATGCCGCCATCAGGCGCGCCATCGCGGTCGCGTCCACCCCGGGCGGAATCCGCTGAGCCCGGGCTGCGGCCTGCGGGTAGGCCTCGGCGGTGACAAGGCTGACCTTGGCCCACTCGATCTCGGCGGCGAGATCACGCAGCTCCGGCCGCTCGAAGCGCAGCCGCAGCCGGGCGGCCGCCTCGGCGACGGCGGCAATCTTGTGCGGCATGACGTCGGGGGCTGCTCCGCCGATGGCCCGCGGCCAGAAGTAGTGCAGTTGACGCAACGCGGCGGCATGGAAGGTGCGCGCCTGAACGCCGACGACGCCCAGCTCGCGCAGCCTGGTCCGCATCTCACCCGCCGCCCTGGCCGTGAAGGTGAGCGCCAGCACTCGCGGCGCGGCGTAGGCGCCCGAGCGCACGCCGAACGCGATCCGGTGGGTGATCGCCCGGGTCTTGCCGGTGCCCGCGCCGGCGAGGATGCACATCGGCCCGAGCGGGTGCGCAGCTACCTCGCGCTGCTCCGGGTCCAGGCGCGCGAGGATGGCGTCCGGGTCCTCGGGGGGCGCGCTGGTCATACCGGGAAGGTACGCGCTGCCACCGACGTTCACCTCCCCGAGTCCCCTGCTCGCCCGGAACCGCCGAACCAAGGAGCCCGCCCCATGCCCGCACCCACCGCCCCCGAGGCCGGAAGCGTGACGATGTTCTCGACCACCTGGTGCGGCTACTGCCGGCGGTTGAAGGCGCAGCTGGAGCGCGAGGGCGTCGGCTACACCGAGGTCAACATCGAGGAAGACCCCGACGCCGCCGACTTCGTGATGTCGGCAAATGGAGGCGATCAGACGGTCCCGACGGTGCTCTTCCCCGATGGGACGACGGCGACCAACCCCGCTCTCGGGGAGGTTCTGGCCCGGCTGGCGTCGTGAGCGGCGCGCGGTGACCCTCGGGTCGTGCCCGGCGAGGCGGGATGCACGCGGGTGGGCACGCAGCATACGGTGAGATCCGTGACGCGAAGCCCCCTCCAGCTTGCGGCCCTCGCGAGCGCGGCCGTGCCCGGACTCGACCCGGTGGCGGTCGCCGTGATGGGCACCGCGAATGCCGCCCCCTATGACGCGGCCGTTGTCGAGGACAGCCAACAGCGGCGCTGGGTCGTTCGCGCGCCGACGTCCCCGGCCGGCGCCGCGGAACTCGATGCCGCGGCCGCGGTCGTCACCGTGCTCAGCCGGCGACTGCCGATCGGCATGCCCGTGGTGCGCGGCACCGTCCCCCTGCCCGAGGGCGGGCGGGCGCTGGTCCACCAGGAGATCCCCGGCAGCGGGATCAACCTCGAGGAATTGGGCGCCGACGATGAGCTGACGGTCGCGACCGGCAAGACCCTGGCGATGATCCACAACCTCGACCCCGGCCTGTTCGACAGCGCCGGGCTGGAGTCCTATACCGCCGATGAGTATCGCCAGCGGCACCTGTCGGATCTCGACCGGGCCGCCGCGAGTGGTCGGGTCCCGGCGACCTTGCTCTCGCGGTGGGAGCAGGCGCTGGAGAATGTCGCGATCTGGCAGTTCGCGCCGACCCCCGTGCACGGCGCCATTGACGGGCGGCACCTGCTCGTTGAGGTGGTTGACGAGCAGCCGGTGATCCGCGGGATCACCGGCTGGCGCCGGGCCAAGGTCGCCGATCCGGCCGACGACTTCGCGGCGATCGTGCGCGACTGTGTCCCCGACACGGCGACCGAGCTGGCGCGCGCCTATGCTCATGCCCGCGCCAGCCGCCCCGATCGGCATCTGTTGACGCGGGCGCAGCTGGTCGGGGAGTTGGGCTATGTCACCAATCTCTTCGATGCCCTGGCCGCCGGCTATCCCGATCGGGTCAGGCAGGCCATGCGCTGGCTGGAGATGCTCGCCGACGATGTCGGCGGCCAGGATCTGGTGCCGAGCCGGTCGGCTCCACCCCGGCCCGCGGGCGCGACGGCGGCGGACGTGCCGGCGGCGGGGGCCGGTGTGCCGGCAGCGACTGCCTCCTCAGCACCGTCACCGGACGTCACCCGAGATTCTGACCCAGGCGGATGAGACCGGCGAGGTCGGCTTCATCGGCGAGGACCGGATAGACCGTCTCGCCGGTGCTCGCATAGTAGAAGGCGGCGTCGACATCGCGGTGTGGGTCCAGGCCCCGCAGCCGGGCGTAGGCGAGGCGGTAGGCGGCCAGCTGGACCGCCCGGGAACGGGCCTGATCGGCGCGGGCCGGTGGACGGCCGCTCTTCCAGTCCACGATGACCACTCCCCCGTCGCCGCGCGGGAAGACCGCGTCGATCCGGCCCCGGACCGCGGTCGCGTCGATGACGGTCTCGAGGCTCAGCTCGACCTCGAGCGGTTCGCGGTCGGCCCACGGACTGGTCGTGAAGCGCTTGATCATCTCGTCCAATTCGGCCTGCCCACCTCGAGCGGGATCGGCGCTGCCCGGCAGATCGTCGGGCTCGAGCAGGGCGGCCCGCCGGAAGTGGCGCTCCACCCAGGCGTGGAAGTCGCTCCCCCGCCGGGTCGCGGGCGACGGGGCGCGTGGCATCGGGCGACGCACGGTGTCGACGAAAGCGCGGGCGTCGCTGGCCAACGCAACCAGGTCGGCCGCCGACCGGTGCAGGGCCGGTGAGAGCGGGACTTGCCCGGCTGCAGCGCGCGCGTGCCGCTCGGCCAGCAGCACGCGGATCGCGGGGTCCAACGCGCCCTCGGCCGCGCCTGGGTCCTCCGCGAGCGATCGCCGGGCCACCTCGACTGTGGCGGCCGCCCGAGCAACACCCGCAGGCACTTCGTGCACGATCGGCCAGAGGGCACTCAGGGGCGTGGCCAACCGGGGGTTGGTGCTGCCGGGCTTAGGGTCGTCGCACCAGCTGCGCACGTGGACCCCCGCCTGGCAGGCAGCGAGGACCTCGGTGAGGAATCGCGAGACCACCCGTGGCGAACTCTGCGTGCCCCACACCGGGGCGGTCAACAGCATCCGGTGGCGAGCCCGGGTGAAGGCGACGTAGGCGAGCCGGCGCTCCTCCTCGATCGCCCGCCGGCCCGCGGCCGCGCGGAATGCCTTGCGGCGCTGATCGAGTTCCTTGGCATCGGGCGCCGAGCGCCAGTCGAAGGTGGGCAGCGAGTCCCGATCGCCACGCAGGTCGTACGGCAGCGCGGCCACCCCCTTGGTCCAGGCGCCATCGTTGGGCTCGCCGACCCGCCAGGCCCCGAGTTGCTCGGGCCCCGACCGCTCGGCCTCGGGCTGCTCGGCCTCGGGCTGCTCGGCCTCGGGCTGCTCGGCCCAGGTCGAAATCGTGCTCGTGTGCGCCGGGAAACTCGCCTCGACCAGCCCGGGAATCGCCACGGCGTCCCACTCCAAGCCCTTGGCGGCGTGGACGGTCAGGACGTGGACCGCGTCGGGCGCGATCTCGACCTGGCCGCGGTCGAGCCCACGCTCTTCCTCCAGCGCGGCATCGAGCCAGGCGAGGAAGCCACCGAGCGTGGGCCGGTCGCTCGAGTTGGCAAAGCTCGCGGCCACATCGGCGAAGGCGTCCAGGTGCGCGCGGGCGGCGGCGGGCTGGAAGTGCGGCCGGGAGAGGATCTCGATGTCCAGGCCGAGCGCGCGCTCGGCCTCGTCGACGACCTCGGGCAGGCTAAGCCCGCTGTGTCGACGCAAGTGAGCGAGCGCGGCGGCCAACTCACGCAGCCGCGCCAGGCCGGTGTCGCTCACGCCGCTCGCTGCGCGTTCCCCGTCATCGAGGCCGTCGAGCATCACGAGCGCCTCCACCAGGCTGACCCGGTCGGCCGCCGCGTCGGACAGATCGCTGTCGCGTGACCCCGGGCCGCGACGGTCGGCGGGTGTTTGGGTGCGCCGCGCCCACGCGTGGAAGCGGTCGAGATCGGCGACGCCGAGGCGGACCAGCGGCCCGGTGAGCAGCCGCATCAGCCGGTCTCCACGCGCCGCGTCGTGGGCGACGCTGAGTAGCGCCACAATGTCTTGCACCTCCGGGGTCATCAGCAGCCCGCCGAGCCCGACGACTTCGTAGGGCAGCCCGGCCGCGGCGAGCGCCTCGATAATCGGCCCGAACTGGCTACGCTTGCGGCACAGCACCGCGGCGCTGGCGGCGCCGCCGGCGCGGGCCGCCGCGATCCAGGTGGCGACCGCCGTCGCCTCCTCTTCCACGGTGAGCAGTCGCGCGGCCTCGACCCGCCCCTCGGGCGCCCCGGGTGCGGGCGTCAGCGGGGCAACCGGCACCTG
The DNA here is from genome assembly GCF_037045025.1 of Nostocoides sp. Taxonomy (GTDB): domain Bacteria; phylum Actinomycetota; class Actinomycetes; order Actinomycetales; family Dermatophilaceae; genus Nostocoides_A. Next base: position 17,430 of record NZ_JBAOHM010000018.1, on the reverse strand, counting down.
CGCCGCCGCCCGCAGCGGACTTGCCACCGCGTTGGCGACCCGAAGCACGTCGGCGGCATTGCGCCACGACGTCGACAGCGGACACACATCCTCCGGTCGGGCGCCGAAGGCCCCCGGAAACCGCGCGAGCGTCGCCGCGCTGGCGCCCCGCCAGGCATAGATCGACTGGTGGGGGTCGCCGACCGCGGTGACGCAGTGTCTGACGCAGGGCCCATTGTCGCCCTGCCCACCGTCGGCGAAGAGGGCGCTCAGCAACTCCAGCTGCGCATGCGAGGTGTCCTGGAACTCATCGAGCAGCACCGCTCCATAACGCTCCCGCTCGATCTGGCCGATGACGGGGAAGCGCCCTGCCAGCCCGGCGGCCAACGACATTTGGTCGGCGAAGTCCATCGCCCCGCGGCCTTGTTTGAGGCGGTCGTAGGCCTGCAACACCGGCACGAGCAGGCGCCGCCCGCGCAGGTCGGCCCGCATTGCCGCGCTGTCGGCGAGCAGCCGGCGCCCGCGGGATTCGATCTCGGCGAGGCGGTCCTCGATCGCATCGAGCCACTCGGCGAGCATCGCGGGCGTCACCAGGTGTTCGGCCATTTCGGCCGCCAGGTCGACGATCGCGTTGGTGATCGTGGATTCGGCCCGGCCGGCCTCCTCCAGCGGCCCGTCGTATGCCGCTACCACCTCATTGGCGAACTGCCAGGCGGCCGCCTCGGACAGCAGCCGGGTCTCCGGTTCGCGCCCGGCGCGGAGGGCGTGCTCGCGAACGAGGCGCGCGGCATACGCGTGGTAGGTGCTCACGGTCGGGGTCAGCGTCAGCGGGTCACCATCGGGGTCCGCTGGGAGTAGACCGGCGCCCCGCAGGGCCGCCAGCCGCGCCGACACGCGCGCCGAGAGCTCGGCCGCGGCCTTGCGGGTGAAGGTCAGCCCGAGCACGCGATCGGGGGCGATGTGCCCATTGGCGACCAGCCAGACCACCCGGGCAGCCATCGTCTCGGTCTTGCCGGAGCCGGCGCCGGCCACGACGAGCAGCGGCTGGGGCGGATGCTCGATGATCCGGGCCTGCTCATCGGTGGGTGGCGGGCTGCCCACGGCCGCCGCGATCTGGCGTGCGGTCACCGGTGCGTGCGGGTCAGTGCTCACGCGAGCATCACCCCTTCGGGCACGACCGGACAGCTCGTGCGCACCACGCAGGTGCGACACCAGTCGCCGGCGCACGCCGTGACGCGGGAGCCGGCCATCGCCGAGGCCGCCGCGGCCACCATCTGCCCGGCCCACTCGGGATCCTCGTCACGCTCGAGCGGCGGCTGCACCTGGACCGAGCTGCGCCCGGTTCCCGTGCCACCCGCCTTGCCCACATGGACGAGGGCGGCGCCAGCGCTCGGGGCCGGGCCGAAGGCGCCGGCCGACACCGCCGCCTGGTAGCAGCCCAGCTGCGGATGGCGTGCCACCTCGGCTCCCTTGGGTTTGGAGCGGCCGGTCTTGAAGTCGACCACGCGCACCGCGCCCTGGGCATCGGTCTCGAGCCGATCAACGGTGCCGATGATCTCGGCACGCCCGAGAGCCAGGCGCAGCTGCAGCTCGGCACCGACCCGCCGCCACCCGTCGCGCTCGGCGGCGGCGAAGTAGGCCGCCGCGCGCCGCACCATGGCGTCGGCGTCGGCGCGCCGGGCGCGCCCGGTCCAGGCCTGGCCGAGACCCAGGCGAGACCACTGCCCGTCGAGTCGGGCGCTCAGCTCGTCGGCGTCGGCATCGCCCCCCGCGATCACCTCGTGAATGAGCGTCCCCAGCGCCGCCGAGCCCACGCTTGGGCCCTCACCGCCGAGACGGCTCAACAACCAGCGCAGCTGGCAGCGTTCGAAGTCGACCAGCCCGGACGGGGATACGCGCACGGTTTGGCCCTCGGGGACCCGATCGGCCGTGCCGCTGGCCGCCCGCATCGCCCACCACGCCCCGGGGTCGGCGCCCCGGACTCCGGCGTTGGCGAGCACGGCGAGGGTCGCGGCCGGGCCGGCGAACTCGGCGCCCGGTGTGGCCGCGGCGCGGCGCAGCCCGGCGACCGTGCCGACGAGGGTCAGCGGGCGGTCGACCTCGGTGAATGGGCGGGGCTGTCCCTCGGGGCGCGGGTCGATGATCTCCAGATAGGGGGACGGCTGCTCGTCCTCGCTGCGGACGGCGCTGACCAGCAGCCGCTCGCTCGCCCGGGTGACCGCGACATGGAAGAGCCTGGCCTCATCGTGCCGCACGGCGGCCTGGGCCGCCGGAATCGAGCGCTCCCGGCCGTGCAGCACATCGACGAGATGCTCCGAACCCAGCAGGGACCCGCGCAGCCGCAGGTCCGGCCAACTGCCTTCCTGAACACCCGCCACCGCAACCAGGCGCCATTCGCGACCGGCGGCGGCGTGCGGCGTCAGGACCTGGACGCGCTGGTCGGCGGGGCTGCGGGCGGCGATGGAGTCGGCCGCGAGATCCTGGGCGGCGAGATGCTCCCAGAAGGCCTTGGCACCAATACCGGGCAGCCGGTCAGTGAAGTCGGCAGCGGCGGCAAAGAGGCCGATCACCGCGTCGAGGTCACGGTCGGCGCGGGCCCCGGCGCGTCCGCCCGTCAGAGCCCGCGCGCGCCAGGTCTCGGCGAGCCCGGCGCTGGACCACAACTCCCACAACACGTCCTCGGGCCCGGCATCGGGATGCTGCTCGACCAGCGTCGTGGCCGCCTCGAGCATCCGCCCGAGCCGGCGAGCACCGTCGGCCTCCGCCCCCAACGGGAGCAACCGGCCGGGCTGGGCGATGGCGGCGGCCAGCAGGTGGTCGGCGGGCGGGGCGGCGCCGGCCGTGAGCGCGTCGCGCCGCAACCCGCGGCGTAGGCGCCGCAGCGTCACCGCGTCGCAGCCGGCATACGGCGAGGTGAGCAGGTCCACCGTGGTGGGGGGGTCGAGCACCCAGCCGGCGTCGGGATCGGCGGCAAGCGCGCCCTGGCCCGCCCCCGCGCGTGCCGCGACACGCTCGAAGGCGGCCCGAAGCAGGGTCAACAGCGGCCGCACCGCCTCTTCCCCGGCCACGGGCAGCTCGGCCGCATCGTCGGCGACCGGCACGTGGGCGCAGGTGAGCACTCGGCGCACGGCCGCGGCTCGGCCACGCCCGCGCACGATGACCGCCATCTCGTTCCAGGGTTGGCCCTTGAGCAGGTGGGCGCGGCGGAACGCGTCGGCGATGAAGCCGGCTTCGGCGGCAGCGGACCGGAACAGGTGCACGCCGACAGCGCCTCCGGGCCGGGTCGCGGGCGCGCCCCGGTGGGCGATGCCCGCGGCGGCGCCAATGAGGGGAACCACCCGCGCGGCCACGCCGGCGAGCACGGCCGGCAGTCGGTGGCCGCTGGTCAGGCGCACGGTCGCGCCGTCGCCGAGGGTCCGCCACCCGTCCCCCAGGAAACGGGGGTCGGCGCCGCGGAAGGTCTGCACCGCGCAGTCGGGGTCGCCGAGCAGGACCATCTCGATGCCCGCCTGGGCCAGCAGCCGGAGCAACCGGGCTCCGGCCGCGCCGACCTCTTGGGCGTCGTCGACGACGACCAGCCGGACCTCGGCTCGCAGCCCGTCGATCAGGCCGGGTTCGTCCTCGAGCGCGTCGGCCGCACCCGTGACGATCCACGCGGGGTCGAAGGCACCCGGTCGCGACAAGGCGGTGACCTGGTCATACTCCTCGAAGACGTGGGCTGCGGCCAGCCACTCCGGGCGCCGCTGCGCACTGCCGAGCGCGGCCAGGGCGGCTGGATCCACGCCATGCTCGACCGCCCGCATGAGCAGGTCGCGCAACTCGGCACGAAAGCCGCGTGTGGTCAGCGCCGCGGCCATGTCGTCGGGCCAGCGCGGGGCCCCGGCGGGCTCCTCGAGGTGCCCGGCGAGCAGCTCCCGGAGCACGACATCCTGCTCCGGCCCGGTCAGCAGGCGAGGGGTCGGCCGGTCGGCGGCGACCGCGGCGCGCCGCACGAGGCCGAAACCGAAGGACGCGAGCGTGCGCGCCAGCGGCTCTCGGGTCGTGGCGCCGACTCGCGCGGTCACGGCGTCGCGCAGCCGCGCCGCCGAGCGCCGGCTGGCAGCGAGCAGCAGGCACTGCTCGGCGCTAAGGCTCCCATCGGCCACCCGCTGGGCGACGAACTCGACCGCCAGCCGGGTCTTGCCCGTCCCCGGCCCGCCGAGGACGCGCAGCAGCGGCCCGCGGTGGGCGAGGGCGGCGGCTTGAGCGGCATCCACAGTCACCGGACGATTCCATCACCGCGCACCGACAACCGCTGCCGCGGCTCTTCCCCGCCAGTGCGCCTGGGCGACCTGCACGAGGTGCCGCATACCTCACCAATTGCAGGACACCCCCGCTGGCAAACGATCGCCTCCCCGCACGCAGCGGCTTTGGCTATGCCACCGGTCTGCCCGCGGACCGCCAGGCGGCCATCCCGCCGGCGAGGTCGGTGACGTCGGCGAAGCCGCGCTCCACCAAGGTCTCGACACCGGCTGCGGAGCGGACACCGCCCGCGCAATACAGGACGATCCGTTGCTCGGTCGGCAGATCGGCTACCGCAGCCAACTGCCCCAGGGGTATGCCGCGGGCCCCCGGGATCATCCCGGTGGCCCACTCGTGGGGCTCGCGCACGTCGATGAGCACGACCGCACGTTCGCCGTCCAATTCGCGGGTCAGCCCGGCTGGGTCGAGCCGGCCCGCGGGGACGGCGAGCGGTGCCACATCCTGACCGGGCGAGGAGATCGTCGCCGCCGGACCGCAGAGCGCGCACGCCGGGTTGCGGCGGACCGGGAGTTCGGCATACGAACCCTCGAGCGCGTCGTGGAGCAGCAGCCGACCCAGCAGGGGCCGTCCGATCCCGGCGATCAGCTTGAGCGCCTCGGTCGAGCAGGCCGCGCCGACGGTCGCGCACAGCGACGGCAGCACGCCCGCCTCGGCGCAGGACAACACGCTCCCGGCCGCGGGCGGCGCCGGGAAGACGCACCGATAGCACGGTCCGTGCGGCGGCCACCACACGCTGACCTGGCCGTCAAACCGCAGGATCGAGCCCCACACGTGCGGCCGCCCGGCCAGGACGCACGCATCGGCGACGACATAGCGGGTCGCAAAATTGTCGGCGCCGTCGACGACGAGGTCGTATGCCGTGACCAGCCGCAGCGCGTTATCCGGCCCGATTCGCTCGGCGTGCCTCTCGACCCGAACGAGCGGGTTGATCGCATCTAGCCGCTCGGCGGCCGAGTCGACCTTGCGCCGACCCAAATCGCCGGTCGCGTGAATCACCTGCCGGTGCAGATTGGATTCGTCGACGACGTCGTCATCGACCAGGCCGATCGTCCCGACACCGGCGGCCGCCAGATAGGTCGCCGTGACCGAGCCGAGCCCGCCGGCCCCGATGACCAGAGCACGCGCACCCGCGAGGCGACGTTGGCCCTCCTCCCCGAACCCCACGAGCATAATCTGACGGGCATACCGGCGTCGCTCGGCAGCCTCCAGGCACAGCGCGGGCTCCCCGATCGGCGGCACGTCCATGCCCGCCAGGCTACCCACGCGTAGGATGTGGGGACACGAGAAGGAGTCCAGGACATGCCGACGAGCGCGCCAGTGCGCGAGCCCGGTCGCGGGCAGCGGCTGCCACGGTTGCAGCGCCGGGCGCAGTTGTTGCGGGCCGCGCAGGAGGTCTTCGTCGAGAAGGGCTATCACGCATCCGGCATGGAGGACATTGCCGAGCGCGCCGGGGTCTCCAAACCCGTTCTCTATCAGCACTTCCCGGGCAAGCTGGAGCTCTATCTCGCGCTGGTGGATCAGCATACGGCCACCCTGGTCGACTTGGTCCGTGCCGCCCTGGACAGCACCGAAGACCACCGCGAGCGCACCTTTGCCAGCATCACCGCCTACTTCGACTTCGTCGACCGGGACGACGCGGCCTACCGGCTGGTCTTCGAGTCCGACTTGAGCGAGGTTGCCGCCGTCCGCGAACGGCTGCAGTGGTGCCAGGCGGAGTGCGCCAACGCCATCGCCCAGCGCATCGTGATCGACACCGGCATGCCGCTGCCCGTCGCCCGGATGGCCGCTCAGGGGCTGACTGGCCTGTCCCAGATCTCGGCGCGTGCCTGGCTGAGTGATCCTGCGCTGTCCCGGGCCGATGCCATCCGCGTGATCGGCCAACTCGCGTGGAAGGGCGTGGGCGGCTACCCCGCTAGGCCCGCCACGCCGCCCGAGTGAACCCAACGCCGGAATGCGCGCTGCCCGCACCTTGTTGCCCGCGCTGTATGCCGCCCACGCGCGGCCACCGCATCCCACCACCCGAAAGGCAGAGAAGGCATGGAACTGAAAATCGGCATCGCCAATGTCGCCCGCGAGGTCAGTATCGATTCCGAGCAGACCAGCCTGCAGGTCGAAGAGGCGGTGACCAAAGCCATCGCGGAGAACACCCCGCTGCGCTTGGAGGACGCCAAGGGCCGGGTTGTTATCATCCCCGCGGGCGCGCTCGGTTATGTCGATATCGGGGAGAGCGCCAAGGCGCGCGTCGGTTTCGGGGCCTGATCGCGACACGCTGGGATTAGCGGGCGGCTATCGCCCGGAAATAGCGCGGAACGTGTCAAGGTTTAACCCGTAGCAAGCGACCGAAACCCGGCCGACCTGCACACCTGCCGACTTGGCACCCAAGCCCGCATCGGGCTCGAGAAAGGAACCCACCAACGTGCTTACCGCCATCATCGGCGCCATCGTCGTCGGCCTCATCGTCGGCGCGCTCGGGCGCCTCCTCCTTCCCGGCAAGCAGGGCATCAGCATCCCGATGACGATTGTGATCGGCATCGTCGCCTCGGTCCTGACGACCCTCGTCACCGTCAACCTGTTCAACTACGACAACGACGGCGGCCCCGCCTGGATCCAGTGGATCCTCAGCATCATCGTCGCCGCCGGCCTGATCGTGCTCTACGGCAACATGGTCGGCGGGCGCAAGCAAATCCGCTGATCCGGCGCGCTTTACCGAAACGGCCGGCCCGGTGAGGGCCGGCCGTTTCGCGTCCCGTGGGCTTGCCTTGGGACTATGCCGAGAGGCCGAGGCGAGCCATCCGGGCAATGTGCGCGTCGGTCAGCCGCTGGAACATCCGGGCAAGCTCGGCGAGGTCGGCACCCGGGCCGCCATACCTGCCGGCCAACAGCTCGGCGAGAGAGTCGCGCTCCACGGCAACCGTCTGGGCCTGGGTCAGCGCCTCACCGACCAGCCGGCGCGCCCACAGCGCCAGCCGCCCGCTCACCCCGGGATCGGTCACCATCGCCTCCCGGGCAACCTGGACGAGGAAGTCGGAACGGCCCTCGTCGGCCAGGGTTTGTTCGATCAGCGCGCGAATCGGTGGGTCCACATACCCGGCGACCTCGCGGTAGAAGTCGGTGGCGATCGCGTCGCCGACATAGGCCTTGATAACGCCTTCAAGCCAGGTGCTCGGCCGGGTTCGTGCGTGGAAAAGCTCGAAGGTGCTCCGGAAGGGCGCCATCGCGCACTCGGGCTCGGCGTCCAGGCCGGTGAGCGCGCTCTCGAGCCGCCGGTAGTGGCCGAACTCGGTGACCGCCAACCCCGCCATCCGCGCCTGCAGCACCACGCACGGAGCCAGCTCCGCGTCGGCGGCCAACCGGGTGAACCCAGACAATTGCCCCAGCGCGAGCAGGCCGAGCAGGTCGACAATCGCGGCCCGATATCCGGGAAGGGCAAGGCGCTCGGTCACGATGAGTCAGCCTAACCGGCGCGATCACTGTAGACTGTGCCCGACCACGGTGCCCGGTCGGCACGACGTCGCTGCGCTGCGCAGCATTCCTCACAAGGCACGCCCCGCGTGCCGGGCGCGGGATCACCCGCACCCCGCTCATCTCCGATCGGCTCCGCCACAGCACGGCCGCGGCGCACGCGCCTGCGGCCACCGATCGAGAGACGCTATGACCGACCCTGCCACCTTCGCCGACTTCGGCGTGCATCCCGATATCGTCGCCGCCCTCGCGGACGGCGGCATCACGACCCCCTTCCCGATCCAGGCGATGACCTTGCCGGTCGCCCTGTCCGGGCACGACATCATCGGCCAGGCCAAGACCGGAACCGGCAAGACGCTCGGCTTCGGCATCCCCATTCTGCAGCGCGTTGCCGCCCCCGCCGATCCCGCGTATGCCGCCTTGCCCGCCCCCGGCGCCCCCCAAGCCCTGGCCGTGGCCCCGACCCGCGAGCTGGCCGTCCAGGTCACCGCCGATCTCGAGCGCGCCGGACGCCGCCGCGGCGTGCGGATCCTCACCGTCTATGGCGGGCGGGCCTACGAGCCGCAGATCGAGGCGCTGCGCCGAGGGGTCGAGATCGTCGTCGGCACCCCGGGCCGGCTGCTCGACCTGTCCGCCCAGGGCCATCTCCGCCTCGCGCACGCGCGCACCGTCGTCCTCGACGAGGCCGACGAGATGCTCGACCTCGGCTTCTTGCCCGACGTCGAGAAGCTGCTGGCGCTCACGCCCGCTGGTCGCCAGACCATGCTCTTCTCCGCAACGATGCCCGGCGCCGTCGTCACGCTCGCGCGGCGCTATATGACCCAGCCGACACACATCCGGGCGATGCACGAGGAGGGTGACAGCGGCTCGACGGTCAAGGCCATCGAACAGTTCGTCTACCGGGCACACGCGCTCGACAAGACCGAGATGCTTTCCCGCATCCTGCAGGCCCGCGAGCGTGGGCTGACGATCGTGTTCAGCCGCACCAAGCGGACCGCCGCCAAGGTCGCCGACGAACTGTCCGCGCGCGGCTTCGCCGCCGCCGCGATCCACGGCGACCTCGGTCAGGGCGCGCGCGAGCAGGCGCTGCGGGCCTTCCGCAATGGCAAGGTCGACGTCTTGGTCGCCACCGACGTCGCGGCGCGCGGCATCGACGTCGAGCATGTCACCCACGTGGTGAACTTCCAGTGCCCAGAGGACGAGAAGGTCTACCTACACCGCACCGGCCGCACCGGCCGGGCGGGCAACACCGGAATCGCGGTCACCTTCGTCGACTGGGACGACCTGCCCCGGTGGGCACTGATCAACAAGGCCCTCGACCTGGGCATTCCCGAGCCGGAGGAGACCTATTCCTCCTCCGAGCATTTGTATGCCGAACTCGACATCCCGCGCGAAGCCACCGGCCGGCTGCCCCGCGCCGCGCGCACGCGAGCCGGGCTGGACGCCGAGGAGATCGAGGACCTCGAGGGAGCGAGCGGCCGCACCCGCTCCCGCTCCCGCGGCGGCCGGGGCGCGAGCCGCCCGGTGGCCGGCACCCGCCGTGGAGGCGGCGATCAGCCGGGCGAGGCGGAGGCGGCCCGGGCGCCGCGCCGATCCCGCACCCGCCGACGCACCCGCCGCGGCGAACCGGTTTCCGGCGGCGAACCGGTGGCTGGGACCGACTGAGTTCGACGAGTCGCGCAGTTCACGGCGACTCGCGCAGTTCACGGCGACTCGCGCTGGTCTCACTGCGGCGGGGGCTCGGCACTGGCCGAAGTTGGGGTGTCCCTCCGAGATCACCCGATTAATCAGGTGATCTCGGAGGAATCGGGTGATCTCGGCGAAACCGCGTGACTTCGACGAGGGCGCCGCTGAGGGGGCCATCCCAACTCACCCACAGGCGCAATGACGCGCTGGGCGGGCATCGCGTCACGACTCCATTCACCCCCGCCCAGCCGCCAAACCACGCCACTCACCGAACTCTTCGAATCAGGGTTTGATCGTTGCGGAGTCGATGACGAAGCGGTAGCGGACCTTCGAGGCCACCACCTTGTCGTAGGCGGCGCCCACCTCGTCGGCGCCGATCCGCTCGACGGTCGCGCCGATCTGGTGCTCGGCGCAGAAGTCGAGCATCTCCTGAGTGCCGGGGATCCCGCCGATATTGGAGCCGGTCAGCACCTTGTCACCGAGGATGAGGGAGAACGCCTCCACCGTTTGCGGCTTCTCCGGCAGCCCGACGAGCACCAGCGACCCGAACGGCTTGACCATGCCCAGGTAGGCGTCCAGCGGGAGATCGGCGCTGACCGTGCACAAGACGAGGTCGAAGGCGTGCCGCAACTCCTCGAACACCTGCGGGTTCTCGGTGGCGCGGTAGTCGATCGCACCGTAGGCCCGGCCGTCGGCCTCTTTGGACATCGTCTGGGAGATCACCGTGACATCGGCGCCCATGGCCGCGGCGATCTTGACGCCCATGTGCCCCAACCCACCCATCCCGACGACGGCAACGGATCGGCCCGGACCGGCGCCCCACCGCTTGAGCGGCGTATAGGTCGTGATCCCGGCGCACAGCAGCGGCGCGGCGACATCCAACGGGATCGCCTGCGGGATGCGGACCACGAAACGCTCCGAGACGACGATCTGCTGGCTATAGCCGCCCTGGGCAATCTCGCCGTCATAGTTGACCGAGGCGTAGGTGCCGACGGCACCCTTGGTGCAGAAGTTCTCGTTGCCCTTGACGCAGTATTCGCATTCGCCGCAGGAGTCGACGAGGCAGCCGACCCCGACCCGGTCCCCGACCTGGTAGTTGACGACCTCGGAGCCGACCTCGCTGACCACTCCCGCGATCTCGTGGCCGGTGACGATCGGGAACTGGCACGGCCCCCATTCCTCCCGCACCGTGTGGATATCGCTGTGGCAGATCCCCGCGAAGGCAATGTCGATGCGAACATCGTCGGGGCGCAGGTCGCGCCGCTCGATCGTGCCTTGACGGAAGGGGGCACCGGCGGAATCGAGGATCAATGCGGGCGTCGTGGTCGGCATACGGCCCAGCCTATGTCGCGGGCTGCCGCGTCAGGTGCGGGCCAGGATCTCCTTCGCGACGGCGCGGTAGGCCGCCGCGCCTTTGCTCCGCCGCGCGGTCTCCAGGATCGAGCGGCCCACCGCCGGCGCCTCGGCGAAGCGGACCGTCCGTGGGATCGGCGGGGCGAGCACGGGCAACCCGTAGCGCTGCCCGACGTCGGCGAGCACTTCTTGCTGATGGGCGCTACGCCCGTCATACATCGTCGGGAGCACGCCGATGATCTTTAGCTTCTTGTTCAACAGCTTCTTGACATCGCGGACGGTGTCGAGCAGCTGTCCGACCCCGCGGTGGCCGAGCATTTCACACGGCATCGGGATGATCAGCCCGGATGCCGCGGTCAAGGCTCCGAGCGTCAGCACACCCAGGCTCGGCGAGCAGTCGAGCAGGATGATGTCGTAGTCCGCCGCGTGGTCGGCGAACAGCCCGGCGAGGATGAACTCCCGGCCCGGACGGGCGAGCAACACCGCCTCGGTGCCGGCGAGCTCGATCGAACTCGGTGCCAGATCGACGCCGTCGGCGCACTCCAGCAGGATGTCGCCGAATTCGGCCGCGCCGGTCAACACATCGTGCATCGAGGCCTCGACGCTCTCTGGGTCGACGCCGAGGCTGAACGTCAGACACGCCTGCGGGTCGAGGTCGACGAGCAGGACACGTTTGCCCAGCTCGGCAAAGGCGGCGCCGAGAGAGGCGACGGTCGTCGTCTTGGCGACCCCGCCCTTTTGATTGGCGACGGCGAGGACGACGGCGCCCTTGGTGCGCGAGCGTGGGGGCACGGGCGGTTGCCTTTCGGGAGCGCCGCTCGACGCGAGCCGGGCGGAGGGGGTGATCAACCCCCAGTCTGCCAAGCCAGGCCCGGGCGCGCCCGCCAGACACGCAGGCCAGCGCGCGGTCGGCGCTCCCCGGCGGAAAGCCCGCGGGTGCCTCAGCGAAATCGGCTCGTGTCGAGCACGAAGTCGCGGAAGGCGGCCGCCGCCGGCAGCAGTCGCCGGTCGGCGAGCCAGGCCAACCCGATGTCCCGTTGGGCTCCCGGGTCGGTCAGCGGGATCAGGCGGACCGGCCCGAGCACGATCGGCGCGGAGCGCCCGAGCGCGGGTACGACGGCAACGCCGAGGCCGGCGCCGACAAATCCACGCACGGTGGGCTGGTCTTCGACCTCGTAGGCGATTTCGGGCTCGAACCCGGCGGCTTGACACAGCCGGAGCACGAGATCGCGCATCCCCGAGGGTGGCCGGCGGATGACGAACGGATCGCTGTAGACCTCGGCCAGCGCGACCTGCTCGCGCGCGGCGAGGGGGTGGTCGAGCGGGACGGCCAGCAGCAGCGGCTCGACGGCCACGCGGCGCCAGTTCACCCCCTGTCCGGCGAGCAGGTGCGTGGTCACCTCGAGGTCGACCGCCTGGCGCTCCAGCAAGCGGGAGGCGATGCCCGGCTCACCGGGAGGTGTGCGCGACAGCGTGAACTGGACTCGGGGACGGTGGCGCCGGAAGGCGCGGATCTGTTCCGGGACAAACCACGTGCCCAGGCTGAGCGGGAAGACCAGGTTGACCAGCCCGCCTTCGGGGTCGAGCAACTGCTCGATCGCGAACAGCCCGTCGTCGAGGTCGTTGACCAGGGCGTCGACGTGCCGTTTGAAGACGACGCCGGCGTGGGTCAGGCGCAGCACGCGGCCGGACCGGTGCAGGAGCGGGGTCCCCACGTCGTGCTCGAGCCGGGCGAGGGCTCGCGAGACGCCCGGCTGACTGACGGCATACGTCTCGGCGACCTCGGTCACGGTGACGCCGTCGGCGACGAGCTGGAACCAGCGCAACACATCCGTCTCCACGGGATCCATGATAGGAACTAATGGGTAACATGCAATAGCGATATTGGACGCATTGGTTGAACTCCGAGGATACTTGTGGCTATGAGGACGAAGCACACCTGGAATGGCCTGCTCGACGAGCTGCGCGAGCGCCGCCAGGTGCGGGCCCACCGCCGGGAGATCGAACGCGAGCTCGCCCCATACATCCATCCCGCTGAGATCGAAGACCTGCTGGCGGTGCTGGAGCATGAGGACGGCCCGGACGCCGAGCTGGTGCGCGCGGTCCTCGGCTCCCACTTGGTCGACACCTACCGCCAGACCGCGCTCAGCGCCTAGGCACCCCACGAAGTTCTCCGCTCCTACGTCGCTCCGATACTTCGCGAGGACCCCGCCTAGGCACCCCACTGGCTCGGTGTGGCTAGGCTTCAGGCATGGCCAGCCGCGTCTACATCGCTGCCTGCGAGCAGCAAACCGGCAGATCCGCAATCGCCCTCGGTATGGTGGGTGCGCTCGCTCGCCAAGCCGGCCGGGTCGGCGTCTTCCGGCCCGTCGTCGCCGACCTCGATGAACCCGACCCCGTGCTGGCGCTGCTTAACTCGCGCCTCGCGCCGCCGATGGCGCAGCCCGTTGCCCTCGGGGTGAGCGAGGCTGCCGTGCACCGCGATCCGGCGGCAGCCCTGGAAGAGATCGTCGCTCGGTTCCACGCGGCCAGCGCCGAACGGGACACGATGGTGATCGTCGGCTCGGACTTCGGCGGCGTGCCGTCACCGACGGAGTTCAGTTTCAACGCCGAGATCGCTGCCAACCTCGATGCGCCCATGGTGCTCGTCATCTCCGGTGACGGAAAAGCACCGGACGAGATCACCACCGCTGCCCGGGTGTCGATCGCCGATGCCCGGGCTCATCATGCCCGCGTGCTGGCCGTCATCGCCAACCGCGTGACGGGCGACCTCCCGAGCGCGTCCGCTGCCATCGCGGCGGCCGATCCGCAGCTGCCGGCGTATGCCGTGCCGGACATCCCGTTCGTTCGCGCCCCCACCGTGGGCGAACTCCTCGACGCGGTCGACGGCCGGCTGCTCTTCGGCGACCGTTCTCGCCTGGCCGACACCTGCCTCGGGCTGGTCGTCGCGGCGATGACCATGCCCCACGTCCTGGATCGACTGATCGGGGGCGGAGCGGTCATCACTCCGGGCGACCGCGAGGACATCGTGCTGGCCGTGCTGCTCGCCCATGCCTCGATGACCTTTCCCAGCCCGGCCGCGCTCTTCCTCAACGGCGGGTTCGAGTTGCCGGAGCAGATCAGGCGCCTTATCGAGGGCATCCGCCCCGAGTTGCCGGTGATCGGTTGCGCCGGCGGGACGATGGCCACCGCCTCGGCCCTGGTCGGCGTCCGCGGCGACCTGCGCCCCGACCAGACCCGCAAGATCGAGGCGGTGGAGCAGTCCTTCGCCGAGCACGTCGACGCCCCGGCACTGCTGGAGCGGTTGGGCGCATCGACGCCCGGTGCCGTCACTCCGCTGATGTTCGAGCAGCAGCTATTCACCGAGGCGCGCGCAGTCGGCGCCCATATTGTCCTTCCCGAGGGCAGCGACGACCGGATCCTCGATGCGGCCGACCGCATCCTGCACCGGGACGCGGCCCGGCTGACGATTCTCGGCGACCCCGACGCGATCCGCCAACGCGCGGGAACCTTGGGGCTCGACCTCGAGCGGGCCCAGCTGATCTCACCGAGCGATCCCGAGCACGTCGAGCGCTTCGCCGCCGAATATGCCCGGCTGCGCGCGGCCAAGGGCGTCACGATGGACATGGCCCGCGACCGAGTGCAGGACGTCTCCTACTTCGGGACGATGATGGTCCTGCTCGGCGAGGCCGACGGGATGGTCTCCGGCGCGGCGCATACGACCGCGCACACGATCCGGCCGGCATTGGAAGTCATCAAGACGATGCCCGATGTCTCGATCGTCAGCAGTGTCTTCCTGATGTGCCTGGCCGATCGCGTACTCGTCTATGGCGACTGCGCGGTCAACCCCGAGCCGACCGCGCCGCAACTGGCCGATATCGCGATCTCGTCCGCGCTCACCGCCCGCCAATTCGGGGTCGAGCCCCGCGTGGCGATGCTGTCCTATTCGACGGGCAGTTCCGGATCCGGCGCCGACGTCGAAAAGGTCCGGGCCGCAACCGAACTCGTGCGCCAGCGCGCACCGGAGCTGCCCGTCGAGGGACCGATTCAGTATGACGCCGCGGTCGACCCCGATGTCGCCGCCTCGAAGCTGAAGGGCTCTCCCGTCGCCGGCCGGGCGACCGTCCTCGTCTTCCCCGATCTGAACACCGGAAACAACACCTACAAGGCCGTCCAACGCTCCGCCGGGGCGCTGGCGATCGGACCGGTGCTGCAGGGTCTGCGCCGGCCGGTCAACGACCTCTCCCGCGGCGCGCTCGTGCGCGACATCGTCAACACGATCGCGATCACCGCGATCCAGGCAGGAGCTGCCCGATGAGCATGGTTCTGGTCGTCAACGCCGGGTCGTCCTCGCTGAAGTACCAGTTCGTCGACGCCGACAGCGGAGCGGTCGCGGCCAAGGGCCTGATCGAGCAGATCGGCGAGCCGAACGGGCGGCTGCGGCATACCGTCGGGGAGTCGAGCTTCGACCTCGAAAAGCCGATCCCGGATGCGAGCGCCGCATTTGCCGAGCTCGACGCCGCCTTCGCCGAGCACGGCCCCGACCTCGCCGCCAACCCGCCGGTGGCGGTCGGGCATCGGGTGGTCCACGGCGGCACGCGCTTTCGCGAAGCCACGCGCATCGACGACGAGGTGCTGGCGACCCTGGAGGAGCTGACTCCGCTGGCGCCGCTGCACAATCCGGCCAATATCGTCGGGATCCGCGCCGCGATGGCGCACTTCCCGGACATTCCCCACGTCGCGATCTTCGACACCGCCTTCCACCGCACGCTGCCGCCGGCGGCCTATACGTACGCCGTTCCCCGGGAGTGGCAGGAGCGCTACGACGTGCGCCGCTACGGCTTCCACGGCACCTCCCACGAATACGTCTCCGGCCGGGTTGCCGACCTGGTCGGGCGCAGCGACATCGCGATCGTCGTCCTGCACCTCGGCAACGGCTGCAGCGCCTGCGCGGTCCTGGACGGGCAGAGCGTCGAGACCTCGATGGGGATGACGCCGCTGGAGGGCCTGGTCATGGGCACCCGCTGCGGTGACCTCGACCCGGCCATCCCCTTCCATCTGGCCCGCACCACGGGAATGGCGGCCGCGGACCTCGACCGGACTCTGAACAAGGACAGCGGCCTCAAGGGCCTGACCGGGGTCAACGACTTCCGCACCGTCGCCGAGCGGGCGGAAGCCGGTGACGCCGCCGCCGCTGCCGCGATCGATGTGGTCACCCACCGGCTGATCAAATACGTTGGGGCGTATGCCGCGGTCATGGGCCGGCTGGACGCGATCGCCTTCACCGGGGGGATCGGCGAGCACAGCCCGCTGTTGCGCGCCCGGGTCCTCGGCTCGCTCGGGGTGCTCGGCGTTGTCCTCGACGAGTCGGCCAACGCCGCAGCGCGGGGCGAAGGCCTGCTCAGTGCCCCGCAGTCGCGCGTGGCGGCATACGTCGTCCCGACCAACGAGGAGTTGCAGATCGCCCGCGAGTCGGTCGCGCTCGTCGGGCGCTGACCGGGCGGGTCACGCGGACGGGGCTGCCGCCAGCGCTCGCTGGGCGAGCGGCGGGGCGAGCAAGGTGTGTGGCTCGGCTTGCAGGTGAGCCACGCGGGAGAACGCCAACCCGAGCACGGGGTCATGCTCGGCCGCCGCCAACACCTGGCGCACGTGGCGATCGATGACGACGCCGTCCCCCGTCGCCGGGACATGCCGGCTGAGCGCACCCCGCCAGGCCAGGTCGAGTGTCCCGGCGCTGCGCCGGTAGGCCTCCCGGGGGACCTTCCGGAGCGGCACCGCTTCCAGGGCCTCCCGGAGAGCAAGCGCCTGCACGGCGGCCAGCGACATCCCGATGCCACCTGCCGCGTCGACGGTGCAGACGGCATCACCGACGACCACGAGGCCTGCCGGAGGATCGTCGAGCCGATCGAAGCGGCGACGCACGAGGTTGGGCAGGCGGAAGACGACCGGGTCTCCGTCCGGGACCAGGTCGGCGAGCACGGGCACGATCGGCCCCGACAGCTCCTGCGCGAAGTCGCGAAACCCGGGGAGTTCGGCCGGCGCCCGCTCGCCGCCGTCAGCCGGCCATCGACACCGACCAGGTGCGGGAATCGACCCGGCACAGCACCGCCGTCCGCCGCAGGACGCCGGGAGTGGTCTGGATGATCGTTGCCAACTCCCCCAGCGCTTCCGGCCTCGCCCGCCCGGGCGAGAGGGTGAAGCGGCGGGTGACATACCACCCGTCGACGCGGACCCGGTCGACGGGTGGCGCGGGGATGCCGTAGCCCGCCAGTGTGTCGACGATATGCGAGGTCCGCCCGGAGGCGTCCACGACGAGATCGGCCTCGAGATCGGCGATCTGCCCGTCATCGAGCGAGGTTGCCCGCACCCCCACGACGCGCCGCCCACCGTCGAGGCGGACATCGAGCACCGACGTGCGCCAGTGGAAGGTGATCCCCGGGAGCGTCTGCGTCTGGCGGCGCAGCTCACCCTCCAGCGCTTCCCGTCCGAGGGCGAGCACGGCGAGGTCGGTGGTGCGCAGGTCGATCGGGCCGCCGCCGAGGTGGATGACGAGCCGCGAGGAGGCCGGTCCGTATGCCGCTCCGGCGGCCTGCAGTCCGGCCATGGCGCCGGGCAGGAGGGCCTCGACGGCCACGCAGCCGGGATGCA
>NZ_JBAOHM010000017.1:0-12675 GCF_037045025.1 Nostocoides sp. | reverse complement strand
CTCGGCTCACCCGACGACGGCTCCACACCCTCGATCACCGAACGGGGCGCGTCGGCCTTGACCTCCCCAGTCAGGCCGAGCCGCTCAGACCCGGCACCGATCCAGCGGCCCGGCGCCTCACCCGACGAGAGGTAGTAGTCGTCGCACTCGTTGGCGATGACCTCCAGGTAGTAAGCCGCCGGGTCGCCCAGTGTCCGTCCAGGTCGAGCAGGGAACGGTGGCGATGTCGATGCTGCTCGCCAGCTCCGACCACTCGCGCAGGTAGTCGAGCCCGTTCCGCCCGCCCTCGCTGTTGTCGACGATGAACAGCGGCCCTTCAGTCACGCTCGACCACATTGGAGGAGGCGTCGCCAGGCGGCAACTCGCGTTGGGCGTCGAGGGCAACGTGTTCTCGGAGGTAGTCCCGCAGGTACGGCATCGTGAAGTCGACCCATCCATGACCAACCGGCTCGATGAGCTCGGATGCGATGAGACGCAGCCGGTACTGGCTGGCGTAGTTGGCGTCGACGTTGAGCCTCGAAGCGATGTCGCTCATCTTCGAAGGCCCGTCGTCGTGAGCCATGGCGAGCAGGAACGTGCGGGCCACTCCAGGCAGGTCGGCGAGAGCCGGCTCGTGGACCAGCGATCCGAGGCGACGACGAGCGGCGACGATCCCCGCCTCGACATCGTCCCCGGAGACGTCGCGATGGCGCGGCTGCTGCCGCCAGATGTGGTATCCGATGAGCTGGATGAGGAACGGGTAGCCACCGGTCGCCTCGGCGGCGCGAGCCGCGAGTTCGGGGGCGATCCGCCGATCGGCGTGCTCGATCGGCTCGGTGATGGCCGTGGCCACCTCAGGAAGTGCGACTGGACCAAGCGAGTGACGGTCAGCTCGACGCAGGAACGTCAGGACGTCGTCGTTCAGCACCGCGCTCACCGCGGACGGCAGCCCCGCACCGACGAAGGCGATCTCGCGTTCCTCGCGCACCAGATGCTGGAGAACAGTTGCCACCTCGCGCAGCTCCGGCACCACTTGGTGGTGGATCTCGTCGAGGGTGAGGAGCAACCCGGCACCGTTGCCGGCGAGAAGGTCACATGCGGCGGTGAGCTGCGTCCGAAGCGCCGGTGCGACCTCGTGCGCTTCGCTGGTCGCCCAGGCCGCTCCTCCGAGTCCCATCGGCGCGCTGACACCGGTCACCTTGGTCTCCGAGCCGTCCGGGTCGATCTCGCTGAGCAGCGCCGGCAGATGTTCCCGGACGAGGCGGTTCACCAACCCCTCCGTCGCGGTCTCGGAGATGACCCGCCACCCCTGCCGGCGAGCGAGATCCTCGACCTCGTTGAGCATCACGGTCTTCCCAGTCCCCCGCGCTCCCGTGTAGAGGGTCATGCGCCCGGGCGCCCCGGGGCCGTCCTCGAGAGCAGCCACGAAGTCGTCCAGCAGGTCCGACCGGCCAACGAGCAGCGGTGGGGAGACGCCGAAGGTCGGCGTGAACGGGTTCCTGGCCACGCCGCACCGTACCCTGCCAAGCCATTAGAGGTTGTTAGATCTGTTAGAGATCGTTAGACGGACGAGGTGTGCCCCAACCGCCGCCGCCAGGAGCCAGCATCCGGAGGACGTCGCCGGCCTTGAGCTGGATCGTGCACCTATCGGGGAGGCGCTCAGCTCGGGCTTCTTCGCCCGACGGCAGCAGCCAGTTCTCTCCGACCGCTCCGGGCTCTCCACCGGCGAGGCCCCACGGCTGCGAGACGCGTCGCTCGGTGATCAGCGACACGGTCGCGTCCTCGAGCACCTGGAGGTGTCGCTCGATGCCCTCGCCGCCAGCGGATGACCCGGCACCACCACTCCCCCGTCGTAGCCGGTAGCGCAGCACCCTCAGCGGAAACGACCGCTCCAACGCCTCGATGGGCGTGTTCTTCGTATTCGAGCCGCCCTCCACCTCCGGCTACCGGAACCGGGGTCGGAGCCGCCCGAAGTTCGGCGAGCTGCGGGAGCTGATCCGTACCGGCGAGGTCGACTGCGTGATCGCCTACAAGACCGACCGGCTCTCCCGTGGCGGCGGACCGGGGTGGGCCGCTGGTCGATGCCTTCGAGGACGCCGGCCGTGACCCCGACAAGACGGTGGCGACCACCGATGGTTGGGTGAGCGAGTTCGAGTTCGAGATCGGCACTCGCTCGGCCATGGACCGAGAGGAGTCGAAGAAGACCTCCGACCGGATGCTGGCCGTGCGCGCCCGCGAGGCGCGCGAGGGCGTCCCACGCATCGCCGGGCGCCGGGCCTACGGCTGGAACTACGACATGACCGAGCACGTCCCCGAGGAGGTCGCCCGCATTCATGAAGCCGCAGAGCGGGTCCTCGCCAGCGAGTCGGTGTGGAGCATCTGCGACGACGGGAACACCCAGGGGGTGCCGACAGTGACCGGTCGCCCGTGGACGATCACGTCGATCCTGACGTCCGGGCGGATCGCGGGCCTGCGCGAGCACAAGGGCGTGCTGGTCGCCATGGGCCAATGGGAGCCGATCGTCACCGAGGAGCAGCACCAGGCCCTCGTGGTGGCACTCGCCCCGAAGCGGGCGAAGCCCCGCAAGGGCCGGACCTACCCGCTCACAAGCCTCATGCGCTGTGGCCTGTGCGGCGGACGGATGCGCTCACTACAGCGCGAGGGCGGTCGGCGCACCTACGCGTGCCGGAAGGGACCAGGTCTCGACGGCTGCGGCCGAGTCAGCATCCGCGCCCCCGAGCTGGAGCAGTACGTGCGAGACCTGATCTGCGGGATGCTCGCCGACCCCGTCACCCGAGCGGCGATGGCCCGCCTCGACACGGGCGACGAGGATGAGGGCGACGGCTCGCTCCTGGAGGCCCTGCGGGAGATCGATGAGAGACGCCAGCGGCTGATCGACCTGTACACCGACGGCGACATCGACCGCGCCAGCTTCCGCACCCGCAAGGACCGCCTCGACGACGAGGCCCGAGAGGTCGAAGCGCAGATCGCCAACCGCACGGGCACCCGGGTTCTCGCCGAGGTCCCCGGCACCTACGAGGAACTCGTCGCGGCCTGGGAGGAGCGAGGCATCGACTTCCAGCGCCGCCTGATCGAGACGCTGCTGCACCCAATCGTCGTCAACCCGGCCAGGAGCAGGAAACGCGCCTTCGACCCCGGCCGTCTGGAGATCGTGCCAAAGGCATAGCGTCACTGAGCAAGCGCCGGCCTGGCCGTACGCTCATTCGTCGTGGCGCTCTCACGACGAGATCGAATCCGCCTCAAGACGCAACTCATCGAGGCACTGGCGAACCCCGAGTGGACGTGGGATCGAACGAACGTCCTCCTCAGTGAGTTCGGCTTCGGCAGCCTCAGCGACGATCGATTCGCCCCGTCCATCGCCGAGATGATCACCGACGCCACCGACGAGGTGGTCGTCGAGATGTACTCGGTGGTGATGGACGTCGATGCGGACGAGGTGCAGGAAGCTGTCGCTATCGGAGCGGACGATGGCAACTGGAAGCGCGGCTACGCACGCGTGTTCCTCTCGCACTCTGCCCTCCACAAGCAGTTCGTCGGCGAGGTGGCTTCTGAACTGGCAGTGGTGGGCATCCACGGCTTCGTCGCCCATGACGCTATGGAGTACAGCAAGCCGTGGCAGATCCAGATCGAGCAAGCGCTGCGCACGATGCAGGCCTTCGTCGCTCTCGTTCATCCCGAAGTCAATCAGAGCGCATGGTGCCAGCAGGAGATCGGCTGGGCACTCGGACGCCGCGTGCCGCTCTACGTCTTGAGACTCGGAGCTGACCCGGCGGGCTTCATCGGTCGCGACCAGTGGCCGAGTGCCGCCTCCCAAACGCCGAAGCAGGTGGCGGCAACCATCGCAGGATGGGTTACCAGACTCCCTGACCTCGGGCCTTCCGTCTTCGAAGGGCTGCTCGAAGCGCTTCGTTCAGCCCAGAACTACATGGACGCCGGGGCAACGGCGGAACGGATCGAGGCGCTCGGGTCCCTTGAGGAGGACCAGCTCGCTGCCATCGATCACGTCTGGTGGACGAACGACCAGCTGTACGGGGGTGTGCTTCCGAGCCGCGCCATGCAGAGGGTGTACGCCAGCCACAGCCGGGCATGGCCGCCACCGAAGCCCGACCCCTCGCGAACCCAACCGGAGGAGGAGCCGTTCTAGGCAGGCGCCCAGTTCACCCATCGGAGCGGACAGCTAGCTCGCTTGGCGAAACGCCGAGCGATTCCGCTGATCTGGATCGATGATTCGGCGCGCCTCGCTGAGTACGTCGAGCGACGTGAGCGACTGCGGGAGCCCTGCCTCGACACGATCTTTCGGGCGTGCTGCACCGCCGGATGCTGTCGCTCGTCGAGATCAAGCCGAAGCTGCGACTCGTCGACTGGGCGAGCACGCCGGGTCACAGGCCGAGGCCTCCGCGATCATGCGCAGTCTGCTTGGCGGTGCTGACCGCCAGGGCTCGGCGGAGGTCGTCGGCCGGCCGGGCGGCGGGCTCCTGGCGTGCGACGGCATAGACGTGGTTGCGCTCGCGTCCTCGGGTGATCGAGGTGTAGCCGGCTTCCTTGTGGAGGGTGTCGTCGCCGAGCACGAGGGCGACATCGCAGGTCATGCCCTGGCTCTTGTGGATGGTCATGGCGTAGCCGTGGGTCAGGTGGCCCGCCGCTACGTAGTCGATCGGGAGTGCGAGACGGTCGCCGTCGCTGGTCTCGACTTGGACTGCCTCAGGCCCCGCCCCGGTGACGGTGGCGACGGTGCCGTTGACGATGCCGATCTTGCGGTCGTTGCGCAGCGCCAGTACCCGGTCGCCGACGCGCAGCTCGAGGTCCTCCGAGTTCAGGACGACGGGTCCGAGGCGGTCGTTTGCGATGAGGTGGAGCCGGGCTCGTTGGTTCAGGTCGGCGACGTCGCTGCGGTGCAGCGCCAACATCACGGCGTCACGGCCGGTGGTGTGGCTGAGGTACCAGTCCTCGGCCATCCGGCCATGAACGCGATCGGCGTTGTCCCCGATCGTGAGAGACCCACTCTGCTCCATGCGCAGCAAGGCCTGATCGGTGTGGCCGTCGCGCAAGGCAGCGGCGGTCGCCTGCTGGGCTCGGTCGGTGAGTCGCCGATTCTCGGTCAGTTCGGCGTGTCCAAGGCGCCTGATGAGGGAGGCGAACAGGCCACCGGCTTCGATCTCGGCGAGCTGCTTCGGGTCACCGACGAGCACGAGCTTCGCTCCGGCCTTGGCGGAGTGATCGATGAGGCGGTGGAGCTGGCGAGTGCCCACCATTCCGGCCTCGTCGAGAACCAGGACGTCGGTTCGGTACAGCCGGTCTCGGCCCGAGTCGAGGTCCTGGAGCAGGGATGCGATCGTCTGGCTCGGGATGCCCGACCCGGACTGGAGTCCGCGTGCCGCCTTGGCAGCGAGGGCAGCGCCGCGGACTCGCAGTCCGGTGCGGTGCCATGCGTCGCGGGCAGCGTCGAGGGCGAAGGTCTTGCCGGTGCCTGCCTGGCCGACGATCACGGCCACCGGCGCGTCGGTGACGGTCACCCGCTTGACACCCAGAGCCTGTTCGACGCTGATCGACGGCCGGGCCCGGACCGCGAGCATCAACGAGCGGGGATCGACCGCGACGGTCCTGGGTCCGTCGATGGCACGGCGGAGCGCGTCGGCCTCAAGCGCCAGCATCTCCGGGGTCGTCCAACACCCGGCCGCGACATCGATGACCGCGTCGCTGGCGAGGTAGTGGTCGGCTCGCAGGCGGATGGCGTCGTAATCCAGTCCTTGAGTTGCGGTCTCGGCGACAGCCCGGATCACCTGGCGACGATCGAAGGTGGCGTCCTGCTCGGTCAGCAACGCGCCGAGCTCCTCGTCGCTCGCCACGACCATGCGGTGCGGGGCGGTCGGGACCTTGCCGGTGAACCCGAGCTCGCCAGCCCGTCGTCGCCACCCTTCCCGCAGGATCTCCTCGTCGACGATCTCGGGCTTGGCCGGGCGGCTGTCGAGCGTGGCTACCTGCGCCCCGTGCGCCGAGCGCACGCCGTGTTCGGCCATCACCACTTCGATCTCGATTCGGCGGCGGCTGAACGCCCGGCGCAGCTTCGTCGGGAACCCGACGACCTCCCCCACCCCCGGCGCCGACGGTTCGAACCGGACGCCGAGTCGCTCGCCCAGCTCGTGGCGCAGTACGGACTGGTAGACGAACCCTGCGGTCTTGCCGTGCTGGTAGATCGCCGGGGTGTGCAGCGCGCTCCACCGGCCATCCGGACCGAGGGCCATGTTCGCTGTCACCAGGTGGGTGTGCAGGTTCGGGTCGGCCTCTCGGCTCGTCCTATGCCGGAACGCGGCGGACACCAGCCCGCCACCCTGATGACGGGCGGCGCCGGCCTTGCCACGGCGGACCACGCACGCCTCGTCCTCCAGATACCGAACCGCCGAGCCTACGGCCACGTCGTGCGCCGCCACTACCTCGGTGGCCAGTCCCTCGTCGCCGAGGCCCCACAGCAGCGACACCGACTTCGGCGCCGACAGGGTCAGGTCGAATCCCTTGATCTTCCGCCACCTCGTCAACGGATCCCGCGACGAGGGGTCCACACCTTCGATCACCGAGCGGAGCGCGTCGGCCTCGACCTGCCCGGTCAGGCCGAGCCGCTCAGCCCCGGCACCGATCCAGCGGCCCGGTGCTTCACCCGACGCGAGGTAGTAGTCGTCGCGCTCGTTGGCGATGACCTCCAGGTAGTACGCCGCCGGGTCCGGGGCCGCGGTGAACTTCGCGATGCTCAGCACACCTACGTAGGCCCTGAAGGCCCCGAAAACCGCGCGATCAATCGCGGATTTCTCAAACGAGAGGCGTCGGCAGCCCACCGGCGACCTCCCGCCGCGCCTCCCGCTGGCTATCCCGTTGACCACCCGGCGGCCACCCGGCGGCCACCCGGCGGCCACCCGGCGGCCAATCGGACACCCCCGGTGCAAGTGTGTGGAAGATCGACGGGAGGGTTGGCGCCGCCCGGTTCGATGTCACTGGGGCTGCGTAGCCTCCGGCTCGGAGGTTCCGATGGCGACGACGATGTCAGCGCTACCCGTTCAGGACCGACCGCGAGAACGGTTGCTCGCGCTCGGCGCCGGCGCTGCTCAGCGACCAGGAGCTGCTGGCCATCCTCCTGCGGAGCGGCACCCGCGGCACCGGCGCCCCCGAGCTGGCGGCCTCGCTCCTGTCGGCGCACGGCGGAGTCCACGGTCTCGCCTCGGTACTGCCCGAGGAACTGGCCGCCGCGACCGGGGTTGGACTCGCGAAGGCCGCGTCACTGGTCGCCGCGTTCGAGCTCGGGCGCCGCGCTGGGCACCCCGAGGAGAAGGTGGTGATCCGATCCGCCGAAGACGTGGTGCGGGTGGCTCGCCGCCACCTCGACGGGCAACGGCGCGAGCGTGTCGTGGTCCTCGTGTGCGACGCGTCGAACCGCCTCACGCACACAATCGTGGTGTCAGAGGGCTCCGTCGACCGCTCGGCGGTGCCCGTCCGCGAGATCCTCAACGCCGTGCTGCGCCACGACGGCCGGGCCTTCGCCCTCGCTCACAACCACCCGAGCGGGAACGCGGAACCCAGCTCCGCCGATGTTCAGGCGACTGCGGACGTCCAGGACGCGGCCGGAGTGGTCGGCCTCCGATTCCTCGGCCACGTCGTCGTTGCGCACAAGGCTTGGGTGCAGGTTCAGCCAAGACCTGCGAAGGCTTGATTGAGCGCCGCGGGAACGAGCGCGTCCGTGCGATCGACTGACGCCCCGCGTCGATTGGACAACGCAACCACCGACGCGATCTGACGCGCGATCGCCGCCTGCTCATCCAGGGGTGGGACCCAGATCTCGGCGCGCAGGAACTCACTCGGATTGATGCGGCGGCGGCGGACCATGCTCCCCCGCGCCATTCGATCAAGTTCCGCCCAGAAGACGGGAGACCGCGCCACGCCATCGAAGAAGCCGGGGAGCAAGGCTGACCTGTCGACCTTGAAGACCGGATACTCGGACGACACGTAGCACCCGTCAAACGGCGGCGGCACGACAGCGACGGCACCCTCCCACCCATTCAGCTTGCTCACGACGACGTCGCCGATCGCCAGCTTCGAGAACTCCTTGTAAGAGGTCTCGCTTCCAGAGATCGCTCCCCGATCGATGAGGCCACGGCCGAAGCTGTACGTCCCAGCGACCCGATAGGCCCGGTCCGGGTGAACGGGGACTCGCGTGTCCGCCGGTGTCATTACGTCACTCAGCGGTATCCGCCTCCAGCCTGCGAGCTTGCGAACGTGATCGTCCAGATCCGGTCGCATCGCAAGCGACGACGGAAGGGCCGAAGAGAGGCGATCGGCACGGCTCATGAGGTATTGCAGGGCTCTCGCACGTTCCTGCACCCCGTCGAGAGCCTCAACGACCACGCGCTGTTCACCGAGCGGCGGCAGCGGGATCTCGAGGTTCTCGAAGCGCTCGATCGCGAGCGTGCGGTTTCGATCCGCGCTGCCGGGTGACGCTTGCTGGATGAGCGGCAGGCCTACCTCGCTCAGGAAGAACCATCGCGCCCAGTTGACGTCAACCCGGCCATCCGCCGGCGCGTAGATGAGGAAGCGGTTCGAAGCGATGCACCCCACCTCCGCCTCGGACGAAACGGCAATCGCTCCTTCCCAGCCCTTGATGTTGCTGACGACAAGTCGGTTGGGCTCGAGCGCGAAGAAGCGGAGCTTGCCCAGCTGATCCCCGGGCTTGGCGTCGTAGTGAAAGATGCCCTTGCCAAACGATCGAACGCCGATGGTCACGAACTCATGTGCGGGATCCAGCTCCACGGGTGTGCGCTCCAGGCGGAGCACATCGCCGGCTCGGACGCGTTGCACGCTCACGCGTCGCTCCGGAGCTGTCCCTGGAGGTCCTCCAGGACGGCGAGGATCTCGTGCTCGATCTGCACGAGCTCGTCGAGCAGCTCGCCCGGTGGGCGGTGGGCGAGGTCCTCGGGGCCGTGGGGGTTGCGGAGGTCGAGGTTCCAGCCCTTCTCCTCGATGTCGGCGATCGGCACGCGCCATGCCCGCTCGTTCTCGGTGCGGTCGCTCCACCATGTCTGGCAGTCGGCGAACTCCTCGAACCGCATCGGCTTGGTCTTTGAGTACTTCTTGCGCCCGTCAGGTGGGGCGATCTCGTAGAACCAGACCTCCTTGGTCCGGCCCGTCTTCTCGAAGAAGAGGAGGTTGCTCGGGATCGCGGTGTAGGGCTCGAACACGCCATCGGGCAGCCGCACGACGGTGTGGAGGTTGCACTCGGTGAGCAGTTGCTGCTTTATGCGTGCGCCGACGCCGTCGCCGAAGAGGATGCCGTTGGGCACGACGATCCCGCAGCGACCGCCGTCCTTGAGGCGGCGGATCACCAGCTGCAAGAAGAGCCACGCCGTCTCGGCGGTCTGCTTGTCGGCCGGAAAGTTGGCCTGGATGCTCTTCTCCTCCTCGCCCCCGAACGGCGGATTGGTGAGCACGACGTCCACACGGTCAGCGCGGCTGATCTGGGTGATCGGACTGCCGAGGGCGTTGCCTCGGACGACGTTCGGGTTGCCGACGCCGTGCAGGACGAGGTTCATCATCCCGAGCAGATACGGCAGCGGCTTCTTCTCGACGCCACGAAGGCTCTCGTGCAGCTTGCGCAGCTGTTGGGTCGTCTCCACCTTCGGTTCGAGCTCCTCGAGCGCTTCGACGAGGAAACCACCGGTGCCACAGGCCGGGTCCGAGACGATCTCGCCGAGCTGCGGGCCGACCTGCTGGACCATGAACCGGATCACGGGTCGCGGTGTGTAGAACTCGCCCGAGTCGCCCGCTGCGTCGCGCATGTCCTTGAGCATCGACTCGTAGAGGTGGGCCATCGTGTGGATGTCATCCGACGATGCGAAGTTGATCTCGTCGACCTTGTTCACGACATCGCGGAGCAGGTAGCCGGAGAGCATCCGGTTGTTGGTCTCCTTGAACACGGCGGCGAGGACGTCGCGTGGATCGTGCGCTCCGGTGCCGGTGAGGCCCCTGAGGTACGGCAGGAGCTTGGTGTTCACGAACTCGACGAGCGCGTCGCCAGTGGCGCCGTTGGGGTCGGCCGCCCAGTCGCGCCAGCGGTACGGAGCCTCGATAGCCGGCCGGTACTTGGCATCGGTGATCTCCCGGTTCTCCTCGAGGCCGTCGAACGCCTTCAGGAAGAGCATCCATGCGAGCTGCGGGATCCGGTCCAGGTCGCCGTTGAGGCCGGCGTCCTTCCGCATGGCATCCCGAGCGGTCTTGATGACCGACGCGAGCTTCGCTTGCGGTGAGGTCGGGGCCGCGGCCTTCTTGGCTCGTGCCATGATCAGGTCTCCTCGATGGTCAGGTCAGTCCACAGCGCCGTGACGAGGGCGACGGCGGCGGGGAACGTGAGGGCGGTGACGTCGTGTTCGGCGGCGAGGCGCTCGTAGCGGTCAGGCCAGCTCGCGGGCAGAACGGCAAGCTCCTTGGGACGTGCTGTGGCATCGCGTTCCTGCCAGACGTCGCGGACGGCGCTCGCCATGGCCGGACGGTCGAGCAACTCGTTCTCGATCAGCAGCACCAGGTCGAGGAGGTCACGAACGCGGGTGTTCTCGCGGTCGTCGAACTGGCGCAGCATCGCGTGGAACTTCTCGGCGGCGTGGCGGTTGACGTCGATGATCTCCACCGCAGGCGCCTCGATGTCGGCGAAGGCGAGGGAGTTCGGCAAGGCCACCGTGTCGGTCAGATCGAGTTCGTGAGCACGCGGGGAGACGTCGATCTGGACGCCACCGAAGGGTCGCCCGGCGAGTTGAGCGGCGACACTCGATCGCCAGGTGGTGTGGCCTCCTCCGTCGGGGCTCAGCTCGGTGACCGGACCAGCGACCAGGACGAACCGATCGTTGAAGGGATCGGCGGCGAGCGCTTCGACCAGCCGCTCGTGAAGTTCGGCCTGCTCGTTAACGCCGTCGCGAAGGCCGAGGTCGATGTCCTTGGTGAGGCGGGCCTGGTCGCGGAGACGGACCTCCAACGCCATTCCCCCCTTCAGCACCCACCGCCCCGGCTCGGCGTGCGCCAGTCGGGCGACGATGCGCTCGAACACGACGCGACGACGCAACCTGTCCAGCGAGATCCCGGTTTCCCGCGACCGGTTGTTCAACCGCTGCTCTAGGGCCATGCGCAGCGCTTCGGCGGTCTCGTAGGTCACCGGGGCTCCAGCGTGTGGATGGCACGCTCGATGAGGAGCGCAGCCTTGGCGTCGACCGCCTCGGCGCGGGAGCGGAGCTGGCGGAGTGTGGTCAGCCCACGATCGAGGACGTCCTTGATCGCGTGGGCGAGCTGCTCCTCGTCGGCACCAGCAGCTGCGACATCGACGAGCGATCGGGCGGGGGTCGTGACTCGGAAGCCGGCGTGCTCGACGATATCGGTTCCGTCGAGGTCCGCCCGGTGGAGCACCACCGCGTCGTCGGTCATGGTGAAGGCTGGCGGCACGGTCAGGTGGACCTTGCCCGATTCGAGCTCGCCGGCGTCGTGAACGGACAGCGCGGTCTCGTGCGAGACGACCGCTCGGCCCTTCGACCACACGGTCCACCGGCGGAGGTCGTCGTGGAGCTCCGGGACCCACTCGGCGAGGCGGAACAGCCCTCGGTCGACCCGGTGCCAGTTCCCGGCCGACACGTGGTGCGCCTGGGCCTGGTACGAGTAGCCGAGGTCCTTGGCTTGCGCGGCCGTGAAGTACCCGCCCTGCTGGGTAGCCAGGCTGAAGAGCCGGCGACGCAGGTCACGACGGTCGATGTTCATGCGGTGATCCTACATCGAAACTTGAGTTTCAGTCTGACTAACGACCTATTCCTCTAGTTCTGATTGAGTTTCAGGCCGCGTAGAGCAGTTCGCCGAGCTTGGAGACCGCGTCCTTCAGCTTCTGTGCGGATCCGAATCGGTCGGCGATGTCCTTGGGCGAGCCGAGCGCCGAGATCGGTGGCACCTCGAGGACGGCCAGGTCGTCAAGCTGACTGATGCCGTGCTGGGCGTACTTGTCGAGTAGCTCTGCCAGCACCTCCCGGGCAGCAGGCTGGTACTGCTCGAAGAAGTCGGCGTGCTCCTTGCGAACTCGTCGAGCACGATCGGTGCGAGTGGCCAGCGGCTGGTTCCACGCGAGGTGCACGAGGACGTCGATGGGGTCGGCGTCGACGAGTCCCGTTCGCTCCGTGAGCTCCGCTGGATCGACACCCCTACTCTCGAGGGCTTCAATCACATCCTGCCGCCCGACTCGGTTGGACCACTTGGCTCGCAGCTCGCCCGAGTCCGGGAAGAGGGTTCGGACGGTGTCGGCGATGAAGTCGCGGTACTCGACCAGCCGGAGGCGATCGGTCTCCGGGTCGAGGTGGTAGATCGCCTCGGCGGTGACCCACACCTGCACGTCGTCCACGTAGAACTTCGCCCTGGGCTCGGCGTCGAGGTCGTCCGGATCGACCGTGTCGTCCTCCTCGCCGGCGTCGAAGTCGGGCTCGGGCTCCTCGACGACGGGCTCGTCGAGGACGTTGCCCTCCTCGTCGATCTCCTCCTCGTCGACCCGCTCCGGTGGGCCGTCGAACTCGGGGTCCTCGAACAACGCTGTGGCGCCCGAATAGTCGATGATGTCGAACGAGAGCTTGTCCTCGTCGGGGAACAGCCGGGTGCCGCGGCCGATCATCTGCTTGAACA
>NZ_JBAOHM010000016.1:0-514192 GCF_037045025.1 Nostocoides sp. | reverse complement strand
GCACCTGTTGTCACGTTGACAACATCTGTCACCTGAGCACTCGGCAGCTGCCGGGTCGCCGCCAGCACACCACGAGGTCCAGGCAGGTAGCCTCGGTGGATGCGCGAAGTGCTCGGGACAGCCGCCGGCAAGGTCATGGTGGTACTGCCGCGCTGAGTGCCGTAGTTACGATCCTCGGCTGGTCGATCCCAACGCTTCGTGACTGGTTTGGGTCAGCACGCCTGGCTTGGGTGGACGTTGGCCGGGCTGCTGCTCGTAGCTTCCTGTGTGTGGCGGCTCGCTGATGCAGCTGCGATACGGACTCTTGAGGAGGAGCGTCGCTCCCTCCAGCGTGAACGGGATGATCTTCTGAAGCGATTGCACCCCACCGCTCATGATGTGAAGCTTTTCGACAGAGTCACGCGGCACTTTTCCTGGGAAGTGGGAGTGATGCCCTGGCTCGAACACGGGTTTACCGCTAAGTCGTGGCGTGACTCGCAGTCGCGTCCGCTCTACATCTTTAACGATGCGTGGGACCACACATACATTGATGACGAAGCGGTCCAAGCCGCATACGGCATTTTCGTGACGCGGCGACAGAACTCGGCCTATGGCTTGCAACGGCAGGGGGGCCAGTAGCCGGCGACGGAGGAGCGGGCACAAGGTATGCGATCACGGACGGTCATCGCATGACTGGCGGCTGGGACGCCTACGACGAGCTCCGTAAGGTCGGCATGGCGTACGCTCATGAAGTTGTGCAGCATCGGAAGGATTTCGAGCGAGTCGGCCGCGCCCGGGGACTCCGAGTTCCTATCGACTAGGTCGTGTGCAGTGACCCCTGAGCGGTAACACGAGAGTCGGCGAGTGGTTGGGGTTCGGGCTATCCTCGTGACTCATGGATTCCGTGCGCCAGGAGTTGCACGACCTTGTCGACCGAGTTCCGGACGACAAGGTCGATCGCGCTGCTGCAGACTTACGGTCACTGGTTCGTGACCGCGCTGCGAGTTGGCCACCGGCCTGGTTTGGCATCGGAGAAGGCTCGGCAGACGACGTCTCCGAGCGAGTGGACGAGCATCTGGCCACGGGGTTCGGCCGTTCGCGCGGTTGATGCTGATCGATACCGGACCCCTCGTGGCCGCGGCGTTGACCGGCGACCGCCATCACAGGGAGTCCATTGACCTGTTCACCGCGGCCAATCTCGCAGGCGAGCCACTGCTCGTTCCTGCGCCTGTGGTCAGCGAGGTTGGCTACCTCATTGAGCGGGAGGCAGGCCCGCGCGCTGAGGCTGCTTTCGCTCAGTCCTTGGCTGAGGAGCAGTTCGAGGTCATCGACCTCCTCCCAACCGACTGGTCCCGGGTGGCCGAGCTTCCTGCGAACGTACGCCGACCTCCCGCTCGGCATCGTGGACGCCTCCGTGGTTGCCGTTGCCGAGCGCCTGAAGATCGTCGAGATCGCCACACTGGATCGCCGACACTTCACGATTGTCAGGCCGAGTCACATCGCTGCGTTCGCACTCCTGCCGGATTAACCGGGTGTGAAAGTTGTCCCATGAGGCCCGCACCTGTTGTCACTCTGACAACATCCGCATCCCGTGTCACTTCCCCCGTGTGAATAGCGTTATGGTCAGCGACCTCCGGTGGCGGAAGAGGCGCGAGACGTGATATGGATTTCCGTGACGCCTGCGGCTGCTTGGTGGGTGGATGGCCTCGATAGAAGCGGCGAGCAACGGAGGGGTGCACTGTGGGATCGATCCGTGTTGTCCCATCACTGGCTTGGGTTCTCTCAGGCTGCCTACTGGCGGCAGCGCCTGGAACCGCAAGGGCTTCGGTTGGTGGTGCTGGGGGGGTATGCCCGGCGAGGTGGTGGTCTTCGGCCAACTCGAACGCGACGGGTCGCCAGTCCCCGGTCAGTATGTGGCTGAGCTATGGCCAACGCAGAGGTACCTAGCGAGCCTGCGCGAGGGTCAGCCCGTTCCGAAGTACTTCCTGAAGAAGGCTCCGATCCCCTCTACTGGAGCCTTCCAGATCGACCTGAATGTCGACACGATCCCAGCTGAATTCTTGGGTGATTCTGGCCAGGTGGATCTAACGATCAGAATAACGGACGGTCGGGACCAAGCAGAGTGGTCGCAGTCCTTCCTGCGTGGCGACAGGGACCCCCTCTCTTCTAAGGGAAATCGGCAGGCCCGTTGGGTTCCAACTGTTGATCGGACCCGCGCCAAGCCAGACGTAGCCACATTCGACCTGGGAACACGGACCGCGAGAACAGCGTCGTACCCCCAGTCAGTCGCCGAACGTGGGCAACAACAGGTTCGGACCCTCGACACCACGGCGGTAGACATGAGTCACTGGTCGCATGCTGGGAGGTACACCTGCCGCGACTTTAAGGGTCCCGCACGCCAGAATATCCTTGAAGGCTTCGCCTACGTGTATGGCTGGAGCGGGGCAAGGGCATCACTTGATTTCGACTCAGGGAGCTCTCATTCACTAGGCGTAGGGCTCACTTATGGCTCGGGCTGGAGTCAGAGCGGCACCAGCGGAATCAGCACATCGTCAGGGGCCACGGTTACGCGAGTGGTAGATGCTCTGGCGAAGAACAGGGTCAACTATCGCGACTACTACAACGAATGTTATCCGAGTAGAATTCAAAGTCGCCCGGAGAGCTTCTACGCCATCCTCCCCACTGGGGACTTCACCTATGCACGCCACGTCAACTTCTCCTACTGCGCCACCTATTATTCGGGCGCCACGGCCTGGAAGCAGTCTGGTACGAACACCACCGTCAGCGGGGGGGTCGCTTTAGGTCCGATTAGCCTCTCTGCGCAGTCCGGATGGAATTCCGCCACCAAAGTAAAGTGGGACATTACGGCCAAGACCAAAGTCTGCGGGTCGACATCAGCCGGCTGGGCAAGCGCACCCCAAGCGGATGCTCGAGCCGGATGAGTCTGAGCATCGTTCGAACGGTGGGTGTGGTCCTGTCGGTATTCCTCCTGGGGTCTTGCAACGCCCATGTCGGCGGCGAGGCCCGGATTCGCGCGCTTGCGACAACGGCGGATGTACCCTTTGGTCTCGCCTTGCCGGTGCCTCAATCCAGTTCCACCGTCGCAATTGGCAGCATCATGCTTTGCCGCACGGGTTCCGGGGACGATCCTGAGATTAGCTCAGTCGGGTTCGAGCGCGGCGAGAATGAGATCGAAGTTGTTGCTTTTGGGACGCGCCGAGCAAGCACCACTACGCTGGGGGCGGAGAACGGTGCTTCGCTGACAAATCTTGGATTCGTCGGAACCACAGTGAGCCAAGGTTGCGATGCGAAGGACGATGCACGCCCAACCGAGCTTGGGATCGAAGTGCGTGCGCCGGGCGGACCCAGAGTGACGGGGCAGACTCTGGACGTCCATTATCGGGCTGGATCTAGCTCGCTCGTTGAGCAAGTGCCCTTCACCCTCGTCGTCTGCGTTGGCAGCAAGCGGTGCGATCCTTGAGAGATTGCGGCTACCACGGGAGCTCCGGGTGTGAAAGTTGTCCCATGAGGCCCGCACCTGTTGTCACGTTGACAACATCTGTCACCTGAGCACTCGGCAGCTGCCGGGTCGCCGCCAGCACACCACGAGGTCCAGGCAGGTAGCCTCGGTGGATGCGCGAAGTGCTCGGGACAGCCGCCGGCAAGGTCATGGTGGTACTGCCGCGCTGAGTGCCGTAGTTACGATCCTCGGCTGGTCGATCCCAACGCTTCGTGACTGGTTTGGGTCAGCACGCCTGGCTTGGGTGGACGTTGGCCGGGCTGCTGCTCGTAGCTTCCTGTGTGTGGCGGCTCGCTGATGCAGCTGCTATACGGACTCTTGAGGAGGAGCGTCGCTCCCTCCAGCGTGAACGGGATGATCTTCTGATCTGAAGCGATTGCACCCCACCGCTCATGATGTGAAGCTTTTCGACAGAGTCACGCGGCACTTTTCCTGGGAAGTGGGAGTGATGCCCTGGCTCGAACACGGGTTTACCGGCTCATCCCAATCGAGAGTGTAGTTGGGGTCTGAATCCTCCGGCTTCGAGCAGACTGCGGGCAATGTAGTTGGTCAGGTTCCGGAACCCGAGGGCGGAGCCGCGCAGGTGTTCGAGCCGGCCGTTCAGGGCCTCGGTGGGGCCGTTTGAGGTGCCGGGCCGGTCGAAGTAGGCCAGGATGTCCGCGGCGCGCTTCTTCAGGGTCCGGCCCAAGGTGATGATCTCGGTGAGCGCGGCCGGGACGCCGGCGCTGATGGAGTCGATGACAGCCTGCATCCGGGCCTTGGCGGCGGCACGGTCGGGATCGCGGTAGGCGCCGATCATTCGCTGGTAGATGCCCCAGGTCGCTTCGACCTCGACATGGTCCTCAACGGCAAACAACGCCTCGATGCGGGCGCGTTGGCGGTCGGTGAGCAGATCGGCGCCGGTGTGCAGGGTCCGCCGCGCGGCATACAGCGGATCGCCTTTGCGGCCGCGGTGGCCGGTCGTGGCCTGCTGGACCCGGCGGCGTGTCTGATCGAGAGCGTCGCCGCCCAAGCGGACCACGTGAAACGGATCCATCACCGCGGTGGCGGACGGGAGTTCTTGGGCGGCCGCGGATTTGTACCCGGTGAAGCCATCCATCGCGACGACCTCGATCCTCTCCCGCCAGGCCGGGTCCCGCTCCGCGAGCCAGGTCGCGAACACCGCTGAGGAGCGGCCCTCGACCATATCCAGCAGCCGGGCCGGGCCCGTCTTGTCCCGCACCGGCGTCAGATCGATGATCACGGTGACGTACTTCTCGCCCTTGCGGGTGTGCCGCCAACAGTGCTCGTCCACGCCCACAACGGCCACACCATTGAACCGGTCCGGGTCATCGATCAACACCCGGCGTCCTTCAGCCAGAACCGCGTCGTTCGCGGTGTCCCAGGCCACCGCCAACGCCTCGGCGACCCGGGCGACCGTCAGGTGGTAGAGGACCAACGCCTCCAACGCCCAGGCCAGCGCGGCCCGGGACAGCTTCGCGCGCGGCTCGGCTGCTCGGCTGGTGTCCTGGCGCCACACCTTCCCACACGCCCCGCAGCGGTAGCGGCGGACCGTGATCTCCAAAACTGTTGGCCGCCACCCGAACGGGACATGCGCCAGCCGGCGCACCACCGTGTCCCGCACCCGGCCTTCGCTCCCGCAGCGCCGACACCACGGATCGGGCTCGAGGACCCGGCAGGCCAGCACCGCACGACCGGTCTCAAGCCGCTGCCCCGTGATGACCAGACCGAGATCATCAACACCGGTGAAGGTGTCCAGGTCGGGGCAGGTGAAGGTAACGTCAGCCATGTCGAGGTCTTCCAGATGGGAAGTGTCAGACCCGGATCCGCGAGTAGCTTGCGTGTGGGTTGGGCGGCCAGTGAACGGCGGATAGATTTTGTGTTGTGGCAGTGTGTTTTTGGGTGCGGGCAGCGCGGATGGCCCGGTGGCGCTCGGGTGGGCGGGTCTTCGGGGTCCTGGGTCGTCGGGACGGGGGATTCGCGGGTTAGGCCGCGGTGGGTAAGGCCCGGATCCGGGCCAGGACGGTGGGCAGGAGCTGGCGGTCGGGCGGCAGCCGCAGGATCAGCTGGCGGCCGTGGCGGACTATGCGGGCTGGGACGCAGAGCAGTTCGTGGCGTAGGCGGGCGCCGTGGGCGCGGTGACGCTGGTCGATCCCGGTCAGGGCTTGCAGCAGAACGGAGATGTTCCCGGCGAGCAGGGCAGCCCACATCCACACCGTGTTGATGGCGTGGTCGCCCGACGGCAGATGCCGCAGCGCGGCCCCGAGTTTGGCTTCCCGGATCCGGTCCTCAATGTCGGTGCGGCGGCGGAACCAGGACTCGACCTGCGTGATCGAGGCAACCGGTGCGGCCGCCTCACCCGGCTCCGCCGGCTCCGCCGGCTGCGGCCGGCTCGGCCGGCTCGGTGGGGTTGGCCGGGTGGTCGTTGGCGGGGATATTGGTGACGATGAAGGAGACCGCGTGGGCGTGGGTGGCCGCGCCCTCCAAGGCGAGGGTGAGTTGGTTCTTCTCGATGGTGCGTCGACGCCGTGAGCGGGGGTCGTCGGAGATGTCCTCGGCCTCGATGCGGACCCGGCGCACGATGGTGTACGTGTGCGGCGGCCACCCCTGCGGGGCGTAGTCGACCGCGGCGACCTGCGCGCCGGGCATCCCGCTCGCCGCACCCCAGGCGTCCTCGGGGATGGCGGCGTAGGCGCGCCACATCGCGGTGTTCCGTTTCGCGGCGATGGCGAAGTCACACCCGGCCTCCACCGCGGCGTGGGCCAGGTCGGCGGTGAAGTAGCCGGCATCCGCGCGCACCCGCAACCGATCCCAGTCGGCCGCGGCCGAGCGGATGTCCTCGGGGATCCCGGCCAGGACCCGGCGCAACAGGTCAGCGGCCCGGGGCCTCACATCCTCATTCCCCGCGAGCAACTCCGCGGCCAGGGTCAACCCGGCCTCGGCCCAGGTCCCCAGATGCGGACGGCCCGCGCGCTGACCTTGATAGTTGTAGGCCACGCCCTGCTTCGTCGGCCCGTACACCTCCACATCGGTGGAATCCAAGTCCACCGTCACCGCCGCGGCCAGCACCGCCCGGCGGGACGCCGGCAACAACCCGACCGCATGACCGGTCAGGTCCGCGACCGCACTCTCCAGGCCGGCCAGCTGCGCCGGCCCGAACCGGCGGGCCAACCCCGCCGCCGTGCTCGAGGCCAACACCGGCACCGCCGACAACACGCACCCGGCCACATCCTGGCGCTGCCGGTCCAACGCGGCCAGCACATCCCCGCCGAGCAGCTGGCACTGCGCCAGCGACACCAGCACCTGCCCGGCCGTCGCGCCCCGCTCCCGCTCCTTGATCGCACCGATCCCCCGGTCCAGGCGCCCGACCAGGTCCAGTTTCTCGATGAACTCCGCGAGCGCTGCCACCCCCGAGGTCCCGGTCAACGACGGATCCGGCGCGCCGATCCGCACCCGCTTCCGAACCCGGCCACGACCACGTACTCTCTTCACCGACAAGGTGCTTCTCCTCGCTGGCCAATCGAAGGCTTCGTAACCCCGATTCTCCCAGCAGGACAAGCACCTTCGTCACATCACACGCCGATCACCCCACCACTACTCGCGGATCCGGGTCAGAGCTTCCATCATCGGAAGACCTCGACCCTCAACCCGGCAGCGACGCGCCACCCCGCACACACTCTCATTTGGGAAGAGCCAGTTTACCGCTAAGTCGTGGCGTGACTCGCAGTCGCGTCCGCTCTACATCTTTAACGATGCGTGGGACCACACATACATTGATGACGAAGCGGTCCAAGCCGCATACGGCATTTTCGTGACGCGGCGACAGAACTCGGCCTATGGCTTGCAACGGCAGGGGGGCCAGTAGCCGGCGACGGAGGAGCGGGCACAAGGTATGCGATCACGGACGGTCATCGCATGACTGGCGGCTGGGACGCCTACGACGAGCTCCGTAAGGTCGGCATGGCGTACGCTCATGAAGTTGTGCAGCATCGGAAGGATTTCGAGCGAGTCGGCCGCGCCCGGGGACTCCGAGTTCCTATCGACTAGGTCGTGTGCAGTGACCCCTGAGCGGTAACACGAGAGTCGGCGAGTGGTTGGGGTTCGGGCTATCCTCGTGACTCATGGATTCCGTGCGCCAGGAGTTGCACGACCTTGTCGACCGAGTTCCGGACGACAAGGTCGATCGCGCTGCTGCAGACTTACGGTCACTGGTTCGTGACCGCGCTGCGAGTTGGCCACCGGCCTGGTTTGGCATCGGAGAAGGCTCGGCAGACGACGTCTCCGAGCGAGTGGACGAGCATCTGGCCACGGGGTTCGGCCGTTCGCGCGGTTGATGCTGATCGATACCGGACCCCTCGTGGCCGCGGCGTTGACCGGCGACCGCCATCACAGGGAGTCCATTGACCTGTTCACCGCGGCCGTGGTTGCCGTTGCCGAGCGTCTGAAGATCGTCGAGATCGCCACACTGGATCGCCGACACTTCACGATTGTCAGGCCGAGTCACATCGCTGCGTTCGCACTCCTGCCGGATTAACCGGGTGTGAAAGTTGTCCCATGAGGCCCGCACTCGTTGTCGATTCAACAACGTTGCTGGTCGCCCACGCAGATGTCGCCTGTTCGTGATGACGCTGCCTGGACAGCAGAGCAGGAGGACTCCACGCAGAGCCATCCCCGTGGGAGGGGCGCGGACGACGGTGGCACGTCCCACGCCATGCATGTACGCTGGTGTCTGGTAGCAGAGGATGAAACAGGCTTCCGAGCGCCAACTCCGAGAGCCCACGCTTTGGCGTGGGCTCTCGTGTCGGAGTCGGCTGCGACAATGTGGAGGTGCTGCTGGCGTACATCGATGAAATCGGTGAGACTGGCGCGTTCGTGTCCAGGTCGCA
Organism: Nostocoides sp.; assembly: GCF_037045025.1. GTDB lineage: Bacteria > Actinomycetota > Actinomycetes > Actinomycetales > Dermatophilaceae > Nostocoides_A. The sequence continues at coordinate 505,807 of NZ_JBAOHM010000016.1, read as the reverse complement.
CCCCCGGTTCAACACCAGCCCAGCGTTCGGCTACGCCGGCTTCGTGATCGCCGCGGAGAGAGCTCGCCAGTTTGGCCAGATCTTCACGGAGGAGAAGCGCAAGCTGTTCGCCATTGAAATCGCCGCCAGTACCAAGCCCGCGCAGTGGGAGAAAAAGGGCTCCCAAATCTTCCACCAAACCACCGTCGACCGATACCCGCAGCAACTCCGTGTGTTCAATGGGCTCGTCCACCGCCTCCGGTCGTTGGGTGGGCATCTGTTCTATTACGCCGACGAGAAGCCGTGCGGAACCCCAAAGCAGACCAAGCTCGACACGGTGGCCCGCGAGTCTGCCGCCATGCGGGAGACGCTGAACCGCCTCGCTCGGCATGCCGACGAGCAAGGCCAACACCTGCTCGTTCTGATGGACCAAGTCAACGAGAAGCAGCGAGTCGAGCGCGTGCCTGCGATGTATGCGCACATGTTCGGTCGCCCCGGCGACTTCGAGGAGATGAAGCGCATCGTCGAGCCGCCGATGCACCTGGACAGTGCTGTCAGTTCGAACATTCAGTTCGCTGACTGGATGGCCGCCTGCGTGTCGCGGGCCATCGACTATCACCTCAGCGCGTCCTCGCAATACGCGTGGATCACCTCCGGCAAGGTAGACGCGGTGCGAGGACTCTTCACCAACAACTCCAAGGTCCACCTGTGGCATCGAGGTGTCAGTGAGGTTTTCTCACCAGGCCGGGGTTGACCGCTGGGTGTGACGCGTGTGACCTGGGGTGATGGCGTGTCGGATGTGCCACGCGGGGTCCATGGGGCCAGAGTCGGTTTCGACAAAGTCCCCGTCTCGACCCAGGACCCCGCGTGCTGTCATATCGTGCCACCCTCGACGTCCCCGTTTCCACCGTCGCCCGGGTCTCCCGCTGGCTACAAGCCCACCGCCGCCGAGTCGATCGCCGGCCATGGCAGCGGGCCGCGACCTGCTGGACCCAGGCCATCCTCGTCCTACGCTGGCTCAAGGACGGCACCGACATCGACCTGCTCGCCCGCGACGCGAAGGTCAGCCAGGCGAGCGGGTACCGCTACCTACACGAAGCGATATCGGTGATCGCCGCCCACCTGCCGGACCTGCCCGAAGTGCTGGCCGCCGGACACGCGGCCGGGTGGGCGTACGTGTGCCTCGATGGCACCCTGATCGCATCCACCCGCTCATCGGCGACATCCGCTGCCGGACACGACCTGTGGTAGGCCGGGAAACACAAACGACACGGCGGGAACATCCAGGTCGTCACCGACCCGAGCGGGTTCCCGGTCTGGGTCTCGCCGGTCGAACCCGGCTCCACCCACGACCTGAGCGCCGCCCGCCGGCACGTTCTGCCCGCCCTCTATCCGGCCGCCGCCGCCGGGTTGCCGACCCTGGCCGACAAGGGCTACGTCGGCGCCGGGATCGGCATCCACCTCCCCTACAAGGGCGCCAACCTCTGCCCCGACAACCGCACCCACAACTGCTCCTGTGCTCCCTGCGCGCCCCGGCCGAACGCCCCAACGCCCTCCTGAAGTCCTTCAAGGCCCTCCGCCGCCCCTCCGCCGGGTCACTCTCTGCCCCTGGCGGATCGGCGACATCACCGCCGCCGCCCTCGTCATCCTCACCATGCAACGAGGCCGCTGGTGAGAAAACCTCAGTGACATCCACCACTCCGACCTCTTCAACCGCGAGCGATCCCTCTACCCCAAGATCGCGGGATAGAGAGTCGGAGACGGCATACCGGACGGATTCCTGCGCGCCTTGCGCGCCGGGAGCGAGCGCAACCACGCCAAGCGCACGAACTCGAACTAGCGCACTCTGCGTCGATCAGGCGCCGAGTTGGGACTTCGACCTCGGGTGTGAAAGCTGTCCCATGAGGCCCGCACCTGTTGTCACTCTGACAACATCAGGCCCCTAGGCCAGTCAGACCCAGGAATCGACTTGGCCCGAGCCGAGCAGCTGTTCGACAGCAAGGACGGCCGCATCGGCGACGCTGAGCGCGTCATCGACATCCTCGTGGTGCGCTGCGACCGTGTCAGAGTCCGGGTACTCGAATCGGTTGCGGTTGCGCCTGATGCGACCGAAGGACTTAAAGGGCGAGCCTGGCCCGCCGAACTGCGCGCTGACCGTGTCCTGAATGGCAATGTGGCCGCCACGAGAGGTGGCGCGTAGCCCTTGGGCGGCGAGCAAAGCAGCAGCTGCCTTGCGCAGCGCGTCGTAGGCGAGTTGGTAGGCGCCGGTCAGGTCGCCGTGCTCTTGGGCCCGCCGGGCCGATCCGACGTGTTTGGCCGCCTCGGCAAGCAGCCGCCCAGCAAGGTTCAGATCGGTGGGGACTGTGTCCAGCTCGCCGGACGTCAGCAACTCCGAGACCTTGTCGCGTCCCACTGCCCATGTCATGGCGAACTCTCCTGGTCATCGCGCACCGCGTATAACTCGATGAGGGGGCGCGTAGTGAGAGCCTGATGGAAGCCGTCCGTGCCGTTGTGCCACCAGTCGAGAGATCGAACGGTGACGTTCACCGGACGGGCTAGGCGGCGCTCGGCCCGCTCGGTGGCGTCATCAAGAGAGTCGCGATCGGGCCGGCCCACCACGAGGACGTCGATGTCTGCCGGCGGGCGGCCGTCCTCGCCCGACCATCGGGCGGCCCACGAGCCAAAGATGTAGAGACCCGCGACGAGGTACAGGTTTCCGAACTCTTCGGAGACCACGCGTGGTGGGCCGAAAGCGCGAAGCATGAGCTCGGCGAGGGGTGGCACGAGTGGCGATGATGTATCGGCGCTGAGCAGGCGCACGTTGCCGACTCTGCGGGACTTGACGACCCCGCTTTGCTCAGCTCGGTCGGCCTCGCGCTGAACGGTTGACAGCGAGACACCTGTTCGATCGGCCAGCTCGGTCAGTGACCACTCACTGTCGGGCGCTAGCAGCAGCAGAGTCAGGAGTTCAGCCTGAGCCGAGGACCGGAGCAGGCTCAGGAGGGGAGGAGCAGGAGCTTGCATACGTGCAATATACCTTGCGTGTTTGGGGATTAGCGATGTGAAAGCTGTCCCATGAGGCCCGCACCTGTTGTCACTCTGACAACACCCGTAACGCTTGCCCCGGAAGCCCGAACTCCCTCAGGCCCGCTCCGGTCGCGCCCCTGCGTGATACGTGCTTCACTGAGCAGACCACAAGGATGGCGCTTGGGGCAGAGGAATTGTCAAGAGTTGTGGATGGGTGTGTCATGAGGCGAGTTGGTCACCTCCGTTCTGGTCGTCTTGCCGTTCGACGAGCACGCCGTTCTTGAAGGTCGCGCCGGCGCGGACGAGGGCGACCAGGTGTGGGGCGTTGACTGCGCGCCAGCGGCGTTGGGCGGACTCGATCAGCTTGAACGCCATCGCGACCCCGGCGGCGCGGGAGCCGGGGCCTTTGGTGATTCGCTGCCGCAGCCGGACGGTCGCGAAGGTGGACTCGATCGGGTTGGGTCAAGTCCTGATGCGTGGTGTTTGAAGGTTTTTCATCCTTCGGGCGTGTCGGGGTTACGCGGTGATCGCGGTGAGTGGGTTCTGGGCGGGGGTTTCCTCCTTGGGGGTGAGGGCTTTGCGGCATTGGGCGAGGAGTTCGAGGCCGAGGTAGCGGCGTTGTTCGGTCCACTCGTCGTGTTGTTCGGCTAGGACCGCGCCGACCAGCCGGATCAGGGCGTCGCGGTTGGGGAAGATCCCGACCACATCGGTCCTCCTGCGGATTTCCCGGTTAAGCCGCTCCTGGGGGTTGTTCGACCAGATCTGCTTCCAGGCGCCTTTGGGGAAGACGGTGAAGGCCAGGATGTCGGCGCGGGCGTCGTCGAGGTGCGCGGCGACCGCGGGCAGTTTCTCGGTCAGGGTCTCGACGATCCGGTCGAACTGGGCGTGCACGCTTGCAGCGTCGGGCTGGTCATACACGCTGTGCAGCAACGCTTTCACCCACGGCCAACTGTTCTTCGGGGTCACCGCCATCAAGTTCGCCGCGTAGTGAGTACGACAACGCTGCCACGCCGTCCCGGGCAGCGTCGCGCCGATGGCCTCGACCAGTCCGGCGTGGGCATCGGAGGTCACCAGACCGACCGGGCCGGCGCTGGTCAGGCCGCGGGCGACCAGATCCCGGAAGAAGGTGAGCCAGCCGGCGCCGGTCTCGGCCGTGGACGCCTGGACACCGAGGATCTCCCGGTACCCCTCGGCGTTGACGCCGGTGGCGAGCATGGTCGCGATCTTGACCACGCGCCCGCCTTCACGCACCTTGATCGTCAACGCGTCCGCGGCGACAAAGGTGTACGGCCCGGCGTCCAACGGGCGGGTCCGGAACGCCTCGACCTGACCGTCGAGATCCTTGGCCATCTCACTGACCGTGGACTTCGATAGGCCGGTGATCCCGAGCGCTTGGACCAGCCGGTCCATCCGCCGGGTCGAGACCCCCAGCAGGTAGCAGGTCGCGACCACGCTGGTCAGCGCCTTCTCCGCCCGCGAATGCCGGGTCAACAACCAGTCCGGGAAGAAGGTGCCTTCCCGCAGTTTCGGGATCGCCACATCGATGGTGCCGACCCGGGTGTCGAGATCACGGTGGCGGTAGCCGTTACGACGATTCGACCGTTCCGGGGTGCGGGAGCGGTACTCCGCCCCACACACCGCATCGGCCTGCGCGGACAGGATCGTGTGGATGAACGTGGACAACATCTCCCGCATCAAGTCCGGGCTCGCCTGCGCGAGCTGTTCGTCCAAGAAACGGGCAGGGTCGATACTGGGCAATGCGACGGTCATCGGGACCATCCTTTCGAGAGTGCTGTGATGGGTTCACTCGAAGGATGCCCGGTGGCCGTCGTGTCTCCCGGGAAGGACACGAACAACCACCGGCCTCGTACACCAACGTTACGGACTCAACTTCGGGTTGGTGGTGCGCAGGTGGATCCAGCGTTCGGCCGGGTAGTCATAGAACCTCAACAAGACGTCGAGGTCGTCGGTGATCTTCGCCGCGGCTTTGGGCCACTTGGTCCCGTAGTCGGCCGCGAACTGTTTCGCGGCGGCCTGAGCGTGGGTCTTGTCCTCGGCGTTCCAGATCTCCGCCAACGCCTTCTTCGCGGCGGGATGCGCTGATTTCGGTAGCGCCGCAAGAACATTCGCGATCTTGTGGAACCAACATCTTTGCTCGTGGGTGGCCGGGAAGACATCGCGGACCGCGCCCCAGAACCCGAGCGCGCCGTCGCCGACCGCGAGCACTGGGGCGCGCATCCCCCGCCGTTTGCAGTCGCGCAGCAGATCCGCCCACGACTCGCTCGATTCGCGGAACCCGTCCGCGAGAGCGACCAGCTCCTTGGTGCCATCGGCGCGGACCCCGATCATCACCAGCAGACAAATCTTGTCCTGCTCCAAACGGACCTTGACGTGGATCCCATCGACCCACACGTACACGTAGTCGACCTCGGCCAGCGAGCGGGCGGTGAAGGCGCGGGCCTCGTCTTGCCACTGCTGTGTCAACCGCGTGATCGTCGAGGAGGACAGGCCCGCAGCGGAACCCACGAACTCCTCCAACGCCGGCACGAAATCCCCCGAAGAGAGGCCGTGCAAGTACAGCAACGGCAACACCTCCGCGACCTGCGGCGACTTACGCGCCCACGCCGGCAGGATCGCCGAGGAGAACCGGCACCGGTCCCCGGTGACCTCATCGACCCGCTTATCGTTGACCCGCGGCTGGTGGACCTCCACCGCGCCCGCGGACGTGGCCACCTGCCGCGGCTCGTGAGAGCCGTTGCGGACCACCAACCGGTGACCGTTCTCGTCGACCTCGTGCGCGTGGGCCTCGATGTAGGCGGCGACCTCGGCCTGCAACGCGGCCGCGAGCATCGCGCGGGCACCCTCCCGAGCGATCTCGTCCAGCATCGACCCGCCGACCGCGGCCGGCGCGTGCTGGTTGTTGGCTTGCGCCCCCTGGTGAACCAGGGTGACCAGCCGTGTGCATTTTGACAATGGATCGGGGCCACACACGAGGCGCATCCGGCAAGACAATGGAGGTGTGTGCCGACGGGCCCAAATTGACGAATACGGCGCACACGCGCTGTTGGCGCAAATGCGTTGTTCAAGACAGCCTCCTCATGGCCGGGCCGGAAGTCGACCGCACCCGCACCCGCCCGCAAATCGCGATGGCGCTGTGCGTCCCGAAGGGGGGCGAACGCTATTGGTCGCGGTGACAACCATCGCCGATTCGGTGACTGGGCAGTAACAAGCGTCTTGCCTGGTCACGCCCTCGATGTTACTTGCTGGAAATCCTTGCGGGACAGGCAGTATCGTGGTAATGGCGGGGTCGCAACCAGCTCCCAATCCACGCTGGAAGACACGGCCGAACCGGCCCGAACGCCGGGTGTGTTGGCGGCGCCGTGGTTCAACGCGCGCTCAGCGCGCAGGCGTGCTAACGTTCCCCGCGGTTGCACATCAGCGTTTCTCGCAAGTCCATCCGAGAGCGGAGCACGCCAATGCTCCAGTCTCTCGGCTGGGGGGTTTTGCCCGGCGTGGGAGGGCAATTTGCAGCTTGGGAACTCGCGACGTGCGGCTTTCCATCGCACAGGAAAGAAAGAAGATTTACCCCATGGCACAGGGCACTGTTAAGTGGTTCAACGCGGAAAAGGGCTTTGGTTTCATCGCCCAGGACGGCGGCGGTCCGGATGTGTTCGTTCACTATTCGGCCATTGACACCACTGGCTACCGCACGCTCGATGAGGCGCAGCGGGTCGAGTTCGAGGTCACCCAGGGTCCCAAGGGCCCGCAGGCCGATCGCGTTCGCCCCGTCTGATCGACTCCTGGCGCCGGCCCCAATCGGCCAGACGCGTCAGAACTAACGCCGCGGCCCCGTCCCGAAGCCCGGGCGGGGCCGTCGTCGTGTCCGCGCGCATTTGTGTCCGGGCCGCTCCGGATGCGATCGTGTGCTAGTTGGTCGCTCGCGTCTGCCGATGACGCGCTGGTCGCGGCATACGGCGGAAGGAGTCCGGTGGCCCGGGGTGCAGCCCGGTGGGAGGAATACCCCACTCGCCGCGCCCGGAGACAGGCGCGTCGTCGCCATCGTCGCCGGGTGGGCTATTCGCTGCTGGCCACCGTCTCGCTCACGCTCACCGGTGTCGCGAGCGCAACCTATCTGAAGCTGAACGCCAACATCACCCGGGTCGACATCACCCCGGTCCTCGGCACCCGGCCACCACGGCCGACGTCAGCCGCTGCCAGCGAGGGCGCACCGGAGCCGATGACGATCGTGGTCATGGGGTCGGATACCCGGCAGGGAATCGGGACGACCGAGTACGGCAAAGACACCGTCGAAGGCGGCGCTCACTCCGACACCAATCTGATCGTCCACTTCTTCGCCGACCGCCAGCACGTCCTGGTCGTGTCCATCCCCCGGGACTCGATGACGATGGCTCCCAAGGACTGCGCTGACCCGAAGTCGACGGTCAAGAACGGGGCCGTGCGTCAGTGGAACTACAACTTCAACGAGGGCGGCCCGGGCTGCGTCGTCAAGACTGTGGAGGGCCTGACCGGCATCTTTGTCGACCACTTCGCGGTTGTTGACTTCCGCGGCTTCCAAGACATGGTCGATGCCCTAGGCGGCGTCGAGGTGTGCACGACGTCCGACATCGATGACGCGGATTCGCAGTTCACCCTGGCCGCCGGGCGCCACCGCCTCGACGGCAAACAGGCCCTCGGCTATGTCCGAGTGCGCAAGACCGTCTCCGACGGCAGCGACCTAAACCGCATCAAACGGCAACAGGCGTTCTTGTCCTCCGTCGCTCAACAGGCAACAAGCAGCAAGCTGCTGCTGCGGCCCGACCGGCTCTTCGGATTCCTGAACGCAGCCACCAAATCGTTGACGAGCGACCCCGGCCTGACGCTGCCGCAAATGACAGCGATAGCGCGCAGCGTTCGTAGCATCGGGATGGAGAACGTCGAGTTCGTCACCGTGCCGACCGAGGTTTATGCCCCGGACCCGAACCGGGTGAAGTGGAAGGCCTCCGCCGAGACCATCTGGCGCGCGATCCGCGACGATGTCCCCCTCGACAAGCCATCCTCGAGCACTACCCCGTCCTCGGCTGGCGTCGCGGGCAAGCTCACGGTTCGGCCGGACAAAATCTCCGTGTCGATCAGCAACGACTCCGGCGTCGACGGCTTGGCGGTGCAGGCGGGCGATGCCTTGCGCGTCCAGGGATTCACGATCGCCGGCTATGCCAATGGCGCCGCAGGGGGTATCGACGGCGTGGTCGTCCGCTATGCTCCGGGCCGCTCGGAAGAGGCTCGCACGGTCGCCGCGGCCTTCCCAGGCGCCGTGCTCAAGGTCGACAAACGTCTGGACAAGGTCATCGCCGTCAACCTCGGCGTGGGCGCTGCCAACCCCGTCCTCGTCCCAAACCGGGTGGGCACTGCGCCGCTGCCGCCGATGACGATCACGGCCACGGCCCCGGATGAGATCGAGCGGCGCACCGCTGCGGCAGATATCTGCAGCTAAATCCACCCCGGCGCGATGCCCGGCCGAAACCTGAGCACGCAACGTGCCGTGGCAAAGAGAAACTCGGCCCTGGGTCTCGGTCTCGGGGGCGAACCGAGGCCCAGGGCCGAGTCGGCGGGGGCTAGTTCTCGGGGAGGAGGAAGGCGGCGTCAACGAGGTGGTCGATGGCCCGGTGGGCCTCGTCCGCGGTGAGCATGCCCTTGCCGTAGGTGAAGGTCGTCCCTGCCCAGCCGAGGGTGAGAACTTGCATCCGGCCGGACTTCCACGCCGTGGTGTCGCGGCCGAACGGGGAGAACATGCCCGGCGAAGACCCGAGGCCTTCCTCATGCGCGACCTCGAAGCCCATCGACTCGTCCCGGTCACCGGCCAATGCCGCCACGGCGAGTTCAGGATGGCGGGTGAACTCGGCGAAGCTGGCATGCGCGGCACGCCGGACGACGTCCTCCTCGGTGTCGCCCGGCCGCACCGACTGGGTCACCTTTTCCAGCGCCTGGCTCTGCAGGTGCACGGCAAGCGCGAGCAGCAGCCGGTTCTTGCTCGGGACGATCGAATAGAGGGCCGTCAGCGACATGCGGCACTCGCTGGCGACCTTGCGCATCACCGGACCGGTGAAGTCCCCGCGTTCGATGATCTCGAGCACGGCAGGGAGCACCCGCTCCGTAAGCCGGTTGCCCTCGCCGATCTCGACGTCATAAGGCTGCGCAGCGCACATCGCGTTGCCCTTTCGTGTCCGGAATTCGCGCCGATCACTACTTGCGCGTTCAAATAAGACGTTACCAATTGTTCACATGCATCTGGCTGGAAACCTGCGCTGGATCCGGTCGCATTCTTTGGGGACACGGATGGCGCCGGCGAGCCTGTTGGCGGCGGTCCGAAGGACGAACGCGGCCCCCGAGGGGGCCGCGACGGGGCGGAGGCGGAGGGATTTGAACCCTCGATGGGCGTTAACCCAAACCGCATTAGCAGTGCGGCGCCATAGACCGGACTAGGCGACGCCTCCATGGGCTCCGACAGGCTATCTGGCCGGGCGCCTTCGGAGCAAAAGGGCCCCGCGGGGGATACCTCAAGCCCGTGCCGCCGGCAACTCGACGATGAAGCGCGTCGCTCCGGGGCGGGATGAGACGCCCACGCGCCCGCCGTGCGCCGAGGTAACGGCGGCCACGATCGACAGCCCCAGACCGGTGCTTCCGGCCGCCCGCGTGCGGGCCTCGTCCCCACGCACGAACCGTTCGAAGACACTGGCCTGCAACGCCGGCGGTATGCCGGGCCCGTCGTCGGTGACGGCCATCGTCACGCTGTCTCCGGTGCACTGCAAAGAGGTGACCACGCGGGTTCCGGGTGGGGTGTGAGAGCGGGCGTTGGCGAGCAGATTCGCGAGCACCTGATGCAAGCGGGCCCGGTCGCCAGGCACCTCCACCGGCTCATCGGGAAGCGCGAGTTCCCACTTGTGGTCGGGCGCGGCCGCGCGAGCGTCGCTCACGGCATCCATCGCCAGCAAGGTCAGATCGACCGGGTCGTGCTCCAGCGGTCGGCCGGAGTTCAGGCGGGCAAGCAGCAGCAGATCCTCGACGAGACCCTGCATGCGCAGGGCCTCGGACTCCACCCGTACCAAGGCGTGGGTGATCGAGGGTGGCACGGGCGCGCTCTCCTTGCGGGTCAACTCGGCATACCCGCGAATCGAGGCCAACGGCGTGCGCAACTCATGGGAGGCGTCGGCGACGAATTGGCGTACCCGCGTCTCGGACTCGTGCCTGGCCTGCAGCGCGCCGCCGACGTTGTCGAGCATGCTGTTCAGGGCCAGCCCGACCTGACCGACCTCGGTGTTGGGATCGGTGTCTTGCGGGGGGACCCGCTCGGCGAGCGCAACCGCGCCACTGTCGAGCCGCAGCTGAGAGACGCGGCTCGCAGTCGCGGCCACGCGGCGCAGGGGAGCGAGATTGCGTCGAACCAGATAGGTCCCGCCGGCCCCGACGATGACCAGTCCCAGCAGGGTGCCGGCGGCAACCAGGCCGATCAGTTGATTGGTCGTGGCGTCAATCGGGCCGGTCGGGACACCGGTGAAATAGGTGATGCCACGCTGCTCCTGCTTGATCACGCGGTAGGTGCCAGTGGCCTTGCCAAGATCGAGGTCCACCGAGCCGTCCCCGATCCCCGCACTGGTCAGCTGCTGGATTTGCCCAGTTGTCAGCGACACGCGGTCGCCCGCGGTATTGACGACGCTGTTGATCCCCCCGAAGGGCCCACCCACGACAGCGCCGTCGCGCACGGCCAGGCTCAACACCGCGGAGCCGCCCCCGGGAGGCGGGCCGGAGTGGCCACGCTGGCCGTCGTCGTCATCGACGCCATACGAGCGCTTGGCGACCTGCAGCAGGTCGAGATCGACCTGATGAGAGAGGTATTGCCGGGTGGCCAGCACGATCATCGCTCCCGTGCCCAGGCTGATCGCGAGGAAGAGCGCGACCATCGAGGCGACCAGCTTGGCGCGCAACGTCCACGAGCGCACCGGGCGAAAGCGACCCGGTGTGCGGGAGGCAGGCGGCGGCATACCGTCACGTGGTGGGGCAACCACCTCAGTCGGCGGGCTTGAGGACATAACCGACGCCGCGCATCGTGTGAATCATCGGCGCGTGGCCGGCGTCGATCTTCTTGCGCAAGTAGGAGATATAGAGTTCGACGACATTGGCCTGCCCGCCGAAGTCGTAGTTCCACACCCGGTCGAGGATCTGCGCCTTCGACAGGACCCGCTTGGGGTTACGCATGAGGTAGCGAAGCAACTCGAACTCCGTGGCCGTCAGATTGACCTGCTGGCCCGCGCGGGTGACCTCGTGGCTGTCCTCGTCCATCGTCAGATCGCCGACCACCAGCACCGAGGAGGCCTCGTCGGCGACGACGGCGGTCCGGCGCATCAGGGCGCGGACCCGGGCGACGACCTCCTCCAGGCTGAACGGCTTGGTGACATAGTCATCGCCGCCGGCGGTCAGGCCGGCGACGCGGTCCTCGACGGCGTCCTTGGCGGTCAGGAAGAGCACGGGGACGGCGGCGTTGTCGGCCCGCATCCGGCGCAGCACCTCCATGCCGTCGAAGTCGGGCAGCATCATGTCGAGCACGACGGCGTCCGGCTGGAATTCGCGGGCCGCGCGCACCGCCGCCGTGCCCGAACCCGCCGTGCGCACGTCCCAGCCTTCATAGCGCAGCGCCATCGACAACAGCTCGGTCAGGTTGGGTTCGTCGTCGACGACCAGCACCCGCACGGGGGAGCCGTCGAGCCGCTGCAGTTTGGGAGCCGGCGCGGAGGTCGTGTTCATGGCACCCAGTCAACCGCGCGAATCTGGCAACAGGCGCCGCTGCGCTGTGCCTTTCCTGTGGCTTTCCTGTGACCGGCGGACCGGGTGTTAGAACCCACGTGCCCGTGGGGTCGAACTGCGGCTTGTAGGGCGGAGTGCCGGTGCGAAGTTCGGCTCCGGTGAGGGTGATAACTTCCCCCGTGCTCACGCCGTGATCCACTGAAACAGCTCGGCCCCGGACGCTTCCGCGGGGGAAGCGGCCGGGGCCGAACGGCATACGGACGATCAGGCGCCGAGGCGCTCCTTGAGCCCGTCGAGCTCGGCGCGCAACGGGGCGGGGAGCTTGTCGCCGAACTTGTCGAACCACTCCTCGATCAGCGGGATCTCCTTCTTCCACTCCTCGGCGTCGACGGCGAGGGCCTTGGCGACCTGTTCTTCGGTCATGTTCAGGCCGGTCGTGTCGATCGCGCCGGGCGTGGGCACCATGCCGACGGCGGTCTCGACCGCGTCAGCCTCGCCGTCGAGGCGCTCGACGACCCACTTCAGCACGCGGCTGTTGTCACCGAAGCCAGGCCACAGCCAGGTGCCGTCGGCGTCCTTGCGGAACCAGTTGACCTGGTAGATCCGCGGCAGCTTGCTCGCGTCGGCCTGCTTGCCGATCTCCAGCCAGTGGTTCATATAGTCGCCGCCGTGGTAGCCGATGAACGGCAGCATCGCCATCGGGTCACGCCGGACCACCCCGACCGCACCGGTTGCCGCCGCGGTCGTCTCGGAGGAGAGGGTTGCGCCGACGAAGGTGCCGTGGGTCCAGTCGCGCGATTCGTAGACGAGCGGGACGGTCGAGGCGCGACGGCCGCCGAAGAGGATCGCGTCGATCGGAACGCCGTCGGGGTTGTCGTACTCGGGCGCGATCATCGGGCACTGCTTGGCCGGGGTGGTGAACCGGCTGTTCGGGTGGCTGGAGACCTCGGTACTCTCGGGAGTCCAGTCGGCGTTCTTCCAGCTGGTCAGGTGCTCGGGCTTGTCGGGCGTCATGCCTTCCCACCAGACGTCGCCGTCGTCGGTGCGCGCGACATTGGTGAAGATCGAGTTCCCCTTGTCGATAGTGCGCATCGCCATCGGGTTGGTGTTCATCCCGGTGCCGGGAGCAACGCCGAAGAGGCCGAACTCGGGGTTGACGGCATACAGCCGGCCGTCGGGGCCGAAGCGCATCCAGGCGATGTCGTCGCCGACCATCTCGGCCTTCCAGCCCTCGATCGTGGGCTCGAGCATGGCGAGGTTGGTCTTGCCGCACTGGCTCGGGAAGGCCCCGGCGACATAGTGGACGCTGCCCTTGGGCGAGGTCAGCTTAAGGATGAGCATGTGCTCGGCCATCCAGCCCTCGTCGTGCGCCATCGCGGAGGCGATGCGCAGGGCGTAGCACTTCTTGCCGAGCAGGGCGTTGCCGCCGTAGCCGCTTCCGTAGGACCAGATCTCGCGGGTCTCGGGGAAGTGCGCGATGTACTTGGTGTCATTGCACGGCCACGGGACGTCGGCCTGGCCCTCGGCGAGCGGGGCGCCCACGGAGTGCAGGCCCTTGACGAAGCCCGCGTCGAGTTCCTCCATCTTCTTCAGGACCGGCGTGCCGATGCGAGCCATGATGTTCATGTTGACGACGACGTATGCCGAGTCGGTGATCTCGACGCCGAACATCGGCACCGTGGCCTCGAGGTGGCCCATGACGAACGGGATGACATACATCGTGCGGCCCTTCATGCAGCCGCGGTAGAGCTCGGTCATCGTCGCCTTGAGTTCCTTGGGGTCGACCCAGTTGTTGGTCGGCCCGGCATCCTCCTGCTTCTCGGAGGCGATGTAGGTGCGGTCCTCGACGCGCGCGACATCGGTCGGGTCGGAAGCACACCAGAACGAATTCGGCTTCTTCGCGTCATCGAGCTTGACGAAGGTGCCCGAGTCAACGAGGTCCTGATTGAGCTGCGCGATCTCCTCGGGGGACCCGGTGACCCAAACGACCTGGTCGGGGGTGGTGAGCGCCGCCACCTCGTCGACCCATTCCTGCAGGGCGGTGTTTGTGGTTGCGGCGGTGTCCGTTGTCATCGTTCGCTGATCCTCCGTCGGTGTGATGCGCCGCGGGGCATCCTTGCCTCGCAACGAAATTCGCGCCGCAGACCGGAAGCGAGAGTCACGCAAGCGGCCGCAGCGCGGCTTCTGCGTCCACGGTACCGTCCGGGTGCCGTTCGCCGCGCGGTGAAAGCGTTCCCATCGTGTGGAACCGCTCACAAGCTCACGGCGGCGCACCAGAGGCGGGACGCGGGTCGGGGTGCAGGTTCGGCTAGCGGTAGAGCCAGGCGGCGGCGCGCTGCCGCGCGCGTCGATACTCCGGGCTCGCGCCGGCGATCAGGTGTTCGACGGGTTGGTCGCCCAGGTCTGGCAGGTCCTCGCAGATGAGCGGGGTGAGCGGCGTGCGAGGGTCGGGGAGAGCGCTCCGCCAGCCGGGCGGGCCGAACCGGGCGGGATCCAGCGGCGCGGTCGAGGTCGATGAGGCCGCCGACACTCGCTCACCGATCAGCTGGGCCATCGCGTGGGCCCCGGCGGGCGCGGGCAGCCCGGCGCACGCGGCGGCAAGGTCGGCGCGGCGGCGCTCGGCCGCCGATCCGTTGAGCAGCTCGCCGACCGCTGCGGCCACGGCCCGCAGGTCGGCCGGGTCGGCCGCGAGCGCCAGGCCGCGCTCGGCGAGGCGGTTGCTTCGGGCCGCTTGGTCGTCGGTTCCTGACGGCGTGGGCAGCAGCAGGGTCGGCACGCGCAGACCGAGCAGCTCGTGCACGGCGTTGTAGCCGGCACCCGAGATCGCGGCGTCGAACGCGGTGCACAGGGGAGCGAGGGGATAGATCCCACGAAGCGCGACCACGCGATCGTCCCCGTCGCCCACGCCATGCCGGGCGAGCGCCGGCGAGGTGACGGCGACCTGCCACTCCCGCGGGATCGCGTTAAGGACGGCCCGCGCCGAGGTCGCCACATCGCTGATCGCGCCCAGGCTGGGGGCGACCAACACCGCCTTGCGCTCCGGATCCAGCCCGAGGGCCGCGCGTGCGTCCGCGACCTCCCGCGGGGGTATGGCGGCGGTGATCGACACCGGCGCCACCCGCGTCGCGTCGTCCCGCTCGGCCGTGGGCCCCGATTCTCCGGCGAAGTCCCCCGGCTCGACGACCAGGTCGAACTCGCTGCTCGCGTCGAGGAATCTGCGTGCGGCCGACGGCTTCCAGAATCCCCGTCGCACCCAGACGAAGGCGACGCCCGGCAGGCGGCGGCGGGCGGCGAGCAGACCGGCATACGCCACAACCCCGTCGTGGACCACCGCCCGCGCTCCCGTCTCCTGGACGAGCGCCACCACCCGGTCGGCAAAATACGGCTCCCAGTTGTATGCCGGATACACGGCGCGCAGGCGCCGGGCCAGCCCGCGCGGGGGGAGCCAGACGCTCTTGCGCGACGGGCAGAATTCGTGCCGCATCGCCGGCAGGTCGCCGCGCGACATCGCGCTCGCCACGGTTGGCAGGACACCCGATAGCGAGAAGAGAACCGGCTCGAACTGCTCCTCGGCCAGTGCCGTGAGGGCGAGGGTGACCTGGCGGGTCAGGTGTCCCATCCCGACCCCGTTGCTGGTCGAGAGGATCACCGGCTCCATGCGGCGCAGTTTATGGCGGGCGATTTCGTGCCGATTGGGGGAGCCGCTAGACTCCTGGCTCGTGCGTGGCGCAAGTGGCGCACGCTGCGCCCGTAGCTCAACGGATAGAGCATCTGACTACGGATCAGAAGGTTAGGGGTTCGAATCCCTTCGGGCGCGCTGGCGACTGGCCGGCGCAGGAGAGGCGGCGATGAGCGAAGCGGGTCCGCAGTTCGAGCCACTGTTGCGCGAGGAAATCGTGGTCAACGCGCCGCCACCCCGCGTGTGGGAGCTGGTCAGCGACGTCCGCCGGATGGGGGAGTGGAGCCCGCAGGTGGTTTCCACCCGGCTGCGCGACGGCTTCGAGGCGTCGTCTGGTCCTTCCAGCTCGACCCCGACGAAGCCGGCACCCGGCTGACCCAGCGGCGAGAGACGCCGGACGGCATCTCGCAGCGGTCCTTGGACTACACCGAGCGTTACCTGGGCGGGCAGGAGCGGTTCACGGCCGAGCTGCGCGCCGGCATGCGCGCCACCTTGGTGGCGATCAAGGACGCAGCCGAGGCGGAGGGTCAGCGGACCGGACCGGCAGGGTCGCGGCCGGCCCCGGGGGGTTAGGGTCGAGCGATCGCGATTCGACCGTGTCCGGGAGGGACGCATGCTGGTGGTTCACGGGTTCTGGTCGCTGCGCCAGGGGCTTCGACTGTGGGCCGAGGACTCCGAGCCAGCGGTCACCAGCTCCAGCCAGGCGGTTCGCCGCGCCCGCCCCCACCCGTTTGCGGCCCCCGCCGAAGACCTCGGTCACCTGTTTCCCGGTCTGTCCGAGGTCGCCCCCGCGAGCGTCACCGTGCTGCTGCCGTCGACGAGCCGGTCGCCGCTGGACTCCCCGGAACTGGTCCGCCTCCAGCCCCGCCGCGAGGGCGGGCAGCCCGCCAAGCTGTTGGCCTGGACCGTGCCGGTGCTCAGCGTCGACCCCGGCGCCGCGCTGGCGGTTCTCGACCTCCCCGCGATCGAGGCCCGCTACGGCGCCTCGATGCACTATTTCGCCGAGGTCGCCGCCTTCGCCCGCGACCTGGCCGAGCGGGGCCGGGTGCTCCCGAGCATCGAGCCGAACCCCGACGGACCCGAGGCGCGCTGGCGGGCGGTTCTCCAGGGACCGGACATCGTCGCCACCCACGCCTTGGCCGCCGCCATGCCGCCGGTATGCCGCGCCGAGGCAAGCCGTCCCGGCGACACCGCGGGCCAGCGGCCCACCGAGCTGGTGACCGACGCGGTCAACGCGTTGACCGACGCCGCCGTGCGTGAGTGCCTGCGCGCCGCCGCCCTGCTGCCGCCTCGCCGCGGCCGGGCGCCCCGGCGGGTCCCGGCTGCCGAGTCCTGGCTCGCCGCGCTGAGCGCCCCGAACGCCCGGTTCGAGGCCAACCCCGACGACGTGGCGCAGCTCGCTGACGCGCTGGCGCCGTGGGCGCAGGTCGGGACCGGCCCGACCGGGCCGGCGCGGCTGACCTTCCGCCTGGCCGAGCCCGAGGCGCCGACCGGAGACGACCTGGGCCCCCCACTCGGGAGCGACCCCGACGGCGAGGCGTCCGGGTGGCGGCTGGAGTTCTGGCTGCAGTCGATCGAGGACCCCAGCCTGCTCGTGCCGGCCGAGCAGGTGTGGAGCGGGGGAGAGGGGCTCGGCCGGTGGCTGAGCCGCCCCGACGAGCTGATGTTGTCCGAGCTCGGCCGGGCGTGCACGATCTATCCGGCCCTGGTCGCCGCCATGCGCACCTCGCATCCGCACGCGCTGCGCCTCGACATCGAGGCCACCTTCGACTTCCTCGTCACGCGAGCGGCCATCCTCGAACAGGCCGGCTTCGGCGTGCTGCTCCCGTCCTCGTGGTCGGCCCGACGCCGATTGGGCCTGCGCGGCTCCGCGTCGACCCCAACGGACACGCCGGCCACCGGTGGCCGGTTCAGCCGGGAATCCCTCGTCAATTTCGAGTGGCGCCTTGCCGTCGGTGACGAGCTGCTGACCGATGCCGAGATGGCCGCGCTGGCCGCGACCAAGGCCCCGCTGGTGCGCCTGCGCGGCCAGTGGGTGGCGATCGATCCCGACCAACTGCGTCGCGGCCTGGAGTTCCTGCAGCGCCAGGCCGCACGCCCGTCGACCGTTGCCGAGGTCATCGCCTTGGCCGCCAGCCACCCGGACGACCTCGACACGCCCCTACCCGTCACCGAGATCGAGGCGGACGGGCTGCTCGGTGACCTGTTGCGCGGGGCGAGCGAGCGGGTGCTGCAGCCGGTGGCCACCCCCGACGGCTTCCTGGCGGACCTGCGTCCCTACCAGCAGCGCGGCCTGTCCTGGCTCAATTTCCTCTCCGAGCTCGGGCTGGGGGCCGCCCTGGCCGACGATATGGGCCTGGGCAAGACGATCCAGTTGCTCGCTCTGGAGGCCCACCAGCGAGGCGCGCGCCCGGACGCACGGCCGACGCTGTTGCTGTGTCCAATGTCCCTGGTCGGCAACTGGGAACGCGAGGCCGCCCGGTTCGCCCCTCTCCTTCGGACCTATGCCCACCACGGTCGCTACCGGCGGCGCGGGGAGGACCTCAAACACCACCTCGGCAGCGCCGATCTGGTCCTGACCACCTACCAGACGGCGACGCGCGACATCGACGAGCTGGCGGCATACGAGTGGGATCGGGTTGTCTTCGACGAGGCGCAAGCGGTCAAGAACAGCCAATCCCGGGCGGCCCGGGCGGTGCGGCGGCTGGAGGCCGGCCACCGCGTGGCGCTGACCGGCACGCCGATGGAGAACCGGCTCGCCGAGCTGTGGGCGCTGATGGATCTGCTCAACCCGGGGATCCTCGGCTCTGCCGAGAAATTCCGGGCCCGGTATGCCGTTCCCATCGAACGCTACGGCCAACCGGAGCCCGCCGAGCGGCTGCGCTCAATCACCCGGCCCTATCTGCTGCGGCGGGTCAAAACCGACCCCACGATCATCGACGACCTGCCCGAGAAGATCGAGATCAAGCAGCATTACCGGCTGACGACCGAGCAGGCGGCCCTGTATCAGTCGGTCGTCGATGACATGATGCGCCGGATCGAGACGAGCACCGGCATCGAGCGGCGCGGCAACGTCCTGGCGACGATGACCAAGCTGAAGCAGGTGTGCAATCACCCCGCCCAACTGCTCCACGACCGCTCCGCCGTCGGGCAACGGTCGGGCAAGGTGACCCGGCTGGAGGAGATCGTCGAGGAGATCCTCGCCGAGGGGGACAAGGCGCTGCTGTTCACCCAGTACACCGATTTTGCCGAGCTGCTGCTGCCGCATTTGTCCGCGCGCTTCGACACCGAGATCCTCTATCTGCACGGCGGCACCCCGAAGGCGCGGCGCGATGAGATGGTCAGCCGCTTCCAATCCGGCGACGGCCCGCCGCTGTTCCTGCTCTCGCTCAAGGCCGGCGGCACCGGGCTCAACCTGACCGCCGCCAACCACGTCATCCATCTGGATCGCTGGTGGAACCCCGCGGTCGAAAACCAGGCCACCGACCGCGCCTTCCGGATCGGGCAAAAGCGCAGCGTGCAGGTCCGCAAGTTCATCTGCCTGGGGACGCTCGAGGAGAAGATCGACGAGATGATCGAGGAGAAGCTGGCGCTGGCCAACGCCATCGTCACCGACGGCGAGGGCTGGCTGACCGAACTGTCCACGAGCGCCCTGCGCGACCTGTTCACCCTTGCCGCGGACGCCACCGATGAGTAGCCGCTGGTTCCCGCCGCCGGCGCGGCCCCGGCCCGTGGCCGACGGGATCCGCGCGCGCAGCCGCCGCGGCGCGATCGCCCAGACGTGGTGGTCCGAACGGTTCATCGGCGTGCTGGAGTCGCTCGGCGTGGGCGCCCGGCTCCAGCGCGGCAAGACCTACGCCCGCAAGGGCCAGGTCATGGACCTCACCATCGAGCCCGGCGCGGTGACCGCCCGGGTCCAGGGAACCCGGGCCAAGCCTTACCGGGTTCGGATCGGGGTCACGCCATTCGACAAGACCGCCTGGTCGCGGGTCACCGAGGCGCTCGCAAGCGACGCGTGGTATATCGCTAAGCTCCTCGCCGGCGAGATGCCCGACGACATCGAAGAGGTGTTCACCGCCGTCGGCTTGTCGCTGTTCCCGGCCAGTTCTGCGCAGTTGTCGCTCGACTGCACGTGTCCGGACTGGTCGGTGCCCTGCAAACACCTCGTCGCCGTCTTCTACCTGCTGGCCGAGTCCTTCGATGAGGACCCGTTCGGCATCCTTGCCTGGCGCGGCCGCGACCGGGACGACCTGCTCGAGACCCTGGCCGCGCTGCGGAGCGGGACCCACCCGGCGGACCGGCAGGCCGAGACCGAGGCCGTCGTGCCGCTCGCCGACTGCCTCGGCTCCTTCTACGCCCCCCAGGGCGAGATGCCGTCCGGTGTCCCGGTCGCGGCGCCGAGCGATGCCCTCCTCGACCAGGTTCCCCCGATCGGCGTGACGATTCGCGGCGTCGACCTCCACGAGTTGCTGCGGGCGGCATACCTCAGGCTTGGCCAGGTGGAGTAGCTGCCGCGGCCCCGAGCGGGTCTAACTACTCCGAGCCCGCGACCCCGGCCGCAGCCTCGCGCTGGATGGCGAGCGCCTCGGCATACCGCTCGCGCAACCGGTCGCGGACCTCGCTCGGTGTGTAGTCGTGCCGCTCCCGCTCCCGTCGGACCAACACTATTCCGGTGGCGGCGACGCCCAGCAGCGCGCTGACCCCGAAAAGCTTGCGCGCCTTGTTGCCGGTCAGTGCGGCGGGAACGACCATGAACCGCAGCGTAGGGCACGCCAACCAGGCAGACTGTGCCCGTGACGACCGCGACGGTGCCGCTGCAGCAAGGACTCGACATCGCCCGCACGGGCGACCTGTGGATCTTCCGGGGCAAGAGCGCCGTCGACCGGGTCATGCACGCCGCGACCAACAGCCCGGTCAACCACGTCGGTATGGCGCTCGTCCTGGACGATCTGCCCCCGCTGATCTGGCACGCCGAACTCGGCCGGGCGCTCGTCGACCACTGGACGGGGGATCACCATCGCGGCGCCCAGCTGCACGACCTCGGCGCCGCCGTGCGCCAATGGCAGGAGCGCTACGGCCAGCGCTCCTACCTGCGCCAGCTCACCCCCGACGTCACCCGCCCGCAGGAGAACGCGGCATTGCTGTCCGTCGCCCGCCTCAACGGCGTCTCCTTCCCCTCGACGCTGCGGTTGGCCACCCGTTGGCTGGAGGGTCGTGACGGCTATCTGTCAGCCCGCCGGGCGCGGCGGGAACAGTGGCGGCCGGATGCGGCATACTGCGCCGAGATCGTGGCAAAAACGTTGGTGGACATGGGGATTTTGCGTCAGGAGGCGCCGGCAAACTGGTATGACCCTGGTCGGTTTTGGAGTGGCGACGTCCTGCCCCTCGAACCCAGATGGTCGTATGCCGCCGAGATCGAGGTCGCCCCGGAGTGAGCTCGGCAGTGCCAGACTGGCCGGCATGAAGAAGTTGCTCAACGACCCCACCGACGTTGTGCGCGACAGCTTGCGCGGCTTCGCCGCGGCACATGGTGACCGGGTGCGCGTCGATCTCGACCAGCGGTTCGTATGCCGCGGCGACTCCCCGCGGCCCGGCAAGGTCGCGCTCGTCTCCGGCGGCGGCTCGGGCCACGAGCCGCTGCACGCGGGCTTCGTGGGGCGCGGGATGCTCGACGCCGCGTGTTGCGGTGAGGTGTTCACCTCCCCGGTCCCCGACCAGATTCTCGCGGCGACCAGCGCCGTCGACGGCGGCGCCGGGGTGTTGCACATCGTCAAGAACTACACCGGCGACGTGATGAACTTCGAGATGGCCGCCGAGCTGGCCGCTGACGCCGACGGCACCGAGATCGCGGCGGTCATCGTTGACGACGATGTCGCCGTCCAGGACAGTCTGTATACCGCCGGCCGCCGCGGCGTCGGCACCACCGTGATGGTGGAGAAGATCGTCGGTGCGGCCGCCGAGGAGGGCCGGGACCTGCCGGCCTGCCGGGCCCTCGCCGAGCGAGTCGTCGCCGGCGGTCGGTCGATGGGGGTCGCGCTCACGTCGTGCACGGTCCCCGCCGCGGGGAAGCCGACCGTTGACCTCGGCGAGGACGAGATGGAGGTTGGGATCGGCATCCACGGCGAGCCCGGCCGCACCCGGATGCCGCTCGCCCCCGCCCGCGAGATCGCCCGCCTGCTGGTTGAGCCGGTGCTTGCCGACCTCGACTTCACCGGTGCACCGGTGATTGCGCTGGTCAACGGCATGGGCGGCACGCCGCTACTCGAGCTTTATGTCCTGTATGCCGAGGTCGCCGCCCTGCTCGACGCGGCTGGGGTCCCGCTCGCGCGTAATCTCGTCGGCAACTACGTCACCTCGCTGGAGATGGCCGGCTGCTCGTTGACTCTCGTGCGCGCCGACGACGAGATGCTGCGGCTATGGGATGCCCCGGTGGACACGCCCGGGCTGCGCTGGGGTTGCTGATGGCCGGGTTCACGCTGGCCATCGCGGGGGCCTGGATGGCGCAGTTCGCCGCGGCCGTGCACCGGGACGCCGCCCAGCTGACCGAGCTGGACTCCGCGATCGGCGATGCCGACCACGGCAGCAACCTGGAGCGGGGGATGGCGGCCGTGGCGGCCCTGGACCCGGCGGACTTCGATGATGCGGCTGGTTATCTGAAGACGGCCGGGATGACGCTCGTCGGCACGGTCGGCGGCGCCAGCGGACCGCTATATGGCACGTTGCTGCTGCGCTTCGCCGGCGCGTTGTCGGCCGGCGGTGAGGCCGGTGTCGCCGACGTCGGCGCGGCCTTGCGTGCGGGACTGGGCGGCGTCCGCGACCGCGGCAAGGCGCAGGCGGGGGACAAGACGATGGTCGATGCGCTGGAACCGGCCGTCGCGGCATACGATGAAGCGGTGGGCGGGGGCGCCGATCTGGCGGACGCGTTGGCCGCAGCGGCGAGCGCAGCGGCGACCGGGCGGGATGCGACCGCGCCGCTGGTGGCGCGCAAGGGCAGGGCCAGCTATCTCGGCGAGCGCAGCGCCGGTCACATCGATCCGGGTGCGGCGAGCACGGCGATGCTGATCGCGGCGGCGGCACGCGCCGCCTCAAACCCCGGGATTCTGCCGATAGCTAGCGATGCGCGGCCCTCGCCGCCATCGTCGAACGCGTCGCCGATTGACCCTTGACCTCCGCCCAGCCCAGGAGAGAGCAGACATGAATCACGAACTGCCCCAGGAAGAAATTGACATTGTCCTCGCCGTCCGCGACTGGGTCAATGAGGCGGTCAAGCCGGTCGTGGGCGAACTCGAACACGCCAACACCTACCCCGAGCGGCTCATCGAGGAGATGAAGCAGATGGGGGTCTACGGGCTGGCCATCGAGGAGCCGTGGGGCGAGGCGAAGGTGAGCATGCCGGCATACGTGCTGATCACCGAGGAACTTGCGCGCGGCTGGATGAGCCTGGCCGGAGCGATGGGCGGGCATACCGTCGTCGCCAAGCTGATCCAGGACTTCGGGACCCAGGAGCAGAAGGACGCCTATCTGCCGCGGATGGCCACCGGCCAGCTGCGCGCGACGATGGCGTTGACCGAGCCGGGCGGCGGCTCGGACCTGCAGGCCATGCGGACCACGGCCGGGCTCGACGGCGATCACTACGTCGTGAACGGCTCCAAGACGTGGATCTCGAATGCCCGGATGTCCGGGCTCGTTGCGCTGATGTGCAAGACCGACCCGCACGCCACGCCGCGGCATACCGGGGTGTCGATCCTGTTGGTGGACAAGACCGGCGACCCGGCTGGGCTGACCATCTCCAAGAACCTCGGCAAGCTCGGCTACAAGGGCGTCGAGGCGTGCGAGCTGGTCTTCGAGGACCTGCACGTGCCCGCCGACGCCGTCCTCGGTGGCAGCGAGGGGCAGGGGTTCGCCCAGATGATGCGCGGGCTGGAGGTCGGCCGGCTCCAGGTCGCCGCGCGCGCCCTCGGCGTCGGTCGGGCCGCCCTCGAGGACGCCCTGCAGTATGCCCAGGACCGGGAGAGCTTCGGGCAGCCGATCTGGAAGCACCAGGCGATCGGCACCTACCTCGCCGACATGGTCACCAAGCTGACCGCCGCGCGCGAGCTGACCCTGTATGCCGCCCGCAAGTACGAGTCCGGCGCGCGCGCCGACATGGAGGCCGGGATGGCCAAGCTGCTCGCCTCCGAGGTCGGGATGGAGATCGCGCTCAACGCCGTCCGCATCCACGGCGGCTACGGCTACTCGACCGAATACGACGTCGAACGCTACTTCCGCGACGCCCCGCTGATGATCGTCGGTGAGGGCACCAACGAGATCCAGCGCAATGTCATCGCCGCCCAGCTCGTCAAGCGCGGCACCGTGACCCCTTACTGAGGCTCCCGGACCGTTGCCTCAGCCGGATGACACCGTGCTGCAGCCGGATGTGTTGGTGGTCCGGCGGATCTGATCGCTTGAGCACCCACAAAGCCCTGCGTTCACCTCGCTAGGCTAGGCCGGATCGGGGAGCGCGGCTGCCGCGTGGGAGGCGCGGGGCCTGCTGTGGCTTCCTGGCCTGGGCCACCTCCTACCATGGGAAGCACCCAACACGCTCACGACCTTGCTCGAAGGACGATAACGCCGATGCCCGAGCTTCCGGTTGCGCCAGGCGCTGGCGGCCCCGGTTTCGCGAATGGCCGCGCCGACGCCCCCCACACCCGTCCGGCACTCGACGTCAAACCCCCGCAACAATGATCGGGATCGTCGTCGTCGCGCACAGCCGCGCCCTTGCCGAAGCGGCCGTGGACTTCGCCCTGCAGATGACCACCAGCAACGGCCGGCCGCGGGTGGCGGTCGCCGCCGGGCTCGACGCGACGACGCTCGGCACGGACGCCACGGCGGTCGCGGGCGCGATCGAGGAGGTGGCCGGTGCCGATGGTGTCCTGGTGTTGGTCGACGTCGGCAGCGCGGTGCTCTCGACCGAGATGGCCGTGGAGTTCCTCGATCCCGAACTCGCTGAACGGATCCGGATCAGCCCGGCGCCGCTGGTCGAGGGCCTGGTTGCGGCGGTGGTCACGGCCGCCGGCGGGGCTGGGCTGGACGCGGTCGACCGGGAGGCCCGCGCGGGACTGCTCGGGAAGCAGGAGCAGATGGGAAGCGTCGGCGGGCCGGGTGAGTTCGGCGATCCTGACTCCGGGCCGGACACCGTTGGCCCAACCGGCGACGCGTTCGCGACGTCGCCGACCCATGCCCCGCATCGCCTGGTGGTGGTGGCGCCGGTGCCGCACGGCCTGCACGCCCGGCCGGCGGCAGCGATCGTGTCGGCGCTCGCCGGGCTCGACGCGCAGGTCACGATCGCCGAGGCCACCGGGCAGCGACGCGCAACTGGACGCAGCCTCAGCCAGCTGACCCTGCTCGGGGCCGGGCCCGGGAGCCAGTTGACGATCGAGGCGCGGGGCCTGGACGGGGCCCGCGCCGTGGCAGCCCTCAGCGCCCTCGCCGACAACAACTTCGGCGATCCCCGCCCGACCGACGCGCCGAAGGCGCCGGACCCTGCCGCCGGGCAGCCGGCCCAGGTCACCGTGGCGAGCACCCGGGAGTGCGCCGTGGGCCCGGTGCTCCGGCCGCTCGCCGATCTCGACCTGAGCACTTACCGCCCCGGCGATCCGGCGCTGGAGGGCCGGCGCAGCACGGCCGCCCGCGCGGCGGTCGCGGACTACCTGGCACGTCTCGGCGACACCCAACCGATCCTGGCCGCCCAGGCGGTTCTGCTCGCCGACCCCGAGATCGCCGAAGCGGTCGCCACCGACGTGGCAGCCGGTATGGCCGCACCCCACGCCTGGGGACACCACCTGGACGCGGTCGCCGCCGGCCTGGAGGCGCTGCCCGACGGCTATCACCGAGACCGCGCCCAGGATGTGCGCAGCATCCGACGGCTGCTCGCTGCCGCGCTCCTCGCGCTGGCAACCGGCGAGGACCCGGCGAGCGCCGTGGCTGCGGCCGGCGGTGGCGACGCCGCCCTGCGGCAACTCCTCGGTCCGACAGAGCCGGGCGCTGCGTCCGACCAGGCTGGGGGTCAGGCGCCGATCCTGGTCCTCACCGAGCTGGACGCCGCCACGGCCGCCACGCTCGACCCCGCCCGGATCGGGGGCGTGATCACCACCTCGGGAGGCGGCACCGGCCACGGCGTCCTGGTCGCACGGGCGCGCGGCATACCCGTCCTGACGGGGCAGGTGGAGGCGGCGGCGCTCGCGACCGGCACGCGCGTGGCCATCGACGCCGTCCTCGGCGAACTCATCATCGACCCCGACCCGACGCACCTCGCCCGGCTCGCCGAGCGCGAACGCGGGCGCCGAGAGCGCGACACCCAACTGGCGCGCGCCCGGCAATCGGCGATCACCCACGGGGGCAAGCGAATTCGCGTCGAGGTCAACGTCTCCGCCCGCGAGGACGCCGTCCGGGCGGGGGAGTGCGGCGCCGACGGCATCGGGGTGCTGCGCACCGAGCTGCTCTTTGCCACCGCGGCCACGCCACCCTCAGCCAGCACTCAAGCCAGGCTGTATGCCGAACTGGCCGACCGCGTCGGGGGCCCGGTCACCATCCGCACCTGGGACGCCGGCGGAGACAAGCCGCTGCCCTTCCTGGCGCAGGAGGCCGAGGCCAACCCCTTCCTCGGCGTGCGCGGCATCCGGCTGATGCGGCGCGCCCCGGAGATCTTCGCCGAGCAACTGCACGCGATCGCGCGCACCGCGCTCGAGCGCGAGGTGCGCGTCCTGCTACCCATGGTGACCGACCCCGACGAGGTGATCTGGGCTGCCGGGTTGCTCGATGCCGCCCGAGCTGAGGTGCCCGGGTGCCCGCGCATCCCGCTGGGGATCATGGTCGAGGTGCCCGCCACGGCATTACGACTGGCCGATTATGCCGGGCTGGTCGACTTCGTCAGCATCGGCACCAACGACTTGGCGCAATATCTCTTCGCTGCCGACCGGGCCAATGGGGCGGTCAGCGGCTTGGCCCGCCAAGACCATCCGGCGATCCTCGGCCTGATCGCCCACGCCTGCGCCGCGCTCCCGGACACCCCGGCAGCCGTATGCGGCGCGCTCGCGGCCGACCCGGCGCTCACCGTGACGCTGCTCGCCGCCGGCGTCGCCGAGCTGAGCGTCCCGTCGCGGTCCGTGCCTGCAGTCAAGGACGCGGTCCGCGCCTACTAGTTCGATGAGTTGTGACGGGGCGTCGTGGCTGATCTAACTGGTCGGCGAGGACGAGGGGGGAGCGGTCTGCTCGAAGACGCGGTAGTACTTCGCCGCCAGGCTCGCGGAATAGGGGGCACTTTCGCCGCACAGCAGCACCTCGCTCGAGCGGGAGGCGATTAGGACCTGTCCCTTGTCGAGCTTGGCGGCCGCCAGGGCCTGCTCGAGGTCCACCGGCGAGGTCGAGGACAGGCGGACCAGGTCGGCCGGTCCGCCACGGAACCACTCCTTGACGGTGAAGCTCGCGACACCGGCCTGGGTGACCGTGAAGGTCGCCAGCACCGCGGTGGTCGAGCGGTTCAACCGGGCATCGCTCAGCTCGGGGCAGTCCTTGGGCTGTTGCGCCGACAGCGGCGCGATCCGCATGCTCACGCCGGTGAGCGGCGGCTCCTCGCGGCTGATGGCGGCCCGCACCGACGGCACCAGCAGCCCCAGGGTCGCCACGGAAGCCAGGATCAACGCCACCAACAGCGGCGTGACCGAGTGTCGCGGACGGGGCAGGGGCGAAGTCGACATGACGACCGGCAAGTCTAGTTCACGCCCCGCGTGCCGGCGTCAGACCCGGCGGGCCTCCAGGAAGGAGGCGATCCGGTCGATCGCGTCGGTCAGGTCCTCCACATTCGGCAAGGTCACCAGCCGGAAATGGTCCGGCTTGGGCCAGTTGAAGCCGGTGCCGTGGGTGATCAGGATCTTCTTGGCCTGCAGCAACTCGATAACGAACTTCTCGTCGTCGTCGATGCCGTACATCTCGGTGTCGATCCGCGGGAAGCAATAGAGCGCCCCCTTGGGCTCGACACAGCTGACCCCGGGGATCGCATTGAGCTGCTTGTATGCCGCATCCCGCTGCTCCAGCAGCCGCCCGCCGGGCAAGATCAGCTCGGTGATCGACTGGTAGCCGCCGAGCGCGGTCTGGATCGCGTGCTGCGCCGGGACGTTGGCGCACATCCGCATGTTCGACAGCAGCGTCAACCCCTCGAGGAAGTCGGCGGCCCGCTCACGGGGACCGGTGACGACGACCCAGCCGCTGCGGAACCCCGCGACCCGGTAGGCCTTGGACAGGCCGCTGAATGTCAGGCAGACGACGTCGTCCCCCGCGGCGATCGCGGCGTGGTGGTGCACCGCGCCGTCGAAGAGGATCTTCTCATAGATCTCGTCGGCGAGCAGGACGAGCTGGTGGCGCCGGGCGATGTCGGCGAGCGCGTCGACCATCTGTTTCGAATAGACGGCGCCGGTCGGGTTGTTGGGGTTGATCACCACCAGCGCTTTGGTCGCCGGGGTGACCTTGGCCTCGATGTCCTCCAGGTCGGGCATCCAGCCGTTGTCCTCGTCGCACAGATAATGCACGGGGGTGCCACCGGAGAGGGCGACCGCGCCGGTCCACAACGGATAGTCGGGCGCGGGGACGAGGATCTGGTTGCCGTCATCGACGAGCGCCTGCAAGACCATCGTGATCATCTCGGAGACGCCATTGCCGATGAACACGTCATCGACGGTGACATCCCGCATGCCCTCGGCCTGATAAAAGTTCATCACGGCGGTGCGGGCCGAATAGATCCCCTTGGAGTCGCTGTAGCCCTGCGCCAGCGGCAGGTTGTGGATCATGTCCTGCAGGATCGCCTCGGGGGCTTCGAACCCGAACGGGGCGGGGTTGCCGATGTTCAGCTTGAGGATGCGGTGGCCCTCGGCCTCCAGGCGCTGGGCCTCGACGAGGATCGGGCCGCGCACGTCATACCGGACGTTTTGGAGTTTGCTCGATTGCCGCACCTGTCGCATGGGGTGATTGTCGCCGACATCGGCCGCCGGGCGCGAAGCGGTTTCGCGCCCTGAACGCTGGAGGTGGGGTGACTTAGACGCCGGTCGTGGCGCGCGGATAGGCCGCCTCACCGTCGAGGAGGATGTTGACGAGATAGGGCCGGTCCGCGGCCAACGCGCGGGTCAACGCGGCGCGCAGCTCGCCCGGCCGGGACACCGTCTCGCCGCCGCCGCCGAGGGCGCGCACCACCTCGTCGTATGCCGTGCCCGGCGCCAGATCGGCCACCGCGTCGTAGCCGTAGAGCTGGCGCATCGGATGCTTCTCCAGCCCCCACGCGGAGTTGTTGCCGACGATGATCGCCACCGGCAGCTTGTGCCGCACGAGCGTATCGACGTCGAGCAGCGACATCCCGGCGGCGCCGTCGCCGAGCAGCAGCACGATCTGCCCGTCCGGCCGGGCCGTCCGGGCACCGATCGCCGCCCCCAAGCCCGCGCCCAGGCACCCGAAGGGCCCCGGGTCGAGCCACCCCCCCGGGAGGGCAGGCTCGATCAGCTTGCCCGCCCACGACACGAAGTCCCCGCCGTCGCCGATGATCACCGCGTCGTCGGCGAGCAGCGGCAGCAACTCGCCATACACCCGGGCCGGGTGGATCGGATCGCTGTCGGCAGCGAGCAAGCTCGCCTCGCGCGCGGCCACCGCCGCGCACTCCGCGCGCAACTGCTGCGCCCAGTCCGCCCAGTCACCCGGCCGGGCCGCCGCGCGCAGGCCGTCCAGGATCACGCCCAGGTCCCCGTATGCCGCTGCGGCCAGCTCCTTGTGCCGGCATACCTGCTCGGGGCTGTCGGCCAGATGCACGACCGGCGCCGCGCCGCCGGGCCCGAACGCGCCATAGCCGAGCCGGAAGTCCAGGGGCGTGCCGGCAACGATGGCCAGGTCGCACCGGCTGAACGCGGCGCGGCGGGCCCGGGTCACCAACAGCGGATGCCCGCGCTGGACGATGCCGCGGCCCATTCCGTTGGTGACGGCGGGGATGCCGAGCTCGTCGACGAGGGCCAGCGCGGCGGCCTCGCCGCCGTCGGCCCAGACGTCGCTGCCGAGGACGAGGATGGGGCGCTCGGCCCGGCCGATGGCCCCGGCGATGCCGGCGATGGCCTCGGGGGCCGGGCTCCGGTCGACCGGATCGGGCCGCCAGGCGGACTGCTCGCCGCGAGGGGCGAAGACGACATCCAGCGGGATGTCGACGAAGACCGGTCCGCGGTGGGCGCTGCCGGCGAGCGCAAAGGCCCGCGCCACATCGCCGCCGGCCCGCTCTCGCGTGGTGATCGTCCAGGCGGCCTTGGTGACGGTCGCGAACAACGGCGGCTGGTCGAGCTCCTGCAGCGACCCGCGTCCCCACGTCAATTGCGCCGCCCGGCCGCCGAGCACGACGAGCGGGGCACCGCTGAAGTGGGCCTGGGTGATCGGCGACAACGCGTTCGTCACCCCGGGCCCGGCCGTCACGACGGCGAATCCCGGCACCCGGGACAGCTTGCCGACGGCCTCGGCGGCAAAGACCGCGCTCGCCTCGTGCCGCACATCGACCAGCCGCAGGTCGGGCTCGCTGTGCAGCGCGGCGTCGTAGACCGGGAAGATGTGCCCTCCCGAGAGCGTGAACGCCGTCCGGGCCCCGGCCGCCAGCGCGGCCGCAACGATGGGATACCCGGACTGCGGAATCCCGGGGATGAGGACGGGGGCAGTCATGACCATATGTTACTCGGGGGTAGGCGCTCGCGCAGCTTCTCGCGAAGTCTCCTCTATCCTCCGGACATGACGCGCGCTCCGTCGCCCGCAGCGGCCGCTCGGCTGCCGCGACGCGTGCGCGCCGGATATGCCCTCGGCTCGGTCGCGACCGGCGCGTTCGGGACCGTCCCCGGGCTGCTGCTGCTGCCCTATCTGACCGACCGGCTCGGGGTCGCGGCGGCTCTCGCCGGGCTGGTTGTGCTGGTGCCCAAGGCCTGGGATGTCATCCTCAACCCGATCGCGGGGCGGATCAGCGACACCAGCACCCATTCGGAGGGCAAGCGACGTCCCTTCCTGCTGCGCGCCGGCCTGCTGCTTGCCGTCCTGTTCGCGCTGCTCTTTGCCGGGCCGGGAGCGCCTAAAGCGCTCGCTGCCGCGTGGGTGGTCGTCCTTTTCCTCGGCTGCGCCACGGCCTACGCCTTCTTCCAGGTGCCTTATGTCGCGATGCCCGCCGAGCTGACGGCCGACTATGGCGAGCGGACCCGGCTGATGACCTGGCGGGTCGCCGTGCTCGCGCTCGCGATCCTGGTCAGCGGGGGCGTGTCTCCACTCATCCGGGACGCACTCGGTCCGGACTGGGGCTATCGCGGCGTCGGCGCGTTTGTCGGTGGGCTGATCGCCTTCGGCGCGTTCGGCGCCTGGCGGGGGACGGCCAGCGCGTTGTCGCACTCGGTGAGTTCGCCCACTGCCGGGCTGACGGACAGCGCAGGGCTGACCGAACAGTTGCGCCTCGTTGTCCGGGAACGGCACTTCCGGCCGCTGCTCACCGCATTTGTGGTCCAGGCGTTGGCCACCGGGTGCATGCTCGCGGGGGTGGACTATGAGGCGACCTGGGTGGTCGGGCGTGACGGGGCGGCCAGCGTGCTGTTCGCCTGTTTCGTCGCCCCGGCGGTTCTCGTCACCCCGGTGTGGCA
This sequence comes from Nostocoides sp., assembly GCF_037045025.1. Lineage (GTDB taxonomy): Bacteria > Actinomycetota > Actinomycetes > Actinomycetales > Dermatophilaceae > Nostocoides_A. The sequence goes on along the minus strand of NZ_JBAOHM010000016.1, from coordinate 474,661 downwards.
GCTTCTCGGTGACCGGGTCGGCAAGAAGGCCGGCTACCTGGGCGCCTCGCTGATCCTGCTCGCCGGTGCGCTCGCCGGCTCCGCGCTCTCCGGAGCCGCCCTCGGCCCGCTCGCGGCCGCGGTGGCGGTTGTCGGCGTCGGCTACGCCGGGACGCAGATGTTCCCGCTCGCCATGCTCGCCGATGTCGCCGCGGTCGATGCCGCCACCACCGGCGAGAACCGGATCGGCGTCTTCACCGGTGTGTGGACCGGTGCCGAGACTCTCGGGTTGGCGCTCGGGCCTGGCCTGTATGCCGCGGTGCTCGCCGCCGGCGGCTATGTCTCCTCCGCCGGTTCGCACCTCGCCCAGAGCGGGCGGGCGCTCGACGCGATCCACCTCGGCTTCACGCTCGTCCCGGCAGTCCTCGTCGGTCTCTCGATGCTCGCCATTCACCGCTACACGCTCCAGGCCCAGGACGTGTTCCGCGCTTCGAGCGGCCATCCCCAGGAGGAATCCCAGTGACCGGCGACAGCATGCGGCATACCGACGACGGCGCGCCGCTGACTGACATCCTGAGCGGACTGGAGGCCCTGCGGGCCCACGACGTTCCCGTCCACGGGGGCCGCACGCTCGCCTATGTCTATGACGCCGGAGTCGGCGCCGCCGACGAGGCCGGCCGGGCGGCGCTGGCCGCCTTCGGCGCCACCAATGGCCTCGACCCGACGGCCTTCCCCAGCATCGGCGCGATGGAGCAGGACCTTATCGCGGTGGCGACCCGCCTGCTCCACGGCCCCGGGACGACCGTGGGCGTGGCCACCTCGGGGGGCACCGAGTCGATCCTGCTGGCCGTTCTCGCGGCGCGTGACGCTGCCGCGCCAGCGGGCCCCGCGGCCGAGCGCCCGTCGATGGTGCTTCCGGACACGGCGCACGCCGCCTTCCGCAAGGCCGGCCACTACCTCGGGGTCAGACCCGTCCTGGTGCCCGTCGACCCGGCCACTTTCCGCGCCGACCCCGTCGCCATGGCCGCCGCCATCGACGAGACGACCGTCCTGGTCGTCGCCTCGGCCCCGTCGTATGCCCATGGAGTCGTGGACCCGGTCGCCCCGATTGCCGCAGCCGCGGCGGCCGCGGGCGTGCGCTGTCACGTCGATGCGTGCATCGGCGGCTGGGTGCTGCCCTTCCTCGACGAGCCCGAGACGCCACGGTGGGACTTCGCGGTCGACGGCGTCACGAGCATCTCGGTCGATCTGCACAAATATGGCTACACCCCCAAGGGGCTCGCGCTCCTGCTGCACCGCACCCCGCAGCTGCGCCGCACCCACCTGTTCGCGACCGCAGACTGGCCGGGCTACACGATGTTGAACACGACCGTGCAGTCGACCAAGTCCGGAGGTCCGGTGGCCGCCGGCTGGGCCGTGGCCCAGGCGCTGGGGATCGACGGCTACCGTGCGCTCGCACTGCAGGCCCGAGAGGCGACCAGGGCGATCGCGGAGGGCGTTAGCGACATACCCGGTGTGCGAGTGCTCGCGGAGCCGGACACGACCTTGCTAGCGCTGGCCAGTGACCACTCGTGCGATGTCTATACGGTCGCTGACGAGATGGCCGCCCGCGGCTGGCTCGTCCAACCACAGCTGCCGTATGCCGCATCGCCCGCCTCCCTGCATCTGAGCGTGGCGGCCGCGACCGCGCCCCTTGTCACCGAGTTGCTGGCTGCACTCGGCGAGGCAGTGAGCGCCGCGCAGGCCGCCGGCCCGGTCGGCGCCGACCCGGCGCTCGCCGCCGCGCTCGCGGCGATCGATCCGGGGCGCATCGATGATGCCGCGCTGGACGGGCTGCTCGCGGCCGCCGGCCTGACCGGCGCGGAGGGACTAACCCTGCCCCAGCGGATGGCCCCGGTGAACGCGCTCCTGGACAGCGCCCCACCCCGCGTTCGGGAACAGCTCCTGCTCGGCGTGCTCGACCGGCTGACCCGACGGCGTTAACCGGTTCCGAGAACGGTCCTTAGTCCGCGTCGAGCCCGGTCTGCTCCTCGTCGTGCGTCACGCCGAGTGCGGCGTCGATCTCGTCCTGGTCGAGATGACTTCCGCCTCGCGAGCGCACGGCCGAGACCAGGCCGGCGACCAGGTCGATCTCCGCGGCGCGGGCCTCGGCGTCGGCGTCGTCATCGGGCTCACACGACATGTCGTGACGATACCGACGCGACGTGGACCTTCCGTGGGGAAGCGCTTACTTGAAAACGGGCGGATCGACCGTTGCCGCGCACCGAGTCGCTGCGCGCCGCCTAGCATTAGGGTGTCGGTCACCAGTTCGTCTAGCAGGAGCCATCTCGTGGGGCTACGGTTGATGCCGCGCGATGCGTCCTTTTATGACATGTTCACCGCTTCGGCGACGCTGCTGCTCGAGGGCTCCCGGGGCCTGACGACGCTGCTCGGAGCGGATGCGGCCGCGCGACCGGAGGCCGCGCTGGCGCTGCGGGAGTTGGAGCAGCGTCTCGATGAGGCCACCCACACGATCGTTCGCCGAGTCAACGCGAGCTTTGTGACTCCGTTCGACCGGGGCGACATCCACGCGCTCGCTGGAGCGCTCGACGATTGCATGGACCTGATGGCCTCGGCCGGCGACCTCATCGAGGTGTTTGCCCTGCACGACCTCCCCAAGGGGATCTGCAACCAGGTCGAAATCCTCGGCCGGATGGCCGAACTCACCGTTCGGGCCATGCCCGGCCTGGCCGACATGCGGGGCCTGAGCGAGTACTCGATCGAGGTCAACCGGCTCGAGAACGAGGCCGACCAGCATCACCGGCGCCTGCTCGCCCGGATTCTCGACGGTGACGGCAGCGATGTGCTGCGCGTGCTCAAGCTCAAGGCGATCATCGACGAGTTGGAGCGAGCTGCCAATGCCTTCGAGCGAGTGGCCCACATCCTCGAAAGCATCGCGCTCAAGGAATCCTGACGCGTCGTGGACTGGCCCTTCGTCCTTGTCATTGTGTTGGCTCTGGGATTCACCTACACCAACGGATTTCACGACTCCGCCAATGCCGTCGCCACGTCGGTCACCACACGCGCGCTGACGCCCGCGATCGCGTTGACGATGGCAGCGGTGGCCAACTTCTCCGGCGCCTTTTTCGGCTCGCGGGTCGCTCAAACCGTCGGCAGCGGGATTATCGCCGCGCCCGTCGGGAGCACCGGTTTGCTGCTGTGCGCGGCGGCTCTGATCGGGGCGACCAGTTGGAATCTGATCACCTGGCGGGCGGGGCTACCCTCCTCAAGCAGCCATGCGCTCATCGGTGGACTGGGGGGTGCCGCGATCGCGACGGGGGCCCAGGTCCACTGGACCGGCGTGTGGGAGAAGGTGGCCATCCCCATGATCGTCACGCCCCTCGTCGGGGCAGTCGTGGCGTATGCCGTCATGCTCGCCATCTTGTGGGGCTTCCGGCGTGCTCACCCGGTATCGGTCTCTCGGGGCTTTCGTCTGGCACAGACGGTGTCGGCGTCCGCGATGGCGTTCGGACACGGCATGCAGGATGCGGCGAAGGTGTCCGGCGTGATCGTGCTCGCGCTGACCGTCAGCGGGCATCGCGATCCGGGCGATTCGTCGATCCCCTGGTGGGTCATCGGCGCCTGCGCCGTGGCCCTCAGCGCCGGCACCTATGTCGGGGGCTGGCGGATCATGCGCACCCTCGGCCGCCGGATCATCGACCTGGAACCCCCGACCGGCTTCGCCGCCGAAGCCAGCGCCGCGGTGATCCTGTATGCCGCGACCGCCCTTCGTGCCCCGGTCTCGACAACCCATGCGATCGCCGCGGCAATCATCGGCGCCGGAGGTGCGCGCAACCCCCGCGGCATCCGCTGGGCCGTGACCCGAGTCATCGCGATCACCTGGGCGCTGACCTTCCCCGCGGCCGCACTCATCGCGATTCTCGCCTCGGGGCTGCTGCGCCTGTGGACGTGAACCCGCCGTCCTCACTCGGAGAGCCGGGTCGAGAGAAGCGTGTCGGTACGTTTTGTGGCCGGAACCGTGCCGACCGGGTCCTCTCGACCCGGCGAGCCTGGTCAGCGACGGGTCACTGAGCCGAGTGGCTGTCGAGATGCAGCAAGGACTGCACGATCTCGTGCGGCGTACTGTGCAGAAATCGGCCCGTTCGACGAGGTCGTGCAAGGTCGACCTTGCGTAATCGTCAGTGGCCACGTCCTGATGCGCCAAGTCAGCGCGTTCTTGGATGGACGATGACGGTGGCCGCATGCCCGGCTGCCAGCTTCGCATCGCAGGTGTGAAGGGGCGCATCCAGCGCCTCAGCCAGCGCCAGATATACCGCGTCGTAAGCGGTGAACTGATGGCGCAACTCCCAGACTCGTTCGGCGAGTGGTTCGATCCCGTGGCGGATGATGCCGAAGGAAAAGTGATCGATCCGTGCCACCTCGGCTCGTGCCGGAGGGAGCTTTCGACCCAGGACAAGCCCTCTGACCACCGAGAGGACCTCGACATCGAGGAGGTGGGGAGCATGCACCTCACCCGTGAGGACGTCCAACAGCTGCGCGTCGACATCGCGTCCCACCAACGCTTCCACCATGGCCGACGCATCAACAACGATCACCGGCGACCGGCCCTCAACTCCCTCACGATGTCAGCAGTCGATGGGCCCCCAGACCTGTCGGAAACTCGAAGCCTGGCCACGATCTCCTGATTCGAAGGTCGGGCCGCCAGCCTGGCAAGTTCGCCGGCCACATACGCCGAAAAGGACTTGCCCTCATCAGCCGCGCGCCGCTTCAGCACTGCAGTCACTTCGTCGGGGACGTCTCGGACATAGATCGTGGCCATGGCCAAATGCTAGCACTCTGCTAGCATCTCGCCGGCTCGCGCACCCGTCAACTACGGGTTGGTCAACGGCATACGAGAGTTCGCGTCTCAGCCATGCACGATGCCGACGGCCGCGGCGAGGTCAGGGGAGCAGGAGCGACTTGATCGCCCGGCGGTCGTCCATCGCGGCATACGCCTCGGCAGCCTGTTCGAGCGGCAGGGTGAGGTCGAAGACCTTCCCGGGGTCGATCGCCCCGGTGAGGGCGAGGTCGAGCAGGTGCGGGAGGTAGGCGCGGACCGGGGCGACCCCGCCGCGCAGGCCGACGTTGCGCCAGAACATGTGCTCTTGGGGCAGGTCCGTGACGTGCGGGACGCCGACCCAACCAACCATGCCACCGGGACGGGCGCAGCGAAGTGCCTGGACGACGGACTCCTGGGTGCCGACGCACTCGAGGACTGAGGCGGCGCCGAGGCCGTCGGTGAGCTCCTTGACCGCTTCGACCCCCTCGTCGCCACGGGCGCCCACGATGTCCGTGGCGCCGAGCTGACGCGCCAGGGCCTGCCGATCGGCGTGCCGGCTCATGGCGATGATCCGCTCGGCGCCCATCTGCTGGGCGGCGATGACGCCGCTCAGCCCGACCGCCCCGTCGCCCACCACGACGACCGTCGCTCCCTCGCGCACCCCCGCCGAGACGGCCGCATGCCAGCCCGTTGCCATGACGTCGGAGAGAGCGAGCAGTCCCGGCACCATGTGCGCATCCGGGTGCTCTGGCGTGGCGAGGAGGGTTCCGTCGGCGTTCGGGATCCGGATCGCCTCGGCCTGACAGCCGTCGTAGCCGCCGCCGTGGAGGCAGTGTGACTGCATGCCCACACGGCATACGGCGCACGTGTTGTCGCTGTGCAGGAAGCCGCCGACGACGAACTGGCCCGGCCGCACGGTCGTGACGTCCGCGCCGACCTCCTCGACGACACCGACGTACTCGTGGCCGATCTTCACCGGCGTCGGCACAGGCGCGATCCCGCGGTAACGCCAGAGGTCCGAGCCGCAGACGCAGGCGGCGACGGTGCGGACGATCGCGTCGGTCGGTTCGACGATCGTCGGGTCGGGCCGATCCTCGACGCGGATGTCGTGGGCTCCATGGATGACGGTGGCGCGCATAGCATTCTTCTCTATCGGGATTTAGGCGGGCAGGACCTCGAGCGTCGCTGCTCGCGGGCCTGGGGTGAGGAGGTGGCCGACGATCGACGCATACCTCCCGTACTTCTGGCGGTATGCCGTGTCGACGCTCGCGAGATCACTCTCCTTCGCTTCGACGAAGACGACCTCGTGTGCCGCGTGGCCGGTTTCGAGACGGCCGCGTCCGATGGCAATCGCCCACCGGAACCAGTCGGCCCCTCTCCCGTTCGTCGAGCGGATGAAGACACGGTCGCCGACGGCGACGTCCCAAATGATGCGGGGCGTGCGGCGGCTTCCATCGCGACGGACGGTGGCGAGGCGGACCTCGTCGGGAGCCGTCAGGGCTTGGGCAATCTCGGTGTCCCAGGTGCTCATGAATGCTCCTGTTCAGATGCGCTGTCGCGGACCTCGGAGAGCCTTCCGTACCAATAGGCAGCGGTGACGCCGCCGTCCACCAGGAAGTCACTCCCGGTGGCGAAGCCACCCTCGGGCCCCATCAGGAGGGCCGCCAGCGCTCCGATCTCGTCAGGTGTGCCAGCGCGACCCACCGGCGAGCCTTCGATCATGACGCGGTAGCCAACGCCTCGTGGTCCGCTCAGTTCGTCGTTGGCCAGGGGGGTCATGACGATCCCCGGGCTGATCGTGTTGAGCCGGGCTCCGCGCTGGCCCCACCGGACGGCCTGCGCCATCACTCGGAGGGCATTGGCTCGCTTGGCGAGCTGATAGGCATGGAGCGAGTCGGTGACAACTGCGGACTGGAGAAAGGGAAGGTCCAGCAGCTCCTCCACGGGGGTCAGCGCGAGTGCCTCGTTCTGGTCCCCCGGCAGCGGTGGAAGCCGGTGGCCGGACTGCGAGGCGATGACCACTCCCGACCCGCCGCGTGCGATGACCGCGCCGAACTCCTCCAGGACGAGGGCGGTTCCGTAGAGGTCGACTCGGAGCACGGCCTCAGGCGACGCTTGCGAGGGCGAGACGCCTGCGGCGTGAATGACGCCGGTGACGTCACCGAGCTCGGTGGCGAGGGCGACCACCCGGCGGACGGCGTCGCGGTCGGCGACGTCCACCGTCTCGGCACGCGTTCGATAACCCACGTCCGCCAAGGTTCTCGCCGCTGCCTCGGCGTTCGCCGGGTTGCTGTCGGCGAGAATGACGGTCTTGCCGGTGCCGACCCGTCGGGCGATCGCCTGACCGATTTGTCCCGGGCCGAGGACGACGACGACTTCGGGCGGGTGGATCGTCACGATTGGTACTCCTCATCCGTCACGTGCTTGAGCCAAGTGGTGCTCGCTGAGACGTCGTCGAGGCAGTCGGACATCGCGAGGTGCTCCATGAACGAGTCCGGCGCGGCACCGTGCCAGTGCTCTTCGCCGGGCGGGCAGTACAGAGTGTCACCGGCGGTTGCCACAATCTTGTCGCCCGCGCGGCCCTGGACCCAGGCGACGCCATGGGTGATGTGCAGGGTCTGGCCGAGAGCGTGGCTGTGCCAGGCGGTCCGGGCCCCGGGGGCGAAGCGCACCATCGCGGCGAACAGTCGCTGACCGGGCTCACGGGGTGCGGCGATCATGTCGAGCCAGACGTCGCCGGTGAACCGCTCGGGTGGGTTCTTAGTGGTGGGCTGTCGAGGTTGCCGTTCCATGGCGTTCAGTCAACCTCGCACGCGAGGACCTGGGAAGGGACAGCTTTTCCGGGTACTCGCAGTACCTCCCTCGCGGCCCGATCGATGCCTACGGTGGTGGGATGACCGGACTAGACCTGCGTGCGGAGATCCGCGACTTCCTGCGGACCCAGCGCGCCCGCATCGCGCCCCACGAGGCCGGACTGCCGGCATACGGAGGAAATCGGCGCGTGGCCGGCCTGCGACGTGAGGAAGTGGCGCTGCTCGCCGGGGTATCCGTCGACTACTACGTCCGGATGGAACGAGGCAACCTGGCCGGCGCCTCCCCGAGCGTCCTGGACGGTCTGGCCTCGGCGCTGCAGCTCGACGAGGCCGAGCGAGATCACCTGCTGGCCCTCGCCCGACGGTCCGGCCCCGGCCGCGCCCGTGGGAGCAAGCCGACCGCGACGACGGTCCGGCCCGCCCTCCAGCAGGTCCTCGACGCGATCACTGACGCTCCCGCGTGGATTCGCAACGGCCGACACGATGTCCTCGCGATGAACCAGCTCGCCAGGGCGCTCTACTCCCCCGTCCTGGCCGATCCTCGTCGACCACTCGTCGACCTGCGAACACAACCCGCTTCGTCTATCTCGATCCAGCGGCCCGGGAGTTCTTCGTCGACTACGACATCATCGCCCGCGATGCCGCAGCCATGCTCCGTCTCGAAGCCACCCGCGATCCCGATGACCGCGCGCTCCTCGAGCTCGTCGGGGAGCTCTCGACCCGCAGCGAGCTGTTCCGACAGCGATGGGCGTCGCAGGACGTGCGCTTCCACCGCAGCGGACGAAAGCGGTTGCGGCACCCCGTCGTCGGGCTGCTCGACCTCGACTTCGAGGCCCTCCAGTTGCCGAACGAATCCGGGCTCCAGATCAACGTCTACACGGCGGCTACCGGGACGCCGACAGCGGACACCCTGCGGCTGCTCGCCTCCTGGGCGGCGAGCCAGGAGCGCCTCGCAGTGGCCACGACGGTGTCCCCGCAAGTCCGGCTCATCCCTCCGGCGGCTACCTCTGCGTAGCAGTCCGACCGGGCGCGGCGGAAGTGACCCTCAACCCCACGCTTCGCCCGTCAGTCCTGCCCACGGCGCAGATCCATAACACAGGGGAACCAACACGCCCGAGATGCATAACGTCGCATTCATAATGTATTGAAGCGCCGTTACTCCAATCTTGGCTGCATCTCGACACACGCCCGAGGTGCATAACTTCGGCTAATTCTTAGAATCAACTGCCGTTCTTACAAGATTGAGTGCATCTCGACAGCTGCATCTCGACAATGGTTGTCGAGATCCGCCGAAGACTGCACGCCTCTGACCCGGATCCGCGAGTAATGGTCGGGGGGTGCGGCGTGTGACGTGACGAAGGTGCTTGTCCTACTGGGAGAATCGGGGTTACGAAGCCTTCGATTGGCCAGCGAGGAGAAGCACCTTGTCGATGAAGAGAGTACGTGGTCGTGGCCGGGTGCGGAAGCGGGTGCGGATCGGCGCGCCGGATCCGTCGTTGACCGGGATCTCGGGGGTGGCAGCGCTCGCGGAGTTCATCGAGAAGCTGGATCTGGTCGGGCGCCTGGACCGGGGGATCGGTGCGATCAAGGAGCGGGAGCGGGGCGCGACGGGCGGGCAGGTGCTGGTGTCGCTGGCGCAGTGCCAGTTGCTCGGCGGGGATGTGCTGGCCGCGTTGGACCGGCAGCGCCAGGATGTGGCCGGGTCCGTGTTGTCGGCGGTGCCGGTGTTGGCCTCGACCACGGCGGCGGGGTTGGCCCGCCGGTTCGGGCCGGCGCAGCTGGCCGGCCTGGAGGGTGCGGTCGCGGACCTGACCGGTCATGCGGTCGGGTTGTTGCCGGCGTCCCGCCGGGCGGTGTTGGCCGCGGCGGTGACGGTGGACTTGGATTCCACCGATGTGGAGGTGTACGGGCCGACGAAGCAGGGCGTGGCCTACAACTATCACGGTCAGCGCGCGGGCCGTCCGCATCTGGGGACCTGGGCCGAGGCCGGGCTGACCCTGGCCGCGGAGTTGCTCGCGGGGAATGAGGATGTGAGGCCCCGGGCCGCTGACCTGCTGCGCCGGGTCCTGGCCGGGATCCCCGAGGACATCCGCTCGGCCGCGGCCGACTGGGATCGGTTGCGGGTGCGCGCGGATGCCGGCTACTTCACCGCCGACCTGGCCCACGCCGCGGTGGCGGCCGGGTGTGACTTCGCCATCGCCGCGAAACGGAACACCGCGATGTGGCGCGCCTACGCCGCCATCCCCGAGGACGCCTGGGGTGCGGCGGAGGGGATGCCCGGCGCGCAGGTCGCCGCGGTCGACTACGCCCCGCAGGGGTGGCCGCCGCACACGTACACCATCGTGCGCCGGGTCCGCATCGAGGCCGAGGACATCTCCGACGACCCCCGCTCACGGCGTCGACGCACCATCGAGAAGAACCAACTCACCCTCGCCTTGGAGGGCGCGGCCACCCACGCCCACGCGGTCTCCTTCATCGTCACCAATATCCCCGCCAACGACCACCCGGCCAACCCCACCGAGCCGGCCGAGCCGGCCGAGCCGGCGGAGCCGGCGGAGCCGGGTGAGGCGGCCGCACCGGTTGCCTCGATCACGCAGGTCGAGTCCTGGTTCCGCCGCCGCACCGACATTGAGGACCGGATCCGGGAAGCCAAACTCGGGGCCGCGCTGCGGCACCTGCCGTCGGGCGACCACGCCATCAACACGGTGTGGATGTGGGCTGCCCTGCTCGCCGGGAACATCTCCGTTCTGCTGCAAGCCCTGACCGGGATCGACCAGCGTCACCGCGCCCACGGCGCCCGCCTACGCCACGAACTGCTCTGCGTCCCAGCCCGCATAGTCCACCACGGCCGCCAGCTGATCCTGCGGCTGCCGCCCGACCGCCAGCTCCTGCCCACCGTCCTGGCCCGGATCCGGGCCTTACCCACCGCGGCCTAACCCGCGAATCCCCCGTCCCGACGACCCAGGACCCCGAAGACCCGCCCACCCGAGCGCCACCGGGCCATCCGCGCTGCCCGCACCCAAAAACACACTGCCACAACACAAAATCTATCCGCCGTTCACTGGCCGCCCAACCCACACGCAAGCTACTCGCGGATCCGGGTCTGAGCGCGACACCTTGCACAAATCGCTCCCGATTCGGCGGCCGTGCAATCTACAGCGTTACAAAGAGGCTTATTCACGGTGGGGGAATGTAATACAATCGCGACATTCTGACCGGAGCGCCTAACAAAGCCACAGCCCGCTCCAAGAGAAGATTGGGTTAGCACACTCAAACACTCCAGAACGGGCCGTCGCGAATGTATTCTACCACCGGTTTCACCAGGGGCCAGATCGACCGTCTCGTCATCATGATCCGCGACCTGCAGAACGCGGGATATTCGCTGGCCTACCCGCCGTCGCTGGGACTGCGGAAGTCGATCATCATCACCATGACCTATCTGCGCCGAAACCACACCCAAGCAGACCTGGCCGACCGGTACGCCACCTCCCAGCCCACGATCTCGCGGACGATCGCCGCGATGACCCCGCCCTCGCCGACGCCACCGCCGACTGGATCCCCGCCGCCGACGACCTCGACCCCGACGTCCCCCTGATCATCGACGGAACCCTGCTCCCGTGCTGGTCCTGGGCCGATGCCCCCGACCTCTACTCCGGCAAACACCACACCACCGGTGTCAACGTCCAGGTCGCCGCCACCCTCTCCGGCCGCCTGCTGTGGGTCTCCGATCCCCTTCCCGGGTCCACCCACGACCTGACCGCCCTGCGCACCCACGGAGTCCTCGACACCGAGGAACTCCTCACCATCGTCGCCGACAAAGGCTACATCGGCGCCGGCCTGATCACCCCCATCAAAAGGCCACCCAAGGGAGAACTCACCGACGACCGGAAACAATTCAACAAAGAACTCAACGCGATCCGCGCCACCATCGAACGAACCATCGCCCACCTGAAAACCTGGCGGATCCTCCACACCGACTACCGGCGGCCCTACCACACATTCGCTCAAACCATCACCGCCGTCCTCGGGCTACAATTCCTGAAACTAGCCTCGTGAATAAGCCTCAAACCAAGGTCGCTTCTGATTCCGCGTTATGCGGACCTCCCCGAGTTTCCCGCACCGCCGAGCACCAGGGCTCCGGAAAGGTCGGTCGATGGGCCTGTGACCTGGGAAAACCGTGGCCGGGTGACGGCGTGGCACGTGTGACGGATGGGGCTCGTGGGGCTTGGATTGGAGTTACTACACAGCCACTCCAGCCCGAGAGCCCCACCCGTCGATGCCATCGTCCCCAATGGTCGACGCGAACGCCGATGTACGCGCCGATCTGCTCACTGTCCTTGCCCGCGTCCCTGATCCTCGCGACCCGCGAGGTGTTCGCTTCCCACTCGTCGGAATGCTCGCGGTCGCGGTGTCCGCGGTCCTGGCGGGCGCGAACTCGTTCGCCGCGATCGGTGAGTTCGCCGCCGACCTCGACACCGTGCAACTCGGTCGGCTCGGGCTCGGCAAGGCACCGGTGGAGTCCACGCTACGCAAGCTCTTCGCCCGTCTCGACGCCGCCGCACTCGACGTCGCGTTGGCGGTCTACGCCTGGTGCCAAGTGCGTCAGATCGGCGGCAGGAGAGTGATCGCGATCGACGGCAAGACCCTCCGCGGCGCCCGCACCGCTGAGAGGACCGCGCCGCACTTGATCGCCGCGCTCGACCACGCCACCGGCGTCGTCCTGGGCCAGAATCAGGTCGAGGCGAAGTCCAATGAGATCCCCGCCGTGCGCGACCTGCTGACCGGCTTCGATCCCTGTGACCTGCGCGGATGCGTGATCACCGTGGATGCGATGCACACCCAAGACGACACCGCCGCGACCATCCTCGACGCGGGCGCGGACTACGTGTTCACTGTCAAAGCCAACCGCCCCACGCTCCTGAGCGCGTTGAAGAAGCTGCCCTGGAACAAGGTCCCCGTCGGCTCGCGGACGACCCAACTCGGTCACGGCCGTCGTGCGACCCGGACCATCAAGGTCATCGACCTACCGATGCTGCCGGACTGGCCCGAGTTCGTCGGTGTCGCCCAGGTCGCGCAACTACGCAGGACCGTCACCAAGAACGGGAAGAAGTCCGTGGAGGTGGTCTACCTCATCACCTCCGCCAGCCATCACGACGCACAACCGGCCACCCTGGCCGCGTGGGTGCAGGGCCATTGGGGAATCGAGAACCGCGTCCATTGGGTGCGTGATGCCACCTTCGACGAGGACCGCTCCCAGGTCCGCACCGGCGTCTTGCCCCGCATCATGGCCAGCCTTCGGAACACCGCGATCAGCATCCTGAGGCTGACCGGCCGCTCCAACATCGCAGCCGCGACCAGGCATCACTCACGCAACCCAGAACGAGCCATCACATGCGCGCTGACCTGGTGAGATACGACCTTTCCGGGACCCTGCGCCGAGCACCCAGCGCTGCTTGTCGTTCACGGGTCGGCTCGCAGTTCAGTCCGTAGCGTTGGTGTACGAGGCCGGTGGTTGGTTGTGTCCTTCCCGGGAGACACGACGGCCACCGGGCATCCTTCGAGTGAACCCTTCACAGCACTCTCGAAAGGATGGTCCCGATGACCGTCGCACCACCCAGTATCGACCCTGCCCGTTTCTTGGACGAACAGCTCGCGCAGGCGAGCCCGGACTTGATGCGGGAGATGTTGTCCTCGTTCATTCACTCGATCTTGTCCGCGCAGGCCGACGCGGTGTGCGGTGCGGAGTACCGCTCCCGGGTCCCGGAACGGTCGAATCGTCGTAACGGCTACCGCCACCGCGATCTCGACACCCGGGTCGGCACCATCGATGTGGCGATTCCGAAGTTGCGGGAAGGCACCTTCTTCCCGGACTGGTTGTTGACCCGGCATTCGCGGGCGGAGAAGGCGCTGACCAGCGTGGTCGCGACCTGCTACCTGCTGGGGGTCTCGACCCGGCGGATGGACCGGCTGGTCCAAGCGTTGGGCATCACCGGCCTGAGCAAGTCCACGGTCAGTGAGATGGCCAAAGACCTCGACGGGGAGGTCGAAGCCTTCCGGACCCGCCCACTGGACGCTGGCCCGTACACCTTCGTCGCCGCGGACGCGTTGACGATCAAGGTCCGCGAGGGCGGGCGGGTGGTCAAGATCGCGACCATGCTCGCCACCGGCGTCAACGCCGAGGGCTACCGGGAGATCCTTGGTGTCCAGGCCTCCACGACCGAGACCGGTGGCGGCTGGCTCGCGTTCTTCCGGGACCTGGTCGCCCGCGGCCTGACCAGCGCTGGCCCGGTCGGGCTGGTCACCTCCGACGCCCACGCCGGGCTGGTCGAGGCCATCGGCGCGACGCTGCCCGGCACGGCCTGGCAACGTTGTCGTACTCACTACGCGGCGAACTTGATGGCGGTGACTCCGAAGAACAGTTGGCCGTGGGTGAAAGCGTTGCTGCACAGCGTGTATGACCAGCCCGACGCCGCGAGCGTGCACGCCCAGTTCGACCGGATCGTCGATACGCTGACCGAGAAACTGCCCGCGGTCGCCGCGCAGGGCTCCGGAAAGGTCGGTCGATGGGCCTGTGACCTGGGAAAACCGTGGCCGGGTGACGGCGTGGCACGTGTGACGGATGGGGCTCGTGGGGCTTGGATTGGAGTTACTACACAGCCACTCCAGCCCGAGAGCCCCACCCGTCGATGCCATCGTCCCCAATGGTCGACGCGAACGCCGATGTACGCGCCGATCTGCTCACTGTCCTTGCCCGCGTCCCTGATCCTCGCGACCCGCGAGGTGTTCGCTTCCCACTCGTCGGAATGCTCGCGGTCGCGGTGTCCGCGGTCCTGGCGGGCGCGAACTCGTTCGCCGCGATCGGTGAGTTCGCCGCCGACCTCGACACCGTGCAACTCGGTCGGCTCGGGCTCGGCAAGGCACCGGTGGAGTCCACGCTACGCAAGCTCTTCGCCCGTCTCGACGCCGCCGCACTCGACGTCGCGTTGGCGGTCTACGCCTGGTGCCAAGTGCGTCAGATCGGCGGCAGGAGAGTGATCGCGATCGACGGCAAGACCCTCCGCGGCGCCCGCACCGCTGAGAGGACCGCGCCGCACTTGATCGCCGCGCTCGACCACGCCACCGGCGTCGTCCTGGGCCAGAATCAGGTCGAGGCGAAGTCCAATGAGATCCCCGCCGTGCGCGACCTGCTGACCGGCTTCGATCCCTGTGACCTGCGCGGATGCGTGATCACCGTGGATGCGATGCACACCCAAGACGACACCGCCGCGACCATCCTCGACGCGGGCGCGGACTACGTGTTCACTGTCAAAGCCAACCGCCCCACGCTCCTGAGCGCGTTGAAGAAGCTGCCCTGGAACAAGGTCCCCGTCGGCTCGCGGACGACCCAACTCGGTCACGGCCGTCGTGCGACCCGGACCATCAAGGTCATCGACCTACCGATGCTGCCGGACTGGCCCGAGTTCGTCGGGTGTCGCCCAGGTCGCGCAACTACGCAGGACCGTCACCAAGAACGGGAAGAAGTCCGTGGAGGTGGTCTACCTCATCACCTCCGCCAGCCATCACGACGCACAACCGGCCACCCTGGCCGCGTGGGTGCAGGGCCATTGGGGAATCGAGAACCGCGTCCATTGGGTGCGTGATGCCACCTTCGACGAGGACCGCTCCCAGGTCCGCACCGGCGTCTTGCCCCGCATCATGGCCAGCCTTACGAACACCGCGATCAGCATCCTGAGGCTGACCGGCCGCTCCAACATCGCAGCCGCGACCAGGCATCACTCACGCAACCCAGAACGAGCCATCACATGCGCGCTGACCTGGTGAGATACGACCTTTCCGGGACCCTGGGTCGCCGCGCACCTCGACGACGCCCGCGCCGACATCCTGGCCTTCACCGCCTTCCCCAAAGGCGCCTGGAAGCAGATCTGGTCGAACAACCCTCAAGAACGGCTCAACCGGGAAATCCGCAGGCGGACCGACGTGGTCGGCATCTTCCCCAACCGCGACGCCCTGATCCGGCTCGTCGGCGCGGTCCTAGCCGAACAACACGACGAATGGACCGAACAACGCCGCTACCTCGGCCTCGAACTGCTCGCCCAATGCCGAAACGCCCTCACCCCTACGGAGGAACCCGTCACGACACCCCAACTCGACGCCATCACCGCCTAACCCCGACACGCCCGGAGGAAGAAAACCTTCAAACACCACGCATCAGGACTTGACCCAATCTTGGCTGCATCTCGACAAAAGTTCATCGGGCAAGAGTTCAATCTTCGCTGCATCTCGATAACAGTGGCCCGCGCAGCAGCTGTGGCGCCGCTCACCGGCGGCGCGCCAACTCTCCGCGTGCTGTTCACGCGCCGTTCACGCTCGGTGGGTCGCCGCGCCATCAGGCATTCCTAACGTCGGCACCGCGAGCATCGCGGCTCGCGCACCCAAGCACGTACCACGCGAGAGGTTCACCGACCGTGAAGATCACCCACAGCGGCCGTATTGCCGCGCTGGCCGTCATCGGCTCCATTGCCCTGGCCGGCTGCGGCTCGGACGACAACCCCAGCGGCAGCTCCAGTTCCGGCGCCGCCTCATCCGGGGCAGCGAGCAGCGAAACGGCCGGCGGCGAAAGCAGCACCGGTGGTGACGCTATGGACTGCCCGACCGGCACGCTGAACGGCGAAGGCTCCTCGGCGCAAAAGAACGCCATGGATGAGGCCATCGCCTCCTATAACGAGAAGTGCCCGGACGTCACGATCAACTACAACCCCAGTGGCTCGGGCACCGGCATCAAGCAGTTCAACGCCGGACAGGTCGACTTCGCCGGCTCCGACTCGGCGCTCAAGACCGAGGAGAAGGACGGGGTGATCGAGACCGATGCCGCCAAGAAGCGCTGCGGTTCCGACGCCTGGAACCTGCCCATGGTCATCGGCCCGATCGCCGTCGCCTACAACCTGCCCGACGCCGAGAAGCTGGTCTTGACCCCCGAGTTGCTCGCCGGGATCTTCCAGGGCGAGATCACCACCTGGAATGACGCGAAGATCGCCGCGGCCAATGAAGGGGCCAAACTCCCCGACACCGCGATCAAGCCGTTCTTCCGCTCGGATGAGTCCGGCACGACCGACAACTTCACCAAGTACCTCAAGGCTGCCGGCGGCGACGCCTGGACGGGCGAGCCGGGCAAGGTGTGGACCGGCAAGGGCGAGGGCAAGGAGAAGTCGGCGGGTGTAGCCGACGCGGTGAGCACCACCGAGGGCGGGATCACCTATGTCGAGCTGTCCTACGCCAAGGACCTGGGCCTGAGCATGGCGCAGATCGACAACGGCTCCGGCCCGGTGGAGCTGACCAGCGAGGCGATCGGCAAGCTCGTCGCCACCGCAACCCAGGACGGCGAGGGCAACGACCTGCGCCTGAAGCTCGACTACGCGACCAAGGAGGCCGGCGCCTACCCGATCGGGCTGGTCACCTACGAAATCGTGTGTTCCAAGAACAGCGACTCCGCCAAGCAGGAAATGATCAAGTCCTTCTTGTCTTTCTTCGCCTCCGCCGACGAGCAGAGCAAGCTGGAGGAGATCGGCTACGCGCCGCTCCCTGCCGAGGTGCAGACCAAGGTGGCCACTGCCATCGAGGCCCTGTCCTGATCGCCAGGCGCCGGGTCCGCTCTTCGCAGGGGGAGGGCGGGCCCGGCGCCGTCAGCATCCCGTTCGTGCGCTAAGCCCAGGGATCCACGGTCACCTCAGCGCTCCTCCGGCAACAGATTGGATCGCGATGCAGAGCATCACCGGTGTTTCGGCAACCGACACCGACCCCGCCGACGCCGCCCCGATTGGCGGCTCGACCGGACGGCTGGGTGACCGCCTTTTCGGCGGCGCGGCGACCTCATCCGGTGTCATCGTCATTGCCCTGGTCACCCTGATCGGCGTCTTTCTGCTCTCCCAGGCCATCCCCGCCCTGAGCAAGAACGGCGCCAACTTCCTCACCTCGACCGAGTGGACGGTCAGCGGGTCCGAGCCGCGCTTCGGCATTGCCCGGCTGCTGCTCGTCACCGTCTTGTCCTCGCTGGTCGCCCTGTTGCTCGCCGTCCCCGTCGGCGTCGCCGTCGCGCTGTTCATCACCAACTACGCGCCGGCGTGGCTGGCCAAGCCCGCGGCCTCAACCATCGACCTGCTCGCGGCCGTTCCCTCGATCATCTACGGCCTGTGGGGATTGAAGGTCTTCGGGCCGCGGACGGCCGGGCTCCAGGACTTCCTGCGCGAAAACCTCGGTTGGTTCCCGCTGTTCAAGACGACCACGGTGAGCAGCTTCACCACGATCTTCCTGGCCAGCATCGTCTTGGCGATCATGATCTTGCCGATCATCACCGCCTTGTCGCGGGAGGTCTTCGCGCAGACGCCCACACCGCACAAGGAGGGGGCGCTCGCCCTGGGCGCGACCAAGTGGGAGATGATCCGCACCGCCGTGTTGCCGTTCGGCAAGCCGGGTGTCATCTCCGCCGCCATGCTCGGTCTCGGCCGGGCGTTGGGCGAGACGGTCGCCGTCATGATCTTGATCTCCACGCTGGCCGCCGGGACGCCGATGTCGATCAGCCTGTTCGACGGCGGTGAGACCTTCGCGTCCAAGATCGCCCTGGGCTCAGGCGAGTTCGACACTCCCCAAAAGACCGGAGCCTACATCGCCGCCGGCCTGGTGTTGTTCATCCTGACGTTCATCGTCAACGCCATCGCCCGCATCGTCATCGAGCGCAGGAAGGCCTTCACCGAATGAGCACCGCTGCCAACGCGGCCGCCCTGCCCGTGCAGGACGCGCGCACCGTCGACCTGTCCGGCAAATCCGGCGGCCGTGCCCTCAAGAACACGCTCGCGACCGTGATCATGTGGGCGGCATTCGGGATCGCGGTGGTGCCGCTCGTCTGGATCCTGTGGACGGTGCTAGTCAAGGGCGGTGCCCTGCTCGCCGACAGCGGCTGGTGGACCCATTCCCAAAATGGGGTTACCGCACGTCGGGAGGGCGGCGGAGCAGTCCACGCGATCGAGGGCACCTTGTTGCAAGGTGCGGTGACCGCTCTCATCTCGGTGCCGATCGGGATCTTGACCGCGGTCTACCTGGTGGAATACGGCCGCGGCATGCTCGCCCGGCTGATCAGCTTCATGGTCGACATCCTCACCGGTGTCCCCTCGATCGTCGCTGGCCTGTTCATCTATGCCGTGTTCATGACGACCTTCAAGATGCAGCGTGCCGGCATCTTCGTCTGTCTCGCGCTGACCTTGCTGATGATCCCGACCATCGTCCGCTCCACCGAGGAGATGCTCAAACTCGTTCCCAACGAGTTGCGCGAGGCGTCCTATGCGCTCGGCGTGCCCAAGTGGAAGACGATCTCCGCGGTGGTGTTGCCGACGGCCTTCTCCGGCATCGTCACCGGCGTCCTGCTCGGCCTGGCCCGGGTCATGGGTGAG
Organism: Nostocoides sp.; assembly: GCF_037045025.1. Lineage (GTDB taxonomy): Bacteria > Actinomycetota > Actinomycetes > Actinomycetales > Dermatophilaceae > Nostocoides_A. The sequence continues at coordinate 455,609 of NZ_JBAOHM010000016.1, read as the reverse complement.
ACCGCGCCGCTGCTGATCCTCGGTCCCTACACCAAGGCGATCGCCAGCAACCTGTTCAGCGGCAACATGGCGACCTTGCCGACCATGATCAACCAGGAACGCGACCAAGCGCCGACCATGCCGGCATACGACCGAGTGTGGGCGGCCGCGCTCACCCTGATCCTGATCATCCTCGTGCTCAATCTGCTCGGTCGCTTCATCAGCAGCCGCAGCACGCTCTAACCGAAGGCGAACCCCGTGGCGAAGCAAATCGACGTCTCCGACCTGGACATCTACTATGGCGCGTTCAAGGCCGTGGAGGGCGTCTCGATGTCCATCCCGCCGCGGTCGGTGACCGCCCTAATCGGCCCCTCCGGCTGCGGCAAGTCGACCGTGCTGCGCACCTTCAACCGGATGCACGAAGTGATCCCGGGAGGGCGCGTCGAGGGCAAAGTCATGCTCGACGGGCAGGACCTGTATGCCGCTGGCGTCGACCCCGTCGCCGTCCGCCGCACCGTCGGCATGGTCTTCCAGCGGCCGAACCCGTTCCCGACCATGACGATCAAGGACAATGTCGCCGCCGGACTCAAGCTCAACGGGGTCAAAGACAAGCGCAAACTGGACGATGTGATCGAGCGCTCTCTCAAGGGCGCCAACCTGTGGAACGAGGTCAAAGACCGGCTCGACAAACCCGGTGCCGGCCTGTCCGGAGGACAGCAGCAGCGCCTGTGCATCGCCCGGGCCATCGCCGTCTCGCCGCAGGTGCTGCTCATGGACGAACCGTGCTCGGCCCTCGACCCCATCTCCACGCTGGCCATCGAGGACTTGATCAATGAGCTCAAGGAGAAGTACACGATCGTCATCGTCACCCACAACATGCAGCAGGCCGCCCGCGTCTCCGACCAGACCGCCTTCTTCAACCTCGCCGCCACCGGCAAGCCGGGCAAGCTCATCGAGGTCGATGCGACCACGAAAATCTTCAACAACCCGAGCGAGAAATCCACCGAGGACTACATCTCCGGCCGTTTCGGGTAGCCCAACGAAGCTCTCCGCTTCCCGGGGTTATTGGTTCGTGACCACGAGGGGGAAGTGGCGCTCGGCGGTGACGATGCGGGCATCCGGGCCGGTGCCAGCGATATGGACGACGATCGCCTCGCCCTTGGCCATGCCGTGCTCCATCGCCCGGCGCAGCTCCTGCTGCGGGCGGTGCGGGTCCTCATGGGCGAGGATCTCGGCGAAGATCGCCGGCAGCACCGGGCGATGGCTGCACAGCGCGACCGGACGGGCCTTCGCGAAGGCCTTGTCCACCAACTTCTTCAGTCCGCGCGGATCGGCCTCGAAGGTTTCCTCGGAGAGGTCGTCCCGGTCGCGCAGTCGCAGTTGCCGAGCATCGGCATAGGGCGCCAGGGTGTCTCGGCACCGCGTCGAGGAGGAGGTGACCAATCGCTCCGGGGCGTAGGCGCTCAGCAGCGGAACCAACTGCTTGGCCTGCTCTCGCCCGCGGGAATCCAACGGACGCAGCCAGTCCGGCCGGTGCCAATTGGAGCGGGCCAGCGCCCGCCCATGACGGACCACGATCAGTGGCCAGGTGGCCAGCCGCCCGTCGCGGTGAGCAGCGACCACGGCCCGCAATTGGGCCCGGTCGCGGGCATAGTCCAGCCGGGAGTTGGCCGCGGCCGGGTCGAGCCAGTCGATCTGGTCGATTTCGTGATCGAGGCGACCCGCCCCACCGATGACCTCGGCCGCCCAGTAGCGCACCTCCTTGGTTGCCGGCGTGCCGCGCCAGTCGAGGAAGTCGTAGCGAGCCGCCGGTAGCGGGAGGCCGAGCCGCACGATCAGCCCGGTCTCCTCCCCGGTTTCCCGGGCAGCGGTTTCGGCCCACCGTTCGCCTGGGTCGAGTTTGCCCTTGGGCCACGACCAGTCGTCATAGCGCGGCCGATGCACCAGGGCCACCTCAAGAGTGTCCGCGCGAACCCGCCAGGGCACCGTCCCGGCCGCGGGAACGGGTCTCATCGGGATGCCTTGCGCCGCTTCTTTGCGTAGTAGTCGATCGCCTTGGCCTGGAAGTCGCGCAACGGCTCGCCGTCGGCGTTGAGGTGCTGGCGCACCCACCGTCCGTCCGGCTCCAATCGCCAACTGGCGTAATAGCCGCTCATTCCGCGCGTGATGAAGTCCATCAGGAAGGCCACCTGCGCGGGGTCTTCGAGGCGAACCAGGGTCTCGACTCGGCGGTCGAGATTGCGGTGCATCAGATCGGCGCTGCCGATCAGGGCGATCGGCTGCCCGCCGCCACCGAAGACGAACACCCGGGAATGTTCCAGGAAGCGGCCGAGGATCGAGCGCACCACGATGTTGTCGGACAGCCCGGGGATGCCCGGTCGGATCGCGCAGATCCCGCGCACGAGGACCTGCACGCGAACCCCCGCCTGCGACGCACGATAGAGCGCGTCGATCACGCGCTCGTCCACGATCGAGTTCACCTTGATCGCGATCACGGCCTCCCGCCCGGCTTGGGCATGCTCGATCTCGGCGTCGATCAGGTCGATCAGGCCGGTTCGCACGGTTCGCGGAGCCACGAGCAGACGTCTGAAGCGGGAGCGGGGTGCCAACCCCGACAGCTGGTTGAACAGCCGGGTCAGGTCCTCGGCGACATCCTCGCTGCAGGTCAACAGGCCAAGGTCCTCATAGAGCCGGGCGGTCTTGGGGTTGTAGTTGCCGGTCCCGATGTGGCAATAGCGACGCAGCCCCTCCGCCTCCTGGCGAACGACCAAGGAGAGCTTGCAGTGCGTCTTCAACCCGACGATTCCGTAGACGACGTGCACGCCGGCGTGTTCAAGCATCCGCGCCCAGGAGATGTTGTTCTGTTCATCGAAGCGGGCCTTGATCTCAACGACCGCGAGCACCTGCTTGCCCGCCTCGGCCGCCTCGATGAGGGCGTCGATGATCGGGGAGTCGCCACTGGTTCGGTAGAGCGTCTGCTTGATCGCCAGGACGTGCGGATCGGCGGCGGCTTGCTCAATGAAGGCCTGCACCGATGTCGAGAAGCTGTCATAGGGGTGGTGCAGCAGGATGTCCTGCTTGCGGATGGCGGCGAACACATCGCGCGCTTTGGCGGACTCGGTCGGGGCGAGGTCGACATTGGTGCGCGCGACGAAGGGCTCGTAGTGCAGCTCGGACCGATCGAGGTCGGCGATGATGTTCAACCCGCGCAGGTCAAGCGGGGTGGGCAGCCGGTAGACCTCGCTCGCGTGCACGCCGAGTTCGCGCACGAGCAGGTCCAAAACCTTGTCGTCGATCGCCTCGTCCACCTCCAAGCGCACCGGGGGCCCGAACCGGCGCCGGGTCAACTCCCGCTCCAAGGCCTTCAACAGGTTCTCGGCGTCGTCCTCCTCGACCTCCAGATCCTCGTTGCGGGTGACCCGGAAGGTGAAGCTCTCCTGCACCTGCATGCCGGGAAAGAGCAGATCCAGGTGGGCGGCCATCAACTCTTCCAAGGCGATGAACCGGGTCAGCGCACGGGTCTCGAGCGACCCGGGTTCGTCCTCGACGACGTGCACGAACCGTGGCAGCGACGGCGGCACCTTGACCCGCGCGAAGTGCTCCTTGCCGGTCTTGGGGTTGACGAGGTCGACGGCCAGGTTGAGGGACAGGCCGGAGATGTAGGGGAAGGGGTGGGCCGGGTCGACCGCCAGCGGCGTGAGGACCGGGAAGATCCGGCTGGTGAAGTAGTCGCGCAGCCGCTCCTGCTCTGCCCTGGCCAACTGTTCCCACGTGACGATCGTGATGCCCTGCCGCGCCAGCGCAGGACGCACCGCGTCGCCAAAGATCCGCGCCTGCCGGGCGAGCAGGTCGTGGCTGACGGCCGAGATCTGGTCGAGCACCTCCCGCGGCTCCAGGCCCGAGGCCGAGCGCACGGCGATCCCGGTTGCGATGCGTCGTTTCAGCCCGGCGACGCGCACCATGAAGAATTCGTCAAGGTTGGAGGCAAAGATCGCCAGGAAACGGGCCCGCTCCAACAGCGGCAACTGCTCATCGGCGGCCAGCTGCACGACGCGTTCGTTGAACTGCAGCCACGACACCTCCCGGTCCAGGAAGCGGTCCTCGGGCAGCCCGGCGAACGCCGGACTCGCCGGCAACGGAGCCGCCAGCCGGACAAAGCGGCCGTCCGGACCGCGCAAGGTGGTCCGTCGCACCGGTGCCGCCGCGATACCGACCTCGGCGCTCTCCCGCGGGTGATCCGTTTCGGGGACCGAGCTCAGGGCGGGGAGATCGCTTGGCGCCATGGCTTGTATCTTGTCAGTTCCGTCGGCTCGGCACGAGGCCTGGGCCGCCGTCCCGGGCATATTGCGCATCCACTGTGAGGGTGCCAAAGCCCAACCGTCGGTAGGTCGCCACTGCCCGCGGATTGTCCTCATCGACATAGAGGACGACGGCCCGCAGGCCCTGGGCCGCCACGTGCCGCAGCCCGGCGACAGTCAGCGGCGCCGCGATGCCGAAACCCTGCCAGGCTGGCGCCAGCGCCAGCACGTACACCTCCCCGGCCGGCATACCGTCGACGCGTTCGCGAGGGTCGATCTTGGTCCAGTGACTGCCGGCGAGCTGCCCGTCGGGGCCCCACAACATGAGCAGGTCCGCCGGATCGAACCACGGCTGGGCCATCAGGGCGGCCAACTCCTGCCGACCGACTCGGCCCTGCTCCGGGTGGGTGGCGAACGCCGCGGCATTGACCGCGAGCCAGGCGTCCTCGTCACCCGGCGCGAACGCCCGCAGCTCGAAGCCGTCCGGGAAGTGCACGGATGTGGCGGCGTCGGTCGCGGTCAGCTCGCGGGTCATCTTGTGCAGCCGCCGGATGGGCACCAGGTGGTGCCGGGCGGCGAACGCTTGCGCCGCCGGCAGGTTCCCGTGCGCCCACACGGTGTCCGCGTGGGCGTCGCCGTCGCGGAGCAAATCCCGCAGCACCGTGGTTCCCAACCCGAGGCGCCGTCGGTTCGGCGCGACGACCAGTTCGATGGTCCCCTCGGGCAGACGAGCGCCGTATGCCGCGACCGCGCCGTCGGCCTCCCGGCGCGCCACCGTGCGTGCCTCGCCGGGATCGTCCACCAGCATGCGGAAGCGTTCGGAAAGCGGCGCGATGCCGTCGTGCGCGGCCGCCCGGTCGAGCAACTCGCGGATCTGCTCAGCGACGCAGTGGCGATCGGGCTGGTCAAGCGGGGACATCGGCCGAGGGGTCGTTGACGAATCGGTAGCCCACGTTGCGCACCGTCCCGATCAGCGTCTCGTGGTCTCCACCCAGCTTGGCTCGCAGCCGGCGCACATGCACATCCACGGTGCGGGTGCCGCCGAAGTAGTCATAGCCCCAGACTTCCTGGAGGAGCTGTGCCCGGGTGAACACCCGGCCCGGATGCTGGGCGAGGTACTTGAGCAACTCAAACTCCTTGTAGGTCAGATCGAGCGGGCGGCCACCCACCTTGGCGGAATAGCTCACCTCGTCGATCGTCACCTCCCCGGCGGTGATCGGCGCCTCGTCCTGTGGGTCGGCGACCTCCATTCGGCTCTGCGCCAGCCGCAGCCGGGCCTCCACCTCCGCCGGGCCGGCGGTGTCGAGCATCACCTCGTCCACACCCCAATCAGCGGTCAAACCGGCAAGCCCGCCCTCGGTGAGGACGGCGATCACCGGGATCGATGTCCCGGTCGCCCTCAGGATGCGACACAACGACTTGGCGGCGACCAATTCGCGGCGGGCGTCGACGAGAAGGGCGTCACCGGGTGGGGCGTTGACCAGCGCGGCGGCCTCGGCCGGCAACACGCGGACGCTGTGGGACAGTAGGCCGAGGGCGGGAAGCACCTCTGCGCTCGAGGCGAGCGCATTGGTCAGCAGCAGCAGCCGAGCCATAGGGGGCAGGATAGGCCGTGATGGAGAGCGAAGAGATGTCCGATCGGGCTGCGGACGCACCGGTCACGCTGCGCTATTGGGCGGGCGCGCGGGCGGCGGCAGGCGTCGAGAGCGATCGGCTCCCCGCCGGGCGGCTCGATGCCGTGCTCGACGCAGCGACGCGATTGCGGCCCGAGTTGGCGCCGATCGCCCCGCTGTGCTCGGTTCTGGTCGACGGGGTGAGCCTCGATGACGCGGCCGAGATCGCCCCGGGAGCAGTCGTCGAGCTGCTGCCCCCCTTTGCCGGGGGCTGATGGCAAGATGACCGCCGTGGCGCAGGTGGCGGCGGACGGGATGACCCGCGCGAGCGTTGCCGTCACCGTGGCCGGTGCGGCGCTGCTCGCGGTGGCGGGGCTGGCTGGTCTGCCGTATGTCGTGCTGGCGGTGGCCCTCGGCGGCTTTGTCATCGCCTTCGGGCTGGCCCCGATCATGGGCGCCACCAACCGGCACCGCTCGAGTCTCGTCTTGGCCCTGGCCACCTTCCTCGGGGCCGCCGCGGTGCTCACCGTGGAGTCCGAACCGGCGCTGCGGCTGCTTCCGGTGGCGGTCGCCGTCTCGGTGATCGTCATGTTCCTCGTGCAGCTCACTCGGGCGGACAACCGCCCGCGGCTAAGCGCCTGCCTCGCGTGCGACGCGCTGGGGATCGGCGTGATCACCTCCGGAATGACGTTCGCGCCGCTCGCGCACGCCGGCAGCGGCCGCTATCCCGTCACCTTGGCCATGGCCGCGATCGGGCTGTCCTGCCTGCTCGATCCGTTGTTAAAGCGTCCCCGGGCCCAGGGTCTGCTCTTCCCGGCGGCCGCCGTTGCCGGTGCGATGGGCGCCCTGGCCGCCAACGCCTGGGCTGCCGCGCCCGTGACGGCGGCGACGGCCGTCCTGATCGGCGCCGTGAGCGGCGGCATTGCCCACGCCATGCGGCGCACGCTGGCCGAGCAGGCGGTCGTGGAAGGTCGCGGGACGCTGACCGTCGCCGCCGCCGGCCTGCTCACGCCGGGTCTTGCCGTGTTCACGATCGCCCACTTGCTGGGGTGAGGCGTCCCGATTGCTGACCGGCCGTGGTCAGTAGACCAGCGCCTGAACATCGTCGTCGAGGATCTCCTCGACATAACTCGCACTCCCGCGGATCACCGCACCGGGACGCAATTGCTCGGCGGTCAGGTCGCGGCGGACCGCGCATTGGGTGCAGACCGTCACGTTCCCGGCGGCGGCGACCGAATCGATGAGCTCGGCCGCCGGCATCGCGTGCGGGAGCACGAGCTGTTCCGCCCCGCCGGGGGTGGCCAGCCACGACGCCTCGCCGGTCAGCCACAGGCTCACCTGGACCCCGCTGGCCAGCGCTGTGGCCGCCACCGTCAGCGCCTGGTTGGCGCGCTCGGGTGCCTCGAGGCCGGCGGTGAGCATGACAACGAGTCGGGTTCGGGCCACACCCGGAAGGCTACGGGACGCGCGCGTGCGGCATCCGGCATGAGTAGCATCGTGATGTGTTCGCTCTCGATGACACGATCCACCCCGATATCGCCGCACTGGCCTGGCTGGTCGGCCGGTGGGAGGGCGCCGGGGTCGTCGGCTATCCCTCGATGACGTCGCGCAACTTCGGCCAGGAGATCGTGGTCAGCCATGACGGGCGGCCATTCCTGGAGTGGCAGAGCCGGTCCTGGCTGCTGAACGAGGACGGGACCGTCGAGCGCAAAGCGGCCCGAGAGAGCGGCTTTTGGCGGGCGACCCCCGAGGGGGAAGCCGAACTCTTGCTTGTCCACCCGACCGGCATCCTGGAGCTCTACTACGGCACGATCGAGCCGGCCCGGATCACCCTGCAGACCGACGGCGTCATGCGCAGCCAGCACGCCCGCGAGTACAACGCCGCCAGCCGGCTCTACGGCCTGGTCCACGGGAACCTGATGTGGGCGATGGACATGGCGGCGGGCGGGCAGCCGCTGCAAAGCCACCTGTCGGCCGAACTCAAACGCGTCGAGTAGCCGACCAGCTCACGGGCCCGCGGCGACATAGCCGGCGAGGTCGTCCTTCTGCAGGGCCAGGCCCAACTGCTCCATCCGCGCCTCGTCGACCAGGTCGATCGCACCGCCGTCGGGCGCGGTGCCATAGCCGGTGAACGGCGCGGTGACAAAGACGATGTCGCCGCCGCGCACGTTGCGCATCGCCAGCGCCTCGGAGCGCATCAACTTCGGAGTGAGCCGCTTGTCGACGACGAGATTGTCGATCGCGGCGTCCATGAACGAGGTGAGCTTCATCGGGTTGAGCAGCACCCCGGGAGTGAGCGTCTTGACCAACAGCGCCTTGATGAACGCCATCTGCCGCCGCCCGCGCGAGATGTCCCCCTCGGACAGCGAGTAGCGCTCCCGGACAAAGAGCAGGGCCTGCGCACCGTCAAGGTCGTTCCAGCCCTTGGTGATCGTCAGCCCATTGGACGTGCTCGGCTCCTCGGCCCAGACCCGCACGCCCCCGACGGCGTCGGTCATCCGGGTAAAGCCCTCGAAGTCGATCTTGGCGGCGTGGTCGAATTTGACGCCGAGCATCGACTGCAGGGTTGCGGCGAGCAGGGGCGCGCCGCCGAAGGCGTAGGAGGCGTTGATCTTGTTCTTGCCGCGGCCGGGGATACTCACATAGAGGTCGCGGGGGAAGTGGATGAGATAGACCTTGTCCTTGGCCTTGGTGACGTGCGCGAAGATGATGACGTCGGAGCGGCTGAAGGTGTCGCCGGGACGGGCGTCGGAACCGATGACCAGGTAGTTCTCGCCCATGCCGGTCACCAGCGGCTTGGCCGGTTTGCCCGTCGAGTCGGAGCCTTCGGGTACGACTGCTGGGGCGTCGACGCCGAGCAGGTCGTCTTGGACGATGCCGTCGATCTTGTTGCTGAGGAACCACACATAGCCGCCGATAGCGAGCAGGGGCACCAGCAGCAGGGCGATGACCGTGACGAGGACACGCCGCCCGCGCCGTTTGCGTTTGGGCGCGTCGCCGGCAGCGTCCAGCTCGGTTTCGTCGGGGAATTGGTCCAGCACCGGCACAGTTTAAGTCGGTATGCCGCTTATTCCCTCTCCGCTGCTCGCCCGCCCTAGGGCGGTGGTCGGGGACGGGGCGGACGCCGCCGTGGCCGCCCACTATGGGGACCCGTTGCGGGAGCAGCGGATGCTCACCGAGGGCCTTGCCGTCGTGGATCTGAGCCACCGGGACGTGCTGACGATCGGCGGGCAGGACCGGTTGCGCTGGCTGCACTCGATGACCACCCAACAGCTGGCGGACCTGTCGCCGAACACCTCTCGCGAGTCGCTCGTGCTCAGTCCCAAGGGCCATATCGAGCACGCCCTGCACCTGGTCGACGACGGGACCCAGACCTGGATCACCGTCGAGCCCGGCACCGGGGTTTCTCTGCTCGACTGGCTCACTTCGATGCGGTTCATGCTGCGGGTCGAGCCGTTGTTGCGGACGCAGGAGTATGCCGTGCTCGGCGAACCGATCTCCGGCCAAACCAGCGCCGCCGATCCCACCGGGTGGCTGGCCTGGGTGGACCCGTGGCCGCAGCTGATCGGCGACACCGCGGCATACGGGCCGGTGGAGCATCCCGCGAACGGCCGGCGCTGGCGGGAGCTGATCGTGCCCCGGCGGCAGCTGGAGGAGGCGGTCGGCGACCGGCCGCTCGCCGGGATGTGGGCGGCCGAGGCGTTGCGGGTGGCCGCTTGGCGGCCCCGGCTCGGTTTCGAGAGCGACCACCGCACGATCGCCCACGAGGTCGACTGGCTGCGCACCGCCGTGCACTTGCACAAGGGCTGCTACCGCGGCCAGGAGACGATCGCCCGGGTGCACAATCTCGGTCGCCCGCCGCGACGACTGGCCTTCCTCCATCTCGACGGCTCGGGTCACGTGCTGCCTGCGCGGGGCGCGGCGGTGCTGGCCGGGGACCGCCAGGTGGGGCACCTCACCTCGGTGGCCCGTCACTTCGAGGATGGTCCGGTCGCGCTCGCGCTGCTCAAACGCACCACCCCGACCGACGCCCTCTTAAGCGCCGACGGCATCAGCGCCGCCCAGAGCGTCATCGTCGCTCCCTGAGGGCAAGACCGGGGCGGGCAGGCGCGATGATGGCGGTATGACCGCCACGTTGATCACCGTCGCGCCCACCGGCGCCGAGCACGAGAAGTCCGCCGTCCCCCACCTGCCGACGGCCCTGGACGAGCTCATCGAGACCGCCACCGCCTGTGCGGCCGCCGGGGCGGCGATGATTCACGTGCATCTGCGGGACGAGGAGCACCGCCCGACGCTCGATCCGGGCCGGCTCGGCGAGGCGGTTGCCGCCTTGCGCGAGGCGACCGACCTGATCGTTCAGCTCTCGACCGGCGGCTCGGTCCACGACCCGCTGGAGAGCCGGCTGCGGGTCTTGGACGCGGCCCCCGACTCGTGCAGCCTGACCTGCGGCACGCTGAACTTCGGCGACGACATCTTCATGAATCCGTTCGGCTTCATGAGCGACCTCTACGTCCTCGCTCAAGAGCGGCAGGTCGTGCCCGAGTTCGAGCTGTTCGACCTCGGCCACATCGGCGCCCTGTCCCGGCTGATCGACCGGCACGGGCTGCCGTTCGGCGGCAAGGTGCATGTCGACTTCGTCACCGGCGTTCCGGGCGGTATGCCGGCCACCCCCGCCGCGCTGCTCGCCGGCGTCGCGATGCTACCGCCTGAGGTCACCAGCTGGTCGGCGACCGGGATCGGCCGCGGCCACCTGCCCGTGCTCGCCACCACGCTGGCCGCCGGCGGGCACGCCCGGGTCGGCATGGAGGACAACACGATCTATGCCAAGGGCCAACCGGTCGAGCACAATTCCGAACTCGTCGTGCGGGCCGCCCGGCTGGCGACCGAGATGCAGCGCCCGCCGATGGCGACGACGTCGGCGCGGGAGTTCCTCGGTATCCGGGCCGGGTGAGTGCCGGCCGGGTCAGCCGACGGCGGTGTCGAGCAGGATCGTCACCGGCCCGTCGTTGACCAGCGTGACGGCCATGTCGGCGCCGAAGACGCCGGTCTGCACCGGCAGGCCGTAGCGGCGCAGGGCGACCGCGAGCGCCTCGATGAGCGGTTCGGCCACCGGCCCAGGTGTCGCCCCGTTCCAGGAGGGCCGCCGGCCCTTGCGGGTGTCGGCATACAGCGTGAACTGGCTGACGAGGATGACCGGGGCGCCCAGATCGGCGGCGCTGATTTCGTCGCGCATGATCCGCAGCTGGGCGATCTTGCGCGCCAGCCAGTTCACCTCGCGCGCCCCGTCGTCGTGGGTGACGCCGGCCAAGACGACCAGTCCCGGCTCGTCGAAGGCTGCCAGCTGCTCGCCGGCAACGTGCACCGCGGCCGACGTCGCCCGCTGGATCACGGCGCGCACGGCTACAACTCCACGGCGACGATTCCGCCGACCGGCTCGCCGTGGCCAAAAAGCGGCGCGTCCCGCAGCTTCTCGTATGCCGCGGACTCCACCCCGAGCTTCGCCAGCACGGCCGCGAGGATGACCGGCCGGGCCCGCTGCGCGCCGTCGGCGACCTTGAGCGCGATCCCGCGGCCGTCGGGCAGCCCGACGGCGTAGACCGCCTCGGCGCCGTCCTTGGCGATCGCCCCCGGCGTCCCGCGCATGACCGCGGTGACATCCCGGCCGGTCCCGCCGACATACTCTGGGTGGGCGCGCATCGCGTCCGCGATCTTTGCTTCGGCAGTCCCGGGTTCGGCCGCGGCAAGGCGGCCGAAGGCGCGGGCCAGGCCGCTCAGGCTGATCGCCATCACCGGGGCGCCGCAGCCATCCGGGGCCAGGGCCGCGATCGGTTCCCCGGTCAGCTCACTCAGCGTCTGGGCGATCGCCTGCTGAAGGGGATGCCCCGGGTCGCGATAGGTCTCCCGGTCCCAGCCCGCGGCCACGCAGGTCGCGAGCATCGCCGCGTGCTTGCCCGAGCAGTTCTGGTAGATGCTCGTGCGGGGCAGCCCGGCCCCCGCGATCCGGTCGCGCTCGGTCTCATCGAGCGGGTAGTCGGGGGTGTTTTGCAGCTCGGACTCCGCCACCCGGGCGCCCGCGAGGATGGCACGGACCCCCTCGAGGTGCAGCGGTTCGCCGCTGTGGCTGGCGCAGGCCAGGGCGAGCAGGTGTGCCGGCAGATCGAGACCGGAGCGGACCATGCCCAGTGCCTGGATCGGCTTGTTGGCCGAGCGGGGGAAGACCGGAGCGTCGATGCCGCCGAGGGCAAGGAGTCGCGTGCCTTCGCGGTCGAGGGCGACAGCCGAGGCACGGTGAGCGGATTCGCGGAAGCCGCCGCGAACGGCATACGCCAGGATGGGTGCCTCGGTCAATGCAGCGGAAGCGAGTGAGGCGTCGTCGGTGGTGGGATCGGTGGGCGGCACCAGAGCAATCTAGGGCGTGCGGCCCGAAGACGGGAACTGCCCCGTCGAGGCGAACCTCGACGGGGCAGTCACGACGGGCAGCGGGCCCGCGGGTCGGTCAGTCGCCGACCTTGGCACTGGCGTCCTTGGCGGCCTTGCTCGCCTTGGCGGCGGTCTTGCGGGCGCTGGTTGCGGTGGCCTTGGCGCGGCTGGTGGTGGTGGCGGCGCGCTTGCGGGTGGTGGTCGCGGTGCGCTTGGCCGCGGTGCGGGTGCGCTGGACGCTGTCGCGGACCTCGTCGCCGGCCTGCTTGGCCTCCTCGGAGAAGGTGTCGGCGATCCGCTCGGCGGTGTGCCGTGCCTCGTGAGCCGCGGTCTCGAAGGCGTTCTTGGCCGACTCTTCGACAGCGTGCAGCGACTTGCGTGCGCTGGTCGCGGCGCCCTTGGCCTGGGATCGGGTGTTGTCGACCTGGTGGAGCAGGTCCTTGGTGGACTGCTGGTTGCGGATCCGGTCGACGAGCTTCTCGCCGCGAGTCGCCAACTCCTCGTAGGTGTCCGCGAAGTTCTCGCCGGCCTCGCGCAGGGCGTCCCGGAGGGCGTCGGGGGCATCCTCGATCCGTACGCGAAGCTTCTCGACGGCGTCCTTGGCCTTGGCCGGGAGGTCGGCGAACTCCTGGCGGGTCTTGTCGGCGTTCTCGCTGGCCTTGGCTCCGGCCTCGCGGACCTTCTCCACGGCCAGGTCGGTGAAACCGAGGTAGGCGTAGAACGGGGTCCCGTGGGTGAGCGCGGCCTTGAAGTCGAAGTTCGGCTCGTGGTGGGTCTCGGTGACCCGGTGCTTGGTGGCGGTTGCCATTGCTCTCTCCTTCGTGCCCGCCGTGCTTGATCCGGTGGGCGTTGAATCTCACGAACTATTATGCTTGCTCTAGTTAGCGAATGCAAGCTGACGCAAGCAGCTGTGGTGCGAATCACTCCGCAGGCGACCCGCTGACGCACGAGGCCCGGGGATGATGATCTCCCGGGCCCCGCGCGTGTTCAGGGGATGTCCGGCCACGTCGCCGGAGGGGTCAGTCGCCGGTCAGTCGCCGATCTTCTCGGCGGCCTGCTTGGCGGCCGTCGTCGCCTTGGCTGCGCTCTTGCGCGTGCTCGTCGCCGTCGCCTTGACCTTGCTCGCGGTGCTCGCCGCCCGCTTGCGGGTCGTGGTCGCCGTCTTCTTGGCGGCCGTTCGAGTGCGTCGCGCGCTCGCCTTGACCTGCGTGGCGGTGGTTTCGGCGTGCTCTCCGGTCGAGTCGGCGATTGCGGTCGCGGCCTTGTCGGCCTCGGCGGCGGCCGTGTCGACCGTCGCGCGGACGGACTCCTCGACATCAGCCGCCGACTTCCGAGCGCTGGTGACCGCCCCCTTGGCCTGGGCCGTCGCGGTGTCGACCTGGTCGAGCAGATCCTGAGTGGACTGCTGGTTCTTGATCCGGTCGACGAGCTTTTCGCCGCGGGTGGCGAGGTCGTCGTAGGTCTCGGCCGCCCGGGTGGCGGCGTCGCGCAGGGCGCTGGGGGCGTGCTCGAGTTGTTCGCGGACCTTGGTGGCCGCGCGGCGGGCGCGACCGGGCAGGTCGGCCACGTCCTGCGCTCCGCGGTTCGCGCTCTCGCTGGCCTTGCTGCCCGGCCTCGCGGATCTTCTCGATCGCCAGGTCGGTGGCGCCGACCGAGGCATACAGCGGGGTGGGGTCGGTGATGGCCTTCTTCATGTCATTGGCGATGGGCATCGTCGGTGCTCCTTACGGTCCGGGTCGATCCCGGGTTGGGTTGGTGTCAGTCGGTATGGGGCTGGTTGGTCATTCGGGATCGGTTGTGGGCGCGTCCGTCGCCGCAGTTGCCGTCGGGTCGCTGGTCGGCGTCGCACTCTTCTTGGCGGCGGCCTTCTTGCCGACCCGGGCGGGTCGTGGCGGGATGGTCACGCCGAGGGCTTCCGCGGACGGGGTGTGCGTGGCGGGGGTCGCCCGCTTGGCGCCCGTCGCTGGGGCGGGGGCGTCGGCGGGCGCTCCACCGGCGACATAGCTGTCATAGACGGCGAGCAGGGACGCCTTCTGCTGGCTGCTCAGCCGTGGGTCGGACTTGATCGCCGCGCGCGTGCCGGGAAGGTCGCCCTCCTCGCCGTGCTCGCTCGGGTCGAGCAGCCCGGCGCGGACATACAGCGACTCGGCCGAGACCGACAGGCCCTTGGCGAGTTGCTGCAGGATCTCGGCGCTCGGCTTCTTCAGGCCGCGCTCGATCTGGGAGAGATAGGGATTGGAGACGCCGGCCATCTCGGACAGCTGACGCACCGACAGGCGGGCGTTCTCACGCTGCTCACGCAGATACTCGCCCAGGTTGTTGCCAAGGTCACCGAGTGGATTGCGGGTCATGGAGACCATTATGCTTGCCAAAGTTAGCAAATGCAAACCCACGCAAGCAGGAGGCGGTTTCCCAGGCCCACCACGTATCGTGTCCCCATGTTTGCGACGGTCCAAAGCAGCGTCGCGCTGATCCTCGGGATCGGCGCTCTCGGCCTCGAGGTCTTTGCCCTCGTCGACGCCCTGCGCCGTCGTCCCGACGCGTTCGTCGCGGCGAGCAAGAAGACCAAGCAGTTTTGGACCATCGTGCTCGCCGTCGCGGCGGCCGTGGGTTTCGTCTTCCTGTTCAGTCCGTTCAACCTCTTCGGTCTCCTGGCGATCATCGCCGGCGCCGTCTATCTGACCGACGTCCGCCCGGCGCTCGACCAGGTGCAAGGACGCGGCGGCGGAACCCACATGGGCCCCTACGGCCCCTGGTGACCTTGTGGGCCGGGTGACCACGCGTGTCCCGGTCGAGCGGCTGCGGCTGATCGCGGACGGCTGGGAGCGGGTGCGTCGGCCCGACACGCTCGCCGTCGAGGAACCCCTGGAGATCCGCGCCGCCGGCCAGGTCGTCACCGTCACCATGCGCACCCCCGGCGCCGACATCGACCTCGTCCACGGCTACTTCCTGGCCGAGGGCATCATCGCCGACGCGGCCGGGATCCGCAGCGCCCGCTATTGCGCGGGTGCGGTCGCCACCGGGCCGGACGGACGGGAGCAAAACACCTACAACGTCATCGACGTCGACCTCACCGAGCCCGCCCGCGCCGCGGCCGGGCTCTCCCGCACGGCGTTGAGCACGAGCGCGTGCGGAGTGTGCGGCAGCGCGAGCATCGACGCGATCCGCGACCGCCTCCCGCCGCCGCTGGCCGGTCCCCGGGCACAGGTGACCGCGGGCATCGTCGCCGACCTCATGCGCCGGGTTGGTGCCGGTCAGGAGAACTTCGAGCGCACCGGGGGCCTGCACGCCGCCGCCCTGGCCGACGCCGGCGGGAGCATCCACGCCCTCGCCGAGGACGTCGGGCGGCACAACGCCGTGGACAAGGTGATCGGTGCCGGGCTGCGCGCCGGGCTGCTGCCCCGCGCGGACGCCGTGCTGCTGGTCTCCTCGCGGGCCTCATTCGAGATCGTCCAGAAGGCCGCGATGGCCGGCATCTCGATAATCGCGGTCGTCTCGGCACCGAGTTCACTCGCCGTGGAGACGGCCGCCGCGCTTGGGCTGACGCTGATCGCCTTCGCCCGGGGCGATCGGTGCAATGTCTATTCCGGCTTCGACCGGGTCGCGGACTAAGCGGCGCACGGCCGCCAGATCGGCGGGGGTGTCGACGTCCCGGCTCACCCCGGCGCGGTCGGCGACCTCGACAACGGTCGCTGCGGCATACAGCGATCGCATCGATGAGCCGGCGGTGGCGAGCCGGCGGCGCAACGCCGCCCCATCCCAGACGGCGCACAGGAACTGCAGCTGACCATCCCGGACGTATGCCGCCGCCTCGCCGCCGCCGATCGCGGCGCAGAGCTGGTTGAGCGCCGCGGACGTGACGAACGGCTGGTCCCCGGCGAGCACGGCGACCCGTTCGGCCTCCTGCGGGAGCGCCAGGATGCCCGGCCCGTAGGCCGTTGACCGGTCCGAGAAAGGCCGGCTCGTCGGTGACGATCGGCACACCCGACGCCAGGTCGAGGTCCGCCGGGCCGACCACGACGGCGGTCCAGCCGGCGCACGCCGTGAGCACGCGGTTGACCAAGGCGGTGCCGCCGACGGACAGCTCGACCTTGCGGATCGCGCCGAGCCGGCGCCCGCGCCCGCCCGCGAGGATGATGGCCGCGCGCGTCATTCCGCCAGGGTATGGCGCTCGGCGCGGGTCGGCGCGCGCCTACCATCTGGGGCGGTCTGGCACAATAGCTGAGCTAATCGAGTCGCCCGAGGGAGATGCTGTTGTCCAGCCCGCAAGACCCACGCGCCGAGATGTTCACCGAGGTGCGGCCATGGGGTCAGTTCGAGCAATTCGTGGCCAACACTCCCGTCACGGTCAAGATCATCACGGTCTCTCCCGGTCATCGGCTCTCGCTGCAGGCGCACGATCGCCGCGGCGAGTTCTGGCAGGTGCTCGACGTGCCGCTCGATGTGCATGTCGACGGCCGCGATTGGAGCGCACAACCGGGTGAGCAGATCTGGATCCCGCAGGGTGCGGTGCACCGGATGGGCAACTCGGGGACCCGGCCCGGCCGGATCCTCGAGATCGCGCTCGGCGTCTTCGACGAGGACGACATTCACCGGCTCGAGGACGACTACGCCCGGATGTCCGACGCCGAGCGGGTCGGCTAACCGATCACTGCGCCGGGGCCTCGCGGCGCCACCGCCGCCCAGTCGATGGTCAGCTCGCCCAGGCGCCAGCGCGCCGCATCGCGCAGCGGCCACCCGTCGACCCGCAGCGCCGCTGCCGTCGCGATGAATCGTTGCCGCACGCCATAGCCGGCGTGTGCGGCGTGGCGGCGCCACTGGTCGTCGAGGGCGGCGAGGAAGGCGTGGACGGGTTCCCCGGGCAGGTTGCGGTGGATCAGCGCCTTGGGCAGGCGCTCGGCGATCTCGGACGGCGCGTCCAGCCCCCGCAGGCGCCAGGAGAGCGTCAGGGTCTGCGGGCCGGCCGGGGTCAGCCCGATCCAACTGGCGCGGCGCCCAATCTCATCGCAGGTGCCGTCGACGAAGAGCCCGCCCGCAGCAAGCCGGGAACAGACCAACGACCAGTGGGCCGGGACATCGGCCTCGGCATACTGGCGCAGGACGTTGAAGGCGCGCACGATCAGCGGCCGAGCGCCGCCGAGCAGCGGGATCTCGAAGCCGCCGCGCTGGAAGCGCAACCCGGGACCCGCCAGAGCGGCCGCCGCAGCCACCCGCTCGGGGTCGATCTCGATGCCGACGACCTCGACGTCGGGGCGCACCCGGCGCAGCCGGTCGCGCAGTTCCATCGCGGTCACCGGGCTGGCGCCATAGCCGAGATCCACGACGACCGGGGTCCCGGCATACCGGCGTAGTCGACCCGCCTGCGGCCCGGCGAGCCAACGGTCGCAGCGGCGCAGCCGGTTGGGCGCGGTGGTGCCGCGCGTGATCTCCCCAGTGATCCGGGTGGGGGACGGCGGGCGCGGAGGAACACGCGGGGGCGGAGGAACAGGCGGGGGCGGAGGAACTTCTGCTAGCACAAGTTAGTCGACCTCCCCATAGGCAGCACGGTATTGCCAAGCGGGTAACCCCTGTTAGCAGAAGTTACGCGAGGCGGGGACGGGTGCGGCGAGCGGCCGTAATCTGGGTCGGTGGTGAGCCGGCGCGAGGTGAGCAGGAGCATGGTGGTGTTCGCGGTCGCGTTGCTCGGCGTGATCGTGCTCGCGGGCATCACCTGGATCCCGCCGCTGCTCGGCAAGGACAGCGGCGTCCACGTGACCCGGCCTGGACTGCTCACCGTCACTCCGGAGGCCGACGGGGAGGTCATCCTCACCGAGGGAGCGAGTGTGACCCTGTATGGCAGCGGCTTCCGCCTGGAGGATGCCGGCGGGGTCCTGCTCGACACGGTGACCCGCGGCTCACCGGTCTCGGCGTTCACCGGCTCGGTCAGCGGCCGTGGCGGCCAGCGCCGCGAGGAACTGACGAAGGTCGCTTCCAACGTCGCGATCGCGCGCCGGCTCTCGACCGACACGTTGGCCCGCTACACCGGCTACGTCTATAACGACGACGAGACCATCAAATGGCCGCTGACGATCGATATCGCCGAGTCGAAGGGCCGCTTCCGGTTCATCGTCAACGTCGACGGGGCCGATGCGGTGGTCATCCACCTGCGCCACGACGCGGACACTCGGGGCTATCAGCCGAGCGTCCCCGACCACAACCTCGCCGGCCGCGCCTGGTGGCTGCGCAATGTGTGGTCGGCGTCCGCGCCGATCTTCACCACCTATCGCGGCGTCTCGGTCGCGATGGCGCCCGCGACCGTGAACCGGGCCCTCGATCTGCGCGAACTCGGCCGCAACGACGTCCACCTCTGGTCGGGTCGAGCCGAACTCGGCGTCACCCGGATCGCGCCGCCCATGCAAGACTCGGGGCCATGAGCGAGCCAGCCACGCGCGTCCGGCGGGTGGCGATGATCAGCCTGCATACCTCGCCGCTGGCCCAGCCCGGTGCGGGGGATGCCGGCGGGATCAACGTCTATGTCGCTCGAGACCGCCCGGCGGCTCGGGCGGCGCGGCGTCGCCGTCGAGATCTTCACCCGGGCCACTTCGTCGGCCGATGCGCCGCTCGTCGACCTCGGCGACGGCGTCGCTCGTGCGGCACGTCTGATCGCCGGCCCGTTCGAGGGGCTGGACAAGTTCGACCTGCCGGGACAGCTGTGCGCGTTCGCTGCCGGGCTGATGCGCGCCGCGGCGCACGCGCCCGAGGGCCACTATGACGTCATCCACTCGCACTACTGGCTCTCCGGGCAGGTCGGGTTGGCTCGCCGCCGAGCGATGGAGCGTCCCCCTCGTGCACACGATGCACACGATGGCCCGGGTCAAGAACACCCACCTCGCCGACGGCGACCGTCCCGAGCCGCCCGGGCGCGAGATCGGCGAGGCCCAGGTCGTCGAGGCCGCCGACCGCGCTCGTCGCCAACACCGGCGACCGAGGCTGCGCGAGCTGATCGAGCTGTATGCCGCCGACCCGGCTCGCGTCGTCGTCGTCCCGCCCGGTGTCGACCTGGACATCTTCACGCCCGGCGACCGCGCGGCCGCGCGCGCGCGCGCTGGGCCTGGATCCGCGGACTGCCGCTGCTCGCTTTTCGTCGGCCGGATCCAGCCGCTCAAGGGCGCCCGACGTCCTGATCCGGGCCGCCGCGCGAGCTGGCGCCGCGAATCACCGGAGGTCGCGGCAGCGGCTGCGCGTCGCCGTCCTCGGCGGCGCCAGCGGCACCGGGCTACGCATCACCCCGAGGGCCCCCGAGAGCTGGCGATCAGCCTCGGCATCGGCGACCAGGTCGACTTCCTGCCCCCGGTCGACCGGCCCACGCTCGCGCAGTGGTATCGCGCCGCCGACCTGGTGGTCGTGCCGTCCCGCAGCGAGAGCTTCGGGCTGGTCGCGATCGAGGCGCTCGCCTGTGGCACGCCGGTCGTGGCCGCCGACGTCGGTGGGCTGCCCGTGGCCGTCGGCGCCGGGGGAGTGCTGGTCCAGGGCCACGACCCCGGCGTGTGGGCGGCCGTCCTGGCCGAGTTGCTCACCGACCCGGCGCGGCGCGAGCGGCTCGGCCGCGCCGGCAAAACCCATGCGCAGAACTTCGGCTGGGAGGCCACCGTGGACAAGCTGCTCGACGTCTATACCCGGGCCGTCAGCGACCCGAGCCCGATCGTCATGCCCGAACCGACGGAGACCTTCGGCCAAGCCGTGGCGGTGCAGCCGTGAACCAGCCGCTGCACGACCTCGTCCTGGCCACCGTGCAGGACATGGAGCTGGAATGGGAGCCCGGCTTGCGGGACGGCGAGATCGTTATCAGCCTGCCCGGGGAGAAGAAACTCAAGACCGTCGTGTCCCTGTTGGCGAGCGATCAGACCCTGCTCGTGTCGGCGTTCGTCATCCGCAACCCCGACGAGAACCATCTCGAGGTTTACAAGGCGCTGCTGCGCCGCAACCTGCGCCTGCCCGGCATGGCCTACGCCATCGACAAGTCTGGCGACGTCTTCGTGACCGGGCGTGTGCCCGCGCGGCTGGTCGATGCGGCATACGTCGATCAACTGCTGGGTGTCGTGCTGGAAGCGGCGGACGGGCCGTTCAACGAACTGCTCGTGATGGGCTTCCTCACCTCGATGAAGAAGGAGTGGGCCTGGCGGGTCGCGCGCGGGGAGTCGCTGCGCAATCTGGAGGCCTTCCGCTCGCTGCTGGAGGGCAGCGAGCACGACGAGCGGTATGCCGTGCAGGACGACCCCGGTGGGGAGACGGCGGTCATATCGGCGCAGGGGGCGCCTCGGTAGGGTGGCGGTATGACGTACACCCTCATCCTGCTGCGCCACGGCGAGTCCGACTGGAACCAGAAGAACCTGTTCACCGGCTGGGTCGATGTCGACCTGACCGAGAAGGGCCGCGCCGAGGCCGTCCGCGGCGGGCAGCTGATGAAGGACGCCGGCCTGCTGCCCGACGTCGTGCACACCTCGGTGCTGCGGCGCGCGATCACCACGGCCAACCTCGCGCTCGATGCCTGCGACCGGCACTGGATCCCGGTGCACCGCAACTGGCGCCTCAACGAGCGCCACTACGGCGCCCTGCAGGGCCTGGACAAGGCGGCCACACGGGAGAAGTACGGCGACGAGCAGTTCATGCTGTGGCGGCGCAGCTTCGACACCCCGCCCCCGCCGATTGAGCCGGGCAGCGAGTTCGACCAGACCGGCGACCCGCGGTATGCCGGGGTCGACGTCCCGCTGACCGAGTGCCTCAAGGACGTCATCCCGCGGATGATGCCCTACTGGGAAGACGCGATCACCGACGACCTCAAGGGCGGCCTGACGGTCCTGGTCACCGCCCACGGCAACTCGCTGCGCGCCCTGGTCAAGCACCTCGACGGCATCTCCGACGACGACATTGCCGGCCTGAACATCCCGACCGGTATGCCGCTCGTCTACGAGCTTGGCGAGGACTTCATGCCCACCGGCCCGAGCCGCTATCTCGACCCGGAGGCCGCCGCCGCGGCCGCGCAAGCGGTCGCCAACCAGGGCAAGAAGTAGCCGACGCTCGGCCTTAGGCGGTGGGCGAGGCGGCCGCCAGGCGGTCTTCCTGCTCCTCGTGGTCTTCCAGGTCGTCCCACTCGCCGGTGACCAGATAGGTCACCCGCCGAGCGACCGAGACCGCGTGGTCGGCGAAGCGCTCGTAATAGCGCCCGACGAGGGTCAGGTCCACCGCCGCCTGCGTGCCGTGCTCCCACCGGCCGTCGACCATGTGGGCGAACAGCTGACGATGCAGCTCGTCCATCGCGTCGTCCTCCCGCTCCAGGGTGCGCGCCTCGTTGACGTCGCGGGAGGCAATGACCGAGCCGGTCTTGGCGACGATCCGCTCAGCGACCTGGCCCATCTGGACGATGATCGCGCGCAGCTCGGCCGGCACCGCGACGTCGGGGTAGCGCAGCCGCGCCACCTTGGCGACATGCCGGGCGAGGTCACCCATGCGCTCCAGGTCGGAACTCATCCGCATGGCGGTCACGACGACCCGCAGGTCGGTCGCGACCGGGTTTTGCCGGGCGAGCAAGTCGATTGCCTGGATGTCGAGGTTCTCGCGCGCGGCGTCGATGTCCAGGTCGGCGGCGATGACGCCGTCGGCGAGATGGACATCGCCATCCAGCAAGGCGGTGGTCGCGCGAGCGATGGCCGAGCCGGCGAGCCGGGTCATCTCGACGAGCGCGTCGGTGATTCGGTCGAGGTCCTCATGGAAGGCGGTGCGCATGACGTCCTAACGGCAAGGCAGCGGCAAGCCGACTCGGCGGCAGCCGTCCGGCCAGTGACGGGTGGAGAGTGACACGCGCGGGTTAACGCCTCCGGGACGAGAAGTGAACAACGACCGCACGTTACCGGAATCCGCCCGCCGCTCCGCGCGCACGCAACGCCGTACCGGCCCTGGCGCATACGCTGTCGCGTGTGGATGCGACGACTGCCGCGATCCTCGGCGGACTCGTGGGGATCGTGCTGGGGGCGATGTCCGTCGTGAGCCTGCGGTTGTCCGAGCGTGACCAACAGCGGATGCGCACCCCGCTCACGCCGCCGCCCATCCCCGACGGTGCCTCGGCGATCTTGTCCGTGTTGTCGTCCAGCGCGATCGTCCTCGACTCCACCGAGCGGGTCGTCAACAATTCTCCGACCGCCGTCGTGGACGGCTTCGTCAGCGGCAACCGGCTGACCCACTCGGAGTTGCTCGAGGTGAGTCGCGCCGTGCGCCGCGACGGTGTCATCCGCGAACTCGACCTCGAGCTGCCGCGCACCCGGATCGGCCTGCCGCCGGTGTTCGTCCATATCCGGGCCGCGCCGATCCTTGATGCGCACGTGCTGCTCCTGATCGACGACCGCACCCAGGCCCGTCGAGTCGAGGAGGTGCGCCGGGACTTCGTCGTCAACGTCTCGCACGAGCTGAAGACGCCGGTGGGCGGGTTGTCGCTGCTCGCCGAGGCGATCATCGACGCCCAGGGCGACCCTGAAGCTACCGAACGGTTCGCCCACCGGATGCAACTGGAATCGGCTCGGCTCAGCCGGCTGATCAAGGAGATCGTCGACCTCTCCCAGCTGCAGAGCCAGGATATCCTCGCCGGCGCCAAGCCGGCCCGGGTGGCCGAGGTCGTCAAGGAAGCGATCGACGTCAGCCAGATCGAGGCGGCGGCAAAGAACATCACGATCACCGACCGGTGCGAGCCGGATCTGGCCGTGCATGGCGACTTCGGGTTGCTCGTCACCGCCGTGCGGAATCTCGTCGGTAACGCGATCGCCTACTCCCCCGAGGGCACCGAGGTCGGCGTCGGGGCCCGGGCAGCCGACGGGCTGGCGACCATCACGGTGACCGACCGTGGCCGCGGCATACCGGCCGGCGAGCAGGAGCGGATCTTCGAACGCTTCTATCGCGGGGACGCCGCCCGCTCCCGCTCGACGGGGGGCACCGGGCTCGGCTTGGCTATCGTCAAGCACATCTGCGCCAACCACGGCGGGGAGGTCTCGGTCTGGAGCCAAGAGGGGCACGGCTCGACCTTTACGATCCGGCTGCCGCTCCTGACCGATGCCTCGCTCACCGAGTCACATCGCACCACCCACCCGGAAGGAACCGCTGCATGAGCGCCCCGCGCATTCTCCTCGTTGAGGATGAGCCCTCGTATTCCGAGCCGCTCACCTATGTGTTGCGGAAGGAGGGATACCAGGTCACCGTCGCCGAGACCGGTCCCGACGGGCTGACCGCTTTTGATCGCAGCGGCGCCGACCTCGTCCTTCTCGACGTCATGCTGCCCGGGATGAGCGGCATCGACGTATGCCGCTCGCTGCGCGGCAAGTCCAACGTGCCCGTCATCATGCTCACCGCCAAGGATGGCGAAATCGACAAGGTCGTCGGGTTGGAACTCGGTGCCGACGACTATGTCACCAAGCCCTATTCCTCCCGGGAGTTGCTTGCCCGGATCAAGGCGGTGCTGCGCCGCGGCGGCGACCCCGAGGAGCTCGTCGCCGCGACGGTCGCAGCCGGGCCGGTCGAGATCGACGTCGAGCGGCACGTCGTCACGGTGCGTGGGACACCGGTACCGTTGCCGCTCAAGGAGTTTGAGCTGCTGGAATTCCTCGTGCGCAATGCCGGCCGGGTCCTGACCCGCGGTCAGCTCATCGACCGCATCTGGGGCAGTGACTATGTCGGCGACACCAAGACCCTGGATGTCCACATCAAGCGGCTGCGCAAGAAGATCGAGCACACCCCCAAGGAGCCGGTGCACATCCTGACCGTGCGCGGACTGGGCTACAAGTTCGAGGAGTAGTTGCGGGAAGGCCCGGCGGGCACCCCCTGGGTCAGGAGGCGGCGAAGTCCTGGTAGTAGCCGGCGGCCGGGACGATCGGGACGCTGATGGGCGAGGTGCCGTCGCCGCCGCCGACCTGGAGCACGACCATGTCGCCGGGTTGCCCCGGGACCTTGTCGAGGGTGACCTTGGCCCCGTCCGTCGACAGGTTGGCGGTCCCGCGCGCGGGGATGGTCACCTCGGCGGGGGCACCGCCGTCACCGGCGGCGAAGGACAGTTTGGCCTGCTTGTCGCCGAGGTTGCCCACGGCCGCGCTGATGACGCCGGGACCGTCCTTCGTCGAACCGACCACCACGAGGTTGCGGACCTGCAGGTCACCGACGTCGATGGAGACGCCGTCGCCCGCGTCATACATCACGTCGGTCTGGCGAGGAGAGACGATTTGACAGCCCGAGAGCAGCACGCCGGCAGCCACGGCGGCCGGGAGCAGACGCGCCAGGTGGCGAGGGGTGCGGTGGGAGTTTCGGTGCGCCATCACGAGGGTCAGCCTAGCGGCTCCGGATCGTGCGGCGGCGGCCCCCGTCGGGGGCGCCTCGCGGGTGTCCCTGGCCTGGGGGTATGCGGATTTTTGACATTCCAAGTCCGTGGCCGTGCCGTGTTATCCTTGACGCCGCGAAAGGGGCTAACAACATATGGTTTTCAAGGTCGGCGAGACGGTCGTGTACCCCCACCACGGGGCCGCATTGATCGAGGAGATCAAGACTCGAGTTATCAAGGGAGAAGAGAAGCTCTATCTGAAACTCAAGGTGGCCCAAGGGGATCTGACGATCGAGGTGCCGGCCGAGAACTGCGATCTGGTCGGAGTCCGCGATGTCGTCGGGCAAGAGGGCCTCGACCGCGTCTTCGAGGTCTTGCGCGCCCCGCACACCGAGGAGCCGACCAACTGGTCGCGTCGCTACAAGGCCAACCTCGAGAAGCTCGCCTCCGGCGATGTGATCAAGGTGGCCGAGGTCGTGCGCGACCTGTGGCGCCGGGACAAGGACCGCGGACTGTCCGCGGGCGAGAAGCGGATGCTGTCCAAGGCCCGCCAGATCCTCGTCTCCGAGCTGGCCCTCGCCGAGAAGACCGACGAGGTTAAGGCCGAGTCCATTCTCGATGAGGTTCTCGCGTCCTGATCCCGGTCCTGCCGGTCCCACCACCCACGTGAGCGACGCCGACGCTGCCCCGCGCAGCGTCGGCGTCGTCGTCGTTGCGGCCGGTTCCGGCACGCGCCTTGGGGCAGCGGTCCCCAAGGCGTTCGTCGAACTCGCCGGCCGCTCCCTGCTCGATCACGCCGTATGCCGTGTCCTCGCCGTCCCCGGCGTGGTCCGGGTTGTCGTGGTCGTCCCAGCGGCCTACGTCGAGCGGGTGCAGCACACCGTGCTAGCTGCGCCCCGTCGAGGAAGTTCTGCTAGCAGAAGGTCCTCGACGGGGCCACAGGTCCTCGTCGTCGCCGGCGGGGCGGAACGGACCGACTCGGTGGCCGCTGGACTGGCGGCGCTAGGAAGCGATGTCGACCTCGTTCTGGTCCACGACGCTGCCCGCGCGTTGGCTCCGGTCGCTCTTTTCGAGCGGGTGATTGCCGCCCTCGACGCCGGCGCGGAGGCGGTCGTGCCGGGGCTCCCCCTGACCGACACGGTCAAGGTGGTCGACGCCGACGGCTACGTGCGCGACACCCCCGACCGCGCGCTGCTACGGGCGATTCAGACGCCGCAGGGCTTCACCCGTGCCGTGCTCACCCGTGCCCACGCCAGCGGGCTGCAGGCGACCGACGACGCCGCCCTCGCCGAGGCCTGCGGCATACCGGTGCTCGTCGTGCCGGGCGAGGAAGATGCCCTGAAAATCACGACCCGGGACGACCTGGCTCGGGCATCGCTGAGGTCTGCACTTTTGGGTGAGGTCTGATGCGCACGCGTGCGACCTCACCCCGAACGTACGACCTCGGGGTTGGGGCCGACTCCGGCCGGGCACGTGACTCGGCCACAATGGCCGGGTGAGCGCACTTCCTCGCGTCGGTATCGGTGTCGACGTCCATGCTTTTGCCCGCGAGGGCAGCGACCGGCAACTGTGGGTGGCCGGCCTGCACTGGCCGGGAGAGCGCGGCCTGGAGGGCCACTCCGACGCCGATGTCGCCTGCCACGCCGCCTGCGACGCGCTGTTCTCGGCCGCCGGGATCGGCGACCTGGGCGCGCACTTCGGCTCCGCACGTCCGGAGTATGCCGGGGCTCGCGGGCTGGTCCTGCTCGCCGAGGCCGCCCGCTTGGTCCGCGCCGCCGGTTTCGAGGTGGGCAATGTCGCCATTCAGGTGATCGGCAATCGCCCGAAGGTCGGCGCGCGTCGCCACGACGCAGAGGCCGCCATGGCGGCGGCTGTCGGTGCTCCCGTGGCGGTGAGTGGGACGACGACCGACGGGCTGGGATTGTGTGGTCGGGAGGAGGGTCTGGCGGCGATCGCGACGGCAGCCGTTGTGGCACAGGCCTTTGACCGATCCAACTAGGAGGTCCCGAATTTTACCCTGTAAATCCGGAGGATATGGTCAAGAAAGGGTAAGAATTCCGCTAGCATTGATCTGCGCAATAGTCGCGAATCGGGGTCTCACAGCAGGTGAGGCGGCGTGACGGCGCAGATCGGGGTAGTTGATGAATCGCCGCATTGTGCGCCTTGCCGCCGCAGCAGCCCTTGCCTTCGGGTCCGTCGGGGTGACCGCGACGACCGCGTTCGCCGACCCGGGCAACTCCCACTCCAACCAGGAGGACGGCTGCACGCACGGCAACTCGGGCCAGCCCTGCCGGCCGGACCCCCAGCCCAACCACGGCAAGGACTGTGACGTCCACGGCAACTGGGGTGGCGTCAACGAGGACCACTGCGACAACGGCGACTCCGAGCCGATCTGAGCCGCAGCCTCCTTCTCTGGCATAGTCTTTGGGGCCGCCCTGCTGGGCGGCCCCAAATGGTTTTGGTTGTCCTTCAGTCAGCCTCGCTCGAGTCACCGGCGTGGCTGGTCAGGCGTGGCTGGTCAACTGGCGGTGAGCTTCAGGTCTCCGCTGGTCAACGGGCCGGTGGTGTAGAACACCCGCGTTCCGGCGGAGTTGACCACCTTGATCGTGATCTTGTCCGGCAGGCCGGCGGCGGCGTTGTCGGTGCCGATGACCGTGTAGCGATAGCCGCTGGCGCCACCCCAGGTCGCCCGGCCCACCCCAGGTGATCGTCGACCCGCTCCGGGAGAACGAGCCGACCGTCGAGGAGGCCACGGTCACACCCCCGGGGGTCCGGACCGACAGCGAGCCACTTAGGGTCGTCCCGGACTTGGTGGCCGAGACCGTGAAGCTGGTCGTCTTCCCGCTGTAGGCGACCGCTCCGGAGCCGGCCATCGAGACGCTCGATCCGGCCTGGACGTTGAGGGTCAACGAGGTGCTCCGCTTGCCGCCGTCGCCGTCCTTGCCGACGACGATCACCGAGCACGGGCCGGCAACTTTGACCGCGTGCGTGGTGGCGTACGTGCCGTCGACGACCGGGCCCGACTGGCGGAAGCCGTCGCACCACTTGGCCTCGCCGATCAGGTCGTCATTCGAGCCCAGATCGGTGATTCCGACCGTCACGGTGACCGGGCTGCCGAGGGGCACGGTGGTTCCGCTCGCCGGTGATTTGAGGGTGACCGCGGCCTTGGCGTTCTCGACATAGAGCTGAGCAGTCGCCGTGGCCGTCTGGCCGTTGGGTCTCGTCGCGGTGAGGGTGAGCAGGAAGTTCCCGTCATCCGTGCACGTCACCGATGTGGCCCGAGCATTGGGATCGGCGATCGTGCACTGGGTGCCAGCATCCACCGGGCCATTCGGCGTGACCCGCCAGGCCCACCGCGCGAACTGGTCACCGACGGCCAGCGGGGAGCCGTCGATCGGCATGGCGACGCCCTCATAAACGCCATACGGGCCTCCAGCCGAGACACCGCCTGAGGCAACGACCGTGACCGGAGCGATGTTGGCGGTGCCGGTGACATCCGTGCGGGGGTCGGTTCCTGTGACGTCCACGGAATAGGCGCCCGGGCTTCCGGCGGTTGTCTCGAAGTGCAGGACCGGTTCGGCGGTGGTCTCGCCGGGGATGGTGAACGGTCCGCTCCACGTGGCGACCCGGCCGTTGATCGACGGGTCTGCCGTGGTTTTGCCGGTGGTCGATCCGGGCCGGTAGGTGAAGTCGGCCGGCAGGGTCACCGAGACCGTCGCCACCGGCGAGCCGTAGCGCCGGTTGTTGTCGGCAAGGACCGTCCAGCCGGTCTGGGCTCCGGGAACGACGAGCGCGTGGTCGGACGTGGCGCGCAGGGTGACTGCTTGCTCGTCGACGAAGGCGGAGTAGTCGCCACGTGCCTGCGGCCAGTCGGCGCCGGTTGCGATCACCTGCAGCGGCGAGACCGACGGGATGGTCGTCGTGGCGCGCACCGAGAACGAGAGGGTCACACTGCTGTTGGCGGCGATCGGGAACGGGCCGTCCCAGGTCAAGGCGGTACCGGTCGAGTTCCAGGGCGCCGCGGCCGGGTCATTCGAGGTGATGCCGGAGGTCGACCCGGCGATGTAATCGAAGCCGGCGGGAAGGTTGACCCGGATCCGGTCCAATGTGCCAGCCGCATCGGTGGCGTCGATGATCGTGGCCGTCAGCGGGAAGGCCTCGCCCGGCTTGAGGACATAGTCGGGTCCGGACAGGCGGGCGCGCAGGGCGTCGGTCACGGTGATGGTCGCGACCGGCGAGCGATAGGTGTAGGAGGAGGCGCGGATGGACAATTGGCCGGCCGTCCCCGGCATGACCGTGTCCCAGTGGAATCGCAGGGTCCCACCGGGAGCGATCGGGTCGAAGTCGAACGCGGCCTCGCAAGTGCGGGTGGCATCGTCGTGGCCGATGTCGGCCAGGCGGACTCCGGGGTTGCTGATCGGGGCCCAGGCAAGGCGCAGGCACTCGTCGGCGGTCATCGGCGAGAGGGTGACGACGACTTGCGTCATCCGGGCCTCGACATTGGTGAAGCTGACCGTGATGCCGTCAACCGAGTTGATCACCGCGCTCGCCCGGTCGGGGGTGACGGTGGCGACAACCGCGGCCGCTCCAGCGGGTGCGGCTCCTAAGCCGAGCAGGCTGATCGTGACGACGGCCAGCGTGGCGACGCATCGTCGCACCAGGTGGCGTGGGTAGGACAGCGGTGTCACTCGGGGCCCCTCCTCCAGGACGCGGCAGGCGGGAGGCACCCACGACCCTGCCCCCCGCGGCCACCATGGCGCGGCCGCGCGGGGACAGGCTACCTCCGCAGACGCGCGATAATGAGGTTTCCGGAAACGCCAATCTCGTTGGCGTGAACCGAATCCCATTACTGGATGCGCTCGGGCCGGCGTTCGTGGGTTCCAGGTGGCGCACGCGTTCGCGGGCGGGGCCTTGCGCCGAGCAGGTTGCACGGCGAGAGTTGCCATGTTCCGCAGCGTTCAGTCTCGCTCAGCCAGGCAGCATACGAAGGAGTCGCACATGCCGCAGACGGTCAAGGGTGTCATCGCCCGCGCCAAGGGCGCGCCGGTCGAGGTCGTCGACATCATCATCCCCGATCCCGGCCCAGGCGAGGCGGTCGTCCGGGTCCAGGCGTGCGGGGTGTGCCACACCGACCTGCACTATCGCGAGGGTGGCATCAACGACGACTTCCCGTTCCTGCTCGGCCACGAGGCCGCCGGGATCGTCGAGGCGGTCGGCGAGGCAGTCACCGACGTCGCGGCGGGCGACTTCGTCATCCTCAACTGGCGGGCCGTCTGCGGCGAATGCCGCGCCTGCCACAAGGGCAAGCCGCAGTACTGCTTCAACACTCACAACGCGTCCCAGAAGATGAGCCTGACCGACGGCACCGCGCTCTCGCCGGCCCTCGGCATCGGCGCGTTCGCCGAGAAGACCCTCGTCGCCGCCGGCCAGTGCACCAAGGTCGCGACGTCGGACCCGGCCGTCGTGGGGCTGCTGGGGTGCGGCGTGATGGCGGGCTTCGGTGCGGCGGTGAACACCGGCGGGGTGAAGCTGGGCGACTCGATCGCCGTCATCGGCTGCGGCGGCGTCGGCAATGCGGCGATCGCCGGCGCCAAGGTGGTCGGCGCGACGACGATCATCGCGGTCGACGTGGACGAGCGGAAACTGCAGTGGGCCAAGGAGTTCGGCGCCACGCACACGGTCAACTCCAAAACCGAGAACGCGGTCGAGAAGATCCGCGAGCTGACCGGGTCGTATGGCGCGGACGTCGTCGTCGAGGCGGTCGGCCGCCCGGAGACCTATCAGCAGGCCTTCTTCGCCCGTGATCTCGCCGGCACCGTCGTGCTCGTCGGCGTCCCGACGCCGGACTTGACACTGGAGTTGCCGCTCATCGAGATCTTTGGCCGCGGCGGGTCGCTCAAGAGCAGTTGGTATGGCGATTGCCTCCCCACCCGCGACTTCCCCACGCTCGTCGCGCTCTATCAGCAGGGCCGTTTCCCGCTCGATGCCTTCGTCTCCGAGCGCATCGGCCTCGGCGATATCGAGTCGGCCTTTACCAAGATGCACCACGGTGAGGTGCTGCGCTCGGTGGTGGAGCTGTGAGCATCGAGGTCGTCGCCACCAGCCCGGCCGGGGTCCGGGTCGAGCGCCTGATCACCTCGGGGCTCTTCCGTCTCGACGGGGGCGAATGGGATGTCGACAACAACGTCTGGATCCTCGGCGACGACAGCGAGTGCGTGGTGATCGATGCCGCCCACGACGGTCCGGCGATCATCGACGCGATCGGTGGGCGCACGCTGACCCGGATCATCAGCACCCACGCCCACAACGACCACATCAACGCCGCCCAGGAGGTGCACCGGCGGTTCGGGGCGCCGATCGCGCTGCACCCGGCAGACCAGGTGCTCTGGGAGCAGACCTTCCCCGACACCCCGCCCGACGAGCCGCTCGCCGACGGCCAGCACCTGACGATCGGCGACGTCGACCTGGAGGTGCGGCATACGCCCGGGCATGCGCCCGGCGCGGTTTGTCTGTATGCCGCTTCGCTCGGCCTGCTCTTCTCCGGAGACACACTGTTCAACGGTGGCCCGGGGGCGACCGGCCGCTCGTTCAGCGACCACCCGACGATCATCGCCTCGATCACCGAGCGACTGATGAGCCTGCCGCCCGAGACGGTCGTACTCACCGGACACGGCGACCCAACGACGATTGGCGCCGAGGCGGGCAATATCGCCTGAGCCTGGATCCGCCTCACATCCGGCGCGCATCGCCGGCCAGGTGCGCTAACCGCGTCCCGGCAGACACCGCCTGTCTTGCGTACACAGCCTCATCGGCATTCAGAGGCTTTCAGCTGAGGCGGTGATTTCGGGCTGTACGTCGTTGATGTGATCTGACGGGCGACGTCGCTCCTCGAGCCGCTGTCGAGTTTCGGTCAGTTGGCGTGTCTGATGAGCGCCTGGGCCAGCGCCGGTGGGTCGGCGGCGTGATAAGGGGCCTCGCTGGGCTCGATCTGCCGGAGGAAGCCGCCGAAGAGGTCGGCCGCGAGCCAGAGGCGCACCGGTTCGAGCAGGTGCAGGGCGGTCCGCCGCAACCCACCCGGCGGGCCGAACCAGTTGCCCGGGTGCAGGTCGCCGTGGACGATCGAGTCGGGGATGCCGCACTTGGCGAGCCGGTCGAGCCGGGTGCCGAGCGAGGCTCGTGCCTGGTCCAGCGCCCGGCGCTCCGCACCGTTTAGGCTCGGCGAGACGGCCGCGACCACCCGGTCTGCGGTCGCCAGGACTGCCTCGGCGCGCAGATCTCGTCCAATGGCAAGGAACTCCTGCACTCCTGGTGCGCAGGCCAGCTGCGCGGCGCTCCACCGGTCGACCATTTCTGCCAACACTTTCGGGTCGGACTCGCCGTGGTGATCCTCGGGCAGGTCGGGCATCACCATGATCCGCAGGGTCGGGTCGCGCGCCAGGACGGGCACGGCAACCCCCGGCGCGAACCGGCCGAGGAGGTCGACAGCACGTGGCTCGTCGCCGAGGAATGGCGCCGTCGCCTTGACGACGACCGCCCGACCACCCGCACGAGCAGCGACCACCTGCGACAGGTTCCAGGTCCGCAGTTGCCGCATCGACTCCGCGGCGACATCCATGCAGTGGATGGCAAGCCGCAAGGAGCCGCAGCACCCATACCGAGAGCCCGTAACGATGGTGGACGGCGGCGGCGATCGGTGGGATCTCCGGCCACCAGGGCACCTCGACCGACACCGGGCCGAGTGCGCCGAGCAAAGCGCCGGTGGGGTCGACCGGTACGAGCGTCACGACGCGGTCCACCGCCGTCTGCCGCATCAGCGGTGGACCGCAGGCGAGCCGGGGCCCCACTGCGGCGGCGGTGTCCGGCGCGCCTCCGGAGCCGGGAACGCCGGGTACTCCTGGACGCAGGCCTGCCCGGCGGGTGGCAGCGTCAGGTCATTGACATAGGCGACGACGTGGCCGAAGACGCAGCGGCTCAGGTCGGTGAGCGCGCCGTGCTGGTCCGCGTCGTAGGTGAGCAGGACGGCGTTGCCGAGATCAGCGGCGAAGAAGCGGCTGAACCCGAGTTCGTTGGCCGCGGCGAGTTCGCGCAGTGCGGCGCGCGGCTGGTTGACCCACCGGTCATTGTCGGTCGGGGAGCCGGAGGGCAACGCACCTGGTGGGCGCCCCGACCGAGGCGATCGGTCGAATCGAGCCGTGACCGACCGAGCGACACGCTCGCCCCGGATGGGTTCGAAGACTTTTTCACCGAGCTGCCCAACGAGTTCTGGCGACGGATGATCCCGCCCGAGCTGACGGCACGCGAGGTAACCGAACGATCGACCGTCTCGACCTCGCGCCCCGGGCGCGCATCGTCGGAAGTGATTGCGCCCGGCCTTTGAAGGTTTCCGCGCTGGGATAGTCGGGTTATCAGGGAGGCTCGGTTTGGGGTTGTCCACAGGCGACCGGCTCTCCGGATGCGCTCCGGTGCCGGCTGCCCTAGCGTGGTTCGTCAGGTGGTGGGCTTGCAGCGGGCGCCCACCGGGACGTGTGGGATGCACGGGAGGCGACATGGGCGCGAGACCTGGACGAGCGGTGTGTCGACCGGCGGGAAAGCGGGTGATCGCCGTGGCCGCCGGCGCTCTCGCTGCCGGTGGCCTGCTGGGCGACTGTTCCTCCGGCGAGGATGCCGCCGACAGCCCCTCGGGCGTGTCCACCACTTCAGCCTCCGGCAACGGCGCCGCAGCCGGCAGCGGCGCGCCCGCCGCCCCCAGCAGCTCCACACCCGCGCCTACGGCGGCCGAACTGCCAGTCATCGCCGCCCGCAAGGCGAGCGACGGCAAGACCCAGCTGGCCGTCGAGCTCAACAGCGTCCAGAGTTCCGGCAGGCTGATGACCGTCACCTGGTCGGTCCGCAACAACTCCAGCGACGACTGGGACGTCAACTACTTCTTCTGGGCCGGCACCTACCAGCACGGCCCGACAGATCCGCTCTCCTCCGAAACGGCCGGTGTGGCCGACGGTGTCTATGTCCTCGACCAGGCCAGCGCCCGTCGCTACCTGCCGGCCCGCGACAAGGAAGGCAATTGCGTGTGCACCGGCGGCACCGCCAGGCTCACGGTGGGGCCGGGTGCGAGCACCCCGCTGCAGGCCGTCTTCCAGGCGCCACCGGCCGAGGTCAGCGTGGTCGATGTCGCGATCCCGCACGCCGGGACCTTCACCGCTGTGCCCGTGACCCGCACATGATCCGGGCGCGCTATCGCGAGGCGTGGCGGCTGTGCCGGCTGACCCAGCCCACCCGGCTGCGGCAACTGCTCGCTTTTGCCGCGGTCCTTGCCGCCACCGCGTTCACCGTGATCCCTTCCAGCGCGGTGGCTGTCGCGGCAGACGGCTCCGGACCGCCGAGCGTGGCGATCACGACGGTCCCGGAGGTCTTCCCCGTCGAGGAGATCAGCGGCGCGGTGGACGACTTGGTGTTCACCGAGGCCAATCTCGACGGCTCGCTCATCGACGAGGGTGGCACCCGGTTCCGCCTGGACGCCAACGTCCTGTTCGCCTTCGACAAGGCCGACCTGACGCCCAAGGCCGGCGCCGTGCTCGACGATCTCGTCGCCCGGCTCACCAAGAACGGCGCCACCCGGCTGCGAGTCGACGGCTACACCGACAATGTGGGCGATGCGGCATACAACCTGAGCCTGTCCAAACGGCGCGCCGAGGCCGTGCGTGCCCGGCTCGCCGACGACCTCGGCGAGGAAGTCGCGGTGACCGCAGCCGGCCACGGCGAGGACGACCCGATCGCCGACAACGCGACCAAGGAGGGCCAGGCCAAGAACCGGCGGGTCACCGTCACCGTGCTGCCGTGACGTTGGCGGGCGGCGTCATTTCTGCGGGCGCGCCGTCCACTCGCTGGAGTCGACATACAGCGCGAAGTTCGTCAACCGCTTCTGCGCGGCGGCGATCTCGCGGACAGCCTGGGTGACGATGCTCCGGTCGATCGGCGACATCGCCTCGAATACCAACTCATCCGAGGCGGGCTGCCCGTCGCGCAGTTGCATCAGCTGATAACGCAGCCGCAGCCGCTGTAGCACCTCGAACACCTCCGCGAGCGAGGCCGCCTGCTCCGCAGGCAAGAACGCGGTGCCGCCGGCCGCCTGCAGTCGCTCGATCGTGCCGAGTTCGGGGCTGTGCACCATCAGCGCGCCCCACCGGGCGAGGTTGACCAGGGGTAGCAGCGCCGCACCCTTGATGTTGTAGCGGGCCGGCGAGCGCCACGGCGCGGTCTCCCGGAACGAACGCAGCCGCGCCCGCCGGGCCAGGGCATCCTCAAGCAGCAGGCGCATTGTGCCCGGGTGCTCCCGCAGATCGCTGAGCACGAGGTCGGCCGCGGCGGTGGTCACCGAGCCGACCAGCGGGCGGGCGTCGACGAGCAGGGAGGTCATGATCGCGCCCTTGTCGCCGACCGGGTCCACCAGCCAGCCGCGAGCCGCTTCACGCCACTGGGCGTTGGTCCGGGACAGCAACTCGTGCCGGCCGCTGACTCCGTGGGCGTCGCCCCGCAGGCCAGCCGCGGCCAGATCCAGGTCGACTCGGGTGAACACGGCCCGGTAGGCGTCCATCTCCTCCTCGCCCATGCCGTCGGCGAACGCCACGGCCGAGTCGATGTCCGAGGACGGCACCGCCTCCCGGCGGCCGTTGCTGCCCAACGCCAGCCAGGTGAACCGATCCAGCGCCAGCTCGGGGGAGGCCGCGAACTCCAGGTCGATGATCCGTCGGATCATCGTGTCGATGAGGCTCGAGTGCACGGCGATGACCTTGCCGGACGCCAGCCCGCGCTTGAGGAGCCGGCGAAGCGTTTTCGGCGCCTGGTTGGCCAGGGGGACGACATCCGCGACCGTCGGTGCCCGGCGCAACCGCTGGTGCAGGGCCATGTCGGCGGCCACGGGCGAGAGCGTGAACTCACGCAGCGTGACCACGCCGGTCAGTTGCCCGTCGGCGCCCACCACGACGGTGGCGTCGGCGTCGCTCTCCAACACCCGGATCAGCGCCTCGGCGCCCGAGTCGGACTCGCGGGACACCGGCGACTGCGGGGCGACCACCTCGCGGGCGGGGGCGCTCCCCGGGAGCCCGTCAACGAGGATGCGCTGCCGGAGCGAGGCGTCGGTCACGAGCGCATAACGTCCCGAGCCCAGGTCGACCACGGCGCACGGCTGCCCGGTCGCGCTCAGCTGGCGGGCGATGTCGGCCGCGGGCAAGCCCGGGTCGACGACCAGGGGATCGGTGTCCGCGAGTTCCCCCGCGGTTGCGTACTCGGGTGCCTTGGCGGCGGCGGCGGGATAGGCGGCCATTCGCTCCGCCAGGAAGCGCGCTCCGGCCGGGGTGACGAAGGCCGCGGTCGCCTCGGCGGCCGGGATCCGGGCCACCGCAGCCGGCCCGAGCGCGTGGACTCGCGGGCCGATCGACCGCTCGGTGAGCATGGCAGAGAAGCCGAACACCCCACCTGGCCCGAACACTTCGTCCGGCGGGCTGTCCAGGCGCCGGGCGTCCAACCAGGAGCCCACCTGCCCGGCGAGGACGACATAGACGGCCCGTGAGGGGGTGACGAACGCGTTCAGAACGAGTTCGCCGGCGGCATACCCCGTGATCTCGGCCGCGGCGACGATCCGATCGCGCACCTCGACCGGCGCCGAGCTGAACGGCAGCTGGGATTCCAGGAGCGCCCGCAGCCTCTCGGGGTCGCTCACCCGCCCACCGTCGGTGGATCGGGGATCTTGTAGCCGGACGGTTTGACGGTCTCGTCCAGAGCGTCCTTCCAGGCTCCCGAGGAGATGTATTCCTTGAGCGCGGCGTTGATCTTGCCGACCAGTTCGGTGTTGCCCTTCTTGACGCCGATCCCATAGGTCTCGTCGGTGAACCCCTTGCCGACCACCTTGAGCAATCCCTTGTATTCGGGGGTCGCGGCGAACCCGGCGAGGATCAGGTCGTCGGTCGTCACCGCGTCGACCGTGCTGTCGGCGAGGTTGCGCACGCACTCGGAGAAGGTCGGCACCTCCCGCAAGGTGATATCGCCCTTGAAATTGGCCTTGACGTAGGCCGCCGACGTCGTGCCCGTGACCGAGCAAAGCGTCTTGCCGTCGAGATACTCCGGCCCGCGCAGCTGCTCGTCGTTGCGCCGGATGAGCAGGTCCTGGTGGGCGACGAAGTAGGGGCCGGCGAAGTCGATCTTCTGCTTGCGTTCATCGGTGATGGACAAGGTGGCGACCACCATCTCGACCTCGCCGCTCTCCAAGGCGGTGATCCGGTCGGGCTGGTTGACCGGGACCCACTGCGGGGTCAGACCGAGCTTGCCGGCAACATATTCGGCCGTCTTGATGTCAAATCCGCTGTATGCCGAGCCCTGCTTGAGCGAAACCCCGGGCTCGTCGGTGGACACGCCGATGGTGATCGTCCCGGTTGCGCTCGGCATGGGGGTGGACGAACTCGGCGTGGAAGAGCCGGAATTGCATCCGGTCAGGCCCAGGGCCAGGCCGCCGGCAGCGGCCGCGATCAGGGTTCGGCGTTGCGTGGTCATGGCTAGCTTCCTTCGGCTCATTCGGTCGCGGCCGGCTGGCTCGGGCGGGAGTCGACGGCGGGACCGGTGTCGGTCCAGACCGCGCCGAGGTGGCCGCCGGTGTTGGCGACCACGCGCGGTTTGACGATCAGCCACCCGATCGTGAGCACCGCCGCGATGAGCGGAATCCCGATGACCACGACGATGAAGGTGACCTTGTGCCAGAAGTAGGGGTTGGACTGCCAGCCACTGACCGCCATCGCGATGACGACGAAGACGAGGAAGGCGAGCCCGAGATAACTGGTCCACGGGTAGCCGGGCGCCTGGAACGGGCTGGCCGGGATGATCCCGCGGTTGACCAGTTTGCGCAGCCGCAGCTGGCAGGCGAAGATCGTGCCCCAGGTGAACAGCACGCCGATCGCGGCGGCCTCCAGCGCGATCTCGAAGGCGTCGGGACGCAACGCGTTCAGGACCGATCCGAAGACATAGACGACCGAGGTCATCACGATCCCGGCCCACGGCACCCCGGAGGAACTCATTTTTAGGGTGAAGCCCGGTGCCTGTTTGGCCATTCCCAGGCTGCGCAGGATGCGTCCAGTCGAATAGAGGCCGGAGTTGAGCGAGGACATGGCCGCGACGATCAGGACGGCCTGAATGATGTTTCCCATCCAATCCATGCCCATGCGTCCGAAGACCGTGACGAACGGGCTGGTGCCCCCCTTGAACTCGCTGGTCGGGAGCATGGAGACGAGCAACAGGATCGAGCCGCAATAGAAGACCGCGATCCGGAAGATGACCGCGTTGACGGCCTTGGGGACTTCGTGCTCGGCGTCCTCCATCTCACCGGCGGCGACGCCGACCATCTCGATCGCGGAATAGGCGAAGACGACCCCGGACATGACCATGATCGGGCCATACCAGTGGAAACCGTCCCCGCTTGGCCAGAACCCGCCGGGGTTGGACCACAGGTTGTGGAACCCCGCCTGGTGGCCGCCGACATCCATCCTCATGACGACGACGACGATGCCAACGCATAGGAAGAGGATGATCGCGGCGACCTTGGCGACCGAAGCCCAGAACTCGAACTCCCCGAAGGCGCGCGCCGAGAGCAGGTTGATGGCGAGCACGACGGCCAGCGCGATGAGCACGGTCAGCCAGGTCGGCATCTGCGGCCACCAGTGCTGGATGTAGAGCCCGACCGCGGACAACTCGGCGATGCCGGTCAGGGCCCAGTTGAGCCAATACATCCAGCCCGTGACGAAGGCCCACTTCTCGCCGTAGAACTCGCGCATATAGGAGACAAAGGCCCCGGAGGTCGCGCGGTGCAAGACCAGCTCACCCAGCGACCGCATCAGGAAATAGGCGATCACGCCGACGAAGGCGTAGCTGAACAGCAGCGCCGGCCCGGTGCTGTTCAGGCGGGAGGCAGAACCGAGGAAGAGGCCGGTGCCGATGGCTCCGCCGATGGCGATCATCTGCACGTGCCGGCGGCCAAGGGACTGTTTGTAGCCAACCTGCTCGGCGTTCAAGGATGAGGCGTGACTGGCTTCGCTCACTGGGCTTCCCCTCGGTCGGTGGTGCTGAGGTGATGCTGGGGTCGTGCCTGGGCCGAACGCATGCTCCCACGCGGGAGGAGAACGCGCATCTCGAAGCGTCCTCCGAAGTTGGCCAGCTGTCCAGACTGGCGTTATCGCTTCGTTATACCCTGGGTTATCCGGTCGGGACGGGAGCCAGTCGCGGGTAGCCTTGGTGCGGTGAGCCTGCGCCTGTACGACTCCGCCGCCAAGGAGTTACGCGACTTCGTGCCCCTGCACCCGGGCAAGGTCGGCATTTACATCTGTGGGCTGACCACGCAGGCGCCGCCACACATCGGCCACGTCCGCTTCGCCGTCGCGTTCGACGTACTGCGCCGGTGGCTGACGCGCGGGCACGGCTATGACGTGACGCTGGTGCGCAATGTCACCGACGTCGACGACAAGATCCTCGCCAAGTCCGCCGAGGAGGGGCGGGCGTGGTTCGCCCTCTCCTATGCCAATGAGCGCGCGACCAGCGAGGCCCTCGACCTGCTGGGGGTGCTGCCCGCGACCTACGAGCCGCGCGCGACCGGGCACGTGCCGGAGATGGTCGAACTCATGGACATCCTCATCGAGAAGGGGCACGCCTATCCGGCCCCCGACGGCAGCGGCGATGTCTATTTCGACGTTCGCAGCTGGCCGGCCTATGGCGAGCTGACCCGTCAGCGCATCGACGACATGGCCGCCGCCGAGGACGCCGACCCGCGCGGCAAGCACGACCCGCGCGACTTCGCGTTGTGGAAGGGGTCCAAACCGGCCGAGCCGGCCAGCGCCAGCTGGCCGACGCCCTACGGCCGCGGGCGTCCCGGGTGGCACCTGGAGTGCTCGGCGATGGCGCGCAAATACCTCGGCGACGCCTTCGACATCCACGGCGGCGGCGTCGACCTGCGCTTCCCCCATCACGAGAACGAGCAGGCGCAGTCCCGCGCGGCCGGTCTCGACTTCGCGAACTTCTGGCTGCACAACGCCTGGGTGACCACCGGTGGCGAAAAGATGAGCAAGTCGCTCGGGAACTCGCTGTTGATCGGTGAGGTTACCAAGCAGGCCCGGCCCCTCGCCGTGCGCTACTACCTCACCGCCGCGCACTACCGCTCGACAATCGAATACCACCCGGGATCGCTGGCCGAGGCCGAGGCGGCCGTCGACCGGATCGAGAACTTCCTGCGCCGTGCCCTGCCCCGGCTGCGGACTCTCGAGGCGAGCGCCGAGGCCCCGCTGCCTGCGGACTTCGTCGCGGCCATGGACGACGACCTCGGGGTGTCCGGGGCGCTCGCCGTGATCCACGAGCAGGTGCGCCGCGGCAACACCCTGCTCGCCGAGGACGAGGCGGACGAGGCCGCCGGCGTCGCGCGGCAGGTGGTTGAGATGACCGACATCCTCGGCGTCAACCCGCTCGCCCCGCACTGGCACGCCGACGACGACAGCGGCGCCGAGGCGGCCACGGCCGCGCTCGATGCGCTCGTCCGGGCCCAGGTGGCGGCGCGGGCCTCGGCGCGGGCGGCCCGGGACTTCGCGACCGCCGACGCCATCCGCGACCAGCTCGCCGCCGCCGGCGTCCTTGTCGAGGACACCGCCTCGGGGGCGCGCTGGGGTCTGGCCCGCTCCGGCGGGGACGACTGATGGCCGGCAACGCGCCGCGACGCGGCGCCATCCGCAAGCCCGGCTCCAAGAAGGGCGCGGTCGTCGGGTCGGGCGGTCAGCGCCGCCGCGGCCTTCAGGGCAAGGGGCCGACCCCCAAGGCTGCCGACCGGCCCCACCACAAGGCCCATCGGGCCAACGACGGTCGCGGACCCGGCGGCTCGACGAGCGGCGGCCGGCGCGCTGGCGCCGCCAAGCGAGGCCAGAGCAGTGAAATGGTGGCCGGGCGCAACGCGGTGGTCGAGGCGCTGCGGGCCGAGGTCCCGGCCTCGGCCCTCTATCTGGCCGGCCGGATCGACGCCGACGACCGGGTCAAGGAGGCGATCACGATCGCCGGCCGGCGCGGCATACCGATGCTGGAGACCCCGCGGGGCGAACTCGACCGGCTGACCGACGGTGCGGTTCATCAGGGACTGGCGATCCAGGTCCCGCCCTATGACTATGCTCACCCGGGCGATCTGCTCGACCCCGAAGCCCATGGCATACCGCTGATCGTGGCGCTGGACGGCATCACCGATCCGCGCAACCTCGGGGCGATCATCCGCTCGGTCGGTGCGTTCGGCGGGCACGGTGTCGTTGTCCCGGCGCGGCGTTCGGCGGGGATGACCGCGGCGGCGTGGAAGACCTCGGCCGGCGCCGCAGCCCGCGTGCCCGTAGCGCAGGCCACCAACTTGACGCGGGCCATCGAGGACTACCGCGAGGCCGGCTGCTTCATCATCGGCCTCGACATGGACGGGGACGTCGAATTGCCCGGTCTCGAACTCGCCGACCGGCCACTGGTCATCGTTGTCGGTTCCGAAGGAAAGGGCATCTCCCGCCTGGTGCGCGAGCACTGCGACCAGATCGTCTCGATCCCGATGAGCGCGACCACAGAGTCGCTCAATGCCGGGATCGCGACGGGTGTGGCGCTGTATGAAGTGGCACGCCGGCGCCGAACTGGCTGATTGCCCGGCGCGGGGGATGCCCGAGCCCTAGGCTGCGATCGTGCGGCGCCGCGGTGGCGCCCCGTCCCTGGAGGGAATGACTCAATGTCCACGACGGACCCGACTTCGCCCGACTACGATCCCGAGGGCGAGGCCCAGCGGCCCTCGCCGCCCCCGCCGCCGAGCGGCTCGGGCAGCACGGCCTACCCGCCGCCGAACCAGTCGGCCGAGGCTTCGCCCCCAAGCAGTGGCGCACCGGCCTACCCGAGCTACGGGCCGCCGAGCCCGCCGCCAGTCGCCGATGCCCCTGCCTATCCGGGATATGCCCCGACCTCGGGATCACCCGCACCCGGCACCAGCCCGTATGCCGCGCCGCCGCCGCCCGCCTACGGGGCACCACCCGGCAATCCGTATGGCGCACCCGCCGCGCAAGTGGCCCTGCCGGGCGGCGGCCAGGTGCCCCCGATGACAACCCGGTTGCTGGCCCGCATCGTGGACTGGGTGATCATGGGCATCGTCTACACGATCGTGATGTTCATCGGCTTCGCCGGTCTTTTCGGCACGTCCGGATCGGACGGTGAGCCGAGCGGGCTCGCCCTCGGTGCGTTCTTCGTCATGATGCTCGTCCTGACCGTCATTGGCATCGTCTATGAGGTCGTGCTGATCGCGTTGCGCGGCGCGACGATCGGCAAGCAGGTCATGGGCATCAAGGTCGTCATGCAGGACAACGGCGCCATTCCCGGGTGGGGCCCGTCGCTGATCCGGTGGGGAATCCCCGCGATCGCCAACTTCATCTGCGGCCTCGGGATCGTTATCTACCTCTCCCCGTTCTGGGCGGACCCGACCGGGCGCCAGCGCGGCTACCACGACCTGGCCGCGAACACCGTCGTCGTCAGCGCTCGCTGACTCCCGGCCCGCGATGGTCCTCTGCCCGTTCGCTGCCCTGACCGGCCTGGCCTGCCCGGCCTGTGGGGGCCTGCGGATGGTGGCCGCCTTGGGGCACGGGGACTTCGCGGGCGCGTGGGCGCAGAACCCGTTGCTGATGGTCGGGCTGGCTCTAGCAGCGATCACGGGCGTGCTCCTCGGCACGCGCGCCCGGCCCCGAGTGCGTGCGTTGCTGGCGCGTCCGGAGCTGGCCTGGGCCGCGCTCGCCGTGGCGGTTGCCTTTGCGGTGGCGCGCAATCTGCCGGGTGTGACCGGGCTCGGACCGGTCTGACCCCGTGCCGGCACGTCCCATCATTGAGGGACGTGACGACGCCGTCGGCTGCCCCTACCGTCACGAGCATGGGCCTTCGATCACCGGTAGGACGGATCCTCACCGCTGTCCTTGGGGGCGCCCTGTTGTTCACCGCGTGTGGAGCGGGGCGCAGCCCGGAAGCGTTCTGCACGACCTACCAGGAGCAGAAACAGACCTTCCTCGACAAGTACGAGAAGGCCGAACGCGACCTGGCCAAGAACGACGACGCCGGTGCCGCCTTGTTCGGGAGCCTGGCGATGACGTTCGAGATGTTCGGGGACATCGTCGCGATCTTCGAGGCCCTGGACAAGGTCGCCCCGCAGGACATCGAGCCCGACGTCGCGACACTGCGGGACTTCTTCCAAAAGCAAATCGACGACGCCCCCGACGCGGTCAAGAACCCGGCCGGCGCCGCGCTTGGCGGGTTGGTGTCCGGGTTGGCCGTCGCCGGCCCCTGGAAGCGCGTCGGCGAGTACGTCACCACCCATTGCGGATCCTCGTGAAAAGAGGCGCTGAATGTACTGCGCGCGGTGCGGGCGACCCACCGATCCGGCCGACGCCTTCTGCCAAGGGTGCGGCCACGCGGTGGCGCCGAACCCTGTGCCGGGCTGGGAAGTCGGTCCACCCGGGGCCGCAGCGGCATACGACCCGGTCGCTGCGATGCGCCTTGGCTGGGATCGCTTCGTCAAGGATCCCGCCACGCTGCTCGTCCCGGTGATCGTGGGGAGCGTCCTGCAGGGCCTCGTCTTGACGCTCTTCTTCGTCGGCTTTGTGGCGGTCCTCCTGG
Organism: Nostocoides sp.; assembly: GCF_037045025.1. GTDB lineage: Bacteria > Actinomycetota > Actinomycetes > Actinomycetales > Dermatophilaceae > Nostocoides_A. The sequence continues at coordinate 412,287 of NZ_JBAOHM010000016.1, read as the reverse complement.
TCGCCGTGGGCAACTCCGAGACGAGTTCTTCATCAGGGGTTGCCGACCGAACGATTGCGGTGGTCCTGGTCCTCGGGATCGCCTACGTGGTGGCCTTTGCCGCCTTCCAGATCGTCTATGCCGGCTGGATCAAGGGTGGGCTGGACATTGTTGCCGGCAAGCGACCGGCCTTCGCGGAACTGTATGCGGGCTGGAGCAAGGGCGCCGTGTTCGGCGCCGCACTCGTGCTCACCGCGCTCGTCTGGCTCGGCAGCTTCTTGTGGTGGCTGCCGTCACTAGCGGTGGTCTACTTCGGGCAGTTCGCTCTCCATTTCATGCTCGATCGGGGGGCGGGCGTGGTCGGGGCGTGCACCGGAAGCGCCCGCCTGGTGGCGCGCAACGCGGCCAAGGTGGCTCTTTTTGACCTGCTTGCCACGGCAGCGGTGCTCGCCGGGACCCTGGCGTTCGGCCTCGGCGCATTCGTCGCCGTCCCGGTCGTCATCATCGCGCAGGCACACACCTTCCGGGTGCTCGCCGGCTAGTTGACGGCCTCGGCTGGTCGCGTGGGGAGAGTCGGTGCGCGCTAGATCGGGACTCGCGTGACCGGTGTGGTTAGCTGGGAGTGACCCCGGCCGGCCAACTGTGCTGGTCAGCGACAAGAGGACGAGCACGATGTCGACCGGCGACCCCAACCAGCCCGCCCCGCAGGAATCGGTCCCTCCGCCCCCTCCGCCCGCGTCGCCTGGAGGGCCTGGCGCGCAGCCGGGCTACACGCCCGCACCAAGCTATAACGGTATGCCGTCCTACTCGGGTGGCCCCGGCGCCCCCGCGGTGCCGGCGACCCGGCCGCCAGCAATGGACATGGCGGTGCGACTGATGCAGCTTGGTGGTCTGCTGTCCCTGATCGGAGTGGCCTTGACCTTCGCGACCAAGGGTCAGATCGAGGATGAGGTCACCAAGCAGATGCGGGAGGCCAAGCCGGACGTCACCCAGTCGTCGATCGACGCCGCGATCACCTTCGGTTTGGTGTTCGCGGTCGTGCTCGGGCTGCTCGGCGTGGCCTTGTGGTTCTGGATGGCCTCGGCCAACGGCAAGGGGAAGTCCTGGGCCCGGATCGTCGCGACGGTCTTCTTCGTCCTGTCGTTGATTTCCTTCCTGCTCAGCTTTGCGCAGGCCGCGCCGCTGCTGTCGCGGATGCTCAGCATCGTCTCGATCCTGGTCGGCGCGGCCGCGGTCTTCCTGATGTACAAGAAGGAGTCGAGCGCGTTCTACGCGGCCAGTTCCGGGCGGATGTGATCCGGTGGCTGTGAGCGCGGCGTCAGAGCCCGCTTAGCGGGATCTCGTTGGTGTCGGCGGTGTCGGGGGCGAGGACGGCCTTCTCCTCCGGTTTGTCCGGAAGGACATTGGCGACATAGTCGACGGTGGCGTCCTCGATGCGGAAGTCGTGGCCGGCGACCTCTGCCATGTACCACCGGTGTTCGAGGATCTCGTGGAAGAGCTCCGCGGGTTCCAGCTTGCCGCGCAGGCTGGCTGGCACCGACCGGGTGATCGGTTCGTAGATGTGGGTCAGCCAGTCGTGCGCGACGAGTTCCTCGTCCTCGGCCTGGCGGTCGGTGGCGACCCGATACGAATCCAGGTCGTTGAGCAGACGACGGGCCTGGTTCTCCTCGACGTCGAGGCCGGTCAGCCGCATCAGCCGGCGGGAGTGATGGCCGGCATCGACGACTTTGGGTTGGATCCGGATCGAGGTGCCGCCGAGGTCGGTGACGATCGCGAGTTCGTCGATGTCGAAGCCGATGTCGTTCAGCCGCCGAATGCGCTCATCGACGCGCCACCGCTCGTCGGCGTCGAATTCCTCCTCCGCGGTCAGCTCGTTCCACAGGTCGTGATAGCGGACGAGCAACTGCTCGGAGGTCTCGATCGGGTCCTCTCCCCGCAGCCGTCCGCCGGCCTCGAGGTCCATGAGTTCGCCGGCAATGTTGATCCGGGCGATTTCAAGGTCGTGCTCGCGCTGGCCGTCCGAGAGCCGGTGGCGTAGTTCGCCGGTCTCGGCGTCGACGAGGTAGGCCGCGAACGCGCCCGCGTCGCGGACGAACAGCGTGTTGGAGAGCGAGACATCTCCCCACCAGAAGCCGGCCAGGTGCAGCCGCACGAGCAATACGGCGAGGGCGTCGATGAGACGGGCGGCGGTGTCCGGGCGCAGCGCCTGGCTGTAGAGGGCGCGGTAGGGGAGGGAGAACGGCAGATGCCGGGTGACCAGGCAGGCATCGAGTTGGCGCCCGGCGCCATCGACCCGTCCGCGCACGACGGCGAACGGCTCGACACACGGCAGGCCCAACCGGCCCAAGTTGCGCAGCAAGTGATACTCGCCGATGGCCAGCTCGGCCTTGATCTCCTTGACCGCGAGCACCCGCCCGGACAGTTTGACGAAGCGCACGACATGCCGCGAGATGCCCCGCGGCAGGGTGGCGAGTCGTTCCTTTGGCCAGTCCTCCAGCGGCAGGTCCCACGGGAGGTCGAGCAGCGCCGGGTCCGGCCGCGCCGCGATGATGTCCAGAGCCACGAGACAGAAAGCCTAAGCCCTCGTTCGGCCGACGATGGAGCGGGGCGGTGGGGACGACGTTCGGCCGACGATGGAGCGGGGCGGTGGGGACGGCGTTCGGCCGACGATGGAGCGGGGCGGTGGGGACGACGAAGTCGTGCCCGCCGCCCCGCGAAGGAGGAGACCGAACAAAAGAAATTAGTCGACGAGGCGCTCGCCGGTCTCGGCGTTGAACAGGTGGACGTGGCCCTCCTGCGGGGTGATGTAGAGAGTCGCGCCCTTCTCCGGGGGACGGCGGCCGTCGACGCGGGCGATGAACGGCTTCTCGACGCCCTCTTCCTTGGTGACCGAGCCGGCCTGGGGGGTGCCGTAGACGTAGGCGTCGGCGCCGAGTTCCTCGACGACCTCGATGGTGATCGGCAGGCCGTCACCCTGAGGGGCGACGTCGACGTCCTCGGGGCGGACCCCGACGATGACCTCGTTGCCGACATTGCCGAGCGAACCGCGCGGGACGGGGATGACCTTGGAGCCGAACTTCACGCCGCCGTCGGTGACCGGCATACCGATGAGGTTCATCGCGGGGGAGCCGATGAAGCCGGCGACGAAGAGGTTGTCCGGGTGGTCGTACATCCGGCGCGGGGTGTCGACCTGCTGGAGCAGGCCGTCCTTGAGGACCGCGACGCGGTCGCCCATCGTCATGGCCTCGGTCTGGTCGTGGGTGACGTAGCAGGTGGTGACGCCGAGGCGGCGCTGCAGTGAGGCGATCTGGGTGCGGGTCTGGACCCGCAGCTTGGCGTCGAGGTTGGACAGCGGCTCGTCCATCAGGAAGACCTGCGGGGAGCGGACGATCGCCCGGCCCATGGCAACACGCTGGCGCTGGCCACCGGAGAGGGCCTTGGGCTTGCGCTCGAGGTATTGGGTCAGGTCGAGGATCTTGGCGGCTTCCTTGACCCGCTGGTCGATCTCGGACTTGTTGACGCCGGCGATCTTGAGGGCGAAGCCCATGTTGTCGGCGACGGTCATGTGCGGGTAGAGCGCGTAGTTCTGGAAGACCATCGCCACGTCGCGGTCCTTGGGCGAAAGGTGGGTGACGTCGCGGTCACCGATCCAGATCTTGCCGCCGTTGACCTCTTCGAGTCCGGCGAGCATGCGCAGGCTGGTGGACTTGCCACAGCCCGAGGGGCCGACCAGGACGAGGAACTCGCCATCCGCGATGTCGATGTTGAGCTTGTCGACGGACGGGCGGGTCGCGCCGGGGTAGACCCGGGTGGCCTCGTCGAACTTCACTGTTGCCATGAGGCAGTGCTCCTTCACCGGCAGGAACGTGCCGGACGATCCGTTGTAAAGGTGGTACGCCGCCGGACCACGGTGGCCGGGGCACCGTACAGTGTGCCCGACATCGGGGTGTCGGCGCTAGTCGCCGCGCCCTCATCTTTTCTCGTTCAAACGCTGGGCGCCGTTGGCCTTGCAGGTTGGTGACCGTTACGCAACTGAGACATCTTGCGGCAGAAGCGCAACTACTTGCAGTGCGGTTGCGAGATCTTGCACGTACGCGCTAGAGTTCTCTCACTTCGCCAGGGATGCACAGTGGCTCCCTGCGTTCCATCTAGGAGAGTTCATGCACAAGCGTGCTTTCGGCGCCGCCGCTCTGACCGGAGCCTTGGCTCTGGTCCTGACCGGCTGCGGCAGCGAGTCCAGCACCAACTCCTCCTCGACGACCGGCACCGGCTCGATCAGCAGCGAGACCGCGACCGCCGGCGGCGAGAGTGGGAGCGCCACCGAGACCGCCGCGGCCCCGGCCGAGGTCGACGCCAAGGACCCCGCCCGAGCCGACGCCGATCTGGTCATCTGGTCCGACGCCGACCGTGCGCCCAACCTGACCAAGTTCGCCCAGCAGTTCGCCCAGGAAAACGGCGTTACCGTCGCCGTCCAGATCGCCGCCGAGACCCGCAAGCAGTTCGGTGACGCCACCAAGGTCGGCAAGGGCCCGGACATCGTCGTCGGCGCGCACGACTGGCTCGGCGAGCTCGTCCAAAACGGCACCGTCGCCCCGATCCAGCTCGATGAGGCCGTCGCTAGCACCTTTGCCCCCTCCGCCGTCGCGGCGAGCAAGTTCAATGGCCAGAACTACGGCGTGCCGTTCTCCGTCGAGAACATCGCCCTGGTGCGCAACACCGACATGGCCCCCGACGCCCCAGCCACGATGGACGACCTGCTCAAGGCCGCCAAGGCCGCCAAGGCCAAGGACTCCAAGATCACGACCCTGCTCGACCAGTCGGTCGGCAAGACCGGCAACGCCTACTACACCTACCCCTGGCTGTCGGCCTACGGCGGCGGCATCTTCGACGTCAAGGCCAACGGCGACTACGACCCCGACAAGGTGATCGTCAACAGCGCCGGTTCGCTCAAGGGCGCCGAGGAACTGGCCAAGATGGGCAAGGAGAAGGTCTTGTCCACCAACGTCGGCGACGACAACGCCGAGGGCATCTTCACCGGCGGCCAGGCCCCGTTCTTCATCACCGGCCCGTGGGCGATCCCCAACGTCAAGAAGGCCGGCATCAACTACGCGATCTCCTCCTTGCCCAGCCTCCCCGGCGGGGACGCCATGCAGCCCTTCCTCGGCGTGCAGCTCTTCTACGTCTCGGCCAAGGCCAAGAACGCGACGCTCGCCCAGGAGTTCGTCACCAGCTTCGTGCCGACCAAGGAGTTCCAGCTGGCCATGTTCGAGGCCGGCGGTCGGCCGCCGGCCCTGACCGAGGCCTACAACGAGGTCTCGGCGGCCGACCCCGACGTCAAGGCGTGGTATGAGGCTGGCAAGGACGGCAAGCCCATGCCCAACATTCCCGCGATGAACTCGGTCTGGGGCCCGCTCGGCCAGGCCGCCGCCGACGTCATCTCGGGCAAGGACCCGAAGGCCCGCTTCGACGCCGCGCAGAAGGAAATCGAAAAGGCCATCGCCAAGTCCTAAGTCTCCCCGGGCGGCCCTCTCGCTCTCGCGGGGGGCCGCCTGCCGGGTCACCTGACTGAAGACCCTGGCCGAGCCGGGCAACCAAGCCGGCTCGCAGCTGAGCTGCCCGCCTCGCCGGGGGCTCCATCGGAAGCTGCTCGCTTCCGGCTCCTCGACGCCGCCGTCACCAGCAGTGCCCGGCCGGCGATACCCGGACTTCCCGCCGCCCTCCCAGGGAGAACTGCATGGCTTCCGTCCCCGTCTCACCACTCGAGCCACTCCAGCTCGGCAAGGACACCACCCCGGCGTATACGCACGCGATCAAGTGGGGTCTGCTCGCCGTCGCGGCGCTGATCGCCGCATACGTGATCCAGAAGCTGGTCGCCGGCGGATCCTGGCTCGGCGTCGTCATCACTGGCTTCATCCTCCTGTGCATCCTCGCGGTCTATGCGACCCGGCGGGCGGTGCCGATGAAATACCTCCTTCCCGGCCTGGTCCTGCTCGTGACCTTGCAGATCTGGCCGATCGTCTACACGATCGCGACGGCGTTCACCAACTACGGCCAGGGCCACACCCTGACCAAGGACGAGGCGACCGACCGCAATGTCGCCAACTCCGTCAAAGAGGTCAAAGGCAGCGAACGTTACAAGCTGAGCATCGCCGTACCCGAAGGCGCCGACGTGGCCACGGGTGCGTTGACCTTCCTGCTCACCAAACCCGACGGCGCCATGCTCGCCGGGACAAAGGACGGGATCGAGGAACTGCCCGCCGAAGGCGTTGAGAAGACCGCAGCCGGCAAGATCACCAAGGCCGCGGGGTACACCATCCTGAACGCCCGCCAGTCGAATGATCGCAGTGAGGAACTCAAGGCCTTTGCCGTGCCGGTCTCGGACACGGCCGGGATCAAGTCGGTGGGCTTCAGCAGTGCCTTTGAAGGCGCCCCGACGCTGACTTACAACAAGAACGCCGACACCATCACCGACACCACGAAGAACATCGTCTACACCCCCAAGAACGCCTACTGGACCGCGCCAGACGGCCAAACCCTTCCGACCGGCTGGAAAGAGAATGTCGGAACCAAGAACTTCAGCACGCTGCTCACCAACGAAACGATCCGCGCCGGCTTTCTTAAAATCTTCTTGTGGAATGTCGCTTTCGCGGCGCTCTCGGTGATCTCGACGTTCATCCTCGGTATGCTGCTCGCGCTCCTCTTCAACGATGACAAGCTCAAGGGCAAGGGCTTCTATCGGTCGCTGTTGATCCTGCCCTATGCCATCCCCGGCTTCGTCACCGCGCTGGTGTGGGCCTCGATGTTCAACCAGGACTTCGGGCTGGTCAACAAACTGAGCCACCTCAACATCGACTGGCTCGGCAACGGCTGGTGGGCCAAGGTCGCGATCTTGATCACCAACCTGTGGCTCGGCTTCCCCTATATGTTTCTCGTCTGCACCGGTGCGCTGCAGTCGATCCCGGGAGATGTCCGCGAGGCCGCCAAGATCGACGGCGCCGGCCCCTTCCGCACGCTGCGCTCGATCATCATGCCGCTACTCCTCGTCGCCGTTGGGCCGCTGCTGATCGCCTCGTTCGCGTTCAACTTCAACAACTTCAGCCTGATCTTCCTGCTCACCAAGGGCGGCCCGTTCAACGCCAACGACACGACGATCGGCGAGACCGACCTGCTGATCACCTATGCCTTCCGGCTGGCGTTCGAGTCGGGCAGCCCCAATATCGGATTGGCTTCTGCCGTCTGTATTTTCATCTTCTTCATCGTCGCCGCGATGAGCTACTCCGGCTTCCGCCGCACCAAGTCCCTGGAAGAGGTGAACTGACTTGTCCAATGTCACCGACGCTGCGGCGGTCGCCATTCCCGAAGGCCGCACGGCCACCCGCCGAGCGCCGCGCTCCCCGGGGGGCTCGGTGTGGTGGAAACACGCCCTGGGGATCCTCGCGCTGCTCTGGGCGCTCTTCCCGATCGTCTTCCTCGTCTCGGCCGCGATCAACCCGGCCGGCTCACTGCAGACCAGTTCGCTGATCCCATCCTCGATATCACAGGCCAACTTCGACACGCTTTTCGCCGACGCTTCCCGACCGTATGTCAGCTGGTACAAGAATTCGATGATCATCAGCCTGGTCGGCTCGTTGGGATCGGTGTTCATCGGCTCGTGCGCGGCATACGCTTTCTCCCGGTTGCGGTTTGCCGGCCGGCGCCCCGGGCTGCTCGCGCTGCTGCTGTTGCAGATGTTCCCGGCGATGCTCACCTTCCCGGCGCTCTATTTGACCTTTGCCCGCTTCGGCGACATCATCCCGGCGCTCGGCCTGAACTCGATCTGGGCGCTGATCCTGTGCTACCTCGGCGGCGCCATGGGTGCCAACGTCTGGCTGCTCAAGGGCTACTTCGACACCATCCCCCGCGAGCTGGACGAGGCCGCCAAGGTTGACGGCGCGAGCCACGCGCGGATCTTCTTCACCATGACGCTGCGCCTAGTCATGCCGATCCTCGTGACGGTGTTCATGCTCAGCTTCGTCGGCCTGTTCAGCGAGTTCCTCCTGGCCAGCATCTTCCTGCGCGACGTCAACAGCCAGACCCTCGGTGTCGGCCTCTACAGCATGACGATCGGCAACGAGAAGAACCGGCTGTTCGGCCAGTTCGCGGCGGGTGCCCTGCTCGCCTCGTTGCCCGTCGTGCTGCTTTACCTCGGCTTCCAGAAATACCTTGTCGGCGGTATGACGCAGGGCTCGGTGAAGTGAGCCCCGCGGCTCACCTGCTCGACACGCCGCATCACGACGGTTCGATCCGCTACGTCTCCTCGCCGCACCCGCGGCGAGGAGATGTGGTGGACCTGCTCGTGCGCGTTCCGCACGCGGCCGCGGTCAGCAGCGTCCACCTGCGCTCGACGCTCGATTCGGAGCCGAAGTTCACGGCCGCCGTCACGGTCGAGCAGACGGCGCGCGACACGTGGTGGCGCGTGCCCCTGCGGGTGCACAACCCGGTGATGAACTACCGCTTCCTCCTCCAAGGGGGGCGGGTGGGCTATCAGTGGCTTAACGGGACCGGGCTGCACGAGCGGGACGTCCCCGACGCCGCCGACTTCCGGATGACGACCTTCCCCGCGCCGCCGGCGTGGAGCCAGGAGGCGATCGTCTACCAGGTCTTCCCCGACCGCTTCGCCCGCTCGGCAGCCGCTGACTCGCGGCCCCTGCCCAACTGGGCCGAAGCGGCGGCCTGGGACACCCCGGTGGCCGGGCGCGGCAGGCGCGCCGGGCGCCAGTTCTACGGGGGCGATCTCGACGGCATACGGGAGCATCTCGATCACATCGCCGACCTGGGGGCGACGACGATCTATCTCACCCCCGTCTTCCCGGCGCGCTCCAATCATCGGTATGACGCCACGACGTTCGACGTCGTCGACCCGCTGCTCGGTGGCGATGAGGCATTGCAGCGGCTGATCGCGGCGGCTCACGAGCGCGGGCTGCGTGTCCTCGGGGACATCACGACCAACCACACCGGCGTCGGGCACGAGTGGTTCCGCCGCGCCCAGGCCGATCCGGACAGCGAGGAGCGCGAGTTCTACTTCTTCGACGGCGAGCGGTATGCCGCCTGGCTGGACGTGCCCTCGCTGCCTAAGCTCAACTACGACTCGAAGGAGTTGGGCCGCCGGCTGTTCGACGATCCGCACGGTCCGATCCGCCGCTGGCTCAGCGGCACCGACGGTTTCGACGGCTGGCGCATCGATGTCGCCAACATGACCGGACGCCTGGGCGAGCAGGACCACTATGCGGCCGTCGCCCGGCGGATGCGGGCGGCGGCGACAGCGGCCCGCGCGGACGCGTTCTTGGTCGCCGAGCACTGCCACGACACCTCCCGCGACGCGCTCGGGGACGGCTGGCACGGCGTGATGAACTACGCCGGTTTCACCCGGCCACTGTGGACCTGGTTGCGTCACCCGGAGCAGGCTCCCGACTTCCTCGGGCTGCCCGTCGTTGTGCCGCGCCTGGGCGGGCGGGCGGTCATGGAGACGATGCGCGAGTTCGGGGCGCAGCTGCCCTGGGCCACGCGGACGCACAGCTTCAACATGGCCGGCTCCCACGACACCACCCGCGTGCGCAGCCTCGTCGGCGCCGACGACGCCCAGGTCGACGTGGCCGCCGGGCTCGTGATGACGATGCCGGGGATCCCGATGATCACCTATGGCGATGAGATTGGGATGCTCGGGGCGTTCGGCGAGGACGGCCGCCGCCCGATGCCGTGGGGGCACCCGCAAACCTGGGACGAGCGCATTCATGCGGTTTATCGCCGGTTGATCGCGGCGCGGCGTGCCCATCCTGCCTTGTCGGCCGGGGGCCTGCGCTGGGCCTACGCCGACGACGATGTGCTCGTCTATCTGCGCGAGCACCCCGAGCAGACCGCCCTGGTGCATCTGGCCCGCCTCGAGCACGATGTGATCCGGCTACCGCTGGCCGCGCTGCCCGGCGCGCAGGCGGCGCAGGCGGCATACGGCGATCCGCTGGAGATCGACGGCGACGAGGTCGTGCTGCACGCCGACCGCCCGACGGTGGAGGTGTGGACATGGCCGACAAACCCGTGAGAATCGGGCTGGCGCAGGTCGCGGCGCAGGCCGAAGTGAGCGAGGCGACGGTCAGCCGGGTGGTCAACAACAAGCCCGGCGTCTCCGAGAGCACCCGGGCCGCGGTGCTGACCGCGATCGACGTCCTCGGCTATGAGCTGCCCGCCCGGCTGCGTCCGCGGACCGGCTCGCTCGTCGGCCTGATCGTCCCCGAGCTGACCAACCCGATCTTCCCGGCGTTCGCGCAGACGATCGAGACCGGGCTGGCGATGCGCGGCTTCACTCCCGTCCTGTGCACCCAAACCCCGGGGGGCTTGCACGAAGACGTCTATGTCCGGATGCTGCTCGATCGTGGCGTGGCCGGCATCATCTGCGTCTCGGGGCAACACGCCGACACCGCCGAGAGCGTGGAGCGTTATGTCTCGCTGACCAATCAGGGCGTCCCGCTCGTGCTGGTCAACGGCCACCGCGACGGGGTGCGCGCGGCCTTCTTGTCCACCGACGACCAGGCCGCGGTCGAGCTGTCCGTCCGCCACCTGATCGAGCTCGGCCACCGGCGGATCGGGCTGGCGACCGGCCAGGAGAAGTATGTCCCGGTCCGCGAGAAGGTCACCGCCTTCCGGGCGATGCTCGCCGCCGAGCTGCCGGGGCTCGACCCGGACGAGATGATCGTGCACACGCTGTTCACCGTCGAGGGCGGGGGCCAGGCCGCCCGGATGTTGCTCGACCGCGGGGTCACTGGCATCATCTTCGGCTCGGACATCATGGCGCTCGGCGCGATCCGCCAGGCCGGCCGCATGGGTGTCTCGATCCCGCGCGATCTGTCGGTGGTCGGCTTCGACGACTCGCTGCTGATGGGCTTCACCGACCCGCCGTTGACCACGATCCGCCAGAGCGTCCAGGAGATCTCCGAGGTCGCCGTCCAGGCGCTGCTGGAGCAGATCAACGGCGGCAGCAGCATCCACCCCGAACTCGTCTTCCGCCCCGAACTCGTCGTCCGCGGCTCAACCGCCCGCGCCCCCAAGCTGGTCACCGAGGTCGCCACGACGGCCTAGCCGCCCGCCTCCAACCGACGGACTGCCAGCGTGGCGAGCAGGGCGGGGACGGCGTCCGGCCCGGGCAAACGGTATGCCGCGGCGCTCGCGCCGGCCCCGACCTTGACGCCCACGTCGGCCGGCCCGAGGCGGGTGAAGACGCTCTCGTCGGTCAGGTCGTCGCCGAGATAGCAGATCGCGTCCGCGCCGACGGAGGCGGCCAGGCCGAGGACGGCGCTGCCCTTGTCGGCGCGGGCGACGGCAAGCTCGACGACATCCTTGCCGTGCATGATCTCCACGCCTGGCCGGGCTTGGCCGACGGCCACCGCCGCGGCTTCGGCGCGGGCCGCGACGAGCGGGTCGATTCCCCGCGTGTGCAAGACGCTGGCCATCGGCTTGCGCTCCAGACGCGCGGGCGGGTTGTCGGCGACGACCTGTGCCAGCGCCGCCGTCACCTCCCGCAGGTCAGCTAGCTGTTGCCCGGTGAGCGCCACTCCGACGCCGGCAAGGCTGCCTTCGCCGCCGTGGCTGCCGAACAGGGCGATCGCCGAGCCGGGCGGCACTCCCGTCAGCTGCGCCAAGATCCCCAGGCCGCGACCGGAGACGAGGGCGACTGTCGTGCCGGGCAGCGTGCTCAGCTCCCGCAACGCCGCCATCGTTCCCGGCAGCGGCCGCGAACTCATCGGATCGTCCACCAACGGAGCGAGCACGCCGTCGAAATCGGACGCGACGACCACGCGGGGGAGCGCCGCGAACCGCGCCAAGGCCAGCATCAGCTCGTCGTCCCGGGCGGGCAGCGGGTCAGGTGTCATGGCCGCCCACCGGGTTGTCCGCGGTCGCCCCGTCCGGCTGGTCGAAGGGCCGGTCAGGGGGCTCGTCGCCGGGTCGCCGGGGCGCGTGCTCGAGAGCGTTGAGGAAGCGGTGCGCCCAGTTCTGGACGTCGTTGGCCCGGACGTTGCGTCGCAGCGTCCGCATCCGGCGTCGCCGCACCGGCGCGGGATCGGTGAGGGCGGTGGTGATGACTCGCTTCATACCCTCGATGTCGTGCGGGTTGCACACATAGGCCTGGCGCATCTCGTGATAGGCGCCGGTGAATTCGGACAACACCAGCGCCCCGTCACCGTCGAAGCGGCAGGTGACGTATTCCTTGGCGACCAGGTTCATCCCGTCGCGCAACGGTGTCACGAGCATGACATCGGCGGCGAGGAAGAGGGCGGCCATCTCCTCGCGGCCATACGAGTGGTGCAAGTATTCGACGGCGGAGAAGCCGATCGCGGCGAACTCGCCGTTGATCTGGCCGACGGTCCGCTCGACCTCGGTGCGCAACTCCCGGTAGGCGTCGACCCGCTCCCGAGACGGCGTGGCAACTTGGACGAAGACGACGTCGGGTGGGCGGATCACGTCGGCGCGGAGCAGCTCCTGATAGGCCTTGAGCCGGTGGCGGATGCCCTTGGTGTAGTCGAGCCGGTCGACGCCGAGCAGGACCTTCTTGGGGTTGCCGAGGGACTCGCGGATCTCGACGGCCCGCGCGCGCACCTCGGGGGTGCGGGCCAGGGTCTCCAGCCCGGCCACGTCGATCGATATGGGCACCGGTGCCGCCCGCACGGTCCGGGTGGTGCCGTCCTGCTCGGGCACTCGGACCTGCTCCCCCCTGGTCCCCAAGCTCATCAGCCGGCGACACGCACGCACGAAGTTCTCGGCGTCCGCCTTGCGCTGGAAGCCGAGGAAGTCGGCGCCGAGCAGGCCCATGAGGATGTCACCGCGCCAGGGGAGCTGCGCGAACAGCTCGACCGGCGGGAACGGGATGTGGTTGAACCAGCCGATCCGCACATCGGGTCGCCGGGCACGCACGAGGGCAGGGACCAACTGCAGTTGATAGTCGTGGATCCACACCGTCGCGCCGGGGGCCGCGACGTCGCAGACGGCCTCCGCGAACCGCTCGTTGACCCGCGAGTAGGCCTTCCACCAGTGCCGGTGGAAGGTCGCCGGCACGATCACATCGTGATAGATCGGCCAGAGCGTGTCGTTGCTGAACCCCTCATAGAAGTCGGCGATCTCTTGCGCGCTCAGCGCGACCGGGAAGAGCGCCATTCCGGTGTCCACGAAGGGCGGCGGCGCCTCCCCGGCGTCGCCGGCCCAGCCCACCCACGCGCCCTCCCGGTCGCGCATGACGGCATCCATCGCCGTGACCAGACCGCCCGGACTGCGCCGCCAGCTCGTGCTGCCGTCCGGTGCGGTGACCTTGTCCACCGGCAGCCGGTTGGCGGCGATCACCAGGTCGAAGCTGTCGCGTCCCATGACACCACCACCCTACGACGTCGCTGGTGTGGGCCTCATCCCGGGCGGTGCCCGAGCCCACCGGCTGATCCCGTATGCCGAACCGTGAGCGCCGCTGGCGAGTGGCCCGCCGAGCGACTACCGTCGCCCTATGAAAATCTCGGAGGTGGTCCGTCAAAAGGGCCAGACGGTCGTCACGATCATCCCCGACGCCAGCGTCGGCGAGTTGCTGGCTCTGCTGGCCGAGCACGGCATCGGCGCCGTCGTCGTCAGCTCCGATGGCACGGCGGTTGACGGCATCGTGAGCGAGCGCGACATCGTGCGCCACCTCAACAGCAGCGGCGCCGGAATCCTCGACGGCACCGTCGCCGCGATCATGACCGCCGACGTCCGCACGACCGATCCGGATCACGACATCGAGAGCCTCGAGTCCACGATGACCGAGCACCGCATCCGGCACGTGCCGGTGCTCGTCGACGGCCAGCTGCACGCGATCGTCAGCATCGGCGATGTCGTCAAGAACCGGATCAACAGCCTGCAGGCCGAGCGCGACCAGCTGGTCACCTACATCCAGCAGTGACGGCGCCGGCCGCTGCCGACCCTGAGGGAGCAGCCCTGGCCGGCCCGCCATGGGTCGACCAGGTCGTCGTACTCAGGTGGATCACGACGTCGATGACTTACCGTTGACTCATGACGGAGCTTGCGGTTGGGCGCGGCCACGGGCCTGACCCGTCGGACCCGCAGGCCTCGCCCGGGTTTGCGACGGTCGGGGGATACCGCCTCGTCCAATGCCTCGGCGAAGGCGGTATGGGCGTCGTTCACCTCGCCCTGGACCGCAGCGGGCGCGCCGTGGCCATCAAGGTTCTCAAGCCTCACATCGCCGCCGACGCTGCCGCCCGCGCCCGGCTGGCGCGTGAAGTCGAGACGCTGAGCCGCATCCGCCACCCCAACGTCGCCGGCATCATCGACCACGACGTCGAGGGCCCCAAGCCGTTTATCGTCACCCGTTATATCGCCGGTCCACCCCTCGATGCGGTCGTCGAGGAGACCGGAGCCCTCAGCGGACCTGCGCTGCTGCAACTCGGCCGTGGCCTCGCCGAGGCGTTGCGCGCGATTCACGGCGCCGGCGTCGTCCACCGCGACGTCAAACCCGGCAACGTCCTGCTGCTCGACGGAGAGCCGGTCCTTATCGACTTCGGGATCGCCCATATCGCCGATGACGAGCGATTGACCCGCACCGGCCTGGTGATGGGCACCCCCGGGTATCTCTCCCCGGAGATCATCGAGGGCGCCGAGGTCGCCGAGTCCACCGACTGGTGGGGCTGGGCGGTCACCCTCGGCTTCGCCGCCTCGGCGCGTCCGCCCTTTGGTCGCGGGTCGATGGAGAGCGTCCTGGCCCGGGTGGTTCGCGGCGACGCCGACCTGCGCGGCGTCGACCCGGCGCTGGCGCCGCTCCTGGAGGCGGCGCTCTCGCCGTATCCCGAGGATCGGCCCACCGACGCCGAGGTCCTCGCCGCCCTGCGCGCCTATGCCGAGGGCGGCCAGGTCACCGACGTGCTGCGGGCCCCGCCGACCCGCCCGCTGGCTGAGACTGCGGCGGCGCAGCCGGCCCCGACTGCGGTCCTGCCCCCGGTCGCGGCACCGCCACCGAGCCCGTCACGCCAACCGGCGACGTGGCAGCCGGCGGCGCGCCCGCCCGGCCCGCGGGTCCCGGCCAGACAAGCGCCGCCGCCGCGCCAACACACCGCCGATCCACCCGCGCAGCAAGACCCGCGCCCCGCCGCGGCCCGGTATCCCGTCGCCGCCCCGGGACAGTCGATCGAGGCGCCGGACCGGCCGGGACCGCCGCGCCCGGCGATGGCCGGCGATCCCCGCATCGGCCGACCGATGCGGACCGGGACCCTCGCGAGCCTCGGCGTTCTCCTGATCGCGGTGGCCGCGGCATACCCCGCCTTGGCGCTGCTGTTCGGGGGGCTGTGGTCGACGATCGCCCACACCGCCGACCGGTCGCTGACCGCGCTCGTGCTGCGGCGCCACCACAAGGGGGTGCGTTCGGGCGACACCGCCCGAGCGGTGGCCGCCGGACCGCTCCACCTCCTCCTCGGGCTGATCGGCGCGCTCGGCTCGGCGATCCTTCCGGCGATCGTCGGCTCCGCTGGCGTCGTCTCTTCGCTGCTGCTCACCCGGAGCGCGGCCGCCGGTATGGGCGAGTCGACGCACTATCAGATCGCGCTCGCCGCCGGCATGGCGCTGGTCTTGTTGACCAGTTGGTGGGGTCCGGGCGGCGCGAGCCTGCGCCGGGGGAGCCGCAGCCTCGCCCGCGGCATCGCACCCACCGAGGGGGCCGCTCAGATCGCCGCCGGGATCTTCGGGGCCGTCGCCGTCGGGCTGGTGGCCTGGATGCAACTGCGCACCGGGATGCCGATCTGGACCCCCCGCACCGGACCGCCACACTTCCTCGACTCCCTCGACCTCACCCGGTAAGCCGCCCGCGGCAGGCAGGATAGGCGCGTGGGCGTCGTCGACTGGGTGGATCGGCAGCAGCGGCGCCATGCCGTCCTCGGCTTCCCGATCGCGGTGATCTACAAGTTCTTCGACGACGCCGGCGGCTACCTCGCGGCCCTGCTGGCCTACTACGCCTTTGTTTCCATGTTCCCGCTGCTCCTGTTGCTGGCGACGATCTTGTCGATCGTGCTGCGCAATGATCCGGAACTGCAGGAGCGGATCATCAGCTCGGCACTGGCGCAGTTCCCGGTTATCGGTGACCAACTGGGCGATCCGCGCTCGCTCAGCGGCGGCACGGCCGGTGTCGTCGTCGGTGTCGCGGTCGCGCTCTACGGTGGGCTCGGGGTGGGGAACGCGCTGCAGTATGCGATGAACACCATCTGGGGCGTCGAGCGCAACAGCCGCCCCAACCCGATCAAGGTCCGGGTGCGCAGCCTCTTCCTCGTCTTCACCGCCGGCCTCGCGGTCTCGGCGACCACGGTGATCTCCGCCCTCGGGTCGGCATACTCCGGCTGGGGTGAGTTGACCAAGGTCGGGGTCCTGCTGGCGACCTTCGTGATGAACACCGGGATCTTCCTGCTGGCCTTCCGGATCGGCTCCGGGCGGGCCCGCAAGCGCCATCAGCTCCCGGGCGCGATCGTCGCCGCGGTCTTTTGGCACCTGCTGCAGACCTATGGGCTGGTCTATGTCGCCCGCGTGATCAGGCGGGCATCGGCATCCAACGGGGTCGTGGCCTTCGTGATCGGCTTGTTGGCTTTCCTCTACCTGGCCGCCGTGGTCGTCGTCGTGTGCGCCGAACTCAACGTCGTCAGCGCCCGCGGCCTTTACCCGCGGGCCCTGCTGACTCCCTTCACCGACAACGTCCACCTCACCGACGCCGATATCCGCTCCTACTCCATCCAGGCCCGCGCGATGCGCACCAAGATGTATGAGGTGATCGACGTCACCTTCCACGCCAGCGAGGAGGCGGCCCGGGAGGCTCAAGCGGGGGGCGCGACGGCGGTCGATGCCGACGATCCGCCCGCGCCGGTTCCGGAGCCCGGAACGGTGGGTTCGGGCTCGACCGGTCGGCGTGATTGAGTTCACCCGAGGTGACGCTGTGCCTTTCGTGCGACTTAGGTTAGCCTAACTCGCAAGGAGTATGCCCCGCCCGTGAGGAGGAACGATGTCGGCCGTCTCGTCCCGCCTCGGCCACCGCCACATCGTCTCCGGCGCCCACGCCGACGGCTCGCTCGCGGGCCTTCCCGTCGGAGCTGGCGGCGTGGTCACCGGGCTGCGCGGGTTGGCGCCCGAGGTGGCCCGCCGGCTGCACGACCTCGGGTTCACCGCCGGGTCCCGGGTCGATGTCCGTCGACGCGCGCCCTTCGGCGGGCCGGTCATCGTGCGGGTCGCCGACTATGACGTCGCCTTGCGTCGGCGGGAGGCCCTCGCGATTCGGATCTCGACGGCCTGATGGCCGGCCATTCCCACCATGACGGCAGCGGCACGGCAACGCTGGCGGGCACGCATATCGCGCTGGTGGGCAGCCCCAACTGCGGCAAGACGACGCTCTTCAATGCGCTGACCGGGCTACGCGCCAAGACGGGCAACTATCCCGGGGTCACGGTGGCCAAATACGAGGGTCGCGCCCGGATCGGGGATCAGGACGTCGTCATCGAGGATCTGCCCGGCACCTACAGCCTCGACCCGATCAGCCTCGATGAGCAGGTGGTCACCGATACGCTCGACCCGCAAGGCGAAGGCACCACCCCCGATGCCCTGCTCGTCCTGCTCGATGCGACGACGTTGCGGCGCTCGCTGACGCTGTTCTCCCAAGTCGTGCTCGCCGGCCTGCCGGTGTGCGTCGTCATCACCTTCGCTGATGAGCTGAGCGCACGCGGTGGCCGGCTGGACGTGGCGGCGCTCCACCGTGCGCTCGGCGTCCCGGTCGTCGTCGTGACCGCGGGCGATAAGGACGGAATCGCCGCCTTGAAGGAGCGCGCCCGCGACTGGCAGCACTGGGAGCGGCCGGCCCTGGCTCCGCCGGTCGACCCGGCCGAGCACGCCGCCTGGGTGGAGTCGGTGCTGACCGCAGCGGCATACGTGCCGGCGTTAGCCGACCCGCGGACCTCCCGGATCGACAATGTTCTGCTGCACCCGGTGACCGGGGGAGCGGTCTTCCTCGCGGTGATGTTCGCGTTCTTCCAGGTGATCTTCACCCTGGCGGCGCCGCTGCAAGGCTATGTCGAGCGGCTGTTCGCGTATCTCGGCGGGCAGGCGGCCGAGCACATCGCCAATCCGTGGCTTGCCGGTTTCGTCAGCGACGCGGTCTTTGGCGGGGTCGGCGGAGTCGTCGTGTTCTTGCCGCAGATCGCTCTGCTGTTCTTGATGATCTCGCTGCTCGAGGGCGTCGGCTATATGTCGCGGGCGGCGGTCATCATGGACAAGCTGATGTCCCGCTTCGGGCTGGAAGGCCGGGCGTTCGTCAGCCTGTTGTCGTCGGTCGCCTGCGCGATCCCGGGGATCATGGCCACCCGCACGCTGCCCTCGGCCCGAGACCGGCTGGCGACGATGATGGCCGCCCCGCTGATGACCTGCTCGGCGCGGCTGCCGGTGTTTGTCCTGCTCATCTCGATGCTCGTGCCGTCCTCGGCGCGGTTCGGGCCGTTTGGGGCGCAGGGGAGCATCCTCTTTGGGCTCTATCTGCTCGGGGCGCTCTCCTCGCTGCTCGCCGCGGCGGCGTTCAAGCGGTTCGGGCGCGGGCATGGCCGGGCGTTGCCGTTCTACATGGAGATGCCGCCCTACCGGCTGCCCAGCGTGCGCGGCGTCCTCTTGGCCGTATGGGATGCCTGCCGCAGCTTCCTGCGCAAGGTCACCCACATCATCCTCGCGACGACGATCCTGCTGTTCCTGTTGCTGAACCTGCCGGCCCGGGGCGCCGCCGAGATGCGCGCGGCGGGCGTGGACCCGGGCGATCATGGGGCGGCAGCGGCCTACGTCCTCGACAACAGTTTTGCCGCCGACATCGGCCGCGCGGTCGGGCCGGTCTTCGAGCCGCTCGGCTTCGACTGGCGGATCAACATCGGCGTGGTCTCCTCGCTCGCGGCGCGGGAGGTGTTCGTTGCGACGATGGGCCAAGTGGCCGCGGCCGCTGACCCGGAGAACCCGCGCGCGGCGCTGGAGGCGATGACGGTCACCGATGGTGGCCGGGCGGGCGAGCCGCTGTGGTCGGCCCCGACGATCGCGGCGCTGCTCGTCTTCTTTGTCTATGCGCTGCAGTGCATCTCGACGATCGGGGTGTTGCGCCGCGAGACCGGCGGGTGGAAGTGGCCGCTGATCGGCTTCGGCTATCTCTTTGCGCTGGCCTGGACGATGGCCTTCCTCGCGCGCACGATCGTCGCCGCGCTGACGGGATGATCCCGACCCATCCCGAGGCCGTGCCGGGCGAACCGCAGACGTTGAGCTGGGTGATCCCCGACGGGGCGCTGTCGCTGGACGGGCCGGTCCAGGGCGCTCCGGGGCGCTTCGGCGAGTTGCTCGCCGACGGTTCGGTGACGGCCATTGCCCGGCCGGGACGGCTGCTGCTGACCTTGGCCGCGGGACGGTCCTGGCGTGCGGACGGGGCGGCGATCCGCACCGCGCTGCACGCGGCCTTGGAGGATCCCGCGGGCTGGACGAGCGCGCCGGTCGACGATGCCGCGATTGAGCAGGCGGTTGCGGCCGTGATTGCCGGCCCGGCGGGGGAGATGATCGCGCGGCACGGCGGGCAGGTGCGCGTGGCTGGGGTGCAGGCCGGGCGGGTCGACCTGGAGGTCGGGGGAGCCTGCGCCGGCTGCCCCGCGGCCGGATTGTCCGTCGGCACGACACTCGCCGCCGCGCTGCGCGCGGCCGTGCCCGGAATCACCGAGGTGGTCGTCACCGAGGTCGCCCGGCCGCGGTTTGTCTCCCTCGGCCGGCTGCTGCCCGGCGGTGCCGGCGCGCCGAGCGCCGAGACGGATGGATCCCGTGCTCAGCCCGGTTCGTCCTCGCCACCCGGCCGCGGGCCGAGCCCGCGATAGGCCGCCAACGGGTCGATCGCCCCGGTGACCACGCCATAGATCGTCTCGTGGATCGGCATACCGATCCCAAAACGCTCGGCCAGCTCGTGCGCGGTGACGGCGGTCTTGATGCCCTCGGCGACCATCGTCATGCCGCCGGTGATCTCGTCAATCGACAGGCCCCGCCCAAGCTTCTCCCCGACCGAGCGGTTGCGGCTCATCGGGCTCAGGCAGGTCGCGATCAGGTCGCCCATCCCGGCGAGCCCGGCGAACGAACTGCCCTGCCCGCCCATCGCCTCGCCGAGCCGGATCAGCTCGGCGAGGCCGCGGGTCATGACCAGTGCACGGGTGTTGTCGCCGACCCCGAGCCCTTCGGCCATCCCGCAGGCGATCGCCACGACATTCTTCAGAGCGCCCCCGAGCTCGCACCCGATGACGTCGGGGTTGGTATAGACGCGGAACAGGCCCGTGCTGAGCACGCGCTGCAGCGCCTTGGCCACGGCCAGGTCCGGGGTGGCAATGACGCTGGCGGCGGCCTGCCCAGCCATGATCTCTCGGGCGATATTGGGCCCGGTCAACGCCGCCACCGGGTGGGAGGGCAGCTCGTGGTGGATGACCTCGGTCATCCGCAGCAGGCTGTCCTGCTCGAAGCCCTTGGCCAGGGAGACGATCGGGATCCACGGATGGAGGTGCTCGCGGGCGGCGGCAACGGTCGCGCGCACCGCCCCCGTCGGCACCCCGACGATGAGCAGCTCGGCGTGCTCGACCGCCTGCTGCAGGTCGGCGGTCGCCCTCAACTTCGGGTGGAGGGTGAATCCGTCCAAATACCGCGAGTTCGTATGCCGCTCGCCGACCTCCGCGACGACCTCCTCGCTGCGTGCCCAGAGCACGACGTCGTGTCGGCGTGCGGTGATCGAGGCGACGGTCGTGCCCCAGTTGCCGCCGCCGAGGACTGTGACCTTCACCCGTTGCCTTCCTCCCTCCGCGCCGCCACTACGGCGGTCACCGCCTTGAGAGTAGCGGCGTGGCGCCGTCGGACGTTGCCGATGGCGGCGCCGGCAACGGCGTCGGGGGAATCCGCGCTGGGTCGACGGCGACGAGTTCGACATCCCATTGGCCCGGGCAGCCGCCGGCGCGGAAGAGAACCTGCCCGGCGGCATACGCGCCGGAGGTGAAGCAGACCTCCGCCTCGTCTTCCTGGACAACATCCCGACGTTGCAGCACACGCCGGCGATGGGGTCGCGGAGGAGGCGCGATGAGGCGCTCACCGCTGGCCTGGCCGTTCCTTCTCGGCTCGCTCCTGCTCGTCGGGGCGCCCGTGGTCATCGGCGGCTGGCTCGCGCTGAGCGACTATTACAGCTTTGCCGGGCCCCGCTTCACCGGTTTGGACAATCTGCACCGGGCCGCCGGGGATCACCTCTTCTGGCGCTCGCTCGCGACGAGCGCGGTGATCGCCGTGATCGCGGTCCCGCTGCGCCTCGCGCTCGCCATGGGCGCCGCTCTCGTGCTTGCCCGCCGGCGCGGTCCGCTGGACAGCGTCGGGCGAGTGGCGGCATACCTGCCCTCCGTGATCCCGGACGCCGCCTGGGCGCTGCTGTGGCTGTGGCTGCTCAACCCGCTCTATGGCCCTGTGCCGCAACTGATCCGGGGTCTTGGGCTGCCCGCCCCGGGCTTCCTCACCGAGCCGTGGGGGGCCCGAACGGCGCTCGTCCTCGCGGTGTCCTTCCAGATAGGCGAGGCGTTCGTTGTCGGTCTGGCCGCGCGCCGGGCGGTGCCCGCCGGGTGGTATGCCGCGCTCGCGCTCGAAGGTGCCTCGTCGTGGTTCACCCTGACCAGGCTCACCCTGCCGGTCATGGCCCCGCTTATTCTCGTGCTCGCCGCCCGGGATGTGATTGTGTTGCTGCAAAACAGTTTTGTCCCGGCGATGTTGCTCACCGAGGGCGGGCCGACCAACGCCACCCTGACCGCCCCGCTGCTGATCTGGCGGCGCGCGTTCGAGTATGGCGAGCTTGGCTACGCGAGCACCCTTTCGCTCATCCTGTTGGTGCTGACCGGGGTCGCGGTCGCCATGCCGTTGTGGCTCGCTGCTCGGTTGGCTCGGCGGCAACGCGGCTGAGGAGCTGTTCTTCAGTCGCCGGCTCAGTCGGCTGCCCACTTGCCGGCCAGGGTGGTGAGCATCTCGATCGTCCGCGAGGTGCCCTCGCCCAGGGCGGCGAATTCCTTGCTGGACAACAACTTCGAGGTGTGGATGTTGCCCTCCAGCAGTGCGTATGCCGCGCGCCCCGACACGACGCACACGTCACCCGGGATCTCGAGTGAAGTCACGGCGGCAGCGGCGGCGGCGGGTGGGGGCGCGGCATACAGCGTCACGTAGTGCTTGCCCGCAGGTTGGTGCTTCTCGGCCAGCTCCTGGCCGGTGGCGACGACCTCGCGCAGCTCGGCGAGAGTGAGCACGACGGTCGGGACCGCGAAGCCGGCGGCAGCGGCATACGACTTCTCCAAGGCGGCGGCGACGCTCTTGGCCGACCGTTGGGGGCAGGTGAGCACGACGTTCCCGCTCGTGGCATGCGTCGCGACCTCGGTGGCGCCGGTAGCCTCCGTGGCGGCGATGATCGCGGCCTTGGGAAACGTGCGCGTGGCACCAAGGTTGATCGCGCGCAGGAAGGCGACATAGCGGGGCATTGGGCCACGCTACGCGGTCAGGTCAGGTCAGGTCAGGTCAGGTTAGGTCAGGTCAGGGCGCGGGCAGCTCGCAGGGCGGCGGGCCCGAATCCGTGCAGCGCCAGCAGCTCGGCGTCGGTGCGCGCGGCGAGGTCGTCCAGGGTGCGGATGCCGGCGCCGGCCAGCGCCCTGCGGGCGGGCGCTCCCAAGGCCTCGAAGGGGTCGACCGGCTCGCCGAAGTGTTCGGCAACCATCCGCTTGGGCGCCTTGGCCGCCCACGCCTCGGTGATCACCTCGGTGAGCTCGTCGCGGTCGAGTTCACCCAGGCGGGAGGTCTGGACGAGGACGGCGGCATATCCCCGGAAGTGGTCGATGTCGAAGAACGGCCCGCCGCTTTGCAGCAGCGCCTCCTTGGCCTCCAGGTCAGCGGTATGGATGACCAGCAGGTCGGTATAGGGTTCCCCGGTCGCGGGGTCGACCGCCGTCTTGTGCGGCGCCCGGCGCAACAGGAAGCCCTTGCCGCCCACCTTCCAGGTCGGCCGGTCGCCCCACGAGATCCCCGACTCGGCTCCCGGCAGCGAGCCGGCGATCGAGTCGACGTCCTGCTCGCGCGCCTTGGCCATCCCCCCAGCGTAAGGGGTGCCGCGGGCAGCGCACCGGTAACGTCGCTGGTTGAGGGGATGCGAGCGCGCCCGACGTTCGTTGCCGCGCTTGTAGTTTCCGGTGAGGCGGGGCTCCCGCTGGCCTGAGCCGCTGTCCTGCAGGAGGTGCCGTATACCTCACCTGTTGCAGGACACCTACAGGGCAGGTCGAGCGCGCAGCGCGAGAGCTGGCGGGGGGACTCGAACCCCCAACCACCTGTTTACAAGACAGGTGCGCTGCCAATTGCGCCACGCCAGCGTGCCCGTGGAGGTACCCGGCGGGCACGGGAAGGATATCCCGGCGCCAGACCAGCGCTGGCCTGCCGACCGCCTACCCGGTCCAATCACCAATCTGGCGAGGAATGAAGCACCAGTTCCCGACGGCACACGGCTTGCCCACGCCCGCTTCATGGGATAACTTGCCCCAAAGGGGGGTCTGACCATCGGGGGACCGTATGCTGCGCCAAATCACCGCTGCGGCAGTGACACTTCTCGTCTCTGCCGCCGGCATTTCTGCGATCGCCGCGCCGGCGGGCGCGGTCGCCGCGAGTTCGCCGAACGCCGTGCGGGCTGGCTCCGCGCAGGCTAGCGCCGCCGCCGACTGGGCGTTTGCCGGAAACAAGCGCGTCGGAGTGGTCCAGTGGCGCTATCCGGCGGCGGCCACGGGCCGGCCGGGCAATGCCCACAGCGGCGGCTTCTTCCTTGACAACAGCGACGGGCGGGTGTGGTCGATGTGGCTGGACTGGCGCTGTCCCAGCGGAGTCACTCCGCCCCAGGATTCCGCGGCGCAAACCTCGTGCACCCTGTTGCGTGAGGAGGTGGGCTCGGCGATCGTCTTCCCGCCCGAGGACTACCAAGGCGTCGGCGCGGTGGGCCTCGATATCCACACGACGCTGAGCACGACGATCCAAACGCCGACCACAACCACTCGCGGGAGCGCCGTGCTCAACCTCACCCTGCGCCCAACGGCCGCGCCCGAGCAGGAAACGGTCTATTGGCAGGACACCAAGCGCGAATACAAGCGGCTGATCGTGCGGGCGCCCGGCGTGATTGCCAACGGCTCGGTCGGGTGGCTGTCGCTGTCCGCGCCGAAGACGACGATCGTCAGTGCCCAGTTGACCGCCTACCGCACCTATGTGCGGCCGCTCGCGTGAGCGCGAAGGAGGAACCGATGAGACCACGTGGCCCCGGGGCCGTGCTCACGATGGCCGTCAGTGGCGGCTGCGCCGCCACCCTGCTGCTTCTCGGTGCGGCAGGAGCCCACGCCCAAGGCACGCCCCGGACGATCTCCGCCCGGACGATCCCCGCCCGGGCGAGCCTTGCCCCGATGGACACGACCGCGCCGGCGTCGCCCGCTCGAGAGGACTGGACGCTCGTGGCCGAGCGGCAGGTCGTGCGCTTCGGCTGGCGGGTGATGGGCTCGGTCTCCCGGCGCCCGGGCAATGCGCACAGCGGCACCTTTGCCCTCAAGGCCGATGGCTGGGGCGTGCAGGCCCGGTGGCTGGACTGGCAGTGCCCGACCGGGGTCAATCCGCCGATCCAGGCCGGAACGACCACACCGTGCGTGCTGCGCCGCGCGGACCAGGCCAATCCCTATGTCGAGCACCCCGACGACTACCACATCGTCGGCCGGGTAGGCTTCGAGATCGACAAGATCTTCGAGATCAACCCCCTGCGGGCCACGTCGATCGGGCGGGCGACGTTCAGCCTGCTGCCATCCGGAACCCTTAAGCGCGAGGTTTCCTATTGGACGGTCGGCTCGACCCGGCACAAGAAGATCACCTGGACCGCCCCCGCAGTCGTCGGCGACGGGCTCCTCGGCTGGGTTGGCCTGCAAAACTCCCGGACGGTGTTCGTCGCCCCGGTTCTCGCGGCCAGCGAGGAATACACCCGCCCGGTCAGCGCGGCGGCATCCGCAGCGCCCCGTCGAGCCGGATGACCTCCCCGTTGAGCATCGCATTGTCGACGATGTGGGCGACCAGCTTGGCGTAGTCGCGGGGGTCGCCGAGCCGCGGCGGGTGCGGCACCTGCTTTTCCAGGACCTCCTTGACCTCCTCGGGAAGGCTCGCCATCATCGGGGTCGCGAACGAACCGGGGGCGATCGTCACCACCCGGATGCCCTTGTCGGCCAGATCCCGCGCCGCGCTCAAGGTCAGCCCGACGATGCCGCCCTTGCTTGATGCGTATGCTGCCTGGCCCACCTGCCCGTCATAGGCGGCGATCGAGGAGGTCATCACCACGACCCCGCGGTCGCCGTCCAGCGGTTCGTTGGCGGCCATCGCCTCGGCGGCCAAGCGAAGGACGTTGAAGGTGCCGATGAGGTTGACCTCGATCACCGAGCGATAGGTGTCCAGCGCGAGTGGGCCGCGCCGGCCGAGGATGCGTCCCGGGGTCACCACGCCCGCGCACATGACCGCCACGCGCAGGTCACCGCGTTCACGGGCGATCGCGATCGCCGCGGCAACCTCGCCTTCGTCGCGGACATCCCCCGGCATCCAACAGGCCTGCTCGCCCAGCTCCCACGCCAGATCCGCCCCACGCGAGGTCGGCAGGTCGACGATCACCACGCAGGCGCCGCGTTCGTGCAACCGCCGAACGGTCGCCTCGCCCAACCCCGAGGCGCCGCCGGTGACGAGGGCAACGGTGTTCTCGGACAAGTGCATCGGTCTCTCCTGGTCGTATGCCGTCCCGTGTCGTCAGCGGCCGAGCACGTGCCGGCCGATGACGAGTCGCTGAATCTGGTTGGTTCCTTCGAAGATCTGGGTGACCTTGGCCTCGCGGAAGTAGCGTTCCGCGGGGAAATCCGCCGTGTAGCCCGCGCCGCCGAGCACCTGCACCGCCTCGGTCGTCACCCGCATCGCCGCGTCGGTGGCGATCAGCTTGGCGATCGCCGCTTCCTTGCTGAACGGGCGGCCGGCGTCGCGTAGCCGCGCGGCATACAGATAGGACGCGCGGGCGCTGCCGATCGCTGCGGCGAGATCGGCGATGAGGAAGGCCAGGCCCTGGTTGCTCGCCACCGGGCGGCCGAACTGGCGGCGATCGACGGCATACGACGCGGCGAGGTCGAGGGCGGCCTGGGCCAGGCCGGTGGCCGCGGCGGCGATCCCGAGCCGGCCCGAGTCGAGCGCGGCGAGCGCGATCGCCATCCCCTGCCCTTCCGCGCCCATCCGGCGCGAGGCAGGCACGCGCACGTCCTCGAAGAGCACCTCGCTCACCGGGTCGCAGTGCAGGCCCATCTTTTTTTCCGGCGTCCCGAACGACAGGCCGTCGGCGTCGGCCGGCACCACGAAGCAGGACAGCCCCTTGCCACCGTCGTCGGAGGTGCGGGCAAAGGTGGCATAGAAGTCGGCGTGCCCGGCATGCGAGATCCACGACTTGGTCCCATTGATCACATAGTCCTCGCCGTCACGCTCCGCCCGCGTGGTCATCGACGCGATGTCGGAGCCGGCGAGGGGCTCGGACAGGCAGTAGGCGCCAAGCGTCTCGCCGGAGAGCATGCCGGGCAGCAGCGCCTCCTGTTGTCCCCGGGTGCCGTATGCCGCGGTCGGGTAGCACGTCAGCGCATGCACCGACGTGCCTACGGCTACGCTCATCCACGCCGCGCCGATCTCCTCGATGACCTGCAGATACGTCTCGTAGGGCTGCGCGCCGCCGCCGAACTCCTCGGGATAGGGCAAGGAGAGCAGGCCCGCGCGGCCGAGCACGGCGAAGACGTCGCGGGGGCAGGCAGGCACGCTCACGGCGGCCACCTCGGCGGCGTCGGCACGCGGCCGCAATTCCTTGGCGGCGATGTCACGCACGAGGCCGATCAGGGCCCGGCCTTCCTCGGAGGGCAGCAGACGCTCCACGGGCATACGCCGACCCTATCGCCCGGGCGCGATCAGCTGCCGGGGGCATACGGCTGGGGGTATCATGCCTTAGGGCCGAGCACAGGAGCGCGCATGGAACTCGATCAGCAGGAGATGGTTGCGGTCGTCAAACGTCTCAAGCGCGCCCAGGGGCAGATCGGCGGGATCATCAAGATGATCGAGGACGGCCGCGAGTGCCAGGAGATCGTCACCCAGATGGCGGCCGTGTCCAAGGCCCTCGACCGGGCCGGCTTCGCCGTGATCGCGCTTGGGCTCAAGCAGTGCATCACCGACCCGGATGGGCACACGATGGATCTGGAGTCGATGGAGCGGCTGTTCCTGTCGCTCGCCTGACCGTCCCGTCGCTCGCCTGACCGTCCGTCGCTAGCCGGAGTGTCCGAAGCGCCCTGCGGCGCGTGCTAATCTCGATGGTCGTGTGTGGCGACGGCGCGCAGCTCGCCGCGCCCCCGCGGCGGCCGTGACGGGGCAGGCCGCAACGCGATCACCAGGGAAGGTTTATTTCATGGCGCAACCCGGACCCTCCGCGCTGACGCATTTGCAGCGGCTGGAGGCCGAGAGCATCCACATCATGCGGGAAGTCGCCGCCGAGGCGGAGAACCCGGTGATGCTCTACAGCATCGGCAAGGACTCGGCGACGATGCTCCACCTGGCCCGCAAGGCCTTCTATCCGGCGCCACCGCCGTTTCCCCTGATGCACGTCGATACGACGTGGAAGTTCAAGGCGATGTATGAGCTGCGCGACAAGGCCGCGCGCGAGGCGGGCATGGAGCTGCTCGTCTACCAGAACCCCGAGGCCAAGGAGAAGGGAATCAACCCCTTCGACCACGGGCCGCTGCATACGGACATGTGGAAGACCGAGGGCCTAAAGCAGGCGCTCGACAAGTATGGCTTCGACGCCGCGTTCGGCGGCGGCCGGCGCGATGAGGAGAAGTCGCGGGCCAAGGAGCGGGTCTTCTCCTTCCGCAACCGCAACCACCAGTGGGACCCCAAGAACCAGCGCCCGGAGCTGTGGAAGCTCTACAACGCCCGCAAGCAGCCGGGGGAGTCGATGCGGGTCTTCCCGCTCTCGAACTGGACCGAGCTGGACATCTGGCAGTACATCCACCTCGAGGGCATCGAGATCGTCCCGCTGTATTTCGCGGCCAAGCGCCCGGTCGTCGAGCACGACGGGCTGCTCATCATGGTCGATGACGACCGCTTCCCGCTCAACGGCCGTGAGCCCGAGCTGCGCAGCGTCCGCTTCCGCACGCTCGGCTGCTATCCGCTGACCGGAGCCGTCGAATCCACCGCCACCACCCTTCCCGAGGTCATCCAGGAGATCCTGCTGACGACGACGTCCGAGCGACAGGGCCGGGCGATCGATCACGACTCCGCCGGCTCGATGGAGAAGAAGAAGCAGGAGGGCTACTTCTGATGACGACCACCGACGACTCGATCTATCAGGTCGAATCGCTGATCGCCGAGGACATCGACGCCTATCTGGAGCGCCACCAGCACAAGACGATGCTGCGCTTCATCACCTGCGGCTCGGTCGACGACGGCAAGTCCACGCTCATCGGGCGGATGCTCTATGACAGCAAGATGATCTTCGAGGACCACCTGCAGGCCCTCGAAGCCGACTCCAAGCGGGTCGGCACCCAGGGCGACCAGATCGACTTCGCCCTGCTTGTCGACGGGCTGGCGGCCGAGCGGGAGCAGGGCATCACGATCGACGTTGCCTACCGCTTCTTCTCCACCGAGAAGCGCAAGTTCATCGTCGCCGACACCCCCGGCCACGAGCAGTACACCCGCAACATGGTCACCGGCGCCTCGACGGCCGAGCTCGCGGTCATCCTCATCGACGCTCGCAAGGGCGTGCTGACCCAAACCCGCCGGCACAGCTATCTGACCCACCTGATCGGCATCCGGCACATCGTCTTGGCGGTCAACAAGATGGATCTCGTCGGCTACAGCCAGCAGGTCTTCGACGACATCGTCGCCGACTATCGCGCGTTTGCCGACTCGATCGGCATCGGCGACTTCACCGCGATCCCGATCTCGGGCTTCCTCGGCGACAACATCACGACGAACTCGTCGAATGCGCCGTGGTATACCGACACAACGCTGATGAACCACCTGGAGACGGTCGAGCTCGATCAGACCCTTGACCAGCAGCGGCCCTTCCGGATGCCGGTCCAGCGGGTCACCCGGCCCGACCTCAACTTCCGCGGGTTCGCCGGGACGATCGCCAACGGCGTGCTGCGCCCCGGCGACCAGGTCCGGGTCCTGCCGAGCAACCGGTCCTCGACGGTGGCACGGATCGTCACCTTCGACGGCGACCTGCAGGAGGCGGTCGTCGGCCAGGCGGTCACAGTCACCCTGGCGGATGAGATCGACTGCTCCCGCGGTGACGTCCTCGTCCTCGACGGCGACGTGCCGGAGTCGGCCGACCACTTCGAGTGCCACCTGGTGTGGATGGACGACTCCGAGATGCTCCCCGGCCGGCCCTACTGGATCAAGATCGGCACGACGACCGTCACCGCGCAGTTCGAGCGGCCGAAATACCAGGTCAACGTCAACACGATGGAGCACGCCGCCGCAAAGACGTTGGACCTCAACGCGATCGGTGTCGTGACCTTCTCCACCGACCGGCCGATCGTCTTCGAGCCCTATGCCCAGTCACACGACCTCGGCGGGTTCATCGTCATCGACAAGATGACCAACGCGACGGTTGCCGCGGGCATGATCCACTTCGCGCTGCGCCGGGCCAAGAACGTCTCTGCCCAGCCCCTGGAGATCAGCCGGCAGCACCACGCCCGGATGAAGAACCAGGACCCCGCGGTGATCTGGCTGACCGGCGTCCCCGGGTCGGGCAAGACACAGATCGCCAACGAGCTGGAGGTTCAGCTCGCCCGGATGAACCGGCATACCTTCCTTATCCTCGGCGAGAACATGCGCCTCGGGCTGAGCAAGGACCTCGGCTTCGACGACGCCGACCGGGTCGAGAACGCCCGCCGCCTGGCCGAGGTCGCCAAGCTGATGGCCGACGCCGGCCTCGTTGTCATCGTCTCCTCGATCTCCCCGTTCACCGCCGAGCGGAGGATGGCACGTGACCTGATCGGCGAGAGCGAGTTCTACGAGGTCTTCGTCGACATGCCGCTCGCCGAGGCCGAAAAACGCGACACCAAGGGGCTGTATGCCGCCGCCCGCGCCGGAGAGTTGACGAACTACACCGGCGTGGATAGCCAGTATGAGGCGCCAACCGCCCCCGAAGTCCGGATCGACGCCCTGACGACATCGGCCAAGGCCGCCGCCGCCCAGATCGTCGCCCTGCTCATCCCGTAGCGGTGAGTGCGTCGCGGTGATCCGGTGCGGCGGTCAGCCGCCGAGGCCGGCGCCGCTGGGCGAGACGAGGATCTTGACGGCGGTCTCGTTGCGATGGATCAGGGTGTCGAAGCCCTCATCGATCAGGCCCTCCAGGCCGATCTTGCCGGTGATGAACGGCGCGAGGTTGACCTTGCCGTCCTCGACGAGCTTGATCGTCGCCGGGTGGGAGTTGACGTAGGCGATCGTGCCGCGGACGTCGAGCTCCTTGAGCACGACCTGCTGCATGTCGAACGAGCCGCGCTGTCCCCAGATCGACACGACGACCAGAACCCCGCGGGGGGCGAGGGCATCGACGAGGGTGTCCATCGCCGGCTGCACCGAGGTGCATTCGAAGGCGACATCGGCGCCCCGCCCGCCGGTCAGGTCGCGGACCGCCTGGGCCACATCGATTTCGCGCGGGTCGAAGGCGTGGTCGGCGCCTGCGCCGAGCGCCTTCTCGCGACGCAGCCCGCTCATGTCGCTGACGGCGACGGTCAGGCCCTCGGCCTTCAAGACCGCCGACAGGAGCAGCCCGATCGGTCCCACGCCGCCAACGAGGGCGAAGTCGCCCGCGGCGGCGCCGGAGCGCTGGAAGGCGTGATAGCCGACGGCTAGGGGCTCGATCAGCGCCGCCTGATCGAGTGGGATGGAGTCGGCGATCGGGTGCACCCAGCGGCGCTTGACGGCGAGCTTCTCGCCGAGGCCGCCACCGCGCCCGGCCAGCCCGATGAAGTTCATGTCCTTGGAGAGGTGATAGTCGTCGCTGCTCGTGTCGACGTCGTCGGCGATGATGTAGGGCTCGACGACCACGTGCTGCCCAACCGTGATGTCATCGACGCCGTCGCCGACGGCATACACCACCCCGGACATCTCGTGCCCCAGGGTGATCGGCGCGGCCTCACCCGAAATCGGGTGGGGGATGTCCGGCCGAGGGCAAAAGATCGGGCCGTCCTTGTATTCGTGCAGGTCGGTGCCGCAGATGCCGCACCAGGCGACCTCAACGCCGACCTCGCCGGCCCCGACTGTGGGTTCGGGGATCTCCTCGATCCGGATGTCGCTGTTGGCGTAGTAGCGGGCTGCCCGCATGGTGACTCCTTGCGCATTGACTGCAACGGCCAGGCACGACGTTACTCCAGCCGCGCGATGCCCGCTCACCGCGCAAGCTAGGCAGCTCTACTCAGACGGTATGTCGCCGGCGCGGGCTATTCTGCGAGCGTCCCGCCATCCGGAGCGGGGATGTGCCAGGGGTGAGTCATGTCGCGGGTTGCTGCCAGGGTGTTCGCCTGGCTGAGTGCGCTGATCGGGCTGACGATGCTGTTCGTCGGACCGGCATACGGCGAGGAGGGGGATGTCATCTCGGACTTCCGGATCGACTACCTGATCCAGGCCGACGGCACGGTTCGAGTCGTTGAGGACATCGACTACGAGTTCGGCGGCTCGCAGGAGCGGCACGGGATCTATCGCCAGCTGATCACCCGGCAGCCGTTTGCTCCCGGGTCGGATCAGGACGTCACATACGACATCAGCGACATCGAGGTCACTTCTGCGAACGCGCCGGACAACGTCGATCGAAGCACTCACTGGCGCGGCTTTCGCACCCAATACATCGAGCTGAAGATCGGTGACGAGGACCGGACGCTGACCAGCCGGCAGGCCACCTATCGGATCAGCTACACCGTCAAGGGCGCCCTGCGCACAATCGACGGCCAGCCCGAGTTCTATTGGAACGCGACCGGCACCGACTGGAAGGCCGAGATCGCGCACGTCCGCGTCCTGGTCCGGGCCCCCCAGGGGGCCGGCGAACTCAACTGCTATTGGGGTGCGGCTGGTGACACCGAGAAGACGTGCACGACCGGGACCGAGGATGGCGCGGCCGTCTTCGAGCACTCCGGTCTCGGCGTTGGCGAGGGCATGACGGTCTCGGCACTGCTGCCGGCCGGCTCAGTCAGCAATGCCACCCCGACCGTCGTGCCCAAGGGCTCGCTGATCGCCAGCGCCCACCTGAATCCGCTCACCATCGGAGGGTCGCTGCTGGCGTGCCTGGCCGCCCTCCTGCTCGCCGTCCGTTCGCACCGGGCCATGCGCGATGAGCGCTTCGCGGGAACGCCTCCCGGGGTCATCGCGCCGCAGGGGACGCCGGCCATCCAGGACACCATCGACGAGGACGCGATCCCTGTCCGGTTCAACGCGCCGGACATCCCGCCCGAGCTGGGCGGCCCGCTGGAGAGCAGTTCGGCAAGCTCGCGCCGCACCGCGGCGGTGCTCATCGAGCTGGCCACCCAGGGTGCGGTCGGCGTCGTCTCGACTCCCGACTCCGGGCGGAAATTCAAGGACTCCGGCGGGCTGCGGCGCGCGGTGCACCCGCGTGACCTCAGCCGCGCCCAACCCGGATATCAAACCGAGTTCGTCCAGAAGCTGTTCGGCCCCGCGGGAACGCCGGTCGTCATCGACCATCCCGACACAAACGACAAAAAGCGCTTCGCCGAGGCCGACAAGGCTTTGACCAAGGCGCTCGATGCCGAGGCGAAGAAGCGCGGCTGGACGACCGGATCGTCGGTCGGGCTCGGCTGTGGGCTGTTTATGCTCATCGTGTTCGGCATCATCGCGCTCGTCGCTCTGGCCTCCTCGCGCGGCGCGGGGATCTGGCTGTATGCCGCGCCGGGACTCGTCGTCGCCGGCGGGTTGGGCTATGCCGGGGTGCGGTGGATGAACGGCCACCGCACGCCCGTGGGCCGGGCACTCACCGACCAGGTCGTCGGCTTCAAGCGCTATCTCACGACGGCCGAGGCGGGCCAGCTGCGCTTCGAGGAGGGCGAGGACATCTTCAGCAAGTTCTTGCCGTGGGCGATCGTCTTCGATGTCGCCGAGCGGTGGCAAAAGATCTGCAGCGAGCTGGCCGCCGCCGGGCGCATTCCGGACACCCCGGGGTGGTATGCCGGTCCGTCGTTCTACAGCTCCTACTCCAGTACCGACTTCGGCACCTCGTTCGCCAGCGCCAGCGTGAGCAACTCCAGCTCGAGCGGCAGCGGCGGCGGCGGCTCCTCCGGTGGTGGCGGCGGCGGCGGTGGTGGCGGCTCCTGGTGACGTCGCGCCGAGGTCCCTGACCCAGTTCCCCCGCGCGTGCGGCGTCACTCGTCGTCGGTGCTGTCCTCGGTGCTGTCGTCGGCGCCGTCCTTGTCGTCCGCCGCGTCGGCCTCGTCCTCGGACCCGGCGGGCCGGACCTTGGCATAGATCGGGTGTTGGCCGAACCACCGCGGGAAGCGGCGGGTGAGGCGGCCAGGTCCGGTGAGGGTGATCAGCCCGTCGTCCATCGCCGAACGCATCGTCCGGTCGCCGAGCCAGACTTCGGTGAGCGCTCGCATGTCGGCATCCACGGCCAAATCGGTCCACGGCCCGGGGTCGGTGTGCCGCATCTCGATCTCCTCCCCGACCACCAGCCAAAAGGTGGCGTTAGCCGGGGTGCCGCCATGCAGGCGGAACTCGATGACCGTCCGGCCCTCGGCCAGACCGGCGGGCACGAGCATGCGATGGATATCCCACATGAGCAGGGCCGGGTCGAGGTCGGCCCGGTCGTAGGTGCACGGCGCCCACCGCTGCGCCCACGCGCCCATCGCGGTGATGATCGGTTCCAGGTCCCACCCGGCCTCGGTCAAGTGATAGCGGGCCGCCATCCGCTCCCCGCGCCGCTCGATGACTCCCGCGTCGAGGAGTTCCCGCAAGCGCTTGCTCAACAGCGGCTGGGAGAGCGTCGGTAGCGCCCGGATGAGTTCCCCATATCGCGTCGTGCCGAGCATCAGTTCGCGCAAGATCAGCGACATCCACTTCTCAGACAAGAGTTCGGACGCCCGAGCGACGGGGTCGAACTGGCCATTGGCGCGCACGGCGGTCAGCCTACGCGCCCGAGCCCTGGGGTGCCGTGGCTGGCGTGATCACCGCCACAGCGGTGACGGCGGGCCCCCAGGCTGTGCCAGCGAGGCGAGGACAGCTTCGCGGGGTGGCTAGGCTCGGGCTGTGGACACGCCTGGCCTGCTGCGGCAACTGACCGACGGCACCTCAGGCGAGCAGCTGGTCCGCGTCGCGGACGACGTCATGTCCTTCGGCGAGCTGCTCGGTGCCGCCACGGTCGCGGCGCAGCGCTTGGGCGGCAAGCGGCGCGTCTGTGTGCGCGCCGTGCCGCGATTGAGCACGGTGGTCGCCGTGGTCGGGGGGCTGCTGGCGGGAGTGAGCGTCATCCCGGTTCCGAGCGACGCCGGCCCGACCGAGGTCGCGCACATCGAGCGTGACTCCCAGGCGCAGGCGTGGGCGGGGGAGGTGCCGGCAGGAGGCGAGCTGCCCGGCATACCGATTGAGCTGCGGCCGAGATCCGAGGCAGGGATGACGCCCGAGCCCCCTGCCGAGGCCGAGGCGCTTGTCCTCTATACCTCGGGCACGACCGGGCTGCCCAAGGGTGTTCC
Source organism: Nostocoides sp. (assembly GCF_037045025.1). Taxonomy (GTDB): domain Bacteria; phylum Actinomycetota; class Actinomycetes; order Actinomycetales; family Dermatophilaceae; genus Nostocoides_A. Next base: position 377,452 of record NZ_JBAOHM010000016.1, on the reverse strand, counting down.
ACACACCCGCGCGGCTCTTGCTGCCGGTCTGGACGGGCTGGCGGCCGTGTGGGCTTGGACCAAGGATGACGTTCTCGTGCACGGGCTTCCGCTGTATCACGTGCACGGGCTGGTGCTCGGTGTGCTCGGCGCCCTGCGGGTGGGGTCCGCGCTCGTGCATACCGAACGTCCGACGCCGGCGGCATACGCTGCCGTGGAGGGGAGCCTCTTTTTTGGGGTCCCGACCGTGTGGCACCGGCTGGCGCGCGATCCCGACGCTGCTCGGCGGCTGGCGGGCGCGCGCCTGCTCGTGTCGGGGTCGGCGGCGCTTCCGGCTCCGGTTTTTGACCGCATCCGGGACCTGACCGGCCACGAGATCGTCGAACGCTATGGGATGACCGAAACGCTCATCACCGTCTCGGCCCGCTGGGACCGTCCGCGCCGCGCCGGCTGGGTGGGCTGGCCGATCGAGGGGATCTCGACTCGGCTGCGGGGCGACGATGGCGGCGCGGTCGCCCACGACGGCGAGAGCGTCGGCGAGCTGCTGGTGCGCGGGCCGGTGGTCTTCGACGGATATCTTGGCCAGCCCGAGGCCACCGCGGCCAGTTTCACCGAGGACGGCTGGTTCGTCACCGGGGATGTCGCGACGATCGCGCCGGATGGCTGTCACCGGATCGTCGGGCGGACCTCGGTCGACCTGATCAAAACCGGCGGCTTCCGCGTCGGTGCGGGTGAGATCGAGGCCGAGTTGCTCGCGCACCCGGGCGTCGTCGAGGCGGCGGTCGTCGGTGTACCGGATGATGACCTCGGGCAGCGCATTACCGCCTTCGTCGTGCCGGCGGAGGCTGTGACCCAGGACGAACTGATCTCCTGGGTCGCGCAGCGGCTCTCGGTGCACAAGCGTCCCCGCGAGGTCCACTTCGTCGATGCCTTCCCGCGCAATGCGATGGGGAAGGTCGTCAAGAGCAAGCTGGTCGCCGCCGGCTGAGCGTCACGCTCGGGGCTGGCGCTTGGCCTCTTGGTCGGCGAACTGCTCGTGGAACTCCATGAAGGCCTCCAGCGCGCGGGGCCCGTAGACCGTCGCGGGGCCACCGCCCATGAGGATAGTGACGCCAATGGCTTCGGCGGCCTCCTGCGGGCTCGCGCCGGCGCGGGCTGCGCCGCGGGCGTGGGAGGCGATGCAGCCGTCGCAGCGGTCGACAACACCGATGGCGAGCGCGATGAGTTCCTTGGTCTTGGTATCCAGCGCGCCGGGGGACAGCGCGGCTTTGTGGGTGTGCGTGAACCCTGCGTAGACCTCGGGGATCATCGAGCGCAGCTTGGCGGTCGGGTCGCGCAAGTCGGCCAGGGTCTGCTTGCCGTAGGACATTGTCACTCCTTGATGAGCGGTTGCGCCAGCCACTCTAGCCAATGGCTTCCTATACCCCGGAGGGTACCCAGTCGACGAGGACTGGGATCGGTCGAGTGGAACTGCGATGGGCGCGCTCAGCGTGGAGACGTGTGCTTGACCAGCCAGGGACGGGCGGGAGATCGATGCGCGCGACATCTTCCAGCCGGGCCATCGGGCGGCCCTGATGCGCCGTATTCGAACCGCCCTCGATCGCTGACCTCGCTGCCAACTGTCCCGACGTCGAGAGGAACCCCCTCGGCACGGCGAACCTCCCCCGTCCCTGCGTCGAGAGGACTCCTTCGGCACGAAAATCGCCCCACATGCGGGAGCCGACCCGCAGAAGGTGAGCTATACCGCACCCCCTGCAGGGCGGCTCCAACCAGGCGCGGGGTTCGCCCAGGTGCGGTAGGGCTGCGCGGCTAGGGCGGCGTTCGTGTAGCGCTCGTCCTGGGTGACCTCCTCGCCTACCCAATCCGGCAAGGCAACCGCAGCGACGCTTGCCTCGGGACCTTCCGCCTCGGCCAGGACGAGTCCCTCGTTGTCTCCCGCGAAGACGTCGACCGTCCACATCAGGTCATCGACGTGGCGGGTGAACCGGCGCTTGGCGATCCGGCCGGTCGTCAACTCCATCAACGAGGAGGCGTCCGGCTGTGGGATTTCCCACTCGGCCTCGGGCCGACCCAGCCCGCTGCGCGGGCCTTTCAACGTCATCGTGCAGGTGGTGTGGCCGTCGTGCCGCACCGCCGAACGCACCCGGAGGGCATACCCATAGGCGCCGAACAGGTAGCCCTGGGCGAGGTCCTCCCATTCCCAGTCGGCGCTGGGGGCGGTGTCGGAGACGATGAACTTGCGCTCGAACTCGGTCATGGGTCCCATCCCACCGCACTCGACGGCCGTTGCGCACGCCCGGGCTCGGCTTAGAACTCTCACTCGAAACCGACGACGGCATCCTGGACGACATCAAGGTGGCGCTGGACCGCGTGCTCGCTGTCCAAGGCCAACGGTTCGTGGACCAGCAGATTCTCATTCGGCGGGCGGGGATGGGTCTCCTTGCCGTCGGTCAGCGAGAGGATGACCTGCATCGTGCGATGGCGAGCCGGGCGACGATCGGCGCCCACGGAGTGGAACCCTTGCAGCTGGACGGTGCGGATATCACCTGCCGCGCGTGAGGCTCGCGGATTCGGAAGGCGGCGATGAACGCCTCGACGCCATCTCGGGCCAGTCCCCGCCCGGACAACGCCCGCGACACCGTGTCGTGGATCTGGTGGGGCCGTCACCGCCTCATCCCCGTCTCGCTGGGGATGGCGATTGAGTTGGGCAGCAAGGACGGTCGCGATCGCGAGGTGGTTGAGTGGGCGCTCGCCCGTGCGTCGCGCGTATGCCGTCCAGCCGGTTCGGTAGTTCTCGGCCAGGAGCGTCGCCAACAGAACACCCGCATCGGGAGGAACCGACCGGCGTGATGTGGCACTCGCCATGGCCGTGTCCTCCCCCGGAGCCGGTTATGCGGATGTGGTGCGGATTTTCCTCCCTACTGTGGCAATAGCTTCGGACATCGGCAACCGAGGGGTTGAGTGTCGTGGAATGGCTCGGGGCCTGACCGACAGCGAACCTCCCCGCAGGCCGTGGCCCGCGGGGAGGTCCGCACCTCTGCTGCAGTGATTACTCGGGGGCAGCGAGCAGAGGCAGCTCAGCGAGCAGATGTGTCCGAGAACCGGGTGAGCACCGGTTCAGAGCACCCGGTTGAGATAGTTCTGCAAGGCGGTAGTGGTCGCCGATCCCCACACGCCGTCGGCGCTGGCGCCGACGTGCCGCTGCAGGGCTGCGGTCGTCACCGGGCCGATGACCCCATCGGCCCCGACACCGAGCTTGCGCTGCAGGGCTTGCTTGTCCGATGTCGAGAGGCTGCCGTCCACGCTCTGACCGAGCCAGGTCTCCATCGCGCCATAGGTCTGCGGCCCGAGAACACCGTCGACGACGACATCCCCGCTCTGCGGCTCTCCACCCGTGTCACCGCCACCCGTGTCACCGCCACCGCTGTCCCCGCCGTCCTCGGCCCACGGATCGACGGCCAGACCGTTCTCGACGGTCAGCCCGGCGCGGACCGAGCACACCGGCCAGGCGCCGGGGCCTTGGACCTTGAGGACTTCCTGCGCGACCGCGATCTGCGCGCCCTTGCTGGCCAGGTGGGCGTAGGACGCATACTGCGCGCCGCCGAAGCCGAGCCAGGTGCTGTGGGCGAACTGGAGTCCGCCGTAGAAGCCGTTGCCGGTGTTGATCTGCCAGTTGCCGCTGCTCTCGCAGTCGGCGACCCGGTCCCAGACGGTCTCGGCATGCGCCGTCGCCGGGACAAGCAGGCTGGCCGCGGCCGCGACCGAGGCGCCGGCCAGGGTCAGCCGCGCCCGGCCGGCGCGACGGGGAGCGCGCGTGCCGAGGGCAGGGAAACGGACGGGGAGGGTGGCGCGAGCCATGGGGGAACCCTTTCCTGACGTGCGCCTCCGGGGTTAGCTGTCGGGTTAGGGAGGTCAGGTTCCCCGCCGGGCGAGCCGGCTACACCCCAAGGCCGCCAGCGGCGACCACGAACTGGGTCCCCCAGCCATCCGGGCGAGGGTCCTCGCGTCGGCTGCCGGTGGATGGTTAGGCGCATGGCAGCCCGGATGAATGGTTGGTGTGAAGTTGTGGCGGCGTGGCCGCCACAACGACGGTAGGCGACGACGGCGCACCTTGGCAATTCGTGGGCGGTTGCTGAGCGCTCAGGCAAGCACATCGGGGGGCGTGTCGTCGTGACGCCCGTCACATTCGCCGGGGGACTCCAGGCCGAGCAACGCCGGCCGCTTCGCCGCCAGGGCAGCGCCGGACGAGGTGCGGCGCACCCGGCGCTGCACCCACGGTCCGGCATAGGTGCGTGCCCACGCGAGGTGGCCGCGGAGCTGCGCGACCCGAGTCTGCGCAGGCGCGGCAGGGAGGGGGACATCCCACTCCGGGTCCGCGGGGGGAAGGCCAAGGGCAACGAGTGCGGCATTCGCCACCCTCCGGTGGCCTTCGCTGGTGAGGTGGATGCGATCCTCGCCCCACATCCGCCAGTCCTGCACCGAGCCGATGCCCCACAGGTTGAGGACGTGAGCGCCGTGCCGCTGCGCGATCGTGAACAGATTGGCCGTGTGGATCGCGTGCCGGGCGCGCAGTGCCTTGAACAGCCCGGAGTCACGCGGGTCGGTCGGCGTGGCGAGGAGCACGTCGATTCCGTTGCCGCGCAGCCGGATCACGGCCTCCTCGAGACGATCCGCGAGCGCGTCGATGTCGACGCTCGGCCGCAGGATATCGTTGCCGCCGCCCACCACCGAGACCAGGTCCGGCCCCAGCTCCACGGCGGCAGCCAGCTGCGGGCCAACTACGTCGTCGAGCTTGCGGCCCCGGACCGCGAGGTTGGCGTAGGCAAACGGTCGGCCGGCCGCAGCGGCATACGAGCTGAGGTGTGCTGCCAACCGGTCGGCCCAGCCGGCGAACTCGGTGGCGCCGGTGGGATCGGGATCGACCATCCCCTCGGTGAAGGAGTCGCCGATTGCGACATAGCGCTCCCAGACGCGCGGCTGCGAGACTCGAGGCGGACTCACGGCAGCGACCAGTCGATCGGGTCGGCACCCTGCCGTTGCAGCAAGGCGTTGGTCCGGCTGAACGGCCGGGAGCCGAAGAAGCCCGAGTGTGCCGACAACGGCGACGGATGGGCACTCTCAATGATCGGGGTCGCGCCGAGCCGGCCGGCGAGGTTGCGGGCGTCGCGTCCCCACAGGATCGCCACGAGCGGCCCGCCGCGGGCGACGAGCGCGTCGATCGCGCACTCGGTCACCTGCTCCCACCCCTTGCCGCGATGCGATGCGGACGTGCCCGGCCGGACGGTCAGGACCCGGTTGAGCAGCAGCACGCCGCGCTCGGCCCAGGGCGTCAGGTCGCCCGTCGACGGAGCCGGGAGCCCCAGATCGGTCTGCAGCTCGCGGTAGATGTTTTCCAGGCTGCGCGGGATGGGCGAGACGTCGGGGGCGACCGAGAAGGACAGCCCGACCGGGTGTCCGGGTGTGGGATAGGGGTCTTGTCCGACGATGAGCACCCGCACGTCGCCGAGGGGCTTCTCGAACGCGCGCAGAATGTGCCGTCCGGCGGGCAGATAGCCTCGGCCCGAGGCGATCTCCGCGCGCAGGAAGGCCCCGAGGGCGGCGATCGTCGGCTCGACGGGCGCGAGCGCCTGCGCCCACGACGGATCGACGAGGTCACCCAGCGGACGCGCGGCGGTGCTCCCGGTCACGAGGACCAACCGTATGCCAGCACCTCCCGTCGGCTGCAGCCGGCCGCCTCTGGCAGGCTGGGCCGGTGAGCACTGCGCGCTGGCCCACGGTCCTCTTCGACCTCGACGGCACCCTCGTCGACACGATTCCGCTCATCGTCGCGTCCTACGAGCACGCCATGCGGACCGTCCTGCCCGAAGTCAGCTTCACCCCCGAGCAAGCGCGCGCGTGGATCGGGCAGACTCTGCGCACGGCATTCGCCGAGTCTCATCCCGAGCATGCCGAAGCCCTGGAGGCGGCATACGTCCCCTACAACCTCGCCAACACCGCGCGGTTGATCGCTCGCTACGACGGCGTCGAGGCGCTCGTGCGCGCTCTTCTGGACGCCGAGGTCCGGATCGGGGTGGCGACGTCCAAGCGTGCGGAGACGGCCGCCACGGCCTTGCGGCACGCTGGCCTGGACACCCTGATCGACCTCGTTGCGACGATGGAGTCCACCGACCGGCACAAACCGGATCCCGCCCCGCTGCGCCACGGTGCGGCCCGGTTGTCGACACCGGTGGAGCGGTGCGTGTATGTCGGTGACGCCGTGGTCGATGTGCAAGCCGCCAAGGCTGCCGGTATGGCGAGTGTCGCGGTGACCTGGGGCGCCGGGGTTCGCGAGTCCCTCGCTGCCGCCGGCCCCGATCACCTTGTCGACACCCCGGCCGAGCTCACCGCGATCCTGCTGCCGCCGAACGGAACCGATCTTGGCCCCTAGACTCCCGACGTGCCCGCCTTCCGCGACTCCGACCATGACGTTCTCGGCCGAGCAATCCTCGCGTATGCCGAGCATCGGCTCGCGCTGCATCCGGTCCCGCTCGACGCCCCGCGGACCGAAGCGGAACTGGATGCCGATGTGGGAGAGACGATCACGGCCGATGGCATCGGCGGGCTGCCCGCACTGAACCTGTTCACCCGCAAGCTCGCCCCGGCGTGCCTGTCGACCGACCACCCGCGCTATCTCTCGTTCATCCCTTGCGCGCCATCGGATTCGGCGGCGATGTTCGACCTCGTCGTCGGGGCCTCGTCGATCTATGCCGGCTCGTGGCTCGAGGGCGCCGGCGCGGTGTATGCCGAGAACCAAGCACTGCGCTGGATCGCCGACCTCGCCGGCCTACCGGCGAGAGCAGGCGGCGTCTTCGTGTCCGGCGGGACGATCGGCAACCTCAGTGCGCTGGTGGCGGCGCGGCATACGGCCAGAGCGAAGCGACCCGAGTCGCGGCCGTTCCGCATTGCCGCGACCGAATTCGCGCACAGCTCAGTGGTTTCCGCGGCCGACGTGATGGACGCCGAGGTCGTCGGCGTGCCTGTCGATGCCGACTTCCGGATGGACGCGCAGGCGCTGCGGACGGCGATCATCGACACCGGACCGGAGAGCTTCTTCGCCGTCGTCGCGACCTGTGGGACGACGAATTTCGGCGTTGTCGACGACCTCGCCGCCGTCGCCGCGGTATGCCGTGAGTTCGGTCTGTGGTTCCACGTCGACGGCGCCTACGGCGGAGCCGGGCTTGCGGCGCCCTCTGTGCGCCACCTCTATGCGGGCATCGAGGCGGCCGACTCCTTCATCGTCGACCCGCACAAGTGGCTGTTCGCGCCCTTCGACTGTTGCGCGCTGATCTATCGCGAGCCGGAACTCGCCCGGGCCGCGCACACCCAGCGCGCCGGCTACCTCGATGTCCTCACCGAGGCTGCCGAGTGGAACCCGGCCGACTATTCGATCGGCCTGACCCGCCGGGCGCGCGGCCTGCCGTTCTGGTTCTCCTTGGCCACGCACGGGACCGCGGCCTATACGGAGGCGATCGAGCACACGCTGCAGATCACCCGGTTCGCGGCGCAAGCCATCAACGAGCGTGACCACCTCGAGCTCGTGCGTGAGCCCGACCTGTCGGTGGTCGTCTTCCGCCGGGTGGGGTGGGAGCCGGCCGACTACCACGCTTGGTCCGACCGGTTGCTTGCCGACCAGCTCGGGTTCGTCGTCCCGACCACGTATGCAGGGCAGACCCTCGCCCGGTTCGCGATCGTCAATCCGGACACGAGCGCCGCCGACATCGAGGCGATCCTCGACACGATGGCCTAGGTGAATGACACGGGTGTAACCCGCTCTTATGCTGTGGCGTGATGAACAGCGCCGCCCCCACCCCCGAGTCGGCTTCGACCCCCGGCGAGCTGACCGACCGCGATCGGGCGATCCTCGCCTTCGAGCGGCAGTGGTGGAAGTATGCCGGGTCCAAGGAACAGGCCGTGCGCGATCTGTTCGAGATGAGTTCGACCCGCTATTACCAGGTGCTCAACGGCCTGATCGACAACCCGGCCGCGCTCGCCCACGACCCGATGCTCGTCAAACGCCTGCGCCGCCTGCGCGCGAGCCGACAGCGCATCCGCTCCGCCCGCCGCCTCGGAATCGAGCAGCCCTAGCGAGCCCAGGACACAGGAACGCCCGTCCGTGAGGGAAGCCGGACGGGCGTTCTTGGCCTCGGCTGCTGCACTCGACGGGGTGATTCGCTCACAGTGGGTCGGGAAATTCGAGCGGCCAGCCTTTCTTGGCCAACCGGTCGTGAACGCGGCGGATGTCTTCTGCGGACGGCATCTCTCTGGTCACCCGCGCGATCTCGACACCGATCTCGACCGGGCCGACAGGAGCGATTTCGGCTTTACGTAGCGACTTGGCCACCTGTTTGACCTCCTGGTCACTGAGGCGGCGGCGGAGCAAGGCAACGAGCGGGATGAACTCCGTGGCGGGCACGCCGCTCGGATAGCCCTCGCGCAGCCAGTCGACGATGCGTTGGATGCGGCCGGTTTCCTCGAGCGGGGTGTCTTCGACCTGGGACGGGACGGCGAGCGGCCAACCACCCTGGGCCAGCCGGGAGGAGACCCGCGCGACGTCGGGTGCCTCGGCGTGTTCGTGGATGCGGGCCTGAATCAGCTGAGCGATCTCGGCGTCGGAGGTGGCGTGCCCGCTGGCTGCGAGTTCGGCGCTCAAGGCATCGACCTCGGCCTCGGTCAGGGTGCGGTGTAGCACGCCGGCGAGCGCGATGTAGTCCTCGCGCGGAACTCCGGCCGGATACCCCGCGCGGAGCCAATCCAGGACTCGCGCCGCTAACGACTGATCCTCGGTGGGCGGCATATCAAGGATCCTGCCATCAATGTTTGTCAACGAGCACCGGAACGATGTGCTCGTAACTCACCTTCTTGCCGACGCCGGCCGCGACGATCGTCGTTATGCCGAGGGCGACGCCCCCCAACACCAGAGCGAACACGATGACGGCTCCAAGCTTGCCGATCGGATGGCCGCGCTCGTGGCTGACCTCCGCGTCGCCGCCGGCTCCATAGGCGAGCCAACGGATGCCGACGGCGAACAGCGCGGGAAGGCCGGCGCCGAGGAGCAAACCGACGGTCAAGACCTTCCACGCGCCTTCGAGCGCGAGCGTCACATTGTTCATGGCGGCCTCCTTCAGCGGCGCGGCGAGACCGCCATGGGCGTTACTCGCGTCGAATCCAGGTTCGGCGCCTGTGCATCCCATTCGGCGTTGACGTTGGTGTGGTCGATCGGAGCGCGACGGGAGCGGGCATACATCCAGCCCGCCAGGATCACGAGGATCGTGAAGACGACGATCGCGCCGGCTGCGCCGCCGATGAGGTTGCCAATCACCCACATCGCGGCACCGACGAGTGCGGCGCTCGGCAACGTGATCAGCCAGGCGACCAGCATCCGGCCGGCGACGCTCCAGCGGACCTCGGCGCCCCTCTTGCCGATGCCACTGCCGAGAATCGAACCGGTGGCGACGTGGGTCGTCGAGAGCGCGAAGCCGAAGTGGCTCGAGGTGAGGATGACCGCCGCCGAGGCGGATTCGGCCGCCATACCTTGTGGGGAACTGATCTCGACCAGTCCCTTGCCGAGGGTGCGGATGATCCGCCACCCCCCGAGATAGGTGCCGAGGGCGATCGCGAGCGCGCACGACACCTTGACCCACAGCGGAATGCTGCCGGTATCGCTCCAATGGCCGCCGGCGATCAGGGCCAGCGTGATGACCCCCATCGTCTTTTGGGCATCGTTGGTGCCGTGCGCCAGCGAGACCAGCGAGGCCGAACCGATCTGACCCCAGCGGAAACCGGATTCCTTGAACCGGTCGGCCACGGTGGAGGTGATCCGGTAGATCAGCCAGGTGCCGCAGGCCGCCACGGTCGCGGCAATGACGGGAGACATGACCGCAGGAAGGACGACCTTGCCCAAGACGCCGTCGAGTTTGCTCCCGTCACCGGCCCAGTTGACCCCTTTCCAACCCAGCCCCGCGATGGCCGCGCCGATCAGGCCGCCGAAGAGCGCGTGTGAGGAACTGCTCGGCAGCCCGAGCAGCCAGGTCAGCAAATTCCAGACGATGCCGCCGCACAGGCCGGCGAGGACGATCAGGAGCAGCGCCTCACCGCCCCCGGTCAGGTACTCGGCTTTGGGAGCGCCCGACTTGTCCTGGATCTTGATCACCGCATTGGTCACGGTGAGGGCGACTTCGACGGAGAGAAAGGCGCCGACCAGGTTGAGCACGGCCGACAGGGCGACGGCGACCTTGGGCCGCAAAGCTCCGGTCGCGATCGACGTCGCCATCGCGTTGCCGGTGTCGTGGAAGCCGTTGGTGAAGTCGAACGCCAGCGCCGTGAAGATCACCAACGCCAAAATGATGGCTGCCCCTGTCACGGTGCCAGTGTGCGGTCGCCGGACACACGGACGGGGCCCAGCCCTGGAAGTTTGCCCACTGTTAGCTCACTGTTCACGCAACCCACCAGGGCGGCAGAGGGCGTCAGGTTCGTGCTTCGGCCGGGGAGCCTATGCAGGGCCGGCATTCGTCCAAGTAGCGAAGGACCCGCTCGACGTCCTCGGTCGTCGGCAGGTCGTCGGTCAGCCGGCTGATCTCAGCCCCGGTCTCGACTCGGCTTGGGGTCGTGTCGGTCGAGCCGCGGAAGGCGCCGGCGAGGGCCGGCGCCTCCTCGTCGGTCAATCGCCGCGGCAGGAGGGCGACGATCGGGAGGCAACTGACTGGGTCTTCGAGATGCCCCGGCCGCAGCCAGGCCAGGATCCGCAGCAGCGGCCCGGGCGGCGAGAGGGTCGGGGCCACGGCGGGGCGGCGGGACTGGGTGAGCGGCATACGGCGCTCCTTGTGCGGGGTCGGTCACGGGGACCCCCAGCATCGGGGTCCCCCACCAGTCTGTGCCGCCGGTGGCGGGAGATTGGGGCCAACCGCGGATGTTCTCCCTCGGTTGGCCGAATGGTCACTGGGAGGGATCCGGGGCGGGGGCGAACGGGTCCAGGCCCGGATCGGGGAACTCGACCGGCCAGCCCTTCTTGGCCAGTTGGTCACGCACTCGTCGCAGATCGGTTTCGGTCGGCTGGCCGTGGGTGTGGTCGGTGATCGCCGCCGCGATGTCCGCTGGCCCCGCCGGGGCGATATCCGCCCGGCGCAACGCGCGGGCGATCTTCTTGACCTCCGCCTTGGTCAGGCGGCGCTCCAGCAGCGCGAGGAGGGGGACATAGTCGTGATCGGGAACCCCGCCCGGATAGCCCTCGCGCATCCAGGCGACGATCCGGGCCAGCGGGCTGCCCTCGCGCGGTGGAGCGTTTTCGTCCTCCTCCTCTGGCGAGCCGGCCAGCGGCCAGCCGCCCAGGACGAGCTTGGCCGCAACCTGCCGTTGCTGAGCGACATCGGGCAGCAGCGAACCTGCCGCCGCCACCGAGAGCAACCCGTCCGCTTGCAGTCGGCGCAGGACGTCGTGCGTTGGGGAGAGGCCGAGGCGCTCATGGAGGACGGCGCGCAGCGCCGGAGCCTCCTCTTCCGAGACCCCGCCGGGAAAACCGTCGCGGATCCATTGCAGGATCGGGCCGTCCGGCGCTGTCATCAGCCAGATGACCTCTACTTCTTCTCGACGATGGTCGGGATGACGTGCTCGAAGCTTACCGCCTTGCCGAATCCCGAGGCGGCAATCAGCGTGATACCCAAGGCAACGGCACCAACAATGACCGCCAACAACAGCGCGGCCATGCCTTTGCCCAGCGTGCTGTAACGCACCGTCTCCGGTCCGTTCGCACTGGTGGTTTCGACGGCGCCCACGGTGAGCAGGCGCATTCCGAGCGCATAGATGATCGGTAGTCCGGCACCAAACACCAGGCCGGCGAGAAGGACCTTGCCGCCGCCTTCGAGGGCGAGTTCGATACTCCGCATGTCGCTGCCTCAGTTTCCGGTCGTGGTGGCTTCGGCGGGCGCGTGCTGATCCAGGATGTCCTGCGGCCGATCCCACTCGTCGTTGACATTGTGTGCGCCGACGTGCTGGGTCCTAGAGCGTGCATACATCCAGCCGGACAGCGCGCACAAGATGACGAAGATCGTCACCGAGCCGAGGCCATAACCGAGCGCGTCGCCGATCCACCACATCAGGGCGCCGATCAACGCCGCGAGCGGGAAGGTCGTCGCCCATGCGACCACCATGCGCCCGGCGGTGTTCCAGCGAACGTGCGTTCCACGCCCGAGCCCACCGCCGAGAACCGAACCGGTCGCAACGTGCGTGGTGGACAGCGCGAACCCGAGGTGGCTGGCCGCGAGGATCACGGCCGCCGAACTCCCATCGGAAGCCATGCCCTGGCGCGGGGTGATGTCGACGAGGCCCTTGCCGAGCGTGCGGATGATGCGCCATCCCCCGAGATAGGTGCCGGCGGCGATGGCCGACGCCGCGGACACCTTGACCCACAACGGCACTGCGTGCGTCTCGCTCCAATGCCCGCTCGCGATCAGGGCGAGCGTCATCACGCCCATCGTCTTTTGGGCGTCGTTGGTGCCATGGGCCAAGGAGACGAGCGAAGCGCTGCCGATCTGCCCCCACCGGAAGAAGCGTTCGTCGAGCTTGCGCATGATTCCGTTGGTCAACTTGTGGACCACCCAACACCCGGTGAACGCCACGGCCATCGCGATGATCGGCGAGATGAAGCTCGGGATGAGGACCTTGCCGAGGACGCCGTCCAGTTTGGATCCGTCCCCGGTCCACTTGACGCCGGACAAACCGAAGCCGGCCGCCGCGGCCCCGGTCAGGCCGCCGAGCAGTGCGTGTGAGGACGAACTGGGCAGTCCGAGCAACCAGGTGAACAGGTTCCAGACGATGCCGCCGATCAGACCGCACAAAACGACGAGCAACAGTTTGTTGCCATCATCGACCAGGGTCTCGGGGATGGGTGCACCCGACTTGTCCTGCAGCTTGACAACCGCATTGGACACGGTGAGAGCAACCTCGACCGACAGGAAAGCGCCGACGAGGTTGAGAACCGCGGCCAGGACGACTGCGGCCTTGGGTCGCAGCGCACCGGTCGAGATGGAGGCCGCCATGGCATTGGCGGTGTCGTGAAAGCCGTTGGTGAAATCGAAGGCGAGAGCCGTGACGATCACCAAGATGAGGATGACGGTTGCTGCGTCCACGAGGCACAGTGTGCTGATGTCACCTGATCTTCACCAGAGGGCTTTTTTTTGTTCATCTTCTGTTCACTCTTGAGGGCCGGCGTGTCCTGCCCGGAGCCGCGGGAAGGACAATGCCAAAATGGATGCCTTTGCGATCGCGCCCGGTCCCGGCAACGCGCTGACCGATGTGGCTGGAGTGCACGTCGGGCACCTGAGCCTGACCGGCGGAGGCTGGCTCACCGGCACCTCTGTCGTTTTGCTGCCCCCCACTGGATCCGTTGCGGGAGTGGATATTCGGGGAGCGGCCCCCGGGACTCGCGAGACCGACCTGCTCGATCCGACCTGCCTGGTCGATCGCGTTCACGCAATAGTGCTGAGCGGCGGGAGCGCTTTTGGGCTCGCCGCGACCGACGGCGTGATGGCCGGGCTGTATGCCGCCGGCCGGGGTTGGCCGATGGGTGCGCCGGCCGAGGTGGTCCCGATCGTGCCCGCGAGCGTGATCTACGACATGGGACGCGGCGGTCGGTTTTCTCATCATCCGGACGGGGCTGACGGTCGACGAGCGCTGGACCTCGCGCTGGCGGGGGAGGCGGGCACGGGCGGCGCGGCCGAGCGGGCTGGTCGGTGTGGTGCGGGAACGGGTGCCCGGGCCGGCTCGCTCGCCGGCGGCCTCGGGTCGGCCAGCGCCGTGCTCCCCGACGGGGCCACGGTTGCGGCGGTGGTTGTCGTTAACGCGATCGGCTCGCCGGTTCATCCCGTCACCGGCGAGTTGCTCGCGCTGAGCTGGGGGCTGCCCGGCGAGTTCCCCGCGTTGGCGCGACCCGCGCCCTCGGAGCTGGCAGCGTATGCCGCGCTGCGGCATACCGAAGCGGCGGCAGCCGGATTGCTGCCGGGTGGGGCGACGACGATCGGGGTGATCGCAACCGATGCGACGCTGACCAAGGCGCAGTGCCGCAAGCTCGCCGGTGCCGGGCATGACGGCCTGGCGCGAGCGATCAGCCCGGTGCACACGATGCTCGACGGTGACACCCTCTTCGCCGTCGCCACCGGCGTCCGCCCGGAGCCGGGTCTGGCGGACCTGCTGGCCCTGCACGACGCGGCGGCCGGCTGCGTGGCCCGGGCCGTCGGGCACGCATTGTTGGCCGCCACGTCGGTGACGATGTGGCCCGGCACCGACAAAGAACAGCGGGTCCGGTGCTACCTCGATGCCTTCCCGTCGGCCAGGATGGACCGATGAACACTCTCGACTGGTCGAGCGAGGAGGGGCTGGTGGCCATCAAGGACTTGCTCGCCGCCCGCATCGAGGGCTGGCGCCAGCCGGTCGCGTATGCCGTGGGCATGAGCCCCGCGAGCAGCTCGCCGGAGTGGGTCTTCCCGCACGTCAACGGGCCCGGTGGGCGGCACGGACTGCCCGCCGTCGTGCTCGCGACCATCCTGCGCCACGACGGATCGACCGCGACGCTGGAGGTCAGCAAGTCCGACCTGGCCGAGGCGATCACCTCCTTGGAACCGGCGCTGGCCTGCACGACCGTCGAGCATCCCAACCTCGCCGCCTGGCGCGGCACGTTCGCCGAGATCGAGTCCAACCCGATGCGGACGATGTGCGCCGTCTTCGTCGCCGACCTCGATGATCCGGTCAGCTCGGAGGCCGACGGCTGCTTGCGGCTGCTGCTCTAGCCGTCCCGATCGGGCGGTTGGCTGGCCGCTAGCGGCCCGAGGCCCGCCGCAGCGCCATACAGTCGATGGCATGACCGAGCAGCACGACACGTCCACCAACCCCGCTCCCGACCCCGAGCCGCTGCGTGCCGCCAACATCGTCTTGAGCGATCCCTTCCTCGCCGCGCTCGACGAGCGGCAAATCGCCGCTTATGTCGACGCCGTCGCCGTGGCCGCCGGCTCCGGCGAGGATGATCAGGAGCGCCTCGAGGCGGGCCTGCGCGAGCGCATCGGTGGCGCCGGTATCGACCTGCCGGACGAGTCCTATCGCAACCTCGCCCGGCAGATCCGCGACAGCGCCGGCCAGCTGATGATCAGCACCAACGACGGCCAGGTCCTGTATGCCGCGCCCGCCGTCCCGCCCGATCCCGAGGTTCCGGACGTGCATGGCACCGACGACCCGGAGGACCCGGACCGTCCGTTCTACTCCTGACGGTGCGCCCGACGCCTGCGACGCGCAGGCGGACGGGCGCACGCGTTTGCACTCTCGGGTCGAGAGTGCCAATAATGAGCATTAGCACTCTCCGTGTGAGAGTGATAACTCATGACCTCGTTGAGTGAGGTCCGGATGCCGCGGTGACGTGAGCCGCGGTGGCCGGGCCGTCCGTCGCGGGCACTCGCGTGGTCACCACCAAACGCAAGCGTGTGGAGGCACCACCGAATGGCCAAGATCATCGCTTTCGATGAAGAGGCTCGCCGCGGTCTCGAGCGGGGGATGAACACCCTCGCCGACGCGGTCAAGGTCACCTTGGGCCCCAAGGGACGCAACGTCGTGCTGGAAAAGAAGTGGGGCGCGCCCACGATCACCAACGACGGTGTGTCGATCGCCAAGGAGATCGAGCTGGAAGACCCCTACGAGAAGATCGGCGCCGAGCTGGTCAAGGAGGTCGCCAAGAAGACCGACGACGTCGCCGGTGACGGCACGACGACCGCAACCGTGCTGGCCCAGGCGATGGTCCGTGAGGGCCTGCGCAACGTGGCCGCCGGCGCCAACCCGATGGCCCTGAAGCGGGGCATCGAGAAGGCCTCCGAGGCCGTGGCCACCGAGCTGCTCGGCATGGCTCAGGAGATCGAGACCAAGGAGCAGATCGCCGCGACGGCATCCATCTCCGCGGCCGACCCGCAGATCGGCGAGATCATCGCCGAGGCCATGGACAAGGTCGGCAAGGAAGGCGTCATCACCGTCGAGGAGTCCAACACCTTCGGGCTCGAACTCGAGCTCACCGAGGGGATGCGCTTCGATAAGGGCTACATCTCCGGCTACTTCGTCACCGACACCGAGCGGATGGAGGCGGTCCTGGAAGACCCCTACATCCTGATCACCAACTCCAAGATCTCGGCGATCAAGGACCTGTTGCCGCTGCTGGAGAAGGTCATGCAGTCCGGCAAGCCGCTGCTCATCATCGCCGAGGACGTCGACGGGGAAGCCCTCTCGACGCTCGTCGTCAACAAGATCCGCGGCACCTTCCGCTCGGTCGCCGTCAAGGCCCCGGGCTTCGGTGACCGCCGCAAGGCCATGCTCGCCGATATCGCCATCCTCACCGGTGGCCAGGTCATCTCCGAGGAGGTCGGGCTCAAGCTCGACACCGCCGACCTCGACCTGATGGGCAAGGCCCGCAAGGTCGTCGTCACCAAGGACGAGACCACGATCGTCGAGGGCGCCGGCGACGCCGACCAGATCGCCGGCCGGGTCGGCCAGATCCGCGCCGAGATCGAGAAGTCCGACTCCGACTACGACCGCGAGAAGCTGCAGGAGCGCCTGGCCAAGCTCGCCGGCGGCGTGGCCGTCATCAAGGCCGGCGCCGCCACCGAGGTCGAGCTCAAGGAGCGCAAGCACCGCATTGAGGACGCCGTCCGCAACGCCAAGGCCGCCGTCGAAGAGGGCATCGTCGCCGGCGGTGGCGTGGCCCTGATCCAGGCGACCAAGGCTGCCTTCGGCAAGCTCAAGCTCGACGGGGACGAGGCCACCGGCGCCAACATCGTGCGCGTGGCCTCCGAGGCTCCGTTGAAGCAGATCGCGATCAACGCCGGCCTCGAAGGTGGCGTTGTCGCCGAGCGCGTCCGCGGTCTGGACGCCGGTGAGGGGCTGAACGCCGCCACCGGTGAGTACGAGAACCTGATCAAGGCTGGCATCATCGACCCGGCCAAGGTCACCCGCAGCGCCCTGCAGAACGCCGCCTCGATTGCGGCGCTCTTCCTGACGACCGAGGCCGTCATCGCCGACAAGCCCGAAAAGGCCGCGCCGGCCATGCCCGGCGGCGGCGACGACATGGGCGGCATGGGGTTCTGAGTCACCCCACGAAGTTCGACGCACCCACGCAGAGCGTGGGACCCGCGCCGCGCAGCATGACCGAACGGGCGGTCTCCCCACACGGGAGGCCGCCCGATCGCTTTGCTGGTGCGATGGGTCAGTCGGCGCCGATTCCGTGCGCGCCGACGACGGATTGCGCAGTTCCGTTGGCGGCGCCCCAGGGCTTGACGACGAGCGTCATCGTCGCGCCCTCGCAGGTGTAGCTCACGCTGGGACCGGCGGGCTCGAGCCCCGTCAAGGTGGTGGTGCGGACCCAGCAGGTGGCTCCTGGCCCTCCGGAGAACGTCTAGAGGGTGTTGACGACCTCACGGGTCCCGTAGCGCAGCATCGCGGCCTTGTCTTCGCGACCTCACGCGCGAATCAGCTTGTCGGCGTATGTCGTGACGCGCCCGGTCGCGGACCCGTTCATGCCTGCCGCGTAGATGGCCGGCTGCTTGCCGATGCTGGCCGGGTCGATGATCGACACAGGAAATCGGCGACATCGCCGGAGGCGTAGCAGCGGGCCAAGGGTGCATTACCGTCGGCCCACGCGGCCATCAGCGCCGTGGCGTGGGGCTGGATGCGGTCGGCCGTGGCACGGTCGTGCAGTTAACCGAGGCGGTCGTGGAAGCGATCGGCTCGCGCGGGGCGGTGTTGGCGTTCGCGGTGGCGGTGGTGACGGCCACGACGGCTGCACCAGCGGCGAGTAGGGCGGTCATCGAGGCAGTGGTCGAGAAACGTATGGCGAATCCTTTCGGTGAATTCGGTTTGGAGGGAGTCAACGTCTGGCCCTCGGCATCGGCCCAGCCATCACGCCACTCACCGAACGCTTCGAATCAGTCGGTTGATTCGATCCTCGCCGCGGTGACCGCTTGCGGACGGCCCGCGGCAGCGGCCGCCGGTTTGATGGTGAGGGTGACCAGCTGCGAGGCGCAGCGGTAGTGCACGGACCGGAAGGCGATCGCGCCGTAGACGGATTCGCGCCACCAGCAGGGCCCGCCGGCGCCGTCGCTGAACTCCCACAGTGCGTTGACGGCATCGCGCGTCGCGTATTTCAGGGCAGTGGCCTTGTCGCCGCGGCCCCACGCCTTGATCAGCCGGTCGCCATAGGTGCCGACCGGGCCGGTGGTGTCCACTGCCCACATGGCGAAGCCGCGGTGCCACTTGCCGTAGCTTGGCCGCCCCACGACGACGGAGATGCGGGCGCCGTCCGCGCGGGTATAGGTCAGCTGGTCCTCGAGCTGCTCTTCGTCCCCGTGAACGGCGATGAGCCGCCACGTGTTCGCAGTGCCGCCGAGTTCGGCGACCATCATGTCCACGACGTTGGCGTTGGCGTAGCACGTGGCGACCGCCTTGCGCTCCTGGTAGATGGCGCTCAAGAGCTTGGCGGCGTAGGCGCCCGGTGCCCGCGGCGGGGTGCCGAGGGTGGTGCAGTCCAGGGCCGCCTCGGTGGAGACCCGAGCGGGCAGGCCGACGGAGCCGCTCGGCGACGCGCCTGCCGGCCCGGCGGCGGTCCCAACAAACGCAAGGATGGTGGCGGCAATCGCTGCCGGTTTGGTCATCAACATCTCGGGTGTCCTCTCTCCCCGTGTGCAACCCCCATGGTCGCCATGCCTCACCAGACGCGCGGCCGGCCGGGAAAGTTGAATCCACGGTGGACGAGGCAGGATGGGCAGATGACGATCTGGATCGACCGGCCTCGCTGGCAAGCCCACGGGCGGCTGTGGTCACACCTGATCTCCGATTCGTCGTTGGCGGAACTGCACGATTTCGCTGCGCGACTGGGGATTCCGAGCCGCGGCTTCGAGGGGGATCACTACGACGTCCCCCAAGAGTGGTATGCCGCTGCCGTAGCAGCCGGCGCGCAGGTGGCGAGCAGCTCCGAGCTGATCGCCAAGCTGCTGGCCAGCGGGTTGCGGCTGCGCAAGCAGCGCGGCGAGAAGGGAGTCGCTCGAGCGCTCGGGGTGACCTTCCCCGACGGCAGCCGGGCGGATGTCGATTTGGTGCTGTCGCAGCGACATCCGCCCGACTCGGCGACCTTTGCGGCCGTCGTTTACGTCAGCGACGCCAACGGTCGGTGGGTGCTCGTCTACAGCCGCCGTCGCGACGAGTGGAGTGCACCGGGCGGGTGGCGGGAGGCGGGCGAGTCACCGGTCCATACCGCCATCCGGGAGACGTGGGAGGAGACGGGCGTGCGGCTCGATCCGGATGGGATCGAACCGGTCGGCTATGAGCGCTTCCACCCGCTGCCGGGCACCGCCTGGCCAGTCATGGGCAGCTTCTTGGCCGTCTTCCGGACTCGCCTCGACGAAGCGACGCCGCCCCTGAAAGCAGATGCGGGAGAACCCGCCAAATGGGTTGAAGTGCAGGAGCTTCGCAGCCTGGCCGAGGGCCGGTGGTGGTGGCCGCTGGCCGAGCGGATAGCCGAACGGGACGCCTAGGGAAGGACGCCCACGGGCTCCTGGAGCAGGTGCGGCACGAGCTCCAGGGCCCGCGCTCGCAGGGCATCGACGGCGTCATCCTGACCCGCCAGGTGGCGCAGCAGGGCCTGCTCGAACACGCCGTCGAGCATCGCGTATGCCGTAGGGGAGTCGACGAGCAGGGCTCGCCCGGACAGATCGGCATAGCGGCGCAGCACGCGCCAGATCATGTCCTCCAAGGTCGCGTCGATCATCAGCACGTCGGGCCGCAGGACATCCTCAAACATCGCCTGGGTGCGCAGGTCATACCACAGCCGGTGCATGGCGAAGTCCTCGGTGAGGGTCTCGCACAGCTTGTCGGCAAAGCGCGTCAGGACCTCCTCGGCGCTCGTGGCGGAGTGGATGATCTCGTCGTAGCGGGTAACGCATTGCGCCTTGTAGTAGCGCACGCAGTAGGTGATCAACTCGGTTTTGTCGGCGAAGTAGTAGTGCACCACGCCATGGCTGAACTCGGAGTTGGCGGCGATGTCGCGCAGGCTGGTCCGGGCATAACCCAACTCGCCCAGCGTGCGCAAGGCTGACTCGGCCAGCTGGTTTCGTCGCTCGGCGCTCTTGAGATCACGCGTTCGGCCGGCTCCGGTCTTGACCACCATGTGGAACAGGGTATGGCACCAGCCAAGCCATTCGGTCAAGACGGCCGACTCGGCTACCGTGCGTTTGATCACCCGGGCAGGGTGACGACGAAGGCACAGCCCGGGCCGGAGTTGGCGACGCGCACCCGGCCGTGATGAGCCTCGACGACACCCTTGACGATGGCGAGGCCGATCCCGGCGCCACGACCGGTGTGCGGCTGCGGCGTCCGTGCCGAATCGCCTTGCCAAGCAACGTCAAAGACCCGCTCAAGATCGCTGGGCGAGATGCCGCCGCAGGCGTCTCGCACCGCGAACTCGACCTCCGGCCCGATCGCCTGACCGCTCACCTCGACGACGCCGTCGGGAGGTGTATGCCGGATGGCATTGAGCAGGAGGTTGCTCACGACCCGGGATAACTCGGCCGGGTCGGCGTTGACGCGCAAACCCGGCGCCACCCGGCCGCCGAGAAGGACGCCTTCGGCACGCGCGAGCGGGTAAACCGCCGCCATCGCGTCGCTGACGACGTCGCCGAGTTCGACCGGTGCAGGGTCAGGCGCATCAGTCCGGCTTGGATGCGGGAGAACTCGAAGAGCTCGTCCACGAGGCGGACCATCCGGTCGACCTCGGCGCGGATCTGGCGGTGATACCGAGCCGGGTCGTCGGCGACTGCGCGCAGCTCGGTCGGCAGGGTCTGCGCGGCGACAAACTGACCGTTTTGACCGAAGCGGCGCGCTTCCTCACGCAGGCCCCGAGACCAGCGCCCAAGCGCGCCCGCCACGGCCAGCGCGGCCGCGAGCGCGACGACACCAGCAGTCGCGGCGACGAGAACCGCGACCGAAAAGCCATGCTGGGACAAGAACATCGCGCGCGCCGTGCCCACCATGCCCGCGACCACGGCGAGGACGGCGATGACCGCCACGAGAACCGTTAGCAGGCGCACCGAGCCGCGCGTCAGCAGCCAGGCAAGGCAAAGCCCCACGACGCCGACGGCGCCTGCCCATGCGGCGGCTGGAGTCGGGGCGGCGACGGGCAGGCGTCTCATGCGTCCGCCGTCAACACCGCGAACCACCGGCGTGCTTGCCCGGCGTCTTCGTGCGTGCCGGGCCGGGGGTGGCTGGTGATGGTGGCCGTGCGCATCCCGGCACCCCCGGCCAGCGCCGCGATGTCGTCAACCGACACGTGGGCCCACGGCAACGACGGGGAGCGGCGCCCCCGGGCGTCGTGCAGCCGGAGCAGCCGATACCCACTGCCCGTGCCCGGCGGGTCGAGATCGGCGACCACCCGCCCGGCCGGGCGAAGCACGCTGCGCAGCCGATCGAGAAGGACGATGGGGTCGCCCCCGGGCGGCTGGCGCCTAATCGCCGCGAGCGCTCGTCGACCGCCTGCTCGCTCTCGCCCAGGCAGCCCAGGGTGACGCTCTGAGCGAACGGACGCGACGGCATACGAGAATTGGAACAAGCTAGGCGCGCGGGCAGTTGATCCACACGAGATCGCCCGGCGTTCATCTGTCGTTCGACACAGGCAAACGCACAGGGGGCACAGCTACCATCGAGGGGACTCGATAGCGAGGAGAAGTCGATGTTCGAACGGTTCACGGACCGCGCGCGCCGTGTGGTCGTGCTCGCCCAGGAAGAGGCGCGCATGCTCAACCACAACTACATCGGGACCGAGCACATCCTGCTCGGCCTGATCCACGAGGGCGACGGAGTGGCCAGCAAGGCGCTGGAAAGCCTCGGCATCGAGCTGGAGAACGTCCGCGAACAGGTGCAGGAGATCATCGGGCAGGGCCAGCAGGCGCCGTCCGGGCACATCCCGTTCACCCCGCGCGCCAAGAAGGTACTCGAACTCAGCCTGCGCGAGGCGTTGCAACTCGGCCACAACTACATCGGGACCGAGCACATCCTGCTCGGCCTGATCCGCGAGGGCGAGGGCGTGGCCGCCCAGGTCCTCGTCAAGCTCGGCGCCGACCTCAACAAGGTGCGCCAGCAGGTCATCCAGCTGATCAGCGGCTACCAGGGCAAGGAGGCCCAGGCGGCCGGGGTCGGCCCGTCCAGCCAGCAGCAGGAGGGCCAGCCCGCCGGCTCGCTCGTGCTCGACCAGTTCGGCCGCAACCTGACCCAAGCCGCCCGCGAATCCAAGCTCGACCCGGTCATCGGGCGCGAGAAGGAGATCGAGCGGGTCATGCAGGTCCTTAGCCGGCGCACCAAGAACAACCCGGTGTTGATCGGCGAGCCCGGCGTCGGCAAGACCGCGGTCGTTGAGGGCCTGGCCCAGGACATCGTGCGCGGCGACGTGCCGGAGACGCTGAAGGACAAGCAGCTCTACACCCTCGACCTCGGCTCGCTGGTCGCGGGCAGCCGCTACCGCGGCGACTTCGAGGAGCGGCTGAAGAAGGTCCTGAAGGAGATCCGCACCCGCGGCGACATCATCTTGTTCATCGACGAGATCCACACCCTCGTCGGTGCCGGGGCCGCCGAGGGCGCCATCGACGCCGCCTCGATCCTCAAGCCGATGCTGGCCCGGGGCGAGCTGCAGACGATCGGCGCGACGACGCTCGACGAATACCGCAAGTACATCGAGAAGGACTCGGCGCTGGAGCGCCGCTTCCAACCGATCCAGGTCGCTGAGCCGACGCTCGCGCACACGATCGAGATCCTGAAGGGCTTGCGCGACCGCTACGAGGCCCACCACCGGGTGACGATCACCGACGCCGCCCTGGTCAGCGCCGCGAGCCTGGCCGACCGGTATGTCAACGATCGCTTCCTGCCCGACAAGGCCATCGACCTGATCGACGAGGCCGGCGCCCGGTTGCGGATCCGCCGGATGACCGCGCCGCCGGACCTGCGCGAATACGACGAGAAGATCGCCCAGGTTCGCCTGGAGAAGGAATCGGCAATCGACGGGCAGGACTTCGAAAAGGCCGCGCGGCTGCGCGACGACGAGAAGAAGCTGCTCGGCGAGAAGGCCCGCCGCGAGCAGGAGTGGAAGGCCGGCGACATGGACGTCGTCGCCGAGGTCGACGAGGAACTCGTCGCCGAGGTCCTGGCCGCGAGCACCGGCATCCCGGTGTTCAAGCTGTCCGAGGAGGAGTCCAGCCGGCTGCTCAACATGGAGGCCGAGCTGCACAAGCGCGTCGTCGGCATGAACGACGCGATCAAGGCGCTTTCCCAGGCGATCCGGCGCACCCGCGCCGGTCTGAAAGACCCGCGCCGCCCCGGCGGGTCGTTCATCTTCGCCGGGCCGACCGGTGTCGGCAAGACCGAGCTGGCCAAGACGCTGGCCGAGTTCCTCTTCGGCGACGAGGACGCGCTCATCCAGCTCGACATGTCCGAGTTCTCCGAGAAGCACACCGTCTCGCGGCTGTTCGGCTCCCCGCCCGGGTATGTCGGCTATGAAGAGGGCGGCCAGCTCACCGAGAAGGTGCGTCGCCGGCCGTTCTCCGTGGTCTTGTTCGACGAGGTCGAAAAGGCCCACCCGGAGATCTTCAACTCGCTGTTGCAGGTGTTGGAGGACGGCCGCCTGACCGACTCTCAGGGCCGGATGGTCGACTTCAAGAACACCGTCATCATCATGACGACCAACCTGGGCACCCGCGACATCGCCAAGGGCGTCTCGCTCGGCTTCTCCGCCGGGCCGGACTCGCGCAGCGACTACGAGCGGATGAAGAACAAGGTCCAGGACGAGCTGAAGAACCACTTCCGCCCGGAGTTCTTGAACCGCGTCGATGACGTCATCGTCTTCCCGCAGCTGACTCAGGACGAGATCGTTCAGATCGTCGACCTCGAGATCGCCAAGCTCGACAAGCGCCTGAAGGACAAGGACATGGGCATCGAGCTGACCCCCGCGTCCAAGCAGCTGCTGGCCAAGAAGGGCTACGACCCGGTCCTCGGTGCCCGGCCGCTGCGCCGCACGATCCAGCGCGAGATCGAGGACGCCCTGTCCGAGAAGATCCTCTACGGCGAGCTGAAGGCCGGCGAGATCGTCGTCGTTGACACCGAGGGCGAGGGCAAGGCCGAGACGTTCACGTTCACCGGCACCCCCCACCCCGGCGCCATCCAGGACCTCCCGCTGGTCGTCGCCGACGCCGAATAACCCCGATCGCCCGTACGCCGCGCCCGTCACCGACGGGCGCGGCATACGCGCGTTTGCGGGTGGGACCTTCGCTCGATTAGACGCAGAGGGCGGCCAGGCCGGCTTCCAGCCGGTCGAAAGCCTCCGTGACGATCCGCCGCCGGGTCTCCTGCTGCTCGGCAACCTCGGTGGGGGCGCCGAGCTGGAGTTGGAGCGGCAGCCGTTGGACGTGTTCCATGGTCGCGGCCACGAGGCTGGCCGCCAGGTCGGCCTGCGACAGGGAGAGGGATGCCCCGTAGGCCTGGCCGAGCAGGCCGGCAAGCTCGCGGAAGTGGGCGTGCCATCGGGTGGTGAGCACGGCGCTCTCGGCGACCACCTCCCAGAAGCGGCCCACCCTCGCCCCGATCCCGGCCAGCGGGCTGGCCGCCTCGATGAGTTCGAGTTCGTGGTCGCGGATGACGTCGGAGACTCGCCGTCCCTCTCGCCGGGCCAGGGCTTTGGTGACCAGGTCGATCTGTTCGGCGAATCTGTCGAAGAGCAGGTCCTCCTTGCGCGGGAAGTAGTTCCAGACCGTCATCTTGCCGACGTCGGCGCTCTCGGCGATGTCGGCGATCGTGACGGCGTCGAAGCCGCGCTCGAAGAACAGGTCGGTGGCGACGGCCGAGAGCAGTTCCCGTCGCTCTGCCTTCTTCCGCTCCCGGAGGGTCGTACGCGTCATGGTGGGATGGTATCCTGATTGTGATCGTCATAATATTAGGAGGGTCACAGTGCAAGCTCCTGCGGCGTCGTCATCCGGCATGTCCACCCCCCGCGAAGTCGTCCGGGCCGCCCCCACGGGCCGCTGGCGTCCCGTGGCGGCCCTCCTGCTGCTCGCGCCGTTCGTGGCGGAACTGCTGCTCGGCGATTTCGCCCTGCCGATGGCGGGGATGATCGTGGTGATGCTGCCGATGTATGGCGGCGGGTCGCTGCTGATCCGGGAGGTCGCCGTCCGGCGCGGGCTCGGCCTGATCGGCATCCTCCTGTTGGGGCTTGCCTACGGCCTCGTCGAGGAGGGATTGGTCACGCAATCGCTCTTCGACCCGTCGTATGCCGATGCCGACCTGCTGTCCCAGGCACCCCTTCACTTCCTCGGCATGGGGGCCGCGTGGACCGTGCTCGTGCTCTCGCTCCACGCGTTCTGGTCAATCGCAACGCCCATCGCCGTGGTTACCAGTGCCGCCCGGCCGCAGTTGCGCTCGCCCTGGCTGGGCAGAGTCGGGCTCGCGGTGACGGGCGTGGGGTTGGTTGGCGGCTGCGTGCTGATGGGAGCGTTCAGCCGGACGAGTTCCGCGTACCGGGACAGCGTCGCCCAGGTGGCGGTCACCGTCGTCGCCGCGGCGATCGTCACGGCCATTGCCCTCCTGCGACGTGCGCCGCTGCCTCGTGCGGGCTCGGTGCCTCCGCCCTGGGCGCTCGGGGTCGTGACCGCAGTCCTCGGATCTGCCGTCGTCCTGTGGGCGCCCCGGCTCGACGGCTGGTGGTCGGTGCTGGTCGTAGTCGCGGCGGTGGCCGCGTTCCTCCTCCCGGCAGCGACGTGCGAGCGCCGGCAAGGCCTCGGTCGTGCCCACGTCCTCGCCGCGGCAGCGGGAGCCATGGCTGCCTACGCGGCGCACGCCTTCGCCAATCCGGCCCTGGTCGGCGATGCCTCGCCGGGACTCGACCGGATCGGCGACATCGTGTACGCCCTCGTGGCTGGCGCGATCGTCGTCCTCGCCTGGGCTCTCGCACGGCGGTGGCCGGCCACGTCGTGGCGGCCGGAGCGCGGCCTGGTGTAGCGAGGTCGCCCGGGGCGGACATAAGCTGGCCTGCCGGTGATGCGCCTCCGATCGGATGCGTGGTTCGAGCCGTTCGTGCTCCAGCATTACCCCGCGGTGCTCGCCTGTTGCCGTGGCTCTACCCGGAGCCGTCCTCCGCGCTGAACTGCCAAACCGGGGAGAGCAGCGCTTCGTTAAGTTAAGCAGGCGTTAAGCGGGTGTGCCGATACTCGGCCACGCACGCCCGATTCGCGGTGTGCGTCCGAAAGGACCGCCAGCACAGGAGGAAGTCCATGTCCCGTCGACAGCTCGCCACCGTCATGGCCACGTCTGCGCTCACCCTCGGTGTGTGCGCACCCATCGCCCAAGCCGCAGCCCCCGACCCGGCCGCCACGGCCCGGCTCAGCGGCACCTTCTCGGTGAGCGGGACGGTCACCCAAAGCGTGAACGGGGATCCCGTGGGTATGCACTGGGTCCGTCCGTTCCGCTTCACTCCGACCTGCACCTCGGGCAGCTGCGCGACCCGGCTGACGCGAACGCGTGGCGACGGGGTGGTCGTCAAGTACCTGCTCAACCCGAACAGCACCGGGACCTACACGGGCACCCACAAGTATGTGGCCTCGTGCTTCCTCAGCGGCGGGGGCACGGTCCCGAAGGCCTACACCTACACCGAGACGACGACCATCACCCAAAAGCGCGTCGTGGCCGGGAGTATCGCGACCTTCACCGGGACGCTAAGGTTAAGCGCGAAGCCGACCGCAATCGGGCAGGCGCACAACTGCCGGCCGGGGAACGAAACCATCGCGCTGTCCGGCAAACGCTGACCTGACCACGATCCGGCGATCGAGCGCTGCTTAAGCGACCGGCGCCACTTTGCAGCCAGTCGGCTCCATGGTGGCGTCCTCGCGAGGCTCCTCGTCGCGGTCGCTCTGGGGTCGACGCGACGGTGTTAAGCCGCTCTTAAGCGCCGGCCGCAATGGTCGGGGTCAGCGGGCACCGCGACGGCGCCGCACCGCACGGAAGGCCCGGTATGTCCCACCCATTCCGCCCGCGCCGCGGGTCTGCTTATCTCGTCCTCACCGCTGCTGGAGCGGGCATTCTCGGGATCACCGGTTGCGGGGGAGGCGATTCGGGAACGCCCACCTCCGGCTCGCCGTTGGTCAGCACCGCGGCTGCTGGAGTCCTACACAGGCACCACGAAGTACCAGGGCGGCTGCAACTTCGAGACGGAACCGTCATCGCCAAGGGCTTCACCTACCCCGAGACTGCAAAGCTCACGCAGAAGAGGGTCGCTTCCGGCGCCGTCGCCACCTTCACCGGCACCATGCGGCTGACTTCCAGCCCACCGCGATCGGTCAGTCCCACGGCTGCCGGGCCGGCAGCATGACGATTTCCCTGTCCGGCCGGCGCTGATCAGGCACACCGTCGCATGGCGCTGGCAAGTCCCGCACTTATCGGGCATCGTGAGGCCTCCGGCCAGGTTGGGTTCGCGCCACCTCTCGCTCCCAGCCCCATCCGGCTAGGATCGCCCATGCACGTCGTCTTCCGCGCGCTCGGCCCGGTCGGGGTCGAGTGCGGGGGAACGGCGCTGGCGCTGCGGCCGATGGAGCAGAATCTGCTCGCCGTGCTGCTGGCTCGGTCCCGGCATTGGGCGTCCACCGACGATCTCCTCGACACGTTGTGGCCGGGCCAGCCTGCGCGCAATGCGACGAATTCGCTTCGGGTGCACGCGCATCGGCTTCGGGGTCAGTTCCGTGAGGTCGGCCGTCACCGGCTGGTCACCGAGGACGCCGGCTACCGCCTCGTCGTCGAGCAGGGCGAACTCGACCTGGCGACGTTTGAGTCCGCCGAGCGCCGGGCGAGGGCGGCGTGGCCCGGGGATGCGGCATACGCGGTGGGGGTGCTGCGGGAGGCGCTCGACTTGTGGCGGGGCGAGCCGTTCGCGGACATCGAGGCGACGTTTGCGCGCGACGCGGCGCGGCGCCTGACCGTGGTGCGCGAGGGAATTGTGACCACGCTCGCCGAGATCGAGCTGGCGCAGGGCAACCACCGGGCGATCCGGACCGAGACCGACGACTGGGCCCTTGAATTCCCCTGGTCGGAGCAGCTGGCCCGGGCACAGGTGCTCGCCCACTACCGCTGTGGCGGCGTGGAGGGAGCAACCCGTCGACACGGGGCGTTCACCCGGCGGTTGCGGACCGAGCTCGGCGTGGAGGCGAGCGCCGACTTCCGCCGCCTCCTCGTCGACATCCTCAACCAGGCACCCCACCTCGCCGCGCCCGACCCGGGCGTGGCGACGCCACGGGCCCCGCGGCGGGCACCCCCCGGGCGCGCGACCCAGGCTGGCGCGGTAGCAGCCGACGCCGGCGAGCGCCGAGGAATCGTCGCGGTCGTGGCGCCCGGAGGGTTTGGCAAGTCGACCCTGCTCGCTCACCTGGTCGAGACGCGGCCGGGCTGGCACGCCACCCGGCAGTTGCCCACGCTCGATTGGTATGAGCGACTCCTCGTTACCGCGACGGCAGTGTCGCCCAAACCAGTGATCGGGCAGAGCGTCCATTTACGCCTGGCCCACGCGGTGTTCGGTGCGTGCCAGGACCAGAACGTCGCGGTCCTGGCGGTCGACGACGCAGACGTGATGGGCCCCGACGCGATCAAGGTGCTAGCCGCCTTCGCCGGTATGCCGCAGCGGCCCGGCCTCGTGTTGACCTCCCGCTCCCGGGAGGACCTGGATGCGATCGTGCGTTGCGGTCTGGACATCGACGCCGTGGTCGGATTGCCGGCTTTGCCGGACGACGACGCACGGACCGCCGTCCGCGATCTCCTCCCCGAGGGCGTGGCCGACGACGTTATCGAAGCGATCGTCGCCCGATCGGAGGGCCACCCGCTGTTGCTGACCGCGCTGAGCCGGCATATCGCCGCGGGCGGAGCGCCGGAGGCGGTGCCCGAGAGCGTGACGACGTATGTGCGCTCCCTGCTGCAGTCGCTCAGCGCTGGCCAACGCCGGTTGGCGACCCTCGCCGCGCTCGACAATTCGCCGGTCGTGGACCCGGTCGCTCTGGTCGCGCTCGTCGAGCGGCCGAACGACGACGTGCTCAACGATCTCGAAGCGTTGGTTGCCGCCGGGCTGCTGTGCGACGCTGCGGGCGAAATAAGCTTCCGGCACAAAGTATTCCAGGACGCCACTCGGAAGGCGCTCTCCCCGGTGCGACGCCGTGCCGCGCATGCCGACTTCGCCCGCTGGTTGGAGCCGCAAACACTGCCGGGTGCCGATCTGGCGCAGCTGCGCCGGCTGATCCACCACCTCACTCTATCGGGGGACGAAGGCCTAGCGGCCACCAGTGCGCGCTGGCTGGCGACCGAGGCCGACGTCTTGCTCCGGTCGGGCCGGGTCATTGAGGCCGCGCAAGGCTACGAACTGGCCGCGACGCGTTCGGCGGAACATGGCGGAGACGAGCGAACGATCCTGGACTGGCGGCTGACGGCCAGCGCCGCCCGCTCCAGCGCCGGCCACATCGACGAGGCGGTGGAGACCGCGTGGCGCGCGGTGCCGCTCGCTCGTCGGCTCGGCGCAAGGGAGTTCGCGCGGACTGCGGTGCTGACAGCGGGCCCGTGGTTTCGCCACGGCGAGCAGCAAAGCCGCGCCGAACAGATGTTGCGGGACGCGCTCACCCAGCTACCGCCCGAGGACGCGCCTTCGCGGGTCGCGGTCTTGGAGGCACTGCTGCGGATGCTGCACCTCAGTCAGACCCCGCAGACCGAGACGTTCATCGAGGATGCCACCGACGAACTCGCAGCGGTGGCCGCCAGCGCCCACACGGCCGATGTGCGCGCGCTCGCGGTCACCGGGCTGACCCATGCCGCCTCCCGCAAGCCAGAGGGGCGGCAGTTCCGGTGGCAGTTGTCGGCGCAGCTGGTGCGGCTGACCGCCGGCCTGGGCGGGGAGCGGCACCTGGCTGCGCTGGACCTGCACCTGCGGTCTCTGTTGGACGGGGGCCCCGCCGAGGCGCTCCCCGCGACGTTGGCAACCTATCGACTGCTTGCCGAGCGGGAGGGTGCCACCCGCCACCAATGGTGGGCGGCAATGGCCGGGCGGGCGTTGGCCGCCGTCGTCGGTGACGAGGACGCCGTCGAGCGCCTCGGCGCCGAGGCGGAGTCGCTCAGCCTGGCGGTCGACGGTGATACCGTCGCCCAAGTCGACCTGGAATGGTCTCTCGCCCAGCTGATTCGGGGACGTCCAGCCCCCGCACTCGACCGGCTCGTGGTCGACGGGCACGAGGCAACCGGGGCGCCACTGATCACCCTCATTTCCTATGCCGCGGGCTCCCTCCGCGGGGAGTCTTGCCCCCAGGACATTGCCACCGGCTGGCGCGCCTCCTGCCTCGGCCACCGCTCGGTGTTCGCCACGTTGATGCTGACGATCGCCTTGCGCACCATGCGTGACGAGTTGCTGCGCGCCGATCTGGCCGGCGAGGGCCTGCCGTTCCTGTTGCCGACCACGGCGGGGCTGGCCACCGGGACCGGCTGCGGCATCTTCGGAGCCAATGCGCACTTCGCCGCCGACCTGCTCCGGATGGGCGGCCGCGACGCGGAAGCGGCCGCAGTCCAGTACGTCGGCGACGACGTCATCGACCGCTATACAACCGCTATTCGAAAGGAATCACGCTATGCCCTGCAGTGACACCGAACGGAACAAGTGCCTCTACATCACCCAGGCGTTGACGATTGCTGGTCACGACGCCACGCGTGCGGACAAATTCCGCGCCGCGCTGACGGCGGGCGGTGACGACTTGGCCGAGGTGATCGGACAGCTCGTCGGTCTCGATGACGAGGGCAAAGAGCTTGTGCGGCAGCGGATTCGTGACCTCCCAGACGACGAGGTGATGTTCTTCGACGCCTTCCGAGCCATCGCGAGCGACCCCGCGCACCCCGTTCTGGTCGTGACCTTGGGGCTAGCGGCCTCGTCCTCGTTGACGCCGCACCCGCTGGGCGAGCCCGGGGATGCCTACCTCTGGCTCTCCCTGAGGTGAACGAGTAGTTGCCCCAGGGGGCAACGGGATCACAAGGCTGCGCGCCAGTCGCGGGGGACGATGACGCGAGTGTCGGAGCCGGTCATGATCGTGCGGATCGGGTCGCCGGTGGCCGAGTCCAGGACGGCCACCTGGGGCGGGAGCCCGATGGGATCGACGCCATTGCGGGCGACGAATTTGGTGCCGTCCGGCGACCAGATGGGTGCGCGGTGACGTAGTCCCAGTCTTCGCCCTCCGAGAGGTGAGTAATTGCTCCCGTGCGGACGTCCATCCGGGCCAAGTCCCACCACTCGGAGCCAGAGATGTCCAGCTCGCTATAGGCAAGTAATTGCCCGTGGGGTCGAACTCGGGCATCTGACCGTGTTGCACGGTCAGGAGAACGGCGGCGTCGCTCACGCGCACGATGTCCGTGTCCGTGTTGGCGTGCCCGTTGTAGCAGTCGTAGGACGCGGCGATTCTGCCGCCCCTGGGCGCCCAGTCGACGTCGTTGTAGATGCGCTCCTCCGCGCACCTGGGATCGTCGTCTTCGGCCGTCTTGTTCGACAGCAAGACGCGGCCGGTCGCGCCGGCGCGGACTGGGGTGATGGCGATCCCGCCGCGACCGACGAAGGCGAGCCGGGTGGCGTCGGGTGACCAGCTCGGGTTGCGCCCGGGGCCGATCTTGACTTCGCCGCCGCCGGCGGTGTTGCGGACGAAGAGATATGCGTTGCCGTCGGTGAGCTTGCGGCTGTAGGCGATTCGCTTCCCGTCGGGGGAGAACACAGCGTCGATGATGTGGCCGGTGGTGGTCAGCCGGCGCAGGTTGGTGCCGTCGGGTTTGACGAGCGCCCCGGCATACGGAATGGGGCGATCACCCCATCGGCGGTGCTGGTGTGGCACCTGATCTCATTCGGGTTCTTCGGCCGCGGGGTTGACACGCCCGGGGTGGTTCAGCATACTTCCGCTCGCGAGACGGGTTCCGCCCGTGCGCAATCCAGGCTACTGGCGCCCCCGAGCCGTAGCCGTCACGCCGGAAGGTCCCCCGCTATGTCCGGTTCGCCGCTGCTTGGCGACGTCATTTCCCCACCGTCCGTGCTCGATCCTGCCCAAACCGGGCCGCAACTCCTATCGGGAGTCAGCAGAAGGACTTCCCTCGCCGCGGTTGCCGCCCTCGCGGCACCGGCGCTCACCGGTCGCCTCCGTCCCATCCAGCTGGGCCGGACTTACCGGTCCACCGGGCGCTCGCTCGGCGACCTGACCGGCATGCTCGGCGCCAACGTGATCACCTCGACCAAGTCCGGCCCGTATGGGCAGCAAGCCGCGGTGCTGCAGGCGCTGCGCGACATCGGTGCGACCTGGATCCGCACCCGGATTCACACCGGCAACCGGGGCCAAGTGGCGTGGATCAATCAGCTGGCCGCCAGCGGAATCCAGGTCAACGGCCTCGTTGACCTGCCGGGCGGAAAGGACAGCCCGGAGGCCCTGGTCAACATGGTGGCCACCTCCTTGCCCGGGGCGATTTGGAGCCTGGAGGGCCCGAATGAGTGGAACCTCAAGGGCGGCGCCGGGTGGGTCTCGGAACTCGTCGCGCACCAGACCCGCCTGTGGAACGCCGCCAAGGGCAACACCGTCACCCGGAACATTCCGATCGTCGGCCCCGCCCTGGGCATGCGCAAGGGCTACACCGAACTCGGCGACCGGACCTCGATCATGGATTGGGGCAATATCCACCTCTACACCGGCGGCTACGTCCCGGGCTACCGCACTGACGGTGTCCTCCAAGGCGAGCGGATCGTCTGCGGGTCAAAGCCGATCATCGTCACCGAGACCGGCTGGCACAACGCGGCCGGCTGGAGCGGCCCGCATTACTACACCCCCGAAGACGTGGCGGGTCTCTATGCCCCGCGGCTGCTGCTCGAGTACTTCATCCGGGATGTCCCGAAGCTGTCGATCTACCAACTCCTGGACAACCCCAGCGCCCCCAATGCCCGCGAGCAGAATTTCGGTCTGATGCACACCGACCTCTCCCGCAAGCCGGCCTTCCAGTCGCTCGCCAATCTGCACACGATCCTCACCCGGACCTATCGCACCACCGGGCGACCCGGGCAGGCCGCCGAGTTCAGCTTCCGCGGGGGCCCAGCGGACCTGCGGTCGGCGCTGGTCGATCGCGGGGATGGCCGGAGGCTGTTGTTCCTGTGGCGCAGCGAGGCTTCGGTTTATGAGCCGAAGACCCGGCAGCGGCTGACGCCCACGCCGGCGACGGCCACGATCGAGTGGGGTCAGTCCAGCAGCATCCAGTACTTCGCCCCAGCCACCTCAGCGAACGCCGTCCGCAGCGAGGTCACCTCGGTCTCCTCGGTTTCGCTCGGCGCCGAAATGCAGATCCTCGAAGTCTCACCCAGCTGACCCCGCGCGGCGCTCGCGACGGCGCACGGCCACAACGCCACCAAGGCCGGCCAGGACGACGGCGCCGGCGACGAGCGCGGCGCCGGCCACCAATTCACGCCGCGCGGCGTCGCGGGCAGCGTCGAGGTTGTCGATCGCGTCCAGTGGCCGAGCCTGGTCGATGGCGACGGCGACCGCCGTCGCCGAGGGCCCGTCCTGCGTGACCGGGGCGCCGACTCGGCGCAGCAGCGCAGCGAGCCGGCTGGGGGTGTTCCCGGTCTGCCGGTATGCCGCCACCGCCCGCCTGGTGTCCGCGAACGTCGTTGCCAACCGGGAGTATTCGCGTTCTGTCGTCGCCCGCTCGTAGGCCGCGCGGATCGCCGACACCGTCAACCCAGCCGCCGTCGCATCGCGTTGCACGGCGGCCGCCGTCGCGGCCAGGTCGCCAGTCGCCGTCATCGTTTGCTCCGCGGCCTCGAAGTCCCAGCGCGCCATCGGGATCCGGACCCGCAGCGGTGGCAGCCAGGCACCATCGGCCGCGTCGAGAGCGGCATACGACCGGCGGGCCGTCGCTGGCGTCTTCTGCGATCGTCGCCCGGTCGTGCGGCCATTGTTGGGCGGTCAGCTCCTGCAGGATGGCGATGGCCTTGGGCGCGGTGCCGGTCTGGAAGTTCA
This sequence comes from Nostocoides sp., assembly GCF_037045025.1. Lineage (GTDB taxonomy): Bacteria > Actinomycetota > Actinomycetes > Actinomycetales > Dermatophilaceae > Nostocoides_A. The sequence continues at coordinate 343,346 of NZ_JBAOHM010000016.1, read as the reverse complement.
GCCACCGGGTGTCGCCGGGCCACGCCTCGATCGTGACCGTCTTGGCGTCGATGCTCACCTGCTCGGACAGGGTGTGGCTCGTATCCCGCAGTGACAACTGCGTCCACAGGCCTGTGGGTCCACCCCCGGTGACCGTGGCGATCCGGTTGGGGCCCGCTGCACGCTCGGTATGCGGCAGGCCGAGGTCGAGGTGCATCGTCGCCGGGGAGACGATCTCGATCCGGGCCTGGCCAGCGTCGCCCTCGCTGAAGATGTCAAAGGCGGCATACCCGAGGCCGACGCGGGCGCGATCGGCCGAGCGCGGTGAGGAACCGGGGATGAGGTAGGTCAGAATCACCGTCTGGGATTGCCCGTGCAGGAGCCGCTGTGGCAACCGCACCTGGGCGTAGCTTTGCCCGCCCTGAGTCACCCGGCGCACGCTCAGCAAGCGGTGCCCGGAGCGGGCCGACAGGTCGGTGACGGCCGCTGGCAACCAGCTGCTGAGCGTGTCCCAGTGATAGACCGTCGAGCCACTCGGCGCCAGCTGATTGGTGGCCGTGATCGTGGCGGTGACACGCACCGGTTGACCATCGGCGGGCACGACATAGCGTGCCGAGCCGCGCAACCCGAGGCCGTCGTCCGCGCCCGCGGGAGTAGCGGCGAGCACCGCCGGTGTCACGACGCTCGCGATGACTGATGTTCTGACCGCCCAACGGATCCAGCACGCGGCCATGCGCGCAGTATGACCCGCCTCGGACCCGGAACGGGCCGTAACGGGTCGCCGGATCAGGACGCAGCGCGCCAGTCTCGAGGGACGATTCGGCGGGTGTCGGAGCCGGTCAGGATCGTCCGCCGTGGCGTGCCGGTGGCTGCGTCGAGGATACTGACCTTGCGCGGGAGACCCTCCCACTCGACGGCGCCTTCTTGGGCGACGACCTTGGTGCCGTCGGACGACCACACCGGGTGCACCGTGGCGTGATCGGGGTCGGTGTTCAGGTCGGTCACCCGGCCGGTTCGGACATCGATGCGCCGCAGGTCCCAGTACGGGCCGTCATAGGGCCCGTAAACGCTGTAGACGAGATGGTTACCCGTGGGATCGAACTTCGGCATCAGCCCGACAGCGGTTCGCACCAGGGTCTTATCGCGCACCCGCACCACGTCGGTGCGGAAGGAGACCTGCCCGCCATAACAGTCGAATGCCGCGGCGATCCGCCCGGTTCCGGCTCACGAGGCTAGCCGCAGCCCCGGCGAACCCGCAGCACGTTCCAGGAGGGGTAGGGCTAGAGTCTGGGCGTGGAGCCCAATAGCGTGGTTGTCTTAAGAGGAGCCTTCGCATGCGTATGATGCTCGCGCACCTGGCCGTGCCCGCGGCGGATGCCCCCGAAAAGCTCACCAACGCCGGCCAGGGTCAACTGCTGATCGCTGCCGTGCTCGGCATCGCGGCGGTCGTGCTGCTGATCAGTTGGGCGAAATTCCATCCCTTCCTTGCGCTCATCCTCGGTGCCGCGGTGATGGGCTTCACGGCCGGGGTGAAACCCGCGGCCGTTGTCGACTCAGCTTCGTCTCCGGCTTCGGCAAGACCACCGGGTCGGTGGGCCTGCTGGTCGCCCTCGGGGCGATGATCGGGACGATGCTGATTGACTCGGGTGGGTCAGACACGATCGTTGATCGCATCATCGGTGGCGTCAGCGCTAGGACGTTGCCGTGGGCAATGGCCCTGATCGCGTGCGATTCTTGGCATCCCGCTGTTCTTCGAGGTCGGCGTGGTGTTGCTGGTTCCCGTCGTGATCATGGTGGCACGCAAGCTCGACATCTCGCTGATGAAGGTTGGCATTCCGGCCTTGGCCGGACTGTCGGTGCTGCACGGCTTCGTCCCGCCGCACCCAGGGCCGCTGCTCGCGATCAGCGCCGTGGGCGCCGATCTCGGCACGACCCTGCTCCTTGGGCTGGTCGTCGCCGTCCCCACCCTGATCGTCTCCGGGCCGCTGCTCGCGATCCTCATCGACAAGTGGGTCCCGATCCACGCGTCGGGCGCGCCCGGAGGCTCCGATGCCGGGCTCGTCGAGGCCCAGGGGATCGGCCTCGCAGGCGCCGCGGCTACAGCGCCGTCCGGGCTTCGGCTCGGCCTTGATCTGCGATCACCTTGCCGGTGGTGCTCATGCTCGCCCGCGCGGTCGCCGAACTCACCCTCGATGAAGGCACCGGGGTCCGCTCGTTCCTGGAGTTCCTCGGCAACCCACCGGTCGCGTTGCTGCTCGCCGTGCTCTTGTCGATGGCGCTGCCTCGGCTATCGGCACCGGGATGAAGAAGAACCAGATCGAAAAGACCGTCGGCTCGGCCCTGCCGGGGATCGCGGGCATCCTGCTCATCGTGGCGGCCGGCGGCGGCTTCAAGCAGATGCTCGTCGATGCCGGCGTCGGCGACGTCGTCGGCGAAATGGCCGAGGGCTCCGGCATGAGCCCGCTGATCCTCGGCTGGCTCGTCGCTGTTGGTATCCGCTTGGCCACCGGGTCGGCGACGGTGGCGACGATCACCGCGGCTGGCATCGTCTCGCCGCTCGCGGCTGGCATGGACAAGCCCGGCCTCGCCCTGCTCGTGCTGGCAATCGGCGCCGGGTCGCTGTTCTTTAGCCACGTCAACGATGCCGGCTTCTGGCTGGTCAAGGAATACTTCGGCATGACAGTCGGGCAGACGATCAAGTCCTGGTCGGTCATGGAGACCGTCATCTCGGTCGTCGGCCTGATCGTCGTGTTGATCCTCAACATCTTCTTCTAGCTCAAGCAGTCACCCCTCGCCCGCGGACCCCGACGCTGCCAGAGCGACTCGGCGACTCAACAGGCGGCGGCCAGGGTGGTCAGCTCGTCGTTCGACGTCGAGGAACTCGACGAGCCGGGGCTGGTGCTGCCGGAGTCGGAAGGCGTCGATGGTGTCGAGGACGAGGTGGACACCGGCGTCGGGTTGTCGCTGATTGCGTTGGCGACGAGCGCCCGGATCTTGTCATAGTCCGGGTCGATGACGTCGATGACCTTGTTGGTCAGCGGCAGGCTGCGCAGGGTGCCGTCCTGCTGGACGCGCTCGATGAGCGGCACCCAGGCCGGCAGCTGTTGCTGGCTGATGTCGATTGCCACGTGGTCCTTCAGCACCTCGGCGAGCGCCGGATAGCGGCGCAGCATAGTGGCGGGGGAGACCTGGTCGAGCAGGGCGCCGACAACGCACCGCTGGCGCCGCATCCGGGAGAAGTCGTCGGACTCAGCGCGCGAGCGCGCATACCAGAGGGCATGGTAGCCATCGAGGTGTTGCACGCCGGGCTCGATATAGCCGGTCGTCCCGACGATCGTGCCGTCCGAGAGAGCCTTGCAACCGATGCAGACCCGCTCCTTGACGTTGATCGTCACCCCGCCCATCGCGTTGACGAGCGCCGAAAAGCCGGACAGATCGATGACGACCGTATGGTTGATCGGCAGGCCGACGACCGCGCCGACAACATCCCGCGTGGTTGTCAGCCCGGGATTCGGGTCACCGGGGAAGAGGTCGGGCCGGTCGTGGGCAAGGGTCCACACCCCGTTGATCAGGCATTGATCGCCGCAGTTGTAGCCGTCCGGGAAGACCGTGTGCAAGGGATTGGTCGCGGGGATGGGCGCGTTCTCAAGGTTGCGGGGCACGCCGATGAGCACGGTGTCTCCCGTGCGGGTGTTGATCGAGGCGACCATCATCGAGTCGGGACGCACGCCGACCCGGTCGGTGCCCGCGTCGGAGCCGACCAACAGCACATTGACGCGGCGGATGTTGACCCAGGGATCGTCCTCCCCGACCTGGGGCACCGCGCCGGTCCCGCTGCTGCCGGGGGCGTCATGGCCGAAGATCGTGGTGACGACGTCTCGTTGGAGCGCGACCGTGCGAGCCCCCCAGGCGCTGGGGGCGGCCACCGCCAGCGAGCAGATGATGGCCATCAAGGTGGTGGCCAGGCGGTCGTCTCGGCTCGCCGGTCGAGGACGCGCACTGATGGCGGTGAGCAGAATCGCGAGGATCCAGACGGCTGCACCGGCGATCACGGCGACGAGCACGATCCGGAGCGCCTGGGTCGACAGGCCGAGGGAGAGGGCGGACCCGACCAGGCCGTGCCGGTAGACGCGCATGCCCAGGTAGCCGAGCAGCCCGAGGCAGGTGGCCACCAACACGATCCCGAACGCACGCAGCCGGGTCCACAGCAAGCCGGCGCCCGGCACGATTGTGCTCAGCAGGGTCAGGCCGAGGGCCCGCCGCAGCGCACGGGACTGGTGCACTCGCACCTGTTTGCTCTGGGCGTGCCTGGCCATTGGGGGCCTGTCGTCCTTCCATTCCTGACCGGGGAATCCGGCCGGAGGACGAGCGCCTAAGCTCGGCCCCGGTCACCGAACTGACGCCCGGCGGGTCGATTCGGTTGCCCGACCGACAAATCATCCGCCGCGATCGGGTCACCGCGGCAGATCGTAGCCGTCCTCGCTGCGGATCAGGAGGCCATCCGCAACGAGAGCGCGCAAACATCTCTCCAGGCGAGCGTGGGGCGCGATCGCGCCGAGGGCGCCCGGGTCGATGCCGTCGGGGGTGTGCCGAGCACGCTCCAGGATCATCCCGCGAACCTGCCGGTCGGTCCCGGCATAGCCCTGGCCGCGGGGGGGTCGTCCCTCGTATGGCGGCCGGCCGGCGCCTACCCACGCGCACCAGTCGCTGACGGGACAGCGTCCGCAGTCCGGGGTCCGGGCCGTGCACACCAAGGCGCCCAACTCCATGGCCGCGGTGTTCCAGCGGTTGCCGTCCGCGGGGTCCGCCGGCATCCAGACGCTCGCGAGTTCCCGCTCGGCTCGGGTCGGTCCCGGGCCCGCCTGCGCCTGTCCGCCGGCAATCCGGGCCAGCACCCGCCGGACGTTGGTGTCGACGACGGGGGTGGCCACGGCATACGCGAAGGAGGCGACTGCGGCGGCCGTGTAGTCGCCCACGCCCGGGAGGGCGAGCAACAGGTCGGGCTCGCGCGGCACCTCACCGCCGTGGTCGCGGACCATGATCTGGGACGCGGCGAGGAGGTTGACCGCCCGCCGCGGATAGCCGAGACGCCCCCACGCGCGGATCACGTCGGCCGGGCTGGCGCCCGCCTGGGCGGTGGGGGTCGGCCAGCGGTCTAACCACGCCGCCCACGGGCCGACGATCCGGGCAATCGGCGTCTGCTGGGCCATGATCTCGCTGACATAGATGCCCCACGGCGTCGCGTCGGCCCGGCGCCACGGCAGGTCGCGGCCGTGTGCGGCATACCAGCCGAGCACGCGCTGCTGAACGGCTGCCCGCTGCGCGCTATCCGCGGCCTCCGGATGCGCGCCCGTCACACGTATCGCTCGAGGATGCTCGACTCGGCCAATCGGGTCAGCCCCTCGCGAATGAGGCGGGCCCGGCCCTCGCCAACGCCGTCGACCAATTGCAGTTCGTCCCCAGAAGCAGCCAGCAGCCGCTGGAGCGTGCCGAAGTGGTCCACGAGGCGTTCGAAGACCGCGCCGGGCAGTCGCGGCACCCTGCTGAGGATGCGATAGCCACGCGGGGAGATGCTCACATCGAGACCCTCCGCCGAGCCGACCAGTCCGAGCACGCGGGCGCTGGCGACCGGGTCGAGCAGTTCGGAGGCGTCCAGGCCGCTTAGTCCCGCAACGACGCGTGCCACCGCCTCCTCCCGGTCCTCGTCATCGGGGAGGTAGTCGCGGACCACCCAGTCCAGGTCGTCGGCCACCCCCGCGGTGAGTTCGTGCAGCTGAAGGGTGAGAAGCCGGCCGTCGATGCCGAGTTCCACGACGTAACCATTGACTTCGGAACTGATCCGCCGGACCATCTCCATGCGCTGCAACACGGTCGCGACATCGCGGACGCTGACCAGATCCTCGATCTCCAGTGCCGACAAGGTGCCGGTGACCTCGTCCAGCCGCGCCTTGTAGCGCTCCAAGGTCTGCAACGCCTGGTTGGCGTAGTTGAGGATTGCGCTCGAGCCCTCCAACACGTGCCGCCGTCCGGCGACATAGAGGGCGACGATGCGCATCGACTGGCTGACCGACACGACCGGCACGCCCGTCTGTTTGGCCACTCGCTCCGCGGTCCGGTGTCGGGTGCCGGACTCACTCGTCTCGATCGAGGGGTCAGGCACCAAGTGAGTAGCCGCCCGCACAATCTTGGTGATGTCGTCGTTGACGACGATCGCGCCATCCATCTTGGCCAATTCGCGCAGCCGAGTCGCCGAGAAGTCGACATCAAGCGGGAAACCTCCGGTGCACAAGGCGTCCACGCGGCGGTCGTGGCCGAGGACGATTAGGGCCCCGGTGTTGCCGCGCAGGATGCGCTCGAGCCCATCGCGCAGCTCGGTTCCCGGGGCGACAGCGGCGAGTGTCGCGCGGAATTGCTCGTCCTCGCCCGGTTGCGGCACGCTCGAAATCCTTCGGTCTTCGCCGGCGAATACGCCGGCCAGGCGGACGCCGGGTGACCAGCGCTTTTGACAGCCGCAAGTCTAACCGGGCGCCTTCTGGCCCCCGCCGAATCGAGGGATTTCAGCGGCGGTGAGCCTGCGCCTTGGTTTGACACTGCTCGGAATAGGTATTCATACTGCTTGTCGCGTTGACGGGCTCGGCCCGTGCGCGACTACCAGGCCCGCGGCACCCCCGAGCCGCGGCCGTCACGCCGGAAGGTCCCCCGCTATGTCCGGTTCGCCTATTTTTGGCGACTTCGACTCGCAACCGTCCCTCTTCGATCCCGCCGAGATCGACCCCCAATCGCTTGGGGGAATCAGCAGGCGCACCTCGCTCTCTGCCGCCGCGGCCTTCGCGGCGCCCGCGCTCGCCGGTCAGCTTCGGCCGGTCGAGATGGGCGCGACCTACACCTCCCAGGGCCGCTCGCTGAGCGACCTGACGAATATGCTTGGCGCCTACCTGATCACCTCGACCGGCAAGGGCGCCTACGGGCAGCACGACGAGATTCTGCGCGCCCTGAAGGCCATCGGCGCCACCTGGATCCGCACCCGGATCCACACCGGCAACCGCAACCAGCTGTCGTGGCTCAATCAAATCGGCTCCAGCGGAATCAAGATCAACGGCCTCATCGACATCCCTGGAGGCAAGGACAGTCCCGAGGCGTTGGTCGCCATGGTGGGCTCGTCCTTGCGCGGCAAGATGATGAGCCTGGAGGGCCCCAACGAGTGGAATCTGCAGGGCGGTTCCAACTGGGTCTCGGAGGTCGTCTCGTATCAGACCCGCTTGTGGAAAGCGGTGCAGAACAACTCCGGTACGCGCGGCCTCAAGGTCGCCGGGCCGGCGCTGGGCATGCGCAAGGGCTTCTCCGAGCTGGGCAACCGCGCCTCGATCATGGACTGGGGGAATATCCACCTCTACACCGGCGGATATGTTCCGGGTTATCGCACCGATGACACGCTCCGGCAACAGCGGATCGTGTCCGGCAGCAAGCCGATCATCGTCACCGAGACCGGCTGGCACAACGCCAAGGACTGGCACGGTCCGCACTACTACACCCCCGAAGACGTCGCCGGCCTCTACGCGCCGCGGCTGTTGCTCGAGTACTTCATCCGGAATGTGCCCAAGCTCTCGCTGTATGAACTCATCGACGAGGTCGGCGCGCGGAACTCGCGGGAGGCGCACTTCGGCCTGGTTCGGGCGAACTTCTCGCGCAAACCGGTCTTCGACGCGTTGGCCAACTTGCGCACGATCGTTAGCCGCCAATACCGCACCACCGGCCGGCCGGACCCCCTGCAGTTCAGCTTCCGTGGCGGGCCCTCGGACCTGCGCTCGGCCCTCGTTAACCGCGGAGACGGCCGCTCGCTGTTGTTCCTGTGGCGCAGCCAGTGCTCCGTTTACGAGCCCAAGTCTCGCAAGCGGCTCAACCCGGCGCCGGCGACCGCCACCATCGAGTGGGGGAGCAGCCGGCGGGTCCAGCGGTTCACGCCGTCGAGATCGGCCAATGCGCTCAGCACTGAGGTGACGTCCGTCTCTAACGTTCCCCTCGCGGCGGAGTTGCAGATCCTGGAAGTCTCGCCCCACTGACGCTTCCGGTCTCGGTCGGTCGTACGCTGGTTCATCGGGATGGGGCGCTCAACCTGTCACCGATTCCGGGAAGAGGGGAAAATCATGAAGCGTGTTCATGGCGCCGCTGCCGGCGCAGTGCTCGTCGCGTGCGTCGGCGTCAACGGGTCCGCCCAGACTGCCGTTGCCGGCGGGTCCACCCGCGAAGCCGCGGCGAGCGCCTCGGCGCCTGTGTCCTTCAGCGATGTGACCAACACCGCGGGGGTCGGGACCCGGTCGAACTTGCCCGGGGGGCTGGCCAGCGGCAGCGCCTGGCGCGACTTCGACGGCGACGGGCGACCGGACCTGTTCGTCGGCAACCACTACGACACGCCGGTGCTGTTCAAGAACGTCGGCGGCGGCAAGTTCACCAATGCCACCAGCAAGGTGATGGTCCGGCCCAACAACGTCCCCGGCAAGTATTGGGGTGACCAGCATGGTGCCGCGTGGGGCGACGTCGACGAGAACGGCAAGCCGGACCTGCTGGTCCTGGTCGGCGCCCAGGAGGGCAAGGGCGGTGCGCCCAACCAGCTCTACCTGAACATCGGGGGCAAGCTGGTCAATCACGCCAAGGACTACGGCATCGAGTACCGGGAGTCGCGCGGGCGCACGCCGCTGTGGATCGACTACAACAACGACGGTCACCTCGACATGTTCCAGGGCGCCAAGAAGCGCGATGACGGCCTCGGGCCGCCCACGATGTTCCGGGGCACCGGGACGAAGTTCACCGATGTCCGCGACCAGGTGAACTTCCGTCCCACCCAAACGGTCGGTGGCTGGGCGTCCGACATCAACCGCGACGGTCGGCTCGAACTCCTCTACCAGGGCGATCGGCTCTCGGCGCCGGCCGCGCCGTTCAAGACGCGCGTGAACATCATCGACACCCGCGGCGCCACCTTCCGCGACGCGACCCCGAGGAGCTTCCGCGGCTCGCTGTCCGATCTCGCCGTCGCTGACTACGACCGGGACTTGCGCCCAGACATCTTCTTCTGCAACTCCTGGCTGTCGGCGTCCCATCCCTATGGCCACGATCTCTACCTCAACAAGGCCGGCGGCATGGTCCGGGTCAGCGGCACGGCGCTGGCCGACATCAACAAGAACCACCGCTCGTGCCGGCCGAGCGCGATCGCCGCCGATTTCGACAACGACATGGACGTCGACATCTTCGCCGACGCCGGCCACGGCGGCGCGCTCAACCGGGGCGGCGGCGACCTGCCCAACTTCATCCTGTGGAACCGCGGCAACGGGACCTTCGAAGCCGACGGCTCGGCCGGCGGAGCCACCGGTCGACTGACCGGCTGGCCGGACTCGGCGTCGGCCGCCGACTACGACGGCGACGGCTTCATCGATATCTACCTGACCTACAGTCAGGCCCTTTCCCAGCTCTATCGGAACCGGGGCAACAGCAACAGCTGGCTGGAGATCAATTTGCGCGGCACCCGGTCCAACCGGGACGGCATCGGTGCCCAGGTCTATGTCACCGCCGGTGGCGTCACCCAGTTGCGGGAGCAGAACGGCGGCATGCACCGCTACTGGTCGCAGGACGACCAGCGGCTGCACTTCGGTCTCGGCTCCAACCGGACAGCGAGCCAGGTCACGGTCAAGTGGCCGAGCGGCAAGGTCCAAAAGCTGAGCAATGTCACCGGCAACCGGGTGATTCAGGTCACCGAGCCGTAGAACGTCCCCCCGGCAAGCCCCGCAGCCGGGGCGATTGCGGGGGTAGCCGCGCCGTCGGCGCTTTCGGCGCAGCAACCGGCTGACTCGCCGGCGCGGCCGCCGGCCCGCGCCGATCGTGGCCCGGAGTGCGCCGGCGACATCGGCGACCTCGACGACCTCCAAGGTGTCGGGCACCGGGCCGCTACCGACCGACAACGCCGGCACGACGGCCCGGGAAAAGCCCAGCCGGGCGGCTTCGGCCAGCCGGCGGGGGATCCCCGGAACGGGCCGGGCCTCGCCGGCCAGGCCAATCTCACCGATGACGACGGTCCCCGGATCGAGGGGCAGGTCGGCGATCGCGCTCGCCACCGCCACGGCAAGGGCCATGTCGGTGGCCGGCTCCCGCAGCCGGACGCCGCCGACGGTCGAGACAAAGACGTCGGCCTTGCCGGCCGAGACTGCTGCCCGCCGCTCGAGCACGGCGAGGAGCAGGGCAACCCGCGAACTGTCCAGCCCGTGGCTGGTCCGCCTCGGGGTGGGCAACGCGCTCGGCGCCACCAGCGCCTGCACTTCGGCAACCAGCGGGCGCCGCCCCTCCAGCGTGACCGTCAACGCCGTGCCGGCGACCTGCCCGCCCTGCCCCGAGCGGAAGAGCGCGCTCGGGTCGGGCAGGCCGACCAGACCGTCATCGCCCAGGTCGAAGCAGCCGACCTCATCGGTGGGACCGAACCGGTTCTTGACGGCTCGCACCAGGCGCAGCCGCGAATGCCGCTCGCCTTCGAAGGTCACGACGACGTCCACCAGGTGCTCGAGCAGCCTCGGGCCGGCGATCGATCCCTCCTTGGTGACGTGACCCACCAGGAGCATGGCGAGATCCCGAGCCTTGGCTTGCGCGATGAGCGCGGCGGCGACCTCACGCACCTGGCTGACATTGCCGGCCGCCCCCTCGACCTCGGCGCTGGCAATGGTCTGCACCGAATCGACCACGACCAGGTCCGGGCTCAGCGCCTCGATCTGCCCGAGGACCTCGGCGAGATCGGTCTCGGCGGCGAGGTAGAGCCGATCGGCCACCGCCGCGATCCGCTCGGCCCGGGAGCAGACCTGCGCCGCCGACTCCTCCCCGCTGACATACAGCACGCGCGCGCCCGACCGCGCCGCGCGCGCCGCGACATCGAGCAACAGCGTCGACTTCCCGATGCCCGGCTCGCCCGCCACGAGCACCACCGACCCGGCGACCAGCCCGCCGCCCAACACCCGGTCGAACTCGCCCACCCCGGTTGACTGGGCGCTCGCCCGGCTCGGATCGACGTCGCCGATCGGCACCGCCGGCCGGCGCACGGCTCGAGCCTGCGTGCGCGCGCCCGTCGCGCCCGCTTCGCCCATGGTGCCCCACGCCTGGCACTGGGTGCACCGGCCCACCCACTTGGCCGCGCTCCACCCGCACTCCGTGCAGCGGTATGCCGCCCGCTGGTTCCTTGCCGTCGCCATAACCGCGACCCTAGGGACGACCACCGACAGTCGTCTTCCGCTGTCCTGCAGGGGGTGCGGTATACCTCACTTGTTGCAGGACACCCCGACGCTGGCAAGCGGCAGCGAGCGTCAATACTGCCGATACCAGAGGTTTACCGCGTAGTCGACGCTCGTCCCGTGGTGCTCGGCGAGGATCAGGTCGGCGGCGTCGGGCTCGAACTCGATGCGGACCAGCGACTCGAACTCCGCGCGGTCGGCTGCCTCCCAGGCCAGGGTCAACGACCGCTGGGAGAAGCCGGCCCGGCGCCAGAACCGGGCCACTGCGATCGGGTCGTAGGTCGGGTGGAATCGCGCGAACCAGGCTCCGAACGTCGATCTGGTCGCGTCATTGTCGACAACAACCGCCAGCCCGCCTGGGCGCAGGACCCGGGCCACCTGGGTCAGCCCGGCCTCGCATCCGGGCCCGAAGAAGTACGCCCATCTGGCGTGTGCGATGTCCACGCTCGAGTCGGGGAGCGGAAGCGCCTGCGCGGGTGCCACGAGAACCGCTGCCGCCAGCCCGAGGCCGCGGGCCGCCAGCCGCTCCCGAGCCATGACCGCCAGCGGCGGATGCGGCTCCACCCCGATCACGCGGGCGCCCCGATCGGCGAAGCGCGGCAGGTGGAAGCCGGTCCCGCAGCCGATGTCGAGGACGAGGGCAGCGGCATACGGATGCAACTCGCCGATCGCCACCTCGATCTGTTGGCCGCGATCGAAGGCGAGGTTCTCCTGCTCATAAACGTGCGGATGGTCCCAGATGTTGGGGCTGGGCCGGATGCCGCCGTGCGCTGCTGCGGCCCGGCTCACCGCTTGCGGGCCGGTCGAGCGGCCGTTCGGCGCGGCGCCTTGGCGGCCAGCGTCGCGGGGTGAACCATCAGGGGCAACAGGGTGCGTGCTCCCCGCGCGCGCAACGCCTTGACGGCGAGCAGATGCGCTTCGCACCGGATCACCAACTCGGCATACGCCCCCGCGCCCATCAGCTCGGTCAGCTCGGCGTGGCAGCTGCGAAAGAGCGGCTCGCGACCGATGTGTGCCTCCGGGTTTCCCGAGCAGTACCAATCGAGATCATGACCCCCGGGCCCCCAGCCCCGCCGGTCGTACTCGGTGAGCGTGATCTCCAGATAGGACGTCTCGTCCGGGAGAGTGACCGTCCGGTAGGCACGCCGGATCGGCAACTGCCAGCACACATCGGGCTTGACGGTATGCGGCGCGAGACCGTGATGGACCGCGTGCCCGTGCAAGGCGCAGCCGCCGCCGCCCGGGAAGTCGGGCCGATTGAGGAAGATGCAGGCACCGCCGACCACCTTGGTCGTCGTCGTGCGTCCGTCCTTGCCGGTCCAGCGATGCAGCGCCGTTGACCCCGGATGCTTTTCCCACTCGGCCGGAGTCAGGTTGGCAACCGCGGCGGCCACTCGGCGCACGTCGGCCCGGTCGGTGAAGTGGGCGCCGAGCGTGCAACAACCGTCATCCGGACGGTCGGCGTAGATCCCCTGGCAGCCGGAGCCGAAGATGCACATCCACGACGACGTAAGCCAGGTCAGGTCACACCGGAAACGCTGGTTGGCGTCAGCCGGGTCATCGAACTCGACCCACACGCGGGGGATCTCCAGGGGGGTCTCGGGCACGCGCACACTGTAAGCAGACTCCACCGCCCGCGCATCGCATGCCCGAGCGTCTCCTAGGCTGTTCGGCATGCGTCTGGGCGTCATCGATATCGGATCGAACACGGTCCACCTGCTGATCATCGACGCGCACCCCGGCGCGCGGCCGCTTCCCGCCGCCTCCGACCGCATCGAACTGCGTCTCTCGGAGCACCTTCGCGACGACGGCTGTATCGATGATCCCGGGATCAAAACCCTGGTCTCGTTCACCGAGCGGGCCCGTGAACTCGCCGAGGAGCAGGGCGCCGAGGAACTCGTCGCCTTCGCCACGAGCGCGATCCGGGAGGCCGCCAACGGCCAGGAGGTCCTCGACACGGTCGGGACGGCCAGCGGAGTCCATGTCCGGGTTCTCTCGGGCAGCGACGAAGCCCGGCTGACCTTCCTCGCGGCCAGGCGGTGGTATGGCTGGTCGGCCGGCACCCTGCTGCTCGTCGACATCGGCGGCGGCTCCCTCGAGATGGCCTACGGCATGGACGAGGAGCCCGATGTCGCGATTTCGGTGCCCCTTGGCGCCGGGCGCGTCACCCGCGATCTGCTGCCCGGCGACCCGCCCAAGCCGGCGGTCGTCAAGGAGGCCCGCAAACAGATCCGCGCCCGGTTGGCCTCCGAGGTGCGCCCGCTCGTGCGGCTCGGTGCCCCCGACCGCGCAGTCGGGGCGTCCAAGACGTTTCGCTCGTTGGCCCGGCTCGGGGGCGCCGCGCCGAGCAGCGAGGGTCCCCATGTCGTCCGCGAGCTGCACCGGGACGATTTGGCCGACCTGGTCACCAAGCTGGCGAAGATGTCGGTCGGCGAACGCGCCAAGCAGCCCGGCGTCTCGGTCGCCCGGGCCCCACAGGTGCTCGGGGGCGCGCTCGTCGCCGAGGCGGCCATGGACCTGCTGCGGATCGAGACCCTGGAGATCTGCCCGTGGGCGCTGCGGGAGGGATTGATCCTGCGCCGGCTGGAGGCCCTGGCCGACGACGCGGGCTGACTATCCTGGCCGACATGGCGGGCCCGCGACGACGACGCACGCGCGCTCGCCGACCCCCGGACGCGGTCGCCATCCCGGGCGGGCGGGTCGCCCTGTCCACCGCCTCGGTCTATCCCGAGTCGACGGCCACCGCCTTCGGAATCGCCTCCCGCCTCGGCTACGACGGGATCGAGGTGATGGTCTGGACCGACCCAGTCAGCCAAGAGGCCGGGGCGTTGCGCGCGCTCGCCGACTTGCACGGTCAGCCGATCGTCTCGGTGCACGCACCGACCCTGCTGCTCACCCAGCGCATTTGGGGCCCGGACCCGTGGACCAAGGTCGACCGCTCCCTTGAACTGGCTGGCGAAGTCGGCGCGAGCACCGTTGTCGTCCATCCGCCCTTTCGGTGGCAAAAGGACTACGCCCGCGATTTCGTCGACGGGGTTCGGGAACGAGAGCGGACATCCGGCATCGCCATCGCCGTCGAGAACATGTTCCCGTGGCGGGCGCGCGGGCGCGAAGTCCTCGCCTATCTGCCGCACTGGGATCCGCTCGGGCAGGACTATGACCACGTCACGCTCGATCTGTCGCACACGGCGACGGCGGGCATTGACGGCCTGGACATGATGCGTCAGTTGGGGTCACGGTTGCGTCACCTGCACCTGGCCGACGGCTCGGGGACGGCCCGCGACGAGCACCTGGTTCCCGGGCGGGGCAGCCAGCCGTGCGGGGAGGTCCTCGAGGCGCTGTCGGTCTCCGGCTACACCGGGGATGTCGTTCTCGAGGTCGGCACCCGCCGACTCTCACCGAACGACCGCGAAATCGACTTGTCCGAAGCGCTGGCGTTCGCCCGGCTGCACTTTGCCAGCAGGCTGATCCGGTGAGCCCGCGGGGCCGTCGCCCGGCGGGCGCCGACACCCGCGCCGAGATTGTCGCGGCCGCGCGCGCGGAGTTCGCCGAGCGAGGGTATGGCGCCACGTCGTTGCGCGGGATCGCCCGCCGGGCCGGGGTCGATCCGGCGCTGATCCACCACTACTTCCAGGGCAAGCAGCAGTTGTTTGCGGAGGTGATTGCCATCCCGATCGACCCCGAGGCCATCATCACCGGCATTCTGGCAACGCCTCGCGACCGGCTCGGCATGACGATGGCCCGGGCCTTCTTCACCATTTGGGATTCCCCGGACGGCAAGGTGCGCTTCCTCGGCCTGTTCCGCTCGGCGATGACCCACGACGATGCCGCGCGGATGATCCGGGAGTTCCTCGCCGCCGAAATCTTCGGCCGGGTCGCGCGTGCCGCCGGCGGGCAGGAGCGCACCGCCCGCGAAGCCGACCTGCGCGGGGGACTCGCCGCGGCGCAGATGATTGGGATGGCGACGCTGCGTTACGTGGTCGGCTACCCGGCCATCGTGGAGGCCAGTGCCGAGGACCTGGTCGCCGAACTCGGACCCACCTTGCAGCGCTATCTGGTCGGCGACAACTTACGCGGGCCGGACGATTAGGGCGTGCGCCGGCGCAGGGTGAGTGAGCCGAGGAACAACGCGGCGAGGACCCAGGCGGCGATCACCAGCAGATCCGGGCCGGCGTCACCGAGCGGGTCGGTGAGGGTGGCGACGGCGGTCATGGCGTCCACGGCATACGACAGCGGCAGGGCATCGGAGGCGACCGACAGCACCGTCGGCAACTGCTCCCGCGGCACGATCAGCCCGCAGAGGAGGAACTGCGGCAGCACAAAGGCCGGCATGAACTGCACCGCCTGGAACTCGGTGTGGGCGAAGGCGCTCGCGAGCAGGCCCAAGGCGGTTCCCAGGACGGCGTCGAGCACCGCGATGATCAGGAGCAGCCACAGCGGGCCGGCGATGTCGAGCCCGCAGACCCAGACAGCGAAGGCGGTGGCAACGACGGCCTGCAAGATCGCCATCACGCCGAACGCGACGGCATACCCGACCATGAAGTCCGCCTTGGCCAGCGGGCTGGCAAGCAGCCGCTCCAGAGTGCCGCTCGCGCGCTCCCGCAAGGTGGCGATGCTGGTGACGACGAACATGACGACGAACGGGAAGACGCCGAGCAGCGCTGGGCCGATCCGGTCAAAGATCATCGGGGTGTCGGCGAAGGTCCAGGCGAGCAGGCCGATCAGCACGCAGGGCACGACGAGGAGCAGGGCCACGGTGCGGTGGTCAGCGCGGATCTGGCGCAGCACGCGGGCGGCCGTCACGAGCATTCGCCGCGGGTTCATGAGCGTGCCTGGGCGTCGATGAGGGCGAGGAAGGCGGCTTCGGCGTCCGCAGCTCCGGTGCGCTCCAACAACTGTGCCGGTGTCGTGTCCGCGATCAGTCGACCGTCGCGCAGCAACAGTAGCCGATCGCAGCGGGTGGCTTCGTCCATCACATGGCTAGAGACCAGCAGCGAGGTGCCGCCGGCGGCGAGCCGGTGGAAGAGGTCCCACAGGTCCCGGCGCAGGACCGGGTCGAGCCCGACCGTAGGTTCGTCGAGGACGAGCAGTTCGGGGCTGGCCACCAGGGCAGCGGCGAGGCTGACGCGGGAGCGTTGGCCGCCGGACAGCGTGGCGACCGACTGCCCGGCCTGGGGGAGGAGATCGACGGCGGCGATGGCCTTGTCGACGGCGTCGGGGCTGGCGCCGAAGACAGCCCCGAAGTAGGCGACATTCTGGCGCACGTCGAGGTCGGCATACACGCTCGGGCTCTGGGTGACATAACCGACGCGATGCCGCAGGCCGGGAGATCCGGCCGGCTCGCCGAGGACGGTCAGCTCGCCGCCCGCGACGATCTGGACACCGACAACCGCGCGCATGAACGTGGACTTGCCGCTGCCGCTCGGCCCGAGAAGGCCGACGACCTGACCCGCAGGCACGCTGACGCTCAAGTCGGGAAGGACCGCGACGTCGCCCCGAACGACTCGCAGCGATCGGGCGACGACCGCTGCACCCCTATTCATCATATGATGAAATATAACATCGCTCGCCGGCCACCGCGAGGGTGACTAGATTCTCGACCATGGTCCCGTCGCGGCGTTGGCGCACCGCCGTCCGGCGCCTCACCGCGGCCGAGCGCGTCGCCTACTACCTCGAAGCGAGCGAGAGCGGCCGCTTCCTCGTCCAGCGGTATGTTGCCGGGTCCGACGCGACCGCCGCCGTCGCCGCCGCGGCCGAGCTGCGGCTGACCAACCGGTCGGCCGCGCTGGCCTATCTCGCGCCCGCCCCGCACTCCGGTGCCGAGAGCGACGCGATCGTCGCCGCCTATGCCGATGCCCTGAGCCGGCTTCGCGAGAGCGGACTTGCCGCGCACGGCCGAGCCGAGATCACCGTGCGTCCGGCCCAGCTCGGGCTCGGCCTCGAGGCCGGGGCCACCGCAGCCGGCGAGCGACTGCGCCGACTGGTCCGCGCCGCGGCCGAAGCCGACACCACCGTCAGCCTCGACCTCGACGACCCCGCTCGCGCCGCGGCTGCGCTCGACCTGGCCGCGGCGGCCAACGCCGACCCCCATCTCGGGGTCACCGTCCGGGCGGACCTGCAGCGCACCGTCCGCGATGTCCGGCGGCTATCCCAGCCAGGAGCGCGGCTTCGGCTGCTTCGTGGCGAGCTCGCCGGTGCCGAAGGTGGCTATCGACGTGGCGGAACCGTCGACCGAGCCTATGTGCGCTGTGTCCGGGAGCTGCTGACCCGCGACTGCTACCCGATCTTTGCCACCGCAGACCTCCGGCTGATCGAGATCACCGCGGCGCTCGCCCGGCAACTTGGTCGGCCGAACGAGACCTTCGAGTTCGAGCTGCCCTACGGCGTCCGCGTCGAGGAGCAGCGCCGCATCGCCGACCGCGGCCACCAGCTGCGCGTCTGGATTCCCTGGGGGCGAGAATGGCACGACTACCTTGCCGGGCGTCTGGCCGAACGGCATACCGGCGTCTGGCAGTTGGCCCGCGCGCTGGCAAAACGAGGATGAGGAGCAGCGGATGACGGTCGCGGTGATCGGTGGCGGGGCCATGGGGGAGGCGGTGATCGCCGGACTCGTCCGCAGCGGCCGCGAGCCCGCCGACGTTATCGTCGTCGAGCAACGCCCGGAGCGGGCCGCCGAACTGGCCCAGCGATACGGCGTGGCGACCGCGTCCGAGGTGGGCGCGGTCCGGGCGGCGGAGGCCGTCCTGTTGGTCGTCAAGCCCGCCGACCTCCCCGCGCTCGCCGAGCAACTCGGTGGGCAGCTGCGCGACGGAGCCGTCGTCGTCAGCCTCGCCGCCGGCATACCGACGACAGCGATCGAGCAGCGGCTGCCCGCCGGGACCCCCGTCGTGCGGGTCATGCCCAACACCCCGGCGCTCATCGGCGAGGGCATGGCTGCGCTCAGCCGGGGTGCAGCCGTCACCGACGATCAGGTCGCCGCGGCGATGGACCTGCTCAGCGCCTGCGGCCAGGTCGTCGAGGTGCCCGAGAAGCAGCAAGACGCGGTCACCGCGCTCTCCGGGTCCGGCCCCGCCTACCTCTTCTATGTCGCGGACGCCCTGATCGAGGCCGGAGTCGTCCTCGGGCTGCCCCGCGCGACCGCCCGCCAACTCGCCGTCCAGACGCTGTATGGTGCCGCCGCCATGCTCCGCGAGACCGATGAACACCCGACGCTGCTGCGCGAACAGGTCACCTCTCCCGCAGGGACGACCGCGGCCGCCTTGCGCGTGCTCGACGCCGAGGCCGTGCGGGCGGCCTTCGTGTCCGCACTCGCCGCCGCTGCCGAACGTTCTGCCGAACTCGCCGCCGCCATGGCACGATGACCCGCATGACCGAGATCACAGTGCGGGCGCTCAGCGAGGACGAGTGGCAGCTGTTCCGGGACATCCGCCTCGCCGCGCTCACCGACTCCCCCGAGGCCTTCGTCGCGACGACGGCCCAGGAGGAGGACTACGACGAAGACTTCTGGCGGCTGCGGCTGCGCCGGGCCCGGCGACTGTATGCCGAGGCCGACCGGCAGGCCGTGGGCGTCGCCAGCCTGGGTCAACTCGCCGATGACGCCGAGACCGGGGAACTGTTCGGGCTATGGGTCGAGCCCGCGTGGCGCGGCAAATCCGTCGCCGCCACGCTAGTGCGCCGCGGAGCCGAGGAGGCCGCCGAGCAAGGCTTCGAGCGCCTGGCCTACTGGGTGAGCACCGACAACGGCCGCGCCGTCGCCTTCGCCTCCAGCTTCGGCTTCCGGCCCACCGGCAGCCGCCGCCCGATGCGCGTCCAGGGCCAAGACGGCGAGGAGGAGGAGATCGCCATGGTTCTCCCGCTCGCCGGCGACCGGGGCAGCACCTGGTGACCCGGACGCACCGTCAGGGGCGCGCGGCGAACCGCTCGATCAGGGTGGTCGGGCCGCTGACGATCAGCGTGTCGTAGGACGTTACCTTGGTGTCCTCTTGCGCATGGATGAAGTCACGGCCGGGCGACTTCACCCCGATGATCGTGACGCCATACTTGCGGCGCACATTGCTTTGCGCCAGCGTGAACCCGATCGTCTCCTGCGGAGGATTCATCTTCACGATCGCGAACCCGTCGTCGAACTCGATGTAGTCCAACAGACTGCCACCAACCAGGTGCGCCACCCGCCGACCGGTCTCCGCCTCGGGAAGGATCACGTGGTGGACGCCGATCCGCCCGAGAATCCGGGCGTGCTCCGGGGAGAGCGCCTTGGCCCACACCGACGGCACGCCGAGATCGACCAGATTGGCCGCCGTCAACACCGAGGACTCCACCGAGGAGCCAATGCTGACGATCGCCGTCGGGAACTGCTCAGCCTTGGATTCCTCCAACACCCCGGGATGGCTCGCGTCGGCCTGCAACACCTTGGTCACCCGCCCGAGGAAGGACTCCGCGATCCGCTGATCCTTCTCGATCGCGAAAACGTGATGCCCAAGCCGGTTCAACTCCACAGCAGCGGCGCCACCGAACCGGCCCAGCCCGATCACCAACACATCGTGCCGCTTGGCCACCTGACCTCCTATCCATCTGGGCGCCCCCGCGACGGAAGAACCCGATTGCCGGTAGCGTGCCAAGCATGGTCGCACAGGCGCGCTTGGTCTGGGATCCGTCCTTCACCGCATACAACTTCGGTCCCGGCCACCCGATGAACCCCATCCGCCTGGACCTGACCGCGCGACTATGCGCGGAATACGGGCTGTTCGACCACGTCGAAGCTATCAACCCCGATGTGGCAGACGACGATCTGCTCGCAACCGTGCACGATCGCGACTACATCGCCAAGGTCAAGGCCGCCTCCGACAATCCCCGAAACGCCGATGAGAGCGCCGGGCTCGGCACCGAAGACGACCCCGCATTCCACGGGATGCACGAAGCGGCGGCACGCATCGTCGCCGGCACCGTCGAGGTCTGCCGCCAAGTCCACCAAGGTGAGATCGCTCACGGCGTCAACTTCTGCGGGGGAATGCACCACTCGATGCCCGACCGCGCCTCCGGGTTCTGCATCTACAACGACATCGCCGTCGGCATCCAATGGCTGCTCGACGCCGGCGTCGAACGCGTCGCCTACATCGACCTCGACGTCCACCACGGCGACGGCGTCGAGAAGATCTTCGAAACCGAACCGCGCGTGCTCACCTGCTCCATTCACGAGAACGGCCGCGTCCTCTTCCCCGGCACCGGCTGGCCCCGCGACGTTGGCGTCGGCCCCGGCCTCGGGTCGGTCCTCAACGTCGCCATGCCCCCCGGCGCCCGCGACTCCGCCTGGCTGCGGGCCGTCCGCGCCGGAATCCTGCCGGTCGTGCGCGCCTTCCGCCCCCAAGTCCTCGTCACCCAGCACGGCTGCGACACCCACGCCCAAGACCCGCTCGCCCACATGATGCTCTCCATCGACGCCCAGCGCGACGCCATGACAATGGTCCACGAGCTTGCCCACGACATCTGCGACGGCCGCTGGGTCGCCCTCGGCGGCGGCGGCTACGAACTCGTCAACGTCGTCCCCCGCTCCTGGACCCACCTGAGCGCCATCGCCGCCCACCAGCCCATCGCGGTCACCGAGCCCCTCCCGCAATCCTGGCGCGACCACGTCGAAACCACCTTCGGTCGAGGCACCCCCGACCGGATGGGGGACCTCGACCCCGCCGAAGGCGGCATCTGGGTTCAACCCTGGGAGATGGGTTACAACCCGCACAGCGAAGTCGACCGCGCGATCATGGCCACCCGCGAAGCCGTCTTCGGCTTCTTCGGCCTCGACGTCTGGTACGACTGAATACTTTTGTTTTCGCTCCTCCTCCCGTCGTGGTGCCCGCTCCTTCGTCGCGGCCTCCACTCCGGTCATCGTCGCGAAAACGCGCTCCTTCGTCGCGGCCTCCACTCCGGTCATCGTCGCGGCTGGCACATTTGTTTTCGCTCCTCCTCTCGTCGTGGTGCCCGCTCCTTCGTCGCGGCCTCCACTCCGGTCATCGTCGCGGCTGGCACATTTGTTTTCGCTCCTCCTCCCGTCGTGGTGCCCGCTCCTTCGTCGCGGCCTCCACTCCGGTCATCGTCGCGGCTGGCACATTTGTTTTCGCTCCTCCTCCCGTCGTGGTGCCCGCTCCTTCGTCGCGGCCTCCACTCCGGTCATCGTCGCGGCTGGCACATTTGTTTTCGCTCCTCCTCCCGTCGTGGTGCCCGCTCCTTCGTCGCGGCCTCCACTCCGGTCATCGTCGCGGCTGGCACATTTGTTTTCGCTCCTCCTCCCGTCGTGGTGCCCGCTCCTTCGTCGCGGCCTCCACTCCGGTCATCGTCGCGAAAACGCGCTCCTTCGTCGCGGCCTCCACTGTGACTCTTGTTTTGGCTCCTCCTCGGCTCGTCTGGTGTGCTCCTTCGTCGCACCCCCGTCTCACCAAATCGTCGGCAAAACGTGCTCTTCGTCGCGGGCGCTCGGCGTGTCGGCTGGACAGTGAAGCCAAATTGATACTCGTTGGGTGGGCGACGGCTTCCACACGTGTCACATGTGCCTCTAAGGTTGCCCCAGGATCGTCGCGCATGCGCCCGGGAGTGGCCCGGGCCCCCGTCCGTGGAAGGAACGTGGTCTCAATGCCCCCTGAGCCGAAGCTCGCCGAGGTCAAGTTCCTCACCGTTGCCGAAGTCGCGGCCATCATGCGGGTCTCCAAAATGACCGTCTACCGCATGGTCCACAGCGGCGATCTGCCCGCGGTGCGAGTCGGACGCAGCTTTCGGGTCCCCGAGGACGCCGTGCACGCCTACCTGAGCAAGTCCTTCGTCGACACCGCCTGAGCCGCTCGCGGCACGGCGGCAGCGTCGCGGTGTCCCAGCCGCGTCAGTGACGTCGCGCTCTTGCTTTGAGCCTGCCCCCTCAGGGCGAGTAGGCTCAGCATTCGGCCTGCAGCCAGTTCCCACCGCTGCAGTGTCGGTTCCGTCTCACTTCAACCGAAGGTCACCATGGGTTCTGTTATCAAGAAGCGGCGCAAGCGGATGGCGAAGAAGAAGCACCGCAAGCTGCTGCGCAAGACGCGCCACCAGCGCCGCAACAAGAAGTAACAGCGACCCCACCCGCCCGGTTGATCCTGGGCGGAGGTGAAGGAGGGCTTGGGCCGCATGCCGAGTGTCGTCCTGATCACCGGTGTCTCCCGCCACCTCGGCGGGGTGTTCGCCCGGCTGCTCTGCGAGCAAGAGAGCATCGAGCGGATCATCGGCGTCGACGTGGTGGCCCCGCCTCACCCCGTGGGCCGAACCGAGTTCGTGCGTGCCGACATCCGCTCGCCGATGATCGGCAAAGTCATCGCCAGTGCCGCCGTCGACACCGTCGTGCACATGAGCGTCATCGCCACGCCGCTGCACGCGGGCGGGCGGGCGACCCAAAAAGAGATCAATGTCATCGGCTCGATGCAGCTCCTGGCCGCCTGCCAGAAGGCCCCGAGCGTCCAACACCTCGTCGTCAAGTCCACCGCCGGGGTTTATGGGTCCTCCAACCGCGATCCCGCGCTCTTCCAGGAGGACATGGCCGCCAAGAAGCTCCCGTCGACCGGCTTCGGCAAAGACTCCGTCGAGGTCGAAGGCTACGTCCGCGGCCTGGCCCGGCGCCGCCCCGACATCGGGATCACGATGATCCGGTTCGCCAATGTCATCGGTCCCCGGGTGCGAACGGCGATGACCGACTACTTTTCCTTGCCGGTCATCCCGATGCCGCTCGGCTTCGATGCGCGCCTGCAGTTCATCCACGAGGACGACGTGGGAGCCGCGATGGTGGCCGCCACGATGGAGGCGCCCGCCGGGATCGTCAACGTCGCCGGCGACGGAATCATCACGATGACCCAGGCCGTGGCCCTGGCCGGGCGGCCCGTGCTGGCCGTCCCCCCCGGGACACGGGGCCCGCTCAACTTCGCGCTGCGGCGCTCCGGGCTCATCGACTTCTCGCCCGACCAGCTCGACCTGTTCGTCTACGGGCGCGGGCTGGACACGCATGCCATGCGCGCGCTGTTGCGCTTCGAGCCCCAATACACCACTCGGGAGGCGTTCGAGGACTTCGTCGCCGCCGGCATCCGCCCCCTCGACCGGGCCGCCGATCTAACGTATGCCGCCGGCGCCCGGGTCGAGCAGATTCTCCAGCGCGCCGAGCGGTTGCTTCCCGGTAGCAAGGATCCCGCCTCCATCGGAAGGTCGTCGTGATGACCGCATCCACGCCGCCCAAAGGCAAGCGCACGCCCTCGGTGGCCGCCGGCGCCGCCCGCGCCGCCGGGGAGCGCGCCCGCCGCAAAGCCACGCCGCTTCTGCCCGGAACTCCCGGCGAGACCGCCGTCGGCCCCGGCGAGCCGGCCCTCGCGCCGGTCGAGGGGAAGCAGGAGACAAGCCCTGATCGGGTGGGGCGCGCCGGGCGTCGAGAATCCACGTCCCAGCCGCCGAAGCCGCGTCCCCGCCTGCACGTGGTGCCTGATCCGGACCCCGCCGAGGCGCCCCACCACGCGCACCACCCACCGCTGCCGCTGCTCAGTGACCTCGCCGACGGGGCGGCCGGCCTCGCGCGGCGGCTCAGCGAGCGGCTGGGCATCACCGACGCCGAAGCCGAAGAAAAGATCGCCGGGGGGCTGGCCTTCCTGCGACGACGACTCACCGGTGACTACACGGTCGACGAGTTCGGCTTTGACGCGGACTTCACCGAGCACGTCATCTATCCCTTGTTGCGGCCGCTCTTCGAGAAGTGGTTCCGGGTCGAGGTGCGCGGAATCGAAAACATACCCGACACCGGCGGCGCCTTGGTCGTCGGCAACCATTCCGGAACCATCGCCATCGATTCGCTGATGACCGAGCTGGCGATCTTCGAGCACCACCCGCAAGGCCGCCATCTGCGTGAACTCGGAGCCGACCTGATCTTTGCCACGCCCTTCCTTAGCGACATCGCTCGCAAGGGCGGTGCGACCTTGGCCACAACCGCCGACGCGGAGCGGTTGCTCACCGACGGACACCTGGTCGGTGTCTGGCCCGAAGGGTTCAAGGGAACCGGCAAGCCCTTCAGCGAGCGCTACAAGCTGCAGCGCTTCGGACGCGGCGGCTTCGTGGCGACGGCCTTGCGGACCGGTGTGCCGATCATTCCGTGCTCGATCGTGGGAGCCGAGGAGATCTATCCGATCCTCGCCAACGCCACGCCGCTCGCGCGACTATTGCACCTGCCCTACTTCCCGGTCACCCCGACCTTCCCGTGGCTCGGCCCGCTCGGCGCCGTGCCGCTGCCCAGCAAGTGGATTATCGAGTTCGGGCCGCCCATCGATACGACATCGATCGGCCCCGAGGCCGCCGAGGATCCGGTGCTCGTCTTCGACCTCACCGACCGAGTGCGCGAGACCATTCAACAAACGCTCTACGCCCTGCTGCTGCGGCGCGGCTCGCCCTTCTCGTGAGCCCTCCCGAGGACACCCCCGTGGTCCTGGTGACCCGCGCGGGCTGCCACCTATGCGACGTGGTGCGTCCCGTCCTGGGTCAGGTGGTCGCCGAGACCGGCTTGACCTGGTCGGAAGTGTCGCTCAATGAGCACCCCGAACTGGAATCCCGCTACGGCGAGATGGTCCCCGTGATCCTGATCGACGGCGCCGTCCACGACTACTGGAGATTGGATCCCGTGCGCCTTCGAGCCGCCCTCCGGCAGCGGACGTGAGGCTCGACACGGACGGCCCTCAGCACTTTGTGCGTTTGTTCACAAGCGCGTAGGGTGAGAGCGACCGACACGTATCCATCCACCTGCGGGTGGCACCCACCGTCCGTAAGGGGGCTTCCCCGGCATGGCAACTCCGCTGCCGCGACGCGGGATCCCAGACGCGACTGTTGCCCGGCTCCCCGGCTACCTCAGCGTGCTCGGAACGATGAGCGCACGCGGCATACTAAGCACGTCCTCGGAGGAGTTGGCCACTGCGGCAGGGGTCCGATCGGCCAAGGTGCGCAAGGACCTGTCCCATCTCGGGACCTACGGCGTCCGTGGCGTCGGCTATGACGTCGAGCACCTTGCCTTCCAGATCGCGACCGAACTCGGCCTGGCCCGGGACTGGCCGGTCGTCATCGTCGGCCTGGGCAATCTGGGCCGGGCGCTTGCGTCGCATAGCGGCTTGGCCACCCGCGGCTTCCGGGTCAGCGGGCTCTATGACCGCGATCCCGCGCTCATCGGTCACCGCATCGGTGACCTCGCGGTCGCCGGCATGGAGGCATTGGCTTCCCGGGCCGATTCCGCGGACGTCATCGGGGTGATCGCCACCCCGGCGGGCTCCGCTCAGGAGGCAGCCGACGCCCTGGTGGCGGTCGGCATCAGCTCCATCCTCAACTTCGCCGCCGCAGCGATCACGGTTCCCGACGGCGTCGACGTGCGCCAGGTCGATGTGGCAACCGAACTGCAGATCCTCGCCTTCCACAAGCAGCGGCGGGCCACAGCAACGGCCTGGGTGGGAGCCGCCCCGTGAGCCTGCTCGTCATCGGCCTGTCCCACCACCGGGCTACGATCAATCAACTGGAGGGAATGGCGCTGGACGCCGACGGCCGCGCCGCCCTAGTCGCGGCCGCGTGTCGTGGGGAAAATGTCGCCGAGGCCATCGTCGTTTCGACGTGCAACCGCACCGAGGTCTATTGCGAGGCGGTCACCTTCCACGGCGCGGTCAGCGAGATCACCGACCTCCTGCTCGCCGACACGGGCGCCGACCGCGACGACGTGCACGACCGGCTCTACCTGCACTACGAGGACCGAGCCATCGCCCATGCCTTCCGGGTGGCCAGCGGCTTGGACTCGATGGCGCTGGGGGAGAGCCAGATTCGCGCGCAGATGCGCTCCTCGCTGCGGGAGGCGCAGGGTTCGCGGCACGTCGGGCCGGCCTTGAACACCCTTTTCCAGCAGGCGCTGCGGGTCGGCAAACGCGTCCACCACGAGACCCAGCTCGGGTCGGTGAGCTATTCGCTGGTCGATGCCGGCTTGCGGCTGGGGGAGGAACACCTCGGGGATTTGGGCAGCGCGAGCGTGCTCATTGTCGGGGCCGGCGCCATGGCCGCTCTCTCGGCTACCGCGGCCGGGCGGGCCGGAGCCGGTCAGGTCGTCGTCGCCAACCGCACACTTGCCCGCGGGCAGGCCCTGGCCGAGCGTGTGGGCGGCCGAGCGGTCCGGCTGAGCGACCTCCCCGAGGCCCTGGCCGGGGCCGACCTGGTGATCTCGTGTGTCGGCTCTCCGGGGCTCGTGCTGACAGCGGCGGATGCCCACGGGGCCCAACAGGTCCGCGGCGGCGCGGCGCAGGTCTATGTCGACCTGGCGATGCCGCACGACATCGCGCACGACGTCGCCGAGCTGGCCGGGGTCTCCCGCTTCGGGCTGGATGACGTTGGTGCCCGGTTGCGCGATCGCCGGGAACTCCCGGCGGTCATCGAAGCCGAACACATCGTGACCGGCGAGGTGGCGGGCTACCTCGCCGCGCGTGCCTCCGATGTCGCGGCGCCGACGATCGCCGCCCTGCGCTCCCGCGCCAACGACGTCCTGGCCGCCGAGCTGTCCCGGATGGAGGACCGCACGCCCGACCTCACTCCCGCGCAGCGGCACGAGGTCGAGGTGGCGATGGGTCGCCTTGTCGACAAGCTGCTGCACACACCGACCGTGCGCGCCAAGGAGCTTGCCGCGCGCGGGAGCATCGCCGCGTATGCCGAGGCGCTGGATGCGCTCTTTGCCCTCGACCCGCATGCGCTGGCTGCAGTCGAATCGCCGGCCGGCTTGGTCGACGGCGACGGCCTTGGGGGTGCGCGATGACCGTGCGCCTGGGCACCCGGCGTTCCGCCCTCGCCCTGACCCAGTCCGGGCTGATCGCCGATCTGCTGCGCGAGCGTGGCCTCGACGTCGAGATCGTCCCGATCGTCACCGAGGGCGACCGCACCGCCGCTGCGTTGGACGAGATCGGCGGCAGCGGCGTCTTTGTCGGCGCCCTGCGCGAGGCGCTGCGGTGCGGCCAGGTCGATGTGGCGGTCCACTCGCTCAAGGACCTGCCGACGGCCCCCGAGCCGGGCCTGACCCTCGCTGCCGTCCCCACCCGCGCCGACTCCCGCGACGCCCTGGTCGCGCGCGACGGGTTGACGCTCGGCGAGTTGCCCCCCGGCGCTCGCGTCGGCACCGGCTCGCCGCGACGCGCGGCGCAACTGCGCGCGCTGGGGTTGGGGCTAGAGATCGTCCCGATCCGCGGCAATATCGACACCCGGTTGGGACGTGTGCGCACCGGCGACCTGGATGCTGTCGTCCTGGCCAAAGCCGGCCTCGACCGGCTCGGCCGCGCCGACCGGATCACCGAGGTCCTCGACCCGGTGCAGCTGTTGCCGGCCGCGGGCCAGGGCGCACTCGCCGTCGAGTGCCGCACCGACGATCATTCGCTCGTCGATGTTTTCGCCACCTTGGACGACCCCGACACCAGGGCCGCCGTCACTGCGGAGCGCGCCCTGCTCGCGCGCCTCGAGGCGGGATGCACGGCGCCCGTTGGCGTGCTCGCCGAGGTGGTCGAGGATGTCGATGCCGTCATCGTTTCGGTGCGGGCGTTCGTGGGCAGCAGCGACGGCAGCCGCGACCTGCGCCGCTCGCACACCGGCCCGCTCGAGCAACCCGAGCTGACCGGTGCCGAACTCGCCGACCGCTTGCTCGCCGAGCTGGCCGAGCGTGGCCGGCCCTCCGCAGACCAACCACCGGAACCCGCTGCAACGGAGGGGACGCTGTGACTCCCTGGAACCCCATATCCGGGCCCGCCTCGGTCGCTTTTGTCGGCGCCGGGCCAGGAGATCCCGGGCTGCTCACCCTGGCCGCCGTCTCGGCGCTGGCCGCGGCAGATGTCGTCGTCACCGATCAATTGATCTCCGAGCAACTCGTGCGCGCCCATGCCCGCTGCGACGTGGAGGTCGTCGATGCCTCCCACGGCGATCACGGCCAGGTGCTCACCCACGCCAGCCGCGCCAAACTCGTCGTCCAGGCCGCCACCTCCCACCCCGGTGGCCGCGTGGTGCGCCTGATGAACGGTGACCCGGCGATCTTCAACGGTCTCGCCGAGGAGGCCCAGGCGTGCCGCAAGGCCGGCATCGCGATCGACATCGTGCCCGGCGTCTCGGCGGTCAGCGCCGTCCCCGCGTATGCCGGGGTGCCGCTCACCTCACCGGCCGCGACCAGCCTTGTCGTTATCGCCGCGAGCAACCCCGACGCGGACTACGCCGCGGGAACGGACGCCAGCACCAGCGTCGTCCTGCTCGGCAACGGCCCGGACCTGCAGCGGGCGCTCACGCACATCTGCGACTCCGGCCGCGCCGGGGACACCCCGGTGGCGCTGGTGGAGCGGGGCACGACGACCGCGCAAACCACCCACGTCAGCCGCCTTGACCGCGCCGCCGACCTGGTCGCCGGGCTCGGCGTTCCGGCGCTCGTCATCGTCGGCCCGACCGTGCCCCTGCACCAGCAGCTGTCCTGGTTTGAGAGCAAGCCGCTCTTCGGGTGGCAGGTGCTCGTCCCACGCACCAAGGAGCAGTCCGGGCCGGTCGTCGAGCGCCTGGCCGGGCACGGCGCCGGCGCGGTCGTCGTCCCGACGATCAGCGTCGAGCCGCCCCGCACCCGCCACCAGATGGACAAGGCCATCACCGGGCTGGTCACCGGCCGCTACGAATGGGTCGGGTTCACGTCGGTGAACGCAGTCAAGGCGGTCCGGGAGCGGTTCGAGGAGTTCGGGCTCGATGCCCGGGCCTTCGCCGGCCTGAAGGTGGCCGCGGTCGGCGGGGTGACCGCCGAGGCATTGCGGGCGTGGGGGATCCACCCTGACCTCGTGCCGAGCGGCGAGAGCTCGGCCCGCGGGCTGCTCGCCGAGTGGCCCGAATACGACGAGCAGCTCGACCCGATCAACCGGGTCTTCCTCCCGCGCGCCGACATCGCCACCGACACGCTGGTCGCGGGGCTGCAGGATCTCGGCTGGGAGGTCGAAGACGCCACCGCCTATCGCACCGTGCGGGCCGCCCCGCCTCCCGCCGAGGTCCGCGAGGCGATCAAGAGCGGCGCCTTCGACGCGGTGCTGTTCACCTCCTCCTCGACGGTGCGCAATCTGGTCGGCATCGCCGGCAAGCCGCACGCGACGACCGTTGTCGCCTGCATCGGGCCGGCCACCGCCAAGACCGCCGAGGAACATGGGCTACGCGTCGACGTGCTCGCCCCCGAGGCGAGCGTCGACTCGCTCATCGAGGCGCTCGCCGACTTCGGCCACCGGCTGGCCCGCGAGGCGGTCGAGGCCGGGCACCCGGTGTTGCGTCCCAGCGCGCGGCGCAAGCCGGCCTCGCGCCGGCGGGCCCGGTGATGCTGCCCGTCGGCGCCTTTCCGGCGGTGCGCCCCCGGCGGCTGCGCACCACTGCCGCGGTGCGCCGGCTGGTCGCCGAGACCCGGCTGCACCCGGCCGAGTTCGTGATGCCGGCCTTCGTCCGCGAGGGACTCGAGGCCCCGGTGCCGATCGCGGCGATGCCGGGGGTGGCGCAGCATACGATCTCGACGCTGGTCGACCTGGCCCGCGAGTGCGTGGCCGCCGGAGTTGGCGGGATCATGCTCTTCGGCGTGCCCGAGACCAAGGACGGGCGGGGCAGCGGGGCCGACGATCCGCACGGCATTCTCAATCTCGCCACCCGCGCGGTCGCCGATGCCGTTGGTGGCGACCTGGTCGTCATGACCGACCTGTGCCTTGATGAATTCACCGACCACGGCCACTGCGGCGTCCTCGACGACCGCGGCCGGGTCGACAATGACGCGACGCTGGAGCGGTATGCCGCGATGGCCCTGGCCCAGGCCCGCGCCGGATCGGCCATGCTCGGGCTGTCCGGGATGATGGACGGCCAGGTCGCTCACGTCCGCGCCGCCCTGGATGGCGCCGGGTTCACCGACACCGCGATCCTCGCCTACGCCGCGAAATACACCTCCGGCCTGTACGGCCCGTTCCGGGAAGCGGTGGCGTCCTCGCTGGTCGGCGACCGCGCGGCACACCAGCAGGACCCGGCGAACGCGACCGAGGCGCTGCGTGAGCTGGCCCTCGATGTCGCCGAGGGCGCTGATGTCGTCATGGTCAAGCCGGCCGGTCCGCACCTCGACATCGTCGCCGCCGTGGCGGCGGCCAGTCCGGTGCCGGTCGCGGCATACCAGATCTCGGGGGAGTACAGCATGATCGTCGCGGCCGCCGACCGCGGATGGATCGACCGCGACCGGGTCATGCTGGAGTCGCTGATCGGCATCCGCCGGGCGGGGGCGCACGCGATCTTGACCTACTTCGCCCTGGACGCCGCCCGCGCGCTCACCTCCCGCTGACTCCCGGGGTTACCCGGCGTCAACCACGGCCGCAGAGGTGGCATGATTGAGGGCGCAATGACCCAACCCGCAGCCCCCGAATCGTGGCAGCCGCGCTGGCTGTCCGAGCCCGAGCAACGCGCCTGGCGCTCCTACCTGCGCGCCACCCGGCTGCTCGAAGTGGCCCTGGACAAGGCGCTCTCTCCGCACGGCACGCAGTTGTCCGAATACGAAGTCATCAGCATGCTCTCCGAGGCCGAGGAGGGCCGGTTGCGGATGTCGGCGCTCGCCGACCTTGTCGTCCAGTCCCGCAGCCGGATCACCCACACCGCGGCCCGGCTGGAGAAGCGCGGCTGGGTCGTGCGCGAGGCCTGCCTCGATGACCGCCGCGGCGTCGAGCTGGTGTTGACCGACGCCGGCCGGGAGGCGGTCGAGGAAATCTCCGCCCGGCACGTCGAGTCGGTCCGCGTCGCGCTGATCGACCACCTCGACCCCGAGGAGTTCCTCGCCCTCGGCCGCGCGATGCAAAAGGTCCGCGACGCCCTCGCCGAGGAGGGGCAGGCCACCGACGCCTACGGGACCTGAGCTGACAGACTCTCCCGTATGCCGCAGCCGACCTATCCTCGCGACGCTCCCGCCTCCGCCGCGCTCTTCGAGCGGGCGCGGGCGGCGATCCCCGGCGGGGTCAACTCACCGGTCCGGGCCTTCCGCAGCGTCGGCGGAACCCCGCGGTTCATGGCCAGCGCGACCGGCCCCTATCTGCGCGACGCCGACGGGCGCGAGTATGTCGACCTGATCGGCTCGTGGGGGCCGATGATCCTCGGCCACGCCCATCCCGATGTCCTCGCCGCGGTCACCGCGGCCGCCCGGCGCGGGTTCTCCTATGGCACCCCGAGCGAGAACGAGGTCGCGCTCGCCGAGGAGATCGTCGCCCGGGTTGAGCCGGTCGAGCAGGTGCGGCTGGTCTCCTCCGGGACCGAGGCGACGATGAGCGCGCTGCGGCTGGCCCGGGGGATCACCGGCCGCTCGCGGGTGGTGAAGTTCGCCGGCTGCTATCACGGGCACGTCGATGCGCTGCTGGCGTCGGCCGGCTCGGGGGTGGCGACCTTCGCCCTGCCCGACTCTGCTGGCGTTCCGGCGAGCGCGGCGGCTGAGACGATCGTGTTGCCCTACAACGACATTCCGGCCGTCGAGGCGGCGTTTCCGGCGGACGGGGAGCACATCGCCGCCGTCATCACCGAGGCCGCGCCAGGGAATATGGGAGTCGTCCCACCGGCGCCGGGGTTCACCGAGGCGCTGCGGCGGATCACCCGCGAGCACGGCGCGCTGCTGATCTCCGACGAGGTGATGACCGGCTTCCGCTGTTCGCGCGCCGGGTGGTACGGACTGGAGGGCCCGTATGCCGAGGGCGCCCCCGACCTGTTCACCTTCGGCAAGGTCATGGGCGGCGGCTTCCCGGCCGCGGCCTTCGGCGGCAGCGCCGAGCTGATGGCCGCGCTGGCCCCGGAGGGGCCGGTTTATCAGGCGGGGACCCTGTCCGGGAATCCGGTGGCGACCGCCGCCGGCCTGGCCACCCTGCGCGGCTGCACCGACGCCGTCTATGCCCACCTCGACCACGCCGCGCACACGATCGCCGACGCCGCGGCGAGCGCCCTGACCGAGGCGGGCGTGCGGCATACGATCCAATGGGCCGGCTCGATGTTCAGCATCTTCTTCTGCGACGGCCCGGTCGCGAACTACGACGACGCCAAGCGCACCGACTCCGCCGCCTACGCCGCGTTCTTCCACGCCATGCTCGAGCGGGGGGTCCACCTGCCCCCGAGCGCGTATGAGGTGTGGTTCGTCTCCGCCGCCCACGACGCCGCCGCGCTCGACCGGATCGTCAGCGCACTCCCCGCCGCCGCGCGCGCCGCCGCGCAGGCCTGAGAAAGCACCGCGCAAAAAAGGATAGTCGCTAGCCGAAAATCCGGCCAGTGACTATCCTTTTTTGCATGGAAGCGTCGATAGGCTATCTGCCGCGCCATCTCGACGCGAGCCTGCGTTCGGCGCTTGCGGCCTCGCCCATCGTCCTTCTCGACGGGGCTCGCGCCACGGGCAAGACGACGACCGCGACGCGTCTGGCCGCGTCGTCCGTCCTGCTTCCCAGGGACCTGCCGCTGCTCCAGGCAGACCCGGGCGGATACCTGAGATCGCTCCCGGCCCCGGTCCTCATCGACGAGTGGCAACTGGCGGGCACCGACCTGCTCTGGGTCCTCAAGGGCCTGGTCGACGACGACCCCTCGCCTGGGCGCTTCCTCCTGGCCGGAAGCGTCGAGCCGGGCACCTACGGGCCGACCTATCCGCTCACCGGCCGTGCGATTGCGGTGTTGATGCGACCGATGACGCGGGCGGAGTTGACCGGCAGGGGAGGTGCGGAGACCTGGCTGTCTCGTGTGCTTCGAGGGGAGGCGCTCCGCCCCGGAGCGGGCGCAGGTACGGCGTTCAATCTCGACGCGTTGGCCCAGTCCGGGTTCCCGGCCGCGCGCCTGATGCCGGACGCGCGCCTCTTCCTCGAGGCGTATGCCGCGCTGGTCGCTCAGCGCGGCGGTGAGGAGGGTCGCGACGCTAGCAGGCTGCTGCGCGCGATGCGGGTGCTCGCCACGCTCACCGGGCAGGCCAGCCCAGATCAACGCATCTGGGATGCCGCCGACATCACCAAGGTGACGTGGAAGCACTACGACGACCTGCTCACCCGGGTTCACCTCGCGGCCCCCAGCCCGGCGATGCACAGCAACCGGCTCAAGCGGCTGACGGCATACCCCAAACGTCTCCTCGCCGACACCGCGTTGGCGTTGGCCTTGGCCGAGGTCGCGCCGGCCGAGCTGCGGGCCGATCCGACGCTCGCCGGACGCTACCTGGAGTCCTTCGTCGTCCAGCAGTTGCGCCCGCAAGCCGACCTCGTGGCTGGAACACTCCGGCACGTGCGCACCAGCGCGGGAGAGCGTGAGGTCGACATCGTCATCGACCTCGGCACCTCGATCATCGGCCTGGAGGTCAAACTGGGTGCGCGCCCGTCGGCCGCGGACGCACGCCAAATCGTGTGGTTGCGCGATCAGCTGGGCGAGCGATTCCGGCACGGATTCGTGATCCACACCGGTGCGGAGACGTATCCGCTGGTCGATGGGATCTGGGCGCTGCCGCTGGCAGCGGTGATGGGCGAGTGACCGAGTCGGCGCCCACGATCGACTGCGGTGAGTAGTGATGGGTTGAGCCGCAAGCCACCGCCAGCCGGGTCCGGCGGCTCGACTCCCCGGCTGACGGGGCCGGGCTGGCCGGATTCAGGCCTGTTTGCCACAATCAGGCGCATGACCTCCGCGCGCACCATCGTTCATCTCGTGCGCCACGGCGAGGTCTACAACCCCGAGAAGATCCTCTATGGCCGCCTGCCCGGCTATCACCTCTCCGAGCGTGGGGTGGCGATGGCGCACGCGGTCGCGGACTATCTGGCCGGCAACGACGTGACGGCGATCATCACCTCCTCGCTGACCCGAGCACGCGAGACCGCGGCGCCCTTGGCCGCGAGCCATGGGGTGACCCCGCAGACCGACGACCGAGTCATCGAGGCCGACAACGACTTCGAGGGGCAGCAGCCGACGCTGCGGACCTTCCTGCGCCCGGGCAACCTGCGCCGGTTCACCGACTTCACCCGCCCCTCCTGGGGCGAGCCCTATGCCTATATCGCCAAGCGGATGCGCCCGGCCATCGAGGATGCCCGCGAGGCGGCCCACGGCCACGAGGCGGTGATCGTCAGCCACCAGCTGCCGATCTGGATCGCGCGCCTGGACGCCGAGGGCCACCGGCTGTGGCACGACCCGCGCTCGCGCCGGTGCGCGCTCGCCTCGGTCACCTCGTTCACGTATGCCGCCGACGAGCTGACCACGATCTCCTACGCCGAGCCGGCGGCGCACCTGATCTCCGACGACACCGCCAGCGTGGGCGCATGAGGCTGACCCGCCGCGCCGCGGTGGCCGCCGTGGCGCTCACCGCGCTCGCCGCGTGCAGCACCGACCCCAACTCCGTGGCCGAGCAGGCCAAGGACGGCTCGCAGAAGAACTACATCTCCGGCGACGGCAGCATCCAACAGGCGGCCCCCGACAAGCGCGGCGACCCGGTCGAACTCACCGGCACCACCTTGGACGGGACGGCCTGGTCGATCGGCACCACCCGCGGCAAGCCGCTGGTCATCAACCTGTGGGCCTCGTGGTGCCCGCCCTGCCAAAAGGAAGCGCCAGCGATCAAGGAGGTCTCCGAGAAGACGGCGTTCGCCGACACGGTCGCCTTCCTCGGCATCAACCAGCGCGAGTCCGCCGAGACCGCCGCCGCGCAGGTGCGCGCCTGGGGCCACACCTTCCCCACCCTCTCGGACGACGGCGGCACCGCGCTGCTCGCGCTGCAGGGCAAGGCCGCCGCGATGCCGTCGACGCTGGTCCTCGACCGCGACGGCCGGATCGCCGCCTGGGTCGGCGGCCCGGTCACCGCGGCCACCTTGACCGGGCTGATCGAGGACGTCCTCGCCGAGGCCCCGTCGTGATCCTGCCGGCCGGCTCACCGGCCGAAACTGTCGCCACCGGGGCACTGCCGCTGGCGCTGGCGGTCGCGGCCCTCGCCGGCCTGGTCTCGTTTGCCTCGCCGTGCGTGCTCCCCCTCGTCCCCGGCTTCTTGGGGTATGTCGCCGGGACCGCGCCGGGGGGCACCCACGCCGGCGCCGAGCCTCGCCGCAGCCGGGTCGTCCTCGGCACGCTGCTGTTCATCGCCGGCTTCGCGGTGGTCTATATCGCGAGCGCGATCTTCCTGGCAACCGTCGGGGCCGCCCTGATCGAGCACCGGATGCTGCTCATGCGGCTCGGTGGGATCATCGTCATCGTCATGGCGCTGCTCTTCCTCGGTGTCGGCGACCGGTTCAGCGCCGCCCCGCGGTATCGCCCGCGCTCCGGGCTGCTCGGGGCGCCCGCGCTCGGTGCGGTCTTCGGGCTGGGCTGGACCCCGTGCTCGGGCCCGACGCTCGGCGCCGTGCTCGCCCTGTCCAGCGCGGTCGAGCCGTCGATCGGGCGGGCCACGCTGCTCGCGAGCGCCTATTGCCTCGGGCTCGGCCTGCCCTTCCTGCTCATCGCCACGGCGCTGGACCGGGCCGGCCGGTTCAGCGGCTTCTTGCGGCGCCACCAGCGGGTGATCCACCGTCTTGGCGGGGTGCTGCTGCTGATCGTCGGCGTCCTGCTGCTCACCGGCGCCTGGGAGGACCTGAACACCTGGCTGCGCCAGCACATCGCCGCCTTCGAGGTGATCCTGTGACCGGTGATCCTGTGACCCGTGAACCGGAAACGGGTGCTCCGGGCAGCGGCGTGCCCACGAGCGGCGATCCCGTGACCCACGACCCGGCGGCGGTCACCCTCCCCAAACTCGGCCCGGTCGGCTGGGTGCGCTGGGCCTGGCGGCAGCTGACCAGCATGCGCACCGCGCTCTTCCTCCTCCTGCTGCTGGCGATCGGCGCCCTGCCCGGCTCGATCTGGCCGCAACGCTCGATCAACCCGGCCCGCACGACGGCATACCTCGAGGACCATCCCCGGCTCGGGCCGTGGCTGGACCGGCTCGGCTTCTTCGAGGTCTACGCCTCACCGTGGTTCTCGGCGATCTACCTGCTGCTCTTCGTCAGCCTGCTCGGCTGCGTGTTGCCGCGGATGCGGGTGCACTGGAAGGCCCTGCGCAACCCGCCGCCGCGGGTGCCGGCGCGCCTGGAGCGGCTGGAGCGGCATACGGCCATCGAGAGCGCGGCGAGCCCGCAGGAGGCGATCGCGGCCGCGCGGGCGGCCCTTGGGCGTCGGTATCGCGTCGCGACGCCCGACCAGACCAGCCTGTCCGCCGAGACCGGGTATGCCCGCGAGAGCGGCAACCTGCTCTTCCACCTGGCGCTGCTCGGGATCATCGTCGGGGTCGCCGTCGGGCACATTTGGGGGTGGAAGGGCGATGTCATCGTCCCGGTCGGCGGCGGCTTCGCCAATACCGCGCTGCGCTACGACACCATCCAATACGGCCCCCGCGTCGACCCGGCCGCCTTCCAGCCGTTCGCCCTGCATCTCGATTCTCTCGATGTCAGCTTCGAGGACCGGGTCGGCGGCAAGGGCCAATTCGGGCAGCCGCGGCATTTCACCGCGCACGTGACGACCACCGCGCGGCCGGGCGCGTCCCCCGAAGAGCAGGTGCTGGAAGTCAACCACCCGATCGAGATGGGCGGGGCCACGGTTTTCCTCCTCGGCAACGGCTACGCCCCGGTCATCACCGTCCGCGACGGGTCCGGCAAGGTCGTATATTCGCAGGCCACGCCCTTCCTGGCCCAGGACAACAACTACAAGAGTTCGGGAGCGGTCAAGGTGCCCGGGGCGCAGCCCAAGGAGCTGGGCTTCTTCGGCAACTTCCTGCCCACCGCGGTGATCACCGACGACGAGGGGCCGATCTCGATCTTCCCCGACGCCCGCGAGCCGGCGCTCGCCCTCGGGCTGTATGAGGGCCGGCTCACCCCGGACGGCGAAGCCAACTCGGTCTATACCCTGAATATCAAGGAGATGACCCAGGTCAAGGCCGAGAACGGCAAGGACGTGTTGCGGCTGTGGCTGGTCCCCGGCCAGACGGTCAAGCTGCCCGGCGAGCGCGGGTCGATCACCTTCGAGCGGGTCGAGCGCTGGGCGGGCCTGTCGATCCGGCACGACCCGGCCCGCTATTTCACCCTCGGCAGCGGCGTGCTCGCCCTCGGTGCGCTGATCGCGCAGCTGCTCGTCAAACGGCGGCGGGTGTTCGTCCGCGCGGTGGCTTTGCCGGCAGGCGGCAGCCGAGTGCAGGTGGCGGCAATCAGCAAGAGCGATGACGACGGGCTCGCCGATCTGGTCGAGCGGGTCGCAGCAGCGGCCGGGGGACCAGAACCGGCCCCGGCGGGCGTGAGAGGATCGAGCCGATGAACGCAACCCTGGCGCACTACGCGAACTACAGCATCTATTCGGCGATCGTCGTGCTCACGCTGTCGATGCTCGCGTATGCCGCCTATCTCGCCCGGGCCGTGCCGGCGCGAGCGGGTGACCGGGAGCGGGTGCTCGTCGGCGCCGGGGGAGTGGCGAGCCAGAGCGCGAGTCCGGTGGGCGCAGGTTCGACGAGCGCAGGTTCGAGCAGCGCCACCGACCCAGGCGATGACGAGGGGGCCAGCGCGGGCGAGCCCGCGGCATACGGGCAAAAAATGGGGCGGATCGCCGGGAACTTTGCCTGGCTGGGGACGCTGCTGCTCGGCGCCGCCGTCGTGCTGCGCGGGCTGTCGGTGCAGCGAGCGCCGTTCGGTAACCTCTTCGAGTTCGTCAGCGCCGCATCGCTGGCGGTCATGCTCGCGTTCTGCCTGTGGAGCCAGCGGCGTGACCTGCGCTGGCTCGGGGTCTTCGTCGTCACCCCGGTCCTGCTGCTGTTGCTGCTGGCCACCCAGGTGCTCTATACCCAGGCGGCTGCGCTCATGCCGGCGCTGCAGTCCTATTGGCTGACGATCCACGTCACGGTCGCGATCATCTCGGTCGGCATCTTCACGCTGGCCGGGATCGTCACCGCCTTGTATCTCGTCATGGACCACTATGAGCGCCGGGGTGCTGAGCTGCCGCGGTGGGCGCGGCTGCTGCCGCGGGCCGCCGACCTGGAGCGGACCAGCTATTCGATGCACATCGTCGCCTTCCCGCTGTGGACGTTCACGGTCATGGCCGGCGCGATCTGGGCCCGTCAGGCGTGGGCGAGCTATTGGAACTGGGACCCAAAGGAGGTGTGGTCGTTCGTCATCTGGGTGGTCTATGCCGCCTATCTGCACGCCCGCGCCACCACCGGGATCACCCGGCAGAAGGCCGCCTGGATCGCGCTCGCCGGGCTGACCTGCATCGTCGTCAACTACACCATCGTCAACGTCTATTTCGTTGGCCAGCACAGCTATTCGGGGTTGTGATGATCCGCTACACGCTGCTGCGTTTCCTCATCTTCTTTGGCTGCCTCGCCCTGTTGTGGTTGGTCGGGCTGCGCTCGCCCGAGCAGCGGCCCTGGTTGCTCGTCGGTGCCGGCGCGCTGTCGATCGCGGTGTCTTATTTTGCGCTGAAGCCCTTCCGCGAGGAGACCGTCGACAAAATCAGCCGCCGCGTCGAAGCTCGGTTGGAGGCCAAGTCCGCCCGTCCGACCGATGAGCAGATCGAGGACGCCGAGATCGCCCCTCCCGCGCGCGCGGCCGCGGACGATCGCGCCGCGGACGACTACCGGTGAGTCCCCGCTTCCGGCGGATCGCGACGATCGTCGTGCTCGTCGGCATCGTCGCCCTCGTGCTCGTCTCCGCCCTCGCCGGCGCCCGCTGAGCCAGTCGGAATCGGCTTTCCGAGGCGTCGCGAGGAATTGCGCGAATGCCACGGAGTGTTCCGGCAGGCGGCTTTCGCGCGCCCCGCGGTCACCGGAAGCATGGTGTGGGTGTGGAGCACTTCCGGCGTCCGGCTGGTTGACAAGCGCCGCTATCTCTGGGGCCGCTTTGTTCCTCGCGACAATTTGTTTGAGCGGTTGCGATGGCTCGCCCACCGAGTTGACTGCCTCGACCACGTCGGTTGTGGCGACACCTGACGGATCCTCGATCGACCAAGCGTCGTACGGCGAATTGGGTTCCTTTCAGCGGGCGGCTCTGGCGGACAACGCCATCTCCCGGGCCGAGTTGCAACAGGCATACGTTCTCTATTTCGACTGTCTCCGCTCGAGTGGCCTCAGGGGCACGATTACCGTGGACTTGGACCTGCATCCCGCGGTCGCCTACTCGCTGGGCGATCCGCGAGATACCTCGCCGGACGACCACCACGGCCCGGACGGGATCGCGGCGTGCGAGTCCCGGTTCAGCGAGCCGCTGGCCCGGATCTACGTCCAGCAACATCCTGACTCCCAGCAGGTCCTAGCGAGGAAACGGGAGATCTCGCTTGCCTGCGTCACCCGGCTGGATCCGCAGTTGGCCTCCACGCTCTCGCCGTCGATGAGCTACGCGCAAATCTCCGACGTCGTGGTGGCGAACGCCGCATCACCCGCGAGCGGGTGCCCACAGGATCTCGACGTACCGGCGAGGGATCTCGCCACGTTGACGACCCCGTGAGGAGCGTCCGCGCGGCCGCACCATGGGCGGCTCTGACGGCCCTCTTGCTCGCCCCGGTGGCGGGGGTTGTGGCCCTGGCCGAGACGGGACGGGAGGTGCCGCAACAGCTAGACCCCCGCGCGGTGGCGGTCCTCACCGAGCCGACGGTGACAACGGGCGACGACCCAGTCGATGCCGTGGCCCACGTTCAGCTGGGGACCGCACCATCTCTCGCCTCGAGGGGCGGTTCGGGGATCGTCACCGCGATCGTCGCCAAGCCCGGCGACCGGTTGCGCTCCGGGGATGCGGTGTATGCGGTGGACGGGGTCCGGAAGTACGCCATGGCGTCGGAGACACCGCCATATCGTGACCTTGTCGTCGGCAGTCAAGGCGCCGATGTCCTTGCCGCGGAACGTTTCTTGAAAGCCGCGGGGGCTTTCGACCACACTCCGGACGACAGTTTCGATCGGGCGTCGGCGGCCGCCGCCCACGCGGTCGGTGTGCGGTCCGGTGCTCGAGACCCGGGCTGGAGCTTCACCCCCGAGATGGTCGTCTGGCTGCCGGGCGAGGGCTTCCGGGTCGGCTCGGTGGAACTTGCGCTCGGCCGGTCGGAGCCGGCTGCCGGGGAGACGATAGTCACGGGCCTGGCACCAGTCACGGCCGTGCGGATCACAGATGGTCAGGGACAGGCGTTATCGGTGACGTGGCCCCGGGTCGTCTCGCTCGCTGGCAAGGACCTTGGGTCCGTGGGTGACCCCGCCGCCATCCCCGCAAAGATCGCCAGAATGCGTCTGGGCGACGCCCGGAGGCCCGTTGCCGTGACCGTGCTGAATATCTCCACCCGCGTTCGCGAGCCCGGCGCCTGGGTGCTAGAGGCCGTGCCACCAGGGGGCACGATCGCCGAATGCTGGGTCGAATTCACGCCCGGCGCCGGGCCCACCGCCGATGTCATCGCGGCCTGGCTGCGCACGAGTTCCCAGCCCATCGTCGTGACTTCGCTGCTCGAGGACGACCGGCTGCGCCAGTCACCCGGCGCGCAGTATCTCGCGCGGCCTACGCGCCTGGCCTGGCTCGCCGCAGGCGCGGTCCTTGGGCTCGGGTATGCCGTTGTTCTCTGGTTCCGTCGCGCCGAGGTTGCGCTCTATCGGACCGTCGGCATGAGTCGCCCCGCGACCGCTCTTGTCCATGCGGGGCACTACGCATTCGTCCTGGTCCTCGGCACCCTCGCCGGGAGCGGATTCGGCATCATCGCCGTGACCCGCGGCCGTACCCTCACAGCCGAGGCTGCTATGGCCGCGGCGCGACAGGCGGCCGGGGTCGGGCTCACGGGTTGGGTCATCACGCTCACCGCGGCGCTCGCCCTCAGCCTCGGACGAATCAGCGCATTCATCCGCGACCGGCTATGAGCCCGCGGCCTCCGCATACTCGTTAGCCAAGCTAATGAGCTAGACTAAGGAGTGATGGCAGACACAACTCCGGCTGAGGTCGCCGAGTTGGCGACCCAGCTGCGTCTTGCCTGTATGCGGGTCTCCCGCCGAGTCCGCTTCGAGAGCGTGGATGCGGTTGCGCCGCACCAGTTCTCCGTCCTCGTGCGCCTGGCCGAAGCGCCCCGAAACCCGCGCGAACTGGCCGACATCGAGAAGGTGTCGCCGCCGAGCATGACGCGCACGGTCAACGGGCTCGCCGAGCAGGGCCTGGTCACTCGCGCCCCCGACCCCGACGACGGCCGGTGCGTGATCGTCTCGCTGACGCCGGATGGCCGCGAGGCTCTCGACGAGACGCGGGCGGCGCGCGATGCGTGGATGACCAGCCGGGTCGCCGAGCTGACGCCCGCCGAGCAGGACCTCCTGCGCCAGGCGACCCTGCTTCTGCACCGGGTGGCCGACCGATGAGGCCCACCTTCGCCGCGCTGTCGGTGCGCAACTACCGGCTGTGGTTCGTCGGCGCGCTCGTCTCCAATATCGGCACCTGGATGGCCCGCGTGGCCCAGGACTGGCTCGTGCTGACCGAACTCACCACTCACTCGGCGAGTGCTCTCGGCACGGTCACCGGGCTCCAATTCCTGCCCTTCCTGCTGCTCGCGCCGTGGGCGGGGGCCCTCGTCGACCGCCTCCCCAAACGCGCGCTGCTGCTCGCCACCCAAAGCGCACTCGGGCTCGTCTCCCTCGTCACCGGGCTACTCGTCGTCACCGGCGCCGCCCAGCTGTGGCAGGTCTATCTCCTCGCCCTGCTCCAAGGCATTGTCACCGCGGTCGACAATCCGGCCCGGCAGGTGTTCGTCTCCGAGATGGTGCCCGCGAGCAAACTCGCCAACGCCGTGGCCCTCAACAGCGCCTCGTTCAACGCCGGCCGGCTGATCGGCCCCGGTGTCGCCGGGCTGGTCATCGCCGCCTGGGGCACCGGAATCGCCCTGCTCGTCAACGCGGCCACCTTCGCCGCCGTCCTCCTCTCGGTGGGACTGCTCGATCGCCGGACACTCACCCCGGCGCCGCGCCGAGCCGGGCGTGGCTCGATCCGCGAAGGCTTCGCCTCTGTCCGCCGTCGCCCCGACATCAAGTTGATCATGTTGCTGGTCTTCGTGTTCGGCACTTTCGGGATGAACTTCCAGATCACGATGGCGCTGATGGCCACCCAAGTCTTCGACAAAGGCCCGAGCGAGTATGGCCTGCTCGGCTCGATCATGGCGATCGGCTCGCTCTCCGCTGCGCTGCTGTCGGCCCGGCGCGCAAACCCGCGCCTGCGGCACCTGCTGATCGCGCTCGCCGCCTTCACCGCGAGCGCCACCGCCGCCGCTCTGGCTCCCTCGTATGCCGTGTTCGCCCTCGCGCTGATCCCCGTCGGCCTGGCGATGCTCACCGCGCTGACGACCGCCAACGCGATGATCCAGTTGCGCACCAGCCCGCAGATGCGCGGCCGGGTGATGGCGCTCTACATGGCGATCCTCATGGGCGGGACGCCCTTTGGTGCCCCGGTCATCGGCTGGATCGGCGACCACTTCGGCGCCCGCTGGACGATCGGCATCGGTCCACTGGCGGTCGGCGTCACGCTGGCCGTGGTGTCGGTCTATCTGTGGCGCGCCCAGGACGTCCACGTCGTCATCGACTCCCAGCACCGCCCGCACGTGCAGATCACGACCGGGCAGGTCACCACGGGGTCCCTGCCCGAGCCCGCCCGCTGACTCTGACTACACTGCAGTTGTCCAACTATCTCGTAGTCAGGAGGAGACGATGGCCACGAGCGTGCGCATCCCGGAAGAGACTCAGCGGCGGCTCGACGCCCTGGCGGAGCGGACGCACCGGTCCCGGTCGTTCTACCTGCGGGAGGCGATCGAGCGTGGTCTGCCTCAGGTTGAGTGGGAGTACGACATCGCGCAACGGGTCACCGAGGTTCGTTCCGGGGCGGTGGCGACCGAGCCCCTGGCGGAGGTGGTGGCCGAACTTGGCTTGGACGATTGAGCTACACCCCGATGCGGCGAAGCAGTTGCGCAGCTTGGCGCGCACGGATCGGCCGATGGCCAAGCGGATCAC
This sequence comes from Nostocoides sp., assembly GCF_037045025.1. GTDB lineage: Bacteria > Actinomycetota > Actinomycetes > Actinomycetales > Dermatophilaceae > Nostocoides_A. The sequence goes on along the minus strand of NZ_JBAOHM010000016.1, from coordinate 300,101 downwards.
CGACTACCTGGTCGACATCGAGCGGTTGGAGGACCCTCGTGCCCGAGGGAAGGGCCTGACCGGTGCGTTGACGGGGTTGTGGCGCTACCGGATCGGCGACTGGCGGGTTGTCGTGGACAGCGACGACAACCGCATGGTCATCGTGGCCCTCGACATCGAGCACCGGTCGCGGGCCTACAGATGACCGCTACCACCGCAGCTTCGGTTAACCCAGCCGATCGAGGATGTAGTCGATGGCGCCGGTCAGGCGGGTGATGTCGTCCGGGTCGACGGCGGGGAACATCGCGATCCGCAGCTGGTTGCGGCCGAGCTTGCGATAGGGCTCGGTGTCGACGATCCCGTTGGCGCGCAACACTTTCGCGATCGCGGCGGCATCGACCCCCTCGGCGAAGTCGATCGTCCCAACCACGTGTGATCGGGCTGTCGGGTCGGCGACGAAGGGCGTGGCCACCGGGGACTTCTCGGCCCAGTCATACAGCCGGGTGGAGGAGGCGGCGGTGCGGGCGGTGGTGAACGGCATACCGCCGCCTTCGTTCATCCAGCGCAGTTGCTCGGCCAGCAATGCGAGCGTGGCGACCGCGGGCGTGTTGTAGGTCTGGTTCTTGCGGGAGTTGTCGATCGCCGTCGGCAGGCTGAAGAAGTCGGGCACCCAGCGCCCGCGAGCGGCGATCTCCTCGACCCTGGCCAGCGCGGCGGGGGAGAAGAGCGCGAGCCACAGCCCGCCGTCGGAGGCGAAACACTTCTGCGGGGCGAAGTAGTAGACATCGGCCTGGCTCACGTCGACCGGCAACCCGCCCGCCCCCGAGGTCGCGTCGATGAGGACGAGCGCATCGGCGTCGGCCCCGGCCACCCGCTGGACCGGCGCCATCACGCCGGTCGAGGTTTCGTTGTGCGGCCAGGCATAGACATCCACCCCCTCTTCGCCGTATGCCGCAGCCACCGTCCCCGGCTCGGCGCGCACGACCGTCGGCTCGCCGAGGAAGGGCGCCGCCGCGGTCACGCTCGCGAACTTGCTGGAGAACTCCCCGAAGGCCAGGTGCTGGGCCCGGTCGCGGACCAGGCCGAAGGCGGCGATATCCCAAAAGGCCGTCGAGCCGCCGTTGCCGAGGATCACCTCGTAGCCGTCGGGGAGCTCGAACAGCGCCGTCAGGCCCTCGCGGACCGCGCCCACCAGGTTTTTGACCGGCGCCTGCCGGTGCGAGGTGCCGAGCACTGACGTGCCGATCTCGGCGAGAGCGGCCAGCTGTTCGGGCCGGATCTTGGACGGGCCGCAGCCGAATCGGCCGTCGGCGGGCCGCAGGTCGTCGGGAAGGCGCAGGTCGGCGATCGAGGTGCTCACGCATCCCATACAAGCAAATGGCCGTTGTCGCCGGGCAGGCGGTCCACCTGGGCCGCCTGCCGGGCGCCGCGGTCAGTGCCCCCGGCGGGGTTTGAAGCCCTTGACCTCCGACAACGGCCGCGGCCGGGGCCCGATGTATTTCGAGGACGGACGGATCAGCCGGCCGGTCTTCTTCTGCTCCAAGATGTGCGCCGACCAACCGGCGGTGCGGGCGGAGGCAAATAGCGGGGTCATCATCTCGGCCGGGACCTCGGCGAAGTCGAGCAGCACCGCGGCCCAGTAGTCGACGTTGGTCTCCATCTTGCGCTCGGGGTGACGCTCGGCCAGGGCGGCGATCGCGGCCTTTTCCAACTCCAACGCGACCTCGTAGCGCGGGGCGCCGAGCCGCTTGCAGGTGTCGCGCATGACCGCCGCCCGGGGGTCGTAGGCGCGGTAGACGCGGTGACCGAAGCCCATCAGCCGCTCCCCGCGGTCGAGGACGTCCTTGACGTACTTCTCGGCGTTGCCGGTCTGCTCGACCCCTTCGATCATGTGCTGGGCCCGCGACGGCGCGCCGCCGTGCAACGGGCCCGACAGGGCGCCCACGGCACCGGAGAGGCAGGCGGCGACGTCGGCGCCGGTGGAGGCGATCACCCGGGCGGTGAACGTCGAGGCGTTCATACCGTGCTCGGCCGCGGTGATGAAGTAGGCGTCGATCGCCTCGACGTGCTTGGGGTCGGGCTCCTCCCGCCAGCGGATCATGAATCGCTCGACGATCGTGCGGCCCTCGTCGACCCGCGCCTGCGGGACCATCGGGCGGCCCTGGCCGTGAGCCGACTGGGCGATGAACGACATTGTCATGACCGCGGCGCGGGCGAGGTCTTCGCGCACTTCCTCGGGGCTGATGTCGAGCACCGGCTTGAATCCCCACAGCGGGGCCAGCTGGGTCAGCGCCGACTGGACGTCGACCCGGATGTTGCCGGTGTGCACCGGCAGCGGGAACGGCTCGGCGGGTGGCAACCCGGGGTCCATCTCGTTGTCGACCAGCAGACCCCAGACCTGCCCGAAGCTGACGCGCCCGACGAGGTCTTTGATGTCGACGCCCCGGTAGCGCAGGGCTCCGCCCTCTTTGTCGGGCTCGGCGATCTCGGACTCGAACGCGACGACACCCTCTAGCCCGTGCTTGACCTCGTTGTCGCTCATGCAAACCCCGTCCTTGGTGGTTGGTGCCGGTTCTCGGCGTCCCTATTCTGCACAACCCGGCGGACATCGCGGTATCGATCTCTGCCGTCGGCCCCTGTGGGTCGCACTCCGTAGGCTCGGCTCATGGTGGACAGGCAGGCAGTGCAGGCCGACGGCCCAGGGGAGGGCCTGACCGAGGCGGCGGCCCCGACCGCGCCGCTCGCGCTGCTCACGGCCTGGGTGGATGCGGCGGTCGCGCGCGGAGGGGAGCGCGGCGACGGCCCCGGGGCGGTGAGCATGGCGCTGGCCACCGTCGATGCGTCGGGCGCGCCCAATGTGCGCCCGGTGATGCTGCGCTTCCTCACCGCCGATGGCCCGGCGTTCGTCACCGATCTCGGCTCGACCAAGGCGGCGGAGTTGGCCGCCAACCCCGCGGCCGCGCTGACCTTGGCCTGGCCGGCGATGTTCCGCTCGATCCGCTTCCGAGGCCGGGTCCGCGACGTCGAGCCCGACCTGATCGCCGACTACTTCCGCAGCCGCCCGTGGCAGGCGCGGATCGCCGCGTGGGCGTCGGCCCAGTCCGAGCCGATCGCCGACCGGAGCGCTCTGGAGAGTGCGTATGCCGCCGCGGCCGCCCGCTGGCCGGACACCGGCTCACCGGGCGATGTGCCACTGCCTGCGCGCTGGGGCGGCTACCGCCTCATCCCCGACGAGGTCGAGTTCTGGGCGGGGCGCGCCAGTGGGTTGCACGACCGGATCGCCTACTCCCGGGCCGGTGCCGGAACGATGGCCGACCCAGGCGCGTGGCGGCGCCACCGGCGCCAACCGTGACCGACTCCGGCCCGACCGAGGACGCGGGCGGCGAGCCGTTCCGGCTGCGATCGGTGGCCGTCGCGGCATACGGGCCGACGATCTTGGAGGCGATCGGGTATGGCGCGGCGGTCCCCGTCGTGCCGCTGCTCGCCCGTGACCTCGGCGCCAGCGTCGGTATGGCCGCCCTGACCGCGGCGCTGCTCGGCGTCGGGCAGGTGGCGACGTCCCTACCCGCGGGAACCTTCATCGAGCGCTGCGGCGAGCGGCGGGCGATGCTCATCGCGGCGGCTGCCGGCGCAATCGCGATGGCGGCCGCGGGCAGCGCCCGGCAGCTGGTGGTGCTCGCGCTCGCGGTGACCGTGATCGGCATGACGTGGAGCGTCTTCCTGCTCGCCCGGCAGGGCTTCATGATCGACGCCGTGCCGGTCGCCATGCGGGCGCGGGCGCTGTCTACCCTCGGCGGAAGCCATCGCGTGGGCCTGTTTGCCGGTCCGCTGATCGCGGCGCCGGTGATCGCCCACTGGGGGATGCGGGCCGCCTTCGTCATCGGCGTCGCCGCGGCCGGGCTCGCCAGCGCGCTCATCATTCGCGTGCCCGATCTCGGCGGCTCGGCCCGGGCGGCGGCCCGCGAACAGCCCGCCACGATCGGGCAGGTGCTGCGCGCCCACCGGCACACCCTGGCGACGGTTGGGGCCGCCGCCACGACATTGTCGGCGCTGCGCGGCATCCGGCTGTCCGTCCTGCCGTTGTGGTGCGATCACGTCGGGCTGGAGCCGGCCCAGGTCTCGGTGCTCTTCGCGATCGCCGCGGCGGTCGAGATCGGGCTATTCTATCCCGCCGGCTGGGTCATGGATCGCTATGGCCGCGCCTTCGTTGCCGTGCCGACGGCCGTCGTCCTCGGGTCCGGGCTGGCGCTGCTTCCGTTGACCGGTGCCTTCGCCAGCGTGTTGGTCGTCGCGGTCGTCATGGCGATCGGCAACGGCTTGGGATCGGGCATCGTGATGACCCTGGGGGCCGATACCGCCCCGGTTGTGCACCGGGCCAAATACCTCGGCGGCTGGCGGCTGTGCGGCGACCTCGGCTTCAGCGGTGGGCCGCTGCTGGTGAGCGGGCTGACCGGCCTGATCTCGCTGGCTGCCACCAGCGTGACCGTCGGCGTCGCGGGCGTGCTTGCGGGCGGCTGGGTGCTGCGGGTCGTCCACCGGCTCGACCGCGCCCGGGCAAGCGGGAGTCGTGGCGGGTCCAGCGACCTGCCCGGATGAGAGGATTCGCCCTGTGAGTGATCTGATCGACACCACGGAGATGTATCTGAAGACCATCTTCGAGCTCGAGGAAGAGGGCATCCCGGCGTTGCGTGCCCGGATCGCCGAGCGTTTGGGCCACTCCGGCCCGACGGTGTCGCAGACGATCGCGCGCATGGAGCGCGACGGGCTGGTCTCCCTCTCCGGCGATCGGCAGCTCGCGTTCACCGAGCAGGGCCGGCTCACTGCGACCCGGGTGATGCGCAAACACCGGCTCGCCGAGCGGCTGCTCGTCGACGTCATCGGGTTGGAGTTGCAGTTCGTCCACGCGGAGGCGTGCCGATGGGAGCACGTGATCTCCGAGCGGGTGGAGCGCAAGATCTTCGGGCTGCTCGGCAACGATCACACCTCCCCCTATGGCAACCCGATCCCCGGGTTGGACGAGTTGGGGGACACCGACGACGTCGAGCCCTTCCGCCTCGGTCTGGTCACCCTGACCGAGGCGGTCGACGACGGCGGCCGCCAGGTGCTCGTGCGCCGCATTGGCGAGCCGGTCCAGACCGATCCGGAGTCGCTCGCCCTGCTCACCACGGCCGGTGTGGTCCCGGGCGGGCAGGTGCTCGTCCGGCGTGAGGAGGAGCGCATCGTGGCGGTGGGCGAGGGGTTGCCGCCGGCCGAGGGCGTCTCCTTGCCGGAGGACATCGCCGGGCACGTCTTCTGCGTCGTCGTGCCCCACTGACGCCCCCGCGTGAGCAGCGCCACGGTGCCCGCCGTGACCGGAATGTGACAATCTCGCCGGTGCAGGTGTAGTTTGCAAAGCGTCCTTCCCCCGAGGACCCCGCCCCGGATCGCCGAGTCCTACCATGTCCGGGCCCGGGACATTGATCACCGCTGGTAGGAGCGGGGGAACCACTTCCGGGGCCACGGCCCCTTGGGGTGAAGCTCCGCGCGGCGCCACGATGTGGCCGCGCGGGCCGGGCAACGCCACCTCGCCCGAACCCGACAGCTCACCTCGTAGGCGCTGGAGGTCGCTGTGTCTTCATATGTCGGGCGCCACCGCGCCTCCCGTTCCCCTCTCCCGTATGCCGCTGCCAGCGCCGGCGCCGTCCGCACCGGTGCCGTGCTCGCGGCGACCGGTGGCCTGGTCGTCGCGATGGCGGCCTCCCCGGCCCAGTCCGCCCCGGCCGGACGGATCGACGGTGCCGCCCCCTCGGCCGGACCGGTCGCGCTGACCGCCCCCTCTGCCGGGCCTAAGGCCACGAGCTTCGGGGTCATCGGCGTGACCGCCGTCGCCAAGCCCAAGCCGAAACCCAAGCCCAAGCCGGCTCCCGTTGTCGCCGCGCCGGCCGCCCCGGTGGCCACGGCCGCCGCCTCCCGCAGCACGACTACGCGGTCGACGACGAGCGGCACCACCTCGACAACATCGGCCCCCACCAAACCGACCAATCCGCCGCCCCAGGCGCCCCCGCCGCCCGCTGCCGGCGGCGTGCTCGCCATCGCGGCGCGCTATCTCGGCACCCCATACGTTTACGGCGGCTCCACGCCCGCCGGGTTCGACTGCTCGGGCTTTACGATGTATGTCTTCGCCCAGGTCGGCATCTCGCTGCCCCGCACGGCAGCGGGCCAGCAGGCGGCGGCCACGCCGGTGTCCAGCCCGCAGCCCGGCGACCTGGTCTTCTTCGGCTACCCCGCCTACCACGTGGGCATCTACGCCGGCAACGGCATGATGTATGACTCGCCCCGCACCGGCCTGTCGGTCAGCCTGCGCTCGATTTGGGGCGGCGCCAGCTACGGCAGACCGTGATAGCTTCCGATCCACCGAAGTGCGCCAGCTGACTCGATGAGTTAGGTGAATGGCGTGGTGGCCGGGTCGAGCGGAGCGTGTCGGTACGCCTGGTGACGATAACCGTGCCGCCCGGGTCCTCTCGATTGGCGGGGCCTGGTCAGCGACGACCCGATCAGCTACACGGTCGCAGTCGACCGGGTCTATGCCGGTCAGGTGCCGGCGACCGCCACGGTCGTGACCGCGCGTGAGGGCGGTTCCTGCGGCGCCGAGGTCACGGAGGGCGCCAGCTATGTCTTCCTCCCCAGGCTGGACGCCGGCAGTTGCCGGATCGAGCTGTGCCGCGGCGGCCGGCCGGCAAGCGACCGCGCGAAGGTCGAGGCCATCACCGGTGGCCGGCGACTTCGAGAAGACCCGCTTCGTCGTGCCCCGCTCCCAGGTGCCACCGGGCGAGTGGGATCCGGCGACCATGACCGTCACCGAGACCGACGGTTCAACGGCGCTGCCCTAGCGCCTCCTCGAACGCGCGGGTGGCCTCGGCGCCAAAGGTGACGAACCGGATCCGGTCGAGCGTGTCCCGCTCGGCGATGTGCCCCAGGGCCACGTCCATGGCGATCGCGGCGACCTCGGTCACGTCCCAGCCATACACGCCGGCACCGATCGCCGGGAAGGCGATGCTGCGCGCCCGCAGCCCGCGGGCGACGGCCAGGCTGTTGGCGAAACACCGCCGCAGCACCGCCGGATCGGTCTGTCCCGCGCGCCGGTTCGGGCCGACTGTGTGCACCACCCACTTCGCCTTGAGCTTAAACCCCGGCGTCGCCACCGCGTCACCCGGTGGCAGCCCCTCGGGCAGCGTCGAGGCGCGCAACTCCCGGCAGGCGGCGAGCAACTCCGGCCCCGCCGCACGGTGAATGGCTCCGTCGACCCCGCCGCCGCCGAGCAGCGAGGAGTTGGCCGCGTTGACGATCGCGTCCACCTTCTGCGTGGTGATGTCGCCCTCGGCGATGTCGATCCTGCCCATGCTCATGTCTTTACCGTATGCCGCGGGCGTATCGTGCGCCTGGAAAGCGGCGAGCGGGAAGGACGCGACGATGACCGAGGACGAGGTCTACTACGACAAGAAGGACCAACTGCAGATCGTCCGCAACAGCCTGCTACCCGGCGAGACGGTCTTTGCGGTCTATGACGGCAAGGACGTCGGCACCGGCTTCATCGGGCTCACGGATAAGCGGGTCATCTTGCAGGACAACAGCTTCGCTGGCGGCCGGGTGGCTGTGACGTCGATCCCCTACGACAAGATCACGGCGATCTCCTATGCCTCGAACGCCTCGGTCTTCGGGCGATTCACCGAGGAGACGACGGTGGCGATCCACACCTCGCACACGGCATACGAGATCCTGCTTCGGGGCTCGGACAAGGCCAAGCACACCCACGACGTGATCCTCCACTACATGGTGAACTGAGCGCCCCATAGGCTGGCCGGTATGCCGCCCGAAGACCTCGACCCTGTCACCTGGATGCCCGCAGCCGACTACGAGGACATCCGCTACGAGCACAGCGGCGACGGGATCGGTAAGATCACGATCAATCGGCCGCAGGTGCGCAACGCCTTTCGCCCGCAGACGCTGATGGAGATCTCCGAGGCGCTCACGCTCGCCCGCGAGGACGGCTCGATTGGCGTGATCATCCTCACCGGCGAGGGCCCGGACGCGTTCTGCTCCGGCGGCGATCAACGGGTGCGCGGCGACACCGGCTATCTGACCGAGCCCGGCAGGGCCGGCGCTGTGGGCCGCTTCCACGTCACCGATCTGCACATCCAGATGCGCCGTATGCCGAAGCCGATCATCGCCATGGTCGCCGGCTATGCGATTGGCGGCGGCCACGTGTTGCACCTGGTCTGCGACCTGACCGTCGCCGCCGACAACGCGAAGTTCGGGCAGGTCGGCCCCAAGGTGGGCTCCTTCGACGGTGGCTTTGGCGCCGGGCTGCTCGCCGAGATGGTCGGGGTCAAGAAGGCCAAGGAAATCTGGTTCCTCTGCGAGCAGTACTCCGCCGAGGAGGCCCTCGAGATGGGCATGGTCAACAAGGTGGTCCCGCTCGCCGACCTCGAGGCGCAGACCGTCGCCTGGGCCCGCCGGATGTTGACGATGTCGCCGTTCGCGTTGCGGCTGATGAAGGCCAGCTTCAATGCCGCCGAGGACGGCATCTCGGGCATCCAGCAGCTGGCCCACGACGCGAACCTGCTGTTCTATTCCACCGACGAGGCCAAGGAAGGCCGGGAGGCCTACAAGGCCAAGCGGCGCCCGGAGTTCGAGAAATTCCCCAAGCGGCCCTAATCTGGTTGGCACAGTGGCATTTTGAAGCCGGAGTGAGTCTGCTCGAAGCCTCGTTCCGCATAGAAGCGGTGGGTGTCGGTGCGGCTGGCATCCGAGGTCAGGTGGAGCATCGTCGCGCCCTCCTGGCGCGCCCGGTCGATGGCCCACGCGAATAGCTGTCTACCGACGCTCTGTCCACGCAGGCGGCCGGCGCGCGCGAGGCCGGGCTGGAAGGACAATTGGAGGGCCGCGACCACCTCCCCCCTCGTGTTCGCCGACAACGAGCAGCTCGAAGGGGTCGCGTTCGATGTGGACAAAAGCGCGTCTGCCGCATCATCCGGCTCCCGCTCTCGGCGCGCCCCGAGCGGGTCGTCCCGCAGCAGGGCGACGATGGCCGGCACGTCGCGGGCCTCGGCCCGGCGGAAAGAGATTCGCGAAGGTGTCGGCATACCGGCCATGGTGGGCCACGCATGGTGGCCGGCCGGGCGAGCGTAGCCTTAGCGGTATGGCGCGTCCCGCATCCGGAACCGTGATGGTCCTGCTCGTTGCCTTGTCCTTGGCGGCGCTTGGCACGGTGCTGGTGATTGCCATGTGGGACAACCGGCCGGTGGCCATCTCGCTGCTCGCCATCATGGCGATCGGCATCCTCGCCATGGCCAACGGCGCCCGGCAGGCTCGCAACTACGACCGCACCCATCCGCGCCGCTGAGGCCGGAAGCACAGACCTCAGCGCGAGTTCGCGAACCGCTCCTCGCCCTCGTCCTGGAGGGATTCGGGGGAGAGGGTGGCCATGGAGTCGAGGAACTCCTGCTCGGCCTCGTGCCGCGGGGTGTCATTGGTGGTGCGCAGCGGGACCGACGTGATCAACGCCGTGGCGACGAAGACGAGCGCGAGGATTGGCAGGCCGATGAGGAAGACCTCGTGCAGGCGTTCGGCCAGGCCCATCCGGACCGCCTCGGCGACCGGCGCGGGCAGCTTGGCCATGACGGTGGGATCGAGAACCGAGCCGGCGCCAATCTGCTGACCGGAAGCCTCGGCGGCCTTGGCCGCGGCCGGGGTCAGATGGCTGAGGATCGCCACGTGCAGGCCCGACGTCATGACGGTCCCAAAGATCGCGATCCCCACGGTGGACCCGACATTGCGGAAAAACTGTGTCGACGCGGTAGCGATGCCCAAATCCGCACGGGCAGAAGCGTTCTGCACGAGCAGAGTGTATTGCTGCATACACAGACCCAGGCCGACGCCGATGACGACCATGGCCACGGTGAGTTGACCGGAGGTGGCCGTGTGCGTCAGGCGCGTGAGTAGCCAGATGCCGGCGGCCATGATCGCGACACCGGCGAGCATGATGCCCTTGTAGCGCCCGGTCTTGGTGATGACCTGGCCGGCGAGGATGCCGCAGACGATCAGGCCGAGCATGAGCGGCAGCAGGATCAGGCCGGAGTTGGTGGCGTTGACGCCGATGACGCCCTGGGCATAGACGGGGATATAGATGATCGCACCGAACATCACCATGGCGATGCCGAAGGCGGCGGTATTGGACAGCGTGAAGACCTGGTTCTTGAACAGGCGCAGCGGCAGAATCGGCTCTGCGGCACGGGATTCCGCCCAGACGAAGGCGGCGAGGAAGAGCGCGCCCACGGCATACAGGCCGAGGATGACGCCCGAGGACCACGCGTAGGTCGTGCCGCCCCAGCTCGTGGCGAGCAGGATCGCGACCAAGGCCGGCGTCAAGGTGGCGATGCCGGCGACGTCGATCGCGGCGTCGCGGCGCTGGTGAGCCAGGTGCAGGAAACGGAAGACCACAGCGGTGGCGGCGATGCCGAACGGGATCGAGGCCCAAAACAGCCAGCGCCAGCCGAGGTGGTCGGTGATCCAGCCACCGGCGAGCGGGCCGGCGACCGAGGTGACGCCGAAGACGGCGCCCATGATTCCCTGATATTTGCCCCTGTGCCGCGGGGGAATGATGTCGCCGATGATGGTCTGCGCCAACGGCATCACGGTGCCCATGCCGAGGCCCTGGATGGCGCAGGCCGGCGACGAGGGACCAGAAGTTCGGGGCCAGCCCGCAGACGAGCGAGCCGAGCATGAAGACGACCAGGCCGGCGAGATAGAAGCCGCGGCGGCCATAGAGGTCGGAGAACTTGCCGACGATCGGGACGGTGATCGCGGAGACGAGCATGGCCGCGGTGGCCACCCAGGAGTAGTGCTCCATGCCACCGAGCTCGGCGACGATGCGCGGCATCGCGGGGCCGACGATGGTCTGGCTGATCGAGGCGACGAACATGCCGAGCATGAGGCCGATGAAGATGCGCTTGCCGGTCGCATCGAGGTGGAACTCGGCCAGGTCCTGGCGGTCCACGGAGGGTGCGGGATTGGTCACGCGACCAGGCTAGAGAAAAGTTTGCAGACTATGCAAGTTTGCAGATCCTGCAGTATGCTGTCCCCATGCCGCCCGCCTCGCCCATCCTGGATGTGCTCTCCGTCCAGCCCGACGCCGAAGCGAATTGCGGTCTGCGCGAACGCAAAAAGATCGAGACCCGGCGCGCGATCCACCGGGCCGCGATCGAACTCGCCCACGAGGGTGGTCTCGACGCGCTCACGGTCGACGCGATCGCCGAGCGGGCAGGCGTGTCGCCGCGGACGTTCTTCAACTATTTCCCGGTCAAGGACGACGCCCTCGTGGGCGCCGGCGCGGAAGACCTCGACCAACTCCGTGCCTACGTCGCCGCGCGCCCGGCGTCCGAGTCTCCGCGCGCCGTCGTGCGGGCCCTGGCCCTGGACCGGGTGACTGCTCTGGAGCGTGACACTCGGACCTGGGAGATGCGCCGGGAGTTGACCCAACGCGAGCCGAGCATCGGCCTGCGCTTCCTCGGGGTGTATGCCCGCGCCGACCGCGCCGTCGTCGAGGCGCTGATCGCCCGGGCCGAGAAGGCCGCTGGGGGCCGGTTGGATGCCGATGCCCAGTTGCGCGTCTCGGTCGAGGCGTATGCCGCCCTGGGCGCCTTCCGCGCCGCCTTCCGCGCGTATCTCTCCGGCGTGCACGACGCCACCTTCGCCGACCTGGTCGAGCGCGCCTTCGCTCTCCTGTAGCCCGCGCACAGCCGACTATAAAAAAGACGGCCATGACCTGGGCGATCAGGACCTTGGCAACCATGATCACCGGGAACAGCAGGGCATACCCCTGGCGATCCGCTGGTCGGGCATCCGTTCGAACGCAAACGCATACGGACCGGGATTGGAGCTGACTGCCGGTCAGCACGCCGAGGGTGCGGGCCGTGCCGAAGCGGGCGACATACCGCACGCCAAGGATGATGAGCGCGGCGTGGGTGAAAGAGGTGAGCAGCACGACGAGCGCGACTTGACGACGAACGGCTGGATCTTCTCCTGGTCTTTCCGGCAGCGGGCGGGCCGCGCCGAGCCGGAAGACGACGATGCAGGCAACGATGGTCAAGGCGACCGTGATCGGATACCCGATCGCGTAGCCGACCAACGAACCGCCGACGCGTGCGGCTGCCTGATCACCCCCGTTGGTCGCGAACTCCTCTGGATTACACAGAGGGCCGCCGTGGCGGTTCCGGTGCCGGCGAAGACCAGGCAGGGTCTAAGGAGGGCCGCCCGGACCCTAAACTAGGGGGGCTGGCACGCCAGCCCCCGCCCTCGTAGCTCAGGGGATAGAGCACCGCTCTCCTAAAGCGGGTGTCGCGCGTTCGATTCGCGCCGAGGGCACCGCGGCCGGCCCCGTCGACTTCCGGCGCTGACCGGAGTAGAAATCCCCCCATGGACTTCGGCGAGCGAGCGGCGAGCAACGCCGCAGCGCTCGTCGGACCGCGGCTGGTCACGGTCAGTCGTGGTGACGGGCCGGTCCAACCGTTGCCGACCGCCGAGGGCACTGAGCTGCCCGCGATCTCGCTGGCCTGCTCGGACGGGACGATCCGCACGCTCGCCGACGTCGTGCGGCGCACCCATACCGACGCCCTGCTCGTGGTGCGAGAGTCGGAGGTGGTGGCCCACTACGAACGCGTGCCCGCCAGCCTGCATTCGCCGCATCTGGTGATGTCGGTCAGCAAGTCGGTCGTCGGTTGTGTTGCGGCGCGGCTGCTGGACGATGGGACGCTCACCGAGAGCACGCGGGTTGTGGAGGTCGTTCCGGAGCTGGCCGGCGGGTATCGGGAGGCCACCGTCCGACACCTGCTGGATATGCGCACCGCAGTCGACTACGACGAGCACCAGGACCTCTCCGCGCGCGGCCGAGTCCTCGCTCAAGTCATGTACGAGCCGCCACAGGCATGGACCTGCACGGATTCCATCTACGACTACCTCCGGCGGCTGGGTGAAGTCGGGAAGCCAGGCGGGCCGTTTTGCTACCGATCCACCGACACGGACGCACTCGGCTGGGTCATCGAACGCGCAACCGGAAGCTCGATGATCGACCTGATCTCGCAGCTGATCATCGCCCCGCTCGGCCTGGAGCAGGACGGGGCGATGGTCGTCGACGCCTACGGGACGCCGGCGCACTCGGGCGGCCTGCTGCTCTGTGCGCGCGACCTGACCCGGTTCGCGCTCATGCTGCTCAACGCCGGGACGGCCGGGGGGCGTCAGGTCGTGCCAGTCCGCTTCCTGCGCGACGTCCGCCGTGGCGACAGCGACTCGGTCGCGGCCATGCGCCAGGCCGCGGTCAACCGCGGTCACGCCGACCTCGCTGCCGGCAGCCGGGCAATCTACCGTTCCCAGTTCTGGGTGCCCGAGCAAGGCGGCACCCGGCTGCTCTGTCTCGGTATTCACGGTCAACTCGTCGTCGTCGACTACGACGCCAGAATGGTCGCCGTCAAGCTCTCGTGGTGGCCGACGCCGCAAGACCCCGGGCTGTTCCACGACTCGGTCGCCACCGTCGACGCGCTGATCACGGCGACCCGCCACAGTCCCGGAGCGGTCCTCCCGCTTGTCCGCTAAACCCTGTCCACCTCCACCGCGCGAAAGGAACGCCATGACCGACTCAGCCGCCACGGACAACGCCGCAACCGAGTCAGCGGCGACGGAGAGCTATCGGCACTCCCTGGCCGGGCACGGGCTGCGCAATCTCTCCGAGATCCGAACCTTCTTCCGCACCAACGAAACCCCGGTCTTCTTTGTCGGTGCGACGGCCTTCAATCTGCTCGGGATCGACCGGTGGGTGCGCAACTTCTCGTTCATCGTCTTCTATGACTCCTGGGACGGCTTCCACCCGCGCGCGTTCGCGCCACCGCCGATCGAGCACGAGGAGTTCACCAGCGGTGAGGACATCAACAACTACCTGCTCACTCATCCCGCGGTGATCCGGCACATCAACGGCGCCGCCGAGGCCAGCGGGGAGCGGCCCAAGATCGCCATGGTCTTCTTCAACGAGGAGACCGAGCGGCTCTGCTGGGAGCAGGGCTGGGACCTGATCCTGCCCCCCTACGAGCTACGCAACCGGTTGGACTCCAAGCTCGAGACCACCCGCCTGGGCAACGAGGCGGGCGCGCCGTCGGTCCCCAACGTCATGGCGACCGTCGAGAGCTACGCCGACCTGCAGCGGCAGTGCGCAGCGGCGCGTCTGGGGGACGACCTGGTGATCCAAGCGGCATACGGCGACTCCGGCAAGACCACGTTCTTCATTGCCTCGGAGAGCGATTGGAACAAGTACGCGACCGAGATCGTGGGTGAGGAGGTCAAGATCATGAAGCGGATCAACAACAAGGCGGTCGCCGTCGAGGCGGTCAACACCAAGCACGGGACGATCGTCGGCCCGTTTATGACCGACCTGACCGGCTTCCCCGAGCTGACGCCCTATCGCGGCGGCTGGTGTGGCGACGACCTGAGCCCGGACTCCCTAACAACCAGTCAACGCACCCGGGCGTTGGAGCACGTGCGCCGCCTCGGCGACCGGCTGCGCCAGGAGGGCTACAAGGGCTACTTCGAGGTCGACGTCCTCGTGGACACCGACACCGACGAGGTCTACCTCGGCGAACTCAACCCGCGCTTCTCCGGCGTCACGTCGATGACCAACGTCACGGCCGGTGCGTATGCCGACGTCCCCCTCTTCCTTTTCCACCTGCTCGACCACATCGACATCGACTACGACCTCGATGTCGACGAGATCAACGCCCGCTGGCTCGAACTCGCCGCGATTGACGACTGGAGCCAGCTGATCATGAAGACCTCCGACCCGACGATCCGGTTCATCACCGATGCGCCCAGCACCGGCGTCTATGCGTTCGACCCCGATGGGGTGCTGCAATACCGCCGTCCCGGGCTGGACTGGCACAGCCTCGCCGACAGCAACGAGGCGTTTTTCCTGCGCGTCTACGGCAAGGGCGACTATCTCTTCAAAGGCGCCGATCTCGGCATCCTGGTGACCAAGAACCGGATGCAGACCGAGGACAAGACGCTCACGCCGTTAGCGCGCGAATTCATCACCGGCATCTCCG
The DNA here is from genome assembly GCF_037045025.1 of Nostocoides sp. Taxonomy (GTDB): domain Bacteria; phylum Actinomycetota; class Actinomycetes; order Actinomycetales; family Dermatophilaceae; genus Nostocoides_A. The sequence goes on along the minus strand of NZ_JBAOHM010000016.1, from coordinate 285,000 downwards.
AGCGGTATGCCGCCACGCCGCTCGCCGAGACCGCTCCCCAGCCGGCGAACCTGCTCGCGTATCTGAAGTAGCCGAGATCAGTGGCCGAGATCCGTGGTCGAGATCAGTCAGTGGTGAACGCCCGAGGCCGTCCCGAACTCCTCGAGCTCCTTGCGGCGCGCCTCCATTTCCGCTTTGGTCACCGGCTCCGGCGGCTTGAGCCAGATCCAGACCAGGAAGATCACCCCGGTCGCGAGCAAGATCAGGCCCACCCACAACGAGAGGTTCATATCGGCGGCCATCGCGATCTCCTCGTCGGTGGCCGTCAATCCGGTGTAGGTGACGATCACCCCGAAGATCACAAAGAGCACGCCGATGAAGGTGCGCAGGTCAAAGAGCTTGGCCAGCCGCCAACTCTTGGCCTCGTCGGCGTCCAGCTGGTAGGTCTTGCGTGCCATATCGGTTGTGACTCCTTAGCTGCGGTCAGTTCACCATCTCGATGAAGACATAGGCCAGGCCGGCGCACACGAGCGCCCCGATCCCCATGACCACCGGGTTCGCGAGCAGACCGTGGTGGACGGCCCCCTCCCCGTCGGAGGACCCGACAACTTGCCGACCATAGACGAGGCCTTCGAGTTCTTCGTCGGACTTGGACGTGCCGAACTTCGTGGCGATCACCATCGTGAGCACACCGACGACGAAGGAGATGATCGCCGCATACTGGTTTTCCATCAGGTCGCTCTTGAACGGGATCCAGCCGGCCTTGTAGCCGATGAAGATGCCGACCGAGGTGAGCGTGCCGACGAGCATGCCCCAGAAGCCCGAGTTTGTGCTGGCCTTCTTCCAGAACATGCCCACGATGAACGCAAGGAAGATGGGGACGTTGAAGAACGAGAACAGCGTCTGGAGGTAGTTGTTGACGTTGTTGTAGCCAGCAGCCAGGAAGGCGGTCAGGATGCCGACGAAGACACCCGCGATCGTCGTGTAGCGGCCGACCTTGAGGTAGTAGGCGTCCGGCCGCCCAGGCCGGATGTAGTTCTGCCACAGGTCATAGGTGAAGACCGCGTTGAACGAGGACACGTTGGCCGCCATACCGGCCATGAAGGCGGCCAGCAACCCGGTGATCCCGACCCCGAGGACGCCCTCGGGCAGGTATTTCGCCATCAACCCGGGGATGGCGTCGTTGTAGGCCAGACCGCCGGCCTCGCCGATGCCCGGCAGCAACAGCACTGCGGCCATACCGGGAATAACGACGGCGAACGGGATGACAACCTTGGGGAAGGCGCCGATGATCGGGGTCATCCGCGCGGCGTTGTCGTCCTTGGCCGACATCGCGCGCTGAACCTCGGCGAAGTTGGTCGTCCAGTAGCCGAACGAGAGGCAGAACGCCAAGCCGAAGACGAGCCCGATCCAGTCCCCGACCGGATTGTTCCCGCCCACGGCCAACCCCTGCCACGGATGGGTGAACGTGGGGTTCGTGCTCAGCTTCTGCATCAGGCCGTGCATACCGCCGACCTCGCGCATGACCACGATGACCACCGGGATCAGCCCGGCCAGAATGACGAAGAACTGCATGACCTCGTTGTAGATCGCGCTCGTCAACCCGCCGAGCAGGATGTAGCTGAGCACGAACAGCGCCGACAGCACGATGGCCAAGGCCAGCGGAATGCCGAGCAGGACCTCCAGAACTGCGCCGAGGGCATAGAGGTTGACGCCAGCGATCAGGATCGAGGACAACACGAAGATGATCGCGTTCACCAGGTGCGCTCGACTATCGAAGCGCCGGGCGAGATACTCCGGCACGCTGCGGATCTTGGAGCCGTAGTAGAACGGCATCATCACGATCCCGAGGAAGACCATCGCCGGGATCGCGCCGATCCAGTAGTAGTGGGCGATCGAGATGCCGTACTCGGCGCCGCTGGCGGCCATACCGAGGATCTCGATCGCGCCGAGGTTGGCGCTGATGAACGCGATACCGGTCACCCACGCCGGCAACGATCGCCCGGAGAGGAAGAAGTCGGCCGAGGTCGTCACCATCCGCCGCAGGGCAAAACCGATGCCGATGACGAACGAAAAGTAGATGACCAGGAGGACAACATCGATCGGGCCCAGGTTTAGCTTCAGGGTCGAGGCACCCTCTGCCGCCGCCAGCTCTAACACGTCTCACCTTCCGGTTGTCGGGGCCAAGCACATCGTGGGAGGGCCGCGTCGGGCCGAGTGGAACTCAGTTGGGGTAGCCGCCGCGCTGGATCATCGCCTTGGCCTTGTTGCGGTAAAGCTCGAGGACCTTGTCGATGTTGTCGGCGGTCACCATGCTCGGGCCGGTATAGATCGGGGCGTAGGGGGATTGGCCATAGCGCGCCGCGAAGGTCGCCGTCTGGACGGCGAGGTAGCCCTGTAGGAAGGGCTGCTGGTCGACGACGAAGAGGGTTTGACCGCTTTGCACCGCTTGCAGGTTGGCCAAGGAGATGTCGAAGGTGCCGAGCTTGACCTTGCCGAACAGCCCGCGCGCCTGCAGCGCGCCACCGCTGGCGCTGAAGCTCTGGATGCCCGTGGCCAGGATGCCGTCGATGCCGGCGTCCTTGGCCAAGGCCGCTTCGACCGTTTCCTGGTCGGCTTGCAGGTGGGTGCCGCCGATGTTGACCGTCGTCACCTTCCCGCCGCCCGCGGTCAGTTCCTTGGTGAAGCCGTCGCACCGGTCGGTCAGCGCCTTGTTCTGGGCTTCGTGGATGACGCACAGGGCGTTCTTGACGCCTGCATCGGCCATGGCCGAGGCGGCATCCTCGCCGGCGAGGCTCTCGTCCTGCCCGACGTAGGTCGTCGCCTTCAGCTCCTCGACCTTGTCGGCGCCGACGTTGGCGATGACGACCGGCATACCAGCTGCGGTGGCGTCCCTGATGGCGGGGTCCAGGACGGCCGGGTCGGAGTCGGTGACCACCATGGCCGCCGGTTTGCCCGCCACCGCGTCGGTGATCAGCTTGGCCTGGGCCTGCGGGTCGGTGGCCGCGGGGGAGGCGTAGCTGAGCGTGGCGTGGAAGTCACTGGCCGCCTGCTCGGCGCCCTTGCGCACCAGGGCCCAGAAGGGATCGAGGTTCTGGCCATGGGTGACCATCGAGACGGCGATTTGCCCGGATGGCGCCTTGCCGAGATTCTGATACAGCCCAAGGACCTTGGCCGCGTTGTCCTTGGTGACCAGGCTCGGTCCGGTGTAGATCGGCGCCGCTGGGTGCTGGCCGAATCGGGCCTCGAAGGCCGCGACCTGGACGGCGAGGTAGCCCTGCAGGAAGGGCTGCTGGTCGATGACGAAGGCCGCCTTCCCCTGGGTGACCGCATCGAGGTTGTTGGGGTCGAGCGAGACGTCGAAGGCGCCGAGGGTGACCTTGCGGGAGGCCATCGCGTCGAGCACGGTGCTGGCGGCGGCATACCCTTGGATCCCGGTGGCCAGGACACCGTCGATCGACGGGTCATCGGTCAGTTCCTGAGTCAGGGCAGCCTCGGCGCTGGCCGTGTCGGTCGCGCTGATATGCACGATCTTGGTGCTTCCGCCACCGCCCTTGAGCGCGGAGTCGAAGCCCGCGCAGCGGTCGGTGAGCACCTGGTTGTGCTCTTCGTGGATGAGGCATACACCGCGCTTGACGCCGGCGTCGGCCATCTCCCTGCCGGCCTCCTCACCCGCCGCGCTCTCGTCTTGGCCGACGTAGGTTCGCGCGCCGCTGGCGGCCACCTCGGCGGCACCCGCATTGGCAATCACCACGGGGATGCCGGCGTCCGCCGCCTTCTTGATGGCTGGGACGAGAACCTTGGCCTCGGGGATGGTGGCGATCAGGGCCGCGGGCTTCTTGGCGACCGCTGCGGAGATCAGATCCGCCTCGGCCTGAGACACGGCGCCCGGTGTGGTCTGGTAGGCCAGATCGACGTTGAAGTCGGACGCGGCCTGCTTCGCGCCCTGTTCCACCTGCGCCCAGAACGGATCCGCGGCCTCGCCGTGGGTGATCATCGCGACGGCTACCCGGGTCGCGTTGGGATTGTTGGGTGTTGACCCCACCCGTCCCTCGGATGAGGTGCACCCCGCAAGGGCGAGGGCCACCACCGCCGCTGATCCGGTCACCCTGTGGCCGCGTGTCCAGCGCATGAACCCACCCCTGACTCGATCGGTGACTCGGAGGCGATGCTCCATCGCGTCCTCGGGGCCGGTAACGAGATGTCATGGCCCTACAACTGTTTCCTACACCCGTTCATGCCGGTTGTCGACTGCGGGGAAGCACGATATGGGATGCAGCAGAGGACGTTAGCGTTTCGTTACTCGGCACGGCTGATGACCGCGGGCACCTGTCGCGAACGGCAGGCGGGAGATCGACGCGAAATCGGCTACGACAGAATCGACGAGGAGGAGGTCGACATGGGCAAGCAACCGACCGAGTTCAGCGACCTGAGCGTGGAGGCGGGCGGCATCCGATTGAACACGCGGCGTCGAGACGGGCAGGGACCGACGTTGCTGTTGCTGCACGGTATCGGCGGCGCCCTCGAAAGGTGGGCCCCCCTGCTTGCGGCGCTGCCCGACCGGGATGTGCTGATGATCGATGCGCCCGGCGCCGGGCGCTCGCAGGTCCCGACGCGACCCATTCGGGTGCCAGTCCTAGCGGACCGCATCGTCGAAGCTGCGCACGTCCAGGGCATCGAGACCGCCGACGTCCTCGGTTTCTCCCTCGGCGGAACGACCGCCCAAGAAATCGCGCACCGGCATCCGCAGTTCGTGCGCCGCCTCGTCCTCGTCGTGACGATGAGCGGGGCCTGGTTCCGGCCACCGCGACACGGATGAGCGATCGGCCCGGTGGCAGGGGGCCGCAACGCCCGTGAGATCCTCGGCCGGATGGAGAACGTCGGACGGCCCCAGGGCTGTGGGCTGAAGGAGGATTTGGCGGTGGTGGACGAGGCGCGGACCGTCACGTTCGTCGGAGCCCAGGGCTTGGTCCTAGCCGCCGACGAGTGGGGCAGCGGCGCGGAGGGGAGCGTGCTGCTGTTGCACGGGGGCGGCCAGACCCGGCACTCGTGGAAGGCGGCGGGAGCCGCGCTTGCCGCGGAGGGCCGGCACGTCGTCGCCCTCGACTTGCGCGGGCACGGTGACTCGCAGTGGTCGCCCGACGCGGACTACGACATCACCTTCTTCCGCGACGATCTGCTCGCCGTCCTGACGCAGGTGGCCACGCCGGCGATCCTGGTCGGCGCCAGCCTGGGCGGCATCACTGCCCTCCTTGCCACGGCCGACCGCCCCGACCTGGTCGAGCGTCTGGTGCTCGTCGACATCGCGACCCGCCTGGAAGCCGACGGGGTCGAGCGGATTCACGCGTTCATGCACTCTGCGCCCAATGGCTTCGCGAGTCTGGAAGAGGCCGCGGACGCGGTCGCCGACTATTTGCCACACCGCGACCGGCCGCGGCGTCCCGAGGGGCTGCGCAAGAACCTCCGGCTGCGCGACGGCCGCTGGTATTGGCACTGGGATCCCCGGCTGTTCAGCTCCGAGCGCCGGGTTGCTCCCGAGCACGCTCAGGCCACGCTCGACGCGGCAGCGCGCGCCGTCGAGGCGCCGACGCTGCTGCTCGCCGGCGGTCAGTCTGATGTCCTGAGCGACGAGGGTGTCGAGCACCTGCGCACGGTCATTCCGCACGTCGAGGTCCGGGTGCTCGGTGAAGCCGCCCACACCGCCGCGGCCGACGACAACGACGCTTTCACTGCGGCCGTGGCGGACTTCATCCGCACCGCCTGAGCGTCAGCGCGTTCCGTGCCGCACGACGATCCGGCACCGTCCGCGCCCGCACGCGGATGTTGTCGGTGCAGCCTGGGAGACTTTCCGGACAGTCGCACACCGTTATCCAGTGTTATAGAAAAGCGAAGTATAAAGCCGTATCAGGAGTTGTTGCCGTGCCGTTGACGAGCCCGTTCACCCCAGGTGACCTACCGCGCGTCCTGATCGGCCGGGTCCGCGAGCGCAGCCGGCTGGGCGATCTGCTCGCGCGCGTGACGGCATACGGCGAGATGGCTGGCCCGCCGGTGGTGCTGCACGCGCCGCGGGGGCTCGGCAAGACCTCGCTGCTGCGCGACACCGAGGAGCGGGCGCGCGAGCTGGGCTTCGTGACCGCGTGGGTGGCGTGCGCCAAGAGCAGCCCGATGCTCACGGAGCTGGTCTCGGCGGTGCGCCGGGCGCTCGTCGAGGCCGACGTCCTGGACGACCGGGCCCGGCGCGGCATCCTGGAGAGCATCAGCGTCGAGTTCGCCCTCTTTGGGGTGAGCCTGACAACTGAGTTCGGCCGAGGAGATGCGCCCGCGGAGCCGCCGGCCGGGGCGATTTCCGGTCTCGAGCGGGTCTTGCACGAGGCCGCGAGCACCATTCGCGCCCGGGGTGGGGCGGGGCTGCTCGTGCTGATCGACGAGTTGCACGCCGGGCCGTATGCCGAGCTCGGCGTCCTGCTCAACACCGTTCAGAACCTCGCCGGTCGCCGGAGCGAGAACCCGGTCGCGGTCATGACAGCGGGATTGCCGTCGACGCCCGAGATGATCATGCGGGCGGCCACGTTCGGTGAGCGCAGCGAGTTCATCGCGCTCGACCGCTTCGACGAGAGCGATGCCAGCAAGGTGCTCGTCGAGCCGGCCGCGGCATACGAGATCGGCTGGGCGGCAGATGCGTTGGTTGAGGCCCTGGACATCGCCGACGGCAATCCCTATCTGCTGCAGCTGGTCGGCGACGCCACCTGGCGGGCGGCCTCGCCCGGGGCTGGCGGCGAGACCCTGCAGCTTGCCCATGTGCACGCCGGTGGGGAGGCGATGAGCGGGCAACTGGAGGCGATGTGTCGGGCTCGGTGGGACTCCGCTTCCGACCTGGAGCAGGCCTTCCTCGCCGCGATGGCCGACTTCGGCAAGGAGGTCGTTCCCCGCGAGCACATCGCCACCACGATGGGCCGCGACTCCCGGGCCATCAGAGTCCCGCGGGCCCGGCTGATCGACCGGGGAATCATCGAGGCGGCCGGGCGCGGCCGGTTGCGGTTCACCTTGCCCGGCATGGCCGCCTGGATCCGTGACTATCAACTCGGCTAGCGGCGGGCGTCGCTGGTCACACGCGGCGGCTGGTGGGGTGAGCGCGCGGCATACTCGCTGATATGCAGGAGCAACGATGAGCGCCACGGAGGTTATCGAGCGCACCGAGGTCATCGACGCCGCTCAGGCCGAGGCGCTGGCCGGGTTGCTCGGTGTGCAGGCGCCGACCGAGCTGTTGCCGGAGATGTGGCATTGGGTCTACCTCATGGAGCGGCGGCCACACGCCGATCTTGGGCCGGACGGGCATCCGTCGTTCGGCATACCGGCGCCTCCGGGGGAGGGCCGGCGGCGGATGTGGGCCGGTGGCCGAGTGGTTCACCGGGAGCAGCTGGCGATCGGCGAGCCGGCGACCAAGACCACCCGCATCGCGTCCTCGGTGGAGAAGGAGGCGCGCTCCGGGCCGATGACCTTGGTGACCGTGCGCAACGAGATCACCCAGGGCGGCCGGACCGTTATCGTCGACGAGCAGGACATCGTCTATCTCGTCGCGTCGGGCTCGGTGCCGCTGGAGCCCGGCACCCTGGACCTGCCGCCGGCGGCGACCGAACGCGCGCCGGTGTTGGACCTGAGGGTGGATGAGGCGCTGCTGTTCCGGTTCTCGGCGCTGACCTACAACGCTCACCGCATCCACTATGACCACACCTGGTGCCGGGTCGAGGGGTATGCCGATCTCGTCGTGCACGGTCCGCTGCAGGCGCTCATGATGGGCGAACTGATCCGGCGGCACGGGGCCGGATTGGTTGGCCGGGAGTTTGCCTATCGCCTGGTGTCGCCGATGATTGGGCCGCAGGTGTTGCGAGTCGTGCCCGCTGCGGAGGGCCTCGACCGGGGCGCCGAAGTCCTCGAGGTCGGCGGGCGCGTCACCGCCAAGGCGACGCTCTCGGCGGGGATAGTCACGGCCCCTGGCGACGCCGTGCAGGACGGCGACGCGGGCAAGCGTGGGGGTGTCCTGCAATAGGTGAGGTATGCGGCACCTTCTGCAGGACGGCCAGGCCGCTGCTGATCACCGAAGTCGCGCCAATCCAGTCGCGAACACGACTGTCACCCACCACCCCGCCCACAACCCTGACGCAAACCTGGTCTGCTGTCGCGGGGCGGGGGAGGGCTGTCGGTGCTGCTCACTACGCTTGCGGTTGTCGACGCGGTTTGAGTTCGCGCCTGTTCAGCCGGCGAGATATACGAGCGCATCCGCACGGCGGGCTGTCGGTGCTTCCCTTCGCGCTTGCGGCTGGGCTTGCGGCCGAAGGTCGTGGGGGTCGGCACGTCTGGAGCGAACTGACCGGATCTGACCAGACCGGATCTGACTTTCCGGATCTGACCTGACCGGGTCTGGATAGTCGTTGCTCGCAAGCCGTGAGCCCCGAGAGGCCGTGCGGTCGGTGGGTTTGTCCGCGTGTTCCGCGGGGACCAATGGGCCCTCCTCAGCCCCATCTGACTGTCTAAGAAATCCGATTATTTACAAGATTTGTTCTGGTGTACTCACGGGTAATCTAGTATAATTTCGAGTATGACGGCGACCCTGCCCACCACCCCCGGAACCCCCGGGGACGATGGCGGCTGGGACCACACCGTGAATGACTTCTTTGATGACTGTGACGGGCTGGCCGGTCAGCTGACTCCGGAGGAAGAGCTGGCGCTGCTGCAACGCGGGGATGAGGAGCCGATGTTCGCCGACGCGGCCGAGGAGGCCGCGTTCTTCGCCCAGATCCGCGCGGACATGGAGGACTACGAGGCCGCCCAGTTCCCCCGCCGCGGCCGCGGCGGCGGCGGCGGCGGCTACCCCGGCGGCGGCGAGGGTGGGGATGAGTGCGGGTCGCGGTTCGCGGAGCTGGTGGGGGCACCACAGCGGGCGAGCGATCAGGTGGCCTGGCTGACCGCGATCACCGACGCGTTGGCCGAGGTCGACGGCCTGGCCCAGGACGCGGGGCAGGGGGAGCGGATCGAGGTGTTGAGCGTGTGTGAACGCCTCAAAGCGGCCCTGGCGGCGGCCCAGGCGCGAGTGAGCGTCGCGTTCGCCGACACCCATACCGCCGACGCGCACGCCCGCGGGCTCTCGCCGCGGGCGGCGAGCCGGGGAATCACCCCGCAACTCGCGCTGGCCCGCGGGTGTAGCCCGTCGGCGGCGCAGACGCAGCTGTCCCAGTCGCGGGCGTTGACCAGCGTGTTACCGCACACCCTGGCCGCCCTGACCGCGGGCCTGATCTCCCCGGCGGTCGCGGGCGCGGTCTGCGCCGAAGCCGCCGGGTTGTCCGAGGACGACCAGCGCCTCCTGGACGCCGAGCTCGGGGAGCGGTTGCCGGTGTTGACCCTGGCGCAGGCGCGGGCCGCCGCCGCCCAGGTCGCCGCCCGGCTCGACCCGGACGCCGTCCTGGCCAGGCACGCCAAAGCAGTCTCCTCCCGGGGAGCGTGGACCCGGCCGGCGCCGGACGGGATGGCCTACCTGACCCTCTTGGACACGTTGCCGCGGATCGTGTCGGCGTACGCGTGTTTGCACCGGCACGCCACCGGCGTGCTCGCCGGCGCCGACCCGGACGACCCGCCGGGGGAGCGGACCTATTCGCAGGTGCTGGCCGACACCGCCATCGCGCGGCTGTCTGGGCTGGCGTCCGGGCAGTTCCCCCCGGCCGCGGTCACCCTGGTGATGACCCCGACAACCTGTACGGCAAGAACCTCAACGACCTGGGCGACCTATTCACCCCCACCGCCCCCAGTGACACCACCGACAACACCGACACCGACACCACCGGCGCTCCCGACACCACCGGCAGCGACAGCACCGCCGACAGCCGTGCCACCGAAACCACCGGCAGCGACAGCGGCGCGACCGAGACTGCCGACACCCACACTGGCGACGACGCCGGCGCCGGCGAACCCGAACCTTGGCCCGCCGAAGCCAACGAGCCCGAGTCCGAGCCTGCTGCCGGCTCGCCGGCCGAGACGGTTCCCGGCGATGCCACCGCCGACGCTGACCCCACCGACGACGGCGAGCCCGCCGACCAGCCGTCGCCTGGAGAGCCTGACACCCACGGCGAGCCGAACGATGACGGCGCCGAGCCCGCCGACACCCGCGCGGGCAGCAGGACCCAGCCGGCCGGCCCCAGCGGCCCCGCCGCGGAACCCGCCGCGCCCGCGCCATCCCCCGATCCCGGTGACGATCGCGGCGACCCGGAGAAGGCCGCCGATCCCGACGACACCGACTCCGCCGACGCACCCAGCGACAGCCACCCCGCCACCGAGTCCGACCCCATCACCGAAGCCCCGGCGGGCGACCCGCCATCCGGGAAGGACCAGCACCCACCCACTGAGCCTGCCTGGCACCGCCCCGGCGAGGGCAGCCGCTGCGCCGGCGCCGCCGACCCCGTCCGCATCCTCGGCCACGGCACCATCCCCGCCGCCCTCGCCCGCGAATGGCTCCTGTACGGCTGCGACACCCCCGACACCGACACCGACACCCCCGACAACCACTACGGTCCGCCGGGCCCCGGCGAACACCCCGCCGCGGCGTCCCTGCGGCGGGCGTTCACCAGCCCCGACCGGCGCGACCTGATCGCCCTCGAATCCGCCGCCCGCCTCTTCCCACCCCTACTGCGCTCCCTGCTCATCCTGCGCGACGACCGCTGCCGCATGCCCCACTGCGATGCCCCCATCCGCCACGCTGACCACGCCGTCCCCGCCGCGAAGGGCGGGCCCACCAGCTACCAGAACGGGCAAGGCCTGTCCGCCGGCTGCAACTACACCAAAGACCTCCCCGGGTTCACCACCCGCGTCCTAACCCGCGCCGAGATCGCCGCCTACGCCGCCGGACCCGAGACCGACCGCAACACCCACATCGCCCGCAACGCCAGGCCCCGCACCCACATCACCGCGATCACCACCCCCACCGGCCACACCTACCTCTCCATCCCACCGCCGGCCCTCGGCTGGGGCCACCGCCCCACCTAGCCCTGCCACCGGCCTGACCCCGCCCGCGCCGTCCGGCCGAACGTAGACCAGTGTCGACCCCTGGCCGATCGTGCCAACCGGCCAACCGGCAACCGGGCCGATCAGACCACCGAGTCAGCCGTCGACCTTGGGCTGGAGCCACCTCGCGTCGGACCGCCCGGCTTGCGCGGCCCAGGCGCCGTGAGCGTCCGAGAGCAGCCCGGGCATCCCGCCGGTGTGCAGGAACACCACGACGGCGCCCGGGTCGAGCCGCCCGGTCCGAGTCGCGTCGATCAGGGCCGCCATGGCCTTGCCGGTATAGACCGGGTCGAGGATTAGGCCCTCGGTGCGGGCGGCCAGGACGATCGCCTCCGCGCACGCGTCGGTGTGTGCGCCATACCCACCTCCGAGAAAGCCCTCCTCCAGCCGGCAGAGGCCAACCGGCTCGGGAAGGCCCGCCAGCCGGGCCGTGTCGAGAGCCATCCGCGTCACCTGTTCGCCGAGATCGGCGCGGGGAACGACGCGCACCCCCATGACGGCCGCATGATCACCCCAGCCCGCCACGAGCCCGGCATGCGTGCCCGCGCTCCCAGTGGCCGTCACCACGATGTCCACGCGAGGGCACTGTTCGCGAATCTCCTGCACCGCAAGGACATAGCCGAGGGAGCCGAGCGGGTTGGATGCACCCAGCGGGATGCCGTATGGCCGGTGCCCGAGATCGCGCACCCGCCGGCACTCGGCCTCGACGACGTCGTCCCCGCCGTCCAGGCCGACGTCTTCGGCCCAGACGAGCTGGGCGCCCAGGACTGCGTCGAGCACAAGGTTGCCGCTCAACGCCGTCGGCCGCTCGCCGGTGAGGACCAGGGTGACCTCGAGCGGGTGCCGACGTGCCACCGCGGCCACCATCCGGGCGGAATTGCTCTGTGGCCCACCGACGGTGACCAGCCAGTCGCACTCTTGCGCAAGCGCATCGGCGACCAGGAACTCCAGCTTGCGCAGCTTGTTGCCACCCCCGGCCAGGCCGGTGCAGTCGTCGCGCTTGACATAGAGCGTCCCGGGAGGTTTCCCTAGCGCCCGCGCGAGCCGGTCCATCGGCTCCAAGGGCGTGGGCAGGTGCGCCAACCGCAGCCGCGGCAGCGTGCCGATCGCGGGCAACTCTCCACTCGACGGCCCGCCGCTACCCATGCGCGCGTCTCGACTCATCGGTCCGTCCTCCTCACTCGGCGATGCGGTTGCCGTCGTCGTCCCAGTGGGCGGCGACCTTCTTGCTCGGCTGGACACGCGGCGGCTCGCCGGGCATCTTCGGGTAGTCCGGCGGGTAGGGCATCTCACCAAGGCCGGACTCGGCATACAGCTCAAGGAGGGGCTCGATCGAGAACTGCTCGTCGTCGATCCCCGCCCACGGATCGCCGGCGGCGACTCGCTCCGGCACCGTGAAGAGGTTGTATGCCGCGGGGTCGCGCACCTCGGCCAGCTCTGCCCAGGTCATCGGCGTCGACACCGGCGCTCCGGGGATCGGCCGGAGAGAGTAAGCCGAGGCGATCGTCCGATCTCGGCAGTTCTGGTTGAAGTCGACGAAGATGCGTTCTCCCCGTTCCTCTTTCCACCATGCGGTGGTCACGCCGTCGTCGCGTTTCTCCAGCTCGCGGCCGAAGCCGATCGCCGCGTGTCGGACGTCGACGAACTCCCAGTCGGGGCGTATGCGGACATAGATGTGGACGCCGCGGTTGCCGCTCGTCTTGGGCCAGCCGACGATCCCGAGGTCGTCGAGCAACTGCTTGGCGACTCCGGCGACGCGGACCGCGTCGGTGAAGGTCGTCCCCGGCTGTGGGTCGAGATCGATCCGCAGTTCGTCGGGTCGGTCGACATCGTGGCGGCGCACCGGCCACGGGTGGAAGGTCAGCGTGCCCATGTGGGCGCACCACACGGGCACGGCGATCTCGGTCGGGCAGACCTCGTCGGCGGTGCGCCCCGAGGGGAAGGTCACCTGGCAGGTTTGCAGATAGTCGGGCGCTCCCGTCGGAACCCGCTTCTGATAGAAGGCATCCGACTTCTCACCCGGTCGTCCCGTGCCAAGTTTGATGCCCGGCAGCACGCCCTTGGTCCAGCGCTCCAGCGCGGTCGGCCGATCGCGCAGGGCCCGCAGGAGCCCGTCGCCGACATCGGCGAAATACTGAGCCACCATGAGCTTGGTGACTTCGGGAGTCGAGTCGGTTGCCGGATAGATGACCCGCTCGGGCGAGGAGACTCGGACGGCCCGGTCCCCGGCGATCACCTCGGCGGCAGCAGGCTTGGCCATGCCTACACCGTAACCCGCAGGCGCGCGTGCGCCTCGGCGACGACGACGTCACTGAGCGCGCGCAACGGTGGCGAGTCGAGCGTCCATGCTTGCCAGTGCAGCGGAACGTCCACGGGGCGGTCGGGCGCCAGGTGGACGAGCTCTCGAGGCGCCACGTCGCAAGTCCACTGCAGCTCCGGGATCAATCCCCACCCCAGGCCGAGCTGGATGCCGCGCACGAAGTCGGCGGATGACGGGAGATAATGAGCTGGGGGAGTGAGGGATTCACCCGTGAACTCGCGGATAAACCGGTGTTGCAGCGTGTCTTTTCGGTTGAAGACCACGAGCGGCGCCGCGGCAATCGCCGCTGCGGTCAACCCGTCCGGAAAGAAGGCGTCGGCGAAATCCGGCGCGGCAGCGGCAAAATAGCGCATCGACCCCAGCGAGGTGACGCGGCAGCCGGGGACGGGTCGAGCCACCGAGGTCACTGCGGCCAGCACCGACTCGGAGGTGAACAGCTCGAAGGTCCGGTCTTGGTCGTCGACGTGGACGTCGAAGACCGCGCGGTGCCGGGCGGGCAGGCGCGCGAGTGCCGACAGGAACCAGGTGGCGAGCGAATCGGCGTTGCAGGCGATCGGGAGGGTGGCGTGCCCGGCGTGCTCGCCGACGCCGAGCTCGGCCGCGGTGTCCGCCGCGAGTTGGGTCGTCACCCGCGCCAAGCGCAGCACGATCGCCCCGGGGGTGGTCGGGTGCACCGGCTTGGACCGGGTCACCAACACTCGCCCGGTCGCCGCCTCCAGCGCCTTGATCCGTTGGCTCACCGCCGAGGACGTCACGCCGAGGACGGTGGCCGCCGACTCGAACGTCCCCTCGTCGACGACGGCGGTCAGGGTGCGCAATTGCTCGAGCGAGACATCCATGAAGGAATGCTAATGATTCTTAAGAAGTTCAAGCTTGTCTGTATGTCGCTGAGGCTCGTAACGTCGCCGCCGTGAGTACCGCTTGGACTGCCGCGGTGAGCGGCCTGGTGACCGGGGCAGCGCTGATCGTCGCGATCGGCGCGCAGAACGCGTTCGTCCTCGGCCAGGGGATCCGGCGGCGGCACATCGCCCCGATCGTCGCCGTATGCACGATTTCCGACGCCCTGCTCATCGGCGCGGGTGTCGCCGGGATGGGAGCGCTGGTCACGGCCGCCCCGACTGTGCTGGCCGCGCTGCGCTGGCTGGGTGCGGCCTTCCTGCTCACCTACGGCCTGCTCGCCGCCCGTCGCGCGCTGCGCCCGTCCGCGCTCAAGCAGGCGGAGTCTGGGCCGATGAGCGTCAAGGCGGCCGTGGTGACCGCGCTTGCCTTCACCTGGCTCAACCCGCACGTCTACCTCGACACGCTGGTCTTCCTCGGCTCGATCGGTGCTCATCACGAGGGTGAGCGAGCCTACTTCTGGGGCGGCGCGTCGACCGCCTCGCTGTTGTGGTTCAGTGGCCTCGGTTTCGGTGGCTCCCGGCTCGCCCCCTTCTTCGCCCGACCCGGCGCCTGGCGCCTGCTCGATGGCGTGATCGCGGTGCTCATGCTCACCCTCGGCGCCACCCTGGCCGTCCACGGCTGAGCCTCCCACGGCATGCGCACATCGGACGAAAGTGCGCATGCCGGACGAACATGCGCTGAGGTCTTGCTTTTTTGCTGAGGTCGGGCTCCCGGTCGTGCGACCTCAACGAAAAAGCAAAGACCTCAGCGAAGGGAGCTAGGGACCTCAGCGAGAGGCTCACAGCCAGCCGTTGTCGTTGGCGATGCGGCTGGCGTCGGCGCGGTTGCGGGCGTTGGTCTTGCCGATCGCGCTGGAGAGGTGGTTGCGGACGGTTCCCTCGCTGAGGAAGACGGCGGCGGCGATGTCGGCGACGGAGCCGCCGTCTCTAGCAGCCCGCAACACGTCCGCTTCCCGGGGGGTCAACGGCGACTCGCCGGCGATGAGTGAGTCGGTGGCGAGGGTCGGATCGACGACGCGCATCCCGGCGTGCACCCGGCGCACGGCGTCGGCGAGCAGCCGCGCGGGCGTGTCCTTGACGACGAAACCGGCCGCGCCGGCCTGCAACCCCCGGCGCAGATAGCCCGGCCGGCCAAAGGTGGTCACGATCAGCACTCGGGCGGCGCTTCCACGTTCCCGCAGCAGGCGCGCCGTCTCGATCCCGTCCATGCCGGGCATGTCGACGTCCATGAGCACGACATCCGGTCGCACCCGCAGCACCAGGTCGAGCGCCTCGTCCCCGGTTCCCGCCTCACCGACGACTCGCAGGTCGGCTTCGAGGTCGAGCAGGGCGGCCATGGCTCCGCGCACCAGCGCCTGGTCATCGACCAGCACGACGGTGATCGTCACCGGGCTCACCTGGCCTTGGCGGCGACGACGACTTCAAACCCGCGCGGCTGCAGACGCCGGGTCGTGACCATGGCGCCGGCAGCGCTCGCCCGCTCCCGCAGCCCGCGCAGGCCATGGCCCATGCCCACTGGCCGGTAGCCCTGTCCCTCGCCCGGCCCGTCGCCCGGACCGTCGTCCCGGACCCGGATTGCGGTCGGTTCCACGAGTATCTCGCAGCTGTCGGCATGCGAGTGCCGGACGACATTCGTCACGGCTTCGCGCACCGTCCACGCAAACAGCTCTTTTAGCTCCGGCCGCACCTCATCGACCGCCGTCGGGAGCCGAGCCTCGATCCCCGCCGACGTCAGCGCCCGCCGCGCCCGCGCCAACTCGCCCGCGAGCGAGATGTCCCGGACGCCGACAACGGCGCCACGCACGTCCGCAAGGGCTTCGCGGGCAAGGGATTCCAGTGACGCCAGCTCCGAGCCGGCCCGCTCCACGTCCACGTCCAGCAGGCGTCCCGCCAATTCGGCCTTGACGGTGATCACGGTGAGCGAGTGCCCGAGGATGTCGTGGATGTCGCGGGCGAGCCGGTTGCGTTCTTCTTCCACGGCCAGTCGGGCGTTCTCCTGGCGGACCTCCGAAAGATCCCGTGACCGCCGCGCCGCGAGCATCCCGCCGCCTACGGCGAACATCGACAGCGCGATCGACATCGACACCCCCGTATGCCGACTCCATCCGTCCACGACCCGGACGAGCGTCTCGTAGGCCGCGACCAGGGTGAACCCGACGACAAAGGCCCAGCGGACCGGCATCGTCCACAGCCCGGCGACCGCGAGAAAAACCCAGGTGTTCGTGCCGGTCTGGCCGACAAGCAGGGTGTCTGCCATACCGAGGGCGGCCAGCCCGGCATACCGCGGCAGTCGCCCGGTCGGGAGCCGGGGGGCCTGCGTGCTGCTGCCGAACGCGAAGACGCGCGAGCGCTGGAAGTGCCACAGATAAAGGGCGGCAAAAGCGATGGTAGCAACCAGCCCGGCGCTGCCGCGGGGGGTCCCCCGCAGCGCCCAGGCGGCACCGATCGGCTCGGCGAGGAAGACGAGCCAGACCCCGGCGAAGGTGAGCCCGACGAGCGAGGACACCGTCCGCTCCCGGCGCTCCCTGTCGCGCACGACGATCGGCAGCACCCGGCTCATGAGCCCCAGTCTCGCAGGCCGCGCGTCACACCCGAGCGGTGTCCTTGCGGAAGCGCCACGCAGCGCCGGCGACGAAGACCACTCCCCAGAGCACGAGGTTGACGACCCAGGAGAAGTGGAAGCTGTCGTAGCTTCCGTCGTGGCTGAGAGTCAACGGCCAATGCGCGATCTCGGAGTATCCGTAGACCGGGGTCAACGCCGCGATGTGCCCGTAGGTCGAGTGCGGGTCGATGGGCGGCGAGAAGATCCCGCCGAGGATGGACAGCACCGCCAGGATCGGCCCGAGGAACTGCATCGCGTTCTCGCTCGGCAGCAGGTAGCCCATGAAGAGCCCGAGCGCGGCGAAGACGAGCGATCCGGCGATGATGATCGTGCCCGCTTCCAGCCAGGTCCGCCCGAGCATGTGCGCTTTGCCGGACAGCTCGCCGACAACGAACGTCATCAGGGTCGCGACGATGCCGATGACCAGCGCCAGGACCACCTTCATCAGCACGTATGCCGTGGGCCGCAACGGGGTCAGCCGCAGTTGCCGGCTCCAGCCGCTCGCGCGTTCGATGGAGACCGATGCCCCCGCCGCTGTGGTGGCCATGATCGCTCCGTAGAGCGCCATGCTGACCATGATGTAGGCGCCGACATTGGCGTAGGCCGTTCCCATCTGGTCGTCCTGGCCGGTCACCTGGGAGGCGATAAACAGGAACATTACGACGGGGAAGACCAGCGTGAAGATCAGCGTGCGCTTGTTGCGCAGGATGCGCCGCAGCTCGATCCGCAGGATCGTCAGGGTGATGCCGCCGCTGCGGGGCGCCGGGTGCGTGCTCAGGTCGATGGTGGCAGTGGACATGGTCAGCTCTCCTCGGTGGGCTCGTCGGCGGTGAGCGCGACGAAGGCGTCTTCGAGCCCGCGGGCGGTGATCTCGAGATCGCGCGCGGGCGTGGTGGTCAACAGGTGGCGCGCGACGGCGTCGGAGTCGCTCGTATGGACAGTGACCGTGTCACCGATGATGTCCACACTCTCGACGGCGGGCAGCGCGGCCAGGTCGCCCGCGCTCGCCCCCGGCCAGGTGGCCCGGACCGAGCGGCCGGCGCCGAGGGCCTTGATCTCGGCAGAGGTCCCGTCCGCGACGACCTGGCCCCTCCGCACCAGGACGACCCGATCGGCATACAGGTCGGCCTCCTCCAAGTAGTGCGTGGCGAACAGGACGGTGCGGCCACGTTGGGCGTCGGCGTGGATGTTCTCCCAGAACGCGCGCCGGGTGCTCACGTCCATGCCCGTGGTCGGCTCGTCGAGGATGATCAGCTCGGGGTCGGACACGAGCGCCATCCCGAAGCGGACTCGCTGCTGCTCGCCGCCGCTGCACTTGCCGATCTGGCGAGCGGCGATCGCCTCGAGACCGGCGGTGCGGAGCACATCCTCGACGCGAAGGGAGTGGGGGAAGAGCGAGGCCGTGTAGGCGATGGTCTCCGCGACGGTCAGGTCCTTCAGCAGCCCGCCGGTTTGCATAACGGCCGAGACCAGGCCGCGCCGGATGGCCTCGTGCGGCTCCAGCCCGAAAACCCGCGCCGACCCGCCCGTCGGCTCGGCTAGCCCGAGGATGAGATCGATGGTGGTGGTCTTGCCGGCGCCATTCGGGCCGAGGAAGGCAACGACTTCGCCCTGGCGGATGCTCAGGTCGATGCCGCGCACGGCGTGCACCGGGCCGAAGGACTTGGTCAGGCCGGCCAAGGCGATGGCCTCGGGTGGCGTGCGGGTGGGCGCCGGAGCGGGCGGCGAGAGGAGGTCGCTGGTGGTGAGTGCCATGCCTCAACGCTCGCCCAGCGACTGGGCCGAGTCCCGGGAGCGCTGTCACGTCCCACCCATGAGGTTTGTCATGGGTCAGGAGCGGGCGGGAAGTGCACCTAAGGTGAGGCGCGTGGTGGAGGTGATGGACCGGGCGCAGGCGCAGCGGCATACGGTCTCGACGCTGATGACCACTCAGGTCCTCGGCGGGATCGGGTTGTCGGCGGGGGCGACTGTCGGGTCGTTGCTCGCCGAGAAGATCAGCGGCCGCACCGATCTCGCGGGGCTCGGCGGGACCTTCCAGACCCTCGGGGCGGCGCTATTGGCGTTGCCGCTCGCCGCGATCGCTCACCGCGCCGGGCGCCGCCCCTCGCTGACCATCGCGTATGCCGCTGCCGTCGCCGGCGCCCTGCTCGTCGTGGCCGCCTCGGCCGCCTCGTCGTTCGCGCTCTTTCTCCTCGGCAGCGTCCTGCTCGGCTCGGCGACCGCCGCCAACAGC
Organism: Nostocoides sp.; assembly: GCF_037045025.1. Classification (GTDB taxonomy): domain Bacteria; phylum Actinomycetota; class Actinomycetes; order Actinomycetales; family Dermatophilaceae; genus Nostocoides_A. Next base: position 265,918 of record NZ_JBAOHM010000016.1, on the reverse strand, counting down.
GCCGCTCGGTATGCCGCGGCCGACCTCGCGCTGCCGGAGCACCGCGGGCGCGACCTCTCGCTCGTGGTCTGGGTGACGACCGCCGGCTCGGTGCTTGGCCCCAACCTCGTCGGACCGGCCGAGCCGATCGCCCGGACGCTCGGCCTCGACGTGCTGGTCGGACCCTTTGTCATCAGCACCGTGGTGCTGCTCGTCGCCGCGTCCTTGATGTGGGTGCGGCTGCGGCCGGACCCGCTGCTGCTCTCGCGGACCCTGTCGGGCGAGCCGCCGGCGCTGGCCAAGGGCTCGCTGTCTCGCGGATTGGCGGCGATCTGCGCCCATCCGCTCGCGCTGGCCGGCGTGACGACGATGGCGTTGGGGCACGTCGTGATGGTGAGCATCATGGTGATGACCCCGCTGCACATGGTGCACGGGCATGCCTCGCTGAGTGTGGTCGGCTTCGTCATCAGCGGCCACATCGTGGGGATGTTCGCGTTCGCGCCGGTCATGGGTATCGCGGTTGACCGGTTTGGTGCCCGAGCGGTCGCGTTGGTCGGCGGGCTGATCCTCCTGCTCTCGACGCTCCGGGCCGGCGTCGCCGAAGCGGGATTCTCGATGGGCCTGGCGATCGCTCTCTTCCTCCTCGGGCTGGGCTGGTCGGCGACCTTTGTCAGCGGATCCACGATGCTCGTCGGCGCGGTCTCGGTGCGGGAGCGAGCGGGGGCGCAGGGCGTCGGTGACCTCGTCATGGGGCTGAGCGCTGCCGGCGGCGGCGCCGCGGCGGGCGTCGTCGTGCAACATTTCGGCTACGGCTGGCTCGCGCACGGCGCGCTGCTGGGTGCGGTCGCCGTCCTCGGCGTGAGTGTGCTGGCCGCCGGCCACCGGCAGGCAAATCACGCCCGGGGGCGGCGTCGTTCGTAGGCCGACCAGTGCGGCCCCGGCCGGTGGGCGTCGTCTAGCCTGTGGGCCGTGACTTCCAGCCCCCCGAACACCGCGCCCGGCCCCGTCGCGGGCCCGGCTGTGGTGATCGAGCGGTGGCGGGCGGAGGTCGCGGCCGACGGCGCCCCCGACACCCTGCTGTGGCGGGCCGCCGCGGCGGCGATCGACCTCACCCACGCTCATCCCGCCGGCATCGCCAAACTCCTCAGCGGCCGAAGCACCCGCCTGACCGAACTCTTCCGCGAGCCGACCTCGCGGACGCGCGCCCTGCACAGCGCCCGCGCGGTGCGCCGCAAGGAACTGGAACTCGACCGAGAGCACGGGCTGCCCGGGTGCTACCTGCTGGCGGGGACGGCGACGTGGGCCGTGGCCGACACGGCCGACGACGCCAAACCCGCGGCCCCGGTCTTCCTGCGGCGCTGCCGGGTCCGGCCGCTCGACGCAAGCGGAGCGGACTACGCCGTCGACGCAGTCGGCGAGATGAGCTTCAACCCGGTACTGCGCGAGCGGCTCTCGGCCGATTTCGGGATCCAGCTGGACGCGGCGGAGCTGACTCGGATCTCCCGGCTCGGCAACGGCTTCGACCCGACCGGAGCATTTGCGGCGCTCACCGACGCCACCCGTTCGGTCCCCGGGTGGGCGTTGCAGCGCACCTTGCGGGTCACCACTGTCCATCTGGCCCGCGCCGCTGCGGTCGCCGATTTCGAACGGTCCGCGCCGCGGCTGGGGGCGCACCCGGTCCTCGGCCGCTTGCTGGTCGCTGCCGCGACCGAGGGCGGCGCTGCTCGCGACACCGGCCCCGAGTCGCTGGCCCTGCCCGCCAATCCGGACGAGCCCTTCGTCCTGGACGCCGACCCGCCGCAGGTGGCCGTGCTGGAGCAGGTTCGCGACGGTGTGAGCCTGGTGATCGACGCCGGCCCCGGCACCGGGAAGTCGCAAACGATCGTCAATCTGGCCGCCGACCTGGCCCGGGTTGGCGCCCGGACCCTGGTCGCCGTGCCCTCACGCCCGGGCCGGGCTAGCATCGCCGGCCGGCTCGACCATCTCGGCCTGGCCCACCTGCTGCACGAGCCGCGCCTCGACCAGTCCCCGTGGCTGTCGGTGCGGACCGCATCGCCCCCGCATGTGGCCACGCCCTCCGGCGAGGACGATCCCTGGCCGACCTGGTCGGCTGCCCGGGAGACGCTGCATTCCCACGTCGTGCGAATGCACGGGCGACGGCGGCCCTGGGGCGTCAGTTTGGACGAGATCCAGTCCCGGCTGGTCGAACTGACGCGCGCCAAGCACCCGCCGCGGTCCAAGGTTCGCATCGGCGGCTCGGCGCTGGCCGCCCTCGATGCGGACGCGCGCGAGCATTGGCGGGGTGAGTTGACGCGGGTCGCCGAGCAGTCGGCCTGGAGCTTCGGCGTCGACGACGATCCGTGGTGGGGTGCCGACATCGATGACGCCTCGGCCCAGGACGACGCGCGTGCGGCTCTCGATGCGCTCTCACCCAGCGCGTTCGCGAGCCTGGATGCGACCTTCGATGAGGTCTTCGCCGGCGTTGCGGTGCCGGCATTGCCGACGCTCGGCCACTACCGCGATTTCGTCGCCGAGATGGCCGGCATCGGTGAGGTGCTCGCCGTCTTCCGGCTCGGGATCTTCGATGCCCCGCTTGATCAGCTGATTGCCACGGGCGCGGGCACGCGCGAGCGGTGGCGGGTGCATCGTGCCCTGAGGGGGTTGTTGCGTCCGGGAGCGAGCCCCGAGCAGGGCCAGGCGCTGCTCGATCGGGCCCGGGCCCTGCGCCCGCTTTGGCTGCGCGTGCGCGCCTCCGATGTGCTCCCGGCCCACATCACCGGCCTCGACCGTGCCCAGGATGCGTATGCCGCGCTCGCCGCGCCCCTAGGAGTCCTCCAGGCCCGACTGGCCCGACCCGCCGACGCGCCGGCTCTGCTCGACCTGCCGCTCGCCCAGCTGCCGTCGCTGATCAGCCGCCTCGATGCGACCCGGGCCCGCCTGGATGTGCTGCCGCGCACGCGCCCCACCATCCTCGCCGCGCGGGAGGCGGGCCTGGGCGACCTCGTCGACGATCTCGCCCAGCGCGCCGTGCCTGCCGACCAGGTTGGCGCCGAAGTCGATCTGGTGTGGTGGTCCTCGGTGCTACAAGCCGTCACGGCGGCCGACCCCGGCTATGCGACGGCCCGCGGGGACGCGTTGCGTGCCGCCGCCGGCTCCTTCCGGGCGGCCGACGCAGCGCTTCAGCGGCAGATCGTCGCGGATTTGGCGAGCGCTGCGACGCCGACCGGTCCACCCATCGTGCTGACGTCGCCGCGTGCGGCGGCCATGCTCCTTGACGAGGACGCCGCCTTCGATGTCGTCGTCATTGACGAAGCGCATGCGCTCACTCCCGCCATCGTTGCCGCCGTCCTGGCCCGCGCGCCCCAAGCGGTGATCGTCGGCGACTCGCGGATGCCGCGGCCGCGTGGCTTCACCGCCTGCGCCGGCGCTCGGCTTGTGGAGGAGGGCGAGCCGGAGTCGCTGTTGGATCTCGCTGCCCGGGTGCTGCCGGTCCATTGCCTGCCCTGGCACTACACCAGCCGCGATCAGCGGCTCGTTGCCGCTATCGAGGGCTCGTATGCCGGATTGCTCGTGACGACTCCCGCGCCGCGCAGCGTCCGGGCGCTCACCTGCGAGCGAGTGATCGCCGCAGCCCCCCGCGAGGAGGTGGCTGACCCGGCGGGCGAGGCGGTGGCTGATCCAGCAGCCGAGGCGGTGGCTGATCCAGCTGCCGAGGCATCTCCACGCCGTCGCGCGCTCGCCGAGGCGGCTGCCGAGCGGGCCGTGGAGTGGACTCGGGAAGGACCGGACGAGTCGCTTGCGGTCATTGCGTCCTCAGCGCGCTTGGCGCGACTTGTCGCCGGAGCGCTGCGCGCCGGCACCGGCCAGGTAGTGCCACTCGCTGCCGTTGCCGATGACGGACCGGAGCCGCTCGCGGTGCTCGACCCCGAGGGCTGCGCCGCAGAAGTCCGGGACGCCGTCATCGTGGTTCTCGACGCCGACGCGAGTGATGTCGAGCCGCGCCTGCTCACCGCGGTGGTCAGCCGGGCCCGCTCGCGAATGCTCGTCTTGCATTCGTTTCCACCTGGCGAGTCGACGGGGAGCCCGCTGCTGGATGCCCTGCTCGCCGCCGGCGCGGGCGCCGAGGTGGCCGGTGGAGCGCCCGGGTCGGTGCTGGTCGACGATTTTGCTCGACGGCTGCGGGCGCGGGGGCTGATCGTGGTCACCTCCTATGGGGCTCAGCCCGCGATCGGCGCCGACGGGCCGGCGCTGGACGGGTCGGTCGACTTGGCCGTGCGTGACCCGTTCGCCAAGTCGGGACCGATGGTTGCCGTCGAACTCGACGGCCTGCGGTATGCCCGCGCCGGCGGCATCCGGATGCGCGAACGGCTGCGACTCGCCCAACTGCACCGGCTCGGATGGCGGGTGATCCATGTCGCCAGCGTGGACCTCTTCCGTGACCCGGCCCGCGAGGTCGCCCGCATCGCCGGGGCGATCGAAGGCCTGCGCGCCGACCGGCCGCAACCCGCGGCCCGACCGGAGCAGACCCGCGACGACACGGCCGCCGGGTGGGGCGAGACCCCCGACGAGAGGTCCCACGACCGCTGGCTGCGCGACAACCGCCCGCCGCACTGGCACGACTGACGCGGCCGGGTTGTCCTGCAGGGAGTGCGGTATAGCTCACCTCTTGCAGGTCACCCCGCTGGCCGAGTCAACCTGCCTCAAGACAGCGCGACGGCGGGTGGAGGAGGTCTCCACCCGCCGTCGCGGTGTTTCGTGATCCGGGGTCAGCGGCGGCGCAGCTCGTCGCGGATCTCGGTGAGCAGCACGGTGTTGGCGTCAGGGGCCTCGTCCTCGGCCGGGGCGAAGCGGGCCTTGGCCGCCTCATAGGGCTTGACCAGGAAGAAGTAGACGACGAACGCCATGATCAAGAAGGCGACCAGGGCGGTCAGGAAGGCGCCGACATGCACCCCGCGAGGCGTGTAGCCGGAGAAGTCGGGCTTGCCGCCGACCTTGCCGAGCAGGTCCATAACGATCGTGGTGAAGGCGGTGACAACCGTCGCGAACGCCGCGCCCATGATGAAGGCGACGGCAAGCTCGACGAGATTGCCGCGCATGATGAACTCTTTGAAACCCTTCATGGGTGTTCCGGGATCCTTTTGTTGGAGGAAGTGGTGGGCGCGAGGCCAACCTCCGTGGGGGCCCCGCCGCTGTCTAAGCGGGAAGACTTTAGCTGATTCTGACCCGGAATTCATCTCGACGCGCGGTGGCCGCCCGGGACACGCGGTCCGCGGGCCAGTCTCCGGGCAGGCCGCGGTTCCGGCCGGGCACGGGCAGTAGTCACGGGGCAGAGCTGGTGTCCTTGGGTGCTGGGCGCACAGCGAACCAGAATCCGGCGACCGCGGTATCTCCCTCCTTGGTCGCGTCGGCGACCCGGGCGGCATCCCCAGCGGCGACCGCGAGGAAGACGCGGGATCCGCCCGTGGCGACCGGGCCCGGCCCGGCGTCCTCCGACCCGCCCGAGGGCGGTGCCCGGAAGGCGATGACGTCGATGACTCGCGCCGCCCGCGCCACTGGCGACTTGCGTCCGCTCGCGTAGACGTCGACGACGTCGCCCGCCCGCAACCGGGCCGCCATCGAGTCATCGATCGAAGGCACCGAGATCCCGACGGCGTCGACGGGCACGGCACTGGCGCCGCGCAGCCCGCCGATCCGGACTACCGCCAAGGCCCCGGCGACCCCCGCCGGACCCACGGCGCTCGGATCGCCTCCTTGCCCAGTGCCGGCGTCCGCCGCGTCACCGGACTGGTCGTCCTCCCCAGAGCCTGCGCTGCCGAGCCACCCCTGACCCGAGCCGGAATCCGTCGGCTTCGGATCGCCGGCCAGCGCCCCGAGGGGGCCGGGCCGCACGAGCAGGAGCACGACGGCGAGTGCGACGAGCAGGCTCGCGAGCAGTCGACGAACCAGGGTCCGGCGCCACGCGGCCTGGCGACTCGACCCGGCCAGCGCGGCGAACGGCCCGCTCGGCCCGGCGGCCCCGGATCGCGTTGCCCCAGAACGGGTTAGTCCGGTCCGGGCCGTCCCGGGCCCGTCCCGCTTGGTGCGCAGATTGATGACCACTGTGATCCCCCTTGTCGTGATTCCCCACGTGGTGATTTGCTGGCTCGTGATTCCCCGGGTCGGGCGCCGTGAGGACCGCAATCCCCGTCGCGCCCGGCCGCCCCCATCGGTTTGGCCCCGTCAGGGCAGGCTGAACGGCAAGGTCAGGCCGTCGAGGGCGCGCCGGCACGGGCAGGTCGCACTCTCGTCGGGCTCGGTGGGCGGCAACGCCGCGACGACCTCGCGCAGCGTGTCCTTCAGGTGCGCGATATTGGCGGCAAAGACCTCGAACACCGCCTCGTGGCTGACCGCCTCGGCCCCGTCGATGCCGGCGTCGTGGTCGGTCACCAAGGCAATCGTCGTGAAGCACATGGCCAGCTCGCGGGCGATGCCGGCCTCGGGCATCGTCGTCATCCCCACGAGCGACCACCCGGCGCTCTGGTGCCAGCGGGACTCGGCCTTGGTCGAGAAGCGCGGCCCATTGATGACGACCAGTGTCCCCCCGTCCACGGCCCCGCGCCCGGCGGCGACGGTGAGCACGGCGGCCCGCCCGCTGGGGCAGAACGGATCGGCGAAACCAACGTGCACCACGTCCCCCGGATCGCCATAGACCGTATGCTCACGGCCCCAGGTGCGGTCGACGATCTGGTCGGGGACGACCACCGTGCCCGGTGTCACCTCCGGTCGCAGCGACCCCACAGCACACGGCGCCAGCACCTGGCGGACGCCGACCGCGCGCAGTGCCCACAGATTGGCGCGGTAGTTGACCCGGTGTGGCGGGAACCGGTGGCCCTTGCCGTGCCGGGGCACAAAGGCCACTCGTCGCCCCGCGACCTCCCCGATCGCCAGCGGTGCGCTCGGCTCGCCGAAGGGCGTGCTGACCGGGTGCGCGCTCGCGCCTTCAAGGAAGGAATAGAAGCCCGACCCGCCGATCACGCCGATCTCGGCCAGCCGGCTCCCGTGGTCGTCAGCGCTGGTCATGCACCTGACTGTATGCCGTGGGACCCGACCGTGCCGAGCCGGTGATCAGCCGCCTGTGGATGACGCCGAAACCTTGGCTCCAGACCCTGTGGACGACGACCCGGACGCGGAACCACTCTCACCCGAGCCGCCACTACCCGAGCCGCCACTACCCGAGCCGCTGGAACCGGAATCGCCTGATCCCGAACCTGACCTGCCCGCTGATCCACCGGACGCATTCGATTCGCCGCTGGCGCCCGAGCCCGACTTGGCCGGCACCGAGGAGCTGGCGGACTTCCCAGATCCCCCGGCCCGGGAATCGGTGCGATAGAAGCCGCTGCCCTTAAAGACGACACCGACGGCGCTGAACTGCTTGCGCAGCCGCCCCTCACATTCGGGGCAGACGGTCAGCGAGTCGTCGCTGAATGACTGGACGACGTCGAAGGCGTGCCCGCAGTCGGCGCACGCATAGGCATAAGTCGGCACGGGTGCCCTTTCGTCGCTGGCATCCCCGGGCTCACCGCAACGTGCGACACACGGGGGATCGGCTGCCCATGATAAGGCCGCCTTCGCCGGGCCGTATTCCCAGCCTGGTCCAGGCGGCTATACCCGATCACGCGTCGGCGTCGGTCGGCGGGGCGCCGACACTGCCGAAGCCGGGCCGGCCCGGCTGCTTGGGAACGCGCACCGGACGGGCCGTCCACCCGGCGAGGCGGCCCTGCTGGCTGATCCGGCGGATCAGCTTCTCGGCCTGCTCCCGCGCCGCGTCGGTGGTGACGACGAGCAGTTGGTCCCCACGCCGGATCGTCGTGCGGGAGCCCGGCACCAGCCCGTGACCGTCCCGCACGATGAGCGTCACGTTCGCGTCCTCGGGCAGGCGCAGCTCAAAGATCGCCACCCCGTGCAGGCGCGAGCGCTTCCCGACGTCGATCTGCAGCAGCTGTGCCTTGAGTTCCTCGACCGGCGTGGACTCCACCGACAGCTCCCGTGACCGGTGCTCTTCGACGACGCCGAGCCAGCGAGCGACATACGGCAGCGTTGGTGCTTGCACGAGCGTGAAGATGATGACGAGAACGAAGACGAGGTCGAAAATCCAGTCGACATTGGGGGCTCGCATCGTCACCGGCACGGTCGCGAGCACGACCGGCACCGCGCCACGCAGGCCTGCCCACGACAGGAACGCTTGCTCGCGAAGCGGCATACCAAACCACGACACCGACGCGAGAACTGACACGGGTCGAGCGAGCAGCAGCAGCACGAGCCCGATGACGATCGCGGGGACCACCTGGTTGCCGAGGTCCTCGGCCTCGGCGAGCAGCCCGAGCAGGACGAACAGCCCGATCTGCGCTAACCAACCCGCGCCGGTCGCGAAGCCGTGAACAGCCTGCCTATGGGGCAGCTTCCGGTTGCCGAGCACGAGCGCGCTCAGATAGGTCGCGATGAAGCCGGAGGCGTGGACCGAGGCGGCCGCGGCATACGCGAGGACGGTCACCGCGAGGATCCCGATCGAGAACAGACCGGAGGACGCCGAGGCCGTATGCCGCATCACCGAGCTGCCCACCCAGCCCACCGACAACCCGATCACCGCGCCGACCGTCAGCTCCAGCAACGCCAGGCCGCCAACGGCCAGGGGGGAGTGGCCGTGGCCGGGGTTGGCGGCCTGCGCCGACAAGGAGGTGACGAGGATGACGACCGGGGCGTCGTTGAAGCCCGATTCGGCTTCCAACATGCCGGTCAGGCGTCGCGGCAGCGGCACATTGCGCAGCACCGAGAAGACCGCAGCGGCATCGGTGGAGGACAAGATCGCCCCGACGAGCAACGAGGTCTGCCAGTCCAGCGCCAGCAACAGATGACACGCGACGGCCACCACCCCGATCGAGGCGACGACGCCCACGGTCGACAGCAGCACCGCCGGGCGGATCGAGCCGCGGATGCTCGACCAGCGGGTGGTCAGCCCACCGTCGGCCAGGATGACGATGAGCGCGCAATACCCGAGGACCTGGGTCAGCTCGGCCGAATGCACCTCCACGGGAATCGTGCTCTCGCCCAGGAATAGTCCCACGCCGAGATAGATGAGCAGCGACGGCAACCCGGTGCGGTTGGACAACCGGATCGCGATGACGCAGACGATCAGGATCAAGGAACCGAGCAGCAGTGCGGGCGTCAGCGCAGCCAGGTTGAAGCCCTCCGCACTGCCCTGCGCCGCGGCCGTCACCGGTGCCAGCCTCCTTCGAATCCGCCATGCGATGACCTAGTCTCGCAGGGTGTCTCGCCTGGGGTTGGCTCGCCGCCTGCTGCTTGTGCTCGTGGTCGTCGTCCTCGTCTTTGCGCTGGCCGCGGGGATCTATGGCACCAACTTCGTGCGCAAGTCGTTCCCGCAGGTCGACGGCACGCTCGCCGTTGCCGGGTTGAGCGCGCCGGTCACGGTCTCACGCGATGACCGCGGCATACCGACGATCGTCGCCGACACGCCGATGGATCTCTTCCGCGCCCAGGGCTATGTCCACGCCCAGGACCGGTTCTTCGAGATGGACCTGCGACGGCACGTCACCGCCGGCCGGCTGGCCGAACTCGTCGGCGAGGACGGGCTGGAGAGCGACAAGGTGATCCGGACGATGGGCTGGCGACGCGTGGCCGAGCAGGAGCTTGGTCAACTCAGCTCCGCCACAAGGCAATACCTCCAGGCCTACGCCGACGGGGTCAACGCCTACCTGGAGGGCAAGGCCGAAGACGAGGTCGCCGTGGAGTACGCGATCCTCGGTCAGCGCCTTCCCGACTACCGGATCGAGAAGTGGACGCCGGTCGACAGCCTCGCGTGGATCAAGGCGATGGCGTGGGATTTGCGCTCGGACTACACCGACGAGCTGCGGCGCGCGCGCATCTTCGGGCGGGTGTCGGCCGATCAGATCCGTGACCTCTACCCACCCTTCCCAGCCGAGCAGAACCCGCCCATCCTCGCGCCCGGCCAGTGGCCCGCGACCGCGGGCAGGACCACCCCCACCGGCAACAGCCGCCGAGCCACGCCCTCGGGGGCCCCGCCGCGCATCGACCGCGCGTATGCCGCGACCATCCGTGCGCTCGATGCGATCCCGGATCTGATCGGTGCCGGCGAGAACGTCGGATCGAACTCCTGGGTCGTGTCCGGTGCACGAAGCAGCACGGGAAAGCCGTTGTTGGCCAACGACACACACCTCGGTGTCGCCATCCCTGGGGTGTGGTATCAAGCGACCCTGCGCTGCCGCCAGGTTGATGCGGACTGCCCCTTCGACGTCAGTGGATTCAGCTTCTCTGGCGTGCCCGGCATCGTCATCGGCCACAACGACACGATCGCCTGGTCGTACACCAACCTCGCCCCCGACGTCACCGACTTCTATCTCGAGCAGGTCGACGGAGTCAGCTATCTGCGCGACGGCGAGCAGGAGCCGCTGACGATCCGCACCGAGACCCTGAACGTCGCTGGCGGCGACCCGGTCTCGCTGACCGTCCGAGAGACCGTCCACGGGCCGATCCTGTCCGATGTCATCGAGTCGCTAGCCAGTGCCGGCGACAACGCACCGGTCGACGGGCGGGCGGACCAGGCCGCATACGCCGTCTCGCTGGCGTGGACCGCGCTGCGGCCGGGGAAGACGATGGACGCGCTCTTCGCCATCGACCAGGCGCGCAGCTTCGAAGACTTCCGCGAAGCGGCCCGCGACTTCGCCGTGCCCTCCCAGAACCTGTTGTATGCCGACACCGCCGGTCACATCGGCTACCAGGCTCCCGGAATGATCCCCATCCGTGAACTCTCTGCGGACGGTGCGCAGACCGGGCTGCTGCCGGCCAAGGGGTGGGAGTCGGAGTGGGACTGGAAGGAGTTCGTCCCGTTCGAGCAGCTGCCGTGGGTGCTCGATCCCCCCTCGGGGTATCTCGTCGCGGCCAACCAGGCGGTGACGACGAGCGACACGCCATTCTTGACCTCCGAGTGGGACCCCGGCTTCCGCGCCAAACGGATCGGCGACCTGATCACGGCGACGCCGAAACTGACCGTGGCGGACATGGCCCGGATCCAGGGCGATACCCGCAACGAGTTCGCGCCCCAGCTGGTGAAGGCGCTGCTCGCGATCAAGGTCAACGACGCCTTCGTCGCCGAGGCCCAGGACCTGCTGCGCGACTGGGACTTCACCAACCCGATCGGGGCCAATCGCGAGAGTGCGGCCGCCGCCTACTACAACGCCGTCTGGTCCAGCATCGTCACCCTGACGTTCAACGACGAACTGCCGCCCGATGTCGCGGCGTCCGGCGGGTCGACGTCGATGCAGTCGGTCGCGGTGCTGCTGGGCAAGCCCAAGAGCCTGTGGTGGGACGATCGCAAGACCGCCGGCGTGGTCGAGACGCGGGATGAGATCCTGCGCCAAGCCCTGGTGACCGCCCGCGACGACTTGACCCGCAAGCTCGGCAAGAACCCGCAGAAGTGGGATTGGGGTCAACTGCACGAGGTCACCCTGCGGCACAAGGTCCTCGGCGGGGAGGGCGTTCCCGGTTTCGTCCGCTGGCTGGTCAACGCCGGTCCGTATGCCGTTCCCGGCGGCTCTGGGATCGTCAACGCCTTCGGGTGGGATGCCAGCGCCGGCTACGCCTCGAACTGGGCTCCGGCGATGCGGATGATCGTCGACCTCGCCGACTTCGACGATTCCGCGTGGAGCGGTCAGACCGGGCAGAGCGGCCACCCCCGGCACGCCCACTACCGCGACCAGATCGAGGACTGGCGGGCGGCGCGGACCCGGCCCTGGCCGTTCAGCGCGGCGGCGGTCGAGGAGGCCGGCACCGATGTGCTCACGCTGACGCCGGGGACGTCCTCCTAAGCGGGGGTGTGCCCCGCAGCCAGGTCAGGCCGTCCGCGGTGACCACGGCATCGACCGGCGCGTCCCACGAGTCGCTCGGCAGGCAGGCGTCGAGCAGCTCTCCCGGGTGGAGCACGGTGACAATCGGGGCCTCGGGGTGGGCCCGCGGCAGCGTGCGGTCATAGCAGCCGCCGGCCTGGCCGAGCCGGGTGCCGGCCTGGTCGACGCTGAGCCCGGGGATGAGGAGCACCGGGCAGGTCGCAACCGCGTCCAGGCCGAGCGGGGTGCGCTCGGGATCGGCGAGGTCGGCCCAGTCGAGGTCATAGCTCGGCAAGGTGATCGGCACCAGCACGCGGGCGCCGCGGGCGGCGAGCGCGCGGCATACCGGCTCGATGTCGGGTTCGATGGGGAGGGGCTCGTATGCCGTGACATCGTCCCCGGGGCCGATCGCGAGGGCGTCGAACAGCGCGGCGAGGTGGGTCGCGATCGCCTCGCCGTCGGCGTGCAGGTCGCGCGTCGCCGCGATCGCCCGGCGCGCGGCCCGGCGCCGAGCGCGTGCCTGCTGCTTGGCCGTTGCCATAACCGGTCATCGTAGGGTGGTCGTATGAGTTCTGAAGGGCTGGCCGCCGCCCGGGCCGCGATGACCGAGCGCGGCGTCGACGCAAGCGCGATCAAGGTGTTCGAGCGGTTCCACCGGATGCTCGAGGAGGGCGCCCAGGGGCTGATGCCCGAGGACACGATCGATCCGCTGACCGCGGTCACTCGGCTGGAGCAGCTCGGCTCGAGCGAGGAGGAGCGGGCCGCGGCGCTCGCCCAGGTCGCGGTCGTCAAGCTCAACGGCGGCCTGGGGACAAGCATGGGCCTGTCCGGCCCGAAGTCGGTGCTCAAGGTGCGCGGCGAGCTGACCTTCCTCGACATCGTCGTCCGGCAGGTGCTGGCTCTGCGGGCCCGGTATGGCGTGCAGCTGCCGCTGCTGCTGATGAACTCCTTCCGCACGCGCGAGGAGTCGCTCGCCGTGTTGCGGGCCTATCCGGAGCTGCCGGTCGAGGGGCTGCCGCTCGACTTCGTGCAGAACGCCGAGCCCAAGCTCACCGCGGACAGCCTTGCGCCGGTGTCCTGGCCGGCCGACCCGTCGTTGGAGTGGTGCCCGCCCGGCCACGGCGACGTCTATGTCGCCCTGCAGGGCACTGGTGTTTTGGATGCGCTGCGGGAGAAGGGAATCCTCTACATCTTCCTCGCCAATGTCGACAATCTCGGGGCGACGTGCGACCCCGATATCGCCGCCTGGATGATCGACGGCAACGTCCCGTATGCCGCGGAGCTGTGCGAGCGGACCGCCAACGACCGTAAGGGCGGCCACCTGGCCGTGCGTAAGTCCGACGGCCAACTCGTGCTGCGCGAGAGCGCGATGGTGGCGCCCGGGGAGGACGATTTCTTCCAGGACAATGTGCGCCATCCGCTCTTCCACGCCAACAACCTCTGGGTCGACATCGAGGTGTTGTCCCGGCTGCTTGCCGAGCGCGACGGCGTGCTCGGGCTGCCGATCATCGTCAACCGCAAGACCGTCGACCCGACCGACAAGAGCTCAACCCAGGTCATCCAGATCGAGTCCGCGATGGGGACCGCGATCGAGGTCTTCCCGGGATCGCAGGCAATCGCGGTGCCCCGCAACCGCTTCCGGCCGGTGAAGTCGACCAACGAACTGCTCCTCGTGCAGTCCGACGTCTTCGAGCTCGACGAGGACAGCAAGATCGTCTCGACGATCACCCACCCGGACCCGTCGATCCGGCTCTCGCCGGCCTATGCGATGGTCGACGATTTTGCGGCGCGTTTCCCCGACGGGCCGCCGTCGCTGCGCGAGTGCACCTCGCTGGAGGTGAGCGCCGATGCGACCTTTGGCGCCGGGGTGCGGTGTGTCGGTGATGTGGTGGTCGACCAGGACGGGCCGATCGCCCCGGGGACGGTGCTGGGCGATGTCTCGGCTGGTGCGTGAATGCGTTCGGTAGCAGAGCACCGCGACGCGATCTTGGCCGCGCTCGGCCCGCTGCCGACGATCACGTTGCCGCTGGACGCCTGCCTGGGGTTGGTCACCGTCGCCGATGTCGTTGCCGCGGTGGACCTTCCGGGTTTTGATAACTCCGCGATGGATGGTTATGCCGTTCGGTCGGCCGATGTCAGCGGGGCGAGCGAAGCCGATCCGGTCGTGCTGGACGTCGTCGGCGAGGTGGCCGCGGGGGGCGACGCCGCGGCATACGAGGTCGTGGCGGGGCAGGCGGTCCGCATCATGACCGGGGCGATGCTCCCGGCTGGAGCGGACGCCGTGGTCATGGTCGAGCGGACCGACGGGGGCTTGGAGCGGGTGGCGATCAGCGAGGCGGTGCCCGCGGGTCGTTCGGTCCGGCCGCGGGGTGAGGACGTGCGCGCCGGGAGCGTGGTCATCCCGGCGGGCACGCTGGTCAACCCGCGGGTCATCGCGCTGGCCGCCTCGACGGGACACGGCAGCCTGGAGGTGCTTCCCCGGCCACGGGTTGCCGTCTTGTCCACGGGCGACGAGTTGGTCGCACCCGGACAACCCTTGCGCCCCGGACAAATTCACGAATCCAATGCGCCGATGCTCGCCGCCTGCCTCACCGAACTCGGGGCCGAGGTCGCCGAGTGCGGCAGCGTGAGCGACGAGCCCGGCGAGTTGATCGGGACGCTTGACGAACTGGTCGCGCGCTGCGATGCGATCGTCACGACCGGCGGCGTGAGCATGGGCGCCTACGACGTGGTCAAGGAGGCGCTGCACGACCGAGGCGTCGAGTTCGTCCAGGTGGCCATGCAGCCGGGCAAGCCGCAGGGATTTGGACGCTATGGTTCCCGGGCGGTTCCGGTTTTTGCGTTGCCGGGCAACCCGGTCTCGGCGTTCGTGTCCTTCGAGATGTTCGTCGCGCCGGCGCTGGATGTGATGATGGGCCGCACCCACGAGCGCCGCGTCGTGCGTGGCGTCATGGGCCACGAGCTGTCCTCCCCGGCGGGACGCACTCAGATCGCCCGGGCCGTGACGACCCGTGACCAGGACGGCTACCTCGTCGATCCCGTTGTCGGGCAAGGATCGCACTTCGTCCACGATCTGGTGCGGGCGAACTCGCTCGTCATCGTCCCGGCACAGACCACGACGCTCGCCGCGGGTGACGAGGTCGAGGTCTGGCTGCTCGACAGCGGAGGCGGGCCGGCGCGAGGTGCCCGGTGAGCCTGGGGACCACAAGGAGAACGGCGTGAACGACGTGCCGGGGCTGACGCACGTCCGAGCGGACGGGTCGGCGCACATGGTCGACGTCTCGGCCAAGGCGGTCACGGCGCGCTCTGCCTCGGCCTCGGGACGGGTGTTGCTGGCGCCCGGGGCCGTGGCCGCGCTGCGGGCCGGCACGCTCGCCAAAGGTGACGCGCTCGCCGTGGCGCGGGTCGCCGGGATCGCCGCGGTCAAGCGCACGCCCGAGCTGATCCCACTCGCCCACCCGATCGCCGTCCACGGCGTCGAGGTCGACCTCGACATCGTCGCGGACGGGGTGGCGATCACCGCCACCGTCCGGACCGCCGATCGCACGGGCATCGAGATGGAGGCGCTTACCGCGGTCGCCGTCACCGCGCTTACCGTCATCGATATGACCAAGGCGGTCGATCGGCACGGGCGGATCACCGACATCCGGGTCACCGCGAAGTCCGGGGGCCGGTCTGGGGATTGGAGCGACTCGTGAGCGACGAGGGCAGTAGCGGCAGTGGCCCGGCCCGGCCGCTGGCGGGCATCCGGGCCCAGGTGATCACCTGCTCGACCCGTGCCGCCGCCGGCGTCTATCCCGATCGTGGTGGCGCGCTCATCGCCGAACGGCTAGGTGAGTGGGGAGCGAGTGTCGCTGCACCGCACGTCGTCCCGGACGGGCCGGCGGTGGGTGCGGCGCTGCGGGAGGCGGTGGCAGCGGCATACGAGCTGATCGTGACAACCGGTGGGACCGGCTGCACACCGACCGACACGACGCCGGAGGAAACCCGGCGTGTGCTCGACCGGGAGATACCGGGCATCGCCGAGGCGATCCGCGCGGCCGGGCTCGCAGCGGGGGTGCCGACAGCGATGCTGTCCAGGAGCCTGGCCGGGCTGGCCGGCGCCGCCGTCGTCGTCAACCTCCCCGGATCCACCGGAGGGGTGCGCGACGCGCTCGCCGTCCTCGAACCTGTTTTGCCGCACTTGCTCAGCCAAGTCCACGGCGGCGACCACTAATGGCGCCGCGGCTGTGGCCGGTGGAGTTGTCCGCGACGCTCCCCGACGGCGGCCTGCTGGTGCTGCGTGCGATGACGCGGCGCGACAAGAGCGACTTCTTCGGCCTGCGGGCGCGCAACAAAGGGTGGCTGAGCCCCTGGGAGCCGACCAATCCCGACGGCATCCCCAACACACTCACCTATGGCCAGTTGCTGCGCACACAGCGCGAATCCGCCCGGGACGGAAGGGCTTTTGCCTTCGCCGTGGCTGTGGACGGCGAATTCGCGGGGCAGCTGACGATCTCCAACGTCGAGCGGGGCGCCTTCCGGTCGTGCACCGCTGGCTATTGGGTGGGCCTGGAGTTCGCTGGGCGCAACCTCATGCCGACGGCGCTGGCGCTGGCCGGCGACTATATGTTCGGCGTCGGGCGGTTGCACCGGCTCGAGGTCAACATCCGCCCCGAGAACCTCGCATCCCTCGCTGTCGCAACGAAACTCGGGTTGCGAGACGAAGGGTTGCGGCGGCGCTACCTGCACATCGACGGCGCCTGGCGCGACCACCGCAGTTTCGCTATCACCAAGGACGAACTCGGCGAAGACGGTCTGCAGGGGCGATTGCGCCGAAATCTTGCGGAGCGGGTGCGACACACCGAGGCAACTACCGAGTTCAGCTGACTGCGCTGAATACGGTTGTGCCCGTGCAGCCGAGCAGCCTGATCTTCTTAATCGTCATCGCGATCTGGGCTGCCTATCTCGTCCAGCATTGGTTGCGCCGCCGCGAGCATCTGAGCACCGCCCGCACCATGGACCGCTTCTCCCAATCGATGCGCATCCTCGACCGCACCAAGGCCGGCCGGGCCAGCGCACCGGGGCCGGTGTCCACCACCGGGTCGATCCCGCTGCACCGCCGCTCGGCCCGGGTCTCGGTTGCCGAGGTGGCCGGCGGCGCGACGATGGCCGTCGAGGTCCCCGACCGGGCTCCTGCGGCGGCCGCGCCGGTGCGAGGGGGCAGCGGACGTGCCCGGACCGTCGTGGGTGGTGTCTTTGTCGCAGCGGTCGCGTTGACCCTCGCCGGGGCTGTCCTTGCTGCCGTCGGAGCGGTCGGCTGGGGGGTGCCCGGAGTGGCTGTGGTCATCGGCCTCGCGAGCTTCGCGGTGCTGAGCCGGATCGCATCGCGGTCGGTTGCCTCCTCTGGAACCGCCGCATCGTCTGCGGGGGCCGCTCCCGTCTCGCGACCGGCCCAGCGTCCGCCCTCCTCTGCCTCAGTCCGCCGCCAGGGCGCAGCGCCACGGGGTCGCAGCGCGCCACCGGCTGCCGCATCGGCGACGAGGGCGCCTGCTGCATCGGGCCCAGCGCCCGCGCTCGTCGGGGCCACGGCCGCCGTAGCCTCATCGCGAAGCCGCGCCGAGGTCTATGACGTCGCCGCGCTGGACGCCGCACCTGTCCGGGCGGAGCCAGCGGTGGCCGCCGAGCAGGTTCCCGGTGCCTGGTCGCCGGTCCCGGTGCCGCCGCCGACCTACACGCTCAAGGCCAAGGCCGTCTATCCCACCCCGCTGGAAGACGCGGACGATGACGATGTCGCCAGCCCGTATGCCGCCGCCCCGACGCGTGGGCGGCACGCCACCGGCTAACTGCTCGCGGTGACGCCACCAGCACCGGGGCCGATTTCCTCGGCTGCCCGGCCGCGCGCGACGTCCCGCTCGACCTGCTGCTGTTCACCGGCGGTGAGAACTTCGTCGACGTCGTCCGGAGGTGCCTCGTCGTCGGCGAGCAGGTGATTGCCGACGGCGTTGAGCACGGCCGCGACCGGCACGGCGATGAGGGCGCCGACGATGCCCCACAGGATGACGCCGGCGGCGATCGCGAGGATGACGGCAAGCGGATGCACCCGCACGGCACGCCCGAGCAGGAACGGCTGCAGCACGTGCGACTCGATCTGCTGCACCCCGATGACCACACCGAGCATGATCAGCGCGGTGATCGGCCCCTTGGCGACCAGCGCGAGCAGCACCGCCACGATCCCGCTGAGCAACGCACCGACGACCGGGATGAACGCGCCGAAGAACACCAGCAGTGCGATCCCGCTGGCAAACGGCACGCCGAGGATGGCCGCGCCGACCCCGATCCCGGTCGCGTCGGCAGCGGCGACCAGGATCGTCGCCCGGCAGAAGGCCTGCAGCTGTCCCCAGGCGATCGCGCCGCTCGAGGTGACCTTGGCGCGGGCGGACTGGGGGAAGAGCCGCACGAGCCACGCCCAAATCGCGGCACCGTCGAAGAGGAAGAAGAACAGCGCAAACATCGCGATGAAGAAGCCGGCAACGACGTGCGTTGCCGTCAGCCCGGCCTTGGTGGCGGTCTCCCCGAGGTTGCCGCTGGATACGGCGTCGCGGGCCTTTTGGAAATACTCGGTGAACTGCGAGTCGGTGATGTGGAAGGTGTCGCGGATCCAGTCGCGGATCTGGTCGATGCCCTCCCCCACCTGGTCGGTGATGTCGCTGAACTGCGAGGAGAACTGCGAGCCGACAAAGGTCATCAGGCCGGCGATCACCGCGAGCGTCCCCAACACGGTGATCGCCGCGGCCAAGGCGCGCGGGAGTTTGCCTGCGAGCCGGCGGCATACGGGCTCCAGCAGCGCGCACAGCAAAGTGGCGACGATGATCGGCACGACGATCTCCGACATGAAGCCGATCGCCCGGGCCGCCAGGTAGAGCGCCGCGCCGATCAGCAACAGGCGCCAGGCCCATTCGCTGGCGTCCCGGACCCCCTTGGGGACCGCCGCGGAGACGCGGCTCGGGGAGGGTTGGCTGGTCACATCGCTCCTTCACATTGCTGACGGCGACCTCCGAGCGCCGTCTTGGGTCATGGGCGAGCGTATGCCGTCCGGCCGGTTTCCCGCCCCCGCGCGTGCGGTGTTATGGTTTTGAAGCACTTTGGGGCTGTGGCGCAGTTGGTAGCGCGTCTCGTTCGCAATGAGAAGGCCAGGGGTTCGAATCCCCTCAGCTCCACCCCTGTCGATGATTGCCCTGCCCGGTTCGCCTCGTCCCCTTGATCCAGCAGGTCAACGAGGACCGCACCCCGGTCGAGATCACGTCGCGCATGGCGTTCTCTCCCCGGAACACTGTCGGCTGGATGTCGTAGCCGCCGGCCAGGTCGCCCTCCAACTCGGTGGGCTCGCCGCCGATGAGGACCTGCGCCCCCTCCTGCGTGCCGATGTCGATATAGGACAGGATCTTTTCGAACTGGTCGCTGCTCGCCTGCGCCCATCATCGTGTCGGTGTCCAGCGGCTTGCACGTGCGGGCGCAACCGGAGCGGGGACCCTCAAACGCCGCCGGTGCGCTTGGCCCGCTCGATGAGCACGCGCGTGGCCGGCATACCGTCCTCGGGGGCGCCCTCGTCGGCCGGGTCGACACCGGCGGCGGCGATCCGGTCCAGGACGGCCATGCCCGCCTCGGTGACCTCGCCGAAGACGGTGTAGTCCGGTCGCAGCCGGGAGTCGGCGTAGACGAGGAAGAACTGGCTGCCGTTGGTGTCGGGGCCGGCGTTGGCCATCGCGAGCAGGCCGCGCCGGTAGTTCTTGCGGCTGCCGTCGGGGAAGCCCGGCCAGTTCTCCAGTGCCTTGGCCGTGGTGAGCTCATCCTTGAACCAGTAGCCGGGGTCGCCCCAGCCGGTGCCGAGCGGGTCGCCGCACTGGAGAACCGACAGCGCGTAGGGCGGGGTGTGGTAAGCGGTCAGGCGGTGACAGATCGTGTTGTCGAAATACTTCTGGCGGGTCAGGAACAGGAAGCTCTGCACGGTGCAGGGGGCGCCGGCCTTGTCCAGGACGAGCGGGATGTCGCCCTGGTTGGTCTGCAGGACGACGGCGGCGTTGCCGTGGGTGGGCGCCTTCTTGGGGTCCGGGGGAAGCCCGACCCAGGTCGAGTAGGTCTGGTCCTCCAGGGGGGTGAACGCGCACGCGCCCGTGGTCGGCCCGGTGTTGTGGCCCGCGGGCTTGGCTTGCGCGGCGGGCGGTAGGAAGGCAGTGGAGGCCGCCACGGTGGCAGCGAGCAGGATGGCGCGGATGGATGGCACGGGGAATCCTCCTTCGGCTGGGGACCGGTCGATCCCACCTGGGCACCCTAGGGCGGTTCGGCGAGGTTCGCCTGTCGAGCGGTGCGGGTCGTGACGGCCATGGGCGCGCCGGCCAGCCCCTCGAGGCGGGAGCGGGGCGGCGTTAAAACAGGGTCGGCTGCTCCATCCGTGAGCCGCGGCTCGCCGGTGGGGTGGTCCGGGCAGGCTCGGTCAGCTGAAGGAAGGCGCCCAGCAGGCTCAGCTCCCGCGGCGTCGCCGGGGAGAAGTCGGCCAATTGCGGGGAGCACACGATGGTCGCGGCCCACTTGCCGCGCGAGAGCGCGACGTTGAGACGGTTGCGGTCGAGCAGGAAGCCGACGCCGCGGGCCACGTCGGCACGAGCCGATGCGGCCATCGAGACGAAGACGACGGCGCCTTCTTGGCCCTGGAATTTGTCCACGGTCCCGACGGGGACCTGTCCGAGGCCCCGGTCCTGGAGGACTTCCCGCAGCCGGTGGACCTGGGCGTTATAGGGGGTGACCACGAGGACGTCGGTCTGCTCGAGGGGGCGGGGCTCGCCCGCGGCAGGGTCGTGCCAGGTCCGCCCGAGCAGGGCGGCGATCTCGTCGGCGATCGCCTCGGCTTCCTCGGGGGAGGAGGTGGTGTTGTCGCGGTGGGTGACGGGGAGCACGTGCAATCCCGGCTCGACGCCGTCGAGGGCGCGCCGGGCCTCGGCGGAGGAGCGGGCCGTGAGGGATCCGGCATACGAGAGTTGAGAGATCGCCTCGGCGAGGCGGGGATGCAGCCGATGGGTCGTCGCGAGGAAGTAGCCGCGCTCGGGGGGCAGCGTCGGCTGGTCCTCGATGAGCCAGCCGAGGGCGGAGGTGTGGATCGGCTCGGGGTGGGTCCCTTGGCTGACTTCCGGGAGCTGTTGGGGATCGCCGAGGAGCAGCAATCGGCGGGCGGCGACCGAGGCGGCGAGGGTGTTGGCGAGCGAGAACTGACCGGCTTCGTCGACGACGAGCAGGTCGAGCTGGCCGCGGGCGACCCGGCCCGGATGGACGAAGTCATAGACCGTGCCGCCCAAGAGATAGCCGGTGGCGGCGTGGTCGCTGGCAAAGAGCGCCAACTGGCGCTCGGGCAGGTCGGTCCACATCGGCTGCTCGCGGTGCTGGGACTGCTTGCCGACCAAACTGGGGTCCAGGCCGGCCCGGACGACGGCGTCGAGCACATTCTCGACCGCAGCGTGGGACTGGGCGACGACGCCGACCCGCCAGCCGTGCCGGGCGACCAGCTCGGCGATGACGTGGGCGGCCACATGGGTCTTTCCCGTGCCCGGCGGACCCTGGACGGCGAGATAGGAATCGCCTAAATCGAGGACCGCGTCCCGCACGGCGGTGACGTATTGCTCCGGGCTGCCGTCCAGGCGCGGCAGTGCGTCGCGAGAACGCAGACGGGGAGGGACGCGTCGCAGCAGGTCGATCCCCGCTCCCGCGGGAAGTTGTGGCCAGGTGCCGGCAACAGCGGCACCGATCTCGGTCAACGCCGTGTCGATCTGGATCGTGCCCGGACCCGGTGCCGGCGTGAAGGCGATCGGCGTGGCGTCAAAACTGGTCAGTCGTTGCGGCAGGGACTCCTCGGCGGTCAGGCGAACTCGGTCGCCGGGCTCGTCGGTGACGCTGGTGATCGTCACCGTGGTGGCGGCGACCCGAACCGCGGGTGAGGTGGGCTCCATCTCGATCGGGGCGGGAGCGTCATAGACGACCTGCAGGCGATCGCCCGCCTTGAGCGGCCGGCTGCCCTGCCCCAGCGTGCCCACCACGTCGAGCAGGCGACGCTGAGAGCGCTGCCGACCCTCCTTGAACCACTCGCGGGTGACCTGCACCGACTCCAGGTGGACGACATCGCTGTGGTCGGCCCACTCGTCCACGGGCGTGCGCAGCCGGTCGAAGTGGCGCCACCAATATGGTTTGGCTTCGCGGCGGTTGTATTGCATGGCCGCCGCTACCAGCGCCACCGCCTGCTCGTCGGCGGTGCGGTGTAGCGGCGGGATGTCGGCGACGAGCGCACGCAGCCGGTCTTGCAGGTCCTCGGCCAGCGCCCACGGGCTCGTCTTTGCCGGTGACTGGCTCTCGGTCCCCGAGGGCACGAGCGTGGATCCCGCGCGGCCCAGATCCACGCCGGTCACCACGCCGGTCACCGGGGCGCCGCTAGTGGCGGCATCGCCCGCGACTGCACCGGCGCCGCCGGGGGTTTCGCCGGCCACCTGGGTCAGCAGCCAATCGCGCAACCGCAGGGTGGACAGGCAGTCGTACTCGTTGTATGAGCGGATGGACTCCAACAGCCGGGCGGCCTCGTCCTGACGGCCCTCGATCTGGGCCTGGGTGAACTCGTGATAGACGACGATCGACTCTCCGGCCGTCGCCACCCCGCCGCGCAGGTCATCGCCCATATAGAGCGGCTCGAGCTTCTTGATCGAGTAGGAGTCCTGGGAGACGCGCACGCTGGCCCGGACCACGGCATACAGGTCCACGAGAACGCCGGCCCGGAGAAGATCGTCGATCGCCGCCTCGCAGACGCCGTATCGCGCCGCGAGCGAAAGCAGCCGCGAGCGCTCGTAGTCGGCGTAGTGATAGATGTGCATGCCGAGATGGAGCTGGCGGCGTCGCTCGACATAGTCGACGAAGTCGATCAAGGCCTGCTTCTCGCCGGCGCGGTCATGCGCCCAAAAGGCGCGATATCGCGCCGGGACACCCGCGCACGGGGTCTCCAGGACGCCGAAGAGATATTCGAGGCCGCGGCGGGGGGAACCGGGCTCGCTCCACAGCGGGTCGCCTTCGAAGTCGAAGAACAGGTCGCCCGCGTCAGGCGGTGGGAGCGCAAGAATAGCGGTGGGGTGGAAGACCTCGGCGCTGACCCGGCCGTGGTCGCGTTGGTCGCGTTGCAGCCGCGCCTGGGAGCGCAGCTTGTCCAGCTGTGCCGCGGGCAGGTCGGCGACCGGCTCGACGCGGTCGGCGAGCCCGTCGAGGGTGGTGACGCCGGCGGCCCGCAACCGTTTGCGCTGAGTCGTATAGACGCCGGCCACGAGGGCGACATCCCTGGTCGCCGCCAGTTGCTCGGCGCAGGCGGGGCAGCGCCCGCAGGCGTGCACTCGCGGGTCACCCCATTGCGCGGGGTCGCCCTCGTCCTGGTGGGCGTCGAGCAGATCGAGCAGGCGCCGCAACCGGCTGCGCACGACCGGGGTGATCTCGTCGAGCGGGAACTCTTGGCGGTCGCCGTCGCCGAGCACGAGGGCCGCCGTGGTCGCGCTCGGGACGCCGAGGTCGACCAGCAGATCGGCGTATGCCGCCAGCTGCAGCAGCGCCGCCACCGTCGCCTCGCGGGCGAGCTTGGTGTCCCAGACCTGCCAACGGCCGTGGTCGTCGCGGACCACGAAGTCGGCGAAACCGAGGAAGCGCTCACCGGCGAAACACCCCTGATAAACGACCTGGCTGTCCGGGTCTCGCAGGGCCGCGGCGGTGGCGGCGGCAGCCGCGGCATAGGCCTCGGTCGTATGCCGCGGTCGCGAGATGGTGACGATGCGGCCGCGATGCTCGCGATGCAAGGCCCGGAGCACCGCCTGCTCGTGGGCCAGGCCGAGCGCTGCGAGCCGGGCGCGCATCGGGTCGGCCGGTGGCCGCTGTCCGGGCGCACGACCGAGGACTGCGTCGAACTCCCGCAGCAGCGCCCACTCGCACTCGGCCGCCGCGCGCAGGTCCGCCGGGCTGGCGGTGGCGCGTGCGGCGCCGGGAAGCAGGAACATGATTCGACCCTACGAGACGCCACCGACAACGACCGTGACCGCCGCGCGCAGGGGCGACTATCGGTTGTCTGGCGCTAAATCCAGCTCGGGAACCACATCCGGGCCCGCCACATGTCATAGGGGATGACCTGGGCGGTATAGATCGGCCAATAGAAGGCAAACAGGGCCAGGGTCAGCAGGCAGTAGCCGCCGACGACTGCGAGCCCGACGCGGCGTCGTCGAGGGCTGTCGGTGGCCTTGCCCAGAATGAGCGCCAGGACATAGACCGCGGAGAGGACGACCCATGGCTGGAAGGCGATGGCATAGAACTGGAAGATCGTGCGGTGCTGCAGGTCGAACCACGGCAGCCAGCCGCAGGCGAACCCGCACAGGATCGCGCCGGCCCGCCAGTCCCGGCGCACCACCCAGTAAAACGCCAAGAAGAGGATGCCCGCGGTCGCGAGCCACCACACCGAGATCGTGCCCACCGACGAGATCGCCTTGGAGCATTCGGCGACCGTGCACCCGTCCTGGCCCTTCTTCGGCCCCTCATAGAAGAAGCTCGTCGGGCGGGCCTGCACCATCCAGGCCCAGGGATTGGACATGTAGTCGTGCGGGGAGGTCAGCCCCTGGTGGAAGGTGTAGGCCTCGCTGTGATAGCTCCACAGCGAACGCAGCGGCCCGGGGATCCAGTTGTGGCTGCTCGGATGGGAGTCGGCCCAGTGCCGCTTGTAGCCGTGCTCGCTGAGGAACCAGCCGGTCCACGACGCCAGATAGGTGGCCAGCGCGGTGCCGACCATGACCAGCGCGGCGATCGGTGCCTGGATGAGGAAGGTCGAGGCAACCCACCGCCGCACACCGGCCGCCCGATAGGCACCCATGTCCCAGAGAACGGTCATCAACCCGAAACCGATCAGGAAGAACGCCCCCGACCATTTCGTGCCTGCCGCCAGGCCGAGGCACACCCCGGCCACCCAGCGCCACGGGCGGAAGCCGAGCACCGGCCCCCACGTCGCATAGGTGTGCACCGAGATACGGCCTGCGTGCTCGGCCAGCCGGGCTCGCATCTGGTCCCGGTCGATCAGCAGGGCCCCGAAGGCGCTCAGGACGAAGAACATCAGGATCAGGTCGAGCAGGCCGGTGCGCGACTGCACGAAGTGGTGCCCCTCGAAGGCCGTCAAGAAGGCGGCGATCGTCCCGAGCAGGCTGGAGCGGAACAGGCGGCGGGCAATTCGGCCGACCATGGGGATGGACAGCGTGCCGAGGACGCACACGGAAAAGCGCCAGCCCCAGCTCGAGGTCCCCCCAAAGATCCACTCCCCGAAGGCGATCACCCATTTGCCAACGGGTGGGTGGACGACCATGTCGCCGTTGTCGGTGATGAAGACGTCGAGGTTGCCGTGGGTGAACAGCGGATCGACGACCTTGCCCTCACCCTTCCATCGCATCTCGACGCCGTATTCCAGCATCGAGACGCCCTGTTTGACGTAATACGTCTCGTCGAACACAAGCTGGTGGGGCCGATCGAGTCGCCAAAAGCGGATCAGCCCGCCCAGGACGGCGAAGAGCAGTGGCCCAACCCAGCCGGCGAGCGTGTCACTCGGCCGGAACCCGAGCATCCGGGCGCGAAGCTGATCGGTCCGGGTCACGCGCGCCATCGTATGTGGCCGACCTGGCCGGCTCGATCACCGCCTCGTCGAGTTCTCGGACCGCAACCGACTGTGGTCGTGGAGGCAGCGTCGAGGGTTTAGACCGACGTCGCTTCCGCTGACCCGCGGCCGAATCTACGATCACAGGCATGCCTGCGACCCGACCGACACCGACTGCCCGCGGCCCGGTGGTGAGCGCCGAGGCCGTCACCAAGGTGATCGGCGAGGTCACGTTGCTGCCGCCGACGAGCCTGCGGGCCGAGTCGGGTCAGGTGCTTGTGGTTCAGGGTCGCAACGGGATCGGAAAGACGACCCTGCTGCGAATCCTCGCGGGGGTCTTGGAGCCCACGTCCGGGTCGGCGCTGATTGACGGTCAAGCCGCCGACGAGCGCGATCGGCGCCAGCGGGGCCGGGTGGCGGCGCTGATCGGTGCGCCGGCGGCATACCGGGATTTGACGCTCGCGGATCATCTGACGCTCGTCGATGCGACCTGGGGCCGGGAGGCGGCCAGCTGTGAGGAGCGGGTCGACGCGGCGCTCGCGCAGGTCGGGATCGGGGAGCTGGGTGGACGGTTTCCGCACGAGCTGTCCTCGGGGCAGACCCAGCTGTTCCGCTTGGCATTGGCGCTCTTTAGGCCGAGCGATCTGCTGATCCTCGATGAGCCCGAGCAGCGTCTCGACACCGACAAACGCGAGTTGATTGAGCGACTGCTCGCGGCGCGCCGTGACGACGGCACGACACTTGTCGTCGCCTGCCACGACCCGGATCTCACCGCGGCGATTGCCGATCAGGTGCTCGATCTGGGGTGGGAGCCGGCCGCGGAGTCCTCGCGGGGTCCGGATGAGTGAGCGACCCGTCGCCGGCGCGGGTGCCCATGCCTTCGGTGATGAGCTCGGGGGTGAGATGGGTTCGGACTCCGAGCGGCTCGATGACGCGCTCTATGTCGTGCACGGCTCCCGTGGCTCGGGCGGCCTGGGCCGACTGTTGTATGCCGTCTATCTCGTCGCGATCTTTGCCGGGATCTATGGCTTTACGCTCTGGCGCGGCGTGCTCGTCTCCAGCGATCCGGAGTTCATCGACACCATGGTGCGCTCCGGCTGGGGCCTCGGAGCGATCGCGGTCGTGGTCGCCGGGCTGGTCGGTTTGGCGTGGCGCCTGGGGAGCGTGCGCGGACCCGTGGTGCCGCCGCTGCCGTTCATCGACCAGGTCGTCGCCGGCCCGCTCGACCGGGCGATCGTGCTGCGGGAACGGCTGGCCCTGACGTTGCTTGGTGGGGGCAGTATCGGGCTGCTGTTGGGCGCGATCTTCGCCGGCGGAGTCGTCGGCTCGGGTGTCGGCGGGGTTGGCACGGTCGCCGCCGGGGCGGCGGCCGGGCTGGCAACCGGCCTGGCGAGCGCGCTGGCGTGGTTCGCGGGGCAGGCCGGGACCCGCCCGAGGGCGCTGGTCGACGTGCGCCACGGGCTGGCCACCGGGTTGCGTGGACTGCGCCTGGAGGAGCTGCGCCGGCACGCCATCCGCAGCACTCATGCCGGTGGCGCGGTGCTCGCCGGGGACTTGCGGGCGGTGCGGCTCGATGTCGCGGCGCCGGTCACGCGGGCGCGCGGGCGACGGCTGCGCGCGGCCGGGCGTTACCCCACGATCATGCGCCGCGACCTGCTCGGCCTGCGCCGCACGCCGTTCCAGGTCGTCACCGGGGCCTGCCTGACCATCGGCGGATCGGCGCTCGCCGCGGTCTCGCTCACGCAGGCCGGGGCGCCGGTCATCGTGGCTGGTCTTGCCGCCGTCGCGCTGTACTTCGGCTTCGGCGCACTTGCCGAAGGAGTCCGGCTGGTCGCCGACAACGCCGGGACGACGCCGCTGATCGGCCTCGGCTTCCGGGCCGAAGCAGCGGCGCACCTCGTCGTGCCCGTGACTGCTTTCCTCGCCCTGGCCACGCCGATCACGGCCTTGCTCGGGAGTCGGCTCGGTGGTCAGCCGTGGGTCGTCGCGGGCGCCGTCGTCGTCCTCGCCGGTTTACTCTGCGCTGCGACCCTCCTGGCTGCCTTCCGTGGGGCGCCGCCCGAGGCCTCCTTCGTACCCGAGTTCGGGCCGATCGCGATGACCTATTGGTATGCCCGTCCGCTCACCCTCGCGGCGGTGAGCGGCGGGCTGCTGATCAACCGCGTGGCACACGCCGGCCCCAACGTCGGTGCCGTGCTGGTCGGCGGGGCGGGCTCGGCGCTCGTGCTCATTGGCGTCGGCTTCTATCTGGCGCGCAAGCTGGAGCTTGGTCACCGCATCTGAGTGGGCCGTCGCCGCTCAGCCGCGCAGATGTCCGGCAGGATGCGGCCATGACACTCGTGCTGGCCGCCACGCCGATCGGCGACGCGAGGGACGCGTCGGCGCGGCTGATCGACGCGTTGGCGACGGCCGATGTGGTCGCCGCCGAGGACACCCGCCGTACCCGCCGGCTGTGCGCGGCGCTCAAGGTGACCCCCCGGCGACTGGTCAGCTACCACGAGCACAACGAGGCCGCCGTGACGGCCGACGTGGTCTCTCGCCTCGCCTCGGGCCAGCGCGTGTTGCTGGTCACCGACGCCGGTATGCCGTCGGTCTCCGATCCGGGCTATCGACTCGTCACCGCCGCCGTTGCCGCCGGTCACCCGGTGACCTGTCTGCCGGGCCCGAGTGCGGTCCTGGTCGCGCTCGCGCTGTCGGGATTGCCCATCGACCGGTTCGCCTTCGACGGTTTCCCGCCTCGCAAGGCGGGGGAGCGCGCCCGGTGGCTGGCCGCGCTAGCCGGGGAGCGCCGCACGATGGTCTTCTTCGAGGCGCCCCACCGCCTGGCCGCCACCCTCGAAGCGATGGCCGCGACCTTCGGACCCGACCGTCCCGCTGCCGTATGCCGCGAGCTGACCAAGACCTACGAGGAAGTCCGCCGTGGCCGGCTGGACGAGTTGGCTGAGTGGGCGGCCGAGGGTGTCCTGGGCGAGATCACACTTGTCGTCGCCGGGGCTCCGCCCGCCTCGGCGACGGACCTCCCGGACGCCGTGGAGCGGGTGCGCGCGCTCGTGGCGAGCGGCATACGACTCAAGGACGCCTGTGCCCAGGTGGCCGGCGAGAGCGGCCTGCCCAAGAAGGCCCTGTATGACGCCGCCGTCGCCCCCGCGCTCAGCGACCGAATGCGCTGAGGTCTGTACTTTTTGCCGAGGTCTGCTTCGCGGTAATACGACCTCGGCGAAAAGCGCAGACCTCAGCGAACTTGGTAGATCGCGTAGTCGAAGGAGCGGCCGTCCCGGCTGATCGGGATTAACCGCTCCTCGACCGTCCACCCGTTGCGGCCTGCGGAAAGGCGCGTGAGCCGCTCCAGCAGCGCCGGCTCGGGCTGCGCCGCCCAGATCGACAGGACTCCGCCGGAGGTGAGCAGCGAGATTGCCTGCGCCAGTGCGGAATCGGCATACAGCGAGCCGTTCTCCTGGTGCACGAGGAAGGATGGGCCGTTGTCGACGTCGAGGAGGATCGCGTCGAACGACTCCGCGGCCGCGAGGGAGTGCGCGATGTCCTGCTCGCGCAGTTCCACCCGCGGGGAGGCGGCGAGCGCACCAAGTTGCGGGGTCAATCCCGCGCGGGCCCAGGCGATCAGCGGCCCCTCGAGCTCGGCGATCACGACCTGCTCGACCCGCGCGTCCTCGAGCAAGGCAGCCGCCGTGTAGCCCAGACCGAGGCCACCGACGAGCACTCGTGCCGGATTGTGGGCGCCGGCGAGAGCCGATTCGGCGAGCGCGACTTCGGACGAGACGTCGACGCTGTCCATGGCGAAGACCCCGGCGATGATCAACTCGTGCACCACGTGACCCGACCGGCGCCGCTCGCGGAGCGCGAGATCCCCACGGGGAGTTGTCGCCCGCGCCAACGTCACCCACGTCTCCTCGCTCATCGCGGGGGACTCACGCCACCGCTCGATGGAGCGCCGCGCGGACCGCGTCGGCCGCTGCGATCCGTGCACCCGCCAGCGCAGCCCCGTCGCTGTGCTCCGCCGCGGAGACCGGAACGGCATACGGAACCATCTGCTCGGTCGCCGCGGCGAGCCGAGGGATCAGCCCGGGGGCCCCGGCCCACGGGCCCCCGACGACGATCCGGTCGGGGGAGAGCATGCACGCGGAGGACCCCAAACTGCCCGCGAGCGCCGTCACCAGCGCCTCGGTGCGCGGATCTCCGGCAGCGAAGGCGGCACGGACGGCGTCCGCGTCGATGACGGTGCTGCTCCCAACGGTGAATTCAAGTTCGCGGAAGCAGTGGAGCAATGACATGCCGCGACCACCCGGACCGCGCGTTAGGGTGTAGGCGATTTCTCCGGCCAGGCCTTGCCCGCCGACGACGACCCGTCCCTCGTCGACGATCGCCGAGCCGAGGCCGGAGCCGAGATAGAGATAGAGGAAGGAGTTGAGCCGCTCGCCGGCGCCGTCAGTCAGCTCGGCCAGGGCGGCCCAGTTGACGTCGTTCCCGATAAGGGCGTCACCTCCTACGCTGCGCCGCAGATCGGCCGGCGCGGTCAGGAAGGGCGAACTCTCCATGGCGAGCGTGCGCCCCTCGCGATCGACCGGGTCGGCGACCGAGACCACACGAGCGACTACCGGTCCGGGTGCTGCGGCCTCGCATTCGGCCAGGAGGGAGCGCAAAATCGCGGAGAGCTGTCGGGGTGTGGCCGTCAGACCGATGGGTCGTGTGGCTCGGGTGCGCACCTCACCACGGACGTCGACGACCTCGGCCACTACCTCGAGTGGCCCGGCATAGACCGCAAGGCCCACCCCGATGTCGTCGCTCAACCGATAACGTCGGCTCGCCCGGCCACGGCCGCCGGTAGTGATGCCGGCCTCGTCGATCAGTCCTCTCTCGGTGAGGCGGCGAATGCTCTCGGACACAGTTGGTTTGGAGATCCCCACGAGGCTGGCGATCTCAGGTCGGGTCAAGCTGGCCGACGTGATGAGCGCGTCCGTGACGCGCCGGTCGGTGGTCCGGCGAACCAGGTCCACGGATGGCGGTGCGGGGCGATTCGCAGTCACGGCAAGCCCTCCGATGACGATTTTGTTAAGAACCCTTGCAAACTAGCAGAAGCCGTGGCAAGATCAGCCCTTAGTTAAGAACCTTTCCCAAATTGAGCGAAGGAGCTCGGCATGATGCTGGCGCCCCGGCCCCACGGTGGCCGTTGTGTGCCTGCCATGCGCCTGCGCTGCGATCATCAGGTGCTGGATCGATCCAGCACGCGTGCGGGTTGCACATGCTCCACGTGACGATCAATGACGTCGCGGCGGCCGCCGGCGTCTCCCGGTCGACCGTCTCGCTCGTGCTCAACAAGAGGGGCCGGGTGAGTGACCACACGCGGCGACGCGTGCGCGCCGCGATGGTCGACTTGGACTATGTCTACGACCGCCGCGCCGCTAACCTCCGGCACCAGGCCGCGCACACAATCGGTATGGTGGCCACCGATATTCGCAACTCCTACTTCGCCGAGTTCTCAATGGCGGTCGAGACCGTGCTCGACGAGCATGGCCTCACGCTCTTCCAGGGATACTCCCGCGACGACGTGACGCGCCAGCAAACGCTGTTGCAGCAGATGCTCGAGCATCGCGTGGCCGGCCTGCTCATTCTGCCCGCCGCCGGGACGACCGATGACGATTTGGAGGCGGTCCGCGGCAGCGTGCAGGTCCCGCACGTCCTCATCAGCCGCTCGGTGGCAGGACACGCCTGCGACAGTGTGACGATCGACAACCGGCGGGCGGGCGCGATGGCGACGCACCATCTTCTCGATCACGGGTGCTCGACGATCGCCTTCCTCGGTGGGGTGCGTGGCTCGAGCTCCCGGGAGGATCGGGAGAGAGGATACCGAGAGGCTTTGCGCGCCAATAAGATCCAGGTGCGCAAGGAGCTGATCATTCCCGCTGCCAACACCAGCGACGGTGGCCGCGACGCCACCGCCACACTGCTAGAACGCATCTCGACCTCCGATTGCGACCAGGTCGACGGGATCGTCTGCTATTCCGACTTCCTCGCGCGCGGCGTCATGAGTGCCCTCGCCGAGGCGGGACTGCGCGTTGGACGCGACATCCGGCTGATCAGCCACGACGACTCGAGCGACGCGCTGACCGTGTACCCGCAGCTGAGCAGTGTCTCCACGCACGCGAGTGAGACGGGCCGGGCAGCCGCCACGCTGTTGGTGCAGCGCGTTGCCGAGCCCGCCCGCCCGATTCAGCGCATTGAACTCGCCCCCGTTCTCGTCGTGCGGGCCTCGTCGGCCCCCGACACCCACAAGACCCGGATGCCTCCGCATCCACTGGTAGATCGGTCTACCACCGGCGACTCCGCCGAGTCATACAGGGAAACGAAGGAAGGACAACCCTGATGAAGCACCGCAACACGCTCACGGCCGTTGCCGCCGTGACGGTGGCCTCTCTCGCCCTCGCGGGCTGTGGCGGAGGCAGCGACAACCCGTCGTCCAGCACCGGCGGCTCGTCTGGTGGTGGCGCTGCCGCCACGAAAGACCTGGAGATCTTCTCCTGGTGGACCTCCGGCTCCGAGGACGCTGCGCTGAAGTCGCTGATCTCGGCATACAGCAAGAAGTATCCCGACGTAAAGGTCACCAATGGCGCCGTTGCCGGCGGTGGCGGCGGCAACGCCCAGCAGATCCTGCAGACGCGCATTCAGGGTGGCAACCCGCCGGACACATTCCAGACTCACCCCAACGAGTCGCTCAAGGTCTACCTCGACGCCGACGCGCTGGAGGACATCACCTCGGTCTACGACGCGACGGGGCTGAAGGACAAGATGCCGGCCGACATGCTCAAGGCTCACGAGAACAACGGCGACGGCAAGTACTACGGCCTGAGCGTTGGCGCCCACCGCGGCAACGTGCTCTGGTATTCCAAGCCGATGCTGGAAAAGGCCCAGGTCACCGAGCCCGCCGACGGTTACACCCCGGAGACCTTCCTCGCCGACCTGCAGAAGGTCAAGGATTCCGGCGGCGTTCCCCTGTGCCTCGGTGCCAAGGACACCTTCGCCGTCGCCCAGCTGTTCGAGAACACCCTGCTCGGCACGGTCGGCAAGGACAAGTGGAACCAGCTGACCACCGGCGGGCTGCAGTGGAGCGACCCGGACGTCGCCAAGGCGGCCGACACGTTCACCAAGATCATGGCGTTCGCCGACCCCGACGCCTCCGCCATGACCTGGGACCAGGCGATCAAGAAGCTCGGCGAGGGCCAGTGCGCCTTCAACAGCATGGGTGACTGGGCCTACGGCGAGCTCGTCAAGGCCGGCAAGGCCGAGGGCACCGATTTCGGGTATGCCGCACACCCCGGCACCGACGGCACCTTCGTTCTCGTCGTGGACACCTTCGCGGTCGCCAAGGGCGCCAAGAACCTGGAGAACGCCAAGAACTGGATGGCTGTGCTCGCCGACCCGGCCGCGCAGCTGGAGTTCAACAAGCTCAAGGGCAGCACGCCGATCCGCAACGACGTCGATGTCTCCTCGCTGCCGAAGTACCAGCAGACTGCCGCTGAGTCCTACCGGTCGGACGGCCTCGTCTGGTCGATCGCGCACGGCCAGGCCACGCCGCCGGCCTTCCAGCAGGGCTTCTTCGACGCCGTGACCCAGTTCGTGTCCAACAAGGACACGGCTGCGTTCAGCCAGGCTCTCGTCTCGGCTGCCGGCTGATCTCAATCCCGTATGGTGCCCCTCGCCACCCGGCGAGGGGCACCATGAGGGCCGTCCAACAAGGAGGACCGCGTGAGTTCGCCCGCCGCCCAGGCGAAAACTACTCCCAAGCCCGAGGGCCGGCTGCGTAGCTGGACGCGCAAGCACGGCTTCCAGGTCAGTGTGCTGGTGCCCGTCCTGTCCCTCGGCTTCATCTTCGTCTATGGGTTCATCGCCTACAGCGGCCGGGTTTCGATCTCGCGCTGGCAAGGCATCCTGCCCAACCTCAAGGTTGCCGACCCGTGGTATTCGGTGTACGACAAGCTGATTCACACCGCACGGTTCCAGGCCGACCTGCGCAACATCTTCATCTTCACGGCATTGCTGCTGCTCTTTGCGATCCTGCTCGGCCTGGCGTTGGCGTTGCTCATCCACAACGCGCTGGTCGCCAGCGGCTTCTTCCGGACGGTCTTCCTGCTGCCGTATGCGTTGTCGTTCATCGTCACCGGGGTGGTGTGGCGTTGGATCTTCACGCCTTCGACCGGGGCCAACGCGATCCTTAAACACGTCGGGATCGATCCCGGACCGAAGTGGATCACCGACCCCACGGTCGCCGGAGACGTCAGCGCGGCGCTGGAAAAGGTCATCCCCGGAGCCGACTTCATCCAGATCAAGATGGGCATTCCGCTCGCGATCATCCCCGTCGTCATCGCGGCGAGCTGGCAGCTCGGCGGCTTCGCCATGGCCAACTTCCTCGCCGCCTTGGGCACGATCCCGCCGGAACTGCACGAGGCCGCCAGCCTCGACGGTGCCTCGACGATGCAGTACTACCGCAAGGTCGTGTTGCCGCTGTTGCGTCCGGCCGTCATGGTTGTCGTCGTCCTCCTCGGGCACATCGCGTTGAAGAGCTTCGACCTTGTCTATGCGATGGTCGGCCAGGGGCCTGGGTTCGCCACCGATGTCCCCGGCTTGTTCGTGTTCGACACGATGTTCCGCGCGGGCAAGTACAACACCGGTGCCGCGGCATCGATCGTCATGTTCGTCCTCGTGGCGATCGTCGTGCTGCCCTACCTCCACCGCAACTTCGTCAAGGAGGAGAAGTGAACGTATCGCGCCGCTGGTACAAGGGTAGCGGTCTGGTTCAAACGATCGTCCTGGCGCTCCTCGCGGTTGTCTTCCTCATCCCGATCTACATCATGGTCTCGGCGGCGCTGAAGCCGAGCAGCCAGGCGGATGCGGCATACATGTGGCAGCTGCCGAAGAAGCTCGACTTCACCGGGCCCAAAGAGGCATGGAAGGCGGTCGGGCCGAACTTCGTCAACTCCTTGAAGCTGACCATCCCGGCGACGCTGATCTCCTCATTCATCGGCGCCATGGCCGGATATTGCTTCTCCAAGTTGCGTTTCCGGGGTGACACGTGGGTGTTTGCGGCCCTCATGCTCGGCATGTTCATCCCGTATCAGGTCATTCTCGTTCCGCTCGTGCGCTTCCTGCAGTGGACGCACCTGTTCGGCAGCGTGACCGGCCTGACCGTCGTGCACTGCATCTACGGGTTCCCGATCGTCACGCTGATCTTCCGCAACTACTTCGCGGGAATCCCCGACGAGATCCGTGAGGCCGGGCAGGTCGACGGCGCCAGCGAGATGGCGATGTTCTTCCGGCTCTTTGTCCCGCTGTCACTGCCGGGCTTTGTCGTCGCCTGGATCTTCCAGTTCACCAACATCTGGAACGACTTCCTCTTCGGGATCACCGTCGTGCCCAATCCGGCGGCCCAACCGGTGACGGTGGCGTTGAACAACCTCTCCGGGAACTTCTCGGTGTCGTGGAATGCGGTCATGTCCGGTGCGGTCATCGCCGCGCTGCCGACGATCCTGCTGTATCTCGTCCTCGGCCGGTTCTTCGTCAAGGGCCTGGTCGCTGGCTCGGTCAAGTGACCTTGTGACCGCGTCGCCGGCGCAGTCGGTCTCCGAGTTCCTCGGGGCACTCGACTTCGCCGGCGCACGGCTCGAGTTCTGCGAACGCTTCGACGAGCGCTCCGAGGTCTGGAATCTCACCAAGCACCGTCACCCGTTCTTCGAGCTGATCTACTTCGTCGAGGGCCGCGCCAATATCTCCGCCGGCCCCGACGCGCTCGGCATCGGCGACTTCGACGTCGTCGTCTATCCCCCCGGCTTGGCCCACCTGGAGAACCTCGAGATCGACCGCCGCCAGGACATCATCTGTTTGTGGGTCGATGCGGGCCCGGCTCCGGTGTTCGAGCACCCGATCGCGATCGCCGACCGGCACGGCTCGCTGCGGCACGTCTTCGAGCTGCTGTACGCCGAATACGCCGCCGACCGGCCCCGACGCCGGCCCGTCATCGACCACTGCCTGCGGCTGATTCTCCTGCTGCTGCAACAAGGTTGCGAGCAGCCCGCCGCCGATACCGATCCGGCATTCGAGCGCACCCTGGCCTACGTCCACGAGTACTACGCCGAGGCTTTCACCGTCGAGGAGCTGGCGGCCGAGCACGCGGTCAGCACCTCCTACCTCTACCGCTGTTATCGCAAGCGGCTCGGTATGGCGCCGATGCACTACCGCAATCAGGTCCGGATCGAGAAAGCGAAGTTGATGCTCCTCGACCCAACCCTGCCGATCGATACCGTCGCCGGGCGCGTCGGGTTCACCGACGCCAAGTATTTCGCCCGGGTCTTCAAACAGCTCGCCGGCGCCGCGCCGAGCGCCTACCGCCGCGATCGTCTCGCCTCGATCGAGGCTGCCACTCCCGTCCACCTTTCTGGCACTCCCGTCGGTGGTGCCACGATCCCCGCGGGCCTACCGTCATAGCTAGGAGGCCACACCCATGACCACGACCACACCCCAGCCCAGCCGTGCCATGCCGTCTGAACTTGGCGGCCCGAGCCCGAGAATCGCGCGGCTGCGCGACCGGATGCTCGCCGAGCCGCGCTATCTCTCGGTCGAGCAGGCACTGCTGATCACCGACGTCTATCGAGCGAACGAGGGCGCATCGGTGCCACGCAAGCGCGTCGAGTCGCTGGCCGCCGCCATGCGGCAGATCTCAATCCACATCGATCCGGAAGAGCTGATCGTCGGCAACCGCACGGCGGGCGTGCGTGCGGGCGTCGTCTTCCCCGAGGCGGGAATCTCGTGGATTGACAAGGAGATCGAGTCGCTGCCGACCCGGGCGCAGGACCGTTTCGAGGTCCGCGCCGACGACATCCGCGCCTTCCGCGCCGAGGTGCTGCCCTACTGGACCGGCCGCAGCCTCGAGGACACCCTGCGCGCCGAGCAAGCTCCGCTATTGGACGCCATCGCCCGCGTGGTCAAGATCAACCAGAAGGACCATGCTCAGGGTCACATTTGCCCCGACGTCGCGACCTGGATCGCCATCGGCCCGGCCGGCCTGGCCGCCCGGGCGCGCGAGCAACTCGCCACCGCGAGTGAGGAGACCCGCGAGTTCTACGAGTGCGTCGTCCTCGTCCTGGAGGCATCCCAGGACTACATCGGCCGGTATGCCGCGCTCGCCCGCGACCTGGCCACCACCACGCCCGAGCACCGCGAGAGCCTCGAAGCCGTTGCGGCCGTATGCGAGCAGCTGCGCGACGGCGGCGCCCGCACCTTCCACGAGGCGGTCCAGGCGCTGTGGTTCCTCTTCGCGCTGCTGCACCTGGAGTCCAACGCCTCCAGCTTCTCCCCGGGCCGTGCCGACCAATACCTCTATCCCTACTTCACCGCCGACGTCGAGGCCGGCCGGCTCGACGAGGCCGGGGCGCTCGAACTGATCGAGGCGATGTGGTTGAAGTTCAACCAGATCGTCTATCTCCGCAACGCCCACAGCGCCGCCTTCTTCGCCGGCTTCCCGATCGGCTTCAATGTCGCCATCGGCGGCCGCGACGGCGCCGGTCACGATCAGGCCAACACCCTGTCCTATCTCTTCCTCAAGGCGCAGGACCATATCTGCCTGCCGCAGCCCAACCTCTCGGCCCGGCTGCACGAGAACAGCCCCGAGGACTTCCTCCTCGAATGCACCCGGGTCATCGGCCTCGGCAGCGGTATGCCGCAGGTCTTCAACGACGAGAGCATCATCCCCGCCCTCGAGGCGCAAGGGATTTCGGCACAAGACGCGACCGACTACGCGATCGTCGGTTGCGTCGAGCTGACCACTCCGGGCAACAACCTCGGCTGGTCCGATGCGGCGATGTTCAACTTGCCGAAGTGCCTCGAGCTGGCGATGAACGACGGCCGCGACCTGATCACCGGCGCCCAGCTCGGGCCGCATACCGGTCATTTGGTCGACCTCGCGTCGTATGCCGATCTCGAGGCTGCCTTCCGCGCCCAGATCGATTTCTTCTTCGACAAGATGCTGCAGGCGTGCGAGGCGGTCGAGGAGATGCACCAGCGGCTGTTGCCGACCGCGCTGCTGTCCGCCGTCATCGACGACTGCATCGCGCGCGGCGAGGACGTCACCCGCGGCGGCGCACGCTACAACCTGTCCGGCATACAGATCATCCAGGTCGCCAATGTCGCCGATTCCCTTGCGGCGCTGAAGAAACTCGTCTACGAGGACGGGCTCGTCACGCGCGAGCGGGTCCAGGCAGCGCTGGAGAGCGACTTCGCCGACGACGAGGTCCTGCGCCAGCTGCTGCTCAACAAGGCGCCGAAATACGGCAACGATGTCGAGTGGGTCGATCGGATCGGCAACGACTGGGTCGCCTACTTCGCCGGAAAGCTCAAGGGGCACACCAACTATCGCGGCGGGCCCTATCACACGGGTCTCTACACCGTCTCGGCGCACGTGCCGATGGGCACCAATGTCGGCGCTACTCCCGACGGCCGCAAGTCGGGCGCCCCACTCGCCGATGGTGGCCTGTCCGCGGTGTACGGCCGCGACCGGCTCGGCCCGACGGCCCTGCTGACCTCGGTGTCGCGGGTCAACTCGGCATACGGAAGCAATGGGACGTTGCTCAACATGAAGTTCCTGCCGCGCCTGTTCCAGACCGAACACGGCGTGCAGGCGTTCGCGGCGATGCTGCGCGGGTTCGTCAAGCTGAAGATCAACCATGTCCAGTTCAACGTCGTCACGCGCGACGATCTCGAAGCGGCGCAACGCAATCCGGACCAGTACCGCAACCTGACGATCCGCGTCGCGGGCTACACGGCCTACTTCACCGAGCTGTCGAAGGATCTGCAGGACGAGATCATCGCGCGGACGAGCTACGACGAGTCATGACGGACGGCCGGATCTTCGACGTCCAACGGTTCTCGACGAACGACGGACCGGGGATCCGGACCACGCTCTTCCTCAAGGGCTGCCCGCTGGAGTGCCGGTGGTGCCAGAACCCGGAGGGGATCGAGAAGTCGATCCGCCTCTGGCACTTCACGAATCTGTGTGATTCGACGGGCGCGTGCGTGACGGCGTGCCCGGAGAATGCACTGACGCTGGAGCCGGGCAATCGCGTGCGGATCGACCACGACGCGTGCACCTCGTGCGGGGCGTGCGTCGACGCGTGCCCGCGCAATGCGCTGGCCCTCGACGGGCGGCGGGCAAGCGTCGAGGAGATCCTCGCCGAGTTGCGGCACGACCGCGTCTTCCACGAGGTCTCGGGCGGCGGGGTGACCTTTTCCGGTGGGGAACCGCTCTACCAGGCCCATTACGTCCTGGAGGTGGCCGCGGAGCTCAAGGCGCTCGGCATACACACCGCCGTGGAGACGACCCTGCTCGTGCCGTGGGACTCGGTCGAGGCGCTGCTGGAGGTCATCGACCTGTTCATCGTCGACGTCAAGGTCGTCGACGAGGCCGAGCATGTGCGCGCCACGCACGTCCGCAATGCCCCGATCATCGCCAACCTGCGCCGGCTCGCGGAGCGGTTGCGCGGGCAGGACCGGTTGCTGGTCCGCACCCCGCTGATCCCGGGCTACACGGCGACCCCGGACAACCTGCGGGCGGTCGGGGCCTTGATCGCCTCGATCGATCCGGCGATCCCGGTCGAGCTGATGAACTTCAATCCGCTGGCCGCGGCGAAATACCGACGAATGGATATCCCCCACGAGTTCGCCGACCGCACAACGGGTTTCAGTGCCGAGGAGTTGGCACGATTCGTCGGCTATGTCGCCGAGGCCGGGGTGGTCGTGCGTACCGACGCTCTCCGCGAGCCGGCGGGAGCAGCGAAGGAGGACGATGAGCGATGAGTGTCACGGGTGAGTTCCTCGCAGCGGCGCGGGCGGGTTCACCGGTATGGATGTGCACGGTGCGTGCCGCGTATGGCGCCCTTCCGCCCACCGAGTCCTGGGTGCTGCAGGCACGGGTGCTGCCGACCGCGGGGGAGGCGGCGGCATACGACCTGCGGTTGCCGCTCGCCCGGGGCCTGGCCGATGACGAACCGGAGTTCGCCACCGAGTACGTCCTTGGATCGCTCTTCAACATCCTCTCGACGATCGGTGGGCGCCGGATCGACTTCGTCGCCGACGGAGATGTCGAGTTCGCGCAGGAGCTGACTGCGGCGTTCGATACGAAGTTCGGAATCGCGCTGGCGCGCAAGGACCGTCACGGATATGCGAGGTGCATCAACGTCATCGAGCGGATGCTGGACGCCCAGACCGGGAGCCCGGGGGAACGGTTCGCCTGGACGCTGACGGCCGGGCCGGTGGCGGCGGCGAGGCCGGCGGCGCCGGTGATTGAGGGGTCGGGGATCGCGGAGGCATGCGCCGCGGCGCTGCGCGAGCTGGACCAGCGCTGCATCCTCGGGATCGACGTCGGTGGGACCAATGTCCGGGCGGTGCTCTCCCGGAACGGGATCACCACGGCATACAAGGAGTTCGATTGGTTCCCCGCGGCATACACCCGCATGCACCAGTTGACGACCGCGTTGATCGCGATCGTGCGGCTGCTGCGGCTGGCGGCGATCCGGCAGAGCGTGCGCGGGCAGGAAGGGCTGCTGGGGGAGCGCCTCGACGGGGCGCTGACGACGGCGAGTATGCCGCTCGAAGCCATCCTGGATCTTGTCGAGGAGGGCGAAGGCGCCACGGCGGGAGTGGATTTCGCGTTCGATGCGATCGGGATGTGCTTCCCCGATGTCGTCGTGGACGACCAGATCGTCGGCGGCGAGGTCTACAAGACGCGCGGCATCCGCGGTAATCCCGAGGTGGACTATGAGGCGGAGTTCGCCCACCTGACGGCGCTCAAGGACGACCTGGCGGCCTATGTCACGCACGACGGCGCGGTGGGGATCGTCAACGACGGTCCGATGGCGGCGTTCACGGCGGCGGTGGAGCTGTCCCTGCATGCGCCGGAGGACATCGCCGACGGGGTGTTCGCCCACACGCTCGGCACCGAACTGGGGACGGGCTGGGTGACGAAGGCAGGGAAGATCCCGGACCTGCCGCTGGAGGTCTACAACTGCGTCATCGACCTCGGCAGCCATCCGGAGCGCGGCTTCCACCGCGACGACGTGCGCTCGGTGCTCAACTTCAACTCCCGGATCCCGGGGACGCTGCAGAAGTACACGAGCCAGCAGGGCGCCTTCCGTCTCGCGGCGAAATACTTCCCGACCGAGCGGCCGGAGTTGTTCGCGCAACTGCGCGCCGACGGGCTGTTCGCGTGCGGCGCCGACGACTGGACCATCCCGCCCCAGCAGCGGAAACCCCTGCTGGAGAAACTGATGCACCTGGCCGCTGGCGGACATGACGCCGTGGCGGAGCGGATCTTCGAGGACCAGGGTGAGTTCCTCGCCGCCGCCTGGCACGAGACCGACTGGATCCTCCACCCGGCCACGACGCGCCGGGTCGTCTTCGGCAAGTCCGATTGCTTCCCGCAACTCGTCGCCGGCGCCGCGCGCCTCGCGCCGGAGCTCGAACTCGTGGTGGCCAACAGCGACCTCGCCTACAGCCCGCTGATGTGTCAGCTGCGCGACGATCCCCGCTACCGCGTCTCCACCTTCGCCCAGGCCATCGGCGCCATCCACTACGCCAACCTCTGTCTCGAACGCCGCTCAGGCACCTGATCGAGGCGCGCGCCTCGGTTCGCGTTCTGCGTGGACGGCACCGAGCTCTGATGTGGATAACATTCCCCGCGTTTCGGGTGCGAGTGAGACGCTGATCAGCTGACATCCGGCGACGAGGTGAGGGACCATGGTTGTCGTGACGACGCTGCCCAGGAGCCGGCCGCTGTCGCGGGCGGATCTGGAGACGATGCCCGACGACGGGCACCGCTATGAACTCATCGACGGGGTGTTG
The DNA here is from genome assembly GCF_037045025.1 of Nostocoides sp. Taxonomy (GTDB): domain Bacteria; phylum Actinomycetota; class Actinomycetes; order Actinomycetales; family Dermatophilaceae; genus Nostocoides_A. Next base: position 224,473 of record NZ_JBAOHM010000016.1, on the reverse strand, counting down.
GTCGTGACGCCGGCACCGGTGACGAATCACCAGCGGGCCGTCCGCAACCTCCTCTTGACTCTCGTTGGCGCCGCCCCAGGGGACCTGGAGGTCCTGACCGCGCCCTTCGACGTGGTGCTCGCCGAGGACACCGTCCTCCAGCCCGATGTCCTGGTCGCCCGCACGAGCGACTTGACCACGCGCAACCTACCGGTCGCCCCGGTGCTGGCGGTGGAGATTCTCTCGCCGAGCACGCGCCGAATCGATCTGTTGCTCAAGCGTTCTCGGTTCGAGTCGGCTGGGTGTGCGTCGTACTGGGTGCTCGACCCGGACGAGCCGAGTCTGATCGCGTGGGATCTGCGCGACGGCCTTTATGCCGAGGTCGGCCGGGTCAGGGGGAGCGTCGAACTCGGACTGACGCTGCCCTTCCCCGTCACGATCTGCCCTGCGCACTTGGTTGTCTGACCCGGCGCGCCCGCCGCGCTGATCGACAGCGCGAGACTAACGATCTTCGGATGTGTCGCGATGCGCCATGCCGAGGTGGGCCAGGTCGTCCAGGAACCTGGCGTACTCCAGGTCTCCCTTCCTCGCCAGAGCCTCGATGGTGTCATCGACCAGGAAAAATGGCATCGGCCAGGGCATCGCTGTGGTGCCGTCCATGCAGCCCGCCGCCCCGCTTCATCAAACCGATCGCGAGTCGGCGGGCGGCGGTGACAATGGCCTCCTCCTCGAGCATCGAGGCGAGGTCTGCCGGAGACAGGAACATCAGCCGACTGACATCGCCGCTGGTGCGATAGCGGGTCCGATGAACCCCGGGCACGCCCCTCGAGCGTGACGATGACCCGGGTTTCCAGCTCGTTCAGCCGACTCACTGGCGCGGGCGCGAAGTCGAGATGGAGGATGCATCCGCGTTGATGGCGCAGATGCGTGGCAAGACGGGACCGGAACGACCGAGACTGCCCGACTTACAGCTCACCGTCATCGAAGTGAAGCACGTAAATGCCGCACCAGGTGCCGTCACCCCCGAGCTGAGCGGCTGGTGCGGCCCCGTCGACGAGGGCGTACCTCGAAAACGTTCCCTGCGTGATCGGCGTCAGGCGCGGATCGGGAGACGAAGGCACGAGAGGGAGGATCGGGGTCTGGGGCGCTGCCTATTTCGCCGATCCACCGTGCCTCATGAGGTGAGTACGGTGCGCATCGCGTTGACAGCGGGAAGCGGCCGCAGCTGTTCATCCCAGGGGAGGCCGTCGCCGATTTCCAGTTGTCCGTTGTCCAGCCAAGATGTGGATCCGTAGCGCTCGCTCAACCCCCAGAAGGTGAGTGACTCACACACCGGCTCTTCCAGGCAAGTCCGCAGGACGGTCGCGAACTGTTCCGCCTGGTGATGGTCGGTGGGGATCCGAGGGTTGTCACCGAAGACATCAAGTTCGGAGATCCGGGCGGTGAGCTCGAGATCGGCGATCTCACGCAGCACGCGTCGCAGATTGTCCGCCACGATGACGTCTTCGCCGTCGTAGACGTGGCATTGCAGCCCGACCCCGTCGATCGGCACCCCCTGGCCGATCAGGCGCTCCAGCAGACCGCGCATGGTGGCCCAGCGCTCGTCGTGTGCCTCCAGCCCGTACTCGTTGACGAAGAGCTTGGCATCCGGGTCGGCCTCGTGGGCCGCCGTGAAGGCGTCGGCGATGTATCGCGCCCCGATCGTGCGGCGCCAGATGTTCCTGCGCAAGCCGTCGGAAGTCGGGTCGTCTGCGAGCGGCTCGTTGACGACGTCCCAGCTGCGCACTCGGCCGGCGTAGTGGGTGACGACCGTGCGGATGTGGTCGATCATGACGCCGAGCATGTGGGTTGGGTCTGCGGCAGGCAGGGCCCGTACCCAGCGGGGAATGGCTTCGCCGAAGACGAGCGTATGCCCGTGCACCGCGAGGCCGTTGTCTCGGGCGGTCTGGATGAGCGCGTCCGCTTCGCGGAACTCGTAGAGTCCTCGTTGGGGCTGGATGAACTGGAATTTCAGGGCGTTCTCCGTGGTCATCAGGCCGATCTGGCCGCCCAGTGCGAGCCTGGCGAAGGCCGGATCGCTGTAGAGCGAGGAGGCGCTGAGGGCGGCACCGATGAGGAAGCCGGGGTGCGATACCGTCGCCAGCTCCTGCAAACCCATCCCGGGTTGGTCTCCCGGGCGCAGTGGGGTGGTGTCGACGGCGGCCACCTTCGAGCCCGCAGCCGAAATGACCTGCCACGACGGTATGCGGAACGAGCCGTTGACCGTGGCTGCTTCCATACCCAGCCACACCTGGCCCGAGGCGAACAGCCCATGGGCGGGAAAGCTGACCGGGTCTCGGTCATCGACGCCGATCCGCAAGGTGCCGGTGCCGAGGGTGCCGGTGAATTGGATCGTCAGTCGATGCGCGCTGCCCGCCGGAACGGACCACGTGCGTTGCTCGACCGCTCGCTGGCGACTCGTCGCGCTGACCAGCCTGGCCCGCGCCGAACTCCCCGCAACGGAGACCCGAAGCGAGCCGCGGTCGTTGACGAACTCGTCGTAGACGATGGGCGGACGGCCCGCGAGCAGGACCGCTGCTTCGCCGCCGATGTCCCTCAGCTCGACCGTCATCGTGAACCCGCCGGATATCGTCAGGTGCGTTCCGGCCAAGACCCAGGGCGGATCGGGGAGGTAGCCAGTGCCGTCCTCTGTCAGGATTGCCCGCCCGAGGTTTCGGACCGTCAGGCCGCTCACCCCGGTCTCGAGGCCGGCGACCGAGGTGAAGTCGCCCGTGGCGACCAGGTCCAGGGGTCCCCGCCGAAGCGGCCCGACTCGGCCGCTATCGGGTGTGCTCGCCATCGCCCGAGCCTGCGGGGCGCCGCCCATAGCCACAACCCCCGCGGTTCGCAGTATCTCTCGCCGCCTCATGACATGATTGTTTCACCGATGTGCCGCGCCGGGATGATCTTGTGATCAGCTCGTCCGATGACTTCGAGATAGACCGCCGACACAGATGCAAAGGATCGGTCCTGTGCAGTCGGCCGCGACACGCTGTCCGTAAACGAGATCGCGGCAGGGCGTGGCGGGGCAGGAGGGGCTCTTGGGCGAGCGCCTCGATGCAGCGCTGGCGACGGCAGGTATGCCGCTGGATGCCATCCTCGAGTTGGTGGAGGAGGGCGAGACCGCCACGGCGGGAGTCGATTTCGCGTTCGACGCGGTCGGGATGTGTTTCCCCGACGTCGTGGTCGACGGCTTGAGCGTCGGTGGTGAGGTCTACAAGACGCGCGGCATCCGGCGCCGTGGGGATCGTCAACGACGGGCCGATGGCGGCGTTCACCGCGGCGGTAGAGTTGTCGCTGCACGCGCCGGAGGACATCGCCGACGGGGTGTGCGCGCACACGCTCGGGACCGAGCTGGGGACCAGGTGGGTGACCAAGGCTGGGGAGATCCCGGACCTGCCGCTGGAGGTCTACAACTGCGTCCTCGATCTCGGCAGCCATCCGGAGCGCGGCTTCCATCGCGACGACGTGCGCTCGGTGCTCAACGTCAAACTCGTGGATCCCGGGGACGCTGCGGAAATACACGAGCCAGCAGGGCGCTTTCCGGTTGGCCGCGAAGTACTTCCCGGTGGAGCGGCTGGCACGAGACCGACTGGATCCTGCACCCGGCCACCTCACGCCGGGTCGTCTTCGGCAGGTCCGACTGCTTCCCGCAACTTCTCGCGGGCGCCGCCCGCCTCGCGCCGGAGCTGGAACTCGTCGTCGCCAACAGCGACCTCGCCTACAGCCCGCTGATGTGCCAGCTGCGCGACGACCCGCGCCGCCGCATCTCCACCTTCGCCCAGGCCATCGGCGCCGTCCACTACGCCAACGGCCAGAGCCACGAGGGCAGCCCCAAGAAGGCAACGCCGAGGCGATCACGCCACGAGCGACGCGGCGATGACGAGGGGCAGTGAAATGAGCGAGGCCAAACTCGTCACCGTGGTCATGGTCTTGAGGCTGCCCTGGGTCGAGAGGCCCAGCAGCGACTTGAACATCCAGAAGAAGTTGCTGTTGACCTGAAGCGCGAACATCGAGCCGGAGGCAATGGCCAGGCCGATGATGACCGGGGGCAGGGGGATCGAGCCCAGGATGGGGGCGACGATGCCGGCGGCGGTGATGGCCGCGACCGACACCGAGCCGATCGCCAGGTGCAGCACCGCCGCGATGAACCACGCCAGCAGGATCGACAACACGATCGGGGCGCCGGCGTCGACGGAGAACAACCCACCCAGCAGTTTGGCCAGGCCGGTCGCTTTGATGACGGCGCCGAGCGAGCCGCCGACGCCGGTGACGAGCAGGATCTCGCCGGTCGTGTGCAAGCCATCGGTGAAGGCACCCGCGGTGCGGTCACTCCCAACGAACCGGCGGGCCATGACGTAGGCGCCGAGCAGCCCGAGGAAGAGGGCGAAGTTGGCGTTGCCGATGAAGGCGATGAAGGGGTTGGAGAACTTGAGGAGATCGGCGAAGGCACCGAACGCGATGAGCAGAAGCGGCACCAGGATCGGCATGACCGAGAGCAGCAGGGAGGGCCGTTGACCCGCGTCGACCAACTCGTCGGCCGACTCCTCCTCGAGCAGCCCCTCGGAGATCTCCTCGTCCTTCTCCGGGTTCCACCAGCCCATGGACAGCATGCGGCGGAAGAGCCAGACCGTCAGGATGGCCGTGACCGGCCCGATGACGATGCCGTAGATCAGGTAGGTCCCCAGTTGCACCTGAAGCAAGCCCGCGATGGAGATGGCGGCCAGGCCAGGGATGACGAAGACGTAGCCACAGAAGATGCCGGTGCCGAGGGCCGCAGCCAGCCAGGCGAGGCCACGCTTGTCGATGAATTTCGCCGAGGAGCGCGCGACCGGGGCCGCGAGGACCACCTGCACATCGACATAGATCGAGGGGAAGATGGCCGTCAAGGCGACGGCCAGGGCATAGGGCAAGCGATTGGCGGGGACGATGCGAACGAGCGCGTCGACCATGACTTTGAAGGCGCCGATCGCATGGAGCAGGGCGCCCATCAACACGCCGAATCCGATGAGCAGGCCGATCTTGGCCATGATGTCGCCGAACCCCCCCGTGATGGCCTCGACGGTCTTTTCGAATCCCACTCCCGAGGCCAGGCCGAGATAGAAGCAGCCGAGGACCAGGGCGATAATCGGGTCGATCTTGAACCTGATGATCATCAAGATGATCGCGATGATCGCTATCGCGGTATGCAGGGCAATCACGGGAACCGGCCTCCTTGCCGAGTCGTCAGTCAAGCTCGTCGGCCAAGCGTGGCGCGGCGCCGAGCCGCGGGGAAGCCTTGTGTTCATAGTGTTCGCGATCGGGTTGGCGGTCAGGGCATCATGGCTGTCATCATGATCGTCAGCTCTCGGAGCGTGGCCGCACGCGTACTCGCGATCCAGGTCGTCGTCGCCGCCCTGGTCGTCGGGCTTTCCGTGCTCCTGGCCTATCGTCAGGCCGATCGCCGGGCCGAGGAGGTCGCGGCGGGCAAGGTCACCGATATCGCGCGCACCCTGGCCGCGACCGCCGACGCCAGCGACGGCCTCACCTCGGCCGATCCTGCCGGCGCTCTCGGGGCACTCGCCGAACGTGAGCGGACCCGCACCGGCACCGACTTCGTCGTGATCATGTCCCCCGACGGAACCCGGTTCACCCACCCCAATCCCGCGCTCGTCGGCGGCCGGTATGCCGGGTCGATCGCGGCCGCACAGGCCGGCGGGGTTGTGGTGGAGCAGTATGCCGGCTCCCTCGGCCCGTCGACGCGGGCGGTGGTGCCCGTCATGGCTTCGGGGCGCGTGATCGGCTTGGTCGCGGTGGGCCTGCTGCGCAGTCGGGTCGGCCCGCAGGTGCGCACGATCCTGCCCGAACTGCTGCTGCCCGGGCTCGCCGCCGGGTTCCTGTCCGGTGGCGGGGCATGGCTCGTGGCCCGGCGGGTCCGGCGGGACACTCTTGGCCTCAATGCGCGCGAGCTGTCCCGCATGCACGAACATCACGACGCCTTGCTCCATGCCGTGCGCGAGGGACTGCTCATCGTCGATCCGGAGGGGACTCTCGAGGTGATCAACGACGAAGCAACCCGCCTGCTGGGCATCCCGCCCGATGCGCTCGGGCGACGCATCGCCGACCTGGGGCTCCCCGAATCCCTGGTCGAGCTGATGACCGGCCCGGGCCAGCACGCCGATGTGGCCCATGCCAGTTCCGGCCGGGTGCTCTTGGTCTCGGCCAACGCGGTGCGCCGTGGCGGTCGCCATGTCGCAACCCTGACCACGCTTCGGGACCGGACCGAATTGGAGGAACTGACCGGCCAACTCGGCGTGGCCACGAGCCTGGCCGATGCCCTGCATGCTCAGACACACGAAGCCGCGAACCGGCTGCACAGCGTGATCACCCTGGTCGAAATGGGCCAGCCCGAGCGAGCGGTCGAGTTCGCGACCGAGGAATTGCAGGCCACACAGCGGCATCGGGACACCATCCTCGGCGCCATCGAGGAACCGGCCCTGGCCGCGCTCCTGCTGGGCGAGGCCGCCAAGGCGGCCGAATTCGGGATCGATCTGCGCCTGGATCCCGAGGCGCACCTGCCGGCCGGTGTCCTGCCACCGCGGGAGGGCGTCACGATCCTGGGCAACTTGCTGGACAACGCGATCGAGTCGTTGCGGTGCTGCCCGGCGCAGGAGGAACGAAGCATCATCGTCGATGTCCAGGCCGACGCTCAGCCCGGACTCGGCGCAGGGACCGCCGCACCCGGATATGTCGTGCTCACCGTGGCGGACACCGGAACCGGACTCACCGACGAGGGGGCGCGGCGCGCCTTCGAACGGGGTTGGTCCACCAAGGACAGTTCCACCGCCGCGGGACGCGGGATCGGCTTGGCGATCGTGCAGCAGTCCGTGCACATCCTCGGCGGCACCGTCACCGTCAGCCCTCCGCCCGGAGCCACCTTCACCGTCCGGCTCCCGCAGCCATCCATGGCTCCCGGCGATCGGCTGGCAGCCGCACCCACCGATGCGGTGACCACCCATGGATGACCTGCGGGTCCTGGTTGTCGAGGACGAGCCCCTCGTGGCCGCCGGCAACGCCGAATATGTCGGCCGCATCCCCGGCTTCGAGATGGTCGCGAGCGTCGGGACCCAGCGCGCCGCCCTCCAAGTGCTCCGGAGCGAACGCGTCGACCTCGTCCTGCTCGACCTCAACCTGCCCGACGGACACGGCCTGGACATCGTGCGGGCGCTGCGCGCCAGCGGGCGTGCGTGCGATGTGTTGACGATCACGGCCGCCAGGGAAGTCGACCTCGTGCGCTCCGCCGCCTCGCTGGGCATCGTCGGATATCTCCTCAAACCCTTCACTTTCGCCGACTTTTCGGCACGGCTGGCGGCATACCGCCGGTTCCGCTGCGAGCTGGCCGCATCGGGTTCGGCGAACCAAGGCCTGGTCGACGCCATGCTGCGCGACCTGCACCAGCCAGCGAGCGCCGGGACGACGCTGCCGAAAGGCTTGAGCGCCGAACTGCTCGACCGCATCATCGAGGTCCTGCGCACCGCGCCCCCCGACGCCAGGCTCTCCGCCAGTGACGTCGCCGACGCCGTGGACACCTCACGCGTGACCGCCCGCCGATACCTGATCTATCTCACCGACGCCGGTCGGGTGGCGCGCTCCCAGCGGACGGGTGGCTCCGGGCGCCCGGAGATCACGTTCGTCTGGAAGCACTAATCGCGACTGACAGACCGGTGGAAGGGAACCCAGCCGTCGGAAGTCCCGGCCGTCGCGGGTGTGCACGCCGTCCGCGACGATCCGGTCATGGCGATCCAGGCCGGCTGGCGGACCCGGTCAGCGTGCCAAGAACTGGCCGATCAGCTGCTGCGCCTCGGTGGTGGTGGCGGCGTGCGCGATGGTGCGCGCTTCGTCGGCGCCGGTCTCCGCCCGGGTGGAGGTCCACGACTGCCGGATCAGGCGTCTCGCCTGCCCCATCGCGAACGGCGGCGCGGCCGCGAGACGCACCACCACGGCGCGGGACTGCTGGGCCAGCTCATCATCAGGCACGACCGTGGTGATCAAGCCCCACGCGTGACTCTCGGCCGCCGTGAGAACCCTTCCGGTGAGGGCGAGTTCGAGCGCACGCTGCGAGCCGATCGCTCGGGGGAGGAGCCACGACAACCCGCAGTCCGGAGTGAGCCCCACGCCTGCGTATGCCGTGAGGAACCTCATGCTCTCTGCGGCGAGGACGAGATCGGCCGAGAGCATCACCGCGAGCCCGGCGCCGGCCACGGCTCCCTGGACGCCGGCCACCACCGGCTTGCCCATGGTGGCGAGATCCTGCAGGGCTTGGTCCACCTCGGACGCCAGGTCCATCAGGTAGCCCCCCGGGTCGCCAGCCTATCCAGCCGGTGGGACAGGTAACGCTGCGTCGCGGCCTCGGTTCGCGCTGTCCGAGCCACCTGGCGAAGACATCGAGGCGAAGACGTCCGGGCGAAGTACGCAGATCGCCCGGACCTAGCGGTGTCGATGACCGGCGTCCGATGCGCTAGCATCTGATGCATGCGCACCACCCTGACCATCGACGACGACGTCCTGGACGCGGCCAAGGAGCGCGCTCGGCTCGAGGGCCGAACTGCGGGGGAGGTCATCTCCGACTTGGCGCGCCAGTCTTTGACCCGCGCGAATGCGCGGGCATCAACCGTGCGCAGCGGGTTCCCGCAGCTGGCCAGCCGCGGCGTGGTAGTGACCACCTCGCTCGTCGACCGGCTACGAGACGAGGACGAGTGACTCGCTCGCTCTTGGATATCAACGTCCTCATCGCGCTCGTCGACCCCGATCATGTCGACCACCAGCGCGTGCACGTGTGGGGAGCTTCGGGCCTGCAGTCCGGGTGGGCGTCGTGCGCGATCACCGAGAACGGTTTCGTCCGCATCCTGAGCCAACCGGCATACCCTGGATACGTCACGGTGGCACAGGCCGCCGCGCTGCTGCGCGAGGCTCGGGACGGCACCGACCACGAATTCTGGGATTGCTCGGTGAGCATCGTCGACCCGGAGGTCATCGACACCGCTCACCTGCTGGGTCACCGGCAGGTGACCGACGCCTATCTGCTGGCCCTCGCGGTCGCTCGGGACGCCGAGCTGGTCACCCTCGACCGGAGCGTCTCGCCTGCCGCCGTGCGCGGAGCCGGACCGCAGCATCTGGTCGTCGTCTGACACCCGGTCGTCGACCGGGTCATGGGCGGCGCCCTCGGGCGAGCACCAGAGCGGGTCGGCGGCGACCGCCGCCGTGGCCACGAGCGCGACGCACGTGGCGGTGATCGCCGAGGTGGAGGAGTGCTTGCCTGATCCGGTGACGGATCTTCACGCTGTTCAGACGGCCTCGCGAGCCGACGCGCCCGTACTCGGCCGGCTGTTGGCGGACCTCCGTGCCGAGTTCGACGACGAGACCGACTCGGCACAGGTGCTCGCGGAACGTTTCGCCCGCATACTCCAAGACCCGAACGTGTTCGCCCTGGTGAGCGGCGGCGACACCGGGTTCGTGCTGGTGACCCTGCGCCCGGCCATCTGGTTCGACGGCCCGGTGGCGCAACTGGAGGAGCATTATGCCGTCCCCGCCCGACGCGGTGACGGGATCGGCCTGCTCTGCTATGTCGGCCCGACGGGCTGATCACGCCCGCCGGCCACCGGTTCGCGTGCCCACCCCTCAGCAGCGATGCCTGGCAGCGAGTTCAGCCGCCTCGGCCAGGAGATCCGCGCCCGGTGTGCAGTCGACGCCAGGGGCGCCGCCGGTATGGACCGAGACCAGCCGCTGACGGACGGTGTCGTGCCCGAGCCCAGGAAGCTCGTCCGAGATGCTGCCCACGCACGCGGGCTCGAAGGGCTGCTCGAGCGCCCGGTAGACGGCTGTGAGGACCTGCCGCACCAGGTCGGCGTCACCGAGCTCGACCAGGCTGGAGAACAGCCACCCGCGCGATGTGATCCGTTGAGAGGTCCCGATGAGCTTGACCGTCCCCCGAGAGTTGACGGTATGGGCTCCCGGACAGTATCCCCCGGAACGGGCCCCAGCTGCGCCGGTATGCCGAGTTCGCGAAGCGCCGTGACGTAGCCGGACCGAAGGATGCGAACCGGTCGTCCTGGCTCAGGGACCCTCCGGGCTCGTGGCGGGCGTGATCGATGACCAGAGCCTGGTTCGTGTAGGCGACGGCGCGGCCTCCGGTGGATCGCACGAGCGGGGTGAAGCCCTGTTCTCGCGCAAGGGAAACGGCGTCGCGGAAGCCGCGCAACCGCGTGTCGCGTCGGCCGAAGACGACGGTCGGGCCGCTGGGGCGATACGCGCGCACCATCTCGGGACCAGGTGAACGCAGTCGGTTCACCATGGCGTGCGCGATGGCCAGTTCGATCGCGGGATCGAGGTCTGCCGCATCCCCGTGCGGCGTCATCGGGCCTCCGATTGGTGGACAGATGTATGAATCACATGATCTTAGCGGAGGCTGGCCAGTCGCCCCACCGCCTCTCCGTTGCACGGCGATCCGGGATCGGAGCCGGGATGATTGATAGGATCGAGTGATCAAAACACACCGATCCGGCAGACGCCGGACGGATCCCCGGATGAGAGGTTCGAAAGCGATGGCGCAGCGTCCGGATGTGGATGGCAGGCAACTGCTCTTGGACGCGGCTCTGAAGCTCTTCGCCCAAGAGGGCGTCGAAGGCGTGTCCATCCGAGCGGTCAACCGGGAAGCCGGCGTCGGGCCGGCCTCGGTCCACTATCACTTCGGGAGCAAGGACGGTCTGCTCGACGAGGTGTTGCTGGTCCACGGGAAAGACGTCCGCACCAAGATCGCCGAGCGCGCGAAGAGGCTGATCGCGGAGCCGGACGCCGGTAGTCCGAGGGATCTCGTGGAGATGTATGCCCAGCCATACCTGGAACTGCTCGCCGAGCATCCCCGGTCGGGTGCCGAATGGCTGCGACTGGTGGGCCGCCTCACCCAGTCCGACCCGGACCGTATTTCGGACCGGGCCACGACGCGCCTGACTCAGCAAGCCGCCGCCGCCATTTATCCGGATGCCGCGGCCGAGGCCATCGCTCCGGTGATGCGGATGTGCGTGCAGGTGTTGGTGACCCAGCTGACCCGACCGGGAAGCAGTCGCCGCGGCAAGCCCACCCTCGACGACGTCGAACTACTGGTCGATTTCCTCGCCGGCGGTTTGGACTCCGCGTTGAGTAGCTCCGAACCGTCGGCGTCCAAAGCGGTCTGACCGCCCGGCCTCCGACGCCGCTGGACGAAGACAGCGGCCGGGGCAGGCTCAGCCGACGTAGGGGCGTTCCCGAGCCAACTCCTCGCGCGCGATGGAACGCAGGTGCACCGCGTCCGGTCCGTCGACCACGCGAAGTGCCCGGGCCCAGCTGTGGAAATACGCGAGCGGCGTGTCGTCGCTGAGCCCCTGGGCGCCGAAGACCTCGATGGCGCGGCCGATCACGCGCTCGGCCATCCGCGGCACGACCACCTTGATGGCGGCCACCTCGGTGCGGGCCTCCTTCGCACCGACCGTGTCGATCAGCGCGGCGGTCTTGAGAACGAGCAGGCGCGCCTGCTCGATCTCGATCCGCGACTCGGCGAGGAAGTCCTGGGTGCGGCCGAAGTCGGACAGGTGCTTGCCGAACGCGACCCGGGACCTGGCGCGGTCCGCCATCAGCGCCACGGCCCGTTCGGCCATCCCGATCCCGCGCATCGCATGGTGCACCCGGCCCGGCCCGAGCCGGGCCTGGGCGAGGGCGAACCCGTCGCCCTCGCCGCCGAGAAGTGTCGAGGCCGGGACCCGGACGTTGCGGAAGGTCATCTCGGAATGGCCGTGCTGGTCCTGATAGCCATAGAGCGGCAGGTGGCGCTCCACGGTGACACCCGGCGCGTCCATGGGGACCAAGATCATCGACTGTTGCCGGTATGCCGTCGCCTGCGGGTCGGTCTTGCCCATCACGATGAGCACGCGACACCGCTCGTCGGCAACCCCGCTGATCCACCACTTGCGGCCGTTGACGACATAGTCCTCGCCATCGCGGCGGATCGAGGTCTCGATATTGCGCGCGTCGGAGGACGCGACGTCCGGCTCGCTCATCGCGAAGGCCGACCGGATCTCCCCGGCCAGCAACGGATCCAGCCACGTGCGGCGCTGCTCGGGGGTTCCGAAGAGATGCAGCAACTCCATATTGCCGCTGTCCGGCGCCTGCCCGTTGATCGCCTCCGGTGCCAGGACCGGCGACCAGCCGCTGATCTCCGCCAGGTAGGCGTAGTCGAGCACGGACAGTCCGCTCACGTCCGGGAGGAAGCTGTTCCACAAGCCGGCGGACCGGGCCGCGCGCTTGAGGTCCTCGATGATCGGCGGGTAGGCGTGCGGGCCATGTTGCGCATGGAAGGCCGCCACCTCCGGTTCGGCCGGGAACACCCGGCCGCGCATCAACTCCCACATCGCCGCCTGCAGCTCGCGGCCACGCTCACTTGCGCTCAGGTCCATGACACCACGTCCTATGCCTGATCGAGGATGGCAAGGCCTTCTGCCGCAAGGCGTTCGGTCTCCGCCCCCAGGTCGCCGAAATCCTGACCGGCCATGGCGCCGGACGCCACCCGCCGGGCGATGCCCTGCCCGATGACCGCCAGTTTGAACCGCGCGAAGGCCTCGTAGAAGCCCAGGTCGGTCAGGTCGAGGCCGGTGGCTGCGGCATACCGATCCGTGACGAAGGTGCGGCCCGGGAACCCGGCTGTCGCCATGATGTGCGGCGTCAGCAGCGGAGGGGTGTCGGTCGGCTCGGTCCAATACAGCAGGAGCAGACCGATGTCCGTGAGTGGGTCCCCGAGGGTCGCCATCTCCCAATCGAGCACGGCGCGCAGGACGCCGGGGTCGAGCCGGTCGACGACGACATTGTCGAGGCGGTAGTCCCCGTGCACGATCGTATGCCGTTGGGTCGCCGGCACCTGCCGCTCCAACCGCGCGGACAGCTCCTCGACCGCCGGCACGTCGCCATCCTTGGACCGCTCCCACTGACGTTGCCACCGCGACACCTGCCGGGCTGTGAATCCCTCGGGGACACCGAAGTCCGCGAGTCCGGTCGCGGCATAGTCGACGGAATGAATGGCGGCGAGGGTGTCGACGAGCGCTTCGGCAAGTCGTCGTCGCTCGCTGTCCGTCGTCGCGAACCCGGGTGGCAGTTCGTCCCGGATCACGTGCCCGGGCACATCCGTCATGACATAACACGGGACGCCGATGACCTCGCCGCCGGCGTCGTAGAGCACGACATCCGGGACCGGCACCGGGGTGCCTCGCAATGCCTGCTGGATGCGCGCCTCGCGGCCCATGTCGTGCGCCTTCGGCAGCAAGGTCCCCGAGGGTGGGCGCCGCATGATCACGGTTCCCGCCGGCGACGACAGCCGATAGGTCAGGTTCGACTTCCCGCCGGCGATGAGCGCTGCCGAGAGATCCGCCCACCGCGGGTCCCCGGTCGCGTTCACCAGTGCGGGGCCCAGCGCGGACGGCCGGACGAGGTCGTCGTGATCGATCGTCATGGGGTGGTTCCTCCCTCGAGATGCAGAGTCTCCAGTTCGCCGGAGTCGCCGATGGTCGATTGGTCCTGTCTCGGGACGACGACGACCTTGAGGTGCTCGATCGACCCGGCAGCGCCCGGCCGGAGCGCCTCGAAGAGGCCGGGCACGCCGTCGAGTCCGCACCACCCCGTCACAAGAGCGCGACCGTCGATCCGTTTGTCCCGGAGCCGGCTTAGGGTCTCGATCAGTTCGGCGCGATAGTCCTGCCCCGGCCCGGGACCGCCGCAGAACTCGATGGTCAGGTTCTTGTAGATGCCGAGGACCGGCCGGATCGGTTCCTCGACCATCGCCGTGCCGACAACGACGATGCGGGTGAACATCGGCGCGCCCGCCATCAGGGTTCCGAGAACACCACGGGCACCCGAGGCCTCGAAGACGACGACCGGTCCACGGCCAACGCCCTCCAGGGCGGCGAACGGGTCCTGGCCGGCACGGGGATCGACGGTGACGGTCGCACCCATCCGGACGGCAAGTTCGCGGCGAGCGGGTGAGGGATCCGCGGCCACGATGGGTTCGATGCCGCGCTCGCGAAGGACGGCGATGATGCCGAGCCCCACTGTGCCGCAGCCGGTGACGATCGCGTGCGCCCCACGGTCGATCCCGGACCGCGCGACCGCGGAGGTTCCCGTCGTCAGTGGCTCGGTCAGGACGGCGATCCAAGGCGGCACGTCGTCGGGAACGCGGATCTGACCCGCGGCCTGCACGACGACCGACTCCGACAGGGCACCAGGGTATTCCGTGCTGTAGCCGACGGTTCGGACCGTTCCGGCGCAGTCCACGGCATAGGGGAGCGCGACGATGGTCTCGCCGAGCGTGACGTCCTCCACGCCGGGGCCGATCTCCTCGATCCGTCCGACGAACTCGTGCCCGAGCACGAGATCCCGGTCCGGGTCGAAGAGATAGGTGCTCATGCCGGAATCCTCCGACGCGCGGAGGAATTCGTTCGTATGCCGCCACGCGGACAGGTCCGAGCCGCATACCCCGACGGCCAGGGGCCGCAGGCGGAGTTGTCCCGGCCCGAGTGTGGGCCTGGGCACCCGCGTCAGGCTCAGCCGGCCGTCGCGGAGGGCGACGGCGGCCATGGAGTCGTCGTTGCGGCGAGGCATCACGCCTCCACCGAGGCGGGACGCCGTCCGTGTCGCATGGCCAGGGTTGCCAGGACGGCGATCACCGAGCCCGCGGCGGCCAGCCAGTAGACGGTGGTGAAGCCCTGTTCGGCATAGATCGGTGAGCCTTGCACGAGTTGGAGGATCTTGCGAGCCAGGATCGCGAAGGTGACCTGGACGGCGATGGTCGACCCCAGCGTCCCGATGGCCCCGACCGTGGTGGCGCTGACCGCCTGCACCTGGGGCGGGACGGCGGCGATGACGAGGTTGGGGATGGCGGCGCTGACCAGGCCGCCGCCGAAGGCATAGACGACATAACCGATGAGCATCTGGCCGTAGGTGTCGTGCGCCATCGCGAGCATCCCCGAGCCGACCGCCATCAGGGCGAAGCCGATCAGGTTGGGCAGCCGGGCTCCGACCCGCTGGGCGAGCCAGCCGACGAGGAATCCCATGGCGACGGAAGCGACTCCGGCGAGGCTGGTGATATTGGCCATCTGCTCCGCCGTCTTGCCCAGGCCGTAGGTCCGACCGAGGCTGCGCGGCACCTGGACGAGGAAGGACAACAGGACGAACTGGACGGTGATGACCGCCTGCGCGATGAGATTGGTCGTCATGGTCAGCCCCATGGCCCGGCTCTTGGCGACCCGCAGGTCGATCAACGGCACGTCGACCTTGTTCTCCCGGATCGCCCAGATCGCCAGGACCAGCAGCCCGACGAGGAAACCGCCGAGGGTCTTTGCCGAGGTCCATCCCCACGTGCCGCCCTCGCCCAGGACGTAGAGGAGCACGCCGAAGGCCGCACCGAGGAGGATGGCGCTGAGGTAGTTGATCCGGCCGGCGATGCGGACGTCGGTCTCGGGGACCAGGACGGCGATCGCGATGCCGATGACGACGGGGAGGGTGAAGAGGAAGGCGAAGACGCCCCGGTATCCGTGGTGATCCAACAGATACCCGGCGATATAGGGGCCGACGATGCCGGTGACCCCGATGCCGGCGGTCGCCAGGCTGACGCCGAGCGCCATCATCCGCGGCGGGAGAATGTCACGCATCAGGGAGTAGGTGATCGCCACGATCCCCAACCCGAAGCCTTCGATCGTGCGGCCCACGAGGAAGAGACCGAAGTTCGGTGCGAGCAGGACGATGAGCGAGCCGACGGCCATCAGCCCGGCACTGATGAGCAGCCAGCGCTTCTTGCCGTATTTGTCGGCGAGTTTGCCGAAGAGCGGTGCGCTGACGGCGCCCATGAGTGAGAAAGCCGTTGACACCCAGGCGATCTGGGTGGTTCCGAACTCTTTGGCGATATGCGGCAGGGCCGGCGTGACGAGGTTGAAGGCGTACGCCACCTCTTCGGAGAGCAGGACGAGGGCGAGCAGGACCGCCAGCCAGTAGCCCAGCCCGCGGCCGGGGCGCACGGTCGAGTCGGTGGCCTCGGTCGCGGCCGTTGCTCCGGTCGCGTCGAGTGGGGCGTCCGTCGGGGTGGCATCGGGCAGTTGTTCATCGTCGAACGTCTCCTGGTCGGGGCACGCTAGTGCGCGGCGGCTGTTGGGCGGAGGGCGAGCAGGGCATCGAGCACCTGGTCGGCCGAGGGGACGCAGTACTTCTCCAGGTGGGCGTTCTGCGGGATGTGGGTGTCCGCGCCGCAGACGCGAGCGACGGGGGCCTTGAGGGTGTCGAAGAGTTGCTCGTGAAGCCGGGCGGAGATCTCGGCGCCGACACCACCGGTATGCGGTGCCTCGTGGACGATGATGGCGCGCCGCGTCTTGGCGACCGACTCGAGGACGAGGTCCCAGTCCAGGGGCGCGATCGAGCGCATGTCGAGGACCTCGGCGTCGATCCCTTCGGCAGCAGCCCGATTCGCAGCCTCCACCGCGACCGGCACGCTTCCGCTGTAGGTGATCACGGTGACATCGCGGCCCTCGCGGACCACCTGACCCCTTCCGATGGGGATGACGAAGTCCTCGGACACCGGGACCGGGCCGCGGCTGAAGAACATGCCCTTGTTCGGCATGAAGATCACGGGGTCCGGGTCGCGGATGGCGGCCTTGAGCAGGCCCTTGACATCCGCGGGCGTTGCCGGGGTGACGACCTTCAGCCCGGGGGTGTGCAGCAGGTGCGCCTCGATGCTCGAATTGTGTTCGGCGCCGGAGCCGCCGAGGATCCCGGTGCCGGCAATGACGGTGACCGGCAGCTCGTTGGGGTGGCCGCCGTGCATGAACCGCCACTTGGCGAGCTTGTTGAAGACCTCATCGCCGGCGATGAAGAGGAAGTCGGAGAAGGTGATGTCCACGACCGGGACGGCGCCGCCGATTGCGGCACCGCACGCGGCGCCGATCATGAAGGTCTCCACGACCGCCGTGTCACGAACACGGTTCTCGGTGAAGTGATCGATCAGACCGCGGGAGAGACCGAACTGGCCGCCGAGGGTGGTCAGGTCCTGGCCCATCGCGAAGACCCGTGGATCGCGGCGCATCTCCTCCTCGATGGCCAGGCCGATCGCCTGCTGGTAGCGCATGGTCTTGGTCTCGCTCATCGGGACTCCTCGGCATACAGATTGGCGAAGATGACCTCGGGGCCGGGGAGGTCGCCGGCGAGCGCCTCCTGCGCGCAGGCGTCGAGCTCGGCGCGAGCACGTGTCCGGATGTTTTCTCGCGCAGTTGGATCGAGACTCGCGCCGAGCACGTCGAGAGGATCGCGATAGGCGTCGAACTCGTCCGGTGGACGGTACTTGCCGACATCGCCGAAGTAGTGGCCACCGAGTCGGTAGGTCTTGGACTCGACGAGATAGGGACCCCGGCCGGAGACGATGTGTTCCCGCGCCGCCGCGACCGCGTCGCGCACGGCGGCGGCGTCCTGGCCGTCGACCGTGACTCCCGGGATCCCATATGCCGCAGCGCGTTCCGCGATCGTCGCCGTCCCGGAGGTGCGAGCGAAGGAGGTGCTGACCGACCAGCCGTTGTTCTCGCAGAAGTAGAGGAGGGGGAGTTTCCAGGCGACGGCCTGGATGAGGGTCTCGTGGAAGGTGCCGCGGGCAGACGTGCCGTCACCGAAGCCGGACACGACGATCCCGGGATTGCCCAGGACCTGCTTGGCGAGGGCGAGGCCGCCGCCGATCACATGGGCGGTGCCGAGCGTGCCCCCGGATCCCATCAGCCCGAGGGAGTGGTCGACCCAGTGGGGAGATCCGCCGCCCTTGCCGTGGACGCTGCCATTGATCCGGCCGAGCAGGTCGGCGATGACGAGGGTGGGCGACATGCCGCGGGCGATCGGCCAGATGGCGCCGCGGTGGTACCACATGATCTGGTCCTCGGGCGCGAGGGCCCACATGACGCCGATGCCCGAACCCTCCTGGCCGCGTCCGGGATGCCACCAGCCCTGGAAGGTGCGGTCGGCGGTCCACTTCTCGAAGAGATCCTCGATCCCGCGGGCGATGACCATCCGGTGGAACATCGTCTCCACGGGCGGTCGCTCGGTGGGTGTCGCGGCGGCGGCTTCAGTCGTCATGGTGGTCGTCCTTGCGCCCGGGGGAGCGGTATGCGGCGTCGTCGGCGGATTCGAGGAGGTCGCGCAGGGCGACCAGGTAGCGGACGGCATCGCCGCCGTCGATGGCCCGGTGATCGAAGGTGAGCGACGGGGTGATCGTCGAGCGGATCTCGACCCGTTCCCGGTCGCCGGTGCCGACGACGACCGGTTGCCGGATGATCCCGGGCAGGCCGAGCAGGGCGACCTGAGGAGTGTTGAGGAGGGCCTCGGCGCGCACCGAGGGGCCGACCGCGCCGGGGTTGCTGATCGTGAAGGTCCCGCCCTCGAGATCGGCCAGGTCGAGCCCGCGTCCGCGGGTCTTCTCGGCGGCGGCCGCGATGGCCGCCGTCAGCTCGGGTGCTCCGTATTGCGCGGCATCCGTGACCACCGGGACGACGACTCCCTTCGGGGTGTCCACGGCGATGCCGAGGTTGACCGGGTTCCAGGCGATCAGTGCCGAGTCGCTCCACGAGGCGTTGAGGGCGGGAAACTCCCGCAGGGTCCGGACCGCCGCCCAGGCGATGAGTCCGAGGACCGACGGGCGCGCGCCGCCGGCCCATTCGCGGCGAACGGCCAGGACGGCGGTGAGGTCGACCCGGACGTCGGCGGTCAGGGTGGGAACCTGTGCGGCCATAGTCATCGCCTTGGCGACGGCTCGCCGGCGGGGGGTATGCCGCTGCACCGTGTGGGGGATTGCGGCGTACGCCTGCGGCAATGCGGCCAGCATCTCCGTGCTCATCGCAGCGGTCAGCCGTGCCGGGCCGCGACCGCGGCGGCCATCTCGTCGTCGTCGGCGTCCGCCGGCGCGAGCAGGCAGACGACGGTGCCCACGGACACCTCGTCCTCTTCCGCCACCAGGAACGCCGCGACCCGGCCGGCCTGGGGGCTGGCCAGTTCGGTGTCGACCTTGTCGGTGCTGATCTCGGCGAGCAGGTCGTCCTCGGCCACGGTGTCGCCGACCGCCACGAGCCAGGCCGTGACGACGACGTTCTCGACGGATCCACTTGCGGGGATCGCCACCTCATACAGCTCGATCATCTGCTGGCCTCCTTGCCATGTCTCGTTCGTCACACCCTAGAATCAATCAACTGATTGAGTCAATAGATTCAATCAATAGAATTAAGCGATCTATCGTGAGGTCCCGGGGGTCAGCCGGGGATGACCCCGATTGACGGTTTTGTCCGCGCCGATATGTTGGAGCCATGGAACCGGTGGTGGTGACCGAGGGGATCACCAAGGACTACGGCTCCGTGCTCGCCCTCGATGCCTTGAGCGTGCGGGTCGATCCGGGCGTGACCGGGCTGGTCGGGGCCAACGGGGCCGGCAAGTCGACGCTGATCAAGATTTTGCTCGGGTTGATCCCGCCGACGGGGGGAGGCGCCCAGGTGCTCGGGCGCGACATCGCCACGGACGGCGCCGCGATCCGGGCGGCGGTAGGCTACCTGCCCGAACACGACTGTCTCCCACCGGATGTCAGCGCCAGCGACTTCGCCGTGCACATGGCGATGATGTCTGGTCTGCCGCGGCTCGCCGCCCGCGAGCGGGCTGCCGACGTCCTGCGGCACGTGGGCCTGGCCGAGGAGCGCTACCGGCCGATGGGGGGCTACTCCACCGGGATGAAGCAGAAGGCCAAGCTTGCCCAGGCGCTCGTTCACGACCCGAAGCTGGTCTTTCTCGACGAACCCACCAATGGTCTGGATCCGGCCGCCCGGGACGAGATGCTCGGCCTGATCCAGCGGATCGGCCACGAATTCGGCATCTCGATCATCGTCACCTCCCACCTGCTCGGCGAGCTGGAGCGGGTCAGCGATCAGGTCGTCGTCCTCGACGGGGGCCGGCTGCTGCGGGCCTCGCGCACCGACGAATTCCTCGACGCGACCGGTGCCCTGCTCATCGAGGTCCTCGGCGAGAACGCCCAGACCCGGATGATCGCCGCACTCACCGATGCCGGCCTGCCCGCCTCGGCGCGGGGGACCATGCTGACGGTCGAGGCGGCGGCGACCGGCGAGCGCGAGGTGCACGACCTGATCCGGGACACGGCGGCCGGCCTCGGCCTCGGCCTGGTCCGCCTCCAGGCCGATCACCGCCGCATCGAGGATGTCTTCGACGATGCCCAGGGGCCACGATGAGCCAGCCGAGCGGCATACCGACCCCCGCCAGCAGTGTCATCCACGACATCGGATACCGGCCGTATGCAGGTTCGCGCCTCGGCCTCGGCGCAATCGCCCGTGCCTTGGTGGTCACCGGCTTCCGCAATGCCTTCGGCCTGGGACGCTCGGGTCGCTCCAAGATCCTCCCGTTCGTCCTCCTCGCGCTGAACCTAGCCCCGGCGCTGGCCATCGTCGGGGTCGTCGTCTTCGTCGGCCTGGACGAGTTGCCCATCGGATACGCCCGCTACGCGGCCCAGACGCAGGTGCTGCTGGGGATCTTCGTCGCCTCCCAGGCGCCCGTGCTCTTCTCCCGAGACCAGCGCCACGGCACGATCGCGCTCTATCTGGCCCGTCCGCTCCCGGCACCGGTCTATGCCCTCGCGCGCTGGGCCGCGCTGCTCGCCGCCACGCTGGTCTTCCTGCTGCTGCCGATCCTCATCCTCTTCGTCGTCGCCCTCCTCTGCGAGTTCGACCTGACCGAGCAGGTCAAGGACGCGGGCGTCGCCGTGGTCCTCGCCCTGCTGCTCGCCGGCGCCCTCACCGGCGTCGCCGGCCTGATCTCGTCGGTGTCGACCCGGCGCGGCTTCGGGGTGATGGCGACGATCGCCTTCCTCCTGCTCGGCGACGGCGTCGTCGCCTCGATCCAGGCGATCGCCCACGAGGAGGGTCGCCCTCGGATCGGGGAGATCGCCGGACTCTTCTCGCCCTACTCCCTCTACCGCGGACTGGTCGCGGCCTGGGCCGACGGCACCGCGCTGACCCCGCCGACGTCGACGGCGATGGAGGTGGCGTATGTCGCGGTCCTGGCTGGCATCGCGGTGGCATGCCTCGCCGGGCTGGTCTGGCGCTACCGGAAGCTGGCCGCGAAATGAGTGTCCTGACCCTCGATGCGGCCTCCCGGTGGTTCGGCAATGTCGTTGCCGTCAACGGTATTTCGATGGCGATCGGCCCCGGGATCACCGGCTTGCTCGGCCCGAACGGCGCCGGCAAGACGACCCTCATCGCGATGATGGCCGGCTTCCTCGCCCCGTCCGCCGGGTCGGTGACGCTGGATGGGGAGGCGATCTGGCGGCATACCGATGCCTATCGGACGATCGGTCTGGTGCCCGAACGCGAGCTGAGCTTCGGCTATCTGACCGGTCGTCAGTTCGTGCGCGCCAACGCCGAACTGCACGGATTGGCCGACCCGGGCGCGGCGGCCGAGCGGGCGCTGGCGACGGTCGAGATGACCGAGCCGGCGGCGCGGCGAATCGAGACCTACTCCAAGGGCATGCGCCAGCGCGCGAAGCTCGCCTCCGCGTTGGTCCATGACCCCGCCGTGCTGCTGCTCGACGAACCGTTCAACGGCGTCGACCCCCGCCAGCGCCTGCACCTGATGGGGCTGCTGCGGCGGATGGGCGAGGAGGGTCGCACGCTGTTGTTCAGTTCACACATCCTGGAGGAGGTCGAGCAGGTCGCCCGGCAGATCGAGGTCGTCGTCGCCGGCCGGCACGCGGCGTCCGGTGACTTCAGTGCGATCCGGCGGCTGATGACCGACCGGCCGATGCAGTATGTCGTCGTGGCCGGCGACGATCGCCGCCTGGCCGCCGCGCTCATCACCGAGCCGTCGGTCATCGGTGTCGCGGTGCGGGCTCAGGGCGGGCTCGACGTCTCGGTCAGCGATCTCGGCTCGTTCGCGGTCCGGCTGCCGCAGCTGGCCCGGGCGGGCGGCATCCGGATCCTCGAACTGACGCCGAGCGACGACTCGCTCGAGAGCGTCTTCGGCTATCTCGTCGGGGGGCCGGCATGAAGCCGACCATCGTGCGCCTGTCCGCCCAGGCCCTACTCGGCCGCCGGCGCGGTCTGGTGCTCCTCCTCATCCCGGTGGTCCTGCTGATCCTCGCCCTCGTAGTCCGGCTGCTCACCGACTCGAGCGAGGGTTTCGACCACGTGGTGATCCTGGGTTACACGCTCGCGCTGCCGCTGGTCGCCTTGCTCGCTGCGAGCGCGGTCCTCGGGCCCGAGGTCGATGACGGGTCGATCGTCTATCTGCTGGCCAAGCCGGTCAGCCGGCACGCCATCGCGGTGAGCAAGTTCGTCGTGGCCGAACTGGCCACGCTCGCCTTCGGTGCGCTGCCGATCGCGCTCGCCGGTCTGGTCATCGATCCCGGCGATCCGCGCGCGGCCCTGGCCTGGGGCGCGGGTGCGGCGGTGGCCGGAACGGCATACACCGCGTTCTTTCTCGCGCTCGCGGCCCTGACCCGGCATGCGGTCGTGGCCGGGCTGCTGTTCGTGCTGATCTGGGAGGGGGTGCTCGGCAACCTGCTGGCCGGCATCCGCTGGGTCGCGATCGGCCCGTGGGGGCGACAGCTGGCCAGCGAGATCAGTTCGCGAGTAGCCGACGCCAACCTCTCGTTGGGGTATGCCGTGCTCGCCGCCGCGCTCGTCACCCTCGTGGGTCTGTGGGTCACCGGCGATCGGCTGCGCTCCTTCACCCTCCGCGGCGACGAGTAGCGCCCGGACCGATCGCGCCGTTTGAACTCGCCGGAGCGCCGAATCAGACGGAGCGTTCCAGGGTGATCAGCAATCCGTCGACCCCTCCCGGCCCGACCCGTCCCTTGACATCGGTGGAAGTGATGGCCTTCAACTGCCAGCCCTGGGCCGCGTAGTCGTTGAGGACCTTCTCGAGTTTGGCGCCGGACATCTTCCCGCCGATCATCTTCTCGCGCAGTTCGACGACCTTGTACTGGTATGCCATGTCACGAAATCTAACGGCCGACATGCGGCCGTTGGGGAGTTCGGTGTGTGCTGGGTTACCCCGCCGGCTTGGAGTCGGCGCGGCCTGCGACCATGGGGTGTATGGCTGCGCAACAAGAGGCAACGGCGCCGAGAAGCTGCCGGGAGTGCGGACAGCTTCTGGAGTTGGACGCGTTGCGGCCCACCGGCGAGGTGGGCGGCGTCGACGAAACGGAGTTGGACTGGGCGGACTTCTGTCCCAGTCCGGACTGCCCGATCAAGACGGGGGACTGATTGCCGCTCGGATGACGGCGACGGCTATGCCGCCGCTGTGGGGCTCACCAGGCGATGGAGCCCGCCCTCATCGTGGCCGACGGATGGCGACGTGTCTGCCGGTCGGGTCAACCGCACGATCGTGAGGGAATCGCTCGCGGCCGATCACGGACCCGTGGTTACCTTGCCCCTTGGCGGACATCGCCACGTGGGCGCCGTCGTCGGCGAGATGCGAGATCAGTTCCAGCGCAACAGGCTTTCGCCACCAACTCCGAGTGCCACGAGAACCAGCAAGACGGAGAAGGCCCGCGTCAGGGCGGCCGCCGGAAGCCGCGAGGCCACGCGACCGCCGGCCAGACTGCCGAGAATCGCGGCGGCCGTGAAGAGCGCGATCACACCCCAGTCGAGTGAAATCCCCTGTCCAAGACGGGCGGTCAGCGCGGTCGCGCTGTTGACCGCGATGACCAGCAGCGAGGTGCCCACCGCCACCGGCATGCTGAACTCGAGCGCGAGCACGAGGGCCGGCACGAGAACGAACCCGCCGCCGACGCCGAAGAACCCGGTCAGCAGCCCAACCCCGGTCGCGGTCGCCAGGATCCGAACCACGCGCACCCAGTCGCAGTGAAAGGGGCGCCACCGGATCACAGGATGGATCACGTCGTCCGGAGCGCTGCCATTGCGAGCTGCCGACGATCGGCGGAACATCAGCACGGCGACGACGAGCATGAGGGCGGCGAAGGAGGCCAGGAGCACCCTGGAGGGGACGTGCGCGGCCAGGGCCGAGCCGGCGAAGGACCCGGCGATCCCGAGGGCGCCGAAGACGAGGCCCTGGAGGAAGCGCACCCGGCCGGCGCGCGCATGGGGGATCAGGGCGATCAGCGAGGTGAGCCCGACGATGACGAGCGAACCGGTGGTGGCATCCTTCGCGTCCTGGCCGACGAGGTAGACCAGCGCCGGCACGGTGAGGATCGATCCGCCGCCTCCGAGCGCGCCGAGGGAGAGCCCGATGAGCAGACCCACAAGGACCGCGACGACCATGTGGATGCGCCCTTTCGTTGTCGATTCCGGCTGGCCTTTCTGCCGATACGAGTATACCCTAGGGGGTATCGAGATCTGGCCCGACCGCCAGGAGCCATCGACCGAGCACGGCAGGAGGGAGCGGGTATGCGGCTCAGCGAGGATGACACGGACGCCGTCGTGAAGCGGCTGAAGCGGGCGCAGGGCCAGCTCGGCGGCATCGTCCGGATGATCGAGGACGGCCGCGAGTGCCAGGACATCGTCACCCAGCTCGCCGCGGTCGGCAAAGCCGTCGACCGCGCCGGCTACTCGGTGATTGCGTTGGCCTTGCGGGAGTGTGTCACCCGGCCGGACGGTAGACCCCAGGACGTCGCCGCCATGGAGAAACTCTTCCTCTCCCTCGCCTGACCTCGAGCCGCACCGGTCCTGGGCGGTGAACGATCACCTGCCGTCGCGCAGAGGCACCGTCAGGGTGAACGTGGCCCCCCGGCCGGGGCCGGGGGAGGCCCCGACGAGGTCGCCCCGGTGAGCGCGGGCGATCGCCCGCGAGATCGTCAGCCCGATCCCATGACCGGAGGCGGCATCGGGCGGGCGATGGCCCGGAATCCGGTAGAAGCGCTCGAAGATGCGCTCGAGATCGGCGGCGTCGATGCCCGCCCCGGAATCGGTAACCACGACGACGGCGTCGCTGCCAGCGCGAGCGCACCGCACCCCGATCCGGCCGCCGGACTGGACCGCTCGAAGGGCATTGCCGACCAGATTGGTGACCACCTGGGCGATCCGGTCGGCATCGACGCGGGCCGGCAGCGCGGTCGCACCTGGGTCCACGGTGAGCTCGATGTCGCACTCCGTGGCCTGCCCGCGCAGGCGGGTGGCGGCCTCGCGCACGACGTCATGCAGATCGACATCGGCAAGCACGAGCCGAAGGCGGCCCTCGTCGGCCCGGGAGAGGGCCGAGAGGTCGTCGGCGAGCCGGCGCAGGCGCCGCACCTCGGCGCTGACCTGGCCGAGTTCGGTTTCCGTCGTGGGCAGGACGCCGTCGATCATGCCCTCGACATAGCCGTCGATGACCGTCAACGGGGTGCGCATTTCATGCGCCACCTCGCCCAGCAGGCGCAGCCGCCGGCTTTCGGTGTCGGCCAGCGAGTTCGCGAGAGACCCGAGGTCGGCAGCGAGCTCGGCGAGCTCGCGATCACGAGGCTTCGGTATGGGTGCGGCATACCGACCCTCGGCGATCGATCGTGACGCGGCGCGAAGGCCGTTGATCGGACGCACCAGCCGCACGGCGGCCACGATTCCGGCCAGGGCGGCCGCGACCGCCCCGGCAAGTGCTCCGACGAGGACGGCGCGGTCGACCGCCGAGGCGAACTGCTGACGCAGGGCCTGGCCCTGACCACCGCCGCGACCCATCCGACCCAGTTGCGACATGTCGAACAGGCGCGGGGCGAGTTCGCGGACGACGGCATAGGTGACGAGGGCGCCGATGACGACAACGAGCAGGTGGCGCAGGACAAGCCGGGTTGTGAGGCGGTTCACGGTTTGTCCGCCCGGGTTATGGGGTCGGGCAGGAACTTGTACCCGACGCCGCGCACCGTCCCGATGATCGCCGGATCGGCCGCCGCATCGCCGAGTGCTTTGCGCATGCTGCGGATGTGCACGTCCACAACACGTTCGTCGCCGAAAAAGTCGTAGCCCCAAACCTTTTCCAGCAGCTGCGTCCGGGAGAAGACCCGTCCGGGGGATTGTGCCAGGGCGAGCAGGAGGTTGAACTCGAGGGCGGACAGGGTGACGATTTTTGTCGTCGGCGCGGACCTCCCGGCGCTGCGGATCGACGGTGAGGCCGGCGAAGCGGAGGGTGCCGTCATCCACCTCGCGCGGATCTGCGGCATCCCGGGGCTGGGACCGCCGCAGGACCGTGGCGACCCGCGCGACGATCTCCCGCGGGCTGAACGGCTCGGTGACGTAGTCGTCGGCGCCGACGGACAACCCGACCAGGGTGTCGACCTCCTCGGCTCGCGCGGTCACGACGATGACCGGAAGGTCGGATCGGGCGCGGATGATCCGCAGGACCTCCAGGCCGTCGAGGTCGGGCAGGCCGAGGTCGAGGAGCACGAGGTCGGGCGTTGTCGCGGCCGCCAGAAGGCTCAGGGCATCGGCGCCGCTGCCCGCCTCGGCGACCTCATAGCCCGCCCGAGCCAGGTAGGCGCGCAGGACTGTCCGGATCTGGGGTTCGTCGTCGACGATCAGCACGCTGCGCGGCACCGTGCCAGCGTAGATGCCGCGACTGCCGCGCCCTCCGGCCAGGGTTAGCGGCTTCACGAAGGCTTCACACGAGCCAGTCTCGCGGCTTCACGCACGTGGCGTTGGCTAAGGAGTGAGAACCCCACAACCGCCGGGAGAGAACCGGCCCACGCAAGGAGCAGTCATGTCCACCAGTCGCACCCGCACCGTTCTAGCGGTCGTCGCCGTCGTCGGGACCCTCGGGGTCGGAGGAGCGGCCGTCGCCGCGAACAGCCCAGCCGGCCCGGTCTCTTCCAGCGCTGTCTCCGCCGCCGACACCCAACTCGCGGCGAAGCTCGCGTTCAACCGCGAAGAGGAGCGGATGGCCCGCGATCTCTATCGCGTGTTCAGCGACAAATACGACGCAGCCCTCCCCTTCTCCAGGGTCGTCTATTCGGAGCAGCGGCACTTCGAGGCGGTCGGGCGCTTGCTGACGGCATACGGCATCTCCGATCCTTCCGCCGGTCGTGCACCCGGCTCCTATGCCGACCCGACCCTTCAGTCCCTCTACAACGGGTGGAAGGCTCAGGGTCTGAAGTCGCGCACAGAGGCGGCGAAAGCCGGTGTCGCACTGGAGAATCGGGATATCGCGGACCTCCAGAAGACCATCGCCTCGGTCTCGCAGCAGGACCTCAAAAGGGTTCTGAGCCGGCTGCTCGCCGCGTCGCGGAACCACCTGGCCGCGTTCACCGACGCCGCCGACGGCACCTACTCCGGCGCGATGGGCGCGGGCCCGGCCGGCACGCACCATGGCAGCGGCCCCGGCCTGGGCGGTGGCGCCGCGGCGTGCGACGGCACGGGCGCGGGTATGGGCGGCGGACCCGGCGTCATGGGTGGTCGCGGCCCCGGGCGGTGGCGGTCGTAGGCCGCTGGCCGCCGCGGCGGCCGGCGGATTGCCCGGCCGGTCGCCGGCTTCCCGGCGCCACGGTGCCGCCTCTAGCTTAGTACTACAGCCGCATTTATTTGTGGTTGACCGGCGTGTCGTGGATGTCAGACTGATGACTGGGGCCATGGTGCTTATGTGATCAGTGAGGTTTGTGTGGCGGAAGTGGAGTTGTGGGCGGAGGGGCTGGCGGCCGTGCATGCCCGGATCGCGTCGCGGTTCGCGCGGTCTGAGCCGCGGGAGCGGGCGCTGGAGTACGTGCGCGGGTTGCTCTCGCCGGTGGAGCGCAAGAACGGGTGGACGCTGTCGGAGCGGGCCGGAGCGGCGAACCCGGATGGGATGCAACGCCTTCTCGCGGCGGCGGATTGGGACGTGGACCTGGTTCGTGACGACGTGCGTGGGTACGTGGTCGAGCACTTGGGCGACCCGGCCGGGGTGCTGGTCGTGGACGAGACGGGGTTCCTCAAGAAGGGCACGAAGTCGGCCGGGGTGGCCCGGCAGTACTCCGGCACCGCGGGGCGGATCGAGAACAGTCAGATCGGGGTGTTCCTGGCATACGCGACGCCCGTCGCCCGCACGTTCCTGGACCGGGAGCTGTATCTGCCAAAGGCGTGGACCGAGGACCGGGACCGCTGCCGAGAGGCCGGGATCGGCGACGAGGTGGCCTTCGCGACCAAACCGGAGCTAGCGATCGCGATGATCGGTCGGGCATTGGATGCGGGGGTGCCGGCCGGATGGGTCACCGGCGACGAGGTATACGGCCAGCACGGCGGGCTGCGCGCCACCTTGGAGAGTCGTGGCATGCCGTACGTGCTCGCGGTGCCGGTCAACCAGCGCGTCATCGCCCGTGTCGAGACGGACACCGGCGACCGGGTCGCCAAGCTGCGTGCGGACGAACTCGCGAGATCGCTTCCAGCGCAGGCGTTCAAGAAAATCTCCGCAGGCAACGGCGCCAAGGGTCCCCGGCTCTATCACTGGGCCCGCGCCCAGATCCGTCCGCTGGAATCTGCCGATGGCTACTGGCTGCTGGTGCGCCGTTCGATCAGCGACCCCACCGACCTGGCTTACTACCTGTGCTGCGGGCCCGAGGACACGCCGCTGCGCGAGCTTGTCCGTGTCGCCGGGGCCCGCTGGGCCATCGAGGAGACCTTCCAGAGCGCCAAGGGACAGGTCGGCCTGGACCAGTACCAGGTCCGCCGATACGAATCCTGGTACCGGCACATCACCCTGGCCATGCTCGCCCACGCCTTCCTGACCATCACCACCGCGGCCACGGCAACCCCCAAAAAGGGGGCCATCGAGCCAACCCCACGGACCTGATCCCGCTCACCGTCCCCGAGGTCAAACACCTTCTGGCGCAACTGATCTGGAAACACAACCCAGACCCGGCCGAAGTTCTTCACTGGTCATCCTGGCGTCGCCGGCACCAAGCCCGAGCCCGCCGATGTCATTACGCCAGCCGTGGCGCATTCCCATAAATGCGGCTGTAGTATTAGGCTGAATCGCCGAAGTGAGTGATGCCCGAACGGAAGGGGTCGGCCAGTGTGTGACTGCTCGGACGGCTGGCGGGCCGCACAGACCGCGCCGCATCCCGTCGAGAGAGAAGCGGTCGATCCGATCGTCCTTGCCCCGGTCGATGAGGTGCGGGTCACGAGCTTGATGGAGAACGTCTACGACGGACTTCTCCCCGACGGCCCCCACGTCAGCCGGGCCGGGTTGAACAGCGGTCACGAGCCGGCCCCTCAGTTCATCGACGGCACCGCGCTCGTCGGCCTCCGGGCCGAGCACGGCTTCTCCGTCCTGGTCACCGTGCGCCGGGGAAACCATACGGCGACCGTCCTGTTCGACGCCGGAACCTCACCGAACGGGATCATCGTCAACGCAGACCGGCTCGGCGTGGACCTGACCGCGATCCAGGGCATAGTCCTCAGCCACGGGCACTTCGACCACATCGGCGGCTTGGCCGGACTCGCCGAGCGCCTGCCCCGGTCCGGTATGCCGCTGACCATCCACCCGTACGCCTGGACACCTCGGCGACTTGCCCTCGAGGGCAGCGAACTGCGCTTCCCCGTCTTGGACAAGGCGGTCCTGGCCGCCGAAGGGTTCGAGGTCATCGAGCGTCGGGTGCCTTCGGTGATCGTCGACGGCTGCGTTCTGGTGACCGGTGAGATCGACCGGACCACCGAGTTCGAGCTCGGTATGCCGCCTCCGCACCAGGCCTGGGACGGCGCCGATTGGCGGCACGACCCCCTCGTGGTCGACGACCAAGCGCTCGTCGTCAACGTCCGTGACCAGGGGCTCGTCGTGATCACCGGGTGCGGGCATGCCGGCGTGGTCAATATCGCGCGACATGCTCTGCGCCTGACCGGCCAACGCCGGTTGGCCGCGCTCATCGGCGGATTCCACCTCGGCGGGCCGGCGTTCGAGCCGATCATCGCGCCGACCGTCGCCGCACTCCAGGAACTGGCGCCGGACCTCATCGTTCCGGGGCATTGCACCGGCTGGCGGGCGCAACACGCCCTGCAGGCCGCGCTGCCGGACGCCTGGGTGCAGTGCAGCTCCGGATCGACCTTCCGCCTCAGCGCCTGATCGTCCTCAGTGGTCGCCCTTGAGCACCATCCGCATGATCCGGGTGTTGAAGACGACGAAGCGGGTCAGTTGCACCGGGATGTTCTGCCGGCGGCGCAGGGTCTGCCCGGTCGGTAGCGGCGCCCTGGACAGATCGGCGACGCCGCCACCGGGAGAGGCGGAAAGCTGCTGGACTGGTTCGGGATTCGTCATGATGGACCTCACTCGGGGATGAACTGCCAGCCGGGACGGCCCTTGGCCTTGTGCAAGAACAGGTGGTGCAGCATCAGCTTGACCCAGTGCCCGGCCAGGCCGAGTTCCCCGCGGGTGTCGGCGAGATCGCGTCCGGTGCGGTATTTCTCGTAGTCGGGAACGATCGGCATCATTGTCATGGCCGCGGCCGAGCCCTTCCGCAGCCCGGCGCCGGCGGAGGCGACGCAGGCCGCCCCCATGTGCGCCATCGACGCCTCGTGCGCGGGCGCCGACCTGCCCTTCGTGATCCGGTCGACGATGGTCAACGCGACGGTCTTGCCCATGACGCCGGACGGCATACCCGTGCGCGGAGGGGAGGGAGTGATCACGGTCCCGTTCGGGGACTTGCGCGGTCGCGAGATCTGGTGTGGGGGAGCGAAGGCGATCCCGACGGCCCAGATATTGTCGAACCCGACCGCCTGATAGGTCTTCGGCCAGTCGCCGGCCGACCACTCCTCATATGGCTTCGCGGTGTAATCCGCGTCGACTTTCATGAAGCCGCTGGGCGCGAAGAGTTCCCCGGTGATGTCGCTGCCGTCCTGGTCGTATGCCGCGAGCGGGACCCCGCCGAACGGCGGCAGGAGCATCCCGAAGTCGAAGGCGAGGGTGTGGGTCGTGCCGTCGAGAGTCTCGTAATGGATCAGGCCCGGCTCGACCTTGGCGACGTGCGCACCAAGGATGGCCTCGACGCCTCGCTCTCGGAACAGCGACCCGGTCCACAGCTCCGACGACATCTCGAAACCCTTGTCGGAGAAGGTCATTCCGCCGACGCCGAAGTCGCCGAGCTCGTTCTCGTTGGTGAGATAGACCAACCGCGCCCGATCACGGACGCCGGCCTCACGCAGTTCGTGGTCGACGTTGAAGACGTACTCGAAGGCTGCGCCCTCGCAGGTGCAGGTGCCATGCCCCATACCGACGACCAGGGTTTGTGGCTCGCCGGCTCGCAGGCGAGCGATCGTGGCGCTCAGTTCCTGGGCGGCCGCGACCGCATGGTCGGCGGTGCACACCGAGACGGTGTGACCGCCGTGTGGGCCCAGGCCCTCGGTCAGCTGGAACTTCAGCTGCGGGCCGGTGGCGTTGACGAGGAAGTCGTAGCGCAGCCGCTCGGTCTGGCCGGCGCGGCCGGGTCCGGTGTGTTCGACATCGACTGCGGGCCGGCTGTCCCGGACGTCGCCGCGCGGGCGGATGGCGGTGGCCCTCGCCTGGACGAAGCGGATCCCTTTCTTGGCGTAGACCGGCGCGAGCGGGAAGACGACATCGCGCGTGGTCATCTTGCCGACCCCCACCCAGATATTGCTCGGGATCCAGTTCCACTTGGAGTTCGGTGAGACGACGGTGACCGTGTGGCCTTTGGGCAACAACCGGCTCAGGTGGAGCGCAGCGGTGTGGCCGGCCACTCCGGCGCCGAGGATGACGATGTCGGACATTGCCAGCTCCTTTGCTGGGCGAGGGTTTTCGGACGTGGGGTCAGCTGGCCACAGGGTGGGCGGCGGCCCAGGCGTTGTAGCCGCCGATGACGTCGGAGACGTCGGTGAAACCGTGGGCGCGCAGGTGGCTCGCGGCGACGCTGGAGCGCCAGCCGCCGGCGCAGTAGAGGACGACGGGCACGGCGGGGTCCAACTCGCCGAGGCGGGAGGGCAACTGGGGCAGGGGGATGTGAATCGCGCCGGGCACCATGCCGCCGGCCACCTCGCCGGGATTGCGGACATCGACGACCTGCACCGAGGTGCGCGTCTCGTCGAACTGGTCGACGCGCAGCCGGCTGGCCCGGGTCACCGAATCGGCATGCCGCACCAGGTAGTTCTCGGGATCGGCGATATAGCCGAGGACGTGGTCGTAGCCGATCCGCGCGAGCCTGGTCGCGGTGTCCTGCTCGAGCCCGTCCGGAGTCATCAGGACGATCTCCTGGTCGGGGGAGAAGACCATGCCGGCGGTCTCGGCCAGTCGCCCGTCGGCCGGGACGCTGACGGCGCCGCGCACGTGCCCGGCGGTGAACTCGTCGGCGGGCCGGGCGTCGTGGACGAGCGCCCCGCGGTCGAGGGCGTCACGCACTTGCTCGTCGGTGAGGGCAGGCACCTGGGCAGCAAGCTCCCGTGGCTCCCGCTCCTGCTTGTTGAGGGTGGCGTTGTAGAGGAAGTAGCCGGGGGCGGTCGGCTGACCCTCGGTGATCACCGCGACGAAGTCCGCCTCGCTCATCGGCTGGCAGGCGTAGTTGGTGGCGCGCTGCATACCGATCGTCGATTGCTTCTCGGTGGAGAGGTTCTTTCCGCAGGCCGAGCCGGCTCCGTGCGCGGGAAAGACGCGGACGGCATCCGGCAGGCCCATGAGCTTGGTCTGGATGGAGTGGTGCAGCTGGGCGCCCAGCTCGGCGGCGCTGACGCCGACCGAGGCGAGCAGGTCGGGGCGGCCGACATCGCCGATGAAGAGGGCATCGCCGGTCAGGACGCCGTATGCCGTCTCGTCTCCGGCGTGCTCGTAGACGAGGACGCTGATCGACTCGGGGGTGTGGCCCGGGGTCTCCATGATCTCCAGGCGGACGTCACCGAGGCTGATCCGGTCGCCGTCGGCCAGGGGGCGGAAGTCGAACTCCGGCTGGGCTTTCCGTCCGTAACCGATCCACGCCCCGGTTTCCTTGGCGAGTTCGAGGTGGCCGGAGACGAAGTCGGCGTGGAAGTGGGTGTTGATGACACCGACGATGCGCAGGCCGTTGGCACGGGCATCGGTGAGGTAGTCCTCGACGTCGCGTCGTGGGTCGACGACGACGGCCTGGCCGGTGGTCTCGTCGCCGATGAGATAGGAGGCCTGCGAGAGGCAGTCGAGGTAGTACTGCGTGAACAGCATCGATGGGTCCTTCCGCTTAAAGTTCGATTAACTATACCCCAGGGGGTATGTGGGCCACAAGCTGTTTCTCATTGAAAGCGCCACGTGGGCAGCGCGATTGGTCAGGATGCGGTGGCGTAGGGCCCGGTGACGATGTCCCGTCCGGCGTTCGCCCATGCCGAGGTGCCGCCGGCCACCGAGTAGGCCTCGACGCCGGAGCGGCGGAGCAGTTCCGTCGCCTGCCGGCTGCGATTGCCCGAGGCGCAGATGACATAGACCGGGCCGCCCGTGGGAACCTCGCCCACCTTGTCCGCCAGCTGACCCAGCGGGATCAGCTGAGCTCCCGGAACGTGGCCGGCCCGGTATTCCATGGGTTCCCGGACATCGACGATCGTGGCCGAGGGGGACCAGGCGGCCGCGAAGTCGTCCGCGGTGACCTCGATCGGCTTGTCGAGCAGGTCCCGTTGGCGGGCGACCTGGGCCTGCACGGTGTCCATGTCGAGCGCCATGACCCCGTCGATGACCTGCTCAAGGGCGGCGGCCGGCAGGGCACCGGGTTGAGCGAAGACGAGGATCCCGTCGCGGAAGGCCATGAGGGTCGGTATGGAAGTGATCTGCGCCGCCGCGGCGATCCCGCGCTCGGCCTCGGTGTCGACCTTGGCGAAGGTGATGTCGGGGTGTTTCTGTGCGGCGGCCTCGTAGACCGGCGCGAACTGACGGCACGGGCCGCACCACGCGGCCCAGAAGTCGACGAAGAGGATCGGGGTGTTCTGCACCGTGGTCTCGAAGGAGTCGTCGGTCAAGGCAATAGTGGACATAGTGAGCCCGCTCTCCGGTCGTTCGTGATGGTGGGAGGCGGCGTTCCGGTGGAGGGGCAGGGGGAACGCCGCCGTCACTGCATACCCTAGGGGGTATGGGCGAATGTGGCAAACCGGAGACCGCGGGACCGGATCGTCCTCACGTCATGATGTGCTTGCCGTGCAGCCGAACCCGAGCCCGACGGCCTCCGGCAGCGAGTTTGGCGTCACAGGTGTGCAACGGTGCGTCGAGCGCCTCGGCCAGGGCGAGAAAGGCGGCGTCATAGCTGGTGAACTGGTGGCGGAGGTGCCAGATCCGGTCCGCCAGCGGGGCGATCTCGTGGCGATCGATGTCCATGTCGAAGTAGTCGCGGCGCGCCTCCTCGGCCGCGGGCGCGGCGAGCTTGTGGCACAGTCCGGGCGCCATCGGGCCGTGGGGATCGCGGACCTGCTCACCGCCGTCCTGGCGCGAGAGCACCACCTCACCCTGATTCACTACGATTCGGGTTTCGACGCCTTGGCGGGCGTGCTCGACTTCGCCCACGCCTGGGTGGCCCCGAGAGGGGGGATCCCTGACGCTGGATCCCGCTCTGGGATTGTGCGCCGCGCATTGGGTTCGGTTCGCGACCGCCGTCAATACTGCCGAATCAATTGATCGGTACCCAACCCGTCCAGCCCGTTCCCGCGGCTTGCGTGGTGTTGAGTTGAGTCGCGAGAGCGCTCTGTGATGAGCCGATGCCGAGGTGATCGAGGGCCGATTCAACCGCCGCTGGACCGCACCAGTAGTTGGTTTCTTGCGGATGCTGCTTCCCGCCGATGCTGTACGAGGCCGGCAGGCTGCCGCCCGGGTCGCCCGTCTTTCCGATCGCTTGAGCGAACTTGGCTCGTTCCTCGGCGGCCAGGCGGTCGCGGATCGATTGTGGTACGAACGGCATGGTCTCGTGGCGAAGGTGTCTCAACTTCTCGGCGACGGCCGGTCGGAATTCGGGTCTCCAGGGATCACGGTCTTGGCTGAAGCTGGTCCTGCGTTCGCGCTTGCTAGAAACGCGAGCCCGGCCACTCCGCAGGCAATGGATAGATACTTCACGGATCTAACCCCCTTGTCGATTCTCCGTGTTCTGAGAGCGTATGACCGCGTCGCCAGGCTCGCAACCGGAACGCGGGGCTATGCAACGACAACACCCCGGGCGGGCGGGTGAGGGTGGGGCGGGGGTCAGCGGTCGACGTGACGGGTCACGCTGGTCCGGGGAGGTCGCTGGTCCAGGGTGGGTTGGCGCCGGCGTGTTGGACGGTGTGGGCGGCGGCGGTGGCGGCCCAGGCCAGGATCGCTTCCAGCGCAGCGTCATCGAGGGCGCCCAGGGCGTCGGCGCTGAGGCGGCCGGTGTGGTGCAGGTCGGCGAGGAGGGCGGCCATGAACGAGTCGCCGGCGCCGATGGTGTCGGCGACCGGGACGGCCGGCGGCTGATGACTGGCCGACGCCGAGCGGGTCCAGGCGCGGACGGGTTTGGCGCCCTCGGTCAGCACGACGAGGGCGACGCCGTCCTCGAGCCAACCGTGCAGGAGGTGTTCCGGTGGTGTGTCGGGGGCGATGGCGGCGCAGTCCTCGTCGCTGCACTTGACGATCGTGGACACCCGCGCCAGCGATTGGATCCGGGCGACGAAGGTGTCGTGATCGGTGACCAGGGAGGTGCGCACGTTGGGGTCGAGGGTCAGCACCCGGCGGCCGGCCTCGGCGAGGAAGAGCTCGGTCAGGGTGCTCGCCTGCGGCTCCATCGCCAGCGCGATCGATCCGATGTGCAGGGCGGCTCCGTCGGGAAGTATTCCGCCCCAGGAGGATTCGCTCAGATGCGCCCTTGTCAGGCCGCGGTCCGCGGCACCGGAGGCGTGGAACGAATACGACGGCTGGCCGCCCTCACTCAGGTGCACCATCGCCAGCGTGGTCAGGTCGTCGGTCTCCAGGACCAGATCGGTGCCCACGCCGGACTCGGCGAGGTGGGCGCGCAGCATACGACCGAAGTGGTCGGAGGAGATGCGGGCCAGGAACTGCACCGGCACATCGAGCCGGCCCAGGCCGATGGCGACGTTGAGGCAGGAACCGCCGCAGTGCGGGCGATAGGCCACGTCGCCCTCCGGCAGACGCACCGGCTCGAAGTCGATGAGGGCGTCCCCCGCCACGACGATTGCTGGATCAACGCTCATTGGGTTCGGCTACCTCACACCCCGAGCCGGGTGCGCCGCAGCAGCTCGCCCTCGGTCTGGTTGCTCGTGGCCGTATGCCCGGGCAGCGGCACGATCCGCTCGTGCACCGCGTCGACGATCCACTGCGCCTGCGGGAAGAAGACGTCCTCCAGCTCCGGCGCGGGCGTGACGTGATTGCGCGACCCGACCACCGTGACCGGCGCGTCAAGGGAATCGAAGGCCAGCGTCTGCACGTCGGCGGCGACCTGGCCCAGGAACGAACCGCGTTGCACCGCATCGGAAGCCAGCACCAGCCGATGCGTCTTGCGCACCGACACCAGGAGCGGTTCGTAGTCGAGCGGGCACAGGAAGCGCAGGTCGATCACCTCGGCCGAGAGGCCATACTGCTCCTGGAGGATGTCGGCCGCCTCCAGCGCGCGATAGAGCGTCGCGCCATACGTTGCGATGGTCAGGTCCGACCCGGCCCGCCGGACGACCGGCAACCCCTCGGGCGTCTCGTAGTAGCCCTCCGGCACCCCGCCCGGCTCGAAGTCCTCGCCCTTGTCATATAGCAGCTGGCTCTCGAGGAAGACCACCGGGTCGGTGCCGCGCAGGGCCAGGTTGAGCATCCCCTTGGCGTCCGTCGGCGTCGCGGGGAAGTAGACCTTCAGCCCGGGCATGTGTGCGACGAGCGCCGACCAGTCCTGGGAGTGTTGCGCGCCATACTTCGACCCCACCGAGACCCGGATGACGAGCGGCAGCTTCAACAGGCCGGCCGACATCGACTGCCACTTGGCGGCCTGGTTGAAGACCTCGTCGCCGGCGCGGCCGAGGAAGTCGCAATACATCAGCTCGACGACGGCCCGGCCGCCGGAGAGGGCATAGCCGACGCCGGCGCCGACGATCGCCGCTTCGCTGATGGGGGAGTTGAAGATCCGCCGGTAGGGCAGCATCTCGGTCAGCCCGCGGTAGACGGCGAAGGCGCCGCCCCAGTCGCGGTTCTCCTCGCCCCAGGCCGCCATCGTCGGGTCGGTCGCGAAGGCGTGCGCCATCGCCTCGAAGAGGGCGTCGCGGAAGGTGAACATCTTGATCTTGGAGACGGCCTTGCCGTCGGCGTCGCGCGAGGTGCGGACCTTGGTCGCCAGCGACTTGGTGCGCGCATTCTCCGAAACCGGTTCGGACAGTTCGGGTTCGCCTTCGGCGAGGGCCGGCTCGTTGCCATTGGACAGCATGACCGACTCGATGAACCGGTCGGTCACCCGCGGGCACAGGTCCTCGTCCGTCGCGATCCGCAGCACCCCGAGCAGCCGCTCGCGGATCGACTCGCGCATCGTCTCGATGTCGTCGCTCGACAGGACGTCCTGGGTGACGAGCAGCTCGCCGAAGGCGTGGATCGGGTCGTCGTGCTCCCACAGCTCGACCTCGTCGCGGGTGCGATAGCTCGAGGCATCCGAGGGGGAGTGCCCGGCGAACCGATAGGTGATCGTGTCGAGCAGCACCGGCCCACGGCCCCCCAACAGCACCTCCTTCTTGCGCCGGATCGCCTCGGCGACGGCCAGCGGGTTGTAGCCGTCGACCCGCTCGGCGTGCATCTGCTCCGGGTTCACCCCGGCACCAACCCGCGCGAGGGTCCCGAAACCCATTGTCTCGCCGGAGGTTTGGCCGCCCATGCCGTAGAAGTTGTTGAAGAAGTTGAAGAGGATCGGCGGGTTTCCGCCGTCGTGCTCCGGCCATAGCTGGCGGAACTGGTCCATCGCCGCGAAGGTCATCGCCTCCCACACCGGGCCACAGCCCATCGACGCATCGCCGATGTTGGCGACGACGATGCCGGGCTGGTGGTTGATCCGCTTGAAGAGCGCCGATCCGAGCGCGATCGGCGCCGACCCGCCGACGATCGCGTTGTTGGGCATCGACCCGAACGGGGTGAAGAAGGCGTGCATCGATCCGCCCATGCCCCGGTTGAAGCCGGACTGGCGGGCGAAGATCTCGGCGAGGGTCCCGAAGAGGACGAAGTTCAGCGCGAGGCCGGGCAGATCGCGGGAGGGGAGCTTCTCGGCATACCGAAGCGTGTCCCCCTCGAGGAAGCCCTCCATCGTCGCGCTCAACCGGTCCGAGTCGAGTTTCCGGATGGCGCTCAAGCACTTCGCGAGTATCTCGCCGTGGCTGCGGTGGGAGCCGAAGACGAAGTCATCGGGGTCGAGTTCGGTGGCCTGGCCGACCGCGGCCGCTTCCTGGCCCATGGACAGGTGCGCCGGCCCGCGGTGGTCGTAGTCGAGGCCGAGCCAGCCGCCGGTCTTCTTCAACGAGTCGAGCATCGACTCGAACTCGCGGATGACGATCATGTCGCGCAGGATTCCGGTCATCCCGTCGGGTCCGAAGCGCTTCAGCTCGGCGGCCCAATCCATCGCGTAGGTGTTGACGGGGATCTCGTGGACCGTGACGACGTCCCGGCTGCGGACGACGGACGGATCGACGATCAGCGACTTGGTCATGTGGTTCTTACCTTCGGTGGCAGGGTCGGACGGTTCAGCTGAAGATGGCCCAAGCGGTTTGGGGTCCCCGTGAAGTATCGGAGCGCAACTCGTCCCGGGGTTGGCACGGCGGAAGCGGAGAACTTCATGGGGTACCCCACGATGCTTCGCGGATGCCCTCGGAGACGGTGGGGTGGGGGATGACGATCTGGCGCAGGTCCTCGACGGTCAGTTCGTTCTCGAGAACGGCGGCGGCGCCCCAAATCGTCTCGGGCGCATAGGTTCCGACCATGTGTATGCCGCGCACCACCCGCGAGCCCGTCTCGGCGACGATCTTGACGGCACCCGGAGCCTTGACGCCGTTCTCGGCGACGAAGCGCCCGGACAGGTAGAGCGGGACGACGGCGCAGGTGACATCGAGCCCGCGTGCTTGAGCCTGGGCCTCGCTGAGGCCGACGCCGGCGGACTCGGGGATCGAATAGACCGCCCACGGGATGGTGTCCTCGCGCAGCCGCTGCCCGGGCGGGGCCTGGCCGGGGCTGAGGATGTGCGCAGTGGCGATCTCGGCCATGCGGTAGGCCGCGTGGGCCAGCAAACTGCGCCCGGTCACATCCCCGACGGCCCACACCCCGGGCAGGTTGGTCCGCATCGTGTCGTCGACCCGGATCGCGCCGCGGACGATGTCGAGGCCGGCGCCGGCGGCGCCGGAGTCGGCGATCCGCGGCCGGCGGCCGACGGCCATGAGGACGGTGCCGGCAGTCAGCTCCTGGGGCTCACCGGCGGCGTCGGTGAAGTGAACGGTGGACGAACCGGGCTCTCCGTCAAGGGATTCGACGCGGCAGCCGAGGTGAAAGGTTACTCCCTCGATGCCCTCGCGGGCACGCGAGGCGATGTCGGTGTCCATGAACGGCAGGATCTCGGGGAGCAACTCGACGACGTCGACCCGCGAGCCGAGCGCGGCGAAGAGAGAGGCGAACTCGACGCCGATGACGCCGCCGCCGATGACGACGAGGCGCTCGGGGATGTGGTCGATCGCGAGCAGTCCGGTCGAGTCGACGACTCGGCCCTCGGCCCCCGGGATCGGCGGCATGACCGGCTCGGAGCCGGTCGCCATGATGACCTGATCCGCCGTCTGGATGCTCCCGCCGACCTCGACCCGCCCGGGGCCGGCCAGCGCCCCGAGGTCGTTCACGATCGTGACCCCGAGCCGCTTGAGGTTGGCCTGCACGCCGCCGACCAGCGTCTTGACAGTCTTGGCCTTCCACGCCTGCATAGTCGCCCAATCGGCCTCCACGCCAGTGGCTTTGACGCCGAACCGGGCGCCGTCGAGGGCGTGCAGGTAGGTCTTGGCCGAGTGGAGCAGGCTCTTGGTCGGGATGCAGCCGACGTTGACGCAGGTGCCACCGACGGTGTCGGCCTCGAGCAGCAGGACCCGCAGGCCGGCGTGGCCGAGACGTTCGCCGGCGAGATAGCCGCCGGGGCCGCCGCCGAGGACGATGACGTCGTAGTCGCTCATCATCGCCCCCGCTCAGCCGATGACCGCGAGGTCGATCGCGGCGATCAGGCTCGTCAGGTCCTTCAGGTAGCGCGCGGCGTCGGCGCCGTCGATGACCCGGTGATCGGCGGTGAGGGAGAAGCCGATTCGCTGCTCCGGAATCAGCTCGCCACTCGGTCCGGCGGCGGCGTGGACGGTGATCGCGTCGACGCCGAGGATCGCGGTCTGGGGGGCGTTGATGATCGGGCTGAAGCTCTCGATCCCGAAGGCGCCGAGGTTGGAGACGGTGAAGGTGCCGCCGGTCAGCAGATCCGGTTCGACCGTTCCCGCCTGGGCCTTGCCGATGAGGTCCTTGCTGTGAGCCGACAACTCGCGCAACCCCATTCGCCCGGCGAAGCGCACCGTCGGGACGAGCAGGCCGCGGGGGGTGTCGACCGCCATCCCGAGATGGACCTCCTCGAAGACGCGCAGCACGCCATCCTCGAGATGAGCGCTGAACATCGGACGCCGGGCGGCCGCCCGCACGGCCGCGAAGTTGACCAGATCGCCGAGCGTCACCGCGTCCAAACCGAGTGATGGATCGGAGGACTTCAAGCGCGCCCGCAGTGCCAACAGTGCCGTCGCCGGAGCCGACGCGGTATAGGTGACCGGAGCAGTGCTATTGCGCGAGTGCATCATTCGCTCGCTGACGATCTTGCGGATGCCGGTCAGCCGGCTCTCCTCGACCGCTCCCGGGAAGTCCGGCAGCCCCGCCGAACCGGCCGCCGGCGCTCCCGCGACAGCGGCCGGGGTGGCGACCGCGGCGGCAGCGACATCCTCGCGGGTGATCCGCCCGCCGAGGCCGGTGCCGGAGACGCCCGCTGGAACCGCCGCACCCGCCACGCCACGCGTGGTCGCCGGTGCCGCTGCGATATCGCGCGCGATGACCCGCCCGTGCGGACCGCTGCCGGCGAGCTGCTGCCAGTCGATGCCGCGCTCGGCGGCCTGGGTACGGGCATACGGACTCGCCGCCGTGCTCGCCCCCGAGACGCTCGAAACAGGCTGCGCCGCAATCGGTTCGGCACCAGCAGCAGGAGCCTCCGCCGGAGCTGGTTCGGCGGCAGCCGCCGGCTGGTCACCGGAGCCACTTGGCCCGGCCGGCAGCTCGAAGCTCTCACCCGGCGCGCCGACGATCGCGATCGGCTCCATCACGGGAACCTCGTCACCCGGCTGCGCGATGAGCGCGAGCACCGTGCCGCCGACCCCGGCGGGCACCTCGATCGTCGACTTGTCGGTTTCGGCCTCGCAGAGAATCGTCGCGTCCTCGACGGTGTCGCCCACGGCGACGTTCCAGGTCAACAGGATGCACGACTCCACGGAGTTGCCCGCCTTGGGCATGACGACGACGGACGCCATTACTCGCCTTCCTTGGCTCTAGAAGTAGGCATCGACGCCGGCTTCTCGAAAGACACCGGCATACTCGCCCAGCTCATCTTCGTGCAAGGGGGGCACCTCGGCAAAGGTGTAGTCCCACCCCAGCAAGTCGTATTTCCGCTCCCCGAACTGGTGGAACGGCAGCAACTGCACCCGCTCGACCGCATGCTCACGCAGCAAGGCCGCGAAGGCCGCCGCGTCGCACAAACCGTCGTTGACCCCGGGAATGACGGGGATCCGCGCGATCATCGGTATGCCGCTGGCCACCGCCACGTCCAGATTGGCCAGCGCGAGCGCGTTCCCGCGCCCGGTCCACCGCTTGTGTTGGGCCTTGTCGTGATGCTTGACGTCGATGATGAGCAGGTCGAGCAGGTCGAGGGTTTCGGCGAAGATCTCCGGTGCGGCGATGCCGGTCGTCTCGATCGCCGTGTGAATACCCTTGTCCCGCAACGCCCGCAGCAGCGCTTGGGAGAAGTGGAACTGGACCAGTGCCTCGCCGCCGGACAGGGTCACGCCACCGCCGGACTCCTCGTAGAAGGGGAGATCCTGCAGGCAGACCCGGACGACCTCCTCGACGGTGTAGTCCCGGCTGTCCTCGACAAAGACCGAGGCGTCCTCGGGGTCGCGGACCTTCAGGACCGACAGCTTGCGCGAGCCCGGGTTGGAGCACCACAGGCAGGCCAGGACGCAGCCCTTGAGGAAGACCACGGTGCGGATTCCCGGGCCGTCGTGGAGGGAGAACTTCTGGATGTCGAAGTTGCGCCCGGTCGGCTCGCCGGCGGGCCGGGGCCGCTCCAGCAGCGGGCTTCGGCGCAGGCTCATGACTCCACTCTAGACTTTCATTCGAAACTTGACTAGTCTTCATTTGGAATGACTGGCGTGGTCGCCAGTCGGCCGGATCCGGAAGGAGATCCCGATGGTTCAGCGGGCCACGAAGATGCTCGAATATGTCCTGGACCAGGGGCGGGTGGAGGTCTCCGAACTCGCCGGCATGTTCGCCGTCTCCGAGGTCACCGTCCGCAAGGACCTCGACCAGCTCGAGCAGCGCGGCCTGGTCCGCCGCGAGCACGGGTATGCCGTTCCCGTCTCCACCGACAATATGCGCAGCCGCTTGGCCTACCACTACGACGCCAAGCGCCGCATCGCCCGCAGCGCCGCCGAGTCGATCGGCGAGGGCGGCCTCGTCATGATCGAATCCGGTTCCTGCTGTGCGCTATTGGCCGAGGAGCTGGCAACGACTCGCCGCGACGTCACCATCGTCACCAACTCCGCCTTCATCGCCGACTTCATCCGCACCGCCCCCTATGCCCGCCTGGTCCTCCTCGGTGGTGACTACCAGAACGAGTCCCAGGTCCTGGTCGGCCCGGTGGCCAAGGACAACGCCCGTCGCTTCCACGTCGCCCAGATCTTCGTCGGTATCGACGGCTATACCGGGGCGGCCGGGTTCACCGCCAAGGACCACCTGCGTGCCGACACGATGCGCGCCATGTCCGACCAGGCCGACGAGGTCGTCGTGCTCACCGAATCGGCCAAGTTCGGCAAGCAGGGCGCCATCCACCTTTTCGACACCGGCGAGGTCTCGGCCGTCTTCACCGACGACGCGCTGCCCCGCCCCATCCAGTCCCAACTCACCGCGGCGGGCGTGACCATCACCAAGGTCGCGTCGGCATAACGCGGCATACCGATCCAGGAAGCAGCACCGACGATGTCCCAGGCCCTCAATGAAAAACCCGCCACCGCAGCTGGTTTCGGTGAGCTCACCTCCCGGATGCGGGCCTGGCGCGAGCTGCTCCTCGACACCGAGCCGTCGGTCTGCGTCGAGCGCGCGGTGATCACCACCGAGACGTACAGAGAGCACCGGCACGAGCCGATGGTCATCCTGCGCGCCCTGATGCTGCGCAATGTCCTGGAGCGGATGTCGATCTACATCGAGCCGGCCACCCTGCTCGCCGGCAACCAGGCGAGCGCCAACCGGGCCGCGCCGATCATGCCCGAATACGCGATGGACTGGGTGGTCGCCGAGCTCGACGAGTTCGACCAGCGCCCGGGCGACCGCTTCACGATCACCGAGGACGCCAAGGCCACCTTGCGCGAGATCGCTCCCTTCTGGGAGCACAATACATTGAAGGACAAGGGAATCGCGCTCTTCCCGCCGGAGAGCAAGACGTTCTACGACCTCGGCCTGATCCACCCCGAGGGCAATATCACCTCCGGCGACGCACACATCGCCGTCTTCTACGAGCGCGTCCTGGCGGAGGGCCTGGCCGGCTACCGCACCCGCACGCAGGCCCAGCTCGCGCAGGTCGACCTCACCGACCGCGAGGGCCTCGCCAAGTCCTCCTTCTATCGTGCCGTCCTCATCGCCCTGGACGCCGTCGTCACCTTCGCGCATCGGTATGCCGCTCTGGCCGCCG
This sequence comes from Nostocoides sp., assembly GCF_037045025.1. Taxonomy (GTDB): domain Bacteria; phylum Actinomycetota; class Actinomycetes; order Actinomycetales; family Dermatophilaceae; genus Nostocoides_A. Next base: position 180,555 of record NZ_JBAOHM010000016.1, on the reverse strand, counting down.
ACCTCGCCGCCACCGAGGCCGACCCCGCCCGCCGCGCGGAACTCCTCGAGATGTCCCGGATCCTCACCAAGGTCCCCGAACAGCCCGCCGAGACCTTCCACGAGGCGGTCCAGGCGGTCTGGCTGGTCCAGCTCGCCCTCCAGATCGAGTCCAACGGCCACTCCCTCTCCTTCGGCCGCTTCGACCAGTACGTCAACCCCTTCTATGAGGCCGACCTCGCCGCCGGGCGGATCACCGAGGAGCGCGCCACCGAGATCCTCGCCAACCTCTGCCTGAAGGTCCTCACCGTCGCCAAGATCCGCGGCTGGTCCCACACCCGCTTCTCCGCCGGCGGCCCGCTCTATCAGAACATCACCATCGGCGGGCAGACCCGCGACGGCCGGGACGCGGTCAACCCCACCTCCTACCTCGTCCTGAAGGCCGTGGCCCAGTGCCGGCTGCCGCAGCCGAACCTCACCGTCCGCTACCACCGCGGCCTGTCCGAGGACTTCCTCCTCGAGTGCATCGAGGTGATGCGCCTCGGTTTCGGTATGCCGGCGTTCAACTCCGACGAGATCATCATCCCCTCGCTCATCGAGAAGGGGGTCGCGAAGGAGGATGCCTACGACTTCAGCGCCATCGGCTGCGTCGAGGTCGCGGTCCCCGGCAAGTGGGGCTATCGCTGCACCGGGATGAGCTTCCTCAACTTCCCCAAGGCCCTGCTCATCGCGATGAACGGTGGCCGCGACCCGAAGACCGGCGAGCAGCTGGCCCCCGAGGGCCCGCACTTCACCGAGATGACCAGCTTCGATCAGGTCATGGCCGCCTGGGATGTCACCATCCGCGAGTTCCAGCGCCACTGCGTCACCCTCGACGCCTGCTGCGATATCGCGTTGGAGGAGAACGTCGCCGACATCCTGTGCTCGGCCCTGGTCGAGGACTGCATCGGGCGCGGCAAACCGATCAAGGAAGGTGGCGCGGTCTATGACTTCGTCTCCGGCCTCCAGGTCGGCATCGCCAACCTCGGCGACTCCCTCGCCGCGATCAAGAAGTGCGTCTTCGACGATGGCACCCTGACCACGGCCGAGCTGTGGGAGGCGCTGCAGAGCGACTTCGCCGGCGAACGCGGCGCCGAGATCCAGGCCCTGCTCCAGGCCGCCCCCAAGTACGGCAACGACATCGACTACGTCGACGGATTGCTCGTGACGGCATACGACTGCTGCATCGACGAGATCCTCAAGCACCACAACACCCGCTACGGGCGCGGCCCGATCGGTGGCGGCTACTACGCCGGCACCTCCTCGATCTCGGCCAACGTCCCGCAGGGCGCCTCCACCGCGGCGACCCCCGACGGCCGCAACGCCGGAGTCCCACTGGCCGAGGGCTGCTCACCCGCCCACGGCGCCGACACCCACGGCCCGACCGCGGTCTTCAAGTCGGTCTCCAAGCTGCCGACCGGCAAGATCACCGGGGGAGTGCTGCTCAACCAGAAGGTCACCCCGCAGGTGCTGACCAAGGCGGAGGACCGCACGAAGCTCGGGTTGCTGCTGCGCACCTTCTTCAACCGGCTCGACGGCTTCCACGTCCAATACAACGTCGTCTCCCGCGAGACCCTGCTCGACGCCCAGGCCCACCCGGAGAAGCACCGCGACCTGATCGTCCGCGTCGCCGGCTACAGCGCCTTCTTCAACGTCCTGTCCAAGGCCACCCAGGACGACATCATCGCGAGGACAGAGCAGTCACTGTGATGATTTTGTTCTTCTCCTCAGCGCTCGGCGGGTCGGCTCCCTGTGACTCTTTGCTCTTCTCCTCAGCGCTCGGCGGGTCGGCTCCTGCGTCGCCGCCCCGTCTCGCTCGATCGTCGGAGTACCTGATCTCGACTGACTACCTGCGCGCCGGGCACGTGAGGGAGCGATGAACGCGCGGGCGTATGTCGGGGTGGATGTCGGGGGGACGGGGATCAAGGCGGCGCTGGTCGATGTCCGCGACGGCAAGCCCCTCATGGAGCGGCTGCGCGTCCCGACGCCACAGCCGGCCACCCCAGAGGCGATTGCCGAAGCGATCACTCAGGTCGTGCACCGGGTTCCAGGGCGCGCCGAGACGCGGACCGTTGGCATCGCGCTGCCCGCGGTGGTGACCGACGGGGTGGTGAGAACGGCCGCCAATATCGACGCCAGTTGGATCGGGACCGATGCCGCGCACTTGCTCGCCGACCGGGTCGGGGCACCGGTCGCCGTCCTCAACGACGGCGACGCTGCGGGGCTGGCCGAGATGGCGTTCGGCGCGGCTCAGGGCGTCCACGGCGTCGTCGTCCTGGTCACGCTGGGGACCGGCATCGGGACCTCGTTGCTCATGGACGGCCGGCTCTTCCCCAACACCGAACTCGGTCACCTCGTGGTCGACGGGGAGAACATGTGCTACCACGCGGCCATGGTCGCCCGCGACCGCGAGCACCTCACGTGGGAGCAGTGGGCCGATCGGCTGCAGCGCTACCTGCGCTATCTCGAGGACCTCATCTGGCCCGACCTGATCGTCCTCGGCGGCGGGGGGTCGTGGAACTGGGAGCACTTCCGTCACCTGCTCGACATCCGCACCGAGATCGTCCCCGCCGCGCTCGCCAACCGGGCCGGTATCGTCGGTGCGGCATTGGCCGCATCCCGTTCCAGGAGAGTGCGATGAGCGACGCGCAGGTCAGCGATACCCACGTTGTTGACACGCAGCGGCTGCGGCTTGCCCTGCTCGACGTGGACGGCACCCTGCGCGATGGCGAGGGCTGGAAACCGTATGCCGTGCCGGTTGCTTGACGCCTTGCACGGCGCCGGCTTGTCGATTGCCTTGTGTTCGGGCCGCAACACCGAGTCTTTACACGGCTTGGCCGCCGAGCGCCCGGAGATCGGCTTCCTCGGCGCGGGCAGTGGCTCGCTCGTGCAGGAACGCGACGGCGACGGCTGGCGCACCATCGGGCGCCGCTTCCTTGAGCCGAGCACCCTCACCTGGATCCTCGACCAGGCCGGCGCGGTCGGTATGGAGATGTGGGCCTACACCGACTCGCAGTGGCTGGTCCAGACCGTCAACGAGCGCGTCACCGAGGAGTCGCACTATGTCGGCGCGACCGCGACGGTGGAACCCTTCGAGGGCCGCGAGGACATCGTCAAACTCCTGGCGTTCCCGCTGTGCAAGGCCCACCGGGCCACCCTCGAAATCATCGACGCGCAACGCGATCTCGCTGTGGTGCAGTCCTATCCGGGCTACTTCGATATAGTCCGCGTCGAAGCTGCAGCGACCAAGGGCGGCGACGTCCTCATCGAGCGACTGGGCCTCGACTGGTCCAATGTCATCGCGATGGGCGACGGCGAGAACGACCTTGGCATGCTGAGCAAGGCCGGCGTGGCGATGGCCATGGCTCCGTTGCGGACGACGCTGCTCGACCCATCCGAGCCCGGGCAGCAGCGCTTCGACTGCCCCGACCTGGATGCCGTCCTCCACCTGCTCGCTGCCCTCGACACCACTCCCGAGGCTTTGTAGCTCGGCTCAGGTGCGAGCGGCCGCGAGGCGAGGAAACAAGCGCTCGGCATTGCCCCGATCGATCCCGGCGCGCAATTACGCTGGCAGGTCGACCGATTCGTATTCGACACGCATGTACTTCACCGCCGCCGGGGGCGCGAACGGGAAGTCGGAGCCGAAGTGGATCTTGGCCGGGTCCGCGACAGCGAGCAGCGACGGGAAGGTGGTCGGCGTCGCGGAGAGGGCGATGTCGAACCAGAAGCGCTTGAACAGCTCCACCGCCGAGCCACCTCCCGTTCCCGATTCAACGCAAGCGCAGCGAGTTTCAGCTTCGGCTCATCCCGCAGCGTCGTCAGCAAGATGCGGTGGGCGATATAGGAGACGAAGCCGCCCGCGTGGGCCAGGATAAACCGGACCCCGTCGTACTTCTCCAAGGCGCGCGACAGGATGAGGCTGATCGCGGAGCGCGTCGTGTCGAGCAGGAAGTCGGCCGTGAAGCTCGGGATGCCGTCCGCCGGCCCCCCGGGCAGCTCACTCGGATGGACGAAGACGAGGGCACGCCGCTCGTGCAGGAAGGCGAAGAGCCGGTCAAAGGCCGGGTCGCCAGGATACATCCCGGCGTTGTTCGCGAGCAGGACGATGCCGTCCGCGTGCAAGACATCCAGCGCGTATTCGGCCTCAGCGATCGGCCCGTCGATGTCCGGCAGGGTGAGGGTGGCGAAGAAGCCGAACCCGGCTGGGTTGTCCGAAACGAGTTGCGCAGCATACGTGTTGACGCGGCGCGCCCACCGGCGGGCCTCGGGCACGTCACCGAACCAGACGCCAGGTGTCGACACCGAGAGGATCGCCGTGGCGGGGCCGTTGCGGGCCATGATGCGGCCGGCCGCATGCGCCGTCCACCGCGGCAGCGGTATGCCGCCCGGCCGGATCCCCTTCTCCGGCAACAAGAGCGCGTAGTCCGGTGGGATGACGTGGTGGTGGACGTCGATCCGCCGCGGCCGGGCGGCGCTCACCGCGACTCACCGGCAAGCACGGAGTGCACGTATTTGTCAGGGCGCAGCAAGAGCACCTGACCCGTGTGCAATCGTCGCCGGCGCAGCCACTCCGACCACTGCGCGTCGATGGCCTCGACCGAGGTCACGCCGGCCCCAACGTCCGCGCTCCGGGGTCGTCCCTGCGGCCGTGTGCCGGGCTCGAAAATCGTTGTCCACGAGGGATTCAGGTGCGACCACTGATCGCCGACAACCGCCCGCGGGTCGGTGCCCAGGCCCACGACGGCCCACCCCGTGCCGAGCGCGTCGTCCAGGGCGCACCTGGCGGCCGGCGCTGCCACGCACGGGGTCTGCCGCAACGAGATAGGGCACCCGCGTGGTTTCGACGGTGCCCTCGATAAGGTCGGCTTCGCCCCGGCCGTATGCCGCACCCCGGCATCCCTGGTGCGTCACCGTCACCCCCTCATCGTCCTGCGCGACGGAGAGCACGGCCCGGCCGCGGCGCGCCGTCACGAGCTGGCGGTCAGCGAGCCGGCGCTCCAGCGTCTCTTCGAAGAAGGGCTGATAGAAGAAGTTGGACGTCGGCCAGCCGTTGCGGCGGGATGGGTCGTGGAATTGCATCAGGACCGAGCGGTCGGCCCGCACCCACTGCACGGGGAGGTCGACGACCATGTCGGCATGCACGTCGTCGGCGACGCCGGCGGTCTGCAGGATGCGCAGGCACTCGTCGTCGGTATAGACCGCGCGGGCCATGCCGTAATAGGTCGGTTCCCGCTCCAGGACCAGGACGCGCACGCCGCGCTCGGCGAGCAGGTGCGCCAGCAGCAGGCCGGTCGGACCGAGGCCGACGACGCACGCGTCATACTGATCGGCGGGACTCACCACAGGTCTCCCCACGGCGTGACCAGCGCGTAGTCGTTGCGCCGCAACGAATTCAGGCCACGCCCGACCTGCGCAAGGCGGGTGGCGACGTTCTCGCCGATCGGCGTGTGCCCCCAGATCGAGATGCCCTCATACGTGCGCGGCGCCCACTGCGCCTCCAGTTCCGGGGTGACGATGATCGGGTCCCAGCCGAGTTCCCACTCGAAGCCCGAGGGCGTGACGCAATAGAAGGAACAGCTCGCGGTCGTTGGTGTGCTGCCCGACGCTCCACTGCATCCGGAAGCCGTGGGCGTTGACCCGCTCATAGGCCGCGAGGAGATCATCGAGGGTTTCGACCTGCGTGTTGAGGTGCTGGATCGCGGTCCGGACCGGGTCGATGTGCAGGCCGCGCACCCCGGCGACGGCCACCGAGTGGTGGCGTTCGTTGACCCGCAGGAAGCGGATGCACAACGATGCGCCGGCGATGTTTTCGGTGATCCAATCCGAGAGGCGGGCATCGAAAACCTGGCCGTAGTTGCCGCGGATGCCCTCGGGCTCCTTGGCCGTGATGGCGACGTGGCCCAGGCCGCTGGCGCCCGTGACGAAGCCGGTCTGCAGCATCCGCAGCGGCGTCGTCGTGGTGCGGGCGCTGGTGAAGATCTCCGTCGCCATCCCCTTCGGGCCCGGGAAGCGCCAGACCCGCTCGACGCCGCGCAGGGCGCACTCGTGCGCTGTCCCCTCGACGACGGGCAGGCCGGCGTCGGCGACCCGGGCCAGGATGATCTCGAAGGTCTCGTGATCGTCGACCAGCCACCCGAGCGCCGTGACATCCTCGGCGGGGGAGCGCTGCAGCAGGAAGCGGCACTCATGCTCGTCGAGCCGGAAGCGCAGGACATCGCGCGCGGGTTCGTCGACATGCAGCCCGCTCGCGTCGGCGCCGAAGCGCCGCCAGTCGACGAACCGCTGCGTCCCGATGACGACATAGCCGAGATGGACGCCGCCGAAGACGTCCGGCCGGGCCGCCACGGCAGTCACCGGGCGGGCTACGGCAGTCACCGGGCCGCTCCGGTCAGGAAGTCGATGGCGAGCCGGTTGAACAGCTCGGGGGCCTCCCACTGGACCCAATGCCCAACTCCCGCAGCGAGATAGGCGTCACCGCGCGGCAAACGGGTGGCGAGCTGCCAGGCGCCCGAGGGTCGGTTCACCTTCTCGGCCGTGCCCCAGATGACCAGGGTCGGAACGTCGCACGTGGTCAGGCGCTTGTCGCGGGTGAGGTCCATGCGCAGGCGACGCGGGGCGCATCCTTGCCCGAGGGGCGACGCAGTGGGGGATTGGCGATAACCTCCGGGTCGAGGCTCGCTTGGTAGCGGCCGTCGATGACCTCGTCGGTGATCTGCCGGGGATCGGCGACCAGCGATTCGCGGATGAAGGCCGCCATCTTCTCCCGGCTCGGACCGTCGCCGCCGTAGTAGTTCAGCAACTGGCTCAGACCCCGGGTCGGCAGGGCGCGGGTGGTGCCGATGCCGCCGGGACCGTTGAGCACCATCCGGTCCACGCGGTCGGGCCGGTCCAGTGCCAGCCGCAGCGCCGCCGCCCCGCCATAGGAGTTGCCGACCAGGTAGGCCCGGTCGATATCGAGTTCGTCGAGGAGCCCGCGCATCGACGCGGCCAGGTCGCCGAAGGGATCGGACTGATCGAGATCTTTGCTCGAGCGGCCATACCCCGGCATGTCGGGGATGACGAGCGTGAAGTGCTGCGCGAGGGCGTCGATATTGCGCGTCCAGTTCGCGACCCCGCTGGCGCCGGGTCCGCCGCCGGGGAGCAGGACGAGGTGCGGGCCGGAACCAGTGGTGACGACGTAAGATCGCGCGCGCCGACGCGCACCGTGCGCTCGGCGAGGGGGAGGGAAGCCATGGGAGACTCCATCTGACGATTTGATCAACTTCATTATGATGAAATCATCAAGTACGTACCCACTCGATGTCACGTCGAATATGATGGTGTCATCACATTGGAAGAGGGCGAGATGCCCGTGACCAGCGGCCCGACCACCACCATGCCCACCGCCGCGCCGACGGGGCAGAGCAAGCGGCGCGCGCGCACGCATGCCGCCCTCCTCGGTGCGGCCCGTGAGCTGCTCGTCGAGCGGCGCGAGAGCGCGAGTATCGAGGAGATCACCAAGCGGGCCGGGGTCGGGTTCGGCTCCTTCTTCAACCACTTCCCGGGAGGCAAGGACGAATTGTTCAGCGAGGCCGTTCTCGACCTGCTCGATCGCTACGCGGAGTGGGTCGACGCGGCAACCGCCGACCTGACGGATCCGGCCGAGATCTTCGCCGCCAGCTTCCGCCTGACCGGGCGGCTCGCGTTGGCCCAGCCGCACCTGCTCGCGCCGCTGCTCGCCCGGGGCACCGTCGTCCTGACCGCCGAACGGGGGCTGCGGACCCAGGCCATGCGCGACATCCGGGCGGGCATCGCCGGCGGGAGGTTCGTCGACCAGGACCCGGAGGTGCTGATGATGCTGGCCGGCGGGGTGCTGCTCAGCCTCGTCCAGGTGGCCCTCACCCGCGGCGACGCGATGCCCGTCGCGACCGTCGACGAGGTTGTGGCAGCGGCCCTGCGCATGCTCGGCGTCCCCCCGGGCGAGGCGAGCAAGCTGGTCACCCGGCCGCTTCCGGACGCCCTGCCACCCACGATCTCGGTGCGCGGCGCGGGGGCGTGAGGGACGGCATACCAAAAAATGGGGAGAATTTCACACACCGCAACGGCGCCTCCGAGCAGACGCGGCGGCCTGGCTGGCGATAGGTTTCACCCCGTGGCAACCTCGACTCTTCCCGCATCCAAGCCGGCGGTGCGCAGTTCGATCGGGCTCAAGCTCCTCATGGCCGTCACCGGCTTGATCTTCGTCGGCTATGTCGCTGTTCATGCCTACGGCAACCTGATGGTGCTCGTTAGTGCCGAGAAGTTCAACGCCTACGCTCACCACCTGCGCACAATTGGTGAGCCGATGCTGCCCCACGGGGGTCTGCTGTGGGTCGTTCGCATCGTCCTGCTCGCCTCGCTCGCGCTCCACGCCTACTCCGCCCTCACCCTGTGGGGTCGAGCCAATGGCGCCCGCGGCTCTCGGTATGCCGTGAAGAAGAACCTGGCGGCATCGCTCGGCTCCCGCACGATGCGCTACGGCGGGATCGCCTTGCTGTTTTTCGTGGTCTTCCACCTGCTGCACCTGACGACCCACACGATCCACCCTCAGGGCAAGGTCGCAACGCCGTACGAGAATGTCGTCGGAAGCTTCCAGCAGTGGTGGCTCGTCCTTATCTACTTCCTGGCCGTGACCGCTCTCTATTTCCACCTGTATCACGGGATTTGGTCGGCTGCCCAGACGCTCGGGATGACCTCGACCACCGCGGCCCGCGCGCGTGCGCAACTCGCCGGGCACGTCGTGGGCGGCCTGATCTGGCTCGCCTTCCTCATCCCGCCATTCGCCATCCTCTTCGGAATCGTGGGCTGACATGACTGACACCGAGCTGACCACCCCTCCAGGCGTCGACGCCGACTACTACCGGCTCGGCGGCCCGATCGCCGACACCCAGGCTCCGGCCGGCCCGATCGAGCGCAAGTGGACCCAGCGCCAGTTCGACGCCGCGCTGGTCAACCCCGCCAACCGCCGGAAGCTGTCGATCATTGTCGTCGGCACCGGTCTGGCCGGTGGCGCGGCCAGCGCCACCCTCGGCGAGGCCGGCTATCACGTCAAGGCGTTCTGCTATCAGGACAGCCCCCGGCGCGCGCACTCGATCGCCGCTCAGGGTGGGATCAACGCCGCCAAGAACTACAAGGAGGATGGCGACTCGGTCTACCGGCTGTTCTACGACACCGTCAAGGGGGGCGACTACCGCGCCCGCGAGACCAACGTCTACCGGCTCGCCGAGGTCAGCGCCAACATCATCGACCAGTGCGTCGCCCAGGGCGTCCCCTTCGCCCGCGAATACGGCGGCCTGCTCGACAACCGCTCCTTCGGCGGCGTTCAGGTCTCGCGCACGTTCTATGCCCGCGGGCAGACCGGCCAGCAACTGCTCATCGGCGCCTACCAGGCGCTGGAGCGCCAAATTGCTGCCGGCACGGTTGAGATGTATGCGCGGCACGAGATGCTTGAGGTGATCATCGAGGGCGGCCGGGCCCGTGGCATCATCGCCCGCGACCTGGTGACCGGCGAGATCGAGACCCACCTTGCCGACGCTGTCGTGCTTGCTTCCGGCGGATACGGCAATGTGTTCTTCCTCTCCACCAACGCCATGGGCTGCAATGTCACCGCGACCTGGCGGGCGCACCGCAAGGGCGCCTACTTCAGCAACCCGTGCTACACCCAGATCCACCCGACGTGCATCCCGGTCAGCGGGGATCACCAGTCCAAGCTGACGCTGATGTCGGAGTCGCTGCGCAACGACGGGCGCATCTGGGTGCCCAAACGCAAGGAGGACTGCGAGAAGGACCCCAGGGAGATCCCCGAAGAGAACCGCGACTACTACCTGGAGCGGATCTATCCGGCCTTTGGCAATCTCGTGCCGCGGGACATCGCCTCACGCCAAGCCAAGAACGTCTGCGACGAGGGCCGCGGCGTCGGCCCCATGGTCGGCGACTTCCGTCGCGGCGTCTACCTCGATTTCAGCGAGGCGTTCGAGCGGATGGGCAAGGCCGCTGTTGCCGCCAAGTACGACAACCTTTTCGACATGTATGAGCGGATCACCGGGGACAACCCGTATGAGGTGCCAATGCGCATCTACCCGGCGGTCCACTACACGATGGGCGGCCTGTGGGTCGACTACGATCTGTCGTCCAATATCCCCGGCCTCTTCGTCACCGGTGAGGCGAACTTCTCCGACCACGGCGCCAACCGGCTCGGCGCCAGCGCCCTCATGCAGGGGCTAGCCGACGGGTACTTCGTCCTCCCCAACACCATCCGCGACTATCTCGCCAAGGGGCCCTACGAGAAGCTGGACGACAACACTCCAGCGGTGGCCGAGGCCCGGCGATCGGTCGAGGAGCGCACGCGCCGGCTGCTCGAGATCAACGGCGAGCGCAGCGTCGATTCCTTCCACAAGGAACTCGGGCAGATCATGTGGGAGTACTGCGGCATGGAACGCACCGAGACCGGCCTGATGAAGGCCATCGACCTGATCCGCGGCCTGCGCGCCGAGTTCTGGCGTAACGTCCGCGTCCTCGGCAGCGCCGACACCCTCAACCAGTCCCTGGAAAAGGCGGGCCGTGTCGCCGACTTCCTCGAACTCGGCGAACTGATGTGCATCGACGCGCTGCACCGCCGGGAGTCCTGCGGTGGCCATTTCCGCGCCGAGTCCCAAACCGAGGACGGCGAGGCGTTGCGCCATGACGACCAGTTCCTCTATGTCGCCGCCTGGGAATACGCCGGCAGCGGCGCCGAGGGCGGCATGGGCGCCCCGATCCTCCATAAGGAGGACCTGACCTACGAGTTCATCCAGCTCAAGCAGCGCAGCTACAAGTAGAAGACAAGGAAGACACGTGAAGCTCACGCTGAAGATCTGGCGTCAGAACGGCCCGAAGGACCAGGGCCGCCTGGTGACCTATCAGGTCGATGATGTGTCCCCGGACATGTCCTTCCTGGAGATGCTCGATGTCCTCAACGAGAGTCTCAACGCCAAGGGTGAGGAGCCGATCGCATTCGACTCCGATTGCCGCGAGGGGATCTGCGGCATGTGCGGGTTGATGATCTCCGGTGAAGCGCACGGTCCGGTTCGCGCCACGACCTGCCAGCTGCACATGCGCACGTTCAAGGACGGCGACGAGATCACGATCGAGCCGTGGCGCGCCGAGGCCTTCCCGGTCATCCGCGATCTGGTGGTCGACCGCACCGCCTTCGATCGGATCATCCAGGCCGGCGGGTTCATTTCGGTCAACACCGGGGCCGCCCCCGACGCGCACGCGACCCTGGTGCCCAAGGACAAGGCCATGCGGGCGTTCATGGCGGCCGAATGCATCGGCTGCGGTGCGTGCGTCGCGGCCTGTCCCAACGCCGCCGGCATGCTGTTCATGGGGGCCAAGGTCACCCATCTCGGCGAACTGCCGCAAGGCCAGCCGGAGCGCGCCCTGCGCGTGCGAGCGATGGTGGCCCGGCACGACGCCGAGGGATTCGGCGGATGCACCAATATGGGCGAGTGCTCGGCGGCCTGCCCCAAGGGCATTCCGCTCGACGTGATCAGCCAGCTCAACCACGACCTGCGCAAGGCGGGCAGCGGCCGCTTCTGAGCCGTCTCGGTCCGAGGACGCCAAACCGCGGCGTCCTCGGACTTTTTTTGTGTTGTATGCCGTTCTGTCTCAACATTTTCTCGCCGCGCCCGTAAGAAACCGCGCCGTTCAAGATGCGGGGTCCACCGACTTTCAGTAACGTCAGGAACGCCAGAGGACGTGACCGGGAACACGTGACCGGTCGATGGGTACGTCCTAGACAAGGGAGGATGCAGTGCGACGACAACTCACGCTTACCGCCGCCGCGGCGACCGCCGCGGTGCTTGCGCTAGCGCAAGGGAGCGCCCAAGCCAGCACGGACCGAGGGGGTGACCTGACCCCCGCGGAGGCCGCCGCCCTCGCGCACGGCGTCCAAGTGGCGCCCAAGGGATCCTCGGTGCCGCGCGGGACCGCGAACCCGTATCGGGCCCTGGTTCCCGACGAGTCCACGATCGACTTCGCCTATTGGCGCCAGGCCATGAAGCGCGACGCCCAGAAGCGGGCGGCCGAGCGGGCAGCGAACACCAAGGATCTTCCGCCGGCGTTCGTCTACGACGAGAAGGAACTCGACGGCGGCGGCTCGAACGACACTCCCGCGGACGCGGAGCGGATCACCTTGTTCGGGATCGGTGCCACGAAGAAAAACCGCGTGCGCATCAACGGCACGTTGAACACCTTCACGAGTTCGACCCGTTCCCTCGCGCCGGTTCCCGAGGACAACGGGTCAATCCCGCTCGCCGGTGATACCGGGCTCGACGGCCAGGACAAGATCACCACCACCGGTGTCCTGGGAGACGGCCCGCACGGGAGCACCGGGGATGCCAACGGCGACTTCGACGCCTACAAGCTGACCGCCCCCGCGGGTCAGCAGATCGTCGTCGACACCAGCGCCACCACCACTGACACCTTCGTCGGCCTGTATGACGCGGCGGGCACCCTGCTCGCCACCGACGACGACGGCGGCACCGGCCTGGCGAGCCTGCTTACCTACGACGTGACCACCACGGGCACGTACTACGTGTTCGTCGCCGGTTATCGTTCCGGTGGCCCGTTGCCGTCCGACCCGTTCGACTCCGGCTCCGGTCCCGGTGTCGGCCGGGAAGGCAACTACGGCCTGGCGATCTCGGTCAACAAGGTTGACCGCGACTACTTCGGCGTCCGGCTGAGCAAGGGTGATGTCCTCGGCGGATCCGGGATCTCGGGGGCCGACACGATTTCGGTCACCAAGCCCGACGGGACCCGCATGGTCGGCGCGGAGGCGCTGGACGCCTCCTCGCTCTATCCGCCGGAGTCTCCGCTACCCGGCGCGGGCACGACGGCGATGGCCTATGTCGCCGAGGAAGCCGGCTGGTATGCGATCAACATCGCCGGCACGAACGGTGACTACTCGACTCAGCTCGAGGTCTACCGGCCGGGTGGGCAGCGCACCGCGGGTCCCGTCCAGCGCGTCTTCCTCGACTTCAACGGTCAGCGGGTCAACACCGGCATCTGGGGCGGCTACGGAGTGCGCGATCTCAGCCCGTTCTCGGCCTTCCTCGGCCGGTGGGGGTTGACCCAGGCCGACCTTCCCGACCTCGTCCGGATGACGACCGAGGAGGTCAACGAGAACCTCAAGCAGGACGCGATCGCCTACGGGATGAACCCCAACGTCCAGGTCCAGATCGTCAACTCGCGCAACAGCGCCGACATCTATGGCCAAAACCGCGTCGCGCGGGTCATCGTCGGCGGCACGATCGACGAGGCGGGGATCGACACGATCGGCATCGCGCAGTACATCGACCCGGGCAACTACAACATGTCCGACCAGGCGCTGGTGCTGCTCGACGTCCTGTCCGACCCCTCGGGCTCGGCCTCGCTGAACACCTACATGACCGACGCCAGCGACCGCAAGGCGTTCGTCGCCCAGGCGGTCGGCAATGTCGTCGCGCACGAGATCGGGCACCTCATCGGCAGCTACCACACCGACAACACCAACGAGGTCGCCAACCTCATGGACGCCGGTGGGACCGGCTTCCCGCGGTTGTTCGGGGTTGGGCCTGACGGCATCGGCGGCACCGCTGATGACGCCGACACCGACTTCGGTTTCGACACCTACCGTCCGGCGGAAGGCTTCACCGGTCTGGAGAACACCCTTAACGTCGACGCCTGGGCCTGGACCAAGCGCTGACGTCCGATCGAGGGCCTCGGCCCATTTCACCTCGATGTGGTGCAAGGTTTCCTCATGGCCGATATCGAGGTGAGCACCAATGGTCCGTATGCCGTTCACGGCCTGGACCTGATCCGGCTGCGGTTGCACCCCGCTGCGGACCCGCAGGAGCAGGCCTGGGTCGAGCGCGAGAGCGTCGACGTCGCCGAGCAGGCGGATGAGTCCGGCACCTATTGGCTGTGCCGGTGCGGGCACTCGGCGAACAAACCGTTCTGCGACGGCAGCCATAAGCGGGTCGGCTTCGACGGGACCGAGACCGCGCCGAGGACCTCACACCGGGAGAGCGCCAAGGTCATGGAAGGCAGCGGCGTTGTCGTGCGCGACGTCCGGCCGTTGTGTGAGCACGCTGGCTTTTGCACCCTCCCAGGCACCAACGTCTGGGCGATGGTGACGTCGGACGATCCGGAGGTCCTCGCCGCGATGCGGGTAATGATCGACCACTGCCCCTCCGGCGCGCTCACTCGGGCCGAGGACGTGAACAGCACGAATGACTCCGAGCCGGTTCTCCCCAGGCGTGTTGCCGTCGTCGACGACGGGCCCTATCTCGTCACGGGCGGGGTCAGCATCAGCGGCGCCGACGGGCAACCCCACGAGTCGCGCAACCGGATGACGCTATGCCGCTGCGGCGCCTCGGCCAGCAAGCCGTTCTGCGACGGCTCCCACGCCAAGGTCGACTTCCATGACGAGTGAGCCACCCGCCAGGCCGCATGATCGCACGCCAGAGCCGGTGGACTCGCTGCCGACAGTGGACGAGGAGTCCGTGCGTGCCTTTTGGGAGGTTGCGCGCGTCAAGGCCAAGCTCAACCGGTTCGAGGTCTACACCGGCGCCAACGCCCGCGGCTCCCTGATGCCGCCGGCCTGGGCGTTCGGCGCGACTCCGGAGCAAGCCGACGAGCTGCTCGCCCTGGTGCTGGACGGCGCCAAGACCGGGACCGCCGGGGCGCTCTGGGACTACGAGGCCGAAGGGGAGGAGTTGCCGCAGGCCGGTGCCCTGTCGATCATCCTCGACGGCCGCGGGCACCCGCGCGCGCTCATCGAGACGACCGCAGTCGCTGTGGTGCCCTTCGAGCAGGTTGACGCTGAGCACGCCCGCTCCGAGGGAGAGGACGACCGCAGCCTGGCTTCGTGGCGCCGGATTCACGAGGAGTTCTTCAGCGCCTACCCGAGCCATGACCGCGGCTTTAGCGCCGACATGCCGGTGGTTCTCGAGCGTTTCCGGCTGATCTATCCGACGGCGCGCAACGCCTGATCGGTGGCTCACGCTGACGTTGTGCTGGTGACCCGGGCGCTCGCGGCGGGCAGCCGGCGGGCGGCTGCGCTCGCCAGGACGGCCCCCGCTGTGGCGACGGCGATCAGCGCCGCCCAGAGCAGGAAGCGGCCACGTTCGAGCAGCCACAGGTAGGCCGCCGGGGCGAGGATGGTCGCCAGCGACCAGGACAGTTGGTAGGCCGCGAGGTAGCGCCCGCGCAGGTTCGCCGGGGCCGCTTCGACGGCGGCCGCGGTCAGCACGGGACCACCGAGCAGCTCGCCGAGGGTATAGATCGCCACCGCGAGGAAGACCGCCCCCGCGGTCACCTCGGCGGGGAGGGCGGCGGCCGCGGCGAGCGCGACGAAGCTCGCGGCATACATCCCCTGGCCGAGCCCGACAATCCGGTGGCGACGGTGACCGTCCATGGCGCGCACCACGAGCCCCTGGCCCAAGCCGACCAGCACCGTGTTGAACGTGAACAACGCCCCCGTGACCCAGCCGGAGACCCCCAACGTGCGCAACGCATAGACCGGGATGGCGACGTTGAGCGTCAGCACGCACAGGGCATAGGAGGCGTTCGCCGAGACGAGCAGCAGATAGGGCCGGTCGGCGAGCAGCCGGGCCCAGCCGCCCCGCTCCCGCGGCGTCCGGGAATCCACCGGAACCGGACCGCCGGTCGGGACCCGGAGCAGGACGGCGTAGGCCAACAGGAAACTGGCGGCGTTGATGAGCACCAGCGCCCGGAAGGCGGCCGGCGTCCCGATCTGAACGGCCACACCGGCGGCCAGCCCGCCGATGGCGAAGCCGATATTGCGCAGGGCACCGAGGAAGCCGAACCAGACCTCTCGCTCACCAGGCTCGGTGGCTGCCGCGACCATGGGGGAGTAGGAACTCCAAAACGCACTCATTCCCACGGTCGTCAGGGCGGAGACGACCACGATCGCGGCCATGGAATCGGCGGCGACGTAGGCGGCATACCCGAGGGCTTGGACGAGGTTGGCGGCCAGCATGAGCCGCTTGGGTCCGAAGCGGTCAACCAGGGCGCCCGACAAGAGCACGAGCGGGATTGCCGCCAACCCGGAAATCGACAGCGCCAGTCCGACGTCGGCCATCGACACCGGTGTCGTGCTGAGGAAGTAGAGCACCGAGACCGGCAGGAAAAGCCCGCTGCCGAGCGCGTCGATCCCGATGCCGGTCACCATTGCCGGATGGCGCCTCGGATCGGGGAAGCCGAGCAGGCGCAGCACCCGCCGATCCTCTCATCTCACAACCAGCCAACCCGCGAACGCAGCAGCGTGTAGCCGACGAAGGCGGCGATGTCGACGAGGGTGTGGGCAATAACCAGCGGCAGGACCCGCGTCGTGCGCACGAAGAACAGGCCGAAGAGCACGCCCATGAGGGCGTTCCCGACGAACCCACCGAAGCCCTGGTAGAGGTGATATCCGCCGCGGATCAGCGCCGAGACACCGATCGCCAGCGGCGTCGCCCATCCCGCTTGCCGCCAGCGGGTGAGCAGGTAGCCGATCATGACAACCTCTTCGAGGATCGCATTCTGGGCGGCCGCGAGGATCAACACCGGGATCGTCCACCATTGCCCGGTGAGATTGGCCGCTGCGATCGTCGTGTTCAGGCCGGCGGCGCGGGCGCCGAGATAGAGCAGCAGGCCCGGTATGCCGATGACGAGCGTCAGCGCGCCTCCCTGCAGGAGGTCGGCCGCCGGGCGGGACCGGTCGATCCCGATCTCCCGGGCTGCCGCGGGGTCGTCGCGCCGCAGGAGATGAACGGCGATCAGCGCGGGCACGACGCCGAGCCCGATCGGCAACAGCTGGTAGGCGAGATCGAGCCAGGGCCGCTCGGGAGTGACCGAGTTGTTCATGGTGGTCGTCTGCTGGTTGAGCGCGACCTGCTGGGTGAGCTTGTTGACCAGGCTGAGGATCGACCACAGCGCCGAGGCGCCGAGCGAGAGCCCGAGCACCAGCCAGGTCTCGGTGACCAGCGAGCGGCGAGGCAGCGCGGTGTGCGGCACCGGCGCGGCCGAGGCAGCGTCGGTCAAGAGCGAGCGCGGAAGCGGCATACGGGCGATTGTGACCCGCTGACCTTAGGCGTAGCTGATCGTCGGATCGTCATCTGCGCGCCGCTGGCGGCGCTTCTTCCAGGCGCGCACCCGGCGCCAGAGCAGGAAGAGCGCAATGGCCAACAGGACGAGTGCGACGATGACGAGCAGCGGCAAGAAGATGGCGATGAGCGAGAGCGCGATCGACGTGCCGTCCTCGACCGTGGACGCCACGGGTGCACCCGCCCCCAGCGTGCCGGCGTTGATGGCGGGGCGGGCAGCGGCCTTGCCGGTGTGCACCAGTCCCGAGACGATGATGCCGAGGATCACCCCCACCCAGGCGTTCTCCTTCATCCACGCCGAGTTGTCGAGCTGCTCGGCGGCCGAGGTGGCGGCAAAGACGAGTCCGCCCATGGACGGCCGGATGAACGTCTGCACCGCGTCGTTGATTGTGTCCACCGCGGGGATCTTGTCGAGCACGACCTCGGTGAGCAGCAGCACCGTTCCACCGGCGATCGCCCACCAGCTCTCGATCCAGGCGAACGATGCGGGCAGGGTGAGGACGTCGGTGAAGCGGGCGAGCAGGGCGACGATCAGGAAGGGAATGTAGGCGTTCAGGCCGGCGGCCGCGGAAAGGCCCATGCCGGTCAGGGCGGCGATCATGACCAGAGGGTAACTTCTGGATGCGGGGTGAGCGTGCCGGACCGTCGGGGGATCGGGCGGGGGGATCCGGCGAACGCGGACAGCGAACAGCCCGGGAGGCCGCTGCCTCCCGGGCCGTTCTACGAGTGTCCGGTCACCGGCTCGCGGCCGGTGCCGGATGCCGAATCAGCGAAGCTCGCCGACCTTGCTGGTGTTGACGCGGCGGTCGCCGGAGTAGCACTGCGCGGTCGACCAGATGCCGCTGCCCTGGTACTTCCAGGCGCCGCGCATGACGTAGGTGGTGCCATTGCCGCGACGGCACTTGGCCCAGGCGCGGTACTGCGTGCCGTAGGCGGCGGTGCCGCACTTGACCTGGACGCCGCGGGTGATGTAGCGGTAGACGCACGCAGCCTTGTCCGCGCTGCTGGCGGAGATGTCGCTGGTCGGGGCGGCCGAAGCCGTGGTGGCCATGCCAACACCCATGGTGCCGGCCAGGGCAACGCCCGCGAGGGCGCCGGTGATGCGCTTCATGTGTAATCCCTCCATATGGGCTCTCCCTCGGCAGCGAGTCCGGGAGAGTCCGGCTTTTGAGGTCGTGACCCGCTTGCGAGGCAAGACTGTAGCCATAGCGGCGAGCGTTACCAAGTCGTGATCCGTAATCAATTTTTCAATCATGTCGGGCCCGCGCCGGGCGGCGGGTGCGGAGCGCCGCCCGGCGCTCCCGCCTCCCACCTAGGATTGCCGTCATGACCAAGGTGCTCGCCGCCGTCGCCTGGCCCTATGCCAATGGCCCTCGCCACCTCGGCCACGTGGCCGGCTTCGGGGTCCCCGCGGACGTGTTCAGCCGCTACGTGCGGATGGCGGGGCACGACGTGTTGATGGTGAGCGGCTCCGACGAGCACGGCACCCCGATCCTCGTGCTCGCCGACAAAGAGGGCGTCAGCGCCCGCGAACTCGTCGACGTCAATCACGCGATCATCGCCCATGAACTCGCCGACCTCGGCTGCTCCTACGACCTCTACACGCGCACCACGACGGCCAACCACTACGCCGTCTCCCAGGAACTCTTCCACCAGGTCTGGGCCAACGGCTACATGGTCGAGCGCACCACGCGCGGTGCCGTCAGTCCGTCCACCGGGCGCACGCTGCCCGACCGCTATATCGAGGGGACCTGCCCGATCTGCGGCTACGGGGAGGCGCGCGGCGATCAGTGCGACAACTGCGGCAACCAGCTCGAGCCGACCGACCTGATCGATCCGCGCTCGAAGATCAACGGGGAGACACCCGACTTCATCGAGACCCAGCACTTCTTCCTCGATCTGCCCGCCCTCGCCGACGCCCTGCGCGCCTACCTCGACGGTCGGGAGGCCTCGGGCACCTGGCGGCCCAATGTCATCAAGTTCAGCCTCAACATCCTGGACGACATCAAGGCGCGCGCAATGACCCGCGATATCGACTGGGGCATCCCGGTGCCCCTGGACGGCTGGCGCGACCTGCCGACCAAGAAGCTCTACGTCTGGTTCGACGCGGTCATTGGCTATCTGTCGGCGTCCATCGAATGGGCCCGCCGCACCGGGGATTCCGAGCGCTGGCGGGAGTGGTGGAACGACCCGGACGCGCTCTCGTACTACTTCATGGGCAAGGACAACATCACCTTCCACTCCCAGATCTGGCCGGCCGAGCTGCTCGGCTATATGGGCAAGGGCGACAAGGGCGGCGAGCCGGGGATCTATGGCGAACTCAACCTGCCCACCGAGGTGGTCAGCTCCGAGTTCCTCACGATGGAGTCCAAACAGTTCTCCTCCTCGCGAGGACATGTCATCTATGTCCGGGACATGCTCACCCGCTATCAGCCCGACGCGCTGCGCTATTTCATCTGTGCGGCCGGCCCCGAGACCTCCGATTCGGACTTCACCTGGCGTGAGTTCGTCCAGCGCACCAACTCCGAACTCGTCGCCGGCTGGGGCAATCTGGTCCAGCGCTCGGCGACGATGATCCACAAGAACTTCGGCGAGATCCCACCGCGTGGCGCGCTGGAGCCGGAGGATCAGGAGATCCTCGACGTGGTCGCGTCCGGGTTCGACGTGGTCGGGAATCTCCTTGCTCGGCAACGGCTTCGGCACGCGACAGCCGAAGCGATGCGCCTCGTCGGTGAGGTCAACGCCTATGTGTCGCGCACCGAGCCGTTTAAGCTCAAAGGCGCCGAGCAGCGCGGGCGGTTGGCCACCATCCTCCACGTGCTCGCCCAGTGCGTCGCGGACTGCAACACGATGCTCGCGCCGATGCTTCCGCACTCCTCGACGGCCGTGCACCACGCCCTCGGCGGGAGCGGCATTTTCATGCCGCTGCCGCGCGTTGACGAGGTGAGCGATCTCGACTCCGGACACCCGTATCCGGTAATCACCGGCGACTACACCGACACCCCGTCGTGGGGGCGGCGAGCCGTCATCGCGGGCACGCCCGTGGCCAAACCCATACCGGTCTTCGTCAAACTCGATGTCGGCGTGATCGATGAGGAACTTGCCCGGCTCGAGGGTTCTGGCCGGTGACTCGGCCCGGCGAGTCGAACGCGCGGGTCCCGGCCGAGCCGGACCCGCTGCCGGTCACGGTCGTGGACAACCATGCCCACCTCGACATCGTCCGTGACGACGTGCCTGCGCTGGGTCTGGATGAGGCGCTCGCCGCGGCGCGGCGCGCCGGGGTGGACCGCATCGTGCAGATTGGCTGCGAAGTCGCCTCGGCCCGGCAGAGTGTTGCGATGGCGCACACGCATCCGGCGCTGCTCGCCGGCGTCTCCCTGCACCCCAACGAGGCGCCGCGCCTGGCCGCGCGCGGTGAGCTCGAGCCCGCGTATGCCGTGATCGAGCAGCTCGCCGGCGACGACCGCGTGCGCGTCATCGGGGAGAGCGGTCTGGACTATTACCGGACCGGCACGGAGGGCAGGGCGATCCAGCACGCGTCCTTCCGGTGGCACATCCGCCTGGCCAAGGACAGCGGCAAGGTCTTGCAGATCCATGATCGCGACAGTCACGAGGACGTGCTCGCGATCCTCGATGACGAGGGCGCCCCGCGGCATACGGTCATGCATTGCTTCTCCGCGGATGTCGGCTTCGCCCGGGCCTGCCTGGAGCGGGGCTTCTATCTCTCCTTCGCCGGACCGATCACGTTCAAGAACAACCACGGGCTGCGGGATGCGCTGGCGATCACCCCCCTCGATCGGCTCCTCGTGGAAACGGACGCGCCCTACCTGACTCCGCAGCCGTGGCGCGGCGCGGGCAACTCCAGCTATCTGCTGCCGCACACGGTCCGGGTTGCCGCGGGTGTGCTCGGCGTTGCGACCGCCACCCTCTGCGAGGCGGTCAGCGCCACGGCAGAGCGGCTCTATGGTCCGTGGTGAGTGAGCTGACTCACATCCGAATCCACCCGAACGCCTGAAACACACGGGGCCGGTGTGGCCAAAGCGCACCCGAACTACCCCCTGGCCGTTACCAAAATTTGACCTTCCGTGGGGGCGTTGGGCATGGTGGTTGTTGTTAGCCGCGATTGCGCCCAGTGATCCGGCAGCACCGACGGGCCTGATTTCCTTCCCGCAGCCAGTGTTGGCCCCGGGTGGGACAGGCCCGCTTGTGCCGTGCGATCGTCCCCCGATCACTGGCCGGATCACCGATCCATCGGGCTGCCCGGACGCCGGGCAGCAGGTGCGGGTCACTCAACTTGGGAGTTTGCTTTGCAATCACGTCCGGTCCGCCGCCTGGCCCAGCTCGGCGTCGTCGGCGCCCTGATCGCAGGAGTGGCCGGCGTCGCCCACTTCGACAAGTCCGTCGCCCTCTCGGTCGACGGCTCGACCGAGTCCGTGCACGCATTTGTGAGCACCGTCGGCGACCTCCTGGAGAAGGAGGGCATCACCGTCGGTGAGCATGACCTGGTCGTCCCGGCGCTGGGCAGCGCGGTCGAGGACGGGCAAAAGATCGTCGTCCGGTACGGCCGCAAGCTGACCGTGACCATCGACGGCGTGAAGAAGGAATATTGGACGACCGCCACCACCGTCGGCGCCGCCCTTGACGAGCTCGGCTTGCGCGCCGAGAACGCGGAGCTGTCCGCCTCCCGCTCGGCCGCGCTTGGCCGTGACGGGTTGGCCATGAACATGGTCACGCCCAAGCAGATCACGGTCACCGCCGACGGCAAGAAGACCACCAAGACCACCACCGAGCCCGACGTGAAGTCGCTGCTCGCGCTGCTCAAGGTCAAGGTCGGTAGCAAGGACCTGGTCAACCCCGATCTGGACACCCCGCTCAAGGACGGCATGAAGTTGGTCGTCACCCGAGTGGAGACCAAGACGATCACCAAGACCGCATCGATCGGCTACGACACGATCCGCAAGAACGACTCCTCGCTCTACGAAGGCCAGTCCAAGGTGGTCACCACCGGCCGCGAGGGCGAGCGCGAGACCAAATACCTTCTCGTCCTGCATGACGGCAAGGAATACAAGCGCACCAAGGTCTCCTCCCAGGTCACCCGAACCGCCCGGGATGCTGTTGTGTCCGTCGGCACCAAGAAGCGGCCCGCCGCTCCAGCCCCCAGCTCGCCGCCGCCGAGCACCGGCGGCTCGGGTGGAGGGTCGGCCGGCAACCCTTCCGGCGCCGGCCTCAACCTGGCCAATGCCGCCATGTGGGACCGGATCGCGATGTGCGAGTCCGGCGGCAACTGGCACATCAACACCGGCAATGGCTACTACGGCGGCCTGCAGTTCCTCACCAGCACCTGGCTCGCCTACGGCGGCGCCGACTTCGCCTCGCGGGCCGACCTGGCCAGCCGCGAGCAGCAGATCACTGTCGCCAACCGGCTGTATGCCGTGGCCGGCCTCTCCCCGTGGGGTTGCGCCCACGCCGCCTGACCCCCGCGGCTCGCGCCGCACCGCCTCGTCGAGCGCGCCCCTGTCCCCCGGGGGCGCGTTCGGCGTCTGGCGCGCCGTTCGCGGGCTTCCCGAGGAGGCCGGCCTCTGGTCTAGCGTGCGACCTGTGAACGAGCCGGTGACCTATCTGGGGACACGCGCCATCCGCGAGCTGGCCGAACGGTTGTCGGTGCGGCCGGCCAAGGCGCTCGGCCAAAACTTTGTCGTGGACGCCAACACCGTCAAACGCATCGTGCGGCTGGCCGGGGTCGATGCCCACGATCGGGTTCTCGAAGTTGGCCCGGGACTCGGGTCGCTGACCCTCGGATTGGCTGCCGTCGCCGACCGGGTGTTGGCCGTGGAGGTCGACAACCGGCTTGCGCAGGCGCTGCCGGCGACCCTGGAAGCATCCGCCCCCGGTCGTGCCGAGCGCGTTGTGGTCGTGAATGCGGACGCCTTGACCCTGTCGGCGCTGCCCGACGAACCGACCAAATTGGTCGCCAACTTGCCCTACAACATTGCCGTCCCCGTGGTGTTGCACCTGCTGGCGAGCTTCCCCAGCCTCGGCAGCGTCCTTGTCATGGTCCAGTTGGAGGTGGCCGAGCGGCTCGCCGCCGCGCCGGGCAGCCGCACCTACGGCGCGCCAAGCGCCAAGCTCGCGTGGTATGGCGCGGCCAGGCTGGCCGGGACCGTTCCCCGTGCCGTCTTCTGGCCGGTCCCCAATGTCGATTCGGGCCTGGTCGCCCTGCAGCGGACCGCTCCGCCGGCGACGAGCGCCACCCGTGATCAGGTCTTCGCGGTTATCGACGCGGCCTTTGCCCAGCGCCGCAAGATGCTGCGCTCCGCCCTGGCGCGCCTGGCCGGGTCTGCGGCGGCCGCCCGCGCCGCCCTGGAGTCGGCGGGCGTCGACCCGGCGACGCGGGGCGAGCAACTGGACATCGGGGCATTCGCGGCGGTCGCCGCCGCGCTGAGCGCCGGCCTTGGCTGTGGCGCATCGGTTCATGATTAGGTGGGGCCATGACATCAGCGCCGGCGTCCGCAGCCGGCGTCTGCGTGCGCGTGCCCGCCAAAGTCAACGTCGAGTTGCGCGTCGGGCCACCACGCGCCGACGGGTTCCACCCCGTCGCGACGGTTTATCAGGCGGTCAGCCTCTATGACACCGTCTGGGTCACGCCGGCCGCCGACTGGTCGGTCGAGCTGAGCGGCCGCACGACATCCGGCGTGCCCGCGGACGACTCCAACCTGGCCGTGCGGGCCGCCATGGAGTTGGCCAAGGCGGCCGGGGTCCGGGAGCGGGCCGTCGTCCACATCGGCAAGGAGATCCCGGTCGCCGGGGGCATGGCCGGTGGCTCGGCGGATGCGGCCGCCGCGCTCGTCGCGTGCAACCGGCTGTGGGGCCTGGATTGGGGCATCGAGCGCCTCGAACCGATCGCCGCCCGCCTCGGCAGCGATATCCCGTTTCTCCTGCACGGCGGAACCGCGCTGGGCAGCGGGCGCGGCGAGCAGGTGGTGCCCGCCCTGACGCGAGGCACCTATCACTGGGTCTTCGCCCTCTCGCACGGTGGGCTGTCCACCCCTGCGGTGTATGCCGAATGCGACCGACTGCGCGGCTCGAGCCTCGTGCCCGACCCCCAGCCAAGCCCCCAACTGTTGAGCGCGCTTCGCAGCGGTGATGTGGTTGGCGTTGCCGCGCTCCTGGCCAATGACCTGCAGGCGGCCGCCGTGTCGCTCCACCCCGGACTTGGCGAAGTGCTTGACGCCGGGCTTCGCTTCGGCGCCCTCGGGGGAATCGTGTCCGGCTCCGGGCCGACGATCGCCTTCCTCGCGGCCGGGCACGAAGCCGCCCTCGACCTGGCTGTTGCCCTGACCGCGTCAGGGACGGCCGCTGATGTGCGCCGGGCCGTCGGGCCAACGGTCGGCGCCCACGTCGACGTCGTTGCTGGCGCGTGAGACCACCTGCCCGGTGATGGCCAATCTCGTCAACCTCGAGCGAGTCAGCCTTGCCGCCGGCACCCAACTGCTCCTCGACGACGTCTCCCTGGGAATCGGCACGGGCGAGAGCATCGGGGTCGTCGGTCGCAACGGCGGCGGCAAATCGACGCTGCTCGGGGTCCTGACTCGGCAGCGCCCGGTCGACTCCGGCCGGGTCACCCACGCCGGTGAGGTGCGGGTGGCCCAAGTCGCCCAGGACGACGACCTGCCCGCTGGCATCAGCGTGCGCCAGGCCATCCACGGGTCGGTGCTCGAGCACGAGTGGGCGGGGCAGGTGGCGGTCCGCGACGTCCTCGCCGGGCTGCTCGGTGATGCCCAGGCCGGGGCCGTTGGGGGACTGGATGTGCCGGTGGGCCCCCTCTCGGGCGGCGAGCGTCGCCGGGTCGCGCTGGCGCGGGCCCTCGTGGCCGACGCCAACCTGCTGTTGCTCGACGAGCCGACCAACCACCTCGACGTCGAGGGGGTCGCCTGGCTCGCCGAGCACCTGGCCACCCAGTGGCGCCGCCCGTCCCGCGCGCTGGTCGTCGTCACCCACGACCGGTGGTTCCTCGACGCGGTCGCGATCGCGACCTGGGAGGTGGGCGACGGCGCCGTCGCGGCCTACGAGGGCGGGTATGCGGCATACGTCCTGGCGCGCGCGGAGCGCGAACGGATCGCGGCGGTGGCCGCCGAACGGCGCGACAATCTGCTGCGCAAGGAGTTGGCCTGGCTGCGCCGCGGGCCCCCAGCGCGAACGAGCAAACCGCGCTTCCGGATCGATGCCGCCAACGCCCTGATCGCCGACGAGCCGCCGCCACGAGACGGGGTGGAGTTGGTGCGGTTTGCGACCGCGCGGCTGGGCAAGGACGTCATCGACCTGCACGAGGCGAGCCTGCGGCTCGGCGACACCGTGCTGCTCGACCGGGTCACCTGGCAACTGGCGCCAGGGGAGCGGGTCGGCATCGTCGGCGTCAACGGCTCGGGCAAGTCCAGCCTGCTGCGCGTCATCGCCGGGCGGCAGCCGCTGGACTCCGGGCGGCGCAAGCAGGGCGTGACCGTGCAGATCGGGTTTGTCACCCAGGAGGTGCGCGAGCTGGAGCCGCTCGCCGGCCGTCGGGTCATCGAGGCGATCGAGGCGGTGCGCGCGACGACCACGCTGGGGGGCAAACCGATCAGCGCGAGCCAACTCGCCAAGCGGCTTGGCTTCCCCGGCCCGCGCCAGCAGGCCCGGGTGGGTGACCTCTCCGGCGGTGAGCGGCGCCGGTTGCAGATCGTGCGCGTATTGCTCGACGAGCCCAATGTGCTGCTGCTCGACGAACCGACCAACGACCTCGACATTGACACGCTCACCTCCTTGGAGGATGTGCTCGACGGCTGGGCGGGCACCTTGCTGGTCGTCTCCCACGACCGCTACCTCCTGGAGCGGCTGACCGACAGCCAGGTGGCGCTCCTCGGCGACGGCCGGTTGCGGCACCTGCCCGGCGGGGTTGAGGAGTATCTGCGGCTGCGGCAGGATGTCCGCGAGGCCGGCGCGCCAGCCCCCGGTGGGCGACGGACCGCCCCGTCGGCCTCCGGCTCGCCGGCCGTCGCGAGCGCCGCCCCCGGCGCCAGCGCGGCGGCCCAAAGGGAGGCGCGCAAGACGATCGCGCGGGTGGAGAAGGCACTGGCGCGCCTGCACGACCAGGAGCAGCGCGTGCACGCAGAGCTGGCCGAGCGGGCGAGCGACCATACGGCGGTGACCGGCCTGGCGGCGCGGCTGCGGGAACTGCACGCGCAGGAGAGCGCCCTGGAGGAGGAGTGGCTGGCCGCGGCCGACGTCCTCGATTGAGCGTTCCGCAAAGAGCGGGGGGGGGGTCAGTCGGAGAGCCTGGCCTGCAGGGTGCGTAGCAGAGCCGCCAGCAACTCCTGATCGGAAGGGTTGAGACCGGCGAGCAGGACGCGCTCGTGCTCGAGGAGGTCGATCAGCGCCCCGTCCACGGCCGTCTGGCCGGACGGAGTGAGCGCGACGATCACCCCGCGCCGGTCGCTGCGCGACGGCCGGCGCCGCACCAGGTCACGCGCTTGCAACCGGTCGATCCGGTTGGTCATCGTCCCACTGGTGACCAGCGTCGCCGCGACCAACTGACCGGGCGAGAGCTCATAGGGTCGGCCGGCGCGACGCAGCGCGCTCAGCACGTCGAACTCCCACGTCTCCAGATGGTGACCGGCGAAGGCGCTGGCCCGGGCCCGGTCGAGCCGCCGGGCCAGGCGGGTGACTCGTGACAACACCAGCAGGGGGGTGACGTCGAGGTCGGGCCGCTCCCGCGCCCAGGCCGCGACGAGGGCATCGACGTCGTCCGGCGCCGGGGGACTGCCGGCAACCGTCATGACGGTCGAATCTACCGGCTATTTATCTTGACGTCGAGATACTGTAGGCGGGTGACGTCGACGACGTGGGATCCCGGTCAATACGCGAAGTTCGCCGATGAGCGCGGCCGGCCGTTCGCCGACCTGCTCTCCCGGGTGCCCGCCACCGACCCGGGTGTCGTTCTCGACCTCGGTTGTGGGGACGGCCCGTTGACCTTGAGTCTGGCTCGCCGTTGGCCGTATGCCCAGATCATTGGGGTCGACTCCTCGCCGCAGATGCTCGCCCGCGCGGCTGAGAACGACACCGAGGGCGCGGTCGACTGGCTCGAGGCGGACCTGCGCGACCTGGACCTCCCGGGCTTGGCCGGGCCGCCGGACGTTGTGATCAGCAATGCCACCTTGCAGTGGCTGCCGGGCCATCTCGACCTGCTGCCCAGGTGGTCTCGCCAGCTGTCTCCTGGCGGGTGGCTGGCGATCCAGGTGCCGGGCAACCTCGGCGCCCCGAGTCACCGGCTGATGCGTGCGGTGGCCGCCGAGCACCCGCGCCGGAAGGAGCTGACTGCGGCGCTGCGCCGCCCGGCAGCCGCGGAACCCGACAGCTATCTGCAGATCCTCGATCGCGCGGGCCTGCGCGCCGATGTCTGGGAGACCACCTACCTGCACGTCCTCGACCGGGAAGGCGAGCAAGACAGCCCGGTGCTGGAGTGGGTGCGCAGCACCGGCCTGCGTCCGGTCCTCGACGTGTTGACCGCTCCTGATGAGCGAGAGAACTTCCTGACCACGTATGCCGCCCGGCTCGCCGAGGCCTATCCCCGCACCGTCGCCGGGGTGATCTTTCCCTTCCGGCGGATCTTTGCCGTTGGCCACCGCCCGGACGGGTAGGGGTGGCGCCCGCCCGCCCCTACCCCGTCGATGGTTCGGTGAGTGTCGGCCTTGCCTCCAGCGCGGTCAGCCCGTTCCAGGCCAGATTGACCAGGTGGGCCGCCACGTCGGCCTTCTTGAACGTGCGCTGATCCATCCACCACTGACCGGTCAGCGCGACCATCCCGACGAGCATCTGGGCATACATCGGGGCAGCGCGCGCGTCGAGCCGACGCGTCGTGAACTGCTGGGCGAGCAGATGCTCGACCTGGGTGGCCACGTCACTCATCAGGCTGGCGAAGCTGCCGGTCTGCTGCCCGGGCGGCGAGTCGCGCACCAGGATCCGGAAGCCGTCGGTGCGCCCTTCCACATAGTCCAGCAGCGCCAGCGCGGCCCGCTCGATCAACTCCCGGGCCGAGCCCTGCGACATCAGCGCGGTGCTCACGCCCGTCGTCAGCGCGGTGATCTCGCGGTCGACGACCACGGCATACAGGCCCTCCTTGCCGCCGAAGTGCTCATAGACCACCGGTTTGGAGACCTCGGCGCGGGCGGCGATCTCCTCGACGCTCGTGCCCTCAAAGCCGCGTTCGGCGAAAAGCTGTCGACCCACCGCGATCAGCTGTTCCCGGCGCTCGTTGCCGGTCATCCGTGGCCGGGCGCGCTTGCCACGGGAGCCACTCATACCGCCATTGTCCCTCGCCGCGTGCGCGTGCGGCCACAACGAATAGGTACCACCCGGGCCGCTCGACTAGGCTTGCGCATCGCCCCCGGCAACACGGCGGCATTCCCCGGTTGGTCTGCTGGTAGGGCCCGCCTGACTTTGAATCAGGATTAGCGACGTAGGTTCGATTCCTACCCGGGGAGCAGGGTCGGGGTGGGGGAGACTGCCCGACAGGCACACCCGCACGACCGACAGATAACATGGCGTTACCGGCAGGACGAGTGTTGGGAGCACCCCGAACGTGACCGAACCCAGGCCCGCCGCGGTCGTCATCCTGGCCGCCGGCGAGGGCACGCGAATGAAGTCGGCCACTCCCAAGGTGCTCCACCGCATCGGTGGCCGCAGCCTGCTCGGGCACGCCATCGCCACGGCACGGGCGGTGCAGCCCAACTACCTGGCGGTCGTGGTCCGGCATCGCCGCGAGGCGGTCGCGGCTCACATTGCCGAGGTTGATCCGGGGGCGATCGTCGCCGATCAGGACGAGGTCAAGGGAACCGGCCGGGCCACGGAATGCGGGCTGGCGCAGCTACCGGCCGATCTCGCCGGGACGGTGCTGGTCACCTATGGCGATGTGCCGCTGCTGACCGGGGAGACGCTGCGTGACCTGTTCGCCCAGCACCTGCAGACCAACAGCGCCGTGACGGTCATGACGGCCCGCCGCGCCGACGCCGGCGCCTATGGCCGCATCGTGCGTGATCGTGACGGATCGGTTGCCGCCATCGTTGAATTCAAGGACGCCACGCCCGATCAGCGCGCGATCCAAGAATACAACTCGGGGATCTACGCCTTCGACGCCGCGACCTTGCGGCAGGCATTGACCGAGGTCGGAACCGACAACGCCCAGCAGGAGAAATATCTCACCGACGTCGTCGGGCTGGCGAGGGCAGCGGGCAAGCGGGTCTCGGCATACGAGGTCGGCGACGGCTGGCAAACCGAGGGGGTCAACGACCGGGTCGAGCTGGCCCGATTGGGCGCGGTTTTGCGCCAGCGCGAGAACGAGAAGCGGATGCGGGGCGGTGTGACGATCGTCGATCCGGACTCGACGTGGATCGACGTCGACGTGAGCATCGGCCAGGACACGACGATCCTGCCGGGCACCGCCCTGCTCGGCGCGAGCACGATCGGCGCGGGCGCCACTATCGGCCCCGACGTAACCGTCTCGGATTCCCGGATCGGCGCCGGAGCCACCGTGCGCCGCAGCGAGGTGCACCTCGCCGAGGTCGGGGCGGACGCAACCGTCGGCCCCTACACCCACCTTCGTCCCGGAGCGACGCTGGGCCCGGGTGGGCAGGCAGGCAGTTTCGTTGAGATCGGACCGAGCGAGGGGGAGCACCCGGCATGATCATCCAGAAGAAGACGCGCAAGACGCTGATGGTCTTCGCCGGCCGGGTCAACGCCGATCTCTCCCGCGAGGTGGCCCAGCTGCTCGGGACCGAGCCGGTCCCCACCCAGGTCTTCGACTTCGCCAACGGCGAGATCTTCGTCCGTTACGAGGAGTCGGTTCGAGGCTGTGACGCGTTCGTCATCCAGTCGCACGCGGCGCCGATCAACGAGGCGATCATGGAGCAGCTGATCATGGTCGATGCGCTTAAACGGGCCTCGGCCAAGCGGATCACCGTCGTGCTGCCCTTCTATGGTTACGCCCGCCAGGACAAGAAGCACCGAGGGCGCGAGCCGATCTCGGCCCGGCTGATGGCCGACCTGTTCAAGACCGCCGGTGCCCACCGGCTGATGGCCGTCGACCTGCACACGGCACAGATCCAGGGCTTCTTCAACGGACCCGTCGACCATCTGATGGCCCTGCCTCGGCTGAGCGCTTATGTCGCCGAGAAGTATGGCACCGACCGGCTGGCACTGGTCTCCCCAGACGCCGGCCGGATCAAGGTTGCCGAGCAGTGGTCGCGCCGCCTCGGTGGGGCACCCCTCGCCTTCATCCACAAGACCCGCGATGTCACCCGTCCCAACGAGTCGGTTGCCAACCGGGTCGTCGGCGATGTCGTCGGCCGGCTGTGCATTTTGGTCGACGACATGATCGACACCGGGGGCACCATCGTCAAGGCTGCCGACGCCCTCCTGGAGGCCGGCGCTGCGGACGTCGTGATTGCGGCCACCCACGCGATCTTTTCCGATCCCGCCGTCGATCGGCTCACGGCCTGCGGGGCCCGGGAAGTCATCGTCACCAACACCTTGCCGATCGCCGTGGACAAGCGGTTCGACAAGCTGACCGTGCTCTCCATCGGACCGCTGATCGCCGAGGCCATCCGGGAAGTCTTCGAGGACGGCTCGGTGACCTCACTCTTCGACGGCGAGGCCTAAGGCGCGAGCCCGCGGGTGGGTGCCGCCCCCGGATTTCTCGGGTGCCCATCCGCTGGCTAAGATACTCGGGTTAACCCTCGGCGAGGGGCTCGCGGCGACGTGAGCTCGTGATCGACGCGGTGGTGCTCATCGGCGCGCCGCCTCGCGTCTCTCGCCCGGGCCCACCGCTCACCGATATCGCGACGGCCACGGCCGAGCTGTCGGACCGATCTGTTTTGCCTAGGAGAGTCGTCATTGTCCAGCGAGAACCGCATCCTCGTTGAGTTGCGCACGGAGTTCGGCAAGGGCGCGGCCCGCCGAGTCCGGCGCGCAGCCAAGATTCCGGCCGTCATTTATGGTCACGGAACCGACCCGGTGCACATCACGATGCCCGGCCACGACACCATGATGGTGTTGAAGAACCCCAACGCCCTGCTCACCCTGGTCATCGACGGCGACGAGCAGCTCGCCCTCGCCAAGGATGTGCAGCGCAACCCCGTCAAGCCGGTGATCGAGCACGTCGACCTGGTCGTGGTGCGCCGCGGCGAGAAGGTCACCGTCGATGTCCCGGTCCACGTCGACGGCGAAGCGGCGGCCGAGACCGTGGTCACACTCGAAAACCCGACTCTGCAGGTCGAGTGTGAGGCCACCTCCATTCCCGAGCACCTGCTCGTGTCGATCGAGGGCCTGGAGGCCGGCACTCAGGTGCTGGCCGCCAGCATCACCTTGCCCGAGGGCGTGACCCTGGTCAGCGACGGGGAGCTGCTCGTCGTCAACGTGGCCGCGATGATTTCCCAGGAGGCGCTCGACGCCGAACTCGCCGACGCCGAGGCCGAGGCGGGCTTCGAGCAGGACGAGGCCGAGAGGGCCGAGGATCGCGCCGAGCCTGCCGTGGCCGGCGCGGCCGAGGAGCCCCAGGGCAACCAAGAATGAGATCCGGCTCCGTCGCGCGACCAGAAGTGGACACTTCATGGACACTCCAGGCGTGCGACGGAGCCAGGATCACTCGTTTCGCTGGGGCAGGCGGGGAAGTTGCGGTACCTTCGCTCGGGTGGCCACGTCACCTGCCGGGCAGTCGGGTAGCCACCGCGACATCCTGCCCGGGGGGAGCGGGACACGGCATGTGTGGGAGGTAGAAGTGAACGGGACGGTGCTCGGGGAACCGAACGTGGAGACAGCGACGCGCCCAAGCGCACGGGGGACGGCGCCGCAGCCGCTGGCGTGGCACCTGCCGGACCTCGTGCACGGTGGTGAGCGTGGGACCCCGTCCGCCGACTGGCGCCGACGCTATCGCCGCCAGGTGATCGCCGGTGACTTCATCGCCGCTCTCATCGCGTGCACCACGGCTGCTTTGGTGCGCTGGGGTGGCATTCCCAACTTCCGCGTCGCCCTGCTGGCGACCGTCGTTCCTGTCGTCTGGCTGATCGTCGTCGCGTATGCCGGCGGCTACCGGCAGGCCTCGCTCGGTATCGGGCTCGATGAGTACCGCAGCATCGGCAAGGGCCTAGTCATCCTGCTGGCGCTCGTGGCCGTCATTCTGGTTTCGCTCGGCTGGCAGATGTCACGACTGCTCATCGGTGTCGCGGTCCCGGCGACCTTCTTGCTGACCGTTGTCGTGCGCTGGCTCCTGCGTGGCCGGCTGGCCGCCGCGCGAGCCGCCGGCAAGTGCCTGCAGCCGACGATCGTCGTCGGGCGTGGCCTGGCAGTCCCCGAGATGATCGCCGAGCTGCGGCGCGACCCGCACGAGACCGGCATGAGCGTCGTCGGCGCCTGTGTCTCTGACCTGCCCGACCCGTCCTGGATCCAGGACGTGACCCTCTACGGCGGCCCCGAGACGGCCCTGCTGGCTGTCCGCGACACCGGCGCGGAGGCCGTCGTCATCGCATCCGACTCGGCCTTCTCCGGCAAGACCCTGCGCCGCCTGGGCTGGGCGCTGTCGGAAATGGGCGTCGACCTGTACGTGCACCCCGGCATCCACGAGGTTGCCGCGCCCCGGCTGACGCTGCGCCCGGCCGCGGGAATGTCCCTGCTGCACGTCGAAGGCCCCACCATCGGCGGGGTCGACGCTATCGTCAAACGCACGATCGACATCGTTTGCTCGGGAATCATCATGCTGCTCACGGCGCCGTTGTGGGCGCTTGCGGCGCTGTCGATCAAGCTGCATGACCGGGGCCCGGTCTTCTTCGTCCAGCAGCGGGTCGGCGAGGAAGGCAAGACCTTCCCGATGGTCAAGTTCCGCACGATGTGCGTCGACGCCGAAGCCCGCCTGGCCGAGCTGGAGGCGCACCGGCACGTCAACGAGATGCTGTTCAAGCACAAGGAAGACCCGCGCATCACCCGCCCGGGCAAGTGGCTGCGCCGGTTGTCGATCGATGAGCTGCCGCAACTGATCAACGTCATGCGCGGCGAGATGTCGCTGGTGGGGCCGCGCCCGCCGCTGCCCAAGGAAGTCGATGCCTACGAGCCGGACGCGATGCGGCGCTTGAAAGTCCGCCCCGGCCTGACCGGCATGTGGCAGATCGGCGGCCGCTCCGACCTGAACTGGGAGGATTCGCTGCGTCTGGACCTGTGGTACGTCGACAACTGGTCCCCGGTCCTGGACGTCATGATCCTGTTCCGCACCGTGCGAGCCGTCGCCAAGGCCGACGGGGCCTACTAGACCTCAGCGATTGTCGGAGTATCCGTGCCGCGCGAGCGCGCCGGAGATTGCCGCGGTCATCGCGCCGACCTGGTCGGGACTCAGATCGGCCAGATAGGCCTCGGTCCGGTTCGGAGTCAGGGTGTAGCGCCCGAAACCGGACTCGAACCCCTCGCTCCAGGACAGGCCGATGTGGTCGAGGATGCGGGTCAACTCCCGGCGCGGGTCGGCCAGCAGATCCTCATAACGCACGGTCAGCCAGCGCTCCGGGCCGAGCGCGGCAGCGCATTCCTCGTGGGTGTCGACGAGCAACCGCCAGCCGATCGCGGCCAAGACCGGCTGGCTGTTGCCGTGCTCTGCCCACACCCGCGCCAACTCATCGGGCAGCGGGCCGAAATGCCAGCCACCGGGGCCGAGGTGGCCGCGCCACCAGTCCATTTGCAACCACGAGTTGGCGACCGCCCGCCCGTCCCGCACGATGTGCACGAAGCGGCAGCCGGGGAAGGCGGCATCCAGCAACCGCGCGCGCGGCCAGCCGGTGAACTTGTGCACGAACACCTCGGCGGAATCCAGGTGGTCCATCCGGTCGGCGACGAACCCGTGCAGCCGTTTGGTCAGCACCGGGGTCAGGTCGGCAGCCGTGGGGTCAGCGGCCGGGTCGACGAGCAGATGGCCGACTTCGCGCGCCAGCACCCGATAGCCCTCGCTCGGGGCCAACCGTGGGCGACCCTTCTCCGACAGAGCAACCGGCAGTCGGCGCCACAAGGTCAGCTGCTGGGCGTTCCCCCGTCGGATGCCGAGGTCGTCGAGGTTGGTGACGAAGCCGACTTCCGGGTGTCGGGCGATGATCTCGTGGACGAGGGTGGAGCCACATCGGCCGGTCCCGAGGATAAAGGCGGGCGGCAAGGTCGTCACGGGAGATACCCCAATTCGGTCAGGCGAGGCGTCAGCACGGCCAGCGCAGCACGCTTGCTGCCGGCGCCCGCATCGGACCACGCGGTGTTCTTGTTGGGGAAGTCAAGCCCCGCGAGGTCGGCTTGCCAAACCGCCGCGCCGGGATCGAGCCCGGCAAATGCGGCGATCTCGGCAAGGATCGGCCGCGGAGCCGCGACCAGCGCCTCATACGAGATGTGCAGGACCCGGGACCGGGGTATGCCGGCCAGGCCGGCCGCGATCGCGCCGGTCTCGGCCACCCAATGCTCGGCTGCGGCGACCCGCTCCTCCCGCCCAGACGCGACCCAGTCGGCCGGTCGCGCCCCGGGCCGCCACCACCACAGCTCGGTTTCGGGCCACCAGTCGACCCGCAGCAAGGACTCGGTGACCGCGCGTCCGTCGCGCGTCACCACGAGGAAGCGCGCGCCTGGAACCACGGCATCGAGCAGCGGGACGCGCCGGTTGTGGGCGATCCGTTTGCTCACCAAGACCGTGCCCCCACCGGCCCTTGCGGTATGCCGCAGCATCCCCGCCAGCCTGCCCGTTCGCCGCGGCACTGGCCCCCCGGTCCACCGCTCCGGAAGGTCACTCCACGCGAAAACCGGCTCGCCCTCGACCGGCTGCGGATACAGCCGCTCGGCGAGCCCTCGGGCCGCGGCATACCGATAAGCCGAGTCGCCGGACGGCCCGAACCACACCGCCCGCCGCCGCGATCTGGTATGCCGCGTGGCCCGGTTGAGCGCGGCCAGGGGCCACAGCGCCGGCAGCCGCCGGTGATAGTTGTTGATCCAGCCGGCGTCCGGGTGCAGCGCCAAGACCTTGTAGACCAGCGAGGTGCCGGAGCGCGGCGCGCCGAGGACGAAGAGCGGGGGACGGGGGGCGCTCACGGGCGTCTAGCCTGTCACGTCCGGCCCCCCGGCGAGCGCGGTGAACCGGTGGACCGGCCGCGCGGTGTAAAGTTGGCGCCCGAACCGCTGGGGGGCCAGCCCGCCGCACGGACCGGAAAGAAGCGCTCACACCGGATGGAACTTCGCGAACTGCTCTCCCACCTGGGCCGACGGCTGTGGCTGCTCGTGATCCTGCCGCTCGCCGCCCTGCTCGTCGTCATCGGCCTGAACGCCCCGAACGGCACCAAATACAGCAGCTCGGTCGACCTGCGGGTCGTCAACCCGACCGGCGACCAGACCGTCGCCGCGATCAACCTGGTCGCCGGGTCGCTGGTCAACGCCGCCACCTCGGATGCGGTCGTCACCAAGCTGGCCCAGGCCGGCGGGGCGACCGAGCAGCGGATCACCGACGGGCTGTCCGCGAGCCGAATCGCCGACACCGAGCTGGTGCGGGTGACCTTCGCCGACCCGGACCAGGACGTCGTCAAGAAGGTCGCCGCCGCCATCCCCGCCGCGGTGCAGGAGCAAACCTTCGCCCCCGCACTGCGCCAGGCCGAGCTCGCCGAGACCGAGGCGCAGAAACAGCTCGAGACCGCGCTCGATGACCTGGACAAGGTCCGCAAGGAGACCGGGCTGAACGACCCGGACCGCGAATACCAGACCGCGGCGTCGGCCGTCACGCAGTTGAAGGTCGCGCTCGCCACCGCCAAGGGCCGTCCCGACACGACCACGACGCGCTATCTCGACGCCGAACTCAAGGACGCCGAGGCGGACCTGAAGAAGATCGTCGCGAACGAGCCGAAGTTCGTCGGCCCGCAGTATGCCGTAGACAACGCTCGCCAGCAGCTCGCTGGCCGCAGCTCGGCGATCGCCGACATCAACGCCCGGCAGGCAGCCACGATCAGCGAGTCGATCGGGGCGGAGGCGGCGCCGCTGGCGTGGTACACCAACCTCGCCCGGCAGGCCCTGACCGCCATGATCATCGGGCTGGCCGTGGCCCTGCTCCTGCTCGCCCTGCCCGAGGTGCTGCGCCGATCGCACCGCGAGCAGGAAGAAGAGATCTATGAGCCGGTGACCGAGGAGGTCGCCTGGGAGCAGCAGGGTGCGATCGCCCCGCGCGGACCTCGTGGTTCGGGGAGCACGCGCGCAGATTCGCCCCTGGTCACCGAGGTGCCGGCGCCCCCGGTCGAAGCCACCGTGCCCGTCACGCCACCCCGGCCGCACCCCTCTACCGAGACCACCGCGCCCCGGCCGGACACCATACCCCCGCCGCCGGACCGCACGATTCCGCGCAGCCAGTTCGGGTCAGGGGTCACCTTGACCAAGCCGGGTGACTGACAGCCCTCAACCGGCACAGAGCCCTCAACCGACAGCGGTCACGCTCTATGTCGGCGGTACCGGCCGCAGCGGCAGCACCCTGCTCGCCGGCGCCCTCGGCGGCGCCCCCGGTGCCGTGGATGTCGGCGAGGTGCGCTTCCTGTGGGAGCGCGGGCTGATGGAGCAGCGCCTGTGCGGCTGCGGCCAACCGGTCCCGCAGTGCCCGTTCTGGACCGAGGTGCTCAACCGCGCCTTCGGCACCGAGCGGCCCGACTCGGCGCGCCTCCACGCCGCCCTCACGCGAGCGACCCGGCTGCGCCGGCTGCCGTCCTGGCTCGCCCGGCGCCCGCCCCCGGTCGCGCTCGCTCGAACGTTGCGGTCCCTCTATGCGGCGATCGCCGAAGTCGCTGGAGCCGACGTGGTGATCGACTCCTCCAAACTGCCGACGTATGCCGCTCTCCTGGCCGCCCTCGGCCGCCCGGAGGTGCGCCTGGTCCACGTGGTGCGCGACCCGCGGGCGAGCGCATTCTCGTGGGCGAGCGCCAAGGCCGCCCCGGATGCGCGTGAGGGCCTGATGGAGCAGCGCGGTGTCGTCAAGTCGGCCCTGCTCTGGCTGGTGTGGAATCTCGCGTTGGAGGCACTGTGGCGCGGCCGCGGACGTTATCTGCGCGTGCGCTACGAGGACCTTGCTGCCGCGCCGGCGGACGTCCTTGCCGCGGTCGCCGCGCACGCCGGCCTTCCCGCGAAGCCGCCGCTCGCGACCGGCCAACGGCTGACGCTCCCGCCCAATCACACGGTGGCCGGCAATCCCTCCCGGCTACGTCCCGGACCGACGTGGGTGCGCCGCGACGACCGCTGGCTCACCGGCCTGGCGCCGAAGCAGCGGCGGCTGGTGACCGCACTCACCGCGCCCGCGCTGCGTCGGTATGGCTACCCCGTCCGGTGGGGTGGCCGGTGAGCAGGCGCGCCGTGCTCGCCGCCGCCGTGGCCGCCGCGGCCATACTCGGCGGGTGCACCGGATCGACGCCCGCCCCGACGACCACCGCCTCGCCCGTCCCCAACCGGAGCCGGGCCCCCGTCGCGCCGATTCTCCGTGGGTCGGGCGCGGTCGACCTCGGGCTGAAGTGGAACACGTTCTTGACCGCACCGCTGAGCTACGCGCAGCAGCTCGGCTGGGGCGAGACGTTCACCGAGGTCGAATGGTGCGCGGTGCGCGACTTGGCGCCGGGGCGGCAGTTCGGTCCCACTGACCGAGCGCTGCAGCAGGCGCGTGGCTTCGGGTTCGGTCTGATGATCAAGCTGCGTGTCGGCGACTGCACCGGCGCAGCGGAGGTGCAGGACCCCGCCGAGGGCCTGAACAAGCACCCAAGCACCTATCCGGATGACCCGGGGCGTTACCGCGCCTTCATCGACACCATGGTGCGCCGCTATCAGCCGCAGGGCGTGCGCGCGTGGGCCATCGAGAACGAGGTTGACGCCGCGAACTTCTGGAGCGGCACGGGGCAGCAGTATGCCGATACGGCCAAGCTCGTCGCCGACGCGGTGCGGGCCGCCGATCCGAAGGCGATCATCCTGGACGCCGGCATCTCCAGCACGGGATACGGGGTGGCGATGAGCGGCGACCTGCTCGAGGCGGGCCGGCCCGAGGAGGCCCTGGCGCTCTATCGCGCGTACTACGCCCGGCGCCACGGCGGTGGCGGGGCTCGCTTCGGCCCGGCTGCCTCGGTCGACGACCTGCGGCGTATCCTCGCCGACCAACCGGCCGTCGCCGCGCGAGAGATGGTCGCCGCCAACTGGGAGGTCGTCAACTCGGGCGCGGTCAGCGCCTACCAATTGCACTTCTACGAAGATCCCCGCAACCTGCCGACGCTGCTCCAATACATCGATAACCACCTCAAGGCCGCGATCTCGATCGAGGCCTGGGAGGTCGGCGTGGCGTGGCCGGGCGCGGCATACACCGAAGCGGGGCACGCGGACGACCTGGCGCGCCTGGTCGCGACCTTGCTTACCCGGCGGATCAGCCCCATCGTCTACCTGCCGCTCGCGTTCACCCCGCGCGCCGGCAAAGAGGAGATCTTCCGCGGCCTGGTCAGCCCGCAGGGTCAGGTGCTTGCGCCAGGGCGCGTGTGGGCGCGCTTCGCTGCCGCCGCCAAAACCAGCACCGACGTGGTGGCGTTAACCGGCAGCATCGACGGCAGTGCGGCCGTTGGTGCGCTTGTGGTCGGGCCGGGCGGCTCCCTGGCCGCGGCGTGGACCTCGACCGGTCCGGTCCGCCTGCTCGACCTGCCCGGCGGCCGCGAGGCGGCCGTGCGGGGGCTCGCCGAGCAGCGCGGCGTCCGGCTCTCGCCCAACTGACCGACAAGGGTCCCGGGGTCCACCTGCGGTCATCCCCGCAGGGCTCAGCAGCCGCCGCTGCCACCGCCCGGGGCGGCGGGGGGCGGGGTGGGTGAGCCGTTCCAGGTGTTGTCCTGCGGGCCCCAGTAGCGGCGCAGGTTGGTGCTCAACCAGACCGTGGGGAAGGCGTTGGCCGCGAACGTCGACCGCATGATCGAGCCGGCACCGAGCGCGACGGCGTCACCGACGGCGCCGGTGGCGGTGTTGCAGCGCACGATCGAGCCGTTGGAGCTGGAGTTGCGCGATGGCGTCGCCAGGTTGCCGTCCATCAACCGCATGCCGAAGCCGTAGGTGCGATAGCCGGACACCGAGTTGTGCTCCCAGCGGTTGCTCCACCCGGACATCTGGTCGTTGTAGCCGATCGCCACCCCGGATGCGCGGTTGTGGTGGAAGTTATTGTAGGAGGCGTCGACATCGGTGTTGTAGGCGCGGCCGTCGCCGGGCAGATCGTGCACGGAGTTGGTGCTGATCGTGCTGTAGTTCGATGCGGCGCCGAGCCGGATGCCCTCTTGCATGTAGTGCTTCGCGCTCGAGCGGGCGATCCGGCTGATGTCGTTGCCGGAGATCGTCCACCCGTGCGAGAAGGTCATCAACCAGATGCCGGGTCCGGTGCCGCAGTCGATATCGCTGATCCGGTTCCCGGTGATCCGGCCGTAGCGAGTCAGCGCCCCGTAGATGCCGCGCCCGGACAGGACGTTGCCGGTGATCGCGATGCCGTCGGCGGCATTCATCGCGGGTGCGTGCGTGACCTTGCGCAGGTAGTCAACCGCCTGCCGTCCGGCCGCGGGGTTATAGCTGCCGTGCCCGGGGACCTTGCGCCGGGTGGACCAGTCGCCGGCCTGGACCAGGCGGTTGAGCCACTGGAAGGCGGCGTTGGATTCGGCTCCCGCGATCCAGATGCCGTTGTGGATGCGCAGCCCGTCGATGCGCCAATAGTCGGCGCCGCCGAGGATCGTGATCGTCCGGTCGTATGCCGGTTTGGTCGCCCCGCATCCGGCTCGCGGCGCCGAGGAAGTCAAGGTGACCGCTCCGGCACCCGCCCGCGTGATTGTGATCGGCGCCTCGGCCCGACCCGATTTGCGGATCTCGACCCTGCCCGAATAGGTGCCCGGCTGCAGCCGGATCGTGGTGCCGGGCCCGGCCAGGTCGACCGCTCGCTGAACGCTTCGCAGTGGCCGTGACGCGGTCCCCGGGTTGGCGTCCGAGCCGCTCGGCGCGACATAGAGTGTGGTCGCCGCGCTCGCCTGGGCGCTGCCCATCAACCCGGCCGTCAGTCCGGTGAGCGCCAAGGGCACGACGAGACGACGAAATAGCGTGCTGGTCATGGCTTTTCCTCCCGAGATAAACCCCAACCCGTTCCCGGGCAATCTATCGGCGAAAGCGCGCGTTGGGGCCGCTTTGAGCGATCCGATCTGCGCCGGTTCGGCCGCGCTGCCGGGCCAAGCTGAGTCTTGTCAGTGGCCTGCGGCATACTGTCTGGGTCATGGCCAGCAGGGGGGCCGACGGCGCGGGCCGTCCTCGCGACTCAGGAGTGATCACCACCAATGTCCAGCACACGCACGCGCGGCAGGCAGCGCATCGGCGCGACCGTGGCGACCGTTCTCGGCGTTGGCGCCTTCACGGGCGTGTCCCCGGGGCCGGCGGCGGCCCTACCCGCTCCGAGCGTCCTCGGTGGACCGGGACACGCTGTGGTCTATCCATCCGGTCTGGAGGTCGGTCCCGCCGGCGAAGTCGTGGTCGCCGACACAGGGAATGACTCGGTCGCCAAGTTCTCGGCCACCGGCAAGTTGATCTGGCGGGTAGCCGCAGGAACGAGCGATGGGGACGAGGCCGAGAACGCTCGCGATATCGCGATCGACACCGACGGGAACAGCTATGTCGGCGACGCGGCGCTGAGCCGGGTCATCAAGCTCAGCCCGGCGGGGAAGGTGCTGGAGACCTGGCGTGGCCCGTCCACCGACCCGATCGGCAGCCCGATCGGGCTCAGTTACAAGGCGGGCAAGGTCTATGTTGCCGACGGTCTCAAGCGGCGGGTCCGCGTCTTTGATCCGACCGGGCGACAGCTCTCCTCCTTCGGCGAGGACGGTAGCTGCCTGCTGGCCAACATCCGCGACGCCGACGCCGACGCCGACGGCAACGTCTATGTCGCCAACTACACCAACAACAACATCGCGAAGTTTTCCTCGAGCGGGCGCTGCCTCGGCACGTGGGGCAGCGCGGGCAGCGGCTCCGGCCAGTTCAAGAACCCCTATGGCGTGCGAGTCGCCAACGACCCCACCTGGGGCGAGAGCGTCTATGTCGCCGACTCCAACAACAACCGCATCCAGGTCTTCTCCACCTCCGGTGGTTATCGTGCCCAGGCCGGCACGACCGGGGAGCCGAGTCAACCGGGGACGTTCACGACCTTGCGCCGGGTCGCCGTTGGCGCCGACGGTGACGTCTGGGGTGCCGATCTGTGGGGGTGGCGGCTGGAGCGCTTCGATCGGACGTCCAGCGGATACAGCTATGCCCAGACGATCGGCGGCACCCCACCGCCGACGTCCGACACCCAGGTGTTCAACGAGCCCCGCGCGGTGGCGCTGACCCCGACCGGCAACCTCGACATCGTCGACACCGTCAACCAACGGATCGTGACGATGAGCCAGAGCGGGGAGGTCCTGCGCACCTGCGGCACGCGCGACTCCCGACCGGTCAGCCTCAACTGGCCCCGGGGGTGGCCGTCGACCAGGCCACGGGTGATCGCTGGATCGCCGACACGAAGCAGTCGCGGCTGCAGATCTTCCCCGCGAACTGCGGTGAGGCCAAGCGGCTCGGTGGCCCGGGCACGGCCACCGACCAGTTCGACTGGCCGCACAGCGTGGCCATCCGGCAACGCGATCGGCTGGCCTTCGTCGCCGACTCCAAGAACAACCGGCTCACCGTCTGGGATGTCGCCACCCGCCGGGCGATCGGCAGCTACACCGCCGCCCGGTTCAAGCAGCCGCGCTCGGTCACGGTGGACGAACGCACCGGGCGGGTCCTGGTCGCCGACACCGGCAACAACCGGGTCGTCGAGCTGACCTACTCTCGCTCGAGTGGGTTCGCCCTCACCCGGGCAATTGCGCCCGGCCTGACCGGCCCGGAGGGCGCGGCCACTGCCGAAGACGGCAACCTGTGGGTCGCCGACACCGGCCGCAGCCGGGTGCTGGTCGTCAACCGCCGCGGCGGGGTCGTCGAGACGATCACCGCGGCCGCGGGCAAGGGACTGAAGAACCCGTCCTCGATCAGCTCGTTCGCCGGGGCGGTCTATGTCTCCGACACCGGGACCGACCGCGTCTTGCGCTATCCGGTCGGCACCTCCCGGGAGCCGTCGCTCGCGCCAGGCGAGGCCGTGGTGCCGGACTCGCGGGCGGTTGCTCCGTCCGGTCGCCAGACCCAGGCCAACTCGGCGGCGGCCCAAACCCGGGAAGCCCTGAAGACCCAGAACACCGCGAAGACCCAGAACACCGCCCAGACCCAGAACACGGCGAAGACCCAGAACACCGCGCAGACCCAGAATTCGGCGACAATTGCGGGCTCGCCGAGCACGCGGGCCGCCGGTCCGCGGCTGGAGAAGGTCGTGCACTCCGGCGGCTTCGCCGACATCTACCCCGTCGACGTCGCCACGACCAGCAGCCACTACTACGTCATCGATCCTGGCCGCTACCGGCTGATCGGGGTCAACCGCTCGACCACGGCGATCGACTACCAGGTCGGCGGCAGCCGGGGCGATGAGACCGGTGAGTTGGGCGCCGCGCGGGCCGTGGCAGCCGGCGTGACCAATGGGCGCATCTACCTCGCCGACACCCCCAACAACCGGGTTGTCGTCTATGACCACTCGCTGCGCCGCGCCAACGGCTGGGGCACCAAGGGCAGCGGCAATGGACAGTTCACGATGGTCTACGGCATCGCCACCGGTCCGGGCATCGGCGCCGGCGGGGCCGAGTCCCAGGTCGTCTACACCGTCGATGCCAACCGGATCCAGAAGTTCACCACCGGCGGGGTCTGGCTGGCCACCTTCGGCACCGACCTCAACCAACCTCGCCAGATCGAGGTCAGCAAGTCCAACGGGGACGTCTTCGTCGTCAACGCTCGCGACCGCAAGGTCGTGGTCTATGACAAGTTCCTCCGCGAGAAGTTCCGGTTCGGCGGGACGGGATCGGGCCCGGGCCAGTTCACCGGTGACCCGCGCGGGATCACGATCAGCCCCGGTGGCTCGGTCGTCTTCGTCACCGACGACGGCAACCGGCGCGTGCAGGCCTTCTCCGGGATTACCGGCGGCTTCCGCTACGAGATCAGCGGCGGGTTCGTCGATCCGCGTGGCATCGACGTGACCGCTGACAACTACCTGGTTGTCGCGGACGAGTGGGACTACGCGCTCAAGGAATACCGCTACAGCTCCACCAATGCGCTGCTGGAGCGCACGCTCTTTGGCCAGGGCCCGCCCAAGAGCGGCGTCAACATTCCGCGGGGCATGGGCATCGACTCCCAAAACCGGCTGTTCGTCAGCGACTGGTGGAACCAGCGGATCGTGCGCAGCAGCCGCGACGGCGGCAACTACTTCGCCTGGGGGCGGCGCGGCACGCGCGGCGAACCCGGGACGCTGAACTTCGCGTGGGGCCTGGCGATCCAGCCGCGCACCAACCGCGTCTTCGTCGCCAACCGGGAGAGCCACGAGATCACCGTCTTCGACGCCGCCGGCCGCTGGTTGACCAAATGGGGCACCCGCGGCAGCGGGCCCGGCCAGTTCACCTTCCCCCAGGGGCTGGCGTTCGACAAGGACGGCAGCCTGCTCGTCGTCGACTCGGGCAATCACCGGATCGAGCGGTTCGCGATTTCCGCCTCCGGCGCCGGAACGTTCACGGCGGCCTACGGCAGCCGAGGATCGGGGCTCGG
Organism: Nostocoides sp.; assembly: GCF_037045025.1. Classification (GTDB taxonomy): domain Bacteria; phylum Actinomycetota; class Actinomycetes; order Actinomycetales; family Dermatophilaceae; genus Nostocoides_A. Next base: position 136,646 of record NZ_JBAOHM010000016.1, on the reverse strand, counting down.
CCAGTTCAACACCCCCACCGGCATCGACGTCGACGGCTCCGGCCGGATCTGGGTGGCCGACACGCTCAACAACCGGCTGCAGCGCTATTCCGGCGGCAGCTGGACGGCCTACACCCGCGCCGGCGGCTCCAGTTCCGCCTTCCGGGTCCCGTGGGGCGTGACCGTCGGCCCGGACGCCAGCATCTGGGTCGCCGACACCGGCAACAAGCGGCTGGTGCGGTTGAGCTCCTCGGGGAGCTACAGCTACGAAGTCACCGGTGCCTCCGCCGGAACATCCGCGTTCGGCGGCCCCTTCCAGACGGTGTTCGACTCAGCCGGCGACCTCTTCGTGTCTGACGCCTGGGGCAACCGGGTGCTGCGGCTGGGTTGGTGACCCGCACACCGAACGCGGTGACCGACCTCCCCGAGGACCTGCCAGCTCCAGCGCGCGCTCGAGCGCGTGCGCTGCGCCACCTTGCCTGGGCTCGACAAGGCGGTCTCGGCCGGCTGATCGAGGAGGATGACCTGGACCCGCGCGAGCGGGCTCACCAGGCCTGGGCGCGGGCGCGCTGGCGAGCCAGTCACGGGGGCCCGCCGGGCCAGGCACGGCCGGTTCTCGTGGTCGGTGTGCAACGCTCGGGAACAAACATGTTGCTGCGCGGATTGCAGGCCATGCCCGAGGTGGAGGTCCACGGCGAGAACGACCGGGAACTCTTCGACCGCTTCCGGTTGCGATCGGTCGAGCGATTGCGTTCCGTGGTCGCCGCCTCCCGCCACCGGGTCGTGCTCGTCAAACCCTTGTGCGACAGCCACGACACCGACCGGTTGCTTGCCGTCCTCGACAGCGGCCCCGGGCCCGACCCGCGCGCCGTCTGGGCCTGGCGAGGCGTCGACGGGCGGGTCCGCTCGGCCGTGGCCAAGTTCGGACCGGCCAACCAGCGCGTGCTCACCCGGATTGCCGAGGGCGGGGTAGACGGCAGCTGGCAGGCCGGCCGGATGAGCCCCGACCTGCTGGCCACGATCCGTGAACTCGATCCCCGGCGGCTGGACGCCGCGTCGGCGGCGGCGCTCTTTTGGTGGGCCCGCAACAGTCTCGTCTTCGCCACCGGGCTCGACACCCGGCCCGACGTCCTGCTGCTGCGCTACGAGGACGTCGTTGCCGACCCGGTCGCCGAACTCGGCCGGCTGTGCGCTTTCGCCGGCTTGCCCATGCGGGCCGAGGTGGCGGCGCACGTCAGCGCTCGCGCGCCGGCGGTGCAGCACCTCGAGATCGAGCCGCGTGTGCGCGCGCTGTGTGCTGCCCTCACCGAGCGCCTCCTCGAGGTAGGCCGGTCATGACGATCGCGCCGCCAAATGGCGGTCCCGCCCGGGCGGTGGCCCGGCAAAGCGCCATCACCAGCGTGATCGCGCTGATCGGGGTCATCAGCGGGCTGGTCTTCGACCTGGTGTGGTTGCGCTTGGTCGGCGGGGTCGGCGATTCCTCCGATGCGATGGCGCAGGCGTTGCGACTCCCGTTTGCCGTGGTCGCGGTGTCCGTCGTCCTCGGCGGTCAAGTTCTCGTCCCGACCTTCGCCGGCTGGCAGCGCGGCCTGACCCGGCAGCAGGAACACGAGGCCACGGCGGGTCTGCTCACGTGGATGGCGCTCGCCGGGATCGTGGTGGCGGGCGCCCTGACCCTCGCGGCCGAGCCGATCATGCAGGTCTTGGCGCTGGACTGGCCGAGCGCCAAGGCCGCGCACGCCGCGTCCTTGATCCGTGTGCTGGCGTGGTATCTGCCGGGGGTCCTGCTCGCCGAGGTCTTCCGCAGCTGGCTGAACGCCCGCCTGGTCATCGGCATCCCCGCGGCCATGTCGCTCCTGCTCAGCCTGACCGGCATCGTCGTGGTCCTGCTGGGGCCGCAGCGGGTCGAGACGGTGCCCGTCGCCTATGTCGCCGGCTCCCTCGTCCAAGCGGTCGCGATGGCGGTGATGGCCGCTCGGCATGGCTGGCGCCCGGCCCGTCCCGGCTTGTGGAGTGAGCCGGTTCGGCGCGCCCTGCGCCTCGTCACCCGACCGACGGCCGCAGCCGGACTCAATCCGGCCATGCGCGCCGTCGAGGCCATGGTCGTCAGCTACCTTCCGCTCGGCGCCGCTACCTACACCCACTACGGCAACCGAGTGGCCAGCGCCCTGGGCGGAACGATCGTCTTCCGCTCGGTCATGGTCTCGATCGTTCCCCGCCTGACCCGGGCCGCCGGCAGCGGTGACGCCGCCGCCATGGCTACCGTCACCCGCACCGGGTTGCGGCTAATGCTCTATCTCGCGGTCCCCATGACGGTGCTCGGTGTCGTGGTCGGGCCCCCGATGACCGAATACGTCTTCGGGCTGCTGGGGACGGGAGACGCCGCACTGATGGGAGCAATCATCGGCTGGTATGCGCTGAGCTTCGCCGGCTCCGGCGTCCAACGCGTGCTGCTCGCGCCCTTCTATGCCCGGCGGGAGACTCGCACCCCGATGCGCAACACCGTCTATGGCGCCGCGGCCAATGCGCTGATCCTCGTCCTGGTCTTCCCCCTCGTCCGGCACTCGCGGAACGCGATCTTCCTCTTCCCGATCGCCTACTCGGCGGCCCAATATGTCAACGTCGCGCACGCGTGGTGGCGGGTGCGCGCCCTGCCGGGAGTGGGTTCGCTTGGGCTGGTGCGGACGGCAGCAGGTAGTCTTGCCTGCGGGCTACTGGGCGGCGCCGCCGCGTGGCTGGTGTTGGTCCTGGCTGCGGGCTGGCCGGCGCCGGTGGGTCCGGTGCTGGCCGGATTGGTTGGGGTGGGGGTGACCACCGCAACCGGGCGGGCGGCTCGCCGTCGAGAGGTTCGGCCGTTCCCGCAGGTCACGGGCGTCGCACCGGATGCCCGACCCCCGGATGGCCGGGCCCTGGGCGGGGCCACGGGCAACAACGACGACCGGCGGCTGGTGCTGCCGAGCAGGAGGAATACCCTGGTGGAGATGGCTCCACGTCGCCGCAGCGTCGGCGCGATCTGGTCACCGGGCCCGGACTTCGGGCGCGAAAGCGCTTGGAGCGCCGTGCTCGGGGTCGCGCTCACGGCATACACCGTCTTGGCCCTCTTTAGCGGCGCCTCCCGGCTCGTCGTCGTCGTCCCCATTGCCGTTCTCGTCTCGGTCACCCTCGTCGTGGTGGCGCTGAACGACCTGGAGACCTTCGTCCTGCTGGCCTTGGCGACCCGCTCCAGCCTCGACGCGGTCCAGATCGGGCACCGGCTGACCGACCCGAGCGTCATCTTGGGGCTGCTGCTCCTGGCCCTCGGCACGCTGTGGCTGCTCAACCGGCGCGTCAAACTCGGCGCGGCCTTCCCCGTCTCGCGCCTCGGGATGGCGTTCATGGCGTTCACGGCGGTCGCCGCCGTCGGCATCGTGCTGTCCCCGGACCCCGGCAACGCCCTCATCGAGTGGTCCCGGATCGCCAATATCGCCGTTGTCTTCCTCGTCGTCGAGCAGTTCGCCGCCCGCGGCGCCGGGCTGGTCCGCTTTGTCGTCGCGATCGCTCTGGCCGTTATCGCCCCGGCGATCGCGGCGGTCTGGCAGCTGGCCACCGGGTCCGGGCTCTATGTTGCGGGCGGGTTCTCGCGGATCACCGCCACCTTCGTCCACAGCAATCCGATGGCCTATTTCGCCGTTATCGTCTGGCTGCTCATGGCTGCCCTGTATCCGGTCACGCGCCGGGCGGCCCGGCTTGCCGTCGTGGGCGTCTTCGCCATCACCTCCGCGCTCATCCTGCTCTCGTTCACCCGCAGCGCATGGCTCGTGGCCGTGATCGGGCTGCTCATCCTGCTCTTCCGTCGGCGCGCGCATGTCGCATTGGGCATCTGTTGCGGACTGGTGCTGCTCGGCGCGGTCAGCTCACCGATCCAGTCCCGCTTCGCCGATCTCGACACCGCGTCGGCGATCTCCGGCAAACCCGCGAACAGCCTGTCCTGGCGAGTGGAGTACTGGCAGCAGTCGCTTCGCCTGGCCAAGCCGAGCCCGATCGCCGGTGTCGGGTTGCGCACGGTGTCCAAGACGACGACCGCCGCCAAGCAACCGCACAACGACGTTGTGCGGGCCTATGTCGAGCTCGGGATACCGGGCCTGGTCAGCTACCTCGTGCTGCTCGTCCTGATGGTCTGGCACAGCCTCAGTGCCGCCCTGGACGCCGCGCGACGGCGCCTCGGCGGCACCGAACGCGCGGTCACCGAGGCCGCCCTCGTCGTCGCCGTCGCCGTCGTCGTGCTCTCCCTGGTCGCCAACCTGATGTCGCAGGTCGTCGTCATGATGTATGCCGTCACCGTGCTCGGGTTGTCGTCCGGCGCCTACCTGCGGCGGCTGCGCCGCGACGCCGAGGCGGGCAGCTCGCGCACCGCGCCGGAGTCGGCCCCCTCGGCGCTCGAGCCGGTGGGGCGCAGCTGAGGGATCCGGGTGCGCATCCTCCACGTCAACAAGTTCCTTTACCGGCGCGGCGGCGCCGAGGGCTACCTGCTCGACCTCGCCGCGCTGCAACGCGACGCCGGCCATGCGGTGGAGTTCTTCGGGATGGATCACCCCGAGAACCTGCCGATGCGCTACTCGCGGCACTTCCCGGCCCACGTCGAGTACGAGCCGACCCCCGCCGCGGTGTCCGCTCGGCTCGCCCTGGCCGGCCGGATGCTGTGGTGCCGGTCGGCGCAGCGGGGGATGGCGGCGGTCGTGGACGATTTCGCCCCCGACGTCATTCACTTCCACAACATCTATCACCACCTCTCACCGTCGGTGATCCGGGCGGCCACCGCCAGCGGCGCCACGCTCGTCATGACCCTGCATGACTACAAGCTGGTCTGCCCGACCTACCGCTTCCTCGATCAGGGGGCGATCTGCACGGCGTGCGTCCATGGTGGCCTGCGCCAGGCGCCGCTGCGCCGGTGCAAGGACGGCAGCCTCGCCGCCTCCGCGCTGGCGGCGTTCGAGGTCGGCGCCCACCGCCTGGCCGGTGCCTACGCGTCGCTTGACGCCTTGGTCTGTCCCAGCCGTTTCCTGCACGGCCAACTGACCGCGGCCGGCATCCACCGGGATCGCCTCGTTCACGTCGACAACTTCACCTCGGTGGATGTCCCACAGCGCGCCGGAGCGGGTGAGGGGATCGTCTACGCCGGCCGGCTCTCCCCCGAGAAGGGCATCGACGTGCTCATCCGCGCCCTCGCCCGGTTGCCCGATGCGCGCCTCGATATCGCCGGTGACGGATCCTCCCGGGCGGCGTTGGTCGACCTCGCCGACGCGGCCGCCCCGGGCCGGATCCGCTTCCACGGCCGGCTCGACACCGACCGCTTGCGCCTCCTGCTGGCCGGGGCCCGGGTCAGCGTGTTGCCCGCGCGCTGGTTGGAGAACCAGCCGCTGGCGGTGCTCGAGTCCTTCGCCGCCGGTGTGCCGGTCGTCGCGAGCGCGCTCGGCGGCATACCGGAGCTGATCGAGCCGGGGCCGTGCGGGGCGCTCGTCCCGCCTCAGGATCCGGCGGCGCTCGCCGCCGCTCTGGGCGACTACCTCGCCGACCCGGATCGCGCCCGCGTGCACGGCCACGCCGCCCGGGCACGAGTCCTTGCCCAGCATGCGCCGGCGGCCCACCTGCGAGCCATCACCGCGCTCTATGGCGACATCCGCGCGACCCGGTCCCCGGCAGCTGTGGAGACTCCGGCGTGAAGATCGCGATGATCGGCCTGCGCGGGCTGCCCGCGTCCTATGGCGGGGTGGAGAAACACGTCGAGGAGATCGGCTGGCGCCTGGCCGCCGACGGCCACCAGGTCACGGTCTATTGCCGCCCGAACTATTCCGCCGACGACCTGACGGTGCCGGCTGACTACAACTACGAGCCACCGGTTGGCCGGACGCCGGGACGCTATCGCGGCGTCATGTTGCGCAATCTGCCGACGCCGGGCGGCAAACACCTGGAGTCGACCGTGCACTCGGGGTTGAGCGCGATCCACACGCTGCGCCGCCGCTACGACATCGTCCACTTCCACGCGATGGGGCCGGGCCTGTTCACGCCGATCCCCAAACTGCTCTCCAGCGCAACCGTCGTTCAGACCGTCCACGGCCTCGACGACGAGCGCGCCAAGTGGTCCCTTCCCGCCCGCTCAATGCTCCGGCTGGGCCGCAGTTTCTCGACCTTCGTGCCCGATGAGGTGATCGTCGTCTCCCGGGATCTGGCCCGGATCTATGAGCAGCTGCACGGGCGCGCCGCGACCTACATCCCCAATGGGGCCCCCAAGGTCACGCCGATCCCACCCGGCCCGACGCTGGAGCGCTTCGGGCTGCGCCCGGGATACGGCCTCTTCCTCGGCCGGCTGGTGCCCGAGAAGCAGCCCGACATGCTGCTGCGGGCCTTTGCCCGAGTGCCAGGGGACACCCAGCTGGTGGTGGTCGGCGACTCCTCCAACACCGATGCCTATGCCGAGGAGGTGCGCGCCCTGGCCGCGGCCGATCCCCGGGTCGTGCTGACCGGCTACCTCTACGGCCAGGCGCTGGCCGAGGTGATGAGTTCGGCGGGGGTCTTCGTGCAACCGTCCAAGCTGGAGGGTATGCCGATTACGCTGCTGGAGGCCGCGGCATACGGGCTGCGGGTGGTCGTCAGCGACATCGCACCGCACCTGGAGGTCGTCCACCGCTCGCTCCCGGGGACGCGGGTCTTTGGTCACGACTCCACCGCGGACCTGGCCGCCGCGCTGCGCGCCGAGCTCGCCGACCCGGACGCCGGGGCCGCCAATGCCGCCGCCCTACGCGCCGAGGTCCGCAGCAAGTTCGACTGGGACGTGGTCACCGACCAGGTGCTGTCGGTCTATCGGCGTAGTCTCGCCGGCTGAAAGGGGGCTGGCTGTGGACCTGTGGGTGATCGTCGGCCTCGGCAACCCCGGGGCGCGCTATGCGGGCAACCGGCACAACGTCGGCGCCCACGTCGTGGACGCGCTGGCCGCCCGGCACCGGGTGGCGCTGGCGCGCCACAAGGGTGGCGCGGTGGCCGCCAAGGTCGCCATCGGTCCCGACCGCATCCCGGCGCTGATCGCGATCCCGACCGGGTTCATGAACGAGTCCGGCAGGGCCGTGCGCGAGCTGGCCCGGTTCTACAAGATCCCCCCGGCGCGGGTCATCGTCGTCCACGACGAGCTCGACATTGGCTTCGGGCTGATCCGGCTCAAGCTGGGCGGCGGCGAGGGCGGGCACAACGGCTTGCGCTCGGTGAGTGCGCTCCTCGGCACCCGCGACTACCTGCGGGTCCGCGTCGGTATCGGCCGGCCGCCGGGACGGATGGACCCGGCCGACTTCGTGTTGCGCGACTTCACCGCGGCCGAGCAGCCCGAGATCGCGGTGAGCGTCGCCGAGGCCGCCGACGCCGCCGAGGACCTCGTCCGGCACGGACTGCTCGCCACCCAACAACGGTTCCACGCCCCCGGCGGTGAGCGATGAGCGTCTCCACGTTGCTGCCCGCGATCGGGACCGACCCCAGCGTGGCCGCGGCCATCGGCGTCCTGCGCGGCGCCGACGCCCCCGTGGAGGTGGCCCTGGCCGACGGGCTGCGCGCCCCGCTCGTCGCGCTCGCCGGGCCGGCCGACGCCACCACCCTCGTGGTCACTGCCACCGCGCGTGAGGCCGAGGACCTCGCGGCCGCGCTGGCGGCGCTGCTGGCCCCCGAGCAGGTCGCCGCATTCCCCAGCTGGGAGACCCTCCCGCACGAGCGGCTCTCGCCGCGCTCCGACACGGTCGGGCGCCGCCTGGCGGTGCTGCGCCGCCTGGCCCACCCCGACCCCGAGGACCCGGCGCTCGGCCGGCCGCGGGTGGTCACCTGCTCGGTGCGGGCGCTGCTGCAGCCCCTGGTCACCGGGCTCGGCGACCTGGCGCCGGTGCGGCTGCAGCCCGGGGAGGAGCAGCCCCTGGAGCAGGTGGCCGAGGCGTTGGCGGCCGCCGCCTATGTCCGGACCGACCTCGTTGAGCGGCGCGGCGAATTCGCTGTGCGTGGTGGCATCCTCGACGTCTTCCCACCGACCGAGGAGCATCCGCTGCGGGTGGAGTTCTGGGGCGATGTCGTTGAGGAGATCCGCTGGTTCAAGGTCGCCGATCAGCGCTCCTTGGAGATCGCCCCGCATGGCTTGTGGGCGCCGCCGTGCCGGGAGGTGCTGCTCACCGATGCCGTGCGCGCCCGGGCGGGCGCCCTAGCCGAGAGCCTGCCGGGCGTCGGCGAGATGCTGCACCGGGTCGCCGAGGGCATCGCGGTCGAGGGCATGGAGTCGCTCGCTCCCGTGCTCGTTGACGGCATGGAGAGCCTCCTCGAGGTCCTACCGGCCGGCAGTGTGGTCGCGATCGTCGACCCCGAGCGGGTGCGTGCCCGCGCCCACGACCTGGTCGCCACCAGCGAGGAGTTCCTCGAGGCCTCGTGGTCCAACGCGGCCGCCGGCAACGCCGTCCCGATCGATCTGCGGGCGGTGCTGGGCAGCGCGTCCTACTGGACGCTGACCCAGGCCCGCGAGCACGCCGCCGGCCTCGGCGTGCCTTGGTGGGTGCTTGGCGGGTTCGCCGCCGACACCGAACTCGACGACTTCGGCGGCGCGCAAGCGCCGGCGACGATGATCGCGGCACGGGAGCCCGCGGCATACCGGGGAAACACCGAAAAGGCCGTCGTCGATCTCGGCGAGTGGATCGCCTCGGGGTGGGCGGTGCAGATCGTCACCGAGGGGCACGGCCTGGCCCAACGCGTCGCCGAGGTGCTGCGCGAGCGCGGCATCCCGGCCCGCGAGGGCGGCGCGCCGGACGCCGGGGTCGTCACGCTGGCGACCGGCAGCCTCGGGCGGGGGTTCCTGCTGCCCGACAGCCAGCTGGCCGTCCTCACCGAGGCCGACCTGATGGGCACGGTCGCCACCACGGGCGGCTCGACCAAGGACATGCGCCGGATGCCGTCGCGGCGCCGGGCCCAGGTCGACCCGCTCCAGCTGCGCCCCGGCGACTACGTCGTCCACGAGCAGCACGGCGTCGGCCGCTTCGTCGAGATGATGCAACGCACCGTCGGCGGCGCCACCCGCGAATACCTCGTCCTCGAATACGCCGCGGCCAAGCGTGGCCGGCCTCCGGACCGGCTGTTCGTCCCCACCGACCAGCTCGACCAGGTCACCCGCTATGTCGGCGGCGAGGCCCCGACGATCCACCGGCTCGGCGGCGCCGACTGGAAGGAAACCAAGGCCAAGGCCCGCCGGCACGTCCGCCAGATCGCGGCCGAGCTGATCCGGCTCTACAGCGCCCGGATGGCGACCACCGGGCACGCATTCGCCCCCGACACACCGTGGCAGCGCGAGCTCGAGGATGCGTTCGCGTATGTCGAGACCCCCGACCAGCTCTCCAGCATCGATGAGGTCAAGGCCGATATGGAGCGCGCCGTGCCCATGGACCGGCTGATCTGTGGCGACGTCGGCTACGGCAAGACCGAGATCGCCGTGCGGGCGGCATTCAAGGCGATCCAGGACGGCAAGCAGGTCGCCGTGCTCGTGCCGACCACGCTGCTTGTCCAGCAGCACTTCACGACCTTCTCCGAGCGGTATGCCGGATTCCCCGTCGTCGTCGCCGCCTTGTCCCGGTTCCAGAGCGACAAGGCGGCCAAGGCCGTGCTCGCCGGCCTGGCCGACGGCAGCATCGACCTCGTCATCGGCACCCACCGGCTGCTCGGCGGCGAGGTGCGGTTTAAGGACCTCGGGCTCGTCGTGGTCGATGAGGAGCAGCGCTTCGGCGTCGAGCACAAGGAGCAGCTCAAGGCGATGCGCACGGCTGTAGACGTGCTCTCGATGTCGGCGACGCCGATCCCGCGCACCCTGGAGATGGCGGTGACCGGCATCCGGGAGATGTCGACGCTGGCGACGCCGCCGGAGGAGCGGCACCCGGTGTTGACCTTCGTCGGCGGCTATGACGAGAAACAGATCACTGCGGCTATCCGGCGCGAGCTGCTGCGCGACGGGCAGGTCTTCTATGTCCACAACAAGGTCGCCTCGATCGAGCGGGCCGCCGCCCGGTTGCGCGAGCTGGTGCCCGAGGCCCGGATTGCCACCGCCCACGGCAAGATGGGGGAGCACAAGCTGGAGCAGGTCGTCCTCGACTTTTGGGAGCGGCGCTTCGATGTGCTTGTCTGCACGACGATTGTCGAGACCGGCCTGGACATCTCCAACGCCAACACCCTGATCGTCGAGCGCGCCGACCAACTCGGCCTCTCCCAGCTGCATCAGCTGCGCGGCCGGGTCGGGCGCGGCCGCGAGCGCGCCTACTCCTACTTCCTCTATCCCCCCGAAAAACCGTTGACCGAGACCGCCATCGAGCGGCTGCGCACGATCGCCAGCAACACCGACCTCGGCGCCGGCATGCAGGTGGCGATGAAGGACCTGGAGATCCGCGGCGCCGGCAATCTGCTCGGCGGCGAGCAGTCGGGACACATCGCCGGGGTCGGCTTCGACCTCTACGTCCGGCTCGTCGGTGAGGCCGTTTCGGCCTTCCGCGGGGAGGAGGAGCAGTCGAGCGAGCTGAGTATCGAGCTGCCCGTCGACGCCCACCTGCCGCACGGCTACATCCCCGGGGAGCGGCTGCGGTTGGAGGCCTACAAGAAGCTCGCTGCGGTCACCAGCGACGCCGAGCTGGCCGAGGTCGAGGCGGAGCTGATCGACCGCTATGGGCCGTTGCCGGAGCCGGTGAGCAATCTGGTCGCCGTCGCCCGGCTGCGGGTGCTCGCCCGGCGCGCCGGGGTCACCGAGATGGCCGTGCAGGCGAGCAACGTCCGGTTCGCCCCGGTCTCACTGCGCGAGAGCCAGCAGTTGCGGCTGCAGCGGCTGTATGCCCGCTCGCTCTACAAGGACGGGGTCAGCACGATGCTGGTGCCCAGGCCCACCACCGCCCGCGTCGGCGGCACGCCGCTGCGTGACCTGGCGGTGCTCGACTGGGCGGGCGATGTGTTGCGTACGATCATCCTGGACGAGATCAGGTGAGGAAGGATCGACCCGTGAGCAGACTCCGCGTCATTGCCGCCGCAGCCGCCATCGGCCTTGGCCTTGGAGGGTGCGGCATCGGCAATGCCGACGTCGCCGCCAAGGTGGACGGCCGGGTGATCACCGAAGACGCCGCCCGGACTGCCGCCGAGCAGATCAACCAGGCCTTCACCCCCGACCAGCCGTTGACGATGGCCAATGCGATCGACCTGCTGATCAGCTCCGGGTCGGTGCTCGAGGTCGCCGAGGCCAAGGGCCAGACGGTCACCGTCGACGCCGCTTTGGCCGCGCTGGCGGGCAAGGTCGAGAATCCGACCCCCGAGACCATCGACCTGTTGCGGGCCAATGCGGCTTGGAACATGATCGGCCAGGACCCGCAGGCCCCCCAGGCCTTGGCGGCGGCCCTCGACAAGAAGCGCATCAGCGTCAACCCCCGCTTCGGCACCTATGACAAGGAGCAGCTGACCTTGGCCCCGGCCGCGCCGAACTGGATCGCCGACACCACCTGACCTGGCTTCCCTCGTGCCGCCGGCTGAGGCCATCGACCGTGCCTCCACCAATCCGCCCGCGCCCGGGCTGACGCTGCTGCTCACCAGCCCCCGCGTGCCGGCGGCGCTGCTCACCCGCGATGCCTGGAGCGCGCTGGAGCAGGCACGCGAGATCCATGCACGCGCGGCCGACGAGCCCCTGGTCGTCGCGGTCACCGCGGCCGGGCTGACCGTGACCCCGGCATCCCAAGGCGGCATCCCGGCCCTCGCCCGGGAGCTGCTCGACCGCGCGGCGCACGCCCCGGTCGTCTGGCTCGGCAGCGGGGACGGCGACCCCGGCCTGAGCGACGCCATCGCTGCGGCCGTCAGCGTCCTCGACGAGCCACCCGCGGTCGAGGTGCTCGTGGGGTCGTGGGACGTGCCGGGCGGCAGGCTGCTCGACGTCGTCACGGCCATGGACCGGCTGCGCTCACCGGGCGGCTGCCCCTGGGATGGCGAGCAGACTCATGACAGCCTCATCCCCTATCTGCTGGAGGAGTCCCAGGAGGCGATCGAGGCGATCCGCGCGGGCGATCGGGACCACCTGGTCGAGGAGCTGGGCGATGTCTTGTTGCAGGTCGTCTTCCACGCCCGGGTCGGCGAAGAGGATCCCAAGGCCCCGTTCACGATCGACGACGTCGCGGCGGTGCTCGTCGAGAAGCTGATCAGGCGCCACCCCCACGTCTTTGCCGACGCCGAGGCGACCACACCCGCCGAGGTGGAGGCCCAATGGGCCCGGATCAAGGAGCAGGAGCGGCTCGCCCGCGGATAACGCGAATCCGCGGGAGCCGGCCGGCGCGGCACGCCCGGACTCGACCTGCGCGCGAGAAGAGAGGCGGTTAAACCGAAGTTACGGCTGGTTGACGTGGCGAACCCCCTGCTGGGCAGGGGGTTCGCTGGTTTGGGTGTTGGTGGTTCTGTCTACTTGCCGTTGATGGTTAGGGGGATGGGGGCGTTTAGGAGGGCGAAGGTGTGGCGTTGGGTGGGGGTGGGTTCGGCCAGGGTGGGCACGAGGGGTGTGGTGTGGTCGGTGCCGTAGCGCAGGTCGTTGCGGGTCAGGGTGGCGAGGTGTTTGAGCAGGGCCGGGAAGGACCGCACGGGCTGGTCGTGGTCGTCGGTGTGTCGGGAGGCTTTGCGGTCCGCGGCTGGGGAGCGGTGGGCGGGGGCGACCGGGTCGGCGGGTGTTGGCGGGTGTTCGTCGGTGTAGGTCAGGGGGGCTAGGGTGGCGCGTAGGTGCCAGGTCAGGTAGGCGGCGAGCATCACAATCAGGACGTGGGCGCGGACGCGGTCTTCGAGGCGGTGGTAGATCGGGCGCAGGTCGAGGTCGGTGGCTTTGATGCTGCGGAAGTCGCGTTCGACGTGGGCGAGGTTTTTGTAGGCCTGGACGATGCTGGCGGGGGTGAGGGTCTCGGCGGGCGTTGGGGTGCGTAGCACGTAGATGCCGTCGAGGGCGGCTTCGGCGGCGATCTGGCTGGTTTTGCGGGTGATCACCACGGTGGTGTCGGTGATGGTCAGGTCGAAGTGTTTGGCCATCCGGTATTTGTTGAGGAGTTTGCCGACCCGCAGGCCGATCGTGTCGGCGCCGGCTAGCCGGCCCTCGGCCACTGCTCGCTGGGTGGGGGCCAGGGCGGTTTCGGTGGCGGTGAGCAGGTCCTCGCGTTTGCGGGCGCGTTCGGTGGCTAGGAACGGGTTGCGGCAGGCGATCAGCCGTTCCCCGGGGTAGTCGGGGTGGCTGATTTCGGCCAGGTTGTGTTCATCGAACAGGGTTGGTTGAAGCGGGCCGCCCTCGGCGGCAAGGGTTTTGATCGCGGGGGCGCGCAGCGCGGTGATCCAGCCGAGGTCGGCTCGGGTGGCCGGGTCGGTGTTGGTGTGGCGGATCGCGGTGATCCGGGCGGTGGTGATCATGCCGCGGTCGCCGACCATGACCATCTCGGTGAGTTTGAAGGTGTCCCGCACCAGGGTGACGGCCTCGACGATGAACGCGGTGGGGTCGGCGGTGTTGCCGGGGAAGACCCGGATCGCGACCGGGCGACCGGCCGGGTCGGTCAGCAGCCCGTACTCGATCTGGGTGCGGTTCTTCTTCCCGTCGCGGGAGTAGCCGCGCCGGGCCAGTGGGCAGTGGCTGCCTTCCATCCACGAGGACGATAGGTCGAACAGCGCCATCCGGGCGGGGTTGGCGTCGGCGGCCAGGTGGCGCCGGGCCAGCTGCTTCTCGATCGCGTCCTGGCGCCCGAGTAGCCAGTCCATCGCCGCGTAGACCTCGTCGGTGGAGGCACCGGCCAGGTCGAGGTCGACGCCCAGGGTGGTGTCGGCCCACCAGGAGATGGTCGCCAGCTTCGAGCCGGGTGCCAGCACTCGGGCGATGATCAGCCCCATCGCCAGGTCCCGGGCCCGCCCGGGCGGCCCGAGTAGCCCGGGTAGGCCCAGGGCCCGGGCTTGGGCCCACACCGCGGCCACATGCCCGTGCGGCAGGGAGCGGGTGATGGTGGCGGCCTGGTCGGCCGGGATGAACGCCTGCCCGGCCAGGCAGGCCCGGATCACCTCGATCAGCTCGGCCGGCAGGTGGGAGAGGTTCGCGACCGTCTCGTTGCGCACCTTGCCGTTCTCCCGCCAGGAACGCCGCAACAGGTGGGTCTCGTAGTCCCGGGCCACCCCGTCCTTACCAACATAGTGACGACGGTGCGTGGTCACATGAACCGCTCCACCACGTTTCGCCATACCGCCAAAATATCACACCGTGCCGGATCGATCGATCCACTTTAGTGACGACACACCGAGGGGTTAGAAGCCGCATCACTGCAGGTCAAAACGGGGATCAGCCCTCAAACCACTCGCAACTTCGGGTTAAAGTACGCGCTTGTGTCTGCCCGGGTTCTCGTCATCGGTGGCGCCATGTTGGATGTGGTGGCCACCAGTCACGCCGAGTTGGTTCCGGGGACGTCCAACCCCGGATTCGTGCGCACCACTCCCGGAGGAGTCGGGCGCAATATCGCCGAAAACCTCGCCCGGCTCGGCACGAGCGTCGATCTGGTCACCGCGATCGGCGACGACCTAGCCGGCGAGGTGATTCGCGAGCGGTGCACCGCGGCGGGGGTCGGTCTCGAACACGTGGTGACCTCCGTCTTCGGGACGGGGACGTATGCCGCGATCTTGCATCCAAGCGGTGAGCTGTCCGTGGCCGGCTGCGACGCCGCAGCGATGGATGGGCTGACGCTGGCCGACATCGAGCCGGCCCTGACGCGCGTGAGCGTCGACGACATCGTCGTCGTCGATGCCAACATCCCTGCCGAAGTAGCAGCCACGGTGCTCCGCTGGGCACGCGAGCGTGGCGTGCGCAGCCTGCTCGACGTCGTCAGCTATCCCAGGGCGGTCCGCCTGCGCGAGGTCGTTCTGGCCAACCCGCCGTGGCTGGTCGCCCCCAATATCGAGGAACTCGTCGCCCTGCTCGGCCGCCCGGTCGCCCTGCCGCAGATCGCCCAGGCCGCCGCCGAACTCCTCGGCACGGGGATCGACCATGTCTGGACCCGCCTGGGACCGATGGGCAGCGTGTTGGCGCGCCGCGGCAACGACGGCGTCCCCGAGGTCCGCGAGTTCCGCCCGCCGCCGGTCCCGATCGTCGATGTCACCGGCGCGGGCGATGCCTTGACCGCGGGCTTTCTGCACGCGTTGCTTCAGGGCGCGAGCGTGGCCGATGCCGCGGCATACGGGCATCGCGTCTCGGCCCTGACCCTGATGACCAGCGACTCGGTGCGCGCCGACCTGAGCGCCGATCTCGTCGCTGCCGGGCCGCTTCCGTGAGCCATCCCCGGCTGCGGGTGAGCGAGGAGGTTGCTGCCGCTCTCGCCGGGGGCGGGCCGGTTGTTGCCCTGGAATCGACGATCATCAGCCACGGCATGCCCTATCCCGACAATGTCGCCATGGCCCGACGGGTCGAGCAGATCGTCCGGGAGGGTGGCGCGACGCCGGCGACGATCGCCATCCTCGACGGCGTGCCGCGGATCGGGCTGGGACCAGGCGACCTTGACCTGCTGGGCAGTGACCCCACGGTGGTCAAGGTCAGCGTCCGCGATCTCCCATACGTCGTCGCGACCGGAGCCCACGGTGCCACGACGGTCGCCGCGACCATGCGGCTGGCGGCACTGGCCGGGATCCGGGTCTTTGTCACCGGCGGCCTCGGGGGTGTCCACCGTGGCGGCGAGTCGAGCATGGACATCAGCGCGGACCTAACCGAACTCGCCACGACTGACGTCGCCGTCATCAGTGCCGGCGTCAAGTCGATCCTCGACATCGGTCGCACCCTCGAAGTGCTGGAGACGCTCGGGGTGCCGGTGGTCGGCTACGGCACCGATCAGTTCCCGGCATTCTTTTCCCGGACCAGCGGTTTTGGGGTGCCGATGCGGCTGGACACGCCCGACGACGTCGCGGCCCTGCTGAACGTCAAGTGGGATCTCGGGTTGCGCGGCGGCGTGGTGATCGCCAACCCCGTCCCGACGACGCAACAGATCCCGGCCGCGGACATGGACGGCGTGATCGCGCGGGCCCTCGCCGACTGTGACCGGCTCGGTACCACCGGTAGGGACGTCACGCCGTATCTGCTGGGCCGGATCGTCGAGATCACCGGCGGCGCCTCGCTGCGCACCAATATCGCGCTGGTCGAGAACAACGCCCGCCTCGGGGCGGCCTTGGCCCTCGCCTACTCCCAACTCCCAACCTGAACGCGCGGTCGCAGACGCGGTAGTGCCCACCGGCGTGTTCCGGTTCAGCGTGCCCGCTTCGCCCGGTTACGCTATGCGTGCTAGTGCGGAATATGTAATAGTGCGGCAACCGAAGGAGATGTGGTGGATCCGACGCAATTGGTCAAGGGCGTTCTCGACCTCGCGGTGTTGGCGGTCATCGCGCGCGAAGACGGATATGGCTACGACGTCGTGCGCCGGCTGCGGGCGGCGGGGCTGGAGGATGTCGGTGACGCCTCGGTCTACGGCACGCTGCGCCGCCTCTATGGCGCCGGCGCCCTGACGTCCTATGTCGTGCCCTCCGAGGAGGGTCCGCATCGCAAGTACTACGGCATCAACGAGCAGGGCCGGCATGCCCTGCACACCCAGACCAAGACCTGGTCCGCCTTCGCCGAGACGATGGCCGGGCTGTTGACCGAGGCAGGAGCGCACTGATGTCCCACCCCCCGATCTCGAGCACCGATCCGCGGCACGCCCGGGTGCGCAGCTATGTCGCGCAGGTGCGCGCCGAACTCAGCGACCTGCCGCCGGAGGAGGTCGAGGACCTCACCCTCGGCATGGAGGCCGACCTGAGCGAGTTGGCGGCCGAGTCCGGTCTCGATGTGCGCTCCCGGCTCGGCACACCGCAGACGTATGCCGCGGAGTTGCGCGCCGCCGCCGGCCTCCCGCCGCGCTCGGCTGCGACCGGACGAGGGTTGCGCCTCCTGTCGTCGGTGCGTGAGCGCGCCGAGGGTGCCGGCGCCCGCGTGCTGGCGGCGCTGCCGTGGCTGCGCGAACTGTGCGGCGCGTGGTGGGTCGTTCGCGGTCTGATTGTCGGCGCCGGGGTGGCCGCCTTCTTCGCGTTCTCGTCGGTGGGCCTCGGGGTGCTGATCACGATTGCCGCGGTGGCCGCCTCGATTTGGCTCGGGTTGCGCTCGCGGGGCGCACGGTGGTGGTTGCCGGTCGCGCTGCTCAACGTGGCGCTGGTGCTCGCCCTGCCGCTGTGGCTGATCGGCGTCGCCACGTGGGACGCCAACGGCGAGACCGACTGGTCACCCGTCATCGAATACCGGACGCCCGAGACCGGGATCTACGCCGGTGGGCATGGCGTGGCCAACATCTATGCCTACGACGCCGAGGGCCGGCGCCTCGACGGCGTCCGGCTCTTTGACCAGGACGGCACGCCGCTAACCATCTCGGGGGACCAGGTCGGCGAGCTGATCGCCCCGCCCGGGACGGCTGACGACAGCTCACTGTGGCAGGCCAACGGCGAGCCGCGCCTGGCCGACACCTTCCCGGCGTCGTGGTTCGGGCGTCGCGCCTGGGACGCGCTGGCCGGCTGGACGCCGCCGCTGACGATCGTGCCGACCGATCCTTCGGCGGCGTGGGGCTCGGCCAGTCAGCCGCCGGCCGCGCCCGGCGTCACGCAGTCGGCGTCGCCTACGGCCACCGATTCGGCGACCTCGGCTTCGAAGTCGGCGTCCTCGCCGAACTCCGGCTCGGCCACTGCGTCATCGACCTCGCGGCCACGCTCGGGTAGCTCGACCCGCTAAGGAAGCGCCGATTATCGGCTCCACCGGATGTCGAGAGGACCCGCTCGGCACGAAAATCGCCGCCAACCGTGCCGACACGCTCCTCTCGACTGGGATTAATCGAGTGGCCGGGCGTTCCGACGATTCCGCTCGGACCGATCGGCCGTGGATCGGGGGCGGTAGCCTGCCGGCCATGACCCGCCTCGCGTCGAGCTGCCGCGCCGGTTATGTCGCGTTGGCGGTCATCGACAGCGCGCTCGCCGGCTCGGCACGGCCGCGGGCCCACCGGACCCGGCGCGTCACCAAGCCGCTCCTGCTGCCGGTCCTTGCCGCCGGCTTCGCGGCGGATCCGCGGGCTGCGCGCTCGCCGCTGCGCACAAGCACCCAGGTCGCGCAGGTGTGCGGCTGGGCCGGTGATATCGCCCTGCTGCGGACCGGACTGGTGCCGTTCGCGGCGGGGATGGGGGCGTTCGGGGCCGGCCATGCGGCATACATCACCGGAATGCGCAAACACGTGGGCGACCGGCCGCTCTGGAAAGGCCGGCCGGCCCAGCTCGCGGCCGCCGTCTGGGCGCTGCTCGGGCCGGCCCTGGCGCGCGGGGCGGCCCGCCAGGAGCGGGTGCTCGGCCCCGCCGTGCTTGCGTATGCTGCGCTGCTCAGCGCAACCGCGGCATATGCCGGAAATCTCGGTGCGGACCTCCCGGCGGATGCCCGCCGAGCGAGCCTGGCCGGCGCGCTGGCCTTCCTCCTGTCCGACGGGCTGCTGGCCACCGGCCAGTTCCTGCTCGACGATCCGCCGCCGCTGCTGGAGAGCGCGGTCATGGCCAGCTACACGCTGGCGCAAGGGCTGCTCGCGGAGGGGGCCCTGCGCGCCGCCGGTTAGCCCACCCTGTGCGGATGCAACGAATCGGTGTCGGGCGGCATTGTGGTGACTGTGAGCATCGAGGTGGAGGCGCGCTTCGAGGATCTGGTGATGGCGCGCGCGCCGGCGCTGCTGCGGCTCGGGCTGATGCTCACCGGCAATCTCGCCGATGCCGAGGACCTGGTGCAGATCACGCTATTGCAGGCGCACCGCCATCACGCTCAGCTCGTCGAGATGGACGCCGAGCAGGCGCGCACGGAGCTGTTCGCCCTAATCAATCTGGCCGCCCGACCGCCGGGAGCCACTCCGGTTGCCGCGCCGAATACAGACACCCGCCTGGCCACCTCCTTCGAGCAGCAGCAGTATGCCGAGCGGCGGTGACCGGGGTGGCCCACGCCCCCGCCGGGAGCTAGCCCGGGCAGGGCGGCGCTGCGGGTCGCAGGGGCGGAGCGGCGCGGCATACGTGCGCGCTCGGGAGCACCCCGTTAGGCTGGCGACTGAGCCATCCCATCCCACTTCCCAGGAGTCAGTTGTGGCCAGCATCGAGGCAATCGTCGCCCGCGAGATTCTCGACTCACGAGGCAACCCCACGGTCGAAGTCGAGGTCGGTCTCGACGACGGCACCGTCGCCCGCGCCGCCGTGCCCAGCGGCGCTTCGACCGGCGCGTTCGAAGCCGTCGAGCGGCGCGACGGCGACAAGAAGCGCTATGGCGGCAAGGGCGTCGAAAAGGCGGTCGAAGCGGTGATGGAGGAGATCGCCCCCAAGCTGCTCGGCTTCGACGCGGCCGACCAGCGCTTGGTCGACGCCGAGATGCTCGCCTTGGACGGCAGTGACAACAAGGGCAACCTCGGCGCCAACGCCATCTTGGGCGTCTCGCTCGCGGTCGCCAAGGCGGCCGCCGACTCGGCCGGCCTGCCGCTCTTCCGTTATGTCGGCGGCCCCAACGCCCGGGTGCTGCCGGTGCCGATGATGAACATCCTCAACGGCGGCTCCCACGCCGACTCCAATGTCGACATCCAGGAGTTCATGATCGCCCCGATCGGTGCCGCCTCCTTCCGCGAAGCGTTGCGCTGGGGCGCCGAGGTCTACCACGCGCTCAAGGGCGTCCTGCACGACAAGGGCCTGGCCACCGGCCTCGGCGACGAGGGCGGCTTCGCGCCCAACCTCGAGTCCAACGCCGCCGCGCTCGACCTGATCCTCGAGGCGATCAAGAAGGCCGGCTACACGCCCGGCAAGGACATCGCCCTGGCCCTCGACGTCGCGGCGAGCGAGTTCCACGACAAGGGCTCCTACAACTTCGAGGGCGCCAAGAAGTCGAGCGCCGAGATGATCGCCTACTACACCGATCTGGTCGCCAAGTACCCGCTCGTCTCCATCGAGGACCCCCTCAACGAGGACGACTGGGATGGCTGGAAGGCCATCACCGACGCCCTCGGCGACAAGGTTCAGCTCGTCGGCGACGACCTTTTCGTGACCAACCCCGAGCGGTTGGAGCGGGGCATCAAGAACGACACCGCCAACGCCCTGCTCGTCAAGGTCAACCAGATCGGCTCGCTGTCGGAGACCCTCGACGCCGTCGATATGGCCCACCGCTCCCGGTATGCCTGCATGATGAGCCACCGCTCCGGTGAGACCGAGGACGTCACGATCGCCGACCTCGCGGTCGCCACCAACTGCGGCCAGATCAAGACCGGCGCGCCGGCCCGTTCCGAGCGGGTCGCCAAGTACAACCAGCTGCTGCGGATCGAAGAGGAGCTCGACGCTGCCGCGCTGTATGCCGGAGCGGGCGCCTTCCCGCGCTACTCGGCCTGAGCGCCCGGATGCCGCCGCCTTCGCGCCGTCCCCCGACCTCGCGCCCACGAGGCCGCGGCGACGGGGACCGCGCGGCCGCGCGCAGCCTCAGCCGGGTCACCGCCCCGCCGGAGTCCGCCGGGGCCCGCTCGGCCTGGTCCGTGCGCCGGTTCATGGTCGTTGCCTCGGTTGCCCTGCTGCTGCTCGTCCTGCTCGGCCCGACGCTGAAAAGCTATCTCAGCCAACGCAGCCAGATCTCTGCCCTGCGTGAGCAGGTCAGCGCCCAAAAAGCCGACGTGGCGTCGATGGAGCGAGAGAAGGCGCTGTGGGCGACCGATGGCTATGTCGAGCAGCAGGCGCGCGAGCGGCTGCGGATGGTCCGGCCCGGGGAGAAGGCCTACACCGTCCTCGACCCGACCCAGGCGGCGGCGGAGCAACTCGACGGCCGGGCGGCCGGTATCGGGGCCGGCCACCCGTGGTATGGCCAAATCTGGGAGTCGGCCAAGCTCGCCGACAATCCCCAGCTCGCCTCCGGGAAATGAGCGACGCCGACCCCGGGCCAACCAGCACCGAATCGATCCGTGCCGCCGACATCGTCGCCGTCGAGCGCCAGCTCGGCCGCCCTCCTCGGGGCGTGCTGGCGGTCGCGCACCGGTGCCCTTGCGGGCGTCCCGATGTCGTCGCGACGGCAGCACGGCTGCCGGACGGCACGCCCTTCCCGACGACCTTCTATGTCACCTGCCCGCGGCTGACCGCGGCGGTCAGCACCCTGGAGTCCGCCGGGGCCATGCGCGAAATGCAGCAGCGGCTGGCCGACGACGCGGGGTTGGCTGCGGCATACCAGCTGGCGCATGCCGATTATCTGCGTCGTCGGGCCGAGCTGTCGCCCCGGCCGGTGCCCGAGATCGACGGGATCAGCGCCGGCGGTATGCCGGCCCGGGTCAAGTGCCTGCACGCGCTCGTGGGGCACGCGCTGGCGGTCGGGCCCGGCGTCAACCCGGTCGGCGACCAAGCCCTGGACCAGCTGCCACCCTGGTGGGAGCCCGGGTCGTGCGCGGAGGAGGAGAGAGCATGCGCGTCGCCGCGGTCGACTGTGGCACCAATTCGATCCGGTTGCTGATCGCCGACGTCGACCGGCAGACGCGCGTGGTGCGCGATGTCGTGCGGGAGATGAACGTCGTTCGGCTCGGGCAAGGCGTCGATCGAACCGGTCGCCTCGATCCCGGGCGAATTGCGGCCGCACTACAAATGGCGACCGTCTATGCCCACCGATGCCGTGAGCACGAGGTCGAAGCGGTCCGCTTCGTCGCCACCTCCGCGTCGCGAGACGCCAGCAACGCGGCGGAGTTCGTCACCGGGGTCGAGTCGGCCTTCGCCGACTTCGGGATCAGCCCGCAGGTCATCTCCGGCCAGGAGGAGGCGCAGCTCTCCTTTGCCGGAGCGACCGGCGACCTGCTGGTCGCCGGCGTCCCGGGCCCCTACCTGGTCGTCGACATCGGTGGCGGCTCGACCGAATTCGTTCGTGGCGGCGACCGCGTGGAGGCGGCGATCTCGACCGACGTCGGCTGTGTGCGGCTGACCGAACGACACCTTCGGGACGACCCGCCAACTGCTGCGCAGATCGCCGCGGCGCGCGGCGACGCCGATGCGGCGCTGACGCGGGCGGCTGATGCCGTGCGCTTACCGGGAATCGGCGCGCTGATCGGCCTCGCCGGCACCGTGACGACGATCACGGCCCACGCCCTGCGACTGGAGGCCTACGATGCCGCCCGGATCCACCTGAGCACGCTCGAACCCGCCGAGGCCGTGGCCGCCGCGAGCGACCTGCTGCACCGCACGCGAGCCTCCCGGGCCGCGCTGCCGTTCATGCACCCCGGCCGCGTCGACGTCATCGGGGGTGGCGCGCTTGTGTGGCAGGCGATTATCGAGGCGGTGGTCGCGGCGGCCGGTCCGGTTCCGGTCGTCACGTCCGAACACGACATCCTCGACGGGATCGCGCTGTCGCTGCTCGACTGATCAGCAGGAGTCGAGGTCAGTAAGTGTGATCGTGGTGACCTAGCCGCCGGCTATCCCATCGGCGTCGATCAAGGCGCTGATGCCGTGCCAGGTCAGGCTCATCACCATCTCGGTGGCTGCGTCCGCATCGACAGTGGGTCGCTCGGCCCGCCAGACGGCAATCCGCTCACACGCGCCGATGAGGCCCTCGACGACTCCCTCAAGCTGCCCCGTCGGCAAGGTTCCAAACGCCGGAACCCGGCGCAACTCGTCCACCAGGCTGGCGCGCTGCTCGCCGCGGGCCGCCTCCACGGTCGGTGCCGCCAGGCCACCGACCTGACCGTCGCGGATGAACCGCCGCCAGGCCAGGGCGTGCGCGTCGGCGAACTCGAAGTAGGCGCGGACGCCGGCACGGAAGCTCTCCTCGGCGCTCGCATCGGGCCGCACAGCACGCACACCGCCGGCGACGGCGTCGGCGAGGTCGAGGCTTGCCTGCTCGATCACGGCCGCGAGCAAGCCCTCCTTGGAGCCGAAGTGGTCGTAGATGACCGGCTTGGTGATCCCGGCTTGCGCGGCAATCATGGCCATGGTCGTGTTCGCAAAGCCCCGCTCGGCGAAGATGCGCTCCGCGATGCCGATCAGCTGCCGTTCGCGCGCCTCGCGGCTCAGCCGCGGCCCCCGCGGCGACCCCGGGCGTGGTCCGCGGCGACGAGTCGGGGGCAGCACCCTGCTCGTCACGGTGTCAAGCCTCCTCCCCTAGCTTCGGTGCCGGCGTCGAGGGAACATTATTCTTGACAACCGACTACATGAATATCGCACGATTTCCCGTCGGCGTCATGTTGAGTCGGTCACCCGGCGGACGCGGGGCAGGTCGGCGCCGAGTTGGCTGGCGCCGCGGCCGTAGGGTGGTGGCGTCCCCGTAGCCCAACGGCAGAGGCAGGCGACTTAAAATCGCCGCAGTGCGGGTTCGACTCCCGTCGGGGGCACGTGTCCGCAGGCAAAGCGGGAACAATCTGGGGCACCATACGTTGCAATAAACAGCTGTGGCCACAACACTCGGCCACGCCACGTCTCCTTGGAGGACGCCCCTATGGCGAGTAACCCGGTGTTTGACCGGATCGAGAAGGACTCCCGCAGCGGCTACGCCGGCTTCGGGAACACCGCCCCTCAGCGGGGCTACCCGCAGCAGGGTTACGGCTACCCGGGCGGCCCGATTTCGGACGGCCAGCTGGAGGACATGTACAACCGGCCCTCCGCCGGCCCGGTTCAGACCGGCCGGGTCACGATGGACGACGTCGTGATGAAGACCCTCACGCTGTTCGCGATCGTCCTCGGCGTCGGCGCCTTCGGCTGGATCGTCTCCGACCGCAGCCCGGCGCTCGGGCAGATGTTCTGGATGGGCGGCATGATCGCCACGCTCGTCCTTGGTCTGGTCATCGCGTTCAAGAAGACCGTCAGCGTCCCGCTGATCATCGCGTATGCCGCAGTCGAGGGCCTGTTCGTCGGCGCGGTGAGCAATTTCTTCAACGACTTCTATGGTGAGGGCCTGGTCAGCACCGCCGTCGTCGCGACCCTGGCGACCTTCGCCGGCATGTTCCTCGCCTACAAGTCCGGGCTGATCAAGGTCACCACCAAGTTCCGGCGCATCCTGACGCTGATGATCTTCGGATACGCGATCTTCGCCGTCGTCAACTTCATCTTCGCAATGATCAGCAACACCCCGTTTGGGTTCGGCGGCACCGGCGCCCTCGGCATCGGCATCTCGCTGTTCGCGGTCGGCCTGGCCTCGTTGTCGCTCGCGCTCGATTTCGACTCGATCGACCATGCGATCCGCACTGGCGCCCCGCAGCAATACTCCTGGCTGCTGGCTCACGGCCTGATCGTCACGCTGGTCTGGCTCTACATCGAGTTCCTGCGCCTGCTCGCCCGGCTGCGGGAGTGATCCCGGCCCTCCCGAGGGAGGTCGACACCGAACTGACGCGCCTGGCCCGGCGGTGGCAGCAGCTGCCGCTGGGTCAGGCGCTCGCGTCTGCCCCGGTCGTGCGCGCACTGATCGAGACGCATGCCGCGCTGCTCCACCCCGACACACCAGTCCCCGACCTCGGCCCGGCCGCGATCATCGACCAGCTGACCGTGCTCACCACTGACGCCGTGCTCGCCGGCCGGCTCTCGCCGCACGCGGCGAGCGCCGACCTGGCCGGGCTGCGTCGCGCCCTCGCCCCGGCCGAGTACGAGCCAGGGGTGCAGCGGACGCAATAACCGCCGACGGACGCAAAAGCTCTTGCGCCCGCCGGCGATTATTGCGTCCGCCTGGGGTCTGTTGCGTCCGCGACTTCGGAGCCAGGCTCGATCGCCTTGGGCACCGGCGCGGCCCGGCGCA
Source organism: Nostocoides sp. (assembly GCF_037045025.1). Classification (GTDB taxonomy): domain Bacteria; phylum Actinomycetota; class Actinomycetes; order Actinomycetales; family Dermatophilaceae; genus Nostocoides_A. The sequence goes on along the minus strand of NZ_JBAOHM010000016.1, from coordinate 111,862 downwards.
GCAGACGGACCGCCCACCGGCCGCGGGGGCCGCGAGCGGTGCCGGCGACGTCGGTGCCGCTGACCTCGGTGCCGGGGACGAGCACCGCCTGCCCGGCGGCGACCGCCACCGGGGTGATCGACTCGCCCCGGCGCGGCTCCGGCAAGCGGTCGAGAGTGTCGCCGCCGGCCCAGACGCCGAGCGCCGCGCAGACCGTCGGCAACAGCACGGCGGCGACCCGGGCATAGCCGGCGGGGGAGGGGTGGAACTGGTCCTTGCTGAACAAGATCGCCGGGCTGGTCTCGAACTCCGCGCCGAGTAGGTCGCCGAGCGAGACCGTCCGCCCGCCGGCCTCGACGACGGCGACGGTCTGGGCGGCTGCCAGGTCGCGGCTCCATCGGCGCAGCAGCGCCTTGAGCGGGTGCGGGATCGGTTGCACGGTTCCCAGGTCGGGGCAGGTCCCGACGACGACCTCGCTGCCCATGCCGCGCAGCCGGCGCACGACCGCCTCCAGATGACGCACTGACGTCGAGCGATCGATGCGGTGGGTCACGTCGTTGGCGCCGATCATGATCAGCGCGAGGTCGGGCGCGTCCGGCAGCCGGTCGAGCGCGTTGGCCAATTGCCGGTCCAGGTCGCCGGACTCGGCACCGACGACCGCCTCATTGGTCAGCCGCACCGGGCGGCCGGTGAGCGCGGCCAAACCCCCGCTGATGATCCCGCCGACGGTTTGCTCGCCGTGGTCGGCGCCCATCCCGGCCGCGGAGGAGTCCCCGAGCACGACGATGTCGAGTTCCTCGCCCACCCCGCTGCCATAGACGCGGTCGTCGTCCGGTGCGCCGTCGAACGGACGCCCCACGGTTTTGCGTGCGATCGCCGCTTCGACCTTGATCACGCCATAACCGAGCGCGCCGAGCGCCCCCACGGTCGCGGCCAGCCCCCCGCCGCCGTATGCCGCGCTCGCGGCGATCCGCCGTGCCCTCCTGGCCCGTCCCATGACCCCTCCTCGTCGGTGAGAGTCGACTGCGGTTCCGCAAATATTCAACGCGCACCGGCGCCCGACCGATCCCGCGAACACAAGAGCGTCCATCCTGACGAAAAAGCACGGGTGAAGCCACCAAATTCGCCAAGTTGTGACCGACTTGCCACCTGCGGCTACCCTGGCCAGCGATGATCGGCGGTTACGCGGCTGTAACACGGGCGGGTTAGCCTGCGCGTCGTGACGGGACTCTTCGACGGTTACCAGCCGTCCGCGGGTGCCTACGACGAGATGTTCGACGGGCCCATGGTGCGTGCTGCCTACACCGCGATCTATACCAGGATGCAGCGGCTGCGCGGCGAGGAGGTGCACTCGCGCGCCGACTTCCTCGCCAACTCCTATGTCGCCGAGGGCGTCACCTTTGACATCGGCGGCGTCGAGCGGCCCTTCCCCATCGACCTCGTGCCGCGGGTGATCCCCTCGAAGGACTGGAACACCGTCGAGGCGGGGGTCAAGCAGCGGGTCAAGACCCTGGAGGCCTTCCTCGACGATGTCTATGGCGCCGGCGCCGTCTTCCGCGACGGGGTCATGCCGCGCAGCGTGGTGACCAGCTCACCGCACTTCCACCGGGTGGTCGCCGGAATCACGCCACCCAACGGCGTGCGGGTCCACGTGTCCGGCATCGACCTGATCCGTGATGCGGACGGCACCTTCCGGGTGTTGGAGGACAATGCGCGCATACCGTCGGGTGTCTCCTATGTGCTGACCAACCGGCGGGTGATCTCCTCGGCCCTACCCGAAGTCATCTCCAGCCACCGGATCCGCCCGGTCGATCGCTATCCGCAGCATCTGCTCGCCGCACTGCGCGCCAGCGCCCCCACCGGCATCGCCGACCCAACCGTCGCCGTGCTCACGCCCGGCGTCTACAACTCCGCCTACTTCGAGCATGCTCTGCTGGCCCGGCTGATGGGCTGCTGGCTCGTCGAGGGCCGCGACCTGGTCTGCCAGTCGGGGCGGGTGATGATCCGCACGACCCACGGCCTACAGCCGGTGCACGTCATCTATCGGCGGGTCGACGACGACTTCCTCGACCCGGTCTATTTCCGCAAGGACTCCCTCCTCGGATGCGCCGGGTTGGTCAACGCCATCCGGGCCGGCAATGTCACGATCGCCAACGCCATCGGCAACGGCGTCTCCGACGACAAGCTCGTCTACACCTACCTTCCCGACCTGGTCCGCTACTACCTGGCCGAAGAACCGATCCTGCCCAATGTCGACACCTGGCGGCTGGAGGATTCGGCCCACCGCGAGGAGGTGCTCGACCGCCTCGAGGAGTTGGTCCTGAAACCCGTCGACGGCTCCGGCGGCAAGGGCATCGTCATCGGGCCGCAGGCCAGCCCGGCGGAGATCGACGCGATTCGGGCCCGCATCGTCGAGGACCCCCGCGGCTGGATCGCCCAGCCGGTCGTCCAGCTGTCCACCGTCCCGACCCTTGCCGGCACCTATGCCAGTCCCCGGCACGTCGACCTGCGGCCGTTCGCCGTCAACAACGGCGGTGACGTGTGGGTCCTGCCCGGTGGGCTGACCCGCGTCGCCCTCGGCGAGGGGGAACTCATCGTCAACTCCTCTCGCGGCGGCGGTTCCAAGGACACCTGGGTGATGTCCGGCTCCGGTTTTGCCCGCGGGGTCGAGGTCCCCAAGACCCCGATCCGGGTCGCCTCGCGGCCGGTCATGCCGATCGCCGCACCGTCGACGGGCAGCCACGAGCAAGGGCAACTGCAGCAGCAGGGCCGAACGGATGGTGGGCCATGCTGAGCCGGATCGCCGAGTCGCTCTTTTGGATCGGCCGCTATCTCGAGCGTGCCGAGGACACCTCCCGGCTCCTTGAGGTTCACCAGCAGCTGCTTCTGGAGGATCCCGTCGTCGACCCCGAGGCCCAGGTCGACGGGCTGCTGGCCGTCATGGGCATCGAGGTTGGGCAGGACGAGCCGCGCACCTTCGAGACCGTGCTGCGGCTGCTGGCGCACGACCCGGGCTCCCCGTGCTCGATCGCCGCGTCGGTCGACGGGGCGCGGGAGGCCGCTCGCCGGGCCCGAGAGACCGTCTCGACCGACATGTGGGAGGCGATCAACACCTTCTATCTGACCATCCGCGAGGGGGACCTGGAGGCGTTGCGCCCGCGGGAGGCCTTCAAGATGGTCCGTGAGCGGTGCGCGATCATCACCGCGATGGCCGACAACACGATGAGCCACGACCAGGGCTGGCAGTTCCTCGTCCTCGGCCGCAATCTGGAGCGGGCCGACATGACCGCACGGATGATTTCCTCGGCCGCCTTCAGCGCCGGCTCCCCGTATGCCTGGCAGACGACGCTGCGGGCGTGCGGCGCCCACCACGCGTTCACCCGTTACTACCAGGGCCGCGACTCCGACCGCGCGGCCGCCGAGTTCCTCATCGTCGACCGGCTCTTCCCGCGCTCGATCGTCTTTGCGCTGACCGGCGCCGAGACCGCGCTCGGCAACCTCGACGTCGGGGAGCGGCGGGCGGGCTTCTCCGGGGACGCCTCCCGCGAGCTGGGCCGGGCGCGGGCCGAACTCGAATACACCCCCCTGGAGGACGTGGTGCGCGATCTGCCCGGCGCGATGCGGCGGCTGGAGGATCACTGCGGCCGCGCCGGCGAGGCGATCGCGCATCGCTACTTTGAGGGCGCGGCCGCGATGCAGTGGCATGGAGGCGCCTGGTGAGCACCCAGCTGCGGATCGTCCACCGCACCGGATACACCTATCCGGGAGGGGCGCACGCCTCCTACAACGAGGCCCGGATGACCCCCCAATCCAACACCGACCAGGTCGTCCTGCACTCCCGGTTGGATATCTCACCCACGCCGTGGACCTACTCGTACGTCGACTATTTCGGCACGGCAGTCACCGCCTTCGAGGTGCACGAACGGCACGAGCGCTTGCAGCTGGTTGCCACCAGCACCGTTGAGGTGCGTCGCGACACCGCGAAGCAGGCCTCGGCCTCCTGGCAGACGCTGCGTTCCCCGGAGGTGACCGGCGTCCGCGGCGAATGGCTGGAGGTCACCGAGCTGACCGACCCGGGGGAGGAGTTGACGGCATACGCGAGCGGCTTGGCCGCGGACTGCGCCACGCCACAGGAGCTGGTCGATCGGGCGATCGAGCGGTTGCGCGCGGAGATGACCTATCAGCCGGGCGCTACCGGCGTGCATACCCGGGCGGCGGATGCGTGGACGGGGCGCCGCGGCGTCTGCCAGGACCACGTGCACCTCGCCCTCGGCGTGCTGCGCACCGCCGGCATCCCGGCGCGCTATGTCTCCGGATATGTCCTGCCCAAGCGCGCCGCGGCCCTCGGGGTCCCCACGACCGGCGAGTCGCACGCCTGGCTGCAGTGGTGGGGAGGCGAGTGGATCGCGGTCGACCCGACCAATGGGAACACCCCCGACGATTTCGCCGTCGACGTCGGCATGGGACGCGACTACCGCGATGTCACGCCGCTGCGGGGCATCTTCACCGGCGTGCGCACCTCCTCGATGTTCGTCGAGGTCGAGATGACCCGGCTGTCCTGATCGCGAGCCAGCCGATGCTGCCCTATGAGTCCCATATTGAACGGCTGATCCGCGAGGCGACCGAACGCGGCGAGTTCGACAACCTGCCCGGCGCGGGGAAGCCGCTTAATCTCGGTTCCCCGGACGATCCCGACTGGTGGATCAAGAAGAAGCTGCGCGACGAAGGGCTCGACACCGCGGGCGCCTTGCCGCCGGTCGTCTCGCTGCGCCGGGAGGCGGCCGGCTTCCCCGAGTCGCTGCGCGAGCTGCGCTCCGAAGCCAGTGTGCGCCGGGTGCTCGCCGACTTCAACGAGCGGGTCAAGGCCGACCGGCTGCGCCCCCGCGATCCCCGCTTCCCGCCGCTGGTCGCCCCCCTGGTCGACATCGAGGCGATGCTCGAGCGCTGGCAGCAGCTGCCGCGTTGAGCACCCCCCGCGTTGCATGGCGTTCACCCCGACCCCTTATCGTGACCGCCACATCGCCTGGGTGACCGGTATTCGGCCAGGAAGGGGACGCCCGTGTCCACAGGGCCCATCCTGTGCATTGACGTCGGCTCGACGTTCACCAAAGGGCTGCTCGTCGATCCCCGAGACGGTATGCCGCTCGGCGCCGCCGCCGTCCCCACGACCCTCACCGACGTGCTGATCGGGATCGGGGCGATCCGCCGCGAGCTCGCCGTTCCCGAGGCGGCCCGGACGCTGGTGTGCTCTTCGGCCGGTGGTGGGTTGCGGCTGGCCGTCGTGGGCTACGAGCCGAGCGTGACCGCCCTGGCCGGCCAGCGGGTCGGGCTGTCCGCCGGCGCGCGGGTGGTCCACATCGTCGGCGGTCCGCTCGACGCCGCGGGTGTCACGGCGCTGCGGGCCGCCCATCCCGACCTGGTGTTGCTCGTCGGCGGCACCGACGGCGGCAACGCCGAGATCCTGCTGCACAATGCTGCCCGGATCGCCACCGCCAAACTCGCCGTCCCCGTCGTGCTGGCCGGCAATGCCCACGCGCGGCCGCAGGCGCAGGAGCTGCTCGCGGCCACCAGGCGGCGAGTCGTCGTCGCGGACAATGTCCTGCCGCGGATCGGGGTGATCGAGCCCGAGTCGGCCCGAGCCGCGATCCGCGAGACCTTCCTGCAGCACGTCATCGGGGGCAAACAACTCTCGCGGTCCCCGGAGTTCGCCCGGCTGGTGCGCTGCGCCACCCCGGACGCCGTGCTGAGCGGCATGGCGGTTCTCGGTGACGGCCTGCCCGGTGACGCGATGCTCATCGACATCGGCGGCGCGACCACCGACGTCTACTCGGCGATCGACCCCCGGCCCGGCCCCGAGCGCGTCGCCGAGATCGCCCCGACCCCGCGCCACTACCGGACGGTCGAGGCCGACCTCGGCATGCGCTGGAGCGTCCCGGGCGTCATCGAGGCCGCCGCCCGGGAAAACCTCCCGCTCTCACCCCGCACGCGAACGTATGCCGATCGCGTCGCCCGGCACGTCGACCGGCTGCCGCGCTCGGCGCCGGACTGGGAGCACGAGCTGGCAATCGCGACGGTCGCCGCGGTCGTCGCGGCACGCCGGCACGGCCGGCCGGCCGGCCCGGGCCAGGCGCCGCGCGCGCTGCGGGATGTCACCGTGCTCATCGGTTCCGGCGGCGTGCTGCGGCACGCCCCGGACGGCCGGGGCAGCGAGCCCCTCGGTGCTGTGCTCGGGGATCACGGCGGCGGGTGGCTGGTGCCGCGCGAGGCGCGGGCGGACGTCGATTCGGCATACGTCCTGTTTGCCGTCGGATTGCTCGCGAGCGAGCACCCGGGCGCGGCCCGCGGCCTGGCCGCCGCGCTGGCGGCCGAGACCGCCGGGTGAGCGTCAGCCGGTGTAGGGCGTGGCGTCCTTGACCGTCACCTCGATGGTCTTGCCGTTGGGTGCCTCGTAGCTGGTTGTGTCGCCGACCCGCAGCCCGTTGATCGCCGCCCCGAGCGGGGAGTTCTCGGAGAAGACCTGGATCGAGCCGTCGGCGATCTCGCGCGAGCCGAGCAGGAAGGTCTCCTCCTCGCCGAACAGTTCGACGGTCACGACCATGCCCGGCTCGACGACACCGTCGTCGGGGGGCGGGGTGTCGCCGATGACCGCCGTGTCGAGCAGCTGGGTCAGCTGGCGGATCCGCAGCTCGAGCTTGCCCTGCTCCTCACGGGCCGCGTGATAGCCGCCGTTCTCCTTCAGGTCACCCTCGGCGCGGGCCGCCTCGATCCGCCGGACGACCTCGCTGCGCCGCGGACCCTCCAGTTCCTTCAGCTCGTCCTGGAGTCGGTCATACGCCTCCTGGGTCAGGTAGGCGCCCGTGCTGGTCGCGCTCTCGGTCATCGGTCGTGCTCCTTGCTCAAGTGTCGGCTTGCGCCGTGCCCCGGTCAGGTCCCAAGGGCCCAAATAGTGCACCGGGGCGGGGGACGAGACTCGTCCGGCGCCGCGCCCGGTGCGGGATGAAAGCCGCAAGTTTACCGCACCGCCGCCGAACGGCCCGAGTCAGGAGGTCACGCAGCGGGTGACGGTGCCGGTCACCGCGCGGGCGGTGGTGCGGATGACCTCGGTGTGCGTCACCTGACGTTGCGGCCCCGCGGGGATAACGACATCGGCAAGCCCAACCGCCCCGAATCGCACGTCCATGGCCTTGACCGTGCAGGTGACCTCGGTGTCGGCCGGCCGGTCGATCCGGAAGCTGACCTCGACGTGCGCGTCGTCGCGGACGGCATACGAGGTGGTCTGCCAGGACACCCGGCCCAGCGTGGCCGACAGTCCGAACCAGACGGCGACGGCGAGCATCGCCAGGCAGCCGAGAACGCCGACGATCCACCAGGTGCGGGTGGGCGCCGCAGGGGAGGCCGAGGCAGCGGACATCGGGCAGGCTCCGTCGATGAGAGGATGACCCGATCATGTCATCGCCCCCCGGAGGAAGAAGCAATGGCCCGCGGAATGCGGCTGCTGTGTGTCCACGCCCATCCCGACGACGAGTCGAGCAAGGGCGCGGCGACGATGGCCAAGTATGTCGACTTGGGCGTCGACGTGCTCGTCGTCTCCTGCACCGGCGGCGAGCGCGGCGACATCCTCAACCCGCGGCTGCAGAACGACCCGCACATCCTGCGCGACCTGGCGCAGGTGCGCCGGGATGAGATGCGGGCGGCCCAGGAGGTCTTGGGTGTGCGGCATACCTGGCTGGGGTTTGTCGACTCGGGGCTGCCCGAGGGTGACCCGCTGCCGCCGCTGCCGGAGGGGTGTTTCGCGCTCGAACCGCTGGAGGTGACCAGCCGGGCGCTCGTGCGCGTGATCCGGGAGTTCCGCCCACACGTGCTGACCACGTATGACGAGCAGGGCGGTTATCCCCACCCCGATCACATCATGTGCCACGACGTGTCCACCGCCGCCTTCGACGCCGCCGGCGATGCGGCCCGCTTTCCCGAGGCCGGCCCGGCGTGGCAGCCGCTGAAGATGTACTACAACGGCGGGTTCAGCCGCGCCCGGATGCAGGCCTACCACGAGGCGCTGCTCGCGATCGGCGACGAGAGCCCGTATGCCGAGTGGCTCGAGCGCCGCGGCGACCGCCCCGACCGGCGGGTCACCACCCGCATCGAGTGCGCCGACTGGTTCGAGCGGCGCGACCGGGCGCTGCTCGCCCACGCCACCCAGATCGACCCCGACGGTTTCTTCTTCAAACTCCCGCGCGAGACCCAGAGCGAGGTCTGGCCCTACGAGGACTACGAGGCGGCGGCATCGTGTGTGCCGATCGACCCGGACGAGGACGACCTGTTCGCCGGGCTGGGCGAGCCGGCCGCGGCCGATGCGCTGGCGGCCAGTTGCCCTCCGCTCGTCTATGACGAGCGTGTCCCGCGGGTGGTCGCCGTATGATCGAGAATGTGCCGATCATCGGTCTTGCCGGACTCGCGTTGCCGGCCGCCCCGGACAACCAGGAGCACTCCTCGGGCTTCCTCGGGTTCCTTGTCATCTTCCTGCTCGCCCTCGCGGTCTATCTCCTCGTGCGCAATATGACCGCCCGGTTGCGGCGGATGAACTATCGCCACGAGGAGGAGCTGGACCCGCAGACGGGCGCGCCGCGGGCGGGCGGCGACGGCACCTCCGCTCGTCGCTGAGCCCGGCGAAGGAGCGGCGCCGTGTCGGTGGGGGATGTCGTCTATGCGGCATACGAGCGGCGCCTGGTCCGGCGCCTGAAGCGGGCGGAGTTGCCGCGGCACGTGGGGGTCATGCTCGACGGCAACCGGCGCTGGGCCAAGCTGCGCGGGAAGGACTCCAAGTCCGGCCACCAGGCGGGCGCGGACAAGATCGCGACCTTCCTGTCTTGGTGTGAGGACGCCGGCGTCGAGGTGGTCACGCTGTGGCTGCTCTCGACCGACAACCTGGCCCGGCCGGAGGCCGAACTCACCCCCCTGTTGGAGATCATCGAGCAGGCCGTCAGCGACCTCGCCGCGACCGGCCGGTGGCGGATCAACCCGGTTGGGGCGGCCGAGCTGCTGCCTGAGCGCACCGCCCAGAGCCTGCGCGCCAGCGCCCGGCGCACGGCGCATGTCGAGGGGATGACCGTCAACGTCGCGGTCGCCTACGGCGGGCGGCAGGAGATCACCGACGCGGTGCGGGCGCTGTTGCTGCAGCGGGCCGCCGCCGGCCAGAGCCTGGAGGAACTGGCCCGCAGCCTGACGCGCGAGGACATCGCGGGCAACCTCTATACCTCCGGCCAGCCCGATCCCGACCTGGTCATCCGCACCTCGGGCGAGCAGCGGCTGTCCGGGTTCATGCTGTGGCAGAGCGCGCACAGCGAGTTCTACTTCTGCGAGGCCTACTGGCCCGACTTCCGGCATGTCGACTTCCTCCGGGCGCTGCGCTCCTATTCCGAGCGGCACCGCCGCTTCGGCGGATAGCCGCGACCACGGAGGATCACCGGCAGTTCGCCGACACGCCACCCAAAATGCCCGGTCGAGGTGCTGAGCCGACATAGCGTGCGGCCAGGCGACGGCATCCGCCGGCGCCGCGGGAGGCCTGGTGACTGAGCGCGCAACCACGTCGCAGACGAGCCGGCACCGGCTCGGCGCTCACCGCCGGGCCCGGTCCCGGCATACCCCCTAGCTGCGGCGCTGCGCGCCCCCGGGGGGTGCAGCGTCCCGAGGAGCCCGACCCATGGCCACCGCCTCTGGTTCGACACCCCGCGTCACCGCATCCGACACCTCCGTCCACGGCCCGGCCGGAATCACGCCGGCCGGCGAACCCCGCCGCACCTATGTCGTCGACACCTCGGTGCTGCTGTCCGACCCGCGGGCGATGATCCGCTTCAAGGAGCACGCGGTCGTCCTGCCGGTTGTCGTGGTCACCGAGCTCGAAGGCAAACGTCATCACCCGGAGCTGGGCTACTTCGCCCGTAGCGCCCTGCGCGTCCTGGACGACCTGCGCATCGAGCATGGGCGCCTGGATGCTCCGGTGCCGATCGGGGGCGATGGCGGCAGCCTGCGCGTCGAACTCAACCACAGCGACGCGGCCGCCCTGCCGGCCGGGCTGCGGCTCGGCGACAATGACACCCGGATCCTCTCGGTGGCCAAGAACCTCGCCGACGAGGGTCACCTGGTGACCGTGGTCAGCAAGGACCTGCCGATGCGGGTCAAGGCGTCCTCGGTCGGGCTGGACGCGCAGGAATACCGCGCCGAGATGGCCGTCGAGTCGGGGTGGACCGGGTTCGCCGAGCTCGACGTCAGTGCCGACGACCTCGACACGCTCTATGCCACCGGCCGGCTCGAGTCGGACATCGCAGCCGAGTTGCCCTGCCACACCGGGCTGCGGTTGCTCTCCCCACGTGGCTCGGCGCTCGGGCGGGTCGGCCCGGACAAGCAGGTGCGGCTCGTGCGTGGCGATCGCGACGCCTTCGGCCTGCACGGACGCAGCGCCGAACAGCGGATCGCCCTGGACCTGCTGCTCGACCCCGATGTCGGCATCGTCTCGCTCGGCGGGCGCGCCGGGACCGGCAAATCGGCCCTCGCGCTGTGCGCGGGGCTGGAGGCGGTGATGGAGCGCCGTGCCCACCGCAAGGTCGTCGTCTTCCGCCCGCTCTATGCCGTCGGCGGGCAAGAGCTTGGCTACCTGCCCGGTACCGAGGCGGAAAAGATGAACCCCTGGGGCCAGGCGGTCTTTGACACCCTCTCCGCCGTTGTCAGCACCGAGGTGATGGATGAGGTCATCGACCGGGGGATGCTCGAGGTCCTCCCGCTCACCCACATCCGCGGCCGCTCCCTGCACGATGCCTGGGTGATCGTCGACGAAGCCCAGTCGTTGGAGCGCAATGTGCTGCTCACCGTGCTCTCTCGGATTGGGCAGAACTCCAAGGTCGTGCTCACCCACGACGTCGCCCAGCGCGACAACCTGCGGGTCGGCCGCCACGACGGGGTTGCCGCGGTCATCGAAACCCTCAAGGGCCATCCCTTGTTCGCGCACGTGGCGCTCAGCCGCTCCGAACGCAGCCCGATCGCCGCGCTCGTCACCGATCTCCTCGAGGGGATCGAACCTTAAGCCCAATAACCACAATTTGCTCTCGCTTTCAATCGTCGGTTACGATCTCGTTTCGATAACGGCGCGTATGCCGCCCCGGCCGCGCCGTCGCGGCTCTCCCGCCCGCTGACGTCCCCCCTCGTCGCTGCCCGCGTGGCCGGGTTCGACGAGTCAAGGAGCCTTCCCCAGATGGCTGTTCAGCCCCCGCGCGGCGTCGCGTTGCCCGAGCGGGACCAGCGCCCGCGCCTTGCCCGCAGACGCGCGGTCGTCCTCGCGGCGTTCGCCGCCACCAGCGCCGCTTCCGTCGGATTGGCCGGCGTCGGCATCTCCTCCTCCTCGGCCGCCGATCGGCATACCCTCTCGGCGGCCACCACCGCGGCCGGGCTCGCCGCAGGTCAGCAGCGCGAGGCCTCGGCCGATGTCAGCGCGCTCGTCGCCGGCCGCACCGAGGTCCTCGCCGCGCGCGACGCCCAGCGCGCCGACATCCGCCACCGTGTTGCCGCGGCCAAGCAGGCCGCCGCCGCCAAGCGCGCCAAGCAGGCCGCCGCCGCCAAGCGCGCGAAGGCCCTCGCCGACGCCCAGAAGAACCCCAAGGCCGTCGCCAAACGCCTGCTCGACGACTACGGCTTCGGCGCCGACCAGTGGAGTTGCCTCTCTCGCCTATGGGTCGGCGAAAGCAACTGGAACTACCGGGCCGCCAACTCCTCCTCCGGCGCCTACGGCATCCCCCAAGCCCTCCCCGGATCCAAGATGGGCGCCGTCGCCGACGACTGGAAGACCAACCCCACCACCCAGATCCGGTGGGGCCTGAAGTACATCAAGGACGTCTACGGCAGCCCCTGTGGCGCCTGGGGCGCCTGGAACGCCCGCTACCCCCACTGGTACTGAGCCCTCTGGCTTCTCTCCTCCTCCCGCTCGCCGCGAGCCCCCGCTGGCGCGGTGCCTCGCGCTCCCGGTCATCGTCGCGAAGCCGCCCTCTGGCTTCTCTCCTCCTCCCGCTCGCCGCGAGCCCCCGCTGGCGCGGTGCCTCGCGCTCCCGGTCATCGTCGCGAAGCCGCCCTCTGGCTTCTCTCCTCCTCCCGCTCGCCGCGAGCCCCCGCTGGCGCGGTGCCTCGCGCTCCCGGTCATCGTCGCGAAGCCGCCCTCTGGCTTCTCTCCTCCTCCCGCTCGCCGCGAGCCCCCGCTGGCGCGGTGCCTCGCGCTCCCGGTCATCGTCGCGAAGCCGCCCTCTGGCTTCTCTCCTCCTCCCGCTCGCCGCGAGCCCCCGCTGGCGCGGTGCCTCGCGCTCCCGGTCATCGTCGCGAAGCCGCCCTCTGGCTTCTCTCCTCCTCCCGCTCGCCGCGAGCCCCCGCTGGCGCGGTGCCTCGCGCTCCCGGTCATCGTCGCGAAGCCGCCCTCTGGCTTCTCTCCTCCTCCCGCTCGCCGCGAGCCCCCGCTGGCGCGGTGCCTCGCGCTCCCGGTCATCGTCGCGAAGCCGCCCTCTGGCTTCTCTCCTCCTCCCGCTCGCCGCGAGCCCCCGCTGGCGCGGTGCCTCGCGCTCCCGGTCATCGTCGCGAAGCCGCCCTCTGGCTTCTCTCCTCCTCCCGCTCGCCGCGAGCCCCCGCTGGCGCGGTGCCTCGCGCTCCCGGTCATCGTCGCGAAGCCGCCCTCTGGCTTCTCTCCTCCTCCCGCTCGCCGCGAGCCCCCGCTGGCGCGGTGCCTCGCGCTCCCGGTCATCGTCGCGAAGCCGCCCTCTGGCTTCTCTCCTCCTCCCGCTCGCCGCGAGCCCCCGCTGGCGCCTCCCAGAACGAACCGAACGGGTGCTTGGCTGCATCCAGTGAGTGACGGCACAGTGCCGTTGCGGCGGTCGAACGCGGTAGGAGGGCGGGTGGACACGGACTTCGGGCAGTTCGCGGGGTCCGCCTGGCCGCGCCTGTACCGCTCGATGTATGCCGTGGCTCGCGACCGGCAGGCCGCCGAGGATGCAGTGCAGTCGGCGCTGATCAAGACCCAACTCAACTGGGATCGCGTATGCGACGCGGAGGAACCGCTCGCCTACGTCCGCCGGATCGCACTCAACACTCTCCTGGCCGAACGCCGCCGCCCCTGGGCCCGGCGCGAGATCACCATCCCCAATCACGACCTCATGCCGAGCGGCAGTGTGCCTGCTGCCCAGGACGGTGTGCCGGCCCGCATCGGTGTGCTCGACGCGATTCGGGCGTTGCCGCCGCGCCAGCGGGCGATCATCGTGCTGCGCTACTACGACGACCTGAGCGAGTCCCAGATCGCCGATGCGCTCGGGTGCCGCCCCAGCACGGTGAAGTCCCAGGCCGCGGCCGCTCTGGCAACCCTGCGCCGCACACTCGGCGCAATCGACCTCGCGGAGGAGAACCAATGACCAGCACGGAGGAACTGGTGCGGGCCGCCCTGCGCGAGACCCTGGACGACCTGAGCGTCCCGCCGGTGCCGCCCGGACTCGTTGACGGGACGGGTGGCCGCGGCAATCGTGCCGGCATCGCGCGACGAACGTTGGTCGGTGCCGCCACGGTCGGGGTCGCCGGTGTCGTCGGCGTAGTCGTGGTCAGCCGCACGCGGGAGGCACGGGAGGATCCGGCGATCACGACGTCGCGGCCGACGCCATCCGGTTCCGCGGCGATTCGGCCGCAGATCGGGTCCTGGCAGCGGCTGCCGGACCCACCGATGGCGCCGCGTCAGTTGGCCCGGGCCGTGACGGTCGACGGCAGGGTGGTGGTGCTTGGCGGTCGTGCCGAGGCCAGGTCGTGCCGTTATGAGAACAACTCCGAGCCTCCACCCCCGGAGCCGGACGGAGCGATCCTTGACCTGGCCTCGCGCCGATGGACCCGGATCTCGGTGGACCCGCGCGATGTCGTGGCGCGTGCCTGCGTCGCCGCCAGTGGGCTGGTAGTGGCCGGTGGCGGGGACGACCGCCCCTGGGCCGGCCTCGACCCGGTCGGCGGTAGCTGGCACCGATTCTCCGCAGCGCCATTGCCGTGGGCGACCCCCCGGGCCGGCGACGACCGCTACGCCTATTTCGTTCGAGGGACCGACGAGGACCTCGAGTCCGAGGCCGATGCAGTGAACCCGACGCCGGCCCGCGTGGCCATCCTGGACGTGCGTACGGGTGACTGGACGCTGCTCCCGCCAGACCCACTCGGACCCAGCTTCGAGCGTTCGCTCGCGCCCACCCCCGCCGGACTGGTCGTGCTGTCCAAGCAGCTCACGGTCACTCATGACCCCGTGTGGCCGCGCTTCTTGCGGGCGGCCATCTATCGACATCGCCAGTGGGAGACCCTTCCACCGCTTCGGTGCATCGGCACCGGCCAGTGGCAGTGGACCGGGCGCCGACTGGTCTTGGCCGCCCTCTCTTGGGGTCGGGCCGACGTGCCCCAAGACCCCCGCGGCGACTCCCCGTTCCATGGCTGGCTCGATCCGGTATCCGGCCGCTCGGGCCCCTTGCGCGGGGTTCCACAAGCAGATGGGTCTCCGACGTCGCATGACCTCGCTGGCGCAGAGAAGAACCTGATCCTCGCCTCCGAGTGGCTGTATGACGATGCCACCGAGACGTGGACCGCAGTCGGCTCGCTGCCGCGCCCGCACACCACCGGCCATGCCACCACCTTGGCCGGCGGCCGGATCGTCGTCGTCGGCGGCTTCTTGGACAGCGGCGGCTGCGACGACCCCGACGGGCTGACAAACGCGTCGTGGATCTCGTCGGGCTAACGTGCGACAAGGTGACCTGCGAAAGGTGAGGTATACCGCACCCCTTGCAGGACAGGTCAACTGGCCCGCACCGGGGTGACCTGCGAAAGGTGAGGTATACCGCACCCCTTGCAGGACAGGTCAACTGGCCCGCACCGGGGTGACCTGCGAAAGGTGAGGTATACCGCACCCCTTGCAGGACAGGTCAACTGGCCCGCACCGGGGTGACCTGCGAAAGGTGAGGTATACCGCACCCCTTGCAGGACAGGTCAACTGGCCCGCACCGGGGTGACCTGCGAAAGGTGAGGTATACCGCACCCCTTGCAGGACAGCCCCGCAGGTCAGAAGGTCACCCGGACGTCCACAGGCCGGGGGGCCCATGGTCGACAGTTGTCCACAGGATCAGCACGGTGGCGTTGCCGGACTCGGGCGGGCGGCCGACCATGGGCCCATGTCAGCAAGTGAGAATGGGGTAACCGAGCAGGGTCGCGAAGGTCAAGCATGCGGGCAGGGTCGCGAAGGTCAGGCATCCGGCCGGGGCCGAAAGGGTCGGGCAGCGGCTGCGCGCCGGAGGTGGCGGCGAGAGCTGGCGGAACGGTTGGCCGCCGAGCAGGGCGGCGTCGTTCACCGTGGGCAGCTACGCACGGAAGGCATCTCCCGGTGGGAGGTGCGCACCGAGATCGCCTCGGGGCGCTGGGCGCGGGCCGGGCGGCATACGATCTGCGTCGGCGCCCGCGAGCCGAGTGGAGCCGGGCTGTGGTGGCAGGCCATATGGGAAAGCGGTTCGGGCGCCGCCCTTCTCGACGGCGCGTCGTGCTTGGTGGCCAGCGAGATGACTGGGTTCGAGCCGGACGTGATCGACATCAGCGTGCCCGTCAAGGCACGCACTCAGGAGGTCTCGGGCGTGCAGTTGCGCCGCCGGCGCAGACTTACCCCAACGCGTCGAGGTGGCGTGCCGCGCACCGAGGTGGAGGTCGCAATGATCCGGGCGGCCCAGCTCGCCACGAGCGACCGGCAAGCCGCGCTGCTGTTGTGCCTGCCCGTGCAGCAACGGCTCACCACCCCCGTCCGGCTGGTTGCGGAGTGGGCACACGCCGCCTGGTGCCCGCGCAATCCCTTGTTGGAGCAGCTGATTCGCGATATCGCCGACGGCGCCCACTCGCTGGGCGAGCTGGATTTCGCGGGCCTGTGCCGAGAAAGGGACCTGCCCGACCCGATCCGCCAACAGCTGGTTCGAGGTCCCAAGGGTCGCCTGTATCTGGACGTCGAGTTCGCCTGCGGCCTCGTCGTGGAAATTGACGGCGCCCAGCACTGCGCCGGGCTGCAGCCCCTCGACGACGCGCTGCGTGCCAACACCGTGTCCCTGCGCAACCGACTCGTCCTGCGCATCCCGCTCGTCGGCCTACGACTGTGCCCCGACGCCTTCCTCGCTCAGGTAGCCGAGGCCCACCGCCAGCGCCTGGCCCAACCCGCCTGAGCCGAGCTGGCCTGTCCTGCGAGGCGTGCCGTATACCTCACCTGCTGCAGGTCACCCCGCCTGAGCCGAGTTGCGCCGTCCTGCAGGAGGTGCCGTATACCTCGCCTGCGGCAGGTCACCCCGGCGAAAGGCGCGCGTCAGAACTGTTCCGGATGCCAGTAGACGTCCTCGGGGTGACCGTGCAGCGCGGCGTCGACCGCCTGGCGGCCCTGCAGATAGCAGTAGTCCTGGTTGGAGGACTCATAGCGCCAGCCGCCGAACCGGCCGCGGCTGTAGATCCCCTGCGTGGTCAGGTGGGCGTCGACTTCGCGCAGCACGTCGTCACGCCCGATGGTCGGGACGGGGTAGCCCATCTCGATCCGCTGCACGAACCGGCTGACGATCCGCGCGGCGTCCAGACCCAACCTCCCGAGGGAGTCGATCACCCCGGCCAGGGCCGCCACGCCCGACACGGGTGAGCCGCCGAGGACCGGCACCTCGCACAGGACGTTCCAGCGCCCGGGCCCGGAATTGCCGGGGTCGTAGTTGCTCAGCATCGTTGCGCGATACCACGACACGGCTCGGTCAGGGCAGTAGAGCCAGCTCTTGTCGGCCAGCGGCTCCGGTGGGTCACCGAGCACGCCGAGCCCGACGGCATACAACGTGCTCGCGCGCAGGGCGGCGCTGCGGGCACCCAGACCGGCCCAGGCCAAGGCGGTGGTCGTCGGGATGCTCGTGATGCAGTGCTCATAAGGGAGGGTGGTGCCGTCGCCGAGGCTGGCGATGCGTCGCGCCGTGTCGAGCGAGACCACGCGTGTGCCGAGCCGCATCCGGTCCATCGGGGTTAGCTTCTCCGCGACCGCTCGCCACAGGGCACCGGTTCCGCCGACGGGATAGGGGAAGGTCGACTCGACGGCGCCGATCGTCCCGGCGAGAGCCAGCCGCGGGACGTTGCGGGCGTCGCTGCCGCTGCGCAGCGAGGTCCAGCTGTCGTCGATCTCCTCCAGCGGGGTCGTCCACATCTTGTGGTTGTAGGGCTCGAAGAAGCTCCGGTAGAGCCGCTCGCCGAAGTGGTTGCGGTAGTAGTCGGCGAGGTTGGCGATCGGGGCGTCGGGGAGCAGGTCGGTCGGCAACTCATCGAGTTGCTGCTGGATGGGCGTGGGCACCAACGCTTCCGGCCCGGTGCCCTCGAGCCACACCCACCCGTTGCGGGTGACCGCATTCAGCTGCACGCCGGCGTCGGCGACGGCCTGGTCGAATTCGGGGAAATGGCTGTGGATGACGTGCCCGCCGAGGTCCCAGGTGAAGCCGCCCGGGTCGGTGATCGACGCCGACATGCCGCCGACGTGCTCGCCGGCCTCGACCAGGACATAGTCCACGCCGAGTTCGGTCAGACGGACGGCCGCGCCGAGTCCGGTCGCCCCGGCACCGATGATGAGGAAGCTCGTCATGGTGTCCTCAGATGTCCAAAACCAGTCGGGCCGAGCCGAATCCCTCGGCGAACGTGCGCCGGCACAAGAAGCCGTAGTGTTCGGCCGAGCTGCGCACCCAGGACACACTGATCGTCAGGCTCGCTGCCGCCTGGGAGGCATGGCACATGAGGGCGTCGACCTTTTTCTCGAGAGTGTCGGAGACGTCGACGTATGCCGTGGGGCTGAATCCCAGCGCGGACGGCCCGCCGTAGGTCATGATGGTCGATACCTGCCGGGCCGCGCCGAGGGTGCATTGAGCGACCGCCCGGTGGTCTTGGTGACTGTCCTCGATCGTGTGCGTATAGACGATCGTCGCCTGGGTCTCGTTGAGCACTCGCTCGATCAGGTGAACCAGCTCGAGTTCCTGCAAGGAGACCCGGCAGTCGAGGAACCCTTCTCCCCAAAGCAGCCGGTCCACCCCGAGCGTCTCGGCGGCCCGCTCTTGCTCGGACTCGCGCAGATGCGTCTCACCGGGGCCCTGTTCGCCCCTGGTGACGACAAGCATCGTCACCTCGTCTCCGGAGCCGATGTGCCGGGCCAGAGCGCCACCGCACCCCAGCTCGATGTCGTCCGGATGAGCACCGATCGCGAGCACCCGCCGCTTCTTGGCCACGCCGGCCACACCCTTCCCCGAATACAACCAACCCCTGTCATTCGGACGATAGTGGTAAGTGACTCGCGCCGCCATGGGTTCGTCGACCCATGCGTGATGCGTCACAGTTTGCGCAAACCGATGCGCTCGACCCGATGGTGTGCGTCCTTGGTGAGCACCAGGGTGGCCCGGCCGCGGGTCGGCTGGATGTTCTGGATCAGGTTGGGTTCGTTGATCCGCCGCCAGATGTCGGCGGCGGTGGCGCGGGCCTCGGTGTCGGAGAGCGCGGCATACCGGCGGAAATAGGAGTCGGGGTTGGCGAATGCCGTCTGCCGCAACCGCAGGAAGCGTTCGACATACCAGCGCCGGATGTTAACCAGGTCGGCATCGACGAAGACGGAGAAGTCGAAGAAGTCGCTGACCGCGAGGCTGGAGAGGCCGGTGGCGTCGGGCAGGGGGGCCTGGAGCACGTTCAGCCCCTCGACGATCAGCACGTCCGGGTGGTTCACGACGATCGACTCGCCCGGGACGATGTCATAGGTCAGGTGCGAATAGACCGGCGCCTCGACCCGGGCGACTCCCGACTTGACCTCGGTGAGGAAGCGCAGCAAGCTCGCCCGGTCGTAGGAGTCGGGGAAACCCTTGCGGTGCAACAGGCCCCGCGCTTCCAGCTCTGCGTTGGGCAGCAGGAATCCATCGGTGGTCAACAGGTCGACGCGAGGTGACTCCGGCCAGCGGCGGAGCATCTCGCGCAGCAGCCGGGAGGTCGTGGACTTGCCGACGGCAACCGAGCCGGCGACGCCGATGACGAACGGGGTCTTGGTGGGCTTCTCCCCGAGGAACTGGCCGGTAATGCCGTGCAATCGGGTCGCCCCGGCGATGTAGTAGGCGAGTAACCGGGACAGCGGCAGATAGATCTCCTCGACCTCGGCGGTGTCGATCCGCTCGCCGAGACCGGCCAGCCGTTGGATATCGGCCGGCCCCAGGGTCAGTGGATGATTGGCGCGCAGCCGGGCCCACTCCTCGCGGGCAAATTCGACATAGGGCGAAACCATCGCCAGCGGTGGCGTCGGTGACACGGGCACGCCGCCCATTGTTCACCACGCCGCCGCGCGATCGAGCGAGGTCCGAGCCGGAATCTGGCTGAGCACCTACGCTGGAGCGCATGTGCGGAATCGTCGGCTATGTCGGCCCCACCACCGGCGACAGGGCGCTGGAGGTGGTCCTGCAGGGGCTGGCTCGGTTGGAATACCGCGGCTATGACTCGGCCGGTGTGGCGTTGGTCACCGACGATGGGATCGCCGCCGACAAACGGGCCGGCAAGCTGGAGAACCTGCGCGCCTCCCTGCGCGCGAACCCGCTCCCGCCCTCGCGGACCGGGATCGGGCACACCCGCTGGGCCACCCACGGCGGCCCGACCGACGCCAACGCCCATCCCCATCGTGGTGGGGCCGGCGACCGGCTCGCGCTCATCCACAACGGGATCATCGAGAACTTCCACGTCCTCAAACGCGAACTCCTCGCTGACGGAATGGATTTCGCCTCCGACACCGACACCGAGGTGGCCGCCAAACTGGTCGGCCGGGAGTTTGACGCCTCCGGCGACCTGACCGCGGCGATGGTTGCGGCGGTCCAGCGGCTCCAGGGCGCCTTCACCCTGCTGGCGGTGCACGCCGATCAGCCCGGGGTTGTGGTCGGCGCCCGCCGCAACAGCCCGCTCGTCGTCGGCCTCGGCGACGGCGAGAACTTCCTTGGTTCCGACGTCGCCGCCTTTATCGGGCACACCCGCCAGGCGCTCGAGCTCGGCCAGGACCAGATCGTCACGATCACCCCCGACTCGTATGCCGTGATCGGATTCGACGGAGCCGCCGCCGAAGGGAAGCACTTCGAGGTGGCGTGGGACGCCAGTGCCGCCGAGAAGGGCGGCTATGTGACATTCATGGAGAAGGAGATCAACGAGCAGCCGCATGCCGTTGCCGACACGCTGCTCGGCCGCTTCGACGAGCAGGACCGACTGGTTCTCGACGAGATGCAGATCACCGAGGAACAGCTGGAAGCAGTCGAACGGATCACGATCATCGCTTGCGGCACAGCGGCATACGCGGGCATGGTCGCGAAATATGCGATCGAGACGTGGGCGCGTATCCCGGTAGAGGTCGCGCTCGCCCACGAGTTCCGCTATTGCGACCCGATCATCAGCGACCGCACGCTTGTCGTGTCGATCAGCCAGTCGGGCGAGACAATGGACACGCTAATGGCCGTGCGGCACGCCCGCTCCCTCGGCGCCCTCACGCTGTCGATCTGCAATACGCACGGTTCGACGATCCCGCGCGAATCCGACGCGATCCTCTATACCCACGCCGGCCCGGAGATAGCTGTTGCCTCGACCAAGGCCTTCCTCGCGCAGATCACCGCGGCCTACATCCTCGGTCTCTATCTGACCCAGCTGCGCGGTGGACCGCAGGCCGAGGAGGCGCGCACGGTGATGAAGCAGTTGCAGGAGATGCCGCCCAAGATCGCCGAGCTGTTGCGCCGCATGGACCGGGTCAAGGAGATCGCCCGGTTCATGGCCGACACCCGCTCGGTCCTCTTCCTCGGGCGCAATGTCGGCTTCCCGGTGGCCTTGGAGGGCGCGCTCAAGCTCAAGGAGCTGGCCTATATCCACGCCGAGGGGTTCGCCGCCGGCGAGTTGAAACACGGTCCGATCGCGCTCATCGAGCCCGGGCAGCCGGTGTTCATCGTCGTGCCCTCCCCGGACGAGCCGCACGGGCTGCACGACAAGGTCGTGTCCAACATCCAAGAGATCCGCGCCCGTGGTGCTCGCACGATCGTCATCGCCGACGAGGACGACACCGAGGTCGAGCCGTTCGCCGACGAGGTGATCCGGATCCCGGCGGCATTGCCGCTGCTGTCGCCCCTCCTCGCCATCGTTCCGCTGCAAGTCTTTGCCCTGCAGCTGTCCTCGGCCAAGGGGCTGGACGTCGACCAGCCACGCAATCTCGCCAAGAGCGTCACCGTCGAATGAGGCCAGCGTGATCGTCGGAGTTGGGATCGATGTCGTCGACGTCGCACGCTTCGGCGAGAGCCTCGAGCGCACCCCGCGGCTGCTGGAACGGCTGTTCACCCCGGCCGAACGAACGCTGTCGCTGAATTCGCTCGCGGCGAGGTTCGCGGCCAAGGAGGCGCTGGCGAAGGCCATCGGCGCGCCCGTCGGGCTCAACTGGCAGGACGCCGAAGTGGTCAGCGGCGCGGATCGCCGACCTCACCTGAAGTATGCCGGGACGGTCGCCGAACGAGTCGCGGAACTCGGTATCCGCACGGTTCACTTGTCCCTGTCCCATGACGCCGGGATCGCCTCGGCCGTCGTCGTCTGTGAAGGGGAGGCACCATGATCGACGCCTATCCGATCGCTGCCGTGTATGCCGCCGAGAGGCTCACCATGGCACCCCTCGCCGACGGCGAGCTGATGGATCGCGCCGTGGACGGACTGGTCAAGGTGGCGCGGGCTCGACTGCGCGACCGGCCCGGGCGCTCCGTTGCCGCTCTTGTCGGTCCCGGCAACAACGGGGGCGATGCCCTGTATGCCGCCGCTCGGTTGGCGATGCGCGGATTTGACTGTGCCGCTGTCTATTTGGCGGACGCGGTGCAGGCCGGTGCACTCCGCGCGGCGCTTCAAGCCGGGGTGGT
Organism: Nostocoides sp.; assembly: GCF_037045025.1. Taxonomy (GTDB): domain Bacteria; phylum Actinomycetota; class Actinomycetes; order Actinomycetales; family Dermatophilaceae; genus Nostocoides_A. The sequence continues at coordinate 89,924 of NZ_JBAOHM010000016.1, read as the reverse complement.
CATGAAGCCGGTGCGAGACGACAGCCCGGTCGACGCGGCGAGCGCCGTCATCGAGCGCGCAGACGTCGTCCTGGACGGCATCGTCGGAATCGGTGGCCGACCCGGGCTGCCCGAGTTCGCGCAGCCGTGGGTCGCCGCCATCCCCGACGACGCCTATGTCATCGCGGTGGACCTGCCCTCGGGGCAAGATCCCGCTGGAGAGGTTGCCGATGCGCTGGGGGTCTGGGCCGACGAGACCGTGACCTTTTCGCTTGCCAAGCCGGTCCACCTCCTGCCCGCGACCGAGCCGGCGTGCGGTTTGCTCACGATCATCGACATCGGCATCGACCCTGCCTCGGCCGCCGCCGATCCCGTCGTGCGCCGACTCGACCCCGGTGATGTGGCCGCGCTTTGGCCGGTGCCGAAGCCCAGCGACGACAAGTATTCCCGAGGCGTCCTCGGGATCGTCGCCGGCGGCGAGAACTACAGCGGCGCAGCCCTGCTCGCCGTGAGTGCGGCGGTGGCTGCCGGGGCCGGGATGGTCCGTTATGTCGGCACACCGACACCGGCCGCGCTCGTGCGGTCCGCGGTGCCCGAGGCGGTGCACGGGCCCGGGCAGGTGCAGGCGTGGGTGATCGGCCCGGGTTTGGATGTCGCCGCGCGACACCGGGGCGCCAAGGCGCAACTCGATGTGGCGCGGGAGGTCCTCGCCGGTGACACGCCCGTTGTCATCGACGCCGGTGGTCTCGACCTCGTCAATGGAAAGCGCTCCGCGCCAACCTTGTTGACGCCACACGCTGGGGAATGTGCGCGTCTGCTCACACGGCTGCGCCGACCTGCGCCGCGCCGCGAGATCGCCCGCGCCGAGGTGACCTCGCGGCCGGTGCAACATGCGCGAGAACTCGCCGGCCTGACCGGCGCGACGGTGCTGCTCAAGGGATCGACGACGATCGTCGTCTCTCCCGGTTCCGACCTGACCCATGCGCAGGCCAGCGCGCCCGCGTGGCTGGCAACCGCCGGTGCCGGTGACGTCTTGTCCGGGCTGCTCGGCACGCTCGTGGCCGCCGGGCTCGACCTGTCCACGGCCGGTGCGCTGGGCGCGCTCGTTCATGGTCTGGCGGCCAACCGGGCCAATCCGGGGGGCCCGGTGCGGGCGAGCGGTGTGGCGGCCGCGATTCCCGGCACGGTCGCCGCGGTGCTGCGCGTCGGCTGAGCCGGGCTCCGGACCGCCGTGTCCTGACCAATGTGCTCAGAAGTGCCGCCGGAGCGTGCGCGTCCAGCGATTGCGGGGGAGGTCGCTATGCAGTGCGGCGAGCCCGGTCGCGAATTTGCTGATCCGCGCCGGGCGGATCCCCAGCGACCACAGCAGCCGATCCATCTCGCTGACCCGGCCGGCGGACTTGGTCTCGATGATGCCCAATTCGGGCAGCCCGAGCGCGTGCCCGCCGGTCAGGGCGTGCCAGCGCAGGCCGGTGTCGACGGTCACGCGGCTGGCCTGATCGGCGAGCAGCAGTGTCGTGCGGCGGTATTCGGTGGTCAGCACCGGGCCCAGCCGCTCGACCGGGCCTGGATCGATGCCGGCGTGCAACAGCGTGGAGCCGACGAAGTCCGCGCCCGTGGCCGTCAACCGGCCGCCGTCCGTATGCCGCCCGGCAAGCCGGCTCTTGACCGTCGCCGCCCCGGAGCGGGTCTTGACCTCTAGGTACTCCTCTCCGGAGGAAAGGTAGGTGCGAGTGCGCACCTTGAAGCGGCGCCGCCGCCGGTGGGCGGCGCCGTGGAAGGTGTCCAGGTCGGGGGTATCGAGATAGGTGCTCGCGTAGTCGAAGGACCGCTCGCCCGCGATATCGAGCACGCGGGTCCCGTCGGGGGCGAGTTCGAGGACCATCTCGAGGTCGGCTCCGGTGACGGCGTACTTGCGGTCGACTCGGGTCAGCAGTCCGGCGCGGGCGATCAACTCCTCCAGCCCGATCGGTTCGAGCGGGTCCACGGCACGGGCGGCCCGGTCCATGGCAACGGTCACCGGAGCACCTCGGCCTCGGGCCGGACCTGGGTGGGCAACTGCGCCGGCACCTCATAGCGGACCTCAACGGTCGTCGAGTCGTTGACGTGGTCGACCTTGAGGACCGTCAGCCCGTGCACGGCGGCGCCCAGCCGTTGTTCCAGATGGGCATGCAGGGCGTGCTCGTTGTCGAATGCCCTGTCCAACACCATGATTTGCCGGCGGTAGCCGCTGAGCAGGCGGGGGTGGTCGCCGGCCCACATGACCGCGACAATCACCGCCATGAGGATCGCGGGCAGCCACACGGGGCCGACCGACAGGCCGCTGAGCAGTCCGAGCGACAGCGCGCTGAAGTAGTAGGCGACCTCGTGTTGGGCGAGTTCGTCCGAGCGCAGCCGGATGATCGACAACACGCCAAAGAGCCCGAGCCCGAGGCCGGCGCTGACCGCACTGTCGAGTAGCGCCGAGGCGACCGCCATGACACCGACGTTGACGCCGAGGTAGGCGACAACCAGGTCGCGGCGGCGATGCCGCGGGAAGTACAGGCCGAAGACGAGGACGAGGATCGCGACGAGATTGGCCGCATAGACGCTGAGGGCTGCCATGACTGCTCCAGGTGACGAAGGGACCGGATCGGGGAACGGGAACCGCGTGGTTCGTGATCGGTGACCATTCATCCGTCCCACCCTGTGTGTCCGCTGTGCCTGCCTGCGGCCTCGGCTTTGAACTGCGGATCCGCTGCTCAGGACGGCCTCATCACGGCGCCACGGTGACCTGACAGGCCGGTCACAGCACCGGGGCTCAGCCTCGTGCCATGAACCACATCCGAGTGAGCCAGCCATGATCGTCCTCATCCCGGCATACGAACCGGACGAGCGTCTCGTTGCGCTTGTGCGCCAGATCCGTTCCGCTGCAACCGAGTTGAACGTGCTGGTCGTCGACGACGGGAGCGGAGCGGCATACCGGATGCTGTTTGACGAGGCGGCCCGCGCGGGCGCCGTCGTCATCCGGCATGAGGTCAACCGCGGCAAGGGACGAGCCCTCAAGACCGGCTTCGCCTATGCCGCGAGCCTGTGGCCGGGTGAGCCGCTCGTCTGCGCGGACTCCGACGGTCAGCACACGGTCCCCGACATCCTCGCCGTCGCCGAGCGCGTGCAGGGGCACGACCGGGTGATGGTCTTGGGAGCCAGGCAGTTCACCGGCACGGTCCCGCTGCGGTCGCGGGCCGGCAACGGCATCACCCGGCGGCTGTTCTTCCTCACCACCGGCATGGACCTGACCGACACCCAGACCGGATTGCGCGGTTATCCGCCCGACCTCATCGAGTGGCTGATAGAGGTCCCCGGCGAACGCTTCGAATACGAGCTGGAGCTGTTGTTGCGCGCGCGGCAGGCGCAGATCCCGGTCGTGGAGGTGCCGATCGCAACCGTTTATCTCGACGGGAACGCCTCCTCGCACTTCCGGCCGGTGCAGGACTCGGCGCGGGTCTATGCGCCGCTGCTGCGGTTTGGTGCCTCCTCGGCGTTCGCCGCGGGGGTCGACTATGCCGCGCTGTTCGGGCTGCACGCCCTCACCGGCAGCCTGCTGGCCTCGGTCGTCGGTGCCCGGGCGACCAGCGCGGGGGTGAACTATCTGACCAACCGCCAGTTCGTCTTCGGCCGCGGCGAGCGCCGGTCGGGGCGGCGCTATGCCGCCCTTGTCCTGGCGATCCTCGCCGCCAACTTGGCGCTGATGCACCTGCTCGTCGTCGGTCTCGGCGCCTCGCTGCTGCTCGCCAAACTGGTCACCGAGGGCACGCTCTTCTTCGTCTCGTATGCCGTGCAGTCCCGCCTCGTCTTCGCCCACCGGCTGCGCCCCGCCCCGATGGCCGCGCCCGTCCGCAGCCGGGCAGGATAGGCGCATGACGCGACGTGCGGCCCTGGGAATCGATCTCGGCACCTCCTCGGTCAAGGTCGTGGTGCTCGATGTCGATACCGGGCAGGTGCTGGGGCAGGCCGGCGCGGCCTACCCGGTGCACCGGCCGCATCCGGGCTGGGCCGAGACCGATCCCCAGGAGTGGTGGGCAGCGGTGCGTCAGGCCGCCGCCTGGGCCCGCGCCGCGGCCGGCGAGCCGCAGATCACCGGAATCGGGTTGTCCGGGCAGATGCATGGGGTCGTCCTGGTCACCGCGGCCGGCGAACCGGTCCGGCCGGCGATCTTGTGGGCCGACGCCCGCGCCGGCGACGAACTGGACGTCTACCGGGGCCTCGAGCCGGCGCTGCGCTCCCGGCTGGCCAACCCGCTCAGCCCCGGCATGGCCGGGCCGATCCTCGGTTGGCTGCACCGGCACGAGCCGGCGACGGTCGCCGCCGCGAGCGCCGCGATCGCGCCCAAGGACTGGATCCGTGCCCGGCTGACCGGCGCCGTCGCCGCGGAGGCGAGCGATGCCTCGGCGACGCTGCTCTATGACGTGCTCGAGGAGGACTGGAGCGCGCCGACAGCGGCCGCCCTCGGCATACGCGCTGAGCTGTTGGCGCCCATCCATCCCAACTCACTCGCCCACGCGGGGGAGCTGCGCGCCGATGCCGCCGCAGATCTTGTTCTGCCGCAAGGAATCCCGGTGGCCGCGGGGGCAGCCGACACGGCTGCGGCGTTGCTGGGCAGCGGGCTCACCGAGGTTGGCGCCGTCCAGCTGACGATCGGCACCGGGGTGCAGATCGTCACACCGGTGGCGGCGCCCACCCCGGAAACGGTTGCCGCCCTGGGCGATCCGGTCAGCCATTTGTATCGCGCGGCCGGTCCCGGCGATTGGTATGCGATGGCGGCCGGCCTGACCGGCGGGCAGACCCTCGCGTGGGTGATCGGCGTCCTCGGCGTCGACTGGGCGCAACTGTATGCCGCGGCCGGGCGCGAGCCGGCGGCCGACGACCCGGTCTTCCTGCCCCACCTCGTCGGCGAGCGCACCCCCTATCTTGACACCTCGATGCGCGGCGCGTGGACCGGTTTGGATGCCCGCCACGACCGCGAGGCACTGCTGTATGCCGCGCTCGAAGGCGTCGCGTTCGCCGCGGCCGACGGCCTGGACGCGCTGCCCGGCATACCTCCGTCCGGGCGGGAGCTGCGGATCGCCGGCGGGGGGACCACCGACCCGCGCTTTCGGCAGTTGCTCGCCGACGCGCTCGACGCCCAGCTGGCCGCCGTCGAGGTGCCCAGCGCATCGGGGCGGGGAGCCGCCTTGACCGGCCTGGCGGTCGCGACCGGTGCCCGCTCCGTCGCCGACCTGGGCGGCGGCGGCGCGGTGGAGCCGGTCGCGCAGCCCGGCGCTCACCGGGAGCTGCTGGCCGCCCGGCGGCGCACCTATCGGGTGCGCCTGGCCGCCCTGCGCGCTCATCCGTCCGGTGAGTCCAGCGGCCGTGCCGCCAGCGCCTAAACTGGCGTTCGACATGACCGAACCGTCCGCCCCCACGCCGCCCTCGCTCGAGCCCGAGTCCGAGGCCCCAGCCGGGGCATCCGGCTATGTCGAGATCGACCTGGACGCGATCCGCGACAATGTCCGCGAGCTGAGGCGTCGCGCTGGGGACGCCGAACTCATGGCCGTGGTCAAGGCCGATGCCTACGGGCACGGGGCCCTGCCCAGCGCCCGGGCCGCCCTCGCGGGGGGCGCCACCTGGCTCGGCGTGGCCCAGCTCGCCGAAGCGCTGCACGTGCGCGCCGCCGGCATCACCGCCCCGATGCTCACTTGGCTCTATGTTCCCGGCGCCGACTTCGACGCCGCAATCCTCGCCGGCATCGACCTCGGCGTCGCCGCCCCGTGGGCGCTCGATGCGATCATTGCCGCCGCCCGACGGCGGGGGACGAGCGCCCGGATCCACCTCAAGGTCGACACCGGGCTGACCCGAGGAGGCGCGCTCGGGACGGGCTGGGGCGAGCTGATCGCCGCCGCGGCGCGGGCCCACGCCGAGCGCTCGGTCGAGATCGTCGGCGTCTGGTCGCACTTTGCGTATGCCGATGCTCCCGACCACCCGACCGTCCGCTCCCAGCAGCGCGTCTTCGAGGACGCGGTCGCCGAACTGGCCCGTGCCGGCATCACCGACGTGCGCCGGCACCTGGCGAATTCGGCTGCGACGCTGACCAATCCGTCGGCGCACTACGACCTGGTCCGACCGGGGCTGGCCGTCTACGGGTTGTCGCCGATTCCCGACCTGCAAACCAGCGCGCAGCTCGGCCTGCGGGAGGCCATGCGCGTGATCGCGCGGCTGGCGCTGGTCAAGGCGGCTCCCGCCGGGGCCGGGGTGAGCTACGGGCATACCTACCACACGGCATACGACACGACGGTGGGGTTGGTCCCGCTCGGCTATGCCGACGGGATCCCGCGGGCCGGCACCAACGTCGGTGAGGTTCTTGTGGCCGGGCGCCGGCTGCCGATTGCGGGCCGGGTGTGCATGGACCAGTTCGTCCTCGATCTCGGGCCCGAAGCGAGCGAGCGGGCGGGGGAGGAAGTCGTGGTGATCGGCCGGGCGCACGCGGGGGAACCGACCGCGGAGGACTGGGCCCGGGCCACCGGGACGATCAGCTACGAGATCGTCACCCGGATGGGGCCGCGGCTGCCGCGCGTCTATCTGGCGGGGGCCTGATGCCCCGGATGCGGACCACCGTCGTGCGCTCGCTGGGAGTCGCGGCCGTTGTCGGTGTGGCCGGCGCTGCGACTGCCGCGGTGCGTGCGGCGTCGAGCAAGCGGCGGGCCTTGGACGGCATCGACGCCATCGAGGTGCAGGACGAAAAGCCGTTCAGCTGGGCGGCCGATCGCGTCGAGACGGTGCGGACGAGCGATGGCGTCGAGTTGCACGTCGAGATCGACGAGCCGGAGGGCCACGACAGCCGGCCGAGCGTCATCTTCTCCCACGGCTACTGCCTCACTGCCGCGTCGTGGATCCACCAGCGTCGGGCGTTGGTTGCGGCCGGGTATCGCTGCGTCCTGTGGGATCAGCGTGGTCATGGGCAGTCCGGGCATGGCAATCCCGACAACAGCACCGTCGACCAGCTCGGCCTCGATCTCGCGGCAGTCATCGAGCGCACCTGCCCGACGGGGCCGATCGCGCTCGTCGGTCACTCGATGGGCGGCATGACGATCATGGCGCTTGCTCTCGAGCGGCCCGAGCTGGTCGCCGAGCGGGTCTGCGCGACCGCGCTCGTGGCGACGAGCGCCGGAGGCAAGGGGCTGGTCACGACCGGCTTCGGTGCGGTGCTTGGCGGCGTTTTGCATCGCTATGGACCGCGCGTTCTGGTCGGGCTGTCGGCTCAACGGGGGCTGTGGCAGCGGGCGCGGGGGATGGCGCGGGATGTGGAATCCCTTTTTGTCGAACGCTTTTCGTTTTCCTCTCCCGTCTCGGAGGAGACCGTGCGGTTCTGTGCGGACATGCTGATGGGGACCGACCTGCAGGTCGTGGGCGCCTTCCTCGGCTCGCTGGAGAAGCACGACAAGACCGCTGCCCTCGAGGCGTTCGCCGGTATGCCGGTGCTCGTGGTCAACGGCGAGGAGGACGTCATGACGCCCCCCGAGGACAGCGCCGCGATCGTCGCCGCGTTGCCGGGCGCCGAGCATCTGCTCGTCACCGACGCCGGCCACTTGGTCATGCTCGAGCATCCGAGCCTGGTCAACCTGCACCTGCTCTCCTTCCTCGACCGGGCCGGCGAGAGCGTGCGCGAGACCGTGTCGACGCCGCGCAAACGCGAGCGGGTGACCGACCTGCGCCGGCGGCACGTCGTCGCCGAAATCGCGGGCGGCCGGGCGCGGCGCGGCGCCAGGAAGTCGCGCGCGGAGGAATCGCAGCCGTGACTGGCCGCTGCTTCGGGCCGGGGGAGTTGCGCACCGCCGCCGAGACGGCCGGCTTTGGCCGCGCGTTGGCGACGGTGTGTCGCGCCGGTGATCTCGTTGTCCTGGCGGGGGATTTGGGTGCCGGCAAGACAACACTGACCCAGGGGATCGGTGCCGGTTTGCGGGTGCGTGGCGACGTCACGTCCCCGACCTTTGTCATCGCCCGGGTCCACCCTCCGCTCGGGGATGGTCCCGCTCTCGTGCACGTCGACGCCTATCGGCTCGGCTCGATCGCCGAGCTGGACGACATGGACCTCGACGCCACCCTCGAGCAATCCGTGACCGTCGTCGAATGGGGCGAGGGGCTGGCCGAGGACCTCGCCGACAGCCATCTGCTCGTCGTGCTGGAAGCCGATCCGGTGACCGAATGCCGGCGGGTGCGGATCGATGCCGTCGGTGAGCGGTGGGCCGCGCCGGCTGTGCGCGCTGCCCTGGAGGCGCTCGTGGCGGGCGGCGGCGCGTCGGGCCGGGACCGGTCGTGAGCCGCTCTCCCGATGAGGTGTTGCTGGCGATCGACACCGCGACCGCCGCGGTCGCCGTCGCGGTTGTGCGCGACAGCGCGGTCCTTGCCCAGACCGCGGTCCACGACGCGCTGCGGCACGCCGAGGTTCTCGCGCCGGCGATCGAAGCCGTTGTGCAGCAGTCAGGTTTGGCGTTTTCCGCACTGTCCGGGATCGTCGTCGGGACCGGCCCGGGACCGTTCACCGGGCTGCGCGTGGGGGTGGTCACCGCGACGACCCTGGGCTATGCCCTCGGCGTGCCGGTGCACGGCGTGTGCTCCCTCGATGCCCTCGCCGAGTCGTATGCCGCCGCCGGCCGCGCCGCGTCGTCCACCCCCGCCGAGGCCGCGAGTCGCGACGACGCGCCTGTGGATGATGCGCCGGAGTTCGTCGTCGCCACGGACGCCCGGCGCAAGGAGGTCTACTGGGCGAGTTACCGGCTCGATGCCGACGGCCTGCCGGTGCGCCTCGAGGGGCCCGCCGTGGACAAACCCGCGCACCTGCCCGACCGGCTGCGCCGCCTGCCCGTGGTCGGGCGCGGCGGCCAGCTGTATGCCGAGGTGTTCGGCCCGCCGGTCGGCCCAGCCGAGGTCGCCGCGGCGAGCCTGGCCGCGCTCGCCCGGCGTCGGTTGGCTGCCGGCGAGTCACTGCCGGTGACCCCGCTGTATCTGCGGCGCCCGGACGTGCGCGAGCCCAGCGCGCCCAAGACGACGCTGCTGCCTGCCGCACGCAGGGCACGGGGGCGCGGAACGTCGGCGCGTGCAGCGCTCGCAGGTGATCCGCCGACGGAGTCGAGGTGAATCCGATGACGCCGGTTTCGCAGGAATCGGTGGCGCCGGAATCTGATGCGCCGACATCGGGTGCGCTGAAAACGGGTGCGCTGGATGCCGTTCCGCCCTCTGCCGGGTCCGGTGGTGTCGCAGCGGTCCGCGCGCTCTGCTGGCCGGACATTCCCGCCGTTGCCGCGGCCGAGGCGGAGCTATTCCCCGACGACGCGTGGTCCCCGGCGAGTTGGTGGGGCGAACTTGCCGCTCGTCCGCGCCGCGACTATGTCATCGCGGTCGACCCCGGCGGCGCGCTGCTCGGCTATGCGGGAGCCGATCATGGCGGCGAGGTGAGCGATCTGATGACGATCGCCGTCACCAGCGCTGCCCGCGGGCGCGGGCTGGGCCGGCTGCTGCTCGCCGAGATCGAGCACCGTGCCCGGGCGCGAGGTGCCGCGGCGCTGCTGCTGGAAGTGCGCGCCGACAATGCCGCGGCGCTCGAGCTCTACCGCTCCAGCGGCTTCGACGTCCTGTCGACGCGGCGCCGCTACTATCAACCCGGCGATGTCGACGCCGTTGTGATGCGGAAGCTGTTGGCAGACAAGGGTGGTGATGCGACGTGAGCGAGGAGCCGCTCGTGCTCGGCATCGAGACGTCGTGTGACGAGACCGGGGTGGGGGTCGTGCGCGGCGAGAAGTTGCTCGTCGACGCGATCGCGAGCAGCGTCGATGAGCACGCCCGCTTCGGTGGCGTCGTCCCCGAGGTGGCGAGCCGGGCCCACGTCGAGGCGATGATCCCGACGCTGGAGCGGGCCCTGACCGGGGCGAACGTCGCGCTCGGCGACCTCGACGCGATCGCGGTGACCTGCGGGCCGGGTCTTGCCGGAACGCTGATGGTCGGCGTGGCCGCGGCGAAGGCGCTGACGCTCGCCCTCGGCATACCGCTCTATGGGGTCAATCATCTGGCCGCGCACGTCGCCGTCGACATCGTCGAGCACGGGCCACTTCCTGAACCCGTTCTGGCACTGCTTGTTTCGGGCGGGCATTCGTCGCTGCTGCTCGTGCCCGACGTGACCGACGACGTGCGCCCGCTGGGTGCGACGATCGACGACGCCGCCGGTGAGGCCTTCGACAAGGTCGCCCGCGTCCTGGGGCTGCCGTTCCCGGGTGGCCCACACATCGATCGGGCTGCACGCGAGGGACAGATCACGATCGACTTCCCGCGGGGGTTAACGACCGGCCGCGATCTGGAGCGGCACCGATTCGACTTCTCGTTCTCGGGGCTCAAGACCGCGGTTGCCCGGTGGGTGGAGGCCGAGCGCCAGGCGGGGCGGGATGTGCCCGTCGCCGACGTCGCCGCCTCCTTCCAGGAAGCCGTCGTCGATGTGTTGACCCGCAAGGCGATTCGTGCCGCGAAGGAGCATGGCGTGGCCGATCTGCAGATCGGCGGCGGCGTGGCGGCCAACTCCCGGCTGCGTGCCCTCGCCCAGGACCGCGCCGACGCTGCCGGCATCCGGCTGCGCGTCCCGCGCCCCGCGCTGTGCACCGACAACGGCGCGATGGTCGCCGCCCTCGGCGCCCAACTGGTCGCCAAGGGCCGATCCCCCTCGGGGCTCGACCTGCCCGCCGACTCCTCCCTCCCCGTCACCCTGGCCCACGTCCCCGACCAAATCGGCTGAGGTCTGGTGTTTTCGCTGAGGTCGTACTACCGGTAGTACGACCTCAGCAAAAAGACCAGACCTCAGCGTGCTTGGTCAGCCGCAGTGGTCATGTCGCCGAAATCGCGGGGCACGTAGAGGCCGGGAACCGGCCGGATCCGCCGCCTGACCGATTCCGGGAAGCGGCGCTGCATGTCGGCAAACAGCAGGCCGGGGTCGCGGAGGTCTTCGGCGACGCGTCGGCGCAGGCGCACGCCCACGGCGCGAAGGGCGTCTTCGCGGGCCTTCTCAGCCATGAGAGGCGCCAGCGGATCGTTGTCATCGGCATACTTCTCTCGGCCGTCGTACTCCTCGCCGATCACGATCTGGTCCTCGCCAGAGCCCATGCCGGGGTTGAGTTTCCAGGCGAGATCTACAAAGAAGGTCGTGTTGCCGATCGTCACCGGGTATTGGCAGGTGGGCGGCGGCAAGCCTCCGGCCACCCCAACCCAGCGCAACGAGGTCTCCATCGCCGAGCCGGACCAACCGTCCGCGTGACGTACGACCGCTCGTGATTGAACGACACCGCGATGACCCGCCCGCAGGAAGAGCCGGTCCTGTAACTAGTCTCGACGAGCGTGGCGTGCGTGAAGCGCGACCTCCCCCGCCTGTGGAGAACTGTCAGGGCTGCCCGGACGAACCTGTGGAAAACCTCCCCTATCACGCCTCGGCGGGTTTCTCAGCGGGTTGTCAGCGGGGGCGGGGGCAGGAGGTCAGGCCGCGGGCGGTCTTCAGGGTGAGCACGCGGAGCACGGCGGCATCGACCTGATCGGCGAACGCAGGGTCGCCGGCCGCGCGAGCCACGAGCGCCTGCTGCATTGTCGGTATGTCGCTCGCGCGGGCGGTGAGGACGATGTCGCCGCCGGCGGCAACGAATCGGGTTGCCCGATCGCCGACGGGAATGGCGGCGACCGACCGCGCGGCGCCCACGTCGTCGGTGATCACGACGCCCTCCCAGCCGAGCCGGCCGCGCAACAGGTCGGTGACGATCGCGCGGGAGAAGATCGCCTGATTCTCCGGGTCGATCCGCGGATATCGCGCGGTCGAAACCATCACGAAGTCGACCCCGGCAGCTATCCCCGCGGCGAACGGCTCGAGATTGGGATCGGACTCGGTGGCAACGGAATCGGTGATGCCGCCAGCCGTATTGTCGGTGTTTCCCCGGATCCGGCCGATGCCCGGGAAGTGCTTGACGGTCGTCGCCACGCCACCCTCGTGCATCCCCGCGACAACGGCCTCGACCGCAGGCGCGACCGCCTTTGGAGTGGACCCGAACTCGCGGCGATGTGCGCCGATCGGGGCGTTGGCGGTCCCGATGTCGGCCGGGACCGTGTCGGCGACGGGCGCGAGGTCGACGTTCACGCCCGCGGCGGCGAGCTCGCGCGCCCAGCCGGAGGCTGCCCGGATCAGGTCGGCGGCCGGCCAACCGCCTTGCTCGGTCGCGGCCGGAATCGAGGAAAAGCCCGGCCCGGTCAACTGCTGAACCTGCCCGCCCTCCTGGTCGGCGGCAACGAACAACTCCACCTCGCCGTCGACGGCCGCCTGCAACCGGCGCGAGGTCGCCGCGATCTGCGCCGCGCCCGCGGACCAACCCCCGAGGTAGATCACCCCGCCGACCGACCTGGCGGCGATCTGCCCGGTCACGCCCCCGAGTCCCTCGGCGGGAGTCACCGCGACCATGAGCAGCTGACCGGCTCGCTCGGCGGCGCTGAGACCGTCGGCCAGGTCGGCGACACAGGCGGCAGGAGCATCCGCGGACGAGGTGGGCGCGCTGGAGGCCGCCGCCGGGCTGCTCGAGGAGGCCGTGCTGCCTCCCGGCGTCGGACCAACCGATCGCCCGCCGGCGGACGAGGCCGGAGACTTCGGGCTGCTCATCGAGGGGCGTCCGCTGGTCGGCGTGCACGCACTCAGCAGGGCGAGCGCGGCAACCGCCCCGACACCAACCCGTCCGACACCAACCAGTCCGACACCACCTCGGCCGACCGCAGGGCGCTGGCTTCTCACGCGCTCACCTTAGGCCGGAACGCCGGCAGCCCCTCACTAGGCTTGCCGCTGTGCCGACCCGCATTCCCGTGATCCTCGACGTCGACACTGGCGTGGACGACGCCTGCGCGATTCTGTTCGCGGCCCGCCACCACGGCCTCGACCTGCGCGCGGTGACCTGCGTGGGCGGCAACGCGCCCCTGCCCGACGTCGTGCGCAACACGCTGACCGTGCTCGACATCCTCGGCCGCACCGAGGTGCCGGTCGCCGCCGGCGCCGACCGGCCGCTGCTGGAGGACCCGGTGGACGCGCGGCACGTCCACGGCGCCGACGGGATGGGTGACCTCGGCCGGACGCCGTCGACGCGACGGCCGGACCCGCGCCACGCCGTGGAGTTGCTGCGCGACGCCCTGCGCGCAGCGGCAACCGCGGGGGAGCGGATCACGCTCATCCCGCTCGCCCCGATGACCAATATCGCGCTCCTGTTGCGCACCTATCCCGATGTCGCCCAAGGGATTGCGCGCATCCTCTTCATGGGAGGCTCGGCGGCGACCGGCAACGCGACCGCCTCGGCCGAGTTCAATGTCTTCCACGACCCCGAGGCCGCGGCGATTGTGCTCGACGCGAGCGCCGACCTCGGCATACCGATCTCGATGTATGGCCTGGACGTCTTCTATCGGCCGCGGATCACCCGCGAGCAGGCCGCTGAGCTGATGGCCGCCGACCCGGCCGGACCGGCGGGCCTGGCCGGTGAACTGATCGCCTTCCAGTGCCGCCGGTTTGCCACCGACGCGGCAACGATCGGCGACGCCGGAGCGGTGTGCGCAGTCGCCAATCCCGAGGGCCTGCGGACCACGCCGCTGCCGGTGCGCGTCGAACTCGCCGGGCGCTATACCCGCGGCCGCACGGTCGTCGACCACCGCGACTGGTCCGGCGATCTGACCCACGACCCGCACGGCCAGTCCGATGTCGTCGTCGACGTCGCGCTCGACATCGCCGCCGAGCGGTATGCCGCCCTATGGCTCGACACGATCCGCGGCGGCCGCTGATGGGCCGGGTCGTCATCGTCGGGTCGATCAATGTCGACCAGATCGCCCGGGTCGAGCGCCACCCCAAGCCCGGCGAGACCGTCCTCGCGATCGCCCACCAGGAGCTTGCCGGCGGCAAGGGCGCCAACCAAGCGATCGCGGCGGCAGCGGCGGGCGCCGACGTGCTCATGGTCGGCTGTGTCGGGGAGGACGACCTCGGCACGGCATACCGCCACCGACTCGCCGAGCGCGGCATCGACGTGACCCACGTCTGGGCGAGCCGCAGCGAACCGACCGGAGCGGCATACATCACCGTGGACGAGGATCGGGAGAACACGATCGTCGTGGTCCCCTTCGCCAACCAGGGCGTCGCCAACGGCTGGCCCGAGCACTTCCCCGACCTTAACGCCGGCGATGTCGTCGTGCTCCAGCTCGAGATCGACCTCAGCGCCGTGCGGTGGGCGGCCGAGCGCGCTCACGAGCGCGGCGCCCGGGTCGTCCTCAACATTGCCCCGTATGCCGATCTGCCCAGCTCCCTGCTCGCGCTCGCCGATCCGATCGTCGCCAACGAGCACGAGGCGCTGCGGCTCGCCGATTCCGGTGCCGGCGCCGGCTCGCTGCTCGTCACGATGGGGGCCAACGGCGCCGTCTGGGACGGGCAGGTCGTGCCCGCCGTCGAGGTGGCGCCCGCGGACGTGATCGACACGACCGGCGCGGGTGACGCCTTCGTCGGGGCGCTCGCCGCGGCCCTCGCTGCGGGCGCGTCCCGGGAGGAGGCGATGCGCGCCGCCGCGGTCGCCGGCGCCGATGCGGTGACTTATCCCGGTGCCCAGCGCGACGCCCGCCTGCGCGGACGTCGCTGACCGCAAGGCCGCTGACCGCGACGCCGCTGACCGGGCCGCCGCAGACCGCGCCCGCCACCCGGCGGGTGTTCTTATCGGATTCGGGCGCGGGATAATGTGTGGGCCGTGACTGCAGACCCCACCACGCCTCCGCGCCGCGACGTCGGCCTCGTCTTCCTCGGCGACTCCCTGGTCACCGGGATCGGCGACCCCCGGGGCCAGGGCTGGGTCACCCGGGTGGTGGCCCGCAGCCAGTCCGACGACCTGGACTTAACGGCATACAACCTCGGGGTCCGCGGGGCGACCTCGGCCGAAGTGCTGGAACGCTTCCGCGCCGAGTGCCCGCCACGTTTTGCCGGTCGGACGGAGCGCCGGGTGATCGTCTCGACCGGCCGGGCCGATGTCGGGTGTGGCCTGAGCGTGGCGCGCCATCGGCTCAACCTCGCCACGATCCTCGACGACGCCGCCAGCACGGGCATCGCGACCTTCGTCGTCGGCCCGCCGCCGACCTCCAGCGCCTCGGCCAATGCCCAGCTGGAAGCCTTCGTCGACGCCCAGGCCGATGTCTGCTCCCGTCGGGGCGTGCACTTCGTCGACTGTTTCCGCCCGCTGCTCGGCCACGACCAGTGGGAATCCGACCTGGCCGCGGCCCGCATCCCCGAGCACCCGGGGCAGGCGGGGTATGGCCTGATCGCGTGGCTGGTCCTTAACGGCGGCTGGCGCGAGTGGCTGGGCCTGTGACCGCGGCCGCTGGGCCGGTCCGGATCGGGCTGCAACTGCAACCGCAACACGCCGACTACGGCGCGCTCCGTGAGGCCGTGGCTGCCGCCGAGGAGATGGGCGTCGACGTCCTGTTCACCTGGGACCACTTCTTCCCGCTCAATGGCGACCCCGACGGCAAGCATTTCGAATGCTGGACGGTCCTGGCCGCCTGGGCCGAGCAGACCAGCCGGGTCGAGATCGGCGCCCTGGTGACCTGCAACTCCTACCGCAACCCCCAGCTGCTCGCCGACATGGCCCGGACCATCGACCACATCAGCGCCGGCCGGCTGATCCTCGGCCTCGGCGCCGGCTGGTTCGAGCGCGACTACGCCGAGTACGGCTATCCCTTCGGGACGGCAGGCAGCCGGCTGGACGACTTCGCCGCCGCGCTGCCGCTCATCGAGGAGCGCTTGGACAAGCTCAACCCGCCCCCGACCCGGCACGTTCCGGTCCTCATCGGCGGCGGCGGGGAGAAGAAGACGTTGCGGCTGGTCGCCCGGCACGCCGACATCTGGCACAGCTTCGAACAGGGCGAGGCGCTCGCCCACAAACTCGACGTGCTCCGCGAACACTGCGAACGCGAAGGCCGTGACGTCGGCGACATCGAGATCTCGGTCGGTGTCGGTGGCCGCGGCCGCGACGGCCGCCAGCCCGAAGCCCCGGAGATCGAGGGCGCCCCGCTCTACGACCTCGGCGCCCGGCTGTTCAGCATGGGGGCCGGGGGACCGGCATACGACATCGGGTTTGTGCAGCCCTGGCTGGACTGGCGCGATGCGATGAACGGCGGCTGAAGCTCACGCCGGCTCGACGACGATCGCCGCCAGCGCCCCGGCGACCGGCGTCAGGACGACGACGGCCTGCGCCCCGTTGCCCGCGCCGCGCCCGACCCGCAGCTGCCGCCGCAACTCCCCCTCCTCCACCCCGGCGCCGCGCTGCTTGATCGTCACGCCGGTGATCCCGCGCTCGCGCAACCACATTCGCAGCCGCGCGGGTTTGTGCGGCATCGCGTCGACCACCCGATAGCGGCGCGCCGCGCCGATGTCGTATGCCGCGTGGCCGCTCACGTAGCCGACCCCGGCTTCCAGCTCGCTCCCGTCCGTCGCCGTGGTCACCGCGGCGGTCAGCCGCGCCTGGACGATCGCCTTGTCGACCTCGTAGAGCCAGGGCCCGAGGCCGGCGAGGCCGGACAGCGCCGGCGATGGCTCGGGCGCGTCGGCCTGGGTCACGGTCACCGCCGGCCGGTCCGGACGCAGGATCAGCGCGGTGCGCCCGGGTGTGGCCGCGAGCGGCCAATACCAGATCGCGCACTCGACGAGATCGCCCGACCAGGACACCCACTGCGCCTCTGCGCTTGGGGGAATCTCGTTGTGCGGGAACGCTGGTGCCAGCTTGGCCCCGGTCGCCGGAAGCCGCGCGGCCACGGCACACACCTGCTCCCAGCTCGGGCGCAACTGCGCCAGCCCGGTGACCCGGCGCGCCCGCCCGCGTGCATCCCGGATGCCGCTCTCCCGCCGACCGGGGTCGAGCCAGGCGCCGCTTCCCGTGACCTCGAGGTGGGCATCCTCGACCCGCCCCACCTCGGCCCGCGCCGCCGGCCACGGGCGCAGATTGGCGGCTGCGACCGCGGCGGTCACCGGGTCGGCGTCGATCGCGGCGACCGCCAGGCCGGCCGCGGCGAAGGCCCGCGCGTCCGCCCCGATGCCGCAGCCGAGATCGTGTACGCGCTCCACCCCCGCCGCCATGAACCTCGCCGCATGCACCGCCGCCACCTCGGCCCGGGTTGCCTGCTCCAAGCCTTCGGGGGTGAACAGCATGCCGGCCGCCTGCTCCGCGAACTTCGCCCGGGCCCGGGTGCGCAACTCCTGCTGGGTCACCACGGCGGCGGCCTGCTCGGCGCTCAAGCCATCCCGGCGCAACCGGGTGACGAGCGCGATGGCGTCCGAATCGGCATACGCACCAAGGTGGGTCAGCATGCGCTCGCCCGCGGGCGAGGTCAGCCAGGCCACCGCCGCCAGATCCACTCCTGCAGTATCGGCGAGTCGCGCCGATGTGCGCGACTCAGCCCCGTTTAGAGTTCATCGTCTGCTCGCCCCAGTCGGGCGGGAAGCCGATCCCCACCGGATAGCCGACCCGGCTGCTCTTGGCCAGCCCGTGCCGGGGCGATGACCTCGGCCGAGTCCCTCGCCGGTGATGTCCGCGAGCCGGGCGAGTTCGCGCGGCGGCGGGCCGAGGTGCAGCGTCCGGGCGACCGGAGCGTGATAGCGGTGGCGCGCACCCGAGAGTTCCAGCGCGACGGCGCCCTCGCCGAAGGGCTCGTCCGACCATGCCACATGCGGGTATGCCGCGTTGCGCCCCGCGAGCAGCAGCGGCGGGATCGCGGGGTAGTCACCTCCGGCACCCCGCATGCGGTCGTCGTCGCCCCCGGCGGCGGGAACGCCGCGGATCAACTCGGCATAGATCAGCGCCGCAGCATCGCATTGCCGCACGCCGGGACGGATGACGTCCTGCGCCACGGCGACGGCCTGCTCGGTGATTCGCGCGGCCGTCCGCATGATCGCTATCTCGGCCGCCGACTTCACCGCGCGCACCCAGGTGACGAGCCGAGGGATCTCGAGGACTTCCACGCCGCCCCCGAGGCCGGCGACCAGCGCCCGGTGCGCCCGCACCGGGTGGTACGGCGAGTCACTCTCCACGCCAACGACCGCGGCCGGGTCCAGCCGGTCCCGGACCCGCTCGGCGATCCACTCCATCGGATGGGAGTCTGCTTGCTGCACATAACTTTCCGGGTATCCAAGGACGTGATGTTCAGCCAGGCTGGTGGTCTGCCAGGCGCTGGCGGCATCGATCTCCCGCACGGCCAACAGGAGTTCGCCCGCCACGGGCACGACCAGGGCCTGGGGCACATTGAAGGAGTGCGCGGCATACCCGGTCAGGTAGTAGGTGTTCGCCGGGTCG
This sequence comes from Nostocoides sp., assembly GCF_037045025.1. Lineage (GTDB taxonomy): Bacteria > Actinomycetota > Actinomycetes > Actinomycetales > Dermatophilaceae > Nostocoides_A. The sequence goes on along the minus strand of NZ_JBAOHM010000016.1, from coordinate 71,562 downwards.
GTGACGATCAGCGCGTCCAGCCCGTGCTCGCGCAGCAGCGCCTGGGTGCGCGCGAGGCGATCGGCATACTCCTCATCGCCAAAGAGCGCATCGGCCACGGCGGCATTCTCTCGCGCAACCGGCGAGCGCCTTAGCGGGACGGGCGGCGCCATTCATACGGCGTGGTCGTCGTGACCTTGACCAGCCCGGAGCGCTCCAGGATCGGGCGGGAGAACTCGGTGGAGTCGGAGTGGATAAGGCGCTTGCCGTGCGCGATTGCCGAGCGGGCGCGCGCGGCGGTCAGCGCGCGATAGATGCCGCGGCCGCGCCAGTGGGGACGAGTCGCGCCGCCCCAGATCCCGGCGAACTCGGTGCCGGCCACCGGCTCCAGCCGCCCGGCGCTGACAACCTCACCGGCGGCCTCGGCCACCCACATCTCCATGTCGTCACGCGTGGCCAACCGGTGGTGGACCTGCTCGGCGATCTCCGCGGCGAACTCGGGGGAGTCCCCAAAGACCTCCGCCTGCATCGCGAGCATTCGGTCGACATCGGCGGTCGCGGTGACCTGCCGGATCGTCACCTCGACGGGCGCAGCCACATCGACCGCAAGCAGCCGGGCCTCGCCGACCATGACCGACTCCGGCGCGTGCGGGACGAAGCCGTGCCGCAGCAGCGCCTCGTGCAACCCGGGCGCCTGGTCGTGACCGCGGGTCTTCCACTCGACCCGGCGGACCGCCGGATCGGCGCGGTAATGCTCGAGCGCCCCGGCGACCAGCGCGTCCATGCCGTCCGCGGGCACGCCGGTCAGGTCGCGATAGGTGATGAACCCTCGCCCGCGGCGATAGGTCCCCAACAGCAGCGGGCCGCGCTCGACGCGCTCGATAGCGCTGACCAACTCCGCGTCGCGACGCAGTTGCTCGTCGTATGCCGCCAGCAAGGCCCCCGAGTCGACACCCGTCACGATCGGCCAGCCTCCCCGACGCGCGTGTGCGGGCGCAACCGCAATTCACCGACTAGCACTCAAGTTGACCGAGTGCTAATCGCGGCATAGATTTCTCGTTGGCACTCTCGACCCGTGAGTGCCAACGCACCGAGGGTGCTCGACCCCCGCGACGGCGGGCTCCGCGCGGTGCACAACTGACGTTCACAAGTACCTACTTACAAGCGGAGGAGTCATCGTGTCGGTTGCCATCAAGCCGCTCGAAGACCGCATCGTCGTCAAGTCGCTCGAAGCCGAGCAGACGACGGCGTCCGGCCTCGTCATCCCGGACACGGCCAAGGAGAAGCCCCAGGAGGGCGAGGTCATGGCGGTCGGTCCGGGCCGGTGGAACGAGGACGGCGACGAGCGCGTCCCCCTCGACATCAAGGTCGGGGACCGGGTGATCTACAGCAAGTACGGCGGCACGGAGATCAAGCACGGCGGCGAGGAATACCTCATCCTCTCCGCCCGCGACGTGCTCGCCATCGTCGAGTGACGAGCCCCTAACGGACGAAGGACATCCATGGCTAAGCAATTGGAGTTCAACGACTCCGCCCGGCACTCACTCGAGCGCGGTGTCGATGCGCTCGCGAACGCCGTCAAGGTGACCCTCGGCCCCAAGGGCCGCAACGTGGTCATCGACAAGAAGTGGGGCGCCCCGACGATCACCAACGACGGCGTGACGATCGCCCGTGAGGTGGAGCTCGAGGACCCCTACGAGAACCTCGGCGCCCAGCTCGCCAAGGAGGTCGCCACCAAGACCAACGACATCGCCGGTGATGGCACCACCACCGCGACCGTCCTCGCCCAGGCGATGGTCAAGGAAGGCCTGCGCAATGTCGCGGCCGGCGCCGCCCCCTCCAGCCTCAAGCGCGGCATCGACGCCGCCGTCGAGGCACTCAACACCCGCCTGCTCGACAACGCCCGGGAACTCGGCGGCAAGGAGGAGATCGCCTCCGTCGCCGCCCTGTCCGCCCAGGACGAGGCCATCGGCGAGATCATCGCCGAAGCCTTCGACAAGGTCGGCAAGGACGGCGTCATCACCGTCGAGGAGTCCTCGACGGCCGAGACGGTCCTGGAGTTCACCGAGGGTATGCAGTTCGACAAGGGCTACATCAGCCCCTACTTCGTCACCGACCCGGAGCGGATGGAGGCCGTCCTCGAGGACGCCTACATCCTGATCCACCAGGCCAAGATCTCCACGATCGCCGAGCTGCTGCCGGTCCTCGAAAAGGTCATGAAGACCGGCAAGCCGCTGGCCATCATCGCCGAGGACGTCGACGGCGAGGCGCTGTCCACGCTGGTCGTCAATAAGCTGCGCGGCACGTTCAACGCCGTCGCCGTCAAGGCGCCCGGCTTCGGCGACCGCCGCAAGGCGATGCTGCAGGACATGGCGATCCTCACCGGTGGCCAGGTCATCGCCGAAGAGGTCGGCCTCAAGCTCGACCAGACCGGGCTCGAGCTGCTCGGCCAGGCCCGCCGCGTCGTCGTCACCAAGGACACGACCACGATCGTCGACGGCTCCGGCAACGCCGACGACGTGACCGGCCGGATCAATCAGATCAAGGCCGAGATCGAGAACACCGACTCCGACTGGGACCGCGAAAAGCTCCAAGAGCGCCTCGCCAAGCTCGCCGGCGGCGTCTGCGTGATCAAGGTCGGCGCCCACACCGAGGTGGAGCTGAAGGAAAAGAAGCACCGCATCGAGGACGCGATCTCGGCCACCCGCGCCGCGATCGAGGAGGGCATCGTCGCCGGCGGCGGCACCGCCCTCGTCCACGCGCTCCCCGCGCTCGACGACCTCGGCCTGACCGGCGACGAACTCACCGGCGCCAACATCGTGCGCAAGGCCGCCGCCGAGCCGCTGCGCTGGATCGCCGAGAACGCCGGTATGGAAGGCTACGTCGCCGTCTCCAAGGTCGTCGACCTGCCGATCGGCCAGGGCCTGAACGCCGCCACCGGCGACTACGAGGACCTGGTCAAGGCCGGCGTCGTCGACCCGGTCAAGGTCACCCGCTCGGCGCTGCGCAACGCCGCGTCGATCGCCTCGATGGTCTTGACCACCGACACCCTCGTCGTCGAAAAGAAGGAAGAGGAGCCCGCAGCTCCCGCGGCCGGCCACGGCCACGGGCACTGACGTCTATTTGATCCGACTCCTCATGGCCCCGTGTGGTCCGCTGGCGCGGTCCACACGGGGCCATCGTCGTCGGATCCGCAGTGTTGCGCTCGGGTCGGGTCGGGTGCCGCGCTGGTTGTTTACTCCTCGTGTCCGGTCCGCTGGCGCGTCGCTTGTCCGGATCGTGTAGGTCTCTGGTCGCTCTGGCAGCCAGAGACCTACACGATGAGCGCACTCGTTCTACTGCGGGATTGTCCCCGCGGAACGCCGCCGAGCCGCACAACGCGCGGGTGGGAACAGATCCGCGGTTCGGTCGTCACGGCGTGGCGCCATTCCGGGACCCGGTTGGGCATGTGGAGGCATTGGAGCGCCTGCTTTCCGACGATGGTGTTCGCGATGTTCTGGGGCTTTCCCTATGCTCGGGCACCTCACCGGCCGACATCCGTTGCGGCGCAGCAATCTCGTGTTCGCGACGGTGGCGTGCTCGTTGATCCCGTGGATTGTCGTATGGTGCTGGCCCGGCCGCGCTCGCCGACTTCCGGCTGGCGATGGCGGTGCAGCTCCCGCTTTATGTGATTGGGATCGTCGGGATCTATGTCACCGGCAGCAAGGCCCGCGCGGTGATGGCTCGGCAGGGATTCATGTCCCCCGCTGGCGCGACGCGCTTGCGCGGGGATGGCGCTCCCGGCGCTGATGCCGCGCCCGGTGGCCATTCGGTGTGGACGATTCACCCACCGGGATCCTTGCCAACCTCATTGTGTGGTGGGAGATTTGCGGTGGCCGATTGGTCGCTGGATCGTCCGGCGCTCGGTCGATGGAGGACACATGAATACGTCCCGGATAGCGCGCCTGGCGGCGCTAGCCACAATCGCTGCCATGGCCGGAACCGCGGGCGCCGCCGCGGACCCGGCAGCCAAGGCGCCGCCGGCTCCCCAATGGGCGCAGCTGCAGACCCGCCAGCTCCCCAACCCGGCCGCCCGCGACGGCGACGAGGGCGAAGACCCGATGGAAGTCGCCGAGATGGCCGAGCAGTACGCCGAGCAGCGCAGCCTCCCGGCCGACTCGGTGTCGGCCGCTGCCCTGGTGGCGGCGCGGGCCCAGGCGGCCGCGATGCCCGCGGCTCAGGCACGAGCATCGGAAATCACCGATGTTCCGACCCAGGGCGAGCCACCCGGCTACACCGACCCCGCCTGGTCGAACGCCGGCTCGGGGTTCCAGCTCATCGCCGGACGGATGACCGCGCTCGCGGTGGACCGCGGCGCGTACTACGCCGGAGCCGCTGACGGCGGCGTGTGGAAGTCCACCGACGGCGGCCGGCACTGGGCCGCGATCTGGGAGCACATGCCGACGCTGTCCATCGGAGCCATCACCGTGGCCAAGGACCGCGGCATCTGGGTCGGCACCGGTGAGGCCAACACGAGTTCCGATTCCTACCAGGGCGTCGGTGTCTACCGGTCGACGAACGCGGGCGGCAGCTTCCAGCGAGTCGGCGGCAACGAGCTGATGAGCCACCTGGTCTTCCGGCTGCTCGACGACGGCCACGGGACGATGTATGCCGCCACCAGCCAGGGCCTCTACCGGCACTCGAGCACGTCGTCGGCCGGGGCGTGGAAGCGGATCCTCAAGCCCGACCCCAACCCGACCAACTCGCCATACAACACCTCGTTCATCACCGACGTCGTCGTCCGGGGCGGTGGCCGGCAGGTCATCGCCGCGCTCGGCTGGCGCAACGGGACGGACTACAACGGGTTCTATGTTTCCAACAGCGCGGGCGCGGCCGGCAGCTTCCGCAAGATCCGGCTCACCGGCGATATCGACGGTGGCGACATCGGCCGGACCACATTCGCGGTCAGTGCCAACGGCAATCGGCTGTATGCGATGGTGCAGTCCCCGGAGATGCTCGCGGCCGGCGAGGACAGCATGCTGCGGGGCATCTATGTCTCCGACGACGGCTCACCGGCCGGGCCCTGGCACAAGGTGGCCGGAGCGAACGCGCTGATGAACAGTGGATCGGCGCTGACCTTCGACGGCTATCACCCCGGCGTGCAGGCCTGGTACAACCAGTTCCTGCTCGTCGACCCCGCCGACGCCAAGCATGTGTATGCCGGCCTGGAGGAGGTCTACGAGACCCGTGACGGCGGCCGGACCTGGAGCACGATCAGCCCCTACTGGAATTATGGCCTCGCCTGCGGCGCCAACTGCCCCAAGACGACCCACCCGGACCAGCACGCGATCGCCCTGCACGGCAGCACGGTCGTGGTCGGCAACGACGGGGGCGTCTACTCGCGGCCGATGAGCCACCGTGGCTACGGCGCCTGGACCTCCCTGAACAACAGCCTGCATACCCTGCAGTACTACGACGCCGCGGCGGGCAACTGGGGTGCCGGTGGAACGGCATACTGGGGCGGGCTGCAGGACAACGGGACCACGTTGCTGCGTCCGGGCAAGATCAACGTCGAGCCAGCCGGCGGCGACGGCGGCACGGTCCTTGTGGATCCGGCCAATGCCCAGCGCGCGGTCGGTGAATATGTCGGCCTGCTGATGTACCGCACCAGCGACGGCGGCCACTCCTTCACGAACGTCTCGCCGGTCTGCGGCAATGGTTACACCGGCGCCGACTGCGACCCGGCCGCACGCTTCATCGCGCCCTTCCAGGCCGATGTCCGCAACACCAACACCTGGGTCGCGGCGGGCAGCCGGGTGTGGCGCACCACCAAGGGCTGGAACACGAATTGCCTCGGTGCCACCTGTGACTGGAAGGCCGTCCACACCTTCGGCACCGATGCCGCCGGCGGGCCCCGGCTCGGCACCGCGCTGGCGGCCAACGGCGCGGTGACGTATGCCGCGTGGGTCGACTCCAGCGGCAACCCCGGCCCGACCTTTGCGACCGGAATCGACACCAACTACGGGGGCCACTGGCACCGGGTTGTCGCATCGAACCTGCCCAACCGGTTCATCGCCGGGCTCACCGTCGATCCGGCGAACCCCGCCCACGTGTATGCCGTGTTCAACGGCTACTCGCGCCGGTGGATCCCCGGCGGCGGTACCGGCGTGATCTTCGAATCGACGAATGGCGGCCGGACCTGGCGCAACATCACCGGCAATCTGCCCGACGCCCCCGGCAATGGCGTAGCCATGGTCAGCGGCAACCTCTACCTGGGCACCGATGTCGGCGTGTTCATCGCCAAGCAGTCGGATCCGGCGATGTGGCGCCGCGTTCCCGGCCTGACCAATTCGGCCGCCGTGAGCGTTCGCCCGGTGCCGGGTGCCAACGCTGCGGTCGTCGGCACCCACGGCCGCGGCATCTGGCGCGTCGGCACGTGAGCTAGCGACGGATCGTGAAGGTCAACGGTCGCCCTGGCAGCCGTTGACCTTCACGATCCCAGCCGATGGCCGATGGGTCGCGTGTTACGAGGCCGTGGCGACCTCGTAGTGGGCGAGGCGGTCGTCCTCGCTCATGCCGCCCCAGACGCCATAGGGCTCGCGGACGGTCAGGGCGTGGCTGCGGCACTCCAGGAGCACCGGGCAGCGCTCGCAGACCTCCTTGGCCGCGTGGTCGCGCAGCCGGCGGGCCGAACCGCGCTCGCCTTCGGGGTGGAAGAACATCTCGGGGTTCATCCCGCGGCATAGGCCGTCGAACTGCCATTCCCATGCGGCTGCCAGTGGGATATGCGCGGATACCTCGGTCATGCGGAGGTCCCCCCTTCTCTGAAACGCCGGAGCTGCTGGGAGTACCGGACTTACTTCAGCGTGAGGCTACGGCCCGTTTGCGTGCCGTTGGGCAAATGTCTGGTAAGGATTGATTCAAGGAATGGTCAAGAAGCCCGGTGGCGTCCGTCAGCGTGGTGACGGGCATCGCGCCGGCCGGTGTCCCGTGGCCCGCTCGCTCCCCCCGTAGAATCGGCCAATGACGACCGGTTCCGCCCAGGACCAGAACGCCGCGCCCGAGGTTGGGCTGACCTACGACGATGTGCTGCTCCTGCCGGGGGAGTCCGACATCATTCCCAGCGAGGTCGACACGACGACCCGCCTGACCCGCGAACGGAGCTTGCGGGTGCCCCTGCTCTCCGCGGCGATGGACACCGTCACCGAGGCGCGGATGGCGATCGCGATGGCCCGCCACGGCGGCCTGGGGGTGCTGCACCGCAATCTGTCGATCGCCGATCAGGCATACCAGGTCGACCTGGTCAAACGCACCCAGACCGGGATGATCTCCAACCCGATCACGATCGGCCCCGATGCCACCTTGGAGGATCTCGACTCGGTGTGCGGGCAATACCGGGTCTCCGGCCTCCCGGTCGTCGGCGTCGACAACGAGCTGCTCGGCATCATCACCAACCGCGACCTGCGGTTCACTCCGGTGGCCGAATGGGCCACGACCAAGGTGGCCGAGGTGATGACCCCGATGCCGCTGTTCACCGCTCCCGAAGGCATCGGCCGCGACGAGGCGATCGCGCTGTTGCGCCAGAACAAGCGCGAGCGGCTGCCGCTGGTCGACCCGGAGGGCCGGCTGGCCGGGCTGATCACCGTCAAGGATTTCGTCAAGAACGAGCAGTTCCCGCAGGCCTCTAAGGACGGCTCCGGGCGGTTGATGGTCGCGGCCGCGGTCGGCTTCTTCGGGGACGCTTGGGAGCGGGCGGGCACGCTGGTCGACGCCGGCGTGGATGTCCTCGTGGTCGACACCGCCCACGGACACGCCCAGCTGCTGCTCGACATGATCCGGCGGCTCAAGCGGGATCCGGCGACCCGGCACGTGCAGCTGATCGGCGGCAATATCGCGACGACCGCCGCCGCGCAGGCGCTCGTCGACGCCGGCATCGACGCCGTCAAGGTGGGTGTCGGCCCGGGCTCGATCTGCACCACCCGCGTGGTCGCCGGGGTCGGTGTGCCGCAGATCTCCGCCATCTCGTATGCCGCTCGCGCCTGCAAGCCCGCCGGCGTCCCGGTCATCGGCGACGGTGGGCTGCAATACTCCGGCGATATCGCCAAGGCCCTTGTCGCCGGCGCCGACTCGGTGATGATCGGGTCGCTTTTTGCCGGCTGTGAGGAGACCCCGGGGGAGACCGTTTATATCCAGGGGAAGCAATTCAAGTCTTATCGCGGAATGGGCTCAATTGCGGCGATGTCCTCTCGCGGCAAGAAGTCTTATTCAAAGGACCGCTACTTCCAGGCGGATGTCCCGAGCGACGACCTGATCGTGCCCGAGGGGATCGAGGGCCAGGTCGCCTACCGCGGCCCGGTCGCGGCCGTGGCTCACCAGCTGATCGGCGGGCTGGCGCAGTCGATGTTCTATGTCGGGGCGGCGACGATTCCCGAGTTGCAGGCCAAGGGCCGGTTCATCCGGATCACCACCGCCGGGCTGCGCGAGTCCCACCCGCACGACGTGCAGATGGTCGCCGAGGCGCCCAACTACCGCGGCCGTTAACCTTGCCCGCGTGAACGAGATCGAGATCGGCCGGGGCAAGCGCGGGCGGCGGGCCTACTCCTTCGACGACATCGCGGTCGTCCCCTCCCGGCGCACCCGTGACCCCGAGGATGTCTCGCTCGGCTGGCAGATCGACGCCTACCACTTCGACATCCCGGTCCTCGCGGCGCCGATGGACTCGGTGATGTCGCCGGCGAGCGCGATCGCCTTCGGCCGGCTCGGCGGGATGCCGGTGCTCGACCTCGAGGGCCTGTGGACCCGGTATGCCGATCCCGAGCCGCTGCTCGCCGAGATCGCCTCGCTCGACCCCGCCTTGGCGACCGCGCGGATGCAGCAGATCTATCGCGAGGAGATCCAGCCGGAGCTGATCGTCGAGCGCATCCGCGAGGTCCGGGCCTCCGGGGTGACCGTAGCGGGAGCGTTGTCACCGCAGCGGACCGCGCAGTTTGCCAAGTATGTGCTCGACTCCGGCGTGGACCTCTTCGTCATCCGGGGGACGACGGTCTCGGCGGAGCACGTCTCCAGCCGCGCCGAGCCGCTCAACCTCAAACGGTTCATTTATGAGCTGGACGTGCCGGTGATCGTCGGCGGCGTCGCGAACTACACGCCCGCCCTGCACCTGATGCGCACCGGGGCGGCGGGTGTCCTCGTCGGCTTCGGCGGTGGCGCGGCGCATACGACCCGGGCCACCCTCGGCATCCATGTGCCGATGGCCTCGGCGGTCGCCGATGTCGCGGCGGCCCGGCGGGACTATCTCGACGAATCCGGCGGACGCTATGTCCACGTCATCCCCGACGGCGGGATGGGGGAGAGCGGCGACATTGTCAAGGCGATCGCCTGCGGCGCCGATGCGGTGATGCTCGGCGCGGCGTTGGCGCGGGCGAGCGATGCCCCCGGTCGCGGCTACCACTGGGGCCCGGAGGCGCACCATCCCGAGCTGCCCCGCGGCGAGCGGGTCGCGGTCGGCGCGGCCGGCACCATGGAACAGATCCTCTATGGCCCGAGCAGCGGCTCGGACGGCACGACCAACCTGATGGGCGCCCTGCGCCGGGCCATGGCCACCACCGGCTACCTGGAGCCCAAGGAGTTCCAGCGCATCGACGTCATCGTCTCCCCCCACCACCCCACCACCACGCGCTGAGGTCTGCATGTTTGGCTGAGGTCGTACTACCGGTAGTACGACCTCAGCCAAACATGCAGACCTCAGCGTTATGGTCTTCGGTATGCTGCGGCCAGTCCGCTCACCCGGCCGTGCCGGGAACCGCCTCCGCGCTTGCGCACCCGCGTGGCGCCTCGGCCGTTGCGGACAAGTACCTCCCCACGATGCTGCGCACTCGGGCGCCGCCCGCGAGAGCGCGCTTGCGCCAGTTGAGTGGGTCGCGAAGGCCCTCGCCGAGGCGATCATCGCCGGCCAGCAGGCCGAGATCGACCAGATGAAGCAGATGTTGGCTGGTTGAGGTGATGCGGGTGGGCACGGCTCGACCGGACGTCGTGCCCACCCGCAGCCCCGTTACGGGATCGACTTCAGCGGGCCCGCCGCGGCTGGGAAGTTGCGTGTGCTGAGGATCTGCACGCCGGCGTTGTGATCGCCGTTGAACGGCGTGACATTCGCCGCGCAGCCGGCTGCCGCGGCAGTGGCGGGGGAGTTGAACCACAGGCCAAGGTGGAATTGGTGGACCGGTGCCGTCGCCGGGTTGGTCGCCGCGTCGCCGCCGTGGCTGACCGGAGCCGGAGCGCTTCCCGGCGCCACCGAGAACGTCTCCTTGTTGAAGCGTCCGACAACCGTCACCTGGCCCTTGCCCCAGGCATCGGCGTGCAGGTCGCTCTGATACCAGGAGAGGCCAAACGGCGCGTCGGGGACCTGGATGACGAACAGGTCGTAGTCGCTGTTGGGGCGCAGCCCGGTGGCCTTGACCACCATCTTCTCGGTTGCCCCCTGCTTGGTGACGGTGACGATCGCCTTGGCCTGCGGCAGGCAGGCCGCGGGGGTGCCGGTGGAGCGGACCATCGTGAACGTCTTGCCGACGGGGGCCCGCGCGGTCAGCGCCGAGCCCGCGCCGCTGGAGGCGAGCGTGAGGCCGAGACCGACGCCGGTGACGGTTGCGGCAATGGTCGAGGAGGTGATGCGCATGCGTGTTCCTTCCTGGTGGGGCCCGCCGGTTCTGGCTGGGCACGATGGACCAACCGTGCTCTCGCCACGGATGTGTGCCATCGGGCAAGGCCCTTAGATGTGCGCCGTCGGTCCTTAGCCGGTTTCCTGGCACCCCGTGTGACCACCGCCACCGCTCGCGCCGATGGGCGACCGTGCCGAGGACTGGACAGCGTCGTTACCGTTAGGTAGTGACTGCTTCTCCGCTGACCGATGCACCGGCCGTGGCGCGCCCGGCGCTTGCGCCCGAAATCGTTGCCCGCCTGACGCGTCAGGCCCGTGCGACCTCCAGCGAGCGGCGCGAGGTGACCACGCCGATGACCGGAGCGGTGATCGCGACTCTGCGCCTGTCCACCCTCGAAGACGTCGACAGCGCGTATGCCGCGGCCCGCGCCGCCCAGCCCGCGTGGGCCGCGCGCCCGCTCGCCGAGAAGGGCGCGATCCTGCGGCGCTTCCACGACCTGGTCCTGGCGCGGCAGCCGCAGCTGCTCGACCTGGTCCAGCTGGAGTCGGGCAAGGCCCGGCTGCATGCCTTCGAGGAGGTCGCCGACGTCGCGATCGTCGCCCGGCATTATGCCGCGACGGCCCGCCGCACGCTCGCGCCCCGGCGCCGGCGGGGAGTCTTCCCGGTGCTGAGTCAGGTCGTCGAGGCGCGCATCCCCAAGGGCGTCGTCGGCATCGTCTCGCCGTGGAATTATCCGCTCAGCCTGTCGATCACCGACGCGCTCGCTGCGCTGATGGCCGGTAATTGCGTTGTGCTGCGGCCCGATTTGCAGAGCCCGCTCACCGCGCTCGCCGGGGTGGAGCTGCTGCGCGAGGTGGGGCTGCCGGCCGGGGTGTTCCAGGTCGTCCTCGGCAGCGGGTCGAGCATCGGTGCGGCGGTGCTGGGCCGGGCCGACTACGCCTGTTTCACCGGGTCGACGCCGACCGGGCGCCGGGTCGCCGCGGCGGCGGGGGAGCGGTTGATCGGCGCCTCCCTCGAGCTCGGCGGCAAGAACGCCGTATACGTCGCCGACGACGCCGACCTCGACAAGGCGATCCCGGGCGTGATCCGGGCGTGCTTCTCCTCGGCCGGGCAGCTGTGCATCTCGACCGAGCGTGTGCTCGTCCATGCCGATGTGTATGCCGCGTTCGTCCCCCGGTTCGTCGCCGCCGTCCGAGCGCTGCGGCTCGGGACCGGCCTGCACTGGGGCTATGACCTCGGCTCGCTCGCCTCGGCCGACCAGCTGGCGGCGGTCGAGGCCCACGTGGCCGACGCCCGGGCCAAGGGAGCGACGGTCCTCGTCGGCGGGCAGGGACGACCCGATCTGGGCCCCTATGTCTATGAGCCGACCATCCTGGAGGGAGTCACCCCCGAGATGGCCTGCCGCGATGAGGAGACCTTCGGCCCGGTCGTCGCGCTCTATCGCGTCGTCGATGACGCGGCGGCGGTCGCGCTGGCGAACGACACGGCATTCGGGCTGAATGCGTCTGTGTGGACCCGAGATCTCGCGCGAGGGCGACGTGTCGCTGCCCAAATCCGCACGGGCACAGTCAATATCAATGAGGCGTATGCCGCGGCCTGGGGCAGTGTCGCTGCCCCGATGGGTGGCATGAAGGCGAGCGGCATCGGGCGGCGACACGGGCAGGAGGGGATCTTGCGGTTCACCGAGTCGCAGAATGTCACCGCGCAGCGTGTGCTTCCGATCGCGCCGGTGATGGGTCTGTCCGACGAGAAGTTCGCCCGCGCACTTACGGGTGCCCTTAAGGTGATGAAAGGTCTTCGGCTGCAATGAAAACCGACTACGACGTGGTGGTCGTCGGCTCCGGCTTCGGTGGCTCTGTGGCGGCGCTGCGGGCGGCGGAAAAGGGCTACCGCGTGCTTGTGCTGGAGGCCGGGGCACGGTTCGCGGACGACGACTTCGCGAAGACGAACTGGGATGTGCGGCGATATCTGTGGGCGCCGAAGCTGAAATGCTTTGGCGTGCAGCGGATTCACAAGCTCCCTGACGTGATGTTGTTGGCCGGAGCTGGAGTTGGCGGCGGGTCCCTCAATTACGCGAACACGCTGTATGTGCCGCCCAAGGCGTTCTTCGAGGATCACCAGTGGGCCGGGATCACCGACTGGGAAGACGAACTCGCGCCGCACTATGCGACCGCTTCGCGGATGCTCGGGGTCGTCGTCAACGAGGTCGAGGGACCGGCCGAGGAGGCGATGCGGTCGGCGGCGGACGCGATGGGCGTCGGAGCGAGCTTCCGCAAGACGCCGGTTGGGGTCTACTTCGGAAAACCCGGTGTGACGCAGCCAGATCCGTACTTCGACGGTGCCGGGCCGGAGCGCACCGGGTGCACGCTGTGCGGCAACTGCATGGTCGGCTGCCGGGTCGGCGCCAAGAACACGCTGGTGAAGAACTACCTGGCGCTCGCCGAGCGGCTCGGCGTGGTCATCGAGCCATTGCGGACCGTCGTCGACCTGAGACCGGTGGATGCCGGCGGGGGTGGGCCGACGGCATACGAAATCGTCAGTGAGCGCAGCGGCGCCTGGGTGCGGCGTGATCGGCGCACGGTGGTGGCCGGTGAGGTCGTCATCGCTGCCGGGACGTGGGGGACGCAGCAGTTGTTGCACGGGCTGAAGGCAACCGGGCGGCTGCCGCGGCTGTCGTCCCGGCTGGGAGAGCTGACCCGGACCAACTCCGAGGCCCTGCTCGGGGCGAACCTGCCGCGCGTCGAGCCCGGCGCGGACCTGAGCGAGGGGATCGCGATCACCTCCTCCTTCCATCCCGACGCCGAGACCCACGTCGAGAATGTGCGCTATGGCCGCGGGTCGAATTCCATGGGGCTGCTCACCAGCTTGCTCATCCCGGGGGACACCGGGCGGACTCGGCTGGGGGAGCTGGCGCGGCAGATCCGGCGGGATCCCTCTCGGCTCAAGGAGTTCCGGGTGCGCAAGTGGTCGCAGCGCACGATCATCGCGTTGGTGATGCAAACCCGAGACAACTCGCTGACGGTCTCAGGCAAGCCGCGCCGGCTCACTCGTGGCGTGCGGCTGACCTCGCGCCAGGGGCACGGCGAGCCGAACCCGTCGTGGATCCCCGCCGGGCACGCGGCCGCCCGCGCGCTGGCGGCGGCGCTGCAGCGGCATACCGGCCAGGCGGCGACCGCCGGCGGCAACTGGGCCGAGAACCTGGGCTTCCCGTTGACCGCGCACTTCCTCGGCGGCGCAGTGATTGGCGCCACCCCTGACGAGGGCGTCATCGACCCCTATCACCGGGTCTGGGGCTACCCCGGACTGCACATCACCGATGGCGCCGCAATCTCGGCCAACCTCGGCGTCAACCCGTCGCTGACAATCACCGCCCAGGCCGAGCGCGCCCTGTCCCTGTGGCCGCGCAAGGGCGAGTCCGAGCGGCGGCCGCCGCAGGGCGGCGCCTACGTGCGGCTGGACGTCGCCGTCCGCTAGCGCCCGGCTGTGCTCTCGATCACATGACACCTGCCCGCGGCGTCCGTGTCGAGGCGAACGGCGAGGTCACGGGCGGCGGGTTCGGGAGAGCGGCCCGCAGTTCGCCTATCCGGGTCGCGGCCTGAGTGCTTGAATGATGCTGAGGCAGGCTGACCGGCCCGCCGACTCTACCCGACTCCAGCCGTGCCGGACACCGACCCTGGGCACGGCGGGGGTGTCGGGTGCACGCCCGTTGGGGCCGTCAGCGTCGTGGCCCCAGACGACAGGAGTTAGCGATGAGCGAACAAGTCCAGCCGGCCCCGACCCGCATGAGCGACCCCGGTGCCGCCGCGTTGATGACCTTCGGGATGGCACTGTTGTATGTCTTCGTGGTTGACGTCCTCAACCACCATGCCCGTGGGGCGTTGCTCTACGGGCTGCTGATCGCCGGCGTCTACCAGAGCATCGTCTCGCTGCTCGAGCACAGCAGGGGCGACGCCTACATCGGCAACCTGCTCGGGTTGTTCGGGATCTGGCTGATCGGCTACTTCCTCCTGCTCAACGCCAACCCCGAGAAGGTCGCGACCGCCGACGCCAAGGGGTGGTATGTCCTGGTCCTGCTCGTTCCGGTCGTCTTGCTGGCCCTCCCGGCGATCAAGAAGAAGCTCGTCGCGATCGAGCTTGCCTTCCTGTTCCTGTTCTTCGTCATCCTGTTCCTCGGGCTGGGCTTCTTGCAGCCGACGATGACCTGGCTGGGGCCGGCCACGGGCTGGGCGGCCCTATGTGCGGCGATGCCGATTCTCTATCTCGCCTACGAGAGGCTGATGGGTGCGGTCGGCTGACTGTCTGCCTCGGCGTTCCTGGCCCACGGCGCGGGGATCCCGAACCCCGCGCTACCCCTCCGCACGCCAGGAACGCCAAAGCGCGGCATAGGGGCCGCGGGCGGCGAGCAGCTGATCGTGCGAGCCGAGTTCGCTGATCCGGCCGTCCTCGATCACAGCCACCCGGTCGGCGTCGTGGGCCGTATGCAGCCGGTGCGCGATCGCGACGACCGTGCGGCCCCGCACCACCGAGGCCAGCGAGCGCTCCAAGTGCCGGGCCGCGCGCGGGTCGAGCAGCGACGTCGCCTCGTCCAGGACCAACGTGTGCGGATCGGCCAGCACCAGACGCGCGAGCGCCAACTGCTGGCTCTGCGGCTGGGTCAGCTCGTGTCCACCCGATCCGACCGCGGTCGACAGGCCCTCCGGCAACGCCGCTGCCCACTCGGCCGCGTCCACCGACGCCAGCGCTGCCGTCAGCTTGGCCTCGGACGCCGACGGGCGCGCGAGCAGCAGGTTGTCGCGCAAGGTCCCCACGAACACATGGTGCTCCTGGGTCACCAGCGCCACCTCGCCGCGCAGCACGTCCATCGGCAACTCCATCAGGCCGACGCCGCCGACCGTCACCGACCCGGACGACGGGCCGTCGATCCCGGCGAGCAACCGCCCGAGCGTCGACTTCCCGGCGCCCGACGGGCCGACGATCGCCAGCCGCTCACCGGGCCGCAACGCTAACGAAACCCCATGCAGGACTTCACGATCGGCCCGATAGCCGAACCGCACACCGCGGGCCTCGATGTCGTCGCCGTCCGGGACCGCACCGCTGGCGACCCGGTCGTCCGGCACCTCCTCGATGCCGATGATCCGGGCCATCGACGTCGCCGCGACCTGGATCTCGTCCAGCCACGACACCAACTCATCGAACGGATCGATCAGCTGGCGCAGATAGAGGATCACCGTGGTCGCCGCGCCGATCGTCAGCGACCCGTCGTTCACCAGCCAGCCGCACCACAGCAGCGCGGCGGCGACAGGAACGACATACGAGAACTCGGTCGGCACGAACCACCACATCCGCAGCCAGCGGGTGTAGTACTCCGCCCGATAAGCCC
This sequence comes from Nostocoides sp., assembly GCF_037045025.1. GTDB lineage: Bacteria > Actinomycetota > Actinomycetes > Actinomycetales > Dermatophilaceae > Nostocoides_A. The sequence goes on along the minus strand of NZ_JBAOHM010000016.1, from coordinate 55,569 downwards.
CTCGCACGGCATCGACCAGCCGCGCATGCCGCTGCCGCCCCAGCCCCAGCGCGTCGATCGTGCGCGCCGCCTCGACTGACTCGGCCGCAACACCGTTGAGCACGGCCCACTGCGCCCGCTCCCAGAGGTAGCCGTCGCGGGCGCGCCGCAAATACCACCGCGTCGACGGGACCACGAAGGGCAGGGCCGCGAGCAGCGCCAGGCTGCCCAGCGGCGAGACCCATACGGTCGCGCCAATCGTCAACACAACGGTCACCGCCGCGACGAAGATCGACGGCAGCCCGAACCGCGCTGCCCAGGAGAGGGATTCGACGTCGTTCGTCGTCCGCGCCACGAGGTCGCCCGTGCCCGCGCGTTCCAGTGCGGACAGCGGCAGCCGGCACGCGCGATCGACGAAGCGCTCCCGCATGTCGGCAAAGATGCTCTCGCCGAAGACAAAACTCGCTCGCCGCGCCCACCAGGTCAGCCCGGTCTGCGCGAGCACCGCGACGAGGAGCAACCCGACCAGCCGGTCGACATGACCGACCGTCGTCCCACGCGCGAGGTCGTCGACGAGTCCGCCGATCAGCCACGGCAGCACGAGCGAGGCGATCGCCGCGAGCGCGTGCAGCACGACGACCGCGCCGAGCTGGCCGCGGTGGTGACTCAGCAGCTTCTTGGTGTGCGTCCACACCGCGGCCGGTTCGGCAACGGGCAATGTCCGTCGCAACGGATCGGTCTGTTCCACAGTCGGTCTCGTATGCCGCCGCCGCGGCTTCTCCGGCTCACGCACCTCTCGCTGGACGCGCGTGCGCTGGGTCAGTGTGTCGGTCATTGCTCGTCACCTCCTCGGATCACGATGTTTCGGTATGCCGTGTTGCCGGCCAGCAACTCGGCGTGCGTGCCGCTCGCCATGGCCCGTCCTTCCTGGAGCAGCACAACGGAATCGGTGTGCTGCAACACCAGCGGGCTGACCGTCGCGACGACGGTCGTCCGCCCACGCCGGTATGCCGCCAGCGCCGCCCCGATGCGCGCCTCGGTGTGCGCGTCCACCGCGCTCGTCGGCTCCAACAGGACCAGCACCGACGGATCGATCGCCAGCGCCCGGGCGAGCCCGATCCGCTGGCGCTGTCCGCCGGAGAAGCCGCGGCCCTTCTCCTCGATCGGCGCGTCCAGTCCCTCGGCGAGCGAGTCGAGGATGTCCGTCGCGCTCGCCACCTCCAGGGCCCGGAGCAGGGTGTCGTCGCCGATCGCCCGCCCGGCCTGCAGCTCGGACCGCAAGGTCCCGCTGAACAGCCGTGCCTCGGGGTCGTTGACGACAATTGTGCTGCGCACCAACTCGATCCGCAGCCCGGCCAGTGCCTGGCCACCGAGGGTCGCCGCGCTCACCTCCTCGCCGAGGCGACCGAGCCGGCCCGCCAACGCCACCGACTCCTCCGGCCGGGCGCTGACCACCGCGGTCAACCGCCCACCGGCGAAGCGGGCCCCGCTGACCGGGTCGACGAGTTCGCCGAGCGGAGCAGCCACCGCCGCCTCGTTCGATGACTCCGCGCCCGCCGAAGTCGCCACGCTCGGAGCCGATTCCGGTGCGCCGATGTGGTCGCTCTGCACCCGCAAGATCGCCATGATCTTGTTGGCGGCGACCCGATAGCGGATCAGTTTCTCGACCATCTCGGTCACGGTGCGCAGCGGGAAGGTCATGAACGTCGCATACCCATAGAACGCGACCAGCTCACCGCTGCTCAGCTCGCCCGACAACACCGCCCGGGCGCCGGTCCAGACGACCAACACCACGAACAACCCGGGCAGCAGCGTCTGGCTCGCGTCCAGCGCCGCCTGATAGCCGGCCACGCGAACACCGGCCGCGCGGACCTGCTGGCTCTGCGCGGCATACCGGCCGACGAACTCGCGCTCGCCGCCGATCCCGCGCAGGATCCGCAGCCCGGCGACGGTGTCGGTGCCGAGCGTCGTCAGCCGGCCGGACTCCTCGCGCTGGGCCGCCTGGCGGCGCTGCAGCGGTTTGATGATGAACGACAGCGTGGCCAGCAGCACCGGCGCGCCGATGAGGATCACCAGGCCGGTCGGGGCCGAGGCCCGCAGCAGCAGCACGGCGACCACGACATAGCTGACGATCGCGCCCGAGAAGCGCGCCCACACGTCATACACATGGCCGACGCGCTCCATGTCGGTGGTCGTCACGCCGACGACATCGCCGGTCGGGAAGCGCCGGGCGATCTCCTGCCCGCGCGTCGTCACCGCCGCATCGGTAGCGACGACGACGCGGAAGGCGCCGTCGAGCCAGTTCTGCACGGCGAACCAGTGCCGGGTCGCCCCGGAGACCGCGATGACGAGCGAGAGGCCGGCGAGGATCAGCGACCAGCGCAGCAGGGCGCCGTCGTCGCCGTGGACCAGCCCGGCGTCGATGCCCCGCCCGATCGCGCCCGGCACCAAGGCGATCGCCGTCATCCAGATGATTCCGCAGACCATCCCGCCCACCAGGGTGCGCCACTGCCGCCGCGCGCCCCACATCAAGAAGGCGAGCGGCGTCGTCGTCGGCGGCGTGCCGGGATCAAGGACGCTGAATTTCATGGCGGTCATCCAGGCTAGACATCCGCCGTCCCCGGCGACACCGAATTAATCCAGGGGGCGACACGGCTGCCGATCCGCCGCGCCTGCACGGCCAGAGGCGGCCGGCCTGGCTACCCTGACCCCGTGACGATCTCCCCGCCCCGGCCTCCCGGCACCCGGGAGCGACCCGGCGAGGAGGCGGGCGCGACCCAGGTCCTGCCGCAACGGGGCCTCGATGTTCCCCCGCCACGCCGGCGACGCGACCCCGACCCGGACTCGATGCCGGTCGCCATCCCCGTGGGGCCGCGGCGCGAGGACCCGCCGGTCGGCGCCGACCACGTGCCGCCGCCACCGGCGCGCCCGGGGGGAGCCGCGGCATACCGGCAGCCGCGACCGCGGCCCAACTATGCGCTCCGGAGGGCGCTCGCGCTCGCCCTCCTCGTCGTCGCGCTGGTCCTAATTGTCAGCCTGGTCATGGCGGCGGTCCGCGTCGTCGGCGGCCTCTTCGGCGGTGACGACGCTGCCCCCACCACCGCGCCGCCTGCGACCATCGCCCCGCAGGTCACGGCGCTCACGCCCGAGGTTGCCGCTCCTACTCCGTCGCCCGATGCCAAGCAGGGCGCCGCCGCGGCGTCCGGTGAGACCACGATGGTCAAGACGATGCGGCTGGCGTCGGACCGGATGACGCCGAAGTCGATCGTGGCCGGGCCCAATGGCCTGCTGTTCGCGCAGAACATGATGTACCGGCACTCGGTCACGGTGTTCACCCCCGACGGCGCGCTGGTCAAGACCATCCCGGACAGCGTCGACCTCGCCAAATACGGCATCGAGGGCCACGCCGGCGTCTCCAAGGGCGCGCCGGTCGAGGTGGCGTTCAGCCCCGACGGCAAGCGGGTCTGGGTGTCCAATTATTCGATGTATGGCGCCGGTTTCGGCCCCGAGGGACTCGACTCCTGCCGCCGTGGCGACGGCACCGACACCTCCTATCTCTATCAGATCAACACCGCCACCTTCGCGATCGACAAGGTCGCCGCTGTGGGCGCGGTCCCGAAGTATGTGGCCGCGACCCCGGACGGCACACAGGTGATCGTCAGCAATTGGTGCGGCTGGGACCTCTCGATCGTCAATGCGGCCACCGCGACCGAGACCGCCAAGGTGGCCCTGCCGGGTGCCTACCCGCGCGGCATCGTGGTCTCGCCCGACAGCAAGACCGCGTATGTCGCCCTGATGGGCTCGGACAAGATCGTCACCGTCGACCTGGCCACCCGGGCCGTCACCGAATTTGCGCAGCCGGGTGGGGGCCCGCGGCACATCGTGATCAGCCCCGACGGCAAGTTCCTGTATGTATCCAACAACCGCTCCGGGGATGTCGTCAAGATCGACCGCGCCACCGGTGCGGTCGTCGGCACGGCGGTCACCGGCAGCGAGCCGCGCTCGGTCGCGATCTCCAGTGACGGCCAGGCGATCTATGTCGTCAACTATGGCTCCGGCTCGATGAGCAAGGTCCGCACCAGCGACATGACCGTGATGCAGACCGTCCCGACCGACGCCTCCCCGATCGGCATCACCTACGAGCCGACCAAGAAGCAGGTCTGGGTTGCCTGCTACGGCGGCTCGGTCCTCGTCTTCGACGACGCAAAGCTCAAGGGCTGACCCCAGACTCAGCTGCGCTATGCCGGGTCCCTGCCAGGATGAGGCAGAGGCGTCTTTCGCTAGGCCGAAGTTGCGAGTGGTTTGAGGGCTGATCCCCGTTTTGACCTGCAGTGATGCGGCTTCTAACCCCTCGGTGTGTCGTCACTAAAGTGGATCGATCGATCCGGCATGGTGTGATATTTTGGCGGTATGGCGAAACGTGGTGGAGCGGTTCATGTGACCACGCACCGTCGTCACTATGTTGGTAAGGACGGGGTGGCCCGGGACTACGAGACCCACCTGTTGCGGCGTTCCTGGCGGGAGAACGGCAAGGTGCGCAACGAGACGGTCGCGAACCTCTCCCACCTGCCGGCCGAGCTGATCGAGGTGATCCGGGCCTGCCTGGCCGGGCAGGCGTTCATCCCGGCCGACCAGGCCGCCACCATCACCCGCTCCCTGCCGCACGGGCATGTGGCCGCGGTGTGGGCCCAAGCCCGGGCCCTGGGCCTACCCGGGCTACTCGGGCCGCCCGGGCGGGCCCGGGACCTGGCGATGGGGCTGATCATCGCCCGAGTGCTGGCACCCGGCTCGAAGCTGGCGACCATCTCCTGGTGGGCCGACACCACCCTGGGCGTCGACCTCGACCTGGCCGGTGCCTCCACCGACGAGGTCTACGCGGCGATGGACTGGCTACTCGGGCGCCAGGACGCGATCGAGAAGCAGCTGGCCCGGCGCCACCTGGCCGCCGACGCCAACCCCGCCCGGATGGCGCTGTTCGACCTATCGTCCTCGTGGATGGAAGGCAGCCACTGCCCACTGGCCCGGCGCGGCTACTCCCGCGACGGGAAGAAGAACCGCACCCAGATCGAGTACGGGCTGCTGACCGACCCGGCCGGTCGCCCGGTCGCGATCCGGGTCTTCCCCGGCAACACCGCCGACCCCACCGCGTTCATCGTCGAGGCCGTCACCCTGGTGCGGGACACCTTCAAACTCACCGAGATGGTCATGGTCGGCGACCGCGGCATGATCACCACCGCCCGGATCACCGCGATCCGCCACACCAACACCGACCCGGCCACCCGAGCCGACCTCGGCTGGATCACCGCGCTGCGCGCCCCCGCGATCAAAACCCTTGCCGCCGAGGGCGGCCCGCTTCAACCAACCCTGTTCGATGAACACAACCTGGCCGAAATCAGCCACCCCGACTACCCCGGGGAACGGCTGATCGCCTGCCGCAACCCGTTCCTGGCCACCGAACGCGCCCGCAAACGCGAGGACCTGCTCACCGCCACCGAAACCGCCCTGGCCCCCACCCAGCGAGCAGTGGCCGAGGGCCGGCTAGCCGGCGCCGACACGATCGGCCTGCGGGTCGGCAAACTCCTCAACAAATACCGGATGGCCAAACACTTCGACCTGACCATCACCGACACCACCGTGGTGATCACCCGCAAAACCAGCCAGATCGCCGCCGAAGCCGCCCTCGACGGCATCTACGTGCTACGCACCCCAACGCCCGCCGAGACCCTCACCCCCGCCAGCATCGTCCAGGCCTACAAAAACCTCGCCCACGTCGAACGCGACTTCCGCAGCATCAAAGCCACCGACCTCGACCTGCGCCCGATCTACCACCGCCTCGAAGACCGCGTCCGCGCCCACGTCCTGATTGTGATGCTCGCCGCCTACCTGACCTGGCACCTACGCGCCACCCTAGCCCCCCTGACCTTCACCGACGAACACCCGCCAACACCCGCCGACCCGGTCGCCCCCGCCCACCGCTCCCCGGCCGCGGACCGCAAAGCCTCCCGACACACCGACGACCACGACCAGCCCGTGCGGTCCTTCCCGGCCCTGCTCAAACACCTCGCCACCCTGACCCGCAACGACCTGCGCTACGGCACCGACCACACCACACCCCTCGTGCCCACCCTGGCCGAACCCACCCCCACCCAACGCCACACCTTCGCCCTCCTAAACGCCCCCATCCCCCTAACCATCAACGGCAAGTAGACAGAACCACCAACACCCAAACCAGCGAACCCCCTGCCCAGCAGGGGGTTCGCCACGTCAACCAGCCGTAACTTCGGGCTAGTACTACAGCCGCATTTATGGGAATGCGCCACGGCTGGCGTAATGACATCGGCGGGCTCGGGCTTGGTGCCGGCGACGCCAGGATGACCAGTGAAGAACTTCGGCCGGGTCTGGGTTGTGTTTCCAGATCAGTTGCGCCAGAAGGTGTTTGACCTCGGGGACGGTGAGCGGGATCAGGTCCGTGGGGTTGGCTCGATGGCCCCCTTTTTGGGGGTTGCCGTGGCCGCGGTGGTGATGGTCAGGAAGGCGTGGGCGAGCATGGCCAGGGTGATGTGCCGGTACCAGGATTCGTATCGGCGGACCTGGTACTGGTCCAGGCCGACCTGTCCCTTGGCGCTCTGGAAGGTCTCCTCGATGGCCCAGCGGGCCCCGGCGACACGGACAAGCTCGCGCAGCGGCGTGTCCTCGGGCCCGCAGCACAGGTAGTAAGCCAGGTCGGTGGGGTCGCTGATCGAACGGCGCACCAGCAGCCAGTAGCCATCGGCAGATTCCAGCGGACGGATCTGGGCGCGGGCCCAGTGATAGAGCCGGGGACCCTTGGCGCCGTTGCCTGCGGAGATTTTCTTGAACGCCTGCGCTGGAAGCGATCTCGCGAGTTCGTCCGCACGCAGCTTGGCGACCCGGTCGCCGGTGTCCGTCTCGACACGGGCGATGACGCGCTGGTTGACCGGCACCGCGAGCACGTACGGCATGCCACGACTCTCCAAGGTGGCGCGCAGCCCGCCGTGCTGGCCGTATACCTCGTCGCCGGTGACCCATCCGGCCGGCACCCCCGCATCCAATGCCCGACCGATCATCGCGATCGCTAGCTCCGGTTTGGTCGCGAAGGCCACCTCGTCGCCGATCCCGGCCTCTCGGCAGCGGTCCCGGTCCTCGGTCCACGCCTTTGGCAGATACAGCTCCCGGTCCAGGAACGTGCGGGCGACGGGCGTCGCGTATGCCAGGAACACCCCGATCTGACTGTTCTCGATCCGCCCCGCGGTGCCGGAGTACTGCCGGGCCACCCCGGCCGACTTCGTGCCCTTCTTGAGGAACCCCGTCTCGTCCACGACCAGCACCCCGGCCGGGTCGCCCAAGTGCTCGACCACGTACCCACGCACGTCGTCACGAACCAGGTCCACGTCCCAATCCGCCGCCGCGAGAAGGCGTTGCATCCCATCCGGGTTCGCCGCTCCGGCCCGCTCCGACAGCGTCCACCCGTTCTTGCGCTCCACCGGCGAGAGCAACCCGCGCACGTACTCCAGCGCCCGCTCCCGCGGCTCAGACCGCGCGAACCGCGACGCGATCCGGGCATGCACGGCCGCCAGCCCCTCCGCCCACAACTCCACTTCCGCCACACAAACCTCACTGATCACATAAGCACCATGGCCCCAGTCATCAGTCTGACATCCACGACACGCCGGTCAACCACAAATAAATGCGGCTGTAGTACTAGGCGACCAGGTCGGCGGGGCGGATGGTCACGGCATACGGCAGCTGAAGCGTGAGTTCTTCGGCCCCTGTTGCCCGGCCCGCCACGACGTATGCGCCGTCGCGCAGGTCCCACGCGGTAATGCTGGGCTCATCCGGGTCGATCACCCAATACGACGCACACCCAGCAGCCTCGTAGCGAGATCGTTTGAGCAGCAGGTCGAATCGGCGGGTGCTGGGCGAGAGGACCTCGACGGCGAGGAGTGGCGCGCCTGGCAGGTTCCGCTCGGTCAGGTCTTGCCGTCGCGCGATGAGCACATCGGGCTGCAGCGCCGTGTCGTCCGCGAGCGCGACATCGAAGGGAGCCGGGAGGATCTCGTAGTCAGCAGGGAAATCGCGATGCAGCGCGAGAACAAGACGAACTACCGCGCGTTGATGGCGTCGGGCGGGCGCTGGTGTCACGACCAGCACGCCGTCGATGAGTTCATAGCGGTGCCCGTCGTCGGGCATCGCGTCCAGGTCCGCCCGCGTCAGCGGCCGGCTCCTGGGCAAGGTGGTCATAGCTGTCATGGTGCCCCACTTCCTCCGAGGATGTCATGCCAGCAGCATCGCGCGGGGCTCCGACAACCCTGACGAGTTATCCACAGGCGGCTGGCGGCTGGCCGACGATCGGCGGCAGGCATGCGGGGGCGACGGCACTCCTGTGGGCCCGACAGTTTAGGCCGTCACCGACTTTGCCCAGCCAGGCGGCACGCGCCACCTCGTGATCAGCCCGGACGGCAAGCACCTCTATGTCTCCAACAACCGCAGCGGCGACGTCGTCAAGATCGACCGCGCCACCGGCCAAGTCGTCGCCAAGGCGGTCACCGGCAGCGAGCCGCGCTCGGTCGCGATCTCCAGTGACGGGGCTCGATGAGCAAGGTCCGCACCAGCGACATGACCGTCATGCAGACCGTCCCGACCGACGCCTCCCCGATCGGCATCACCTACGCGCCGACCAGGAAGCAGGTCTGGGTCGCCTGCTATGGCGGCTCGGTGATCGTCTTCGACGACGCCAAACTCAAGGGCTGACCTTGTAACGCGCGGAGGTCCGTCCGCCCCGGCCTGGTAGCGTCGCTATGGCTGGTCCGTGCCGAGGATGAGGCTGATGACGAGTGTGGCGGCGAGGACGCCGATGCCGAAGCCGGTGAGCGTCACCAGGGCAACGTAAGTCATGGAGGGGTGACATAAGTCGCTCCGGTGGTCAGTCCGAGCGCGAGGATGTAGTAGGCCCCGGAGGCGATCGATGCGGTGGCGACCAGTGGAAGGCACGTCTCGGACGCCGCGACGGAGGTTAGCCATCGTCGCTTCTCGGCGGCTCGGGCGATGGCCTGGATCTCGGTGGAGGTGCGGATGACGTCGCCTGCGATGGCCCATCCGGTGGCGAGGGTCAGGAGAAGGACTCCGAGGAGGCTGAGGGCGACGACCCAGTTGGCTTGGATGGCGACAACTCGACCGGCCGTGACCCAGTTCTGGTCCACCGACTCGACGACGATTCCGGTGGCCTGGTGTCTCAGCGTCACGCCGTAGAGCTCGAGGGCGTCGAGGGGTTGTCCGTCTCGGGAGATGAGGATGATCTGGGCTTCGTGATCCGCCAGAACGTCGAGGTCCATGATCTCCGAGTGGGAGATCCGGGAGTCTGATCCGAGCATGCCGTGGAGGTACTGTGCGACGGGGGCCGTTCTTGCCGGGTCGACGGCCGCCGCTTGGCAGTCCGCGGCAACCAGTTCGATGACGTTGCAGGGCCCGCTGAGGACTCTCATGGGAGGACCGGTTGGTCGCCGGTCGTCACGGACGCTTCGACCCACATCCAGGCGACGTCCGCGTCCTTGCGGAGGTCATCGACGACGTCTGCTAGATCTGGCCCGTAGTCACGGGGTGCGCCTTCGAGCACGACATCTCCCAGAACTTGGCGTGCGAGCAGTGCGTCTTGGTGTTGTGCGCCGAGGATGCTAGCCCACAGCTGGACCTGGCCGAGCACCAGCACGAGCGTGGAGATGCCAAGCAGGAGGCGGGCCGTTCGGCGGGAGCTTGTAGCGCAGACGTCGACCGCCGAGGGCCATGCCCGGCCTGCCTAGCGAGAAGCCGAGGTCGCCGATCGCAGCGCCGAGACGGGTGAGGACGACTGTGAGTAGGGCGGCAAAAGTGATGGCGAATACGAAGATGCCGGCGACGGGCAGAACTAGCGTGACAGCGGCGGAGGCCAGGCTGGCAGCGACGCGCAGCCGGTATCCGGTCCCTTCTGCTCGCCGCAGCGCTGGATCCGCACGGTCGATCCACGATCGGGGGCGCGGCGCGGTGAAGACCACCACCAGCAGCGCTGCCGTCCAGGAGAGCCCCGCCGCGGCGGGGAGCCATCGTATGGCGTGGCGCACATCCGGGCCGGGCCCGACGGCATCGAGCCAGCCCACGTGCACGTCAGCAGGCGAGAGCCCGAGTAGCAGCAGCATACCTCCGGCCACTCCAAGGGAGATTGGCCGCATTGACTCGCGCACTTCGCCCAAGCCGCTTTTTGTCCGTTCGTGTAACATCAGCTTTTGTTCTCAAGCGGGTTGCTCGTACTCATATTCCAATTCTCATAGACCCAGTAGCCGTCGCAACTTGCGTCGGCGACGTTGAGCGTGCTTCGGCTGTGCTGTCGTACACATGAGCCCCGTAGTCCGGGGAGTAGGCATGCAGAGCCGCTGCTGCGGGAGTGGCCAAAGCGACGCTGGCCGCGGCAAGAGCCATGAGACTCCGAGCGGCCTGAGAGGTAAAGGAGCAGCCCACCCGGACCGGGACGCCCAGTTCCACTACCTGGCAGCCCAGGCCAGCGACCACATCGCCGGCGGGGACCCGATGATCAGCGTGGACACCAAGAAGAAGGAACGGTCGGCGAGTTCAAGAACGGCGGCCGGGAATGGCACCCGAAGGGGCCAGCCCGAGCGGGTCACCGTCCACGACTTCCCCGACAACCACCTGGGCAAGGTCACACCCCTACGGCGTCTACGACGTGGCCCACAACTGCGGCTGGGTCAGCGTCGGGACCGATCACGACACCGCCGCCTTTGCGGTGCACACCATCGACACCTGGTGGCAGCGGATCGGGTCCGCCGCTCACCCGGGCGCCACCCGGCTGTTGATCTGCGCCGACGGCGGCGGCTCCAACGGCTACCGCAACCGGTTGTGGAAGAAGGAACTCGCCGACCTGGCCACCCGCACCGGGCTGACCATCACCGTCACCCACCTCCCGCCGGGCACCAGCAAATGGAACACGATCGAACACCGCCTCTTCGCCCACATCTCGATGAACTGGCGCGGCTGGCCCTTGACCAGCCACGAAGTCATCGTCAACACCATCGCCGCCACAACCACCAGCACCGGTCTGAGCGTCGACGCCGAACTCGACACCAACACCTACCCCGCCGGCATCAAAATCAGCGACCAGGTCATCCCCAACCTCGAACACCGCGGCATCCTGACCCGCCACACCTTCCACGGCGAATGGAACTACACCCTCCACCCCGACACGCCCGACCTGAACTAGCTTATTTCCTCACAGGCCCTTAGTGGCACATCCGCGCCCCCGACGCGCCGGCGCAGCGGCGCTCGGCGTTCAGGCGGGCGGTCCAGCGGGGGACGTCATACGTCGAGGAGGTCGCGCCGGCGCGCAGCGGGATCAGGTTGGTCAGCTCCTTCGGGTCGCGCACGCGGTCATACAGCTCCTGGGTGACCGCCCGCCCCGCCGTGTCATAGGTGATCGCGAAGGTCCACCGCCGGTCATACAACGCCGACCAGGTCGGGATCGGCGCCGGCACCGAGGGCGCCCAGCGCGGGTCGCCCCAGTACTCCGAAAGCACGACCTTATGCCCGGCCGGCTTGGCCACCAAGGAAACACCGTCGATCTTCGGCAGTGCCGGATTGACCGGCGTCCCGGTCACCGACAGGATCGTCGGCAGGATGTCGATATTGGACACCAACGCCCGCGACGCGTTCGCCGCAGCGGTCGTCCCCGGCGCGAACACGCCCGGGTAGGCGAGCATCAACGGCACTCGCACCGACGGCTCATACGGAACGTACTTGCGGGACAAGCCATGTTCGCCATACATCAGCCCGTTGTCGGAGGTGAACACGATCAGCGTCTGGTCGAGCTGGCCGGCGGCGGTGAGCCGGTCGATCGTCGCGCCGAACCAGTCGTCCAGGCTGCGCAGTGTCCGCTGTGCGACCGGGCAGATCACGCCGTAGCTGTAGGGGTCGGTCAGCGGAAACGCTTGCACGTATGCCGGTTTGTCGGTGCGGTCGCTCTCCACCGTCGGCGCGGCGCAGCCGGGGACCGCGAGGTTGCGGTACTTCGGCTCGGTCATATTGCGCGCCGTGTTCTGCTCGTCGTGCAGGTGCGGCGCGGTCGGGTCGAACTCCATGAAGAACGGGGTCCCGTCGGCCGCGCGCGCGGCCATCGCCCGGTCGAGGAACTCACCCGCCCGGGTGCCGACCCACGTCGTGTTGTAGTTGGCCCCGGTCGCCGGGTCGCCGAGGATCTTGCGCACCCGACCCGTCCGGATAGGTCGCGAGGAAGTTGTAGTACCAGGCCGGTTTGGTCGGGTCGGTGCAGTATTCGTCGGCGAGTTCGCTGTCGCACGAGCCCATGATCGTGATGTATTCGTCGACCGGCGCCTCCGGCACCCGGTTCAGGTACTTCCCAAACAGCGCCGTCCGGTAGCCGCGCCGGTCGAGATAGGCCGCGATGCTCCCGCGGGTGTCCAGCAGGTGCCCGAGTCCCTGACTGGTGACTCCTTCGTTGTGCGGATAGCGCGCGACAAACGTCGAGGCGCGGCTCTGGCAACACGACGGCGAGGAGACGCGGCTTTGGACGTAGCTGACGCCGCGGGCACGGAAGAACGCCACCGTGTGCGGCATGAACTTCGCCATCCGAGTGGGGTTGTCCCAGACCTGGTCGTCGGTCTTGACCAGGATGACGTTCGGGCGGACGGCGACCGCCGCATGGCGCGCCCCGTCGGCGCGCCCGCCGGATTCAGCGGCGGCCGACCCACTCGCGAGCCCCGCGGCGACGAGTGACGCCGCGATCGCACCCGCGGCCAGGCGAGAAATGCTCACCGGGCGAGTCGCAAACGTCATCGGGTGCTCCTTCACAGGCCGAATTCATCGTGACACGAGGCCCGGACAGCCGTCCGCCCGATCGGTGTCCGTCATATCGAGGACACTCACCCCCGACGTAGGCTGGCAGCGTGCTCCGGACCGCGCTCAAGCCTCGCTGGCTGGCGCTGCTCGGGCTCGTGGTCCTCATCGTGATCGCCTTCATCCAGCTCGGCCGCTGGCAGCTCGGCGTCGCCCAGGACAAGGCCCGCGTCGAGGCGGTCAAGCAGGCCGGCCAGCGGCCGGTCGTCGACCTCACCACGCTGCTGCGCCCGCATCAGGACTTCCCGCCCGAGGTGGGCGGCCGGATGATCACCACCACGGGGTCGTATGCCGCAGGCCAGGTCCTCGTCGACGGTCGCCTCCTCGACGGCACCAGGGGCTATTGGGTCATCACCCCGTTCACCGTCGAGTCCACCGGCGCCACCCTGGCGATGCTGCGCGGCTGGACCCCGACCGCGACGACGCCGCCACCCCCGCAGGGCAGCGTCACCGTCCGCGCCTCGCTCGCCCCGGGAGAGTCACCCAGCGAGACCGGCCTGCCCGAGGGGCACCTGTCCAGCGTCGACCTCGCTCGCCTGGTCAATCGCTGGCACGGCGACCTCTACAACGGCTTCGGTTTCGTCCAGGACGAGCAGCCCACCCCGCTGGAGGCCACCACCGCGGGCTTGACCCGGGTGCCGCCGCCGGTCCCGGCGAGCGGCGTGCAGTGGCGCAACGCGGCATACGCGCTGCAGTGGTGGGTTTTTGCCGCCTTTGCGGTCTATCTGTGGCTGCGGATGGTGCACCTGGCCGCCAAGGAGGAGCGGGCACCGGTTATCGTGAAGCAGACCGCGACCAAGGAAGAAGCATCGCTGCCGTGACGACCGCCGCCCCCATCACCGACCCCAAGACTGCCGCCGCCTTCCGGTTCTTCACGATCATGGCGTTCGTCGTCGGCGTCGGGCTGCTCATCCTCTGCCTGGAAATGGTCTTCGAATACGTCCTGCATTGGAATGGCGAGCCCGGCAACCGGGCCAACCCGCTCGCCTGGTGGCCGATGCCGCACGGCTTCCTCTACATGATCTATATCGCCGCCACCGCCAACCTCGGTTTCAAGGTCGGCTGGTCGCTGGTCAAGATGGTGCTGATCATGCTCGCCGGGTGCGTGCCGTTCCTGTCCTTTTGGGCCGAGCGACGCGTGGCCGCCGAGGTCGCGCCTCGCCTGGCTTGAGCCCGCCATCCTCTAGAGTTCCAGAGTGACCGCCGGCCGCCGACCCGTCTTGGTCGTCGACTACGGCGCCCAATATGCCCAGCTCATCGCCCGGCGCATCCGGGAGGCCCAGGTCTATTCCGAGGTCGTCCCGCACACGCTGCCGGTCGCCGAGCTGTTGGCTCGCGAACCCGTGGCCGTGGTCCTCTCCGGCGGGCCGTCGAGCGTGTATGCCGACGGCGCCCCCGCGCTCGATCCGGCCCTCCTCGACGCCGGCGTCCCCGTCTTCGGGATGTGCTACGGCTTCCAAGCGATGGTCCAGGCCGCCGGCGGCACCGTCGCCCACACCGGCATGGGGGAGTATGGCGCCACCCGGGTCACGATCACCGACCAGGACTCGACGCTGTTCCGCGGGCAGCCGGCCGAGCAGTCGGTGTGGATGAGCCACGGCGATGCCGCGACCGAGCTGCCGCCGTCGCTGCGCGCCACGGCGACCAGCCCGGGCGCCCCGGTCGCGGCCTTCGAGGACGACGAGCGGCGCCTGTATGGCGTGCAATGGCACCCCGAGGTCATCCACTCGACGTTTGGGCAGCGGGTGCTGGAAAACTTCCTCCTGCGCGGCGCCGGCTTGACCGGCGACTGGGATGCCGGCAGCGTCATCGAGGAGCAGGTCGCGCGTATCCGGGCGCAGGTCGGCGACAAACGGGTGCTGTGCGCCCTGTCCGGCGGGGTCGACTCCTCGGTCGCGGCGGCGCTGGTGCACCGCGCGGTCGGTGACCAGTTGACCTGCGTGTTCGTCGACCACGGGCTGCTGCGGGCAGGCGAGGCCGAGCAGGTCGAGGAGGACTATGTCTCCTCCACCGGCATTCATCTGGTCGTCATCGACGCGCGGGAGCGCTTCCTGGAGGCGCTTGCCGGCGTCAGCGAGCCGGAGGAGAAGCGCAAGATCATCGGCCGCGAATTCATCCGGGTCTTCGAGCAAGCCGCCCGCGATGTCGTCGGACACGCCGCCGCCGACGGGCACCCCGTCGAATTCCTCGTCCAGGGAACCCTTTATCCCGATGTCGTCGAATCGGGCGGCGGCAGCGGCACCGCCAACATCAAGAGCCACCACAACGTCGGCGGCCTGCCCGACGACCTGCAGTTCGCCCTGATCGAGCCGCTACGCGATCTGTTCAAGGACGAGGTCCGCAAGGTCGGACTCGAGCTCGGCGTGCCCGAATCGATCGTCTGGCGCCAGCCCTTCCCCGGGCCGGGCCTGGGGATTCGGATCGTCGGCGAGGTGACCGCGGAGCGCCTGGAAACCCTGCGCGCGGCCGACCAGATCGCCCGGCGCGAGTTGCACACCGCTGGCCTCGACCGCGAGATCTGGCAGTGCCCGGTCGTGCTGCTCGCCGACATCCGTTCGGTCGGCGTCCAGGGTGACGGCCGCACCTATGGCCACCCGGTCGTGCTGCGCCCGGTCTCCTCCGAGGATGCGATGACGGCCGACTGGACCCGGGTCCCGTTCGAGGTGCTGGCGCGGATCTCGACGCGGATCACCAACGAGGTGCCAGCTGTCAACCGGGTCGTCCTCGATGTGACGAGCAAGCCGCCGGGCACGATCGAATGGGAGTGAGTCCGCGCCGGGCGTGGCGGGACTACGCCGATCTCGTCGCGCTGCTGCTCGGCGGGATCGCCCTCCTCCTTGCCGCGGTGTGGTTCGGGCTCAAGCGCGAAACCCTGGCCGAGCTCGACGACGACATCCGGTTCGCGTTCTTCACCACCAAGCTGGAGAGCGGGCTGATGAGCGACCTGCTCGGCTGGATGACGAGCGGGCCGGTCCTGCTCGTCACCGCGGCCGCCGTGGTGCTCAGCCTGTTGCAGCGCCAGTGGCGTCTCGCCGTGGCGATCCCGTTGATCACGCTCGCCGCGATCGTGCTGGCCGCTGCCCTGCGGGAGAGCATCTTGCACCGCTCGCCCGGCATCCCCAAGGGCGAGATGACCTTGCCCAGCGCCAACACGACGGTCGCCCTGGTCCTCGCCGTCGCGGTGATCTGCGCCGTTCCTCGGATGCTGCGCCCGCTGGCCAGCCTGGCCGGCGGGTTCCTGGTCGGCGGGGTGGCAATCGGGTCCCTCGCCAAGCAGTGGCACCGCCCCTCCGACATCGTGGCCGCCGTCGCGGTGCTGCTGATCGCCGCCGCGTGCTCGTTCTTCCTCACCTCGCGGCAGACGGCCCCGCGGGTGCGCGCGGCTGGCTTCGACCGGGCCGTCGGTCATCCCGCGCTGGCTACGCTGGGCGCCGGGCTCGCCGCGTGGCGCTGGGTCGCCTTGGACATGCAACCGATATCGGGCTCGCGCTCCCATACCCTCTTCTATGGCTCGATCGTCGTCCTTGCTGTGGTGATCGGCATCGGTCTCGGTATGTGCGCCGTCGTCGCCGACCGTCACTTCCCCCCGGCCGCCCGGCTCTTCCCCTTGCGGACGAAGGTGACGTCATGAATCCCGAACCGGCCCAGCGTCATACACCCTTGTCGGAGCAGACCGGCGAGAACAACCCGCTCGTCGATCGGGTGATGCGCTATGTCGTGCTCGGCCCGGCATTGCGCGGGCTGACCCGGCTGTCGGTGCGCGGGATCGAGCACATCCCGCCCGAGGGGCAGGCGGCGATGATTGCGAGCAACCACCTGTCGTTCAGCGATTCGATGTTCATCACCTTGGCCTCCCGCCGCCAGGTTCATTTCCTCGGCAAGGCCGAGTACTTCCAGGGCACCGGCGTCAAGGGCGTGCTGATGCGCTCCTTCTTCCGGTCCTTCGGGACGATCCCGGTCGAGCGGGCCGATGCGCGCGCGGCCGCCGAGTCCCTGCAGATCGCCGAGCGCATCCTCGGCGAGGGCGGCGCCTTCGGGATCTATCCCGAGGGAACGCGCTCGCGCGACGGCCGGTTGCACCGGGGCCGCACCGGGGTTGCCCGCCTGGCGCTGAGCACCGGTGCGCCGATCATTCCGTGCGCGATCACCGGCACCGACAAGGTGCAGCCGCCGGACAGCCGGATTCCGCGCCCGAGCAAGGTGACGGTCAGCTTCGGCCCACCGCTCGATCTGGCGCCGCTGCAGGCGCAGTTCGTCAAGGCCAAGCTGCTGCGGGAGATCACCGACGCGGTCATGGATGCGATCGGCTCGATGAGCCGCCAGGAACGCTCCGGTCGCTACGCCTCCGACGTCAACGCCGAGTTGGAGGCTTCGCCGTGAGCCGTATGCCGCTTCGCCCCGCTCTCGCCGTCGCCGCTGGCAAGGCCGCGCGGCTGGTCACCCGCGCCCGGGGAGGGGGCTCGGCCTTCCCCGGCCTGATCGCCGAACGGATCGACCCCGGGGTCCTTGCCCACGCGCTGGCCCGCGTGACCGGCGGCATCGTCGTGGTGTCGGGAACCAACGGCAAGACGACGACGACCAAGATGCTCGTCGCGCTACTGCGCGCCCACGGCCGGGAGGTCTTCACCAACCCGACCGGGTCCAATTTCACCCGGGGCGTGTTGTCCTCGCTGCTCGGCGAGGTCGGCCTGAACGGACGGCTGCGGGCCGACCTGGCGGTCGTCGAACTCGACGAGGCGCACGCGCTGCGCTTTGCCGCCGCCGTGCCGCCGACGCACGCGCTGCTGCTCAACGTCGCCCGCGACCAGCTGGACCGCTTCGCCGAGATCGACCACACGGCGAGGCTGCTCGCCCAGCTCGGTGAGGCGGTCACCTCGGGCGTCGTGCTCAACCGGGACGACGCGTTCGTTGCCCGGATCGCCGGTGACCTCGGACCCGGTGTCGCCGTTCGGTATTTCGGTGTCGACGACTCGATTGCCGACCGGCTGCCCGAGTTGCAGGAGCAGGATGTCCGCTTCGGCGACGATTTCGCGCCGCCCCCGGCGGGCGCGGACGACGTCCTGCTGCGCCCTGCCGACGACCGCTCGTTCGAGATCCTCCTCGGCCCATCTGGACGCGATGTCGTGGGCCCGCTGGCACTCAAGCAGCGCGGCCTGGCGGCGATGATCAATGCGACCGCGGCGACCGGGATGGCCCGACTCATCCTCGGCGACACCTTTGACCCCGGGACTGCGGCGGCCGCGTTGGCCGCGGTTACCGCGCCCTTCGGCCGCGGCGAGGTCATCGACGCCGACGGCGCACCGTTGGAGTTGGTGCTGGTCAAGAATCCGGCGGGGTTCACCGTCGCGCTCGGCACCTACGGCGGGGCACCGGTCGCGACGATGATCGCGATCAACGACGACTACGCCGACGGCCGCGACGTCTCCTGGCTCTATGACGTCTCGTTCGAGAGCCTGCGGGAGCGGGGCGTGGAGCTGACGAGCGGCATACGGGCCTATGACATGGCATTGCGACTCGACTATGACGATGTCCCGGTCGCCGCGGTCGAGCCCGACCTGGCCGTCGCCCTGGAGCGCTTCCTCGCCGACCACCGTGGTGAGCCCGGCCCGGATCTTCTGCACCTACACGGCGATGATGGCGCTGCGCAAACAGCTTGCGGCCCGGTTCAATCTGCCGGCCTTCGGGGAGGAGGGGCCATGAGTCAGGGGAGCAAGGGCGAGGTCCACGTCGTCCACCTCTATCCGCGCGAGATGAGCATCTATGGCGATCTCGGCAACACCCGGGCGATCCTGACCCGGCTGCGGCGCCACGGCTATTCCCCGGTGCTGCACGACCATCATCCGGGCGCGGATTTCCCGGGGCAGGCGCATCTGTTGCTCGGCGGCGGTGGCCAGGACTCCGGCCAGGCGCGGGTCGAGGCCGACCTCGCGGCGATCGCGACCCGGCTGCGGGAGTTGGCAGCGGGCGGCATACCGATGCTGATGATCTGTGGCATGTATCAGCTGTTCGGCAACGCCTTCGTCACCGTCGACGGCGTCACGCTGCCGGGCCTCGGCATCCTTGATGTCACGACCCAGGGCAACGCCAAGCGGATGATCGGCCCGGTCGTCCTCGACACCGAGTTCGGAGACGTGGTCGGCTATGAGAACCATTCCGGCTCAACGCGACTCGCCGACGGCCAGGCCGCCTTCGGGACGGTCCGCTCGGGCTTCGGCAACAACGGCGAGGACGCCACCGAGGGCGCGCGCACCGCGAATGTCTTCGGCTCCTACCTGCACGGCCCGATCCTGCCCGCCAACCCGCGCTTCGCCGACTCCCTGATCTCGTATGCCGCCGAGCACGCCACCGGGGCCCCCTTCGCCCCCGCCGACCTGGACGACGACCTCGCCGACCAGGCCCGCACCCGCCAGGTCCGGCGGCTGCTCGGCTGACGCACCGCCGGCCGCCCGGGCCGACGCGATCGTTCACGCACCGGCGGCGTTTCGACGCCGTGGCATCTTCGTATCCCCACAGGATTTGACGGCGACATGACTGCAGAGCGCCCACTCCTGGATCGTGAGGCTCGATGCCTCACCCCGGCTGCGGGTCGAGAGCGTCCGTGCCGTCGTCGGCCGGCGTCTTGGGCAGGAGCGTCCAGGCCAGCCAGCCGAGGGCGCCGAGGGGGACTTCCATCAGATGGGTGAAAATCGAGAACATCACCACGCCGGCGGTCGCCTCGGCCGGCACGGCGCCCCAGGCGACGAGGGCGGCTGCGGTGCCGGTCTCGGTGATGCCGACGCCGCCAGGGGTGACGCCGACGGCCGTCAGCAGGCGGCCAATCGCGAACGCCGCGAACAGTTCCCCGTGGAAGAGCTCGACGCCGGTGGTGCGCATGATCGCGACGAACAGCACGTAGTAGCAGCCGAAGTAACCGATCAGGCCGAGCGTCATCGGCAGCCAGCCGGTGCGCACGACGCCGATGATCCGGGCGCGCAGATCGCGCACGAGGGCATCGATCGACATCGTCCGGTTGGTCCGGCGGGTCAGCGGCCGCAGCAGCCGGTCCAGCGTGTGCCCGATCCGGGCGGCGGCGCTCTCCGAGGCGATGATCCCGACGAAGAGGGCAACGATCAGCACTCCGCTCAACACGGCGGCAACCGCGGCGTCGCGCATCACCGTGGGCATGCCCGCGCGCCCGGCTGTCAATGCGGCGAGTGCGATGATCGGCAGCGCGATGCGCGAGAGGGTGTTCCACACCCCGGTGACGATCGCCGACGTCGAAACCACGCGGCGGCCAAACCCCCAGCTTCGGCAGATCGCATAGGTCGCGGCCAGGCCGACGGCGCCGCCGCCGGGGAGCAGATTGCTCACCGACGAGCCACAGATGTTGACGATCAGCGCGCGCAGATGACTCAACCCGGGCATCGACCCGGTCAACGTGAAGGTGTAGCTCCACAATCCCAGCAGGACCAGCCCCAGGAACGCCAGCCCCCGGCCGAGCGGAAGGTTGTCGACGATGTCCCACACCTCGCCCCAGCTCGTCTTGGCAAAGTGCGGCAGCCCCCAGATCAGCAAGACCGCCGACAGCACGAACCCGGCGATCACCTGCAGCACCTGCCGCGGACGCACGTGGAACCTCGTCGTCGTCTCGCTCACGCCAGCCCCGCAAAGACGTCCCGCGCCACCGCTGCTCCCGGGGGATGCGCCGGGTCGCGGAACCACTCCCGGCCAAAGACGAGGTCGTATGCCGGCCGCGGAATCCGCAGGAAGGCCGCCAGCGTGCGGTCCCCACCATCGGCGCTGGCCTGGGAGGCGTGCGCGCGCATCGCGGCGCGCTTGGCCGCGGCATACCGGATGACGTTGATCCGGTGGGTGAGCTCGGCCCGCGCCGCGAAGGCGCGCTCGAAGCTGGCGATATCGAACTCGGGGGGATAGCGATAGACCTTGGCGGACAGGCGGATTCCGGTAAGCAACAGATCGCGGGGGATCGTTGCCTCGAGAACTCGCGGCGTCCCCGCGAGACGAGCGGCCGCCGCACCCACCTCGTGCACGCGCACGTGGTCGCGGTGGCCGTAGCCGCCGTTCGCGTCATACGACAGCAGCACGTCGGCATCCTCGTCGGCGAGGATCGCGGCCAGGCGCTGTGCGGCCTCGGCCACGGGGGCGCGGACGAAGCGGACCGCGCCGGCCGGATCGGCATACAGCTCATCTCCGAGCCCGGAGTCGGCATAGCCGAGCCACTCGGTGCGGGCAACGCCGAGGGCGCGGGCGCTGGCCAGCGCCTCCCGATGGCGCACCGCGGCGAGCCCGTCGCCGCCGTGGAAGTCGCGCGATGCCAGCCCGAGGCCGCCGTCGGTGGCCAGGACAAGGACGACGCGGTGTCCTTGCGCGGCCGCCTTGGCCATCGTCCCGGCGGTCAGCAGCGCCTCGTCGTCGGGGTGGGCGTGGAAGGCGACCAGGGTGCGGCGGGACATAGTGGCCCCATCCTTGCGCACGGGGGTGAATGGAGCTCGAACGCCACCGGGCGCCGTCGCAGAGTGACCCGAAGCGACCCCTTGACGGGTGGTGTGAGTGGGATTACTCTTACCGCAGCTAAATCGATTTAGGAGTCAACGTTTAGGAGTCAACGATGACGGATCTGACGCGACGGGTTCTCCTCGGTGCGGCGGGCGTTGGAGCGGTCGGCCTGTTCGGCGCGAACATCCCCCGCTTGTTCGCCACCGACATCCCGGGACGGGGCACCGACGCCCTGACCGTGGCGATTCTCGGCACCAACCAGGACGCCAAAGCGAGACAGAATCTCATCGATGCCTTCCGGCGGATCCATCCCGAGATCAATGTCCGGATCCAGGCGGTCCAGGGCCAGGACTGGTCCAACTTCTTCGCCAAGATCCTCACGATGGTCGCGGCTGGCACCCCACCGGACGTGTGCGTCGTCGCGACCGAGGGCGCCCAGCTCTTCGCCGACCGGCTCGCCGAGCCCCTCGACACCTTTGTCCAACGGGACAAGGACGTCATGCAGGACTACTTCAGCGATGTCCACCCCAGCCTCATCGAGGCGTTCATGTATAAGGGCAACCTCTATCAACTGCCCATCGACTTCAACGCTGCCAACGTCTACTACAACACCAGCACCTTTGAGAAGGCCGGCATCGGTCGGCCAGCCGACGACTGGACGACGGACGACTTCCTGACCATTGCGCGAGCGTTGCGGCAGGGCAACAACGCACCGTTCGTCCCGTTCTACTGGACCAACCGCCTGTGGGGCGGCAGCGTTCCGTGGCTCTACATCAACGACACCAGCTTCCTCAAGGAGACCAAAGCCACTGGCGGAGAATGGCTCTGGTCGACCTTCTACGCCGATGATCCGGCGGCGGCCGGCCGCACCGGCGGCTATCTGTGGGAGGAGAGCAACGCCCTCGATCCAAAGGTGGAGGAGTCCTTCGAGTTCCTGCGGGAGCTGGTCGCCGAGGGCCTGGGCACCAGCCCGGCCCAGGGCGGCGGCAACGAGTTGGTCGCTCAATTCGCCGGCGGCAGCATCGGCATGACGCCGGCCGGCGGGTTCTGGGTCCAGGGCCTGAACGAGGCGGGGATGACCAAGACGGACTTCGACGTCCAGTTCTTCCCCAAGTGGGCCTCGCAGCACCACCAGCTCGGCGCCGCGGGATACGCGATCATGCGCACCTCCAAGCGCAAGGACGAGGCGTGGGAATGGGTGAAGTTCTGCACCTCGCGGGAGGGTATGCAGCTGGCCTTCCCCACTCCCAACACCACCCCCACGCGGCGCTCGATGTGCAACGAAGGGCTATACGGCACAAAGGGTCCCGTGCACTGGCAGGTTTTCTACGACACCCTCGACAAGGTCGGCGCGTCCCCCATCCCGGCGCCACCCCAGCAGGCGGCCATCGACACGGCGCTGATCAAGAACGTCCTCGGTGCGGTCACCGCGGGCAGCCGCGAGTCCCTGCGGGGCAACCTGCGCACCCTCGACCGCGATCTCACTCTTGCCCTCGGGAGGTCATGATGTCATCAGCACCCATCGAACCCGTCCTGTCCGATGCCGCGCACGTGGACCAGGCCGAACACGACACCAGGCGCCGGCGCAAGCAGAGCCGCCTGTTCGCGACCCTCTTTCTTGCTCCGACCGTGATCGGGATCGGCCTGTTCACCGTCATCCCCATCATCGCCTCCTTCGTCCTCGCGTTCTTCGAATGGGACATCATCAGCAACCCGAAGTTCGTCGGGTTGGCCAACTTCGCCGACATCGCGACCGACCCGACGGTGCGGGTGAGCTTCCTCAACACGATCCTGTTCGTCATCGCGGCCGTCACCTTGCAGCTGGCCCTGGCGCTCGGACTCGCCGTGCTGGTGCAGTCCAAGATGCCGAACGCGTTGCGCAGCTTCTTCCGGTCGGTCTTCTTCTTCCCGCTGATCCTGTCGGCCGCCAGCGTGTCGATCATGATGAGCTACTTGTTCAACCAGAACTTCGGCCTGGTCAATCACTTCCTCGGCAAGGTCGGCGTCCCCGCCATCCCCTGGCTGAACTCCGAGGCCGGCGCGATGATCATGATCATCCTGGTCTACGTCTGGCAGAACTTCGGCTTCTCCTTCCTGCTCTTCCTCGGTGGCCTGGCCTCGATCCCCCGTGAGGTGTATGAGGCATCCTCGATCGACGGGGCCACCGGGTGGCGGCAGTTCTGGCGGATCACCTTGCCGCTCGTCAGCCCGACGATGCTCGTCGCCAGCGTTATGGCGATCATCGCGGCGCTGCAGATCTTCGACCAGCCCTACGTCATCACCCGCGGCGGACCCGGCGACGCAACCCGGACCGCGGTCATGGTGATCTACGAATCTGCTTTCCAGCAGCTGAAATTCGGCCGCGCCTCGGCCATCGGCATCGTGCTGACTGTGCTCATCATGCTCGTCACCGCGCTGCAGTTCCGCCTGTCCCGCCGCTTCGTCTTCTACAGCTGAGGTGACCACGATGACGACTACCACCGCCGAGAAGGCGAGCAGCGACAGCGGCCGCTCTCCCGGCATCTCGCACCACGCCTGGTATGCCCCGTCCAAGCTGGGCAAATACGTCATCCTCCTCATCGGCACCCTGCTCACCCTGGGACCGGTGCTCTGGACGATCTCGACGTCGCTGCGGCCGGTCACCGAATCCCTCGGTGCCTCAGCAAATCTGATCCCGTCCAGCCTGGACTTCGGCTCCTACCGGGATGTCTTCGAACAGGTCGACATGAAACTGCTCATCCTCAACAGCGTTCTGGTCACGGCGGCGTGCGCGATCGGGCAGATGATCACCGCGGCGATGGCCGGCTACGTCTTCGCCAAGGTCGACTTCCGCGGCCGCAACGCGCTCTTCGCAATCGTCCTGGCGACGATGATGGTGCCGATGCAGGTCACCATCGTCCCCGTGTTCATGCTCATCCGTGGCATGGGCCTATCGGACACCCTGCTCGCCCTGATCCTGCCGGCGATCCCCACGGCGTTCGGCACCTTCTTGATGCGGCAGTACTTCCTCGGCCTACCCGACGAACTTTCCGAAGCGGCCCAGATCGACGGGGCCGGCCCGTGGCGCACGTTCTTCTCGATCTTCGCGCCGCTCGCCACCCCCGGCATGGCGATCGTCGGCATCCTGGCGTTCAACTACCACTGGAATGAGTTCTTCCGGCCGCTCATCATGACGATCAGCGAGGAGAACTTCACGCTGCCGCTCGGCCTGGTCTCCCTGCAGGGAAATATGGGCACCGGCAGCGTGGCCACCGTCCTCGCCGGCGTGGTCATCTCGATGATCCCGGCGCTCGCCGTGTTCATCTTCGGCCAGCGCACCCTGCGCGAAGGGCTCACTGCCGGAAGCCATCGGTGATCATGGGAGCCATGACCGCGCTCCCGCTGCCGAGCTATCACATTCGTCCGTCGTTCGGCTGGATCAACGACCCCAACGGCATGACGTATGCCGCCGGCCAGTGGCACGTTTTCTTCCAGCACAACCCGGCAGCGCCGGTGCACAACGCAATTCACTGGGGGCATGTGACCAGTCCCGACTTGGTGACGTGGACCGAACAGCCCGTCGCATTCGGGCCGACTTCGGGTGGGCCCGATGCGTTTGGTTGCTGGACAGGAGTATTCGTGCCGGGTCTGGAACGCCCGGCCGTCGTCTATTCGGGTGTAGCCGACGACTCCCACCAGAGCTCCGTGTGCCTGCGCTGGGGCGGTGCCGACCTGCTGGAGTGGTCCGACCCCCTGGTCGTCGCCCACACCCCGCGCGACGCAGGCGTGGAGATCATGCGCGACCCCTACGTCTTCGACCGCGACGGACATCGGTGGGCCATCGTCGGCGCCAAACTACTCGACGGCGACGGCGCCGTCCTGCTGTTCGACTGCGACGACATCCTCTCCTGGAACTACCTCGGGGTGCTCGCCGCCCACCACGACCCCGTCTTCGAGAGCCTGCCCACGATCGACATCTGGGAATGCCCCCAGCTCGCGCTGGTGGGGGAGCGCGTGGCGCTGATCTTGTCGGCCTGGCGCGCCGGGCGTCTCGAAGAGGTCGCCTGGGTCACCGGCGACCTCGAGAGCCACGACTCCACCCTCAGCTTCACCGCGCAGCAGGCGGGCTTCCTCGACACCGGGAACGCCTTCTATGCCGCCCACGTCGTCAACACCGACGACGCTTCGCCGCTGCTTATCGGCTGGATCCGCGAGGACGCCCGCCCGGATGACGCGCTGCCGGTCGCCGGATGCTTGAGTTTGCCGCGCCGATTGGTGATCGACGGGGACGGCGTGCGCTGCGTCGTGCACCCGGACGTGGCTACGGCGCTGCCCGACGAGGACTCGCCCGAACGGCTCGGTCCGGGCGATCACACTCTGCCCGCCGCGGGCGTGGTCTACCTGCACGGGCGGGGCAGGCTCGTCGGCCGAGGTGGCAGCGTCGGCGTCGGTGGCGAGTCGGTGAGCCCGGGGATCGCCCTCGCTGACGGCGACACGGTGTGGGTGGATTCGGCTGTTGCCGAAGTCTTCCCGGTCGCCGCCACTGCCTCGACGTGGCGTACGCAGGTGGCGTGGACGCTCCACCTTCCCGAGGGGAGCGGCGCGAGCGTGCACCGCATCGAAGGCCAGCTACGCGAGCGGCGGAGCGACGGTGCCGCGCTCGACCAGGGGGCAGGGAAGTAGCTCGCGGGTCGCCGGCAGATCCTCGCCCCCCAGACGGGCGAACAGCAGGTCGACTGCGCGGTGGCCCATCGCCTCGTGCGGCAGCGCCAGGGTCGTCAGGCCCGGCACAAGGAAGGCGGCCAACCCTTCCTGATCGTCGAAGCCGACGATCGACAGGTCGTCCGGGACTCGGATCCCCAGGCTCGCCGCCGCGAGCATGGCGCCGGCGGCGACTCGGTCGTTGACCGCGACGATGCCGCTCGGCCGGGAGTGGGCGGGGAGGGCGTGGCCGGGGCCGTCGGCCAGCACACGCAGGGCGCCGCGGTAGCCGTCGTCGATCTGCCAGCCGACCGTCCGCACGTGGACGTCCGGTGAACGCAACCCAGCGGCGCGAGTGGCGGTCCGAAAGGCGCGCTCGCGCACCGGCCCCGAGACATTGCCGGCCTGGAATCCCGTCTCGGACGCGCGCGGCGGCGTCCCGCCAAGCATGGTGATCCGCCGATGCCCGGCCAGGAGCAGGGTTTCGGCCGCGATGCGGGCTCCCCCGGCGTCATCCGGGACGACGCTCGGATGGGCGTCCGGGCTCTGGTAACAGTTGGCGAGGACGAGCGGCAACGGGGTGAGCGGCAAGCTCTCCAACTCGCGCAACCCCATCGTCGCATAGACCAGGCCGTCGACCTGGCGGGCGAGCATCTCGTCGACCGCGCCCTGATCGCGGCGGGCATCCCCGTGCGAGTCGTGGACGAGCAGGACGTAGCCGTCGCTGCCCGCTCGGTCGGCCGCTCCCGCGAGCAGTCGCCCGGCGAAGGGCGAGGATGCGATCGAGTCGGTGAGCAGGCCGACGACATGGCTGCGCTGGCGGCGCAGGCTTTGGGCGAGCCGATTGGGTCGATAGCCCAGCTCTGCGGCGGCGCGCAGCACGCGTTCCTTTGTGGCTGCCGAGATGTTCCCGGAGTCGTTTCCGTTGAGCACGAAGGAGACTGCCGTCACCGAGACGCCCGCCGCGCGGGCGACGTCGGCTGCGCGCGGACGGGCCGTCATTCCGCCACTCTAGGGCCTGGTCCGAACCGGAGCTGGTGTGGTTCAGCCGAAGGCGTGAATGGGCGGGAGCCGACGCTGCCGTGGCAGGCTAAGCCCCCGTGAGGATCGCGCTGATGTCCGACTGCTACCCCCCGCGCCTGGGTGGCATCGAGACCCAAGTGCGCGACCTGGCTCGGCAACTGCGGGTGGCCGGCCATGACGTCGCGGTGTTCACCGCCACCCCCGGGTCCGATCGGCGCTCGGGCCAGGAGTGGGACGAGGGCGTGCGCGTTCATCGGATCACCGCCCGCCTGCCCTTCGACTTGCCGGTCAACCCGCGCGCCCCGCGCATCGTGCGGCCCATGCTGGCGGGCTGCGACGTCGTCCACGTGCATGCCGGGATCGTCTCGCCGTTTGCGCACGACATGGCTGAACTCGCTCTGGCCCAAAGGATTCCAACGGTCGTCACCTGGCATTCGTTGTGGGGGAGCGCGAGTCGTGCTGCGTTCGCGGTGACTGGTTCACCTCGGCGGTGGGGCAGCCGGGGCGCCGTGCTGACGGCGGTCTCGTCGGTGGCGGCCAGCCGTATCGCGGCGGTGGCGGGCGGCGCGCGGGTCGGTGTCCTGCCCAACGGAATCGACCCGGCGCGCTGGCTACCCGATCCGGCACTCGGTGCCGGTGCCTCCACTGGAGCGCCACCCGGTGAGGCCCCGTCGGGTGGTGCCCCGCTGCGGATTGCCACCGCGATCCGGCTCGCCCCCCGCAAACGGGTTCTGCCGCTGCTGCGGATCCTGCGCAGCATCCGAGCGCGGGTGCCGGCGTCCATCCCCCTCGAAGCGACCGTCTTTGGCGACGGCCCGCTCCTCGGCCTCGCCCGCGCGGCCCGACACGGCGACGACTGGATTCACCTGCCTGGCCGGGTGCCCCGAGAACATCTCGCCCGGGCTTATGCGGGCGCCGACCTCTACCTGTCCCCGGCTCGGATGGAGTCCTTTGGGATTGCCGCGCTCGAGGCCCGCACCGCGGGGCTGCCCGTCGTCGCACTCGGTGGCTCGGGCACCACGGACTTCGTCAGCAGCGGCGTCGAGGGGCTGCTCGCCGCCGATGACGCCGGACTGGCTGCGGCCGCGACGAGACTGCTGACCGACGACGCCCTGCGCGCCGCTATCGCCCGGCACAACCGGCTGACCGTCCCGGCACAAAGCTGGCCCGCGGTCGTGGCCACGACCGAGGGCCGCTATCGGGAAGCGTGCCGGTGTGGCGGGCCGATTGCCGCGAGTTCGGACCCGGAAGCTCCGGGCCCGGAAGCTCCAGGCTCGGGGCACGCGGAAAGCGGGCGGGCGGAATCCGGGCGGGCGGGGATCTGGGCGGGCGCAGGTCGGAGACTGGCGGCATACAGAGGAGGAGCGGTGAATCGGGGCATCCTCATCGAGGCGCGGACCGTGCTCGACGATCCGGTTGCGCAGCTGGTGTTGGACCACGGCGACGACCCCGCCGAAGTGCTGCACGACCTGGGCTACGACATCGTCGGCGTCACGGCGGCATTCACCCCGGCGGGCGATGACGGGGCGGTCCTGCGGCTGCGGGTGGCGCCGGCTGCCGGGGATGGCCCGGCCCGGCCGACCCGGATGCCCCCCGGCCCGGGCGCCGAGGTCGTGCCTGCGGGCGCCGAGGTCCACCGGGCGCAGCGGCTGGCGGCATACGCCGTCGTGGTCCGCGACCAAGCCCTTCTGTTGGCCGAGCTGTCGGACAAAGTGGGCTTCGGACGCGGCACGTGGACCCTCCCTGGCGGTGGCGTCGACCCGGGTGAGGACCCGGGAACCGGCCTGCGCCGGGAGGTCTGGGAGGAAACCGGGCAACATCTCGGCGAGATCGAGCTGCTCGACCTGGCGACGATGCACTGGACCGGCCGGGCGCCAAGCGGCCGGTGGGAGGACTATCAGGTCGTCCGGTTGATCTATGTGGCCAGCATCCCCGAGCCCGGTGAGCTGATCGTCCACGACGCCGACGGGACAACGGCGGCTGCCGCCGGGATCCCGCTCGCCGACCTCGCCCGCCTCGACCGGGCGCGGTTGCTCCAGGACGAGCGCTTCACCGGCTGGCTGGCCGCCGCGGCCCGCGCGAACGGGGGCTGCGACGGCAGCGGCGATGACGTCTGAGCGGCGATGACTTCGGAGCCGGGGCTGCGAAAGCGGCGGATCCCCAGATTCGCTGAGGTCTGCGTTTCTTGCCGAAGTCGGACTACCGATCATCAGACCTCGCCCAAAAGTGACGACCTCGGCGGGGTTTTGGCGGCTGCGACCCTTACCGTCGGGGGCGTCTGCGTCGGTATCGCGGTTGGACGATCAGGCCGACGGTCACGAGAACCGCGCCGGCGCCGAGCACGGCATACGGCAGCACGGCTGACCAGTTGACGTCGCCGTGGCGACCCTGGGCGAGCAGGGTCGCGCCGGCGATTCCGAGGAGGACCAGGCCGAGAACGACGGTCCCGAGGTGGGGGGTGGTGGCGATCGGACGTTCGGTGCGGGCCACGGCGATCACTTCCTCGTGACGGCGACTTCGCCGCCGGTGACGGTCGCCGTGACGACCACGTCGGGCTCGCCGCTGCCATAGGTGCGCGATAGGTGCACGTCATTGCCGCCAGTGTCGGCGCGGCGGTTGCCGACCGTGTCGTTCTCGCTGACGTTGCCCCATCGGATCGTGCTGTCCACCTGCACCGTCAGATCCTTGGGGATGAGGATCGAGAGCTGGCCGAAGGCGACGTGGGCGCCGATCCGGGGCGGTTGGCCGCTGGCGTGCTGGGGGAAACGGGCCAGGTCGAGCACGGCGTCTCCCGCGCCCAGCCGGTAGTCCGCCGGCGCGTTGGTCGTCGGTGCCCACGTCCGCTCTCCGGCGCCATCGCGCCACACGTCCGAGCCGCTGGCCGCATTGGCGCCGCAGGCGATGGCCAGGGGAAAGGCAACCAGGGCGACCAGACCGCCGCGCCGACCCCGGCTGCCGGCGACGATGAGAACCAGCGCGAGCGCCGCCAGCGCTGCCGCCAGACCGACGGGGGTGGCGCTGCCATCGGCGCCGCTCGCGCGGTGCACCAAAACGGCGATTCCGTATGCCGCGAGTGCGGCCCCCAGCCCGGCCAGCGTGCCGACCACGCCGAGCCGCCGGTGCCGGGGGCGGACGGCGACTGGCCGAGCCGGCCCGGCCGGTTGGGCCCACGGTGAGGGCTGGGACGGCGCCGCCGGCGGGGTCGCTGGCTGGGACGACAGCCACGACGCTCCGGTCGGGGACGCTGCGGGTGCCCACTGCTGCGCGAAGGGGACCGGGCCGGGGCCGGCAGGCGGCGCCGGGACCGGGATGAGCACGGGAGGGCCGACCGGATCGGCGACGGGCGGGCCATCTTGCGGGGCTGACTGCCCGGTGGCAGGGACTGTCCCGGGAGCCGGGACGCTCGTGCCCGCAGGTGGCGGGGGCGGCGCGGCCGTTGCCCCCCGATGGCCGGGCGCGCGCCTGCCCGCGAACGATCTCCCGAATCGATGGCCTCGTCCGGCGCCGTGCGCGCACCCTCTCTTAAGGAGGCCACCCTTGAAGTAATAGAGCAACGCGACCCCGATGAGCACCGGGATCACCGGAACGGGGGACCAGGAGCCGAAGCTGTCGATACCGCCAAAGGCCGCGCCGATCCCCAGGACCGTCAGCGCGCCGAGCAAAACCAGCAGGATCACCGAGTTGGTGCCCTGGGCGCGCGCCCGGGCGATCGGGGACGGCTGATCCGGTGCCGGGAGCAGCAGGTAGGCGGCGCCGTAGGCGACGACGCCGAGGCCGGTGAGCAGGCTGAGGGTGATCGTCGCGACCCGAACGACCACCGGGTCGATGTCGAAGCGAGCGGCAATTCCGGAGCAGATCCCGGCGACCCAACGGTCGTCGGCGCGGCGGGTGATGCCCACGTCGGCGACAGCGTCAAGCACCTGATCGACGATGGCGTCCGGGGCGGGAGATGACGTCATACCGACGATCCTCCCTGGCTCGCGTGCCGGCGCCCATGCGGGTCGACCCTGAGGCCCCCCGGAAGCCGCCCCCAAATCCCCTCGCGGATGACGTGTTCGGAGCGGCCGTGGGTCAGACTTGAGGTGTGCCCACACCCTACGAGATCGCCGTCGCCCCGCCGCGGCGGATGGTCCGCCCGCTGGAGGGGCGCCAGGTCGCTGGCGTGTGCGCCGGTCTCGCCGAGCACGTCGGCACCCAGACGCGTGTCGTGCGCATCGCCATGCTCGTTCTGGCTGCCCTCGGGCCGGGCGTGCTCGCCTACGCGATGCTCTGGGCGTTGACCCCCGAGGCGGACGATCTCCCGGCGGGCGCGTCGCCACCTGCCGGCGCGGCAACGAAGGCCGGCGGCGAGGGCACGCCCGGCGGCGAAGGCGCGGCCAGTGACCCTCGCTCCTCCAGCCGGAGCAGCGTCGGCTCGAGCGGCGGGGCAACCGCTATCCCGCGGCCAATCGTCCCGGAGGGCGGCTCGCTGGTCCTCGTCGGTGCGCTGCTGGCCCTCGGCGGGCTTGCCCTGCTCGGTCAGCGAGCGGGCCTCGATCTGCGGCTGGGCGTGCTGCTCCCTCTGCTGGTGATCGCGGTGGGCGCGGTCATCGGACTCTCCCAACTCGACGCCGCGCGGCGCAACCGCTGGTTGGCCGGCTCGGGCTGGCAGGCGGTGTTGCGGCTCGGCGTCGGGGTCGCCGTGACCGCGGCCGGTGGTGTCGCCCTGGTCACGCGCGACGCGCCGCTGCGTCAGACGTGGGACATCGTCATCGCGGTGCTCGTCGTCCTCCTCGGCACCGCCTTGCTCGTCGCGCCGTGGGCGATCCGCGTGCTAGGCGAGCTGCGGGCGGAGCAGGCCGCACGTGCCCGCGCCGACGAGCGGGCCGACATGGCGGCCCACCTGCACGACTCCGTGCTGCAGACACTGGCGCTGATCCAACGGCAATCGAGCGACGCCACCCGGGTGGCGACCTTGGCGCGGGCGCAGGAACGCGAGCTGCGCAGCTGGCTGTATGGCGGCGGGGCCGCCGCGGCCACGACCCTCTCCGGCGCGCTCGCCGAGGTGATCGACGAGGTCGAGGCGGCGCACGGCATACCGGTCGATCTGGTGATCACCGGCGAACGCCAGATGGACGATCCGGCACAGGCGCTCGTGCGCGCGCTCGGGGAGGCCCTCGCCAACGCCGTCCGGCACGGTAGGCCCCCCGTCTCGGTCTATGTCGAGGCCGGGCCGGAAGGCGTGGAGGCGTTCGTGCGTGATCACGGCGCGGGCATCGACCTGGACGCGATCCCCGAGGACCGGCTCGGCGTGCGCGAGTCGATCATCGGCCGGATGAAGCGGCACGGCGGGCAGGCCCAGCTGCGGGTGCGCGATCCGGGCACGGAGTGGATCTTGACCCTGCCGCCCCCCGAAGGAGAACCGACATGACGACACCCCAGCAGCCCCAGCCGAATCCCGAGGTGGGACCGATCCGCGTCGTCGTCGTCGACGACCATCGCCTGTTCCGCACTGGCGTCAGGGCTGAGCTGACCGAGGTCGCGGGGGGTGGCCTCGACCTGGTCGCCGAGGCCGCCGATGTCGACGAGGCGATCGTCGCCATTCGGCGAGAGCTGCCGGATGTCGTGCTGCTCGATGTCCACCTGCCCGGCGGCAACGGCCGCGGTGGCGTCGACGTGCTCGCCGGGTGCGTCGCCGTCGACAGCCAGCGGGGGCGACCGGTGCGCTTCCTGGCCCTGTCGGTCTCGGATGCCGCCGAGGACGTGATCGCGGTGATCCGCGCCGGCGCCCGCGGTTATGTCACCAAGACGATCACCGGCACCGACCTCTATCGCGCGATCGTGCGCGTCGCCGACGGGGACGCGGTGTTCAGCCCCCGGCTGGCCGGGTTCGTCCTGGACGCCTTCGGTGCGGCGGCCGGCGAGATCGCCGAGGTCGATGAGGAACTCGACCGGCTCTCGGCGCGGGAGCGCGAGGTGATGCGGCTGATCGCGCGCGGCTACCAGTACAAGGAGGTCGCCAAGGAGCTATTCATCTCGGTCAAGACCGTCGAGACCCATGTCTCCTCGGTGCTGCGCAAGCTGCAGCTGTCCTCGCGGCACGAACTGACCGCCTGGGCAATGGGCCGCAAGCTGGTCTGATCCGGTGCCATCCTCGGCCGGGTCGACCGTTTAAGGTTTCGGCGTGGAGGTAGTTCAAAACGCCCTGGTCCTGGCCCATTTGATCGGTATGGCGTGCATCGTCGGTGGCTGGATCAGCCTGCGCGCCCGGGGTGTGGAGTCCGGCCGCGGCCTGTCCGTCGTCGTCTGGGGCGCGCGGGTGCAGATCCTGACCGGGCTGGTCATCGTGGCCCTGAAGGAATCCCAGGACCAGCCGCTCAACCACGCCAAGATCGGCGTCAAACTGGCCGTGGCCCTTGCCTGCGGCGCGTGCGCCGAGATGGCCGCGGCCCGGGCCCGCCGCGGCAGCAACGATGGTCGGCTGATCGACTACGCGGGCGTCCTCGGCATCCTCAACACCGCGGTCGCCGCGCTCTGGGAGGTCGAGTCGGTCACCGCCCACTGACACCACCCGTCCGCGTCGCGCACCACCCCGATCGGGGCAGCAGCTCCCCGATCAGGGCAGCAGCAGGAGTTTGCCGGTCGTGGCGCGCCCCTCCAATGCCTCGTATGCCGCGGCCGCCTCGGCCAGCGGCCAGCGGCCGCCGATCTCCAGCTCGATCGACCCGGCCGCCAGGGCGCCGAGGATCTCCTCGCCTCGCCAGAGCAACTCCTCGCGGGTCGCCATGTAGTGGCCCAGGGTCGGGCGGGTCAAGAAGACCGACCCGGCGGCGTTGAGCCGCTGGATGTCGAACGGCGGGACCTGGCCGCTGGCCCCGCCGAAAAGGACAAGCATGCCGCGCGGTCGCAAGCTCGCGAGCGAGGCGTCGAAGGTCGCCTTGCCGACGCCGTCATAGGCGACGTGCACACCCTGCCCCTCGCTCGCATCGCGGATCGCCGCGGCCAGGTCGTCGGTGCGGGCGTAGTCGATCAGGTGGTGTGCGCCGAGCCGCCCGGCGATGGTCAGCTTCTCGGGGCTGCCGGCGGTGGCGATGACCGTCGCCCCCTTAGCGGTGATGAGCTGGACGAGCAGCTGCCCGACCCCACCGGCGGCCGCGTGGACGAGGGCGACATCGCCGGGCTGGACGGCATAGGTCGAGTTGACCAGGTAGTGGGCCGTCATCCCCTGCAGCATCGCGGCGGCGGCCACGGGCACGTCGAGGCCATCGGGCACCGGGACCGTTTTGGCGGCCGGGACATTGGCCAGGCCGGCCATTGCGTTCGGCAGCATCGCCCACGCAAGCCGGTCACCGACCTGGGCCTTGGCACCCTCGCCGACCGCGACGACCTCGCCGGCGCCTTCGAGGCCGAGGGTGAACGGCGTCGGGATCGGATAGACACCCTGGCGCTGATACACGTCGATGAAGTTGACCCCAGCGGCGGCCACGGCGACCTGGACCTGGCCGGGACCGGGATCGGGGACGTCGACCTCGCGGACCTGCAGGACCTCCGGGCCGCCGTTCTCGGTGACGGTCAGCGCAGTCGTCGTGGTCATCGTGCTCCTCCCAAGCGGGTCAGCGTGGCGCCGTCAACCCGGTAGTCGATCCAGTCGTCCATCGGCGTCGCGCCGAGGCCGTCGTAGAAGTCAATGGATGGCGTGTTCCACCGCAGCACCCACCATTCCAGACGGCGGTAGCCGCGGTCGACGCAGATCTCGGCCAATGTGGTGAGCAGGGCCTTGCCGAGCCCGAGGCCGCCGTAGGCGGGGTCGACATAGAGATCCTCCAGGTGGATTCCCGGTTTGCCGGTCCAGGTCGAAAAGCTGAGGAACCACACCGCCATCCCGACGACCTCGCCCTCCACCTCGGCCACGTGCGCATGCGCTGTCGGCGCGCCCTGCGCCGGGAAGAGCGCCGCAGCGAAGTCATCCCGGCTCGCCTCGACCGCGTCCGGCTCGCGTTCATACCTCGCCAGATCACGGACGAGTTGGAGGATCGCGGCGGTATCCGCTGGACGGGCACGACGGATGCGCGGGTCGGGCATGGCTCGACCCTAGTGCCGGGTCGGCGCATCCACCGAGGATCCCGCGCCCGCCACGGCCTCCCGCATTCTCCCGCCCGTGAGTGGGGTGACGTCGGAACGACGTCACCTGCGACACCGACGGTTTGCCGCGCGCCCGCCCGCGCGCGCCCGCCCGCGCGCGGGCGTCTCAGCGCTCGACTTGAGCTCCCGCGAACAACTTGGCCTGATCGGCGGCGCGCACCCCGGCGGTCCAGCCAGCGGCATTCGTCGGCCGGCTGGAGCGGCGCAACACCACGCTGGGGAAGAGTTCGTGAAGCGCCGCGTCCACCTCCTCCCGCCGCTCATTGAGGACAAGGACGACGTCCCGGCCCGGCCCCGCCGGCCGGACCCCACCTGCGTCCGCTCCGTCGGCGCGCGACGGCAAGCCCGCCTCCGCCCGGGCGCGCTCTTGGGCGGCAGCGGTCTCGGCTGCGGTGACCTCGGCCAGCCGCTGCCCGATCCGATAGGCAAAGGCGGTCAGGAAGGCGTTGCGGAAGGAGCGGGTGCGGGAGGTGCCCTGGACCCCGACCTGACGACCGTGCTCGGCCAAGGCGGTCGTCGCCTGCACCAACAACGACGTGAACAGCGTCTCGACCGCGAGCAAATCGCCCTCGAAGCCGACAACCGTGACGAACCCCAGCGCCTCCGACCACACCGTCCGGCAGCGGTTGGCATCGGCGACCGCATTGAGCAGTGCCACCTTTGGCGCCTCAAAGGGCCGGTCGATGCCGATCCGGATGGCGATCGCCCCGTCACCCCCGGGCGCCGTCGCGGCCAACATCGCGGCATCGATGCTGTGCCGGGCCATGAGCTGTTGGGCGGCGGCCGTGAACGTCTCTGCCTCGGCTTCATAGGGCGTCGCCTCGGCCTTGGCCAAGAAGGCGCGCACCCGGCTGAGGATCCGGTCATCGATCGCCGGACCACTGCGACGCGGCTGGGCGCTCCCGGGCAGCGGGTCGATCGCTTCGAGGCCCGGCAGCCGCCGCAGCAGCGAGAGCGCCTCGAGAGCGGCGGCAAGCACGGCTGGGAAACCGCCCGGGGTGCGGGACGCTCGTGCCGACAGGTGATCGCTGTCGCGGGACCACCAGATGCTCACCTCGTGCTCACGCAGTTGCCCGGGCCAGCGCGGTGCGATCGTGACCGCGGCATAACGGCCAAGTTCGTGGGCGATCGCGTCACCGACGACATCGGGACCCGGGGCGTGCAGCCGGCGCCCGGCCACGCGCAGCAGGTCGGCCGGCTGCCAGCCGTGCTGCCAGACCCAGTCCACCTCGGCCGCCAGCAACTCCACCACCGTCCCCGCCACAAGCCGGCGCCCGGACTCGCTGGCTCCGCGCGCACACAGCCGGTCGAACGCCGCGCTCCCGCTGACCGGTGCCCCGAATTGTGCGACCTGCATGGCGGCGTCGATCGCCGCACGCACGTGGCCGCGCGGGCTCGGCGGGGGCGGTGGTGGTGGCGCGGCGGCCGCGAAGCTGCCCTCGGCTGCCCAGGCCGGCTCCGATCCGGCCGGACCGTAGCTCGAGCCGAAGCCCGCGCCGGGCATCCACGACCCGGCTGGCGCGCCCGCTCGCTGCCCGCTGCGTGCCTTGGCCCGCTCCCGAGCTCGCGCCGCGCGGCGTTGTTGGTTGTTGCGTCCCATCGGATATCCCCCATCCTCGGCGCGGCCCCGGTGGGTTGCGCGCCGTGCTCGTCGGCTTCTTGGGGACAAGGCTGCCCGAGGCCACCGACAACCGCTCGCCGGCGCGCCGCCGAGGGTCTCGACAAAGGGGGCCGTCCTGCAGGGGGTGCCGTATACCTCACTTGGTGCAGGTCACCCTCCCGCTGGCGCGTGTCGCCGTCCTGCAGAAAGTGGGGTATACCTCACCCGGTGCAGGACACCCTCCCGAACTGGGGGTCGGCCGTGTCAGCCGGCGAGCCAGGCGGCTCCGTCGAGCCGCTCATGGAAACGCGACCCGTCGGGCGCGGTCACGCTCAGGCGCACGTCGACCGGCGCGCCGCGGGGACCGGTGGGCACGTCGAGAACGAAGTCGAAGCGGCCGTCACCGCGGCGCACGAGCAGGGGCCGGCCGAGGCGGCCGGGCGGCATACGCGATCTCCAAGCGCACCTGGGCGCCGTCGCCAAGGGCCGAACCCCCGTAGCGTCCCAGGAACAAAGAGCCGGATCGGCGGCCGGCGGCCAGGCGACCGGTCGAATGCTGCCGGCAGCCGGTAGTCGGCCGTGATCGCCGGGAGGAGCCGGCAGGCGGTCAGCGGACACTCCGTTCCGGTCGGCGCCGCCTGGGCGGCAGCGACCGGGACCGACCACGTTGCCACCGCCCGAGACGTGCGGCCGCCGATGATGCGTCTGGCGTCGGTGCGGGTGGACAGCACGCGGGTGCCCTCGGGATAGCCGACCGGGTCGATGGCGACGTCGGTGCCGGACGCTAGCTCCGCGCCGTCGGCGGCGATCGTCCACCGCGGCACCGGATAGGGCGGCCCGTAGTCGGACACCCCGATATGGCTCGGGTCGGTGTCCGACAGCGGCGCCGCCCGGAAGAGCACCTGACCGGCTCCGGCACAAGCCGGACAGACCGCGGAATCGCTCAACCGATCGGCGCGCTCGCTCAGGCGTTGGTGCAGCGGCCACCGGCCCCACGCCTCCCGCCCGGCTGTGCCTGGCGACAATTGGGTGCGCGGGCCCTCGAAAATGCCGATCACCTGCGGCGGCTCATCGGTGACCTGCTGGACGTAGCTGCCGCCCTGAGTGATGGTGGGACCGGCGCTCTCGTAATGAATGATCCGTCCCGGCCGGCGAACCGGGGTAGTCAGTGCCCAGCCGCCGCCGTCGGCCATGACCAGTCGGTTGACCTCACCGGTGGGCATCGTCGCCGGGCCGGCGTAGTCGGCGACGACGGTCGCCGTGTTGGCCGCTGTGGAGCGGAACGTGATCGGCGACCTCGGCACCGAGCCCGGCCGGACGAACGTCAGGTCGTAGGCGTAGCGCTGCGGCGTCCGGGGCGGTGAATCGTGATGCTCCTGACGCCGCACGCTGATCTCGCCGCGGCGCGTTTTTGGCACCGGGGTCAGCAGAATGGTTGCCGGCGCGTCCACGCCGACGGAGAAGATCATCGTGAATGGCTGGCCCGACGCGGTGGGGGCGCTGCGCGCCAGGTCGGTCACCTGGGCGCCCACAACCGCGGGGCGGGGGAGCACGGTCTGCACGGGCGTGGTCGCGGTGCGCAAGTCCAAGGACAGCTGCGTGGGCTCAGCCACCCGGAGATCGGGGGTCATCCCGAGCGCGAACCGGCTCCGGTCGCCAGCGCCGGTCATCAGGACGTAATGATCGCCGCGGGGCACGCTCACCTTGGCTCGCCCGGCGACGACGCGCACGAGACCGAGGTACTTGTCGGCATCGTCGACGTTCACGACGGCCGCCGTCCCGGTGAACGGGGCTCCGGACATGTCGGTGACCTGCACGGTGAGCGTGACCATCGGCCATCGCCCCACCGGCGGCGCGCTCGTGGCGGGGGTGGCGGCTGGTCCGCCGACGGCATACCGAGAAAGGGTCTGCGGGGTAACCGCGCTGAAGGCGCTGGCCGGAATGACATAGGCCCGATCGCGCATCCGGATCGCGAAGAAGCTGCCGAGGTCGCCGTTCTGGGTCAAGGCCAAGGCGCCGCCCGGCATTCGGCTCGCCCGCGTCGTAGACGCTGTCGTCGTCCGGGTTGCCTTTGACACAACCGCTGGGGCCCGGGTCGCGGCGGGCAGCAGCCCCACAGCTGCGGCGATGACGACGGCAAGGGATCGGCGGGTGAGTCGGATCATTACATCCCCTCCTATGCGTATACCGGGTATATCAGACTTCCTCGGGCCAGACAACATCGGGCGAGCGCGTTCGCGCGTGGAATGTGCTCGGCGCAAATTCTCCTGGCCGATGGCCATTGTGTGCGCCCGGTCGCCTCGCTAGGGTCACGGCATGAACCAGCGGACTCCGTCCCCCGATCTCGGCTCTCCGCGAACCCGCTGACGCGGCAAACAGATTCGACTCAGCGCACCGGCACACGAACGAGGCCGCCCGCCTCGGGAGGGATCTGCATGACCGACCTTGCCGACCGCCCGGGCCTGGCCACACCACTGGCCGAGCACCTTGCGCCTTACTCCGCCAACGAGGCGGTGATGGAGGCCGAGCGCTGCCTCTACTGCTTCGACGCGCCCTGTATGCACGCCTGCCCCACGCACATCGACATCCCGGCGTTCATCCGCAAGATTGCGAGCGGCAACGTCCGCGGGTCGGGGATGACGATCCTCGACAGCAACCTGCTTGGGGCGACCTGCGCGCGGGTCTGCCCGGTCGAGGAATTGTGCGAGGGCGCGTGCGTGCTCAACCACGCCGACAAGCCGATCACGATCGGTCGGCTGCAGCGCTACGCCACAGACCATCTCGCCCGGGTCGCTCCTGATCCGTATGCCGCTGGCCCCGCCACCGGCCGCCGCGTCCTCGTCGTGGGCTCGGGTCCGGCGGGCCTGAGCGCGGCGGGTGAACTCGCCAAATGTGGTCACGCCGTGACGATCTGGGAGCGCGGTGAGCTTGCGGGTGGCTTGTCGACCTATGGGATCATCCCGCTCCGGGAGCCCATCGAGGTGGCCCTCGGTGAGGTCGCGATGATCGAGCGTCTCGGGGTCGAGGTGATGACCGAGACGGCGCTCGCCGAGCCTGCCGCCCTCGATGCGGCTCTCGGTGACTTCGACGCCGTCTTCCTCGCCACCGGCCTCGGCGCGGTGCCGCGGATGGACGTCGCTGGCGACGAGCACACCCGGGACGGCCTGGTCTATATCGCCCAGGCCAAGCTCAACCAGCCC
Source organism: Nostocoides sp. (assembly GCF_037045025.1). GTDB lineage: Bacteria > Actinomycetota > Actinomycetes > Actinomycetales > Dermatophilaceae > Nostocoides_A. The sequence goes on along the minus strand of NZ_JBAOHM010000016.1, from coordinate 15,558 downwards.
GACCCCGCCGACGCCGCCGCGAAACACGTCGTCGTCATCGGTGCCGGCAACACCGCGATCGACGCAGCGACGGTTGCCGTCCGCCGCGGGGCGAAGACCACGATCGTCTACCGGCGCACCGCGGCCGAGATGCCCGCCTACCAGCACGAGTACGAGTTCGCGCTGCGCGAGGGCATCGACTTCTCCTTCCTCACCCAACCGGTCGAAGTGCTCACCGACGGCGAGCGTGTCGTCGGAATCCGTTGCGTCGCGATGCAACTCGGTGAGCCGGACGCATCCGGCCGTCGCCGGCCGGAGCCGATCGAGGGGTCTGAGTCGGTCATTGCGTGCGATCTCGTGGTTCGCGCCATCGGCCAGGACGGCTACACCGGCGACAGCGACTTCGGACTTGCTCTCGAGCGCGGCTACCTCGGTGTCGACGCCGAGCTGCGGACCAGCCGGGATCGGGTGTGGGCCGGCGGCGACGCGATCCGCGCGCGCGGCGCGGCCAGCACGGTGATGGCGGTCCAGGACGGCAAGAAGGCCGCCGCCGCGATCGATCGATTCCTCCAGTCCGGCAGCGACACCGGCAGTGAATCCGGCAGCGCGACAAGGGGAGCGGACCATGGCTGACCTGACGACAACCTTCTGCGGGATCACCTCGCCCAACCCGTTTTGGCTGGCGTCGGCGCCGCCGAGCAACTCCGGCTATCAGGTCAACAAGGCCTTCGAGGCGGGCTGGGGCGGCGCCGTCTGGAAGACCATCGGGCCGCCGGTGCTCAATATCTCCAACCGCTACGGCAGCTTGACCGTCGACGGCAAGCGGCTGCTCGCGATCAATAACGTCGAGCTGATCTCGGACCGCCCACTCGACGTCAACCTCAAGGAGATCGCCGAGGTCAAACGCAACTGGCCGGACCGGGCCGTTATCGTCTCGGCGATGGTGGACGCCGACCCCAAGGCGTGGGAGACGATCATCCGGCAGATCGAGGACACCGGCGCGGACGGCATCGAACTCAACTATGGCTGCCCCCAAGGGATGTCGGAGCGGGGGATGGGGTCCGCCGTCGGCCAGGTGCCGGAGATGTGCGAACTCAACACCCAGTGGGCCACCTCGGTCGCCTCGATCCCGGTCATCGTCAAGCTCACCCCCAATGTCACCGACATCAAGGCCTCCGCGCACGCAGCGCTCGCCGGCGGGGCGGACGCGCTCAGCCTGATCAACACGATCAACAGCATCACCAAGGTCGATCTCGACACCTTCTCGATCAGCCCCACCATCGGCGGCCGCGGCACCCATGGCGGATATGCCGGCCCGGCCGTCAAGCCAATTGCACTGCACATGCTCTCGGAGCTGATGACCGACCCGACCGTGCTCGCCGCCAAGGCGCCGATCAGCGGAATCGGGGGCATCGTGACCTGGAAGGACGGCGCCGAGTTCCTGCTGCTTGGCGCGGCATCGCTGCAGATCTGCACCGGCGCAATGCATTATGGCTTCCGGATCATCGATGACCTGGTCGACGGGTTGTCGAACTGGATGGACGACAAGGGATTCGCGAGCATCGAGGACGTGCGCGGAAGGGCGCTGTCCGGAGTCAGCACCTTCGGCCAACTCGACCTGTCCTACCAAGCCGTCGCCCGGATCGATCAGGACACGTGCATCGGGTGCGACCTGTGCTGGAAGGCATGCGAAGACACCGCGCACCAGTGCATCGATCTCGTCGACGCCTCCGGAGCGGTCGTCCAGCCCGGTTATGACCCCGACGTCAACGGCAAGGCCGTCGCCGTTGGACGGCCCAAACCAGTTGTGCGCGAGTCCGACTGCGTCGGGTGCGCCCTGTGCGCCAATGTGTGCCCGGTCGACGGATGCATCTCGATGGTCTCCATTGACAGTGGCCGTGACCCGGTGACCTGGGATCAGTTGCAGGCCGGAAACCCGGCCGTAACGACCGATTGGGAGGCTATGGAGGCCTACCGCTCCGACGTGGGCATCGACATCCACTGATTTGTTGCAGCAAGAGAACGGACCCCTTGCATGACCGATTCTTCCGCTACGGGCGCCACAGCGGCCGGCGATCTCGACCTCACGGCTCACGGCCACGAGGTGGCGCCCGGTCTCTACAACGAGGACCTCCGCCCGATCCACCCGGTCCACCGGACGTGGAACCAACGGGCCTATTTGACCCTGTGGGTGGCGATGTGCATGAACGCCGCCACCTGGACCCTGGCCGCCTCCCTCATCGCCTTGGGCATGGACTGGATCCAGGCCCTGTTCACGATCGTGCTCGCGAACCTGATCGTCCTCATCCCGATGCTCCTCAACAGCCACGCCGGCGCCAAGCACGGGATCAGCTTTCCCGTGTTCGCCCGCGCGGCATACGGCGTGCGCGGCGCCAACCTGCCCGCCGTCATGCGTGGCCTGGTCGCGTGTGGCTGGTTCGGCATCCAAACCTGGTTCGGCGGCCTGGCCCTCAACCTCGCGCTGGGAGCGTTGATCGGCTCCTCGTGGCAGAACGCGTCGACGGTCAATCTCGGGTTCTTCGGGACGCTGCCGTGGACGACCCTGCTCTGCTACCTCGTCTGCGTCGTCGTCCAGCTCGCCATCATCATCCGCGGGTTCGACTCGCTGCGGAAGTTCCAGGCCTTCGCCGCGCCGTTGGTGCTCGGCTCGGTGGCCGTGATGATCGTGTGCCTCCTGTTCATGACCAAGGGCAACCTCGGGCCGGTGCTCAACGAGCCGTCGTCACTCGGCTGGGGACACGATTTCTGGGTCAAGGCCTTCCCGCCGAGCCTGATGGCCAATATCGCCTTCTGGTCGACGCTGTCGCTCAACATGCCCGACTTCACCCGGTTCGCCGAGAACCAGGCCGCGCAGCGCCGCGGCCAGACCTGGGGCCTGCCGACGACCATGCTCCTGGTCTCCTTCATGGCGGTGCTGACCACCTCGCTGGCCGCCCAGCACTACGGTGTCGAGCCGGCTGCGTTGTGGAACCCCGACCAGCTGGTCAGTCGCTTCGGCAGCCGGATTGCCGTCGTCATCGGCGCTCTGGTCATCGTCGTGTCCAGCTTCCAGACCAACACCGCGGCCAACCTGGTCAGCCCGGCGCTCGACTTCTCCAACGCCCTGCCGAAGCTGATCAACTTCCGCACCGGAGCGATCATCGCCGCCGTCATCGGCACCCTCTTCCTCCCGTGGAAGCTGCTCGCCAGCCCGGAGGCCTACGTCTTCGTCTGGCTCGGCTTCTATGGCGGCATCCTCGGCGCCGTCGGTGGCGTACTGGTCGGCGACTACTGGCTGCGCCGCAAGACCCACCTGCGGGTCCCGCATCTGTTTCGCTACCGCGGGGACTACCACTATGCCGGCGGCTGGCACCCGCGCGCGGTGATCGCGACCATCCTCGGCGGCTTCTTCGCCGTCGGCGGGGCCTATTCCGCCGTCGGTGCCGACGGCCACAAGACCGGGCCCTTCCCCGCCGACGGGATGATCCCCTTCCTCAAACCGCTCTACGACTACAACTGGGTGGTCTCCTTCCTCGTTGGCATGATCGCCTACTGGCTGCTGACGTTGAGCGAGCGCACGCCCTACGAGACCGAGCCCTTCGACGCGCTGCACACGCGCGCAACGGATTTCGATAACCCAACCAAGGAGGACAGCACGCCATGAGCACCGTCCGGGTCGCCCTGACCCAGCAGAAGTGGACCGGTGACAAGGAGTCGATGATCGAGAAGCACGTCGGCCTGATGCGTCAGGCGGCGGAGCAGGGCGCTTCGATCATCTGCTTCCAGGAACTCTTCTTCGGCCCCTACTTCGGCGTTGTCCAGGACCGCAAGTACTACGACTATGCCGAGCAGGTGCCCGGCCCGACGACCGAACGCTTCCAGGAACTCGCCAAGGAACTCGGCATGGTCGTCGTCCTGCCCGTCTATGAGGAGGAGAACACCGGCGTCCTCTACAACACCGCCGCCGTGATCGATGCCGACGGCAGCTACCTCGGCAAGTACCGCAAGAACCACATCCCGCACGTCGACCGGTTCTGGGAGAAGTTCTACTTCCGGCCCGGCAACCTCGGCTGGCCGGTCTTCGAGACCAAGGTCGGCAAGGTCGGCGTGACCATCTGTTATGACCGGCACTTCCCGGAGGGCTGGCGCATGCTCGGCCTCGCCGGCGCCGAGATCGTCTTCAACCCCAACGCCTCCAAGCCGGGCCTGTCCAACCGCCTCTGGGAGCTGGAGCAGCCGGCCGCGGCCGGCGCCAACGGCTACTTCGTCTGCGTCCCCAACCGGGTCGGCGCCGAAGTGGACGAATTCGGGGCGGAGAACTCCGTCGACTTCTACGGCACGTCGTATGTCGTTGACCCCAAGGGCAATTTCGTCGGGGAGAAGGGCAGCCAGACCGAGGAAGAGCTGCTCATCCGCGATATCGACATGGACGAGGTGCGCAGCACCCGCTACGACTGGCAGTTCTACCGCGACCGCCGGCCGGATGCCTACGGCCTGATCACGGCCCCCTGACGCAGGAAAGAAGGACTCAGCAACTCATGGCAACGACGCTCATCACGGGCGGGACGGTTATTTCGTCGACCGGCCGCGCCCAGGCCGATGTCCTCATCGACGGCGAGCAGGTCGCCGCGCTGCTCGCGCCGGGGACCACCGCCTTCGGCGTGGACAATCTCCAGGCCGCCGTCGACAAGGTGATCGACGCGACGGGGAAGTACGTCATCCCCGGCGGGATCGATCCGCATACCCATATGCAGATGCCCTTCGGCGGCACCGAGGCCTGCGACACCTTCGAGACCGGAACCCGGGCCGCCGCCTGGGGCGGGACGACGACCATCATCGACTTCGCCATCCAGCGCTACGGCGAGAAGGTGATGGACGGCCTCGCCCAATGGCACGAGTGGGCCGACGGCAACTGCGCCATCGACTACGGCTTCCACCAGATCATCGGCGGCATCGACGACGACTCGCTCGCCGTGATGAAGGAGCTCCCGGACGAGGGCGTGACCAGCTTCAAGCTGTTCATGGCCTATCCGGGCGTCTTCTACAGCGACGACGCCCAGATCCTCAAGGCGATGCAGGTCGGCGCCGAGACCGGGATGATGACGATGATGCACGCCGAGAACGGCCCGGTCATCGACGTCCTCGCCCAGCAACTCGCCGACGAGGGCAAGCTCGCGCCCTACTACCACGGCATCGCCCGGGTCTGGCAGATGGAGGAAGAAGCCACCCACCGCGCGATCATGCTCGCCGACGTCACCAAGGCCCCGCTGTATGTCGTGCACGTCTCGGCCAAGCAGGCCGTCGCCCAGATCGCCGCCGCCCGCTCGCGTGGACAGAACGTCTTCGGCGAGACCTGCCCGCAGTACCTCTATCTATCGTTGGAGGAGCAGCTCGGCGCGCCGGGCTTCGAGGGGGCGAAGTGGGTCTGCTCGACGCCGCTGCGGGCTCGCGCCGAGGATCACCAGAACCAGTTGTGGCGCGGGTTGCGGACCAACGAGCTGAGCCTGGTCTCGACCGACCATTGCCCGTTCTGCTTCAAGGGGCAAAAGGAGATGGGCAAGGACGATTTCCGCGCCATTCCCAACGGGATCGGCTCGGTCGAGCACCGCGTCGACCTGCTCTACCAGGGCGTGGTCGAGGGCCGGATCACGCTCGAGCGCTGGGTGGAATTGGTCTCGACCACGGCGGCCCGCATGTTCGGCCTCTACGGCAAGAAGGGCGTCATCGCCCCGGGCGCGGACGCCGACATCGTCGTCTACGACCCGAACGGGCATACCTCCATCGGGCTGGAGAAGACCCACCACATGAACATGGATCACTCGGCCTGGGAGGGCTTCGAGATCGACGGCCACGTCGACACGGTGCTCTCCCGGGGCGCGGTGCTGATCGAGAACGATCAGTATGTCGGCGCCAAGGGCCACGGCCAGTTCCTCAAGCGCGGCCTGAGCAGCTATCTGATGTGACCAACCCGCGCCTGGGCGCGTCTGGGCGCGTCTGGCAATCGTGGGATGACTCAGTCGCGCCACGGCTCCAGGAGCTTTTCGAGATAGAAGAGCGGGCCATCCGCCCATTCGCCCTGCTCCTCGACGGTGGCGTCCGCGAGCGCGAGTGACCAGGTGAGCGAGCGGTTCACGGGCAGGGTCTCCATCACGGCAGCGAACGCCTCGTCCAGCTCGGCCGGGCTCGCGAGGTCGCTCCACGCCTCGGCATACACCGCGAAGGCGCGTTCGTATGGCAGTCCGCTGTGCCGCAGCCACGCCCACACCTGGACGAGGGTTTCGGGCGCCGACGCCCATTGAGCGTCGCCGAAATCGAAGAGCCGCAAGCCATCCGGAGTGTCGAAGAAGTTCCCCGGGTGCAGGTCACCGTGGTTGAGCGTGCCCGGGAAGGGGCCTGCGCGCAAGACCTCGACGGCTCGCTCGATCGTCGGCCGATGGCCGAGCAGCCGCGCGCGTAGGTCGGTGCCCAGATGGGCGGGATGGCCGTGGGGGAGCGCGGACAGTCGGTCCAGCTGATGGTCGAAGCGCGCGAGGATCGTGTCGGGCCGGCAGTCGGGCAATCCGGTTGCGAGCATTGTTTCGGTATGCCGCACCAGCCGCCGCTGCAGGTCCGCCGCGACTTCCACGACCGCGCACCATTGTTCGAGCGTGGGGTCGGCGTCGCCGGTCATCGTCGGGCCGCGATCGCGCGTCAGCAGCCACCCGTGGGCGGCGTCGGCGGCGATCGGCGCGTCGATCTCGTCGGGGACCAGCCCGGCCAATTCGGCGTGCAGCGCGGCCTCGTGGCGCAGGTCGGAACAGTTGGCCTTGAACCAGACCCGTCCGTCCGCCACGGGGACGATCAGTTGCGTCGACCACGGGCGGACCCGAGGCTGCTCGGGTAGGCCGGTTCGCGGCATACCGATTCTTTGAAGGCTCGAGTCGATCCACGCCGTGGCCTGGGCGAGCCATTCCGGCGTGGTCACCTCTTCGACAAACGTCATCGCGACCGACCATGCCGGCCCTGGTCAACGACCTCGCGACCGACCATGCCGGCCCTGGTCAACGACCTCGCGCCCGATCACCTGCGCGGCCGCTACAACGCGGCCAGTTCGGCGGCCTTCCAGGTGCCGAGCGTGATCGCGCCTCCGTTCGCGGGGTTCCTCATCGGCCATCACCTGGCCGGGGTTTACATCACGAGCCTGGTCGTCGGTGGCCTGGTGCTCGTCTGGCTGGCGCTGCGGCTCGAGCGCGGCCTGCCGGCCCACGTCAACGGCCTGACCATGAGCGCCGACCGGGCCCGGGACAGCGAGCCCAGTTGGAGCGACTAACCCAGGTCGCGACCTGGCCACCTGGGGTTGACCGCGCCGTGACCTTGTTTGACGGTGGCCAGCCGAGTCGATGGGGTTGCGGGTGGCCGAGTTCAGGGCGCGATCGTGGCGGCAATTCGGGTCCGGTCGATCCACGCGGTGACCGGATGCGTCGGTGGCAGGAGCGCCCCGGGATGTCCCGGGGGTGCCCAGGTGCTCGTGTGCCAGACGTTGGTGAGGAAGGCGGCCTTGGTCTGGGGGATCCGAGATCGGGGGCCACGGTAGTCCCACAGCGTGATCGTCCGGCCGCCGGCCACCACCTGGAAGACGACGCGGTCGGCCGCCCAGCGGATGACGTAGTCGTAGTAGGCCGCCGAGGAGTCGAAGCCGCCGACACCGGCGATCGACTTCGGCATGTTCTCAGGCCCGGTCAGAGGGACGCTTGTGTCCCAGTTCGTGTAGTAGCGCGTTTCGAGGATGCGGCCGGTGCGCAGGTTAACCATCCGAGTGACACGACGCTGGGCGCTGTCGGATTCGCGGTAGTCCGTCCAGATCGACACGGTCACGATCTCGGGGCGGGCACAGAGCACCTCGATGTCCAGCTCGCTGTTGTCGGTCAGGCCGTCGCCGTCGAGTTCGGACCCGTCGTTGCCATACGTGAAATTGCCCGTGACGATGCCGGCGTTGGGCTGATCGGCGCAGTTCGGCGTGCGGAGGCGGTTGGTGAACACCCCGAAGAGGTACTTCTGCGGCGATTGCAGCTCGGAGCCCCAGGCCGGGCCGGGCCGGCGGGAGCCGAACCGCAAGGTGGCCGCCTTGCCGTCAATCGCCGCCGGGTCGACCACCCCCGACGTCACCGCGCCGCCGGCGCGGCTCTTGGTCGTGAACCCGCGGAACCCGGGGCCGGCCCAATGGAAGACCTGAGCCGATCCGGGTGCCGTCGAAGCCGAAGGAATGCCCGCTGCGCCCGCGAGGGTGAGCACGGCGAGCCCGATCAGGACAGGTCGAGGCGAGCGCGCGGTCATACGGCAATTGTTGCAGCCGCGAGCCGCTCCGGGTCGGCGACCACGTCGATCCGGGTGATCTGCCCCTCGACGATCACGAAGGTGAGCAGGATCGCCAACTGCCCGCCCGGCGCCATCACCAGCCCCGGCCGACCGTCGATGAGGGCCACCTCGCTCACCGCCGCGCGGTCGGCCGAATAGAGCGCGCCCATCGAGACCTTGGCGACCCCGACAAGATGGTTGGGCCGGCCATTGGACATCGCCTGCGCATCGGCAGTCAGCTCGACGTCGGGATGCAGCAACGCGACCAGCGTCGGCAGATCACCGGCCTTGATCGCGTCCAGATAGGCCTGCACGACCCGCCGGTCGCCCTCGACATCGGGTGCGTCCAGGTCTTGTCCGCGGACCTTGCGTCGTGCCCGGGAGGCCAACTGCCGCGACGTGTCCGAACTCTTCCCCAGCACCTGGGCGATCTGGTCGAAGGGCAGATCGAACATGTCATGCAACACGAACGCGAGCCGCTCGTCCGGCGAGAGCGTCTCGAGCACGACGAGCATCGCCAGCCCGACGGATTCGGCGAGAACGGCCTCTTCCTCCGGTGTCCGCAGCGGCACCACGGGAGCAATCGGCTCGATCGGTTCGTCTGGGGGAGTGAGGGTTTCGGGTCGCGCGGCGCGAGCGCGCAGCATACTCAAACTGACGCGGGCCACGATCGTGGTCAGCCACGCGGGCGGGTTCTCGATCTCGTCGCCCGTATGCCCGGCTCGCCCGCAGCCAGGCCTCCTGCACCGCATCCTCGGCGTCGGGTGCCGAGCCGAGGATGCGGTAGGCGACGGAGTGCAACTGGAAGCGATGACGCTCGAAACGCTCGGTGAGCCAATCGCTTTCACTCACTGGTGGGCCCTTCAGGCCGTGATCAGGCCGATGGAGTTGCCGTTGGTGGAGAGCACGGCGAGCGTGACTCCGGGCGCGACCTCCATGGGCGGCTGGGTCACCGTGGCACCGGCGGCTGCAAGCGTGGCGAGCGAGCCTTCGACGTCGGCGGTGGCCCAGAACGGCGTGGCCCCCGACATGCCCTGCTGTGCGCCGCCGGGGTTCAGCGCGATCTCCAAGCCGTCGACGTTGTAGCCGACGTAGTACTCCGTGTCCGTATGCGGCTCGACCCCGAAGAGGGCGGTGAAGACGGCCTTCGCGGCTGCCAGGTCGGTGACGGGGTAGTTGATATTGGCCAGGGCCATGACGATCTCCTTGGTGGCGACGGTATGCGGGGGGACGGCCTCGATTGGTCCGTCACCAGCTATGACGCACCCTAGCCAGCAGATGTGACATCCCCTGGCACGCGATCATCGGTGCAGGACTTGTCGTGCTGCACCGTGGACTGAAGGGGTGACCACCTGTGTGTCGATGGTTGGCGTATCTCGGCTCACCGATCCCAATCGAGGACGTGCTGGTCAAACCCGACCACTCGCTGCTGGATCAAAGTCTGCTGGCGCGGGAGCTGTACTTGCCTAGTTACCCGATCGCCGCCCAATTCCGACATCACGCCTTTCCCACAAACGGCGACGGTTTCGGGATGGCCTGGGTGGGCCGGGAGGGACGACTGGGACAATTCCGCCAGCTCACCCCGGCGTGGGACAGCCAGAACCTGCGCCACCTTGCCGCGCACATCGTCTCCGGCTGCTTCTTGGCCCACGTCCGGGCCGCACCCGGCGGGACGATCGCCGAGCAGAACTGCCATCCGTTCGTCCAGGACGGCTGGATGTTCCAGCACAACGGGGAGATCAACGGTTTCGGGCGGCTGAAACGTGACCTGACGATGGACGTGCACCCGGACCTGTATCCGTCGATCCTCGGCAACGGCGACACCGAGGTGTGCTTCTTCCTCGCGCTCACCTATGGGCTCGCCGACGATCCCGTGGCCGGTATGACACGGATGGTCCACCGGGTGGAGCGGGCCCGCCGCGAGCGAGGGATCCCCGAACCGTTCCGAGCGACCATGTGCGCTTCCGACGGCACCCGCCTGGTGGTGCTTCGCTGGGTCAGCCCGGACGCGCCGGCCGGTGCAGCGCCCAGCCTGTTTCACTCGGCCGGCGCCATCACCTTGCATTCCCACGCCGGCGAGGACGACCTGCTACCGGCAGATGCGCAGGTCGTTGTCTCCGAACCCCTCGAGTTGCGCTGGAACCGGCGCACCTGGCATGAGATCCCGGACGCCGTGATCGGGGTGTTCCAACCCGGGCAGCAGCCGGTCTTCACCAGCTTGTCGGTATCTCCCTCCGAGTGAGTTCGGGCCGTCGACCCGGGGCCGCGCCGGCCACTCACGCCGGGGACCGATCCCGGCCGATCCGGCCGGGAGTTAGCCGCGGCGCAGATACCAGTCGGGAAGCCGTTCGGGCCGCAGATCGGTGCGGTCGCCGGGGGCGGTGAGGCTCAGGACCGCGCGCTGGATCATCGGCGTCTTATCGAGCGCGTCCTCGGCCGCCTGGAGCCGGGCAGCGACCTGGTCCTCGGGGAGATTGCCCACGAGGTCGACGGCGGCGACGAGGAAGAGCCGGTCGGGTCCGACCCATTCCAGGTGCAGGAAGCTGATCCGTTGGATGTCCGGATTGTCCAGGAGGGCGGTCAGTGCGCGATGCCGGGCGAGGGGCGTCGCGGCCTCCCCGACGAGGAAGTCCATATTCCGGCCGATGAGGAAGATTGCCACCACGCCGAGCAGGACGCCGAGGGCAATCGACCCAATCCCGTCCCAGAGGGGGTTGCCGGTGAGCTGGTGCAGCAGCATGGCGAGCCCCGCCAAGGCGATGCCGATCAGGGCGGAGGCGTCCTCGGCGACCACGGCCCGCAGCATCGGGTTGGACGTCAGCTGCAGGTAGCGCCAGGGCGAAACCCGGCGCCACGTCGCCTCCCGCCGGGTCTGCCGCATACCCTGAAGAAAGGAGGTCCCCTCCAAGGCGAAGGCGACGGCCAGTACGGCATACCCCCAGGTGTAGGACTCCGACTCCGCCGGTGCCGACAGCGACGAGGCGCCGTGCCAGATGGCCGCGACCGCGCCGACGACGAACAGTCCGAACGCGGCGATCATCGACCAGATATAGCTCGCGCGGCCGTAACCCAACGGGTGCTCCGCGTCGGGCGGGCGCCCCGAGCGGCGCTCCCCCAGCAGCAGGAAGACCTCGTTTCCGGTGTCGGCCCAGGAGTGGAAGGCCTCGGCGAGCAGGGCCGCCGAGCCGGAGATCAGCGCGGCGCCGGTCTTTGCGATCGCGATGAGCAGGTTGACGACGAGCGCGAGCAGGACCGTGACCAGGCTCCCGCTGGACGGCGCGGCAGCCGTTGAGGGCCCGGGGCTTTGCGTCCCATCGGGCCCGACGCTGGTGTAGTCGTCAGTCGTCATCGCGCTCCTCACCCTAGGGCTGGGAACCCTAGCCGCGATCCACTAGCGCGGATTTCCAGGTGGCCGGTTGACCTCAATACCTGAGCGAGGCGGATTGATCGGGTGCGGATGGAAACCACGCTGCAGGTCAGGCCCATCGCGGGATCCCGCTACGCCCACGTGGGAGTCGATAGTTGTGTCGGTCATGCTGTCATGCACCGTCCCGGTGTGTGAACTGCTGATCAAGAAGTGACGTGCTCAGCGATACCAGACAGCCGAACTATCACCAGTACAGACGAATCCAGCTCCAGCGCGTCGCCCTCGTCGACAACAGATGATCTGACATCATCGGCATATGGCAGCGGAATCACCTCAACGACCTGGAGCGGAAGCGTTCACCGCGCCCGACCAGATCAACCAACGCCGCGACGAAGCGATCCGCGCCTACTACGTCGAGGGCCTGACCTACCAGCAGGCCGGCGACCGCTACGGCTACACCCGCTGGGCGATGATCGACCTGGTCCGCCAATACAAGGCCGGAAAGCTAACGCGGATTTCCATGCAGGGGGTTCGGCGCAAGGGGTTAGTCGAGTTGGTAGCTGATGGTTCGGTTGCCGAGCCAGGGGATGGGGGTGTTGGTGGGTAGCTGGGCGGCGCGGAGGACTGGGGTGTAGGCGCGGCGTTCGAGTCGGACGGTGATGGTCTGGCTGGTGGTGGTGATGGTGCCGGGGGTTTCGAGGAAGCGTCGTTGGATGACGTCCGGGGTGATGGTGGCGTAGCCGGGTAGGCGGGCGCGGAGCGCGGCGAGCAGGGCTTGGGCGAGCACGGTGAGCATGATGTCTAGGTCCACGTTGAGGTTGACGGTTGAGGATAGGGCGTCGGCGCAGAATGCGCGGATGATCTCGGCGAGACGTTGGTCGATGGTCATCCGGCGGGCGTATCGGCTGACCAGTTCGCGGGTGGTTGAGGTGGTGTCGTTGGTGATGATGACGGTGGGTGCTTCCCGGCCGAGGCCGGTGACGATGAGTTGCCGGACGGTGGCGGGGTAGTCGGTCAAGGTGGTGTGGGGGTCTTCGTGGACGCGGGGTTTGTTGTGCGGGCCGGGCCGGTCCAAGGTGATGGTCTTGTAGGCGGCTGTGGGTAGGGCGTTGATGTGCCGCAGCAGCGCGGGTGAGCGCATCCGCAGGGTCAGGAATTTCACGCCGCGGGCGTCGAGTTCGCCGAGGACGCGGTGGGTGGTGACTTTCTGGTCCATGATCAGCATGGCCGGGTCGTGGCCGCTGGCGCTGGCCCAGTGGTCGCAGAACGCGATGAGTTCGCGGGCTTGGGTGGCTTTGGAGGTGTCGGCGTTGGCGTAGACCAGGTTGTGGGTGTCGGTGTCCTGGGCGAAGAACGTCAGCACGGACCGGGCTCGTTGGGAACGCTTGGGCACGTAGTGCTTTTCCAGGACGGGGTCGTGGCCCCAATGCATGACGGCGTGGAAGTCCAAGTCGAAGATGGCCTGGTCACTGGTGGCCAGCCCGTGGGCGATCATGGTGGTGTCCAAGGCGGCTAGGAACCGTTGCTGGTGGTCGTGGGCTAGCCGGTAGGAGTAGCTGGTCAGCGCGGACTTCTTGGGCAGTGCGGCCATCCCGGTCAGTAGGGCGGCGGCCGGGTCGGCGATCAGGTCGTCGACGTGGGAGACCCGTCGGGTGCGGGTCAGTTTGAGGGCCAGCAGGGTCAGCACCCAGGAGATGGCGGGAATGATCCGGGTGCCGGGGTAGCCGGCCTGCTTGACTAGGTCGGGAAGGTCCAAGGTGGCTAGGTCGGGCAGCACCAGCAGCAGCCCGGCGCGGGTGGACTCGAGGCGTTCGGGCCAGGCCGACAGGTCGATGACTCGGGCGGGGGGCAGGTGGGTGTCGCGGCCTGGGGTGGCCGGGTTGATGCTGGCCTCGGGTTCGGGTCGTCGCAGGAGTTGTTGACCGTCGCTCATTCTGCGGATGGCGGCGTCATCGGGTTTGCCGATGGTCTGGGTGTGGAACGGCCCCGTCCGCGGTTGGCGGGCGGGGCCGTGGTCGGCGTGGTGACGGGGTGCTCGGCGTGGTGACGGGGGTTGGTTAGTCCGCGCCGGTTTCGGAGATCGCGATGCGGGCGGCTTTCTCGTCGACGATGTTGGTGTCTTTGGCGAATGCGGCCATCAGGGCGTTGACGGCGAGGTTGTTGATGGCGCGTGGGTATCCTCGGGAGGCGTTGTGGATCAGGGTGATCGCGTCGTTGCTGAAGAGGGTGTCGGTGCGTCCGGCGATCTTGACGTGGTGGGTGATGTAGTCGCTGGTTTCGTCGGGGGTCATCCCGGTGAGGGTGTATCGGACGGCGATGCGTTGGTCGAGGGCGGCGAGCACGCCGAGGCGGAGTCGTTGGCGCAGGGTGGGTTGTCCGACTAGCAGCGCGGCGAACGGGGCGCCGGAGTCCATGCCGTGGTTGGTCATCATGCGGACGGCTTCGAGTTGGGGGTTGTCGAGCAGGTGTGCTTCGTCGAAGACCAGGACGGGGGTGCGGCCGCGTTCGGCGTGTTCGGCGGCGAGGGCCTCGGCGGCTTGGGGGACCAGGGTGGCGGTGTAGAAGGTGGGGGTTTGCCCGAGGGCGGAGGTGATGTGGTGCAGCATGCCGCGGACGCCGACGGAGGGGTTGGGCAGGTAGATGACCACGTGTCGGGAGGTGTCCAGGGCGGCGGTGGCGGCGCGGATGGCGACGGTCTTGCCGGCGCCGACCTCGCCGGTGATCACCCCGAGGGCGTGTTGGCTGATGCACCAGTCGATGCGGGCCATGGCCTCGGCGTGCCCGGCGTGGCGGTGCAGCATCGAGGGGGCCAGGGACCGGCCGAACGGCATGGCCGTGAATCCCCAGTAGGATTGCAGGCGTTGGATACTCCCCGGGCCGCGTCCTGCCGCGAGGTGGTGTCGGTGAGCATTTCATCGAGGGACAGTTGCCCGGGGATCTGCTCGGTGGTGGCTTCGGGGCTGTTGGCGTAGAGGGCGTGGAAGCCGATCCGTTCGTCGTCGGCGACGTGGGTGTGGTGGGTGTCGGTGAGCAGGTTCAGGTAGTTGATCCCGGTCGTGGCGGGGGCTGGTTCGGGGGTCTCGGGTCGGGCCTTGGGGTGGGTGTGTCGGGTGATCACGTGTGGGACGGCTTGGCCGTAGGAGCGTCCGCTGTGGCGGACCTCGATCTGTTCGAGGTTGAACGGGGAGAAGACGAGTTCGACCTTGCGTCCGACCAGGGCGGGTTCGACCTGGTAGGTGTTGCCGTGCAGGCTGATGGTGGCGGTCTTGGTGACGGTGCGCAGCTGGGACCATAAGAACGCCTCGGTCAACGCGTCCGCGGCTGGCATGGTCGGGCCGTGCCCGGCGGCCTGCCAGCCGTCGTTCCAGCGGGTCAGTGGGCTCTGACCGGTTTCGGAGTGCACCTGGTGGTGATAGAGCGACTCGACCCAGGCGGTGAACTGCGCGTTCAGTTCCAGCAGCGCCGCCGCGGCGGTGGTGGCCTGTTCGGCCAGGTCGGCGGCGCTGGTGTCGGGGACCTCGACGAGGAACTGCTCGCGTACGGTGCGGAAAAATCGTTCGATTTTGCCTTTGCCTTGGGGTCGGTGTGGGGTGGCGTGGATCAGCCGGATACCGAGCTTGGCGCAGGCTCGCAGCAGCCACGCATCGACGTAGGCCGAGCCGTTGTCGACATAGCAGGCGCCGGGCACCCCGCGGCAGGCCAACGCGCGCTCCAAGGCGACGGCCAGTCGGATCACGTCCTCGGCGAACCCGAACCGGTAGCCGACCACCAGGCGGGAGTGATCGTCCAAGAAGGCGAACAGGTAGGTCTTGCGCCCGCCGATCTTCGGCCCGTGCAACGCGTCCCCGACCCACCGCTGGTTCGGCGCGTCGGCCTCG
>NZ_JBAOHM010000015.1:0-703722 GCF_037045025.1 Nostocoides sp. | reverse complement strand
GCTCTATCACCACCAGGTGCACTCCGAAACCGGTCAGAGCCCACTGACCCGCTGGAACGACGGCTGGCAGGCCGCCGGGCACGGCCCGACCATGCCAGCCGCGGACGCGTTGACCGAGGCGTTCTTATGGTCCCAGCTGCGCACCGTCACCAAGACCGCCACCATCAGCCTGCACGGCAACACCTACCAGGTCGAACCCGCCCTGGTCGGACGCAAGGTCGAACTCGTCTTCTCCCCGTTCAACCTCGAACAGATCGAGGTCCGCCACAGCGGACGCTCCTACGGCCAAGCCGTCCCACACGTGATCACCCGACACACCCACCCCAAGGCCCGACCCGAGACCCCCGAACCAGCCCCCGCCACGACCGGGATCAACTACCTGAACCTGCTCACCGACACCCACCACACCCACGTCGCCGACGACGAACGGATCGGCTTCCACGCCCTCTACGCCAACAGCCCCGAAGCCACCACCGAGCAGATCCCCGGGCAACTGTCCCTCGATGAAATGCTCACCGACACCACCTCGCGGCAGGACGCGGCCCGGGGAGTATCCAACGCCTGCAATCCTACTGGGGATTCACGGCCATGCCGTTCGGCCGGTCCCTGGCCCCCTCGATGCTGCACCGCCACGCCGGGCACGCCGAGGCCATGGCCCGCATCGACTGGTGCATCAGCCAACACGCCCTCGGGGTGATCACCGGCGAGGTCGGCGCCGGCAAGACCGTCGCCATCCGCGCCGCCACCGCCGCCCTGGACACCTCCCGACACGTGGTCATCTACCTGCCCAACCCCTCCGTCGGCGTCCGCGGCATGCTGCACCACATCACCTCCGCCCTCGGGCAAACCCCCACCTTCTACACCGCCACCCTGGTCCCCCAAGCCGCCGAGGCCCTCGCCGCCGAACACGCCGAACGCGGCCGCACCCCCGTCCTGGTCTTCGACGAAGCACACCTGCTCGACAACCCCCAACTCGAAGCCGTCCGCATGATGACCAACCACGGCATGGACTCCGGCGCCCCGTTCGCCGCGCTGCTAGTCGGACAACCCACCCTGCGCCAACGACTCCGCCTCGGCGTGCTCGCCGCCCTCGACCAACGCATCGCCGTCCGATACACCCTCACCGGGATGACCCCCGACGAAACCAGCGACTACATCACCCACCACGTCAAGATCGCCGGACGCACCGACACCCTCTTCAGCAACGACGCGATCACCCTGATCCACAACGCCTCCCGAGGATACCCACGCGCCATCAACAACCTCGCCGTCAACGCCCTGATGGCCGCATTCGCCAAAGACACCAACATCGTCGACGAGACAGCCGCCCGCATCGCGATCTCCGAAACCGGCGCGGACTAACCAACCCCCGTCACCACGCCGAGCACCCCGTCACCACGCCGACCACGGCCCCGCCCGCCAACCGCGGACGGGGCCGTTCCACACCCAGACCATCGGCAAACCCGATGACGCCGCCATCCGCAGAATGAGCGACGGTCAACAGACGTCCCCGTTTCCACCGTCGCCCGGGTCTCCCGCTGGCTACAAGCCCACCGCCGCCGAGTCGATCGCCGGCCATGGCAGCGGGCCGCGACCTGCTGGACCCAGGCCATCCTCGTCCTACGCTGGCTCAAAGACGGCACCGACATCGACCTGCTCGCCCGCGACGCGAAGGTCAGCCAGGCGAGCGGGTACCGCTACCTACACGAAGCGATATCGGTGATCGCCGCCCACCTGCCGGACCTGCCCGAGGTGCTGGCCGCCGGACACGCGGCCGGGTGGGCGTACGTGTGCCTCGATGGCACCCTGATCGGATCCACCCGCTCGTCGGCGACATCCGCTGCCGGACATGACCTGTGGTAGGCCGGGAAACACAAACGCCACGGCGGGAACATCCAGGTCGTCGCCGACCCGAGCGGGTTCCCGGTCTGGGTCTCGCCGGTCGAACCCGGCTCCACCCACGACCTGAGCGCCGCCCGCCGGCACGTTCTGCCCGCCCTCTATCCGGCCGCCGCCGCCGGGTTGCCGACCCTGGCCGACAAGGGCTACGTCGGCGCCGGGATCGGCATCCACCTCCCCTACAAGGGCGCCAACCTCTGCCCCGACAACCGCACCCACAACCTGCTCCTGTGCTCCCTGCGCGCCCCGGCCGAACGCGCCAACGCCCTCCTGAAGTCCTTCAAGGCCCTCCGCCGGGTCACTCTCTGCCCCTGGCGGATCGGCGATATCACCGCCGCCGCCCTCGTCATTCTTACCATGCAACGAGGCCGCTGGTGAGAAAACCTCACTGAGTCGGTCGATCGCGTCCTTGGCTGCCAGAGTGCTGCCAGAGAGTCTTCGCGTTCCCGCCGGGCGAGGATGATCCGGCTCCACCACGGGGCTGACTCCACTGCCGAGTGGGACTGACTGAGGCGCTCAAACGCTTCGATAGCCGCACTCTGCGCCCCCATCCATTCGGTGGCGAGGGCGGTTCCGTCCAGGTCGTGACTCATCGTTGTGACCTCGGGATCGTCGTTGTCGCGTCGGGCGGATCGGACGTGACTCCAACCCTCGCATGGCATGCGAATTCCCGCACCTTGGTATGAGGTTCGCTCTGGCAAGGGCCGATCGATGAAGAGTTCGTGTCGACCACCTCGATCCGCGCCGAACACGAGATACATCGCCCACGTGCACCATAAGGCGGTCGAGGTCATCAATGGACTGCTGGTGCGGCACGAGATCGTGCCGCTCCCAGCGGAGAAACAACGGATCAATCCGGATCAAGAACGTCCGGGTTTCTGCCTAGGCTCGAGGTCATGGCCGAATTAGCGAACAAGCACCTCGACGGCAGCACGTTCACCCGGGTCAGCCTCAAGGAGGCGCGCTTCGAGGACGTGTACCTGACCGACGCCCACTTCCACGACATCGACTTCAGCCGCGCCCGCATCCGGGCGGCGCGTCTGGACGATGTCACGATGCGCGGGGTGATCGCGACCCGGCTGGAGCTGTATGGCGAGTTCGAGGAGCTGCTGGTCAACGGCGTCAACGTGCTGCCGCTGGTCGAGGCCGAACTCGATGCGCGGATGCCGGAGCGCACCAAGATGCGGCCGAGCGACCCCGAGGGGTTCCGCGAGGCGTTCGCGATCGTCGAGCGGCTGTGGGGCGAGGCGGTCGAGCGGGCGCGCGGCCTGGCGCCGGAGCACTTGCACGAGAGCGTCGACGGCGAGTGGTCGTTCGTCGAGACGTTGCGGCATCTCAATTTTGCGTATGCGGTGTGGATCGACGGCACGATCCGCGGCATCGCCGACCCGTGGCACCCGCTCGACCTGCCGTGGGACCAGGCGCCCACCATCGAGGGCGTGCCGCGGGACCGCGAGGTTCGGCCGAGTATGGATGAGGTTGTGGCGCAACGCGATCGGCACCGGGCCACCGTAGGTGAGGTCCTCGACGGCCTCACCCCGGAGCGCCTCGCCGAGACAGTGGAGTCAGCCGTCCCGTTCAACGCTGACTGGGGACCCTACGACGTGGCGAAGTGCCTAACCATCGTGCTGAACGAGGAGTGGGAGCACCGGCTGTATGCCGAGCGCGACCTCGCCGCGATCGACAACGCGACGCTGGCTGAACCGACATAGTCGTTGTCTCGAATGTTTCTGTGGCGGTCGAAGGCTAGGCTAAGTTCTTGGACGTGAGCTTCGATGTGTTCTTGCAGAGCTTCCACGAAGGCATCGCAACGCAATGCCTGCGGACGAGTCAGCCATCGAGAACGTCCTCGTCCCTTACACGCACGCGCGGCAAGGCGCTTCCGCGCGGCTGGTGACTCACGACGGTGAGGCGGACTGTCACGGTCTGGGCGAGGGGTCGTTGATGATTAATCACGCCAGCGGCGAAGCAATTTGGAACCTCGTGGTTGAAGTCGCTGGCACTGCCAACAATCCTTGACTCACACCAACAACGGTTGGCACACGACGTCCCCACTGTCATTCATGGTCTCTCTCCTGCGTGTCCCATAGTCCTGGGCCAGCCGATGAGCCCGATCGATGCCGCACTGTTGTGGCGCCTTGTCGCCCCCACAGACCCGGATCCGCGAGTAGCTTGCGTGTGGGTTGGGCGGCCAGTGAACGGCGGATAGATTTTGTGTTGTGGCAGTGTGTTTTTGGGTGCGGGCAGGGTGGATGGCCCGGTGGCGCTCGGGTGGGCGGGTCTTCGGGGTCCTGGGTCGTCGGGACGGGGGATTCGCGGGTTAGTACTACAGCCGCATTTATTTGTGGTTGACCGGCGTGTCGTGGATGTCAGACTGATGACTGGGGCCATGGTGCTTATGTGATCAGTGAGGTTTGTGTGGCGGAAGTGGAGTTGTGGGCGGAGGGGCTGGCGGCCGTGCATGCCCGGATCGCGTCGCGGTTCGCGCGGTCTGAGCCGCGGGAGCGGGCGCTGGAGTACGTGCGCGGGTTGCTCTCGCCGGTGGAGCGCAAGAACGGGTGGACGCTGTCGGAGCGGGCCGGAGCGGCGAACCCGGATGGGATGCAACGCCTTCTCGCGGCGGCGGATTGGGACGTGGACCTGGTTCGTGACGACGTGCGTGGGTACGTGGTCGAGCACTTGGGCGACCCGGCCGGGGTGCTGGTCGTGGACGAGACGGGGTTCCTCAAGAAGGGCACGAAGTCGGCCGGGGTGGCCCGGCAGTACTCCGGCACCGCGGGGCGGATCGAGAACAGTCAGATCGGGGTGTTCCTGGCATACGCGACGCCCGTCGCCCGCACGTTCCTGGACCGGGAGCTGTATCTGCCAAAGGCGTGGACCGAGGACCGGGACCGCTGCCGAGAGGCCGGGATCGGCGACGAGGTGGCCTTCGCGACCAAACCGGAGCTAGCGATCGCGATGATCGGTCGGGCATTGGATGCGGGGGTGCCGGCCGGATGGGTCACCGGCGACGAGGTATACGGCCAGCACGGCGGGCTGCGCGCCACCTTGGAGAGTCGTGGCATGCCGTACGTGCTCGCGGTGCCGGTCAACCAGCGCGTCATCGCCCGTGTCGAGACGGACACCGGCGACCGGGTCGCCAAGCTGCGTGCGGACGAACTCGCGAGATCGCTTCCAGCGCAGGCGTTCAAGAAAATCTCCGCAGGCAACGGCGCCAAGGGTCCCCGGCTCTATCACTGGGCCCGCGCCCAGATCCGTCCGCTGGAATCTGCCGATGGCTACTGGCTGCTGGTGCGCCGTTCGATCAGCGACCCCACCGACCTGGCTTACTACCTGTGCTGCGGGCCCGAGGACACGCCGCTGCGCGAGCTTGTCCGTGTCGCCGGGGCCCGCTGGGCCATCGAGGAGACCTTCCAGAGCGCCAAGGGACAGGTCGGCCTGGACCAGTACCAGGTCCGCCGATACGAATCCTGGTACCGGCACATCACCCTGGCCATGCTCGCCCACGCCTTCCTGACCATCACCACCGCGGCCACGGCAACCCCCAAAAAGGGGGCCATCGAGCCAACCCCACGGACCTGATCCCGCTCACCGTCCCCGAGGTCAAACACCTTCTGGCGCAACTGATCTGGAAACACAACCCAGACCCGGCCGAAGTTCTTCACTGGTCATCCTGGCGTCGCCGGCACCAAGCCCGAGCCCGCCGATGTCATTACGCCAGCCGTGGCGCATTCCCATAAATGCGGCTGTAGTATTAGGCCGCGGTGGGTAAGGCCCGGATCCGGGCCAGGACGGTGGGCAGGAGCTGGCGGTCGGGTGGCAGCCGCAGGATCAGCTGGCGGCCGTGGCGGACCATGCGGGCTGGGACGCAGAGCAGTTCGTGGCGTAGGTGGGCGCCGTGGGCGCGGTGACGCTGGTCGATCCCGGTCAGGGCTTGCAGCAGGACGGAGATGTTCCCGGCGAGCAGGGCGGCCCACATCCACACCGTGTTGATGGCGTGGTTGCCCGAGGGCAGGTGCCGCAGCGCGGCCCCGAGTTTGGCTTCCCGGATCCGGTCCTCAATGTCGGTGCGGCGGCGGAACCAGGACTCGACCTGCGTGATCGAGGCAACCGGTGCGGCCGCCTCACCCGGCTCCGCCGGCTCCGCCGGCTCGGCCGGCTCGGCCGGCTCGGTGGGGTTGGCCGGGTGGTCGTTGGCGGGGATATTGGTGACGATGAAGGAGACCGCGTGGGCGTGGGTGGCCGCGCCCTCCAACGCCAGGGCGAGCTGGTTCGTCTCGATGGTGCGCCGACGCCGGGAGCGCGGGTCGCCCGAGATGTCCTCGGCCTCGATGCGGACCCGGCGCACGATGGTGTACGTGTGCGGCGGCCACCCCTGCGGGGCGTAGTCGACCGCGGCGACCTGCGCGCCGGGCATCCCGCTCGCCGCCGCATCCCAGGCGTCCTCGGGGATGGCGGCGTAGGCGCGCCACATCGCGGTGTTCCGTTTCGCGGCGATGGCGAAGTCACACCCGGCCGCCACCGCGGCGTGGGCCAGGTCGGCGGTGAAGTAGCCGGCATCCGCGCGCACCCGCAACCGATCCCAGTCGGCCGCGGCCGAGCGGATGTCCTCGGGGATCCCGGCCAGGACCCGGCGCAACAGGTCAGCGGCCCGGGGCCTCACATCCTCATTCCCCGCGAGCAACTCCGCGGCCAGGGTCAACCCGGCCTCGGCCCAGGTCCCCAGATGCGGACGGCCCGCGCGCTGACCGTGATAGTTGTAGGCCACGCCCTGCTTCGTCGGCCCGTACACCTCCACATCGGTGGAATCCAAGTCCACCGTCACCGCCGCGGCCAGCACCGCCCGGCGGGACGCCGGCAACAAGGCCACCGCATGACCGGTCAGGTCCGCGACCGCACTCTCCAGGCCGGCCAGCTGCGCCGGCCCGAACCGGCGGGCCAACCCCGCCGCCGTGGTCGAGGCCAACACCGGCACCGCCGACAACGCGGACCCGGCCACATCCTGGCGCTGCCGGTCCAACGCGGCCAGCACATCCCCGCCGAGCAGCTGGCACTGCGCCAGCGACACCAGCACCTGCCCGGCCGTCGCGCCCCGCTCCCGCTCCTTGATCGCACCGATCCCCCGGTCAAGGCGCCCGACCAGGTCCAGTTTCTCGATGAACTCCGCGAGCGCTGCCACCCCCGAGGTCCCGGTCAACGACGGATCCGGCGCGCCGATCCGCACCCGCTTCCGCACCCGGCCACGACCACGTACTCTCTTCATCGACAAGGTGCTTCTCCTCGCTGGACGATCGAAGGCTTCGTAACCCCGATTCTCCCAGTAGGACAAGCACCTTCGTCACATCACACGCCGATCACCCCACCACTACTCGCGGATCCGGGACAGAGCAGCAGGATCAGCCGCGGGCCATCCCCAGATAAAACACGCGGGTAACCCGGACCGAACATCAGTCGAAGCTCCCAGACGCCATTGCCGACGGGTCTCGCGTCCCCGGGATTGCCGCAGCCAGGCGGTCGAGGCGCTGACGATGCACAGTCGACCGATCCGGTCCTTGAGTTTTTCGCAGCCACGTGTCGAAGTGCGCGGACTGACGAAGGCCAGCTCGCGGCTCAGCGCCGGTGGCGTTCGTATGCCCCGAGCGCGATCAAGATCGACCGGATGACGTCGGCTCGTTCCCCCACAGTGGAGTCCGGGTCCACGTGGTCGACGTCGAGCGGAGCATCGCGAGCTACGGCCCTGATTCGGGCCTTCTCCCGCGGCGTGAGGTCGACGATGCCGGCCTGCCGGACGAAGCCGTTGAGCACGCAGGCCAGCTGCTGCTTGCCTGGTCCGGTCGCCTCCTCGTGGGCGGCGAGGGCGGCATCGAGCCAGGCGCTGTCGTCTTCGTCGGCAGCCTCCACAGCGTTGAGGATCACCGCATAGACCACCGAGTCGGCCGCCTGTACGCCCGGGAACCGCATCTCCCGATCGTCGTAGGGCATGGCGGCTGCGCGGGTGATGAGTCGGTCGGCCTTCGCCGAATCGCCCAGCTCAAGCGCAACACCGGCCTTCATCAGCAGGTTGTCGGCGCCGGCCATCTGCGTGAAGAACTGTTCGTTGCGCAGGTGCCCGGAATTGCGCGCCAACGCATCCAATGCTCGGGGAATGTCATCCATCCAGCGCTGGTCCTCGTCCACGCGCCCAGCACATCACAGTCTGCGTCGCGGGCTCGGGGCCGGTGCGGTCGTCGATGCGGAACCGGTCGTCCTTCTCGTGCCGGGCATCGGAGGAACTGATCTGGCCGGCGAGGGTGACGGCCTTGGCGTGGAGGGCAAGTTCGTCGGCCCTCTCGAGGTCATCCACGCCCTCCTCGGTGGGGACCGAGTCCAACGCCATCGCCGCCGCAGGCTCGTAGAGCGGCCGCTCGAACGGCAGGATCACCTGCGGCGCAACGGCATCCAGCTCGATGAAGGATCGCACGTCGGCCTGCGGGCGCAACGTCACGGCGGTGCGCTCGATGTTGCGCAGCAACTCGACGACGCGGCGGTTCTCCAGCCAGACGGCGTCGCCGAGGAAGCGACGCGGCTGCTTGGATAGCTGGCGCACCATCTGCTGGGTGCGCTCGGCGGCGTCGAACCAGTCGTGGTGGACATAGCGCAGCCGGCAATCGGCGAGCCACGCGGGCTGCCACCATCGGGTGGCGTCCGCAGTCGTGGTGGACATAGCGCAGCCGGCGATCGGCGGGCCGCGCCGGCAGCTCGGCCACGGTGCGCAGCAAGGCGTCCAGCTCCTGGTGGCGCTCGGGGGAGAGCAGGAAGTCGTAGAACGCTTGGAAGCTGCGGCCCTGGTCGGAGGCGGCGATCGTCTGCCGGTCGCCGACCAACTCACCGAGCAGGTCGCCCTTGGCCCGTCCCAGGCGGTGATCTTGGCCCGGGCGTCGCGATCGAGGCGGCGGAAGTTGTCCTCGACCTCGCGGAAGTCGGACAGCAGCTCCCGGGCCGTGCTGGAGAAGTGCTGATACCGTCATTGACCTGCTGCGCCAGATCGTCCACGGCTCCACCGAGGACGACGCGGCGCGGCTTGCGGAGTTGCGGCGCCAGCGCGACGTCCTGGACGCGGAGATCGCCGCGGTCGAAAGCGGCGCCTCGACGAGCTTGGACTCCGCTGCCGTCCTCGACCGCCATGCAGCCGCCATGCAGACGCGACTCGGTGCCGACGAACGAGCGGCGCCGCAGCCCCGCCACCCACGCCCCACGCCTTTTCCAGGTCGGAGGTCGCGTCGTAGTGGGCCTCGTTGGAGTTCTCGGGATAGAAGCTGCGCAGCCACCCGGCCTCCGGGGCCGCCCACGTCTGGGACATAGGCGCGGGCCGGGCGCGGGTAGCGCGGCTCGTCAGGGGAGCGGCGGCGTTCGCGGCATACAGCACGTCGTCGACGCGCGGGAGCAGATCGCTCTCGGCGATCGTGCGGATGTTGTCGACGATGAAGACTTGCCCGAGCGCGGCGAGCACGAGCGGCGCACTGTCGGCGCGCAGCAATCGCCAGGCGGGCGAATGCTCCCGCACGAAGGCGATCTCGTCGTGGTCCACCTGGTCTCCCAGGATTCGTGGGCTGGTGAGGACGAGCTTATGTCGACCCTCCGACAGCCCCTATGGAGGTGCCGGGCGGGCCGTCGGCGAGTCGGCGCCGGTGCTTCAATGTGCCGTATGCCGGGTCCGCCGACGCCGATCTCGCTTCGCCGTGCCGGGATGGTCGGCGCACTGGTGACCGCCGTCGTCGGTTTCGGGGTGGGAGCGCTCGTCCTCGCCATGCTGCCGCCGTGGCTCATAGGTCGAACGGGGATGCTGATCCTGGTGTCCTGCATCGTCATCGGCGCCGCGGTGGGCGGTTTGCTGCCGTGGACGCGTCACCTGGTGGGACGAGGGGACGGGGCGCAGCGCCAGCCCCGGCGCTGGCTTATCGCCCTCTCGGCGGCTGTGCTCGTCGCCGGGGCGGTGGTCTGCGGGGTGCTTGGACAGGCTGTCGTCGCCTCCTACACGATGCCCAGCCACCCGGCCCGGGTCGAAGCAATCAGCAGCTACCGGCCGTGCCACTCGCGCGGCTGTCGGGGGCACGTCGTCTTCGACGCCGGCGGCACGCGGGTGGACGCCCGGTACGCCGGCGGCCTGTTCGCGAGGGACCCCACTGGCGCCGGCGTCCCGTTCGTCTACGACCCGGCCGACCCGACCCACGTCATGCCCGAGCGCGACTTCGCATTCGGGCGGGGGTGGGGCGCAGTCTGGTTCGTCCTGACCGCCGCCGCGGTCCTGGCGTGGTTCGCCGGGGTATGGGCGAACGTGAGGCGTCGCCGCTAACCGTCTCACCCCGACACGGCGTCGCGGCAGGGTGCGACGGGGGCGTTACGGCTCGATATCGGGCCGCCCAGGAAGAGCCTGTCGCTCAGTCGTCACGTACAGTCCCTCGATCCGGTGCGGTGCTTGGTCGATGATGCTCAGGACGTATTCCGCGAAACCGGGCATGGTGAACGACATCCGGCCGTAGCCTTCCGAGGCGACCAAGCCCTTGTCGATGAGGGCCTGCCGATCCCGGCTCATCTGTGGGGCCGTCTTTCCCAGGCATTCGCCCACTGCCGCGGTCGAGGCGACCCCGTCCTTATCGAGCGATTGGGCAATCGCGACGAGCAGGTCACGTTGCGCCGGCGTCGCCTTCGCCAATCGGCCTCTGAACATGCCGCTCGCGAGGCTCTCCAGCACCTCGGTCACCGCCTCGGTGACGTGGTCATGAGTGATGCGGGCACCCCGCCGGGGACTCGCCACGCGCCACACTTCATCGCCGATCTTTTGGATCATGTATGGCGATCCGGCCGCGAAGTCGAGCGCCAACGTCGCCGCTTCGCTCGCCCAGCCAACCTCGACCTGGGCAGCCGGTCGCAGCAGGGCCACCTCACTCTCGGCCGGGGTCAACCGCTTCAACTCCCAGTAGTCGAACCGCTCGGCGAAGGAGGCCGCCTCCATCAACGTCGCCGGCGCGCTCGGCAAGCCCGCGGCCACCACCAGCAGGGGGGCGCCAGCGCGCACCGTCAACTGGACGGCGTTGGCAACCACCGCCAAGTCCTCGAGCTTGGCCTCCTGGATCTCATCCACCAGCAGCAGCAGACCCGAGGCCTGTCGTTGCACGGCCAACTCGGCGCTCTCCGACAGCAGATCGGCCAAGGCGGCACTCGATCCGGCCGCCGGTCCGCCAGTCCCGCGCGTCGAGTCCGAGGCCAGGTTGCCACTAACCCGCACAATCCCGGCGTTGACTTCGACATTCCAGCCCGCGAGCCACTGGCGGACGCGGTCCCACTGCGGCATACCCGGCCCTTGAAACGGCGCCATCGCCTGCGCGACGGCCCGCGCCACCTCCTGGCCCGCGTCCGTCACGGACGAAAAGGTCGTGGACGCCACCACAAACCCGGCAGCCCGCGCCCGCTCACCGATGACATCCAGGGAGACCGTCTTCCCCGCCCCACGTACCCCGACGAGGACCAGCGCCGCCGCCCCACCACGGCCGGTGCTGCGCACCCGTTCCACCAGCGCCTGCGCCTGACTAAAGACGGCCTCCCGGCCGACGAGCACGCCTGGCCGCGCCCCCGTGCCTGGGTGATAAGGACTCTGCATCAGAATATCTGCGTATAGTTCCGTATAATCTCTCTGAACTATACGCAATTATACGTCCGGCGTTGAATGACGCGCCGACGTCTGTGCGTTTGCCACCCCTGACGAGGACGTCGTCATCACTCAGCGGGGCGTTCCTCGATGGCTGGTGAGTGCCTTTCAGGGAAAGCGCGCACCTCCCGCCTTGAGCAGGATGGGTACTACACGCCGCCGTCGTCAGCGCCCGCTCCGTGGCCGAACCACCCGTCAGGCCATCACTACTTTGGTCTCGCGGTGGTCGACCCCGTCTAATGCGGGTGACGCCTGTCCGGCACGTTTCCGGGGCTAGGCTCGGCCCGGGGCTCGGCCCGGGGCTCGGCACGAGCGACGAGGAGCGAGATGTCCAGGTTCAATATCAGCAAGAAGCAGCCGGCCGTCTATCAGCGGCTCGCGGATTTCAGCGGGGCGGCGGAGGAGGCGGCGAAGGCGGCAGGTCTGGACCCGAAACTGGTCGAGTTGGTCAAGATCCGGGTCTCCCAGCTCAACGGCTGCGCCTTCTGTCTGCGGATGCACACCCGCGATGCCCTCAAGCTTGGTGAGACGAGCGACCGGCTGGCGGTGCTGGCGGCCTGGTGGGAGTCGCAGTACTTCGCGCCCGCAGAACAGGCGGCGCTCGCGCTGGCGGAGCAGAGCACTCGCCTCACCGTGCCCGAGCCGGAGGTGGACGCCAGCGCCCTGACCGACGAGCAGATCGCGGCCGTCACGTGGCTGGCCGTCGTGATGAACGCGTGGAACCGGGTGGCAATCCGCAGCGGCTACCCCGTCGGCCCCTAACGCAAGGCCAAGGTCTCACCCGGGAAGATCGCCAACCGGGCGAGTGCGCGGACGCCGTCGCTATCGGGCAGAGCACCGCGGCGCAGGCCAGGGAAGCCGGCCGCGAACAGGTCCAGCAGCCGGGTGGCATGGCCCACGGCATACCGAAGGTCGGGGAACCCGGTGACGCGCCAGCCCGCCGCGGTGAGCAGCCGCGCCACCTCATCGCCCAGGGCGCCCCATTCGTACTGCGGAATCCCTTGCGCAGCAAGCTGATCGGTGCTTGGTCGCCAGTCCGCGGCGAGCAACAGGAGGGTGACCGCGCGGACATCCCGGTCGATGGCGTCCTTGGCATCCGTCAGTCCGGACGCGACACTCCGGGCAAGGACGGCTGGGTCCTTGACCGCCTGACGACCCGTGGGGGCAAGGACCAAAGCCCCCTTGTGGCGTCGGATCAGTCCGATCCGCGTGCTCTCCTCCCGCAGCATCATCAGCTCGGGCGTGTGTTGCTCACGGTTGCCCTTGCCCACCGGCGAGGCCAGCCCGCTCTCATGCCAGATCCGCTCGCACGCGGACGGTGCCATCCACCCCGCCGGGGTCAGCGGTATGCCGTCCGCTCCCGCCGCGTCGAGCATCGCCTGCCAGGGGCGCAGCGCCTGCGCCATCTCGTCAGCGGTGGGTCGGGGCCCCGGGGGCGCGGCCGCTTGGACCAGGCTGACGAGCTCTCCGGCAGCGTCTGGGTCCGCGTCGTTGATCAGGCGCTCCAGGGTGGGGTGCAGAGGTGGCAGGTCGCCGAGCGCGAAGAGGCCGGCAAGTGCCTCATTCGTGGCGTCGATGTCGAAAGCGTCGGGGGCAACGTCCTCGGGCAACCAGTCGGCAAAGTGCTCCAGGTCGCCGGTGAGAGCGCTGGGATCGGGGTTGGCGCGCAGGGCGTCGGCAAGTTCGTTCCAGATCCAGATGCCGCCCACGTCCTCGGGCGGACCCGCGTTGCGGCCGTCACGGCACACGGCAGCCGGGTCGGATTCTGTTGCGGGGCGCAACTTTTCGAGCTTGAGACGGTGGAGGAAGCTGTCACCGAAGTCGTAGGTGTAGCTGATCTTGGCGCCGCGCTGGGGCAGGACCTGATCGAGGCGGGCCTCCCACTCGGCCGTGCCGGGCTGGCCCGCCTCCGCGTCGAAATCGGTGAGGAAGTCGCGCGCCCCGTGTGAGCGAGGGCCGGGCAGGGTGAACCGGTGCAGGTGGCCGTCCTCCCACCCGAACGCGAGCTGGAGGATGTCGTGAACTTCGTCGAGCGTCAGCTCGCCGCGCAGGTCGAGGCGGCGCCAGATCGGCGGCTTCGCGCCGTCGATGTCGACCCGAACTGTGAGGATCTGCGGCTGCGTCGGCGGCTCGGGCAACTCGATCCGGGCTTCGTCCAGTTCCGCCATGTCCTCGGCTGCCAGCCCGTCGGCCGCCGGGTCCGGCAGTCCGGACCCAGACATCGTGTCCCGATAGAACGCCCCCCACGCCGCCTGCGGGTTGTCGCTCGAGGCGATGTGCGCGGCGAGTTGGTGGATCGCTCGCTGCATCGGGTCGTTGGGGTCGGGTTTGCCGCGTTTGGGGGCCATAAGCCCAGTCAACCAGGGCCGGCGCGGCTTGGGGAACCGGTCAGCCGCGACCAGCCCAGCGGAACAGGTGCACCGGGCGGCCACTGCCATACAGCGGCCGCCGATCCCACCGCTTGCAGCATGCCTGGCCGACCCCGCGGGTCCGGCGCCGGGCCTGGGAGTCGGTCCAGCGCGCGCGGTGAGCGGAACGTCCCGGCGTCCGCCGGCCGCTGCGACATGCCGCGCGAAATGTGGTGCTGCTCAACGGGACCGGCGTCGGGGAGGCGGAGCCGGGGCTGCTCCTCGCCCTGGCACAGTTCGGTGATGCGTCGTGCGTCGTGCTGGGCCAGGATCGGCGCGGGCAGGAGCTGGACCGGCCGATGGGGCCGGCGGCGCTGCGCGCGGCACGTCGTGGCATCCGCCTGGCTCGGGAGCTGCGCCTGCCGCTTGTGACGATCATCGTCACTGGGCCGAGCAGCTCGCCGACCTCACGCTCACCGAGGGCATGTCGACCTACATCCTCGGCAATGACGATCCCCGCGCCATCGCCACCTTCGCCCGGGAGGTCGCGCCCGCGGTCCGCGAGCGGGTCGAGGCTGAGCGAGCCCGTATGGCTGCCACCCTCGCTGCACCGGACAACTCACCGGATTCTGTTGCTGTCCAGCCCAACCCATCTCACGAGGCGGCCGGGGTCGGGGAGGGGAGCGGGCGGCATACTCCCTGCCGGAGCGCGGCTATACCGCGCACGAGGAGGCGACGGCGCAACACCTGGTCGACGTCCACGACCACTTGCGCGCCGAGCTCACTCAGGTGCGCGACATTGTCAGTCAAGTGCGTTCTGGCGCAACGGATGCGGGGCGTGCGCGGTCGGTGATCAATTCGATGACCATGCGGCAGAACAGCTGGACACTCGGGGCCTATTGCGCGGCCTACTGCCGGGTCCTGACCGGGCACCACACTCTGGAGGGGCTCATCGTGCTCTCGACCTTCGTCACGCTCGCGTGCAGCGTGGTGCCGGGCCTGGTGGGGAAGGATGTCGTGGCCGCGCACACGCTGCCCGGCGTCCCCGGAGCAGGTGGGCGTCGTCCGCACCTACCGGTCGTGCGTCGTGCGCAGTTGCCCGAAGGAGGTCTTCGACGCCGGCGGCCGGCGGGTCGACACGGCATATCCAGGGAGCCTGGTTGCCCTGCCCGACGAGGGCACGGGCGCGACCTTCGCCTACGACCCGGCCGCGCCGACCCACGTCATCCCGTTGCGCGACTTCCGCTTCGGTCGTTCGCCTCGGGGGCACGGCATGCCTTCGTCCGGACGCCCGAACTCGACGCCGCCCTCCGCGGACGGTCGGTGCGCCGTCGGTAGGACTGGTGGTCTCTTGTCGGCGACGTGTCAGTGACCGGCCGGCAGGGTGAAGTAGACCGCCGGCACCACTGCTGTGAGCCACACCCCGTTGTCGCTGAGGAAGAAGGTGTGCCCTTCGTCCTCCATCGCGGCAGCGTTCACCCGGATGATGACCGGCCGACCGCGCCGGGCGCCGACGACGCGAGCCATCTCCTCATCTGGCGACAGGTGAACGTGGTTGCGGCGCATCGGGATCAGTCCGCTCTGCCGGATGCCGGGCAGCGCGGCTGCAACCGTCCCGTGGAAGAGCACAGCCGGTGGGGTGGTGGCGTGCAGGCCGAGGTCGACGTCGATGGTGTGCCCCTGGCTGGCGCGGATGCGAGTGCCGGTGGCATCGACGGCATACCGGCGTTTGTCGTTGCGCGCGACGACCTCGTCGAGGTCGGCCCGGGTGACCCGCATGCCGGAGGCGTTCAGCGCGGCCACGAGGGCGTCGATCGGGACCCAACCGCCGGCGTCGAGGGTCAGGCCGATCCGCTCGGGCTGGTGGCGCAGCACGCGCGAGAGCCGCTTCGACAGGCGTACCACCTGTTGCTTGTCCATCGCTTGCCCTTTCCGACCGTGGCCGGCCCCACATTAGGCGCGGAGCCGAGCGGCGGCGACCGATTTCCCGCTCGAGCGTGAACCTTTGCGAGACTGCGCAGATGCGGGTACTCGTCCTGTCCGACACCCACGCCCCGCGTCGGTGGAAGGGCATCCCCGAGGGGCTGCGCGGGCCGCTGGCGCGGGCGGACGTGATCCTGCACGCTGGCGACGTGTGCACGCCCGAGGCGCTGGACGACCTCGCAGCGTATGCGCCCGTGCATGTCGTGCTCGGCAACAACGACGGCCCCGCCGTCGCCGCGTGGGGCGCGCCCGAGACGCTGGAGCTGGTGCTGGCCGGCGTCCGGGTTGCGATGATTCACGACTCCGGCGCGCGCCAGGGCCGCGGCCGCCGGATGCGCCGCCGGTTCCCCGATGCGGACCTCGTCGTCTATGGGCACTCGCACATCCCGTATGACGGTGTCGACGACGGCCTGCATCTTTTCAATCCCGGCTCGCCCACCGACCGCCGCCGCCAGCCGGTCGGCACGTACGGCGAGTTCGACGTCGCCGACGGGCTCGTCGTCCGGCACGAGATCCTGCCGCTGCCGGGTTGAGCCGGGCGCACGGGCATACCGGATGAGTCAAGACCCGTATGCCGCCGCGCCCCGTCCGCTGGCAACCGCGGTTTGGCGTTCCGGCTCCGCGTGTAGCACACTAGGACGGCTCACGCGAGAGTGGCGGAACGGCAGACGCGCTGTCTTCAGGTGGCAGTGTCCTTACGGGCGTGGGGGTTCAAATCCCCCCTCTCGCACCAACGGGTAGTTCCCTGAACTACCTGTTTCGGTTTCCCGAAACTCCCGGCGGGAGTCGATCCGGCCGGGAGTTTCGTCGTTGTGGGGTCGCGGCGGCCGTCGTCGGCGTCTTTGGCGGCGATTCGGTCTGCTGTGGACCCGATTTCGGTGTCTATTGCCCATTTCTGGGCATGCTGGCGCCCACGCCTTGCGGAGGTGAGTGGCTCGTGCTGGCCCGGTCAGTCGGTCTGGCGCTTGCGCCGCCCGCGGGTGCGGGTCGCCTTCTCCAGGGGTCGGTCGTCGACGGGCTCGCCAAGGTGTGCCTGCCATGGCTCGGGCAGGCCGCGTCTGGTGTGCCAGGCGTGCAGGCTGACGAGGTTGTGCCCGATGAGGGTGAGCGCCAGCAGCATTCCGGTGGCGACGAGTCCGGTCATCCGGAAGAACCCACGGTTGAGGTTGAGGGACTGGTATCGGACGCCTCCGAAGAAGCCCTCGATGCGGCCGCGTCGGTTGTAGGACTTGGGCCCACCGGGTGGACTGCCACGGGTGGTGCTGCCGGTCGCGCTCGAGCAGGCTGTCCGGGATGGTCAGGGTCTTGCCGCAACCGCACTGCTCACCGGGGGTGCAGGTCGTGGTGGGGATGGTGTGCGGCATCCGCATCGACGCGGGGGTGTTGGGGCAGCGGACCTTGAAGGGATGCCCGTCGACCGCTGGGCCACGGAAGCGTTGCGTCCCCCGCTTCGTGTCGCGCTTGGCATGTAGAGACCGGGGCCTCGCTACGCCACGAAGCCACGCCAGTCGACCGGTGCGGTGCCGATTCGGCAACGACCTGTTGCCGAATCGGGCAGCAGATTGCTGCCCCAATTTGGCCACAATCAGCGGCCAACCGAAGAAGTGAGCTTCGACGGCGAGCAGGGGGGCGAACCAGCGCGTCCACCGTGACGAGCACGGCGCGCGCCGCATAGAGTTCTGGAACGGTGCCGGTCAACGACAAGCGTGCGGTCGGCGTGCGTCGTAGGAGGGTCCACTCTTGAACATGGCGAGGCACGGCAGGCTCGTCGCCCTGATCTGGGCTATCGCGGACGACGTGCTGCGCGACCTTTACGGGCTCATCCCAAACGAGAGTGTAGTTGGGGTCTGATCAGATCCTGATTTGACCGTGCAATCGCATGGGAATGATCGGCTTTGATCGTTTGAGTGTCCGTCGGGAGCGACTGGGTCCCCCGCTTTGCGTGGCAGGAGCGCTTTCCCAACGCTTTACGTGGGCAGGAGCGGGGGTCCCCACGCTCTGCCCGGGCGGATACCGCGTGGTGTTAAGAGCGCACGAGACGAGCGATTGCCTGGGACGCCTCGGCGAGCTTGGCTTCGGCTTCCGGCCCGCCCAGGGTGGCGGCGTCGAGCACGCAGTGGCGCAGGTGGTCATCGAGCAGGCCGAGGGCAACGCTCTCCAAGGCGCTGGTCAACGCCGAGATCTGGGTGAGGATGTCGATGCAGTATTGCTCCTCATCGACCATCCGGTGGATGCCGCGCGCTTGGCCCTCGATTCGCTTCAGGCGAGACAGATAGCGCGCCTTGTCGCCGATGTAGCCGTGCTGAGCCGGGTTGTCGCAGGCGCCGCAGGCCTCGGCCGAGCTGGCTTCCTTCGATCTAGGTTCGCCCGGGTTGGCTTCCTTCGAGTTGGTTTCTTTCGGTTTGGCTTCGCCCGGGTTGGCTTCTTTCGGGTTGGCGTCACCCGCGCCGGCTGCGCTCATTGCGGGGGCGCGCATGGCTGGCGCGCGCGTGGCTGGCGCGCTCGCCGCGTCAGGGGTGGTCTGGTCGAGCATGGGCACTCCTGGGTCAGCGGGTCTGGGTCTTCGGCCGGTCAGCGGGTCTGGGGCAGCGCGGCCGGTCAGCGGGTGGGGGAGAAGGAGCGCAGCCGCAGGCTGTTGCCGACGACGAAGACGCTGGAGAAGGCCATCGCCGCGCCGGCGATCATCGGGTTGAGCAGCCCGAGGGAGGCGAGCGGGATCGCGGCGACGTTGTACGCGAACGCCCAGAACAGGTTCCCCTTGATCGTTGCGAGCGTCCGGCGAGAGAGACGGATGGCGTCCGCGGCGCTACGCAGATCGCCGCGCACAAGGGTCAGGTCGGATGCCTCGATCGCGACATCGGTGCCGGTGCCCATCGCCAGGCCGAGGTCGGCCTGAGCGAGCGCCGGGGCGTCGTTGACCCCGTCGCCGACCATGGCGACAACCTTGCCGTCGCGCTGCAGGCCCGCGACGACGTCGACCTTGTCCTGCGGCAAGACGTCGGCGATGACCTGCTCGATCCCGACCTCATCGGCGATCGTGCGCGCGACGCTCGCATTGTCGCCGGTGAGCAATACCGGGGTCAGGCCGAGGTCGCGGAAGCGGGCAATCGCCTCGGCGCTGGTCGGCTTGACCGTGTCGGCCACCACGAGGACCCCGCGCGCCCGGCCGTCCCAACCGGCCGTGATTGCGGTGCGACCAGCCCGCTCGGCGGCGGCCTTGTGCTCGGCCAGCTGCCGCGGCAGCGGCATCGACCAGTCGGCGAGCAGCGTCTCCCGGCCGACGACGACCAGGTGGCCCTCGACGACCCCCGAGACCCCCAGCCCCTCGAGGTTGGCGAAGTCCTCGACCGCGGGCAACCTCTCGGCCGGCCCCGTCTGATCCGTCTGTCGCGTCTGCTCCGTTTGCTCGGCCGCCGCCGCGGCAATCGCCTGCGCGATCGGGTGCTCCGAGGCCGCTTCAAGCGCTCCGGCCAGCCGCAGGAGCTCCTCTTCGGAGGTGCCGTCCGCGGCATACGCCTCGACCAAGCTCATCCGGCCGGTGGTGACGGTGCCGGTCTTGTCGAGGACGATCGTGTCGATCGTGCGGGTCGACTCGAGGACCTCCGGGCCCTTGATCAGGATGCCGAGTTGGGCGCCACGCCCGGTGCCGACGAGCAAAGCGGTGGGTGTGGCCAGGCCGAGGGCGCACGGACAGGCGATAATCAGCACGGCGACGGCAGCGGTGAACGCCATCGCCGCCGAGTGGCCGGTGAGCAGCCAGGCCAGCAGTGTCCCGATGGCGATGAGAATCACGATCGGGACGAAGACCCCGGCAATCCGGTCGGCGAGGCGCTGGACCTCGGCCTTGCCGGACTGGGCCGCTTCGACGAGCTTGGCCATCTGGGCGAGCTGGGTGTCGGCGCCGACGCGAGTGGCCCGCACGACCAGTCGGCCGCTGGTGTTGACGGTCGCCCCGGTCACGGCATCGCCCACGCGGACGTCGACCGGGACCGACTCGCCGGTGAGCATCGATACATCGACGGCGGAACTGCCGCTGGTGATGACCCCATCGGTGGCGACCTTTTCTCCCGGCCGGGCAACGAATTCATCCCCGACGGCAAGCTGTTCGACCGGGATGCGGACCTCGCGCCCTCCGCGCAGGGCGGTGACCTCCTTGGCGCCCAGCTCCAGCAAGGCCCGCAGGGCGGCCCCGGCCTGCCGCTTGGACCGCTTCTCGAAATAGCGCCCGGCGAGGATGAACATCGTCACTCCGGCGGCGACTTCAAGATAGATGTTGTCCAGGCCCTCGCTGGGCGAGACGGTGAACTCGAAGTGATGGGTCATCCCCGGCATACCGGCGTGGCCGAAGAACAGCGCGACGAGCGACCAGAGGAAGGCCGCTCCCGTGCCCAGCGAGATCAACGTGTCCATCGTCGCCGCGCCATGGCGCAGGTTGGTCCAGGCCGCCTTGTGGAACGGCCAGGCCGCCCAGACGATGACCGGGGCGGCCAAGGTGAGTGAGAGCCACTGCCAGTAGGTGAACTGCAGAGCCGGAACCATCGCCAAAAGGATGACCGGGACCGACAAGACGATCGACCCGATCAGGCGCTGGCGCAAGGCAATCAACTCATGGTCGACCTCGTCGGCGGGTTTGTCGGCCGAGGTCGCCACTGTGGGAGTGATCAGCGCGGCCGAATAGCCTGTCTTCTCGACCGTCTCGATGAGCGTCGCCGGGTCGAGCGCCTCGGGGACCGTGACCACGGCCTTTTCGGTGGCGTAGTTGACGCTCGCGCTCACGCCGTCGAGCTTGTTGAGCTTCTTTTCGATCCGCATGGCACACGAGGCACACGTCATCCCACCGATCTCGAACTCGTAGCTCGATTGCTGCGGGGGAGCGGTAACGGTGGTGCTCATTGGTGTCCTCGGGTATGCATGGAGTGGTCGGTCGGCGCTCCGGCGCGCTGCTGCCTGGGCGTGAGCGTGCCGGTCAGATCAGACCCGCTTGGCGTGGTATCCGGCTTCCTCCACGGCGGCGACGACGGCATCGTCGTCGAGTTCGTCGGTGGAGGTGACAACGAGGCGGGCCTCAGCGGCACTGACCTCGAGGGACTCGACGCCTTGGACCTGGCTGACTTCTTCGCGGACGGCCTGCTCGCAGTGTCCGCAGGTCATCCCGGTCACGGAGTACTCGGTCGTGGTCATGGAAATGCATCCCTTCTCTCAAATACCCCTACAGGGTATCGACACCTCCAACGATATACCTACTAGGGGTATTCCGCAACGGCCGTTACTAGTCCGAAGTTACGGCTGGTTGACGTGGCGAACCCCCTGCTGGGCAGGGGGTTCGCTGGTTTGGGTGTTGGTGGTTCTGTCTACTTGCCGTTGATGGTTAGGGGGATGGGGGCGTTTAGGAGGGCGAAGGTGTGGCGTTGGGTGGGGGGTGGGTTCGGCCAGGGTGGGCACGAGGGGTGTGGTGTGGTCGGTGCCGTAGCGCAGGTCGTTGCGGGTCAGGGTGGCGAGGTGTTTGAGCAGGGCCGGGAAGGACCGCACGGGCTGGTCGTGGTCGTCGGTGTGTCGGGAGGCTTTGCGGTCCGCGGCTGGGGAGCGGTGGGCGGGGGCGACCGGGTCGGCGGGTGTTGGCGGGTGTTCGTCGGTGTAGGTCAGGGGGGCTAGGGTGGCGCGTAGGTGCCAGGTCAGGTAGGCGGCGAGCATCACAATCAGGACGTGGGCGCGGACGCGGTCTTCGAGGCGGTGGTAGATCGGGCGCAGGTCGAGGTCGGTGGCTTTGATGCTGCGGAAGTCGCGTTCGACGTGGGCGAGGTTTTTGTAGGCCTGGACGATGCTGGCGGGGGTGAGGGTCTCGGCGGGCGTTGGGGTGCGTAGCACGTAGATGCCGTCGAGGGCGGCTTCGGCGGCGATCTGGCTGGTTTTGCGGGTGATCACCACGGTGGTGTCGGTGATGGTCAGGTCGAAGTGTTTGGCCATCGGGTATTTGTTGAGGAGTTTGCCGACCCGCAGGCCGATCGTGTCGGCGCCGGCTAGCCGGCCCTCGGCCACTGCTCGCTGGGTGGGGGCCAGGGCGGTTTCGGTGGCGGTGAGCAGGTCCTCGCGTTTGCGGGCGCGTTCGGTGGCCAGGAACGGGTTGCGGCAGGCGATCAGCCGTTCCCCGGGGTAGTCGGGGTGGCTGATTTCGGCCAGGTTGTGTTCATCGAACAGGGTTGGTTGAAGCGGGCCGCCCTCGGCGGCAAGGGTTTTGATCGCGGGGGCGCGCAGCGCGGTGATCCAGCCGAGGTCGGCTCGGGTGGCCGGGTCGGTGTTGGTGTGGCGGATCGCGGTGATCCGGGCGGTGGTGATCATGCCGCGGTCGCCGACCATGACCATCTCGGTGAGTTTGAAGGTGTCCCGCACCAGGGTGACGGCCTCGATGAACGCGGTGGGGTCGGCGGTGTTGCCGGGGAAGACCCGGATCGCGACCGGGCGACCGGCCGGATCGGTCAGCAGCCCGTACTCGATCTGGGTGCGGTTCTTCTTCCCGTCGCGGGAGTAGCCGCGCCGGGCCAGTGGGCAGTGGCTGCCTTCCATCCACGAGGACGATAGGTCGAACAGCGCCATCCGGGCGGGGTTGGCGTCGGCGGCCAGGTGGCGCCGGGCCAGCTGCTTCTCGATCGCGTCCTGGCGCCCGAGTAGCCAGTCCATCGCCGCGTAGACCTCGTCGGTGGAGGCACCGGCCAGGTCGAGGTCGACGCCCAGGGTGGTGTCGGCCCACCAGGAGATGGTCGCCAGCTTCGAGCCGGGTGCCAGCACTCGGGCGATGATCAGCCCCATCGCCAGGTCCCGGGCCCGCCCGGGCGGCCCGAGTAGCCCGGGTAGGCCCAGGGCCCGGGCTTGGGCCCACACCGCGGCCACATGCCCGTGCGGCAGGGAGCGGGTGATGGTGGCGGCCTGGTCGGCCGGGATGAACGCCTGCCCGGCCAGGCAGGCCCGGATCACCTCGATCAGCTCGGCCGGCAGGTGGGAGAGGTTCGCGACCGTCTCGTTGCGCACCTTGCCGTTCTCCCGCCAGGAACGCCGCAACAGGTGGGTCTCGTAGTCCCGGGCCACCCCGTCCTTACCAACATAGTGACGACGGTGCGTGGTCACATGAACCGCTCCACCACGTTTCGCCATACCGCCAAAATATCACACCGTGCCGGATCGATCGATCCACTTTAGTGACGACACACCGAGGGGTTAGAAGCCGCATCACTGCAGGTCAAAACGGGGATCAGCCCTCAAACCACTCGCAACTTCGGCTTAGTCGATAAGGCATGAAGATGTCACGCGGCAGCGAACGGTGCTCAACGCCGAGCCCTTCCGGACGGCCGCGGCGACGGAACTCGACAAACTGGCCTCCCCGTCGCCGCTTTCGCCGCGGGAGCGGGAGGTGGTGGCGCTCGTCGCCGAAGGCCTCTCGAACGCCGCCATCGCCGAACAATTCACCCTCTCTGAGCGCACGATCGAGAGCCACGTCAGCAGCATCCTGCGCAAGCTCGACCTCACCTCGCGCGTCGGCATCGCGACGTGGCACACCCGGGGCTGAGGCGGCTGCGGCGCCTGTCGTGGGAACTGGCAGCAGCCGGTCGACGTGGACGGATATGGGGTCTCCGTGCCCCGCTGCCGCGAACCGACACGCCCGTGGATTCGCCATTTCTCGAAAAGTCCGAACTTCAGATTGGTGCGGAACTGGCCAATTTCGAGAAATGGCACGGGGATTGGTGGTCGCCGGGACTGGCTCGCCACGTCCTGATGACCTACCGGGTCAACAGGCGCGCAGCTGCCGCAAGGTCGGCGTAAGGCCGGCGCGAGTGTCCAGAATTCCCGTCCATCCGTGCGGGGTCACGACGTACACATCCCCGGTGAACGCCGTGGTGTTCTGATTGCTGAACCACCAGGCGTTCATCCAGCGCCACTCCACCGCGGTGTCGACGACGCGACCGTCGCGGCATACGACGGTGAACAGGAAGCCGGTGATCGGGCCCCGGCGATCGCCCGTCCATTCTCGTTCGGGTGCGAGTTCTTCGGCGATGCGGCGCAGCCGATCGGAGAGGTCAAGATCCGGGTCGTCGGCCGGACGCGATGCTGGCGTGTCCGGGGGCATGACGTGGGTCCCGGTGACGTGCTGGCTCTCGAGGTCGACATGGGCGATGACGACGTCACCCAGACCGGCGTCGGAGGTGCGCAGGATGTCGGCGAGCGTGGCCGCGGGATCCTTTAAATCCCAAAGGAATTGGTGTCTCATGGGCAGCAAGTGTGCCGCGTTGCGATCCGGGCCTCCGGCGCTTATCCACAGGCCTGTGGATAAGCCTATGCGGCGTTGAGGCCATCGTGGTTGGCTGAGCTCACGCTATTTGCGCCAAACAATTTGGGAGACGAAATGGGTTACAGCACATCATATTTGGGGCGCCTCGACGTCCGCCCGCGGCTCAACCCGGAGGAAGTCGAGTGGCTGCGTGCCTTCCGGCGTACCCAACGCGCCTTCCATCCCGACGATCCGTATGCCGTGCCGATGAACCCATCCGCGGAACACGAGTCGTCGGCCATCGCCACGAAGCATACGGGTGGTGGATGGTCGTGGCCCAGCCGTGGCGCGTCGGGAGTGGGCCGGTGCGACTGGGAACCGTGCGTCGGGGGCCGGTGTCTGCACTGGTCCGACATCGAGAAGTCCAACTCAGCGGTCTACGAGCTGACCTACCTGATTAATCACTTCCTGCGGCCCGGCGCCTTCGCAAGCACAGACGGACGCGCGGACTTCGCCGCGTTCACCTTCGACCATCGCGTCGATGGCACCATCGCCGCCCTGCGCGGCGACACGCGTGAACTCTTCCTGATCGTCGCATCCGACAATGTCGTCACCACGCGCACGCTGGTCGCCGGCGACGTGCTGCCGTGGGGATGACCGTTCCCCGGTTCTTGTCGTCGGCAACTTTGCCCGGGCCACGGCATACGACCCGAAGTCAGCGCCACGTGGCAACGAGGCGGTCCAGGGTCATCTCCGCATCGCGACGGTCGTCGATCTCGCGGACGAACAGATCCGCCGTCTTGGTCAGAACGAGCGTGTATGGCCGTCCCGACCGCCGCGTCTTGTGCGTCACCGGGAGCTCGGCGGATTCGATCCGGCCGTGAATGTGGGCGCGCTTCGCTTCGGCGATGGGCCACTCGAAGCTGACCCGCTTGCGGTCAGTGAGGAAGCTCGCAAGGGTGTCGCACAGCGGGCAGTCGCAGCCTTGCGGTGGCGCGATGGACCAGTCGTCCAGGGTGCGGGGAGGCTGCTCCAGGCGCGCTCGCAACGTCTCTTGGGCGTATGCCGCGAGCTCGCACGCCTTCGCCGCCTCCTGGTCGGCCGTCGGCCAGCTGCTCGCGTCCTGCAGCGTCGCAACGACGGCGACGATCCCGGAGGGGCTACTTCGCAGGGTGTCGAGGATCTCGTCCCGGACCACGTGGGCGTCGGTCAGTGCTGCCGCGCGCAGTAGGCCCGCTACCGGCCGTCCGAGGTCGGACAGCACCCCGCGCCAGCGTCGGGTCGACGCAGCATCGAGCGCGGCCCGAAGCCGGGATCGCAGACCAGGCCAGGTGAGTTCGACCATCGAAGTGGCGATCGCGTTGGCGCGCAATGCGATCACCAGGTCCGGCAATGCCACCAGCCAGTCATCTCTCGTGCTGTGGTCGTAGCGAATCCGGTCGGCCCATTCGGTCAGCAGCGTCTGCAGCCAGGTCTCGCCATACCGATCGTGCACACGCTCCAACGGGCCGGCGTGCTCCGGCCGGAGGTCATCGATGGCAAAGGTTTCGAGCAGGGACTGCGCGAGTGGAGCGTCCTCGAGCCGGTCCGCGATGTCGAGGACATCGGCGAGTCCGGCCGTCCGGTCCTGCCCGAGGCTGCGTAGGTGCGCGCCCCAGCTCGACCGCACAGTCCCCAGATCAGCGGCGACGCTCTCCCGCTCGCCCCGCGACAGGCGTTCGCGCACATCACGTATCGCCCAACTCGTGGAGACCTCGGCACGCACCGCGAAGCGCAGGCGACGCGGCCAGACCACGACCGCCCCGCGGTGATACCACCGATCGATCGTGTTGCCGTAGTTGCCCATGTAGCCCTGATGATCGGAGTCGTACGGCGTGAGCGCGTGCGACGGCGTGAACGCGCACACCGCACGCGTATCGACGCGCAAGCCTGGTTCTTCGACACCCGTGGTCCATGGCGGGCGCCAATGGGTAATAAGGACCTCGGAATCGGCGAGCGAGTCGAGTTCGAGGTCGTCCTCTTCCTCGTCGTCGTAGTCGTCCTCATCCCACGAGTCGTCGTCCCAGCGGTTGCGATACCCACCCGAATCACCGCTGATCGCATTCCACGTCTCGTGCACATCGGTCAGGGCCAGCGCCACCTCACAGTCGGCGCGATCCGCAGCCTCGCGCAGCAACTCGACCGCCGCCACGTCACGCCCCTTGAGCCGCGTCCACGCCATCGCTCGCGGGGTGTAGTGGTGATCGAGGTGGTAGACGAGCAGGGTCGCCGGCTTCGGATCATCGCCGGACCAGCGTGCGATCAACGGGGATGTGAAGTGCCGGCGAAGGAGTGTGCTGGCGTCCGCGACCGGGCCGTGCGCATGCGTGGGCGCCTCCGTCCCGGCACGAAAGAGGTTGTAGGTCAAGGTGATTCGGTAGCCACTGTGCAGCGGAGTGACTTCGTGAACCAGGTCGCCATAGAGAGCGACGCCGCTCAGTTCGTGGCGGTGTCCGGCGTATGCCGTGGGTCCGTCAGCCGCGTGAACGATCAGATCGCCACCTTGGTGTGCGCTCGGCAGCGTGACGACGAGCGTGCCGACCATGTCGTCGCGCTTCTCCGAATCCTGGTGCGCGAGAAAGAATTGCCCCTTCTCATAAACGAGCAGGGAGTGCAGCTCGGCCGTGAGCGCGCAGCTCGGGCGCAAGCCGAGCGCCACCCGGCAGGACTCCATGATCTCCTCGAACCCGTGAGCCCATCCTGCGTGGACACCGCGTGTTGGCACCTGCCAGGTGTCCCGCACCGTGGCGTCGACGAGGGTCTCCTCCTGGCGTCCGTATGCCGCGGGGCTGGCCAACCGGATCAGCGCCTTGGCCTTGGCCGGGGTGACCGGAAGTGCGATGTCCCCGATGCCGTCGACGGTCAGGCGGAATCCCTCGGTGGGCAGGGCGACCGCGCCATGCCCACGCACTGGAGGTGTGGCGCCGCCAAGAAGCTGGGCCAGCTCATCTGGTGCGGAGAGGGCCATGTGCATCACCTTTCGAGCGAAGGGCCGGGATGGCCGGCTGTCATGTGCTGTCGTCGTCGTCGGCGTCGTGGTCGTCGTCGATCGCGCCGGAGAACATCGTCGCACCGGCCTGGACCTCCGGTGAACCGGTGGTTGCGATCGTCGTACGCCATCGCGGCAACGCCGGCGATCCGCGGTTCGACATTGAGGCGGTGCGCGCCCATAGAGCCCCCTGATTTACTGGCGCTATCAGCTTTAATGACTGAAAAAGCAGTCATTAAAGGAGCAGAGATGAAGCGGAACCCCGTTCGGGTGACCCGGGCCGCAGGGGACATTGGCGCGCAGTTGTCGGCCTGGCGCCGGATGCAGAGCCTCACCGCGGTGCAGGTCGCCGAGCGCGCCAACATCTCGCGGGACACCTTGCGGCGCCTCGAGCACGGGGACCCCGGGGTCTCGTGGGGCACCGTGCTCGCGGTGGCGCGCGCCCTGGGCGCACTCGACCGCGTCGTTGACGCCCTCGACCCGTTCCAGACCGACCTCGGCCGGGCCCGCGCCGCCGCAGCCTTGCCGAAGCGAGTTCGGCAGTGACCGCGATCCGGGTCCACGTCGACATCGCCGGGCACCCGGTGGCGGTGGGCACGGCATACGTCACCCTCGCGCGCGGCCGGGTGAGCACGACATTCGCCTACGACGCGGCATACCTGGCCGATCCGCGCAGCTATGACATCGAGCCGGGGCTGCCTCGGCACGCCGGACAGCACTATGTGGAGGGGCTGCCGGGGTGCTTTTCGGACTGCGCTCCGGACCGCTGGGGCGCAAGCTGATCGACAAGCGGCGCCGGGCGCTGCAGCGGCAGACCGATCAGCGGCTGCCCTCGGCAACCGACCTCGACTACCTCCTCGGCGTCAGCGACCTGACCCGTCAAGGCAACCTGCGGTTCGCCCAGGATGAGGGGCCGTTCCTGGCCCCGGGAACGGACGTGCCCAAGCTGGTTTCGCTGCCCCGGTTGCTCGGCGCTGCGGATGCTGTCGGTGACCGGAACGCCGGTGACGATCTCGCCGCGGTCAAGGCGCTGCTCGACGCGGGCTCGGGCTCGTTGGGCGGCGCCCGACCGAAGGCGTCGGTGCGCGGTGACAACGGGCAGTTGCTCATCGCCAAATTCCCCCACGCCGCCGATGACTGGGATGTCATGGCGTGGGAGCAAACCATGCTGGATCTGGCCGGCGCCGCCGGGCTGCGAGTCCCCACCTCGCGGCTGACGGTTGTCGGGTCCCGCACGGTGCTGCTTGTCGAGCGATTCGACCGTGACGCCGGTGATAGGCGGCGCGGGTACATCAGCGCCATGACCCTGCTCGGTGCTCGCGACGGCGACGACCGCGACTACGACGACATCGCCCAGCACCTCATCGAGTCCGGCTCAGCGGTCAACAGGGACCTCGCCGAGTTGTTCGCGCGGGTGGTCTTCAGCGTGGCCGTGCACAACACCGACGACCACTTGC
Source organism: Nostocoides sp. (assembly GCF_037045025.1). Taxonomy (GTDB): domain Bacteria; phylum Actinomycetota; class Actinomycetes; order Actinomycetales; family Dermatophilaceae; genus Nostocoides_A. The sequence continues at coordinate 675,065 of NZ_JBAOHM010000015.1, read as the reverse complement.
GCAACCACGGACTCCTGCGCGCGCCGGGCGGTTGGACGTTGAGCCCCGTTTTCGACATCAACCCCCACCCGGATCTGCACCGTCCCCGAGCAACGAGCGTCCTCGGTGTCGTCTCTGCTGCCGAGGAGGTGGAGGCGATCATGGACTTCGCTGCCGTATGCCGTGTGCCGCCACCCCGGGCCCGCGAAAGGATCGATCGGGTGACGTCGGCGGTCGGGCAATGGCGTGCGGTTGCTGCTCGAAATGGCGTCGCCCGCGTCGATGACTTACGCGTTCTCGGCCACCTCACTGACCAAGGATCGTGTAGGTCATCGGTCGCTCTGACGACCAATGACCTACACGATCTCGGGCCGGGTCGATGGGTTTGCTGCCGCCGGCGAGGCGCTCGGTCTCACGGGGGCGCAGCGCGAGTTCAGCGGCGAGACCGGGGGTGTCGACGTCGGGTGGGCAGACGACGCTGACGGCGATGCCGAGCGGTTTGAGTTCTTGCCGCAGGGATTCGGACAGGCCGATGACGGCGAACTTGGACGCGGCATACGCGGTGTAGCCGTAGAGCCCGACGAACCCGGCGACGGACGCCACGTTGACGATGTGTCCGCCGCCCCCCGCTCCGCCATCCGCGGAAGGATCGCCTGCGTTGCCCACGTCGTCCCAAGGACGTTGATGTCGAGATGGCTGCGGAAGGTCCGTTCGTCCATGTCGACCAACTCGCCCGGCACGAAGATGCCTGCCGAGTTGACCAGAATGTCCGGCGGGCCGAGTTCCGCCGCAACGCGATCCATCGCGGCAAAGACGGCTTCCCGGTCGGCGACGTCGACCGAGATCGTCAGCGGGCGGCGACCATTGGCCTGCGCCGCAATTAGATCTGCCGCCGCCTCGAGCTTGGCGCGGTCGCGCGCGAGGATCGCGACCCGAACCCCGCGCTCAGCGAACGCGATCGCCGTGGCGAGCCCGATCCCGCTGCTGCCGCCGGTGACCACGACCGTGCGCCTGCCGAACTCGCTCATCCGCACCCCTAGCCGCCGGAGCAATCCAAGGACACGGCGATCGCCGCGCAAACTTCCCGCATTCGGTTGTCGGCGAGTCGGCCAAGACGCTCGAGAAGGAGCGAGGCCGGGACGGATTCCAGCGAGTCGGTTGCGACGACGCAGGCGCGCGGCACGGGGTCGACCTTCGGGTCCAGCTCGACCTCGCTGGGCAAGCCACGGTGAACCGTCGTGCATGGGGCCACCACAGCACGCCGACGTGCGCTCACGGCGCTCGAGCGGGAGAGCACGATCACCGGCCGGCGGCCAATTTCGGGGTGTTCGCACCACCAGGCCTCGGCGTGCTCCGGCGTCACGCCCGCTCCATGGCCCGGTGCCAGCTGGCGAGGTCGCCCCAGGCATCGGGGGTGTCCAGTGGGTTCTCGGCATACGCCCGGCCGTATGCCGCGTCGATCTCCGCGGACCGATGGGCAGCAAGGTAGGCCGTGAGTGCGGCCTCCACCAGCGAGGCGTCCGTGCGGTGGTCGCCGGCCTTGCGCGCCCGATCGAGCAAGTCCGCGTCAACCGTCGTGCTTAGTCGCGCTTTCATGCCACTAGTGTGGCACGACCGCCTGATGACGCCGCGGCCATTGACGCCGACGCAAGGCAAGCGCGATCGAGCTGACGGCACGATCCGTGGCGATGACGCCAGCGCGCAACACCGACCAAAGCGTCACCGATGTCTGTATGGCGGTCGGCTGCATCTTCGCGCCCTGGCCACCGCGGCATACCGCCGCACCCATCAGTGACAGTGCCTCCCGCAGCGGGCGGTGAGCCGGCTTGGGGCGTCGCGGCTCATGTCACAGGAACTGCGAGCGCAAGGCCTTCATCGAGACCATGAGTTGGAACTCGGCGAGGGGCGAGGCGATGAAGTCCCCGTTCCTGAGGTAGAAGTCGCGAGCCGTATCGTCACGCGCATGCACAAGGAGCGCCGCCGCGCCGACGGTCTGGCTCAGCTGCGCTGCGCGCTCGAGGGCGTTGCGCAGCAGACCCGCGCCGATGCCCTGCCCAGCCAGCGAGAGATCAACGGCGAGCCGGGCCAGCACGATGACCGGCAACGGATCGGGCCTGGTGCCCTTCTTCAGGGCCGACGGGACGCCCGTCAGTTCGACCCCACCCACGGAGATTGCGTAATAGCCGACGACGCGGTCATTCATCGTCGTGACATAGGTGACGGCGTTGTTGGCTCGGAGGTTCTCCCAGCCGTACTTGACCAACCACTCGTCCAACTCAGGTGCGCCAGAGCGGAATTCCTCCACCAGGTCTCGCGCGGACAGCTTCCGGGGTCGGCTAACGCCACCGCTCATTCGTCGTCGGTGAACGGATCAGGCCGCCGCTTCAGCTCCTGGAAGCGGGCCGTGGAGGCCAGTGGCTCGTCGATCGCTGCCGTGAATTCGTCCCACTGCTCGTCGGTCACGGCGAACCACCGCCGATCGGCAAGGATGCGCTCAGCGCGCACCACCGCACTGTCCAAGACGAAATCGGTGAGGGTCGAGTCGGTTACCGCGGCGGCGCGCCGAAGCAACTCAGCCTGCCTCGTTGTGGCGCGAAAGTTGATCTGCTGAGTCTTGGCGGATCGAACGGATGACGTGCTCACGCTCACCCCTCTCGTATAGCGGAATACTATACGAAACGAGGCGCCTCACGTTCCCCAGCCCGGCTCACCTTCGGCGGAAGTTCTTCACCACCAGAGGCTGGCGAGGTCGCCCCAGATGTCGAGCGGCTCGGCGAAGTCATAGTCAATCCGATCGCGCACCTTGCGCAGCCGGCGATGTCCTCGCGGTTCATTTCGACAGCCCAGGGCGCCCGGCGCGCCTGAGGCCGGCTCAGGGGACAACGAACCGCTCCGGGCACACGGTAACCGGGAAGGGCGACTGCACCGTGAGGGACTGCTCGCCGCTTGCGCGCCCGGCCTCGGCATACACCCCGTCGCGCAACTCCCACGTGATGATGCTCGGCTCGGCCGGATCGATCACCCAATAGGAGGGAGTGCCGGCGGACTCATAACGTGAGCGCTTGAGCAGAAGGTCGATCCGCCGCGTGCTGGGGGAGAGGATCTCGACGGCCAATAGTGGCGCTCCGGGCAGGTTGCGTTCGGTCAAGTCGGCCTGGCGAACGACCAAGAGGTCGGGTTGTAGCACCGTGTCGTCGGCCAGCACGACGTCGAACGGCGCCGCCAGAATCTCCAGGCCCGCCGTGAGGGCCTGGCTTAGGACCAGGCCCAACCGGAAGGATGCGCGTTGGTGGCGCAGCAAGGGAACCGGCGTCACGAGCAGGACACCGTCGATGAGTTCATAACGGTGCCCGTCGTCGGGCACCGCCTCCAGGTCCGTCCGCGTCAGCGGCCGGCTCCTGGGCAAGATCGTCACGGAAGTCAGCGTCCCTCACCTCGTCCGCGAGCGCCATCGGTCCATGCTGACACTCCGTGGGTGACGCCGCCCAAAGTTATCCACAGGCCGACGCAGGGTTCTCGGTCGCAGGTCTGGTCGCCTCCGGCTGTCGAGCACCCTCGACTTCCTCTGCAGCGGAGTTGCGTGCCCGCAACATCCTCACCATCGTTGTCATGTCCAGGACTCAGACGGCCAGGGCCGCAGCGGCACCCGTGGCGGGGGCCAGCACGAGGATCACGAACAGGATCGACGTCGCATAGAAGAGCAGGATCAGCGTGCCGAGATTCGACAGCGACTGCACGCCATACTTGCCGACCGCGAACGCCATCGCCCCGAAGGCACCGACCGGTGCCGCCTTCATGATGATGTTGAGGATCTTGAAAAAGACTGCGGTGAGCCGATGTATGCCGTCGAGGATCGGTTCGCCAACGCTCCCAACAAGATTCAAGGCGACGCCGAACATCACCGCTAGGAAGATGATCTGCAGGATGTCGACCTCGACGAACGGGGCGACGAAGCTCTCCGGGATGATGTGCGTCAGGAACTGCCACCACTGCTGAGACTGGCCAGACTCGATGTAGGACTGCGCCTTCTCCGTCGTCTGCAGCCCCGAGACATCGGCGTTCATGCCGTTGCCGAGCGGGAAGAGTGTGATGGCGAGCAGGCCGAAGGCCAACGCCACGATGGTGCCGACCTGGAAGTAGGCGATCGCCTTCAGACCGGTCAGGCCAACCTTCTTCAGATCCGCGACGCCGGCGATGCCGCCGACGATCGTCAAGAAGACGATGGGGCCGATGAGCATCCGCATCGCTGCCACGAACGTGGTACCGATCGGTTCCATCTCCGTGCCGATCGAGGGGGCCGACCAGCCGAGGATGATGCCGATGACGATGGCGGTGATCACCCAGAAGTACAACTGCCGATACCACGGCTTCTTCGCCTGCTGCTCAATCGCGTGCTGCGCAGGCATCCCGTTGGGCAGGCCGACGCCGCGGCCGGCGCCGTCAGGGCCCCGCCCCGGACTGAGGCGTGAGATCCGAACTCACATTTCTCGCGCCTCGGGCGTCTACCGGGTGACGATGCAACCGAGCGGAAGGCACGAGCGATGGACACACGGCATACCGAGATCGAGACCACGCTGGGAGCGGTCACGTTCGTGGCCACCGGCGCGGACATCACCGGCCTGTACTTCCGGCACCACATCCGCCGCCCGGCGCAGGAGTCCTTCGGTCCGGCCGTCGCCCCCGTTGCGGACCCGGTGCTTGCGCGCGCTGCGACCCAGCTGGGCGAATACCTCGCGGGGACGCGCAGCGAGTTCGACCTGGCCATCGCCGCGGTGGGCGACGGCTTCCGACAAGCGGTCTGGGGTCTCGTCGCGCAGATTCCGTTCGGCGAGACGACGACCTACGGCGCGATCGCGCAGCGGCTCGGCGACCGCTCGCTGGCCTACCGTGTCGGGCAGGCGGTGGGGGCTAACCCGGTGTGCATCTGATCCCGTGTCACCGCGTCCTCGGTGCCGATGGCACGCTGACCGGCTACGCGGGCGGGCTGACGCGCAAGCGGGCCCTGCTCGATCTCGAGGAGCCGGCACCCGTGAGCGCGGGGCGGCTGTTCTGATGACCGCGACCACGACCGAGAGGCGACCGATGACCCGCTCCACGGCATACCCCGATCGGTGGCGCGAGCGGGTTGAGTCGGCCGACTGGGGGTCGGTGAAAGCGGAGCTGGATGAGTATGGCGGTGCGCTGCTCCCGCAACTGATTTCGCCGCAAGAGGCACGGACGCTGCGGGAACTGTATGGCCGTGACGAGCTGTTCCGCAGCACGGTCACGATGGCGCGGCACCGGTTCGGGCAGGGGGAGTATCGCTACTTCCACGCGCCCTACCCCGAGCCGGTCGAGCGGCTGAAGCAGGCCCTCTATCCGCGTCTGCTGCCGATCTCCCGCGACTGGTGGACCAAGCTCGGCCGGCCGGCGCCGTGGCAGGACACGCTCGATGAGTGGCTGGGGATGTGCCACGCGGCCGGGCAGACCAAGTCGACGGCGATCCTGCTGCGCTACGGCGCGACGGATTGGAATGCGCTGCACCGGGATCTGTATGGCGACCTCGTCTTCCCGCTCCAGGTTGTCGTGAACCTGAACGAACCCGGCGTCGACCACACCGGCGGGGAATTCCTTCTGCTCGAACAACGCCCGCGGGCGCAGTCGCGGGGCACGGCCACGTTGCTGCCGCTCGGCCACGGCTATGTCTTCACCACGCGCGACCGGCCGGTGCGGTCGACCCGGGGCTGGTCGGCCGCGCCCGTGCGGCACGGGGTCTCCGCGGTCCGCTCGGGGCAGCGGCATACCCTCGCCCTGGTCTTCCACGACGCCGCGTGACCCATGGCCGGCTACACGCTCATCGGCGCCGACGGCCGGCCCTACCTCTCGCCGGTCAAGGGCACCTGGGGCGGCCACCGGCGCGGGGAGATCTACGGCCGCCTCGACTGCCCCGCGGCGCTGCGGGCCATCGCTCGCGGTGGCTACGTGGCCAACCGAGTCCTATTTGCCGACGAGGCCACCGCGCTTACCGCCGGCTTCCGGCCGTGCGCGGTCTGCTGCCCCGATCGCTACCGTGCCTGGGCGAGCCCACCGTGAGTCACCGGTCTGGCATCGGGAAGGTCATCGGTCACTCCGACGACCACTGACCTACCCGATCTCGGGCCGGGCTGCCGAGAGGGTTGTTTGGCAGTCACCTTGGTTCGGTCGGCGGCCCGGTGACGATGTCGCGGGCCCAGCCGGCGAGAGTGAGGGACGGGTTAGTCCGTAGCACGCGGAGTTTGTTGCGCCAGAGTGCATTCCAACCGGCCTGCGGGCCCGCCCAGGCGACGACGGTCAGCGCGGCTGTGCCCGCCGCGAGCGTGTCGCGCATCAGGATCTCGTCCACTGCTTCGGACAGCGCCGGCGTGGGCGGGTCGCTATGGCGAGCGACGGCCTCCGCCACCGCGGAGCGCAGGTCGGCGCAGCGCAACGGCTCGTCGACCAGGCCGATCACCGCCTCCAACCCGGGCAGTGGTGCCTCCCAGTCGATGGCACGCGCGGCGACGGTCAGGGCCAGTCCGCGCAGATCAGGGTATGCCGTGAGCTGCGCCACGATGTCCGCGAACAGTCCTCTGTGCGCGCCGATTTCGATGGTCGGCAGATCTGTCACTGCCCGGACGAGGATGGACAGGCGTTGCCTCGCAGGCAGGTCCATCTCGGCTTCGGCAGACGGCTCTTCGGGATCCACTGCGCGCGCCGATAGCTCACGCACCGTCTGGAGGATCGCGTCAGCGGGTGCGCCCGCGCGCAAACCCTGCCGGATCGCCTGGGCCGCCGTCGCTGGCTCCGCGGCGTGGGTGTCGGCAACCAGCTTGCCGAGCAACGCGATCGCCTCCGGGAGCCACGGGGCCCAGCCGCCAAGCGAGCTGACGAGCGCTGGCTCCCCGGATGACCGCGCCGGGCACGAGCAGGCGCGCGTAGGCCGCGCGGTGTCGTTCGGCGAGGAGTTGCGGAAACGTCTCGGCGATCGAGAGCGCACCCTCCCGTCCCGACTGCGCGACCCGCCCAAGGACCTGCCACGAGCGCTCGTCGTCCAGCCAGGCGCGCAGGGTCCGGGTGACCGCGAAGCGCACGTCCCGGTGGGTCGAGTCGTCGAGTCCGATGGCAAGCAGTTCGACGAGCGCCTCCGGTTCGCGAATCCGGCCGAGCAGCCGCACGGCCTCCTTGCGGGCCGTGACCTTCGTGGCTGGATCGCGCAGGACGTCGAGCACCAGGGGCAGGGCGACGCGACCAGGAGTGTCGCGCAGACAGCGCCCTGCGGCATACATCGCCACGCGAACGTCGTCGCCGGAGCGCACGGCAAGCAGCCGGGGCAGCGCATCGCGGGGCCGGCCGGTCCACGCCAGGGCGCCGAGGGCGGCCTCGCGGCGAGCGGTGTCCGGCGAGGCGAGGTAGGGCTCGAGGGCCACCGTGCCGATCTGCGGGAGGCGACCCAGGGTGCGAATGGCCCGGCTGGCCGTCCAGGTCGCCGTGCCCTCGGTGGCGAGCAGCGCATCGAGCGCGGCGGCATACCCCTGTACTTGGCGGGGCAACCATCGCGTGAATGGGCCGGGCAGGATCGGGACGAATGCCGGCTTGCGGCCCCACAACCGGCCGGTGAGGGAGGTGCGCTTCCAGAGGATGTCGAGCAGGTCCTGCCGGCTGGCGCTGAGGGTGTTGCTGACGATCGGCAGCACGGCGAGGGACTCGTCGATCCGCAGCGCCTCGCCGACCCGGGTGGCGCGGGTGGCCGGATCGGCGAGCCAGTGCTCGGCGGCGGCGCGCACATTGGCGTCCTGTGGCGCGCGCAGGGCCTTGTGCATGAGGGAGTCGAGTTGCGTTGCGCCCCAGGCTCGTTTGCCAAGCGCCGCGCACAGGGTGAACAGCAGCCCATAGTTGTCTTTCGCCGCGGCCGTGCGCAGCCGGGGCAGGAGGGCCTCGATGACGAGGGCCTCGCCGCCGCGCGGCATGCCCTCGAAGGAGGGGAACCAGAGCCGCCCGGTGGGACCGGCCAGGGTGTCGACCATCTCCAGTCCCTGCCGGGCCAGTGCGATGTCGCCGGATCCGATGGCCTCGCGAATGACCACCCACGCAGCCCCCAGGAGGCTGTGGATCGTTGCGGGCGAGGTGTCGCGGGCTTCGGCCGCGCTGTGCGCGAAGGCCTCGATCCGGTCGATTCCCGTCTCGGCCAGGAGCCATCCAGGGATTCGGGCGAGCGCGTTCGCCGCCGCGAGGCGGACGGGGTCGCGCTCGTCGCGCAGGCCGTCGAGGGTCGCCAACGCTGTTGTGAGAGCGGCAGGTCGGCGCTCTCGGGCGCTCGCGAGCAGGAAGGATGCGGATGCCGCCGCTCGCTCCTCGGCGTCGGCCGCCCGTCGGCTCCCGGCGAGTTGTTCACCGGCCTCAGCAGCCGGAAGGAAACCCTGGAAGGAGATCGTCGCCAGCGTGTTGGCGCGAACGCTGGGCAGGGTGAGGATGCGGCGTGCCTCCCGGTGGCGCACCTGGTGTGGCAGCACCTCGAGGAGTGCGTCGGACCAGATGCGTTGGTCGACACCGATATCGACGATCGCGGCGTCGAAGGTCGCCGCTCGCTCGGATGGTGGCAGGGCGTCGAGGAAGGTGGCGAGCAGGTCGTCGCGGTCGAGCAGGCGCCGCGCGATGGCGACGCGGTCGCCGGGGGCGAGCAGCCCGGCATACGTCAGCAGTCCCGCGGGGACGCGGTAGCCGATGGGGTGGCGCGGGTGGGCAAAGAGCGTGGCGGCCCGGTGGGGATCGTGCCGGATGAGCGCGCCGAGGTGGCGCGTGACGTCGGTGGTCAGCACTGTGGACGGGCCGGCGGTCTCGAGCAGCTCGAGGACCGCTGCCGGGTGCTCGGCGATGAGCTGCCCGATTGCCGGTCCGGCCCAGGCCCACCAGTGGTCGCGCTGGGGCGGCGGCGCCCCGAGGGTGCGCTCGCGCAGGTGCGCCAGCACCAGGCCGAGGTGCCGGTGGGTCACGGAGGCGAGGTTGGGCACGAGGTCCGCGAGATCCGGCAGGTACTCCGCGGCCACCTGCGCGGTTGCCGCGGCAAGCAGCCCGGCCCGTTCGGTGTCGTCGATATCCGACCGGATGAGTTGGTCGACGACGTCGGTGCGGCCCTCCCGACCGAGCCGCCGGCGCAGCAATCGCCGGTCGTTGGGCGACGCCTCGCGATAGCGTCCGGCGATCACCTCGGCCGCCCCGGTCAACGGCAGGCCCGCTTGGGCGGCCCGCGCGACGCGACCGGACGGATGGTGGGCGAGCCGGTCCAGGCGGGGCTCATCGCCCGCCACCGCAGCCGCCACCACGGCGAGCACCGCGTGGTAATCGCTTTGGGCCGCAAGCTCATCGATGAGTTGGCCGAGCTCGGGCGTGCCGCGACCGACTCTCGCCAGATCGACGATCCGGCGGCAGCGCGCCGCATGGGTCTCGCCGTCGAGACTGGTCAGCAGCTGCGGCAGGCGAGGCATCGGCATACGGTCGATCGTCGCATGCGCGGGCTTGCCGACGTGAGCCCGCGACGGGGCAAGGTGGCCGTTCGTCGCCGAGGAGGCCGAGGCGGTGGCTCGCGGCGGTCGATGATGCCGGTCCGAGACGCCGTGCTGACAGGCGCAATGATGACAGGTATGCCGATCGCTCACCCGACGCTAGCCGCTTTCCAGGACGAGGTGCGCGCCTTCGCGCGGGAGCGGGGCTGGGGCCAGTTCCACGACCCGAAGTCGGTGCTCCTCGCCCTGGTCGGTGAGGTCGGCGAACTCGCCGAACTCTTCCAGTGGCTGCCGGCGGACGAGGCGCGGCAGCGAGCGGCGGCCGAGCCACTGCATACGCGGGTTGGGGAGGAGTTGGCCGACGTCCTGATCTATCTCGCCACCCTCGCCAACACTCTCGACATCGACCTGTTGACCGTCGCGCGAGCGAAACTGGATCACGGCCGGCGCCGCTTCCCCGTCGACGACGTCACTGGCACCGCGCCGATCAAGGACTGAGCACCGAGCGCGGCGTCGTGGTCGCCGCGGTGCGCACCGAGGTCGGGTCGAGGGCGATCACGTCGATGCAGCGCCGAACGATGTCGGCCAGCGTCGAGGTGGAGCCGGCAATGGTCGACGTGCCCGTGATGGTGGCCACCCCGGCGCGCACGGTGACCGGCATCGTCCCGATCGTCCACTCCCCGTCGCCGAGGCCGGTCGCGGAGATGGCATCGAAGACCAGCGCGATCCGTTCTGCCGGAACGGTTTCGAAGATCATTCGCACGACTTCGTCGTCGTCGAGATGGGTGCCGTCGGCGATGACCTCGACGATGGCGTCGCCGCGCGCGGCGCCGGCCAGGGCGGCCGCGAACGGGCCGCCGCGGCGATGATGGAAGGGCGGCATCCCGTTGCCGAGATGCGTCACCAGCGCCGGCTGCCCCAGCCCGTCGGTGATCGCGCCGATCGTCGCCTGCACGGTCGCAGCGTCCGCGTCGGTGTGCCCGATCGCGGGTCGTATGCCGTGGTTCACCAGCCGTCGCACCAGTGCCTCGGACCCGGGCAGCTCCGGCGCAAAGGTCCAGTGCACTAACGCATTCGGGGCGCCGCCCTGGGCCGCAGCCCCGGCCAGGAGGTCGACCAAACCGGGGTCGGGCAGTTGGAGCAGCCTCAGGTCGTGCGCTCCGTGGCGGACGGGGCTGAGGAAGGGACCTTCGAGATGGATGCCGCCGAGGGCGCCCTCGGCGACAAGGGCCGCCAACGCGCCAACAGCCGCGTGGAGGTCAGGGCCGCTTGCCGTGACCAGGCTTGCCACCACCGCAGCCACTCCCTGCGCTCGGTGGTGGGCGACGATCTGTTGGGCCGCAACCGGATCTGCCCCGAAGGTTGCCCCGACGCCGCCGTGGGCATGCAGATCAACCAAGCCATCCGGCGCCATCACGCAGACCCCCATCCGCCGCCATCACGCAGACCCCCATCCGGCCGCCGCGTCCCGCTGCTGTCCGCGATCAGCTTCAGCAGCCCGGCGACCTCCGCGGGCGTCTCGCCCTCGAGGTGCGTCGTGCGCCCGACGGTCAACAGGACCTCGCTCAGGAAGGCGGCCTTCGTCGGCCAGTGCCGGTAGGCCGTGGCCCGCGACACTCCCGCCTCGGCGATCATCCATTCCAGGCCGAGGTGCTCGAGCGAGACGGTCAGCCCCTCCGCGCGGATGCGCGCCACGGCGGTATCGACGAGCCGCTGGCCCGGACCCGCCTGACCTGGCGATGACATGAGAAGTAATGTCTCATGTGGCAAAGGAGACGCAGCTTCCCCCCGCCGCCGATAACCCGCTTTGCCATCCTGCCCGCCGAGGAGTCTCGACGGGGTGACGGGAGGCCCAGCATACGCAAAGCTTGGGGCATGTCGAAGCGCAAGTTGACGATTCGCGTGGAGTTGGTCTCGGGGCGCGGTGAGCGGTTCTCGCCTCGGCCGGGCCGGATCCTCCTGATCCCGCCCGGGACGTCATTCGAGCAGCTGGGCGACGGGATCGACCGCGCCCTGGGGCGCTGGGACCTGGCGCACCAGCGGCAGTTCACGCTGCTGGACGGGACGCTCATCGGTGATCCGGCGTCGGCCTCGCGTCGGCTGGAGGGGCTCGCTGCGGTCCCGGCAACGCTGCCGCTGACGACGCCGGTCTCGCAGGTGGTCACCGAGGGCATCCGCTTCGGCTACCTCTTCGACCCTGGCGCCGACTGGCACCACGTCTGCGCCGTTGAGGAGCTGGTCGATCCGGCTGAGTATGGGGATGTGCCGGATTCCGTTGTACCCGTGTGGGGTTGGGGAACCTTGCCCGACCAACACGGCCGTCAATCGGCGAGCGACGACAGCTCCAGCCGGGCGGCCACGGAACTGGACGATATCGCAGTCCGGGCGCCTCCACGCCCAGGCGCGGCGGCATCAGCCCGGACGCAGGACGCGCATGGGGTCCATCCGGGCTGCAGCCACGGCCGGGTGGAGGGCAGCGAGGGCGGTCACCAGAATGCCCAGCAGGATGCCCGCGGCGATCGCCGGCCCGCTGGTGGCCAGGGGCCACCCACGGTGACTGATCACCGCCCAAACACCACCGATCGCGAGCGCGGCGCCGATGACCCCGCCGAGCAATCCGATGAGCAGTGCCTCGCCGACGAATTGCAGGGCGACGTGCCCGCGGCTGTGGCCCAGGGCCCGCCGAACACCGATCTCCGGCGCCCGCTCCAAGACGGACATGGCTAGCACGTTCGCGATCCCGAGCCCACCCACGAGCAGCGCCAGCCCGCCCGTTCCCAGGATGACCCAACGCAACGTTGCGTCGATTTCCGCCTGTGCCCGAAGTAAGTCCGCGGGGACCATGACCCGTGGCGGATAGCCCACACCATAGGTAATCGCCCGATCTAGCGCCGGGACGACGTGGCTGACAGCGTCACCATCCACGCGCAACATCAAGCTGGTCGGACGCGGGTCGACTCCCAGTATCGTCCGCGCGGTGGAGGTTGGGATGAAGACACTGCGATCGAAGACCGTCGTCAAGGTCGACGCGGTGAGCACGCCGACGATGCCGAAGTCATCGTCGCCGATGCGCACGGACTGCGGGATCCCGGGACGCACCCCGAGGATCTGGGCCGCCTTGGCTCCGACGACAACGACTGGCGCGCTCGCGTTTTCATCGGATGCGGTCAGGAACCGACCCTGTGCCAGCCCGACCCCCGCCACGGCACGCAGCCCGGGGCCGGTGCCATTGATGACGAGTGCTCCGGCTTCCTGCACTCCGCCCAGTCGGTTCCCCGCAATGGTCGCATTGGACACTCGGGTCAACGGGGCGGCCGACTCGATCCCGGGCACCGCCAGGACGCGTTGCAGTGCCTCCGCCGGCAACCTCGGGTCGTTCTCCCCGGGCACCTGCGGCGCCTCGACCTCGACCAGGTCCGAACCCGCCTGGCGCAAAGCCGCGTCCACCTGGGCCGCAGCACTGCTGGAGTAGGTGGTCGTCGCGACGATGGTCAGGACGCCGATCAACGGACCCAAGGTCGCCAGAGCCGTGCGCAACCGGCGGGAGCGCAGCGCCATCCACGCGAGGTATGCCGTGTCGCCAAGACCGCGCACGTCAGCCGCCTTCGGTCGGACCGCCTTGGACCAAACCGCTGTCGCTGAGGCAGCTGATCTGGTCGGTGTTGAACGCCTCCTGTTGTGCGCCAAGGTTTTCCGGCGGTGCAGGCGGCACGAGGGCGCCATCAGGCCCTGGCTTGGGATCGGCCAGATCCCAGCCCCGCGTCCGCATACATGTTACAAAGGAGCCGATCGCGACATTCGCCGCGCTTGGGTCCACCGATCCGCCGTTGTCATCGTCGGGCAGGATGCCTGCATCCCGCTGGCAGCGCAGCAGGTCGCCGCGGAACTTCTCGGCCGAGGGGTCGGGTGTAGAACTCGGCGACGGCTGGAAAATCTCTCCTTCTAGCCGGGAGATGTCGGCCGAGGACCAGCCGGCCGCTGCCATACAGGACTGGTATTTGTCCTGCCCTGCCGCCGACGCGGACCCTGAGGGGGATGCCGATGACGTCGTGGTTCCCGAGCCTGCCGGCGGGTCACAGGCGGCGAGGACGCCCAGGGCGAGGGCTCCGGCCACGATGCCACTGCCGAAACTAGCCCGTCGAGGCCGCGGCGTCTGCCTGGCGCGTCGCGATTGCGTTGGGGATTGGATCAAGGCTGGCCTCCTATGTCGGCTGGCATCGACCCGGGCGGGTGCGTTGCCTCGTGAAGACATGGCAAGAGCACCCAAGGGTGTTACCTGCCCTCGGCGAGAGGCCATGGCATCGGTATCAGCCGGTGAGCCGGGAGCCTCGTCGAGTGACCCGATCGGGACTGACGGCTGATCCCAAGGACCCACGATGCTCGGGCCGGTTCACGACAGCCCGTCCTGGAGGGCGTGGGGTTGCCGCGAACATCCATATCCGCCGCAGAAGGGAACGACAATGAGCAGGAACAGGTTTGTGGCCATCGCAACAGCTGTCGGTGCGGCTGGAGCCATCGCCGTCGGCGCGGCTGCCCCCGCGTCAGCGCACGGTTGCGGGTTCACCAGCCACTACGACTGGGTGACCGCGCACGGCCACTACCACTGGAACAGCTACCAGGGCCACGGCAACGATCAGTACGGGCAGCACTGGCACCTGTGGACCGACGAGGCCACCGGGTTCAACTACGCCAACCGCTGCTGAGGAACCGCCGAAGCTCCTCGCTGTGCCGCGGTCGGCTACCGCGCCACCGACCGAGGACAACAGGGCCGGGACTCGTGGGTCCCGGCCCTGTCGCTGCGTCCTCCCTGGCTGACACGTGTTCAAGTCGCGTCGATTCTCCGCCCCTGGCACCGTTATCTCCGAGTCAGGTAACACGATCGCGCACCCGAACCATTACTTCGCGTGACCGGCAAGGGCTTGAACCGACGAGGGCCAGAAGGCCACCGCGGCGACGACACGACCGACAGGAGGTGAGCGCCAGTGAGCGAGAAGGATTCCCGCACTGATGCCCAACTCCTGGCCGACTCGGGGCATGATGCCGAAGCGTTCGGGGTCTTCTACGACCGACACGTGCGCGCCATGTTGGGCTACTTCTATCGCCGCACCCTCTGCGCCGAAATGGCGGCGGACCTGACGTCAGAAACTTTCGCCGCGGCGTTCATCCAGCGCAAGAGGTATCGCGACACCGGCGCCCCGGCCCGGGCCTGGCTGGTGGGCATCGGACGACGGCAGCTAGCCAACGCGATGCGGCGCCAGGCGGTGGAGACCCGGGCCCGGGATCGCTTGGGGATGCAGCCGGTCGCCCTCGGCGAGGACGACCTCGCCCGCATTGAGGAACTCGTCGACTTGGAGCCCATGTTCGCCGCGCTGCGCGACGCCTTGCAGGAACTCTCGCCCGCCCTCAGCCAAGCCCTGATCCTGCGCGTTGGGCAAGACCTGACGTATGCCGAGGTCGCCGAGCGCCTCGGCTGCTCCGTGGGCGCCGCCCGCGTTCGGGTCGCGCGTGGCTTGGCGGCGCTGGAATCACGATTGGAGATCGCCGCACCATGACCAGCTTCGAAGACCGGCTCAGGGGAGAACTGGTGTCCGCGATCGAGCGCTCCCACGCTCCCCAGCCGCGCCGGGCACCGCGCCAGTGGTCGCCGCGGCCCTTGGCCGTCCTCGCCGCCGCCGCGCTGGCCGTCGGACTTGTCGCTCTCCCAGCGGTCTTGCGCACCGATCCGGCCCTCGCGATCGAGCGCAGCGGACATACGGCGACGATCACTCTGCTCGACACCCGCGCGGACGTCGGCAAGCTCAACGCCGAACTCGCCGCTGCCGGCCTTGGCGCCCGGGTGCGTGAAGAACCCGCGTCTCCATCGGCCGTGGGGTCTTGGCTCGGCCTGTATGCCGCGGGCAAGGCCCGGGGAATCCCGCAGGTTGGCAAGACCCTCACCCTCGACACCGGCGAGTCCGGCAACGTCGAACTACTGCTCGGCATCGCCGCCGAGAACGCTCCATACGTATACAGCGCCAGTGCTTTTCGACACGGAGAGGCGCTGAACTGTAGCGGCTTGGGCCTCAGCCCGGCAACGAAGGCCGCAGCGGACCTGCGCAGCCGCGGCCTGCAAACGACCTGGTTCGTGCTGGGCGCAGACGGTAGCATCACACCGGCTGCCGGGGGCGCCATACCTCCCGGCGTCGTCACCGGGGCCGAGATGCAGTCCAGCACGTCCGTTCGCCTGTATGTCAGTGCGACCGGTATGCCGAGCACGCCGCCCGACCAGGACAACCCGGCATACGTCCTTGACGGCGACCCACGGATTCCACCACCGGATCACTTGGTGGTCGATCAAGGCCGCTTCGCGACCACGACCGAGGGGTCACAATGTCGGACCTGACCGCCACCCGCACGGAGACGGATCACGACGGCGCGCCCAGGCGGGATGTCCGGGCGGAGTCAGGCACGGGCTGGGTGCCGCCTCGGAGACGCCGACGCGGTCGTGCCCTGCTCGGATTCCTCGCGGTGTTCGCCCTCATTGCCGGCGCTGCCGGAGCGTGGTACTGGCTTCGTCGCCCCGATGCGACGTCCGGCTCCGCGGGCACACTTGCGGTCACGGCAAAGGTCGAGCGACGCACGCTGACCGAGCGGACGAGCGTGCGCGGAAAGGCCTCGTATGCATCCCTGGGCGTCGTCGGCTCGCCGCGCAATGGAGTTGTCACCGCGGTCGCTGTGAAGGCCGGCTCCACGATCACGGCCGGGGACGAACTCTTCCGCGTCCAAGGACGACCGGTGGTGGCGGCCCCGGGACGCTATCCGTACTGGAGGTCGCTCAAAGCCGGCGACAGTGGCGTTGACGTCAAACAACTGCAGGCCGGCCTTGCGGGTGCGGGGCTCAAGCCGGGCACGGTCGATGGTCGCTTCGGCGCCGCGACTAAGGTCGCGTTGACGAAATGGCAAAAGGCCCATCGCCTCCCGGCGACAGGAACCCTGGACCCGGCCTCCGTAGCCGTCGCTCAGTGGCCTGCCCGGGTGGGTGACGTCTCTGTATCGACGGGAGCCTCCATCGCGACGGGCGCGACCGCGATCAGCCTGACCCGGCCCACGATGGCGATCTCCCTGGACCTATCTCCCGCTCAGGCAACGCGGGTGCGGGTCGGTAACCCGGTGTCGATCAACCTCGGAACCAGGACGCTGTCGGGTCGCATCGACCGGATTGCGGCCGTGGCGACGACCGGTGACAAACCCGTCTACCCCGCGACCGTGACGGTCCGCACCCCGGTCAAGGTTGCGGACGGAACGACGCTCTCGGCGGATATCGCTCTTGCGCGAGCGAAGGACGCGTTGGCCGTGCCCGTCGCTGCAGTGGTGCAAGACGGCAAGGGTTCGGCTGCCGTCCGGGTTCGCGCGAGCGATGGGATAGTGCGCAGTGTCCCGGTGCGAACGGGCATACAGAGTGGGGCGTATGTCGCCGTGTCGGGCGCGCTCAACGAGGGTCAGGACGTCGTAATCGGGCCGATGTAAAGGGGGAGCAGGTGGAGACACGCACCGTTGACGGCACGCCCGTCCTGGTGGGCGACCAACTGTGTCGGGTCTATGGCGGTGCCGCGCCGGTGGTCGCGGTCGACCACGTGACCGTCGACGTGCACGCCGGGACCATGGTCGCCTTGACGGGCTCCTCGGGCTCGGGCAAAACCAGCCTGCTCGGCCTGCTCGGCCTGCTGGACACCCCGGACTCCGGTCGGGTTCTCCTGCATGGTCATGATGTCTCGGGGTTGCCGGATCGGGATCGAACGATGGTGCGCGCGACCATGCTCGGTTTCGTTTTCCAACAGTTCCACCTCATCTCTCATCTGTCGGCGATCGCGAATGTCGAAGTGGCGCTGCGCTATCGAGGGTTGAGTGGAACGGAGCGGAGTCGACGAGCCGCGGTGGCGTTGGACCGCGTTGGACTTGGACACCGCCGAGACCACGTCCCCGCAAAGCTCTCCGGTGGTGAGCAGCAGCGCGTAGCCGTGGCCCGGGCGTTGGTCAACGAGCCGGCCGTAATCTTGGCGGACGAGCCGACCGGCAACCTGGACAGCGACAACTCCCATCGACTGCTCGATCTGCTTCGTGAGCTCGTTGCCGGTGGATCAACCATTCTCGTCGTCACCCATGACGATCACGTGGCGGGCACGGCGGATCGTGTTCTCGTGATGCGCGACGGGCAGCTTGTCACCGATCGCGAACCAGCGGTGGTCAGTCTCCGGAGCTGAGCGATGGACCGCGACCTGCCCGTTCACTTGCGTTGCCGCAGCGGCACAGTCAGTGCAGCCAGTGAGCGTGTGCTGTCGCGACTGCGGGTCCCGATGTCGAGCGGCCGAGGCCCGGCCATCATCATCACCGACCAGCTGGGCTGGTTTAGTCAGCCGGGAATCGTCGTCTGCGATCCGCTCAAGCCGGCCATGTGCCGCCGCGTCATGGAAGGCCTGACGGGAGGCAGCATCGACGCCGCCGTCTTGACGACGGCGCTGGAGTCACAGCTTCCGGCGGCGCTGCGGGGAGTGCGGAGTCAGGTCGTGTCGTTCCCCACCGCCCTGGTTGCTGCGGCCGAAGGCAGCCCAGTGCTGTCGGCACGCCAACACCGGGTCCTCGCGTTGGTCGTCGCCGGCGTCTCGTATCCCCGGATCGGCCTGCGACTGGACATCTCGACAGCGACGGTGAAACGAGAAGTGGTGAGCCTCTTTGTCGCCCTTGGGTGCGGGAACCGCACCCAACTTGCCCTCGCGGCCGTTGACGGCGGTTATGTCGATCTCGCACAGACGCTTTCAACGCGCGCGCACTGACCTTTGCGGTGGTCCGGCCGCCGCGCGGCGTCGGGACACGTCGGCGTGGGATGCGCGGCTGTGGGTCAGTCCTTGAAGCGGTAGGTGAGGATGGCGTTTCCCGTCTTGGTGACGGTGCTGTCGACGAGGTCGAGGAGCAACGGGCCATCGATGCTCTCGAACAGGGTGCGCCCGCTCCCGGCGGCCGCCGGGTGAACGGTCAACGTGAGGGTGTCGAGGAGGCGGGCGAGGATGAGTTCGCGGATGACGGTGATCCCGTCGACGTTGATGTCGCCGCCCTCGCCCTCCTTGAGGGTGCGCACGAACTCGATCAGGTCACCGTCGATGAGCGTCGCGTTCTCCCGCTCGAGGTCGCCCGTCAAGGTCCGGCTGGCGACATACTTGGGGGCGGGGTTGATGAAGGCCGCGAATGGGTCGTCCTTTTGGGTTGGCCAGTAGCCCGCCCACTCCTGGTAGATCTTGCGTCCGAGGATCACGTCCGTGCACGTCGCGAGGCCCTTGGCCATGAACGCCGCCTCCTCGGGTCCCATGCTCTCGAACCGGAAGAAGGTGTCCGGTCGCTCGACGACCCCGTCGACCGAGCTGAACAGGTGGGCAGTGGCCTTGCGCATGCGACTTCTCCTCATGCTTGTTCTAGTCCGGTAAGCTTGCTATAAGCAAGTTAACACTGTCAATAGGTGTCTTGTTGCTAAATTGGTAACCATGCGTGAGCGCGACTACGGGCAGTACTGCGGCCTGGCCCGGGCGCTCGATGTTGTCGGCGAACGCTGGGCTCTCCTGATCGTCCGGGACCTGCTCAGTGGCCCGCGCCGGTTCGGCGAACTACAGAACGGATTGCCGCGGATCCCCAGCAACGTCCTGACCAACCGGCTTAAGCACCTCGAGGCGGCGGGAGTCGTCGAGCGGGTGGTGTTGCCCGCGCCGGCGCGAGGCACGGCATACGCCCTCACCGGCGACGGCCGCGCCTTGGAAGAGACCCTCGTCGCGTTGGGCCGTTGGGGGGCGCTGAGACTCGGCGAACCCAGACCCGGCGAGATCGTGACCGCGGAGTCCTTCGCGATGGCCCTGCGCACGACCTTTCGTCCCGACCCGGTCAGCGACCCGGTCACCAGCGGCGCGGACGACGCACCCATCACCTATGAGATCCACCTCGGCGACCTGGTCACCCACGCAACCGTCCGGGCAGCGCAGGTCATTGCCGGCACAGGTCCGGCCGCGCACGCCGACCTCGTCATCCACACCGGCCCGCGGATCAAGGAAGTCATGGCGGGCGAAGTCTCCCCGAGCGAGGCCTTGCGCACCGGGCTGGCCGTCATTCACGGCCCCCGCCGGCTGTGGACGCGCTTCGCCCGGACCTTCCGGACCTGAGTCGCAAAAACTGCTAGCGCGCAGCCACCTCACGCGTCCGATTGCACATCACTGTTGCGGACCACCTCCCTTCTCGTGCGCCACGACCGTAGACGGTCATCGACCGCGGCTCAAGAGGATTCCCCCGGAGAGTGCGGCTACCGCAAGGTGGTGGCCGCGGTTGTCGAACAGGCGAACGGCCGCGTCGGCGGCGGCTGCAATGAGCGCCGGATCGTCGTAGAAGTCGATCTGTCCCAGGGAGTCCAGCCAGGTGTGCTCGGTGGCCATCGGCCCGCGCTACTTCGGTGACAGCTCGGGAGAGCCCCGCGCCAAAGCAGACGCCCCGGCATAGCCGCGGTCGGCGACGGCGGCGGCATACGCTCCGGAGGCTTGGGTGCGCACTGAGGTGAGCGGGCCGATGGTGACGACGACCCCGATGGGTTCGCCAGCCGGAAGATGGAGATCCGCGCAGATCTTGTCGCGCCCATCCCGGCTCGGGATGTGCAGCGTCTTGGGTGTCATGACGCGTCCGCGCGATCGAGCGGGTTCTTGGAGCGGGCATCCCGCACGCCGGCCAGGGCGTCATGCAGCTCGGCCAGCCAGTCGGACTCGCGCTCGCCGACGAGACGCACGCACCAGGCAAGCGCATCGGAGCGTGAGCGCGCGACTCCGCCCTCGACGAGGGTGTCGAGGAGCAGCCGCTCCGGCTGCCGCAGCCGGGTCATCACCGGGACGCCGAGGTGGGTGTAGAGCCGGTGCGTGTCGCCGGCGCGCGCACCCCAGGAGACCTTGCGCCCGAAGATGGTCTCTGCGTCGCGGGCAATGGCGATCCGTCCGGCCCGCGAGTGCTCCCGGTGGGCGGCAATGCGTTCGGTGGGCGAGGCGTTGCTGTCGCCGCTCTCGGCGGGGACCTCGCCGATGACGACGATCTCCTGGGCGTCGACGGTGACGGACAGCTCGCCGGAGTAGATCTCGTCGGGCACCCGCTCGATGAACCACGTGCGGATGGTGGCCTGTGCGGCACTTTCAGTCATGCGGTGATTACATCATTACGTGGCGTGCGGGCTTGCGGGACGCCCGCCGTCGGCTGGGCGTTGTGCCACGCGCGGGACCTACTCGCCGGTATCCCTCCGATGCGCTTTCACCGCCGGACGTTGCCGGGCCAGCCGAGGTCAGGCCGCGGTGCCGGCGCGGGTGCCCTCGACGTGCTCCCGCGCGAGGGCGTCCGCGGCGCGCGGCTCTAGGAATCCGGAGTCGGTCCCGCAGTCGTGGCAGACCATCGCGGCCTTGCCGCCCAGGTGGACGACCTCGGTGATGTGCGGTGCGCAGCATCCCGACTCATGGTGGTGGTCGCGGCGGTGGGCCGCGGCGAGCGTGCAGGTTGCGACGGCCTCGCGCCCCTTGAGTTCCCCAGCAGTCATGTCCTCATCCCCTGCTTGACTGTGACAGCCATCACATTAACCAATAGATCCCGCGTGTGGAGCCATTCGGTCAGTTTCTCTGACGCACGTCCCCGCGATCCGGTTGCGTTGTCATCTCTGCGAGTGTCCAGGTGATGTCGTGACCGGATCAACGAGGACCGTCGCGGGTTGCGCGTCGGCTGCCCGTCGCCTCCTCCACGACCTGCTCGAGGTCCCGGCGGCGGGCGGCAACGGCAAGGTCGTCACGCAGCCGGAGGTAGTCGCCCTCGAACCGGGCGACGGCCGCGCACGCCATTGTCGTCGCCGTCTCCGCCACGCCGAGGAGGTCGTGGCAGTAGGCGATGAGGGCGCGCAACAGGTGGGGAGCGTCGGCATATCGCGGGGCGTCGGCGGGCAAATAGAGCGGTAGGGCGTCGGTGAGCAGCCACTGCACGGTCGGCGCCGTCCAGCGAATGACGCCGCGCTCGGCTCGCATGCAGGAGAGCAGGGCGAGGGCATCCACAACCTCGACGCTGGCCGCGTCGACGGGCACGGAGGCGCCGAACTCGCTGCCGAGGAACGCGCTGACCAGCGCCGCGCCCAGGGGCTCCTCGGCGCCGGGGTCGAAGGCCGGGTCGTGTTCCGGATATCCCTGCCCGCCTGCGGGGAGGGACCGCAGAACCAGCTCGATGAGCGGCCGGTGCCAGGGCCACTGCTCGGCCGGCTGGATGACGTCGGTCAGCGCGTCATACTGCGTGATGGCCCCCCGCAGCCGGGCGGCGGCATCGGCCCGGTCGATGGGCACGAAGCTGGTCCCGTCGTTGACTGGCTCCGGTGCGCGCGCGTCCAGCGCGATGAACTCCTCGAAGGACGCCGCAACCACGGCGGCGAATTTGACCGCCGAGCCGAAGCGGTAGTCGACGAACGCGGCGATGCAGGCTCGCGTGACCCCCGGACCGGTCAACTCAAGGACCAAGCCCTCGCCGATCCCGTCGGCATACTGGCGCACATAGGCCGCGCTGGCCGTGAGTTCGCCGAGCCGCGTGATGTCCTCGGGGAGCGGGTCGTGGCGGTCGGCCAGCTCGTGGCAGATGAACCGCGCCAGCGGCTCGTCGGTGGTGAGCACGGCAATCGCGTGCAGCAGGGCGGTTGCCTCGGGGGCGGGCGAGCCCATGAAGCTGTCGGCGAGCTGGGGAACGGTGGTTATCCGTCGTCCCGTCTGTCGATCGCGCGCACCGCCACCTAGACGCAACGCCTCGATCATCGTCGACGCCAATCCCGCCACCGTCAACGGAACCTCGCTGTGCAGCGCCGCCGTCAGGTCGAACGACACCTGGCCAGCGGTCGTCGCCAGTGTGCCCGGACGCTGTCGGGGAACGCCTCGTGCTCGGGTCGCCGTGCGCTTGGGTTCGCCCCGCCTCGGTGCGCGGTGTGCTCGCTGTGTCATGTCATCCAGGGCACCACAAGACCGCCGCTGCTGCGAACCGGAGACCCACGCGGCTGTGGATAACTGGCAACCCTCGAATTGACCTGTGGACAGGGCAGCTGGTCCGCGGCGAGTCCGGCCCCGATCTCCGGGTCAGGACAACCGGTTCAGCAGCCGGCGGGCGCCCGCGCGGGCGCGGCTCCCCAGCAAGCGCCGGGTCGGGCGCCGCTGACCCAACGCTCGCCCGTCGCTCGCGACCAGGCCGCCGGCGAGGTCGTAGGTCGCGTTCGCGCGATCGAGAACGGTGAGCGCTTGGCCGAAGAGCGCTCGCGCCCGCGCGGTTTCCTCGGCCGAGAAGTCCCGGATCGATCGCGTGGTCGAGTTGTGGCTGACCGCGCGTCGGATCCGCCGCATCATTGCCTCGTCGTCGCTGTCGAGACTGACCTGGATCGTGCGGAACTGGGCGAGCAAATCGATCTCGTCGTCGGCGAGGTCGCGGGCCAGGTTGGTGATAATCAACGGCTGGTGGCCCAGCTCGAGGACCCGGCGGCATACCTCCCGCCAGCGAGGGTGGAAGGTGGTCTCGCCGTGCCCACTGACGTGGATCTCGGTCCCCGCCGGTGCCCGTTCGACCTGCGCGAGCGCAGCCTCGAGTTGCTCCTCGCTCATATCGCGGCCGGAATAGTCGGGCGCCGAGACCTCGCAGTAGACGCAGCGCAGGTTGCACCCGTCCGGTGATGTCGAGCCGGATGCTGCTCACCGGTAGGTCGTCCGCCAGATCAGTCCGTGACGGGTCGCCCAGGTCACGGATCGGCCGGTATAGAAGCCGAGCGCGAACAGCGCCCCAAGAGCAGGGTCGCGTCGCTCGGCTTCGGCGACTGCACGACCCATCTCGTCCGCGGTGAGGGCCACATCCGGGCCATGGTGTCACGGGCTGCGCGCCGCGCGGTGCGGGCGTGCCGCCCGTTGTGAACTGGGCCACGACCGCCTAGCCGAGCCCAGCGGACGCAATGAGCCGCTCACGGCGCTAAGCGACCGCTTAGCGCGCGCCTGGCGCCGGGCGCTTGCCGGGTCGGGCCGTGCCCGCAAGCCTCGGGAGAACCAAAGTTACAGCGAGGTGACTGACGTGAAGATGAATTCGCGCGTGGCAATGTGCACGATCGCGGCCGGAGCGCTCGGCGTGACCGGCGTGGCCGGTTGCGGGTCCAAGGGGGAGGCCGAGAATTCAGCCGCCAGTGGGGACACGCTCACCATCGGCGCGGCGGTGTCCCTGACGGGCAAGCTGGCCCGCGAGGGGACCCTGACGCAGGAGGGCTACAAACTGTGTGTTGACAAGGTCAACGCCAAGGGCGGGGTCAAGGTCGGCGACAAGAGCCTCAAACTCGCCCTGGACTACCAGGACGACACCTCGTTGCCGGACACCGCGGCCCAACTGGTCGACCAGTTCAACGACAAGGGGATGAAGCTCGTCCTCGGCTCCTATGGCTCGGCCAACACCGAGGCCCAAGCCGCCGTGATCGAACGCAATGGTCAGGTCATGGTCGACTCCTCCGGCGCCGACGACAAGATCTTTGACAAGGGCTACACTCGCACCTTCGCCGTGCTGTCACCGGCGTCGGAGTATGCCGCCTCGATCGTCAAGGCGATCAACGAGTTGGCCACACCCGCGCCGAAGAGCTACGCCTTCGTCTCGGCCGATGACGGCTTCTCCAAGACGGCCGCCGACGGGGGCGTCAAGGCCGCCAAGGGCCTCGGTCTGACGGTGACCGGCCCCGAACTCTTCCCCAATGGCGCAACGGATGTCAGCTCGGCACTCAACAAGGTCAAGGGCGCCAAACCCGAGGTCATCATCGGCTCGGTGCACCTCGCCGAGGGGGTCGCGATCGTCAAGCAGAGCAAGGAACTCAACATCCAGGTGGACGGCATCGGCGAGACGGTCGCCCCGCCGACCCCCGACTTCGTCACGACGCTCGGCAAGCAGGCCGAGGGTGTGCTCGGCTCCAGCCAGTGGACCAAGGCCGTCAAGGGTTCCGATGACTACTTCGGCGACTCCGCGACCTATGACGCCGACATCCAAAAGGCGTTCGGCCACACCGCGGGCTACCACAACGCCGAAGCCAGCGCCGCCTGCCTCACCTACGTCCTGGCGATCGAGAAGGCGGGATCGGTCGAACCCGACAAGGTCCGCGACGCGCTGGCCGGGCTCGACGTGCAGACCTTCTTCGGCCAGATCAAGTTCGACCCGACGGGCAAGAACCTCACCAAGCCGATGGTCGTCATGCAGATCCAGGGCGGCAAGCCGGTGACCGTCTGGCCGAAGGACACCGCCGAGGGTGAGCTGGTCTGGCCAGGAACGAGTTCATGACGGGTCTGCTCCAGGCAATCGTCTATGGTCTGCTCCAGGGAGGTGTCCTCGCGCTGGTCGCGGTGGGCTTCTCCCTGGTGTGGGGCGTGATGAATGTCGTCAACCTCTCCCACGGGGCGTTCGTCATCCTCGGGGCCTACGTCAGCCTGCTGCTGAAAGACCACCTCGGGCTCGACCCGTTCATCGGCATGATCGGCGCTGCTGTCGCGCTGTTCTGCTTCGGCTATCTGGTCCAGCGCTTCCTGATCAACCTGGTCGTCAACGGCCCGATCTTCATCACCTTGTTGCTGACCTTTGGCTTGGAATTGCTTCTCGTGCAAGGGATGAACCTCGCGTTCTCCGCCAACTACCAGGCCATCGCGACCTCGTATGCCGGTAACAGCATCTCGATTGGGTCCGTCCAGGTCCCGTTGGGTCGCCTCTTCGCGTGCCTGCTCGCCATCGCGATCACGGTGGCCCTTGTCTTCGTCATGAACCGCACCCGGATCGGCCTGGCGATCATGGCGACCGGCATGGACCGCGGCGCAGCGCGGCTGATGGGGATCCGGGCACGCCACGTCTATGCCTTGACCTTCGGGATCGCCGCCGCCCTGGCCGGCATCGCCGGCACGATGATCGGGATGATCGACACGTTCAACCCCGCGGCGGCGGGCCGATTCACGTTGTTGTCGTTCGTGATTGCCGTTCTCGGCGGCTTGGGCAATATGTATGGCGCTCTTGCCGGCGGTCTGCTCATCGGGCTGGTCCAGGCGCTCGGCGGGTATTACCTCCCCGGAACCTGGGTCAACGCGCTCGCCTTCCTCGTCCTCATCCTCGTGCTGATGTTCCGGCCCGCGGGTTTGGTCGGCCGGGCGTTCTATTCGGCCCGGTTGGAGGTCTGAGGATGGCCGACCTGACCCGGTCCGCCCAGAACGAGACCGACGCCACCCCGGCCACCGAGACACCGGCCACCGCAACGCCGCGATGGCGATCGGCGCTGCCGTGGGCCTTCGGAGCCGTGCTGCTCTTCGCTGGGTTCGCCCTGCAGACCCAGCTCTACTCCGGTCAAGCACGCACCGTCACAACGGTATTCATGTTCGTGGCGTTGGCGCAGTCGTGGAATCTCATCGGCGGGTTCGCTGGCTACGCCTCGTTTGGGCAGGTGGTCTTCTTTGGCCTCGGCGGGTATGTCACCGCGGTGCTGATGACGCACTACGGCGTGAGCTTCTGGATCTGCCTGGTGCTCAGCGGACTTGCCGCCGCCGCCTGGGGCGCGCTCGTCGGCTTGCCGCTGTTGCGGTTGCGCGGGCACTACTTCGCGATCGCGACGCTCGGGATGGCCGAGGGCACCCGGGAGATCATCATCAACCTGCCCGACCTCACCGGCGGGGGCGGCGGGATCACGCTGCCAACGGTCGGCAAGGACGCGCCGACGGCATACCTCGGCAACGACGGCTTCTATGTCCTCTTCCTGATGCTCGCCGCTCTCGCGCTGGCCATCTCCCAGGTCGTCTCGCGCAGCAAGTTCGGGTATGCGCTGCGGGCCATCCACCAGGACGAGGATGCGGCGGCCGCCGTCGGCATTAACACGACCCGGACCAAGGTGGCCGCGTTCGCGCTGTCCGGCTTTGTCGCGGGGCTGGTCGGATCGGCATACGCCTTCCAACAGGTGACGATCTATCCCGAGCGGCTGTTCGACGTCGGCATCACGGTGCTGATGGTCGTCATGGTCGTCATCGGCGGCAGCGGCACGGTCATCGGCCCACTCATCGGCGCCGTGGCACTGCAGTTCCTGTCGGAATGGTTGCGGCAGAATTACTCCAACGTCCACACGATGCTGCTTGGCGCGATCATCATCCTCGCCGTCATCCTGCTGCCTCAGGGGTTGGCCAACTATGTCCGCGAGGCGCGAACGAGCGGGCAATACTCGTTGCTGTCGAATGTGCGGAGGTACCGGCTGTGACCGCGGCACCGGTGCTGGAGACCAAGGGCCTGACCATCCGCTTCGGCGGTCTGGTCGCCGTCAACGACGTCTCGATGACGGTGCCCGAGGGACAGGTGCTCGGCGTTATCGGGCCCAACGGGTCCGGCAAGAGCACGTTCATCAACCTCGTCACCGGACACCTGCGCCCGACGAGCGGCCAGGTGCTGATCGACGGCACCGACATGACCGGCGCCAAGCCGTGGACGATCGCCAACGCTCGTGTCGCGCGCACCTTCCAGATCGTCAAGCCGTTCCGCGGAATGACGGTGCGCGAGAACGTCGCTGTCGGGATCATGTATGGCCCAGAGGGTGTCGGGCGGATGGCGCCCGCGCTCGCCGCCGCCGACGAGGTCCTCGGGCAGGTCCACCTGCGGGAGGCGGCGGACCGCGCCCCCGGGGAATTGTCGGTTGCCGACGCGCGGCGGCTGGAGTTCGCCAAGGCGCTCGCGCTGCGACCGCGGCTACTCATGCTCGATGAGGTCATGGCCGGGTTGCGGCCCGCCGAAATCGAGCCGGCGCTGGCACTCATCCAGCGGCTGCGTGACGAGGGCCTGACCATCGTCGTCGTCGAGCACGTGATGAAAGCCATTGTGGCGGTGAGTGATCAGGTGATGGTCCTCAAGGAGGGCCGGTTGCTCATGACCGGTCCGCCCAACGAGGTGCTCGCCGACCCCCGCGTCATCGAGGCCTATCTCGGCACGAAGTATGCCGAGCGACAGGGGAAGCGCGATGCTTGAGGTTCGCGGCCTGCGGGCCAGCTATGGCCGCGTCCAGGTGCTGTGGGATATCGACCTGCGGGTGGAGGCAGGCGAGATCGTCTCGCTGGTCGGGCCCAACGGCGCCGGCAAGACGACTCTCCTGCGAGCACTATCGGGGATGGTCGCATCCTCGGCGGAGATCATGACGTTCAACGGGACCGACCTGCGCGGCAAGTCGATCGAGCAGATCGTCGATCTCGGCCTGGCCCATGTTCCCGAGGGCAGGCGACTGTTCCCCGGACTGACTGTCCGGGACAATTTGCGGCTGGGCGGCTGGCGCAACAACAACACCGACCTGGATCGGGTGACCGAGCTGTTCCCCCGCCTCGGGGAACGGATCGAGCAGGTCTGCGGGACGATGTCCGGGGGTGAGCAGCAGATGGCCGCCATCGCCCGCGGCCTGATGAGCCGGCCGGATCTGATCATGATCGACGAACTCTCCCTCGGCCTGGCCCCCGTCGTCGTCGAAGAGATCATCGACCGGCTCCCGCAGATCGCCGAGTCCGGCACCGCGGTGCTGCTCGTCGAGCAGGACGTCGACGCCGCCCTCTCCGCGGCGCAGCGCGCCTATGTGCTGGAGACCGGCCGGGTCGTGATGTCCGGTGACGCCGCCGAGCTGTTGGCCGACAGCCGGATCCAGCAGAGCTACCTGGGGATTATGTAGCCCGAAGCTCACACCCTCCCCAGGCGACGCGCACCGCGATCCACCGAGGAGCACGTGGACCAGACCCGAGGCGGCATACCCGAGCCGGGCACCGACCTCAACGGCCGCGAGTCCCCGACCTGTCGCGCCGCGGAGTTGACATCGGGTGTGTCCATGAGCCCATGGTCACAGCCCGGAAGGAGCGGCCACGAGGCTCAGGGAGCGCTGAGCGTCATCGTGGCCGCGTCCTGTCCGGGGCCCGCGGCGCCGCTGGTGGTGCCGGTCGAGGTGGAGGCGGTGTCCTCCAACGGCGGGCCCCAGGTGATCAGCGCGCCGCTGTCGGAGTTGACCGAGACCTGTCCCTGCCAGTCGTCGTTTTCGAAGAGCAGCACCGGGGAGTCGCCGCCGCTGTCGAAATCGATGGGCAGGCCGGCCTTGGGCAACGCGG
This sequence comes from Nostocoides sp., assembly GCF_037045025.1. GTDB lineage: Bacteria > Actinomycetota > Actinomycetes > Actinomycetales > Dermatophilaceae > Nostocoides_A. The sequence goes on along the minus strand of NZ_JBAOHM010000015.1, from coordinate 646,429 downwards.
CCCGATAGAAGGCCGCCATTGGCTTTGCGTCCGGGGCGGTCAGCTGCACCATCGAGCCGGCGACAACGAGGTCGACCTTGGCGTCCTCGGGGAAGGGGAAGCCCTTGGGCAGGCCGGCGATTTCCTTGCCGTCGACGGTCCGGGACTCGGACTCGCCGGTCCCCGACTGGAATGTGGTCGAGGGCAAGGCGGACACGGGTGAGGAGGTGGTCGGTGGTGTGGTCGACGTGGTCCCGGTGCTCGGGGCAGTCGTGGAGGACGTGCCTTGTCCGGACGGCGTGCTCGCCGTGGTGGATGCCTTGACCGGCACCTGGGCGTTGCCGCAGGCGGTCAGGCCGCCGGCGAGCGCGGCCGCGGCAGCGATCGCCACGGCGGCCCGGCCGATCGCTGGTGTGCGGGTCGTGCGAGTGGGCGGGTTCATCGTTGTCTCCTGCTGGTATGGGGACCGGCCCGGAGGATGTCCTCCTCGCCGTTTGCTTTGGCAGCATCCTGGTGGACGCGACTGGGTCGGCGCACGTCGGCAGTCCTGCTGTCGGCCGGGCTGCTGTCGGTCACCCTGCTGTCGGCAGAACTGCCGACGCCGCCGAGCGCGGACACCGCTGTGCCGCGGCGCTCCGGTCGGGCATGCTGGGCGGGTGTCCATGGAGCGACGGTTGGGGCTGGCGGTCCTCGTCCTGATTGTCGTTCAGGCCGTGTCCTGGCCGTTGGCCATGCTGACGGCGCCGGTGAGCGGGGTGCGCTGGCTTCCGGCGGCTGTGGCGGCATACGGGCTGGCGACGCTGACGGCCATCGGGACCGCGCTGTTCTCGCTGCGCGGTCGGCCGCTGGGGCAGTTGGCGTTCGCTCCAGCGATCGCGGGCGTCGCCTTCCTCGCCTTGGGCGGCCTGCAGACCGAGGCGGGTTATGGCACCGGATACAGCCACCCGACGTTGGCGGTGAGCATCGGTCTCGCGTTGCTTCTGGCTCTTGAAATGGATTTTGCACGAACGGCTTTCGTCGCGGCCGGACTTGCCGTTGCCTACCTGCTCGGCGTCACGAGCACGCTGGCGCTCGGGGCGAGCGTGCTGACGAGCGCGGCGAGCAATGTCGCCACGCTGGTCGCGGTGCCGGTCGTCGGCGGCTGGCTCGGCCGGACGTTCGTCGAGTTGGCGCGCTCGCGAGCGGCATACGACACCACAAGCGCGCAGGTGCGCCGCGGCGAAGCGCGGGAGGAGGAGCGGTCGCGGCAATATCGGCTGCTGCACGACACCGTGCTGTCCACGCTCAGCGCCCTCTCGCGCGGGAGCCTCGACACCATGGACCCGGCGGTGTCGCAACGGCTGTCCGCGGACGCCGACTACCTGCGCGGGCTGATCGCGACGTCGGCGTCCGGCGCCGGCATGCACCTCGTCGGCGAGCTTTCGCGCATGACCCGCGAGCAGGCCGTGACCGGTCTGCGTGTCCACCAACACATTTCCGATGTCCCCGATGAGCTGCCGCACGAGGTGAAGCGGGCGCTCACCGACAGCATCTACGAAGCACTAACCAATGTCGTCAAGCACAGCGGCCGCCGCGAGGCCTGGGTGACCATCGTCGGCGCGCCGCAGGGGGAAGGAGTGACCGTGACCATCACCGACCAGGGCGCCGGCTTCGATCCCGCGGCACGCCGCGCGGGACGCGGCATCGACCATTCGCTGCGGGCGCGGATGGCCGACGTCGGCGGCAGCGCCAGCATCGACAGCGAGCCCGGGCAGGGCACGACGGTGGAGTTGCGATGGCCGGCGTGATCACCGTCGCCGCGATCGACGACGACCGGATGCTGCTCAGCGGCCTGGAGATGTGGATCGAGCCGATCGACGATGTCGCGCTGATCTTTTCGGCCGGCAACCTGGACGCGCTGACCGAGCTCGTGGAGGAGCATGGGTCCCCCGACGTGGTGCTGCTCGATCTCAACCTTCGCGACGGCTCCGATCCGGCGGCCAACGTGCGGCGGATTCTTGAAACCGGGAGCAGGGTGTTGGTCGTCTCGACGATCCCTGATGCCGACGCCGTACTGGCAACCATTGAGGCAGGCGCGGCCGGCTATATCACCAAGGACAAGGACCTGCCGGTCCTGCTCGACGCCATCCGGGATGTCGCCGCCGGGGGATCGGCCGTCACTCCTGAGCTCGCCTTCCTGCTCAGCCGGGATGCCCGGCCCAACCGGCCGCAACTCTCGCCGCAGGAGCGGGCGGTGCTGACGGCATACGCCTCCGGCGCGACGCTGGCGGCGGCCGCCCGGCGGGCCGGTGTGGCCTATGGGACGGCGCGCGAATATCTCGAGCGGGTCAAGCGCAAGTATGCCGAGGCCGGCCGCCCGACCTACACCAAACTCGACCTCGCCGACCGGGTGCGCGAGGACCGCCTCGATCGCGACGGGCTCGACTGAGCGTGACGGCTCGACAGCGTGACGGTTCGACAGCGTGACGGCTCGACAGCGTGACGGGCTCGACAGCGTGACGCGGCGGTCGGGCTGAGCGGCATCGGCGTGGCGACGGCGGCCGAACCGGGGTGCGGTCACCGGCCGGGCAGCACGATCGGCTGGCCGTGGGGTGTGTGCGCCGCGGCGTCGTGCCAGGCTGCCGTGGTGGCGCTGAGATCCGCCTGCCCGACCAGCCCCTTGGCCGCGAGGAGATCGGTGAGTGCGGCTGCCCAACAGTCCCAATAGTCGGAGCCGTCCGGCGCTTCGCTGGCGGCGATCCGGGCACCGAGGGCGAGGGCCCACTCATCCGCGGCGATCACGCCGCCGTCTTGCAAGGCGACGGTCATCGCGAAAAGCTGTGCCTGCCAGGGCTCATCGAGGCCGTGGTCCGGCTGCCTCGGCGGGGTTGGCGTCGGCGGGGTTGGCGTCACGCGGCCACCGGCTCCAGGTAGGGCTCCCACGCGTCCACGCACACCGTCACCGTCGGGTCGCTGTCCGGCCCCCACAACTCGGTCCCGGCGAATTCCACCGCATAGAGCCACTCGGGACGGGGATCCGGACGCTGGCCCAGGGGCACGGCGTTGCGGTCGGGGAAGACCTGAGCGCCGTGGACCAGCAGAATCGTCCCGATGTGTCCGCGGGCGAAGCGAGGCAGGCGCGTATGCCCGGCCGGGTGCATGATGCGCGTCCGCACCTGCTCGCCAGCGGCGAACCGCGCGGGTGCTTCGGGCGTGCGGTCATACGACGTGCCGTGGGTGAGGATGTGGTTCAGCTGCGGCCAGGGTGTGGCCGAACCGTCCCGCGTGCCGTCGAGCAGACCGCTGGGGGGAAGGGTCCGTTCCAGCGCCTCGAGCCAAATGCGGTAGTAGCTGCTCGCCAGGTAGAGCGACGGGGGCAGCGATTCGCGCGAGAATCGCGACTGGTCGATGTTCCAGGCTCCCAGCGCACCGACCGCGAGGGTCACGGCCAGGACTCGCCTCTCCCAGGGGGCATGGAAAACCGGCTCATCCGGCTCCGGCACGACCGGGCCGAAGCCGTGCATCCCGCCGAGGTCATGGACGCCGTTCATCCGCTACCTCCGCGCGCGCCCGCTGCGGGTCGGTCATCGACGCGCGGATTCGCCTGTGCACCAGGGTTGCTCGCGAGACCGGTGCCCACCATCGAATCTCGGGTCACCACGCCGGCGAGTTCCGCCACCGTCCACCCGTCGGTTCCCTCCGGCCGCATCGGGACCACGAGATAGCGCTGCTCCGATGTCGAGTCCCAGACGCGGATCGATGTCGTGGCGGGAAGTTCGACGCCGAAGTCCGCGAGCACCCCACGGGGGTCGCGGACCGCCTTGGCGCGGTAGGCCGGCGATTTGTACCAGACCGGCGGCAGGCCGAGGATCGGCCACGGATAGCAGGAGCACAGCGTGCAGACGACGAGGTTGTGCCGCTCGGGAGTGTTCTCGAGGGCAGTCAGGTGCTCACCCTGCCGCCCGGCATACCCCATCGCCGCCACGGCCGCGCTGGCGTCGCGCAACAGCCAGGCGCGGAACTCGGGATCGGTCCACGAGCGGGCCACGACTTGTGCTCCGCGATGGGGGCCGACCTCGTGCTCGTAGGTCTCTACGATCTTGTCCAAGGCGTCCGGATCGATGAGCCCGCGCTCGACGAGGAGGGTCTCCAGCGCCCGCACCCGGGCGTCCATCTCGCCGAGCTCGCTGGCTTCGAGGTGACGGTGGGTGTGGTCGTCGGTGTGGTCGTCGGCCATGACGACACGATGCCATGCCCGGGGGCAGGGTGTCGCCCGCATGCGGGTCGCGCGCGCGGCGCGGGTGATGATGAGGCATGCCACCCCGTTGGACACCGTGGCGCGTGGTTGTCGGGTTCGGTGTCGTCTCGCTCGCCGCGGACATGGTCTATGAGGGCGCGCGTTCGGTCTATGGCCCGCTGTTGGCCGCCCTGGGCGCGAGCGCGACCGCCGTGGGTCTTGTCAGCGGAGCCGGGGAGGCGATGGCGCTGGTGCTGCGCCTCGTCTTCGGACCCCTCGCCGACCGCACCGGCGCCTACTGGTCGTGGACGATCCTTGGCTATGGCCTGACCGCAGTCAGCGTCCCGCTGCTGGCGCTCGCGCCGCGCCTCGGCGCCGCCGGCCTCGCCGTTGCCGCGACGCTCATCCTCCTCGAGCGGCTCGGCAAGGCGATCCGCAGCCCGAGCAAATCGGCGCTCCTCGCTCACGCGGCGGCCGCCGTCGGCCGTGGACGGGGCTTCGGAGTCCACAAGGCCCTCGATCAACTCGGGGCCTTCGCCGGCCCGATGACGGTCGCGGCGGTGATCGCGTCATCCGGGTCGCTGTGGAACGGGATGGCGGTGCTCGCGCTTCCGGGGGCGCTCGCCATGGCGTTGCTTGTCGTTATCCGCGGTGCCGTGCCGGATCCGGCCGTCCTCGATCCGAGCGCGTCCTCGGGAACAAACCAGGTTGTCCGGCAAGGGTTTCGAGCACGGTTGGGGGATGCGCTGGGCGCCGGCTTGCCTCGAGACTTCATCGCGTATGCCGTGGCCGCCAGCCTGACGGCCGGCGGCCTGGTCACCTTCGGCCTGATCGGCTACCACCTCGTCGCGCGCGAGTTGCTGACGACGCAGGCGGTGCCGGTCGTCTACGCCGGTGCGATGTTGATCGAGGCGGTCGCGGCACTCGGCGTGGGAGCGGCATACGACCGGCTGGGCGCTCGGCTGCTCGTGCTCGTCCCGGTCTTTGTCGCCGCCGTGCCGGCGCTCGCCTTTGCCGGCCGGCTCACGTTCGTCATGTCGGGGATCGCGCTCTGGGCGCTCGCCGCCGGCGTGCAAGACTCCACCGTCAAGGCGGTGGTGGCCGAGTTGGTCGACGCGCCACGGCGGGCGACGGCCTACGGTGTGTTCGCGGGAATCCCGGGCACCTTCGCCATCGGCGGTGGGCTGGTCGCCGGATGGCTGTATGAACGCTCCCTTCCCGCGCTCGTGACCGTAGTGGCGGCTACCCAACTCGCTGCCTTCGTGCTGCTGGCGCGAACGCTGCGGCACGCGCCGAGCCAGTGACGTGGGGCGCGTCGCCGCCCGGTGCTGCGCGGGGCCGGACGCTACGGGTGGCTCGGCAGCCCTGAGCGATGTCCTGGCCGTGTTGTGGTTCTGACACGGTCGAGCGAGGCATGGCCACCCCGAAGCTACGTCACTGCTTCCGTTATGGAAGCAGTGACGTAGCACCTTCGGAGAACGTGCGACCGGTCGCGTCGCCAGCGTTCGATGCGTTGGGGGCGGACTACGCTGAATCGGGTGCTGCAGCGGATCGCGATCGTAGGGGGCGGGATTGCCGGTCTGACCTTGGCGGCCGCCCTCGACCCGAGCCGGTTCGAGGTCGTCGTCCACGAAGCACAGCCCGAGCGAGTCACGGTGGGCGGCGCGCTCGGCTTGTGGCCGGCAGCGCTGCGCGGCCTTGCCCGCATCGGCGCGCGGGGCGCGGTGGAGGGCGCCGGCAGCCGCCCTCGCGACGGTGCGCTGTGGACAATCACCGGCGAACGGCTGGCCGGTGGGCAGGTTGCCCCGCTGATGGTGCCGCGGCCAGCCCTGATGGACGCGCTGCGCGCGGTCGCGCCGGCTTCTGCCCGGATCGTCCACGCGGAAATCACCGATCCCACGCGATTGGATGCGGATCTCGTCGTCGGAGCCGACGGCGTCCGCTCGCTCGTGCGCGGCCTGGTCCATCCGCCTGCTGCTGAACGCATCGAGACCCCCTTTGTCGCGCTGCGCGGCCTGTTGGCGCACGACGTGCCGCCCGACGTGGTCGGGGAGTATTGGGGACCCGGTCTGCTCTTCGGCATCGTGCCCGTGCGCACCGGACTCACCTATTGGTTCACCTCGCACCGCAGCCTGCTGGGTCCCGAGCCACTCTCTGCGGCAACGGTTCTGGAGGAGGCGCGGGTGGCCTTTGCCGATGCGGCACCGGTGGTGATGTCGACGCTGGCGGCAGCCGGGCCGGACACGAGCGCGACCCGGATCTGGACGGCGCCGGCCCTGCCGCGCTTCGTGCGGGATCGCTACCTTGTGATCGGCGATGCAGCGCATGCGATGACGCCCAACCTCGCGCGTGGAGCCTGCGATGCGATCATCGACGCGATCACGCTGGCCGATTCCCTGCACGGGGATCGTCTCGGAGCTACCCTGCGGCTGCGTCTGTGGCAGGCCCGCCGCCTCCCATTCACTCAGGCCGCCCGGGTCATCTCCGGCGGTGTCATGCGACTCGCGCTTCTCGACCGCGGCCACCGCCATCGGGACCGGATGATTAGCACGGTATTCGGTTCGCGCCACCGCTCCCGAGAGGAGTGACACCGAGTCGATTTCGCCACTTGACTTCAAGTCAGCTTGAAGTATCAGAGTAGCCGGCATGACACAAACCACGACCCGCGCCGACGAGCTGCACCGGCTCCTGTCCCTGATGACGGGGGACGAGAAGCACTCGGCCGCAGCGACATCCACTCTTGACGTCATCCGCGTCCTGTATGAGCGAGTGCTCGATATTTCGCTCGCTCGCGTCGATGATCCCACTCGCGACCGGTTCCTCTTGTCCAAGGGCCACGGACCGATGGCCTACTACGCGGTGCTGTGCGAGCAGGGCTACATCCCCGAGCAATGGCTCGTCGACTGGGCCTCCTGGGAGAGCCCGCTCGGCACCCACCCCGACCGCGTCCGCGTGCCCGGCGTGGAGATCGGCTCCGGCTCGCTCGGCCACGGCCTACCGCTCGGCGTCGGCGTCGCCTTGGGAATGCGCGCCCAAGGGATCGCATCGCGCGTCGTCGTCCTCGTCGGTGACGCCGAACTGGACGAGGGATCGAATGCCGAGGCCCGCGAGATCGCTCCCGCTCTCGGCCTTGAGGCCCTGACCGTCGTCGTCATCGACAACCGCTCCAGTTCGTATGCCGTTCCCGGCCGCATCGCGCGCCGATTCGCCGCCGACGGCTGGCACGTCGCGGAGGTCGATGGCCGGGACCACCACGCTCTTGCTGTCGCGCTGAAGCACCGAGAGCCCGGCTTCCCGACGGCGGTCGTTGCCCGAGTCGAGGAGAAGTTCTGATGAGCCCACGACGTGCTTTTGGCCAGTCCGTGACCGCTCTGCTGGACGAGCGTGCGGATCTCGCGCTCGTCTGGGCCGAGATCGGCGGCCAGTTCTTCGGCGAGGCCGTGGCCCGCCACCCGGAGCGGGTCGTCAATGTCGGCATCCGCGAGCAGTTGCTTGTCTCGGCCGCCGCGGGGATGGCGCTGACCGGGATGCGGCCGATGGCGCACACCTTCTCCGCCTTCCTTGTCGAGCGCGCCTTCGAGCAGATCAAGCTCGACTTCGGTCACCAGGGTGTCGGCGGCGTGCTCGTGGGCACCGGGGGTTCCTTCGACGCCGCCGTTGCCGGTCGTACCCACCAGTCGCCGGGCGACGTGGCGCTGATGGACACCCTCGATGTGACCATCCACGCGCCCTCGACCGACGCGGAAGTGGAGGCCGTGCTCCGGGTTGCGGCCGCCGCCGACGGGCTGCACTATGTCCGGCTCGCTGATTCGCTGGTCAACTCGCAATCCTTCCCGCCCGGCGGGTTCCATCTCGTGCGCCGTGGCGTCGGGCCGGTGCTCGTCGTCTTCGGGCATCTGCTCGACGCCGCGCTGGCCGCGGCCGAGGACACCGACGCGACGGTGCTGTATGCCACTCAGGTCGTTCCCTTCGACGCCGACGGCCTGCGGGCGGCGTTGCCCGACAGCGGCAGCGGAACTGGCAGTGGCAGTCGAAGCGGAGGCGGAAGTGGAGGTGGCAGCGGCAGTGTCGATGTCGTCCTGGTCGAGCCGTGGGCCGCCGGGACGAGTGCACGGCACATCGCCGAGGCGTTGATCGACCGGCCCCACCGGCTGCTTTGCCTCGGCGTCGGCCGCGCCGAGATCCACCGCTACGGCACCCCCGCCGAGCACGTGGCCCACCACGGGCTGGACGCAAGCGGCATCCGGGCAGCGATCGAGCGCTTCGCACGCGCCGCCGGCAGCGCCGCGCTTGGCAGCCCGGCCGCCTGACCGGGTCGCCTGACCGGGCCGCGCCGAGACCGGTTCGGACGCAGCACCGTCGGGACCCTCTGAGGCAGGGCCGTCAGGGCTGGTGCGGGGGCAGCGAACCGGGGGGCATGAGCGAGACGAGTTGCGCGGGCTGGCGGCGGAAGCGTTCGATGTCCGCCGTGCCGGCACTGAGCGCCTCCAGGGTCTGAGCCAACACCGTGCACACCGGCGTGGGGACGCCGGCCAGCGCCGCATGCCGCGCCACGGCGCCATGCAGATAACCAACCTCGGTGCGGCCGCGGCCCGAGTGCAGGTCGATGTGCAGGCTCGGCATTTTGGCCCCGCGGCCGGAGGCGAGCGCCTGGAGCAGCAGCGGCTGGGCCTGCTCGACCGGCAGATCCCGCGCGGCCCGCGCGAGCGCCCGCATGGGCAGGCCCGGCAGATCGACCGGGTCATGCCTGAGCGCGCCCATGACCGCGAGGCACTCGCGCAGCTGGGCGAGTTCGACGCGGAACAGGCCGGGATCGGCATACACCTCGCCGACCGAGAGGTCGGTGATTGCCGAGGTGGCGTTGCCAGCCAGATTGCCCAGCAGCTTCGACCATTTCATCGGCCCGGCAGCGGAGAACGTCTGCACCGACAAGCCAGCCTCGTCCAAGGCGGCCGCGATCTCGCGGGCGAGGGGATGGCCGAGCGCGATTCCGACGCCGCGATGCCGCTCCTCGACGACCCGGCCGGCTCGGCGCACGCTCACCGCGGTGGTGACGGTCCCAGCGATCACCCGGTCGGGCCCGATCCGTGAGCCGATCAGCGGCTCGTTGTCGACGCCGTTCTGCAGCGACAGCACGGGCGGCAGCGGCTCGCCCGTGGAGACCAGGTCGGCAAGTGCCGACTCGGTGTCGAAGGACTTCAGCGCGCAGATCACCACGTCGGTGCCTTGAGTCCGCAGCGCCTCCCCGGCATCGGTGAACACGGCGACATTCTGCACATGCAGCGAGCGCTCACCCCGCTCGATGACCAATCCCTCGGTGGCGATCACGTCGGCCGTATGCCGCCGCGCCAGGAACGCGACCGGATGACCTGCCGCGGCCAGGCATCCGCCGACGTAGGCGCCGATCGCGCCGGCGCCCACCACGAGAAAACGCATCGGCGACCTCCTCTTGCCCTCCTCTTGCCGCCCACGCTAGAGGATCGGGCGTTAGCCTCACGAGAGTGAGGTCCTTCCGGTGCCGAGGGAACGCCCCCGCGGCAGTCGCCGCCTGGGCGGTGGCCAGCGCGGTCTGCCTGGCCGTCGGGCTTGCCGGTTGCTCGGGCGCTCCCGCAACCCCGGACGCTCCCCGAACGGTGGGCCAGCGCGTCCACACCTGGGGCCAGGGCCAGGGAGCGGAGCTTGCCGACCTGCAGCAGCTCGCGCCCCCGGCCGACGTCGTGCTCATCGCCGACCAGTCCGCCCGAGACCGGCTGCGCACGGCCTCAACCATTGACCAAACGACGATCGCCGCGACCGACCTCGAGGCGAATATCCTTGTCCTGGGCGGTTATCCCAACTGCCAGGCGTCCAGCCATCTCGAATTCGACCGGGCCAAGCGGACGCTGACCTTTGCTGTGACGAGGGACGAGAAAGTGAACTGCGTCTGGGCGCCTTACACCGTCGACGCCTTCGAAGTCGCCCGTTCCGACCTCGGTGGCCTCGACCCGGGCGAGCTGACCGTCCGGCGGTTGGGCGCCACCTAGAGCTGACGTGGACCCCGCGTCGCTGTCCCTCGAATGAGGGTCTCGTCAAGTCCTCCTCGGAGGAGTTGACTGTGCTGGGTGATCTGTCCGCGCTGTGGCCTGCCGGTCGTTTCCGGCGCGGCCTACTGCTCGCGCTGCGGCACACGCATCACCGCCGAGGCCGAACCAGCGCAGGAACGCACCCAACGCCGACCGCGAGCCGAAGCGACACCCGCGCCCCCGCCAGTGATCGTTCCACCCTCGCAGCCGCTCGCTCCGGCCGCGCCGATCCCCGGTGAACCCCGGCGTTCTGGGCGGCCTCGCCGCGCGGTGCTCGTAGCGGTAGCGGGCGTGGCCGCGCTGGCCGCCGGCTTCGGCGGCACCTATCTGGTGCTGAGCCGCGATGACGCGAACTCCGCGGGGCAGCGCTTGGCCGCCGCGGCGAAGGAGAAGGAACGCACCGACGCGAGCGATGTGGCCACGGCGCTCAAAGTGCTGGAAAGGGATCCCGCCGCGGTGCTCGCGACGGATGCCCGCAAACAGGTTCCCGACGTCCGCAAGGCCATCCCCGACGGCACGACCGTCAAACCGCTGGATGCCACCTGGGCGCCGGACGGCACCGGGGTCGGCGGGACGATGGCCGTTGACGTCACCTATCCCGGCAAGTCCCCGCGAAGCTACCTGGCCGTCATGGTCCACGAAAAGGCCGGCTGGAAGGTCCTCGCCACACTCGCGGTCACCTCGTGATGCGCCGGTCATCTCGGCTGCCGCCCGGCCCCGCCCGCGTGCCGGCGCACACCCACGAGTTGGCCGGTGCCCACGCGCTCGCCGCCGCCGGCCGCCTTGGCCGCGCGCTCACCGCCACCGTTGTCGTGATCGCCGCACTGGTCGCCGCAGTGGTCGTGGCCGGGGCCCTTGCCCCGGTCTCCGCGGCGGCCGTCTCCGGTCCGGAGTCTTGGAAATGCGATTCCAAGAGATTAGGTTTGGAGAAGGTCGTCGTCGCGCGTGCGCCGGTGCAGGCGAGCGAACGCTTCTCCACCGGGCGAGGCATCAGCAGCCGGCCGGACGCCCGGGACAAGTGGGTGCCGGTGATCCTCGTCCACGGCTGGGTCAGCCGGGCCACCCACCCCGATAGCGACGGCACCGACGCCACGCGGGGCGCATTCTCCGGGCCGATCAACCTCTCGCCCAACGCGTTCAGTCAAGCGGATGGCAAGCTCACGTTAGTTGGCCAACTGCAGGACATCCCCGGCGCCGCGGTGTTCACCTATGACTATCACCCCTATTCGGGCCGCTGGGTGACCGACAAGCACCTCGGGCCCGGGCTGGCCAAGGTCGTGGACTGTCTGGCCAAGGCATCGGGGGAGAAGGTCGTCCTCGTCGGGCACTCGATGGGTGGCCTGATCGCGCGGTATGCCGCGGCCGCCCCCGGCCCTGGCGGCGCGAAGGACCGCTCGGGCCAGATCAGCCGGATCGTCATGCTCGGCACACCCAACACCGGCTCGGTCTCGGCGATGCTCGTCGCCGATGTGGTCGACGCCGTCCCAGGGCAGGTGGGGGCGGTCATCCGGCTGCTGTTGTCCGCCTGCGGTTCGGCGACCAGCGCGGACCTGGCCGGGACCGTCTGCGGCGTGGCACCCGTAGTCGGCGCCTTCCAGGGGGATGCCGGTCGGGCGCTGCGCTATAAGTCCAAAGAGTTGGCCGCCCTGGCACGCGTGCCCGAGGCGATCCCGGTGAGCGCCCTCGCCGGCGAGACGAATTACGCGGTGCCCAAACTCGGCTGGTTCGCGCTGCCCTGGGACACCACGGATGTCCCGGTCGGGGACGTCATCGTGACGTCCGGTTCGGCCTTCTCCGGCGGCAGAGAGAAACGCGACATCGCCTGCCGCTACCAACTCAACCCCGTCCGCGGCGAGAGCGACCAGATCGGCCTGCTGATGCAGGTCGTCGGTAAGGGCGAGGTCGCTGGCGACCCGGTCGGCTCGGCGTCCGGCCCGTGTTTTCACACCTCGCTGATGCGTGCCCAGGAACTCGCCAACGAGGTGGCCGGCGTTGTCGCGGACGACATCGGCGATCGCTACGTCTCGCGCGCGGATCTGCTCACCGCCCCGGTTCCTGCGCTGCGCGGCAATCCGGCAGGCGACCTGGTCGACGGCGAACTCCCCGTGGCAGGAGGGGGTTTTGTGGCCTTGGAGCGAGCCGGCGGCGCGGCTCCCGCGCTGGGTGACCTGACCGGCGACGGACGCGGTGACGCTGCCGCCGTCATCTCCGCCACTTCGGGCGCCGGCGGCGCCGACCAGAATGTCATCGCCTACGGCAAACGCAACCGCCGCCTGATCCGGCTGGCCGAATTCGATCCCGCCCAGGTCCGCTCCGGCACGTATCACGTCCAAGTCACCGGCATGATCATCAAGGCAGGCGCGATCGAGCTGTCCTGGTCGACTCAGGTCGCCGGCTCCGGCCCCGGTCCCGACCTGGCCGCAACCTTGCGCCTGCAGGGCAGCCGGCTGGTTGCCTCGAATGTCCGAGAACTCGACGGGTCCACCGCCGACGCTCTGCCGCCCTATCCGCAAACCGAGGCAGCCGGCTTCGAGTTGGAAGCGTTCCTGCAGCGCAACGGCCTGCGCGTCGTCAAGCCACCGATCGAGACCGGTTGCGAACAAATGGTGGTGCTCGGCGCCGACCTCGGCGCCGGCAACGTCGACCTCTACCTCGGCGAAAGTCTCAGACCTCCTCAAGTAGGGGTGTGTTGACTGTTGAGATTCAGGTGGGTTTGACCTGGTAGGTGATGGGTCGGTGGTCGCCGGGGATGTGTGCGGGGGTGGTGTTGAGTTCCTCGGTGAGTAGGGTCAGGGCGCGGGCGATGCGGGGGGTGTCGGGCCGGTCGAGGGTGACGGTGATGCTGGTGGTGGTGTAGTGGATCTGGCCGCTGTGGTGGAGCAGGTGGCGGGTGATGGCCCGGTATTCGTTGTCGTCGTTCAGGTAGGCGTTGAGGTGGTCGGCCAGCCAGGCTTCGGCGTTGAACGCGAGTAGCCGGAGCACCATTTGCAGGCCGCGACGGGCCAGGCGGGGGTAGGCGCGTTTGGCGTGCGGGTCCAGCGCGGTCGCGGCGATCTTGGCCGGGATCGGCTTCAGCGCGGTTTGGGCCTGGTCGAGCGCGTCTTGAGCCTGGTGGATCCGGTGCTGGGCGGCGGGCAGCTGGGCGTTCTTCTGCGTCAGGCTGGTCTCGGGATCGCCCAAGAGTTGGGGCAGGGCGCGTTCGGCTGCGGCCAGTTCCGCCTGGGCGGTGGTGACCCGGGCGCGGGCCGCGGCCCGCGCCGGGTTGGGCAGCATCCGCGGGTCCGGGCCGATGTCCATCCGGTAGTCGGCCAGCGCGTCGATGCCGTTGTGTTCGGCGGCGTATTTGAACATGTTCTCGATCCGCCACCGCGAACGTAGCCAGCAGAGCAGGTCCGCGCCGGTGGCGTGGGTCTCGCTGGTCAGGACCTGCAGCACCGGCTGGTCGTGCTCGACCAGGGTCAACTGCCGAGCCGGGCCGTATCCGGTGATGTGCACGGTCTCGTCGGCCAGCAGCATGGTGATCCGTTGCCCGTCGCGCACCGTCGCGGACCGCCGTGGCGTCACGGTGGTCACGAGCAGTGGGGCGCGTCGGTAGGTGACCCAGTCCGCGCCCGCCTCGCGGCAGGCGGTGAAGACGCCCGGGTAGGACCCGCCCCGGTCGAACCCGAGCAGCACCGGCGCGTCCGGGCCGATCACCGCACGGAGCTGGGCCAACACCCCGGGCAAGGTGACGCTGAGCCCGGATGGTTCACCGGAGCCGAACACCACGGCCCGGCCGCGGGCATCGACCAGCAGGGTGTCGTCGCGGCCGGGTTGGGCGTGGCGGCGTTTGGTGTTCCAGCCCTTGGCCACCGGCCGGGCCCCGGCGTAGGGCACGAAGTGGTCATCGACGAAGTACACCAGCTCCCCGGCCGGGTCGGCGGCCAGCATCCGGGCGGCGAACGCCCGCTGCACCGCCAGCGGGTCCGAGCCGTCCGCCAGCGCGGCCAACCGGGCCCGCAACGTCGCCACCTGCGGGATCACGCTCAACCCCACCGCCGGTCCGGCCTCACCGCGGCGCAGGTGCTTGGCCCCCTCGATGGTGTCCATCCCCAGCGCGAACCCCACGCTCGCGCAGGTCAAGATGCCCAGATCGTCATACCGGCGGGCCGGGCCACCAGCCAGGGTCGCGAAAACCGCCTCCGCGCCAACCCGATCCAGATAGGCATGCAACAACATCGCCCCGGCATACCGACACCCGAACCCGCCCGCCCGCACCCGCGCGCTGCCCCCACCACCGGCCACCGCCCCCACCGGCCCGCTCCCACCCGCCCCCGCAGCAGCCGACTGCGCAACCGGACCACCGAACCCAACAGGCCCGGCCCCGGCCCCGGCCTCCGGCTCCGGTTCGGGCTCCGGTTCGGGTTCGGGCTCGGGCTCCGGTTCGGGCAGCGTCGGCTGGACCGGCAGCGGGCCGCCGCGGGCCAGGACCTCACTGATCACCGACTGGGCCACCCCCAACCGGTCCGCGATCACCTGCTGACTCTCGCCGCCACCGGCCCACGCCCGCGCCGAAGCCACCTGCCGCGGCGTCAACTTCGGCGGCCGCCCACGCCGGCGCACCAACCCCGCCGAGCCCTCCTTCCGGGCCCGCCCCCGCAGGATCGAGACATACGTCGCGGTCAACCCGAACACCCCGGCGACCTCATCAACCCGGCGGCCGGCGTCGGTCAACGCCACGATCGCCAGATTCCGCATCCCGGTATCCCCGGCGTCATACCGGTACAACAACACCCGCCCACAGGTCACCAGAACAACGCCGTCGCACTCCTGCACGCACAACCCACCCGGCTGCGGCATCCCCGCCAACGCCCCTTGATCCACCCCCACACCCTACCGCACATCTTATCTGATTTCCGATAAGACGAGACACGGAAAACGCCCTGCTCACGGACCGGACACTCACCTACTTGAGGAGGTCTGAGTCTGTGCGACGGTGATCCGATTCAGCAGTTCCATGCGATCCGCGGCGGGCGGATCGTCAAGCAAGGTTGGTCGTCGATCGACGCCGGGCAGGGTGATGTCGCCGGCTTCGAGGCCTTGCTTGCCCCGTATGGCAAGCGCCGACCCGCCATCTTCGACATCACGCCGGGAGACGGGGAGCGCTACTACCTGACGCCGGTGACCCGCTGAACAGGGCCGCAGCCATCCCTTTAGCGGAAGCTCGGCTGGCGCCCCAGCGTGCCGACCATTCTCCACGAACTTGGCCGAAGGCCCATGGTCGTCGTCGACGACGACGACCGATGCCGTGATGTCGTCCTCGGTCTGGACCTTGACCGCCGGGGCGAAGTCAGGCCGCAGGCTGAACAGCCGGGAGGAGCCGTCCTCCTCGAAGCCGACACGCAACATGTCGACGCGCACCTGCTGGCCGTCCAGCCGTAGCCGGTTGCCGAGACGACCATTGACGCGGCTGACCGAGAAGTGACTGCGCCAGTCCGCGCCCCACTCCGGCCGGTAAGCGTCCTTGATGACATAAACCAACTCCAGGACGTGCGGCGGGATAGATCTGATGAAGTCGTTGTGCTCGACGCTGAAATCCTTTGACGGAGTAAATAGTTTGATGATGCTGCCCATGCTCCGGGTCGGCCCGAGGACCGGGCGGTGTCGTGTCCGTTCCAGGAGGGATCGGCATACCGATTGGAGTAGTCCCGGGTGATGATGTCGGCGACCGCGTCCACATCCGCGTCGAAGTCGGCGACGAAGGTGGTGCCAATCGTGATGGCGTCGGCGATCGACTTGGAGATCTCCGACTTGCCTCCGCCGGAGACCGTCGACGGCTTGTGGCAGACGGTCAGCTGAGCGGAGGTCCCGATGATCGTCCACTGCACTGGGTCATCGCGGACCTGCTTCATGACGACCCGGAAGCCGGTGGTGTCGAGATAGGTCGTGTCGGCGCGGAACGGCAGGCGGCGCTTGGTGCCATCCTCCTCGGCCCACGTGATCGAGCGGCCCGGCAGGCTGTAGTGGGCATGGGCCGGAACCAGCACGACGCGCGGGTTGGCGGCCAGCGCCGCCCACCCCTGCCCGGAGTGCGACCAATGCTCGGGATCGCGGGCGACGACCTCGGCCACCGGCGGCGCGTCGACGGCATACGTGTTGACGAACTCCTGGCTCTCGTCCCAACTGGGGAAAACCATTGCCCCGCCGGAGTGTTCCTCCTCCGCCCCGCCGAAGAGGTTGGCCGACATCGAGATTTGCGTCTTGACTTCCTTCTTGCAGTAGCCGAACTAGTTGTCGGCGATGATCGTCACCATGACACCACGCTCATCGCGGGCGCACACCTTAAAGGCCTGGCCGTCGTTGTAGCGCTCGGCCGGGTCGCTCCAGCACATTCCGTCGCGCACCTGCCGCTCGGTCGCCACGCTCTGATGGGGCAGGCCAAGCGCCTTCTTGGTGACCGACGTCAGATGCGGCGCCAACACCACGAGACCGGTGTGCCCGGTCCAGCCGAGCGGGTCGAGCGCGGCGTCGTTCTCGGGCAGGTAGGGATCGCCGGCGTTACCGAAGATGCCTTCGACGAAGTCGAGGTTGGCGACCATGCTGCCGGGGACGATGAACCGGGTCTCCATGCGCCGCTCCCGCGTTCGGCCGAGCACCGGGACGACGACGAGCGGGCGCATCAGCAAGGAGACGAAGCAGGCAGCTTTGCTCTCTTGGCCGAGGTGATCGGCAATTCCAGGACGGCGCTCGGCGGAGTGAGCGCGCGCGCGAGCAGTCCGGCGAAGACCTCCCGCGGGACGGCCTTCTTGTCGTCGGGAATCGGCAGCCCACCCTCGGCGAGGTGAAAGACACCCTTGGTGGTGCGCCGGTCGCTGCGTGGGTTGTGCAAGACCCCGTTGGCCAGCCGGTAGCTCGTCAGCAATTCGGAGGAATAGGAGTCCTGATCCACCGGAAGCGAGAGGGTCCGGGCCAATCCCGGCAGGTCGAGGATGAAGGTGCGCCGGGGAAGTCTCGGGACGTCCGCGACCCCGGCGAGATAGGAGGCGAGGAAGTCCTCGATCCGCTCATCGACAGGCGGGAGCCGGTCGGACAGGCGCCGGCTGAGTTCCGGGCAATCGTCCCGGACTCGATCTCGCGCAACAGCTCCGGCGCCGTCGTGGCGTTGACCAGGCCGGTCGTGATCGTGATGTTGGATCAGCAGTCGCCAGCGGTTGGCAAACGGGGCCCGCGCCGCCCTCGGCGCGGACCCCGTTGCGTGGTTGTGACGGCGGTTGCGGTTGCGCCTTAGGCCGTCGGCTCCTCGCCGCCGGTCGCATCCTGCGGGCCGGTCGCAAACTGCGGGCCGGTCGCATCCTGCGGGCCGTCGGCGAGCAGGCGATAGAGCGAGCGGCGGGTCTGTTCCAACAGGCGGGCCGCTTCGGCGACCGTGGCCTCGTCCTTGGTGGCGGCCACGGCCTTGGTGGCCATCGCCACTTGGCCGAAGGACTGCCACAAGAGGCTGCTCTGACGTCCGCCGAGCGCCTCGCTGGCCTCCTCGGTGGCGGTCTCCCACGGGCGGGGGGCGTCCTGGGCCGCGGCTGCGGCGTCTCGTCCGGTGTCGGTGAGCCGGAAGGCCTTGCGGCCGTCGTTGTCGAAGGCCTCGATCAGGCCCTCGTCCTCCAGCTGGGCGAGCGCCGGATAGACCGCGCCCGAGCTGGGGCGCCAGGCCCCGCCCGTGCGGGCGACCAGCTCTTCGATCACCTGGTAGCCGTTGCGGGGCTCCTCGGCGATGAGCAACAGGGCAGCGAGCCGGACGTCGCCGCGTGGGCGTCGCCCGCGCCTGCCGCCGCGGCCGCCACCTCGCCGGCCGCGCGCCTCCGGGCCGGGCCCACGCCGCCGGCGCTCGCCGCGGGGATGGTCGGTCACTTCTGCCCAGGGGTTGTCATGGTCGTGCTCGCCGTCCCGGTCGCGGGTTCCGCGGTAGTTGGGTGCGGGCGGGGTGCTTCCGGAGGTTGCCGCTTCCCAGAGGGAGCGGGCGATCTCGGCGCCCTCGCGGCCGAACAGGCCGCCGGGTCCGAAGGGGCCACGCGGGCCGAGGGGCCCGTCCGGCCCGAAGAAGTTCTCGAAGCCGCTCTCGCTCGGGCCGCGCCCGCCGCGGTGGCGGCGCCGCTCGTGCGGGCCGTGTGGTCCGCGGCGCCCGCCCCGATGGCCGGGCCCGAAGGGGAAGTCGTCGTCGAAGTCGGGGATGTCGTCGGGTGTCGATTCGTTGGTCATGGTGGCTGTTCTCCTGGTATGCCGTTGCCGAGCCGCGACGAGTGCGTCGCGGCGCCGGTGGGGATGTGTGTGGCGAGCCGCGCCCGGTCGGGGCGCGAGCCCGGGTGGAAGGCGGGGCGCCGGGGTTCCTGCCGGAACCGGGGCTCCTCCGTGCTTCCTCGGAGCATCGCACTAGCGATATGTCAAAGATATGTCGTTAAACGCGCCGTGTCAAGTTCACCGTCAGCGCGGCGTCAATTGCGAGCCGTGAGGCCACTTGATCACCAGTCACCGACGGGGCGTGCCCTGTGGGAGGGGCGACATTCGTGGCCCGCTAACCCGCATCCGCCGGTGGGAGACCGTTAGCGACGATCGCAACGACTGATGTCCTGGGGAGGAGGTCCGCGACGGCGGGTAAGGCGTCGGCTCGGCCGCACCGATCGACGATGGCGCGCTGCCGCTCGGCCACGCCGTCAAGGCGTGGGAGGACACCAAAACCTTCATGACGCAAGACCACCCCGGCTACGGTGGCGCCGATCCGCACGTGTGGTTCCTTGACACCGGGGCCGCAGAGCGCGCCGGGTTCAGCCCCGCGAGCTGACCAGCCGGACGCCGGACCGAGCCTGACGCTGGGACCAACCCCCACACGGGATCAACCCCCACACGGGATCAACCCCCGGACGCCGGATTAGGACGGCGGCCGGAGGACGTCGACGCCGGCGCGCTCGGCGAGCGGGCCGGGCAGGACCACGCTCCCGTCGGCCTGCTGATGGTTTTCCAGGATGGCCACGATCCAGCGGGTCGTCGCCATCGTCCCGTTGAGCGTCGCCACCGGCCGGTTGCCCGAGCCCTGCGGGTCGCGCTCACGGATGCGCAGCCGCCGTGCCTGATAGGTCGTGCAGTTCGACGTCGACGTGAGTTCCCGATAGCGCTCCTGGCTGGGAATCCATGCCTCGCAGTCGAATTTGCGGGCGGCCGACGAGCCCAGGTCACCGGCCGCCACGTCAATGACCCGATAGGGCACGTCGACCATGTCGAGGATCCGGCGCTCGACATGCAGCAACCGCTCGTGCTCCTGCTCGGCGTCCTCCTGTCGGCAGACGACGACCATCTCGGTCTTTTGGAACTGGTGAGTGCGGAAGATGCCGCGGGTGTCCTTCCCGTGCGAGCCGGCCTCACGCCGATAGCACGTCGAGGTGGCCGTATAGCGCAGTGGACCCGAGGCCAGGTCGACAATCTCGTCGCTGTGGTAGGCGACCAGGGCCACCTCCGAGGTCCCGGTCAGATAGAGGCCGTCGAGTTCGAGGAAGTAGATGTCCTCGGCGTGCGAGTCGAGGAAGCCGGTGCCGCGCATCGTCGGCTCGTTGACCAGGTTGGGAACCGAGAGCGGGACGAACCCCTCCTCGCGGGCCACGTCCTGGCACAGGCGCATGATTGCGTTCTCCAGGCGCACACCGTCGCCGCGCAGGTAGGGGAAGCGCGAGCCCGACACCCGCGCCCCCCTCTCCATATCGATGATCCCGAGTGCCCGGCCGAGATCGAGATGGTCCTGGGGGGCAAAGCCTTCGGCGGTGAAATCGCGCTTGTCCCCGGCCTCGGTGAGCGTGCGGAAGTCGTCCTCGCCGCCGGCTGGGACCCCGTCGATGATCAGATTGGGCAGCTGCCGCAACGCGGTGGCGAGGTCGGCCTCGAGCGCTGCGTGGTCGGCGGTCATCAACTTGATCCGCTCGGCGGCGGCCCGCGCCTCCTGCTGCAGTCGAGGCCGTTCTTCAGTGGCGGCATTCTTGAGGTTGGTGCTCATCCTCTTTTGCTCTGCCCGCGCCGTGTCCAACGCGGTCGTGGCGGTGCGGCGGTTCTTATCCAGCGTGAGCAGGCGGTCGACCAGGGCGGGGTCCTCGCCCCGCGCCCGTTGCGAGTCGCGCACCGCGTCCGGGTGATCGCGCAGAGTCTGAAGGTCGAGCATGGGCTCGATTCTAGTGGCGGCCGGCTCGCCACTTCCCGGCGTTTTCCCCGTCGGCACCCGTGCGTCGGGGCTGTCGACGCACGGGCATCGGCCTCCCATCCGTCGGTCAAGACGCGGGCCCACTGTCGCGGCCTGGGGCCGGGCAGTGGCGGGAGGGACACCACTGCCCGGCCCTGGTGCCAGCTAAACCGCTGGTCACGATATGAGCATGGCATGATCCGGCGCTTTTCGCGCGACGAACCCGGTGAGGCAACGATCAGGGGGCCTCGTAGGCCCCCTGATTGTCGGCGCGTTGCCCGATCTGCTTGCGGTCAGTCCTCCTCGCCCACGGACTCGACGGTGTCGGCAGCGGCCCGGGGGAGCTTGCCCGCGGAGTCGCGGACACCGGTGATGGCAGCCACGCCATGCTCGGTCGACTTGTTGACGCCGTCGATCAGGTCCTTGACCGACTGCTGGCTCTGAATGCGCTCCACGAGCTTCTCGCCGCGATCGGCGAGGTCGTCATAGAACTCCGCGGACTTGTCGGCGGCCTCCTTGGGGCTGGAAGGAAGTTGGTCGAGGAACTTCTCGATGTACTCGCGCGCCTCGCTGGGCAGGTCGGTCAGATCCTTGAGGGACTTCTCGGCCAACTCGCCGGCCTTGCCGAGTTCCTCGCGGATCTTCTCGAAAACCAGGTCAGCCATGCCGAGGTAGGCATAGACCGGGCGGCTGTCGACGAGGTCGGCCAGCGGGCCGAGGTCGAGGGAGGCCTTGTCGCTCGCCGGAGCGCTCTTAGTGGTCTTCTTGGCTGGGGTCTGCTCGCTCATGATCTCTCCTGGATCTCGCGGCTGGATGGAACACCTCCCAGTATGCTTGCTATAGCAAGCAGACGCAAACCCTAGGACGCAGCTATGGCGCGGATCACGCCCACCGCTCAGCGGGCGAACGCGCGCTGGTAATGGTCAGGTTCGCGCTCCATGCTGTCCGCGATCGTCTCGGCGCGGCGGAAGCCATGACCTTCACCCGGATACACGATCAGCTCCACATGCTTGTCGACTGCGCGGAGGGCCTCGACCAGGTCGGTGGCCTGGTCGAGTGGCACCACGAGATCGTCGCTCCCGTGAAGCAGCAGCAGGTCGCCGTGCAACCGCGCGACGTCGTTCAGCGGTGAGCGCTCGGCATACACCGGAGTGCGCCGGGCGGGGTCGTCGTCGGCGGTGAGCTGGGAGGTCATGCTGTCACGGCGCGAGCGTGTGGCAGGGTGAACGAGAGCGCAGGAAGGGAGCGACATGCCGGGCTGGGTTGAACACGTGTTGTGGTGGCAGGTCTATCCGCTGGGTTTCGTCGGGGCCGCCCACGAACCCGGTGACGCCGGCGGTGACGGCCGGGTGCGCCACCGGCTCGGGCACATCGAGGCCTGGCTCGACCACGCGATCGGGCTGGGACTCAACGGGTTGTTGCTCGGCCCGATCTTCGACTCGGGTACTCACGGCTACGACACGATCGACTACCGGCGCCTCGATCCGCGACTCGGCGACGACGCTGACTTCGACCATCTGGTCACCGCGTGCCGCGATCGGGGGCTGCGGATTCTCCTCGACGGTGTCTTCAACCATGTCGGCACCGAGTTCCCGCTCTTCCGCCAGGCCGTCGAGCAGGGCGAGGGGTCGGCGGCCAGCCGGGCGTTCCGCTTCCACTGGGGACACACCAACGAACTCGGGCTGCCGGCATACGACTGCTTTGAAGGGCACCAGTCGCTCGTGGAACTCAACCATGACGCCCCCGAGGTCGTCGATCTCGTCGTCGAGGTGATGACCCATTGGCTCGGCCGCGGCATCGACGGCTGGCGGTTGGATGCGGCCTATGCGGTGCCGGAATCCTTCTGGGCGCAGGTCCTTCCACGCGTGCGCGAGAGCCATCCGGACGCCTACATCCTCGGCGAGGTCATCCACGGCGACTATCCCGCGTTCGTCGCTGGCTCGGGTGTGGACTCGGTGACGCAGTACGAGCTGTGGAAGGCGATCTGGTCGAGCCTGCAGAGCGTCAACTTCTGGGAGTTGTCGCACGCGCTCGGGCGACACGACGGCTTCCTGGACAGCTTCGTCCCGCAGACCTTCCTCGGCAACCACGACGTGACCCGGATCGCCACCCAGATCGGCGATGCTCGGCACATCGGGCACGCGTATGCCGTGCTGCTCACTCTGGGTGGAACTCCGTCGATCTACTACGGGGACGAGATGGGCTACACCGGCACCAAGGAGCAGCGGGTCGGCGGCGACGATCAGGTCCGTCCGGTGATGCCCCGCAGCCCGTCGGAACTTGCTCTCGGGCACGAGGTTTTTGCCATCGTCCGCGAGCTGGTCTGCCTGCGCCGCCGGCATCCGTGGCTGCACCGCGGCCGCACCCGGGACCTCGTGCTGACCAATCCGGGCTACGCCTTCGAAGTCATCGGAGATGGCCTGGGAGAACGGATTGTGGTGTGCCTCAACATCTCCGGGGAGACCATGGCATTCGACGATCTCCGCGTGACGCAGGTGCTGGCAGGTGTGGCCGACATCGGTGATGCCGCCGCCGGTCGGGTCGCCGGCGGCCGGAGGCACACCGCGCAGGTGTCGATCGCACCGCACTCCTGGGCCGTGCTCGGATAGCAGCCGCCGCGGCTGCGCTGCTGCGGGCAGCGCTGCCAACAGCAGCGCGGGGTTTCGCGGCATCCGGGCTGCGGCGCACAGTGATCGGCATGAGCAAACGCGATCCCGTCCTGGTGCTGGACAAGGAACTTTATCGACGGCTCTTCGCCCAGCGCACCCTCGTCCTCGGCGAGGAGCTGGCGGACCACAACAGCAACCGGCTGTGCTCCGCGCTGCTGCTGCTTGCCGCCGAGGACCCGGCCGCCGACATCCGGCTGTTCGTCAACTCCCCGGGGGGGTCGGTGCCGGGCATGCTGGCGATCCGCGACTGCATGCGGGCGATCCCCAACGACGTGAGCACGGTCAACATCGGGATGGCCTACAGCGCAGGGCAATTCCTGCTCTCGTCCGGCACCAAGGGCAAGCGCTATGCGATGCCGCACTCAAAAGTGTTGCTGCACCAGGGATCCGCGGGTATCGGCGGGACGGCGATGGACATCGCCATCCAGGCTGACGGGCTGCGCCGCACCCGCGACACCGTGCTCGCGCTCATCGCGGCGGACACGGGCCAACCGGTTGAACGGGTCGAGGAGGACTCCCGGCGCGACCGGTGGTTCGACGCGCAGGAGGCGCTGGCCTATGGCTTCGTCGACGCGATCGTCGAGCGGGTCGAGGAGGTGCTGCCGAGCCGTCGACGGCCGGTCGGGCTGGGGGCCTCTTCGGGGGTGTCGTTGTGAGCAGCTACCCGATCCCTTACGTGACAACGCGGACCCCGGCGGGCGAGCGCACCGTGGACATCTACAGCCGGCTGCTCGCCGACCGGATCGTCTATCTCGGGACCGGCATCGACGACGGCGTCGCCAACGCCGTGATCGCGCAATTGTTGCACTTGGAGAACGAGAACCCCGATCATCCGATCGCGTTGTATGTCAACTCGGTTGGCGGCTCCATCCCGGCGACGCTGGCGATCTATGACGCGATGCAGTTCGTCCGTCCCCGGGTCGACACCACCTGTGTCGGCCAGGCGGTCGCGAGCGCGGCGCTGCTGCTGGCCGGGGGCGCCTCCGGGCACCGCAGCATCCTGCCTCACGGCCGGGTTGTCATCCACGCCCCCGCGGCCCAGGGACGGGGGACCGTGCCCGACCTGATCCTCGAGGCCGAGGAAGTCGAGCGGGTCCGGACAATGCAGGAGGAACTGCTGGCGCGGCATACGGGCAAGACGGCCGAGCAGGTGCGAACCGACACCGAGCGCGACCTGATCCTGCGCGGCCAAGCCGCGCTCGACTATGGCGTGGTCGACGCGGTCATCGCTGCACGCGCGATCGCGTCCTGACTGCTAAGCCGCGAGGCAGGTTGCCGTCACGCGCGTCGCCACCCGGCGGGTGAGCTCGCGGGTGGACAAGTCGAGCGCGCCCGCGAGCGCGGACAGCATCTCCGACGACGGATCTTTGCGGCCCCGCTCGAGTTCGGAGAGGTACTGCGGGGAAACCCCGGCGCGCTCGGCGATGTCGGCGATCCGCTCGCCGCGTTCGTTCCGCTCGGCGCGCAACTGCTCACCGAGCGCCTCGCGCCACAGCTTCTCCGGCGCCGGCTGCGGCCGTGGCTCGGGCCGGTGCAGGGGCACGACGTTGTTCATGGCGGGCAGCCTAAACCGTCCAGCCGGCCCGCGGGAGCGCGCTCGCGGGAGCCGATCGCCGGAACCGTCAATCCGACCCGCCGATATCGACGACGTAGGCCTCGTAGACCAGGTCGGAGCCGCGCTGGCGGTGGCGGACGAGACGGCGTAGCAGGGCGCCGACGGCCTCGCGGTGCGCGTTCGTGTCGACGGCCGCAGCGCCGTCATCGCGTGCGGCGAGCAGCCGGTCGACCTCGTCGAGGAAGTACACGTGGTCGGCCTGCAGCGCCTCCAACTTGGATATCAGGCGCGGCGACCGGGAACGGACATCGGCATGCAGCCCGCCCTCGGACTCGGTGAGTTCGACATGAACCCGCAGGTCGTGGGCCAACTCGGTCAGGGCGGCCCGCACCCGGCGGCGCCACAGGGTGCCGAGCCCGGCGGGGAGGCCGAGCGCGTCGTCGAGCGCGCGCATCGCGTCACCGAGTTCGCCGCGGTGGGCGCGCACCTTGTGCAGGTATGCCGCGAAGTCCTCGTCCATCGCCACTCCGCTCGTCGGGCCTGGCCACCATGGTGACGGCATCCGGCCGGTTTGGCCAGGGCACGGCGCCGAGCGCCCGGGTAGGCTGCACACCACCTGACTGCCCGGAGGTTTGCCGTGCTCGTGCCGTTGACCGTCTCCGACTTCATCCGCCGCGGCGCGCTCGTCTATGGCGAGCGCACGGGTGTCATCGACGAGCCGGACCAGCCGGCCGCCTCCCTCGGCGAGATCACGTATGCCGATCTGGCCGAGCGCGCGCGGGCGATCGCGCGAGCGATGGAGCGCCTCGGCATACGGGAGGGGGAGCGGGTCGCGATGGTGACGCACAACTCGGCGCGCCTGCTCGCCGCCATCTTCGGGGTATGCGGCTTCGGCCGCATCCTGGTGCCGGTCAACTTCCGGCTCTCCCGCGCCGAGGTGGCATACATCGTCGAACAGTCCGGTGCCCGAGTGCTTTTCGTCGACCCGGAGCTACGCGACGATCTCGCCGGCGTGCCGTGTGAGCATACCTTCGTCCTCGGCGAGGACGAGCACCTCTTCGCCGACAGTGGCGGCGAGCCGACGCCGTGGTCGGCGCCCGATGAGAACGCCACGGCGACGATCAACTACACCTCCGGGACGACCGCGCGCCCCAAGGGCGTGCAGTTGACCCACCGCAATCTGTGGACCAACGCGATGATGATGGGCCTGCACCTGGGCGTCACCGATCGCGACGTCTACCTGCATACGCTGCCGATGTTCCACTGCAACGGCTGGGGTATGCCGTTCGTCTGCGCCGGGCTCGGCGTCCCGCAGGTGGTGCTCCGTAAGGTCGACGGGCCGGAGATCCTGCGCCGGGTCGAGCGCCATGGTGTGACGCTGATGTGCGGCGCGCCGGCGGTGGTCGCGACCGTGCTCGACGCGGCGAAGAACTGGGACGGCCCGGTCCCCGGGCGCGGTCGGGTGCGGATCATCGTCGCCGGCGCCCCGCCCCCGAGCCGGACGATCGCCCGGGTCGAGGAGGAACTCGGCTGGGAGTTCATCCAGATCTATGGGCTGACCGAGACCGCGCCGCTGCTGACGGTCAACCGCAGCCGCGCCGAGTGGGACGGCCTGGGCACCCAGGAGCGCGCGGCCAAGCTGGTGCGGGCCGGGAACCCGGCCGTTGGTGTCGAGTTGTCGGTCGACCCCAAGGGGGAGGTGCTGGCCCGCTCCAATGTCGTGCTCGCCGGCTATTGGGACAACCCGGCCGAGACGGAGCGCTGCCTGGAGGGCGGCTGGTTCCACACCGGCGACGGCGGCTCGCTGGACGACGACGGCTATCTGACGATCTCCGACCGGCGCAAGGACGTGATCATCACCGGCGGTGAGAACGTCAGCTCGATCGAGGTCGAGGACGTCCTGTTCTCTCACCCTGATGTCGCCGAGGTCGCGGTCATCGGGGTCCCCGACGCCAAATGGGGCGAGACGATCAAGGCGCTGGTCGTATGCCGCGAGGGCGCCACCGTGACCGAGGCGGAACTCATCGACTACTGCAAGACCCGCGCGGCCCGGTTCAAGGCGCCGTCGTCGGTGGAGTTCCGCGATGCCTTGGCCCGCACCGCAACTGGCAAGCTGCAGAAGTTCAAGCTGCGCGCCCCGTATTGGGAGGACCGCGGCCGGAAGGTGAACTGAGCCGCGGCAGGGTTCGGTCAGGCTTCGAGCCCGGCCCAGACCATCGCGGCGACCTGCTCCTCCGCCTCGGCGCTGAGCAGGCCGCGCCGGGCGGCCTCATGGACCGGCGCGAGAACGATCGGATCGAGCGCCCAGTCCGGGACGGAACGCAGTTCGCCGGCCGTTTGCCGGGCGCGCATCCAGCGCACGAGGGGGGCCGCGGCGAGGTCCTTGGTGTGCACGGCCCGCTGGGAGTCGGCGGTGCCGGACAGCACGGTGGCATCGAGCGGCACGCGATAGAGCACCGCCGCCTTGCCCGGGTGCTCGCGCACCCAGGCCAGATGCCGGGCCACCAGATCGCGGATGCACTCCCGTGCCGGCCGGTCGTCGAGCGCCTGGGCCAGCGTGGCCACCAGATCGGCGAAGCAGTCGACGAGCAGCGCCAACAGGACTCCCTCGCGGCTGCCGAAATGGTGATAGATGCTGCCATTGGACACACCGGAGAGTCCGGTGATCCGGGCGATCGTCACCCCGCCGGGGCCGTCCTCGGCCAGTAGCTGGAGGGCGGCGTCGAGCACGGCGTCGCGGGTAGGCGTTGGTGCCACAATCCTCCTGGAGTTCTGCTCTAGAGCAATGCTCTAACATGGGCCGTATGCCGGACACTCAGACAACCACCGACGTCACCGCCCTGGACAACCGGCAGCCCAGTGTCGCCCATCTCTTCCGCGATCGAGTGGAGCGTTCTCCCGACGAGGTCGCCTATCAGTACTTCCGCGGTGACTCCCTCGAGCACGTCAGCTGGCGCGACGTGCGCACGATCGTCTGGGCGTGGGCGGCGGGGCTGGTCGCTGGAGGTGCGGCCGCAAGACCGGGTGGCCATCGCCTCCGCGACCCGCTACGAATGGGTTCTCGCGGACCTGGCGATCATGTGCGCGGGCGCGGCGACGACGACGATCTATCCGAACACGATGTCCGCCGACGTCGCCTACCTGCTCGCCGACGCCGGCTGCACGGTGGTCTTCGCCGAGGATGCCGACCAGGTGGCCAAACTGCGCGAGCAGCGCGCGCAGATCCCCTCGGTCCGCACGGTCGTCTGCTTCGACTCCTCGGCCGCCGACGACGATTGGCTGATCTCCACCGACGAGTTGGCGCGGCGCGGCGAGGCGCTGCTGCGCAACGATTCCGGCGTGATCGATGCCCGCATCGATGCTCTAGAGCCCGATCACCTGGCCACGATCATCTATACCTCCGGCACGACCGGCAGGCCCAAGGGCGCCGAGCTGACCCACGACGCGTTTGTCTATGTCGCCGCCGCCGCCGATGCGATCGGCCTGATGCGCCCGGAGGACCTGCAGTTCCTGTGGCTGCCGCTGTCGCACGTCTTCGGCAAGGTGCTGCTCACCATCCCGATGCAGATCGGGTTCCCGACCGCGATCGATGGGCGCCAGGACCGCATCGTCGACAACCTGGCGATCATCCGGCCGACGTGGATGGGTGCGGCGCCGCGCGTTTTCGAGAAGGCCAAGGTCGCGTCCGTCCTCGACGGCGTCCGTCCTCGACGCCGAGACCAGCCCGGTCAAGCGGGCGTTGACGTCGTGGGCACTCGGTGTGGGGCGCGACGTCGCGACCAGCCGCGAGCGCGGTGAACCGGTGGGGTTGGTGACGCGGGCCCAGTTCGCGGTGGCCGATCCGCTCGTCCTGGCCAAGGTTCGCGAGCGCTTCGGCGGGCGGATCCGGTTCCTCATCTCGGGGTCGGCGCCGCTGGATGCCGATGTGGCCCGCTGGTTCGCGGCCGTTGGCCTGACCGTGTGCGAGGGCTACGGGTTGACCGAGACCTCGGCGTTCACGACCGTCAACCTCCCCGAGCCGGGCAGGCACGTCTTCGGGTCGATCGGTCGACCCGCGCCCGGAACCGAGATCACGACGGCCGCGGACGGCGAGATCCTCGTCAAGGGTCCCGGTGTCATGCGCGGCTACCACGGCAACCCCGACGCGACCGCGGCCGTGTTCACCGAGGACGGCCGGTTCTGCACCGGCGACCTCGGCGAGATCGACGAGCGCGGCTTCATCCGGATCACCGGGCGCAAGAAGGACGTCTTCAAGACCTCCGGCGGCAAGTATGTCGCCCCGGGCCTGATCGAGGCGCACGTCAAGGGGCTGTGCCCCTATGTCAGCCAATTCGTCGTCCTCGGCGACGGCCACAACTACGCCAGCGCCCTGGTCACCCTCGACGCCGAGGCGATCACGCCCTGGGCCGCCGAACAGGGCCTGGACGGGGGCAGCTATGCCGAGATCGTCACCTCACCGCAGGCACGAGACCTTGTCCAGGGCTATGTCGACGAACTCAACCGGGGCCTGAACCGGTGGGAGACGATCAAACGCTTCGCCATCCTCGACCGCGATCTGACCCTCGAAGCCGGCGAATTGACCCCGAGTATGAAGCTGCGCCGGTCGGTGGTGCTCGACCACTTCGCGCCGCAAGTCGAGAGTCTCTATCCGGCCAATTGATCCCGAGGTGCCGATCGCGTCTCGGCGAAATCCAGCACGGCCGCCGGCTGCTGTGCCGAACGGTGGTGAGTTTGCCGGGTCAGCATCAGCCGCGGCGGCTTTCTCGGCAGACCCGGCATGGACAGGTGGTCTGCCGCATCAGGGAGATCAGGTCCAGCAGATAGGTCCAGGGTTGGTTGATGCCGAGGCTGCGCCGGTGGGCCAGGAACTGCTCGACCGGACCGGCGATGTCGATCACGGGGTGATACCAGGCGGCCGTGACAACGTCCCGATCGACGAGTCTCAGGCTCAGATAGCTACCGAGAGTGTCGTAGAGAGCCAGTGCATAGTTGACCTGGTCCCAGTCCTCGTCGCCCAGCACGGGGAAGTTGCCCGACTTTGCGGCTTGGTACAGGAGCTTGCGACCACCAGCCGCTTTGGGGTCGATGAGCGCTTCGTGAATCCGCTCAAAGGTCGCCAGCCGCTGGCTGCGCGAGCTGTGCCGAAGGGTCAGCCAGGTCGCCATCCCCGACAAGGCAAGCGCGACGATTGACACGACGATCGCCCACGACTCTGGGGCGTCCTTCATCGGTGGGCCTCCTTTGGGTGGTCAGTCGGCGCGGTGCGCAGTGGTGGCAGAGGACCGTAGGTCTCGGCCGGCAGTCGGGTGATCTGCCCGTCCACGATGGCGTTCCAGCCCAGCCACTGCCAGCTTTCCTCGGAGGCGCCGATCAGCGTCCCATCGGCGTCGAACACCGCCGTCTCGCCGTCACCGAGATAGTGCAGCCGGATGCCGTCCGGCTCCCCGGTCGCGGCATCCCAGATCCGCACCGTCCCATCGCGGCTGCCGCTGGCCAGGCGGGTCCCGTCCGGGGCATACGCCACCGCCCAGACCCCGCCGGTGTGGCCGGTCAGGGTGTGGATCGGCTGCCCGGTCGCGGCATCCCAGATCCGCACCTCCCCGTCGCTGCCGCTGGCCAGGCGGGTCCCGTCCGGGGCATACGCCACCGCCCAGACCCCGCCGGTGTGGCCGGTCAGGGTGTGGATCGGCTGCCCGGTCGCGGCATCCCAGATCCGCACCTCCCCGTCGCTGCCGCTGGCCAGGCGGGTCCCGTCCGGGGCATACGCCACCGCCCAGACCCCGCCGGTGTGGCCGGTCAGGGTGTGGATCGGCTGCCCGGTCGCGGCATCCCAGATCCGCACCGTCCCATCCTCGCTGCCGCTGGCCAGGCGGGTCCCGTCCGGGGCATACGCCACCGCCCAGACCCCGCCGGTGTGGCCGGTCAGGGTGTGGATCGGCTGCCCGGTCGCGGCATCCCAGATCCGCACCGTCCCATCGCCGCTGCCGCTGGCCAGGCGGGTCCCGTCCGGGGCATACGCCACCGCCCAGACCCCGCCGGTGTGGCCGGTCAGGGTGTGGATCGGCTGCCCGGTCGCGGCATCCCAGATCCGCACCGTCCCATCCTCGCTGCCGCTGGCCAGGCGGGTCCCGTCCGGGGCATACGCCACCGCCCAGACCCCGCCGGTGTGGCCGGTCAGGGTGTGGATCGGCTGCCCGGTCGCGGCATCCCAGATCCGCACCGTCCCATCGCGGCTGCCGCTGGCCAGGCGGGTCCCGTCCGGGGCATACGCCACCGCCCAGACCCCGCCGGTGTGGCCGGTCAGGGTGTGGATCGGCTGCCCGGTCGCGGCATCCCAGATCCGCACCTCCCCGTCGCTGCCGCTGGCCAGGCGGGTCCCGTCCGGGGCATACGCCACCGCCCAGACCCGGCCGGTGTGGCCGGTCAGGGTGTGGATCGGCTGCCCGGTCGCGGCATCCCAGATCCGCACCGTCCCATCCTCGCTGCCGCTGGCCAGGCGGGTCCCGTCCGGGGCATACGCCACCGCCCGGACCAGGCCGGTGTGGCCGGTCAGGGTGTGGATCGGCTGCCCGGTCGCGGCATCCCAGATCCGCACCGTCCCATCGCCGCTGCCGCTGGCCAGGCGGGTCCCGTCCGGGGCATACGCCACCGCCCGGACCAGGCCGGTGTGGCCGGTCAGGGTGTGGATCGGCTGCCCGGTCGCGGCATCCCAGATCCGCACCGTCCCATCGCCGCTGCCGCTGGCCAGGCGGGTCCCGTCCGGGGCATACGCCACCGCCCGGACCAGGCCGGTGTGGCCGGTCAGGGTGTGGATCGGCTGCCCGGTCGCGGCATCCCAGATCCGCACCGTCCCATCCTCGCTGCCGCTGGCCAGGCGGGTCCCGTCCGGGGCATACGCCACCGCCCAGACCCCGCCGGTGTGGCCGGTCAGGGTGTGGATCGGCTGCCCGGTCGCGGCATCCCAGATCCGCACCGTCCCATCGCCGCTGCCGCTGGCCAGGCGGGTCCCGTCCGGGGCATACGCCACCGCCCAGACCCCGCCGGTGTGGCCGGTCAGGGTGTGGATCGGCTGCCCGGTCGCGGCATCCCAGATCCGCACCTCCCCGTCGCTGCCGCTGGCCAGGCGGGTCCCGTCCGGGGCATACGCCACCGCCAAGACCCAGCCGGTGTGGCCGGTGAAGGGGAGCATGGTGCCGACGGGTAAGGGTGGGTCGGCCCTCGGGGCGATCAGCCAGCCTGGGCGCTCGGGCGCCGCTTGGCAGCGCAGGGCGGCCGTGCGATAAGTGTGCGCCGACGTGATGCCCATCGCGTCCAATTGACACTCCCGGAAGGTCGTGCCAGTGAGAGTCGCTCCGGTGAGATCAGCGTCGCTAAAGGTGGACCCGCGAATTAGCGCGTGGCTGAGGTCCGCCTGCACGAGCTGAGACCCCGCCAGCGATGCATTAGTGAGCCTGGCACGCGACAGGTCCGCGCGTTCTAAGTGTGCGCGCGACAGGTCCGTTCGCCGACGAGGCGATCCGATGGTCCACCCCGCCAGTTGCGCGTCGGATAAGTGAGCTCCGGCGAGCGGCTGATGCGGGTGGCCGTTGTCCGCCGCCGCGAGGGCGTAGGCGAGCGCCAGTTCGCTGGCTTGCGCGGCATACCGGCCGTTCAGAGCGGTGAGGGTTTCTCGGGCCACGCGCGCGGACTCCGGCGTGGTGGCCCCGAGTTGGCCGAGGAAGTCGAGAGTCTCCCGGCTCGGCACCGGCATGGCCCAGAGTTCGCGCACCGTGTCGACCTTGTCCGGGCCCAGGGCAAGCGCTGCGGCGAGGTAGCGAGCGAGGAAGTATTCGTGCAGGGAGCTGTGCCCGAAGGTGAATTCGTCGTCGCCGCGTCGCGAGACGAAACTTGCGGTGCGCAGATCCTCTTTCCACAGGTCGGGTTTCATCTCGTTCGGATAGTGGCGGCGCATGTCGGGCCTCGCGGCAAGGAAGTCCACCACCCACTGATCTTGGTGCGCTGCCGACCAGGACCGGCGGCCGTGGCGCCAGAGTTCGGCGGCGAGGTGCTCCATGAGCTCTTGCTTGTGCTCCGGCAAGAGCGTGTGTTTGCCGGAGTCGCGAGCGAGCCAGCGGTCGGTCATCGCGGCATACAGGTCGACCGGACGGACCGTTGCCCCGGCCAGCTTGGCCTGCTCGACGTATTCGAGTTCCTCGCTGATCATCATCAGAGTGAGCGGCCGCTCGGCCATGCCGCGCAGATCGTGAACACCGGCCAGCAGGTCCATGAGGCGATCGACGTCCGCCCCAGCAAGATTGGCGGCCAGGTAGTCCCGGATCTGGGCCTCCGTGAAGGGGAGCATGAAGAGCAACTGCCAGGCGTCCTTGACCGGGCCGCCCCGATCCTGCGCCGTCAGATGTGCCGTCTCGTCCTTGACGTCCCGGAAGTAGTGCGTGCGGCAGGTAACCAGCAGCTTGCTCGGGCGAAGACCGGCGCTAGCTGCGGGGCGCCGTCGCGTCGGTTGCCAGAACGTCCGCGTGCTCTCCAAAAGGTGCCGGGTGAACTCTTGCCCCTCGCGGCCACTGAGGTGGACGAGGATCTCATCGAGGCCGTCGAAGATGACGAGGCAGCCACCGGAACTGATGGCGTCGAGGACGGCCTCCACCGACGGCCGGTGCCCCGCAGTCGTTTCGGCGTCGAGGAGGGCTTCGATCACACCGCGCAGATTCGGGGACCGCCGGTATTGCTCGACTGTCATCCGCCGCAGATCGAAGAGGATGGGCAGCGGTTCCGCGTCCGGTCCGGACCGTTCGCGGCGGTCGAGGAGCTCGTCGGTGAGCAATTTCATCGTGGTGGTCTTGCCCGTGCCGAGGTCGCCGAGGACGGCCGTCAGCAGGGAAGGGGATTGGACGTCGCCGGCCCAGGACGCGAGGGTCTCCACCGCAGGCAGCGCCTTACCGTTTGGCCGAATGGTGCGCTCGCGAGCCCCGACCCAGCCTTCCAGCGCGCCACTCGAGATGGTGACGTCCACGAGCTTGTGCTCTGGACGTTGCCACCAGGCGGCGTCGTCGGAATAGCCGGCAATCGGGTCGATGGGATCGACGTCCCGGTCAGGAGGACGGATGTGGCCCCGGCTGGCCCGGACCGCGCTGGCAGCGGCGGTTTCCTGCCCCGAGGGCGTCGCCGACGAAGCCAGGCGATGACGGACCGCGACGAGCACCTGCTGGACGAAGGCGTCCTTGTCCTCGAGTTGAGTCCGTAACGTTGGTGTACGAGGCCGGTGGTTGTTCGTGTCCTTCCCGGGAGACACGACGGCCACCGGGCATCCTTCGAGTGAACCCATCACAGCACTCTCGAAAGGATGGTCCCGATGACCGTCGCATTGCCCAGTATCGACCCTGCCCGTTTCTTGGACGAACAGCTCGCGCAGGCGAGCCCGGACTTGATGCGGGAGATGTTGTCCACGTTCATCCACACGATCCTGTCCGCGCAGGCCGATGCGGTGTGTGGGGCGGAGTACCGCTCCCGCACCCCGGAACGGTCGAATCGTCGTAACGGCTACCGCCACCGTGATCTCGACACCCGGGTCGGCACCATCGATGTGGCGATCCCGAAACTGCGGGAAGGCACCTTCTTCCCGGACTGGTTGTTGACCCGGCATTCGCGGGCGGAGAAGGCGCTGACCAGCGTGGTCGCGACCTGCTACCTGCTGGGGGTCTCGACCCGGCGGATGGACCGGCTGGTCCAAGCGCTCGGGATCACCGGCCTATCGAAGTCCACGGTCAGTGAGATGGCCAAGGATCTCGACGGTCAGGTCGAGGCGTTCCGGACCCGCCCGTTGGACGCCGGGCCGTACACCTTTGTCGCCGCGGACGCGTTGACGATCAAGGTGCGTGAAGGCGGGCGCGTGGTCAAGATCGCGACCATGCTCGCCACCGGCGTCAACGCCGAGGGGTACCGGGAGATCCTCGGTGTCCAGGCGTCCACGGCCGAGACCGGCGCCGGCTGGCTCACCTTCTTCCGGGATCTGGTCGCCCGCGGCCTGACCAGCGCCGGCCCGGTCGGTCTGGTGACCTCCGATGCCCACGCCGGACTGGTCGAGGCCATCGGCGCGACGCTGCCCGGGACGGCGTGGCAGCGTTGTCGTACTCACTACGCGGCGAACTTGATGGCGGTGACCCCGAAGAACAGTTGGCCGTGGGTGAAAGCGTTGCTGCACAGCGTGTATGACCAGCCCGACGCTGCAAGCGTGCACGCCCAGTTCGACCGGATCGTCGAGACCCTGACCGAGAAACTGCCCGCGGTCGCCGCGCACCTCGACGACGCCCGCGCCGACATCCTGGCCTTCACCGTCTTCCCCAAAGGCGCCTGGAAGCAGATCTGGTCGAACAACCCCCAGGAGCGGCTTAACCGGGAAATCCGCAGGAGGACCGATGTGGTCGGGATCTTCCCCAACCGCGACGCCCTGATCCGGCTGGTCGGCGCGGTCCTAGCCGAACAACACGACGAGTGGACCGAACAACGCCGCTACCTCGGCCTCGAACTCCTCGCCCAATGCCGCAAAGCCCTCACCCCCAAGGAGGAAACCCCCGCCCAGAACCCACTCACCGCGATCACCGCGTAACCCCGACACGCCCGAAGGATGAAAAACCTTCAAACACCACGCATCAGGACTTGACCTGTCCTCGGCCCGCCGGCACGCAGAATACGGGCGGTGTTGGCCGACGATCTCGCCCACGACGATCGGGTCCCACGAGCGCTCGGCTTCGATCGTGGTCAACGCGACCGGGACGACCGTCGCGTCGCCGAGGCGATCCAGGTCGCCACCCGCCTCGACCACGTATGCCGTGCTCGCCAGGACGATGACGACCTCGGCCGACCGAATTGCTTCGGCGCGCGCCTCGTCAGGATCGTCGCCCAGCGCAACCTCGCACGAGGCGCTCACCTGGCATTCGTTGATTCCTCCTCGGCCACGCAGGTGCTGCCGCAGTCGGGAGACGAAATCATCGACAAGCTTGCGCCGGGCGGATTCTTCGCAGGCGTGGCTGACGTGGATCCGGGCCGGTATGCCGCGCGTGACCATGGGCGCCACGGGGTCGGCAGGCACGCCGTCCTCAGCGCGCGCCCGGGACATCTCGGAGAGTTCGTCGGCGGTGGTGTCGGCTCCCTCGAACCAACAGTGCCGCCTCGCCGGCGGCTCCTTGCCACCATCCACCACGAGGCGGAAGTCGATGCCGGCCTCCTCTGCTGCCTGCGCGACCGCGGCGCGGAGTTGACGGAAGAGTGAGAGGCGCTTTTCGTCCTCGCCCGGCGTGGTCGCCACATCGAGCGCTTGGTCGAGGGGAATGAGTCGCGCGTCATCCAAGAGCGTGACCAGGGCTTCGAGTCGGTCGCGTTGGCGCTGGGACACATAGGTCGTGAGTGCGCTCAGGTGCCGTCGAACGGCGTTCGCGGCGAGTCGTTGCGCCGGCCTTCTTCGCGCTGGCCGAGTCATGGCGCGCGTCCGACGTCCCGCAGGATCCGGTGGCGGATCCGGGTGGCCAGCTTGGCGGCGAAGTTGTCCTGTGCGGCCGGCGTGGTGAGTTCGCTGAAGAAGCGGTCCCGGCCCGAACTTGCCCGATGGAGATAGGACTGGGGGATCTCCAGGCCGTGCAGGTCCCGGCTGCCGTCGAACGAGACCGGCTTCAGGCCGACCGGCAGCACCCACGTCACCGCCTGCGATCCGGCAATGCGCGGGATCTCCTCCTCGACGATGAACGGCCGGGTGATGTAGTGCGGGCTGATTAACGCGAGGGCGTAGTCACACTCGTCCAGCCGCGCGAGGATCTCCCGGCGCCAGTCGTCTCCCAGATGGATCTCGGAGTCGGACCAGAGCTTCACCCTCATTCCGGCCAGCGATTCCAGCTCCGGTCGCAACCGCGACATCAACCGCTCGACGACGGGTTGATCGGCATGTGCCCAGCTCAGACCCGGATCCGCGAGTAGCTTGCGTGTGGGTTGGGCGGCCAGTGAACGGCGGATAGATTTTGTGTTGTGGCAGTGTGTATTTGGGTGCGGGCAGCGCGGATGGCCCGGTGGCGCTCGGGTGGGCGGGTCTTCGGGGTCCTGGGTCGTCGGGGCAGGGGCGCGGCGGGTTAGGCCGCGGTGGGTAAGGCCCGGATCCGGGCCAGGACGGTGGGCAGGAGCTGGCGGTCGGGTGGCAGCCGCAGGATCAGCTGGCGGCCGTGGCGGACTATGCGGGCTGGGACGCAGAGCAGTTCGTGGCGTAGGCGGGCGCCGTGGGCGCGGTGACGCTGGTCGATCCCGGTCAGGGCTTGCAGCAGAACGGAGATGTTCCCGGCGAGCAGGGCAGCCCACATCCACACCGTGTTGATGGCGTGGTCGCCCGACGGCAGATGCCGCAGCGCGG
Source organism: Nostocoides sp. (assembly GCF_037045025.1). Taxonomy (GTDB): domain Bacteria; phylum Actinomycetota; class Actinomycetes; order Actinomycetales; family Dermatophilaceae; genus Nostocoides_A. The sequence goes on along the minus strand of NZ_JBAOHM010000015.1, from coordinate 609,368 downwards.
CCCCGAGTTTGGCTTCCCGGATCCGGTCCTCAATGTCGGTGCGGCGGCGGAACCAGGACTCGACCTGCGTGATCGAGGCAACCGGTGCGGCCGCCTCACCCGGCTCCGCCGGGCTCCGCCGGCTCGGCCGGCTCGGCCGGCTCGGTGGGGTTGGCCGGGTGGTCGTTGGCGGGGATATTGGTGACGATGAAGGAGACCGCGTGGGCGTGACTGGCCGCGCCCTCCAACGCCAGGGCGAGCTGGTTCGTCTCGATGGTGCGCCGACGCCGGGAGCGCGGGTCGCCCGAGATGTCCTCGGCCTCGATGCGGACCCGGCGCACGATGGTGTACGTGTGCGGCGGCCACCCCTGCGGGGCGTAGTCGACCGCGGCGACCTGCGCGCCGGGCATCCCCTCCGCCGCACCCCAGGCGTCCTCGGGGATGGCGGCGTAGGCGCGCCACATCGCGGTGTTCCGTTTCGCGGCGATGGCGAAGTCACACCCGGCCTCCACCGCGGCGTGGGCCAGGTCGGCGGTGAAGTAGCCGGCATCCGCGCGCACCCGCAACCGATCCCAGTCGGCCGCGGCCGAGCGGATGTCCTCGGGGATCCCGGCCAGGACCCGGCGCAGCAGGTCAGCGGCCCGGGGCCTCACATCCTCATTCCCCGCGAGCAACTCCGCGGCCAGGGTCAACCCGGCCTCGGCCCAGGTCCCCAGATGCGGACGGCCCGCGCGCTGACCGTGATAGTTGTAGGCCACACCCTGCTTCGTCGGCCCGTACACCTCCACATCGGTGGAATCCAAGTCCACCGTCACCGCCGCCGCCAACACCGCCCGGCGGGACGCCGGCAACAAGGCCACCGCATGACCGGTCAGGTCCGCGACCGCACTCTCCAGGCCGGCCAGCTGCGCCGGCCCGAACCGGCGGGCCAACCCCGCCGCCGTGCTCGAGGCCAACGCCGGCACCGCCGACAACGCGGACCCGGCCACATCCTGGCGCTGCCGGTCCAACGCGGCCAGCACATCCCCGCCGAGCAACTGGCACTGCGCCAGCGACCAGCACCTGCCCGGCCGTCGCGCCCCGCTCCCGCTCCTTGATCGCACCGATCCAGGCGCCCGACCAGATCCAGCTTCTCGATGAACTCCGCGAGCGCTGCCACCCCCGAGATCCCGGTCAACGACGGATCCGGCGCGCCGATCCGCACCCGCTTCCGCACCCGGCCACGACCACGTACTCTCTTCACCGACAAGGTGCTTCTCCTAGCTGGACGATCGAAGGCTTCGTAACCCCGATTCTCCCAGTAGGACAAGCACCTTCGTCACATCACACGCCGCACCCCCGACCATTACTCGCGGATCCGGGTCAGAAAGATCGTTCGCTCGATCCGAAGCTCTTCATGGTGGGGCAATTCCTGCGGCGCGACCGGCATGACGTTCTCCTACGAAGGAACTACGATTGCTGCTACGGGTAACCTACGGCAGGGCGAGATGTGTGACAAGGCCGGAACGCCCCGCCGGTTGTATTCGTTCTGGATTTCTTGGTTCGTCACTCCCGGGTCAGCTAGATGATTGATTCCAAGGTGTTATGGGTGTGGCTGGCGTGGCGTGTGTGGTGATTAGGTGAGGGTGCCCAGACTCGGTGTTGCAACCAACGTCGAGCAGGAGGCTCATCGTGGACACCGATCTGGACACCCTCGCCACCGCACTGTATGTCACCTGTGACGATCTGTTGACCCGACGTCCCGAGCTGGCGCCGTGGCGGCCGCCGATCGGGAAGAAACCGCAGATCAGCGACGCGGAGATCGTCACATTGGCGATGCTGGCCGCGGTGTTGACGATCTCGAGCGAGGCCCGCTGGATGCGCTACGCCGCCGCCCATCTACGGCATCTGTTCCCCTACCTGCCCCAGCAGCCGGGGTACAACAAACGGCTGCGCCGACTCGGTGGCCTGATGGACGCCTTGATCCACCACCTCGCCGCGGACACCAGCGTCTTCGGCGATGACGTGCTGGTCGTTGACTCCACCCCCATCGAGTGCGCCCGCTCCCGCGAGACCGTCTGAGTTTGGCAGCCTGATTTGGCCCCACTGTGACGGCTTGAACTGGCCCCACCTGTGTGTCTGTGTGGGGGTGTCGTGACGGTCTGATTTGGCCCCACCCGGGTTGGCTCGATGTGACAGGTGTCGTCGAGTCGAAAGCGGGGCGCGGGGTCGTGTGGAGGTCGAGGGTGGAGTTGTTCGAGCAGATCCGCCGGGATAGGCGGCTGGATGAGTCGATCTCGATCCGGGGGCTCGCGGATCGGTATGGGGTCCATCGCCGTACGGTCCGGGCGGCGTTGGCGGATCCTGTTCCGCCGCAACGGAAATTGGCGGAGCGTCGGGCTCCGGTGCTGGATGGGGCGCGGGAGTTGATCGACGCGATGTTGACCGCGGACCTGACCGCGCCGCGGAAGCAGCGGCACACCGCGGTCCGGGTCCGGGACCGGCTGGTGACCGAGCACGGGCTGGTGATCTCGTATTCCACGGTCCGTGATTATGTCCGCGTGGCGCGGCCGCGGATCGCCGCGGAGGCCGGCCGCAGTCTGGATGAGGTGTTCGTGCCGCAGTGGCACGAACCGGGCGCGGAGGCCGAGGTCGACTTCGCTGATTTGTGGATTGACTGCCAGGGGCAGCGGGTCAAGTGGTATTTGTTCACGTTCCGGATGTCGTACTCGGGCAAAGCGGTTCACCGGGTGTACCAGTCCGCGTCGCAGGAGTCTTTCCTGGCTGGGCATGTTGCCGCGTTCACCGAGCTCGGTGGGGTCCCGGTGGGCGCGATCCGGTATGACAATCTCTCGGCCGCGGTGAAGAAGATCTGCCAGGGCCGCTCGAGGGTCGAAACCGACCGGTGGACGATCTTCCGCTCCTACTACGGCTTCGACGCCTTCTACTGCCGTCCTGGCCGCGACGGCGCCCACGAGAAGGGCGGTGTCGAGGGTGAGGGCGGCCGGTTCCGCCGTACCCATCTGGTCCCGGTCCCGGCGGTGACCAGTGTCGGGGAGCTGAACGCGTTGTTGGCCGGGTACGACACCGCCGACGATGCCCGGCGGGTCGGATCGCGCACCAGCACAGTGGGGTTCGACTTCGCCCACGAGAAGCCGCTGCTGCGGCCGCTGCCGGCTGAACCGTATGAGGTCGCGACCACGTTGACCCCGCGGGTTGATCGACACGCCCGGGTCAGCGTGCGGCAGGTCTCCTACTCCGTCCCGGCCCGGCTGGTCGGGCGGCGCGTGCGGGTGGTCCTCGACGACGAGCACGTGAGTGTCTATGACGGGCAAGCCCTGGTCGCGGTCCATGCCCGCTCCACCAATCGCGGCTCCCAGATGCTGGTGCTCGATCACTACCTCGATGTGCTGGCCCGTAAACCCGGGGCGCTGCCCGGCGCGTTGGCGCTGGCCCAGGCCCGCACCTCCGGGGTGTTCACTTCCACCCATGACGCCTGGTGGGACGCGGCCCGCCGCGCCCACCCCGACGACGACGCGGCCGCGACCCGCTCCATGATCGAGGTGCTCCTGCTGCACCGGAACCTCCCGGCTGCGGCCGTGCTGGCCGGGATCCAGGCCGCCCTGGCCATCGGGGCCACCAATCCCGATGTCGTGGCCGTCCAAGCCCGCCACGCCGCCACCGCCCCGGACAGCGGGATCGTCATCCCCCTCCCCGCCCGGATCGAGACCGACCCGCGCCCGGTACCCGACCTGACCGCCTACGACACCCTGCTCAACCCCGCCACCACCACCGAAACACACTGAGACAGAAAGAAGAATCCTCATGCCAGCACGAACTGCCACCCACGCCCGCGGCACCAGCAGCATCGGCGGCGGCGACGCCGCCGCGATCGCCGCCGTCGCCATCGCCGCCCGCACCCTGGGCCTGCCCACCGTGCGCGACGACCTCGACGAACACCTCGCCACCGCCGAACGGGAACACCTCTCCTACGCCGGATTCCTCGCCGACCTCCTCAGCGCCGAATGCGACGACCGCGCCACCCGACGGCAAGCCCGCCGCGTCCGCGAAGCCGGGTTCCCGAGACCGAAACGGTTGGAACAGTTCAACTTCGACGCCAACCCCGCGATCAACCCCGCGACCATCAACACCCTCGCCGCCGGCGAATGGATCACCACCGGATCCCCGCTATGCCTGATCGGGGACTCCGGCACCGGGAAAACCCACCTGCTCATCGGGCTCGGCACCGCCGCCGCCGAACAAGGCCACCGGGTCCGCTACGTGCTGGCCTCGAAACTGGTCAACGAACTCGCCGAAGCCGCCAGCGAGCACCAACTCGCGAAAACCATCGCCCGCTACGGCCGGCTCGACCTGCTCTGTATTGACGAACTCGGCTACCTCAGCCTCGACCGCCACGGCGCCGAACTCCTCTTCCAACTACTCACCGAACGCGAGGAAAAGGCCTCCATCGCCATCGCCGCGAACGAGCCATTCTCCTCCTGGACAACAACATTCACCGACCCGCGCCTCTGTGCCGCGATCGTCGATCGCCTCACCTTCAACGGCCACATCATCCAAACCGGCACCACCAGCTACCGACTCGCCCACACCCGCAAGAACTAAGACAGAACCACCAGCCTGGGGCCAGTTCAAGCCGTCACAGTGGGGCCAGCCCAGGTTGACATACTCAACCGTCAAACGCTCCGAGTTGGCCGGGTGGGCCGAATACGGCTACTGCGCCTCCCACTCCCGCTACTTCTGGGGGCTACGGCTGCACCTGATCACCACGCTGCACGGGCTGCCCATCGCCTACGCCCTCACCGGCGCCAAAGCCGACGAACGCCAGGTGCTGCTCGACCTGATCGAGACCGACCCCACCCTGACCGCCCCCGCACCCTCGACTCTGATGGCAGACAAGCACTACTTCGGCCGCGACTTCGAAACCTCCTTAGCGGCAGCAGAATTCACCCTCATCCGCAAGGCACGCGCCGGGGAAAGACCACGCCCGGGAGCCCACCTGCTCAAACCTCTCCGACAGATCATCGAGTCCGTCTTCGACACCGGCAAAGGCCAACTCGACCTCGAACGCCACGGCGGACGCACCCCCGCCGGCGTGATCGTCCGGGTCCTGCAACGACTCCTGGCCTTAACCGCCGCCATCTGGCACAACGACCACGCCGGCGCCCGACCCCTACGCTCCCTGACCGCCTACGACCACTGACCCCCGGGAATTAATCATCTAGTGGCGAACGCCTGTCCGCCGTCGGTGGGGTAGTGCCATTCGTACGGGTCCACGCTCAACGCCCGGCCGGCCGCGTCGTAGGTTGTGACGCGCAGCCAGCGCCACGCCTCGACGTGCACGGAGGTCAGCGTCTGGTCGGAGCGCCACGTGGCGGACGAGCCGTCAGCGGCGCCCACCATGGCGACGAGCCATTGCCCGATGGCGGCATCCCAGCAGCGCACGCTCCCGTCGCCGCCGGCGCTGACCACCCGGGCGCCGTCCGGGCTGTAGGCCACCGCCGCCACCCCGCCGGTGTGGCCGGTCCACGGCGCCCCGATCGGCTCGCCGGTGGCGGCATCCCAGCAGCGCACGCTCCCGTCGCGACCGGCGCTGACCACCCGGGCGCCGTCCGGGCTGTAGGCCACCGCCCCCACCCAGCCGGTGTGGCCGGTCGGACGGGAGAGCTGACGTCGTTCGGGGACGGGAGTGGCAAGGCTCCTGGGGATCTCGCGCAGCCCTGGCGCAGCAGGCAGGCTTGCGGACGCGGAACCGCGAACCACGGCGCCGTCCCACCGCGATCCGGCAAGCCCGGCATCGCGCAGGCTCACGTCGTCCCATACCACGTGCCTCACGTCGGCGGCGCCAAGGTTGGCGCGGTCCAATCGGACGTGCTGGGCCGTCGTGCGAGCCAGCGTTGCGGCGGTGAAGGCGCACCGGCTGAGATCCAAAGGGCTGCTGGCGGTGCCCGTGAACGTCCATCCGGCAAGCTGCGCCCCGCGAAGGTCCATTCCCGACAAGCGCGGCGCGGGCAGACCGACCTCGCGCGCAACGAGGCCATACCCGAGCTGCACCTCGCTGGACATCGGAAGGTAGGGAGAGCGCCACAGCTCGAGCGTGGCCAGCAAGCCCTTCCCGTGGGGGTGGGCATTCAGCAGCTCGCCGAGGAATCGGAGTGTCTCGCGGCTGGGCAGCGGCATCTGCCAGTCGGACCGCCGGTCACTCTCCAGTGCTCGAAGCAGGTGATGAGCCAGGAAGAACTCCTGGAACGACGTGTGCGCGAACCGGAAGGTGTCCCCGTCTCCGGCATCGGGACGGACCAGGAATGTCGCGGTGCGCAGGTCTGCGACCAGTGCATCACGCTCCTTGCGGCCATACTGAGCGAGCAACTCCGCCCGGGTCAAATAGTCGAAAAGCCAGCGGTTCAACGTCTCGACCTTCGCCGAGCGGATGCCGGCCCGCCAGAGTTGCGCGGCAAGAAAGCCCATCAGGTCGACCTTGTGCTCGTCGGCGTATCTCGTGCTTGCCGGCGTCCCGGGTCAGCCAGTCGGCAACCAGCTCGACGTAGATGCCGGCGGCGGTGGTCTTGATGCCCCCCAAGGCCCGTTCTTCGAGTCGCGGTGCGAAGCGTTCGATCTGCGATAGCAGAAACGGGCGGGACGAGAGATCTCCCAGGTCGTGGACCGAGGCCAAGAACTCCTGGACCCGGGGACGACCCCACTGCAGCGTCGTGTCGAGATAGGACGCGATCTGGTCGTCGGTGAGCGGGAGGAGGACCAGCCCCAGGTAGTCGAGGTCGGTTGTCACACTTCGGTGATGGTCAGTGAATGCGCCAACTTGGGCCAGCAGCGTCGGAAAGTAGTGGGTGCGGCAGGTCAGCAACAACCGATTGTCGGCACCGACGATATCGTCCCCACCACGCGGCCTGAGCCGAAGCGCCTGGTTCAGGAAGCTCACTTGTCCCCGGCTCGACAAGTGGACGAGGATCTCGTCCAGCCCGTCCAGAATCCACACCGTCCGCCGCTTCCGCGAACGCTCCAACAGGTGCCCGACGTGGGCAACGGCCTGTTCCGCCGAGGTGAACGGCTGCCCGTCGATACTCCAACCCGCGCGCACGACGCCGGCGAGGACGTCGATGATCGTGCCACCCTCCTCCACCCGATGCGTCGAGGGCAGGTCGCGCAGGTCGAAGTAGTGTGCGTCGGGAGTGGCGCGCGCCCACAGACTTCTGGCCAGTAGTTGGCTGGTAATGGTCTTGCCCATGCCGTATTCGCCGAGCAGCGCCGCCAATGGAAGGCTGTCCTCTGCGGCCGCCCAGCTTTCCAATTCCTGCAACACGTCCTCAACATCCGCGCGGACCCCGTCCGCGTGTGCGCGCAATCCGCGCTTGCCGCGCAACGGGTATGCGTCGAGCCCCTCCACATCCTGCATACGGGCGTGGGCGTGCGCGAGGGTGCGAGGGTGCGCGACGCTCTGCTCGCCCGCCCGCGCTTCGTCACGTTTCAGCCGCGCGTGCACGTCCCCCGTGAGTCCGTTGATCCAGGTTGTCCGGTTGGCAGGGGCGCGCTGCGCCTGATAGCTGCCAATTCCGGCGTGGCCCGCGCCGTAGATGCGGCCCACCTTCTCCGGCAGATTCGCCAGCTCGCTCAGCGCAATCGGGACGCATCGGGACCGGCCGCAGTCGGCGAGATACGCATGGATGTCATCTGCCGCCGCGGCATTCGACAAGCACAGGATCCACAGGTCGGCCGCACCGATTGCCGCCGAAAGGGCCGCTTTCCGCGCCGCGGTCGCGTTCCCCTGGCTCGCGTGAAAGTGCACCGTGAAGGAATAGCTCGACGACGTTGCCAAGGCCGTGCTGAGGCGGTCGAACAGGTCCCGGGCGTCGTGCTGGTCAGCAGCGGTGGCGACGACGGCCACTTGCCGTGACTGCTTCACCGGCAGCCGGACGGCTCCGCGTTGGTAGACCTCGGGCAGATGCGCGCTCTCGGCCAGGCCCGAGTGCGCGACCGGTTCGTGAGGCAGGCCACGGACCGCGGCAACTGTTCGCTCATCGCCATCGCTCTTGGCCCCATCAACCCTGAGGTGGACTCCCAGTCCCGCCGCCGACGCTGCCGCATTCGCCTCCTCGATGAAGCGGTGGAAGGCGCGCTGCCGGGAAACCTCGCTCTTGCTGTTGGGAAGCAGTTCCCGGACCACGCGGCCTACCGTGGCGGCTCCCCCAGCCTCCAGGAGATGGCGCAACAACGACATCCGCAATTTCTGGGCAGGTTTCATGGAGTTCTGCCATTGCGCCCACTCGTCCGATGGAAGGATCACCGGGCCGACCGTTCGTCGAGCACTCGATGCAGCTCCTCTGCCAATTTCGTCGCCCAGCGCCGCCGGGTGGCTCGAGAGCTCTGCCGTTCGTAGGGATTGTTCCAACCGAGGATCTGTCTCGGGGCCAAGCCCCGGAGATCGGCAAATGCATTGATTTCGGTCAACAAGATGGGAACGAGCAGTTTGCCGGTATCAAGAAAGTGCCTGAGCTCGATGTTCTGGATGTAGGGCGAGGTGAGCATCGCGTGGCTGACCGCAAACACACCCGTCGTGCTGGCGCGCAAGGCGTCCTGGATCTCCTGGTCGAAGTCGTCACCCGCTCGAAGGTTGCCGTCCATCGACCACAGCTCAAAGTCGTAGTCAGCGTCCGGCCCGGTCGCCTCCGCCACGTCGTCCCACAACCGTCGGCACGCGACCATCCTCGACGCGGGCGCGGACTACGTGTTCACTGTCAAAGCCAACCGCCCCACGCTCCTGAGCGCGTTGAAGAAGCTGCCCTGGAACAAGGTCCCCGTCGGCTCGCGGACGACCCAACTCGGTCACGGCCGTCGTGCGACCCGGACCATCAAGGTCATCGACCTACCGATGCTGCCGGACTGGCCCGAGTTCGTCGGTGTCGCCCAGGTCGCGCAACTACGCAGGACCGTCACCAAGAACGGGAAGAAGTCCGTGGAGGTGGTCTACCTCATCACCTCCGCCAGCCATCACGACGCACAACCGGCCACCCTGGCCGCGTGGGTGCAGGGCCATTGGGGAATCGAGAACCGCGTCCATTGGGTGCGTGATGCCACCTTCGACGAGGACCGCTCCCAGGTCCGCACCGGCGTCTTGCCCCGCATCATGGCCAGCCTTCGGAACACCGCGATCAGCATCCTGAGGCTGACCGGCCGCTCCAACATCGCAGCCGCGACCAGGCATCACTCACGCAACCCAGAACGAGCCATCACATGCGCGCTGACCTGGTGAGATACGACCTTTCCGGGACCCTGGACGGGGGGAGGGGCCTCGGGAACTCAAGGAGGCCTACGGGCGGCATCTCGAGCGGGTCGCGGGCGAACGGTGACGGACATCTTCCTCGATCCGTCCGTGCTGCTTCTTGCGGTGGGGGGCGAGCATCTGTGGCGTGCGGCCTGCCGCCGAGTGCTCGCATCGGCCGCGGATGGGACCACGCGACTCAATCTGAGCGTCGAAGGTGGCCAGGAGTATCTGTTCCACCGGCTTCGGTGCACGAGCCGGGAGGCCGCGGTCGCCGAGTTCGGCGACGTCGATGCGCTTGCGGTGTGGCATTCCTTCGACCGAGCGATCCTGCACGCCGCACGTGACCTCGTTCGCGATACCCACCTGCGCGGTCGGGACGCCGTGCACGCAGCCACCGCGCTTGCGGCCGGCTTTGGTTCGATCGTCAGCTGCGACAGCGACTTCGACGGCATCCCGGGATTAAGGCGCGTGGACCCGACAGCTCTGTGAACAGAGACACTCGCGGTCGTCCCAGGGCGTAGTCGCCCGTTCTCGACTTCTGATCTGACCGCGGTCGGTCGTGGGCTCGACCGCGAGGTGCCGCAGAGACGGATCGTCCGTCTAGGCTACGCTTGTCTGAATCACCTATGACCTGGCCGACCGGTATTCCACCTCCCAGCCCACGATCTCGCGGACCATCGCCGCGATGACCCCCGCCCTCGCCGACGCCACCGCCGACTGGGTCCCCGCCGCCGACGACCTCGACCCCGAGGTCGTGCTGATCATCGACGGAACTCTACTCCCGTGCTGGTCCTGGGCCGATGTTCCCGACCTGTACTCCGGCAAACACCACACCACCGGTGTCAACGTCCAGGTCGCCGCCACACTGTCTGCTCGCCTCATGTGGGTCTGCGACCCGCTGCCCGGATGCACCCACGATCTGACCTCCCTGCGCACCCACGGCCTGCTCGAATCCGACCCGCCGGTCACCCTCATCGCGGACAAAGGCTATATCGGCGCCGGCCTGATCACCCCCATCAAGAAACCGTCCGGGAGAGAACTCGCCGAGGACCGGAAACAAATCAACAAAGAACTCAACGCGATCCGCGCCACCACTGGTGTCGTCCTTTCACTCGGAAAAGACGGAGCACAAGCAACCATTCCGAAAGGAAAATCAAAATAGTCGTTATCCGCGTTCAATACTCGGCTGCGGACACTTCTGCTCCATGCCAGCTAAGTCCGCGCCAGTATAGGCATCGTATGCCATCCAAGGTGGCGGTTCATCAGCCAGATATGCATCCACGTACGCCTGTTCCGAGATCGGCTCGGAACGCGGTGGGTAGCCTTCTCGCTCAAGGCAGGCCATCGCAACCAATTCCTGGCGATACAGTTCCTTGTAGTCTTTTTCCGTTAGCACCGGGGGTGGGAACTCCTGAAGAAATTCTGCTTCACAGCCGTCCCGCACCTTTTCGTATGCAGCCCGCTGGTCTGGTGGGACCGTCATTAACAAACCACCATCCGTTGGGTCTATGGTGCCAACCCATCCCTTTTCCTGAAGGCACCGTCGTTTAAACTCAACGGAGCGCTTTCCATAAGGCAAGGATTTGAGATCCATGCTTGAAATGGAGGTCGCTGTCTGATCCGCTGGCGATATCTGATCGCTTTTGCCACATCCGAAAAGGAGGGAGGTACATAGCCAGAAGATCGCCCAACGCCTGGTCACTCCGGGCAACCAGCCCGCGTGTAACCACCCTCCAAATCAGTGCTGCCCGAGACTTGCCAATTCGCAGTTGTGTAGGACTTCCTAAACGAGGTAGTCTGCCATCCTACAGACCAATCTAAATCCTTGTAAACGGTATTCTGAACGTGTCGCGGATAGCCTTTGGTCCTGCCGTAAGTGACGACGATCCCGCCCCCCACGCCCGCGCAACTCCGATAGCCACTTTCGTACTCAACCGCGTAGGCACTTGGGAAGTACACAAGTAGAAATCCCATAGCGATAGCGATAAGACAGGAAGTTCTCCTCGACACGATCTCTCCCCTCCGTTAGGCCCGAGAAAGCACCATCAGCCCAGCTCTCCTGGACTTGTATACTACTCCGGGCAGGCTGCTCGCGTGTAGCCTCCATCTAATTCTATAGACGCAGAAACCTCCCAGAAAGCGGTGCGATAACCTTTTCTCCACTGAGTGGTCTTCCATCCTGAAGAATAGCCGAAGTCCTTATCCTCAGAATTTTGAGTATGAGACACATAGCCTTTAGTTTTTCCATATGTCACCACAACCCCACCTCCTACTCCTGCGCAGCTGCGGTAGCCGCCCTTCACTTCAACCGGAGCCGCAGACGCGTGAGGGATTATTCCACATACGAGGAGTACAAGGGCAAGCGCAAGCGCGGGCTTTGGAGTTCGCACACGCTCTCCGATCTAGTCGAGTGGGTGGCAGACAGCGGGCGGCGGCCAGAACGAGCTATCGCCTAGGCAAGGTCGCATGTGTCCGTGTGTGTGTCAAGAGGTCCGCCTGAATCGCTGAGTAATCCGGGCCCTTGCGGGCCACGCCGGTACCGGAAAGCAGGGGGTGGCTGGTCGGTGACGTCGGGCATCCATGGTGCTGCGTTGGTGCTGCGTGCCCGTTCTGATCAGACCCGGATCCGCGAGTAGTGGTGGGGTGATCGGCGTGTGATGTGACGAAGGTGCTTGTCCTGCTGGGAGAATCGGGGTTACGAAGCCTTCGATCGTCCAGCGAGGAGAAGCACCTTGTCGATGAAGAGAGTACGTGGTCGTGGCCGGGTGCGGAAGCGGGTGCGGATCGGCGCGCCGGATCCGTCGTTGACCGGGACCTCGGGGGTGGCAGCGCTCGCGGAGTTCATCGAGAAACTGGACCTGGTCGGGCGCCTTGACCGGGGGATCGGTGCGATCAAGGAGCGGGAGCGGGGCGCGACGGCCGGGCAGGTGCTGGTGTCGCTGGCGCAGTGCCAGTTGCTCGGCGGGGATGTGCTGGCCGCGTTGGACCGGCAGCGCCAGGATGTGGCCGGGTCCGCGTTGTCGGCGGTGCCGGTGTTGGCCTCGACCACGGCGGCGGGGTTGGCCCGCCGGTTCGGGCCGGCGCAGCTGGCCGGCCTGGAGAGTGCGGTCGCGGACCTGACCGGTGTCATGCGGTCGGCGTTGTTGCCGGCGTCCCGCCGGGCGGTGTTGGCGGCGGCGGTGACGGTGGACTTGGATTCCACCGATGTGGAGGTGTACGGGCCGAAGAAGCAGGGCGTGGCCTACAACTATCACGGTCAGCGCGCGGGCCGTCCGCATCTGGGGACCTGGGCCGAGGCCGGGTTGACCCTGGCCGCGGAGTTGCTCGCGGGGAATGAGGATGTGAGGCCCCGGGCCGCTGACCTGCTGCGCCGCACCCTGGCCGGGATCCCCGAGGACATCCGCTCGGCCGCGGCCGACTGGGATCGGTTGCGGGTGCGCGCGGATGCCGGCTACTTCACCGCCGACCTGGCCCACGCCGCGGTGGCGGCCGGGTGTGACTTCGCCATCGCCGCGAAACGGAACACCGCGATGTGGCGCGCCTACGCCGCCATCCCCGAGGACGCCTGGGGTGCGGCGGAGGGGATGCCCGGCGCGCAGGTCGCCGCGGTCGACTACGCCCCGCAGGGGTGGCCGCCGCACACGTACACCATCGTGCGCCGGGTCCGCATCGAGGCCGAGGACATCTCCGACGACCCCCGCTCACGGCGTCGACGCACCATCGAGAAGAACCAACTCACCCTCGCCTTGGAGGGCGCGGCCACCCACGCCCACGCGGTCTCCTTCATCGTCACCAATATCCCCGCCAACGACCACCCGGCCAACCCCACCGAGCCGGCCGAGCCGGCCGAGCCGGCGGAGCCGGCGGAGCCGGGTGAGGCGGCCGCACCGGTTGCCTCGATCACGCAGGTCGAGTCCTGGTTCCGCCGCCGCACCGACATTGAGGACCGGATCCGGGAAGCCAAACTCGGGGCCGCGCTGCGGCATCTGCCGTCGGGCGACCACGCCATCAACACGGTGTGGATGTGGGCTGCCCTGCTCGCCGGGAACATCTCCGTTCTGCTGCAAGCCCTGACCGGGATCGACCAGCGTCACCGCGCCCACGGCGCCCGCCTACGCCACGAACTGCTCTGCGTCCCAGCCCGCATAGTCCGCCACGGCCGCCAGCTGATCCTGCGGCTGCCACCCGGACAGCAACTCCTGCCCACCGTCCTGGCCCGGATCCGGGCCTTACCCACCGCGGCCTAACCCGCGAATCCCCCGTCCCGACGACCCAGGACCCCGAAGACCCGCCCACCCGAGCGCCACCGGGCCATCCGCGCTGCCCGCACCCAAAAACACACTGCCACAACACAAAATCTATCCGCCGTTCACTGGCCGCCCAACCCACACGCAAGCTACTCGCGGATCCGGGTCAGAGCTCCGATGGAATCTCCGCCTAACATCGTGAGATGTTTGATCGAACTAAGCGTCGCGAACTGATTCGGCAACGCTGGCGGGCTTGCGATCATGGCTCTTCGAACTTAACCGGGCATATCGTTGGCAGATGATGTGCTGAGGCTTATTCACGAGGCTAGTTTCAGGAATTGTAGCCCGAGGACAGCGGTGATGGTTTGAGCGAATGTGTGGTAGGGCCGCCGGTAGTCGGTGTGGAGGATCCGCCAGGTTTTCAAATGCGCGATGGTTCGTTCGATGGTGGCGCGGATCGCGTTGAGTTCTTTGTTGAATTGCTTCCGGTCGTCGGTGAGTTCTCCACCGGGTGGTTTCTTGATCGGGGTGATCAGGCCGGCGCCGATATAGCCTTTGTCGGCGACGATGGTGAGGAGGTCCTCGGTGTCGAGGACTCCGTGGGTGCGCAGGGCGGTCAGGTCGTGGGTGGACCCGGGAAGGGGATCGGAGACCCACAGCAGCCGGCCGGAGAGGGTGGCGGCGATTTGGACGTTGACACCGGTGGTGTGGTGTTTGCCGGAGTACAGGTCGGGGATGTCGGCCCAGGACCAGCACGGGAGCAGGGTTCCGTCGATGATCAGGGGGACGTCGGGGTCGAGGTCGTCCGCGACCGGGATCCAGTCGGCGGTGGCGTCGGCGAGGGCGGGGGTCATCGCGGCGATCGTCCGCGAGATCGTGGGCTGGGAGGTGGCGTACCGGTCGGCCAGGTCTTCTTGGGTGCTGTTTCGCCGCAAATAGGTCATGGTGATGATGATCGACTTTCGCAGCCCCAGCGACGGTGGGTAAGCCACTGGATATCCTGCGTTCTGCAGGTCGCGGATCATGATGACGAGACGGTCGATCTGGCCCCTGGTGAAACCGGTGGTAGAATACATTCGCGACAGTCCGTTCTGGAGTGTTTGAGTGTGCTAACCCAATTCTCTCTAAGGGCGGGCTGTCGCTTTGTTAGGCGCTCCGGTCAGAATGTCGCGTTTGTATTACGTTCCTCCCCCTGAATAAGCCTCGCTGTTTCCGGCCTGAGTCGGTGCCATCTGTTGGCGTTTTTCGTAATCTATCGGCTATTCCTGCTGGTCAGCACCCCCGCGCCCGTTCCGGGCGCGCCGTGGGTGAGGAAGATTGGTTGATCTGTTGCGTTGGTCTTTGGCCCGGGTGGATGTTGACCGTCGCTCATTCTGCGGATGGCGGCGTCATCGGGTTTGCCGATGGTCTGGGTGTGGAACGGCCCCGTCCGCGGTTGGCGGGCGGGGCCGTGGTCGGCGTGGTGACGGGGTGCTCGGCGTGGTGACGGGGGTTGGTTAGTCCGCGCCGGTTTCGGAGATCGCGATGCGGGCGGCTTTCTCGTCGACGATGTTGGTGTCTTTGGCGAATGCGGCCATCAGGGCGTTGACGGCGAGGTTGTTGATGGCGCGTGGGTATCCTCGGGAGGCGTTGTGGATCAGGGTGATCGCGTCGTTGCTGAAGAGGGTGTCGGTGCGTCCGGCGATCTTGACGTGGTGGGTGATGTAGTCGCTGGTTTCGTCGGGGGTCATCCCGGTGAGGGTGTATCGGACGGCGATGCGTTGGTCGAGGGCGGCGAGCACGCCGAGGCGGAGTCGTTGGCGCAGGGTGGGTTGTCCGACTAGCAGCGCGGCGAACGGGGCGCCGGAGTCCATGCCGTGGTTGGTCATCATGCGGACGGCTTCGAGTTGGGGGTTGTCGAGCAGGTGTGCTTCGTCGAAGACCAGGACGGGGGTGCGGCCGCGTTCGGCGTGTTCGGCGGCGAGGGCCTCGGCGGCTTGGGGGACCAGGGTGGCGGTGTAGAAGGTGGGGGTTTGCCCGAGGGCGGAGGTGATGTGGTGCAGCATGCCGCGGACGCCGACGGAGGGGTTGGGCAGGTAGATGACCACGTGTCGGGAGGTGTCCAGGGCGGCGGTGGCGGCGCGGATGGCGACGGTCTTGCCGGCGCCGACCTCGCCGGTGATCACCCCGAGGGCGTGTTGGCTGATGCACCAGTCGATGCGGGCCATGGCCTCGGCGTGCCCGGCGTGGCGGTGCAGCATCGAGGGGGCCAGGGACCGGCCGAACGGCATGGCCGTGAATCCCCAGTAGGATTGCAGGCGTTGGATACTCACCGGGCCGCGTCCTGCCGCGAGGTGGTGTCGGTGAGCATTTCATCGAGGGACAGTTGCCCGGGGATCTGCTCGGTGGTGGCTTCGGGGCTGTTGGCGTAGAGGGCGTGGAAGCCGATCCGTTCGTCGTCGGCGACGTGGGTGTGGTGGGTGTCGGTGAGCAGGTTCAGGTAGTTGATCCCGGTCGTGGCGGGGGCTGGTTCGGGGGTCTCGGGTCGGGCCTTGGGGTGGGTGTGTCGGGTGATCACGTGTGGGACGGCTTGGCCGTAGGAGCGTCCGCTGTGGCGGACCTCGATCTGTTCGAGGTTGAACGGGGAGAAGACGAGTTCGACCTTGCGTCCGACCAGGGCGGGTTCGACCTGGTAGGTGTTGCCGTGCAGGCTGATGGTGGCGGTCTTGGTGACGGTGCGCAGCTGGGACCATAAGAACGCCTCGGTCAACGCGTCCGCGGCTGGCATGGTCGGGCCGTGCCCGGCGGCCTGCCAGCCGTCGTTCCAGCGGGTCAGTGGGCTCTGACCGGTTTCGGAGTGCACCTGGTGGTGATAGAGCGACTCGACCCAGGCGGTGAACTGCGCGTTCAGTTCCAGCAGCGCCGCCGCGGCGGTGGTGGCCTGTTCGGCCAGGTCGGCGGCGCTGGTGTCGGGGACCTCGACGAGGAACTGCTCGCGTACGGTGCGGAAAAATCGTTCGATTTTGCCTTTGCCTTGGGGTCGGTGTGGGGTGGCGTGGATCAGCCGGATACCGAGCTTGGCGCAGGCTCGCAGCAGCCACGCATCGACGTAGGCCGAGCCGTTGTCGACATAGCAGGCGCCGGGCACCCCGCGGCAGGCCAACGCGCGCTCCAAGGCGACGGCCAGTCGGATCACGTCCTCGGCGAACCCGAACCGGTAGCCGACCACCAGGCGGGAGTGATCGTCCAAGAAGGCGAACAGGTAGGTCTTGCGCCCGCCGATCTTCGGCCCGTGCAACGCGTCCCCGACCCACCGCTGGTTCGGCGCGTCGGCCTCGTACCGGCCGAACACCGGCGCCTGCCCGGTCGCTGGGCCGATCAGCTCGTGCCGGTGGAAGAGCCGCAGCAGCGTCGACTCGGACGGGGAGTACCCCGAGGAAGCCCGCAGGATCCGCGCGACCTGCGCCGCTGTCCGGGCCGGGTTCTCCCGTTTGAGCGCGACCGCCAGCTCCAGCACCGCCGTGTCGATCCGGGAACCCGGCTGACGCAGCGAGGGCGTCAACGCCTCGAACCCGCCGGCGCGGTACCGGCGGATCCACCGATCCAATGTGTCCCGCGAGTAGGTGTGCTGCCCACCGAACGGGCCGACGTGGCTGCGGGCCGCGATCGCGCGCACCACCTTCCCGCGGGCCTTGCGCGACAAGCCCGGATCCAGGGCCGGACTAATCAGCTGGTAGCGGAACAACGCCACCAGCTGCGCGCGCTCACGCCGCTTGTGCGCCTCCTGCTCGGGTGTGCACTCCACGACAACTCCTCTGAAGCAAGGGGAATACCTGACCGCGGCACGGTCAGGGACAACCCTTACGACGATGCCGCCTGCCCGGGCCAGGCGTCAGGGGCAACTCGTGTTGCCGCCCCGCCCCGGCCAGACCGGCGGCCACCCCGGCGCCAACAGCCGACCACCGGAACAGGCGACGGCGACCTGCCAGCCCGTCACCGGGCCGAGCACCCCATCCCGGCCGAACCGGCCCGTGACCGCCTCGCTCGCCGCGGCCAGGGCAGCCAACAGGTCCCGCCACCGACACCCCTGCGCTTGGGGCACCACCCAGTCCACCCCGGCCAGGGCCGCGACCTGCAGCAACCACGACCGGACCGGGTCAAGCCGGGAGCCCATCACCCGCAGCCAGCCTCGGACCGTCGCCCCCGGCACCCCCAACGCCTGCCCGATCGGCCGGTGTCCCAACCCCCTCGCGCGAGCGGTCAGCGCGGCACCGACCACCCCGGCCGCGTACCCCCGCCGCAACAACAGCGTCACCGGCAACAGCACGTGCGTCAGCAAACACCCCGGACAGCGAGCCCGCCGCGGACGCACCACCGCCTCGATGCCATGCACCCGCCGCGGCCGCGCCCACCCCCACGGGCGCAGCTCTCCAGAACACCCCGGACAACCGATCTGTCCGGACACCAACCGCGACTCGACCCGAGCCTGATCACCTTCTACTGTGAGCACCGATGCCTCCGCGCATCCGGCACGGCCCTCCCGCGACGTCTTCCACGACACCTCACGCGCGAGGGCCGTGAACGTCCAATACCCCACCCATCTTGCCCGAGCCCGGCACAGTGATGGCGCCGAGGACCACGAACACCACACTCAAACCAATGCGACCGCCCGTCGGCAACCTCGATGACAGATCACGGCCCCCACGTCGTCACCCAGAGCGACGGTCAACAGGTGGACGCCAGGGCCAGTTCATTCTCGGTTGGGCGGCGTGTCTGCATCGTGATGTGACACGCCGGGTGTGCAAGGCGGGCGGGCACGAGCGCCCGGGATCGTGGTGGGTGTCAATGCCGGTCCGATCCGTTGAAAGGGACTGCTCGTGCCCGCACTCGTATCGTCGCTCATCCCTTCCGCTGACGCCTTGCATGAGGGCCAGGTTTGTGCCGGGCAGGTGGTGCCGGTCGCGGTGTGGGAGGTGTTGACCACGCTGCCTGATCCGCGCTCGGCGCGGGGGCGACGGCACTCGCTGGCCACGGTCGTGGTCATCGCGATCGCTGCGGTTCTGGCCGGGCAACGCTCCCTTGCCGCGATCGCGCAGTGGGCGGGCGATCTGCCGGTGTGGGTAGGGCCCCGGTTGGGGATCACCCGGGGTGTGCCGGCGGTCTCAACGATCCGGCGGGTGCTGCTCGGCCTGGACCCCGACATCCTCGACGCCGTGGTCCACGCCTGGCTCGCCGCGCTCGACCCGGCGCCGACCCCGGACGCGTTCCGGGCCGTCGCCCTGGATGGCAAGAGCTGCCGCGGCGCCCGCACCAGTGACACTTCGCGGGTGCACCTGGTATCCGTGGTGGACCAGGCCACCGGGGTCCCGTTGGGGCAGGTCGATGCCACCGGAACTAGTGAGATCGCCTGCTTCGCACCCTTATTGGACCGGATCGACCTCCACAGTGTCGTGGTCACCGCGGACGCCTTGCACACCCAAACCGGGCACGCCCACTACCTCCACCGCCACGGCGGGCACTACATCCTCATCGTCAAGGCCAACCAGCCGAGGGTGCACGCGCAACTGGCTCGACTGCCCTGGCGAGAAATCCCCATCCTGGACATCACCACCGGCAAGGGCCACGGGCGGATCGAGACCCGCGCCCTCCAAATCGTCGAGGTCCGCGCTGGCATCGCCTTCCCCCACGCCAAACAAGCCATCCGGATCGTCCGCCAGCGCCGCACCCAAGACAAGACCACCCGAGAGGTGGTGTACGCGATCACCAGCCTCCGCTTCGGCCAAGTCACCCCCGCCGACCTGGCCACCATGATCCGCGGCCACTGGAGAATCGAGAACGGCGTGCACTACGTCCGCGATGTCACCTACGACGAAGACCGCTCCCAAGTCCGCACCGCCACCCTGCCACGCGTCATGGCCACCCTGCGCAACCTCGCCATCGGCCGGATCCGACAAGCACACCCAGGCGCGAACATCGCCGCCCTCACCCGCCACCCAGGGTCGTGGCAAAGTCCGGAGGTAGGCGCGCTGACCTGGGGTTTTGTGCGGCGGCGGTTGCCGTTGTGTCGCGCCGGGTTCTCCGCACACATCGGCGTGACCGGCGTGGCGTGTGGGGCGGATATGGCCTGCGGGGCTTGACTGGCGGTTACCACACTGCTGCCGAGCCGAGAGACCACACCCGCGCATGTCATTTTCGCGTACTCCTGCCCCAGGGCGGGTCTCGACACGGTCGTTGTTGTCGGTGCTCACACTGTTGTCTGAGTATGTCAACCTGGGCTGGCCCCACTGTGACGGCTTGAACTGGCCCCAGGCTGGTGGTTCTGTCTTAGTTCTTGCGGGTGTGGGCGAGTCGGTAGCTGGTGGTGCCGGTTTGGATGATGTGGCCGTTGAAGGTGAGGCGATCGACGATCGCGGCACAGAGGCGCGGGTCGGTGAATGTTGTTGTCCAGGAGGAGAATGGCTCGTTCGCGGCGATGGCGATGGAGGCCTTTTCCTCGCGTTCGGTGAGTAGTTGGAAGAGGAGTTCGGCGCCGTGGCGGTCGAGGCTGAGGTAGCCGAGTTCGTCAATACAGAGCAGGTCGAGCCGGCCGTAGCGGGCGATGGTTTTCGCGAGTTGGTGCTCGCTGGCGGCTTCGGCGAGTTCGTTGACCAGTTTCGAGGCCAGCACGTAGCGGACCCGGTGGCCTTGTTCGGCGGCGGCGGTGCCGAGCCCGATGAGCAGGTGGGTTTTCCCGGTGCCGGAGTCCCCGATCAGGCATAGCGGGGATCCGGTGGTGATCCATTCGCCGGCGGCGAGGGTGTTGATGGTCGCGGGGTTGATCGCGGGGTTGGCGTCGAAGTTGAACTGTTCCAACCGTTTCGGTCTCGGGAACCCGGCTTCGCGGACGCGGCGGGCTTGCCGTCGGGTGGCGCGGTCGTCGCATTCGGCGCTGAGGAGGTCGGCGAGGAATCCGGCGTAGGAGAGGTGTTCCCGTTCGGCGGTGGCGAGGTGTTCGTCGAGGTCGTCGCGCACGGTGGGCAGGCCCAGGGTGCGGGCGGCGATGGCGACGGGGGCGATCGCGGCGGCGTCGCCGCCGCCGATGCTGCTGGTGCCGCGGGCGTGGGTGGCAGTTCGTGCTGGCATGAGGATTCTTCTTTCTGTCTCAGTGTGTTTCGGTGGTGGTGGCGGGGTTGAGCAGGGTGTCGTAGGCGGTCAGGTCGGGTACCGGGCGCGGGTCGGGCTCGATCCGGGCGGGGAGGGGGATGACGATCCCGCTGTCCGGGGCGGTGGCGGCGTGGCGGGCTTGGACGGCCACGACATCGGGATTGGTGGCCCCGATGGCCAGGGCGGCCTGGATCCCGGCCAGCACGGCCGCAGCCGGGAGGTTCCGGTGCAGCAGGAGCACCTCGATCATGGAGCGGGTCGCGGCCGCGTCGTCGTCGGGGTGGGCGCGGCGGGCCGCGTCCCACCAGGCGTCATGGGTGGAAGTGAACACCCCGGAGGTGCGGGCCTGGGCCAGCGCCAACGCGCCGGGCAGCGCCCCGGGTTTACGGGCCAGCACATCGAGGTAGTGATCGAGCACCAGCACCTGGGAGCCGCGATTGGTGGAGCGGGCATGGACCGCGACCAGGGCTTGCCCGTCATAGACACTCACGTGCTCGTCGTCGAGGACCACCCGCACGCGCCGCCCGACCAGCCGGGCCGGGACGGAGTAGGAGACCTGCCGCACGCTGACCCGGGCGTGTCGATCAACCCGCGGGGTCAACGTGGTCGCGACCTCATACGGTTCAGCCGGCAGCGGCCGCAGCAGCGGCTTCTCGTGGGCGAAGTCGAACCCCACTGTGCTGGTGCGCGATCCGACCCGCCGGGCATCGTCGGCGGTGTCGTACCCGGCCAACAACGCGTTCAGCTCCCCGACACTGGTCACCGCCGGGACCGGGACCAGATGGGTACGGCGGAACCGGCCGCCCTCACCCTCGACACCGCCCTTCTCGTGGGCGCCGTCGCGGCCAGGACGGCAGTAGAAGGCGTCGAAGCCGTAGTAGGAGCGGAAGATCGTCCACCGGTCGGTTTCGACCCTCGAGCGGCCCTGGCAGATCTTCTTCACCGCGGCCGAGAGATTGTCATACCGGATCGCGCCCACCGGGACCCCACCGAGCTCGGTGAACGCGGCAACATGCCCAGCCAGGAAAGACTCCTGCGACGCGGACTGGTACACCCGGTGAACCGCTTTGCCCGAGTACGACATCCGGAACGTGAACAAATACCACTTGACCCGCTGCCCCTGGCAGTCAACCCACAAATCAGCGAAGTCGACCTCGGCCTCCGCGCCCGGTTCGTGCCACTGCGGCACGAACACCTCATCCAGACTGCGGCCGGCCTCCGCGGCGATCCGCGGCCGCGCCACGCGGACATAATCACGGACCGTGGAATACGAGATCACCAGCCCGTGCTCGGTCACCAGCCGGTCCCGGACCCGGACCGCGGTGTGCCGCTGCTTCCGCGGCGCGGTCAGGTCCGCGGTCAACATCGCGTCGATCAACTCCCGCGCCCCATCCAGCACCGGAGCCCGACGCTCCGCCAATTTCCGTTGCGGCGGAACAGGATCCGCCAACGCCGCCCGGACCGTACGGCGATGGACCCCATACCGATCCGCGAGCCCCCGGATCGAGATCGACTCATCCAGCCGCCTATCCCGGCGGATCTGCTCGAACAACTCCACCCTCGACCTCCACACGACCCCGCGCCCCGCTTTCGACTCGACGACACCTGTCACATCGAGCCAACCCGGGTTGGGGCCAAATCAGACCGTCACGACACCCCCACACAGACACACAGGTGGGGCCAGTTCAAGCCGTCACAGTGGGGCCAAATCAGGCTGCCAAACTCAGTTGTCGGATCCTCGGGCTCGGCAGGGGCCGGCGCTACGACCTGGTGCCGTTGGTGGCTGCGGCCATAGCGGCCACGCTGGCTGGAGCCAGCTCTTCCGTGGCGGTCGCGTCCTGGCTGGCCGACCAAGACGCGTCGACCGCGGCAGCGTTGGGGTTTCCCTCGAGGCCTCGCAGCCCGGAGGCATCGGTGTTCCGGCGGCTGTTTACCAGGCTGGACCCCGAGGTGCTGGATGCGGTGATCGGGGCATGGATGTGGACCACGACCACGGTGGTCAAGGGTCGGCGGGTGATCGCCGTGGACGGCAAGACCATCCGCGGCGCCCGCCGGGCTGGCGTGGTCACGCCCCACCTGGTCGCGGCGTTCGACCACCCGCGTGGTGTCGTCATCGGTCAGGCCGCCGCGGGTGAGAAAACCAACGAGATCCCCACCGTCAGAACACTGTTGACGTCCCTGGCCAGCGTGTTCGACCTGGCCAGGACCGTGGTCACGATCGATGCGATGCACCGCCAGGACGAGATCGCGACAACCATCACCGGCGCCCGGGCGGACGACATCTTCACCGTCAAGAACAACCGCCCGAAGCTACGGGCTGCGCTCAAGACGCTGCCGTTGGGCGCAGGTCCCGGAACACTCCACCGTGGAGAAAACCAAGGGCCGCCGGGCCCGGCGCACCATCAAGACCGTCCAGGTCCCAACCTGGATCTCCTTCCCCGTCGCTACCCACGTCGCTCAGCTACCCCGCACCGTCACGGTGAACGGGAAGAAGAGCGTCGAGGTCGTCTACCTGACCACCTCCACGACCGCTACCCCGGCCGACCTCGCCGCGATGGTTCAAGGCCACTGGGGGATCGAAAACAAGCTCCCCTACGTCCGCGACGTCGCCTACAACGAGGACGCCTCCCGGATCCGTACCGGGAACGCACCCCGGGTCATGGCCACCCTCCGCACCATCGCCATCGGACTCCACCGCCTGGCCGGCACCACCAACATCACCACCGCGCTACGCCACCACAACCGACGACCAGACAAGGTCATCACCCTGCTGACCTGCACAAACTGGACTTTGCCATGACCCTGGACTGTGCTGGAAGCAGGGTTTTGGCGCTCGGTCTGCGAATCCAGGCTACGTTCGGCAGCGTCGATATGACTTTGTCGATCCAGGCACTTATTTTGGCACCGGCCCCGATGCCCCTGCCGCAACCTCGACAGTGAACTGAGGATCGACCGCCGCCGGGCGCTGACCGCGAAGAGGCCCGGCAGCGATCGATTCTCTCAGGCCAGGCCGTGGCGGGCCCGGCTGGCCTGCTCCTGCTTCTTGAACTGGCCGAAGCGGGGCAGGAACTTCTCCCAGTCGATGATGTGGGCATCGATCTCGGGGCCGTCGATGCAGGCGTGCTTGCGCACGGTCTTGCCCTCGAGGGTCACCGGGACCATGCACGCGCCACACATGCCGGTGGCGTCGACCATGATCGAGTTGAGGCTGGCGACGGTATGCACGCCATACCGGCCGGAGAGGTCGGCTACGGCGCGCATCATCAGCGGCGGGCCGATCGTGACGACCTCGGCGATCTGCCGGCCGGTGCCGGCCTTGGCGGCCTCCAACAGCCCTTCGAGTGGCGTGGTGACGAAGCCCTCCACGCCGAAGGTGCCGTCGTTGGTCGCATAGATGACCTCCAGCCGGTCACCGAACTCGCGCTGCAACTGCGCGACGCGCTCGTCCTCATCCGTCCAGAACAGGAAACTGGCAGAACGGAATCCGGCGATCAGAGTGACGTGGTTGCCGCGGCGCAGGTGCTCGCGGGCGATCGGATAGACCGGTGGCAGGCCGAGCCCGCCGGCGGTGAAGACCACGGTCTCCTTCTCCGGGTCGTAGGCGGTGATCTCGCTCGGGCGACCGAGCGGCCCAGCGATCCCGGCGAAGGCGTCGCCGACGTTCATCTGGTTCATCTCGATGCTCGAGGTCCCGACGCCCTGGATGACCAGGCAGATCGTGCCCTTCTCGGTGTCCCAGTCCGCTAGGGTCAACGGGATCAACTCGCCGTCCTCCCACGGGAGCACCCGGACGAACTGCCCGGCCTGGGCGGCCTCGGCGATGACCGGCGAGTGGACCACGATCTCCTCAATCCCGTCGGCCAGATGGGCCTTGGCGACGATGACCTGGGAGGATCCGGCGCGGTCGGTGTAGTCCTTGGCCTTGGCCACCATCAGCGGGATCTGGTCGGCCGGCACGTCGAGGTGGCCGATGATCTCGCGGGCCGCGGCCTGGCCGTCGCCGGCGGCGTTGATCGCCGTCGAGCCACCGCGCGCGGCGTCGCCACCGGAATAGACACCCATGATCGAGGTTTCCTGGGAGCCCTTGTTCTCCAGGTCAATCGTTCCCCACTTGGTCGTATGCAGGGTCGGCTCGGAGTCCTTGACGATCGGGTTGGCCGCGTTGCCGAGCGCCATGATGACCAGGTCGGCCTTCATCGTCTCGGACTGCCCGGTGGGCACCGGGCGCCGGCGCCCGGAGGCGTCCGGCTCACCGAGCTCCATGACGTCGAGCACCGCCGCGGAGACGAAGCCGGTCTTGTCGTCGCCGAGGAACTCCGTCGGCCCGCGCAGGACCAGCAGCTTGATGCCCTCCTCCAGCGCGTGCTCCAACTCCTCGACCCGGGCCGGCATCTCGGACTGGGTGCGGCGATAGACGATCGTCACGTTGCCGCCGAGGCGCTTGGACGTGCGGGCCGCATCCATCCCGGTGTTGCCACCGCCGATGACGAGGACCTCCTTGCCCGCGGTCTCGGGCAGCGGCGTCTCGTAGTCCTCCCGCAGGCCCTGCATGAGGTTGACCCGGGTGAGGAACTCGTTGGCGGACATGACGTTCAGGTAATGCTCACCCGGGACGTCCATGAATCGCGGCAGGCCGGCGCCGGTTCCGACGAAGACCTTCCAAAATCCGTTCTCCCGCAACTGCTCGATCGTCGCCGTCTTGCCGACGACGAAGTTCGAGACGAACCGTCCACCGAGCAGCTTGATCTTGCCGACGACGTCGTCGACGAGATCATTCGGGAGCCGGAACTCGGGTATGCCGTAGCGCAGCACCCCGCCGAGCGCGTGAAACGCCTCGAAGACCGTGACCGGGAAGCCCTCGGCCGCAAGCAGATAGGCGTTGATCAGCCCGGACGGGCCGGAACCAATGATCGCCACCGGCGGCTTGCTCGCCACCAGCCACGGGTCGAGCCGACGGGCGAACCGAGCCGCGTCGGCGTCGGGGTTGACCAGCTTCTCCCGCTCGGGGAGGAACCATTCCAACTGCCCGATGGCGATCGGCATCTTGTTCTGGATGCACACGCCCTGGCACTGCAGCTCCTGCGGGCACACCCGGCCGGTGACGTCGGGGAGCGGGTTGCACGACTCGATGAGTTCCATCGCCTCGTGGAACTTCCCGGTTCCGACGAGTTCCAGCACCTTGGGGATGTGGATCTTGACCGGGCAGCCGCCCTTGAGGTCCGGCTTGCCGGCGATGTGCACGCCGACCTCGCACGGTTTCTCCTCGCACTGCTTGTCGCGCAACGCTTCCAGCCAGACGAGCAGGTCGACCTCGGCGCGGCTGTAGCCGACGTTCATATAGCCGAGATAGCCCTCGTTGACCAGGCCGAAGTCGTGGCTGCGGCCCTCCGGCTCGCGGATGTGCGGGGGGATGCTGTTGCCCGCCGGCCAGTCCACAGACAGGCCCTTGAACATCGGATACCGGTCGGACAGGTGGGCGTCGATGGCGCGGACGAACTTCCGCTTGCCCTTCAGCGGCTGGGCCCACAGGAAGCGCATGATCACCCGGGAGGCGTCGTCCTCACGCAGCAGGACGCGCCAGAGTTCGCGGACGAAGTCGGGGCTGAGGTCGTCCTGGGCGAACTCCCATTTGACGGCGTTCATGCCGTCGTCGATGAACATCTGTCGGAAGGCCTGCGGCTCGGCGATCAGCCGGCGCCGCAGCAGCTCGATCTGCCGGTTGTACGACTCGACCTCCTCGGTGTGCTCCAGGGTCTCGACCCGGGACTTCGTCGCCTCCAGCTCGTCGGTCGCGCTGAGCCAGTCGGTCAGTTCGCCGCTCATTGGATGATCTCCGCGTCGCAGGTCTTCTTGACCCGGTCCATCCGCTTCTCCAGCTCCGGGGTGACCTCGAGGGTGTCGAGGGCGCCCGGGATCATCCGGGCGACCGCTTGCGGCGCTCCGTCGATGATCATTGTGTGCTGCTCGAAGATCTGCGGCAGCTCCTGGTAGCACGTCCCGCAGTCGTTGCACTTCGGGATGTCGTTCTCGGCCAACCAGATCGGCGCGTCGATCGTTGCGGTCGCCGCCGCAGCGGGGGCCGCCGCTGGGGCAGGACCGGGCGGCATACCGGCTCCTCCGCTTGGGCGAACGGGGATGGAGCCACCGAGCGAGACCGGGGCCCGGCTCGCCGAGGCGAGCGACGACATCGCGTTTGCGATCTCGTCGATCGCGTTCTCACGGTCGCGCATCGCGCTCTCGTAGCGCTCCTGCAGGTCCTTCAGGTCGCTCTTGTGCAGCGAGGTCAGCTCGGCTTCGTGCACGCCGGAGAGATACTGCAGCATCTGCCAGTAGCGGCGCCGGTCCTTCACGAGCGAGACGATCGAGCCGGAACACTGGACCTTGATCAGCTTCTGGTCCTCATCGGTGGCCCAGACGAAGGGCACGCGGGAGGCCTGCTGCTCCTTGGGCAGCTCGACGTATTCGTCCATCGGCAGCGCCACCGGCTCCAGGTCGGCGGGCAGCCTGGTGAACTGCTTGCGGAACCGCGTCTCGCCCAACGCGAATTCGGCCGGCGTCAGCGCTGCCTTGAGCAGCTGGATGTTGCCGTCGTCATCCTTGTAGGCGATATTCGTCGTCGTCCAGGTCTTGTCGACGTCGGGGTTGCCCTCGAGGCTGAACCAGTCGTGCAGCGTCGAGCCGCGCCGCGGGTCGTGGACGAAGACCGGGTTCATCCGGCTCTCCACGGCCAGCCGCGCCCGGGCCGCCGAAGCGTCCTCGCTGATGCCGTGCTCGGATCCACAGGGGGTGTAGATGTCGAGCACCGCCGGCGCGTCGGTGTAGCGCAGGAACTCCATCGCGTTGGTGAGGAAGTGCCCCTGGATCGCCGTGCTCGTCGCGCAGACGAAGACATGCGGGTGGAAGGAGGCGAGCAGCCCGAGCTCCTTGCGGGACTCATGCTTGCCGTCGTGCGCCGAGCCGAAGCGGGCCAGGTCGGAGTCCTGGGCCGTCAGGCTCGCCGTCGACGCCTGGCCACCGGTGTTGGAATAGACCCCGGAGTTGAGCACCATCACCTTGATCGGGGTGTCGGAGGCCAGGATTCGCGACATCGCGCCAAAGCCGATGTCGTATGACGCGCCGTCGCCGCCGATGGTCAGCACCGTCGGGAGCAGGTCCATCTCGCCCCGGTCGAAGTCGCCCCAGGTGAGCATCTGCAGCTTCTTGTCGTGGACGGCCGGGTCATAGGAGTCACTCAGCTCGAGCTCGGCGACCCGCAGCGCCTTGACGTCGGTGACGACCTGCGCCGCGGTGCCTTCGAAGATCCCCTTGGCCAGCGGCTGGGTGTCCTGGAAGAGGCTGTTCACCCACGGGTCGACATAGGGGTTGTAGGGCATCGTGGAGGCATAGACGCTGCTGCAGCCGGTGGCGTTGGCGATGATCGTCGATGCCGGGCCGTTGCCGGTCGGGCCGCCCTCTTGGAGGTAAAGCCGGTGCTCCAGAACGCGAATCGCCTCGTTGATCCGGGCGCGTCGCTCGTCGGAGTCGACGGTCGAGGCCTTGGCATAGAGCCGGTCGATCATCCCGGTCAGGTCGCGGATGTGAGTCTTGCGGCGCCGCTCGCCGAGCGCGTGCGAGGTCGACATGACCAGCCGGATCGCCGTGACCTCACCGCAGCCGCGGCAGCCGCCGTGTCCGCCAGTGGTCGCCCAGAAGTTCGCGTGGTCGAGCATGAGCCGCTTGATGTCGCCGTCGGGGGTGTCCGAGCCCTCAGTGAACCGGGTCGGCGTGTTGGGGTTGGCCGACATGAACGCGAACCGCTCCTGCAGGGTCTGCAGCACAGCCGCGTCCTGCTCCTGGACGGTGAGCGCGCCCGGCCCGCAGACCTCGACGCATTCGAGGCAGCCGGTGCACTTCCACGGGTCGACGGTCGCGGCGAACAGTCCGCCGGTTCCCGGCTCGTCCTTCTCGGGCGAGTCGAAGAACGGCCGGGTGCGCGCCACGGGATAGCTCGCGAGCCGCGCGACCATCTTCTCGACCGTATGCTGCAGCGTCGGGTCGCTCGCGACGCTCGCTGCCGCGGTCGCCACGATCTCGTGGAAGGGCTTCTCCTCGCGGTGCCGTAACGCCTCGCGAGTGCGCTCAGCGATGCCGTAGATCTGTTGCCGCAGAACGTCCTTCTGGCCCTCGGTCGCGTCGATCTCCTTGACCGCGGTGAGGATCAGGTCGTGGACCTCGTGCACGGTGTTGGGGATCGCGGCGTCCGGGCAGACGAGCGCGCAGTCCATGCAGCCGGTGCAGATGTCGGGGTTGAACTCGGGCACCTCGCGCCGGAAGAGACCCTTGTCCTTGCCCGCGGCCGTGCCGGGCGGCATGAACAGGCCGGCACCGGGGAGCACGGGGGCTTCGCCGATCGTGCCCTCGCGGAACGGCCGGGCCATCAGGTCCTCGTAGTAGGCCGGGTCGAACAGTCCGGACGTCCGCTCGGCGCGGGTGCTCGGGCACATCGAGGCCGACAGCGCGACCGTGAGCAGCGGCTTGGGCGCCGGGGCGTCGTCGATCTCGAGGAACGCCGGGGTGTGGTACTCCACCTGCTGGGTCGCCTCGATGCCGTCGAGGATGACCGCCATGTTGCTCTCGACGATCTGGGAGCCCTTGCGGCCGAACTTCTTTTCCAGCTGCTTGCGCACGCGCTGGAGGATCTGCTCGCGGGAGGCGCCGGCGGCGACCTTATCGACATAGGCGGCGACAGCACCGATGAACGCGATGCCCATCATCCGAGTCTCGAGGTCGGGCGTCGGGGCGTGCTTCTTGGCGACGGTGAACGCATCGACGACGAAGAAGCGGATGTTCTTCTCGCGGATGGTCTGGCGGGCCCGCTTGGGCAGGTCGCGCCATACCTCCTCGGGGGAGAGGTTGGTTTGCAGGATGAACGTGCCGCCGTCGGCTAGGCCCTTGAGCGGGTTGGTGTGGATGAACGCCTTGTGGTCGGGGGAGATGACGACCTCGACATCCTCCAACTCGGCGTTGGTGACCAGGATCGGCTCCGGCGACAGCGTGATGTAGTAGTTCGTCGGCGCGCCGGACTTCTCCGAGCCATATTTTGGCGCGGACTTGCTGTGCATGCCGAGGACACCGGCGAGGATGTCGGTCAGCAGCTTGCCGGTCGCGATCGTGCCATAGCCGCCGACCGAGTGGAAGCGAATCCGCATCGCCTCTGCCGGAAGGAGATTGGGGTTGTCCTCGGTCTCGAGCGCCATCAGCTCGGTCTCGGGGTATGCCGTGCGCAGCCGTTGCTGGATCTGCGCCATGTGCGGGTCGGGGTTCTTGTCGAAGAACTGCGAGCCGAGATAGATCAGCGGGGCCGGCGAGCCGCCGACCATCTGTTTGAAGGCAGCCACCAGGTGACGCGGCTGCAGGTCGTGCCCACCGAGGCCAAAGATCGCGGTGGTCAGGCGCGGCGACTCCTCCAACGCGGGGACGCCCGGGTGGCGATCGGGAGCGCCGGCGTTCTGGGCGGCTTTGAAGAGCGCCGCGGTCACCAGCGAGGTGAGCGCGGTCTGGTCGGAGCGCTCCAGGACCGTGACGGCTTGCTTGCCGGCGAGAGCGGCGACGACCTCGGCCTCGGGGAAGGGCTGTAGCAGCTTGACCGCGATCAGGCCGGCCTTGATGCCCTGCTCGCGCAGATAGGGCAGCACCGCGCGGACGTCGTCGCAGACCGAGCCGAGGCCGATCATCACGACATCGGCGTCCTCGACGTCATAGGTCATGATCGGGGCATAGTCGCGACCGGTCAGCTCGGAGTATTCCGACATCGCCTGGCGCACCAGGGCGGGGACGGCCGAGGCGAAGTGGGTGCGGTGGTCGACCGCGCCGGCCTGGAAGTCGGGCTGGTTTTGCACCGGGCCGGTCAGGCCGGGGTTGTTGACGTCGACGAGAGCCGGGACGAGCTGGCGAGTTCCCTTCTCCCACGCGTTGATCCACTGGCGACGCCACGGGCCGTGGAGTTCCTCGGGGAGCCAGGCAAGCGTCATACCGACAAGCGCGCCCTCGTTGTCCGTCTCGACCTCGTCGGCCTTGGCCTCGAGGAAGGCGCGCAGCGCGGCCACGTCGTCGGCGGGGATGTCGCGCGTGTTGCGTCGCAGGAAGCCCTCGAGCTGGAAGACGCGGCCCTTGGCGCCGAAGAGCATCTCCTGGGCGAGCGTCGGGCACGGGATGCGGCCGGCCGGGTCGCCGAGGTAGTCGTGCAGCAGCTCGGGCTCCGGCATACGCGCCTCGGAGAGCATGTGGCTGGTGGAGAAGCCGTCCATCGCGTTGGCGACCGGGATGAGGGAGGTCGAGGAGACGCGGTAGGAGATCGCCGCGAGGTCGGCGGCCTCCTGCGGGTTGGCCCCGAAGAGGACGGTGTAGCCGGACGAGAGCAGGGCATAGATGTCGTCGTGCCCGGCCATGACGTTCAGTGAGTGCTTCGAGACGACGCGGGCGGCCACCTGCAGCACGAAGCCGCCGATCTTCTTGCCCACCGTCACGAAGTGGGACTCCATCGCATAGAGGATCCCCTGGCTGGACGAAGCGTTCGAAATGAACTGTCCCCCAGTCAAAGCCGCACCAAGAGCACCAGATTGGGCGGAGTGCTCACCCTCGGGCTCGAAGAAGAAGGCGTGCTTGCCCCAGACGTTGACACCACCCTCGGCGCGCGTCGCCTCATACAGCTCGGAGATCTCCGTCGAGGGGGTGATCGGGTAGCCGATGACCCCGCCGCAAACGTGGCTCATCACGTGAGCCACGGCGGCGTTGCCGTTGATGACAGAGGGCAGGCCTGGGTAGGTCGGATTGTTCGCGGTCATTGTCTTCCTCCACCGGACCTTTCTCGTCCGGGCTCACGGGCCGCGCGCCACCGCGACCCACTGGTTTATCGCGGGTTAGGTGGTGTTATGCGTGGTTGTCGTCGTCTTCGTGGCTGTTGGGGAAGAATCCCCGAGTGCCGAGTTCGGGAGACTCGAAGGGGAGGTCAGGTGCGGAGTCCTCGATCGTGCCTGCTCGGGACACCTCGTCGACGTCGTGGTCGGGCTTGGTCATAAGAGCGGACATCGCATGCCTCCGGTCGGCTGTGACTCTCGGCAGCGGGCGGCAAACTTCGACCCTCAGATGCGTGACGGAGCCAAATGGGGCCCGACGCTTGTCCTCGCTGTGGACCTTCCCATCATTGACCCGGTCCTGGAGTGCTCGCATCCGCTGGCGGGGTGGGATTGGTCTCATTCGGGCGGCGGATAGGAGGGGTTCGAGCCTGGGACGCGGGGAGGATGGGAGGCATGGCATTGCCCGATTGCGTGAACCGCGGCCTGGCCTGGCGCGACGGTCAACTCATCGACGACGACCTCAGCGCCGAGGAACTGTCAACGGTTGCTCAGGTCGAGGGGACGGTCGCGTGGGTCGACCTGCTGCGCCCGAGCCGAGGGGACCTTGCCGAACTGGCCACGAAGCTCGATCTGGCGCCGACGACGATCGAGGATGTCGTCGAACCACATGAGCGGCCCAAGGTCACCCGCCACGGCCAGACGCTGTTCTTCACCGTCTATGCCACGTCCCTGCATGCGGACGACTCGAGCCCGGGGATCGGTCGGTTGGCGACCCACCGTCTCTCCGGGCTCGTGCTGCCCCATCTGCTCGTGACCATCCGCCTCGACGGCGGCTTCGACTTCGCGCCCGTGGCCTCCCGGTGGGAGGAGAACGCCGACCTGCTGCGCTCCGGCGTCGGGGCGCTGCTGCACGGCCTGCTCGACACGATCGTCGACGGCCACTTCGAGACCATCCAACTGCTCGATGACGAGATCGAGGACCTCGAGGACGAGCTGTTCAGCGCCGGCCCGGTGGATGGCGCTTTCGTGCAGCGGGTTTATCGTTTCCGCAAGGATCTCGTTGGACTGCGCCGCGTGGTCCTACCGATGCGCGAGGTGGTCAATGCCCTGGTGCGCCACCGCGACCGGGACGGCACGGACCTCGATCATTGGTATGACGATCTCTACGATCACGTGCTGCGTGCCGCGGAGTGGACCGAGTCGCTGCGTGACCTGGTCTCCACGGTGTTTGAAGCCAATCTCTCGCTGCAGGACTCCCGGCTCAACGTCATCATGAAAAAGCTGGCCGGGTGGGGTGCGATCATCGCCATCCCGACGGCCGTGACCGGCTGGTTCGGCCAGAACATCCCGTATCCCGGGTTCGCCTCGCCGCTCGGGCTCTGGCTCAGCATCGCGTTGATCGTGGTCCTGTCCGGCGGCCTCTATCTGATGTTTCGTCACCTGCGCTGGCTATGAGCACAGCGCGCCCCGCGAGGGCCTCGTTTAAGCTCGACCGGTGAAGCTCCCCAAATCGGCGCGAACCATGCTCCGCCGCACTCCGATCGGCCCGCTGGGGGTTGCCGGTGGTCCCGTCCTGCTCGAAATCGACATCGCGCGGGGGGTGCAGGAGGCGCCGGCAGCGAGCCCGGTCGAGGTGGTCCGGGCGCGGCATACGCCGATCCTGCGGACGCTGGTGGAGCACCTGCGCAAGGCGACCACGGACACCGATGTGGCGGGCCTGATCGCCGGCATCGGGCCTGGTGCCTTGACCGTGTCGCAGTCGGAGGAGTTGCGGTCAGCGGTTCAGGATTTCCGCGCCGCCGGCAAGGTGGCGATTGCCTGGAGCCCGAGCTTCGGGGAGATGAGCGCCGGCACGACTGGGTATCACCTGGCGACGGCGTTCGACGAGATCTGGTTGCAACCGAGCGGGGGACTCGGACTGGTCGGGTATCACGCCGAGGCGCCCTTTGCCCGGGGTGCGCTCGAGAGGCTCGGCGTCGAGCCGCAAATGAGCCGCCGCCACGAATATAAGAGCGCAACAGAGATTTTCGACCGCCACGAGATGTCGGAGCCCAATGCCGAGATGACGCAGCGGCTGCTCGACTCGATCACCGAATCGGTCGTGGCCGACATTGCTGGTGGGCGGGGGATCGAGGAAGCCGCAGTCCGGTCGGCGATCGACGCCGGTCCGTTGACCGCCGATGAGGCGTTGGCGCGCAACCTGATCGACCACATTGGCTATCGCGATGGAGCGTATGCCGCTGCGCAAGAACGGATCGGTGCTGCCGAGCCGACGCTAAGATTCGTGGAGCGGCACGGCAGCAATCGGATCGAGTCGCTCGTCGGCGACGTGGTTCGGATGCCTGTCGGCGTAGGTGGCAAGCAGGTGATCGGCGTCATCCAAGCCTCCGGGCCCATCCTGCTCGGGCGTGGCGGGTCGGGCTTGTCCGCCGGGCCGGTGGTCGCATCGGAGCAGCTCGGCGCGGCCCTGCGCTCGGCCGGCCGGGACGACAATGTCCGGGCGGTCGTCCTGCGGATCGACAGCCCGGGCGGCTCCAATGTCGCGTCCGACGCGATCCGGCGCGAGATCCAGCTGGTGCGGCGGCGCAAGCCGGTGATCGCGTCGATGGCCTCGGTGGCGGCGTCGGGCGGCTACTACCTCGCGATGCCGTGCACGGCGATCGTCGCCAACGCCACGACGATCACGGGTTCGATCGGGGTGCTGGCGGGCAAGCAGGTCCTGCGAGGCGGCTTGGAGCGGATCGGGATCAACCGCGCGACGCTGGCGAGCGGTCCATACGCGGCGATGTTCTCCTCCAACCAGGGTTTCAGCGAGGCGGAGTGGGCCCTGCTCGATCGCTGGCTCGATGAGGTGTATGCCGGTTTCACCGCCAAGGCGGCCGCCGACCGCAGCCTGCCGGTCGAGGATCTGCGGGCGGTGGCGCGTGGCCGGGTGTGGAGCGGCGCCGATGCCGCCGAGCGCGGTCTGGTCGACCAGCTCGGTGGATTCGAGGCCGCGTTGGCGGAGGCGTGTCGGCGCAGCGGCGTGGGGGTCGAGGACGTGAGCGTGCGCGCCATACCCAAGCCGAGCCCGCTGCAGCTGCTCAAGCCGATGGACAGCACGGACGCGGTCGAAGCGACGGCCGGTTTTGGTGGCGGGCATGAGGGCATTCTTGGGGGCGTCGCCGAGGGACCGGCCGTGTGGCGGGCGCTGCTCGCGTCCGTCCGGGAGATTGTCGGCCTGCCGTATGCCGGCGTCTTGAGCCTCCCGCCGATCCGGATCGCCGATGTGCTCCCGTGAGGATTTACCCTGGAGGCGACGCTTCGGAGGTGACGGATGGCCGGCATCGGCGGCTTCGCACGGGATGAGTCCGGATTCACGCACGGGCGCGCGGCTACCGAGGAGGTGTGGTTGCCGCTGGCCCGGGAGGCGTTGTCCCGAGTCGCCGGCGCACCCCACGCGGTGGTCACCCAGGCGGACTTCGCCGAGGAGATCCAGGCGCGCAGCGGCATCCGGGCCAATGGCGCGTTGTCCAAGTGGCTCGGTCACTTCCTGGAGCGGATGGCGCGCGAGGGGCGCGCGAACGGGGACCCGCCATTGCCCGCGCTGGTCGTGGCGGACGACAACGGGAAGGTTGGGCCGGCATACGACGCGGTCTTGCTGGCGCTCGGTCTGGCGCCGGCCGACACCGGCCGCGAGCGGGAAAGACTGGCCGCCGAGCACCGGATCGAGTGCTATCGCTGGGCCGGTGCGCCAACCCCGGCGGGCGGGTGGGCACCGCGCCAGTCCCTGCGCTCTGGCCGCGAGCGCAGCCCACGTCGCACGAGCAACACCCGGTCGGTCGCTGCGGCCCGCGCGTCCGCCCCGCCCGAACCGGCCGCCACGTGTCCGACCTGCTTCATGCAGCTCCCGGCGACCGGGGTGTGCGACTACTGCGCCTGAGCGCTCGCTTCGCGGGGACTCGACGAGTTGGTGAATGACGAGTTCGTGAATGACGCGCTGCTGAACCGCCAGGCGCGCACGTGGCGGCGAGTCGCGCACGTGGCGGCGAGGTGCGCACGTGGCGGCGAGGCGCGCAGGTGGCAGCCAGTCGAGCACGTGGCAGCCAGTCGAGCAGGCGCAACTGTGCGACTTGCCGACCGCGTGTCCCCGGCAACCGGCGGGCTGGAGGAGGGCTACCGGCGGGTAGGTCCGGCAAAAGGTGCGTTGCAGCGCACGTTTTGCTGGATCTACCCGCTAGTAGGTGTCGTGGTGTTGTCCCGGGGCGGCGGATGACCGGCCCGGCGGGGTCGAGAGGAGCGTGTCGGTATGTTTTGTGGCGAGAACCGTGCCGACCGGGTCCTCTCGATTGGCGGGCCTGGGCAGCGACGGGGCTGGCGTTGGCCCTAGGTGCTGACCCGACTGGTGGTCCCGCTCCGGTGCGAACGACCGCCGGGTTGCGCCCCAGCTGACCGGCCGCCGCTTGGAGGTGGCCTCGCCGACGGCGGGCCGCGACCGGGGGTGGGGTTCCAGCGAGCGGACCGGGGCGTTTCGGGTGAGCGTCGGCGAACGAGCCGACGGCGATTCCCGCGGTGATCCGGGGTCGGTGAGTTGGATACGCCACTAGGCCGGATTCCGCTGTTGGCGAACAGAAAAACCTTCAGTAAGACCTTGCGCTCGAAATTTTGTCGGAGTAGGCTAGGGGCATACACAGGGGGTGTAGACCGGAGTGATTGCGGTTAGTGGGGGTATGGCGGGTGCCGGGTCGGGCGACCCGGCCATGGCAGCGCTGTGCGCGGGTCTTGCCGAGGTGGTGGCCTCGGCGTCCCAGGGGTGTGCCTCCCGGTCGCGGGCGGGCTGGCAGGCGCTGGTCGGGCAGTGCCAGGCCGCGATCAACACTTTGACCGCGGCGCAGGACGCGGCGATCGTGCGGCTGGTCGCGATCGAGGACGACTGGGACGAGGACGGGACCCTTTCGGAGCGGGTGATCGGGCTGGGCCGGGCGGTGTTGGACGGGGAAGACCTGGTCGCGCACGCGTTGACCGCGACCCGGGCGTTCGCCGCTCACCGGGTGGATGCGGCGTTGGCGATCGCCGGGGACCGGTTCACCCTGCACGAAGACTCCTGGGAGGACCCGCCGGGCGGGTTGCCGGACGAGCCGGTGCTCGGTGCCCCGCCGCAGCCGGCGTGCACCGGCCTGGGCGGGTTGCGGGCGGCGCAAGCGGCCGGGACCTTGGATGGTTACCGGGCCTCGGTGGTCGCCCAGGAGTTGGCTGAGGTTCCGCCTGATGTGGCGGCGGCGGTGGTCGCCGCGATCAGCGAGTACTTCCCGGGGGAGACGGCGCCGCAGTTGCGGCGGCGGGTCCGGCGGTTGTTGGCGTCGATTAGCCCGGAGTTCGTGCGTCAACGTGCCACCCGGGAGCGGGCCCGGGTGGGGGTGACCCGGCGGGCGGTCGGGGATGGGGTCGATGAGTGGATCGGCCGGTTCCCGTGTGAGGACGCTTTGGTGGCGTGGCAGGCGGTGGATGCGTTGGCCCACGCCTACCTGGCGGACAAGGTGTGCCCGACGATCGAGGCCGCCCGCGGCAAGGCGTTGACCGATCTGGTCTGCGGGAACGCGACCATCGACGTCTCCCTGGCCCTGGGCGTGCCCGCCACCGTCCTCGACCCCGACACCCCCGACACCCCCGACGACCCGGGCGACCCCGACACGGGCGATACCGGCGGCATGGGCGGCGGTGGCGACGACCACACTCCTGGTGACGACATTCCTGGTGACGACGACACCGACGAGCCACGCGCCGATCACCCCGGCTGTGACGACACCCACGGACCGGACGACGACGGCCCCAGCGGTCACGGTCTCGGCGGGCACGCTCCGGATGGTCGCGGTGACGGGCCCGGCGGGGCCGGACGCCCGGACGCTCCCGGCCGCGGCACCGACAATGTGGACGATCATGACGCCGGCACCCCGGACACTGGCAGCCGGGACACCGACACCGACAGCGACGACACCGACACCGACAGCGACGACACCGACACCGACGACGGCAGCGGCGACGACAGCGACGGTGACACCGACGACGAGAGCGACGACGGCGACACCCGCGATGACCTGGCGGGTCAGGGCCCAGGCACCGACGCGCACATCGACGAGGCGCAGCCGGCGCCGGGTGACCGCGACGCCGGCGAGGAACGGGCCGCGCGCGACCTGGCCGGCACCGCCTTCGCTCCCGCCGGCAGCGACACCGACGACACCGACGAGACCGGCGGTACTGGCTTCGCCGGCACCGGTGTGCGCGGCGCGGGCTGCCCGCCCCGCACGGCGGGTGGGGACCTAATCGAGATCGTGACCGGCACCGCGACCGCGCCCTGGCTGGTCACCCGCGCCTGGCTCGAAGCAATCGCCGCGACCGCCACGATCACCCGGGCTCCGTGCCACCCGGTCACCGGGGCCCTGCTCGATATCGGTGACCGGCTGGCCACCACCGCCTACCGCCCCGGCAAAGACCTGACCGCCCTGGTGCGCGCCCGGGACGGGCGCTGCCGCTTCCCCGGCTGCCCGATCGGGCTACGGTTTTGCGACCTCGACCACGTCCGCGCCTGGCCCACCGGCCCGACCGCCGCGAGCAACCTGATCTGCCTGTGCCGGCGCCACCACCGGATCAAACAACGCCCCGGCTGGCACGTCCGTTTGCACCCCGATGGGACGGTGACCTGGACCAGCCCCACCGCCACCGTTCAATCGAGCATGCCCATCGACCGCCTGCACACCATCGTCCTGCCCGACCCCGAACCAGATCCCGAACCAGATCCCCGGCCAGATCCTGGGCCGGGGACGGCGCGCACCGACTCGACCCTCCCGAGAGACGAAACCGCGACCGATCAGACAAACGCTGCCGCCGAGCCGCGGCCCGCCGAGACAACCGTTGCCGCCGAGACCACCGTTGCGGCCGAGAGAACCGTTCCCGCCGAGCCCGGGGCAAGCGATACCGAGACCACCGGCGCGCCCGCGGCGCCCACCGGCAGGACCACCACCCGCCACGCGGCTGCCGAACCCGGCCCACCGACCGGATCACCGCCCTCGAGTACCACCTCGAACACGCCATCGCCGACGCCCACACCGAGACCGCCGCCCCCCAGCGAACCCGAGAACACGCTCAGCTCACCCGCGACCTGGCCCGGCTCTACCCCGACGGCAACGGCGAGGCCACGGTCAGCACCGGCCGGCCCATCCGCAGCGACACCATCACCTGCCCCAACCACACCTACCCGCACCCGGTCCACATCGACATCCCCCGGCCCGACCCCACCGACGACGAACCTCCCTTCTGAGGTCAGGAATACACCGAGGGACAAGGCCAACTGCCAGACCCGCGGGGGCCGACCCGCAGAAGGTGAGGTATACCGCACCCCCTGCAGGTCGGGGTGGTGGAGCGCGAGAAGCACCTGGCAGACCTGTCCCCAGCAATTCTCACCGGCCCGCGCACATGCTCGATTTCGTTAGCTGTGGTGACCCCTCGGCGCAGGCACGGCGGGCAGCAGCGCGGCGGTGGCCCTGGCCTCGGTTTCGTCAGCCGTGGTGACCCCTCGGCGCAGTCCCGCCCACGATCCCACGACGTCCCCTCGCTATTCAATCTATACCGCCCGGGGGGCCTTGCGGCAAGGCCCCCCACCGGGGGCAGAATCCTCACTTCAGCAGCGTCGCCATGCCCATGCCGGTCTAGGAATCCACTGTGCAAGTGGGCCTTTCACCAGATCAACGGCAAGCGACTCAAAGGAGGCAGCATGTCAGACCCGATTCAGCCGGGGGGCCTTGAGGAGTTCTACGCCATCCCGTCGTCGCGAGCCCGCAAAGCCGATCCAGCTCTCATCGGGCCGGACCTCGCCCAGTTCAGCGCGATCGAGACCGGCATCCGGCTCGACCTGGCCAACCTCGACGAGGAACTAACCCGAGTCCGTCGCCGCCCCACCCGCATGGGTCAAGAAGCCCTCGACCGAGACGCAGCCGCCCGCAGGCTGGCCGCGCGGATCGACCTCCTCCGCAGGTATGGCGCCGACCTGTGCCTCGGACGCATCGTTCCGGCCGGCGAGGCGCCGGTCTACATCGGCCGCATCGGAATGCGCGGCCCGGACGGCAACCACCTCCTCCTCGACTGGCGAGCCCCCGCCGCGGAGCCCTTCTTTGCCGCGACGCTGGCCAACCCGTGCGGGTTGACCAGCCGACGCCGCTACCGCTGGTACGCCGGCCGGGTGATCGACTACTGGGACGAGGTGTTCGACCTCGACGCGGCGATCAACCCAGCGTCCCTGGACGACCAGTCGGCGTTCATCGCCACTCTGGGACAGGCGCGCACGCGCCGGATGCGCGATGTCCTCGGCACCATCGCAGCCGACCAGGACGCGGTGATCCGCGCGCCGGCACGAGGCGTGCTCGTCGTCGACGGGGGCCCTGGAACGGGGAAGACGGTCGTGGCGCTGCACCGGGCGGCATACCTGCTGTATGCCGATCCCAACCTCGCCGCCGGACGCGGCGGCGTGCTTTTCGTCGGGCCCAACCAGCACTTCCTGTCCTATGTCGAGGACGTGCTGCCCGGGTTGGGGGAGGACGGTGTGCGGATGTGCACGCTGTGCGACCTGGTCCCCGAAGGGGCCACCGCGCCGGACGAGCCCGATACCGAAGTGGCCCGGCTCAAGGCGAGCACCGTCCTGGTCGAGGCGATCGACGCCGCGGCACGCTTCTACGAGGAGCCGCCCACGAGCGGGCAACTGGTCGAGACCGAGTCGGAGGACCTGTGGATCAGCGCCGACGATTGGGCGGAGGCCGTTGCGGCCGTCGATCCGGCGGCCTCGCACAACGAGTCCCGCGAAGCCGTCTGGTCGACCCTGCTGGAGATCGTGCTCGACACCGCGAACGACGCGGACTCCGACGCTGAGGGCGAGACGGACGAGCGGCGACGCCGCCTGGCGGCGAGTCCTGCCATGCGCACCGCGGTCAACCGCGCGTGGCCCCTGCTGCAGCCGACGGATATCGCCGGGGATCTGTTAACGGTCCCGGCATTCCTGCGCCATTGCGCACCGGGGCTGACTCCCGCCCAGATTCGGACACTGACGCGGCTCGACCCCCTTGCCTGGACCGTGTCCGACCTGCCCTTGCTGGATGCGGCTCGGCGCCGCATCGGCGACCCCGACAGCGCCCGGCGCACCCGGCGGCGCGAGGCTGCGCTGGCCGCCCAGCGCCAGGAGATGGACGCGGTCGTCGACCATCTCGTCGCCGCCGACGACTCCGAGATGCAGGTGATGTCGATGCTCCGTGGGTTGGATCTGCGGGCCGCGCTAGTCGATCAGTCCGGGCACGAGGAAGCGCGCGACCCGCTGGCCGGGCCGTTCGGGCACATCGTCGTCGACGAGGCGCAGGAACTCACTGACGCCGAGTGGACGATGCTGTTGGCGCGGTGTCCCTCGCGTGACTTCACGGTCGTCGGCGACCGGGCGCAGGCGCGAGCGGGATTCACCGGGACGTGGCCGGCCAGGCTCGCCGCCGCCGGGCTCCCAGCGGCCCGGACCGCGAGGCTCACGGTGAACTACCGCACACCTGCCGAGGTTATGGCCGCGGCCGCCGCCGAGATCGTGACCGCCGTCCCGGACGCGCCGATCCCGACATCCGTGCGGCATACCAGCCGTGCCGTCCGCTACCGCACACGCGCGGAGTTGCCCGCGATCATCGCTGAGTGGCGGGCCGCGCACGCCGAGGGAACGGCCTGCGTCATCGCAGATGCGGACTTCGCCGGCGACGAGCGCGTGCTGTCCTTGACGCCGGTGAGCGCCAAGGGGCTGGAGTTCGATCTCGTCATCCTCGTCGAGCCCGCGGCACTGGGCGACGGGATCGCCGGCGCGGTCGACCGCTATGTGGCGATGACCCGCGCCACCGGGGAACTCGTCATCCTGCGGTAGCAGGCGGGGTCGGTCGGCTACCGTCGAAGCAAGCCTGACCACCGAACCCGTAGAGACGGACAACTGCCGTGATTCCCGGCATCACCACCGCGGGACTGCTCCAGCTCCTGGTCACCTCGATCGTCATCATCGTCGTGCCCGGACCCAGCGTGATGTTCCTCATCGGCCAGGCCCTCGGGGCAGGGCGGCGGCTCGCGCTGGTGAGCGTCCTCGGTCACACGGCCGGAATGGCGGTCACGGCACTCGTCATGACCGTCGGTGTGGGGACGGTGATATCCCGCTCGCCCACGGCCTTGACGGTGCTGCGCGTCGTCGGCGGGTCGGTGCTGGTCGCCATCGGTCTGCGATATCTGCGCTCTCGATGGGCTCACGTCGGGGAGCTCGATGCGGGGGCCGTCGCCCTGCCAGGGCGGCGCGTGCTGTGGAGCAGCGTCGCCGTGGGCCTGACCAATCCCAAGGGCGTGATCATGTATGGCGTTATCGTCCCGGGGTTCCTCGCGCCGCTCGGCGCCGGCGAGTCGGCGATTCCGGCGCTGCTGCTCTTGTGCTTCGTTCCCGTGCTTGTGGGCCTGGCGTGCGATTCGCTCTGGGTCGTGATCGCGTCGATGGCACGGGAGTGGTTCGGGTCTTCGCCGGCACGCACGGTGTGGCTGATGCGCGTCGGCGGGGTGCTCATCATCGCGCTCGGGGTCCTGGTCGCCGCGGGGATGTGACGGTCAATCCGGTAGCGCGGCGCGGACACTCTCCCAGAAGGCGTCGACAAGCTCGGCCATCCGCGGGGAGTGGAGAACTCCGTCAGTCCAGGGCAGGCACACCTCCTCGGCCCCCAACACGGACACCTGGAGGTAGCCGAGGATGCTGCGCGGGTGTGCCTGTGCCACCGCCGAGCCGGCACCGTTGAGGCCGGTGCCGGCGATGGCCGCACGGCATCCGGCGAAGGAGTCTCCCCAGGGGCGCGAGCCCCAATCGAGGGCGTTCTTCAGCGCTCCGGGGATCGACCGGTTGTATTCGGGAGTCACGAACAGCAGCTGGCGATGATCGACAAGAGCCTTCTTGAATGCCGTTGCGGCCGGTGGGAAGTCGGGATCGAGATCGTAGGAGTAGACGGGGAGGTCGGTGATGGGGATGGTGTCGAAGGCGAAGTCGCTCGGTGCGCGGCTCACCAAGTAGGCCGCGAGCCGGCGTTGATCGAGGCGTCGGCAACGCTGCCGACGATGAGCCCGAATCGAGTGGTCATAGGACTCGCGGGCCCCGCTGCTCGTCCTCGGCGACCCGGGCAGCCATCCGGAGGTGGACGGCGCGCCGGACGACGGGTTCATGATCCGGCGCCGGCCCTGGGTCCCGGTGGTTTATGACGAGGAGGGGCAGCGCCGGATGGTCGATGCGGTTCTCGACCGGCTACCGAAGGCGCTGGCGCACGTGCGCGGGCTCGACCTCGGCGAGCATGCTCGGCATACCTCCGTGGAGCGTCGCCTGGGGGATCTGCCCGCCGAGGCGCAAGCAGATATCACCGATCTGGTCGACCAGTTGGAGCTGGCCCTGTTGTTGACCAAACACGCCGGCTTCCGCGATCAGCGCGAAACCCGCCTGGCGACCACGCTCTACACCGAGCAGGATGCGCGGACGGATTCTCGGACAAGCTCGTTCGTGCGCTACCGCCCGAGCCGTTATGGAATCGCGCCCTATCTGTGGCTCACTGGGGCCGCCCCGAATGCCCGACCCGGTGCCGTGGGAACAATCACGAACTCGCCGCTGCCGGTGCGCGGGCTGGCGATCTCACCCTCCGCCAACGGCGCCGCCGCCGAGGCGTCCGTGGCGTCATTGCTCACCGCTTGTGGGTATGCCGACACACCCGTCCGCCGCTCGTCAATCCCCTTCCGTGACTGAGTTGTGTGCGGCTGTCGTATCGGGCCCATCCCATTCGTGGATGTGGTGTGCGTAGCCAAGCACCTAGTCGAACGACGAAGGAGAATTGACCAATGCCC
The DNA here is from genome assembly GCF_037045025.1 of Nostocoides sp. GTDB lineage: Bacteria > Actinomycetota > Actinomycetes > Actinomycetales > Dermatophilaceae > Nostocoides_A. The sequence continues at coordinate 566,013 of NZ_JBAOHM010000015.1, read as the reverse complement.
AGGTATCTGCTGTCCGTCTTCCCCGCCGAGAACACCGAGTTCGGTCCCTACGACTCCAAGGAGGCCATGCTGCAGGCGTTCGCCGACACCGCGGTCTTCAACGACAAACTCCAGCGCGAGGGCTACTTCGTCTTCGCCGACGGGTTAGCCCCCTCATCGACCGCCACGACAGTAGATGGTCAGGGCGACACCCCGGTGTTCACCGACGGGCCCTACCTGGAGGCCAAGGAACACCTCGGCGGTTTCTGGGTCATCGAGGCGCCCGATCTGGATGTGGCCCTGGCGCTGGCGGCCGAGGGTTCGAGGGCGTGCCGGGGAGCGGTCGAGGTGCGGCCCTTCCAGACCGAAGAGTCGATCCGCGACATGCTGGAGCAGTGACCGAAACCGCTGCCGCAGAGGCGATCACCCGTGCCCACCACGAAGAGTGGGGGCGGGTGATCGCCGCTCTCGCCCGCCGATTCGGCGACCTCGACCTCGCCGAGGACGCTGCCGCTGAGGCGTTCGCGGCGGCGGTGGAGCGGTGGCCGCGGGACGGCATACCGCCAAATCCGGGCGGCTGGCTCGCCACAACCGCGGCCCGCAAGGCGATCGACCGCTTGCGTCGCGAGGCCCAGCGCAGCGCGAAATACGAGGCGGCCCAGATGTTGTATGACGACACTCCGGCCGAGCCGACCGGCCCAGTCACCGACGACCGGCTCCGGCTCGTCTTCACCTGCTGCCACCCGGCCTTGTCGATGGAGGCTCGCGTGGCCCTCACCCTGCGGCTGCTCGGCGGCCTGACCGTCGCCGAGATCGCGCGCGCCTTCTTTGTCCCCGAGACCACCATGGCCCAGCGGATCACCCGGGCCAAGGCCAAGATCAAGGCCGCGCACGTGCCCTACCGGGTTCCCTCGACGGACGACCTGCACCCGCGCCTCGCCGGAGTCCTCGCGGTGATCTTCCTCGTCTTCAACGAGGGCTACCTCGCCAGCGCCGGGAGCGAGGCGGTGCGGGTCGACCTCACCGACGAGGCGATCCGGCTGGGCCGAGTGCTGCGGTCCCTCCTCCCAGAGGACGGCGAGGTCGCCGGCCTGTTGGCGCTGATGGTGCTGACCGATGCCCGCCGCCCCGCACGGGTGTCTGCCAGTGGCGAGTTGGTGGTTCTCGCCGAGCAGGATCGCGGCGCCTGGGATCGTGTGTTGGTCGCCGAAGGCCACGCCCTGGTCAGAGAACGGCTTGATGTCGTCGCCGCCGGTGGCGCACCCCCGGGCCGCTTTCAGTTACTAGCCGCGATTAACGCGGTCCACACCTCGGCGCCCGCGGCTGCGGCGACCGACTGGTCGCAGATCATTGCGCTGTATGACCGCCTGGTCGCCCTCGACCCGTCTCCGATCGTGCGCCTCAACCGCGCAGTCGCCGTCGCCGAACGCGACGGTCCTCAGCTCGCTCTCGCCGAGGTCGATCGGCTCGCGGCCGCGTTGGACGGCTATCACGCCTACCACGCCACCCGGGCCGACCTGCTGCGGCGGCTGGGGCGAGCGGAGCAGGCGCGAGCGGCATACGACAGGGCGATTGGCTTGGCCGGCAATCCTGTCGAACGTGCCCACCTTGCCCGCCGGCGCGACGCGCTCTCCTGAACAGGGCGCCCACGGCTCAGCGCAGGGATTGTGACCCGCCGCCCGCTGGCCCCCGCGGGCCGATGTTGCGAATGTGGTTGTCCAGGAAGGTCACTAGCAGTTCGGACTTCCGCTCCTCCAGGAGGGTCGCGATGCGCTCGTGCTCGGCCACGAGCACCCGCACGTGGTCGATCGAGGTAGGGACGCCGAGCCGGGTCAGGCGGATGACGGGTCCGAGTTGGTCGACAAGGCGGGCGAGGGTGTCCATTCGGGCGGTCTGAACCAGGCGGCGGTGGAATTGCTCGTCCGCCGCGAGGAAATCCCCGATCGCGCCGGACACCGCGAGCCGGTGTTGTTTGAACAGCGACAGACGCAGCTCATCGAGGTCCTCCGGTGTGACCCGCTCGCACGCCCACGGCACGGCCGCCGCCTCCAGCGCGCAGCGGATGACGGTCAGCTCGTGGCGCCGCGCATCGGACAGCTCAACCACGCGGACCTGTCGGCGGGCGCCAGTCGCGGCCAGTCCATCGGAGGTCAGCCGGCGCAGCGCCTCTCGGACCGGGGTGCGCGAGACACCATGCACCTCGGCCAGTGCGACCTCGTCCAGCGGCGCACCCGCCGGCAATCGCCCGGCGGTGATGTCCTCGCGCAGGGCGAGGTAGACCCGCTCGGCCTTGGTCTGCGGCATACCGAAAAGCGTTCAGACGGCAAAGATCTGGGACTCGTCGGCGAACGCCTTAAACTCCATCGCGTTGCCGGACGGGTCGAGGAAGAACATCGTCCACTGCTCCCCGGGCAGGCCCGCGAAGCGCAGGTAGGGCTCGATGACGAACTCCGCGCCGGCGGCCCGCATCTTCGCGGCCAGGTCGTGAAAGTCCGGGATGCTCAGGACGAGGCCGAAGTGCGGGACCGGGACCTGGTGGTCGTCGACGAGGTTGTGGCCGGCCGGCTCACTGCGCCGCTCGCCGGTGCAGTGAGTGACCACTTGGTGACCATAGAAGTTCCAGTCGACCCACCGCTCGTCCGAGCGGCCCTCGGCGAGGCCGAGGACGCCGCCGTAGAAGGCGCGGGCGGCGGCGATGTCGGTCACCGGGATGGCCAGGTGGAAGCAGGGGCGCGAGGTCATGCCGACTCCTTGATGTATGTATCGTAGGCAATTGTATACATACGATTAGGGCGAGCGGGCGTGGCATCTGGGCGACGAGTTTTCGCCAAGGTGATCCGCTGGGCCACTTGGGTGCGACAGGGTCACGATCGCCGCCGCCCTGCCCGTGGTCCGCAGCGCCGAGGACGAGTTGCTCGTCGCCATCGAGCACGGTGACGTCGGCATTGCGCTGCACCGCCTTTCGCCCGACCTGCACGCCGTCGTGCAGGTGACGGTGCTCGACGGCCTCACCACCAAGGAGGCAGCCACCCTGCTCGGGCTGCCGCAAGGCACCGTCAAATCCCGGCTGCGCGCGGCCAAGCGCCAATTGCGCGGCACCCTCCTCGCCGGATCGGAGCACCTCTCGTGAGCACCCACGCCGACGCCTGGCACGCCGACGCCGCCATCCTCGATCGGTATGCCGCGGACCGACTGACCCGGGCCGGCCAGGCCGCCGTAGAGGGTCACTTCACCGTGCGCGCCGTGGAGCAAGTCCTACGGCTCCACTCGGGCGCTGCATTCCGCTCGATCTCGATCTGCGTCCGGAGTCATCAGCCTGCTGGGACCCAATGGCGCCGGCAAGTCGACCCTGTTGCGCCTACTCGCCACCGCTATGCTGCCGACCACCGGCACGATTTCCGTTGCGGGACATGACGTTACCGGCAACCTCGCCGAGCGCACCGACGCCCGCCGCGCGCTCGGCTACCTGCCCCGGGAGGTCGGTATGCCGTCGCGGATGGCCGCGGCCGGCTTCCTCGACTACATCGCCGTCCTCAAGGAATGGAAGGACACCGCGGCCCGGCGCGCGGAAGTCCGGCGCGTGCTTGACCTGGTTCACCTCGGTGAGCAGGCCAGCAAACGGATCTCGGCGCTCTCCCGCCAGCGGCGCCGCCTCGCGCTCGCGCAGGCGTTCATGGGTGACCCGCGGCTGATCATTCTCGACGAGCCGACCACCGGCCTGGACCCGGAGCAGCGGGCCTCCCTTCGCGGCCTGCTGTCCGAGCAGGCCCGCCGGTCGGCCGTGCTGCTGGCGACCCACCAGACCGAGGACGTGAGCGCCCTGTGCGACCGCCCTGTGCGACCGCGTCATCGTCCTCGACGCCGGGTCCGTCTGCTTCGACGGCACGGTCGCCGACCTCGTCCACCTGGCCGCCGGTCAGGTCTGGATCGGCTCTGCTCTAGGGGTTTTCGGGCTGCTCGTCATGGTGTCGCTGACCCGCAGCTCCGATCAGGCCCACGAAGCCGCCATGACCGCGGCCAGCGAGCGGACCCGGACCCTGGCGCTCGCCGCGGCGACGCTCGTCCCCTTCCTCGTCGGGCTGCTCTTCCTGGCTGATGGCGATTGGGATGGGCTTCGCGGGCCGCACCCTCGGTCGAGACGTCGGCCAGGGGTAAGCGCATCGCCCGGCCGAGCGCATCCTCGCAACTCCGGTGTCGGCGCCCGATACGCGCCTGGCCCTGCAGTCGACGATGCGCATCCTGCGCTCCTGATCGGCCCCAGGCTCTGAAAGCTCAGTCGACTTTGGCCAGGCGGAGAGGTGTGATCATGCGGCCAGTTGGTTGTCGACCTGGTGCTGCACCGTTAACACGGTGACCTTGAAGTGGTCGGCGGCGCGCTGCAACGCGGATTCTGAGTAGTCGCCCGCAAGGACCCCGGCGATGCCTTGGGCCGGAGCCAGCAGCTTGTTAGCGGTTGTTCCGGCGCCGACCACTAGCGCCGGTCCTCCGTTCGTGCGGACCATCCCATCGACATTGATTGGAGCTGGCGACGCGGTGGACTCGACGGCGAGTAGCGTGCTCGGGAAGCCGCACTTCAGGCGCGGCCGTCTGGGGACGTTTAGGGCCGGTTTGCGCGGCAACTGCCGAGGGCGCTTCGGTGCCCTCACCGCGTCAGAATACCCAAGCTGACGGTCCGCCCCAGCGGCCGTTGTGGTCAAGTCCTGATGCGTGGTGTTTGAAGGTTTTTCATCCTTCGGGCGTGTCGGGGTTACGCGGTGATCGCGGTGAGTGGGTTCTGGGCGGGGGTTTCCTCCTTGGGGGTGAGGGCTTTGCGGCATTGGGCGAGGAGTTCGAGGCCGAGGTAGCGGCGTTGTTCGGTCCACTCGTCGTGTTGTTCGGCTAGGACCGCGCCGACCAGCCGGATCAGGGCGTCGCGGTTGGGGAAGATCCCGACCACATCGGTCCTCCTGCGGATTTCCCGGTTAAGCCGCTCCTGGGGGTTGTTCGACCAGATCTGCTTCCAGGCGCCTTTGGGGAAGACGGTGAAGGCCAGGATGTCGGCGCGGGCGTCGTCGAGGTGCGCGGCGACCGCGGGCAGTTTCTCGGTCAGGGTCTCGACGATCCGGTCGAACTGGGCGTGCACGCTTGCAGCGTCGGGCTGGTCATACACGCTGTGCAGCAACGCTTTCACCCACGGCCAACTGTTCTTCGGAGTCACCGCCATCAAGTTCGCCGCGTAGTGAGTACGACAACGCTGCCACGCCGTCCCGGGCAGCGTCGCGCCGATGGCCTCGACCAGTCCGGCGTGGGCATCGGAGGTCACCAGACCGACCGGGCCGGCGCTGGTCAGGCCGCGGGCGACCAGATCCCGGAAGAAGGTGAGCCAGCCGGCGCCGGTCTCGGCCGTGGACGCCTGGACACCGAGGATCTCCCGGTACCCCTCGGCGTTGACGCCGGTGGCGAGCATGGTCGCGATCTTGACCACGCGCCCGCCTTCACGCACCTTGATCGTCAACGCGTCCGCGGCGACAAAGGTGTACGGCCCGGCGTCCAACGGGCGGGTCCGGAACGCCTCGACCTGACCGTCGAGATCCTTGGCCATCTCACTGACCGTGGACTTCGATAGGCCGGTGATCCCGAGCGCTTGGACCAGCCGGTCCATCCGCCGGGTCGAGACCCCCAGCAGGTAGCAGGTCGCGACCACGCTGGTCAGCGCCTTCTCCGCCCGCGAATGCCGGGTCAACAACCAGTCCGGGAAGAAGGTGCCTTCCCGCAGTTTCGGGATCGCCACATCGATGGTGCCGACCCGGGTGTCGAGATCACGGTGGCGGTAGCCGTTACGACGATTCGACCGTTCCGGGACCCGGGAGCGGTACTCCGCCCCACACACCGCATCGGCCTGCGCGGACAGGATCGTGTGGATGAACGTGGACAACATCTCCCGCATCAAGTCCGGGCTCGCCTGCGCGAGCTGTTCGTCCAAGAAACGGGCAGGGTCGATACTGGGCAATGCGACGGTCATCGGGACCATCCTTTCGAGAGTGCTGTGATGGGTTCACTCGAAGGATGCCCGGTGGCCGTCGTGTCTCCCGGGAAGGACACGAACAACCACCGGCCTCGTACACCAACGTTACGGACTCAACTGCCGTTGTTGCCTTGCCGCACCAGGACTCCAGGCGCTCCACAGCGCTGTGCAATCGCCACTCACTGCACATCCAGCCGTACGCTGGCTCAGTGCTCCTCGGTCGCCCGAGAGTCGGTCAGGGTGCTCGCGCCATACAGGGCAATCACCCCGACCAGCGCGGCGACGGCGACGACGGCGACCCGCTCGGCGTGGAAGAAGCTGGCGACCAGGGCCGCGGGCCACGCACCAGCGGGGAGGGCGGCGCCGAGGAGCGCGGCCAGGACCGTGCCCACCAGGGCCACGCCAACGCTCGTGCCGAGTTCCTGGGAGGTGTCGTTCAGCGCGGCGCCCAGGGAGGTGCGGTTCTCGGGGACGGCCTGCATGAGCGCCACCGCGCAGATCGTCATGATGATCCGCAGCCCCAGCGTCATACCGACCATCGCGAGCGCGATCAGCCAGTAGGCGTGACCGATCGCCGCGGCGAGCCCGAGGATCGACACGGTCAGCGTCGCCGCGCCGAGCAGGCAGGCGACCCGGTGGCCGAAGCGGCCGATCAATCCCTCGGCGATCGGGGTGGCGGCGATCATAGTCAGGACGAACGGCAGGTTGGCGAGGCCGGCGCGCATCGGGCTCCAGCCGAAGGCGTACTGGAAGTGCAGGATCAGCCCGAACATCGTCCCGATCATCGCGATCGACCCGCCAAGTTGAGCCAGCGCGGCGCCGCGGACGGTCGGCATCCGCAGCAGCGCGAGGTCGAGCATCGGGTGGGCGGCGGTGCGCTCACGGACCACGAAACCGATCAGCGCAAACAGGGCGCCGGCGCCGCAGAGCAGCGTGGTCAGCGCGGTCCAGCCATTCTCGACGCCGCTGGTCAAGCCGTATGACGCGAACGCGATCGTCGCGATCGTCGCCCCTGCCCCGAGCAGGTCGAGCGGGGCGTCGTGCAGGTCCGCGGGGTCGTCACGGGGCACGCCGAGAAGGACCCCGAGGACGGCGATCAGGGCGACCGGCGCGTTGACGAGCAGCAGCCAGTGCCACGAGACGGTGGCCAGCGCGGACCCGGCAACGACCGGGCCGAGCGCGAACGAACTCATGCCGATGACGATCAGCAGGGTCATCGCCCGCATCCGCAAGGCGTCGGAGTCGAAGAGCCGGAAGATGAGGGAGGCGGTGACCGGCGCCATCCCGGCCGCAGCGACACCGAGGGCGGCGCGCACGAGGACCAGGTGGGTGATCTCGGTGACGGCCACTACGAGCAGGCTGACCAGGCTAAAGAGACCGAGCCCGGCCACGAGCACGCGGCGCCGTCCGAAGCGATCGGCGACCGAGCCAGCGGTGAGCAGCAACCCGCCGAAGGTGAGCGAATACGCGCCGGTGACCCACTGGAGGGCGGTCGTCCCGCCGCCGAGATCGCGCCCGATCGTTGGCAGGGCGATGTTGAGGATCGTGTTGTCGACCATCTCGACGAAGAAGGCCAGGCACAGAGCGGCCAGCGGGATCCACGCGGCCCGCAAGGAGGGGTACGTGCGGGGAAGGGTGGCGTTTGGGGCGGGGGCGGTGAGCGCGGTCATCGTCCGGCCTCCTTTCTAGAACATCGTTCGTTAATGGGTTCGCACCGAGGATAGAACGCCGTTCGGTAATGCGCAAGTCTTTGCTGAACGCCGTTCGGAAAGCACGCCGAGGTGTGCCACCATGCGCCCTATGGATGGAGCGGACCCGCCCCCCGCGGCCGGCGCGGCGCCTCGTCGCGGCCGGCCCCCGAAACTCTCCCGCAACGTCGTCGTCGGCGCTGCCATCGCGCTCCTGGACTCGGCTGGCGAGAGCGCGCTGACCTTCCGCGCGCTGGCGGCCGAGCTTCACACGGGTGTCGGCGGGATCTATCACTACGTCGCGAGCAAGGACGAGGTCCTCGACGCCGCGACCAATGAGATCCTCGGCCGCGTGGTCGCCGCGGCCGATCTCCCGGCCGACCCGTATGAAGCCCTCCGCGTCCTGTCGATGGATCTTTACCTCGCGATGCAGGCCCACCCGTGGTCGGGGGCCTATCTGATGCGCGATACCGGAATGCAGCCCAACTCGATGCGGCTGTTCGAACTGTTCGGACGGCAGGTCATGCGCCTGAATCTCACCCCGCGCCAGACGTTCGACGCGGTGAGTTCACTGGTGTCCTTCGTCGTCGGGGTCGGCGCGGAGATGCGCCAGTTGCCGGCCGAGAAAATGGTCGAGGGAAAGACCCAGGCGGAGTATCTGCAGGAGATCGCGCAGGAGTGGCGCTCGCTCGATCCCGAGGAGTTCCCGTTTGTCCACGCCGTCGCCGACGAGTTCGCGACGCACGACGATGTCGAGCAGTTCCGCGCAGGGGTCGACCTCTTCCTTGCCGGGCTTGCCAGGCGGGCGAGTTGCGACGCGGCGCCTGAGTCCTAGGTGAGTCAGGTGATGGCCAAGCGGTCGGCGTCGGCCAGCGAGGTGGGCCGGTGTGGCCTCGCGGGCGTGGTTTCGGGCGTTCTTATGGCGGCGCTAGCGGTGTGGGGATTGGCCAGACCCGCAGCATCGGACGTGCCGGACACGCAGTGGAGCTAACCCGATTCGCCGCGGTACTTCGTCGGGCTGAGGGTGGTGCTGGCGGTCTTGCATCGGCTCACCGCGGTGCTCTGCCATGGAATCCTGCGTGCCGCGCCGTTCGGGAGGAGCAGGGCGGGGCGGCTGGGGCCGTGGTTCGCCATCGTCGGCAACCTCCTCCTCGCCGGATGCGAACTCTGGTCGGGTGCCATCGTCAAGGAGGCCGCCGACTCCCCGGTCGCCGGTCTCGTCGGCACCGCCTTCGGTGTCGCATCCCTGGTCACGATCGTCGGTGAACTGATCGCCGGTGTCGCCATCGTGCGGGCCAAGGTCTGGCAGGGTCTGCCGGCCTGGATGTTGCTGACTTCTGCCCTCGTCCTGCTCCTGCTCGTGACCCCAGCCAATATCAGCGGTAGCAACGCTTTTCGCATGATCGCCCTGGGCCTGTGGAGCCTGACCTTCATTCCCCTCGGCATCCGGCTGATGCGACCCTTCGCGACCGGTTGAGGTGACTCAGCCCGCGGTCCGGGCTTGACTCTCACACGTTGTCAGAGTCCACGGTGTCTGACACCTCACCGAGAGGAACGCTCATGGACCCAACAGCCATGGACCCAACAGCCGTCGTGGACCACACCCGGCATTCCGAGTTCACCGACCCGGGGCCGTATGCCGCGCTTGTGCGCGCCGTGTCACCGGAGATCTCAAGCGCGTCGGCGGTGTCCCGCAGCGTGATCGAGCACTTCCGCGCCTCGGGCGCCGACCTGCCCGAGGCGACCCGCGACGATATCAACCTGCGCTGGGTCAGCGACATGCTCCGGGTGGATCGAGCCCGGCACGGCACACCCTCGCCGAGGAAAGGCGCGCGCCCGAGCGCCTCCAGGGCTGCTGCCGCGACCACACCCTGCCGGCCCTGGCGATCCTTCGCGAGCATCACGTGCCGGCTCGCTCCCGGGTCGGTTTCGCCGGCGATTTCGTCGACGGATGGCACCACGATCACGTCATCGTGGAGGCCTGGCTCGACGGCCGGTGGCGCCGCTTCGACGCGGAGTTGGACCAGGCGCGACCCGGTGTGCCGGACCCGACCGACCTGCCGCTCGACGACCCGCGTGAGGGCGGCTTTTGCACCGCAGGCGCGGCGTGGGCGGCCTACCGGTCCGGCGGAATCGACCCCGCGGCGTTCGGCGTCGACCCGGCGCTCCCAGCCCTAAGCGGGCCGGGCTTCCTCTATAACGAGGTGATTTTTGAGGTGGCCCACCGGTTCGGACGTGAGCTGCTGCTGTGGGACAGCCGGGGCGGCATGGGCTTTCCGGGCGGAAGCGTCACCGACCCAAGCGCGGAGTGGATGGACGGTCTCGCCCGCGATCTGACGGCGGCGGACGGCGGCGACGTTTTCGCCGAACGACGGGTGCTCGAGCGCCTCGTCCGAGACGAGCGACGCGGCCCGGTCCTACCGTCCGCCAGTTCTCACCCTCGGACGGCAGTGCCACGACGGTGACGCTGCGAACCACCGGGCCACGCTGAGGACCCCGTCGACAAGCGCAGCTGCGGAGGTGGCAGCCGGCGGCCAGGCCAGAAGGATCGGGAAGGTCATTGGCTGCCCCAGCGACCAAAGACCTTCCCGATAATGCACGCTGAGCCGGCACGCTGCGATCGAGGTGCTGGAAGCACCCGATGTCGAGGAAGACATCGAAACGTCCGAGATCGCGCGGCAGATCCGTCACGTCCGCCACCCGGAAAACAGCGTTCGGTATGCCGCGGGCGCTCGCCGCGTCGATGGCGCTCGCAACATTGTCCACACCGACCACCTGCCACCCCCGGGCGGCGAGGATTTCGGCATACACCCCGCGCCCGCAGCCAAGATCCAGAGCCCGGCCAAACGGTCGATCGTATGCTGCCTCCACCCGGTCGAGTTGCGCCGCAATGCTTTTAGCGGAGGCGACAGCATACTGCTCCCAGGGGGTTTGCCCGAAGCGATAGAGCAGCTCATAGAGGCGCATGGGCGACCCTCAGTCCGTTCCACGGCGGATAAAAGCCTGTCTCGTGGGCGAGAACGACTGGCTGAACCGGGTCGCGCACATCTAGTTTCGCGAGAATGCGCGCGAGATGTTCCTGGTCGTCGGCGATGAGGACCCGGATCACGGGTCCATTGTGCTCTCGCCGAGGTGGCATACGAGTCCTTCGCCACGAGCGCGCGCCAATCGCCAGCGACTGCCCGACCGCGCTCGGCGGCCGGGCGGTGGAGGCCCACTTGCTCGCTTCCGGCCTAGGCTGACTCAGGGCGTCGAGGACGCAGCGGACCGCCTCGCGCGTCGCTGGCCGTGATTGACTTCGCGCGTGCCTGACGATGTGGGCGTGGAGTTGTTGCGTGCGGGTCACGCGCGGGCGCTGGAACGCTTCGAGGTGGACAACCGCGCCTTCTTCGCTCGCCATGTGGGCGACCGGGGCGATGCCTTCGTCGACCGAGCTTGGCTACCGCGTTGCGCAGTCTGCGCAGGGCCGGGGCCAGGCATCGGATGGCGTCACGTTCGCTCTCGCGCAGGCCGCTGCCCGAGGCGTGGCGACCGTCTCGGCGCGGGTCGAGGAAGCGAACGTGGGGTCGTGCCGGGTCCTGGAGAAGTGCGCCTTCACGCGGACCGGCCGGTGGCTGCGCCGGATGGCTCGGTTCGTCCGTTCGTGGGCTACCTTATTGTGCCCCAACCCGATTTTGGTCTCGCGTGAGTTTTGGCCTCGCCCTCATCAGGGCTACCTGCGATGATGTCACCGGCTGCGGATCCCTCTTCCGGGGCGCCGGTCGCCGTGAGGCCACGCGATGGCTCTCGTAGGGTCAGGGGGGTGACAACGACCGCCCCGCCCGACGAGGTCCGCATCCGCCCCGCCGGTGTGCCTGGCGACCTCGGCTGGGTCGTCATGGAGCACGGCCGGATGTATGCCGACGAGTACGGCTGGGATATCACCTTCGAGGCGCTGGTCGCGCAGATCATGGCGGATTTTGGTCGCGACCCGCAGCGGGCCGGTCAGGCGGGCTGGATCGCCGACGTGAACGGCGAGCGGGCTGGGTGTATCTTCTGCGTTCCCGGTGACGAGCCCGGGACGGCGCAGTTGCGCACCCTCCTGGTGACGCCGGCCGCCCGCGGCCGGGGGGTCGGGGGGCAACTCATCGAGCACTGCGCCGACTTCGCCCGCGCGGCAGGCTTTCGCCGCCTGACGCTCTGGACGAACGACGTCCTCGTCTCGGCCCGGCGGTTGTATGAGGAGGCTGGCTTCACGCTGACCGAGGAGGACCGGCACCACAGTTTCGGGCAGGACCTCGTAGGCCAACGCTGGAGCTTGCGGCTCTAGTCACCCCACACGAAGTTCGCCCACGCAGAGCGCGGGACCCTCGCTCCTGCCCACGCAGAGCGTGGGACCCAGTCGCTCCGATACTTCGCGGGGACCCCGACACTTGACAGACATGCTCTAACTAACGGGGCTTGCCCCAGCCCCGTTAGTCGTGGGGGCGAATTTGCCAGTTCAGCGGCGGGTCTCGACATAGGTCACCGACGCTGGCCTAACCACGTCCGGCCGAGCGGCGCGGCCGTCGTGGTCGCGTCCCGACGGAAATGGTTAGCGCGGCGTCGATCAGTGCGTCCAGTACCGCGTCGAGGCGCGCATCCAGGTCACCCGACGGCGCCGAAAACACATGCAGCAGTATGCCGTCCGCCCCGGCCACATAGACTCGCGCGGCCAGCTCGGCATCACTCGCTCCGAGGGCAGCGAACACGGGCGCGCTCGCGCGGACGATGTCGTCACGCCACCGCGCGAGGCTGGCTTGCAGGCGGGGCTGCTGAGCGGCATACACGACGAGCGCGTAGCGCGCGAGCGCCTCGCGGCGGGCGCCGCGCAGGCCCTGGACGCCATCGCGCAGCATTGCCCGCAGGGCGGGTGGGTCGGTGACCGCGGCCCAGTCCGGGGGCACCTGCGCGAGCGCTGCCTCGTGGTCGAGCGCGAAGAGGTGGCCGAAGACAGCGTCGATCAGCTCGTCACGGCTGCCGAAGAAGTGTGTGGTCGCCCCGGGATAGACCCCGGCCCGCTGCTCGAGGTCCTCGAGGACGCCGGGATCAAACAGTCCGTGGTCGCCACCGACATCAGCGGGGTCTCCGGGCGCAAGATCCTGGCTGCGATGGTCGCCGGGGAACGCGACCCCGCCGTGCTGGCCGACCTCTCGGTCCGGCAGCTGCGCTCGAAGATCCCCGACCTGACCCGAGCGTTAACGGGCCGGTTCACCCATCACCACGCCTTCCTGGTCGAGGTCCACGCCACCCTGATCGACCAGCACACCGCGGCGATCACCACACTCACCGACCGGATCGAGCAGCTGATGGTCCCGTTTCGTTCCGCCCGGGAGCTGATCACCTCCATCCTCGGGATCGCGATCCCGACCGCTGATGTGATCATCGCCGAAACCGGCGGCGACATGAGCGTCTTCCCCACCGCCGGGCACCTGGCCTCCTGGGCCGGGGTCTGCCCGGGCCATCACGAGTCCGCGGGCCGGAAGGAATCCGGCAAGACCCGCCCCGGGAACAAACGGCTCAAGGGCGCCCTCGGCGCCGCTGCCTTGGCGATCGCCCCGCCACAACGGCACCTTCCTGCACGTCAAATACACCCGCCTAGCGAAATCACGCGGCAAACCCAAGGCCATCGTCGCGATCGAGCACACCCTACTGACCCTGGTCTGGAACATGCTGACCACCGGTGCCCTCCACGACGAACCCGGCCCGGGCTACTACACCCGACCCAACCCCGAACGCGCCAAGGACCACGCCATCCGGCAACTCCAAACCCTCGGCTACGACGTCACCATCCACCCCCGCCCAGCCGCCTAACCCTGCCACCTCACCGAACTCTTCGAGTCAGGCCGATCCCGCTCGATCCAGCGACTGTCGCCTCACCCGAGTCCCTGAGCCCCGAGCCCCTGAGCCCCTCGTCCCCGAGCCCCGAGTCCCTGGGCCAGGCGGTCGCTGAGGCCGTCGGCGAGGGTCGGGTCCAGCCATCTGCCCTCCGCTCGGGCGCGCAGTGCCTCGTCGAGGGCGGGAGCGAAACCCGGCTCGGCTCTGCTGAGCCATTGCGCCCCGGCGGGTTTCGACAGCCAGCGTCCGTCCTCGACCAGCGCGATCAGTCGGGCGAGGTTGAGCACCCGATTTGGGCTGCCGGAATCGGGGCCGTCGTGGAATGCCTGCGATTGCTCGATCGCCTGCCGCAGCCGCGGCCACGGGATCTCGGGGATCACGTCGGCTGCCGGTGGTCCGATCCGGGACAACCCGACCATGCGCGCGGCGGCCAGGTCGAGCGGGGCCCACCACTGCGGCTCGCCGTCCGGCTCAAGCGCGATCATCGGCTCGCGGGACTGCCCGCCGTTCACATTGGCCTGGAAGACGATCGGTGAGCCGAGCGGCGCGAGGTCAGGTTCGGCATACCAGACACACTCGAGCCCGACCGCCGGGCACACCAGGGCGGGATGGACGATCCGACCAGCGAGCCGCTCCCGATCGGGGCGGGACCAGCGCGAGCGCGAGACGACAAGCACGTCGACATCGCTGATCCCGTGCTCATAGGCGCCCTGCGCGGAGCTGCCGATGAGCCACATACCGCGAAGATCCCGGCCCAGCGCGTCGGTCACGATCGTCGCGAGGTCATCGAGATAGTCACGCAGTGGCCCGGGCAGGTCGGCCCGATGGGTTGCGGAATGCATATCCGCATCGTCGAGCATCGGCTGTCTGTTGTCCCCCGAACCGAGCGCGTAGCCGCAGACAATGATTCGCATCGGAGCCATCGTTCTCAACGCCAAGTCGAGAGGACCCGATCGGCACGGTTCTCGCCACAAAACGTACCGACACGCTCCCCTCGACCCCGCCGTCGGCTTCGTGCTCGAGGGCACGCTGCGCGAGGACTGCATCGTCAACTGTGACATCTCGGATTCGTGGGTGCACGGCCTGCTGCGCCGGGACTGGGTCACTCACGACGAGGGGCGATCGAGGCGCAACAGGTAGTGGAGCGGATCGTCCGCGGGGTTCTCGGGCGGAGCGTCTCCTTGGCCGACGATCATGAAACCGGCCTTCTCGAGAGCCCGCCACGACGGATGGTTGGCGGCGACGACCGTGATGAGGATGGCCGGGGCGTGCGGTTCGTCGGCCCAGGTCCGGTGGACGAATGCCGCCAGCATGCTCGACCCGTGTCCGTGGGCGCGCCCTTCGCCGAGCAGGTAGTCGATGGTGATCGCGCCGTCCGGGACCTCACCGAGGTGGGAGAACTCCACGAGGTTCTCGGCGTATTCCGCCACCTTGGACCGTTGGACGAGGCCGACGGGACGACCGTCGAGCAGGGCCAGCCAGTCCTGGTTGGCTTCGATGCCGTCGACCGACGGGCCGAAGTCGCGTTCGAGGGCCGCTGCCGTCCATTCGTGTTGCCACCAGCGATGGACCTCCGGCTGCGCGAGCCAGCTCGCGATGAGCGGAAAGTCCGCTCGCGTGACGCGACGGAAAGTCCAGGAGCCGAGCGTGTCCTCAGGCATGGTTCGCCACCCGGTGTCGTTCGGATCGGATTCGGCCAGCACCTGCGACGGTATAGCCCCCAGAGACCAGCAGACCGACGAGCAGGCCGATGCCGTGACTGTCCACGCGAGCAGCCAGGACCAGACCCGTGACGCCCACCAGAGCGAGCAGGCCGTAGCCGGCAGCGCGAGCGCCGAGGCCGCGGCGGGCGATGAGGAAGACGGCGACGGCCAGGTCCCCGGCGATCGACGCGGGCCATACCCCGAGCGGTTCGAGCAGGGCGAGGTAGGCGCAGAAGAAGGCGCCGTAGCTGCCTGCGGTGGCGGCGAGCAGCCCCATCGTCCGGCGGGCACGGAGCGCGCCGGTGAGCGCGAGGACTCCGATCAGACTCGCAACGCAGTCGGAGGTGCCGCCCCCGTGATCTGCCGGCCGGCATACGGTCAGCACCGCGATGCTGGCGACTCCACCGACGAGGAACGGCACTAGCCATGGCGCTCGGCGACGTTCGATCGCCGCGCCGACGACGGCCACACCTGCCAGATTGAAGGCGAACTGGCCCCAGCCGTCAGGCTGGACCAGGATCGGGGTGATTAGACGCCACCATTGCCCGGCCCGCACGAGCGCCGCATCCCGGGTCAACAGGTGCTCCAGGGCAGGATCGAGCAGCGCGGCAACGCTGACCGCGGCCGTGACCGCGAACGCCGTGAGGGTGATCGGCACAGTCGTCCAGGGGTGACCCGCGGCCTGGCGGGTCATGGACCGGACACGTCGCGCGAGGGACGTTCGTGACGAGGGCGCAGACCCATCTCGACGAAGGTGATCAGATCGTCCCCGAGGGTGCTCAGATCGACGTCGGGGTCGCGGTGGACGCTGAGGGCGATTCCCTCGACGGTGCGTTGGAGCACACGGGCGGCGATGTCCGGGTCGATGGGGCCGAACTCGCCTGCCCGAGTCCCGGCCGAGATCAGGCCGGCAATGGCCCGTTCCGTGGACGCCCCGGCATCGGCCGCATCCGGCCCCAGCGCACCGGCGAACATGAGCGTGGCCAGCGCGATCATCTCCGGGCGGTGGCTGTCGACGTAGTCGATGTTCGCCCGCAGATAGGCGTGGAGGGCCACCCGCGGCGATTGCGCGGGTTGCATCCGGGCGGCGACGGCGGCCCCGAGGTCATTGACGATGGTCGCGGCGACTTCGCGCATCAGCTCGGCGCGGTCGTCGAAGTGGTAGGAGATCAATCGCGTGCTGCTCAACCCGCCCCGTTCTGCAATCGCGGCGAACGACGTTCGTGGGTAACCCAGTTCGGCGATGGTCGCGATCGTTACGTGCACGATCTGAGCGCGACGGTCGGTGGCGCTCTGCCGCCGCCGAGTCGTTACCTGCACGAGTAAAGAGTGGATTGCCGGCCAACCGGCTGTCAACAGCGCGGGCCCCGATTGCGTGCCCGGCCGAGTGGACCGGGGTCTGCGTGCCTTGACAGACCCGCATCCACCACCCATATTACTTAGATGAGTAATAAGCGGCTGTCGACCATTCACCGCCAAGAGCCGCACGCGTCCGGCCGACCGGCCGGTAGGTCATGGACGCCGCTGGCCGTGACGCTCGGCGCCGACCTCGCGGCAGCGGTCGGGTGGCTCGTGGGGCGGTTGCTACTCGGTGGCCTGCCACTCGCGGGCATGAACTCCGTCGGGCTGCCTCAGGTCGTCCTCGTGACGACGGTGGCGGGGCTGCTGGCCTGGCTGACGTCCCGATTCTTCCCGCAGACCTTTCGCGTGCTGGCCGTCGCGGTGGCGACGCTATCACTCGCGGGGCCGTTGACCTCGGCGAAGGGGGGCTCGGCGGCAGTCCTGGTCAGCCTGCACATCATCGTCGCCGGGGTGCTCATCGTTGGCCTCGCGTCACGACACGGAGTCGAGCCGGACGTGTGACGTTGAGAGAATGCCCCGGTGGACCGGGGTGGACGTTGGACGGCCGGGGAGGTGCGGCGCACCCGCCGCGGGTTCCTCGGCGCCGCAGCCGTGCTCGTCCTCGGTGGCTGTGCAGACGACTCCACGCGTCTGCCGGCAACGAGCGGATCCAGCACCTCGTCACCCGGGCCAGCGCCGTCGTCGACCTCGACGCCGCCGGCCGCGCGCAGCCAAACGCTCGTCGTCTTCTACTCCCGGGCCGGCCAGAACTATGACAGCCGCAGCGAAACCCGCTCCGGTACAGGACGTCCCATCACCAATCTGACCGTGGGAAACACCGAGGTTCTCGCCGGCTACTGGCCGATCTGCTCGCGTGTGATTCCTACAAGCTCGAGGCGGCGGATCCCTACCCGAGCTCGTATGACGCGACCGTTGCCCGCAATGTCCGCGAATTCGACGAGGACGCCCGCCCGGGGATCGCCAATCCGTTGACGTCCCTCGCCGGCTACGACACGGTCCTCATCGGTTCCCCCGTCTGGGCGCAGGAGGCGCCGCGCCTGATGCGAACCTTTATCGACGCCAACGACTTCGGTGGCATCACGGTCGCGCCGTTCGTCACGTATGCCGTCAGCGGCCTTGGTGGAGCCCGCGCCGAGTACGAGCGGGCCTGCGCCGGCGCTCGCGAAGTCACCGCCGGCCTCGCCGTCAACGGCGAGCGGGTCCGAGGCAGCCGCGCCCAGGCCGCCGAGTGGCTGCGGCAGATCGGCCTGCTCTAGCGAGCATCCAGGCAGCCGGAGCTCGCCGGGCCTCAGCCGCGGGCCGTCGCGCTGGCCTTCTTGCGGCTGACGATCAGTGCCAGGGCGAGACCGGCCAGGGCCCAGCAGGCGAGGACGAGCCTCCCGCCCGGGACCAACTGGCAGATCCTCGCCGCCAAGGGCGACCGGGGAGCGACCGGGCCGGCGGGCCCGGCAGGACCGGCAGGCCCTCAGGGGCCCGGCCGGCGCCGATGGAGCGGACGGCGCGCCGGGTGCGACCTGATCGGCCGGTCCGGCGGGGACCGCGGCCGGATACTCCGACGAGAAATCCCCGACGTTCACCGCCACCGGGGAGGGCAACTACATCGTCACCGCGACCTATCGGCGGATCAGCGGGGGCGGCACCGGCGGTGCCTGCTTCGTGACGGTCAATGACGGTGGGGGCGGCTGGGTCATCACCAACGACTACCCCTTCACCTCGACCATCGGCCTCTCCGTGTCCACCAACCCCCATGTCGATCTCGAATGCGTGATCCCGACCGGAGAGACGTGGCGGGTGCACGGCCAGGTCACCGCGGTCCAGGTGACCACCCTGACGCCGACGGCCCGGGCGATGGGTCCGCTGGGCAAGGGCCAGGTGCGGATCGAGAACGGCAAGATCACCCGCGGCTAGCGCCCACTCGGATGCGTCCGGCCAACCGCCCCTCCACCCGTTGAGAGACCCCGCGCGCTCGTTAGGGTTTCGGGATGAGCCGGCGCCGGGAACTGGGCGAATTCCTGCGCGCCCGGCGCGCGGCCACCCCGGTCCCCGAGGGCAGCCACTTTCCCCGCGAAGGCCGCCGCGTCCCGGGCCTGCGCCGCGAGGAGGTCGCCGAGCTGGCCCTGATCAGCGAGACCTACTACACCCGCCTGGAGCGCGGAACGGTGCTCGGTATTTCCGCGGCCGTGCTCGACGGGCTTGCCGAGGCGCTGCACCTGAGCGCCCAGGAGCGTGCCTATGTCGCCTCTCTCATCCCGGTCACCGGGCAGGACGCCACCCTCGGCGAGCGGCCCGCCGAATCCATCGCGCCCAGCCTGCGCCGGCTGCTCGAAGCCCTGGGCACCGCCCCGGCACACGTCCACAACGAACGGGCCGAAATCATCGCGGCCAACCCGGCCGGCCGGGCCCTCTATCCGTGGCACTTCGAGAACTCCGAGCGCCCGAACGCGATCGCCTTCCTCTTCGTTCACCCCCGCGCCCGGGACTTCTTCGTCGACTGGCAGGAGTGGGCCGACCAAGGGGTCTTCTTCCTGCGCTCCGCCCTCGCCCGGGATCCGGGCAACCGGCTCCTGAAGGCCCTCGTGGCAGACCTGCGCGCGCGTAGCCGGGAGTTCACCGAGGCGTGGCAGAGCCACCGAGTCGCCTTCCAGCAGTTTGGGACTCGCGAGATCAACCATCCGCGCCTCGGCCGGCTCTCGCTCGACTTCCAAAGCCTGCAGCCGATCGGCTACGAGCGGCTGCGGGTGGTCGTGTACACGGCCGAGCCGGGATCCGCCACAGCCCGACGACTGGCCGACCTGTCCTCGGGCTGACCCGATCCGGGCCTATTCCCGGGCTAGGGGGTACAACCTGTGCCTTCCCCCGACCCCCCAGGCTTGGCGACGATGGCTGACGTCATGACCACAGCACCCGGAGCCACCGTGTCCCGTCCCGCCGCTCCCGCCGCGGCGAGCCCACGGCATACCCGCGCCTTTGTTACGGCAGCGGCCTCGCTGGTGGCAGTGTTCGCGGCCTCGTCCGCCCCGATCCCGGTGTTCAACATCTACCGGGCCGAGGACGGGCTGACCACCGCCGATCTGTCGGTGAGTGTGGTCGCTTATTTCGGCGGGACCGTCGTCGCCTTGCTCTGCCTCGGCCGCATCGCCAATGTCGTCGGCAGTCGGCCGGCCGCGCTGGCGACCTTGCTGGTGATGCTCGCTGCATGCCTGGTGCTCCTCGACGTCACCGGACTCGCAGTCCTCGTCGCCGGCCGCGTCCTCATGGGTCTCGGAGCCGGGATGGCGTCCAGCGCCCTGACGACGTACATCGTCGACTCCGCTCCCCACGAGCCCGCGTGGCTGGCCACAGCTGTCACCTCGCAGGCGCCGATGGTGGGCCTGACCGCGGGCGCGCTCGCCTCGGGCACGATCGTCCAGTACGTGCCGCATGCCAGGCTCGTGGTGTATGCCGTCATGGCCGTGCTGTTGCTGGCCTGCGTTGGGCTGCTGCTCGACTCCCCCGAGACGGGTCGCCGGACGCCCGGTTTGGTGGCCTCGCTACGTCCACGCGTGCACGTCCCGCCGATCGCGCGCCCCTTGCTGCCGGTGGCCGTCAGCATCTATGTGGCGACGTGGGCGTTGGGCGCGTTCTATCAGTCGTTTGGCGTGTTAGCCCTGTTCGGCACGGTGATCACCGTGGCCTGGGCCCGCGATCCGCGCCGGGCCTGAACTGCCGCCGCACCCGTCATACGCGACCATCTCAAGGAGAACGACACCATGGAGAAACTCCCCGTCCAGGACACCTTCAAAGGGCCCGAGAACTGGTTCACGGGGGACGTTTACGGCACCCCGATCTACTCCGGATCCCATCCATCTCGGATGTCGGCGACGCTCGTGCGCTTCACTCCCGGCGCCCGGACCCACTGGCACCACCACCCGCTCGGCCAGTGCCTGCATGGCACCGACGGCACGGGCGTCGTGGTCACCCGTGACGGGACCGTCCTGGTCATCACCGCCGGCGAGACCATCTGGACCCCGCCTGAGGAGGAGCACTGGCACGGCGCGGCCTCCGGGCAGATGATGGCCCACCTCGCCCTCCCCGAAGTCGACGACGAGAGGGAATCCGCCAACTGGCTCGAGCCGGTGAGCGACGAGGAGTATGCCCGCGCCATGGCGATCGCCAAGAAGCAGTGACCCGCAACCCCAATCACAGCAAGGACATTCACCCCATGCGTGCAACCGTCATGTACGGCCCCGGCGACGTCCGCGTCGAGGACCTCCCCGAACCCCGCATCGAGCAACCGACCGACGCCATCGTGCGCGTCGTGCGGGCCTGCGTCTGCGGCTCGGACCTGCACCCCTAGCACTCGATGCCGCCCTCGAGCGAGGGCCAGCCGATGGGCCACGAGTTCATCGGGATTGTCGAAGAGGCCGGGCGCGAGGTGTCCGCGGTCGCCACGGGCGACTTCGTCATCGGGCCATTCGCCTACTCCGACAACACCTGTCCGATCTGCCGCGACGGCTTCCACACCGCCTGCCTGCACGGGGGCTTCTTCAGTGCCGCCCAGGCCGAGCTGCTGCGCGGGCCGCAGGCCGACGGCACCCTCGTGGTGGCTCCGGCGACCGAGGACGAGGAGATGCTCAAATCCCTGCTGACCCTCTCGGATGTCTTTCTCACCGGTCACCATGCCGCGCACATGGGCCGGGTCGGACCGGGTCGAGCGTGACCGTGATCGGCGACGGGGCCGTCGGCCTCTCGGCGGTGCTCGCGGCCAAGCGGCTCGGCGCCGAGCAGATCATCCTGATGGGACGGCATACCGACCGCACCGATCTCGGTCGCGCGTCCAGCCAAGGGAAACGGCGGACCAGGGTCCGGGACGACGAGGGAGTCCCACGGCACCTCGGTGGTGCAGACACCGTAGCGATGCTCCACGCCGGACGGAGTCAGGTAAAGCCCACCGGCTCGGGCATGCCCCAACAGGATCGGCAGCAACCGCGTCACGAGGGCCAGCGCGCCCAAGGCGATCAGCGCCGCCAGCCAGGGCACCGGCCGAGCGCGCACCGCCAGCAGGACCGTGAAGGCGAACATCGACGCGGCCATGACCGTGGGCCCGATCAGGGCCGCGCCGGACCGGGGGACGACGGTGGCCGCCGCGCCGGACGGCGCGACACCCAGCACCGCAGCTCCGGGTCGTCGGCGACTCCACCACCAGCGGGTGATCGTCTCCGCCACCAGGAAGAGGGATCCGCACGCGGGCAGGAGGAAGCAGGCGCCGACGAACACGCGCCCCAGCGTCCCCAGCCGCGGGATGGCCGTGACGAGCAGTCCGACTCCCAGGAAGAGGGTCAGCATCACCGTCACCAGGACGAGCATGGCGATGAACGCCACGGGACGTTCCCGGTCGAGCATCCGACGAAACCAGGGCGGGCCATGCTCGGCTCCCCACCGGCCGGCGCTCGAGTAGTGGGACATAGGGACGCATTCTTCACCGATGTCGTCCCGCTCAGGGCTGAACCGGGCCGCGAGGCCGCGCGCTCCAGCGCGACCCAATATACCCGAAGTAGATTCCGTGCCATGAGCGCCGAGACCACGACCGTGAAGGTGCGGACGGGCACGCGCGATCTGCTCCGCTCGATCGGAGCGGCGCGACCTCAAAGCGCGGACCAGGTGATCCTGTCGGCGTTGGCCGCAATGCAACGCGACGAACGCCGGCAACTCGCCGCCGCCGAGGCCCGGGCCATCGCCGCCGACCCGAGCGACCTCGCCGAGATCCGTGCCATCCGTGCGGATCTCGCAGCTCTCCATGAGGGGTGAGGTTTACCGGCTCCCAACGCGCGGCAAGGGCCACGAGCAAAAGGGGCGCCGGTATGCCGTCGTGCTGACGCCCGACTGGCTCACCGTGAGCACCTGGATCGTCGCGTTCACGAGCACGCGGGCACACCCGACCAGTTTCCGGCCGGCGGTCATGATCGACGGCCGGGAGACCCTGGTCATGTGCGATCAACTCGCGACGGTCGATCTGGTGCGCCTCTCAGAGCGCGCCGGCGCGCTGACTCTCGACGAGATGCGCCGGGTCGACGAGGCACTCACGCTGGTTCTCGACCTGTGAGGGTGGCTGCGGCAATGGCATCGGCCAGGGCCACAGGGTGGCGGCCGATCGGACTTCGGTGGCGCGAATTCGGGAGGATGAGCCCAGTCGCACCCGAGATGACGTCCCATGTCGTCGGGCAACTGCCCCTGTCGAGTACTTAAGCCGGGGGGTGGGCCACCCGGCATACCAGGCAGTGTTCGGTGCGCACGACATGGCGCAGGCCGAAGGCGAACCACCGCGGGAACAAATGGCTCGCTTCGGCCAGGGTGGCCAGCCGCGGCTCGATCACGATGACGTCCTCGCCCTGGAGGCGGATCCGCGCGCGTCCGGCGGCGAGGACGTTCTTCACCCAATCCGATTCGCGGCCGAAGTTCGCCCCGATGACGACGACGTCGCCGCGACGAAATGCCCGAAGCGGCGTATGCCGCACCGTGCCGGTCGTCCGCCCGACATGCTCGAGATCCGCAAGGGCCGCATGACGACCCGCCAGCCGCAGTGCCAGGGCGTTGACGCGCGTCGGAATCGAGTGCAGGCGCCGGGGCCACGGCATATCGGTCTCCCCTCACACTCGCGCCCAGCAGGACTGCTGGCCGAGGGGGACGGTAGTCCGCGCACCCTGCTGCCCGCAACGCGAGTTCGCCGGGCACCACGCACCTCCGACGTGATCGCCGTGGAGCGGCACGTCACTCGGCTGACTACCGATCCGCCAGGGAAGGCCACCGGCTCGAAGCCCACTGCGACCAGGTCCGATAGCCAGGCGGCACGGCGGGGATCTCGTCACCCCGAAGCTCGGCCTCGTCGGGGACCTGGAACTGGGCCCTCCAGGTGAGAAGTTCGGCGTCGCTCATTCGGAAGGTCTGATCCGGGGTGGCGGCGAACCGGTCGATGACCCGCCGGCGTTGCTCGTCGTGGTCGATCGGCAGATAGACGACCTGGGCCTGCGCGCCAACGGACTCGGCGATCCAGCGCAGCGCGGAGCGTTCGTCCTTGCCCCAGAACCCGAAATCGAGGACGACATCGGTGCCGAGTTGCGCCACCCGTATCCCGATCTCGACGAGCTTGCCCTCGACGAGGTCGCGCAGGTCCATGGGTTGCGCTCGCCGAAGAGGATGATCTGCCATTCGTCCGGGGTCAGTCGCAGGGCCGGAACGCTGCGCTCGAGGGCTTTCGCGCGGGTCGTCTTGCCGGCGCCGGGCAGGCCGACGATCAGGTACACGGTGGCGCGCCCGGGTCGGTCCGCGGTCGGGGCGGTCGTCAGGATCGCCACCGCTCGGCCAGCGCGACATAGTCGCCGACCAGGGACGGATCGTCGACGGCGCCGGGGTCGAGGACGGCGCTCGGATCGGCGCCTTGGAGAATGCGTTTGAGCGGAACCTCGAGTTTCTTGCCGGTGCGCGTATGCGGTAGCGCCCGGACCACGTGCATCTCGTCCGGCACGTGCCGAGGCGATCCCTCGGTGCGCAGCCGCGTGCGGAGCCGGTCGAGTTCGGCGTCATCGAGGTCGTGACCGGGCGCCGGGACGAGGAACATCGGCATCCGGTAGCCGCCGTCCGGCTGCTCGACACCGAGGACCAGCGCTTCGGCGACGGCCGGGTCGGACTCGACAATCTCGTAAAGATCGCTGGACCCGAACCGGACGCCATTGCGGTTGAGCGTGGAGTCGGAGCGGCCGTGGACGACGAAGCTGCCCCGACTGGTCTGGGTGACCCAGTCGCCCTGGCGCCACACTCCCGGGAAGCTGTCGAAGTAAGTGTCGAGATAGCGGGCCTGCTCCGGGTCGTTCCAGAAGTAGAGCGGCATCGACGGACCGGGCGTCGTGATCACCAACTCGCCGACTTCGTCGCGCACCGGCCGCCCGGCGGCGTCGAAAGCCTGGGCCCCGACGCCCAGGGCGGGGCCGGACAATTCCCCGTCCCACACCGGCAGCCACGGCGAGCAGCCGAGGAACGCGCTGACGACATCGGTGCCACCGCACACGGACAGCACCGGGACTCGTGGACCGACGGCCGCGCGGACCCAGTCGATGAGTGCGGCGGGAACCGGGGCGCCGGTCGCCGCGATCTCGCGCAGGTCACGGGTGCCGAGATCCTGTTGCGGGACAAGGCCAGCGGCGCGTGTCGCCTGCAAATGCCCGGGACTGGTGCCGAACATGGTCACGCCCTCGTCAGCGACAATGCGCCAGAGCCGGGATGGGTCCGGATAGACCGGGTTCCCCTCATAGGTCACCGTGCGCACGCCGGCGACCAGCACCGCGACGACGATATTCCACATCATCCAGTTCGGCGTCGTGTACCAGAACATCGTGTCGCCGGGCCCCAGATCCATCGACAGGGCGAGCATCGCCAGCTGCACCGCGACGACGCCGGCGTGCCCGTGGACGATCCCCTTCGGCACCCCGGTCGTGCCCGAGCTGAAGAGCACCCACAGCGGGTGGTCGGCCGCGACCTGCTCGGTCTCGGTCAGCACAGGACCCGCGAGAGCATCGGCATACGGCAGCACCCGGATGCCGGCCAGGGCCGCCGGATCCAGACGCAGCCCGGCGCGGTCGATCTCGACGACCACCTCGACGTCGAGGGTCCTCGCAAGTTCAGCCACAGCGTCCCGGCGGTCGTGCGTCGTCCCGGCCCAGTCGTATGCCGTCGCCGTCACCAAGACTGTCGGCTCCAGTTGCGACATCCGGCTCGCGGCGGTCGCCGCGCCGTAGTCCGGCGCACAACCGGCCCAGATCGCGCCGATCGCGGCGGCGCCGAGGAAGGCGACGATCGCCTCCGGACCGTTGGTGACGTAGCCGACGACCCGGTCGCCGGCGGTGACACCAAGCTCGCGCAGGGTGCCGGCGAAGCACCGCGCCTGGTCCTCAAGGTCGTTCCAGGACAACTCGGTTCGCTGACCCGACTCGTCGATCGACACTACCGCCGCGCCCGGCAGGTCCCGGTGCCGGAAGATCTGGTCGACGAAGTTGAGCCGGGCGCCCTCGAACCACCGGTGATGGGGCATCGGTCCGCCCGTCAGCACCTGTGCGTGCGGCGCGGAGGTGACGACCGCGAAGTAGTCCCACACCGCCCCCCAGAACTCCTCGGCGTGCTCGGTCGACCACGCGTGCAGTTCCGCATAGTCGCCCAGCTCGCGGCCGTACCGATCCCGCGCCCACGCGGCGAAGGCGTCCAGTCGGCTGCCGCCAACGCGGCCCCAGGTCATGGCGAAGGGTTCCGATGGGTCGGGCGCCGAGGCGGCTGGGTCGGCGAGGTCGGAATCCGTCATGAACCAATCCTGCCAGTTTGCCCCGATCCGGCCAGGGTGTGCCGGCGCTCAGCCGGACAGCACCTCCCGCAGCAGGGCGCCCATCGCGCGCACGCCGGCAACGAGGCGTTCGTCGGGGACGCCGGAGAAGCTCATCCGGGCGTGGTTGGCCTCCGGCGTCGTGGCGAAGAAGGAGGCGCCGGGGACGATGATGATCTTGGCCCGGGGAATGAGGACGTCACGTTGGAAGGCCGCCAGGTCCAGGCCGGTCGGGAAGGTGACCCAGGTGAACAGCCCGCCCTGCGGGCGGGTCCAGGTGATCCCCGCGGGAAGGTGCTCGGCGATCGACGCGAGCATCAGGTCCCGTTTGTGCCGGTAGGTCGGCAGCATCGACGCGATATGCGCCTCGATGTCGAAACCGGAAAGGTATGCCGCAGCAGCGCTCATGTTGAGCGTCCCGTTCTGGGTGTCGGCGGCGAGCTTGAGCAGGGCGAGCTTCTCACGGATCTCGGGTGCGGCCAGGGCCCAGCCCAGCCGCAGCCCGGGCGCCAGGATTTTGGAGAAGCTGCCGAGGTGCACCACTCGACCGCTCCGGTCGAGGCTCTTGATGGTCGGCAATCGCTCACCCTCGTAACGCAATTCGCGATACGGCGTGTCTTCGAGGATCACGACGTCGAACTCCTCGGCCAACTCGACGAGGCGGTGTCGCCGAGCGAGACTCAACGTCCGGCCGGTCGGGTTCTGATAGTCCGGCACGGTGTAGATCAGCTTGACCCGCTCGGTCGCCCGCAACACCTGCTCGAGGGCGTCGACTTCCATGCCCTCCTCGTCCATCGGCACCGACCGGTAGTCCGGCTCGCACGGATTGAAGGCGATCAGGGCCCCGAGGAAGGTGGGGCGCTCGGTGACGATGACGTCCCCGGCGTCAACGAACAGCTTGGCCGTCAGGTCAAGACCCCTGCTGTCCGCCCTGGGTGATGAGGACATCGTCGGCAGCACACGGCATACCGTCAGCCGTGAGGCGTTCCGCGACGAGCGCTCGCAACTGCGGAAGCCCCTCGGAGGCGGTGTACTGCAGGGCCGCGGAGTTCTCGGGGGTGAGCAGCTCGTCATACACCTTGTGCAGCTCGTCGACCGGGAACAGCGAGGCGTCGGGGTAGCCGCCGGCGAAGGAGGTGATGTCCGGATCGACTGCGAGAGAGAGGAACTCGCGGATCGCGGACGGCTGGACGCGTTCGGCTCGGCGCGCAAAGGCCGTCATGGGCACCTCCGTCCAGAGCGAGTGGGTTCTTCAGTCTTCCAGATGGGATGCATCAGTCCAGGTCCGCCAAGACCTCGGCCGCGTTGCGCGCGGACCATCGCGCGTAGGCGTCCGACTCCAGTTCCGGGTCGGCCGCGGCCGCGTAGATCCGCGCATCACGCGCTGAGGCTCCGTGAGTCCCTGGAGCGATTCGTCAGTCGAGGTAGTCCTCGAGGTCCGCGGCGACACCCGAGGACACACTGGCGGGACCGCCGAGCACGACATCGTCTTGGGGTTGAGCCGCCGCAGCTCGGTGTGCACCGCCGCAGGGATCGAGTCCTCGCGAACCAGCAACAGCGGCGCCTTGCGCGATCCGGCAACCGGAGCCCCGGAGAGGGCGTCGGTGAAGATCTCACCCGAGGCGACGAAGACCAGGTCCGACCCGGACGAGAAGTTCTGCTGCGAGATCAGCGCGGACACGGCATACCGGTCGGCGCCAGAGACCCGGCTGGGGGTGACGCCGGTGACCGATTTGATCTGCGCGAGAACAGCGTCCGAGACGGATGCCGGGCCACCGAGGACGACGACCGACTTCGGCTTGACCCGCCGCAGCTCGGCGGAGATCACCGAGGGCAAAGTGTCCGGCGTGGTCAGCAGCATCGGAGCCTTGTTCTTGCCCGCCACCGGAGCTCCCGAGAGCGCGTCGGGGAAGACCAGCCCGGAGGCGACATACGCAACCGAGACACCGGGGTCGAAGGAGTCCTTCGAGATGGCGGCGGAGGTCGCGTAGCGGTCGGCGCCGGCGAGTCGGCGCACGTCCCCGTAGTAGGACAGCACCGAGGCGGTGTCCTCACTGATCGAGGCCGGTCCACCGAAGATGGTGGTGTCGAAGGCGGTGAGCCGGTCCATCTCCTGCGCGATCGGACGGGTGAGGGTGTCGCGCTTGACGAGCAGCAGCGGACCCCTGGCCCACGAGGCCACCCCAGCGCCGCTGAGGGCGTCGGTGAAGATCGAGCCGGACGCGAGGAACACCTTCCCGGTGGCGTCATAGAAGCCGTTGCGCGAGATGGTCGCCGAGGTCTCGTAGCGGTCCTCGCCGTACCACCGGGTCACCCCGGGCTCGATCGTCCTGCGGAAGCTGACCGTTGCGCCGGACGAGGTCGCGGACTCGACGGTGATCCGCATCCCGCCGGGGAAGGTGTAGGAGTCACCGGCGTCGAGGCCGGGGTGGTGATCGCGAGGCACCAGGGATCCGGAGGCATGGAAGTCGACGACGTCATACTCCGACACTTCCGTGTCCGGGAGATAGAACTGCCGGACGATGACCCCGCCGCCCGGGACCGTCGCGACGGTGCCGTCGGGCAAGGTGGTGGTGTTGTTGTTGATCCAGTCGTCATACCCGGTTGGCGTGCGATATTCCATCTCGTAGCGCCAGGGGCCGTTGTAGAAGACGACGCTACGGGTGCCGCTCGCGGCGGCGACGGGCGCGAGGGTCACGGTGTCGTCGCCGGTCACGGTCTGCCGGCCGCTGTCGGGGATGACGCCGAGCCGCCACCGGTTGCCGGCGGCGAGGGCGCCCGCCGCGCGGTTGCCCATGATGTCCCACGGGTCGTTATAGGTCTCCTGCTCGCAGTAATCCGACACCGGCACGATGGCCGTGTGTGCGGCATCCGTCCAGCAGGTCAGTGCTCCGCCGTGCATGAGATAGAGGTTGTGCCCGAACTCGTGGGCGTAGGTCTGCCCGGCCACCCCGCCGTTGACGAGGAAGATGGCGCCCTTTGTTGTTCCGGTGATCGGATCGGCGTGGGCGCCGAGGCTGGCGACGCCCGACCAGTAGCAGGTGCTCGTATAGGGGAGGACACCGATGATGTGGTTCTTCACCCCGGACGGCTGCGCCGGGATCGCATCCTCGACCTCGCGGAAGAGGGCCTCGGCGTCGCAGTTTGCGATCGCATCCGCGGATGGGGTGATCTTGACCGGCGAATATGCCTTGTCGACAACGAGTTTCACTTTGCCGAAGGTGTTGTCGGACCAATAGGTGCTGGCGTATGCCGTGGCCGCCGGACCATTGGTCGGCGTCTCTTCCGAGCCGGTCCAATAGACGGGAACGATGACGGCGTGGTGGGTCCCGAGGACGTCCTCGGCGCGCTGGGCGCCGGCGTCGCGCAAGCCGGAGATCTTCGCGCTGCCCTGGCGAACCTGGTCGGCGATGTCCTGCGAGGTGCGGCCGGCCACGTCGGTCCCGGTGACGGTGACGTCGACCGGTCCGGAGCGGACCGTGCTCGCGAGCGCCGCGTCGATCGGCACGGGGGTCCTGTCGATGGTGAGGTATGCCCGGGTCTCACCACGCGCGTGTCCGGCGCGGTCCTCCCGGCCGTCGACGACGATGCGGCCGAGGGCGCCGGTGACAGTCACCGATCCTGCCGGAGTGGGAGCCGGATCGGCCCCCGCCGTCCCGCCGCCCACAACGAGGCCGGTCGCGGTCACCACCGCCGCCCACGTCACCGATATCGTCGAGTTCCTGTGCGTGCGTGCCATGGTTGCGCTCCCTCGTGACGACCCGGACCGACCGGACGTTCGACAGTGGTGACGCCGCCCGCCGCAGCGAGGTTGCGCTGGGGTGAGGTTAGGTGAGAACCGCGACACTGGGAGCACTAGGCAGGTTGGGCCGGGTAGGAGGAGACTCGTCAGGCCAACTGCGCGGGTCAGCCCTGCCGCGCACTGAACTCGACCGACACCGAGGTTGCCGTGATCTGGTTCCACCTGCTCATCGCATTGCTGTTCATCGTTGTTGGGGCTCGGCTGGGTGGCATCGGGATTGGACTTGCCGGCGGCGCCGGCGTCCTCCTCTTGGCTGCGACCGGGCTGCATACCAAGGCGGCGGAGGATGTCCCGTGGGCGGTGATCGGCATCATCATGTCGGTGATCTGCACGGTCGCCGCGCTGCAGGTCGCCGGCAGCATCGACCATCTCGTGCACCTGACCGAGGCGTTGTTGCGCAAGCATCCGCAGCAAATCACCTACCTTGCGCCGTTCGTCACCTACATGCTCTCGCTGCTGTGCGGGACTGGGCACACGGCATACTCCGTCATCCCGGTCATCGTCGATGTTTCCAAGGAGCGGGGAATTCGCCCGTCCCGCCCGCTGTCGATCGCGGTCGTGGCCTCGCAGGTCGCCGTGGCGGCCTCGCCCATCTCGGCGGCGATGGTGGCCTTGGTGGCCGCGCTCGAACCGTTGAATATTGGCTACTTGCAGTGTCTCGCCGTTGTCATCCCGACGACCTTCCTCGGTTGCCTGGTCGGGGCCGTCGTCGCCTCGCGGATGGGGGTCGAACTCAAGGACGACCCCGTCTATCAGGAGCGGATGGCCAAGGGCCTGGTGGCCAAGAGCGT
Source organism: Nostocoides sp. (assembly GCF_037045025.1). Lineage (GTDB taxonomy): Bacteria > Actinomycetota > Actinomycetes > Actinomycetales > Dermatophilaceae > Nostocoides_A. The sequence continues at coordinate 535,485 of NZ_JBAOHM010000015.1, read as the reverse complement.
GGCCGGTGATGCGGCATACACCCCAGCGCGCAGCGCGGTGCCGAGTCTGTGGATCTTCTTCGCCGCGCTGATCGCCGTGGTCTCCTATGCGACCGTGACGTCCAAGCAACTCGGCATCGTCGACGATCCGGTGATGGACTCGACCTCCGCGATCATGACGATCATGCTCTCCACCGCAGCGATCATCTGCCTGGTCGCGCGCAAACCCACGGCCTCGATCGCCGATCAGGGCACGTTCAAGGCCGGTATGACCGCGGCCATCTGCATCATGGGGCTGGCCTGGCTCGGCAACGTGTTCGTCAACAACTACGTCGACGAGATCCGCTCGGCGCTCGAGGGCCCGCTGCAGAGCCAGCCGTGGCTGCTCGCCGTGTTCTTCTATTTCGCTGCACCGCTGATGTTCTCGCACGCGGCGACGACGATCGCCTTCATGCCACTGATGGTCAAACTCGGATTGCCTGGCGTGGCGCTGCTCGCCAGCTACCCGGCCGTCGCGAACTACTACCTGCTCCCCAACTACCCGACGACGGTTGCGGCGATGCAAATGGATGACACCGGCTCCACGCGCGTGGGCAAATTCGTCCTCGACCACCCGTTCGTCATCCCCGGAACCGTCTCGATCATCGTCACCGTGGGGCTGGGATTTCTCATCGCGCCGTTCGTCATCTGATGTCAGTCCTGTTGCGCCCGGAACTGCAGCTCGGCGCACACGCGGCGCAGGTCCGCATCGCTGGGGTATGCCGCGGCGAGGCTCCCGCGACCCCATCGATGTGCCGGGGTCGAACCGGACGAGCCGGACCCTCCCAACCGGAAGCTACCCAGTCCGGGGAGGGTGAAGCGCGGCTGGCGAAGAGACAGACTGTGCAGGTGTGCCATAACGCAATTCTAGAGAACGGCCCGCGCAATTCGATGGCGAGTTATTGTCCATCAGCTCTTCCGGCGCAATAACTCCCGACTTCTGGCGAATCCTACGCAATGATCAGCCGGCTTTGATCGCCGAAACCTCGAACTCCAGGACGACCTTCTCGCCGACCAGGACGCCGCCGGTCTCCAGCGCGGCATTCCAGGTGATTCCGTAGTCCTTGCGGTTGATGGTGACCGCGCCCTCGAAGCCGGCGCGGAGATTCCCGAACGGGTCGGTGGCCGCACCGTCGAACTCGAAGGGAACCGTCACGGTGTTCGTCACGCCCTTGATGGTCAGGTCACCCGTGATGTTGACGCTCGTGTTGCCGCTCGGCTCGACGCCGGTGGAGACAAAGGTGATGGTCGGGTGCTCCGCCAGCGACAGGAAGTCGTTGCTGCGCAGGTGCTCATCACGCTGCTCGTTGCGTGTGTCGATGCTCGCGGCCTGGATCGTGACGGTCACCGACGACGCGGCCAGGTTGCCTCCGTCGACGACCGCTGTGCCCTCGAACTCGTTGAAGGAGCCGCGGACCTTGGTCACCATCGCGTGCCGGGCGACGAAGCCGATCCGGGTGTGTGCCGGGTCGAGGGTCCACGTTCCGGTCAGCTCGGCAAGGGTCGCGGGGGCGGTGATGGTCATGTCGGTCCTTCACTTATCGAGATTTGGTGATGTGTCACCTTTAGCATGACGCACCTTAGGTGATATGTCAACTATTCCGTATGATGGACCAATGGCAACCGCGAATGTCTGGCTCACCGACAGCGAGCAAGCGCTCTGGCGGCGCTGGATTCGCGTGAACCTGTTGTTGTCCGCCGGCCTCCACCGGGAGTTGCAGCGAGACTCCGAGCTGTCCCTGCCGGACTTCGAGGTGCTGGTGCACCTGAGTGAGAGCCCCGATGGCCGGGTCCGCGTCTGCGATCTGGCCGCCGGACTGCAATGGGAGCGCTCGCGCCTCTCCCACCACGTCTCGCGGATGGAGCGGCGCGGCCTCGTCGCCCGGGCGGGGTGCCCCGAGGACGGCCGCGGCGCCTTCGTGGCGATCACCGCATCCGGACGCTCATCGATCGAGCAGGCCGCCCCGGGGCACGTGCGGGAGGTGCGACGGCTCCTCTTTGATCAGTTGAGCGCGGCTGAGGTTGGCATGCTGACGGCTGCCCTCGACAAGGTTCTCGCCGGTATGGAGTAGTAGCCACCGCATGGCCGACCGGCACCACTGCCGACCTGGCGGACAATGGTGCATCGTGTTCGCTCCCTATCGGTCGCTCGTCACGATCCCTGGCATCGGTCCGTTCATCGTCGGCGCCTTCCTGGCCCGTGTAGGCGGCGCGATGTTTGGCGTTGCCGTCATCGTCATGGTCAGCAGCCGGCGCGGGTCCTATGGGCTGGCGGGCGCGGTGTCTGCCGTTGGTGTGTTGGTCCTTGCCGCGGCCGGCCCGCTGATCGGCCGGCTCATCGACAAATACGGTCAGCGGCGGGTCGCTCTGCCGTTCATGGTGTCCTCCTTCCTCTTTTCCGTGGCGTGCACGGCGTGCTCGCTCGCGGACGCGCCGGTGTGGACGCTCTTCGTCACGTATGCCGCGTCCGCCTGCCTGCCGGAGATGGGCCCCCTGACCCGGGCCCGCTGGGCCTACGTTCTGCGCGATCAGCCCGACCGGTTGCACGTCGCCATGTCCTTCGAGCAGGTCGCCGACGAGGCGGGATTCGTCCTCGGGCCGGTCATCGCGGTCGGTCTGTCCACCCTCGTTCTCCCCGAGGCGGGCCTGCTCGCCGCGGCGATCCTCTTCGGCGTCGGGACCTTCGTCGTGCTACAGAACCGGGCCACGGAGCCGGTCGTCGTCCCCCATCACGAGCGCCCGGCCGGGCTGGCGGTCCGTTGCCCGGGCCTGGTGCCCGTCACCATGGCGCTGACGATGACCGGCGTCATCTTCGGCGGGAACGAGGTGGTCGCGGTGGCCGTCGCGGACGAGGCAGGGCAAAAGCCGTTCTCCTCCGTCGTTCTTGCCCTATTTGCCCTGGGGTCGATGATTGCCGGTCTTGCCTACGGCGCCCGCACCTTCGGCTCGAGCCTCGCTAAGCGGCTCGGGTTGACTGCGGCCGCCATGGCCGTGCTTGAGGTGCCCGCCCTCTTCGCTCCGTCGTTGTGGTGGCTGGCTGGCGTCATGCTCGTGGCCGGCTGCGCCACCGCCCCGCTCCTCATCACCGCGATGACGCTCAGCCAGCGAATCCTGCCGCGGGCCTTGGTCACCGAGGGCCTGGCGATTGCCGTCACCGGAATTCTCGTCGGGATCTCGCTCGGCACGGCAATCGCGGGTTGGGCGGTGGAGCATCTCGGTGCCCAGGAGGCGTATGCCGTGCCGGTGCTGGCCGGCGGCCTCGCCGTGCTCATCATCGCGCTCTCGCGTCCCGTGCTCGTGCGCGCCGAACGGGCGGCCACAGCCGGCTGAGAAAACCCGTTGTCCCGCGGCGACCGTGGTGGCCGGCCCCGAGCTCACCGGCGTCAACGGTGTCGTCGGTGTTGGCACGTAGCGTTAGGGCCCATGAGTCCCGACACCTTCCCACTCGATACCTCCGAGGCGTCCGCCGAGACGGTGCAGCAGCGCCTCGAGTCCGACATCATCGGGTGGCTCACCACCGTCCGCCCCGACGGGCGCCCGCACGCCGTGCCGGTGTGGTTCCTGTGGCAGGGCAACCGAGCGCTGATCATGAGCGAGCCGATCACTCAGAAGGTCGAGAATGTCCGCAACGCGCCGCACACGCTGCTGCATCTGCATACGGACGAGACCGGCAACGGCGTCGTGGTGCTCACCGGAACGGCCGCGATCAGCAACCGCAGTTCCACCGAGTGGCTGCCCGAAATCCGGGAGTCCTACACCGCGAAGTATGCCGCCGCGATGGAGCGCTTCGGCATGGGTTTGAACGCCTTCGCCGAGCAATTCTCGCTCGTCATCGAGTTCACGCCCACAACCCTGACCGTATGGTGACGGCCACGCCGTGCGGGTTGAGCACCCTCAAGTCGTGAATTCCTGCTCAATAGCGCCCGCGCCGCAATAATCCTAAGGTGGATCGGATAGATAAGGCAATACTCGACAACCTGGCGCGCGACGGTCGACTCAGCAACCAAGACCTCGCCGATCGCATCGGCCTTACCCCGGCTCCGTGCCTTCGTCGGGTCCGCCGCCTTGAGGCCGACGGCGTCATCACCGGCTATGTCGCCCGCATCGACCCGGGGCGACTCGGCCGCGGTTTCGAGGTCATCGTCAATGCCGAGATCCGAGCCAAGGACCGGACCACCGTGGTCGATTTCGAGGCGCGGGTGTGCGCCATGGAGGAGGTCGTCGAGTTGCGCCGGATGTTCGGGCTGCCGGACTACCTCCTGCGCGTCCGGGTCGCCGACGCCGAAGCCTACGAACGGTGGTTGACGACCAAGCTCATGGGCGATCCCGCCATCGCTCGCGTCGACTCCCGCCTGACGATGAAGCTCCTGAAGTCGCAGGACTGAAACGAGCGCGCGACTCCACTGTTGTTACGGGTCGGCCAGGATGCAGAACTCGTTGCCGGACAGGTCCCGCATAACGACCCACGAATGCCCGTGGGCCCACGCCTCCTGGGCCTTGGTTGCGCCCAGGGATAGGGCGAGGGCGACAAGCTCGGCCTGGTCCGGCCCGTCGGCCTCGGGTCGGACATCAAGGTGGGTGCGGTTCTGCCGCTCTTTGGGCGCCGGCTCCGGGCAGAACTCCAAGAGCGGTCCCCGCAGGCTCGGGTGCCGCATGGTGACCGGAGCGATCCCGTCGGCGGGCACCCAGCCGGTGAGGGCGGCATACAACTGCGCTTCTCGCTGTGGGTCCACGCAATCGAGGGGGAGCGCCGCGATGGGGTCGGTGTCGCAATAGGCCGCGCGCTCCTCCATGACGCAGAAAGCGTTTCCGTCCGGGTCGGCGAGGACGACCCAAGGGACATCCCGCTGGCCGATGTCCACGGTCGTTGCCCCGAGCGCGAGCAAGCGGTCGACCACGGCGTCCTGGTCGGCGCCGCTGAACAGGTCGAGGTGCAGGCGCCACCGCGGGGGCGGGGGATCGGTGACCGGTTCGAGGCAGATGTCGAACCAGGGCCCGCCGAGAATCTGCAGCCGCCCCTCGTAGGAATCGGCCGTGGCGAGATTATCGATGAGTCCGAGCGCGTCCGACCAGAAGCGGCCGGTGCGTTCGACGTCGCGGGCCTGGATGACGATGTTCTCGATCCCCATCCGCAACACCCTAGGCGCTCGCGCCACACTGGGCGCATGCCAATTCACGACACCGCGACCGAGATGCCGGCGAGGGTGGTCGCCGTCTGTCGAGACACCGATCACCGCTTCAGCAAACCGGCGCAGGCCGCGATCACGCTCGTCGCCGGTCTGGGGGTCGAGGGAGATGCACACTCGGGGACGACGGTGAAGCACCGCTCGCGGGTCCGGAAGGACCCGGCGCAGCCAAACCTCCGGCAGGTCCACCTCATCCACAGCGAATTGTTCGCCCAAGCGGCAGAGCGCGGCTACGCGCTCGCTCCGGGTGACCTGGGCGAGAACATCACGACCGCCGGCCTCGACCTGCTCGTCCTCCCGGTCGGCACGCGGGTGCGCATCGGTGACGCGGTGTTGAGGGTGACCGGCCTGCGCAATCCCTGCCAGCAGATCAATGCCTTCCGCCCGGGGCTGCTGCGGGTCGTCGTCGGGCGCCCGGATGGCGTGCGCACCGACTCCGAGGTCAGGCTCGGTCCGACCGGAGGCGCGCTGACGGTCGACGGGCAGCCGGTGGTCCGCAAGGCCGGCATCATGGCCGTCGTCGAAACCGGTGGGGTGGTCCGGCCCGGGGACGTGATCACCGTCGAAATTCCCGCCGGCCCGCCCCATCCGTTGACGCCCGTATGAGGCTCGACGGATTGCTTGCCGCGGCCTACACGAGGTGGAGGCCGGTGGCGGCGATGGCGATGACGAGGAGGGTGGCGAGCAGCCCGAGGAGCGCGGCCGGGGGCCGAGGAGGCGGAGGGTGGCCACCCGCACCGAGACGCCGAGGGCGAACATCGCTGCCCCCAGGCACAGGCCCTGCAGCAGGGCGGCGGCGTCGAGAACGGTCGCGGCGGGTGCGAGCACGGTGCGCCCCAGCGAGGCGGCCAGGAACCCGACGAGGAACAGTGGCACCAGCGCAGGCCTGCGCTTGCCGGCAGCATCGAGCGGTGCAGAGCCGGCGGCAGCCTGGGCAGCCGCCGAGCGCCGCGCCCACCAGGAGACGCCCAACACCACGGGGGCGAGGAGGGCGACGCGGGCGAGCTTGACGACGATTGCCGGGCCGACGGCGTCCGGGCCAAGCAGCGATCCGGCGGCGACCACCTGGGCGACCTCGTGAATCGAGGCCCCGGCGAGCAGGGCGCTACCGTTGGCATCGAAGCCGAGCGCCGGCGCCAGCAGGGGGAGCAGCGGGATCATCAGCGTCCCGAAGACGACGACGAGCGCGATGCTCGCGACGACATCCTCCTCCTTCGGATCGGCGACGCTTTCGACGGCGGCAATCGCCGCGGCCCCGCAGATCGAGAACCCGCACGCGATCAGCAGCCGCTGCCCGAGCGAGAGCTGCAACCCGAGCAGCACGATCTGCCTCGCGCTCGCCTACCGCCACTTCGCGCGCAAGGCTGCCCGAGCGAGAGCTGCAACCCGAGCAGCACGATCCCGATCCGCAGCACTCGGCGCGCGGCCACGGCCAGCCCGGGAGCGAGGGCCGCCGGCAACCGGCCGAGGTTGCCCGCCAGCGCCCCGAGGAGGATGCACACGTGCACGGCGTTGATCAGCGGCGCGCCGCGGTGGGCCAGCTGGGCGGCCGCCGACACGGTGAACGCCAGCGCCACACCGGGCAGCCACCTCAGCTGCCCGCGGCCCGGCCCGTCCCCGGCGACGGAGGCCCCGGGATGCGGGGGAGCGGGCACGGGACGCACGGGAGCAGTGTCCACGGCGGCGCTCATCGCCCCCACCCGCGCCTGGAGCGAGGCAATGAGTGCCGCGATGCCCGGCCACGCGCCATACCCCGACGAGGGGTTGGCGTGCCCCACGGAACCGAGCCGCACCACCTCGGCGCCCCATGCCTCTGCGAGCGCGAGGACGTCCGGCACCGGCCTGAGCGGGTCGGTCGCTGACGCCGACCGCCGCCGGAAAGGGCAACCGCTCGGCCGGGAGCGGCAGCCAGCCGTGCGCGCCGAGGTCGGCCAGCCGCGGGTATGCCGCGGGCAGCTCGGCCGTGAGGGTGGGCGGGGTCACAAGCAGCGCCGCGGTGACCCGCGAGGTGGTGCCCCACGCCGCGCAGTGCACAGCAGTCAGGGAGCTCGCGCTGTGAGCCACCAGGACAACCGGTGAATCAGCTTGGGCGACAGCGGCGTCCAAGTCCTGCATACGACCGGCGAGGTCGAGGGGAGTGCGGTCGGTTCGCAGGTGCACCGCTCCCGAATCCCGCGCCACATGCTCCTGCAAGTGCTCCGGCGCCGGGGCCACGCAGACCCGGCACCAAGATCACGGTCACGGCGCGACCCGCGGGGCAGCGGCCGTCGCGGCAGCGTCGGCATCCGGATCGCCGGTGTCGACACCGGGACCGGCCAGACCGAGGCGGGTCAGGCTCGAGTGGTGGGTGCGCCAGCCGACGAGGAGGGCGGGGATCGCCAGCACGCCGACCCAGGGCACGATCCGTAGCGCGCCGGCCAGCCCGAGGGAATCCGCGATCCGGCCGGTGACTATCGGGCCGAGCGCCAGCCCGAGCAGGTTGTTGGCGAGGGATAACGTTGCGAACGCCGACGCCCGGATCGAGGGGACGGTCAAGGTGGCGACCATGGCGCCGGCCGGCCCGGCGGGGCCGGAACAGAAGAAGGCGGCCACGGCGAGCAGCCGAGCTGTACGCCACCCGGCCGCAACGAGAACGCTGCGACGAAGAAGGTCAGGGCGATCACGGCATACAGGATCGAGCTGGTCCACTTGCGTTCCGCACGGTGGCGGCTGACCCAGTCGCTGATGATGCCCGTTCCGACCATGCCGACGCCGAGCAGGAGCAGATAGAGCGCCGCGAGCTTGCCGGCCCGGTCGGGCGCCATGCCATAGGTTCGGTTGAAGAAGCTCGGCAGCCACGCGAGCAGCGTGCCGGTCATAAACAGCTGCAGTCCGCTGCCGAGGTAGGCCATGATGACCGCAGGCGTCGAGAACAGCGTCCGGAAGCGTGCCCGCGTCATCAGCGTCGCCGACTCCGGCTCCAAATGCGCTGCCGCGTCGGGGATTTCGTGGTCCAGTAGGCGCTTCTCGGTGATCGTCAACGCATAGATGACCGCGAGAACGAGCCCGAGAACGCCCATGACGACGAACGCCGGCCGCCACCCATAGCGCACGGCGATCATCCCGCCGATGAGCACGCCGAGGACCGACCCGAACGCCCCGCCGCCGAGGAAGGCGCCCGAGAGGGTCGAGCGCAGGTGCGGCTTGAAGACGAGGGAGACGACGGCCAGGCCGATGCTGCCGTATGCCGCCTCGCCCACTCCGACGAGGACGCGGGCGGCGAGCAGCTCACCGTAGTTGGAGGCTCAGGCCGACCCGAGCGTCGCCAGAATCCAGACCCCGGCCATCGCGATGATGGCCCGGGCCCGGCCGAAGCGGTCCCCGAGGACGGAGAGGGGGACCGCCAGCAGGCCGACGGCGATGGACACGACGCTGTTGAGTGTGCCGAGAGCGGTGTCGGACAGGCCCCATTCGGAATTGAGGAAGGGGAAGACCGCCGCATGCACCTGCCGGGACATGTAGTCCGACAGCAGCAGGGCGAAGGTGAGCCCGAAGACGAGCCTGGGGAAGAAGCGCGAGCGCACCGCGCTGACGGCGACGGGCTCGACTGGTGCGGAACTGACAGTGGGCGGGGCCTCGGTGGTGGTCACCGGCGTCATCGTGGACATCTTTGTCTCCTAATCGGATTCGGCCGTGGGTCAGGCGTGCATGAGGAAGCCCAGCTGATCGGGCTTGCGGTTGGGCGGGAAGCCGAGGCGGGCGAGGGTGTCGTCGACGTCGTCATACCAGGTGCCGATGCGGTATTGGTCGCGAGCGTCCTTGGCGTCGGCGATGCCGCGGCCCATCTCCATAGCGAGGCGCACAATCTGCTCGATCTGCTCGACCGAGGTGGCGCGCACGTCCTTCTGGCCCCACAGGGTGTCCTCGTTGCCGCAGCGGGTGTGCAGGCCCATGGCCACGGCCATCGCGTTGACGGGCAACACATTTCGCTGGATGGAATCCAGCGTCAAGGTGGCGCCGTCCGGCACGCGGCGGATGAACTCCATCATGTTGTAGGGGCTCGGGCCGTCGAAGCCGCCGCCGATGGCGACCCAGGTGATGTTCAGTGGTCCGAGGTAGATGCCGCGCCGCACGAGCCGCTCGACGGTCTCGAGCTGGGCGATATTTGCCAGCTGGAGGTGCGGCTGAATATCGTTGGCGCGCAACCGCAACAGGTGTTCGGCGACCCACTCGGGGCCGGCGGGGACGGTCATCTCGGCATAGGTGCGCGCCAGGTCGGGACGCTCGAAGGAGGTGCCGCGGATGTCGTCGGCGGTCATCAGCTCCATGATGTTCATCTGGTTGGTGTTGATGGCGATGGTGACCTGATCGGGTTTGGGGTCGAGCTCGGCGAGGAGGTGCCGGGTGTCGTCACTGAGCCACTTCGCGTCGGCGCCGTCTCCCCCGGGGACGAACGAAATCGAGCCGCCGACCTGCCGGTCGCCGCAGATGCCGGCGCGTCCATCCGGCGCCGGCCGGGCCAGTAGTCCATGACGGCGTAGTGCTGGGTCGAGCGGTTGTCCCAGATCGCGACGGAGCCGGCTTCCCAGCGCCACCGGACTTGGTAATCGGGGATGGTGGCCCGGTGCTGCAGGTAGGTCAGCAGCGCCGGGGGACTGTGCACGAAGTCCATGCGGTGGATGACCCGCTCGGGGGTGTGGATGAGCGCGCGTGCCGGCGCCGGTCCGGCTGCGCGGTGACGGGGGCTGCGGGAGACTGATCGCCATGGCAGTGAGTAAGGCCCGCCACGGTGCCCAACACCGGTACGAACGGCCGCCAGCACCGTGGTTGTCCGCGAGCGACGTTGCTCGTGACGTGACCGTGCACTCGGTGTCGGCCGGCGTCGTCGCGTGGCTATTTGCCGTAACCGGTCCAGTGGCCATCATTCTCAGCGTCGCCCGAGCCGGCGACCTCGGTGACCGTGAGACCTCCTCGTGGATTTTTGGGGCCTTTGTGTTTAACGGCGTCCTCACGATCATCACCTCGTGGCTCTATCAGCAGCCGTTGGCGTTCTTTTGGACCATTCCCGGGGCCGTCGTGGTCGGCACCGCGCTCATCCACCTGCCGTGGTCGCAGGTCCTCGGCGCCTTCCTCGTGACCGGGGTCCTGATGACCGTGCTCGGGCTCAGTGGACACGTGCGGGACACGATGGCGCTCCTGCCGATGCCCATCGTGATGGCGATGGTGGCCGGGGTCTTCCTCAAATTCGGCGTCGAGTTGTTCACCGCGATGGTTGCCCTGCCGTGGGTGGTCGTGCCCATGACGCTCGCCTATCTCATCGTCGCGGCGCGCCCGCGGCTCGCGCACTGGGTGCCGCCCGTTCTCGGCGCCCTGGTCGTGGGCATGCTCGCCGTCCTCCTTAGCGGGGCATGGCCGCCGTTGACCGTGTCGCACTGGATCGTGCGCCCGGAGCTGCAGGCCCCGCAGTTCACCGCCCAGGCCCTCCTCGAACTCGTCGTGCCGTTGGCTATCACCGTGCTCGTCGTCCAGAACGGCCAGGGCCGCGCTGTGCTCACCGAGGCCGGTCACCACCCGCCGATGAACGTCATCACGATCGTGTGTGGTATCTGGTCGGTCGCCGCCGGGGCTGTCGGGGCCGTCTCCACGTGCCTCGCCGGCCCGGCCAACGCCCTGTTGGTGGACTCGGGCGAGCGGCGGCGCCAATACACGGGCGCGATCGTTTGCGGAGTTCTCTCCGTGGCCTTCGGCATCCTCGCGCCGGTGACCGTGCGGATCATGCTCGCGGCGCCGGCGGCGTTCATCGCGGCCATCGCCGGGCTCGCCATGCTGCAAGCACTGCGGGGAGCCTTTGTCACGGCTTTCGCCGGCCGGTTCACCTTCGGAGCCCTGGTCTGCCTGTTGGTGACGATCAGCAATATCACCGTCTTGAATATCTCGTCCGCCTTCTGGGGAATCGTGGCCGGCCTGGCCACGACGGCGACATTGGAGCGCTCCGAGTTGCGCGAACACGTCGCCGGAGTGCGGCACCAGGCAAGGGATCGCACGCCGGGGTGACGGGCCCCGTCGACGCCGAGTCTGCAATCATGACGCGCGGCCCGATCCGTCAACGCTGCTCAAACGTCGGTCGCGCCGAGCCCGTGCGCGATTGACCACGGCGGAGTTAAATGGGCTCGTGATCACCGACGACCGCACCTGGCTCGATCCGACACGCCCGCCTCGCGACCGCGCCGAGGCACTGGTTGCAGCAATGTCCCTGGAGCAGAAGATCGCCCAACTGCATGGGGCAATGGAGACCATCGACATCTATGGCCTCGACGCTCACGCCGAGACCCCCGAGGAGATGGAGCAGCTCGCCGCCCAGATCCGGGTGGAGCGGCACGTCGCGGCCATCGACGACCTCGGCATACCTCGCTTCCGCATCACCAACGGCCCGGTCGGGGTCGGGATGGGCGACGGCACCCCATCGCCCCCGGCGACCTCCCTCCCGATGACGATCGGCGTCGCCGCCGGCTTCGATCCTGCGTTGGCAGCGGCATACGGCGACATCATCGGGAGCGAGACAGCGACGCTCGGCCAGCACGTCCTCGAAGGCCCAGGCCTGTGCCTGCACCGCCTGCCCACCGGCGGACGGAACTTCGAGTACTTCAGCGAGGACCCCTATCTCACCGGCGTTATGGGCGTGGAGGTCACCAAGGCCCTGCAGTCCCATGACGTCATCGCCATGGCCAAGCACTATGTCGTGAACGACACCGAGAACGAGCGCTTCCGCACCAGCGTCGAGGTCGACGAGCACGTCCTGCGCGAGCTCTATCTGCTGCCCTTCGAAATGGTCGTCAAGGATGCCGATATCGCGGCGATCATGAGCGCCTACAACCGGATTCGCGGGACCTACGCAACCGAGAACCGCTACACGCTCACCGATGTTCTGCGCCGCGAATGGGGCTTCGAGGGGTATGTGCAGAGCGACTTCTGGTCGTGCCGTTCAGCCGCGGCCTCGTTGGGCGCCGGGATGGACCACGAGATGCCTGACGCCAAGTGGCTCAACGAGGACAACGTCAAGAACGCCCTCAACGACACCAGCCTGGAGATCGAGACCGTCGACCGGGCCCTCGTGCGCCGGCTCACCCAGATGTTCCGCTTCGGCCACTTCGAGCGGCCCTATGCCCCGGGTGAAATTGACGCTGCCGGACATGGCGCGATCTCGCGCCGGATCGGCGGACAGATCGCCGTCCTGCTCAAGAACGACGAGGCGCTCTTGCCGTTGCGGCCCGATGCCGGCCGGCTGTTCATCGTCGGCCAGTCGACGTATGCCGAATTCGCCTGCCAAGGCGGGGGCGGCTCGTCCAAGGTCGACCCGCTCTATACGGTCGATCCGCTTCCCGGCCTGCGCGACGTCATCGCCGATCTCGGCGGGTCCGCGAGCGCGGAGCAGTTCATCGTGGGCAGGGATCTGGCCAATCTGGACGACGCCGTCGCGGCGGCCGCCGACGCCGACGTGGTGGTCTTGATGGTCGGCGTGGTTGCCACCGAGGGCGCCGACCGGGCGGCCATCGACCTGCCCCACGACCAAGACCGACTCGTCGCCGCCGTGCTCGCGGCCAACCCGCGGACTGTCGTCGTCCTGAAGGACGCCAGCCCGGTGGCGATGCCGTGGATCGAGGAGGCACACACGGTCCTGGAGGTGTGGAACCAGGGCACCGAGGACGGCCACGTGGTCGGTGATTTGCTCTTCGGCGTAGTCAACCCGTCCGGCAAGTTGCCGACGACCTATCCGAAGTCGTTGGCGGACAACCCGACCGGAAATAACCCCTCCCGCTATCCCGGCGTCGACGAGGGCGAAGGGTGGCCAACGATGCGCTACTCGGAGGGCCTCGAGATGGGCTACCGGTGGTATCAGGCGCGGGGTATCGAGCCGCTGTTCCCGTTTGGTTTCGGGCTGTCCTACACCACCTTCGAGGTGTCCGACCTGGCGGTCGACGCGGGCAGCGAGCCAGGAGTGTCGCTGCTGACCGTGCGGGCGACGGTCACCAACACCGGGCCGGTGCCGGGTGCCGAGGTGGTCCAGGTTTATCTCGGCCTCCCGGCGCAGGGCCAGCCGCCCAAGCGGCTCGTCGGGTTTGCCAAGGTCGCGCTCGATCCCACGCAAAGTGAGGCGGTCGAGATCGTCATCGATCCCGGCGCGACCAACCATCCGCTGTCGGTTTGGTCGTATGCCGCTCGGGACTTCGTCCTCCCCCCGGGCGAGGTGGTCGTGCATGTGGGAACCTCCAGCGTTGACACCGTCGAGGTGGGCCGGGTCTCCCTCACGGAGAGCAGGAGCCGGTAACCGACCAGCGAGACTCTCGAGAGACTTCCGGGATGCTGCCGGAGTATTCCGATCTGGTGTTGCGGCGTGCCACTCGTGACGATCTCGTCCAGGTCGAGTCGATTATCCGAGCGGCCTTCGCGCCATACCTGGGGGTGGTCTCCCCGCCGCCCGCTCCGCTTCACCAAAGCTATGACGGCCTGCTGTCGGCCTCACGATCGTGGGTGGTGGAACGGGATAGCCACATCGTGGGTTGTGTGGTCTGCGAGGTCGTAGCCGATCGGCTGCAGATCGACACCGTTGCCGTGCACCCGGATCACCACGGCCACGGCGTGGGTCGGCAACTGATTGCGCGAGCCGAACAGGAGGCGCGCGAACTCGGGCTCAAGACCGTCACCCTGTACACGAACGCGGCCATGTCCGACAATTTGGAGTGGTATCCGCAGTTGGGCTACCTCGAAACCGGCCGCAGGCAGGACCAGGGCTGGCACCGGGTCTTCTTCACGAAGGTCATCGAGTCAGATCGCTGACCCGGCCTGGCTCGGCTCCGCACCCGCGGAGGTTCCGGATCGTCGCCCGGCAGGAGCGCTGCCGGTCCCCAGCCCAGAAAGGGAACCAGGTGTGGGCGCAGTCCCCGAAGACCGAGCCAAGACCACCTCGACGCCGGATGGGTCGCTGCGGCCCGAGGTTCCAGGTGCGTCGCTCCCGCTGGCGGACGTCACCGTCGTCACCCTCGAACAGGCCGTTGCGGCTCCCTTGGCGACGCGGCATTTGGCCGACCTCGGCGCGCGCGTTATCAAGATCGAGCGTCCGGACGGGGGAGATTTCGCCCGGCACTACGACCGGACGGTGCACGGCGAGTCCAGCTACTTCGTTTGGCTGAACCGGGGCAAGGAATCGATCACCCTGGATGTCAAGGAGGGGACCGATCGTGTCGTCCTGAACGCCATGATCGCCGCGGCCGACGTTTTCGTGCACAACCTGGCGCCGGGTGCGGCGCAGCGGCTGGGGCTCGACGCCGAGAGCGTGCGCACCGGGCACCCCGGGCTGATCCATTGCGTGATTTCCGGCTACGGGTCCGGCGGGCCGTATGAGCGCAAGAAGGCCTACGACCTACTGCTCCAGTGCGAGACGGGCCTCGTCCTGACAACCGGCAGCCCGACGGAGCCGGCGAAGGCCGGTTTGTCGATCGCGGACATCGCGACGGGCATGTATGCCTTCAGCGGGATCCTGACCGCACTGTACGAGCGGCGGGCAACCGGCGAGGGCGCTAGTCTGCACATCGCGATGCTCGACGCTCTCGGCGAGTGGATGAGTCAACCGGCGTATTTCGCCGCCTTCACCGGCGAGCAGCCGCGGCGGACCGGCGCCCGGCATCCATCGATAGCCCCATACGGGCCGCATCGGGCGGGCGATGGCGCGACCGTCTTTCTCGGCATCCAGAACGAGCGCGAGTGGAGCCGGTTTTGCCACGAGGTCCTCGGACGTCCCGAACTTGCCACCGACCCGCGATTTGCGTGCAATGTCGACCGCGTCGCGAACGTCGAATCGCTCACCGCGATCATCGAGGCAGCCTTTGCCGGCTGGGGGGTCAACGAGGTTGAGGTCCGGCTCGAGGCAGCCGAGATCGCCAACGCCCGCCTGCGCCCACCCCAGGAGATCTTCGATCATCCCCAGGTCGTCGCTCGGCATCGGTGCCGGCAAGTCCACACACCTGGCGGGCCCGCCCCAGCGCTGTTGCCGCCGGTGATCGACCCACGCCACGAATCGGCGATGGGGGCCGTGCCCGCGCTCGGAGAGCACAGCGCCGCGCTGCGAGCGGAGTTCGCCGCAGCGCAACCCTGGGCTCACAGCGCCAGCAACCCCTTGGACACGAACAGCACACCGGCGCCGCCGAGCGCAAGGACGACAAGCGACCTGCCATGACGGTCGAGAGTGTCGGAGATCGCGGCCATCGTGCGTTGTCCTCCCGGAACTCGTTCCAGCACAAGGGGAGTCCACGCGGGCAAGCACCCACCGATCAGCAACAGGGCGATGGCGAGTGCCATCCACACCACGGAGACTCCGCTGGCGGCAATGTCCTTGGCCGCGGCGATCACGAGCGGGAGCGTGGTGAGGTTGGTTGCCATCGAGAACACCCCGAACCCAAAGGCACTTGCCACACTCCGATCTGGCTCGGTGGTGGCCGGCTTCGGAGGCCGGGGTGCGCGTTTGCGGACGAGCGCCGCCAGCGCCAACAGCAGCCCGCCAAGCGCCACGTCGAGCCGCGCGCTGAGGGTCGGTGTGCGGGGCAGCGACAGCGACCCGCCGACGGTCACGACCAGCGCGGTCAGCACGGCCAGGACGGCCACGGTGCCCGCGGCGAATGCCGTTGCCGAGCGGCGCCCGCCGCGCCCGCTGACGAGAAGCAGCTGCTCACTGAACATCACCGGGCTGATTCCCGCGGCCAGGCACAACGGCATCAACGTGCTGAGGAGGTGAGTCACGGCTGCGTCAACCCTCGCGCCGCGATTCTCGCAGCAGGTGCTCGTTGGGACGGCCGGGAGCCAGCGTGCCATAGACGAACGAATGCTCTTCCACAGCCGAGGAGTCTTCCACTTCGGAGCGTCCGGCTCCCCCTCGGCCACGTCGCGTCAGGTCGGGGACCCCTCGACGTTACGGGTCAGCCCGGTGGCGGACCCCCGGGAGCACTCCCCCCGGTCGGCTCGGTAGTAGTGTCGACAGCCGCGGTGAGGGCGATCGTGTAGCCAGCCTGCGCATCGCCGCTCATCGTGGCCAACTGATGCGCGGCGGAGTCGTTGCCGAAGACGTTGTCCGTGGCAAGGGACAGCTGCGCCAGATTGCTCACCGACTGCTCATACCCGCTTGTGGCATAGACGGCGTCGCAGGCATCCTGCGGTATGGCGATCTGCGAGGTGGCGATCGCGTTCGTCGAGTCGCTGATCGAGTCGAGATCGGAGTAGATCTCGAAGTGGATGTGGGGCCAGCGCCCGGAGTAGCACGCAGGGAAGATGCTCGTGAAGCTGACCTTTCCAGTGGCGTCGGTGGCTTGGACTCCGCGCAGGTAGTTCTGCTCGGTGATGCCTTCGGAATAGAGCGAGTAGTTGCCGTCCCGGTTGCAGTGCCAGACATAGACGGCCGCGCCCACCATGGGCACGCTAGCCATGTCGGTCACGGTGAGCGCCACGGTCGCCGGAATGCCTTCGGCCGTCCCGGTGTAGTCACCGAAGCTGGTCGTTATGTCTTGTCGCACAACGCCATCCATCTCCAGGACATCCGGACCGTTGGATCCGTCCCCGGGGTAGGGACCGGCGGTCTCGTCGGGGATCTCGGTGACATCGCCGCTGGATGAAGCCTGGGCAGATGAAGACTGGGCGGACGATGTCCCGGACGTCGAGGAGCTGGTCGGCGACGTCGATTCGTCTCTATTCCCGCAGGCCGCCAGAGTCAACGCACCCGCGCCCATTCCGAGGATGCGCAGGGCGCGGCGGCGGTTCATGGTATCCAGGTCGAAAGCCAATCCCTGCTCGAAGAGCTCCTCGTCCGGGCGTGGCAGCGGGCGTCCTTCGTAGCTCGGGTGTCGAGACGGCCTCATTGAGTAATCCCCTTCGATCGGGCCGACGGTGCGGCGAACGGCAGCTGAACTCCTAGGCTAGAGAACCCAACCTGTGCGCGTGCTGTGGACCGTTCATCGAGGACGGGCGTCAAGATGATTGGGGCAGAAGCCGTTCGAGGATGGCTGCATCACCCGTAAAACGGATGCCGAGTTTTTCTGCGTGCTGCAAGGGAATTCGTCCTTGGATGAGGCCGGCCAAGGCGGGACCGGGGCCGGTTATCGTCAGGCCCGGAACCCGGTCGCTCTGACACGGGCCGATGTGCAGGCCGTGGCTGACTCCAGCGCGGACGTCGAACCCGTCGCGTGGGTCACCAAAACGGATCGTAATTGCGGGTCCGTCGGGCTCGCGGTCGGCGAGCAGGAATTGCGCGGGCATGCTCAGCCAGTGCATCTGGAAGATGGCGTCCGGCGGTGCGTCCGGCACGGTTGGTGCGCCCCACTTCAACAGCTCGCGGACGACGCCGTCGAGGGCGCGCCCCCGAGTCGTCAGCCGGTATGCCGAACCGCTCGCCGGTGGCACTGCAAGCTCACGCATGACCACTCCCTCGTCCTCAAGGGTGCGCAGCCGCTGGGCAAGCAGATTGGGCGCGATCCCCGGGAGCCCGGTCTGCAGATCGGTGAACCGGGCCGACTCGCGGATCAATAGCTCCCGCACGATCAGCAGCGTCCAGCGGTCGCCGACAACGTCGAGCGCGCGCGCGACGGCGCAGAGCTGTCCATACGACTTCACGGGACTCCTTGACAAACTCTAGTGGACGCTAGAGATTATATAGTGACGAACAGCGACAACGAAAGGAACGTGATCGTGACGAGCATTCTCTCTGCCGAGGCCCCTCCCGTCCTCCAGGAGTACTACCGCGTCCTCACCGGCGGCGCCGATCGTTATGGCGACGGCGCCGTCCTGCGACCCCTGCTGTCGGAACACCTCGATTTCACCGGCTCGCTCGCCGGACACCTGTCGGACGCGACTGAGGGCTTCCTGCACGGCGTCGCGGGCTTCATCGAGACAACCCAGGGGATCGCCATCGTGCGTGATGTCCACGACGCCAACGGCTCCGCCGTTCTCTACGACGCCGAAATGCCCGGCGGATCGGTCCGCTTCGCCGAGTTCTTCACCTTTGCCGACGGGAGGATCGCGAGCCTGAACCTGCACTACGACGGCCCCGACTACCTCGCCAAGGGCGGCCACTGACGGGCCCGAGGGCGACTCCTCCTGACTCGGAATAGCTGAGCAACTATGTTGTTAATAGTGATGTACTCAGTTCCGCAGCTCAGGAGGAGCACCCCGTGCAGTTCGGCATCTTCACCGTCGGCGATCTGACGACCGACCCGGTCACCGGCATCACCCCGACCGAGAACGCCCGCATCAAGGCCACCGTGGCGATCGCCAAGAAGGCCGAGGAGGTCGGGCTCGACGTCTTCGCCACCGGCGAGCACCACAATCCGCCGTTCGCAGCCCCGGCCAATCCGCCGGTGTTGCTGGCGGCCATCGCCGCCCAGACCGAACGGATGGTCCTGTCCACCGCGACGACGCTCATCACCACCAACGATCCGGTGCGCATCGCACAGGACTATGGGTATCTGCAGCACCTCGCCGACGGCCGCATGGACCTTATGCTCGGCCGCGGCAACACCGGACCGGTTTATCCGTGGTTCGGCAAGGACATCCGCGACGGCATCGACCTCGCGGTCGAGAACTACGCTCTGCTGCGCCGGTTGTGGCGAGAGGAGAACGTCACCTGGCAGGGTCGTCATCGCGCGCCCTTGCACGCCTTCACCTCGACCCCGCGCCCGCTCGACGGCATCCCGCCATTCGTTTGGCACGGCTCGATCCGCAGCCCCGAGATCGCCGAACAGGCCGCCTACTACGGTGACGGCTTCTTCGCCAATCACATCTTCTGGCCCAAGGAGCACACCCAACGGATGGTTGACCTCTACCGGCGCCGCTACGCCCACTACGGCCACGGCAGTGCCGATCAGGCGATCGTCGGCCTGGGCGGTCAGGTCTTCATGCGCGGCAACAGTCAGGACGCGGTCCGCGAGTTCCGGCCCTACTTCGACCACGCCCCCGTCTATGGCGGCGGCCCGAGCCTGGAGTCGTTCATGGGCGAGACTCCGTTGACCGTCGGCAGCCCACAACAGGTCATCGAGAAGACGCTAGCCTTCCGGGACTACGTCGGCGACTACCAGCGGCAACTCTTCCTCGTCGATCACGCCGGCCTGTCGCTCAAAACCGTTTTGGAGCAGCTCGATCTGCTTGGCGAAGAGGTCGTTCCGGTGCTGCGAAAGGAGTTTGGCGCTCTAAAGCCGGCGCACGTGCCTGACGCGCCCACTCACGCCGCCCGGTTCGCTGCCGCTTCGGACATAACGACGGCAGTGGCCTCGTCCGCTCCGGTCACCGATCGGTGGACCGGGACCCGCGCCGAGGACGCCAATGCTGCCGCGGCTCTCTGAAATCCGTTCTCTGTCAAGGAGGCAACCGATGCCCATGACGCTCACTGTCGTCAGTGCCGGCCTGCGCGTGCCGAGCTCGACGCGGCTGCTCGCCGACCAGCTCGGCGAGCACGTCAGCCGGGAGCTGGCCGCGCTGCACGACTCGGCAATTGCCATAGGCACACGCCACATCGAGGTCCGCGATCACGCCCACGCGATCGCTGATGCCCTGCTAACCGGGTTCCCAACCGGCGAGCTGGCCGCTGCCCTGTCGGATGTCGCCGCGGCCCAGGCGCTCATCGTCGTCACCCCGGTGTTCCAGGCGTCCTACAGCGGCCTGTTCAAGTCGTTCGTCGACCTGATCGAGCCGGACCAGCTGCGGGGTATGCCGGTCCTGCTCGCCGCTACCGGCGGGACGGAGCGGCATTCCCTGGTGATCGAACATGCCCTCCGGCCGCTGTTCGCGCACCTTGGGGCACTGCCCGTCCCGACGGGCGTGTATGCCGCGACCGCCGATTTCGGCGGCGAGCAGGCCCCGGCGCTCGCTGCCCGGATCACTCGCGCAACCGGCGAGCTCGCGCGGCTCGCAGCAGCGGCCCCCGGTGGGTCCTTCGTCGGATCGGCTCCCGCCGGCGCCGGGTCGGCCCAGCCGGACGGCGACGGATCACCTTCCGGACCAATCGGTTTTGCCGCCAGTGACGAAGATCTCGGCGTCACCCCGTTCGCCGTCTTGCTGGCTGAGGCGGGCCAGGCGTGAACTCGCCGCCGGCGGATTCCGGCCAGGCCGAGTGCCATCTGATCGAGAATGTGATGGCCGTGCTGGGCCGGGCGTGGGCGGGTGCGGTCCTGCAGGCGATGCTCGACGGCGCCGAGCGATTCACCGACATCGCTCGCGGGGCACCGGGCGTCACCGATGCCGTCTTGTCGGCTCGGCTGAAGGAACTGTGCGCACGCGGACTGGTGACACGGCACGTCCACCCCGGGCCACCGGTCGCCGTCACCTATCAGTTGACTCCAGCCGGTCGCGACGTCGAGCCGGTGCTCACGGCCATCCGGACCTTCGGGCTCGCCCACCCCGTCATAGCCGGGCCGCGCAGGGAGCGCCAACCGCGAAGCCGGAATCGCTGACGGCAGTGGCCCCTGGCTGCGCGGGTCTTGCGTCGGCTACACCAACAAGGACGCCAAGCCAGCGCTCAAGGGTTTCGTCCACGCGGTGCCGCGGCGGCACGGCCGCACAACTTCCCGCCGAACCCGCGTGCTCGTGGTGGCATTCTGAAGGAGTGACTGCTGCAACGGACAACGAGCGGACGCACGTGGTCGCCGTCCTCGGTCGAGGCGTGATCGATGCGGACCTGCCGGTCGTGACGGCCGACGATCTCGGCCTGACCCGCGGGGACGGGTGCTTCGACTCCGCGCGCGTCGTGACCGACCCCACGGGATCGGCGCACGTCGTGGATCTCGATGGCCACCTCACCCGGCTGGCGTGCTCCGCCGCGGCACTGGCGATCGCCAGCCCGCCCCGCGAGGACTGGCAGGCGCTGGTCGCCGAAGCCCTCGCGTGCTGGTCGACCCCTGGGGAGGGGACCCTCAAACTTGTCCTAACCCGCGGTCGCGAGTGGCAGAGCAGCGGCCCGACCGCCCTTGTCACGCTCACCCACCGGGGCCCAGAGCGACCGACCGTCGCGCCGGGCGACAGCAGGCCGGCGCCGAGCATTACCGCCGTGACCTTGAGCAGCGGCCTGCCGGCGGACGCGTTTGCCGGCGCGCCGTGGTTGCTCGGTGGGGTAAAGACGCTCGCGTATGCCGTCAATGTCGCCGCCGTACGGGAAGCCCGAGGCCGCGGCGCGGACGACGCGATCTTCGTTACGACTGACGGCTATGCGCTCGAGGGCACGACCTCTGCGCTGCTCGTGGCACGCGATGGCGCCCTCCTGGCGACCCCCACGGGTGACACCGGAATTCTCGAGTCGGTCACCGTCACTAGCATTCTGTCTCGTGCGCCGGGACATGGACTCACCGGCCGCCACGAACTCGTGCCGGTCGCTGACCTCTTCCGGGCCCAGGGGGTATGGCTGGTCTCCAGCAGCCGTGGCCCGGTCCAGGTCACGACACTGGACGGAATTGCCCTCGCCCACGACGGCGAGACGGCCGAGCGGGTCTTGCGGCTTGCCGGCTTCTGACTCAACGCCAGTGACACGCAAGCGCGGGGCAGGCGGCTGGTGGCTTCTCGCGCTGCCTTTGGTCCCGGTCCAAGGCCTCTGGCTCAAGCGCACGATCCAGCGCTTCCCCGACGCTGACGGCGTCGCTGGGCGTCTGGGCTCGGGACCGGCCCGCTTGAAAGTCGTGACCCTCGGTGACAGTGTCACTGCGGGGTATGCCGTCAGCCACCACCGCGCGTCCGTCGCCGGGCAACTGGCCCTCAGGTTGTCGCAGCGATATACCGCGACCGTCGACTGGACCGTCTGCGCTCGCACCGGATCAACTGCAGCAGAGGCGATCTCGCTCGTCTCGGCGAATGCTCTCGTCGACGCGGACCTGGTCTTCGTCTCGGCGGGCGTCAACGACCTCAAGAACATGCATTCGGTGAGCAGGTTCCGGCGGGACTTCGCCGATCTGCTCGACGCCATCCTGTCCGCGACCCCACGCGCGCAGGTGTGCTGGCTCGGCATACCTCCGCTGGAGTATTTCCCCGCCTTCCCCCGACCTCTGGCCGATGTCCTCGGCTGGCGCGGACGCGCCTTCGATGCGGTCGGGCTCGCCGCGGTGGAAACGCGCGAGCGGACCTTCCGGATTCAGTCCGGCGGGCCCTTGGCTGCGGAGATGTTCGGCCCGGACGGTTTCCATCCGAGCGAGATCCTCCACGCCGCCTTCGCCGACGCCGTGATGGCCGTTCTCCCCGGGTTGCGCACCCCCAGGCGGGAGGCGACGGCCAGGCGCACGACTGATCGTCCAGCCGACGCTGACCCTTCGACGTGGGGGCGGGCGGCGGGTATGGGCCGGTGAGCGCGGCGGATTACCGCCGCAAGGTAGACGGTCACGACGATGATGCACCGCTTCTGCCAAGGTGGGCCCATGGACCCAATCGGGCGCGCACTCACAGGCACCTGCGCCTTCCGCCTCATGCCCAGCGACGATCTCGCCCCGGCTCCCTCGACCGCCGTGCTCTCGCAACTCGCCAGCCAGGCTTGGAACCTCGCCTATACCTGGGAGCACGCCAGCGGTGGAGAGCAGCGCGGCGGCCTGGTCATCGGCTCACCGGGCGAGGACGGCCAGGTGGAGGCGGCCTGGTTCGACAGCTGGCACCAGCAGCCAGCGATCATGCGGCTGACCGGCAACAGCACCGAGAGCGGAGCCAGCCTGCTGGGCACCTATGCCGAGGAATGGGGCTGGACGATCACCCTCGAGGCGGACGGCGATACCGTGCGCATGACGATGTGCAATGTCATCCCGGATTCGGCCCTCGCGCAGGCGCCCCCGGATGCCCCGCCGATGAGCGCCGGCCCGTATGACGTCATGGTCGCCGAGTGGACCAGCCGCGCGGGCTGAGCCGCGTCTCTCCAGCCCAGGCGGCCTGACCGATGGGTTTGTTGCGTGCGCTGCTCGACGTCATCCTGCCCGTCGTCCTTGTCGCCGGTGTCGGTGCGCTGCTCGCGCGCCGCTTCCCGCTGGATCGCACGACGGTCACCAAGATCGCGCTCAATGCGCTGACCCCGGCGCTGGCCCTGCAGACGATCCTGACGACCGAGGTCTCCGGGCGGGTGGGGCTCCTGCTCGCCCTCGGGTTCGTCCTCTTGACCCTCATCGCGGCGGGCCTCGGCTGGCTAAGCGCGGTCGGCCAGCCGAGCCTGACCCGGCGCTCTGCTGCCGTCGCGGTCTCGATCGGCAACAACGGCAACATGGGATTGCCGATCTCGCTCTTTGCCCTGGGGCAGGCCGGGCTCGACCAGAGCGTGCTGATCTTCATCCTGTCGGTCGTGCTCACCTTCGTCGTGGCCCCGCTGCTGTATGGCGCTCACCAGGGCTGGCGCGGAGCCCTCATCGGCATGGCGCGGCTGCCGGCCCTGTGGGCAATGGCCGTCGGCTTGGTCATTCGCACGCTGGGCATCAGCTTGCCCACGGGTGTTACGAGGGGCATCGACCTGCTTGCCGCCGCCACCTTGCCGATGATCCTGCTGACGCTCGGCATCCAGCTCGGATCGACCGGGCGTGTGCGTCTGACCGGTCCCGTCGTCATTTCCTCGCTGCTGCGGGTCGCCGTTCTCCCGGCTCTGGCTCTCCCCTTGGGGTATGCCGTTGGTCTGCGCGGGATCTCGCTGCAAGCCTTCGTGCTGTCGGCCGCGATGCCGACGGCCGTCAACGCGTTCATCCTCGCCCACGAATATGACGGGGACGTCGAGTTCGTCGCGCACACCGTGACCGTGACGACCCTATTGTCCTTCGCGAGCGCCGCGGTCGTCACCGCCCTGCTGCCGTGGATCGGATCGCTCGGCTAAGTAGCAACAACGGCCGGCGGGGCCCGAGACGGAGGATTTTCAGGGCCGGCCCCGGGGCAAATCCGGGCCGATCGGGAGAGCCCGAGCGGCCGCCTGCTGCCTACGATCGGATAACCACACACGAACATGGAGGTTGCAATGTCCGATTCAGCGAGCAAGGGCAAGGGCAAGGAGTTCGTTGAGCAGATCGAGGTGGCGGGTGACCAACTGGTCTCGACCGTCAAGCGGCTGATCAGCGATGGCTCCACGCGCCGGATCGTGTTGCGCTCGGAGGACGGCAAGGAGCTGTTCAGCCTGCCGATGAACGTCGGCGTGGCAGGCGCAGGGATCATGACCTTGGCCTCGCCGCTGCTGGCGGCGATCGGGGCCGTGGCCGCGCTCGTGTCCAAGGTGCACATCGACATCGTCCGTGCGGGAGAGGAAGAGGACGAGTCCGTCGACGCTGGGGAAGGCCCCCAGGACAGCGCATGACTTGTCGGCACGTCCAGGCCTGAATCGCGCGGCATACCCTATGGGGTATGGTGAGACCCCCGAATGCTGGAGAGGAACCATGGCAACCCGCGAGTTGACCGACGCCGACTTCGAGAAGACTGTCCGCGAGAACGACATCGTCCTCGTGGACTTCTGGGCGGCATGGTGCGGTCCGTGCCGGCAGTTCGCGCCGATCTTCGAGGCGGCTTCGGGGGAGCACCCCGACATCGTCTTTGGCAAGGTCGACACCGAGGCGCAGCGGCGCACCGCTGCCGCGGCCCAGATCACCTCGATCCCGACCCTCATTGCCTTCCGCGAGGGCATCCTCGTCTTTGCCCAGCCCGGCGCCCTCCCGGCCACCGGGCTGGCGCAGGTCATCGCCGGTGTCAAGGGGTTGGACATGGCGCAGGTTCATGCCGAGATGGCCAAGCAGCGCGAGGTGTTCGACAAGCCCCGGGAGATCACTCAGGACGACCTGGTCACAGCACTTGCCGAGGACGGGACGGTTCTCGTCGACGTCCGCGAACCAATGGAATACCGCGCCGGCCATGTCCCCGGCGCCCAGCTGATGCCGCTCGGGCGCCTTGGTGACACGGTGGACGAACTGCCAACCGACCGTCGGGTGCTGGTGATCTGCCAGTCCGGCAAGCGCAGCCTCACGGCGACCGACGCGCTGCGCCAGCGTGGGATCGAGGCCTATTCGGTGGCCGGTGGCACCAGCGCCTGGGCCGAGGCTGGTCGTCAGATCGTCACCGGCCCGTATGCCGCGCCGACCGACTGAGCCGATCAGCGAAACGGACCTGGGGTCAGCCAAACGGGCACCGGCGGACAGCCAAACGGGCACCGGCGGACAGCCAAACGGGCAGCTGGGCGGACAGCCAAACGGGCAGCTGGGCGGACAGTCAAACGATCAATGGGAGCGTCAGACCCGGATCCGCGAGTAGTGGTGGGGTGATCGGCGTGTGATGTGACGAAGGTGCTTGTCCTACTGGGAGAATCGGGGTTACGAAGCCTTCGATCGTCCAGCGAGGAGAAGCACCTTGTCGATGAAGAGAGTACGTGGTCGTGGCCGGGTGCGGAAGCGGGTGCGGATCGGCGCGCCGGATCCGTCGTTGACCGGGATCTCGGGGGTGGCAGCGCTCGCGGAGTTCATCGAGAAACTGGATCTGGTCGGGCGCCTGGACCGGGGGATCGGTGCGATCAAGGAGCGGGAGCGGGGCGCGACGGGCGGGCAGGTGCTGGTGTCGCTGGCGCAGTGCCAGTTGCTCGGCGGGGATGTGCTGGCCGCGTTGGACCGGCAGCGCCAGGATGTGGCCGGGTCCGCGTTGTCGGCGGTGCCGGTGTTGGCCTCGACCACGGCGGCGGGGTTGGCCCGCCGGTTCGGGCCGGCGCAGCTGGCCGGCCTGGAGAGTGCGGTCGCGGACCTGACCGGTCATGCGGTCGGGTTGTTGCCGGCGTCCCGCCGGGCGGTGCTGGCCGCGGCGGTGACGGTGGACTTGGATTCCACCGATGTGGAGGTGTACGGGCCGACGAAGCAGGGCGTGGCCTACAACTATCACGGTCAGCGCGCGGGCCGTCCGCATCTGGGGACCTGGGCCGAGGCCGGGCTGACCCTGGCCGCGGAGTTGCTCGCGGGGAATGAGGATGTGAGGCCCCGGGCCGCTGACCTGCTGCGCCGCACCCTGGCCGGGATCCCCGAGGACATCCGCTTCGCCGCGGCCGACTGGGATCGGTTGCGGGTGCGCGCGGATGCCGGCTACTTCACCGCCGACCTGGCCCACGCCGCGGTGGAGGCCGGGTGTGACTTCGCCATCGCCGCGAAACGGAACACCGCGATGTGGCGCGCCTACGCCGCCATCCCCGAGGACGCCTGGGGTGCGGCGGCGAGCGGGATGCCCGGCGCGCAGGTCGCCGCGGTCGACTACGCCCCGCAGGGGTGGCCGCCGCACACGTACACCATCGTGCGCCGGGTCCGCATCGAGGCCGAGGACATCTCGGGCGACCCCCGCTCCCGGCGTCGACGCACCATCGAGACGAACCAGCTCGCCCTGGCGTTGGAGGGCGCGGCCAGTCACGCCCACGCGGTCTCCTTCATCGTCACCAATATCCCCGCCAACGACCACCCGGCCAACCCCACCGAGCCGGCCGAGCCGGCCGAGCCGGCCGAGCCGGCCGAGCCGGCCGAGCCGGCCGAGCCGGCGGAGCCGGGTGAGGCGGCCGCACCGGTTGCCTCGATCACGCAGGTCGAGTCCTGGTTCCGCCGCCGCACCGACATTGAGGACCGGATCCGGGAAGCCAAACTCGGGGCCGCGCTGCGGCATCTGCCCTCGGGCGACCACGCCATCAACACGGTGTGGATGTGGGCTGCCCTGCTCGCCGGGAACATCTCCGTCCTGCTGCAAGCCCTGACCGGGATCGACCAGCGTCACCGCGCCCACGGCGCCCGCCTACGCCACGAACTGCTCTGCGTCCCAGCCCGCATAGTCCGCCACGGCCGCCAGCTGATCCTGCGGCTGCCACCCGACCGCCAGCTCCTGCCCACCGTCCTGGCCCGGATCCGGGCCTTACCCACCGCGGCCTAACCCGCGAATCCCCCGTCCCGACGACCCAGGACCCCGAAGACCCGCCCACCCGAGCGCCACCGGGCCATCCACCCTGCCCGCACCCAAATACACACTGCCACAACACAAAATCTATCCGCCGTTCACTGGCCGCCCAACCCACACGCAAGCTACTCGCGGATCCGGGTCAGATCCTGATTTGACCGTGCAATCGCATGGGAATGATCGGCTTTGATCGTTTGAGTGTCCGTCGGGAGCGACTGGGTCCCCCGCTTTGCGTGGCAGGAGCGCTTTCCCAACGCTTTACGTGGGCAGGAGCGGGGGTCCCCACGCTCTGCCCGGGCGGATACCGCGTGGTGTTAAGAGCGCACGAGACGAGCGATTGCCTGGGACGCCTCGGCGAGCTTGGCTTCGGCTTCCGGCCCGCCCAGGGTGGCGGCGTCGAGCACGCAGTGGCGCAGGTGGTCATCGAGCAGGCCGAGGGCAACGCTCTCCAAGGCGCTGGTCAACGCCGAGATCTGGGTGAGGATGTCGATGCAGTATTGCTCCTCATCGACCATCCGGTGGATGCCGCGCGCTTGGCCCTCGATTCGCTTCAGGCGAGACAGATAGCGCGCCTTGTCGCCGATGTAGCCGTGCTGAGCCGGGTTGTCGCAGGCGCCGCAGGCCTCGGCCGAGCTGGCTTCCTTCGATCTAGGTTCGCCCGGGTTGGCTTCCTTCGAGTTGGTTTCTTTCGGTTTGGCTTCGCCCGGGTTGGCTTCTTTCGGGTTGGCGTCACCCGCGCCGGCTGCGCTCATTGCGGGGGCGCGCATGGCTGGCGCGCGCGTGGCTGGCGCGCTCGCCGCGTCAGGGGTGGTCTGGTCGAGCATGGGCACTCCTGGGTCAGCGGGTCTGGGTCTTCGGCCGGTCAGCGGGTCTGGGGCAGCGCGGCCGGTCAGCGGGTGGGGGAGAAGGAGCGCAGCCGCAGGCTGTTGCCGACGACGAAGACGCTGGAGAAGGCCATCGCCGCGCCGGCGATCATCGGGTTGAGCAGCCCGAGGGAGGCGAGCGGGATCGCGGCGACGTTGTACGCGAACGCCCAGAACAGGTTCCCCTTGATCGTTGCGAGCGTCCGGCGAGAGAGACGGATGGCGTCCGCGGCGCTACGCAGATCGCCGCGCACAAGGGTCAGGTCGGATGCCTCGATCGCGACATCGGTGCCGGTGCCCATCGCCAGGCCGAGGTCGGCCTGAGCGAGCGCCGGGGCGTCGTTGACCCCGTCGCCGACCATGGCGACAACCTTGCCGTCGCGCTGCAGGCCCGCGACGACGTCGACCTTGTCCTGCGGCAAGACGTCGGCGATGACCTGCTCGATCCCGACCTCATCGGCGATCGTGCGCGCGACGCTCGCATTGTCGCCGGTGAGCAATACCGGGGTCAGGCCGAGGTCGCGGAAGCGGGCAATCGCCTCGGCGCTGGTCGGCTTGACCGTGTCGGCCACCACGAGGACCCCGCGCGCCCGGCCGTCCCAACCGGCCGTGATTGCGGTGCGACCAGCCCGCTCGGCGGCGGCCTTGTGCTCGGCCAGCTGCCGCGGCAGCGGCATCGACCAGTCGGCGAGCAGCGTCTCCCGGCCGACGACGACCAGGTGGCCCTCGACGACCCCCGAGACCCCCAGCCCCTCGAGGTTGGCGAAGTCCTCGACCGCGGGCAACCTCTCGGCCGGCCCCGTCTGATCCGTCTGTCGCGTCTGCTCCGTTTGCTCGGCCGCCGCCGCGGCAATCGCCTGCGCGATCGGGTGCTCCGAGGCCGCTTCAAGCGCTCCGGCCAGCCGCAGGAGCTCCTCTTCGGAGGTGCCGTCCGCGGCATACGCCTCGACCAAGCTCATCCGGCCGGTGGTGACGGTGCCGGTCTTGTCGAGGACGATCGTGTCGATCGTGCGGGTCGACTCGAGGACCTCCGGGCCCTTGATCAGGATGCCGAGTTGGGCGCCACGCCCGGTGCCGACGAGCAAAGCGGTGGGTGTGGCCAGGCCGAGGGCGCACGGACAGGCGATAATCAGCACGGCGACGGCAGCGGTGAACGCCATCGCCGCCGAGTGGCCGGTGAGCAGCCAGGCCAGCAGTGTCCCGATGGCGATGAGAATCACGATCGGGACGAAGACCCCGGCAATCCGGTCGGCGAGGCGCTGGACCTCGGCCTTGCCGGACTGGGCCGCTTCGACGAGCTTGGCCATCTGGGCGAGCTGGGTGTCGGCGCCGACGCGAGTGGCCCGCACGACCAGTCGGCCGCTGGTGTTGACGGTCGCCCCGGTCACGGCATCGCCCACGCGGACGTCGACCGGGACCGACTCGCCGGTGAGCATCGATACATCGACGGCGGAACTGCCGCTGGTGATGACCCCATCGGTGGCGACCTTTTCTCCCGGCCGGGCAACGAATTCATCCCCGACGGCAAGCTGTTCGACCGGGATGCGGACCTCGCGCCCTCCGCGCAGGGCGGTGACCTCCTTGGCGCCCAGCTCCAGCAAGGCCCGCAGGGCGGCCCCGGCCTGCCGCTTGGACCGCTTCTCGAAATAGCGCCCGGCGAGGATGAACATCGTCACTCCGGCGGCGACTTCAAGATAGATGTTGTCCAGGCCCTCGCTGGGCGAGACGGTGAACTCGAAGTGATGGGTCATCCCCGGCATACCGGCGTGGCCGAAGAACAGCGCGACGAGCGACCAGAGGAAGGCCGCTCCCGTGCCCAGCGAGATCAACGTGTCCATCGTCGCCGCGCCATGGCGCAGGTTGGTCCAGGCCGCCTTGTGGAACGGCCAGGCCGCCCAGACGATGACCGGGGCGGCCAAGGTGAGTGAGAGCCACTGCCAGTAGGTGAACTGCAGAGCCGGAACCATCGCCAAAAGGATGACCGGGACCGACAAGACGATCGACCCGATCAGGCGCTGGCGCAAGGCAATCAACTCATGGTCGACCTCGTCGGCGGGTTTGTCGGCCGAGGTCGCCACTGTGGGAGTGATCAGCGCGGCCGAATAGCCTGTCTTCTCGACCGTCTCGATGAGCGTCGCCGGGTCGAGCGCCTCGGGGACCGTGACCACGGCCTTTTCGGTGGCGTAGTTGACGCTCGCGCTCACGCCGTCGAGCTTGTTGAGCTTCTTTTCGATCCGCATGGCACACGAGGCACACGTCATCCCACCGATCTCGAACTCGTAGCTCGATTGCTGCGGGGGAGCGGTAACGGTGGTGCTCATTGGTGTCCTCGGGTATGCATGGAGTGGTCGGTCGGCGCTCCGGCGCGCTGCTGCCTGGGCGTGAGCGTGCCGGTCAGATCAGACCCGCTTGGCGTGGTATCCGGCTTCCTCCACGGCGGCGACGACGGCATCGTCGTCGAGTTCGTCGGTGGAGGTGACAACGAGGCGGGCCTCAGCGGCACTGACCTCGAGGGACTCGACGCCTTGGACCTGGCTGACTTCTTCGCGGACGGCCTGCTCGCAGTGTCCGCAGGTCATCCCGGTCACGGAGTACTCGGTCGTGGTCATGGAAATGCATCCCTTCTCTCAAATACCCCTACAGGGTATCGACACCTCCAACGATATACCTACTAGGGGTATTCCGCAACGGCCGTTACTAGTCCGAAGTTACGGCTGGTTGACGTGGCGAACCCCCTGCTGGGCAGGGGGTTCGCTGGTTTGGGTGTTGGTGGTTCTGTCTACTTGCCGTTGATGGTTAGGGGGATGGGGGCGTTTAGGAGGGCGAAGGTGTGGCGTTGGGTGGGGGGTGGGTTCGGCCAGGGTGGGCACGAGGGGTGTGGTGTGGTCGGTGCCGTAGCGCAGGTCGTTGCGGGTCAGGGTGGCGAGGTGTTTGAGCAGGGCCGGGAAGGACCGCACGGGCTGGTCGTGGTCGTCGGTGTGTCGGGAGGCTTTGCGGTCCGCGGCTGGGGAGCGGTGGGCGGGGGCGACCGGGTCGGCGGGTGTTGGCGGGTGTTCGTCGGTGTAGGTCAGGGGGGCTAGGGTGGCGCGTAGGTGCCAGGTCAGGTAGGCGGCGAGCATCACAATCAGGACGTGGGCGCGGACGCGGTCTTCGAGGCGGTGGTAGATCGGGCGCAGGTCGAGGTCGGTGGCTTTGATGCTGCGGAAGTCGCGTTCGACGTGGGCGAGGTTTTTGTAGGCCTGGACGATGCTGGCGGGGGTGAGGGTCTCGGCGGGCGTTGGGGTGCGTAGCACGTAGATGCCGTCGAGGGCGGCTTCGGCGGCGATCTGGCTGGTTTTGCGGGTGATCACCACGGTGGTGTCGGTGATGGTCAGGTCGAAGTGTTTGGCCATCGGGTATTTGTTGAGGAGTTTGCCGACCCGCAGGCCGATCGTGTCGGCGCCGGCTAGCCGGCCCTCGGCCACTGCTCGCTGGGTGGGGGCCAGGGCGGTTTCGGTGGCGGTGAGCAGGTCCTCGCGTTTGCGGGCGCGTTCGGTGGCCAGGAACGGGTTGCGGCAGGCGATCAGCCGTTCCCCGGGGTAGTCGGGGTGGCTGATTTCGGCCAGGTTGTGTTCATCGAACAGGGTTGGTTGAAGCGGGCCGCCCTCGGCGGCAAGGGTTTTGATCGCGGGGGCGCGCAGCGCGGTGATCCAGCCGAGGTCGGCTCGGGTGGCCGGGTCGGTGTTGGTGTGGCGGATCGCGGTGATCCGGGCGGTGGTGATCATGCCGCGGTCGCCGACCATGACCATCTCGGTGAGTTTGAAGGTGTCCCGCACCAGGGTGACGGCCTCGATGAACGCGGTGGGGTCGGCGGTGTTGCCGGGGAAGACCCGGATCGCGACCGGGCGACCGGCCGGGTCGGTCAGCAGCCCGTACTCGATCTGGGTGCGGTTCTTCTTCCCGTCGCGGGAGTAGCCGCGCCGGGCCAGTGGGCAGTGGCTGCCTTCCATCCACGAGGACGATAGGTCGAACAGCGCCATCCGGGCGGGGTTGGCGTCGGCGGCCAGGTGGCGCCGGGCCAGCTGCTTCTCGATCGCGTCCTGGCGCCCGAGTAGCCAGTCCATCGCCGCGTAGACCTCGTCGGTGGAGGCACCGGCCAGGTCGAGGTCGACGCCCAGGGTGGTGTCGGCCCACCAGGAGATGGTCGCCAGCTTCGAGCCGGGTGCCAGCACTCGGGCGATGATCAGCCCCATCGCCAGGTCCCGGGCCCGCCCGGGCGGCCCGAGTAGCCCGGGTAGGCCCAGGGCCCGGGCTTGGGCCCACACCGCGGCCACATGCCCGTGCGGCAGGGAGCGGGTGATGGTGGCGGCCTGGTCGGCCGGGATGAACGCCTGCCCGGCCAGGCAGGCCCGGATCACCTCGATCAGCTCGGCCGGCAGGTGGGAGAGGTTCGCGACCGTCTCGTTGCGCACCTTGCCGTTCTGTTGACCGTCGCTCATTCTGCGGATGGCGGCGTCATCGGGTTTGCCGATGGTCTGGGTGTGGAACGGCCCCGTCCGCGGTTGGCGGGCGGGGCCGTGAACCCGAACCGGTAGCCGACCACCAGGCGGGAGTGATCGTCCAAGAAGGCGAACAGGTAGGTCTTGCGCCCGCCGATCTTCGGCCCGTGCAACGCGTCCCCGACCCACCGCTGGTTCGGCGCGTCGGCCTCGTACCGGCCGAACACCGGCGCCTGCCCGGTCGCTGGGCCGATCAGCTCGTGCCGGTGGAAGAGCCGCAGCAGCGTCGACTCGGACGGGGAGTACCCCGAGGAAGCCCGCAGGATCCGCGCGACCTGCGCCGCTGTCCGGGCCGGGTTCTCCCGTTTGAGCGCGACCGCCAGCTCCAGCACCGCCGTGTCGATCCGGGAACCCGGCTGACGCAGCGAGGGCGTCAACGCCTCGAACCCGCCGGCGCGGTACCGGCGGATCCACCGATCCAATGTGTCCCGCGAGTAGGTGTGCTGCCCACCGAACGGGCCGACGTGGCTGCGGGCCGCGATCGCGCGCACCACCTTCCCGCGGGCCTTGCGCGACAAGCCCGGATCCAGGGCCGGACTAATCAGCTGGTAGCGGAACAACGCCACCAGCTGCGCGCGCTCACGCCGCTTGTGCGCCTCCTGCTCGGGTGTGCACTCCACGACAACTCCTCTGAAGCAAGGGGAATACCTGACCGCGGCACGGTCAGGGACAACCCTTACGACGATGCCGCCTGCCCGGGCCAGGCGTCAGGGGCAACTCGTGTTGCCGCCCCGCCCCGGCCAGACCGGCGGCCACCCCGGCGCCAACAGCCGACCACCGGAACAGGCGACGGCGACCTGCCAGCCCGTCACCGGGCCGAGCACCCCATCCCGGCCGAACCGGCCCGTGACCGCCTCGCTCGCCGCGGCCAGGGCAGCCAACAGGTCCCGCCACCGACACCCCTGCGCTTGGGGCACCACCCAGTCCACCCCGGCCAGGGCCGCGACCTGCAGCAACCACGACCGGACCGGGTCAAGCCGGGAGCCCATCACCCGCAGCCAGCCTCGGACCGTCGCCCCCGGCACCCCCAACGCCTGCC
Source organism: Nostocoides sp. (assembly GCF_037045025.1). Lineage (GTDB taxonomy): Bacteria > Actinomycetota > Actinomycetes > Actinomycetales > Dermatophilaceae > Nostocoides_A. Next base: position 501,938 of record NZ_JBAOHM010000015.1, on the reverse strand, counting down.
CGATCGGCCGGTGTCCCAACCCCCTCGCGCGAGCGGTCAGCGCGGCACCGACCACCCCGGCCGCGTACCCCCGCCGCAACAACAGCGTCACCGGCAACAGCACGTGCGTCAGCAAACACCCCGGACAGCGAGCCCGCCGCGGACGCACCACCGCCTCGATGCCATGCACCCGCCGCGGCCGCGCCCACCCCCACGGGCGCAGCTCTCCAGAACACCCCGGACAACCGATCTGTCCGGACACCAACCGCGACTCGACCCGAGCCTGATCACCTTCTACTGTGAGCACCGATGCCTCCGCGCATCCGGCACGGCCCTCCCGCGACGTCTTCCACGACACCTCACGCGCGAGGGCCGTGAACGTCCAATACCCCACCCATCTTGCCCGAGCCCGGCACAGTGATGGCGCCGAGGACCACGAACACCACACTCAAACCAATGCGACCGCCCGTCGGCAACCTCGATGACAGATCACGGCCCCCACGTCGTCACCCAGAGCGACGGTCAACACCGTTCTCCCGCCAGGAACGCCGCAACAGGTGGGTCTCGTAGTCCCGGGCCACCCCGTCCTTACCAACATAGTGACGACGGTGCGTGGTCACATGAACCGCTCCACCACGTTTCGCCATACCGCCAAAATATCACACCGTGCCGGATCGATCGATCCACTTTAGTGACGACACACCGAGGGGTTAGAAGCCGCATCACTGCAGGTCAAAACGGGGATCAGCCCTCAAACCACTCGCAACTTCGGACTAGTCATGGTGTGGGGTGGGTATTTCCCCGACCGTCAGGCCTGGCCGGGGCTGTCGGGGGCCTGGGTGTTGACCGGTGTGCTCGCCGGGAATCTGATCCTGACCGGGAGCTTGCCGGCCGCGAAGGTGACGGTGGTCCGCACGCTCCAGCGGTGGCTCCTGAACCCGGTCGTGCGCGCGCTGTTCGTCGTCGGGCTCAATCCATTGGGCCTGGTGCTCCTCGAGACGCGGGGGCGCCGCACCGGCATGCCGCGTGTGGTCCCCGTCGGCTGCGGTGGAACCGGCGATGTGCTGTGGATCGTCGCCGAGCACGGTCTGCGGCGAGCGGCCTATGTGCGCAACATCCGACGAGACCCCCGAGTGCGCGTCCTAGTGCGTCGCGGAATCCGGCGAGTGTGGGTCGAGGGGACGGCAGCGGTGCTGGTTGTTGACGATCCGATGGCCCGGCAGCGGCGCATCGTCGGTTGGAATCCGGTGCGTGTGCTCAACGCGATCATGGTCCGACTGCTCGGGGCTGACCTGGCAACCGTGCGAGTCGATCTCAGCACGACCAGCCCCGGGGACCATGGGCGTCAAGATCGCGTCAAGACGCGTCAGGGTATCGTCAGTGCACGAGGAGCGGCTCATGGCGGGTGATTCCCTTCGCATATGGCTGAAGATCTCGTTGCCGCCCTGATCGGTTTCTGCCTCCTGGGCTATCTCTTCTACGCCCTCGTCCGGCCCGAGCGATTCTGAGGCCGGCTGCGGTGAACCCCATCGTCTCCACGCTGCTCGGGCTCGGCTTGCTCGCCGTCCTCCTCGTCGCGATCGGCCACCCGCTCGGTGGGTGGCTGCACCGCACGTTCACCGATTCCCGCCACTGGCGTATCGAGCGCCTCATCTACCGGCTCGTCGGCGTGGATCCCGCGACCGAGCAACGCTGGACGACCTATGCCGTCTCCGTCCTCGCCTTCGGCATTCTCTCCGTGCTGGCGCTCTGGGCGCTGATCCTGGGCCAGTCGTGGCTGCCCTGGTCGCTCGGGCGAAGCATGGACTGGCACACAGCGTTGAACACGGCGATCAGTTTCACGACCAACACCAATTGGCAGTCGTATGCCGGGGAGGCCGGTGCCGGTCATACGGTGCAGATGGTCGGGCTGACCGTCCAGAACTTCCTCTCCGCGGCCACCGGCCTGGCCGTCGCCGCGGCCCTCGTGCGCGCCTTGGCCCGCAGCCGCGCCGACCGGGTCGGCAACTTCTGGGTCGACCTCGTCCGGGTCAGCCTCCGGGTGCTCCTGCCGATCTCCGTGCTCGGGGCGCTCGTCCTCATCGCCGGTGGCGTCATCCAGAACCTCGCTGCGCCGCATTCGATCACGACGATCACCGGCGCACACCAGGTCATCCAGGGCGGACCAGTGGCCTCGCAGGAGGCCATCAAGCTGCTCGGCACCAATGGCGGCGGATTCTTCAACGCCAACTCCGCACACCCGTTCGAGAACCCGAGCGCGTGGACCAACCTCGTCGAGATCATCCTGGTCCTCGCGATCCCGTTCGCGCTGACCCGCACCTATGGGCTGATGGTCGGCGACCGCCGCCAGGGTCGCCTCGTCGCCGCCGTCATGGCCGCCTTCTTCGGTGTCGCCGCTCTCGCGACCTCCTGGGCGGAATGGTCCGCGGCGCACCTGCCCACCGGGTCGATGGAAGGCAAGGAGCAGCGCTTCGGGATCGCGTGGTCGGTGCTCTTCGGGACCGCGACCACCGGCACCTCGACCGGGGCGGTCAACGCGATGCATGAGAGCTTCAGCCCCCTCGGCGGCGGGCTGCTCATGGTCAACATGATGCTCGGGGAGGTCTCCCCGGGCGGCGTCGGCACCGGCCTCTACGGGATGCTCGTCATGGCCGTCGTCACCGTGTTCATCGCCGGGCTGATGGTCGGTCGCACCCCCGAGTTGCTCGGCAAGACGATCGGGCGGGTCGAGATCACGTATGCCGCGCTGGCGTCCATCGTCATGCCGGCCCTCGTCCTCACCTTCACGGCGACCTCCCTGATCCTGCCGGTGGCCAAGGGAGCGCTGCTCAACACGGGCCCGCATGGCCTGTCGGAGATGCTCTACGCCTACACCTCGGCCTCGAACAACAACGGCTCGGCCTTCGCCGGCCTGTCCGCCGACCAACCCTGGCTCAACCTGACCCTCGGGCTGTGCATGTTCGTCGCGCGTTTCGCGATCATCGTCTTCACCCTCGGTCTGGCGGGAAGCCTTGTCTCCCAGCCGAAGCGGCCGACCACGGCTGGGACGATGCCCACCCACACGCCGGTGTTCGGAGTTCTGCTGTTCGGGATCATCCTCGGGCTCGCCGGTCTCACCTTCTTCCCCGCACTCGCCCTCGGACCCATTGCAGAGGCCCTGTCATGAGCACCGTCTCCGGCCACGTCCCCGACAAGTACGCCCACCCGGCCCCGCCGAGGCGGTCGCTGCTGCAGACGGCGCGGGAGAACCTGCCGCAGGCGTTCGTCAAGCTGGACCCGCGCAACCTGGTCCGACAGCCGGTGATCTTCGTCGTCTGGGTCGCGTCGGTCCTGACCACGATCTTGTCGATCCTGCACCCGAGCGTCTTCTCCATCTCCGTGACGATCTGGCTCTGGGTGACCATCCTGTTCGCCAACCTCGCCGAGGCTGTCGCCGAAGGGCGGGGCAAGGCGCAGGCCGCCACGTTGCGGCAGGTCCGGGTCGACACCCTCGCCCGCCGGGTGCGCGAGGACGGCCGCGAAGAACAGGTGTCCGGTCAGGAACTGCGCCTCGGCGACCTCGTCGTCGTCGAAGCCGGTCAGGTGATTCCCGGCGACGGCGACGTCGTCGAGGGGGTCGCCACGGTCGACGAGTCGGCGATCACCGGGGAGTCGGCACCCGTCATCCGCGAGTCCGGCGGTGACCGGTGCGCGGTCACCGGCGGCACCACCGTGCTCTCCGACCGGATCGTCGTCAAGATCACCAGCAAGCCCGGCGAGACCTTCATCGACCGGATGATCGCCCTCGTCGAGGGGGCGGCCCGGCAGAAGACACCCAACGAGATCGCGCTCGGGATCCTGCTCACCGTCCTGACCATCATCTTCGTTCTTGCCGTCATGGCCCTGCAACCCCTGGCCATCTACTCCGGTCACCGGCTCCAGGTCGTCGTCCTCGTCGCCCTGCTCGTCTGCCTGATCCCGACGACGATCGGCGCCCTGCTCTCGGCGATCGGCATCGCCGGCATGGACCGGCTCGTCCAGCACAATGTGCTCGCCATGTCGGGACGGGCCGTCGAGGCCGCGGGGGACATCTCCACGCTGTTGTTGGACAAGACCGGCACGATCACCTTCGGCAACCGGCAGGCCAACCAGATGCTCCCCGTCGCCGACGAACGCCTCGAGGATCTCGTCAACGCGGCCTACCTCTCCTCACTGGCCGACGAGACGCCCGAGGGGCGCTCCATCGTCGACCGGGCCCGTCTCCTCGGGCTGGAGGAGACCCGGGGGATGGATGACCTGGTTCACGCCGGCGCCGAGTTCGTCCCGTTCACCGCCCAGACCCGGATGTCGGGGGTCGACCTGTCCGACGGGACGCGCATTCGCAAGGGCGCCGGTTCGGCCGTCGCCGCCTGGGTGCACGCCGAGGGCGGTCACATGGCCCACGACATCGACGCCCGGATCGACGACATCAGCCGCGCGGGCGGCACCCCCCTGGCCGTCGCCTTCGCCGCCGCCGGGCAGGCCCCGCGTCACCTCGGCGTCATCGAACTGAAGGATGTCGTCAAGCCCGGCATGGTCGAACGCTTCGCCGAGTTGCGCCAGATGGGCATCCGCACCGTGATGATCACCGGAGACAACGCCCTCACCGCGGCGGCCATCGCGCAGGAGGCCGGGGTCGACGACTTCCTCGCCGAAGCCACCCCCGAGGACAAGATGGCGATGATCAAGGCCGAGCAGGCCGGCGGCCGGCTCGTCGCGATGACCGGCGACGGGACCAACGACGCTCCCGCCCTCGCCCAGGCCGATGTCGGCGTGGCGATGAACACCGGCACCTCTGCGGCCAAGGAAGCCGGCAACATGGTCGACCTCGACTCGGACCCGACCAAGCTGATCGACATCGTGGCCATCGGCAAGCAACTGCTCATCACCCGAGGAGCCCTGACGACCTTCTCCATCGCCAACGATGTCGCGAAGTACTTCGCCATCATCCCGGCGATGTTCGTCGGGGTCTTCCCCGGTCTGCAGAGCCTGAACGTCATGCGTCTGCACAGCCCGTTGTCGGCGATGCTGTCGGCTGTCATCTTCAATGCCCTGGTCATCGTCGCCCTGATCCCGTTGTCGCTCAAGGGTGTTGCGTACCGGCCGCTCAGCGCGGTCGCGTTGTTGCGGCGCAACCTGCTGGTCTACGGACTCGGCGGGGTCGTCGCGCCCTTCATCGGCATCAAGCTCATCGACCTGCTCGTCTCCCTCGTCCCCGGATTGGCCTGATCGTCATGCACCTCCTGCGTCCCGCCCTGGCCGCCGTCAAGGCCCTCCTCGTCCTGACCGTCGTGCTCGGCATCGCCTACCCCCTCGCCGTGACCGGAGTCGCCCGGCTCATGCCCGGCCGTGCCGACGGCTCGATGATCGTCGCCCAGGGTGCGCAGGTGGGCTCGGCGCTTCTCGGCCAGCCCTCCTCGCCCGCTCCGAGGTGGTTCGAGGGCCGCCCCTCCGCCTCCGACGCGGCCGGCGACACCAGCGGCGGCACGAACCTCGCTGAGGGCTCCGCGGCTCAGGCCACCGCCGTGCAGGAGCGCGAGCGGACCCTTCGGGCGGCCAACCCCGACGCCGCCGGGCCGATCCCCGCGGACGCGTTGACCGCGTCGGGTTCCGGTCTCGACCCCGACATCAGCCCGGCGTATGCCGCCTGGCAGATTCCGCGGGTCGCCGCCGCGACCGGACTGTCCCGGGCGGACGTGACGGCGCTGGTCGAGGAGCACACCACGCCCCCCCTCCTCGGGTTCGTCGGCACCGATCACGTCAACGTCACCGAGCTCAACATCGCCCTCGCCACCCGACTCGGTCGGTGAGAATCGACTCATGAGCCGAGGACGCCTGCGGATCTACCTCGGCGCTGCCCCCGGCGTCGGCAAGACCGTCGCCATGCTCTCCGAAGGAGCCAGACGCGCGGCCCGGGGCACGGACGTGGTCGTCGGGGTCGTCGAAACACACGAGCGGGCCCATACGAGCGCCATGCTCGACGGTCTCGAGATCGTTCCCCGTCACGACCTGGAGCATCGGGGGGCCCGATTCGCCGAGATGGACCTGGACGCCGTCCTGGCCCGGCGCCCAGAGGTCGCCCTCGTCGACGAACTCGCGCACACCAACGCCCCCGGCTCGCGCAACCACAAACGCTGGCAGGACATCCAGGAACTCCTCACAGCCGGCATCGACGTCATCTCGACCGTCAACATCCAGCACCTCGAATCCCTCAACGACGCCGTCGAATCGATCACCGGCATCGCCCAGCAGGAAACGGTTCCCGACGACTTCGTCCGCTCCGCGGACCAGATCGAGCTGGTCGACATGTCCCCAGAGGCCCTCCGTCGACGGATGGCGCACGGCAATATCTACCGGGCGGACAAGGTCGACGCCGCGCTCGCCAACTATTTCCGGGTCGGCAACCTCGGCGCCCTGCGTGAACTCGCCCTGCTGTGGCTGGCCGACCGGGTCGACGAGGGCCTCGAGCGCTACCGCAGCGACCACGGCATCAGCGGCACCTGGCCGGCCCGGGAGCGGGTCGTCGTCGCCATCTCCGGGGGCCCGGAAGGGGCGACCCTGCTGCGCCGCGGCGCCCGGATCGCCGGGCGGGGCGCCGGCGGGGAACTCCACGCCGTCTTCGTCGCCCGCTCCGACGGGCTCGCCGGGCCGTCCCTGCCGGCCATCGCCGAATTGCGCACCCTCAGCGAGGAACTCGGCGGCACCTTCCACACCGTGGCCGGAGACGAACCCGCCGCGGCCATCCTCGACTACGCCCGTGCCGTCAACGCGGCGCAGATCGTCATCGGCACCACCCGCCATGGCGGCCTCGCCCGGCTGCTGCACCGCGGGACGGGGGATGACGTCATCGCCCACTCCGGCGATATCGACGTCCACGTCGTCACTCACTCGTATGCCGCGGGCGGCCTTCGCCTGCGCCCCCGCCGGGCACTCTCGACCCGACGGGTGGGCCTCGGCGCCTTCCTCGCCGTCGCCTCTCCACCCCTGCTCACCACGCTGGTCGCCGGCGTGCTCGCCCAACTCGGCCTCTCGGCCAGTGACGAGGCCCGGCTCGGGCTGATCGTCCCGCTCTACCTCCTGCTCACCGTGCTCGTCGCGCTCGTCGGTGGCCTTTGGCCGGCCATCGGCGCGGCGGTGATTTCCTCCCTGCTGATCAACTGGTTCTTCACCCCGCCCATCCATACGTTCACCATTTCCGACCCCCAGCACGTCGTGACGCTCTTCGTCTTCGTCGTCATCGCCGGGCTGGTCGCCAGCGTCGTCCACCGCAGCGCCCGGCGCGCCGAGGCCGCGTTCGATGCGCAACAGGAGTCTGCCGCCCTCGCCGAGCTGACCCACACCCTTTTGGGGTCCACCGAGCAGTTGGGCCTGCTGCTGCGCCGCGCCGTGGACATGTTCGGGGCCGAGGGGGCCGCGGTCGTCCGCCGCGCGACCAAACACGACCCGAGGGCGGCCATCATCGCTGCCACCGACGCCTTCCCGCCCGACCTGGCCACGGTCGCCGTAGCAGCCCAGGAACCCGCGGACGAGACTCACGATTTGGTCCTGTCTGGGCACCCCCTGGCGGCCGAGCATCAACGCCTGTTCGCGGCATACGCGATCCACGCCGGCGCCATTCTCCACCGCCGCGCGCTCCAAGAATCGGCGAGCACGGCCGAGAGCCTGGCCCGCGACAACCGGGCTCGCACCGCCTTGTTGTCGGCGGTCTCGCACGACCTGCGCACCCCGCTGGCCGCGATCAAGGCGGCCATCGGCAGCCTGCGCTCACCCGAAGTCGAGTTCACCGCCGACGACGAAGCCGAACTCGAATCTGTCATTGAGGACTCGGCCGACCGGCTCGAGGCCCTCATCGGCAACCTGCTCGACATGTCCCGGCTCCAGGCCGGAGCACTGGTGGCCCGCCCGCGCAGCGTCGACCTCGGCGAGGTGGTCCCCCACGCCATCACCCTGTTGTCGCAACCCGGACGCATCGAGTGGGCGATCGCCCCCGAGGCCCGGATGGTCCAGGCCGACCCCGGCCTGCTGGAGCGGGTGCTCGGCAATATCCTCGAGAACGCGCTACGCCACCAGCCCGACGCCGCAACGGTCCGGGTGCGCACGAGCGCGCTCGGCGGATCCGCCGAGATCCGGGTCGTCGACACCGGTCCCGGGGTCGCGGAGAACGATCGCGAGCGGATCTTCCGCCCCTTCCAACGGCTCGGCGACGCCCCCGGCGGGGACGGGGTCGGCCTCGGGCTCGCGGTCGCTCGGGGCCTGGCCGAATCGATGGCCGGCACGCTGACCACCGAGGATTCCGTCGGCGGCGGCCTGACGATGGTCCTGACCCTGCCACGCTGCGCACCAGAGACCCATCCCCAGGAGCACCGAACCGGTCAGGAAGAGGTGACGACGTGAGCGAGCGCATTCTTGTCGTCGACGACGACGAGGGCATTCTGCGGACCTTGCGGGTCAACCTGCGTGCCCGCGGATACACCGTGGAGACGGTGACCTGTGGCGCCGACGCGATCTCCACCGTCGCCGACACGAGGCCGGACCTGGTCATCCTCGATCTCGGACTCCCGGACATCGACGGCGTCGATGTCCTGCGGCGCATCCGCCGGGACACCACCACCCCGGTCATCGTCCTCTCCGCGCGCCACCAATCCGACGACAAGGTCGAAGCCCTCGACGAAGGGGCCGACGACTTCGTCACCAAGCCGTTCGGGATGGACGAACTCATGGCCCGGGTCCGGTCGGCCTTGCGGCGCGGCTCGCCGGAGACCAGGTCGCACACCCCGCCGTTCGAGTGCCCCGATTTCCGTCTCGACTTCGACACCCGTTCCGCGACTCGGGGCCCCGGGCAGCCGGTGCACCTGACGCCCACGGAGTGGCGTCTGCTCAGCGTGCTCGCGAAGAACCCGGGTTGCCTGGTCCCTCACGACGTGCTCCTTCGCTCCGCGTGGGGACCCTCCTATGGCACCGAGTCCAACTACCTTCGGGTCTATGCGAACCAGTTGCGTCGCAAGCTGGAACCCGACCCCGGACGCCCCCGTTATCTGATCACCGAGCCGGGGATCGGCTACCGACTGGACAAATGATCGCGACGTCGGTCAGCCATCAGCCATGTCTGTCAGCCTGGGGGGAGATTGGTTTTGCGTTTCTCACCCGACTCTCGCTCGCCCCGGCGCGCGCGTCATCGAGGTCGGCGAGCAGCGTCCCGGCCGGTTGGTCACCCGACGGCTTGGGTTGCCTGGTCGGGCACGAGAGAACGCGTTGGAGCCCGAGCCGAGTCGAGCGGATGGGAGCGCCACAGCGTGGCCCTACTCCTCATTGTGGCCTGCATGATCTTCAGCCACGCGTCCTGGGGCCGTTGCGTCGTCATGCCTTGCCGTCGGCGAGCGCCCGTCCCAGGGTGGCGCCGGCCGACTCCAGCAGCCGCTCGGAGAGGGCGGGATCGGCATACGGATCGCCGTCGGTCAGGTCGACGAGCGCGGTGACGCTGGCCGCGCCGAGCTGCTTCGCCTGAGCGGCGCTCAGGTTGGAAAGGCCGACGACCAGGTGCACCGGGCGGCCTGCTGAGCGGGCCGCCACCCGCGCCGGGAGCTTGCCGTGGAGCGTCTGCTCGTCGCTGGCGCCCTCGCCGGTGATCACGGCGTTACAGCCGGCGACCGCCTGATCGAAACCGAGCAGATCGAGGAAGTGATCGGCGCCCTGCACCCGGGTCGCCCCCAGCCAGGCGCAGGCGAAGCCGAGGCCTCCCGCCGCGCCGCACCCCTGCTGAGCCGCGATACCGGCCGCGTCGAGAATCCCAACGAGGTGGGCCAGCCCCCGCTCCAGCTCGGCCACCTGCTCGGGTGACGCGCCCTTTTGCGGGCCGAAGACCCTGGCAGCGCCCAGCTCACCCAGCAGCGGGTTGTCGACGTCGGTGGCGACGGTCATGAGGACATTGCCGAGGTCGACCAACCCGCTCGTGTCGATCGACTCGAGCGCGCCCAGGGCGGCGCCGCCCGCGGCCAGCGGGTTGCCGTCCGCGTCCAGCAGCCGCGCACCGAGCGCGGTCAGCAGCCCGGTGCCGCCGTCGGTGCTCGCGCTGCCGCCGAGGGCGAGCAGGATGTCGGTTGCTCCGTGCTCGATGGCCGCGACGACCGCCTCCCCGAAGCCGTGGCTGGACGCAGCCATCGGTTGTAGGTTGCCGGCCAGGCCGGCGATCCCGCAGGTGCTCGCCACCTCTACGACTGCTCGCTGCCCGTCCAGGGCAATTGCGGCCGCATTCGGCCGGCCATCGGCTCCGGTCACGGTGACGGGGACCTCGGTGAAGCCGGCCGCGACCGCGGCGGCGACGCTGCCGTCGCCGCCGTCGGCGAGCGGCAGCAACACCGGCTCCACCCCCGCGGAGATAAGCCCTCGCCCGATGGCGTCGGCGACCTCGGCCGCGGTCAGGCAGCCCTTGTATTTGTCGGGGGCGACGAGTACGCGCACATCGGCGACTCTAGAGTCCGCGGCGGCCCGGCGCGAGGGTTGCAACGACGATGTGTCCGAGGATGTCGGTATGCCGAATCAGGTCGCCCTTCCCGCGGACGAGTCCGGCATGGTCCGGACCCGGATGGCCGAACTCGGGCTGCCTGGGCTAATCGACGTCCACACCCACTTCATGCCCGAGCCGGTCTTGGCGAAGGTGTGGGGCTACTTCGACGCCGCGGGACCGCTGGTCGCCCGGCCCTGGCCGATCGCCTACCGCACGAGCGAAGAGCAGCGGCTGGCAACACTGCGCTCCTTTGGCGTGGTGGCCTTCCCGTCGCTCAACTACCCCCACAAGCCGGGCATGGCCGCATGGCTGAACGCCTGGTCCGCCGCGTTCGCGGCGCGCCATCCCGACTGCATAGCGTCCGCGACGTTCTTCCCCGAGCCGGGCGCAGCGGCATACGTCCAAGCGGCCATCTCCGCGGGTGCGCGGGTTTTCAAGGCGCACATCCAGGTGGGCGGCTACGACCCCAACGACCCGCAGCTCGACGACGTCTGGCGGCTGCTCGAAGCCGAGCGCACCCCCATCGTCATCCATGCGGGGCACGGACCAGCGCCGGGAGCGCACACCGGGCCCGACGGCATCCGTGCTCTGCTGCACCGATTTCCCGAGTTGACCCTGATCGTGGCGCACCTGGGTATGCCCGACTATGCCGAGTTCCTCGATCTTGCCGCGGCCCACAACCGCGTCCATCTGGACACGACGATCGCGTTCACTCGCTTCACCGAAGCGAGCTGGCCCTTCCCGCGCGACCGGCTGCCCCAACTGCTCAGGTTGGGCGACCGGATTCTCTTCGGCAGCGACTTCCCGAGCATTCCCTATCCCTACCTCGAGGCCGTCGATGCCGTCCTTGGGCTCGGCCTCGGGCAGGCCTGGATGCGGGGCGTGTTCTACGACAACGCGGCCCGGCTCTTTTCCCTCGACCTGCCGGAAGTGCCGAGTCGGTAGGCTGCCGGACGTGGACGGCGCCGTGCCTCGCGCTCGGGTCTTGGGGGTGCTGCTGAGCGCGGTGTTCGTCTCGATGTTGTGTGTGACGATCGTCAACGTCGCCTTGCCCTCGCTCCAGCGCGAGTTGGGCGCCACCGCCGCCGACGTGCAGTGGGTGCTCGCCGGCTACTCGCTGAGCTATGGCGTCCTGCTCATCCCCTCCGGCCGGGCCGGAGACCTATTCGGGCATGCCCGCGTCTTCCTGCTCGGGCTCGCGCTGTTCACCGCCGCCTCGATCCTCGCGACCCTCGCCCCGGATCCCCTCGTGCTGAACGCCGCTCGCGTCGTCATGGGTGTCGGTGCCGGCTTGTTCAACCCGCAGGTCGTCGGCATCATCCAGCGGCTGTATGCCGGGGCCGACCGCGCCGCTGCCTTTGGCAGCTATGGGGCGGTGACCGCGGTGGGGGCGGCCTTTGGTCCGGTCATCGGTGGAGCACTGCTCACCTGGCTGCCGGCGAGCCTCGCCTGGCGGGCGACGTTCGCGATCAACGTCCCGCTCGGGGCCGTTGCGGTCATGCTGGCGCTGTGGTGGCTCCCGCGCTCCGAGTTGCAGGCCCCAATCAGATCGGGTCGCGCGCGTGTCACGCGCCCGGATCTCGACCCGGTCGGGGTGGTGCTGCTCGCCGTCGCGACGGCCTGCCTCCTGATCCCGTTCATCGTCGGCAGCTGGTGGTTGCTCGCCGCGGCGGTTGCCGCCGGAGCGAGCTTCGTCGCGTGGGAGCGCCGGTATGCCGCGCGTCGCCGCAGCCCGATGGTCGACCTGGCGCTGTTTGCTGTGCCCTCGTTCCGGACTGGGGTCCTGGTCTTCTCGCTGTTCTTCACCGGCGCGATCAATGTCTATGTGATTCAGACGATGTTCGTGCAGCAAGGCCTCGGCGGCAGCGCGCTGCTTTCCGGTCTGGTATCGCTGCCCCCGGCCCTGGTGACCGGGTGGGCCTCGGGCCGGGCCGCGCCGCTCGTCGTCCGGCATGGCGCCCGGGTCGTCGGCTGGGGACTGATCCTCGCGCTCGTCGGGTTGGGGGCGACGATCGCGGTGATGTTCCCGGTGGCCGCTGGTGCCAGCATCTGGTGGAACGCCCTGACGATGTCGGTCTTTGGCGTCGGCATGGGCCTGGTGATGAGCGCAACCCAGACCCAAGCCCTGCTCGACGTGCCGGTTAGCAGCGGCGGCACCGCGGGAGGCATCCTGCAGACCGGGCAGCGGATCGGCAGCGCGATCGGTTTAGCGATCGTCCCCGGCATTTGGTTCGCGACGCAGGCCCAGGGGCCGGCGCGCGCGCATGGCTGCGCCTATGCCGCCATTGCCGGCTTCGTGGTGTTGGCGCTCGTCGCGACGCTGCTGCCGCCCAACGCCGGTAACGCATCCACTTTGCGACCTCGCGTCGACGGGAGCGGATCGAGGCTCTAGCCTGAGCGGTGCCGTGCGGTGACCCGCTGCAGTGAGGCGACGGGGTGATGGCCGGACGGGTCTGAGGAGGCCAGAAGTGGAAGTCAGCCAAGGCGGTTCACGGGTTCAACTGACCGCACCGCTCACCGGCGTCATGGTCCCCATTGAGGTGATCCCGGATCCGGTTTTCGCAAAAAAGATGGTGGGGGAAGGCTTTTCGATCGACCCGCTGAGCAACGAGCTACTGTCGCCGATCGCCGGAGAGGTCGCCGACCTGCAGCCATCCGGGCACGCGATCACCATCCGCTCGGCGGACGGGCTCGAGGTCCTCCTCCACATCGGCCTCGACACCGTGAAAATGCAAGGTGAAGGCTTCGCTCCCAAGGTGGCAGAGGGGGCACACGTCGACGCGGGTGACCCGCTGATCAGCTTCGACATGGACCTGGTCGCCCGCAACGCCGCGAGTGTGCTCACCCAGGTCGTGGTCACCAACTCCGAACTCATCGCCGAGCTGACCCCGCGAACGGGTGTGGTGACCGCCGGTCAGGATGTCGCCGCCGAGATCGTTCTCGCCCAGCCCGCTGGGGGTGAGGCCGGGCAGACCGCCGGTGGGGACCGGGCCACGTCCAAGGCGCTGATCATCCCCAATCCCACTGGGCTGCACGCCCGCCCGTCCGCGACCCTGGTCAACCTCGCCAAGTCGTTCAGCTCCGACGTCCGGCTGCGGCGGGGCGAGGACTCGGCCAACGCCAAGAGCATCATGTCGATCATGGGGCTGGCCGTGGCGCGCGGCGACAAGGTGACGGTCACGGCATACGGAATCGACGCGGACGACGCGGTGGCACAGATCACCGCGGCGATCAAGGCGGGACTGGGCGAGGAGTGCCCGCCGATCGGCACCGACGACACCCAGCCCGTGCCCGTCGCGATTCCGGTGGCACCCGCCAAGCCGGCCAAACCCCGTTCGGGAGATCCCAACCTGCTGCTCGGGGTCTCAGCCTCACCGGGCCTGGGCATCGGCACGGTCGTGCAACTGCGCCGCGACGACATCACGGTCGAGGAAGTCGCCGAGGACCACCACAAGGAGCGGCGCAAGCTGAACGCCGCGATCGACCGCGCCCTGCTCGACCTGTCGGCACTGCAAAAGCGTTTGGAGGAGGACTCCGATCCCGACAAGGCCGCCATTTTTGGTGCCCACCAAGAGATCCTGGCCGACCCCGACCTGCTTGACCTGGCGGTCAGCGCAATTGACAAGGGCAAGAGCGCGCCGTTTGCCTGGCGGGGCGCGTTCACGACCCATGCCGAGCGCCTCGCCGGCCTGTCCAACGAGGTCCTCGCCGGGCGCGCCAACGACGTCCGCGACGTCGGCCAACGGGTGCTGGAAGAGCTGACCGGGCAGCGCAGCGAGAAACCGGAACTGCCCGAGGGGACAATCCTCATCGCCGAGGACCTCACGCCGTCAGACACCGCTCAGCTCGACCGGACCAAAGTCGTCGGGTTCGCCACCACCAACGGCGGCGCCAGCTCACACGTCGCGATCATCGCCCGCTCCCTCGACATCCCCGCGGTCGCGGGAATCGAGGGACGAGCGCTATCGATCGAGGAGGGCGCCCGGGCCATCCTCGACGGCACCAACGGGTCGCTGCGGATCAACGCCAGCGACGAGGAAATCGCCCGGATCGAGGAGCGCCAGCATCGCCTCGCCGAACGCAAGGCCGTCGAGGAGGCACACAAGGACGAGCCGGCGGTCACCACCGACGGACGGCGGATCACCGTGGCCGCCAACATCGGCGGCGCCAACGACGCCGCCGACGCAATGACCACGGGAGCCGACGGAGTCGGCTTGCTGCGCAGCGAGTTCGCCTTCCTCGGGCGCGCGACCGCACCCACCGAGGCCGAGCAGGCGCAGGCGTATGCCGATTGCGCCTGCGCGCTGCACCCCGGCCAACCGCTCGTCATCCGCACCCTTGACGTCGGCGGCGACAAACCGCTGCCCTATCTGCCGCAACCGGCCGAGGAGAACCCCTTCCTCGGTATTCGCGGCGTGCGGGTCGGGCTGGAGACCCCCGAGGTGCTGCGCACCCAGTGCCGCGCCATCCTCGCTGCGGCCGACGCCGGGGCCGAGCTGCACGTCATGTTCCCGATGATCGCCACCCTCGATGACTGGCGGGCCGCTAAGCGGATCTGGGACGAGGAGCGCGACCGCAGCGGCATCACCACTCACGTGTCGGTCGGGATCATGATGGAAGTCCCGTCGGTCGCGGTGTTGGCCAAGCAGTTTGCCGCCGAGCCAGGATGCGACTTCTTCAGCGTCGGCACCAACGACCTGACGTCATACGTCCTGGCCATGGACCGGGGACATCCCAAGCTGGCTGCTCAGGTCGACCCGTGCAACCCGGCGGTGCTCACCCTGATCGGCGCCGCAGCCGAGGCCCTGCACGCCCACGGCAAATGGCTCGGGGTGTGCGGCGGGATCGCCTCCGACCCCCAGGCGGTGCCGATCCTCGTCGGGCTGGGCGTGGACGAACTCAGCTGCTCGATCCCGGCCATCCCGGCGGTCAAGGCCGCCGTGCGGGCCTATTCCACCGAGGAATGCGCCCGGATCGCCGCCCAAGCGATTACCTGCGGCACCCCCGCCGAGGTGCGCGCCCTCGTTCCCAGCGACGACGACCCCGCCACCGAGAGGACGAACTGAGATGTCGGAGACCGCAAAGCAGATCGTCCAGGCCGTTGGCGGCGCCGAGAACATCGTCAGCCTGACTCACTGCGCCACCCGGCTGCGCTTCCAACTGGTCGACTCCTCCGGGATCGACACCGCCACGGTCGAGAAGATCTCCGGTGTCATGGGAGCGGTGCCGCAGGCCGGTAATCGCTACCAAATCATCATGGGCGGCGCCGTCCAGAACGCCTACAACGACATCCAGGCCCTGCCCGAGATGGCCAACGCCGGACAGTCGATGGACGATGTCAAGGCAGCCGCCCGGGCGGGCGGCCCGCGTGGCAAGTTCGCCTGGCTGGACAACTTCTTCGAGTTCCTGTCCGACTCCTTCCGGCCGGTGCTCGGCGCCCTGCTCGGCGCCTCGCTGTTCATCACCTTCATGTCGTTGATGAGCACGACCGGGGTCATCGGCAACTGGGCCGACCCGCGCACCGAGCTCTCGCCGTCGTGGCAGTTCGTCAACCTGTGCTGGAAGAGCGTCTTTGTCTTCCTCCCGCTGATGGTGGCCTACAACGCCTCGAAGAAGCTCAACGCCGACCCGTGGGTGGGCTTCGCGATCATGGCGCTGGTGATGTTGCCCGGCTTCGCCTCGCTGAAGGAATTCACCCGCGAGGCCAATGTCTTTGGGAGCAAGGTTGCGATCGTCGATGTCTTCGGTATGCCGCTGACGATCTTCGACTACGGCTCTCAGGTCTTCCCGCCGCTACTCATGGCTGGGATCCTCGGGCCGCTCTACAAGTTCTTGAAGAAGGTCATCCCGGCGAACCTGCAGCTGATCTTCGTGCCCTTCATCGCGATGCTGATCATGCTGCCCCTCACAGCCTTCCTCATCGGCCCGATCGGCGTGTATGCCGGTGCCGCGCTCGCCGACGTGCTCAAGGCGGTCAACGACTTCAGCCCGTTCATCTTCGCGGTGATGGTGCCGCTGGCCTATCCCTTCATGGTGCCCCTCGGTCTGCACTGGCCGATCAACGCGATCATGCTGCTCAACATCCAGACACTCGGCTACGACTACATCCAAGGGCCCATGGGCGCGTGGAACTTCTCCTGTTTTGGTGCTACCGCTGGTGTGCTCGTGCTCGCCGCGCGAGACAAGGACGTCAACATGCGCCAGACCGCTACCGGCGCGCTGGTCGCCGGGCTGCTCGGTGGCATCTCCGAGCCGTCGCTCTATGGCATCCACCTGCGGTTCAAGCGAATCTATCCGCGGCTGCTGGTCGGCTGCCTTGTCGGCGGCTTGATTATCGGGTTCGGTGGCGGGCTGCATACTAACGCCTTCGTGTTCAGCTCGCTGCTGACGATCCCCGCCTTCGACAACATTCCGCTCTATCTGATCGCGATCACTGCAGCCTTCTTCACGTCGATGCTGTTGGTGATCTTCCTCGACTACCGCACCGCTGAGCAGAAAGCGATCGGCCGGGCCGACCTGGCCAGCGACGAGCCGGAGAAGGTCGTGGTCGTGGTCGGTGACGCCGAGGCCAAGGCCGCGCAGAAGTGGTTCGTCGCCCTGGGCGGTGCCGACAACGTCAAGTCCGCCGATCTGGTCGCCGGGACGCGAGTTCGCGTCGAAGTCAAGGACTCCACGTTGGTCGACACGCCAGCGCTCGCCGACGCCGGACTGCCCGGAGCGGTCGAGGTGTCACCCAACGTCTGGCACCTCGTGGCCGGCTTCGACGCCGACCAATACGCGATGACGCTCAGCCGCATCCTCGCCACCGAGAAGTCGGCGGTCGACCTGGCCGCCTGAGCACTCCAGCGCTCAGGGACTCCCGCGCTCAGGGGCGGACGCGGCGGTCCAGCCAGGCCGCGACGCGCGGGGCTCGGGCGGGCAGCATCCGGACCAGGGTGTCGACCGCCCGGGCGTCTGCGCCGACAAGGACCCGGGAGCGGCCGGCCGCAACCGCGTCGAGGATGATGCCGGCCGCCTCGGCCGGGTCCATCCGCAGCAGCTTCTCGTTGTAGAAGCGCGTTGCTTTCTCGTCGGCGTCGGTCACCGGCTCGCCCTGCTCCGCGGCGCGACACAAGGCGGCGGTGGCGATATTGGTGCGCACGCCACCCGGGTGCACCACCATGATCCGCACCGGGAGCCGATCGCGTGCCACCTCGGCGCGCAGCACCTCGGTGAACCCGCGCACGCCGAACTTCGCCGTGCAATAGGCCGACATGCCGGGTTGGGCGAGGAAGCCGTTGAGGCTGGAGATGTTGACGACCTGCCCGTCGCCGGAGTCGATCAGGTGCGGCAGGAACTCCTTGGTGCCGTGGATGACGCCCCACAGGTTGACGGCGAGCACGCGGTCCAGTTCGGCATACGGGATGTCGAGATCGTCCGTCCGCCGCTGGCGATGCCGGCGTTGTTGTAGACCTGATGGACGACGCCGAAGTGCTCCCGGGTCGCCTGCGCGTATGCCGCCACACCCTCCCGGTTGCTCACGTCCAGCACCGTCGTGGTCACCTCGGCGCCCATGGCCCGCGCCCGGGCCGCGGTCTGCGCCAGACCCGCCTCGTCGACATCGGCGAGAGCCAGCTGCGCGCCACGCCGGGCCAGGCCATAGGCCAGCTGCCGCCCGATCCCGGAGCCGGCGCCGGTGACGGCCGCGACCTGGTTCGTGAACGGCGCGTCCAACTGCCCGCTCATCGCGCCGTCTCCAGGCCGGCGTGCGCGCGGATGTGCCCCACGATCAACTCGACGATTTCCTCGACCACGGCTGGGGAGAAGTGATGCCCCATCTCGGGTATCACGACGTGCCGGGCGCCGGCGATCGCGGCGGCCGTGGCGGCGCCTCCCGTCGGGTTGACCATCAGGTCCCGGTCACCGTTGATCACCAGCGTCGGCGCGCTGATCCGCCGCACCTGGGCGGTCCGGTTGCCGGACTTTTGGATCGCGCTGATCTGCCGCCCGATGCCGGCGGCGATCTTGCCGTCGGCCCGCTCCCAGGCGCCCAGCGCCCACGCCCGCTCCCGGTCCTCATCCATCGGAAGGGACAACGAGGCGATGTGCCGGATCATCGTGAGGTACTGCTCGGCATACGCCTGCGAAGTGCGTGCGGCCGGCTTGCCAAGCAGCAGCATCGTCGAGCGGGCCGGCTGGCCGACCTTGCGGTCTCCGGTGCTGGAGAAGATGGAGGTGAGGGTGGCCACCCGGTCGGGCCGGGTCGCGGCGACGACTTGGGCGATCATGCCGCCCATCGACATCCCGACCAGGTGGGCCCGCTCGATGCCGAGGTGGTCCAGGAGCAGCACGGTGTCCGCCGCCATGTCGCTCAGGTCGTATGCCGCTCGCCGCGGCTTGGCGGCAAAGACGCGCCAGGGCTGGGGCGGGCGTTGCGGCATACGGGAGGAGCGGCCGATGTCGCGGTTGTCGACGGTCACCACCCGCAATCCGGCGGCCACCAGCCCGTCGATCAGTGCCGGGGGCCAGTTGGTCAGGTCATAACTCAGCCCGGCGAGCAGCACGACCGGTGGCGCGTCCGGCTCGCCGGCCTGGCGGTAGCACAGTCGCAGCCCGTCACCGATATCGCAGAATTCGTCCTCCGAAGCCATGATCCATGCATACCGCACCGGGCGTGGCAACCTCGTCGTGGGATGCTGGCCTGGAGCCGATCGACGAAGGGAAGTCACCGTCATGACTGTCACCGACAACGGACCCAACCCGAACGCCTTCGACATCGAGGACGCCACGGTCACCAACGAGAACTACCGGACCGTCGCCTGGACCGGCAAGTATCTCCAGGTCACCCTGATGTCCATCCCCGTCGGGGAGTCGATCGGCCTCGAGGTCCACCCCGAGACCGACCAATTCCTGCGGCTGGACGCCGGCCAGGGCCGGTGCGTCATGGGCCCGGCGGTCGATCAACTCGACTTCGAGCAGGACGTCAGCGACGGCTGGTCGATCCAGGTCCCGGCCGGGAAGTGGCACGACGTCATCAACACCGGCGAGGAGCCGATGCGGCTGTATGCCGTGTATGCGCCGGTCCACCACGCCCCCGGGGTCGTCCAGGCGACGAGTGCGGACGCCGAGCGAGATGAGCAGGAGGGCAACGACGAGCCGCCGGCGTGGTCGGTGCAGCCGGACGGCGGCGCCCCCGACGGGCACGCCTGACGAGGCCACCGAGGATCGCTAGGGTGAGCGGGTGAGGACGAGGAAGATCGGTCAACTCGAGGTCTCGGCCGTCGGGCTCGCCGCCATGGGCTTTAGCCACGGCTTCGGCCCGGGTGTGCCCGACGACGAGGCCGTGGCGCGGATGCGCCGGGCATACGAGCTGGGCTGCACCCACTTCGACACAGCGGAGGGCTATGAGCACGGGGAGAACGAACGCCTGGTCGGCACGGCGGTCGCACCCTTTCGCGATCACGTCGTCCTCGCAACCAAGCTGTTCGTCCACCCGGCGCGCACGCTGGGCGAGCTCGGCAACCAAATCCGTCAGCATCTGCACGCCTCGCTGCAGCGGCTGGGCACCGACCACATCGAGCTCTACTACCAACACCGGGTGCCCGACACGATCCCGGTCGAGGACGTCGCCGGAGTCATGGGCGAACTGATCGCCCAGGGACTGATCGGCGGCTGGGGCCAGGCGCAGGCCAGCGCCGAGCAGATCCGGCGCGCGCACGCGGTGACCCCGTTGACCGCGGTGCAGAGCGAATACTCGATGATGGAGCGCTCCGTCGAGGCCGAGGTGCTCCCGGCGTGCGAGGAGCTGGGCATCGGCTTCGTCCCGGTCAGCCCGCTGGCCAGCGGCTTCCTCTCCGGCCGCGTCAGGGCCGGGGATAGCGGCGACGCGCGCCGCGCCGTGGCCCACTTCGACCCCGACGTCATCGCGGCCAACCAGCCCCTGGTTGACTTCCTGCACCGGCTCGCGGCCGACCACGACGTGACGCCCGCCCAGCTGGCGTTGGCCTGGATGCTGCACAAGAAGCCGTTCATCGCCCCGATCCCGGGGTCGCGCGAACGCGAGCGGATCCAGGAGAACCTCGCGGCCGCCGATCTCGAGCTGACCGCGACCGAGTTCGAGCGGATCGAGGCGGAGTTGGGTGAGCTTGACGACGGCGATCGGCGCGGCGCGGGGTGACCCTGCCCGAGCCCGGATGAGCGATGATGGCACCGGGGGTGAAACCGTGCGCTCAGCCCACCGCCGTCGGGCGCAGCGCCCGGTGGATGACGTCCCGCAAGGTTCCCGGTGCCTGCTCGGCGGGCAGGCCGCCGGTGGCAATGGCCCCGATGAAGCCGTCCTCTAGGGCCAGCAACCAGCTGATGGCCTGCTCCGCCGACCAGTCGGTGCGCACCTGACCGCAGTCCCGGGCCCGCTCCATCCACGGCAGTAGGCCCGAGCGGAGGGAGGTCTGCTCGACGGCCAAGACGGCTGCCACGTCGGGGTGAGTCAGCGCTCCGGCCACGGCGGTGACGAAGCCCGGAACGCGGGGATCGGCGGCCTCGTTCTGCAGCCGGTCGGCGTGGTCGAGCAGGACATCCAAGCGCTGGCGTTGGGTCGGCTCAGCCGAACGCCAGGACCCCAGCCGGGCGGCGCCGACCGGGGCCGGGCACATCTGCTCGCCCTTCTGATTCCTCTTCTCATCGGCGCGCTCACCCTGTATCTGGTGGATCTCGCCAGCCTCTCGTGGCTGGCCCTGGCCGCCACCTGCCTCGTGGCCCTCGGCGCCGCCGTGGCCTTGGCGCTGCTGTCCAGGACGTCGTGGTGGCTCCCACCATCCCCCGCGATGGCAGCGCTCGGAGCCATGCTGATGCGCTCGATTAACGCGTTCTAGACCCCGCTCGCCGATGGTGTCAGCCCGACCGAAAAGGCCGCCCACAACATCGGCTTTCTCGGGCTGATCCTGCTTCTCCTGCTCAGCGCAGGTCGTCATCCGCGACGTGCACGGTCAGCTCGATGACGTCACCGAGGTCAAGGTCCTCGGCCCGCCGGACGCGGACCTTGAGCGGGACGAGGTAGCGGCCCTGGCGGGGCATCAGCGCCGTAGTGAAGCGTGTGCCGCCCACGGTGACGGTGGCCGGGATGCACCCCCAGCCGTAGCTGAGTTCGGGTTGTTCCCGCAGCGTGGTCGAGTCCGCTGCGGACATGACGACGAACAGGTGTGGCGCCGGGCCGCGCCACTCGATGATTTCGCCTGCGACGCGAAACTCCACGCCGCCACCGTATGCCGTTGCTGAGTCAGCTGGCTTGCGGTGACCCTCAGATGCACACCTCCACCGAGCTCGTCCTGTGGCTCGGTCTGGTGATCGCGGCGGGCGCTTTCATCCAGTCGGCGATCGGGTTCGGCGTCCCGGATGCGATCGACGCTCGCCGTCTCGTTCATCGTCGGCAGCGCGATGTCCGCTCTTGGGCTGGCGCAGGCCGGCGAGCTGGGCGCCACCGATGCCCGCGCCGCGCTGATCTGGGCCCCCTTCATGCTGCTCGGGTATGCCGCCTCCGGCCAGCTCCGTCGCCGCCTGGCCGAGTCGGGGATGCGCCACGCGGTGCTGACCTTCTGCGTCGTGTCCGCGGTCGTGATCCTCATCCGCGCGCTTCTGCCATAACGGACCGGCACTCGGCTCGCTCGGCACCGGCTGCCTCGGCGCCGACGTCACGGTGCCGAAGCCGGTCCCGTTCCGCGACACCCCGGCCGGACGGCCGGGCGGGATGCGTAGCCTTCCCTGTGTGAACGGCGACTTCGCGACCACCTTGCACCGGCGAGCGGTGCCCCTCCTGTTCGGGGTCACCCCGCCACGTGCGTCGGTGACCCGTGAGCAGGTCGAGCAGATCGCCCAGGCAACCTTGGCCCGGCTGGACGGGATGACCCTCGATGGCCTGGTGCTCTATGACCTGGACGACGAGAGCGACCGCACCGAGGAGGTGCGGCCCTTTCCCTACCTGCCGACGATGGACCCCGCCGACTTCCTGACCCGGGGCCTCGCCGGCTGGGGCGGTCCGGTGATCGTTTATCGCAGCGTCGGCAAATACTGCGAGCAGGAGTTCACCGCCTGGCTGGACGCGGTCCCGCCCGGGCAGGCGACGGTTCTCGTCGGTGCCTCCTCCAGCAACAAGCAGGTCAAGCTGCGCCTGCCGGACGCGCTGCGGATCTGCCGCAGCCGGCGTCCGGACGTCCCCGTCGGCGCGGTAGCGATCCCCGAGCGGCATACGGCCAAGGAGAATGAGCACGAGCGGATCTTGGAGAAACAGCATGCGGGAGCATCGTTTTTCGTCAGCCAGGTGATCTATGACGCCTCGGCGGCCAAAAGCTTGGCCTCCGACTACACGTATGGCTGCCAGGACCGGGGGCTGACGCCGGCGAGGATCTTCTTCACCTTGTCGCTGTGCGGCTCGCTCAAGACGCTGAGCTTCCTGGAGTGGCTCGGCGTCGAGGTTCCCCGCTGGCTGCGCAACGAACTCACCCACGCCCGCGACCCGCTCGGCCTGTCGGTCGTCCATGCCCTCGACACCGCGCGCGAACTGCGCGCCTTCTGCGACCACCTCGGCCTGCCGTGCGGCTTCAACGTCGAGAGCGTCTCGAACCGGCGGGTCGAGATCGAGGCGGCGGTGCACGTCGCCCGCCAGCTCGCCTTCGAGACCGGCCGCTGACCTGCCCCGACCCCGCGCGTGGCCCCGGGAGCCGGAGTAGCGTGGCGGCATGACGCGGCTCGGCTACCAGATCCCGAACTTCACCTACCCCGGCGTCGGCAGCGGCGAGTTGTTCGAGGCGATCGCGCGCCAGGCGGTCGAGGCCGAGGAGAGCGGCTTCGACACCGTGCTGGTGATGGACCACTTCTATCAACTGCCCTTGCTCGGGGCGCCCGACAACGCGATGCTCGAGTGCTACACACTGCTCTCCGCGTTGTCGCAGCGCACCTCCCGCGTGCGCCTCGGGGCACTGGTCACCGGCAACACCTATCGCCATCCCACGCTGTTGGCCAAGGTCGTCACGGCGCTCGACGTCGTCTCGCAGGGGCGCGCACAGTTGGGCATCGGGGCGGGCTGGTTCGAGCTCGAGCACGAGCGCCTCGGCTTCGAGTTCGGCACGTTCACCGACCGTTTCGAGCGGCTCGAAGAGGCCCTCCAAATCATCCTGCCGATGCTGCGCGGCGAGCGTCCCAGCCTCGACGGCAGCTGGTATGCCGTGCGCGACGCGATCAACTCCCCGGCGCCGGTCGGGCGCATCCCGGTGATGATCGGCGGAGCCGGGGAGAAGAAGACCCTCCGCATGGTCGCGCAGTATGCCGATGACTCCAACATCATCTGCGCCGTCGAGGACATCCCGCGCAAGCTGGCGGCGCTCGACGAGCACTGCGAACGGCTAGGGCGGGATCGCTCGCAGATCACCGTGACCTACCAGACGAGCGCCTGCCTTGCCCCGACCCACGAAGAGGCGGAGCGAGAGTTCGCCGAAACCGTCGAGCGCATCCCCGAGCTGGGGGCGCGGCGAGCATCGGCGATCGTGGGTGATCCGGGTGAGGTGGCCGCGGCATACCAGCGGATCTTGGCTGCCGGGGTCGACGGGGTCACGGTCAACGCCCCGGCCAACTGCCACATCCCGGGCCGGGTTCGGCTGCTCGGCGAGACCCTGGCCCCGCTTATCAACCCCGCGGAATGATAGCGGCCATGAACACTTGGAAGTCGGCCGACGTCGCCAACATCGTCGGCCAGGAGGAGATTCACATCCGAACTCGACGCGCCGACGGGAGCCTGCGCCGCCCGCGAATCATCTGGGTGGTCGGCGGCGGGGAGCGGATCTTCATCCGCTCGACCAACGGTCGCGGCGCGGACTGGTTCCGGTGGGCGATCGCCACCCGCGAGGGAGCGCTGGAGGCGCGCGGAGCGGCATACGACGTCGTCTTCCGCGAAGCGGACCCGGCCGATCTGGCGACGATCGACGCCGGCTATCGGGAGAAATATGGTCGTTATGCCTCGATCGTCGACCACCTGCTGACCGACGGGCCCCGGGCGGCCACGTTCGAGGTCTTCCCCGCCTGACCGGCCGGTAGACAGGCCGTCACTGCAGCGGCGTGAACGTCGCCAGGTCGTGGGTCGCGCGGACCAGCTCACGCAGGTCCGCCAGGCTCGGGCCCGCCAGGCCCGCCGTGCGGGCTTGAATCAAGACGTTGCCCAGCGCGGTCGCCTCGACCGGGCCGGCCAGCACGTGGCGACCGGACCGGTCGGCGATGGCCTGACACAGCAGGGCGTTTTGCGAGCCGCCGCCCACGACATGGATGGTGTCGATCGTCCGGCCGGCCACGCCGGCGGCGGTCTCGATCGCCGATGCGTATGCTGCGGCCAGGCTCTCGATGATCGTCCGGATGGTCTCGGGCTGAGTCTGTGGCGATGCCACCGCATGCTCGGCGCACCAGGACTCGATTCGGGCGGGCATGTCGCCGGGGGGTTGGAAGCGCGGATCTTGGACGTCCACGATCGGAACACGGGAGGCCGGGACCTCGGCCGCCGCACGCAGCACCTCGGGGAGTTCGGCTCGCTGGCCGGCGCCCGCCCACGTGCGCAAGGTCTCGCTGAGCAGCCAGGTACCCATCGCATTGGTCAGGAAGCGCGTGGTTCCGTCGACTCCCCCTTCATTGGTGAAGTTCGCCATCCACGCGGTGTCGGTAAGGACGGGGGCCGGGAGTTCAAGACCGACGAGACCCCATGTGCCGGAGGAGATGTAGGCCGCGTCTTCGCCTTCCAAGGGCGCGCCGACGATCGCGGAGGCCGTGTCGTGCGAGCCGACCGCGACGACGGGGACGCCAGCCAGGCCGGTGCGATCGCCGGCCTCGCCGGCGATCACCCCCGTCCGGGCCCCGGGGTCGACAATGCCGGGGAAGAGCGACGGGCCCAGACCGAGCGTGGTGATCAGGTCGCGATCCCAGTGGCCGGTGCGGACATCGAGGAGGCCGGTGGTCGAGGCGTTCGTGCGCTCGGCGACTTGGGCGCCGGTGAGCCAGGAGGCGACGAGGTCGGGCATGAGGAGGAGCCGGTCGGCGTCGGCGAGGTGCTCCTCCGCTGCCAGCTGGTAGAGCGTGTTGAAGGGCAGGTACTGAAGTCCGGTGCGCCGGTATAGGTCCCCCTGATTGATGCGAGCGTGCACCCGCTCCGGCCCGACCGTGCAGCGACGTTCGTCACGGTAATGGAAGGGTTCAGCGACGAGCACGCCGCCGCGAACGAGCCCATAGTCGACCGCCCACGTGTCCACCCCGACACTGGTCAGGCCCTCGTCGCCGGCGAAGTCACGGGCGGCAGCGAGGCCGTCGAGGACATGACTGCGCAGCGCGGCGACGTCCCAGTGCAGTCCGTCCGCGCGGGTGACCGCCCCATTCGGGAAGCGGGCCACCTGCGTGACGTCGAGGGTGCCCGGGCCAACCCGACCGACCATGACGCGCCCCGAGGACGCACCGAGGTCGACCGCGGCGACCTGCACCGAGGACGGCAATCCGGCGGCTGGCATGCGGTTAACGGAGGAAGGCGGCGGCGACGCCGGAGTCGACGGGGATGTGCAGTCCCGTGGTCTGGGTGAGGTCGGGACCCACGAGCGCGAAAACCGCTGCGGCGCAATGCTCGGGAAGTACTTCCTTCTTCAGGAGGGTCCGCTGGGCATAGAAGGCGCCGAGGTCTTTCTCCTCCACTCCATACATCGCGGCACGGTTGGCGCCCCAGCCGCCGGCGAAGATGCCGGAGCCGGCGACGACGCCGTCGGGATTGATCCCGTTGACGCGAATGCCGTGCTCGCCGAGTTCGGCGGCGAGGAGGCGCACCTGGTGCGCCTGGTCGGCCTTGACCGCCGAGTAGGCGATGTTGTTGGTGCCCGCGAAGATCGAGTTCTTGGACGAGATGTAGACGATGTCACCGCCCAGGCCTTGGTCGATGAGCACTTTGGCCGCCGTGCGGGCGACGAGGAAGGAGCCGCGTGCCATGACGTTGTGCTGCCTGTCCCAATCGGTGACGGTGGTGTCCAGCAACGACTTCGACAGCGACAGACCTGCGTTGTTGACGACGATGTCAATCCCACCGAAAGCGAGCACTGCCGCGTCGACCATGCCCTGGACGGCGTTTTCGTCGGACACATCGGCTGCCACACCGATTGCAGTGTCGCCGCCGCCGATCTGGGCGGCCGCGTCCCGCCCCTTCGCCAACGAAAGGTCGCCGATGACGACGCACGCCCCTTCGGCCGCCAAGCGGGTGGCGATGGCCTTGCCGATGCCCGAGGCAGCGCCGGTGACCAGGGCGATCCGGGTGGCGAGCGGCTTCGGCTTGGGCAATCGCTGGAGCTTGGCCTCCTCAAGGGCCCAGTACTCGATCCGGAACTTCTCCGACTCCTCGATCGGCGCATAGGTTGAGAGCCCTTCCGCGCCACGCATGACGTTGATGGCGTTGACATAGAACTCGCCGGCCACGCGGGCGGTCTGTTTGTCCTTACCGAAGGAGAACATCCCGACGCCGGGGACAAGGACGATCAGCGGGTCGGCGCCGCGGATGGCGGGGGAATCGGCGGTGGCGTGCCGGTCGTAGTAGGCCTGGTAGTCGGCGCGGTAGTGTCGATGCAGGTCCTTGAGACGGGTGAGCATCCTCTCCGCGGGCGTGGTGCCCGGCAGGTCGAGGACCAGCGGCTTGACCTTGGTGCGCAGGAAGTGGTCTGGGCAGGATGTGCCGAGGTCGGCGAGGCGAGGATGTGCTTCGCGGGCAAGGAAGTCGAGCACGACGTCGGAGTCGGTGAAGTGGCCGACCATCGGATTGTCCGTGCTCGCGAGGCCCCGGATGGTGGGGGCGATCGCGGCTGCCTTGGCGCGCCGCTCGGCCTCGGGGAGAGCGGCATACCCGGGAAGGACCGGACCGAAGGGCTCGGGCTTGGAGTGCTCGGCGATATGCGCTGCGGCGGTGTCGATGATCCACAGCGAGTTGCGCTCGCATTCCTCGCTGGTTTGGCCCCAGGAGGTGATGCCGTGGCCGCCGAGGATCGCGCCGACCGCCTCTGGGTGTTCGTCGTGGACCTTGGCCGTGTCGAGACCGAGCTGGAACCCCGGTCTGCGCCACGGAATCCAGGCAACCTTGTCGCCGAAGATCTCCTTGGTCAGCTGCTCGCCGTCTGCCGCGGTGGCGATGGCGATGCCGGAATCGGGGTGGAGGTGATCCACGTGCGGGGCAGTGACAAGTCCGTGGCTCGCCGTGTCGATTGACGGGGCGGCCCCGCCCTTGCCGTGCAGGCAGTAATCGAAGGCGGCGACCATCTGGTCCTCGTCTTCCACACCCGGGTAGACATCGACCAGCGCGCGCATTCGGTCTAGCCGCAGCACGGCGAGGCCCTCGGACGTCAATGTCCCGAGGTCGCCGCCGGAGCCCTTGACCCAAAGGAGTTCAACGGACTGACCCGTTACCGGGTCCGTGTCCGTGCCTTTGGCGGAGGTGTTGCCGCCGGCGTAGTTGGTGTTCTTGGGATCGGCGCCGAGGCGGTTGGACCGCTCGATCAGTTGAACGACAGTCGGGTTCGGCTCAGTCATGTCAGTTCGGTTCCTGGTGGGTGGAGCGAAGTGGGGGAGAACTTCATGGAGTATTTAGGGGCCCCAGCCGGCCTGGGTGCCACCGACGCGATCGGCGGCGATCCGGTCGAGGTAGCCGCTTGCCGTGAAGGCGGTCATGGGGTCGCCTGGTAAACCCCGGTTCTCTCGCCAGCCGGCGAGGTCGGCGCGGACGTCGGTGGTAAAAGCGTCCATAAAGACCTGGTTGGCGCCGAGCACGTCGTTGGCCAGCCGGGCGCGGGTGAGTGCGTCTCGGTCGAGCAGCAACGCCTTCGCGGTCATCTCCTGGACGTTGAGGACCGAGCGGATCTGGCCGGGAATCTTGTCCTCGATGTTGTGGCATTGATCGAGCATGAGAGCGACTCCGGAGTCGGGAGCTAGCCCGCCGCCGCCGACGACCTCGACCATGATCCGGTAGAGCTGGAAGGGATCGGCGGCGCCGACAATCAGGTCATCGTCGGCATAGAAACGGCTGTTGAAGTCGAAGGATCCGAGCTTGCCGAGTCTCATCAACGACGTGACGATCTGCTCGATGTTCGTTCCGGGAGCGTGGTGTCCGGTGTCCAGGCAGACGAAGGCCTTCTCTCCCAGCGCTAGCACGTGCGCGTAGGCCGTGCCCCAGTCCGGAACGTCGGTCGCGTAGAACGCAGGCTCGAAGAACTTGTACTCCAGGACAAGACGCTGGTCGTCGCCCAACTGGTCGTAGATCTCGCGGAGGGAGGTGGCGAGGGTGTCTTGCCGCTGGCGTAGATCGTTCTGCCCTGGGTAGTTCGCCCCGTCGGCAAGCCAGATCTTCAGGTCGCGCGAGCCGGTTGCGGTCATGATCTCCAGGCAGTCGACGTGGTGCTGGACAGCCTGTTTGCGCACGCGCTCGTCGGCGCTGGTCAGGGAGCCGAACTTGTAGGACTCGTTTTGGAAGGTGTTGGAGTTGACGGTGCCGAGCGCGACACCGAGGTCGGCGGCATACGAACTCAATGCGGTGTAGTCATCGACCGCGTCCCACGGGATGTGCAATGCGACCTTCGGTGCCAGGCCGGTGTGAGAGTGCACCTGCGCTGCGTCGGCGATCTTCTCCTCAATCGTGCGTGGCGTGCCGGCGGCCCCCCAGACGCGGAACCGGGTGCCGGAGTTGCCGTAGGCCCACGAAGGGACTTCGATGGCCAACGCGTCCAAGGCGGGCGCTACCTGATCGAAGTCAGTCACTGACGTCCTCCCCCTCGAGTCTTAATGATGTGATGGCGAGTTTGAAAGGTTTCATTTGACAGCTTAGCAACGCCGGAGAAGGGCGGTCAACCCAGCCGGCCCGATCGCACGCCGTCGCGTGGATCTGCGCCGGGTATCGTTCGAGGCCCGTGGGCGTGTTGAGGCCACGACGAGACGAACGGACCAGGAGCAGGTGACTCTCTCGAATCCAGAGGCGCGAGCTTCGATCCGTGATGTGGCCGCTGCTGCGGGTGTCTCGCGCTCGGCGGTCTCCAAGGTCATCCGCAATGCCTATGGCGTCAGCCCGGCCATGCGCGCGCGTGTGGAGGCGGCGATCGCCGAACTGGACTACCGCCCGAGTGTGGCGGCTCGGGCGATGAGAGGGGCGAGTTTTACGCTCGGCGTCGAGGTTCCCGGGCTCAGCAGCGACTTCTTCGCCATGGTCATCAACGGCGCCAATGCCCGGCTCCTAGGTACGCCCTACCAGCTCATCATCGCGCCGGGCCTGGGCCGCAGCCCGGGCGAACGGGTGCTCGATTCGCTCCTGGATCGCCAGGTCGACGGCATCGTCGCCATTGCCTCGGAGTTGTCCTTGGCGAGCCTCGAACGTGTTGGCGCCCAACGACCGTTGGTCTTGCTCGGCCGTCACGACCGTTCCCTTCAGTTCGATACGGTCGCCGGCGACGATGTCGCCGGCGCCAACCTCATCATGGATCACCTTTTTGGGCTGGGTCACCGCAGAATCACTCACGTGACGATCAAGCCCCCGTCTCGCCAATCGCCGCACGCGATGCGGCGCTTGACCTATCGGCGCCGGATGGCCGGCGTCGCGCTCGATGCGGCGGAGGTCTACCTCAGCGGGGATGCTCGGGCGGACTCGCGGCGGATCCAAAATCTACTGCGGCCGGCCGCTCGGCCAACCGCGATCTTCGCCGGGCACGATGCCCTGGCCCTCGCGGTGCTACGGGAATGCGCGGCTCTCGGTCTCGGTCCCCGCGATGTCGCGGTTGTCGGCTACGACGACACGCCGATCGCCGGGCACCCATTCGTCGACCTTACTTCTGTGGATCAGCACGGGGCGCAGATGGGGGAGTTGGCGGTCGAGTTCCTTCTTGCCCGGATCACGGGGGATCCAGGACACATCCGTCGGCAGCGACGGGCCCCAGTCCTTCGCATCCGCGGCTCCAGCGCGGCTGCCGGCGCCTGATTTCCGCGCGCGCGCCGATGCGGCGCTGCGGCCGAGCCCGTCACCATGGACGAGGACGCCCTCCGGTTGCCCGATCTCGAGATCTCGGAATTGAAACGTTTTGTAGATCGGTTGACAGTGGAGTGTGGACCGGTCCACAATCGAGCTAGGGCCAACATTCCAGGATCACCTGGCCAGGCCGAGCAAGGGGCGACGGAGCCGATCGTCGCCACGGACGAGCGGAGATGCGATGGAGCCCAGGAGACGAACTCGGCACGCGGCAGGTGCCCTCGCGCTGGCGACATGCCTGACCTTGAGTGGTTGTGCTGCCGGAAGCTTTGGATCCAGCGGCCAGGACGGCCCCGGGTCGGTGACCATCACCTTCCTTACGCTCAACGGCGAGCAGAGCGTCGCGAGCGCCAACGCGATCATCACGGCCTTCACCGCGGCAAACCCCGACGTCAATGTCAAGCTCGACACCCGACCGGGTGGTTCCGACGGTGACAACAGCGTCAAGACCAAGCTGGCCACCGGCGAGATGGCCGAGGTCTTCCTGTTCAACACCGGTTCGCTTATGCAAACCCTCAAGCCCGAGCGCAACCTCCTCCCGCTGGACGACCAGCCGTGGGTCGCCGACCTCGAGCAGAGCTTCGCCGACTCGGTCAAGGGCGCCGACGGGAAGCTGTATGGCGGTCCCATCGGCACCGCCTTTGGCGGCGGAGTGCTCTACAACATCCCGCTCTACCAGAAGCTCGGTCTGTCGATCCCGGTGACGTGGGAGGAGTTCATGGCCAACAACGAAAAGGTCAAGGCCGCGGGTGTCACCCCCTTTGAGCAGACTTTCGGTGACAGCTGGACGGCGCAGCTGACCGTTCTCGCTGACTACTACAACGTCGAGGCGGCCGTGCCCGACTTCGCGGCGGCATACACCGCGGGGACCAAGAACTTCTCGAACACGCCCGCGGCACTTCTCGGGTTCGAGCACCTGCAGCAGCTGCGCGACAAGGGCTACCTCAACTCGGACTTCGCATCGGCCCTGATGAACGACGGCCTCAAGGCGGTCGCCGACGGCACAGCTGCGCACTACCCCCAGATCGGGACGGTCGTCTCGGGACTCGAGGGTGTCGCACCCGGCAAATCCAACGACGTGGGCATCTTCGCGATGCCCGGCCCGGACGCGGCCAAGAACGGGCTGACCGTCTGGCCGGGTGACGGCATCTATATCCCTGAAGGCGTCGCCGGGGACCGGCTCAAGGCGGCCAAGGACTTCGTGGCGTTCATCGCCACGCAGGCGGGATGCGACGCGATCGCCGCTGGGTCGCCTCCCCAGGGTCCCTTCCTCGTCAAGACCTGCAAGCTTCCTACGGACGTCTCACAAGTGGCCAAGGATACCCAAAAGTACTTCGACGACGCAAAGACGACTCCTGCGCTGGAGTTCAAGTCCCCCATCAAAGGCCCGGCGCTCGAACAGATTTGCGTACAGATCGGGACCGGCCAGATCGACGCAACGAAGGCGGCCGATCTCTACGACCGCGACGTCAAGAAGCAAGCCCAACAACTCGGCCTCCCCGGCTGGGACTGACCACGGAAGGCACCGCACCATGACTCAAGCCACCGCCGCCGCGGCCGGTCCGCTCGCGCACGCCGCCGCTGGCCGTCCGGCCCGGAAGAAGAGCACCTACCCCTACTACTTCCTCCTGCTGCCCGCCCTGATCTACTTCATCTTCTTCATCCTCCCGACCCTCACCTCGTTCTACTACTCCTTCACCCGCTGGGATCTGTTCACTGCGGAGTGGATCGGCCTGGACAACTACCGGACCTTCTTCCAGGAACAGGCCCTGCTCACCGGTCTGAAGAACACCCTGATTTATGCCGTCATCACCTCAGGGCTCAAGGTCGTCCTCGGCCTGGGCCTAGCCATGCTGTTGACCTCGAAGATCATTGCCAAGGGATACCTGCGCTCGGTCATCTTCTTCCCCGTGTTGGTCAGCTCGATCGGAATTGGCCTGACCTTCACGATCTTGATGAATCCCGAGCGCGGGCTGATCAACTCTACGCTCGGAACAATAGGCATTGGCGGCCCCGGGTGGCTGACCGACCCCAATCTGGCGCTCTACTCGGTCGCCATTGTCGACATCTGGAAGGGCGTCGGGCTCGCGACGGTCATCTTCATCGCCGGACTTGTGTCGATTCCAGGCGAGTACTACGAAGCCGCCGCCCTCGACGGGGCCAACAAGTGGCAGACCTTCCGTAACATCATGCTGCCGCTCTCGCGCCCCGCGATGGCCTCGGTCATCACCTTGTCTTTCATCGGGGGCCTGCGGTCCTTCGACCTGATCTGGGCGATGACCAAAGGGGGACCGGGGTTCGCCTCCGACGTCCTCGCCAGCGTGATCTACAAGCAGTACCAGGCCGGCTTCTATGGGCTGTCGACCGCCGGAAACGTCGTCCTCTTCCTACTCGTCACGATCATCATGGTGCCGCTCACCCGGTGGCTCAATCGCGCCCAGGAGGCCTGAACATGAAAAACACTCGCGGCGTGGTCACCGGCAGTGTCGCCATCGTCTTCACGGCGGTCTTCTTCCTCATTCCCTTCGCCTTCATCCTCCTGACGGCATCGAAGACCAGGACGGAATCGGCTCTGCTGCAGTTCTCCTGGCCGGACAACTTCGTGCTCTTCCAGAACCTCAAGGAAGCCTTCCTCGCCCGCGACTACCTGATGATCATCGCCTTTATCAACAGCGTGATCCTCACCGTCGCCTCGGTGATTCTATTGGTCGTCCTCAGCGCGATGGTCGCCTACATCTGGCAGCGCCGCGCGGGAAAGGCCGGAACGCTGATCGATGCGATGGTCCTGATCGGCCTGATGGTCCCGCCCGCGGTCGTCCCCACGATCTCGGTGTTGCAAACCCTGCACCTGTTCAAGACGATGCCAGGTCTCATCTTCATCGAGGTCGCCTACGGCCTGCCGTTCTGCATCCTGCTCTTCCGGGCCTTCCTGTCCACCATCCCTCGTGAGCTGGACGAGGCGGCAATGATTGACGGAGCCGGGCCGCTGCAGACCTTCTTCCGGGTCATCTTCCCGGTGATGCGATCGGTCGTCGTCACGGTGGTCATCCTCCAGGTCGTGTTCATCTACAACGACTTCCAGAACCCGCTCTACTTCCTCCCCGGCAACACCGCACCAACGATCCAGACGACCCTGCTCAACTTCCAGAGCCAGTTCCTCACGCAGTACCACTTGCTCTTCGCGACCATCCTGCTCGTGACCATCCCACCGCTGATCATGTTCATCTTCTTCAACCGCAAGATCGTCGAGGGCATGGCGTCCGGCTCGGTGAAGGGCTGATGACAGTCGCTGCGGTCGATACCGGTCCACCCCCCTCCGGCCCAGATGCCGGAGTGGAAGACCGGGTCGAGGAGCTACTCGCGCGAATGACCCTGCCGGAGAAGGTCGGCCAGATGCTGGCGCTAGATGCCCGAGGCGACCTCGAGGACATCGTGCGCACCCGGCTCGCCGGCTCCATCCTGCACGTGGCACCCGAGCGGATGATGCCAGCGCACGAACTCGTCGCGAGCACCAGGCTGGGCATCCCCTTGCTCACCGCCGACGACGCGATCCACGGCCACTCCTTCTGGCCCGGCGCGACCATCTTCCCGACCCAGTTGGGTATGGCCTGCTCCTGGGACTCGTCGCTGGTCGAGCGGGTGGCACGCGCGAGCGCGATCGAGGTCGCGGCCACCGGCTTGCATTGGACGCTCTCACCCGTACTGTGCATCGCCAGGGACCTGCGCTGGGGGCGGGTGAACGAGACCTTCGGCGAGGACCCTCATCTGATCGGTGAGCTCGGCGCCGCGATGATCCGCGGCTATCAGGGCGGCGGCCACGAGGACCCGGATGCGATCTTGGCCTGCGCCAAGCATTTCGCCGGCTACTCCGAGACCCAGGGGGGCCGGGACGCGAGTGAGGCGGATCTGAGCCGGCGCAAGCTGCGCGCGTGGTTCCTTCCCCCGTTTGAACGGGCCGTCGCGGCCGGTGCTCGCACCGTCATGCTTGGCTACCAGTCGATTGACGGGGTGCCGATCACGGTCAATCGGTGGCTTCTGGACGACGTCCTCAAGGGTGAGTGGGGTTTCAGTGGGACACTGGTCACGGATTGGGACAACGTCGGGCGGATGGTGTGGGAGCAGGAGGTCTTCCCCGACCTGCCTCGCGCGGCCGCGGCGGCGATCCGCTCGGGCAACGACT
Source organism: Nostocoides sp. (assembly GCF_037045025.1). Taxonomy (GTDB): domain Bacteria; phylum Actinomycetota; class Actinomycetes; order Actinomycetales; family Dermatophilaceae; genus Nostocoides_A. Next base: position 467,225 of record NZ_JBAOHM010000015.1, on the reverse strand, counting down.
TCGTGATGACGACGCCGGCCTTCTTCGAGGGAGCCCTTGAGGCGGTTGCGCACGGACTCGTGACCGAGGCCAACATCGATCGGGCCGTCCGTCGAATCCTGCGGGTCAAGTTCGAACTCGGCCTCTTCGAGAACCCCCGATATCCGAATCCTGTCCGACAGGCCCAGGTGATCGGTTGTGCCGAGCATATGGACCTCGCCCTGGAGGTCGCCCGGCGCTCGCTCGTGCTGTTGCACAACGACGGCACGCTCCCGTTGGTCCCCCGGGATCGGCGACCCGAGCCGAAGCGGATCGCCCTGATCGGGCCCAACGCCGACGACGTCCAGGCCATGCTCGGCGACTGGGCGGGCGAGTCCGGGCAAGTCGACTGGCTTCCGGACGGCCTTCCACGCCATCAGATCCAGACGGTCCTTGATGGGTTCCGTGCGGTGCTGCCCGCCGGTTGGGTGATCACTCATGAACGCGGCGCCGAGATCGGCCACCTCGTTGGTGACCCCGACGGCGAGGTCTTCCCCGACGGCCAGCCACGGCCGCTCGTCTTCACCGCCGCACCGGTGGATGCTGAGCTACTGGATGCGGCGAGTGCGGCCGCTGCCGCGGCCGACTACGTCGTGGTCGTCGTCGGCGATTCCATCGCTTTGACGGGGGAAGGCTGCTCCACGGCAACCTTGGATCTGCAGGGCGGCCAGATCGCCCTCCTAGACGCCGTCTCCGCCACCGGTGTATCGATGATCGTCGTTCTCGCCCAATCAAAGCCGAGCACCTTGCCGGAATCTGCTCTCGGGGCCGCAGCGATCATCGAAGCCTTCAATCCGGGCATGCGGGGTGGACAGGCCATCGCCGAACTCATCTTGGGCATGATCGAGCCCACCGGCCGGCTGCCAATCTCCTTCGCCCGGCACGCCGGCCAACAGCCGGTCTACTACAACCAGATTCGCGGACAACACGGCACTCGGTATGCCGACATGACCCAAGACCCGCTGTTCGCGTTCGGCGAGGGCCTGAGCTACAGCACGGTCGAGTATCGCGAGTTGCGCATCACCAACCCTCGAGTGACAGTCGCGGAAACGCTGTCTGCCACGGTGACGGTGGTCAACACGGGCTCTCGCCCCGTCCTGGAGACCATCCAGGTCTATGTCAGCGATCTCGTTACCAGCGTCACCTGGGCCCAACGCGAGCTGAAGGCCTGGCGGCAGGTGCACCTCGATCCCGGCGAGAGCGTGGCGGTGAAGGTAGTCGTACCGGGAACCGCATGCAGCCTCGTCGACGCCGAAGGCCGGCGCATCGTCGAACCGGGTACCTTTGCGTTGCGTGTCGGCCCGAGTTCGCGGCCCGACACGCACCTCGTCGCAGAGTTCGAAATCACCACTTGACGGTCCATTGCCGGCCAACGAGCGAGGACCCATCGTGCATTCCGCGCTGAGCGGAGCGTCGGCGATCACCGCCGACGCCCAACGTCATGCCGTGATCGGACTCGCCGCGACCTTTTCCCTGGATCAGACGGTTGGCGAGGTCCGTTCGGCCACCTTGTATTCCACGGCTCATGGCGTGTACGAGGCGAGCCTCAACGGCAGGCCGGTCACCGAGTCGGTCCTCAATCCCGGCTGGACGGCTTATGAGTGGCGAGTGCAGGTGCAGTGCTTCGAGGTCACCGCCCTCCTCACTGACGACAACCGGATCCACGTCCGCCTGGCCGGCGGCTGGTTTCGGGGAGACCTCGGCTTCGAACACGCGAACGCCAACTACGGCAACGATATTGCCTTCCTCGCGGCGCTCGTGATCACCTACGTCGACGGCACCGAACAGGTGATCGCCACGTCACCGGAGTGGACCGCGACGACGACGGACACGGCATACGCATCCCTCTATCACGGCCAGACGATCGACGCCCGGCGCCGCTCGGAGTTGGGTTCACGATTGCCCGTGCGCTGCGTGGAGATCGACCGTGGCACTCTCGTGCCGCAGGCGGCCCCACTCGTCGTGCGTCACGAGATCATTCGGCCGCAATCTATCTGGCTCTCCCCGAGCGGCAGGACACTCGTCGACTTTGGCGTGAACCTGGTTGGGTGGGTGCGCTGCACCGTGACTGGCCCGCCGGGCTCCGAGGTCGTCGTCCGGCACGCCGAAGTCCTGGAGCACGGCGAACTCGGCACGCGCCCACTGCGATCGGCCCGGGCCACCGACGTCTTCGTTCTCTCCGGCGCGCAGGATCATTTCGAGCCGACACTGACCTTCCACGGCTTCCGGTATGCCGAGGTCACCGGCTGGCCCGGCACGCTCACCGACGACGATCTTGAGGCCGTCGTCGTCCACTCCGACCTGCGCCGAACCGGTTGGTTTGCATGCTCCGACCCGATGGTCAACCAACTCGTCGCCAACTCGGTGCGCAGCCAAGAGGGCAACTTTCTCGACGTGCCGACGGACTGTCCCCAGCGCGACGAGCGGCTTGGCTGGACCGGCGATATTGCGGCCTACGCGGCAACGGCCTGTTTCCAGTTCGACAGTGCGGATTTCCTCCACAAGTGGCTGCTCGACCTCGCTGCGGAGGTGGCTCACGGCGAGCACGGGTGGGTTCCCCATGTGGTCCCTGACGTCCTGAAGTACGCACACTTTCCGGCGGAGTTCGCGGCAATGGTGGCGCAGTGGGCGGGCGCCACCTGCATCTGGGGCGACGCCGCGGTCTGGGTGCCGCAGGCGTTGTGGTGGGCCTATGGTGATCGCGATCGCCTGGCCACGTACTATCCGGCGATGGTCGCCCACCTAGCGGGAGTCGAGGCGCGACTATCATCGAATGGGTTGTGGGACAGTGGTTTCCAGTTTGCTGACTGGCTCGACCCGGACGCGCCGCCGGAAGCGCCGTGGGACGCCAAGGCCGACAAGGGGGTTGTCGCCACGGCCAGTCTCTATCGCTCGGCGCGCTTCGCTGCCGCAGCCGCGAGGTGGCTCGGCCACCCGGATGTTACCCGGTGGGAGGCTCTCGCCGAGCGCACACGGTCCGCATTCGTCGAGCATTACGTCAGCGCGGGCGGGAGAATCGTCTCCGACTGTGCCACGGTCTATGCCCTCGCCATCCACTTCGGTCTGCTTGACGGTGAGCTGCGCGCCAAGGCGGGCCGCCGGCTCGCGGAGATCGTGCGGGAGCGGAACTATACGGTCTCGACGGGGTTCGCGGGAACGCCCTTCGTCACGTGGGCGCTGTCCGAGACGGGCCAGATTACGGACGCCTACCGCCTTCTGCTGGAACGTCAGTGCCCGTCGTGGTTGTATCCGGTGTCGATGGGGGCGACAACGATTTGGGAGCGTTGGGACTCGATGCTGCCCGGCGGGGAGATCAACCCCGGTGAGATGACGAGCTTCAACCACTACGCCTTGGGAGCGGTTGCGGACTGGCTCTATCAAGTCGTCGCCGGCCTCAGGCCGGCTGAGCCGGGCTACGCCCGAGTGCGGCTGCAACCGACTCCGGGACCTGGCCTCGAGTGGGTCCGAGCTGCCCTGGACAGCCCGCGTGGCCGGATCGAATGCGGCTGGCGTCGCGAGCAGGACGTCATCCGATTCGACGTCAGCCTCCCCGAGGGCCTACCCGCAGATGTCCATCTTCCCGACGGCCGCATCGTGACCATTCCCGGTGGGCGGCGGACCTTCTGGTCCATTTCCCGGGCAGACCCCGCGGCTGATCACACAGGGATGGGGATCGGTTCGGGCTAGCCGAGTGTGGATTCCCGAACGACGAGTTGCGGCACCAGCTGGACCTGCCGGTGGATGTGATCTGCGGCCTGAATCGCCTCGGCGGCAAGGAGTTCCGCAGCCATACGCCCGATCTCGGCTTTTGGCTGCTCGACCGAGGTCAGGGGAACGGCAGCAGCAGCGGCGAATTCGATATCGTCGTAGCCGACAATGGCGAGGTCGCCGGGCACGGACACACCATGCCGGGTCATCTGCTGCAGGAATCCGAGGGCGATCAAGTCGTTGCCGCAGAAGGCGGCCGTCGGCCGTTCCCGCTTGGGCAGGCCGAGGAAGCGCGAGCCCGCCTCGCGCCCATCGTCCACGCGCATCGTTGTCGTCGGCAGGACCCGAAGCGCGTCCGGTGGCAGCCCGGCCCGAGCAGCCGCCCGGCGCGCTCCCGCGAGCCGGTCCATGGACTGGGGGAAGCGCTGGGTATCTCCGACATAAGCCACTCGGATATGGCCCAGATCGAGCACGTGGGTGGTCGCCAGGTCACCTCCCAAGATGTCGTCCACCCCAACGCTGCACCATTTGCTCTCCTCGCCGAACGGTGTCCGGTCGACCATGATGACCGGCAATCCGCGATCGACGAGTTGCCGAAGGCGCGGGTTGGCGGCATTCACTGGCGTAATGCACACGCCCTTGACGCGTTGCTCAAGCAACGCCGCGAGATAATCATCCTCACGGGTTGCGCTCGAGCCGCTGTCACAAATGAAGACCATCGACAGCTGCGCCCTGGCCCCGTCGTCGATGCCCCTGGCAACCTCGGTGAAAAAGGGATTGCCGGCATCGATGACGACGTAGGCAACGATCCGGCTTGCCCCGGCTCGAAGCTGGCGCGCCGAATCGTTGCGGACATACCCCAACTCCGCGATGGCCTCCTCCACTCGCCGGCGTGTTGCGGGGGTGACCAGATCGGGCCGGTTGAGCACATTGGACACCGTGCCCAGCGAGGCTCCGGCGCGTGCCGCGACATCCTTCATCGTCGTTATCGCCACGGCGCCGTCCCTCGCTGAATCATTTCAAAGCGACCCTATCGCGGGGATTGGATGGACCGGCCGTCGGTTGGTCGGTCGATCGTCGCGAGGATGTCGAGGGCGGCGTGCCGGTCGGCCAGCTCGGGGGCGGCATTGGTGATCATCAGCTCGTCGGCGCCGGTTTCGGCCCGGAAGGAGGCGAGATAGGCGGCGATCTCGTCGCGGTCGCCGACCGCGGTGTAGGTCAGCATGTGCCGCGCTTGCGCCGCCACCGGCGAGGCCATCAGAGTCTCGATCGCCGCGTCGTCGAGTGGTCCCGAGAATCCGGGGACCCGACCGGCCAGGCTGCGCACCCGTGAGCGGAGCACCCGGTCGGCGAGCGCCCGAGCTGTCGAACTCTCTTGCGCAGCAACGACATTCAGCGCGGCGATCGCATAGGGCTGGCTCAGTTGGTCCGACGGTCGGAAATTGTCCCGATAGGCGCTCATCGCCGCGAGCAACGCGTTGGGCGCAAAATGGCTGGCGAACGCATAGGGCAGGCCGAAGGCGGCGGCGAGCTGCGCGCCATACAGCGACGAGCCGAGGATGTAGAGCGGGACCTTGGTGCCGGCGCCCGGGTGGGCAGCGACGCCGGGGATGAGCGACTCGCCGGCGAGATAGCCCTGCAACTCCCGGATGTCCGACGGGAACTCGTCGGACGCGCGCGGGTCGCGGCGAAGCGCACGCAGCGTGACCGGGTCGGTCCCGGGTGCGCGGCCGAGACCGAGGTCGATCCGGCCGGGGTGTAGCTCGGCGAGCGTGCCGAACTGCTCGGCGATGATCAGCGGGGCGTGATTGGGCAGCATGACCCCGCCGGCCCCGACGCGGATCGTCCCGGTGTTTGCGGCGATGTGGGCGATGAGCACCGCGGTCGCCGCGGACGCGATCGAGTTCATGTTGTGGTGCTCCGCGAACCACAGCCGCGTGAAGCGCCCGGAGGCATCGGCATGCTTGGCCAGCTCGACGCTGTCGGCGAGCGCCTCGGCCACCGGCTGGCCGTGACGCACCACGGCGAGATCGAGGATCGACATCGGTGTCCGGGTGGGAGTCTCGTTCACGTCTCCACCGTATGCCGCGCCGCGCCCGGGATCGCCTCGCCGGGTGTGCTCGCCTCGCCAGCCTGGCCTGCCTCTGCCGCGCGGCGGGCCTCGTCGGCGAGATCGGCGTTGATGGCGATCGCGGCCTTGAGACCTTGCGCCGCGGCGTCGATCACCTGGGCGTTGATGTGCGCAGGTTGCCGGCGACCCAGACACCGGGGACCTCGGTTTTGCCGTGGTCGTCCGATGGGACGATGGCGCCCCATTCGTCGGGTTCGTCGCGCACCGGAACGCCGAGATCGTCGAGCAGCGCGCGCCGGATGTGCACGGTGGGAGAGACGAGGAGTGCCTCGACTGCGGTCTCGCGGCCGTCGGCATGCACGACACCGGCGAGGGAATCACCGTCACCGGAGCGGACGGCGACGACCCGGCCGTCGACGACGGCGATCCCGCGGACGCCTAGGCCGCTCCGTTCCCGCGGACTCGGGTCGATGAGGTCGTTGGTCAACAGGACGACCCGGGGTGCCCACTGGAGGACCAGATGGGCCTCGCCGACCGACTCCGGGCCGCAGGCGAGCACACCGACCGTGCGGTCGCCGATCTCGCAGCCGCGGCAGTAGGGGCAATGGAAGACCGCCGCGCCCCAGTGGTCGCGCAGGCCCTCGACATCGGGCAGTTCGTCGACCAGCCCCATCGCGAGCAGCAACCGGCGCGCGTGGAGGTGCTCGCCGTCGTCGACGTCCACCGTGAAGCCCGCCCTGCCGTCGACGGTCGTCGGCCGCGCCGCCACGGCCCGGACGGTGCGGAACACCGCGCCGAACTCGGCGACCTCGTCCCGGCCGATGCTCAGCAGATCGGCCGGGCACAGCCCGTCCCGGGTGAGATAGCCGCGCATGTGGTCATCGAACCGGTTGCGCGCCTCGCCGGAGTCCAGCACGAGCGTCGAGCGGCAGGCCTGGCTGAGGATCAACGCGGCGCTCAGGCCTGCGGCGCCGCCTCCGACGACGATCACATCATGGTGCGGTTCGCTCACCCGAGTCACTTTAAACACCGGCGAGCGGACGGGGAGTCCGAGCGTATATGCTGCTAATCCGGTAAAATCTCCAACGGTCGATTCCCGGCCGACCCAACGCTGGCCGTCCGGAGTCCTGGACTAGTCAAAGAAGCTGGTAGTAAGTTTCACCGCAGATTAGATGATTTAGAGGGCGCAGCAACGCTCCGCCGCTGCCGGCTTGCTAGCCTGGCTCCCACCGGCTCGTGCTAGGTAAGGATTCCGATGGGCGACTTCCCCTTCTGGCTTCGTGCGCAGCACCTCCTCAACTTCTTCTTGATCGGCCTGCTGCTGCGTTCCGGCTGGCAGATCATCGCCACCCACCCGCGGTTCTACTGGCGCAACGACTGTGGCCCGGGCACGGAATGGATCAAGTTCACCAAGCGTGTGGTTCCCCCCGAGGAGGGGGCGTTCATGGCGCGCGACGACGAGTCCGAGCTGCCGAGTTGGCTGGCACTGCCCGGCGGGAAGAACATCGGGCTCGGCCGGCACTGGCACGGCGTGGTCACCTTGTTGTGGCTGCTCAACGGGTTCGTCTATGTGTTCTTGCTGTTCGCGACCGGCCTGTGGCGACGGATCATTCCGACGTCGTTCGACGTCTTCCCCGAGGCGTGGCGCGAGTTCGTGTCCTACATCCAGCTGCAGGTGCCCTCCATCGAGCACTACCAGCCGTATGGCGCGTTGCAGCAGCTCGCCTACACCGCGGTGCTTTTCGTCTTCGCGCCGCTGATGATGGTCACCGGGCCGATCATGTCGCCCGCGGTGATCGGCCGGTTCCCGTGGTATCCGAAGCTCTTCGGTGGCCGGCAAGCGGCCCGGTCCATCCACTTTCTCGGCATGGTCGCGATCAGCATTTTCGTGGTCACGCACGTGGCGATGGTCTTCCTCGTCCACCGGCAGCACAACATCCTGCACATGGTCTTCGGCTCCTCGACCGACACCAGCCGCTACGGCGTCGCGTTGATGCTCTTCCTCGCCACGATCGTCCTGGTCGTGTCCGCCTGGATCGCGATCAGCTACCTGAGCCTGATCGACATCCGCAAGACCCAGAAGTTCCTCTTCGCGATCCTGGAGCCGGTCCGCCGGCTCACCGTCAACAAGTTCGCCTCCCGCACCCGACAGCTCGGCACCTACACCGAGGCGGACATCTCCCCATACCACTGGAGCAATGGGCGCCACCCGACCCCAGAGGAGTCGCCGGAGTGGACCGAGCTGGCGCAGAACGATTTCCGCGACTTCGTGCTGGAGATCGGCCCGCCCGAGAACCCCGTGCGCGTGACGGGGGACGAGATCAAGGCGCTGCCCCAACAGACCCAGATCGCCATGCATACCTGCATGCAGGGGTGGACCGGCATCGCCAAGTGGACAGGTCCGAAGGTCATGGACCTGATGGCGTTGGGTGGGGAGCGTCCGGCCGACGCTCAATATCTCATGGTCACCTCATTTGGATACGCGCAAAAGATGCACGGCGACAAGCCACTTGAGCCCTACTACTCGTGCATTCCGTTGGCGGACTGCATGGAGGACGAGTCGATCTTCGCCTGGGAGATGAACGACAAGCCGCTGCCGTGGACCTTTGGGGCACCGATGCGGATCCGGATCGAGTCGATCCACGGCTACAAGATGGTCAAGTACATTCGCCGGGTCGAATGGATCCACGACTACAGCAGCTACGGTGACGGAATGGGTGGAACGCGAGAGGATTCCGGCTACCAAGTCATCAACGCGAGGATCTGACGACATGGCCGACGATTTCCACCCGATGCTGACCCCGGCCGAGATGGCCCGCGCTGCCGAGGATGCTGCGGTAGCCAAGGCCACCGGCCGGCCGTTGAAGTCCTTCCTGCTCGGCCTGACCGCCGGTGGCTACATCGCGCTGGGGTTCGTCTTCTTTGTGACCAGCCAGGTCGGTGCCGCCACCGTGCCCTATGGGCTGGCCCGGGTCGTTGGCGGCATCGTCTTTGCCACCGGCCTGGCCCTGGTCGTCCTCACCGGCGCCGAGCTGTTCACATCATCGACGCTGACGCTCACCGCACGCGCCAGCGGGCGGATCACCTGGGGACAGTTGCTGCTCAACTGGCTGGTCGTCTATGTCGCCAACTTCATCGGCTCAATCACGATCATGGTGCTGGTCTTCCTCGGCGGCGTGCACCACAACGCCAAGAGCGGGTGGGGCGCGGTCGTCCTCAACACCTCGGCGGCCAAACTGCACCACACCTTCGTCGAGTCGCTCGCCCTCGGCGTGTTGTGCAATCTGATGGTGTGCCTGGCGATCTGGGCGGCCTATTCGGGCCGCACGACGACCGACAAGGTGATCGCCGTGACGATGCCGATCGCCCTCTTCGTCGCCAGCGGCTTCGAGCACTCGGTCGCAAACATGTTCATGATCCCGTTGGGCATCACGATCCGGCAGTTCGCGGGCGACGACTTCTGGGCCCAGTCCGGGTTGGACCCCTCCGCCTTTGCCGATGTGACCTGGCCGAGCTTCCTCGCCCACAACCTCTTGCCCGTGACGATCGGCAATGTCATCGGTGGCGGCGTGATGATCGGCATCCTCTATTGGACGGTCTTCCACCTGGCCGTCCGCCACGATGGACCGGCCAGCGTCGGTCCCAAACCGTAGGCCGGGCGCGCGGCCTTCGGCAGGTCAGCTGCGCCACGTGAGGTCGCCGACGCGTGCCCAGGTGTCCGGGCCGAAGAAGTGGCCCTCGGCGACCATGACGATCTCGGTATCGGCGCTGACGGCCCGCCAGCCGGGGATCACCGCCGGCGGGACCAGCAGGTCGTGCTCGCCAGCGACGATCGTGACCGGGCAGGCCAGCCGGGTCGGTGTGGTGGGCTGGTGGCCGGCGGCCAGGCGCAGGTCGGCGCGGAAGGTGCGCAGGAACATCTTTAGGAAGCGCGGATGCCGTTGGACGACCTCGGGGAGCCCGCCGAGCCGGGCGAGGTAGTCGATCAGGCCCTCGTCGTCCAGCGCGTCCAGCGTGCTGGCCGAGGTGAACTCCCACGGTGGCGCGCAGGCACCCAGGACGATCCGCTCGGGCCTGCAACCGCTCGCCTCGGTGCGCTCGGCGACCGCGGCCGCCAGCAAACCTCCCATGCTGTGCCCGTATGCCGCCCAGCGCGGCCACGCGGCCGTCGTCACCTCCCGCGCGAGGTCGTCGGCGAGCGCGTCGAAGTCGTCGTAGGCCCGTTCGCCGAGGCGGCGGCCGTGGCCGGGCAGCTCGACGGCGACGACCCGAGTGCCTGCAGATGGTGCGTCGGTCCACGGGCGATAGAAGGCGGCGCCGACTCCGGCGGGCGGCAGGCACAACAGGACACGGTCGTCCGGGCCGAGGCCGTCGATCCGCGGGATCAGCGCTGCCGTGGGCCGAGCGAGTTCCGCACCCCGATGGCTTGACGCGTGGGCCGGAAGGCTCAGCGTGGCTGCATCCACGGCTGCAATCCTCGTGTGGCGCTGATGTCGGCCCCGGCGGCGATGTCGGCAGCCGCCGCCTCGGCGGCGATGACCCGGTCGAGCGCGGTGAACACGCTGGGCACGCGGACCGCCCTGCGGGACAGGCCGGAGTTGCACAGCAGCTTGAACAACTGCCACGCCTTGGCGGCGCGCTCCACGGCGGCGACCAGCCGGGTCGGATCGCCGAGCGTGCGTTCCCACGCGGTCGGCGCGAACCGCGACGCCTGGATCATCGCCGTCTCGGAGCGCTCGATGAGCAGGGCGGCGGTGTAGGAATTGCGCAGCTGGGCATAGCCGTCGACGTCCAACCCGGCGCCGGCGCTGCCGGCCAGGTCGCGTTCGAGACACTGGCGATAACGCTGCAGGGTGGCGGGCAGGTCGACCTGGTCGCGCAGATAGGCGGCGACGGCGCTCTCGGTGTCGCGGTCGACTCGGCCGGAGGCGAGCGCGGCGCGCGTGTCCTGCCCGAGGTTGAGATGATAGAGCGTGTCCGGCTTCTCATAGACGTGCACGAGGTTGGAGCGGATCGCGTGCTCGAAGAGCCGCCGGTCGAAGCGCAGCACGAGGTTCTTGACGCCGACATTGTCGATCCCGGTGTAGGAGTCGTCGTCGTAGTCGATGATCGTCACCTTGTGGCCGTTGGTGCGGTGCTCGCGCAGGTAGTACTCCTCGAAGTGCTCGTGGTAGTAGGAGTCGACCCGGGCGATGCAGTAGCCGTGGGTGCGGACCGCGTCGCGCAGCGCGCTCGCCACGTCGTCGCGAACCGGTACCTGGGACTTCCACACCCCCCACCGATCCATCAACACCACGTCGCGGGCGGCCTCGCTGTCCAGGATGCTGCGGCAACGCAGCCCACCCCACGCGGCGTCGATCACCGGTCGCGCGGTCACCGCCAGAAAGGACCCGAACAGCTCCGGCGGCAGCAGTTGGGCGAGCGAGACGACATGGCAGTCGTAGTAGACGCTGTCCACGGCCTCCCAGCGGCGGCCGGTGCGCGTGGACAGGTGCCGGGTGATCTCGATCGGGACGGGGAGTTCCAGGGCGGCGGTCATGGCCTCTCCAGGTGGGGGTGTTCCGTCGGGGTGTATTCCAGCGGCAGGGTTGTGGGAGAACGGAATGCCGTGCCGGTAATCGCGGTGCCGGCGCCGGGGGCCAGGCGCAGGCCGGGGCAGCGCCGCAGCAGCGCGGTGATCGCCCCGACGACTTCGACCTGGGCCATCGCGCGCCCCATGCACCGGTGGCGGCCGGCACCGAAGGACACGTGCCGGGAGGCGTCACGTGTCGGGTCGAAGCTGTCCGGGTCGGCAAAGACAGCCCGGTCCCGGTTGGCTGACGCGAGCAGGACGGTGATGAGGGCTCCCCGGGGAAGTGTCACCCCGCAGACCTCGGTGCCGGTCCAGATGCGCACGGTGGAGTGGATCGGCGGCTCGAAGCGGAGCGTCTCGTCGACGACGCCCGGGACCAGGCGGGGGTCGGCGGTCACCTGGTCAAGCAGTGTTGGCCGAGTCACGAGACAGGCAATCACATTGGCGAGCAAGCGATTCGAGGTGTCGATGGCGGCCGGGATGAGGAGTCCGATGTGGCGCAGGATCTCCTCGTCGGTGAGCGGTCCCTTGGACCCGGTGCCGGTGACAAGCTGCCCGATCAGCGTGCCGTCGGGGCGCGCGCGGGTGGCGGCGATCACCTCGGTGAGGTCGGCGGACATCCGGGCGAGCGCCGTCCGGGCCCGGTCGCGGTTCTCGGGGGTCGCGGTGTCGAGGAAGGCGATGACGTCCTCGCTGCATGCCCGGAACGGCTCGCGCAGCTCCCGGGGTACGCCGATGACTGCGCTCATCACGGCGATCGGCACGCGGTCGGCGAAGTCGGCGACGGCGTCGAAGCTGGGGCGTCCGTCCAGGTCGTCGATCACCGCACGGACGGCCTCGGCGACGATCGTGTCCTCGTATGCCGGGACCGCGGCCACCGAGAACGCCCGGCTGCTCAGCGCGCGCAGCTGAATGTGCTCATCGCCGTCGACGTCCATGACGGTGCGGCCAAAGAGGACCCGTGAGGCGCGAAAGGGCGACTCCACTGTTGCCTGGCGACTGCGCAGGACGGCAGTGACGCTCTCGTATGTCGTTGCCGCATAACACCGTTCGTTGCTGAGCCGGACGATGTCGCCCAGCTCGCGCAGGTGCGCATAGGTTGGGTAGGGGTCCCGGGCGATTTCCGGTGACCGGAGGCAGGCGCCGGAGACCGGGATTGGCTGATCCGCTGCCGCGCTGCGCGGAATCGCCGCCAGGGCGCTGCTCATCCGGGCTTCTCCGCCACGAAGCGCAGCCGCCAGTAGTCGGCGATCCAGCCCTGCGGGGTGTGCAGGAAGGCGCGGGTGCGGTCCGCCGCGGCGGCGATCACGTCCGCGCGCTCCTCGGACGGGAAACTGTCGAGCAGCCGGTCGCCGAACATCCGCAACCAGCCGGTCACGCCGTCCGGCCCGGCCAGCGGTGTAGGCCGGGAGAAGTGCTCCATGAAGCACACCCGCAGGCCGGCCGCCTCGAGAACCGCGCTGTGCTCGGCGATCGTCGGGAAATACCACGGCGAGGTCACCGCGACACCGCGGGCGTCGCCCTCGGCGCTCACCGCCTCGATGATCGTCGCGACGTTGCCGGCGCCACCCATCTCGGCGACGAACCGGCCACCCGGCCGGAGGGCGGCGACCACGCAGCGCGCGACCTCGCTCGGCCGGGTCATCCAGTGCAGAGCGGCATTGGAAAAGACGACGTCGACCGGTGCCGGCACCGTGAAGCTCTGGCCATCGGCGACGCGAATGTCTAGCTCCGGCAACAGTTCCCGGGCCGTGCGCACCATTTCTGGGTCACCGTCGATCCCGCTGACGACGGCGCCGTTGACGTGGAACTGCTGCATGAGCGTCCCCGTGCCGCAGCCGAGGTCGAGCACCACCTCGCCGGCACGGACCGCGGCGAGCTCCACGGCTCCTGCCCCGAACCGGGAAACGTAGCCGAAGCGTTCGTTGTATCCCGTCGCGTCCCAGGTCCGGCAGTTGCGCGACGCGCTCTGGATCACTTGACGCCCCGGTCCACCAGGTCGAGCATCAACTCGGTCGTGCCGCCGGCGATGGCCAGCCCGGCCGCGTCCTGCCAGACCCGGCCGACCGGGTGGCCGTCGACATAGGCGGTCGCGCCGTGCCACTGGACGCACGAGTCGCTGACCGCCTCGGCGGTCCGCGCGGCCAGCAGCTTGCACGCCGCCGCGGCGGCCGGGGGCAGGCTTCCGGTGCTCATCTCCCGCAACACCTTGTCAACATAGGTCTTGGCGGTGAGGATGTCGGCGACGTGACCGGCCAGCGAGAACTGCACGGCCTGCCGGGAGAGCAGCGAGGCACCGAAGGTGCGGCGGGTCGCGGCATACCCGACAGTCTTGGCCAAGACGAAGGCCGAGAGCGCGACCAGGCGCACCGAGACCATGACCCGCTCGTGCGACCAGTGCCGGGTCAACGGCAACAGGCCGCCGCCGCGTGGGCCGAGAAGGTGGCCGTGGCGAAGGCGCACCTGGTCGAAGGAGACCTCGGCGAGCATCCCGGACAGGCTGGCCGAGTCGAGCCGGTTGACGGTGACCCCGGGCGCGTCCGCCGGCACTGCCACCAGGGTGTGGCTGCCGAAAGCATTGCCGGCATCGGGGTCGGCGCTCAACACGAGGAAGTAGTCGGCGATCGGGCCGCCGCTGACCACGCTCTTGTGGCCGTCGACCACCAGGTCGTCGTCGCCCACCGACACCTTGGTGGTCATCGCCGACAGATCGGTGCCGCCCGCGGTCTCGGTGACCGCGAGCGCCGGGACGGCCAGACCGGCGACAGCCTGCATGCGGATCTGCCGGGCAACCGGGTTGGCCTGGAAGCGATTCAGCAGAGCAACGCCGACCTCGAGGTGGGTCAGGGCGGCGGCGCCGACCGCGCCAAGCCCGGCGAGCCCGAGCCGCTCGTGCAGCGCGGCGCTGCGGGCGATCCGGTCACCGAACGTGGGGGCGTCGGCGACGGCAGCCAGGACGCCGTGATGAGCCAGCGTGTGCAGGGCGTCACGCGGATCGGGTTCGGCGATAGCCCAATCGGCGGCGAGACCGTCGACGACGGCATCGGTGGCGGCGTCGCCTAGCGTGGCGGGGAACCACGACGGCCGGATGGCGTTCATGCCGCAACCCCCAAGGCGGCGCGGGCGATCGCGGTGAGCATCATTTCGTCCGATCCGGTCGAGATGGAATAGAGGCGGGCGTCGCGGCGGGCCCGTCCGGCCGGATGTCCGGTCATCTGGGCGGCCGCGCCGAAGGCGTGGCTGACGGCATCGGCGACGTCCCGGACCAGCCGGCTCGACTTCAGTTTCACGGCTGGCGACCACACGTTGAGCGTTTCGCCGGCGATCCAGGCGTCGACCGCCCGGTAGGTCAGTTCGGTGATCGCGCGGACACCGACGTGGAGCTCTGCGAAGCGGTGCGCCACGGTCTGGCGCGAGCGCAGCGGGCGGCCGTCGACGTAGCGGCTGTCGATCCAGGCATAGCCGATCTCGAGCAGGTCCCGGGCCGTGGCGCACGCGCGGACGGCCGAGATGATCCGCTCCTCCTCAAACTGGCGCAGCTGGACGACCAGCCCCATCCCGTGGCCGCCGAGGCGGAAATCCTCGGGGACGAGCACATCCTCGAAGCGAACCTCGCTGGTCACCGATGCCGTGCCGACGCCGATCGTGTTGGCGGGCTCGCCGACGACGACTCCGGGCAGGTCCCGGGCCACCGACAGCATCACGAAGCCGAACGGGGGGCGAGCATCGGGAAGGCGGGCGAGAACGGCATACGCGCCGGCCTCGTTGCCGTTGACGACGAGCGTCTTGGTGCCGCGCAGGAGATAGCCACGCGGGGTGCGCTCGGCGAGGGTCGCCACTGCGGCCACGTCGGAGCCGGCGTCGGCCTCCGAAACGGCATGGGCGAGAACAAGATCGCCGCGCAGGGCCGGCGACAAGTGCACGGCCCGCGCCAGCTCGCTGCCGTGGGTGGCGAGCATCGGGGCGACCATGTCGTTGTGGACGGTCAGCGCCATGCCGAAGCCGCCGCTGGGGACGCTGGCCAGGGCTTCGGCGAGGACGACGTGATCCCAGATATCGCCGCCACCGCCGCCCTGAGCGCGGTCGAAGCGGCCACCGAGGAAGCCGTGCGCGCCGAAGTCGCGCACGATGGCGCGCAGCGGCATCGTCCCGGCGGCCTCCCAGCCCTCGACCTCCGGCATGACATGCTCATCGAGGTAGTCGTCCAACCGGTCGGCCAGTTCCTCGTGGCGTTCGGTGAATCGTTCGATTTGTTGCATCACGCAGCCTCCTCGGCACCTGCAGCGCGCGTCGCGGCCCGCACGGCAACGACGTCGACCTTGCCCGACGACAGCCGCGGGAACGCGGCCTGGACGGTGACCCAGCTCGGCACCATGTGAGCGGGAAGCCGCTCGCGGCACCGGGCGAGCAGCGACTCGTCGGTCGTGGTCGCTGCCGCTTCGCCGCGGATCTCCACCGAGGCGACCAGGATGTCCTTGCCCCGGCTGTCCTGCTCGGGCCACACGAGGGCCGAGACGACACCGGGATGACTCTCCAGGGCGGCGCGGATCTCGCTGAGGTCTACACGGTGGCCGCCGATCTTGACCTGCTCATCGCGCCGCCCGTCGAACCACACCACACCGTCGCCGTCGCGGCGGCCGTAGTCGCCGGTCCGGTAGAACTGCTGGTCTCCGATGTGCAAGAACGCAACCCCGCTCAGGTCGGGCCGGCGGTGATAGCCGGTCATCACCTGGGGTCCGCCGATGAGGATCTCGCCCGGGCCGCAGGGCGCCACCGCCCCGGAGCCGTCGAGCAGGAACCGCACGGTCGTGCCGGGCAGTTCGCGACCGATCGGGATGACCTTGGCCGGGTCGGCGTGGGCGGCGTCGATTTCGTGGGCGAGGACGAGGCAGGTCGCCTCGGTCGGGCCATAGCCGTTGACGACGACGGCATCCGGCGCAGCCTCCAGCCAGGCGGCGACGGTGGCCGGGTTGAGCACCTCGGCGCCGGTCATGATCCGTCGCACGCTGCTCAGGTCGTATGCCGCCAGCCCGTTGCCCCGCTGCGCCAGGAGGCTCAGCGTGGATCCGACCGCTGCCAGGTGAGTGACCCGCTCCCGCTGGATGGTCCCGAGGATGCTGCCCGGCAACAGCACCGCCGAGGAGAGATGGACGTGGGCGCCGAGGGTCAGCGGATACCAGGTGTCGACGACGCTGACGTCGAAGTGGAACGCCGAGGTGTTCAGCCAGACCGAGTCCTCGGTGGCGGGCATGACGGTCGGGATGGCATCGAAGAACGCAGCCAGGGCGCGGTGGGGGATCAGGACGCCCTTGGGGGTTCCGGTGCTGCCGGAGGTATACAGGCAGTAGGCGGCGGCCTCGTGGGTGCGGCGATACCAGCCGGTCTCGCGGCGCCGGCGGCGGGTGCGCTGCTCGTGGAGGTCGTCCTTGCCGGAGCGCACCGGAATGACCTGCCGGCCGTCCGCGGCGAGCCTTTCCAGGAGGGCGGGGTCGCTGCCCGCGGGAGCGAGGACGACCTCGCAGCCGGCGTCGCCGAGCAGCTGGCGCTGACGCGCCAGCGGGGCGCGGGGATCGAGCGCCACGAAGGTGCCGCCCCAGCGCAGCACACCGAGCAGGCCGGCGACCGCCTCCGGGGTCTTCAGCCCGACCACGGCGACGACCGACGGGTCTTGCGGGCTGCCCGGGCGAAGCGACCCATCGCCTTCCAACGCGACCAGGTCGTCGGCGACCTGCCAGGAGGCCCGGACCAGATCGGCATACGTCAGCGTCGTGCGCCCGGCGGTGAGCGCGGGCGCTTTGGGGGCGCGCGCGGCAGCGGCGTCGATCCGCTCGACGATGTCGATGATCGGGCGTTTGCGGGCGTTCATGCCGCGAATGCGGGACGTCGGCGTTCGATCAGCAACTCCAGGGCGCTGAGGCTGACCAGGCCATCGAGGTCGTCCGGGTCGTCGCCGAACTCGACGCCGAAGTCCTCGCTCAGGTGCGTGGTCAACTCGACGGCGTCCAGGGAGTCCATGTTGAGGCCGAGCATGAAGTCGTCGGTGCGCTCCAGGACGGCGGCGACGTCGACGGTGGGCTTGATTGTGGCGAGCACGGCGATCAGCTGGGAGCGGAGGGTCGTCATCGGAGGGACTCCTTGGCGTCGAGGCGGGGCGGTGCGGCGGGGCTCCAGGTCAGCGAGCGCACGCTCGGGCGGTTCAGCGGTTTGACGGCGGTCGTCGGCGCCGGACGGGTGGGCAGGCACAGGGCGACGGCGAGGCAGACGACGAGGGCGCCCGCGGCGGTGCCGCGGCCGATCGGTTCGTGCAGGACCACGGCACCGAGGATCAGGGCGACGATCGGGTTGACATAGGCGTGTGAGGTCGTGACCGGCCAGGGCAGCGTCGTCAGGCACCACTGGTAGGCAAAGAAGCCGGCGAGGGAGCCGAGCAGGACCAGGTGGGTCATCGCCACGATCCCGGCGCCGTCGAGCCGCGCGACGCTGGCGAGGTTCTCCCCGCGGGCGATCGCGGCGAGAAGGAGGGCGAGGCCGCCGGTGAGCATCTGATAGGCGCTGGCGCGGGCGGCTCCGATGTGCGGGCCGACCAGACGGCGGGCGAGGATGCCGGCCAGGGCCCACCCGGCCGCGGCGACCAGGACCATCACCTCGGCCCGCCCCCAGGTGTGCAGCGGCCCGCCGACGACGAGCATGACCCCGGTCAGGCCGAGCCCGGCGCTGACGAACGCTCGCGCCGGGTCGCCGCCGCCGAGTTGCATCCCGACGGCACACAGGGGCACGGTCGCGAAGAGGAGGGCGGCGCTGCCCGAGGCCAGGCTCTGCTCGGCGATGCTGACCAGGCCGTTGGCGAAGAGGAAGTGCAGCAGGCCGAGCCCGGTGAGGATGCCGAGGTCACGCCGAGCGCACCGGATGGCGCCGATGCCCTTGACGACGGCGAGACCGAGGAGCAGCAGGGCGCCGGCGATCGCGAACCGGACGCCGGCGGCGGCGAGGGGGTCGGCCTGTTGGACCAGGACCCGGATCGACAGGAAGGTCGACCCCCAGAAGAGGTAGACGGCGCCGAGCATGGCCCAGCCGAGGCGGCCGGTCATCGCCGTGCCCGGGCGAGGTTGGCGTCCAGATAGCGGGCCGAAGAGTTCAGCCGCCACAGGGCGCCGCGGGTCACGCCACGGCGGAAAGGCGCCGAGGCCGTTCCCGGCTTGACGACATTGGTGAACCATCCGGAGGCGTGCCGGGCGTCGATCGCGATGTGGCCATCGTGGTATTCGATCCCGGCCGGGTCGAGGCCGAGCCGCCGCCAGCCGGCGAGGACATTGCTGAACCGATCCGGAACGAGCCACTCGGTGACGGCGAGGAAACCGACCGCCTCGGGGAAGGTCTCGCGGTAGCGGGACAGCAGCATCGCGAGATTGCCCGACAACAGGCCCTCGGCGCTCATCTCCTCGCGCATCTCGACATCGCTGATCGCGAGGGTGTCCAGGGCGCGGGAGAACATCAGCGTATGGACGAGTTCGGGGTCGCCATTGCCCATCTCATCCCAGTAGTTCTCGGCGATCTCCAGCTTGGTGGTGCCGTCGGTGCCGAGTTGCAAAAGCGCGAGCAGGTCATCGAACCGGCCGTCGACCACCGACTCCTGAACGAGATATCGGCGCAGGTCAGCGGGGCTGGCTTCGTGCCGGATGAACTCCCGGTAGTACGGGTGCTTGAACGCGCGGTGGCGGCGGACGCGGTCCTTGAGCCACGGCACGAAGCCGTCGGCGGGGGCCGTGTCGAGATCTGCCAGGCAGAGATCCGTGCGCGCGAGCTGCGCGTCCTCGGCAGCCAGCGTCGCGTCTTCGAGCATCCGCAGGATCTCGGCGAGGGCGACGAGCGCTCGCCGCGCACGGCATACCGCGGCGCATCGAGCGTCGTGTGCAGGGCGAGCAGGCGGGCGAGCAGTTGCTGCTGGGCGTGGAAGGCCTCGTCGCTGCCCAGGTCTCGCAGCGCATTGACGTCGGTCACCGACGCGCGCAGGTCGTCGCCTTCGGGCGTGCGGAGCAGGACGGCATCGAGGTCGTCGGCAGTCCGGTCGAGCAGCGACTCGACCCGCTCGGCCCACGCCAGCGGCCCGGCCCGGTCGAGAAGCGCGCGATAGCCGACGGCGGCGGCGATGGTGACGGACACGGCTCTCCCCTGATGGTCGGGTGGTGATGACCACCCGCCTGCTGGTGGCAGCGCGGGCTGCTAGGGAAGAGCGGTGAGAGCCCCGACGGCAGGCGCAAATCTCACCATCCGGACGCCGGGAAGCGAGCTTAGGCTGGCGGTTCCTCGTCGCCGTGGATGATGAGCACCGGGCAGGAGCCGTGGCGGGCGACGAGGGTGCTGACCGAGCCAAGCATCAAGCCGCTGAAGCCACCGTGGCCCCGGCTGCCGAGGACGACCATCATCGCCTCCTTGGACCGGTCGATCAGGACCTTGGCGGGGTAGCCCTCGCCGGTGTGGAGCTTGAGCTTCTTGGGCGGCTTGCCCTTGAAGGCGCGCTCGGTGCAGGCGTGCAAGGCCTGCTTGGCGTGCTCGCCCTGGTCGACATCGATCGACAATTCGAGCGGGATGACCGGTGCCCACTCGACGGTGTGCTGCCAGGCCATCACTGCTTCGAGGGTCGCGTCGGCGTTGTCGGCGATGAACCGGCCCCACCGCAACGCCCGCTCGGACGCCTTCGATCCGTCCACGCCCACAACGACGCGATTGGTGCCCTTTTTGTCCTTGGGCTTGCCCGAGCCAGGCATGTCGAACTCCTTTGGCCGGCCTGACGAGGCATCGGCAACGGATGTCCGATGC
This sequence comes from Nostocoides sp., assembly GCF_037045025.1. Classification (GTDB taxonomy): domain Bacteria; phylum Actinomycetota; class Actinomycetes; order Actinomycetales; family Dermatophilaceae; genus Nostocoides_A. The sequence goes on along the minus strand of NZ_JBAOHM010000015.1, from coordinate 447,039 downwards.
ACCTTAATTCTGGTCGGTTTCGGCGGGTGGCGCCATGGCCGGGGTCACAGGGTTCCCAACGGGTAGTTAGCCCGAGCCGTAGCTCGCTCCCAGCCCCGCCCGGGCATCGGCCTGGATGCCATAGGGCGGGATCGGGTAGCGCAGGCCGTTGCGGGAGAGGGCCTCCAGCCCGGCGATCATCGTCGGCAGGAACCGCGGCGGCGTGGCGAGCAGTAGTTCGTCGTCGGATACCCCGCCGTAGCGGCGCTCGGCATAGCACGGGATCGACACCGACGGCTCGCCGGTCGCGAGGGCCCGGCCCCACGAGTCCGCGCACGCCGACTCCCCGACCGAGCCCCATTCCAGCTTGCGATAGGCCGACCACTGCAGCCCGTTGACCATCAGGATCATCTGCCCGGGCGTGGCAAAGATCAGGCACACATCGGGCGGGTCGAGGCGGCCGGAGGCGAGCGGCGAGACGACGACGCCGGCGTGCGCGGCATACGGGGCAGTGTGCATCGAGCATTGGTGGGCCGCGGAGTCGGCGATCGTCTCGAACCACACCCCCGCGAGCGGTTTGCCGGCGAGCCACTCCTGGCTGCGCGGAGTCAGGCCGAGAACCGCGGAGCACTGCTCCATCACCAGATCGTCCGCGCTGGCGCCAACCGTCCAGCCCAGCCGAGCCGCCATGGCGACGATCTGGTCGAACGTGTGCACCGCGTCCGGGCGACGCAGCTTGGGCACGGCGTCCATGTCCTCGCCGGTCGCGAACCGCTTCAGGCCCACCGGCGTCGTCCGCAGCCGCAGCAACCGGTTCAGATCCGCGACGATTCCTGCCCAGTCGTATGCCGCCTCACCCATACCGGTCAGGCTAGCCGCCCGTCCCGGCGCCGGGGCCGGCAGCCGGGCTCGGCACTCGAGCCGGGGATAGGCTGCGCGCGAAGGGAAGGTGTGGCCGATGCCCCAGCGGATTGGTGTGGTGGGCGGCGGCATCGTGGGGCTCGCCGTTGCGCGTGAGCTGACCCGGCGACACGACGGGGTCGAGGTCGTCGTTTTCGACAAAGAGGACCGGCTCGCCCCCCACCAGAGCGGCCACAACTCCGGGGTCGTGCACGCGGGGATCTACTACCAGCCCGGCTCGCTGAAGGCGCGGTTGTGCACCCGCGGGCGAGGGCTCCTCGAGGACTATGTCGCCGAGCACCGGCTGCCCTATCGCCGCTGCGGCAAACTGGTCGTCGCCGTCGAGCCGGAGGAGCTGGGGCGCTTCGATGCCCTAGAGCGCACGGCGACGGCCAACCAGGTCCCGGGCCTGACCCGCGTCGGTCCGCGGGAGATGCGCGACCTCGAGCCGTATGCCGCTGGCCTGGCCGCCCTGCATTCCCCCGCAACGGCGATCACCGACTATGTCGCGGTCGCCGGATCGTTTGCCCGCGAGATCACGAACGCTGGCGGCCGAATCCTGCTGTCCACCAAGGTGACCGGCATCCGGCACCAGCACTTCGGGGTTGAGGTGGCAACCGCGTCGCGCCGCTACCGCGTCGACCGGCTCGTCGTGTGCGCCGGGCTGCAGGCCGATCGCGTCTGCCGCCTCGCCGACGGCGTCGACGGCCCGCGGATCGTGCCCTTTCGCGGCGAGTATCTGCGGGTCACCCCGGCCAAACAGCACCTGGTGCGCGGCATGGTCTATCCCGTGCCCGACCCGCGCTATCCCTTCCTCGGGGTCCACTTCACCCGCCGGGTGACCGGCGAGCTCGAGGTCGGTCCCAACGCCGTGCTGGCGCTGCGACGGGAGGGCTATCGGCGGGCCGAGGTTAGCCTCGCCGATCTGGCCGCGATCGCGACCTGGCCCGGGTCGTGGCGGATGGCCCGGCGGCACTGGCGCACCGGGGTGCGGGAGGTGCGCGGGAGCCTGTCGCTCACGGCATACCTGGAGCAGGCCCGCCGCTATGTTCCGGCGATCACCACGGCCGACGTCGCCCGGGCCGGATGCGGGATCCGCGCCCAAGCGGTCGACCGCGCGGGCGGGCTGCTCGACGACTTCCAGATCGGTCAGGAGGACGGCATCACCACCGTGCGCAATGCGCCGTCACCGGCGGCCACGTCGAGCCTGGCGATCGCCGAGTTCATCGTCGACCGGATGACCGGCGCGCCCGCAGGGTGACGATCTGGAAGGGGCGCATGGTCACCTCCACCCCCTCGCCGGTATGCCGCCACACCGGCCGCAGCGCGGCCTCGCGCAGCGGCCGCTCGAGCAGGTCGACGACGCTCACTTCCTCGACCGGGACAGCGAATCGGATTGTGCCGCAGGCGCGCACGCCACGCGACTCGTAGAGGCGAACGACCAGATCTCCCGAGCCGTCCTCGGCGAGCTTGACCGCCTCCACGACGATCCCGACGCCGTCCACGGCCACGGGTGCCGGCCGCTCGGCGAACTGGCCAACGCGCATCGGGAGGTTGGCGGCATATGCGGCGGCAAGAACCTCCTCCGCCGTCCCGCCCACGACCAGGGCGTAGTCGAGCCGGTGCCGCCCGCGGTCGGTGTTGGGCTGCGGATACTGCGGCGCGCGCAGGAGGCTGAGCCGCACGGTCGTCGTCGTGCCCCCATCGGGCCGGGTGGTGCGGCGGGCGTCGTAGCCATACGTCGCGGTCGTCACCAGCGCCTGGCCGAAGTCGCCCTCGCGGACCTCGACCCAGCGGTGACACCACAGCTCATACCGCGCCCGGTCCCAGCTGGTGTTGGTCGAGATCGGGCGGCTGACGTGCCCGAACTGAACCTCGGCCCGGGATTCGGTCGCGCGCAGGTCGGTGGGGAAGGCCACCTTGAGCAGCCGCTCGCGCTCCTGCCAATCGATGTCGAGACCGAAGTCGACGGTGCGGCTGCCCGCCCGCAGGGTGATCGTCTGGGTCAGCGTGGTTGCGCCGTGCCGCCGCTCGACGGCAACCTCGGCGAGCAGCGGCCCGGACGCGATCACGCTGAGGTGTTCGACCGCGGTCAGGTCGAGGCCCGAGCGGTCGTACTCCACGTCGAGATTCCACGCGTCCCACTCCGAGGGATGGTCGCCATGCACCTGCAGCAGGTTGGCGGCGTGGTCCGGGGGGATGAGTTCGCGGCCGGATCGGTGGTCGAACGCCGAGACGAGCAGCCCACGCGCGTCGACGGTCACCCGGATCAGGCCGTTGTCGAGCGCGTGGCCGCTCGTGTTCGACTCGACAACGACGGGCGCTATCGGCGTTGTCGGCGGCTGGATAGTGCTGCAGGACAACGCATCTACCTCGGCCCAGATGGCGTTCCGGCCGTTTGCCAGTGGCTGAACCGCCACCCCCTCGCCCCACTCCTGTGCGGAGCCGACGACGACCTCTCCTCGGCCAAAAGGACCGGCATTGGCTGCTGCGGGTTGGGCCCGTCCGTCGGCACAGGTCAACAGGTCGCCCGTGAGTGACTGGAGTTCGGTGGCCACCTCGGCGTAGGTTTCGGCGGCTTCGTCGTGCACCCACCCGATCGAGGAGCCGGGCAGGATGTCGTGGAACTGGAGCAGCAGCACGCGCTGCCACGCCGACGCCAGCCGGGCCGCGGGATAGCGGTGCGTCCCAGCCAGATCCGCGGTAACAGCCCACAGCTCGGCTTCGTGCAAGAGATGCTCGCTGCGCCGGTTGCCGGCCTTGGTCGCTGCCTGCGAGGTGAACACCCCGCGGTGGAACTCGAGATAGAGCTCGCCCGCCCACACCGGCGGTGACGGCAACTCGGCCCGGGCGGCGGCGAAGAACTCGGCGGGGCTACCGAAGCTCACGCGCACGGCGCCGTCGAGGTCGCCCAGCCGCCGGCCGCGCTCGATCATCTCCCGCGTGGGCCCACCGCCGCCATCGCCAAAACCAAAGGGCAGCAACGAGATCGACCCGGAGTCGTCGCGGACAAAGTTCGCAGCCGCATGCGCCAGCTCGCCGGGCGTGATCTCGGCGTTATAGGTGTCGACCGGTGGGCAGTGGGTGAACACCCGCGTCCCGTCGATGCCCTCCCAGTCGAAGGTGTGGTTGGGCAGCCGGTTGGTGTCGTTCCAGGACAGCTTCTGGGTGAGGAAGTGCTTGGCCCCGGCGAGTCGGGCGATCTGCGGGAACGCCGCCGAATAGCCGAAGGAGTCGGGCAGCCACACCTCCTCACACGCACTGCCGAACTCGCGCAGGAAGAACCCTTGACCGTGGACGAATTGGCGCACGAGCGCCTCGCCCCCGACGAGGTTGCCGTCGGACTCCACCCACATCCCGCCCACCGGGACCCAGGCGCCGGCGGCCACGGCCGCGCGGACCCGGTCCCAAATCGCCGGGTGGTCCTCCTTGACCCACGCGTGGTGTTGCGCCGCCGGGCAGGCAAACACCAGCTCCGGGAAATCCGCTGCGAGCGCAGTGACATTGGCGAAGGTGCGGGCGCACTTGCGGCGCGTCTCCCCCAGCGGCCACAGCCACGCACTGTCGATGTGGGCGTGCCCGACCGCGAGCACACGGTGACTGCTGGCGGCGCCAGGCGCGGCCAGGCTCGCGGCCAGCCGAGCACGGCAGTCCCCGGCAGCGGTGGCGGCGTCGCTGAGTTCGAGCGCGTCGAGGGCGTGATCGACCGCCCGGGCGATCTGCTGGCGCCGTCCCTCGTCGCAGCGTGGCTCGGCGAGCACACCGAGAAGCACCTCCAGGTCGTGCCGCAGGGCGAGGATATCCGGTTGCGGCAGAACGAGGTCGGCACGGTCCAGTCGATAGATCGGCTCCTCGGAGTGCCCGTCGCGGTCGCCGAGACGGGTTGGACGGAAGGCACAGCGCGCCCCACGGCCAAAGGGCAGCACCGTCGGGTTGGCGGCAGCTTCGAGATGGAGGACCAGCCGGCCGTCCGGCTCGATCAGCGCGGCGACCGGGATCGCCGCGTTGCGCGGCGAGACGCCCTTGAGCGGGCGGCCGGAGGCGGCATACGCAAGTCCCTCGGCTTGGAAGCCGGGCATGGCGTCGTCAAAACCGAGGTCGATGACCACCTCAAGCCCGCTGCGTGGGACCAGCTCACCGACCCGGCCCTCAAATCGGAACCAGGTCGTCGTCCACGGCGCACCCCAGCGGTCGCCGACGGCGACCGGAGTATGCGGGGCGGCGAGAGCAGCCTCGATCGAGCCGGTCCGGTCCTCCGGGATCCACCGGCTCGCCGCCAACGCACCGACGATCTTGTATGCCGCCGGCGCGATGCGCTCGCTCAGCGCGCGCCGGCCACGCCGCAGGATGCGCTCGATCGGCCCGATCCGAGGTTCCATCCGTTCCCGTCCTCGCTTCCGAATTGCCTCCATCCTGGCACCGGCCGGTTCGTTCGCGGTCGTGAGCGATGATGGGGTACACGCCGCCACCCGCGCGGAGCCTCAGCCAGAAAGCGACCAGATGAGCGACCAGGCACCGGCCTCCCCCTCGACCACACCGAGGCAGTGGCCGGCCCACGACCCGCAGACCCGCCGCTGGCTCCCGGAGCGGTCGCGCCCGGTCGATCCCGACCGGGTCGAGGCGCTGCTCGCGCGCGAGTGGCAGCGCTTCACCGACGCCACGCCCGAGTCGGGCGAACACAACGCGCGGGCGAGCAATTCGCTGCCGCTCGGCGTGACCTCCTCCTTCCAGCACTGGGAGCCCTATCCGATCTCGATCGCCTCGGCTCGGGGCGCCTGGCTCACCGACGTCGATGGGCGACGCCTGCTCGACCTGTCGATGGGCTTCGGTGCGATGCTCGTCGGACACCTGAATCCCGTTGTCGTCGAGCGCGTTCGCACGGCACTGGAGGAGGTCGGCACGCTCTTTGTCACGCCCTCACCGACCGCGACCGAGATCGCCGAGCGCTATCAGGAGCGCTTCCACCTCGACCTGCTCCGCTTCACCCAGTCCGGCACCGAATCCCTCATGTATGCCATCCGCGCGGCCCGCGCGTTCACCGAACGCAAGGCGATCGTCAAGATCGAGGGCGGCTATCACGGCGGCTACGACGCCCTGCAGGTCTCGGTCAAACCCGCGCTGGCGGACATCGGGCCGGCCGAGGCCCCGATCCCCGAGGTTCCGTTCGACGTCGAGGCCGGGACCGTCCACGTCGTGCCCTACAACGATCTGTCCTATCTGCAGCGGATTCTGGCCGAGCACGGCCGCGAGATCGCCGCCGTGGTGATGGAGCCGGTCATCGAGAACCTCGCGATCGTCGTGCCCGACGCGGGCTACCTCGCCGGCGTGCGCGCGGCCTGCGACGCGCATGGCGTGCTGCTCGTCTTTGACGAGGTCAAGACCGGACTGACCGCCGGGTATGCCGGCGCTTCGCAACGCCTCGGCGTGCGGCCCGATCTGGTGACGCTCGCCAAGAGCATCGGCGGTGGGCTGCCGCTCGCATGTTTTGGCGGCCGGGCCGAGGTCATGCAGGTGGTCGTCGACGGCCGGATGGCGCACTTCGGGACCTATAACGGCAACCCGCTCGTCATGGCGGCCGCCAGGGCGGTCGACGAGGTCTGCACCCACGACGCGCTCGCCGCTGCCGAGGACATCAACGTCGCCACGCTCGACGCCATCGATGCCGTGATCACCGAATTCGAACTCCCGGCGCACACCGTCGGCATGGGCGTCAAGGGCTGCATCACCTGGTCGACGACCCCGGTGCGCAACTACCGCGACTACAAGGCCACCGACTTCCGCCTCGCCGAGTTGTCCTGGCTGTGGGGCGTCAACCGGCACATCCTCACCCCGCCCGGCCTGGACGAGCAGTGGCTGGTCTCGCTCGCGCACACCCAGGCGGACATGGACGTGCTGGTCGCCGACGTCCGCGAATTGGCAACGGCGCTGCGCGCCTGAGCGTCGGTCAGCACGGCGCCCCGGTCAGCCCGTGCGCCCCTGAGCGCCGGTCAGCCATGCGCGGCCGAGCGTCGGTCAGCCCTGCGTCGCAACGCTCGCCGCGAGCTTGCGCGCCACGGCGGTCATCGCGGTGACCAGTTGCGGGCCGCCCTCGACACGGAACGGCAGCGGTATGCCGGCGAGCCACTCCGCGGCATACATCTCGGCATCGCTTGTGGTTCCGGTCAGGAGGGTTCGCTCGCCGTCATCGAGCGGCGAGAGCCGGCCCATCGGCCCGCGCACCCAGTGCGCGACGGTCCCGAGCGGGGCATCGAATACCACCCGGGTCTCGAACTCCCAGCCGCTGCCGAGGTGCTCCTCGAGCTGGGCGACCGGGTCGAGATCGGCCGGCGCGTCGGAGGACTCGGCCAGCTCGGTGACGGCCGCGACCCGGTCGATGCGATAGGTGCGGATGGCGCCGGCGGCGTGGGAGAAGCAGAGTAGATACCAGTAACCGTGGCGGACAACGACCGCCCACGGATCCACCTTGGTCTCCCATTCCCGGTCGCGCGCGCCGCGATAACGCACCTGGATGCGACGCCCGGCCGCCACGGCGGTCACCAGCGCGGTGGTGATCTCGGGATGGGGACGAGAACTCGAGCGATCGGGCGCCGCGGTCGCGTGTTCGCGCAGCACGGCGGCGGGCCGGCCCACGGCCTCGGGCAGGGCCCGGATGATCTTGCCGAGCGCCGACCCCACGGGATCGGCCGAGTCGGCGGCGGCGTGGTGGCCGTCCAGCGCGGCCATCACCAGCCCGAGCGCCTCCGGGGCGGTGAACACGAGCGGCGGCAGCTTCAGCCCGCGGCCGAGCCGATAGCCGCCGGCAGGCCCCCGGATCGACTCAACCGGGATGCCGGCCTCCCGCAAGATCGCGACATAGCGCCGGGCCGCGCGCTCGGTCACCCCGAGCCGGTCGCCGAGGTGGTCGGCGGTGATGCCGGGACGGGCCTGGAGGATCTCCAAGGCCCGCAGCGCCCGGGCGGTCGGGCTGGTCTCGCGCGGCATACCGTCCAGGCTAACCGCCGCGCGCCCGGTGCCGGTAGACTGGACTGGATCAAGAAAGGATGGGGAAGCGCGACGTGGGACCGGACACCGAGGAGCATCGGCTGCGGGAGGCGGGCCTGCGGGTCACGCGCCCACGGGTGGCCGTGCTCGCGGCCCTGCGGGCCCACCCCCATGCCGACACCGAGACGATCATCGCTCGGGTTCGCGGCGAGTTAGGGGCGGTCTCGCACCAGGCCGTCTATGACGTCCTGCGGGCGCTGACCGATGCCCGGCTCGTCCGCCGCATCCAGCCGCCCGGGTCGCTCGCTCGTTATGAGGCGCGCGTCGGCGACAACCACCACCATCTGGTATGCCGCTCGTGCGGCACCATCGTCGACGTCGACTGCGCGGTCGGCGAGCGACCCTGCCTGACCGCGTCCGACGACCACGGCTTCGCCATCGACGAGGCCGAGGTCGTCTATTGGGGCCTGTGCCCCGACTGTTCGGGCTAGGCGAACCGAACCCAATTCGCACCCGCGCCGATCGGGACCCGGTCGAGCGAATGCAGGCGACCGTCACCGTCGATCTCGAAAAGCGCGGCGTGCGTCGACTTCTCGCCGACGACGACGGCATACGCGCCATCTGGGGAGACGGCGAAGCCGCGGGGCTGGCGTTCGCCAGGAGTGAAGGCAACGACATCGCCGAGCCGGCCGCCGGGCAACAGGCGGTTCGTCGTGATGAGCGAGGACATCCGCTCCGAGGTGAGCAGGTAGTCCCCAGCGCGGTGGATGTCGGCACCCCAGATCAGGTGCTCCTTCTCGGGATCAGCGCCAAACCGGCTGTGCGACAACCCTGCTTCCGGATCGACGACGAAACACGACTCGGCCGGCGTCAGCGCACCGTCGTCGGCGCGGTCATAGCGGATCGCCTCGCCTGAGTATTCCGTGACCAGATAGGCGTTGGCGCCGTCGATGATCAGGTGCCGCGGGCCCGAGCCCGTCGGGGCCGCCGCGACCGACGGCTGGAGCGGCGCCAAGGCCCCGTCGACCAGCCGGAACTGGACGATCAGGTCCTCGCCGAGGGAGACGGCATACACGCTCTCGCCGGAGCTGACGATGCAGTGCAGGTTGCGATACTCGAAGCGCGACTGCGCTTCGCCGAGCCGCTCGCCGGCAACCGGCCACACCGCCCCGAAGCCGCCGCCATAGGAGACGCCGAGCAGCGCGCAGTGGTCGTCGGTCAGGCTGAGATAGGTCATCGAGCCCGGCACCTCCCGGCGGGCGATCTCGGTCAGTTCGCCGCTCTCGCGGTCCAGGCGCAAGGTGGCGATGCCGGCGGGGTCGCCCTTGTATGCCGCGAACACCAGGCCCCGCTCGGTGTCCACGGCAAGTGTGCCGCAACCGGGCAGCTCGCCGGAGGTCGTGACCACCTCCAGGTGGGCTCGCGGCTCGCGGTGCAGCCGCAGCACGCTGATCGTGCCGTCGCCGGCATTGGCGGTCAGGAGGAGGTCGGCCATCGACCCAGCGTATGCCGTCCCGCCCATTCGGTCGGGGGTCCCGCTCACTCCTCGCGCTCAGCTGCTCTCGCTCAGTCACCTACCTCGGTGACTCCCTCGTAGAGCCCGAGGGTGTTGCCGTCGGGGTCGGTGAAGATCGCCCACCAGCTGGTGTCGGTGATCGGCGACTTGCCCATGACCACCTGTCCGCCCCCGCGTTCGACCAGCGCGAGGGTGTCGTCGATCGAATCGACCTCGACATAGGAGCGAGGCTGGGTGAAGCCGTCGCCGCGCGGTGCGAGCCCGCCGCCGCTGAGCTGATTGGGCGCCCGCCACATCGGGTAGTCCTCAAACCCGGGGGGCGCCGAGATCTGCCAGCCGAAGAGGCTGCTGTAGAAGCGGGCCGCACGCTCGTTGTCGGTCACCGGAATGTCGATGTGGGTGATGTCGCCGTGCGCCATGGCGTCCGCCTCTGTTTGGTCCAGGTCCTCTGGTCCAGGCGATGCTAGCGGTTGATCCAGGCGTTGCGCCTGCCGGAAAGGCCCTATGTCATAGTGCGGCATGACGGCGAACCAGACCGGGGCGCGCCCGGGCGGCTTCCGGCACCGGCGGGTGATCGACAACACGTGGCACAAGACGGCGTGCATCCTGTGCGAGAACAACTGTGGCCTCATCGTGCAACTCGACGGCCGGCATCTGGCCAAGATCCGTGGCGACAAGGATCACCCGGGCAGCCGCGGCTACACCTGCAACAAGGCCCTGCGGCTCGACCACTACCAAAACGGCGGCCAGCGGCTGACGACGCCGATGCGCCGCAATCCGGACGGGACGCACTCGCCGGTCAGCTGGGAGACCGCCATCCGCGAGATAGCGGTGTGGCTGCGGGCGATCCAGCGGGCGCATGGCGGTGAGTCGATCCTCTTCTACGGCGGCGGCGGTCAAGGCAACCACCTTGGGGGAGCGCACAAGGGCGCGCTCATGCACGCCGTCGGGGCGCGGTATTCCTCCAACGCGCTCGGGCAGGAAAAGACCGGCGAGGCCTGGGTGGATGCGCACCTGGTCCAGGGCCACACGGTCGGGGACTGGGAGCGGGCCGAGGTCGCCCTGTTCATCGGCAAGAACCCCTGGCAGTCTCATGGCGTCCCGCGCGCCCGCACCGTCCTGCAACGGATCGCCAAGGACCGCCGGCGCACGATGATCGTCATCGACCCAGTGCGCACCGAGACCGCCGACCTCGCCGACATCCATCTGCAGATCCGCCCGGGCACCGATGCCTGGTGTCTCGCAGCGCTCTTGGGCGTGCTCGTGCAGGAGGACCTCGTCGATCACGAGTTCATCGCCAAGCACACGACAGGGACCGACAAACTCCTCCCCCAGCTGAACTCGATCGACGTCGGTGCGTATGCCGCTGCCTGCGGTATCGACGAGAACCGCCTCCGTGAGACGGCCCGGGTGATCGGGAGAGCGGACAGCGTCTCCTCCTATGAGGACCTCGGCGTCCAGCACGGCCCCAACAGCACCCTGGTGTCCTATCTGCACAAGCTGATCTGGCTGCTCACCGGCAACTTCGCCAAACCCGGTGCCATGCAACGACACTCGTGGGTCGCCCCGTTGGCCAAGTGGACGACGGCCTATCGGACGACTCCGGTGACGGGCGCCCGCATGCTCGGTGGCATCGTTCCCTGCAATGTCATCCCCGAGGAGATCCTCACCGATCACCCGAGGCGATTCCGCGCTATGTGGGTCGACTCGGCCAACCCCGCGCACTCCCTTGCCGACACCCAGCGCTTTGCCGATGCCTTGGCGGCGCTCGACCTCGTCGTCGTCCTCGACGTCGCGATGACCGAGACCGCTCGCCACGCCGACTACGTGTTGCCCTGCGCCTCGCAGTTCGAGAAGTGGGAAGCAACCTTCTTCACAACCGAGCACCCGCACAACGTTTTCCAGCTCCGTGCACCGCTCTTCGAGCCGCTTCCAGGGACGCTGACCGAAGGCGAGATCTACTCCAGAATCGTGCGGGAGCTGGGGGTCGTGCCCAAACGAGCCGAGCGGGCCCTGACCCTTGCCGCGCGCGGCGGCCGCGCGGCATACCGCTCCGCTTTCGCGGCCCTGGCCGCGAGTGACAAGCGCGTGCGGGGACTGGCGCCCACGCTGCTCCACGACACCCTGGGGCCGACGCTGCCCGAGGGAGCACAGCCCGCGGCGCTGCTGTGGGGTCTGGCCCAGCGGGTGGCCGTCACCCATCGATCGGGGATGCGCCGGGCCGGGCATCGCAGTGCCGGAGCACTATTCGACGCCATGCTCGAGCATCGGTCGGGCATCGTATTTACGAAGGATCAGGCCAAGCACTCCTGGGACTATGTCACTCACCCCGGCAAGCGAATCCCTCTCCTCATCCCAGAGCTGATCGCGCCATTGGATTCACTGGCCACCCAATCGCCGACCAAGACCAGCGCCGAGTTCCCCTTCGTGCTGGCGGCGGGGCAGCGAAGGTCGTTCAGCGCCAACACTATTTTCCGCAGCGATGGCTGGCGACGCCGCGACGGCGCAGGTGCATTGCGGCTCAACCCGCACGACGCCACGCGACTCGGCCTGGCCACTGGCGCGACGGCGGTGGTCACGACCGCCCGCGGTCACGCCACCGCCGCCGTGGAGGTCGACCCGCGGATGCAGCCCGGCCACGCGATCTTGCCCAATGGCTATGGGATCGACCTGCCGACGGCAACCGGCTTCTCCCGCAGCGGGGTCGCGCTGAACACACTCACCGACATCGGTTGGCGTGACGAGTTCGCCGGGACGCCGTGGCACAAGCACGTCCCGGCACGCATCGAGCCCGCCTGAGTGGACCCGGGTTCATCTGCGGAAGTCGACTTGCTCGGCCAGCCGGTCCAGCTCGTCGCACACGCGGTCGCGCAGCTTGGCCTCGGCCCTCGCGGTGTCGGCCAGCACGGGGTGCAGCCGTGTTCCCTCGGCCGGCCGCTCGTGGCGCAGGCCCTCGCCGGTGATGTCCACCTCGACGTCGAGCACGCCGGCACCCGCGAAGTGGGTCTGCACCTCGCCGACCCGGTGGAGCATGGCCAGGGACGGGGCGTTGCCCACGGCGATCTCGGTCAGGATGTGGGTGACGCCCGCGGGGGCGTGCTCGACCAGGGCGGCCACCAGTGCGCTGCCGATGCCGTGTCCCTGCCAGTCGTCCTTGACGGTCACCGCCAGATCCGCGGCATCCGGGAGGCCCTCATAGCGGACGATCCGGCCGATGGCGACCGGCTGGAAGTCGGTTCCGTCCTGCACAAAGACAACGAGCGCCACGTGGTTGACCCCGTCGACGTTGTCGACGAGGCGATCGAGCATGTCCGACGTCAGGTTGGGAACGGCTGTCAAGAACCGGCGCCACTGAGATTCGCGCGACAGCGTGAGGTATTCGCGTGCGAGATTGTCGCGGTCGTCGGGCAGTAGCGGGCCGATCCAGCCCATCCGGCCGTCGCGCAGGCGCACCGGCCGGCATTGCTTGGCGACGCGCTCGGCGTAGGCGCCGAGGGGCGGCGTCTCGGTCATCATGTCGGCTCCGTGACGTCGGGGACACCACCAGGGTAGGGGCATCCGCGCCGGCGCACCCCGAGCGAGCGGAAGCGGCCTGCGTCACGCCGCCTTGTGCGCGGCATCGATAGCCTCCCTTCATGACCGACACTCAGCTGACGGCCACCGGGCTGCTTGCCTCCCTGGGCGCCGAGATCCCGCTGGTTGCCGCGCCGATGGCCGGGGGCCCAAGCACTCCAGCGCTTGTGGTCGCCGCTGCGGACGCCGGTGGCCTCGGCTTTCTCGCGGCCGGATACACCAGCCCGGACGAGCTCGCGGGGCTGATCGCGCAGGTCCGGCGCCGGACCGGCCTTTTCGGAGTGAATCTCTTCGCGCCCAACCCCACCGCGGTCTCGGCCAATGCCTATGCCCGCTACCGCGAGGCGCTGCTCCCGCTGGCGCGAGGCTACGGGGTCGAGTTGCCGCAATGGCAGACCAGCGAGCGGGACGACGACTCGTGGGACGCCAAGCTCGCCGTGCTGACGCGTGCGCCCGTTCCCGTCGTGAGCTTCACCTTCGGCATCCCCTCCGCCGAGGTCGTCGCCCGATTGCACGCCGTCGGCACGCTGACGGCGCAATCGGTGACCACGGCCGCCGAGGCGGCGCTCGCGACCGAGCGCGGGGTCGATGCCCTCGTCGTGCAGTCGTATGCCGCCGGCGGCCATTCCGCCACGACCACGCCCGCCGAGCCGGTCGCCGAGATCGCGATCGAGCAGCTGCTGGCCGACGTTCGCCGGGCCAGCGACCTGCCGGTGTGGGCCGCGGGCGGGATCGTCACCCCCGAGCAGGTCCGGTTGGCGATTGCGGCGGGCGCCGAGGCCGTGGCAGTCGGAACGGTCTTGGTGCGCAGCCCTGAGAGCGGCGCGTCCGCGGCATACAAACGTGCTTTGGCGGAGCTTGGCGAGGGGGACACCGTGCTCACGACGGCCTTCTCCGGCCGGCCGGCGCGGGCGCTGCGCAATGCCTTCACCGAGGGGTTCACCAGCTTGGCGCCGCTCGGCTATCCGGCGATCCACTTCCTGACCAGCCCGATTCGGCGGGCAGCCACCCAGGCGGGCGATATCGACGCGATCAATGTGTGGGCAGGCACGGGCCATCGCGAGGCCCGCCCCGACCCCGCCGCGCAAATCCTGCGCCGCCTCGCTGGCGAGGGGCTGGCCCGGTGACCGCGATGGAATCGGCTCTGGTGATCGCCTCCCGGGTCGGCCCGGTCGGACGACTGACGCTCAACCGGCCGGAGAGCCTCAACGCGCTCGATCTGCCGATGATCCGGGCCGTGCGCCGCCACCTGGACAAATGGCGCGGTGTGGTCGGGGCCGTCGTCGTCGATGGAGTCGGCGATCGCGGCTTTTGCGCCGGCGGGGACATCAAGGTCGTCCATGACAGCCTGCTCCACGACCATGGCATCGTCGAGGAGCTGTGGCGGGAGGAGTATGCCCTCGACTACACCGTGGCGACCTATCCGCATCCCGTGGTCACCGTCATGCACGGCATCACGATGGGCGGCGGGATGGGGCTGGGTGCCCACGCCAGTCATCGCGTCGTGACCGCCTCGTCCCGCCTGGCCATGCCGGAGGTCCGCATCGGGATGGCCCCCGATGTTGCCGGCACACTGCTGCTTGGCCGGATGTCCGGCCGGCTGGGCGAGCACTTCGCGCTCACGGCCGCCGAGGCACGGGGCGCGGACGCCGTCCACCTGGGTCTCGCCGACGTCCTCGTGGAGGAGAGTCGGCTCGGCGAGGTTGTCGAGCGGGTGGCCGCCGACGGTCCCGACGCCATGAGCGCCTCCTTGGCCGTGGAGTTGCCGCCCTGCACCTGGGACTCGGCCCGGCCATGGATCGATGACGCGTATGCCGCCCCCAGACTCCCCGACGTCCTGGCCCGGCTCGCGAGCCGACCGGAAGACGCGGCCCGGGAAGCCGTGGCGGCGCTCGCCGCGCTCCCGCCGCGCGCGTTGGCGGTTTCCTTGGCGGCGGTGCGTCGCGCCCGCGCTGCCGATGACGTTGCCGCAGTGCTGCGCCAGGACCTCCGCGTGATGTTGCGTTTCCTCGACAGCACCGATCCGGCCGAAGGCATCCGGGCGCGGGTCATCGATCGAACTCGCCCGCCGACCTGGTCGCCCGCTAACCCCTCGGACGTGCCGGACTCGTTGGTGGATAGACACTTCCAGCCGCTGGAGCACGAACTCGAGTTGCCGTCAGCGCGCTAGGGGCCCTTGCGCATAGTTCCCTTGGTTGCGGGTCTTTGGTGTTTGTCTTGAGTTTTCAGACGGCGTTTGCGAGGCGGGCGTGGTGGGTAGCGTCGGTGACGCGGTCGATGAGGCCGTTGATGCGAAGCCGGGTCAGGTCGTAGCTCATCTGGTTGACGGTGTAGTCGACGCCGAGCAGATGGCTCACCCGGGCGCGCAAGCTCCGATTGGTGAATCCGAGGACGGTCAGGCACACGCACAGGGCGCCGAGCAGGGCCATGACCCGAAGATCTCCGAACCGTAGCGCGGGCGACCTCCTGCCATCCTCGGTGAGGATGGACGGTGCGACCCGCTCAAAGGCTGGGCTCGCAAGGACACAACCCTGCCCGACACGTCGGGGGTGCGGGCACGGCGAGGGGGCGTCGAACACGATGGTGCGGCAGGTCTCGACCTGACGCATCGACAGCGGCCACCAGTACCCGCCGTCCCGGTCCGCGGCAGTCAGCGGGAGCGGCACCGGGTAGGGGAAGTCGGCGCACACCAGCACATGGATCGGCGTGGTCTTGCCCGCGCCATTCGACCCCAAGATCCCCAGCAGGCGATCGTCGTCCATCTCGTCTCTCATCCACGCCGGCAGAATGTTGCCGGTGCGCGGGTTGAGCAAGACGCCCCGGCCCCGAGGACGGCGACGTGCTTCTCCGGCAACAACCCGTTGTAGCTGGAGCGTCGGTGGAACGAACCCGCGCTCGCGGCCGCCGATCGCTCCCGCCTCGGCCCAAGATCGTGTAGGTCATCGGTCGCCAGGGCGACCGATGACCTACACGATCCTTGGTTAGTCCGAAGTTGCGAGTGGTTTGAGGGCTGATCCCCGTTTTGACCTGCAGTGATGCGGCTTCTAACCCCTCGGTGTGTCGTCACTAAAGTGGATCGATCGATCCGGCACGGTGTGATATTTTGGCGGTATGGCGAAACGTGGTGGAGCGGTTCATGTGACCACGCACCGTCGTCACTATGTTGGTAAGGACGGGGTGGCCCGGGACTACGAGACCCACCTGTTGCGGCGTTCCTGGCGGGAGAACGGCAAGGTGCGCAACGAGACGGTCGCGAACCTCTCCCACCTGCCGGCCGAGCTGATCGAGGTGATCCGGGCCTGCCTGGCCGGGCAGGCGTTCATCCCGGCCGACCAGGCCGCCACCATCACCCGCTCCCTGCCGCACGGGCATGTGGCCGCGGTGTGGGCCCAAGCCCGGGCCCTGGGCCTACCCGGGCTACTCGGGCCGCCCGGGCGGGCCCGGGACCTGGCGATGGGGCTGATCATCGCCCGAGTGCTGGCACAGCTGAGTTTGGCAGCCTGATTTGGCCCCACTGTGGCGGCTTGAACTGGCCCCACCTGTGTGTCTGTGTGGGGGTGTCGTGACGGTCTGATTTGGCCCCACCCGGGTTGGCTCGATGTGACAGGTGTCGTCGAGTCGAAAGCGGGGCGCGGGGTCGTGTGGAGGTCGAGGGTGGAGTTGTTCGAGCAGATCCGCCGGGATAGGCGGCTGGATGAGTCGATCTCGATCCGGGGGCTCGCGGATCGGTATGGGGTCCATCGCCGTACGGTCCGGGCGGCGTTGGCGGATCCTGTTCCGCCGCAACGGAAATTGGCGGAGCGTCGGGCTCCGGTGCTGGATGGGGCGCGGGAGTTGATCGACGCGATGTTGACCGCGGACCTGACCGCGCCGCGGAAGCAGCGGCACACCGCGGTCCGGGTCCGGGACCGGCTGGTGACCGAGCACGGGCTGGTGATCTCGTATTCCACGGTCCGTGATTATGTCCGCGTGGCGCGGCCGCGGATCGCCGCGGAGGCCGGCCGCAGTCTGGATGAGGTGTTCGTGCCGCAGTGGCACGAACCGGGCGCGGAGGCCGAGGTCGACTTCGCTGATTTGTGGGTTGACTGCCAGGGGCAGCGGGTCAAGTGGTATTTGTTCACGTTCCGGATGTCGTACTCGGGCAAAGCGGTTCACCGGGTGTACCAGTCCGCGTCGCAGGAGTCTTTCCTGGCTGGGCATGTTGCCGCGTTCACCGAGCTCGGTGGGGTCCCGGTGGGCGCGATCCGGTATGACAATCTCTCGGCCGCGGTGAAGAAGATCTGCCAGGGCCGCTCGAGGGTCGAAACCGACCGGTGGACGATCTTCCGCTCCTACTACGGCTTCGACGCCTTCTACTGCCGTCCTGGCCGCGACGGCGCCCACGAGAAGGGCGGTGTCGAGGGTGAGGGCGGCCGGTTCCGCCGTACCCATCTGGTCCCGGTCCCGGCGGTGACCAGTGTCGGGGAGCTGAACGCGTTGTTGGCCGGGTACGACACCGCCGACGATGCCCGGCGGGTCGGATCGCGCACCAGCACAGTGGGGTTCGACTTCGCCCACGAGAAGCCGCTGCTGCGGCCGCTGCCGGCTGAACCGTATGAGGTCGCGACCACGTTGACCCCGCGGGTTGATCGACACGCCCGGGTCAGCGTGCGGCAGGTCTCCTACTCCGTCCCGGCCCGGCTGGTCGGGCGGCGCGTGCGGGTGGTCCTCGACGACGAGCACGTGAGTGTCTATGACGGGCAAGCCCTGGTCGCGGTCCATGCCCGCTCCACCAATCGCGGCTCCCAGATGCTGGTGCTCGATCACTACCTCGATGTGCTGGCCCGTAAACCCGGGGCGCTGCCCGGCGCGTTGGCGCTGGCCCAGGCCCGCACCTCCGGGGTGTTCACTTCCACCCATGACGCCTGGTGGGACGCGGCCCGCCGCGCCCACCCCGACGACGACGCGGCCGCGACCCGCTCCATGATCGAGGTGCTCCTGCTGCACCGGAACCTCCCGGCTGCGGCCGTGCTGGCCGGGATCCAGGCCGCCCTGGCCATCGGGGCCACCAATCCCGATGTCGTGGCCGTCCAAGCCCGCCACGCCGCCACCGCCCCGGACAGCGGGATCGTCATCCCCCTCCCCGCCCGGATCGAGACCGACCCGCGCCCGGTACCCGACCTGACCGCCTACGACACCCTGCTCAACCCCGCCACCACCACCGAAACACACTGAGACAGAAAGAAGAATCCTCATGCCAGCACGAACTGCCACCCACGCCCGCGGCACCAGCAGCATCGGCGGCGGCGACGCCGCCGCGATCGCCCCCGTCGCCATCGCCGCCCGCACCCTGGGCCTGCCCACCGTGCGCGACGACCTCGACGAACACCTCGCCACCGCCGAACGGGAACACCTCTCCTACGCCGGATTCCTCGCCGACCTCCTCAGCGCCGAATGCGACGACCGCGCCACCCGACGGCAAGCCCGCCGCGTCCGCGAAGCCGGGTTCCCGAGACCGAAACGGTTGGAACAGTTCAACTTCGACGCCAACCCCGCGATCAACCCCGCGACCATCAACACCCTCGCCGCCGGCGAATGGATCACCACCGGATCCCCGCTATGCCTGATCGGGGACTCCGGCACCGGGAAAACCCACCTGCTCATCGGGCTCGGCACCGCCGCCGCCGAACAAGGCCACCGGGTCCGCTACGTGCTGGCCTCGAAACTGGTCAACGAACTCGCCGAAGCCGCCAGCGAGCACCAACTCGCGAAAACCATCGCCCGCTACGGCCGGCTCGACCTGCTCTGTATTGACGAACTCGGCTACCTCAGCCTCGACCGCCACGGCGCCGAACTCCTCTTCCAACTACTCACCGAACGCGAGGAAAAGGCCTCCATCGCCATCGCCGCGAACGAGCCATTCTCCTCCTGGACAACAACATTCACCGACCCGCGCCTCTGTGCCGCGATCGTCGATCGCCTCACCTTCAACGGCCACATCATCCAAACCGGCACCACCAGCTACCGACTCGCCCACACCCGCAAGAACTAAGACAGAACCACCAGCCTGGGGCCAGTTCAAGCCGCCACAGTGGGGCCAAATCAGGCTGCCAAACTCAGCACCCGGCTCGAAGCTGGCGACCATCTCCTGGTGGGCCGACACCACCCTGGGCGTCAACCTCGACCTGGCCGGTGCCTCCACCGACGAGGTCTACGCGGCGATGGACTGGCTACTCGGGCGCCAGGACGCGATCGAGAAGCAGCTGGCCCGGCGCCACCTGGCCGCCGACGCCAACCCCGCCCGGATGGCGCTGTTCGACCTATCGTCCTCGTGGATGGAAGGCAGCCACTGCCCACTGGCCCGGCGCGGCTACTCCCGCGACGGGAAGAAGAACCGCACCCAGATCGAGTACGGGCTGCTGACCGACCCGGCCGGTCGCCCGGTCGCGATCCGGGTCTTCCCCGGCAACACCGCCGACCCCACTGTTGACCGTCGCTCTGGGTGACGACGTGGGGGCCGTGATCTGTCATCGAGGTTGCCGACGGGCGGTCGCATTGGTTTGAGTGTGGTGTTCGTGGTCCTCGGCGCCATCACTGTGCCGGGCTCGGGCAAGATGGGTGGGGTATTGGACGTTCACGGCCCTCGCGCGTGAGGTGTCGTGGAAGACGTCGCGGGAGGGCCGTGCCGGATGCGCGGAGGCATCGGTGCTCACAGTAGAAGGTGATCAGGCTCGGGTCGAGTCGCGGTTGGTGTCCGGACAGATCGGTTGTCCGGGGTGTTCTGGAGAGCTGCGCCCGTGGGGGTGGGCGCGGCCGCGGCGGGTGCATGGCATCGAGGCGGTGGTGCGTCCGCGGCGGGCTCGCTGTCCGGGGTGTTTGCTGACGCACGTGCTGTTGCCGGTGACGCTGTTGTTGCGGCGGGGGTACGCGGCCGGGGTGGTCGGTGCCGCGCTGACCGCTCGCGCGAGGGGGTTGGGACACCGGCCGATCGGGCAGGCGTTGGGGGTGCCGGGGGCGACGGTCCGAGGCTGGCTGCGGGTGATGGGCTCCCGGCTTGACCCGGTCCGGTCGTGGTTGCTGCAGGTCGCGGCCCTGGCCGGGGTGGACTGGGTGGTGCCCCAAGCGCAGGGGTGTCGGTGGCGGGACCTGTTGGCTGCCCTGGCCGCGGCGAGCGAGGCGGTCACGGGCCGGTTCGGCCGGGATGGGGTGCTCGGCCCGGTGACGGGCTGGCAGGTCGCCGTCGCCTGTTCCGGTGGTCGGCTGTTGGCGCCGGGGTGGCCGCCGGTCTGGCCGGGGCGGGGCGGCAACACGAGTTGCCCCTGACGCCTGGCCCGGGCAGGCGGCATCGTCGTAAGGGTTGTCCCTGACCGTGCCGCGGTCAGGTATTCCCCTTGCTTCAGAGGAGTTGTCGTGGAGTGCACACCCGAGCAGGAGGCGCACAAGCGGCGTGAGCGCGCGCAGCTGGTGGCGTTGTTCCGCTACCAGCTGATTAGTCCGGCCCTGGATCCGGGCTTGTCGCGCAAGGCCCGCGGGAAGGTGGTGCGCGCGATCGCGGCCCGCAGCCACGTCGGCCCGTTCGGTGGGCAGCACACCTACTCGCGGGACACATTGGATCGGTGGATCCGCCGGTACCGCGCCGGCGGGTTCGAGGCGTTGACGCCCTCGCTGCGTCAGCCGGGTTCCCGGATCGACACGGCGGTGCTGGAGCTGGCGGTCGCGCTCAAACGGGAGAACCCGGCCCGGACAGCGGCGCAGGTCGCGCGGATCCTGCGGGCTTCCTCGGGGTACTCCCCGTCCGAGTCGACGCTGCTGCGGCTCTTCCACCGGCACGAGCTGATCGGCCCAGCGACCGGGCAGGCGCCGGTGTTCGGCCGGTACGAGGCCGACGCGCCGAACCAGCGGTGGGTCGGGGACGCGTTGCACGGGCCGAAGATCGGCGGGCGCAAGACCTACCTGTTCGCCTTCTTGGACGATCACTCCCGCCTGGTGGTCGGCTACCGGTTCGGGTTCGCCGAGGACGTGATCCGACTGGCCGTCGCCTTGGAGCGCGCGTTGGCCTGCCGCGGGGTGCCCGGCGCCTGCTATGTCGACAACGGCTCGGCCTACGTCGATGCGTGGCTGCTGCGAGCCTGCGCCAAGCTCGGTATCCGGCTGATCCACGCCACCCCACACCGACCCCAAGGCAAAGGCAAAATCGAACGATTTTTCCGCACCGTACGCGAGCAGTTCCTCGTCGAGGTCCCCGACACCAGCGCCGCCGACCTGGCCGAACAGGCCACCACCGCCGCGGCGGCGCTGCTGGAACTGAACGCGCAGTTCACCGCCTGGGTCGAGTCGCTCTATCACCACCAGGTGCACTCCGAAACCGGTCAGAGCCCACTGACCCGCTGGAACGACGGCTGGCAGGCCGCCGGGCACGGCCCGACCATGCCAGCCGCGGACGCGTTGACCGAGGCGTTCTTATGGTCCCAGCTGCGCACCGTCACCAAGACCGCCACCATCAGCCTGCACGGCAACACCTACCAGGTCGAACCCGCCCTGGTCGGACGCAAGGTCGAACTCGTCTTCTCCCCGTTCAACCTCGAACAGATCGAGGTCCGCCACAGCGGACGCTCCTACGGCCAAGCCGTCCCACACGTGATCACCCGACACACCCACCCCAAGGCCCGACCCGAGACCCCCGAACCAGCCCCCGCCACGACCGGGATCAACTACCTGAACCTGCTCACCGACACCCACCACACCCACGTCGCCGACGACGAACGGATCGGCTTCCACGCCCTCTACGCCAACAGCCCCGAAGCCACCACCGAGCAGATCCCCGGGCAACTGTCCCTCGATGAAATGCTCACCGACACCACCTCGCGGCAGGACGCGGCCCGGGGAGTATCCAACGCCTGCAATCCTACTGGGGATTCACGGCCATGCCGTTCGGCCGGTCCCTGGCCCCCTCGATGCTGCACCGCCACGCCGGGCACGCCGAGGCCATGGCCCGCATCGACTGGTGCATCAGCCAACACGCCCTCGGGGTGATCACCGGCGAGGTCGGCGCCGGCAAGACCGTCGCCATCCGCGCCGCCACCGCCGCCCTGGACACCTCCCGACACGTGGTCATCTACCTGCCCAACCCCTCCGTCGGCGTCCGCGGCATGCTGCACCACATCACCTCCGCCCTCGGGCAAACCCCCACCTTCTACACCGCCACCCTGGTCCCCCAAGCCGCCGAGGCCCTCGCCGCCGAACACGCCGAACGCGGCCGCACCCCCGTCCTGGTCTTCGACGAAGCACACCTGCTCGACAACCCCCAACTCGAAGCCGTCCGCATGATGACCAACCACGGCATGGACTCCGGCGCCCCGTTCGCCGCGCTGCTAGTCGGACAACCCACCCTGCGCCAACGACTCCGCCTCGGCGTGCTCGCCGCCCTCGACCAACGCATCGCCGTCCGATACACCCTCACCGGGATGACCCCCGACGAAACCAGCGACTACATCACCCACCACGTCAAGATCGCCGGACGCACCGACACCCTCTTCAGCAACGACGCGATCACCCTGATCCACAACGCCTCCCGAGGATACCCACGCGCCATCAACAACCTCGCCGTCAACGCCCTGATGGCCGCATTCGCCAAAGACACCAACATCGTCGACGAGAAAGCCGCCCGCATCGCGATCTCCGAAACCGGCGCGGACTAACCAACCCCCGTCACCACGCCGAGCACCCCGTCACCACGCCGACCACGGCCCCGCCCGCCAACCGCGGACGGGGCCGTTCCACACCCAGACCATCGGCAAACCCGATGACGCCGCCATCCGCAGAATGAGCGACGGTCAACACCCCACCGCGTTCATCGAGGCCGTCACCCTGGTGCGGGACACCTTCAAACTCACCGAGATGGTCATGGTCGGCGACCGCGGCATGATCACCACCGCCCGGATCACCGCGATCCGCCACACCAACACCGACCCGGCCACCCGAGCCGACCTCGGCTGGATCACCGCGCTCCGCGCCCCCGCGATCAAAACCCTTGCCGCCGAGGGCGGCCCGCTTCAACCAACCCTGTTCGATGAACACAACCTGGCCGAAATCAGCCACCCCGACTACCCCGGGGAACGGCTGATCGCCTGCCGCAACCCGTTCCTGGCCACCGAACGCGCCCGCAAACGCGAGGACCTGCTCACCGCCACCGAAACCGCCCTGGCCCCCACCCAGCGAGCAGTGGCCGAGGGCCGGCTAGCCGGCGCCGACACGATCGGCCTGCGGGTCGGCAAACTCCTCAACAAATACCGGATGGCCAAACACTTCGACCTGACCATCACCGACACCACCGTGGTGATCACCCGCAAAACCAGCCAGATCGCCGCCGAAGCTGCCCTCGACGGCATCTACGTGCTACGCACCCCAACGCCCGCCGAGACCCTCACCCCCGCCAGCATCGTCCAGGCCTACAAAAACCTCGCCCACGTCGAACGCGACTTCCGCAGCATCAAAGCCACCGACCTCGACCTGCGCCCGATCTACCACCGCCTCGAAGACCGCGTCCGCGCCCACGTCCTGATTGTGATGCTCGCCGCCTACCTGACCTGGCACCTACGCGCCACCCTAGCCCCCCTGACCTACACCGACGAACACCCGCCAACACCCGCCGACCCGGTCGCCCCCGCCCACCGCTCCCCAGCCGCGGACCGCAAAGCCTCCCGACACACCGACGACCACGACCAGCCCGTGCGGTCCTTTCCGGCCCTGCTCAAACACCTCGCCACCCTGACCCGCAACGACCTGCGCTACGGCACCGACCACACCACACCCCTCGTGCCCACCCTGGCCGAACCCACCCCCACCCAACGCCACACCTTCGCCCTCCTAAACGCCCCCATCCCCCTAACCATCAACGGCAAGTAGACAGAACCACCAACACCCAAACCAGCGAACCCCCTGCCCAGCAGGGGGTTCGCCACGTCAACCAGCCGTAACTTCGGGTTAGTGTTAGTGAGGGGCGCGGCGCCGGATCACGCGTGGCACCGGTCCTGACCGGCCGAGCAAACCTTGTGCTGTTCGGGCGAGTGCGGGGGTTGAGCACCCGCGGGGCGAATCCGGGCGGGTGACCCGACCTGCAAAGGGTGCGCTCATCGCGCACCCCCTGCCTCGATGAACGCCGGACCGAACTGCTCGTCCCACAGGTTGAAGTAGAAGCACGTCACCCGCCGTTACGCCGTTGGACGCGGGTGAAGGTGAACCACGGCACCCCACCACCGGGCGAGGAATGACGCTGGTGAGCGGCGAACACGTTTTGGTACTCCTGCGCCACCCCGACCACAGCCATCCCCCAGCATGAGCCCAGGCCACCCCACCAAGCCAGCCCCCCACTCGGCGGTCAGAGGCGAAGCCTCGTCAGGACACCCCACCGAAGTGTCCTCACTCCACCTAGCTACGGCGCGGCGCGCCGGCCTCGCCCTTAGGGTGCAGGAAGTTGTTCATCTCCTGCTTGTAGAACTCGCGGATGTGCGTCTCCACGAGATCGGCCGCTTCGTCGCCGTCGCCGGCGCTGATCGCATCGATCAGTGCGCGGTGCTCGTGACGGAGCCGGTAGACGACGTCCTCCCAGTCGTCGATGGACTCGACCGTGGACACCATCTCGCGTTCGACGGCGTCGCGCAGCGCCTGCATCAAGCTGGTGAGCAGGCGGTTGCCGGAGGCCTTCGCGATCACCTGGTGGAACTCGGTGTCGAGCCGGTTGAAGTCGCGTGGCGCCAGGGCCTCGTCCTCCATCGCGTCCACGAGCCGCTCCGCGGCCCCGATCCGGTCCTCGTCCGCGTTGGCGGCGGCCAGCTGGGCTGCCCACCGCTCCAACCGAATTCGCGTCTCCATCAAGTCGGTGAGATCGAAGCGGGACAGTGCCATCTGGAGTTGCAGCAGCCGGCCCAGGGCCGGTGAGGTGTCGTCCGAGACCACCCAGCCGGCGTCGGCCCCGCGCGTCCCCGTTGCCTCGATCACACCGATCGATTCGAGGATGCGCAGGGCTTCCCGCACCGATTGCCGGCTCACCTCAAGCAACTCGGTGAGCGTGCGCTCGCTGGGCAGCCGATCACCGGACCGCAGCGTGCCGTTGATGATCTGCTGCTCGATCTGCTCCTGCACCTGTTCGTGCATGCGAGCACGCGTCAACGGACGCCAATTGCCGTTGCTAGCGCCCACGACCTCCCCTTCTGATCGACCGGGAGCCGATTCTAGCGAGAGTCCGTCGGGCGCCGCCATCACTCGATCCCGGCGGCCCGGTTACCGATAGTCAACCTCACGGCAGCATCCAGCTCAGGACGGGAGTCGACTGGAGATAGACGAGGAGACAGAGGGCGACGAGCAGTCCGATGGCCCACCCGATGACCTTGCGGAACAGCTCGCCCTCTCGTCCGGCCATGGCGACAGCCGCGGCACCGACGGCAAGGTTTTGCGGCGAGATCATCTTGCCGAGGACGCCGCCGGAGGTGTTGGCCGCAGCGGTGAGCGTCGGATCGAGCCCGGCACCGTGGGCCGCTTGCACCTGCAGCAGGCCGAAGAGCGCGTTCGACGAAGTGTCCGATCCGGTGACGGCCACGCCGATCCAGCCGACCAATGGCGAGACCAGCGCAAAGATCGAACCCACTTGCGCGAGAAAGAGGCCGAGGGTGACGGTCTGTCCGGAGGAGTTCATCACATAGGCCAGGGCCAGAACCGCCATCACGGTCACGATCGCGGTCTTGAGCTGGTTGAGCATGCGGCCATAAGTCCGAACCGCCTCGGCGGGGCTGATCTTGAGCACCAGGAAGGTGACGATGCCGATGAGGAAGAGCAGCGTGCCGATATTGGCCAGCCAGTCGAACTTGTAGATCGAGCTGGTCAGCTCCTTACCGGATGGGTTCTGCACGTGCACCCCCGGCCAGTGGATCAGCTTGGTCGTCTTGCCGAGCGCGGTCTTGACCGCCGGGATGTTGGCGACCGAGAAGACCGCGACGATGAGGATGTAGGGGAAGTAGGCCAGCCAGACATCGCGCCGGGAGTCGACCACATGCGCGTCGTCGACGGCACTCGCGCCGCCTGCCCCCGAGGACGCCGTCGTCCGCTCGCCCGGCCCATGACCCGCCGAACCCGCCGTCGCGTGGCCAACCGTCGCGAGAATCGGGACGTCGTCCTCGTCGTCACCCAGCATCGCCTCGCCCGGGCCGCGGTGTGCCGGCGGTTGCCAGAACCGGAGCAAGACCACCACAGCACCGGCGGACATGAGCGAGGCGACGATGTCGGCGAGCGCAACCGGCCCGTAGTTCGACATGAGGAATTGGCCGATCGCGAAGAACACCCCGGCAACGGCTGCCACTGGCCACGCCTCGCGGACCCCACGCCCCTTGTCCACGACATAGACCAGGACGAGCGGGACGAAGAGCGCCAAAATCGGAGCTTGACGACCGACGATGCTCGCCAGCTCGCGTTCGGGCAGCCCGGTCACGGTGGCCAAGGTGATGATCGGCAGCGCCATCGCACCGAACGCCACCGGGGCGGTGTTGGCCAGCAGGCCCACCGCGGCCGCCTTGAGCGGGCGGAATCCGAGCGCGATCAGCATGACCGCGGTGACGGCGACGGGCGCACCGAAGCCGGCCAGCGCTTCGAGCAACGCACCGAAGCAGAAGGCGATGATGACGGCCTGCACCCGGTGATCGGGGCTGACCCGGCCGAAGGAGCGCCGCAGGACGTCGAAATGCCCGCTGACGACGGTCAATTGGTAGATCCAGATGGCGTTCGCCACGATCCACATCGCCGGGAACAGGCCGAAGGCGGCACCTTGGGACGCCGACGCAAGCCCGGTGCCGGCCGGCATGTCATAGGCGAAGATCGCCACGATCAGGGCGCTCACCAACCCGATGAGCGAGGCCATCCAGGCCTTCATCTTGACGACCCCGAGGAGGACGAAGAGCCCTCCTAAGGGGATCGCGGCAACCAGCGCGCTGAGCGCCAGCGACCCCAGTGGGGAGTAGTCCTGCTGATACATGTGTCTCTCCGTTGAGAACGATGGGGTGACTAAAAAACAGGGTTGTCGCGGTAGGTACCGAAGACCTCGCGCAGGGCACCGGTGATCTCGCCCATGGACAGGTGGGCGCGCACGGCCTCGATGGTCGCCGGCATGAGGTTGGCGCTCTCGTCCTGGGCGACCCGGCGCAACTCGTCAATGGCGGCTGTGGCCCGCGCCTGATCGCGGTCGGAGCGGACCTGCTTGAGCCGGGTGATTTGGCGGGCCTCAGACTCGGGGTCGAGCTTGTGGACCTCGACCTTCTGGTCCTCACCGGAGTCGACATACTTGTTGACCCCGATCACCGGCCGGTCGCCGCTGGCCTTGCGCTTGGCATATTCGTATGCCGTGTCGGCGATTTCGCGCTGGAAGTATCCCTGCTCGATGGCGGGGATCACCCCGCCGAGGGTGTCGACGTGCGCGATGACCTCGCCGATCTTGCGCTCGATCTCGTCGGTGAGTGCCTCGACGAAGTAGGAGCCGCCGACCGGGTCGACAACCGAGGTGACGCCGGACTCGTCGGCGATGATCTGTTGGGTGCGCAGGGCGATCTTCATCGCCAGCTCGGACGGGATCGTGTAGGCCTCGTCCAGGCCGTTGGTGTGCAGCGACTGGCACCCGCCGAGCACGGCGGTGAGCGCCTGGAGCGTGGTGCGGATGATGTTGTTGAGCGGCTGCGGTTTGGTCAGGGTCGCCGCTGCAGTCTGGGCGTGGAAGCGCAACCGCCCGGACTCTGGCTTTGTGGCCCCGAACTCCTCGGCCATCATCTTCGCGTAATAGCGCCGCACCGCACGGAACTTGGCGATCTCCTCGAAGAAGTCCGCCTGGGAGACAAAGAAGAAGGACAGGCGCGGCGCGAAATCATCGACGTTGACACCGAATTCGGTGAAGGTGCGCACGTATTCGCGGGTGACCGCCATCGTGAACGCGACCTCTTGGACGGCGTTGGAGCCGGCCTCGCTGATGTGGTAGCCGCTGATGTTGAGCGGGTTGTAGCGTGCCATCCGCGGGGTCGTGTAGGCGACCGCGTCGCGGACGATGCGCACACTCGGGCGGATCGGGAAGATCCACTCCTTCTGGGCGATGTATTCCTTGAGGATGTCGTTCTGAATCGTCCCGGACAACTTGTTCAGGTCCAGGCCGCGCTCCTCCGCGACGGCGATATACATCGCGAGCAGGATGAACGCCGAGGGGTTGATCGTCATTGAGACCGAGATCTTCTCCAGGTCGATGCCGTCGAAGAGGGCCTCCATGTCGGGGAGGACGTCGATCGCCACCCCCTCGCGGCCCACCTCGCCGAGACTCATCTCGTCATCGGAGTCCAGGCCCATAAGGGTGGGCATGTCGAAGTCGATCGACAGGCCGGTCTGGCCCTGCGCGATCAGATAGCGGAAGCGCTTGTTGGTCTCCTCGGCCTGACCGAAGCCGGCGATCTGACGCATCGTCCACACGCGGCCGCGGTACATCGTCGGATAGGGCCCGCGCATGAACGGCGGCTTGCCCGGCAGGCCGATCTCGCTCGGTGTCGACTCGACGTCCGCGGCGGTGTAGGTGCGCTGCAGCGGCATACCGGATGCCGTGCGGTAGTCGTCCCGGCTTTCCGGGCTGCGGGCCACGAAGTCGGCGACTTCGTGGGCCTCCCAATCGCGGACCTGGTCGGCGATCTGCTGGATGAGTTCTTCTTGGGTGGTCATGTCAGTTGCCTCTTTCATCAGCCGGTTGTGGTGGGGTCGAGGTGGCGTGGTCGAGGAGCGCGCGCACCGCGGTCAGGGGATCGATGTCGTGGGTCGCAACGCGCCCGATGAGCCCAGCGAGATCCGGGGATTGGGCAACGCGGCGCACGCCTTCGTCCGCAGCGGCCCATAGCAGCCGCTCCCGAGCGCTCAAGTGTCGTCGCCGGCTGGCCTCGCCGGAGGTCTCCAACCAGCTGCGGTGCTTGTCGATCGCCGCGAGCAATTCCTCGATTCCGTCACCGGTTTTGGCGCTCACGAGTTGGACCGGCACATTCCACTGGCCGGCGGTGCGCCGGGTTAGCCGAAGCGATTCGAGGAGGTCCTTTGCGGTCCGGTCGGCACCGTCTCGATCGGCCTTGCCGACGATGTGGATGTCGGCGACCTCCAGCAGGCCGGCCTTGAGTGCTTGGATGCCGTCGCCCAGACCCGGAACGGAGACGACGACGACCGTGGGGGCGAGGGTGACGACGTCTACCTCGGCTTGCCCGACGCCAACGGTCTCGACCACGACGATGTCGTAGTCGGCCGCATCGAGAACGGTCACGGCGTCCATCGCCGCGCGGGCAAGGCCGCCGACGGCTCCGCGCGTAGCCATCGACCGGATGAAGACGCCTGAGTCGGTGGCGAGTTCGCTCATCCGGATGCGGTCCCCGAGCAGGGCTCCACCGGTGAGGCTGCTGCTCGGGTCCACCGCGAGAACCGCGACGCGCAGGCCGGCCGCTCGCCAGCGGGTGACGAGGACCGAGATCAGCGTGCTCTTGCCGGCGCCGGGTGGGCCGGTGACGCCGATGACCCGGGCGCTGCCGGAGGCCGGATAGAGCCGCTGGAGCATCGGGGCGACGTGTTCCGAGCCGCGCTCGATGAAGGTGATCGCTCGCCCGACGGCAGCCGAGTCACCGTTGAGAACCCGGTCGGCGATGGCCATGCCGGGTGAGACCGTGGTGGTCACGATGGCACTCGGCTCTCCGCCGCGAGGTCGCGCTCGTCGATGACCCGGCGGGCCTTTAAGTCGGTCCGTTCGATGCTCCCCGGCGGAGCCGGCTGCACCTCGACCCGCACGCCGAGCACCCGGCGCAGCGCCTCGGCAACCGACTCGCACCACTGCGGCAGCGCCGCCTGCGGCATACCGGGCTCGGGCTCGGCGCGGACGACCAACTGATCCATGGTGCGATCGGTGGAGACGACGACGCGGTGCTCTCCGCCATACCCCGGGGTGGCGTTGAGGACGTCGTCGATGGCGCTGGGATAGATGTTTTCGCCGCGGATGACGAGCATGTCGTCGATGCGGCCATAGATGCCCTTGGGCAGGCTCGGGTAGGTGCGGCCGCATGGGCTCGGGCCGTCCTCCCACCGGGTCAGGTCGTTGGAGAGCAGCCGGATCATCGGCTGGCTGGCGCGCTCCAGGGTCGTATAGACCGGGGTGCCCTCGCTGCCATACGGGACTCGGTGCAGTGTGTCGGGGTCACAGACCTCGGTGTAGACGATGTCCTGCCACAGCAGCGGACCGCGGCTGCCGTCGGACTCGGCGAGGTTCATCCACGGGGAGACCTCGGCCATGGATCCGCTGTCCCGGACGGCGGCGCCATACGAGTCTTCGAGCAGTTTGCGCACCGACGCGACGGCGGCACCGGGCTCACCGGAGAAGAACATGACGCGCAGGCCGAACTCGCGCGGGTCGATGCCTTCGCTGCGGGCGATCTCGGCGATGCGCAGGGCATACGAGGGGGTGCCGTAGAAGACCGTGGGCTTGCTCTGCCGCAGCCAGTTGACCGCGCGGGCGGTCTGCCCGGCGACACCGGCCCCGAACGGGAAGACGCGGCAGCCGAGGCGCTGAGCGCCGATCAGTGCACCCCAGGACCCCATGTAGAGGCTGAACAGCGAGCCGACGAAGACGGTGTCGCTCGGACGGATGCCCATCGACCACATCACCCGGGCGTGGGCATTGGCGACGTGCTGCCAGTCCGGCTCGCTCAGGCCGAACATCGTTGGCCGTCCGGTGGTCCCGGAGGTGCCGTGGATGTGCTTGACCTCGGCCTCGTCGACGCAGAGATAGTCGCCATAGGGTTCATGGTTGGCCTGCGACTCCCGCAACTCCTGCTTGACGATGACCGGGACCTGCTCGAAGTCGGCGAGGGTCTTGATGTCACCGGGCTCGAGCCCGGCCGCGGTCCACTTGCGCCGGTAGAACGGGGCCTTCTCCCAGGCATAGGCCATGAGCTGCTGGATGCGGCCGAGGATCAGCTCGTCGCGCTGCTCGGGGGGCATGGTCTCGCGGTGAGGGAACCAATAGGGGCTGGCCGGGTCGGGCAGATAGGTGTTGTCCGGGGCGGGTGGCCACGACCACTGCTCGGGCCCCGTCGCCGCGGTGTTCACGACCCCAGCCGTGCCGTGTCGGCCTCGTCCGCCTTGGCGGCGGCGGCCTCGACGACTTCAACGATCTTCTGGGGCGGAGTGTCCTGTCCGAGAACGGCATAGACACCCTGCTCGACGAGGGCATCGGCGTCCTCGTCCGGCATGACACCGCCGGCGACCAGCACGAAGCGGTGGTCGCGGTCGGTGAGTAGTTCGAAGATCTTGCCGAAGATCGGCATGTGGGCCCCGGAGAGCAGGCTGACGCCGAGCACGTCGACGTCCTCCTGGATCGCCGCCTCGACGACCTGGGCCGGGCTGAGGTGGAGGCCGGTGTAGATGACCTCCATTCCCGCATCCCGCAGGGTGCGGGCGACGACTTTCACGCCACGGTCGTGGCCGTCGAGGCCAATTTTGGCGAGCATCACGCGGATCGGAGCGTCACGATCCATAACTATGGTCTGTTCATCCATGGTCGGACCATAGCGTGGTTTGCCCAGGGCGACAAGTAGTTGACCGGGCTGTTTCCGCCGGCTTGCGCCCCGGGACTGACACAGTGTTGGCGTGCCGCCGTCAACCAAGTCGCTGTCGCCGCGGGCCGTGGGTGCGCGCCTCGACACGCGTGTGGGCGACCTGATCGACCGGGCGGTGGCGCTCAACCACCGGCGCCGATTGAGCCGCCATGGGTGGGGGTTTGCCCTTGCTCCACACCGAGATTGGTCACCACGAGCGCCGGCCTGGGCGGCAGCGGTCCCGGTGCGGCCAGGCAACGCGGTCGAGGTGTTGATCGACGGCGCAGCCACGTGCGAGCGCATTTCCGCGGCAATTGCCGCGGCCACGAGTCATGTCCACATCGCTGGCTGGCACACGAGCCCGGGCTTCCGCCTCACCCCCACCGGACCGCTCTTGAGAGACGTGCTTGCCGATGCAGCCGACCGGGTGAACGTGCGGCTGCTGATGTGGGGTGGAGCACCGATCCCGATCGTGGAACCCACCCGGTCGAGCGTCCGGCGCGATCGCGAGGAGTTCCTGCGCGGGTCGCGACTCGAGTGTGAACTCGACACCCACGGGCACCTCATGCACTGCCACCACGAAAAGATCGTGGTGGCCGATGACGACGTGGCGATCATTGGCGGGCTCGATCTGACGGCGCTGGAGGGCAACCGCAACGACGCGCAGGGACATCCACACGCCGACCGGCTGGGCTGGCACGACGTCGCCGTGCAGATCCGCGGGCCGGCGGTCGCCGACATCGCGCAACACTTCGCCAACCGCTGGCGGGAGGTGACCGCTCGCGCGCTGCCCGATCCCGTCCCGCCCCAGTCCGCTGGCACCGTGGCCCTCCAGGTGTTGCGAACGGTTCCGGAGAAGTCCTACAACTTCCTTCCCCGCGGTGAATTCACCGTCCTGGAGGCCTACCTCCAGGCCCTGCGGGGCGCCGAGCGGCTCGTCTATCTGGAGAATCAATTCCTCTGGTCGCCCGAGGTCGCCGATGTGCTGGCCGACAAGCTCGACAATCCGCCCCAGCCCGACTTCCGCGTGCTGCTCGTTTTGCCGAGACGGCCGAGCAATGGCAAGGACACCACGCGCGGCCAACTTGCCCAGCTGATCGACGCCGACTCCGGCCGCGGCCGGCTGCTCGCCACGACACTTCTCGGGCCGACGGCTGCCAGCCCAGGCGTGTATGTCCACGCCAAGGTCGGCATCATCGACGATCACTGGCTGACGATCGGGTCGGCGAACCTCAACACGCACTCCCTGTTCAACGACTCCGAGATGAACGTCCTGACCCTCGATCCTGCACTGGCGCGATCGACTCGGATCCGGCTGTGGAGCGAACATTTGCATCTGCCCGAGAACGCGGTTGACGGCCCACCGGCCGAAGTCATCGACACCATCTGGCGCGCTCAGTGCGACCTCCAGGACGCCGTCTCCGCTCGCGGCGACGACCCCGTCCATCGAGTCCGCCGGATCGAGGGCCTCTCTCGCCGCATGGACCGTCTCGAAGGCCCGGTGCGGGGCCTGCTCGTCGACGGCTGAGCGCCCGCCGGCAAACCGCTGCCGCTGCGGCCGATGGCCAGGCAGAATATGCCGGTGCTGCTGACCCTGACCTCCACTGCCCCAGACGCGTCCGCACTTGGCTTCCTGCTGCATAAACACCCCGGTCGTGCCCAGGTCTTTGACCTCTCTGTCGGGCGGGCGCACGTCTTCTATCCCGAGGCGAGCGCCGAGCGGTGCACGGTCGCGCTCCTGCTGGAGGTCGATCCCGTGGAGGTCGTTCGTGGGCGCCGGTTCAGCGACCATGGCACGCTCGCACACTATGTCAATGATCGGCCGTATGCCGCCGGCTCGCTCCTCGCGGTCGCGCTCGGCAAGGTCTTCGGCACGGCGATGCGCGGCACCTGCGTCGGCCACGAGGACCTCGCCGACGCGGCCTTACCGCTGACCGTGCACGTGCCGGTCCTGCCGTGCCGGGGTGGTCCCGGCCAGGTCGAACGCCTCTTTGGGCCAGTTGGCTGGTCGGTCGAGGCCGCCCCCATTCCGCTAGACGATGCCTTCCCGCAGTGGGGTGATTCACGCTATGTCGATGTCACCCTTACCGGGGTCGTGCGGCTGGCGGATGCGTTGAGCCACCTCTACGTGCTCCTGCCGGTCCTCGACGGCAGCAAACACTATTGGGTGGGCCCGGACGAGATCGACAAGCTCCTCCGTCGCGGCGGAACGTGGCTGGCTGAGCATCCGGAACGGGCCTGGATCACCCGTCGCTACCTCGCGCACAAACGCGAGTTCGTGACCGATGCCCTGACCCGCCTTGCCGCTCTCGACGACGAGGCCCCGGAGGCGAGTGATGTCGCTGCCGATCCCGTGGAGTGCGAAGCGACCGGGAACGACGATATCGGCGCAGAGGCGATTAAGACCGTTCCCCTGGTGCGGCGGCGCAAGGACGCGGTCCTCCAGGCCTTGCGCGACACCGGCGCTCACCGGGTTGTCGACCTTGGCTGCGGCAGCGGATCGCTGTTGCATGAGCTATTGCGGGACAACACCTTTACCGAAGTCGTCGGGACTGATGTGTCCGCAGGTGCGCTCGCCCTCGCCGAGCGCCGCCTCCGGTTGGACACGATGTCCGACCGGAACCGGGCCCGGCTGACCCTGCTGCAAACGTCGGCGACCTACCGCGACGCGCGCTTGGCGGCATACGACGCCATCGTGTTGATGGAAGTGATCGAGCACGTGGATGCTGAGCGGCTGCCGGCGCTCGTGCGGGCGGTCTTCGTCCATGCCAGGCCCGGATGCGTCGTGGTCACCACCACCAATGTGGAATACAACGTCCGCTATGAGGGGCTCGGGCACAGCGACCTGCGCCACCCCGACCACCGCTTTGAGTGGAGCCGCGCCCAATTCCAGTCCTGGGCACAAAGCGTTGCGGCAGAGCATGGTTACACGGTCGAGTTCCGGCCAGTTGGCGACAGCGACCCCGAAGTCGGACCACCGACGCAGCTAGGCCTATTCGTGCGCGACCAGCTTGTCCGCGGCGGTGTCGCATGAGAAGCCCTGTGTCAAGCCGCCCTGTTTTGTTGGGTGAGGAGTCGTTGGAGCGCTTGGTGTCGGTCGGGGTCGTAGGCGGTGTTGTTTTGCCAGCAGTGCCAGATGACGAAGAGCCAGGCTCGGGCCAGGATGCGGACGGCGTGGGGGTGGTCGTGTCCGCGGTCGATAGCGCGTTTGTAGAGCTGTGCGGCCCAGGGGTTGTCGTGTCGGGAGTCGCCGGCGAAGTCGGTGACGGCGTCGCGCAGTTGTTTGTCGCAGGCCCAGCGGAAGGTGACCGCGCGGGCCTTGCCGGATTGGCGGGTGGAGGGGGCGACGCCGGCGAGGCAGGCCAGGGATTCGGGGGTGGGGAATTTGCCGCGGCAGTCGCCGATCTCGGCGAGCAGCCGGGCGGCGCGGACGGTTCCGGAGCGCGGCAGGCTGGTGAAGATGTGGGCATCGGTGTGCGCCGCCAGTTGTGCCTCGATTTGGGTGGTGAGGGTGGTGATCTGCTCGGCCAGGGTGGCGGCGACGGCGAGGTAGGCGCGGGTGATCCCGGCTTGGGTCTTGGCGGTCGGCCCGGTCAGGCCGCGGGGCGCGCCGGTCAGGTGGGCGTGCAGGACGGCGGGGTCCTTCTTGCCGGAGTAGCCGTGTTTGGCCAGCCAGGCGGCCAGCCGGGTGGGGGTCAGCCAGTCGGCCTGGGCTTGGCTGGTGAACCGGGAGATGAACGCGAGGCTGATGGCCGAGTCAAAGGCCGCGAAGAGGCCAACCGCGCCAGGAAAGACGTTGCGCAAGTGGGCGCGCAGCTGGTTGGTGACCACAACCCGGTGATTGACCAGGTCCTTGCGGGCGCGGCACGCGTGCCGCAACGCGACCGTCTCCTCGGTGTCGGGGACCAAAGCCCGCAGCCGGGGCCGGTCGGTGCGCAGAGTGTCGGCGAGCACGAAGGCGTCGAACCGGTCGTCCTTGTTTCCAGCCGAGCCGTAACGACCGCGCAGGTTCTTGACCTGGTTCGGGCTGATCACCACAACGGTCAGCTTGGCCGCCAGCAGGGCGTCGATGACCGGCCCGTCCGGGCGTTCGATGGCGACCTCACCGACGCCGTGGCGGCCCAGGAACCGCACCAACGCACTCAGGCCGGAGGCGGTGTGGTCGACCATGGTGCGGGCCCGTTGACGGCCGCGGTCATCGACGATGCACACGGCATGGTCATCGCGGGCCCAATCAATGCCCGCGGTCACCGCGTTCGGGGGTGTATCGGGCAGGGTGTTACTGGCAGACTTCACGTCAGCCTCCTCGCTGCTAATCCCAGTGGGGAGGCACCCGCATGTGCCGATGGTTCCGGGACGCAGCTGCCGGTTCGCTCACTGATCGGCGCTCGGAGGCGCTCAGCCCTGTCGACGGTCCGTACGTCCCGGGTAACCACCAGACCCCGCAGATCTCATGCTGGACATCCAACGCGTCGAGCGAGCAGGGCGATGGCCTGGTGGCACCACGGGTGCATCAGCGATCAGGCGATCACTGACACAAGGAAGGTAGACCAGTGAGCGAGCTACGCATTCCTGCCACAAGCCTCGTTGTCCTCATCGGCACCAGCGGATCCGGGAAGTCGACTTTCGCCGCCGAGCAGTTCGGTTCCTTCGAGGTCATCTCGAGCGACTACTGCCGCGGGATCGTCAGCAACGATGTCAATGACCAGTCCGCCAGCGCGGCAGCCTTCGATCTGCTGCATCACATTGCCGGGGTGCGCCTTTCGCGTGGGCTGCTCACGGTTGTTGACGCCACCAACCTCCAGCGTGAGAACCGTCGCCCGCTGATTCAACTGGCCAAGGACCATAACGTCTTGCCGGTCGCGATCGTGCTCGACGTGCCGGAATCCGTTGCCCTGCAACGCCACCATCAACGCGCAGACCGCGACTTCGGCGACCATGTCATCCGGCGGCAACGCAGTGATCTGCGGCGCGGCCTGAGGGGGCTGGAGCGGGAAGGCTTCCGCAGCGTGCATGTCTTGCGCAGTGTCGAGGACATCGACTCGGCGTCGGTGGTGCGCACGCCGCTGCTCAACGACCGACGGGATCTGCACGGCCCGTTCGACATCATCGGCGACGTCCACGGCTGCCTTGGCGAGCTGCTGACGCTCCTTGGCCGGTTGGGCTATGACGTGCGGTGCGACGAGCACGGTCGTCCCATCGATGCGATCAACGCGAGCGGCCGGACGGCGATCTTCCTTGGCGATCTCGTCGACCGCGGTCCGGACTCGCCCGGAGTGCTGCGGCTGGTGATGGGGATGACCGCAGCGAGGCATGCCTTGGCCATCCCCGGAAACCACGAGAACAAGCTCGAGCGCGCCCTGGACGGCCGCAAGGTGCAGGTCAGCCACGGCCTTGCGGAGACCTTGGACCAACTCGGCAGGGAGAGCGAGGAATTCCGCAGCAGCGTGCGGGCGTGGCTACGCGGCCTGATCGCTCACCTCGTTCTCGACGACGGTCGGCTTGTGGTGGCGCACGCCGGCCTGAAGGAGGCCTATCACGGACGCGCCAGTGGACGCGTGCGATCCTTTGCGCTCTATGGCGACACAACTGGCGAGACCGACGAATTCGGTCTCCCGGTGCGCTATCCGTGGGCATCGGAGTATCGCGGACGAGCAATGGTCGTCTATGGCCACACCCCCACCCCGACCCTCGACTGGGTCAATAACACCATGTGCCTGGACACCGGCTGCGTCTTCGGTGGCCAGTTGTCCGCGCTGCGCTATCCCGAGCGGGAGACCATCCAGGTCCCGGCCGAGCGCGTGTGGTACGAGCCAGTGCGCCCCCTCCTTCCGGCCGGGGAGCCGTCGCGTGCGCGCGCCGGTCTGGGCGACCACGAACTCGATGTCGCCGACGTGCTTGGCCAGCACGCCGTCCAGACCCGTCACCTCGGGCGCGTCACCGTTCGCGCCGAGCAGGGAGCCGGCGCCCTGGAAGTGATCAGCCGCTACGCCATCGCGCCGCGCTGGCTGGCCTACCTACCGCCCACGATGTCGCCTGTTCCAACGTCCACTCACGACGATCTCCTGGAGCACCCGGATCAGGCCTGGTCCACCTATGCCAGCGCCGGCGTTCGCGAGCTGGTCTGCCAGGAGAAGCACATGGGCAGCCGCGCTGTCGTCGTCCTGTGCCGGGGAGTCGATGTGGCGGCCCGTCGATTCCACTCCTTCACCGGCGACTCCGGTGCCGTGTATACCCGGACCGGCCGATCGTTCTTTGATCAGGAAAGCACGGAGGCCTTTCTCTCCCGGCTTCGCTCGGCCACCGACGCCGCCGGCTTGTGGGACGAACTCGGCTCGGATTGGCTGATTCTCGACGCCGAACTCCTCCCGTGGTCGCTCAAGGCCCAGGGGTTGCTGCGGGAGCAGTATGCCGCAGTCGGCGCCAGCGCCCGGCGGGCGTTGCGCGCCGCCGACGAGATCCTCCAGGCGACTTGGGCGCGCGGGATCGATGTCGGCGAGTTGCGAGAGCGGAGCACGCGGCGGCGGCACGACGCCGCCGCGTTCACCACGGCATACCGCCGATATTGTTGGCCAACAACGGGACTCGACGGAGTGCAGCTTGCCCCGTTCCAGATCCTCGCGAGCGAGGGCGCCACCCATGAGGAGCGCCCGCACGACTGGCACCTTGGGCTGATCGATCGGCTCGTGGCCGCGGACTCGGGCTTGCTCCGGCGGACCGAGCGGCGCTTCGTCGACCTGGACGACGAGCAGTCGCGAGCCGGTGCCGCCCAGTGCTGGCTCGACCTGACGGCCGCCGGCGGTGAGGGCATGGTCGTCAAGCCGCGTGCCGGACTGGTGCGAACGAGCCGTGGCAAGCTCGTCCAGCCCGGCCTGAAGGTCCGCGGACGTGAGTATTTACGGATAGTCTACGGGCCCGAGTATCTCGCCGAGCTTCCCCGACTACGGGCGCGTCGGCTGGCACATAAACAGTCGATGGCCCTGCGCGAGTACGCCCTTGGGCTGGAGTCCCTCGCGCGGTTCTGCGAGGGCGAGCCGTTGTGGCGGGTTCACGAGCCGGTTTTTGCCGTGCTCGCCCTCGAATCGGAGCCGGTGGACCCGCGGCTGTAGGACTCGACACCGAGTCAGCGGGCGGCAACGGGCCGGTCCGGCCGGCCTGGCCATATGCTCCGCCCATGCAGCCGAGCTTGGGACAGATCCGCGAACTCCCCTGTCAGGTGCCGCCGTTCACGGTTCCGCCGGAGTTCGAGGACGCCAACGGACACGTGAACATCCGCCACTATCTCGACCTCGGTTCACGAGCGGTCACCGCGCTCTTCGTCGAATTCGGGATCACCGACGAGTATCGACGGGATCGGCGGCTGGGGTTTTTCACCGCGGAGAACCACTTGGCCTACTTCGGCGAGTTGCTGGCCGGGCAGGAAGCTGAGGCGCACGCGCACGTGGTTGGCCGCTCGGCGAGGGCCGTCCATTCGATGGCCTATGTCGTTGACCTCAGCACCGGTTCATTGGCGGCAACCTTCGAAAGCCTTGCCGTGCATGTCGGAATGGACACGCGTCGGCCGGCGCCGATGCCGCTCGACATCGCCGAGCGGGTCGATCGCGTGATTGCGCGGGGACGCACGAGCTGGCAGCCCCCCACCGGCAAGGTGATTCGCCTGCGAGACGCCGTCATCGGGTGAAATGGCGGATCTCGCCGACGTCGTGCGCTTGTACATGTCCCCGTTCGGCAAGCAACTCGGCGTGCCACAGCGTTTCCAAGACGGCGAGCATGGTGTTGAACGGGTCCAGCTCGCCGAGCCGGCGATGGCCGCTCGTCCAGGTGAGCTGCTCGGCGATTGCATACGCCGTATCGGCTCCGCGATCGACCGCCCGGAGGGTTTCGTCCAGGCGCTGGCCGTGGTGGGCGATCAGCTCGTCCACCCGGTCGTGCACGCTCTGCCCGATCGGTCCGTGCCCGGGCAAGAGCAGGGCATCGGGGAAGGACCGGACCAGCTCCAGCGACGCGAGATAGTCGCGCAGCGGCGAGGCGGCAATGATTTGCTCGAAGCCGATCGATGGGGTGATGTGCGGGAGCACGTGATCGCCGGTGAACATCAGCGTGCGCTCGAGATCGTGGAAGAGGAAGTGCCCCTGCGTGTGCCCAGGGGTATGCCGCGCGGTCAGGCGCGCGTCCCCGACCGTCACGACCTCCCCGTCGGCCACATAGCCGTCGGGTCTAGTCCACACGCTCAGGTCGATGTTCGCCCCCATCCGCCGCAGTGCGTCCACCACGTGCGTCGGTGCCCCGCTTCGACGCAAGTACGGAGTCTGCGGGATCTCCGGTGGCGGCGCCTTCGCCAGCATGTCCTCAAAACCGGCCCGTTCGCCCTCGCCGAGCAACACCGTCGTGCCGAACCTGCTGCGCACGCGAGCGGCCAGGGTGTAGTGGTCTCGGTGAAAGTGGGTGACGAGGATGCGGCGGATGTCGCCGAAGGCCGGCGCCGATGCTCGCTAGCCCGGCGACCAACTCCTCTTCCGCGTCATCCAGCGCCAACCCGCCATCGACGAGCGTCACCCCGTCGCCATCGGTCAACGCATAGACGTTCACCGCCTTCAGGCCGTCCATGTGCAGGGTGAGGGGGATCCGGGCAATTCCAGGCTGCACCTCTTGGGGACTGGTCCGATGCCACTCCCGCCACGCCTGCTCGTTGGTGATCGTCGTCATGACCCCATCCTCTCCCCATACCGCACGTCGTCTATCATGCGTATGATTGGACCAAAACGAGAGGATGCGGCGGGAATGACTGGCACTGACTACAGCGACATCACGTATGAGGTGGTCGACGGTCTGGCGTGGATCACGATCAACCGGCCGGAGCGCTATAACTCATTTCGCGCCCAGACGGTCGATGAACTCACCCAGGCGTTCAAGCGCGCCTGGATCGGCGCCGACGTCGGTGCCATCGTCCTGACTGGAGCCGGGGACAAGGCATTTTGCACCGGAGGCGACCAGAAGCAACGGATGGAGACCGGCGACTACGGACCCTCGCTGAGCGGATGGCTGGAAATCGAGGCCCTGCACCGGGTCATCCGTGATGTCCCCAAGCCGGTCATCGCCGCAGTCAACGGGTTTGCCATCGGCGGAGGTCACGTCCTGCACGTCCTGTGCGACCTGACTATCGCCGCCGAGAGCGCCGTCTTCGGACAGAACGGGCCCAGGGTGGGATCCTTCGATGCCGGTTTCGGCACCGGCTACCTCGCCCGCGTCGTCGGCGAGAAGCGCGCTCGGGAGATCTGGTTCCTCTGCCGCCGCTACTCCGCGCAGGAGGCCTATGAATGGGGCCTGGTCAACAAGGTTGTTCCGGCGGACCGGCTCCATGACGAGGCCCAGGCCTGGGGAGCCGAGATCGTCCAGCTCTCACCGACGGCCCTGAAGATGCTCAAGCAGTCCTTCAACATGGACACCGAGCAGTTTGCGGCAATCGGCCACATGGCGACGACCGCGCTGAAGATGTTCGGCGACTCCGACGAGGCCAAGGAAGGCATCACGGCGTTCAACGAAAAGCGTCACCCCGACTTCTCCGCCTACCGCGGCAACTAGGGCCCGGTCATGCGATTCACCGAGGAGCAAGAGCACTTCCGCCAAGAACTTCGCCGGTTCGCCGACAGCCACTGCAAGACCCTGGCCCAGCGCGACGCCCTGACCGAAGGCGGCACGATCGCCAACAGCCCGGAGATGTTCCGCAAGATCGCCGACCACGGGTGGTTCGGTGTCTCTCTTCCGGAGGAGTATGGCGGGCACGGGGCGGGGATGGTCGATGAGTGCATCTTCCTCGAAGAGACCGCCCGCGGCCTGGTCCCCATCAAGGGCTACTCGACCGGTCTCGTCGCGGTGCAGACCTATCTCAAGTGCGGCAACGAAGACCAGAAGCACACCATCGTCGGCAACATCGTCGCCGGCAAGGTCGAGGCGATCTCGCTCAGTGAGCCGGGGGCCGGATCCGACCTGGCCGCGGTGCGGCTCAAGGCGGTTCAGGACGGCGACGACTACGTCCTCAACGGCCAGAAGACGTGGTGCTCGGTGGCCCACATCGCCGAGCACATGCTGCTGTTGGCGCGCACCGACTCCAGCGGCCGCAAGCACCACGGGCTGACCTTGTTCATGGTGCCGACCGACACCCCCGGCGTGGAGATCCGCGAGATCGTCACGATGGAGCCGCGCACGGTCAACGACGTCTATTACACGGATGCGCGCGTCCCCGCGTCGGCGATCGTCGGGGAGCGCGACCACGCCTGGCGGGCGTTGACCCGCGGGCTGGCCGTCGAACGGCTGATCATCGCGACGACCTCCACCGGCGCCGCGCAGCGCGCCCT
Source organism: Nostocoides sp. (assembly GCF_037045025.1). Taxonomy (GTDB): domain Bacteria; phylum Actinomycetota; class Actinomycetes; order Actinomycetales; family Dermatophilaceae; genus Nostocoides_A. The sequence goes on along the minus strand of NZ_JBAOHM010000015.1, from coordinate 405,124 downwards.
CGACGATGTCGTCGCCTATGTCACCGAACGGCAGCAGTTCGGCCGGTCCATCGGCTCTTTCCAAGCCGTGCAGCACCGGCTCGCCGAGTTGGCTACGGAGATCGCCGTGTGCCGTGCCTTCGTCTATGACATCGCCGACAAGATCGACCACGGCCTCGAGGACGCCATCGAGGCCCAAGCCGCCATGGCCAAGCTCAAGTGCACCGAGGTGGCCAAGCGCACGGTCTTGGAGGCCATGCAGTTCATGGGCGGCTATGGCTTCGCCCGCGATTTCGGCATGGAAGAGCAGGTCCGCTTCAACCTGGCCCCGACGATCTATGGTGGCTCGAACGAAGTGCAGAAGGAAATCATCGTCAAGTCGCTCGGCCTGTGACCGCCGAGGCAACCGCGCACACGACCGACCAGGGAGCCAAAGTGACGAGCCCATTCCGCACCGATGTCCTCGCCGGAAAACGCATTCTGATCACCGGGGGCGGCACCGGCCTCGGCAAGGGTGTTGCCGCGCACTTGGTTTCACATGGTGCGCAGGTCCACTTGTGGGGCCGTCGGCCAGCCGTGCTCGAAGAAGCAGCGGCGGAGGCGGCCGGCGGTCGCGACGGGGTCGTGCATTGGCAGGTCGTCGATGTCCGCAAAGCCGACCTGATCGACGCCGCGATGGATGAGATCTGGAGCCAGCATGGGCCGTTGAGCGGAGTCATCAACAATGCGGCGGCCAACTTCATCGCGCCTACGGAGTCGCTCAGCCCGCGCGCCTACGAGGCGGTCTCCTCCACCGTGATGGACGGCTCCTTCCTCACCACACTTGCCGCCGGGAAGCGATGGATCGCGAACGGCGACAAGGGAAGTGTGCTGTCGACGCTGACGACCTGGGTGTGGACGGGGTCAGCCTTCGTTGTTCCCTCGGCAATGGGGAAGGCGGCCGTGCACGCGATGACGATGTCGCTCGCCGCCGAGTGGGGTCGCTATGGCATTCGGGTCAATGCCGTTGCGCCCGGTCCCATTCCGACGGAATACGCCTGGGCGATGCTCAACCCGACGGATACCTCGTCCGCCGGCGCGACGCAGGAGGATGCGGTGCCGATGGGCCGGATGGGAAGCATCGAGGAACTCGCCCACCTGACGATCTTCCTCATGGGCGACGGGTGCGACTACCTGACCGGTCAGACGATTGCCATGGATGGTGGCCAAATGCTCGCTGGTCCCGGCACATTCGCCAGTTTGACGTCGATGACGAAGGACGACTGGGCCGAGGCCCGGGCAAAGAGCCAAGCCGCCAGCGAAGCGGCCAAGACCCAGCGAGGTGTGTGACTTCCCGTGACCTACAAATCGATATTTGCGCCTGGGCTCTTCGAGGGGCAGACGATCATGGTCACCGGTGGTGGCAGCGGGCTCGGGCGCTGCACCGCCCACGAGCTAGCCGCGCTCGGTGCACATGTCGTCATCACCGGGCGTAGTCAGGAGAAGCTAGACACCGTCCTCGCCGAGATCGCCGAGGACGACGGGTCGGCATCGGCATACTCGTGCGACATCCGTGACGAGGACGCGGTGCGGGCCACCGTGGCCGCGGTCGTGCAGGAGCGCGGCCGGATCGACGGCCTGGTCAACAACGCCGGCGGTCAGTATCGAGCCGCCTTGAAGGACATCTCCACCAACGGTTTTCAAGCCGTGGTGCGCAACAACCTCACTGGGACCTTCGTGATGATGCGCGAGACCTACACCCAGTGGATGCAGGAGCACGGCGGCGCCATCGTCAACATCATCGCGGACATCTGGGGCGGCTGGCCCGGCATGGGCCACTCGGGGGCCTCCCGAGGCGGCACGTGGACATTGACCGAGACTGCGGCCTGCGAATGGGCCGAATCCGGGGTGCGGGTCAACGCGCTCGCGCCCGGCGGAATCGCGTCGTCGGGCTTCGACACCTATGACGAGGCCGGCACCCGCTGGATCCAGGAGAAGGCCATGCCAGTGATCCCGCTCAAGCGGTTCGGCACCGAGGCGGAGATCTCGGCAGGGATCGTCTATCTGCTCTCGCCGGCTGCCGCCTATGTCACGGGCACCTGCCTTCGCGTCGACGGCGGAACGCCGAACTGGCGCGGCGGCTGGGAGATCCCCCCGGGCGGCAAGACCGAGCCCTTCTTGGGCTTCCACCGCGGGTCGATTCCCCGAATCCTCCAGGAGGATCCCACGGCAAGGACCTGAACCCGGCCGCCGAGCAGCTGACGCCGGCCGCCGCGGAGCCGGCTGCGGCCGACTTAGCGCAAGGTGGTCGACGTCCCCATAGGCAGCAACCTATGGAGACGTTGACTAACTGCTGCTAGCAGAAGTTCCTCGCGACCAGGGCAGACCGGCTGCCCGGTGGGCGGCGCGCAGGAAGGACACGACGAGCCCGCGGTCGGCATAGTAGGGGTCGCCGACGCCGGCGATGGCTCGGCGATGGCCGTATTCGTAGAGGACAGCCAGTTTCCATTGCGCCATAGCGACATACCAAGGCAGCGCGGACAGATCGGCGCCGGTGCGAGCGGCATACATTGCGGCAATCTCGTCACGCGTCGGATAACCGTCCTCCAAGAGCGACGTTCCGAGATCTTCGGTGGGTGTCCGTTCCTCTCCTGCAACGGGATACGACGACAGGAAGTAGCCGAGGTCGAACAGCGGGTCACCGATCGTCGCCAGTTCCCAGTCGAGGACGGCGACGACCCGACCGGGTGTGTCCGGCCCGAGGATGACATTGCCCAACCGGAAGTCGTTGTGGATGATCGCCTCCCCCGACTCCGCCGGAGCGTTGGCGCGCAGCCAGGCGTCGACCGGCGCGAAATCGTCGGGGGGGTTGCCGTCGTCATCGGCCACGAGCGCCGCCATCCGCTTGACGTGACGCAGATTGAAGCCCTTCGGCTTACCCATGTTCTCCAGTCCGGCGGCGCGCCAGTCGACCGCATGTAGAGCCGCGAGCGTCGCCACCAGGGACTCCCCGACGCGGCGTCGCTCGGCGGGGTTGGCCAGGTGCGGCGGCGACCCTGTCGTCGCGACCGGGCCGCGCACATAGGTCATGACATAGAAGGGAACGTCGATGACGTCGTCCCGTTGCGCCACCGCAAGCACCCGGGCAACCGGGACCTCGCTGCCTTCCAGCGCGCCGATGAGTTGGGCTTCACGGAGCATGTCGTGGGCACCCGGCGGGGTCGGTGGAGGCGGCGGCCGACGCAGGACGACCTCGCGCTCGCCGTCGGTGACGAGATAAGTCAGGTTGGAGTGCCCGTCACCGATCGGGCGCAGGGTCAGCGACCCGTGCAAAACGTCGTGTTCGTCGAGGAAATCCCGCAGCCGGTCGAGCTGCGCGGGTGACCACGTCCACTGCTCGCTCATCACTGGCCGGTGAATTTCGGCTCGCGCTTCTCCAAGAAGGCGGTGAGGGCCTCCGGCATGTCCGTCGTTCGGGTCATCAGGGCCTGGCCCCGGTTCTCCAGCTCCAACGCTGCGGCGTAGGAGACGTTCTCGGTGTTGCGTTGCAGCGCGGACTTGGACAACCGCACTCCGCCAGGGCTGTTGGCGCTGATCCGGTGGGCGAGTGCCACGGCCTCGTCCATCAGTGACTCGGTCGGATGGACGTGGTTGAGCAGGCCGATGCGCTCGGCCTCGGTCGCATCGACCAAGCGTGCGGTGAAGCAGATCTCGGCCGCGCGTGCGGGACCGATGAGCCGGGCGAGGTTGTATGACGTCCCCAACTCACCCGCGGACAGGCCGACCTTGACGAAGGCGGCACTGAACTTCGCCCGTGGGTCGCCCAGTCGGATATCGGCGGCCAGGGCGAGGGCGAGGCCGCCGCCTGCGGCGGGGCCGTGGATCGCGGCGATCACGGGGAACGGCAGGAAGCGGATGGCTTGGATGCCGCCAGTCGCGGTCTCCTGGAACTTCAGGAACTGGCGCACGCCCATGGTCGTGATGACGCCGATCTCGTCGAGATCAAAGCCTGCGCAGAACGCCTTATCGCCCGCTCCGCGCAGGATAAGGGCGCGAGCATCGGTGTCGCGCAACGCATCGGCGACCAGGCCAAACTCGGAGAACATCCGCACGGTGTTGGAGTTCATCCGGTCTGGCCGGTTGATCGTCATGACCGCGATCTTGCCGGGCAGCACGTCGAGGGTCAGCGTCTCCAGCTGCGCGGGCTCGTAGTTGGCGAGGGTGTCGGACATGTCATTCTCCGGTGAAGTTCGCGGGGCGCTTCTCGAGGAAGGCGGCCAGGGCTTCGGGCATATCGGCACTGCGAGTCAACAGTGCCTGGCCGCGGTTCTCCAACTCGATCGCGGCGGCATACGAGGCAACCTCCAGGTTGTTTTGAATGGCCCGCTTGGACAGTTGGACCCCGCCGGGCGAGTTGGCCTTGATCAGCTCGGCCATCGCGAGGCACTCGGACATGAGTTGATCGGCGGGGACGACCTTGTTGACCAGGCCGATCCGCTCGGCCTCCTCGGCGTCCACTTGAGCTCCCGTGAACGCGATCTCGTTGGCTCGGGCAGGGCCGACCAACCGCGGCAAGAGCCAGGACACACCTAAATCCCCTGCTGTCAGTCCGATTTTCACGAATGCGGCATTGAAGCGCGCTGTGGGTGAGGCGATTCGGATGTCAGCGGCGAGCGCGAGGGAGAACCCACCGCCGGCAGCCGGCCCGTTGACCGCGGCGATCAACGGCACTCGGATGTGGCGTAGCGCATGCAGGCCACGGGCCGCACGCTCCTGCTGGTGGAGGAAGCCGAGGGCACCGAGGCCGGGGAGATTCTTGGCGTCGTCCAAGTCGAAGCCGGCGCAGAAGGCGCGTCCGGCCCCGGTGAGGATGACGACTCGCAGATCGTCGTCGTCGTTCAGCGCGCGAGCGAGGCGCTCGAACTCCCGGAACATCGTGTCGGTCTGGGCGTTCAACCGGTCGGGGCGGTTGAGAGTGGCGACGACCACGCCGTCAACCGGCCGGTCAAGCAGGATGGTCTCGAACTCGGGGGTGTTCACGTCACGCTCCTTGGTCCTTGGTGTGGCAGCTTGGATTGTTGTCGCAGGCTGAGTCGCCGGTTTCGGCTGGATGGGAGTAGTCCACGATGGCCTTGCTGGACAACCAGTTGTCGATCTGGACCGGCGCAATTCCCCACTCCGCCAGGGCGGTTCGGGTGTGCTCTCCCGGCCGTGGGGGCACGCGGTCGACGTGTGCCGGTGTCCGGCTGAACTTCGGCGCGGGCGCCGGCTGCAGGAGCCCCCCGACGTCCACAAACGCCTCGCGGGCCACATGGTGGGGGTGGTGGGGAGCTTCCTCGACGGTCAAGACCGGCGACAGGCACGGGTTGCGGCCGTCGGCCCGGTCCACCCACTCCTGCCGCGTCCGCGTGCGGATTGCCTCGGCAAAGACCGGTTTCATCGCCGGCCACTGCGCCTGATCGAGCTGATCCGGCAGGTCGTCGGCTGGCAGGTCGAGCAGGTCGATCAGGTCGGCATAGAAGTGCGGTTCGAGCGGCCCGATCGCGATGTAGTTGCCGTCCGAGCACTCGTAGGCGTCATAGTAGGGCGCGCCGGTGTCGACCAGGTTGGTCCCCCGCACGAGGTTCCAACTCCCTGTCTGGGCGAAGCCGAAGAAGGGGGTCGCCAAGACGGCCGCGCCCTCGGTCATGGCCGCGTCGACGACCTGTCCGCGCCCCGAGTGTTGCCGCTCCCAGAGGGCGGCCAGAATGCCCATGACCAGGAAGAGCCCGCCGCCACCGAAGTCGCCGGCGAGGCTCAGCGGGACGGTCGGCGGCTGGCCTTGGCGGCCGATGAGGGACAGGACGCCGCTGAGCGCGACATAGTTGATGTCATGCCCGACCGTCTGCGCCATCGGCCCGGTCTGGCCATAACCGGTCATCCGGCCATAGACGATCCGGGGGTTGCGCTCCATCACCTGCGCCGGGCCGATTCCGAGACGTTCGGCGACGCCCGGGCGAAACCCCTCGAAGAGGACGTCGGCCTCCTCGGCCAGCCGCAGCACCACCGCCGCTCCTGCGGGATGCTTCAAGTCGACGGCAACCGATCGTCGGCCGCGGTTGAGCAACTCCAGGCGGTGGTCGAAGTTCGGCCCGGACAAAGCGGCGCCGTGGGCGCGGTCGACCCGCACGACGTCGGCCCCCAGATCGGCAAGGAGCATGGCGGCGAACGGACCGGGCCCGAGGCCGCCGATCTCGATGACCTTCAACCCGGCGAGGGGGCCGGTGCACGGTGACGCGAACATCCCTCTCCTTCGCCTCAGAGCGCGATCATTTCCTGAACTTCGCGTTTGGACAGATCGTCGATGGGCCCATCGCCAACCAGTTCTCCCTTGCGCAAGGCGAGGTATCGGCTGGCGAGTTTTTGGATCATCCCGATGTGCTGCTCAACAAGGAGCAAGGACGTGCCCGTGTCCCGGATCGTCCGCAGCGCCTCGGTGAGCTGATCGATGATGACGGGCGCGAGGCCCTCCGTGGGCTCGTCGAGCATGAGGAGGGCCGGCTCGGCGCGCAGGGCGCGGGCGATGGCGAGCATCTGTTGCTCACCGCCGCTCATCATCGTCCCGAGCCGGGCCTTGGCCCGAGCGAGGTTGGGGAAGAGGTCATAGAGCCGGTCGAGCGTCCATTGGCCCTTTCGGCCGGAGGCCTCCCCGAGCAGGATGTTTTCTTCGACGGTCAGGTTGGGATAGATCCGCTTTCCTTGAGGGACCAGGCTGACCCCGCGGCTGGCCGGCTCGTAGCGCGCCTTCCCCAGCGGCTGACCACCGATGCGGATTTCGCCGGTGACGTGCGGAACGCCGTACACCGACAGCAGAGCCGTCGTCTTTCCGGCGCCATTGCGCCCGACCAGACCCACGGTCTCCCCTTCCCCGATCGCGAACGAGACCTCCTGGAGGACGACCGCTCCGGCATACGACGCTCCGACATTGCGGAACTCCAAAATGGCGCTCATGCAGCACTTCCGAGGTAGGCCTTGATGACCTCGGGGTTGGCGCGCACCTCGGCCGGTTCCCCGGTCGCGAGGACCTGTCCGAGGTTCAGCACCGTGATCCGATCGCAGGTGCGGAAGACGCCGTCGACGTCGTGTTCGACGAGCAGGGCCGCCACCTGCCGGTCCTTGCAGATCTCCCGGACATGCCCGAGCATTCGCACCGACTCATCGGAGACGAGCCCGGCGCAGGGTTCGTCGAGCAGCACGACCTTGGGGTTGCCGATCAGCGCGATGGCCAGGTCCACCGAGCGCTGGGTGCCGTAGGCGATCTCGGCGCAGACGGTGTCCAGGACGCTGTTCAGGTCCAGGACGGTCACGATGTCGTCGAGGTTGGTCTCTCCCGTCTTGCGGGCCACCATTTCCAACTGTTGCCGGACGGTCATCGACGGGAAGACGCTCGTGCGTTGGAAGGAGCGGGAGATTCCGCGATGGCGTCGCCAGCGAGGGGATTTGGTGGTGATGTCCTCGCCGTCGAAGGTCACGGTGCCCGACGTCACCTTGGCGCGACCCGACAGCCCGTCGATGAACGTCGACTTGCCGGCGCCATTGGGGCCGATCACGCCGTGGACGATGCCCGGCTCGAGGCTCACGTCGACATCGGTGAGCGCCTTGACCGCGCCGTAGCGCACACTGACTCCGCTACCGACGAACAGGCTCATGATGGGACCTCCGTCTCCCGGGGGTGCAGGCGGGCTCGCGCGACGCCGGGTCCGTTTGCGGATCGCGTCGACCAGACTGCCGAGGATGCCGCCGGGCAGGAAGCACAACACGAGGACGAGCGCCAGCCCGGTATAGAGGTGCAGGTTGCCGGAGACGTTGAACCGGGCCTGGGCATAGACATAGAGGAAGGCGCCGAAGACCGGGCCGAGCAGAACGCCCAGGCCGCCGATGATCGAGGCGATCAACGAGTCTCCGGCCTTGAGGAAGCTCAGCGACTCCGGAGAGACATAGCTCGCGTTGAGCGCGAACAAGGCGCCAGCCAGGGACGCCGCGAATCCCGAGATGACGAAGGCGACCAGGCGCGGCAGATAGGTGCCATAGCCCGAGAACCGCATACGTTCCTCGTTCTCGCGGATGCCTTCCAACACAATGCCGAAACGGGATCGGCCGATCAGCCACAGCGCGAGAATCGTCAACACCAGTGCCGACCAAGCGATCGGCCAGAAGTAGGCGGCATTCATCAGCTGGGTGCGGTTGAGCCCGAGGAAGCGTTCCGAGCGCGGATAGCTGATCTGCAGACCGTCGAAGGCGCCCGTCCAGGGGAGTGCGGCCCGCTGGATGCACAGTTGGTAGAGCGCTTGGCCGAGGGCGAGGGTGAGCATGAGGAAGCCCATGCCGGAGGCGCGGACCACGAGAACGCCCATGACGAGGGAGAGGAGCGTGCCGACGACGATCGCAAACAGGACGGCGAGCAGCAGCGAGAACTCCCAGCGAACGATCGCGATTCCCGTTGCGTATGCCGCTCCACCGTAGAAGGCGGTGTGGCCCAGGCTGATCAAGCCCAGATGCTTAGCGAGGAACCCCAGCGAGCTGGCGAGGATCGCGAGGATCACACCGTCCAGGAGCAAGCCCATGTAGTAGCGCGAGGGCACGACATAGGGGACGGCCAGGCCCGCCCCGAGGACGAGCAGGGCCAGGACGATCCCGATGACCATCCCGCGATGCCGCGAGCGCGGATCGGCACCGCCGAGGACGGGGGGACCTTGGGTCGTGCTGAGATCGAGATCGGTGTCATGCTGGACCGATTCGCTCATGTGACCTTCCTTCCGAACAGCCCCTGCGGTCGCCACAGCAAGACGGCGACCAGCGCGGCATACGGGACGAGCACCGAGAGGCTGGGGACCCAGATCGATCCCATGGTCTGGATGATGCCGAGTGCCATGCCCGCGAGCATCGCGCCCGCGATGCTTCCCGTGCCGCCGATGACGACGACGATGAGGACGAGGACGAGAATCGCGGTCCCCATCGCCGGGTAGACCGAGACGTAGGGAGCCGCGAGGGTGCCGGACAGGCCGGCGAGCGCCGCGCCGACGCAGACAACGAGCAGGCTGACCCGGTCGACGTTGACGCCGAGAATGGCCGTCGTGTCCACGTCGAAGCTCGCCGCCCGGATGTGCAGGCCGACCGTGCTGCGCCGGATCCACTGGACAAGGGCGAATGCGAGCAGCAGGGCCAGCGCGATGACGAACAGCCGATAGGTCGGGTATGCCGTCCCGAAGATGTTGGTGGTCCCGTCCAATCCCGCTGGGGCAGAGACGGCGAGGGTCCGCTCGCCCCAGAGCAGCACGATGATCCGCTCCATGATGAAGGCAATGCCGAAGGTGATCAGGCCGACCTCGATGTGGGAACGATGCTGCAGTTGACGGAAGAAGACGAGTTCGAGGATCGCCCCGATCACGGCCAGGGCGATCGGGGCAACGATCAGCGCCAGCCAGAAGGAGACCCGGTGCGCGACGGAGTAGCCGATATAGGCGCCGGCCATATAGAGGGCGCCGTGGGCGAAGTTGGTGACGCCGCGCAGCCCGTAGATCATGGCCAGTCCCGAGCTGAGGATCATCAGCAAGGACCCGAGCGCGATGCCGTTGAGCAACTGTGTGATGGCCGACCTCCTTGTCGTCTGCCGGAATGCGTTGTGCCGGAACGGACGTGGGCCCCGGGCTGGATCCAGGGCCCACGGCCTGGGGTGGCTCAGAGCGTTTGGCCGTTGGGGGGGTGATTCAGAGTTTGCAGTCCGCGCTCGGCGGGATGTCGCCGTCGAAGGTGTGGACGATCTCCCAGCCCATGCCTTCGACGCCCTCGGCGTCCTTGACGACCTTGCCGATATAGGTCGGCCGGATCATCTGGTGGTCGGCGGCGCGCATGGTGACCTGGCCGGCGATGCTGTCGAACGACAGGTCGTTCAACGACTCGCCCACCTTCATCGGGTCGGTCGAGCCGGCCTTCTTGATGCCTTCGAAAAGTGTCTGCGCGGCAAGGTAGTTGTCCGCGATGACGTAGTAGGGGCGCTGAGCGTCGTGCTTGGCCTTCCACGCCTCGACGAACTTTGTGTTGAGTTCGTTGTCTGCCTTGGCGTCATAACCGAGGTTGTTGTAGAAGCCCAGAACCTTCTCCCCGAGCGCCTTGAACAGCGGCTCGGAGACCATGTTGAAGCCGAGGATGGTGTCGTACTTGCTCGTCAGGTCGAATTGGGCGGCCTGGTTGACGAACGCCACGCCGTCCGCGCCGTATTCGACGGCGAGCAGCGCGTCGGAGGAGCTGCCCTTGAGCTTGCTGATGAACGTGCCGAACTCGGTGGTGTTCAACGGCGCGAAGGACTCCACGCCGATCTTCTTCCCGCCACCTTCGGCGGCCTTCTTGAATTCGCTCGCCGTCGTGTGCCCGGTGGAGTAGTCGACCGCCTGAATGTCCCACGTGTTGCCGGGGAGTTCGGGAAGGCTTTCCTTCAGCCCGGCGACGTCCTGGCTCGTGGACTGCACGACGCGGAAGGCGTTGGCCGTGCAGTCCTTGCCGGTGAGGGCGTCATCCTTGCCGAGGGCGTTGAAGGACAAGACGCCGAGACCGTCGAGCTGGGCATTGAGCGCGCCGTGCTCGGTGGAGGTCATGACACCACCGATGAACTGAGCGCCCTTCTGCTCCACCGCCTCCTTGGCGGCACGCAGGGTGGTCGCCGGGTTGGCGTCGGTGTCCATCTTGATGATCTCGATCTTGTTGCCGTTCACCCCACCGGCGGCGTTGGCCTCGTCGGCGGCGAACTGCCAGGCGGCGGCCGCGTCGGCACCGAACTGAGCCAGGGCCCCGCTCGATGGGGGAATGACGGCGACTTTGACGGTGCCGCCGCCGGCGTCCCCGCCGCTCGAGTCGGCGCCGGCGTCCTCGGCGCTCTTGGGGCTGCCGCAGGCCGCCACGAGGCCACACAACATCGCCGCGGAGACGGCGGTTCGTGTCTTGTTCAATCTTCACCCCTAGGTGTCGTTCAGGCGCTGGAGGCGTCCTGCTGGCGACCACGTCGTCGCGCAGTACCTAGAATGGTCTAACCATCAGACCCAATGCAATAGCTCGTTGGGGTGAAATCGTGGCCGGAGGGGGTGACTCGGGCGAAGTCCGGGTGAGTCACGCGAAGTTGGGCGCCCGTTTCCCCAGGAAGGCAGCCAGCCCCTCGGCCGCCTCGCCGGACTCGAAAAGCTCCTGTTCCTCGGCGATTTCGATCCGGAAGCCCTCATCGAGGATCGTGTCGAAGGAGGTGTCCACGAGTCGGACGACGGCACGCAGCGCCGGCAGCGACATCGTGCACAGCTCGCGGGCGAGCTCGATGGCCGCCTCGGTTGCCCGGCCGGCCTCGACGACCCGGTCGACCAACCCCATGGTCAGCGCCTCCTGGGCCGGCACTTGGCGGGCAGAGAGCATGATGTCCAGGGCCCGGCCGCGCCCGACGAGCCGGGGCAGGCGTTGAGTGCCTCCAGCTCCGGGGACGAGCCCGAGCTTGACCTCGGGCAGGCCAAGTCGCGCCGAGGACCCGGCCACGCGCAAATGGCAGGCGATCGCCAGCTCGAGGCCGCCGCCCAGCGCCAGGCCGTCGACCGCCGCGATGGTGATCCGGTCGGTGCCCGCTAGGCGGTCCAACCCGGCGCGCAACGCATCTCCGTATGCCGTGAACGCCGCCCCGTCGGCGATCGCGCCCATGTGCTTGATGTCGGCCCCGGCGGCGAAGAACCCGGGAATGGACGAACTCACCACCGCCACCTTGATGCCGCCGACGCGGTCGGCCTCGTCCAAGGCGGCCTGGATACCCTCGCAGATCGGCGGGCCGAGGGCATTGGCCGGCCCCCGCTTGAGGTCGAGCACGATGATCGAGTCATGGACGATCTCCCAGCCGACGGCGCCTTGGGCTGTCTCGCTCATGGTGAAAACTCCTTGTGGCAGTGAATCCTTGTGGCGGTAATCCCTTGTGGCAGTGAATGGCTGTGCAATGACGCAGTTCCGGGAAGGATTGCGGTATGGCCGGGTTAAGCCATGGTCAGGCCACCGCTGACCGACAGGGTCTGGCCGGTGATGAATGCCGCGCCGTCGGAGGCGAGGAAGGCGACGGCCGGGCCGATGTCGGCGGGCGTGCCGAGTCGCTTCATCGGGACCGCCCGGGTCATGCCGGCGAGCACCTTCTCGGCGTCCTGTCCCGAGCCTTCGGTGAAGGTGCGCAAGGCCGGGGTGTCGGTTGGGCCGGGGCAGATCGTGTTGCAGGTGACGCCCTTGGTCGCCCCCTCGCGGGCGAGGGTCTTGGTGAAGGCGATGATCCCGCCCTTGGCGCCGGAATAGACGGCTTCGAGCGAGGATCCGACCCGGCCGGCGTCGGAGCCGATGTTGACGACCCGGCCAAAACCGCGCTCGACCATTCCGGGGACGGTCGCCTGGATGACGCGCAACGCGCCCTTGAAGTTGATGTCCAAGATCTTGTCCCAGAAGTCCTCGCTCGTCGCCAGGAACGGCATGAAGTTGTCCCAACCGGCATTGTTGACGACCATGTCGATCGGGCCGGCGAGCTGGTCTTGGGCCTGCTCAACCGCGGACCGAACCGAGGCGGTGCTCGTGATGTCGCAGTGGACGGCGATGACGTGGGCGCCGCTTGCGCCGAGTTCGGCCGCCGTCGCCTGCGCAACCTCGGTGTTGAGATCGGCGATCGCCACCCGATGGCCGGCCTCGACCAGGCTGGTGGCGATGCCCCGGCCGATTCCTTGGGCCGCCCCGGTGACGAACACGGTGCGCGTGGTCATGTGCAGTTCTCCTTGTGGTGGTGACAGTTTCGGGTTCTCACCCGGCCGTATTCCAGACGACGGGACCGGCGATGATCGAGTGGCTCGTCAATTGGCGCCCGAGGGTCTGCTGGGCCTCTCGGGCGGCGGCGATCAGCTGGGGAAGGTCGACACCGGTCGCCACGCCCATCTCGTGGAACATCCCGACGAGGTCCTCGGTGGCGATATTGCCCGTCGATCCCTTGGGAACCGGGCACCCTCCGAGTTCACCGAAGCTAGACTCGAAACTGTCGCAGCCGGCCGCGAGCGCGGCATACGCGTTGGCAAGTCCCTGGCCTCGAGTGTTGTGGAAGTGGGCGGTGACCTCGACCCCGGGCAGGCGCTCGATTGCGGCGGCGAAGAAGTCGCCGGCATACGCGGGATTGCACATGCCCGTCGTGTCGCCGAAACCGACCTCACTGGCTCCCATCGCCGCGAACTGCTCGGCGAGGTCGAGGACGCGATCCATGTCGACCTTGCCCTCGAAGGGGCAGCCGAAGGAGGTGGCGATCACGGCGCCGCACCGCAGGCCTTCGGCGGTGATTCGCTTGGCCATGACCACGTTGTCGGCCATTGTGTCGGCAATCGTCCGATTGACGTTCTTCTTATTGTGGGTCTCCGAGCCGCTGACAAAGATGCCGACCTCGTGGAAGTGCTGTCGATAGGCCAGCGAGCTATTCAGCCCCTTGGAGTTGGGGATGAGGACGAGGAGCGAGACGTCGTCAGGGACCTCAATGCCGGTCAGCACCTCGCCGGCGTCGGCAAGTTGCGGGATGACGTCGGCGCGCACGAAGCTAGCCACCTCGAGCCGCTTGAGGCCGGAGCGACCGAGCGCGTTGATCAGGCTGATCTTGGCGGCCGTGGGGATGTGCTCGGGCTCGTTCTGGAAACCGTCCCGTGGGCCGACCTCGCGAATGTGCACGCGTGTGGGCAGGGTCGTCGTCATCGAGGGCCTCTCAGTGCAGCGCGGTGTTGGCGGAGGGTTCGAAGCGCTGGGTGCGCAGCTGGGCGGCAAGTGCCTCCCGGTGGGCCGGATCGGCGACCTCGATGACGCGGTGCGGGCGCTCGGAGATCGGGCAGCCGGTCAGCTTGGCGACCCCGTGCTCGGTGACGACGAAGTCGACATCGGCTCGTGAAGTCGTCACGGCGCCAAATTCCAGCGTGGGCTTGATCGTCGAGGAGCCCCGTGCGGTCGAGCGCAAGGCGATGATCGAGCGGGAGCCGGTGAGCGCGGCGGCACGGGAGAAGTCGGTCTGGCCACCGATGGCCCCGACCGTGACGCCAGCGCGCCGTTCGGCGCCGACCTGGCCGGTCAGGTCGACCTCGATCGCCGAATTGATGGCGACAAGCGATCGCAACTGGGACAGCACGCGCGGGTCGTGGGTGTAGCTGACCGGCCGGAACTCGACCGGGATTTGCTCCAGCGAGTGATACAGCCGGCTGCTGCCCAGCGCAGCACCGGTGACGATCAGGCCGGGATCGATCTCCTTGCGCGCCCCCGTCAGCACGCCCGTCTCGACGAGGTCGAGAACGCCGTCGGCGATCATCCCCGAATGCACGCCGAGATCGCGGTGTCCCCGCAGCGTCGCGAGGACCGCAGCAGGTAGAGAGCCGACCCCAATCTGGATGGTGTCGCCGTCTTCGATGAGCGCCGCGACATTGGCGGCGATGCGCTGGTCGACGGGCTTGACTGCAGTGGTCGGCGCCGTGAGCAGGGGCCGGTCGGTCTCGACGGTGGCCGCGAAGCGGGACAACGGGATTCGTCGTGAGCCCGTAGTTGGCGGCATCTGCTGGTTGATCTCGGCGATCAGGACCCGGGTGTGTTCGACCGCGTCGGCGACATAGTCGACGCCCACGCCCAGCGAGCAGTTGCCGTCGTCATCGGGGGGTGATACCTGCACCAGGCCGACATCGCACGGCAAATGACCATCAGCGAAAAGCCTTGGTAAAGAAGAAAAATGGCAGGCAAGGACATCCAGTCGCCCTTCGGCACTCAGGGCCTGCAACCGCCCCAGCCCGCCATAGGAGAGGACCGAGATCTCCTCGGGCAACTCGCTGCCGATCGCCGGGTCCCACGTCATGCCGACGAAGGCGCGCACCGGGCCGATGTCGGCGACCTGGTCGAGCAAGGCTCGCACCAGAACGGTTGGTTCGGCGCTGGTCTGGCTCCACCACAGGCCGCTGCCGGCGGTGAGGAACTGCCGCAGGTCGACCATGTCAGAGCCGTTGAATCAGCGTCGCGGTGCCCATTCCGCCACCACAGCACATGGTGACCAGGCCGAGTTCGGCGTCGCGGCGCTCGAGCTCGCCGACGATCGCGGCCAGCAGCCGGCCGCCGGTGGCGCCGACGGGGTGTCCCAGGGCGATTGCGCCGCCATTGACGTTGACCTTGGCCATATCGGCCTTCAGCTCTCGCTCCCAGGCGATGACGACCGAGGCGAACGCCTCGTTTATCTCGATCAGGTCGATGTCGTTGAGGGTCAGGCCATTACGCTGCAGGATCTTGTCGGTGGCGGGGATTGGGCCGGTGAGCATGAGGATCGGGTCGACACCGACGGTGGTCTGGTCGACGATCCGTGCCCGTGCCCGTAGACCGTGCCGGTCGACGGCATCACGGGAGGCCAGGAGAACCCCGGCTGCCCCGTCGCAGATCGGCGAGGACGAGCCTGCGGTCACCGATCCGTTCTCGCGGAACGCGGGTCGCAACCCGGCGAGGGTCTCGGTGGTGGTCTCGGGCCGGACGGTCTGGTCGCTGGTGCGGATCTGACCGTCCAGTTCCATCGCGATGATCTCGTCGTCGAACCGTCCGGCAGCGGCCGCCGCGGCCGCGCGGTGATGCGATTCAGCGGCGAGCGCGTCCATCTCCTGGCGGGTAATATCCCACCGGTCAGCGATCAGTTCGGCGCTCTCGCCTTGGTGCACAAAGTCGTATTGCGCCCACATCTCGGGTGTCCACGGGTCCCCATACAGCTCCGAGATCTTTGCGGGAGAGGTCATCGGCACATGGTGCATGTGCTCGACCCCCGCGGCAATGATCAGATCGTGGGTGCCGGTGCCGACCAGACCAGCGGCGAGCTCGGCTGCGGTCTGCGCCGAGCCGCACCGGCGATCGAGGGTGACGGCGGGGATCTCCGGCGGATAGCCGGCATGCAGCCAGGCGTTGCGGCCGATGTTGCGGGACTGCTCGCCGAAGGGTGCCGTGCAGCCGACGTGCAGGTCCTCGATGTCGGTAGGCGCCAAACCGCTGCGGGCGAGCAGGGCGGCATACACCGTCGCGAGGATCGCATTGGGGTGGACGTCGCGAAACCAGCCACGCTCGGCGTGCGAACGGCCGAAGGGGGTGCGCACACCGTCGACGATGAGCACCTCGCGCGCGTGCTGTGCGAACGGGCCGGTGGGAGTGCGAGGCATCAGATCACCAGCCCCCCGTCGACGGGCAACACCTGGCCGGTGACATAAGACGCGGCGTCCGAGGCAAAGAAGACAAAGACCGGGGCGATCTCGTCCGGGTCGGCCCAGCGCCCCATCGCCACGCGGGAAAGGTTGAGGTTGTTCAGTTTTTCGTTAGTTCGAACGGTCTCGGTCATTGGTGTGGCGGCGAGCGGGGCGATCGCGTTGACCGTGATCTGGCGCCCCGCCAACTCCTTGGCGAGGGACTTCGTCAACCCGATGATTCCGGCCTTGGCGGCCCCATAGTTCGCCTGGCCGATCGTCCCGGTCAGGCCAGCGGCAGAGGTCACATTGATGATCCGCCCGGTGCCGTCGTCGGGGAGGAAGTGCAAAACCGCCTTGCTGCACCGGAAGCTGCCGGTCAGGTGAATGTCGACAATCCGGGCAAACGCTTCCTCCTCCAGCTTGGCGAACATGGCGGGCGCGATCACGCCCGCGTTGTTGACCAGGATGTTGAGCGTGCCGCCGCCGAGGCTCGCGGCCCGCTCGGCGGCGGCACGGGCTTGCGTCGCGTCTCGGACATCGAGGCGGGCGGATTCGGCGCGCCCTCCGGCGGCGACGATCTGCTCCGCTACCGCGGCCGCGGCAGCCGAGTCGACATCGGTCACGAGCACGGCGGCGCCTTCGGCGCCAAAGGCGCGGGCGACGGCGGCGCCGATGCCGCCACCGGCGCCGGTGACCAGGGCGGTTCGTCCGGACAACGCGTTCATCAATAGCTCCTGGGCAGGTGCAGCACGTGCTCGCCGAGATAGTTGAGCACCATCTCCTGGCTGAGCGGCGCGATCCGGGTCAGCCGGGCTTCGCGGAAGTATCTCGCGACGTGGTACTCCTCGGAGTAGCCCATCCCGCCGTGGGTCTGCAGAGCCCGGTCGGCGCACTCAAAAGCCGCGTCGGCGCATAGGTACTTGGCCATATTGGCCTCCTTGGCGCACGGTTTGCCGTGGTCATAGAGCCAGGTCGCCTTCCGCAACACGAGTTCGGCGGCGTCGAGCCGGGCGAGCGAGTCGGCGAGCGGGAACTGCAACCCCTGGTTCATGCCGATCGGGCGGCCGAAGACTTCCCGTTCGTTCGCGTATTGCGTCGCCCGCCGCAATGCGGCCCGGCCGATCCCCAGGGCCTCGGCGGCCACCAGCATGCGCTCGGGGTTGAGCCCGTCGAGGATGTACCTAAAGCCCTCGCCCTCCTCCCCGACGCGGTCCTCGGCGGGGATGCGCATTCCGTCGATGAACAACTCGTTGGACGTGACGGCGTTGCGGCCCATCTTCTTGATGGGTCGGATCTCGACTCCGTCGACCTTGACGTCGGTGAGAAAGAGCGTCAGCCCATCGGTCTTCTTCTTGACGTCCTCGAATCGCGTTGTGCGGGTGAGCAAGAGGACTTTCTCGGACTCGATCGCCTTGGAGATCCAGACTTTCCGGCCACTGACGACGTAGTCGTCGCCGTCGCGCTGGGCAAAGGTGGTGATCTTGGTGGTATCCAGTCCGGCCCCCGGCTCGGTGACGCCGAAGCAGACGTGCAGGTCACCCT
This sequence comes from Nostocoides sp., assembly GCF_037045025.1. Taxonomy (GTDB): domain Bacteria; phylum Actinomycetota; class Actinomycetes; order Actinomycetales; family Dermatophilaceae; genus Nostocoides_A. The sequence goes on along the minus strand of NZ_JBAOHM010000015.1, from coordinate 387,377 downwards.
CGACCAGGCGAGGCAGCGTGCGCTCCTTCATATGGGCCGAACCGTGAACGATGACCGGGTGCATCCCAAAGATCGACAGGTGCATCGAGCTGGCGCCATTCATCCCGGCGCCGGACGCCGCCACCTCCTCCAGGAGAATCGAGGCCTCGGTGATGCCCATCCCCTGGCCGCCGAATTCCTCGGGCGTGGTGATACCGAGCCAGCCGCCCTGGGCGAACGCGTCGTAGAACTCGCGCGGGAACTCGTGGGCGAGATCCTTCTCCATCCAGTACTGGTCGTCGAAGCGTGCCGCAAGCCCCCGCACGGCGCTGCGGATTGCGCGTTGGTCCTCGGTCGGTTCGAAATCCACGACTGGCATCCTGTCGACAGGTAGCGATAACTAATTGGTCATACCATAACGCCAAAGCGAGGCCGGTGTCACCTCGGGGGTGTTCACGCGGGCACGAGGTCGAGCAGCCCGGCGAGGCGCTCGTTCCACTGCGCCGTGGAGCCGAACAGCGTGCCGTTGAGCTTTGCCCGCTTGTAGTAGAGCTGCAGGTCATGCTCCCACGTGTAGCCGATCGCGCCGTGCATGGTCAGTGCGCTGTCTGCCGCGGCCACCGCGGCGGCGCCGACCTGGGCCTTGGCAGCGGCCGCATAGGGGAGGGCCATCTCGCTTCCCGTCTCGACCGCGGCGGCCGCGGGGTAGACAATCGAGCGGGCGGCCTCGACGCCGACGAGGATGGTCGCCGCCGCATGCTTGACCGCTTGGAAGGAGCCGATCGGAACGCCGAACTGCTCGCGCTGCTGGCTGTATTCGACGGCGAGGTCGAGCATGCGTTGCGCGGCGCCGAGGGAGTCGGCGCTGACGATCACCGCGGCCCGAAGGGCCATCTCGGCGAGTATCGCGCGGACATCGAGATCCAGTGCCGTCCCCGGTGTGTCGTCCATGGTGACGTCGGCCGCATCCCGGGAGGCATCCAGCAGGGTGCGCGGGTCCAGGTGCAGGCCGAGCGCCTGGGAGTCCACGGCATACAGTCCGAGGCTGCCGTCCGGCCCGGCGGCCGGGACGATGAGGGTCCGTGCCGAGGCGGCGCCGAGGACCAGCGGGACCCGGCCGGTCAGGCGGCCGTCCCCGTCAGCGGTGACCGAGGTGGGTCCGTCGGGGGCGGCATCGGCGCGGACGGCCGCGGCGGCATACGCGCCCTCCTCGATCAACTCGGCGACGCGACCGGGAATGGCGGCCAGCGCGGGAAGGGCGATCAGCGAAGCCGTCCAGGCTCCGGAGGGCACTGCGCGTGCGGCCATTGCCTCGGTCGCCAGCGCGACTTCGACCAGCCCGCCGCCAGCTCCGCCCAACTCCTCGGGTATGCCGCCGGCGAGCCATCCCGCTTCGGTCAGCGCCTCGAGGTAGTCCGATGGGCCGCTAGCGCACCAGTCGCGTACCTGGGCGGAATCGGCGACGTGATCAAGCCAGCCGGCCAGGTCTCGTTGGAAATCGAGTTGGTCCTTCGTCAGCGCCCAGCGCATGTCGGCTCTCCTCGCGGTAAAAGAGGAACTACCCTCGGACATGATTGAATACTGGTGATCCTAACTTAGGTCTAACCAATAGACCATATTGAGGGGGAGTCGTGGCACGCACAGCGGAAGCACGGGCGCAACAGGGACGATCGTCCATCCGCTTGGCCCCGATGGCGGTTCCCAAGGCCTCGGACGTCCTCGCCGAGGAATTGCGCGAACGCATCCTCAGCGGCGAGTTTCCCGAGGGCGCAGCACTCCCCCCGGAGCGAGAACTCGTCGTCCAGACCCACATGAGCCGCACGACCGTCCGGGAGGCCCTGCGGATCCTCGAGGTGCAGGGCCTGGTCAAGATCAAGGCCGGTCGCGCCGGCGGCGCCTTCGTGCAGCGGCCGGGCGAGGAGTCGATGGCCCGCAGCGTGGGCTTGTTGATCCGCGGCCGCCAGATCCGCCTGGCTGCCCTGCTCGAGACCCGCGAGGGCCTCGAACCCTTCTGCGCCAAACTCGCCGCGCGCAATCGGACCGCGGCGGACCTGGAGGCACTTGTCGACCTCAACCAGGCGGTCGCTGACGCCGGCGACCTGGCCGACTTCCTGCATGCCAATATCGACTGGCACCTTGCGGTCGCTCGGGCGAGTCACAACGAGTTGCTCATCGGGATGATGATGGCCTTGGGCCCGGCGATCTATTCGGCCACCCACAACGAGGAGTTCATCGACGATGTTGTTCGCGCAACCACGGTGCGGGCGCACACGGCGATCAACCGGGCGATTCGCGACCAGGACCCCGCAGCCGCGCTCCGCCGGATGGAACGGCACGTTCACTCCTACAGCGAGGAAGTCGCCGCGGTCGAAGCCCGCACGGACATCGACATCGACTGAGCCGGCCTCGCCTCACACGCCCGGCTGGTCCTCGGGGGTGTGCACGACCGCGCCGACAGGGAGTGACGAGACGGGCACCTGACACCCCAACCGGGAACGGCCTTGGCGTTCCGGGAGGAACATGAGCATCTCCTCCTCCTCGGGGTGCGGCGGTCCCGCGGCGGCGAAGGCCTCCTCACTCAAGACGACGTGGCAGGTGCCGCACATCATGTTGCCGCCGCATTGACCGACCACGCCCGGCACGACGTTGTCGACGGCGAGCCGCATCAGCGTCGTGCCCGTAGCGACGCGGATCGGTGTCGGCGTGCCGGACGTGTCAACGAAGGTGACCTCAACCATGACTGACAACTCCTTTAAGTATGTCGCGCAACGGAACCGACACATCACCGATCGCCTCAGCGGCGACCGGGACGCCCTTGTCGATCAGTTGCCGGCCGGCCATGAAGTCGGGTGCGCAGTTGACCGTCTCGACGGTGCGCCGGCCCCCGTCGGAGCTGCCCTTGGCGATATAGGACTCGACGCGGTCGCGTTGGCGGGCCGGAACGAGCGGTCCCACTTGGGTGCTCGGGTCCATCGGGTCACCGATCGTCAGCGATCCCGCGAGTCCGCTGACCGTGTCGACGACCTCTTCGTAGCGCGAGCGCGGGGCCAGAACCCGGGTGCCGAGCCAGCAGATCTGCCCGTTGTTGAGCAGGGTGGAGGCGAAGAAGGACTCGATCGTGCCGGCCAGGTCGGCGTCGTCGAGGACCACGGCGGCCGACTTGCCGCCGAGTTCGAGGGTGACCGGACGCAGCAGCCGCCCGCACGTCTCGGCGATGGCCCGGGCGGCGGCGGTGGAGCCGGTGAAGGAGACCTTGTCGATGCCCGGGTGGGCCACGAGATAGGCGCCGAGTTCGCGCCCCCCGGGGACGATGTTGAGCACGCCGGGCGGCAGACCGGCCGCGGTGGCCGCCTCGGCCATGAGGAAGGCGTCGAGGACGGTCTCGGGCGCGGGTTTGAGGACGACGGCGCAGCCGGCGGCGAGAGCTGGAGCGAGCTTGAGGAAGGTGATCGCCTGCGGGACATTCCACGGGACGATCGCGGCGACCACGCCGACCGGTTCGCGCCGGATGATCGCCTGCCCGCCGAGCATGCCTGGGCGAACCTCTTCCTGCTCGGCGGCCGCGGCCAGCTCGGTGTAATAGCGCAGCAGGAGAGGGGGAAAGCCGCCCTCGAAGTTCTCGGCGAGCCAGATCGGCATACCGTTCTGCTGGGTCACCCGCGTGGCGGTGTCCGCGGCGCGGGATTCCAGTTCGACGGCGAAGCGTTCCAGCACCTCCCCTCGCTTGGCGGCGTCCCAGGTGGACCAGCCGTCGGGCGCATCGAAGGCGGTGCGGGCGGCCGCGACGGCGCCGTCGATGTCGGCGTCGGTGCCGTCGGGGACGGAGCCGATTTCGGTCTCGGTGGCAGCCCCGAGGACCTGGATCCGGCCGGCGGCCTGGGGCGCGGCCCAGGCCCCGGCCGATGTAGAGGTCGTCGTAGGTGATGCTCATGTCAGTTATCCGGTGCGGTCAGGTTGTGGACGAGGACGACCTTGACGGCCTCCCCGCGGCTCTGGGCGGCGATGGCGTCGTTGATGCCGATGAACGGCAGGGCCGTGATGAGGCGGTCGTAGGGGAAGCGGCCCTCCTGGTTGAGGCGGGCAAGGTAGGGGATGAATTCGTCGGGGACGCTGTCGCCCTCCACGATGCCAATGATCCGGGCCCCGAGCACCTGGGCGAGCATGATCGGAACCGGAAGTGCCGCAGTGGGATCGGCGGGGACGCCGATGATGCCGAAGGTGCCCTTGTGGGCGAGCGCGCCGAGGGCGGCGCTCATGGCGTCGAGGAAGTTGCCACCGATCCCAGTGCCGGACAGTGCGATCGGGCTGCGGCCATCGGGCCGCGCGCCGCCGAGGTTGCGGGCCAGGAAGTCGTGGCAGTAGGCCGGCTGGTTCTTGGTGCAGGAGGGGCAGGCACCGCAGCTGTTGAAGGTCAGCGCCACCTTGTCGCCCGGGGCGACCTTGGTCACGCCCGGGCCGACACTGACGACGGTGCCGGCACCCTCGTGCCCAAAGACGCCGGGGAGGGGGAAGGGCAGGTGGCCGTGCTGGACGGCGATATCGGTGTGGCACAGGCCGACCGCCGCGATCTCGACGAGCACCTCCCCGCCCTGGGGCTATTGCAGGTCCACATCGTCGATCGTGAAATCGGCCCCGAGCTCCTCGACGACCGCCGCCTGGATCCGCATCGCGCACTCCTTCGTGTGCTCGTTCGGCCATCTTTGGTCTGACCGAATCACTGCAGATGAGTGTGCGGTTCCGGCGGCGCTCCCGCATCTACCCCAGGGCGGAGCGGCATACCCCCTTTGGCGTGGCCTGCGCGCTCAGCGAGAGTCGATGGCGGCGCGAATCTCCTCGATCGATTCCGGGTTCTCGGCACCGGCGAGATCACCGGGGTCGGTGCCCAGCGCCGCGGCGCGGACAGCCCGGCGCATGATCTTTTGGCTGCGGGTCTTGGGCAGACGCTCGACGCGGCAAACAACACTTGGTGCGAAGGGGTTCCCAAGCTCGGCGGCGATCATCGCGCGCAACTGGTCGGAGACGTCCTCGGTGGCGTCGGGACGGGGCACCCAAAAGGCCCAGACGGTTTCACCCTTCTTTGGGTCGGGGACACCGATGGCCGCCGCCTCCGAGACCGCGGGATGAGTCGTCATCACGCCTTCGACCTCGGCCGGGGCCAGGCGTTTGCCGGCGACATTCATGACGTCGTCGCTGCGGCCGCGGATATACCAGCCGGTCTCGTCGGCGAGGGCATAGTCGCCGTGCCGCCACATCCCGGGGAAGGTGCGCCAGTAGGACTCGAGATAGCGCTCCTCGTCCTTCCAGACCCCGCGGGTCATCGCCGGCCAGGGCTGTCGGCAGACGAGCTCACCGACCTCGCCGCGAATCGAATTGCCGGCATCGTCGACGACGTCGACGTCCATGCCGAGCGAGGGGCCACCAAGCGAGCAACTGTGAATTCGCTCGACTGGGTAGGGAGCCAGGAACGACCCACCGACCTCGGTGCCGCCCGAGAAGTTGATGATCGGCACGCGGCCGCCGAAGAGACCCTGCGCGAGCCATTCATACGAGTCCGGGTCCCAGGGCTCGCCGGTCGATCCCAGCGTGTGGACCGACGAAAGGTCTTGCGCCCGTTCGGCATCGGTGGTTAGACGCAGGGTGCGGATGAGCGTCGGGGACACCCCGAGCATGGTCACCCGATGCCGCTCGACGAGGTTCCACAGCCGATCGAGATCCGGCACATCCGGTGAGCCCTCATAGAGCAGCAGCGTCGCGCCGTTGGCGTGCGTACCGATAATCGAGAGTGGGCCCATGACCCAGCCCATGTCGGTGATCCAGCAGAAGACCCCGCCGGCCGAGACGTCGAAGGAGTAGGCGACCTCGCTCGCGGTCTTGACCAGGAAGCCGGCATGCGTGTGCACGGCGCCCTTGGGGCGGCCGGTCGTCCCCGAGGTGTAGGCGAGCGCGAACACCTCGTCCGAGCCCATGGCTTCGGTGGGGACTGGGGCGCCCCCGAGGTCGGCCCACCGCACTCGGTCGTATGCCGCCGGCTCGCCTCGCGCGTCGGTGCCGCTGGCCTGATCCGCGCCGTCATGTTCGGTGCCGTCGCGTTCGGTGCCTTCGCGTTCGGTGCCGTCGTGAAGGTTGTCGATGACGATCAGGTGCGTGACGGTGGGGCAAGCAGCGATCGCCTGCTCGAGCGGCGGCTCCATCGCGACCCGCTTGCGGCGCCGAATCGTGCCGTCAGCGACGATGACCGCGACGGCGTCCGCGTCCTGGACCCGGGAGGTGATTGCTCCGGGAGCGAAGCCAGAGAACAGCGGGACGAGCATCGCGCCGAGCTTGGCCACGGCATACAGCGCGACGACGGCCTCGGGAATCATCGGCAGATAGAGGGCGACAGCATCGCCGCGGCCGATGCCGAGACCGGCCAGGCCGGCAGCGACCCGCTCGACCTCGGCTTCCAGCTGGGCGAAGGTGAGCGTCGTGATCTGCCCGTCCTCGCTCTCGTGGACGACGGCACTTTCCGTCGCGGTTTCCGGGTCTCGTGCCCAACGGGTCAGGCACGAGTCGAGGACATTGAGCGTGCCTCCGACGAACCAGTCGGGGAACTCGATGCCACGAGAGAGGTCGACCACCGCCGAATAGGGCTCCCGGAAGACGATTCCCAGGTCGCGGACGACCGCATCCCAAAACCAGGAAATGTCCTGCACGGAGCGTTCCCGCAACGCCGCGATGCCGTCGATGCCGTGAGCCCGGGCCAGCCGGGTCACGTTCGCCTGATCGACCATCGCAGGGGTCGGCTCCCAGACGTAGTCGGCGGCAGTCGCGTTGTCGGTCACCTGGGGTCAGCTCCTCGGCATGCCGAGGATGCGCTCGGCGACGATGTTGCGCTGGATGAAGGTCGACCCACCGGCGATGGCGGTGCCGCGGGCCTGGTAGGCAAGGCGGAGCCATTTGGCCGCTCCCTGCTGGGAGTCCTCGGCGGCGAGCTGGCCACCCATGGGTTCGAGCGAGAGCCGGAAGTCGGCCAGGTCCTCGACCAACGGGCAGAAGTAGAGCTTGCCGATCGAGGTGACCGGCCCGGGCGGCGCATCCGTCGCGGCGAGGCTGATCACCCGCTGGCTGATCAAGTGGTGGACAAGGGCACGGCCATACAGGTCTGCCACGCGTTGGCGGATCGCGGGCTTGGCGCCGAGCGGCTGCCCCTCCTCATCGGTCATCCCACGGATGTTGGCGACGATTTCCTGGACCGCCTTGGTCGTGTTGACGCGACCGGTTGCGATCGCGACCCGCTCGAACGCCAGCGTGCCCATCGCGACTTTCCAGCCGCCATCCACATCGCCGACGACGAGGTCGTCGGGGATGAACACGTCATCGAGGAAGACCTCGTTGAACTCGGCCTCGCCGAGCATGTGCTGCAGCGGGCGAACGGTGATTCCGGGAGTATCCATCGGCAGCAGGAAGTAGGTGATTCCCTTGTGGCGTGGCCCGCCGCCGGTGCGCGCCAACAGAATCGCGTTGTCGGCGACCTGTGCCCGCGAGGTCCAGATCTTCTGGCCGTTGATCAACCACCCGCCGTCGACCTTGGTGGCCCGGGTGAGCAAGGACGCCAGGTCCGAGCCGGCTTCCGGCTCCGAGAACAGCTGACACCAAATGTGCTTGCCCTCCAGGATTTTCGGCAGGAGGCGCTGCTTCTGCTCGGGCGTGCCGAACTGGGCGATGGTCGGGCCGCCGAAGTCCTCGCCGATGATGTTGAGTCGCTCCGGAGCTCCGGCGCGGTCGAGTTCTTCGGTGAAGATCGCCCGGATGATCGGATCCTTGCCCTGACCCCCGTATTCGGTCGGCCAGGAAATTCCGCTGTAGCCAGCCGCGTGCAGCATGCCCTGCCACTGCTCCCAAAAGGGCCGGCGCTCGGCCAGGTCGACCGGCTCGGGCCAGGGCAGCTTGGGGAGGTTCTCGGCGAGCCAGGCGCGCAGGTCGGCACGGAAGGCTGCCTCCTCGGGAGTGTCGGAGAGATCCACATGGCCTCCTCAGGCGGGACGCTAAATGATACTATAGGTCAGACCAAAACAGTCACGAGAGGATGCAACGGTGACCCTCGTCGGAACCATCGTGGACGAAGTGCGGCTCCCCGTCGAGAGCGGCAAGATCCGCGAGTTCTCCCGCGCGACGTATGCCGAGGACCCGGTGCACACCGACCCCGAGGCTGCCCGGGAGGCTGGCTTTGCCGCGGTGCCTGCGACGGCGATCCACGTGGTGGCCGCCGGCCACTACCGGGATCAACGGGCAGTCGTCGCGACCCTCGGGATGGACTTGAGACGGATCGTCGTTGGCTCGGTCGAGTGGGAGTATGCTCGTCCGCTCCTCGCCGGCGACCTGCTCACCGGAACGCGCGCTGTCGTTGGGGACGAGACCCGCGAAGGCAAGCGCGGCGGGACGATGCGGCTGGTGACCCTAGAGACGGCATACGTCGATCAGGACGGCGCAATCGCGGCCCGGGTGCGCGAGGTGCTCATCGAGCGAGGTGCGGCATGAGGCCGCCGCCGGAGTTGACTGCCGGCCAGGACGGTCCGCCGCGGACGATCGGACCGATCACCCAGACCGACATCGTGCGCTTTGCCGGCGCCGGTGGCGATTTCAACCCGCTGCATCACGACCCGGAGTTTGCGGCCGCGGCCGGTTTCTCCACGGTGATCTCCATGGGGCAGTTCCAGGCCGGTCTGCTCGGCTCGTGGCTGAGCGACTGGGTTGGGATCGAGCATATCCGCAGCCTGCAGGTGCGCTTCGTGGCGCCGCTCGTGCTCGGGGACACGGTGACGATCGGTGGCACGGTGACCGGCGTCGACGCCGGGGTCGCCACCCTCGAGCTGCAGGTGACCAAGGATGACGGGCCGGTGTTGACCGGCACTGCGACGACAAGGAGCCAATGATGCCGACCGAGTCCTTCCACGACCAACCCGTGCTGCCGGCCGAGGCCGACGGCTTACCGGAGCGCTTCTTCGACCGCTTCATGTTCAATATGCACGCGGTCGACGGCAGCCCGCCCGAGATCATCGTCGGGTGCGGCCTCTATCCGCCGCGGGATGTGGCGGACGGCTTCGTGCTGCTGGCCACCGAGACCGAGCAGCGCAGCCTCGTCCACTCGACCGAGTTGAGCGACACCGATTGGCGCTCTGCCGGCCCCTTCTCCTTCGAGTGTGTCACCGAGAACCAGGAATGGCGACTTCGCCTGGGCCCCAACGAGACCGGCCTGGAGATGGACGCGACCTGGAGGGCCCGCGCACCATACTCCTGGAGCCGGGTGGACGTCGACAACGCCAGCGACGAGGCCACGTCGTTCGACCATCTCGTCCAGTCCGGCCACTACTCGGGGACGATCACGATCCACGGTCAACAGCGTTCGATCGACGGCTGGTATGGGCAGCGAGACCGCTCGCGCGGGGTGCGCACGATGCAGGGCGGGCAGGGGCTGCACATCTGGTACCAGGCGCAATTCCCCGACCGGTGCGTGGGTTTCCTGCTCGTCGAGAGCCGCACCGGTGAACGGATGTTGCTGGAGGGCGCGGTCATGCATACGGACGGCGAGGTCGATGACATTGTCGATGTCACCCATGACCTCATCTTTGACGACGGGCTCGACCTGCGCTCCGGAACCGTTCTGGTGCAGACGAGGGCCGGGCGTTCGTATCGCATCCACGCGGACGCGAGCGCCCGCGGGCTCTATCTGGCCGGAGCGGGATACGGCGGCCACCATGGCAAGGCGCGCGGCCGGGACTTCCGCGAGGCTTCGGTCTGGCCGTTGGACGGGTCGGTCACCCCACGGCAGCTCGACTCGTCGCTGACCGATCGGTTGGCCACGTTCGACTGGGAGGGGACGGCCGGGTCGGGGATCTTCGAGTTCGCGCTCTCCCGCAGCAACAGCTACACCTACCGGCCGAGCTTGTAGGACTTTGCCGGGGTTGACTTCCTGGAGGTGGCTTGTCTGGGGTCCCCGCGAAGTATCGGAGCGACTGGGTCCCACGCTCTGCGTGGGAGGAGCGGAGAACTTCGTGGGGTTAACTATCCCATGCTGCTGCCGCCGTTGACGCTGAGCACCTGGCCGGTCACAAAGGCGGCACCGGGGGAGAGGAAATAGCTGACCGCGGCGGCGACGTCGTCGACCTCGGCCGGGCGGTGCATCGGGATGAGATCGACGGCGTCGCGTAGGACCACCTCAAAACGCGTCGGCACCTCCCCGGCGGCCAGGCGGGCGTCGAGTTCGTCGGTGCGGGTGTAGGACGGCGCGACGACGTTGATCGTGATCCGGTCACCAGCGAATTCCCGGGCGAGCCCGGTGGCTAGGGCGTGCACGCCACCCTTGGCGGCGTTGTAGATCGCGTGATCGGTCAACCCGTTGCGCACGGATTCGGCACCGATGTTGACGATTCGCCCGCCACCGGATGCCTGGAAGTGCGGGAGCACGGCCAGGGTGCAGCGCAGCACCGTCCACAGGTTGTTGCGGATGGTGGCGGTCAGGGTCTCCTCGGTGTGCTCCAAGGTCGGCCGGATCACGCCGCCGCCAGCATTGTTGACGAGAGCATCGAGGCGCCCGAAACACGTCAGCGTCTGCGTGACCAGCCGTTCGGCGACCCCAGGATCGGCGAGGTCTCCGGTGAAGAACGCGAGCCGGTCGGCATCACCACCGAGCCGCGCGCAGACTGCCGCCTCGTCGACATCGCCCAGGACGCTCACCATGACGCGATAACCCTCGCCCAGCAGGCGGGTGGCGATCCCGCGGCCGATCCCCGACGCCCCGCCGGTGACGATGGCGACTGCGGCCCCATCGGGCGTCACGTCGAGCGCGCTCACAGGATCAGCGCGACGTCGCTGGCGTGCCGCAGCGTCGTCATGTCGAGGGTCACCCGCTTGCGCCGGATGGCGAGGCTCTCGCCCGTCCTGACCAGCGCATAATCGGCACGGCCGCAATACCAGATCTCCCGATTCGCGCGGAAGCGGCCAATCATCAGCGAGCAGGTCGCGGTTGCCGACTCGGCGTCCTGGTCGAGGATACGGACGTTGGTGACGAAGTGGCGCAGATTGGAGTGCGGGTACTCACGATGGGCCTTGCGGCTTTGCAGCCGCTCGACGCGTGACGTCAGCCGCAGCCGGTTGTCGTCAACCAGCATCAACGAGCTGTCGCCGCTGCCGCCGGGGTCGTCATTGCACGGGATTTGGTAGCTGCCGTCGGGGGTGAACAGCGCGAGCCAGTCCTCCAGCTGCCACTCGTCGAGTAGGGCGGTTTCGGCGTAGAGGAAGTCCTCGACGTTCGCACGGGTCAGGTCGGTCATCGTCTCCCTCTCAATCGGTCGCGTCGAGTTGGACGCGCCAGCGCCGCCAGAAGGCGCGCATCTGTTCCTCGTCGGTGGCCTGTGGATCGCGTCCCATCCCGCGCGAGATGTCGTTCCACTCCACCCCGCCGGACGCGAATCCCTGTTGGCAGGACTCCAAGGCCTCGAGGTCATCCGGCGTCGCGAAACCGCCGGGGCCGAGGAAGGTCAAGAAGCTGTCTAGGCGTCGCTGGCGCAACTGCGGCAACTCCCCTTGGGGAGCGAGTTCCCAAGCGGTCACCTCGACCCGGTCGGGGGCTGTGGGCACAAACGTCCGCACGGTCACCGCCATGATGTCGTTGATGATCAGATTCGGGTAGATGAGCAGGTTGCGGTTGCGCTCCGCCATGACGAGCGCCTTCTCCTCACCGTGCTTGTCGGTCAGCTCGGCGCGCAGGGCGGCAATCTCCTCCTTGGAATCCTCGCCGAAAAGCGGCTCCCACAGGGCCACCGGGCGGCCCCAGGGTGCCTGGTATTCGAGGACGGCGTGGCCGTTGCCGAGGTCCTTGGTGACGCCGGTGACCCCGATGCTCAGATCGGTGCCCAGAGCCACGAGATACTTGAAATACGTGTCGTGGGTCGAGGCCGCATGGTATCCGTCGATGCTGTTCTCCACCAACAGCTTCCAGTTAGCGTCGAAACCGTATTCATTCGTGCCTGGCACCACCTCGACGTTGCCGTCCATCGAGTCGACGACATAATCCAAGTACTGTCGCGCGCCCGCGAGATACGTGGGCAAGTCCTCAATGTCGGGATCGAAGGTGACGAAGACAAAGCCGCGGTAGCTCTCGGTCCGCGCCCTGCCGAGTCCCAGGGCGGACCGGTCGAGGTCGTCACCATAGGCATCCTCGCCAGGAACCCCGACGAGCCTGCCCTCGGAGTCGAAGGTCCACGCATGATAGAAGCATTGGAAGACCTTCGACGTGCCCTTGTCGACGCGGCACACGACGGCGCCCCGGTGAGTGCAGGTATTGTGGAAAACGTTGACCGCACCCGTTTTTGCGCCGCGCACCATAAACAGCGGCCGACCGCCGACGGGGCGCCGGACGAAGTCGCCGGGATTGGGGATTTCCGATTCGTGGCCGAGATAGAGCCAGGTGCGCCCGAAGACCTTGGCCAACTCGGCGCGGAAAACCTCCTCCGACGTCATTGCCGTGCGTTTGACCCGGAAGCGCAGCCCGGGTCCCTCGATGACGTGCTCGCTGCCCACCCCGGTTGCTTGTGCCGTCTCGGTCATGGTCAGTTCTCCTCTAGGAATGCAGTGACAACAGCGTTGAAGTCGGCCGACCGCTCGATCTGGGTCCAGTGTCCGCAATGCGCGAATAGGTGCAGATCGGCGTCCGGGAGGGCGTTGGCCATCGTCCAGCCGACGTCCTTGGGCACCACGAGGTCCTCGCGACCGTGCACGACCAGCGTGCGCGTTGTCGTGGCGCGGACCTGCTCTTCGGTGATGCCGAGCTCGTTGCCCTTGTGCTTGGGATCGAAGAACATCGAGCGGTATGCCGCGTGCGCTTCCGGCTCCTGCGACGCGGCATACCGCCGCTGGACCAGTTCTGGGGTGATGATGCTCTTGTCGACCGCGAAGTAGTCCCGCAACAGTGCGGCCATATTCTCCGGCGAGGGCTCGTAGGCACGCAGTGCCTTGAGCCCCTCGGTGACATACATGCCCAAGCCGGGCGATCCCATGAGGACCATTCGCTCAACCCGGTCGGGCGCATCGGCTGCCATCTCAAGGGCGATCCGACCGCCGAGCGAGTTCCCGATGATCGCGAATTGCTGCACGCCAAGGGTGTCGAGGAAGGACCAGACGTGATCGGTCCACGACCGCAAGGAATAGATGATGTCGCGCGGCCGCTCGGTCGCGCCATAGCCGACAATATCCGGGGCGATGACGTGGAAGCGTTCGGCGAGGACCGGCAGGTTGGTGCTCCAGTTCGCCCAGGCCGAGACACCCGGCCCCGACCCGTGCAACAGCAGCACGGTCCGCTCGCCCTGCCCTGTTTCCTGCCCTGCTTCGTGATAGTGCGTCTCGAATTCGCCGGTGCGGATGCGCTTGGCCGTATCCGTGTCACTGGTCACGCGCTGACCTCCTCATAGATGGCAAAACACTTGTTGGAGTTGAAGATGTCCGTTGTCACGAAGTCCGACCACTGCAAGGTGAGCCCCAGCTCGTTGACGGCGCCGAGCAGGCAGAACCAGTTGAGGATCTCGTGCTGTCCAGCGGCAACGACGTCGGCGGGCGTCAACGTCAACCACGCGTCGAAGTCGCCGGCGACGAGTGCGGCATACAGCCGTTGATCGGCGGGGGTGTCGGGGCGCAGGTGCCAGCCCTTGTCGTGCAGGAAGGCGTGCGACCAACTCGACGATGCGATCAGGGCGATGCGCTTGTCCGTGTCGCGCAGCGCCCGGGCGACCTGCGCGCCGAGTTCGAAGCAGCGTGCGGGCGTCGGGCCAGCCGGGTCGGTGGTTTCGTCCTTGATCTGGGCGAAGTGGGCCAGCCCGCCGCGCCGGGCGATGACGTGCTCGCCGTAGCAATTCACGGTGATCGGCACGAGCGGATAGGTGAATTCCCTTCCCGCATGGTCATAATCGAGGAAGAGCTGGGTGTTCAGCACGGCGTGGGGGAAGTGTGCGTTCTCGCGTTTGACATAGGAATAGGCCATGTCGACGCCGTCGCGGATGAGCCGGTCGGCGAGGCTGCGCGAGAATGCCTTGTCCCCGTGGATGGTGACCTGCTGGTCGTCCGGCAGACCCCAGACATTGGCTTGGCCGAGGGTGTTGAGGATGCCGAAGGCGGCCACATCCAGGTCGGGATAGGCGAGAACACAGAAGGGTGGGATGACCTCTTCACGGAAGTTCTCGTACTGATCGTCTCCCCAGACAACGACATAGTCGGGGGCGAAGGCCTCCAGGGCCTCCCGACAGCGGGCGAGCCCGGCCAGCAGGGCCTGCCGATGCCCGGCGGCCGCGGCCGTGCCACCGTCGTCGCTCCACTCGGCACGCATGGCCGCGGGCCAATTCGCCGGGTCCTTCAACTCGGGCGGGATGTCGGGATCGCGCAGCGTGAACCGAAGCAGGCCGGCCATGTCTTTGTCGGTTCCGGCGAGCAAGGGGTAGTGGGTGATCCCGAGGCCGAGGAACTGAGTAGTCATCGAATCTCCTTGTGCGATAAGGCGCTCGACCGGCTCCGACCGAGGAGGGCCAGCGCGTTCCCATGCCGTATGCCATCCGCGACGGGTGTGGTGAAGCGGGAGCCGTCGAGCACTGCGCCGGCTGGCTGTTCGCGGGCCGAGAACGGGTAGTCGGTGCCGACGACGAGGTGTTCGGGCCCAAACCGGCTGGCGCACAGCATGAGCGACTCGGCGTCATAGGTGAGCGAATCGCTCCACAGCCTGCGGGCGGTGTCGAGGACGCTGGCGACGCCGGGCTCGCGCGGGGAAAGGATGGTTTGCCCGAAGGCCAATCGCGGGAGCACGGCAGGGAGGCTGCCGCCGCCGTGAGCGAGGAGCACGCGTGCGTCGGGATAGCGATCCAGGGTTCCGGCCAGCAGGAGGTCGGCCGCGGCGCGCGCGGTCTCGGTTGGCATGCCCAGGCCGAACCCAGCGCCGCTGCTGACGATCCGGGGGTCGACGCAGTGGTCGAGCGGATGAATGAAGACGGTGGCGGCATGCCGGTGCGCGGCTTCCCAGAAGGGCGTCAACGTCTCGTCGCTCAAGGCCAGATCACCGACCTGTGTGCCGATTTCCACGCCCGCGAACCCGAGGTCGTTCAGGCAGCGGTCGAGTTCGCGGACCGCCTCGGACGGTGATTGCAACGGGATGTGCCCGAAGGCGAGGAAGCGGTCGGGCGAGGCGGCAACGAGGCCGGCGAGGAACTCGTTCTGATGAGCGGCCAGGCGCACCGCTGTGGCTGGCTCGGTGTTGTGGCACAAGGTGATCGGGGTTGGCGAGAGCACCTGCACGCCAACTCCCTCGGCGTCCATGTCGGCCAGGCGCGCGGTGACCGCCCACGATCGCTCGTCCAGGTGACGATAGAACCGATCGGCATACCAAACCTCGATCTGGGTAGGCCCGCGGTGCCGGACGACCGGCACGTCGGGACGCCCGAAATCGGGAAGGTCGGGATCGAACACATGCGTGTGAACATCGATGATGCTGGCGTTCATCGCGCTCACCTCCCGCAACCTGTCGTCCCTGACGTTCTGCCAGGGTGACACAATCTGCATATAGATTGCAAGGATATCTGTATGTAGATTGTGGAGCATGACACAGCGGGCGGGGACGCTACCCTTTGGCCACATGCGCGATAGCGAACCGCGGCCGGCCTCGCGGGCGCAGGCCATCGCCTCGGACATCGAGGGGGAGATCCTGGATCGCGAGTGGCCGGAAGGCGCGCGGCTCGGGCTGCGGACCGACCTGATGGAGCGCTACGGCGCCAGCCCGACGGTCATCAATGAGGCGCTCGGTTTGCTTCGTGAACGTCAGTTGGTCGAAGTGCGCCGCGGACCCGCCGGCGGGGTGTATGTCGCTGATCAGCCACCGCACGTCCGGTTGGGTGCCGTGCACCTCTGGTTCCACCCCACGAATGTCAGCCCCGCGTGGATGTTCGAATTGCGGGTGCGAATCCAACACCGCGCCATGCCGGAGGCCTTTGCGCGCGTCACCGCTGCCAGCCTCGACCAACTCGAGACGCTCCACGCCACGATGGTCCACACGACCGAAGCCGCCGAGTATCTCGAGGCGGCGTTCTCCTTCCATCATGTGCTCGTCGCGGCCGCTGCGGATGATCTGCTCGAGGAAATGCATCGCATGGTCCTGACCGCCCTGCGAGTTGCGTTGGCACGAGCCGTCTTTCCCGCCGAGTCGAGCGCCTACCGGGCACGCAGCATCACCATTCACCGCCAATTGATTGACGCCCTGCGTGCCCAGGATTTCGCGGCCTTCACCCACTGGGAGCGAACTCAGTACGCCTCACTGATCCGTGGCGGAACCGACTCACTCTCCGATCCGATGAGCATGGGCCCGATCTGGGGCGGCCTGCCCGAACAATGAGCGAAATCCGTGAATCAGGCCTGGCTCCTGCCCGTCGCTGACCCGCCCGGGGCCGCCGGAACCGAGAGCTCGATTCGGGACGGATGGGCGTCGTCGTGGAAGATCTGGAAGTCACAGCGGCGCATGGTCAACCCGGTTCCGAGCGGCTCGCCGGTGCCGAGGTTGCGGGCATAGCGCGGGAAGGCGCCGCCGGCGACCTGGACCCTGATCCGGTGGCCGGCGGCGAATCGGTATGCCGTGGGCCACAGTTCGAGGTTCAACTCGACGATGCCCTCCTCGCCGAGGCGCACGTCAGCGGCTGTCATCGTGGCGGGGTGGAGGCGCCGGATGCCGTCGACGACATTACGAGACACTCCCTTCTCGTCGACATCACAGACCCGGATGAAGACGTCGGCATGCGGCAGGCTCGTCCGCACGTAAATGCGCGCATCGACCTGCCCGACGACGTCGAGATCAGCCGGCAGCGGGTCGCCAGTGAACACCAGGACGTCGGCGCGCTCTTCGACGTCCCCGTTGTCGGCCTGCTTGCCGGGCGGGTTGAGCATCGGGCCCCCGACCGATGGGGTCGGGTCCCCGGGGTCGTAGGTGAACCTGCTCGTGGGCGAGCGTCCACTTGGCGGCTCTTGGCCGAGCGTGCCTCCCGGACCGAGATGTAGCTGTAGCGAACGACTCTGCGGCGGCGGCCAGCTCGGGAGGTCGAGCCACGTGTCGGGACCCTGCAGGAGGATCCGGACCGGGGCGCCGGTAGGCGCGGGTCCCCCGTCGAGGTGGTGATCGAGCCAGGCGAGGTCGCGGGTGATGCTCTCTCGCGCCGCTCCGGGCTCGACGTGCATCCACGGTCCGATGACGAGCCGGGTGGGCACGCCTGCGGCGACGAGGCGCTCGTGGTCGTGCAATTGCTCCCGGAGGAACAGATCCCACCACCCGGTGACAATGGACGTCGGCGGCATCGCCGTGAGATCGGCATGACTGTGATCGCTCACGTCCCAAAAGCTGGTGTCGTCCGGGTCGGCGAAGGCCACGAAATCGCGCCAGAAGGGCACCGGTCCGCCCGTCACCGCAACATCGACGGCCTGCAGCGGCAACTTCTTAGCTGCCCGGCGAACGCGTAGCATCCGCGTGGGGTCGGGCAGGATCGCCCGCAGCGGTGCCCGCGTCTCCTGCCCGGCGATTTGTGACGTCCACAGCAGTGCGTTGAGGAGTTGCGGGACCCCATTGTCATAGAGCGCGAAGGCGATCCGGGCGGCCGTGACCGCTGGGGATACACACGCGAGAGGAGGCTCCGCATAGGGGGCGATTGCCCACTGCGTGTGCCCGAAGTAGCTCGCGCCGAGCATCGCCACCCGGCCGTCGCACCACGGCTGGGCTCGCAGCCAGGCGAGCGTGGCCATCCCGTCCTCGTGCTCGGTGGTGAACGGGCGGAACTGCCCCCCGGAGCCGAACGTCCCGCGCGTGGACTGGATGAAAACCTGGTGGCCGCGGCGAGCCAGGACATCGCCATACATCGCGCCCACCACCCCGCGCCTGCCATAGGGGACCCGAATCAGCACGGTGGGGCGAGGGTCGCCCCCCTCTTGCCGGTCAGTGTCGGGGCGGTAGAGATCTCCGAGTAAGGTCACGCCCTCCTCCAGTGGAGTCGTGACGTCGGTGTAGAGCGTGTAGGCCGCCGACACGTGTGGCAGCCGGAGGACGGCGTCCACGGTTCGGGCCCGGAGCCGATCGCCAGGCCGGTCGACCCGGCGAGACTGGCCGGAACTCGTCTCACCCAACATAAGACACTCCTTGTGACGCAGTTGCTAGCTATGTAGAATAACGTGGACGCACGAGTGCGAAGGGACCACGATCATGACCGAAGCATTGCAGCGCCTGACGCAAGTTGCAGCGGATCCCGACTCCTACGTCCGGTCGTGGAAGCACGATTGTCCAGGTCGCCTGGTCGCCGGCGTCTTCCCCATGAACTTCCCCGAGGAACTCTTGTATGCCGCCGGTGTGCTTCCGGTCGTCATCCAGGAGAACGACGAACCCGACACCGAGGGCCGGGTCGCCCTCGCGGAGTTCTACTGTGGCTACACCCGCAATCTTGCCGACCAGGCCGCCAAGGGGCGCCTCGCGATCTACGACGCCTTCTTCGACGCCGACCACTGCGTCCAATTGCTGGGAGCAGTCGACGTGATCCGCCACCGGGCGCCGGACAAGCCCCACCACTTCGGCCAGTTCATCGCCTCGATGGGCGAGCCGTCGACTCCGGGCCGGATCCGGGCCGTCCTGCAGGACATCGTCGACCAGGTAGAAGCCTGCGCGGGGGCGCCACTGGACACGGGCCGGCTCGCCGAGAGCATCCGGATCTACAACACCGACCGCCGCCTGCTCCACCAGATCTTCGATGATCGCCGCGATGGCCGGATCGACTTGTCCGCCAAGCAAGTCCAGGACCTCGTCAAGTCGTCCATGGTCATGGACAAGGCCGAACACGTGGCCTTGCTGGAACAGGTGTTGGCCGATCCACCGATGGCAGCGCACGAGACGGCGCCGGTGCGGGTGCACCTGTCCGGGCACTTCTGCCATGCCCCGAAAAGGCAACTCTTCGACCTCATCGAGGACTGCGGCGCGGTCGTCGTCGACGACGATCTCTATCACGGCCGCCGCTACATCACCACCGATGTGCGCGAGGACATCGATCCCGTCGATGCCCTGGCGCGGTGGTATTTCGACCGGAACGTCAACGTCCCGTGCGGCACCCGCGTCCAGCACGACGCCGACTGGGACGCCTATCTCGACCGTGTCGTCCACGAGTCGCGAGCCGATGCCGTCATCGTCCTGATGCCGAAGTTCTGCGAGCCGCACATGCTCATGTATCCCGAGTTGAAGCGCATGATGGACGCCCGCGGCATACCCCACCTGCTCATCGAGACCGAGCACGAGGGCATGCCGATGGAGCACCGGCCTGACCCCCACGAGGAGCACCCGATGACGACGACGAGCCACAGCACCGTGCGGCGGATGGAGTCCAGCCGATCCGGAGCGAAGCTGATCACCGACTACTGGGACAACATCTTCAACGCCCATGACCGTGGCGCAAAAGTGGTGTGGTACAACGGATCGGCCCTGAACCCGATCTTCCAGGCCGCCGGTCTGGAGTGGTGCCACGGCGAGGCCTTCTCGGCCCGGCTGGCGGCGCTGCACCTGGAGGGTCCGGCGCAACTCGCCGGCCAGGAATACGGCTATATCAACGAGCTGTGTTCCTATTCGCGCACCCACCTCGGCTGCGCCGTGCTCAGCCTCGGCCGCAGCGAGGCGGCCAGCGAGACCGGGGTCGTCGATGCGCACGATCAGGCCGAACTGGCGAGCAAACTCCCGCTGCCCGACTTCTTCGTCAACGGCTACTCCGGCTGCAGCACCGGCCAGCAGTGGGACGAGGTCTCCTATCGGATCTTCGGCAAGCGGGTGCCGATCTTCAATGTCAACATCCCCTACCTGTGGAGCAACAAGCCCGACGCCACCTATCTCGGCGGCCAGGAATGGGAGGACGCGACCGACTTCGTCGTCGGCCAGCTGCGCGAGCTGATCACCTTCATCGAAGGCCAAACCGGCACCCCTTTCGACTGGGATGTGTTGTCGCAGAGCATGTCCTACATCCGTCAGGCCTCGGAGGCGCGCCTCGCGGGGATGGCCCTGTGCGCCAACAAGCCAACCCCTGCCACCTATTGGGACTGGATCGGCAGCGTCGCCCATATCAACTTTCCTCCCCGGCACCCCGGAGCTCGTCACCTATTTCGAGGCGATCCGCGACGAGATCGCCGCTCGCGTGGAAAACGGCATACCGGCCCTGGAGAACGAGCGCTACCGGCTCTATTTCGACGGCATCATGAACTGGAACAAGCTCGGCTTCCTCGCCCGGCGGTTCGCCGAGTTCGACGCGGCGGTCATCTGTGGCCGCTACACCCACTCCTCGTTCTGGCAGGAGCCGCAGCTGATCGACCCCGAGGACCCGTTGCGGGGGATGGCCCAGCACTACCTGCTGTGCCCGATCAACCACAGCTTCAAGAACCTCGAACACCTTATGCTGCGCGACTGCGAGCGCTTCGGCATCGACGGCCTGGTCTTCCACTCCACCCGCACCTGCCGGGCGTTCACCAATCCGATGACCATGCTCGGGACCTCGGCGCGGGAGAAGCTCGGCATCCCGTCGATGACCTTCGAGGGCGATGTCGCCGACGCGTCCTTCTACAAGGACGAGGTCCTGGAGAGCCGGCTGGTCGCGATGTTGGAGAGCATCGACGTCCGCCGCGCCAAGGCCGGCTAGCCCCAATTCACCGCCACGACAAGCCAACCCCGAGGATCGGTATGCCGCTACGCACCATGGGGGTCGACCTCGGCTCGACGACGGCCAAGGCGGTCGTCGTCGACGAGTCGGGAGTCATGCTCGCTCATCGTGTGGTCCAGATGGGCGCGGTCAGCCGGAAGGCGGTCGAGGTCGCCATCGACGGCGTCCTTGCCGATGCCGGACTGACCCGAGATGCCCTGGACAAGGTGGTCGCCACCGGCTACGGCCGCCGGCTTGTCCCGGGCGTCGATCGCACGTTCACCGAAATCACCTGCCACGCACGCGGAGTCGCGGCGATGTGCCCCGGCGTCGCGCTCGTCGTGGATATCGGCGGCCAGGACAGCAAGGCGATCGCCGTCGACGCCGTCGGGCTTGTGGACAACTTCGCGATGAACGATCGCTGCGCGAGCGGGACGGGGCGTTTCTTCGACGTGCTCGCCCGCGCCCTGGGCGTCGAACTCGGCGACCTGGACGACCTGGCCCTGGCTGGAACCGAGGATCTCGAGGTCTCCAGCATGTGCGCGACCTTCGCCGAGACCGAGATCATCTCCCCTGCTCGCCGAGGGCGCCGAGCCGGCGGATATCGCGGCCTCCGTGCACCGTTCGGTCGCCGCGCGGACGGTGGGCCTGGTCTCCCAGGCCGGCAAGAAGGAGCCGGTCGTCATGACCGGTGGGGTGGCGCGCAGCCGGGCCGCGGTGTATTTCCTCGGCCAGGCCTTGCGGGTCCCGATCGAGGTCCCCGACCATCCGCAGATCAGCGGGGCCTATGGCGCCGCCCTGCTCGCGCTCGAGTCGCTCCAGGGTGAGACCACCGTCATCGGGCAGGCCGTCGACCGCGACCACGTGCACACCGGCACCTCCACTGGCCGGGACTGCACGAGCTGCACGCACGGCCGAAACCGGTTCCAGCCCATCGACATCGAGCTATGGACCGACGCCGTGGCCCCGGATCGGCGGGCGCCGTGACCGGCGAGTTCCAGCCGCTGTTCATCGCCGAGAGCCGGCCCGAGCTGGTCTTCGGCGTCGCCACGGTCGAGCAGGACGAGCTGGTCCTCTCCTCGACGATGCCGGTGCGTTCCTTTCACGCCGGCCCGGACGGCACCGTCGCGGCCGGATCGCTCGGCGTGCTCATCGACAATGTCATCGGGTATGCCGCCATGCTCCACCGTCCGGTGGACCATTGGTCGGTCACGACAGAGATGTCGGTGGACCTGTGCCGACCGCTGCCGTCGTTCGGTGCGGTCCGGGCCGTCGGCGTCGCGGAGCACACGAGCGGTCACGGCTCGATCTCCTCCGGCCGCATCCTCGACGACTCCGGGCGCCTTCTCGGCCTGTGCCGTCAGCACGCCCGGTTCATCGAGCAACTGCCGCCGGCCACGCTCTCCGGTGAGGTCGGCGACGCGCCCCTGCCCTCCGGGCAGCCCGGTGCCACCGTGCTGGACCTGCTCCACGCCACCCTGAGGCCCGATGCGGGGGTCAGCACCCTGGACTGGGTTTCCGGGATCGACACAAGCAACCCTCTCGGCAATGTGCACGGGGGAATCACCTTGTGTGCCGCGGAGATTGCGGGGTCGTCGGCGATTCGGTCCGTCTCGCCCGGGTTGGTGACCGCGTCCATCCACGTCTGCTATCTGCGGGCCATCCCCGCGGGAACCGCGCTGCGCTTCACGGGCACCTGCACCCATCCTGGCCGCAGTTTCGCCGTCGCGCACGTCAAAGCAACAGGACCGGACGAGCGCCTCTATGCCACCGCGACGATCACCGCCGGCGTCCGCGGCGCCGACGAGATCGTGGAAGACGAGTAGGCCCGGTCGATTCGGGTGCGTGTGGGTTGACCTAGTTCGTCCAGGCGCTGGCCGTGCGCTGGACGAAGGTCAGCCCGCCGGCAGCCGCCTGCTCGCGCAGGGCGAATTTTTGCACCTTGCCGGTCGTCGTCATCGGCAGCGCGTCGACGAACGCCCAATAGACGGGTGTCTTGTGCGGGGCGAGCTGGCCCTTGAGGAAGTCGCTCAGGTCGTCGGGGCTCGGTGCGTCTGCACCGGGGGCCAGGGTCACGATGGCCGCGATCTGCTCACCCCACTTCTCGTCCGGCAGCCCGATCACCGATACCATGGACAGCGCCGGGTGGGCCTCGAGGGCGTGCTCGATCTCGGCGGGATAGAGGTTCATTCCGCCGCGGATGATCATGTCCTTGATCCGCCCGGTGACCTTGACGAAGCCGCGGTCGTCCATGGCGCCGAGGTCGCCCATATGTAGCCACCCATCCCTGTCGATGGTTTCGGCTGTCTCGGCCGGAAGATTGTAGTAGCCCTGCATGTTCTGGTAGCCGCGGCAACAGATCTCGCCTTGCTCGCCGAGTGCCACCGGCTCGCCGGTATTGAGGTCGGCGATCTTGACCTCGAGCTGAGGGAGCGGCTGGCCGACCGTCTCCGACTGGTCCTCCGGGGAGTCCCAGACGCGGGTCTGCGTGATAACTCCGTGAGTCTCGGTCTGCCCGAAGAGAATCGTGAACTGGCAGTTCAGGGTCTCGGTCGTGCGCCGCACGAGCGACGCTGGCACGGCCGAGGCTCAGCTAAGGACCGTCTGGATGCTCGACAGGTCACGAGTGTGCAGGTCCGGGTGGTTCAAGATCGCCAACAGCATCGTGGGCACGAGCAGGGAGTGCGTTCCGCGGTAGGCCTCGAAGGCTTCCATCACCTGCGCCGGGTCGAAGCCCGGAAGTAGGACGAAGGTGCCACGCTCCGACCAGGCGCCGAAAGACGTCACCGCGCCACCGCCGATGTGATACATGGGCATCGCGTTGACATAGACGCCACCGTCCGACATGCCGGCGCGCTCGGCCACGAACGTCGCCTCGTTGACCAGGCCCATGTGGTGGAGCATCGCTCCCTTGGGGAATCCGGTTGTCCCGGAGGTGTATTGGACATGGATCAGGTCGTATGGTCCCGGTTCGGACAGCGGCCGGGTGGGATCCCCGCTCGCGATGAAGTCCTCCCAGGCGGAAAAGGAGATCACCTCTCGCAACTGCGGCAGTTCGGGCCGGATGTCCTCGACCATGCCCCGCATGTCGAACCCGCGGTGCTCGTCCACGACGAACACCGCAGACGACCCGGACTGCTCCAAGACGAAGGACACCTCCCTGGCGCGGTATGCCGGGTTCAGCGCGACGACGACCATTCCGGCCATGATGATGCCTTGTTGCAGGATCACCCACTCCGCCGAGTTGGGCGCCCAGATCGCGATCCGGTCTCCGGGCTCGAAGCGCTCGAGGAGGGCGCGGGCGACGCGCTCGATGTCAGCGAGGAATTCGGCGTACGTCCACTCGCGACGAGCGGCACTGTCCTCGACGAAGTCGACGAGGGCCAACCGGTCGGGAACCGTTGCGGCAGCGTGACGGATGGTCTCGCACACCGTGATCTCGCGGACGTTCCCCGGCTCGGCGGGGAAGTGGGATATGGACAGCGATGGCGTCGACGTCATTGACGATTCCTCGGGTGGGTTGGTCTGATCCGGAGATCGGTGCAAAGGTATGACCGTAGCGTCATACTACAATCAGGAAAATTCGGTTGCAATGTCTGTAAAGTTTCAGGTCGTCCTTCCAGGAGATTCGTCGTGTCAGAGCCCGCCGCCGCTGTGCCCGTCGTCCGTGACTACCCCGAATCGAGGGTCGTCATCGCTGGAGGCACCTCCGGCGTCGGCCTAGCCAGCGCCCTCGAATTCGTGACCGCCGGCGTCCGCAGGCTCGTGCTGCTCGGGCGGAATCCCGAGCGGGGCGAGGCCGCTCGGCAGCAGGTCGCGTGCAGTTGCCCGGACGCCCAGGTGCACTTCATCCCCGTCGACGCCGAGGATCACGCGCAGGCCCAGGCGGCGATCGAGCAAGCGCATGACGTCTTGGGCCGCATCGACGTTCTCGTCAACAGCACTACGGCCGGCTACCGGCCGGAGCTGCTGCACCGGATTCCGTTGGCGGATGTCGGTGGCATCCTGACTCGCCAAGCACTTCCGCCGCTCTTCCTCACTCGCGCCGTCTTGCCGATCATGCGTGCTCAGCACGGCGGCAGCATCGTCAATATCGCCTCGGACGCGGCGAAGGTGACGACTCCGGGCGAGTCCGTGCTCGGTGCCGCCATGGCGGCGATCGTCATGTTCTCCCGGACGGCTGCGATCGAGGCCAAGCGCGACGGCATCCGGGTGAATGTGCTCACGCCCTCGCTCATCGCGGGCACGATCACGGCGGAAGGCGTTCTGTCGGAAGGCTTTTCCAAGAGGCTCTTCGAGAAGGCCGCCACCATGGCCCACCTCGGCGTCTGCGAACCCGAGGACCTCGCCCACGTCGTCGTCTTCCTCAGCGGCCCGGGCGCCGCCCGGCTGACCGGCCAGGCGATCAGCGTCAACGGCGGCATCTCGGCCGCCTAAGCCTCACCGGCCGTAAGGCACGAAGTCCCGGCCGAAGCGTTCGCGGGCGATGATGATCTTTTGGATCTGCGCGGTGCCATCGGCGATCTCGACGGCCATGACGTCCCGCAGGCGTTGCTCCAGCCCATATTCCACGGCGTACCCGTAATGTCCGTGCAGGAGTAAGCATTCCTTGACTGCGGCACTCGCCATCGCGGGTCCGAACCACTTGGCCATCGCCGCTTCGGCCGTATGCCGCTGGCCCGCGTCCCGACGCCACAACGCCTCGTAGCACAGCAGCCGGGCCGCGTGCAGTTGCGTTGCGTGCTCGGCGAGTGGGAACGACACACCCTCGTTGCGCGCCAGAGGCGCGCCGAAGGCGTCGCGGTCCCGGACGTACTGCACGGTCTCGTCCAGGCACGCATAGGCCGCGCCAATGCCGGTCAAGACGAGCAACGGCCGGGTGAAATCGAAGCCCGCGAGCACGCTGCGGAAGGCCGAACCCTCGGCGCCGATCAGCGCCTCGGCGGGGACTCGCACATCATCGAGGTGCAAGATCCCCCGGCCCATCGGCACCCAGCCGGTGTCGGGGATATCGGATTTCGTCAGGCCATCGCTGTCCAGGTCGATCAGGAAGGCCGAGATGCCCAGATCTCGACCGTCACGGAAGGTACGCGCAGTGACGATCATGGCCTCGGCATGGGCAAGCATCGTCACGGAGGTCTTCTCCCCGTTGAGCACATAGCCGTGCTCGTCGGCGACTGCGGTCGTGACCAGGGCCCCGGCATCGGAACCGGCATGCGGCTCCGTCAGTCCGAACGCGATATAGCTGCGACCGGCGATCAATGGCCCGAGCCAACGCTCGCGGGTCGCCGACGAGCCGTGCTGCGCGATCAGTGCGCTCATCAGTAGCGCCGGGATCACCGCATTGGCGACGTTGAAATCGGCATACGCCAACTCCTCGACGGCCAGCCCCGCCGCGACGTGCGTGCCTGCCTCGAGCGGGCTGTGATCGGGTCCGGCGAGCAGCCCCAGCACCCCCAGGTCGGCGACCTGCCGGTGGATGTCCCACGGAAAGCGCGTGCTGCGTGCCCGCTCGAGGTATCCCGGTGCGAGTTCCCGCCGCGCCCACCTCCGAACGGTGTCCCGGATCGCGCGCTGATCCTCGTTCAGACCGAAATCCATCGCCTGACACTCCTTAAGACTCGATCACGTATCGTGTCAATCATTGCGGCAAGCTGCCTACCCGGAGGGAACCTCGGTCATGACGAAGGTGGCGTTCCCCGGCCAGCGCGACACGCTGGCCGGACTGACGGCGGGGAGCGCCCGCTCGCTGCTGTTCACCGTGCTCGGCGTCATGACCTGGCCGGTGGGTGGATCGGTGCGCACGGCAACGCTCGTGCAGATCCTTGACGGGCTGGGAATCGAAGAGCAGACCGCCCGGCAGGCGATCGCGCGAGCGGCGGCGTCTGACTGGATCGTTCCCGAGCGCCGTGGTCGCGAGGTCAGCTGGAGCCTCAGCGCGCGATTGGTCGCGATCTTCCGCGACGGTGTCGCCCGGGTCAGCTCGGTCAGTGACCCGTATGCCGAGTGGGACGGTCGCTGGCTGGCGGTCCTGGTCACCATTCCGCACGAACTGCGTGCCAGCCGTCGACCGCTCTACGCGGGCTTGACCTGGGCCGGTTTTGGTGATCCGGCGCCCGGGGTATGGGTCACGCCGCACACAGAACGCGCGCCCGAGGTCGCGGCGCTCGTCGCCCAGCTGGGTCTGCGAGAGCACGCGATCGCCGTGGCCGGGACGGTGGAGTCGATCGGGATGTCTCCCGAAGAAGTCGTCGCCCGTGGCTGGGATCTGGAGGAACCTCGCCAGCGCTATCACGCCGTCGAAGAAATGCTTGATCACCTCGATCCGAGGAGCCCGGAGCAGGTCCTCCTTGCTCATGTCCGCGCGATGAACGCCTGGCAGGAGTTCCCGCGCTTTGACCCGCAGTTGCCGGAAGCCTTGCTGCCCAACTGGATCGGGCGTCGAGTATCGCAACGGATGGAGGAGTTGAGTTCGCGATGGACGGCCATCGTCCACGCGCGCTACCGCGACCTGGAGGGGGCTGACCCGCCTCGAAAGCTCAGGCCTGGGCATTGAGCTTGTCGGCGACCAGTCCCCGCAGAATGTGCTTTTGCACCTTGCCGGTGGCGGTCATCGGGAAGGCGTCGGTGACCTCGATCCGCTCGGGGAGCTTCTGCGTGGCGACTCCGTGCGTACGCAGATGCTCGTTGAGATCCTCCAGGGTCAGCTCTGCCCCGGGTTTGGGGATGACGTAGACACAGACCTTTTCGCCGAGGCGCTCGTCGGGCATCGCGACAGCGGCGACATTTGCCACGCCTGGGGCGGTGAGCAGGTGGTCCTCGATCTCCCGGGC
This sequence comes from Nostocoides sp., assembly GCF_037045025.1. GTDB lineage: Bacteria > Actinomycetota > Actinomycetes > Actinomycetales > Dermatophilaceae > Nostocoides_A. The sequence continues at coordinate 359,863 of NZ_JBAOHM010000015.1, read as the reverse complement.
AGAGATGTTCATGCCGCCGCGGATGATGATGTCCTTCAGGCGGCCGGTCACCCGGACGAAGCCGTCGGCATCCATCCGACCGAGGTCACCGGACCGGGACATCCCGTCGGGTGTGAACAGCTTCGCCGTCTCTACCTCATCGGCGTGATAGCCGAGCATGTGACTTGGACCTCGGTAGGCGATATCGCCCTCCTCGCCAGGGGGCAGGGCATTGCCGTCCTCGCCGACAATCTGAACTTCCGCGTGGGCGCAATGCCGGCCGTCGGAGGTCACCGACTTCTCCGTCGGGTCGGTGATGTCGACCATCGTCGTGACGTAATTCTCGGAGCGGCCGTAGAGGCTCAGCACTTTGCCCCTGTGGAACATGGCATTTGCGGCTTCGACAACCGACCCCGGGATCGGGGACCCGGCACACACCCACGCCCGGAAGCTGGACACATCATGCTTGTCGGCGTCATAGACGGAAAGGAGCATCTGCAAGAAGGGCGTGGCCGTGACCGCACAGGTGATGCCATGCTCGATGATGCGCTGCATGCCGGCATTCGGCTCCCAGGCCTCCATGAAATGCGACGATGCCCCGCAGACCAGCGGGATCATGATGCTCGTGATCATCCCCGTGCTGTGGGTGGCCGGCGAGGGACCGAACTGGACGTCGTTCTCGGTGTACTGCAGGCCATCCCGCATCGCCAGCGCCGTTGACCGCGCCGTGTTGACCGTGTGCACACACCCTTTCGGACGTGAGGTCGTGCCGGAGGTGTAGACGATCAGCAGGGGCTCGTCAGGACCCCGGTCCGGACCGGTCTCCGCTTCGAGGTCGGCGATGTCGCCGTCAACGAGCAAGTCCTCGAACCGGTTGGCGCCCGCCACGTCCTTCCCCCGGACAACCCAAATCTGCCCGACTGCCGGGTTGTCGCTTCGGAGGTCACGGAACATCGCGAGGTAGTCGAACTTGCCGAACTCCCCGGCCGTGATGACGGCTTTGGCGCCGGAGTGCTCCAGGCAGTAGCCCACCTCGTTACCCCGGTAGATCGGCATGATCGGAACCAGGACGGCGCCGGCTCGGTTGATGCCGAAAGCCGCGAGGGCGAACTCGGCGAAGTTGGGGAGCTGGACGGCGACGCGCTCGCCGGGCTGGATGCCTGCCCGCCGCAACCCCGCCGCGAGCCGGATCGAGGCCTCGAGCATCTGACCGTAGGTGTAGCTCGTGGTGCTGTCGAAGATGAAGACCTTGTCCGGTCGCTGCTCGGCCTGGCGCGCCAGCGTCTCTCCGAGGGTTTCCGGCAGCCACACTCCCTCCGCGTAGTAGCGCTCGACGTCTTCGGCCGAGTATCGGTCGCTCACCTGCAGCATGGCCGTCTCACTCCTTCGGGAATTTTGGTCAGACCATATCTTTGACAAGACCGAAAGCGCAAGTGTCGTCAGGGCGCGATGTGTTCGGCCACGGCCAGTCCGACCGCCCTGGGGTTGTGCAGCCAGGGGGCGTGACCCGCGTTTGGGAACCGCAACAAGCGACAGTCGCGGATCGCGACGATGGACGCGGCGGCGGCCGCCGCGGTATGGAAGGCGTCGTCGTCGCCCCAGGCGAGCATGGTCGGTTGACTCATTCTGGCCAGTTCGTCGGTCGAGACGGCAACCCCGGCGCGAAGCCGGTTGCCCCGGATCAGATTGCGGAAGTAGCTCGCGATGCTTTCTGGGTTCCCGGGCCGCGAAGCCATCAGCCGTCCCGCGGTGATCATCGCGCGCGGCACGTCGCGGAAGGCTCCCGGCCCGAGGACGAACGCCTCGTTGGTTCGCACGAACGCGCCGTCGGTGAGGTGGGTAGCCAGCACCCTGGCCCCGACCTTGGGCAAGGCGAGGATCTTCATCAGATGGGCCGGCTTGGCCCCGTCGAACGCCGCCCCGGGGGCACCCAGCAGGACCACCCGCCGCACCTGAGCCGCCAGATCCAAGGCCGCGTAGACGCTGAACTGGGCGCCAAGGGAGTGGCCGACCAGATCGACGCGGTGGATCCCCAACTCGTCCATCAGCGAGTCCATCACGCTGACCGCGAAGCGGCGCAGGTCGGTGCCATTGGGAAGCATGCACGGTGCGGATAATCCGTGCCCGGGCCAATCAACGGCGATCACCCGGCGCTCGCGCAGGTAGGGCAGCAGCGGCGCTGCCAACACCTGCATGGAGCCGATGCCGTGCAGCAACAAGATGGGCGGCAGGTTGCGGTGTTCGTCGCCGAAGACCTGCAGTCGGACCAGATGACGGCCCACCGGAGAACGAACGACGACCTCATCCTCAATCCGGCGGGCGTCAAAGTGGGCATAGCACTCCGCCTCGTGCGCCCGGATCTCGGTATCGACGGAAGCGGTCGCCTGGGGGGTCACGTGGCGCTCTCGGCGGGCTTGGGTTGCCGGCCGAGGGCAACGACTTCCTCGAAGCCGTCCCGCAGGCAGCGCTGCAGCTGCTCGACGTCGGCAAAGACGTGGGGATTGACGTTCAAGGCAACACAGCAGGTGCCGTTGTACGTGATCATGGCCGCCATCACGGCGACCCCGGGCCGGGGGCCGAGGGGATACATGCCGAGGATCTCGCTGCCGGCGATGTAGCACGGCTGGCCGATCCCGCGGATGTTCGAGACCTGCATGTCCGACGAAGTTGTCGCCGTCGCGGAGATCTCGCTGATCAGCGCCGATGGGAGTTTGGAGATGACCGGGGAGATCTCGGCGAGAATGCCGATCGCCGGTTCTGTGCGTGCGGTCGTCACCTGCTCGCGGACGAGGTGCATACGCCGGACTGGATCTTCTTCGGCGAGAGGGGCATTGAAGAGTGCGCCGGTGAATCGGTTTCCCCCGCCGGGATCGTTCTCTTGGCGCAGGCTGATCGGCATGCCGATGGGGATCTCCTCGACCATCACGTCGTTGGCCTCGTGATAGCGCCGCAGGCCGCCGAGCATCGCGGCGACAAAGGCGTCGTTGAGAGAGCACCCGGCCGCGCGACCTCCGGCACGCAGGTCGTCCAAGGGAACATCGAGGCGGAGAAAGCGCGCCCCGAGGCCGGCATCATCGAGGAGCGGCGAGCGCGGAACACGCCGGGGCGAGAGCACCCTGCGGGCGCTGGCGGCATACCGGATCGGCCGGGTGAGCGTGTCCACTGGTGAGGTGACCAGCGAACTCGTCAGATCCAGTCCCGACCGGGCCAGGTGCAACCCTCTCCGGGGGGCCTGCTCGACCACCTCGCGGGCGCGCTCGGTGAGCAGGCTGACCGGCGTGTAACTGCGGCGAGCAACAGGCGCGACCGTATGCCGGATCGGACTGGGGCGACTGGTCGGCGAATGGGCGTGGCCGAGCAGCTGCACCAGCCCCAGGCCGTCGCTCATGCTGTGATGGAACTTCAGCAGGTATGCCGCTCGGCCGCCCTCGAGGCCGCTGATCAACGTCGCCTCCCACGGCGGCCGGGCGCGATCGAGCGGCCGGTGGAAGATGGACTCGACGCACTCCATCAGCTGTCGCTCGGTTCCGGGGTCGTGCAGCCGCGTCCGGTGAACGTGCAGCTCGAGGGTGAAGTGCGGGTCGATTGACCAGGCCGGCTCGGTGAGCGGGAGCAGGGGTTCGACGATGCGCTCGCGCAGGCGCGGAATGGCGGCGACCGCCCGCTCGTGGCCGGCATAGAACCGGTCCCACTCGGGTTCGGAGTCCAGAATCTCCAGGAGAACCCCACCGGAGCGGGTTCGTGGATCGGCCTCCGCCCGCCACATGACGGCGTCCCACCCGCTCAGCCGAGCGGGTCCGCCCCAGCTCTCCGCGTTCGTCACCGGTGGCCTCGATCCATTATTGGCTGTATGGTAAGACCAATTCTATAGCCCGGTCGATGCAGCTTGCCAAGGGGTCGCATGGATGTCGAGGACGTGATCGAGCAGATCCGCTCCGGACCTCGCGGAGCCCGGATCGGAGCCTTCTTCGACTTCGACGGCACGCTGATCGACGGCTACTCCTCGGTTGCCCTCTATCGTCACCGGGCCAAAAGCCTGCAGATCAATCCGATGGAGATCGTCCACGGTGTGCGGCACGCGCGTCGAGGCGAGCCGATGACCGAGGACGAGTTCCGCGAGCTGGTCGAACTCGGGATCGCCGGCTGGGCCGGGCGGGCGGAGAGCGACATCCTGGAGATCGGCGAGAACCTCTGGAACACCGAGATCGCCGGGATGCTCGTCCACGAGACCTTCCGCCTCGTCAAGGCACATCAGCGGATGGGGCATACCGTCGTCTTGGCCACGTCGGCGACTCGGCTCCAGGTGGCGCCACTGGCCAATGAACTGGGGATCGAGCACATTCTGTGCACCGAACTCGAGGTCGAGCAGCACCTGCTGACCGGACGGGTCGCCGGCCGCCCGCCCTGGGGCGAGGGCAAGCGCGCGGCGGTCACCGCGTTCGCCAAGCGGAAGCGACTCAATCGGCAGGCGTCCTTCGCCTACGGCAATGGCGATGAGGACATCGCCTATCTGAACACGGTTGGGCACCCAGTGGCGGTCAATCCGCAGCCGTTGCTGGCGGCCGAAGCCGCCAAGCGAGGCTGGAGCGTGTTGACCCTTTCCGGCCGGCCGGGTCGGCTAGACCCTCTGCCAGCGCTGCGAACGACGGCGATGTACGGCACTCTCGTAGGTTCCGTGGTCGCGGGTCTGGGCGTCAGCGCGTTGACCGGCGATGGGCGCCGCGGCAAGGATTTTGCCTTGGAGGTCTTCGGCGTTCTTTCCGGCCCGCTGGGGGATGTGCAGGTCAACGTCACCGGTCAAGAGAACGTCTGGTCTGACCGGCCGGCCGTCTTCCTGATCAACCATCAAAGCGCGCTCATCGACCTCGTGGTCGTGACGCAGGTTCTGCGCAATGGCGTGACGGCAGTTGCGAAGAAGGAAGTCAAGGACATCCCCGTCTTCGGTCGGGTGACGACCTGGCTCGACTTCGCCTACGTCGACCGGGGCAACACCGTCCAGGCCATGGACGCCATGTGCGAGGCGGTGGATCGGCTGCGCGATGGCATCTCAATCGTCATCTCGCCCGAGGGGACGCGCTCCTACACCCCTCAGGTCGGCCCGTTCAAGAAGGGGGCTTTTCACCTGGCGTGGCAGGCGGGCGTGCCGATCGTCCCGATCGTCATCCGCAACGCCGGTCAGCTGATGTGGCGCGGGGCCACCGTCGCCCATTCCGGCGTCGTCGATGTGCACGTGCACGAGCCGATTCCGACGACCGGCTGGACCAAGACCGACCTTGATGACACCGTGGAGCGCGTCCACAAACTCTATGTCGACACCCTGTCCGACTGGGCGGCCATCACGCGGCCCGACGAATCCACCCGGAGTAGCCGATGAGCAGCCGACCACGTCGCGGACCTACCCGCCTGGCCCGGGCCGGACTAACCCGCGCCGCAACGGCGTTCGAGGGTTTCCGGGCCCGCAACGAACCGGTCCCGGATTCCCCGCTCATCACCGACCTGCGCGATTCCCCGCGCTTCCAGGAGGGCGTGCGGGGCCTGGCGCAGCAGCTCGATCGGCCGTATGCCGAGGTCTACGAGGAGGCCAGCGCCGACCTGCGGGGGATGTCCTCGACCCACGACCAGACGATCACGGCCTACTGGGACCGGCTCGGCAAGTGGATGCTGCGCGGCTTCGACCTGATCGTCGACGAGGACAGCCTGGCGCACCTGCGCAACCTCGACCGAGACCATTCGCTGGTCTTCCTCATCTCGCACAAGTCCTACCTGGATGAGTGGATCGTGCCGCCGACCGTGATGCGCTTCGGCCTGCAACCGCCGTTCGGGTTGGCCGGGGCCAACCTCGACTTCTTCCCGCTGGGGACGATCGCCCGCCGCACCGGCATCGTCCACATCCGCCGGGCCACCGGTGACCTGCCGATCTATAAGTTCGCGCTGCGCTCGTTTATGGGGCAGCTCGTCAGTCACCACGCCAACTTGATCTGGTCGATCGAGGGGGGGCGGTCCCGGACGGGCAAGTTGCGTCCGCCGCGTTTCGGCCTGCTTCGCTATGTCGTCGACGGCGTCGACCGGGTCCGCAGCGATGAGGTCTATCTCGTGCCTGTCTCGATCGTCTATGACCAACTGCCTAAACGCGAGGTGGCGCTGATGACTGCCGAGGCGCGCGGTCAGGGAAAGACTCCGGAAAACGTCTCGTGGTTCGTCGGCTACCTGCGCGGCCTGGCCCGTCGGCTCGGCCGGGTCTATCTCGACTTCGGTGAGCCACTGCCATTGCGCGCCCGCCTCGATGAGTTGCGCGCCGAGGATGACGCCTCGCGAACGGTCGTCGAGCGGGTGGCGGTCGAGATGTGCCACCGGATCAACATGGCCACCCCGGTGACCCCCACCGCCATCGTCTGCATCGCGCTCCTCGGTGCCGACCGGGCGCTCACCTTGGATGAGATCGTCGAGACCGTCCACCCGATGGCCGAGTATCTGCGTCAGCGCAACTGGAAGACGGCGGGCGGCGCCAACCTGCACGACCGCGCAACCTTGCGCCACGCGCTGCGCGACCTCGTCGACACCGGTGTGTTGGAGAGCTACACCGGCTCGACCACGGTCTGGGGCATCGTCCCGGGGGAGGAGCTGACCGCGGCGATCTATCGCAACACGGCCGTGCATGTCCTCGTCAACCGGGCGATCACCGAGATCGTGCTGAGCGACTTCGCCCAGGCCGAGGACTCCCAGATCAGCACCGATCGCGGCTGGTCGTTCGCCCTGGCGCTGCGCGAGCTACTCAAGTTCGACTTCTTCTTCTCCTCGCGCCCCGACTTCGCGATCGAGTTGCAGCACGAGTTGGGCCTTATCGACCCCACTGGGGTGCCGGTCGACGAGTTGACGCCCGCGCACGCCCGCGGCTTCCTCGACGCGGCCCGACCGCTTGTGGCTCACCTGGTGTTGCGGCCGTTCATCGAGGGCTACTGGATCGTCGCGACCCAGCTGGCCCACGAGGGCGGGCGGACGGTGGACGGGGGCCAGGCCTTCGTCGCCGAATGCCTCAAGCTCGGCCACCAGTGGGTCATGCAGCGGCGGGTCGCGAGCGCCGAGTCGATCTCGGGCGAGGTGTTCGCCTCGGGCATCCGGCTTGCCGCGCACCGCGGGCTGATCGTGACCGACGCCGACCCGGACGGGCTGGCCGAGCGCCGCGCCGATTTCCTTGCCGAGATCGCGGCGGTGCAGCGGTTGGTCGCCGAGATCGGCGCGCATGCCGAGTCGGCGCGAGCGCTGGCCCCAACTCCCGGCTGACGGCGTCAGCGCGCGGCCGCCTCCTGGGCGAGCTTGTCGGCGATCATCGATCGTAGTACGTGCTTTTGCACCTTGCCGCTGGCCGTCATCGGCAACGCGCCGATCAGTTCCAGACGCTCCGGAACCTTCTGGATGGCCACCGCGTGACCCAGCAGGTAGTCGCTGATCTCGGCCAGCGTGACGTCCTCGTGCCCGGGTGCGGGCACGGCATACAGGCAGACCTTCTCGCCGAGGCGCTCGTCGGGCATGGCGACGGCGGCGGCGTCGCGGATCGCGGGATGGTGAGATAGCAGATCCTCGACCTGGCGGACACTGATGTTCATTCCGCCGCGGATGACGATGTCCTTGGTGCGCCCGGTGACGCGCACAAAACCGTTCTCGTCCATCCGGCCGAGATCGCCCGAGCGGGAGTATCCCTCGCTGGTGAACAGCTTGGCCGTCTCCTGCGGGTTGTGGATGTATTCGAGCATGTGCATCGCGCCGCGATAGGCGATGTCGCCCTCCTCCCCGCGCGGCACCTCGACGCCATCGTCGTCAACGATCTTGACCGACTGCAGCGGCAGCGGCGCTCCATCGGAGGTGAGCGACCGCTCGTAGGGGTCGCGCACGGTGCACATCGTCGTCGTGACGTTCTCGGTGCGGCCATACAGGCTAAGGACGGTCAGCTGGGGCAGCGCCTGCTTGGCGCGCTCGACGATCGCCGCCGGGATGGGTGATCCGGCGCAGGTCCACACCCGCAGGCTGCTCAGGTCGTGAACGTCCGGGTCGTAGGCGTCCAGGAGGGTCTGCAGGAAGGTGGTGGCGGTGACCGCGACCGAACAGCTGTGGTCCTTGATCTGCCCGACCGCCAGTTCGGGGATCCACTGCTCCATGATGTGGGTCGGGGCGCCGTGCATCATCGGCAGGATGATCGAGGTGACCAACCCGGTCATGTGGGTGACCGGTGACGGGCCGAATTGCACGTCCTGGGGGGAGTAGTCCCAGCCCTTGGCGAGCATTCGTGACCCGCAGGCGAGGGTGTTGAAGGTGTGCAGGCAGCCCTTCGGCCGAGCGGTTGTGCCGCTGCTGAAGACGATGACGATGGGGTCGTCGGGTCCGACCCCCGGCCCGAGATCGTCGGCGCTTGCCCCGGCGCCATCGGCGAGCACATCGTCATAGCGGGTGAACGAGCCATCATGCGCGCCCGGCTCGGTGCGCAGCAGGATGATGTCGCGCCGGCTGGGGATCTCGCCGTGCAACTCGGCATACATTTGTGCGTAGTCGAACTTGCGGAACTCCGGCGCGATGACGGCGGCCTTGATGTCGGCGTTGGCCCCGATGAAGGAGACCTCATCGCGCCGATAGATCGGCATGATCGGCACCATGATTGCGCCGAGACGCGACAGCCCGGCGGCGATGGCGCCGAACTCGACCCAGTTCGGCATCTGCACAGCCACCCGGTCGCCGGCGGCGATCCCGCGGGCGTGGAGGCCGGCGGCGAAGGCGATCGCCTGATCACGCATTTCGGTGAAGGTCAGCGCCTGGTGGTCGTCGGTGATGAACACGCGATCGGGCTGGGCGGCGACCTGGGCCTGCAGCATCTCGAAGAGGGTGTCCGGCTTCCACTGGCCGCTCTCGTAGAAGCGGGCGATGTCGTCCGGCGAATACCGGTCAGCGACCGTGGCGAACCCCATCATCGACCTCCGCTGCATCTGGCACGGGTCTCTCCGCGCTGACCCAAAGGATATTATGGTCGGACCAAAAGGGCAATCGGGTGGGTATGCCGCCGCCCCGGCCCTAGCGCCGCTTCCACTGCGGCGGGCGCTTGTCGAGGAAGGCCGCGACGCCCTCGCCGATGTCCTCGGTGGTGAAAGCCAGGCCGAGTTGAGCCTGCAGGGCGGTCAGGGCCTGCGGCAGGGTCATGTCGCGGGTGGCGTCGAGCGCGTCCTTGCCGAGCCGCATCAGCAGCGGAGACTTGTCCGCCAGCCGGGTCGCCCAGGCGGTGACCTCCTTGTCGAAGTCCGCATCGGGGACAACCGCATTGACGATTCCGAGGGTGGCCGCCTCGGCGGCAGTGATCGTGTCGCCGAGCAACATCAGCTGGTTGGCCCGCATCCGCGGGACATTGCGATAAATGAGCGCCGAGATCATGAACGGGAAGACGCCCACGTTGATCTCGGGGCAGCCAAAGCGCACCGATTCCTTGGCGAGGATCAGATCGCACCCCAGCGCGAGCCCGAAGGCGCCGGCCAGGACGTCGCCACCGGCGGCACACACGACCGGCTTGTGCATGGCCCCCAGGAGGGTGAACAGCCGCGGGAAGCGGTCGAGACCGGCATACTTCTCGATCGGGGGTGTGGCCGAGGCGAACGCCTTGAGGTCGCCGCCCGCCGAGAACACCCGGTCGTGCGAGGTGCCGATGACCACGACCCGGACGGTGTCGTCGTCGCGGGCGCGCTCCAGGGCGGCGAGCAACTCATCGAGCATCGCGTCGCTGAGGGCATTGCGCCGGGCGGGATCGTCCAGGGTGATCCGCGCGATCCGGCCGTCGGTGATCGCATAATCGACAAGCGCAGTCAATGTCCTTCTCCTGATTGTTCAGCGGGTCCGGACGACGACCTTGCCGATCGTCTGGCCAGCCTCGAGGTGCCGGTGGGCGTCGCTCGCCCGATCGAGGTCGTATGCCGCGGCAATCGCCGGCGGCCCCAACCCACCGTCCTCGACGAGACGGAGAACGGCGGCCAGCTCGGCAGTCGTCCCCATCGCGGTGCCGAGCAGGTCAAACTGTCCAAAATAGAAGGGGCGGGCTTGCAGCAGTTGATCGTTGGAACGCGCGGCGCCAAGCACGACGAGCCGCCCGCCCGGTCGCAGCGTGGTCAGGGCCTGCGGCCAGGAGCCCACCGAGTCGAGCATGCGATCGAAACCCGCTCCGTCCGGCGATGCTGCGCGCGCGGTGACTGCCCAATCGGGCTCGCGATAGGAGCCAGCATCCCGCGCGCCCGCGGCGACGGCGTGGGCAAGCTTCTCCGGGGATCCGTGGGTGACCCAGACCTGGGCGCCAAGGGCAGCGGCAAGCTCGGTGGCCATCGTTGCCACGCCGCCGCCGGCGCCGAGGACGAGGAGGTTCTCACCGGCGCGCAGCCGGCCGCGGGTGACCAGCGCGCGGTAGACGGTCATGCCGACGAGCGGCAGCGCGGCGGCCTGCTCCCACGACCATCCAGAAGGACGTGGCAGAAGAACATCGGCCGGGACCAGCACGCTCTCGGCCAGGGTGCCCCACCGGTGATCACCGAGGATCTCCCAGCGCGGGCCGGGGGCCTGCGGGCGATCACCCCACCAGAGCGAGGGGGCGACGATGACCTCCTCGCCGGTGTCGTGCCGCACTCCGGCACCGTCTGCACCCGGCACATGCGGCAACGGAGAGCCATAAAGCCCTTGCCGCACAAGGCAATCGTGCCAGTTCAGGGCGCTCGCGTGCAGGTCGACCCGGACCATTTCCGCTGTCGGCACGGGGTCTGGAACATCCTCGGCCACGAGCACGCCGGGATCACCGTAGGCGTGCATCACTGCCGCGCGCATGAGTGCCATCTCCCTTTTGGTCTGACCAATAAGCTATCGCACGGGCTGGGTTCCCACAACCCCGGGGTGCTCCTGCGCGGGGTAAAGAAGCACCCGGATGGGGTCAGCCGGACCCGAGGACGACGCGCAGATAATGCGCGATCGCCTGAGCGCGGTTGTCGGCGCCGAGCTTGCGCAGGATGTTCTTGACGTGGCTCTTGACGGTGTCGGTCGTGATGTGCAGCCCGGCGGCAATTCGGTCATTAGATGCGCCGGTGGCCATGAGGGAGAGCACCTCGATCTCACGAGCCGACAGGATGCGGCTGAGTTCTCGGCGAGCGGCTTGTTGTTCGCGTTCGCGCGGTCCGCGCCCGCTGGTGACGCGGGTGCTGCGCCGGCTCGACCCGAGCGCCATCTCGGCTCCGGCGAGTTCGTCGAAGACCGAATCCACTGACGCGAGCACAGCGCTCACCTGTTCCTTCTGCTCGCGCAACCGGTCGAGCAGGACCGCTCGTTCATAGAGCAGGTCGAAACCGCGCGCGAACTCGGCGAGGACATCGCGATCCAACGGAGTGACATCCTTGTCGGCGTAGTCCGCGTGGATCATCCCCACGACCCCATTTGCCGGCGAAAGCGATGCTGCGACATACGATCCGGCGCGTTGCGGGCGTGCGAGGAGGAAGGGGAGCGCCATCCGGCGCTCGTCGTGGCCGGGGAAGACGATCAACGCCTCCCGGCCCTCGACGAGATCGCCCTCGTGCGTATGCGGATCCAAGCTCAGCCTCGGGGCTTGGGCCAGCCACTCGGCGAAATGTCGCTCGGCGGCATCGCGCGGTCCCCGGCCGAGGCTGCGCCAGGGCCGCCAGACGCCGTTCTCCACACGCGAGACCAACACCCGGTCGAAGCCGGCAGAGGACAACACGCTCTCGCAGATCCCGTCGACGAGCGCGTGCCGGTCCTGGGTGCGCAGCTCACGAAGGCCGCGGCGCACCTCGGCGAAGCGTCGCTCGCGCTCCTCGACGAGGTGCACACGAACATCCCAGCGCAGCGTATGCAGCTCCGACAGCAGGGTGCTGACCGCCCGCACCTCGGAGGGGGAACTCCCGTCGGGTGCCTTCGCAAGCCACTCGCGCAACTGCGCCACGGCCTCCGCCAGCGCCCCGTCGGCGCTCGGCACGTCGGCCTGCTCATCGATGGCCAGGCCAGCCGGAAGGATCTCGCGTGCCGTGACCAGGGCTTCCCGGGCACGGGCCAGCAGGCTCTCCGTGCGCCGTCGGTCCACCCGAAAGAGGCTATCCGGTCGTGGTCGGTCGGCGACCGAAGTCGAAGAGCCGGCTGGCGATCCGACGCAATTGGACCTCGTCGGTCCCCTCGGTGATCCGGTAGCGCCGGTGATGACGATAGAGATGCTCGAACTGGTAGGCGCGGGTGTATCCCATGCCGCCGTGGATCTGCATCGCGCGATCGGCCGCCCGGCAGGCGAGCTGATTGGCCCGCATGTTGACCATCGCCACCTTGTCGGTGACTGCGGTTTTGCCCTCGGCGTCCATCATCGCCGCCGTCTTGTGCAGCGTATTGCGAAGGAAATCGGCATCCGTTTGCAACTCGACCAGCTGCCATTGGATGCCCTGGTGATCGCGCAGCGGCTTGCCGAAGACGACTCGCTCTTGGGCGTATTCGACGCTGCGGTCGATGCAGTACTGCGCCGCCCCCAGTGACGACGCGGCCTGCCGGATCCGGTTCTCGTGGATGAACAATTGCGCACAGTCCAGCCCGCGACCGACTTCTCCGACGACGGCCTCCGCGGGCACCCGCACATCGTCGAGATGGACCTCGGGGTGGTCGCTCGGCATATTGAAGCACCAGTGGTTGAACGGCACCGAGAAGCCGGGGGCGTCGGTCCGGACGAGGAAGGCGGTGATGCCCTCGGCCTTGCCGTCTCGCCCACCCGTGCGGGCGAAGACGAGATCCACCTCGGCCTGATCGACCAGGCTGTTGAACCGCTTGGCACCGTTGATGATCCAATCGTCGCCGTCACGGCGAGCCGTCGTCTCGAGAAAGGTCGCGTCGCTGCCGTGTCCCGGCTCGGTCAGCCCGAACGCAATCTCGGCGGCGCCGGTGATCAGCGGCTCGATCCAGCGCTCCTGCTGCTCGGACGTGCCATAGGCGTGCAGCACCAGAGCGACGGGGAGGTTGGCGACCACGCTGTGTTCGTCGGTGTGCGGGAAGTGAAGTCCGGACCCGCGCGCGACGAGATGCTCGCGGATCACCGCCATGGCCAGGTTGCTGCCATCCTGGCCACTGAGCGCCGCCGGAAGGGGATAGCGGAAGAAGCCGGCAGCATCCGAGCGCCGCCGCATCTCGTGGAGCAGCTCGAGCCACTCCTTGCGGGGGTAGCCATCGCGTTCCCAGTCCGTGCGCGCCCACTCGCGGCGATGGTCGAAGAACTGCGGATGCTCGGCCTCCAGTGGGGTGATCTCGGCCTCGATGAACGCGTCTAGGGAGGCGACAAAGCTCTGGATGTCGTCAGGAATCGTCCAGTCCATGACCGAACGCTAGAGAGCCGAGCGGGGCAGGACTGCGGCGTCGCGGCGCAGCAGTGTGGACATCTCCAGTGGGGCGCAAGGAGGCGGCTGTGGGCGTGGTGCTCGTCTGGTTGGATCTCGGTATGCGGCATTTCCACGGGATCGACGACCTGCAGGCCGTCGTCGGCGAGCGCCTCGGCACCAGCGCGTGGCACGAGGTTCCCCAGTCAACGATCGTTCGCTTCGCCGAGGCGACCGAGGACTTCGAGGGAATCCACTTGGATCCGGCCAAGGCCCGGGCCGCCGGGTTGCCCGACACCATCGCCCACGGGCTATACACCCTGTCCAGGGGCCCGGCGATGCTCTACGAGATCTACTCGATCACCGGACCGGTCCTGTGGCTCAACTACGGCTTCGAGAAGGTGCGCTTCCTCTCCCCGGTGGGGGTGGGGAGCCGGATCCGCATGGTCGCCGATCTGGTTGCTGCCGAACCCATCACCGGCGGAGTGCGGTTCACGGTCCGCGAGACCTTCGAGATCGACGGCCAGGGCAAGCCGGCGTGTGTCGCCGATGGCCTCATCGCCTACTTTCACACCTTGCCGCCGGGTTTCACGCCACCACAGGAGGGTTGATGCGCGCGATCGTCGTGCGGGACTTGACCGGGCCACTGAACGTCGAGCTCACCGACATTCCCGAGCCGGACGGCGCCCACCCGCGTGCCGACGGGCAGCGACTGCTGGTCGAGGTGGCGGCTGTGGGGCTGTCCTTCATCGATCCCCTCCAGACGCGCGGGCTCTATCAGAACGGTGTGCCGGTTCCTTATGTCGCGGGGAGCGAGATCGCGGGGACGGTGTTGGAGGCTTCTGCCGGCTCGTCATTCGCCCCGGGTGACCGGGTCGGCGGGATCATCTGGCACGGCGGCCTCGCCGAGCGCGCTCTGGCGCTGCCCGACTACACGGTCAAGCTGCCGGACAGCATGACGTTCGCCGACGGCGCCGCCCTCTACATGAACTACTCGACGGCCTGGTACGGCTACGACCGGGCGCGCGTGCAACCGGGCGAGTTCGTCCTCGTCCACGGCGCTGCCGGTGGCGTCGGGAGCGCCGCGCTCGATCTGGCGGGCTCCTTCGGTGCCCGGGCGGTGGCCGTGGTATCGAGCGAGGAGAAGGAAGCCGTCGCCCGACGGCTCGGCGCCGAGATCGTCGTCCGGGCGGGGGAGGGCTGGCTGGAGCGCGTCCGCGAGGCCACCGACGGCCGCGGCGTCCACGTCGTGCTCGACCCCGTGGGCGGGGACACCTTCACCGACTCGCTGCGCTCCCTGAGACAAGGCGGCCGGCTGGTCGTCATCGGCTTCACCGGCGGGTCGATCCCGACGGTCAAGGTCAATCGCCTCCTCCACCGCAACCTGACCGTTACCGGAATCACGATGGACAACATGGAGGCGGAATACCCCGGAACGCTTCGTCGCGTCGCTGACGCCGTGGAACGGCTTGCGGCAGAAGGAAAGGTCCATCCTCTCGTGGGGTCGACCTATCGATTGGAGGAGGCTGGTGCCGCGATGGCCGCGCTCGAACAACGCGCCGCCATCGGCAAGGTCGTCGTCATGATCGCCGACTCCCCGGTCCCGGGGAACTAAGGGCCTGTGAGGAATTAAGCTAGTTTGGGTCGGGCGTGTCGGGGTAGAGGGTGTAGTTCCATTCCCCGTGGAAGGTGTGGCGGTGGAGTATTCCGCGGCGTTCGAGGTCGGGGATGACGGTGTCGGCGATTCTGATGCCGGCGGGGTAGGGGTTGGTGTCGAGGTCGGCGTCGACGTGCAGGCCGGTGGTCGTGGTGGTCGCGGCGATGGTGTTGACGACGACTTCGTGGCTGGTCAGTGGGCGGCTGCGCCAGTTCATGGAGATGTGCGCGAAGAGGCGGTGTTCGATTTTGTTCCATTTGCTGGTGCCGGGGGGTAGGTGGGTGACGGTGATGGTCAGCCCAGTCCGGGTGGCGAGGTCGGCGAGTTCCTTCTTCCACAGCCGGTTTTGGTAGCCGTTGGAGCCGCCGCCGTCGGCACAGATCAGCAGCCGGGTGGCCCCGGGATGGGCCGCGGATCCCACCCGCTGCCACCAGGTCTCGATGGTGTGCACGGCGAACGCGGCGGTGTCGTGGTCGACCCCGACCGATACCCAGCCGGCGTCGTGGGCGACGTCGTAGACGCCGTAGGGGTTGACCTTGCCGAGGTCTTTGTCGGCGAAGTCGTGGACGTTGACCCGTTCCGGCTGGCCGGCCCGGTGCCATTCCCGACCGGGGTTCTTGAACGGTCCGATGAGTTCTTTCTTCTTCGTGTCGACGCTGATCACCGGGTCCCCGCTGACCTGATGGGCCGCTGCCGCGTCGGCCAGGTAGTGGAACTGGGCATCCCGGTCCGGGTGCTGGCTCCCGTCGAGGACCTTGGCGTTGGCCTGTAGCGAGTAGCCGCCCTCGGCCAGCAACCTGCGGGTCACATGATCACTGACCCGGTGACCCTTCGCGCGTAACTCCCGGGTCAAGGTCCGGATCGACTTACTCGTCCACCGCAACGTCGACATCGGATCCCCCAGCGTGGCCGGTTCGATCAACGCATCGAAATCCGTTGCCAGCGAAGGATCATGGGCCTCAACCCGCTTGCGCCCACCGCCCGGGCGGCGCGAGCGGCCGGGCGCCAATTCCACCCCACCACTGGCCTCGGCCCGACCCCGGCGCACCGTGTCCGCCGCCACTCCGGTCGCCGCGGCGACCACCGCCACGCCCTCGGCGCCGAACTCGGCCGCCTCCGCCCCAAGCCACAACCGACGCTGGAACTCCGACAAATGCGGCGCCACCACCGCATACCGGCGCGCCAACGACTCCGACTCCGACACCGACACCGCGGACGTGGACATACCACAACCGTAGCCGTCCCAACCCCCTAAAACGAAGTTATTTCGTCACAAGCCCTAACCGCGGCGGATCAGCGGCCGGCGAACCGGCTGGATCAGCCGTCGGCGAGCCGGCGGCGCAGCTCGAACTTGCGGATCTTGCCGCCGCAGTCCTTCGGCAAGCAGTGCATTCGCCACCTGGTTGGCCGCCGCGTCGGCCTGGCCATAGGTGAGGCGAGCGAACCGCCCACTGCCATAGGCACCCTTCCAGCCGATGATCGCGGTCTTGCCCGGGGCGCTCCAGGTGAGCCGTTCGAAGATGTCGCCCACCGCCATGCGGTTCCATCGCTGGTCGGCGCGCCGGCCAAACACCGACGTCAAGGTCGGTGGTCATGATCCGCTCCTGTTGAGTTCGATTCGTCCAGGCTCGTCGAGGATGCGGTGGGCCCGCTCGATGACGGTGGACAGGCTGGCTTCGGCGACCTGCATGCGGTGGTCCGGATTGGGTTGGCGCCGATTGCGTTTCGACAACACGGCGACCGTGGACACGACCTTGTAGTGGCAGAGGGCAAGGAACCAGTCGAGCTCTTCGGTGACCGTGGACGGCTGAGGGTGGACTGCTGCGTAGTCCGCGAGTAGTTCGGTCGCGAACGGCAGTCCGGCGGCGGCCCGCTCGTCGGCCTCGGGCCGCGAGGTCACGAAGCGATGCGGCGGGTCACAGTGCATGAGAAGCCCTGTGTCAAGCCGCCCTGTTTTGTTGGGTGAGGAGTCGTTGGAGCGCTGGGTGTCGGTCGGGGTCGTAGGCGGTGTTGTTTTGCCAGCAGTGCCAGATGACGAAGAGCCAGGCTCGGGCCAGGATGCGGACGGCGTGGGGGTGGTCGTGTCCGCGGTCGATAGCGCGTTTGTAGAGCTGTGCGGCCCAGGGGTTGTCGTGTCGGGAGTCGCCGGCGAAGTCGGTGACGGCGTCGCGCAGTTGTTTGTCGCAGGCCCAGCGGAAGGTGACCGCGCGGGCCTTGCCGGATTGGCGGGTGGAGGGGGCGACGCCGGCGAGGCAGGCCAGGGATTCGGGGGTGGGGAATTTGCCGCGGCAGTCGCCGATCTCGGCGAGCAGCCGGGCGGCGCGGACGGTTCCGGAGCGCGGCAGGCTGGTGAAGATGTGGGCATCGGTGTGCGCCGCCAGTTGTGCCTCGATTTGGGTGGTGAGGGTGGTGATCTGCTCGGCCAGGGTGGCGGCGACGGCGAGGTAGGCGCGGGTGATCCCGGCTTGGGTCTTGGCGGTCGGCCCGGTCAGGCCGCGGGGCGCGCCGGTCAGGTGGGCGTGCAGGACGGCGGGGTCCTTCTTGCCGGAGTAGCCGTGTTTGGCCAGCCAGGCGGCCAGCCGGGTGGGGGTCAGCCAGTCGGCCTGGGCTTGGCTGGTGAACCGGGAGATGAACGCGAGGCTGATGGCCGAGTCCAAGGCCGCGAAGAGGCCAACCGCGCCAGGAAAGACGTTGCGCAAGTGGGCGCGCAGCTGGTTGGTGACCGCAACCCGGTGATTGACCAGGTCCTTGCGGGCGCGGCACGCGTGCCGCAACGCGACCGTCTCCTCGGTGTCGGGGACCAAAGCCCGCAGCCGGGGCCGGTCGGTGCGCAGAGTGTCGGCGAGCACGAAGGCGTCGAACCCGTCGTCCTTGTTTCCAGCCGAGCCGTAACGACCGCGCAGGTTCTTGACCTGGTTCGGGCTGATCACCACAACGGTCAGCTCGGCCGCCAGCAGGGCGTCGATGACCGGCCCGTCCGGGCGTTCGATGGCGACCTCACCGACGCCGTGGCGGCCCAGGAACCGCACCAACGCACTCAGGCCGGAGGCGGTGTGGTCGACCATGGTGCGGGCCCGTTGACGGCCGCGGTCATCGACGATGCACACGGCATGGTCATCGCGGGCCCAATCAATGCCCGCGGTCACCGCGTTCGGGGGTGTATCGGGCAGGGTGTTACTGGCAGACTTCACGTCAGCCTCCTCGCTGCTAATCCCAGTGGGGAGGCACCCGCATGTGCCGATGGTTCCGGGACGCAGCTGCCGGTTCGCTCACTGATCGGCGCTCGGAGGCGCTCAGCCCTGTCGACGGTCCGTACGTCCCGGGTAACCACCAGACCCCGCAGATCTCATGCTGGACATCCAACGCGTCGAGCGAGCAGGGCGATGGCCTGGTGGCACCACGGGTGCATCAGCGATCAGGCGATCACTGACACAAGGAAGGTAGACCAGTGAGCAACCAGGAGAGGTCGTGCCGGGGGTCGCCCACCGACCAGATCTCCCAGTCGATGATCGCGCGCAGCTCCGAACCGGCGAAGAGCATGTTGCCGAGGCGGTAGTCCCGTGCAGGACCGCTGGGTCGCCGGGCGCCGGTGGATGCTCGGCGAGTCGGTCGCGCAGCCGTTCGTGCCCTGCCGCGATCTCGGGCCCGACCGTCTCCAATAGCCGCGCCCAGCGCCGCAATTCGGCTTCGGGAGTGAAGGTCGGCTCCTCGGGAGGGATTCCCAGCGCGGCCGGCGTCATCGCCTGCATCCGGGCCAGGGCCTCGGCCGCTGCGCGCATTCGCGCCCGCACGTCCGTTGGGGCCGGGGGCAGGGTCGTGATGTCGGTGCCGGGTTCATAGCACTCACCGGTGATCCGCTCCATGACGAAGAGTGGCGGGTCACCGTCGTCTTCGCCAAGGACCCACGGGACGGGAACGCCGGGGATCGCCGCCAACGCCCGCATCATCCGCGCTTGGCGGAGCACGTCGCGGTTGCGCACCGCCGGCAGCCCTGCGGGCGCAACCTTGATGACCGCCTCCGCGACCGGTCCGCGGACGATGGTCGCGGCATACGTGAGGCTGGACACGCCGCCGGGAAGGCGCCGCAGGTCGGTGAGGGTCGCGTCCGGATAGGTGCGTTGCAGGGCGGCACCGGATCGGGCAAGCACAGTCGCCGCTGGGATCTCGGTCACCGCACCCACCCAAACCGCTGCCGGCGCGAGCAGCAAGGCGATGCTGGCTGAGGTGATGGAGATTGCCACACCACGCCGTGGCCCGCTGCCCAGCGAAGACTGCGGGCCGGTGGTAGACACGGGCGATGACAGCAGCGGCGGGACCCGTCACACCCATCCTTGACCGATTCGACCTGAGCGGCAAGGTTGCTGTCGTGACCGGCGCGTCGTCCGGCCTCGGGGTCGCGTATGCCGCTGCGCTCGCCCAGGCGGGCGCAGCGCTCGCCCTCGGTGCCCGGCGCGCCGACCGGCTCGACGACACCGTCCGCGCCGTCCGGGAGGCCGGCGGCCAGGCGATCGGTATCCCGACCGATGTCTGCCGAATCGAGGATTGCGCCGCGCTCGTCGCGGGCGCGCTGGAGAGCTTCGGACGGGTCGACATCCTGGTCAACAACGCCGGAACCGGCGGCGAATACCACGGTGTGGTTGACGACCCACCGGAGCACTTCCGGCGCACTGTCGACATCAACCTGCACGGCTCCTACTGGATGATCCAGGCGTGCGCCCGGGTCATGGGGCCGGGCTCCTCGATCGTCAACATCTCCAGTGTGATGGCGTTGACGACCGCGAAGATGCCGGCCGCGGCATACAGCGCGAGCAAGGCGGGGGTCCTCGGCTTGACCCGAGACCTTGCAGCCCAATTGGGGCCCATGGGGATTCGGGTCAACGCGATCCTCCCGGGGGTGTTCCCGTCGGAAGCCACGGCGCATTACAGCGAGAATTATAGGCGTAAGATCGTCGCGGCCAAGATCCCGATCGGCCGTATCGGCAAGCCGGAAGAGATTGCCGCCGTGGTGGTTTTCCTCGCCAGCGAGGCCGCGGCATACATCACCGGCGTGAGCCTGCCGGTCGACGGCGGGGTGTTGATCAACTAGCAATCCGGGTCACGACCGCACTCGGACGACGACCTTGCCGAGCGCCTGGCGGGACTCGATGAGTTCGAGGGCTCGGGCGCTGTCGGGCAGGTCGAGGACGGCGCCGACGACCGGACGGATTGCTCCCGAACACGCCATGCTCTCGAGCGCATCGGCAAGTTGCCCGGCGATCTGCGGGTAGCGTTCGACAAAGGGGGCGAGCGCGATGCCGACGAGGCTGAGGTCGCGCAGCAGCAGCCGGTTGACCTTGACCTGCGGGATCCGACCGCTCGCGAAGCCGACGACCGCCAGCCGTCCGCCCACGCCGAGGGCTCGCAGTGAGTCGGTGATGTCGTCGCCGCCGACCGGGTCGATCACCGCGTCGACGCCACTGTTCCCGGTGAGGTCGCGGACGTCCGCCAACCAGGCTTTGCCGCTGCCGAGCACGATTTCGGCGCCCGCCGCCCGCGCGATTTCGGCCTTCGCTGGTGTGGAGACGAGGGCGATGGGGATGGCACCGAGCGCTGTGACAGCCTGGATCGTCGCGGTGCCGACGCCGCCGGCTGCGCCGTGGATCAACACCCGCTCACCCGGCTGGACCGCGATGCGGTGGCAAGAGAACCACGCGGTTGAGTAGTTCAGTTGCAGGGCGGCGCCATCGATGAAGGACATGTCGTCCGGCAACTTCACGGTGTATGCCGGCAAGCCCAGCGCTCGCTCGGCGAGCGCGCCCCACAGGCACAGGCTCGCGACCCGATCGCCGGGGGCGAATCGCGACCCGGGCGGAGCCTCCAGGACGACGCCGCAGGCCTCGCCGCCGGCGACATAGGGCGGGGGCTGCCCGTGCTGATACGTGCCGCGGCCCTGCAATACATCGGGGAAGGAGATGCCGGCGGCGTGGACGTCGATGAGCAGCCGTTCACCCGCGGCCCACGTGTGCGCGCCCTGGGGCTCGGGGACCGCACGCAGCTCACCGGCCGAAGGCCCGTCGGGCGTGGGGATAACGAACGCGCGCATGTCAGCGGGGCACGACCGAGGCGGTGACCGAGCGCGTGTTCAGCCCGTCGCCACGATCGACGATGAGGTATTGGCCGGTCACTCCGGAGGCGGCCGGGGAGGCAAAGAAGCCCACGGCCGCCGCGATTTCGCCGGGCTCGACCATCCCGGCCGGCATGGACTCCCGCCAGGCCCGAACGATATCCGTCGGCATGCTCAGGACTCCCGAGCTCGCGGTCATCCCGGGTAGCACGGCATTGGCGGTGATGCCCAGCCCAACTGTCTCCGCCGCAACGGTCTTGATCATTCCCAACAGCCCGGCCTTGGTCGTCGAATAGGAGACCTGCCCGGGCAGGCCGACGATCGCCGCCGTGCTCGAGGTGAGCACGATCCTGCCGAAGCGGCGCTCCCGCATGCCGCCCAGGACGGCTTGCAACACCCGGAAGGTGCCGGTGAGGTTGACCTGGAGATCCTTCTCCCACCGGGCCAGGTCCATCGTGTGCGCGGCACCAAAAACGGTCGTCAGCGCGGCGTTTCCGATGTAGACGTCGATATCGGACAGGTCAGGCAGCAGATCGCTGGCAATGTCCAGCTGCCAGGTGCAGCCCGGGTCTCGGTCCAGGGTCACGACCTCCATACCGTCGGCCCGGAGCCGGGCCACGACGGCCTGCCCGATGCTGCCCGCCTTGGCTGCGCCGGTCACGAGTGCCTTCAGCGGTGCGGTCATGCCGTGATCCGGCCCGGATCGCCCTCGTCCAGGGCATCGAGTCGCGCCAGGGCAGGGTGGCCCTGCAAACGCAGCAGGAGGACGCCGGTCTGCAACGCCAGCTGGCCGTTGGTGTCACTCACGTCGACTCCGGTGAACTTCTCAACCCGCGCCAATCTCAACCGGATGGTGTTCTCGTGCAGCCCGAGCCGTGCCGCCGTCGCCCGGATGCTGCGTCCGCAGTCGAGCCAGACTTGTGTTGTCAGGAGTAGCTCGGCCATACCGGGTGCGCCACTGAGCAGGGGCCCGAGCAGCCCGTCCACATAGGTCCGAAGCGCAGCCGTGTCGGCGTTGGCGAGGAAGAGCCGGGCCGGGCCGAGGTCATCGACGGCAAGCACGAAGGCACCCGATCCGTCCCCCAAGCGCTGCACGCAGCGGGCCACCTCGCGCGCCTCGCGGTAGGCCGCGGCGAAGTCTGCGGGCTCGCAGGCCCGGGACACGCCTGCGACCGCCCCCGGCGCGCAGCACTCCACCAGGGTCCGGGAGACAGCGGTGCGCACCCGCGAGATCACATCGTGCTCCCGTAGTGCGCGATCCACCTCGATGAGCAGCAGCACGCCTTCGGACCCGCGGGTGTGCAGGATTTCAACGCCGAGGCGGCGGGACAGGTGGACAACGAGGCGATGATCTGCCTCGGGTTCCGGCTCGTCGTTGCTGACCAGCGGATCGAGGATGTGCACGAGCACCCGGCGGGCGTCGATATCGACACCGAGGTACTCCGCGCTCGCGCGCAGGTCGCCCAGGCCGCGGGAGCCCTTGGCGAGTTGCCGGGTCAAGGCATCACGAGCGTCCGCGGCGACCCGGCACGATCGATCACGACATGGGACTGGGGGTCAAACGTGGTCCCCCGCTCTTCGAGAATCAGCCAGCCTATGCGCTGCCCGTCGTGCAGGACCGGCCGCGCCAGAACCCGGCGTGGCAAGCCCGCTGCGGGGCCGGCCGGCAAGGGTGCCGCGGTGTCCTCCCGGCTTTTGAGCGTGCGGGCAAGTGCGAGTGCCGATCCTTGAGCGATCGCGTCCACCGGGAACTGACAGACCATCCGCCCGTCGCCATCGACCAGGGCCGCTGGGACACCGGTCAACTCGTGGCAGCAACGAACGGCGGCTGCCAGGCCGCGCCCGGACGCGGCGGCGAAGCGTTCCTCGATGACGAGCCGGGCGGCGAGCAGACGGTTGGCCGCCCGCAACCCCTCCGGATCGTCGTGGCCCACGGGCCCGCTCGTCATTCGAGTTGCCATCGCGTCTCCATTCCACTCCTGAGCAATAAGGTATTATGGTAGGACCATAAATTCAAGAGAGCGGCATACTGCAGTCATGGCGTATGACGAAGACCTGGCCAATCGGATCCGCACCGCCGTCGACGACGAACCGGGCATCACCGAGAAGCGGATGTTCGGGGGGGCTCGCGATTATGGTGAACGGCAATATGGCGGTCGCGGCAGCTGATCAAGGCGGGATGATGCTGCGCGTTGACCCGGCACGCGCCGCCGAGTTGGTGGATGGGGTGCACGTCGAGCGAATGGTGATGCGGGGGAAGGAAATGAACGGCTGGCTGTTCGTCGTCGATGCCGCGGGGAGCAGCGACGCGGCGCTGAAGCGGCACGTGGCTATCGGCGTGGACTACGCCCGCTCACTGCCGCCGAAGTAGGCGGTCCGTCTTCCGATTCGGACATCGTGGTTGCGCGGCCTGCGCAGGACGAGTGCGCGCTTCGCGCCCGGTGTGCAGTTCGCGAGCGAGACTGCCGGAATGCCGCCGTCTCGCCGCCGCCGCGTCGTCCCGATCCTGCTCGCGGTGGCCAGCCTCGCTGCCTGCAGCGCCGGGTCCAGCCCGACGCCCAACGCCAGCAGCACGACCGCTGCTGGCAGGCAAGGAGCGACGGTTTCCGCCTCGTCCGCGGCGCCATCCGCCGAGCTTCCCGGGATCGACCAGGCCCCCAGTGGGCCGCGCTATCCCCTGACCCAAGAGGCGGGAATTGTCGACGGGATCGATTGGCGGATGCCCGACTGGGTTCGGCCAGCGGAGAATTCCGGCTTCTTCTCGGAGAGCGCTTCCGCCCCGGACGGCGTGCTCGTGCGCGCCATCGACCAGTCTTGGCGACAGCTGCAGCCGGCCCAGGGCGGCGCGACGATCTATACCGAGACCGGCTCTGCGCAACAGATGAGCTTCGAATCGCTCGACCAGGCCCTCGCCGAACCGGGGGACTACTGGATGCGGATCTTTGCCAGCGGCGTGGACTGGGCACCGGAGTGGATCCCCCAGGTGTGCCACGTCGAGGGGTTCGCCCCCGACTACGACGGGATGTCGCACCTGCCGATCTGGGATGACTGCGTCTGGAAACACCTGCTTGCCATGTATCACGACGTCTTTGTCACCAAGGGACTGCGCGCCGACCCACGGCTGCGATTCGTCTGGGTCCTGGGCGCATTCACCTGGGCGGAGTACGACTCCGAGACGATCAATGACGCGATCGCGACGGGCAAGCTGACCAAGGAGCAGTACCTCCAATGGTTTTCGCACGCGTGGAGCGACCTGGTGGAGATCTTCGGCCCATACAAGGCCAAGCTCGCCTTCACCGGGGAGGATTACACCTGGTCCGAGGGGCTGGGCGACGAGGTCGCCACCCTCGCCAAGCAGGCCACCGACGCGGAGATCGGGATCCGCAACGGCATCCCCGAACTCTTCAACTTCCACCTCAACGAGGCACCGGCATATGGCTCGCACATCCAACCGGGCGGGCATCTCATCGTCGACGAGTCGTTGCCGATCCACGACGGCAAACGGATCGTCGCCGTGGAGAACGAGTGCTTCACCGACTGCGGCTTCGACGCGGGCGACGACCTCGAGTATGCCGTCACCCAGACCAACTTGAAGTCGCTTCAGTTGCGCGCGAACTGGGTCTATGTCATTCCGACACAATCGAAGATGGAGCAATTCCCGCAGCTGTGGGACTGGGTCCGGCTCTCCGTCGGGCACACCGCGCAGACCTCGCCCGACGCCTGGGCAAACCTGCGCGAGGCCGAGGACGTCTATTGGCGCGACAACGACCTGCCGCCGTTCGACGGCACGGCCGAGTGGACCAACAAACCGTGGGTGCGCAACCTCGAACGTTGGGTGGTGCAGAAGGATGTCACGGGCGCGACCGCGCATACGACCGATGTCGATGTGCACGCCGATGTCTTCACCGAGGAGAATGGGCAGGCTCGCGAGGGCCTTGCGACCGCCGTCGCGAGGGGAGACACGAAGCTCGCCTTCGACGTCGACGACCGTTTCCTCGACGCGACTGATCCGGACTCGAAGGTCGAGATCAAGGTGACCTTCTGGGATGCCGGCGGGCCCTTCCGAGTGGTGGGTTCGGCATACGAATCCGATGTGGTCAAGCCGGGCGGGACTACGAGGTGGCGCACCGCCACCGTGACGATGCCCGTCACGGCCCTCGCCGGTGATCAGCCGGGTCAAACCGACCTGGCTGTCGTGGCCGACGAGGACAGCGACGTCATCGTGCGTTTCCTGCGTATCGTCCGGCTCGCGCCGCCGCGCTGAGCCCGATCAGCCCTTGCGCGTGCTGACCAGCTGCCGCAAGACCTTGGGGTCGAGTTCGCCCAACTCGTGCAGCAGCGCCATCTTCTCGACCTCCTGCAACTCGGCGACCGAAAGCTGGGACAGGCGGCTCAAGATCGCGGCCTTCTCGTCATCCGGCGGCAGTTGCGGCGTTGGCGCGGGCGACGGCGCAACTGCACCCACCTCTCGGCTTCCACCGCCACGGGGAACGGTCATCGTGATCGAGATGATCGCGAGCAGCAGGAAGACCAAGCTGACCCCGACACCCATCATGCCTGCCTGACGCAGGCCGATGTTGTCGGCGCGGCCTTCCATGTGAACGACCGAGCCGACGATCTCCGATTTCGTCCCGGCGAGGCCGGCAAAGACCGCCAGGGAGACGGCGGCACCGATAGCGCTTCCGAGCGAGGACGCCATCTTGTAGATGCCCGCACCGGAACCCGCCTTGTCGGCCGGCAGGTTGGACAGCGCCGCATCGGTTGATGGCGTCGCATAGAACGCCAACCCGATTCCGAACAGCGAATACGCGACGACGCACAAGATCACGTAGCGCCCGATGAGGACGTTGGTCCCCATGAGCAGAACGCACGCGACGATGACGATCGCCGATCCCCAGATCATCGGCTTGCGGGGCCCATACCGCTGCAACAACTTCTCACCGACCCGGATGAACCCGATGATGAAGACGCCGTAGCCGAGGGTCAGCAGCCCGGCATCCCACGCCGAATACAACTCGCCATTGGACTTGTGGCCGGCCAGCTGGATCAGCTGCTGGCTAACGATCAGCATGCCGATCGTCCCGTTGAGCAGGAAGTTGGAGATCGTCGCTCCGGTGAACGTCGTGTTCTGGAAGAGCGAGAAGTCGACGAAGGGGTTGCTCTGCCGCTTCTCGACCATGACAAAGGCGGCGTATGCCGCAATCGCCACGACCGCCAGCAAGATCGCCGTCGGGCTCGCCCAGCCGATCTTGGATCCGAACAGCAGGACGATCATCAGCCCCAGGGTGCCGACGACGAAGAGGAGCAACCCGAGGACGTCGAACGACTTCCGGGGGCCCTTTTGCTCCACCTTGTTCTCCGGTGTGCCGAGGATGAGCACGAAGGCCAGCACCGACACGACGATTGAGGCGACGAAAATGCCACGCCAGCCGGTGTATTTGACCATCGTGCCGCCGAAGATCGCCGCGAGACCGGAGCCACCCCACGAGCCGATCGACCACATCGAGACGGCCCGTTGTCGGGCAGGGCCATCCCAGTAGGTCTTCACCAAGGCCATCGACGCCGGCATGATGCAGGCAGCCGACAGCCCCTGGATCGCGCGCCCAGCGAGCAGCAGCGGAAGGGCGAGCGAGCCGGAGGCAAAGATCAGCAGCACCGAGCCGATGATCCCGAGGACGATGCCGATCTGGGTCACCTTGACGCGTCCGAAGCGATCGGCGAGGCCACCGATAAGGACGATGAACAGCCCGGAGAAGAGCGCGGTGATGGACACCGCGAGGTTCATCGACGCGGCGTCGAGGTATTCCTTGGAGGAGTTGACATCGTCGAGGATGGCCGGAGCAACCGTCCCGGCCGACCCCGCGAAGAGCCAGAAGGTCACCACCGCCAACACGATGCCGAGCAGCAGTTTGTCGTTGCCCTGGTATGCCGGTGCCTTCGCCGTCGTCGGTGCCGGCCCTTGGGTGGTTGTCGCCACGGACTAGTTCTCCTTGCCGAGATAGGCGAGGACGCCGGCGACGGCCGCCTCGGTGCCAGTGCACAGGGTGGGTTGGATGACCGGAGCGAAGCCCGGGTTGTGGTTGGGCAGCGTCGGGGTGCCCTCGGCGAAGCCGCCGAAACCCCAGTAGCAGTAAGGAATCCCGAAGGCGTCCGGGATGATGCTGAAGTCCTCGGACGCGGTGATCGGCTTGAGGGTGACGACGCGGTCCTGGCCGAGCACGGCGACGAGGGCTGCGGTGACCTTTGCGGTGACCTCGGGGTCGTTGTCGGTGAGTGGGTAGCTGTCGAACAGCTCGATCTCGGGATCTTGTGGGGAACCGGTGGCCGCGCACTCGGCGCGCACGATGCGTTCGATGGCGGCGACGATCTGGTCGCGGATGGCCGAATCGTAGGCGCGGACGTTCAGCAGCAGCACCGCCCGGTCGGGGATGATATTGGCCTTGGTGCCTGCTTGCAGGCTGCCGACCGTGACCACGCCGAAGTCACTGGGGGCGATCTCGCGCGCCACGATCGACTGCAGCCGCACGACGATCGAGGACGCCAACAGCACCGGGTCGACGCCGAGGTGGGGCATCGAGCCGTGTGAGCCCTTCCCGAAGACGGTGACCTTCAGGCAGGTCCCGGTCGACAGCATCGGGCCGGCGATGGTTCCGACCTGTCCTGACCACGGGGTGACCAGGACGTGCTGGCCGAGCGCGACATCGGGCTTGGGCACCTTGTCGACCAGGCCGTCGGCGACCATCGACGCCGCCCCCGATGCGGTCTCCTCGCCGGGTTGGAAGAGCGCGATATAGGTGCCGGCCCACTCGTCACGATTGTCGGCGAGCAGGGCGGCTGCGCCGAGCCCGGCCACGATGTGAGCATCGTGTCCGCAGGCGTGCATGACCGGAACGGTGTTGCCCTCGGCGTCGGTCGCCGTCTTGGTGGACGCATAGTCCAGGCCGGTGGCTTCCTTGACCGGGAGCGCGTCGATGTCGGCGCGGAAGAGGACGGTCGGCCCGTCGCCATTCTCGAGGACCCCGACGACACCACCGCCGATGTGTTGCACGGCGTAGCCGAACGACTCCAAGCGCCGGGCGATCTCGGCGGCGGTCTCGCTCTCCTGCATCGACAACTCGGGATTGCGGTGCAGGTCGATGTAGAGCTCCTCCTGCCACGGGGTGATATCTGCCAGTCCCTCGAGGACTCGTTGGGAACGACCCACGGGATGCCGCCTCTCTCGCGGTGGAGTTTGTCGGTCCACAATCGCGTGAACCCCATGGGTCGCGCAAGGGCACAATTTCCCGAAAAGTCACTTGCGTGACACGCCACATTCCGCTGGATGGAATGATGGTGAGGGCGGCCGTCCCTCGCTAGCGGGCCGCGACCTGCGCTAGCCCGGCAAACCGTCGGACAACGACCGGGTCAATCTCGCCGGCGACGGGAGCGAGCACGGCGGCGCCGGACGCGCCAATGGCGGCGCGCAGCATCGCAGGCAGGTCGTCACCGCGAACCATTCCCAGGGCGAGCGCGGCAACCACGGCGTCTCCTGCACCCGTGGGGTTGCCGACTAGCACTAGCGCGCGGTCGGGACGCGCCTGCCATCGACCGGCCGGTCCGGAGCAGAGCAGACCATTCGGTCCGTCCGAGGCGACCACGATCGCGTGCGGTGCCCGCCGCCGCAACGCGGCAATCCCCTCGGCGCCGCCCGCACCCACGGTCGCGATCAGCTCGTGCCTGTTGGGTTTGATCACGCTGGCACCGGCGTCCAGCGCAGCGAGCAGCGCCGGCCCGTCGCAGTCCACGATTGTCGCACCGTCAAAGAACGCCCGCGCCACCTGCTCGACCTAGCGCCGGCACCGGGCACCTCCGTCCCGGACCGGGCAGTGATCTCCCACCGGCTGTGGCGGTTCTTCGACCAAGCCGCCAGCTGCGACATCCCCGAAGTCCACCGGCTCGCCGAGACCGTCGAAACCTGGTGGCCCGCAATCGAAGCCGGCCTGATCACCGGATACAGCAACGCCCGAAGTGAGGGCTACAACCGCCTCGGGAAACACGAAGGCCGCAACGCCTTCGGCTTCCGCAACCCCGAAACCAGAAACGCCGCATACGCTGGGGCCTGCACCCGCCAACACCGGCGGAAAACAGCCATCATCTGCCACGAGATGCCCGGCTAACTTCGAAGAGCCGGTTTAGTGGTTGCGGCGGGTCGTTGAGCACGAATGCCCTTGTGGGGCGGGAGGATTGGACTGTTCAAAGGTTCGATCTGACCGGCTCACGAAGGGCATCCGTTAGATGCAAGCACGCACACGATTACACCGGTTTTCGATGACCCGAACCTGATCGGTTCCGCAGGCCTGGTGCCGGTGCTGCGGCTGGCCGAACGCGCCGGCCTGCACGAGCAGCTGCAGGGGTTGACGGTCGCCAATCCGAACGCGCCCGTGAAGGCGGCCGGGGTGGTCGCGGGGATGCTGGCCGGCGCCGACAGCATCGATGACCTGGATGTGCTGCGTCATGGCGGGATGTCGAAGGTGTTCACGGGGATCAAGGCGCCCTCGACGTTCGGGTCGTTCCTGCGCTCCTTCACCTTCGGGCATGTCCGGCAACTCGATGCCGCAGCCAGCACGACGCTGGCCGGGCTCTCGCGGGTGGTGCCTGGGCTGTTGGCGGGGTGCGAGGCGATGACGTTCGTCGATATCGATGACACCATCCGGGAGGTCCACGGCTACGCCAAACAGGGCGCCGCGTACGGCTTCTCGAAAGTCAAGGGCTTGAACGCGCAGCTGGCGACCCTCTCCTCCCCGATCAGCGCGACAGTGATCGCGGCGACCCGGTTGCGCAAAGGCAATCAGGTCTCCGGTCACGGTGCGGTCACGGTGGGGCCCGCCTGATCGCCGATGCGGTCGCGGCCGCCCGGCGCGCCGGCGCGAGCGGGCAGGTCATGGTCCGTGCCGATTCGGGGTACTACCGCCACGACGTCATCCACGCTGCCCTCACCGCGAAGGCGTGGTACTCGGTCACGGTGCGAATGAATCCCGCCATCACGCGGGCGATCGCCGCGATCAGCGAGGACGCGTGGACAACGATCAACTACAAGAACGCGATCTGGGATGACCAGGCGAAGGAATGGATCTCGACGGCGCAGATGGCCGAGACCCGCTACACCGCGTTCAACTCCTACCCGAAACAGAAGCAGGTCTCTGCCCGGCTGGTGGTGCGGCGGGTGCCCAGGTTGAACCCGGACATTCCACCCGGACAAGGCGAGTTGTTCCCGACCTACCGGCATCACGCGTTCCTGACCAACTCGACCCTGACGACTGTTGAGGCCGATGCCCGCCACCGCGACCACGCCCTGGTCGAACAAGTCATCGCCGACCTGAAGAACGGGCCGCTCGCGCACGCGCCGTCGGGCCGCTTCGCCGCGAACGGTGCCTGGCTGGCGCTGGCCGCGATCGCCTACAACCTGCTCCGTGCCGCCGGGATCGCCGCCGGCACCGGGCATACCAGGGCCCGCTGGAACACCCTGCGCGGCCACCTGATCACCATCCCCGCACGGATCGCCTCCTCCGCCCGCCAGATCACCCTGCACCTACCGACGAACTGGCCCTGGCAGCTGGACTTCACCGACCTGTGGGTGGCGTGCCTGATTCCTTCCGGAGTTGGAGCCCAATAGAATAGGTTTCCATGGGAAGGGAGCAATGAGTTTCATGAGTACGAGCAGAGGGAACTTCTCACCGGAGTTCCGTGAGCAGATGGTCGAGTTGTACTTGAGCGTCAAGGGTCGTAAGAACCTGTCCCAGGTCGCTCGGGAAAATGGTATCGGCGCGGAGACGTTGCGGAACTGGGTGAAGAAACACCAGGAGGCGAACCCGACCGACGAGGCGCCGTTGACGATTTCCGAACGCGCACGACTCGAACAGCTCGAACGCGAAGTTCAGGAACTCCGGCTGGAACGGGAGTTCCTGGGAAAAGGTGTGCCACGAACGTTGGAGGTCGCGATGTGTAGGTGATCGTGGCTGGTGGCGGTGCTGTGCAGGTGATGAAGGTTTGGCCCTTTGGAGTCGCCCTGTGGGGGGAGGCTTCAAACCACCTCATGCTGCGCTGGTTTGAATACTGTGCGTGGTGAGCGATGAGGAAAAGGCGCCGTTCAGGTGTCAGGTGGGGACCAGGAAGGCGAACGTGAGTGAATCGCTGTTGACGTGTCGAAACGGAATATAGGTGACATCGAAACCAGGGCTTCTTTTCGGTTCTGGGATGAGCCTGGCGGGTGCCCGCTTACTGGCCAGGTGGTGTCCGGCATGGAGGCGACGCGAGCTTGGTCTGCTGGATCTGCATGGAACGTGGGAAGGCATGTCTCGATAGTTCCGACTCTGATGTTTGTTTGGGGTTGGTGTGAGGGAGTGCGCTGGGCAGCGGAAACTGTGAGGCGTTGAGTACCGATGCGGGGCGTGCTGGCGGACTGGTTCGTAGTAGTGGTGAAGCATCTGTAACGGGTGTGGAGCGAAGGGGCCAGACCATCAAGATTTGTTCAATCGGTTAACCAGTGCCGCCTGCCATGAGCATGGGACCGCTCTGACCCGGATCCGCGAGTAGCTTGCGTGTGGGTTGGGCGGCCAGTGAACGGCGGATAGATTTTGTGTTGTGGCAGTGTGTTTTTGGGTGCGGGCAGGGTGGATGGCCCGGTGGCGCTCGGGTGGGCGGGTCTTCGGGGTCCTGGGTCGTCGGGACGGGGGATTCGCGGGCTAGGCCGCGGTGGGTAAGGCCCGGATCCGGGCCAGGACGGTGGGCAGGAGCTGGCGGTCGGGCGGCAGCCGCAGGATCAGCTGGCGGCCGTGGCGGACTATGCGGGCTGGGACGCAGAGCAGTTCGTGGCGTAGGCGGGCGCCGTGGGCGCGGTGACGCTGGTCGATCCCGGTCAGGGCTTGCAGCAGAACGGAGATGTTCCCGGCGAGCAGGGCAGCCCACATCCACACCGTGTTGATGGCGTGGTCGCCCGACGGCAGATGCCGCAGCGCGGCCCCGAGTTTGGCTTCCCGGATCCGGTCCTCAATGTCGGTGCGGCGGCGGAACCAGGACTCGACCTGCGTGATCGAGGCAACCGGTGCGGCCGCCTCACCCGGCTCCGCCGGCTCCGCCGGCTCGGCCGGCTCGGCCGGCTCGGCCGGCTCGGCCGGCTCGGTGGGGTTGGCCGGGTGGTCGTTGGCGGGGATATTGGTGACGATGAAGGAGACCGCGTGGGCGTGACTGGCCGCGCCCTCCAAGGCGAGGGTGAGTTGGTTCTTCTCGATGGTGCGTCGACGCCGTGAGCGGGGGTCGTCGGAGATGTCCTCGGCCTCGATGCGGACCCGGCGCACGATGGTGTACGTGTGCGGCGGCCACCCCTGCGGGGCGTAGTCGACCGCGGCGACCTGCGCGCCGGGCATCCCCTCCGCCGCACCCCAGGCGTCCTCGGGGATGGCGGCGTAGGCGCGCCACATCGCGGTGTTCCGTTTCGCGGCGATGGCGAAGTCACACCCGGCCTCCACCGCGGCGTGGGCCAGGTCGGCGGTGAAGTAGCCGGCATCCGCGCGCACCCGCAACCGATCCCAGTCGGCCGCGGCCGAGCGGATGTCCTCGGGGATCCCGGCCAGGGTGCGGCGCAACAGGTCAGCGGCCCGGGGCCTCACATCCTCATTCCCCGCGAGCAACTCCGCGGCCAGGGTCAGCCCGGCCTCGGCCCAGGTCCCCAGATGCGGACGGCCCGCGCGCTGACCGTGATAGTTGTAGGCCACGCCCTGCTTCGTCGGCCCGTACACCTCCACATCGGTGGAATCCAAGTCCACCGTCACCGCCGCCGCCAGCACCGCCCGGCGGGACGCCGGCAACAACCCGACCGCATGACCGGTCAGGTCCGCGACCGCACTCTCCAGGCCGGCCAGCTGCGCCGGCCCGAACCGGCGGGCCAACCCCGCCGCCGTGGTCGAGGCCAACACCGGCACCGCCGACAACGCGGACCCGGCCACATCCTGGCGCTGCCGGTCCAACGCGGCCAGCACATCCCCGCCGAGCAGCTGGCACTGCGCCAGCGACACCAGCACCTGCCCGGCCGTCGCGCCCCGCTCCCGCTCCTTGATCGCACCGATCCCCCGGTCAAGGCGCCCGACCAGGTCCAGTTTCTCGATGAACTCCGCGAGCGCTGCCACCCCCGAGGTCCCGGTCAACGCCGGATCCGGCGCGCCGATCCGCACCCGCTTCCGAACCCGGCCACGACCACGTACTCTCTTCATCGACAAGGTGCTTCTCCT
Source organism: Nostocoides sp. (assembly GCF_037045025.1). Taxonomy (GTDB): domain Bacteria; phylum Actinomycetota; class Actinomycetes; order Actinomycetales; family Dermatophilaceae; genus Nostocoides_A. The sequence goes on along the minus strand of NZ_JBAOHM010000015.1, from coordinate 326,497 downwards.
CGCTGGACGATCGAAGGCTTCGTAACCCCGATTCTCCCAGTAGGACAAGCACCTTCGTCACGTCACACGCCGCACCCCCCGACCATTACTCGCGGATCCGGGTCTGAACTCGGTGATCGTGTCGTGCACGGCGATCCTGTCGCACATGGTGTTGTGCTCGCTCGCGGGCTACGGCTTCGCGCGGCTGAAGTTCGCCGGCCGCAACATGGGGTTCATCGCGGTGTTCGCCACCATCATGATCCCGACCCAGCTGCTGATGATCCCGACCTACATCATGTTCTCCAAGCTGCACCTGGTGGACACGATGGCGGCGATGATGCTGCCGTGGCTGACGTCCGCCTTCGGAGTTTTCCTCATGCGGCAGTTCTTCCTTTCGCTGCCAAAGGAGCTGGAGGAGGCCGCGGTGCTGGACGGGTGCAGCCAGTTCGGGGTCTTCTGGCGGGTCATCCTGCCCCTGGCCAAGCCGGCGCTGGCGACCTTGGCGATCTTCACGCTGCTCGGCTCGTGGAACGACCTGATCTGGCCGCTGATCGCGATCAACCGGGAGGAGCTCTACACAATCCAGTTGGGCCTGGCCAACTTCCAGGGTGCGCACCGGACGCAGTGGCAACTGTTGATGGCCGGCCACGTGGTGGCGACCCTGCCGCTCATCGTGTTCTTCCTGATCGCCCAGAAGCACGTTCGTCGCGACGATGACCTTCTCGGGGTTGAAGGGCTGAGCGCAGCGAGACGTTGGCAGTCTTCCCGGATCAGTCGCGGTGGCGCAGCACAGTGACCGCGAAGTCGGCGCCGTCGTGGAAGGCCCGCAGGTCCCAGGTCGCGAAGCGGTGCTCGACGCGCAGGCCGGCGGCAGCCGCTGCGGCGTCGAAGGCCGGCAGGGTCAGGTGCCGGTCGAGGTGGAAGCCGGTGATCACGAATCCCTCCGGAGCCAGGTGCGCGCGCAGCCGGCGCAGCACGTCTTCCTCGGTCTCGGGCGCGAGGAAGACCATGACATTGCCTGCTACGAGGATCGCGTCGAAGGGCTCGGTCTCTCCGGCGGCTGCGAGGTCGAGGTCGGCGAGATCGACGACCAGCCAGCGCGGTCCGGGATGATCGTCGCGCGCCGCGGCGATCAACGCCGGGTCGGCGTCGACACCCACGACGGCATGCCCGCACGCGTGTAGGTAGCTCGCGTGCCGGCCCGGGCCGCAGCCGGCGTCGAGGATGCGGGCCTGCCGGGGAACCATCGCATCGACCAGGCGGGCCTCGCCGACGAGGTCGGTGCCGTCGGCGGCCATGCCGCGGAAGCGCTCGATGTACCACTGTGAGTGTCCGGGCTGGGTCTCGGTTTGCCAGCGCGTCGGTCTTGCCATGGTGGGGCCTACGCCGATCGATACTGTGGATCAGTCACGACGCTGCCGGTCGGAGACGACATAGGCGGCTGCGGCAGCGAGCGCGGTCACGACGGCCACCGAGGGCCAGGCGCCGATCTGCTTGGCCAGGGGGTGCGAGGCGCCAAAGGCGAGCAGGTATGCCGCTCCCAAGCCGCCCGCGACGGCCGGGCCGCCCCGTGCGAGCCAGGTGCGACCGGCATACAGCCCGGCCAGCGCGAGGACGACGCCGCCGAGCGGCCGGATCCCGGTCTCACTGGCGACCAGGTAGCCGCCCGCGAGCCCAACGGCGACAACCGGGGCGGTCATCACGTCGGTGGACGCTTTCACCGGAAGGTGGGTCGATGTCGACATGCCTGCCACAGTACTGGGCCACGTCGCCACCTGAGAGAATAGGGTCCATGCCCGTGCCCGCTGACCACGTGCCCGCCCGATGAGCCAGCCCAACCCCGTCGTCACGCTCTTTCCCGGTGGCGCGGCGCTCTCGCCCTTCCGGACGCGCGCCCTGCTGCGGCGGCTCCAGGCGGTGGCGCCGTCGGTGACCGGCGTGGATGCGCGCTATGTTCACGTGGTCGCCAGCGCCGGTCCGCTCTCGCCCGAGGCGTCGGCAGCCCTCGACCTGCTCTTGACCTATGGCCAGTCGTATGCCGGTCCGGTCGCCGAGTCCGGCACGGTCGTCGTCGTCACGCCCCGGCTGGGCACGCTTTCGCCGTGGGCGAGCAAGGCGAGCGACATCGCCAACAACTGCGGCTTCGACGTGCGCCACGTCGAGCGGGTGACCGAATACGTGCTAAGTGGCGAGCCGCTCAGCGAGGTGGACTGGGCGGCCTGCGCCGGCGTGCTCCACGACCGGATGACCGAGTCCGTCCTTCCCTCACTCGCCGGCGCCACGGCGCTGTTCGCCGAACGAGACGCCGCCCCGATGGCCCACATCGACGTGCTCGGCGCCGGGCAGGCGGCGCTGGAGGAGGCCAATGCGGCATACGGGCTGGCGTTGTCGCAGGACGAGATCGACTATCTCGTCGCGGCCTTCACGGGGTTGCGGCGCAACCCGACCGATGTCGAGCTGACCATGTTTGCCCAAGCTAACTCCGAGCACTGCCGGCACAAAATCTTCAACGGTGACTTCGTGATCGACGGCGAGGCGATGCCGAGGTCGCTGTTCGGGATGATCCGGCACACCGAAGCGGTCGCGGGTGAGGGGACGGTCGTCGCCTATAAGGACAACGCCTCGATCATGCGGGGCTCGGTGCGCTCGCGGTGGCTGCCCGAGGGAGCGCCTGAGGGACCAAGCCGATATGTCCTGCGTGAGAACGAGGTCCACGTCCTGATGAAGGTCGAGACCCACAACCATCCCACGGCAATCTCGCCCTTCCCGGGCGCGGCCTCGGGGGCGGGCGGGGAGATCCGCGACGAGGGAGCCACGGGCCGCGGATCGCAACCCAAGGCGGGCGTGACGGGTTTTGCGGTGTCCAACCTACGCCTTCCTGGGACCGACGAACCCTGGGAGAGAGGGGATTCCGCAGCGCCCGAGCACTTGGCTCGTCCGCTCGAGATCATGCTGGAGGCGCCGATCGGGGCGGCCGCGTTCAACAACGAGTTCGGCCGGCCCGGCCTGGGTGGCTTCTTCCGCGTCTTCGAGCAGACGGTGGCCGGCGTGCGCCGGGGCTATCACAAGCCGATCATGAGTGCCGGTGGGTTGGGGACGATCGACGCCGACCAGACCGAAAAGATCGCCTTCCCCGCCGGGACACTGCTCATCCAGCTGGGCGGTCCGGGAATGCGGATCGGGATGGGCGGCGGCGCGGCCTCGTCGATGGCTGCCGGAGCCAACACCGCTGCGCTGGACTTTGATTCGGTGCAGCGCGGCAACCCGGAGATGCAGCGGCGGGCGCAGGAGGTCATCAACCATTGCTGGTCTCTGGGCAAAGACAACCCGATCCTGTCGATTCACGATGTCGGCGCGGGTGGCCTGTCCAACGCCTTCCCCGAGCTGGTGGACGGTGCGGGCCTCGGCGCTCGCTTCGACCTGGCTGCCGTTCCTGTCGAGGAATCAGGTCTGTCTCCCAAGGAGATTTGGTGCAACGAGAGCCAGGAGCGGTATGTCTTAGCGATCGCCCCAGAGTCGCTTGCTCGTTTGGCCGCCCTCGCCGACCGGGAGCGTTGTCCCTATGCCGTCGTCGGCGTGGCGCGGGCGGACGGCCAGCTCGTGCTCGCCACTGGGCCGCAGGAAGAGCCGGCCGACGATGTGCCGGTGTCGATGCCAATGGAGGTGCTGCTCGGCAAGCCCCCGCGTATGCTGCGCGATGTCCAGCGGGCAGCGTGGGCGGGAGATGACTTCGACGGAGCGGGAATTGACCTCCGGGCGGCCGCTTATGCCGTGCTGCGCCACCCGAGTGTGGCGAGCAAGCGTTTCCTCGTCACGATCGCCGACCGGACCGTCGGCGGACTCTCGCATCGCGACCAGATGGTCGGCCCGTGGCAGGTGCCGGTCGCCGATGTCGCGGTGACGCTGGCCGACCTCACCGGCCTGGAGGGCGAGGCGATCGCCTCGGGCGAGCGGATGCCGCTGGCCGCCGTGGACGCGCCGGCGTCCGGCCGGATGGCGGTGGGCGAGGCGATCACCAATCTGCTCGCTGCGCCGATCTCGTTGTCAGCCACCAAGTTGTCGTGCAACTGGATGGCGGCGTGCGGCGAGCCGGGGGAGGACGCGGCACTCTATGACACCGTGCATGCCGTCGCGATGGAGCTGTGCCCGGCGCTCGGCGTGAGTGTCCCGGTCGGCAAGGATTCCTTGTCGATGCGGACCAAGTGGACCGATCCGGACACCGGTACCGCGCGGCAGGTGACCTCGCCCGTCTCGCTGGTGGTCACGGCGTTCGCGACGCTTGCCGATGTGCGCGGCACGCTGACTCCCGAGGTCCCGGCGCGCTCAGTGTTACTGGTCGTCGACCTGGGCGTCGGATGCAACCGGATCGGCGGGTCGATGCTCGCGCAGATGCACGGCCGCTTCGGCGCGGTGGTGCCCGACCTTGATGATCCGGCACGACTGGTCGGTTTAGTCGACGGGGTTAATACGTTGCGCGAGAAGGGAATCGTGACGGCATACCATGACAGGTCCGACGGCGGCCTGTGGGCAGCCGTGTGCGAGCTGGCCTTTGCCTCAGGACTCGGCATCGACATCGACCTGACGTCGCTGACCCGCCACGACAACCGGGAAGGCGCGGACGCCCGGGCTCTCTTCGCCGAGGAACTCGGCGCCGTGCTCGCGGTTCCGGTCGAGCGGGCAACCGAGGCGGTCGCCGTCCTGCGCGAGAACGGTCTCGGCGAGCTGACCCATGTGCTCGGCGCTACCACGGGATCCGCGCGGGTGCGGGTGCACGGGAGCACCGAGTCCCTCCTCGACGAGCCCCTCGGCGACCTTGCGTCGGCGTGGGACGAGGTCTCTTGGCGGATAAGTGCGTTGCGGGACAACCCCGAATGCGCGGACGAGGAGCACGCAAACGTCGGCGCTGTGGGTGGCGTGGCCGGTCGGCTGCTCGTGGCGCCCAGCTTCGATCCCGGGGAGGATGTCGCCGCGCCCTATCTCAACCTCGGTGCCCGGCCGCGGGTGGCGATCCTGCGTGAGCAGGGCGTCAACAGTCACGTCGAGACGGCGTTCGCCTTCGACCGAGCCGGCTTTGCGGCATACGACGTCCACATGAGCGACCTGCTCGCCGGCCGGGCCGACCTCGCCGACTTCACCGGTCTGGTCGCCTGCGGCGGCTTCTCCTATGGGGACACCCTCGGCGCGGGGGAGGGCTGGGCCCGATCGGTGCTCTTCCACCCCGAGCTGACCGCTTCCTTCCACAACTTCTTCCGCCGCGCCGACACCTTCGGGTTGGGCATCTGCAATGGCTGCCAGATGTTCGCCGCCCTGGCCGACCTGATCCCCGGCGCGCAGGCGTGGCCCCGGTTCACCCGCAACCGCAGTGAGCAATATGAGGCCCGCCTCTCGCTCGTCGAGGTTCTCGACAGTCCCTCGGCGTTCTTCACCGGCATGGCCGGTTCACTGTTGCCGATCGCCGTCGCGCACGGGGAGGGCTTCGCCGACTTCTCCGCTCGAGGCAATTCCGAGACCGTATGGCGCGCAGCTCGTTTCGTCGACGCCACCGGAAGCGCTGCGGTCACCTATCCGGCGAATCCCAATGGCTCACCCGAGGGCCTGACCGCGGTGACGACCCCGGACGGCCGGTTCACGGCGATGATGCCGCACCCGGAGCGCGTGCAGCGCAATGTCCAACTGTCGTGGACCGATGGCCCGATCGCCCGCGAGAGCCCGTGGTTGCGGATGTTCCGCAACGCCCGGGTGTGGGTTGGCTAGCTCGCGATCGGTCCCACGGGATAGGTGCTCGAGGATCGCGGCCCGCTTCGCGGTGGGTGGCCGGACAGTCAAACGATCAATGGGTGTCTGATGGACGGGTTTTATCGTGCAAGTGCCGCGTGTCGCTCGGCATTGATAGTTTGAGTGTCCGCGTCGATCTCGACGGCCCTCCCAGGCTCGCGCGTGTCCGTCGGGCGTGGGACTTGACAAGTTCTGGACATTTCCCCACTGAAGCTTGGGGTCTGAGCGTGGATTCGGGAGGCTGATCGGCATACCGATCGCCCCCACCGATCGCAAGAAAGGCCCTTCGATGGAATGGACTCGTCGAATGTCGACCTCCTGGCAGACGCTGTGCCGTGCGCTTCGCCGCCAGACGGCGCGGCTCGCCGCCCGTTGAGCCCCGAGTCGGCTATGCGCCGCGCACAGCGCCACTTACGAACCGCGCTCTACCGTGCAGCCGCCCTCGCCGCGGCCATCGGGTGCCTCCTCGGGCTCATCAACCTGCCCGCGCAATGGAGCAACTTCCCGGGGCCACGGATAGCCCTCGTCCTGCTGGCCTTCGCCGTCGTGGCTGGCTGGGCCATCGAGCGTGCCATCGTCGCCCCTCTCGACCGACGAGCGCTGCAGATTTTTGGCTCGCTCGCGGTCGTCGCGCTCATCGTCCAGCCCTGGTGGCTTGGACCGACGACGACGGTCCCGGACTATTCGCCGCTCACCCACCTCTTGGTGATCGGGGCTATCACCAGCGCGATCAGCTTCGGCCAACGCATCGGCGTCCTCGCTGGCGTGATCGCGGCGGTCAGCACCTATCTTTCTCGGGCCCAACAGATCCACACCAGCCAGCCGATGTGGGAGGCCATCCTGATTGCGGTCACGTGTCTGGCCGCGGTCGGCGTCGTCATCCTGCTCGGCACGGTCAGCCGAGCCGTCGGCTCCGCCGCCGGTGAGTTGTGGGAACTGCAAGCTACGGCCGTCGCGGGCCGCCAACGAGAACTCGAACGGGGGCGACTCGATGCCCTCGTGCATGACGCCGTCCTCGGGGCCTTGCTGGTCGCGGGACGGGGGCAGGACCGCGATGCCGCAGCGCGGCTGGCCGAGGAGGCCGTAGCGGTCCTGGAGTCCGAGGGCCCGAGCGGATCGGGGTCCGCGCGGGACTGGGCCGGGCGGATCGGTCACACCGCCGCCCGGCTCGGGCTCAGCCTTGACCTGGACGCCCGCGGGCGGATCGGGGATCCCCTTCTGGCGGACGCACTCATGACGGCGACCAACGAGGCACTGGTCAACGTCGCTCGTCACTCCGGTCAGTCGAGTGCGCGGGTCACGGCGCGGTTCACGCCGCGACTGCTCACCGTCACGGTGGCCGACCGCGGCCGGGGCTTCGACCCGGAAGCGCGGGGTGTCGGCCGGGCAGGAATCGCGACGAGCATCGACGCTCGTCTCCGGGCATTCGGGGGCAATGCGACCATCGTCACCGGGCCCGGAGAAGGGACCGAGGTCACCTTGCGAGTGCGGCCGCAGCCGCTCCACGTGGAGCCGGCGCGGTGGAGCCATGGCGACTTCGCGCCGATGGTGGCGCTGGCCTTCATCGCGATCGCCTGTCACGGTGCCATTGCGGTCGACTATCTCGACAAGACGCACCTCGCCTGGGTCACGACGCTCGCTCCTTTGGCGATCGCGTCCATCCTCGCCTGGACCTGGTGGACACCGCCGCGGCGGGCCTCGTGGCTGGCTGCCTGCGTCGTCAGTGTGACGCTGGCCGCAGCGCTCATGGCCAATGTCATCAACCCCCAGATCGCGGATTGGCGGCTGTGGTTCGTCGGGGCGTTCGACGGGATCGTGGCCGTTGTCGCCTTCCGGTTCAGCGGCTGGGCAGCCATTGGGACCGCACTCGCCATACCGACAGCAATGGCGATCACCGTGTTTGCCGTCGGCGCCGACCTGAACCCGTTAGCGGTCACCACCGCGAGCACCCAGCTCCTGGTCTGCGCGATCCTCGGCGCACTGCTGCGGCGTGGCTTAGGCCAGGCCGCAGCAACGCTGCATCGCGTCGCGCGCCGGTCCTACGACCTGCGCGTCGAAGAAACGGCCCGGGCCGCACGGGAGGAGGAGGTCCGGGCTCGCATCGATCAGCTCGGGGAGGCCTGCCTCCCGATGCTGCATCGTCTGGCCGACGGCGTGCCGTTGCCGCCAGCGGACCAGGCAGAGTGCCTGCGGATCGAGGCCGCCATTCGCGACCATCTCGTGGCGCGGCCGCTGGTCAATCAGCGGCTCGCGGCCGCAGTCAAAACCGCGCGCGCCCGGAATGTGCGGGTGGAGCTGGCCGTGGATTCCCGCGTCTCCCTCGCGCGGGCGCAGCCGTTGCGCGACCTCGTCTGCGATGTGCTGCCACTCGTTCCGCGTGGCGCATTGGTACGAGTGACGTGGCAAGGGCCGGTGCCGGGCATGGCCCAACCCGAGCCCGTCGACACGACGCCGCTTCTCGCGACGCTCGTCGTGCTGGTTCTCGACGACGACCTCGTTAGGGACGTTGCCCAGTCGTGTGCGGCCCTGGCCCGGACCGATCTGCGGGTCGACGCGGACGAGGACGTTGTGATTGTCGAACTCCACGACGCGACAGCTGAGCCCACACCGCGGCGCCAGGAGGTGAGCGGCGAGATCGGTGCGGTGGTCCCCGAGCAGGGGAACCCCCGAGCAGTGGCGCCGCTGTGTCCCTCATTTTGAGGACACGCCTGTTTGCCGCCCACGTCGAGTGGCTATCGTTCTTGCGTGCTCGCGGTGGAGGTGGGGATCGCTTCCCATGTCGGCCGGGTCCGTGAGATCAACGAGGACGCCATTTTTGCAGGCACCCGGCTGTTCGCCGTCGCCGACGGCATGGGCGGGCACGCTGCCGGTGACGTCGCGAGCCGGACCGTGGTCGATGTGCTCGCTCACCTCGACGGCGCGCCGCTCGACCCCGGTGCCCTGCGCTCGCGGGTGGCGGTGGCCAACGACGCGGTCCTTCACTATGGCCGCACCCATCCGCAAGGGGCGGGGCTGGGCACGACGTTGGCGGGTATCGCGCTCATCACCGAATCCGGTGTTCCACATTGGGCGGTGTTCAACATCGGGGACTCACGGGTCTATCGGCTGGCCGACGGCACCGTCCGGCAACTGACCGTCGACCACTCGGAGGTCGAGGAGATGGTCTCCGGCGGGCTGATCTCGCGGGAGGAGGCCCGCCACCACCCCTCGCGGCATATCGTCACTCGCGTCATCGGCGAGATCCCGCCGCCGGTGCTCGATCTCGTGGTCGTGCCGGTCATCCACGGCGATCGCTGGCTGATCACGAGTGACGGGCTGACGTCCGAGCTGGACGATGACGACATTGCCCGTCAGCTTGGTCGCGGCGAGAGCGCATCGGCGACGGCTGCACACCTGGTCGAGTCCGCGTTGGGCGCCGGCGGGCGAGACAATGTGTCGGTGATCGTCGTGGACGTGACCGACGCCGAGCTGGCGGCCCTCGATGTGGCCCAGACGACGATCCCACGGGAGAAAGTGGAGAGCTGACCATGACGACTGACGGTTTCGGCCCCGCCGACTATGTGACGGGCGCGGGCCTAGTGGTGCTGCGCGCCCCGGTCGCCGTCCTGCTGACCGGGGCCGCCGGCCCCGATCTCGCCCGAGAGTGCTATGCCGCGGCCGGCAGCGCGGACCCGGTCGAGGCGATCCTCACGCTCTTCCTCAAGAACGGTCTGTATGCCGCTCCCGAGTTCGCGATCGTGCGTCGCGGCCGTGGCGGCGACCCGACCCGGGTGTTGTTGCGCGGGAAGCTGCGTGCATGTGTGCGTGCGGGCGATGATGAGCAGACCATCGAGGAGCCCCGGGGGATCGCCGACCGCGACGTCGCCGCGGCGTGCGCGGTGGAGTTCGCGCTCACCGGGCCGGACCAAGGCCTGGCCGAGGTGCGCCTGCCGCTGGCCGATGGGATCGTGTATGGCCGGTCCCTGACGGTCGCCGGGGACGACCTCGCCGCGCACTCGGGGGTTGCGCTTGGTGGGGAGGCGGACGACGTCCGGGTCGACGATGCAGGCGACGAATCGCCCGACCCGCCCCTGCCCGCATTGGCCCTCGAACCGGAATCCCAGCGTGAGCTGGAAGTTGAACTCGCGCCGGAGCCGCAACCCGAACCGATGGCTGAACCCAACCCGGAATCGGAACCCGAGCCCGAGTCCCAACCCGAGCCCGAGTCGCAACCCGAGCCCGAGCCGCAACCCGAACCGGAGCCCGAGCCCGAGCCCGAGCCGGAGCCCGCACCAGCGCCCGAGCCGGAGCCCGAGCCGACGCCGGAGCCCGAGCCCGAGCCCGCACCAGCATCGGAGCCCGAGCCGGAGCCCGAGCCGACGCCGGAGCCGGCGGCCGAACCCGAGCCGGAGCCCGCACCAGCGCCCGAGCCGGAGCCGCAGCCCGCACCGGAACCAGCGGCCGAGGCCAGCCCCACCGACGACTTCTTCGTCTGGGGGGAATCGACCCGGGACGAGGGGGAACCCGCGGAACGGCAAGCCGAGGGCCGGGTGGCGTCCGGGCCGGAGCCTGGGGAGGAGCCCGGGCCGGAGCAACCCCGGGTGAGCGATCCGTGGTCCTGGAACGACACCGACGACGGCCTGGTTGCGCCGCCGGCATACGACCGCCCACGACTGTCCAAGGAGCCGCTTGCCGCGGCTGGCGACGAGCACGGGCTGATCGAGCGCGTTCCCTTCGGGGGCAGCGGAACGGGGGCAGCGGCATACGAGAGCCCCGCTCCGCAGGAGCAAGAACCCAACCCGCCGGTGATCGACCCGCCGGTGATCGACCCGCCGGTCATCCAGCCGCCCGGGGGGCCGCTGGCGGCGGGCCTGGATGCGACGACCGTGCGAATCCCGGAGCCCTCCGAGGGCGATCTCGACGTCACGATCGCTCGCTTCGAGCCGCCGGCCGCCGCACCGCACCGCGGTCAGCTCGTCTGGGCGGCGCGCTGCCCGCAGGGTCACCTCACCTTGGCCTTCCAGACTCACTGCCGGGTCTGCCGGGAAGTCGTTCCGCAGCAGGAGCCGATCGAGGTGCCCCGGCCCCCGCTGGGTCACCTGAACGCCTCCTCCGGGCAGAGCATCGAACTCGACCGGGACGTCTTCCTCGGCCGAGCGCCGCGGGTGCCAGCGGACTTCGAGGGCGATCAACCCCACCTGCTGCGCCTGGTCGACCCGAGCCTGGAGGTCTCCAGCCAGCATCTGCACGTGTCCTTGGACTACTGGGTGGTCTCCGTCACCGACCTGGGCTCGACCAATGGCACCGAGGTCATCTATGAGGATGGGCAGCGGCTGACGCTCACCCCGCAGGTGGCCGTCCCGATCGACCCCGGCACGACGATCGTCCTCGCGGGAACCGTCAACGTCACCTTCGAGGCGAGCCCGTGAAAGCTGCGCCGTCGGCGCCACAAATACCGGGCCATACCGTCGTCAAGCTGCTGAGCAGTCGCGGCGGCTTCGGCGACGTCTATCTCTATCAGGAGGAGGCGCTGCGCCGGGAGGTCGCGATCAAGGTCATCCGAGACCATTCGCTGGAGCCGTCGGTCCGGGGCCGGTTTGAGGCCGAGGCCAAGACGATGGCGGCCCTGGAGCATCCCAACGTCGTGCGGATCTATGGGACCGGGATGACCAAGGACGGGCGGCCATACATCTCGATGATGTATTGCCCCAAGCCGACGATGGCCGAGCGGGCCCTCGGTGGCCGGCTGAGCGTCCACGAGGTCCTCGACATCGGGGTGTGCGTCGCCGGAGCCGTCGAGAGCGCGCACCGGGCGGGCGTCCTGCACCGGGACATCAAGCCGGCCAACATCCTGACCATGCCCTGGGGAGCTCCCGGGCTGACCGACTTCGGTGTCGCCGCCTCGCTGGGCCCGGAGGCCGATGACGACGATGTCGGGGTCTCGATCCCGTGGTCGCCGCCGGAGATGCTGTTCACGACGACCCGCGGCTCGCGGGCCAGCGATGTCTACTCGCTTGCGGCGACGATCTGGCATCTGCTCGTCGGCCGCTCCCCCTTCGAGCTGCCCTCCGGCGACAACACCCGGATGTCGCTGATGTCCCGCATCCGCGACGCGGTCCCACCCGGCACGGGTCGCGCCGATGTTCCGTCCTCGCTGGAACGTATCCTGCGCCGCGGGATGGGCAAGGACCCGGCGCTGCGCCCGCAGACCGTCGCCGAGCTGGCGCGCTCGCTGCAGTCGGTCCAGATGGAGATGCGTCTGCCGGTATGCCCGTTCGTCGTCCTGGAGGGGCGCAGCTCCGACCCGCCGCCGGTCGCGCCCTCGCGGCCGGGTGGGCCCGCGGGCGAGCCGGGCGAGGGGCTGGACCGCACGCGCCGCCGCGCGCCGATGGGGGAGGCCCCGGTGCCCTCGACCAGCTCCGGGGTGCAGCGGGTCAGCCCCCTCGGCGAGTCCGGCCAAAGCGCCGCCGGTCCGTATGCCGGGCGCCCCCTCGACGGGTCCAGCGGCACTCGGCCCAAGGATCTGGAGGCGCTGACCGGTGACCCGCCGCCCGGCCGGTCCGGGGCACGCCGTGCCCCGGTGGCCGATGACGATCCGCCGATCGGAACCGGCCTGCTGGTGGCCGGGGCCGCGATTGTTGCCGTCGCCGCATTAGCGCTCGGCTATGTCATTTTTGGCCGCGGAGATGACCGACCCGACCCGGGCGGGCCAGCGCCGCAGGTGAGCCAGACCCGGGCGGAGTCTCGTCCGGGGGCACCGGCGGCGGACGTGGGAGAAATAGAGATCACCGCCAAGCGCAAAGGCAGCACGGTCACTTTCACCTGGACCTACGACGGCCAGCAGGACGGCGACGACTATGAGCTCGACGTGGAGGTCGACAACGGGGAGCCGGTCGGTAAATATGTCGAGGAGCCGAAGTACGTGGTGCGAGAGGTGCCCCAGGGCAGCGAGGCGTGCGTGGTCGTCCAGGTGGTGCGCAAGGGGATCCCCATCAGCGCGGCGTCCGATCGGGTATGTGGCTGAGCCGGGCCGTGATGAGCCGAGACACCCGATGAGGACATGCCCCCAATCACATGCCCCCCAATCGAGGGACAGACGGGGCGAGGCAGCATTCATACGATGCCGTGGAGCGGTTAGGTCAGGAGGACGACAGTCATGAGGCGTGGCCGGGTCCGCAGCCTCGCGAGCGTAGTCGCCGCGACCTGCGCCCTCACCGGTGTGACCGGGCTCGCCGTGCTGTCCTCCGGGGTGCCGGTCAACACCGTCGAGGGCGCCGACTCCGGGGTCTGGGTCAGCACCAACGCCGACAATCTGTTCGGCCGGTTCAACAAGACCGCCCGGACCCTGGACCTCGCCGTCCGTCCGCCGGACTCCACCCAGCCGACGGGAACCCTGGACATCCATCAGGATGGCGACACGGTCGTTGCCCAGGACCGCGGCAACGGCTCGCTGTGGCCGGTGGACACCGTGCTCGGCACCATCCAGACCGATGGCCGCGTCAACGTGCCGCCCCGGGATGCCACGGTCGCGCTACGCGGCGGGACCATCGCCGTCCTCGACAAGAAGAGCGGCAAAATCTGGGGCGCTCGCTATTCGGCCGACGACCCCATCCCCGACCTCGCGGGCCTGGAGAGAGACGGCGAGCCGCTGGCGAGCTTGACCAGCGGCCAGAACGACGACACCGGCGTCGCGGTCACCGAGGACGGAACGATCCTGGCCGCGGACCGGACCGGCCGACGGATCCGGATCGCGCCCAAGGGGGATGCCTTCGACAAACCCCAAACCGTCGCCACCACGGTGAGCCGGAAGGAGGTGCGCGTCACCTCGGTCGGAGATCACGTCGTCTTGGTCGATCCGGTCGAGGCCACCGTGCAGGTGGACGACGGCCGGCCGGCTCCCCTTGACGGCGTGGCCAAGGGGGCTGACGGGAAGGCGACGCTGCAGGTCCAGCAGCCGGGACCGGACCGGCCGGCTGTGCTGCTGGCATCGGCTCGGGAGCTGATCGCGGTTCCGCTGGCCGGAGGCAAACCCGAGGTCGTCTTTTCCGGCGGCACCGGCTCCGCGGCACCGCCCCTTGTCGTCGGTGATTGCTCGTATGCCGCCTGGGCCGGCAAGACCGGCCGGCTCACCGAAGCGTGCGGCGACCTGCCGCCGCAGGAACTGTTCGCCGATCGCGAGACAGAGCTGACCCAGCCGGTTCTGCGGGTCAACCGCGGCTACGTGGTCCTCAACGACCAGAGGTCAGGCCGCATCTTCGACCCGAAAACCGAGGCGCTTGACGACTCGTGGGAGACGGTCAGACCGAAGACGACATCGGACGAGAACGCCAAGAATGCGCGGGAAGCCGACAAGGACGACCCCCCCACGGCCAACAACGATTCCCTCACGGTTCACGCGGGGCAGGCCGCCCAAATCAATCCGCTCGACAACGATGAGGACCCCGCCGGCGGTGTCCTGTCGATCACGGCCGTGGAAGGCGTCAGCAATGGCCGTGCGACGATCTCGCCCGACGGCCAAACCCTTGGCGTGCAACTCGCCGAGGGCAAGAAGTCGATGAAGTTGCGCTACACGATCACCAACGGCCTCAGCCAGAAGAAGTCCGAAGCCGACGTGACGATCCGGGCGGCCAAGGGCAAGAACAAAGGCCCGAACCTGGACACCGGGCTCACGCATCCCAAGCCGGTCGTGGTCGCGGGGCAACAGGCGATCATCCCGGTGACGATGTATTGGCGCGACCCCGAGAACGACCCGATCGTGCTGACCAAGGCGAGCGCCAAAGACCCCAAGCAGGGCACGGTGTCGATCACCCCCGACGGCGCCAGCGTCGAGGTCGAGGCCGCAGCAGCGGCGGCGGGGACAATGGTGGTCGAGATCGAGGTTTCCGACGGAGAAACGTCACAACCGGGCAAGGTCGAGATTGCCGTTCAGCCCGCGACGTCCGCCGCGGTCAACCCGGTCGCCTTCCCCGACATCGTGCGGGGCGTGCCCAAACACGACATCGTCGTCAGCCCGCTCGACAATGACCTCCCCGGATCGGATCCGAGGGACCCGGACGCGACCTGGAGCCTTGGCGACGTCTCACCCGAGGGCGATGCGAAGGTCACGGTCACGACTGACGACAGCACCGCGGTGACCCTTCGAGCCGCGCAGCCGGGAACCTATCTGGTCAGTTACACCGCGGCATACGGGGATGGCAGCGACCGAGGGACCATCCGGCTCGACGTCGTCGATCCCACCAAGGCGTCGCCGGAGCCGATCGTCATGCCCGACCTCGCCGTGGTGCGTGGCCAGTCCCCAACCACGGTCGACCTGCTGGAGAACGACGTCGACCCCCGGGGACGGCTGCTGTCCGTCCAGTCGGTGAAGTGGGCCGACCCCGGCAAACCGCCGCCCTTCCAGGCTGCTGTGGTCGGTGGGCGGTGGCTGCGGATCGTTCCGACCGGCAAGGCAGCGGCGGGATCGATCTCCCGGCTGACGTATGCCGTCACCAATGGCGTCGAGCAGCAGACCGGGGAGGTGTCGGTGACGACGCTCGCGCCGGGCGACCAGGATGTCGTGACCACCCGGCCGGACCGCGGGACCGTCCGGGCAGGCGACATCGCGACCTTTCCGGTCGTAGAGAACGACAGCGCGCTCTCGGGTGCGTCGCTGTCGTTGCTGCCTGACGCTCAAACCGAGGACGACCTGCCGGTCGGCCAGTTGCCGGCCACCGACGACGCCGACCCCTCCAAGCAGGTCGGGACGGCGTTCGTTGCCGGGTCCTCGGTGCGCTACTTCGCCCCCAAGAACCTCACCTCCGAGCGCACCGTCAACATCCCGTATGTCGCCCAGACGCCCGACGGTGTCCGCAACGGCGCCATCCTGACCGTGACGGTCAAGCCCAAGCCGACTGAGGACAATACGGGCAACTCTCCGCCTCAGCCTGAATTGGTGGAAGCCCGCGTCCCCCAGGGGGAGACGATCCCGATCCCGATCCCGACGTCCGGCCGCGATCCGGACGGCGACTCGGTCACGGTCACCGCCATCGGCTCGGCGCCGAAGCTCGGGCGCATCCTCAGCGTGGGCGCAAACAACCTGACCTACCAGGCCTACCCCATCGGGACGACGCTGGGCACCGACACCTTCACCTATGTCGTCACCGATCGCTTCGGGTTGACGGGCACCGGCACGGTGCGGGTGGCCGTCGGCACACCGGGCCAGCTACAACCGGCAATTCCGCTCGAGGATGCGGTCACGGCCGCTCCCGGCACCGACGTCACGGTGTATCCCGCCGAGAACGACCTGATCCCGCGGGGTGATCCGGTGCAGGTGCGGCCGCTGGAGTCGATGAACACCAAGCTGCCCAAGGGGGTCGCGCTGGACCAGAAGGCAGGCGTGGTCACGGCCCCTGCACCCGCCGAGCCGGACCGGCCGCTGGTGCTCGCCTATGGCTTGACCAGCCAGGCCGGGCAGTCGATCCCGAGCTCGATCACGGTCCGCAGCCGGGAGGGTTTCCAGAACCCCCCGCGGGTCTATGACGTGGCGGCCACGCTCGACGTCGACGATTCGGGCCAGGCCAAGGACAAGCCGACGGCGACGGCCGAAGTGTTGGAGCGGGCATACGACCCCGACGGGGATTCCACGAAGCTCACCGTCACGGTCGACGACCCTCGGGCCACGGTGCGCGGGGGCAAGGTCACCATCGATGTCAGCGGTGAGGTGCCGCGCTCGATTCCGTTCACGGTGACCGACGAGGACGGCGCGGTCGCCGGTGGCGCCATCGCGGTGCCGACCGCCCGCGGCGACGGGCACTATCTGTTGCCCGATGCGGCGATTGCGATCGAAAAGGAGCAAACGCGGAACTTCACGCTGGGCGAGTATGTAGCCTCGACGTCCGGGAAGCAGGTTCACCTGGTCGAGAAGGGCCTGGTCGCGAGCCCGAGCAAGCTGCTTCCGAAGGTCACGGCCACCAAGAAGCTCGACTCGTTCACGCTCACGGCCGGGGACAAGGATGGCCCCGGCGCGGTCGTCGTCCCCGTGGTGGACGCGGCGGCGGCGAAGGGGACGCCGCCCACCGTCCTCAGCATCCCGGTCACCGTGGGCACCCCTGGACCGCTGCTCACCTGTCCGACCGTTCCCTTCTCGCTGTCGCCCGGCAGCCCGCTGCGGCTGGACATCCCGAGCGTGTGCTCGGTCTGGGCGGCCGACCGCAAGGACGCGCAGGCGTATCAGGCGCGCTGGGCCGGGCAGCCGATCGACGGGGTCGAGATCAAGGCCGAGGGCCGGATTGTGCAGTTGACGGCGAATGATGCGGCCACGGGGTCGGGCGAGGTGGCGGTGTTCCCGGTCGGGTTCGAGGGCCGAGCCGAAACCCTGAAAATCACCGTGGCGGAGCAGCTGCCACCCACGCTCTCCCCCGTCTCGGCGCAGACCAAGGGCGGCCAGACCTATCAGGTGGATCTGCGCGGCCTGATGACCTCCCCGTTGCAGTCGCCGCAATTCACGGTCCTTGACGTGCGCCAGACGGGCGGCTCCAACTCGGGGGTCAACTGGAAGGGCTCGGTTGTCGAGATCACCCCACCCGGCGACGCCTCGGGAATCCTGACCTTCGATGCCCGGGCGAGCGACGTGTCGGAGCCGGACCGGCAGGCCACACGCAGCGCGACCTCGACGATCCGGCTGCAGGTGATCAACAAGCCCGACCCGCCGACCGATGTCGTGGCCCAGGGCGCCATCGAGAACGGCCAGGTCCGCGTCGACTTCCGTCCCGGCGACGATAACGGTTCCCCGATCGAGTACTACGAGGTCGAGACCCTAGGCGGCGGCAGCGGGCCCAAGCGCTGCACGGCCGCCCCGTGCTTGATCACCGGCATCGAGGCCGGCCAGAAGGTGCGCTTCGTGGTGTATGCCGTCAACGCCGTCGATCGCAGCGAAGCCTCGGCCCCGTCCCCCGAAGTGATCGCCGACGAGGTCCCCGGGGCGCCGGTGGGCCCGCGCGTCACTCCGGGCGACGGCTTCGTCGAGTTGGCTTGGAGCGCGGCGCCCACGAAAGGTTCAGCAGTCACGGACTACGAGATCTCGGTGGACAGTGGATCCCCACGCTCATATGGTCCGAGCACCACAGCACGGGTCTCCCCGCTGACCAATGGCGAGAGTTACTCCTTCCAGATCCGGGCAGTGAACGACGCCGGGCCTGGCCCTTGGGCGTCAACCTCAGCGATGCCCATTGGGGCTCCGGACACTCCGGCAAACTTCCAAGCCGAAGGAGTTGGCGACGGAACCGTGAACCTCAGTTGGTCGGCCAGCAGGGCGAACGGCCCCGGGCCGGTCACGTACGCCGTGACCGACAACGGTGTGGATGTAAGCGCATGTCGGACCGAGGCCACGAGTTGCTCAACATCCGTGACGCTCGATGGGTCGACACACAACTACGTGATCACCGCAACCAACGGCGTCCCACTCCCGTCAGGCCAGGCGAGCGATTCGTATGTTGCCGTCGGTACGCCCGCAGGCGCCACCATCAACAGCATTGTCGCGTCTGGGGTCGACCAAACAGCCACGCTGAATTTTACAAGTGGGCCAACAAACGGTGGTACTGGCACCGTGACCGCGAAAATCGGCGGCGTGGATGTCGGGCATGACACCGTGGATTCCGCTGGCGGCTCGGGCTCGTTCTTGATTACAACGCCGGACTACGGATCGTACGAGGTCAGTGTCACGGTCTGCAATCAGCAAGTGGCCTGCAGCGACCCCAGCACCTCCGCGACGGTGATCATCTATGGGCAATTGTCCACTCCCGACGTCAATGCCACCTGGGACAGTGCAGCGGGAGAGATCAAAGCGAGCGCATCCGGAAACGGAATGGGCAAGGATTCGTCATTAACGTTGACTATTGCGGGAGAGGCTGTAGATGTCACCGATTCCTGCAGTGGTAGCTGTTCGGTCGCTGGCTCGAAGGCCTTCACCCCAGGCTCCACCGTCACAACTATTAAGGTGGTTGCGACTATTCGCAGAAGCGATGGATCGGCCGAAGTGAGCAGATCAACTACTGCGGAAGTGCCAGCTGCCCGAAACCCCGTCGTCTCGGTTTCCATCGGGGACGGCACGGGAGAGTGCGAGGGGATTGAGGGATGTCGGTCGGTCATGGTCACGCCGACGGATTTCCCAGATTCGACCGTTTATTGCGTGTCTGAGATCTTCAATGGGACGAGTTACGGACCAGGAGGAGACACGGTTACGGTGGGGTCTATAAAAACGATCGACTACTTCGTCCCGACAGGGAGCGGAAGTGTCACGGTGACGTGTGGTGACACTACTGGCACGCAGACCTTTTGACGTCAATGAAAAGGCAGTGAAATGACTATTACCGATGACGAGGCCCGCTGGTTCGCCGAGACGTGCGGGCGGATGGCGGACAATATCGAGATTGCGGTGCGCGGGAAGCAGCATGTGATCCGGTTGACGCTGACCTGCCTGTTTGCCGGGGGTCACCTATTGCTCGAGGACAACCCCGGGACAGGCAAAACCCAGTTGGCCAAGGCGCTGGCCAACACCGTGCAGGGGACGCACAGCCGGATCCAGTTCACGCCCGATTTGCTGCCGACCGATATCACCGGCGTCATGATCTATGACCAGCGCAACCAGCAGTTCGGCTTCCACAAGGGGCCGATCTTCGCGACGATCGTGCTGGCCGACGAGATCAACCGGGCCTCGCCCAAGACCCAGTCGGCGCTGCTGGAGGTCATGGAGGAGGGCCGGGTCACCGCGGACGGCGTCGGCCACAAGGTCGGCGACCCGTTCATGGTCATCGCCACCCAGAACCCGATCGAGCAGGCCGGCACCTATCGCCTGCCCGAGGCCCAACTCGACCGGTTCCTGATGAAGACCTCGATCGGCTACCCCGGGCACGACATCACGGTCGCGTTGCTCGCCGACGCCGAGAACCGCGACCGCAGCAGCGGCGTCGGCCCGATCATCACCTCCAGCGTTGTCGGGCAGATGGTCGACATGGTCGCCAAGGTTCACGTCGACGACGCGATCCTCAGCTATGTCGCCCGCCTGTCCGAGGAATCCCGTCGCCACCCGCACGTCTCGCTCGGGCTCAGCGTGCGCGGGGGGCTGGCGTTCATCCGCTGCGCCAAGGCCTGGGCGGCCGGCCAGGGCCGCCCCTACGTCACGCCCGAGGACATCAAGGACCTCGCCCACCCGGTGCTCGCCCACCGGCTGCTGCTCAGCGACGAGGCGCAGTTCACCGGCGTCCAGATCGCGAGCGTCATCGACGACCTGATGAACGATGTTGCGGCGCCGGCCTACCGCGGCCACTGACCCGGCGCCGCGCCCGCCACGCTTCGCCGGCGCGACTCAGGCGATGGCGCAGGCGCGGGACGGCATACGGGAGACGTGGGAAGCGACCAGCGAGCAACGCGAGCCGGTCGCGCGGGTGTTGCACTGCGTCTCGCCGCTCGGCTGGGGCGTCCTCGCCGGGGCGGTCGGCTGCTGGGTGCTGGCCGCGCTGTTCGGGTGGACCGAGGCCGCGTATGCCGCGGTCGGCCTCCTCGTCCTCTTTGCCCTCTCCTGCCTGCTCACCATCGGCCGCACCCAACTCCAGGTCTCGCTGCGGGTGCACCCCTCGCGGGTCGCCTCCGGCGACGTGGCCGTCGCCGAGATCCGGGTGCGCAATACCGGCAAGGCCCCGCTGTTGCCGGTGCCCCTCGAAGTGCCCTGCGGCGACACCTCGACCCGCTTCCTCGTGCCCGGGTTGGCGCCCGGGCAGGACCACGACGACGTCGTCGTGCTGCCGACCCAGCGGCGCGGGGTTTATCCGATCGGCCCGGCCATGACGCTGCGTGGTGACCCCTTCGGGATAGTCCGGCGGACACTGTCCTGGACCGAGTCGAGCGACTTTTTCGTCCACCCGCGAACGGTTTTCGTCGAGCCGTTCGGGACCGGGGTGTTGCGCGATCTGGAGGGCCGGACGACCAACGACGTCTCGCTCAGCGACCTCGCCTTTCACGCTCTCCGCGAATACCAGCCCGGCGATGACCAGCGGCACATCCATTGGGCGTCCACGGCCAAACGCTCCAGCGTCGCCGGCGACACCGCCTTCATGGTCCGGCAGTTCCTCGATACGCGCCGCACGCATGTCGGGGTTGTCCTCGACTGCGACGAAGCGTCCTACGCGAACGAGAACGAGTTTGAGACCGCGGTGCAGGCGGCCGCCTCGATCGCCCGTCGCGCCGCGTCGGATCACGTCGACCTGTCCGAGGCATCCGGGCCATTCCTGTTGGCCCGCACCACCGGCCATTCGGCGATCGACCTCTATTCGCGGGTGCGGCTCGGTGACGAACGCGTCGACCTGGTCGCAGCGCGGCTCGCGCGGCGTTCGCCCAACATGAGCACGGTTGTCGTCGTGTCCGGTTCGCGGGTGGACACGCGGGTGTTCGCCAAGGCCGCCTCGGTGTTCACCTCCCGGGTGCACGCCGTGATGCTGCAGATCTCGCCCGGCGCCGAGCTGGCCCGGCAGCGCTCCGCCGGGCGCACGCTGATCACGATCGGCTCGCTCAGTGACTTGAGCCGGGCGCTGGTTGCGGGAGCGCCGGTATGACGAGTGCAAGCCTGGGCCGGTCGCTGTTCATGTCCCGCACGCAGGGACGGGACGCGGTCATCGGCAAGGGCGTCCAGGTCGACATCGCGATGGCGCTCCTGACGGCGCTCGTCGCCGTGCTTCCGTGGATGGGCACCTTCGACGGGTTGCGTTACCTCGCAATCGCTCTCGTTGGCGCGGTCCTCGGCGTCGGCGCCGCAGGGCTGGCGATCCTGCTCGGCCGCACGTGGCTCGCGGTGCCGCTCGCGGGGCTCGCCTATGTCCTCGGTGCGGCGGTGATCGTCGCGGGCGGGCTGCCGGGGGGTTCCGCATTCACGCGGGCGCTGCGCCTGCCGGTGAGCGGGTGGAAGATCCTGCTCACGACCGTGCCGCCGGTCGACGGCAGCGGCGTCCTGACGGTCTTGCCCTATCTGTTGGCTTTGGTTTGTGCGAGCGGGTCCTATCTGATCGCGCGGAGCAGCCGGGGGCCGTGGGCGCCTGTGGTGCCCGGGTTGGCGACCTTCGTGCTGACCGTGGTGACGGGGACGCTGGACGCCTGGCAGCCGCTGGCCACCGGACTCGCCTGTGCCGTGGCCGCAGTCGGCTGGGCATCGCTTCGCCGGCGCCGTCGGCTGCGGGTGGTCGGGACGGGTGCCGGGGTGGTGCAGCAGGCCGGGATTGCCGCGGCCCTGCTCGCGGCGTCGGGGTTGGTCGCCTGGGTGGCCGGTCCGCACCTGCCGGGGGCGAAGCCGACCCGGTTCGTGCTGCGCACGGTCGTCGACCCGCCCTTCGACGTCAGCCAATACCCCTCGCCGCTCATGGGGATTCGCAACTACAGCGAGAAGATGAAGCTCTATTGGGATGAGGAACTGCTGCGGGTCTCCGGGATGCCCGACGGTTCACCCCTGCGGCTCGCGGTCCTGGACTACTACTCCGGCCACGTGTGGACCTCGGGGCAGGGATCGAGCGGAGCGGGCGGCGTGTTCCGTCGGGTCGGGCGCAACATCCGCGCCGGCGACTGGGCGTCCTCCACCAGCGTGACGTCCCGCATCACCGTGACGGCCAGCTATTCGTCGATCCTCGAACTGAACATGTGGGTGCCCAACGCCGGGCCCTGGACTCATGTCCAGTTTGATGGCGACCGGTCGGATCAGCTGCGAGATTCGCTGCGCTACAACACCGAAACCGGGCAAGGTGTGGTGCCGGTGCGCCTCGGTGCCAATGACGTGATCGTCACGACGGCCAGGCTGGTGCGGGACGTGCCCAAGGAGGGGCTGGCGGCGAACGCAACCCCGCTACTGGATGCCGACAGCACGGCATTCGTCGATTCCACCGCGGAAGCGATCGCCGGTGACTCACCGATCCTGTGGACTCGTCTGATGGCCATGGGGAACTCCCTCAAAGGCAACTGGACCTACAACGATGGCGCAGCGACCACGGACGAGAACATCCCTCCCGGGCACAGCGTCGGGCGCCTGACGACCTTCCTCGAAGCGGACCGGAGGGGGAGTCCGGAACAGTTCACAGCGGCCTACGCGCTGATGGCCAACGACCTCGGCATGCCAACGCGCGTCGTCCTGGGCGCGTTCGTCCGCGACGGCACCGTCCATGGGCGGGACGTGCGCCCTTGGGTGGAGATGCAGGCCGATTCCGGGGAGTGGCTGCGCGTCCCCGACACGGTGTTCATGGGGACCGAGAGCAAGAAACCTGACGACAACAACACGCAACAGAGCCTGCCGGTGAATCGCGATCTCGTGCCGCCACCGCTCGGCGAGGGGGCACCGGGAGCGGTCGAGGCGCAGACCGGCGCCGAGACGGGTGCCCTGCGCAGTCCGACACGGACGAACACCGGCGCTGGAGACGGGCCGCTCCCCTTCACCGTCCCGCCCTGGGTGCGCCAGACCGTCCGCTATGGCGGACCGCCGACCGGTGGCCTCGCCTTGCTGGCGTTCGCGGTCGCCGCGGCGCGCGGGGCTCGCCGCTACCGGCGGCGCACGATCGGGTCGACGAGTCATCAGCTTGCTGCCGGTTGGCGCGATCTGGTCGACCACACCCGGGATCTCGGGGTGGCCGTTAACCCGCGGCTGACCCGGCAGGAGCAGGCCCGGGTGATCGGGCGGCCGGATCTCGCCGGCGCCGCCAACCGGGCCGTCTTTGGGCACGGCGACCCGGATGTGTCGGAGGTCAGCGCCTACTGGAGTCTGCTCACGAAGGCGCGCCGCGACGCCAGTAAGCGGGCTCCCTGGTATCGCCGCCTGCTCCGCCCGTGGAATCCGCGCAGCTTCCTGGTCCGCGATCCGGTGATCACAACCGAGGTCCTGAGCACGCGCCGTCGGCTGGCGATACCGGCCCTGCGGCTGCGGCGCGCGAGCAACTGATTGGCTGATGGGAGAGCGGATCATTTATGGCACAACCGGATTGGGTCGACCTTGATGGCCTTGCCGTGGCGAACACTCGGGCCGCGGAAGCGCTCACCGAAGTGGTCAGCGACTTCGGGCACGTCGTCACCGGGTCGCCGGAACGCTTGCGCGCCGCTCTGGCCGACATCTTGGGTGCCGAGAGCCGCGAGCACCGGGCAGAAATCGACGCGCTCGCCCTCGCCGCCGAGGAGGGCATTCCCGATGATGCGGCGGACGGCGACCCCGAGCTGCTCACGGCAAGACTTGTCGCCCGAGGGCTGACCGTCCCGGTGTCGCACTGGGCAGTGCACGCATGGCGCGCGGCGATAGCGGAGTCACCACTGGTGCAGGCCACGGTTCGACGCTCGGATCTGGTCGATGCCACTGTGATGCGATCCGACCTATCGGCCGACTCTCCGGTTGAGGAACCTCCAGCCGTGGTGCCATCGCTCAAGGAGCCGCCACTCGACGTGACGCGCTCGCGGGGGCTCGTTTCTCGGGAACTTGCTATTCCGGCTCTGATCGTCGTGCTGCTGTTGCTGCTCGGCTGGGTGATTATCGCCTCTGCTGCACACGGGAGCGGGTGGAGTTGATGGCCGCCGGCCAATCCCACGGACCCCCACTCGATCCGGTTGCGGGCGCGCTTGCGCAGGTGGTCTCGGATTTCGGCCCCAGCGTGATCTATTCACCGGGCCGGCTGCGTGCGTCGCTGTCGGACGTCCTGGGTGCGATCGGACGCCAGTGCCGGGCCGAGGTCGATGCTGTGACGGTCGCCGCCGAGGAGGGCGTGGCTGCGGCCATCTCGGCCGAAGGTGCCGCGCCGGACGACTGGGCCAAAGCCATCACCGGCCGCGGAATCTCGCCCGAGATGGCGGCATACGCCGTCGCCGCGTGGCAGGGAGCGCTGTTAGGGAGCCACGCCGGCGGCGATTCTGTCGTGTATCGGGCCGACGATCTGCAGCGTACGGTGAGACGACCCACGCGGCCCGGGGCTGGTTCGGCCAAGGTCAATCACCCGGATTCAGCTGTGGCGCCGCCGCAGTCACCAATACCGGAGGAGGTCGGCGACGCCAGGGCGACCGAGACTCCACCCACTGTCGTCGCCCCGGCAGCGTCAGCAGTCAAAACGTCCACCCGAAGTTCACCCAAGTCGAGCGTGCCGTCCACGTCCCCGCCGGAGCGGCGGTCATTGGGGTTGGTTGCGTTGGCTGCCGTCATGGCGCCAATCCTTGTCGCCCTTGCCTGGCTGGCCTTCCGCTACGTCGATAACGGCAATGGGCGGCCGTCGCCTAGTCAGACCGAGCAGGGGCAAGTCAGCACGCTGCCAACGGATTCGGCGTCGTTGTCGGCTCGGCAAACGGTGTGGGACGACGCGGTCCCCTTTGCCTGGAGCGACTTGGGATGCACCCGCGACAAACCCCCCACGAGCGGCGTGGATGCAACTCCGTGTGCGTTCGTTCTCAAGGTTGGGGTCGACGGCAGCGTCACTGACTGGCGGGTGACTCGCGTCCAACTGCACGGCCCGGGGTCTGTCGAAATCGCAGGCCCCGACACGATCGTCTACCGCAACTCTCACAACGGCCCGTATGCGGCAACCGTGACCTATTGGGTCGAGGGCGGTGGCTATCAGTCACCGAGTCGCTGGATCCTGGAGATGAAATGCAACACCGCCTTCCCCTGCGGCGCGCAGTGAGCTGAGCCATGACATCGACGAATCCGCATGGCAGCGAGGCCATTTCCGCAGCCCTGGAGCAGGTGGTGGCCGAATTGGACCCTGCCGTCCTCGAATCGCCAACGCGGCTGCGGGCGGCCCTGAGCGATGTACTGGGCGCCTCGGCGCGCACTCATCGGGCCGAGATCGACGCCATTGCGCTGGCAGCGGAAGCGGGTGTGCCGGCCTCGCTCGCGAAACGCGCGGAGGTGGGCCTTCCCAGCCCGGTGGCCTCCGACCTCGCCAATCGGATTTCAGCGCAGGGAATCACTACGGAAATGGCGCACGCAACCGTGCGCGCCTTGGCCACCGTGATCCCACCGACCGAGCCGATCGCGGAGGCGACTTCGACACCCACTCGCCCCGAGCCGGAGCAGCGGCCAACACCGGCAACTCGCGCGATGTCCGTGACTGGCGTGACCGGTCGTCTTGACCAGCGGCAAAGCCAGCCGCGGCGCCTCGTTCCCGTGGTGCTGACCGCAGGCCTGATGGCGGCGGCCGCGTTGGTGAGCGGAGGCATCGTGTATGCCAGCACCCACCCGGCCGAGGCTGACTCGGTAGCCCCCCATCCCGTGACCACGCCCACCGTCACCGTCACTCGGTCGACGACCACGACGAAGACTCGGTCCGTGACGAAGACTCGGACCCACAGGGTGACCGTGTCCAACGGCGTCACCTTCGACACGGCGCACTTCCAAGCGTCGGACTACACGATGGAGTTCACGCCCGAGGTCAGCGATGGACCCGATTGCCGGATGAAGGCTCGATCTGGACGATCCTATTCGCCGTGCTATTGGTACGTCTGGCCCGAGAGCTTTGGCCGGAAGGGCACGACGATCGTGGCCGCAAGGCGGCTGGACGGGCCCGTTGGTCGGGTCTGGATCCAGAAGGGCAATGTCACTTATCAGGTCGAGCAGAACGGCCCCTTCACAGTGCACATCCAGGTTTCGCTACGCAATGGGAAGTACTACGACCTTGCGAGCCTGACTCTTAAGGCGGACTGCAACAAGAACTACCCGTGCGGGAAGAGGCTCTACGGATGACCAGCGACGACACCTTCGTCAGCGCGCTGCGGCAGGTCGTGGCGGTGACGCCGCCGAGCATGGCCAAGCAACCGGCATACCTCAGATCCGCTCTGACCCGGCGGCTGGGTGAGCAGGGTGCGCACTATCGCAGCGACATCCACCTGGTGGTCGGCGCCCTGGACGAGAACATCCCGCAGAGCCTGATCGAGTTGGCTCCGTTGACGACATCCGATATCGCTTGGCAGGCAAAGCATTTGGCTGCATGCCGGGCCTGGTCGATCGAGGCGGCGGATCATGCGGTTCGCACGTGGGTGGAGGCATTGCGGCTGCCGGTGCACGCGTCGCTGCCCAACGACGGTGCGGATGACGACAGTTTCGGTCCTGACGTCACCGGGGTCACGATCCGGCGAAGCTTCCTGGTGGAGGGCGCCGCCGAGGCTGGCGAGGACTAGTGAGACAGCTCCTCGACCCGTCCCGTGGCGCCGCCGAAGTCGATGCTCGTGCCCGGGACCATCGCGATCGCCCGTTCTTGCGGGACCTCGATCTGGGCGCGGCCGGGGATGGTGGCATGCCACGCGCTGGGGCTGAGGTTGCGCAGGCCCCATACGTCCTTTTGGGGGTGTTTGACGAATTCGCCGACCGCCTTGTTGACCACGTAGTCGTGGCGCAGATGGTGCTGGGTGACGCAGGCGCCGGCTCCGACCAAGACGCGCGAACGGCCCACGGCGAGTGCCAATTCCGCGGCTATGGAGCCGCCGCAGTACCAGCAGCGGTTGGTCGGCCCGCTACGAAGGACGTTCTCGGCCGTGCAACTCGGACAGGCGAGCACGTGGTCGAGCGCGGTCGCCAGTTCCTTGCGCCAGGCGCTCTCGCGCACGCGCTGGTCGGGCCGGACCAACCCCGAGGTGAACGCCTTGGTGAACAGCGCGCGGATGCCGTCCGGCTGCAATTCCCAGTTGGCGAGCATGGTCGCCTGCTCGGCTGGGTCCGGAGCATTGTCCGACGATGCCGGATCAAAGACAAAAAGCGCTTTGTGTCCGAAGAGTTCTCGCTCGGCCCCCTCATCGAGGCACGAGTAGGCCTGTTCCCGCTTCCCGAGGAGGGGATGGCCGACCATCAGGACGTAGAAGATCATCACTGCCAGCGAGTGCAGGTCGGTTTGGATGCTCGGCAACGACCGGCCCGTCACGATCTCCGGCGCCATGAATCGGCGGGTTCCGAGGACCACTCCTTCGCTCCCGTCGAGGCCGACATTGTCGTTGTCGCAGATGATGACTCGACCGTCGTTGGGATCAAACATGATGTTGCCCAGGCTGATATCTCGGTAGCACAGCCCAAGGCTGTGCAGTTGGAGGAAGGCATCGCTCAGGCCGACGCAGATGCGCAAGGCAATCGACACCCCGACCTCGACCCGTCCGCGCATCAGGTCACCGAGGCCCACGAAGCCGGGCGGGCGCAGCGCCATCGCATAGCCGAAGCTGTCGTCCTGGTCGACGATGTCGATCGGCCACAGGAAGGCCGGGCTGGGGCTGCCCCGCTGCACGAGGGCACCGATCGCCTCACGCTGGGCCTGCATGGCCTTCGACGGCGCATACCACTTCAGGGCCAGCTGCCGTTGCGACCCGTCGACGGCGCGGATCAGATAGACCGAGCCCTGCCCGCCCTGGCCGAGCAATTCGTTGATCCGCCAGGAACTGCCCAGGCGAGGAAGGGTGAGCACCTCACCGTGTCGAACCACCGCACTGCCTTTCCCGACGGAAACCTTCTCGACCAGATTAAGGGCGGCCCTCGATGAGCGACAACAAGGTCCCGAAGCGGCCCGGCAGCGCGCTGTCCCGGCGTCCCCTGCATTTCATCATCCTCGCCGATTGCTCGGGGTCGATGGCCGCGGACGGCAAGATGATCGCCCTCAACACCGCCATCCGCGAGACCCTCCCGCACCTCGCCGACGTCGCTGCGGCCAACCCGCACGCACAACTTCTGTTGCGTTGCATTGCGTTCTCGTCGGGCGCGCGCTGGCATGTCTCCCGTCCGCGGGAGGTGGAGGATCTGGAGTGGGCCGATCTCGAGTGCGGCGGCTATACCGACCTCGGGGCCGCGCTGCGGCTGCTGTCCGATGCGTTGACGGTGCCGCCCATGGAGGCCCGCGCGATGCCGCCCGCGGTCATCCTCGTCTCCGACGGTATGCCGACCGACGACTTCGAGCCCTCGCTGGCAGCTCTCGAGGCGCTGCCGTGGGGCAAACGCGCCGTCCGGGTGGCGGTGGGGATCGGACGCGATGCCGACTTCGATGTGCTCGTCCGGTTTATGGACGGTGGGCCGGATGTCATCCCCGCCTCCGCGAGTAACCCCGAGCAGTTGGTTGATGCCATCCGGTGGGCGTCAGTGCACGCCTCTCGGGCGGCGAGCCAAGTGGCCGGCCGCGCCGAACCGATCGCCCCGCCACCTCCGGCGGCGGCAGCTGACGATCTCTCGGACGTGCTCTGGTGACCAGTCATCCGGCACCCTCGTGGGAGGTGATCTCGGCGACCGCCCGGGGAGCCAGCCACGTGTCCAACGGCCTGCCGAACCAGGACGCCCACGCGATCGCGGCCCTCCCGGACGGGACGATCGTGATCGCTGTCGCGGACGGGCACGGCGGTCGCGGGTATGTGCGCAGCGACGCCGGGTCACGCATGGCAACCGAGCAGGCAACTCAGGTCGTCACCCGGTTGCTGTCCGAGGGCGGGACGGGATGGAGTGCCTTACACGACTTCCCCGGATCCCTGGTCGAGGCCTGGCGGGAGGCCGTGCTGGCTCACCTGAGCGCCAACCCACTGGACGAGCTCGAGCGGACCCGGGCCACGGCGGAGACGCTGGCTCAGCCGCTGCAGTTGTATGGCGCGACGCTGCTCGTCGCGGCGCTCGGTCGGGACGGGCTCTGGGCCGCTCAAATCGGTGATGGCGACATCATCGTGGCATCGGGCGGCGCGTGCCGCAGCCCGGTCCCCGGGGACGACCGGCTGGTCGGAAACGCCACGACCAGCCTGTGCGGTCCGGACGCTACCAACGACTTCCGGCTCGGTGTCCTGCGCGGGGCCGCGCCCGGCGATCTCGTCCTGCTCGCGACCGACGGCTACGGCAACTCGTTCGCCGCCGACGACTGGGCACCAGAGGTCCTGGGTGATCTCGCCCAGGCGATCGAACGACACGGGGTGGCAGCGGTCGCCGCTCAACTGCCTGCCTGGACCGGCCAGTCGGCGGCAGTCGGCGGGGACGACACGACCGTGGTGCTGGCGAGTCGCAGGGCCACTCCGGGAAGGGCAGTTGCGGATCCCGAGGCGATGGCGACGATCGTCCGGATCACGGACGCCGACGACGACCTCGATCGTACCGTTCCCGTGGCGAATGCGAGGGTCAGCGCAGAGTCGCCGGTGTTGGCGAGCGAACGCGAGGGCCCAACGCGAGAGCCACGTGCGCGGGGGCGCGCGGCATACGGGCTCGTGGCGGCGGCAGCCGTGCTGGTGGCGATCGGGGTCTTCCTCGGAGTCCGCGCCCTCAGCGGCTCGGCGCCGATCGTGGCAACCCACTCCAATCCGGTCACTCCCGCGACCAGTTCCGTGGGATCGACCGCGCCTGTCGGCGACACGTCACCGCAATCCGGTCCGCCGTGCCTCTACCTATCCCAGGGAGAGAGCACGCCGCGGGCGTTCGACCCGACATACACGCCAATGCCGACCGATCCGACCTACACCGTCGACCCACGTCCAGTGGAGTCTTTTCCCCCCGGCTGTGTCCTCTCTTCAGGGGACAACGAGGGCCAAACTCTGTTGCCGAATGGCGCCGGCAGCTAGGTTGCCTCTGTGTCGTCCCTTCGACCCGATTCTGCCGACCCCCGCCCGGCCGTCACGCTGGCCGCAGGAGTCTGCACCGACCGGGGGACGCGGCCGCAGAACGAGGATGCCTACCTCGCCGAGGCACCGCTCTTCCTCGTCGCCGACGGGATGGGCGGGCACGAGGATGGCCGGACGGCGTCGGCGTGCGTGGTGGAGGCATTCCGGCACCTCGTCGGTCGGCCGTGGATCAGCGTCGACGACGTCCGCGCAGCCATCGATGCGGCCGACGATGCCGTCCACGGCCTCGCCGGCGACGGCCGCGCACCGGGCTCAACCCTCGCTGGTGTGGGAGTGACCGAGCAAGACGGCTTCGCCTGCTGGCTGGTGTTCAACATCGGCGACTCGCGGGTCTATCGCCTCGGACAAGACGGCGACTTCGAGCAGCTGAGCATCGACCATTCCCACGTTCAGGAACTCGTCGAGGCAGGGGAGTTGAGCCCCCGTTCGGCCAAGGAACACGAACGGCGCAATGTGATCACCCGCGCCCTCGGTGGAGGTATGCCGAGCCGGCCCGACCCAGACCAGTGGCTGCTGCGCATCGAGGAAGGCGATCGGATGCTCGTCTGCAGCGACGGGCTCACCGGTGAGGTCACCGACCAGCTCATCGCGGCGACCCTGCTGAGCGTGTCCAACGCACAGCAGGCAACCGCCGACCTCGTGGCGGCCGCCATCAGTGCGGGCGGCCGCGACAACGTCACGGTCGTCGTCGTCGACGCCGTGGCCGTCGCAGGCGCCCCTCTTGCAACAGATCCCACGCGCGAGATTGACCTTGACCAGTTGCCACCCGTCGATCTCGACGCGAGAACGAGGCCGGCCCGGCGCGGGCAGGGGGGCAACACCTGATGCCGCGCGCCGTCTGGGTCCCCGGCTCCGACCATGGTCTGGTCTGGAGCGGCGGAGCGGCGCTGCTTGAGGGCTCCGTGAGCCCCGATGTCGTGGAACGAATGTGGCTGCTTCTCGAAGGTGGGGCAGACCTGCCCGGCTTCCTCGAAGGACTGAGCCAGGCATGCGGGTCGGGTCTGCTCGGCCTGCCCGGGTTCGCGATCGGCCTGGCCACCGAACAGCACATGCACCTCGCCGTTCGCGGGGATTTCTGCGCCGTCGTCGCCGACGACTCCAAACAAACCCGCGTCGAGGGCGCGGGCGTCACGACCTGGACCGAGCGGCTGATCGCGGGCGGACAGGAGGTGAGCGTGAGCCGTCTTGGCACCAGCCCCTCCGCAGGACTGATCCTCGTTGGCGGTGTCGTCCCGGCGCGTATGCTGGTATGGCGACGATCGGTTGCCTCATTCGACCCCCACCGAGCCTCCTCGCCCACCCCAGCGCCGAATCCGGACACGGTCGACCGCCCGCCGCAGGCCGCGGAGCCGCGGCCCATGGCGACGCAACGCGCTGTGACGCAACCGGACGCAGGAGACGCCGAAGCCGGCGGGATCGAGCCACCCACGCCCAACCCCGCACCAACCCCGGTCGCGTCGGCGGTAGACCCGGGCGCTGCGGACAGCGGAGCCACCGGGGGTCGATTCGACGCCCTGTGGGGCCAGACTGTCGCGCACTCTGTCGAAGAGGCGGCGGTTCGGGTGCAGGCAGACGATGAGGTCGCCCCGCCCCCTCGCCCCGCCGAAGACACGTTGAGCCAGCCACACACTGCCCCGGATACCGAAGCAGGTTCCGCCGCGCCGCCAGAACCCCGAGAGTTGTCTGCGCCGCCTGCCCGCTCGGACGTGTTCATCGACGCGGTGCCCAGGCACTATCCGTCACCGCCGGCACCGGTCCGGCCACCGGTCGTGGACGCGATGCCCGCGGGTGACCACGATGGCGAGACGGTCGCGCGAGACGAACTCGGCCGCGTGTCTCCCCCGAAACCGCGCGAGGGCGATGGCGGGGTGTTGGCGAGCATGTGTCATGAGCACCATCCCAACCCGCCTCAGAGCGCTCAATGCCGGATCTGCGGGCGGGCCGTCGACGGGGGAGTCGCACGCATCCCCCAGCCCATGATCGGCCGTCTCCACACCTCGATGGGGGAGTCGGTGGACCTGACCGGCCCGGTGATCGTCGGCAGGAATCCCCGTGCCTCGCGTTTCCAGGGCAGCCAGATCCCTCGGCTGTTGTCGCTCCCCTTTGCCCACATTTCCGGATCACATCTCGAGCTCCGGGTGGACGGCTGGTCCCTGCTGGCGGTGGACCTCAACTCGACCAATGGCACCTTCCTGCGCCGCGGGGACGCCCCACCCAAACGCATTCCGGACTCGCCGACTCCGCTGTATGCCGGGGACGTCCTGGACTTCGGCGACGACGTGAAGATCACCTTCGAGTTCCTCCCGTGAGCAAGAAGACCACTCCCCCAGAACTCGACGGCTGCCGGTATGTCGAGTTCCTCGGGGAGGGCGGATTCGCGGACGTCTACAAGTACGAGCAATTCGGTCGGTTCGTCGCGGTCAAAGTGCTGCACAACAGTCTCGGGAGCGACAACCAGCGTGCGTTCGAGGCAGAAGCCCGCACGATGGGCAAGCTTTCCGAGCACCCCAACGTCGTCAGCATCTACGGCGTCGGCCGCACTCCGTCCGGCAGCGCCTACCTGATCATGGAGTACTGCCCACCACCCAACCTTGCGGTCCGCATCCGCGAGCAGCGCGAGCCGTACTCTGTCGCCAAGACCCTGCAGACCGGCATCCAAATCGCCGGCGCGGTCGAGTCCGCGCACCGCCTGCACATCCTTCACCGGGACATCAAGCCCGCGAACATCCTTATCACGGCATACAACCGCCCCGCCTTGACCGACTTCGGGATCGCGTCCGCGCTGGACGACCACTCGGCACATTCGGAGGGCGTCTCGGTTCCCTGGGCACCCCCGGAACAACTGACCAGCGGCACACCACTGACCCCGTCCGCCGATGTTTACGCCCTCGCCGCGACGCTCTGGACGCTGTTGGCCGGCCGGTCTCCGTTCGAGCGGCTGGGCGGCCCCAACGACACCCTGTCGCTGAGCAAACGGGTTCGCACCGAGCCGCCACCGCGCATTGGGCGCCACGACGTTCCCGAGTCGCTCGAACGCGCGTTGCACACGGCCTTGGCCAAGAAGGCGGACGAACGCTATGCGAGCGCCGAGGCGTTCGCGCGCGCCTTGCAAGCCGTCGAGGCCGAGTTGCACCTGCCCCAAACGATTCTCGAAGCAATCGAAGTCGTTGGCCCAGACGGACGCGTCGACCCGGAACCGAAGCAACGCTCGGGCACGCGGGTCGTCGGCTTCGTATCCATCGATCCGGATCCCGAATCGCCACCGACGCAACGTGGCGCCGGTGTGCCTGGCCCTGAAAGAACTCGGCCCGGGTTTGCCGGAGAGCAAAGCGACACCAGCCCGCAGTTGGGGGGCACGCATGCCGGGCGACGTCCCGCGCCGGAGCAGGAGTTCATCGCCCGCGGCTTCCCCACCGAGGACGTCGCACAGACGGTCATCCGACAGGCCCAGCCACACGTCGGCGGAGCCGACCACGGTGCCGGTTCTCAGGTCCCCCCGGCGGACGCCGGTGCACCTGGGTCCCGCCGCAGCGGACTGGCCATTGCCATGATCGCGGCGGCACTCGGACTGCTCGTCGTGGCGATCACCGTGACGCCATTGCGGGCGAGTCTCGGATTCGCCAGCCCAAGCTCCTCCCACTCGACCACCTCGGCTACCCCAGCAGACCCGCTCGCGGCTCAACGTGCGTCTCCCGTGAGCGGCTTGGAAATCCGTGCGAAAGGCAAACTGGTCGAAGCGAGCTGGACTGGTCCGGCGCTGAACCAGGGCGAGGAGTACCTCTACACGTTCTACCGCCCGGACGATCCCGACGCGGGACCGATTCGGCACACTACATCCCGGCGGGTAACCAGCAATCATGCAGGCGAGGACTGTGTCAGCGTGATGGTGGGTCGCTCAGACGGCACATCCTCGGAACCGGAAAGGGCGTGCCTATGACAACCGAGACTGATCTGACGCTCGACTTCGCGGGGGAGTTGTTCACCATCAAGCCCGGCGAGACCTTCACGATCGGCCGCGACGGCGATCTCGCGATCGACGACAACCCCTACCTCCACCGCGTCTTTGTCACCATCGACTTCCAGGACGGTCTGTGGTGGGTGGCCAATGTCGGTTCGCGACTGGCCACACATCTGACCGATCGCAGTGGACTGATGCGCGCCACCTTGGCGCCCGGCGCCCGCAGTCCCCTGGTGTTTCCCGAGTCGCTACTCACCTTCACGGCCGGCTCCACGGCATACGAGCTGATCCTGACGACGACGGCGCACGACTATGACCCGCAACCGCACCGCTTGCCCGCCGCTGGCGACACGACCATCGCGCCCACGGCGTTCACCGAGTCCCAACTGCTGGCGGTTCTTGCTCTGGCGGAACCGTTGCTCCGGCGCGTGGGCACGGGCGCGGCCGAGGTCCCGACTGCCGTCGCCGCGGCCCGCCGGCTCGGCTGGACCCAAACGCGGTTCAACCGCAAGCTCGACAATGTCTGCGACAAGCTGATCCAGGCGGGCGTGACCGGGCTGCGCGGCGAAGTGGGCGCGAGCGCCACCAATCGCCGACTGAGTCTGGTGGAGTATGCCGTCTCCACCCTGCTCGTCACCGCCAGCGACTTGACGATGCTCGACCGCGAAGCCCGCTCGAACGCGATGCGGTTGCGTGACGAATCCGACGAGGGCCCCGCCACCGGTAGCCGTCGGTGAGACTCAAAGTCGTTCTGCGTCAACCGGGTTCCGCCAATCCAGAAACGACAGTCCAGGTCACCGCCGATGCGACGGCGACCGTCGCCGACGTCGCTGCCGCGCTCGCCTCGGGCCCGGACGCGCGCACCGACGCCGGAGCCACGCAACGACAGCTGACGTTGCGCGTGTTCGACCTGGCCGGTCGACGTGCCTTGACGTTGCCGCCCCATTCCCTCGTGCTCGACACGGGTCTGCGGTCGGGCGCAACCGTCGAACTCGCCCATCCCGAGCACGACTTCGGCCGCGATCGCGGCCCCAAGACAGCCATGCTCAAGGTCGTCGCCGGGCCCGACACCGGGCTTGACGTCGCGCTGTCGTCCGGCTCGTCAACCATCGGCCGTGGGGCGGACAACGACGTGCAGCTGCGAGATCCCAGCGTCTCCAAGAGGCACGCAAGGGTGAACGTCACCGACCGGATCGAGATCGTGGATGCCAACTCCGCGAACGGACTCCTCGTCGGCGGCGTCCGCGTTTCACGTGCCGTACTCGCGCCCGGGGATCGCGCCCTGCTCGGCGCCGACGAGATAGCCGTTGTGCAGCTTCGCCTCTCGGCTTCCGGTGACCTCCAGAGCACGGACTTTGGCTATCTGCGGCCCCCTCTGGTTCTCCACCGTCCGGAGCTGCGCAAACTGGCTCCTCCCGACCCGCCAAGTCCACCCGAGAACCAGCGCTTTCCCTATCTCGCCATGATCGCACCGCTGATCATGGGCTTGGTTCTCTATCTGGCAACGAAGTCACTGATGAGCATCCTGTTCGTCGCGCTCAGCCCGCTGCTCATGGTGGGCAGCTATGTCGACCAACGCCTGGAGAATCGCCGTCGGACCAAGGTCGCCGAAGCCGAATACCGGGCTGGCCTGATTCGGCTGCGAGAGACGATCGAGGGGGGCCATGCCCGGGAGCGCAACCAGCTCGAAAAGCTCTTCCCCACCGTGGGCGAATGCCTCGCCGCGGCGACCGAGATCGTCAATCCCTTGTGGTCGCGTCGACCGGAGCATCCGGAGTTCCTCGGCGTCCGACTCGGCACCGGGGAGATCATGCCCGCCGTGGAGATCGATCTGTCCCGTCAACCCCCCAGCTCGGCCGTGGAGGAGTATGCCGCCGTCGCGTCCGTGGCTCGGCGACTCCCGGAGGCTCCCGTGGCCGTTGATTTCCGGCAGGTGGGCGCCGTGGGCGCCTGTGGACTTCGCGCGGAGATTGCGGGGGTCCTGCGGGGGTTGGTTCTCCAGCTGGCGGTTCTGCACTCGCCGGCGGAGGTCGTGGTTTCCTGTCTGACGTCCGCCGCTGGCCGGGAAACCTGGTCCTGGCTCGACTGGCTACCGCACACCTCCTCTCCCCATTCGCCGCTGCGCCAGCATCTGGCCGCCGATTCGGCGGGCGCACGTGTGCTTTTGGACGACCTGGAGGGGTTGGTCGCAACGCGGGGCACAGAAGGCCAAGGCAGCGTGATCCGGGGTCCGCTGCAGCGGAGCCAGGACGAATCTGATTCTGCTCCAATCGTTCCCAGCGTCCTCGTGATTATCGACGATCCTCAGCTTGACGCGTCCCGGCTGGTGCGCCTCGCCGAGCAAGGCAGCGATGTCGGCGTCTTCGTGCTGTGGGTCGCCGACGCGCTGGCCAACCTTCCCGGGGTGTGTCGCGCGTTCTTGCAGATCGCGCCGGGCAAGGCTGGGGTCGTCGGACTGGTTCGCACCGAACGCGAACTAACGCCTGTCCGGTGTGAGGCGGTCGACCTGGCAACCGCCACGCGAGTTGCCCGAGGGTTGGCTCCCATCGTTGACGGCGGCCGGCCGACGGAGGACGAATCTGACCTGCCCCGCTCGGTTCCCGTCGTCACCCTGCTCGGCGCGGACTCCGTTGACGACCCCGCCCAGGTGCTTGGGCGCTGGCGGGAGAATCATTCGATCTCCGATCGCTCGGGCGACCCGCCGCGTCGGCGCGACCGGCCGGCGGACCTGCGCGCGGTCGTCGGGCACGCCGGCCTCGAACCGCTGACTTTGGACTTGCGCACCCAGGGACCGCACGCCCTCGTCGGGGGCACGACCGGGGCCGGCAAGAGCGAGTTCCTCCAGGCGTGGATTCTCGGTATGGCGCACGCCAACAGCCCCGACCGGGTCAGTTTCCTGTTCGTCGACTACAAGGGGGGCGCCGCGTTTGCCAAGTGCATCGAGCTGCCGCATTGTGTCGGCCTCGTGACGGACCTCTCGCCCTACCTTGTCCGGCGCGCCTTGCGCAGTCTGGGCGCCGAGATCCGCTACCGCGAGCACCTACTCAACCGCAAGGGCGCCAAGGACCTGGTCGAGTTGGAGAAGAGCGGGGACCCCGAGTGCCCGCCAAGCTTGATCATCATCGTCGACGAATTCGCCGCCCTGGTGGGGGAGATACCCGAGTTCGTTGACGGTGTGGTGGACGTTGCGCAACGGGGACGTTCGCTGGGATTGCACCTCGTCTTGGCGACGCAACGACCTTCGGGTGTCATCAAGGACAACCTGCGGGCCAACACCAACCTCCGGGTGGCCCTGCGGATGGCGGACGAGGAGGACTCCTCGGATGTTCTCGGCACTCCCCTTGCGGCACACTTCGATCCGTCGATCCCGGGCCGTGGCGCGGCAAAAACCGGTCCCGGGCGAATCACCCAGTTCCAGTCGGCATTCCCGGGATCGAGAACTCCGCTCGTCCCGCCGACGCCTCCGATCGAGATCGTCGAGCTGGACTTCGGCGGGAGCAAACCCTGGAAGATGCGCCAGCGAGCCGAGGTTTCCGCGGACTTGCCGCAGGACATCGATCGCGTCGTGAACGCAGTCGTGCGCGCCTGCCGGGAGGGCGGCATACCGGATCCGCGCAAGCCGTGGCTGGAGTCCCTCGCTCCGACCTACAACATCGAACGGATGCCGCAGCGGCACGATGCGGCCATTGTCTTGGGGATTCTGGATGATCCCGACAGTCAACGGCAGCTGCACGAGTACTTCCTGCCCGATGCCGATGGGCACATCCTCTATCTCGGCGCTGGAGGCTCGGGCAAGACCACAGCGCTGCGCACGCTGGCCCTCGCGAGCGCGGTCACCCCCCGCGGTGGCTTCGTGCACGTCTACGGTATCGATGCCGCCGGAGGGGCATTGAAGAGCCTGGAGATCATGCCCCACGTCGGCTCGATCGTCAGTGGCGACGACGAGGAGCGGGTGGCCCGGCTCATGCGCATGCTGGTCGAGTCAATCGACGAACGGGCGGCGCGGTATCGCACGGTCGACGCTTCGGACATTGTCGAGTATCGCGCCAATGCTGACCGGCCGAGCGAACCGCGGTTGTTGCTTCTTCTTGATGGGTTTGCCGCCTTCCGTAACGCGTACGAGGGCTATTTGACGGCCGGGTCGCCCTACATGTTGTTCCAGCGGATCCTGGCCGAGGGGCGCGCGGTGGGCGTGCACGTGGCCATGTCCGCGGACCGGCCCGCAGCCGTTCCCAACGCGATCAGCACGGCGTTCCAACGGAAGGTGATCCTGCGCCAGGCTGATGAGGACGGGTACACGATCTACGGCCTTCCCAAGGATGTGCTCAGTGCCAACAGTCCTCCCGGCCGGGCCATGCAGGTTGACAAGCCGCAAGAGCTGCAACTCGCCATCGTTGGCCAGAGCGGCAACATGGCCGAGCAGGTGCGGCTGATGCGCGAGATGGCCGCTTCCGTTGCCCGACACCACCGCTCGCGTCCCGCCGAGATCATGTCCCTGCCAGGGCACATTCCGGCATCGACGATGCCCGCGAACGTGGCGGGGCTGCCGGCCCTGGGTCTCAGCGACACCGACCTCGCACCGATCGGTTTTGATGTGACCGCCCCCTTCGTGGTGGCCGGGCCGCCGCAGTCGGGCCGCACCGCCGCGCTGTCGTGGTTCGCCCATTCACTGCGCCGCCGCTTCCCGGCCATCCACCTGGTTCTCGTCAGCCCACGGCGCAGTCCCCTCGTGTCCCTCAAATGTTGGGCAGACACGGCGCAAGGCGTCGAAGAGACTGCCAGTGTGCTCGAACGCATCCGATCGGTCTTCGACAGCCAGGCCGACCCCGCCACCTGCGAATTAGCGTTGATCATCGAGAACGCGCCGGAGTTTGCAGACACCAGCGTGGATGCCGACCTGACGGAACTCGCCGCGCGGGCCCGCCAGAACGGCCACCTGCTGATCGCGGATGGCGATGTCGGGGTCTGGGGCGGGTCGTGGGGGCTGGTCGGGGAGTTGAAGAGCTCGAAGGTCGGGTTCATGCTCCAACCGGATCAGATGGACGGCGACTCGATCCTGAAGACCCCGCTGCCACGCGTCAAGCGAGCCGACTTCCCTCCCGGACGGGGCTTTTGGGTCAAGGCGGGCAAGGCGGTCAAGGTCCAGCTACCCCTCGTCGACTGACGGGTTGTCCCTCCCATCGACAGCCTTGACGAACTCGGATTGACTTATCCCATCGAAACAAACAAACAACGAAAGGCAAGATCATGGCACGTCTCGGAATGGATGTCGACGAGGTCGAGCGGGTCGCCGGCACTCTCCACCAGCAATCCACGCAACTCACTACGGCGATGAACCAGATCGGGCAGGCAGTGCAGCAGGCCGTGCAGGCGTGGGAAGGCCAGGACTCGCGCCAGTTCCACGACGAATGGCAGAGCAACTACCGCCCCGCGTTGCAGAAGATGTCCCAGGCCATCGAGGAACTCAGCAAGAAGGCCAGGGAGAACGCCCGCGCCCAGCGCGAGGTCTCCGGCCGATAAGGGACGTCGGGCCGCGCCGAAAGCGCGCGGCCCGATGCGACCCCATCCGCTCACGCTCGTTAAGAAGAAAGCTGGATGTCATGGCGCGCCTCGGAATGGACGTCGATGCCGTCGAGGCGGCCGCACGCAGTCTGCGCACATCAGCGAGCCAGGTCACCGCGATCAAGAACACGGTCGGGCGCATTGTCAGCGAATCACAGGCGGCCTGGAAGGGACGGGACGCCAGCACGTTCCTCGCCGATTGGCGGGCATCGGCGCAGCAGCTTCGTCGCCTGGCGCAGGAGTTAGAAAAGCTCGGCCGCAAACTGGAGGCCCAGGCAACCGACCAGCGGCGCGTCAGTGGCGATTATCACGGTGCCTCGACCGGCGGGACGACCGATGGGGGGCAACGCCACCGGGCATACACGCGCGATGAGCCGGCAACAGACGCGCAACTTCGCGACATAAAAGCGCGCTTGAAGGTGATCGCAAACCCAAATATCAAAGACCATTATCCGGAAGCCTACGCAAGGGCGGCCGAGTGGGGAGCTGAGCTGAAGGCTAACCCGTCCGCAAGCGCTGCTGAGGTCGCCGCATTTCAGAAGTACTGTTATCTCCTTACCTTGGCCCACGTGAATCGGTCAGATGTTTCGAGCTTTGCCAAGATCGCTGTGGATAACTATTCCGAGGGCTCTAAAGCAGGAATAGAGGCGGTAGTGGCTGCGGCAGGTCTGGCGAAGGCTCCACCCGGATATATGGAGAGTATCCGCGGCGTTTCTGGGGCCGAGGGCATTTCGAGCGGCGTCGTTGGGTTCGCAAGTGGCACCATTGACTGGGGGAAGGCGACTCTTCGTGGCCTGGGGGTTGAGGCGGTAGCGGGCGGCAATGTGAGTGATATCGTGCGCCTATACGACGCCCGGGCCGATAGTTACCTCGCTAGCCTGTACGAAAGCGCTCACTCCTCCACCACCAGTTCCGTAGTCACGGGTGCGGCGATCATGGACATGCACACGAGCGAGTTTGGTGGACGCCTAAACCAAATGGTCATCGAAACCGAAAAGGTGGGTGCATTCGACTTCATGACCGGCACGGGCACGCCCGCAGACAGCGCATTGCGTGGAGTACTCAAAGTCGTGCCGATGGTTTCACAAGGTGTCAGCGGTGCGGAAGTGCTCGGCAACTACGGCAAAGAAGCGGTGGCTTACGACATTGCCGCGGAGGCTTATCGCCAGGCGGCGGTCGGCGGCATAGATAGCCTGATACGCGCTGCCGAGACGTCCGGGTTCCAGTAGGACCGCCTCACCTTGACCTCACCTTGGGAGCCAACCGTCGTGCCAGGTCTACCAGAGCCCGACGCCGGAGACGCGGACGAAGCGGGACCCGGTTCAGGGAGCTACCCGTCGTGCCAGGTCTACCAAGGCCCGACCTGCTCCTTCAGTCCAACTGGCAGTGGTAGTCCCTCGTTTGTGGGACTCCCGGATGGTTGGCCCGGGCACTGAGATAGGGAGGGTGGAGGAGCTGCCCGCCGGGCGGCAGTTGAGGAGTGTGTGCGTGCGGCAGGTGGGAGGTAGCCCGAAATGAAGCTGCGCGTTACCTTGCGCCGCGGCGCTTCCGGCCCGGCTGTGAATATTCAAGTCACGGCCGATGCGATGGCGACCGTGGGCGATGTGGCAACCGTGCTCGCCTGCGCTGATCCGCTGGGAGCCGAGGGGACGGTAGGCGCGCACCCGACGCTGCGCGTCCGGGACAGGAGCGCTCACGGCGCCACGGCGGTCAGTCCGAGCGCCTCGCTCCTCGAGTCCGGAATCCGCTCCGGTTCGATCATCGAGATCGTCGACTCAGCGCAGTCAGATGGTGCCCCTTCTGCCACCGCAGCGGTCCTGCGCGTGGTCGCCGGCCCGGACGTCGGCGTGGAAGTTCAACTGCCATATGGCGCGTCGGACATCGGCCGGTCCGCGACCGCGCGGGTGCGCTTGACCGACCCCCTGGTCAGCAAGCTCCATGCGCGGGTCAACGTCGGTGACACCATCGATGTCGTCGATGCCAACTCGGCAAATGGCGTGATCGTCGGCGGGGTCAGAGTGGCACGCACGACCGTGGGCTCGGGAGAGCCGGTCCGCCTGGGTGACACGGAGTTGACGATCTCGCGTTCGGAATCGTCAGCAGAAGGCCAACTCACGTCCACCGATATCCCCTTCGTCCGCTCGCCTCGCGTGTTGGCGCATCCGTCGTCGCGCGACGTCGAACTGCCGAACGTGCCTGCGGCGCCAGACCCGCCGCCCTTCCCCTGGGTCGCGATGATCGCCCCCCTGGCCATGGGCGCCGCCCTCTTTGCGCTGTCAAGTCACCGGGGCCTGAGCCTGGTCTTCGTCGCGATGTCGCCCATGCTCATGCTTGGCAACTACCTCGCCCAGCGCAACCAGTCGGCCGCTCGACACCGCGCCGCGGTCGCGGCCTTCACGGCTGAACTCCGGTCGATCGAGGACGAACTCTCGGCGAGCCACGCGACCGACCGGGAGGCGCTCGAGCGACTACATCCTCCCGTTGCCGATTGTCTTGCCCACGCTCACTCCCGTGGAGAGTTGCTCTGGTCTCGACGGCCCGAGCACCGCGAGTTCCTGCAGGTGCGGTTGGGCGTGGGAATCCTCCCGGCGCTGACCAGGCCCGTGACGCGAGTGACCAACGGCCTGCCGGAGTTGGCGGAACCCTCGCGGGACCTGGCGCACCGGCTGGCCGTGCTGACGGATGCCCCGGTGACGGCTGACTTGCGAGTGAGCGGGGGCCTCGGCCTCTGTGGCGCAGCGAGCGCCCTGGAGGGCGCCGCGCGCGCGGTTGTCGCCCAGACAGTGTGTCTGCATTCACCGACCGAACTGGTCATCTGCTGCTTCACGTCGGCTGAGGGACGGACTAGGTGGGCTTGGCTCGAATGGCTGCCGCACGTCACGTCGCCACGGTCGCCCACGCCAATGCACCTGTCCGCGGATTCGGGATCTGCCCGCATCCTCATGGAACGCCTCGAGGAGGTCGTCGATCAGCGTGCCAAGACCCCGCATCCCACGCCTCGGGGTCAGGTGGCAAGCGACAAGGAGCCCGCAGCGCCGCCACTGCCGGCGCTCGTGGTTATCGTCGATGATCCGTTGGCGGACAGAAGCCGGCTCACGCGGTTGGCAGAGCGCGGTCCCGACGCCGGCGTGTTCGTCGTTTGGGTGACGCCCATTCGATCCGATCTGCCCGCTGCCTGTCGCACCTTCCTCGAAGTCACGGATCGATCCGGCGCCCATGTGGGCCACGTGCGCGAGGGCACGACCATCGAGCCGGTGCGGATCGAGACGGTCGACGCAGAATCGGCGGCGTCACTGGCGCGAGCTCTCGCACCGGTCGCGGACGTTGGCGCGCCCGCGGTGGACGACACCGACCTACCCCGATCCGTGCCCGTCGTGTCCGTCCTGGGTGCCGAGGCGGTCGACCACTCGGAGCTGGTCCTCACTCGCTGGCGCGAGAACCTCTCCTGGGTTGCGCGCGACGGTATGCCGCTGCGCCCCCGCGAGCGCGCGGGTGACCTGCGAGCCATTGTCGGTCACGCCGGATCCGAGCCCTTCACTCTCGACCTGCGCGCCCAGGGTCCGCACGCGTTGGTCGGGGGGACCACCGGCTCCGGCAAGAGCGAGTTCCTCCAGGCCTGGGTTCTCGGACTCGCACACGCCTACAGCCCGGACCGGGTGAGCTTCCTCTTCGTTGACTACAAGGGCGGCGCGGCATTCGCGCGCTGCGTCGACCTCCCCCATTGCGTCGGGTTGGTCACCGATCTGTCCCCGTACCTCGTGCGCCGGGCCCTGCGCAGCCTGCGGGCCGAACTGCGGTATCGGGAACATCTTCTCCAACAGCGGGGACACAAGGACCTGGTCGATTTCGAGAGGTCCGGAGATCCCGACTGCCCGCCGAGCCTCATCATCGTCATCGATGAGTTCGCCGCTCTCGTGACAGAGGTTCCGGAGTTCGTCGACGGGGTTGTCGACATCGCTCAGCGGGGGAGGTCCTTGGGATTGCACCTCATCCTCGCCACCCAAAGGCCAGCTGGCGTCATTCGGGACAACCTGCGAGCCAACACCAACCTGCGCATCGCCCTGCGCATGGCCGACGAGCACGACTCGACCGACGTGCTCGGGAACAGCCTTGCCGCGCACTTCGATCCGACGATCCCCCGGCGGGGCGCGGCCAAGACCGGGCCCGGCCGCATACAGGCCTTCCAATCGTCGTACCCGAGCGCCCGAACACCGGCCCAGCCACCCCCACCTGCCGTGGAAGTCATCGAACTCGACTTCGGCACCGGTGTGCATTGGAAAACGCCGAAGCCGCAGAAGGTGGGTGACAGCGTCGCCAGGGACATCGACCGAGTGGTGAACACGATCCTCGCAGCGGCCAATTCGGGGGCGATCCCGCCCCCGCGTCGACCTTGGCTCGACCCGCTCGCCGAATCCTACGATCTGCTCAAACTTCCCCAACGCCGGGATACCGAGATCGTCCTCGGAGTGCTGGATGATCCCGACCACCAAGCGCAGGTGGTGGAGTACTTCAGACCCGATACCGACGGCAACATCCTCGTCGTCGGGGCGAGCGGGTCGGGCAAGTCCACCGCCTTGAGAAGCATCGCGATCGCTTCGGCCATTACTCCGCGCTCGGGACCGGTTCACGTCTACGCGCTCGACTTCGCGGGCGGCGCCCTGAGTCTGTTGACGCCCATGCCACACGTAGGGAGTGTCATCGACGGCGTCGATGAGGAGCGGGTCGCTCGACTACTGCGGCATCTGGAGGGCGTGATCGAAGATCGCTCTCGCCGCTACTCCGATGTTCGTGCGAGCACCCTCACCGAGTACCGCCAGATCCTCCAGGACGACAGTGAACCCCGCCTGCTCCTGCTTGTGGACGGATTCGCGACCTTTCGCAGCGAATACGAACTGGTTCCGGGCAAATCGGGCATCTATAACCAATTCGCCGCCGTGGTCGCAGAAGGGCGCGCAGTCGGCGTGCATCTGGCCATGTCGGCCGATCGGCCAGCGGTGGTGCCGCCTTCGGTGATGTCCGCGTTCCAGCGAAAAGTCGTTCTGCGACAATCCGGCGAGGATGCCTACCTGCATCTGGGAGTCCCGCGCGACGTCCTCACGGCGGCAAG
Source organism: Nostocoides sp. (assembly GCF_037045025.1). Taxonomy (GTDB): domain Bacteria; phylum Actinomycetota; class Actinomycetes; order Actinomycetales; family Dermatophilaceae; genus Nostocoides_A. Next base: position 281,546 of record NZ_JBAOHM010000015.1, on the reverse strand, counting down.
TGGCCCGGGCAGGGGGATGCTGGTCGATCGACACAACGAGTTGCAACTGGCCCTTCTGGGGACGGACTACAACGTCGCGGCTCAGTCGAAGCTCATCGAGAGCCTCTCCCGCTCCCTGGAGCGACACCACACGCTTCGACCCCAGCCCATCCGCAGCCTTCCGACGCTCATCCCGGCCGCTGACGTTCCGGACCACGTGAATTCGCTGCCAGTCGCGGGAATGCGCGACCTGGACCTGGAGTATCAGGGCTTCCTCGTCCGCGGTGTGCAACTGCTCGCGGGCCCGCCGGAGTCGGGGCGAACCGCCTCAGTGAGGTGGTTGGCGGAGGCCATTCACCGTCGCTATCCGGACGCGCCACTGGTGCATCTGTCCGCGCGTCGCTCGACATTGGTCGGTCAGCCGATTTGGCGCCATTCCCACAGCGGCGCCGATGGGTTGACGCAGTTGCTCGACGTGCTGCGCGGGCTCGCGGGCGAACCGGCGCCTCCCGACCATCCGACGATGGCCGTGTTCATCGAATACTTGCCCGAGTTCGCGGGCACGGTTGCCGAGTCCCCGCTCCTTGAGCTCATCACGATGTGCCGGCGCAACGGGCACTTCCTGCTGGCTCACGGAGAGATCTCCAGTTGGTCGAAGTTCACGCCGTTGGCCAACGAGTGCAAGGCCGACAGGGCGGGCCTCCTGCTCGCCCCCGACCAGGCCGATGGCGAGACCTTGCTGCGGACCCCCCTGCCTCGGTGCAAGCGCGCCGACTTCCCCCCTGGGCGCGGCTTCTGGATCGCCGGCGGCAAGGCTGTCCGACTTCAACTACCCCTGGTCGGCTAGCCCAGTGACCCCCTCGCTGCGAGAAGGAGAGCACTTCATGGCCGAAGGCTCCAACGTCCGCGTCGACCTCGACCAATTGGTCGACGCTGTGCGGCGCGTCCGTGACGTGCGAGGGGTGCTGGAAGGGACGTCGCCGCGCCATGATGTCCCGGCCGAGTCGTTCGGGCAGCACGATCTCGCCAGCGCGATGAATCGGTTATCCGACGCGTGGCAGGCGAGCCGGGCGTCGCTCATGATGGGCCTTGATTCGTTGGCGGACGGTCTAGATCGCGTCCGGCTCGATTTCAAGGGGACGGACACTGCCCTGGCCGAGGCGCCCGCGGGTGAGGGGCACGATTCGGCTGCCTCAGTGGGGCCCGGCCAAGGCGCCGGCCACACATCGGAGTCGTTGATCGGCCGGTGGGCTGAGGAAGCCGACAGGCTGGGTCGGCTCGGCCTTCCCCTGGCAGCGCTCGGCGCGGGCACGCAAGCCGTTCTTGCGCAGCGTCGTAGGCGCGCAGGGCAAGTCAGGCATTCAGAGCACGTCGAGCCGACAGCCGACTCGGGGAGCGGCTCCGGCGCCGCAGACGGCCCTGGTGCGGCCGCGCCTAAGGCGGCGCCGGATGCGCCGTCCAGGAACGGCCTCGAGCGTGCCCTCGCCGCAGGGAGAGTTCTCGACCAGCTCACCAAGCCCGTGGCAGGCATCGGTCCGGGGGAACTGTCGTGAGCGCGCGGTCTGCCCATGACTGGGCCTCACTCGGGCTGACGGAAGACCCGGTGCCCGGGGACGCAATTCAGGTGCACGAGGTGGCAGCCGCTCTGCGAAGTCTGGCCGTCACACTCGCGGACACGCAACGAGCGTTGCACGGTCTCGATGGCGGCGCGCAGAGCATGCGCGTCGTCGAACTGCACGAGCAGGCGGCGACCCTCATCGGTTTGTTGACCCGCGTGCGGGCCTGCCATGATGCGGCGGCCGTCGCGCTTGGGGCATACGGGGAGAAGCTATCCCACCACCAGAGGCGGTCCATCGAATTGCTGGATGAGGCTCGCGTCCTGGGAGGTGTCTCCGGGGCCGACGGCGGTTGGGGGTCGGGCCTGGACCACGATGGGCTCGCGTCCTCTGCAGATCTGAACAAGTTGCAGGGCGAGTTGCGGCTTGCCTGTGCTCAGCGAGACGAGGACGCGCGGTCCGCGGCACGCGCTATCGATACGGCAATGGAGGAGAACGGGCTCGCGGATTCGGTCGCGCATGCGGCGCAAACCGCCCTGGGGACCGCCGCCACCTGGACGAAACACCACGTAGTCGACGACATCACCAGTCTGGGCTGGATGTCGACCGGGGCAACCGTCCTTGCCCATGTGTCACCGCTCACGCATGCCGTCAGCCCGGTCGCCTCCGTGGGGTGGGGCCTGACTGCTGCGACGTCGATCGGAGAGGAGTTTGCCGCGGCTCAGCGGTCGGGGAATTGGCTCAAGTTCGCTGGCGTGACCGCATGGGAGTTGCTCATCACGTATGGCCACGTTCGGATGGTGCGCGGCCTCAAGCGCCGCGGCGTCACCGAAAGCTACCGACGTCGCCGCGCCGAACTGGAGCACGGTAGCCCGACCACGCGGCTTCGCGAGGAACTGGGCGAGGGCAGCGGGCTGACGAAACTGTGCCGACTTCCCGGGGCGCTCTGGGACACGGGGATGGACTACCAATTCAAGGCGCTCGACGGCGTCGCCCGCCGTATTCGACCGGGGGACCATCGCCATGTCCTGATCCCCGCTCAGGTCGCCGATCACCTGGAGGCCGAGATCGTGAAGTCCGGCATCGAGCAAGCCGCCGATGTCGTCTGGACGGCTGCGCCGGCCTTCGCGATCGACCGGATCGCGATGATCGTGCGGGCGGTGGGGACGCTATGAGCGCGTTCACGCTGAGCGTCCCGGCTGGTTGGGTCGGATTAGACGCTGCGGCGCCCGATCCCGCGCTGATCCGCGCGCTGAGCGAGCAATGCCTTCTCGGGCCCACATCGGGCCAAGGGAGTTCGAGGCTGCAACTGACGCTTGATCACCTGCGCGAGTTGTCCATCCAGGGCAAGGCCGTCGTCTACGCCCCCGCGGCCTGGGTGTCTGCCTCGGCTTGCCGGCCCGTCATCGCTATCGGCCCGCTTGTCTGGGGCGCCGGAGTGGAGCCGTTGCCCGCCTTGTTGGCGCTCGCTGACCAGGACCGGTCTGCGCGCATGCTGACGCTACCCGTGGCGGTGGGGTTGCGCACCCGCCGGACGGCACCGATTCCAGACGGGGACCTTCCCGCGGGGAGGAGCGATCTCGACGCGGACGCGAGGGTTCGAACGTCGACGATTGATCCCCCGACGGATGGGGCCGCCGCTTATCTCCGCGAGATCTTCCGCTACTGGATTGGGCTTGCCGATCAGCCGGCGTCATGGATTGAGGCGCTGTGCGTTGCGACGATCCCCAACATTCCCGGCTCGGACGACATCGCCGCGCACCTGCAGGACTCGTTCGACTCCCTGCTCTCTTCGTATGCCTGGATGCCGTGATGCACATTGACCCGATAACGCGCAGACCGACATGGTCGATGGAGCACCCGGCGTGGTATCTGGCACCTCTTTGGGCCCCCGCGGGTCTTGTAGCGGAGTGGGCGCGCACGGCTGCTGCACAGGCGGCGACGGAGTTGGGCTGCAGCGGAGTCGTTGCCGAGAGGGCGGCCGCGACCCTGGAGCGCTTGGCCATGCTTCCGGCCGGGGAGGAGACCAGTCGGAGAGTAGTATTCCTCTCCGATTTGGCCGGACTGGGGGTGGCCTATGACCTGATCGTCCTCACTGCCGAAGGGGCCCCCGAGGACATGGCGGCTACCCATCGTGTGCTTCTCGGGGCCGACGGTTTCGGTCCCGGATCAGTCCGGGAGGTAACCGCAGGCGACGGCCGCACGATTGGTCTCGAGGTCTTTCACGTGCGGGATTCGAGTCCGACCGGAAACGGCATCTTCAGTCGCGCCGTTCCGCTGGCCGTCTCCCGGTTCGTTGTGCGGCGCGAGTCCGGGTTTGGCCAAATCGATGTGGTTGCGGTCGGCGCCAGCCAGGACCTCGAAGCGGCAGTCCTGGCGCATGCCCTGATACCGCTGCTGCTCGAGAGCGAGGAATGGTTCGAATGACTCCGGGTCTGTGCCCGACCGATCGGAAGGGAAGCAAACAATGGCGATAATCAGCATCGACTACGAGTCGATGCGCAACGAGGCAGCCGCCCTGCGGCGAGACGAAGAACAGATCAGGAGCGAGTTGTCGGCGCTCAAGAGCCGGGTGTCGAACCTGGTGGCCAGCGGCTTTGTCACCGAGCGCTCGTCCGCTGCCTTCGCGCAGCGGGTCGAGGACTTCGGCCGATCCGCCGACGTGACCATCTCCACCCTCTCGGATCTTGCCGCGCAACTAGAGCAAATTGCCGAGAGATTCGCCGAGACCGACTCCTCGGCGTTCGGCTGAGGCCCAGGTCAACGATATGCCGGAACGCGCAAGGGAGGTGGCCCGGGTGCAGTGGATGAAGGCTGGAACCCAGCATCGTGGGGCGGTGCTGCTGACGGTCGTGGTGCTTGCCGTCGGGATCCTTGCCGCGTTTCATCGGGGCGTGCCGGTTGCGGACCTGCGGCTCAATGACGGCGGCGTCTGGGTCACCAACCTGACCGATGGGCTCGTGGCGCACCTGAACTATCCGTCGCGCACATTGGACAGCGGGCTGCGGGTGAGCGCGGGCGACTTCGACATCACCCAGGCCGGCAATTCGATCGTCCTGCATGATACCGAGCATGCGCAGGCCCAGCCGGTGGACCCCGCGTTCGCCATCCTCGGGACGGCCCTGAAAATCCCCGAGGGGATGCGGCTTGTCCACGGGGGGAGCACCGCGCTGGTCGTCGACTCCGGCGGCGGACGGATATGGGCGCTCGACGCGGGCAAGCTCAACGCCTTCTCGCCCGAGGCGGATCCCACGGTCGCCAAGGTCAAGGGCGTCAAGGCGGTCGTCGGGCTCGACGGTGTAGGGCGCCTGGTCACTCCCGACGGCGCCGTGCGGCGGATCACGGCGCAGCAGGATGGCTGGCAGACCGCCGACGACGGCGAGCTGAAGGACTATCAGGACTCGCAGAGCGTCGTCCTGAGCGCCGTCGGCGACCAGGTGGTCGCGGTCGACACGGTCAAGCGCGTGGTTTGGTCGCATCACGGCCGCGAAGCGCTCGACGCGGGCGAGGTCGTCACCGTCCAGCAGCCCGGTGAGAACAGCGACAGCGTCACTCTCGCAACGGCTAACGCGCTGCTGCGGGTGCCGCTCAGCGGCGGTGATGTCGCAGAACTCCCCGCCGGGGGTGCCGGGCGCGCCGCCGCCCCGGTGGTGGTCGCCGGCTGTGCGTATGCCGCCTGGTCCGGCTCCGGCGCCTACGTCCGCGACTGCCCGGGAACCGCCGATGATGTGACCAAGACCGGCCTGGCCTTCGACGACACCGATGACCTGGTCTTCCGGGTCAACCGGAACGTCGTCGTCCTCAACAACGTCGCCAACGGCGACATCTATCTCGTCAACGACGAGATGCAGCTGGTCGACAACTGGACCGACATCACCAACCAGGCCAAGGAGCGCTCCGACAAGGAGAACAACGCCAGCCAGGAGGTCCCTCAGACCGCTGCTGCCAAGCGCGACAAGAACAATCATCCACCGATCGCCGAGGACGACGAATTCGGCGTCCGCCCAGGCAGATCCACCACCTTGCCGGTCCTGATCAATGACGCCGACCCCGACGGCGACGTCCTCACGGCGACGGTGGCCAAATCGCCGTCCCTGGGCTCGATCCGGCAGGTGCGCGGCGGCGAGGCCCTACAGATCGAGGTGCCCGACAAGGCGAGCGGCCGGGCCATCATCGCCTACACCGTCAGCGATGGCCGTGGCGGAGAGGCCACCGGCCGCGCAACCATCAGCGTCCACCCGTGGTCCCAAAACGAAGCACCAAAACCGCTGCGCGCCAGCAAGGTCGTCATCGACCGCAAGGGCGAGATCCGCTACAACATCCTCCCCGACTGGATCGACCCCGACGGGGACGCCGTCACCCTGGCCAGCGCGAGCGCGCCGCCCGGCCTGCAGGTCCGCTCACGCGCCGACGGCCCGATCACCGTGCGCGATCTGGGCACGACCGCCGCTGGGGTCAAAGACGTCGCCCTCACGGTCAGCGACGGCAAGAAACAGAGCGAAGGCACACTTAGCGTCGACGTCAAGAGCGCCGGCAATATCCAGCCGATCGCCAACCCCGACCACGTCCGCGTGTTCAAGAACCGCCAGATCGTCGTCGACCCGCTCGCCAACGACATCGACGCCAACGCCGACCCGCTGCGCCTGGTCCAGGTCAGCCGGCCGGCCAGCGGATCCACCGTGACCACCAACCTGTCCACCGGCCGGTTCACGTTCAGCTCCACCACGATCGGCACGCAATACCTCGACTACCGGATCACCGACGGGCCGTCGGTTGCCGACGGCATCGTGCGCATCGACGTCGTCGACCGGCCCAAGGACCACACCCCGGTCGCGGACGGCGACCTCGCCCTGCTGCCCTCCGGCGGCTCGGTTCTCGTCGACGTCCTCGCCAACGACTACGACCCCCTCGGCGGGGTCCTGGTCGTCCAGATCGTGACGGTACCGACCAACTCCCCCCTCGCCGTCGAAGTCATCGACCACGGTTTGCTGCGCATCAGTGCCCCCGGAGGCCTGCCGCAGCAGACGACCTTCGCCTACACGATGTCCAACGGCGAAGCCAGCGCGAAGGGACAGGTCACCGTCGTGCCCATCCCACCCAAGGCCAACCCAGAGCCGCCAGTGGCCGTTGACGACCCCGGCCTGGTCCGTGCCGGCGACGTCGTCACCGTCCCGGTCAAGGAGAACGACTCCTCACCATCTGGGCTGACCATCCACGTCGACCCGGCGATCGACATCGTGACCGGCGGCGATCTCGGCACCTTCTTCGTCTCCAACGACACCGTCCGCTTCAAGGCGGGCGGCGACGCTGGACGCGCCCGGGCGACATACACAATCCGCGACGACCGGGGGAACTTCGCCTCGGCCGATGTGGCGATCACCATCCGGGCGCTCGACGGCAAGAACGCACCGCCGGCACCCAAACCGCTGGTCGCCCGCGTCCTTGCGGGCAACACCGTGAGCATTCGCGTCCCCACCGACGGCATCGACCCCGACGGCGACTCCGCCCTCCTCGTCGGGTTGGGGAAGCCGCCCACCAAGGGAACGGCGCGCGTGGCCGCCGGTCGCATCGAATACTCGGCTCCCGCAGACGCATCCGGGACAGACACGTTCTCGTATGCCGTGGCCGATCGGTTCGGCGCGCGTGGCACCGCCACCGTCCAGGTGGGCATCGCCCCGCCACCACCGGTCAACCAGGCACCCGTCGCCGTCCCCGACACGATCACCGCTCGCCCCGAGACAGAGTTGGCGATCCCGGTCACCGTCAACGATTTCGACGGCGACGGCGACCCGATCACCTTGACCCAAGGCGCGGTGACACCGGTCAGTTCGCAGACCACGACGACCGCGACGGCAGCCGGGTCCCGAGCCGAATTGGTCACCCCCAAGAAGGAAGGGACGCTGCAGTACTACTACGCGATCACCGACGGGCGGGGCGGAGCCTCTCGCGGCGTGCTCACCGTCACCGTCACGCCGACGGCGCCGCTGCAGCCGCCGGTCGCTCGAGACGACATCGTCGACCCGAGTGATGTCGTGGGCCGGCAATCGGTGACGGTCGCCGTCCTCGACAACGACGAAGACCCCGACGGGACCGTCGCCAACCTCAAGGTCAGCACCAGCGACGACCGGGTCGACGTCGACGGCAAGGACCGCCTCGTCATCCCCGTCACCGACGAGCGTCAGGTCCTCGTCTATACCGTGACCGACCCCGACAAGCAGGCAGCATCGGCCGTCGTCGTCGTGCCGGCGGCGTCCGGGGCGCCCCCGGCTTTGCGCACCGACAAGATCCCGGTCGCGATCACCGCCGGCGAGACCATCGTCCTACCGCTCGCCGACTATGTGCGCGTCCGCGACGGGCACAGCCCGCAGATCACCTACGAGAAGACCGTCAGGGCATCCGCAGGGTCGGACGGCTCGCCGCTCGTCAAGGACTCCAAGACGCTAACCTTCACCGCCCCAGCCGATTTCGCAGGCCAGTCCTCGGTCACTTTCGAGGTCACCGACGGCAAGAGCCCCGACGACCCCGCGGGGCTCACCTCGGTGCTGACCATCCCGATCGACGTCACCGGCAAGGGCAACACCCAGCCGGTCTTTCAGCCTTCCGAGGTGACCGTGGCGGCCGGAGAGGAGGCGAGCACGGTCGACCTCAAACCGATGGTCACCGACCCCGACCCCGGCGACCTGGACAAACTCCGCTTCTCCTTGGGGAGCACCCCGGCGGGATTCGACATCTCCCTAGACGGCTCGACGCTGAGCGTCTCCGCGCCCGCCGACACCGAACCCAACACCGGCGCCCTCATCCCGGTCGAGGTGACCGACGGCTCGACCGACCCCGTTCGGGCGCAACTGCCGCTTACGGTGCTGGCCTCGACCCGGCCGCTGATGACCACGCGCGATGCGGTCATTAATGATGCCAACGCCGGCGAAGCACGCGACGTCGACGTGGCCGACTACGTGACGAATCCCTTTGCCGACCAAAACAAACCGATCACCTTGGTCGGGCGGCCCGCAGTCGTTGCCGGAGAGGGAAGCGTGACGGCCGCCGGGACCAACCTAACGATCACCCCGAAGGCCGGCTCGCACGGCGAACTGACCGTGAGCTACCGCGTCGCCGACGCCACCCAGAGCGCCGATCGCCAGGTCGAAGGACGCGTGCTACTCACCGTCCGCGGCGCCCCCGACCCGCCGACCGGGGTGACCGCCGAGACCAACGCCTCCAAGACGGCGACGGTCTCCTGGACGGCCGGCGCCAATAACGGCGCCCCGATCACCGGCTTCACCGTCACCTGGTCCGGCGGGTCACAGAAGTGCAAGGTCGTGACCACCTGCACGATCACGGGCCTGACCAACAACACGGTCTATCGCTTCCAGGTGGTCGCCACGAACGACGTCGGTGACTCGAAGCCGTCAGCGGCGTCCAACGAGGTCCGCCCGGACGAGAAGCCCAACCCTCCGGGCCCACCCTCAGCGACCGCCGGGGACAAACAGATCGCGCTCACCTGGCCCCGAGCCACCACCGAAGGCTCGCCGGTTCGGGAATACGTCCTGTCCATCAGCCCGCCCCCGGGCGGCCAGGGGGAGATAAACGTCGGCGCGGCAACGGCATACACCCTCTCCAGCCTGACCAACGGCACCCCGTATGTTGTCAAGGTCAAGGCGATCGCCGGCACCACCGACGAGCCGCTGGAGTCCGACTGGTCCGCCGAGTCCGCCCCGACCACGCCCTTTGGCAGGCCGGTCGGCATGACCGCTCCGCGAGCCACGATGAACCCCGACAAGACGTTGCCGCCGTCGGCGACGATCAGCTGGGACGCCGCGGACGGCAATGGCGACGACAGCCTCACCTATGAGGTCCGCAACAACGCCACGGGGCAGGTCACCTCCGCCGGCAGTTCACGAGAAGTTACGCTGGCCGTCCCCGTTGGCGAGCAAAGCCTGACGTTTGCGGTGCAGGCAACGAATTCGGCCGGCCCGAGCGGCTGGTCACCCGCCTCCAATGCGGTGCGTGCCTTCAAGGCCCCGGGAACACCGACGAATGTCTCGGCCCGCCCAACCGGAACCAACAACCAGGTTCAGATCAGCTTCACCCCCGGCGCCACCAACGGCGCCCTGCCCAGCGAGATCAGCTACCTCTGGTCGGCCGGCGGCGCGGGCGGCAGCCTGCCCAGCGGTGGCGGCACGATCACCGACGCCGCCTTCCCCAACGGGCAGAATGTCGCCGTCTCGGTCCGCGCCCGGGCGGTTGTCGACGGCGTGCAGGCCGACAGCCTCCCGTCTGGTGGTGTCGTCGTCAATGCCTATGGGCCGCCGAACATGCCGTCGGTCAGCGCCTCGGGCAATGTCACCGACGTCAAGCTGAGTTGGAATGGCTCCGGGGCAGGCAACGGCCGCGCGATCAGCGCCGTCCGGATCAACACCACCGACGGCGGCGACCAGGTCGTCTCCGTCACCGGCTCCAAGCAAGAGGGAAACGGCCGCAACCAGACCAAGGCGATCCGGGCGCAAGCACAGGACAGCGAGGGCAACTGGGGGCCATGGTCCGGCACCCAGCAGGCGAGCACCTGGGATGTCCCCTATGAAGTGACCAACCATGGCGACTCATTCACCTGCAGCTACACCGACTGTAAGCACGTCTACGTCGAACTCCACCGCTGGAACCCGGGCACGACGGTTCGGTGCTTCGTGGCCGGCTCAGGCGCCGCAAACTGGACCTCCTATCGCACGGTGGACGGCAACGGCTACGCGCCGCCGAGTTCGGAGGGATCGCCTGCAGCGCTTTTCGATTCCGCGGGAGATCGGATTGGCGACGGAGTCAACACCGTCGAGTGCACCCAACAATGAGAGGACTCGAGGACACCCATGCCCGTGGCAGTTGACAACGCAGCCTGGTTCGCCGACACCTTCGCCCGGCTGACCGACAACATCGGCCAGGCGCTGCTCGGGAAGGCGCCGGCGATCCGGCTGGCGCTGACCTGCCTGCTCGCCGAGGGCCATCTACTGCTCGAGGATGCGCCGGGCACGGGCAAGACGGCGCTTGCCCGGGCGATGGCGGCCACCGTGCAGGGCACGCACTCGCGCATTCAGTTCACTCCCGACCTGCTGCCGTCGGACATCACCGGGGTGACGATGTATGACCAAAAGCGCGGGCAGTGGGAGTTCCACCGCGGCCCGGTGTTTGCCTCGATCGTCCTCGCCGACGAGATCAACCGTGCCTCCCCCAAGACGCAGTCCGCGCTGCTGGAGATCATGGGCGAGTCCCAGGTCACCGTCGACGGCACGCGGTATGACGCGGCGCGCCCGTTCATGGTGATCGCCACCCAGAACCCGATCGAGCAGGCCGGAACCTATCGCCTGCCGGAGGCCCAACTCGACCGGTTCCTCATGAAGACCGCGCTCGGCTATCCCGAGCGGGCCGCCGCCGTCGAGGTGCTCGCCGGCTCGGCCCGCCCCGACCGCACCAAGGAGTTGCGCCCGATCATCGCCACCAAGGCGGTCGCCGAGATGGCCGACATGGTCAAGGACAACCACGTCGACGCCGCCGTCCTCGACTACGTCCAGCGCCTCGTCGAGGCCACCCGCGAACACCCCGACGCCCTCCTCGGCGTCTCCACCCGCGGCGCCATCGCCATGGTCCGTGCTTCTCGGGTATGGGCGGCCGCGCACGGTCGCAACTACGTGCTGCCCGACGACGTCAAGGAACTCGTCGCGCCCGTCTGGACACACCGGATCGTCATGTCACCCGACGCCGAATTCCACGGCGCCACAGCGACATCGGTCTTGGGCCGCGCCTTGGACGATGTCGCTGCTCCAATGATTCGCGGCGGGGCCTGACGACATGACCGCTGCCACCGGATCAGCCCAGAGCCGACGGCCGCGCGCCCTGCGCCCGCCTCGGCGACTGCGGCTGCCTGGTATGACCGGCGGCATCCGGCCACGCCTGGACAGCGTGCGCGGACGAATCAGCGAGTTCGGCCCGCGGGCAACCGCCCGCCTCGACCCGGTCCTCGCCCGAGCACGGCGCTGGACGGCGCCGGTCACCACCTTGGGCTGGGCGGCGCTTGCCGGCGGAGCGGCCACCGTGTGGGTGGGGCTCGACCAGGGCTGGGTCGAACTGCTCGTGCTCGGGATCGCGATCCTCACGACCGTCGCCTTCGCGCTGGTGTGGACCTTCGGCCGGATGTCGTATGCCGCCTCCATCGACCTCGACTCCACCCGCGTGACCGCGGGCGAGCAGGCCCTCGGCCGGGTCGTCGTGCGCAATCAGGCCTCTCGCACGCTGCTGCCGTCGAGCATCGAACTGCCGGTCGGGCGCCGCGCCCGCACCTTCGAGCTGCCTGGCCTGGCGCGCGAGGAGGACCATGAAATCCTCTTCGCCGTGCCCACCAGGCGTCGCGGCATCGTTCCCATCGGCCCGCTCCGCTCGGTCAAGTCCGACCCGTTCGGCTTCTTCCGCCGCGAGCGCAACTGGACCGAGCGTGCCGACCTTTTTGTCCATCCACCGACGGTCCCCATTGCCGCCAGCACCACGGGTTTCCTCCGTGACGTCGAGGGCGTCACCACGCACAATCTCACCTCGTCGGATGTCGCCTTCCACGCGCTGCGCGACTATGTCAACGGCGACGACCTGCGCACGGTTCACTGGCGAACGACCGCCCGGGTCGGCCGGATGGTGGTGCGGCAGTTCGAGGAAACCCGGCGGTCGCACCTGCTCGTCCTGTTATCCCTGCACGCGGCCGACTACGCCACGCCCGAGGAGTTGGAACTGGCGATCTCGACGGTGGGATCCCTTGTGCTGCAGGCACGTCGCGAGGAACGCCAAGTCGACGTTTTGACCAGCACGGGACGACTCACGGTCCCCTCGGCAGCGGCGCTGCTCGACCAGCTGTGCGCCCTGGACTTCGCGCCCGAGGCGATCCCGTTGCGAGAGAGCCTGGTCCATGGCTTGGCGCTGGTCCCGAGCGCTTCCATGGTGGTCCTCGTCACCGGCTCGTCCACGAGCCCGGACGCCCTGCACGCCACCCATCGCGTCGCGCCGCTCGACGTCCTGACCGTTGCCGTCCGCGCGTGCAGCCCGGAGAATGTCGGAGCCCGCCGTCGCCTGGGCGGCATGACGGTTGTCGACGTGCCGGCGCTCGCCGAGCTGCCCCGGGCGATGCGGGTGATCCGGTGAGCGAGCGCATCCTGATCAGCCCCGACACCAGCACGGGGACGACAGTGCGCGCCCGCTCGGTCCTGACCGGCGCCAGCCTCGTCGACATCCTCCTTGCGCTCGGCCTCCTCGGTGTCGGAGTGCTGGCCTTCGGGCCGGTCTTCGGTGGCGCGCGTGGCTATGCCGCGGCAACCATCGGGGTGGTGCTCGGCTTTGTCATTGCCGTCATCGCGCGGCTGGCCGGGTGGGGCGTGCTGACGACCGCTGCCGCTGTGCTGTTTTGCTACATCCTCCTGGGCGGCGCGATTGCGTTGTCGGACAGCACGATCGCTGGTGTCATCCCGACGCTGACGACCCTCACCCGGCTGGCCCAACTCCTCGCCCAGTCCTGGCGCGATCTGCTCACCGTCGGCATTCCCGCCGACGGCTACTCCGGTCCGGCGGTCGTGCCATTTGCCGCGGGTCTGACCGCGGGTGCGCTCGTGAGCTCCCTCGTCCTGCGTGGACGCCAGGTCGCCGCCGTGCTCACCGCCTTGGCCTTCCTCGTGGTCGGCATCCTCTGGGGCATCAAGAGCGCCCCGTATGCCGTCGGGCAGGGCGTCGCCTTCGCCGTCCTCACGCTCGTGTGGGCAGTCCTCGCGCGCGGTCGCGTCGCCGGTGATCCCGAAGCCGGCCTGCGCACGAGCAGCGGGTGGGACCTGCGCCGCGGCGGGCTCGCGGCGGCGATGATCGTCCTCGCAGTGGTCGCCGCTGCCGTCCTCGGCCCCGCCCTGCTCACCCAAACCAACCGGCACATCCTGCGCGACGACATCGTCCCGCCCCTCGATCCGCGCGCCTATGCCAGCCCGCTCACGCAATACCGGCACCTCGTCACCGATCTAAAGGACGACACCCTGGTGACGGTCACCGGACTCCCCGAGGGCGACCGCGTGCGGCTGGCCACCTTGGATACCTACGACGGCATCGTCTACAACGTCGCCGCGTCCTCGGCAAGCTATGTCAAGGTCGGTCACCGGGTGGAGGTCACCCCGCCCTCGGGAAAGCCGACCCACCTCGGCGTCACCGTCGGCAAACTCGCGGGTCCTTGGCTGGCAGGGGGCGGCGACATCCGCCAGGTCGACTTCACCGGTGCGGGTGCGGCCGAGCAGGCCAAGAGCCTCTACTACAACCCCGGGACGGGGACCGCGCTGACGTCCGCGGGAACGGGGGCCGGAACGGCATACGGGATCGATGTCGTGCTTCCGGCGCAGCCGAAGGACAAGGACCTCGAGCAGCAGGGCGTGCGTGATATCCCGTTGCCTGCCAACGATAAAGTTCCCGACATCGTCGCCAAGACCGCCGCGACCTATACGCAAGGCATCGCCCGGCCGTATGCGCAGGTGCGCGCGATCGAGCGCGAGCTGCGCCAGACCGGTTTCTTTTCCGACGGCTCCGACGGCAAGTCCCGCGCGGGGCACTCCGCCGACCGGATCAACACCTTCTTGTCCGGGCAGCAACTGATCGGCAACGACGAGCAGTATGCCGTGGCGATGGCGCTCATGGTCCGCTCGCTCGACCTGCCCGCGCGCGTCGTGATGGGGTTCTATCCCGAAGCAGGGAAGGCCACCACGGCGCCGGTCGCCCTCACCGGCAAGGACGCCCACGTCTGGGTCGAGGTCGCCTTCGAACCCGATGTGTGGGCGAGCTTCGACCCCACGCCGGATCACGACCGGGTGCCCAAAACCAGGACCGACCGGCCCAAGAGCGAGCCCAAGCCCCAGGTGTTGCCGCCGCCGGACCCGCCCCGCAGCGATGTCGACCGCCCCACCGATGTCGACACCTCGCGCCGCCCGCCGGCCAGCGAGCCGAGCGTCCCGGTCTGGCACCGCGTGCTGAAGTTCGGCGCCCTCGTCGTGGCCGGGCTGCTGCTGCTCGCCGCCCCGTTCGTCACCATCCTGGCGCTGAAACGACGCCGCCGCGGACGCCGGAAACACGCCTCCCGAAGTGCCGACCGGGTCAGCGGCGGCTGGGCCGAGATCCTCGACCACGCAACGGATCTCGGCGCCCCCGTGCCACCCACGCTGACCCGGCACGAGAGCGCCGGATATCTGGGCCGCACCTTCCCGGCCGTCTCAGCGGTCGCCGTGGCCGACGGCGTTGACAGCCGGGTCTTCGGCCCGGACGAGCCCACCGCTGCCGATATCGACGCGCTGTGGCGCGAGGTCGACGCGGTGCTCGCCGGCATGACCGGATCGGTGGGTCGCCGCCGTGCCCTGCGAGCCCGGTTCTCGCTACGCTCACTGCGACGACGATCCGGGTCGGCCCGCTCGTTCGCGGGCGGGAAACCTGAGCCGCCCGAGGGTCGGCGCCGAGCCCGCCGCCCGGTTTGGCCCCGTCACCGTAAGGAGCAGTGTTGAGCAGCGCGACACCCCCGCCCGTGGGCACGGGGATTGAGACCCAGTACCCCGCCCTGGCCGGCTACCTCCCGGCGACCTTGGGGCAGCGCGTCGCTGCCCGGGTCATCGAGAACGTCATCGTCGCGGTCTTGTCGGTCATCGGAATCGCCATTCTCGCCCAGGGGATCTCAACGGAGAACGACGCCACGGCTTCCGCGGGACTCATCGTGTGGCTCCTAGGGCCCCTCGTCTATGCCGTCATCGCCACGATCGTCATGCTCGCCACATCGTCGACAATCGGCGGACTCATGATCGGTTTGCGACATGTGTCGACCGCCACCGGGGCCTTGACGGGCGGCGGCACCTTCCTCAAACACCTCCTCGAGGGTCTGGTTGGAACGATCACCTTGGGCATTGCCGGTATCGCGCTGCTCTTCTTGCGGCCCCCGGCCAATCAGCACTGGGCCGACCGGGCGGCGGGCGTCGTCGTGGTCGACATCAAGCGAGGCCGCGACCCGCGGAAGCGGCAGGAGCCCGCGACCTGGACCGCCCAGGCACAGCCGTCCGGAGCGGCATACGGGCAAAGCCATGCAGGAGTGACGCCTGCGCACTTGCCGTCAGACGGGCCAGTGATCAGTGAGGTCCCGCGTGGCGGCGGCTGGTCACCTCCGGAGACGGCAGCGGCCAGCCCTCAGTGGCCGGTGACGCCCAGCCCGATCGTCAAGGACATGAGATCGGTCGCGGCGCACACCACGATGCCGCCGCCGGTGGATGGCGAGGACGACCTCGCCGCGACCATGCGGCGCGGGGCAAGCTCGCCGATCATCCACCTCGACAACGGACAGGTGGCCACCGTGGATCACGTGATTCTCCTGGGGCGCAACCCCGCCCAGATGACCGGATTCGAGGACGCCCGGGTATTGCCGGTCGCCGACGGTGAACGCTCGATCTCCAAGACGCACCTCGCGGTTGGGCCGGCCGGTGCCGGCGTGTGGGTGCAGGACTTGCATTCCACCAACGGAGTGCGGATAACTGACCCTGCTGGCGGCACCGCGCGGATCACCCCGGGAGAGCGGACCACCGTGCTGCCTGGGGCGACGGTCACCTATGGCGACCGGTCGTTCGTCGTGGGGAGCGAGCGGTCATGACCGGGCCCGAGGCGACGATCTGTCCATCGTGCGGCACCGCCTCGTGGGGCAGCTTCTGCGGCCGGTGCGGCCGGCCGCTGGTGGCCGCCGCCGCGACGCCGCCCCCGCCGCCGGCCGAGCCCCGCGGAATCGGGCGGGCCATCGGGATCGGGCTGATCTGTGTGCTGGCCGCGGTGACCGCGGGCTTGGGCTACCGGGTGCTGAGTCGCGACAATCCCACCCCCGCAGGGACGCCCGGCGTCGCCGCCGGGTCGGAAAGCGGCACCCAGACCTCCCGCGGCAACACGGCCACCGCACCACCGGCGACGAGCGCGCCACCGGGCGAGACTCCCAGCTCGCCGCCCACGACCTCGACCACGACGGTGACGGTTTCCTCGACTGCATCCGAGGGCTCGGCGGACGACAGCTCGGCCCAGCGGACGGCGAATCAGTCCCTGCGGGAGGCGCGTGTGGAGAGCCTGGCCTCGTTGTGGCTCGACGGCCGTTGGGTGCTGCAGCTCGCGAGCAAGACCAACGGCATGGACGACCCGCTGCAAACTGCCGAGAACGGCAGCCACACCTTCTATTACACTGACATCGTCGCCGAGCAGGATCGGATCAAGGACCGGCTCGCGCAGCGGGGCTGGCCATCGATATCGTTGTTGGCCAGTGATTTCGGAACCGGTCAGCGGGTTGGCTATGACCGGATGTGGGTGCTGCTCGGCGATCCCGGCGGCATCTCCAGCGAGGCCGGAGCGCAATCGGCGTGTCAGACGCTCTATCCCGAGCGCAGCGGCGAGCTGCTGAAGAATGTCTGTGTGCCGCGTCGTCTCAAGCCGCCTTCCCCGTGAGCGCTTCCGCACGCCACGATGCTGGCGACCTGCTCGTGCTCGAAACCGACCGGGGGCGCTATGTGGTGCACCCCGGAGACGATTTCTTCGTCGGCCGCGATCCGGCGGCCGCGCTGACCCTGAACGACCCCGGGGTCTCCCGACGACATGCGCGCTTCGTCCATACCGACCAGTGGGAGGTCCACGATCTCGGGAGCACCAATGGCACCTGGGTCGACGGGCATAAGGTGACCAGCCGACCGATCACCGGACCGGCGGCGATCCGTTTCGGTGTCGCCGACAACGCGCCGGCGGTCCGAGCCTACCTGGAACCGGTCAGCATCTCGGAGAGCCGGTGGTCCTCTCGACCCCGGCCGCCGTCGGCGGCCCAGACGCCGGCCTGGCAGGGGTGGGTGCTCGGCCGCGACCCGAGATGCGATCTCGTCCTTGACGATTTGCTCGTCTCCCGCTTCCACACCCGGATCCGCCCGCACACCGAAGACCTGCTCCTCGTCCAGGATCTCGGCAGCGCCAATGGCACCTTTGTCGACGGGGTGCAGGTCACCGAGGCAGTTCTCGCGCCCGGACAGCTGCTCGGTGTCGGCAGCTGGGTTTTGCAGTGGGACGGCGCCTCGTTCGAGCGAGTGGATAGCGGTTCGTCGGTTGCGTTGAGCGTGCGCGGGGTTGGCTATGTGCTGCCGTCGGGCCGTGCGCTGCTCGATCGAGTCGACTTTGACCTCGCCCCTGGGTCACTCACCGCCGTCGTCGGACCGTCGGGCGCGGGCAAGTCCTCCCTCTTTGCCGTGCTAACTGGTGCTCGCCCGGCTAGCACGGGGGCGGTCGACTATCAGGGGCTCGACGTCCACCGTCATTTCGCCGTCCTTCGTCACCAGATCGGCGTTGTCCCCCAGGAGGATCTGATCCATCGCCAGCTCACTGTCCGGCACGCATTGCGGTATGCCGCCGAGTTGCGCTTCCCCGCCGACGTCAGCCCAGCCGAGCGCGCTACCCGGGTTGATGAGACGATCGCCGAACTCGGGCTGACCGAGCACGCCGACACGACGGTCAGCCGGCTCTCGGGCGGGCAACGCAAGCGAACGTCGGTGGCCATGGAACTGCTGACCCGGCCCGCGCTGCTGTTCCTCGACGAGCCCACCTCGGGCCTCGACCCAGGCCTGGACAAGTCGGTGATGACGACGCTGCGCGAGCTGGCCACCGGCGATCGTACGGTCGTGGTCATCACCCACAGCGTTGCCAACCTGGCAGCCTGCGACAACGTTCTCGTGCTCGCGCCGGGAGGCCGGGTCGCCTACTTCGGCCCGCCGAGCCAGGTCCTCGGCTACTTCGGCGCCAACGAGTGGGCCGATGTCTTCTCCTGGCTGACGGCCGACCCGAAGAGCCACCAGGCCCGCTTTGAGCGGCACCGCGGGAGGGGCCCGCGGCCGGTGGAGCGGGTCGGACCTGCGGTCATTCCGGCGACGCCGCCCGGACCTCCGATCGTCCGCCAGATGTCGACGATCGGCCGCCGGCAGGCGCGCGTGATGCTTGCCGATGTCTCGTATGCCGTGTTCAACGGCGTGCTGCCGATCGTCCTCGCGCTGCTCGCGCTCGCCGTCCCGGGCAGCGCCGGCTTCACCTCAGGCCGGCCCCCGACGAGCGAGGCGATGCAGCTGCTGGTGATCATGATCGTCGGCGCGACGTTCATGGGCACCTCGGCGAGCGTGCGGGATCTCGTCGGGGAACGTGCGATCTTCGAGCGTGAGCGTGCCGTGGGTCTCTCCCCGGTGGCCTATTTCTGGGCCAAGGTTGTTGCGTTCACCGGGTTGACCGCCGCTCAGGCGGTCGTGCTCGTCGGGTTGATCCTGTGGCGCAAGCCCGGGCCGACCGACGGACTCGTCGTGTCCGCGGGACTGGAGTTGGTTGGCGTCGTCGTCGTCGCCGCGGTGACGGGAGCGATCTGTGGGCTGGCGCTCTCGGCATACGTCTCGACGAGCGAGCAGGTGATGCCGCTGCTCGTCGTCTCGGTCATGGCTCAACTGGTGTTGTGCGGCGGCCTCATCCCGATCGCCGGGCGGGTGCCGCTGGAGCAGCTGTCCTGGCTCGCTCCGGCTCGGTGGAGTTATGCCACCGCTGCGGCGGGCGTCGATCTGCGGGGGATCTTCCCGGCCGCCCCGGCCGACCGGTTGTGGAATCACGACCTGACGACCTGGGCGTTTTGCCTGCTGGTGCTGGCACTCGGCAACGCCCTGCTCGGGTGGCTGACCTTGCGGCGGCTGCAGCAGCACCGGGTGCGGTAGCGGGTTCGCTCGAGCGGCCGCAGGCTCGCTTCGGCGCTCGCTTCGGCGCTCGCTCGGCCAAGGAACTCCTGCTAGCAGAGTTTCCTTGCCCCCCAATAGGTTGCAAGGTATGGGGACCTCGACTAACTGCTGCTAGCAGAAGTTCCTCGTTGGCCCCCCCAGGAATGATGCGCCGATCAGCCGCGCTGACCAGGGCCGCGCTGGCCCGGAAGCAGCGGCCCGAGGGCGCGCACCGATGGGGGAACGGTCAGCGCCAACACGATCGAGAGTGGCAGCAGGATGCTCGGCAGCATCGTCAGGACGTATTCGCGGGTGTAGATGCCGGCGATCAGGTGGGCGTTGTCGGAGGCGATCTGCACGATCGTGGCGATCAGGGTCAGCGCGCCGGCCCAGCCAATGGTCGCCACTCGCGCCATCGGGGCATGGCCCACCAGCAACTGCCGGCAGACGATCGCCCCAATCGTGCCGGCGAGGGAAACGACGATGCCCAAGATCAGGCTGCCCTTGGACTCGCTCAAGGCGCCGAGAGTGACGAGGGTCGACAGGCCGAGTCCCACCGCGCAGAGCCCGAGAACCCCGGCGACGGCTTGGATCCAGCGGTCGGCGCCGACCAGCGCGGGCCGCATCCGGGCTGCCACCGGATCAGCCGAGCCGGCGGCCATCCCGAGATAGAACAACGTCAGCGCGCCGCCCACGTCACCCGGTCCGGTCCCCTCGGAGACTGCGACAATGACGTAGCCGGCGACCAACGCGAGGACCAGGATCATGCCGGCCGCCCAGTCCGGCGAGCGGTCCCGGGCGATCTGCAGGGCGAAGTAGAGGGGCGTCAGGAGGATGACGATGACGGTCACGAGCAGCACGAACCCGAACAGCACGAGGCTGTCGAGCCCGGTGAGGGTGCCGCGGAACACGTCGACGGCGCCGACCAGCCCCCACAGGCTAGCGGCGCAGAGCAGGCCGATGCAGACGTGCTTCCACAGCACGCCCAACGCCGCGGGCGCACCGGTCAGCAGGGCCTGGGTGATCAAGACGGCCCCGACCGCCGCGAGAGCCATGCCCGCCCCCGGCGCGTCCCGAGCCTCCATACCGCCGCCCGAACTCGGAATGAGACTGCGCAGCAGGGTATAAACCGCGAGCGCGCCGAGCGGAGCGAGAGTAAGCAGCCCGATGGTCGTCGCATTGGGCACGGCCGTCCGCAGAGCCGGGATGAGGGCGAAACAGCCGCCGACGATGGCCACCAGGACGGCCAGAATCGCCAGGCGGTAGACGCCCTGGTGGTGGGATGACCAGTCGAGAGCCCAGCTGAGCGTGAGTGCGCCGATCCCCACCGCGGCCCGAATGGTGGCAGAGGTCCAGGCGAAGGGAGCGCTCGCGGCGGGTGGTGCCGCTGCGCCAGTGGGGAAGGGAGGGTAGCCAACCGGTGGCGTTCCCGGCAGAGGCTGGGTCGGCGGGGGCGCCGCAGCGTAGGTCTGCGGCTGGGACGGGGGATAGGGCGGCTGGAACCCAGGCGCGGCATACGGCGCAGGTGGGGCGGGTGGGGCTGCGTCCGGTTGCCCAGGCGGAGGGGTCGGCGGGAGTGAGGGGATGATGTCGGAGCGCACCACCGTGCGCTCCTCCACTTCGCTGGCCTCGACTCCGGTGGCCTGCCCCGGCTGGGTGCTTTCTGGCACGCTCGGTGGGGTCACATTGGGGGCGCCGCAGCGCGGGCAGAAGTTGGCCGGCGCGGTGAACCGGTAGCCGCACTGCGTGCAAAAGCCCATGGGGCCGTTCGCCTCCGGAGTCCTCGGATCTGATGGGGAGTCACCGCCAATTCTCCCGGTCCGCCCGCCGGCGGCGATGTCCTCCAAAGGAGGGACCTGACAGCGGGCGAAACGAGGTGTAGATCTCCTGCGCGACCGCTTGGAGAGCGTTGCCTGTCCGCAGGAAAATGTGCAGGTGGATGACGTTTTGGAACTCGCCGGGGAGATTGCCGACCTGCATCGTGGCCGCGGGCTGCGCCGCACGTCCTTGCCCATCGGCCCGAGGCTGCGGGCCGCCCTGCACCTCGACATCTCCGTCGGAACCGTGGAGGCCCGCGACCGCGTCGTGGCCTCGATGCGGGCCTCGGCGAGCACGCTGCCCGACGACCTGCAGAGCATCTTTTTGATCGCCTCCGGATTGACGGCCTCCGAGCCTCTTCTCGGCGACCGGCTGACCCGCGCAGGCAAGGAGGTCGACCGGGATGTCCGCACGGTGCGACGCCGGCTGACGGAAGCCAACACTGGAGTGGCTACGGTCCTTGCGCGCGGCTCGCAGCGCCCCGTAGAGATGGGCAGCGCGTGGTTCATCGAGGAGTTCGATTCGCTCACTGACCTGCGAACTCACCGGCCGGTGCTTCGCGGTCGCAAACTCGTCACTCCCACCCTCGCCGGAGTATCCGCCGTGCGGGAGCAGTTCCTCATGCCCCGCTCGGTTGACACCGGCCCGGAGCCGACCATTCGAGTCACCGAGGGCGGGGAACTCACGCGGCTCGACCAACAGGGGCGTAACAGCTGGACGTACGACATTGCGCTGGCGGAGCCGACGCGGGTGGGCATTCCGCAGACCATCGAGGTGGAGGTCACGGTCCCATCCCGCGAGTGGTTGATGCCGCGGTCCTTCTTCACGCCCTATCGCCCCTGCCGACGGATGACGTCGACCACGCACTTCGGCACGCCGCCGGCCGCCGAACTCGCCTGGCAGCTAAGGGGCGTCCTGCAGGGTCAGTCCTGGGACGACTCGCCAACGGGCGCCCTCATCGATCCGCGGGAGAACCCCGATGTCGTGCTGGAGTTCGAGAGCCTGCAGATCGGCCTGAGCTATGGCATCGCCTGGCGGTGGGTCTCGGCCAAGTAAGCCCGCTACGACCAGGATGGGGGCTGGAAGAAATCCAGCCCCCACCGCGATTAGGCGCGCGCGCCTCTATTGATCTAGATCAGACTCCAATGTGCCAGCCAACCCACTGCATTGGGTCCACCTCCTTCGTTCTTGATTCGTCAATTCTAGATCCGCTTGTCGCCTGGCCTGAGCGTGGAACCACCTCGCGTGGCGACGAGCATGGGGCTGGTAGTGAGCATGGTGGGCGTGGCTTGTCAGGTCAAGGGCAGACATGCTGGCGTTTCCGGGAACTCGCGGGATCTGTCCGCGGTCACCGAGCGGGCCGGGTTGGGCTGGTGCCCGCAACCCGCGCCGGCCGGCGAAGTGACGGTCGCGCCGGCCTGGGGTGACCGCGGCGACCGGGATCGCGCGGTATCTGTCCGGAATTGGCCCGGCCACCGAGGTGCCCCCGAACCTATTGGTCCTTGCCATGCTCATGGCGGGAAGCATTACCCGTTACGAAGAATAGCGGAATGGGTGGGCCAACCCGTGAACGGAATGTCTCTATGGGTTGGTCAACCCATGTGTTCAAGAATGCAACCGCGCGAAGCGAAGAACAGGTCCCGGCTATGGGTTGAGCAACCCATCGCGAATTGTCAACGATGCCTCACTTGCGCCATGGGTTGATCAACCCAGGAGTTGGCCGGGGAGTCGTGCGGGGCTTCCGAGATGGGCATGACGAAGGGCGGGGAGGTCGCCCTCCCCGCCCTTGACCTGCAGGTTTGCCGCTCACAAACGTCAGAAGCGCACGATCCAGCCGATCCACTCCATTTCATTCACCTCCCCGAGTGAGTTCCTTGTTGGTGTTTCCACTCTCCATCTCGAGGATGTCTTTGGGAATGGGTTGATCCACCCGTATTGGGGTGTTAAAAGATTGAGGAAAACCGTGCCAAAGAATTGTCAATGGGTTGGCCAACACATCGATGGGTTGGGCATCCCATGTGCCTCAGGAGGAAGCCGAAAGGGCTGTTTCGTGACCTCTTCCAACGGGGGAAGACCTGCAAATTGGTGAGGTTGAGGGCACGCCTTTGCCGGGCATGCGACTACGCGGGTCGTGCGCCGGTGCTCAGCTCGGGCCGCGGCACGCCCGTAGGCTCGGTCGGGTGCGCCGAAGTTTCGCTCTGATCGCGATCGTGCTGGTCGCCGTCAACCTGCGCCCGGGGGCAACGTCACCGGGGCCGGTGCTGGCGGAACTCCAGGACGGCCTGGGCATGTCTGAGGGGCTGGCCGGCGCCCTGACCGGGCTGCCGGGGTTGTGCTTCGGCGTGATCGGGCTGCTCGCCGTCACGCTCGCGCGGCTGGTCGGAACGACCTTCGGCATCGGGATCGGCCTGGTCGCGGTGGTCGCAGGCCTGCTGCTGCGGTCGCTGGCGCGCGATCCCGGCGTCTTCCTCGTCCTCAGCGCCCTGGCGCTCGGTGGGATGGCCTTGGGCAATGTCCTCGTCCCGGCATGGATCAAGTCCCATCCGGCGCAGCAGGTGTTGCTGCAAACGGTCTTCGGCGCGGGGCTCATGGTCGGCGGGGCGTCGGCCGCCCTGCTCACGGCCCCGGTAGCCGACAGCGGCGGCGGATGGCGCCCCGCCCTCGGGCTGTGGGGATTACCCGCGGCGCTCGCCGTGCCGCTGTGGCTGTGGCTCGGCATACGCGAACACCGGCTCCCCGCCGATCACCGCAGCCCGCTCGCGCAGCCCAACCTCGGCCTGGTCCGCTCACCCACGACGGTCGCGCTCACCGCGATGTTCGGGATCCAGTCCATGCAGGCGTATGTGCAGTTCGGCTGGCTCCCGCAGATCTATCGCGACGCCGGCCTGTCCGCCGCAGCGGCCGGCTCGCTGACGGCGCTGCTGACCGGCATCGGCTTCCTCGGGGCGTTGAGCATGCCGAGCATCATCGAGCGCGGCCGCGGCCTGCGCGCGTGGATGGCGTCCTTCGGGGTGCTGCTTATCGCCGGCTACCTCGGGCTCTTCCTCGCGCCGGCAACCCTGCCGTGGCTGTGGGCGGTCCTGCTCGGTGTCTCGGGGTTCGCCTTCCCCACCGCGATGGCGCTGCTGACCGCCCGCACGCGAGATCCCGCGGTGACCGCGCAGGTCTCCGGCTTCGTCCAGCCGATCGGCTATCTCCTCGCCGCGCTCGGGCCCTTCGGCGTCGGGCTGCTGCACGCGGCGACCGGCGGGTGGACGCTCGTCCTTATCGTGTTGGCGGCATTCGGCATACCGCTGTCGTGGTTCTCGGTGCGGCTGGCCGGACCCACCTTCGTCGACGACGAACTGCCGGCCTGAGCGAGCCCGTCACAGGTCGCGTTCCGGCTCCGGAGTGTCGAGATAGCCGTCGGCCGAGGCCGCACGCAGCGCCTCCTGCGGGGTTTGGACGTCGCGCCCCAGCTCGCGGTATTTCTCGCAGATCCGGTTGAAATAGGTCACGACCGTGGACATCTGCACCGGCGGCGTCATTCGCCGGCCGATGGTCTTGCGCGGCAAACCGCTGGCCAGGAGCTTGAGCGCCTCCAACTCGCGGGGCGCCAGCCGCGGCACCATCGAATCGTCGGTGACCAGGACATAGGCCAGATCGCCCGAGACCGCGAAATCACCGCCGGCGGCGGAGCGGATGACCTCGACCATCCGGCGTTGCGGGTCGGACTTGAGGATCACCCCGGAGGCACCGGCCATGACGGCCTCCCGGATCGGGATTGGGCGGACCTCCGATGTCAGCACGACCGAGCGGATGCCGCGGGCTGCCAGCCAGGCGATGCCGTCGGTGGGCTGGCTGCCGTCGTGCAGGTGCAGGTCGAAGAGCACGACATCGGGCGGCGCCGCGAAGCTGGCCAGCAGCTGTTGCAGTGAGTTCCACGAGCACGCCGCTCCCAGCCACTCGATATCGGGAGCCATCCGGGCCAGGATTGCTCCGATGCCCTCGACCACAACGGGATGATCGTCAACCGCGGTCAGTCGGATCGACGTTTCGGTCACTCTGTCCGCCTCTCGAGAGGTGTGCGCCGTCCTCCCTGCGCTCATCCAATACATATCCGTCCCGGAGGGGTAAGTCCTTCGTTTGAAGGACTTCCGGCGGTGCGGCCCGATCCTGAGGCTGCTCCGCGCCCGCGATCACGCGGGCTGGCCGACCCGCACCCGAGGTCGCACGGTCAGTCCGAACCCGGTCGGCATGAGCGTCAATCGCTCGGTCACTGCCAGGTCGTATGCCGCATCGGCGGTCAGCTCGAAGCGGTGCACCAGCCGGGCGAGCACCAAAACGGCCTCGTGAATGGCGAACTGCCGCCCGATGCACGCCCGCATCCCGGTGCCGAACGGCCGGTAAGCGTGCGCCGGCCGGGCGCGCACTCGCTCGGGGAGGAAGTTGTCGGGGTCGAAGCGATCGGCATACGGGCCCCAGACGCCCGGGTCGCGATGCACGCCGGGGAGAAAGACGATCAACCAGTCGCCGGGCATCATCGCGTAGCCGCCCACGGTTGTCGGCGCTCGCGGAGTGCGGGCGAAGCCGGGCGCCGTCGGCCACAGCCGGAGCGTCTCGTCCAGAACCCGGCGCAGGTAGCG
Organism: Nostocoides sp.; assembly: GCF_037045025.1. Taxonomy (GTDB): domain Bacteria; phylum Actinomycetota; class Actinomycetes; order Actinomycetales; family Dermatophilaceae; genus Nostocoides_A. The sequence goes on along the minus strand of NZ_JBAOHM010000015.1, from coordinate 255,791 downwards.
GAACTTCGGCACCTGCTCGAAGCTCGGCCGGGCGTCGGGGTTGGGGCCGAGGATCTCCTCGGTCTCGGCCTGCGCCCGGGCGAGCACGTCCGGGTGGCGAGTGAGGAACCACAGCGCGAATGACACAGCGCCCGAGGTCGTTTCGTGTCCGGCGGTCAAGAAGGTGAGGATCTGGCTGCGAATGTTCTCGGCGTCCAGGCGCGCACCGGTCGGCGCGTGCGCGTGGTAGAGCATCCGGCCGAGGAGGTCCTCGCCGACCTCTCGCGGCCCGAGGGCCACCCGCTCGGCGATGATCGCGTCGGGGATCGCGCCCAGCCGGCCGCGGATATCGCGGGTCCGCCGGTTCTGCCTACGGGTGAAGACCGGCCCCAGCGGCAGCGTCCACAACGCGGCGGCCAGCTGCGCATACCGTAGCGAGTCAACCATGGCCACGACATAGGGGTCGGTCTGCTGGGTGGCGAACGTCCCGAAGCTGTGGCCGAACGCCGTCCGCCCGATCGTCTCCAGCGTCATCCGGGTCAGGTCGCCGGACACATCCACCGGGCCCTCGGCGGCGCTCCACTTCGCGACGAAGTCGTCGGCCACAGCGTTCATCGTCTCGTGGTAGCCGCGCATCGCGGGCCGGCTGAACGCCGGGACCAGCAGGTCGTGGGCGACCTGCCAATTGCGCTCGTGCGTGTATGCCGTGAACAACCCGTCGGCGGCGAACGTCCGCAGTGTCCGCACCGCCGGGGCGAGCGCCTTGTCGAAGGTGGCGTCGTCGCACACCTGACCGGACAGCTCGGCCCCGCCGGCGAAGACGAACCGCTCCCGGTAGGCGCGGATCTCGAAGAGCGGCGGCAACCCGTCGAGGCGCCGCATCAGGTTCTGCACCGGGGTGCGGGGATCGACGTCCTTCTCGATGTCGCCGTGGAGCCGCCGCCGCCCGGGAGGGTGGGGCAGGCTTTGACCGGACCAGCTGTTGCGCACCCTGCCATCATCGCTCGCTCGTTGCCGAATCGAGGGCCCAGGTCGTGATCTCCGGCCGGTGCAGGCACACTGGAGGTATGCAGCGGGTGCGACCGGCCGCAGTAGCCGGCATGTTCTATCCGGGTCGACGCGAGCAGCTCGCGGCCGACGTCGCGGGATTGCTTGAGGGGGCGCAGGGGCGGCTCGAGCCGACGTGGTCGGACGCCAAGGCGTGGATTCTGCCACACGCGGGATATGTCTATTCGGGCTCGACGGCCGCCCTCGGGTATGCCTCGCTGGCGGCCCGCCGCGACGAGATCACCCGGGTGGTGCTCCTCGGCCCGACCCACCGGGTCGCCTGCGACGGGCTGGCGCTGCCGGAGGCGGATGCCATGGCGACCCCGCTCGGGCTGGTGCGGGTCGCCCCGGTCGACGCCCAGCTGCGCGAGGCAATGCCGCAGCTGGTCGACCGCCGTGACGTGCACGCCCAGGAGCACGCGCTCGAGGTGCAGCTGCCGTTCCTGCAGAGCATCCTGCGCGAGATCGAGGTCGTGCCGCTCGCCGTCGGGCGAGCCGATCCCGAGGCGGTGGCCGAGGTCATCGACGCCTTGTGGGGCGGTCCCGAGACCGTCGTCATCGTCAGCTCCGACCTCTCCCACTATCTCCCGTATGCCGCTGCTCGGGCGGCCGACGATGCCACCCTTGAGCAGGTGCTCGCCCTCGACGGCCCGTTGACCCACGAGCAGGCGTGTGGCGCTACGCCGATCAACGGGCTGCTCGTCGCGGCGCGCCGACGAGGGATGACGCCGACCCTGCTCGGTGCGTGCAACTCCGGCGACACCGCCGGGGACAAGGAGAGGGTGGTGGGTTATGCCGCGGTGGCGCTCGCGGAGTCCGCGACCGGGTGACGGGGCGTTCGGCCGCCCGGCCGGCCGGACCCCGGGCCGGTCGCGGGCCCGCTCCGGACAGGGCGGGGCGGAAGTGACCCTGCCGCCCGAGGCCGGCCCGGTGCTGCTCGCGCTCGCCCGGAATGCGATCGCGGGCGCCGTCGGTGGGGATGCCGGTCCGGGGACGTTCGCACCTGCGGGCGCGGACGTGAACGCGAAGACCGATGCCGCGCAGGAGGACTGGTTGGATGCTCCGGGCGCCTGCTTCGTCACGCTGACCAATGCCGGCCGGTTGCGCGGGTGCATCGGCAGCATCGAGCCGCGCCGCAGCCTGGGCGCCGATGTCCGCGCCAACGCGGTGGCAGCGGCGACACGCGATCGCCGATTCGGGCCGGTCACCGCCCCCGAAATGCCCGCCTTGGCGGTCGAGGTGTCCGTGCTGTCCCCGGCCTCGCCGATGTCGTTCGCCGACGAGACCGACGCGCTCGCGCAACTGCGTCCTGGGGTTGACGGGCTGGTCCTGGAGTGCTGCGGCCACCGCGCAACCTATCTGCCGCAGGTGTGGGACAAACTCCCCGACCCCGGAGCATTTTTGGCGTCCTTGAAGGTGAAAGCCGGCCTGCCCCAGAACTTCTGGAGCGACGACCTCGAGCTGAGCCGCTACACGGTCACCGAGTTCCACGAGCCGAGCCCAGCGGGAGGCGAGTCATGAACGGGGAGCAGGGGTTTGCGGCATACGAGAGAGGCGAAGCGAATGCCGGCCACCCGGCACGCTATTGGCACCGGCTCGACGACGGCCGCATCCAGTGTGACGTCTGCCCGCGCGATTGCCGGCTGCGCGACGGTCAGCGTGGCTTCTGCTTCGTCCGGATGCGTGCAGGTGACCAGCTCGTGCTTGCCACCTATGGCCGGTCGTCGGGCTTTAGTATCGACCCGATCGAGAAGAAGCCGCTGGCGCACTTCTATCCGGGCAGCAGCGTGCTGTCGTTCGGCACGGCCGGGTGCAACCTCGGCTGCAAGTTCTGCCAGAACTGGGACATCTCGAAGTCGCGGGAGATGGACCGGCTCATGGACTCTGCGGGGCCCGACGACATCGCCCGCGCGGCCGCCGATTGGCGTTGTCGCAGCGTGGCATTCACCTACAACGACCCGGTCATTTTCACCGAGTATGCCGTGGACGTCGCCGCCGCGTGCCGGGAGCGGGGACTGCTCAACGTCGCGGTGACGGCGGGGTATGTCCACGACGAGCCGCGCCGGGACTTCTTTGCCGCGATGGATGCGGTCAACGTCGACCTCAAGGCGTTCACCGACGAGTTCTATGCCAAGGTCACCGGCGCCCGGTTGCGTCCGGTCCTTGACACGCTGACCTATCTGGTCCACGAGACCTCGGTGTGGACCGAGATCACGACGCTGCTTATTCCGGGCTACAACGACTCCGACGCCGAGTTGACCGCGATGTTCGAGTGGGTGCTCCGCGAGCTGGGACCCGATGTGCCGCATCACCTTTCGGCCTTCCATCCGGATCACCGGATGCGTGACGTCTCGCCGACTCCGCTGGCGACGTTGGTGCGCGCCCGCCGGCTGGCGCGTGATGTCGGGCTGCGGTTCGTCTATACGGGCAATCTGACCAACCGGGCGGGTGAAGTGACCTCCTGCCCCTCCTGCGGGACCGCGCTGATCGAGCGCGACCGCTACGCGATCCGCCGTTATCGGCTGACCCCCGAGGGGCGCTGCCCCCGGTGCGCGTATGCCGTTCCCGGCCGGTTCGCGGCCCACGCCGAGGACTTCGGCTCCCGCCGGATCCCGGTCCGCATCGCCGGTCGCTGACGTCCCGGCATCCTGCCCCGCGCGAGGAACTTCTGCTAGCAGCAGTTGGTTGGCAGGCAATACCTTGCTGCCTAGGGGGAGGTTGACCAACTTCCGCTAGGACGGCCAGGCCAGCCCAGCCTCGGCCACGCCCGGGGAAAACCGCTCGCGCGCCGGGTTGGCGCGTGTCACAGTGGCAGCCACCCGCCGGCACGGCATCCCGCCAAGGGAAGGACTCGCATGACAGCCACCACGCTCCGGACCCCCATCCGTTTAGCCGTGGAGCTGACCCATGTCCATCCTCAACCTCGGAGTGCTCGCGCATGTCGATGCCGGTAAGACCAGCCTGACCGAGCGCCTCCTCTATCTGACCGGGGCCATCAGCACGCTCGGGCGTGTCGACGACGGCACCACCCAGACCGACAGCCTCGAGCTGGAGGCGCGGCGCGGGATCACGTTCCGTGCGGCCGTGACGTCGTTCTCGATCGGCGACCTCCTCGTCAATGTCGTCGACACTCCCGGGCATCCCGACTTCATCGCCGAAGTCGAGCGGTCGCTCACCGTCCTGGACGCCGCGGTGCTCGTTCTTTCCGCCGTCGAGGGGGTGCAGGCGCAGACTGTCGTCCTGTGGCGCGCCCTGCGGCGGCTGGGGGTGCCGACCGTGCTCTTCGTCAACAAGATCGACCGGGTGGGCGCCGACGTTGGTCGCGTCGAGCGGCAGGTGCGGCGGCGTCTGACCGGTGACCTCGTCGTGCTGAGCGAGATCACCGCGCAAGGGTCGCGGGCGGCGGACGTGCGGGTACGGGACCTGTGCGTGCCTGACGTGCTGGACACGGCGGCGCTCGCCGACGAGCAACTGTTCGCGGCGGTGTCTCGCGGGCCGGGAAGTGCGCCCACGGAGGGCGATGTCGAGGCGGCCCTGCGGCGCGGCATACGTGCCGGGCGAGTGACGCCGCTGCTGTGCGGCTCGGCGATCACGGGCGCCGGAGTTGGGCAGCTGACCGCGGTGCTCCCGTGGCTGATCCCGCCGGCGATTCCCTGGGGTCGGAGCGAGCCACCCGCCGGCACGGTGTTCGCGGTCGACCGAGAAGCAGGCCAGCGGCGGGCGTGGATTCGGTTGTGGGGCGGGCAGATCGGCATACGGGATCGACTGCGGGTCCCCGGACGCGAGGGCGGACGGGTCACCCAGCTGGCCGTCAGCCGTCCGGGCGGGGTCGTCCGCGCGACCGCCGTGGACGCGGGCGAGATCGCCGCAGTGTCGGGACTGGAGCTGCGGATTGGCGATGTCTTCGGCACCCCGCCGGGCCGACGCCGGCATCGATTCGCACCGGCCACCCTGCGTGCGCTGGTCGAGACCGACCAGCCCAGTGAACGCACGCGCCTGTGGGCATCGCTCGCCGAACTCGCCGACGAGGACCCGCTGATCGGGCTGACCCTCGATCCGCACGCAGGCGAGGCGAGCGTGGATCTGCACGGGGAGGTCCAGCGCGAGGTCGTCGAAGAGACCCTGCGCCGACGCTTCGGCGTCGTCGCCCGCTTCCGGGAGACCGCGGTGATCTGCCTGGAGCGCCCGCTGGGCTCTGGGGCGGGCGTCGAGCGATGCGGCGAGGACGGCAATCCCTATCTGGCCAGCATCGGGTTGCGCGTCGAACCACTGCCGGTCGGTCGCGGGATCGTGTTCTCGCCGGGGATCGAGCGCGGCAACCTCCCGGCGGACTTCGTCGCGGCCACCGAGGAGGGCGTGCGCGCCGGCCTGCGCCAGGGACGGTATGGCTGGGCGGTGACCGACATCCGAGTCACGATGACCGAGTCGCACTACTGGCCGCGCCAGAGCGCGATGCACCAGAAGTTCAACAAGGCGATATCGAGTGTCGCCGCCGATTTCCGCAGTCTCGCGCCGGTCGTGCTGCACGCCGCCCTGCGCCAGGCGGGGACCGCCGTCTGTGAGCCGGTCGAGCGATTCGACCTCGATGTGCCCGAGGCGGCCTTCCCCGCGGTGGCCGCCCTGCTCGGGCGCTGCGGCGCCGTGGTCGCCGAATCCGCGGGCGCCGACGGCCACGTGCAGGTGCGCGGGACCGTGGCGACGTCCCGGCTGCGCGCGTTAACCAGTCGCCTCCCCGACCTCACCGGTGGCGAGGCGGTGCTGGTCAGCGAACTCGACCACCATGCTCCGGTCATCGATGGTCGGCCGCCGGAGCGGCCGCGCCGCGGACCGGATCCGGCCGACCGGTTGACCTGGTTTCGCGATGTGCCCCGCTAAAACGCCTATCGTCAGGACATGGCGGTGCGTCTGCTCCAGATCAGCGACACCCATCTGCGCAGCACGCCCGGCGAGGCGGGCTATCCCGATCCCGCCGAGCGTTTGGACATCGTCCTGCGCGCCGTGCGCGGCCACGGCTTCGTCCCGGATGCCGTCGTGCTCAGCGGGGACATCGCGGACGACGGCACGCTCGGCGCGGTCGAGGCCGCTGCCGCGGCGGTGGCGCCGCTTGGACCGGTGGTGGCGGTCCCCGGAAATCACGACGATCCGGGCCCGGTGCGCACGGTTTTCGGCGATCCCTGGCTGGATCTGGGGGAGGTGCTCCTCATCGGAGCCGACACGACGATCCGGGGGGAGACCGCCGGCACCGCGGCACCGCTGGCCCGCGTGGTCGCCGCCGCTCCGGACGATCGGCAGGTCGTCGTCGTTGGTCACCATCCGGTGCGCTCGCGCTCAGCCCATCCCTGGTTCGTCTTTGCCGACCAGGGTCTCGTCCACGCCGCGCTCGCCGAGCGGCCACCACTCGCGCTGCTCAGCGGGCATACCCATGAGCCGTATGCCGCTCCCGGCCCCGCCGGCGTTCCCCTCCTCGGCGCGCCCTCCACCTTCTATGGGATCGCGCACGACGCGATGACGTGGGAGCGCGCGGACGGCACGACCGGTGCCCTGCTGATCACGATCGACGCCGGCGAGGTCCGGCACGAGGTGCTGTTGGCGTGACCGCGAACCCGCGTGCGCGCGGCTGCACCCAGATTGATCGGATTATCTCGGCATATCTAGGCGTGGCGGTAGAGATAGGTAGAAAATACAAGCAGCCGCAACCTGAGCAATTGTGCGGGCTCATGTTCCCAGCCTGTGGTGAGGGTCTGGGCTGCCAGCCTAGGCACGGGGTTTGCGCTCGTACGGCTGGACCGGATGCCCGGCCTGCTGCCACGCGGAGAAGCCGCCCTCGATGTGCGCCACGTCGGTGCGTCCCATGTCCTGCAGCGTCTTCGCGGCCAGGGCCGAGCGCCAGCCGCCGCCGCAATACAGCACCAGCTTGCGGCCGTCGTCGAGGGCGGCCCTGTAATAGGGGCTTTCGGGATCGACCCAGAACTCGAGCATGCCCCGCGGCGCCGGATAGGCGCCGGGCACGGTGCCTTCGCGCTCCAGTTCGCGCGGATCACGGATGTCGACGAGCAGCACGCCCGGATCGCCGACCAGCGCGGCCGCCTCGTCCAGGGGGATCGTCTCGATCGTGGCCATCGCCTCGTCGACGAGGACCCTGTGGTTCCTCGCCAACGGGCTCCCGGGCTCGCGGTGCGACATGATCTGACTCCTCGGGTGGTCGATGCGAGTGGTCGATGTGGGCGCTCGAATGTGCCCGGCCGGGCCGCTGCGTCGCGCACCTAGCGCACGTTAGTCGGTGTCCCACTACCGTGCAGCCTATTGGGGGGCAAGGAAAGCCTGCTAGCAGAAGGTCCTCGGCCCCCGGCTGCAGAAGGTCCTCGGCCCCCAGCTGCAGCTCCACCCAGCGCTCAGCTGCGGGCGAGGAGGATGACGGCGGCGAGGGCCGAGGCGAGCAGCACGGCGGCATCGAAGTGGGCCTGGCTGATTCGCTTGATCGTCGCCGCGCCGAGCCAGGCGCCGGCGAGGATCGCCGGTGCGAGGAGCAGGGCTCGGCCGAGGTCGGTCCAGTGCATCAGGCCCAGCCCGACGGAGAAGGGGACCTTGGTCAGGTTGACGATCAGGAAGAACCACGCGTTGGTGCCGACGAACCGGCGCTTGTCGATCCCGGCGGCCGAGAGATAGAGCGCCATCACGGCGCCGGCGGCGTTGGCGGTCATCGTCGTGAACCCGGCCGCGGTCCCGGCGCTCCAGGCGGCCGCCGGATGGTGGTGGGCATCGGCGGCCACCGCATCCCCGCGCCGTTTGAGCCCCAGCTGCAGGCCGACGAGGACGAGGATGATCACCCCGATCGACCGTTTGAGGACGATGTCGTCGACGACCCGCAAGAACATGGTCCCCAACACGAGTCCCACGACAACCGCAGGCAACAGCCGGCACACCAAGGCCCAGTCGGCGTCGCGCCGATAGTGCCAGCACGCGATGACGTCTCCGACGATCAGCAGCAGCAAGATCGCCGCCGTCGACTGCTTGGCCGGCAGCAGGCCGGCAAAAATCGCCACGCTGATCGCGGCCAGACCACCCAGGGCAGTCTTGGAATAGCCGATGATCAACGCCGCGAGGACGATCAGGGCCGCGGCGCCGACGGTCAGGTCACCGGCTGCAAGCACGACCAGACCGTATGCCGCTCACTCGCCTCGCGTCGAGTCCGGCCGGCCCCCCGCTCCGAGCCGATCGTGTTGGTCTTTGGTCGTCCTGGCAGCCAAAGACCTACACGATCATCGCGCGCCGGATTCGCTCGGCTGGTCAGCGCTCGGAGTCGAGGCGCCCCAGCCGTTGGATCGCCCGCCGCCCGAAGACCTGCTGGCTGGTGATCGTCCGCTCGGCCCGGCCGCGGCCGACAAAGCTGACCAGCCAGCTGATCAGCGTCGTCAACCGGGACTTAAAGCCAATGATGTAAACCAGGTGCACCGCCAGCCAGGCCAGCCAGGCGATAAACCCCGTCAGCCGGATCCGGCCGATCTCGGCGATCGCCGCGAACCGCGAGATCGTCGCCATGCTGCCCTTGTCGTGATAGGTGAACCGCGCGCCGGTCGGTTCGCCCGCCAGGCCCGCCCGGATCTCGGCAGCCGCGTGCCGCGCGCCCTGGATGGCGACCTGCGCCACACCCGGAAGCTTGTCGAGGCTGGCCATGTCTCCGATGACGTGCACCTCGGGGTGGCCAGGCAGGCTCAGATCCGGCTGGACGGGGATGCGGCCGGAGCGGTCGACGTCCAGGCCCACCTGGCCGGCGAGCTGTTTGGCGAGCGGGCTCGCCGCCACGCCCGCCGCCCACACCTTGGTGACCGCCGTGATGCGTTCCTCGCTCGTGCTGCCATCGGGATGTTTCTCGGTGACCGTGATACCGGTCTCGTCGACGCCGGTGACCATCGCCCCGAGGCGCACCTGGACGCCCAACTCCTCGAGTGCCGCCTTGGTCTTGGCCTGCAGGCTCGGGTGGAAGCTGCCGAGCACAGCCCTGCCGGCGTCGAGCAAGATGATCCGCGCATCCCCCGGATGGATGAAGCGGAAGTCGTGCTTGAGGGTGCGCTTGGACAGCTCGACCAACTGGCCGGCCATCTCGACCCCGGTGGGCCCGGCGCCGACGACGACGAAGGTCATAAGGCCCGCCAGGTCCTCCGTCCGACCCTCCCGGGCCGCGACCTCGGCGAGTTCATAGGCTCCGAAGATCCGCCCGCGCAGCTCCAGCGCGTCGTCGATCGTCTTCATGCCCGGCGCAAACTCGGCGAACTCGTCGTGGCCGAACCACGACTGCGCCGCGCCCGCGGCGACGATCAGCTGGTCGTATGCCGTGGTGAAGGTGTCGTCGAGAACCTCGGCCGTCACCGTTCGTGCGTCGAGGTCGATCCCGGTCACCTCGCCGAGGACGACGCTGACATTGCGTTGCCCGGCGAGCACCTCCCGCGTCGACGGGGCGATCTCACCCTGGGACAGGATGCCGGTCGCGACCTGATACAGCAGCGGCTGGAAGAGGTGGTGGCTGGTCGCGGCGATCATCGTGATAGCGACGTCGTCGCCGGCCAGGGCCCGGGCGGCGAACAGCCCGCCGAAGCCGGAGCCGATGATGACGACATGCGGCCGGTCCGTGGGCGCCTCCAACCGCCGCGGCGCGGCGTCAGGGGTGGGGTCGGGGGCAGGGATCGGTTCGGCGCTCACGTCAGGGGCAACCGCGGCTCATCCCGGGTTCTTCCCTGCGGCCAGCCGGATCGTGATCGTTCCTTCCAGGACGATCTCCCCGGCCGAGCGCGTCCGGATGGTCAAGTCGCTGTTGACGGTGGCCCCCTCCAGGTCCGCGCTGGCGACCGGCAACGATGCCGCCGGGACCGACTCTGCAGGAGCCGACGCCGCGGGGACCGACGCCGCCGCGACCGGGGCCGCGGGGACCGAGGTGGCTGCGGGCGCGACCTCGCCGCCTGGGGCGTCGAGCAAGATGCGCTCGGCATACGACGGAACAACCGCGAGCAGGCCAAGCTCGCCGCGGATCCGCCCGGCCAGGCGCGCGGCGGCCTCCTCCTCGCCGTGGACGACATAAACGGTCCGGGGCGGGGGATCGAGCGCGCGCAGCCAGTCCATCAGGTCGGAGGCGTCAGCGTGCACCGAGAACTCCCGGTCGGCGACGATCTCGGCGCGGACCGGGACATACTGGCCGTGCATCTTCAGCTGGGTCGCGCCCTCCAGCAGCGCCCGCCCCCGGGTCCCCGCGCCCTGGTATCCGGTCAGGATGATCGTGTTGCGGGCATCGGGCAGCATCCGTTCAAGGTGGTGCAGCACGCGGCCGCCATTGACCATGCCGGACGAACTGATCACGATGTGCGGCTCCCGTCGGCGGCCGCTCGTCAGCGCCATCGACTCCTCGGCCGAGCGGACGATGTGGACATTGGACATCTTGGCGAAGCCACCCACGTCGATGTCCGGATGCAACTCGCCCCCGGCCCGTTTGTAGACCTCCAGCCCCGCGCTGGCCATGGGGGAGTTGACATAGACCGGGATGTCCGGGATGCGGCCGTCGGCGCGCAGTTGCGCGATCGTGCGCAGCACGACCTCGGTGCGGTCGATCGCGAACGCGGGAACCAGCACCGACCCGCCACGCTGCACGGTGCGCCGGACGGCGTCGGCGAAGTCCTCGTGCGGAAGGTTGACCGGCTCGGGATGCTCCCGGTCGCCATAAGTCGACTCGACGAGCACGACCGGAGCGCCCGGGGGGATGTCGCGTGGGCGCAGCACCGGGTGGTCGTGCCGCCCCAGGTCGCCGGAGAACAACACCGACGTCAGCGGCGTGGTCACGGTCACCGAGGCGGAGCCGAGGATGTGGCCGGCGCGGGTGAACAGCACCCCGATTCCGTCGCCGAGGTCGGCTTCCCGGTCGAAGTCGACCGGGGTCAGCAGCGGGATTGTCCGCTCGACATCCTCGGGGGTATAGATCGGCAGCGGCGGATTGTGCTTCGACCAGCCCCCCGCCGCGGCGTCGCGGGCCTCCCGCTCGGCGAGGAAGCCGGCGTCCCGCAGCACAATCGCCGCGAGGTCCCGGGTGCCGGCGGTGCACCATACCGGCCCGGCGAAGCCGTTCTTGACGAGCGCCGGCAGATAGCCGCTGTGGTCCATGTGCGCGTGGGTCAAGATCACGTCGCTGATCGTGTCGGCCGGAACCGGGAAGTCCTCCCAGTTCTTCAGCCGCCACTGTTTCTCGCCCTGGAACATCCCGGCGTCGATCAGGATCCGGCGCTCGCCGATCTGCAGGAGGAACTTGGAGCCGGTGACGGTCTGAGCCGCTCCCAGGAAGGTCAGCGAATCGGTTGTGGGCGTCATGTGGTCAGGCTATTGCGACGGCGGATCCCGGGGGCGAGGGGACGGACGGTGCGCAGGCAATTTGGGACTCGCAGGCCATACTCGACCCGTGACCGCAGCGATCAGTGGGCGGCCCGGCCTCGCCGGGCCGACGACCACGACCCCACCGCGGCTGCCGGGGTCGGTGCGGCGCACGACCAATCTCGACCTGCTGCCCCAGCCCGACGGCACGCTCGTCCTGGCCGGCCGCGCGCGCGATCTGGTGACCCAGCGCGACGGGCGGACCCGGGCCAGCGCCACCGGCCTGCTCCGGCTGCGGGTCGATCACGAGCGGCGCGTCGCTGAGGTTGGCGCTCACCCCGGCGGTGACGCGCTGGCCGCCCTGGTCGGCCGCAGCGTCAGCGCGGGCTTCCGGACGGCCGTCTATCGGGCGCTGCCGCAGGGATATGACGACGGCTCGCCGGTGCACCTGCTGCTCGATGACGTCCCCGGCGCGATGGTGATCAGCGGGTTCGCGCGCCGCCGCGCCGCCAAGGCGGCCGGCGTGCCCCCGCCGCCGCCCGCGGCCAGCCGGCGGCTCGACGTCTGTATCGGCTGGGCGAGCGATAGTGACGCGGCTCGCCGCCTGGCGCGGGGCGGCGCGTCGCCACCCCACTGGAACCCCCCGGCTCCCGATCTGGCCGCCGCCGATCCGATCGGCACACACTCCCAGCCCGATCTCCCAGTTCATGCCATGCGCCGCGCCCGCCGGCTCGACGTCCGGCCCGATGGACCGGACACCCTGGTGGCCGATGTTAACTTCCGCGACACCTTCGCCGACGTCGACGGCACTGTCCGGGTGCTGCACGAATATTCGGTGCGGCTGCAGGCGACCGCGGGCCGGGTCAGCGCCATCGACGTGACCGCGCACGTGCTTCCCCACCTCGAGTGTCCTCTCGGGGCGGCGTCCGCCCAGCGAATCGTCGGCCGCTCACTGAGCGTCCTGCGGGACTTTGTTTCGCTCGATCTCTTCGGTCCGACCACCTGCACTCACTTGAATGACCTGCTCCGTGGGCTCAGCGACCTGCCGGCGCTTGCCGGGCCAGTGACCGCCCTCGCGGGGCCGCTGCCGTCCTCGTCCACGAGCCTGTGATTGGGTGGAGCGGTGAGCGAGCTGCACGCTGCCCTGCTGGCCAAGGGCGTCACGATCCGCTGCCCCGAGAGCGTCGACCTCGACGGCATCGATCCCGACCGCATCAGCGCAGACGGCGTGGTGTTGCATGCCGGCACCCGGCTGCGCGGCGCGAGCACGGTGGTCAGCGCCGGCTGTGAGCTCGGCCGGGAAGGGCCGGTCACGGTCGAGGACTGCCAGCTCGGGCCCAAAGTCGCCCTCAAGGGCGGGTATGCCGCCCGCTCGGTCTTCCTCGCCGGTGCGAGCCTTGGTCTGGGCCACCACATCCGGGAAGGCACGCTGTTGGAGGAGGAGGCCAGTGTCGCCCATTGCGTCGGGCTCAAACAGACGATCCTGCTGCCCTTCGTCACCCTCGGCAGCCTGATCAACTTCTGCGACTGCCTGATGGCCGGCGGCACGAGCCGCAAAGACCACAGCGAGGTCGGCTCGTCCTATATTCACTTCAACTTCACCCCCACCGGGGACAAGACGACCCCGAGCCTGTTCGGCGACATCCCCCGCGGCGTCATGCTGCGGGAGCGGCCCATCTTCCTCGGCGGCCAAGGTGGGACCGTCGGGCCGGTGCAGGTCGCCTATGGCGCGACGGTCGGCGCGGGCTCGATCCTGCGCAGTGACGTGATCCGGGAGGACAGCCTGACGATCGTCGGGCCGCCGCCGTCGATGACCCAAGACGCGGCCTCGGCCGAATATCGGGCGATCAACCGCATCGTGGCCAAGAACCTCGCCTATGTGGCCAGCCTGGACGCGCTGCAGGAGTGGCATCGCCAGGTGCGTGCTCCCTTCTTCGCCGCCTCGGAACTCGGTCCGCTTGTCGCGGAGGGAGCGCTCGCGGCGCTGGATTCTGCTCGCACCGAACGACTCTCGCGCCTGACGGCGCTCGCGACCAAGATGGATCACCGCGTCGATCACCAGCGCGCGGTTGCGGAGCAGATTGATTCCGTATGCCGCCTCTTCCTCTCCGCAGCCCCCGCCGCTCCCGCTCAACTCCTCGAGGCGACGGCCGCCGCGGCGGCGGCCGGAACGGCATATGTCTCGGCGATCCAGGGTCTGGATGAGGATGTGGTTGCCGCCGGCACCCACTGGCTGACCACGATCATCGAGGCGCGCTGGCAGCAGGTCGAGCCGCTGCTGCCCGCGGTGGCGCGGCTGGGGCGACGCTGACGGCTTGCTCGCGAGTGCCGGGCCGGCCGGCGCTGTTGAACTCAGCCGATCGTCATGTCGGCCAGGGCGCCGGATTCGCGCAGATCGTGGAGGACTTGCTTGACCCGGCCCGCGACCGTCCACGGATCGACGGTGTTGATGAAGACATTGGTGCCGCCCTCGAAGCGGGCGGGGTTGTTGCGTGCAGCATGTCCGCCCAGTCGTTGATCACTTCACCCGGCAGGTCCCAGGGCACTCCGGTCACTTTGGTGTAGATGTCGACGCCCGGATAGCGGTGTCCGACACCGGCAAAGGCGACGGCGTAGGCGTTCTCGGCGATGAGTAGCCCATGCTGGCGGGCGAATTCGGGCCCCCAGCGCTGATAGAGGGTGGGATCGGATTGCAGCCGTTCGTATTCGGCGCGGGTGCGTTCGCCGATCTCGTCGATGGCGACGAGTTGTTTGTGGAGGTGTTCAAAGGACGCGCCGGCCGGGGCGAGCCAGTTCTGGAAGATCGACACACAGCGGGCGTGGATGTTGTCCGCGACGAGCGAGGCGGCACTGGAGATCGTCGCGGTGATGAAGGCCTGGTGTTCCTCGCGGCCAGAGGGGATCCTTCTCGTCTCGAGCGCGGCGCTGGTCGCCGGGTGCACCGTCGGGGATACGACGTCGTCGGCTCCGGCCGCCCAGTCGGCGCCACCACCCCAGCCAGCCATGACCCTCGCCGGGGCAAAGTCGTTCTACCGGACCCAGGATGCCGCGCTGGCCACCGCCTACGCCGCGGCCTTCGGCAAGAAGTACGACCGAACGCGCCTGTCCCAGGCGCTGCTCAGCCCCAAACTCGAGGAGGCGCTCTTCCGGAGCAAACCGTTGCAGGCGCAACGCAAGACCACCAAGGTCAAGCCGTCGACGAGCGTGCGCCGGGTCTATGGCCCGCTCACCGCAACGGGACCCCAAGACGTGATCGCGGCCGTCTCGGTGAGCAAGGGCTCCCTGGGAGGGGCTGCGGGTGTTGCGTCGCGCCCAAGCCGACAAAGGACGGCACGTCGCCATCACGGTCAGGGACCACGGCAAGCCGGTCGTCATCGGCGCCGAGGCGGCCACCCTGATGCCCCCAAAGATGCGTTAATCCGTTATTCACCAAAGTGATTCGTAGATGGGGTGGACCGGCCAGACAAATCACCCCGAGAGTCCGCGAACACTCTGGCGCCCAACTGTATTCGGGATTCACACAAGTGGAGAGCGAGATCGCTGCCCGTGTCCGGACTGGGCCAATCCGTGGCCTACCAAGGACATCCGGAGGTCCTTGTGGCGGGAGACGATCCCGCATTGAATTCATTGCGTCGCCGGAACCCGCAAGACGCGGTGGGGACCGGCGACAGATGCGGGAACCAACCGAAAACGTCCACGAAGGAACGCCTCGCCATGCGCAGCCTGCCTGCCCTCCTCCTTGCCTCTTTGTCCCTCACCCTCGGCCTGGCCGCTCCGGCCCACGCCGATGGCCCCGTCGGATGCCCGCCCGGCTCGACCGCAGCGGCGTGCACCACCGGCAATGGTCACGGCGACGGCGGGATGTGGTGGCCCCCGTGACCCGGACCGACGCCATCGCGCGATAGCCGGCAGCGCAACGAAGCTCAGGGCCCGATCCCCCAAGGGGGTCGGGCCCTGAGCTATTTGCCGGATGCGTGGTGTTGGTGCGTTGTTCACCGGCTCGGTTCGCTCCGGCAACGGCGGCGCCTTCCCGTGCATGTAGTAGTCGATCTAATCCCCTGGGGGACAACTGTATTGACGATGCACGACGGGATCAGACAGCAGTCCTCAGTGGTGGATAGCCGTGTCCGGACTGGGTCATTTCCTGGCCAACCAAGGACAGCCGAAGGTCCTTGTGGGGGAGCGCAAGAGCGCATTGAATTCATGGTGTCGAAGGAACCCGCAAGACGCGGCGGGGACTGGAGACGGCTCGATGCAGATCGATGCGGAAGCCCCGACATTTCGTCCACGAAGGAACGCCTCCATGCGCAAACTCCCCGCCCTCCTGCTCGCTTCCCTCTCCCTGACCCTCGGCCTGGCCGCGCCGGCGCACGCCGACGGCCCGACCGGATGCACCCCGACCTCGACCGCGCCGGAGTGCACCGGAAACGGCCACGGCGATGGCGGGATGTGGTGGCTTCCGTGAACCGGAAGTGGCGCAACGGCAGACGAGAGTAGTCGTTGCGTCGCAACAGCAGGTTAGGGCCCGACCCCATCCCGGGGGTCGGGCCCTAACTGCGTCCGGCCGGCACCCAGCACCACTCGGTCAGCGAATCGGCGCGAAGCGGGCGGTGAAATGCCGCAACGTCGGCGGTTCCTCGATGATCCGATAGCCCGTCAGGTCCGCAGTCTGCGCGACGACGCGTTCGGCCACCTCGATGACGTAGTCGATGTGACTTTGGGTATAGGTGCGCCGCGGGATCGCCAGCCGGACCAGTTCCATGGCCGCCGGTTGTTCGCTGCCGTCCGGGTGGCGGCCAAACATGACCGAGCCGATCTCGCACGAGCGGACACCGCCGGTTTCATACAGCGCGACGGCCAACGCCTGGCCGGGGAAGTGCAGTGGCGGGATGTGGGGGAGCAAGGCGGCCGCGTCGATATAGACGGCGTGGCCACCGGCCGGTCGGATGCACGGGATCCCGAGTCGCTCAAGAGCGTCGGCGAGATAGGCGGTCGAACGGATCCGGTAGCGCAGATAGTCCTCGCTGACCGTCTCCTTCAGACCCTGCGCGAGCGCCTCGAGGTCACGACCAGCCAGGCCGCCATAGGTGGGGAAGCCCTCGGTGAGGATGAGCAGGGTTCGGCAGCGCTGGGCCAGGTCGTCGTCGTCGAGGGCCAGCCAGCCGCCGATATTTCCCATCGAGTCCTTCTTGGCCGACATCGTCATGCCGTCGGCGCAGGCGGCGATGTCGCGGATGATCTCGGGTATGCCGCGCTCGGCCTGCCCAGGCTCGCGCTGCTTGATGAACCAGGCGTTCTCGGCGAACCGGCAGGCGTCGAGGAAGAGCGGCTTGCCGGCGGCGCGGCATACGTCGGCCACGGCCCGAAGGTTCTCCAGCGACACCGGCTGGCCGCCGCCGGAGTTGTTGGTGATCGTCATCATGACGACCGGAACGTCCTCTCCGCGCTCGGCGAGCAGGCGCTCCAACCGGGCGATGTCCATGTTGCCCTTGAACGGATGCTCTGCCCGGGGGTCGTGGCCCTCGTCGATGACCAGGTCGACGGCTTCGGCCCCGGTGTATTCGACGTTTGCTCGTGTGGTGTCGAAGTGGGTGTTGCTGGGGACGACCTTCCCCGGCCCGCCCAGGACCTGGAAGAGGATGCGCTCGGCGGCCCGGCCCTGGTGGGTCGGAATCACATGCCGGTAGGGAAAGAGGGCCTGGACGGCGTCCCGGAAGACGAAGTAGCTGGGCGAGCCGGCGTAGGACTCGTCCCCGTGTTGGATCGCGGCCCACTGGTCGCGGCTCATGGCCCCGGTTCCGGAGTCGGTGAGCAGGTCGATAAGGACGTCGTCGGCGTGCAGTTGGAAGAGGTTGTAGTCGACGGCAGCCGCTTGCCGGCGCCGGTAGGCGGTGGTCGTCATGCGCAGCGGCTCGACCGAGTGGATGCGGAAGGGCTCGATAACCGTCCGGAACTCGACGTCGTTGTCAGTCACATCTGCGACGCTATCGTCATCGGGGCGCATAAGTTATGTGCTGACGCACTGCAGCCGCTGGGGATGCGGAGCGGGCGCTTTCACGAAAGGGTGAGATCATGAAACCGAAACGGCGCGGGCTGGGCCTGCTCATCACCGGGCTCGTCCTGATGCTGCTGGTCGCCCCGCTGCTCTTTGGCATCGGCACCTGGTATGGCGTCAAGCACATCAAGGATGTCGCCGACTCCGCCCAGACCGTCTCCCAGGGTGGGACGTTGACACTCGATGCCAACGAAAAGGCACTGGTCATGGTCGACGTTGGGGCCGCCGGCAGCGGCTCCGAGTTCAACGTGGAAACCGGCACGGCGACCCAGTCCTGCGATGTCACCGGTCCGGATGGCAGCGCTCTCGCGGCGACCGACGCCGAGAAGATCACCGCGACTGTGAGCGGCCGCCGCTACGAGAGCGCCGGGGTCTTCCAGGCGACCGGTGCCGGAGACTACACGATCTCCTGCGCCGCCGGTCCGACCAAGGTCATCACCGGCGACAAGGTCGAGGGCATGATCGGCGGCACCCTGCTGCCGGTGGCGCTCGGCTTCGGCGGAGCGACGATCGCCGGCCTGCTCGGGCTGATCTTGACGATCGTCGGGATCGTCAAGATGGTGCGTTCCGGTCGGGAGCGCAATCAGGTGGGGGGCCCGCCGCCGGCCTACGGCACCGGCTACGGCCAGCAGCCCGGTTACGGCCAGCAACCGGGCTATGGCCAGGCCCCGCCACCGCCAAACTACGGCCAGACCCCCCAGGGTCAGCCGAGCGACTCCGGGGGCGCCCCCACCTATCCCTCCGGCGCCAGCACCGCCGCCCCGCCGCCGCCGAGTCAGCCGTCGACCGGATCCGGGTCCAACTACCCGCCCCCTCCGCCCCTGCCGCCTCCCGCTGGCTCGGGCACATGAGCGGTCCGGCAGGCCCGGCCAGCCCGGGCGACTACGGCGCCACGCATGGACCGCAGGATGGGCAGCCAGGCCCCATCCAGCCCATCCAGGTTCCGCCGCCCACGTCAGCGCCACCACCGGCCGCGCAGCCGCCCGTGGTCCAGCCATCGCCTGCCCAACCGCCGGTTGGAACCCCGCCTTCCGGCTGGCAATCCGGCGCCTCGGCCGTCGGCCGGACCAACTGGCTCGGCGGGCTGACGGCAGCGAGCGGCACGATCGCCATGCTGCTGTTCTTCATCTGCGGCTTCGTCTTCGACGGCTGGGGCTGGTCGTGGCTGTTCTTCTTCCTGCCCGCTTTGGTCGGTGCCTTCGCCCGCGGCGCCCGGAATTGACGCGACCGAGTGCACCGCGCCGCCGGTCGCCGGGCTGCTGCTCGCGGCCGGCGCCGGCCGGCGGATGGGCCGGCCCAAGGCCCTGATCCGCTCGGTGCCCGACGGGCCGACGCTCGTCGAGCGCGGGATCGGCGCGCTGCGCGTGGGTGGCTGCGCCCAGGTCGTCGTCATTGTCGGTGCGGCAGCGCACGAGGTCGGGGAACTCGCCAGGGCTGCCGGCGCGGCTGTTGTGGAGGCTGCGGGCTGGGCTGGAGGCATGGGGTTTTCACTGCGAGCCGGCCTCGATTCGCTCCAGGCCGGCTGGTCAGCCGCAGCCGCCGATAGCCCCGCCGCCGCGCTCGTCCTGCTGGTCGACCTCCCCGACATTGGCCCCGACGTCGTCGCCCGGGTCCTGGCGACAGCTGCCGGGCCGTCGGCGCACGGCCCGCCGGTGGAGCGCCGGCTGGCGCGGGCGGCATACGACGGGCGGCCGGGCCACCCGGTGCTGATCGGCCGAGACCACTGGCCGGCGGCGATGACGGCCGCTTCGGGAGATCGGGGCGCGCGCGACTTCTTGGCCGACGCCAAGGTCTCGCTGATCGAGTGCGGTGACCTGGCTACCGGGCGCGACGCGGACACCCCGAGCGATCTTGACGAGCGCTGAGCGCGAGCGCGCCCGGCAGTTGCTACCGCCGGTCCGGCGCGTGGACCATGCTGGGGGCATGGACCTGCGCACCGCCTATCCAACTCCGGGAGACCTCGCTGGCGCCGTGGGTGCCACCGGCTACCTGGCCGACGACGCCCTGGCGACGGTCGGGTGGCTGGCGCTGCGCCTGTCCCGGCCGTTACTGCTGGAGGGTGAGCCGGGGACGGGCAAGACCGCGCTGGCCGAGGCGTTGGCGATGGCCAGCGGGCTGCCCCTGGTGCGGCTGCAGTGCTACGAGGGGATCGATGCGACCCAAGCGCTGTATGACTGGGACTTTCCCCGCCAGATCTTGCACGTGCGGGCGCTCGAGGCGGTCGCCGGCGCGGCCCGGGATGTCGCGAGCGTCGAGGAATCACTGTTCGACGAGCGCTTCCTGCTCGCCCGGCCGCTGCTGAGCGCGCTCCGGGCGCCGAGCGTCCTGCTCGTCGATGAGGTCGACCGGGCCGACGATGAGTTCGAGGCCTTCCTCCTGGAGGTCCTCTCGACCTGGCAGGTGACGATTCCCGAGATCGGGACGATCACCGCCGCCACACCCCCGGCCGTCGTGCTCACCTCCAACCGGACCCGCGACCTGCACGACGCGCTCAAACGACGCTGTCTCTATCACTGGATCGACCACCCCGGAATCGAGCGTGAGCTGGCCATCCTGCGCGTGCGCGTCCCGCAGATCGAGCCGGCCCTCGCCGACCAGGTCGTCCGTGCCGTGCACCGGATCCGCGCCGACAGGGAGTTGTTCAAGCCTCCAGGGGTCGCCGAGACGTTGGACTGGGCGCGGGCCCTGCACGAGTTGGGCACCCGGACGCTCGACACCGAGACGGCAGCGGCCACGCTCGGGGTGGCGGTGAAGTACCGCGAGGATGCGCAGCGGGTGCGCGACGCGCTGGATAAGGTGCTGACCCCGTGACCGGTCCGGTTGGTGACCAGGCACGGCTGGGCGGACGTGACCTCCCGCTGCGTGGCGGCGCCGAAATCCTTCTCGGCTTTGCCCGGGCGTTGCGGGCAGCCGGGGTCGCGGTGAGCGCCGACCGGGAGCGCGCCTACCTGGAAGCCGTCGCCGCTGTTGGCCTGGAGCACCCGGCGCACGTCTATCGCGCCGGCCGGGCGACGCTGTGCGGCTCACCAGCCGATCTGGAGCGGCACGACGTGGTCTTTGCCTCCTGGTTCGCCGGCGAGCAGGGCGGCACCAAACGCAACCCGGCGCTGTCCCGGCCGACCTCGACCACTGATCTGAGCGGGGATGCCGGAGAGGGTGCCGGCGACGATCCCGATGTGGTGCGCGCCGCCGCCAGCACCACCGACGTGCTGCGCCACCGGGACGTCTCGGGGCTGTCGGCTGACGAGAAGCGCCAGCTGGCGGCACTTTTTGGGCAGTTGCGCCCGCGGCCCCCGCTACGGCGGGATCACCGCCACCACCCCGCCTCGCGTGGACCGGTGGACGCGCCGCGCACATTGCGGGACTCGTTGCGTCGCATGGGCGAGCCCGGGCGGATTCACCGGCGTCGGCGCGGACAGCGTTCGCGCCGTGTCGTTTTGCTTGTCGACATCTCCGGATCGATGGGTCCGTATGCCGATTCCCTCCTTCGCCTGTCACATGCCTTCTGCCGCAGCCGGATGCCCGTCGAGGTCTTCACGCTCGGCACGCGGCTGACCCACGTGACCCGCGCGCTGGCCCATCGGGACGCCGATCGGGCGTTGGTCGCGGTGGGCGATGCCGTGCCCGACTGGTCGGGCGGCACGCGCCTGGCCGAGGGGATCAAGGCCTTCTTGGACCGCTGGGGCCGGCGCGGCATGGCGCGCGGCGCCGTCGTCGTCATCTTCAGCGACGGGTGGGAGCGCGGCGACCCGGCCGCCTTGGGGGAGCAACTGCGCCGGCTGCGGGCGGTGAGTCACGCGGTGGTGTGGGCCAACCCGCACCGGGGGCGAGCGGCATACGAGCCCGTCCAAGGGGGCATCGTTGCGGCGTTGCCGCACCTCGATCACTTCGTCGCCGGGCATTCGCTGGCGGCGTTCGAGGAGCTGATCGAGGTGGTGGCCGATGCGTGAGGGCCTGGCGGAGCTGCTCGCCTGGTGGTCGGCTGATGCGGCCGTTGGCATGGCAACTGTCGTCGCGACCTGGCAGTCCGCGCCCCGCCCGCCCGGTGCCGCGATGCTCGTCGGACCCGGCGGTGAGGCCGTCGGATCGGTGTCGGGCGGCTGTGTCGAGGGAGCTGTCTATGAACTCGCGCAGCAGGTGCTCAAGTCGGATCACCCTGTGCTGCAACGGTATGGCGTCTCGGACGAAACCGCGGAGTCGGTCGGGCTGACCTGCGGCGGCATACTCGACGTCTTTGTCGAGAGGGTCGATCGCGCGAGCTTCCCGGAGTTGGGCGAGGTCGCCGCCGATATCGCCGAGGGGCGCCCGGTTGCCGTGGCCACGGTTGTCGAGCACGTTGATCCCACCCGCGTCGGGCGGCGAATCGTCGTGCGCCCCATGGCGTTTGCCGGGACCTTGGGCAGCGAGCGCGCCGATGCCGCGATCGTCGACGACGCCCGTGGTCAACTGGCGCACGGGCATTCGGACACGCTGACCTATGGGCCGGACGGCGAGCGCCGCGGTGAGGGGATGCGGGTCTTCGTCGCGGCATACGCCCCGCGCCCGCGGATGATCGTCTTTGGGGCCATCGACTTCGCCGCCGCCGTCGCGGAGGTCGGCACCTTCTTGGGGTATGCCGTGACCGTCTGCGACGCCCGGCCGGTCTTTGCCACCGCCAGCCGGTTCCCGGCGGCCGAGGAGGTCGTCGTGATGTGGCCGCACCGTTATCTGGCCCAGGAGGCGGATGCCGGGCGGATCGATCGGCGGACGGTGATCTGCGTGCTCACCCACGACCCGAAGTTCGATGTGCCAGTGCTGGAGATTGCCCTGCGGCTGCCCGAGGTCGGCTATGTCGGGGCCATGGGGTCGCGGCGGACCCACCACGACCGGTTGGCCCGGCTGCGCGAGGTGGGGCTCACCGAGCGCGAGCTGGCGCGGCTGTCCTCGCCGGTCGGCCTCGACCTGGGCGCCCGCACACCGCAGGAGACCGCGGTGAGCATCGCCGCCGAGATCATTGCGCTGCAGTGGGGCGGGGGCGGGGAGCGCCTGGCCGGGTTGGACGGCCCGATTCACCACTGAGTTATCCACAGGCTGTCCTCGTGCGGTAGCCGCCTGGGATGATCGGCCTGCCAAGCTGGCACACATGACAAGAAGGGGGGATCATGGACGGCATGACGGTGACCCGAAGCGATGCGGTGGTGATCCGCGACGATCACATCTGGACCCGGGCCGAGTTGGATGCGTTGCCCGATGACGGCTACCGCCACGAGATCATCGACGGTGTCCTCATCATGACGCCGTCACCCAGCTTCGGCCATCAGGGGATGGTCGGTGAGTTGCATCTCGCGCTCCGCGCTGCGTGCCCCCCTGGACTCGTAGTCCTCATGGCGCCGTTCGATGTCGCGCTCGACGACATCAGCGTCCTCGAACCCGATCTGCTCGTGGCGCCGCGGGCCGAGTTCACCGACAAGGACCTTCCCGGCCCGCCGCTGCTCGCGATCGAGGTGCTCTCCCCGAGCACCCAGCGGGTCGACCGCACGCGCAAACTGCCCCGGTTTGCCCGGGCGGGGTGCCCGTCCTTCTGGCTGGCCGATCCCCGCGAGCCGAGCCTGACGGCATACGAACTCGTGGGTGGGGACTATGAGCAGGTGGCGCACGTTGTCGGCGACCAGGCGTGGACGGCGCGACAACCGTTCGAGGTGACGCTCTCGCCGGCGCGGTTGATTTTGTGACGCGCTCGGCCGGTCGGCGGCGGCTGCGGGGCGCGCTCCACCGGCCCCCTCAGCAGCTCGTCACGTGCACGAGCTGCCAGCCGCGGTGGTCCTCGCCGTAATACTGGAGCGCGGCCCGGCGGACCCCATCGCGGTCGATGAACTCGATGATCACGGTCGTTGCGCTGGACCCGGGGACGCACACCCGTCCCGGTTGTGGGGATAACCTCCGGGTCGGCCGCCCTCGCGTCGGCCGGAGCCTCGCACGTCTGCCTGCTCATGACCAGCGGGCGCATCATGTGCTGGGGCGGAAACAATTACGGACAGCTCGGAGACGGAAGCAAGGGCGACCGGCACACCCCCGTCGACGTTGGGTGAGTGCCATGACAAGACATGGGGCGGGAAGGACAATCATGGGAACGCAATCGATCCGCGTGGCCTCGTCGCTTCTCGCGGCCCTCGGGCTCGCTTTAACCGGTGTGTCTGCGGGCGTGGGCGCCATGCCCGCTGCTGCCGGTGCGCCCAGCGCGACCACCGTGGTCAACGGGGAACGAATACGTGCTGAGCGCCGCCAGTGACTCTGTAGATGACTTCGCCACGAACTATGCGTGGTCCCCGGACGGGAAGCTGATCGCCGCGCGCTACCAGCCGGACTCCGACGTGCCCTACCAGCTGTATGTCATGCGGTCGCTCGACGGTTCCGGCAAACGCGTTCTGGTCCCCGGCGACGTGACACCGGTGTCCTGGCGGGCCGCTCGCTGACGCAGCTCCTGCCGGGCGCGACCGCATACCCGGCGACAGCCGAGCAGAGTGGAACCGCAGATGCGGCATACGACTGAGTGACCCTTGTCACCTCCCCGGCGGTTAGGCAGGATCGGGCGCAACCGAAACCTGCGGAGAATCAAGGGCACGAAGGAGTGACCGCATGACGCGCATCACCGTCACGGTGGACGGGGACACCTACACCGACGACATCGAGCCCAGAACCCTGCTCGTGCACTACCTTCGCGAGGACCTCGGCAAGGTCGGCACCGTCGTCGGTTGCGACACCAGCAACTGCGGTGCCTGCACCGTTCACCTCGATGGCCGCAGCGTCAAGTCGTGCAATGTCCTGGCCGTCCAGGCCGACGGGCACGAGGTGACCACCATCGAGGGGATCGCCAGCAACGGGCAACTGCACCCGATGCAGCAAGCTTTCCACGAGTGCCACGCCCTGCAATGCGGCTACTGCACGCCCGGCATGATCATGCAGGCGATCGATCTGCTGAACGAGAATCCGAACCCCTCTGAGGAGGAGATCCGCGCCGGCTTGGAGGGAAACCTGTGCCGCTGCACCGGCTATCACAACATCGTCAAGGCCGTCGCCCAGTGCGCCGGCTCCCAAGGTGGTGAGTGAGATGACCGTCAGTCCCGACGCCCTCGTCGAGATCGCCGAAGAAAGCCCGGAGATCGACCGGCCCGACGAGCGGCCCACCGGCGGCGAGATCGGCAACCGCCGCCTCCGCAAGGAGGACCAACGGCTGATCACCGGCCGGACGAAGTGGACCGACAACATCGTGCTGCCGGGCATGCTGCACCTGGCCATGGTCCGCAGCCCGCACGCCCACGCGAGGATCGTCTCGATCGACACCAGCGCCGCGGCAGCGGCGGACAATGTGGTCGCGGTGGTCACGGCCGCCGACTTCCCCGACGGGATGGGCGCGTGCGCCAACGCCTGGCCGATCACTCCGGAGCAGGTCACCCCCGATCACCTGCCGATGCCCGGTGAGCGGGTGGCGTGTGCCGGTGAGATCGTCGCCGCCGTCGTCGCCCGCTCGGCGGCCGAGGCGCGCGATGCCGCGGAGCTGGTCGACGTCGAATACGAGGAACTGCCAGCGGTTTTCGATGCCCAGGAGGCGATGAAGGACGAGATCCTCGCCCATCCGGACAAGGGGACGAACAAGTCGGCGTTCTGGAAGCTCGACTCGGCCGAGGCCGGCACGGGCGGCAATGTCGACGAGGCGATTGCCGCGGCCCGCGAGGACGGGATCGTCATCGAGCGCGAATACCGCCAACAGCGACTCGTGCCGGCGTTCATGGAGCCGCGCTCGACCGTTGTCGACCCGACCGGCGAGCAGATCACCGTCTATTCCGCGACCCAGATCCCGCACATCCTGCGCTTCCTCATCGCCGCGACGACCGGCATACCGGAGTCCAAGGTGCGGGTCATCGCCCCCGACGTCGGCGGCGGGTTCGGCGGCAAGTTGCAGACGACGCCGGAGGAGTTCATCACGCTCGCCGTGGCCCGCAAGCTCGGCAAGCCGGTCAAATACACCGAGACGCGCAGCGAGTCGCTCGTCTCCGGTCATCACGGCCGCGACCAATACCAGAAGCTGACGCTGTCGGCGACCAAGGACGGCACGGTCACCGGCCTCAAGGTCGAGTTGCTCGCCAACCTCGGCGCGTATGTTGCCATCGTCGGTGGTGGTGTGCCCGTGCTCGGGGCGTGGATGTTCAACGCGATCTACAAGTTCCCGGCCTACCAGTTCAATTGCCAGACGGTGCTGACCAACACCACCTGGGTGGACGCCTACCGTGGAGCCGGCCGTCCGGAGGCGACCTTTGCCATCGAGCGGTTGATGGACGAGCTGGCGGCTGAGGTCGGGGTCGACCCGCTGGAGATCCGGGAGCGGAACTGGATCACGCACGAGGAGTTCCCGTTCACCTCGGTGGCCGGAATGACTTACGACAGCGGCAATTACGAGGCAGCGACGGCCCGGGCCAAGGAGCTTTTCGGGTATGACGAGTTGCGTGCCGAGCAGGCCCGTCGCCGGGAGTCGGGCGACCCGGTGCAACTCGGCATCGGGGTCTCGACGTTCACAGAGATGTGCGGGCTGGCGCCGTCGCGCGTCCTCGGCTCGCTGTCGTATGGCGCGGGCGGCTGGGAGAGCGCCTCGATCCGGATGCTGCCGACCGGCAAGGTCGAGGTGATCACCGGGACCTCGCCGCACGGGCAGGGCCATGAGACCGCCTGGAGTCAGATCGTCGCCGACCGGCTGGGTGTGCCCTTCGAGGACGTCGAGGTGCTGCATGGCGACACCCAGGTGGCCTACAAGGGGCTGGACACCTATGGCTCCCGCTCGCTCGTCGTCGGCGGTGAGGCGGTCGTGCGGGCCGCCGACAAGGTCATCGAGAAGGCCAAGGGGTTCGCGGCCCACTTGCTCGAGGCCAGTGTCGACGACCTGGAATTCTCCGGGGGCCGGTATGGCGTCAAGGGCACCGACCAGGGCATCGGCATCACCGAGGTGGCGCTGGCGACCTTCGCCTCGCACAACTACCCCGAGGGAATCGAGCCCGGTATCGACGCCGACGCGACCTTCGACCCCGACAACTTCTCCTTCCCGCACGGCACTCACCTATGCGCGATGGAGGTCGACACCGAGACCGGCGCGAGCACCATGCGCAAGTACGTTTGCGTCGACGACGTCGGGCACATCATCAACCCGCTGATCGTCGAAGGCCAGGTGCACGGCGGCCTTGTGCAGGGAATCGCCCAAGCCCTCTGGGAGGAAGCGGTTTTCGACGAGAACGGGACGCTGGTGACCGGCTCGTTTGTCGATTACACGCTGCCGACCGCGGCAGACACGATCTCCTTCGTGACCGAGAACACGACGTCACCGTCCACGACAAACACCTTGGGCACCAAGGGAGTCGGGGAGGCAGGAACGATCGCGTCAACACCGGCTGTGGTTAATGCCATTGTCGATGCATTGCGGCCCATGGGCATTCACGACGTTGTCATGCCCTGCACCCCCGAGCGCGTCTGGAAGGCGATCCAGTCGGCCGGCACGCACGACGGCTCGGTGAGCGCTGAAGCTCAAGCGCACTTCGACCAGGCCGCCTCGACGAATGCCGATCCCGGCACCACGGGAGAAGGGAACGCGCAGTGATCCCCACCGCCTTCGACTATGTCGCACCGCCCACCGTCGCCGAGGCGCTGAGCGCACTCGCCGAGCATGGTGACGAGGCCAAGGTCCTCGCCGGCGGCCAGTCGCTCCTCCCGATCCTGCGGATGCGCCTTAACGCACCCGAGGTGGTCGTCGACCTCGGCAAGATCGAGGAACTTCGCGGGGTCCGGGAGGACGGGGACGCGATCGTCATCGGAGCCACGACGACGTATGCCGAGATCCTCGCCGCCGATCTCGTCCGCAAGCACGCCGCTGTGCTAGCCGCCGCCGTCGAGACGGTGGCCGATCCCCAGATCCGGCACCGCGGAACGATCGGCGGCGCGCTGGTTCACGCGGACCCCGCGGGGGATGTCGGCGCACCGGTCCTGGCGTTGGACGCCGAGTTGGTCATCACTGGGGCGGGCGGGGAGCGGACGGTGGCCGCCGCCGACTTCTTCGAGGACCTGTTCACCACCGCCGTTGGCGACGACGAACTGCTCACCGCCATCCGGATCCCGAAGCACACCGGGTGGGGAGCGGCATACGAGAAATTTGTGCGCGTAGCGCACCAGTGGTCGATCGTCGCGGTCGGCGCGACTGTCCGGGTCGAGGGTGGCACGATCGCCGAAGTCAAGATCGGCCTGACCAACATGGGCTCGACTCCGTTGCGTGCCAGCGCAGTTGAATCGGCTCTCGTCGGGACGCCGGCGACGGACGAGGCGGTCCGGGCGGTGGCCGCATCGGCGGCAGAGGGAACCAACCCGCCCAGCGATCTCAACGGCGGTGCCGACTATCGGCGGCATCTGGCCACCGTCTTGACCCGGCGTGCGGTGCTCGCGGCGGCGGGAGGCTGAGGCCGATGGAGCTGACCCACGACTTCACCGTTGCGGCGCCGGTCGACCACGTCTGGGCGACCTTCATGGACCTCGAACGCGTCGGGGGGTGCTTCCCGGGGGCGACGGTTGACTCGGTGACCGAGGACGGCTTCTCGGGGACGGTCAAGGTCAAGCTCGGCCCGATCGCGCTCGTCTATCTCGGGTCCGGGTCCTTCCTCGCCCGCGACGACGCCGACCATCACGCGATCATCGAGGCCAAGGGCAAGGACAAGCGCGGCAACGGGACCGCGGGGGCGACGGTGACGATCCACCTGACGCCCTCGGGCGGCGGCACGCGCGTCGATGTCACGACCGACCTGGCGATCACCGGCAAGCCGGCGCAGTTCGGCCGCGGGGTCATGCAGGACGTCTCGGACAAGCTGCTGCAGCAGTTCGTGGCCTGCATCGCGGGCCAGTTGGCGGCCGAGCCGTCGGCTGAGGCGGCGAGCGAGTCCCTAGCCACGACGCAGACGTCCGGTTCCGAAGCATCGGATGACGGCCGCGCGGCGCCCGATGGCGACGGGACGCGGCCGGCTTCCGACGCGGGAGTGGCTGCGGCCAACGCGCCGTCGTCCCCCCGGCCCGCGGCGACGACCCAGGACGACTCGATTGACCTGGGCGCGACCGTCTTGCCCGTGGTGCTGCGCGCCTATGCGCCGCATCTCGCCGTCGGGCTGCTCGGCGTCCTGATCGGCTGGGCCCTCGGGCGGCGCCAGGGAGCCTGAGCAAGGCTCTGACCTCGTGGGTGGACCGGGGATCTGCTCTCCCCGAATGGGCAACCTGACCTGTCCGGGGGCGAACTCGAAAGTGCTGAAGCGCGCCGCCGACATCCGGCGCTGTGGAGTGCATCGGCGGAGGTGATCGGCACGCCCGACGATATCGAGAGGACCCAATCGGTACGCCTACGGGCGAAAGCGTGTCGATCGGCTCCTCTCGACGGCGGGCGTAGTCCCCGGTTGCGCGGATGTGTGCGGACCGCTGGACGGTCGCCGACCGTGAGGCCATTTTTCGCGGACTGACCGGTATGACGTGTGGCTAGTCCGAGCTTCGACCCAGACCTTCGATCTTCGCGGACCTGACACGTCGACGTTCAGCCGCGATCTCATCGACCTGGCCATGCTGAAGCCCGACACGGTCGCCCTGAAGGCCGGCGCGCGCAAGGCGGTCGCGGCATACGGCAGGACGGTCGGCGAGAGCCTGAGGAAGGCGATCGCCCACGTCCAAGATCGCCCGCAACGTCTCGACGAATCCATCCAAGCACTCAAGATTGACGCGCCCCGAGCAGTTGTCTGGCAGAGCATCCGCGACTTGTCCGCAACTAGGCGCCCGGCTGCGCGACCGCCGGACGGCCCTCGGTGTCACGGCAGTCGTCTGTGCCGAAGCTGCTGGCGTTTCGCGTGTCACCCTGCACAGGATCGAGGCAGGCAACCCCTCGGTCACGATCGGCGCCTACATCAACGTTGCAGCCGCACTCGGACTTCACCTCGTCGTGCCGATCCTCGACGCTCCGGCAGCAGTGCCGGCAACGATCACGGTCGGCGACTACTAGAGGCGCACGAATGGAGCTGGCGATCTACTCGGCCATCCGCGAGGCGCCGGTCGAGTTCGCAATCTGCTCTCGGAACTTCCTGGTGGGGTCTCCCACCTGAACCGAAGGGCGAAAAGCGTGTCGATGGGCTCCTCTCGACGCGGGCGTGGTCTCCGATCGCTGAGCTTCCCTAAACCGAAGTTGCGAGTGGTTTGAGGGCTGATCCCCGTTTTGACCTGCAGTGATGCGGCTTCTAACCCCTCGGTGTGTCGTCACTAAAGTGGATCGATCGATCCGGCATGGTGTGATATTTTGGCGGTATGGCGAAACGTGGTGGAGCGGTTCATGTGACCACGTACCGTCGTCACTATGTTGGTAAGGACGGGGTGGCCCGGGACTACGAGACCCACCTGTTGCGGCGTTCCTGGCGGGAGAACGGCAAGGTGCGCAACGAGACGGTCGCGAACCTCTCCCACCTGCCGGCCGAGCTGATCGAGGTGATCCGGGCCTGCCTGGCCGGGCAGGCGTTCATCCCGGCCGACCAGGCCGCCACCATCACCCGCTCCCTGCCGCACGGGCATGTGGCCGCGGTGTGGGCCCAAGCCCGGGCCCTGGGCCTACCCGGGCTACTCGGGCCGCCCGGGCGGGCCCGGGACCTGGCGATGGGGCTGATCATCGCCCGAGTGCTGGCACCCGGCTCGAAGCTGGCGACCATCTCCTGGTGGGCCGACACCACCCTGGGCGTCGACCTCGACCTGGCCGGTGCCTCCACCGACGAGGTCTACGCGGCGATGGACTGGCTACTCGGGCGCCAGGACGCGATCGAGAAGCAGCTGGCCCGGCGCCACCTGGCCGCCGACGCCAACCCCGCCCGGATGGCGCTGTTCGACCTATCGTCCTCGTGGATGGAAGGCAGCCACTGCCCACTGGCCCGGCGCGGCTACTCCCGCGACGGGAAGAAGAACCGCACCCAGATCGAGTACGGGCTGCTGACCGACCCGGCCGGTCGCCCGGTCGCGATCCGGGTCTTCCCCGGCAACACCGCCGACCCCACCGCGTTCATCGAGGCCGTCACCCTGGTGCGGGACACCTTCAAACTCACCGAGATGGTCATGGTCGGCGACCGCGGCATGATCACCACCGCCCGGATCACCGCGATCCGCCACACCAACACCGACCCGGCCACCCGAGCCGACCTCG
This sequence comes from Nostocoides sp., assembly GCF_037045025.1. GTDB lineage: Bacteria > Actinomycetota > Actinomycetes > Actinomycetales > Dermatophilaceae > Nostocoides_A. Next base: position 225,144 of record NZ_JBAOHM010000015.1, on the reverse strand, counting down.
GCTGGATCACCGCGCTGCGCGCCCCCGCGATCAAAACCCTTGCCGCCGAGGGCGGCCCGCTTCAACCAACCCTGTTCGATGAACACAACCTGGCCGAAATCAGCCACCCCGACTACCCCGGGGAACGGCTGATCGCCTGCCGCAACCCGTTCCTGGCCACCGAACGCGCCCGCAAACGCGAGGACCTGCTCACCGCCACCGAAACCGCCCTGGCCCCCACCCAGCGAGCAGTGGCCGAGGGCCGGCTAGCCGGCGCCGACACGATCGGCCTGCGGGTCGGCAAACTCCTCAACAAATACCGGATGGCCAAACACTTCGACCTGACCATCACCGACACCACCGTGGTGATCACCCGCAAAACCAGCCAGATCGCCGCCGAAGCCGCCCTCGACGGCATCTACGTGCTACGCACCCCAACGCCCGCCGAGACCCTCACCCCCGCCAGCATCGTCCAGGCCTACAAAAACCTCGCCCACGTCGAACGCGACTTCCGCAGCATCAAAGCCACCGACCTCGACCTGCGCCCGATCTACCACCGCCTCGAAGACCGCGTCCGCGCCCACGTCCTGATTGTGATGCTCGCCGCCTACCTGACCTGGCACCTACGCGCCACCCTAGCCCCCCTGACCTTCACCGACGAACACCCGCCAACACCCGCCGACCCGGTCGCCCCCGCCCACCGCTCCCCGGCCGCGGACCGCAAAGCCTCCCGACACACCGACGACCACGACCAGCCCGTGCGGTCCTTCCCGGCCCTGCTCAAACACCTCGCCACCCTGACCCGCAACGACCTGCGCTACGGCACCGACCACACCACACCCCTCGTGCCCACCCTGGCCGAACCCACCCCCACCCAACGCCACACCTTCGCCCTCCTAAACGCCCCCATCCCCCTAACCATCAACGGCAAGTAGACAGAACCACCAACACCCAAACCAGCGAACCCCCTGCCCAGCAGGGGGTTCGCCACGTCAACCAGCCGTAACTTCGGCCTAAAGGCGCCGCTGGGTGTCGTTCTCCACTTCCCGCACCTGACGGCTCATGCGCCTATTCGAAATAGGTGGACTCAGACCCGGATCCGCGAGTAGTGGTGGGGTGATCGGCGTGTGATGTGACGAAGGTGCTTGTCCTACTGGGAGAATCGGGGTTACGAAGCCTTCGATTGGCCAGCGAGGAGAAGCACCTTGTCGATGAAGAGAGTACGTGGTCGTGGCCGGGTGCGGAAGCGGGTGCGGATCGGCGCGCCGGATCCGTCGTTGACCGGGACCTCGGGGGTGGCAGCGCTCGCGGAGTTCATCGAGAAACTGGACCTGGTCGGGCGCCTTGACCGGGGGATCGGTGCGATCAAGGAGCGGGAGCGGGGCGCGACGGGCGGGCAGGTGCTGGTGTCGCTGGCGCAGTGCCAGTTGCTCGGCGGGGATGTGCTGGCCGCGTTGGACCGGCAGCGCCAGGATGTGGCCGGGTCCGCGTTGTCGGCGGTGCCGGTGTTGGCCTCGACCACGGCGGCGGGGTTGGCCCGCCGGTTCGGGCCGGCGCAGCTGGCCGGCCTGGAGAGTGAGGGTGCGGTCGCGGACCTGACCGGTCATGCGGTCGGGTTGTTGCCGGCGTCCCGCCGGGCGGTGCTGGCCGCGGCGGTGACGGTGGACTTGGATTCCACCGATGTGGAGGTGTACGGGCCGACGAAGCAGGGCGTGGCCTACAACTATCACGGTCAGCGCGCGGGCCGTCCGCATCTGGGGACCTGGGCCGAGGCCGGGCTGACCCTGGCCGCGGAGTTGCTCGCGGGGAATGAGGATGTGAGGCCCCGGGCCGCTGACCTGCTGCGCCGGGTCCTGGCCGGGATCCCCGAGGACATCCGCTCGGCCGCGGCCGACTGGGATCGGTTGCGGGTGCGCGCGGATGCCGGCTACTTCACCGCCGACCTGGCCCACGCCGCGGTGGCGGCCGGGTGTGACTTCGCCATCGCCGCGAAACGGAACACCGCGATGTGGCGCGCCTACGCCGCCATCCCCGAGGACGCCTGGGGTGCGGCGGAGGGGATGCCCGGCGCGCAGGTCGCCGCGGTCGACTACGCCCCGCAGGGGTGGCCGCCGCACACGTACACCATCGTGCGCCGGGTCCGCATCGAGGCCGAGGACATCTCCGACGACCCCCGCTCACGGCGTCGACGCACCATCGAGAAGAACCAACTCACCCTCGCCTTGGAGGGCGCGGCCACCCACGCCCACGCGGTCTGAGTATGTCAACCTGATTTGGCCCCACTGTGGCGGCTTGAACTGGCCCCAGGCTGGTGGTTCTGTCTTAGTTCTTGCGGGTGTGGGCGAGTCGGTAGCTGGTGGTGCCGGTTTGGATGATGTGGCCGTTGAAGGTGAGGCGATCGACGATCGCGGCACAGAGGCGCGGGTCGGTGAATGTTGTTGTCCAGGAGGAGAATGGCTCGTTCGCGGCGATGGCGATGGAGGCCTTTTCCTCGCGTTCGGTGAGTAGTTGGAAGAGGAGTTCGGCGCCGTGGCGGTCGAGGCTGAGGTAGCCGAGTTCGTCAATACAGAGCAGGTCGAGCCGGCCGTAGCGGGCGATGGTTTTCGCGAGTTGGTGCTCGCTGGCGGCTTCGGCGAGTTCGTTGACCAGTTTCGAGGCCAGCACGTAGCGGACCCGGTGGCCTTGTTCGGCGGCGGCGGTGCCGAGCCCGATGAGCAGGTGGGTTTTCCCGGTGCCGGAGTCCCCGATCAGGCATAGCGGGGATCCGGTGGTGATCCATTCGCCGGCGGCGAGGGTGTTGATGGTCGCGGGGTTGATCGCGGGGTTGGCGTCGAAGTTGAACTGTTCCAACCGTTTCGGTCTCGGGAACCCGGCTTCGCGGACGCGGCGGGCTTGCCGTCGGGTGGCGCGGTCGTCGCATTCGGCGCTGAGGAGGTCGGCGAGGAATCCGGCGTAGGAGAGGTGTTCCCGTTCGGCGGTGGCGAGGTGTTCGTCGAGGTCGTCGCGCACGGTGGGCAGGCCCAGGGTGCGGGCGGCGATGGCGACGGGGGCGATCGCGGCGGCGTCGCCGCCGCCGATGCTGCTGGTGCCGCGGGCGTGGGTGGCAGTTCGTGCTGGCATGAGGATTCTTCTTTCTGTCTCAGTGTGTTTCGGTGGTGGTGGCGGGGTTGAGCAGGGTGTCGTAGGCGGTCAGGTCGGGTACCGGGCGCGGGTCGGTCTCGATCCGGGCGGGGAGGGGGATGACGATCCCGCTGTCCGGGGCGGTGGCGGCGTGGCGGGCTTGGACGGCCACGACATCGGGATTGGTGGCCCCGATGGCCAGGGCGGCCTGGATCCCGGCCAGCACGGCCGCAGCCGGGAGGTTCCGGTGCAGCAGGAGCACCTCGATCATGGAGCGGGTCGCGGCCGCGTCGTCGTCGGGGTGGGCGCGGCGGGCCGCGTCCCACCAGGCGTCATGGGTGGAAGTGAACACCCCGGAGGTGCGGGCCTGGGCCAGCGCCAACGCGCCGGGCAGCGCCCCGGGTTTACGGGCCAGCACATCGAGGTAGTGATCGAGCACCAGCACCTGGGAGCCGCGATTGGTGGAGCGGGCATGGACCGCGACCAGGGCTTGCCCGTCATAGACACTGCACGTGCTCGTCGTCGAGGACCACCCGCACGCGCCGCCCGACCAGCCGGGCCGGGACGGAGTAGGAGACCTGCCGCACGCTGACCCGGGCGTGTCGATCAACCCGCGGGGTCAACGTGGTCGCGACCTCATACGGTTCAGCCGGCAGCGGCCGCAGCAGCGGCTTCTCGTGGGCGAAGTCGAACCCCACTGTGCTGGTGCGCGATCCGACCCGCCGGGCATCGTCGGCGGTGTCGTACCCGGCCAACAACGCGTTCAGCTCCCCGACACTGGTCACCGCCGGGACCGGGACCAGATGGGTACGGCGGAACCGGCCGCCCTCACCCTCGACACCGCCCTTCTCGTGGGCGCCGTCGCGGCCAGGACGGCAGTAGAAGGCGTCGAAGCCGTAGTAGGAGCGGAAGATCGTCCACCGGTCGGTTTCGACCCTCGAGCGGCCCTGGCAGATCTTCTTCACCGCGGCCGAGAGATTGTCATACCGGATCGCGCCCACCGGGACCCCACCGAGCTCGGTGAACGCGGCAACATGCCCAGCCAGGAAAGACTCCTGCGACGCGGACTGGTACACCCGGTGAACCGCTTTGCCCGAGTACGACATCCGGAACGTGAACAAATACCACTTGACCCGCTGCCCCTGGCAGTCAACCCACAAATCAGCGAAGTCGACCTCGGCCTCCGCGCCCGGTTCGTGCCACTGCGGCACGAACACCTCATCCAGACTGCGGCCGGCCTCCGCGGCGATCCGCGGCCGCGCCACGCGGACATAATCACGGACCGTGGAATACGAGATCACCAGCCCGTGCTCGGTCACCAGCCGGTCCCGGACCCGGACCGCGGTGTGCCGCTGCTTCCGCGGCGCGGTCAGGTCCGCGGTCAACATCGCGTCGATCAACTCCCGCGCCCCATCCAGCACCGGAGCCCGACGCTCCGCCAATTTCCGTTGCGGCGGAACAGGATCCGCCAACGCCGCCCGGACCGTACGGCGATGGACCCCATACCGATCCGCGAGCCCCCGGATCGAGATCGACTCATCCAGCCGCCTATCCCGGCGGATCTGCTCGAACAACTCCACCCTCGACCTCCACACGACCCCGCGCCCCGCTTTCGACTCGACGACACCTGTCACATCGAGCCAACCCGGGTGGGGCCAAATCAGACCGTCACGACACCCCCACACAGACACACAGGTGGGGCCAGTTCAAGCCGTCACAGTGGGGCCAAATCAGGCTGCCAAACTCACGCGGTCTCCTTCATCGTCACCAATATCCCCGCCAACGACCACCCGGCCAACCCCACCGAGCCGGCCGAGCCGGCCGAGCCGGCGGAGCCGGCGGAGCCGGGTGAGGCGGCCGCACCGGTTGCCTCGATCACGCAGGTCGAGTCCTGGTTCCGCCGCCGCACCGACATTGAGGACCGGATCCGGGAAGCCAAACTCGGGGCCGCGCTGCGGCATCTGCCGTCGGGCGACCACGCCATCAACACGGTGTGGATGTGGGCTGCCCTGCTCGCCGGGAACATCTCCGTTCTGCTGCAAGCCCTGACCGGGATCGACCAGCGTCACCGCGCCCACGGCGCCCGCCTACGCCACGAACTGCTCTGCGTCCCAGCCCGCCTGGTCCACCACGGCCGCCAGCTGATCCTGCGGCTGCCGCCCGACCGCCAGCTCCTGCCCACCGTCCTGGCCCGGATCCGGGCCTTACCCACCGCGGCCTAACCCGCGAATCCCCCGTCCCGACGACCCAGGACCCCGAAGACCCGCCCACCCGAGCGCCACCGGGCCATCCACCCTGCCCGCACCCAAAAACACACTGCCACAACACAAAATCTATCCGCCGTTCACTGGCCGCCCAACCCACACGCAAGCTACTCGCGGATCCGGGTCAGATCAGATCCCGACCTCACCCTCGATGAGATGCACCGCATCCGTCCGCTTAGGACGTCCACGCGCCCAATCACACGAATCGGATTAGGCGAATATTCAGGAATTTGTGCTTACCTACTGGCAGGTAATATAGTACAATTGTGGCATGACGGCGATCCTACCCACCACCCCCGGAACCCCCGGGGACGATGGCGGCTGGGACCACACCGTGAATGACTTCTTTGATGACTGTGACGGGCTGGCCGGTCAGCTGACCCCGGAGGAAGAGCTGGCGCTGCTGCAACGCGGGGATGAGGAGCCGATGTTCGCCGACGCGGCCGAGGAGGCCGCGTTCTTCGCCCAGATCCGCGCGGACATGGAGGACTACGAGGCCGCCCAGTTCCCCCGCCGCGGCCGCGGCGGCTACCCCGGCGGCGGCGAGGGTGGGGATGAGTGCGGGTCGCGGTTCGCGGAGCTGGTGGGGGCACCACAGCGGGCGAGCGATCAGGTGGCCTGGCTGACCGCGATCACCGACGCGTTGGCCGAGGTCGACGGCCTGGCCCAGGACGCGGGGCAGGGGGAGCGGATCGAGGTGTTGAGCGTGTGTGAACGCCTCAAAGCGGCCCTGGCGGCGGCCCAGGCGCGAGTGAGCGTCGCGTTCGCCGACACCCATACCGCCGACGCGCACGCCCGCGGGCTCTCGCCGCGGGCGGCGGGGCGGGGAATCACCCCGCAACTCGCGCTGGCCCGCGGGTGTAGCCCGTCGGCGGCGCAGGCGCAGCTGTCCCAGTCGCGGGCGTTGACTAGCGTGTTACCGCACACCCTGGCCGCCCTGACCGCGGGCCTGATCTCCCCGGCGGTCGCGGGCGCGGTCTGCGCCGAAGCCGCCGGGTTGTCCGAGGACGACCAGCGCCTCCTGGACGCCGAGCTCGGGGAGCGGTTGCCGGTGTTGACCCTGGCGCAGGCGCGGGCCGCCGCCGCCCAGGTCGCCGCCCGGCTCGACCCGGACGCCGTCCTGGCCAGGCACGCCAAAGCGGTCTCCTCCCGGGGAGCGTGGACCCGGCCGGCGCCGGACGGGATGGCCTACCTGACCCTCTTGGACACGTTGCCGCGGATCGTGTCCGCGTACGCGTGTTTGCACCGGCACGCCACCGGCGTGCTCGCCGGCGCCGACCCGGATGACCCGGCGGGGGAGCGGACCTATTCGCAGGTGCTGGCCGACACCGCCATCGCGCGGCTGTCTGGGCTGGCGTCCGGGCAGTTCCCCCCGGCCGCGGTCACCCTGGTGATGACCCCCGACAACCTGTACGGCAAGAACCTCAACGACCTGGGCGACCTATTCACCCCCACCGCCCCCAGTGACACCACCGACAACACCGACACCGACACCACCGGCGCTCCCGACACCACCGGCGCTTCCGACACCGGCAGCGACAGCACCGCCGACAGCCGTGCCACCGAAACCACCGGCAGCGACAGCACCGCCGACAGCCGTGCCACCGAAACCACCGGCAGCGACAGCGGCGCGACCGAGACTGCCGACACCCACACTGGCGACGACGCCGGCGCTGGCGAACCCGAACCTTGGCCCGCCGAAGCCGACGCTGCCGAGCCCGAGTCCGAGCCTGCTGCCGGCTCGCCGGCCGAGACGGTTCCCGGCGATGCCACCGCCGACGCTGACCCCACCGACGACGGCGAGCCCACCGACCAGCCTGGGCCCGGAGACCCTGACACCCACGGCGAGCCGGACGATGACGGCGCCGAGCCCGCCGACACCCGTGCGGGCAGCAGGAGCCAGCCGGCCGGCCCCAGCGGCCCCGCCGCGGAACTCGCCGCATCTCCCGGACCTGCTGAACCGGCCGCACCTGCTGATCCCGGTGACGATCGCGGCAACCGCGAGAAGGCCGCCGATCCCGATGACACCGACCCCGCTGGCGTCCTCGCCGACCAGCGGCCCCCTGACCCCGCCGACACGCATCCCGACAGCCACCCCGCCACCGAGTCCGACCCCATCACCGAAGCCCCGGCGGGCGAGCCGCCAACCCCGACGGACCAGCACCCACCCACCGAGCCTGCCTGGCACCGCCCCGGCGAGGGCAGCCGCTGCGCCGGCGCCGCCGACCCGGTCCGCATCCTCGGCCACGGCACCATCCCCGCCGCCCTCGCCCGCGAATGGCTCCTGTACGGCTGCGACACCCCCGACACCGACACCGACACCCCCGACAACCACTGCGGTCCGCCGGGCCCCGGCGAGCACCCCGCCGCGGTGTCCCTGCGGCGGGCGTTCACCAGCCCCGACCGGCGCGACCTGATCGCCCTCGAATCCGCCGCCCGCCTCTTCCCACCCCTGCTGCGCTCCCTGCTCATCCTGCGCGACGATCGCTGCCGCATGCCCCACTGCGATGCCCCCATCCGCCACGCTGACCACGCCGTCCCCGCCGCGAAGGGCGGGCCCACCAGCTACCAGAACGGGCAAGGCCTGTCCGCCGGCTGCAACTACACCAAAGACCTGCCCGGGTTCACCACCCGCGTCCTGACCCGCGCCGAGATCGCCGCCTACGCCGCCGGACCCGAGACCGACCGCAACACCCACATCGCCCGCAACGCCAGGCCCCGCACCCACATCACCGCGATCACCACCCCCACCGGCCACACCTACCTCTCCATCCCACCGCCGGCCCTCGGCTGGGGCCACCGCCCCACCTGACCGGCGTGAGGCGCCGCCCCGACAACGACCTGACCTCGCCCGGCGCGCCCCGCAACCGATCCCGACGCCATCACCCACGGCGGCTTGCCGAACGCTTCTTGAGGGCCGCATCTCGTCCGGGCGTGGGGCCAGCCCCTCGGGCCGACCGCTGAGTCAGCCCCTCCTACCCGCCGGCGCCGAGATAGGTGAGCACGGCGACAACGCGTCGGTTCTGGTCCTCGTTGGGTGGCAGGCCAAGCTTGCCAAAGATGTTGCCGATGTGTGTGTCGACTGCCGCCTCGGTGACGACCAGGCGCGCGGCGATCGCCGCGTTCGAATGGCCTTCGGCGACAAGGGAAAGGACTTCACGCTCGCGCGGAGTTAACCGGCTGGTCGGGTCCTCGCTCCGCAGCAGTTGGCGCACCACCTGAGGGTCGATCACGGTCGCACCGCCGGCGACCTGGCACACGGTGGCGACAAACTCGGTGACATCCGCGACCCGGTCCTTCAACGGATAGGCCAGACCGCCGCTGCCCTCCGACTCCAGCAGCTCGCGAGCCCCCGCCCGCTCGACATACTGGGTCAACACCACCACGGGCAAGGACGGATCGGCCTGGCGCAAAGCGATTGCCGCGCGCAGCCCCTCGTCGCTGAAGCCCGGCGGCATCCGGACATCGGTGATCACCAGGTCGGGCGCCTGCCGCTCCACGGCCGCCACCAGCTCGGCGGCATCACCAGCAAGTCCAACGGCGTCCATACCGAATCGCCCGAGAAGACCGGCGAGGCCCTCGCGCAACAGCACTCCGTCCTCGGCGAGAGGACGATGCGCATAGGCGAATCCGTCATACCGGCGAGCCTGGCACATCGAGCGCGACGACCGTCGGGCCGCCAGCCGGGGAGGAGATCGCGAGCGTGCCGTCGATGGCCGCCAGCCGGTCGGCGATCCCGGACAGGCCAGTGCCGGGACCCGGCCGCGCCCCGCCATGCGCATCGTCGGTGATTGTCACCGAAACCCGTTCGGCCGCAACCTGACCCACGATGGCGACCCGCGCGGCCCCGGCGTGTTTCGCGACAGTGGTGAGCGCCTCCGCGACGGCGAAATACACGCTGCTCTGCACCGCGCGCGGGAGATCCGGCGGTATCCGATGGTCGAGCTCCACCGGAATCGACTGTGCCGCAGCGAGTTCCTCCAGCGCGGCAGGCAATCCTCGGTCGGTCAACGTGGTCGGATGGATGCCGCGCACGAGTCTCCGCAGCTCCTCCATCAGCACCTTCGCTTGATCGTGCGCTGCCGCCACATCGGCGTATGCCGGATGTTCTTGCGGCAGCGCAGTTCTCGCCAAACCGAGGCGCATGGTTAGCTGGACCAGCTGCTGCTGAGCGCCATCGTGCAGGTCACGCTCGATCCGAGCTCGCTCGCTATCGAAGGCATCGACGAGCCGGGCCCGCGAACTGCGCACCTGGCGTAGCTCACGGTCGGCTTGCTCCGGGTCGACCGTCAGGAGGGCGCGGATGGTCGCCACCCCGAGCTGCGGATGCCAGCCCACAAATAGGGCAGGGCGAGCAGGGTCAGCAACCCCACCGGAACCACGGCCCACTGTTCGGCCGGAGTGTCCACAAGCCACGAGCCGAGGGTCATCGGCGCTTGTGCGCGCCCGAGCAGCGGCGCCAGCGCCAGGCCAGCCCCGAGGGCGAACACCACGGTGAGAACGACGAGGACCACCATGCCGGTGCCGAACATGATCAGCAGGTAACCGACCGCGCGCCAGCTGGCTGGCCGCGCATACAGCCGCAGCCACCCAAGCGGCCCGCTACGCTTTCGCGTCGACACTTGCCCATCGTCTGCCGCGACGCACCGCTGGCCGCGACACCGGGAGCAGCTGGCGCACCTCGCTCCGGGCGCCATCTACATCGGCTCCGGCCTCGAAGAGAACGGCCGGCCGCGCGATCTCCGGCTCGCGCTCGGTAACCGAATCATTCCGCTGCGGCGCACGGGCAGCATCCCGGTGCTGCTCGCGCCCGGCGAAAGCTTCCTGGTCACTCGCGAAATGGTGCCGGCCGCGGTGCTCGCCTCGGCACCGACCGAGACCCTGATCCGCGTCGAAGCGGGCCATTCGCCGGCCTCGGTGCGGGCAGCCATCATGACGGCCGAGCTCGGCGAGGCGCAGACCGTGCCCGACTGGATCGCCGCCCAGAACAGCGCCATGCGCACGGCCAACGACCAATTCCTGTTGGCGCTGACAGCTCTTGGCGGCCTGTATGCCCTGATCAGCGCCATCGCCGCCGTCACCATGGGGATCTCCGAACGGCGGCGAGAGCTGGCCCTGGCCCGCCTCGGTGGCCTCAGCCCGGCCGGGCCGCCACCCGCCCGCGGCCGATTGGGCTCGTCGCCGCTCGGGAATAGGCGGCCGGGCGGCGGATCACCAGTCGCCCGTGCCCACCATCTGGTCAGCCCCGCGAGCCGTGCTGAAATGCCCGGATCGCCGCTGGAACCAGGAAGAAGACCCACGCCCACGCCCAGCCATCAAAGACGACTCCGCAGAAGACGAAGGCAATCAAAGCAAGCGTGCCGCTCGCGGCAATCAGGCCCCCACCGATGTTTCGCGTTGGGGCGGTCGGCTGATCTGCCATGCGTGCAGGCTACGTCAGTCGACTGAGTAGCGCATCCGCAAAGACGACTTGGTCTCCTCGCGGGTCGATTCCGATCCCTGCTCGGCGGCGGCCGCCGTCGGAGACCAAGCAGGCCATCGAGAGGAGCCGATCGGCACGGTTTTCGGCCTGAAACGTGCCGGAAGGCTACTCTCGACATGGCTGGGCCCGCCGATCACCCCGGCTCGGGAATCCCAACGCGGCGCCTCCGCCGCGCCGCGGAAATCAGCGTTAGGCGACCGTGGAGCGGCGGGCGGCACCGGCGGGCCGCCGCGGACCAGTTGGCATCGCGGAATCGTCGGTCCAGGTGTCCGTGCCGAGTTCGTCCAGGCGGGTCATCCAGCGGGCGGCGTCGACGTGCCGTCCCTCTCGTTGCAGGACACGAACCAGCAGCCGCATCGTCTCGGCATCCTGCGGGCGACGGCGCAGGACGCGCTCGGCGGCCGTCTGGGCGACGACGAGCTTCCCCACGGCATACGCCGACCGAGCGAGCAGGCGCTGGGCGGTGAGGTCGTCCTTGGTGCGCGGCGCCCGCAGGGTGAGCGGCTCGACCAGCCGAAGGCATGCGGCATACCGCCCCTCGTCGAAGAAGCGTTGGGCGAGTTCGAGGCGTTGGCTGGTGGTCATGACGTCGGAATAACGTCGAAGGCGCCCGCCCTGTTCCAGCCTTCTCCGCATGTGTGGCGGGTCACGCCTGGCGGGCGAGACGTGCTCACTGAACTGACCGGGGACGCCGGATGCCCAGTCCGTCGCCGACGATCGGCATGATGATGCGTATGACGTCACTCGCCTCGCTTGTCTTCTTCAGCGACGACGCCGCCGGGCTCGCGGGAGTCCTGCGGGCCCTCGGAATCGACCTCGAACACGAGGTTCACGACGACCAAGTGGAGCATTGGGCCGCCGAGGTCGGCGATGTCCACGTGGCGGTTTATGCAGGGGAGAGCATCGCCGAGGCGCCGGACCTGCGAGCGGGAGGAAGCACGTTTCCAGGGGTCTACGTCACCGGGCTGGAGACGCTCGTCGAGGATGCCGTCGCTGCCGGCGCGAGTGTCGTGACCGGTCATGAGCAGCGGCCGTGGGGCTGCCGCATGATCGTGCGTGCGCCGGGTGGGCACGTCATCGAGGTCAACGAGCGCGACCACTGCCGCGCTGCGGGCTAGCAAGCTGTCCGCCCGCGAGGTCGGGCTCCGTGTGTGTCCGGTTAGTCTCATGGCATGCATCCGGTAGTGGTGACGGAGGGGATCACCAAGGACTACGGCTCGGTGCTCGCGCTCGACGCCCTCACCGTGCAGATCGACGCCGGCGTGACCGGGCTCGTCGGCGCGAACGGCGCGGGCAAGTCGACGCTCATCAAAACCCTCCTCGGCCTGATCCCCGCCACCTCAGGGCGGGCCCGGGTGCTCGGGCACGACATCGCCACGGCCGGCCCGGCGATCCGGGCCGTCGTCGGTTATCTCCCCGAACATGACTGTCTCCCACCGGATGTCAGCGCCAGCGACTTCGCCGTGCACATGGCGATGATGTCCGGTTTGCGGCGCGTCGCCGCTCGCGAACGCGCCGCCGACGTGCTCCGGCACGTCGGCCTGGCCGAGGAGCGCTACCGGCCGATGGGGGCTACTCCACCGGCATGAAGCAGAAGGCCAAGCTCGCCCAGGCCTCGTCCACGACCCGAAGCTCGTCTTCCTCGACGAGCCGACCAATGGCCTGGACCCGGCGGCGCGCGACGAGATGCTCGGCCTGATCCAGCGGATCGGCCACGACTTCGGGATCTCGGTCATCGTCACCTCACACCTGCTCGGCGAGCTCGAACGGGTCAGCGACCAGGTCGTCGTCCTCGACGGCGGCCGGCTGCTGCGCGCCTCCCGCACCGGCGACTTCCTCGACGCCACCGGCGCCCTGCTCGTCGAGGTCCTCGGCGACAACGCTCAGGAACGGATGCTCGTGGGGCTCGCCGCGGCGGGGGTCTCCGCGGGCCCGCGCGGCAGCATGCTCACGGTCGACGCGACCGCCGCGGAACCAGGCGCTCCCGACGTCCATGACCTCATCCGGGACACCGCCGGCGACCTCGGCCTCGGCCTGGTCCGGCTGCAGGCCGATCACCGCCGCATCGAGGACGTCTTCGCGGACGCGGGAGGGCCACGATGAGCCATCCGAACGGCATACCCCAAGACCCAGGACCCAAAAACACCTTGGGCGGCAGTGTCATCCACGACATCGGTTACCGGCCGTATGCCGGACCTCGCCACGGTCTGGGCGCGATCGCTCGCGCCCTGGTCGCCACCGGCTTCCGCAACGCGTTCGGGCTGGGCCGTTCCGGCCGCTCGAAGATCCTCCCGTTCGTCCTGCTCGCCTCAGATGGGCGCCGAGGGCCGGACGCTGTTGTTGAGCTCGCACATCGCCCTGCGCCGCCAAGGAGGCCTGGATGTGTCGGTGAGCGATCTCGGCGCCTTCGCGCTCGCGCTGCCGACGCTCGCCCGGGGGAAGGGCATCCGGATCCTCGAACTGACTCCGAGTGATGAGTCTCTCGAGAGCGCCTTCGCCTATCTCGTCGGGGGATCGGCATGAACCCGACCATCATTCGCCTCTCCGCCCAAGCGTTGTTCGGCCGCCGCCGCGGCCTGGTGCTCGTCCTCATCCCACTCGTGTTGGTGGGGCTCGCCGTGCTGGTGCGCCTGCTCGCCGGCGGCGACGACGGCTACGACAGCGTGGTCAACCTCGGCTACACGCTCGCCCTGCCGCTGGTGGCGCTGCTCGCGGCGAGCGCCGTGCTCGGGCCGGAGGTCGATGACGGGTCGATCGTTTATCTGCTCGCGAAACCGGTCAGCCGGCATGTGATCGCGGTCAGCAAGTTCGTCGTCGCGTGGCTGGCGACCCTGGTCCTGGGCGCGCTGCCGCTCGCGATCGCCGGGCTCGTTCTCGATGCCGGCGATGTCGCGCGCGCCCTCGCGTGGGGGGCGGGCGCGGCGGTGGCGGGCACGGCATACACCGCTCTCTTCCTCGTGCTCGCCGCGATGACCCGGCACGCGGTCGTCGCCGGTCTGCTGTTCGTGCTGATCTGGGAGGGCGTGCTCGGTGGCCTGCTCGCCGGGATCCGCTGGGTCGCCATCGGCTCGTGGGGGCGGCAGGTGGCGAGCGAGATCAGTTCGCGCGTCGAGGACGCCGATCTCGCTCTCCCGTATGCCGTCGGGGCGGCCCTCGTCGTCACTCTCGCCGCGCTGTGGGTCACCGGAGACCGGTTGCGCTCGTTCACCCTGCGCGGTGACGAGTAGGCGCCGTGGGCGCGTCGTTGATCGAGGCGTAAGCGACCGCGCGCGCCCCGGGAGACCTACGGTTGAGGTCCCGGCGGGTCCGAGATGTCGGCCGACGAGAACGTTCACACTCGAGGGGAGCGCGGATGGCCAAGCGCAGCAAGGGCAACCGGCCGGCACGGCATACGACCACCGAGACCCACCGCGTTCCGGCGAGCGAGCTGACCAGAGCGGCGCGCACGGGCGGCGACATCCTCGTCGAGGTCATGCGGGAGGCCGGCGTCGACGTCGCCTTCGGGGTGATCAGCATCCACAACCTCCCGCTCGTCGAGGCCGTCGATCGCGACCTGCGGTTCGTCCCGGTCCGGCACGAGGCGGCAGCGGTCAACGCCGCGGACGGGTATGCCCGGGCGAGCGGCGGCATCGGCGTGGCCATCACCTCGACCGGGACCGGCGCCGGGAATGCCGCCGGGTCGATGCTCGAGGCGTTGACGGCCCAGAGCCGGGTCCTGCACGTGACCGGAAACATCAACGCCGACCTCATCGGGGAACATCGCGGGGCCTATCACGAGGTGCCGCGGCAATTGCAGATGCTGCAGGCGGTCTCCGCCGAGGCCCTGCGGATCGAGACGGCCCGCCAGGCCCGGGCGATCCTGACGAGCGCCGCGCGGCGGCTGCTCACGCCGCCCCAGGGCCCGGTCAGTGTCGACTGGCCGATCGACCTGCAGTACACCGCGGATCCGCAGGCGCAGAACAAGGTTCGGTCGCGATCGGACCGGCCGAGGGCGGGCTCACGGCGCGACGTCGAGCGAGCGGCGGCGCTGATGCGTCAGGCGCAACGGCCGCTCATCTGGGCAGGCGGAGGAGCGCGTCAAGTGGGATCAGCCCTGGTCGACCTCGCCGAGGTCTGGGGCGCGGGAGTGTTGAGCGGCGCCAATGGCCGCGGCTCGGTGCCGGAGGACCACCCCTTGTGCATCGGCAATTTCGCGACCCACGACGCTCTCGGCGACGTGCTCGGCGCCGCCGACTGCCTCTTGACCGTCGGAAGTCACCTGCGGGCCAACGAAACCCGTGAATTCGAGTTGCCGCTGCCAAGTACGCATATCCAGATCGACGTGGAGGAGTACGCGCTCGGACGCAACTTCCCGGTGACCGTCGGCCTGCAGGCCGACGCGCGGCACGTCATACCGGCCCTGGTCGACCTCTTGGGCGAGGTCGCGACGGAGGACACCTGGGCCGACCGCATCGGTGCCGGTGCGGCGGCGGCGCGCTCGGCTCATCGCGAGGACATCGGGGCGTATGCCGGCATCTGCGACGCGATCCGCGCCCGGCTGCCCAGTCGCTCGCCGATCGTGCGCGACGTCACGATCCCCGGTAGTTCGTGGGGCAACCGGCTGCTCGCCGTCTTTGACCCCACCGACAATGTGTATGCCGCAGGGGGCGGCAACGGACAGGGCCTCGCCATGGCGATCGGCGCCGGCATCGCCCGGCCAGGCGACCATGTACTCGCCCATCGGGGACGGCGGACTCGCCGTCCACCTCGGCGAGCTTGCCGTCCTCGCCGCGGAGCGGCCGAATGTCACCGTCGTGCTCGTCAACGACGGTGGCCATGGCGTGCTGCGCAACCTCCAGCGTGCCGCCGGTCGCAACCCGCGAGGAGTCGACCTGCACACGCCTGACTTCGCACTCTTGGCTGGATCATTCGGATTGCGGCACAAGCAAATCGGGAGCGTCGACGAATTCGACCGGGCGTTGACGAAGGCAGTCCGGCGAGGTGGCCCGGCGATCGTCGAGATCGACGTCGGTGCGCTGCGGCCGCGACCGGCGGACTTGGTCCCGCCCGTGAGCGTCCCCTGAACTTGACTCGAAGAGTTCGGTGAGTTGGCCGACAAGGAGTTCGGTCAGCTGCATACCGCCACCCTGCCACGCCGACCGAGGAACCTCCGGGTGAAGTAGACAAGGGAAGACAAAAATTCCTACACTCGCGATGTGAAGACCATCTCGGTGGGCGAGTTGCGGCAGAACCCGACGCCCATGCTGGCTGACGTCCTGGCTGGTGAGACCTATGTGGTGACACGGCACAACCATGAGATAGCCCGGGTGGTTCCGACAACGTCCTCAGCGGCGATCATCCCGCCGAAGCTCACCGGTCCGTCGCGCACCGTCGACCTTGCGCCCGTGAAGCTTCCGGACGGAGTTTCCTGCGACGCATTCCTGGAGGACTTAAAGGGCGAGCAGTGACCGACTACTACCTCGATACCTCGGTGGGGTTGCGCATCTTGCTGGGTCACTCACCCTCGGCGGCCCGGTGGTTCGATCAGACCGTGGCGGCACCGGCCGACAGCGTGAACTCCTCACGTCTGTTGCGCACAGAAATGACGCGTGCCTTGCGACGACTGGGGGAACCCGTGCAGCGCCGCTGGGCCGTCCTCGACCACATCGGAACCATCCCGTTGGATCATGCCGTGCTCCAGGATGCCGAAGCCATCGTGCCGCACCTGAAGACCCTCGACGCCATTCACGTGGCTACCGCCTTGCGAAGCGGGATCGACGACCTGGTCATGTGTACCCACGACGAGGCCATGAAAAGGGTCGCCGGACTGCTGGGCTTAGCGACGCACGACCCGGTCGTGGAGGATCCCGGGCCGACAGCGACGGCCAGCGGGTAGGGGACGCATCCGCTCGGGGGTGTCGATGCGGGGGGTTGTCGGTGGGCTCTCGTAGCGTTTGTGGCAACGGTCGACCCCCGGCCGGTGAGGAGCACGAAGAACCGCGATGGACCACGACGAGATCGCCTATCTGCGCGCCAACTCCGGCGCGTGGCGGCTGCTGCGGGCCGACACGGCGCCACTCGTCCTCGCCGTGCTCGGGCGGATCTTCGTTGCCGACAACGTCCGCTCGATCGCCGAGAGCGATCTGCTCGTGCGGGTCGATGACGCGCTGCACGCGATCAACAGCTCGCTCAGCGAGACCGGGACCGCCATTGGGGGTGAGACCGCGGTCAGGGGTGAGAGTGCAGCGGAAGTCGCACGTGCCGCCGGCGGCGAGCGAGCGGCATACCCCCGAAGTGCGCGGGACTATGTCGAGGCCTGGGCGGCGCCGGGGCAGGGCTGGCTGCGCAAGTTCTATCCCGACGGCACCACCGAGGCGCACTATGACGCGACGTCCGAGCTGGAGAAGGCCGTCGCCTGGGTGAGCGGGCTGCGGGCGCGCAGCTTCGTCGGGACCGAGTCGCGGCTGCATACCCTGATCGAGCTGCTTCGCCAGATGGTGCACGGCGCCGAGACCGATCCGGCCGGTCGGCTGACCCAGCTGCACCGGCGCCGGGCCGAGATCGACGCCCAGATCGGGCTCGCCGAGGCGGGGCAGGCGCCGCCGCTCGACACGGCGGCCCTGCTCGACCGCTACCAGCATTTCTCCGGCACCGCCCGCGAGCTGCTCGCCGACTTCCGTGAGGTCGAGGAAAACTTCCGGGCGCTCGATCGCGGCGCCCGGGAGCAGATCGCCGCGTGGGACGGGTCCAAGGGCGAGCTGCTCGACCGGCTGGTCGGTGACCGGCACGCGATCGCCGCCTCCGACCAGGGCCGCAGCTTCCAGGCCTTCCACGACTTCCTGCTCTCCCGCAACCGGCAGGAGGAGCTGAGCGACCTGCTGGAGCGGCTGGTCACGCTCGACCAGGTGGAGGTCGACCGGCGGCTGCGGCACGTCCACCACGATTGGCTCGACGCCGCCGAGCGCACCCAACAGACCGTGCGCCAGCTGTCCGAGCAGCTGCGCCGCTTCCTCGACGATCGGGTGTGGCTGGAGAACCGGCGGGTCATGGACCTGCTGCGCGGCATCGAGCGCACCGCCCTGCTCGTGCGCGACGACCCGCGACCGGCGGTGACCATGGAGCTGGATGCGCTGGCCCCCCGGGTGCACCTGCCGATGGAGCGCCCGCTCTATGTCCCCGCCGCCGCCGGCGAGCTGGACTCGAGCGTCGCCGAGTCGGGCGCCGACGACTTCGACGGCACTGGACTGTTCGACCAGGTCTATGTCGACACCGCCCGCCTGGTCGCGACCGTGCGCACCGAGCTGCGGCAGTCCGATCAGATCCGGCTGGACGAATTGCTCGACCGGCACCCACCAGCGCTCGGCCTGGCCGAGATCGTCGCCTATCTCGCGATCAGCGAGGACGATCTCGATCTCGTCGTCGACGATACGGTCACCACCCACGTCCCCTATGTCGACGCATCGGGCGTGCCTCGCCAAGTCCGGATGCCGCTGATCACCCTCACCCGCCACCGCGCCACCACCGGAGGCCCCCGATGACCCCGACCACCACCGCGCACCCGCCGGCCCCTGCTTCGGCCGCGTCAGCCGAGCCGGCGCCGCTCAGCGTTGCCGCGGTCGCCTTGATGAAGGGGGTCGTCTATCGCGACACGCACGAGCAGATCTGGCAGCACATCTTGACGCTGCAGCCGCGCCTGCGTGACCACATGGACGTCCTCGGGTTGACGGTCGTCATCGACGAGGCCGAGGGGTATGCGTTTTTGCGCTCCAAGCCCGAGGACCCCGACGCGCCGATCCCTCGCTTGGTGCCGCGCCACCGGCTCTCGTTCTCGGTCAGCCTGTTGCTCGCCCTGCTGCGCAAGGCGCTTGCCGAGTTCGATGCGACCAGCGGCGAGGGACGGTTGGTGGTCACCCGGGAGCGGCTGGTCGATGACCTGCGCGTCTTCCTTGCCGACTCCACCAACGAAGCCAAGATCGTCGACCAGATCGATCGCACGATCGCCAAGGCGGTCGAGCTGGGCTTCCTGCGGTCGGTCTCGGGAGGGAGCCCGGCGTGGGAGGTGCGCCGCATCCTCAAGGCGTTCGTCGATGCGCAGTGGTTGGGCGAGTTCGATGCCCGCCTGCGTGACTATGCCGCCGCGCTCGCGGGCGAGGCCCCCGACGGCGAGCCGGGAGGAAAGGCGTGATGGACGGTCTCTTCTCTGCCGTCGAGCTGGACGCCGCAGTGGCCGGGGCCAAGCCGGGGTTCCGGTTGACCCGGCTCGAGGTCCTCAACTGGGGGACATTCGACGGACGGGTCAGCCGGCTGGACCTCGACGGGGAGACCACCTTGCTCACCGGCGACATCGGCTCCGGCAAGTCGACGCTGGTCGATGCGGTGACGACCTTGCTGTTGCCGGCCAACCGGATCAACTACAACAAGGCCGCCGGCGCCGACAATCGCGAGCGCGACCTGCGCTCCTATGTCCAGGGCCACTACAAGTCCGAGCGGATCGAGTCCACCGGCGGCTCGCGCGCGGTCGGCCTGCGCGACCACCGCCACCACAGCGTGATCCTCGGCGTCTTCACCAACGAGGGGTATGCCGCCGAGGTCACGCTCGCGCAGGTGTTCTGGACCCGCGACACGAGCGCGCAGCCCAATCGGTTCTTCGTCACCGCCGACCGGCCGCTCTCGATCGCCGGCGACTTCACCGATTTCGGCTCCGAGATCGCCGTGCTCAAGCGGCGGCTCCGGGCCGGAGGAGCCGACATTGCCGATCACTTCCCCGACTACGGCACGCGGCTGCGGCGGCTGCTCGGCATCGGCTCCGAGCAGGCCTTGGAGTTGCTCCACCAGACGATCTCGATGAAGGCGGTCGGCAACCTCACCGACTTCGTGCGCCAGCACATGCTCGAAGGCGCCGACGCCGCCGACCGGATCAGCACGCTCGTCGGCCACTTCGACAACCTCACCCGAGCCCACGACGCGGTCCGCCGGGCCAAGGACCAACTCGCTGGGCTCGATCCGATCGTCGCCCACTGCGACAGCCACGCCGCGCTCCAGGAGCAGATGGATCGCTCGGCGCAGGCCCGCACGGCGTTGCGGTTTTGGATCGCCGACCGCAAGGGTCAGCTGCTCGCCACCCGCCGGGAGGCGATCGAAACCGAGATCGGGTCGGTCGAGGACGCCCGCAGCCAAGCCGGCGAAGAGATCGCCCGGTTGCACGCCGAGCAGCGCCGCCTGGAGCTGGCCCGCGACGGAGCCGGCGGCTCCCGCCTGGCCGAGCTGACCCGGCTGATCGACGACGAGCGCTCCCGCCGAGCCGACAAGGAGGCCCGCGCCGGCCAGCACGCCGCCCTGCTCGCCGAGGCCGGGCTCGACGCCGTGGCCGACGCTGACGGGTTCGCCCGCGCCCGCGCCGAGGCCCACGCCCGGCTGCTCGCGCTCGACGAGGAAGCGAGCGAGGTCGAGGGCCGGCGCACCGAGCTGGCCGTCGACCAGCGCCGCGCCAAGGACGAGAGCGACACGCTCGGCGCCGAGCTGCGCAGCCTGCGTGGGCGCAGCTCCAATATCGACGCCCGCAATCTCGCCATCCGTGAGGCCCTGCGCGCCGCGCTCGGCGTGGCCGAGGCCGAGCTGCCCTTCGTCGGCGAGCTGATCCAGGTGCGCGCCGAGCACGAGGAGTGGCGGGGTGCCGCCGAGCGCGTGCTGCGGGGGTTCGCCCTCTCGGTGCTCGTGCCGGCCGAGCACTACGACGCCGCGTCGGCCTGGGTCGACGCCAACCACCTCGGCGGGCGCCTGGTCTATTACCGCGTCCCACCACGCTTTACCAAGGACTCCCGGCCGCTGCAGCCGCACACCGTGCTCGCCGACCTGCTCGACGTCTTACCCGGGCCATTCGCCGACTGGGTCACCCGGGAGCTGGGCCGGCGCGCCGACCACGCCTGCGCGGCGAGCATCGCCGAGCTGCGCACCCACGCTCGCGCGGTCACCCGGGCGGGTCAGGTCAAGTCGGGCGACGGGCGGCACGAGAAGGACGACCGTTTCCGCATTGATGACCGCACCCGCTGGGTCCTCGGCTGGTCCAATGAGGACAAGATCGACGCCCTGCTGGAGAAGGCCAGCGGAGTGCAGCGCTCACTGACCCAGCTGGCCGCTCAGATCGAGTCCTGCACCCGGCTGGCGCGCAAACTTCCGGCCTGCGCAGCGTCCTCGACCGGCTATCGGTCTTCACCTCGTGGGCCGAGCTGGACTGGCGCTCCTGCGTCGCGGCGATCACCCGCTATGACGCCGAGCGAGCCGAGATCGAGCGCGGCAACGCCGAGCTGGCCCGGCTCGGGCAACGCCTGGCCGAGACCGGGCGCGACCTCGCCGGCGCGACCGGCCGCGAGCGTGAACTGACCGAGCGGCGCGGTGAGCTGCGCGCCGAACTCAACGCCGTCAACGAGCAGCTTGCCCAGGTCGCCGCGGTGCGAACGCGCGCGGGCGAGGCGGCGTGGGCGGTAGCCCAAGCGGCATACGGGCTGCTGGAGAAGTCCTGCCCCACCCCGCAGTCGGTGACCGACTGCGACCGCATCGAGCGGGAGCAACAGGCCGCCTTGACCGAGCGGATCGAGAAGGCCGCCCGCCAGCAACAGGCGGTCGGGCAGCGCGCGGTCGCGGCGATGCAGGAGTTCCGCCGGCTCTGGCCGGCCGAGACGACCGAGATGGACGCGGCGGTCGAGGCGGCCGGCGAATACCGCGCGCTGCGCGAACGGCTCGCCAGCGACGACCTGCCGCGCTTCGAGGCCGAGTTCAAGCGGCAGCTCAACACCAACACGATCAACGACATCGCCGGGTTCAGCGCCTGGCTCGCCAAGTCGGCCACGATTATCCGCGAGCGGATCGACGTCATCAACGATTCACTGCGCGCCATCGAATACAACCCCGGCCGGCTGATCACGCTCACCATCCAGCCGAGCACCAACCAGGAGATCCGCGCCTTCCGCGACGAGTTGCGGGCGTGCACCGATGAGGTGATCGCCGCCGACGACCAATACTCCGAGGAGCGGTTCTTGCGGGTCAAACGGATCATCGAGCGGTTCAAGGGCCGTGAGGGGCAGACCGACCTCGACCGCCGCTGGACCGCACTGGTGACCGACGTCCGCAACTGGTTCGGTTTCGCCGCCTCCGAGCGCTGGCGCGACTCGGGGGATGAATGGGAGCACTACACCGACTCCGACGGCAAGTCCGGCGGCCAGAAGGAAAAGCTCGCCTACACGATCCTCGCGGCCTCCCTGGCCTATCAGTTCCGGCTCGAGTGGGGCGTGTCGAAGTCGCGCGACTTCCGGTTCGCGCTGATCGACGAGGCGTTCGGGCGCGGGTCCGACGTCTCCACGCGTTATGCGCTCGATCTCTTCCGCAAGCTCGGCCTGCAGCTGCTCGTCGTCACCCCGCTCCAGAAGGTCCACATCATCGAGCCGTATGTCGCAGCCGTCGGGTTCGTCGAGAACCGCACCGGGGCCGCGTCCCGGCTGCAGACGCTGACCATCGAGGACTATCACGCGCTGCGGGCCGAGCGGACGGTCGCGGCCGCCGTCGCCGACCTGCGCCGGTGAGCCCACGGGCACCTCGGGGGTGGACGACCAGCGCCGACATCGCCGCGCGGGTGCGGCGGCGCTGGGATGACGGGAGCCTGCTGACCGCGTATGCCGCCGGGGCGCCGTGCCCGCGGGTCGAGGTCCCGATTCGTGGGCCGGCGGTGCGCGAGATCGGCGCCGAGCTGGCCGCGGTCCGTGAGTGGAGCGCCAGGCTGGTGCGCGACAGCGGGGAGGGAGCGGCATACGGGCTGACTTTGCGGGAGGTCGGTGGCCGGGCGATCGGCCGGAACACGATTCCGGCCCGGGCGGGGGTCGAGAGCTTCGAGCAGGCCTGGCGGTTGCTCGGGGTGGGCGCTCAGGTGGCCCGGTTCGACGCCGTCCGCGAGGTGACGGCTTCGCGGGAGCCGCGGCTCGTCGGGTGGGTGGCGCGCAATCCGTTGCGTGCCTTGGCTGTTGCGGACGAATGGCCGCGGCTGGTGGCGGCGGTTGCGTGGTTGGCGGGCAACGGCGGCCGGGGATGGTATGTCCGCCAGATCACCGCCGCCGGCGTAGACACCAAGTTCGTCGCCGCCCACCGCGGGCTGATCGCCGCGCTCCTGGACGAACTCCTCGCCACCGACCCGGCGGCCCCCGCTGACCATATCGATCAATCTCGTTCGCGCGGAGCCGGATTCGCGGCCAGATATAGCTTCGCCGAGCCCGAGCCGCTGGTGCATGTGCGGGTCGACGCCGGGTTCGCGGGCCTGCCCCCGCCGGTCACCGAGGCGGCCTTCCGGCTCGACGAACTGGCCCGATTGCGCACGTCGGCGCGGCGGGTGGTGATCGTGGAGAACCAGGTGACCTACCTCGCCGTTCCCGTGCCCGCGGAGGGCGTTGTCGTCTGGGGGGCCGGGTTTTCCGCGGGGCGCCTGGGCCGGGTGCCGTGGATCCGGGCGGCGGCGAGCGTCATCTATAGCGGCGACATCGACACCCACGGGTTCGCGATCCTCAGCCTCCTGCGCGCTGGGGTGCCGCACGCGTCGTCCCTGCTCATGGACCGCGACACCCTGCTCGCTCACCGGGACCGCTGGGGTCACGAGCCGAGCCCAACCCGGGCGCGTCTCGACCGGCTCACCGACATCGAGCAGGTCCTCTACCAGGAACTCGTCGAGGACGTCCATGGCTCTGCCGTGCGGTTGGAGCAGGAGCGCATCGCCTGGGATTGGGTCGAGCAGGAACTCACCGGGTTGCGTTGGGGCTGGGGGTGATTCGGTGGCGGGAACAGCGAATCGGCAGCCACCCGCATCGGCCGACCGTCTGCGCCGGGTCACCACGGATCGGAATCGCCCGGGATCAGAACTTGCGTCGTGATCACGTTGTCCCGCGCGACGATCAAGAACAGCTCCCGGGTGTCGCCCCGTTCGGCAGCAATGATGCCGTCGACGTGATGGTCGAAGGTGAACTCGGCGAAGTCGTCTCGCCCGTCCGTGCTTGCCCGCGCTTGCGGGCGCAAGAAGCGCTCGACGAGATAGGTCAACTCCATGGCGGCCGTGTTGGACTTCTCGCCGCCGGACCAGACCAGGCAGCAGCCGTCGACGCAGGGCTCCCAGTCGCAGCGCGGCAGCCCGGTCTGCCCATGGCCCGGCCAACACCAGCCACCTCCGGGCGCCGGTTTGGTGAGCGGATGCGTGCGGTGCTCGGCCGATGGGTGCATCGGCACGGCATACGGGTCATCGGGGTGAAAGGCGCGCTGGGTGCGCCGGAACGCGCGCAGCCACTCGGTCTCGGCGTTGTTGAGGCGCGGCTCGATGTCCAGGCGCCCCAGATAGCTCGTGCTGAATCCCATCTGTCCCCCGAAGTGTGTGCTGAGCGGTCGGGATCGCCTGCGTCCCCGTCGAGGTGCCACCCAATCACATCGGCCGGACGACAACCGGAAGGTATCCACGGGCCTGTGGACAGAACCCGGAGGGTGTCTGTGGGAAGGGGCATGCTGTCCTGGCATGAGACAACGTGATCCATGGGACCTGGCCGATCCCGAGGCGACCCTGGCCGAGATTCTGGAGCGCTCCAGCGTGGGCATGGGGGAGGTGGTGATCGCCCGCGTCGACATCGAGACCCAGAGTGTGACGGGCACCCGCATCCTCAAACCGCCCCGGGACTCGGCCGGCGGCGCCCGCTCGGTCGATGTCCTGCGCAAAGAGCGGGAGCGGGCGCGCTTGTCCGATCGGGTTCGCCGGGTTGCCGAGCAGCTCGCCCCCGCCCGAGAGTGGGACGGTTATCGCTGGGCAGCGATCACGGGCGTGTTCGTGACCGTCGTCTGTCGCGAGGGGCGCGTGGTGGATGCGGCCGCGGACTGGTTGTGGTTGAACGCCTGGCGCTATAGCAACCACGGCCGGGATGCCTTCGACGGGGATGTCTACATCATGACGCCGCACGGCTGGTCCGGCATCCTCGACACGCGCTGTGGCTTGGCGCCTGCCCTCGGGACGACGAGCCAACCGCAGTTGCGCCTGTTGCCGGGAGCCTGAGGCCGCGCCGGGTCAGGTGTAGCTGGTCTCTCCGTCGAGCAACTCCCGCAGGAGGTCCAGGTGGCCGGCGTGCCGGGCAGTTTCCTCGAGCATGTGCCCCACGATCCAACGCAGCGAGCGATGTGGTCCGACGCGCGCCGGTCGCCGTGCGAGAGAGGACAAGTCGTGTCCGGCGATGATGTCGTCGGAGTGGGCGCACTGCCGCTCGTATGCCGCCAACACCGCCGCGATCGGCTCGCCTCGGGCCGCGGCGAACTCCGAGTCGTTGACGCCGTCGAAGCCCGGCCCGTCGCAGTCGATGCCGAGGAACTCGTGCTCGAACCAGAGCCGTTCCGACCACGTCAGATGGGCGACCACGCCGGCGATCGTCATCATCGAGGAGGTGGGAATGACGATCCGGTGGGCAAGATCGTCAGCGAGCCCCGCGCACTTGAGGGCAATGATGCCGCGTTGCACGGCATACCAACCCAACAGGGTCTCGCGCTCCCCGGTTTGCGGCGCTGGACGTTCGCGGGTGAAGGGCATGCCGCACTGTCTCACGGGCGGGAACTTCGCGGCTCACGTGGCGGGCGACACGACCAGACCGTCGGCGCCGACGTGCGGGTTGCTCGCCGGGGGCACGCGCTCCGCCTCGGGAACCGGACCGGGCGGCGTGCCCCGGCCAAACGGCATACCGCCCAAGCTCGCGCGATCGTGCGGGCGGGCCCAAGAGGACAGGTCCGGGCCAGCCGGGATGACACCGGTCGGGTTGATGTCCCGGTGGACCCGGTAGTAGTGCGCCTTGATCTGGGCGAAGTCGACCGTGTCGCCAAAACCCGGAGTGCCGAACAGATCCCGGGCATACCCCCACAGGTTGGGCAACTCGACCAGCCGGCCGCGGTTGCACTTGAAATGCCCGTGATACACGGGGTCGAAGCGCACCAGCGTCGTGAACAGGCGCACGTCCGCCTCGGTGATCGATTCGCCGAGCAGGAAGCGACGAGTTCCGAGCAGATCCTCGAGCCAGTCCAACGCGGTGAACAGCCGCTCGTATGCCGCGTCATACGCCTCCTGCGTCCCGGCGAACCCGCAGCGATAGACCCCGTTGTTGACCTCGGTGTAGACCCGCTTGTTGATCGCCGCCATCTCGTCGGCCAGGCCTTCGGGCCACAGGTTGGGCGCGCCCTCGCGGTGATACTCGCGCCACTGAGTGCTGAGATCCTGGGTGATCGACGGGAAGTCGTTGGTCACGACCGCCCCGGACGGGATATCGACGACGGCCGGGACCGTGATCCCCTTCGGATACCCCGGGAACCGCTTGTCGTAGGCGTCCTTCAGCCGGGGGATGCCGAGCACGGGGTCGACGCCGCCCGGGTCGAGGTCGAAGGTCCAGCTGTCGGCGTCGTGCTCCGGTCCGCACAGGCCCATCGACAGGACGTTCTCCAGGCCCAGGAGGCGCCGGACGATGATCGCCCGGTTGGCCCACGGACACGCCCGGGCGGCGACCAGGCGGTAGCGTCCCGCTTCGACCGGCCACCCGCTCGACCCGTCGGCGGTGATCCGGTCCGGGATGTAGAAGGTGTCGCGCTGGTAGCTGTCTTCGACGTAGGTTCCGCTGGCCACGACCGCAGTCTGTCAGTCAACGGCCACGCTCAGCCCAGTGTCGGCGGTGCGCGGCGACCAACCAGGCATCGACAGCAGCCCGGTCCGGCTCGGCGCGCAGCACCGACGTCCCACTCTGACGAGTTCGACGCCCTGGCGGCCCAGCCGCAGGGCGTGCGACGCGCGTACTTCGTGTCATCGCCGTGCCGCTCGACCAGCTCCGGTCGATTGGGCACGCGCGACCGCCGCCCGCACCCAAGGAGGCGCTCCCCCTGCCCGTCGAGGTAGCCGAGGAAACGATGCCCGGCGAGCTGCGTGACCAGGATGGGGGCGCAGCTCCCGAAGCTCCTCTCCCAAAGGTGAGCTGAGGAGGATGGCCGGGCCGGCAGCATACGGCGGAATGAGCATCGTCGGGTTGCCGGCGAGGACGAGCCGGACGTACTTGCGCAGCCCGTAGACGGTCAAATCGACATCACCCGGGCCCCGAGCGAGCGCCCATCTCGTCGTGGTCGTCGGTGCCCGCGATCGCCATCCCGTGCACCCCCGAGCCCACCTCGGTGCGCAGGATCTCGTTGCGGGAACGATCTCGCGATCCCCCAGGTCGACGTTCGGTTGCTCCGGCACGGGGAGACCGGATGCCGTTTCTCCATTCGCCGCACCGGGATATGGGCCCGGGCGCGCGATCGGGAGCTAATCGACGGGCGCGGCGAAGGCCAGCCGTGCGGCGTCGGCGGCCCGGGCGATGCCCTTGCGTTCGGAGATGAACGCGCTGGCCGCCCCGACGGCCGGCAGATTCCGCATCGTCCGCAGCACGAAGCCGCCCTGGGGACGGTTGTCGATATCCGCGTTGAGCCGCCACAGCTCCCGGGCGACCCGCCACACGAGCCGGGCGGTGCGACCGAGGCGCGTGCGGATGCGGCGATCCTCCTCCGCAGTCAGGTCACCGGGATCCGCGTCCCCGTTCTGGGTCTCGGGGTCAACGTCTTCGGGCGCGGCGAGGGTGGTCTCGATGACCCCTCGATCCAGCTCGCGCCCCAACACGATGTGCGCTGCCGCCGCGATCCGCCGCGAGGGATCATCCACACCCGCCTCGGCGGCCACGGCGTTGACGATGAGGATTTGTGCGGCCGCCCCGATGACATTTCCGGCCCCACTCACGCGGCTGAGCGCGCCGAACGCTCCCGGCACGGCAGTCAGGGCCGCCGCTGCCGTCCCGAACCGCTCGACCCACCAGTCGACCCGTTCATCGAGCGTCGCCGTCGGCCAGTCGGGATGCCGGGGATGGATCGATCCGGTGATCTTCCGACCGGCGGCCCGGGCAACCCCGGTGGCCGCGCCCGCAGCCGCCGAGGCAACCCGTTGGCCGCCACGGGCAATGCCCTGCAGCGCCGTTGCCGGTTGGTCGGCATCGGATGGTTCCCGGCGGGCGTCGGCTGGGTTGCCGTCGGCGGTCGCCTCGGACCCATTGGCGAGGTCGCCGGGTCCCTGCTCGTGCTCGTCGTCGGCAAGCAACGCTTCGCGAGCGCGATCGAACTCCCGGCCGGCGAACGCGAGAACGCGGATCAGGCGGCGATCGCCGTCCTCACGGGCGGTCACGCGTCCACCACTCGCCGCATGATCATTGCTGCTCCTCCGCAGGATCGGGGGCGGGCGTGTCTCGCATCCTCGCATGCCGATCCATGACGCTAGCCAGTGCGGCCACCGGCCCGCAGTTGCGTGTGCAGAGGTCACGCAGTTTTGCAGGAGTCACACGGAATACCGTGTGAGTTCTGCGAAACCACACCACCACGGCGAAAATGCGTGGCCTCCGAAATCGGTCGAGGTGCCGACCGCCGGTGAGGCACCCTGGACCCCATGCACGAGCACGCGAGTTCCGAGGCCCCTGACCGCGGCGACGAGGCGTGGTATGACGCCGACGTGCGTCGGCTGGTCGGTGGGCGCCGAGTGCTCCTCGTCGGAGGAGTCGCCGCGGCCTGGACAGCAACCGTGGCCCAGCTGCGCCGGTTGGGCGCCGGCGAGGTTGGCGTGCTCGCCACCGAGGGGCTCGGCGTCGGCGAGCAGCCCGCCTGCCCGGTATTCGCCCTCGACAAACCGGACGGGTTGGACGTCATGGCGCAGATCCGACACGGCGAGGCGTCCTTGGGAAACCTGCCAGAAATGATCCGCAACCAGATCGACGCCTTCGACCCGGACCATTCGGCGCTGCTACTCGGTCACTTCCTGGTGGCAACTGGCGAGGTCGCCGGGCGGCCTCTCCTGGCCCATCGGCGACCGGAGTGGATCCGGTTGGAAGACAAGACCGTGGTGGACGCGCTCTGGCGACGCGCCGGCGTGCCCGGCGGCGCCGGCTGTGGTTGCCGATCTGGGCAATGCGTGGTCGGCGTCAGCCGGTTTGGACTTCGGGAAGGGGGTGGTCTGGGCGGCGGACGCGACACAGGGGTGGCACGGGGGGACCTCGCTGACCGAGTGGGTCCGCGACGCCGAGGAGGCGCAGGCCGCGGTCGCCGCGTTGGCCGGCCATTGCCGCCGGGTGCGCGTCATGCCGTTCCTGGAGGGGATCCCGTGCTCGATCCACGGGATCGTGTGCGCGGACGGCGTGGTGGCGCTGCGGCCCGTCGAGATGGTCGTGTTGCGCCGGGGACGGGAGTTCGTCTATTGCGGCGCGGGAACCTACTGGGACCCGCCGGACGGGGTGCGAGAGGAGATGCGTGCCGTGGCGCGGCGCGTCGGGCAGCAACTGGCCGCCGAGGTCGACTTCCGCGGCGCGTTCACCGTCGACGGCGTCGTGACCGTTGACGGATTCCGTCCCACCGAGCTGAACCCGCGGTCCGGGGCGGGCCTGAACACGATCGCGCGCGGCATCCCCGGCTTTCCGCTCTCCGAAGTGCTCGATCTGATCGTGTCGGGACGTGGGATCTCGCGCACCGCAGCGGAACTAGAGGCGCAGCTGCTTGACAGCGCCGATGGCTCGCGTCACGGCGGCACCTGGACGATGGATCCAACGATCGACGTGGATGTGCCGCAGCGCTCGGTGTGGTTCACCGGCTCGGGGTGGAGCGAGACCGCGAAGGCCGGGAGGGGAATCGGGACCGCGCTCGGACCCGTGCCTGGGGCCCTCGTCATTGGCGGTGCCGGCTTCCTGCGGTGCACGTTCACTGACTGGCCGATCGGATCGAGCATCGCGCCGGCGGCTGCAGCCTTCTATGACTGGGCCGATCGGGAACTGGGCACTGGGCTGGGACCGCTGACGCCGGCCCCGGAGGTGACCAGCGGCTGAGCGCCGGTTGGCGTCATAAGTCCTCCCGGTGGGCAGCGAGGAACCGGCGCCAGCCGTCGTCGCTCAAGTCGAGCGGATCGGCCCCACCCTGGCCGGAGTCGCTCTGTCCTGACGCGTTCTGGCCGGACGCGTTCTGGCCGGACGCGCTCTGGCCGAAATCGCACTGGCCGAAATCGCTCGGGCCGGGCCCGCCGTGCGTGTGATCGCGCGCATTGCTCGCGGCCGGACCCGGAGGACCCAGGCCAGCCTCCGCTGGCTCCACGCTGGCGTTCTCGACCCGGTTGTGCTGAGTCCCCGCCCCCGGCAACAGGATTCCGCGGACAATCACCGGTCTGCCCACGAGTCGAGCAGTCGGCGTCGCGTCGATCACCTCGGGCAGATCGTAGGCCTCGCCCAGGGCGTCGCGGACGCGGAACCGGCCGGAGTGTAGGTCGACCATCTCCAGCCTCCCGGCCAGCTCGACCCGACTGGCCGGCTCGGTCCGCGCGGGCTGCCACGGCTCACGGGTCAACTCCGCGGGCCGAAGCAGCACCTCCGTCTGGTTTGGAACCTCGACCCGGACCTCGTCGGCGACCCACTGCAGCGCCCGGATCACGTCGTCAACGGCGGCCGCGATCGGATTGGTGGCCACCTCCGGCCGGCGACCGGCCGCCATGCCGGTGAGAATCTGGCCTATCGCGGCATCGACGGATTCGGCAAAGGGGTCGATGTCGAGGGTCGACGGGTCGCCGATGCGCAGCAGCACCATCCCCGGGTCGCCGGACCACGCGACGCGGGCCGCGCTGGTCCGCTCGAGCGCCCGGATCGTCCGCCCGAGACCGGCCCGATCGGCCACCTCCCGGGTGATCCGATACAGCAGGGTCTGCACCGCGAGGAGCAGGTCGACGAAGCGCGCGACGCCGATCTCGGTTGCCGTTGGCGGACACGCGCTCTCGGCTCGATTCGCATCGGTGGCAGCTCGCGCCCCATCCAGCCGCAGCACATAGGACCGCACCACGCTGCACCCCCAAGTCCAGACCGCCGGCCGGACGGTCCGGCCGATTCGCTCGAAGCATCCCACCGGCCACCGACAGCGGTGGAGCGCCGTCCTGCAGGAGGTGCCGTATACCTCACGTGTTGCAGGACACCCCCACGCTGGTGCGCGGCGCTGTCCTGCAGGAGGTGCCGTATACCTCACCTGTTGCAGGACACCCCCACTGTGGAAACCCCCACGGAGGTGCACATCGCCGAGATCGTCGCCGTCGATTCAGTCCAGGAGCCCCTGGCGGCGGGCGATCGCGGCGGCCTCGGCTCGGTTGGCCGCGCCCAGCTTGGCCAGCACGTTGGAGACATGCACGCTGACCGTCTTGGTCGTGATGAACAGCTCCCTGCCGATCTGGCCGTTGGTGCGGCCGAGCGCAACCAGGTCGAGGACCTCGCGCTCGCGGGCGGTCAGATGGTGTTCTCCCGCAGCCGAACCGGCGCCGCGCTCCGGCGCCAACACCGCGTCGAGGATCGTCAAGGCAGGCGTCAAACCCAGCAGCTCGGCGTCGGCTCGCGCCCGGGCCGCGACCTGGTTGGCATCGCTCCCACGGCCGACGAGCGCGAGCGCTTCGGCGAGCCGCGCCCGCGCGCGGATCGTCTCGGGCACATGCCCATACCTCTCGTATGCCGCTACGGCCGCTTCCCACGCGGCCACCAACTCCTCGCGGCCGACCGGCTCGCCGTCAACGCCCGAGCCCACGACGCGGGCCAACCGCAACCGCTCGGCCGCCAGCCGCGCCGCCCAGGCCAGCGACTCGGCCCCGGGCGCCGGGGAGGACGTCGACGCAGGCAGCGCCAGCCGCGCGTCTGCCCGTGCGGCATACGCGTCGGCCAGCTGCAGCAACCGCGACCGGGTGGGCTCGGCAGCGCGGGGAGCGAGGTCGGCCGCCTGACCGCACACGACCGCGGCGATCCGCAGGATGCCTTGGAAGCCGGGCGACCAGGACGCGGAGATCAGCTCGATGATGCGGTCGATCAAATCGAGCAGAGCGTCGCGATCGGGCGAAACGCCGAGCAGCTCGCCCGCGGGATACATGACGTATGCCGCCACGAGCGTGTCGATTTCGCCCCACCGAGCCAGCTCGGCCAGCTCGGCGAAGGGGACGATCTCGCCGCGGTCGACCCGCAGTTGCAGCCTCGCGGATTCCAGCAGCGCGGCCCCCGGCTGGGGCGCCGGCTGATCGGCGCGCACTGCCAGATGGGCCTGCGCCTGCGCCCACCGCCCGAGTTGGTGGGCGACGCTGCCGGCATAGACGCGGCTCTCTAGCCCATAGGGCGCCCACTCCTGGTCCAGGCGGCTGGCCGCGCGCAGGGCGCGCTCATAGGCATCGAGGGACTCTGTTAGGCGGCCGTGATGCTGCAGGAGAGACCCGAGCCGCAGCAGCGCCCGGATCTGGACCGGGTCCTCGCCGCCCTCGACGTGGTCGACGACGGCCTGCATGCGGGCGACGTCATCCCAGCTCGTGCCGCGCAACTCCTGGAGGTGGGCCCGGTGCAGTCTCACCTCGGCGAGCGCGGTTGCCAGGCCGGCTTCCTGCGCCAGGGCAACCACCTCATCGCACAGGTCAGAGGCGTCGTCCAGTGCTCGACGGTCCAGCAGGATCTGAATGTGCGCAAGCAGCACACGCACCCGCCGCGGGGCTGCCGTGTCCGGCAGCAGCGCGACCGCCTCGCTGGTCAGCCCGAACGGGTCGCCGGGGAGGTCGAGGATCCGCAACCCCAGCGCCAGCTGTGCCAGCAGCTCGGCCCGCTCGCCGGGGAATTCCGCCGCGGGCGTGGCCGCCACCGCCTCGCGGAGCAGCTCGACCGCACGAACCCGCGCCCCAGCCGTGCTGGCCGCGGTGGCCGCACGCAACGCGATTGCCGCCCGCGAGGCCGGGTCCTCGACCCAGGCCAGGGCCCGCTCGAAATGGCGCACGGCGTCGCGGGGGCCACCGACGGCCATGGCCGCATCCCCGGCGGCGAGGGTCGCCGCGCACGCCGTGGCAACATCGCCGACCGCTGCGGCGTGCCGCGCGATCTCGGCGGGGGAGGAGTGTTCCTGGTTGCCTGTCAGCGCAGCGAGGTAGGCCCGGTGCAGCCGACGGCGCAAGCCGGGCAAGACATCGGCGGCGACGGCTTCGCCGAGCAAAGCATGACGGAAGGAGTAGGTCAGCTCCCGCCCCGGCTCCAGGACGTGTTGCTCGATGGCCTCATCGGGCGGTCAGGGCGGTATGCCGTGCGCCGTGCCGCTCACCGCGTCCCGGGCCCGAACCCGGGCCTGCGTCTGGGCTCGGAATCGCCCGGTGCTGATGCGCCTGGCGGCGCACGCGGAAGGAGGAGGTGATGCCGAGACTCGGGAAGGTAAGCAGCGGCAGCAGCCGCCCCGAGCGCACCACGGGGACGTGGGCGAGCTCGTAGCGGCGCGCGATTTCGGCGCTGACGACGAGGGGGTCACCATGGAGGAACATGTTCCGTGCCTTTCGTTTTGCTGCCCGTGCGTGGACAACCTCAACGATCGGCGGGTGAGGTAGCCGGGCACATCGCCCGTCTTCCCTAACTTGTCCCCGGCCGGCTACCTCAGACACCGCCATCCGCTACCTCAGCCCCCGCCACAGGCAGGGGAAAGACGCAGCGGCGGATGCGCGCTAGCATCTCTGTTGTGCCTGGTTTGGGCTGGATGCACTGTTTCTGCCCGTCGAGTCCAGGCATGGGCCAGGTCGACCCGCGCAGAGTAGACGGTGTCTGATGGAGAATTTGTCCGAGCCACACGGGACCACGCCGATTCCGCCGCATCGGCCGCCGACGTCCGCCTTCCCCATTGTCGGCCGGGAGGACGTCTCCGAGGTCACCTTCAGTCTCGTCATCCGACATCCGCTGATGGCCCGCGCGGCCCGCCCCGGACAATTCGTCATCGTCATGTCGCACCCCGAGGGCGAGCGGATTCCGCTCACCATCGCCGACTTCGATGCCGCTGAGGGCACGATCACCTTGGTCATCCAAGCCGTCGGCAAAACCACCCGTGAGATGCAGCAGACCTGCCAGGTGGGGACCACGCTGCACGGCATCGCCGGGCCGCTCGGAATCCCCAGCGTCATCGACGCGACCGGTCGCGCCGCCACCCCCAAGACCGTCGTCTGCGTCGGTGGCGGGCTGGGCGTCGCGCCGGTCTATCCGCAGGCGCGCGGCTGGCACCAGGCGGGCGCGACGGTCATCGGCGTCCTCGGCTTCCGCACCCGCGAGCTGGTCTTTTGGGAGGAGAAGTTCCGCGACGTGTGCGACGACCTCATCCTGTGCACCGATGACGGCTCGGTCGGCATCCGGGGCAAGGTCACCGACGGCTTGCGGGTGGCCATCGAGCGGCACCCCACGGTGAGCGAGGTCATCGCGATCGGGCCGCCGATGATGATGCGGGCCTGCGCCGAGGTCACCCGGCCAAGCGGCATACCGACCAGTGTCTCGCTCAATCCGATCATGGTCGACGGCACCGGCATGTGCGGCGGTTGCCGGGTGCGGGTCGGCGGCCAGGTGCGGTTCGCGTGCGTCGACGGGCCCGACTTCGACGGCCACGGCGTCGACTTCGACGACCTGTCCTCCCGGCTGCGCCGCTACACCGCGGAGGAGGCTGAGGCGTTGGCGGAGTTTGACCGGGTCTGTCAGCGGGCCGAGCACGCCAGGGCCGATGAGTTGGCGTCCACCCTGCCGCAGCCGGGGTCGGAGGCCTGAGCCGTGGCCGCCAAACGCACGATCCGCAGCATCCCGCAGGACCGCACCCCCGTGCGTGAGCAGCCGCCCGCGGAGCGCGCCACCAACTTCACCGAAGTCAACCTCGGCTATGACGAGACCGAGGCGACCCGCGAAGCGCTGCGCTGCCTGTTCTGCGCCGACCAGCCGTGCGTGCGTGGGTGCCCGGTCTCGATCGACATCCCCGGGTTCATCCGCAAGATCTCCGACCAGGACTACCACGGTGCCTACGACACCATCGCCCGGACCAACCTGCTTCCCGCCGTGTGCGGGCGGGTGTGCCCGCAGGAGAGCCAGTGTGAAGGGGTTTGCACGGTCGGCGAGTCCTTGGAGCCGGTCGCGATCGGCCGCCTCGAGCGATTCGTGGGCGACCTAGCCATCGCGGGCGACTGGGCGCGGCGGCCCTATATCGCTCCCACGGCATACCGCGTGGGGATCGTCGGCTCGGGACCGGCCGGCATGGCCTGTGCGGCCGATCTGGCCAAGGCCGGCTGCCAGGTGACGGTCTTCGAAGCCCTGCACCTGCCCGGGGGAGTGCTGCGCTATGGCATCCCCGACTTCCGCCTTCCGGGCGAGGTCATCGACGCCGAAATCGCCAACCTCGAAAAGCTGGGCGTGAGCTTCGAGTGCAACACGGTCGTTGGCCGGTTGTTCACTATCGAGCAGATGATCGACGAGCTCGGTTTCGACGCCGTCTTCATCGGGACCGGCGCCGGCTACCCGACGATGCTCGGCATCCCGGGCGACTCCCTCGGCGGCGTCCTGTCGGCCAACGAGCTGCTCACCCGGGCCAACCTGATGCAGGCGCGGGACTTTCCCGCCCACGACACCCCGATCCCGCTCGGCCGGCAGGTTGCGGTCGTCGGTGCCGGAAACACCGCGATGGACGCCATGCGGGTCTGCCTGCGGCTCGGCGCCGAGCAGGTGCACTGCATCTATCGCCGCTCCCGCGCCGAGGCCCCCGCCCGCGTCGAAGAGGTCCATCACGCCGAGCAGGAGGGCATCGAGTTCCACTGGCTCACCAACCCGGTTGCCATCCTCGATGACGGTGCCGGTGCCGTCCGGGCAATGCGCTGCGTGCGAATGGAGTTGGGCGAGCCCGACGACTCGGGCCGCCGCCGGCCAGTGCCCGTTCCCGGGAGCGAATTCGAGTTCCCTTGCGACCAGGTCGTTTTCGCGATCGGAACCAACGCCAACCCGATCATCGGGCAGACCTCGCGGCTGACCCTCAACCGCTGGGGATATCTCGAGGTCGACGCCGACCTTGCCACGTCGATCGCGGGGGTCTATGCCGGCGGCGACATCGTCACCGGCGCGGCGACCGTCATCGAGGCTATGGGCGCCGGCCGGACGGCGGCCGCCGGCATCGCGCGCTATCTCGGCATCCGCGACATCTTCCGGCCGTATGCCGATCCCGACGACTCGGTCTTCGGCATCGCCGCGCATGAGTCCAGCTTCGTCCGGGTCCGCGAGGCGGTGACCGCAGGATGACTGCCACCTCCGCACCGCCGGCCAGCGGCATACACACCGTGTCGGAACACATTGTCGAGATCATCAGCGACTCCGGGGAGGGCGCCCAGCGCTGCGGCCAGTCGTTCGGGGCGATCGCAGCCAGGACGGGCAATGGCGTCTGGACCGTCGAGATCATCCCCGCCGAGATCCAGCCGCCGGCCCGCAGCGTCGCCGGAGCCAGCGGCAACCGGATCCGGCTCGGCTCGCAGCGGGTCACCAATGGCGGCGACGAGGCCGACCTGGTCGTCGCGTTCAACGAGCAGGTGCTCCTCGGCCGGGTGCACATGCGCGAACTCAAGCCCGGCTGCACGATCCTGTTGGAGAACATGTGGCGCGAGCACCGGGACCGCCGGATCGCCACGTCGTATGCCGAGACCTACGACGCGTTGGAGGCCGCCGGCTACCACCTCATCGAGGTCCCGATGGAGCGGGAATGCCGCAAACTCGTCAAGGACCCCCGGCGCGGGAAGAATATGTTCGCCCTCGGGATGCTCTGCGCGATCTACCAGTTCGATCTCGACCTGGCCCGCGAACAGGTTGCGCTGACCTTCCGCAAGAAGTCGGCAGCCCTGATCGCGTCCAACACCAATCTGCTTGTCGCCGGCTACACCTGGGCCCGGCGCAACCTCGATCTGGCCTTCGAGATCCCCGCTGTGCCGGCGAGCGAGGAGCAAATCGTCACCAATGGCAACACCGCGCTCGCGCTCGGCGTGGTCGCCTCGGGCATGGAGATCTGCGCGATGTATCCCATCACGCCGGCCACCTCGGCCTCGCACTATCTGAGCGAGATCTTCCCGCGAGTCGGCGGGATCGTGCACCAGGCCGAGGACGAGATCGCCGCGGCGACCTTTGCCATCGGTGCCTCGTATGCCGGCAAGTGCGCGGTCACGATCACCTCGGGTCCCGGCTACTCCCTGAAGCAGGAGGCGATCGGCCTCGCGGTCATGGGCGAGATCCCGCTCGTTGTCGTCAACGTCCAGCGTGGTGGGCCGAGCACCGGCCAGCCGACCAAGGTCGAGCAGGGCGATCTGATGACGACGATCTTCGGCAGCCATGGCGATGCCCCCAAGGTCGTCATCGCGCCGAGCACGATCGAGGACTGCTTCTATTCGGTGATCGCCGCCCGGCGGATCGCCGAGACCTTCAGCACCGTGGTCGTCGTCCTGTCCGACGCGAGCCTCGCCACGGCCCAACAGCCCTTCCGCCGGCCCGAATTCGACCCGGCGTGGCTGGCGCCCCCGGTCGACCAGAGCCAGGTCCCGGAGGAACTGCGACCGTATGCGTGGGACGAGGCGACCGGCCTGTCCCGCCGGTTCGTCCCGGGCCAGCCGGGCGGCATGTACACGCTGACCGGGCTCGCCCACGACGCCGCGGCGAACGTCGCCTACGAGCCCGACGTCAATGAGCACGGCATACGCGCACGAAGCCTCAAACTCGCTGCCCTGCAACGGACGTTGAAGCCACCGCCCGTCCACGGCGAGGACACCGGCGACTTGCTGGTGATCGGGTGGGGGAGCACCCGTGGCGTCATCGAGGAGGCGGTCGACCAGTTGCGCGCCGAGGGGTCACGCGTTTCCGCGCTGCATCTGCGGTTTCTCAATCCGCTGCCACCCGGGTTGAAGGAGATCATGGGCCGCTTTGCTGCGGTGATGACCGTCGAGGGCAACTGGAGTGATCACCCCGACGACCCGATCATCGACGCGGACAACCGCCGCTACTCGGCGCTGGCGATGCTCTTGCGCTCGCGCTATCTGATCGATGTCGACACCTGGACCGAGGTGGGCGGCCAACCCCTCAAACCCGCTCGGGTGCGTGCCGCCATGCGAAGGAAGCTGAGCCAGCAATGATGACCGACCTCAACCACCTCGACCTGACCCACAACAGCGCGGCGGAGTGCCTGCTGCGACTGTATGACGAGCGGGTCGAGATCGAAGGCTTCCAAAAGGGCGTGCCCCGCTGGTGTGCCGGCTGCGGCGACAACGCCGTGCTCACCGCGCTGCAGCGGCTGCTTCGCGACGAAGGCCTGCGGCCGGAGAAGACCGTCTTCGTCTCCGGCATCGGCTGCTCCAGCAGGTTGCCGCACTACATGAAAACCTACGGCTTCCACGGCATCCATGGGCGCGCCCTCCCGGTCGCCGAAGGGGTGCGGATGGCCCGGCCGGACCTCAATGTGTTCGTCAACTCCGGCGACGGCGACTCCTTCAGCATCGGTGCCGCGCACTGGATCCACGCCATCCGCTACAACATGCGGATGGTCGTGATGGTGCACGACAACCAGATCTATGGCCTCACCAAGAAGCAGGCGTCGCCGACGTCGCCGCGCGGGACCCGGAGCAACACCACTCCGCGCGGCTCCTTCATGGAGGGGCTCAACCCCCTGACCGTCACGCTCGGGGTCCAGAACGTCTCGTTCGTCGCCCAGGCGGCCGACTGGATCCCCGAGGTGCTCTTCGACATCATTCACGCCGCTTTTCACCATGACGGGCTGTCGTTCATCCGCATCGTGCAGCGCTGCCCGGAGTGGATGCCCGACAACTTCGAGCCCTGGCTGCACGATCCGTCGCGTGTGCAACTCCTGGTGCACGACAACGCGCTGTCGGTCTCCTCGGGACTCGCTTCGCTCTATCCGAATCGTCTCGAACACGACCCGGCCGACATCCACCGCGCCCGTGAGATCGCCTCCCAGCATGACCCGATTCCGATCGGGATCCTATTCCACGACCCGAGCGTCCCGCAGTATGACGAGCTGTTGCGGGCCGAGACGACGCACTCTGCCGGCGCGGTTCGCCAGGTCCTGCAGGAGGAGTTCGACCGGTTCGCCGTGATGACGGCACGGGTCGAAGCGCGGTGGGCCGAGTGACTGACATCCGGCCGTTCCCCGCGGCGGCGGACGCAATGCGCCATTCCACCGCCGAACTGAACGCCGAGCAGAACCGGGCATCCTTCTATCTCACGGGACGCCGAATGGCCACCGGCCTGAGCGATATCGCCGGCCTGGGACTGCTGTCGGCCCAGTTCGCCCCGTATCGACGGCTGCACGAACTGCGCTACGACTACCCGCTGATCCTCGTCCATGGCGGCGACGTGCGCGCCGCCGTGAGATCGCTGTCCGGCATGATGGACGAGATCCTCGCGGTCGTGGCAGTCGGGGACGACGCGGCCCGGATTCGCCACCACGCGATGCTGCTGGAGCAGGAGATCCGCGGTCAAGCCGACCGCGGCGTCGACCGACTGTCGAGCCTGTGGGCCAGGGCCGAGGAACGGCTGGTGGCCACGGCCGAGGACCCGCTGCTGGCGGACAGCCTCGCCAAGCTGGTGGCGGCGCGCCAGGTCGAGGGGGACGTGGTGGCCTGCACTCAGGAGACACCGGGTCAGGTCGTCGGACACCTGTGGAAACAGGTGCAGCGTGACCGGATCGGTCTCTTGTCCGCGCGGATCACCCAGCTTCGCCAGGCGTTGGCGGACATTCTGGCCGCCGAGCAGGCCGACTCGCCAACGGGACTGGCGAGCGACCGCCTCGCCCAGTCGTTGGGCCCGGTGTTCGGTGCCGAGCTGGACGTTTCTGCCCTCTCGCGTCTGCTCACCGACAACCGCCCCCGCTTCCGCCTCTCCGACGCGCGCCGCGAACGGGTTCGCGGGCTGCTGGACGCGCTCGCCAGGCAACGCTTCGTCCCCGTCGGCGAGGACGCTGACGGCGGCAATGGTGAGTTGTACGAGTTCGTCTACTCCAGCCCCGATGACGCGATCGCCGCCTATCGGGACCGATTTGCCGCGACGGCTGAGCTGGCCAAGTCGCTCGTCATCGCGGAGATGGAGGCCGACGGACGCTATCGCGAGGACATCCACGATCCTCTCTTTGCCAAATGGGACGTGGAAGACCTCGAGGCCGACATCCTCGGCATGTTTCCGGACTATCTCGTGCGCGTCGACGCCGAGGTGCTGACCGCGCGCGACAGCGTCGTGCTGCTCGAAGCACTCGCGGCCGGCATACCGATCAAGGTGTTGGTGCAGGTCAACGACCTGCTCCGCGGAACCTCGTCCGCGGACCGGCACCCAGGGGACCGCCTATCCACTCGCAAGCTCGCCCGCTATGCCTTGGCCTCCGGCGAATCCTTCGTCCTTCAGGCGCCCAGCGCCGGCCTCTTTCAGATGCGCGAGCGGATCGTGGACGGGTCGATGGCACCCGGGGCTGCGCTGTTCGTCGTCTATTCCGGGGGTGGACAGTGGCTGGGCGACCTGCCGCCCTATCTCGCCTCGGCGGCCGCCACGGAGGCGCGGGTGTTCCCCGCCTTCACCTATGACCCGGCGGCGGGCGACACCTGGGCCGACCGGTTCACGCTCGCCGCCAACCCGCAAGCCGAGCGCGACTGGCCGGTGCACTGCGTGTCGTATGCGGATGCGGCAATGCAACGCGTGCGCGTCGAGGCGCCCTTTACGGCGG
The DNA here is from genome assembly GCF_037045025.1 of Nostocoides sp. Lineage (GTDB taxonomy): Bacteria > Actinomycetota > Actinomycetes > Actinomycetales > Dermatophilaceae > Nostocoides_A. The sequence goes on along the minus strand of NZ_JBAOHM010000015.1, from coordinate 184,698 downwards.
CCGACTTCTGGGCGGGTGACTCCCGGATGCTTCCGCACCTCGCACTCTCCTCCCTCGATGGCTCCGAAGGCACCGTGGTGCCCTTCGCCGAGCACCTCGCCACCGCACCCGGGATCTGGGCCGACCAACTGCCCTATCTGCTCATGGTCTCTGCCGACGAGAGTCTGCACCGAGTCCTCGTTGACCGGCCCCTGGTCCACCGCACCCAACGCGACCTCGAGCAGTGGCGTCGCCTGCAGGAACTGGGCGGGATCCACAACTCCCACGTTGCCCGCGAACTCGCCCGGCAGCGCGACCTGTTCGACGCCGAGATCGCCCAATTGCAGGCGGGCGCGGCGCTGCCGGCGGCGGGCGTCGCCGCGACTGCAGCGCCGAGTGACGCGCCTCCGGCCCTCGCCGAGCCCGAGGACGACCTCAACGAGCCCGAGGCCCGCGACCCCTACCTGCCGTGGATCGAGACCTCTCGCTGCTCGACGTGCAATGAATGCACGCTGATCAACGACCGGATGTTCGCCTACAACGAGAACCGGCAGGCCTATATTGCCGATCCCGACGCGGGCACGTATGCCGAGTTGGTGGAGGCCGCCGAGAACTGTCAGGTCGCGATCATCCACCCCGCCAAGCCGCGCGACCCGGCGGAGCCGGGCCTGGAGGAACTGATCAAGCGGGCCGAGGCATTCGCCTAGCCCACGGCGGCATACGTCTTCTCGATCCGGTTGTGGGCGACCATGTCCCGGTCACCCGATCATGAATCGGCGATCCTTGGTCATGTCCGTTAGTGCCGCTTGCATCGCGGACTCGACTCGCGCGGCGAACTCCGCCACGGTCTCCTCCTCGTGCGCCTTCATCGGCTCCAGGATGCGTCCGGTGAGCTTCGCCGGCAACGGCAGGTAGGGCAAGGTGAGTCCCACGGTGCCGACGTTGAGCCCCCACGGGAGCGTGACGCTGACCGGGAAGGCCTTCAGCCGCAACCGTCGATCAAGGCCCAGCCGGCGGGCTATCCCGGCGCCGTCAGAGAGCGCCAGGAGCGTCTCGCCGGCTCCGGCCACGACCAGTGGAACGATCGGGACGTCGGCGGTCATCGCCACCCGCGCGAAGCCCGTACGGCCGTGGAAGAGGATCTTGTCGCGGTGCGAGAACGGCTTGAACGCCTCCAGGTCGCCGCCGGGCAGGACCAAGACGCTGCGCCCGTCGGCGAGGGCGTCGGTGGCTGCCTCGGGTGAGGCCGGCACTGCGCCGATGCCCTCCATGAACGACCCGCCGCCGATCTTCCATGCCATCCCGTGCGCGATCGCGACGTAGGGTTTGCTCAGGTCCAGCTTGTGCAGCATCGCCCAAATGGCAAAGAGGTTGGGATCCACGGCCGCGCCCCACCCGTGATGGGAGACGAAAAGAACCGGTTCGGGAACGTCGGGGATCGGGGGCTGCACCTCGATCCGGTGATAGACCCCACCAACCTGCCGGCCCAGCCGCCGGTAGGCCCGGCCCAGCTGGAACATCGTCTGCTCGTAGGGGCGGGTCAAGCCCGCTGATCGTGTTGAGTTCTGATGATCCGGCATGCAAACCATAGCCTCTCCGTGGACGGCCTGCTCGCGTGGTTGGCTGGGGGGGCGAGGAGGATAACGATGACCAACGAGACGATCTTTACCTATGGGGCACCGCCTGTGAAGTTCGGCGTTGGTGCGGTCGAGGAAATCGGGCACGACCTCGGTCAGCTCGGCATCCGGCGCGCCCTGCTGATCACGGATCCGGGTCTCGTCGCAAGCGGTATGCCGCAAGGGGTCGCTGACCACATCCGGGCTGCGGGGATCACGGCGGTCGTTTTCGCCGGCGCGCACGTCGAGCCGACCGACGCCAGCCTGCAGGAGGCGATCGCCTTCGCCCGAGACAACGGCCCATTCGACGGCGTCATTGCCGTCGGCGGCGGGTCCAGCATTGACACCGCCAAAGCGGTGAATCTGTTGCTGCACAACCCGGGTGAGTTGATGGACTACGTCAACGCACCGATCGGGCAGGGTCGCGCACCGGTCAATGCGCTCGCCCCACTCGTGGCCATCCCGACGACCGCCGGCACCGGCGCCGAGTGCACCACGGTCTGCGTCCTTGACGTCCTTGCCCTCAAGGTCAAGACCGGCATCAGCCACCCCCGGCTGCGCCCCGCGCTGGCGATCATTGACCCGGCGCTGACCATGTCGCTGCCACCGATGGTCACCGCCTGCAGCGGGCTGGACATTCTCTGCCATGCGTTGGAGAGCTACACGGCGCGGCCGTATGCGGCATACGAGCGCAAGCGGCCGGAGCAACGCGTGCCCTATTGCGGGGCGAACCCGATCGCCGACATGTGGTCGGAGAAGGCGCTCGAACTGCTCGGCCGCTCTCTTCGGGTTGCCGTCCACGAGCCGACCGAAGCCGCACGAACCGATATGGCGCTCGCCGCGACCTTCGCGGGTCTCGGCTTCGGCAACGCCGGGGTCCACATTCCGCATGCCAATGGGTATCCGATCGCCGGCCGGGTGACCGGCTATCACGCCCCGGAGTATCCGGGTGACGAGCCCCTTGTGCCCCACGGGATGTCGGTGTCGCTCACGGCCCCGGAGACGTTCCGGTTCACCTTTGCGGCCGACCCCGAGCGGCACCGCCGCGCGGCGCTGCTCCTCGATCCGGACGCCAGGGAGCAGGACGAGGAGGCCCTCGCCGGCGCCGTTGCCCGGTTGCTGCGCGATGTCCGTATGCCGAATGGCATCGCCGCCGTCGGCTTCACGCCCGCCGATGTCGATGCCCTCGTCGCCGGCAGCGCCAAACAGCAGCGGCTGCTCGCGGTGGCTCCCCGCGAGGTCGAGGAGAGCGATCTCGCGGCGATCTTTCATGGGTCGTTTTCGCTGTGGCCGGCGACGAGCTAGGCGTGCCCTCGTTGTCGGCCGGCACCCTGCGCATTGTCCCGGCCGGCGAGGCCAAATGGGATAATCTCCAACGCATTTTCGGCGCCCGCGGGAGCGCGGCGATGTGTCAGTGCCAGCGCTACAAGCTGCCTGCGGGGGAGGCGTTCAAGGATGTTCCCGCGGCGGAGCGGGAGCACCGGCTGCGGATGCAAACCCAGGGCGAGACCGAGGAGTCGACCGGGCTGGTTACCTACCTGGGCGAGCAGCCCGTGGGCTGGTGCGCGGTGCAGCCGCGGGCGGCATACGGGGGATTGGTGCGGGGCCAGCGGGTTCCGTGGGACGGGCGGGAGGAGGACAAGGCGGATCCGACCGTCTGGGCGGTCACCTGCTTCGTCACCCGCACCGGCTACCGCAGGCAGGGGATCGCCTCCGCCCTCGCCCTGGCCGCCGTCGAGCACGCCCACCGGTTGGGTGCTCGGGCGATCGAGGGCTACCCGATCAACACCACGGCGGCAATTCTCGCGGAGATGCACGTCGGCACGATCGGCATGTTCCTGCGCGCCGGACTTGCCGAGGTGGCCCGGCCGACGAAGCGGCGGGTGGTGATGCGTCGTGAGTTCTGATCTGAACCGGTCGGCGGCTATGCCGACCGCACCGAGGAGGACCAGGTCGAGATCACGCGGCGGGTCGCACTCGCCGCCGCTGTCGAGTTTGGTCTCGAGGGGGCCGCGCTGTCCCTCCTGTTGCACGGATTCAACACGACCTTCCGCGTCGAGACCGAGGACGGTCGCCGGTTTGCCTTGCGGGTCAACACCAATTCGGTGAGCACACGGGCCAATGTGCGAGCACAACAGGCCTGGTTGCACGCGATCCGAGCGGAGACGCCGGTCCTTGTTCCCGAACCCCTCGCCGCTCTCTCGGGGGAGTTCGTCGTCCAGGTTCCGTGCGCGGAATTGGGGGGTGAAGCGCTGGTCACTGTTGCGCATTGGCTGGAGGGCGAGGACATCAGGGTCTGCTTGCCCGCTCAGGCACAGGCTCTGGGGGCCGCCATGGCGCGGCTGCACGCGCAGGCTGCGCACTGGTCGCCACCGGCGGGCACGGAACTTCCGGACTACGTCGCACCGCTGTTCGGAGATCCCGACCAGCTCACGCCCGCCCTTGCGCGGCTGCCGCGAAGGGACGCCGACGTTGTCCGGATCGCTCTGCAGCGCAGCGCGATCGCCTTTGACGAGGTATGCCGCAACACCTCGCGTATCGCCCTGCACGCGGACCTGCACGGCGACAACCTCAAGTGGCATCGCGGGCAGTTGGCCATCTTCGACTTCGACGACGCGGGGATGTCCGTGCCGATTCTCGACCTGGCCGTTGCGGTCTTCTATCTGCGTGGCGGCGGCCCCGACGAGGAAGCTGCGCTGTTGGACGGCTACGCAAGCGTGCGCGCTCTGCCGGAGCACGATGGGTCACGGTTCGAGGCGATCGTCGCGGCCCGGCAGCTGCTGCTCGCCAACGCCCTATTACAAACGAGCACCGCGGCCTGGCGGGAGGAAGCCGACAGCTACCTTGCGACCACCGTTTCGCGGCTGCGGAACTGGCTCGAGACCGGTCGATTCACCTTGGCGTCGTGACGGCGCTCCCTAGGCTAGCGCTCCACGACGATGTCGCCCGCAGGGCCGCCACCGTGGGTTGGGGAAGAGGGGGCTTCAGGTCCGGCCCGCCCATCGAGAGGACCCGGTCGGCACGACTCTCGCCACAAGACGTACCGACACGGGTCCTCTCGACCCCGCCGGGCCGATCAGTAGCCCTTCGTCTGGCCCGCCCAGCATCGGCCGTGTCACCACGCCACTCACCCGAACTCTACGAATCAGTGGCCTCGGGCAGGTGGCGCGCGAGGATCAGCGGGATGACACCACCGGCACGCAGCTGCTCGACTTCGAGTGCGGTCTCGACGGCGGCTCGTGCGGTCAGCTCGGTGGCGGTGCCGTCGACCCACAGGACGGCCAGCGGGATCTCGGCATCGGGCTTCAGGGGGCCAGGCTCGGCGCAGACGCGGACCCGGTCGCCGGGACGCATGGCATGCAGGGTCGCCAAAGCGTCGGGCGCGACCACCGCGGGGAGGATGCCCATCCCGATGAGGTTGGTGCGGTGAATCCGTTCGAAGCTCGCGGCGAGCACGGCGCGCACGCCGAGAAGCTGCTGTGCCTTGGCCGCCCAGTCGCGCGAGGAACCCATTCCATAGCGTTCGCCGGCGACAATGACAACTGGGTGACCGTCAAGCCGATAGCGTTGTGCCACATCCCAGATTGGCAGGACGTCACCGGTGGGCGCGTGCACGGTGTGACCGGTCGGGACGTCTGGGACGAGGGAGTTGCGCAGCGAGTTGTTGTGGAATGCACCGCGGGCCATCACCTCCCAGTTGCCCCGTCGTGAGGCATAGACGTTGAGGTCGTTCCTGTCCTCGCCGCGGTCGGCGAGGAAGTCGGCGACGTAGCTGCCTGGCGGGATCGCGCTTGCCGGTGAGATGTGGTCGGTGGTGATGTCGTCACCGAGCACGAGGAGGGGGTGGGCCTCGAACGTGCCGACGAGCGCAGGCTGACCGGCGTCGGCGAACGGCGGTCGCCGCAGGATCGTCGAGGCCTCGTCCCAGGCGAATAGCCGGCCGGTCGGGGCGTCGATGGCCTGCCACAACGGATTTCGCGCAGCGGCGGCGAAGTCGTGGCGGAAGTCGCTGGCGTCCAAGCCCTTGGCCAGCGCCGCGTCGATCTCGTCGCCGCTCGGCCAGAGGTCGGCGAGCATGACCGGTGCCCCATCCGCGGCCGTGGCGACCGGTTCGGTGGTCAGGTCGCGTCCCGCCTGCCCGGCGAGGGCGAAGGCGACGACGAGTGGCGGCGAGACGAGCAGGCCGAGGTCGATATCGGGATGAACCCGGCCGGGGAAGTTGCGGTTGCCCGACAAGACGGCGACCGGGCGGGTGTGGGCGAGCTCGGTGGCCACCGGTGCACTCAGGGGTCCGGAGTTGCCGATGCAGGTGGTGCACCCGAAGCCGACGATGTCGAAGCCCAGCGCCGACAGGTCCACGTCCAGCTCGCTTCGTCGCAAATAGCTTGCGGCCGCGGGCGATCCGGGCGCAAGGGAGGTCTTGACCCAGCCAGGGACACGCAGGCCACGCACCCGCGCCCGTCGCGCCAGCAGTCCCGCAGCGACGAGCAGCCGGGGGTCGCTGGTGTTGGTGCAGCTCGTGATCGACGCGATCGCGATCGGGTATGCCGGGAGATCCCCTTCGCTGGCCGCCCCCTCAGGCGCCGCTTCCGTCAGGGCGGCGGGGATGGCATCGAGATCGAGCAGGTCCTGCGGGCGCCGTGGCCCGGCCGCCGAAGGGCGCAGGTCGCTAAGGTCGAGATTAAGGACCCGGGTATAGGCCGGCTCGGCCGCCGGATCGAACCACAGCCCGACCTCCTGTGTGTAGGCGCGAACCAATTCCACGTGCTCCTCGCTGCGCCCGGTGCCCCGCAGATAGTCGATGCTTCGGTCGTCAACGGCGAAATACCCTGTCGTGGCGCCATATTCCGGCGCCATGTTGGCAACGACCGCGCGCTCGCCGACGGTCAACGTGCTGACCCCGGGCCCGAAGAACTCGACGAACTCGCCGGTCACCCCGATTTCCCGCAGCCGTGCCGTGACGGCGAGTGCGAGATCGGTGGCGACGACTCCAGGGGGGAGGCACCCGGTCAACCGGACGCCGACGATGTCGGGGATCCGCAGCCGGATCGGCATACCGAACATCACCGTCTGGGCCTCGAGCCCACCCACTCCCCAGCCGAGGACGCCGAGCCCGTTGACCATCGGGGTATGCGAGTCCGTGCCGACCATGACGTCGGGCACCAGCCAGGTGCGCCCGTCGCGGTCTTCCGTGGCCGCGATCGTGGCCAGCTGCTCGAGGTTGAGGGTGTGCATGATTCCGGTCCCCGGGGGGTTGACGTGGAAGTTGTCCAACTCGCGGTCGGCCCAGCGCAGGAAGCGGTAGCGCTCGACATTGCGACGGATCTCGTGTCCCATATTACGTTGCGGCGCATCGGGACGGGCATAGTCCTCGACCGCGAGGGAGTGATCGACGGAGACCTCCACCGGCACAACCGGGCTCAGTGACCTCGGATCGCCACCGTGCTCCGCGAGGGTGTCGCGCATCGCGGCAATGTCGACGAGGGCGGGTGTGCTTGTCGTGTCATGCATAAGCAGCCGGCCGGGCGTGAACGGAATCTCGACGGCGCTCGTCCCGCCCGCGGCGACCCAGCCTCGCAGGCCGGTGAGCGCGGTGTCGACCTCTCTCTCGGCAGCGGTCCGGACGACATTCTCCGCGAGCAGGCGCAGCACCCATGGCCAGTCAGCGAGCTGGCCCCGCGCCACGGCGGCCAGATCCACCACCGCGTAGGCGGCGCCGCGATGGGCCACGGTGGCTGTCGGTCGGATGTGCTCGGTTGGTGTCATCACACGCTCCTCTGCTTTGGTTATAACCTATAGGTTAGGAGTCAGGCAACTTCTCTTCTACGGTGAACGAGCGACTTACGGGAGGACACCATGACAGCGCTCGCCGGTGGCAAGGGAGCGTTCACCAAGAACGACTACGCCTACGCCGAGGTGCGCCGCCGCATCCTCAGCGGCGAGTTTGGCCCGGGTGCCGTCGTGGGACAGGCGGCCCTCGCGGCCGAACTCGGACTCAGCACGACGCCGCTTCGCGAGGCGCTCAAGCGCCTTGCCGCGGAGGGTCTGGTCATCCTTGAGGCCCACCGCGACGCCCGGGTCAGCCCGATCACCGCCGATGAGGCGGAGCACTTGTATGAAGTCCGCCTCTACCTCGACCCAGTCGCGGCATCCCTTGCGGCACAGCGCCGTACGGTCAAGGATGTGGACGCGATCACGCGTGCTCTCCAGGCGATCCGCCCGATCTCGATCGCTGACGACCTCGACGCGTTTGCCCTGCACCGAGAGTTCCACCGGGCCATTCACGTGGCCGCCACCAACCCGATCCTCCTGGAGACGCTCGACCGGCTGTGGGACCAGGCCGACCGCTATCGAATCATCGGCATGCGGACCGCCACGGTCGAACCGACCGATCTGGCTCGGGTCGAGCGACAACACCAGATGATTGCCGAGGCCGTCGTCGACCAGCAGCCCGAGTTGGCCGCGGCGATCATGCGGGAACACATCGCCCAAAGTCACGGCCGGAAGGCGAGCGCCTCCCTCCGCTGAGCCCCGTCCTCTGTCGGCCTCATGGATCACGGCTTGCCGATTGAGCTTATAGCCTATAACATTTGCTCAATCCCGACTGGTCGAAGGACGGAACGCATGAACGCAACCGTGAGCCCGAGTCGCGAGTCGCGCGCCCCACCGTCCCCGCGGCGGGATCGTCAGCGGCGACCAGCCATACGCGAGGCCACCGACGAGCAGCGACCAGAGGACGAAGATCACTAGCGCCACGGCGCCGGTGGCGAGGCCGACGACCAGCTTCGCCGTCAACAGCCGGGCGCGCCCCACCGGGGCGGTCAGCAGATAGCGCAGCGACCCCCAACTCGCCTCCGCCGGAACAGAATCACCGACGAACAACGCCATCAGGACGAGGATGAGCAGTTCGGCGGCGACGAGCAGCATGAAGACGGCGAAGTTCGCGGCCCCGCTCGTCGCCAGATCCGAGAAGCGGGAGCCGCCCGGGTCACCGCCATCGCCGAGCGCGAACGACGCGACGACGATCACCGGCAAGGCGACGAGAATCCCGAACGCCCACATGGTGCGCGGTCGCCGAATCTGGCGGCGCGCCTCTGCTCGCCACGGCAGGGCGCGGTATGCCGTCACGACCGGCCGGCCGAAATCGAGGCTCATCGCGGGCGCACCTGCCGCAACCGCTCGGTGCGATGATCGACCGTCTCGGCCGCAGCCGGCTCGTCCGGGGGCCGCCCGATCCCGGCGATCGTCTCGAGGAAGACGTCCTCGAGACTGCGTCCGCCCGGCCACCCCGAGGTCACCGACCGCCCCGGCCGCGACGACGCGCCCGGCGTGCATGACGACGACGTGGCTGCACGTCATCCCGACCTCGGCGAGCAGATGACTGGAGACGACGACGGTCCGTCCGCTCGCGGCATACCGCTGGAGGATCGGACGGAGGCCGGCGATCTGCGGCGGGTCGAGCCCGTTGGTCGGTTCGTCGAGAATGAGGACCGCCGGCATGCCGAGCATCGCTTGGGCGATCCCGAGCCGTTGCCGCATCCCGTGGCTGTAGGACTTCACCGGCCGGTCGAGCGCGCCGCCGAGAGCGGCGACGGCGAGAGCCTCCTCCATCCCGGCCTCGTGCGCCGGGCGAGCGGTCGCGGCCCAGTAGGCGCGCAGGTTCTCCCGGCCGGTCAGGTGCGGACGAACCCGGGCCCCTCGATGAGGGTTCCGACCTGCGTGAGCACCGGCGCGCCCGGGCGGACCCGGTGCCCGAGGATCCGGGTCTCGCCGGCGTCGGGATGGATCAGCCCGACGGCCATCCGCAAGGTCGTCGTCTTGCTGGCACCATTGGGACCGAGCAGGCCGACCACCTGTCCCGGCCGGGCCGACCAGGTGACGTCGTCGACCGCCCGGTGGCCGTCGCCATACACCTTGGTCAGCCCGCGTACCTCGAACGCCGGACCGTCCAGGGCGGCACCCGTGCGGCGCCGCGCCCGCCGAAGCAGCGCCAGAGCCCCAGCGCCCGGCAGTCCAGGCAGGCGAGGAAGGTGCCCTCGGGGCGCACATACTGCACACTCGGAAGATGTTGGGCGACAAGGCGGCCCAGCAGATCCCGGTTCTCGTCGAGACAGGCGATCAGGGCATCGAGCCAGGCTCCGCCGTCCCGGAAGGCGGCCGTGTGGGCGAGCACCCCGAAATGGCTCGGGCCGTGGCTGACCTCCTCGGGAATGCGCGCCAGGTCGCCCGCCGCGTCCGGTCCGGCGATCGCCAAGGCCGCCTTGAGCCCGGCGAGGTTGAACGCCTTCGACGCGGAGGTCAGCGCGATCGCATCCTCGGCCCCGGGGACGCTGAGGTAGGGCGTGAAGGTCGCCCCCGGCAGCGCGAGCGGCGCGTGGGTCTCGTCCGAGATCACCCGCACCCCGTGCGTGCGCGCGAGCGCGGCCACCTCGGCGAGCTCGCCCCGGGTGGGGACGGTCCCGGTTGGGTTGTGCGGGTTGCTCATCAGGAACACCGGCTGGTTGCTCTCGCGCCGGGCCCGGGCGAAGGCCTCCGCCAAGGCGACGGCGTCCGTGCGCCGATCGGCTCCCAAGGGTGCCTCGAGGATGCGCCGGTCCGCGTGCGTGACGAACGCGAAGAAGGGCGCATACACCGGCGGGCAGACGACGACCACGTCACCCGGGTCGGTGAGGACGCGCAGCACCTCGGCGATCCCCATCATGACGTCGGGGACGACCATCGTGCGCTCGATCGCCAGCCCGTCCCAGCCCCATCGCTGCGCCGCGAAGTCGCGCAGGGCTTCGGCGTATGCCGTCCCGGCCGGATAGCCGGTATCGCCCCCGGTCAGCGGCTTCGGCACGGACGGTGCGGCAGCCATGCGGCAGCCATGCGGCCACCGTAGGCCAGGCCGCAGCCTGTTCGGACCGTTGGACGCTCCGTCGACGCAGGCGGGGGCAGCGTTTGGTCGGCTGCCCGACGTCGCTCAGGTGGGTGCGGAGCCTGCGGGCAAGTCGGCGAGCAGCCGGTAGGGCGCGGAGGAGACCAAGCCCGGGAACTTCTTGCGCAGCCGGGAAACCTCTGCCCGAGTCGTGACGGCCGAGTATTCGGACCCCCAGACGCGGCGGGACAGTTCATTCACGCTGAGGGGGCTTTCGCTCTCCGCGAGCGCCCCGAGGATCGCCACATGCCGGGCGCTCAGCTCGTGCGTCGTCGTCACTCCGCCGATCGCGGTCGTGAGGATCCCGCGGGCGGGGTCAAGGCGGTAGGCGACGTCGACCTCCCCCATGGCGACCGGGACGAGCAGCACCGTCCCATCGAGGTGGGATGTGCGCATGACGCCGAGCCCCGTCAGGACGGCTCTGTCCGCTGGTCCGGCCGGCAGCGAGATGTGTGCGGGTGGGACAACCTCGTGGGCGCCGATCACCCAGCCGTCCGGGTCGGTGAGGACCCACGGGCCCGAGAGGCTGGCCACGAGTGGGAGGGACGCCGACCGCAGCCGCTCGAGCCGGGCCCGGTGGGTGTCATGCAGGTGCAGCTCGAGTTGACGGGCCAGGGAGTGGACCAGGGCGAGCAGGGCCGGATGCCCGAGGCGGACCGCGCCGGAGATGTCGATGACGGCGATGACGTCCCCGGTTGCGGGGTCGGTGATCGGGGCCGCCGCGCACGACCAGGCGTGCTGGTTGCGACACCAGTGCTCGGGGCCGTGGATCTGCACAGCGTGGCCAAGGTGGGCAGCCAGTCCGATCGCATTGGTTCCGACCTGACCTTCGCTCCAGGCGGCTCCGTCAACGAAGCCGATCCGGTCGGCGAGCCGCAGGGCGCGTGGGCCACCGAAGCGCGCGCCCACACGGGATGCCGAGGTGGCGAGCACGCCGACCAGGTCGCTGTCGGCCAGGCACGGTTGCAGCGCCCGACCGATCAAGCGGACGAGGCTGGCGCTGCGCGAGCCGTATGCCGTGGCGAGCTTCTCGACCTCGGCCGACACCGCGGCCACGTCGATCAACGGGTTGGGTTCCTCGGGGACTAGGCCAAGCTGCTGCATCCGGTTCCACGACGCCTCAACGAGCTGGCGCGGCCGGATCGGGGTGGGCTTGCCGCAGACGAAGGCGGCATGCAACTGGGCCATCTGACGGGCATGGCGACGCGGGTCGTCATCGAACAGGAGCGCGGGCTCCGGTGTCGCGACTCGGCTCATCGCCTTGGTCCAGATCTCGATGCGGTGCTCTCCGGATCGAGATTACACGTCCACCTGACGCGTTGCATCCTGTTGCATTCGACGGTGTTCGCCGCCCTCCCTAGCGTGGCCAGTGACCCGCGGGACCCGGCGTCCGGCCCGAGGCCCCATCCCGTCGACGTGAGGAGGCCACCGATGGATCTGTCCACGCAGCAGCAACTAGACGCCTACCGGAAGATGTCCATGATTCGGGCGTTCGAGGACCGGCTGCACAAGGAGAACGCGACCGGGGCCATCCCCGGGTTCATTCACCTGTATGCCGGTGAGGAGGCCATCGCGGTCGGCATGTGTGAGAACCTCACCCGCGCCGACAAGATCGCCTCGACCCACCGCGGGCACGGTCACTGCATCGCCAAGGGCTGCGACGTCCGCGGCATGATGCTCGAGATCTACGGCCGCAAGGAGGGCCTGTGTCACGGCAAGGGCGGCTCGATGCACATCGCCGACCTCGCGGTCGGGATGCTCGGCGCGAACGGCATCGTCGGCGGCGGTCCGCCGTTGGCGATCGGGGCGGCGCTCACGTCGAAATACCGCAAGGACGGATCGGTCGCCGTCTCGTTCACCGGTGACGGCGGCTCCAACCATGGGTTCACCCTGGAGGCGCTCAACATGGCCGTCGTCCTGCAGCTGCCGATGGTCTTCGTCTTCGAGAACAACGGGATGGGCGAGGCAACTGGTGCGGACTTCGCCATCGGGTCGAAGGACATCGCCTCCCGCGCAGGCAGCTTCGGTATGCCGTCGGCCACGGTTGATGGAACCGACTTCTTCGACATGTACAGCGCCTCCAAGGAGGCCGTGACCAGGGCTCGCGAGGGCGGCGGCCCGTCGGTCATCGAGGCGACCGCGGTCCGGTTCTACGGCCACTTCGAGGGCGACCCGGGCCTATACCGGACCCCGGACCAACTCGCCGAGCTGAAGGAAACCAAGGATCCGCTGGTCCACTTCCGCGCTCGCACCCGCGACCGCATATCGGCCGAGGACCTCGACGCGATCGACGCGGAGAACGTCGCGCTGGTCGACGCGGCGGTGGCCGAGGCCCAAGAGGCCGCGCTGCCCGACCTGAGTGACGTGGACGCCGACGTCTACGTCTCCTACTGACCGACCTCGTGACAGGAGAGGAGAACCAACCGTGACCAGCATGAGTTTCCGTGAGGCCGTCCGCGCCGGTATGGCCGATGCGATGCGTGAGGACGAAGACGTCGTCCTGATCGGCGAGGACCTGCGCGGCGGGAAGGGCGGGTTGAATCCCGACAAGACCGTCGAGGCGTTCGGTGGCGTGTTCGGCGTCACCCAGGGGCTGTGGACCGAGTTCGGCGACGACCGGGTTATCGACACCCCGATCTCCGAGGCCGCCCTGCTCGGGATGGCGGCCGGGGCGGCGGTGACCGGCCTGCGTCCGGTCGCCGAGTTGATGTTCATGGACTTCTTCGGCGTCGCCTACGACACCATCTACAACCAGGCGGCGAAGTTCCGGTACATGTTCGGCGGCAAGGCCCGCACCCCGCTCGTCGTTCGCGGGATCATCGGTGCCGGGGCGAGTGCCGCTGGGCAGCACTCGAACTCGCCCTACAACATCTTCACCTCGACGGCCGGCCTGAAGGTCGTCGTCCCCTCCAATGCGTATGACGCCCGCGGCCTGCTCCTCGAAAGCATCCGCGACGACGACCCGGTGATGTTCTGCGAGCACAAGATGCTTTACGACCTCAAGTCCGAGGTCCCGGACGAGCCGTACACCATTCCTCTCGGGGTTGCGGCCTATCCGCGCGAGGGCACCGATGTCACGGTGGTCGCGCTCGGGCAGATGGTCAACTTCGCGGTGACGGTCGCGGACAAGCTGGCGCCCGAGGGCATTTCGGTCGAGGTCGTCGACCCGCGGACCACCTCACCACTGGACGAGGACGGGATCTTGGAATCGATCGCGGCGACCGGGCGGCTGGTCGTCGTGGACGAATCGGCGAACCGGTGTGGGTTCGGCCATGACATCGCCGCGCTGGCGGCCACGAAGGCGTTCGACTCGTTGAAGGCGCCGATCCAGCTCGTCGTCCCCCCGCACTCGCCGGTGCCCTTCTCGGCGGTCCTGGAGAAGGAGTGGCTGCCCGGGCCTGACCGGATTGAGGACGCCGTTCGGGCCGCCGTGGGGGCATGACGATGTCGACGATCGTCGCGGTTGAGATCCCCAAGTGGGGGATGACGATGGAGGAGGGCTCGGTCACCGAGTGGTTGGTCGCGGTCGGGGACACCGTCGCCGAGGGGACCGCCCTCGCGACGGTCGAGTCGAGCAAGATTTCCGCGGAGGTGGAGGCGCCAACCGCGGGTGTGGTTCGTCGCCTGGTGGCCGCCCTCAACGAGAGCCTCCCGGTCGGTGAGGTCATCGCCGTCATTGCCGATGCGGCAGCCACGGATGCCGACATCGACGCCTACTTGGCCACCAGGACGCCGGCCGGCGCCGCGGCCGAGGCACCGGCAACCGCACCCGCGGCGGCCGGCACGCGGGACGCCGGCGCCCCCGCGCCTCCCGAGAGCGCAGAGCCACCTGACGTCCTTGCGGCCCCGTCGGCCAAGCCGGCGCCGGCCGCCGTGCCCGGGGAGGTCCCCACGTCCTCCGGCGCTCCTGCAGCGGTGGCAGCACCAGCGCCCGCATCCGGTGCCACGCGGATCCCCAGCGCACTGCAAGGCGCCGACGAGACCGAGGTGCCCGCCACCTCGCATGCGCGGCGGCTGGCCACTGAGTACCGGATCGCCTTGTCGGGCATCACGCCAACGGGTCGCGGGGGTCAGGTCACCGTCCGGGACATCGAGCAGGCCGTCCGCTCTGCAGGTGGACAGCTTGGCTTCGGCAACGACCGTGTCCGAGTCCCCAGGCTCCCGGACCGGCGGGACGACTCCGAGGTCCTCGCAACGCCGCACGCGCGCCGGCTCGCGACGGAGCACGGGATCAACCTGCGCCAGTGCCGGGTCTCGGGTCGCGGCGGCCGGGTCCTCGTCGACGACGTCCTTGCCGTCATGGCGCGGCGCAGCATCGGCACCGAGCCACCCCCGGCAGCGCCTGCGGCGGCCGGACCGGCGGCGCCCGTCGCCGGGTCGGGCCAGGTGGGCAATGAGCCGACCACCGTCGCGATGTCGAGCATGCGGCGGGTGATCGCAGACCGGCTGCGATCGTCCTACCTCGACTCCCCGCACTTCCGGGTCACCGCGCACGCCGACATCGGCCGGTTGCTGGAGTTGCGCACGGAGATCAACGACAGCCGGCTCGATGCCCGGGTGACCGTCAACGACCTCCTCGTGGCAGCGGCGGCCAAGGCCCTGGTCGCGGTGCCGGGCGTCAACGCGCAATACGACCCCGGCCGGCAGGAGATCACCCAGTTCGCGCACGCCGACATCGCGGTCGCGGTCTCGACGGGCCAGGGCTTGATCACCCCGATCGTCAGCCGCGCCGACACCCGATCGATCACCGACATCTCGGCGCAGATCACCGACCTCGCCACGAGGGCGAAAGCGGGGACCCTGCGGCCGGATGAGTTCCAGGGCGGCACATTCACGATCTCCAACCTGGGGATGTTCGGGGTGTCGGGTTTCGATGCGATCATCAACCCCCCCCCAGGTGGCGATTCTCGCGGTCGGCGCGACCCAGTCCACGTTCGTGCCGGGCGACGACAGCGCCCCGGTGGTGGCGTCGCTGCTGCCGCTGACCCTCGCCAGCGACCACCGCGTCGTCGACGGGGCGCTGGCCGCGCGCTTCCTGCAGCACCTGTGCCGGGTCCTGCAGACGCCGAGCCTGATGTTCGCCTGACGGGAGGCCGCGATGACCGATCAACCGGACGAGACCTACGACGTCATCGTCATCGGCGCCGGCCCCGGCGGCTACGTCGCCGGGATCCGGGCCGGCCAGCTGGGCCTGCGCACGGCAGTCGTCGAGCGGGCCGAACTCGGCGGGATCTGCCTCAACTGGGGCTGCATTCCGACCAAGGCGTTGCTGCACGGCGCCGAGGTTGCCCGGGCGGTCCGCTCGGGCGCCGAGGTCGGGGTGTTCGCCGAGGCGCCCCGGGTGGAGGTCTCGGCGCTCGTCGCGCACTCGCGGCGCACCGCCGGGCATCTCGCCTCGGGTGTCGGCGCCCTACTCAAGGGCAATGGGGTCGAGGTGGTGGCCGGGACCGTCACCGGGATCGACAAGGGCGAGGTCCACGTCGAGATCGCGGGCCGGGCCCGCACGCTCGGCGCCGAGCACGTCATCGTCGCCACCGGTGCCGGACCGCGCAGCCTGCCGGGGATCGTCCCCGACGGCTCGCTGATCTGGACCTATCGCGAAGCTCTTGTCCCGGGGTCGATTCCGGAGTCTCTTGTCGTGATCGGCTCGGGTGCAATCGGGTCGGAGTTCGCCTCCCTATATGCCGACCTCGGCACCCGGGTCGTTCTCGTCGAGTCCCTCGACCGGATCATGCCCGCGGAGAGTTCCGAGGTCTCCGCGTTGATAACCAGGTCGTTTAACCGTCGCGGAATCACGACGATGGCCGGAGCGCGGGTGGAGTCCGTGCGTCCCGAAGGTGACCGGGCCGCCGTGTCGATCACCGATTCCTCCGGCACCCAAAGCACAATCGAAACCGAGAAGGTCCTGCTCGCTGTCGGGGTCGCGCCCAACAGCGCGGACCTCGGTCTGGAGCGCTTCGACATCCTCGACCGGGGCGGTTTCATCAAGGCCGATTCCCTCGGCCGGACCGGGGTGTGGGGACTCTATGCGATTGGTGATGTCGCTGGCGGCCCGTGCCTGGCCCACAAGGCGAGCGCGGAGGCGATCCGGTGCGTGGACGCGATCGCCGGTGTGCGCCGCGTGCCCGAGCCCGACGACTGGCGAGACTGGGTGCCGCGGTGCACCTACACCACCCCCGAGGTGGCCAGCATCGGGATCGACGCGCGTGCCGCCCAGCAGCGGGGACGTCGCATCACGACCGGCCGGATCAACATGTCGGAGAACGGCCGTGCCCTCGGTGCCGCCGAGACTGAGGGCTTCGCCCGGGTCGTCGTCGACGCCGACACCGATGCGATCCTCGGGGCGAGCCTCGTCGGTGCCGGAGTCACCGAGCTGATCGGAATGCTCGCGGTCGCCCGGGCCGGCAGGATGACCGCCACCCAGTTCGCGCGCTCGATGCTCCCGCACCCGACGCGCAGCGAGATCGTCCACGAGGCCGCCCTCGCGGCCTTGGGGTGTCCGGTCAACAGCCTGTGAACGCCCCGTAGGGGAGCAGGGAGCAACCGCCCGAGATGGTCTCGGGCGGTTGCTCCCTTTTCGGCCCTTGACAGAGTCGGCAGTTAGGTGGTTCATTAGAAAAGCAACGAACCGAAGAAGTGAGGCCGATGTTCGAGGGGCGCGAGCCGATCTACGTGCAGATCGCCGAGGCGATCCGCGGCGAGATCCTCGCGGGCGCTCTGGCCGAGGGGGATCAAGTGATGTCCACGACGCAGTACGCGACGACCTACCGGATCAACCCGGCGACGGCGGCCAAGGCGTTCGCCGAGCTCACCGACGAGGGCCTGCTGGTCAAGCGCCGCGGGATCGGGATGTTCGTCGCACCGGGCGCCGCCGAGATGCTCCGAGAGGAGCGCCGTTTGGCCTTTGTCACCGACCGGCTCGAGCCGCTGATCCGCGAGGCGGCCGCACTCGGATTGACCGCCGGAGAACTGACTCGGCACATCCAGACCCACATGTCCACCCCCGCCATGACGTCGACGAACGGCCAAGGACGATGACGACAATGACCCACCCCGCGAAGTTGAGTGCTGCCGCCACCCCGATGGGCGCCGGCCTCGCAGTTCGCACCCACCACCTCGACCAGCGCTATGGGAAGACCGCGGCGTTGACCGACGTGAACCTCGACCTGGCTGCCGGGCGAATTCACGGCCTGCTCGGGCGCAATGGCGCCGGCAAGACGACGCTGCTGGCCGTGCTCGCCTCGCAGATGCCCGCCACCCTTGGCGAGGTCGAGGTTGGCGGCCGTTCTCCCTTCGAGGACGAGACGATGATGGCCCAGACCTGCCTGATCCGCGAAAGCGGCAATGTCGTCGGGGATGAGTCGATCGCGTGGAACCTCGACTTCCACGCGCTCGCCCGCCCGACCTTCGACCCGGTGTGGGCGCAGGACTTGCTCGACGCGTTCGGCCTGAATCCGAAAGCGAAGCCGGACAAGCTCTCTCGCGGTCAGCGCTCGTGTGTCGGCGCGGTTATCGGCCTCGCCTCGCGAGCCCCGGTGACGATGTTCGACGAGGTGCACATCGGCATGGACGCCCCGACGAGACAACGGTTCACGGATCTGCTCATCGCCGACTTCGCCGAGCATCCGCGCACGGTGATCTTGTCCAGCCACCTGATCCAGGAGATCGAGTACCTCCTCGAGACCGTGACCATCCTTCACCGAGGCCAGGTGGTGCTCAGCGCGGACGCCGACGAGGTCCATCGCCAGGGCCTGACCGTCACCGGCCCGGCCGCCCGCGTCGACCACTTCACGGCCGGCATGCCCATTCTCACGACCCGCGACCTCGGTCCGACCAGGCAGGTGACCGTGTACGGCCAGGTGGATCCGGCCGCTGTTGCAGCCGCCGAGAGCGCCGGCCTGACGATCTCGGCCCCCGGCCTCCAAGACCTGTTCATTCACCTCACCGAGGATGCACGATGACCACCGCAACGCTTCCTACCCCTGCAAGAGGAATGCCCCGATGGCTGCGTATGGCCGGATGGCAGGCGATGGGCCACGCGTCGGTTTTCGCGGGCTTTCTCGCGATCGCCGTGGCTGTCGTCGTGGTCGTTCTCTTCTTCGTGGGCCGCGCCACCACGCCGACGATGTCCGGCTTCCAGTTCGCCCAACAGGTTGCCCCGTGGATCCCCTTCGCCGTGGCGATTCACTACGCGACCAGCTGGCTCGGCCCGCACGTCGCCGCCGGGATGACCCGGCGCAGCTTCGTGCGCGCCGCCATCACCGCCGTTCTCGTGCTCGCCGTCTGGGGGGCCGTCGCGCTCTGGCTGCTGCTGCGGATCGAGCGCTGGCTCTACGGCCGACTGGGGTGGACAGCGGGGGCGGACGGCAGCCGGGTCTCGGCCGCGGAAACAGCGGCTCTCCCCTATCTGTGGGGTCTCGTCCTCCTGCTGGCGGTCGCCGGACTGACGGGCCTGGTCGTCGGACTGACCTATTTCCGATTGGGGTCGGTGGCCACCTTCGCCCTGCCCCTCACCATGATCCCGATGGCTGCGCTGGTCCTCGTGCTTGACCCGTTGACCATGTTCACCTTGGCCGTGTTCACTCGTGACGGCCGCGCCCTCACCCCGCCCGCCCTCGGTCTCGGTGGCGTCCCGGCGAGCGTCGTCCTCGGCCTCGTGCTCCTCGCCCTGACCACCGGTGCGGTGCATCTGCTCTCCCGGCGGGTCCCGATCCGCAGCGCCCGCGCCTGATCCTCACCCCGCGGTCCGAGCGAGTCACCCACCGGCGCTGGGCCGCCCGATCAACCGCCGCTAAATCGGCGGCTTAGAAGACGGGTTTGCCACCGGTGACACCGAGGACCGTGCCGGAGATATAGGAAGCCTCGTCCGAGGCGAGGAAGACGTATGCCGCCGCGACCTCCACGGGATGGCCGGCGCGCCCCAGCGGCGTGTCTGCCCCGAAGCCGGAGACTCGCTCCGGCGGCATGGTCGACGGGATGAGCGGAGTCCAGATTGGGCCGGGGGCAACGGCATTGACGCGTATGCCGCGCGGCCCGAGCTCGCTGGCGAGGTTGACCACGAGGTTGTTCAGTGCCGCCTTGGTCGATGCATAGTCGAGCAGGTCCTCAGACGGTTTGTAGGCCTGGACTGAGGTGGTGACCAGGAGGCAACCGCCGCCTTGCAACTCGCCCGCGAGCGCGTGGATGAGCCAGAACGGGGAGAAGACGTTGGTCGCATAGGTGCGTGCGATCTGCTCGGGAGGGAACTTCTCCAGCGCCTGGTAGGTCATCTGGAAGGCGGCATTGCACACCAACACGTCGAGGCCGCCGAGGGCCGCCACCGCGTCCGTGGCGAGTTGCTGATTGGCGGCCATCTCGGTCAGGTCGGCCGGGAAGAGGTGACAACTGCCGCCGCCGCCCTCGATGACCCGTTGGGTGTCCTTCGCGTCGCCTTGCTCGGCGGGCAGGTAGGAGATCGCGACGGTCGCGCCCTCCTTGGCCATCGTGATCGCGATTGCCCGGCCGATGCCGGAGTCGCCACCGGTAATCAGGACCCGCTTGCCGACCAGCCGATCGCGCGGGGTCCAGGAACTCTCGCCGTGGTCGGGCGCGGGGTGCAGGTCGGTGATGGTTCCTGGCCAGTGCTGGCTCTGGGCGGGGATGCGGGAGAGCTTGGCTCGGGTCATGGTGTGAGTTTCACCGGTGATTCGCCACTCGTGGCGATTAGCCGCCCACGATTCAGCAGGTCAACGCTGGAGTGCCGCCGGGACTGGGAGACGCTGGCCCCCAGCACGCCCGCTAGCTCCGCTGGGGGTGCCTGCGCCCCACTGTGTCGCGGGTGCGCTAGCTCCAGCGCCCAAAGCATGGTCGGATGGAGCTGTGAGCAAACGTAAGCATGGTGGTTCGCGCCGTCCCCCGCACCGATCGGCGACGCGGGGGCGGCAGACTCCGCGTGAGCACGAGACGGGACTAAGCAAGCAGGACCAGGAACTCGCCAACGGAATCCGCGAGGCGATGCGTGCCGGCGATCTCGCGCTCGCCTCCCTAATGTCAGCCATGTTGGACATCCTCGACCCGAGCGTCGAAGTCGACGAGCTGCCCGAGAAGCCGCTGCTGAGTGATCTCGTGGACAGCTTCCTTGATGTCTCTATCGCCGAAACCACTGCGGCGCTTCATATCATCGCGACCCTCACCACCGATGAGCTGGTGGCGGCGCGCATCCGGCGGGAGTTGTCCAACCGTCGCCATCCGCTCCCGCTGGATGTTGCCGGCCTCGCGGAGCTGCGGGTCGTCCGCGCTACGCAGATGGTCGTCCCGAACGACGTCGGCGACGACCTCATCCTTGAGCTCGCCGGCGCGGGAGTTCGTGGCATCTGCCTGCTCGTCTATATTGACCACCGCTACGGCACGGTCGTCAAGGACGCCTTCTTGATGCCGTCCAGCCTCGATGACGCCGTCGCCGAGCTGCGCGAGATCGCCGCTCGCGAGGGCCATTGGGCGGACTTTGTCCCGGTCGACCTTGCCGACGCGCGGGCCCGGATGCAGGATGCGATCAGGGCATACGAGACCATCGACCACGGCATCCCGCCGGGCGAGACGTGGCCCGGCCTGCGTCCGCTCCTGCGTTTCCTCATCCGTGGCTTGCCGGACGGCGGCACAGGATATCCCGAGCGCGACCCCGCCGAATTCCTCACCTACGACGAGGACGAGGAGTTCGACGACTACCTCGAGATGGAGGCCACCGAACTCGCGCATGACTTCCTCGAGTCTCTTGACGACGGCGCAGCCGACATCGGCATGCACCCCGCCGACCACGACCTGGCCCACGCCTTCGCGCTAGCGACGCTCGATCTCCTCGAGGAGGACTACCGGTGGGAGCCGGGCGATATCAAGGACCTGCTGACGCAGATACTGCCCGTCCTCCTCTCCGGCGAGCCCGAGGAGTATGCCCGGGCGCCGCAGCTGCTTCCCGCCTTCGTCGGCTATTGCCACCACACCGGTGGAGTGCCGCGCAAGGCGACTCGGCTCGCCCTCGCCGCGATCGACCGGTGGACGCCGGCATTCTTGCGGAAGCGCGACGACCCCGCGGTAGTGCGCGAGCGAGAACTCCTTGAGGACGACGACGTGGTGGATGGGGAGCCGGTGATCGACCTCGCCCGGGCCGTCGCGGAGCTTCGGGATGAGTCCCTCATCCGCTTGCTCGGCTCGCCGGAAGCGGCCGAGACTCTCGACGCTCGACCGCTGCCCGACGAGGAACTCGACGTCAGCGGGCTGCCCGAGGACATCATCTCGCGCGTGCGGCATACGGCCGAACTCATCGGCGGGGTTGCCGCGCTGTGGGACGACATCGAACTGCGCACCGCTTGTCGACGGTTGCTGACGCGAATCGCTCGCGCCGACGCCGAGATTTTCCGCAGGCGATCCAAGGACGAGACCGCCGCGGGCGCGATCGTGTGGATCATCCTCAAGGCGAACGACGGGACGCGCGCCGGGAAGCCCATGCAGCAGGTCATGGACGCGCTCGGGCTGCGCAGCAGCCCGTCCCAGCGGGCCGGCGTGATGCTCGACGCGATTGGGGTGGAACACACCGCGTATGGCCAGTTGACGCTGGGAGATCCCGGCCTGCTCACCGCCAGCACCCGGGCCCGGATTCGCACCTGGCTCGATTTGATGGACGAGCAGTTCGGCGAGTGAGCCAGGCCGCGGTTGTGGCGGGCTCACCAGGTGCGGCCCCCCGATCTCGGCAGCAGGGTGGACTGCGGGCCGAAGGTGGCGCGCTCGCGGCGCTCGAAGCGACGGTGGGTCAGCAGCCACAGGAATCGAGCGGCCCGCGGGGCGTCGGTCAGCGCGGCTGGCGGGCCGGGTCGGGAGGCCATTGAAGGCCCATGGGACCAGCGCCAGCATCGTCCCGTGCGACAACCCCTTTTGGAAGTGCTCGCGCTCGGCCGCGGCATACGGACGGGTCTCCTGGTCGCCGGGGAGGCCGGCATCGGCAAGACGTCGCTGATTCAGTCGGCACTGGCGCGCGCGCCGGTCTGGCATCCGCGCGTTCTAGCTACACCACCGACGTCCCCACGGCGTCTGGTTGATCGGAGGGCGCCGGTCTTAGCCAGCGCAGCAGGTGAGCGTAGGTCTCCTCGTTATTGAGCAACCCGAGGTGGGTGACCCCGCGCACGACGGCGATCCCGTCGTGGGTGAACCGGCGCTGGACCGACTCGAGCTCGGCGTGGGCCGCAGAGGCGACCGGGACGAGCAGATCCCCGAGCAGTTCGGAGACCGGGGCCGCCAGCGTGGGCCCGGTGACGCCGACGACGGCGTGGTGGCGGATGTCGGCCCGTGGTCCGGGATGCGTTCGCCGGTCGGTGGGGTCGTCGTGGTCGTGGGATTCCCAGTCGGCGGCAACGATATTGCCGTGGGCGAGGTCGCGGATTCCCACGCTGCGCAGCCGTAGGAATTCGGCGGCGAACCGAGAGCGCTCCCGTCGCCCGAACCGTTCCACCGCCGCAAACAGGCCACGCGCGATCGGGGCGCCATGGTGTGGACTGCCGAGCGTGACCGTCTCGGTGACCAGCGCGATCCAGGACGGGTCGGGCTCGCTGGCGAGGGCGCTGTGGATGACCAGCCCGCCCATGGAGTGGCCGATGAGGACGATCCGTTCGACCGGCATCGGCCACGCAGCGACGAGTTCGGTGAGCAGGCTGCTCAGATCCCGGCCGTTGTCCGAGATCCGCAGGCCGGTGTTGTAGCGCACCATGACCGGGGTGAGCCCGAGATCGGCCTGCAGCCGCTCGGCATACGAGCGTCGCTTGATGCGCGCCAGTCGCCAGGCCGCCTCGGTCTCGAAGAGGCCGTGGAGGAAGACGACGAGGTCGGGTGAGACCTGGTCGTATGCCGTGGCCACGCCCTCGCGGGTCAGCTCCACCGCGCTCCCCGATCGCCGGACCTGCATGGCCGGAGCGATCGAACTCGACTCGCGCAGCAGGGTGTCACCGTGCAGGCCGAGACCAATCGCCAGGGCATGGTGCGCAGCGGGGCCGTCGTGGAGACTCAGCCGGGACTCGTCGCCGTCCTTCATCCGGTGGGCGGCAACGGCTCCCACGACACGGGCACCGGCGTCGACGCCGCGCGAGGTGAGGGCATAGACGCCGCTCGTGATGGTGTCCGAGAAGACCCGAATGGGGGTGGCGCTGGGGCCGACGACGGCACCGACAGCATCGTGGACGGTGTCGCTGACGGCGAAGTGGGCCCCGCGGACCAGGTCGGTGACCTGACGCAGGTAGGTCCCGGCAGCGCGCCCGGTGTCTTTGGCCTCATCCGATTTCACGGTTCCATGATGACGTGCGGCGAATGCCGTCACTGGTCGGGTGTGACGGACATCCCCGGTCAAGGCAGAAAGCATCGGTTGACAGTTATATAACCGTACGACTATTAATAGATCATGGACGCGTTGATGCACGCCGTGAGCGACCCCAGCCGGCGGGCCATCCTCGAGCAGCTTCGAGGGGGCCCGGCGACCGCCGGCCGCCTCGGCGACGGGTTGGACCTCAGCCAGCCGGGAGTCTCGCGGCACCTGCGCGTCCTGCGCGAGGCCGGCCTCGTCGAGGTCGAGGACCGCGGCCGGGAGCGGGTCTATGCCCTGACCCCCGAGCCGATGGCCCAGCTGGACGACTGGCTGGCGCCTTACCGGGCCCTGTGGGTGCAGCGGATGTCCGCACTGCACACCGAGATTGCCCGCGGCCGACGTGCTGCGCGGGTGGCCAAGGGACAGACCGAAGAAGCGACCAGTGCCACCCCGCGCGAGCGATCTGGCAGGTAATCGAAAGGAAACGAGCAATGAGCGACACCATCGTGACGACGACGGACAACAAGACCGGGAGTGTTCAGGTCGAGGACGTCTTCGCGACCGACCCGGCAGATCTGTGGGAGGCGCTGACCGACCCCGAGCGGCTGCGGCGCTGGATCGCGGAAGTCGAGGGGGACCTGCGCGTCGGCGGGATCTTCCGGGCGCGGTTCACCAGCGGCTGGGAGGGATCCGGCGAGGTGCTCGTCTGCGACGCCCCCAGTCGACTCGTCGTGGAGACGACCGAGGACGGCGGCGCGCCGACCACCGTCGAGGCCCGGTTGCAGGCGGTGGCCACGGGGACGCGCTTGGTCATCGAGGAACGCGGGATCGCGGCTGGGCAAGTTGCGGCCTACCGGATCGGCTGGCAGGTGCACGTCGAGGACCTCGGCCGGTATCTGCGCGACCAGCCGATCGCGGACTTCGCGGCGAGGTGGCGGGAGTTGGCCGAGGAGCCGGCCGACGCCTGAGCGGGGGCAGAACGGGCAACGTCACCGAGGGATCGCCAGCGCGCACTGGTGCTCGACGACCGCGCGCAGATAACCGCGGTACTGCTGCGGGTCGAGGCCGGTGCTGATCGCCAGCATGGTGACGGCATAGGTCGAATACATCGCGTAGGCCGCGACCGTCGCCTCCTCGTCCGGGAACTCCCGCCCGGCGTGCGCGCACCAGCGGGCGGCGACGGCCTCGATGACCCCGGCCATCCGGGCCTCGTTCTCGCGGCCGTCGACCCGGGCGACATACGCGGCCCAATAGTCCCGGAAGAGTTTCCGATTCGCGTCGGCGACATCGAGCGTCACCGAGAAGTAGCTCCACACCTCGTCGGCCAGGCTGCGCTCGGGTGTGGGGGGAACGGACGAGATTGCCCGCCAGACGTCGAGGGCGTAGCTCGTCGCCGACTCCTCCATGACGAGGAGGAAGAGCGAGGCCTTGTCCCCGACATTGCGCACCGTCCCGGTGGACACCTCGGCCGCCGCGGCGATATCGCGAACGGACGTGCCGGCATACCCTCGCTCGATGAACAGGCGCAGCGCCCACTCCTTGACCCGGTCCTCGCGCTCGAGCTGGCCTGCGCGCCGGACGGACATGGGCTCAGCCTAACAAATTGTACGCGTTCAGTGAACGTGTGCAACTATGGAGGTATGCCGCCGGCAGCCTCCTCGCCGCTTCCTCATCGATCGCTGTTGCACCGGATCGGGACCACCGCCGGGCAACACCCGTGGCCGGTCATCGTCGTCTGGCTGCTCCTCGTCGTCAGCCTCGGGGCCGTCGGCGGCTCGGCGGCCCAGAAACTCACCGAGGGCGGTGGCTACGACGAGCACGCCGACTCCTGGCAGAGCTTCGTCGCGCTCAACCGGGCCTTCGGCGACCGGATCGAGGACGTCACCGTCATCTATTCGACGACCGACAACCGCCCCGTCACCGACCCGCCGATCGGCCAGGCGATTGCCAAGGTGCTCGCCGCGCTCCCGCCGGACCGGGTGATCGGGGTCGTCAATGGACTCGAGCAGCCGCCGCAGGCCGGTTATGTGAGCCGGGATCTGCGGGCGGTGCGCGTCGCGATCACATTGCGCGAGAACGGAACCGCGGAGAAGTCGGACACCAAGCAGAAGCTTCTCGACTATCAGGACATCGCGCCGAAGCTCGTCGTTGATCACCCCGGAATCCGCACCGACGTCGGCGGGATCTACTCGATGGCTGACGACGTCGTCCGCGCCGTCGCCGACGACACCCGGCGGGCGGAGGGATTGGCGTTGCCGATCGTCGCCGTCCTCGGGGTGCTCATCTTCGGCGGCCTCGTTGCCGCCCTGCTGCCGCCGGTCGTCGGACTCGTCGCCCTGGTCATCGCGATGGCCGCTGTGTCGGTGACGGCCGACCACGCCACCGTCACGTCGCAGGCGCTGACCGTCGCGAGCATTCTCGGCCTCGGGTTGGCGATCGACTACTGCTTGTTCATCGTCAACCGGTTCCGGGAGGAGTTGCGCGACGGCCGCGGGCGGGAGGCGGCCGTCGCCGCCCTCGGCCCGACGCTGGCCACCGCGGGCCGGACGGTGGTGTTCAGCGCGGTCATCGTCGCCGTGTCCATGGCGACTCTGCTCGTCTTCCCGCTCGCCCCGCTGCGCTCGCTCGCCTACGGGGCGATTCCCGCGGTGCTCGGCGCCGCCGTCACCTCGATCGTCCTGCTCCCCGCCGTCCTCGCCCTGCTCGCCCACTGGGTCAACGCCTGGCATGTCCCGGGGACGCGTCCGGCCACCGTCCTGCCCGAGGAGGCCGACCGGCACGGCGCCTGGGCGGCCATCGCCCACGCCGTCATGCGCCGGCCGTGGATCTCCCTCGGCGCGGTCACCCTCCTCGTGCTGCTCCTGGCCGCGCCTTTCCGGAACGTACACTGGGGCAGCGTCGACGAGGGCGTGCTCCCCGCATCCGCGCCCAGTCGGCAGACGCTCGCTACTCACGATCGGCACTTCGGCGGGACCGAGTCCTGGATGTACGCGGTGCTGGTGGGCGCGGACGCGACGGCCGCCACGGCATACGCGAGGCAGGTGGACCAACAGGTGCCGCAACTGTTGCGCGTCGTGCCGGCGGGCACCACGGTCGTCGACGGGCGCCCGCACAGCCTGGTCCAGATGGCCTACCCGGGGCACCCGAACGACGCGAGCGCGAGCGCGCTCGTCCCGAAGGTGCGGTCGGTCGCCGGACCGGCGGGGGTGCAGGCCTTGGTCGGGGGCTCGAACGCGCTGAGCGTCGACCAGCGGGCGGTCATCGCCGACCGGCTGCCGGTGATGCTCGGGCTTCTTGCGGCCTCGATGTTCGTCCTGCTGTTCCTCGCCTTCGGGTCGATCCTGTTGCCGGTCAAGGCGATCCTCGTCTCGGCGATCTCGATCCTTGCCTCCTTCGGGATCGTCGTGTGGGGCTTCCAGGAGGGTCACCTCGCCGGGCTGCTGGGCTTCGAGTCGCCGGGCTACACCGAGCTGACCACCCCGGTCGCGATGGCGGCGGTGCTGTTCGGGCTCTCGATGGACTACGAGGTCTTCCTGCTCTCGCGGATCCGGGAGGAGTGGGATCGCACCGGCGACAACACGCTCTCGGTCGCCCATGGGCTGTCCCGGACCGGGCGGATCATCACCGGTGCCGCGCTGCTGCTCGGGGTCGTCGTCGGCTGTTTCGTCATCTCCGAGGTGATCATCGTCAAGATGCTCGGCGTCGCCATGCTCACCGCCCTGCTCCTGGACGCGACCTTGATCCGGGGCGTGCTCGTGCCCGCGTCGATGCGGCTGCTGGGCCGGTGGAACTGGTGGCTGCCCGATCCGCTCGATCGGTGGTGGCGCCGGCACCAGCTCACCCACACGTGAGCGGGCCACGCCCTAGCATTCCTTGACGCGTGCCCCAGTGAGGAGGATCCATGATCCCCGTTGCCCTGACCATCGCCGGCTCCGATCCTTCCGGTGGCGCCGGCATACAGGCGGATGTGAAGACGTTCTCGGCGCTCGGCGCCTATGGCACGTCGGTCATCACCGCGCTCACTGCTCAGTCGACCACCGGCGTCACCGGCGTCCATGAAGTCCCGGTTGACTTCGTCCGGGCGCAGCTGGACACGCTGCTCGCCGACGTGCGGATCGACAGCGTGAAGGTCGGCATGCTCGGCTCCGCTGCGCTCGCCGCGGCTGTCGGCGACTATCTGCGCGAGCCGTTGGCGCACCTGGTGCGGGTCCTTGACCCGGTGATGGTGTCGACCTCGGGCAGCCGCCTGCTCGATGAGGACGCCGTCGATGCCGTGCGGGCACTGCTGCCGTATGCCGATGTCATCACCCCCAACCTGCCCGAAGCTGCCGTGTTGACGGGGCGAAATCCCGCCACGACGGTGGAGGGGATGCGCGAGCAGGCGGCGCTGCTGCGCAACGATTTTGGCGCGCGACGGGTCCTGGTCAAGGGTGGGCATCTCGAGGACACCGCCGACGCCGTCGACCTGTGGCTCGACGAGGACGGCGAGCGGGTGTATGCCGCTGCGCGCGTCCCGACGCGCAACACCCACGGCACCGGCTGCACGCTCAGTTCCGCACTCGCGGCGCTGCGTCTGCGCCGGGTGGACTGGCCGAGCACGGTCGCGGATGCCAAGAACTGGCTGACCGCCGCCCTGCGCCGGGCGGACGCGTTGGATATCGGCTCGGGGCCGGGCCCAGTGCATCACTTCCACGAGTTCGCGGCCGCTGGGGTGCGGTGGGTGTGAGTGGCGTAACCGTGAAAACCCGCACGCCGATCGGCTGAAAGCTCACAGGCTGCGGGAGATCAACTCCTTCATGATCTCGTTGGTGCCGGCATAGATCTGCTGGACGCGGGCGCCGGCATACATCCGGGCGATCGGGTATTCCATCATGTATCCGTAGCCGCCGAAGACCTGCAGGCAGCGATCGATGACCGAGACTTGCATGTCGGTGGACCAATACTTGATCTGGGAGGCCGTCACCGCGTCGAGCTTGCCATCGACGTGCAGACCGATGCAGTGGTCGAGGAAGGTCCGTGCCGCCAAGACGTCGGTGGCGCACTCGGCGAGCCGATGGGCCATCGTTTGGAATTCGATGATCGGTTTGCCGAATGCCTTGCGCTCCTTGGCATATTGCGTCGCGAGTCGCACAGCGAGTTCGGCCGCCGCCACCGCGATCACCGAGACAGCCAGGCGCTCCTGCGGCAGCTGGTGCATCAACTGATAGAAGCCTTGGCCCTCCTCACCGAGCCGGTTGACAACCGGAACCCGCATGTCGGCGAACGCCAGCTCGCGGGTGTCGTTGCCGTGCTGCCCGATCTTGCGTAGCACCCGGCCGCGGGTGAATCCGGGCAGGTCGTCCACCTCGGCGACGATCAGCGAAATTCCCTTGGCGCCATGGTCGCCGGTGCGCGCGACGATGATGATGATGTCGGCGTGCGAGGCGTTGGTGATGAACGTCTTCGCGCCGTTGATCACGTAGTCGTTGCCGTCGCGCCGGGCCGTCGTCTTGACGGCCTGCAAATCCGATCCGGTGCCGGGCTCGGTCATGGCGATGGCGCAGACATGCTCGCCGCTGGCCAGCTTTGGCAGCCAGGCCCGTTTCTGCTCCTCGGTGCCGTATTCGACGATGTAGTGCGGGGTGATCGCGCTGTGGATGTGGTAGCCCAGCGCGTCGTCACCGGCCCAGCCCTGCTCCTGCAGAACCACGGCTTCGTGGGCGAAGGTCCCGCCGCCCCCGCCATACTCCTCGGGCACGGAGATGAGCAGCAGGCCCGCCGCGCCGGCCTTGAGCCAGGTCTCCCGGTCGACTTCGTGTTGCTCGGCGAAGCGCTCGATATTGGGCACCACCTCCCGCTCGAAGAAGGTGCGGGCGATCAACGAGACGTCGTCGAGTTCCTCGGTCATCCAGGAGGAGCGATACGGCAGCGGCTTTTGCATGGTGGACCTTTCGCACGGGTGTGGCAGGCACCGGCGCGCACGGACCCGATCGCCGCGGCAGAGCACGCCGTGCTGTCACGTGAGTTGTAGCGACCCTATGGCGTCGCTGCGGCTCACGTGATGCCGGGGTCCGGACATCACGAGCGGCGCGCCAGCAGGAGCGTCAGCTCGCCGCGAGTGATACCCAGTCGCGCCGCTTCGTCGAGCAGGG
The DNA here is from genome assembly GCF_037045025.1 of Nostocoides sp. GTDB lineage: Bacteria > Actinomycetota > Actinomycetes > Actinomycetales > Dermatophilaceae > Nostocoides_A. The sequence continues at coordinate 154,734 of NZ_JBAOHM010000015.1, read as the reverse complement.
CGTCCGCCAGCTCGATCAGGCGAGCCCGGTCGGCTCGCGCGGTCACGACCGCGCCACGACGGCGCCGGACGTCGATCAAGCCTTCGTCGGAGAGAACGGCAAAGGCGCGTAAGATGGTGTTGGCGTTCACGCCGAGGGAGCCGGCGAGCTCCTTGGCGGTGGGCAGCGCCGCGCCCGGGGGCAACTCGCCCGAGGAGATCGCCCGCCGGATGCTCGCCGCCACCCGCTCGTGCAAGGCACCCGAAGTGCCGTCGAGGCTCCACATATTGACAACAATATCACTAGATGTAATAGTTATATTGCCACAATCCGGAAAGGAGGTCCCATGTCGGTCGAGACGGTCGCCATGATCTGTGCCGGGCTTGGCGTCCTCGTGTCCGTTATCTTCCTCTTCCTCATGTCCAGGGGTGTGTGCTCCCTGACCGAGCTCAAGACTTCGTGGGCCGGCCACCTCGCTCGTGAAGCCCGGCGGAGCCGACCGACCCGTCGGCTCCGCGTTCAGATCCCCGGCCCGCGATGGTCACCGGAGATTCGCCAGGTGGCCAGCACGGTTGATCGCGGGAGCTCCTAACGTGATGCGCCCCATGACCCGACGTGCCCTGACCTGCTTGGCGATGGCCTCGTGCGCCCTGCCGATGGCCGCCCCTCACAGCGCGCAGGCGAACACAGGCGAGCCCGCTCGGACCCAGGAGGTCCGCTTCGCCACCTTCAACGCGTCGCTCAACAGGGGCGAACGGAGGCGCTCGTTTCGCTCTGCCGACGCAGCATCCGCCTGATCCCGGACGAGAGTCCCTCAGCGGCGACGTCGACCCACCTCGGCGGCCGTCCCCTGCTCGCAGCGGATGCCCGCTGGCCGCGAACGCTGGACGGCCGGCCGCTCAGCCTGGTCGCCCAGATCGACTGCGCGCCGCTCGCCCCGCTGGTGCCGACCGAGCCGCTGCCGGAGCGTGGGGCGCTGTCGTTCTTCTACGATGCGGACGAGCAGCCGTGGGGTTTCGACCCGGCCGATGCCGACGGCTGGGCGGTGCGGCATACCGCCGATGCCGAGCGGGCGGTGAGGCACGAATTCCCCGGCGACCTGGCCGATGACCTGCGCTTTGTCCCGGTGCCCTTGCGGCCTCGACTGGAGTGGACCTTCGTTCCGGACCCGTCATACGACGCCGAGCAGGCGGGGCTCGTGGCCTATTCCGAAGCCTATGAACGGGTGATGGGCGAGGAGGGGTCGGGCGCGCTGAGCAACCGGTTGCTGGGACACCCCGACCGGATCCAGGGAGACATGCAGCTGGAATGCCAACTCGCGAGCAACGGCCTCGACTGCGGCGGCGTCCCAGGCGACGGCGATCCCCGGACGGCGTCGCTGACTCCGGGCGCCGCCGACTGGAGGTTGTTGTTGCAGGTCGACTCCGAGCCGCTGGCCCGGATGACGTGGGGCGACATCGGCCGGCTCTATTGGTGGCTGCGCGCCGAGGACCTGCAGGCCGGCCGCTGGGAGGCGGCCTGGCTGGTCCAACAATGCTATTGAGGATTTCGTATGCCGCGGGCTCACTGCCCCGCGTGGCGCGCCACTCCTGCGCCCGCTGCAGCCGTGAGGACAATGGTCGCCAGCGCCCCGAGCACCAAGGCCGCATCCTCACCGGCCGCCAGGACCCCTTGCGCCCGGCCCAGACTCGCAGCCGCGACCGGCACTCCCAGTTGGGCACAGGTCGTCACCGCAACCGACAGCGGCTGTCCAGTGATGGCCATCAGCCCATGAACGAGCGCGGCGCCGAGCCCGAGAGCGAGCCCGAGAAGAACGAACCGCGGCTGGGCAAGTGCTTGGCGGACATCTAAGCTCGCACCCAACCACACAAAGAACAACGGCGCGAAGAAGCCCTCGGTCAGCGCGAACAGTTGGTTGGCCAGGCGGCGCGGCTCACCGACGGCCGCCACCGTCAGACCCACGACGAACCCGGCGACCATGACGGAGACGTGCACGGCCTGGGCCAGCGCGGCCATCGCAAAGAGGAGGATCAGCGAGATCCGCAACTCCAGGGCCAGGTGGCGCTCCTCGGACAGGTGATGGACCGCCCGGCGCCACCCGCTGGCCTCGGCGGCGGCCAGCAACCGATAGAGCAGGTAGGACATGGCGAGCAGGACGATGGCGCCGGCCGCCCGGGCCGGCGCCTTCGACGGCTCCAGGGTCAGCGGCAGCATCACGATGCACGCCGCGTCGGCAATCGCGATTTGCGGCAGCAGGTCGAGGATCGCGGGCGCCGTCAGGTCGAGCCCGTCAAGGGCGGGCATGACCACGGCCGCCGAGGACGAGGCGAGCAGCACGGCATACAGGAGGCCGTGCCCGGTGCCGAAGGCGGCGGCGATCGCCTGACCAACCGGGACGGCGAGGACTCCGATAGCGCACGCGCGCAGCAAGCCCCGGCGCAGCCCCGCACGCATTCCCGCGGAGCGGATCGGGACGTGCGAGCCGGCGACGAACATCACCAGGGCGAACCCGATCTGGTCGGCGAGGAACGCGAACGTCGGGTCGTGCCCGTCGAGCAGGTTGACTCCGCTGCTACCCAGCACGACCCCGACGCCCAGTTCGCCGATGACGACGGGGACGCGCACAACCCGCTGTAGCGAGAACAGCGGACCGAGCACGGCGACGACGCCGATCAGGGCGAGCTGGGCGAAGCTCATCTGCTCACCACCGGGATGGCGTTCATGACACCAGACTGGCGTGCCGTTGCCCCTCAACCGAGTCCGAAACGCCGTGCGCGCACCACTGCCGTCGCGCGGGGATGCGTGCACTCGAGCGACGTCGAGACCCGCGTCGGAAACTACCCGGATGCGCGGCGGCTAGCGTTCCTCCTCACGTGCGCGGCAGCACGAAAATCGGGTTGGTGTAGAACCACAGGTCCAGCCACGGGTCGGCGTCGCCGACGATGTCGATGGCCGGCCCCTCGGGGTCGGTCGCGGCGCCGAAATAGCCAACCTGGGAGCGGTTGCCGTCGCTGCCACGCAGGCGGACATAAAAGCCGGTGTCGCCGACGACGCCGAGGTCGTAGCGCAGTTCGACGACACTCTGGCCGCTGACGTCATAACTCTTGACCACGGTCGTCTCGGGCGCCCGGAAGGTGTCGCGGTCTTCGGCCGGCCCGGTGACCCGGCCCTGGATGACGTCGACCTTCTTCAGCTTCGGCTCGAACTGGGCCCAGTTCGCGGAGCGGGCCGGAACGATGCGCACGACGAGCTCGCACTGATTGCCGCGGTGGGTCGTGATCACCCCGCCGAGGCCGGCCGACGCGCCGCGCGTGCGGACCTCGACCTCCACTTCGTCGACGAGACCGCCGTGGTCGACCCAGACATTGCCGGCTCGCACGCCCGCCATCAGCTCCAGGTGACGGGCCCGGCTGGCGCCGACGAGGGTGCGGCCGTAATAGCCGGGCCAGAAGTCGCCCGCGGTGGTGTTGGGCCGGCCGCTGTGAGCCGTGTTCGCGCTGGCACCGCGCACGCTGCCGTCATAGCCGTTCTCGAATGCCTTGAGGACCTCGACCTCGCCTTGACCGGGGTGGACGAAGACGGTGCCGTGCTCGGCGGCCGGGATGTTCCATTCCAGGCCCTGGAAGATGAGCATGTCGGGGTGAGCGGTGCGGGACCGGATGAGTCGGGGTTGACTCGTTCAACGCCGATCCGTGCGTGCTGGGACCCGCCGTGGTCGGTGATGACCACCCAATCCAGCCCGTATGCCGCCGCATGCCTGACCTGGTCCTCGACCCGGTAGGGCCGTCGGGCGAGTACTGGGTATGGATGTGGTGGTCGCCGGCGGGCCAGACCGCCGGAGCGCGCTCCCCGTCCTTGCGGCTACGCCCGGCCGCAGCGGCCGTGGCCACACCACCGACCCCGGCCAGGCTCGCCGTCACGGCCCCGGCCCCGGCCAGCCCGGCGCTCTGCAAGAGCCGGCGACGAGCCAGCTCGGCCGGGGGGAGTTCGGAGTCGGGAATGCCCGGGTCGCCCGCGGCTCCCAAGTCGGCCGCCGCATGCGCGTGGTCTGTGCCGAGCGCGCCCGGGTCGGCGTGACCCTGGTCATGTCCGCCACCGTGCTCATCTCGGTGACTGCCCGATTGTCCGTGATCGTGCGAACCACTCATCGGTGAATCCTCATGTCTCCCTGCGGTGCCGGCCTGTGCTCGGGCCCACCGCGCCGTGGGAGCCGGCCCTGCGGCTCAACTCTGCTCCACTGCTGGGGAACTCGTAGCGCACTACGCAAGTGGGGTGCGTGAACGGGGCGTGACACATGCGCGCCGACGCCTGAACTAACGTGCCGTCCATGAACCCGACGCATCCCGCTGACAGCCATGACCTGATCCGCGTCCACGGCGCCCGCGAGAACAACCTCAAGGACGTGAGCTTGGAGATCCCGAAGCGGCGGCTGACCGTCTTCACCGGCGTCTCCGGCTCGGGCAAGAGTTCGCTGGTGTTCGCCACGATCGCCGCCGAATCCCAGCGGATGATCAACGAGACCTACAGCGCGTTCGTCCAGGGGTTCATGCCGACGCTCGCCCGCCCGGACGTCGATCTGCTCGAGGGGTTGACGACGGCGATCATCGTCGACCAGGAGCGGATGGGTGTCAACGCCCGATCGACGGTCGGCACGGTGACCGACGCCAACGCGATGCTGCGTGTCCTGTTCAGCCGGCTCGGCGAGCCGCACATTGGCGGGCCGACGGCATACTCCTTCAATATGGCGACCGTCAAGGGCGCCGGTGCGGTCACCGTCGAGCGTGGGGCCAAGACCAAGGCGCAGAAGGCGACCTTCGAGCAAGTGGGCGGCATGTGCCCGCGCTGTGAGGGTCTGGGCAAGGTCTCAGACTTCGATTTGACTGCGCTTTATGACGATTCGAAGTCCCTAGGCGAGGGGGCGCTCACCGTGCCCGGCTTCTCCATCGACGGCTGGTATGGCCGGATCTTCGCCGGCTCCGGCTATTTCGACATGGACAAGCCGATCGTGAAGTTCACCAAGCGTGAGCTGCACGACTTGCTTTATCGCGAGGCGACGAAGATCAGGGTCGAAGGCATCAACCTGACCTATGAGGGGCTAATCCCTCGGATCCAGAAGTCGATGCTGGCCAAGGACCCCGAGGCCATGCAGCCGCACATCCGGGCATTCGTGGAGCGCGCCGTGACTTTCCAGACCTGTCCCGAGTGTGACGGAACCCGGCTTGCTGAGGGCGCGCGGGCCTCGAAGGTCGACGGCAAGAACATCGCCGACCTGTGCCTGATGCAGATCAGCGACCTCGCCCAGTGGATCAAGCACCTCGAGGAGCCGTCGGTGGCGCCGCTGGTCGCGGGGTTGCGGCATACGCTGGACTCGTTTGTCGACATCGGGCTGGGCTATCTCTCGCTCGACCGGGCATCCGGCACGCTGTCGGGTGGGGAGTCGCAGCGGACGAAGATGATCCGCCATCTCGGCTCGTCTCTCACCGACGTCACCTACGTCTTCGACGAGCCGTCGATCGGCTTGCACCCGCACGACATCCAGGGGATGAACGAGCTGCTGATCCAGCTACGGGACAAGGGAAACACCGTTCTCGTCGTTGAGCACAAGCCGGAAATGATCACCATCGCCGATCATGTCGTCGATCTCGGCCCCGGGGCCGGAACCGCGGGCGGCGAGATCGTCTACCAAGGAACGGTCGCCGGACTCAGCGAAAGCGACACCCAGACCGGACGCCACCTCCACGACCGGGCCGCGCTGAAGACGAGCCTGCGCTCCGCGTGCGGTGCGCTCGAGATCCGGGGTGCGAGCGAAAACAACCTGCAGGACGTCGACGTCGACATCCCGTTGGGGGTGCTCGTCGTCCTGACCGGCGTCGCCGGATCGGGCAAGAGCTCGCTGATCAACGGCTCGGTCGCTCCGCGTGAGGGGGTCGTCGTCGTCGACCAGACGGCGATCAAGGGTTCCCGGCGGAGCAATCCGGCGACCTACACGGGTCTGTTGGAACCGATCCGCAAGGCATTCGCCAAGGCGAACGGCGTCAAACCCGCTCTCTTCTCAGCGAATTCGGAGGGTGCCTGCCCGACGTGTAATGGCGCGGGCGTCATCTACACCGACCTCGGCATGATGGCCGGCGTGTCGGCGCCATGCGAGGACTGTGAGGGCAAGCGCTTCCAGGCCGCGGTGCTCGACTATCGGCTCGGTGACTTGAATATTGCCGAGGTTCTCGACCTACCGGTCAACGAAGGGCTCGCCTACTTCGGTGAGGGTGCGGCAAAGACGCCTGCGGCGCAAAAGATCCTGGAGCGGCTGGTGGACGTCGGCTTGGGCTACCTGCGGCTCGGCCAGCCCCTGACGACTCTGTCCGGCGGTGAGCGGCAGCGGCTCAAGCTGGCCACCCAGATGGCCGAGAAGGGCTCGGTCTATGTGCTCGACGAACCGACCAGCGGGTTGCACCTGGCCGATGTCGAGAACCTGCTCGCCATGCTCGACCGGCTGGTCGATGGCGGCAAATCGGTGATCGTCATCGAGCATCACCAGGCGGTGATGGCACATGCGGACTGGATCATCGACCTCGGTCCCGGCGCGGGCCACGACGGCGGCCGGATCGTCTTCGAGGGAACACCAGCAGATCTCGTCGCAACCAAGGCGACCGTGACCGGTGAGCACTTGGCGGCATACGTCACCTGACCTGAACCGGCCGAGCAGAGAGAGACCACCAGCCCATGGACACCCCAATCACACGCGATCGTTTTCGCGCCCTCCACGAGAGCGGCCTGTTCATCATGCCGAACCCCTTCGACGTCGGATCGGCGAAGCAGTTGGCGGCCGCCGGGTATTCCGCGCTGGCCACCACCAGCTCCGGATTTGCCGCCACCATCGGCAAGGCCGACCATGAGGTCACGCGGGACGACCTGGTGGCCCACGTCGCTGCCCTGGCCGCTGCCGTCGACGTGCCGATCAACGTCGATGCGGAGGTGTGTTATCCCGATGAACCGGGCGGCGTCGTCGAGACGATCGACCGACTCGCCCAGGCCGGAGCCGCTGGGGTGTCGATCGAGGATTACATTCCAGGAGAAGGGTTTCTGAGACTCGACGAGGCCACCAATCGCGTGTCTGTCGCAGCCGCAGCCGCCGCACGACACGGAGTAGTCCTGACGGCGCGCGCCGAGGCCTTCCTTCATGACAACCCCGACATCGACGAGACGATGCACCGCCTGGCGGCGTATCGCGACGCGGGCGCCGATGTGCTGTATGCCCCCGGGATCGTGTCATCCGAGCAGATCGCGGCCGTGGTCTCGCTCGGGCTGCCGGTCAACGTGCTCGCGCTCGCAGGTCAGCCAACGAGAAACGATCTCGAGTCGCTCGGCGTGCGCCGGATATCGACCGGGGGCGCATTGACCCGAGCTGCGTATGCCGCGGCGCTCGCGGCCGCGCCCCCGCCCTGAACGCGCGGGCACGGACGTAAACATGCCGTCCCCTGGGTGAGCGTAACTGCACCCGCCATGGCGGGTCACAGCCGGCGGACGGTGAGCTCGACAAGGTCGAGCAGCGCCAGATTCCCGGGGCTGCGCTCGCAGTCGAGGGATACCATCTCGATCGCTCCGCCATCCGCGCGCGGCACGAGGGCGTGGTCCCACACGTGATAGTGACCGTGCACGAGGACTTCCGGACGCACCATTTCGACCGCCTGAGTGAGGCGGGAGCGGATGCTCGCGGCATACCGAAGTGCGTCTTGGGGCCAACCCAGCGGGTTGCCGGCGAGGATGCGGGTCACCGCCGGTGTCGCCGGCTCCGGGCTGTCGTGACAGAGCATGACGTCGGCGCGACCCCCAGCGATGGTGCGCTCGACATCGTGATCGCTGATCGCCTCCTCCGGCCACCAGGACAACCCGGGTATGCGGTCGTTCAGGTCAACACTGGCTGACCCGCCGAGGGAGACGAAAGTCCGGCTGCTGCTCCCGGCCGTGTGCGTCCATCGGTGCCCGCGGGGCAACACCGCTATGCACGCGAAAGCATATGGCACCATGCCGAATTCGTTGCTGCGCTCCTCGGATTCGAGGCCCTGGAGGAAGGAGTAGTCCTCGTGGTTTCCGGGCGTGACAGCCAGGCTGAGGCCGAGCCGTTGCAGGGCAGTTGACACCGCGCTTGCGTATGCCGTGCCGGCCCGTCCCGGCCAGAATCCGAAGTCACCGACGTGGTGAATGGTGGTTGCGCCGTTCGTTGCGAATCGCTCCAGGCTGTGCACGGCCCACCGAGTGTCGCCATGCCAGTCGCCGGCAAGGCCGATCAGCCGCTCTGCCATCGCCCGTCCTCCGTCCGCGCCCGGTGAATCCCACGATAAGCGTGCCCGTCCAGGGCTGCACCCGCATGGGCTCGCGGAGCCCGACGAGTAGCCCCCTGGCCCGATCCGTGGCTGACCGGCAGACTGGTCCTGACGGTCCGCCCTTGGAGTTGGGAGCCCCACGATGAGTGCATCGAGCCACGAGCACGAGAGTCCGGCGCTGGGGGAGGTCCGCGAGGTGAGCGACGGGATTTTCGCCTACGTCCAACCGGACGGCACGTGGTGGATCAACAACACCGCCTTCCTCGTCGGCCGGGGCGGCGTCGCCGCGATCGACGCCTGCGCCACCGAGTCTCGGACGCGGGGACTGCTCGACGCGATCCGCGAAGCAAGCGCCGCGCCGGTGCGGACACTCGTCAACACTCACCATCACGGGGATCACACGCACGGCAACTATCTCTTCGACGCCGCGACGATCGTGGCTCACGAGCGCACCCGGGAGGCGGTCCTGGCCGAGGGCGTCCCGCCGAACTCGCGCCTGATCGCTTCCGGGGCGTGGGGCCCGGTCGATTGGGGGCGCCTGGAGGTGGCCGCTCCCTTCCTCACCTTCACCGACGAGGTGACGCTCTATGTCGATGAGTTGCGGTGCGTTGTCCGCCACGTCGGGACGGCAGCGCATACGACGAACGACTCGATCGTCTGGGTGCCCGAGCGGGACGTGCTGATCACGGGTGACTTGCTCTTCAACGGCGGGACACCGTTTGTGGTTATGGGCTCGGTCGCCGGCGCAATCGAGGCGGTCGAAGGCCTTAAGACGTATGAGGCACAGACCATTATCCCGGGGCATGGCCCGATCGCCGGGCCCGAGCTGATCGACGACGTGTTGCGCTACCTGCGCTTCGTCCAACAGCTCGCCACCGACGCCAAGGCTGCCGGACTAGACCCCCTGACGGCCGCGCGCGAAGCGGATCTCGGGGAGTTCGCCGACCTGACCGACAGTGAGCGGCTGGTCGGCAACCTCCATCGGGCTTATCTCGAACTCGACGGCCACGCGCCGGGTACGCCATTACCCAACCCCGTTGCCGTCATCGCCGACATGGTCGCGCTCAACGGCGGCCGGCCGTTGACGTGCCACGCGTGAACTCAACCAGGCTGAGGGAGAAGACGAATGAAGTGGGTGACGTTCGACGGGGGGAGCGGCATACGGACCGGAATCCTCGACGGGGAAAGCGTCCGCGGGCTGGCCGCGGGAGTGACCCTGCTCGGCCTGATCGAGGCCGGGGTGGATGTGTTGGCCGAGGCCGGCGAGCACGCTCAACGCTCGCCGGACCAGGTCAGCGCACTCGCTGACATCCGGGTGCACGCGCCGATTCCTCGGCCACCGACGGTGCGCGACGGGCTGTGCTTCCTCGACCACTTGCGCGGCTGCTACCGCGCGCTCGGGCGCGACACCAGCTTGCACCCCGCCTGGTCGCAAACACCCGCCTTCTATTTCACCAACCCCGACTCGATCATCGGGCCGGATGACGACGTGCCGATCGCGCCCGGCTGCCGGCTGTTCGACCTCGAACTCGAGCTCGGTGCGGTGATCGGCCGCCCCGGCCGGGACCTGCACCCCGACCAGGCCGAGGAGCACATCGTCGGCTACACGCTGTTCAACGACTGGACCGCGCGCGATCACCAGATGCGCGACCTGGCCCAGGGGATCGGGCTGGGCAAGAGCAAGGACAGCGCCACCACGCTGGGCCCGGTGCTGGTCACCGCCGACGAATTTGCGGCCCATCGGGTCGATGGCCGCCTGGCCATCGAGTTGTCCGCCACGATCAATGACACCGAGATCACCCGGGGCCGCACGGACGCGATGGACTGGAGCTTCGGGGAACTCCTCGCCTATATCTCCCGGGGAGTCGACCTGACCCCGGGTGCGGTCATCGGGTCGGGGACGGTGCCCGGTGGGTGCCTGCTCGAGCACGTCGACACCCCCAACCCCGCCGACTATTCCGGCTGGCTCCGGCCAGGAGACGTCGTCAGCCTGCGCGCCGACGGCATCGGCGCGACTCGGCAGACGGTTGTCGCCGGCGTCGAGGTGATCCCGCTACGGTCCGGATGCTGATAAATCCGGATGCTGATCAGTCGCTCGCGCCCGGCCGGTCGGTGTTCTCGCCCTGTTTGACGCCCTTATCGTCATAGACATAGAACCCACGCCCGCTCTTGCGTCCGAGCTGGCCGGTGTCGAAGAGCCCGGACACCGTGCGTGACGGGGCGTCTTTGGGATCGCCGGAGGCGGCATACCGGGCCTTCTTGGTGAGATAGCCGATGTCGACGCCGGTCAGGTCCATCAGCTCGAACGGGCCCATCGGATAGCCGAGGGCGGTGCGGCAGGCGCGGTCGATGTCGGTGACGGATGCATAGCCGCCCTCCAGCAGATAGATCGCCTCGTCGCGGACCGCGTTGAGGATGCGGTTGGCGACGAACCCATTGATCTCCTTGCGCAGGACGACCGGCTCCTTGCCGATCTGCTCGACGAAACGGGTCCCGTCGCTCATCAACTGCGGGTCGGTCTGCGGGCCGGCGATAACCTCGACGCACTTCATGACCAGGGCCGGGTTGAAGAAGTGCAGGCCGAGGAAGCGCGTCGGGTCGGCGATCGCCTCGGCCATCGAGGACGGCACGAACGAGCTGGAGTTGCTCGAGATCACCGTGCCCGGCCGCGCGGCGCCATCAACCTGGCTGAACAGGTCACGCTTGACGTCCAACTTTTCGACCACGGCTTCGATCACCAGATCGACATCCGAGACGGCGTCGCTTACATTGTCGGAGAACGTGATTCGCCCGTATGCCGCGTCCCGCTCCGCCGCGGTCATCGCGCCCTTGGCGACGCGTGAGTCCCAGCGGCCGCGCAGGGTCGTGCCCGCTCGGTCGAGCGCGTCGCGCGCGGTGTCGGCCAATGCCACCTCCCTCCCGGACAGGGCGATGACGCCGGCGATCTGGGCGCCCATGGCTCCGGCACCGATGACCGCCACGCGTGTCCAGACCGGCGCGGAGGTGTCGGGGGTGGTCTCCTGCGGTGCTGCTGCCATGTCAGGCTCCTGTGAACTGCGGTGGGCGCTTGTCGATAAAGGCTTGGGCGCCTTCGTTCTTGTCGGCTGTCGTATAGAGGGCGCTCTGGGCGAGCCGCTCGATGATCTGGCCGGTGCGTTGGTCGGCGTCACTCCCGGCGCGGACGACGAGCTTGGCCAGGCGCACCGCGACCGGTCCCTTGCCGAGAATCGTCGTGGCCACCTCGTGCGCGTCGGCGAGAAGGCTCTCGGGTTCGCTGAGCCGCGAGACCAGGCCCCACCGCTCGGCTTCGCCGGCGGTCAGCATGCGCGAGGTGAGAATCAGGTCCAGGGTGTTTCCGGTGCCGATCAGGCGTGCCATCCGTTGGGTTCCTCCCGCCCCCGGGAGCACCCCGAGAGTCAGCTCGGGCAATCCGAAACGCGCTGCGCGCGAGGCGATCCGGATGTCGCACGCCATGGCCAGCTCGCAGCCGCCGCCGAGGGCGAAGCCGTTGACCGCAGCGATCGTCGGCTTCTCGTAGTCCTCAATGAGATCGAACGCCCGCTGCATGGCCGATTCCAACGCGGTCGCCATCGTGTAGCCGCGCACCTGGGTGATGTCCGCTCCGGCGATGAACGCCCGGTCGCCGGCACCGGTGAAGACCACTGCGCCGACGGCATCGTCGTCGCGGAGGGCGTCCAAGGCGGCGAGGATCTCGTTCAGGACCACGCGGCTCAACGCATTGCGCGACTCGGGCCGGTTGATCGTGATCGTCGCCACCCGGTCGGTGACCGTGAGGAGGATGGTCTCGAAGGTGGGGGTGTCCATGCAGCCTCCAGGAGGTGCGATCCGGGAAATGAACCAATATTCACTGAATGGTGGTTCACTCCGGTGGGTCTGTCAAGGCGAGAAGCGCCACGTCGACGCGGTGGGATTGGCCGGTCTCGGAGCGGCCCCGGTGGCCGGCGAGACGACAGGGCATTCCGGAGCAAGGCGACCGGGGAAGTCCGACTGCATCCCGATGGCGCTGACGGCTGCTCCCCGCCGCTGGATGTTGCCCGCGAGATCACCGTTCCGGTCCACGTGATGGTCGGCGAGCGCAGCCTGGAGGACTTGCACCGCCTCGCCGAGGCACGAGCGCAGGCGATCCCCAACTGCACCTCTGAAACGCTCGCCGGGCAGGACCACCTGGCGTCGGAGAAGCTGCTCGCCCCCAGTCTGGAGCGCCTGCTGCTGCGCTTGAGTCACCAGGAGTATGCCGTTGAACCGCCTTGAGTCGGCCAGCGCGCCGAGCCGCTCGGTCACCTTGGTCCAAGCTAGGACCACCTGTCCTCCTGCGATCGCCGGCCCCATTCGTGCGAAGATGGGCCCGGGGTGGGAGAGTGGCGCGCGGCGATCGAGTCGACGGCGGCGCGCATCGGGGCAGCTTGCTCGCGCTGCGCGGCCCGGTCGAGGTGGCTGCGCACGGCGTCGGCGGCTGCCTCGCCGGCCACCAAGAGCGGAGCGGAGTCGCGTCGAGTGCGCGCCAACAGGAATGCTCCCTGCAACAACATGAACAGGGTTTGCGCCAACTCGCCCGCGGCGTCCTCGTCGAGGCCACTCGAGCGGCCTCGGTCGCGGAGCACCTCGAGCCAGGAGTCGAAGGCGTGGCTCGCCGCCATCCGGATCGGCTCGCTGTGGTTTGCGGTCTCGAGGGCCACCGCCGCGACGGGGCAGGCCTCGGCATAGTCGATCGACGCGAGGAACTCGGCGGCGAGCCCGAATGCCTCCCGGGCGGTCTGCTCCAGGTCGGCTCCCGGGGGGAACAACACGGCAACGTGGTCGCGGTAGGCCGCGCCGGAACTGCTCACCGCGGCGGCGGCGAGTTCTTCCTTGCCACCCGGGAAGAAGTGATACATCGATCCGTATGGCGCGTGCGCGCTGGTCAGGATCGCCTTAACGCCCGTTGCGGCATACCCATTGCGGCGCAACAGCTCGGCAGTGGCGAGGACGAGCCGGTCACGGGTTGGTCGCTCGTCCTGACCAGCCTCCTTGCCCGGCGTCACGCCATCGTCTGGCTCGGCCCGAGGCTCTCCAACAGCCGATCGAAGGCCGCTGCGGACTCGGTGTCCTCGAAGTCCTCCTGACGTCGGATGCGGCCCCAGCGGGTGTCGATCCAGATCACCGCGCGGTTGCGATAGCGGTCGGCGCCATCCGGCGCCAGGGACCAGACATGCACCTTGGCCGCCATCCGAGCCTTCCACGGCGGGCCACTGACCATCAGGTCCTCGATCTCCATCTGGATGCCGCTTGCGACGTAGCGCCGCAGGAAGGTCTCGAATTCGGCACGGCCGATGTGGGTGGGTCGGAAGCAGCGGGTCAGCTCGGTCGGGCGGAACTGACTCGCCCACGAGTTGCGACCGGGAAAACGGAACACCACGTCCTCGGCGGTCATCCCCAGGATCGCCTCGGGGTTGCCCTGGTTGAGGCGAGCGACCTTGCGGCCCAGGAACGCACGGGCAAGGAAGTTATACATATCCATCCGTTCTGTTTAGATTGATCAATCTAGCGTGAGCGAAGGGCCGCGACAAGGGGTGACATCGGTTCGGCCGCTGGGTGCTTCGGCCAGTCGAGGCCAACCCAGTGAGCATGGCGGTCTTACCAACCCATCGGGTGTCCTAGCATGAAGTCGGCGCGCAGGATCGCCCGACGTCCGCTCGAAGGGGCTCAGCCCCCCTGCTTCACAGGATCGTTGTCGCCGAGCCCTCCTTTCGGCCTCGACCTCGCGGACGCCGAGGCTCTGGAATGGCCGGCTTCCTGCAGGAGTGTCGACGCGACACTCACATCCGCCGGATACGACGACAGTACGCGGCCCGAAAGGCGCTGCTGTCCCAGCTGATCGACGGCGACTTCGCCGATACCTTCGTCCGGACCCCCTCCTCGGCCGGGCTGCACCTGGCCGCGTGGGCTCGAGCAGACGACGCCGATGTCCCCGCGTGGGTCCGCTCGGCCCAGCGCCAAGGACTGCTCATTCACATGGTCGCCGACTACGCCGTCGAACCGAACCGGCCGGGCCTGATCTTCCGGCTCGGGGCCGTCGACGAGGAGCAGATCGCCGCTGCCCTGAGGATCCTGCGCACCGTCATCGACGCCCGCTGAGAGCCACCCCACTAGCCCACAGGCACGGCCCCGCCTGCGGCACAGGCCGGGTGTAGGCCCCGCGGATACCGTCGGAGCGTGACGGGCACCGGAGCGCCCCCCCGACGTCAGGGTGCTGCAGTGGAGCGCCATGATCGCCGCCGACCGCGCCGTGCACACCCTGCGGGCGAGTGACCTGGACCGGCGCAGCCCGTGCGGACCCTGGCAGGTGCGTGCCGTGCTGCGGCACATGATCGGGCACTGTCGCGGCCTGGCCGGTCAGCTCGAGGGCGCTTCCAGCCCCGGGCATTTGGGATGGGCTCGACCTGGGCGTCGATCCCCGCAGGCACTGGTGGGACTCCGCCCGCCGCGTCGTCGCCGCGCCTCCGACGACTCGGAGATGCAGGTTATGTCCATGCTCAAACGGCCCGACCTGCGCACCGCTCTTGTCGACGACAGCGGCCTGCCTGCACCGGCGCGTGACCTGCTCGCCGGGCCGTTCACCCACGTCGTGGTCGACGAGGCTCAGGAGCTCACGGACGCTCAGTGGGCGATGATCCTGCGCCGCTGCCCCTCGCACAGCCTGACCATCGTCGGGGACCGGGCCCAAGCCCGTCGTGGCTTCCCGGGAACCTGGACCGACCGGCTCGCCGCCGCCGGTCTGGACCGCGTCCGACACGCCACCTTGACCATCAATACCGCACACCCGCAGAGGTCATGGCCGCCGCCGAACCAGTCATCCGGGCCGTGCTGCCCGACGCCAACGTGCCCACCTCCATCCGCGCCACCGGCACTCCCGTGCGCCACATCGCCCGCGACGAGATCGAGCAGACCCTCACCCAGTGGCTTGACACCCACCCCGACGGCACCGCATGCGTCATCGGAAAACCCGACCTCGCTTCCACCGACCGGGTCCAATCCCTCCAGCCCGACCAGGTCAAAGGCCTCGAGTTCGACCTGGTCATCCTCGTCCCCGACACCTTCACCGACGACTCCGCCGGCGTGGTCGACCGCTACGTCGCCATGACCCGCACCACCAACCTTCTGGTCGTCGCCGACGGCTCTGTCGCACCGTCGACCAGTTGAGCAGCACGCGACCGCCGCGGTCGGCTGCCGCAAATCAGTGGCGGCCTATGCCACGTGCCGCCTAGCGTCACAGGTCAGCGCCGATCGGAGGAGAAACCAGTGCGAACAGCGGCCACGCCCCGGACCACCAGCCGATTCGTCGTGGAGCTGCTGCATGTCCTTTCACAACCCTGGAATCCTCGCGCATGTTGACGCGGGTAGACCAGCCTAACCGAGCGTCTGCTCGTCGCCGCCGGCGTCCTCGAACTCGCGGCGGACCAGCCGGCTGAACTCCTCGACCGCAGCGTCGGCCGCTTGCCGGTCGCGGTCGATGAGCAGCCCGAAGATGAGGCCCTGACCGACCGCCAAGGTCAGCCGAGCCAGCCGGGCGGCCTTGTCCGCAGAGGTCCGCTCGGCGTAGAGCCGAGTGAACTCCCGCACTTGTGCCGCGACCATCACCTCCCCGAGGCGTGCGGCATACGGCTCGTGCCGCATGGCGTGGGTTGCGAGCTCGAACCAAAGGGCGCCGAACACCTCGGCGCCCTCGACGGTCTTACGCCAGTTGAGGTCGCCGGCGGCCGTGCGGTCCGGCTCCTCATCGAACAAGCGCCCGATGCGCTCGGCCTGTCCGCCGGCGACGGCATCGATGACCGCGGTCAGGACGTCCTCACGAGATCCGAAGTGGTAGTGGAGCATTCGCTGACTCGTCCCGATCGCCGCAGCGAGACTGCGCAGACTTGTGTCACGGACCCCGTGCTCGGCGTAGTGTGCGACGACCTTGGCGAGCAGCTCGTCCCGCGCGGTTGTCACCCTTGCTCCGCGAGCCGCGCGAAGGTCCGTGCCTCGAGCTCGATCATTCGCGCGGTGCGGCGCCCGGCCAGCAGGCCGCGCCACTCGATGCCCAGCTCGATGCTCGCGCCGTCTCCACCGGCCGTCACGACGTGGGCGGCCAGGGTCGTGATACCGGGGCTTGCTGCCGACCACGTGAAGCTCTCACCATCCGTGAACGCGAGGACCTCGTATGTCGCCGGGGGGAGTCCGGGCTGGCGCACACGGTAACGGGGCCCCTCGACGAGACCCTCGCCCTCGACCTGGGTGACGGACGTAACGGTGCTCAGCTGATCCGACCACAGGTGACGTCGGCCAGGACTGTCCAAACTTGCTGGACTGAAGCGGAGGCGTCTGCGTACGCTTGCGACATGTATCGCATGATACATGTTGCAAAGCTGTCGAGAGCGACAGAAGGACATCATGATGAATCCCAGAACCCGAGTGTCCGGCGGTGACCTCCAAGGTGCGTGGAGCGGGGACGTCGCGGTGTTCCGCGGAGTGCCTTTTGCCTCGCTCCCGGCGCGCTTCGCCGCGCCGGCTCCCCCTGCGCCGTGGACCGGTCATCGGGTGGCGACGACATTTGGACCTCCGCCGCCACAGTCCGGCGGACCAGGCTCGACCGCCGGCACAGCCGATGGCGACGACTGGCTGACGGTCAACGTCTGGTCACCCGACGTCGCCGGTCGGCTCCCGGTCATGGTGTGGATCCAAGGTGGCGGTTACATGTTCGGGACGTCCGGCCTGCCGGAGTACGACGGGACGAGGCTGGCCCGGCTTGGTGTTGTAGTCGTGACGTTCAACTACCGGGTTGGGCTGGAGGGATTCGGTCAGATCGACCAGGTGCCCGCGAACCGTGGGCTCCTCGATCAGGTCGCCGCGCTTGAGTGGGTGCAGGACAACATCGCCGCCTTCGGTGGCGACCCGCTGCGGGTCACCCTGTTCGGTCAGTCCGCGGGAGCGGGCTCGATCGCGAGCCTGCTCGTCATGCCCCGGGCATCCGGACTATTTGCCCGTGCGATCGCCCAGAGCGTGCCGGGCGCCTTCTTTACTCCCGCCCTCGCTGCGGACATCACCCGGGCTTGCGCCGCCCACGTGGGTCGGCTGCCGGGGGAGCTCGACCAGGTCGCGCCCGGCGCGTTGGCGGAGGCTGGTGGTGCAGTCCTGGCAACCATGGACGAGCACATCGACCGATGGGGGCTCGCGGCCCACGCGGGAGTGGTGTTCGCGCCGATCGTCGACGGAGACGTCCTCCCGACGACACCGTGGCGCGGACTGAGCGAAGGCGTCGGCCTGCTCGTCGGCCACACACGCAACGAACAGCGCCTGCTCAGCGCCCTCACGGGACGCCTCGGCCGGGTCACTGCGGAGCAGGCGCAGGAGAGCGCGCGACTCTTCGCCCCGGCCCCGGAGGCGTACACGCGGCGGTTCACCGATCCCGAGGAGCTTGACGACATTGCCCGGTCCGACTGGCTCTTCCGCATGCCATCAGTCAAGCTCGCAGAGGCCCATCTCACCGTCGGACCGACACACGTCTACGAGCTGACCTGGCCAGCCCCGGGCATGGGCGGAGTTCTCGGCGCATGCCACGGCCTCGACGTACCGCTCGTGTTCGGCAACCTCGCGGAGGGCCAGACGGCCATGCTCATCGGTGAAGAGATGGCCGCCGCTCGTGCAGTGTCCGATCGGATGCAGGCCGCCTGGACAGCATTCGCCGCGACAGGGGACCCCGGATGGCCAACCTTCGATGGCGGTAGGTGCTGCGTGTTCGACACGGACTCGCAGATCGCCGACTACCCGGAGGAGTTCTCACGCCGGCACTCGACCTCGGCACCTGATGTGCTCGACCTCTCCTAACCCTCCTGGCCCCCACCGTCCCTGGCCGCCTCCGGGTCGGCCCGCAGCCGGGACCGCGTCGGGGTCACCGTAACAGCGTGACGCCGAGCCTGCTCGTGGTCCTGGACGCTGCTGTTCGTGTGCACTGGCTTCAGGGGGATCGAGCCCTAGTCGTCAGCCCGCCCTTGGACAGCTGGCTTCCGACAGCTCATCTGCAGCCGACGCCGCGTCCTCAGCGTCGAGATTCATCGAGTAAATGGCTCCGGCCACTCACCTGACGGGCAGTTCAGAAGGTCGACCTGCGCGCGCGGGCTGCGGCGAGCGTGGCGAGCTCGTATCGGCGTCTTGACATCGAGGCGGCCACGGTCTGGGACAGGGAGCTCCACGCGAGCGCGACCTGAGGCCGAGCGACGAAGCAGCCGACATAGTCGGGCATAAATCCCCAAGCCTCGCGCTGCTGCTCGCGGTATTCGGTGACGTCCGATGCGACCTCTCCCAACGCAGTGGTGTCGATGAACACGTCCTGCCCCTCAGTAGCTGAAGGTCGTCGCGGCGTCGTCTCCGATCCACTCCCAGAGCTGGACCGACCCGGCCTTGGTCGCGTTGTCGACGAGGTTGTCGGCGTCGATTCCCTTGGCGTCCACGCAGATTCCGCAGGCGATCATCGTGCCTCCGGCCGCGGCATACCGCTGGAGGAGGTTGTCCAGGGGTGGGCATCCGTCACAGGCCACGCCACGCGCGTGGCCGGGCACGGCCAGCCGCACGGCTTCCTTGGTGAGGAACATGATCGTCGGCCGGCCCGACTCGGCGGCACCGACGGCGACCAGGAAGGCGACGGTCACCTTCTCCGGATCCTCGAGTCCGGTCGTCAGATTGATGGCTGCCTTACCCATGGTTCGCTCCTATGCGGCCCGGACGGGTGCATCCCGTCCTGATTGACGCTAGGAGCGGGGGCACCCCCATCGCGAGCGCGCCAGCACCCAAGCTGCCGCAGGTCCCGGGCGGGCGGCTGTCGGTCAGCGCGTAACGGGTGGTGAGCCCAGCAGCCTCGCCACCGCGCCGGCACGAGCCGACGGGCCAGAGAGCCCGAGCTTGCCGTAGATGCGTTGGAGGTGACGTTCGACCGTGCGCACGCTCAGGTGGAGGTCGGCCGCGATCGCGGCGTTGTCGCTGCCCCGGGCTACCAATCTCAGGACGTCGAGCTCGCGCCCAGACAAGGCGCCCACACCGTGCCCAGTGGCGGGCGCGGACTGGGCCGCGTCCTCGCCGAGGAAGGAGGTCACCTCCCGCAGGAAGACCGGCCACGCGGGCTCGTCCTCCAGCAGGATGTGGTTCTTGCTCTCCAAGGGCACCAGTCGCGCTCCCGGGATCCCCGCCGCGAGGGCCCGGCCCTTCTCGAAGGAGTTCATCCGCTCGTGCCGGGAGTGGACAACCAGGGTTGGGACGTCGATGAGCGGCAGCAGATGGGTCGCGTCCGCCTTCCCTCGCTCTCGTCGTGACAGGTATGCCGTGCGCGCCGACACCGCGCGCTGGTGCAGGTCGTCGAGCCAGGCCATCTGCTCCTCGCCCGCGTCGGGGATCATCATGGTCGTGAAGACCCGCCGGAAGAGCGGGTCCTTTCGGTCCCAACCGGCTCGGATCATCGCTTCGAAGGCGGCCTCGAGGTCGCGGTCGTCGTCGGTGACGTGCTGCCCTGCACCGGAGTAGGTGCTGGCGCAGACGAACCTGGTGACCCGCTCCGGGTGCTCGTGGATGTAGTGCAGCGCAACAGGGCCGCCCTGGGCCATGGCGACCAGGGCGAACTTCTCCAGGCCCGCGTCGTCGACGACGGCCGCGAGATCGTCGACCCTCCGTTCAAGAGTGAAGTCCGAGACGTCGCGGTCCGAGAGCCCGTGGCCGCGTTCGTCGAAGCGGATGACCGTCGCCACCCGCCCGAGCTCGACGAGGTAGTGCCGCCACACCGGGCTGCGCCAGTCGAACTCCAGGTGGCTCAGCCAGCACGCGTCCAGGACGACCGGCGGCCCGTGGCCGTGCACGGCATACGCGATCCGCACGCCGTCACTGGAGCGACAGAAGCGCACCCGCTGCGACGCCTCCAACTGGGCAGCCGAGGTCATCGACTCAGGTTAGCCCCGGGTCAACTCTGCGGCATCGCAGTCGACCGAGGATCCGCGGACGTCGAGGGAAGCTGGCCCGAGGGCGTCGGCAAGCACGGCCATGGCGTTGGCCCGCATCACGTCATACGACGCACTGCGACTGAGTCCGGCGACGCCGGTGAGCCACACGTGCGGCTCGATACCGGCGACGGCCCGCAGCCGCACGGCCAGGGCGTCGACGTCGAGCTCTGGACGACTCTGGCTCAGAGGCGCGAGGGCATCGGCATACCACCGAACCGCCCGTCCACCGCGGAGCATCGGCTGGTCGTTGCCCTCGAGCGACGCCCGCAGCGCGGCCCGCAGTTGGGGTTCCCACCGCCTCATGAAGGCGAAGTGGCGCGTGAGCGCCAACTCGAATCGGGTCACCGGATCGGTCACGCGTAGCTGCTCGGCGTCGTCTAAGAGGGATACCTGGCCGGTCTCGGGGAGGGCCGACCCAAGCAGCGAGTGACGGTCGGGGAAATAGCGGTATGCCGTTGTGCGCGATATCCCGGCCGCTGCGGCGACGTCGGCGACCGATGGGTCCTGCCCCCGGGCGAGCAGCTCGCGCAGAGCCTCCACGAGTGCGTTTCGCGTGCGGGCCTTCTGCTTGACCCGACCTCCGGACGCGCCGTCCCTTTTCGCCATCACCTACGACATGGTACGTGCATCCCTTTATGGTACTATCGTCCCATGAATGATCCGGTCGTCGTCAACCCCGAGCTCTATCGGGTGGTCTTCGAGAACGACCGAGTGCGAGTCCTCGAATACCGTGACCAGCCCGGTGAGCGCACGAGCACCCACTCCCACCCGGACTCGGTCATGATCACGCTCACCGACTTTCGCCGACACCTTCGCGCCGGAGGGCACGAGGTCGAGGTCGAGATGACCGCCTGCTCGGCACGCTGGCTGGATGCCCAGGAGCACTCGGGCACCAACATCGGAACGACCCCGACTCACTCGATATTCATCGAGCTCAAGGAGCCGCGCCCGACCCTGCCGGGAGCACGGCGGCTCGGACCCGCCGAGTCCTGAACTGCCGGGGCACCGAGCTCACCCTGACGGACCTCGGTTGCCGGGCCGAGGGAGGCCACGGCCCGGCGCACCGCGGCGCGCGAGCTGATCCCGTCGAGCCATCGGATCGCCGCAGCACTGGCAGCGCTCAGCTCCGGATGCTCGGGCGGGATCGAGGCGGTGGGCGCCTGGTCCACCGGGTCGCGCCGCGAGGGGTGTTCGGCGCCCACGAGAGGTTCAGTGCCCATCAGAGGAGGCCGTCGCGCAGGGCGTGAGCGGTCGCCGCGGCTCGCGAGGGCACGCCGAGCCTGGCGAGGATGTTGGCCACATGGCGGTGCACGGTGTGGTCGGTGATCACCAACCGTGACGCGATCTCGTGGTTACGCGCCATGGTGAGCACGTCGACCTCCCTGCTCATCGGTCAAGGGTGCACCGCGAGGCGTAACGCAAGGGCCCGGTCAGGCCGGGGACCCGGCCGCCAGTGCGCGCACGTCGGCGGTGGTCAACGGGTTGCCGGCGATGCCCCAGCTTCCGCTGCTGACCTCCTCCACGACGCACCACGTCACCGGCCGCATGTTCTCGCCCTCGATGGCCACCATGGCGTCGGTGAGCCGCCGGATGATCTCCTGCTGTTGGTCGGGCGTGAAGACGTTCTCGATGACCTTCACCTGGATGAACGGCATGACCGCTCCTCTCGTTTCACCCCGGCGACCTGTTCGACGGGGTGCTGCCACAATGACCGCAGCCATCGGCCCACCACATCCCCCGGTCCGGCCATTGTGTCGCCCTCGGGCACCATGGCCCGAACGGGCCATCGGGCACCCGCGGCAGCCCCGACGAGCGGCGAACTGGCCCATCGGCCCTTGCCTGCCGCGTCAGTCCATCGCCTCGATGCCGAGTCGGGCCAGGCTCCCGGTATTGGCCCGGATGCGGGCCACGAGGTCCGGGTCGGGCGGGTCGAATCCGGTCACCTCGTCGAGGACGCGGACCGGCTCCTTCGTGCGGTAGGAGCGGGTGGGGTTGCCGGGGAACCGCTTGTCGGTGACGTTGGGGTCGTCCTCGAGATCGCCCAGCGGCTCGACGCGGTAGACCCTCGGCGGTCCGTCGCCGCGGGCCAGTTCGGCCGCCAGCGGTGCCCCCGTCGAGGACGCGGTGACGTAGATGTGGCCCGACACCTTGCCGCTGCCGTAGTTCGTCATCCAGCCGGGACTGAGCAGGTCACCGGGAGCGACGTCGGCGCGGGTGCCGTGGAAGAAGGGACCGGGGTCCACGACGCGGGGGGTCGGTGGCGGATCTCGCAGGAGGCTGTCGAGACGATGCATGAGGACGTTGATCCTGCTGCGTCCCACCGGGGTTCGTGGATAGCGGTCGAGGACGTCACGGACTTCTGGGGTCATCCGCTTGGCGGCGGCGTCGAGCATGTACTCACCAACGACTGGGTCGTCGGCGCGCGAAAGTTCGGCGGCGCGCGCGGCATGCGCCGCCGCTCCGAGGAGGTGGCGCACCTGGGTCGCCCTCGCGATCGGGTGGAGGTATGCCGCAGCCGCAGCATCGCCCGCTGCCATCGCTGCGTGGTGGGCCGCAGCCGTCGGTGCATCCCTGGCGGCGCGATGGGCCTCGACTGCGGTCGTGCGCTGGAGCCGGGACCTTGGCGTGCCGGTGGCGAATTCGCGTGCGGCGTCGATAGCGGCACGTGGTCGCGGGTCGCCCGGGCTGGCCTCCTCGAAGACGAACAGGGTGCGCTCGGCGCACTCCGCGACATATCTGACCACCGCCCTGAGGTCCTCGACCGAGAGGTCCACGCCCACCGGCTCACCGTCACCACTGGACCTGGTGGGCGTGACCGGCATTCCCACAGCCTAGTTCTCCTGCGGCGGGGTCACCGCTGCCTGCCGGCGTCGAGCGCCGCTGCGATCTCGCGGGCCCAGTCGTCGATGGTGTCCCAGTCTCGGAAGTCGCCCTCGGGCAAGGCATCCTTCATCGCCGGCATGAGCCGCACGAGACGCTCACCGATGCCGACCGGCTTGCTCTGCGGGTCATAGGCACCGAAGAAGACGTGCTCGCCGCGCGGATGCAGCAACTCGGTGAGTTCGTCGAACTCCTTGGGGCGGGTGCTCACCAGGACGTCCGTCCCGTCCTTGTCGACACGGTCCGTGCCGAGCGGGCCGCTGCTGAAGAGCCACACCGGAACTCGAGCGAGGGCGGCCCGGTGGGCACGTGCGAAGGCGATGGCCGGCCCCAACCAGTGGAACATGTATGCCGCGCCGCCGAGAACCACGGCGTCGTACCCGTCCAGGCTGGTCACCTCCTGGACGGGGTGGGCCTGCGCCGGGCAGCCGGATTCGGACAACGTGGTGGCGATCCGCTCGGCGATGCCGGCCGTGGCGCCGTGTCGGGTGGCGTAGGCAACCAGGGTGGTCATGAGAGCTCCTTTCCTTGCTGCGAGGAGGATGACCTGCGCGCCGGCCGGGTCTGGCGATGAGCACCCGCCGAGCCCGAGAAGAAGGCGCTGATCCCGATGAGGAACCCGAGGTCGTACCACACGCCGTTGTTGTGGACCTCGTAGATCCCCACGGAGTGGTCGAACAGGGACACCAGGAAGGCGATCGGTGCGATGAAGCCCTGCCAGAGGCCGAGCCAGAAGCCGGGAGCGCCTCCTCCGCCGACGTCCGGGTTCGCGGCGGCGGCGCATCCTGCGATGAGGAGCGTCACGCCGAGGGTGCACGAGGTTCTCACGACGAGTTGATGCCAACGCTGGTGACGAGTCCAAGGGGCCATGACCGCCTCGATCCTGTGACCCGCGTGACCGTCTGGTCGGTGGGCGGGGCCCACCGTCAGTGTGCGCGTGTGGACGCGGGCCGGACGGCCGATGTGACGCAGCAGTCGCGTTCTCGCGCTCCGGATCACGAGAACCCGGGAGCGCCTCCACCAGTGGTGTTGGTGGGAGGCTGGGCTGCGGCCGACCCAGCGGCAGCGGCCGCAGGAATGGAAGGGAGCCTCATGGCACGCCAGCTCATGGTGGACGTCATCACCTCGCTCGACGGATTCGGTTCGGCTCAAGGCTGGCCCGGTCTGTGGGGCCTGGGTGGACCCGAGTACTTCGCGTGGTTGGCGCAGGACGGGAAGCAGGCACGCACGCTGTTGATGGGCGCGACCACCTACCGGCTCTTCGCGGATTTCGCCGCCACCGGGGAGGAAGACATCGACGAGCTCACCGAGGTCCCCAAGGTCGTGTTCTCGAGCACCCTGCGGGAGCCCTTGTCGTGGGCCAACTCGGTGCTCGTGGCCGGCGACGCGGTCGAGGAGGTGCGGTCGATGAAGAAGCAGGGCGAGGGTCAGCTGCGCACGATCGGGAGCGCGACGCTGTGCCGATCCCTGCTCCGGGCTGGACTGGTGGACCGGTACCGCGTGGTCGTTTTCCCGGTCGTGAACGGGGCCACCGGGGCTGACCGGGTCTACGACGGCTGGCCGGACGTCGCGCTCGAGCTAGTGGAGTCCAAGACGCTCGACGGACGCCTCCAGCTCCTCGAATACGTCCCGACGGTCCTCGACGGCCCGCCCTCGACCTGACCCGCAGGCATGGGCGACTCAGGACATCGGCGTCATGGGCGTGACGCTTCCGCCGATCACCCGCCAGGACCCGTCAACGCGCAGCCAGGCCCGCAGGTATCGGAAGTCGCCATCGAGCGCCATACCGGCGTAATCGCCGACCAGCCTGACGGTCACGGCCACGACGGCGACCTCCCCGAACGCGCTGACCTGCAGGTCGCGACCTTCCACCGTCGTCCACGAGACCGCGCCGCCGGCGTAGTTGGCCAGATCCATCGCCTTGGTCGCGGTGGCACCGTCCGGGGTGTTGAACAGCAGGTCGTCATGAAGGAGGAGGTCCAGTTGCGTCACGTCGCCCATCTGCATGGCGCGCCAGAGCGCAGCCTCGCTGGCACGGATCTGCGCGGCGACCGATGGCGGCGCACCAGGCGCAATCACCACGTGCTGATCCGGGCCAGGACGGGACGGGCGATGCGCAGGTAGTCCTGGGTGTCCAGTGCCAATGACCGATCCAATCGCGCCGCATTGAAGAAGATCTCGGAGGATTCTGCCAGGGAGGTGTCCACGACGAGGAGCATCTCGCTCGCGTAGACCAAGGGCAGGACCGCACCCGAGGGGGCACGGGCCAGCGACTCCGCTGTCGCGGCGTCCGCGAAGGCGACGTAGGTCCCGCCGAGGAGTTCTCGAAGAGCGGCGAAGTCCAGCCGGGCGTCACCCCGGATGACGGCCAGCACGTACTGAGACCGCTTCTTGTCCATCTTCACCCGCAGCATGAGGCATTTCGCCGCCTGGGCCGCGGAGTGCCCTCGCAGCGCACTCACGACCTCCGTGCGCCCCTCCGGTGGGTGATCGAGGACTCGGTATGACGCACCGGCTGCATCCAGATCGCGGATCAGGAGGTCGTAGAGCTGATCGCCAATGCGGACGGGGTCTGCCCGGTCCGGGGCCGGAACGGGGTCTGCCCGTTCCGGGGCCGGGGTCGCGCCGGCCACCGGATTGGTCCGGATCATGGCTGGGAACCCGGGGGGGACGGGGCCAGGTCCTCACCGGCCACCGGTGCGGCGGTGGCGCGACGGGCGACGAAGTCCGGATCGATCTGGGCAACGACCTCGGTCACCAGGTTAGCGGGGAAGCCGCCCGCTTTCGCGTGCGCCAACACGGTGTCGATGTGGTCGGCCTCGTGGACGCAGTAGAACTTGTCCCCGGCGACGTAGCTGGTGATCCATCGATAGGGCACGCCCAGAGAGGCGACGACCTCGTTGGACTTCGCCGTGATGCCGGCCAGCTCCTCAGGCGTGAGGGAGCTCGCGGCAGGGATGTCCCGCTCGATCAGGAAGATGGGCACGGTGTTTCCTTTCGTTGGGCCACGTCACGTTCCCGGATACCGAGAAGTGTCCGAGTGATCTCGGCCAGTGGTGGTTGGGATGGACGGCCCGGACCGGCGGACCGGGAGGGGGAGGAGGGCGGGGACGCGCCTGGCGTAGGCGTCGTACTCAGGCCCGAACGTGCGTCGCAGGTCGCGTTCCTCGAAGCGGATGCCGACCAGGACGTATGCCGTGCCCAGAGCAGCGAAGAGCAGGTGCGCAACGCTCATCTGCGGCGTGGCCCAGAAGGCGATGACCAGTCCCGCCATGAGGGGATGGCGCACGACCCCATGAAGGCCACCGACGTGGAGCCGGTCGCTTCCGGGTCGGCGGGGCGATGCCCATCCGGCCTGTCGAAGGCCGGTGAGCTCGAGATGGTCGACGGCGAAGGTCGAGATGACCGCAAGCAACCAGCCGGCCAGGTACGTCCCCCAGAGGAGCCCGGCCGCGGCGCCGTGAAGGTGCCATGCCTGGCCGCCGAACGGCTGCCACAGGGTCAGGATGAGGACCAGACAGACATCGGTCGCCAGAACGTACACCGCCCGCTCCATGACCATGGGAATACGCCGTCGCATGGCAGCCTTCACCGCGGGTCGGGCCATGACCGAGTGCTGGAGGGCGAACAGCGACATCCAGGCAAGGTCGCACAGAACCGCCCCAACGGGCCCGATGCGTTGTGGGCCGTCGACGGTCCGGGGCACGACCACGCCGGCGAGGAAGGCCATGGTCCACACCACCACGGCCACGAAGGCCGCCCAGCCCAGGGCGGACAGGATCAGCCAGGCCGAGTCACGTTTCATGGCCACCACTGTCGCGAGCACCAGCAGGAGCGAGCAGCAGTGGAAATACCGCACTTTCGACGCCGCGGCCCATTTGCTTGACTGGTGCGATGGCCGGGAATCAGCCCAGGTGGGGGACCGCGCGCCTCGAGACCGGAGCTGGCGTGGCGTTCGCCGTGACCGGACACGGGCCACCGCTCGTCGTCGTCCCCGGATGGCTGAGTCATCTCGAGCTGGACTGGGCGATCGGTCCGGAGCGTGCGTTCTATGAGGCGCTGTCCTCGGGGCGCACGCTGGTGCGCTACGACCGTCCCGGCTGCGGCCTGTCTGACCCGTTCGAAGGTCCGCGGAGCATGGCCAGTGAGATCGCCGTCGTGCGGGCCGTGACCACGGCCATCGGAGTGGACCGGTTCGACCTGTTCGGCTGGTCGCTCGGAGCACCGGTCGCGGCCCACTGGGCCGCCGAGCATCCCGAGACCGTGACCAGGTTGGTCCTCTACGGCGGGTGGATCACCGGTTCGGCGATCGGTGACCCGGACAGCCGCCGACACGTCCTGGGCCTGCTGCAGTCCCACTGGGGGCTCGGCTCGGACCTGCTCACCGACGTCTTTGCCCCCGACGCCGACGCGCGAAGCCGTCGAGCCCTCGCGCAGTATCAGCGGGCATCGTCAACCGCGGGGACGGCGGCGGCGATGTTGCGCCTGGCCTACGACCTGGACGTCAGCGGGTCACTCTCCCGGATCAACACACCCACGCTCGTCCTGCACCGAGACAGGGACCGAGCGGCTCCCCTCGCCCAGGGCAGGGAGCTGGCGCGCGGCATACCGTCGGCGCGCTTCGTCGAGCTCAAGGGTCGCTCGCACCTGCCAGCCTTCGGTGACGCCCAGGTGATCGTCGACCAGGTCCGTCAGTTCCTCGGCCTGAGCAAGCTGCGGAGACGTTCCGGACGCACCGGACTGACCGAGCGTCAGCACGAGGTGGCAGCCCTGGTGGCGAACGGACTGACGAACCGGGAGATCGCCGACCGGTTGACCATCAGCGAGCGTTCCGCCGAATCGCACGTGGAGCGCATCCGGCTGCGGCTCGGATTCCGCTCCCGCGCCCAGGTGGCCGCCTGGTTCGTCACCGCTGGAGCGGACGACCCGGCCGGGTGAGCGGGATGCGAGCCAGGGTGTGACACCCACCCGAAGTGCGGTAATTCCACCCCTGCTCGCCCAGCATTCCAACGGCAGGATTCGGAACAAAGACAGCGGATTCCGCCGTCCCCGACGTGCCAAGGAGCCTCAATGAGCACCCCCGGTCAGATGACGATCTGGAGATCTACCCCGTCGTTGGAGGTCATGAACACGTTGTCGTCCCAATGCCTCATCGGGCGCCTCGGCATCGAGTTCGTGGACGTCGGTGACCGTCACCTGACCGCACGGATGCCGGTTGACGACCGCACTCGTCAACCATTGGGACTCTTGCACGGCGGGGCCTCGCTGGCGTTGGCGGAGACACTGGCCAGTTGGGCGGCGAGCCTGACCGTCGACCTCGAGCAGGTGACGTGCGTCGGTCTGGAGATCAATGGCAACCACCTCCGCCCGGTCAGCTCGGGTCGGGTGACCGGCGTCGCACGGCCGGTCCAGCTCGGCACTCACGTGCAGGTGTGGGAGGTCGAGATCGCCGACGACGAAGACCGCCCAGTGTGCCTCTCGCGATGCACGATCGCCCTGGTGTCCGCTGTCGTGAGGTCACCAGGTCCAGATGGTGGGCTGGTGCGATCGCTCGACCTCACCTCGGCCGCGCGGGGCGGCGGGTCGCGATCCCCGGCTCCGACGCCCTCACGATGGTGAAGGCCACCTCTCTGGACAACCCGGACATGAGCCCATGACCAGGGCTCCCGTCTGGTTGACGCTCTTCGTGGACGTCCCCGAGTCGCGGCACCAACCGGCGGCCGAGTTCTGGCAGGCCGCGACCGGATACCGGCTCTCCCCGACTCGGGGAGAGCTCGAGGAGTTCGCGACCCTCGTGCCACCCACCGGTGATGCTCACCTACGTCTCCAACGCGTGCGCGATGGCGACACCCGCCTTCATCTCGACGTCCACGTCGACGACGTGGGGGTCGCCGTGGACCGGGCCGTGGCGGCTGGAGCCGTCCTGACCAGGCAGCTCGCTCATGCGATCCTGCGCTCACCAGCGGGGTTCGTCTTCTGCCTGGTGCCGAGCCACGGCGAGAGCAGGCCCGCCACGGCGAACAGCTGGGGCACCCACCGATCCCGGCCAGACCAGCTCACCATCGGCGTCCCCCGCCACCTGTGGGCACAGGAACGAACCTTCTGGACCGACCTCACCGGCTGGCAGGTATCAGGGTCGGCACGCCCTGGTCTCGCTCGGCTGCAGGTCCCCTCGGCCATGCCCCTCCGGATGCTCCTTCAACGCAGCTCCGGAGACGTCACGGCATACATCGACATCGTCACCGATGACCGAGCGGCCGAAGCAGAGCGCCTCGGTCGCCTCGGGGCACTCCCGGTCCGGGCCGAACGCCACCGGACCGTCATGTCAGGTCCAGATCTCAGCATCTTCCGCGTCATTGGCAGCGGCACCTGGACATCCTCCCCGGGTTGATTGCCGAAGCGAGTATGCCCGGCAACCTCGCGACCGATGCGCATCCGACGCGCATCTGGCAGCGCTGGCCCTGGAACACCACGCCTGGATCGTCTCGTTCGATGCCGCCTTCGCCCGAACCACGAGACGTGCATGCGTCACGGGCCGGTGGTCGTCGTGGATGAACGGATCCACAGCACGATCTCGGTCCGCGTCGTGAAGCCCCGTTTGGCGAGAATACTGCGCACGTGGGACTCGACGGTCCGGACAGAGAGAAAGAGCCGCTCGGCGATCTGCTGATTGGTCAGGGTCTCGGCGACGAGCCTGGCCACCTCGCGCTCCCGGGCCGTGAGCGAGGACAGCCCCGACCGGTCCAGAGACGCCGCGAGCCCGTCGAGCAGAGACTTCGCCGACACCGCCGGTCCCGGCATGTCGAGTCGACGGAAGGCTCGGAGCGCCGCGGCGGCCAGCTCGCTAGCGCGGCCGGGGTCCGTGTCCGTCAGGCAGAGCGCCAGGCCCAGCCGCGAGAGCGCCGCCGAGGGCGGCGCCCCAACGGCCTCGTCGATGGCGATGGCCTGCGCGTAGTGGTCGACCGCCTGCGTGCGGTCTCCCATCGTGCGGGCCAGGTCGCCGAGCACGCGCGCGCAGGAACCGCCGGCGATGGGCGTGCCTCCGCCGTCCCCGCCGAGCCATCCAGCGGTAGGGAGCAGGAGTGCGTGACAGGTGGCGGCCAGGTCGGCGTCGGCGAGCGTCACCGCGGCCATGCCGATCTGTCCGATAGTGCCGGCCCACCGTGGTCCGAGGGGGAAGCGTTCGGCCAGGCCGCGGAATGGCTCGAGCAGAGCGCGGGCCCCATCCAGGTCCCCGACCAGAGCCCGGATCTGGACCCGGCTGATCCGGATGAGCGGCATCGGCGGAGTTGCCCGAATCATCTCCTCGAAGCCCGCCGGAACCTCGCTCGGGTCACCCCGGAGCATTCCCAGATTGGTTCCGAAGGCGTAGTACATCCCGATCATCGAGATGTCCCCGATCCGTTCGGCGATCTCCCGCGCCTGCGCCGCGGACCCGCGGGAATCGTTGAAGCGTCCCTCGAGGACGGCCAATCCCGCCGTCAGCCGCAACGCGTGCCACCGGGCGATCGGTGATGAGCGCTGCCGCGCGATCCCCTCGATCGTGGTGATGGTGCTGCGCACCGCGTGGAGATGACCCTGTTGACCGGCCAGGTCAGCGGACCACAGGTGCCCCCAGAGAGCCCCCATTGTCGAGGGGGCGGCCGGGGCGAGCTCGAGCGCCCGGGCGACGAGCACGGTCCGCGCCTCCAGGGCCTGCGGGTAGCTGAGCACGTAATGCCGCGCCGCGAGAGCCTCGAGCTCGGCCAGCGGGTCCCCGGTCCGCCGGGCCAGTTCGAGCGCCTCGGCGCTCAGGGCGTCAGGGTCCGGGTGGGCGTGGTCGTCCGGATGCGGCAGCTCCCCGAGCAAGGGCTGAGCGGCCTCGGCCGCCGCGAGGGCGGCTTGGGCGAGCAGCCGCGCGCGTCGTCCCGCATCGGATGCGGGCAGCAGCCGAAGCGCTCGCCCGTTCATTGTCGCTGTCACGATGAGTGTGGCCGGATCCCCCGATCCGTGCGGGACCAGGGCGAGGTCCGCAAGCAGGTCGGGGCGGCCGGCCGACTCGGCGAGGTCCATCCCTTCGACGCACGCCTGAAGGGCCGCCTGCTGGTCCCCGGCAGCCCACTCCAGCCGAGCCTGCAAGAGCAGTCCCTCGGCGAGCTCTCCCGGGGGAGCGTCGAGGAATCTCGCGGCGCCGACCGCCAGTCGGGCGAGCTCGGCGACCCGGTCCGGGCCGAACCTCTGGGCCGCGGCGACCGTCGTCGCGAGGGCGCGGCAGCGGGCGGCGGCTTCGGGGCCGGGGACCTTCGACCAGTGTCCTGCGGCGAGTCCGAGGAGCAGGTCCTCGCCGGTGGACTCGAGGGCACGGGCCACACCCTCGTGGGCCCGCACGAGCTCCTCCGGTGACAACGAGGCGACGACGGCGTCGCGGACCAGAGCGTGGCGGAAGGCCAGCCCAGTCTCGCCGAACCGGAGCAACCCGCTCCGCACACCGGCGTTGAGGTGCTCGGCCGCGTCGTCGACACGCCCCCCGACGGCCGTCGCCACCAGCGTCGGCGCGACGCGTTCTCCGAGGACGGCAGCGACCCCGACCGTCTGCCGGGCGGTCAGGCCCAGCGCCTCCCATCCTGAGGCGAGCACGTGCCGCCACGTCGGTCGCTGGGCGAGCGCGGCGTCAATGTCGGCGTCCGGCGCCTCGGACAGCTCAGTCGTGAGACTCACGAGGTAGAACGGGTTGCCGTCGGTGAGAGCTGCCAGTTCGCCCGCCCGAGGCACCCAGTGCTCGGTCCGCTCGTCGCCAGCCAGAAGGCGGGAGACCTCCTCGACGTCGAGTCCGGTCAGGCTGAGGTGGCCGGCGTTCGGGCCACGCACCAGTCGCCCGAGGCCGCTGCCGAAGGCCGTCCCGTCGAGGGCGTCGTCGCGGGCGGTCGCCACGACGACGACGGGCAGGACCGCGAGTTCGGGAAGGAGTCGCGCGAGGACGTCCAGGGACAGCTCCTCCGCCCAGTGCAGGTCCTCCAGGACGACGAGCAGCCCGTTCGTGGCGGCTGCCTCGGCCAGGTCGCGGCCCAGCCGTTCAACGAGGGCGAGGCGGGCCTCGACCTGACCGTCGGAGGTCTCGAAGGCCGCGACGGCCGACTGGACGCCGGGGATGTCGCGGGCCAGCCGACGCCACAGCCAGAGGGGCGGGGCCGTCGGGTCCTCCAGGCACCAGCCGCGAGCGCGTCGCATCCCTGCCGTCTCGGCCAGCTCCAGGGCCCGCCCGGCCAACCACGTCTTGCCGATGCCGGCCTCACCCGTGACCAGCAGCAAGTGTCCGTGACCGGACGCCGCCGCACGGCATACGGCCTCGATCCTGGCCAGCTGGCTGGTGCGCACTGGGGGCGTCGGCACCCGACCAGTATCCCGACGCGCTCGCGAGTTCAGTACCCGATTTCGGTGGCACCACTGAAGCCCCGCGCCCGTGGGCGGCAGACCCTCGAACTCGACGGGCCAACCGTCACCCACGACACCAAGGAGCAGCAGTCATGTATGCCCAGTTCATCACCTTCCAGGGGCCACGGAGCCCAGAACTCCTCGCCGCGGCCGAACGTGCCGGGCGGGAGCGCATCAGTCCACTCATCGCGGCGCACCCAGAACTGCGCGAGGGGCTGCTCGGCGGCTTCCGCGCGATGGGGCCTGACGGTCACGAGGTCTTCGTCACGCTTGCTCGCAGCGAGCACGTCCTCGACATCCTCCAGGAGCTCGTCATGACGTCCGAGCTGCTCCCCGGAGAGGACGCGGCCCTCCTGCCGGGACCGGACCGGATCGAGCGATACGAGGTCGCCGACACGATGGGCCCGATCGGGACCGCGCTCCGGGGTGATGCCTGATGATCACGCGACCGCAGAAGGATCCTCCGCCCTCGCCGGCTTTGGCCGGGAACTGGGAGGTCGTCGACGCCCGGAGCACCTGCCGGTTCGGCGTCCGCGACAAGCTCGTCACTAACGTGCGGGGCAGCTTGCCCGTCCTGCGTGGCGAGGCAGAGGTGTCCGAGTCGGGAATCCTGCGCACGGCATACGTGGAGCTGTCCGCCGACGGCGTCGACACCGGCAACGCCCACCGCGACCGGGACCTGCACAAGGCGCGATTCCTCGATGCGGCAAACCACCCGACCATCCGGGTCCAGGTCGTGAACGCCACGCTGACGGAGAGCGGGTGGGCCACTCGGGCGGTCGTGGGAGCCCGCGGCGCGAGTGCGCCCGTCGACCTCACCATCGGCGCACAGACCGCGAACGACGACGAGGTGCGGGTGACCGCCATCGGCCGCCTCGACCGCACCCCGCTCGGGATCAAGGTGCCCACCCTGATCGTCGGTCGATACGTCGACCTCGACGCCGTGCTGACGTTCCGGAGGTCGCCCTCAACCGCCTGACGCCGGGAACGACGGTGCGGCGGCACCCGACCGGCTCGTCCGCCTCCGAGAGCGGCCTCGGATGACGCACCGAACTCGATGGCGCGAGCCGCTGAATCGAGCGCGTCCTGAGCCGATGAGGATCACGGTGGCCGGACGCCCCGGCTCAGCCGATGTGGGAGGGCTCCGCTTGCGCTGGGCACAGGGCTAGGAGGACTTGCCCGCCGCTTGGCTGTGCTCGACCGCCTCCTGTCCCGTGTGACGTGGCTGCTCGAAAGCGACGGATCACCGGATCTCGACGACGGGCTGCGGAGGCAGCCCAGCGGCATACATCGCCGATTGCCATTCCACCCTGGCGAGAGTGGTGCCCTCGGGCTTGGCCTCGATGACGCCGACGACCTTCTTGTCGACGTAGAGGAGGTTGTCGGCCGGGCCGTCACCCGGCTTCATGACGACTTCGCAGCAGGCGACGCCGGCGCTGGCGAAGGAGTTCAGAACCCTCGAGCCCTCGACCGACCAACCGGCGTCGGAGTTCTCTGTGGCGCTCCGGCCTTGACCACCTGGAGGGCGCCGAACTCCTGCAGCGCATCGAAGTCATCGTCCTGACTCACCACGGCCAACCCGTTGGCGATGGCGATCGCGGCGATCCAGAGGTCGTTGACATTGACCCGGCGCCCGGCGTCGCGGAGGCGGACTCGGAGCTCGGCCCACACCTCGGCCGCCCGCACGTCGACGGGCAACACCTCGGCATCGCGCGCGACCTGCAGGGTGTCCAGGCGTCGTGAGCGCGAGATGGCGTCGGTCGCGGCGAGGACTCCTGCTTGGAGTTCGGCGACCGTGATGACGCAGACCACGGCTTCCTCGGGCAGACGGTCTCGGTCGATGGTGCGTCCCAACTCCCCGGAGATCCAGACGCTGGTGTCGACGAGGGCGCGCGCCGTGGGGTTGGTCGAGGGATCAGTCGAGGTCATCGAGATCGTGGGTGGTGCCCTCGGTGATCCAGGCCATGTCCTCAGCCAGGGTCGGATCCGACTGCTGCCGGTCGAGTAGGGCCAACAGGTCAGCCTTGGGCACCGCTGGTCGCCGTTGGCTCGCGACGCGGCTCAACTCCGCCACCGCACGACCATGCACCGTGACGACATAGGTCTCGCCACGGCTGACTCCCTCGAGCACCGTGGCGGTGTGATTGCGGAGGTCCCGTGAGGCGATCGTCGGCATGTGCGCAACCGTAGCACATTGCGCACGCACCGCGCCCAGCCCAGCAACGGATCGTCGTGGCCGGCCGTCCTCGCCCTCGTGGGTATCGGTGCAGAACTCGTGGTCGCGACAGTCCTCGCCTTCAGGGGACTCGACATTCCCTGACCGCATGGGATCTCTTGGACACCGACGGCGGCACAGATCTCGCGAGCACCCGGGGAAGCGGTTCAGCGTCGAGCGGGCCCGGGCCGCAGGCGATTTTCCCGCCGTCGTGCGCCTCACCCGTGGATCGGACATCCCCACCCCGCGGCCAACATGTGGCGCGTCGATGTCCGGCGTTGCTTCTAAGCGACGTGCCGACGTCGATTCCGGGGCCGCTCAGTCGGCCGAGCGCCGGGTGAAGGTGAGGTGGGTGACGCCGCTCGGCGACGGCACCGACTCGATGACGTAGCTCTCGCCGAGCCCCTCGAGCCCGTCCCAGATCCGCTCGCCCCTTCCGAGGACGATCGGCACCATCACGAGGTGCATGACGTCGACGAGTCCCGCAGCCAGGAAGTCGCGGACCACCTGGGCGCCACCGCCGATCCGCACGTCGAGTCCCTCCGCCGCCTCGGTCGCGACCCGCAGTGCCTCCGCCGGCGGCGCGGACAGGAAGTGGAATGTCGTCCCGCCGTCCATGACGAGTGGTTCGTGCTCACGATGGGTGAGCACGAACGTCGGGGTGTGGAACGGCGGGTTCTCCCCCCACCATCCGGTCCACGCCGGGTCGTCCTGCCAGCCGGGGGGACCGAACTTGTGGGCACCCATGATCTCGGCGCCGATCCCCGCGTTGGTCCGCTCGGCGAAGGCATTGTCGACCCCCACTGAGCCGTCCGGACCCCACATCCGGGTGGCGAACATCCACTGGTGGAGCCGGTGCCCGGCATGCCCGAAGGGCGACTCGAACGACTGGGGCTCGCCCGCGGCATACCCGTCGAGGGAGATGGAGAAGTTGTGGATTCGGGCCTGGGTCATCGGGGTCCCGCGGCCGTCAGGTCCACGCCCGGTCGCGGCCGGTTGGCCAGCGCGAGGATGAGGTCGGCGGCGTTCGCCTCGATCCGGGCTCCGGCGCCGAGCGTGAGGTCGAGATCGGTGGCATAGAGGCTGTGGAGCGCGGCCGACCGGCCGAAGCTCTCGGCGACACCGTCGGTGACCAGCGACTTCAGGACGATGGTGGTCGCCGTGTCGTCGGCTGTGCGCGGGAGGCCGACCGCCTCGGTGATGTCGAGGCCGTGGACGACGACGTGCGTCAGCGCGCCGATCGGGCCGCCTCCGGGCGGTGTCCACTGGGCCATGACCGGGCTGCGCAGGTCGGCGACGAGGTCGGCGAATGGTCGCCGTCGGTCGCGCTCGGCGATGCGGTTCGAGAGGACGTCGAAGTCGTATCCGTCTGCTGCGACCTCGCGCTGGAACGCCGGGGCGTCGTAGCGGGCTGCCATGGTCACGTGGGCGATGACATGACCGACGGTCCAGCCCTCGCAGAGCGAGGGGCGGTCGGCGATGCCCTCGCCCGCGGCTTCGAGGGCGTCGGCCAGCGCTAGGAACGCAGGGCCGACATGGTCGAGGATCTCGGCGTCGGTGGTGCTCACTTCTTCTCCTGTGGGTTGGGGGGATGGTCTGGTGGCGTGAGGCAACTGCCGCCCGTGGCGCTGTGTCAGTGGCAGTGTCTCGGTGCATCGTCGGCGGGCTCGTCGGTGACGGCCCATTGGGCGATGGGGCGGCCGGCGACTCGCCATGGATGCTCGCCCTCGGGGATCCGTGGCCAGCCGGACGGCGAGTCCTCCCATCGCTCCTGGCGCCCGAAGACCGTGAGGTCCATGAGCGCATAGCTCCACAGGCCGACTTCCGCCCCGCGGTCGGTCCTCCAGTAGGTCTCGAAGACCCGATTGTCGTCGTCGCGGATATAGCAGGCGTGGAAACCGAACTCGCGACCGGCGAGGAGCGAGGTGGCACCACGCGCGGAGTACCAGGGCGTGACGTAGTCGAGGAAGTCGGCATACGGGCGGCTCTCCTCATAGGTGCCCTCGGCGAGGACGGCGAGCGTGATGTCGCGGGCGTTGAGGTACTCGGGCCGCTGCATCTGCGACGTGCAGAAGGTGCACCCCTCGCACTGTCCCGCCCACGGTTTCCCGTCGTGCCACATGTGGAAGTACGCAACGAGCATCCGCCGACCCTCGAAGACGTCGACGAGCGGCGTCACACCCGCCGGGCCCACGACGGTCGCGTCGTCCGGAACCCGCACCATGGGCAGGCGCCGTCGATCCGCGGCCAGTGCATCGCCAGCTCGGGTGTGCGCCTTCTCGCGGACGAGCAGCTCGTCGAGCCGTCCCTGCCAGGTTGCCCGGTCGGTCACCGGCGGGAGGGCGGTTGCCGGGACGGGAGTCAGGGGGAGCCGTATGCCGTGTGCTCGGGTTTCGTCGTTGTCGGTCGTGTCGTGAGGCATTCCTCCACCCTTCTGGCTATGCTTTTCATAGCAATTATGGAAACCATAGTGCACGGAGAGGAACGAGATTGTCCAGAGCCTCGTACGCAGAGCTCGGGGATGCGTGCGCGACGGCGCATGCCATGGAGCTGATCGGTGGACGCTGGACCTATCCCATCCTCCGTGAGCTGATGCTCGGGCCGAAGCGCTTCACCGAGCTGCTCGCTTCGGTGCGGGGCATCACCCCGGCGGTTCTCAGCGCGCGACTGCGAGAGCTGGCGGCGACCGGGCTCGTCGAGGCCACGCCCGCCGTCGGTGGGCTGCCGCGGGCCTACCTGCTCACTCCGTGGGCGGCTCGACTGGCCCCTATCCTGCGCGACCTCGGGCGCTGGGCGCAGGACTCACCGGTCCACGAACCCATCGGCGGGCTCACGCCCGACGGCGTCGTCCAGGCGATGCTGACCATGGCCACGCCGCAGCCCGACCGGATAGCCGGGCACATCGAGCTGGTGCTTCGCGACGACCGGGTGCCCGGCGATCGGGACCACCCGTTCGTCGTTGGCTGGGGCCGGAGGGGCGTCAGGGCGCGTCGCGGGACCGGCCGCGGAAGGCTCACCCAGGTGCGCAGCGACTCGACCTCCTGGGGCCGGGTCCTCTTCGCCGGTATGCCGTTGCGTGCCAGCGGTGCTCAGATCATCGGGTCTGAGCCGGACGTGCGTGCGTTGCTGGACTGCTTCTCGTGAGGCCGATCTGCGCGCTAACCCGACCAGCTGAGCGATCACGGCCTTCTCCGACCGCGTCGCCGTCGAGGACGACCGCCCCTTCTTGGCATCCTTGGGCATCGAGCTCACGCCCGTGATTGTCTCGGACATCAGTGACCAACCTTCCCCCCAGCACC
Organism: Nostocoides sp.; assembly: GCF_037045025.1. Classification (GTDB taxonomy): domain Bacteria; phylum Actinomycetota; class Actinomycetes; order Actinomycetales; family Dermatophilaceae; genus Nostocoides_A. Next base: position 116,609 of record NZ_JBAOHM010000015.1, on the reverse strand, counting down.
CGCTGGCGTGTCAGGTCAGAAACACCGTTCGCCGGACTTGGTCAGAACCACTGGCCTCAACTCACCCTGACACGCAGGGACCCGCACGTCCTACGGGCCACCGTTGACGTTTATGAAGAGACGGTCAGCTCGTGAGCCCCAACCACATCGAGGCGAAGACCGGGCTCGACGCCGAGATCGTCCAAGCGGCGCCCAGAGCGCTCGGTTCTGAGCACCCGCCCTACATCACCAAGATGCAGCGATAGGTCTCGGCCATGTCGTCTTGATCGCGCACCGACCGGTCACGAGCGTCGCGCGGTCGGCGCCTGGCCGACTGCAGGGACGATCGCGGACCGGCTCGTCCGCGCCATCGATGAAGCAGCGGACCGCGAACCAGACCCGGAGCGCAAGGGCCGGCTCCGCAAGACAGGCGTCTATATCGGCCATGCGGGCCGAGACCTCGCTGTCGAGATCGGGGCGACCGCGATCAACAGACAGGTGGCATGTGACAGGTCAGCCGCGTCTCAAACTCCACGGCTGCCGTCTCGAACTCCGCCGCTGAGGTGAGGATCTGTCTCACGCCGTCTCGTACTCCCGGGTAAGTCTCAAAGTCGTTCGCCGTCGACAGCCCGACAGACGACGTGTCCGGCGCGAACGATTCTGAGACTGAGCCGTGCTCCGGGCGCGGACTTTGAGACTGGTTCTGAACGAGGAGACTGAGACCGATGAGAGGCTGGTCCAACCGCATGATTGCTCTCAGCGCGATGGCCATGTCTCTCGACGGGTTCGGCGTGTCCCCACCGGACGACGACCCCGGGCCCGATCTTCGACTTCTCCGAGGCTGGTGATGTCGAGCTCGTGCGAACGACCGACGCGATCTCACGCTGCCTCTTGACTGTGACGTCACGTCACACCCGACGATGGTCAGTATGCGCGTGAAGGATCTCGCGGAACTGTCCGACACCACGGTGCGGACGATCCGGTACTACCACCAGCTGGGGTTGCTGTCAGTCCCCGAACCCGGGACGACGTGGCGTTCCTACGGATTCGCTCATCTGACCCGGCTGATGCGGATCAGGTGGCTGGTCGAGTCCGGCGTTCCGCTGGCCGACGTGCGGCACATGCTGAGGCCGCCCGAGGGTGACGACGAGCGCACCGTGGTCCTCGAGGATCTCCACACCGTCCTCGGCTCCATCGACGAGCGGATCACGGCGCTGCGCTCCCAGAGGGCACAGGTCGAGACCCTCCTGGCCCGGGTCACCGAGCACGGCCGCCTCTCGCCCCTTCCACCGCCGCTCGTGCGGATGTATGCCGCGCTCCTTGATCGCCCGTTGTCGCCGGCGGTCGCCCACGCGGTCACCAAGGAGCGTGATCTGCTCGAGTTGGCCGCCTACCGGAATGCGCTGCCAGAGGATCTGCTGGTCCTCGTGGACGCGTTGTCCGACGGCGACATCGTCACCTTGTGCGATCTCTGGGAGCAGATCCTTCGGCTGGACGAGGGGGCGAGCGGTGACCTGACGGATGACCTGCGAGCAGGCATTCATGACGTGGCTGCCCGGACCGTCGCCGTCGCCGAGCACGTGGACCCGATGGCGGCCCGTCGCCTGCTGGAACGGGCCGCGCGCCTCCAAGAATCCCGCGTCCGCGCCATCGTCGACCTCGCCTTCCCGTCGCCGATCTACCGGGCCCTCCTGCGCGACATCGCCGCCATCGCCGACGAACGAGGTGTCCGATGAGCACGCCCCCGATCAGCCTCGACCGGCTGACCAAGGCCTTCGGTTCCCGCCGGGCCGTCGATGAGGTGTCGATGACCGTGCCGGAGGGACAGGTGTTCGGATTCCTCGGGCCAAACGGCGCCGGCAAGTCGACGACGATTCGGTGCCTGCTCGGCCTCTACCACCCCACCAGCGGCACCGCCCGGGTTCTCGGCAGCGACCCGGCGACCGGCGATGCTGCATTCCGGCGGGAGGTGGGCTACCTGCCGGGCGAGCTGCACCTGCCCGACCGGCTCGCCGGCGCTGACGTGCTCGCGCGCTTCGGCCGGATCCGTGGAGTGCACGACACGGCATACGCGGACGCGCTGGTCGACCGGTTCGGCGCCGACCTGTCTCGCCCCCTAGGCGTCCTGTCGAAGGGCAACAAGCAGAAGGTCGGTCTCGTCCTGGCCTTCATGGCGCGACCTCGGCTGCTCGTGCTCGACGAGCCGACGTCCGGCCTGGATCCGTTGCTCCAGGACGAGTTCAGCGCGCTGCTGAAGGAGACGGTGGCCGACGGACGGACCGTTCTGCTGTCCTCGCACGACCTGGACGAGGTGCAGCGCGTCGCCGATCGCGTCGCGATCATCCGGGCGGGACGGGTCGTCGTCGACGACACCATCGACTCGTTGCGCGCGCGTGTCCCGCACACGATGGAGGTGACCTTCGACCACGATGTCGACACCTCGTGCCTCGCCGATGTCCCCGGAGTCACCGTGACCTCGACGACCCCGCGGACGGTGCGGCTGGGCTGGTCCGGCTCCGTGGGCCCGGTCCTGTCCGCTGTCGCCGCGCTCAGGCCGGTGGACGTCACCGCACGTCCGGCCGACCTCGACGAGCTCTTCCACGGCTACTACCGCGACACCGAAGGAGAGGCAGCATGAGCACCGAGCTGGCCCGACTCGACCTGAGACTGCGACGAAGGATGCTCGTCGGCACTGCCGTTGGTGCCGCGGCCTACCTGCTTGTCGTGGTCGCTGCATACCCGGCGTTCAAGGACGACACCAGCCTCAGCGACCTGCTGCAGTCGAACCCGGCGGCCGCAGCCGCATTTGGCATCAACGGTTCGATCACCTCGCCGGCCGGCTGGCTCAACGCGAACATGTACGCCAACTTCGGGCCGCTCCTCGCGCTCATGCTGACCATCGGCTATGGCGCCACCGCGATCGCCGGACAGGCGGGTGACGGACTGCTCGGCCTCACCGCCACCCAGCCCGTCACCCGAGGCGCGCTCCTGGCGCAGAAGGCGTTCGCGCTCGCCGTGACTGCGCTCGTCGTCCCGGTCGTCTCGTATGCCGTGTGCCTCGCCGGCCCGCACTTCGACCTGACCCCCGACTGGGCGCACCTCGCGGCGGTCACGGTGTCGACAGCCCTGCTCGCCTTCGACTTCGGGGCCGTCGCCCTGCTCGTCGGGGCACTGACCGGCAGCAAGGGGGCCGCGCTCGGCGTCGCGAGCGGACTTGCCGCGGCGGCATACCTCGTCAGCTCACTGGCGCCGACCATCGGCGCGGCGCACCGACTGCGGTGGAGCTCACCGTTCTACTGGGCCGTCGGCGACGGGCAGATCACCACCGGCCTGACCTGGGCGGATCTGCTCGTCCTGCTGGTCGTGGGCGCGATTCTCACGGGGGCGTCCCTGCCCGCCTTCCGTCGCCTCGACATTCCGTGAGCCTGGCTTCCGGTCCCGGTCTGCTCCTACGTCGTGGTCGGCCCGGGCGCGAACGAAAAGGGCCCGAGCTGGAGGAGCAGACCGAGGCGGTCGGGCACGCCCCAGTGCTCGACCATCAAGCCGTCGACGAACCGGGCGATATCGATGACCGTGATCTCGAAGGGCCGACCGGTCGGTGTGCGCCCGAGCTGGCCTCCGGTGTCGGTGCCGGTGGCCCGCAACCGGGCCCAGACGAGGTCACCGGTGACGCTCGAGTCCTCGATGGCGAGGTGGAAGTCGGCCGCACCGGAGCGCAGCTCGGTGATGATCCGCACGAGACCGCTCGTCCCGACGACCGGTGCCGGCCGGCCGGGTCGCTCGAACTGGTGCTCCACGCAGCCGGCGTCGACGACCTCGTCAAGGACGGTCAGGTCTCCGTTGTTGAACCCTCGCTCGATCAGCCGGGTGAACTGAGCCAGTGGCGTGCTCACGACGTCGCTCCGAGTGCCCCATGCGCGGTGCGGGTGAGCGTCACCCAGCGGAAGGGAACACCGCGCAGCGGCCCGCCCCCGTCCGTCGTCGAGGGCGTCGACACGGGGGTCCACCCCGGCCCGAAGGCGTTCCGTATGCCGTCGTCGTTGACTCCCTTGGGCCCCGGACCGCGCCGCGGCCCCACGACGTGGAGCAGGACGACCGCGCCGGGCTGGCATCGAGGGATGACCGCGGTCGCGAAGGCGGCGCGGCCCGCCGGGCTCAGGCCGTGGAAGCAGCCCAGGTCGAGAACAAGGTCGAGGTCCCCGGGCGGCAGCACCTCATCGAGCCGGGTCACGTCTCCCGCCAGGAAGGTAGCGCGATCGGAGACGCCCGCCCGGCTGGCCCGATCGCGTGCCCTGGCCAGGGCCCGGGGAACTCCGTCCACGCCCGTCACCGTCCACCCCTGCACGGCGAGGGCCACGGCATGGCTCCCGGTGCCGCACCCGGCATCGAGCGCACGCCCCGGCGAGCGGCCGCCGATGATGTCCGGCAGGGGGCCCGTGTCGTCATTGCGCTCCCACGGAGTCAGACCGAGGCGGTAGAGAAGTCCGTAGATCGACATCTCTTCTCCTTTCACTGTCGCCGCACTCAGTGCAGTCCTTCTGTAATGAATGCACTGCTACTGTGAGCCACGTGTCCTCTCCTGTCAAGCCCTCCCTGACCTACCGCCAGGAGCAGGCCGCGGCGACACGCACCCGCATCGCCGCTGCCGCTCGACGGCTCTTCGGCGTGTCGGGCTACCAGATGACCTCCGTCGCGGCGATCGCCGCGGAGGCCGGGGTCGCCGAACGGACCGTGTATGCGGCATACGGGGCCAAACGGGAGATCCTCTCGGCGATCTGCGACGCGTGGCTGGAAGCAGCACACGCCCGAGAGCTCGTGCAGGCGGCCGTGGAGGAGACCGACCCGGAGCGGACCGTCGCGCTGGCGGCGCGCTTCCTGCGATCGCTCTTCGAGACCGGGTTCGACGTCATGGTCCTCTTCGAAGCGGCCTCGGCGGAGGACCCCGAGACCAGGACGATGCTGCGGGCCAAGCTCGAGGGCCGCAACCACGTCCAGAACCTCATCGTCGAGTCCATCCGCGACCACATCGTCATCCCGGTCGGAGCGGCACAGGCGATCTACCGAGCCCTCGCCGCGGTCGGCGTCTACCAGGAGCTCGTCGTCGAGTCCGGCTGGTCCATCGACGCGTACGAGCAATGGATCCTCGGCCAGCTGCGGACCCAGCTCCTCGGGCAGCCCCGGGGGGCGGGCCCGATCAGTGGTGAGGAGTGGGCGGAGATCCGGTCGTCGTGGCGGGCCCTCGGGGATCCAGGGTCGAGCGGGGACGGGGCGTGATCGCGTGCGGTCGTCGGCAGGCAGGAGTCTCATCGAGTCTCAGAATCGCCACCCGTGTCTCATTTTCGGTCGCACCGGACAACTGTCCGGCTCCGGCGAAAATGAGACTCGCGACGCCGGGGCGTGCATTCTGAGAGCGGCTCTTGACGAAGAAATTGAGAGTTGCTTCAACCGACGGGTTCGAGGCTCAGCCCGAAGGCGACCGCGAGCTCGACGCGGGTGTGGCGCGACAGCGTGGCCACTGGTCGTCGATGGCGCGTCAGCATCCCGGCAGACGGTTACGCCGTCGCTGCTCGCTCAGCCCGCGCAAGGAAGCCTTGGACCAGGTCGAGGAAGTCGGCAGGAGACTCGAAGAACGGGAAGTGCCGGCCAGCGAAGATCGTGAGCTCGGAGCCGGGAATCCCTTTATGGATGGCGTGCGCCAGCTCCGGGACGCACTGGTCGAGCTCGCCACCGATGACCAAGGTGGGCACGGCGATCTCGCCGAGACGGTCAGTGAGATCGACGTCGGCGAGCAGACCATCGGGGGTGAACCACGACGATCCGTGCATCCGCGCGTAGACCTCGGCGCCGCTGTTGCCCATCGAACGCAGAACCGGCTCGGGGAGCTCACCACGGTAGACAAAGCGTTGGACGAACTCACCCAGCGCCGCCCCATAGGCGGGATGCGAAGGGTCGCCGGCCAGAAGGACATCCGCCGACACAGTGGGCAGCTCCTCGAGCCGTCGGTGCCACCCCGCGACGAGGGCCGGCACTGAAGCGAAGGAGTTGGACAGGGTCAGCGACACCACGCCCTCGGGCTGACCGAACAGATAGGCAAGGGCCAGCAGACCACCGTAGGAGTGCGCGAAAAGGTGAAGTCGCTCCAGCCCGAGGGCGGCGCGCACCGCATCGATCTCCTCAATGAACAACGGCAGGTCGTAGTCCGTGGGCCTGGTCGCGCGATCGGAACGGCCACAGCCGTACTGGTCGTAGAAGACGACCCGGCGAGGAAGCGCGGCCAGCGGCTCCAGGCAGTCGTGACAGATCCCGGGTCCCCCGTGAATTGTCAACAGCGGCACAGGGCCGCCTGCGGTCGCGCCCCACCACACCCGATGACCTCGGTGCTCAATGAAGCCCTCGTCCTCCAGAGAGACCAATGCCGCCACCTCCGATCGGCCGATCTGTCGTCGCCGCTGCTTTGGCTCACCGCTCATTATCGCCCCTCGGTCAGTTGTGAACCGCCCCGGTGAGTCCGGAGACTTACTGGTTTGAATCGCCCCGGGTTTCGTGGAGGCTCGGTTAGTTGGTTCCGACCTCGGCGAGGACCGGGTTCTGAGGGTAGTGCTCGATGGGTTGGGATGCCCAGTGGTTGGTCTCGTACTCGGCGGGCGGGATGAGCCCGATCTGGCCGTGGAGGCGTCGGTGGTTGAACCAGTCGACGTACTCGGCGACGGCGATCTCGACGTCGGTGATGTTCTTCCAGCCGCCCTGGGGTCGCATCACGGGGTTGCGGATGCACTCGGCCTTGAACAGGGAGTTGAGGGCCTCGGCCATCGCGTTGTCGTACGAATCGCCTTTGCTGCCAACGGATGCGACGGCTTCGGCCTCGGCGAGCCGTTCGGTGTAGCGAATCGCTCGATATTGCACGCCCCTGTCGCTGTGATGGATCAGGCCGGTGACGTCCTGTCCTGCTCGTCGACGCGACCACAGGCCCATGTCAAGGGCGTCCAGAGCCAGGTCGGTGCGCAGGCTGGTGGCCACTTGCCAGCCCACGATCATCCGGGAGAACACGTCCAGGACGAACGCGACATAGGTCCAGCCGGCGTGCGTCCTGACGTAGGTCAGGTCCTATGCCGACCTTCGGATTATGCCGATGATGCTCGTGAGTGGCTGTGGTGGTGCGGTTTTCGGCGCGTGGAGGTCGGTATAGTCAGAGTGCCGTGAGCCAGTTGAGGATGTCGGGCTCGGGACGGTAGACCCCGGGTTCCACGTCGGGTGGTCTGGCTCGGTCGAGGGCTGCTTGTTTGATGGTCATGTCGGCGTGGAGGTAGGCGTCGGTGCTGTGGGTGTCGGCGTGGCCGAGCCAGAGTGCGATGACGGCGACGTCGACGCCGGCGGTGAGCAGGTTCATCGCTGCGGTGTGGCGCAGGGTGTGCATCGTGACGTGTTTGCCGGCCAGGCTTGGGTGGGTTCTTGCTGCGGCTGTGACGTGGGTGGCCAGACGATGCTCGAGCGCGTCGTGGGAGAGGGGCTGTCCGTGGGGACCGCAGAAGAGTGCGGTTCCGGGTCGGGCGGCCCGCTCTGTCAGGTAGGCCGTCATCACGCTGACCGTCGCGCCGGTCAGGGGTGTGAGGCGTTGGCGGCGTCCCTTGCCGGTGCAGGTGACGTGGGGGCCGGTGCCGAGGTGGAGGTCAGCGATGGTCAGGGAGCAGACCTCGCTGATGCGAAGCCCGGTTTGTACGGTTAGGGTCAGGAGCGCGTGGTCGCGTCTTCCGGTCCGGGTCGCCGGATCGGGGGCGGCGATCAGGGCCGCGACCTCGGCGGGGTGAGGAACTCGATGACCGCTCTGGTGGTGCGTTTGGGTGGGATCGCCAGGACCTGGGTGATCGTCGCTGCGTGTTCGGGGTGGTCGGGCAGGGCCCGGCTGAGCACGGCGCGGATCGCGGTCAGGCGGACGTTTCGGGTCTTGGCGCTGTTGCCGCGTTCGTGTTCGAGATGGTCGAGGAAGCCGGTGATGTTCGTCGCGGTGACGACGTCGAAGTCGATCGCCTCGGCCGTGATATCGAGTGTCGCGGTGAGGTATTTCAGCAAGATCCGCCAAGTGTCGCGGTAGGAGTTGATCGTGTGATTGGACAGGTCTCGCTGGCTGTGGGCGAACGTGGTGAAGTAGGTTTGCAGGCTGGCGGCAAGCGCGGTCATGAGGGTTCTCCTGGTGCGGTGCCGGCGTGGAGTTCGAGGCGGCCGGCGGCCAGGGCCATGAGCTCGCCGGTCGCGCTCAGGTACCAGTAGGTGTGGGTGGGGTCGGTGTGCCCGAGCCAGGTTGCGAGCAGCGACAGCACTCGCTCGGGGTCACCGTCGTGGGCGTAGGCGGCGGTCATGTGCGCGGTGGCGAAGGTGTGTCGCAGGTCGTGCAGGCGAGGACGCGCTCGCCCGCGCGGTTGCAGTCCGGCCGCCTCTCGCAGGCGTCGGAACAACTTCTGGAAGCTCACGTAGACGTACCCGCTCCCGTGGGCGGTCACGAAGAGAGGACCTTCCGGGTCGGGGTGGGTGGCCATGCGGGCCGGCAGGGTGATGTAGTCCATGAGCGCGGCTGTTGTCGTGGGGTGGATCGGGACGATCCGCTCGTGCGACTTGGCCGCGTTGATGACCAGCAGGTCATTGGTGCTGTCGAGGTCACCGACGCGCAACTGCAGCGCTTCCCCGATCCGCAGCCCCGTCGCGGCAAGCAGTCCGATCGCGGTGCGCATCGTCGCGGCGATTCGCTCATCGCTGAACACTCGGCTGCAGGCCGCGAGTAGGGCGTCGAGGTCGGCCTGGCTGTAGATGAAGGGCACCGCTCGGGGCTTCCTGGCCGGCAACAGACCGGCCGGGATGACCGGGACCTCGACGCCATTGGCGGTCAGGTATGCGGCGAAGCGTCGCACCAACGACAGCCGTGTGGACCACCACGAGGGGTGCGCGTCAGGGTTGAGCCGCGCCCAGGCCACCGCCTCCTCGACGGTGAAGGTCTGTGTCTGACCGCGGGCTTCGAGCCAGGTGCAGAACCCGCCGACCTGCCGCTCGAGGTCGTTGAGCTGGAAGCCCAGCGCGCGGCGCAGCACCAGGTACCCGTCGAGCCGATCACGCAACGTCGGCGCCGAGACCGGTGTCGTCGCGGCGGCGGTCATCGCGGCACCTGCCCGAACGGGACGACAAGTTCGCGGAGCGAGGCGAGGTCGACCTTGGCGTAGGTCATCGTGGTGACGGTGTAGACGTGGCCCAGCAGTTCCTTGGCTTCGCTCAGGGTGCCGCCCGCCGCCAGAACGTCCATCGCGGCGGTGTGGCGCAGCCGATGCGCCTAAACCGGAGGATCGATGCCGGCCAAGCCCGACAGGCGAGCGATGACCCCTGAGGTTCCCGAGGTCGTCATCACCTGACGCGGCGCCCGCAGGCGCACGAACACGGCCCGATCCAGCGCCTCCGGTCGCAGCCGTAACCAGCCTTCCAACGCTTGCCCCACATCGACGGGCAGCGGCAGCACGTGCTCGCGGCCCTTGCCGGTGACCCGCACCTGCCCGCTGGCCCAGTCGATGTCATCGAGCATCAGCCGGGCGGCTTCACCGGCCCGCAGCCCGAGCCGGACCAGCATCAACACCAGCGCCCGATCTCGTGCCCCGATCGCGGTCGCCGGATCACAGACAGCCAGTAACGCCGCGACCTGCTCGGCGGCCACCCCTCGCGGAACCGACCGCTTGGTCCCGGGCGGCTTGAGGATCCCGGCAGTCAAGTCCCGCTCAAGACGGCCGGTGCTCAGCGCCCACCGAAGCAGGCAACGGACCGCGCCCACAATGTGAGCCCGAGTCACGGCACCGTAGGGACGTCCTCGGTCCGCGACGTACCCGTCGATCACCGACGCATTGAGCCGACCCCAGTCCACCGACCCGTCGGCCACCGTCACCATGTCCAGCAGACCCGCTGCGTCGTAGCAATACCGAACGACGGACTTCTCGGTCAGCCCGAGCTGGACTCGCATCCACGTACACCACTCGGTCACCGCGGCACGCGCCGCAGTGAGCTGTCCGTCGTCGACTTCGGCGGCCCGCAGGTAGCCCGCAGCTGCCAGGAACGGCCAAGCGCGCCGATCCAACAGTTCACCGAGGAGCACGGACGGTCCCGGGCACACTCCGCCGCGACGAATCGAGCGAGTAACTCCTCATCGATCCCACCAACCCCGACGTCGACCTCGTGCATCCAGGAACTCAGCCGCTTCGCCAGGTCCACCACCGCAGCAGCCGAGCCCGAGGAGTACCCCTTCGCTGCCAGCCATCGCGAGCACTCGCTCAGCACCGCAGGCGCCAGCGGCCCCACCGCAACCCGCGGCACCCGAACCGGATACGGCCGGGCGGTCGCCGATCTCTTCGTCACGCACCCTCACCTCCAGACACTCCATGTGTCTGAAGCGTGATCACAACGCCAGAACTATGCCGACCTTCAAGCCCCCTGGACGTCTCCGACCTGCGTTACCAACCCCAACATCGGCATAGTCCGAAGGTCGGCATAGGACATCCAATGCCGACGTCGGCATTGCAGGTCGGCCACCCACAGCTGGTTCGGGGCGGTCGCGACGAACTCGCGCTGCACCAGGTCCTCGGGTCGCTCGGTCTCCGCGCCGTCGCCGATCGTGGTTTTGCGGGTCTTCTCCCGCGCGATGCCTCGCAGGCCCTGCGCACGCATCAACCGCTCGACCGTGCAGCGGGCCACGGTGACTCCCTCACGGTTGAGCGAGGCGTGGATCTTCCTCGCGCCGTAAACACCGAGGTTGGGCCTTGTGGGCGACCTTGATGTCCTGCACGAGTTCGGCGTCGCGGATCGCGCGGGCCGAGGGCGGGCGGGTCTTGGCGGCGTAGTACGTGCTGGGAGCGATCGGCACCTCGGCGTCCGTCAGGACGGTACAGATCGGCTCGACCCCGAACCGGTCGCGGTGCTGGTCGATGTAGTCGACCAACACCGCGGTGGGCACCTCTACTTGATCTTGCGGTCGAGCTCCGCAGCCGCGAAAAAGCTGCTGACGTCTTCAGGATCTCGTTCGCTCGACGCAGCTCGCGGACCTCACGCTCGAGGTTGGCCAGCCGGTGCGCATCTCCGCGGGCTACTGGATCCGCTTCTCGACCCTGGTCCAACCGGCCCATCCGCGCTCGGCCAGGGGAGCGGAGTTGGCGCCAGCCGGGTGGGCGTTGTCGGCGAAGGAGCCCTGACCCCGGGTCAAGGTCAAGCCGAAGGCGAGACCGCGCGATCCGGTGCAGTCGGCGGGTAGCCCGGACGCGACACCGGCAGATCACCTCGTCGGACTCTGGCGTAGCTCCTTGCCGAGCGCACTCTCAAAATGCCCGGTCGGACGCCCCTCTACTCTCACCAACTCTCAAAGTCCTCGCCCAACTCTCATTTTCCCACGCGGCCGACACTAAGACGGGTGCTCCCTGAGATATCGCCCGAAGTGCGGGACGGTGAAGGCGACCCGGCCGCGCTCGGTGGAGTAGATCAGGCCCTTCTTGAGCAACGCATCACGGGCGGGGGAGAGGGATTGAGGTTGCTTGCCAAGCGCTTTGGCGACATCGGCAGTCGCGACCGAGTCGAGTTCGACCAGGCCGTCAGCGCGGCCGACAACCGACACCTCGGCCATCGAGCGCAGGTAGTCGCGCTCGGCGGGGGTCGCGCGCTCGAAGCGACTACCGAAAAAGCCAACGGCAAGTTCGGCTTCGGCGCGAGGGATCGCCACCAGGACGTCGGCGCGGGTGATCGGTGTGCCGGGCGCGACGTCCCAGACCTCCTTGCCATAGGCCTGGATGAAATACGGATAGCCGCCGGTGACGGCATACATCTCCTCCAACGCCCCGCTCTCGTATGCCGCGTCCTCCTCCTCCGCTGGCACCGTCAGCGCCGCGGTCGCGGCCTCGCGGTCGAGGCGGTCGATCCGCGCATACCGGAAGAGCCTCTCGGAGTAAGACTTCGAGGCCGACAGCACCGCCGGGAGGTGGGGGAGGCCGGCGCCGACAACGATCACCGGCAATGACGACTGCGAGATCTCATGACACGCCGCACACAACGCCGAGACGTCCTCGGGCCCGAGGTCTTGCATCTCGTCGATGAACACCGCGACGCCGCGGCCGAGATCCGCCGCCAGCCCGCCCACGTCGGTGAGCAGCTCGACCAGGTCAATCTCGATATCGCCGGAGTCGGCTCGGCCCGGGACCGCCGGCACGTCGATACCGGGATTCCAGCGGTCGCGCAGCTTGGCTCCGGCGCCGGTCTCGCGCTGGGCGAACGACTTCACCACGCCGAGCACATGGTCGACCTGCTCGGCATGACTGTGTCCCAGCTCGCGCACGGCCACATGCAGCGCCGCCGCGATCGGCCGCCGCAACGCCTGGTCGGGGCGCGCCTCGAACTTGCCTGTTCCCCAACGGGCCCGAACGGCCTGTCCGCGAAGTGCATTGAGCAACACCGTTTTCCCGACGCCACGCAGCCCGGTGAGGATGAGCGACCGCTCGGGGCGGCCCTTGGCGACCCGCTGCAGCACCACGTCAAAGGTCGCCAACTGCTCGTCGCGGCCGGCCAGCTCGGGTGGGCGCTGACCGGCGCCGGGCGCATACGGGTTGCGAATCGGGTCCACGATGGGACCGTATTCCAGTCTCTAGAGAATCCGGCAGATTTGACGATAGGTCACCAGAGGTGTCGGCCCGCGGTGGACCAAACACCGCTCCGATCGCCACCCGTCCCGGCCCGGAACCCACTAGGTTGGACCAATGACGCCACCGCAGGCCCGCCGCACGGCGGCGTCGTCGCGCCCGGCCGGCAACCGCGCCGCCAGATCACGCGCGACCGCCGCGCCGAAATCAACCACCGCTGCAGCGAAAACAGCGACGGCCCAGCCCGTCGCCGGGACGACCGCGGCCAAGCCGGAGGAACCCAACCCGGCGGTCAAGGCAAGCAAGGTCGAGATCCCGCCGGACGCCACCGTCGGCGAAGCCTTCCAAGCGTGCCTGCGCTCCTGCCTCGATGATCACCTCGCCCCCAACGAAACCTTGTGGCTCAAGGGAAAACACCCCGGCAACCTCCACCAGACCCGGGTCTCGTGGCGGCGCGCCCGCGCCGCGATGTCGCTCTTCAAACCGCTGCTGGAGAAGGACGAGCACGGCCTGGAACTCAAGATCCGGATGCGCGAGATCGTCCTGCCGCTCGGCCCGGCGCGGGATGCCGATGTGCTCCTGCTGCGTGCGCTCAAGGAGGACTGGCCCTATCGGCATACGCAACCGTTGCGCGGCCGCCGGCGGCGCACCTATGCCGTGGCCAACGCCCTGTTGCGCTCGCCGCAGTGGGAGGAGATGAAGCGCGACCTGCGCGAGTGGCTCGACGATCCGCACTGGCTCGACGGGGCCGCCGACCTGCGCGACGCGCCGGCCCGCGAGTTGACCGACCGCGCGCTCGAACGCCGCTACGACCGCATCGCCGCGGCCGGCTCGCAGCTGTCGACGCTGCCCGCGCACGACCTTCACCGGGTGCGGATCGAGGGCAAGAAACTGCGTTATGGCTGTGAGTTTTTCGAGAGTCTGTATGCCGATTCCCCCGGCTCCCCGCCGAGTCTCTTCTCCTCGAGGCTGGGCGATATGCAGGACTCGTTCGGCGAGGCCAACGACATCGCGGTCGCGATCCACACCCTGGCGGCGCACGACATCCCGGCAGAGCACATCGGCGAGGGAGCCGATCGCACGCACGCCATCAACGCCTGGCACGACCTGATGGAGCTCGTGCCCTTCTGGCGCCGGGTTCCGGGCGCCGACCCGCGCGCCGACGCCGACCCCGACCAGATCCTGCACGGTCGGGAAGTCCCACTGGGCGGCATCCGCGCATTGACGGTGCGGCGCACGCTGCCGCACCGTGACCGCTCGTTCATCGGCGCCTGGTGCTTCCTGGACCACTACGGGCCGACGGCCATCGGGGAGGACGGGCAGGAGGGGATGGATGTCCCACCGCACCCCCACACCGGCCTACAGACCGTCTCGTGGCTGTTCAAGGGTCAGATCGAGCACCGCGACTCCGGCGGTGGGCAGGGCATCGTGCGCCCGGGCGAGGTCAATCTGATGACCGCGGGCTTCGGGATCGCCCACTCGGAGGTATCCACTCCCGACACCAAGACGCTGCACGGGGTCCAGTTATGGATTGCTTTGCCGGAGAGTGCGATTGATACCTATCGGCGCTTCGAGCATCATGTGCCCGAGCGGGTCAGACTCGAGGGGGGAGGAGGGGCGCGTGTCTTCGTCGGCCGCCTTCCCGGGCTGCCCGCCTCGCCCGTGCAGACCTTCACGCCCATCGTCGGTGCGGAACTCACGCTGCCGGTCGGCGCCGATGCCACGGTCAAGCTGAACGCGGCATACGAGCATGGGGTGCTGGTCGACACCGGTGATCTGATCCTCGGGGAGCAGACTCTCGGCAGCGGCGACCTCGCCGTCTATGACAAGGGACGCAAGCGGCTGCGGCTGCGCCCCGGGCCGGACGGCGCCCGCGTGCTTCTCCTGGGCGGTGAGCCGTTCGAGGAGGAGATCGTCATGTGGTGGAACTTCGTCGGCCGCAGCCACGACGACATCGTCAAGTTCCGTGAGGCCTGGGAGTCCAGGGAAGGCCGGTTCGGCGTGGTGGAGGGCTACGACGGCGAGATCACCCGTATTCCGGTCCCCGAGCTGCCGCGGGTCCGGCTGCGCCCCCGCGGCCGGCGCTAGCTAGCGCCGGCGAGCCCCCCGGGGGGGTGCCCTAGCGACGGACTTCTGCTCCCCAGATCCGGTCGATGTAGTCGCGCATCGCGCGGTCGGAGGAGAAGAAGCCGCAGCGGGCGACGTTGAGGATCGCCGACCGCGCCCATGCGTCCTGATCGGCATACGCGGCATCGACGCGCGCCTGGGCATCGATATAGGACTGATAGTCCGCCATGACGAGGAACCTGTCGTTGTAGAGCAAATCCCCGACGATCGACCCCACCGCTTCGCGATTGCCCTCGGTGAAGTGACCGCTGGCGATCAGGTCGATGGCCCGCTTCAGGGCGGGATTGGACTCGTAGTAGGCACTGGGCACGTATCCCTGCGCCTGCAGGGCGGCGACCTCGGGTTCGGTCATCCCGAAGAGGAAGAAGTTGTCGTCGCCGACGAGCTTGCGGATCTCGACATTGGCGCCGTCGTCGGTGCCGATCGTGAGCGCGCCGTTGAGGGTCAGCTTCATATTGCCGGTGCCGGAGGCCTCCTTGCCGGCGAGCGAGATCTGCTCCGACAGGTCGGCCGCTGGGATGATCGCCTGGGCCACCGTGACGTTGTAGTTCGGCGGGAAGACCACCATCAGCCGGCCGTCGATGCGCGGGTCGTTGTTGATGACCATCGCGACCCGGTTGATCAGATAAATGATCTCCTTGGCCATGTAATAGCCGGGCGCGGCCTTGGCCCCGAAGATGGCCAGCCGGGGCGTGACGTCCGCGGGCGAGACCGCTCCGGAGATCATGCCCTCGTAGGTCGTGACGATGTGCAGCACCTTGAGCAGTTGGCGCTTGTATTCGTGCAACCGCTTGACCATGAGGTCGACGAGGTGGTGGGGCGGGAGCTGGATGCCCAGCTGCCGCTCGGAGATGTGCGCGAGCCGCTCCTTGTTGGAGCGCTTGGCCTGGCGGAAGCGCTCACGGAAAGCGGCGTCGTCCGCGAGTGGCTCGAGCTGGGCCAGCTGATCCAGGTCCCGGATCCAGCCGTCGCCGATAGTCTCGGTGAGCAGGTTGCTCAGGCTCGGGTTGGACATCCTAATAAAGCGTCGGGGGGTCACGCCGTTGGTGACGTTGGTGAACTTCTCCGGCCACATCGCGGCGAAGTCGCTCAGCACCTTGTCGCGCAAGAGCTGGGAGTGCAACTCGGCGACGCCGTTCACCTTGGTTGCCGCCACCGTCGCCAGGTGCGCCATCCGCACACCCTTTTCCGGGAACTCCCCGATGATCGACATCCGTCGCACGCGCAATTCGTCACCGGGGAACCGTTCGCGCACCTGGGCCAGGAACTGCTCGTTGATCTGGTAGATGATCTCCAGGTGCCGAGGCAGCAGCCGCCCGACCAACTCGGTCGGCCAGACCTCCAGCGCCTCGGGGAGCAACGTGTGGCAGGTGTAGGCGAAGCAGCGCGAGGCGATCGCCCACGCGTCTTCCCACTCCATGTCGTGCTCGTCCAACAGCAGCCGCATCAACTCGGGAATCGCGATGACCGGGTGCGTGTCGTTGAGCTGGAAGATGATCTGATCGGGCAGCTTGGCGAGATCGAATCCCTCGGGGAGGGTGCCTTGGACATAGTCCTTGATCGAGCAGGCAACGAAGAAGTACTGCTGCTGCAGGCGCAGCTCGCGGCCCTGAGGGGTGGAATCCTCCGGATACAGGACCTTGGAGATGTTCTCGGCAAAGGTCTGGGCGCGCACCGCCTCGGCGTAGTCGCCCGAGTTGAAGATGTCGAGGTCGAAGGCCCGGGTCGCCTCGGCCCCCCACAGCCGCAGGGTGTTGGCCACGCCATTGCGGTAGCCGGGGACCATGTAGTTATGGGGAATCCCCAGCACATTCCATGAGGGCACCCAGCGCCGCCGGCGCCGCCCGGACTCGTCGCTGTAGCCCTCGACGTGTCCGCCGAATTCAACGAGCACCGCCCGGTCGGGGTTGGGGAATTCCCATGGGGCGCCGAGCGCCAGCCAGCTGTCGGGAGCCTCGCTCTGCCGCCCGTCCGGGGTGAAGACCTGACGGAAAATGCCGTACTCGTAGCGGATGCCGTAGCCGATGCAGCTGACGTTCATCGTCGCGAGGGAATCGATGAAGCACGCAGCCAACCGCCCGAGGCCGCCATTGCCGAGGCCCGGTTCGACCTCCTGGGCGCGGATCTCGGCCAGATCGAGTCCGAGCGCCGCTGTCGCCTGCTCAACGATCTCGGCCAAGCCGCTGTTGAGCGTGGCGTTGACCAGTTGCCGCCCGAGAAGGTACTCGGCGGAGAGGTAGCCGACCATCTTGGTCGGGCGGGCCCGCCGCCGGGCCGCGGTCTCGAGCCAGTCGGCCATGAGGTATTGCCGCACGGTTCGCGCCAGCGCGAGGTATTGGTGGTTGACCGTGGAGCGGTCCAAGGGGGCGCCCTGGCCGAAGTTCAACTCCTCGAGGAACTCCTGGATGAAGGCATCCACCGTGCGTTGCGGGGCAATCGCAGGCTTACTCGCCAGCGGGTGGGTTGGCTGATGGCGTGGGCCGATCCGGCGGAAGTTCAGGGACGGACTGTCGTATTCAACCGGGCCGCGTGGGCCCGCGGGAGCGTCGGTCACGGTGGCCTCGCAGTCGCTCTCGGTTCGGGGTGCACTGGAACGCTAGCGCAACTCGGTAATCCGCACATCCCCACCTGCCACGCAGACGCTGTCGAAGCCGGGAATCGACGCGGACCAGGCTCGCGGGTGAGATTAGTTGACCGAGATGTGGACGTGATCCATGTGGTTTTGGGTGGGGCTGCCCCGGTCGGCCATGAGCTTCCACGAGCCGGTGCTCGGCATCCAGATCCGCTGCTGCCAGATAACGTACTTGATGTTCAACCGGCCGGCATTGGCGATCGCGAAGCCCGCCACCGCATCGCCCTGGCCGGAGCTGGCGATCATGACGTCGACGGCGTGGCCGGTTCCGTGATCGCCCCAATCACCCGGACGCAGGCCGCCGATATTGGTGATTCCGAACGTCGAGCGCACCGCCGAGTAGACCGCGATCGCCGATGGCGAGAGCCCCAACGCGGCACCCGCCGCAGCGTATGCCGTCGTGGAGCCACCCGAAGCGGCGGCCACTGCCGCCTTCCCCGTGGCGCCTCCGCTCGCGGACCCCGAGGGGGTCGCCTTGGCAACCGCCGCGAAGGTCTTGACAGGGTCCGGTTTGACAACAGCCGTGATGCCAAGGGCGCCCACCGGGTGGCGCATCGGCCCCGTCATCGCCGGTGCCGTCACGGCGACACGGCTGGAGCGAGCGATCGACCGGGAGACGCGCTCGGCCTGGGCAGGGCGCGCCTGTGCCGCTGCTCCGGTCAGCCCAGCCCCGCGACCTGGGATGACCGCACTGCCCGATGTGGCAGCGCTGTCACCCGTCACCGAGCCGGTAGCAGCCGGGCCGGGTCGGCCGGCCGCGGCGCCGGTTGCGGCATACGCGACGCAGCCGGCCGCAAGCGCGGCGACGGTCGCTAATTGGGCGCCACGCGCCAAGCGTGGTATGCGACGGGGGCGTGCGTGCGCAGGCAAGGTGAGCGAACCTTCCGTGGGGGACAGTCCACGGTAACGATTCGAACTCGCCGTTGTCACATCGGCCCCGACGCCTGCGTCTTACCATGCGCCGATGGCCGGGTTCACGCGGGCGCAGTTGGCGTCCGGGAGGCCCGGCCGAACCCCGGAGCGATATATTGCGAATGACTTGCAACAAGCACGATTGCGCGGAGGTCGGCATGCACGTTCCTGACGGGTTTCTCACGGCGCCCATCTCGCTCGCGACGGCCGCGGTCGCCGCGAGTGGGGTGGCGCTGGCCCTGCGTGGCGCCCGACGCGAACTCGACGATCGGACCGCTCCGCTGGCCGGGCTGACCGCGGTCTTTGTCTTCGCCGCGCAGATGGTGACCTTCCCGGTGGGGGCGGGCACCTCCGGCCACCTGCTCGGCGGTGCCCTGGCCGCCGTTCTCGTCGGCCCCTACACCGCCACGCTGTGCCTGTCCGTCGTGTTGCTGGTCCAGGCGATCGCGTTCGCCGACGGCGGGTTGACCGCACTCGGCACCAACATCACGCTGATCGGGATCGTCGGGGTCTGGGTCGGGTATGCCGCCTTCCTCGCGCTGCGACGGGTGCTGCCGCGCACGCTCGCCGCGATCCCGGTCGCTGCCGCGGTTGGCGCGTTCGTGTCGGTCCCGGCCGCGGCGCTCGCCTTCACCGGCCTGTATGCCGCCGGCGGCGCCGCGCCCATCCCGCTGGACAGGCTTGCCACGACGATGCTCGGCTGGCACGTGCTCATCGGTCTCGGCGAAGCGGTGATCACCTCGCTCGCTGTCGGCTCGATCGTGGCGGCCCGGCCCGACCTGGCCTATGGGGCACGGCCGGTGCTGAACGGTCGCCAGGAGTTGGAGATTCGCGACGGGTTGACGGTATGAGTGCCTCGTCGCGTGGCGGCCAGGCCGGTCCTCGTCGGCGGATCGGTGCTCGTCGGCGGATCGGTGCTCGTGGGCGGATCGGTGCTCGTCGGCGGATCGGTGCTCGTCGGGGGATCAATGTGCGGGTCCTGGTGCTGACCGGGCTGCTCGTCTCGCTCGTTCTCGCCGGCGTGGTCAGCGTGTATGCCTCGGGTCATCCCGACGGGCTGGAGTTCGTCGCGCACAGCCTCGGCTTCGACACGAGCGCGAGCGAGCACGGCACCAGCGGCTCTCCGCTGGCGGACTACGGGGTCCGCGGGGTGGAGAACTCGCGGCTGTCCGGCGGCCTCGCGGGCATCATCGGCGTCGTGCTCGTCGGCGTGCTCGCCTTCGGGCTGACCTATCTGCTCCGGCGCCGCGGGAGCGGCGGCGAGCACGACGATCACTGACCGTGGGCGCCGGGCACGGGCACAACCTGCACTATCACGGGCATACCGTCATTCACCGCTTGCCCGCGCACGCCAAGCTGGTCGCCCTGCTGCTCTTCGTCATCACCGTCGTGCTGACCCCGCGCACCGCGATTGCCGCCTTCGTCGCGTATGCCGCGATCCTGGGTGGCGTGGCCGCGTTGACGCGGGTGCCGGCGGCATACCTGCTCAAGCGGATGGTCGTCGAGGTGCCCTTCGTCGTCTTCGCGCTGGTATTGCCGGTGGTCGCGACCGGGCCACGGGTGCAGGTCGGCCCTTTCACGGTGTCGGAGGCGGGCCTGTGGGGGGCGTGGGGGTTGCTCGCCAAGGGGAGCCTCGGGGTGCTGGCATCGGTGCTTTTTGGTGCCACGACCGAGCCGCGTGAGATGGTGCGGGCCTTGGAGAAACTGCGGCTGCCGCAGCCGCTGGTGCAGATCGCCGCCTTCATGATCCGCTATCTCGAGGTGGTCGCCGGCGAGATGCAGCGGATGCGGATCGCCCGGGAGTCGCGGGGTTTCCGCGCCCGCTCGGTGCGGCAGTGGCCGGTGCTCGCGTCGTCGCTGGGGGCGCTGTTCATCCGCTCGTTCGAGCGCGGGGAGCGGGTGCATTTGGCGATGCTCTCGCGGGGGTATGCCGGGCGGTTGCCGTTTGCCGACCAGCTCGCGGCGAGCGGCCGGCAGTGGGCGACCGCGCTCGCCCTGCCGGCGGCCGGTGCCACGGTCTTGGCGGCGGCGGTGCTCGCGTGAGCACGCCGGTCCTCGACCTCCGCGGTGTGGCTTTTGCCTATCCCGATGGCCACCAAGCGCTTTTTGGGGTCAACCTGCATGTGCACCCGGGCGAGCGGGTGGCCCTGCTCGGCCCCAATGGCGCGGGCAAGACGACGCTCGTGCTGCACCTGAACGGCATCCTGCGGGCTGGGGCTGGCTCGGTCACTGTGTCGGGGCTGGCGGTGGGGTCGGACACGATGCTGGAGATTCGCCGTCGGGTCGGCGTAATCTTCCAGGACCCCGACGACCAGCTGTTCATGCCGTCGGTGCGTGACGACGTGGCTTTCGGTCCGGCGAACCTCGGCCTTTCGAAGGACGAGATCGCGGAGCGGGTCGAGGCGGCGTTGCGCGCGGTAGGAATGCTGGATTTCGCCGACCGGCCGCCGCACCACCTCTCCTTCGGCCAGCGCCGCCGGGTCGCGGTGGCCACGGTGCTGGCGATGCGCCCCGAAGTTCTCGTCCTCGACGAGCCGTCCTCCAACTTGGACCCCGCCGCCCGCCGGGAACTCGCCGAGGTTCTCACCGGTCTCGGCGTGACCATGCTGATGGTCACCCACGACCTGCCCTATGCCCTGCAGCTGTGCGAGCGCGCGGTCATCCTCTCCGGCGGGGTCATCGTGGCCGACGCCCCCACGGTCGAGTTGCTCGCCGACCAAGAGCTGATGGCGGCCCACCGCCTGGAGCTGCCGTTCGGCTTCGACCCGGTCGTCGCCGCGCGCTCGCTGCGCGCCCGGCCGTAGGACCCGATCGGGATTGGTGCGCGAGAGGCTACGTCACTGCTTCCGATATGGAAGCAGTGACGAGTCTGTGCTTCCGAAGTGGAAGCAGTGACGAGTCTGTGCTTCCGATATGGAAGCAGTGACTTACGAGGTTGACCACGGCGCACTGGGGGCGGGGGATGTCGGCGGGGGGTCATACCTGAGGAGGAGAGCATCTCCCGGTGGGGGTAGGAGGTCCGACCTCGGGTCGAGACCTGGGAGGGACGTGCGACGAGGGGGGTGGCCAGCACGATGGAGTCATGACCGCAGCCCAGCTCCTCGCCTCGATCCTCCTCCTCGCCGGCATGGGCCTGATGGCCGTGCTCGCCATCGTTCCGGTGCTGCTGGAGCGGGAAGCCGAGCGCACCGACGCGTCCGCAGCCGCGCGGAGTCGGCTGTCGAGTTCCGCGTCGACGCCGGCGCGAGGTGGTGCGCTGCCGGGTGGCGCCGTGCGGCCTGGTGTCGTGTGAGCGGCTCCCCCAGATCTGGCGGCGATGATCGCCGCCCGCTGGTTAGGCGTGGTGGGTCGTGGCGTGCTTGGGCTGGTAGATGAGCAGCGCGTCGGTGCCGGGGACGGCGACCTCGATGCCGATGCCGAAACCGAGGTCGGCCGGGCCGGTGGTGATCGTTGCGCCCTTGGCGCGCAGCCGGCTGGCGGCGGCTTCGACATCCTCGACCATGAAACTGACCTGGTGGTGCTTGGGCGCGGTGAAGGTCTCCCCGCCGTGCTCGCCGGCGGTCGGGTGGACACCGACTTCGCTGGGTCCGGTGGCAAAGA
Organism: Nostocoides sp.; assembly: GCF_037045025.1. Lineage (GTDB taxonomy): Bacteria > Actinomycetota > Actinomycetes > Actinomycetales > Dermatophilaceae > Nostocoides_A. The sequence goes on along the minus strand of NZ_JBAOHM010000015.1, from coordinate 94,718 downwards.
TCAACCAGCCATCGGTGTCCTGGCTCTCGTCATCGCTGACAAACGGCAGCTCGAGCACGTCGCGGAAGAACGCCCGGGTGGCCGGGGCGTCGTCGCTGTAGATGAGCGCGTGGACGGCAGTAATCATGCCTTGACGATACCCACGGTTGCGATGGATCAGCGGACCACGACGGTGGCGTCGGCATCGAGGCGCACCTGCACCTCCAGGGGTATGCCGCTGCCGAGGGGCGCTCGAACGACCGCGGGGGTGCCGCCGGGCAGACGCACGGTCAGCTCGGTGTGTCCGCGGCGCGCCGTTGCCGACTCGACGGGCACCGCCGTGCCTGCGGGATCGAGGACGAGAGCGCCCGGCCCGACGCCCACGAGTTCGATCGGATCGGCGCCAGCCAGTTGGCACGGCCGGGAATCGCTCGGGCGCCCCGTTGGGGACGTCTCGTCACCCGAGGATGGCCCGCCCGGAGGCCGCGGATCGACCCAGCCGAGTGCCTGCGCCTGCTCCGAGGACAGGAACGGCCCATAACCCAAGAAAGCCGCCACCTCCCGTGTGCCTGGGGCGCTCCACAAGGCGGCGGGCGCGTCGATCCGGGCGAGCCGGCCGGCGGCCATGACCGCGACACGGTCGGCGACGGCGAACGCCTCGTCCTGGTCGTGGGTGACATAGATGGCGGTCGTCTCGGTCGCGCGCAAGCTGGAGCGCAACACCCCGACGAGGTGCTCGCGCAGCGCCCGGTCCAGGGCGGAGAGCGGCTCGTCCAGCAGCAGCAGGCGAGGCGCGGGCGCGAGCGAGCGGGCCAGGGCGACCCGTTGCGCCTGGCCGCCCGATAAGGAGGTGACCGCGCGGTCCTCGAAGCCGCCCAGGCCGACAACGTCGAGCAGCTCGCCGACCCGCCGCCGACGCTGCCCGCGCGGCAGGTCGTGGATGCCGTAGGCGACATTGCCGCCGACGTCGCGATGCGGGAACAGCTGCCCCTCTTGGAACATCACCCCGAAGCCCCGCCTGTGGACCGCGACATCCGTCAGCCACTCGTCGTCCCACCGGATCTCGCCGCCGACGAGCGGCTCCAACCCGGCGATCCCACGCAACAGCGACGATTTGCCCGAGCCCGAGGCGCCGAGCAAGGCGACGATCTCGCCGGGGGCGACGTGCAGGGTGACGTCGTCGACAGCGGTCGCGCTCCCGTAGCGGACGACGACGTGTTCGGCGGCCAGACCCCGGAGGTGCTCGACCCTGCGGGCCGGATCCCTGACGTCGTCGCGCTTGACGTTGTCGCGCTTGGTCACCACGGCGACGCCGTCTTGGGCCGGACGATCTCGGCCAGCAACATCACGAGCCCGGTGAGCGCGGCCAGGACCACCGAGGCAGCCAGGGCCGCACCGAAGCTCGCCTCACCCGGCCGGCCGATCAGCCGGAAGATGACCACCGGCAGGGTCGGGCGGTCCAGGCGGGCCAGGAAGGACGTCGCCCCGAACTCGCCGAGCGAGGTCGCCATCGCAAAACCACCCGCCAGCCCCAGCCCGCGCGCGAGGAAGGGCAGGTCGATGGTCGCGAGCACCCGCACGGGTGACGCGCCGAGCATCGCCGCCGCCTCGCGCATCCGCGGGTCGATCGCCCGCACCACCGGCAGCATCGAGCGCACGACGAGCGGCAGCGCGACGATCGCCTGCGCGATCGGCACGAGGATCATCGAGGAACGCAGGTCGAGCGGCGGCCGGTTGAGCGTGATCAGGAAGCCGAAGCCGACGGTCACCGCAGACACCCCCAGCGGCAGCATGAACAGTGAGTCGAGCACCCGCAATGCCTTGCGCCCCAACGCTTTGCGCGGCCGCCTGCTGACCACGAGCGTGACCAGCAGACCGAGCGCCACGGCCAGCAGCGTCGCCTGCACACCCACGACGATCGAGTTCCGTATGCCGCTCCACACCGGCACCGGCAGCGCCCGCCCGACCGTGGTCGTCAGCGCCCGGTAGTTTGCCAGCGACCAGCCCTCCGACGTGCGCAGCGAGCGCACAACGAGCGTGAGCAGCGGCGCCGCCAGCAGCCCGACAACCACGGCGCCGGTGACGAGCGTCGGGATCAGGTCGGTCCGGGCCCGCCACCGGTGCTCCCCGGACGCGTCCGGGCGCAGGGCCAGCGCCCGTTCCTGCCGGGAGAGCGTGAGATTGGTGACCAGCAGGCACAACGTGACGACGACCAACTGCGCGATCGACAGTGCGGACGCCGCCCCGAGGTCGAGCAATTGGGTTGTCTGATACCAGATCTCGGTCTCGATCGTGCTGTACTTGATCCCACCCAACACCATGATTATCCCGAACGCGCTGGCGCAGAACAGGAAAACCAGGGCGGCCGCGGACGCGATGGCCGGCATTAAGGCAGGCAGGGTGATCGTCAGCATCGCCCGCATCGGCGAGGCGCCGAGTGCACGGGCGGCCTGCGGCATACGGGGATCGAGTTGTGCCCACATCCCCCCGACCGTGCGGACGACGACCGAATAGTTGAAGAAGACGAGCGCCGCGACGATCGCCACGCGCGACTCCTCCAGCCCGAGCGACGCCAGCGGGCCGCGCGGCCCGATGAGCGAGAGGAAGGCCACGCCGACGACGACCGTCGGCAACACGAACGGGATCCCGACCAGGGCGCGGGCGAGCGCGCGGCCGGGGAAGCGGCATACGTAAAGGACGTAGGCGCCCGGGACGCCGAGCAGCACGGAGGCGATCGTGCCGAGCGCGGCGAGGCTGAGCGTCGTGCCGACGATCCGCCAGGTGCGGGCCGCGGTCATGACGTCGGTGAAGGCCGCGAGATCGAGGCGGCCGTCGACGGTGAAGCCGCGCGCCACCAGCGTCAGGACCGGCCAGGCGAAGAAGATCGCCAAGAAGGCCAACGGAATCGCGGCCGCGAGCACCCAGCCCGCGGCCAACGGCAACGAGTCCGCCCGCCCCGAGTCCAGCCGCCGGCCCCGCCGCGGCGCAACCCCGGCCGCGGGCGCGATCACCCGATGACCTTGGCCGTCCAGTCCTTGATCCACTGGTCACGCTTGGCCGAGATTTCGGCGGCCGGGACGTTGATCGGCTTGGTGGACAGCGGCGCGAACTCGACCCACTCCTTCGGGAGGGTGGCGTCGGACTGAACGGGATACATGTACATCTGGCTCGGGATGTCCTCTTGCACGGGCGTGCTGAGCAGGAAGTCGATGAACTTGCGGGCGCCGACCTCGTTCTGCGAGCCGGCGATGACCCCGGCGTATTCGACCTGGCGGAAACAGGTGTCGAGCAGCGCCTCCGTCTTGGACTCCTTGGCCCCGTCGGGGACCTCGAAGGCCGGCGAGGTGGCGTAGGAGACGACCAGCGGGCGCGGGCCCTTGCCACTGGAGCCGGAGAACTCCGTCGAATAGGCCTCGGTCCAGCCCTTGACCGCCTTGACGCCGTTGTCCTTCAGCTGGCCCCAGTAGTCGAGATAGCCGGGGTCGCCCTTGGCGCCGACCGTCGCGGCGAGGAAGGCCAGGCCGGGGGAGGAGGAGGCGGGGTTCTCGACGACGAGGAGGTCCTTGTATTCCGGCTTGACCAGATCGTCCAGGCTCGCCGGGATCGCCAGCTTGTGCTCCTCGAACCAGCCTTTGTCGGCGTTGAGGCAGACGTCGCCGTAGTCGATCGGCGTGAGCATTTCGCTGTCGTCGGCGCGCAGCTCGGCGGCGGAGTCGGGGAGGGAGGCAGCGGCATACGGGCTGAGGATGCCGGCCTCGATCGCGCGGCCGGCGAAGGTGTTGTCGATCCCGAAGACGACATCGCCGAGCGGGCTGTCCTTGGCGAGGATCAGCTGGTTGAGCACGGTCCCGGCGTCGCCGGGGGCGACATAGGTGACCTTGATGCCGGTGTCCTCGGTGAACTGCTTGGTCAGCGACTCGGTGAGCGCGAACGAGTCATGGGTGACGACCGTCAGCTCCGTCGACTCGGTCGGCGGGGTCGAGGCCGAGCCGGCGCCGGACGGGGACGTGCTGCTCGTGGACGGCGAGTCGCTCGAAGAGTTGCATGCCGCCAGCGTTCCGGCCAGGAGCAGGCTCGCGATGAGCGTCGCGCCGCGTCGGGTGGGGTGGCTGCTGCCCGGTCTGATCATGGCCTTCTCGCCTCCTCGATAGGAGGGCCCGGCGTGCTGCCGGGGAGATTCTCGACTCCCTACGCCGGTGTTAACCGGATCAGGTCCGAGGGTCTGCGCGGGTGCGCACTCTCAGCGCCCCGTATGGCGCTCCCCTGTCTGGATGGGGGAACGCTACCACCGGCGCCGGCTCTTCCCGCGGCGACCGAGGGAGATCAGTCGAGATAGCGCGGGCGCACTTCGTCGCGCCGCTCCTCCCACCGCGCGATGATGCCGTCCATCTCCTCGGCGACGAAGCGATAAAACTCCACCGAATAGGCCAGCCGTCGCCCGGCCGGGGTCGCGGGGCCGCCCACGGCGGCGACACCACGCTCGAGCTGGTCGACGAGGTAGCCGATGACGGCGGCCTTTTGCAGGGTGACGTCGTGCCAGGTGTCCGTCTGTAGGACATAGACATCGCGCCGACTGCCGCGCTCGCGTTCCTTGGTGACGAAGCCGTAGGCATGCAAGAAGGTCATCGCCCCCGACACCGCGGCGCGGCTGATGTGCAGGGCCTGCTGAATCTCGGCGGCGGTCATCCGCCCGTCGTCGTCGGTGAGCAGCAACGCGATCACCCGACCGACGAGGCGCTGCATGCCCGCGGCAGTCAACGTCGCACCGAAGGTCTCCACGAAGGTCGTCACGGCGGCCTCGTCACGCGCGGCTGCCCGTCCGTCGCGCGCGGCTGCGGTGCTCATGTCATAAGTTTAACAACATTCACAAACTACTGAAAGAAGTGGCATCATGGGTGCTGTGACCGCTGTCATCGACATCGTCGGGCTCGTCAAGAACTTCGGCACGACTCGGGCGTTGGATGGCCTCGATCTGAGCGTCGCTGCGGGACATGTGCACGGCTTCCTCGGGCCCAATGGTTCCGGCAAGTCGACGACAATCCGGGTCCTCCTCGGGCTGCTGCGGGCCGACGCCGGCACTGTGCGCCTTCTCGGCGGCGACGTCTGGGGCGACGCTGCGGCGCTGCACCGGAGGCTGGCCTATGTCCCCGGCGACGTCAGCCTGTGGCCCAATCTGACCGGCGGCGAGATCATCGACCTGCTCGGGCGCGCTCGCGGCGGCCTCGACGCCGGGCGGCGCGCCGAACTGATCGAGCGCTTCGACCTCGACCCGACCAAGAAGGGGCGCTCCTATTCCAAGGGCAACCGGCAAAAGGTCGCCCTGGTCGCCGCCTTCGCCTCCGATGTCGAGCTGCTCCTGCTCGACGAACCCACCTCCGGTCTGGACCCGCTGATGGAGCGGGTCTTCGCCGAGATCGTTCTCGCCGAACGCGAGCACGGCCGCACCGTGCTGCTGTCCAGCCACATCCTCTCCGAGGTCGAAGCCCTGTGCGACCACGTGAGCATCATCCGGGCCGGACGCTGCGTCGAGACCGGGACGCTCCAAGACCTGCGGCACCTGACCCGGACCGAGATCAGCGCCGAACTCGACCACCCACCGGCCGACTTGGCCACGCTGCCCGGCGTCCATGACGTGAGCATCGACGGATACCGGCTGCGCGCTCAGGTCGACTCCGCCGCCCTGGGCGAGGTCCTCGCCCGGCTGGCCCCCCAAGGTGTGCGGTCGTTCACCGCGACCCCGCCGACCCTCGAGGAGCTTTTCCTGCGCCACTACGACGGTGCGGCATGACGACGACCGCGCTGCCCGGCCAAGCGCACACCCGCCACGAACAGGCCGGCCCGCTCACCGGCACCGGCCTGGCCTGGCGGCGCGCGGTGCGCTCGGACCGTTGGTTTTGGCTGGTCTGGGTGCTTGTGCTGTGGAGCTTCGTGCCGGCGACGACAGCGGCATACCGCGAAACGATCAGCGACGACGCGGCGGGGCGGGAGGTCGCGGCCGGGCTGGCCGCGAACCCGACGATGCGGGCCATGCTCGGCCCGCCGTTTGACCTGCTGAACGCCGGTGGCTTCGCCATGTGGCGGGTCGGCGGGTTCACCGCGGTGATGAGCGGCGTCATGGCGGCGCTCGGGGTCATTCGAGCCACCCGGGCAGAGGAGGAAGCCGGCCGCACCGAGCTGCTGCGTGCCGGGGCGATCGGGCGGCACTCGTTGCTGTGGGGAGCGATCCTGTTGGGGCTGACCGGATCCGGGCTCCTCGGGCTGCTGATCAGCGTCTCGATGATCGGCCTCAACACACCAGCCGCGGGCGCGCTGTGCATGGGGCTAGGCATCGCCCTAACTGCCGCGGTCTTCGTCGGCGTCGGCGCCTGCGCTGCCCAGCTCAGCGCCTCAACGCGCGCCTGCCGGTTCGTCGCGATGGGAGCGCTGGGCGCGGCCTACCTGCTGCGTGCGCTCGCCGACGGCTCCGCGAGCGACAGCGCGCTGCGTCCCCTCGCCTGGCTCTCGCCGGTCGAGTGGGCCCCCCTCGCTCGCCCGTATGCCGCGGAGCGCTGGTGGGTGCTGGCGCTGCCGGCAGCGCTCGCGGCCAGCCTGATCGGGCTCGCCTTCGCGGTCGAGGCACGGCGCGACCACGGCGCCGGGCTGCGGCCCGCGCGGCCCGGACCGGCGAGCGCTCCGGCCCGGCTGTCGTCAGCGGCGGGCCTGGCCTGGCGCCTGACCCGGGGCAGCAGCCTCGGCTGGGGCATCGGGCTAGTGATCTTCGCGCTCGTCATGGGCTCACTCGCGGACGTCTTCGAGACCGTGGCCGACGATCCCGAGCTGGCCGAGCGCTTCCGGCGGATGGGCGCCGGGGCGCAGGACCTACAGGCGGCCTTCTTCGTCGCGATGCTCGGCATCCTCGTCGTGCTGCTCGCCGTCTTTGCCCTGCAGCTCTTCGAGCGGCTGCGCAAGGAGGAGGAGGCCGGGCACGCCGAGGTCATCCTCGCCACCGACACGGCGCGCACGCGCCAACTGCTCGCCTTTGTCGTCCCCGCGCTCGTCGTCCCGACCGGGCTGCTCGCCGCGATCGGCGTCCTGCTGCCGCTCCAATCCGGACTGGCCGGTGACCGCGGGCTGATCCCGCGGATCCTCGGCGCCGCGATGGCGTTGGCGCCCGGGGTTTGGCTTTGCCTCGGCCTGGGCGTCGCCGTGCACGGGCTCGCCCCGCGACTGCGTCTCCTGCCGTGGGCAGTCGTCGGCTGGTCGCTCGTCGTCAACTGGATCGGCGGCGTGCTCGGCTTCCCGCAGGGCGTGCTCGACGCCACGCCGTTCGGGCAGCTGCCGCAGCTGCCGGCCCAGCCGATGGCCTGGGGGCCGGTGATCGTCGAGACGCTGCTCGCTGCAGCCTTGCTCGTCGCGGGCTTTTGGGGCTATCGCCGCCGCGACATCACCTGAAGCGGCGACAGCACGCAACGCCGCGACATCCGTGAGGTGCCGCGGCCTGGCCGGGTGCGGCTGCCTACGATGGGGGTCGTGTCCGTTAACGAGTTCGGCCAGCCCGTCGGTGACCCCGTGCCGGATTGGCAGCCGCGGCCACCGATCATGCCGGTCACGCTCACCGGCGGCTACGTCCGGGTCGAGGCGTTGCGTCCCGCGCACGCGGGTGTCCTCTACGGCCCGATGGTCACCGCCTCCGATCCGCGGATCTGGACCTACAACCTCGCGCCGTCGGGGATGACGCCGGCGGAGTTCGAGGACTACGTGACCGGGCTGATCGGCATACCCGCTGCGGTGCCGATGGCGATCCTCTCGCCCGAGGGCGAGGGCCTGGGGATCGCCTGCTATCTGCGGATCGACCCGGACAATGGCTCCGCCGAGGTCGGTGGGATCGTGTATTCGACTGCGCTGCAACGCACCACGGCCGCGACCGAGGCGATGGTGTTGATGGCGCGGCACGTCTTCGACGACCTCGCCTACCGGCGCTACGAGTGGAAGTGCGACTCGTGCAACGGGCCGTCGGTCAGCGCGGCGATGCGCCTGGGCTTCACCTTCGAGGGCCGCTTCCGCAACGCGCTGGTCTACAAGGGCCGCAACCGCGACACCGACTGGTTCTCGATCACCGACGCCGAGTGGCCGGCGATCTCGGCCGCGTATGCCGCTTGGCTCGCCCCGGACAACTTCGACCCCTTCGGGCGGCAGCTCACCTCGCTCGCCGTCGCCACGCGCGACGCTCGCTGAGCGGGTCGGCAACGGGCGTCGTCCAGCGCTCAGGCGTCCAGGCCCAGCTCGTGACTGGAAACCTCGCGCATCTCGATCTTGCGGACCTTGCCGGTCACGGTCATCGGGAAGTCCTCGACGATCCGGACATAGCGCGGGATCTTGTAGTGCGCCAGGTTGCCCGTGCAGAACTCGCGCACCGACTCGGCGGTCACCGGCTCGGCGCCCTCGCGCATCCGCACCCAGGCGCACAACTCCTCGCCGTACTTCTCGTCCGGGACCCCGATGACCTGGGCGTCGAGGATGTCGGGGTGGGTGTAGAGGAACTCCTCGATCTCACGGGGGTAGATATTCTCGCCGCCCCGGATGACCATGTCCTTGATCCGGCCGGTGATCCGCACATACCCGTCGGGGTCCATGATCGCCAGGTCACCGGTGCGCATCCAGCCGTCGATCACCGCCTCGGCGGTCTTCTCGGGCTGATCCCAGTAGCCGAGCATGACCGAATAGCCCTTGGTGCAGAACTCGCCAGGCTCACCCCGCTTGAGCGTCTGCCCGCTCAGCGGGTCGGCCACCCGGATCTCCAGGTGCGGGCAGACCCGTCCGACCGTCCCGACCTTGTGGTCGAAGTCGTCGTCGGTGCGGGTCTGGGTCGAGACCGGTGACGTCTCGGTCATGCCGTAGCAGATCGTCACCTCCTCGATCCCGGCGGCGATCAGCTTCTTCATCAACTCCGCGGGGCAGGGCGAGCCGGCCATGATCCCGGTGCGCACCGACGACAGGTCGTAGGAGGCGAAGTCGGGCAGCGCCCACTCGGCGATGAACATGGTCGGAACGCCATAGAGCGAGGTGCACTTCTCGGCCTGGACCGCCGCCAGCGTCTTGGCCGGGTCGAAACCCGGAGCGGGGATGACCATTGTCGCCCCGTGCGTCGTGCTCGCGAGATTGCCCATGACCATGCCGAAGCAGTGATAGAAGGGCACCGGGATGCACACCCGGTCCTGCTCGGTGTAGCGGCAGACCTCGCCGACGAGATAGCCGTTGTTGAGGATGTTCAGGTGCGAGAGCGTCGCGCCCTTGGGGAATCCGGTTGTCCCCGAAGTGTATTGGATGTTGATCGGGTCCTCGGGCTTGAGCGAGTCGGCGATGCCCTGCACGAGGTCAGGCTGCACCGCTGAACCGGCCGCGACGAAGTCGTCCCACTCCGGCGTGCCGAAGTAGTGCACCTCGCGCAGGTCCGGGCACTGCGAGCGGACCTGATCGATCATCGATCGGTAGTTGCTGGTCTTGAACTGTTCGACGGCGACGAGCAAGCTGATACCCGCCTGGCGCAGGACGTATTGCAGTTCGTGGGTGCGATAGGCCGGGTTGATGTTGACGAGGATCAGGCCGACCTTGGCCGTGGCATATTGCACGACCGTCCACTGCGCCATATTGGGCGCCCAGATGCCGACCCGCTCGCCCACGGCGAAGTCGGCCGCCACCAGCGCCCGGGCGACCTTGTCCACCTCGGCGGCGAACTCGGCATACGTCCAGCGGATGCCCTGCTCGCAGTCGATGAGCGCCTCCCGGTCGCCATACGCGGCCACCGTGGCGTCGAGATTCGCCGAGATGGTGTTTGTCAGCAGCGGTGGGTCGGTCTCACCGATGGCGTGCGCAAGCTGGGGGTCGTCGGCGGTGACGGGCATCGATCCTCCTCGATCGGGATGTTGTGCCCCAGCCTGCCATGCTCGCGGGTCGGCCGCTGGCAAGGCTCAACTCACTCGACTCGAGCTTCCCCGGTGAGCCCGTGGTGAGCCCGGGAGGAAACACATCAGGCTTGATGTACATCAGCATTGATGTACATCAAGCTGGATGCGTTCTGGCAAGGTGGCCGACTCGCCTGCCGCTCGCGATCGGCACGCCGCCGGACAATCGCCACATCGTCGGGCGAGAGCATGAGGTCGCCGCCTGCTGCGACTACCTTCGGGAACATCCGTGTCACTGACGGGCGACCGGCGCTTCGGCAAGACCTCCGTGCGCCACCTCGTCGAGGACGAGTTGCGCTCTCGCGGGTGCCGGGTGGCCGCCGTGAGTGCCCAGCGTCAAACCTTGGTCGATGTCGTCGAGGCAATCATCAGGGAACTCCGGAAGGGATTGTGGGCTCGGCCCTGAAGGAGTTCAGACGCTGGTCGGTCGAGGTGAACCTGGGGGTTGCCAAACTCAGCCGCGATCAAGCGGAGTCGACACTTGAAGACGCAGTGGCGCTGGCCTCTGCGGCTGAGCCCGCCACCACTCGTCCTCGTCGTCGACGAAGTGCCGGAGTTGTTCCTGGCCGATGCGGGCGAAGGGGCAGCCCTGGTGAAGCTCCTTCGCCGGATTCGGCAGGACAACAAGGGGGAGCTAGCGATGGTCCTCCTAGGGTCGCTCTGGTAGCTGGCTACTACGGTGACCAGGCGTCCCTGGCCTTTGCCATGCTCGATGAGTATGCCGTCGCGGCCACCCCCATGGCGGCGAACGACGTTCGGACTCAACTAGACCTGCCTTTTCCATCGCGTTCATGAGGTCGAACGCCTCTCGTGCCGTCAGATCGCCGTCGGCCACGATGCCACGCATGACATCGATCGTTTCCCGAGTAGTGATTCCGCTAGCGCGGGCGTATTCCAGTGCATCTGCGTCATCGGTAATCCACCAGGAGCCGCGCCAGTCCGCCACTTCCTTTATGAGATAACAGGATTGCGCCTCACCAAGATGTTTCAGAGGCTCGCCGGACGTGCCCCCAAACACTGCGGTGCGCAAGTGCTCGACTTGCCGGACGCCGAAGTCGTCATCGATCTTTACTGGATCGCCCAGCCAACCCTCGGCCGCCAGCGATCCGAGAGCAGGCAGGTGGGCAGCAGAGCGTGATGCCTCCAGAGCAACTGCGTCGGTCCAGCGCCCACGGCCGCGAAGCCAGTCGCGAAGAAGGTCGAGGCGGTTCACGGCGGCGAAGTTGCACAGCACCGTGTTGTCCGGGAAGACCGCCTCTGCCACGTTCAGGCACCTGATTCCGCGCCGCGTTCGAGATCCGCCCGGATCTGCTCGGTCGATGCGCCGACCAGGTGGGCATACGGCCTCAGCGTGCTCTTGCCTTCCAGGTAGGCCACAAACAAGTCTCGCTTCAGCAAGCCCGGGCGCCGGGGTTCCGATGACTGCGCGCTAGCTGCGGCGAGGTCCGCGATGGCACCAGAGATGGACGCTGCGCCCTTCGCGCTCATCGTCTTCCACTGGTCTCGGTTCATGTCGTCGATCAGCCGCAGGTTGGAAAGGCGGCAGGCCAGCGCGCTTGGGGACACCATCAGCTCCACTGATAGCCGTGCGAAGTCAGCCTGGTTGAAACCGGGTCGCACCTCGCCACGCAGCCGCCCCTCGGGCATGAGGAACGACGCCGCGAAGGCGTTCGCCCGAATCTCCGAGTTCCCGGACTTTGACTCCTTGCCATAGATGTCGCTATCCGTGTGCACCCCCTGGTTGTCTCCGGCCAGCAGGTGGCCCAGCTCGTGGGCCAGTGTGAAGCGCTGCCGAGCAGCGATAGGAGTGATGGCAGCCAAGATGAGCTTGCCGTCCTGGCTCGACACGGCGAGACCGTCGAAACCTTCCCCCAACGGGGCCAGGCAGACATCGGCTCCAAACGCGGCCTCAATCACCCCGGCTAGGTCCCGCCCGCCAACATCCAGCCCAGCCTCGCTGACGCGAGCCAGCGCAGCAACGGCGAGTCGGTCACCCTGGTCTATTGCCTTCCCGCCAGCCCCGTGTTCTGCGATGCCGCTCCATGGCTGCTTGTAGCCGAGTCGGTTGGCATTTCGCCGCAGCTCCATCAACTCGCGCCCCTCCCGCAGGGCGTGCTCCGCCGAGCTGCCAGTCGCTGCCCGGGCGGCCGTGGCGACGGGGGTCTCTTCGCCGTTAAGGAGCCAGTCCACGCTCACCCCACAGCGCTCGGCAATCCGCGCCAAGTCCAGTGATGAGAAACGCCGAGTTCCATTGAGCGACTTGGACATCTTGGCCGCATCCAGACCCACCTCCGCAGCGAACTCGCCTTGGGACAGGCGACTTCGCCCGATCAACTCCCGCACACGATCCGTTGACGTGCTCATGGTTATCAACTTGCCTTCCGAGGACGCCGGCGCCGGTTCGCCCTTGTCAATTAGCAAGTCTGCCAGTGAGTTGCGATTTTCGCAATTGCGTGACAGGCTCATCCCCGACACGTCACGGCTCGCCACGGCCCCTGAACCGCTCGCGAACCCAACTTCCTGATTGGGTAGACCCACAACGCACCCCCGGAAAGGATCGGCAATGACTGCCACTGCCGCCGATGCTCGCACCGAGCACCGACAGCCCCTGCCGCCCATCCCGGAGCCGGGTCGAGTGGTCGAGGTTCGCGGCAGCACCTGGGCCGTGGAAGACGTTCGCCAGCAACAACTTCCACGCAGTCCCGCCGACGAGGGCGACCCCCGTATGCAGCATGTCGTGGCCCTCCAGTCCCTCGCCGAAGACCGGCTCGGCGAGACGCTCACCGTCGTCTGGGAGCTGGAAGTCGGTCACACCGTAGTCCCCGACCAGGGCCTCCCCGAGACCATCGGTCCGGACGCCTTCGACGACCCCAACATCCTCGGCGCCGTCGTCGACGCCGTGCGGTGGGGCGCCGTCACCTCCGCAGACGCCACCAGCTTCCAGGCACCATTCCGCAGCGGCGCCAACGTCGAGCCCTATCAGCTCGAGCCCCTCCGTCGCGCCCTGGCCACTCCCCGCACCAACCTCCTGCTCGCCGACGGTGTCGGTCTCGGCAAGACCATCGAAGCCGGTCTGGTCATCCAGGAACTCCTCCTACGACACCGCGCGCGCACCGTCGTCATCGTCTGCCCGCCGAGCCTCTCCCTGAAGTGGCAGGACGAGATGCGCGAGAAGTTCGGTCTCGACTTCGTCATCGTCAACTCCGAGCTCATGGCCGAGGTCCGGCGCACCCACGGCCTGGCCGCCAACCCCTTCCGCATCTATCCCCGGGTCATTGTCAGCATGGCCTGGCTACCCACCCCTCGCGCCCAGCGCCTCCTCCGCGACGTCCTCGCCGGAGCCGGACAGAAGAACTCGGCCCGGCAGTTCGCCTTCGACGTCCTCGTTGTCGATGAAGCTCACCACATTGCGCCCGCCAGCCCGAGCACCCTTGGCGGCGGCCGTGGCTACGCCCTCGACAGCAAGCGCACCATCGCCACCCGCAAGCTCGCCGAGAAGTGCGAGCATCGGCTTTTCCTCAGCGCCACCCCGCACAACGGGCACTCCGAGTCCTTCACCGCCCTCCTGGAGATGATCGACAACCGGCGTTTCAGTCGCGGCGCCAGCATCGACGAGGCCGCTCTCAAAGACATCACCATCCGGCGCCTCAAGACCGACATCCCCGACAAGAACTTCCGTCCCGCGAGATCGCCACCATCCCCTTCACCCCGACGGACGACGCAGAGCAGGCCTTCGCCACCCTCGACGACCTCCTCACCAAGAGCGCGAAAGCCAACGGCCGCAAGCGATCCGGCGACATCGTCGCGCTCCTGCTCAAGAAGCGCTTCCTCTCCAGCCCATGGGCCTTCGCCCGCACCCTGGAGCAGTACGACGCAGCGGGAGGCCGCGGCATACCGCAGGACGAGGACGACTACTACTACACCGAAGTCCTCGGCAGCGGCGCCTCCGAGGAAGAGGAAGGCGCCCTCGACCACCCCGAGTTCCAGGCGCTTCGGCAGTCGAAGGCGACCGATCCGCTCAGCGCGGCGAGCCCGCAGGAGATCGAGCGGCTCGTCGCCTGGGGTCGCGCGTACGAACACAAGCCCGACGCGCGCCTGAGTGCGCTCGTCACCCACCTCGATGCGGTATGCCGCCCCGACGGTCGCGCGTGGACCAATGAGCGGGTGGTCGTTTTCACCGAGTACGCCGACACCCTCAACTGGATCGTCAGCGTCCTGAATCAGCGTGGGTATGCCGATCGCCTAGCTAGACGGGGATGCCGCGGCCGAAGCGAGGTTGCCCGCGCAGATAGGGATCCTATTGGTCGACTCACGAGTTCGGCGTATGGTCCCGTAGGCGCGGCAGGCTCTTAGGCCCGGCTCTTCCGGGAGCGAACACCCAGCGCTTTTGCACCAGATAGCTGGCGACGAATAACGCGCTGTCGACGATGACCTTGGCCCACACGACGTGCCCGGCCAGCAGCGTGCCGAGCACCGAGGTGCCCACGGCCGAGGCCGCGACGATCCCGAGGGCGAGCAGCAGGTAGCGCAGCATCGAGATGCCGCGCGGGTGGTCGCTGGCAAAGACGATATGCCGGTTGACCTCGTAGTTGACCAGCCCCGAGACCAGCCGTGCCGTCAGCGTCGCCACCGCGACACCACGCAGCGCGCTGGTCCCGCCGAAGGCGTAGTCGATCACCGCCGTGAACGTCACCAGGTCGACCACCGCCGCGGTGAACGAGGACAGCGCGAACCGCACCGCCTGCACGACGATCCCGCGATAGACGATCATCGAGTCCCGCACCGGCCGGAAATGGGAGACGGTATTGCCGCGGTCGTGATAGACCGTCGAGATGACGACCCCCCGGAACGGGAGCCGCTGCTGCAGCAGATAGATCAAGACGTTCATCTCGTAGTCGAAACGCTCGCCGTCCAGCGCGAGCAGCTCCTCGAACAAGCCCCGGGAGAAGGCGCGCAAGCCGGTCTGGGTGTCGCGCACGACCCGGCCGAAGAGGGCGGTGATCACCGCGGTCGTCGCCTTGTTGCCGAGGCGGCTGCGTAGCGGCAGATCGGGCAGCGTGAAGTCACGGATGCCCAAGACCGCGGCCCGCAGCTCCGCGCGCTCGGCCTCGGCCAGTTCGGCCGCGACGCGACGAATGTCCTGGGGTAGGTGCTGGCCGTCGGAGTCGGCGGTGACGATGCCGGTCACCTCGGGTCGGCTCAGGCAATACCGCAGCGCCGTTTTCAGCGCCGCGCCCTTGCCCCGGTTGACCGAGTGAGTCAACACCGTGCAGCCGTCGATCGCGCCGATCGCCGCAAAAATATGCGCGTATGCCGCTCCCGACCCGTCGTCGATGACCACCACCTCGCGCAGCCCGAGGTCGCGGGTGCGCCGCACGATCTCGGGGAAGTCCTCGCCGGGGTGCAACGAGGGGATGACGAGCACGGGTCCGGACGGTGCCTCCGGGAGCGAGCCGGCATCGCTGCGCGGCTGGCCTCGTACGGGCGGCTCGGTGCTCATCGCCGGTTATTGTCTCGTGGCGACCACGGGCGGCGGCGACGGCACGCTGAACGCGGCGCGGCGCAACAGCTCCTCGGCCAGCGGGTTCGGCTCGAGGAGGACGGCATACCGGCAGCCGTCCAGCGCATCGGGGGGATGGCGCTCGGTGGTGACGTAGCGCTCGACCACGCTGGCGCGTGCCAACAGATAACGCAGCAGGAAGCGGCGGTATCCAGAGTCGCGCCGGTCCTCGATGACACATACCCTGCCGGGCGCCAGGCGGCCGGACCGAGCAAGCGCGATGTCGGCCTGTCCGCGGGGTGTGCCGGCGAGTTGCTGCGGCTGCACGAGATAGGCGGCCGCCGGCAGGAAGGGCAGCGTGAGCGCCAGTGCCGCTGCGGCCGCGGGCAGCAGGAGCCACCCGTGGGCCCGGTCAAAAAGCGCCCCAGCTGCGGTGAGCACCAGGAGCAGGACAAGGGTGACCGCCGTGCCGATATACCGCCGAGCGCTAGCTAGATGGCTCGCCTCGCGGTAGGGCATGGCCGTCAGATAGACCGTGAGCACGGCCAGCACCCAGGCGAGCACGGCCAGGGCGCCACCGACCGCGACGAGCACGGCCGAGCGCCGGCGCAATGCGCCGACCGCCACGAGGGCGAGCAGGATCACCGCGGCGAGGGCGAGCGTGAGCCACAGCTGAGTCTCGGTGGCGAGGAAGCGCGCAAAGGCGTCGATGATCTCTCGCCGCTGGGCCGGCGTCTTGACCGGGATCTGCGCCGGGTCGCGCGGCATGGCGTAGCGCCCGGCGCCGTCGGGGAAGGTGGTCACGACATGCCGGTTCCAGGAATAAGCGACCAGAGCCGGGGCGAGGACCACCGGCAGCACCCGCCAGCGCAGCCGACCGCGCCGGGCCAGGCTGACCGCCACGATCGTCACCACCGCGATCGCCGCGAGCAGCGACCCGCTGGCCTTGATCGTGGGCAGGAAGCCCACCACGACCGTCGCGACCGGCCAGGTGCGACGCAGGTCCGCCGCGTGCCGCGCGGCCAAGACCAGGGGCACGAACAGATAGGCGGCCAGCAGGGTGTCGACCTGCACGCCGTCCAGGGCAATCCCGGTCGTCGCCAGGATCACCATCGCGCCGAGCGCGAGCAGCGGGCCGCACCAGCGCCGCCGCAGTGCCACGGCGTGCACGGCAACAGCGGCCGCGGCGAGCATGGTCGCCTGCGCGAACATGACGCGGTCCTCGCCGGAGCCGAGGAAGCGGCAGACGGCATAAAGGAAGGAGGCGCTCCCCGGGGGGTAGGAGCGGAAGCCGATCACCGCATCGCCCTGATCGGGGAACTCGTCGGTGCCGAGCAGGACCTTGACGATCACCGCCCAGTGGCTGAAGTTGTCGTATTGCACGAACCGCCGCCCGCGCAGCGCGACGGCGAGCGCGGCGCAAAACAGGATGAAGGTGAGCACGGCAGGCTCCAGCAGTGCCGCACGGATCGCCTTGCGGTGGCGCAGCAGCGCGTAGCCGAGCGCGAGGTTACCGAGGAGGACAAGGCCGGTCGCGGTGAGGGCGAGCCCGCCGAGCAGCCCGCCGGCAAAGACGGCGAGCGCGCTGCCGGCGCAGATGGTCGCGGGGAGGAAGGCGACATCGACCCACCGGCGCCGGTAGAGCGTGGTCAGGTAGCCGGCGAAGGCGCCGCCGAGGACGACGGCGCCGAGGACATGCGAGAGGACGGGGGGCATGGCGCGAGCGCTACCTCGGCTCGGCGGCGGGGGCGATGTCGGTTGCGTGCAGCAGTGCGCGGTAGCGGGCGACGCTGGCGAGCTTGATCTCTTCGTAGCCGCGGACCTGGTCGGGCAGCGCGGCGAGGGCGACGGCCCGATCGATCGTCGCTGGCGACAGGTCGGCGCAGGCGCGGACGATGGCGCGCAGGTACTCGTCGACCAACTCCCGCTCGACCGCTCGGACCCGGGTATGGCCGAACGGGTCGAGCGCGCTGCCCCGCAGCCGCCGCAGCGCATACAGTCCGCGCAGGGCCGGCGTGGCCACCCGCTCGGGCAGGGCGAGCTTGTCCGACCGGCCGAGGGCACGCAGCATCGGGGGGTGCAACCGGAAGGCGTATGCCGCGTCCGCTCCGAACCGCTCGCGGACGGTTGCCTTGAGCGCCGGATCGATGGAGAGGCGGGCCACCTCGTACTCGTCCTTGTAGGCCATCAGCTTGTAGAGATAGCGCGCGACCGTGGTGGTCAGGACGGGTTCGCGGCCGGGCAGGGCAGCCTGCTCGCGGGTGTGGACCTGCCCGAGGTGGTGCAGGTAGCGCTGTGCGTAGGCCCGATCCTGGTAGTCGACGAGGTCGTCGGCGCGCCGAAGGAGAAGGTCACCCAGCACGCCGGTCGTCGGGAGGCCTTCGGCGGTCGCGAGGCGGCGCACCCCCGGCCGCACCGGGCGAGCGGGCGGGGTCGCGGGGGAGGCGACGGCGAGGACGGCGTCGGGATCGGCGGCATACCGGCGGCCCCAACGGAAGGCCTGGAGGTTGGCGGCGACGGCGACGCCGTTCTGATCCAGGGCATCTTCGATGTGGTGGGGCGCGACGGGCAGCGTGCCGAACTGCGCGGCGACGCCGAGGAGGAAGGTGTTGGCGAGCTGGTCGCTACCGAAAAGCCCCTCGGTGACCGCGCGGGCGTCGACGAACACGCTGTCGGGCCGGGCGCTGGCGGCGATGGCCTCCGTCAGCGGGCCGGTGGCGGGGTAGGTTGCCTCCGGGTCGGCGACCATGGTCCCGGTGGGGGTCTTGGTGGTCGAGACGACCGCCCGGGTTCGGGCCGGGTCGGTGACGAGGAGGTTCTTGGGGTCGGCGGCGACGAGCAGGTCGGCGCCGAGATAGAGGTCGCAGCTCGCGGGTTCGAGCTTGTTGGTCCCGTCGAACGGCTCGGCGCTCAGCCGGACATCGGAGACGACGGCACCGCCTTTTTGGGACAGGCCGAGCTGATCGAGGCCGCGCACGTGCAGGCCGGCAGTGGTGGCGGCGACCGAGAGCACCTGGGCGGTGGTGACGATGCCGGTGCCGCCAATGCCCATCAGCCGGACGTCGACGATCCGGTCACGCGGGGCGAGCGCCGGTTCCGGGAGATCGGCGGCGGTGAGTTCCGGGGCTCGTCCGGCCGGGCTCTCGGGGGCCCGCGGAGGTGGGGTCTGGCTCGGGCGGGGCCGGCCGGGTGACGTGCCCGGCGTGATCGTCAGGAAGGACGGGCAGTCCCCGTCGAGGCAGGAATAGTCGCGATTGCAGCTGGCCTGGTGGATGGCGGTCTTACGGCCATAGTCGGTCTCGACCGGCTGAACGGACAGGCAGTTTGATTTGGCTCCGCAGTCGCCGCAGCCCTCGCAGACCCGCTCGTTGATGAAGGCCAGCATTTCCGGCGCCGGCGCCAGGCCACGTTTGCGCTTGCGGCGCAACTCGGTCGCGCACTCCTGGGCGTGGATGACGGCCGTGACTCCGGGGATCGCGGCCAGCTCGGTGAGGACGTCCTCAAGCTCGTCGCGGCTGCGGACGATGACGCCGGCGGGCAGGTCGAGCCCGCGGTAGTGGCGAACGTCGTCGGTGGTGACGACGACGTGGGCGACGCCCTCGGCGAGGAGTTCGGCGGCGAGGGCGGGGACCGGCATACCGCCGATGATGTCTTGGCCGCCGGTCATCGCGACGGCACCGTTGTAGAGGATGCGGTAGGTGACATTGCTCCCCGCGGCGACGCTCGCGCGCACGGCGAGGCTGCCGGAGTGGTGATAGGTGCCGTCACCGAGGTTTTGCACCAGATGGGTGTCGGTGACAAACGGCTGCACGCCGATCCACGCCGCCCCCTCGCCCCCCATCTGGGTGAACCCGATGACGTCGCCGACCCGCTGCTTGTCCATGAAGACGACCAGGGTGTGGCAGCCGATTCCGGCCGCAACGAGACTGCCTGCCGGGGTGCGCGTGGAGCGGTTGTGCGGGCACCCGGAGCAAAAGTACGGAATCCGCCGCACCGGGGTGAGAGGAAGCTGCTCGCGCTCTGGCGTGCGGGGGCCGAGGCCGGCGTTGTGATCGGTGTCGTGGTCGAGCCAGTCGCGGGCGCGGCCGATGCCGGCCGCGGCCAGCCGGGGAGCGAGGGTGGCGGCGATCAGGTGCGGTGGCAGATCCCCGTGGGCGCGCAGGAAGGGCCGGCCCTCGGGCGTGGTTTTGCCGGCGACGGCGGGGGCGGCGGCGCGGCCATACAGGATGGCCTTGATCGCCGTCTCGACGAATGCGCGCTTCTCCTCGACGACGATCAGCTCGGTCAGGCCAGCGGCGAAGTCGTGGATCTCGGTGGGGTCCAGCGGCGAGACCATGCCGAGCTTGAGCAGCCGGATGCCGCTGTGCGGCAGATCGTTCGGCGTGATGCCGAGCTGACCGAGCGCTTCTTGAACGTCGCGGCAGGTCAATCCGGCGGCGACGATGCCGACCCGAGCCCGCGGGTCGCCGGTTATCGTGTTGAGGGCGTTGGCGCGGGCATAGCGGCGAGCCAACTCCGGCCGCTGGACGGCGAGGGTCTCCTCGAGCCGGTCGAGGTGCGGCTGCAGGAAGTGCGCGGTCACCTGGTGGACGAAGGGGCGGCCGCCGACCGTCGTGTCGGGCAGCACGGGAGTGAAAAGGGCGTCGATCGGCTGGGCGGTCGCCAACCCGTCGACGACATTGGTGGCCAGCTTGATCCCGGTCCACAGGCCGCAATAGCGCGCGAGCGCAATGCCGTGCAGGCCGAGGCGCAGGATGTCCTGGGGATCGGCGGGCGAGAGGACCGGCATACCGATCTCGGCGATCGCGACCTCGGAGCTGCTCGGGACGGTCGAAGACTTCGCGGTCGCGTCGTCGCCGACGAGCGCGAGCACGCCGCCGGTCGGGCTGGCGCCGCCGAGGTTGCCGTGGCGCAGGGCGTCGGTGGCTCGGTCCAGGCCGGGCGCCTTGCCGTACCAGATGCCGGTGACGCCGGCGACGGTGCGGCTGGCGAGGGTGGCGACCAGTTGCGAGCCGAGGACGGCGCTGGCGGCGAGTTCCTCGTTGACCGCCGGCCGGAAGACGACTCGCGCGGCGTCGAGCAACGCCTGTTGGCGCAGCAGCTCCTTGTCATAGCCGCCCAGCGGCGAGCCCTCGTAGCCGCAGATGAGGATCGCGCTGTCGTGGCCGGCGCGGGCATCGACCCGGCGCTGGTCCAGCGGGAGCCGGACCAGCGCCTGCAGCCCGCTGAGGACAATCGTGCCGTCGGCGGCGGTGTAGCGATCGGCGAGGCGAAAGTCCCTCCGGGCGGCTGGCACCACCGGTGTGTCCCGTTGCCCCTGCTCGCCGGCGACGCTCATACGGACACTGTGCCATCCCCGCCCCTGGGCGGCTCGGTCAGCCGGGAAGGAAGAGCGCGCTGTCGCCGAACTCATGCCACAGGTAGCCCTCGGCGACCGCGGCGTCGTAAGCCCGCTGCGCCAGGACGGCTCCGGCGACGGCCTCGACGAGCAGCAGGTGCGAGGCCGCGGGGTCGTGCCAGCCGGTGATCAGGCCGGTGACGATCCGCGGCGGGTGCGCGGGCGTGACCACCCGCTCGGTCCAGCCGGACCGAGCCACCAGCCGGCCGGCGTCGTCCACGGCGGATTCCAGCGCTCGGGTCACCGTCGTCCCCACCGCCACGACTCGTCCCCCGCCGGCCCGGGCGGCGGTGACCAGGCGTGCGGTCGCCTCCGGCACCCGGAAGCGCTCCGGCTGTGGCCCCTCGCCGGCCTCCTGGGAGGACACGCCGGTATGCAGCGTCACCGGCGCGACCGCGATCCCGCGCGAGACCAGCCGGGTGACGATGTCGGTTGTGAACGGGCGTGCTGCCGAAGGCATTTCGGCGCTCCCGGGGACGGTCGCGAAGACCGTCTGATAGGCGGTCAGCGGATAGGCCCGGTCGAGGTAGCCGTAGGCGATCGGGCGGCCGTGCGCTGCGGCATACGGCTCGAGGGGGTGGGAGGCGCGGACGCGCCACAGGCGATTGCCCGAGCCGGTGGGGGAGGAGCGGTAGGGGTAGGGCTCGAGGAGGGTGATGGTGACTGGGCCGGCGGTCACGAGGTCGCCGGGCTCGGCGTCGAGCACCGCCCGGCCGGCGTCGGGCGCGGTGCGCAGCTCGACGACCCAGGTGCCGTCCTCGAGGGGCGTGGCGAGGTGCACCACGATCGGGCCGTGCTTGGCGAGTTCGGCGTCGAGTTGGCCGGCCACCGTGGCCGAGTCGTTGACGACGACCACATCGCCGGCGCGCAGCTGCTCGGGCAGGTCGCGGAAGCAGGCGTGCCGGATGCCGTCGGCTCCGGCGACGAGCAATCGCACCCGGTCGCGGGGCAGACCGCGCTCCTCGACGGGCGAGTGCGCATAGGCATCCGGCGGCGCGGAAAAGTGGATGGCGGAGTGTTCGGCGAGGATGGTCATCGGGCCGCGACCTCAACAGCCGGAGCCGGGGCGGGGACGTCGTGGGCGCGGTAGCGGCCCGAGGGTGGCCGCGCGGCGAGCAGGGCCAACAGGTGGGGGACGACGGTCTCGGGCAGTGTGCGGTCGGTGATGTCCTCGCCGGGAAAGGCGGCCTGGTGCATGGGGGTGCGCATATCGCCGGGGTCGACGGCATACGCGCTGATGTCCGGGGTCTCGACGGCGAAGGTGAGCGTCGCGTGGTCGAGCGCGGCCTTCGACGCGCCATACAGGCCCCAGCCCTCGTAGTGCTCGACGGCCGCGTCCGAGGAGATCGACAGCAGCGTGCCGCGCGAGGCGGTCAGCAGCGGCAGGCAGGCGGCGGTGAGCAGGATGGGAGCGCCGAGGTTGGTGCGGATGACCTCGGGGATGGTGTCTGCGGTGGCCTCGCGAAGTGGTGGCAGCGGCGTCGGGCCGAGCGTGCTCGCGTTGTGGACGAGCAGATCCAGCCCGCCGAGACGCTCGAGCGCAGCGACCAGGTCGGCGCGGTGGGCGGCGTCTGTGACGTCGCCGGTGATGGCGACAACCCCGGGGTGGGTGAGGTCGGTGAGTGCGGCGCTGTGCCGGGCGTCGGTCACGACCGTCCAGCCGATCTCGGCGAGGCCGAGCACAAGCGCGCGGCCGAGGCCGCTGGAGCCGCCGGTGACCAAGGCGACGGGGATGTGGTGTTTGGCGTTGGTTCCGTGTGAAGTTCCATGCGCGTCAGTCTTCAAGTTAAAGTAAACTTGATGTCAACACCTATCGGCGGAACCGGTGAGAGTGTGCGGTAGCGCACCGCATGGACGGGAGGGCACGTGAACCGCCACGACTACTTGTCGATCACCGAGGTCGCCGCGAGGTCGGGGTTCGCCGCGTCGGCGCTGCGCTACTACGAGGAGCAGGGCCTGATCAGCGCCGACCGCACACCTGGTGGGAGGCGGCGCTACGAGCGGGCCGTCCTGCGCCGGCTGGCGTTCATCCGGGCGGCCAGCAATGTGGGGTTGACGCTGGAGGAGATCCGCGGCGAACTCGCCCGGCTGCCGTCCGCGCGCACCCCTACCAAGGCCGACTGGCAACGCATCTCCCGGCACTGGCGCGGCCGGCTCGACGAGCAGCTGGCCGCGCTGCAAAAGCTGCGTGACGGCCTCGACTCCTGCATCGGCTGCGGCTGCCTGTCGCTGCAGCGCTGCGGGATCTCCAACCCGGGCGATGTCGCCGCGCGTTCCGGCCCGGGCGCGGCCTATCTGTCCCCGCTGCTGCGCCGCGACCCGCACGCCTGAGTAGCTCGGCTCATCCCGGTGCGGGGTCGGGCCTGCCATGCTTGCGCCTGTGTATCCGACGCTCGGCGACCTTCTCGGGATCACTCTCCCGCTGCCGACGCACGCCGTCTTCGTCGCGCTCGGGGTGGCGGTTGCCGCAGCCGTCTTCCTCGTCGAGGCGCGCCGGCGAGGGCAGAGCGATGACAACGTCCTCTATGTCGTGATCGGTGCCCTCCTCGGCGGCGGCATCTTTATGCGTGTGGGCACCTGGCTGCAGCACGTCGACCCGCGCCGCAATGCCTCCTTCGTCGAGCACTGGGTCTATGGCAACAAGTCGATCCTCGGCGGGCTCGTCGGCGCCTGGCTCGGGGTCCACCTGACCAAACGGCTGCTCGGCTACCGCCTGCGCACCGGGGACCTGTTCGCCCCGGCCGTCGCGGCCGGGATGGCCGTCGGCCGGATCGGCTGCCTGCTCACCGAGGTGCCCGGCACCCCGACCGGCGCCGGGTGGGGGATCGCGCTGACGCCCGAGCAGGCCGCTCGATTGCACGCCCCCGCCGGTGTGCCCCTGCATCCGTCACATGTCTATGAGATCGCCTTCCAGGCCGCGGCCTTTGCGATCTTGTGGTTCTGGTTGCGCCGCAAGGACATCCCGGCCGGCGAGACGTTCACGCTGTATGTCGCCGGCTATGCGCTCTTCCGGTTCATCGTTGAGTTCGTCCGGGGCAACGAGGTCGTCTGGCACGGCCTGACCCGCCCGCAGCTCGTCCTCGCTGCGACGATCCCGCTGGTGCTTGGCCGGCTGGTGTGGCTCGCGCGGCGCGAGTGGACCGTTCCTGATCTCCAGCACCAGGTCACGACGAGGGAGGCCGCATGACGACCCCGCCGCCCGATCCGCCACCGCCGCCGGATCCGCCACCGCCGCCGGATCCGAACCAGCAGGCAGGCCAGTATCCGTATCCGGCGGCACCGCACCCGCCCGCGGGCGCGCCATCACCCTGGGTTGGCGGTGGGGGGCCGCCGCCCGCGCCCTGGCCCCAGCAGTCCGCGCCGCTGCCGCCGATCTCGCCGCAAGGGCCGCCGCTGAGCAAGAAGCCGATCGTGTTCGGCGCGTTGATCGGCCTGGTCGGGGTGCTGCTCGGCCTCGGCGTGACCCTCTTTGGCGATCAGGTCTTCCGAAGAAGCGGGCTGTCCGGAGGGCTGCTGATCTCGCCCATGTGGCTGGTCCCGCTCGTCGGTTTCGTCATGATCTTCCCCGAGCGCACCCGCCGCTGGGGTGCCGGCATCCTCCTCGGAGTGGGCTTGTCCTTCGTCGTCGGCTTCGCCGCCTGCATCGGGATCTTCTTCACCTATGTCTCCTCCTCCGGCCAATGAGCGGTATGCCGCTGCGGGCCGACCGGATCCACCGCTATGTCAACGCCTTTTGCCCGGACTGCCACGCCGAGGATCCGGACCGTGCCCTCGCCGACGTCGCTCGGCTCTCGGGATGGCTGGCCGTGCGCGACGGGCGTGTCTGGCTGGAGCGCGGCTGCCCTCGGCACGGCCTGATCACAACCTTGTATGACGAGTCCGCCGAGATCTTGACCTATCTCGAGCAGTGGACCGCCCCGACCAAGGTGCACACCCCGGACCAGGCGGCGAACTACCTGCCGGTGCCCGCGGCATACGAGCTGGGCCTGCCGCAGATGCAGACCCAGCACACCTGCATCCTGCTCGCCGACCTGACCGAGCAGTGCAACCTCAACTGCCCGACCTGCTTTGCCGAATCGAGCCCGGCCTTGGCCGGCGTGGTGCCGCTGGACGCCGTGCTCGCCTCGATCGACACCCGGCTGGAGCGCGAGAACGGCCGGCTCGACGTGCTCATGCTCAGTGGCGGCGAGCCGACCATCTATCCGCGGCTGAGCGAGCTGCTCGACGCCGTCGCCGCGCGCCCGATCGTGCGCGTGCTCGTCAACTCCAACGGCCTGCGCATCGCGAGCGACGACGCCCTGCTCGACCTGCTCACCCGGCATCGCGAGCGGGTCGAGGTCTATCTGCAGTATGACGGCGAGAGCGCTGCCGCCTCCGCTCATCACCGCGGCGCCGACATCCGCCGATTCAAGGATCGCGCCCTCGAACGGCTCTCTGCCGCAGGCATCTTCACCACGTTGACGATGACCGCAGCCAAGGGGGTCAACGACGACGAGCTCGGCTTCGTGGTCAAGCGGGCACTCGACACCCCGTATGTCGGTGGGGTCACCATCCAGCCCGTCTTCGGCTCCGGCCGCTGCGCCGGGCTCGACCCGGCCGACCGGCTCACCCACACCGGCGTCCTGGCCCGGCTGGACGCCCAGACCGGCGGTCAGGTCACCTGGCGCGACCTGACCGCGCTGCCGTGCTCGCATCCGCACTGCTGCTCGGTCGGCTATTTGCTGCGCGACGACGCCGGCGCTTGGCAGTCGCTGACCGCCCTGGTCGGGCACGACACGCTCAAGTCCTGGCTCGATCTTGACCCCGGGCTGCTCGCCAACCGGATCGCCGACGACGCGATCCCGACCCGGATGAAGCAGGTCGTCCGCTCCTCCCTGCTCGACCTGCTCAGCGAACAGTCCTCGCTCTCCCACCCGTCGATGGGCTCGATCTGGAGGGACATCTGTGAGAGCTGTGACCTCGGCATCTCGACGTTAGCCACGCTGGCGTCGGCCTCCCTGCCCGGCGGGGCCGCGCGGATGCGCAAGCTTCTCGGCGAACGCGTCGTGCGGATCACCGTCAAACCGTTCATGGACATCCATACGATGATCGAGGAGCGGCTGACTCAGTGCTGCGTCCACGTCGCGACCGCCTCGGCCGTCGGCGAGCACCAGTGCGCGCCCTTTTGTGCCGTGCAGGCCTGGGCGCCGCTGTCGCGGCAGCGGATCTCCACCTCGCTCGGCGTCCCCTCGCTTCGTGCCACCGATTCCGTTGTCCCCCAGGGGTGATCGTATGACGACCCAATCGCCGACCCGCGATGGAACCGGTGCGGACCACGCGCCATACGATCCGCTGCGGCTGTGCATCTTTGCGACGATCGCGCTGCTCGGCTGGCTGCTCGGCCCCTATGCCGTCATCCTCTTTGGCGCCCTCGGGTTCACCGGCTATTGGCAGGCGCGCCGGGCCGGCCTGACCCGGTCGAAGTGCTTCCTGCGCGACACCCGCCTCGTGCTCGGCTATCTCGCGGTGCTCGTGGCTGCGGGGATCGTCGGCGTCATCCGTTAGGAGATCCCGTATGCCGCACTCGCCCGTCATCGGAATCGTCTCGCCGGGCGCGATGGGTGCTGCCCTCGGCCGGGCCTGGATTGCTGCTGGGACGCGCGTCGTGGCCACCGTCGCCGGGCGCAGCGAGCGGACCCGCCGGCTGGCGCACGGCCTCGACCTCCTCGACTCGCTCGCGGATGTCGTCGCCCGAGCCGAGATCGTCGTCAGCGTTGTGCCGCCCCATCAGGCGGTCGAGACGGCCCGGGCCATCGCTGCCGCGGCCACCGCCCGCGAGGTGACACCGGTGGTCGCCGATCTCAACGCGATCAGCCCGGTCACGCTGGAAGCTGTTGCGGCCGAAGTCGAATCGGCGGGATGCCGGCTCCTGGACGGGGCGATCTCGGGCGCGCCGCCGCGGCCGGGGGGAGACAGCGTGCTGTTCCTAGCCGGGCCGGACGCCGCCCTGCTCGCCGGTCTGGACTCCCCTGGTTTGTGTCCGGTCGTCGTCGGTGAGACCCCAGGCGGGGCGAGCGCGGTCAAGATGTCCACTGCCGCGGTCTACAAGGGGTTCACCGCGCTGCTCCTCCAATCGCTGCAGACCGCGCACGCCAATGGCGTCGTCGCCCCGGTCGTCGACGACCTGCGCGTGGAGTTCGGCCCGCTGATCGATGACGTTGCCGTGCGGATCGCCGTGGCGGGCGCCAAGAGCGACCGGTTCCCGGGGGAGATGCATGAGATCGCGCTGACCCAGGAGCGGGCCGGCGCCGGCCGCGAGCTGTATGCCGCGATGGCCACCGTCTACGAGCGGGTGGCCCGGACTCCGCTCGGTGTGCGCACGCCGGAGGAGGCGGCCCGCTGCCGTCACCTGGCCGCCGTGCTCGACGACTTGGCCGCCGATGGGTGACCCGGATTCAGCGGCGGTTGGAAACCCCTGTGGGCCGAGGTCGGCATGTTTGGGTGAAGTCGTACTCCGAAACGTACGACCTCACCCAAACATGCAGACTCAGCGAGCCTGTGCCCGGACTACTTGGTGGTCAGGCGCACCAGGATGTCGCTGTCGTCGTCGGTGGCGGTGCCCGACACGCCCAGGGCGGCCAGCGGGGCGACATTGGCCTTCTGCGTCTCGGTCATGTCGGTGCCGAAGGTCGCGATCAGGCGGGCGAAGTCGACGTAGAGCGCGCCCCGGGCGTCGCCGACGTTGGGCAGCGCCTTCTTGAACGCCTCGCTGTCGCCGAGGCCGCGGCCGTCCTTGACCTGCGCGGCGTAGCTGTCGCTGAAGGCGAGCAGCGTGCCGCCGTCGGTGGCGGTGCTGGTGACCGTCGCGCCCTGGCCGGTCAGATAGCTGGCAAGCTTGCCAGCCACCGCGGCGTCGCCGTCGCTCTTGAGCGCGATCTTGGGCAGGTCGTCCTCCATGCCGCCGAAGGCGAACGTCGTGTGGTTGCCGACCAGCTTGACCAGATCATCGGGGAGGGTCAGACCGGTCTCGCTGGTGAATTGCTGCAGCGCGCTCGGCTCCAACTCGGTCAGTGACTTCTCCAGCTGGGGCCACTGCTTGGCGATGCTGTCGCCGAGGCCGTTGACGCTCGCCGCGACGATCGTGTCGGCGGGCAGGTCACCGATGCCGGTGCCGGCCTTGGCGTCGGCCACCGGGGTGCCCGTGTCGCGGACGTGCGCGGCCAGCTCGAGGTCGGTGCCGTCGAAGCGCAGCGCCCCGAAGGTCCGGCCCTTGACCTGCTCGAGAGTCTGCGTGGGCTGGTCACCGAGCTGCGCGCCGGCGACCGACTTCAGCTGCTGGGTCAGCTGGGCCAGGTCGGCCCAGAAGGCCACCATGCCGTCCTCGCCGAGGTCCTTGAAGTCCACGGCGAACGTCTCGGACTTCGCGAGCGTGCCCTTGGTGGCGCTGTCTCGGACGGTGTCCATGGCCGCGGTCGTCTGACCGCACAGCGCGAACTCCTCACCGACCGAGCAGCCGCCGCCGTCCTTGGTCATCTTTGCCAGCGACGCCTTGGCCTTCTCGGCGTCCGTGGTCGCGAGCAGGACGACGGGCACCGGCTCGGTGCCGTTCTGGCCGGGAACGACTGCGAAACCGAAGCGCTTGCCGATCCACGGCTCGACATCGGCGGCATAGCTCAGCCCGGTGAACTGGCCGTTCTTTTGCAGTTGCTCGAAGATCACCTTGCGCAGGTCGGACGAGTCGTCCAGCGTGCCGGTCTGCTCCTTCGCGGACGGGAACTTGCGCAGGAAGCGGATGGCATCGATCTTCTGCGAACTCGACGGGTCGAGGTCGATCTTGGCGAACGCCAGGGTGTTGGCCGGCAGCGCCTCCTCGGGCTGGGCGCCACCGCCGCCGAGCGCCGTGACGGCATACGCCCCGCCGGCGATGAGCCCGGCGACGGCCAGCGTGCCGACCCCGGCCGCAATGACCTTGCCGCGGCTGCGCTTCGGCGCCGGCGCGACCGGCGCGGCCGGCATGCCCCAGTCGCTTCCGGCGGGCGCGCCGGGCGTCGGGGGCAGGCTGGATGATGTGTTCTCGGTCATGAATCCCCTCCGGATTGCACGGCGCGGTTGGTTGGTCCCCGCCTGACACTCTAGACGCAGCCCCGAACCGTGCGGTTCCCGGGATCCGGCCCGCACCGCGGGGATGACGGAAGTGGCGGTGCGGGCCGGTGCTCGGTGGTCGGGGCGACCGTGCCGGGCCAACCGGCCCCTCGGGCTTCCCTCCACGAGCCGTCGGGACCGGCACCGACGACATTAGGTCACCATTCGGGAACGCGGCAGCGCGTGTGGGCCCGCAGTGCCTGCCATGGCAGGTAGTTCCGGGCTCCGGCCATCACCGGGGAAAGAGCCGGGCGGCTCTAACAGCCAGGTCGGCCTGCTCGATCCCCGCCTTCAGCCAGCTCAACCGCTCGGCGATGATCTCCACGCCGAATCTCTTCGTGGCAGGCGGCACGTGTCCCGGGAATTCCGAAGGCAGGGGTGCCTCCCGATAGCGCTGAACCGCCCCGGCGCATTCCAGCGTTCCCTGACCGATGCCGAGCACGTTGGCGGTGTTTTTCAGCACCGTGCGTGCATCCTCGTCGCTCTCCCACTTGGTGGTTGCGGCATCGATCAAGCCCTTCGCGCACGTCGCGAGAAAGCGGTTGGGGGAGCGCGGCTGGGTCGTGTCGGCATAGCCCTGCAACGTGCTCAGCGTCCACCCCTTGACGCCGTAGCGGTCATGTGCCTGCGTCAAAACCTCGGCGGCAGCGGTCGCGGGGAGATCCACCGCCCAGTCGATGTCGGCGGCCGGAGCACTGACAAGCATCGCCTCGTGTGGGCCCAGGACGCTGGCCAATGTGGCGGAGGTGGCGCGCAACGGATAGAAGAGCGCTGGCTCGTCCGGCGAGTACAGGTGGGTGATTGAGCCCGAGGTGAGGACCGACCAGGCGATATCACCGGTGTTCTTCAGGTAGGTCCACTGCGAAAACCGGCCGCTACACACGTGCACATCGGACCACGGCGCGCTCTCGGCCGGCGCCCACGATGGGGTGGCGATCCAGTCGTCGTCATTCCACCAGGGCGACGGGCAACTCTCGGGATGGCCCGGCAGGGTTGCGGAGCCGGGCGCGGGGAGCGCCTGAGCGGGCTGCGCGACGCCGAACAGGCCCAGTGCGGCGCCGGCGGCAATGAGGACGCGGCCGCCAAGCCGGGTTCGCTGCGGCGTGGTGGGGGACATTGTGCTCATCTGGCGTCGCTTTCCCTAAGCCTAAGCTGCGGTTGGGGACGTCGACGAGATTCGCGCGGGCCGCTTGGATCCCGCTTAAGGCGGGCCTTAAGACCGCATGGCAACCGCTTTTCGGCGGCCTGAAGGCGCGCCCGAGGGCCGCCCGTTCACACCAGCCACGTTCACAGCCAGCCGAGTTCCTTGGCCTTGACGCCCAGCTCGAATCTGCTCGCTGCGCCGGCCCGCTCGTGCAGGTCGGCGATGAATCGGCGGGCGGTGCGCACCGAGACACCCAAATGCCGAGCCACGGCGTCGTCCTTTAGGCCCTGGGCGAGCAGGCGCAACACCTCGTGGTCCATGCGCGACAGGGCGAAGTCGTCGGTAGGCCGAATGGCGTCGAAGGGTGAACGAGCCGCTGCCCACTGCAGCTCGAAGAGCGCCACCAACGCGGTGAGGACCCCTTTGCCGCGCAACACCACGGCGCCGGCCGCGGGGTCGTCCGGATCCATGGCGATCACTGCGACATTCCGGTCGAAAATGAGCATGCGCACCGGCAGCGTCGGCGCGAGGCGCACTTCGGCGCCCAGCTCGGCCAAGGCGGCCATCTGCTCCAGGAAGGCCTTGTCGGCGGCATACCCTTCCAGGGAGATCGTCCGGGCACGGACGCCGCGGCTGAGGGTCTCGGCGTCAGCGTCCCGCGCCTGTTCGATGGCGCGCGGCGCCGGCCGGGTGGTCGTCATCGAGAGGATCTCGTCTCGCGCGGCGCTGCTGAGTTCCTCCAACATGCCGACGACCGAGTCGCGGCTGTCGAGCCGCTCGACCTGGCTGGCCAGGCGAGCCTCCCGGGCCTCGCGGAAGGTGGTAACGAACTCCGAGACCCCGTCGCGCAGCCGGGAGAGGGTGGCCGCGCGCTCGTTGAGATCCGCCTCGACCTCCCCGACCAGACGGCGCAGCGCGACCTCCGGGGAGATTGGGCGCCAGGTCGAGCCCTCGGTCAGGCTGGGACGGAGCAGGGCACGCTCGGCCAGTGCGTCCAGGGCCTCGCGAACCCGGGCCACATCGACGCCCGCGCGGGCGGCCAGGGCGTCCAGATCCTGATCGGGCCGCAGCAACATCTCGCGATAGACGGTGAGGGTCACCTCGCCGAGTCCGAGAAGGGCCAGACCGTCGCTTCCTCCGGGGACCGCTGGCCCGTCACTTGTTGTCATGACAGGTACTCCCGCATCGCCGCCACACCATACCGGACCGAAGAGGCAGCACGATGTCTGCGCGAGTGTGAAAGGAGCCCCGATGCAGGCTTGCCCCTTCGAGCTACGTCTGATTTCGTCGCCGGACGCGTCCTCGCCGCAGGTCGAGGCCGTCGCGACCCGGATCGTGGCTCAGGTGCGCCGTGCTGTGCGGGACAACCCTGCAGTTCGGCACATCACGGTGCTGCCGGGTAGGTCCCCGGATTCCATCCAGGGGGTGGCCTTCGTCGTGGGCGAAGAGGATGACACCTGGCGAACCGTGGTCCGGATTCTCGATGGGTTGCTGGACGAGGTGCCCGATGCTCGAGCGATGTTCCGGCGGGTGTCGCCGCCGGCGCCCGTCGGAGGCGATGAAAGTCCTGCCATGGCAGCTAGTGGACAGTTCTCGGGGCTCGACCGGTGGGCTGCTCTGTAGTTGACTCATCGCAGGCAAACAGGCCGTTGGGGAGAGTCAGGAAGGACCGCACATGCGCCGGATCGTCAGTTTCTCGTTCATCGCGCTTGCCACATTTGGCATCGGCTCGACCGCCGCCGAGGCGTCGCCCGCGGGCTCGGGATCGACTCACCCGGCGATCTCCCTCCAGCGTGCTCAGCGGCCGGTCGTCGGTGCGCAGCGCGGGACGA
Source organism: Nostocoides sp. (assembly GCF_037045025.1). Taxonomy (GTDB): domain Bacteria; phylum Actinomycetota; class Actinomycetes; order Actinomycetales; family Dermatophilaceae; genus Nostocoides_A. The sequence goes on along the minus strand of NZ_JBAOHM010000015.1, from coordinate 62,803 downwards.
TTACCGCCAGAATCACCGCCTGGCATCCCAAGGGCGCGGCGTGCATTATCTGCTGGCAGAGCGGTCGCTGACTCCGGTGGCGGCTCGGCGTTAGAGCGACATCCACCCACCCGCTCGCCAGGACGGCAGGCGAGAGCCGAGATAGGACCCGACGACCGCGACACCGAGGTCCTCGGCCTCGGGGGCGATCACGCGCCCGTCGATGCGCGCGGCCATCTGCTCGATGAACCGAGCCAGCCCGCGGTCCTCTCCGAGCCGGAAGAAGGTTGCCTGGGCGCCCAGCCGCCCAGCGGCCTCCAACTCCCGGACAGTCAGCGCGATCGTCCGTGGATGCGGCGGGTAGTCGAACCACACCTGACCGGTGGCCTCCAGATGGGCCGTCGGCTCGCCGTCGGTGACGACAAGCAGCACCGGCTGGGCGCTCGGGTGCTTGCGGAAGTGCCGGTTGGCGAGCAACAGCGCGTGGTGCAGGTTGGTGCCCTTGGCCCAGATCGGCTCCAGCCCGGTCAACTCCTCGACGTCCATCACCTGGGCCTGTCGCCCGAAGGCGATCAGCTGCAGCCGGTCGCCGCGAAAGCGCGTCGAGATCAGTTGGTGCAGCGCCAGCGAGGTGCGCTTCATCGGCAGCCAGCGACCGTCCATCGCCATCGAGAAACTGGTGTCGACGAGCAGCGCCACCGCCGCCTGCGTGCGGGCCTCGGTCTCGATCACCTCCACATCGCCGATTTCCAGCCGTATGCCGCCGCGACTTACGCCGGCCCGGCCCGAACTCGCCTCCCGTCCAACGGCGTTCGTGAGTGTCCTGGTCACATCCCAGCTCTCGGTGTCACCAAACTCCCAGGGCCGCGCAGAGCCACTCGGCTCGCCCGCGGCGCCGGCGAGCCGCACGTCACGAGCCCCCTGCCGGCCGGTCATCCGGTCGGCGACGTCGCGCAGTAGCGATTTGCCGAGCTGGCGCATCGCCTTGGGGGACAGCCGCAGCGAACCGTCGGAGGAGCGCTTGAGATAGCCGGAGTCGCGCAATTCCCTCTCGATCTCGGTCAGTGTGCGGGCGTCGGCGACGGCCTCCGGCCCGAGCTGGCGCAGCAGCGCCTCGAGGTCGACATCGTCCATCCGGGCGCCCGGATACGCCTGGGAGAGTTGCTCGGCGAGCTGGTCGAGCTCGCCGATGTCCTGCAAGATGCCGGTCCCGTCACCGAGACCGAGGCCCTCCTCCCCTGTGAATCGCTCGGAGCCGCGCCAGTCCTCGCCGGGACGCATGGCCTGCAGGTTGGCATCCAGCCGGGCGAGGCTGTCCATCAGCTGCGCTGAGCCGAACGCTTGCTGCGAGAGGGCCATCAGCTCCTCACGCTGTTCGGGGGTCATCGAGTTGAGCATCCGCTGGGCGGCGGCTGCCCGCTTGGCCAGGGCGTCGATCAGCTCCTCGATGCTCTGCGGGTTCTCCGGGAAGTGGTGGCCGTGCTTGGCCATGAAGTCGGCGAACTGCTGGTCGGTGTCCTCCCCGCGCTGGTGGGCCTCCAGCAGGTCGTTCAGGTCGCTCAGCATCTCGTTGATGGCCGCGCGGTCCTCGTCGGTCGCGTTCTGCAGGGCCTGCTTCATCCCGGCAAAGCGCTGGTCGAGCACCTCGCGCCCGAGCAGATCCTTGATCTCGTCATAGGCGTCGCGGGCCTCGGAGCTGCGCCACGGGTAGTCGGCGAGCGAGTTCACCGCTGCCGCGGTCGAGGGCGGCAGTCCCTCCATCCGCATCTCGGCGAAGCGGGCGTCGTCGTCCAGGTCCCGGGCCAGCTGCTTGCGCTCGGCGAGCACGGCCTTGTCGAGCAGCTCGCGGATCTGCTCCATGGTGCCGTCCAGGCGGCCGCGCTGCAGCAGCTCCTGGCGCCGGCGCGCCACCTGCGCGGCGATATCGTCCAGGCCGCGCTGGCTCTGCCCGCCGCGGCGGAGGAACTCGCGCAGCGCCCGTTCCGGCGAGTACCCCGCCATGACGTCCTCGCCGATCGCGGCGAGCGCCTCGCCGAGGTCGACCGGCGGTGCGAGCGGGTCGCCACCGGCATACGGGCCGTATGCCGAGCGGTGCGGATCGCGCCGCGCCACCGCTAACCCCTCTCCCCGTAGACGGTCTGGGAGCCGTCGGAGTCCTTGCCGATCCGCTTGGCGAGGTAGAGGCCCTCGAGCGCCAACTCGAGGGCGCTCGCGCGCTCGCCCTCGCTGCGCGCGCCGGCGCGGGCGGCGACGTCGTCATACAGCTCGGACTCGCCGAGCACGGGCAGGGCGTTGAGGAAGCCGGAAGCCGACACGTGGTCACCCGTCATCACGAGCAGCCCGCCCGACAGCGCCTCGACGAGCAGGCGGAAGTCAATACCGCGGAAAAGCTCGCGCGCGGTCTCGGCGGTTGCGGTCCGAAGCAGGTGGTCGAGGATCGCCCGCTCGCGGTCTTCCTCGCCGGTCTCGAACTCGACCTTGCCGCCGAGCACGTCGACCGCGCCGGTCAGGTCGACGACGCGGGCAACGGCCTCGGGCTCGCCCTGGACGGTTGCCCGATGCAAGGCAGCGGCCGCGATCGTCTCGGCCGCGGCGATCGAGAACCGGGCCGAGACACCCGAGCGTTGGTCGACGGCGGTCGATTCGCGCAGGTGCCGGCTGAAGCGGGCGAGGATCTCGATGAGGTGGTCGGGGACGGACGCGACCAGGTGCGCCTCTTGGCCGATAACCGCGACCTCGTCGGACAGTTCGATCGGGTAGTGGGTGCGGATCTCAGCGCCGAAGCGGTCCTTGAGCGGAGTGATGATCCGGCCGCGGTTGGTGTAGTCCTCCGGGTTGGCCGAGGCGACGACGAGCACGTCGAGCGGCAGCCGCAGGACGTAGCCGCGGATCTGGATGTCGCGCTCCTCCATGACGTTGAGCATCGCGACCTGGATCCGCTCGGCGAGGTCGGGCAGCTCGTTGACGGCGACGATTCCCCGGTGCGAGCGAGGGATCAGGCCGAAATGGATGGTCTCGGGGTCGCCCAGGTGGCGGCCCTCGGCGACCTTCATCGGGTCGACGTCGCCGATCAGGTCGGCGACCGAGGTGTCGGGGGTGGCGAGTTTTTCGGCATACCGCTCGCTGCGGTGTCGCCACTCGACCGGCAGGTGCTCGCCGAGTTCGGCGGCCCGCCGGATCGACGTGGGGGTGATCGGCTCGTATGGATGCTCGCCCAGTTCCGAGCCGCCGATCACCGGCGTCCACTCATCGAGCAGGCCGACGAGCGTGCGCAGCAGCCGGGTCTTGCCCTGGCCGCGTTCGCCGAGCAGGACGATGTCGTGGCCGGCGATGATCGCCCGCTCGACCTGGGGGATGACGGTTGTCTCGAAGCCGTGCAGACCCGGCCAGGGGTCCTCGCCGGCGGCGAGCTTGGCGAGCAGGTTGTCACGCATTTCCTGGCGCAGCGTCTTGGCGACGTGGCCGCTGGCGTGCAACTGGCTCAGGGTGGCGATGTCGGGTGCGTCACTCACCAATACACGCTAACCCGCGCGGCTGGGTGTGCGCTGGGTGCGGAGCGGATGCCCGATTGGGAGGTCGCACCTCGACGGCCCGGCGCGCCTGATCGCCCTCGCCCACGACGCGGAACGCACGAGCGACAAACTGGGAGGATCGACGCGTGACCGTTCGCACCTCCTCGCCCGAGGACCGTCCAGTGAGCGACTACGTCGAGCAACTGCCCGAGCCGCGTCGCGGCCGGATCGCTCAACTGTATGCCGCCGCCCGCGCTCTCGCCCCCGACGCCACCGAAGGGGTCAAGTACGCCATGCCCGGGCTCGTGTTGTCCGGCAAGGGCTTCGTGTCGATCATGTCGACAAAGAAGCACATCGGCATCTATCCCTACTCCGGGTCCGTTGTGCAGGCCTTCGCGGCCGAGCTGGCGCAACTCGGCATACCCACGACCACGGGCGCGATCCAGCTCCGCGACAGCGTCGACCTCCCGCCGGACCTCTTCACCCGGATCCTCACCGCACGGCTGGCCGAACTGGGCGGGTAGTCGGTAGCGGGTGGTCAGCTCCGGACGGGTCGCGCCACCCCCTCGGGCGGCCACCGTGGAGTGGGGAAGAGGGGGCCTCTGATCGCCATCCATGTCCCGCGGACGGGCTCGGCTCGCCCGTTACGCGGCCCCACACGCTGTTACGCGGCCCCGACGCTGTGCCAGGGCCAACGCCAACCCCGTCGCTGACCAGGCCCGCGGTCGAGAGGACCCGGTCGGCACGGTTATCGCCCAAGAAACGTACCGACACGCTCCTGTCGACCCCGCCGCGCAACGAGTCGCGCACCTGCAACTGCGCGACTCGCCGGGAAGTGCGCGACTTGCGCTGCAGCCACTGCGGAACTTCCAACCACGTCAGGCCAGGTCAGTTCATTCGGGGACGGCGTTGGCCTGGGAGAGCGATTCCGTGACGGAGTAGCCCGTGCGCAGGTCGGTGGGGCGGGTGGTGCTCATCGCTAGCTCACGTCGGACAGCCGCCGAACGAGGTATCGATTGAGACCGAGGCGCTCCTGGGCGGCGTTCATGGCGCGCCTGCGATGCAGCTGCTCGCCGACGCGCACGCCGAACTTTGCTCGGATAGGTGCGGGGGGGGGCAAAGGACTCGGGGACCGGCTCACGGCTCGGGATCGAGGCGGGTGACATCGACCGCGACGTCCATCGAGGACTTCTTGGCCTCGGTGAAGATCACGCCCTTGAGCGGGGAGACGTCGCGAAAGTCGCGGCCCCACGCGGTCACGATGTATCGGGAGTCGGCGAAGTGGTCGTTGGTCGGGTCGAGGTCGACCCAGTCGCCGGTCGGTGTCAGCGCCGAAACCCAGGCGTGCGTGGCGTCGGACCCCTCCAGCTTGGGTTTCCCGGGGGGCGGGGCGGTCTCGATATAGCCGCTAACATAGCGCGCCGGCAACCCAGCGCAGCGCAGCGAACCGATCGCGAGGTGCGCGAAGTCCTGGCAGACACCGGCCTTGAGCTTGAGGATTTCCGGCAGTGTGGTGCGTACCGAGGTTGCGCCCTTCGTGTAGCGGAAATCGCGATAGATGGTCTCGTAAAGGCCGGACAATGCCTGGCCGAGCGGCCGGTCCGGCCACAGCACGCTCCGGGCGAACTCCCGCACCTCCACGCCGAGGTCGACCAGGTCGGAGGGGAGCCGGAAGGCGGTCTCGGACACCGGGTCCCGGTCGGCCTCGCGGATCGCGGCGGCCGCTTCGGCGACCGTCCAGTGATCCAATCCGGCGACATCGACCTTCGGCCAGGCAACGTCCACCTCGGCGATCATGGTCGCCGCAAAGGTCGTATGCCGCGTCCGCACCTCGACGTAGAAGCTCTCGTTGCCGAAGAAGTCCCAATGCCGGGTGCTCAGGTCCGGCTCGGGAGAAACCTCGACGCTCACCGACGCGATCTGCTGGGTCGGTGTCGGCCGCAACGAGAGGAAACCGCGCTCGTAGCAGCCGACGACGTCCTCGTCGTAGTCATAGCGGGTCGTGTGGCGAACCCGGTAGCGGCGAGGAGTGAAATCGCTGTCGCGCTGGGCCATCAGCGTTCCTCCCGGCCGACCGACCACGCGACGGGCAGGCTGTGCTGGGTCGCCTTGCGGGCGAAGTGACGCCGGCCGATCCGCTCGGCGAGGGCGCGCAGGTCAGCGGCCTGACGGTCGAGGGCCGCCCCCAGACCGGAGCGGTCCCCGGCGCAGGCGTCCTCGCGGTCGAGCGCGGCCAATTCGGCGCGGAGCCGCTCGGCCTCGGCCGCGAGGCTCTCGTCCTCGATGAGGCGCAGCGCGGCGGCGAGCCGGTCGAGTTGATAGGCGACCGAGCGCGGGTTGGAGTCATCAAGCAGCAACAGGGCGACCGCCGAGACCGCCGGCGCCGCCGGCCCAGAGCTCGACGCGGTGCGCCGGCGGTGGGTGAGGATGGACTCGCCGGCCATCAGCACCGCCTCGCCGACCTGTCCGTCGACGAGCGGCGGCCGCTCGGCGCACACCGTATGCCGCAGGAGTTCCAGCGTGTTCACGGCTCGCTCGAGGCGCTGGCCGGCGTCCAGGAAACCCCACGTCGCGTCGCGCACCATGGATTCGGCGATGATGCCGGCCACGGCGAGCAGCGACTCGAGAATGCGGGCCAGCTGCGGCTGCAACTGCGCCTCGTCGCGGGGGATGTCGGCGATCGCCCGCTCCAGGCGGCCCAGGACGATCCAGATGTCCTGGGAGACCTGGTCGCGCACCTGGTTGGTGGCGGCGACCAGACGCGTGACGGCAAAGGCGAGCGTGCCGGGACGATCGGCGTCGAGCACCAGCGTGCGCAGTCCGTCGACGGGGTCGACCGCCAGGGCGCGCGAGCGGGTGATCGCCGCGAGACCATCCAGCAGCACGGTGGTCGTCGCCGCCTCGGGTGTCCCGTCGCGGCCGGCGTGGTCCTCGACGAGATCGTCGGTGACGCGCAGCAGGCGGGCGAGCGCTTCGGCGCGCTCGGCATACCGGCCGATCCACAGCAGGTTGTCGGCGACGCGCGGAGCGACCGCCGCAGCTCGGCGCATGGGCAGAGGCCGCGTGAACCGCTCCACCGAAAGCCGCTCCACGCCGGCCTCGGCGCGCGCCAGGACCCAGACGTCCTTGGCCAGTGCCCCGGTCGCATTGGAGACGAGGTGCTGCTCGGCGCGGGCCGCGACCCGGCCGAGGCCACCGGGCAGCAGATGATAGGCGCCCTGGTGGGCGACCGCGAAGGTGCGCAACACGACCCGGCGTGGCTCCAACCCGGTCGCCGTGACGACCGGGGCGGTCGACATCGGCACGGGTTCCTGCCCGACCCACTCCCAGGGCCGGGCGGTGATCCGGGCGCGCAGATCCTCGCGCTGGGCCGAGTCGAGTTGCCACCCGAAGGCACTGACCGGGTGGCGGCCATAGCTGAACGGTTTGATGACGAGGTCGCCCAGATGGGCCAGGACGTGGCTGAGCGCGGCCGGCTCGCCGCACCACCAGGTGGGCACCGACGGGATGCGCAGCTCCTCCCCGAGGAGATCTCGGGCCAGGCGAGGCAGGTGGGCGAGCAGCGCGGGATTCTCCAGCACACCCGCGCCCAGCGGGTTGGCGATGGTGATCGTGCCGAGCCGGGTCGCCTCGACCATGCCGGTGGCCCCCAGCCGGGAGTCGCCCCGCAGGTCGAGCGGGTCGGAGAAGGCGGCATCCACCCGGCGCAGCAACACATCGAGTTGCTCGATCCGCTCCGGGCCGCGGATCGAGATCCGGCCGTCGCGCGTGGTCAAGTCCTCGGACTCGACGACGGGGAAGCCAAGCAGGGTGGAGAGGAAGGCGACCTCGAAGGCGGTCTCGGAGTCGGCGCCCGGGCTGAGCAGCGCGACCCGCGGCAGGTCGACGGCCTCGGGCGCGATATCGGTCAGCGCGAGACGCATGGTGTCGAAGAAGCCGCGCATCCGGGCCAGCGGGGTCTGCCGGTGCAGCCCGGCCATGACCCGGGAGGTGATCCGCCGGTTGGCCATCGCGTAGCCGGCCCCGGAAGGCACGTGCGTGCGGTCGGATAGGACCACCCACGAGCCGTCGGCCCCGCGGCCGAGGTCGGCGCTCACCTGGATCAACTGCCGGGCGCCCGGCACCCGGATGCCGTCGACCTGTGGCAGGAATCCCGGGTGAGCGAGCACCACCTCGGGCGGGATCGCCCGGCGCCGCAGCAGCGCGCGCTCCCCATAGAGATCGGTCAGCGCGAGATCGAGCAGGTGGGCGCGCTGGCGCAGCCCATCCTCCAGGCCGGCCCATTCGCCGCTGGAGATGATCAACGGCAGCGGGTCGATCACCCAGCTGCGCCCCGGGCGGCCGGCGCCGCCGGTGCCATAGGTGACCCCGTCGTCCTCGACCAGTCGCCGCGCCTCGGTCCGGGCTGCGAGCAGACCGGCCAGGCCGAGCGCCCCGATCGCCTCGGTGAGGATGTCGCGGTCGCCGTCGCCGGTGCGGGCGTCGCCGGCGCGGCCGAGGAGTTCGTCGACCAAAGGCGGGTGCACTCCGCAGGGCTGCTCCAGCCGGGTGCGATAGGCGGTGACGAGGGCGTCGTCGCCGGCGATCACCTCGGCGGTCATGCCCACACCCTAAGCGCCCGGGGAGTTGCCGTCGTCCGTGGGAGGCCACGGGCAACAGCGACCACAGTGGCCGCCGGCGACGATCCAGGCAGTGCTGACGGTCGTCGGTCGGGGCCGGGCTCCTTCGTCGGGGGTGTGGGCCGCGACCCAGTCCGGGTCCACCTTCAGATCGGCGGCAAGGAAGGTGCGGTCGGCCGGCGACCACTGCCCGACCGGGAGGTGGGCGGCGGCGTTGCGCAGGTAGGACGATCGCAGGTCGTCCAGGTCGAGCGGCACCGACTGCACCTGGTCCAACCGCTCGGGGAGGACGATGGCGACACCCGGCACGTTGTCCCGCGGGTCGCCGCGGCGCACCTCGATGCCACGGGAGCGGGCGAAGGCGAGCTGGCTGTTGTGGTGCTTGCCAGCCCCGGTGTACTCGGTCTCCTGGACCACGACCACGTGGTCGCGCGGCAGGGTCCGGGCCAACGAGATCGCCGCGGTGAGGCTGGTGTTGCCGGCCATGTGCAAGCCGGACAGGTCGACCGAGCAGCCGACGACGCGCGTGTTCGCGCAGCCCACGGCGAGCAGCCCGCGGGCGGTCCCGGTGACATTCCCGCCGCCCGCGTGGGTGACGACGACGGCGTCCGGTGCCCGGCCGTAGCGCTCGGTCACCTCGCGGCCGACCTCGGCGCCGAGGGGCTCGACGCCGCGGATCCCGAACGGGGTATGGCGGCTGGCGTTGAAGAACCCGGTCTCCTCCAGCGTGCGCAGCAGGACGTAGAAGAGCTCCGGACCCACGGTCAGCTTCAATACTTCGGCGCCATAGGCCTCGCAGGCCCGGCCCTTCTCCACGATCTCGGGCTAGCCGATGCCGTGGCTGTCATAGACCTCTTGCACGACAATGCATTTCAGTCCGCGCTGGGCCGCTTGGGACGCGACGGCCGCGCCGTAGTTGCCGCTCGTCGCGGTGACCATGTCGGCATTCCCGTGCCGCTATGCCCGGCGCCCGCTGATCGGGCGTGAGGACGACCTGCTCGATCTCGACCCAGCTGCCGGCTGGCACGGTCATGTCATGTCCTTCCGTGAGGTTCGCGCTGTCGCGGGCGCTCGGCTGCGCCGCGTACGAGCATCGTTGCCACCTCAACGTCGTTCTCGGCCGTCCCGGCCTCTCGGTCTGAGTATGCCGAACGCCCGTCGGCGCTACGGTTGCGCGGTGACGCCAGCACCTCCCCACGACCTCGCGCCGGCCGTCCTCGTGCGCGGCGCGCGCCTCGTCCCGGTCGGCGGGCAACCCGCGCCGGCCGAGCCCGTGGACCTGCGCATCCGCGATGGCCTGGTCACCGAGATCGCCCCCACCCTGAACCCGCAGGACGAGGAGGAGGTCCACCACGCCGAGGGCCGTTGGGCGATCCCGGGCCTGTGGGATCACCACGTCCACATGGCCCAGTGGGCCAACACCCTAACGCGCGTCGACATGACTGGCACGGGCGGCCCCGAGGAGGTCACCGAGCGGCTGGCGGCGCACCTCGCCGTCCTCCCGGCCGGGGACACCGACTCCGTCGTCACCGGGTTCGGGCACCGGTCCGCGCTGTGGACCCGGCAGCCGACCGTGGCCGAACTCGACGCCGTGAGCGGCCGTCATCCCGTCGTTCTCGTCAGCGGCGACGCGCACAACGGCTGGCTGAACACCGCCGCACTGCGGCTGCTCGACGCGCCGGCAACGACCGGAGCCCTGCGCGAGACGGACTGGTTTCCCGTCTTCGCCCGCCTCGACTCCCTCCCGGGCGCCGCGGAGGCGGCCCGAGCCGCATACGACCTGGCGGTCGACAGGGCCGCAAGCGTCGGCGTGGTCGGCATCGGGGACATGGAGTTCGGGCCGGCCCACCGGGACTGGCCGCGCCGGTTCGCGCGCGGTGTCCGTGGTCTGCGCGTTCGGGCGGCGACCTATCCCGAGGGGCTCGATGCCGTCATCGCCGAGGGCCTGGCCACCGGCGACGATCTGGGCGAGACCGGTGGCCAGGTGCGGATGGGGCCGCTGAAGATCATCTCCGACGGCTCGCTCAACACCCGGTCCGCCTATTGCCGCGAGCCGTATGCCGACAGCGCGACCCCGGCCGAAGCGCGGGGGAGGCCCAACTACGACGCTGCGGAGTTGACCGACCTTTTCGCCCGGGCGCGCTCGCACGGGCTCACCGTCGCGGTGCACGCCATCGGGGATGCCGCCGTCGAGCGGGCACTCGACTGCTTCGCCGCCACCGGTGCGACCGGTGCCGTCGAGCACGCCCAATTGATGCGCACCGAGGACGTGTCGCGGATGGCCGCGCTGGGGGTGGTTGCCAGCGTCCAGCCGGCGCACCTGCTCGATGACCGCGATGTCATCGAGAGGTGCTGGCCGGACCGGATCGACCGGTGTTTTCCGTTGCGGTCGATGATCGACGCCGGGGTGATCCTGCACCTGGGCTCGGATGCTCCGGTGTCGCCGCTCGATCCGTGGCTGGCGATGGCTGCCGCCGTCTATCGCAGCGGGGACGACCGCGACCCGTGGGCGTCCAGCCAGCAGATCGGTGCCGCCGAGGCCCTGGCGGCCAGCACGGACGATCAGCGGACCCTGGCCGTCGGCAGCCGCGGCGACATCGCGCTGCTCGACGCCGACCCGCTGGCCGCGACCGATTCCCCTGTGGCCGCCGCCGAGGTGCTCGGCTCGATGACCGTCTCGTTGACTCTCCTCGGTGGCCGGGTCACCCACGCGGGGTGAGCGACGTGCCGCCGGACGTGCGCGAGCAGCTCACTGCGCCGGGAGACGGCTAGGGCTCGCCGTCCTGGCCTGGCGGGGGCGGGTTGCCCGGGCTGAATCGGCGCAGGTCGAGGGTGCACGGGAACTCGGTGCCGGGCGGCCCGAGCAGCGAATCGGTCGCCGGCCAGGACGCCGTGTCCACCGGGCCGCTGGTGTGGCCGTGCCGCTCGAAGCGGGAGGCGCGGCGGGACTCGGCGGCTACCGCGTTGACCGGGAAGTCGTCGTAGCTGCGCCCTCCCGGGTGGGTCACGTGATAGGTGAACCCGCCGAGCGAGCGGTCGTTCCACCGGTCGATCAGGTCGAACACGAGCGGGGAGTGGATGCCGATCGTCGGATGCAGCGCCGACCACGGCGCCCAGGCCCGATACCGGACCCCGCCGACGAAGGTGCCCGGCCCGTCGCCGATTCCGGTGGCGCCACCGCCGAGCCGCCCCGACCCGGTCGGGACCAGCGGAACCGGCACCCCGTTGCAGGTGACGACGTGCCGGCCCTCGACCAGCCCGCTGGCCGCGACCTGGACGCGCTCGACCGAGGAGTCGACATAGCGGGCGGTCCCGCCGCTGCTCGCTTCCTCGCCGAGGGCGTGCCACGGCTCGATCGCCTGCCGCAACTCCAGATGAACACCCCCGATCTCGGCCTCGCCGAGGCGGGGAAAGCGGAACTCCAAGAACGGGTCGAGCCAATTCTCGGCAAACGCCGGCCGCTGCTCGCCCATCCCGTATGCCGATCTCGCCAGCCACCGGTTCAGCTCGCCGACGACCTCGCGCAGGTCGGCCGCGGCGAACGCCGGCAACAGGAAGCGGTCTTGCAGGCGCGATCCCCAGCGCACGAGCGGAGCGGCATACGGCTCCTCCCAGAAACGTGCGACGAGCGCGCGCACGAGAAGCGCCTGGACGAGCGCCATCTGGGCGTGCGGCGGCATCTCGAAGCCGCGCATCTCCAGCAGCCCCAGGCGGCCGCGCTCGCTGTCCGGGCTGAACAGCTTGTCGATGCAGAACTCGGCCCGGTGGGTGTTGCCGACCAGGTCGGTCAGCAGGTGACGCAGCAGCCGGTCGACCAGCCACGGCGGGGTGTGTCCGGCGGGGCTCTCACCGCGGGCTAGCGCGGTGGTCCGCTCCAACTCGGCGAAGGCGATTTCCAGCTCATACAGGGTCTCGAAGCGACCCTCGTCGACGCGTGGCGCCTGACTGGTCGGGCCGATGAACCGGCCGGCGAAGACATAGGACAGCGACGGGTGGTGTTGCCAGAAGGTGATCAGGCTGCGCAGCAGGTCGGGGCGACGCAGCAGCGGCGAGTCGGCCGGGGACGGCCCGCCGAGCGTGAAGTGGTTGCCGCCGCCGGTGCCGGTGTGAGTGCCGTCGAGGTCGAACTTCTCGGTGGCCAGGTGGACTTGGCGGGCATCGTCATACAGGCTGGTGGTCAGCTCGCGCAGCTGCCCCCACGTGGCGGACGGCTGGACGTTGACCTCGATGACGCCGGGGTCGGGTGTCACCGACAGCGTGCCCAGGCGGGGATCGCCCGGTAGCGGGTAGCCCTCCAAGACCACGGGCACGCGGGCCCGGACGGCGGCAGCCTCGATCGCGCCCACGAGCGCGATGCCCAACTCGGCGTCGGGGATCGGCGGGAGGAAGACGAACACGTGCCCGCCGCGGACCTCGACGGCCAGCGCGTGCCGCGGCGCGTCCTCGATGTCCAAGACCCTCGCCGGCTCGATCTCCGGCGAGGGCTCGGGCAGGTCGGCGCGCTCGACGAAAGGGGAGATGCCCGGGATGTCAGGAGCTTGGCTCCAGGCCAGGCTGGACAGCGGCAGCCGCAACCCGAGCGGCGAGGTGCCCGGGGTCAAGAAGAGGTGACGGCGGCGCAGCCGCCAGTGGGTGGTGCCCCAACCGGCGCCGTCGGGATCGGCGAACAGCGGCACCACCCACCCGGCCGGTGTGCCCGGCGTCAGGTCGAGATCGGTCACTCGCGCGGCCCGGTCGCGCTCGTTGGCCAGCTGCGGGTCGGCCGGGTCGATGTCCTCCTCCGGGCGCGGCCCTTCCGGCCGGCGGACCTCCTCCCACAGGGTTCCCCAAGGATCCTCGTATGCCGGGCGGCAGACGTCCGCGGGCACGCCGAGGTGCGTCGCGATCGAGAGCGCGAGGTCACGGGCCAGCTCCCCGGGCGCGGCCGTCGCCACCCGCTCCTCCGGCGGCCCCCACGGGTCGCCGAGCAGGCGTTGATCGCGCCACAACGGCTGTCCGTCGGCGCGCCACAGCAGCTGGATCTGCCAGCGGGGGAGGGGCTCGCCGGGATACCACTTGCCCTGGCCGTGGTGGACCAGGCCGTCAGGGGCGTAGCGGCGCCCCAGGCGAGCGGCCAGCTCGGTCGCCAGCCGGCGCTTTTCCTCCCCGTCGGCGTCGGTCGACCACTGCGGATCGGAGGTGTCGCCGGCCGAGACGAACGTCGGCTCCCCGCCCATGGTCAGCCGCACGTCGCCGGCCTGAAGGTGGCGGTCGAGGACCTCACCGAGCGCGTCGATCGCCTCCCATTGACCAGGCGTATAGGGCAGGGTCACGCGGGCGTCCTCATGGATACGGGTGACGCTGTTGTGGAAGGCGAAGCTGACCTCGACCGGCTCGGTCGCTCCGCTGATCGGCGCGGCGGCCGAGGGGTGCGGGGTCGCCGACAGCGGGATGTGCCCCTCGCCGGCGAACAGGCCGGAGGTGGCATCCAGGCCAACCCAGCCGGCGCCGGGAATATAGGCCTCGGCCCAGGCGTGCAGGTCGGTGAAGTCGGCGCTTGGCCCCGCGGGCCCGTCGACCGGGGCCACGTCAGCGACCAGCTGGACGAGATAGCCGGACACGAAGCGGGCGGCCAGTCCGAGTTCGCGCAGGATCGACACGAGCAGCCAGGCGCTGTCACGGCACGAGCCGAGCGCGGCCGCCAAGGTGTGGTCGGGGCTTTGGACGCCCGGCTCCATCCGCACGGTGTAGGCGACGTCGCGGTGGACCGCCTGGTTGAGCGCGACGAGGAAGTCGACGATCCGGGGCGGCTCGTCGCCGATAGTGGTGGGGACATTGTGGGCCAGCCACTCCCGCACGAGCGGGCCGGGTCCGCTGCCGTCGGCATCTTCGTCGACCGGCCGCAGATACGGGTCGAGGTCGGCGCGCAACTGGGCGGGATAGCCGAACGGGAAGTGCTCGGCATACTCCTCGACGAAGAAGTCGAAGGGGTTGATGCTCGTCAGGTCGGCGACGACGTCGACGTCGATGTCGAGCTCGCTCACCGGCTCGTTGAAGACGACCCGGGCCAGGTAGTTGCCGAAGGGATCCTGCTGCCAGTTGACGAAGTGGTTGCGCGGCAAGATCGCCAGCGAATAGGCGTCGATCGGCGTGCGCGAGTGTGGGGCCGGGCGCAGCCGGATGGTGTGCGGATAGACCGTCACCGGCCGCGCAAAGGTGTAGGTCGTCCGATGCTCGATCGCCACCCGAATCGTCACGCGGGCAAGGCTATGGCCCGGCCGGCGTCGTGGCCCGCCCGCCCAAGCGGTTTAACGAAGGCGTAACACTGCGGTCCGCCGGGCATGCCGGCGTCCGGGCCGACCTGAAACCCGCTTCGTGAACGTTCAACAGTGGGATATCCTTAACGGGCGTCTTCTCGGCCCGCGCCCTGTGTGCGCCGGGCCGTGCGCGCGCCGACCACCGTCCGCGCGCCCATTCATCCCAACGACGGAAGCGGTTCTGCCCGTGGCTGCCCCTGCCCAACTCGGTCCTCCTTTCGACGCCCAGCTCGACAAAATCGATGGCGCCGTCCTTAAGGTTGCCGGGGTCGTCGTCCTCGGCGCGATCATGTCGATCCTCGACATCACGGTCGTCAACGTCGCCCTGCCGACCTTCCAGCACGCGTTCGCGTCGGGGGGCGAGGACCTCGCCTACTCGACCGTGGCGTGGACGGTCACGGCCTACACCCTGGCGCTCGCGACCGTCATCCCGCTGACCGGCTGGGCCGCCGACCGCTTCGGCACCAAGCGGCTCTACATGCTGGCCATCACCTTGTTCACGTTGGGCTCCGTCCTGTGCGCGGCGGCGCAGAGCATCGAGATGCTCATCCTCTTCCGGGTGATCCAAGGGCTCGGCGGCGGCCTGCTGATGCCGCTCGGCATGACGATCATGACCAAGGCGGCCGGCCCGCACCGGATGGGGCGGCTGATGGCGATCCTCGGCATACCGATGCTGCTCGGCCCGATCCTCGGCCCGATCCTTGGCGGCTATCTCATCGACGCCGTGACGTGGCACTGGATCTTCCTGATCAACCTGCCGCTCGGCGTGCTCGCGCTGCTGTATGCCGCCTGGGCGTTGCCCGCCGACCGCCCCGAGCCGAGCGAGAGCTTCGACCTGGTCGGGATGCTGATGATGAGCCCCGGGCTGGCGATGTTCCTCTATGGCATCTCCTCCATCCCCGAGGCCGGGACCTTCTTCTCCGCCCAGGTCATGGGCTGGGGCACCGCCGGGCTGCTGCTGCTGATCGCCTTCGTCGTCTACAGCTTCAAACCGGTGCACCCGCTGCTCGACCTGCGCCTGTTTGCCAACCGCCGGCTGAGCGTCGCGACGATCACGATGTTCATCTTCGCGGCCGCGTTCTTTGGCGGGCTGCTACTCGTGCCCACGTATTTCCAGCAGGTCCGCGGTGAGGATGCCCTGCACGCCGGACTGCTCGTCGCCCCGCAGGGCATCGGCGCGATGCTGACCATGCCGATCGCGGGCGCGCTCGCGGACAAGTTCCCGGTCGGCCGGATCGTGCCCTTCGGGCTAGTGGCGATCATCGGGGGGATGTTCGCGCTATCGCGGGTCGACGGAGACACGTCCTATTGGGGCTACATCATCCCGGTGCTGTTCGTCCTCGGCCTCGGTATGGGCGCCACGATGATGCCGATCATGACCTCGGCGATCAAGACGTTGACCTCCCACCAGGTCGCCCGCGGCTCGACCCTGCTCAATATCACCCAGCAGATCGCCAGCTCGGTCGGTGTGGCGATCATGTCGGTGGTCTTGACCAACGGCCTTAGGGACGACCCCCTGGTCGGCCAAGCCACCGCCTTCAAGGAGGCCACCGCCGGTGTGACGGACCCGGCCGCGATCCGCGAGCAGCTGGCCGGCTTCCCCAAGGTGGCCGAAATCCTGGCGTCCGCGGGGAACGACCAGGCCGCCGGCGCAGCGAAGCTGGCCGATGCGGTCGCGCACGCCGCCGGGCCGGTCTTCGGCCACAGCTTCCTCGTCGCCGCCTTCCTGGTGCTGCTGACGCTCATCCCGGCATACTTCCTCCCCCGCCAGCACGAGGAGAGCCACCTGCTCGACGACGAGGACGGCGCCGCCACCCCGGTCCTGCTCCACTGAGTCCGGCCTGGGCAGTGCCGACACCACGACCCCGATATCGGTCTGTTAACGAACCCGGTGCAACGTCCAGCCGCCGGGCGGCATTCGCTTAGTGTCGCTTGGATTCGGGCTCGGGTTGGGCCGGGAGGGAGTGTTGCGTGCGCTGGCAGACCGTGCTGTGGCGGCGGCTGCGGCAACACCCGTCCGCGCTGGCCGCGGTCGTGGCGACCGTCTTGGTGTCGCTGCTGGTCGTCGCCGCCTTGCGGACCTTTGCCGCGGGGATCGCCGACGCGAGCGTGCGCGAGTCGGTGGCAGCAGCCGACCCGAGCCGGCGCGACACGAGCGTGGTTGTCCCACTGCGCACGGACAGCGCCGCGGCCGTGGACGCCGCCGTGCAAGCCGCCGTCGGTGACCAGGGCCAAATAAACCTCCTCCGGGCGCGGATCGCCACCTCGCGTGGTCTGGTGGGCGGCAGCGCGCAGGACCGCATCCTGATGGCCGAACTCCCCGACATCGCCCGGTATGCCCGGTTGGCCACCGGCACCTGGCCGCAGGCCACCAAGGGTGCGCAGCCGCTGGAGATCGTGCTCCCGCAACCCGCTGCCGCCGCGCTCGACCTCAGGGTCGGATCCACGGTCAAGCTGAGCGACCTGATCGATCCCAAGACCGATCCGCTCGTCGTCAAGGTCAGCGGCATCATCGCCGTCACCGACCCGGACGCCCCGCTCTGGCGGCTCATCCCGCTCGGCAGGACGGGGATCGATCGGGGGGACTTCACCGCATACGGACCATTCATCGCCGCCCCCGGGATGCTGACCCGGCAACTGACCGGGCACTGGATCATCGACATCCCGCCGCAGTCGCTCACCGCGACCAACGTCGGCGCCGCCGCGGCGGGTGCGACGGCGACGCTCGATCGCCTGCAGAAGGATCCCGCGTTGCGGGGGGCGACCATCCGCTCGGAGCAGGCGCAGGTGCTGCGTGAGGCGGCCGATCTCGGCACGCGCACCGGTCGGGTGCTGCTCACCCCCCTCGTCCTGTTGCTGCTTCTCGGCGGGGCCGCGCTCGCGCTCGCCGCCACCCAGCTCGGTATGCTGCGCGACCCCGAGACCCGACTGCTGCGGGCGCGCGGCGCCAGCACCGGCCAGTTGCTCGGCCTGGCGCTCGCCGAGGGCTTGCTCCTCGTCGCGATCAGCGCCCTCGGCGGCGCAGCCCTCGCGCCGCTGCTCGTGCGTCCCTTGGCCGAAGCGGCCGACTTCCCCGCCGCCGGCAGGGGGTATCGGGAGGCGTTGCTCTCCGGGCAGGTCTGGAGCGCGGTGGCGATCGGCGGCGCCCTGGCGTTGCTCGTCTTTGTGGTCGCCAGCCTGCGCCAGGGCGGCCTGCGCGTCGAGCGGGACCTCGCTGGCCGCGGGAGAATCGCCGAGTTGGCCGCGGGCGCCGGCCTCGACGCCGTGCTGCTGCTGTTGGCGCTTGTCGGGCTGCTGCAGTTGCGGCGCTACCAAAGCGGGTCCTCTCCGGCGTTGGACCCGCTGACGATCGCGGCGCCGGCGCTGATCGTCGCCGGCCTGGCCGTCCTGGCGCTGCGCCTGATCCCGCTGCTGGCCCGGGTGGGGTCTCGGCTCGCGGCACGCAGCGTGTCGCTCCCGCAGGCCTGGGCCGGCTGGCAGGTCTCCCGCCGGATCGGGAGCCAAACCGGATCAATCCTGCTCGTGCTGCTCGCGCTGACGATGGGCTCGATGGCGGTCAGCCAGCGGGCGACCACGGAACGCTCGCTGCGGGATCAATCGGCCTTCGAGGCGGGGGCAGCACTGCGGGTCCAGCCGGGAAGCGAGGTCATCGGCACGGCGCCGTGGACGACCTCGCGGCTCGGGGAGATCGCCGGCGGCCCCGAGCGAGTGCTGGCCGCCCATCGCGAGAGCATCGACGTCGGCGGCGTGCGCGGCGTGACGCTGCTGGGGGTGGACACGGCCTCGGCCGCGGTGATGACGCCCCGGGCCGACCTCGTCCCGGCAGGATCGTGGTCGGGTGTGACCGCCCGGCTGCGCGTCCCTGACCCACTCGGCCTGCTCATTCCCGGCTCCCCCCGATCCCTGTGGCTGACAACGCGGTTAAGCAACAACGCCACCCAGCTCGGCGTCAGCGAGGGCCCGAGGACCCAGGTGGTCATCGCCGACGCGACCGGGCAATGGTGGTCGCTGCGGTTGCCCATCCCGGCGACATCGCAGGCGCGGACGGAGGTGCCCCTGCGGACCGCGGACGGAGCCATTCGCTACCCCGTCAGGCTGATCGGGGTCACCATGTCGGAGTACTGGTACTCGTATCTGCAACCGAGCGACCGACCGAAGCTGGCCGTCACGAAGGTCGAGGCCGA
The DNA here is from genome assembly GCF_037045025.1 of Nostocoides sp. Lineage (GTDB taxonomy): Bacteria > Actinomycetota > Actinomycetes > Actinomycetales > Dermatophilaceae > Nostocoides_A. Next base: position 44,213 of record NZ_JBAOHM010000015.1, on the reverse strand, counting down.
CGGCCAGCCGGTGCCTGGCGCCGACATCCTGAAAGGGGCGTGGCGGGGAGCCACCTATGTCGTTTCCGCGCCCATCCCCACGCCCGACCCGGTCCCGGTCGTGCTCACCAAGCCCCTGGCCGACCGGGCGCACCTGCGCGCCGGAGCCACCTTTGCTCTCGCCCTGTCCGGAAGCAGCCGAAGCGCCCGCGTGGCCGGCCTCATCGACGCCCTGCCGACCGCGACCAACCCGACACTCGGCGTCCTCGCGGACCTGGGGGCGTTGCAACGGGCCGCGGGTGTCGCCCTGCCCAACGACCCGGAGGGGATGCGGATCCTCACGGTCGGCGAGTACTGGCTCGACCCGGCGGACCCGGCCGCGGCCCGCGCTCAACTGCGCGACGAACCGCGGCTCGCTGATACCGTCACCGACCGCGATGAGGTGCTCGCCGGCCGGCGGGCCGGCAGCGTCAACGCCGGGATGCGCACGGCGATGGGCCTACTCACCCTCGCCGCGTTGGTGTTGGCGGCGCTCGGGTTTGCCGCCGCCACGACCGCCCTGCGCGGCGCCCGCCAGCACGACGGGGTCATCCTCACCGCCCTCGGCTTCGGCCCGGGTGGCCAGCGCGTCGTGCTCCTCCTCGAACGCGCGGTGGTCATCGTGCTCAGCGCGCTCGTCGGGCTGATTACCTCGGCCGTTGCCGCCTGGCTGGTAGTGCCGCTCCTGGTCGCTGGGGACGGGCACGCGGCGATCCCGCCGGTCCTGACCGTGCTCAACTGGCCGGCGCTAGCCCTGATCGCCGCGGGGGTGGCTCTGGTGCTCGTCGTCATCGCCGCGGCCCTGGTGCGCAACCCGAGCGATATCGGCGCCGCCTTGCGGACGGAGGCGCACGAATGACCATGCCCACCGGCCGCCACCGCCGAACCGCGGGCGTCCACCCGCTGCGGTTGGTCACGCTGTTGCGGCGTCACCTCCGCCGCCTTGGGACCGGACCCCTGCTTGCCTTGCTCGTCGGCGCAAGCGTGGCCGGAGCGCTCGCGTCCCCGCGGCTGCAGGATGCGGCCTACGATCGCGCCTTCGGTGATCAGCTCAAGGCCGCACCCGCGGGTATGCGGGATATCCTCCTGAGCTACTCCAACTCGGGCTTCGGGATCTTTGGCGTGCCGGTGCGAGACGCGGGCGGCGAGCCGAAATCACCGCAGGACGACATCGAGAAGGCGGCCCGCCGGTTGCTCGGCCCCGCCGAGGACCTGGTCGACCGGCTGACGTTCTCGGCCCAAACCGCCGAGAACGACGTCACCGACCTGGACGGCCGGGGCCGGCCGGTCCCCCGGCAAGCAACCCGGCAGGCACTGATCCGCATCCAAAGCGACCTTGGCCCCCGCGTGCGGTGGGATGCCGGGAGCATGCCATCGGTGGCCACTGAGCCCACGACGGTCCCCTACATCGCGGACATCGAGGCCGAGACCGTCGTCCAGCGCCCGGTCAAGGTCATCCCGGTCGCCCTGGCCACCAGCATCGCGAGCCAATGGCAGCTCGAGGTGGGCGACCGGATGCTGTTGACGACGGCCGCCAAGCACACCTCCTACGAGCGGGCCGAACCGGTCGTCGTCGAACTCGCCGGCACCTTCACCCCACTGAACGCCGCCGACGCCTTCTGGGGTGCCGAGAACCGGATGCTGCGCCCGGCGATCATCCCGGCGGGTGGAGCCAGCGGCGGCTTCTTCCCGCAGGCGGTCCTGGTGACCGTGCCCGAGAACTATGGCCCGCTCGGGGGCAGCCTGGCCGCTCTGCCAAAACACTTCGCCGCTGCGGTCGCCCCGGACATCTCCGCGTCCAGGTGGCTCGATCACGAGTGGCGGATCGTCGTCAAGGACGCCGGAACGACCCGGGCCGACGGCGATGTTCTCGTCAATGCCGTCTCGCGGATGACGCTCGCAAGATCCGAATGGGGCCCGCAGATCCCACGCGTGACCACCGGCCTGGCCGACGTGCGCGCCGGCTACCTGCGCGCGCTCGCGGTCACCTCGGCGCTGCTGCAGTTCGTCGTCGTCGCGCTGGTCGCGGCGGCTGCCCTGGCGGCGGCGCAACTGGCCGCCGGCCTGGTCCGGGCGCGGGCGGCGAGCCTGCGGCTGCTCCGGTCTCGGGGGGCCTCGCTGCGCCAACTATGGACGCTCACGCTGACCGAAACGGGCCTGTGGGTGCTCCCGGCTGCCGCGCTTGCCGCCGCCGCCGTGTGGGTGCTCGTGACCGGTGTCACCCGGCTCGACGCCATCGCGCTCGCGGCCCTGCCGGTCCTGGATGCGCTCGTCGTCGCGGCGGCCGTCACCCGCTCGATCGCCGCGGCGGCCGTGACGACGCGCAGCGGCGCGCCGTCGCGCGCGGCACAGGCGCGGCGGATCGTCCTGGAGCTGCTGGTGCTGGCGCTCGCGGTCTTTGTCGTGGGCACGATCCGCAGTCGAGGGGACCGGATCGCGACTGGCACGGGTGACTGGTTCGCCGCTCTCGGCCCGGTCGTGCTGGCGCTCGCCGCCGCGGTGATCCTGCTCCGCGTCTATCCACCCCTTGTCCGGCTGGCCGCCTACTTCGTCGCCCGGCGCCGGTCGGTGCTTGGCTTCATCGGCCTCAGCCGCTCCGCCCGGGAGCGGGGTGCGGCGCTGCTGCCGATCGTCACCCTGCTCGTCGCCGCCGCGGTCACCACGGTGCTCGCCACGGTCGCCGCCTCGGTGGATCGCGAACGGCTCACCGGGCTCTATCGCGCGGTCGGCGCCGATGGCCGGATCGTCGCCACCCGCATCGACGCGCGGGATGTCACCGCGATCGGGCAGCGGCCGGGGATCGCGGCCGCGCTGCCGGCATACAGCCGCACTGGTGACGCGGCCGGCCGCGCCGGAAGCGGCACCCGTCAGGTCTCTCTCCTCGCCACCGGACCGCAGGCGTATGCCGCCGCGCTTGCCGGCTCGCCACTCGCCTTCGACGCCGCCCGCCTGCGGCCGGCCGCGGGGGAAGACGCCATTGCGGCCCTGGTCAGCGCGAAACTGGACACCAGCGCCGACATCTCGCTGACGATCGACGAGGGCACCGTCCCGGTCCGCATCGTCGGTGTTGAGCCGGCCCTGGAGCGCGGGACGCCCGGGCGCACGGCATTGCCGGTCATGCTGGTGTCGCTGGACGACCTGCGCACCCGACTCACCGGAGTCCAACCCAACACTCTGCTCCTGCGCGGCGACGCCGACGCGATCCACGCGCTGGCCAGCGGGGATCCACCCACCCCCTTGACCGAGCAGGTGCTCGACCGGCGGGCGCTGCAGGCGGCCGTCGCCGGGCGTGCGCTGCCGGCCCTGGTGCGCGTCGCGTCGCTGTTGGCGCTCGGGCTGGCTGCCGCGCTCAGCATGATCGCGGCGCTGCAGGTGCTGGCGGCCACCCGCAGGGACAGGGCCGACGTGCTGATCCGGTTGCGCACCATGGGCCTGCGCCGCGGCGGCGAATGGCGCCTGGGCCTCGTCGAGTTGCTGCCACTCGCCGCGGCGGCCGTCGCCACCGGCGTCGGCGTCGGCCTTTACCTGCCGCGGCTGCTGCGCCGCGTGCTCGACCTGGCCCCCTATACCGGCGGGCCCGCGTTTCCGCCGGTGCGCCCGCAGGGCAGCTGGATCGTGGCCATCGTGGCCGGCCTGCTGCTCCTCGTCCTGGTCATGATCATCCTCGACGCGTTGCTCGCGCGACGCGCCGGGCTAGCCGAGCACTTGCGCTCAGGAGGCGAACGATGAGTTCCCGTGCGGCGTCCTTCGGGGCCGGAGCCCAGATCGTGTGCGACAACCTCGTGCGGATCTTCAAGTCCGAGGGTGTGGAGGTCGTCGCCCTGCAGGGCCTCGACCTGCTCGTCGACCAGGGTGAGGTGGTCGCCATCGTCGGGGCCTCGGGATCCGGGAAGTCGACGCTGCTGAACATCTTGTCCGGTCTCGACGTCCCCAGCGCCGGCGTCGCCCGGCTCGCCGGACAGGACCTGCTGGCGATGTCGGCCCGCGACCGGGTCCGCTATCGGCGCGAGACCGTCGGGTTCCTCTTCCAGCAGGCCATGCACAACCTGTTGCCCTATCTGAGCGCCGCCGAGAACATCCAGTTGCCGATGACGCTCTCCGGGGTCGCGCGCGGCGAGCGACCGCAGCGGGCCGGCGAACTCCTCGAGCTGCTCGGCATCCCCGAGTGCGCCGATCGGCTGATGCATCAGCTCTCCGGTGGGCAGCAACAACGGGTCGCGCTCGGTGTGGCGCTGGCCAACCGGCCTGAGGTGCTGCTCGCGGACGAACCGACCGGTGAGCTGGACAGCGAGAGCTCCGAGGAGGTGTTCGCGGCCATCCGCGCGGCCAATGCGGCCTACGGGACGACGGTGGTGCTGGTGACCCACGACCCCTTGGTGAGCGAGCAGGTGCAGCGGACGGTCGGCATACGAGATGGACGGACGTCCTCGGAAGTGTTGCGGCGCACGGCGATCGGTGAGCATGGCGGTGAGGAGCTGATCGCCGAGGAGTATGCCGTTCTCGACCGCGCCGGTCGGCTGCAGCTGCCGCGGGAATTCACCGAGGCTCTCGACATGCGGGAGCGGGTGCGGCTGGACCTCGAGCGCGACCACATCGGTGTCTGGCCCGACCAGCGCGAGAACGGCGGGCGCGAGAACGGCCGGCGTGACAATGGCGAGCCGGGCACCGGCGAGCGTGTGGGCGGGGGGCAGTGATGGGTGACGAGGCGTTCGTCCGGATCGAAGGTCTGACCCGAGTCTTCGGCGAGGGCGAGACGGCCGTGCATGCGCTGCGCGGCATCGACTTGGCCGTCGCGCAGGGCGAGTATGTCGCGATCAAGGGCCGCTCCGGCTCGGGCAAAACAACGCTGCTCAACGTCATCGGCGGCCTGGACCGGGCCACATCGGGCCGCGTGGTGATCGACGGCGCCGAGGTGACCGCGATGAAGGACGCCGATCTGCTGCGCCTGCGGCGCGAACAGGTCTCCTATGTCTTCCAGTCCTTCGGGCTGATCCCGATCCTCACGGCCCGGGAGAACGTCTCGGTGCCATTGCGGCTGAACAAGATGGCGCCCAAGGAGCGGGACGCCCGGGTTGTGGAGGTGCTGGAGAGCGTCGGTCTCGGCCCGCACGTCAACCAGCTTCCCGGCCAGCTGTCCGGCGGCCAGCAGCAGCGGGTGGGGTTGGCCCGCGCGCTGGCCGCCAAGCCCGGGCTGCTGCTCGCCGACGAGCCGACCGGACAGCTCGACTCGCATACGGCTCGCGAGATCATGGAGCTGATCGGTGCCCTGGTCCAGGCCGAGCGCATGACAGCGATCGTCACCACCCACGACCCCCTGCTGCTCTCCCTGGCCGACCGGGTCATCGAGATCGCCGACGGTCACCTGGTCGGGTGACTTCTGCCAAAACGCAACGGCTTGGCAGTCGCCGTAGTAAGCAGCCGCGGCGTCAGCGGGCCAGCCAGGCCCCGAAGGCCTCGAAGGAGTAGGGCCGGCCGAGGAAGTCGGCGACCAGGTCGGCGGCGTCCTTGCTGCCGCCGGGGGCGAGCACGCGGTCGCGATAGCGAGCGGCGACCTCGGGGTCGAGCAGGTCGGCCCGGTCGAATGCGGCGAACAGGTCCTTGGCGATGACCAGGCTCCACATGTAGGTGTAGTAGGCCGAGGTGTAGCCGTCCAGGTGGCCGAAGGAGGCCTGGAAGTGCGTCTCGGGCAAACGCTGCAACAGATCGAAGCGCGGTTGGATGTCGGCGACGAAGGCGTCGTGATCGGCGGGCCGGTCGCGGTGGAGATAGTAGGAGACCGCCGCGAAGAACATCTGGGTGCGCGCCTGCAGGCCCTTGCCGAATTCGTGCGCGGCGACCATCTTGGCGACCAATTCGGCGGGTATGGCGCGGCCGTCGGCATCGGTGGCAAAGCAGCTGAGCACCGCGTGATCCCAGGCCCACTCCTCCAGCATCTGCGAGGGCGCCTCGACGAAGTCCCACTCGGTGGCGACGCCGCTGAAGGCGACCCATTCCCCGGCGCCGGCCAGGATGTGATGCAGCAGGTGGCCGAACTCGTGGAAGAAGGTCGTGACCTCAAAGTGCTCCATCAGGCCCGTGGGGAAGTTGCACACGAGCACGCCCTCGGGGAGGGTCCGGCCGGCGACGCCGCTGACCAGGGAGAATTGAGCTGCGTGCTTGAACTTCCCCTCCCTGGGGTGCAGGTCGAGATAGATCCGCCCGATCGGCTCGCCGTCGCGGAGCACGTCGTATGCCGCTACCTCCGGATGCCAGACGGAGGCGTCCGGCCGCGCGGCATACTCGATGCCGAACAGCTGGCCGGTCACCTCGAGCAGGCCGTCGCGGGTCTTGGCGAAGTCGAAGAAGGTGCGCACGTGTTGAGCGTCGACGTCGAAGCGCTCGCGGCGGATGAGCTCGCTGTAGTAGTGCGACTCCGCGGCCGTCAGCGCCTCGATGCCCGGGTCCTCGACGCGCGCCCGTTCGAGTAGGACGGCCAGGACGCGGCGCCCAGGCGCGTCCGCTAGCTGGCTGATCCGGTCGACGAAATCGGCGATCGCCGCGCCCTCGCGGATCATCTTGACCTCGGCGTCGTAGTCCGGCCAGTCGGCGTAGCCGAGCAGGTCGGCCTGTTCGGCGCGCAGGTCGAGCAGTTCGTGCAGGATCGGGTCGTTTTGCGGCCACCCCCGGTTGAGGTTGGCGATGACCAACTCGCGGCGGGCGGCGCCGTCGCGGGCGAAGCTGCGGAACGGCAGCAGGTCGGGATAATCCGTGGTGATCGTGACCAGGCCGTCCTCACCCGGCGGGTGCGCGGCGACGTAGTCCTCGGGCAGCCCGGCCAGTCGCTCGGGGGCGATCCGGATCGAGCGGACGTCGTCGCGGATGTTGCGGGCGAAGTCCTGCCCGAGCACCGTCATTCGCTCGTTGATGGCTCGTAACCGCTCCCGCGTCGCCTCGTCCCGGTCGACGCCGGACCGGCGGAAGTCGCGCAAGCTGTGGCCCAGGACGCGCGCCGCGTCCGGGCCCAGGCCGGTGGGGTCGAGGCCGGCCAGCACGTCATAGAGGCCGCGGTCGAGGGAGCGCTCGGTGGCAAACCGGGTCAGCTCCTGGACGGCGTTCTCGCCGCTCGTCCGCACGGCGACATCGGGGTGGACCTGGGCCAGCAGGTTGGCCAGGCCACTGGCCGTCGACAGGGCCATGTCGCTGTCGTTCCACAGCTGTAGCGCCGCCAGCGTGGTGCGTGAGCTCCCGTCGGCCAGCTGGTCGAGGGCAGCACGCGCGGCGGCGAGCCCCGCAGCGACGTGCACGTCGGCATACGTGGCCCAGTCGGAGTCAGGCAGGGCGAGAGGAGTCAATGGCACCCGCCCAACCTAGCTTGCCGGAAAAACTGTAAGCGCTTACGGCGCGTCGCGGCCGGTTCGGTGTCACAGTGGGACCGGGCCGGCGATCGCGCTCCCGTGAGCCGGCCCGCGTCATGCGCCGGGCAACGAGGCCCGGCGCCTGGATCAGGGAGGCCCCCACGCCATGACGTCACCACCTGCCCGCCGCGCCCTCCGGGCGGCCGCGTTCATCGCGCCCGCTGTCGCCGCCGGCCTGGCACTATCCCCGACCGCCACCGCGACGGCTCCGTATGCCGCTCGGGCCGCGACCCCCACGCTATTTCCGGCGCGCGATGCCGACGCCCGGGTCGATGCCTACCCGACGTTGTCGGCGCAAGACCAGCGGCTGTTGCGCACCACCGCCCGCGACTCGTGGAAGCTCTACCGGGTCGGCGTCGGTGTCGACCGGAACACGGCGCTGCCACTGGACAATGTCACCTACGCCGGTGGGGCTTCGGCCCCGACGGCCTACGGCACCTACACTTCCGCCGCCAATGTCGGGGTCTATCTGTGGGCCATCGTCTCCGCCCGCGACCTCGGCCTGATCACCACCGCCGAGGCGGAGGCGCGGGTGCGCAAGACGTTGACCACCGTCGCCGGGATGGATCGCCACGAGGGCTTCCTGCACCAGTGGTATGACACGCGCACGGCCGAGTTCATCATGAGCCCGGAGGACCCGGAGTGCACCGAGGAGGACATGCAGGGCAAGAACAACTGCACGTTCATCTCCCAGGTCGACAACGGCTGGTATGTCTCCGGGTTGATCGTGGTGCGCCGCGGCCTGCCCGGCCTGGCCACCCAGGCCAACCAGCTGCTCTCCCAGGTCGACTTCGGGATCTTCTACGACGACCGCGAGCAGACCTCGTGCAACGTCAACCAGAATCTCCCCGACCGGCCGCCGACCGGGCAGATGTATGGCGGGGTCTACATCGGCTATGACCCGGCGACCACGGGGATGTACCACAACGGGGCGATCTATTCGGATCCGCGGATCTCGGCATACCTCGGCATGGGGCTGCGCCAGATGCCAGGTGATGTCTGGTGGCGCACCTGGCGGACGATGCCGCCGCCGGCCCCCGGGTGCGAGAACTCCGACCCGGTTTTTGACTGGCAGGGCCAGTGGCCGCCACCAGGGAGGTGGGCGGCCGTCGCCGACCCGGTCTCGGGCAAGACGTTCAACGTCTGGGAGGGGCACTACAAGTACCCGACCGGTGACCGGATGCGCTACCTGCCGTCGTGGAACAACGGCATGTTCGAGTCACTCATGGCCGGCGAGATCGTCCCCGAAACCTCCTGGGGCAAGCGCAACTTCGGCTCCGCCAACAAGCGCATGGTCGTGGTCCAGAAGCGGTATGCCGTCGACAAGCTCGGCTACCCGGTGTGGGGCATGTCGCCGTCGTCAACCCCGGATGACACCGGCGGATACGGGATCTATGGCGTGAGCGGCTGGACCTTCCCCGAGGGACAGCAGCTGGCCAACTGCGCCGAGCCCTGGTGCGGCAACTCCGAAGAGGTCGTCACGCCGCATGCGTCCTTCCTCGCGCTGGACGCGCAGCCATTGATGGCAATGACCAACATCGAGCGGCTCCGGATGCACTTCCCGGGCATCTATGGCGTCAATGGCTATTTCGACTCGGTCAACCCGACCACGGGAGCGGTGGGCCACCGCTACCTCGTGCTCGACCAGTCGATGATCATGGTCGCGATCAACAACGCGCTGAACAACCGGCGCATCCAGCGCTACTTCGCCGCCGACCCGGTCAGCTGGGCGGCCAAGGCGGTCTTGCGCGCGGAGGTCATGTCGTTCTCGAACTGATGCCACGATAACCAGCGCAGCGAAGGACGCCCACCGGGGGACGGTGGGCGCCCTTCGCCACTCTGGCGCGGTCAGCCGCCGTTGGGGCTACAGCCCGAGCCCGCGGCGGCCGATGTCGTTCAGATCGTCGGCGTGGAAGCGGTTCGGCCAGTCCGCCTCGTAGTTCTCCTCGGGGAAGTCGGCGGGGCTGTTGCCGGTGGTGAAGGCCTCGCGGACGGACGCGGCATACTCCTCGTTCTTCTTGCACCACGGAGCGGCGGGGATATACATGACGTTGCCCCAGCCCTTTTGGTCGTGCACCGGGGCGACCGAGTGGATCATGTCGCAGTGCCACCACACGGAGTCGCCGGGTTGGACACTCGGGATACCGGTCAGCGCCTCCATGAGCAGGGGGTGCCAGGTGTCATTGGCCGGGAAGGTCTTGCCCGGGGCGACGCCGCACATGTCGTCCTCGGCGACATCGTGCAGCAGTGGACGCAGCATGAGATAGGCCATTGCCTCGGGGATCGGCACCGTGTGCAGCACGCCTTGGTCGAAGTCCATCTCGGACAGGGCCGTCCAGCCCTGGAAGGTGCGGAAGACGGAGGTCATCGTCGAGCCCGGGTATTGGTTGGCCTCGGTGCGGTAGGCGGCGTCCCAGGGGTCGTAGGCGTCGACGTCACCGCTGAACAGGTGGCGGAAGTGCCGCTGGTAGCCCTCGGTCATCCACAGGTCGAGCGTGCCCGGGTCGAGGTGCGGGGCCAGGCCGGCGGACGTGGTCCCCGGTGGGCGGCGGCGGATCCGGTCGGGGTAGAGGCTGTCGACGTTGGGATCGAACCACTGCTTGCCCTCGGACTCGCTGCTCCACAACGAGTTGAGGAAGGCTTGGACCTGCGCCATCCGCGGGTGCTGGCGCGCCTCCATCTGCGTGGGGGACCAATAGACCGGGTAGATCTCCGGCTTGGAGCCGACGGTGGAAAAGAAGTCATCGCCCGGGCCGCGGTAGTTCTCGAAAAAGTGGTTGGACTCGACGTAGTCGACCATGCCCTGGTCCCACGCCTGCGCCTGCTCGCGGGAGAAGTGCCCACGGATGACGGCGCAGCCGCGACGCTTGATCTGCGCGGTCTGCTCGGCGCTGACTCTCCCGGCCTCGATATCGGCGAAGTCGAGCACCGGCCAGACGTCTTCGCCGCGGGCCGTGGTCGCCTGGATGTCCTCGACCTCGGCGCGAATGCGTGCCTCGAGCTGGGCGAACACCTCATCGACGCTGCGGCCACTGGCGGCGATCCGCTCGCGAATGGCGGCCTTGACCTGCCCGATCGCAGCGGGGATGTCCTCGGGGGTGGTCTCCCAGTGCGGCAGGCCGGTCAGGCGGGAGATGTCGGCGGTGGCGATGTCGGCGGTGGGGGCGTGTGGCGCGGCGGTCATTGGCGCTCCTCCATTTTGTAAGGACTCTTTCCGAATGCATCGAGCATGCCAGGCGCCGACCTCTTTGTCAAGGGTCTTAACTAAAGGAACTCGGCCTCGGGGCGCCGCGGGGCGCAAGATGGCCGTCGGGAGGTTCCGTTATGAGGAACGCCTCTGGGTGGCGGCACGCTCGCCGGGGAACGTTGTGGGTGCAGGCCACCGGGGCCGGAACACCCGATTCCAGATCGCGCAAAGGAGCACCGTGCCGACCGTGACGATCGACCCGACGGGCGAGGTCATCTACCTCGACCCAGAGGAGACCGTGCTGTCGGGGCTCTACAAGGCCGGCTACGCCTACACCATCGGGTGTCGGCGCGGCGGGTGCGCGATCTGCAAGGTCGACTGCCGCGCGGGGAGCTTCACCTACAACCGTCCGATCGCCGACACCGTCCTGAGCGACGAGGAACGCACGGACGGAACGTGCTTGTCGTGCCGGGCGGTGCCCGAGAGCGACATCACGATCCGGATGCGCGGCGAGAACCTTCGCCTGGTCAACGCATTCCTTCGCCAAATCAACGAGAAGGCACGCCAGCGAGCCGAAGCGTTGGCCCGGGCCCAGCAGGGCGCGGTCATCATTTCCGAGGAGTAAGTCATGGCAGTCATGCGAATGGGCTATGTCCACGCGCGAGTCACCGACCTCGCCGAGGCCAAGCACCACTACGCCAACACGATGGGTCTCTATGAGACCCTCGCCGAGGATGGCAAGGTCTACTACAAGGGCTGGGACGAGTGGGACCACCACTCGGTCGTCCTCGAAGAGGGCGGCGTCGGCGTCGCCAAGTTCGGCTTCAAGGTCGAATACGAATCCGACATCGACGTCATCGAGAAGAAGGCCCAGGACTTCGGCCTGACCGTCGAGCGGATGAGAACGGGCGAGAACCCCGAGGTCAGCGACGGCATCCGGTTCACCTGCCCGTCGGAGCACGTCTTCGAGGTCTACCACTCCCAGACCGTCATCGGCACCGAGGTCGGCACCCACAACCCGGACGCCTTCCCGCGCCACCTCGTCGGTGTCGGCGTCCCCGCGCTCGACCACGCGCTGATCCTCGCCGAGGACGTCCGCGGCATGGAGGACATGTTCAAAGCGGTCTTCGACTTCTTCCCGACCGAGCGCGTCCAGACCGATCTCAACGACGACGACGCCCACTACATCGCCTCGTGGATGACGTGCAACAACCAGATCCACCAGATCGCCGTCCTCGAAGGCCCCCAGTCCAAGCTGCACCACTTCGCCTTCAAGCTCGACAACTGGGATCAGGTCGGCCGGGCCGCCGACCTCTTCTCGATGGACGATGTGCCGATCGACATCGGCCCCACCCGCCACGGCATCACCCGCGGTCAGACGATCTACTTCTTCGACCCGAGCGGCAACCGCAACGAGGTCTTCGCCGGGGGCTACCCGGCATACCGTGACCGACCGATCAACAAGTGGACCCCCGACCAGATCGCCAAGGGGATCTTCTACCACGCCCGCGAACTCAACGAGCGGTTCACCACCGTCTTCACCTGATCGGGCCGACCGGGTCGATCCCGGTCTGTCGCAGACAATCTCAACCTTCGGTGCGGGTGGTGCCGACCCCCACCCGCACCGAGCTGGCGCTGCCCAATTCGCCGAGACCCGTGGAGGTATGCCGTGTTCACCCGTCCCACGATCGCCCTGACCCTCGCCGGGGCTCAGGCCGCAATCGTCGCGGCTCTCGCCGAGGCCGAGCAGATCGGCGGGCGTTTCAACATCGCGGTCACCGACGCGGGCGGGGTGCTTGTGGCGTTCGCCCGGATGGACGGGGCCTTCGCCGAGTCCGGGCTCATCGCGCAGGACAAGTGCCGCACGGTCGTCCGCTTCGGCGGGGCCTCGAGCGATGGCCTCTATGACGCCCTCGCCGGCGAAGAGGCGGTCCTGCGCGGGATCGCCCAGCGGCCCGGGGTTGCCGCCTTCGGCGGGGGCGTGCCGATCGTCATCGACGGAGAACTGGTCGGCGCTGTTGGTGCCTCCGGTGGCTCGGCCGCCCAGGACAAGCGGGTCGCCCGGGCCGGCGCCGACGCCGTGACCACCCCACCCCGCTGATTCCCGACCGGTGCGGAGGCCGGAAGCTCATGACTCCCTTCATGTTGCGCGTCGCCGAGTTCGTCGGCGCCGACGAGGACGACATCGCCGACCTGGCTGCCCCGATGCCCCACACCCGGATCAGCCAGAAGATCGCGGCCAGCCACGGCGCGGACAAACAGGTCGCCATCCGGGCACTCGCCGAGCAGCTTGTCTGCGAAGCGAATGCCGTTCTCGGGCATACGAGCGACCAACTGACGCTCGTCGACGAGATGTTGCCGAGCGAACTCGCCTTCAACGTCGGCTTCCGGGGACGGGCCGCGCGGATCTCGACCACCTTCGCCGACGGCACGGCATACGGCCGGCTGGTCGGCGACGGCTTCGACAATGAACTGCCCCGGGAACTCGACTCCGCCGACGACGTCCCCGATCTGCTCATGCGCCTGATCATCGAATCGGGAACGCCGCACCACCCGGTCCACGACTGATCCCAGAACCCAGCTTCCGACCCGGGCGCCGCCCGGTTCATCTCCCTACCCAATTCCGCCCAGGACAAAAGGAGTTCGCGTGCAGATCGAGCTGCGCACCCAGGTCATCGAACCGCAGCGCAAGAGCTTCCAGCACATCATCGACCGCTATGGCGACAAGCCGGCCTCGCGCTACCAGGAAGGCACCGTCGACCTGCAGGGCAAGGTCAACTTCCAGTACAAGCCGCTGTGGGCGCCCGACAAGGAGATCTACTCCCCGGACTTCAGCGTTCTGAAGCTGGCGGACCCCTATTCGTTCATGGACCCGCGGCAGTACTACTACGCGCCCTATGTGACCGCGCGGGCCGACCTGCACGAGGCCTTCGGCTCGACGCTCGGATACCTGGAGAAGCGCGGGCTGTTTGACCGCCTCCCCGAGGCGTGGGCGGGGATCGTCCAGAACGTCCTGCTGCCGCTGCGCCACTACGAGGGCGCCGCCCAGATGATCTCCGCGGATGCCGCACGCTACGGCTGGGGGACCTCGATCACCCAGTGCTGCGCCTACGCCTCCTTCGACCGGATCGGCAACGCCCAGATCATCTCTCGGGTCGGCATCTCCTTCGGCGGCGGCACCGCCGAGCCGCTCAAGCTGGCCAAGACCGCCTGGATCGAGGACGAGACCTGGCAGCCCCTGCGCAAGCACGTCGAGCAGATGCTCATCGAAAAGGACTGGGGCCGAGGGCTGGTCGCGCTCGATGTGACCGACCGGGTCATCTACGACCTGCTCTACACCCACCTCGACGACGCCGCCATCACCGGCGGTGCCGGCTCGTACTCGCTTGTCGCCCAACACCTCTCGGGCTGGTTCGCCGACCAGCGCAAGTGGCTCGACGCCCTCTACAAGGCCTGGGTCGCCGACCCCGAGCACGGCGCCGAGAACGCCCGCGTCATCGGCGAGGTCTCGCAGGCGACACTGGCGAGCGTGGCCGAAGCGCTCGCTCCGGTTGCCAGCGCCATCGACGGCCTCGTCTCCTCCGGGGCCGCGGCGTCCCTGACCGCCTCCATCGACTCGGTGCGCGCGGCATACGACAACCTCACCGCCTCGACGAAGGGCTGAAATCCGATGAGCGACACCACCACCCGACCCGTCGGCGTGGACATCCAAGAGAACGAGCAGAACCGGCCGGTCATCGAGGCCATCGAGGCCGACAACCCCGACTGCGAAGTCCGGCACATGCCCGGCATGGTCCGCGTGACCTCCCCCGGCAAGCTCGTCATCAACCGCGAGACCGTCGAAGAGCGCCTCGGCCGCGAGTGGGAAACCCACGAATTCCAGCTCGCGATCATCTCCTACTTCGGCCACATCAAGGACTGGGATGACGATCAGATCCTCATCGCATGGGACCACTAGGCCTAAGAAGCCTCTGAGACAAGGACGTTGACACATGACCATTACGCCCAAGGCTCCGCGGAAGCTGAGCATGAAGGACCGGTATTCGGCTCTGACCCGTGATCTCGACTGGGAGCCGAGCTACGTCTCGACCGAGGAGGTCTTCCCGCTGACGACGTTCGAGGGGATCACCATCCACGACTGGAGCAAGTGGGAGGACCCCTTCCGGCTCACCGTCGATGCCTACACCAAGTATCAGGCGGAGAAGGACAAGCGGCTATATGCCGTCCTCGACGGTTTCGCACAATCGCAAGGTCACTTGAGCTTGACCGACGCGTCCTACCTCAACGCGATGAAGCTGTTCATCCAGGGCATCGCGCCCAACGAGTACAACGCGCACCGCAACTTCGCGATGCTCGCCCGGCACCTCAACGGCGGCGGCCCGCGGTTCGCCGCCCTGTGCCAGTGCCTCGACGAGATCCGCCACGCGCAGACCGAGATTCACACGCTCGCCAACTACAACAAGTACTACAGCGGCTTCCACTCCTTCCCGCACATGCACGACCGGGTCTGGTATCTCTCGGTGCCCAAATCCTTCTTCGAGGACGCCCTCTCGGCCGGCCCGCTCGAGTGGCTCATCTCGATCGGGTTCTCCTTCGAATACCTGTTGACCAACCTGCTCTTCGTGCCGTTCATGTCCGGCGCCTCGTTCAACGGTGACCTGCCGACGATGACCTTCGGCTTCTCGGCGCAGTCGGACGAGTCGCGGCATATGACCCTCGGTCTCGAGGCGATCAAGTTCGTCCTCGAGCAGGACGAGAAGAACGTCCCGATCGTCCAGCACTGGCTCGACAAGTGGTTCTGGCGCGGCTACCGGCTTTTGGCCCTCGTCTCCCAAATGCTCGACTACATGCTCCCGCGGGAGTTCATGAGCTGGAAGGAGGCCTTCGAGCTCTACTTCGAGGAGCAGATGCTCAACGGGCTCTTCCAGGACCTCGCCTACTACGGCATCCGCCCGCCGCTGCACGTCGACAAGGCGATCCAGGAGAAGGAATACCTCTCCCACCAGACCTACTGGATCCTCTACCAGTTCAGCCACGCCGCCGCCTTCACCACCTCGGTGCCGAGCGAGCAGCACATGGCCTGGCTGGAGGAGAAGTACCCGAACACCTTCCCCACCTACAAGACGTTGTGGGAGAAGGAGAAGCGCAACATCGAGGCCGGCGGGCGCCACTTCATCCGCGGCCTGCCGCAACTGTGTCAGGTCTGCCAGATCCCGATGGGCTTCACCGAAGCCGACGACCCCTTCGTCCAGGCCCAGCGCGAGACCGTCTTCGAGGGCGAGCGCTATAACTTCTGCTCCGACGGCTGCCAGTACATCTTCGACCACGAGCCGGTGAAATATCGCCGCGCCTGGCTGCCCGTGCACCAGATCTACCAGGGCAACTGCGGCGCCCCCGACCTGCCCGGAGTATTGCAGTGGTATGGCATGCAGGCGGGTGACGGCGGCGAGTACAAGGGCTCCCTCGACCACCAGAACTGGCTGACCTGGCACGACGAGGCCGACCACCCCGAGAAGCACGCCGCCGCTGCGGCAGAAGGGAACTGATCATGTCCGCACTCGCCGACACCCTCACCGAGGCGCCACCGATCAACTCGATCGGCGCCTATGACATCCCGTCGCGCTCGGCCAAGGAGCTCTACGGCGACGACATGCTCCTCATGGTGTGGTGGAAGGGCAACCCGTGGTTCGTCGCCGCGGCCTGCTACCGCGTTCCCGAGGCGATGCCGTGGGAGGCGTTCTGGAACGAGGTCTTCGTGCCTTACCACGAGGAGGACCCGGACTTCGAGGCGAGCAAGGGCTGGGAGCAGTTCGACTGGTTCCAGGCCGTCAACCGCGAGGAGCACCCGATCGCCATCGACCCGGCCAAGACCCTCGCCGAGCTCGGCCTGACCCACAAGGCCGTCCTTGGCTTCAAGACCAAGTCCTAATCCCCCCAAGGAACTTCTGCTAGCAGAGGTTAGTCACATCTGCACACCGTGCTAGGTGTCGGTTCCTTCACTAACTGCTGCTAGCAGAGGTTTCTCGGCCCACCAGCGAGAGTGCCATGTCTGAGTCCTTCGTCCTCACCGTCGAGCCCCTCGGCCGGCAGGTCGTATGCCGTGAGGATCAGTCGATCCTCGACGCCTGCCTGCGCGCCGGAGTGTGGCTGCCCCACTCGTGCACCCATGGCACCTGCGCCACCTGCAAGTGCGAGGTGCTCGACGGCGACGTCGACCACGGCGAGGCGAGTTCGTTCGCGCTCATGGACTTCGAGCGCGACGAGGGCAAGCTGCTCACCTGCTGCGCCACACCGCGGTCCGATGTGACCATCGAGGCCGACATCGACGTCGACGAGGACATCGAGATGTTCCCGGTCGAGGATTATGTCGCCACCCTGGTCAGCAAGGACGAGATCGCCTCGGACACCGTGCGACTGATCGTCAAACTGGACCGGGATATCTCGTTTAACGCCGGTCAATACCTTAAATTCACTGTCCCAGCAAGCGATTCCGGTGAGGCGGTCGACCGGACCTGGTCGATCGCCTCGCCGCCCACCCAGACTCGGACGCTCGAGTTCCACGTCCGCAAGGTCGCCGGCGGCCGGGGCACCGACGGGTGGGTCTTCAAGGACCTCGGCGTCGGCGACCAGTTCCCCGTCTCGGGCCCGTATGGCCGGTTCGTCCTCCACACCGGGCAGGACAACCACACGATCATGGTTGCCGGCGGCACCGGCCTTGCGCCGATCAAGGCGATGCTGCGCCACGGGCTGGAGAACGAGGCGTACGAGGGGGAGATGACTCTCTACCAGGGTGGGCGCTCTCGCGAGTGGCTGTACGACGTGGACTTCTTCCGTTCTCTCGCCGACGAATACGACCAGTTCACCTACCGGCCATGCTTGTCCGAGGAGACTGCGGAGCAAGTGGAGGCGTCCGGGGATGACTCTGCGGCATACGGATACGGCATGGTCACCGACGTCATCGCCGAGGATCATGCCTCGCTGTCCGGCTGCAAGGGCTACCTCTGCGGGCCTCCGCTGATGGTCGAGGCCGCCCTGAAAACCCTGATGACCAAACGGCTTTTCCCGCGCGACATCTATCGCGAGGAGTTCTTCAACGAGGGCGACAAGGCCGGCGGCGTCGTCTCCCCGCTGATCAAGCGATGAGCAACGACAACCCCGAGTCGGCCGGTCGATTCGGACGGGCGAATTGTCACGAACTACCACGACCAAGGTGCGGGCCCGGTCGTTCTGCTGCTGCACGGCTCCGGCTCGGGCGTGAGCGCGTGGGTGAACGGGCGGCTGCCGATCGCCCGCCTGTCGGACCGGTTCTGTTGCCTGGCACCGGGACTCGCCGGGTTCGGCTACACGCAGGTGCCGGAGGGAACGGCATACGACCGGCAGGTGTGGCTCGACCCAGGGCCTCGACGACGTTTGGGGGTTCGAGCCGAGCGAGGCCGAGATGGGCCGGCTCATGCGGGAGGTCTTCGCCTACGATCCCGCGCTGGTCACCGACGAGCTGATCGCGAGGCGATACGCCGCGGCCACCCGCCCCGGGGCGCACGAGGCCTTCTCGTAGATGTTCCCGGCGCCGCGGCAGCGGTGGGTGGACGCGATGGCCCACGACGAGGCGGACGTTCGCGGCATACGGGCGAAAACCCTGCTCGTGCATGGCCGCGACGACAAGGTCATCCCGCTCTCGACGAGCCTGACCCTGCTGGACTGGATCGACAACAGCCAGGCCCGGCTGACCAACGGCTTCGAGTCGGAGGAGGAAGCGCGCGCGGCGGTGGGCCCTGATGCCGAGATCTGGCCGAGTGATCGGGGCACCGGCTTGTGGGGCGTCAGCCACCCGACGAACTGGATCCGGGCGGGCGGGGGCGCGTCGGGCGGGGCGACAGGAAATCCGCAGCGGGAGGTGGTCTGCGACGTCTGCTTCGAGACCAAGTCCGCGACCGGTGCGTGCCAGTGCTCGCAGTGACGGCCGACACAAGGGTTGAGGCCCGACCACGTGAGCCGGAGTCCTTCGTCACCTGAGAGAAAACGCCGTCATAGCGTCGATTTCTCTCACCTGACAGCCAGAAAGCGCTGGGGTCAGTCCGAGAGGTGAGCGACGAGCGCGCGGCCGACTAGCTCGGGTTCGTCAAGCCAGGGCGCGTGGCCCGCGTGCGGCAGACGCAGCAGCCGGTGATCACGGAAGGCGACGATCGACTCGGCGGCATTCGTCGGGGTGTGGAAGGTGTCCTTGTCGCCCCAGGCGAACAGCGTCGGCGCAGTGATCCGTTCGAGATCGGCAATCGGCACGTTATGCATTGCGCGCAGCCCGCGGCCCTGGATGAGCGCGCGGAAATAGGTCGACACACTCGGCCCGTAGTCGGGCCGGTTGGCCATATAGAAGCCGATCATGTGGACCTCTTCGGGCAGGTGCGCGCCCGCCCCCGGCCCGATCGCCATCGCGTTGAACCGCTCGAAACGCTCGGCCGTGATCTGCGTGGACATCAACCGCTTGCCGACAAAAGGCATCGCCATCACGAGCATCGGCGGGATCGGTTTGCCGCCCTTGAGGCCGGCCCCCGGGCAGCCGACGAGCGCAAGCCGCCGGATCCGCCTGGGGATGTCAATCGCGGCATACAGGCTGAATTGGCCGCCGAGAGAGTGGGCGACGACGTCGACGACGGGCAACCCGAGCTCGTCCAACACCCCCTGGAACACCGAGACCGCGAAGGTGCGCAGAACACCGGGGCCAGGAATGGCGCACGGACCGGACAGGCCGTGCCCCGGCCAGTCCAGGATGACGATGTGCCGGTCGCGCAGGTAGGCAGCCATCTCGACAGCCAACGCCGAGAAGGAGCCGACGCCGTGGAGGAGGAAAACGGGGGGCTGGGTGTCGGCATCGCGGTTGACGTGCAGCACCCGGACGTCGAAATGCCCCGCGGGAGTGGCCACCGGGATGATCTCCTCGTCGGCCTCGAGGTCAAAGCGCGCGTAGGCAACGCGTTCCAACCCGCGGATGTGATCGTCCAGCTCGTCGGGGGCCACCGCCGGCCAGGGTGTGCTCATGGTGCCTTCTCACTCGTGTCCGTGGCGGAGCTGGTCAAAGTGAAGACCTCGTCGAAGCCTTCGAGCAGGCAACGATGCAGCAGGTCGATGTCGGGGAAGACGTCGGGGTCGACGTTGAACCCCAGACAGGCCTTGCCCTCGTAGCTGGCCAGCGCGGCCATCATCGCCACCCCCGGGCGCGGACCGACGGGATAGATGCCGAGGACCTTGGCGCCGGCGACATAGGCCTCCCAACCGACGCCGGGGAAGTTGGACAGCTGAGCGTCGGCGGTGGACGTGCCGGCGAACGCGATCTCCGCCAGCGCGGCGACCGGGAGTTTGTCCAGGACCCGGCTCGCGACCGCGAGCCAGTCCAAGGCGGCCTCCGAGCGGGCGGCGCGCACCTGCTCGCGAAGCAGGATGATCCGCTGCTCCGGATCGGTCTCACCGAGGGGGGCGACCAGTCGCACCCCGGTGAACTGATTGCCGCCCAGGGGGTCACCGGGTCGGCGCGTGCTCACCGGGATCGAGATGGGGATCTGCGGCACGACGTGCCCGCGATGCTCGTGATAGCGGCGCAGACCACCGACGACTGCGGCGAGGTAGGCGTCGTTGATCGATCCGCCGGCCGCGCGGCCGGCGGATCGCAGGTCATCCAGGGACACCTCGAACAGGAGCACCCGGATGCCGAGACCGCCTTTGCCCTTGAGCAAGGGCGAACGCTCCACGGTCGGAGCGACCTGTCGCCCAAGCGAGCGGGCGTAGCCGACGATCTGGCTCGTTGTCGTGAACGGGTTGACGAACACCTTGCCCGGCAGCTTGGGGGCGCTGCGCAGTAGGGCGCCCGGCGTCCCCATCGCCCGGCCGACTAGCCGGCCGGCCAGCAGAGTGTAGCCGTTGACCTTCGGCCGCTTGGGCGCCGGCGGCACCTGGCGCGTGCCCGGTGCCGAGGTCCGGCTGTGCAGCAACTCCAACATCTGCATCAACGCCATGCCGTCGGCGAAGGAGTGGTGCGACTTGAACAGATAGGCCGCCTTGCCGCCTTCGAGCCCGGTGACCAGCACGGCCTCCCACGGGGGACGGGTGCGGTCCAGCGGCCGTTGCAGCACGTCGGCGACAACCTCGCCGAGCTGCTCGAACGTCCCGGGTTCGGGCAGTCCGATCCGATAGAGGTGATGGTCGACATCAAAATTGGGGTCGGCCGACCAGGCCGGGGTGACGAGAGGCAGCGGCGGCTCGACGACCCGCTCCCGCATCCGCGGCACTTGGAACGAGCCGCGGATGTGCGCCTGGACGAGCCGGTCCCAGTCGGGCACCCGATCCAGCACCTCCACGATGACCGACGTCGACCGGGTGTGGGGGTCTTCCTCGAGACGCCACATCACGGTGTCCCACGGGCTCAGGGCGGCGCCACCCCCCCAGGTATGTCCCTCGTTCATCACGCACCAACTCCCGCTTCCGACGCACGCCGCTTTGCGCGGTCCTCGCACCACCCTGCCCGATCGACGCGCTTTCGACATCCTCTAGGAGAGATGATTGTCGACACACACGCAACCCGAAGCCCGGCTACCCTCGAGGGTAAGGGTCGCGAGACCGTGCTCGATGAAGACCGGAGTGGCGCCATGGCCAAGTCTGTCTCCCCCAAGTTTCGGCGCGTCACCGACGCCACGCCGCTGAAGTCGATCACGAGCCGGGTCGGCGTCAGTTCGCGGTTCGAGGTCGAGAACGCCGTCGTGGACTCGCTGAAGGGTTCGGCGCGGTTTCTCGCCGGACTGCACGCCCTCGCCGATCGCGAACGCCGTGCGGTGGAGGACGTGGTCGTCCTGGCCGATGAGCATCTCCACGAATTGGCCGCCATCCACAGCGCCTCGGTGACCGCATGGTGGGAGAAGCTCGGCAGCTGGCTGATGCGCGGCTACGACCTCGTCGTCGACGTCGACGGGCTGCAGGGCTTGCGTACTCTCGACCGGGACCACACCCTGGTCTTCCTCATCTCCCACCGGTCCTACCTCGACGAATGGGTCATTCCCGGCGCTGTCCACGATGCGGGAATCAGCCGGATGTCGGTCTTTGCGGGAGCGAATCTCGACTACTTCCCGATGGGCGCCATCGCCCGCCGCGCCGGCATGATGCACGTGCGCCGGGTCACGGCGGGAGACCCCGTCTACAAATACGTCCTGCGCAACTACCTCGGGCACCTCGTCGGCCAGGGAGTCAACCTGATGTGGTCGGTCGAGGGCGGCCGGACCCGCACGGGCAAGCTGCGCCCGCCGCGCCTTGGCTTGCTGCGCTATGTCGTCGACGCGGTCGATACCAAGGACCTTCCCGAGGTCTACCTCGTGCCGATCTCGGTCCTCTATGACCAGATCCCCGCCAACGAGGTGCGGCTGATGAACTTCGAGGCGCGTGGCGGCAGCAAACGCCCCGAGGACATCCGCTGGTTCCTCGACTACATCTCTCACCTGAGCAGCCGCTTGGGGAGGGTTTATCTCAACGTCGGTGAGCCGCTGCCGCTGCGGGAGCGCCTCGCCGAACTGCGCGAGGAGGACCCGAGCGGCCACGCGGTCGTCGAGCGGGTCGCGCTCGACGTCTGCCACCGGATCAACAATGTCACCCCCGTGGCCGCCACCGCGGCGGTCTGCATTGCCTTGCTGGGTTCGGGTCGAGCGCTCGACCTGGGGGAGATCATGGACACCGTGCGGCCCCTGGCCGACTACCTCGACCGGCGCCATTGGTCGACTGCCGGCGGGGTGAACCTGGGTGACCGGGCGACGATCCGGGCGGCGCTCAAGGCGCTGGTCGACACCAAGGTCGTGAACGCGCACGAGTCGGACGTGACGGTGTGGAGCATTGCCCCGAGCCAGCACCTGACCGCGGCGAACTACCGCAATTCGGCCATCCACGTCTTCCTCGACGCGGCAATCGCCGAGGTCGCGTTCATGGGCGTCATTCGCGCCGAGAACGAGCCCCATGACGCGTATGCGGAAGCCTTGCGGTTGCGGGACCTGCTCAAGTTCGAGTTCTTCTTCGCTCGGCAACGGGAATTCGCGCTCGCGCTGCTGCGGGAGATCGGCGTCGATCCCAACGACTCCGAGTTCACCTCGATGATGAGCCGCGATCAGGCGACGATGTATTTCGACCGGATCCAGGTCCACTTGGCGCCGCTGCTGCTTCGGCCCTTCCTCGATGCCTATGCGATCGTCGCGCACGAACTGACCAAGGTGCCACCGAGCCGGGACATCGAGCGGGAGGCCTTCCTCGAGCATTGCCTGGCGATCGGGGAACAGTGGGCATTGCGTCGGCTGGTGGCCAGCGACGAGTCCAATTCGCTCGAGATGTTCCGCAACGCCTATCAACTCGCCGAACACCGGGGGCTGGTCGACCCCGACACACCCGACTTGAGCGCCCGGCGGACGGCGTTCCTCGACGAGATCGAGGAATACCGGGCCCGATTGACGGCGATCACCGAGCGGCTGAACGGCGAACGGCCGATCTGATCTGATCGGATCTGACCCCGCGCCGATCACAGCCCGGCGTTGTGCAGCCCCCGCGAGATCGTGCTGGCGGCGGTCCGCACGGCGGCGCCCAGGCGCTCCGGGTGGATGCTCGGGGTCCGGCCGGTCACCGACAGGCCCGCGCTGATCTTGCGGTTGGTTCCGAAGATCGGCGCGGCGACACAGGAGATGCCGAGGTGTGATTCCTCCCGGTCATAGGCGAGACCCTCGCTGCGGATCGCCTGCAACGAGCGGGTGAGGGCGCCCGGCGTGGTAATCGTGCGCGGGGTGAACCGGGTCAACCCGGCTTCGATGCGCTCCCGGACGACGGCGAGCGGCGAATAGGCGAGCATCACCTTGCCGACACCGGTGGCGTGCGCCGGCCACCGGCCTCCGGGGCGCGAGGTGACGGGGACTCCGCCCGAGCCGAGGATCTCGACATACAGCACGTCGACGCCGTCCAAGACCGCGAGATGGATACGTTGGCGGGTCACTTCTCGCAGGTCCTCCATGACCGGCAGGGCCACGGTGCTCAGTGACCGATGCCGGGGGACGAGTTCCCCGATCTCGAACAGCCGCATACCGAGGCTGTAGCGCCCGTCCGCGGCGCGCTCCAGCAGCCGCTCGGCGACCAACTCCCCGGCGAGCCGGTGCGCGGTCGTCTTGGGCAGCGCGCTGCGGCCGGACAACTCGGCCAGGGTGAGCACCGGGCTGCTGGCGTCGAAGGCATCGAGCAGGGCAAGGTGTCGGCTCAACACGGTCCGGTTCGGAGCCCGTTGCGGGGCGGCCGGGCCAGCCGCATTCCGGTCAGCGGAACGCATGGATTGATTGAACCGCACTCGGGGCCGCACTCTTGGCCGCAGCAGCAGATGGGTAGGAGTGACCAGTCAATGACGACGATCTTCGAGGACACCGCGTGGTGCCTGTCGACGCCCAAGCGGATTCGTCCGCGCGAGAGCGAGGGCTCGGGCCTGAAGTCGGTGGGGTCGGCGCTCGATGTGCTGGAGTGCTTCGCGACCGATAGCGAACTCGGGGTCTCCGACATCGCCCGGCGCCTCGGCTGTGCCAAGTCCACCGCGCATCGGCTGTTGTCGACGCTGGTCAGCCGCGGCTTTGTCGAGCAGGACGCCGGGAGCGGGCGATACCGGTTGGGAATCCACATCTACGAACTCGGCCAGCTGGCACTGCAACGCAACCAACTGCGCTTCGTGGCGCTGCCGACGATGCACCACGTCGCGCAGGCCACCGGGTTGACCGTGAATCTGGGCGTGCCCGACGGCGCCGACGTCGTCTTTGTCGAGCGGATGGAAAGCGCCGACGGAGTGCGCTTCTTGGGCCATTCGGGCCGCCGGATGCCGGCCCACGTGACCAGCGCCGGCAAGGCGATCGCCGCGTTCAACGAGGTTGCCCATCAGGCCCGCCTGGCCGCCGGCTTCCCACCCCGCGCGCGGGGCACGGTGCGCACGCCCGAGGACTGGGTCAAGGCGATCGAGCAAGTCCGCAAGGATCGGTATGCCGCCTCGCACAGCGAATCCTTCGACGGCGCCTCCTCGGTGGCTGTCCCCATCTTCCAAAACCGGCTGGCGATCGCCGCGCTGTCGGTCTTCGGCGCCAGTGAACTCCTCACCCCGCGGACCGATCGGCTCGTGCCGTTCCTCACCGCGGCGGCCAACCGGATCGCCAAGGCCTACGCTGCGTGACCCAGCCAACCACCCGGTGCGCGACCACGGCCGACCCGGGCGTGTTCCCGGGAGCGGAACGAGCACCCGGCGAGCGGCGCCAACGGCATACCGTCAAAGTGGCTTGACCGACGAAGGGAGTCCCCCGTGGATGACGGCGCCCGCGCCGATGTCGCCGAGCGGTTGCTGGACGCGTATGCCTCCGGACCGATCGCGCCGTTGACGGCGACCTATCCGGGGTTGACCCTTGATGACGCCTACGCGATCCAACAGGCCCAGATCACGACGATGCTCGGCCAGGGGCGCACGATCAAGGGGCACAAGGTCGGCCTGACCAGCGCCGCGATGCAGCGTCTCCTCGGGGTGAACGAACCCGACTACGGCCACCTGCTCGACGACTTCTTCTATCTGGAGCACACGCCGATCCCGGTCGACCGGTTCCTGCAGCCGCGGGCCGAGCCCGAGGTAGCGTTCGTGCTCGCGGCGCCCTTGCGTGGGCCGGGGGTCACCGTCGCCGACGCCATCGGCGCGGTCGATTACGTTCTGCCCGCGTTGGAGATCGTGGACTCGCGCATCGCGGACTGGAAGATCGGGCTCCTCGACACGATCGCCGACAACGCCTCGTCGGCCGCGGTCGTTCTCGGCTCAACACCGACACCGCTCGCCGAGGTCGATCTGCGGCTCGCCGGTGGGGTCATGCACAAGAACGGCCAGGTCGCCGGCACCGGTGCGGGCGGCGCCGTACTCGGGTCGCCGATCAACAGCCTGGTCTGGCTCGCCAACACCGTCGGCGCGCGCGGAGTGGTCCTCCAGGCCGGACACGTGATCCTGCCCGGGGCGATCTGCGCGATGGTCCCGGTGGCCGCCGGCGATACCGTCACCGCCACCTTCGCCGGGCTCGGCTCGGTCACCGCCCGCTTTAGCTGACAGGGAGAACTCATGACTCGGACACAGGGCACCGCAGCGATCGTCGGCCCGGGCAATATCGGCACCGATCTGATGTTCAAGCTGATGCGACGCAGCGACATCATCGTGCCCCGCTACATGATCGGCGTTGACCCGACCTCGGACGGCTTGCGCCGCGCCGCCTCGCTCGGCCTGCAGGCCAGTCACGAGGGCGTCGACTGGCTGCTCGCCCAGGATGAGTTGCCTGACATCGTTTTTGAGTGCACGTCGGCCAAGGCGCACGAGGCCAACGCCCCGCGGTATGCCGAGGCTGGCATCCTCGCGGTCGACCTCACCCCCGCCGCGGTCGGGCCCTATCTGTGCCCGCCGGTCAACCTCGAGTTCAACCTTGATGCCCCCAATGTCAACATGATCACCTGCGGTGGCCAGGCGACGGTCCCGATGGTCAAGGCGGTCAGTTCGATCGTTCCCGTTCCGTATGCTGAGATCGTTGCCTCGATCTCCTCGAAGTCCGCCGGGCCGGGCACACGGGCGAACATCGACGAGTTCACCGAAACAACCTCGGCCGCACTGGAGAAGGTCGGGGGCGCCGAGCGGGGCAAGGCGATCATCATCCTCAATCCCGTCGAACCGCCGCTGATGATGCGCAACTCGGTCTTCTGCGCGATTCCCGCGGAGGCGGGCGAGCCGGGCGCGCTCCAGGATGCGATCCTCGAATCGATCCACGCGATGGTCGCGACCGTGCAGGACTATGTCCCCGGCTATCACTTGCGCGCCGAGCCGCAGTTCGACCCGGCCCGCGACTTGTGGAATGGCATGGCCCGGGTGTTCGTGCCGATCGAGGTCAAGGGTCGCGGCGACTACCTGCCCGACTACGCCGGCAACCTCGACATCATCACCTCGGCCGCGGCGCGGGTCGGCGACATCATGATCGCCCACCGGCTCGGTGTCGAGTCCACCTGGAAGTCTTCGGCCCAACTCGGCGAGACCGTCGACCCGACCATCCCTGACCCGACCATCCGTGACCCGAGCAGTCCCGAACCGAGCACCGTTGCCGCCGAGAAAGCAGGAGTCTGAACCGCCATGGGAGACATGACGAATCGCCTCGAGGACGCCCCGACGGTCACCAGGGAGATCACCGAGTCGGAGGTGCTGGCCAATCTGCCCACTGCCGGCGGCGAGACCGACCTGCGGATCACCGATTCCACGCTGCGGGACGGCTCGCACGCGATGCAGCACCAGTTCACCGAGGAGCAGGTGCGCGCCACCGTGCACGCGCTCGACAAGGCCGGGGTGCAGGTCATCGAGGTCTCCCACGGCGACGGCCTGGGCGGGTCGAGCTTCAACTACGGCTTCTCCCGGGTGGACGAGTTCGACTTGATCAAGGCCGCCGTCGAAGAGGCCACGACGGCCAAGATCGCGATCCTCATGCTGCCGGGCCTCGGCACGGTTCACCACCTGCAAAAGGCGCACCAGATGGGGGCATCCGTGGCGCGGATCGCCACCCACTGCACCGAGGCCGATGTGTCGATCCAGCATTTCGGCGAGGCCCGCCGGCTCGGTATGGAGACCGTCGGTTTCCTCATGCTGTCCCACAAGGCGACGCCGGAGGTCCTGGCGCAGCAGGCGCGGATCATGGTCGACGCCGGGGCGCAGTGTGTCTATGTCGTCGATTCCGCTGGGGCGCTGGTGCTCTGGGACGCCCAGCAGCGCATCCAGGCCGTGATCGACGAGATCGGCAAGGACGGCGCCCAGGTCGGCTTTCACGGCCATCAGAACCTCAGCCTCGGCATCGCCAACTCGGTGCTCGCCTATCAGGCCGGGGCCAAGCACATCGACGGCGCCCTGTGCGCGCTCGGCGCCGGCGCCGGCAACAGCCCGACCGAGGTGCTCGCGGCGACGTTCGAGCGGATGGGCATCCGGACCGGTGTCGATCTCGGTGAAGTTCTCTCTGCCGCAGAGGATGTCGTGCGTCCGTTTATCCCGCGGCTGCCGTGGATGGACCGGGCCTCGATCACCCAGGGGTATGCCGGGGTCTACTCCAGCTTCCTGCTGCACGCCGAACGGGCCTCGGCCCGCTACAACGTGCCCGCCCACGCAATCTTGCAAAAGGTCGGCGAATACGGCTACGTCGGCGGCCAGGAAGACATGATCATCGACATCGCCCTGCAATTGCAGCAGGAGCAGGAACTCGGTGACCTGGCCGGGGCGGGGGTGCGGTGATGACCACGTGGACAATCGAATCCGTCGGCGACGAACTGCTCGCCTGCGAGGCCGAGCGGCGCGAGCGAGAGCCGTTCACCGACGACTGGCCGCAGCTCGACCTCGACACCGGCTATGCCATCCAGGACCGCAACTTGAAGCGGCGGCTCGACCGGGGCGAGAAGCAGATCGGGGTCAAGCTCGGCCTGACCTCGCGCGCCAAGCAGCAGCGGATGGGCGTGCACTTCCCGTTCGTCGCCTGGCTGACCGACGCGATGATCCTGCCGGTCGGCGACCCGGTGCCGCAGGGCCGGCTGATCCATCCGCGGGTCGAGCCCGAGATCGTCTTCGTCATGGGCCGGCGACTGGAAGGCCCCGGAGTGACCTGCTCCCAGGCGATGGCGGCGGTCGAAAGCGTCTGGGGCGGAGCCGAAGTCATCGACAGCCGCTACAAGGACTTCCGCTTCAAGGCGGGCGACGTGGCGGCCGACAACGCCAGTTCAGGGGCGTTCGTGACCGGGCCGATCGGCATACCGGCTGATGATCTCGACTTAGCGCTGGAGGGCGTGCTCGTCGAGGTCGGCGGGCAGATCGTCGACTCGGCGACCGGCGCTGCCGTGCAGGGGCATCCGGGTGAGGCGCTCGCGCTCGCCGCCAACGACCTCGCGCGGCGTGGGCACGCAATCGAGGCCGGCTGGATCGTGTTGACCGGTGGGATGACCGACGCCGTGTTCGCGCCGCGGGGAGCGTCCGTGGCCTGTCACTTCACGAACCTCGGATCGGTTTTCCTCAATGGAGGAGAGGGCGCCTGATGCCTCTCGTCGAAGTCACTCTCGCGCAGGGCCGGACGCCGGAGCAGCTGCGGACCCTCATCGACCGGCTAACGATGGCGACCGTCGAGGCGATCGGGGCGCCGCTCGAGAACGTCCGCGTCGTCATCCGCGAAGTACCAAAAACCCATTGGGCGGCAGGCAATGTCACGATCGCAGAGCGTGCGGCCAGCCGTCAACAACCCGAGGACACGTGATCATGAGCGAGCTGGATTTCTTTGGCCACATCATCGACGGAGCCGAGGTGGAGTCCGTCGACGGCGGTCGGTTCGACGTGTGGAATCCGTGGACGCAGGAGGTCTGGGCCCAGGCCGCCCTGGGCTCCGCTGAGGATGCCTCGCGGGCGATCGCTAGCTCCCGCAAAGCTTTTGATGATGGTCCGTGGCCGCGGATGGGCCGGGTCGAGCGGGCTAACGCGATTCACAAGCTGGCCGACCTGATGGAGGCGCGGGTCGACGACCTGGCCCGGCTCGACACGACGAATATGGCCAAGCCGTTTGCGCAGGCTAAGCATGACGTGGCGCGGTCGGTGTGGAACTTCCGCTTCTTTGCCGACCACCAGCGCGACAACGTCGGCGAGGTCTATCCGATGGACAGCGGGCACCACAGCTACAGCGAGTTCGGGCCGGCCGGTGTTGTTGCGGCGATCTCGCCGTGGAACTTCCCGCTGATGATGGCCTCGTGGAAGATCGCGCCGGCAATCGCGTGGGGCAACACCTGCATCATCAAGCCGTCGGAGGACACCCCTGCGTCGGTGACCCTGCTCGGGCGGCTGGCGCTCGAGGCCGGGCTGCCGCCGGGTGTGCTCAACGTCCTCAATGGCCATGGGGCGCCGGCGGGTTCGTCGCTGACTGGTGACGACCGGGTCGACCGGGTGACCTTCACTGGGTCCTCGGTCACCGGCAAGCACGTGATGGCTTCGGCGGCAACGCATTTGGCTCCCGTTTCGCTCGAGCTGGGTGGCAAGGGTGCCAACATCGTCTTCGGCGACGCGGACCTGGACAATGCGGTCTATTGGGCGGTCGAGGCGATCTTCCGCAACTCCGGGCAGATTTGCCTCGCCGGGTCCCGCTTGTTTGTCCAGGCGGGGATCTGGGATGAGTTCATGGACCGATTCAAGGGCGCTGCCGAGGCGTTGACGATCGGCGACCCCTTCGATCCGGCGACCCGCTTCTCGGCGCTGGCCAGCCGCAAGCACTTCGACAAGGTCGCCTCCTACGTCGAGAGCGTCGAGTTGGAGGGCGGCAAGATCCTCACCGGCGGCGTCGACGACTCCGGGAAGTGGCTGGTGCGCCCGACGATCATCGCCGACCTGCCACTGACCGGGCGGGCCTACTGCGAGGAGATCTTCGGCCCGGTGTGCGTGGTCAACAAGTTCGAGTCCGAGGGCGAGGTCGTGCGGCTGGCCAACGACACCCGCTATGGCCTGAACGCGATGCTGTTCACCGAGAACCTCTCCCGGGCGCACCGGGTCGCATCCAAGCTGCGCGCGGGCACGGTGTGGGTCAACTGCTTCTTCATACGCGACCTGCGCACCCCCTTCGGCGGCGTGGGCGACTCCGGAGTCGGCCGCGAGGGCGGCAACTTCAGCCGCGAGTTCTTCACCGAGCCCAAGGCAATCGTCATGCAGATCGACCGCTGAGACACCCCACAAAGTTCGTCGCTCGCCCACGCAGAGCGTGGGACCCAGCTCCGATACTTTGTGGGGACCCCGTCCCACCCCGCTGAGACACCCCACAAAGTTTGTCTGGGAGACGCCGGCACCTCACGCTGTCGGTGGGGTCTGGCATCGTTGGCGTCCATGACCGCTCCGTATGCCGCGCTCGGCGACTCCTTTGCCGCCGGCGTGGGTGGGGGCGGGCAGCGCGATGTGTGCTGGCGCTCCGACGACGGCTACCCCGTGCTCGTCGGGCGGACCCTCGGGCTTGACGTCGCCTACGAGGCGTGCCTCGCCGCCATCGTCCCCGATGTCGAGCGCTTCCAATTGCAGTCGCTCGGTGAGTCCACCCGGCTGGTGACGGTCACGATCGGCGGCAACGACATCGGCTTCGTGCCGGTGCTGATCGCCTGCGCCGAGCCGGCGTGGATGCGCGACAGCGACCCGGTGATCGACACCGCCCTGCATCGCCTGCGCACCGAGCTGCCGGCCCGGTTGGACCGCCTGCTCGGCGTGATCGTCCGGCGCGCGCCGGCGGCGCGCGTGGTCGTCACCGGCTATCCCCGGCTGTTCAACGGGATCGACTGCAACCTGGCGACCTTCTTCACCGGGCACGAGATGTCGCGGATGAACGTGGCCGCGGACGAGCTGGCGGCGACGATTTCCGCCGCGGCTGCCCGCGCCGGTGCTCTCTTTGTGGACGTCCTCGACGACTTCGCCGGCCACGCCGTGTGCGACGACCCGGAGTGGCTCAACGGTGTCAACCTGCCGATCGAGGGGTCCTTCCACCCCAACACCCTCGGTCACGGCGCCTATGCCCTGGCCGTGCTGCGCGTGCTCGGTCCGCGATTTCCGGCCGGGGCGCAAGGGGATTCGCGGGTCCGGCCCGGTCTGTGCGTCGCCGGGTCGGCGCCGACCTTCCGGCTGCCCGACATCGCCGGGCCGCGCAGCCTGGCCGGGGCCGTCGCGTGCGGCCTCGACGTCACCGAAGTCGTCGAGCTCGGCACCCGGCTGCGGACGACCGCGGCCACGGGACTGCCCGATCCCGACGTTTCGCGCCGGCTGCACGAGCTGGACGCCCAGGTGCGCGCGCGCTTGGGGAGGCCGAGCTGATGTCACCCACGCTCGCCGAGGCAGCCGATCGGCTGTATGCCGCTCCCTCCGCCGAGTTCATGGCGCTGCGCACCGAGCTGGTCGCCGAGGCACGCGCTGCCAAGGACCGCGCGAGTGCGGCCGCGATCGGCAAACTGCGCAAACCGAGCGTCGCCGCGGCGCTGCTCAACACGCTCGTCCGCTCGCGGCCGGACCTGTGCGAGCGGCTGGTCTCGGTCGGGGAGCAGCTGCGGGCCGCGCAGGCCAATTTGCACGGAACCGCCCTGACCGCCTTGCGCCCGGTCCGCGACGAGCTGCTCGCCGACGTCCAGACCGCCGCCCACGACACCGCCCTCGCCGCGGGTGGTCCGCTCTCGCCGGCCGCTGCCGACGAGGTGCGCGACACGGTGATCGCCGCCCTGGCGAGCGTGGAGGCGACCGAGGCCGTGGTGGCGGGCCACCTGACCCGGGCGCTGCGCTACTCCGGGTTCGGCGAGGTCGATCTGGCCGACGCCGTTGCCCGGACCGAGACCGGGACCCTGCTGCGGGTCATCCCCGGCCGCCGCCACACAACGCGCGAGCCCGGCTCCGTACTCGCCGAGCCGGATGCGCCCGAGGAGGCGGCCGAGCCCGGAGCTGCCCCGGAAGCGGAGGGACACGCTCCAGCCCAGGACGAGTCGGTTGACCAGCCGGACGCCGGGAACGAAACGGCGCGCGTGGACGACTCGGACAGGGCCGGCCGAGCGACGGACAAGGTGGCCGCGGAAGCGGGGGAGCAGCCCGAGTCCGCAGACGGCGAGGAGCCGGAAGCGACGGACGAGCCCGACGGGGAGCGACCCGACCCCGAGGCGGCCGAGGAGGCGATAGCGGCGGCGGGAGCGGCATACGCCGGAGCGGCCGCGGCCGTGGGGGAGGCCAAGCAGGCGGTGGCCCGGACGAGCGATCGGGTCGATGCCGCCAAGGCGAGGGTCGCCGAGCTGACCGCCGCGCTGCACGCGGCCGATGCCGAGCTCGAGGCTGCGTTTGCCGCGGACGCCGAGGCGCGGGAGGCCGTGACCGTCGCGGTCAAGGCCCGGCAGGAGGCGGCCCGCCGCCTCGCCGCGGCCCAGGAGGAGTGAGTAGCGGTGCCGACCGACCCCCGTCACCTGCGCGGCGACGCTCCGCTGCTCGACGCCTGGATCACCTTCCAGGAGAGCCGTATTCACCCTTTCACCATCCCCGGCCACAAGCACCACCACAACCTCGTCGGCGACGTGATCGCCGGCGACGTCCCCCTCTATGCCGGGCTCGACACGATGAAGCTCGCCCGCGGCGTGCTGGCCGACGCTGAGGCCAGGGCCGCCCGGCTATGGGGCGCGGACAGCTGCCGCTTCTCCGTCGGCGGCTCGACCCACGGCAACCAGGCTCTCCTGCTGGCCGTCGGCGCTCCCGGCGATACCGTCGTCGTCGCCCGCTCCGCGCACCGCTCGGTGCACAGCGCGCTCGTGCTCACGGGCCTGCGACCGCAGTGGGTCACCCCGCCGCTCGACCCGGCGATCGGGCTCCCGCTCCCGATCCCGCCGACCGAGATCGAGTCCGCCCTCGTCGCCGCCCAGCGGGGCACCGCCCAGCACGCCACCCCCGGCAGGGTAGCCGCTGTCCACTTGACCGACCCCGCCTATGTCGGAACGCACGGTGACATTGCCGGGTGGGCCGCGGCCGCCCACGCTCACGGCGTCCCGTTGCTGATCGACGCGGCCTGGGCGGCGCACTTCGGCTTCCACCCCGATCTGCCCGAGCACGCCCTGGGCCTCGGCGCCGACGCCCTGGTCACCTCGGCCCACAAGACGCTGCCCGCATGGAGCCAGGCCGCCCTGGTCCTCGCCGGTGGCGACCTGATCGATCCGGCCCGGCTACACGCGGCGGTCGAGGCGACCCACACCACCAGCCCGGCGGGCGCGATCCTCGCGAGCATCGACGCCGCCCGCGCCCTGCTCGCCCGCGATGGTGGCGACCTCATCGGCCAGTCGCTGACCCGCGTCGCCCGGCTGCGTGCCCACCTGGCCGGCATTCCCGGACTGGTCGTCCTCGACGGCCCAGGCGTCGACCCCCTCAAGGTCACTCTCGTGCTCGCCGGCACCGGCGCGGACGGGATCGCCGTCGAGGCCGACCTGATCGCCGCCGGCCAACCCGTCGAACTCGCCGACCGCGACACGATCGTTGCGCTGGTCACGCTCGCCGACACCGGCGCCGACCTCGACCGGCTCGGCGACGAGCTCACCGCTGCGATCGCCCGGCACCGGGGCCGGCCCCGCGCAGCGGTGGCGGGAGCGGCATACGCCATCGTGCCGGAGGGGGCAATGACCCCGCGGGAGGCCTATTTCGCGGCCCGTGACCCGATCCCGTTCGAGCGTGCCGAGGGGCGCATCAGTGCGGAGTTGATTGCGCCGTACCCGCCCGGCATACCCGTGCTCGCCCCGGGCGAGCGGATCACCGCGGCAGCATTGGCGGCCCTGGCCGCCGCCCGCCGTGACGGCGTCCGGATCGCGTATGCCGTCGACCCCGCGCTCGCCACGATCCTCACCGTCCGCGGCGCCGGCTGAACCGCTCGCCGTGGCGCATGGCACACTGATTACCCATCCCGTGTCGAGCGACACGCGACGTATCGTGCCTTGTGGCTACCTTCGCGCAGCTTCTTGCCGAGGGGGAGAACGCCGACATCAGCGGCTGGGACTTCTCCTGGCTGACCGGGCGCGCCACCGAGGAGCGTCCCGAATGGCGCTATGGCGAGTTGCTCGCCGACCGGCTCGGCCGCGCCGACAGCGCCCTGGACCTGCAGACCGGTGACGGCGCGCTGATCGCCGCCGTTCCCGAACTGCCCGACCACATGGTCGTCACCGAGGGGTATCCGCCCAACCTGGACAAGGCGCGGGCCGCCCTCGAACCGCGCGGGGTGTGGGTCGTCGAACACGACGGGCAATCGCCGCTGCCGATCGCCGACGAGGTCGTCGAACTGGTCTCGAGCCGGCACCCAGTGACCGTGCCGTGGGCGCAGATCGTTCGGGTGCTGCAACCGGGCGGCTGCTACTTGGCCCAGCATGTCGGGCCAGCGAGCGGCTTCGAGCTGATCGAGTTCTTCCTCGGGCCGCAGCC
Organism: Nostocoides sp.; assembly: GCF_037045025.1. Classification (GTDB taxonomy): domain Bacteria; phylum Actinomycetota; class Actinomycetes; order Actinomycetales; family Dermatophilaceae; genus Nostocoides_A. The sequence continues at coordinate 9,607 of NZ_JBAOHM010000015.1, read as the reverse complement.
CCAGGCCCGGCTCGCCCGTTGTCCGGCTGCTGCCGTCGCCGCCGCCCGCGCGGTCGGCCTCGACGTCGTTGACCTGCGCGAGGCCCGGTTGCGGATGGAGTTCCGCGATGTCGCCGCCGTCGTCTTCACCCTGCGCAAGCTGATCTGGTGGGTTCCCGACTTCAGCATCGAGCGGTATGCCGCCCGGCTGGCCTTGTTGCACAACCAGATCCGCCGGGAGGGCGCCTTCGTCGCGCACTCGAGTCGCTATCTCATCGAGGCCTTCAAGCCGGTCGGCTGAGACGCGGGCTAGCGCACTGCCGGGTAGACCAGCAAGACAGCGGCCGCAGCGACGCCCGCGCCCAGCCACACCTGCCCGGCCGTATGCCGTCCCGCCCGCGTCCGCGCCCAGCCCACCACCGCGACCACCGCCGTCCCCGGCACGAGCAGCCAGGGCCCGAACTCGATCGCGAGCGCCGTCACGACGGCGGCGGCGACCCCGGTGTGCACCGAAGCCTTGGACCGGGTCGACAGCACGATGACCGCGGCGAACGCCACCAGACCCGCGGCGACCACGGCGACGAGCGGCCGGGGAGCACCGGTCGACACCAAGATCCCCAAACCGGCGAGCGTCGAGACGAAGGCAATGGCAAACGGCAACCGCCGCTCCTCACGGGCCACGATGTGCCGGTCACCGACCCGGCCGCGGCGCACGAGGAGCAGGAGCGCGGCATACGGGAGGGCGATGCAGAAGGTGACCGCGAGCAGCGTCCACCCGATCGCCGCCGGCAGCGGGACGGCGTGGGCGGTCACGGCGATGAGCCCGCCGAGGAGGACCAGCGCCGGGTCGGCGAGGGCGTTGACCGCCGCCGCCGGCCGGGAGGGCGACGCCGCGGCCAGGCGGTCCCGGTCGGGGTGGGCGAGCGTCACGCCGTCATTGTTCCCTGTCGGTCCGGAAGCCGGCCGCCTGTGGTTCCGGGGAAGACGGGTTCGGGCTCCCCGGACCCCAGGAGCGGAGGTATGGTTTTGGCATCGGCGAAGCGGCCGATCCACCAGGTGAAGGGAAGTGCCATTTCGATGTCGAGTGCAGAAGGGGCCGTGGCCGACGCGCCGACCGATGTCGTGTCCGTCAGCCGCGTGCTGGACCACCCGGTAGCCAGCGTGTGGGCCGCGTTGATGGCGCCGCACGGGGCCGAAGCCCTCCTCGGTGAGGGCGGCGAGCTGGGCGCCAAGGGCAGCAGTTGGCATGCCGCTGACGGGACCTATGGCGTCACCCGCAGTTTCCACGCCCAGGAGCAGATCCGCTTCTCCTGGCACGCCAATGACAGCGCGCCGGCGAGCCTCGTCGATGTCCACGTGTATCCGCGCGGCGAGCAGACCGAGCTCGAGATCCGCCACGACCACCTCGGCGCTGAGGTCGACCGCGACTGGCTCGCCAGCCACTGGAACGCTGCCCTCGACCGGATCGACACCGAGGCCCTCTGAGCAAGGTCAACTCTGCACGTGGCGCAGCTGCCGGGCGCGGCCGGAAGCGGCGAGTTCGGCGGTTTGTGCCAAATAGAGCTCAGCGCACGAGAGTGCGTCGAGCAGGGCGTTGTGTGCGGCATACACCGGCAGGCCGTATGCCGCACGCGCGCCCCAGAGCCGTAGCGCCCCGCGGGGCGGGTCGTTGAACGGGCTGTCGGGCAGCATCCGGCGGGCCAACTCCATCGTGTCGATGACGACGAGCGGCAACTCCACGCCGTAGGCCGCACGGCAGATCCGGGCGAGGAACCTCGTCTCGACCGAGGCGAAGTGGACGAGCAGCGCCCGGCCCGCCAGGGCGGCCGCGATATCGTGCAGCGCCTCCCGCGGCTCGACTCCGTCGGCGACGGTGTCATCGGTCAGGCCGTGGATCGTCGCGCTCTGCCCCACCCCGTTGCTGCCCGCCGGTGGGCGCACGTGGTAGTGCCGGGCGCCCCCAAGGACGATCGAGCGGCCATCGACGGGGACATAGCCGACGCTGAGCAAGTGGGCCGACTTCGGATCGAAGCCGGTCGTCTCGAAGTCCAGCGCGAGCAGCGGGAGTTCGCCGAGGGGGGTATCCACCCCGGGGAGGGGAGTCTCGGCATACGTGCGCATCGGCCCGCCCGCCGCCGACAGCACCTCCTGGGCCCGGCCGGGAGAGCGGCGCAGCCGGTCGAGCAGCCCCATCAGCCGAGCGAACCGGTCGAGTGGATCGCGCCGAGCGTCGACTGCGCCGAGCGGACGATGCCGAAGGCCACCCGCAGGTGGCGTTTGTCGAACGAACTCAGCTCGGCCGGGGAGAGATGGTTGTCCGGCGCCCGCCCGGCTCGCACCGCCATGGCCTGATGGCGGAAGCGGACATAGGAGATGAACTCGAAGGCATCCCGCAGGTCCGCGCCCTTGGCCGCATCGATGATCCCGGCGTGGATCGCCGCGTCGATCCGGGCGGAGGTGTGGACTTCTGGCGATCCGATCGCGAGCGCATAGACCCGGGCGACGTCGACGACCGCGCCGATCCCGCCGCGTTTGATGTCGAGGGTGTCCTTGTGCTCGCCCTCCTTGGCCAGAACGAACCCGCGGAAAAAGCCCACCGGCGGCTCGTTGGCCACGGCGTTCTTGGCCAGATGTGCCAAGAACCGCTTCGATTGGGGGGCCTCGGTGCGCACCTGCTCGGCCAATTCGGCATACAGGCTCGTCTCACCGGCGACCGGCCGCATATCGAAGAAGATGCTCGCGCGGAGGATGGCGTTGGGGACCGGGCTTTGCATCCAGCCGCGGAAGGTGCTGCGCCACTGGTGAATCGGGGCGCGTAGCCGCGAGTTGACGGCCATGATCTTGCCCCTGCACGGGGGGTAGCCGGCGGCGAGCAACCCGTTGTAGACGTAGTCGGCCAGCTGCGCGAAATAGTCCAGCTGCTCCGGCTGCACAGTGTCGTCGAGGATGATCGCGTTGTCCTGGTCGGCGGCGAGCGCCTGCTCCATGCGTGCGCGTGAGCCGAGCGTGACCCAGCAATAGGGGACCGGTGCCGGCCCGAGCTGTTCGGTGGCCAATTCGATCAACCGGCGTTCGATGGCGTCGCCGATCGAGGTGATGATCCGCCCCATGTCCTCGGCGCTGGCGTCCTGGGAGCCGAGATTCTCCACGACGAGCGGCAGCCGGTGGGCGGCTGCGGCGACGGCTGCGGCGTCTGGCTGTTTAGCGATGTCTCCGGCCAGATAGACGGGGTTGGCGCGCTCCAGGCGCATCAGGTCGGTGGTGGTCACCACACCGATCGGCCGGCCGTCCTCGACCAGCGGCAGGTGGTGGATGTTGCGCGAGGCCATCTCGAGGAGCACCTCGAAGGCGAGCCCGCCGGCCGGCGCGGTCACCGGGTCGGTGGTCATCACGTCGGTGACCGGCCGCGCGGGGTCCACGCCAGCGGCCACCACCCGGTTGCGCAGATCCCGGTCCGTCACGATGCCGGCGATCCGCTCGCCGTCCATCACGAGGAGAGCCGAGACGCTGTTCTCGGACATGGACGCCGCCGCCTCGCGGATGCTCGCGTGGGTCCCGACCCAGACCGGTGGCCGGCGCACGAGGTCGGCGGACGCCGTCTTGAGGATCGTCGAGCCGTGGCGGCTGGTTTGCTGGCTGGCGATCGCCGCCGAGATCCGGCGCGAGCGTTGGACGTCGAAGAACTCGTGGAACTCGGCGTGCGTGCCGGCGAGGTCATGGAAGGTGGCCGCATCGAGGACGATCGTCAGGACGTCCTCGATCGCCTCGACCGTGAACCGCGAGGGGTTGGTGCCGAGGAGCGTCGTCGAGCCGAAGCAGGTGCCGGTCTCGCCGCGGTCGACGAGGGTCCCCTTCTCGTTGCGGATATCGACCGCGCCGGAGCGGATGACATAGAGGTGGTTGTTGTCCCGGCCCGGCGACATGATCGCGCTGCCGCGGCGGAAGTACTCGACGCGCAGCCGCGGCAGGATCCCGAGGAGGACGTCGTCCGGCAGGTCGCTGAACGGCGCGTGCCCGGCCAGGAAGTCGCGGATCTCGGCCAGCTCGACGTCGAGGGTCATGAGCGTCATCCTGCCCGGTCCCGGATGGCTGGTGCACGTCCGGGCGATCGAAACAACTTGTGAGTGAGTGCTCACTCATTTAGGGTGTGGCAGGTGAGTCCACGAGCAGCTGCCCTGGCCCCCGAGCAGCGCCGGGACGCCATCGTCCGGGCCGCGCTGCCGCTCGTCCTCGATCACGGGTGGGCGGTGACGACCAAGCAGATCGCGGCGGCCGCAGGCATCGCCGAGGGCACCATCTTCCGGGTCTTCCCGACCAAGGACGACGTCGTCGAGGCCGTCGTCAACGAGGTATTCGACATGAAGCCCTACATCCGCTCCCTCGAGGCCCTCGATCGGTCCGGCAGCCTTGATGCGGTGCTGACCAGGGTGGCCCAACTGCAAATCGACCGGTTTGCCCACGTCTTCCGGCTGATGTCCGTCCTCGGGCTCGGCGGACCGCCGCGGCAGGCCCACTCCGAGACCTGGCTCGCGCGGATCGCCACCGCCCACCGCGCCCTCCTCGCGCCGTTTGCCGACCAGTTGCGCCTCCCCCCTCGTGAGGTCATGCGCTATGTCCGGCTGCTCGCCTTCTCCGGGAGCAACCCGCACATCACCGACGGCGCCATCCTCTCGGCCGCCGAAATCGTCGCCCTCGTCCTCGACGGGGCCAGGAAGGAGCGTCCGCCGTGTTGTGGAGACTGATCCGGTCCCACCTTGGTCCGTATGCCGGGGCCGTCAGCGCCATCGTCCTGCTCCAATTCGTCGCGACGATCACCACGCTCTACCTCCCCTCGCTCAATGGCCAGATCATCGACGACGGCGTGGCCAAGGGCGACACCGGTGAGATCATGCGCCTGGGTGCGATCATGCTCGCCGTGTCGGTCGTCAACATCGTCGCCACGATCGCCGTGGCGCGCAATGCCGCGGCCGCGTCCGCCGGGGTCGGCCGAGACCTGCGCGCCGAAGTCTTCGACCGCGTCACCGGCTTTTCCGCCCAGGAGGTCTCCCGGTTCGGAGCGCCGACGCTGATCTCCCGCAACACCAACGACGTCCAGCAGGTGCAGACGCTGCTGAACATGGGCCTGATGTTCATGGTGTCAATCCCGATCATGATGGTCGGCGGGATCATCATGGCCTTGCGCGAAGACCTTGGGCTGTCCTGGCTGGTCGCCGTGGCCGTGCCCCTGCTCGGGGTCATCGTCGGCTCGATCGTCACCCGCATGCTGCCCTGGTTCCGTCGGATGCAAGAGAGCGTCGATACCGTCAACCGCATTCTGCGCGAACAGATCACCGGCATCCGTGTCGTGCGTGCGTTCGTGCGTGAGGACGTCGAGGAGCGCCGTTTCGACGAGGCCAACCGGGTCTACACCGACACCGCCGTTGCGGTCGGCCGGCTCTTCTCCCGAGTGTTCCCGCTCGTCATGTTCGTCTTCAACGCCGCCTCGGTGGCGGTGTGGTGGTTCGGCGCGCAAACGCGTCGACGCCGGGTCGATGGACGTCGGGGCGTTGACGGCGTTCATGCAGTACCTCATGCAGATCCTCATGTCCGTCATGTTCGGGACGATGATGTCGATGATGATCCCGCGGGCCTCGGTCTCGGCCGGCCGGATCGATGAGGTGCTGCACACCCGATCAAGCGTGCTCGACGCGCCCCGTCCGCAGCCGATCGCCGACGGTGCGCTGACCGTCGAGTTCCGCGACGTCGACTTCGCCTACCCCGGAGCCGAGCAGCCGGTGCTCTGCGGGATCTCCTTCCTCGCCGAGCCGGGCCAGACCACGGCCGTTATCGGCTCGACGGGGTCGGGCAAGACGACGCTGATCAACTTGATTCCCCGGCTCTACGACGTCACCGGTGGCGCGGTCCTGCTCGGTGGGCAGGATGTGCGGGAGGCATCGCTGGAGGAGTTGTGGCGGCACCTGGGGCTGATCCCCCAGAAGCCGTTCCTGTTCAGCGGTACGGTCGCGACCAACCTGCGCTACGGCGACCCCGAGGCCACCGACGAGCAGTTGTGGGAGGCGCTTCGGATCGCGCAGGCCGAGGACTTCGTCCGGGCCATGCCGGGCGGGCTGGAGGCCGCGATCAGCCAGGGCGGCACCAATGTCTCCGGCGGTCAGCGCCAGCGGCTGGCCATTGCCCGGGCGCTGGTCCGGCGCCCCCAGGTTTACCTCTTCGACGACGCCTTCTCCGCCCTCGACGTCGCGACCGATGCGCGCCTGCGCGCACAGTTGAAGCCCTTCACCCGGGCGGCCACGGTGATCATCGTCGCCCAGCGGGTGTCCACGATCGTCGGTGCCGACCAGATCGTCGTCGTCGAGGACGGGCGGATCGTCGGGACTGGGCGCCATCCGGACCTGCTTGCCTCCTGTGCGACGTATGCCGAGATCGTCGCCTCCCAGGCCCTCGCCGAGCAGGCGGCGTGACGATGAGCGATCGCATCCTTTCCGCCGAAGAGAAGGCCGCCGAGCAGCGGCGCGGCGCGGCCGGGGCCGCCAACCGGGGAGGTCCGCCGCACATGCGCATGGGTCAGCCCGGCGAGAAGTCCGAGAACTTCGGTCCCTCGGCGCGGCGGCTGCTCGGCCTGATGCGGGGCGACCGGGCCGCGCTCGTCGCGGCGCTCGCGTTTGCCCTCGTTTCGGTCGTCCTCAGCGCACTCGGGCCCAAGATCCTCGGCCGGGCAACCGATTATGTCTTTGCCGGCGCGATCGGGCGCGCGCTCCCGGCCGGCATCACCGCCGAGCAAGCGGCCGACCAGTTGCGCGCCGCCGGGCAGGGTCAGTTCGCTGACATGGTGTCCGGGATGAGGTATCTGGTCCCCGGCCACGGTGTGGACTTCACCGCGCTCGGGCGCATCCTCCTCCTCGTGCTGGGCTTGTATGCGCTCGCCGGACTGCTGTCCTGGGCGCAGGGGCGGATCATCGTCCATATCGTCAACGGCGCGGTCTATCGCCTGCGTCGTGACGTGGAGGAAAAGCTGGCGCGGCTGCCGTTGTCCTACTTCGATTCCCAGCCGCGTGGTGAGTTGCTGTCGCGGGTCACCAACGACGTCGACAACATCGGCACCTCGCTGCAGCAGACCCTGAGCCAACTGGTGACTCAGCTTGCTGACGGTGGTCGCGATGCTCGTCATGATGTTTTGGGTTTCGCCGCTGCTGGCGATCATCGCGCTGGTGACGATCCCGGTGTCGCTCGCCATCACGGTGGCGGTCGGCAAACGGTCCCAGGTCCAGTTCGTCGCAGCAGTGGAAGAGCACCGGCGACGTCAACTCGATCGTCGAGGAGACCTTCACCGGCCACGGACTGGTCAAGGTGTTCGGCCGCCAGCGGGAGGTCGCCGGAGCGTTCGCGGCGGCCAACGAGCGACCTGCGCACGGCGACCTTCGGTGCGCAGTTCATCTCCGGGCTGATCATGCCGCTGATGATGTTTGTCGGGAACCTCAACTACGTCGCTTGTCGCCGTCGTCGGCGGGCTGCGCGTCGCCCACGGGACGATGAGCATCGGCGATGTCCAGGCATTTATCCAGTACTCGCGCCAGTTCACCCAGCCGCTCACCCAGGTCGCCTCGATGGCCAACCTCATGCAGAGTGGAGTCGCCTCTGCCGAGCGGGTTTTCGAGGTGCTCGACGCGCAGGAGCAGGTGCCCGGATGCCGCCGATCCGGTGGTCGTCGAGGACCCGCACGGACGGGTGGCCTTCGAGGACGTGTCGTTCTCCTACCGGCCGGACAAGCCGCTGATCGAGCACCTGAACCTGTGTGTCGAGCCGGGTCAGACCGTGGCCATCGTCGGTCCGACCGGCGCCGGCAAGACGACCCTGGTCAACCTGATCATGCGGTTTTACGAGCTGGACGGTGGCCGGATCACCCTCGACGACGTCGACATCGCCGAGCTGAGCCGCGCCGGCCTGCGCGACGAGATCGGCATGGTGCTGCAGGACACCTGGCTCTTCGAGGGGACGATCCGCGACAACATCGCCTACGGCAAGCCGGGCGCCACCGCCGCCGAGGTGCGCGCGGCGGCCGAGGCGACCTATGTCGACCGGTTCGTCCATTCCCTCCCAGAGGGATACGACACCAAGCTGGACGCCGAGGCCAGCAACATCAGCGCCGGGGAGAAGCAGCTGATCACGATCGCCCGGGCGTTCATCTCCGAGCCGGCGCTGCTCATCCTCGACGAGGCGACCTCCTCGGTCGACACGCGCACGGAGTTGCTGGTGCAGCAGGCGATGGCATGCGCTGCGCCAGGACCGGACCAGCTTCGTCATCGCCCACCGGCTCTCCACGATCCGGGACGCCGACCTGATCCTCGTCATGGAGGACGGCCGGATCGTCGAGCAGGGCTCCCATGCCGAGTTGCTCGCCGTCGGGGGCGCCTTCTCCCGGCTGTATGCCGCGCAGTTCGCCGGGGCGCTCACCGAGGTGGACGAGCCCGAGCCGGTGGGGACACCGGTGCCGTGAGCCCCGGCGAGCAGCGCGACGTCCTGGCCGTGATCGCCGCCGGCGGGGCGCTCGGAAGCCTGGCCCGCTGGGGCCTGGCGGCGGCGCTGCCCCACCCGGCGAGCGGCATACCGACGGCGACGTGGATCGCCAATGTGACCGGTGCCGTCGTCCTGGGCGCACTGATGGTGTTGGTGACCGAGGTGTGGCCGCCGCGGCGCTACCTGCGTCCGTTCTGGGGGGTCGGGGTTCTCGGCGGCTACACGACGTTTTCCACCTATGTGCTCGACATTCATACCCTGCTGCGTTCCGGGGCGGGACCGGCTGCGGGGGTGTATCTCGCCGGCACGATCGTCACCGGCCTGCTCGCCGCCTGGCTCGGGATCGCTGCCGTGCGGGCCGCCGTCGCCGCCCGGGGCCCCCGGCGGCGGCTGGACAAGGAGGACAGATGACCCTGCTCGGCCCGGCCACGCGGTTGACGATCATCATCGGCGAGAGCGACCAGTGGCATCACCGGCCGCTCTATACCGAGATCCTTCATCGCGCCCACGCCGCCAATCTCGGCGGCGCCACGGTGATGCGCGGGATCGAGGGGTTCGGCAAGTCGAGCCGGATCCATACCAACCGGCTGGTCTCGCTGAGCGAGGACCTGCCGGTGCTGATCGTCATCGTCTCCTCGCGGGAGCGGATCGAGGCCTTCTTGCCGGTCGTTGAGGAGCTGGTCACCGAGGGGCTGGTGATGCTCGATCCGGTGGAGGTCGTCAAATATGCCGGGCGCGGCGGCTCGGCGGGGCAGCGGTGAGCGCCGGCTGGGTCACGCCGCTGCTCGTCGTGACCGGCGGTGCGGTCGGAGCGCCGCTGCGCTATCTGGTCGACCGGCAGATCCAGGCGCGGCATGACAGCGTCTTCCCGTGGGGCACGCTCATGGTCAATGTCCTCGGGTCCCTCATTCTGGGTGTCGTCGCCGCCGTGGTGGCGGCTCACGCCGCAGCGGCATGGCTGCTGACCCTGCTCGGCGTCGGCCTGTGTGGGGCGCTGACGACATTCTCGACATTCAGCTACGAGACGGTCCGGTTGGCGCAGACCGGCTCGTGGGTGGTCGCCGCGCTCAATACCGGGGCGAGCGTGGCCGGGTCGTTCGCTGCGGTGAGTGTC
>NZ_JBAOHM010000014.1:0-123374 GCF_037045025.1 Nostocoides sp. | reverse complement strand
GTGCGATAGCCCGAGCGCTCGAGGTAGCCGGCGATGGAGCCGCGGGTGTCGAGCAGGTTGCCGAGCCCCTGGGAGATCACGCCGGTGTTGTGGTCATAGCGACCGACGAAAGTCGCCGCGCGCGATTGGCAGCAGGAGGGCGTCGTGACGTAGCTGTACTTGTAGGTCACCCCCCGCTGCTGCATGAAGGCGACGAGGTTCGGAAGATAGGTCGCCATCTTGGCCGGATCGTCATAGATCTGATCGTCGGTCTTGATCAGGATGACATTGGGTTGGCCGGTGATCTTGGCCGCGGCCTTCGCCGGGCCCTGCGGCGTCGCCGAGGCACTGCCGGTGCCCAATCCGCCGGCGAGGCTCGCCGTGATCGTTAGCGCGGCGGCAGCCGCGAGATGGCGTTGTTTCATGAGAACAGCCTCCAGCCGTCTGATGGTGACCGACGGACGGCAGGGCACTGCTCGACCGATCCGGTCCGCACCCTAGCCGAGTGGTGGCGGCCAGAGCGGCGCACGGCCGAGGGAATTCTGGTTCTCGCCGAGGATGAACCGCCACGTCCGCGAGTTGAGACACCCCTGGCGCCCCTCAGTTCCTCCCACTCGCCACGATCCCCTTCTGGGCCGGCCGGACTCGGGCCGCTACGGGTGTCACCCGGCGACGACCCTCCCTAACGTGCCGGACATCGAGTCCCATGCCCCCTGCCCTGAGGGAGTAACAGAATGTCCGGTCCGGTCGACACCACGCGTGCCCTGCAGGATCTCGCCAAACTGGCGCCAACTGCCCGCGCGTCCCAACTGACCGACCTGGTGATGACCCAGGCGCACGCCTGCGGTCGTCCCGGTATGCCGACCCCCAAGGTCGGCCGGAATGTCACCTTCGCGGCGGCAGGCATCGACTCCGTCGGCCTGATCACGCTGCACTCGCACCTGGTCGCGGCGACGGGACTCGCCCTGCCGGTGAGCGTCGGCTTCGACCACCCGACGCCCCGGGCCCTCGGGACGCACCTCGCCGAGGTCGCCTTCGACGATACCGGCGCCGTCGGCGGTCGGGCCGCCGGCCGCAGTGGGGATGTCCACGCGCGGATCGCGGTGGTGGGCATGGCGTGCCGGCTGCCCGGCGGCATTCGGACGGGAGAACAGCTCTGGGAGGTGCTCGACGCGGAGCACTGCGTGCGCGGCGACTTCCCGCGCGATCGCGGCTGGGAGCTCGAGCGGATCGCCGCCGAGGTCGGGGCCAGCCACGGCTACTTCGTGGAGGACATCGCCGGATTCGATGCCGAGTTCTGGGGGATCTCCCGGCGCGAGGCGCTGGCGATGGACCCGCAGCAGCGGCTGCTCCTCGAGGGTGCCTGGGAGGCACTGGAGCAGGCCGACATCGACCCGGCGTCGCTGAAGGGCTCGCGCACCGGCGTTTTCATCGGTGCCGGCGCTGCCGAGTATGGACCGCGGACCCCGCACATGCCGGCGTCGGTTGCCGGGTATGCGCTCACCGGCGCCGCATTGAGCGTCGCCTCGGGCCGGGTCGCCTATCAGCTCGGCCTGTCCGGCCCGACGATGACCGTCGACACCGCCTGCTCCGGGTCGCTCGTCGCGATGCACCTTGCCGTGCAGTCGCTGCGTGCCGGAGAGTGCGCATTGGCCCTGGCCGGAGGGGCGACAATCCTCTCCGCCCCATCGCTTTTTGACGAATTCACCCGGCAGGGCGGGCTCGCGCCCGACGGCCGGATCAAGCCGTTCTCCGCCGATGCGGACGGCACTGCCTTCGGCGAGGGCATGGGCATACTCGTGCTGGAACGCCTCGACGACGCCCTGGCCGCCGGACACCGCGTCCTCGCCGTCGTCGAGGGCAGCGCGATCAACTCCGACGGCGCGAGCAACGGCCTGACCGCGCCCAATGGCACCGCCCAGGTCGGCGTTATCCGCGACGCGCTCGCCGATGCCGGCCTCACCGTCGATGATGTGGATGTCATCGAGGCCCACGGTACCGGAACCCGGCTTGGTGACCCGATCGAGGCGCACGCCCTGCTCAGCACGTATGGCCGCCGCACCGGCGAGCCGGTCCGGCTCGGGTCGGTCAAATCCAACATCGGGCACGCCCAGGCCGCCGCGGGCATCGCCAGCGTTATCAAGCTGATCCTCGCGCTGCGGGCCGAGAAGCTGCCCCGCACGGTGAACATCTGCGCCCCCACGACCGGCGTCGATTGGCGTTCCGGCGCGATCGAGTTGGCGACAACCGCAAGCAGCTGGGCGCGCGACGACAAGCGCGCGCGCCGCGCAGGCGTTTCCTCGTTCGGGATCTCGGGAACCAACGCGCACCTCGTGCTCAGTGGTCCCGAGGTTGCCCAGCCGAGCCGCGTGGATCAGGACGGCACCGACGGCGCGAGCACATCAGACGCGAGCGGCAGCGAGACCGCGGGCACGATCGAAACTGGCGCTGCGGCATACGGAATCGTGCCCGTGGTCGTTTCCGGGCACAGCCCGGCCGCGGTCGTCGCCCGTGCCGAGCAACTGCGGACCCTGGTCCGGGGCGGCGCCGACCCCCAGGCGCTCGCGCGCACCCTCGGTGGCCAGCGCGCCACCCACCGCATGCGCCACGCCCTGCTCGCGAGCGACGCGGCCGACCTCACCACGCAGCTCGAACGGCTTGCGGCCGGAGATGCCGGGGAGTTCGCCGGCGAGGTCGGGGATCCCCGCATCGCCTTCCTCTTCACCGGCCAAGGCAGTCAGCGCGTGCACATGGCCCGCGACCTTGCGCGGCGCTATCCGGTCGTCGGCGAAACCCTCGCCGAGGTGGTCGCATACGCGGATCTTCAGCTGCCGGAATCGCTTTGGGACGTGCTGTGGCCCGATGTCGCGGACGAGAAGGCGGTCGATAAGCTGCGCCGCCCGGAGTATGCCGCGCCCGCCATCTTCGCCGTCGAGGTCGCGCTCACCCGGCTGCTGGAATCCTTTGGCATCCGCCCCGACATCGTGCTCGGCCACTCGGTCGGTGAGTATGCCGCCGCGCACGCCGCCGGCATCCTCTCCCTCGCCGACGCCACGATGCTCGTGACCGCTCGCGGCCGGCTGATGGCCCAGCTCCCCCCCTCCGGCGCGATGCTCGCCATCGACGCCACCGCGGACGACGCGCACGAGCTGCTCGGTGCGATCGCGGACCCGGAGTGCGCGATCGCCGCGATCAACGGACCGCGCTCGGTTGTGCTTTCGGGCCCGGCTGCGGCCATCGACCGAGCCGTGTCCCTCTGCGTCGAGAAGTCGTTGCGGCGCAAGCGTCTTGTCGTCGGCCATGCCTATCACTCGCCGCTGATGCGGCCGATGCTGGACGAGTTCGGACGCGTCGCGGCATTGGCGGACCACAACGCCCCCTCGGTGGCCATGATCTCCTCCGTCACCGGCGCCGAAGTCGAGTCGCTCGACGCTGCCTATTGGGTCGGCCAGGTCGAGGCGCCGGTTCGGTTCGACGACGCGCTGGTCACCCTCGGCGAGGCGGGCGCCAACATCAGCCTCGAGCTCGGCCCCGACGCCGTGCTTACCCCGCTCGCCGCCGGTCGCGCGGCGCCCGGCGACTACCAGGCCGCCTGTCTGCGGGCCGGCCGCGACGAGGCCGGCGAGGTCGCCCGGGCCGTCCTCGGCGCTCACGTCCGTGGCGTCGACCTCGACTGGGCCGGTCTGCTCCCCGGTGGGGACGCCGAACCAATCGCCCTGCCGCCCTATCCTTTCCAGCGCCGGCGCTACTGGATCGACCCCGACACCTCGGCCGAGCGGAGCCCCGAGCGCGGCCTGATGAGCGCGGTCGTCCCGGTTGCCGGCAGCGGCGGGATCGTCCTGACCGGGCGCGTCTCCACGAGTGCGCAGCCCTGGCTGGCCGACCATGTCGTCAACGGGGTGGCGTTGATGCCCGGGACCGGATGGGTCGAGATCGCCCTGCAGGCCGGCCGTGCTTGCGACGCACCGCAACTGACCGAGCTGACCATGGAGTTGCCGCTAACCATCGAGCCGGGTGAGGAGGTGATCGTCCAGGTCGTCGTCAGCGCGCCGGACGAGCGCGGCACCCGCAGCATCGAGTGCTGGTCGACCCCCACCGGTGACGAGCCCGACTGGCGCCGTCACGCGAGCGGCCTGCTCAAGGCTGAAACCGACACGGCAGCAACGATTCTCGCAGGCGAGGCGTGGCCGCCCGTGGGCGCCGACGAGATCGACGTCAGCACCCGCTACGCCGACATCTTCGCCGACGGTTACAACTACGGGCCGTCGTTCCAGGGTCTGCGCCGGGCGTGGGTGCGCCACGGCGAGGTCGACGAGTTCTTCGCGGAGGTCGCCCTGCCCGAGGACGTCGCCGAGCAGGCCGACCGGTATGGCGTGCACCCCGCCCTCCTCGACGCCGTCCTGCACGGCGCCGACGAGGTCATCACCACCTCCGCCGAGGCGGTCATGGTGCCCTTCACCTGGCATGACGTGGCGCTCGCCGACGCGGTGGGCCCGGCCGTGCGGGTGCGCATCGTCGGCGCCGGTGAGGATGCCCTCGCGATCGAGCTGGCCAGCGCCGACGGTCGTCCGGTCGGCATGGTCGGGCGCCTGGCGTTGCGCCCACTTGCCGCGGACGCGTTGCGCAGCAGCCGCCCGCGCCCGGGCCTGCAGGCGATCGCCTGGGAAGACATCGCCACTCCCGAGAGCGTTGTCCCCAGCGGTCCCGTATGCCGGGTCGGCGCGCCGACCGATCCGTTGGTCGCGCTCGCCGAGGTCCTCGCCGCCGTGCAGCGGCACCTGGCGCAGGCCCCGGGGGACCGGCTGGCCGTCGTCACCACCGGTGCCACCGAGGCCACGACGCCCACCGGCCTGGCCCAGGCACCCGTGTGGGGGCTGGTCCGCTCCGCGCAGGCCGAGAACCCCGGCGCCGTCCAACTGATCGACACCGACGGCTCACCCGACTCCGCCGCACTCGTCGACGCCGCACGCTCGCTGGCTGAGCCCGAGGTCCGCATCCGGGCGGGCCAACTGCAGGTCTCCCGCCTGGTCGAGACCTCCGCCCCGGCCGCCGCTCCTGCCGCCACCGGGGCCACCGACCCGGTCCCCTCAGACAGGGACTCCTCCGACGCGGGCTCCCCCGACCCGGACCTCGGCTCATCCGAGGAGCTCACGGATGCCTCGAGTTGGCCCGCCGACGAGATCGTGCTTGTCACCGGCGGCACGGGCGGGGTCGGTCAGGCGCTCATCCGCCACCTGGTCGAGCTCGGCGTCCGCCACGTCGTCGCCGCCAGCCGGCGCGGCCCGGACGCTCCCGGCGCGGCCGAACTCGCCGCCGAACTCGTCGAAACCGGCGTGACCCTGCGTGCCGTCGCGTGCGACCTCGCCGCGCCCGGAGCGGCCGACGCACTGATCGCCGAGATCGCCGCGACCGGGACCCTTGGCTCGGTCATCCATGCCGCGGGTGTCCTCGACGACGCGCTGGTCACCTCGCTGACCCCCGAGCGGGTGGCCGCGGTCTTCGCGCCCAAGGCGAGCGCGGCCTGGGCCCTGCACGAGGCCACCCGCGGTTTGGACCTGCGCCGGTTCGTGCTCTTCTCCTCGGTGTCCGGCCTGCTCGACGGCGCCGGCCAGGGCAACTACGCCGCGGCCAACGTCTACTGCGACGAGCTCGCCAACTACCGTGCCAGCCTTGGCCTCCCGGCCACCTCGATCGCCTGGGGTCTGTGGGCCGGCGACGCCGGCATGGGCGCCGGCCTCGATGCGGCCACGCTGCAGCGGATGGCGGTGCTCGGCATCCGGGCGACGAATTTTGCCGACAACCTGCGCTATTTCGACGAGGCGCTGACCCGGCCCGGCGGTGCGCACGTGGCGCTGACCCTTGACAAGGCCGCGTTGCGTCACCGTGCGGGCGACCTGCCGGCGCTGCTCGCGCGCCTCGCCCCGCGCCCTGTCGCCGCGGCCGCGTCCAACCCAGCGGCAGCTTTTGCCGGCACCACCCCCGAAGAACTGCTCGAGTCGCTCACCACGCTGGTGCGCACCGAGGCCGCCGCCGTCCTCGGCCACGACGGGCCGCACGAGGTCGGCCTCGATCGGGCATTCTCCGAGACCGGATTCGACTCCCTCGGCGCCATCGAGCTGCGCAACCGGCTGCAGAAGGCCAGTGGCGTCCCGCTGAGCGCCACGCTCACCTTCGACTTCCCCACTCCACGCGAACTGGCCATCCATCTGAGCGCCCAACTGGCGGCAGTCGTCACCGCGACCTCGGCCGCGACCGTGGCGACCACCGCGAGCCGCGATGACGACCCGATCGCGATCGTCGGCATGGCCTGCCGCTTGCCCGGCGGCGTCGACTCTCCAGATGCCCTGTGGCAGTTGGTCGAAGGCGGCGTGGACGCGATTGGCTCCTTCCCGACCGACCGCGGCTGGGATCCTGACCTGCTCGACCCGGCCGGCGCGCCGGGCACGACGGTCTCCGACCGGGGCGGCTTCCTCTATGACGCCGCCTGGTTCGACCCCGACTTCTTCGGGATCAGCCCTCGCGAAGCCAGCGCGATGGACCCCCAGCAGCGCATCCTCATCGAGACCGTCTGGCACTCCCTGGAGCACGCCGGCCTCAATCCGATGGCGTTGCGCGGCAGTGCGACCGGCGTGTTCGCCGGGACGATGTATCACGACTGGGGCCTGCGCGGCGGACCGCTTCCAGAGGAGTTCGCCGGGTATCACGGCAACGGCTCGATCGCCAGCATGATGTCCGGCCGGATCTCCTATCTCTATGGCTTCCAGGGCCCGTCGATGTCGATCGACACCGCCTGCTCGTCGTCGCTTGTCGCCATGCACCTCGCCGGCGAGGCGCTGCGCCGCGGCGAGTGCGACCTCGCGCTCGCCGGTGGCGTCACGGTCATGTCAACGCCGGACACGTTTGTCGACATGTCCCGCCAGGGCGGCCTGGCCGCCGACGGTCGCTGCAAGTCCTATGGCGACGGTGCCGACGGCACCGGCTGGGGCGAGGGCGTGGGCGTCCTTGTCCTGGAGCGCCTTTCCGATGCGCGCCGCAACGGCCACCGCGTCTTTGGCCTCGTCGCCGGTTCCGCGGTCAACTCCGACGGCGCCTCTAACGGCCTGACCGCGCCCAACGGACCCGCCCAGCAGCGGGTCATCGCCGCCGCGCTCGCCGACGCCGGAGTCACCGCCGCCGAGGTCGACCTCGTCGAGGGTCACGGCACCGGCACCACGCTCGGCGACCCGATCGAGGCGCAGGCGGTGCTCGCCACCTATGGCCAAGGCCGCACCGAGCCGGTGCGTCTGGGCTCGATCAAGTCCAACATCGGGCACGCCCAGGCCGCCGCCGGCGTCGCCGGCGTCATCAAGGTCGTCCAGGCGATCCGGCACGGCGTGCTGCCCCGCTCCCTGCACGGCGAGGTCCCGTCCACGCACGTCGACTGGACCACCGGCGCCGTCGAACTCCTCACCGACAACCTCCCCTGGCCCGGTGAGCGGACCCGCCGGGCCGGGGTCTCGTCCTTTGGCATCAGCGGCACCAACGCACATGTCGTCATCGAGGAGGCTCCGGCCGATATCGCTGCGCTGCTGCCGATTCCGTATGCCGCTCCGCAGACGCCCGATACCGGTGTCCCCTCCGGTGTCCCCTCCGGCGCCCTCCCCGGCGAGCCCGGTGCCGCCGCGTCCGACCAGGCCGGTGACAATGCCAGGCTGCCGATCGCCCTCCCGGTCTCGGGCAGGGCTCCCGGCGCGATCACCGATGCCGCACGCGCCCTGGCCGCCCAGCTTCCCGCCGTCGGCCTGGCCCCACTGGCCACCGAACTCGCGCTGCGCGCTGGCCATGGCCACCGTGCCGTCGTGTGGGCGGATGACGCCGCGGCCGCGGCCGAGCGGCTCTCCGCGCTGGCCGACGCGCACCGGCGCTCCCGGTGCTCCCGGCGCTCCCGGGGTCCTGACCGGTTCGGCACCGGCCGAGCCGGTCACCGCCTGGCTGTTCACCGGTCAAGGCAGCCAATGGCACGGCATGGGCTCCGGCCTGCGTGCCCTGGGCGGCGCCTTCGCCACCACGGTCGACACCCTGATCGGCGAGATCCCGGCCGCCCTGACCTGGCTGTCCACCGACGCCGGGCTACCCGAGATCGCCGGCAGCGACGTCGCCGCCCAGGTCGACGACCTGCTCTCCACCGAGCACGCCGGCCTGCCCGCGGACCTCGACACCGGCCTGACCCAAACTGCGCTCTATGTCTATGAAACCGCCCTTGCGGCACAATTCAGCGCGTGGGGCATGACCCCCGACATCGTGATTGGACACTCGATCGGCGAAGTCGCCGCCGCCGTGATCGCCGGCGTGCTCTCGGCCACCGACGGCCTGCGGCTTGTCCTTGCCCGCGGTTGGTTCATGGGCCGGTGCGGCGGCACCGGCAGCATGCTCGCCGTCCCCGCGGCGGAGGACGAGGTCCGCGCCCAGCTCGTCGACTGGCAGCTGCCCACCGTCGAGGTGGCCGCGGTCAATGCCCCTGGCTCCCTCGTCCTGTCTGGTCCCAAGGCCGACCTCGCCACTGCCGCAGCGAAGTTCGACGACGCCGGCATCGCCACCACCCCGCTACGCGTTGCCGACGCCTTCCACTCCGCGCTCATGGAGCCGGCGCTCGAGGCACTCGGCCGCGTGCTGGCCATGCTCGAGCTGCGCCCGCCCAAGCGCCGCCTGGTCTCGACCGTCACCGGCACCTTCGACCCGGCCACCGCTGGCCACGGTGTCAGCGACCCCGCCTACTGGACCGGCCAGGTGCGCAGCGCGGTCCGCTTCGCCGACGCGTGCCGCACCGCGGCAGCGGCCGGTGCCAGCGTGCTCCTGGAGGTCGGACCCGACCGGGTCCTCACCGGCCTGGCGGCTCGCACGCTGACCGACACCCCCGAACCGGTCACCACGATCGCCGCCGCCAAGCGCCGCGGCGACGAGCCCAGCCTGCTCATCGACGCCGTCGCCAAGGCTTGGGTCAGCGGGGCCGCAGTCGACTGGTCCGCGGTCAACGGTGACAGCGCCCGGCCGAGCGCCGACATCGCCCCGTATCCGTTCCAGCGCAATCGCTATTGGCTCGACGTCGAGCCCCGCGCCGGCCTGGCCCCAGGCATGGAGCCGGTCGCGCACCCCTTGCTCCACGCGGTGCTCCGCCTGCCCGACGGCGGCCTCGTCGTCACCGGAACCCTCGCCGCGCGCTCCTCCCGCTGGCTCGCCGACCACGTTGTCAACGGGCGTATCCTGCTGCCCGGCACCGCCTTTGTCGAGCTGTCGCTCGTCGCCGGCGAACAGGCCGACTCCCCGGTCCTGGAGGAGCTGACCCTCGAGGCGCCGCTCGTGCTGTCCGAGACCGAGGCCGTCACCGTCGAGGCCGTCCTCTCCCCGGCGGACGACACCGGCCGCCGGTCGCTGTCCATCCACTCGTATGCCGCTTCCCGTGGCGAATGGACCCGCCACGCAGTCGGATTCGTCACGGCGACGCCGCCCGCCGCGGCCGCGGGCCTGACTGCCTGGCCACCCGCCGGCGCTGCCGCGATCGACGTCACCGGCGCGTATGCCGAGTTGACCGGCCGCGGCTACGGCTACGGTCCCGCGTTCCAGGGCCTGCGCGCCGCCTGGATCGCCGACGGCGCGCTCTATGCCGAGGTGGCCCTTCCCGAGGCCGCCGGGCCGGTCACGGGCTACCGGATGCACCCGGCGCTGCTTGACATCGCCATGCACGCCGACCTCGTCGTCGACATGCGCGCCGGCGGCTCCCAAGCGCTGTTGCCGTTCGCGTGGACGGGCGTGGCCCTATCCACCCCCGGGACGAGCACGCTGCGCGTCGCCGTGGAACGGATCCGTGGCGCCGAGGAGTCCCGGATGGTTGTCGCCGACACCGCGGGCCGGGTTGTCCTGCAGGTTGACCGGCTGGTCTCCCGGGTGGACGACCCCCGCGGTCACCTCGACCCCGACCTGCACGTCATCGGCTGGGAGCCCGTGGCCGTCGCGCCCAATGGCCCCGGCGCGACAACCAACGCCGCCGCTGACCCGGCCGCCCCGCCGATCGAGCCCGTGCTGATTGCCCCCGGCGAGCAACTGCCACGAGATGCGCGGCTGACGGTGCTCGCCGTGCCGGCGGGCTCCGAGCCAACGGCGGTCGCCGCAACGCTCACCACCGTGCTCACCGCCCTTCAGGAGCATCTCGCGCAACCGTCAGGCCACCTCGTGGTCGCCACTGCGCACGGAGTCCACCTCGACCAGGCAGCAACCGGGTCTCCCACCGCGGCCGCCGCCGACACCCCACACCCGGACGCCGACACCCCACACCCCGACTCCGACACCCCACACCCCGACTCCGACACCCCACACCCCGACTCCGACACCCCACACCCCGGCTCAGTTGCCAGTGCAGCCCATGCAGGCACCCCGGACGTCGACCCGGTCGCCGCTGCCGTATGGGGTCTGGTCCGCGGCGCTCAGGCCGAGCAGCCCGGCCGCATCACCCTCGTCGACGGCAGCGAGCCCTGGCAACAGGCGGGGCGGCATCCGGCAGAGATCGCCGCTGCGGTGGCGACCGGTGAGCCCGAACTAGCTGTGCGGGAGGGCAACTGGTTCCGAGCCCGACTCGTCCCCCCGTCCGCGAGCGGCGCGAGCGACTGGGACCGCGAGCGGACCGTGCTGATCACCGGTGGCGTCAGCGGGCTCGGCGCGATCATCGCCAAGCACCTGGCCACCCAGGGCGTGCGGCACCTGACGCTGACCAGCCGTCGTGGTGGCGCCGCGGCCGGAGCCGACGAACTGATCGCGGAACTCGCCGCCCTCGGCGCGACCGCTTCGGTCGTTGCCTGCGATGTCACCGACCCGGCCGCGATCGCTGACGTGATCGCCGGCTGCACCCCGGCGCTCGGCGGTGTCGTCCACTGCGCGGCCGAGGTCGCCTCGGGCGTCATCACCGACCTCGAGGGTGACACGATCGCTCGGGCTCTTGGAGCCAAGGCGCTCGGTGCGTGGAACCTGCACTGTGCCACAACAGAACTCGACCTGTCGCGGTTCGTGGTCATCTCCTCGGCCGGCGCGACCGTCCTCGCCGAGGGCCAGGCGAACTACGCCGCCGCCAATGCCTTCCTGGACGGTCTGGCCCACCACCGCCGCCACCTCGGGCTGCCCGCGACCGCGGTCGCCTTCCCGCTGTGGGATGTCGTGACCGGGCTGGGCGGCGACCTGACCGACGCCGACCTCGTCCGGATGGCACGCCTCGGGCTGCCGGCGATCTCTGTCGAGCGCGGGCTGGACCTGTTCGACGCGGCGCTCGCGGCCGGCCCGGCATACGTCGCCGCGTTGAAGGTCGATGCGGGAGCCTTGTCCCGCCGCAGCGAAGTCCCGGCGCTGCTGCGTCGCTGGGTGCGCGCCAAGCGCACCACCGCGCCGGCCACCGGCGCCGAGGGCAAGGCCCTCGCCGAAGCCCTGACCGGGATGTCGGCGTCTGCCGCGGAGCGGCATGTCCTCGCCCTGGTCTCGGAGCACGTCGCCACCGTCCTCGGCTACGGCAGTGGCGCCGATGTCAACCCGGACAAGGCATTCCGTGAGGTTGGGTTCGACTCCCTCGCCGCCGTCGAGCTCCGCAACGCGCTCAACGCGGCCAAGGGACTCCGGCTGCCGGTCACGTTGGTCTTCGACCACCCGACCCCACGGCACGTCACCGCGCTCATCATCGAGGGACTGGACATCTCCGCGCCGGCCGAAACCACGCCGGCCCGGCAGCCGGTCACCCGCAGTGACTCGGCCGAGGACCCGATCGCGATCGTCGGCATGGGCTGCCGCTTCCCCGGCGGCGTGCGCAGCCCGGAGGACCTGTGGGCGTTGCTCGCCGAGGGGCGGGACGCGATGGGTCCCTTCCCGACCGACCGGGGCTGGGCCGAGGACATCTACGACCCGCAGCCCGCGACGCCGGGCAAGACCTACGCCAACATGGGTGGCTTCCTTTACGACGCAGCCGAGTTCGACCCGGTCTTCTTCGGGATCGGGGCTCGCGAAGCGATTGCCATGGACCCGCAGCAGCGGCAGCTGCTCGAAGTCGCCTACGAGACGATCGAGCGGGCCGGCATCGACCCGGCGCAGCTGCGCGGGAGCGCGACCGGAGTCTGGGCCGGCGTCATGTACCACGACTACGGCTCCCGGCTCTCCGCCGTCCCCGAGGAGGTCGCGAGCTTCCTCGGCAATGGCACCGCGGCGAGCATCCTGACCGGGCGGGTCGCCTACACCCTCGGCCTCGAGGGCCCGGCGGTGAGCGTCGACACGGCCTGCTCGTCCTCGCTCGTCGCGCTGCACTCCGCTTGCCAGTCGCTGCGCTCCGGCGAGGTCTCGATGGCCCTGGCCGGCGGCGTGACCGTCATGTCGACGCCGGAGCTCTTCGTCGAGTTCTCCCAGCAGAAGGGCATGGCGGCCGACGGCCGGTGCAAGTCCTTCGCTGCCGCCGCCGATGGGACTGGGTGGTCCGAGGGCGTCGGCCTGGTTCTGCTGGAGCGCCTTTCCGACGCCCAACGGCTCGGGCACAACGTCCTGGCCGTGATCCGCGGCTCGGCGATGAACCAGGACGGCGCCTCCAACGGCATGACCGCGCCCAATGGTCCGTCGCAGCAGCGGGTCATCGCCGCCGCCCTGGACCGGGCCGGCCTGACCGCCGCCGACGTCGACCTGATCGAGGGTCACGGCACCGGAACCATCCTCGGCGACCCGATCGAGGCGCAGGCGCTGCTGGCCACCTATGGCCGGGCTCGCACCGACGACGACCCGGTCTGGCTCGGCTCGATCAAGTCCAACCTCGGCCACGCCCAGGCCGCCGCCGGCATCAGCGGCGTCATCAAGTGCGTGCTCGCCCTCCAGCATGGCCTGATGCCGCAGACGCTGCACGTCGATCAGGTCAGCCCCAAGGTTGACTGGAGCGAAGGCGCGGTCGCCCTGCTCACCGAGGCCCGCGCCTGGCCCGAGGACCGCACGCGCCGCGCTGCCGTCTCGTCGTTCGGGTTGTCCGGCACCAACGCTCACGTCATCCTGGAGCAGGCACCGGCCGCCCCCGTGACAGGCGACGAGCCCGTGATAGGCGAGCCCGTGACAGACAACGAGCCCACAGGCGCGACCCCGCCGCTCGTCCTCGGCGCCCTCGACAGCGCCGCCCTGGGACGGCAGGCACAGGCACTGCGCGATGCGCTGATGGCCACCCCGGATACCGACCTCGCTGCGATCTCGCGAGCCGCTTTGACGACGCGCACCCCACAACCCGTTCGGGCCGTGCTCGCCGCGACAAGCAGGGAGCAGCTGCTCGCCGACCTCGCCGCCCTGTCCGCCGACCCAGCACTGTGCAGCGACTCGGTATGGACGGCCCGCGCGAAGGCCGGCCGCCGCTGCGCGTTCCTCTTCCCCGGGCTCGACGCTCAACGACCCGGCATGGGTAGCGAACTGCTCACTGTCGAGCCGGCTTTCGCCGCGGCATACGACGAGGTCGTCGCGCTCCTCGACGAGCAACCGCAGACCGACCCTGCTCCGGGCAAGCTCTTCGCCTACCAGATCGCGCTCCATCGCCTCCTCACCTCGTGGGGCATTGAGCCCGAAACGCTCATCGGCGACTCGGTCGGCCAGCTTGCCACGGCGCACGTCGCCGGCGACGTGACGTTGACCGATGCGGTGCGGCTCGTGGCCGCGGGCAGCACGCCGGACGCCCCCAGCGTCGCCGACCGCATCGCGGCGGCGGACGCGGACGGGATCGACTGCTACATCGTGCTCGGCGAGCTGCCGTCACCCGCAGCGGTGATCGCGGCGCACGTCGAGGAGCCCGCCGACGTGATCGTCGTCGCTCCTGGCGCGCCGCAGCCGGGCAATGCCGCAGCACTCACCGCGGCGGAGTCGGTCAAGCTCGCCGCGGCCCGGCTGTTCGCTGCCGGGGTGCCCGTGGACCGGGAGGCCCTGGCGGGCAGTGGCTCGCGAGCGAGCTTGCCGACCTACGCCTTTGCGCGGCAGCGCTACTGGCTCGACGATGCGCCCGCCGCCGGTGGCGCCAGCGATGTGGTGCGGGCCAAGACGCACTCCACGGTCGAGGGTGGCGCACCGGTCAGCGGCCATCCGCTGCTGCCGACGATCGTGCCGCTGGTCACGGGAGACCAGGTCATCGCGACCGGCCGGCTCGATCCGGCCGGCCTCGGCTGGCTCGGCGAACACGCGATCGGCGCGAGCGCCATCCTGCCCGGCACGGCGTATGTCGAGATGGTCCTGCGCGCCGGCGCCGAGGTCGGTGCCGACATCATCGAGGAACTCATTCAGCTCGCACCGATGCCCTTCGGCGCCAACGGAGTCGATGTCCAGGTCGTTCTCGCCGCCGACGGCGACGGCTGGGCCGCCTCGATCCACTCGCGCCCCGCCGGGCAGCTCGGCAGCTGGACCGAACACGCGCGCGGCCGGGTCGTCGCCGCAGCCGACGCCGCCGAACTGAT
Source organism: Nostocoides sp. (assembly GCF_037045025.1). Lineage (GTDB taxonomy): Bacteria > Actinomycetota > Actinomycetes > Actinomycetales > Dermatophilaceae > Nostocoides_A. The sequence continues at coordinate 108,930 of NZ_JBAOHM010000014.1, read as the reverse complement.
GGCACCGCTCGAGCCGCTCGCCGCCTGGCCACCCCCGGGTGCCGAAGAGATCCCGGTCGGTCGGCTGTATGCTGATCTGTCCGAAGCCGGCTTCGGCTACGGCCCCGCCTTCCAGGGCGTACACGCGGCCTGGCGCCTGGGCGACGCCGTCTTTGCGGAGGTGAGCCTGCCGCCAACCGAGGCGGCGGTAGCCGCGGCATACGGAATCCATCCGGCGCTACTGGACGCGTGCATGCACGCGGAGCAGTTCCTCGCCGACCAGGAAAGCCAGGCATTGCCGTTCAGCTGGAACGGTGTTCGGCTCTCGGTGACTGGCAGGGACACCGTGCGCGTCGTGCTGCGCAAACCCGACAGCCACACGATCACGTTGGGACTGCACGGCGCGGATGGCCAGGTCGTCGGCAGTGTGGAGTCGATTACCCTGCGCGAGAACAGCATTCCGACGCAGCCGATGCGAGTCATCGGCTGGCACGAGGCCGCCTCGGTGGAGGCGACCGAGCAGGTCGTGGCCCTCGCGGCGGACCTGCCCGGGGTGGCGACGGCATACGAACCGGTGGCCGAGGCTACCGCGATCGTGTGGGCGCCGGTCCCGGTCCTCGGGGACCTGGTCGCTCGCACCGAGCGCGCCGTCACCGACACCATTGCGCTGGTGCGCGATTGGCTCGCCGGCGGGGACGAGTCGGCCCGGCTCGCCGTGCTCACGAGGGGTGCCGTCACTGTGGTCGACGGGGAGCGCATCGACCCGGCGGCCAGTGCCGTCTGGGGCGTGCTTCGGGCGGCGACCGCCGAGAACCCGGGCCGGTTTGCGGTGATTGACGTCGACGCCGCCGGCCCGGCGACGGTCGCGGCTGCGGCCTGCGGCCAGGACGAGGCGGCGGTGCGCGGCGAGCGCGTGCTCTTCCCACGCCTGGTGACCGTGCCCGACCCTGTGGACGAGGCACTCGGCTTCGACCCAACGGCCCCGGTGCTCGTCACCGGCGGGACCGGCCTGCTCGGTCAGCTGCTGGCCCGGCACCTGGTCACCGCGCACGGCGCAAAGCAGCTGATCGTCGCCAGCCGGCGCGGCGCCGACGCCCCGGGGGCCGCCGAGCTGCAGGCCGAGCTGGCGCAACTCGGGACGACCGTCGACCTGGTCGTGGCCGACCTGAGCGACCTGGCGTCGGTGCGGGCCGCGATCGACGCCTTGCCGGTTCGACCGCGCGCAATCGTGCACGCCGCCGGGGTCATGGACAACGCCGCGGTCGGCGCGCTGACACCGGAGCAAGTGCGAAATGTGCTGGCGCCCAAGGTGGCCGGCGCGTGGGCGCTGCACGAAGCGACCCGCGATCTGGAGGTCGACGCGTTCGTGCTCTATAGCTCGATCGGCGGGCTCACCCTCGCCGGCGGGCAGGCGAACTATGCCGCCGCCAACACCTTCCTCGACGGCTTCGCCCAGTGGCGCCGCGCGCAGGGTCTGCCGGCGACCTCGATCGCCTGGGGCCTGTGGGCCGGAACCGCGGGTGACGGTCAGGACCTGAGCGAGGTCGACCTGCGCAGGATGCTGCGCCAAGGCGTCCGCCCGCTCGCCGCCCGCGACGGACTGAGCCTGCTCGACCGGGCGCTCGCCGGCGCCCCGGCTGCCGTGGTGGCCGCGAACTACGACCGGGCGGCACTCACCGAGGCGGCCTGGGTCCCGGCCCTGCTGCGGGACGTCGCGCCCGACTGGTCCCGTGTACCCGGCGCCGGCGCGGGGACTGGGTCGGCCCTAGCGGGCCCGGCTGGCCTGGCGCGGGCCAGCGTCCCGGAGGCCGAGCTGGCCGGCGTCCCGGAGGCCGAGCTGGCAACGGCAGCACCCGCGACCGAGCCTGTGGTCGAGGGCACGACGACGGCGTCGAGTGCCGGCCCCGAGCCCAGCCCCGCTCCCGCCGCACGGTCGAACAGCGCCAAGGCCGACGCGGCCGGCGAGTTCGCCCAGTCCCTGACCGGACTGAGCAAGCGCGAGCGGCAGGCGAGCGTCGAGGAGCTGGTGCTGCGGCATACGGCCACGGTGCTGGGGCTGAGCGGACCGGAGCAGGTGCTGCGAGACCGTGGCTTCACCCAGATGGGCATCGACTCGCTCGGCGCCGTTGAGTTGCGCAACCGGCTGCAGCAGGCCAGCGGGCAACGCCTGTCGGCAACGCTGATCTTCGACCAACCCACCGTCGAGGAGTTGGCCACGCACCTGCTGGCCAGCGTTCCGGTCGGCGAGCCAGTGCCCACCACCCCAGCGGCCACCGCAACCACCTCCCCCGAGACACCCACCACGACAACGACCGAACGCGCCGACGCCACCCTTGCCGGCCCGAACCCCGCCGAAGACATCGCCTCCGAAGACAACGCCTTCGACGACATGGACATCGAGCAGCTGATCGCTGCCGCGATGGCCGAATGATCCCAAGCGCCGACCGACCTTGAGACCCGAGGACAGCTAATGACCAACGTCGAGCAGATGACCGCCGCGCTGCGCAACTCCCTGGCCGCCAACCAGCGGCTGCGCACCGAGAACGCCCGGCTGACCGACGCCGCGCACGAGCCGATCGCCATCGTCGGTATGGCGTGCCGCTTCCCCGGCGACGTCACCACCCCGGAGGAGCTATGGCGACTCGTCGCGGACGGCGTCGACGGGATCACCGAGGTTCCGCTGCAACGCGGTTGGGACCCGTCGATCTTCGACGGCAACACCGACAAGCCCGGCCGCTCGGCGTCGTCGGCCGGTGGCTGGCTGCACGACGCCGGCCAGTTCGACCCGGAGTTCTTCGGGATCAGCCCCCGCGAGGGACTGACCATGGACCCGCAGCAGCGGTGGTTCCTCGAGGTGACCTGGGAGGCGCTGGAGCACGCCGGCATCGACCCGGTGTCGCTGCGCGACAGCGACACCGGGGTCTGGGGTGGGGTGATGTACCACGACTACGCGGGGAGCAGCGCCGGCAGCTTCCTCTCCGGACGGGTCGCCTACACCCTCGGCCTCGACGGCCCCGCGGTATCGGTCGACACCGCCTGCTCGTCCTCGCTCGTCGCGATCCACCAGGCGGTGCAGTCGCTCCGGCGCGGCGAGACCACACTGGCGCTCGCCGGTGGCGCGACGATCATGAGCACGCCGAGCATGATGGTCTATTTCAGCGAGCAGGGTGGCCTTGCCCCCGACGGCCGGTGCAAGCCCTATGCCGATGGCGCGGACGGCACCGGCTGGGGCGAGGGCGTGGGAGTCCTTGTCCTGGAGCGGCTGTCCGACGCCCGGCGAAACGGCCACCGGGTGTTTGCCGTCGTCGCCGGGTCGGCGGTCAACCAGGACGGCGCGTCGAGCAGCATGACCACGCCTAACGGGCCTGCGCAGCAACGGGTTATCGCAGCTGCCCTGGCCGATGCTGGCCTGACGACGGGCGATATCGACCTGATCGAGGGTCACGGCACCGGCACCAAGTTGGGGGACCCTATCGAGGCCCAGGCGCTGCTCGCCACCTATGGCCAAGACCGCGCCGAGCCGGCGTGGGTCGGGTCGATCAAGTCCAACATCGGGCACGCCCAGGCCGCCGCGGGTGTCGCCGGGGTCATCAAGGTCATCCAGGCCATCCGGTATGCCGTGCTGCCCCAGTCCCTGCACGTCGACCAGATATCCAGCGTCGTCGACTGGGAGGCCGGCGACGTCCGCGTCCTGGCCGAAAACCGGCCCTGGGCTGGCATCGACCGCGTGCGCCGAGCCGCGGTGTCGTCGTTTGGGCTGTCCGGCACCAACTCCCACGTCATCATCGAGCAGGCCCCCGCCGATCTCGCGGTGGCGGTCACCACCCCGTGCACAACACCCGGCGCCAATCCCGGCGCCGCCGGCAACTCGGCAAGCGCGCCTGACACCAGCGTCGACGCTGGTGCCTCGATGGACGCAGCTGAGGGGTCTACTTCACACCCGGGCGTGGCGGGGATCGTCCCGATCGCCATCTCCGGGCGAGTCGCGGGCGCCGTTGCGGCCCAGGCGAGGACGCTCGGAATACGGCTGGCTCCGACGGAACCCGCCCAGGATCGAGCGGGCCAGGATCGAGCAGGCCAGTATAGAGCGGGCCAGGATCGAGCCGACGGCATCGAGAACCTGATCTCGACGGCCGGTGTGCTCGCCACCCGCGCCCACCTCGGTGAGCGTGCGGTGGTCTGGGGCCGGGACGCGGCCGCGGTCGTCGCGGGCCTGAGCTCGGTCGCGGATGCCCGCGTCAACGACTCGGGCGTTGACCAGCCCAACGTCGCCACCGGACGCGCCCTGCACAGCACCGCGCCCGGGGTCGCTTTCGGTGACCTCGGCGGCGACTGGTGGTTGGCGACCGCCGCCGCCCTCGGCGACGTCCCGGCCTTCGCGGCCGCGGTCGAGCAGACGTTGACCGCTCTCGCCGGGGTCGACGGCGGCGCAGCGGAGACCGCGCGCGCCGCGGTCACGACCGCACACCAGGCAGCCGATCCGGCTGTCACCCAAGCTTCACCCTCTCCATCCCGCACCCCAGGCGAGCATGCGTTGGGCCTCACCGCCGAGGCGTCGGCGGCTGGCCTGCTCGCAGTCGGTGCCGGGATGGTGGCGACGTTGCGCTCCTGGGGCCTTGACCTGGCCGGTTTCGCCGGGTCCGGGGCCGGTGCAGCGATCGCCGCGCTGGCGGCCGGGGCGGACATCGCCACGGCATACGGACTCCTGGTGGGTCCGGCAGCCGGTCAGGGCACGACGCCCGCCGGCGTCTGGGACTCGCTGGTCGAGGCCGACCACGCCAAGCGGGCCCGAGTGTGGATCGTCGTGGGCGAGTGGACCGCCCCCGACGTCTCCACGATCCCGGCCGCCAGCGCGACACCCTCCGACGGCTCACCGGCGGACGCTGCCGAGGCGCTCGTCGCTGCTGTCGCCCAGGCCTGGTGCGTTGGCGTCGACGTCGACTGGACCGCTGTGGTCGGCGAATTCGATTGGCCTGCCGTCGATGTTCCGACCTACCCGTTCCAGCACCAGAACCTGTGGATGCCCACGCCGCCGTCCGGCCCGGTCGCCCTCGGCGCCGATGCGACCGAGCACCCGATCCTCACCGTGCGAATGGATTCACCGGTCGCCGACGAGGTGATCTTTGCCGGCCGGGTCTGTCGCACCTCGCCCGGCTGGCTCGCCGAGCACGTCGTCTCGGGCGAAGTGATTCTCCCCGGTGCCGGGCTGGTTGACCTCGCGCTGGCCGCGGGGCGCGGCGTCGGCACGCCCGCGATCGCCGAGCTGCTGATCGAGGCGCCGCTCTATGTCCGCAGCTCGTGGACCCAGGTGCGCGTCGTCGTCGGACCGATCGATTCGACCGGCGCCCGCTCGGTGCGGATCTTCTCCCGTGAGGACGGCTCCTGGGCACGCCACGCTCAGGGCACGCTTGTCGCGGAACCCGCTGCGCTGCCTGACTTTCCGACTACCTGGCCGCCCAACGACGCTGCCCCGCTGGACATCTCGACCGCTTATCAGCGCCTCGCTGCCAGTGGCTTGGCCTACGGCCCGGCCTTCCAGGGCCTGGTCGCCGCGTGGCAGCAGGACGAGCAGACCTACGCCGAGGTCGCGCTCGCCCCCGAACTCGGCGACGCGGCGCCCGGACATGCGATCCACCCTGCCCTGCTCGACGCCAGCTGCCACGCCGCGATGATCAGCGGCGAGGACGATGCCGCCGTGCCCTTTGTCTGGCATGGCGTCACCGCCTGGCGCAGCACCGACCGAGTCCGGGTTCGCCTGACCCGGAGCGCTGCCGACCGGATGGGCATCGTCCTCGCGGACACCGCCGGACGTGTTGTCGCCGCCGTGGATGCCGTCGTCGGCCGCCCGGTCGCCGAGATCGGCTCGGCCCCAACCCCGATTCCGTATGCCGTCGCCTGGCACCCGGCACCCGCGTCTCCTGGCGACGCCTCCCTCGCCGACGCCGAACTGATCGACGTCACCCCTGGTATGCCGCTTGCGGACACACTCGCCGCGGTCCAGTCCGCAGCCGCATCCGGGCGGCGCTGCGTCGTCGTCACCCGTGACGCCTGGGCGGTCGCCGACGGTGACCTGCCGGAGCCGGACATGGCCGCGGTGTGGGGTCTGGTCCGTTCGGCGGAGGCCGAATCGCCCGGCAGCTTCGTCCTGGTCGATCTGCCTGCCGAACCGGCAGGGCTCGACCTGGCCGCGATTCCGGCCGTGGAGCCCGAGGTCGCATTCCGGGACAACGTCTTCCACCTGCCTGGGCTCGAGGCGATCACCGGTGCCGGCGATGCGGGCATCGACTTCGGGGCCGGTGCCGTGCTGGTCACCGGCGGCACCGGCGGGATCGGCGCCGTCCTGGCGCGACACCTCGTCGCCCGACACGGGGTCACGCGACTCCTGCTCACCTCCCGTCGCGGCCCGGATGCTCCGGGAGCTGCCGACCTGCTCGCCGAGCTGACCGCGGCCGGCGCCGAGGTCGAGGTGCTCGCGTGCGATGTCACCGACGCCGCGCAGGTGGCAGCCCTCTTCTCCGGGTTTGCGATCACCGGCATCGTGCACTGCGCCGGCGTCCTCGACGACGCCGCGCTCGCCTCGCTCACCCCCGAACGGCTCGACGCCGTCATGGCGCCCAAGGCGACCGCCGCGCGCGTGCTCGACGAATACGCGCCGGAGGGAGCGGCATACGTGCTGATCTCCTCCATCGCGGGGACGGTCGGCTCGACCGGTCAGGCGAACTATGCCGCCGCGAACGCCTATTGCGACGGGCTCGCCGCCCGCCGCCGGGCCCGTGGCGAACACGGGCTGAGCCTGACCCCGGCGCTATGGACCGTCGGCATGGGCGCTGCGCTCGATGAGCGCGCCCGGGCAGCCATGGCAGCGACCGGAATGCCCGCGCTGGATCCGGACGAGGGCCTGGCCCTGGTCGACGTCGCCTTCACCAGCGAGCGCCCCGTTGTCGCCCCGGTCCGCCTGGACTCATCGGCCTTGGCAGCGCACGATCACCTCCCCGCCGTGTTGCGCCGCAGCGGAACCCGCCCGGATCAGGCCGTGTCCGAGGCGCTGTCGGTCTTGGGCGGCGGCACCCGCGAACAGCAGCGCGACACGCTGCTGCAGTTGGTCCGGGAGTCGATCGCCGGCGTCCTCGGGTTCCGGTCGGCCGACCAGGTCGAGGAGGACCGGCCGTTCGAGGAGCTGGGCTTCGACTCGCTCACCGCGATCGAGGTGCGCAACGCGCTCGGCTCGGCGGTCGGGCTGCGGTTGCCCGCGACGCTGATCTTCGACTACCCGAGTGCGCTCGCCGTCGCTGACCACCTGTTCGCCGAGCTGGCCCCGGACGAGGCTGCCGTGACCGTCGAAGCGGAGCCGGCCGGCACCCGCGTGGCGGACGATGATCCCATTGCGATCGTCGGTATGGCGTGCCACTTCCCCGGCGACGTCGGTGACCCGGACGCGCTGTGGCGGATGGTGATCGACGGCGTCGACACCATCGCCCCGGCGCCGGCGGACCGGGGCTGGGACCCCGAACTGATCGACCCCGAGGGTGCTCCTGGGACGATGCTCACCGACCAGGGCGGCTTCCTGCGGGAGGCGGCATGGTTCGATGCGAACTTCTTCGGGATGAGCCCGCGCGAGGCCCATGACACCGACCCACAGCAGCGCATCCTCCTGCAGACGACGTGGGAAGCGTTGGAGCACGCGGGGATCCAGCCGCGATCACTGCGCGGATCCAGGACCGGTGTGTTCGCCGGGGTGATGTATCACGACTATGCGGCGGGCAGCGCGGCCAGCATGTTGTCCGGCCGGGTGTCCTACACCTTCGGCTTCGAGGGCCCGTCGATCTCGGTCGACACGGCGTGCTCGTCCTCGCTCGTCGCCATGCACCTGGCCGGTGAGTCGCTGCGCCGCGGCGAGTGTGAGCTCGCGCTCGCCGGCGGCGTCACGGTGATGGCGACGCCGGCGACCTTCGTCGACATGTCCGAGCAGGGTGGGCTCGCGCCCGACGGCCGGTGCAAGCCTTATGCCGAGGAAGCCGATGGCACCGGCTGGGGTGAGGGCGTGGGTGTCCTTGTCTTGGAACGATTGTCGAGCGCGCGCCGCAACGGCCACCGCGTCTATGGCGTGGTCGCCGGCTCGGCGATCAACCAGGACGGTGCCTCCAACGGCTTCTCTGCCCCCAATGGCCCGGCCCAGCAGCGGGTGATCTCGGCCGCCCTGGCGGACGCCGGTCTCACCGCCGCCGCCGTCGACTTGGTCGAAGGCCACGGCACCGGAACCAAGCTTGGCGACCCGATCGAGGCGCAGGCACTGCTGGCGACCTACGGCCAAGACCGCGAGGCGCCGGTCAGGATCGGGTCGATCAAATCCAACATCGGCCACGCCCAGGCCGCGGCCGGGGTCGCCGGGGTCATCAAGGTGGTCCAGGCGATCCGGCACGAAGTGTTGCCGCAGTCGCTGAACGCGCAGACGCTGTCGTCGCACGTCGACTGGGCCGCCGGCGCGGTCGAGGTGCTGACCGACAATCGGCCGTGGGAGACCGAGCGGGTTCGCCGAGCCGGTGTGTCCTCGTTTGGGATCAGCGGCACGAACGCGCACGTCATCATCGAACAAGCGCCGGCGGACGTCGCGGCACCGGCCGGAGCACCCGCCGTGACCCCGGCCGGGACCAAGGCACTGGAGAGTGCTGCCACACCGGCCGAGCCGGTCGCGCTGCTGCTGTCGGCCAAGACACCGGCATCGTTGCGGCAGCTGGCCGCCCGCATCGACGGTGTTCTCGACACCATCGGCCCGCTCTCGCTGGCCCGCGTGCTCGCGGAGCGGACGGCGTTCGAGCACCGGGCCACCATCGTCGGAGCCGGGGCGGCCGAGCTGCGCGCCGGACTCGCCGCGGTCGCCGACGGCTCGACCGTGCCTGCGGTGGTGATGGGCGGCGCCCGCGCGCTGGCACCGGCGCCGGCCAGCGACTCGATCGCCCACCTCGCCGCGGCCTGGACCGCAGGCGCCACCGTCGAATGGCCGTTCGCAGCGGCCGCCTGGCCGGCCACCTGGGTGCCGACCTATGCCTTCGACACGCGCCACTACTGGGCCCAACCGCGCCCGCTGGTGGGCTCGCCGATCGACCACCCCGTCTTTGGCGCAATCGTCGAGTCCCCGACCGACGCGACCGTGACCTTCACCGGCCGGCTGAGCGCAGCGGCCCCGTCCTGGACGGCCGACCACGTCGTGGACGGTTCGGTGCTCTATCCCGGAACCGGGCTGGTCGAGCTGGCGTTGACGGCCGGCCGCCGGCTCGGCGTGCCGTTGCTCGCCGAGTTGCTGGTGCAGGAGCCGCTGATCCTGACCGCGCAGTGGTCGCAAGTGCACGTCGTCGTCGACAGCCCGGACGGGCGCGGCGACCGGCGGGTGCGCATCCATACCCGGGCCGCGGATGGTGTGTGGCGTCAGCACGCCGAGGGCATCCTCGCTCCGGCAACCCCGGGCATTGGTGAGGATCTGATGTCCTGGCCGCCGGAGGGTGCCACTGCGGTCGATGTCGCCGACGCCTATTCGGTGCTGGCCGACCTCGGCTACCACTACGGCCCCGCGTTCCAGGGCCTGCGGGCCGGCTGGGTCGATGGGGCGACTCAATATGCCGAAATCGAGCTGCCCGCCGATACGCCGGCCCTGGAGCACCTCGTCCACCCGGCGCTGTTCGACGCCGCGATGCACTTGGGGTTGTTGGACATTCGTGACCGCGAGGCCGGAGCTGAGACGCTGCTTCCGTTCGCGTGGAACGACGTTCAGACGGTCGGCGAGGTGGGTCGCACCGTGCGGGTGCGGATCCGGCCCGCCGCGGGCGCTGACAGCCTCGACCTGCTGATCGCCGATGAGGTCGGCCGCCCGCTGCTGCGAGTCGGCTCGCTGGTCTCGCGGCCGCTGGGTGCCGCACCGGCGGACAACCTGTGGCGGATCGACTGGCGCGCAATGCCGTCCGGCACCTCTGGTGGTTCCGCGGGAGTCTCGGCGGATGTTGTCCTCGACTGCGGAGAGCTGGCGGCCGGTATGCCGCTGCCGGCCCGCACGCACGCACTTGGCCACGCCGTGCTCTCGCAGTTGCAATCGGTCCTCGCTGATGGCGGCCGCTGTGTGGTCATCAGCCGTGGCGGTTGGGCTGTCGCAGAAGGCGATCGAGTCGATCCCGCCCAGTCGGCCGTATGGGGCCTGGTCCGGGCCGCCGAGGCCGAGTCGCCGGGGTCGTTCGTCCTCGTCGACGCGCCCGCGGGCGAGGCCGTGGCTCTCGCCGCACTGCCCGGCGGCGAGGCGGAACTCGCGGTCCGGGAGGGAGCGGCATACGTCCCTCGGCTGGTGCCGGTCACCCCTGGTGATGTGGCGCCTGGTGTTCCGGTGCCTGGTGCTCTGGCGTCGGACGATGTCGTGCCTGGTGACGGTGGGGGCGATCCGGCCGGTGCGGGCGAAGCCGAGGCCGGAGCCGGGACTGCGGCTCCCCGGGTCAGCGGGGGCTTTGGCTCCGGCGCCGTTGTCATCACCGGCGGCACCGGCGGCATTGGGGCGCAGCTGGCCCACCACCTCGCCACAGCGCACGGCGTCCGGCGCCTGATCCTGACCTCGCGCCGCGGCGCCGACGCGCCCGGCGCGACAGCCCTCACCTCGGAACTGGCCGAATTGGGCTGTGCCGCCGAGGCCGTCGCCTGTGACGTGACGCGCCCGGACGCGATCGCGCGGCTGTTCGCGGCATACGAGATCACGGGTGTGGTGCACTGCGCCGGGGTCGCCGAGAACGGCGTGATCGGTGACATCACGCCGGCGGCGTTCGACGCCGTCGTCGGGCCAAAGGCCGATGCCGCGTGGCTGCTGCACGAGGCCTCCCGCGCGCACGACGTGGCCGCGTTCGTCGTCGTGTCCTCGGCTGGCGGGATCACCATGCCGGCCGGTCAGGGCAGCTATGCCACGGCCAATCTGTTCTGTGATGGGCTGATTGCTCATCGACGCGACCTCGGGCTCCCCGGGCTTTCCCTCGCCTACGGGCTGTGGGCGCTCGATGCCGGCATGGCGGCGGGACTCACCGAGACCGACATCGAGCGGCTCGCCGAGCAGGGCACGCGCGCCATGCCGGCCAGCGAGGCCCTCGCCTTGTTCGACCAGGGGTTGGCCTCTGGCCTTGCCACGGTCGTTCCCGTGCCGTTGGACCGGGCCGCACTCGGCGCCGGCCGGCGCTCGCTGCCGGCCGTGCTCGGCGACTTCCGCCCGACGCGGGCAGCCGGCCCGTCTCGGCCCGTCGGCGACGCGGCTAGCTCCGGCGGACCGGCGGGCGGTGCGGTGTCGTTCGCGGCGTCGCTGACCGGAATGGCCCCGGCCGCGCGCCGCAAGACACTCCGCTCGCTCGTCCGTTCGGTCGTCGCCGGGACGCTGCGGCTCGCCGGCGCCGATGCGGTCGATCCCGCACGGCTGTTCGACGAGATGGGCTTCGACTCCCTCTCGGCCGTCGAGTTCCGCAACCAGCTCGCCGCGGACACAGAGTTGCGCCTGCCGGCGACGCTCGTGTTCGACCACCCCAGCGTCGACGCCGTGGTCAGCTACCTGGACGGCCAGATCCCGGTCGCGCCGAGCGGGCCGGGCGATGGTCAGGCCGGTGGCCCTGGGGAAGGGCCGGCTGGGGATGGGGCGGTTGGCGCGCTCGACCTCGACGCTGTTCGCCGCGGCGCCCTGGCCGTCGGCGACGACGACCGGGTCGACCTGGCCCTGCAGCTGCGCGCCCTCGCCGACGAGATCCTCACCGGCGGCCCGCTCGCCGCCGCCACTCCGGACGAGGTCGACCTCGCCGACCTGGCTGCAGCCGACACCCTCGAGTTGATGGCGATCCTCGACCGCGAACTCGGCCGAGTCGGCTGATTGGCGACGCCCCACCAACATGAACACGCCAAGTCAGGTTGATTTGGCGGGTTCATGGTCCTTTGGGTAGCTCGACCGAAGCACACCCGCCGCGACCCGTCGAGGGGGCCGACACCGGACGGACGGCATACGGTAGTCCTGATGCGCATCCCCACGAGCACCTACCGCCTGCAGATCACCGAGGACTTCGACCTGCGCACGGCCGCGCGCACCCTCGGCTACCTGCACGACCTCGGCGTCGACTGGGTCTACCTCTCGCCACTGCTCGCCAGCGAGTCCGGCAGCGACCACGGCTACGACGTGGCCGACCACAGCGCGGTCGACCCGGCCCGCGGCCGCTCGTCCGGGCTGTCCGCATTGTCGGCCGAGGCGCGCCGGCTCGGGATGGGGGTGCTCGTCGACATCGTCCCCAACCACGTCGGCGTCGCCCGCCCGTGGGAGAACACCTGGTGGTGGCACGTCCTCACCCACGGCCAAGACAGCCCGTATGCCGCTGCCTTCGATATCGACTGGGAGTTCGGCAACGGCCGGGTCCGAATCCCCGTTGTCGGTGACGACGACCTGCTTCCCGGCGGCAGCATCGGCGGCCTGCGCGTGGAGGCGGGGGAGCTGCACTATCACGATCAGCGCTTCCCGCTCGCGCCCGGGACTGTCGGCCCGGTCGACGACAACCCCGATGCCGTCCACTCCCGCCAGAACTATGAATTGGTCTCCTGGCGTCTCGCCGACACCGAGCTGAACTATCGGCGCTTCTTCGCGGTCAACACCCTCGTCGCGATCCGAGTCGAGGATCCCGAGTGGTTTGCCCGCTCGCACGAAGAGGTGGGCCGGTGGTTCACCGACGGCCTGGTCGACGGCCTGCGGATCGATCACCCCGACGGTCTGGCAGACCCGGGCAAGTATCTCGATGACCTCGCTGAGCTGACCGATGGCGCCTATGTGCTCGTCGAGAAGATCCTCGAGCCCGGCGAAGCGCTGCCTCGCCAATGGGCGACCGCCGGGACCACCGGCTACGACGCCCTGGCCTTGATCGACCGGGTGCTGACCGACCCGGCCGGAGAGCCGACCTTGACCGACCTGCAGGCCAGACTGCGCGGTCGGCTGCTCGACTGGCACTCGCTCAGCCACGACACCAAACGCGCTGTCGCCGACGGGATCTTGCGATCGGAAGTGGCACGCATCGCGCGCGACTTGCGGCCCCTGATCGAGGATAGCGTCACCGATCCCGACGACGAGCCGGTCGCGCCCGGTCTCGTTGAGGATGCGATCGCCGAACTGCTGGCCGCCTTCCCGGTCTATCGCTCCTACCTCCCACTGGGCCGCGAGCATCTCGATCACGCGTTCGCGTCCGCGCGCTCGGCGCGACCGGATCTCGGGCACGCGTTCAACGCCCTGGAACCGCTTCTCGGCGACGGCGCGGCCGCTGGGACCCAACGCTTCCAGCAGACCTCCGGGATGGTGATGGCCAAAGGTGTTGAGGACTGCGCGTTCTATCGCACTTCACGCCTGACCAGCCTCAATGAGGTTGGCGGCGACCCGTCGGTTTTTGCCATCGCCCCAGCGGAATTCCACGAGGCGATGATCCACCGCCAAGCCGAGTGGCCTGCTGCGATGACGACCGCGACCACCCATGACACCAAACGCGGCGAGGACGTCCGGGCCCGGATCGCCGTGCTCGCCGAGCTGCCTGACCGATGGGCGAGCTGGTTGGAGCGGCTGCTCGAGTTGGCTCCGGTCCCGGAAGCTTCCTTTGGAAATCTCTTGTGGCAAGCCGTTATCGGCGCCTGGCCGGCCTCGCGGGAGCGCCTTCATGCGTATGCCGAGAAGGCCATGCGTGAGGCCGGCGACCGGACCGCCTGGACGAGTGTCGATGTTGGCTACGAGTCGGCCGTGCACGCGGCAGTCGATGCGGCATACGACAACCCCGCTGTGCGTGGGGTTTTGGACGAGATCATGGCGGCGGTGGTCGACGCCGGCTGGTCGAACTCCTTGTCCGCCAAGCTTATCGGAATCACAATGCCGGGTGTTCCCGATGTCTACCAGGGTGCGGAGCTGTGGGAGCAGTCGCTCGTGGATCCCGACAACCGGCGACCGGTTGACTACGACGCGCGGCGCGATCTGCTCGCCTCCCTAGGCAGTGACGCGGCGCGCCGCCCCTACGGGCTAGATGACCCCGGCGCCGCGAAGCTCCTGCTCACCCACCGTGCGCTCACGGCGCGGCGCGACGACCGGGAGCGGTTCACGGCATACGAACCCGTTGCGGCACAAGGGGAAGCTGCCGCGCACGTGCTTGCCTTCGACCGCGGCGGTGCCGTCACGGTCGCGACCCGGCTGCCCATTGGGCTCGCGGCACGAGGCGGCTGGGGCGACACTCGTCTCGACCTGCCGGCCGGCCGGTGGCGCGACGCGGTGACCGGGAATCTCGTGGAGTCGGACGGCGAGGGTGTCACCGTCGCCGACGTCCTCGCCGAGTTCCCCGTCGCCCTGCTTCTCCACCTCCCTGAGCAGCCCGGTGCACGAGGGCGATTCGACGTCTGGGCGCCGATCCCGCAGCGCGTGACCCTTGTCGTCGGTGACCGGGAGCTGCCGATGCGGCGCGGCTCTGGGCACTGGTGGACGCCGTCGCGGCCGGTCGATGTGCCAGCTGGCGGTGTGGACTACGGCTACCGGCTCGATGAGGATCCCATGGTCCTTCCCGATCCCCGGTCACGATGCCAGCCGTCCGGCGTTCATGCCCTGAGCCGGACGTGGGAGCCGACAGCGTTCGCCTGGACCGACCACGGCTGGCGTGCACGGCCATTGGCTGGGTCGATCATCTACGAGTTGCACATCGGGACCTTCACTCCGGCAGGCACGCTGGACGCGGCGATTGACCGACTCGATCACCTCGTTGACCTTGGGGTCGACATCGTCGAGCTGATGCCCGTGCATGCCTTCAACGGCGACCGTGGCTGGGGATACGACGGCGTCGCCTGGTGGGCCGTGCACGAGGCGTATGGCGGGCCGGAGGCCTATCAGCGGTTCGTCGACGCGTGCCATGCCCGCGGCTTGGCCGTCGTTCAGGACGTCGTCCACAACCACTTCGGGCCATCCGGCAACTACCTTCCCCGATTCGGGCCCTATCTGAAGGCCGGGCACTCGACGTGGGGCGACCTGATCAACCTGGACGGCGAGGGTTCATTGGAGGTGCGCCGCTTCGTCCTGGACTCGGCGCGAGCCTGGTTTACCGACTTCCACGTCGACGGGCTGCGTCTGGACGCCGTCCACGCCCTTCACGACGAGTCCGAGATGCACCTGCTGGAAGAGATGTCGATCGAGATCGGCGCCCTGAGTGCGCATCTGCGCCGGCCGCTGCTCCTGATCGCGGAGTCCGACCTCAACGACGCCGCGCTCGTGACCTCCCGCGAGGGCGGCGGGCACGGCCTCGATGCGCAGTGGAGCGACGACTTCCACCACGCCCTCCACGTGGCCTTGACCGGTGAAACCAGCGGCTACTACGCCGATTTTGCCGCGCTGACCTCGCTGAAGCGGGTCTGCGATGAGGGCTTCTTCCACGCGGCGACGTGGAGTTCGTTCCGTGGCACCGACTGGGGCGCGCCGATCCCGCGGGCGACCCTGCCGGCATACCGGCTCATCGTCTGCAGCCAAAACCATGATCAGGTCGGCAACCGCGCCCGGGGCGACCGGCTCACCGAAGTGCTCGACGACGATCAGTTGCTCAGTGCGGCGCTCGTGACCCTCGCCGGCCCGTTCACACCCATGCTGTTTATGGGGGAGGAGTTTGCCGCCTCGAGCCCGTTCCAGTTCTTTAGCTCACACCCGGAGCCCGAGCTCGCGGCTGCCGTGACAGAGGGGCGGTTCACGGAGTTCGCCAGGATGGGGTGGGAGCGCGAGGCGGTCCCCGATCCGCAGGATGCCGCGACCTTCGCCGCGTCGCGGCTGAAGTGGGCCGAGGTAGACGGGCAGCGTGGCCGCACGATGCTCGCGCCATACCAGCAGCTGATCGCCCTGCGTCGCGAGTTGCCGGCCCTGACCGATCCGCTGCTTGTCAACGTCGCCTGCGAGGTGGATGAGGACCGGCGCACCTTCGTCATGCGCCGCGGGAGCGGTCGCGAAGCCGTTGTCATTGCCGTCAATTTCTCGAGCCAGGCGCGCGTCCTCGACATGGGCACCGACGTCATGTATGCCGTGCACTGGGCCACCCCCTCGGGTGCAACGGTGAGCGGGTCTCGCTTGGAACTGCCCGCGCATGCGGGCGTCCTCCTTGTGCCCGAGGGGAGCGCGCCGGGTGGGGTCGGAGCCTGGGGTGCTAAGGGGTAGTGACCAAGGGCGGGACCTCCTAGCTTCTCCGTAGCAGCGCCGCCTCGAGCGGTCGGGACGGATGCCGGAGGAAGCACGTGAGCACTGAGCAGCGTTTGGTGGACTACCTCAAGGAGGTCACCGCCGACTTGCGGGCCACCCGCAAACGCCTCGCCGAGGCACAGGCAGCGGCGGAGTCCGGTATCTCGGCGACCGAGCCGATCGCCATCGTCGGCATGGCGTGCCACTATCCCGGTGGCGTGTCCAGCGCGGACGACCTCTGGCAGTTGGTTCATGACGGTGTGGATGCCGTCGGGCCGGTCCCGGCTGACCGCGGCTGGGACCCGGCTCAGTTCGACCCCCACGGCGCGCCGGGGACGTCCTATGCGATCACCGGTGGATTTCTTAGCCGGGCAGCGGATTTCGACCCCACGTTCTTCGGCATCAGCCCACGCGAGGCGGTGATCCTCGACCCGCAGGAGCGGGTGCTGCTCGAAACGGCGTGGGAGTCGCTCGAGCATGCGGGGATCGACCCGCACTCGCTGCGTGGCAGCCGCACGGGTGTGTGGGCCGGGGTGATGTACCACGACTATGCGTATGGTGTCGACTCCGCCCCCTCGGCCGGCGGCAGCCTCGTGTCCGGCCGCATCTCCTACACCCTTGGCTTGGAAGGCCCCTCGGTGTCGGTGGACACCGCGTGCTCCTCGTCACTGGTCGCCCTGCACCAGGCCGCGACCGCCCTACGCGCGGGGGAATGCGATCTTGCGCTCGCCGGCGGTGTCGCGATCATGGGCACGCCCGGCATGCTGGTCGAGTTCTCCAAACAGCGCGGCCTGTCACGCGACGGCCGCTGCCGCTCGTATGCCGAGTCCGCCGACGGCACCGGGTGGGCCGAGGGCGCGGGAATCCTTGTCCTGGAACGCCTCAGCGCGGCCCGCCACCACGGGCATCACGTCTTTGCCGTCGTCCGCGGATCGGCCCTTAACAGCGACGGCGCCTCCAACGGCATCTCGGCGCCCAATGGCCCGGCGCAGCAGCGGGTGATCGACGCCGCCCTCGCCGCCGCAGGATTGACGACTGCCGACGTGGACCTCCTCGAAGGCCATGGCACGGCAACGCGATTGGGCGATCCCATCGAGGCGCAAGCGGTGCTGGCGACCTATGGCCAGGGCCGGCCCGCCGGCCAGCCGGTGTGGCTGGGGTCGATCAAGTCGAACTTCGGTCACGCGCAGGCTGCGGCAGGGACCGCCGGCGTCATCAAGGTCGTTCAGGCGATCCGGCACGGCGTAATGCCCCCGACTCTGCACTGCGAGGCGCCGATGAGCGCCGTGGACTGGGAATCCGGCGCCGTCGAACTCCTCACCGCCGCTCGTCCCTGGGCAGGGACCGGACCGCGACGCGGCGCCGTCTCGTCGTTCGGGATCTCTGGCACCAACGCGCACGTCATCATCGAGCAGGCCCCCGACGACGTGGCCTCCCCCGTCACGCCGGCGCAGCCCTCTCCGACCACCAGCACCCTCCCCCTCGTGGTCGCTGCCCGCACCCGGGCCGCCCTGCACGCGTATGCCGACAACCTCGCTACCGCGATCACCCCCGATGAATTCGCCTCCACCGCAGCAGCGCTCACCACCCGCGCGGCACTGCCGGAGCGCGTTGTCGTCCTCGGCGCAGATGCGGCCACCGCCGCAGCCGCCTTGGCGACCGCCGCACGCGGCGAGAGCACCCCGACCATCATTCGCGGCCGCGGACCCGTCAGCGGCACTGCGGAGGTCGGCTGGTGGTTCGCCGACGCCGACCCGCACATCCCGTGGGCCGGTCTCGCCCGGGCACTGAACACCCTCGACGCCGACGCCGTCACGACGCTGAACAGCGTCCTCGACGCCGCCGGAGCGCCTGGCTCCGCTGTGCGGCAATCACTTTCCACCTCCGACACCCTCCCCGAGGCCATCCGCCCGATCGGCGCGTATGCCGTCCAGGTCGCTCACGCGGCCTGGCTCCGGCGGGTCTGTCCTGACCCGGTCGCGATTGACGGTGTCGGGATTGGCGCGTATGCCGCGGCCACCGCCCGCGGCGAGCTCACTCCCGAGGACGGGCTCGCCGCGGTGATGGCTGCTGGCGCAACGGCTTCCACGTCGGCGTCGGCTCGGCCCGGCCTGGGGCACGAGACGGGCCCAACGCAGGGCCCGGGTCAGTCCGAGCATGAAGCGGAGCTATGGCTCGGTGTGGGCGGCGGCTCCGGCATGGGCGGCGAGTCCGGCGCGACGAACACGGTGTGGGTCTGGCCAGGCTCGATCGACGCCTCAGTCGATCCCTCGATCGCAGCACTGCACGCCCTCGCCCGGTTGTGGGTGCGCGGCGGCGCCGTCTCCTGGCGCGCGGTGATCACCGCGATCGCGGGCGAGCAACCCTGGCCGGCGGGCGGCATACCGACATATCCTTTCCAGGACAGACGCTTTTGGCTCGACCCGCTGCCCGCTCCGGCTGCCGCAGTGGGCCTCGACGCCAGCGGTCACCCGATCCTTTCGGGCCGGGCGGACGTCGCCGGGGCCACGCTGCTCACCGGGGCCCTCACGGCGGCTCAGCGGGATGTTTTCGGCAGGCAGACGTGGTGGGGGCACGAGGTCTTGACCGGGGAGGAATGCGCCGATGTCCTGTTGACTGCCGCGCGTATGCGGCGCCGCCGCGTCACCGAAGTGACCGTGCGAGAGGTCGTTCCGGTCGATGCTTCCGGTGCCGCGGCAGCGATTCGGGTGACCGCCGACGACACCAGCGCGCAGTTGACCGTGCGCGTTGGCGCGTCGCAGCAGTGGATCGTTGCCGCGTCGGCCACGCTCGCCGTCCCGCGGCCAGAAGCCACGTTGACCGCCACCGCACCCGTCGGCGGCCGCCCGCTGGAGCTTCCAGCCGGGCCGCGCCGGATCGGTGTCCCCGCGCCGGTGACCGTCACGGCGGCAGGCGAGACGATCGTCCTGACGCTGCCGCACGAGGAGGTGCTGCTGGCACCGCCGGCGGTGCTCGGCATACTGGCTGATGCGGTTGCCAGCACGGAGGGTGTGTCCGGCGATGTCGTGCTGGATGCACGTGCGTGGCGCGAGGTCGACTTCGGACCGGGAGCCGCGGTTCATGCGGTGACTGCTCAGCGGGTCGGGCCGTTGACCTATCGGGTCACCGCGACCGACGCGTCCGGCGTCGTTGTCTGGCTTGCCGATTCGATCACGTATGTGGCTCTCGACCGCACCGCCCACCCCGCCTTGGGGGCACCGGCGCTGGCCGAAACGCCCGGCCCGCTCCTGCCGCTCGCCACTCAGTCGCCGCCAGCGGCGGGCGGCGTCGGATCGATGACTGCAGCGGACCCCAATCGCGACGCAACGCCTGCCTCGGTGTCCGGGTCTCCGGCAACGGCCGACGGTGTGCTGGTCACCGGTGGCTCGGGTGCCCTGCCTGGTGCCGCCACTGGGGCGAGCGTCGGCGAGGGCCAGTCGCCCGCGGCCCCTGACACGCAGGCAAGCCTCGGAACGGGCCCGGGGCCCGCGGCCCCTGCCACCGCGAGGCCGGCGGACCAGTCGAGCCGCTTAGCCAGGCTGTCCGAGCCGGAACGGCTCCGGGCA
Source organism: Nostocoides sp. (assembly GCF_037045025.1). Lineage (GTDB taxonomy): Bacteria > Actinomycetota > Actinomycetes > Actinomycetales > Dermatophilaceae > Nostocoides_A. The sequence goes on along the minus strand of NZ_JBAOHM010000014.1, from coordinate 89,172 downwards.
CTCTTGGCCACCGTACGGGCACATGCTGCCCGCATCCTGCAGCTTGACGCTCCGGATGACGTCGACCCCGACCTACCGTTCCTGGAGCTGGGCTTCGATTCGCTCACCGCCGTCGAACTTGTCAAGGCGCTGACCGCCGAAGCGGGTGTGGCCGTGCCGGCGACGCTGATCTTCGACCACCCGACCCCCCGTGCGGCCGCGGACCTGCTCGCCGGTGCGCTTCGGCCCGAGACCGCCGACCCGATCGAGGAGGCAATCCAGCGGCTGCAGCAGCTGATCGGCAAGGCCGACACCGCGCAAACTCGGGCGCTCGGCCGGCGCCTGGAGTCGATGTCCCGCAAGGTAAAGGACGTCCTGGAGCGGGGCATCGCCCCGACGGACAACGACGCCACGACTGGCGCCGGCACGATTGGCGGTGGCGGCGGCACGGCAGGTGGCGGTACGGCCGGCGGCGGCAAGGGTGGCCCCGGCGCGAATGGCGTTGGAACGGCAGGTGGCGGCACGGCAGGTGGCGGTACGGCCGGCGGCGGCAAGGGTGGCGGCGGTGCGGCGGGTGGTAGCAAGGCTGGCGGTGTCGCCGGCCTCGCGGCGCGCGCGGTGGCCACCTACAACGCCGTCACCCAGGCAGCCGAGCCCGCCCCGGCTCCTCCGCTTGCCCCAAGCTGGGCTCAGCCACGGCCAGCGGCGCCCGCAGGTCAACTCGCAACGACCGAGCCCCCGGCGGCCGTTGCCGAGGCGCTCAACGAGTCCCTCGCGGGCGTCGACATCCCCGCAGAACTGGCCGAGATCTCCGACGCCGACCTCTTCGCGCTGCTGGACTCGGAGTTGAGCTCGTAACCCGCCCCGAACCTCCGGGCTGAGTTGCCGGCGGCCCGGAGTGACCTGCAAGGGGTGCGCTATACCTCACGTTCTGCAGGTCACCGAGCGACGTCGGCGTGGGGTGACCTGCAAGGGGTGCGCTATACCTCACGTTCTGCAGGTCACCGGGCGACGTCCCGGGGGGTGACCTGCAAGGGGTGCGCTATACCTCACGTTCTGCAGGTCACCGGGCGACGTCCCGGCGGGTGACCTGCAAGCGGTGCGCTATACCTCACCTTCTGCAGGTCGCTCCGCCCTTTATGAGCGCCGTGGTCGCCCCGTCAAGCCCGGCCGCCCTGTGGATAACTTCCAGTTCCGGTGGCGAGATCCGCCCGCGTGGGGGATGGTTGATGCCAACGTTGACCGTCTTCGTGCGGCGTGGCCCGGGCAGCACGGTCCTCGTCGTCGGCAGGGGAGGCTCGGATGAGACATCGCTTGGCCGCCGGAGCGGCCGTGGTGGGCGCGTCGTGGTGCCTGCTGGGCGCCGCTGTCCTCGGTGCCTGTGACTCCGGCGGCGACCCGACGGGTCCGTCCTCGATATCCAACTCGCCGGCGACGTCCAGCGCGCCCAGCACGAGTTCGGCGCCGAGTCCGTCGTCGAGTTCGACCTCGGCGGCGTATGTCCCGGTCAAGCCCGAGTTCCCCGCGGCGGCCAAGAAGCAGACGCTGCAGTCGGCCGAGGTATTCGTGAAGTACTACTTCGATCTGCTGAACTACTCATTTGCCAAGCCTGAGAAAGGTCTCATGGGCCAACTGGGCCTGGCTGATTGCGAACCCTGCCGAGCGTATGAGGAGAATTCAGCGGACCTCGTAACCAACGGCCACAAGTACGACGGAGAGCTTGTGCGTTTCAAGAGGGTAACTTTCGTGACAGAGAACATCACTAATCCCTGGGTCATGTATATCGGCACGCAGCGCAAAACGTCGATCATTGACAATGCCGGAGAAATAGTTAGCATGATTCCTGAGGAAGACCTGAACCTGAGAGTCGTGTTGCGATGGAGCGAATCCGGGTGGCGCGTCGAAGACATAGCGAGCGTCTGATGGGGAAATTGGCCCAGCTAACATCGGCGATCTTGCTCGCTCTCTCATTGCCTGCCAGTGTTGGCGCGGCAGTGACATCACCGGGGAAGTGCCAGGTAGTACGCTGCGAAACCGACAGTAAGAGCCTGATAGCCGCCAAGGGAGTGCTCGGTCTTCCCAGCGGACACGTTGCGGGCACAGCCGCCCAATTGTATGACTACGGGACATCGCCTTACTGTCCCGGCGTCATACCAACTTCGCCGGGCGGAGTCGACTGCACATTAATGCACGAATACTGCAAGACCATTCCCGGGGAGGGGCCGGCCGTATGGGTCTTCCAGCGCATGACTAATCCTGAAACCCCTTGGACTCGGTTGGGCTACACCTGTTACCCGTACCTGATCCCGGGCAAGGTGGATATGGCGATGATTGCAGCGGCGTTCCATCGCACCGACCTGGCCGTGCCTGGTTTGAAGATCGAGCCGCCGGGCAATCGGACTTTGGTCACCCTGCCCAACTATTTCGCGGTCGACTGGTCGGCGGAGGGGTTTGAGCCGGAGGAGCTCGACACATTGGATCCCGGCGAGTGGTTCGGGATGCAGATCACGATCCGGCCGGTGTTGCAGTCGGTGACGTACGACTTCGGTGACGGGACCCGCGAGGGGCCAACGACGTCGGTCGGTGGGCCGTATCCGAGTGGTGACATCGTCAAGACCTATGCGTCGAAGGGCGTGTACGCGGTCGGTGCGGATGCGGTCTACAAGGGCTATGTGATGATCGATGGCTCGGAGTGGATCGAGATTCCGGGCGAGGTGTCGATCCCCGGTCCGCGGGAGGACTTGACCGTGCTGACCGCCCGTACCCGCCTCTACCTTTCCCTGAGCGGGGGCTGACCTGCTGGTCGCCATTGGTTCCTGTCGTCCGGCTAGCCCTTCTCGGCCATAACCCTGTGGATAACTTGCTGTTCCGGTGGCGAGATCCGCCCGCCTAGGCGAAGGTTGATGCCAACGTTGACCGTCTTCGGGCGGCGTGGCCCGGGCAGCACGGTCCTCGTCCGTCGGTAGGGGAGGCTCGGATGAGACATCGCTTGGCCACCAGAGCGGCCGTGGTGGGCACGTCCTGGTGTCTGCTCGGGGCCGCCCTCCTCGGCGCCTGTGACTCCGGCAGCGACCCGACGGGTCAGTCCTCGACATCACACTCGCCGGCGACGTCCAGCGCGCCGAGCACGAGTTCGGCGCCGAGTCCGTCGTCGAGTTCGATCTCGGCGGCGTATGTCCCGGTCAAGCCGAAGTTTCCTGCGGCAGCGAAGAAGCAGACGCTGCAGTCGGCCGAGGTGTTCGTGAAGTACTTCTATGATCTCCTGAACTATGCTTACACCAAGCCAGAGTCAGGCCTAATAGCGCCGCTGGGGACGATAAGCTGCGGTCCTTGCAAGTACTTCGAGAACGAGTCGACCCGGCTCAAACGCGACGACAGGAGGTATCAGTCGAAGCTCGTTTCCTTGGACTACGTAACGTTCTCTACGACCGACCTTGACAAGCCCTGGATATCTGTAAAGGGCCGCCAAAACAAGGTGTCCATCGTGGAACCCGACGGTAGCCTGACGGCTGCCTCTCCAGCAACGGACTTCACCTTGAGGCTTATTCACGAGGCTAGTTTCAGGAATTGTAGCCCGAGGACAGCGGTGATGGTTTGAGCGAATGTGTGGTAAGGCCGCCGGTAGTCGGTGTGGAGGATCCGCCAGGTTTTCAGGTGGGCGATGGTTCGTTCGATGGTGGCGCGGATCGCGTTGAGTTCTTTGTTGAATTGTTTCCGGTCGTCGGTGAGTTCTCCCTTGGGTGGCTTTTTGATGGGGGTAATCAGGCCGGCGCCGATGTAGCCTTTGTCCGCGATGATCGTGGCGTCACGGTCGCCGTCCAGGAGGCCGCTGGCGCGCAGGGCGGTCAGGTCGTGGGTGGACCCGGGAAGGGGATCGGAGACCCACAGCAGGCGACCCGACAAGGTGGCGGCGACCTGGACGTTGACACCGGTGGTGTGGTGTTTGCCGGAGTAGAGGTCGGGAACATCGGCCCAGGACCAGCACGGGAGCAGAGTTCCGTCGATGATCAGCACGACCTCGGGGTCGAGGTCGTCCGCGACCGGGATCCAGTCGGCGGTGGCGTCGGCCAGCACCGGGGTCATCGCGGCGATCGTCCGCGAGATCGTGGGCTGGGAGGTGGCGTACCGGTCGGCCAGGTCGTCTTGGGTGTGGTTTCGCCGCAAATAGGTCAGGGTGATGATGATCGACTTCCGTAATCCCAGCGACGGCGGGTAGGCCAGCGAATATCCCGCGTTCTCCAGGTCGCGGATCAGGACGACCAGACGGTCGATCTGGCCCCTGGTGTAACCGGTGGAAGAATACATTCGCGACAGTCCGATCTGGAGGTTTGAGTGTGGAAACCAAATCTTCTCTTGGAGCGGGCTGTCGCTTTGTCAGGCGCTCCGATCAGAATGTCGCGATTGTATTACATTCCCCAACGTGAATAAGCCTCCTTCCGTGTCGAACTCCAGTGGAGCCAGAACGGCTGGCGTGTCGAGAATGTTGTGAACGTATGAAATGGCCCTATCCCGCGGTGATACTCTGCCTACTCCTGCTACTTCTTGGCCCGGAACCAGCTCAAGCTGGTGACGGCGACCCGGGTTGTGGAATCGCTTGCGGAAACGACGGGAAGAGCTTGCTGGTTGCGGCAGCGATGCTTCGGCTCGCGTCGGGGCACGTCAGTGGAACGCCGCGCCAATTCTGGGACTACGGCACTGCGCAATACTGTGGTGGCGCCCTCCCAACGCAACCAGGCGGTGTGGACTGCAGTCTCATGTACCACTTCTGTGACAACTTGCCCGGTGACGGTCCGGCGGTATGGGTCTTTCAACGCCGAATCAACCCCGAGACGCCCTGGGTTCGGCAGGGCTACACCTGCCATCCGAATCTGATTCCGGGCAAAGTGGACATGGCGAAGACCGCAGCGGCGTTCCATCGCACCGACCTGGCCGTGCCTGGAGTGAAGATCGAGCCGCCGGACAACAGGACCTTGGTCACCCTACCCAACTACTTCGCGGTCGACTGGTCGGCGGAGGGCTTTGAGCCGGAGGAGCTCGACACGCTGGACCCGGCAGATTGGTTCGGGATGCACCTCACGATCAGGCCGGTGTTGCAGTCGGTGACGTATGACTTTGGCGACGGGACGAGCCAGGGGCCGACGACGTCGGTCGGTGGGCCGTATCCGAGCGGAGACATCGTCAAGACCTACGAGTCGAAGGGCGTGTATGCGGTTGGGGCGGACGCCGTCTACAAGGGCTACGTGATGATCGACGGCTCCGAGTGGATCGAGATCCCAGGTGAGGTGTCGATCCCCGGTCCGCGGGAGGAGTTGACCGTGCTGACCGCCCGTACCCGCCTCTACGTTTCCTGAGCGGCAACCGATCCGGCGCGCTGAGTTCGCTCAACGCCGCGCTCTCGACCTCCGCGGCCACCGCGCCTCGATACCCACGGCCAGCGCACCTCGATACCCGCGGCCAACGCGCTCTATACCTCTGCGGCCCACATGCCTTGATACCTCTCAACCCTGGTTCTCCTCCTCGAGCCCCAGCCGATCCCAGGACGAGGACCCAGCATGAGCGTCGAGAAGCTGCGCGACTACCTGAAGCGCGCAACCGCCGAACTGCAGCGCACGCGCGAGCGGCTGCACGACGCGGAAAGCCGCGCCCATGAGCCGATCGCGATCGTCGCGGCCAGTTGCCGCTACCCCGGCGACGTCACCTCACCTGAGGAACTGTGGCGCCTCGTCGACACTGCCTTCGACGCCATCACCACCTTCCCATCCAACCGCGGCTGGGCGCGCGACCTCTACGACCCCACCCCAGGACTGCCTGGTAAGACCTACTGTCAGGAAGGCGGCTTCCTGCACGACGCCGGCGACTTCGACCCGGCCTTCTTCCGGATGAGCCCGCGCGAGGCCACCGACACCGACCCGCAGCAGCGCCTCCTCCTCGAACTCTCCTGGGAGGCCCTGGAGCGAGCCGGCATCGACCCGCAGTCGCTCAAGCGCTCCCGCACCGGGGTCTTCGTCGGCGTCGTCTACCACGACTATCCCGGCGGCGGTGGTGCTGGAACCATGGCCAGCGTTGCGTCGGGCCGGATCGCCTATGTCCTCGGCCTCGAGGGCCCGGCGATCACCATCGACACCGCTTGCTCCTCCTCGCTCGTCGCCATCCACCTCGCCGCCCAGTCGCTGCGCACCGGCGAGTCCGAGCTGGCCCTGGCTGGCGGTGTCACGGTCATGGGCACCCCGGACTCGTTCGTCGGCTTCAGCCAGGACCGGGGAATGGCGCCCGACGGTCGCTGCAAATCCTTCGCCGAGGGCGCAGACGGCACCACCTGGTCCGAAGGCGCCGGCCTCGTTGTCCTGGAACGCCTCTCGGTCGCCCGCCGTCTCGGCCACCCCATCCTCGCCGTCCTGCGCGGCTCGGCCGTCAACCAGGACGGCGCCTCCAGCGGCCTGACCGCCCCCAACGGACCCGCGCAAGAACGGGTCATCCTCGACGCCCTCGCCAACGGCCAGCTCGACCCCGCGGACGTCGACGTCGTCGAGGCCCACGGCACCGGCACCGTCCTCGGCGACCCGATCGAGGCGCAGGCCGTGATGAACACCTACGGCAAGGGCCGCACCACGCCCTTGTGGCTCGGCTCGCTCAAGTCCAACTTCGGCCACTCCCAGGCCGCAGCCGGCGTCGGCGGCGTGATCAAGATGATCAAAGCCCTGGAGAACAACCGCATCCCGCAAACCCTCCACGTCGACGCGCCCACGTCGAAGGTCGCGTGGAACGACGACCGCATCCGCCTGCTCACGTCCGCACAGCCCTGGCCCGCGGGCGACAAACCCCGCCGCGCTGCCATCTCTTCCTTCGGACTGTCCGGCACCAATGCGCACGTCGTCATCGAGGAGGCACCCCCAGTCCGTATGCCGCCGGCCACATCCGCCGGTGCCGCCGCCCCGCTCGTGCTCAGCGCACGCACCCCCGAAGCGCTCACCGCACTCGCCATCTCGTGGCGCGACCACCTTGTGGGCAACGACGATCTCGCTTCTGCCGCAACGGTGCTCGCCAACCGCGCCACCCACCTCGATCATCGCGCGGTCGTCCTCGCCGGGGATAACGCACCCGCCGGCGATGGACTCACCGCGGTCATCGAGGGCCGCACGCTTCCGACCGTCGTCACGGGCGAGGCCAGCGGCGCCGGCCCAACCTGCTTCCTGTTCACGGGACAGGGTTCCCAACGCCTCGGCATGGGCGCGTCGCTGTATGATGCACACCCCGCCTTCGCTGCGGCCTTTGACCAGGTCATGGGGGCGCTGGAGCGGCATACGCCTGGGCTCCGCGAGGTCATGTGGGGCTCGGCGCCCGCCGACCTGAATCGCACGGCCAACGCTCAGCCAGCCATCTTCGCCGTCGAGGTTGCCCTCTTCACCCTGTTGCGCCACTGGGGTATTCGTCCCGACTATGTGGCCGGCCACTCGATCGGCGAGATCGCTGCGGCCCATGTCTCTGGCGTGCTCGACCTGGAGTCCGCCGCCGCCCTGGTTGCAGCTCGCGGCCGCCTCATGCAGGCCCTGCCGGCCGGCGGTGGCATGCTCGCCGTCCAGGCGTCAGTCGCGGATGTCCAGCGCTACCTCGACCGCGTTGACCTGGCCGCCGACAACGGCCCGAACGCGGTCGTTCTCGCCGGGGCGGGCGCGGACCTGTCCAAGCTCGCCGAGGAATTCGACGCCGCGGGCAAGCGCTGCTCACGGCTGATGGTCTCGCACGCCTTCCACTCGCGCCTGATGGAGCCAATGCTGGCCGAGTTCGAGGAGCTCGTTCGTGGGTTGAAGTTCGCTGCCCCGCAGCTAAGTCTGGTGTCTACCCTCACCGGCCAGCCGGTCGACGCGACCACGCTTGCCGATCCGACGCACTGGGTCGACCACGTGCGCGGCACGGTTCAGTTCCGCTCGGCGATCGGGTGGCTCGTCAACGACGGCGTGCGGACGTTCGTCGAAGTCGGCCCCGACGCGATCCTCGCTGCCCTCGGGGCGGCCTGCACCCGCGAGGTGCCCGACGCTGTCTTTATCCCGACGCTGCGCAAGCAGAAAGACGAAGTCGAGACCCTCAATCACGGCGTCGCCCGCCTGCACTGCCGCGGCGTGAACGTCGACATTCGCGTGTTCGTCGGTGCCCCCACGGGTGGGCCCCCAGCGTCCACCGCCCCCACATATCCCTTTGAGCACCAAACCTATTGGTCGATGCCGCAGCCAATTGCCGCAGCGCCGGCGCCGGCGCCCGAGACTCCTGCCGGTGCGGACTGGCACTACGAGGTCCAGTGGCGTCAGACCGAGCTGCCGCGCGCCGCCGCTCCCGCAGGACGGTGGCTCGTGCTGCACGGCACCGACGGTCGTGACCACGCCGCCGCCATCGCCGATGCGCTTGCTGACGGTGGAGCGACGGTCGTGCGCAAGGACATTCGCTCGTATGCCGCCGCGCCGCTCGAGTCCGCCCTCACCGGCGATGTCGAGGGCATCGTCAGCCTGCTCGGGCTCGACGAGTCCGAAGACAGCGCCGGCCAGGGGCTGCCTCCCGGACAGGTCGCGACGATCGACCTCGTCCAGGCCTGGGTTCGCACCCAGTCGAAGGCCACACTGTGGCTGGCCACCAGCGGTGCGGTTGCAACCGGCCACGGCGATCCCACGCCCAGCCCCGTGCAGACCGCGCTCTGGGGGCTCGGCACGAGCCTTGGGCTCGAACAGCCGGCTGGCTTCGGGGGCAGCATCGACCTGCCCGATGAGTGGGGCGCCGCGACCCCGGCGGCCCTGCGCACCATCCTCGGCGGGTGCGGCGAGGACCAGGTCGCGCTGCGCGCCGACGGCGCTTTCGTCAAGCGCGTGGCACGTGTGCCGTCGACTGGGACTGCCACCCCGAGCGAGATCGCATGGGCCCCCGGCGAGACCGTGCTCATCACCGGAGGCACCGGTGGCGTCGGCCTGGCCGTGGCCCGCTACCTTGCCGAGGCGCACAACGACCTCGGTCGGCTGGTGCTGGTCAGTCGCGGTGGCAAGATCTCGCCGGACGTCCTGGAAGCCCTGCGGAACAACGATATCGACGTCGAGATCGTCGCTGCCGATGTGACCGACGAGACTGCCGTGCGCGAGCTGATCGCGGCATACGAGCCGGAAACGATTGTGCACTGCGCGGGTGTTGCGCAGGAGGTGCAGCCGGTGACCGAGCTGACTTCCGCCGACTTCGCGAATGTCGCGTCGGCGAAGTGCCGCGGCGCCCGGAATCTGCACGAGGCAGCCCAAGCCAACCCCGGAACCAACCTCGTGCTGTTCTCCTCCGGCTCGGCGGTATGGGGGAGTGCCGGGCAAGCGGCATACGCGAGCGCGAATGCCTATCTCGACGGTCTCGCCGACCTCCGGCGAAGCCTGGGCCTGCGCGCAACGTCGATCAACTGGGGCTCGTGGGACGCCGGCATGGTCGACGCGGACCTGGCCGCCGCCATGCGCCGCATCGGCGCCCCGGCGATGCCCGCCGACCGCGCGGCCGCGATGCTTCCCCAGGTGCTCGGCTCGGACAGCGCGCACCCGGTCGTCGCCGACTTCGACTGGGCCCGGTTCGTGCCCACCTACACTCTGGCGCGGTCACGGCCGCTGATCTGCGAGATCCCCGAGGCCGCTCCCACGAGCGCGGCCGTGGTCCCGGGCGATACCTGCTTGTTGGACGACCTCGCCCGCCTGGCCCCGGCCGAGCGCTCGGATCGGCTCGTCACGCTGGTGCGCACCGAGGCTGCCGACTTGCTCGGGTATGCCGATCCGTCCGCCCTCCCGATCACCAAGTCCTTCGGCGACTTGGGAATTGACTCGGTCTCTGCCGTCGATCTGCGCACGCGTCTCGCCGGCCCGCTGCGCCTGGATCTGCCGCCGAGCCTGGTCTTCGACTACCCGACCGTGACCGCGGTCGCGTCGTTCCTCGCTGCCGAACTCGACGCCGTGCTCGCCGCCGCACCCTCCGCGAGCGCCCCCGACGCCGAGGTCGCGGTGGCGGTCCTGGAGTCCCTCGCCGCAGCCGGCGAGCTGCCCGCCGGGCTGGCATCTCGGCTGCGGGCCCTCCAGGAAGCCGGGCCAGGCGCGCCGTCGCCCAACCAAGCTCCCGAGACCGTCCACGGCGAAACCCTTGGGGCGGCGCCGTCGCGAGCAGGGGACCAAGCGCCTGAGACTGCTCCAGAACGCGCGCCCGCCCTGGCCGGTGTCACCGTCAGCTTCGCGAACCTGGCCGCGGCCACAGCCGCCGACGTTTTCGCTTTCATCGACACCGAACTCGGTCTCAACTGACCGTCACGCGCGGCTCGCAACCACCGGCCAGGACAGCCGACGGCCAGGACAACCGCCGGCCCGGCCGCCCATTCGGGCGGCCGGGCCGGGGAGATCAAACCGGGATTGAACCGGAAGTGCTAGGGCGTGTTGACCTTCACATCGCCCTGGATGGGGGCGTAGTCGACGGCGCGGTCGGTGCCCGTGCCGCCGTCGAAGAGGTCGGCGCCGGCGCCGCCGGTCATCACGTCCGCCCCGGACAGGCCCTGCATGACGTCACTTCCCAGCCCGCCGCTGAGGGTGTCATTGCCGTCGCCGCCGACGAGGGTGTCCTCGCCGCCTCCGCCGGAGAGCTTGTCCGCTCCGGCGGCGCCGCAGATCAGATCCACGCCGCCGCCACCGTTGACGGTGTCATTGCCGCCGCCGGCGAGCATCATGTCCGGTCCGGCGCTGCCGGTGGCCGAGTTGGCCCCGGCCGTGCCGATCCACACCCGCAGCGTGCGCGTCACGGTGACCGAGCCGTCGTTCGCCCGGATCGTGATCGTCGCCGCGCCGCTCTTGCCGGCAGCACCCTGGACCGTGATCGAGCGGGTCGATCCGGAGCCGCCGATCGTGATCCCGGAGTTGGGAACGAGCGTCTGGTTGGACGACGTCGCGGTCACGGAGACCGGGGTCCGGTCGGCGTCGGCGACCGCCAGGTTCATCCGGCCACTGGTGTCGGACAGGCACGTTCCGCCAGGCGTGATCCGCATCGTCGGCGCATCGTTGACCGGGGTGACCGTGATGCTGACCGTTGCCGGCTCGGATGTGTGCGTTCCGTCATTCACCGTGAACGTGAACGAGTCCGGTCCGTTGTAGTTCGGGTCCGGGGTGTAGACCAGGTCCGGAGCCGTGCCGCCGAGGGTCCCGTGACTCGGGCCGCTGGTGACCGTATAGGTCAGCGGCTGCCCCTCGGGGTCCGATCCGGTGAGCGTGATGCTCGCCGCGGTGTCCTCCGGCGTGGTCACCGACTGGTCATGCGCCGTCGGCGGCTGGTTGACCGCCGTCCGCAACGCCAGGCCGACGATCACCGGGTCGTGGTCGGAGATCCGGAACTCGTCCGGCGCATACAACGAATCGATCTGGCCCGGGGACTTGAAGTTGGTGTTGTAATCCAGCACCGACGGCTCGTCCGCGTTGATGTGATAGTCGGCCACCCCGGTCACCTGCGAGTCCAACGAGCTGGAGGCCAGCGCGTGGTCGAGGTATCCCCACTGTCCGTCGAAGGCATACGAGTAGGCATCCGGGCCCAGGCGGGTCTTGATCAGGTGCACGAACCCGTCCGCCTGCAACGCCATGATCGGGTCTTCCATGGCATAGGAGTTGTAGTCGCCGACGAGCAGGACGTCGGGGTCACCGGTCTGCGTGGGGTCGCCGGCGAGCCAGTCGGTCAGCACGTTGACGGCGTTGACCCGGACCTGGTTGCACTCGCCCTGTCCGTCACCGGCATCCGGGGCCGAGCACGCGCTGCCCTTGCTCTTGAGGTGGTTGACGTTGATGATGAACTGCTGCCCGCTGCTGGTCTCCTCGAAGGCCTGGGCCACCGTCGCCCGGTTGCGCGGCGCCGGGTCCCCACCGTTGACGAACGCGGCCGAGTTGAGCACCGCCGTCGTGCCCACCGGAGAGAGAGTCCCCGGCTTGTAGAGCACCCCGACCTTGATCGCGTCGCTGCCGAGCGCATCGACCTGACCCGAGCGAGCATCGACGTCGAGATAGGCATACGTCCCGGCGCCCAAGCGAGCATTGAGCCGGCCGACGAGGTCGGCGAGCGCGCTGTTCGCGCCATACCCGTCGTTCTCGATCTCGTTGACGCCGATGACGTCGGGGTTCATTTCCTCGATCGCCGCAAGTGTCTTGGCCGCCTGCCGATCGAACTCGGTCTGATTGTCGGCGCCGCGGCAGTCCATCGTCGGGCCGGTCACCCCGCCGGTGCAGCTGGTGCCGAAGGTGTTGAAGTAGTTGAGCAGGTTCATCCCGACCGCCGTCAAGCTGCCGCCGACGGCGGGAGCGGTCGCCGGCCGCGGATTCGCCGCAACGAACTCCGGGGAGCCGCCGTCGAGGGCGCCGATCGGGCGCACCCGGTAGGCATTCGGGCTGGCCGAGTTGCCACCCCAGGTGTAGGTCATCACACCCTTGAGCCCGGTGATCGTGTCACCGCCGCGCAGCGTGTTGGTCGCCGACAGCGGCTGGCCGCCGCGCCCGAACTTGATCGGGTCGGGGTTTTGGGCCTGGCTGTCGTCATCGACGATGACCCGGCGCCGGTCGTTGGCCGCCTGCAGCGCGTTGGCCGGCAGTCCCGGCTCGACGACATTGGTCGGCTGCTGCAGGCGGCCGCCGCTGGAGAGCGTGACCTGGCCGAAGCGGCCGAGTTGGTAGTGCTCGGTCACCGACAGCTCCTGCGGGAAGGTCACGAGCATGCCCTCATACGGCTCGAATCCGTCGGTGGCAGACGTCACCGGGAGGCTCACCTCGGTCCCGCCGACCGTGCCGGTCGTGCCGCACGCCGCAATCCCGGTCGTGGAGCTGATCTGGGTCTGGCCCTGGTTCTCCCCGGCGTTGCCGGTCACCTGGACGACATCGCCTACGGCGACCCGATTGGCGTTGTCGCCCTCGAAGACGAAGATCCCGTCCGATGTCGCCGTATTGCCGTCGCCGCTGTCTTGTAGGTAGAAGCCGCGCAGCTTCGGCGAGGCACCCTCGTAGTCGCCGACGACGACGCCTTGGACCGTCACCGCTCCGGTGATCCCGATCGGGCCGTCGGTCTGCACCGAGCCGATCGTCTGGTCCTCGGCGGCGCACGGCTCGCTCGCCGTGACGGTCAGGTCGATCGTTCCCGTCCCCGAGCGCGACTGGGCGTCGGTGATCGTGAGCGGCAGCGACTTTGCCCCTGGCGTGGTGCTCGCGGCGACATTTCCGTATGCCGTGAAGATGTTGTCGCCCGCCGTCGCGTCCGGCGCCACCCCGTCGTCGAGCAGGGCCGTGCTCGCCGGCCCGCCGATGCTGCTCATGTCGGCCGAGACGGCCAGGCCGGTGCTGGCTGGGTTGGTCCCCGGGGTCACATCGACGCTCAGCGTGGTCTGACCGCCCTGCACGACGGACGCGGGATCGGCGGCGCCGGTGCCGGACGGGTCCGTGGAGCCACCGGAGGGGATGCCCCGAGGCGTGATCGCCAAGTCGTCGAGGGAGAGCCCGTCGTCGGCGCCGGAGACGTCGGTTGTGCTCCAGCGCAGGACAATCTGGCCGCCGGGGGCGACGTTCAGGCCGGGGACGCTGCCGTTGACCGCGGTCTTGTTGGCCGCGGCGTTGCCGTCGAGTGCGCCCGCCGTTCCACTCGTGATGGTGGAGGCGGCGTCCAGATCATTGAGCAGGGTCCAGGTCCCGGACGTCAGGCTGGTCGCGTCGGTGCTATAGGCGAACGCCAGCCGGTCGGTACGCGACGCCGTGCTCCCGCCGTGCCGCCACTGCTCAGCCGAGAACGCAACGTCGAGCGAGGTGATCGTGCCGCCGGTCGAGTTCGTCAGCACGACGCCCAGCGTGGGGGAGTTGCTGCCGCTGTTGAGGCTGCCGAACGCGCGCTCGGACGTGCCGGATGCGCCGAAGGAGTAGGTATCGCCGCTGGTCCCCGACCCGGTGCCGGCGGTGTAGCTCGTGTTGGCGCTGGTGCCGGCCTCGACGAAGGTCCACCCGGCGGGGGTGTCCGTCGCCTCGGTCCCGGTCCCGGACGAGACCAGCGCGTCAAAATTCTGCTCGTATGCCGTGCCGAGGGCGGTCAGCGCGGCCGCGCCCGCCGCCTGGGCCGGGGAAGACATCACCGCCAGTCCGGCCGTGGTGGTGACGACTGCTGTGACGGCGCCGAGCACACGCCTGCGCGTCCCGCGAAGGGTACCTAACATGGGGGATCTCTCTGACGGACCAGTGGGGTCGGTGACACCTCAACACCGCAGGTCAGGGCGTGTCAACACCCCGGGAGGGATCGGGACAGGTGCGCGGGTGAAATCGGCCTGGCCCCGCGGACAACCGCACGTGGCCAGCGCGAGAACGCCCGTGCTCCGTGCCGAGCCGAGCGGCGCTCTGGCACCGCCCTCGACGCGTGGGTGACCGACTGCGCGGCCCTAGCGGCTCTCCTTCACAGCAACGCGCGCAGCGCGGCGCCATGCGCTCACGCCAGCCGAACACGAAGGGCCCTCGATGACCGACTCGACCCAGCTGCTCGACTACCTCAAGCGTGTCACCGCTGACCTCGCGGTCACGCGCGAGCGCCTCGCGAGGGCCCAAGCACGGCCGGGTGCCCCCGCGGACAGCGCCGCGCAGCAGGACGACCCGATCGCCATCGTCGGCATGGCCTGCCGCTACCCCGGCGGTGTGCGCACCCCGAGCCAGCTGTGGAACCTCGTTCGCGACGAGGTCGACGCGGTCTGCCCGTTCCCTACCGACCGCGGCTGGGACCTGAGCACCCTGCAGGGCGGCGTCGATCACGGTGGCTTCCTGCAGGGTGCCGCGGACTTCGATCCCGAGTTCTTCGGGATCAGCCCGCGTGAGGCGCTGGTCATGGACCCGCAGCAGCGGCTGCTCCTGGAGACCACGTGGGAAGCACTGGAAGAGGCCGGGATTCGCCCGGAGTCCCTGCACGGTGGGCAGGTCGGCGTCTTTGTCGGCTCGGGCTTCCAGGACTACGAGCACGTTCTCGGCAACTCGCCGGAGGTCGCTGAGGCCTATATGACGACCGCGACGTCCGCGGCCGTGCTGTCCGGCCGGGTCTCCTACCACTTCGGTTTCGAGGGGCCCTCGCTCACCATCGACACCGCGTGCTCGTCCTCCCTCGTCTCCCTCCACCTCGCCGCCGAGGCCCTACACGCCGGGGAGGCCGAGTTGGCGATCGCCGGCGGCGTCATGGTCATGGCCACCCCGGCCCCCTTCGTCGCGTTCACCAAGCAGTCCGGCCTCGCTCTGGACGGCCGGTGCAAGTCCTATGCCGACGGCGCCGACGGCACCGGTTGGGGGGAGGGCGTCGGTCTCCTTGTGCTGGAACGCCTCTCGGCCGCACGCCGCAACAACCACCACGTCCACGCCGTCATCGCCGGCTCGGCGGTCAACTCCGACGGCGCCTCCAACGGGCTGACCGCCCCCAACGGCCTGTCCCAGCAACGCGTCATCACCGCCGCCCTCAACGCCGCCGGCATCACCACGGACGACGTCCAGGTCGTCGAGGGCCACGGCACCGGCACCCGCCTGGGCGACCCGATCGAAGCGCAGGCGCTGCTCGCGACATACGGCAAGAACCGCTCCGGCGACCCGCTCTATCTCGGCTCGATCAAGTCCAACCTGGGCCACACCCAGGCGGCCGCCGGAGTGGCGGGCATCATCAAGATGGTCGAGGCCATCCGCCACGGCGTCCTGCCCACGTCCCTGCACAGCGAGCAGCCGTCCACCCAGGTCAACTGGGGCGCGGGACGGGTCGCGCTCCTGGACCAGGCCCGCCCCTGGCCGCAGGTCCCGGTCCGCCGCGCGGCGGTCTCCTCCTTCGGGATCTCCGGCACCAACGCCCACGTCATCCTCGCCCAGGCCCCCGAAGCCGACGGCACCTGCTCGGCCACCGTTGCCCCCAACGGCCTCAACGGCCGTGTGCCGCTCCTCCTGTCCGCCCGCACTCCTGCCGGAGTCCATTCGCTCGCAGGCGAACTCGCCGCGTGCATTGGCGATGTCGCTCCCGCGAGTGCCGCTCGCGCGCTCGCCGCCCGCTCGCCGCACGCCGCGCGGGCGGTTGTATGGGGCAGCGCCCCCGAGGAGATCGCCGCCACTCTCGTGGCGCTCGCCGCGAGCGACCCGGCCGCCACCGAGAGCGACGCCACCGGCGACACCACGTCCAACGCGCTCCAGCCCGGGTCTGCGATCGGCCGGGCCGCAGCCGACACCGCTGCGTGCTCGGTTGTCATCGGCGACAGCGGGCCCTGGTGGATCGAAGTCGGCCGATCGCTGCTCACCGTGCCGACATTCACCCAAGGTTTGACCGGCGTGCTCCGTGCCGCGCTCACCACCTCGATCCCGGCGGCAGTCGGTGCATCCGCCGTGACCGAAACGGGGTCGGTCAGCACCGCGACGCTCGGAATCGCTGGGACGCCTGGCACGAACGCCTCAGCGACGGCGGCCGTCAAGGCGGTGCGCGACGCACTCGCGGGGACGAGCGGCATACCGGAAGATGACCGCTTGGGGGTGCTCGCCGTTGGTGTCGGCCTGATAAAGTCGTTGCAGGCGTGGGGGATCGCACCTGCCGCGGTCTCCGGATTTGGAGTCGGCGCGATCGCTGCCGGCATCGCCGCCGGATCGCTCTCCGTTGCGGAAGGCATCGCACTCCTTCACGGTGTCGCCCCCGAGGAGATCCGCAAACCCGACATTCCGCTCGCCTTCAACGGCTCGCCTTCCCAGGTCTGGGACCGCCTTGCGGCGTATCCAGCTGCCTCGGGAGCCGCCCCCGCCGCCGACCTGCCCGGCACGGTCGTCGCCGTCGGCTGCGCCGATCGACTGCCGGATGCCGTGACCGCGGCGGACCTACCGGCCGCGCTCGGCGAACTCTGGGTCCGCGGCGTCGATGTCGACTGGGACGCCATGATCGGCGCAGCCGACTGGCCATGCGAGTCTCTGCCCAGGTATCCCTTTGCGCACCAACGCTACTGGCTCGATGTGCCGGCCTCCGGAGACGCCGAGTCGCTCGGTCTCTCCGGGGTTCGTCACCCGGTCCTGGGCGCCCAGACCCTCCTCGCCGGAACCGACCAGGCGGTGCTGACCGGCCGGTTATCGCTGTCCAGCCACCCCTGGCTCGCCGACCACAAGGTCGGCCCGGCCGTCGTCTTCCCCGGCGCCGGCCTGGTCGAACTCGCCTTGAGCACGGCCCATCACGTCGGCGCCGCCGCCGTCCACGAACTCACCCTGTCGACCCCCCTCGTCATCCCCGCCCAGGGCGCGGTCCAGGTTCAGGTGGTCGTGAGCGGCGGCGCCGACGGCGACGTCACGATCTTCTCCCGCGGGGAAGACGACCCCGACTGGACCCAGCACGCCGAGGGCCGACTCAGCGCGAAACCGGCCGATATCGTTCGACCCCAGCCCCGTCCGGCCAGCGCCACCGAGTGCGACCCCGTCCAGCTCTACCACGACCTCGCCCAGGCGGGCCTGCCCTACGGGCCGACCTTCGCCTGCGTCCGCCGCGTCTGGAGCGAGGGCAACGTCGCCTGGGCCCAACTGGAGTTGCCGGAATCCGCCCGCACTCTCGCCGAGCGTTTCGAGATCCACCCCGGCCTCCTCGACTCCTGCCTGCACGCGGCGATGCTCACCGGGGCACTCACCTCCGGTGGCGGGGCGTTGCTGCCGTTCAGCTGGCGCGGCGTCCGGGTTCTCCACCCCGGCAGCACCTATGTCGAGGCCCGCATCGAGGTGTCCGGCGACAACACCGTCACGGTCGTCCTCACTGACCCGCCCGTCGGCGTGATCGCCGCGGTCGACGGGCTCATGCTCCGCGAACTCGATCCCGCCGCCCTCGACACCAGCACCGACGACCTGTACGCGCTCGCCTGGCCGGCAGCCGCCGACATCCCGGCAACCGATGGGGACGCTGTCGACTACTACGAGGTCACCCCGGGCGCGAGCCCCGAAGCCATTAGGTCTGCCGGCGCCGACCTGCTTGCCCGGTTGCAGTGCCGGACTCCCGATGATCCCGCCCTCGTCGTCGTCACCCGCTGCGCCGTATCGGTCGCCGACGAACCCGCCGACAACCTCGCCGGTGCCGCCGCTTGGGGCCTGGTCCGCGCCTTTCAGATGGAGTCCGAGGCCCCGGTCCGGATCGTCGACCTTGGCGCCGATGACCCGGTCAGGGTGGCCGGCGAGATCGGCCTCTTGCAGAGCGCCGTCCGTGGCGGCGCGGTGCATGTCCCCCGCCTTGTCCGTATGCCGCGGCTCTCGCTCCCGGCGGCCAGCGCCCCGGCCGACACCACCACCTCGGCCCGGGACAGGGCCGCGACCACCGGCGCCTGCCCCGACGACGCCTTCGCCTTCGGCGCCGGGCCGGTGCTCATCACCGGCGGCACCGGCGGCATCGGCCGCGTCGTCGCCGCCCACCTCGCCCGCGAGCACGGCGTCTCCACGCTGCTGCTCGTCTCCCGCCGCGGCGCCCACGCCCCGGGCGTCGACGAGGCACGCGCCGAATTGAATGCTCTCGGAGCCGAAACGATCATCGAGGCGTGCGACCTGACCGTCCGGGAGCAGGTCGAAGCCTTGGTCGCTGCGCACCGCCCGACCGCCGTCATCCACGCCGCCGGCGTCATCGACGACGCGCTGATCGCCGACCTGGACGAGACGCGCCTGGCCGCAGTGCTCGCGCCCAAAGCCGACGCGGCGATCGTCCTCGACGAGGTCACGCGTGCCCACGACGTCGACGCATTTGTCTGCTTTTCCTCCGCCTCCGGGCTGCTCGGCACGCCCGGCCAGGGCAACTATGCCGCCGCCAACGCCGTCCTCGATGCGCTCGTCACCCGGCGCCGTGCCGCCGGTCTGGCCGGGGTCTCCATTCCCTGGGGACTGTGGCGGATCGGCATGTCGCAGAGCCTGACCGACGCCGATCTCGGTCGGCTAGAGCGCTCCGGCGTCGGTGCCCTGTCCGGCGAGGAAGGATGTGCGTTGCTGGACGCTGCGCTGGCGAGCGGTCACGGCATACCGGTGCCGATCAAGCTCGATCCGCGCAAGCTCGTCGTCGGCGAGGTGCCCGACATTCTCGCCGGGCTGGTCCTACCGGCCAAGGCCAAACCGGCCCGGCGGGGCGCGTCGGCCGGCGCCGCGTCCGGGCTCCAGGCCGAGCTGGCCGCGCTAGAACCCGACGCCCGGCACGACTTCCTGCTGACCGTCATCCGGCGACAGGTCTCCACCGTCCTGGGCCACAACTCCGCGCTGAGTGAGGATCTCGCGTTCAGCGAGTTGGGATTTGACTCGCTCAGCGCCGTCGAGTTCCGCAACGCGCTGACCGCGGCGACCGACATCCGCCTTCCCGCGACGCTCGCCTTCGACTACCCGACTCCGGGCGACCTGGCCCGGCACCTGCTCACCGAGCTGAGCGCCGGGCTCGACGACCTCTCCGCGTCGGCCGGTGCCGCGGTCGCTGCGGCTGCCGGGGGCGCCGACCGCACGCGTGCCGAGGACGACCCGATCGTCATCGTCGGCATGGGCTGCCACTACGCCGGGGACGTCGACTCGCCCGCGGACTTGTGGGACCTGGTTGTCACCGGGCGCGACGCCAGCTCCGAGTTCCCGACCAACCGCGGCTGGAACCTCGAGCGCGTCTTCGACCCGACCCGCGAACGGCCGCACACGTCATACGGGAATCGTGGGCACTTCCTGCACGGCGCGGGTGATGTCGACCCCGACTTCTTCGGGATCAGCCCCAACGAGGCAGAGATCATGGACCCGCAGCAGTTCCTGCTGCTGGAGACCGCGTGGGAGTCGTTGGAGCACGCCGGGATCGACCCGCAATCGCTGCGCGGCTCGGCGACAGGTGTTTTCGCCGGGTTGATGTATCACGATCACGTCGCCAACAACTCCACCGGCGCGATCTTCTCCGGCCGGGTCTCCTACACGCTCGGCCTGACCGGCCCGTCGCTGACCGTCGACACCGCCTGCTCCTCCTCCCTCGTCGCCCTGCACGTGGCCAGCGACTCCCTACGCCGCGGTGAATGCGAACTGGCGCTCGCCGGCGGCGTGTCGGTGATGGGCACGCCGGAGGTGTTCGTCGAGTTCTCCCGGCAGAACGGGCTCGCGGCCGATGGCCGCTGCAAGTCCTATGGCGAGGGCGCCGACGGCACCGGCTGGGGCGAGGGCGTCGGTGTCCTTGTCCTGGAACGGCTTTCCGACGCCCGCCGCAAGGGACATCGGGTGTATGGCGTGATCGCCGGCTCGGCGATCAACCAGGACGGCGCCTCCAACGGATTGACCGCGCCCAATGGGCCTGCCCAGCAACGGGTTATCGGCTCCGCGCTCGCTGACGCCGGGCTGACCACTGCTGACGTCGATCTGGTCGAGGGCCACGGCACCGGCACCCGGCTGGGCGATCCGATCGAGGCTCAGGCGGTGCTCGCCACCTATGGTCAGGGCCGCGATGAGGCACACCCCGCGCACCTCGGCTCGATCAAGTCGAACATCGGACACGCCCAGGCTGCCGCCGGGGTCGCCGGCATCATCAAGGTCGTCGAGGCGATCCGCCACGGCATCCTGCCGAAGTCGCTGCACAACGACCAGCCGTCGACGCACGTCGATTGGACCGCGGGCGCCGTCGCGCTTCTCGGCGACAACGTGCAGTGGCCCGCCGATCGGGTCCGACGCGGTGGTGTCTCGTCGTTCGGGATCAGCGGCACCAACGCGCACGTCATCATCGAGCAGGCCCCCGCCGACGTCGCTGCACCGCTCCCGTGGGCCGCCACCGAGCGGATCACCACCGAGCGGATCACCAGCGAACGGACGACCACCGGTGTGGATTCGGTCGGTGCGATCGTCACCGAGTCGTCCGGTGGATGCGAATCACCCGCTGCCAGCGAATCACCCGCTCTCGCAGCTTTACCCACGTCGGGCCGCGGGTTCGCCGGGCTAGTTGCGGTGCCACTCTCGGGTCGTGCCTTCGGCGCCGTCACCGAGCAGGCGGGCGAACTTGCCGACCGATTCGGCTCGGAATCGATGAGCGTCGGCTTCACGCCGCAAGCCATGGGCGCGGACTCGGCCATCGTCATGGCCGCCTCAGTCGACGGCGATCTCGCCAGGGTGGCAGGCGTCCTCGCCGGTCGAACCGCCTTCGGGGAGCGCGCCGTCGTCTGGGCACCCGACCGCGCCACCGCCGCGGAACGCCTGGCGGCCCTCGCCGCGGCACCGGCTCCCGCCCTCGCCAAGGGCGCGGGCGTCGCCGCCGGGCGCATCCCCGGGACCGGTGCCCAGCTGTGTTACGTCTTCGGTGGTCAGGGCGGGCAGTGGCGCGGAATGGGCTCTGGGCTTGCCGAGCACGCCCACGTCTTTGCCGCCACGCGCGCGGCGCTGCTTGCCGAGATTCCGCGGGCCGTCGACTGGCTCGTCACCGACTGTGGCCTGACCGATCTGCCGGCGGACACGGCCACCCTGCTCGCCGACGTCACCGTGCTATTGACGAGCGAGCCGGACGTCACGCCGGGTGCACCGGAGGGCGGCGGCGCGGCGACGAGCGCCGCGGGCAACGGCGGAGCGAGCACGGATGACCCGGACCAGATCAGCACCCTCGTCACTCAGCTCGGCCTCTATGTCCACGAACTCGCTCTCGCCGACCAACTTGCCGCCTGGGGCGTCAAGCCCGCGGTCCTCGTCGGTCACTCGATCGGCGAGATCGCTGCCGCGACGCTGGCCGGCATCCTGACCCGCACCGATGCCCTCCGCCTGGTCGTCGCCCGCGGCTGGCTGATGGGCCGCCTCGGTGGCCTCGGCACCATGCTCGCCGTTCAGGCCACCGAGGCGGCCGTGACCCAGGCGCTCGCTGCGACCGGTGTCGAGGACCGGGCCGGCATCGGCGCGGTCAACGCGCCCACCTCGGTCGTCGTCTCCGGCCTGCGCGCCGCAGTCGACCAGGTCGCAGCACACTGCCGGGACAACGGCATCCGGCATGTCGAACTGCGCGTCGCGGACGGATTCCACTCGGTGGCAATGAATCCCGCCCTGGATGGCCTGCGTGCCGTGCTCACCAAGCTCAGCTTTACTGCTCCGAGTATCCCGCTGATCTCCACCGTCACCGGCCGCCCCGACGCGGGAGTTCCTGGCGAAGGCATGCTCAACCCGGAATACTGGGTCGAGCAGGTGCGCGGCGCGGTTCGCTTCCGCGACGCCGTCGAGGCGGCCGCGGCCGCCGGCGCAACGGTTTTCGCCGAGATCGGCCCCGACCGGGTGCTCGCGCCGCTCGTCGGCCAGACCCTCCCCGACGCGGTTGCCGTGCCGCTCGGCCGCCGTCGCGGCAACGAACCCGAGCTACTCCTCGCTGGAGTATCCACCCTGTGGGCCAACGGAATCGGCGTCACCTGGCGCGCGCTCATCGGCGACACCACCTGGCCCGCACTCGATGTCCCCACCTACCGTTTCCAGCGTCGCCGGTTCTGGTCCGACGCGTCGGAGTATGCCGCGGCCGCCACCTGGCTGCAGCTCCCCGCCGGCGACTCCCAGTCCCAGGGCCTGGAGAGCATCGAGCACCCCATCCTTACCGGTTGGCTCACCGCCCCCGGCAGCGGCGATCTCGTCGTCCTCGGCCGGATGTCGCTCACCGACCACCCCTGGCTGGCCGATCATGACGTCCTCGGCACCGTCCTCTACCCGGGCGCCGGGCTGGTCGAACTTGCCATCGCCGCCGGCGAAATCGTGGGCGCCGAGGTCCTGGTCGAGCTCGCGCTGCAAGCACCCCTCGTCATCGGCGCGGACCCGCTCGCGCTCCAGGTCGTCGTCGGCCAGGCCGACGCTCGCGGGGAGCGCTCGGTGAGCATCTTCTCCCGGCGTCTCGGAACCGCAGAAGCCTGGACCCTCCACGGCGACGGCGTCCTCGGCGCCGCCGCCACCGAGCCGAGCGGCCTCACCGCCTGGCCGCCGCCGGGTGCCAGCGAACTGCCGATCAACGCGGCATACGCCGGACTCCTGGAGCGCGGCTTCGCCTATGGCCCGACGTTCCAGGGCCTGCGGCGCGCGTGGACTTCTGCGGGAACGATTTTTGGGGAGGTCGCCCTGCCGGCCGACGCCCACGAACTGGCCGGCTCATTCAGGATTCACCCCGCCCTGCTCGACGCCGCCATGCACCCGTCGCTCGTTGCCGGAGCCGGCGGTGACCAGACGACCCTGCCGTTTGTCTGGCGCGACGTCAGCATCGCCGCCGTCGGCGCGACCGCGATCCGCGTGCGCCTGACTCAGCCCACCGAGGATTCGCTGTCCTTCGACATCGCCGGCGAATCCGGCCGCCCGGTTGCGCGCGTCGCCGCCGTCGTCGGCCGCCCGGTCACCTCCGCGCAGCTCGTCTCGGCCCGGATGGACGACCTCTGGCACGTCACGTGGCGTTCCTTGGGCGACCTGGCAACCACGAGCACGAACGTCGGCGCCGACACCGTGGTGCTTCCGGTGCGCTCCGACGCGGCGCTGCCGGTGCCCGCCCGCACCTATGCCGTGCTCACCGACACCCTTGCCCGGCTGCAGGAGCTACTTGGCCGGACCGACTGGAGCCGCTGCGTGGTCGTCACCCGTGGCGCCGTCGCCGTCGCTGGCGAGTCCGTTGCCCCCGAGCAGGCCGCCGTCTGGGGGCTGGTGCGGGCGGCCGAGGCGGAGAACCCGGGCCGCTTCGTGCTGCTGGATCTGCCGGCCGCCGAACCCGACCCAGGCACGGTCGCCGGCGCGCTCGCATCCGGCGAAGCCGAACTCGCTGTGCGCGCTGGCAGGGCATTCGTCCCGCGAATCGTCTCCAGCCCGGCCCCGGAGCCACGTGCGGAGGCCACGCTGGCCACCGGCACCGTGCTGGTCACCGGCGGCACCACCGGTATCGGCGCCGCAATCGCTCGTCATCTGGTTGACGATCTGGGCGTCACCGACCTCGTCCTGGTCTCGCGGCGGGGCATCGACGCCCCTGGGGCGGCCGAGCTGCAGGCACGTCTCGCCAACTCCGGTGCCCGGGTGCGGATCGAGGCCGGCGATGTCGCCGACCGCAACCAGGTCCACGATCTCGTTGCCGGGCTGCCCGATCTGACCGCCGTGGTCCATTGCGCCGGTGTCTCCGACAACGGTCTGATCACCGACCTCACCCCGGAGCGCATCGCGGCCGTCCTTGACCCCAAAGCGACCTCGGCGTGGTGGCTGCACGAAGCGACCGCCGGCCGTGAGCTGGCCGCCTTCGTCGCGATCTCCTCCGCCGGCGGCCTCACCCTGGCTGCGGGACAAGGCAACTACGCCGCGGCCAATGTCTTTGTCGACGCCCTGATGGCCCTGCGCGGGGCGCACGGGCTGCCGGGGACGGCACTGGCATACGGCTTGTGGGACCTGGCGACCGGCATGACCACCGACACCGATCTGGCCGGCGAGCGGATGTCCTCGCTCGGGTTCCCGGCGATCTCGCCGGCCCGCGGCCTAGCGCTGTTCGACGCTGCGCTCGCCAGCGAGCGTGCCGAACTCGTTGGTATGAGCGTCGACGTGCCGGTCCTGCGTTCTCGTGGCGAGGCATTGGCACCGGTGCTGCTCGACCTCGCCGGCACCGCCAAGAAGCCCGCTGCCCAGCCCGAGGCCGGCGACAGCGACGCCCTCGCGGAGCAACTCGCCGGGCTGGACGAGGACGACGCGCTTGCGGTGGTCCTCGACATCGTGCGCCGCCAGGTCGGGGCCGTCCTCGGTCATGATGACATTGATGCCGTCGCTGCCGACCGCGCCTTCGATGAGATGGGCTTCGACTCGCTCGCTGCGGTCGAGCTGCGCAACCAGCTCGGATCGGCCGTCGGGCTGCGCCTGCCGGCGACGCTGATCTTTGACTACCCCAACGCCGCCGCGGTCGCCCGCTTCGTGCTCACTCAGATCGAGCCGCGCGGGGTGACTCGATCCCTGCCCGCGTTGGACCGGCCGCGTCCCATCGCGGCGGCCCACGACGATGCGATCGCGATCGTCGGTATGGGCTGCCGGTATCCCGGCGGGATCAGCGCGCCCGCCGAGTTGTGGCGCGTCGTCGCCGAGGGCATCGACGCCATCGGCCCGGTCCCGACCGACCGCGGCTGGGATATGTCGACCTTCGACCCGCAGGGCGGCGAGGGCAAGTCCTACGCGGTTCAGGGTGGCTTCCTCGACTGCGCGGCCGACTTCGACCCGGCGTTCTTCGGCCTCGGCCCTCGCGAGGCGCTGGTCATGGACCCGCAGCAGCGGGTCCTGCTGCAGACCGCGTGGGACTCGCTCGAGCACGCTGGCATCGACCCGAACTCCCTTCGCGGCAGCCGGACCGGGGTATGGGCCGGGGTGATGTACCACGACTACGCGTTCGGTGCCGACGCCGCGGCGGCATCCGGTGGCAGCCTGATTTCTGGCCGGGTGTCCTACACCCTCGGGCTGGAGGGCCCGTCGGTGTCGGTCGACACCGCCTGCTCCTCCTCGCTCGTCGCGCTGCACCAGGGCAGCAGTGCGCTGCGGCTCGGGGAGTGCGATCTCGCGCTCGTCGGCGGCGTCGCCATCATGGGCACCCCGGGGATGATGGTCGAGTTCTCCCGGCAAAAGGGCCTGTCGCCGGACGGCCGGTGCCGGTCCTACTCCGAGAGTGCCGATGGCACCGGCTGGTCCGAGGGCGCCGGCGTCCTGGTTCTGGAGCGGCTCTCCGACGCCCGCCGCAACGGCCACCGCGTGCTCGGCGTCATCGCCGCGTCGGCGATCAACCAGGACGGCGCGTCCAACGGGTTCTCGGCCCCCAACGGCCCGTCACAGCAGCGGGTCATCGACGCCGCCCTCGCCGCCGCCGGCCTGAGCACCGCGGATGTCGACCTCATCGAGGGGCACGGCACGGCGACTCGACTCGGCGACCCGATCGAAGCCCAGGCGCTGCTCAACACCTATGGCCAGGGCCGCCCCGCCGACCGGCCCGCGTGGCTGGGGTCGATCAAGTCCAATGTCGGCCACACCCAGGCGGCCGCCGGCGTCGCCGGGGTCATCAAGGTCGTCGAGGCGATCCGCCACGGCATCCTGCCTCCGTCGCTGCACAGCGACTCGCCCTCGGCCCAGGTCGAATGGGACAGCGGCGCCGTCCGGCTGCTGCGCGAGTCTCGGGCCTGGGATGCCCTCGGCATGCGCCGGGGCGCGGTCTCGTCATTCGGGATCTCCGGCACCAACGCGCACGTGATCATCGAGCAGGCTCCCGAATGGGACGGCCCGCATCCGGTCGCTGACCCGGCAGGTTCGCCTGCCCCGACCACGTCCGTCGGCCTCGGCGGGTTGGTCCCGATCATCATCTCGGCGCGGGCGCCGGAGGCGGTTGCCGAGCAAGCCGGTCGGATCGCCGGCCATTTGTCGGCGCCGCTATCGCTGGCCCCGGCGAGCGCACCCGGAAGCTACGTCACTGCTTCCGCTGCGGAAGCAGTGACTTATCGCGACCACAAGAACTCCCACACGGAAAGCAGCACGCCGCCTGAGCTGACCGCAGCGCCGAACCTGGCCGATGCGCAACAGCTGGCCGCAGCGCCGAACCTGGCCGATGCGCAACAGCTGGCCGCAGCGCCGAACCTGGCCGATGCGCAACACCTGGCCGCGGCCATGGCGCGCCGGGCAATGATGCCCGAGCGGCTGGTCGTCTGGGGCCGCGACGCCGAGTCTTTGCGTGCGGCGCTGACCGCGGCCGGCGCGCCACCCTGCGACGAGCACGCCGTGGTGCGCGGTCGCGCACCCAGCACGGCCGTCACGGCGCCGGGCTGGTGGTTCGGTGACGACGCCGCCCGGCTCCGGGCGATCGCGACCGGTCTGAGCGACGTCGAGGCATTCACGACGGCGCTGGACGAGGTCGTCGCCGAGGCCGGCGATGGGGCCATCCCCGAGAACGAGCCGGTCCTCGTGCAGGTCGCCCTGGCCCGGATGCTGGAGCGCCTCGGCCTCAAGCCGCGCGCCGTCGACGGGACCGGCTTCGGCCTGGTCGCCGCAGGGGTCGTCGCCGGCCTGCTCGATGTCCCGGCCGCCACCGACGTCCTGGCCGGCAGCACGCCCACACGTGTCGGCACTGCCCGACCTCGGGTCGGCATCCCGCTGGACGCCGACACGACGGGATTCTGGGAAGCGGTCGCGGCTGGGACGCCGCCGGCGCGCGGCATTCCCGAGGAGGCGGCTGGCCCCTGGCTCGCTCTGGGGATGACGGCACCCGCGACCGGCGATGTCACGGCGAACGGCACCGACCTCGAACTGATCGCCGACCCCTCACCCGAGGCTCTCGTCGCCGGTCTCGCGCACTGGTGGGTGCGTGGAATCGACGTCGACTGGCGCGAGGTCGTCGGCCGGGACGTGACGCCCGATCTGGATGCGCCGACCTATCCGTTCCAGACGGAGAAATACTGGGTCCCGCCGGTCAGCCGCGGCGGCGTCCACGAGGATGAGAGTGACTATGCCGCAACGCATCCCGTCCTGAGCACGATCCTGCCTCAGGCCGACGGGCGCACGGTCATCCTCGCCGGAACGATCACCGCGCACGGCCCCGATTGGGTGGCCGACCACGAGGTCGGCGGCGAGCGGTGGTATCCCGGCACCGGGCTCGTCGAGCTCGCCCTGGCCGCCGGCCAAGCCGTCGGCCGGACAACGCTGGCGGAGTTGACGATTCACGCACCTCTGACCGTCCCGGACGCGGGCGTGTCCATCCAAGTGGTCGTCACCGACCCGGCGTCGGCGACGCCAGCCGTGGCCGTGCACTCGCGCGAACGCGGCGACACGGGACCGTGGACACTGCATGCCGAAGGCCGGGTGAGCACCGCGTCAGCGGCCGTCGCCGCTCCCGGAGTCACGCCCAGCTCGAGCGCCGAGCCGCTGGACGTCGATGGCCTGTATGCCATTCTCACCGAGCGTGGTTTCACCTACGGGCCGGCGTTCCAGGCGGTCACGGCCGCGTGGCGCGACGGTGCCGACATCATCGCCACACTCGAGCTTCCAATGGGAGCCGACCCCGGCAGCCACGAACTGCACCCCGTGCTGCTCGACGCGGCGATGCACGCCCTCGCGTTCGGCGGCATCGGGGCAGCGGACACTCCCGATGCCGCGCTCGTGCCGTTCGTCTGGGCGGGCGTCCGCGTCGGCGCGGCAGGGCACGCCACCCGCGGCACCGTCCGGCTGTCGCCCGCAGAGGGGATGGCCAACGCCGTCCGAATCACGCTCACCGACAGCAGTGGAGCCCTCGTGGCGGCGGCCGACCAGGTCGTGCTGCGCGCCGCCGCGCGCGCCCAACGAGACCTGTGGCGGATCGGCTGGCGCCCCTCGGTCACCCCGGCCCCGCGCTCGTATGCCGATCTGCTCGTCGTCGCGCCGGTCCTCCCCGACCACGTGGACCCGACGCGCTGGGTGCCGACGCTCTCAGAGTGGAACGGTGACCCGGTCGATCTCGTCCTCGTGCCGCCCGTCGCCGGCGAATCCGGCACCGCCGCAATGACGGCCACCGACTGGGTCCTGCGTCAGGTCGGCACGCTCGCCAGCGATCCGCACTGGCAGGACCGCCGAGCCGTCGTCGCCACCCGCTCGTCCCGGGCAGTGGAGCCGAACGAGAGCGTGGCCGTCGCCCACGCCGGCATCATCGGGCTGATCCGGGCGCTGCAGGCCGAGCAGCCCGGCCGCGTCGTGCTGACGGACGTCACCGCCGACCACGACCTCGCGCTCGCCGCCGGGTTGATCGGCGGCGACGAGCCGGAGACCGCCGTCCGTGACGGCGTCGTCCTCGTGCCGCGTTATGTCCCGGTCGCCGGACGGACCCCCTCCGACTCAGAACCCGCTGGCGACCAGCAGGCGTCCG
The DNA here is from genome assembly GCF_037045025.1 of Nostocoides sp. Taxonomy (GTDB): domain Bacteria; phylum Actinomycetota; class Actinomycetes; order Actinomycetales; family Dermatophilaceae; genus Nostocoides_A. The sequence continues at coordinate 60,369 of NZ_JBAOHM010000014.1, read as the reverse complement.
GCACCGATGCCACGCCGACTAGCGGCAGCCCGACCCCGGCCACCCCGACCTCGGCCACCCCGACCCCGGCCACCCCGGCTTTGGGCACCCCGGCTTTGGGCACCGGAAGCTGCCTGATCACCGGCGGCACCGGCGGCCTCGGGCGGCTCTTCGCGCTGCACGCGGTCACGACGTGGGGCTACTCCGATATCGTCCTGGCCTCGCGCAGCGGCGAAAAAGCCGCCGGCGCAGCCGAAGTCATTGCCGACCTCGCCGATCTCGGCGCCACCACCCGGGTGGTCGCGTGCGACGTCGCCGACCGCGACGCCGTGCACGCGCTCGTCGCCGAGTTGACCCATCTGACCGCAGTCGTCCACTGTGCCGGCGGCTCGGCCAACGGCCTGGTCGCCGACCTCACCGGCGCCGATTTGCCACCCGCGTGGCGAGCCAAGGCCGACGGGGCCTGGTGGCTGCACGAGGCGACTCGCGAGCGGGCGCTGGCGGCATACGTGCTGCTGTCCTCCGCCGGAGGACAGGTGATGGCGGCCGGGCAGGGCACCTATGCCGCCGCCAACAGCTTCCTCGACGCTCTCGCCGAGCACCGGCGTGGCGTGGGGCTCCCGGCGACGGCCATCGCCTATGGCCTCTGGCGTGCCGAGACCGGCCTCAGCTCCCTTCTGCGCGAGCAGGATTGGGAGCGGCTGGAGCGCGGCGGGTTCCCGCCTCTCGACGCCGGCCATGCCCTCGATCTCCTTGATGCGGCACTCGCGGACAGCGCCCCGGTCCTGGCTGCCCTGGCGATCGATCGGGCCGGCCTCAAGACGCGGGCCGACCTGCCGGCGCTGGTGCGCGACTTCGCACCGACGACGGCGCGAGCCGCGGCCATCCCAACCGCGAATATCCCTGCGGTGCAAATCGACTCGCCCGAGGATGCGCTTGCGGTCGTGAGCGCAACCGCAGCCGAGGTCCTGGGCTTCGCCGACGCCAGCCGGATCGACGCCGACCTGGGCGTCCTGGAGCTCGGCTTCGACTCGCTCAGCTCGGTCGAACTGCGCAACCGGATCAACCAGGCCACCGGCCTCGACCTGGCCCCAACTGTCGCCTTCGACGTCGACTCCCTGAGAGGACTCGCCATGCTCGTCCACGAGCGCATCGTCGCCGGAGCCATCTCCGGTGGCCGCGCGGCCACGGCACAGCCGGCGGCAGCGGCCGAACCGGTGGCAGCCACCGAACCGGCGGCAGCCACCGAACCGGTGGCAGCCACCGCCGAGCCGACCCTCTTCGACCTGTTCACCGACGCCATCCGCCAAGACCGGATGGCCGACGGGATGGCGCTGCTGCGCACGGTCGCTGCCCTTCGCCCCGCCTTCACGGTCGACGATCCGCCGGCACCGGCCCGGGCGCTGCGGTATCCCACCAGACCCGACACCCCGCTGGACCTGATTTGCCTGAGCACACCGACCGTCGCCGGAGGCGTGCACCAGCAGGCTCGGCTCGCGCCGCTCGCCGCCGCCAATGTGGTCGCGCTCCCGACTCCGGGGTTCACCAAGGGCGACGCACTCCCGGCCGACCTTCCGGCCGCGGTGGCCGCGATCGCCGATGCTGTTTCCGGATGTCGCACGACGGGAAGGCCATTCGCCTTGCTGGGCTACTCCTCGGGCGGGCTGCTCGCGCATGCGGTGGCCGCCGAGTTGGAGCGCCGGGGCACCGACAGACCGTCAGGCGTGGTTCTCATCGACACCTACGAGATCGCCCACCCGGTCAACCAGTCGATCTTCGACATGATGGGCGTGGCGGTCGAGCAGCGGGCCTCGGTCCTGGGCGAGTTCTCGGCTGTCGAACTGTCCGCCATGGGCCGGTATGCCGCGATCCTCGCCGACTTCCAGCGGGCCCTCCTCGCCGCGCCGGTGCTCTTCCTCACCGCGCGCGACTGGTTCGGCGCCCAGGCCGCACCGGTCGCCGAGTGGCAACCCACCTGGCCTGGTGCGCACACCAGCGCCGAAGTCCCGGGCTCGCACTTCACGCTCGTCGAGGACGACGTGGCCACCACGGCCGAGGTGCTCAACGCCTGGGCGCGCGCGCTCGCCTGACCACCGGCTGGACACTTCCTTCGCGTGGGTGCCTCGACTGGGCTATGGTCGAGGCACCCACACGGGAGCCTTGGCAAGGGCTGAGATCGGGCTGTCGCCGCCCGGACCGTTGAACCTGTCCGGATCATGCCGGCGAAGGAAGTGAGGCTGCGGCCATGAGCATCACCACCGATCCCATCACGACGACCGAGGTCCATCCCCAGCATCGGCTCGCCCACCTCGAGGACGAGGAGATCCGCGTCCCCGTGACGGCGATTGGGCTGGCCGATTCCCCCGACGGCACGCCCAACGCGGACGTGCTCGTCTATCGCACCAGCGGCCCGGGCAGCGACCCGACCCAGGGACTGCCACCCCTGCGCGCCGACTGGATTGCCGCGCGCGGTGACACCGCGGCATACGACGGACGGGAACGAACCCTCGCCGACAACGGCCGGGGAGCGGTCCGGCGGGGCACCGCGGCGGGGGAGTGGCGCGGCGAGCGCCGCGCTCCCGTCCGCGCCACCGCGGGCCACACCGTCACCCAGATGCGCTATGCCCGGCAGGGCAAAATCACCCCGGAGATGCGGTTCGTCGCGCTCCGCGAGGGGGTCAGCCCCGAACTCGTCCGCGACGAGGTCGCCGCCGGCCGGGCAATCATCCCCGCCAACGTTAACCACCCCGAATCCGAGCCGATGATCATCGGGCGGCGCTTCCTGACCAAGGTCAACGCCAATATCGGCAACTCCGCGGTGACCAGCTCGATCGCCGAGGAAGTCGAGAAGCTGACCTGGGCCACCCGGTGGGGCGCCGACACCGTCATGGACCTGTCGACCGGCGACGACATCCACACCACCCGCGAGTGGATCATCCGCAACAGCCCGGTCCCGATCGGCACCGTCCCGATCTATCAGGCGCTGGAGAAGGTCGACGGCCGCGCCCACGAGCTGTCCTGGGAAGTCTTCCGCGACACCGTGATCGAGCAGGCCGAGCAGGGCGTGGACTATATGACCATCCACGCCGGGGTGCTGCTGCGTTACGTCCCGCTCACCGCCAACCGGGTCACCGGGATCGTCTCGCGCGGCGGCTCGATCATGGCCAGCTGGTGCCTGGCCCATCACGAAGAGTCGTTCCTCTACACGCATTTCGACGAGCTGTGCGAGATCTTCGCGCAGTATGACATCGCGTTCAGCCTCGGTGACGGCCTACGACCCGGCTCGGTCGCCGACGCCAACGACGACGCCCAGCTGTCCGAGCTGCGCACCCTCGCCGAGCTCACCCAGCGCGCCTGGGAGTGTGACGTCCAGGTCATGGTCGAAGGACCGGGTCACGTCCCGCTCGATCTCGTCCCCGAGAACGTTCGGCTGCAACAGGATTGGTGTCACGGCGCGCCCTTCTACACCCTCGGCCCGTTGGTGACCGACATCGCCCCCGGATACGACCACATCACCTCGGCGATCGGAGCCGCGGTCATCGCCCAGCACGGCACGGCGATGCTGTGCTACGTGACGCCCAAGGAGCACCTCGGTCTCCCTGGGCGCGACGATGTCAAGGTGGGGGTCATCACCTACAAGATCGCCGCCCACGCCGCCGACATCGCCAAGGGGCACCCCGGCGCTCGCGTCCGCGACGACGCGATGAGCAAGGCGCGCTTCGAGTTCCGCTGGCACGACCAGTTCGCGCTCTCGCTCGACCCCGAGACCGCGATGTCATATCACGACGAGACACTCCCCGCCGAGCCGGCCAAGACCGCGCACTTCTGCTCGATGTGCGGCCCGAAGTTCTGCTCGATGCGGATCAGCCAGGACATCCGCGACATCTATGGTGACGGCCTCGCCGACGGCATGCGCGCGAAGTCCCAGGAGTTCCTCGACCTCGGCGCCAGCGTCTATCTGCCGACGGAGCGTTAACCGATGGCCACGGCCACCTCCGTGGATCACATTGCCGCCGAACGCCTTCCGCCCGAGGGGCGGGCGGCGTTGCGCGGCGGCGTTTTCGGCAACTATGTCGACCAGATCCACATCTTCCTGCCCCTCGTCGCGCTCGCACCTGCGCTGACGACGCTCGCCGGACCCCATGCCGGCGCCTCGACCGGCGCGATCGTCGTCATGGCCATGCTGCTCGGCCGGCCGGTCGGCGGCATGGTCTTCGGCCGCATCGCCGACCGCCTCGGCCGCACTCGCACAACCCGATTGGCGATCGCCGGAACTGCGACCTGCAGCCTCGGGATCGCGCTGACGCCCACGCACGACGTCATCGGCCCGGCCGCCATCGTGATCGTGCTGGTCCTGCGCTTCCTCGGCGGTGTCTTTATCGCCGGCGAATACAGCGCCGCCATCCCGCTCGCGATGGAATGGTCCCGCGCCCGCCACCGCGGCCTGTTCTCCGGGCTGATCATGGCGATGGCCCCGTGGGCGCAGGCGAGCATCGCGTTCGCCACTCTCGGGTTGCTGCTCGCCCTCGGCCCCGACGCGTATGCCGCCTACGGCTGGCGGCTGTCCTTCCTCACCGGCGCCCTCGCCTCGCTGGTCATGTTGGCCTACTACCGCCGCCACGTCGCCGACGCGCCGCTCTTCCGGCGGCACGGGGTCCCCGCCGTGACGGCCGGCGAACTGGCGACCACACCACCAGCGAGGACTCCCACCACGACCAGGGCCAGCGTGGCCACCGCCGCGCCCACGACTCCCCCCGGCCTGTGGGCGCTGCTCACCGGACGCTGGCGGCGCGCGTTCTGGCAGATGTTCGGCCTGATGACCGGGCTGTGGTTCCTCACCCAGATGACGGTCATCGCCCTGCCGGCCCGGCTCAAGACGGACGTCGCGCTGACCCCGACCCAGCTGTCGATCGCCATGGGCGCCGCCGCCGTCGCCCAGGCCCTCGGCATGAGCCTGACCGGGCACCTCTCGACGCGCACCGGCCGGCGCGCCTTTTTCGTCGCCGCCGGGGTGGTCGCCACGATCGCGGGACCGCTCGCCTGGCAGTGGACGGTAGGCCGTGGCGCGCTCGGCCCCGCCGCGCTGGGAGCGAGCGTGCTGCAGGTGCTGACCGTGACGGCATACGGGCCGATCGGGGCCTATCTGTCCGAGCGCTTCCCGACCGTGGTGCGCGCGACCGGCTATGGCACGGCATACAGCCTGTCGATCGTCATCCCGGCGTTGCATCCGTTCTATCTGCCGACCCTGCAGGACTGGCTCGGCCGCGACGGCGCGGTTGTCGGACTGCTCGTGCTCGGCGGCCTGCTCGTCGCCGCGTGTGGTGCCCTCGGGCCGCGGCTGAGCCCGGCCGACCTGGACGCCGATGTGGAGGTCGTCGCCTCCCGCCACCAGCCCGTCCATGCGTGAACCGGACCTGCCCGAGCCCGGTCTCGTCGCGATCCCCGCGGTGATTGCCGCCGTCCGGGAGCGTGCCCCGCTCGTGCACTGCATCACCGCAACCGTGTCGATGGCCCTGGTCGCCGACGGCTTGCTCGCCGCCGGCGCGCGACCGATGATGACCGAGACCGCGGCCGAGGCACCGGCGATGACCGGCCTCGCCGATGCCCTGCTCGTCAACCTGGGCACCCTGAGCACCGATGGTGCCCAAGGGATTTCGCCGACCGTGGCGCGCTCGACCGCCGCGGGTCACCCGTGGGTTCTCGATCCCGCAGCCGTCGGCGCCGGCCCCGTCCGCGGCGCGCTCGCGCAGGAACTGCTCGGCCACCGACCGGACGTCATCCGGGGCAACGCCTCCGAGATCCTCGCCCTCGCCGGCCGCGGCCGCGGCGGCCGGGGGGCCGACTCCGTCGACACTCCCGCCCAGGCCCGCGAGGCCGCGCGTGACCTCGCCAGCCGCTCCGGCGGCGTCGTCGCGGTGTCGGGACCGGCCGACCTGGTGACCGATGGCGCGCGCGAGGTGCACGTCAACGGTGGGACTCCGCTGCTGACCCGAGTGACCGGGACCGGCTGTCTCCTCGGGGCGCTCACCGCCGCCTGCGTCGCCGTCGCCGACCCGTGGCACGGAGCGATCGCCGCGGCCGCGTGGCTCGCGCTCGCCGGCGAGCAGGCCGCCGCTGCCGCACCTGGCCCGGGTAGCTTCCGCGTTGCCCTCCTCGATGAACTCGACGCGCTCACCGCCGCCGAGATCGCCGCCCGCCTGGAGCTGACGTGACGCCGGAGCTGACGTGACCTCCGCCGAGATGACCCCCGACTACCGGTGCTATCTGGTGACGTCCGGGACCGAGCGGCATACCGTCGAGGTGGCCGCGGCAGCCGCGCACGCCGGGGCTGGGGTGGTCCAGGTGCGCGCCAAGGAAGCGAGCGCGGCCGAGCTGCTCGCCCTCACGATCGCCGTGGCTGACGCCGTGGCCCAGGCCAACCCGGCGACGCGCGTGCTCGTCGACGACCGCACCGACATCGCGTATGCCGCTTGCCTCGCCGGCGCTGCCGTCCACGGCGTGCACCTCGGCCAGGACGACCTGCCGGTGCGCCCGGCCCGCGAGCTGCTCGGGCCCGATGCGATCATCGGGCTGACAACGGGGACGTTGGCGCTCGTCGAGCAAGCACTGGCGCTTGCCAGTGTCGTGGACTACATCGGGGCCGGGCCCTATCGGAAGACCCCGACCAAGGACTCCGGCCGCCCGCCGCTCGGCGTGGACGGCTATCGCCCGATCGTGGCGGTCAGCTCGCTGCCGGTCGTGGCGATCGGCGACATCACCCCGGTGGACGTTCCCGCGCTAGCCGCCACCGGCATCGCGGGCGTCGCGCTGGTCCGGGCACTCATGGCCTCGCCCGACCCCGGCGCCGTCGTCCGAGCGGTCCTGGCCAACTTCCGCTGAAGTCTGCGTTTCTCGCTGAGGTCGTACTCCAAATCATCAGACCTCGGCGAAAGGTGAAGACCTCAGCGTGGATTTGGTCGCGGGAGGTCGGCCGCGGCATACAGGTGACCGGGTCCGGGCAGCGGGCGGCGCGGCTCGCGCACGCCGGCCAAACCGTCGCCGTCGCCCCCGGCGAGATATTCGGTCAGCGCGAGGCGGCGGCCGCGCAGCCGGCGACGCCGGAAGCAGGTGACGACGGCATCCGCCTCCAGCCGTGGCAGGTAGTCCCGGGCGGAGGCAACGGCGACGCGCTCGTTGTGCGCCGGCAGCCGATAGCGGGCCGCCAGGATCTGCCCGTGCAGGTCTCGGATCTCCACGTCGTAGCTCGGCATGCTCCATGCTCACCCGGAACGGCCGCGGGCGCAAGGGTCCGGGCAGCCTGTGGCAGGGGTGCAGAGCCCTCCCCGGCTGGCCAGGGCCGGGCTTAGGGCGCGATCATCACCGCACTCAGGCAACCGAGTGCGGCCCACAGGCCGGCCAACTGCGGGTCATCGGGGTCGACGCGTCGCCGGACGGCAGCCAGCCCGCAGGCGGCGTCACCACCGGCGGCCACCGACCGATGGACCGCAGCGGCGATCGCGGGCGCGTGCTCGTCCGGGAGCGGGATCGACGCGGCCACAACCTCCCGGGCTACCCGCTCGGCGAGCATCGGAACCGCACCGACGAGCGCCGCGTCGGATGACCCTGCACCGAGCGAACACGCCGACAGATACAGCAGGCGGGTGGTTTCGGGTCCGTGGGAAAGCTCGCACAGCTCGGTCAGCGCCAACGGGCCGTCGTCGAAGTGGATGACCGACTGCAACGGGTTGTCCCATCGCAGGCTCGCGTGTGCGGCGAGGTGGATGATTCCGGCTCCCGGCACTCCGGCCCGGACCGCCGCGCACGTGGCCACCGGGGCGGCAGCGTTCCACGTCGTCGCGACGCTCGCGCTCTCCGACTCGGCATGGAGCAGCCGCGGCCCCACGGCCACGAGCACGCCGGGCGGGCCGGCCTTCGGCCGGTTGGTCGTCGGTGCCGTCATCGCCAGCGATGCGAAGCACACCGCCCGCGGCCACAGCCGTGGAAGCGCGGTGAGCGCGCCGGCGTCGAGGCCGCGGTCGAGCAGGACGAGCAACGAATCGTTCGATGGGGCCACCAGCGGCCCGAGGAGATCGTCCAATTCTCCCGCCAGGACACGGCTTTTCTCGTATGCCGCGGGCTCGCCACCGCTGGCCACCCGGGCGAGCGCGCGCTCGAGGTGGGCTAGGTCGGTCGTGAGCGACGCCCACCGGCCAAGCACAGCCGTGGTGACACCGCCGAAGTCGTGGTGGAACCCGACGACGTCCGGGCCGATCCGCGCGAGCACGAGCAGCGGCATACCGACCGCATCGACGAGATCATCCAGCCCGGATGCCGCGCGGCCCACCCCCGACCCGCCCTCGGCCCACGCGCCGGCGCGCAGCCGGCGCTCGGTGTCGGCCAATTGAGCGCCGAGGCAGATCAGCGTCGCCGGATCCTCCTCGGCAGACTCGACGCGGCGGGCGAGTTCGCGCCACTGCAGGCGCAACTCCTCGGGGTCGACATCGCCGCCCGGTTGACGGTCCCGGCTCGGCGCCGCCGGCCCGGCGTCCCCCGAGTCACCGACGGATCGCAACGCGGCCGGTGGACGCGCGCGCAACAGTGCATCCAGCTGGGCGGACGGCGAGTCGGTGCTGCCGGCGCGGCGCAGCAGCTGCTCGAACCCCGCCCGCTCGGCGGCGATGCGGTGACGCAGGTCGGGGGCACTGGCCAACGCAGCACGCGTGTCGATCATCTCGAGGGCGGCCCAGCTCGCGCTGGTCAGGGTCTCGCGCTCGCCTCGGGCTGCCGCAGCTCGCGCCAGCGCTACGTGCCGAGCCAGGGTGTCTGTGGCGGAGGACTCTGCCGCGATGTGCCAGAGGTGCTCCGCGAGTTCGCCGGCGCCTGCGGCCGCCGCAGCGTCGGCGGCCTGCAGCCAGCCGCGGCCGGCCTCGCGGACCAGGCCGAGTTCGCTCAGCCGCGCAGCGTGGGCAGCGATCCGCTCCGGCCGCGGGTCAGCGTCGAGGGCGAGCAGCTCGAGCGCCGAGATCGCGGTCCCGGCGGGGCGCTCCTGCGCTCTGTAGAGAGTGTGCGCCTCGGCCAAGAGTCGCCGGGCGGCGGCGGGGGCGCCGTCGGCCACCGCCAGGCGGGCCGCCGAGACCAGGGCGTCCGCGCGGATCATCGCGCCACCCTCGCCGGCGAGAGCGGCCAGGGCGCGATCGGCCGCCGTGCGCGCCTCGGCGAGCAGGCGCAATTGGCCGAAGACGGTCGCCATCCCGAGGTGGAACTCCGCGGCGAGCGCCCCGCCGAGCACGTCTTGTGCCTGCAGGGCCAACTCGAAGGCGGCCATGGCCTCGGGGATGCGACCGGCGTGCGCCAAGGCGAGGCCGATGTTGAACTGGATGACCGGGCCGGCCATGGACTGGGGAGAGGCGACCAGCTCCCTCGCCTGCCGCAACAAGGAGAGCGCCTCCTGGGGGTGGCTCTCCAATAGCAGGTGCGCCAGATTGTTGAGACTCTTGAGCCGGACCGGGCCGCACACCTGCGGATCGTCAACCAGCGCCGTGAACAGCTGCCGGGCCAGCGCGATGTGGCCGCCATGCCCGGCGACCGTCGCCGTCGCCAGCGCCAGATCCGGCACGAGGGGCCCGAGGGCGCGCGCCCGGTCGAGATCGGCCCGGGCCGCGGCGGCGTCGCCCAGCTCAAGTTCGATCAACGCCCGAGTGATCAGACACCGTGCCAGCTCCGCGGGCGCGCCGGCCTGTTCGGCGGCCGCAATCGCCTCGTTGGCCAAGACCGCGGCTCGGGCATGGTCGAGGCGTTCTCGATAGGCGTGTGCTTGGGCACTGAGAATGACGGCGACCGCTTCCGGCGCGGCCGCGGCCATCGCCTGCTGGAGCAGCGCAATCGCCTCTGGTGCCGGGGTCGCCGGGTGATCGACAATTGCGTCGCGGATCTCCCGCGCACGTATCAGGATCTCCTCGGCCGCCTCATTGGGCATGACACCCCTCCCTTCCACCGACCGACGATGCACGAGTAGGAGAAAATCATGGCGCAGGACGATCCGGGCGAAACCCGCCCGTCCTCATCCGCGGAGGAGGTCGAGCTGTTCACCCGCGGGTTGCGAGCGGCCCGCGAGGGGGCGCTGCGCGACCCCGGGGCCAGTATGCGGATGCTGTGGAACTACCGGGACTATCAGCTGCGGAACAGCAAGCGTCTCGACCCGTCCGGACCGGGCGGCCTGATCGACATCCTCGAGGATGTCCCACGCGCGGTGGTATCCGGGCACGTCATCACCCAGACCAGCCAGCGCGAGCGCGCTCGTGCGGTGATCGAGGCGGCGGGTGGAGCGATCGACGACGACGCCGACGAGGTCGACGCCGAACTCGGCGTCACGCGCCTGCGGGTGATCGACTTCGATGCGACCCGCCTGTATGACGAGATTAAGCTGGCCGTTCGCGACGCCACCTCCGGTCAGGAACCCCTGGCCATGAGCCTGGACGACGTCACCTGCCAGAACGGCCCGGACGTCCCCGGCCCCATCATGCTGAAGTCGGTCGAGCTGCCGGGATCCTCGGGCGCGGCACAACGGGTCAAGTTCGTCGCGACCCGGCCGACCGGGACCGGCCTCGGCGCCGGCGTCCGGGTTGCCGTCATCGACGGCGGCTTCGCGTCGGAGACCTGGCCCGACGGCAGCCCCCGGCCGAGGCGCACCGACGGATGGGATGACACGGTCACGCCCCCCGCAGACGGTCGGCCGGCCTTGGATGTCGGCACGACCGGAACGCTCCATCCCGGCGCCGGCCATGGAACGTTCGTCACCGGCCTGGTGCTGCGCCGCGCTCCCGACGCCGAGATCCGGCAATACCGGGCGACCGACTCCCATGGTTTCGGCAGTTCCTGGCAGCTGAAGAACCGCATCCTGCAGGCACGCGACGACGGCTGCCGGGTGATCAACCTCTCCCTGGGGTTCACCGACGCGGACCTGCTGGGGAATCCGGCGCTGTCGGCCGTGCTGCATCATCTGCCGGGCGATGTCATCGTGGTCGCCGCCGCCGGCAACGCCGGGACAACCTTGCCCATGCTCCCGGCCGCGCACAAGCGCGCGGTCGGGGTGGGCGGCCTCGATGCCGATCTGGTGCCCGTCTGCTGGTCAAACCGTGGCCCGTGGGTCGACTTCTCGGCCCGCGCCATCCCGGTCACCAGCACCTACGTTGCCGATCCCAGCGGGCCGATGACCGATGACAACAACACCTGCTGGGCGGTGTGGGCGGGGACGTCGTTCGCGGCGCCGCTGGTCGCGGGCGAGCTGGCGGTGCGGCTTGGCCGGGGCATGGACGTCGAGGAGGCGGTGGCCGACCTGCGGGCGACTTCGGTGTGCCCGCAGCCGAGTCCGGACTTCGGCTACCTGCTCGACCTGGCGGACATGGTTGGCGCCGGCTAGGGCGCGCCGGAGCACCGGAGGTCTCCCAATGGCACACCGCAGTAGCTGGGCCGTAGAGTGCGAGCGACCGCAATCGTTCAGCCCGGGAGCGCCCCAGATGTCGGACGGACCGCAGCCCAGGTCCAACCGTCCGGTCGATGACGAAGTCAGCCATCTGGTCCTCGCCGCCCGGGATGGGGACCCGGAGGCCTGGCGTGAACTCGTTGACCGGTTCGCTCGCCTGGTGTATGCCGTGGCGGTGCGCTGCCGGCTCACGCCCGCCGATGCTGCCGACGTGTCCCAGACCGCGTGGTTGCGCCTGGCCGAAAATCTCCACCGGATCAACGACCCGTCCCGGGTCGGTGCGTGGCTGGTCACGACGACCAAACGGGAAAGCCTGGCGCTGATCAAGGCGCGGGCCCGATACGAGCCGGTGGACGTCCAGGTGATCGATGTCGTCGACGAGCGGGACGGGCCCGCCGACCAGGTCAGCCGGAGCGAGACGATCACCGAGGTGGCGACGGCGTTTGCGCTCCTGACCGAGCGATGTCGCGAATTGCTCCGAAGGCTCGTCGTCGAGTCGCAGAATTATCAGCAGATCTCCGCCGAAATGGAGATGCCCGTCGGTTCGATCGGGCCGACCCGGATCCGCTGTCTGGCCAGCCTGCGCCGCCACCTGGAGGAGGCCGCCGATGCCCGCTGACGATCCCACCTTGACCCCGCAAGAGCGCGACCTGCTCGCCGAGGTCGCCGAACTCGTTGCCGTCATGGAGCAGACGCCGGACACGGTCGTGACGGCAGCCAAGGCGCTGCATGATTGGGTCGGTATCGACGCCCACCTCGCCGAGCTGGTCGCCGAGCCCGTGCTGACCCGCAGCGACGGCGTGACGCTCACCTTTGCCGCCGGGGCGCTGCGGGTGCGTGCCGAGGTCGAGCCGGCCGGCTATCGGCGGCGGCGCCTCGTTCTCGTCGCGCACGATGAAGCCGGCGGGGCGAGTCCGCCGCGGATCACCATCCAGTTCCCGGATGGCTCCGCCCGGGAACTCATGCCGGGCCGGTTCGGAGAATGCCTCACCGAGGTCCCCGCCGGCACCCTGCGCGCCGTCGCCACCTTCGGCGCCGTTGACGTCACGACTCCCTGGTTCGTGGTGTGAACCCGGATCCGCCCGGCGAGAGTGCCTGACCGGCCAGGCCCCCAGCAGTCGCCGGCCGCGCCCTAGCCGGTGGACGCCTCATCCCGCTCGATGCGGCGCAGCTCGGTCGGATAGCGGTGACACAGGCCGAGGTATTCACCCACGCCGTAGTCGATCCACGCGTCTCGCTCGGCCCGGTCGGTCGGCTGGATCACCCGCGCCGGGACGCCGACCGCCAGCGCGCCAGCGGGAAGGCGCAGCCCCTCCGAGACGAGCGCGCCGGCGGCGACGATGGCCCCGCGGCCGATCACACAGCGATTCAGGACGACCGAGCCGGAGCCGATCAGGCAACGATCCTCGATCGTGCACCCCTCCACGTGCGCGTTGTGGCCGACGACGCAGTCGGCGCCGAACGATGTTGGCCACTCGGCGGTCGTGTGCACCACGGTGCCGTCCTGGATTGACGTGCGCGCGCCGACGGTGATCGACCCGAAGTCCGCCCGCAACACCGCGGTCGGCCAGGCCGAGGACTCCGCGGCCATCCGGACATCGCCGATCACGACGGCGTCGGGGTGGATGAAGGCGCTGGGGTGGAGCGTCGGCACGAGGTCTCCGAGTGCGTAGATCGGCATACTGCATGCTAGCGCGCAGGCATCACCCGACTGATCTGGTTGCGAGAGAAGGATTCCGGGCTATCCGCGAGCGGCCTCGCGGGCGGCCGCCGCCACCCGCTCGACATAGGCCGGCCAGTCGACCTCGTCGGGCCCGGGCATGCTCCGGTCGCCGCCGAACCGGCCCGCCTGACCGTCGATGAGTTCCCGGATAATGTCGATGTGCCCTGCGTGGCGGGCCGCCTCGACGGTCATGTGCACGAGCATCGTGTGCAGCGTCGGGTGGCGTCGCTCCGGCGGCCACCAGGGCACCTCGCCCGTGGCGTCCAGCGCAGTGACCGCGAAGGTCTGCTGCGCGTGCGCCCAGCTGCGCCGGAACAGGTCGATGAGGAACTCACGTGATTCCTGCGGCGTCGCCCACATGTCGGCGTTGATCTCGGCGGCCGGGTCGAACCAGGGCAAGCGATCGGGAAAGGGGTGCCCAAAGGTGTCGCCGAAGTAGCCGGCTTGCACACTCGCCAGGTGCTTGACGATCCCGAGCAGATTGGAGCCGGTCGGCGTCAGCGGGCGGCGCAGGTCGTAGTCGCCGAGCCCGTCCAGCTTCCACAGCACGGCGTCGTTGAGCTGCTGCAGCGCGGCAACCAGCGTGGCCTTGAGCCGCTCGGCGTCGTCATTGATCATGCCGTCGACGCTAGCGGCGAGCGCCGACAACCGGCAGCCGACGACCGGCAATCCGACGCCAACAACTCCGGGGGCGCGCAGATTAGAAATCCCCGGCGTCCCGGCGCAGGTCACCGAGCAGCTCGATCAGCTCCTGCGCACGCCGCGGACTCAGCCCGGGAGCGTGGAACACATCCCGGTTGAGCACCTCGGTCGCCTTATCCGCGACCTCCCGGCCGGCAGCGGTGATCGCGATGATCGTCGCCCGCCGATCGCTCGGGTGCGGCTGCCGTTGGACGTAGGCCGCGCGCTCCAGCCGGTCGACCGCATTCGTCACGCTCGTCTGATGAACCTGCAGCCGCTGCCCGAGCAGCGACATCGGCAACGAACCGTGCGAGGAGAACTGCAACAGCATGAGCACCTCATACCGGGCAAAGCTGATCCCCAGCGGCCGCAACGCGCCCTCGACCCGGCGCAGCACGATCGCCTGGGCTCGCATCAACGAGGTCACCGCGGCCATCCCGGTCGCGGCCTCGCCCCAGCCGTGGTCGCTCCACAATCGCCGCGCCTCGGCGATGGGGTCCACGCCCTGCGGCTGCGTCATGACCGCAAGGGTACCGCCGTGATTCATGGACGTCCATGCACTTGCGCACAATAGATGGACGTCCTAGTATTTGACGTACATGGAGTTGCGGTCCGCGCATGCCCTCGCCGATGGAGCCTTGATGAGCGATCAGCCCGCCCTGCACGTCCCCACCAACCCGGTCCGGTTCGTGACCGCGGCGAGCCTGTTCGACGGCCACGACGCAGCGATCAACATCATGCGCCGGCTGCTGCAGAGCCAGGGCGCCGAGGTCATCCACCTCGGCCATGACCGCAGCGTCGCCGAGGTCGTCACCGCGGCCCTGCAGGAGGACGTCCAAGGCGTCGCGATCAGTTCCTACCAGGGCGGTCACGTCGAATACTTCAGTTACCTCGCCAAGGAACTCGCCGTCCGGGGAGCCGAGCACGTCAAGGTCTATGGCGGCGGCGGCGGGGTCATCGTCCCGTCCGAGATCGCCCAGCTCGGCGCCGTCGGCGTGCATATCTTCAGCCCCCAGGACGGCCAGCGTCTCGGCCTACCCGGGATGATCAACGAGCTCGTCCGGGAGTGTGACGACGACCTGTCCGCCCGCCCCGCGCCATTTGACGCCCTCCTCGCCGGTGACGAGCGCGCACTGGCCCGCACGATCACTGTCCTGGAGTCCGGGCGCGATCTCGAGCTGGGCGCGCGGATCCGCGAGGCTGCCGTCTCGCTCACCGTCCCGGTTCTCGGTCTGACCGGCACCGGCGGCTCGGGCAAGTCCTCACTGTCCGACGAACTGATCCGCCGGCTGCGCCGCGACTCCCAGGACAAGGTCCGCGTCGCCGTCCTGGCCATCGACCCGACCCGCCGCAAGGGCGGCGGCGCCCTGCTCGGCGACCGGATCCGGATGAACTCGATCGAGCCCGGCGTCGTCTTCTTCCGCTCGCTGGCCACGCGGTCCGCCGGCGCGGTCGTCCCCGAGGCCCTGGATGACATGATCGCCGCGACCAAGCTGGCCGGATTCGACCTCGTCGTCGTCGAGACCCCCGGCATCGGGCAGGGCGACGCCGCGATCAGCGACCACGTCGACGTCTCGACCTATGTCATGACGCCCGAATTCGGCGCCGCCAGCCAGCTGGAAAAGATCGACATGCTCGACTTCGCCGATGTTGTCGCCATCAACAAGTATGAGCGCCGCGGCGCCGAGGACGCCCGTCGCGACGTCGCTCGCCAACTGGTCCGCAACCGGCAGGCTTTCGGTGCACCTTGGGAGGGTATGCCGGTTTTCGGCACGAGCGCAGCCCGTTTCGACGACGACGGCGTCACCGCGCTCTATCAGCATCTCAAGGCCCTGCTTCGCGACAAGGGCCTTAAGGACTTCGAGGGCAGCCTGCCGACGCCCGACACCAAGACCTCCTCCGGCCTGACCTCGGTGCTGCCCAGAGGCCGGGAGAGCTATCTCGCCGATATCGCCGTCACGGTCCGCAACTACCACCAGGACACCCGCAACCAGGCCGAGGCGGCTCGTCGAGTGCAGCAAATCGCTGCCACCAAAGAGCTTCTCGTGCAGGCGAAATCAAGTGATAACACCACCAATGCGGTGGACAAGCTGCTCATTGACGCCAGGGCAAAACTCAACCCCGGGACGCTCGCCCTGCTGGGCGAATGGCCGGCGCTCGCTGCGTCATACGAAGGCACCGAGCAGGTTTATGTGGTGCGCGGCAAAGAGATCCGCACCCCGCTGACCCGAACCACGCTCTCCGGCAACCAGGTTAAGCGAGTGGCACTGCCACGCTACACCGACGATGGCGAGCTGCTGAGCTTCCTGCGCCGCGAAAACCTGCCCGGCTATTTCCCGTTCACCGCCGGCGTGTTCCCGTTCAAGCGCGTCGGCGAGGCACCGGCCCGGATGTTTGCCGGTGAGGGCGATCCGGCGCGGACCAACCGGCGTTTCCACTTGCTCTCCCAAGGGCGACCGGCCACTCGCCTCTCCACGGCGTTCGACTCGGTGACGCTGTATGGCCGCGACCCCGACCTGCGACCGGACATCTACGGCAAGGTCGGCACCTCGGGCGTCAGTATCGCGACGCTCGATGACATCAAGGTTCTCTACCGCGGCTTCGACCTATGTTCACCGAGGACGAGTGTCTCGATGACGATCAACGGGCCCGCCCCGAGCATCCTGGCGATGTTCCTCAACGCCGCCATCGACGAGCAGCTGGAGGACTTCCGCGACGAGCACAGCCGGGAACCGCGTGCCGAAGAGAACGAGCAGATCCGCGCCCGGGCGCTCGCGACCGTGCGGGGCACGGTCCAGGCCGACATCCTCAAGGAGGACCAGGGCCAGAACACCTGCATCTTCTCGACCGAGTTCTCGCTGCGGGCGATGGCCGACATCCAGCAGTACTTCATCGATCACCACGTCCGCAACTTCTACTCGGTCTCGATCAGCGGCTACCACATCGCCGAGGCCGGGGCCAACCCGATCAGCCAGCTCGCGTTCACGCTCGCCAACGGGTTCACCTACGTCGAGGCCTACCTCGCTCGCGGGATGAAGATCGACGACTTTGCGCCCAACTTGTCGTTCTTCTTCTCCAACGGCATGGACGCGGAATACAGCGTGATCGGCCGGGTCGCCCGGCGCATCTGGGCGATCGCCATGCGTGATCTGTATGGCGCGGACGAGCGCGCCCAGAAGCTGAAGTACCACGTCCAGACCTCGGGCCGGTCCCTGCACGCCCAGGAGATGGACTTCAACGACATCCGCACCACGCTGCAGGCGCTGTGCGCGCTCTACGACAATGCGAACTCGTTGCATACCAACGCTTTCGACGAGGCGATCACGACGCCGACGGCGCACAGCGTGCGGCGGGCGCTCGCCATCCAGCTGATCATCGACCAGGAGTGGGGCCTGTCGATGAACGAGAACCCGCTGCAAGGGAGCTTCATCATCGACGAGTTGACCGATCTTGTCGAGGAAGCGGTCCTTAAGGAGTTCGAGCGGATCGCCGACCGTGGCGGAGTGCTCGGCGCGATGGAGACCGGCTACCAGCGCGGCAAGATCCAGGACGAGTCGATGCTCTACGAGCACCGCAAGCACGACGGGACGCTGCCGATTGTCGGGGTCAACACGTTCGTGTCCGAGGACAAGAGCCACGACGCCACCGAGATCGAGCTGGCCCGCGGCACCGAGTTGGAGAAGCAGTCGCAGTTGACCCGGCTCAAGGCCTTCCATGACGCCCACCGCGACGAGGCGCCGGCCGCGCTGGAGCGGCTGAAGGAGGTCACCACCAGTGGCGGCAACGTCTTCGCCGAGCTGATGAATACGGTCCGGGTCGCCAGCCTCGGCCAGATCAGCCAGGCCTTCTTCGAGGTTGGCGGCCAGTACCGGCGCAACGTCTGACGGCCCCGGCACCGACTCACGCAAACGAGCCGGCCACCCACATGGGGTGGCCGGCTCTGCGGTGGCCGCCGTCGCGACTGGTGTCGGGGTAACTACCAGCGCGGGGCGTCCTGGGGGTAGGCCGCGGGCGGGGTCGTCGGCGCGGCCGGGGTTCCGGTGCTGTGGTGCCCCCCTGCGGCACCGCGGCGACCGGAAACGAGGAAGACGACGGCAACGGCAACCGCGGCGAGCGCGACCCAGCCGAAGTTGATGTGCGCGAAGCCGTCGCTAAAGAGCACGAGCCCGGTGAGGACGAGCAGGGCGATCGACTTGCCTTCGCCGCCGCGCAGCGCCTGTTCGACGTGGACTCGGCCGCGCCGGTCGGGCAGGAGCAGCCAGGCGACGAGATAGACGGTGGCGACCGGGCCGAAGAACGCCAGCACCACGGCGGCGATCCGGACCACCTTGGGCGCCAGGCCGAGCCGCTCGGCGACCGCGCCACAGACGCCGCCGATCACATGGTTGTCGGAGCGGGTGAACGGGCTGGCGTGCAGCTTGCCGAAGAAGCGGTCCAGACCCGAGGGGGTCGAGGTGGTGTAGGGGCTGTGGCTGGTCGTCGTTGTCATGCTTCAACGATGCCGCGCCGCGGTCCTCGAGCGCACTTGGTTAACCCCCTGACCGGACCCCTGAGTGACCCTGATCCGCTCGGGGGCCGACCCCTCGCCCGCCGGATTGCGCCGCCGGCGCGGCCGTCGGCAGGGCTCCGCGTGGCGCCCTTAGCGCACGTTAGTGGGCCTCCCCATAGGTAGCAACCTATGGGGAGGCCCACTAACTGCTGCTAGCAGAACTTCCTCGCGTCGGACCTCGCGTCGGCATCGTCTCGCCGGATCCGAGCGGGGTCAGTTCAGTCGGTCCTTGGCTTCGTCGCCGGCGTTCTCGATCGCTTCGCCGGCGTTGTCGGCGGCGTCTTCGATGGCGTCACCCGCGGCGTGGGTGGCGTCGGAGACTTGGCCCTCGGCGTCGCCGGTGGCGTCGGAAACGGCGTCCTTGGCCTCGTCGGCCTTGTCGGCGACGGCGTCCTTGGCGTCCGCCGCCTTGTCGGCGACGGCGTCCTTGGCCTCGTCGGCCTTGTCGCTCACGGCGTCCTTGGCGTCCCCGGCCTTCTCGGCGACGGCGTCCTTGGCCGCGCCGAGCTTCTCCGCCGCGGCGTCCTTGGCGTCCCCGGCCTTCTCGGCGACGGTGTCCTTGACGTCGGCGGCCTTGTCCTTGACTGCGGCAGCGGCGGCGCTCGCCTTGTCCTTGAGCGAGTCGCCGGCTCCGACGCTGCTTTCACCGAAGGCGGCGCCGGAGGGAGCGGCATACGGGTCGCCGGTGGGGACGGCCCACGGGTCGCTCTGCTGCTGCTTGGACCGGTTGAACACGTATGCCGCGGCCGCGCCGATGATCCCCAGCAGGAGGAGCGTCTTGGCGAACGAGCGCGGCTTCGAGGACTTGACCTCGGCATCTCCGCGCAGCACGGCGTAGGCGTCCGGGGCCCGGTGCGCGGCCTCGGAGGCCTGATCCTTGGCGGCGAGGGCGCCGGCGGCCACCGTGGCGATCGCCCCGGCAACCTTGGGCAGCACCTCATCGACGATCGTCGAGCGCGCGCTCTCGACGGCCGGGGCGGCCCGGTCGACGCCATGCTGGGCGACATCGCGCGCCTGCGCCGCCCGTTCCCGGGCGACTTCCTTGGCCACCTGACGGGCATCGGCGGTCTTTTCATCGAGCATGGCGAAACCGGCGCGCGCCTGCTCCCCGAGGCTTTCCCGGACGTGAGCGGTGCGCTCGCCCGCGGATTCGGCAGCCGACGCGACGCTCTCGCGTGCGCTCGAGGCCTGGTCGGCAAGGCCGGCGCGAGCGCTCGCCGCCTTGTCGGCAGCCGTGCCTAGCTGATCCGAGACGGCATCCTTGGCCTTGGCTGCCTTGGACTTGGGTGGGTCGCAGAACATGCACATCCTCCTTGCGGTCATTTACCCCCACATCCTGCCCCGTTTTGACGCGGGAGGCGCCAAGAGCGTGGCGACAAACATGTTTGAATGACCGGCATGAAGGCAACCCTGCACACCAACCACGGTGACATCGCCATCGTCCTGTTCGAGGCTCAGGCCCCCAAGACCGTCGCCAACTTCACCGGTTTGGCGACCGGCGAGAAGGAATACCAGGACGACGCCGGCCGCACCAGCCCCACCCCGTTCTTCGACGGCCTCGGCTTCCACCGCATCATTCCCGGGTTCATGATCCAGGGCGGTTGTCCGCTCGGGCGGGGCACCGGTGGCCCGGGATACGCCTTCGATGACGAGATCCACCCCGAGCTGACGTTCACCAAGCCCTACCTGCTGGCCATGGCCAACGCCGGCAAGCGCTTGGGCAAGGGCACCAACGGCTCCCAGTTCTTCATCACGGTCGAGCCGACCCCCTGGTTGCAGGGCAAGCACACGATCTTTGGGGAGGTCGCCGACGAGGCCTCCCGGAAGGTCGTGGACGAGATCGCCGCGGTCCCGACCGGGCCCGGGGACGCTCCGCGCGAGCCGGTCGTTATCACCTCCGTCACGATCGACTAAGGCCGCGAACTATCGCGTTAGCTGAAGGAGGCATGCGCCGGTGAGCGAGCCCGCACCCTATCCCGTGGGTTCGCCGGGCCCGCCGCCGGTTTGTCCGCGCCACCACGATCGCGTGGCCTACGTTCGCTGCCAGCGATGCGGCCAGCCGACCTGCCCGGAGTGCCAACGCCCCGCCGCGGTCGGCATCCAATGTGTCGGTTGCGTCAACGCGGCGGCCAAGGTGGCGCCCCGCACCCGCACCGTCCTCGGTGGCCGGTCCGCAGACGGCGGTCCGATCGTGACGATGACCCTCATCGGGATCTGTGTCGTGCTCTGGCTGCTGCAGCAGGCCTCGCTGCGGGTTTATCAGGAGTTGGCATTCGCCCCGGCCATCGGCGACCAGCAACCGTGGCGGTTCGTCACGGCCGCCTTCCTCCACGGACCACTTATCCACATTCTTTTCAACATGTTCGCGTTGTGGATGCTCGGGCCGTATGTCGAGCAGTTGCTCGGGCGCGCGCGCTTCCTCGCGCTCTACCTGCTCAGCGCCCTGGGCGGCACCGTCGCCTACCTGTGGATGACCCCGGTCACCAGCCGCGTCGGCTTGGTTGGGGCATCGGGGGCGGTCTTTGGGCTGTTCGGGTCGCTGATCGCCCTCAACTCGTCGTTGGGCCGCACGACACACGGGATTTGGCTCAACCTGGCGATCAACGCGGTATTGCCGTTCCTGTATCCAGCGATCGCGTGGCAGGCCCATATCGGTGGCTTCCTGACAGGGCTGTTACTCGCCTGGCTGATGACCCGTCGCCAGGGCCGCTCACCGCTGGCCTGGGGCGGCGTGACCGCCGTCGGGCTCGCGCTGATCGCCGCATCCGCGGCCCGCTACCTGCTGGTTTGACAACGCCGCACGCAGGTTATCCCCAGCTCTATCCACAGCTGGGGATAAATGACAACGATGTGATTCGGCCGGTGTTAGCGCCAGCGAGTGGTCATCATGAAGCCCGCCAGCATGAGGGCGAAGCCGACGCCGAGATTCCACCGGCCGAGGCTGGGCAGCGGATATTGCTGCCGGGAGACATAGAAGACAACGACCCACAACAGCCCGACGATCATCAGCGCGAGCATCACGGGCACGAACCACGGCGCGTTGCTGCCCGCGACCTGCGCGGGCTTGCGCGACGGCGGCGGGGTGTATGCCGACTTGTCGCGGTTCCTGGATTCGGGCACCTTTGGGCTCCTTGCGTCGCGCCCCGGTCGCGCGAACACGACGCGGCTCTGGGGCTGGGCGTTCTCGACCAAGCCTAACGCGGGCCCGGCTCGGCGCCCGCGCTGGCGCAGTTGCCGGACACGAGCACACCCTCAGGCTTTGTCAGCGCAACACCCGGGCCGAGGTCAGCGGGGCGCCGCCGACGAAGCCGGGCAGGGTCACCTCGGCCCGCCGCTGCACCGAATAGCCGAGCCCGAGTTCGGCGACATACTGCTTGTAGGTGCGGATCTGCGGATCGGCGTCCAGGGCGGCGACCAGGTCGTCGGGGTCGCCGATCGCGGTGATCGTGAACGGCGGCGCATAAACGCGTCCCTGGAGGATGAGCGTATTGCCGACACAGCGGACGGCGCTGGTGGAGATGATCCGTTGATCCATGACCATCAGCGCGTCGGCGCCACCTCGCCACAGGGCGTTGACGACCGCCTGGACATCCTGCTGATGGACGACGATGTCGTTGACATTGGCCCAGTCAGGGAGCTGGTCGCTGGTCAGCGGCGAGTCATCAAGGCTGACCGCGACCGCCGGGCCCCGCACCGGCGTCTCCCCAGCGACGATGGCGAGCCGGTCGACCGCCGCGGTGGCGGCCCGCAAGGAGGCATCCACCGGGGCATCGCGTCGAGTCAGCTCCTCGACCTCGGTGCGCAGCCGCTCGACCTGCGCGCCCGCCTGGAGGTTGGCCAGGCTGCGCTGGCGGATGAGGTCGGGGACGCCGGCCGCTTCGGCGCGCAGGTTGGTGCCGCGGGCGGCCTGATTGGAGGCGGCAAACAGCACCCCGGCCAGGAGCGCGATGAGCGGCACCAAGGCGCTCCACATCGTCGGCGTGCTGGTCAGCAAGGCCAGCCTGCCGGGCGGCCCGTGCGCGTGCGCCATCGTCACCCCTCCCGATTGGGGTGGCGCGCGGCGTCGATCCAGGCGCGCACCGCAGCCACGCACTCATCGAGGCTCTTGTCGGTGGTGTCGATGATCTCCACCTGCCAGCGCGGGTCGCCGGCCTGCCAGTCGCTCCACCGGTCCCACAGCATGTGCGGCCAGCCATCGGCGGTGATGACCTCGGGTCGATAGGTCGGGTCCGCGGCGTGACCGCGGTGCCAGGCCGCCCACGCCAGGAAGTCCTGTTTGTCGGCCGTCGTCCACTTGCCGGGGTCCCGCTCGTCGAGTCGCCGCAGCCGCTCGGTGTCACTGACGTCAAGCAGACACGCCGAGATCCGGCCCATCAGCGGCGCGGTCGGGACGGCCAGCGCCTCCCCCAACGGCGACTGGCCGCTCAGCAGGAGATCCCTTCCGGCGTCCTCATAGGCGATCGCCCGCTCGGCCCACAACTCCAGCGTCCGCTGCCGCCAGGAAGCGTCGGCATCCTCGGGGACGCCGACCTCGTCGAAATCGTGCACCACGAGGCGCTCCACGGTGGCGCACCGGTGGGCAATCGTGGTCTTGCCCGAGCACACCGAGCCGGTGAGAAGTAGCAGCACAGGCGGGAGTCTGTCAGGTGAGTGCCCGTTCCGGCGAGTCACTTGGTCAAGCCGACCCGTCAGGCCGGTCGTGACCCGGCTGAGCTGGCGTTTTGCGGCTATCCGGCGGCGACCATCCTGGCCACACCGTCGGCGTCGCGGACCAGCGGGCTTAGGCCGGCCGAGGCGGCCACGGCGGCGTCGTCGCCGCACAGGGCCAGCCAGTTGGCGAGCAGCCGGTGCCCGCCCTCGGTGAGCACGCTCTCGGGGTGGAATTGCACGCCGTGCAGGGGCAGCTCCCGGTGCCGGACGGCCATGATGATCCCGGTGCCGGTGTGGCCGTTGGCGATCAGGGTCTCGGGCAGGGTGGGCGGGTCGATCGTCAACGAGTGGTAGCGCGTGGCGGTGAACGGGTCGGCCAGCCCGGCCAGCACGCCGGAGCCGTCATGGTGGACCCGGGAGGTCTTGCCGTGCAGCAACTCGGGGGCGCGCCCTACCGTGGCGCCGCACACGACACCGAGCGCCTGGTGGCCAAGGCACACGCCCAGCATCGGCTGGGCCCGCTCGGCGCACGCGGCGATCATCGCCATCGACACCCCCGCCTCCTCGGGCGTGCCCGGCCCGGGTGAGACCAAGACACCGTCGAAGTCCGCGGCATCCGCCGGGCTGACCGCGTCATTGCGGGCCACCTCGGTGCTCGCGCCGAGTTGCTGCAGATAGCCGACAATCGTGAACACGAAGCTGTCGTAGTTGTCAACGACCAGGATGCGCACCACCCGCCGATCGTATGCCGTTGCGGCCGGGCCCAGTGGCGCCGATTGGTGTCAGTGCCGGCGGCTGGGGCGCCCGCGGCGGCGGCGGTTGGCGCGGTGCAGGCCGAGCGCGAGCACGGGTCCGGCGAGCACCGGGCCCAGGACGATCAGCCCGGTCAGCGTCTCCGGCTGGCCGGGGCCGCCAGTCCGCGGGGCGAGCCGAGGTGAGGCGGCTGCCGGCGGGCCCCCGGGCGGGGAGGTCAAGGTCCCCGTGTCCGTCGAGGTGCCGGTCGAGGTGCCCTCCGACGATGAGGAGGCCGGCGGTGGCGCGGTCACGGTCATCGTCTGGGTGACCGGGGCGGCCTTGGCGATGACGATCGTCACCGTCGACTGGACCGGCACCTGGCCGGCGGCGGGGTCTTGGCGGATCACCGTGCCCTCGGCCTGACTGCTGATCTCCGTCAGCGCCGTGACGTCGAGATCGAGGTCACGCAGGATCCGCCGGGCCTCGTCCTCGGTCTTGCCGCGCAGGTCGGGCAGGTCGATCCGGCCGCTGGCGATCGTCACGTTCACCGTGTCGCCCTCGTGGACCTGGGTGTATGCCGCGGGCTCGGTGAGCACGACGCGCCCGGTCTTTTGCTCCTGGGAGTCGGTGCGGGTCAGTGTCCCAATTTCCAGGCCGGCGTCGGCCAGCATTTTGGCCGCCGTCGTGCGCGACTTACCGATGACGTTGGGGACGCTGACCACCTTGGGCCCGCTCGAGACCGTCAGCGTGACCAGGCTGCCCTCCCGGCGGCTGGTGTTGCCGTCGGGCTCCTGCTTGACCACGAGGCCGGCTTGGACGGTCCGGCTGGAGGCGTCGGAGCGGGCGACGTCGAAGCCGGCCAGTTCCAGCTTGGCCTTGGCCGTTTCAAACGGGATGGAGACGACGGCCGGGACCGTCACCTGCTTGGGCCGCGAGTCGAGGTAGGCCTTGCCGGCGACGCCGAGGACGGCCAGCGCGGCGATCAGCGTCAACACCATCGCGATCGCGCCGCCACGAGAGCGGCGCGACGGCTCGGCATACGAATGCGAGATCGTGACGGTGGCGGTGTTGCCGTCGTGGGCCGATGGCGCGGCGACCGGTTCGGGCTCGGGAGCCGGGGCCGGCCCGGCGAGCGCCCGTTGCAGCGTATGGGTGGCCGCGTCGCTGATCGGCAGGCCCATCCGGGCCGCGTGCAGGTCGGCGCGGAAGGATTCCGCGTCCTGGTAGCGCAGGTCGCGGTTCTTGACCAGGGCGTGCAACACGATCGCATCGAGGCTGTCCGGAACCGCCGCGTTCAGCTCCGAGGGCAGCGGCGGGTCCTTGGTGACGTGCTGATAGGTCAGCGCGACCGGCTCGCCGACGAAGGGGGTGCGCCCGGTGAGCAGCTCAAACAGCAGGCAACCGGTGGAATAGAGATCGGAGCGGGAGTCGACCGCCTGCCCCTCGGCCTGCTCTGGGGAGATGTATTGCGCGGTGCCCAACACCGAGGACGTCTGGGTCATCGTCGCCTGGCCGTCGGCCATCGCCCGGGCGATCCCGAAGTCCATGACCTTGACCGCCCCCTCGCGGGTGATCATGATGTTGGCGGGTTTGATGTCGCGGTGGACCATACCCATCCGGTGGCTGTAGTCGAGCGCGGTGAGGATGCCCTCGGTGATCCGGGCGGCCTCGTGGGGGGTGAGGGTGCCGCGGTCGCGCAGCAGTTCACGCACCGTTGAGCCGTCGATGTACTCCATGACGATGTAGGGAATGGAGACCTCGGCGCCGCCGGATTCGGTCGCGAGCTCCTCGCCGGTGTCATAGACGGCGACGATCGCCGGATGGTTCAACCCGGCGACGAGCTGAGTTTCCCGGCGGAAGCGGGCCAGGAAGCTCGGGTCGCGCAGGTGGTCGCTGCGCAGGATCTTGATCGCCACATCACGCCCGAGGCGGGTGTCGTAGCCGAGATGGACCTCGGCCATACCGCCGCGGCCGATCAGCTCGCCGACCTCGTAACGTCCGCCCAGCAACTGCGGCACGTCCGCGCTCACGCCGCTACCTCCCCTGGCTTGACGAGGGCCCGCCTCCCGGGGGCCGGGTTCACCGATTCGGGCTTCATGAATTCAACACCGCTTCCATGACGGCCTTGGCGATGGGGCCGGCGACCGACCCGCCGGCGGCTTCGCTGCCGGCGCGGCCGCCGTCCTCGACCACGACGGCGACGGCGACCTTCGGGTTGCGCGCCGGCGCGAACCCGGTGAACCAGGCGTGCGGTGCCGCGCCGGCGCCGTGCTGGGCCGTCCCGGTCTTGCCGGCCACCTCGACACCGGGGATCTGCGCCGGGGTTCCGGTTCCGGACGCGACCACGGTCACCATCATCCGGGTGAGCTGCTCGGCGACCTCCGGCGAGATCGCCTCGGAACTCTGCTCCGCCCCGGCGGTGTCGATCGTCTTCAGCTCGCTGGTCAGCACCTTGTCGACGAGATGCGGGTGCATCACCACGCCCTCGTTGCCGATCGCCGCCGCCACCATCGCCATCTGCAGGGGGGTCGCCTTGACCTCGAACTGCCCGATCGCGGACTGGGCCAGCTGCGGCTCGTCCAGCTTGGCCGGCACGGTGCTCGGCGTCACCCGCATCGGCACGGTCAGCTGGTCACCGAAGCCGAACTTCGCCGCCTGCTCCCGCAGCGCGGCGGCGCCGAGCGTCATGCCGAGCGAGGCGAAGGTCGTGTTGCAGGAGATCTCCAGGGCATGCAGCAAGGTGGTCTTGTCGCCCGGCCCGCACGGTGCATGGTCGTGATTGGCGAGCGGCTCGGTGACGCCGGGCAGCGCCAGCTCGGCCGGTCCCGGGACCTCGGAGTCCGGGGTGTAGCTGCCCGATTCGAGCGCCGCGGCGGCGGTGATCAGCTTGAAGGTCGACCCCGGCGGATAGAGGTTGCCGGCGATCGCCCGGTTGAACAGCGGGTCGCCGGGGGCCGCCAGCAGCCGTTCCCAGGCGGCCTCGACGGCGCCGCGGTTGTGTTTGGTCAGCGTGCTCGGGTCGTATGCCGGATGGCTGACCATCGCCAGGATCGCCCCGGTCGCGGGGTCGAGCGCGACGACCGCCCCCCGCTGATTGCCCAGGGCGGTGTCGGCGGCCTCCTGTGCCTTGGGGTTGATCGTCAGCTCGATCGTGGCCCCCACCGGCTCCTTGCCGGTCAGCAAGTCGGTGACCCGGCGATAAAACAATTTGTCGCTCTGCCCGGACAGCAGCGAGTTCTCGGCGCCCTCGATCCCGCCGCCGGGGCCATAGACGAACGAGTAGTAGCCGGTGACGTGCGCATAGCGGGTCGGCTGCGCATAGACCCGGGTCCACTTCAGCTCGTCCTTAGCCGGGGTGGAGGAAGCGATCGGGTCGCCAGCGACGAGGATCGCGCCGCGCTCGCGGGTGAAGTTGGCCAGTTCGGTGCGTTTGTTGCTCGGCAGCGCGTTGATGTTCTTGGCGTCGACATACTGAATCCACGTCGAGGAGAGCAGCAGCAGCGCAAAGAGCATCGCGACGAGCAGCGACAGCCGGCGGATCGGGGCGTTCACCGGGTCACCACCGGAAGGGAGACCGGCGTGGGGTCGTCGTCGGCGACCGGCGCCCGGGCCTGGTCGCTGATCCGCAGCAGGATGGCGACCAGCGTCCAGTTCGCGAGCAGGCTCGAGCCGCCCTGGGACAGGAATGGCATCGTCAGCCCGGTCAGCGGGATGACCCGGGTGATGCCGCCGACGACGACGAAGCATTGCAAGGCCATGGAGAAGGACAGGCCGGCGGCGAGCAACTTGCCGAAGCCGTCGCGGACCCCGATCGCGGTCCGGAAGCCACGCTCGACGAGCAGGATGTAAAGAAAGACGATCGCGACCAGGCCGACGAGCCCGAGTTCCTCCCCGAAGGCGGCGACGATGAAGTCGGAGGAGGCCCACGGCGTCAAGTCGGGGCGGCCCTCGCCCAAACCGGTGCCGAGCAACCCGCCGGCGGCCATACCCATCAACCCGGTGGCCAGCTGGGAGGACACCTTGGCCGCCTCGGGCGAGAAGGCGTGCAGCCACAGCAGCACGCGGTCTTGGACGTGGCCGAAGACCTGATAGGCGGCATACGCGCCGAGGCCGGCGAGCAGCAGGCCGATCGCGATCCAGGAGATCCGTTCGGTCGCGAGATAGAGCATGGCGACAAACAGGCCGAAGAACAGCAACGCCGAGCCAAGGTCCTTCTGCGAGGCGAGCACGGCCAAGCTGGCGCCCCACATCAGCAGGATCGGGCCGAGGTCGCGTCCGCGGGGCAGGGTCAACCCGAGGACGCGCCGGCCGGCGATCGAAAGGACGTCGCGGGTTTGGACCAGATAGCCGGCGAAAAAGACGGCCAAGGTGATCTTGGCGATCTCGCCGGGCTGGAAGGAGAACGGCCCGATGCTGATCCAGATCTGCGCGCCGTTGATCTCCTGCCCGATCAGCGGCAGCCGGGGCAACAGCAGCAACACCAGGCCCAGCGCCCCGGTCAGATAGGTGTAGCGGCGCAACAACCGGTGATCCCGCAGCCAGAGCAGCACCCCGATGGCGATCACCACCGCCAAGGCGCTCCACGTCAGCTGCCGCAACGCCATCCCCGACGACAGGGATTTGCCGGCGGCGAGGTCGAGCCGGTGGATCATGACCAGCCCGAGGCCGTTCAGGAGGGTGGCGATCGGCAGGAGGAGCGGGTCGGCATACGAGGCGGTCAGGCGCAGCACGAGGTGGAAGGCGATGGCGATGCCGAGCAGCCCGCCGGCCTCGGCGAGCAGCCGCGGGGGGAAGGCCCCGGTCACGGCTGCCTCGACGCCGGCGTAGGCGAGGGTGACGATGCCGACGGCAAAGACCAACAAGAGCAGCTCGACATTGCGTCCACGCCGTGGCCGCAACGACGTGACCGCGCTCATCGGCTGGTTCCCGTCGCGGACGTCGAGCCGGTAGGCCGAGTGCCTGTCCCCGTGCTGCTGCTCGCCGGTGGTGCGGTCGAGCTGCTCGTGGCGGACGTCCCCCTCGATGTGGTCGAGGAACTGGACCTGCTCGAGCCGGTGGCCGCGGCGCCACACGGCTGGTTCTTGGCCCGGGCGTCCCGGCAGGCCTGGGCCTGGGTGCGCAGTTCGGCGATCCGCGACTCGGCGGCCGGCAGACCGTCGACGTCGACGCGGTTCTCGACGCTCGTGCGGTAGTAGTCCGGCAGGTCCTCGAGGGGGATGTCGGTGATTTCGACCGCCGTGGACAGCTCAATCGGCCCGATCTTTTGCGACATGCCGCGGAAGACCGCGACATGTTCGCCCGAGACGCCAATGAAGTACTGCTCCTGGGACCAGGCGTAGAAGCCGTAGCTGCCCCCGGCCAGAACGACGGCCACGACGAACAACGCGGCGAGGATCTTGACCAGCCGCAGGACCCGGCCGCTCGGCGCCTCCTCGGCGAGCGCGAGCTTCTCGACGGCCTCGCGCTCCTCGTCCAGGCCGAGGGCCCGGCTGAGCGCGGCTGCCTTCGCGGCGGGCGTGTCGCGCAGGGCGCGATTGCCGGCCGGGCTCAGCCGTGCGGCGCCGACGATCTGCGGGGTCACCGGGGGCAGGTCGCCGCGGGTCAGGTCGACGACGTCGGCGACGATGACCGTGACGTTGTCGGGGGCGCCCGCGCGCAGCGCGAGTTCGACGAGGGTGTCGGCGGCCTCGTCGGGCCCGCCGGAACCGAGGATCTCGGCGATCGTGTCGTCGGCGACGAAACCGGACAGGCCGTCGGAGCACAGCAGGTAGCGGTCGCCGGTGAGGGCTTCGCGGGCGCCGAGGTCGGGCTGGTCGCGGGGAGCGCCGGTGAGCACCCGGGTGACGAGGGAGCGCTGCGGGTGGGTGCTCGCCTGCTCGGGGGTGATCCGCCCCTGGTCGATGAGCGTCTGCACGAACGAGTGGTCGGTCGTCATCTGCGCCAGCTGCCCGTCCCGCAGGAGGTAGCCGCGAGAGTCGCCGATGTGCGCGATCAGCAACTTGTTGCGGGCTCGCAGCACGGCGGTGACCGTCGTGCCCATGCCGTTGAGTTCGGGACGCTCCCGGGCGATCCGGCCGAGTTCGCGGTTCGCGGTGGCGAGGGCGTGGGCGAGGTCGTCGCCGGACTCGTTGCCGCCGGGGGCGTCGTCATCGAGCTGGACCAGGTGGCCGATCACCGTCGAGCTGGCGATATCGCCACCGGCGTGCCCCCCCATGCCGTCGGCGACGACGAGCAGGTGGGGACCGGCATACCCGGAGTCCTGGTTCTCGGAACGGACGAGCCCGACATCGGAGCGAGCGGCGTAGCGGAAGGCGATCGGCACGGGTTACTTCTGCAGCTCGAGGGTAGTGCGGCCGATCCGGATCTCGTTGCCCGGGGCGATACCGACGAGTTCGTCGATGCGGATGTCGTCGACGAAGGTGCCATTGGTTGAGCCGAGGTCTTCGACGGCCCAGCCGTCGGCCGTCCGCACCAGCGCGGCGTGGCGGCCGGAGGCGAAGTCGTCGTCCAGGACCAGCAGGCATTCCGGGTTGCGGCCGATGAGCACGTCGGTGTCGGCGAGGGGGATGCGGGTCCCGGCCAGGGGGCCCGAAGTGACGATCAGGTTGCGGGCGCCTCCGGCTGACCGGTCGCGCCAGTCGGGGCTGGTGGCCGCGGGAGCGGGTGCCGGCCTGCCGGAGGGGCCCGGGGTGCGGGTGGTGATCCGATTGACGACGCGGGTGCCATATAGGTCTCCGCGCAGGACTCCGGCGAGGCTGAAGACGAACAGCCAGAGCAGCACGAGGAGCCCGAGACGCAAGATCGTGAGCGTCAGTTCACTCATGGGCGGCCGCTCACCGTCCGGCGTGGAAGGTCATCGACGTGCGCCCGATCGTCACCTGGTCGCGATCGTGCAGCCGCGTGGAGGTCACCCGCTGCCCGTTGACCCAGGTCCCGTTGGTCGAGCCGAGGTCGCGGACGTTGGTCACCAGGTGCGGGCCGTCGCTGGTCACCCGCACCTCGCAGTGGCGCCGGCTGACGTTGGCGTCCTCGACGACAATGCTGGCGATCGTGTCGCGACCGAGCACGGTCAGCGGGCCGAGCAGCGGATAGCGGTCACCGTCGATCTCCAGCCAGGGCCGGTCCGAGGCGCGTCCGGGCCGCGCCGGCGGCCGCGCGTCGCGGCGGGTGGCCGAGCTGAGCGAGGGCGGCGCCGGCTCGTGGGCGGCCAGCGCTTCTTGGTCGTATGCCGCATCGCCCCTCCGCGTCTGCGCTGATCCGTGCGCGGATCCGTGTGCTGATCCGTGCGGTGGAGCCGCGGCGCTTGCCGCTGTCGCGCCGGCCCCGGAGGGACGCCGGGAGGTGCGATCGGCGTCGCTGTCGAAGGTCGCATCGCGCCGCCTCGACATCGGCTCGGGCTCATAGGTCCCGTCTCTTTCCCCAGCCAGCCGGTCCTCGGGGTCCTGGGTTGGGGCAGCCGGGCCTGCGGGTGCGGGGTGTCCAGGCGCCGGGTGTTCGGCAGCGCGGCCGTTCGGGTCGGGGCGGTCGACGTCGAATACCGGCCGGTCCCGCCCTGGTTGGGCGGATGATCCGGCGAGGTGGGCGGCGTAGGCGGCGGGCGCTGGGGCCGCAACGACGCCAGCCTCCTTCTGCTCATCGTCCTGTCGGCCGGGCTCGGCCTGCGCGCCGTCGTGCCGTTCGCGACCGGGATCGGCCCGCCGGGGGGCGGCGCCGCGGCCGGGTTGGCCGTCGCCGGGGTGGATCCGGAAGACCCCGGTCTCCAGGTCTTTGCCCGGCACGAACGACATCGTGAACGGCGCTCGGGTCAGGTAGCGCTGGCTGTCCGCGTGCTCCTCGGCGGCGGCCAGCAGCTCGTCGCACACGTCGTCCGCGTAGGCATTCAGGCGCTCATAGTCGGTGGGCGACAGCTCGATTGTGTAGTCGGCGGGCACGAATGTGCGGCCCTTGGTCATCGACTGCGCGCGCTCGTCCATGGCCCGGCGCACCGCGCTGGCGATCTCAACCGGTTGCACTTCGGCGCGGAACGCCTTGGCGAAGGCGCCATTGATCGCCCGCTCGAGGCGTTGCTCGATGCGCTGCAACCGGCCCACCGGTCACCTCCTTCACGTCGAGTCGATGGTAGCTGGCATGCCTGCACCAGCCTCGACCCCGCGCAGGAGTCTGACGGACGGAAGCCCAAGCGTGGCGGGTTCCGCACCCGTGCGACCGCAACGCCGCGGGCACCGCTCGTGACCGTCGATGGGCAGATCCCGGTGGGCGGTCAGGGCCCTTGGCAGAGGATGGTGACCACCCCAGCCCGCCGTCGAAAGGACTCCATCGGCACGGTTTTCGCTCTCCGGCGTACCGGAAAGGTCCTCTCGATCTGGCAAAGCTCCTCTCGATCTGACCGGTACCGATCACCCCCGTTCGAGGACCCCACCGACGCGCCGATGAGTCGGTGCCTCCTTAGCCTTGCCCGCGCGTGCCCGGTGGGACGTGCTCGCCGAGGAAGTCGGGGCCGATGACCTGCTCGGCGACGGCCCGCTCGCCGGCATAGCAGATCCAGCGCGGGCCGGCGCTGTCCTGGCCGCGGCAACCGCCGGCGATCGTGTCGGCGACTGTGAAGGGGAGGACGTAGCCGGCGTAATCGGTGATCGGCCGGCGTCCATACCGACAAGCAGGTCCTCGGGGCCGGGCACCACCCCCGAACTGCGCTGTGCGACCCCGAGCGCGCTTATCGCCTCAAGTCGAAGGCGATGCTCCCTCGCCGCGCGGGCCAGGACGTGGCGGGCGATGCCGAACAGCCACGGCGCGGCGCTCCCGTCGCGCTGATCGCGGCCGCGTCGCTGACCTGCGGAGGTGAGTGGTCTCGGTTCACAACCCGTTCATGCCACCACGCGCCCGACCTGTTTCACCAGGCTACGTGGGTCCGGGTTTAGTCGGCTCGGGGTCCCGCGAAGTACCGCAGCGCAGCGAGGACACTTCGGGGGGGGGTGATTTAGTCTTCCCAGCGGAAAAGGCGGGCGGCGATCAGGCCGAACACCAGGGCGAAGCCGAGCAGCACGCCCATCGGCACGAGCGCGGCACTCGGGCCCTGCCCGCGGACCATGACGTCGAGCATCCCCTGGTTCAGCTGCCCCAGGGGCAGCACCTTGGCCACGGTCTGCATCCACCCGGGCGCCTGGTCCAACGGGATGAAGGAGCCGGACAGGAAGGCCATCGGCAAGATGATCACGTTGGCGATCCCGGAGGCCGCCTCGGCCGTCTTGGAGATCGCCCCGGCGATCAGCCCGATCGCCATGAACGCCAGCGTGGCGCAGACGATCAGCGGGATCGCCATCCACCAGCTGCCGGTCAGCTTCAACCCGAACAGCCCCACCCCGACGGCCAGGAACACCGCCATCTGGACAAACGCGACGATCAGCGAGACCAGCAGCCGCGAGGAGACCAGTTCCTCGGTGCGCATCGGCGCCAGCCGGATACGGCGCAGCAGCTTGTTGGTCCGCCACGTGACGAAGGGCATCGCCGCGTTGAAGGTCGCCCCCATGGCCACGGCCCAGCCGAGCAGCCCGGGCGCGATGAACTGGATCGACTTCAGCGACTTGTCCTCGACCGCCTGCGGCTTCATCTCGAACGTCGGTTTGACTCCGGCGATGGCCAGATTCGCCCCGTCGACGAAGCTCGACAAGGTCCCCTGGACGCGCGCCGCGGTCACGGCGTCCGCCTGGGAATAGTCGACGACGATCGTGTTGCCCTGCTGCGAGATCGCTGCGTCGATGTCGCCCTTCTTGACCTCCTGGATCGCCGCGTTCGCGTCGGTGTACTTCGTCACGGTGAAGAGCTTGTCGAATTGCGCCTTCGCCTCGGCCGGCAACTGGTCGATGATCGCAACCGGGCCGACCTCGGCGATGGTGTTCTTCGAGGCGCCGGCGTCGCGGAAGAGGAAGCCGAACAGGACGAGGAACATCAGCGGGAAGGCCATGATCCAAAACCAGTTCTGCTTGTCCCGGATGAAGCCGAGCCATTGCGCGCGGGCCAACGCCCAGAACCTGGTCATGCGCGGTACTCCCGTCCGGTCAGCGTGAGGAAGACGTCCTCGAGGGTCGCGCCGGTCACCTGAAGTCCTTGCAGCGCGTCACGTTCGGCGAGCGCCGTGAGCACCGGACTCGGGTCGTGGGTCGTGATCGCGAGCGTTCCGTCCGTCGCCTGGGCACTCTCGACGGTCGGTATGCCGCGCGCCTCCTCCGCGCTCAACGCGCCTTCCGTGACAAGGATGCGGTAGGCCGCGCCCAGTCCCGTGATGAGATTGCGCGGGGTGTCGGTGGTCAGGATCTTGCCGTGGTCGATGATCGCGATCTCGTCGCAGAGGATCTCGGCCTCGTCCATATAGTGCGTGGTCAGGACGACCGTGCGGCCCTCGTCGTTGATTCGCCGCAACACATCCCACAGGTTGCGCCGGGCTTGGGGGTCTAGAGCCGCCGTCGGCTCGTCGAGGAAGACGACCTGGGGGTCGTGGATGAGCGAACAGGCGATCGACAACCGCTGCGCTTGGCCGCCGGACAGATCCTCGGTCCGGGTCTTGCGCTTTTCCTGCAGGCCGACCATCTCGATCATGGCGTCGATGCGGGAGTGGTCGACGGCATACAGGTCGGCGAAGCAGCGCAGTTGCTCCTCGACGGAGAGCCGCTCAAAGAACGAGGAGGCTTGCAACTGCACACCGATGTTGGGCAGCAAGGCACGGTTGCGCGGCCACACCTTCTGGCCGAGGACGAGGGCCTCACCGGAGTCCGGCTGCCGGATGCCCTCGATCATCTCCAAGGTCGTGGTCTTGCCGGCACCGTTGGGCCCGAGCAGACCAAAAAAAGTGCCTTCCGGCACAGTGATATTGACGTTGTCGACTGCGGTGAGGTCCCCATACCTCTTGACCAGCCCGCGCGTCTCGATGACGTTGGCCATAGTCGGCATCGTGCCACGGGTCGCGCCACGTCCGCCTCAACCGTCCGGTGGATAGGCTCTCGGCCATGAACATCGTGTTCGTCGAGCCGCACTTCCCGACCAATCAGCGGCGCTTCGTACTCGCGCTGGCGGGCGTCGGTGCCCGGATCATCGGGGTCGGGGAGAGCGAGGAGTGGCTGCTCGACGACGAGGTGCGCGGCGCGCTGGCCGGCTATTACCGGGTCGACAACGTCACCGATGTCGCCCAACTCACCGAGGCCGTCCGCTGGGCGCAGTCGCAGATGTGGGTCGACCGGTTGGAGGCGACCGTCGAGGCGCACACGATGGCGGCGGCGCAGGTGCGGGAGGCGACCGGCATACCGGGGACGTCGGTGCGGGCGACCTGGCTGTGCCGCGACAAGCCGTCGATGAAGGATGCCCTGCGGCAGGCGGGCGTTCCCACGGCCGCGTCCACGGCGGCCCACACGGCCGAGCAGGTATGGGCGTTCGCCCGGCACACCGGCTACCCGCTGATCCTCAAGCCCCGCGCCGGCGCGGGCGCCGCGGGAACGATGCGCGTGGACAACGACACCGAGCTCGCCGCCGCGTTGAGCGCCCATGGCGCCGCCGAGTCGATCGCGGTCGAGGAATTCGTTGAGGGCCATGAAGGCTTCTATGACACGATCTGCCAGGACAACCAGGTCGTCCACGACTGGGTGACGCACTACTACCCCAACGTCTTGGAAGCGATGCGCACCCGCTGGATCTCACCGCAGTTCGTGACGACAAACCGGTTGGCGGACAACGCCTTTTATGGTGAGGTCGCCGAACTCGGCGGCCGGGTCATCGAGGCCTTGGACATCGGGACCTCGGCGACGCACATGGAATGGTTCTATGGCCCCAAGGGCCTGCGCTTCTCCGAGATCGGCGCCCGGCCGCCGGGTGTCGGCGCCTGGGACCTCTATTGCGCTGCCAATGACGTTGACGTCTATCGAGAGTGGGCCCACGTGCTTGCCCACGGCCGGCCGGAGCACCCGATGACCCGTCCGTATGCCGCCGGCCTGATCGCGCTGCGCCCCGACGGCGACGGGCGCATCACCGGATATAGCGGCATCGAGGATGTCTTTGCGCGACATGGGAATTGGGTCCTCGACAGTCACTTCCCGCCGGTCGGGCAGCCCACCCAGGGCGTCGAGGCCGGCTACATGGCCAACGCGTGGGTGCGGATGCGTCACCCCGACTTCGACCACCTGCGCGGGATGCTCGACGATGTCGGCGCCACCGTGCATGTCTACGGCGGGTGACGGCTGCGGCATCCGGCTGTGCGCACGATTCTCCTTGGGCCGCAACGGTTCACGATCCGGGCAACGAGCGCCCTCCGGTCATTGGGGACCGAGGGGCCGGTCGGCGTCGTCACGGCCGGCTGGGAGGAACGCGAGGACGCCACCGGCGAACTCGACGAGGCGCTCGACCACCGCTCGATCCATTTCCGGCTGTATCACCGCCTGAACGACGTTCTCGCCAAGGATGAGACGTTCGCGGCGGCAGCAGTGCGCCACCGCGACCGGCAGGACGAGCTGACCGCGCTCTATCGGCTGCGGCTGGAACACACGCTCGACGGGGTGTATGCCGTGCAGCGCCGCATCCCGGCCCACCCCGCGAGAGCGCGCCGCTCGTTGGCGCTGGCGGCCTTCCACGACGCGGTCGCGGGCGTGCGCCGGATCGATGACTGGTTCTTGGGCCAGATGGCCGTCCTTGAGGCCGAACTCGCCGACGCCGGTGGGATCGAACGAAGCGGGGTGATCGGTTGGCACCGGGAGGAACTCAAGAGCGACCTGGCCCGCTGCAGCGCCCTGGTCATCCCGGGGGGCAATGTCAACACGCTGGTGCGGGTCTTGCGGTTGTTCGCGATCGTCATACCCCAGGAGTTGCCGGTCCTCGCCTGGTCGGCCGGCGCGATGGCGCTGACCGAGCGGATCGCGCTCTTCCACGACTTCGGGCCGGCGGGCTCGCGCGAGGCCGAGTTGCTGTCTCGAGGAGTTGGGCGCGTGCGTGGGGTAGTCGCCTTCCCCCACCCGCGACGCCGGCTGCGCCTTGATGACCGAGAGCGCAGCAGCGCGCTCGCGCTGCGGTTCGACCCGGCGCGCTGCCTGCTGCTGGACGACGGGGCGTGGGTGGAGTTCGGGGCCGACGGGGCGCTGCCCGCGGACGCGCGCATTCTCGGGACTGACGGGCTCGTCCATACCGAGGAGGTGGCCGGATGAGGCAGCGGCTGGCGATCAACCGGCTGCGGGACAAGGCGCCGCTGACCGGCGAGATCATCGATGACTTCGTCGCCAGGCACGGCTCCCCGATCATCGAGGCAGAGCGAGCGACCTTCCTCTTCCGCGGCGAGGCCGAGGAGGTATGGGTGCGCCACCGGGTCGTCGGGCTGCCCGATCCGCTGCCGATGAAGCGGCTGCCGCGCACCGACCTGTGGGCGGCGACCACCGACCTGCCGGCCGGTTCCCGCGTCGAGTACCAGCTGGAGACCCGGCGGGGGGAGAGCTACGAGCGGTTCAACGACCCGCTCAACGACTTCGTCGCGCACTCGCCGATGGGGTCCAGTTCCGTTTGTGCGGCAACGGGATACGAGATCCCGAGCTGGGCGCTGCCCGATCCGGAGGCGCGGCCGGGCGAGATCGTGCCGGAAACGATGCGGTCCAAGGCGCTGCGCCGCGAGCAGGAGACCTGGGTCTATCTGCCGGCCCGCTTTAGCCGGCTGGCGCGCTATCCGCTGCTGATCGTCCACGACGGCGGCGACTATCTGCAGTTCGCGGCGATGAAGACCGTGCTGGACAATCTCATCCACCGCCTGGACATCCCCCCGCTCGTCGCCGTGTTCGTCCCGCCGAAGGATCGCCTCAAGGAATACCCCAACCACGCGCCGCACGCCCGGTTCATCGCCCGCGAGTTGGTGCCGCTGCTCGGTGAGCGGCTCCCGCTCGTCGAGGACCCGTCGGGGCGCTGCCTGATGGGCTCGAGCTTCGGCGGGGTGGCCTCGGTCTCGACGGCGGTGCGCTACCCGGGGGTCTTCGGGTCACTGCTCATCCAGTCGGCCTCGCTGGTGTTCACCGACATTGGTCAGGACCACGGCGGCGGGCCCTACTTCGACCCGGTCGTCAAGTTCGTCAACAAGTACCGGGCCCGGCCCACCCGCCCGGTCGAGCGGATCTTCATGAGTTGCGGCGTGTATGAGCCGCTGATCACCCCCAACCGGTCGATGGTCTCGGTCTTCCGGGAGGCCGGGATCACCGTCCGCTATGTCGAGGCACGTGACGGGCATAACTGGGACGATTGGCGCGACCGCCTCCATGACGGCCTATCGTGGGTCTTCCCGGGCCCGCAGAAGTACGTCTACGAGTAGGGGAAGCGATGACGCTGCATGACCTGCTTGCGCAGGCCGTGGACGACCTGCTGCCCCGAGCCCGCTCCGACCTGGCCCATTTGGTGGCGTGCCGGTCGGTCTTCGACCGGGCGATCGAGCCGGTCAGCCAATGCGTCGCCGCCGCATCCTTGACCGAGTCGCTGTTCTCCGAGACCGGCTTGGCGACCTCGACGATGCGCACTCCCGACGGGTCGCTGGCCGTTATCGCCCGCCACCGGATGAAGGGGCGGCCGCGGATCCTGTTCTATACCCACCACGACGTCGTGCCCGCCGGCGCGCTGAGCGACTGGGACGGCAACCCGTGGGTGCTCACCGAGCGGGACGGGCGGTGGTATGGCCGCGGCGCCGCCGACTGCAAGGGCAATATCGTCGCGATCCTGACGGCACTGCGGGCCGTCCGGGAGGTCCTCGGTCGCCTGCCGACGGAGGTGGGCGTCGTCGTGGAGGGCTCGGAGGAGCAGAGCAGCGGCGGGATGGAGGCGCTTGCCCGGGAGCGGCCCAAGCTGGTGCGCGCCGACGCGATCGTCATCGCCGACACCGGCAATGTCGCGCTCGGGCAGCCGACGTTCACGACCTCGCTGCGCGGCACCGGGTCGGTGCGGTTCACGGTCGAGACGATGGCCGCTCCCGCGCACTCGGGCAAGTATGGCGGCGCGGCACCCGATGCCCTGCAGGCCTTGGTGACCGCGTTGGCGAGCCTGCGGGCGTCCGACGGGTCGACGACGATCGACGGGCTGGAGGCCGACGGGGTCTGGCCCGGCGCCCCGTATGCCGCGGACCTCTTTGCGCAGGACGCGGCCCTGCTCGACGGCGTCGCCCCACTGGCCGGCCCGGGCGACCCCCACGACGGCGCGATCGCCGACCTGTTGTGGGCCCGTCCGGCGGCGACCGTGCTCGCCATCGACGCCCCGCCGTTGGCCCAGGTCACCGCCGCCGTCCAGGGCAGGGCCCGGGCGATCGTCAACCTCCGGGTGCCACCACACATGGACGTCGTCGAGGCGCAGCGGCTGCTCGGGGAGCACCTGGAGCGGCATACCCCCTATGGCCGGACCGAGATCCGCTCGCTCTCGCTGGGCCGGGGCTTTGCCGCGCGAACCGACGGACCGGCATACGACTCGATGCGGCGAGCGATGCGGGCGGCGTTTGGGCGTGAGCCGGTGACCACCGGCCAGGGCGGCTCGATCCCGCTCGCCGTGGCGCTGCAGGAGCTGCACTCGCGGGCCGAGATCATGCTGCTGGGCGTCGAGGAGCCGCTGTGCCGCATCCATGCTCCGAACGAGAGCGTCGACCCCGGCGAGATCCAGCGCACCGCGTTGGCGATGGCGCTGTTCGTCTGCTCGATGGCCGGCCTGGAGCCCGGCGACGACCTCCCCGACCCCTGACGGAGCGCCGCACGCGCGCCGGGAAGCGCGGCGAGGAACTTCTGCTAAGAGCGAGGAACGTCTGCTGATATGTAGGGCCCGTTTGTCAAGTGGCAGGGTGAAGCGGGGTCCTCTCTGGTCGGAGGGGACCCCGCTTCGTCGTTCATCGGAAAGTGGTGGCCGGGAGACAGCGTGTCAATCGACGCGCGGTCAGTCTGATATACGCGGGTTGGTTACCGCAGGGCCCTGGTTTCGGCTGGAGAGTCTCGGCTGGTCTAGGGTCGAGCGTCGCCCCGGCAAGGCTCGGGGTTACTCATAGCAGGTTCGCTGGTTCTCTCCTGATATGTAGGGCCCTTTTGTCAAGTGGCAGGGTGAAGCGGGGTCCTCTCTGGTCGGAGGGGACCCCGCTTCGTCGTTCATCGGAAAGTGGTGGCCGGGAGACAGCGTGTCAATCGACGCGCGGTCAGTCTGATATACGCGGGTTGGTTACCGCAGGGCCCTGGTTTCGGCTGGAGAGTCTCGGCTGGTCTAGGGTCGAGCGTCGCCCCGGCAAGGCTCCGGGGTTACTCATAGCAGGTTCGCTGGTTCTCTCCTCGCGCTGCTGCCCGGACACCAGGGGTGTTCCGTGAACGAGGCGTGGTGTGTGGTTAGGTGTCCATGGTGGCCAAAGACCAGCACCAGCCGGCCAGTT
Organism: Nostocoides sp.; assembly: GCF_037045025.1. Lineage (GTDB taxonomy): Bacteria > Actinomycetota > Actinomycetes > Actinomycetales > Dermatophilaceae > Nostocoides_A. Next base: position 20,198 of record NZ_JBAOHM010000014.1, on the reverse strand, counting down.
CGCGGGCGATGGCGGTGTTGGCGACGGTGTGCCGTTTCTTGTGTGCGGTCATCCGCTGCCAGGACCGGTGCAGCCGCCGGTTGCCGGCGTCACCGCGTTCAGCGGCCACGGCCGGTGCCAGCGCCCACCGTTGCTGCATGGTTTTCCCGGGGGTGTAGGCCTTCTTGTGGTGCCAGGCGGCCTCGATCAGCAGCCGCCGGGCGTGGCTGTTGCCGGTCTTGGTGATCCCTCCTTGGACCCGGCTGGCGCCGGAGGACGACTCGGACGGCACCAGCCCGAGGTAGGACCCGATCGAGGACCCGGTCAACCGGTGCCAGTCCCCGATCTCCACCGCTAACGCGAACCCCGTCAGTGTCGAGATCCCCCCAGGCACCCCAACCGTCGGGTGATCGCGGTGTACTCGCTGTCCGCGGCCAACGCCAGGATCTGCTCATCGAGCCGGTCGCGGCGGGCCAGGAGCTGGGTGACCGCGGTGTAGCCATCATCGAACGCGGCCCGTGTCCCCACGCCGTCAGCCCCCAGCTCGTGCGTGCCGATCCGGCGCAGCCACCGGTCATGGCCACCGGTCCAGGCCTTGCCCTGCAGGTAGACATAGCCGTGCCGCAGCAACAACTTCGACAGCTGGTGGCGGGCGCTCATCAACGCCGCCCGGACATCCTCGCGGGCCCGGACCAGATCCCGGGCCGATTCCTGCGCCGGCGTCGGGATGGTCACCGCGACGATGTCGTCATTGCGGGCCAACCGCGCCAACAACATCGCATCCCGCCGGTCGGTCTTAACCCGCTCCCCGCTCGGACGCAACAACTTCGACGGAGCCGCCACCTGCGTGCGGTGACCAGCGGCTAGCAACCCCCGCGCCAGGCCATACCCGGTCGGGCCCGCCTCATAGGTCACCAGCACCGGACCATGCTGCCGCGTCAGATCCGTGACGAACCCGACCACATCCACGGTCCGCGGCGAGACCACCCGCTCGATCACCTCACCGGTCCTCGTGTCGATCGCGGCCGCCCGCACCGACCGGGCGTGGACATCCAACCCAAGACTTGTACGCTCAGTAAACACCGGAGCCTCCTATCCATCGGCCACCAGCCAGCCCTTCTGGCCAGGTGATCCCCGAGTTGTGGCATACGCGAGGCTCCGGCCACAACCCCCACAAGATCATCCACTCACCGGACCCGGGCCAAACCTGCCAACGCGCCAGAGGAGTCAACGTGGAGCACGCGCAGCGCAGCGAGCATGAACGACGTTGACACCGACAAGCGATGGCAGACAATCACCCGCGCCGGCGAATGGAACCTTGCCGAGACCGAACACCCGGAACACTCGCCAACCCCCATAGGGTCTAGCAGAACTTGCTCGATGGGCCGCAGCTTGCTGCCTATGGGGAGCTTGACCAACGTGCGCTAAGGCGTGGGGTCAAGCGCGTTTCCCACCCGACCGGCAGCTTTCTCAACCAACTAGTTGACAACCATGGTGATGTCTGCTTGACTACTGATCAACCACTTGGTTGAGGAGGAGCGAATGACCGACCGGCTGACCCTGATCTTCGGCGCGCTCGCCGACCCGACCCGGCGCGATCTCGTGGCCCGGCTCGCGGTCGGGGATGCGACGGTTGGGGAGCTGGCTGCGCCATACCAGATGAGCACCCAGGCGGTCTCGAAGCACCTGAAGGTGCTGGAGAACGCCGGCGTGGTCAGCAAACGGCCCGATGCCCAACGACGTTCGGTGCATCTCGAGGACGGGGTGTTCGACCTGATGACCAAGTGGATCGAGAGATACCAGCGCCAGGCGGAGGAGCGCTATCAGCGCCTCGATGCCGTGCTGGCCCAGATGGACGCGGACGGCAACCTGCTGCCGCCCGCGACGACCGACCTGAAGGAGACGTCATGACCCAGCTCAACACCGACCCCCGCGCGGCCACGATCGCGGCCGACCCGACCGTGCCGGCGATCCACATCACCCGCGACTTCCGGGCAACGCCCGCGCAGCTGATCCGGGCCCACACCGACCCCGAGATCGTCCCGCTGTGGATGGGGCCGGCCAAGCGGACGATGGCAGTCGACTACTGGGACGCCCGCTCCGGCGGCAGCTGGCGCTATGTCGACACCACCGACGACGTCGAGCTCGGCTTCCACGGCTGCTTCCACGAGATCAGCGACGAGCGCATCGTGCAGACCTTCACCTTCGAGGGTATGCCGGAGGGTGTCGCCCTGGAGACGATGACCTTCGAGGACCTCGGCGACGGCCTCACCCGGCTGCACGCGAAGTCGCTGTGCGACTCCTTCGAGGCCCGAGACGGCTGGCTCGCGTCGGGGATGGAGACCGGCGTCGACGAGGGCTATCGGGCCCTTGATGGGTTGCTCACCGAGGGCCGAGTCTAGGGCGCGTCCGGTCTGCAGCTGTCGGTTGTGGGTGGCTAGCGCTCACCCGCGCGGCGGGATCGCCTTGCCCGGGTTGAGTATGCCGTGCGGGTCGAGGGCGTCCTTGACCGCGTGGTGCAGGTCGACCACGGCGGGGGACAGCTCCGCCGCGAGCCCGGGGAGCTTGAGCAGCCCCACGCCGTGTTCGCCGGTCACGGTGCCACCGGCAGCAAGCGCTGCGGCGATGATGTCGTCGAAGGCCCGCTGCGCCCGGACCCGCGCGGCATCGTCGCCGGGCGGGGTGATGATCAAGGGGTGCAGGTTGCCGTCGCCGGCGTGCGCGACGTTGGCGATCAGCACGTCGTGGCGGCGCCCGATGTCGCCGATCAGCGCCAGCACGTCCGGCACGACGAGCAGCGGCACACACACATCCTCGGTGAGCACCGGGCCGAGGCGCTCCAGCGCGGGATAGGCGAGGCGGCGAGCGGCATACAGCGCCTCGGACTCCAGCGCATCGCTGCTCACCGCGACAAAGCTCGCCCCACCCGCCGCGAAGCACTCCGACAGCACCCGCGCCTCGTGTGCACCGAGTTCGCCCGGCGCGTCGGTGCGGCCGATGAGGATCGCGCGAGCCTCCAGCGAGAGGCCCAGGTGCTTCCAGTCATCGACGGCGCGCAGGCAGTGTTCGTCAACGAGCTCCAAGACCGAGGGGATGACCCCCGACTCGGCGACTGCGGTCACCGCCCGGCCGGCGTCGATGAGCGAGTCGAAGTGGCCGGCGATCGTCAGCGGCGGGTGGGGCAGCGGCCGCAGCCGCAGCACGGCCTCGGTGACGACGGCGAGCGTGCCCTCGGAGCCGACGATCAGCGAGGCGAGGTCATATCCCGCCACGCCCTTGGCCGTCCGCCGACCGACCCGGACGATCTCACCGGTGCCGGTCACCACCTCCAACTCCCGGACATAGTCGCCGGTCACGCCGTATTTCACGCAGCACATGCCGCCGGCGTTGGTCGCGATGTTGCCGCCGATCGTCGGCCACGGCGAGGATGCCGGATCGGGCGGATACCACAGCCCCTGCTCGGCCAGCACCGCCCGCAGGTCGTCGCCGACGACGCCGGGCTGGACGCGCACCCACTTCTCGGCCGGCGCGACCTCGACGATCCGGGTCATTCGCTCGAAGGTGAGCACGATGCAGCCGGCACTCGCGTTGGCGGCGCCGGACAGGCCGGTGCCGGCGCCGGCAGCCCGTATGCCGCCCACTCGGCCTCGTCGTGCGCGTAAGCCACCGTCGAGGCCGGGTCGGTGAGCACCGCGCCGGAGGGGAGGGCGGCGCTCAGCCGGGCGAGATCCAGCATCCCGTCAGGGTAGTGGCGGGTGGCCGGCTGGTCCGCACGCGGCCACCACCGCTGATCGCGGCCCTGGTTCGGCGATCAGGTCGATCAGCGCGGGTTTGGTCCAGCCCGCGCTGACGCTGGGTCGGGTGAGCAGGTATGCGGCGACCTCGCGTGGCGTCAGGCCGTGGGCCTCGTGCAGCCCGGCGGCGAGGATGCGCAGATAGGCCGGGCCGGGGGCGTTGAGCGGCAGCTCGCGCGGCTCGTCGGCGGAGAAGGTGAGCAGCGGCGCCCCGTCGAGGCGGCCGAGCAGATGGAGGGTCTCGTATCGTCCCGGCCCGTAGGCGTGCCGGCCCTTTTGCAGCACGGGGCGCAGGTCGATGTCGTCCTCGCCGGGCTGGCGGTGCATCTCCTGGGTGGCGATGTCGACGAACTGGTCGGCAGTCACCAGATAGGCGCGGGCGAGCGCGTGGCCGTCCGTCCCAGGGTCGAGGAAGGCGATGCCCCCGCCCCAGGTGGGCGACTCCCACGCGAACCGGATCTGGCCGCGCACCTGGAGCGGCTGGTCGCCCTGCGGGGGCGCGGTGTCGCGGCAGCCGGGCATCGCCCGTCGCGCCCCAGCCGGTATGCCGCCGGCCACGTAGAGCAGGAAGCGCTCGCGCAGCAGGTTGGAGCCGTAGGCGACATACCAAACCCGCATGGTGGTTCACCCTGCCAGGTCCGGGTGCCCGTCCCTGCGGTCACCTCCGGGCGGGGAGTCGCCCGGCGGTCACTGGTGCGTGGGTCACCCCGTGCGCGGGTCACTCGTGCGCGGCGATGTCGAAGAGGTTGCCTTCGGGGTCGCGCAAGGTGGTCCAGGCGAACCCCCATTTCTCGACGTCGCGGACCTTCTCGGCGCCCAACTCGACCGCCCGGGCGACCTGCTCCTCACGCGGCCCGGAGGTGATCAGGTCGAGGTGGAGGGCGTTCTTGCCCGGCGTCTTGTCGGGGACGGCGAGGAAGAGGATCGTGCCGTGCCGCGGCTCGGCTTCGTTGCTGCGGCCGATCGAAGCGAAGAAGCGGCTCGCGCCGTCGTCGACGGGGACCTCGAGCAGGTGGGAATAGAAGCCGGCGAGCGCGGCGGCGTCGTTGCAGTCGACGGCGATGGCGCCGATGGTGAGGGGCATGGTGTTCTCCTTCTCGAGGTGGGCTGGCGTGGGGCGGGAGGTCGTGCGGCGGGCGGTCTGGGGCTACGAGCCGGTGGGTGGGCGCACCGGCCAACAGATGTCGGTGCGGAAGAGCGCGGGGTCGTCGGCGTCGCCGGGGCCGACGCGATAGATCTCCCGGATCGGGCCGGCGCGGCCCTCGTCGTGCTCGGCCACGTGGGAGCCGAGCCGGCCATAGGTGCGGTCGATGTTCTCGAACGCGCCCGCGTGGCAGGCGATAGCGAAGCGCCCACCGTCCAGCTCGCACCGCTCGAACCCGGGGACCGCGCGCGCGGACTCGGCGACCGGCAGGAAGGCGAGCACCTCGCCCGCGCCGGCAGTGAAGAACTCCTCGGCGTAGGTGGCGCCGAGGGCGCTCGTCTCTGGCTGCGCGCTCGTGGCTGGCTGCGACCCTGGGCCTTGGTGCGTGATCGTGGTGGGCCGCGGCATACCGGCGGCAAGGGCGCCCAACCGGCCGAAGCTCTCGCCGCACCAGCCCTCGATGTCCTCCCGGCGCACGGTGGCGCGGATCGCGAGGACGGCTTGTCGCGCCAGCGTGCGATAGCCGACCTCGGGGGCGAGCCCGCCGCCGAGCATGTCCCGCAGGGAGGCGACCGCGGCGGTGGTGCGTTCGAGCCGCTGCTGGAGGCGGCCGAGGTGGGCCCGCAGCAGGTCGTCGCGCTCGGCGGCGTCGGCGGCGAGCACGGCCGCGACCTCGGGGATCGGCATCTCCAGGTCGCGCAGCCGGCGGATGAGGTGCGCCGCGCCGACCTGGTCGAGGCCATAGCGCCGGTATGCCGTGTGCGAGTCCACCGCGCTCGGCTCGAGCAGGCCGACCGCGTGGTAGTGGTGCAGGGTCTTGACGCTCAGGTGCGTCAGCTTGGCGAACTCGCCGATCCCGACGTAGGTGCTCACTGGACAACCTCCTTGCAGTCAGCGTGCACCCTCCGGTAGCCGGAGGGTCAACACCTCGGCGCGGACCGGTCCTGCGAGGGGGCTGCCAGGGGGACATAGGGGGTCTCGACGGTGTCGGGCAGAGGGTCTTCTCCCACGTTGTTGCCCGCACGAGACCCCCGAGAGGAGGCCATCATGCTGAAGCTCAAGAAGCTCATCTCCAGCCGCTCCAAGGTCAACGTCATGTTCAACTGACGCCGGCCATGCAGCTGCCGAACGGGCGCTCACCACTCGCGCCCGTGCCGGCGGGGAGGACCCACCTCGGGCCTTCCCGCCGGCAGCCCAGGTTTGTCCCCTCCTTCGACAGGAAGTCCTCGTGGATCGCTACTGCCTGCGCCAGGGCCTGCCGGTCATCGCCGACGGCCCAGACATCTACGTCGGCCTGACCCCGCCCTACGGGATCCTCATCGAGGACGCCCCCGGCTATCTCGCCCCGCTGCTCGCCCATGCCAGCGAGCTGCGCACGCCGGCCGAGCTACAGGCCCACGCCCGCGACCTGGGCCTATCCGCCGAGGACGCCCAGGACCTCGTGGCCGAACTGATCGGGAGCGCGATCCTAACCACCGAGCGGGTCGACCGGAGCGCGCGCTACAGCCGCCACGACCTCTACTACGCGCTCGCTCACGAGGGCAGCGCCAGCCGCAGCGACGTGCTGGCCACCAGCCGGGTCGGCCTGGTCGGGGTCGGCGGGATCGGCACCAATGTCGCCACCCAGCTGATCGCCGCCGGCGTCGGCTATCTGCGCCTGTTCGACGGCGACATCGTCGAGCCGAGCAATATGACCCGGCAGTTCCTCTTCGACGAGGCCGACTTCGGCCGCCTCAAGGTCGAGGCCGCCCGCGAACACCTGCTCGCGAAGAACTCCGCCGCCCAGGTTGTCGCCGACACCGGCCGCGCGGACGGCGTCGAGAGCCTGATGCGGCTGTTTGCCGATGTCGACGTCGTGATCGTCTCGGCGGATACTCCGCAGCTGATCGCCGACTGGGCCAACCAGGCCAGCCTGCGCACGATGACACCGTTCACCTGCGCCGGCTATCAGGACACCCGCGGCCTCGTCGGCCCGATGATCCTGCCCGGCGACGGTCCCTGCCTCGCCTGCGCTGCCGCCTCCGACGGCGTCGGCGCCGCCCAGGCCCGCGTCGACGGCCGCATCGCCGACATCGTCAACCTCAACGCCGCCTATCAGGCGCCCAGCTTCGGCCCGCTCAACGCGATGGTCGCCTCGGCGGCGGTCTCGGATGTGCTGCGCCTGCTGATGGGGCTGCGCCCGCGCACCGCCGGGCGCCGTCTGGTCCTCGACTCGCTCACCTTCGAGTCCTCCTTCGAGTCGTATGCCGCCGCCCCCGATTGCCTCGCATGCGCCCCGCGCGCGGCCTGAGCCCCGGACCTCGGGTGAGCCGCGCCCGCGGCCTGAGCCTCGCGCTCGCCGCCGCAGGCGCCCAGCTCATCGCGGGGGCGATCGCGACCGTGGCCAATCGCAACCTGTGGCCGGTGTGCTCCTACAACATGTTCAACGACGCCTTGGAGCGCAATGGCGACCAACTGCTCGTCGACCTGCTCACCCCGCAGGGGTGGGACGCGGGGCATCCGGCGGCGGCGGCATACCCGGTGCCGTTCTTTCGGGCCAATCAGGTCTTTGCCCATCTCGTCGTCGCCGGCGAACCCGAGGAGCAGGTCCGCTTCGCCCACCGGGTCATCGACCGGCTCAACCACCGGCGCTGGCGCGCGTTCGATGAGATCCGGGCCCCGGCCGCGACCGCACGGCCGGTGCGGGGTATCCGGGTGCGGGTCCGCGAGCACCGAGCCACGGGAGGAAGCCGTGAAACGTTTGCGTTCGAACACACCTGCTCGCCCGGATGCCCCGGCTGACCCGCCCGGCGTCAATCGGCGCCGGTCGAGATCGCGAGGCCTGCGGGTTGCGGGCGTCGCGATCGCCGCGCTGCTGACCAAGCCGCGCCCCGATGCCTATACCGACGCGTGGGCGGCGGTGGTCGGTGACGGGTGGCGGCCGGCCACTCCCCGGCGGATCAACGCCGCACTCCGGGCGCTCGACCTGGCCGCGAGCGCCGGCCTGCTCGCGCGGGCGATGCCGCGGCGCGCCCTTGGGCGCGGCTGGGCGTTCGGCCCGGCCTTGTTCACCGCGAGCCGGTTCATCGGCGCCAAGGGGCTGCCCGGGCGCTGGCAATACGACACCTTCCTCGAACCGCTGGTCTGGCTGACCGCCGCCGACCGGCGCGAGGGCGCCCACCAGACCCAACTCGTCGGTGCCGTATGCCGCACGCTGCTGTTCGCGGCATACAGCCAAGCGGGTGCCTCGAAACTGATCCACGGCCGCCGGGCCTGGCTGATCCGCGGCGATGCGCTGCACGCCTTCCTCGGTCATCTCGGCCGCCCGGCGGCGCGCCCAGCCGGCGGCAACACGCGGGCGTTGACCGCGGTCACTCGCCTGGTCCCGCTCGCCGAACTCGCCGCGCTGCCGGCCGCGCTGATTCTCCCGGCCAAGACCCGCCCGATTGCCGCCGGGTTGGCGATCTTGTTCCACACCACCGTGTGGTGGGCCCTGGACATCCCGTTCTGGCCGCTCTTTGCCAGCATCGCCGCGCTGGCCGAGACCGACGGCCCGAGCGATGCCCAGATCCTGCTGACCGAGCTGAGAAGGAGGCGCGGATGAGTTCGCCAGCGCGGCCCACGCCCTCGCAACCCCCGCCCGTGCAACCCACGCCCTCGCAGCCCACGCCGCTGCGACATGTGCCCTCGCGGCCGACTCCCTTGCGGCACAACCGGGTCGCGCGTACCCATCTGACCGGGGTGTGGGCCAACTGTCTCGGCGGCGGTGTCTTTGACATCGCGCTGCCGCTGATCGTGCTGCTCTCGACCGGTTCGCTGGCCCAGATGGCGACGATCGCGATCGCCCAGCAGGTGCCCAAGGCTCTCCCGGGACTTGTTGTCGGTGGCATCGTCGACCGGCAGCCGCCGCGGCGGATGATGCTGCTCGGCTATCTCGGGCAGGCGCTGGTGGTGGCCGTGATCCCGGTGGCGATGCTGCTCGGCATACACAGCCTGGTGTTGTTGGTCGCGGTTGCCTATGTCCGCGGCTCGCTCGACATGTTTGCCCGGACGGCGACGTTTGTCGCGATCCCCGAGATGTATGGCGAGGACACCCCCGCCTTCAACGCGGCCCTGTCGACCGCGTGGACGTCGGCGGCGATTATCGGCCCGGCGGTCGGCGGCGTGCTGGCAACGACGATCCCGCCCGAGCTGTTGTTGACCGTGGACGCGGCGTCCTTCCTTGTCATGGCGTATGTCGTCACCCGCCTCCCCGTGCCGCGGTCGGCCCCGGCGCGGGCGGGGGCGAGTTCGCTGGCTGCGTCGCTGCGCGCGGGCTACGGCTATCTGCTGCGGATGCAGGGGTTCGGCTGGTTCGTCGCGACCGTGGTGTGCGTCGGCTGTGTGTATGCGCCGCTGGGCACGCTGTCGCTCTATACGGTCTCCACGGTCTATCACGCGAGTTCGACCGTCGTCGGGCTGGTGAGTTCGGCGGCGGCGTTCGGGCTGTTCACCGGCTCGCTGGTCGCGCACCGGCAGGCCACGACCGCGCCGCGGACGATCATGCTGCGCGGCTCGGCGGTGATGACCCTCGGCGCGCTGCTGTTCTTCGTCCCGCATTGGGGCGCGGTCGCCGCGGGGATCTATGTCGTCTGCGCCGGCGGCGTCTATTGGACGGTCGGGCGGACGACGACGATGCACACCCAGGTGCCCAAGGAGCATCTTGGCAAGTCGATGACCGCGATCCAGTTCCTCGAGACGTTCATCGGCCCGGCGAGCGTGGTGACCGCCGCGTCGGTGGCCGAACGAGTAGGGCCGCGGGCGGCATACGGACTGGTGGTGGGGGCCTCGGCGTTGTCGGGGCTGTTCATGCTCGCCGCCCGCGCGCTGTTGGAAGCGCCCCGCCTGAGCCGGCTGGTCCCGGTTGTCGACGGCGGCGTCGTCGAAGGGGAGGCGGCGTGACCGCGCTCTGCCCGGCCCCGACTGCCGCGGTGTCGGGCGTGGCCGAGCTGACCGGCCCCTCCCGCTTCGGGCCCGACCTCTCGCCCGTATGCCGCATCGACGGCACCGTCCTCGTCACCGACCCCGCTCTGGTCGACTCGCTGCTCACCGACCGGCGGTTGCATGCGGCCCGCCCGGGCCCACGGTGGTGGGCCGGCCGGCAGGAGCGGGAGGCGGCGGCGTTCTATGCTGCTTGGCCGATGTTCAGCGACGACGCCGTTCACGCCGCGGGCCGGACGCTGGCGAAGTCGGCGGTCGATGCCGCGTTGGCGCGGCTGTCCCGTCCGGAGGTGGCGTCGATCGTCGCGTCGGCGTTGCGGCCGGGGGCCTCGGTCCACGACTGGGCCGGGGGCGAGGCCCGGGCGATCGTGCGTCTGGTCCTGGCGCGGTGGGCCGGGGTCGATGGCGCGCAGCTGACCGGGTTGGAGGGGTTTGCGCATGTGGTGCTGGACGAGCTAGCGGTCGTCGGCAGCACCCGCTCGCGCCGACGGCGGTTGCTCGCCGCACGAGACGAAGTCGCCGCGCTGTTGCTCGGCGTCGCGGTCGAGGGTGGTCCGGGTGGGTCGCCTGCGGGTGGGCCAGCTGCGGCTGGGTCGGGGGTGTCGGATGTGGCTGTGCCGGCTGCGGCTGGGGCACCCGCTTCGACCCCGCCTCTGGCCGAATCGGCCGGCGGCGGGTTTGCTGCGTCGACGGAAGCCGGCCTGGTCGGGCCCTATGCCGCCGCCCTGCGTGCCGGGACCCTCCCGCCGGACGTCGTGCTCGGCTCCTTTGCCCAGGTGATCACCGGACTTCTTGACCCGTTGATCGCCGCAGTGGCCGCCGTGCCGCTTGTGTTGGCCGCCGGTGCGCTGGACGAGGTCGAGACCACGAACGCCCAGGTAGCGACGACCCTTGGCCTGGCCAGCCCGTTCCGGTTCACCTCCCGGTTTGCCGCGGAGGAGATGGTCGTCGACGGGGTGCGCGTGCGCTCCGGCGAGCGGCTGGTGCTGCACCTCGGCGCGGCGTCGTTGGCCAAAATCGAGCGTGGCGAGACCGCGCGCCTGCCCTACTTCGGTGTCGGCGCCCACTATTGCCTCGGCGCCCGTGTGGCCACCCTCGTCGTCGGCGAAGTCATTGAGGCCCTCGCTGGCCGCACGGTCGAGGTGCATGCCTGCTCGGTGCTCCCCACCCTCTTCCTGCGCTTCGCCCGGCTGGACGTCAGCTACGTCTGACAGGGTCAGTCGCTGTTAAAGGCGCCCGCCTCCACCGGGTTATCAGAGGAGCGTCCGGGTGGGGGCGGTCTACCCGTTCGGGGTGGCGTAGAGCCGGTTGGTGGCGGTCAGTACGGTCAGTGGGGTGACCGGGCCGGTCAGATCGGCCTGCCCGGGGATGTCGATCCACTCCGAACCGTTGAGCGAGACCTGGCCGGTGAGCACGGCCCGGATGACGATGTCGTAGACCCCGCCGCTTTCGTAGGTCTTGGTGACATTTCCGGTCGGGTAAGGGCCGCCGAGGTCGGTGGTAGGTCCGTGGCTGGTGCCGTCGCCGAAGTCGTAGGTCACGCTCCGGAAGATCGGTTTGACCCGGACGGTCAGGCCGTACCACTGCGCCGGGTTGAGCGTGTCGATCTCCTCGGGTTGGTAGCCCTGCTCGCTCCATTCGAGCGCGAAGTAGGTCGGCAGGGTCACCAGCGTGCGGTTGCCCTCGGGCTGGATGTGCACTCCTGGCTGGGCGAACGGCGTGCGGTGGAAGGCGTTCTCGACCATCGCCATCGTCGGCGTCCTGGGGCCGGGAATCAGTTCGGGCCAGCACGTGTGTCCGACGACTTGCCAATCCGTCACCGGATTGGCTTGCCGTCGAAACACGTAGACAGCAGGTCCGTCGCCGTACGCGTCCTTTGGGTTCGGGCAGTAGGTCAAGGAAAGCGTGCATAGTTCATCGTGGCCGGGATCGGAAACGTTCACGCCTCCACACATGGTCGAGGAATCGTACTCGTAGGCGGCGCCGCCAGAACCTCCCGGACCGGCGCTCAGTGGTAGTTGCACCATGCTGGTGGCCGTGAGGATAATGCCAGCCTGATTCCCCTGACACTCGAGGTCCTTCGGACCACAACCCGCTTGTGCGGCGCATGGAAAAGCCAGCGTACCGGCAACCGAAAGAACGGCAACGAAGGGCCAGCGGTTAACGTTCGCCAATTGCCCGAACCTTCCATCCATCCTGCCAGACGACCTGTGCTGCCCATCTGAGAGTCTTGGCTGTCTCTTTATAAACGACCTTTCCCGCTCGATCTAGGTAGCTCACGGGATGGAGGTTTAGATCGCAGGCCAGATGGGTGAGGTCGGGCGTGCTGCTCACGACAAACACCTTCCCCACGGAAAGGACCGGCCCAGTTGACTTCTCTCCCCCTTTTGTTGAATCCGTCGCGGTCTGAACCAGTTTTGCGCAGAGTTCGCAGTCCTGGGTGGCAAGGCCATCCAAGATGTCCGGATTGGGAGCGCTCCACGCGTAGTCGAGGACATTGAGGTAGTACCTGACGAAGGCCACTGCGCCGGCGTCGGTGTGCTTCTTGGCTGCTGCTGGGAAATCAGGCTTAGTCGGGACGTAGTCAGCCGTGCTCGTTGTGGTCGAATTTCTGGGAGGTGGCGACGCCGATGTGCTGGCGGACGGCGCGGACGAGGTTGCGCTGGTCGGTGCAGGATCGTCGCCCCCGATGCACCCGGCCAGCAAGCCGACGATGACCGCGGCGGCGGCGAGCGGGGCGCGCCGGGGGTGGCGGCATACGGACAAAACAGCCATGCGAACTCCCGCCCTGCGTCGAGGTCTCCACCGTGTTGCCATCCAGCGTGGATCACGGGCGCCCATCTCGCCACCGGAGAAGCGAGTTATCCACAGGCCGGGCGGCGACGAGTCCGCCAACGGAAAGGGTGAACTCGCCGCCCGCCGGGTGACCCGACCTGCAAAGGGTGAGGTATAGCGCACCTCCTGCAGGTCACCCCTCCGCCTCTTGTGGTCAGGCCGGGTGACCCGACCTGCAAAGGGTGAGGTATAGCGCACCCTCTGCAGGTCACCCCCGCGGCCTCCTGTGGTCAGGTCGTCGAGGCCTCGGGTTGGGGACGCTCGCCGGGGGGAAACCGGTGGACCTCCTGTGGCCAGTCCAGGGCCACGGTGAGGCGGCCGGCCCAGTAGCGCGCGGCCTCGTCATCCGCCACGTCCACGACGGCGAACCCGCCGAGATGCTCCTTGGTCTCGGCATACGGGCCATCGGTGAAAATCGGCTTCCCGTCGCGGGATTCGACGCTGCACACGACGGTGGTGGCGTCGAGGGCGCCGTTGCCATAGACGAAGACGCCGGCCGCGCGCATCTCATCGATCACCGCGTAGCTGGCGATGGCCTTGGCGTGCAGTTGCTCCGGCGTGTGCGGTGGCACCCACTCGTCGTTGAATGCGATTAGGTACTGCGGCATGCGGGGTCTCCTTTCGGGGCGAGCCCATCATCGGGCCCGGCGGTCGCGGCATGGCGGCCGCTCATCTTCACTACGAACGAGCGCTGCGTCATACGACACTCCCAGGTTCCTCAGGCACCGGCCGAGCTCACGTGAGGTCGGCTGGCGTCCACGTCTGCCGGGCCCGGTAGCCCGATCGTCGCAGCCAGTGCTCGGTGTAGAGGATTCGGGTCGGCGTGATGACGGTGAGCGGGTCGGCGGGCGGGTCGTCGAGGGATCGCCCCTGCTCGACGTGGTCCGATTGCCAGCGGAAAACTTGCCAGTATGCCTGGGCGCGGGGGTCGTCGGGCTCGAGGGTGCGGGCGGTGCCAAAGAGCTGGGCTCCGCGACTGCTGGCCGGTCCCACGAGCGGGGCGACCACGCCGGCTGAGACCCGCGGGTCACGGCGGAGGTTTCGCGACTTCACCGAGGCGTTCCAGCTCGAATAGCAGATCTCGAAGCCGACACTCGAATGGCGCACCGGTGTCGCCGAAGGGCTGCCGTCACGGTTGACGGTCGCGACGACGGCCACGTTCTGGCTGCTGAGCAGGTTGAGGATGCGATCCTCGAGGTGGTCGCGAGGCAGGTCGACGTTGGGGTTCCCGTCAGCAAGCCAGGGGTTGGTCAGCGGCATGCGTCAACCTAGCAAGCTCGCGTCTCGAACTGGCCAGTTCGCCATTCGGTTGCGTATGCCCGTGCCTAGCGGAACCTGCCACTCCCGGACGGTCTCCGGCCGATGTTACGGATTCGCGGCCCCAGTCGTGCGGCGGTCGACATGCGCACTGGCCCGCGCGGCCAGGTCATCAGTGAGCCGCCCGGTCAGCTGCATGACGGGCATCTGGCGCCGCATGCCGACGTCCGGCACGGGCACGCCGCGGTTGCGGAGCAGGTCACGAACGAACCGGAAGATGAGTCCGAAGATCATGACGACCGTTATAATATACTTTCGTGAGTAAACCAACGGGGGCCGAGCGAGAGATGTACTGGCGTCTCGCCGAGGCCCTGTCCGCGACGGCGCATCTGGTATCGACGCGGATCGCCAGCCGGATGCCCGATCCGCTCGCCGCGCGCACGCTCACCCTGCTCGCCGAAATCGGGCCGCTGCGGCCAACCGCTTTGGCGGAACACTTGGCGGTCTCCCCGGCCGCGGTCACCCGGCGAATCCAGGCCCTAAGGCGCGCGGGACAGATCGCCATCGTGCCCGACCAGCGGGACGCCCGGACCTACACCGTGGAGCCGACCGCCTCCGGCCGGGCGGACGTGGCGGTCGCCGCCGATCAGGTCGCGCTCTCCTTGCGCCGGCAACTGGCCGACTGGAGCGCCAAAGACGTCAGCGATCTGACCCAGTTGCTCGAGCGCCTCCTTGCCACGGCGGCCCAGGCGGACGCGCCGCCGGCACCGGAGCGCGCTGCCGTCCCGTGGTGGCGCGAGCCGCCCGGCTGAGCTGCGGCATACCGATCGGCGATGACCCACGGCAGCGGACCACGGCAGGGGCCGGCCACGGCTGTCGGTGCTGCGGATCGGCAAGCCGCATCGCGTCTATTCCGCTTGCGGCCGTGAGCGATTCGCTTTGATCCGGCCGCGGCGCTGCTTGGCGTCGAGCCGACGCTGCTGAGCTGCCCGGGTGGGCTTCGTTCGTCGCCGCGGCGGCGCGGGCGGGGCCATCGCGGCGCGCAGCAGCACGGCCATCCGCTCGCGGGCGGCGACGCGATTGCGGCGCTGGGAACGGAATTCCGAGGCCGCGATGATCAGCCGTCCGGAGACCAACCGCCCGCCAAGCGCGGCAATGATGCGCTCCCGCTGGATCGGCGTCAGCGAGGGGCTGGCGAGCACGTCGAACTCCAGCTCGACCCGGCTGTCGGCCGTGTTGACGCCCTGCCCGCCCGGGCCGGAGGAACGCGAGAACCGCTCGACCAGCTCGTCCTGGGCGATGACCAGCCCGTCGCGGACGCCCGGTCCCGGCGCAATGGTCAGGTCCACGTCGGCTCACTGGTCGGGTCCACGTCGTCTCTCCCTCATCACCCCTGCCGATTTGCACCCCCGATGCTCCCTCACCCGTCCGGTCGCGGGCTAGTGCTTTCCCCGGGCCGTCCAGTGGCGCACGGCCGGGCCGGAGAGGATGAAGATGGCCAGGGCGTTCAGGCTGATGACGAGCAGGGCGCCGAAGGAGACCGCGTCCCGCTCGTCGGGCAGCCAGCCCACGAGCTGGCCGAAGACGGTGAGGGTGAGCAGCGCCAGCAGGCCGAGCCGCGCGCCGGACCGCCCGGCATACGTCCACCACGCGAGCAGGCCCAGACACACATAGACCAGCAGCTTGGCGACGATCCGCCACCCCACGTGTGAGACGCCGCTGCCGAAAAGCCACGGCAGATAGAACGCGAAGTCGACGACGAACGAGACAAGGATCAGCAGTATGCCGATGCCCACGGACGGCGGCCGAACGCGGGCGGCGTCGGTCGGAACCTCCACCCCGGAGCCGGCTTCGGGGGCCGCCGCGGCGGGTGTCGTATGCCGCGCGGCCACCGACTCGCTGCGCCCCACCGACTCGCTGCGCCCCACCGACTCGCTGCGCCTCACCGACTCGCGGCGCGCCGCCGAGTCGCTGCGCTCCGCCGAGTGGCTGCCCGCCAGCGCGAGGACGGGCAGGTCGCCGTCGGTCTCGATCGTGTCCCCGCCGCCGTTGCGGGTGTGATAGCCGGTGGAGAAGTCGACGATCCGCTCGACGGCGACGGCCGGATCGGCATACCGAATCGTGTCGATGATGTAGTCGCGCTCGATGTCGATATCGCGATCGATCTTGTGGGTGATCTGCCAGGTGAAGGCCGACAGCCCGACGGCGCGGTCATATGTCCCGGCGGCCAGCCAGTCGACGCGGTGCCCGCCGGGCAGCAGCCAGCCGGCGGGCGTCGGCCAGAAGCGCACGTGGTGGCGCTGCGCCGGGTTGCCCTCGACCTCCTGCTGGTAGGCGAAGGCCTGCATCCGCCCAAACAGGAACAGCGGGCTGACCGGCGCTTCCGGATAGCTGCGGCGGGTGACCGAGGAGACGACGATCCGCCACGAGCTGGTCAGGTCCACCGGATCGGCGCGCGTCCAGCCGGCCCGCTCCATCGCCGCGTGCACCCGCTCCTCCGGACCGGTCATCGCCAGGTTGACCGGGTCGCCGAGGAGCCCGTCGCCGGTGCGGGTGCGCCCGATGAAGTAGTCCGGGACGTAGAGCGCCGTCATCAGCCGGTGGAAGCGCGGCAGTGCGAGATAGGTCAGCACCAGCCAGAACACGACCAGGTAGACCAGGCGCCAGGACCAGGCAAACCCCTGGCGCAGCAAGATGATCGCGAGCAGGACGATGCATACCCAGGAGACGGCGAAGAACGCTGTGTCCAGCAACGGGCCGATGGCGCGATGCCAGGCGGTATGGTCGCGCACCTTCGCCGGGGCGCTGCGATAGCGCGGCATGCTCGGCTCGCTCACATCGCCACCCTAGGGACAAAGGGGGGCCGTCAAGTGAGAGCTAGCGACGTCATAGCGTCGATTTCTCTCACCTGACCAGAATCCGCACGAGCCGAGACGCTTCGGAGGCCCAGACGTGCCGGATCAGGCGGCCAGCAGCCCGTCGATCTGGTTCATGGCGTCGGTGCCACCCTCGACGACGCCCATGTCGAGAACCTCCTGCAGGGCTTCGGCCGTGTCGTAGGTGACGATCGCCCGCAGGATGGTGGCGTTGCCATCGGGGATCAGTGTGATGGTGTTGTGCCCGACGGGTTTGTCCGTCATCTTGCGGAAAGCTTCGTCGGCGAAGTAGTCGTCGAAGGTGAAGGAGTGCGGCTCGTCGACGTCGGTGATCTCCCAGACCCCGCAGAACTTCTCGCCCGTGGCGCCGGTCATGCAGAAGGTGGCGCGGCCTCCGCTGGTGAGAGAGTGGTCGACGAAGGTCGCGGGGTAGTCCGGCGGGCCCCAGATGCGCTCGAGCTGGCGGGGGTCGGCGTAGATCTGCCACACGCGCTCGACGCTCGCCTCGAGGCGGGCTTCGATCGTCAGGGTTCGGGCCTCGACATCGGTGATGACGTTGGTGACGGGCATTGCACTACTCCATGTCCGTAGTGGGTGGCTGCGCGGGGAGCGCGTCCATGGCATCGATTCGGCCACGCCAGATCGATTCGAAGTCGGTGAGCATCGACGCGACCGACCGGACCGCCTCGACATCTCCGGCGGCCAGCTGCTCTCGGCCCTGGCGGCGCTTGGTCAGCAGGCCCGCCCGCTCAAGGACGGCGACGTGCTTCTGCACCGCCGCAAAACTCATGTCGTACTTTGCGGCCAGGGTCGAGACCGAGTGCTCACCGGCGAGGACTCGGCGCAGGATGTCGCGCCGAGTCCGGTCGGACAGCGCGTGGAACAGGGCGTCGGCCCTTGGGACAAAGGAGGGCCGTCAGGTGAGAGCTAGCGACGTCATAGCGTCGATTTCTCTCACCTGACCGGTGGTGAGGTAGGACCCCGGCCGAGCTACGTGCCGAAGATGGCCATCCGGGCGAGCGCGCGGACGGCGCCGGCGTCGGGCAACGCGCCCCGATGCAGGTCGGGGTAGCCCGCCGCGAGCAGGGTCAGCACCGTATCCGCGTGGCCGACGGCATACCGAAGCTCGCCCGGGCCCGACACCTCCCAACCGGCCCCGGCGAGCAGCCGCGCGACCTCGTCACCCAGGGCGAACCGGTCGGGCAACGGGTTATCCGCGACCGGATGCAGCGTGCCGGGCCGCCACCGGGCGGCCACCAGAAGCAGCGTCAGCACGCGGACGGCCTGGTCGACGGGCTCCTTGGCCTTGGTCAGCCCCGACGCAACGGCGCGCGCGAGGGCGTGCGGGTTAGTGGCCGCGTGCCGGCCGGGCCGCGCGAGCACCAGGCGGCCCTTGTGGCGCCGGATCAGGCCTGCGCGGGTGCACTCCTCCCGCAGGATCGTCAGCTCGGGAGTGTTCTGCTCGCGGTTGCCCTTGCCGAAGTCCCACCCCAGGCCGCCTTCGTGCCAAAGCCGCTCGCACGCAGCCGGTTCCATCCAGCCCGCAGCCGTTAGTCGGATGCCGTCGCCGCCCGCCACCTCGAGCATGGTCCGCCACGGCCGCAGGGGCGCGGCCAGCTCCTCGGGCGTGGGGTCCGGCTCGGCTCCGGCGGCCAGCGTGATCAGGGCGCGTCCTCACTGGGTTTCCCAGGTCCGGGCTCCAGCACTCCCACGATCTCGCAACCGGTGGCGTCCGCGTAGGCACAGAGGTGCTGGAGCAGTGCTGACCCAAGACCTCGTCCTTGCTCATGAACGACGATGTCATGGAGAACGATCTGCCGAGGCACTCTGTCGGGTGGCACTGCGTGACCGTTCTTCGCTAGGCGTTCGGCAACGAAGATCGTGTAGAACGGGGTGCAGCGCTCGAGCGTGGCCGCCGTCGTCGGAATCGAGCGCATCCACCCGGGGAGGTGCTCCTGGAGAATCGCGGCGATGTCAGTATCGACCCGCTGCGAAATGTCTAGCAGTTGTTGGTGGAGCCCGTCCAATTCAGTCGAGAACCTCAGTGCGGTCCGCGCACGGATCGCTGGAAGGTTGGATCGCGTAGCCGTCAGCCAACCACGGGGAAGATCGGTTTCGCACCGCTCCAAAGTGGCCTCGAGGGACAGCTCCTCCGGTGCGTGAACAATGCGCGATAGCGCCGTCCAATTGCGCCCGGCTCCAACTCCGCTGTGACGAAGGCGTTGCGAAGCAAGACTGAGGTTTTCTCACCAGGCCGGGGTTGACCGCTGGGTGTGACGCGTGTGACCTGGGGTGATGGCGTGTCGGATGTGCCACGCGGGGTCCATGGGGCCAGAGTCGGTTTCGACAAAGTCCCCGTCTCGACCCAGGACCCCGCGTGCTGTCATATCGTGCCACCCTCGACGTCTGTTGACCGTCGCTCTGGGTGACGACGTGGGGGCCGTGATCTGTCATCGAGGTTGCCGACGGGCGGTCGCATTGGTTTGAGTGTGGTGTTCGTGGTCCTCGGCGCCATCACTGTGCCGGGCTCGGGCAAGATGGGTGGGGTATTGGACGTTCACGGCCCTCGCGCGTGAGGTGTCGTGGAAGACGTCGCGGGAGGGCCGTGCCGGATGCGCGGAGGCATCGGTGCTCACAGTAGAAGGTGATCAGGCTCGGGTCGAGTCGCGGTTGGTGTCCGGACAGATCGGTTGTCCGGGGTGTTCTGGAGAGCTGCGCCCGTGGGGGTGGGCGCGGCCGCGGCGGGTGCATGGCATCGAGGCGGTGGTGCGTCCGCGGCGGGCTCGCTGTCCGGGGTGTTTGCTGACGCACGTGCTGTTGCCGGTGACGCTGTTGTTGCGGCGGGGGTACGCGGCCGGGGTGGTCGGTGCCGCGCTGACCGCTCGCGCGAGGGGGTTGGGACACCGGCCGATCGGGCAGGCGTTGGGGGTGCCGGGGGCGACGGTCCGAGGCTGGCTGCGGGTGATGGGCTCCCGGCTTGACCCGGTCCGGTCGTGGTTGCTGCAGGTCGCGGCCCTGGCCGGGGTGGACTGGGTGGTGCCCCAAGCGCAGGGGTGTCGGTGGCGGGACCTGTTGGCTGCCCTGGCCGCGGCGAGCGAGGCGGTCACGGGCCGGTTCGGCCGGGATGGGGTGCTCGGCCCGGTGACGGGCTGGCAGGTCGCCGTCGCCTGTTCCGGTGGTCGGCTGTTGGCGCCGGGGTGGCCGCCGGTCTGGCCGGGGCGGGGCGGCAACACGAGTTGCCCCTGACGCCTGGCCCGGGCAGGCGGCATCGTCGTAAGGGTTGTCCCTGACCGTGCCGCGGTCAGGTATTCCCCTTGCTTCAGAGGAGTTGTCGTGGAGTGCACACCCGAGCAG
>NZ_JBAOHM010000013.1:0-599294 GCF_037045025.1 Nostocoides sp. | reverse complement strand
CTGAACAAGTACGGCATCGAGTGGATGGTCAATATCTCTGCCGTGCAGGGTGACTCGGCGAACGCCCCAGAGGGCGGGGAGACCTCGGCCTAGGCGGCCGGCCAGTGCCACCGACGGCCAACCCGTCCCACGCCAACCAGGGGGAAGACTCACGCATGACCCAGATCGACCGCCGGTCGCTCATCCTCGGCATGGTCGGGGCGGCCGGGCTCACTGCCGCCGGCTGCACCTCGACCACGCCAGGTCCCGCACCGACCAGCGCAGGTCCGACGTCCCTGCCGCCCTCGACCACCACGACGAGCGCCACGCCGTCGGTCGACCCGCGGCCCCGGTGGCCGCTGACCGGGGTCCTCATGGAGGACCCGGCCGCAGGGCGGCATACGCCCATCGCGGTGAAGGTGCCCGACAACAAGGGTGAGCATCCCCAGGTCGGGCTCGACGCTGCCGACATCGTCTTCGTCGAGCTCGAAGGGGTATGTCGACGCGGCGGGCAACAGCAGCACCCGGCTCATGCCGCTGTTCCATTCGACGCTGCCGCACGCGGCGGCACCGGTGCGCTCGATGCGGCCGGTCGACGTCCCGCTGCTCGCCCCGATCGGGGTCACCATCGGCAGCACCGGGGCGGCGCCCTGGGTCGTGGACTACATCAAGAGCTTCGGTCAGTATGTCGACGGCAACCTGACCTATCTGGCGACGCAGGGCACCGGGTCTTACTCGATCGACGGGTCCAGAGTCCGCTCGATCGGCGGCGTCAAGTACTACGACCGGGCGGTCGTCTGCCGCCCCGACGTCCTCGCCAAGCGGGCCCGGTCCTTCACCTCGGGGCCGAGCCGACCCTATCTGCCGTTCACCGGTGACCCCACCGCGGTCAGCACCGTGACCGGCCGCCCGGCCACCAAGGTGGCCGTCCCCTGGAAACCCGGTGAGAGGCTGACGACATGTCATATTCGTATGACGCACCGAGCCGCCGGTACCTGCGGAGCATGCCCTGGGGGCCGCACATCCTGGCCAACGGCACACGGGTCGCCACCGACAACGTCCTGGTCATCCGGGCCGGCCAGCGGTTCGCCAAGCTCTACGCCGGCAAGGGTCACGAGGAGCCGGTCCACGACATCATCAAGGCCTCCGGGACCTTCGTGTACGCGCACGGCGGCAAGTACGTCACCGGGACGTGGTCCAAGGGCGCCGTCGAGACGCTCTTCGAGCTCGTCCTCGACGACGGCTCACCGCTGCAGATGGCGCCGGGCCAGACCTTTGTCGAGCTGCCCCGTCTGGACGCCAAGGTCCGGATCAGCTGATCCCTGGCGCTGCGTCGTCGGGCGCGTCGCTGGGGGTGCGATCCGGCGCGTCAGCGGTGGGCGGCGAACGACGGTCGATCAGTCCGTCGACCAGCCGCGACGAGATGGTGTCGGCCAAGCCCGCTCCCGACTCGGGGTCGCCATCGGCGGGCCACCTCGGCGGGTCAGCAACCTCACGGACGGCCACCTCCAGCTCGCGAGACCCGAGGTCGGCGATCCACCGGGAGACGTCTCCGCGGTGGACATGCCGACGCACGACGGCATACGGCAGCTCGCGGAGCAGGTGCGCGAACTCGGCGACGCTGTGCGCGATCGGCGACCTCGCGGCCGTCGGCGTCGGTGAAGGTGAACCAGTGACTGGCCGTCATCGGCAGCGCGGTGTACTTGTGCCAGTGCCGAGCATGCGAGGTCTGCCTGGGGTCGGCGACGAAGGTGCGGGCCGGTCCATCCCCCAGGCGCAGCGTCGCATCGGAGTGGTCCGCGCCGGGCGGCACACCATGGACCGAGATGACGGCACCGACGAGCGGGACGTCCGCGCGGGGCAGGTCGCCCGGACGGTAGGTGACGAAGACGAAGCCCTCGTCGGCGCTGCCCAGCGCGCCCTCCATCGTCCCGCCGGACCCCAGCGACGAATGCGCCTCGTCGAGGATGACCCAGTGCGGCATACCGCTGAGCTCTCGCAAGGAGGCGATGAGGCCCGGGAGCCGGGCGAGATATGCCGCGGCGACCGCGCGGTCCACCACGGACAGGTCGACGACAACCGACTGGCCGCCCCAGCGCATGATCGACTCAAGGACCAGCTCGTCCGGCGGCTCGTGGCCGCTGAAGACGACGACATCGGGCAGATGGCGCAGCCCGAGGTAGTCGCCCTCGATGTCGACGACGAGGACCCGGAAGTCGAGGGCGCTCAGCGCCTCGACGAGCAGGCCGGCGAGATAGGACTTGCCGCTCCCACTCTCCCCGCTGATGAGGATGTTCGGTGTCGTCGCCGGCACACACGCCGCCTCCCCGTCCTCGAACCGGCCAATCGTCAGGTCGTCGCGCGTGTGCTTCTGCCGGGCGGCCCAGGTGCCCTGCCAGTCCTGGGTGAGGAGGCGGCGCACCCCCTCGCCGTCCGGGGCCTCGAGGACGAGGTCGGCCACCGCCTTGACACTCGGGGCCGCGTTGGCGACCGCGACGCCCATCTGCGCCGTGGTGAGCATGGCGAGGTCGTTCTCGGCGTCGCCGACCGCCATGGCATTGTGCCGGGAGAGGCCGAGCCGGTGCAGGGCAGCGAGCAGGCCGGTGGCCTTAGTCACCCCGGCGGGAAGAACCATGAGCCGGCCGCGGTTGAGCAGCAGCTGGGCGTCCAGGCCGAAGTGCTCGATCAGCTCCACCACCAGATGCCGGTGCGCGCCATCGCAGGAGAGCAGACAGTCGCCGACCTCGAGCTCGATGCCCGCTCCGACCATCGCCCAGCGGAGCCGCTCGTCGACGGGCTCTGCCAGGTACTGGCTCACCCCGCCGACCGCGAGGACGCACCCGTTGTCGGTGACGACGGCGTCGAAGTGCTCGGTCAGGCGGGGGAAGTAGCGGCCCAGGTCCTCGCGGGAGCGCCCCGTGACGAGGATCGTCGCGACCCCCTCGCCGCGGATCTGGCGCAGGGCGTCGAGGGTGGCCGGCGCGATGAGGCCGCTGTGGGTCAAGGTGCCGTCGAGATCGACGGCCAGGGCGTGCAACCTGCGGGACATGGCTGACCTCCCCTCCGCGATTCGCGTGAGGTGGGTGTCCCCAGTTCCAGGGTGTCACGACGGCTGGGCGCTGTACGGTGCCCTTCGTCCTGATCCATTGCCCCCGAACCGAATTCGCCCATCCCGGATCTCGCGACGGGGCCTGTGGGGCCGCCGGCTCACCACCCGCAGGCACGACCCGACCAGGCGTGCAGGCGAGCCGTGGGGGCGCCATACGCGGGGGACGGCATACCCTTCTGGCACGTGCGGGACTGGCGCCGACCACGACTGAGGGGGCCGATGTGAGCAGGACGACCCTGGGCTACTTCTGGCAGCGGCCACGCACCCACCGCGAGCGGGTCCCGGACCGGGTGGTCAGCTCGCTGGAGCTGTTCTACGACCTCGTCTATGTCGCCCTCATCGCCCGGGTGGCGCAGGGGCTGCACGGCGAGATCACCCTCGGGGCGCTGGCGACCTTCTGCGTGCTCTTCGGGCTGCTGTGGGTCGGCTGGTACAACGGCTCGGTCCTCCACGACGCCCATGGGCGCCCGGACGTGCGGACCCGGCTGCTGACCTTCCTCCAGATGTTCGCGCTGGCCTCGATGGCGGTCTTCGCGCCGGACGCCGCGGGCGCCGGTGGCGTGGGTTTCGCGGCGAGCTATCTTGTCGTCCTCATCGTCCTCGTCGGGCAGTGGGTCGTCGTGGCCCGGATGGAACGCGGTGACCCCCTGTACGGCCCGGTCGCGACCCGCTACACCGTCACCATGGCGGTGATGACAGCGTGGATCGGGCTGTCCATCGTCGTGTCAGGGCCGGCGCGGTTGTGGATGTGGGCGGCCTTCACCTTCGCCTATGTCGTCGGTATGGCGTTGCAGGTTGTCCGCTCCCCTCGTGCGGCTTCGGCGCAGGGGGCGATGTCGACGACCACCGAGGAGGTGCCGCAGCGGACGACGCAGGGGGCGCCGGAGCCAGCGGTGGACACCGAGCAGGGCAGCCCGCTGGCGACCGAGTCGCTGCTCGAACGCTTCGGGCTCTTCGTCATCATCGTCCTCGGCGAGGTCGTTGCCGGGGTGGTCGCGGGCCTCGGCTCGGTCGAGGCGCTCACCCCTACCGCCTTCGCCACCGGCTTCGCCGGTCTGGCGGTGGCGATGGCCTTCTGGTGGACCTACTTCGACCTCATCGGGCGCCGTGAGCCCGCTCCGACCCTGGGCGCCCGGTACCTGTTCAACCTCGTCCAGCTGCCGCTGGCCCTGGCCATCACCGGCGTCGGAGGCGTGACCGTCAGCCTCATCGAGCGCTCCCACTCCGACGACCTCGCCGGCCCGTCGTGGGCCTTCGCGGCGTTCGTTGCGCTGGCACTGCTCAGTGCCGGTGCGGCGGCCCGCCTAATGCGCGACTGGTCCGCCCTGGCCCCCATGTATCGCCCGGCCACCCGCGCCGGGCTCGGCGTCATTGCCCTCGCTGCGGTGCTTGCGGCGGTCGGCGCCTCCCCCGTCGTGCTCACCACGTCGGTCTTCCTCGGGATGGCTGCGCAGTGGGCGTTTGCCGTCCGCGGCTGGCTGCGCACCGACGAGGGCGCCCGCTTCGTCGCCCACGCTGCCTCGATCGACCGCGCCGAGGCCAGCTGGGAGATCTGAGACTCTGCCATCGCGCGGGGGTTGGCCTCGATCGAAGCGGCCCCGTCGGAGCGGCGTGGAAAGATTCAGGCCCCTGCCGGACAGGAGGTAGTCGTGGAGGACTCCCCGGCGCACGCCGACCGGTTCGCTGCCGTCGTCGCCGCCGTACACGACCCGGTATGGCGCTTCCTGCTGCGCCGCACGGACCGCGACACGGCGGCGGAGGTCCTCAACGACGTCCTCGTCGTCATCTGGCGCCGGCTCGACGATGTGCCCGACTCTCGAGCCGCTCCCCTGGTGCTACGCCGTGGCCCGAGGGTGCCTCGCCAATGCGACCCGCGGGGCGCGCAGACAGCGCGCGCTGGCCCACCGGATCGCCATGCTCGACCCGCCACCCCCGACCGCCCCCGACCCGGCGAGCGAGGCCCTCAACGACGGCGGGCTCGCGGCCGAGGGCGTCCGCTCCGCGCTGCGCGGGCTGCGCGCCGACGACCGGGAGGTGCTGCAGCTGTGGGCGTGGGAGCAGCTCGAACCGGCCGAGATCGCCAAGGTCCTCGGGATCTCCGCCAATGCCGTGAGCATCCGCCTCCACCGCGCCAAGAAGCGGCTCCGGGAAAGGTTGACCGAGGTGGCGGACAGAGAACCAGTGAGGGAGGAGGGATTCGCGACATGACAGCACATGACCGCACGACCCCGAACGACGAAGGCCTGTTCCGCTGGCCGGTCGGCCAGGAGGACGAGGTTCTGCGGGCCATGCTCCGCGCCGCCGATCCCGCCGCACCGGGGATCGCCCCCGGTGTCGACCCGTCAGCACTGGAGGACGTCATGACCCAGATCTCCACAACGACCCAGGCCCCACCCCGACGCCGGTGGTGGCCTGCCGCCGCGGCTGCCGCCCTGCTCGTGGGCGGCGTCGGCGTCGGCATCGCGACCAACGGCCCGAAGCCCACCGCGCCACTGACCTTGTCGGTCGCCGCGACAGACGCTTCGGCGATGTGCCTGGCCATCGACGTCGCGACGACGAAGCAGGCCGAGGTCGCCTTCGACGGCACGGTCACGGATGTGACGGATGGCGTCGCCACCCTTTCGGTGACCACGTGGTATGCCGGGGGCAACGGCGCGACGACCGTGCGGCTCCAGGCCCCGACGGGCACGGAGACCGCGCTGCTCGGCACGGTCAACCCGGAGATGGGCCAGCGGTACCTCATCGTCGCCTCGGGCGGAAGCGTCGCGCCCTGCAGCGCGAGCGGCGAATGGTCCCGGCGGCTGCAGGACCACTTCGAGGCTGCCTTCGGCCGCTGAACCATCCCGTCCGCGAGGGGCGGCGCGCGGCATACCAGTGGGTGCAGACGGTCCCCGACCGCTGGATGCCGGCGCCGCCCTGGTCGCATAACTCGCAGGCGCGTGCCCCGGGGTGCGGGCTAGCCTGACCGGCCATGACGACCCTGCAGACCGAGGTGGCCGAGGTCGCCGAGCGCACCGGCTTCTCCGGGGCGGTCCGGGTCGACCGCGAGGGTGACACCGTGGTCTGTGCGGCATACGGGCTGGCGGACCGAGCCCACGGCATCCCGGCGACCGTCGACACGCAGTTCGCCATGGCGAGTGGGACGAAGAGCCTCACCGCCGTGACCGTCATGGCGCTCGTCGAGCAGGGCACGCTCCGGCTGGACACCACCGCCCGGTCGCTGCTGGGCGAGGACCTGCCGCTGGTCGGCGACGGTGTCACGGTCGAGCATCTGCTCGCGCACCGCTCGGGCATCGGTGACTACCTGGACGAGAGCTCCGGCGGCAACGTCCGCGACTACGCGCTACCCGTGCCGGTCCACGAGCTGGCGACCTCCGAGGCGTACCTGCGGGTACTCGACGGCCGTCCGAGTGTCTTCGCGCCCGGCGAACGGTTCGCCTACACCAACTCCGGCTATGTGCTGCTCGCAGTCCTCGCCGAGCGCGCTGCGGGAACCGACCTTCCCACCTTGGTCTCGGACCTGGTCTGCGACCCCGCCGGTATGCCGGACACCGCCTTCCTGCGCACCGACTCCTTGCCCGGGCGCGCCGCCGTCGGCTACCTCGACGCCACCGGGCTGCGCACCAATGTCCTGCACCTACCAGTCCGAGGCAGCGGCGACGGCGGGACCTACTCGACGCTTGCCGATCTCCACGCGCTGTGGTCGGCGCTCTTCGCCGGGCAGATCGTGGCGCCCCCGCTCGTCGCGGAACTGCTGCGCCCGCGCAGTGACTGGCCGCAGGAGAGTCGGCGGTACGGGCTCGGCTTCCACCTCGCCCCCGCTGGTGATGCGGTCTACATGGAGGGGTATGACGCCGGCGTCTCCCTCCTCAGCCTGCATCAACCATCGACGGCCATCACGTACACGATCCTGGCCAACTGGTCCGAGGGTGCCTGGCCGATGATCCGACTCCTCGACGAGCGGCTCGGCACCTGAGCAGCCCCGGCCCACCCATGACCGGGGGTCGGCCTCAGTCGTCGTCGCCATACCACGTGGCGACGATCCCCGGCACGAGGAAGAACACCCAGGCCCAGGCCCAGCCGTCGAACGCCATACCGCAGGCGAGGAAAAGGAAGGTCGCAACACTGCCGCTGACTGCCAGCATCCTCGACGACGTCGTCGAGCCGGTCGGTTGAGGCGTTGGGGCCGGTGGTGGAGCCGAGTCGGACATCGGCGCGGGCGGTGGACCCGAGACCGTCGGACCGGGCCAGGCCGGTGCGTCCGACACCTGCAGGTAGGGCGGAGCGTCGGGACGGGGAAGGTCCGCGAAGACGGCGTCGAGGTCCGCCCGGGTGACCGCCGCCCGCGCGGCGTCGACGCGTTCGACCCGTTCCTGCTCGGTCAACCGCCCCGCGTTCGTGTGCAGTGCGAGCTCGCGCTCGGCGGCCTCGCGATCGGCGTGTCCGATGCGCTGTGTCTGGTGCCCCGAATCAGCCATGCCTCCATGGTACGAACGGCCTCGGTCCGGGCAACCTGTCGAGCACGGCAGTCGCTGCACCCGACACACCGCACGACCTTCTGCGTTGTGCGCCACCGTCGTCCTCTGCTGCCTTCACCGCGACGTGCTACTGCGGCTAGGCCGCTGGCCGCGATGCCGTCGGAGCGTCCAGGCCGGCCACCAGACGACCGCTCACCGCGCACTCAAACGTGCAATAGTCAGAATCCGGGGCGGCATACCACCGCAAAACGGACACGAAAGGGAGCTACTGCACGTTCGTGTGCACGCCCACGGTTGTCTGTCGCCGCGAAAGTCGAGGTCGTGAGCGATCCGCCGCTCGCCGGGGTGACGGGACCGGCATACCGCTGGCATTGTCGGTTCGTGCCCAAGACGCCCCCGACCGGCCCGGGACGTGACGCGATCGACCAGTGGCTGGCTGCCAACAGGATGCCCTCCATCGAGGACCTGGGCCGAGCAGTGACCGCGGGCGTCTTCGCGGACGACGCGGCCCCCCGCCCGGCGCGACGAGGGCTGGCCCAGCAGCTCCCCGAGGCGCGCGACGAGGCAAGCGTCCTCACCGTCCGGGTCGACCTCGACGGCACCAAGCCCATCGTCTGGCGGCGCCTGGCGATCCGTAGCGACCTCACCGCGACGGGAAGCTCCACGGCATCCTCCAGGCGGCGATGGGGGGGAGCGACGGCCATCTGCACCGGTTCTGGGTCGGGCCGGCGAAGCGGCTGTGGACCGGGCCGCACCTGGTCAACGACCTCGACGAGCACGAGTGGGACGGCGATGAGAGTCGCGTCGTCGGGCACGAGGACGCGGTCGAGGTCGACCAGCTGCTCCGGAGGCCCGGCGACCGGCTGTTCTACACCTACGACTTCGGCGACGGGTGGGACCACTCCATCACGGTCGAGTCGGTGCGTTCGGCCACCGACGACGACCCGCCCGCGGTCTGTCTCGACGGACGTCGGGCCTGTCCCCTCGAAGACTGCGGCGGACCCGGCGGGCACAACGAGATCGTCGCGGCGTTGACCGCCGGCACCCCCCTCGCAGAGCCCCTGGACACCTGGGTGCCACCGGAGTGGGACCCGAGCGAGTTCGACGCCGACAGCACCACTACCGCACTACGGATCGGGTCGATGACGACCGAGGAGCTGATGGGCCTCTGGGAGTCAGAGCGCGGCGCGGTACGGACCCATGATGCGGTGGCCGAACTCGTCGAACGGCTCGACCTGCGCGACGTCACGGCCATCGCCGAGCTGACCCACGCGGCGATGACCGGGGACCGGGCCGGCGAGACGTCCGACTCGGAGCACCTCGGCCCGCGCGAGGTCGGCGCTCTCGACACCAGGGCGGCGGTCCGGCCCTGGCAGGTGCTCCTCTCGATGGCGGGCGAGGACGGCATACCGTTGACGGCGGCCGGGTGGATGCGGCCGGCGGCGGTGCGGGACGCGTTCGTCGCCCTGCGGCTCGACGCGACCTGGTTCGGCAAGGGCAACAGGGAGGACCAGACACACCCCGTGGCCGAGCTGCGCCAGATCGTCGTGGCCGACCGCCTGCTCCGCAAGCACAAGGGACGGCTGGTCCGTACGCCCGCAGGGCGGGCGGCCGACGGGGACGCGGCCGCGCTCTGGTTGGTCGTGGCGCGTGGTCTGGTACCCACGGCAGCGGACTCGTTCGAACGGGACGTCTGCATCCTCACCCTCCTGCACATGGCGGCGGGGTCGCGGGTGGGTGAGGCGGTGTGGGTCGAGATCGCGCAGGTCCTCACCCGCGCGGGGTGGCGCACCGACCTGGGTCAGCCCGTGACCTCAGCCCAGGTATGGCGCACCGCGTTCCACGTCATCGACCGGCTGGTCTGGGCGACGGGCTCGTGGCAGGGCCACCTGCTCGGTGTGACCACGCCGACGCAGCGCGCGCTGGCGCGGGCCGCCGTCTTCCCCCTGAGCTGAGGCGGCCGTGGGCCGGACGCCAGGACGTTTGGCGTCCACACGAGGGCGTGGAGGTGTCCGCTCACCGGCTGTTCATCTCCCGTCAAGTGGACGTTCTGGCGATTCCCACCCCCGCAGGTGGACAGCTCGTCCATATTCCTCCGGGTTCTCGGGTCCAGATACTCCGGATATCCCACTCATGGCGTGGGACCAACTCTCCCGGAGGACCCATGGCAACCACAGGACTGCATCAGGGGCTGAAACAGCGACACCTGACGATGATCGCGATCGGTGGTGTCATCGGAGCCGGTCTGTTCGTCGGCTCCGGCGTGGTGATCAACGAAGACCGGGCCCGGCGCGTTCCTCACCTACGCGCCTAGCCGGCGTGCTCATCATCATGGTGATGCGGATGCTCGGCGAGATGGCGGTCGCCAACCCGAGCACCGGCTCCTTCGCCGACTACGCCCGCGACGCCATGGGCCACGTGGGCGGGCTTCTCGGTGGCCTGGCTGTACTGGTACTTCTGGGTCATCGTCGTCGGTTTCGAGGCGGTCGCCGGGGCCAAGATCATCACCGTACTGGATGCCGATGCGTCCCCTGTGGATCCTGTCGCTCATCCTCATGGTGCTGATGACGGCGACGAACCTGTTCTCGGTGCAGTCGCTTCGGTGAGTTCGAGTACTGGTTCGCCGGCATCAAGGTCGCCGACGATCATCGTCTTCCTCATGCATCGGCTCCCTGCTTCGTCTTCGGCGTCTGTGGCCGGCGGTCGACTGGACTTCAGCAATCTCACCGACGCACGGCGGCTTCTTCCCCAACGGGCCCGGCGATCCTCTTCTCCGGCATCGTCGTCGTCATCTTCTCGATGGTCGGCGCCGAGATCGCGACGATCGCCGGCGCCGAGTCCGACGACCCCGAGCGCGGCGTCACCAAGGCCGACCAACTCGGTCGTCTGGCGCATCTCGACTCTTCTTCGTCGGCTCGGTCTTCCTGCTCTGCACGTCATCCTGCCGTGGAACTCCAACGAGCTGGGCAAGTCGCCCGTACGTGAGCGCCTTCAAGATCATGGGCATCCCGTATGCCGACCACATCATGAACGCGGTCGTGCTCACCGCGGTGCTGTCCTGCCTCAACTCCGGGCTCTACACCGCGTCGCCGGATGCTCTTCGTGCTCGCCGGCCGCCGCGAGGCTCCGCGCCAGCTGCTCGCGCGTCAACCGACAAGGGCGTGCCGCGCATACGCGATCCTCGCCTCGACGGTGGTCGGCTTCCTCTGCGTCATCGCGGCCTACATCTCGCCGACGGACGGTCTTCCTCGTTCCTGCTCAACTCCTCGGGCGCGGTCATCCTCTTCGTCTACATGCTCATCGCGGTGCTCCAGTTCGTCCTGCGGCGCCGGACCGACGCGGCAGGTCGGAGTCTGCCGGTCCGAAGATGTGGGCTGTTCCCCTGCCTTACCATCGTCGCCGATCGTCGCGATGCTCGCCGTCCTCATGCTCACATGGCTCGGTCCGCGAGGACGCCAGCTCGCAGATCATCCTTGGGCCTTGCCTCGTGGGCCTTCCTGCTCGTCGTCTTCCGGCTCATCAAGGGCTACCGCGAAAAGGTCGTCGACGCCGTGGAGGTCGACGGCGAGCCGACGCCCGTCGCGGCCCATCGGCTGCTCGTCCTCGCCAACGACGAGCTGGAGCCGGCCGCCTTGCTCGCGCAGGTGCACCTGCTCAGCCGGAGCGCTACGTCGAGGCCTATGTCGTCGTGCCCAAGAACCCGATCGACACGGGGACTGCGGAGTTCGCCCGAGCCGCATCGATCCGGGCCGCCACGATCGAGGTGGCCCAGGCACGACTCGACGAGATGGTCCGCACTCTGCGCCAGGCCGGTGTCCCGACCGAGGGCAGTCTCGGGGACTTCTCCCCGGCCATCGCCCTCGAGGAGGGCGTCGGCACCTTCCCGACCGGACTCGATCCTCGTGGTGCGCAACTCCGAGGACTCCCAGATGCTCGTGCCCAACGACGTCGTTGCCCAGGCCCGCGAGAGCCTGTGTATCCCGGTCTACAGCGTCGTGGGTCGCCCCGGCCTGCCGGACCTGGCGCACCCACACCTGGTCGATCCGGTCGAGACCCGCAGCGGCGGGGGCGCCTGATCTATGAACGTGCTCGACGCGGGGACGGACCAGTCGGCGCCCTGGTCCGTCACCCAGAGACAACTGGGCCGAGCCCCCCGGGCTGCGCTGGAAGCTTCCCTGCACCTCGATGAGGTGCTGGCGACGGCGCCGATCGCCGCGTCCGCGGCACCGGTCACCCTGGAGGTGGCTCCGATCCCGGTCCTCGACGTCATCACGCCGCGCTATGACGTCACGGCCCGCATCGTCGATCACACCAGCGTCGAGCAGCTCCTCGCCGAGAGCCACACCGACGGCTTCCTGGTCATGCACCACGGGCGCATCGCCGCCGAGTGGTACGCCCCAGTCGATGGCGCCCTCGACCAGGCACCTGCTCATGTCGGTGACCAAGACCGTCGTGGGGGTCATCGCGTGCGCCCTGGTCGAGGACGGCGTCCTGGCCCTGGACGACCGCGTCGAGGCGATCATCCCGGCCCTCGCCGGGTCGGGCTTCGCGGGAGCGACGGTGCGCGACGTCCTCGACATGCGCACCGGCGTCCGCTTCAACGAGACGTACCACGACCCAGACGCGGACGTCTATCTCATGGAGCACGCCTGTGGCTGGCGGTCCCCGCGAGAGGACGTCCCTGGGTCGCTGCGGGAGTTCCTCGCCCAGCTGCCCCGCGACGAGGAGCACGGCGGCCGGTTCCGGTACCGATCGAGCGAGACCAACGTCCTCTCGTGGATCTGCGAGGTGGCCTCGGGCCAGGACCTGGCCACCCTCATCCACGAGTGGGTCTGGGCGCAGATCGGGGCCGAGTTCCCGGCTCACATCACCGTCGACCCGACCGGCGTCGCCGTCGGCGACGGTGGGCTGAGCGCGACCCTAAGGGACGTGGGCCGGTTGGCCGACATGCTCGCGCGCAACGGGATCGCCCGCTCGGGCGCGCAGGTCGCCCCGCCGTGGTTCGTCGTCGACACGCTGGTGGCGGCCGAGGACTCACGGGACGCCTTCGCGGCCACCAACAGCCCGACCGGTATGCCGGGTGGCCACTACCGCAACCAGGTCTGGGTGCCCTTCCCCGACCGGAGCGTCTTCCTCGCCCTGGGCATCCACGGCCAGATGGTCTACGTCAACCAGCAGTCGGGGGTCGTCGGCGTCAAGCTCTCGACCTGGCCGACGGCGCAGAACGGCGCCTTGTTCTACGACACCCTCGGGGCCTTCGAGTCGATCTCAGCCGCCCTGGACCGCTACACCCACCAGCACCCCGTCACCCACCACCAGGAAGCTCCCGGTGAAGCCTACCCACGGACTGCGCAATATCTCCGAGAATCCCGGACCTTCTTCCGGACGAATGAGGACCCGATCTACTTCTTCGGTCCGACCGCCTTCAACCTGCTCGGGCTGGACCGGTGGGTTTGCAGCTTCACCTATGTGTCCTACTACGACCCGTGGGACGGGATGTCACCCGCGGGCCATGTCCCCCGTTCCGGAAGGGCACCGAGACCTTCACCAGCGCGGAGGAGGTGACCGAAACCGGCTTCGGTGCAATGACGAGATCGAGGGCCCGGATCGCCGCACGCCCAGGCACTCCTCGCGTCATGGCGGTTCTTCTTCTGACGAAGAGACCGAGGCCATCTGTCGTGACCTGGGCTACCGGGCCGACCCTGCCGCCATACGGGCGCTGCGCTCCCGTGCCCGGCTGGACTCCAAGCTCCTGGAGACCACGCGCCTGGGCAACCAGGCCGGGGCACCCAGCGTCCCGAGCATCCTCGGCACGCCGACCGACTACGCCACGCTGGTCTCGATGTCCGAAGCCGGGCCGGGCTCGGCACCGACCCGGCGGTCATCCAGCTGCCCTATGGCGACTCGGGCAAAGACCGCCTTCCTCGTGGCCGACGAGTCGGACTGGACCAAGCACGCGATCAACCTCGCCAACCGCGAGAGCAAGATCATGAAACGGATCCGCAACACCGCCCTCGCGGTCGAGGCGGTCATCACCCGACACGGGACCATCGTGGGCCCCTTCATGGTCGACCTCACCGGCTACACCGAGCTGACGCCATACAAGGGCGGCTGGTGCGGCAACGACATGTTCCCCGACGCCATGACGACCAAGCAGCGGGCGGCCGCGACGACCCTGGGCCGCCGTCTTGGGGACCGGTTGGCCCAGGAGGGCTACCAGGGCTTCTTCGAGGTCGACGTCCTCATCGACCTCGACACCGACGAGGTTCTACCTCGGCCAGCTCAACCCCCGGCATCTCCGCTGCCTCCCCGATCACCAATGTCACCGCCGGCGCGTACGCCCACTCTGCCTGCTGCTCTTCCTCTTCCATCTGCTCCGAGCACATGGACGTCGACTATGGGGCTGCCGGACGTCGACGAGATCAACGAGCGCGGGAGCGAGCCTGGCGGCGGCCATCGACATGCGGAGCCAGCTCATCATGAAGCAGCCACGAGCCCACCAGGTCGGGCTCATCGCCGCTGCCCCCGCGGACCGGGACGTGGGCGCGTGCTGCCCGGGCGGTTGGCTCCAGCACCGTCGGCTGTCCTCGGACTGGCACGGCCTCCAGGACCAGAACGGGCTCCTCCCTTCATGCGGGACTACGGCGCCGGCGACTACCTCTTCAAGGGGGCTGACCTGGGGCATCGTCGTGACCAAGGCGGCGGATGCAGACCTGACGACCCTAAGGCCCTCACCGACCGGTGCCGGAGCATCATCGCGGGCCTGCGCTCTGCAGCACGCCACGTCGTCGGTTGCGGTGGCCCCTCCGGTTCCTCCGACGATCCCTCGGAGCCTCAGCGCTCTGACCTGCCCAGACCGGGAGCGGATCGGCCGGTCGGAGCCTTCGAGCCGGCCCAACCGCTCCGAGCCGCGGGCGCCCGTCTCGGGGCCGGGCTGGCTCCACCTCGCCCGTCTCGCGCCGAGATCGCCCTCGTCCAGGCCGAACCACTCGGAGGAGTCCTGGCCGCTCATCGAGAGCAGCTCGCCGCGCCTTGAGGGCCATCCACACCTTGGCCCGGGCTGGGGCGGAGCTGGAGGTCCCGCTCTAACAGAGTGGAGATCCGGTCGATCCGGTTGCGCAGGGTATGCCGGTGGACCCCGAGGGCGGCCGCAGTGCTCTCCCAGTGGCCGTTGCGCAGGAGGAACTCCGCCGTCGTGCGGAGCAGCTCGGCGCCGCCGAGGGTCTCCAGGGGATGCAGGACCGCCGAGGCAATCGCCTCGAGGGTGTCCCGCGGCTGGGTCCCCAGCAGGCAGCTCGAAGACGTCGAGCTGGCGAATCCACCTTGCGGCCCGGCTCGGTCATGCCCACCCGGGCGGCGGCCCGAGCCTGGCGCAGGCTCTCGACCGCGCGGGTCAGGTCGACCGGTTTGCCCACCCCGGCGCTGACCCGGCGGCCCAGGGCCCGGTAGAAGAGCTCTGCAGCTCCGCGGTCCGCTCGTCGATGACGTCCGCCGGGAGCAGGATGGCGATGCCGTCGGCGAGCGCGCTGGTGAGGAAGGGCAGCTGGTGCTCGTCGAGGCCGTCGACGACGAGCGTCTCGCTGAACCGCGGGGAGCCGGTCTCGACGATG
Source organism: Nostocoides sp. (assembly GCF_037045025.1). Classification (GTDB taxonomy): domain Bacteria; phylum Actinomycetota; class Actinomycetes; order Actinomycetales; family Dermatophilaceae; genus Nostocoides_A. The sequence continues at coordinate 584,118 of NZ_JBAOHM010000013.1, read as the reverse complement.
ACGCTCACGGCGACCGGCGCGGTCCGGGTGAAGCCGAAGAACTTCACCAGAGCGAGATCGGTGTCCGCGCCCTGCCGCAGCAGCGACCGGAAGACGGCCCGACGCAGCCGCGTCTCGGTCCGGCGCAGCTGGGTCGGCCGGTCCAGGACGATCGACAACAAGGTGATCGCGTGGCCGATGAGCAGCCGTTCGCTGCTGGTCAGCGCGTCGGCCGTTCCCAGGGCGAGGTAGCCCCGGGAGGTGGCCGGCGCGTCGCAGGGCATGGACGACGAGGTGGCCATCGTCGTCGACATGGGTGAAACCGGCCTGGCGCGCGCTGCCGGCCTGGCGGGCGGCATACGCCTGGAGCCGGTTGGTGACCCGGGTCGCGAGCTGCACCCGGTCCGGGGCTGGCCGACACCAGTGTCCGCCCCTTGGCATCGAGGAGCAGGACGCTGCCGCCGAGGACCTTCGCGAGGGTCTCGACGACACCGGACTTGCCGGTGAGCAAGGCCGCGCTGGCCAGCCGTTCCTGGTCCTTGGAGGTCTGCTGGAACGCGCGAATCTGGGCCGCCGTGACCGCAGAGATCACGGCACGCGAGATGGCCAGGAAGGGTGTGGCGGCCGGGACGGGCGAGCACCGGGAGGCCGAAGGTGTCACCGGCACTGAGCAGACCTGCGGGGACGACGGGATGGATCATCCCGGTGTCGACCGCCAACGCTGCGACTCCTGCCCCCGCGAGGCGTTCGACGTAGGCGTACTGCGACGCCGCAGTGAGGTCGAGGTTGAGCGCCAGGGTCATGAGCAGCTCGCCACCCTCCAACCAGGGGGTGGGGTCGGCAAGCTCCTCGCTGGTGCGCGCCCAGCTGATCACGCGGTGAGCTCCCGCCGCCCCCGCGACGACGGTCAGACCGAGGGTCGGGTCGGCGCACAGTCGGGACACGGTGATCGACACGGGGCCTCCCGTCGTGTCCCGCTCGTCGCCTCTGCTCGAACTGTCGGGCCGAGTCGGTGCGCCCCGGCCTCGGCCCATGGAATCACGCCAAGCCGCTGGAGCGCAGCGCCAGCCAGACCCGTGATGCGAGATCGGGGTCTTCCAGGGAGGCGCCCAACAGCGCCTCGGCCCGCGCGATCCGGGCTCGGAGGGTGTTGCGGTGCACGTCGAGCTCGCGTGAGGCCGCCTCCCAGTGCCCCCGGTGACGCAGGTATGCCGCAACCGCCCCGACGAGGTCAGCGCGGTGGTGGCGCGACAGCGGTTCGAGGAGCGCACGAGCCCAACCTGGGGGGTCGACCGCTGCAGCCGGGAGCCAGCCCGGTGTGCTCGGGCTCGACGCGTCGGCCAGTCGAGCGGCCAGGTGTGCCCGGACCGTGGGCACGTCGGCGATATCGCCCACCGGACCGACGAGCACCCGGGCACCGCCGGCTGGACTCGGCCCCCAAACCGACCATGTCCGCCGCGAGCGAGGGGCCGTCCGGTGGCGGCAGGGCACCCGGGACGACGATCCACGCGGCCTCCGGCTCGGTGTCCCCGACCCCAGCGGTTGGCGTGCTCTGGCCGCTGCCGCGCCAGCGCGTCGACGAGGGCGGCGAGGACCTCGGGTCCCCCCCGGCCGTCCCGCGCCGAGGGCGACGACCACCCGGACCTTCGTCGGGGGGAACTCGACGCCGAGCGCGCCGGCGAGCAGGCGTCCGGCCCGCAGCTGCCTGGCGTCGACGAGATGGGCGACGGCGGCCCGGCGCACCGCGTCGACCGACTGGGCCTGCCGGCGGCGCACCGCTTCGGAACCCAGCAGAGCGAGCGCGACGAGCACGGCACGCCGTGCGGTCGGGCGTCGTGGGGGGCTGGAGACGATCGCGAGATAGCCGACGACGGCGTCATCAGCCAGCACCGGGTGGACGACGACATCGAGGTCGTCGAGGGGGAAGGTGGCCGCCGCAGCGAGCGCCCGCAGTGCGCAGCCGGTCGATCTCCGGGGCCAACCTCGCGGCGTCCGCGGCGCGCTCGGGCGGCCACGACTGAAGGGCGGCGCCGTGCACGTCCACGAGGACGGCCCACCCGTGCACCGCCTCGGCCAGCGCGCGGACGACCGCCGGCACCGGATCGGCTCGACGTGGCGGCGGCGACGATCCGGCGGTCGGCGTCGAGGGCGGCATACAGCAGCCGTTTGTGCTCCTCCCCCACCGCCTCCCAGAAGCCGCGGGTGACGGCGAGGAAGGGGACCTCGTCCGGGACGACGAGTAGCGGCAGGCCCGCCGAACGGCAGGCGCGTTCCAGTGCCGCCGGCGCGCGGTGGTGGACCGGACCCAGGCCCAAGGCGATGCCGGCCAGACCCGCGTCGACGAGGCGGTCGACACACCGGCGACATCCGTCGTCGCGGCGCGGCAGGGTGAGGCCGGTGGTGAGCAAGACTCGCCACCGTCGAGATAGGGCGTCGGGTCGGTGAGCTCGCTGATGTGGACTGCGGTGAGCGGAAGGTCCGGTGCAGGTCGGGGGACGAGCGGGACCAAGGCGTCGGGAACCCGGGCGCACAGATGGCGCAGGGTGGGCGTCGACTCCGAACCGGTCCTGGTCATTTCATCTCAGAGTGTCCCATCTCTGGATAGAACATCCAAGGTGCTGCAGAGTCGGCTCACCTACCGTTGCGACATCGGTCCTCGGTCTGTTGGCCACCGAGACCATGTCGGTCCCGACCCATCACCTGAGCTGCAGGGGAGAACCACATGTCACTCCACGTCGATATCACCGCCCCGCCCGCGCCCAGCGCCGCCCCGATGACCCTGGCTCCTGTCGAGCAGGTTCGCAAGCTCGTCACCGCCATTCCCGGCCCGGCCTCGCAGGCCCGGCACGCGCATCGGACGTCCGTCCTCTCGGCCGGCCTGGGCACGGTGCTGCCGGTCTTCATCGAGCGCGGCGGCGGCGGGATCCTCGTGGACGTCGACGGGAACCACCTCATCGACCTCGCTTCGGGGATCGCCGTGACGACGGTCGGGGCCAGCGCACCCGCGGTCGTTCACCGCGTCCAGGAGCAGGTCGCCAAGCTGACGCACACCTGCTTCCTCGTCACCGAGTACGACGGCTATGTCGAGGTCTGCGACACCCTCAACCGGCTCGCCCCCGGAGACCAGCCGAAGAAGTCGGCCCTGTTCTCCACCGGTTCGGAGGCCGTCGAGAACGCGGTGAAGATCGCCCGGGCCGCCACCGGTCGCCCAGCGGTGGTCACCTTCGGCCACGCCTATCACGGACGCACCCTTCTGACCATGACGATGACGGCCAAGAACGCCCCCTACAAGGACGGCTTCGGCCCGTTCGCCCCCGAGGTCTACCGCGCCCCGTTGGCCTATCCCTACCGCTGGGACAGCGGCCCCGAGCGCTGCGCGGCCGAGGCCCTGGCGGCGCTGGAGGACCTCGTCGTCAAGCAGATCGGTGCCCGGCACTGCGCCGCCATCGTCATCGAGCCGATCCAGGGCGAAGGCGGCGTGATCGTCCCCCCACCGGGGTACCTGCAGGGCGTGGCCGAGCTGGCCCGGGCGCACGAGATCGTCCTCATCGCCGACGAGGTACAGACCGGGATCGCCCGGACTGGAGCGATCTTCGCCTCCGAGCTTCGAGGGCCTGGTCCCGGACCTCATGACGACGGCCAAGGGCCTGGCCGGCGGGCTGCCGCTTGGCGCCGTCACCGGTCGCGCGGACCTCATGGACGCGGTCTCGCCGGGCGGGCTCGGCGGCACCTTCGCCGGCAACCCGGTGGCCTGCGCCGCTGCTCTCGGTGTCTTCGAGACGATCGAGAGCGAGGGGCTGGTCGCCCGGGCGCGCCACATCGAGGCCATCATCCGCGCGGCCCTCGACCCGGTCGCCGCGGTCAACCCCATCATCGGAGAGGTCCGCGGCCGCGGGGCCATGGTCGCGCTGGAGCTGGTAGTGCCGGGGACGAAGACCCCGGCGCCGGACCTCGCTACGGCGGTCGCGGCATACTGCCACCGGGCCGGCGTCCTGGTCCTGCAGGCGGGCACATATGGCAACGTCCTGCGGCTGCTGCCCCCTCTGGTGATGAGCGACGAGCTGCTCACCGAAGCCCTCGGTGTGCTGGTGGAGGCCTTGGGATGACCGCCATCACCATGGTGAGTGATCTGGCTCTGGACCCCCGCACCGGCGAGGTCGTCGCCGCCATGCCGGTGTCGACACCCCAGCACCTCGCCGAGACGGTGGCGGCCGCGGTCTTGGCGACAACAGCCGTCGGATCGGTGAGCCCCGCGGCTCGGGCTGGCTGGCTCGAGGGTCTCGCCAACGCCGTCGCCGGCGCCGTCGACACCCTCGTCCCGACCGCCGACCGGGAGACCGGGCTCGGCACAGCCCGGCTCACCGCGGAAGTGGCCCGGTGCGCCAACCAGCTGCGCTTCTACGCCGCGGTATGCCGCGAGGGCTCCTGGCTCGGCGCCACGATCGACCACGCCACATCGGACACGCCCGACCTGCGCAGGGTCGCCGTGCCCCTGGGACCGGTGGCTGTCTTCGGGGCGAGCAACTTCCCGTTCGGCTTCGGCACCTTGGGCAATGACACCGGATCAGCGCTGGCGGCCGGCTGCCCGGTCATCGTCAAGGGCCACCCGGCGCACCCGCTCACCCATGCGGCGCTCGCCGACCTGGCGGCGTCGACCCTCGCCGAGCTCGGCGCCCCTGCCGGCACCTTCGGCGCCGTGACCGGTCTGGACAACGGTCGCGCCCTGGTGCTCGACGACGCGATCAGCGCGGTCGCCTTCACCGGTTCCCAAGCCGCAGGGCTGAGCCTGTGGAGCCTGGCGCAGAGCCGACCGCGAGTCATCCCGGTCTTCGCCGAGATGGGGACGGTCAACCCCGTCGTCGTCACGCCCGCCGCCGTCGCGCAGCCGGACGCCCTGGCCACCCTGGCCAAGGGAAGCGTCCAGTCGTTCACCCTCGGCATGGGGCAGTTCTGCACCAAACCGGGGCTGCTCCTCGTCCCCACCGGTGCCGGGGTCGCCCCGGCCGTGGCGGCGGAGCTCCGAGGCGGCGTCCCCGCGCGGGCCGCTGCTCACCGCCGGGATGGCCCGCTCGTATGCCGAGGGGGTCCGCACCTTGCAGCTCTCCGGGGCCACTCTCGTCGGGGCGGTGGCCGAGCCGGGTGCCGGCTGGGGCGTCTGCGCCACCGTGCTCACTGCCCCGGCGGCGCGGCTGGTGCCGGGCTCGCCGCTGCTGGCCGAGTGCTTCGGCCCGGCCATCCTCGTCGTGGAGTATGCCGATGACGCCGAGCTCACCGCCATCCTGGGTCGCCTCCAGGGCGCCCTCGTCGGCTGCGTGATGACGGCTGGGGCGGACGACCCCGATGCTCCCGCCGTGGTGACCTCGCTCGCCCGATTCGTCGGCCGGGTGGCCGTCGACGCCTGGCCGACCGGTGTGGCCACCACCTGGGCCCAGCAGCACGGAGGCCCGTGGCCGTCGACGACCGTCCCTGCCGCGACGTCGGTGGGCGCCGCCGCGCTGGCTCGTTTCACCCGACCGGTGGCCTTCCAGAACACCCCGCCGACAGCGCTGCCACCCGCGCTCGCGGACGCCAACCCCTGGCGGCTCCCCCGCAGGGTCGACGGCCGGTTCGTCCCCGTACCGGGTCGCCCCGGCAAGAAGAGGGCCCCGTGACCGCACCCTTGGCGGGCCTGCTCGTCGCCGACTTCAGCCGCGTCCTCGCCGGACCGTTCGCCACGATGTACCTCGCGGACCTCGGGGCCACGGTCGTCAAGGTGGAGCGCCCCGGCATCGGTGACGACACCCGGCAGCTGGGGACCACCCTGGACCGGGCGGTCCAGCTCCTATTTCGAGTCGGTCAACCGATCCAAGCTCAGCGTCACCCTCGACCTGCGCGACGCGGGTGACCTCGCCCTGGCGCAGGACCTGGCCCGGCGTGCCGATGTGGTCGTGGAGAACTTCCGCACCGGGACGATGGAGCGGTACGGCCTGGGGTACGCCCAGGTCGCGCAGGCCAACCCCGGGGTGGTCTACGTGTCGATCACGGGCTTCGGCAGCGCTGCCGGGGCGCACCTGCCCGGCTACGACTTCGTCGTCCAGGCCGTCGGTGGGCTGATGAGCATCACCGGACGCGCAGACGGGCCGCCGCAGAAGGTCGGCGTCGCCCTCGTCGACGTGCTCACCGGCAAGGACGCGGTCATCGGCATACTCGCCGCCCTTGCCGCCCGCAACCGCACCAGCCGCGGACAGCGGGTCGAGGTCGACCTGCTCTCCAGCCTGCTCGGGTCGTTGGCCAACCAGAGCGCGGGCTATCTCACCACCGGGCGCTCGCCCGGCCGGATGGGCAACCAGCATCCCTCGATCGCGCCCTACGAGCTGCTCCAGTGCGCCGACGGATACCTGGCGGTGGCCTGCGGGAACGACGCCCAGTTCCGCCGGCTGGTCACCGCCCTAGGGCTGCCCGCGCTGGCGTCCCGCCCCGAGTACGCGACCAACGCCGACCGGGTCGCCAACCGCGAGAGCCTCGCCGCGGACCTCGAGTCCCGCCTGGTGGAGCGACCCGCGGGCTACTGGGAGGACATTCTTAGTGCCGCGGGGATCGCGGTCGGCCCGGTCAGCGATATCGCCGGAGCCTTCCGCCGGGCCGCCTCGCTCGGCCTAGAGCCGAGCTGACGAGGTTGGGCCGGGCCGCGCCGCTCAGGTCCGCAACCCGATCCGGCTTTCCGAGCACACCCCCGACCGGAGTATGCCGCCCCCCGACCTCGGCGAGCACGACGCCCTCGTACGGGACTGGCTCGCCGGACACGCCGCCCTTCCGATGCCCCCCAGCCCGTCAAGGAGCCACTCATGAGCACGCAGTCCCTCCAGGTCACTACCGGTGTCGAGCTGGCCGGCATCGACGACCTGCTCACCGTCGACGAGAGGCTCGTCCGCAGCTCGGTCCGCGCACTGTGCGAGGAGCACGTCGACCCGTTCGTCGCCGACTGGTTCGAGCGCGGCGAGATCGACGACATCCGCGGGCTGACCAAGGCGCTGGGGGACCTTGGCCTGCTCGGGATGCACCTGGACGGCTACGGCTGCGCGGGGATGTCCGCGGTGTCCTATGGCCTCGCGTGCCTGGAGCTGGAGGCCTCCGACTCGGGGATCCGCTCGCTGGTCTCCGTCCAGGGGTCCTTGGCGATGTTCGCCATCTGGCGCTGGGGCACCGAGGAGCAGAAGCGGGAGTGGCTGCCCCAGATGGCGGCCGGCGAGGCGATCGGTTGCTTCGGGCTGACCGAGCCGGACGCCGGGTCCGATCCGGGCAGCATGCAGACGCACGCTCGGCGGGACGGCTCGGACTGGGTCCTCACCGGTCGCAAGATGTGGATCACCAATGGCACGGTGGCCGACGTCGCTGTCGTCTGGGCGCAGACTGACGACGGCATACGCGGCTTTGTCGTGCCCACGGACGCGCCGGGCTTCTCGGCGCCACTGATCAAGCACAAGCTCTCGCTGCGCGCGTCGGTGACCAGCGAGCTCGTCCTCGACGAGGTGCGGCTGCCCGAGTCGGCCGTCTTCCCCGAGGTCCGTGGCCTCAAGGGACCGCTGTCCTGTCTCAACGAGGCGCGCTACGGCATCGTGTGGGGGGCGATGGGGGCGGCCCGGTCCGCGTTGGAGTCGGCCGTGCGCTACACCCTCCAGCGGGAGCAGTTCGGCCGTCCCATCGCCTCCTTCCAGCTCACCCAGGCCAAGCTCGCCGAGATGTCGCTGGAGTACACCAAGGGTCTGCTGCTGGCCCTGCATCTCGGCCGGCGCAAGGACACCCACACCCTGCGTCCTGAGCAGGTCAGCCTGGGCAAGCTCAACAACCCGCGAGCGGCATTGGAGATCTGCCGGACCGCTCGGACGATTCTCGGCGGCAATGGGATCTCGCTGGAGTTCCCGGTGATCCGGCACATGAACAACCTCGAGTCCGTGCTGACCTACGAGGGCACGGTCGAGATGCACACGCTCGTCGTGGGACAGGCGCTCACCGGGATTCCGGCCTTCCGCTGACCGTCGGGCGCCCTCTGGGAACGACATGTTTCCCGGGGCGCGACCGAGTACCGTCCGGCCGGCCGCCTTGCTGGCGGTGGCCGAGGCCCCGGTCAGCGGGTCCAGCGTGAACGAGACCTTTTCCCTGGCGGCCGGGCGCTCCGTCGCGCCGACTGCTCGGCCGCGATGGCCAAGCGGCCTCTTGCTCAGAGTTTGTGGTGTCGGCTGCTTGCGCAGGAACGCGCACGCACACGGTGGCGAGGGACTCGAGGAGATGACCGAGCAGGGTGCCGGCTTGGGGGCCGATCGGTGTGCCTTCCATGCTGCACCCATACAACGAGCAGGGCCTGAATCAGACAGTTCGCAGTACGTGAATCATGGAGTTCGCAGTCGAATGGATGCGTCTCAGGTCAGTGAGCCCGCGGCAGCCTCGCGAACCGCGGCGGTCACGCCGCCAGGACGGCCTCGGCCCGAGTGCCGCGCACGACCACGGCGCGTTGCCGGCCGGTCGGGCCGCATCGGCTCCGCCGGCGGGGGCCCGGATCTCGAACACCGCTGGGGACGGGGCTCGCGCCGGCCCCGACCGCTCTCCTTCGCCCTCCTTCAGAGGATCGCCCCCACCAGGGGAGTTGGGTGCCTGAATCACCTTGCGGTACGACGCCGGCGGCTCATCGCCCCACAGTGCCTCCGCCGACCCGCCGGTCGTCAACGGCAAGCGCACGACCAGTGCCGCAAGCACTGACCGATCGCGCTGCTGCACGTCCACCCTGCCTGCCACGTGGAGGGACCCAGCACCTGCACGCGCATGGCCCGACTGTGCGTGCCCCCGTCCGCTCAGCCAAGGGCGACGGCCAACGCGGTTACGGGCTGGTCCGACGCCCACTCCCGGCCGGCGACCTGGTGACCGTCGGTTGCAGGTGCGCCAGCGTCCTGGAAGCGCAGCGTCGCGCCATCGACCTGCTGATCACCCCCTAGGTAGGGGATGAGCCGCCCCCCGCATCTCCGCCGATCCCGGCTTTGCCCACAGTCTCAACGGGGCATCCAGCAAAGAAGGGAGGACGGAGCCCACATCGACGTGGCTGTGACCGAACGCCCATCTGCCACGGACAGTGCCCTTGGCTTGTGGCGTCGCCTGGCGGTTCTAGCCGTAGTGGTACCGGCAGGCGGCGATCCGGATCTCATCGTCCACCAGCTTGTACACGAGGCGGTGCTCATCCGTGATGCGCCGGGACCAGTAGCCGGCGAAGTCGTGCTTGAGCGCCTCCGGCTTACCGATTCCCTCGTTGCCGTTGCGCTGGATGTCGGTCAGCAGCAGGTTGATCCGTTTGAGGACTCTGCGGTCCTGGGTCTGCCACCACAGGTAGTCCTGCCAGGCGTTCTCGTCCCAGACGAGGAGCACGTCAGTCGGCGTCGATCATGTCGTGCGGCTCGCCGCGACCGGCCTCCAGTCGCTCCATGGCATCCAACAGCCGACGCGCGTTGGCCGGCGAACGCATCAGGTATGCCGTCTCGCGCAGTGACTCGTAGTCTTCGAGAGAGACGATGACCACCGGCTCGTGCCCGGCCCGGGTGATGATGACTTCCTCCCGGTCGTTGGCAACACCGTCAAGCACCTCGGCATAGCGAGCACGGGACTCGGTGTAGCTCATCGTCTTCATAGGGACCTCCTGTACGGAAAACTGTACGTCAGGTGTCGAACGAACGCAAAGTCCGGGTCATCGGCAAGACTCGTTGGGCAAGTGGCACGGCCGCCGTTCCGCATCCCGCCGTGCGGGGGCTCACCTGCCCTTGCCGCGCAGGGTCGAGGTGGTCGCGGCAGCGTCGAACTCACCGCGGAAAGCGGTATGCCGGGGGAACCGGGCCCGCACGGCGGCAAGATAGTCACGCGCATGCGCCGTTCGGCCAACCCCGGCGAGTGCCTCGGCATGGGCATACGCCAGAGATGCCGCGCGGGCGTAGGCGCCCCGGTGCTTGCCGGAGACGATCGCGTCGATCCGTGCGTCGGCCACCCCGCCGGCGATGACCAGCCACTGCTCGCGGGTGCCGGGGTCGGGCGAGAGCCGGCCGATGGCGTCAGCGAGCAGACCGGTCAGCAGCGGACCGGTCGCCGACGGGCCAGCCGACGGGCCGGTCGACGGCAACCGGCCCGGGTCCGGCGTCACACCCGGCATACCATCCCAGCCGGACCATCCCTCGAACTGGGGCAGAGCATCCGGATCAACGTCGATCTCCGCGTATAGCCGGCCGAGGTGACCAGAGCCTGCGGGCGGCGCCGTGCCCATGGCCGCGGCCCACAGGAACGGCAAAACCACCTGGCCAGGGTGATCGGCGCGGTGCCAGCCGAGGGGGGGTGACCCGGTCAGCGCGGCGACCGCCTCGTCGAGGCGACCAGCCAGCAGGAGCAGCTCGCAGCCGAGCCGGTCCCTGCCAGCCCGACCAGCGGGAACCAGCGCGTCGGCCTCCGCAGCAAGGGTCTCGAGCAGTACCCCCGCGTCCCCGCTCGTGCCGGCCAGGGCGAGCAGTCGGGCGCGCGTCGGTTGGAGACTCCAGGCGCGGCGCCGGGCCGCCACCGCTTCCCCGGTGTCACCCGCGCGGGCGTGCAGGTCGGCGAGCCGGTCGCCGGCCCTAGCCCGGTGGGCCCCGTCGGCCCCGGGCAGGTCCAGAGTCAGCTCGGCCGCTGCCCGCGCCTCGACGAGGCGGCCCCGCTCGGTCAAGGAATCGATCCAGGCCAGGCCGACACCGCCTTGGTGGGGGCCAGGGCGCCCGGCAACATCGGCCAGCGCGTCCACCCCGCCGCGCAGGTTGGCGGCCTCGACGAGGAGCCGGACCCGATCACGCAACAACAGCACGTCGTTCTCGGCCACCAACGCGTCGATCCACCCGGGCACGAAGGCGCCCAGGTCGGGCAGCGGGTCAACCCGCGTGGTGGACACCTCCGCCAGGCTCAAGGCCCGCACTCCGGCAAGGTCACGAAAGACCTGGTAGACGGCCTGGACCCGCTGGGCCGTCGGCGTCGTCTCGAAGACACAGCGCACGTACCTGGCCAGCGTCTCGGGCACGTCTGTGGACTCCAGCTGCCACAGTTCCAGCGACCAGCCGTCGTCGCCCGCCAGTCCGAAGAGCGCCAGCAGACGCTCGTATGCCGCCCGTGCCGCGGCGAGGTCACCGCCAACGAAGACCTCCCCGACCTCGGCGAACAACGCGTCGGCGTCCGGAGCCCACGCGGTCTCCTCCTCTTCCCACCCATAGCCGTCCCAGCGGTACCCCTCATCCTCGGCATACTCACCTGCGGCGACCCGGGCCGCGAACGACTTGATCCGAGCCTCCAGCTTCGACGCCGACGCTCTTCCGCGGGTCCGGGGGCGCAAGGGTCGGGTCGCGGAAGATGTCGAGGAATGCTTGGCGTTCCCGCGCCGGCAGCCGCTCAGCGTGCTTGCCGAGCACGGCCACGAGATCCTCCCGCGACAGCGGACGCAACCGGTCGTGAAGCGCTGTCAGGAACTCTCCCAGCGCCGGCCCGCCGCGCGCCGATCCCGTCACGTCATTCCTCCTGCCTCTGGTCACCCCCGATGGGGAGTGCTCGATGCCCCGTACCTCAGCGAGGCTCGGTCCGAGTCGAATCCTCTACCCAGCAGCGGGTGAAGACCAGGCACGGAGGACCCACGGAGCCAGCAGTCCGAGGGGAAGGACGGCGATGCCGTCACGGCGCCGGTCGCCGGCCAACGTCCGTGGCCAGGTAGGCACCTGCCGGCTCGTCGGGAGCCAGCAGACCGGCGGACCGAAAGTGCCGCTCGGCGGGGGCCGCGCCCGCTCCGGCCCGGCCCGGCTGCCCGCCACACAGCCGCCGAGGTGCCCTCGCCGCCTGCGCTCAACGCGCACTCAAACGTGCAGTAGTCAGAATCCGAGGCGGCATACCACCGCAAATCGGACACGAAGGGGGACTACTGCACGTTCGTGTGCACGCCAATGTTGGGCGCGTTGGCGCTGTCGAGATGGGGCCTACTTTTCATAAACCGGTCACCTATGTTTCATAGGAGGGTTTACGGCGTGTCTTCTTGTCAGATCGTGATTTCTGCGCTAGGAGGCGCGAGGGGGGAAGGTCTACGCTCAACGCACTAGACAAACGTCGAGGGCGCCCCGTTCCAGCGGAGCGCCCTCGTAAGACAAGTACCTGATCCGGGTGAGGAGACAGGAGGTGTCGTCATGCCCAGTGTAGGGCTACGGCCCGTCGGTGCCCAAGTGGGTGAAGCGACGTGGTCGTTTCGGTGTGCTGGGGGTTCGCGATCCGAGTGGTCATGGGTCGACGGGCCGCCCGATCCGCGCAGCTTGCAGCCGGTGCGCGAGACGAAGTCCGGCCGGCTGTCGAGGAACATCCCTGTGCAGGCGATGTCGACGACGACGGGTGGCTGGCTGTTCCTGAGTCGGGTCTTCGAGCACGAGCTGGCGACGTGGCTGGACCGTCAGCCTGAGGTGACGTGGCTGGTCGGTCAACCCGTGTTGTTGCGCTGGGAGGACGGAACGAAGCACTTCCCCGACGTGCTGAGCGCTCACTGGGATGGTTCGGTGACGATCTGGGACGTCCGAGCTCCTGAAGAGCGCGATGACACGTTCATGGTCATGTCGACGCGCACTCGGGCGGCCTGCGAGAAGGTCGGGTGGCGCTACGAGTTGTTCGGTGGTCTCGAGCCCGGTGGCGTCGTTGAACCTGCGCTGGATCGCGTCGGCGCGCCGAGCCCCGGAGTGGCTCATGCCTGCGAAGGCGATCCTGCAGGGTGTCCTGGCCGACGGTGGCCGCAGCGTTGGCGATGTCATCGCCGCCGACGACGATCGCGGGTTCCTGACGTCAGCGATGTGGCACTTGGTCTGGTCCGGCGAGATCGAGATGGACCTCAACGTCCCGTGGGATCAGGCGCTCGCGACTGGCGTTGGGCAACACAACGCGGTGCTGTCGTGAACGCCCGAGTGACGCTGTACGAGGGCGCCAGCATCCTCTTCCCGGAGGGTCCTCGTGTCGTGGTCGCGGTCGGCCCGTTTGGGTACACGGTCCGCGATGTCACCGGCGGGGTCCACGAGGTGTCGTGGACCGATGTCCAACCGGCACGCGCCATTGTCGACGGGCGGGTGGACGCGGTGGCTGAGTCACTGATGGCCGTCCTGTCCGGGCTGAGCGACGACGCTCTCCAAGAGTCGCTGGACAAGCTGGAAGTCGTCCTGACCATGCGTACTGGCTTCGCCCGGGGGCACCCCGCTCTCGCCCGACCTGGGGAGCCGTACTCGCTGTTCAACCCGGACCGGCGTGTCTCGGACAGCAAGAAGTGCGAGGCGATGGCCAAGATCCTCGCCCGGGAGGCTCTGCTCGATCGGCGTCGTCAACGCAACATGGAGGCGGGCAAAGCCACACCTCGAGCGAGGGTTGGCGCGGTCTCGCAGCGTCAGCTGATGAACTGGCTGTCCGACTTCGACCGGCCGATCAACGGCGGGCTCCTGGCCTTGGTGGACAAACGTCGTGTTCGCCGGCATTCCGCCTTCGGTAGCTCTCGATCCTGAGGTCCGACGCGTCGCCGACGACATCGCCGCTCGCATCGATGGAACCCAAGCCGGTTCGTTCGATCGATGAACTTCTCCGCCGCACCCTGTTGGCGCTCAAAGCCGAGGGTTTGGACTCGCTCGACCCTCCGGAGTCGACCCTGCGGACATACCTGACGCAGGCTGCTCAGGCCGCGGGACGCACAACTCGTTCCCACACGACGAAGAAGCTGCGCGGTGTCCTGGCCTTGACCGCCTACCCGGCCCTTCGACCGGGCCAAGTCGTCGCGATCGACGTGACCCGCAGCGACACGTTCTGCGTCGACCCGTGGACAGGTAAGCCCATCTCGGTCGAGATCATCACCGCCCTGGATGTGTGTACGCGGGTCGTCCTGGCGCTACGGGTCGTGCCTCGCAGCGCTAACTCGATCGAGGCCGGCTTGATCCTCTATGACGTGCTGCGCCCGTTCAGCCAGGTCGTTGAACCCGGCCAGGTCCACGACTGGCGTTGGGCCGGGGTACCCGAGACTATCGGCGCGATCGATGATGCCGTCGCTGAGGCCGAGCGCCTATCCGGCCGCCCCCTCCTGGGCGAGCACGCAATACCCAGGTCTGCTCCCGGATGCGATCCGCGCCGACAAGGGCAGCATCTTCACGGGCCGTTTCTTCCGTGAAGTGTGCAACACTCTTGGGGATCCACCTGCTGCTCTCCCGGGGAAAGAAGCCCACCGACAACGCGTTTGTGGAGCGCTGGCACGAGACGCTGCAGCGTTGTTTGCTGCAACTGTCCGGCCATAAGGGCCGCAATGTGTCCCAACGTGGGAGCGACGCCGGCAAGATCGTCGTCGACAAGAAGGGTCGCGCCGTCTTCAAGGGCGACGGGCCCGGCCTGACTCCGCGCGAGCTCGAACTACGGCTGCGAGAGTTCATCAGCACCGACTACCACCGCACCCGCCACGGCGGTATTGCGGTCGTCGACCGCACCTTGGAAGACCGCTCACCGGCCGTGGGGATGACCCCCCTCGAGGTGTTCGACTCGCTCCTGGCGGCGGTCGGCCGACTGCACGTCCTCCAGCGTCCAGACCTTCTCTATGACCTGCTGCCACAGCTGTGGCTGACTATCCGCCACGACGGCGTCGAGTACAAAGACCTCACGTTCGACTGCGCCGAACTGGACGACTTCCGCACCGTCTCCAAGGGCTTCTTCCGCGACAAGGACCGGGCCGCCCCCTTCTTCATGGACCCGCGGGACCTCTCGCGGCTGTGGTTCCGCCGACCCGACACAGGCGCCGTGGTCGAAGTGCCATGGCGACGAGCCTTCCAGCTGCAGGCACCGATGACCGACCTAGTCCTCGCAGCCGCCACCAAGGCCGTGATACGCCGAGGCGGCACGAACAACACCATCAACAAGGACAGCGTTCAGCGGGAAATCCTCGAGACCGTCAACGACATCGCCTCAGTCGACCGCATCCGGGCCAACCCGGACCTGGTCGACTGGAAACCCAACAAGGTCGCCGCTGCCCACCTGCGCGAATCACGATCCCAGTTTGACCATCAAGAGGCAGCCGATGCCGGCGCCCGTGGCACCCGACGGATCGGGCGTGGTGCCACACGCAAGGGATCCCGCGCGGATGCGAGCAGGTCGGGCACTCCGCCGGCCTTCGACCCGAGACAAACGGCATGGCCGACTCTGGAGTCACAGGAGGGGGAGCCGTGAAGGCGTCCCGCCTGCACGCTCAGGCATATGCATCCCGGTTGGTCCCGCCCCCGACATTGACTCGGGCTGCGGCTGCAGACCTGTCCGAGACCAAGCGTCGTGACTATGCACGTGCGGTCCGCCGCTACCTGAACGGCCACTACTTCGACTCCGAGCGCGACCGTCGGATCCGGCAGATTCTGAACGACCTGATCGAAGATAACGCCGAGACACTGACCGGCACCCGGGAGGTCGCACTCCTGACCGGACTCAACGTCCTCGGCAAGTCCACGCTCCTCTACCAGCTGTCGTATGCCGTCCACCGTCACCACGTCGGCCCCAACGGTGACCCCGAACGTATGGCGCGTCGAACCACGAGCCGCCGTTTCGGGGGCCGCGACCAAGAGATCTATCCCACCCACGCTCCGGTGCTGTTCCTATCTTTGGAAGCTGCGACCACCGTCACCCGGTTCAACGAACTGGTGGTCGAGGCCTTCGACATGGACAAGAGCACCGCGAAGAAGGTTTCCACTCTCGACCTAGTTCTCGAGCATGGCGTGCGGCTGCTGGTCATCGACGACCTACACCAGCTGATCTTGACCGAACGCCTCGGTCGCTATGCCTTGGACCACCTCAAGGCGATCGTGACCGCGCTGGGGGAGTACGGCATCACCGTGATCTTCTCGGGTGCCAACCTGCACGACCACGACGTGATGAGCGACCCCCAGATCACTGGGCGCGCCTACGAGATCACTGTCGCCCCGTACGGCTCCGACACTCGCGATCAGGCGCTGGCGTGGCAGCGGTTCCTCAAAGAGTCCGGCGACGTGATCTCCCCGTTCCTGCCGTGCGCTGGGCCAGGCATGCTCCACAACGACCTGCCCGGCTTGATCCTGGAACGCACCCACGGGCGAATGCAGGCCATCGTCAACCTCCTACGACGGGCCACTGTCGCGGCCATCGAGGACGGCACTTGGGCGGTCACCGAGAGACATGTGCTGGCCGTTCCCGCGTCGAAACTGACCGTCGACGAACTCGCCAAGAAGGCAGACAAGGCCGCCACGAAGCCGACCCAGCTTCACCCCACGGTCAGCGTCACCCAGCCCGGGAAGGTCACCGGATGAACGAGGCATACCAACTCCCCGTCGCGCTTGACATCCAATCCGGCGAAGACATCGCCGCCTTCCTGCAACGAGTCGCCGACGCCAACTACCTCGACTTTCCCCTGTTGACCGGCCACCGACGCACCGCCCGAGTCTGGGAAGAGCCGGGCGCCTCGTTGCTCGCCCGGCTCGAGTCGATCACCGGGGTCAGCCAGAAACGCCTGCAGGCTGCGACGCTGCGGGGCGCGTACCCGGAGATGGCGTTCGGACGGGCCCGGACCGGGCGCCGGTATACCGGCCAACCCGCCTCGTGCCCCCGCGGCTGCATTGACACGGTGGCGGCGCGACTCAACCTGATCGTCCTCTGCCCCAACTGCGGGGACCTCTTGATCGATGGGCTCGACCCCACCCCACCCCAAGTGCCTACCCGAATCCGGCACGTTCACCGAGAAGTGATGACCACCCTCGGTGCGACCTACCACCGCTCTGCCCGAGATCGGCTCCGACGCCTGGAGTCGCTCATGGCCGAGGTGGAGCTCGCCCTCTGGCAGAACTGGCCGCCGCTGTTCGACGGGGAAACACAGCAGTGGAGAACTCGCGTGGTGCGTTGGGTGGACCGCAACGTCATCCCCGGCCGATACACGATCGCTCGTCCGCCGTCGGTCACTGCCACCCTGCTCGCTCTCACCTGGGACGCATCGACAGATCGAGCCACCGCCGAGGCGATGCTCGATGACATTGCCATCATGGCTGACCCGTGGGATCCCGTCCCCCAAGAGATGCCGAACTGGCGCGACCACCTCGAGGCGCGCGACGGCCTTCTTGACGTCCTGCGGACCCTCGGCATTCACGCACGCAACGTACCGACCATCCTGCGCCTGCCCGCCGACCCGATCGTCCTCCCTGAATACCAACGCACCCACCGAACCGCCGAAGCCCTCGCCCTGACCGCCCTAGCCAGTGAAGCCCACGGCACCCCCATGACGATCGCCGGAGCCGCCACCCTCCACGCAGCCGGCTCATCCCCCCGCGTCCAACGAGTCGCGGCACGCCTGCTCGACGACACCTATGCGCTCCGCCGACTCGCGGTGCACGCTGAGCTACTGCACTCGGCCGGTCTGCTTGACCGCGCTCATGCCCGTGCAGAACTTTGCGGCATACGACGCCTCCCGGTCAGCGCCGTCCGAGATGTCCCGCGAACCAGCGGCACACCCATTGATCGCGAGGTCGCGGCCGCCTGGGTGTGGCTCGACGCCACCGCAGGCCGCCCCGCCGGCGGACCCCACCCCACCCGAGCAAACGCCGACATCGTGACCTTCGACTCCACCCTCGACCCGGAATCCAAACTCGGCCTGCGCACTTGGTGGCACAACCGACTCAGCAGCATCAGCGACCTGGTGACGGCCGAGGCATCCGCCTCGCCAGCCGGTGCAACCGAGGAGAGTCGAGATGCGGGCTGACCACGCCGATGCCTGCCTGCCTACTCTCGTTGACCTCGCCGCTGGCGAGGCCCTCGATGCCTATCTCGAACGCGTGGCGGACGCCAACTACCTCACCACGGCCCGCCTGATCGAGATCGTGCGGGCCGGGCACGACACCACCACCGCGTACCTCATGCTCGCCCCCACGCCGGCCACCCTCGAGCGCATCGGCCAGCTCACCGGAGCCAACACCGCCGCCCTGCAGAACGCGACCCTCGCGGCATACGACGGAACGAGCCTCGACCTGCACGGGCTCGACCCCGCCCACCAGTCCAGCTTCCGCACCATCTCCGCCCGAGGCTGGATCCCCGGCCACGGCACCCAGATCTGCCCGAAGTGCCTGGTCGACGATGGGATCTGGCGGATCACCTGGCGGTTGCCCACCACGACCGTATGCGGCGCCCACGGCACATACCTGCTCGCCACGTGCCCCGGCTGCCAGCGCCCCTTCCGTGACCAGCGCCATTCACCCCTGCGCGTCGTTGGTCCCCAGACGTTGTGCGGCAACCCTCTCGGCCAAGGCCCACGCAAGCAATGTCGTGTCGACCTCGCCACCCTCACCGTCGAGCCGGCCGATGATGACTGCGTCCGACGGCAAACGCGTCAGGACGCCGCCGATGCCGGCGGGACGGTGGGCACCTTCGCGGGCGAGCTCGTCGCGTCCGAGTTCACCACCACTCTCAGGTCCTTGACCGCGCTCTTGCTGCACCTCGCCGCAGCGACCCGAACGCCCAGCCACCTCCCCTCCTGGGCACGCGACATTGCAGCAGCTAGCACGGCCGGTGTCCGGCGCTGGAACATTCGCCCACCCCAGGACCCCGTGCTCCGGTCACGCGCCCTCACTGCCGCAGACCACATCCTCGCCGCCGAGGACATCGACACGGCTGCGGCCCGATTCAGGTGCTGGCTCCAGCACATGCCCGAGGTCCCCGAAGGCCGGCTCGGATGGCTGGCCGACCACACCCGCATGACACCGACCCTCACACGACTCGTCATGGCCGCCCACTCACCGCGACGTCGCCTGTCACATCTCCTCGACCAGTCACCACCGCTCACCGCCTCGACCCGGCAGATCCCGCAAGTCCTCCCCGCGCGCCTCGTCGACGAATATCTCGCTGGGCTCTTCAACGCCCGCCCAGCGACCGTTGGCCTCTTCGCGTCCCTCTGCCTCGCCCGAACCCACCCGCACATCCACTCGTGGGCCGACGCGGCGCGAGAACTCGGCCTCCAGCCTGAACTCGGCGAACGCACCGCCCGAGCCAGTTCTGCTTCCCTCACCGGCGCACCCCACGACGTCGTCAAGGCGCTCGGCGCCGCAGCTCGGGAACTTGGGGTCGACTTCCGCGACCTAGAGGACCGCGTCCGTCATCTCGCCCGAGCTACCCGCTGGTTCATCCAGTGGGCCAGGACGCACCGCGCCGGCACCCGCCGCGCCTCTCACGCCAACGCTGTTTGGTGGCTCTGGGTGAACGCCGCCGGCGGGCACCCGAACGCCTCGCCCGCCAGGACGACCGCCGCCAGAGCCCGAAGGTTCGCTAGCTCACTAACCAGCGCGCAGGTCCGGACCCTGTCCGCGGCCGTACCGATGCCCACCAATCGCTACGAGGAGGACCACACGTGAGCCCCCGAGCCTCCGTCCCGCTGACCAACGACATCAGCGCAGCCATAGCCATGTTCTTCCACGGCGGTGCCGGACCGAGCCACACCGTCGTGAGCCGAGTCCTAACCGGAACCGGATACGGCGACGACTACACGTATGACCCCGACGTGCAAGGGCCCGAACAAGGAGACAGCGGGTCCTGCAGGGCATTGAGCGCAGGCGCAAGCGGCATCCCGCCCGAGCACGAGACCTTGTCGAAGAACTGCTATCAGCCTGCTCCGAACCGCCGGCCTGGTCGGCGGCGATGCCGCAGGAGAGGACGTCGTCAGGCTGAAGCGTGCCCTCGGCTCGGCAGGGTGGTACCTCACCGGAGGACGGACACCTCCAACCGTTCGGCCACGTCGACCTCGACACCGGCGGCCGCGCCGGCCCTCGAGGAGCAGGTCGAGCGCCTGCGGCGCTCGACCACCGACCCTGCGCTGCTCATCGGCACTGCCAAGGAACTGTTGGAGTCGGTGTCCAAGTTCGTCCTCGAAGAGACGCGGCATGCCCGGTCAACGACAAGATGGACTACAACCACCTCTGGCACCTCGCGCGCGAACGACTCAACCTCCTCCCGCAGCAGGTCGACCCGAACCTGCAAGGCGCCGACGCGATCCGCGCGATTCACCAGTCGACGTGGAACATCGCCGACCAGGTCAACGCGACTCCGCAACCTCCAGGGCACCGGCCACGGCCGCACCCTGCCCTAGCGGCGTGACCGAAGACCTCGCGATGCTTGTCGTTCGAGAGGCGGCCACAGTCGCCGACTACATGCTCGCCCGCCTCGACCACGAGAAGGGCTGACAATGACCAGCCAAGGATGCACTATTCGGTGGGCCTGACCGCCACGTTGGCGAAGCCCACGCAAGCGGACGAACTAGAGGTCCTTGTCACCGTGAAGGCCGCTCCCAACCCGTCGGCCAAGTCGGGCGAGACTGTGTGCGTCGCAGGCCTGGGACTCTCGGGGAGCCGCACCCAGTCGCGATGGATCCGGCTATACCCCATCAACTTCCGGTTCCTCGAACAGGATCAGCAGTTCAAGAAGTACGACATCCTCCGCGTTCGGGCTACTCCTGCCTCCGGCGACACCCGAGTCGAGTCCTGGCGACCGGACATGTCCACGATGAAGGTCATCGACCATCTCGACCCGTGGAAGCGACGCCGAGCCCTGTTGGACCCAACGGCATCAGACACGATGTGCTCCCTGAACCGCGAGAACCAAGCCGAAGCGGTCGCCTCGTCGCTCGGGCTCGTGCCAGTGCGAGAACTCATCGACCTCCGGGTCACTGAGCACCCAGGCTGGTCGCAAAACGAGCAAGCCAAGATCGACGCCTACGTCAATCAACTCGATCTCTTCGACAGCGCGGACAAGAGCGCGCTCGAGGCTCCTCGATTTGAGGGCCGGTACCGCTGGAAGTGCTTTGAAGCACTCTGCCGGGGTCATGAGCAGAGCATCATCGACTGGGAGTTCGTCGCGCTCCAACGACGTCTCAACGGCGCACCTGACGCTGAGGTTCGGGCGGCTCTCAAAGCGAAGTTCGTGGACATGATGTTTCGACCACCCCGGCTTCCCGCCTTCTTCGTCGGGAACCAAGCCAAGCGACATCACGTGTTCCACGTGCTCGGGATCTACTACCCCGTCTAAGCGAGCTCCTCGAGCACGACGGAGCGATGGCACCTCTCCTCGTCCCGTTCAAAGCAGAGCAGCGCGACATGATGATCCTGTCGCCAGGAGGTCAGTTGCTTGAGAGCGGCCCGTGCCTCGGGAGTCCGCAGGCTCGCGCGATAACGCTCTCTCCCCACCTCCAGATCTGAACCGGCAAACAGTGGCCGGTTCTCCTTCGCGTTTCCGAGCGGCCGAAGATGCTCGTACCGCACCCCAACCTCCCCGAGCGCCTCACTAAGGCCACGCTTGCTGAAACCTTGCTTGCGGCTCAACGGAGTGAGGCGCACGTCGGCCACAAGATCGATCCCGGCAATTGTGACCCCCTCGACGAAGCCACCAATGTCGTAACCCTCATATCCGATGGAGGTCACTCGACTCGCTCGTGCCGGCAGCAGCCCATCGATGGTCATGCCCAGAGCATTGGCGATGTCGGCGATGCGGAAGACTCCAGGCTGAACGACGTGTCCCTGCTCGACCTTCCGCAGCGACTCAAGTCCCACTCCAGCATCGGCTGCCAGGCGTTCCTGAGTCATGCCCCGCTCCCGACGCGCGTACGCGATGCGGGAGCCGAGTACCTGGCTGCGGGACAGATGCGTGGAAGACTCGGGGCTCACAGTGGTAGTAAATCATTACGACCGTACCGGATTCGGCCTCGGTCCATCGGAAGGAGCCATGAGCCCCGTCGGGTCAGGTCTGGCGCCGCGGCAGGGTGACCACGAAGGTCGCCCCTTGCCCAGGGCCTTGGCTCAGGGCCCGGATGGTTCCGTGGTGAGCGTCGACGATGGCCTTGCTGATGGTCAGGCCGATGCCGGATCCGGAGTGGCCGCGGCTTCGGGCGGCGTCGCCTCGGTAGAACCGTTCGAAGACGTGGGGCAGGTGATCGGGCGTGATCCCTTCCCCGGTGTCCGTGACGGTGATGTCGATCTCGTCGTCGACCTGACGGGCGGAGACCGTGACGATCCCGCCGGCGGGCGTGTGGCGCAGGGCATTCGTCAGAAGGTTGCTGAGGACCTGCCCGAGGCGTTGCCGGTCGATGTCGACGGTGAGTCCTGCGGCGCTGGTGGTGTCGACGGCGAGGTTGACGCCGGCGTCGTGGTAGCGGTCCCGGACGGCTTCGCCGGCGTTCCACAGCAGGTCCGAGACCGCGACCGCTTCGGGCAGGAGGCTGAGCCGGCCTTCTTCGGCGGTGGAGACCTCATCGATGTCCTCGGCGAGGCGAGCGAGACGGTCGGTCTGTTCGGTGAGGGCAGCTTGGGAGCCGGGGCCGAGTGCGACGACTCCGTCGTGCAGACCGTCGTGGTATGCGGTCAGTGTGGTGATGGGGGTGCGCAGCTCATGGGCGAGGTCGGCGAGCATGCGTCGTCTGGTGTCCTCGATCCCTTGGAGGCGTTCGGCCATGAGGTTGAACGCGTCGGCGAGGGTGTCCAATTCGGTTCCGGAGCCGGTGTCGCTCACGCGGGTGGAGTAGTGGCCCCGGGACAGTTCGCGGGCTCCGTGGGTGAGGTTGGACAGGGGCGTGCGGATCCGTCGGGTCAGCAGCCAGGTGACGATGCCGGCTGCGAGCAGGGAGATCGTCAACCCGGTGCCGAGGGCCAGGAAGGATGCGTCGCGGTAGGCCATCTCGATGTGGACAAGCTCCGGGGAGTTCTCGGCGTGGCCGGCTTCGAGCAGGTGCTGGTGGAAGATTGACGTCGTCGTGACGACCGGCATCGGCTTCCGCGGCTGGCTCGAGGCGGCCGACGCGGCCGGGGTTGCCGAGGAGCTGCTCGGCGTGCTCGACCAGGCGCGCATCGTCGCCCGCGGTCCAAAGGCGCGAGGCGCGGTTCAACAGGCGGGCCTGGACGTGGACTGGGTGGCCGAATCCGAGACCAGCGCCGAGGTGCTGGAGGTGTTGCTGTCCGAAGGCGCCCGCGGGCGGCGGATCGGCGTGCAGCATCACGGGGCCGGCAGCGACGGCCTCGATGAGCAACTCAGCGCTGCGGGCGCCGCCGTCACCGCCCTGGTCGTCTATCGCTGGGGACCGCCCCCCGACTCGGCTGCCGTTGCCCGGTCAGTCCGCGATGTGGCCACCGGCGACATCGACGTCGTGCTCTTCACCTCGGCGCCGGCGGCGGCGTCCTGGCTGGGCGCCGCCGCCAAATGCCGGGTGCTCGACGGGCTGCGCGAGCGCTCCGCAAGCGGGAAATGCGTCTTCCTCAGCGTTGGCCCAGTCACAGCAGCACCCTTGCGGCAGAACGGGATCGAACCCGTCGTGCCGGAGCGGGGCCGATTGGGCGCGATGATTCGCGCGCTCGTGCGCCACGTCGAGGACAGTGGGGCACCGGTCCTCACTCGGGCGGGCGCGTTGCGGGTGCAGGCGTCCGTGGCACTGCTCGATGGAAGGGTTTTACCGATCTCGCCGACCGGTTTGGCCGTCCTGCGGGTGCTGGCCGGCGCGCGGGGCGCCGTCGTCTCTCGCGGCGAGCTGCTCAGCGCCTTGCCTGGCAGCTCCACCGACCCGCACGCCGCCGAAGTCGCCATCGCCCGGCTGCGCCAAGCCGTCGGCAGCGATCTGATCCAGACGGTCGTCAAGCGCGGCTATCGCCTTGCGGTCGCCTGACTCGCGACAACGTAGAGCCGCTCGGTGGCCACCTCGACCGGCAGCGGGGAGCGCAAGTACCACTCGATGTCGCTCAGTCCCGCGGCGGCGGTCGCGGCGAGCACCTGGTCACGGTCGTGCAAGACGAAATCGACATCGACGTCAGCTCCGCACAACTCGGCGGCGTGACGCACCTCGTTGCCGGTATGCACGCAGAACGCCAGTGTGCCGCCGGGCGCCAGGACGCGAGCAAGGCCCGCGATGACCGGCGCAAGTTCTGATCCACTCAGGTGGACGAAGGCATACCAGGCGGTGATCGCCCCCCAGGCGGGGGCGCGGGGAGGGCGCAGCATACGGCTGAAGTCCCCGACGTCAAAACCGATCTCCGGGTGCAGTTCTCGCGCCTGAGCGATGATGCCGGGCGATAGGTCCAGTCCGGTGACGTCGGCGCCCAGGCCGGCCAGCAGGGCTGTGGTCTGGCCGGGCCCGCAGCCGACATCGGCGATCGGTCCGGCGGTGCGGTCGGCGATCTGGCCGAGCAGCCAGCGGTCGAAGGGTTTGTCCTGCAACTCGTCGGCATACGCGCGGGCATAGCCCACCGCTGCGGCGTCGTAGGCCGCCCGGACCCGCGCGTCTCGCGCCCCGGCTCCGTCGGCTATCACCGCGTCGCGGTCGACCGCCGGGTCCGGCACTTCGGCATGCGCGCCGGGGATCGGGCCGAGCAGATGAACCCAGCGGCGGTCGTGCTGGCCCGCCTGCAGGGGCAGCTCCCGCACCAGCGGGAGTTCGCGGGCGGCCAGGCCGGCCAGGCACTCCTCGACCTCCTCCCGGCTGCGGAACGGGTGCAGCCGCTCCGAGCGGGTTTTCAACTCTCCCGGCGCCTGCTCGCCGCGCAGGAGGAGCAAGGTGATCAGGGCCTTCTCGTCCACCTGGAGATCGAGCACCTCGTCGAGCAGTTGATGGAAGCGCAGCACCCGGGCGCCGCCGCCAGCCCAGACGCTGCGCAGCAGGCGCCGGTCTTTTAGCCGACGGGCGATCTCCTCGACCTCCCTGACCGGATAGTCGGTCACCGGTTCACGGCTCGTCGCCTGATTGCACGCCGTCTGCAATGCGTTGAGCGACAACGGATAGCTGGCTGGGACGGTGACCTGCTTTTCCAGGAGAGCACCGAGGACGCGCTGCTCGGCGGGGTCGAGCACGGGCAGTTCCGACATAGCCTTAGACCCTAGCGACTCGGTCCTCAGCTGGGGTGTCTAGCATCGAGGCCGTGATGATCACCCGCGTCCCGACCCTCAGCTCGTCGTGAGGGAGACGGCTGGGGGGAAGGTTCGTTGGCTCCACCGGTGGGGTTGTTGGGTCGCGCGGCACGGGCGGCTCGTGGTCGGTGGGTGGCTGGTCGCCATCGCGCTCGCCTTCGGCGCTGCCTTGGGCCTGTTGGGGACACCCGGGCTTTTTGAGCGCGTGCACAGCGGCGACGTCTCCGCGCCCGGCGAAAACCAGACCGGGCTGGAGGTCCTCGGCGAGTCCGGCGCGCGAGGATTTCGGACCTACACCCTGCTGTTACAGGGTGTCGACATCGAGGATCGAGCGGTCGCCCGCGCCGGAACGGCCGCCGTGCGGGAGTTGCGGCGGATCGAGCACGTCGCGGATGCGGCGAATCCCGTTGCCGTGCGAGGCGGTCCACGCTCACCGGCCGGTTGGAGCATGCTCGCCCAGGGGGGACCCCAACCCGGATTCGCCACGGTGGTCACCTTCGACGCCGATCTGACCCGTGAGCAACAAACGCGCGCGCGTGAACAGGTGGACGACGTCTTCGACGACCTCGTCACGGCGACCGGGGCAACCGGGTCCGAGCGCGGCGGGGTCCGCGGTCTCGTCGACGGCATCATCGACCAAGTCAAGAAGGACGGCCAGCGAGGCGAGGGCATCGCCCTGCCGGTCAGTTTTCTCGTGATGATCGTCGTGTTCGGCGGCCTCATCGCCGCCGGAATCCCGCTCCTGGGGGCTATCGCCTCCATCGGCGCGGCACTGGCGACCTTGCTGGGGCTGTCCTATCTGCTCGACCTCGACGCGACCGTCGTCAACGTGGTCACCGTCCTCGGCCTCGGCCTGTGCATCGACTACGGCTTGCTCGTGGTCAGCCGCTTCCGGGAACAACTGCGCGCCGTGCATCCCGCGTCGGGCGCCGACCTGGCTGCCGATCAGATCGTCGCCGCCACGGGAGCGACGCTGGATCGAGCCGGGCGCACGGTCGTCTTCTCCGCCCTCACGGTCGCGATCTCCCTTCTCGGGCTGTCGGTCTTCGACATCGCGTTCATTCGCGCGGTGAGCGCCGCCGGCGTAGCGATCGTGCTGCTCGCGATGAGCGTCGCCCTGTCCCTGATCCCCGCGCTCTGCGCGCTCGCCGCCCGCCGCCTGCTGCGCAAAGCAACCGAGGTGGCCGCCGATGTCGGGATCTTCTCGCGCCTGGCCCAGGCCGTCCACCGGATCCCGTGGGTCGTGATCACGGTCGTCACCGTCCTCCTAGTGCTCTTGGCCCTGCCGGTGCTGCACCTGCGCCTGACCTCGTCCGCGGAGGCGATGCTGCCGCGCGG
Source organism: Nostocoides sp. (assembly GCF_037045025.1). GTDB lineage: Bacteria > Actinomycetota > Actinomycetes > Actinomycetales > Dermatophilaceae > Nostocoides_A. The sequence goes on along the minus strand of NZ_JBAOHM010000013.1, from coordinate 557,862 downwards.
TGCCCCCGAGCGCACCTTCTTCGAGACCCTCGGCCGGCACTATCCGGCGCTCGCCGGTCCCGAGCTGACGGTCGTCACGCGCGCTCCGGTCGAGCAGGTGACCGCCTTTGCGGACGCGCTGGCCAACCGGCCCGGAGTCGGCTCGGTCCTGCCTCCGGTCGAGCGGGCCGACGGGGTCGTCATCCTCGGGATCAGCACGAGCGACGGGCCGACTGGACGTGCCGCTCGCCAGGTCGCCGCCGGGCTGCGCGCCGACCGGCCGCCGTTCGAGGCGTGGACGGTCGGTCAGGCCTCGGCACTGGAGGACTACCTCGCGACCGTCCGGGAGGGGGCCCCATTGGCGATCGGCTTCGTCGTTCTGGCCACGCTCGTGCTGCTCTTCTTGATGACGGGGTCGATCGTCATCCCGGTCAAGGCTCTGGTGATGAACGTCCTATCGCTCGGTGCCACGCTCGGGATCGTCGTGTTCATCTTCCAGAAAGGCAATTTCGCGGGCATTCTGGACTTCTCACCGGTTGGCGCGATTGAGAACACGATCCCGGTCCTGTTGTTGGCCTTTGGATTTGGCCTCTCGATGGACTACGAGGTCTTCCTCCTCTCCCGGATCGTCGAGTTGCACGAGCAAGGCCATGACACGCAGTCAGCGGTCACCTTGGGCCTGCAGCGCTCCGGGCGCATCATCACCTCGGCCGCGCTGCTGATGATGATCGTGTTCGCCGGTTTTGCCGCGGCGCAGCTGCTGACGATGAAGGAAATGGGGGTCGCCCTCGTGGTTGCCGTCGCCCTGGACGCGACCATTGTCCGTATGCTGCTCGTTCCTGCCACGATGTCCGTTCTCGGGCAAGCGAACTGGTGGGCTCCCGGGCCGTTGCGTCGCTTCCACGAGCGGTGGGGCGTGCGCGAGTAGTCCCGCCGGCGGCTCTACGAGCTATCCCCGATAGGCGAGCACCCGACGCAGTCGTGCCAACGTGCTGCTCAGCCCGGGATCGTGCTCCCGCGCACGGTGGGCCACCCCGACGACGCCGGCGCGCGCGCCAAACCACCTTGCCCGAGAACACAAGTCAGAGTCCACCGGCCGGTCGTATGCTGCGAGCGTCCGCTCGCAGAACGCCGGCCCGAAGTCGAACATCAACAGAGCGAAGTCCCGTGCGGGGTCGCCCAACACGGCATCACTCCAGTCAATGACGCCGACGACGTCGCTCCGGGCAGTGTCAACGATGACGTGCTCGTCACCGAGATCGTTGTGACACAGGATGTTGTGCGGTGCACCCTCGGGAGGCCGCTCGGCCAGGAAGGCCTCGATCGCCCGGCGGTCAGGATCGGCGAAAAGCGTCGCCGATGCGGCGAATTCCGCCTGAGCCTGCGCGGGCCAGGTGGTGAGCGAGGTCGCTGCCGCGACGAGACCAGCCGGCGCGTCCGCCCGGTGAATTCCACCCAAGAACCGACCCAGCGCCGCAGCCGCTGCGGCCTCGTCCCGCGGCGCGAGCCGGTCAGCGCCTTCTCCGGGAACGAGCGACATGAGCAGGACGCCGTTACCGGGGTCCGCGGCGGCGACCACGTTGGTTGCCAACGACGCGTGCTGGGCGACGAAGTCGAGCAGGGCGACGTCTTGGACTACGACCTGCGACCGTTCCTGGGGGTCGACGATTTTGCTGATCCGCAGCACCACCCGCGGTTCGCCTTCGTCGCGGATCACCGCGCAGGCGACATTGTCCCACCCCTCACCGAGTTCACTGAGCTTGGCGTCCCGCAGCCCCGGATCACGCTCGGCCAGAACGGCATCCGGACCGATGTTCGAGCGGCGTGGCAGCATCACCTGGCCACGTCAAGTCGGTCGAGGAAGCCGGCCTGGGCCGCCACCAGCCGCGTCCGGGCCACGTCCACGGCGCACCATTCGGCGCGGTCAATCTCGGCGAAGCTGACGGTGCGGCCCGAGCGCGGAGGCCATTCCATGGTGACCGGTTCGCCGGCCTCCGGGTGGATCGAAAGCTCATCCTCGGTGAGCACGGCAAAGGCGTGGACGGTCTTGCCTCCCGACTGCTTCACGACCCCGAGGTCGAACCAACCGCCCTGCGGCACAGGCGCACCGGTCTCTTCAGCCCACTCACGCAGAGCCGCGTCGCGGGCGGACTCCGTCGCGGGATCGAATTCGCCCTTGACAATGCTCCACGCCCGGTCATCCTTGCGCGCCCACAGCGGCCCGCCCATGTGCGCGATGAACACCTCGATGTCGCCGGCTGCGGTCACCCGGATCGGCAACAGGCCCGCACTGGTTCGTGGCCGAGCCGGGCTCACGAGCCGCCGGAACTGGCCGCGTCGCTGGGGGGCGCAGGCACGGCGTCGATGCCGGCCTCCTTGCGCTGCTCGGGGGTGATCGGCGCCGGGGCATCGGTCAGCGGGTCGTAGCCGCCACCGGACTTCGGGAAGGCAATGACGTCCCGGATCGACTCGTAGCCGCCAAGCAGCATGACGATGCGGTCCCAGCCGTAGGCGATGCCGCCGTGCGGTGGTGCGCCGAACTTGAACGCGTCGAGCAGGAAGCCGAACTTCTCCTGCGCCTGCTCCGCGCTCAAGCCCATGACGTTGAAGACCCGTTCTTGGATCTCCCTGCGGTGGATACGGATCGAGCCGCCACCAATCTCGTTGCCATTGCAGACCATGTCATAGGCATAGGCGAGCACCGAGCCCGGGTCGGACTCGAGCGTGTCGAGGAATTGCCCCTGCGGCGAGGTGAACGCGTGGTGCACGGCCGTCCAGGCGCCCGCACCGACAGCCACGTCGCCAGCAGCCACCGCCTCCGCGGCCGGCTCAAAGAGCGGCGCGTCCACGATCCAGAGCAGCGACCAGGCGCTCTCGTCGATCAACCCGCACCGCTTGCCGATCTCCAACCGGGTCGCGCCCAGCAGCGAGCGGGCCGCCTTCGCCGGGCCGGCGGCAAAAAAGATGCAGTCGCCCGGCTCGGCGCCGACGTGCGCAGCCAGCCCGGCGGTCTCGGTCTCGGAGAGGTTCTTGGCGACCGGACCGGTGAGCGAACCGTCCTCTTGGACAAGGACATACGCCAGTCCCCTGTGGCCGCGCTGTTTGGCGAACTCCTGCCAACCGTCGAGCACCCTGCGCGGCTGCGAGGCCCCGCCGGGCATGACGACCGCACCGACATACGGAGCCTGGAAGACCCGGAAGGTCGTGTCCTTGAAAAGCGCCGTGCAGTCGGTCAGCTCGACACCGAAGCGCAGGTCGGGTTTGTCGCTGCCGTAGCGGGCCATCGCCTCGGCATACGTCAGCCGCGGGAAGGGCGGCTCCAGCTGCACGCCGATGACCTCCCACAGCGCGACCGCGATCGCCTCGCCGAGCTCGATGACGTCCTCCTGGGTGACGAAGGACATCTCGATGTCGAGCTGGGTGAACTCGGGCTGCCGGTCGGCGCGGAAGTCCTCGTCGCGATAGCAGCGGGCGATCTGGTAGTACCGTTCCAGCCCACCGACCATGAGCAGCTGCTTGAACAGTTGCGGGCTCTGCGGCAGCGCATACCACGAACCGGGCGCCAGCCGCGCGGGCACGAGGAAGTCACGCGCCCCTTCGGGCGTCGACCGCGTCAGCGTCGGCGTCTCGACCTCGACGAAGTCGCGCTCCTCGAGGACCCGTCGTGCGGCTGCGCTCACCTTGCTGCGCAACCGGATTCCGTGCCCGGCCGAATGCACCCCCGGCCGCCGAAGGTCGAGATAGCGATGCTTCAGCCGGGCCTCCTCCCCCACGGTGACCCGCTCGTCGATCTGGAAGGGCAGCGGCGCGCTCGGGTTGAGCACGTCGATGGCGTTCGCCACGACTTCGACCTCGCCGGTGGCCAGGTCGGGGTTGACGTTCTCGGCGGTGCGCGCGACGACCTCGCCGCTCACCTGGACGCAGTATTCGCTGCGCAGGTCGTGCGCCGCCCCGGTCAGCACCTCGTCGCGGGCGACGACCTGGACGATCCCGCTCGCATCACGCAGGTCCACGAACGCCACACCGCCGTGATCGCGCCGCTTGGCCACCCAGCCGGTGAGCGTGACGGTCTGGCCGATCTCGGCGGCTCGCAGGGAGCCGGCCTGGTGGCTGCGCAGCACGGAGTGTCCTCAAGTTCGGGATTCGGTCCCGACGATTCTACGGAACCCTTCCGGCGCCCGACCAACCCTTAACCGAGCCCGTCGCCGCCAGCGGTGAGCGACCGGACAGCGTCGGCGACGGCCCGCACCTGCGGACCGAAGACGATCGTGAAGTGGTTGGTGTCGGGGACCTCGGCGACGGCGAGATCGGGCAGCCGTGCCCGCCAGTGGGCAAGCCACTCCCCGGAATAGAGCCCCGGCGTCTCGTCGAACAAGCCCCGCGGGCAGGTCAGCAGGACCCGGGGCGACGCGATCTGCTCCAGTGCCTCGGCATACCCGCCGCTGCCGTCCAACTCGGCGAAGTTCGTGGCGACCGCCTCCAGATTGGGCGAGGGACGCAACTGGCCGTCGACCTCGACGAGGTCGTAGTCGACGTACGCCTCGATCTGCGGATTCCAGTACGGTCCGAGGGCGGGATGCTGGCGATAGAAGTCGCGGTATGCCGCTCGGTCGGGGAAGGTCATACGGAGCCGGTCGACGACCGGGCCGAGCGCTTGCTCGAGCGTCACTGTGACGCCCGGCGGGGGCGGCGGCAGCGGCAGCCCCCCATCCACGAGCACGGTGGCCGCGACCTGGCCCGGGTGCCGCTCGGCGAGCCGGGTGGCCACGAAGGCGCCCATCGAGTGGCCGACGACGACCGCCGGTGGCAGTTGCGCGTGGGCGATCGCGGCGCCAACGTCGTCGGCGTGCTGGACCAGCGTGTACGGCGGCGGAAGCGAGCGGGAGCCGCCGCGCCCGCGCAGGTCGACCGCGAGAATCGGCGCGTCGAGCTGCTCGGCGAGTCCCACCCACGAGCGGTGATTGGCTGTGATCCCGTGGATCGCCACGACGGGCGCGCCGGCGGCCCCGTCGTTGAAGAGGGTGGCGATCAACTCCCCTCTGTCCACCGGGACGCGCAGGGCTCGTTCGACCATCGGATGCTCCTCTCTGCGGCTGCACAACCGCGGCTGGCGAGCGCGCCACGCCGCGGCCGCGGTGGCAGGATGCACCACGTGAGCCACCCCGCCGCCTCGGCCATCTCCGAGTCCACCTTCATCCGCTCGGACCGCGTGGTCCTCATCGGCGGCCTCGCGGCGGTGATCCTCGCGGCGCTGACGCGTTATGTCGATACCGGGGACATTCTCCCGTTCCTCTGCTCCGCCGTGGCCGTGACCTTGCTCGCGTCCCTCGTCGGGCGCAGCGTCGAGCAGCTCGGGGACCGCTTTGGACCTGGAGCCACCGGGGTCTTGCAGTCGGCGCTGGGCAATCTGCCGGAACTGTTCATCGCCCTCTTCGCGCTCAAAGCCGGCTTGGTCGCCGTCGTCCAGGCCGCGCTCATCGGGTCGATTCTGGCCAACCTGCTGCTCGTGCTCGGTCTGTGTTTCCTGGTCGGCGGGCTCAAGCACGGCGCGCAGAATCTCGACACCGACCGGGCCCGCAGTATCACCGTGCTCATGGTGCTTTCCGTGGCCGCCATGGTGATCCCGTCCATCGCCCACTACGTCCACACCCCGGTCTCCGAACACGAAAAGACGTTCTCGCTGATCGCTTCGGTCGTCTTGCTCATCGTTTTCCTTGTGACGTTGCCCGCGTCACTGCGTCGCGGCGCTGGTGATCAGGCCGAGGAAGCTCTCGAGCAGGAAGCACCCCGGTGGCCCCTGTGGCTCGCCGTCGGCCTGTTGGCGCTCGCGGCGGTGCTGGCGGCCTTTGTCTCCGACTGGTTCGTTCACGCGCTGGAGCCGGCGATGGCCTCGCTTGGGATTTCCGAGGCCTTCGCCGGTCTCGTCGTCGTCGCGATCGCCGGCAATGCCATCGAGAATGTCGTCGGGATCCAGCTCGCCGCCGCCAACCGTTCCGAATATGCCTTCTCGGTGGTGATCAACTCCCCCATGCAGATCGCGCTCGTTCTCGCGCCGCTGCTGGTGATCCTCTCGCAGACCTTCGGTTTTGCCTCGTTGACCCTGGTCTTCTCGCCCATGCTGGTGATCTCAGTGGTCGTGGCGGTGATCATCACCGCGTTTATCACCTTCGATGGCGAGTCGACGTGGGCCGAGGGAGCCTCACTCTTGGCGCTGTATGCCGTGATCGCCGCCTCGTTCTGGTGGGGCTGATCGTGGAGCTGGCCGGTGCAGCCGCTCCCATTGCGGCCACGCCGAATCCGCAGGCCGCAGCCCGGCCCAGCCGCGGGAACGGAACGCCTGGGCGGACAGGATCGCGATAACCGTATGCGGATTGTGCAGCCGCCCGGAGAGCACCGCCTCGAGTGCTTCGTCGAGGGGGACGAAACACAACGACATACCGTGCTCCTCGCCGGATCGGGTATGCCGCTCGGCGGGCGGGATCTCGCTCAGTCCGCGCGCCACATAGATCCGGATCGCCTCGTCGGTGAAGCCCGGTGAGGTGACATAGTCGAGGAGGACCGCCCAGGACTCGGCGGCCAGGTCGGCCTCCTCGGCCAACTCCCGGGCCGCGGTGACCAACGGGTCTTCTCCGTCAAGGTCGAGCAGGCCGGCCGGGATCTCCCACTCGCGCACTCCGACCGGGTGCCGGTATTGCTGGACGAGCGCGATCCGGTCCTGCTCGTCGAGCGCAAGCACGGCCACCGCTCCGGGGTGCTCGACCAGGTCGCGCTGCACGTGACCGGCGACGCCGAGGTCGACCAGATCGCGGCGCACATCCCAGACCAGCCCGTGATAGACGGTCTCGGACGCGAGTACCGGCTGCGGGTCGACCTCGTCGGCGAGGCTCACGCGTCCGCCTCGGCGGCGACCGACTCGGCCCGCGGCGGGTCGACCTCGACTAGGCGCATCGCCCGCTGGCGATCCATCGCGGCGCCGATCAGGCCGGCGAACAGCGGATGGGCGCGGTGCGGACGGGACTTGAACTCGGGGTGCGCCTGCGTGCCGACATAGTAGGGATGCACTTCGGCCGGCAGTTCGACGAACTCGACGAGGGTGCCGTCCGGGGAGGTGCCGCTGAAGACCAGCCCGGCGTCGGCGATTTGGTCGCGGTAGTTGTTGTTCACCTCGTAGCGGTGCCGGTGGCGCTCCTCGACGAACGCTGCGCCATACGCAGCGGCGACGATCGAGCCTTCCAGGAGCTTGGCGGCATACGAGCCGAGGCGCATCGTGCCGCCGAGGTCCCCGGCCCCGTCGACGAACGCTCGCTGCTCGGCCATGGTCGCGATGACCGGTGCGGGCGTGTCCGGGTCGAACTCACTGGAGGAGGCGCCGTCGATTCCGGCGACGTGGCGGGCGTATTCGATGACCATGCACTGCAACCCGAGGCACAACCCGAGCGTCGGGACGCCCCGCTCGCGGGCCCAGCGCAGCGCGCCCACCTTGCCCTCGATGCCTCGGACCCCGAAGCCGCCGGGGACGACGACCGCGTCGACGCCGGCCAGCTCGCGCGCGGCGCCCGCCTCGCTCTCGCAGCAATCCGAGGGAACCCACCGGATGTGGACCTTGGCGTCATGGGCAAAGCCGCCGGCGCGCAGCGCCTCGGTGACCGACAGATAGGCGTCGGGCAGGTCGACATACTTGCCGACGAGCGCAACCTCGACCTCGTGCGCCGGCCGGTGGACGCGGCGCAACAGCTCGTCCCACTCGGTCCAGGCGACGTCGCGGAAGTTCAGGCCGAGCCGGCGGATCACGTAGGCGTCCAGGCCCTCGCGGTGCAGCACCTTGGGGATGTCGTAGATCGACGGCGCGTCGACGCAGGCGGCCACGGCGTCCAGGTCGACATCGCACATCAGCGAGATCTTCTTTTTGATCGACTCGGGGATCTCGCGATCGGCCCGCAGCACAAGCGCATCGGGCTGCAGACCCACCTGGCGCATCGCCGCGACCGAGTGCTGGGTCGGTTTGGTCTTCAGCTCCCCGCTCGGGGCCAGATAGGGAACGAGCGAGACGTGCAGGAACATCGAGTTCTCCCGGCCCAGGTCGTGGCGCACCTGCCGGGCGGCCTCGAGGAAGGGCAGCGATTCGATGTCGCCGACGGTGCCGCCGATCTCGGTGATGATAACGTCGGGCGCGTCCTGATCGGCCACTCCGGGGGAGCCGGCGGCCTGGGCGCGCATCCGGCGCTTGATCTCGTTGGTGATGTGCGGGATCACCTGGACGGTTTCGCCGAGGTATTCGCCGCGGCGCTCCTTGGCGATGACTTCCGAATAGACCTGTCCGGTGGTGACATTGGCGTTGCCGGCGAGGTTGACGTCGAGGAAGCGTTCGTAGTGTCCGATGTCGAGATCGGTCTCGGCGCCGTCCTCGGTGACGAACACTTCCCCGTGTTGGAAGGGGTTCATCGTGCCCGGGTCGACGTTGAGATAGGGATCGAGCTTTTGCATCGTCACCCGCAACCCCCGGGCCCGCAGCAGGTTGCCGAGGCTGGAGGCCGTCAGGCCCTTGCCGAGTGAGGAGGCGACGCCCCCGGTAACGAAGATGTGTTTCGTCGCAGCCGCCACGGGCTTCAACTGTACGTCACGCGAGGAGCTCCGCATAAGCTGCGAGCCACCGGCGTGCCGCCTGCCGTCCGTCTGGCCAGCGCGCAGCGAGCGCCCGCCCGCGGTGGGCTTGCCCGGCGGCCGCGCGGGGGTCGGCGAGGAGGCCGGCGACGGCGACGACCACGGCATGGGGATCGCCCGGGGGCACGAGCGTGCCGACGTCACCAAGCAGATCGGGTATGCCGCCCACCGCGCTCGCGACCACCGGCGTCCCGGCGGCCATCGCCTCCTGGACGACCAGCGCCCTGGCCTCCCACCGACTGGTCAGGACGAACATGTCGGCGGCCAGCAGCAATCGCGCCGGGTTCGCGACGGCGCCCAGGAAGCGCACCGGTGCGCCCTGCTCGTGTGCCTGCTCGCGCGCCCGGGCGAGCAGCGGGGCATCACCCGCTCCGGCGACGACCCACGCGACCTCGGGCAGCAACGCCGACGCCGCGATCAGCGTCCCCAGGTCCTTTTGGGGTGCGACCCGCGAGATCGTCGCCGCGAGCGGGGCTCCCGGCGCCAGGCCAAGCTCGGCTCGTATGCCGCGGCGCGCCTCCTCCCGCTGTTTGGTCCCCGCCGCCAGGAGTTCCGGCACGCGCGGGGAAGGGACCTCGGCGAGCTGCGCTCGGCGTGCTCCGGAGTCCCGGGCCCACGCCACCAGGTCGCTGCTGGCACCGGTCACCAGATCGGCCGATCGGACGGCCGCAGCGCTGGCCCGCGCGATTGCCCGGGCAGCGGCGGTGGTCAGCGGAGGCAGCTCGTTGTGCAGGCTGATCACCAGCGCCGGCTGCCCACGGCGACGCCCAGCCGGCGCCAGAGTCGCCCGGAGCGCCGCGGCGAGCACACCGGCCTGGTGGCCGTGGGCGTGGACAATGTCGGTGCTGGCGCACCAGTGGCGCAGCGCGCTCAACCGGTGCGCGCTGGCGGCGACGCCAGCGGCGCCGGGCCACAGCCGCCTGGCCTCGGCCCAGCCGAAGGCGGCCGCGGTCGAGTCGTCCGTGGCGACCTCCACCCGCGCACCAAGGCCGCTTAGCTGATGCCGCAAGTCGGCGACGTGAGTGCCGATCCCGCCGGCGGAGCGGCCGAGGAGCAGCAGGACGCGCAGGGAGGGCTCGGTCACCGCGCTGCCCTCGGGTCGCCGGCTCCCCCAAACACCCCAGGCGTGGCGGGGACGACTGCCGCCAGCGCGGGCACCGCCGCACCGAGGCCGGCGAGGGCGCCGTGGAGCAGGTTGGGCAGCAACGCATCGTCGGGCACCGCCCAGAGCTGGGGCAGGCCCCAGCGGAGCAGCGCGACACCCGCCGCGCCGCCGGCCAGCGCCGCACCGAGCGTCCGGGGCACGCCGGCGAGCGCCGACGGACCCCACGCTGCGCGCACGAGCGCGGCCAGTGCGGCCGCGGCCCCCGTCATCCCGACCGACATGGCGAGACCGAGGGCGATCATCGTGCCGCGGACCTCGCTGCGACCCGCCGTGAGCACAACCGGGAGCCCGGCGGCGATCAGCCAGCCGCCGGCGGCGACCCCGGCGGCCAGCCGGGCGGGTCCGCGGGCATAGAGGGCACGGGTGAGCAGCGCCAGCAGCGCGAACCCGACCAGCGCCGGCGCCATAGCGCTCAGCGCGGCCGGCACGGCGGCGAGCGCGCCGCCGCGGGCGGTGCCTCGGGTGCGGTCGAGGGCTGCGAAAAAGCCACCGACGTCCGGTGCCGCCGCGATCAGCGCGGCCGCGCCGGCCACCGACACGACCCCCACGGAGCGCAGCGTCCGAGCCAGGACGGCCGTCGCGGGCTCGCGATCCGAATCCGCGACACCCGCGGCGAGCACCGGGAAGGCTGCGGTGGCGAGCGGGACGGCGAGCACGGCATACGGGAGGAGATAGACGGCTTGGGCGTATTGGTAGGCGATGAGGACGCCCGCGCCGCCGCGATGGTTGCTCAGCCAGATCACGCTGAGCACCGCCAGCTGCTGGGCGAGCAGGGCGATCAGCCCCGCCCCGGCGAGATCGAGCGCCCGGCGGGCGACCCCGTCGGGGAAGCGCAGCCGCGGGTGGAGGGACACCCCGGTCGCACGCAGGGACGGCAGGAGGGTCGCCACGAGGGCGAGGACCCCGAGGGTCGTGCCGACGGCGAGGACGAGCAGCGCCGCCCGGCTCGGCCTAGACGGGTCGGGGGTGAGCAGCCCATACAAGACATAGGTGGCGATCACGACGCCGCTGGAAACCAGGGGTGCGGCGGCCGCCGCGGCGAACCTCTGATAGGCTTGGAGCACCCCGGTCAACACGATGCCGACGCCATAGAGCACGATCTGAGGGGCAAAAATCGCCAGCAGGAACGCCCCGCGGGAGACGGCATCCGCACCGAGAGTCGGGTCGTCCAGCAAGGCCGCGGCGATCGGCCGAGCGGCAACGAGCACAACGGCGGCGACCGGCACGAGGAGGACGAGCACCCAGCCGAGCAGGGCGCACGTAATGGCGTCGACGCCGGACCGGTCCGCGGCGGCGACGCGGGCGGCCAGCAGCGGAACGGTCGCGGCCGCGAGCACTCCGCCCGCGGCCACCTCGAAGATCACATTGGGGACGGTGTTGGTGCTCTGATAGATCGAGCCGACGGTCGTGGCCCCGACGGTGGCGGCGAAGACGATCGTGCGGGCGAATCCCGCGACCCGGGCGGCGGCGGTGATCAGGGCGATCGTGCGGGCATTGCCGGCCACACCGGGCCCGAGGCTCATCGGTCCCATCAGGTGGCCTGGCGAAGTATCTGGCGGAGCGCAGCGGGGGAAGAACTTCGTGGGGTAGCGCTCATGAACGGCCCCACGCATCCAGGTCGCGTAGGCCAGGGGTTGCCTCGATGACGGCGGTGAAGCTGACCCGCTCGGAGGCGAGGGTCAGCCCGGTGATCACCGCGAGGGCGACCAGCTGCCCCCGCGTGCCGCTCTGAGCAACCAGCGCCGTGCCGGCCAGGGCACCGGCGGGGTTGGCCCCCCCGTCGCCGAGCATCGTGCGGCCGCTCAGGTCCGCCGGCAAGAGCGCCAAGCTCGCGCCGAGGAGGAGCGCCCCGGGCAGGGCGCGATCCTCCCGTATGCCGAGAACTCCCGCCGCGAGCAGGCACGCCTTGAGCGCGCGGCCGGGTCGCAGATCGAGCAGGTTGGCGAGATTGGCGCTGCCGGCGATGACCGCACCTTCGAGCGCGACGTGGGCGGCGCGGCACCTGGGTGCCGCCGGAGCGCGGGAGCCGCTCGCCGCGGGCCGGTCGAGGGGAGCGGACCAGTTTAGGGGAGCGGACCGGCGCACACGGTACAGCCGGTCGGCTGCGAGCGCGCCGCTGGCACCCAGGACGAGGATCTTGACGACCCCCGTGGTCAGCTCGCCGTGGGCCAGCGCGCGCAGGTGTCCACGCAGACCCTTGCTGCGTGACCGATCGCCGGCGAGGTCGTCCACAAGGCCGGCCGCGCCCGGGCCGAGGCTGGCGACCAGCGCTGTCTGCGCCGGCCGCGGATCGGTGCCTGCTGCCAGGCTCGCCAACGCGCCGGCAGCGGTGGCGATGATCAGGGCGGGCCCCTCGAGCAGGCTGACTTGTCGTCCGGCGTGGTTGGTTCGCTGCCAGCGGGCAGCTCCACCGGGTGGCCGGGCACCCAACGTCCGCGAAGCCGCGAGCGCCAGACCCCAGGCGCCGGCTGCTGCCGCGGCATACGCGCGCGGGGTGAGCCTCACCCCTTACCCACCCGCTGGGTAGGGGCGCGTGGCGCCGGTGAGCATGCCGTATTGCCCCACCCCTTCGGCGAGTTGCTCGACGAGCGCATCGACGATGCTCACCTGGCCGATCGTGCTGGCCGCATCGTCCACGGTCGACACGCCGCGGCGCAAGGTCGCATCGCTGCGCGTGGAGGCCAGCGGCGAGACCACCTGGGTGTCCCTGCTCGACAGGTCGGCGCCGAGAACGGTCCCGTCGCTGGCGGCGTCGATGGCGGCCACGGTCCGCGCGTATCCCTCGACGAGCGCGGAGTTGTCGTCGCTGACCGCCAACGCCGGACCGCTGATGACGACCGCGGCGTCCGCGATGATCTCCGGAAGTTGCCCGCTGACCAGGTCGGCCTCCTGCAACCGGTTCCACGCCGTCGCGCGCGCCGTTGCCGTCGGCGGGACCGGGTCGGCCTGACCCCCTCCCGTCGCGGTGGCCTGCGTCAGCAGATGCGCCAGCGCGGCGTCCAGCGGCGTCGTCCCGTCGTCGGGCGCGGCGACGCCGAGATCGCGCAGCGCCTGCGCGCCCGCTTCGGCGCGAGTGGAGGCGGCAGCCTGGCCGGGATCGGCATACGCGGCGGTGAGCCCGACCTCACCGGTGATGGTGGCCCCGGCAGCAGCCAGTGTCGCGTCGGTCGTGGAGACGAGGTTGGAGCCGGCCTGCGGCAAGGTGAGGAGCACGACCTCGGTGCCGGTCAGCTTGCCGGCGACCAGCTCAGGCAGCCGGGCCAGCTCGAACGACTCGTGGGTTGCGTTGGCCTTGGTCGCGGTGTCGAGCTGGGCGCGCAGGCCGTCCTTGTCCTTGCGCAGCTGCACGACCTGGTTGTTCAGCTGCTCGCTGATGCCGTTCTTGAGGGGCCCGGCCCCCAGGACGATCCCGACGGCCAGCGCGATCAGGACGGCCGCAAGCGACACGACGTGATAGCGGAAGTCGATCACGTGAAGACTCCCCCGATCGCGGCCCACAGGTCATCCCAGCGCGCGGCGAGCAACCTCAAGATGAGCACCCCCTGCTCGGTGGCCGACAGCGCCAGCCCGAGGACGACTAGCGGGACGAGCAGCATAGCGAGCATTGACGCGGCCGAGATCCGGGTGCGATACAGTCGCGAGACCCCCTTGGCGTCAACGAGCTTCGAGCCCACCCGTAGCCGAGTCAAGAAGGTGCTGGCCATGCCCTTGCGACCCTTGTCGAGAAACTCAACGAGGGTGGCGTGGGTGCCGACGGCCACGATGAGCGTGGCCCCCTTGTCATCGGCGAGGAGCATGGCGACATCCTCGCTGGTGCCGGTGGCCGGGAAGACGACCGGGGTGACACCGAGATCCTCGACCCGCTCGACACCGGGCGCCCGTCCGTCGCGATAGGCGTGGACGACGACCTCCGCCCCGCTGCGCAGGGCATCATCGGAGACCGAGTCCATGTCGCCGACGATCAGATCGGGCCGGTGTCCGGCCTCGATGAGCGCATCGGCTCCGCCGTCGACGCCGATCAGCACCGGCTTGAACTCGCGGATGTAGTGCCGCAGCGTTTGCAGGTCCTCCTTGTAGTGATAGCCGCGCACGACGATCAGCGCGTGCCGGCCATCGATCTCGGTGGCGATGTCCGGGACTCCGACGCCGTCGAGCAGCAGGTCCTTTTCCCGGACGAGGTATTCCATGGTGTTCTGGGCGAAGGCCTCCAACTGGGTGGATAGCCCGGCGCGTGCCTGGGCCATCTCCTCCTGGACGCTCTCGGGAGTCAGCACCATCCCCGTGGCGAGTTCGGTTCCTCCCCGCAGGATGCGTGGCCCGTCGATCTCCAGCCAGTCGTCCTCGGCCACCTGATCGAACAGCGGGGCGTCTGCGACGTCGATAAGTGGGATTCCCGCCTCGAGGAGGATCTGCGGCCCGACGTTGGGATAGCGTCCGGTGATCGACCGGCCGGCGTTGACGACGGCGCTGGGTCGGCGGGCCACCAGCGCCTCGGCGCTGACCCGGTCGATGTCGTCGTGGTCGATGATCGCCACCTCACCGGGCCGCAACCGCTTGGTGAGGTTCTTGGTCCGCCGGTCGATGCGTGCCCGCCCGGTCGCCCCCGGCGGGGGCGGCTGCGGTGAGCGGCGCACCAACGACATGACCATCCTCGACATCGTCCCATGCTCGTTCGTCAACCGCGTCCCGATATCGACGCGGCGCGCCTGCGCAACTCGGCCGCGTGCTTGCGCGCGGCCGGCGTGTCGGCCCCGGCCATCATCCGGGCCAGTTCGGCGTCGATCTCGTTGCTGCGCAGCGCCCGGATGCCGCTGGCCGTCACCTGCCCGGAACTCTCCTTGGTGACCACGAGGTGCCGGTCGGCAAAGGCGGCAACTTGCGGCAAGTGGGTGACGACAATCACCTGCGCCGCGTCGGCGAGGCGGGCCAGACGGGCACCGACGTCGATCGCCGCCTTGCCGCCGACGCCGGCGTCGACCTCGTCGAAGACATAGGTCGGCACCGCGGCGACGCGCGCCCCGAGCGCCACCTCGACGGCGAGCATGACGCGCGAGAGCTCGCCGCCGGAGGCCGAGCGGGTGATCGGGCGCTGCGGCAGGTCGGGCGCCGAACGGAAGCCGAACTCGACGTCGTCGCAGCCGCTGGCCGTGACCCGGACCGGCGCCGTGTCTCCCGGTCGGAGGAGCCCGTCGGGGTCCGGGGTGGATGTCACCGACACCGTGACGGTGGCGGCCCCCATGGCCAGGTGGGTCAGCTCAGCGGTCACGGCATCCCCAAGTGCTGCGGCGGCAGCGACGCGGGCCCGGCTCAGCTCGCTGGCATGGCCGGCGACCTGCTCGCGCAGCGCACGCTCCTCCTCGCGGGCGAGAACCAATTGGTCGGCGGCGGTGTCGACCTCGAGCAACCGCGCGCTGGCGGTGGCGAGCCACTCCAAGCTGGCCGAGACATCACCGCCGAAGTCCCGTGTGATGGAGCGCAGCTGCGCTCGACGTTCCTGCACGGCGGCGAGCCGCTCCCCGTCGAGGTCGATCCCGCCCGCATAGCGCACCAGATCGCTGCCCAACTCCGAGACCTGGCCGGCAACCTCGGCCAGCCGCTCGAGCAGTTCGGTGAGCGCGTGGTCGTGCTGCTCCTCGGGGGTGAGGGCAGCGCGCGCGGCGGCGATCAGGTCGGCCGCGCACGGCTGGTCGCCGGCGTCGTCGCCGGTCAGGGCCCAGGCGGCCGCCAGGGCGGCGCTGCGCAGCCCCTCGGCGTGCGCGAGCCGCTCGTTCTCGGCGCGCAAGGCGAGGTCTTCTCCCGGTTTGGGGTCGATCTTCTCGATGCGCTCGACCCCGGCGCGCAGCGCCGCCAGGTCGGCGGCCTTGGCGCGAGCGAGTTCCTCAAGATGGTGACAGGCGGCGACGGCGGCCCGCCAGGCTGAATGGCTCTCCTGGAACCGGGCCAGCGGACAGGTCACCTCCTCACCGGCGAAGGCATCGAGCAGACCGCGCTGCTCCTCGGCCGAGCGCAGCCGCCACTGGTCGCTTTGCCCGTGGACGACGACGAGGTCCTCGGCGAGTTCGGCGAGGACCCCAGCCGGGACGGTCCGGCCCCCAGCGACAGCGCGGGAGCGTCCCTGGGCGCCGACGATGCGGGCGAGGATCAGGCCGTCGGCGGTGTCCGCGCCGGCCGCCTCGGCGCGGGCGAGCGCCGGATGCCCGGCCGCCGCGTCGATGACCCCATCGACGCTGGCCGCATCGGCTCCGGCGCGAACCAGCCCGGGATCGGCGCGGGCTCCGAAGAGCAGGCCCAGGCCCTGGACAACCATGGTCTTGCCCGCCCCGGTCTCCCCGGTCACGACGTTGAGGCCGGGGCCGAACTCGACGACCGCGTCCTCGATCACTCCCAGGGAGCGGATGCGCAGCTCACGCAGCATCGATCACGACCTCGTGGACGCCGTGCTCGGTCCGTGACCGCCGCGCATCCGCGCCGCCCCTCGCCATCCGTGGACCGAGAGGTCGAACTTCTCGACGAGCCGGTCGGTGAACGGCTCGCGGCTGAGCCGCGCCAGAAGCACCGGCAGGCCCGAGCGGCAGACCTCGATCCGGGCGCCGGGGGGCAGGTCGAGGGCTCGCCGGCCGTCGCACCACAAGACGCCAGAGCCTTCGGCGTCGGCGACGATGTCGACCGCCAGATGCGAGTCCGGGCCGACCACGACGGGACGGGCGAAGAGGGCGTGCGCGCTGATCGGCACGAGCAGGATCGCCGACAGGTCGGGCCAGACGATCGGCCCGCCCGCCGAGAAGGCATAGGCCGTCGACCCCGTGGGCGTGGCCATGACGACACCATCGCAGCCCCACGTCGACAACGGCCGGCCGTCGACCTCGACGGTCAGCTCGAGCATCCGCTCCCGGGCGGCCTTCTCGACCGTCGCCTCGTTGAGCGCCCATGTGGAGGACAATTGCCGGCCGTCGACAAAGCTGGTGACCGCCAACGTCATTCGCTCGGAGACGGTGTAGTCGCGGTCGAGGATGCGCTCGACAGTGGCCGGCGTGTCTTCCTGCTCGACCTCGGCAAGGAAGCCGACGTGGCCGAGGTTGATGCCGAGGAGGGGCACGCCGGAGCCGCGGGAGAGCTCGGCACCGCGCAAGATCGTGCCATCGCCGCCGAGGACGAGGACAAGCTCGCAGTCGCGGGCGGGGTCCTGCGGGTCAGCTCGGTCCACGCCGGACGTGAGGGGCGCGCCGAAGGTCTCCACCGACAGCTCGTCGACGACGACCTCGACGCCGGCGCCGGTGAGCTGAGCCATCACTTCCTGGGCCAACTCGCTGGCCTCTCGGCGCCGCGGGTGCAGCACGAGCAGCACGCGCCGCGAGCGAGCGGTCATGAGGTCTCCTCGGTGTCAAGGGTGCGTGCCTGCTCCCCCAGAGCCTGCCACGGAACGCCGACAGGGGCGCCGGCGGGGGCGCCCCTGTCGGCCCGGATCAGCCAAGATCAGGCACTCGACAGTGCCCCGTCCTCCCGCGACGGGCGAGCGGATCAGGCCACGCCTGACCGGCTCGTTGTCCAGACGGGTCATCGGCTCACCCGTCGAGGTCGCGCAGCCGCTCCCCCAACGTCCGGTGGAGCGTCTCCGCCGCGCCGAGAACGGCGTCGGAGTCGTCGGCCGTGCTGGCGAGCAGGGTCGCCAAGGCGGCCTCGACCGCCGGATCGCCGGCAGGGGGCTCCACCATGGCCGGGGACTCGCTCATCAGCTCTGCCCGCTCGCCGGTGTGGGCCCGCTCGCCCGTGTAGGCGCGCCCACCGGCTCGTCGGCAGCCGCGGCCGCGCGCTTGCGCGGCGACCTTGCCGTGGTCTTCGTGGAGCTGGGCTGGTGGGTAGCGCTCTGTGTCTTGGTGGTCGATCTCCTCCGCGTGCCAGTCGGCTGCTGCGTGGACGTTCGCTTCTTGGTGGCCGTTCGCCGCCGTGGTGCGGCACCGCCATCGGCGGAGGTGCTCAGCGTGGGGTCGGTGTCGGCCGACACCGGCGCGGGCGCGCGGTCGGTGGCGGCGCTCGCGCGTTGGCGGATGGCGGCGCGTGACGGCCGCGGCCGCGCCGGCACCGATCCCGCGTCGTCGCCCGGCCCGGCCGAGCGGGTTGCCCCGGGCGAGCCGTCGGCACTTGGGACGCGGGCGGCGGTGTCGTCTCGGGCGCGGGCGGGGGTGTCGTCCGGGAGCGTCGTGGGCAGCTCGGTAACATTCGACCGAGCACGGTCTCGCAGGATGGCAGCCGTAGCCGCGAGATCACCCAGTTCGGCGGGTCGCCAGGACGGCTGCGCCGCGCCCGCTCCGTATCCGTCAAGCATGCCGGGCGGTGCCGCATCGTCCTCGGCAAGGGCCTCGTTGACCAGTCGCACGGCCTCCAGCGACCGGGTGAGCAGGAACTCGGCAAGTCCGAGTGCGCTCGAGACGCCCTGGCGGACCACTTTGTCGATCACGGTCTTTCCTCTCGCGTGGTTGCCCTCGCAGGTTAACTGGCGCCCGGCAACTGACTGGCCAAGGCGCGCAGCCGGTCCTCCCCGGCGCCGTGATCGGCCGCCGCCCAAATGGCGGCGATCCCCGCACGCACCGCCTCGATCGGGGGCGATTCGGGGCTCGCGTCGACCCGCAACTGGGCACCGTCGACCCGGATCCTCGTTCCCGCACAGCGGAAGCCGTCGTCAGTTGGCAGCGGCTCGGCATACGGGAGCGCAAGATCGCGCAGATCGCCGAGCACATAACGCGGGCGCTGCTCCGGGGGTGCGAGCGCGGCATCGGTGGCCCGGTGGACGCCGGTCAGAACCAAGGCGGAATCCATCCCGGCGGTGACGGCGCCGGCGATGTCGGTCTCCAATCGATCGCCGATGGCGAGCACCCGCTCGAGGGGTTGATCGAGCACACGGGCGCTCATCAGATAGAGAGGCGGGTGTGGCTTTCCGGTGACCCGGGGCCTGGCTCCGGCAGCCGCCGCGACCGCGGCGACGAGCGCCCCATTGCCCGGTGCGATGCCGCGGTCGGTCGGCAGCGTTAGGTCGTCATTCGTGGCGACCCAGCGCGCTCCGCGCTGGATTGCGTATGCCGCTTGGGCCAAGTCCCCAGCCGTGACCGTGGTCCCGTAGCCCTGCAGCACTGCGGCAACCGGCTGATCGCTGTCGAAGACCGAGTGCAAGCCGGCGCCGGTGAGTGCGGCAGCCACTCCGGGGCCGCCGATCGCGAGCACGGTGGCGCCCGCGGCAAGCTCGCAGGCCAGGACGTCCGCCGCGGCCATCGAGCTGTTGACGACCCACTGGGGACCGGTATGCAGGCCGAGACCGACCAGGTGGTCGGCGACCTCCTGCGGTGTCCGCGAGGCGTTGTTGGTGGCATAGACGACCGCGGCCGGCAGGTTGTTCAAGGCTGCGACCGCGTGCGGCACCGCTGTGGGTCCGCGGTAGACGACACCGTCGAGATCACACACGAATCCCCGATAGCGTTCCTGGAGAGCAGTGTCCGTCATTGTTCCGACTCCCCCACGCCCGTCTGCGGTCCCAAGTCCACGTGATCAGCAAGGCTTTCGTCGCACGCGTCGTCGAACGCTACGCCATCGAGCAGGTCAAGGCGCTCGGCGGCATCGGTGCTCACCTCGGTGTCGGCATCGACCGCCGCGGCGAACCACCGCCGCGCCTCGACCTCTTCGCCGCGGGCGAGCAGCGCATCGGCATACGCGTAATAGGCCCGCGCCGACCACGGCCGCACTGGCCCGGAGACGAATGGCTCCAAACCAACGACGGCAGCGTCAAGCTGGCCGAGGTCGCGTCGGACACCGGAGACGACCATGGCGAGTTCGGCCCGCTCGGGCGCGGGGAGTTCTGCCGCCTCGGCGCTCACCGCCAACTCCAGCGCCCGATCTAGACGGCCGAGACCACGCTCACAGTCCACCATCAGGGGCAGCAGGTGGGCCGAGCCGCTGAGCCGCCGCACCGTGCGGAACTCAGCGAGGGCACGAGCGAACTCACCTTGCCGATAGGCAACCATGCCGAGGGCTTCCCGGGCAGCCGGGACGCGTCCGGCACGACGAACCGCGGTCTCCGCATGGGCGAGGGCCCCGTCGACGTCCTCCTCCGCCAGGCGGATCGCCACCATCACCAAGTGCTGGGCCACGCCTTCGGCGTTTTCCTTCGACAACGTCCGCAGTTGTGTCCACACCTCCCGGTCAAGTTCCCTCCCGGTCACGCCGTCATCGATTGCGGGCTCGGGCAGGCGACCCTTTGTCGGCACCAAGCGCGGGCCGAAGCTGCGGGCACCTGCGGGACTGCGCTCACCCCGACCGGCGCCCCCTCGGGAACCATCGTGTCGCTCGCCGTCACTAGACCGGCCAAGACCAGTGCGACCCCCCGGAGACGCACTGCCACGCTGTCCGCCGCCCGTTCGCTGCCGCCTGTCGGACGGCTCCCCGCTGCCGGACCGCTGCCCGCTGCCGGACCGCTGGCCGCCGCCGGACCGCTGGTCACGACCCGGGCCTTGTTTACGGCTGAAGCGCGACCTGCCCCCGCGGCTCGGCCCCGATCCTCCGCTTCGCCTTTCCGAACGGCGCCCGTCCTCGCCCTGCGAGCCGCGCTCCTCGTTGTCGCTCACGCTTGATCCTTCCTCCCGCTTCCCGCCAACGCTCTTGTCGACCCTCCGGCTGCCGTGTGGCCCAAGACTATCTGTGGAAAAAGCAAAACGCCCTCAACCGTCTCCGGGAGGGCGTCTTTGCAAAGTATGTCCGGCTGCGTCCTACTCTCCCACACCGTCACCAGTGCAGTACCATCGGCGCTGAAGGGCTTAGCTTCCGGGTTCGGAATGGAGCCGGGCGTTTCCCCTTCGCTATGACAGCCGAAACTCTATGGAGATATCTGGTTCCCGACCGTATCTCGGGAACTGCACAGTGGACGCGAGCAAAATCTTTGACACTTTTACAATGTGTTGGTCAAGTTATCGGCTTATTAGTACCAGTCAGCTACATGCATTGCTGCACTTCCACGTCTGGCCTATCAACCCAGTCGTCTACTGGGAGCCTCTCGGGCAAAGCCCATGGAAACCTAATCTTGAAGCGTGCTTCCCGCTTAGATGCTTTCAGCGGTTATCACTTCCGAACGTAGCCAATCAGCAGTGCTCTTGGCAGAACAACTGACACACCAGAGGTTCGTCCATCCCGGTCCTCTCGTACTAGGGACAGCCCTTCTCAAGTTTCCTACGCGCACAGCGGATAGGGACCGAACTGTCTCACGACGTTCTAAACCCAGCTCGCGTACCGCTTTAATGGGCGAACAGCCCAACCCTTGGGAGCGACTCCACCCCCAGGATGCGACGAGCCGACATCGAGGTGCCAAACCATGCCGTCGATATGGACTCTTGGGCAAGATCAGCCTGTTATCCCCGGGGTACCTTTTATCCGTTGAGCGACGGCGCTTCCACAAGCCACCGTCGGGTCACTAGTTCCGACTTTCGTCCCTGCTCGACCTGTCAGTCTCGCAGTCAAGCTCCCTTGTGCACTTACACTCAAAATCTGATTGCCAACCAGACTGAGGGAACCTTTGAGCGCCTCCGTTACATTTTAGGAGGCAACCGCCCCAGTTAAACTACCCACCAGGCACTGTCCCTGATCCGGATCACGGACCGAGGTTAGATATCCAGAACGACCAGAGTGGTATTTCAACGTTGACTCCACACACACTGGCGTGCATGCTTCACAGTCTCCCACCTATCCTACACAAGCCGTACCGAACACCAATACCAAGCTATAGTAAAGGTCCCGGGGTCTTTCCGTCCTGCTGCGCGTAACGAGCATCTTTACTCGTAATGCAATTTCGCCGAGTTCGCAGTTGAGACAGTGGAGAAATCGTTACGCCATTCGTGCAGGTCGGAACTTACCCGACAAGGAATTTCGCTACCTTAGGATGGTTATAGTTACCACCGCCGTTTACTGGGGCTTAAATTCTGAGCTTCGCCTTGCGGCTAACCCGTCCTCTTAACCTTCCAGCACCGGGCAGGCGTCAGTCCGTATACATCGTTTTGCAACTTCGCACGGACCTGTGTTTTTAGTAAACAGTCGCTTCTCCCTGGTCTCTGCGGCCCATCATCCTAGTCCGAAAGGACTTCAGAATCCGGGCCCCCCTTCTCCCGAAGTTACGGGGGCATTTTGCCGAATTCCTTAACTACGATTCACTCGATCGCCTTGGTATTCTCTACCTAACCACCTGAGTCGGTTTGGGGTACGGGCGGCTAGAACCTCGCTAGAGGATTTTCTCGGCAGCATAGGATCACCCTGCTTCCCGCATTCGCGGTCACTATCAGGTCTCAGGATATGTGTGAGGCGGATTTGCCTACCTCACTCCCTACACCCTTGGACGTGGACAACCATCGCCACGCGGAGGCTACCTTCCTGCGTCTCCCCATTGCTTGACTACTACTAGGTAGGGTCGCGCGCTCCACCAACGTCACTCCGAAGAGATCAGCGGGCTTCGGGCGCTTAGCATCACTAGATTCATCAGGGGCGGTTCTTCGCCGGTTCCGGAATATCAACCGGATGCCCATCGACTACGCCTGTCGGCCTCGCCTTAGGTCCCGACTTACCCAGGGCAGATTAGCTTGACCCTGGAACCCTTGGTTATTCGGCGGACGGGTTTCTCACCCGTCTTTCGCTACTCATGCCTGCATTCTCACTCGTGTGGCGTCCACGGCTGGATCACTCCGCCGCTTCACTCGCCACACGACGCTCCCCTACCCATCAACACGCTTGGACATTGCTGCCAGGCAGTGTGTCAATGCCACAGCTTCGGCGGTGTGCTTGAGCCCCGCTACATTGTCGGCGCGGAATCACTTGACCAGTGAGCTATTACGCACTCTTTAAAGGGTGGCTGCTTCTAAGCCAACCTCCTGGTTGTCAATGCAACTCCACATCCTTTCCCACTTAGCACACGCTTAGGGGCCTTAGCTGGTGGTCTGGGCTGTTTCCCTCTCGACTACGGAGCTTATCCCCCGCAGTCTCACTGCCACGCTATCACTTACCGGCATTCGGAGTTTGGCTAACGTCAGTAACCTGGTGAGGCCCATCGGCTATCCAGTAGCTCTACCTCCGGTAAGAAACACGTGACGCTGCACCTAAATGCATTTCGGGGAGAACCAGCTATCACGGAGTTTGATTGGCCTTTCACCCCTACCCACAGCTCATCCCCTCAGTTTTCAACCTAAGTGGGTTCGGTCCTCCACGACGTCTTACCGTCGCTTCAACCTGGCCATGGGTAGATCACTCCGCTTCGGGTCTAGACCCGGCGACTAAAACGCCCTATTCGGACTCGCTTTCGCTACGGCTTCCCCACACGGGTTAACCTCGCCACCGAGCACTAACTCGCAGGCTCATTCTTCAAAAGGCACGCCGTCACCCCACAAGGAGGCTCCGACGGATTGTAGGCACGCGGTTTCAGGATCTATTTCACTCCCCTCCCGGGGTACTTTTCACCTTTCCCTCACGGTACTTGTCCGCTATCGGTCACCAGGGAATATTTAGGCTTAGCGGGTGGTCCCGCCAGATTCACACGGGATTTCTCGGGCCCCGTGCTACTTGGGATATTTCTCTGAAGTTCGCGCCATTTCGTCTACGGGGGTGCCACCCTCTGTGCCGGGCCATTCAATGCCCTTCGACTATGACGCGAATTTTTTACTCCATGTCAGTGAATCAGCACTGACTGAGAAGTCCCACTACCCCAAACATGCAACGCCTGATCAGCTATCACACATGTCTGGTTTGGCCTCTTCCGCTTTCGCTCGCCACTACTAACGGAATCGCGGTTGCTTTCTCTTCCTGTGGGTACTGAGATGTTTCACTTCCCCACGTTCCCTCTACTCACCCTATGTGTTCAGATGAGAGTGACTGGACTTGCCTCCAGCCGGGTTTCCCCATTCGGAAATCCTCGGATCACAGTCTGGTTATCGACTCCCCGAGGCTTATCGCAGATTCCTACGTCCTTCTTCGGTTCCTGGTGCCAAGGCATCCACCGTGTGCCCTTATAAACTTGAGCCACAAAGATGCTCGCGTCCACTGTGTAGTTCTCAAAATACGGGCGGCATCCTGATCATGATCGTGCCTATCGCAGTCGCGACGGTTCAGCGTTGATCAGGGTCCGCGTCCGATTCTCATCGGCCGTGAAGACTGGTTAGAATGCCCGAGCCCTCAGGACCCAACAGCGTGTCAGGCATCCCGCACTCATCGGCCGCGTTCCACTGTCCCTAAGGACTTGTACTTGCCAGTTCCGACGATGCGCGCGATGCCAACTAATCGATGTTTCACCCATGAGCTCCTCCCGGCGAACGGTCGCCGCCGGCGAGGCTCTGGATCGCTTGCGCGACCAGTGCTCCTTAGAAAGGAGGTGATCCAGCCGCACCTTCCGGTACGGCTACCTTGTTACGACTTAGTCCCAATCGCCAGTCCCACCTTCGACGGCTCCCTCCAAAAGGTTGGGCCACCGGCTTCGGGTGTTACCGACTTTCGTGACTTGACGGGCGGTGTGTACAAGGCCCGGGAACGTATTCACCGCAGCGTTGCTGATCTGCGATTACTAGCGACTCCGACTTCATGGGGTCGAGTTGCAGACCCCAATCCGAACTGAGACCGGTTTTATGGGATTCGCTCCACCTCGCGGTTTCGCAGCCCTTTGTACCGGCCATTGTAGCATGTGTGAAGCCCAAGACATAAGGGGCATGATGATTTGACGTCATCCCCACCTTCCTCCGAGTTGACCCCGGCAGTCTTCTATGAGTCCCCGCCATAACGCGCTGGCAACATAGAACGAGGGTTGCGCTCGTTGCGGGACTTAACCCAACATCTCACGACACGAGCTGACGACAACCATGCACCACCTGTATACCGACCTTGCGGGGCACCTATCTCTAGATGTTTCCGGTATATGTCAAGCCTTGGTAAGGTTCTTCGCGTTGCATCGAATTAATCCACATGCTCCGCCGCTTGTGCGGGCCCCCGTCAATTCCTTTGAGTTTTAGCCTTGCGGCCGTACTCCCCAGGCGGGGCGCTTAATGCGTTAGCTGCGGCACAGAACTCGTGAAAAGAGTCCCACACCTAGCGCCCAACGTTTACGGCGTGGACTACCAGGGTATCTAATCCTGTTCGCTCCCCACGCTTTCGCTTCTCAGCGTCAGTAATGGCCCAGAGACCTGCCTTCGCCATTGGTGTTCCTCCTGATATCTGCGCATTTCACCGCTACACCAGGAATTCCAGTCTCCCCTACCACACTCTAGTTTGCCCGTACCCACTGCAAGTCCGGGGTTGAGCCCCGGGTTTTCACAGCAGACGCGACAAACCGCCTACAAGCTCTTTACGCCCAATAATTCCGGACAACGCTCGCACCCTACGTATTACCGCGGCTGCTGGCACGTAGTTAGCCGGTGCTTCTTCTGCAGGTACCGTCACTTTCGCTTCTTCCCTGCTGAAAGCGGTTTACAACCCGAAGGCCGTCATCCCGCACGCGGCGTCGCTGCATCAGGCTTTCGCCCATTGTGCAATATTCCCCACTGCTGCCTCCCGTAGGAGTCTGGGCCGTGTCTCAGTCCCAGTGTGGCCGGTCGCCCTCTCAGGCCGGCTACCCGTCGTCGCCTTGGTGAGCCGTTACCTCACCAACTAGCTGATAGGCCGCGAGTCCATCCCAGACCGAAAGACTTTCCAGACGGTAGAGATGCCTCTCCGTCTCGTATCTGGTATTAGCTCCGGTTTCCCGGGGTTATTCCAGAGTCTGGGGCAGGTTACTCACGTGTTACTCACCCGTTCGCCACTGATCAGGAGAGCAAGCTCTCCGTCACCGTTCGACTTGCATGTGTTAAGCACGCCGCCAGCGTTCGTCCTGAGCCAGGATCAAACTCTCCGTTGATGTTTTGGCCTCGGACCGCTGGGGCCCGAGAAATCAAACACCCCGAAGGGCAAAATCACTGGCTGAGCAAGAACAACTAGCTATTGCTAGATGATCGTTGTCAACCAAAAAGGATTCGTGTGACCACGGCAGGCGCCGAGGATCACGACGAGGTTATTGGCATCGATTTTTGACACGCTGTTGAGTTCTCAAGGTTCGGGCGCGCACCTCACCCACGGTGACTTCTCATCGCGGATTTTGGGGCAACCGTTCTAGCTTACCCGCTGACGACATCGGCGTCAACTTGGGCCCCGCTCCCAGATGGGAGCTGACCGGGGCCGTTGACGGTTGTTGCCTGCAGCGGGTTAACCAGGTTAGCAGCCGTGACCGGCTGCTCGCTAGTCGTGCAGCGGGTGCTGCTCGCCTGCTTGGCCCAGCGCGAGGTCTGCTCGTGCTGGGAGGTGGTGTCAACCTGGGACCGGCCGGCTTCGTCGGGAGTATCACTCCCGCGGTGGCGTCCGTTCCTCCCGTGCGGGCTGACGAGGGAAAACCCTAGATGAGCGGCTCGGGGGATGCAAATCGGCCCTCAGGAGGCGGGTGAGCGCTCCGGCGGACTGGCCGTCCGGCGGCGCAGCGCGGCGAGATTGCGGCGTCCCCGCCGCAAGATGGCCACGCGGCCGTGGAGGAAGTCCGCCGTTGCGATGACGGCTTCCGGGTCGGCGAGCTTCTCCCCGTTGAGCGACGCCCCGCCTTCACTGATCGTGCGACGAGCCGCTTTGCGCGAGTCGACCAAACCAGTGCGGACAAGTGCGTCCACAACTCCCAGCCCAACGTCCCCGTCACCGCCGGGCAGTTCGGCGGTCGCGTCGCTGCAGGGTGTCCGCGTCGAGGGCGTGCAGGTCACCCTTGCCGAATAGTGCCTCCGACGCCGCCTGGACTGCGGCGGTCGCGGCCGCGCCGTGGGCGAGGGTGGTGAAGTCGGCGGCAAGCGCCTTCTGCGCCGCCCGGCGGAATGGCTCATCGGCGACTGCGCGCTCCAGGTCGGCGATCTCCTCCTGCCCCCGGTCGCTGAAGATCTTCAGCAGCGTGATCACCGAGGCGTCCTCGACGTTGAGGAAGTACTGGTAAAAGGCGTACGGACTGGTCATATCCGCCGACAACCAGATCGCGTTGCCCTCCGACTTGCCGTACTTCACCCCCGAGGAGTCGGTGAGCAGCGGCGAGGTCATCACATGGACCGTCGCCCCCTCGACCTTGTGGATCAGGTCGACCCCGGCGGTCAGATTGCCCCACTGGTCGGACCCGCCGATCTGCATCGTGCACCCGTGGACCCGGTAGAGCTCGAGGAAATCGAGCGCCTGGAGCAGCTGGTAGCTGAACTCGGTGTACGAGATCCCCTCCTGGCTCTCCAACCGCGCGGCAACCGCCTCCTTGCGGATCATCTGGTTGACCCGGAAGTGCTTGCCGACGTCACGCAGGAAGTCGAGGGCCGACATCGGCGCGGTCCAGTCGAGGTTGTCGACGAGGATCGCCGGGTGGGCGCAGGCGGGGTCGGTCCCCTCAAAATCGAGGAACGGACGCACCAGCGCCTTGATCCGCGCGACATTCGCCGCCGTCGCCTCCTTGGTCTTCAGCACCCGTTCGCTGGTCGGCTTCGGGTCGCCGATCAGTCCGGTCGAGCCCCCGACGAGGCAGATGACCTTGTGCCCCGCCCGCTGCATCCGCCGCAGCGACATCAATTGGACGAAATTGCCGAAATGCAGCGAGGGCGCGCTCGGGTCGAACCCGCAATACACCGTGATCGGTCCGTCCGCGAGGGCCTGGCGCAGCGCGGCCTCGTCGGTGGACTGCGCCACCGCTCCGCGCCACTGCAGCTCGTCGAGGATGTTGGTCACGATCGTCTCGCTCCTTGCTTCGTATGCCGTGCGGCTCGTATGCCGGGCGGCGCACCGTGCGCCGGTTGCCGGCCGGGCGCCCAGCCTGCCATGCCCGCGCCGGGCGCCGCACCGGCGTTTCACCGGACCGGCTGGCGAGCCGCCAACTCCGCTGAGGCACACTGCCGCCCATGACGACGACGCGCGGCGGGTCTGGAGGCGACCTCACGGCATACATCGCGGGGTTGCCGAAGGCGGAGTTGCACGTGCACCACGTCGGCTCGGCCCGGCCGGAGACGGTGCTCGCGCTCGCCGAGCGCCATCCCGACACCGCTGTGCCGAAGGACCTCGACGCCCTGCGCCGCTTCTACACGTTCACCGATTTCGCCCACTTCATCGACGTCTACCTCGGGGTCGTCGACCTGTTGCGGACCCCGGAGGACATCCGCCTCCTCACCTACGAGGTCATCGAGGGCCTGGCGGCGCAGAACGTCCGCTACGCCGAGCTGACGATGACGCCGTACACATCGGTCGTCCGGGGAATCCCGATCGAGGCCTACACCGAGGCGATCGAGGACGCGCGGGTCGCGGCCGAACGTGATCACGGGGTCGTCGTGCGGTGGATCTACGACATCCCCGGCGAGGTCGGGGTCGAGCGGGCCGAGGCCACGGTGACCTATGCGGTCGAGCACGGCCCGGCCGCGCTGATCGGCTTCGGCCTGGGCGGGCCGGAGGTGCCGCGCCGCCCGTTCGCCGGCTACTTCGCGCGCGCTCGCGCGGCGGGATTGCACTCGGTGCCCCACGCCGGCGAATCGACCGACGCCCAGTCCGTGTGGGACGCCCTCGACCACCTCGGCGCGGAGCGGATCGGCCACGGCATCCGGGCGATCGACGACCCTGCTCTCGTCGAACGCCTTGTCGCCGAACGGATTCCGCTGGAAGTGTGCCCAACGTCTAATGTCGCAACGCGCTGTGTGGACCGCTTGGCCGACCATCCAATCCGCGCCCTGCGCGACGCCGGCGTCGTCGTGACGGTCAACAGCGACGATCCCCCAATGTTCGGCACGACCTTGAACGGGGAGTACGAGATTGCCGCCGAGCTGCTCCACCTCGACGCCCGCAGCCTGGCGAACCTCGCGACCACCGCGGTGTCGGTCTCGTTCGCACCGCCGGAGGTCAAGGACCGCATCACCGCGGAGATCACCGATCACCTCAACACCGCACACCCGAAACCGAACTGCGAAGGGGACACGCTATGAGACCACTGCGATGGGCGCTGCTGGGAGCCAGCGATATCGCTGCCTCCAGGATGTTGCCGGCCATACGCGGGCTCGGCGGGGAGGCGGCCGCCGTCCTTAGTGGCTCGCCGGACCACGCCCGCGCGTATGCCGCCGCCAACGGAATCGAGCGAGCCACCACCGAGCTTGACACGGCGCTCGACGGCGTGGACGTGGCCTACATCAGCTCGCACAATCCCAAGCACGCGGAGCAGGCCCGGGCCGCACTCTCGGCGGGCGTGCACGTGTTGTGCGAAAAGCCGATCACGCTCGACCTGCGGGAAGCGGTGGGGCTGATCCACCTGTCCCGGCAGCAGGATTTGGTGTTCGCCGTCAACCACCATTTGCCGTGTTCCAGCGTGCTCCGCACGCTCGCCTCGATGGCCCGCGAAGACGCGATTGGTTCGCTCCTGGGGATGCGGATCAACCATGCCTTCCTCTTGCGGGAGCGGCTTCGCGGCTGGCGCCTCGAGGACGTTCCCGGTGGCGGCGTGATCCTTGACATCACCGTGCATGACGCGGCCGTCATCGGGTTGTTGCGAGAGCCTCCACCCGCGACTGCAGCCGCGCAAACGGTCCGTCAGGGCCCTTGGCCCAAGGGCGCCCCCGACGCGGTCATGACCGTGCTGCGTTGGGAGGACGACTTCCTCGCCCAGACGCACGATGCGTACACGGTGCCCTACAACTCGAGTTCGATCGATATCTACGGCACCGAGGGCAGCTTGCACGCCACCGATGCCTTGACTCAGGACCCGATCGGTGACCTCCAGCTACGCACTTCCTCGGGCATGTCGAGCGTCGAGGTCGGCGAGCGGAAGGACCTGTATGCCGTCAGCGTCGGCGCCTTCACCCGGGCGGTCACCGAGGGCGAGGCCCCGGCAGTGAGCGCGATCGCGGGGACGCAAGCGGTCGCGGTCGCACTCGCCGTGGAGGAGGCGGCCCGGTCGGGGCGCACCGTGGACGTTACGGACGTGGCACGCGTGCTCACCCTGGAGGCCCCGAACTCGTCCTGAGCACGCCCGGCCGATAGGGCGAGACGGTCGGCTCGGCGTCGATCCAAAAGCGCCACGGGTATGCGGACCCGTCACCCCCTGGACCACTCACGCCCACCCGGGGGCCCGTGCGGATCAACGCCGGGTCGGCTGAACTGCCGGCGCGAAGGACGAGGTCAATGCTGCGCAGGCCCGGCCTGCGCAAAGGGGGCCGGCAGAAGTCGAGGCCGGTGTGGCTGCCATCGAGTGCAAGGGTCGTCGCCAACCGTGCGGGGCCGCGACACCAATCGCGCTGTGCCACACCAGGCCTGCGGGCGGCGGCGATCTCGTGTCCAGCAATCACTTCGCCCGCTCGGATGAGGACGGCCTGGGCGCCGCCGTCCCTGCCGGTGACCAGGCAGAGCATCCAATGCATGCCATAGGTGAAGTAGACGTAGGTGAGGCCAGCCGGGCCGAACATCGGTGCGGTCCGGGGTGTCCACCCGCGGAAGGCGTGCGAGCCCGGGTCGCCGGCCTCCCCGGCGTAGGCCTCCGTCTCGGTGATGCGCACGGTGACCCCAGCATGAGCCAGGTTGCGCCCCAACAGATCTGGCGCCACCTCGAGCACATGGCGGGCGAAGAACGCCCGCGGCAACCGAGGATCCATCTTCCCATCCTCGCCCATGCAAGACCGCATAACGTGACTGCGCGTCTGGAGATCCGACAAGCCCGTGTGGAGGATGCCGCAACCATCTCTGGGCGCCGCGACGCGATGTTCACCGATATGCGAATCGCCGCTGAGGACGTCACCGCGGCAAGCGCTCCCGCGCTCGCATGGTTGACGGCAGCCCTAAGCTAAGCGATGGCCGCTATGTCGGGCTACTAGTGCACCTCGACGGCCAGGTGGTCGGCGGCGTCGGCATCCTGTGGCAGGACCTGCCACCAAACATGAATACCACAAAGAGTATTCGCGGTTACCTGCTCAATATGTACGTCGATCCGGTGCACCGCTCGCAGGGCATCGCCCGCATCCTGCCGGCAGCCGCGCTCGACGCCTGCCGGACCAAAGGGGTCGACGTTGTCACGTTGCATGCCTCCGATGCTGGCCGGGCGATCTATGCGGCAGCAGGATTCACCTCAACGAGCGAGATGCGGCTCCAACTGGACTGACTCAAGGAGTTCGGTGAGTGGCGTGGTGACTGAGCCGATGTCGAGGGCCAGACGAAGGGCTACTGGTGGGTTGGTGTCGTGACGTTGTCCGGAGCGGCGGATGATCGGTCCGACGGGGTCGAGAGGAGCGTGTCGGAACGTTTGTGGTCAGAACCGTGCCGACCGGTCCTCTCGACCCGCGGGTCTGGGCTGCTGAGCAGATGAGTTCAGCCGGAAGCGAATTCGCGGGCGCGCGCCACGGCCGATCGCGCCGTGAGCAGTTGCTCGCTGACGCGGGCCGGCGCGGTGCCGCCCTTGGCGTCCCGTGAGGCGAGCGAGCCCTGCACCGAGAGGACGTCGCGCACGCCGGGATTCAGGTGGGGTGAGATCGCGGCCAGGTCGGCGTCGCTCAGCTCCCACAACTCGATCCCCCTGCCCTCACACTCGCGCACGCAGGCTCCGGCGACCTCGTGAGCGATCCGGAAGGGCACGCCCCTCCTGACCAGCCACTCGGCGACATCGGTCGCTAGCGAGAACCCCTGGGGCGCAAGGCTTTCCAGGCGAGCAGCGTCGAATGTCATCGTTGCAATCATGCCGGTGAAGGCGGGCAGCAAGACGTCGAGAGTGTCGATCGCGTCGAAGACCGGTTCCTTGTCCTCCTGCAGATCCCGGTTATAGGCGAGCGGGAGCGACTTCAGCGTCGTCAACAGTCCAGTGAGGTCACCCACCAGCCGGCCGGCCTTGCCTCGGGCTAGTTCGGCGATGTCGGGATTCTTCTTCTGCGGCATGATGCTCGACCCGGTCGAATAGGCGTCATCGAGCCGAATGAAGCCGAATTCCTTTGTCGCCCAGAGGACGATCTCCTCGGCGATCCGGGAGATATCGACGGCCGTCAGGGCGCACACGAAGGCGAACTCGGCGGCGAAGTCGCGAGCCGCGGTGCCGTCGATGGAGTTCTCGACCGACCGAGAGAAGCCGAGGTCGGCGGCGACCTTCTCCGGGTCCAGGCCGAGTGAGGACCCGGCAAGGGCGCCCGAGCCGTAGGGCGAAGTGTCGGCCCGCTTGTCCCAGTCGCCGAAGCGCTCGACATCGCGCAACAGGCTCCACACGTGGGCGAGGAGGTGGTGGCTAAGCAGGACCGGCTGGGCGTGCTGGAGGTGAGTGCGCCCGGGCATGGCTACCCCCAAGTGCCGATCGGCCTGTGCCACAAGAGCATCGACGACATCGAGGATGCGGGCGCTGAGGTGGCGGGCCTGCTCGCGCAGGTACATCCGGAAAAGCGTGGCGATCTGGTCGTTGCGGGACCGGCCCGCGCGCAGCCGGCCGCCGACGTCGGCTCCGGCGCGCTCGATGAGACCGCGTTCGAGGGCAGTGTGCACGTCTTCGTCGTCCTCGCCCGGTGTGAAGACGCCCGAGCGCACATCGACCTCGAGCCGGTCGAGCCCGTCGAGCATGGCCCGCTGCGTCGGCTCATCGAGCAGCCCGGCCGCGGCGAGCACCTGGGCGTGGGCGCGGCTGCCCGCAATGTCCTGGGGAGCCAGTCGCCAGTCGAAATGGGTGGACTTGCTCAGCGCGGCCAGGGCATCGGCCGGACCGCCACTGAAGCGACCACCCCAGAGGCTGACCTTGTCGGTGCCTGCACTTTTTCCGGTCTGGTCACCAGCAGGCTGGTCGGTCACGCGGGGTCCTTCCCGGAAAGGCTGAGCAGGGTGGCGGCCACGGTCTCGCTCGCGGTCGGCCCTTCGGTGATGAGCATGATCGTGTCATCCCCGGCGATACTGCCGAGGACACCGTCCACCTGGCCGTGGTCGATGGCCGACGCGAGGAAACTGGCCGCGCCCGGGGGGGTGCGCAGCACAACGAGATTGGCCGACGTGGCCGCCGAGACGAGCAGTTCCTGGCAGCGGGCCGCGAGCCGGCGGCTCACTTCGCGGGCCTCGGGCGCCGGGCGGACGGTGCGATCCCCGCCCTCCCCCGGCACGGCATAGATCAAGCTCTTGCCGACCCGCACCCTCTCGGCGCTGAGTTCGACCAGGTCCCGCGACAGCGTCGCCTGGGTGACCTCAATGCCTTCGGCGGCGAGAAGTTCGAGCAGCTGGATTTGGGAGCGGACCGCGTGCTCGCCGAGGAGGTCAACGATCCGCTGCTGGCGGGCGCCGCGGGATGAGGCGACCGTCATACCGTCCCCGCATGGGACGCCGACGGACCCGACTTCTCGAGCAGGAAGGAGATGATCGCCTTCTGTGCGTGTAGCCGGTTCTCCGCCTCGTCCCAAACCACCGATTGCGGACCGTCGATGACCTCGGCGGCCACTTCAAACCCGCGATAGGCCGGCAGGCAGTGCAGGAAGATCGCCTTGGGATCGGCCAGGTCCATCAGTTCCGGTGTGACGGAATACTTCTCGAAGGGTGAGTGCTCACCCTGTCGCTCGTCCTTCTCCGACTCCATGCCCATCGACACCCACGTGTCGGTGATGACTACGTCGGCGCCCATGACCGCAGCGACGGGGTCGTCGGTGATCAGGACCGAGCCGGCCGTCTGCCGGGCGATGGCCACAGCCCGCTCGGCAATCTCGGCTTTGGGCTGGTGCGCCGTGGGAGTGCCGATGCGGATGTGGATGCCCGCGAGGGCACAGCCGAGCAGGTAGGAGTGCGCCATATTGTTGCCGCCGTCGCCGACGTAGCCAACCGTTAGCCCAGCGAGGGCGCCCTTGTGCTCCTGGATGGTCAACAGGTCCGCGAGGATCTGACAGGGGTGGTAGTCATCGGTGAGGGCGTTGACGACCGGCACCCCGGCATACGCGGCCATCTCCTCGATCCGGTCATGGCCGAAAGTCCGCCAGACAACCGCTGCGGACTGTCGGCCAAGGACGCGGGCAACGTCCGCGATCGACTCCCGCACTCCTACCTTGGCAAGGTTGCCGTCGACCGTCATCGCCTGGCCACCAAGGTGGACGACGGCAGCGACAAAGGAAACCTGCGTGCGCAGCGTCGGCTTGTCGAAGAGGATCGTCACGACCTGAGGTCCCTCGAGTGAGCGGTCACTAAAGGGAGCGGCCTTAAGGACAGCGGCCCGGGCGAGGACCTCGGCCTGCTCGACAGGGGTCAGGTCGTCGTCACGTAGGAAATGCCTGATGGTCACGAGGTCTCCTCGGCCGCGTCGATGAGGGTGGGCAGAGCGTCGACGAACAGGTCCGCCTCTGCCGTCGTGAGGATCAGCGGCGGAGCAAGCCGCAGCGCCGACGGGTGCACCGGGTTGACGATGAAGCCCGCCGCGCGTGCCTGCGCGGCGACGGCGGGAGCGATCTCGGCGGTCAGCTGGATGGCGCGCAGCAGGCCGCGGCCCCGAGTCCCTTGAACACCCGGATGTCCCAGCGCGGCAACGCGATTGGCAATGTGGTTGCCGAGGCGGACAGCATTGCCCAGCAGGTCGTCGCGCTCGATGGTCGCCAACACGGCGAGGCCGGCCGAGGCGGCCAGCGGGTTGCCGCCGAAGGTCGAGCCGTGCATGCCGGCCGTGAGCAGGCCGGAGACGTCCGGCCCAAAGGTCACCAGTGCGCCGATCGGCACCCCACCAGCCAAGCCCTTGGCCAGCGTGATCGCGTCGGGGGTGATCCCGGCCTCTTGGAAGGCGAACCACGATCCGGTGCGCCCGATCCCGGTCTGGATCTCATCAATGATCAGCAAGGCGCCGGCGGAGGTCGTGAGTTCACGGGCTTTGCCCAGGTAGTCCGGACTCGGAACCACGACGCCGGCCTCACCCTGGATCGGTTCCAGGACAACGGCTCCGATGTCCGGCGTCAGAGCAGCCTCCAGGGCCGCCACATCGTCGTAGGGAACCCGGACCACGCCCGGGAGCAACGGGTCGAACGGCTCACGGTAGGCCGGTTTCGCGGTCAACGCCAGGGCGCCGGTCGTGCGCCCGTGGAAGGCCCCCTCGGCGGCGATGATGCCGGGTCGGCCGGTTCGGCGGGCCAGCTTGATCGCCCCCTCGATCGCCTCCGCGCCCGAGTTGGCAAAGAATACCCGCGATCCCGCAGGAGCGCCGGCGAGTTCCAGGAGTCGCTCGGCCAACTCGATTTGAGCGCGGGAAGTGAAGAAGTTGGAGATATGGATGGCGCTGGCCACCTGTTTGGAGACGGCGGCGACCAACTCGGGATGGTTGTGCCCCAGGGCATTCACCGCGATGCCGCCGACGAGGTCGAGATACCGGTTGCCGTCGACGTCCCAGACCCAGCAGCCCTCGCCGCGTTCCAGCACGAGCGACGGAGTGCCGAAGATACCGAGGAGGCTGTCGGCATACCTGGCCTGATAGTCGCTAGTCCCCGTCATCGGTGGTTCCTTCCCAGCCGCTCGGAGTATCCGGCAGGATCATCGTGCCCGTCCCCTCCGACGTGAACACTTCGAGCAAAAGCGAATGCGGGGCCCGACCGTCGATGACATGCGCTTGTGACACGCCTTCCTCGACCGCCTTCACACACGCCTCGAGCTTGGGGATCATTCCGGCGTCGACGCGCGTGAGCAGGTCCTTGGCGCCGGTCAGGTCGATCTCCGAGAGCAGGCTGCCGCGATCCGGCCAGGCGGCATAAATACCCTCGACATCGGTCAGCACGACCAGCTTGCGCGCCCGGAGCGCCACGGCGAGCGCCGCCGCCGCCGTGTCGGCGTTGACGTTGAGCACCTGGCCGTCGATATCGAGATCGGGGGCGATCGTCGAAACGACCGGCACTCTTCCAGCGGCCAGAATGTCCTGCACGGCAGCGGGGTTGACCTCAACCACGTCGCCCACAAGACCGATGTCCTCCTCCACCCCGTCGATGACGACCCCGCGTCGGCGAGCGCCAAACAGGGCAGCGTCCTCGCCCGAAAGGCCGACGGCGATCGGGCCGTGCTGGTTGAGCAGGCCCACGAGTTCGCGACCCACCTGCCCGGTGAGCACCATCCGGACGACGTCCATGACCTCCGGAGTCGTGACCCGAAGTCCGGCCTTGAACTCACTGCTCATGCCGAGACGGGTCAGCATGGCCTTGATCTGCGGGCCGCCACCGTGCACGACCACGACGCGCAGCCCGGCATACCGCATGAAGGCGACGTCCTGGGCGAAGGCCTCCTGGAGCGAGCGGTCGGTCATCGCATTGCCGCCGTATTTGACGACGACGAGGGCATCGCGGAAGCGCTCCAGCCAGGGCAGCGCCTCGACCAGAGTGGCCGCCTTGACGGCGGCATCGGCGATGCCGGTGGTGTCGCGCAGGGTTGGGGTGGGGTTCATGTGCTGTAGGCGGAGTTCTCGTGGACGTATTGATGGGTCAGGTCGTTGGTCCACAGCACGCCGCCCTCCTCACCCGCGCGCAGGTCGATCTGGATCCGGACCTGCCGGTCGGTGAGGTCGACGAGCGAACGGTCGTCGCCGACGTCGCCGGAGCGGCATACGGTCACGTCGTTGATCGTGACATCGATTGCGTTGGGGTCGAAGGCTGCTGACGTGGTCCCGATCGCCGCGAGGATGCGGCCCCAGTTGGGGTCTCCGCCGAAAATCGCGCACTTGAACAGGTTGTTGCGAGCGATCGCTCGGGCGACCTCGACTGCGTCCGATTCCGTTGCGGCGCCGCGGACATCAATGCGGATGTCGTGTGCCGCCCCCTCGGCGTCCTGGATCAGCTTGATTGCCAGTTCGGCGCAGACCTCAATCAGGGCCCGTTCGAAGATCTGATCCGGGACCGGGATCCCCGAGGCACCTGAGGAGAGCAGGACGACGGTGTCGTTGGTCGACATGCAGCCGTCCGAATCGATCCGGTCGAAGGTGAGCGAGACGGCGCGACGCAGTGCGGCGTCGAGTCGATCCGGCTCGATCACGGCGTCCGTCGTCAGGACGACGAGCATCGTCGCCAGGCTCGGTGCCAGCATGCCGGCGCCCTTGGCCATGCCGCCGACACTCCATCCCGTGGCCGCATAGGTGCTCGTCTTGGCGACGGTGTCGGTCGTCCGGATCGCCTCAGCCGCGCTCTCGCCGCCGGTGACGCTCAGGGCCGCCGCTGCCGCGTCAACCCCGGGCAGAAGCTTGTCCATCGGGAGCGGCTCGCCGATCAACCCCGTCGAGCAGACGACGACATCGCCGGGCGAGACACCGAGGACGTCGGCAACCTTTTCCGCGGTCGTATGGGCGTCGTGGAATCCCCGGGCCCCGGTGCAGGCATTGGCGCCGCCGGAATTGAGGACGACGGCGTCCACTCGGTGGTCCGCCAGGACCTGCCGCGACCAGATGACCGGGGCCGCTTGGACTCGATTGGCGGTGAATACGGCCGCGGCGTCGTGCCGGGGGCCGTCGTTGACGACGAGGGCCAGGTCGAGAGCACCGTTGGACTTCAGCCCAGCGGTCACGCCAGCCGCTCGGAAACCCTGTGGGAAGGTCACGCTCATGTCGGTGCCACCCTTCGGTTGGTCGGGTCGATACCTCTCACGGTGCCACACCTACGAGCGATAGTCCTGCCAGCTCCGGGAAACCCAATGCGAGGTTGAGGCATTGCATGGCCGCACCCGCTGTTCCCTTGGTCAGATTGTCGATTGCCGACACACAAATCAATCGCCCCACGCGCTCGTCGACGGCAATCTGGAGGTGAACTACGTTGGAGCCCAGGACATCGCTCGTGCGCGGCCACTGGCCCGTGGGCAGCAGCGTGACACACGGCTCCTCGGCATACGCCTCCTCCCACACGGCGCGCACGGCGCCGGGCTCGACGCCGGGCACGAGCCGCGCGGTGCTCGTCGCCAAGATCCCGCGGGACATCGGAGCGAGGGTCGGCGTGAAGGAGACCGTCGCCGCTGTGCCCGCAGCACGCGTCAGGTTCTGCTCGATTTCCGGCGTATGCCGATGCACTCCCCCGACGCCATAGGGCGACATCGCCCCCATGACCTCGCTCCCGAGCAGATGCGGCTTGAGCGCCTTGCCCGCACCGGAGGTGCCCGACGCCGCGACGATGACGATGTCGCGAGGCTCGATGACCCCGGCGACCAGCCCGGGGGCGAGTGCCAGGCTGATGCCGGTCGGGTAGCAGCCCGGGACGGCAATTCGGGTGGCACCGATCAGCTGTTGGCGTTGCCGGCCATCCGGAAGCGGGAGCTCGGGCAGCCCGTAGGGCCAGCTGCCGGCATACGGGGTGTCGTAGAACGCTGTCCAGTCGTGGTCGCGCTCCAACCGGAAGTCGGCGCCGCAGTCGACAACCACGACGTCCTCGGGCAGCCCCGCCGCGAGCGCGGCACTGTGCCCGTGCGGGAGTGCCAGGAAGACCGCGTCATGGCCGGCGAGCACCTCCGCGGTCGTCGCCTGCATCGGGATGTCGGCGACCGGCCCGAGGTGCGGGTGAACGGCCCCGAGCCGCTGACCGGCGTTGCTGCTCGCCGTCATCGCCCCCAACTCGACCTCGGGGTGGCCGAGGAGGAGACGAATGAGTTCGCCTCCGGCATACCCACTCGCTCCCGCGACCGCGACCCGTAGCTTCACTCGCATGACTATACAGTCCCTGGCAAGAACATGCGGGTCGCCGCCAGCGGCACGACGGGTCGAGCCCGCGACTCCGGGTCAGGTGCGCTGCTCGGCGCCGACCGCTGCCAGCGCGGCGGCGACCGCGCGGTCACGCAAGGACGAGACCTCCTCGGTAGTGAGCGTCCGATCGGGCGCGCGGAAGGCCAGCCGGTAGGCCAGCGACTTCTTGCCGTCACCGGTTTGGGCACCGCGATAGACGTCGAACAGCGCCACCGACTCCAGCGTCTCCCCCGCGCCCGCGCGCAGCGCGGCCTCGACGTCGGCCGCGCGCACCGCCTCGTCGACGACGAGCGCGACATCGCTCGTGGCCACCGGGAACGTGCTCAAGGTCACCGCCGCCGCTGGACGACCACTTGCCCGGATGAGGACGTCGAGATCGAGCTCGCCGGCCACGGTGCGCGCTGGCAATCCGAGGGCAGTGACCACCTTGGGGTGCAGCTCACCCACGTGACCGACGAACTCGCCGCCGACCAGCTCGATCCGGGCGCACCGGCCGGGGTGGAAGGCCATCGCATCGTCGGCCACCGTCCGTGCGGTCAGGCCTAGCGATTCGATGAGATCGAGAGCCGTGCCGATCGCATCGGTGACGTCGGCGGCGCGGCCGCCGCCCCAGACCCCCGCCCGGTCGCGCTCGCCACACATGAGGAACGCCAGGTGGCGCGGCTGGGGCGGCACGGCGGCCCGGATTTGCGCGAGGACCTCGTCTGCCGGTCGGCGGCCGACCTCCTCGGTCGGCGCCGTCGACGGCTCGCCGTCCTGCGCCACGACGAGACCGGTCTCGAAGAGCGCCACGTCCTTGAAGCCGCGAGAGACGTTGCGGCGCAGCGAATCCACCAATGTCGACAGGACCGAGATGCGGATGAGCGGCGCCTCGTCCGAGAGCGGGTTGA
The DNA here is from genome assembly GCF_037045025.1 of Nostocoides sp. Lineage (GTDB taxonomy): Bacteria > Actinomycetota > Actinomycetes > Actinomycetales > Dermatophilaceae > Nostocoides_A. Next base: position 518,483 of record NZ_JBAOHM010000013.1, on the reverse strand, counting down.
GCAACTCGACCGTGCGCCGCCGCGCTCCATCGACCGGGTAGCCGAGTGCCGCATGCCGGTCGTCGCCGACAAAGGGAGCGTTCCACACCTCGACGAACCCTTGCGCAGCAAGGGTATTCGCGACGAGCCGGCGCACGCCCTGGCCGTGGGTCAGCCCGGAGCCGACGGGTGCGCTCGGGACGATGGACGGGATCTTGTCGTAGCCGTCGATCCGGGCCACTTCCTCGGCGAGGTCGGGGCCATTGCGCAGGTCGGGCCGCCACGACGGCGGCGTCACCCGCGCCGAGTTCCCTTCGGGCTCAACGGCGCAGCCGATTTCCCGGAGTATCTCGACGACCCGATCGGCGTCATAGGGGACGCCGACGAGTCGGGCGGGCAGGCCCAGGTCGACGCTAAACGTGGTCGGCGCAATCGGCTCGCCGGCATCGGTGACGCCGGGATCGGCTGTGCCGCCACCATATTCGACGAGCAGCTCGACGGCGAGTTGGGCCGCGGCAGGCGCCAGCTGCGGGTCGACGCCGCGCTCAAAACGCCGGGAGGCCTCCGATGGCAGCTTGTGCCGACGGGCCGAGCGGGCGATGCTCACCGGGTCGAAGTGGGCCGCCTCGATGAGCACATCGGTCGTCGTCGCGGAGATCTCGGTCTCGGCGCCACCCATCACGCCCGCGATCGCGAGTGGGCGCTGGGCATCGCTGTCGGTGATCAGCAGGTCGGTCGGGTCGAGCGCGCGGTCGACGTCGTCCAAGGTCGTCATCCGTTCACCCGGCCGAGCGCGCCGCACCACGATCGGACCCACGAGCGTGGCCAGGTCGAAGGCGTGCAGCGGCTGACCCAGGCCGAGCATGACGTAGTTGGTGACGTCGACGGGCAGCGAGATTGGCCGCATTCCCGCTTCCCGCAGCCGCTGCGTCATCCACGCGGGGCTCGGTGCCGCGACATCGATGCCGCGCACGATCCGCGCGACATACCGGTCGCAGCCCGCGCGACCACGGATCGGGGCCTCGTCGGCGAGCCGGACGGCATACCCGCTGTCGTTGACCGCCGGGGACCGCTCGGCGAGCGGACCCACCGGATCGACGTATGCCGCTCCGGTCGCGTGCGAGTATTCCCGCGCGATCCCGCGGATCGAGAAGCAGTAGCCCCGGTCCGGGGTGACGTTGACCTCGACCGTTTCTCGGTCCAGGCCGAGCAGCGGGATGGCGTCCATGCCCGGTTGCAGGGTGGCCAGGAGCGCTGGCTGGTCGGCGAAATAGCGCTCCAGCACAATGATTCCGGTGTGATCATCACCGATCCCGAGTTCGCGCTCGGAGGTGATCATCCCGGCGGAAACGTGACCATAGGTCTTGCGGGCGGTGACGACCATCGGCCCGTCCGGGGTCGAGACCGAGCCGCCGGGGAGAATGACGACGACGAGATCACCGGGCTCGAAATTGTGCGCGCCGCACACGACCCATTGCGGTTCGCCGCTGCCATTGGCGGCGCCGACGTCGAGGGAGCACCACTCGATGATCTTGCCGTTCTTTTGCGGTTCGGGCTCCTTGGTCAGGACCCGACCAACGACGAGGGGGCCGGTCACACCGCTGGTGTGTAGCCCCTCTTCCTCGAGCCCCACCTTGACCAGATCGGCCGCGATGTCGACGCCGCGAGCATCCGGCGGCCCCGCGACGTATTCGCGCAGCCAGTCGACGGGAACGCGCATCTCAAATCACCATCCCGAACTGCGCGTCGAAACGCACGTCACCCTCGATCATGTCGCGCATGTCCGACACGCCAGTGCGGAACATCAGCGCCCGGTCGATGCCCATTCCGAAGGCGAAGCCGGTATAGCGGTCAGGGTCGATCCCGCAGGCGGACAACACATTCCGGTTGACCATGCCGCAGCCTCCCCATTCGATCCAGCCGGTCCCCTTGCATGCCCGGCAATTCGGGTCTTCGCCGCGGCAGGCGAAGCAGCGCAGGTCCATCTCGGCGCTCGGCTCGGTGAACGGGAAGTAGGACGGCCGCAGCCGAGTGGTGATGCCGTCGCCGAAGAGATGCGTCGCGAGGGTGTCCAGCGTGCCCTTCAGGTGGGCCATCGTGATGCCCTCGTCCACGCACAGGCCCTCGACCTGGTGGAAGGCGGGCATGTGCGTGGCGTCGAGCTCGTCGGTGCGGAAGACCCGCCCGATGCAAGCGATTGCGATCGGCACGCCACGCTCGAGCAGCGAGCGGGCTTGCACCGGCGAGGTGTGCGTGCGCAACACGAGACCGGAGCCGGGCGGAGCAACATAGAAGGTGTCCTGCATCTGCCGGGCGGGGTGGTCGGCGTCGAAGTTCAGCGCGTCGAAGTTGAACCACTCGGCCTCGATCTCGGGGCCCTCGGCGATCTCCCACCCCATCCCGACGAACATGTCGGCAATGCGTTCGCTCATCAGTTCGATGGGGTGGCGGCGACCGAGGGGGCGGCGCCCGGTGGGCAGCGTGACGTCGATGGCCTCCTCGACCAGGATGCGAGCATCACGCTCGGCCTCCAGCTCGGCTTGGCGCGCCGAGAACGCCTGCGCCACAGTGGCTTTGGCTTGGCCGACCCGCTTGCCGGCCTCGGCCTTGGCGCTCGGCGGCAGCGCACCGATCTCCCGGTTGGCGGTGGCCAGCGGGGACTTATCGCCCTGGTGAGGAGCACGGAGCGCCTTCAGGGCGTCCAGGGAGGGCGCGGCCGCGATGGCGGTCAGCGCGGCCTGCCGCGCCGCCTCGACGGCTTCCGGCGCGAGGGCGGCCACCTCGACCGGGTCATAGTTGGTATTGGGTCCGGACATTGTCTTCACTTCGCTGGTCTCGTGGGCGCGCCCGAGTCTAGGTGGCGCCCGCTGCGGTCAGGTGGCCTTGCCAGCCTTCGGACGCGCGACAGCGATCAGTTACCGGATGCCGTATGCGTGCTCAGCACGCGGCCGCGCCCGAAGGCGCGGTAAATCGCCCGCTTCGGCGGGTCGGCGCTGGGGGGCGAGCGGACGGCATACGGGCAAGGGTAGCCCACGGCGCCTGGCGGCGCCTCAGGTTTGGCGCGCCGCGAGGGGACGGCGCCGGATCCGTCCGGCCACGAACCCGAGCAGGAGTGCCCCCGCGGCCAGCGCCAGCCCCGCGCGCGAGCCCCCGGTGTCGTCCTCGCTGGCCTGCGCGCGGGAGGTCGGCGGCGACGGCTGGGCCACCGTGGGGAGGGCCGCCGGTGCGGCGGAGGCCACGCCGGAGGGGGTGGTGGACGACCGTGCGTCTGCATCGCCGACCATCGCGCCCATACTGATCAGCGTCGCCCGAAGCTTCTTGGCGTTGGCCACCTTCCGCCAGACCGGCGTGACGTCATGGACGCTGCCATCGCCGAATTGCTCGGCAGTGGAGACCCAGATGTCCGCGCCAACCTCATGGATCTCGTCGAGCCGCCAGGCGGTCACGTCGTGGATGAACCAGGTCAGCCGGATGTCGGCGGTGCCGAGGTCCACGCCGGCCGGTGGCTCGGTCTGTGCCGTCGCCACCTGGTTGCTGCCGACGGCGCTCACCTCCAGGGCATCGACGAGATCCTCGTATGCCGCGCTCCCGGCGATCGCGGCCCCCGCCAGGCCGCTCGCGTAGTTGGTCGCAAGCACCGATGTCGGGCCGCCCGCCACCGCGGCTGGGGCGCCGGTGACCCCGACGCCGAGGATCAGCCATGTGGTCAGCAGCACCCGGATCAGAACCCGATGCACCGGCCCGGACATGGTTGGCGTTGCACTCATGGTTGCCTCCTGCGTTGCTCAGCCGCTCCCGGTGACCGGCTGCACGGCATACACCGCCCCGGGAGATGAGGTTCCACCGGCCGCCCGATTAGGGGTTCCGGCGATAGCCGCATGTCGCTCGCGTACGTCCCCGCCTCCGAACACTCAAACGATCAATAGCGGCCGATCCGGGTGATTGGAACGTGCAAAGCAGGCGTGTCGGGGGCCATTGATCGTTTGAATGTCCGGTTTGCCCCGCCGCCGCGCCGGGCATCGTTAAGGATCGACTGTGCTGGCGAGCCTGACCGCGGCGGCCCGACTGCCAACCCCCTCCAACCGATACGTCACCTCGCCGCCTGCTTGCGGGAGCACCCAGACGAGCGTGGGTCCCGCGATCCTGGGGCTGGAGGTCTGCGTGCTGCCCAAGCGGTCGATCCAGGCAAGCTCGTGCGACTCGGGCAACCAGATGCCCGTATGCCCGTCCACCTCGGTCCACTCGACGTGCGGCGAGGACTTGACGTAGCCGTAGTCCGGGGACCCAGCGAAGACGTCGAGCCGAACCATGTTGGGCCCACTCCCCCAACGCATTTCGACGACTCGGTCGCTGTGCGAGACCACGATCGAGGTGGGCTCGGCCAATCCTGCGGGCGCACCGATCGGGAATCCCACCCGTTCGCGTGCCTCGGCAAGCGTGGCCACTCGCACGCCCCGGTCGCTGGGCGGCGCGCTCGATGTCCCCGTCGGCGAGATCGCCGTGGCTGACGACCCCACGCTCCCTCCCGCGGTAGGGACGGAAGCAGTGGAGTTCGGCGCCGTCGGGCTGCTGCTCCGATCGACGGTGACGCCGCCGACCCGGATCCACTCCAGGACGGCCGCCCGCACCGGCGGCACGAGCGCGAGTCCGCCGATCACCGCGGCGACGGCCAGACGTCGACGCCACGATCCCGTATGCCGCCGAGCCGGGGACACAGTCGCGGCTCCCTCCGTTTCGGCCCGCCGGACTTCGATTCGCTCCCCGGCAGCGAGTCCGGCCACCGCCGCCATAACCCGGTCGGTCAGGTCGGCGGCGGGCGGCGCCACGTCGAGGTCCCTGCCGAGGGCGACCAGTTCCCTGGCCAACTCCTCATCCCCATCCGCCCACATGTCGCCCGTGGGGCCGTCGGCGGGAGCGGGCCGATTCTGCTCAGACATCGCCCAACTCCGCTCGCATCAGTGCCAGCGCCCGATGGACGCGGGACTTGACGGTGCCGCGGGCGAGATCCAGGGCGACGGCCGTCTCGGCCTCGCTCAACTCCATCAGATAGCGGCAGGTGACGACCTCGCGATAGTGCTCCGGCAAGGCAGCGATGCCGGCATGCAGCCGCCGCTGCCGCTCGGTCAGCACCGCCTGCTCCGCCGGATCGGGCGACCCAGCCCGCTCGTCCATCCGCCCAGCTCGCGCCTCACGCCGCAATTGCCGCTCTCGCCCGCGGTGCCGATTCCTGCTTTCGTTGAGCACGATTCGCAGCAACCACGGCCGGAATGCCGCTCCCTCGCGGAAACTATCCAGTGCCACATAGGCTTTCACGAAGGCCTCCTGAACAACGTCATCCGCATCCGAGCCGGCACCGCTGAGCTGGGCGAGGCGCGTTGCTGCCCCCGCGTGGGCAGCAACCAGCTCCGCGTATGCCGCCGCCTCCCCGGCGCGCACGCGGGCAATGACTGCGGCCTCAGCGGCTTCAGCCCGAAGGCCGGTCACGGTCCCGTCACGATCCTCCAGCGCTCGTCCTGCCCCTCATACTCCACGGGCCGGGTCGAGGTTCCCATGCCCCTCGGCACCGCACACGTGAGCACACGGTGGGGATCAAGCCTCACCGTGTGCTCATGGGTGCCTGGCTGGTGGGCGGGCCCAGCTCAGCCGGCAACCTTGAACAGATCGTTCAGTTGAGTGTTCAGATCGGTCAGGGTTGCCGCGTCGGCCTCCCGGAGGTAGATCTTGGCGAAGGCAGGGGTGTTCAGGGCCAGGATGTCGGCCGCGTTGCTCGTCACCGGGAAGAGGAAGGTCTCCTTGTTCTTGACCAGATCGGTGAACGGGGTGACGTCGAAGCCGCGGTCGGACTTGTTGAAGTCGATCGCCAACTGCGTGCCCTTGGGCCGGGCCGGGAAGACCACCCCGGACTCGCCGATGATGTCCTGGCAGGTCTCGCCGGCCAGGAAGGCAACCCACTTCGCCGCGGCCTCGGGATTGCGCGCCTGCGTTGTGATCGAGTCGGCGAGCCCGTTGAACATCGAGGATCGCTTGTCGTCCGGTCCGGTCGGCACCGGCGCGATCCCGACGTCGATCTTGTTGCCGTCGGCGTCTTCCATTGCGGCGTAGCTGGAGATCATCCACGACCCGTTGAACCCCATGGGCGCCATCCCGGTCTGGAGTTGCTTGTCCGGACCGATCGAGTTCGCGCCACCGCGCTGGGCATAGGTCGGCATGAAGCCCTTGTCAACCAGACTGAAGTACCAGTCGATGGTCTTTTGGAAGTTCGGGTCGTCGAGGTTGAACTTGGTGCCCCACGGGTTCTTGTCCGTGGCCTGCCAGCCGATGCTCCCGGTGAACGGGGACCACTGGGTCTGGCCCCAGCCCTCGCCTGCGCCGTCGGAGGCCCAGCCGAACTGCACGACGTTCTTGGGATCGAACCCGGCCTCGTTGCCGCGCTTGCCGTTCTTGTCGATCGACAGCTTCGCGACCGCCTGCTCGAAGGTCCCGCCGTCGTCGGGGTTCCACGACAGATTGTTCATCTCCTCCTGGGTGATGCCGGCCTCCTTGACCTTCTTCTTGTCATAGAAGATCGCGATCGTGTCCCAGTCCTTCGGAGCGCCATACCGATGGCCGTCCTGGCCCTTCCACAGCTCGGCCAGACCCTCCTGGTAGTCGCTGTCGGTGATGCCCTTGGTCGGTTCGAGTTCGTCGAGCGGCTGGAGGACCTTCAGGTCGGCAAACTGGGCGAATTTGTTGAGATGGTCGGTGAACACGTCCGGAGCCGTGTCGGCGATGAACCCGGCCGTCAGCTTGGACCAGTAGTCGCCCCAACCGTATTGGGTGATCTTGACGCTCAGCCCGGGGTTCTCCTTGGCGAAGGCGTCGGCGCACTTCTGGTAGCCCGGTTGTTGACCCGAGTCCCACAGCCAGTAGGAGATCTCGTTGGCGTTGGCCGATCCCGAGCCGCCGCCACAGCCCGATAACACGACAGCCGGTATGGACAGTGCAGCAACCGTGAGCGCCGTGCGGCGGCGGGTCCGCGGCATACGTGACGATCGTCTTGCGCTGGATTTCATTTTGGGCACCTCACTTGATCCCGCTGAAGCCGATGGAGTTGACGATGCGCTTGGCCGACAGCGAGAACAGCACGAGCATGGGCAAGGCGGCGACCAAGGTGGCGGCCATCAGCCCGGCCCAGTCCGGACCGGTCTGCGGCGTCTGGGACTTAAAGACTCCCAGGCCGACGGTGAGCACCCGGGATTTGTCGGTGTAGGACACCATCAACGGCCAGAAGTAGTCGTTCCAGGAGGCCATGTAGGTCAAGATCGCCAACGTGGTGATCGGCGCGGCGGACATCGGCACGATCAGGCCATAGAAGACCCGCACCTTGGACGCGCCGTCGATCAGCGCCGCCTCCTCGACCTCGCGGGAGATGCCGAGGAAGAACTGGCGCAGGAAGAAGATCGCGAACGGCGTCATGATCATCGTCGGCAGGGCCACACCCAGCAGAGTGTCGACGAGCCCCAGCTGCTTGATCAGCACGAAGTTCGGCAGCAACGTGAAGATGCTGGGGATCATCAGCCCGATGAGGAAGAACATGAAGACCTTCTCGCGGTGCTTCCACCGCAGTCGGGCGAAGGCGTATGCCGCCATGGCCGAGAAGAGGACTTGCCCGACCGTGACCAGCGTGGAGACGACGATGGAGTTGAATAGGTAGCGCCAGAAGTTGATCGACTGTCCGGCACCGCCCTCGGCGAGTGCTTCCTCGCCGGTTTGCATGCCGAAGACCCGCTCGAACCCGCCGGTCGAGAACTGCACGGGCAGTGGGTTGCTCGGGTCGGCATAGATGGCTCGGTTGTTGGACAACGCGGTTCGCAGCATCCAGTAGAACGGGAACAGGCTGCCGATGATGACGAGGATCATGAACGTCCACGCCAGCGCCTTGCCGACGTTGAAGCGCGGCTTCTCTGGAGCTGCGGTGGGTGGCTGCGGGGTGACTTCGAGGTCTGACTGCACGGTGGTGGTCATCGCGTCTGCTCCTTCCTCAGTCCAGATCGCTCGTGTCGGCGCGGGAGAGCTTGTATTGCGCGATGGAGATCACCATCAGCACGATCAACAGCCCCACGGAAAGCGCTGAGGCATAACCGAATTGGAACCGCCCGAAGGCGAGGTCATAGATGTAGTACTGCAGCACCCGGGTGGCGTTGCCCGGCCCGCCCTGGGTGGCGATCGCCACGGTGTCGAAGACCTGGAAGGAGCCGACAATCGTGATGATCAGCACGAGCGCGAGGATCGGGCGCAAGAGCGGAATCGTGATTGACCGGAACATCCGGTTCTCACTCGCCCCGTCGATCCGGCCCGCCTCGTAGACGGTCTCGGGAATCGTCTGCAGGCCGGCGAAGATCAGCAGCGCCGTGTAGCCGACGTGGCGCCAGACGTTGATCGCCGCTATCGTCGGGATCGCCCAGGTCTCGTCCGATAGGAACCCGATGCGCCCGATGCCGATCCAGTCGAGGACCGCGTTGCCGATGCCGAGTTGGTAGTCGAGGATCCAGATAAAGATCATCGCAGCAACGACATTCGAGACCAAATAGGGCGTCAGCACGATCGCTCGCAGCCATGTCTTCTGGGTCAGCCGTTGCATCATGACGGCGATCACGAGAGCGAAAAGCGTCTGGAACCCGATGTTGAGAACGACATACCAAAGGGTGACTTTGAGCGAGTTCCAGAAGATCGGGTCCTGCACCATCCGGGTGTAGTTGTCCAAGCCGTTGAACTCCGGCGGCGTCAACAGGTTGTACTTGGTGAAGCTCAGGTAGATCCCGCGCAAGGTCGGCCACAGCATGAAGGCGACGTAGCCGATGAACGCGGGGAGGATGAAGAGCAGGGCGAGCTTGGTGTCGTCCGGTGCTCGGGATGAGGCACGGACCGGTGCCGAGGGACTTGCGGTCCCGGTTGAGGTGGTGCTGGCCATAGAGAGACCTTTCTTACGGTCGCGACGAGGGTTCGTCGTCGGATGGGGACAGCGCCGGCACCGGATGCGCGTCGGCACGCAACAACACCGCCTGATCGGGGTGCAATCGCGGAGGCCGGACACCGACGGCCGCGAGGACGTCCCCACGGAAATCGGCGCCCGGGAAGGAGATCGGGGCCTGTAGGCCCGGGTATGGATGGCTGGGATCGAGGGGTTCGTCGGCTTCGGCGGCCCCACCCCACCACAGCGGGGCGACCAGTCCGGAGGGCGCGCCTCCGACGAGGACCGGGCGCACGGCATACGTTTGATGGGGGTCGAGGCCACGCAGCCGCAACGCCGGGCCGGGGTCGGCGAGCGGATTGGCCACCGCGACATAGGCAAAGAGGGCACGCGACTTGTCCGGCGCGACGACGCCATGGGCGAGGAAGCCGTCGCCCGGGTCGTCGATCCGGACGAGGTCCCCGGTGAGAAGTAGTTCGCGGTTCTCCTTGTAGAAACCGATCCACGCGCGCAGCTCGCCGAGCGCTCGGTCGCTCGCCTGCGCGAGATCCCACTCGATGCCTAAGTGGCCAAAAAGTGCTGTGGCGGCGCGGAAGTTGAGATCGTGCACGCGGCCGGTCGTGTGCGAGCGCCCGGACGCGATGTGCGACCCGAGGAATTCGGGTGCCAGCAACTGGGTGGTCCACCGCAGCATCGCCTGCCGCTCGAGCGGGTCGATGCAATCCGAGACCCACACCCGGTCGATATGCTGCAGCACCCCCAGGTCGACCCGCGCCCCGCCGGAGGAGCAGGACTCGATCTCCAGGTCGGGGTGCTCGGCACGGATCTCGTCGAGCAGCCGGTAGATCGCCGTGGTTTGGGCGTGGACGGCCGGCCGGCCACCCTGGGTCTGGTCACCGGCCTCGATCAGGTCGCGGTTGTGATCCCACTTGATGTAGCTGATCGGGTATTCGGCCAGGATCGCCAGGATTTGGTCGCGGACATGGGCGTAGGCGGCTGGGATCGCCAGGTTGAGGACCTGCTGGTGGCGCGACTCGACCGGCCAGTCGCGGCGGGCGCTCATGATCCACTCCGGGTAAGCCCGGGCGACGTCGGAATCCGGGTTGACCATCTCCGGCTCGAACCACAGGCCGAACTGCATCCCCAGCTCGGCCACCTTGTCGGTCAGGGGGTGCAGGCCGTCGGGCCAGGCTTCCTGGGAGACCACCCAGTCACCGAGGCCCGAGTAGTCGTCACGGCGCGAGCCGAACCAGCCGTCGTCCAGGACATAGCGTTCCACGCCAAGTGCTGCGGCCCGCTCGGCCAGGTCGATCAGCCGGTCGGTGTCGTGGGCGAAGTAGACGGCCTCCCAGACGTTGAGCGTCACCGGCCGGTGCGGGCCGACCGGGCGGCGGCGGGCGCGCAGGAAGCAGTGGAAGCGGTGGGCTTGGGCATCCAGACCCACCGCGTAGTTCCCGTAGACCCACGGGGTCGTATAGGCCTCGCCCTGCTCGAGCCGGATCTCCCCCGGCAGCAGCAATTCGCCGCCGCCGATGACCCGGTGCTCGTCGAAGGTCGCCTCGGCATAATGCACATGGTTGCCGCTCCAGGCGGTGTGCACCGACCAGATCTCGCCGTGCTCGAAGCCGAAACCCGGTGTGCCGGCGTGGAGAATCGTCGCCGAGTCGGCGCCCGTGCGGCCCTTGCGGCCTTCGCGCAGATGGATACCGCGCCCGAGCGGCAGCCGCTGGGGCGCCTTCTCCCGGCCCCACCGGCCGGCGAAGTCGAGCAGTTCGCTCGCGTGGGCCGGGACGGGAAAAGCGAGCGAGACGTTCTCCACGGCATACGGCTGCGGGTCGGTGTTGGTCAGTGTGGCGCGCGAGCGGATCAGCCCGCTGGGGAGCAGCTCGATGTCGAGATCCAGGTGCAGGCCGGCCTCCGGGTCGAGGGCCGCGATCGCGAGCAGGGCCGGTCCACTCTCGGCCCACTCCCCCACGTCGATGCCGTCGAGGTGCACCGTGGTCGTCGTGAACGCGGGTGACCAGGCCAGTCCCGACCGCGAGCCACTCACACCCGGACGTCCGATATAGCCCGTATGGTGCTCGGGCAGAACGGAAATCCGCACCGGGACATCGACGCTGTTGGGACCGATCGGCGGGAAGTCCGCGGAGCGGATCGTACTTGCCTGGCGCACGTCCAGGTCGTCCAGCAGGCGCCCCCAATGCAGCACGATCGGCAACCGGCCCTCGCTCAGGTCGAGCAGCAGCGAGACGTCGTCGCCTTGGAGGTGAACGAAACGTTCGGAGGATGCGTCGTCGGGCACGGTCTATCCCTTCTCGGATGCGGTGAGTGGCTGCGACATGGTCGCGACGGGGGCCGGGCCGGCCGAGAAGCGTCGAACCAGGGTTGCCGGGATCAGCAATCGCTGGCCGGTCCCGCGCCGGACGGGATGCTCGGGGTCGAGAGCGATCTCGACAGCCCGCTCGCCAATCTCGAAGTAGGGCAATGCCATTGTGGTCAAGGACGGCCACAGCGACTCGGCCACCGGCTCCAGGTCGTCGCACCCGATGATCGACAGGGAGTCCGGTATGCCGCGGCCGGCCTCGGCTGCGGCCCGGTAGGCGCCCATTGCCATCCGGTCGTTGAAGCACCAGATCGCCGTCAGATCCGGTCGCTCACGGAGCAGCCGCCGGGTGACCCCATGGCCGCCCTCGGCCGTCGCCTCGAATCGGCTGACGCGGCGCACCAGCACGAGCTCGATCGGGACGGCCGCCCGCGTCAACTCCCGCCGGAAGCCGCGCAGCCGAGCGGCAGCCGCGTCAGCCCGGCTGATCGTGGCTACCCCGATCCGGGTGTGCCCGAGCGCGATCAGCTCACGGGCCGCGACCGCGCCGACGCCAGCCTCGTCCGGAATGACGTGGGGAACGACGGGCTCTCCGCGGCGCGGCCTGGAATTGGCCAGCACCAGCCCGCGGACCTGCGGGACGGTGCGGGCGGCATACGACAAGGACGCCAGGACGACGGCGTGAGCGTGGCGGGTGGGCGTGGCGCGCAGGGCCTCGGACTCGCGCTCGGCGATGCCTGCGGTGTTGAGCACGACGAGTTGCGCGCCGGCCCGCCAGGCCGCCGCCTGGGCACCCTCGATCAGCGCGGCGCCATACGGACCGGTGGCGATCACGTCGTTGACCAGCACCACGTTCCCCGTCGGGCGCCGCCCGCGTCGCAAATGCCGGGCGTCGTCGTTGCCGGTGTAGCCGAGCAGTTCGGCGGCCTCGCGCACCCGCTGCCGCGTCGGATCGCTGACCCGGGCTCCGTCGACCTCGTTGAGCACCACGCTGACCGTGGAGGCCGCAACACCGGCGAGGGCGGCGACATCGCGGATCGTCGGATGCGTCATACGCTCGCCTCCCGGCTGCGGTGCCGAAACGATTCGTCAAGGGTGGCACGGCCCGCCGCGCTCGGCAAGGGGAAGATCCGCAACTAACGCGGCACGCACGACCTCATCGGGTCAGGAACCGAAGTCGGGACGCAGCGGATAAGCGGCCACGCCACCCGGCCCGACCTTCTGGCCGAGGACCTGGTGCAGCTGGATCTCGTTGCGCTCGAAGCCGAGCGAGCTGCCGGAGAGGTAGAGCCCCCATACCCGGGCCGTGCCGATCCCAGCCTCGGCAACCGCCGCGTCCCAGTTGCCCGACAGATTGCGCGCCCAGGCGCGGCAGGTGCGGGCATAGTGCTCCCGCAGGTCCTCGACGTGCCGCACCTCGAACCCTTGGTCGGCCATCGCGTTGATGATCACGCCGACCGGGGCGAGTTCGCCGTCGGGGAAGACGTAGCGGTTGATGAACCCGCCCTTGGTGATCTGGTTGAAGTGGTTGCTCGGCCGGGTGATGCTGTGGTTGAGCAGCCGGCCGCCGTCCTTGACCCGCTCGGCGAGGAAGGCGAAATAGGCGGGGTAGTTCTTCACGCCGATGTGCTCGGTCAGCCCGATCGAGGAGATCGCGTCGAAGCCGGACTCGGTGACGTGGCGGTAGTCGCCGTGACGGACCTCGCCGCGGTCGGCCAACCCTTCGCGCTCGAGCCACTGCTGCCCGTATGCCGCTTGCTCGGCCGAGAGCGTCACCCCGAGAGCCGTGACGCCGTAGTTCTTGACGGCATGCCGGACCATGCCGCCCCACCCGCAGCCGACATCGAGGATCCGCATACCGGGTTTGAGATCGAGCTTGCGGCAGACGAGGTCGAACTTGGCCGCCTGGGCCTCCTCCAAGGTGGCGTCCTCACGAGGATAACAAGCGCAGGTGTAGGCCATCGACGGACCAAGTACCAACTCGTAGAACGCGTTCGAGACGTCGTAGTGGTGGGCGATCGCCAGCGCGTCGCGGGTCATCGAGTGGCGCAGTCCCTCGGCGAGCCGACGCCATCCGGGTGGGTTCTCCTGCGGCGGCAGCTCCGGCGGGAGGAACATCTTGGCCCCGAGGCTGCCCAGGATGTCCTTCAGCTTGCGCGGATCGGGGATCTTGGCGCCGAGCTTGTCCTTGACTTGGACGAGCAGGTCATAGGGGTCGCCGGGATCGACGCCGTCGATGGCCAGGTCGCCTTGGACATAGGCCCGGGCCAGCCCGAGTTCGCCAGGCGCGGTGACCAGATAGCGCAGGCCCCGCTCGGTGCGCAGGTCGAGGCTGATCCCGGCGTTCTTGTTGCCGCCGGTCGAGCCGTCATACGCGCGCAACTGGAAGGGGACCTCGGTGCCGAAGACCTCGTCGGCGATCTCGCCGATCGTCAGGCTCATCGGCGGCCCACCGCCTTGGCGTAAAGGTCGGGCAGCCGGCCGTCGGGGTCGTAGAGCTTCTTCACGCGGGCATAGTCCTCTCCGCCGTAGAGACTCCAAAAGGCCTCCGGCTCGTAGTAGGCGTCGGAATACAGGCTCTTGTGGCCGTCGAGGTCGTCGACCTTGGCCTCGATGGCCTTGTTGACGTCGCCGTCGTGCGCGCCCGGCACGATGTCGACAGCCGACCAGAAGCCGACGTTGACATAGTCGCGGCCCGCCTCCAGCGGGTAGAGCGGCCAGGGCCGAGCTCCGTGATCGTTGTCCCGAAGGCGCAACGGGCACAACCAGATCGGCTCGATCGGCACGGCATCGAGGAACCACGTGACGAACTCCTCGGTGCGCTCAATCGGGACCTCGATGTCTTGGACGACGCGCTCCTTGGGGCGGGCGCCGCGGCGCTGCTGCAGCGCGGCATACCAGCCATGGCGGTTCTCGAAGCGAATGATCGTGCCATAGACGTCGCTGCGCAGGTAGCGGCGGGGAACCAGCCGGCGCACCAACGGTTTTTGGACATAAAGCGCCCGCGAGCACCAGAACCAGTCGGTATCCCAGCGCCACAGGTAGTCCTGGGCGCTCAGGTGGTCGGTGGTCTGGCGCTGGATCGAGCGATAATAGATCTGCTGACCGGTGTAGTCGCTGGTGGCCGGCGCGGTGTCGGTGAACGAGCCCACGGTGAGATAGGACTCGGTGGCGGAGAAGACAACCCCGTCGAGGAAGTCCAGTGCCCGCCCCTCGAACTGCCGGTCGGCCAGCAGGGAGCACATCTCCCCCACCAGTGCGGCGATGCTGTGGAAACGCAGGTGGCGCAACCGGACATACGACTGCACCGGCTCCAGGTCGATCTCCAGCCGCACCGAATAGCCGAGCGAGCCGTAGGAGTTGGGGAAGGCGCGGAAGAGGTCGGCATGCTCGTTGGTCGGCGTGGCGGTGACGATCTCGCCGCTGCCGGTGAGGATGTCGAGTTCGCGCACCGACTCGTGCGGCAGGCCGTTGCGGAAGCTGCTGGACTCGACGCCTAGGCCGGTGACCGCCCCGCCCAGGGTGATCGTCTTCAGCTGCGGCACGACATAGGGCATCAGCCCGTGCGCGAGCGTCGCCTCGACGAGGTGCTCATAGGTGCACATCCCCTGGACCTGGGCAACGCGTGCGGCCGGGTCGACCTCGATAACCGCGCCGAGCCGGCTGACGTCCAGGCCGGGGCTGCCCGTGTCGGCGCGCGGCCGGAAGAGATTGGACGTGCGCTTGGCCAGCCGCACCGGGCTCCCTCCCGGAATGCCTGCCAGTTGGGCCCGCACCCGCTCGGCGGCAACCGTATGCCGCTGCCAGCCCACGATCGCCGGTGCTTGCTGGGTACGCCACGTCACGCCAAGCACCCTACTGTGCGCGACCAAGCCGTCGTCACCGCTCTAAGGGGTCCTTATCATCGCCGGCGTCGTGGTCGCCATCGCCAGCACGATGGGCCGGGCCGCCGCTGCGCAGCGCGAGGTGCTGCACGTGATCGATTTGGAGGGCACCCGCAACATAGTCGTCCGAGCAACCACGGACGCGGGGCTCACTGCCGACTTAGTAACAGCCGTCGGAGGCCTGTCCGGCGTCGACTGGGCACTCGGCGTTGGTCCCGCCCAGGACGGCTATAACCTGCTCCGCGCCAATGGTCCGGCCGTCGGCGTCCGCCGGGTCTACGCCACAACCCTCACACCACTGCACCTGAGTACCCGCTCGCCGCTGCCCGACGCCGCGTACGTCGACCCCGCCGGACGGACCCTCCTGGGCCTCGCCGATCCGGCAGGCGCCGTGTCTGTTGGCCCGGGCCGCACCTACCCCATCGTCGGGCTCACCTTTCCGCCCGAGAATCTAACCCGGGATGAACCGATTGTGCTCATTCCCGACATCCCCACCGCGAAAGCACCCCTCGTAGGGTTGACCGTGCAAGCTTCGGCACAAGACCAGGTCGCTCCGCTCGTGAGCGCCGTCGCACGGATGGCCGTCACGCCGGACCCCACCAAGGTTACGCTCGAATCCAGCACCCGGCTCGCGAACCTGCGCGCCCGCGTCGACGACAACCTCGCGAGCTTCGGCCGAGGCCTCCTACTTCTCATCCTCGCCGCTGGCACTGCGCTGGTGACCCTCGTCCTGGTGGCGCTGGTCCAACTCAGGCGCCGGGACTTCGGTCGCCGCCGAGCACTCGGCGCCACGAGGGGACTGATCATCACGCTATAGCTGACCCAAGTCGCCCTACTCGTCCTAGGGGGACAGATGCTCGGCATCGCCGCGACCCTGGCCCTGTTCCGGCTGCGCGACCAACCCCTACCCGGCTGGGACTTCTTCTTTGCCACTGGATATCTCAGCCTCATCGCGGCAACCGTCGGTGCCGTCATACCCGCCGTAATTGCCTCCCGTCGCGATCCCCTCAGGGAGCTGCGCACCCCGTGATGACCTGACCCGGCCCCCATACCTGCCGACGTCATTCTCCGGGCAGGTGACTCCATTGGGCCCGCACCCCGGCGACCGCGGCGTCGAGGTCGAGGCCGAGGCGGCGGACGGCCGCGGCATACCCGCGGGCGGCATCGGCGAGCTGCTCGCGGCTGGCCTGCGCCGGCATGGCCTGGCGGGGGGCGACGACCGTCCCGGTGCGCACCCGGCTGGTCACCAGACCCGCGGTTTCGAGTTCGCGGTAGGCCCGCCGATCGTGCCCGTGGCCAGGCCAAGGTCGGCGGCGAGTTGGCGGATCGGCGGCAGCCGGTGGCCGGCCGGCAGCGTCCCACAGGTGATCATCGTCGCGAGCTGGGCCCGGAGCTGCTCGTATGGCGGCACCGGGCTGCCCAGGTCGACATCGAGGACCATCAGCTCGCGCCGCCGGCGCCCACCACGGGCGTCGCCGTGGGGGCCGGAGTTTCGGTCGCGGCTAGGCGTGGGGTCGGGGACGTGCCGATCCGCAGGCCGAGCAGGCATCCGCCGAGCGCGAGCAGCACACCCCAGCCGCCGGCGTTGTGCCCGAACGCGCCGCCGCGGAACGGGTCGTAGGTCGTGCCGATGAGCGAGAGCATCCCGGCACCGAGCCAGGTCAGGCCCGCCCGCCATTCGGCCAGGAGCAGCCCGGCAAACCAGCCGCAAAAGAGCGTCAGCCAGCCCGTCGACGTGGACTGGTGCGCCTCGGTGGGCTCCCAACTGCCATACGCGATCGAGATCTGCAGACCGCTGAGCAGGGTCACCGCCACACCGACTCGGCGCCAGCGCCGGCTGCGCCCGAGGCTGTCCGAGACGCATGTCGCATTGGCCTCGGTCACCGGAACGCCTTGGTGCCTGGTGAAGTTGGCGAGCCGGGCCGCGCGGGCCGTGGTCGAGTCGGACAGGGCGACCGCCAGCACGGCGAGGGGGACGAGCAGATAGACCAGGACGGTCACCACGGAGCCGGACATCCCACCACCTCAATGAATTGATGTCGCACGTCATTGCGACAAGAGCACGTCGACGCCTGGCGCCGCTGCTTTCCCACGGCTTAGCCCCGTCACGCCGAAGGCTCCCCTGCCGGCCACCGAGCCCGCAGCATGGCGACTGCGGTGTCCAGGTCGATGCCGAGCGTGCGCGACTGGGCGGCATACCGATCGGCGGCGCTGGCCAGCCGCTCGCGGGTGGCGCGCTCCGAAAGCCCTGCGGCGGAATGGACAACCGTCCCCGTCCGGACACGACTGGTGACCAGGCCGGCCAACGCCATCACGGCGCCGGCAGTCGTCCACCGCGTGCCGATGGACACCATCACCCCTTCTGCCCGCCCGCGTTCACCCGCGCCGCGCGAAGGCTGACGCATAGAGACACACGGTGGCGGCCATGGCCAAGTTCAGCGACTCGGCGGCGCCATAGATCGGGATCGCCACTCGCTCATCGCACGCCGCCGCGACCGCGTCGGGCAGGCCATGCGCCTCATTGCCCAGCACCCAGGCGTGCGGGCCAGTCAGGTCCGCGTCGGGTAGCGCCAGCGGTGCGTCGCCCTGCGTCGCCAGGGTCCGTATGCCGCGCTCCCCCAGCGCGGCCAGCGTCGCCTCGACGTCGAGCCGGCTCACGACCGGCACGTGGAAGTGCGACCCGGCGCCGGAGCGGATCACCTTGGGCGAGAAGGCATCCACCGAGTTCGCGGTGACGAGCACGGCGTCCGCGCCGGTGGCGTCGGCGCCGCGGATCACCGTCCCGAGATTGCCCGGGTCGCGGACCTCGTGCAGCAGCACGAGCAGCCGGGCGCCATCGAGCACGTCTGCCAAACCGACCACGGGCTGCTGGGCGACAGCGACCATCCCCTGCGGGGTGTCGGCGTCGGCCATGGCGGCGAGCACCTCGTCGGTGACGTCGTGGACGAAGCAGCCGGCGGCATACGCGGCCGAATAGATCTCCGCGTGCCGGGCCCGCCCGTCGGGGGTGACATAGACGTCGACGACGGAAGGAGCGGCATACCGGATCAGCTCGCGCACCGCCTGCGGGCCCTCGACGAGGAAGCGGCCGGTGTCGGAACGCACCGAGCGCCGGGCCAGCGCGGCGACCCCCCGCACCCGATCCGATCGGGGGTTGGTCAGCGCGCCGATCCGGCGCTCACGCGACGGGCGGGTCAGGCCTGGGCCTTCGCCTCACCGGCGGCGGCCGCCGGCACATTGGCCTTGGCGATCTCGACCAGCGCCGCAAACGCGGCCTCGTCATTGACCGCCAGCTCGGCGAGCATGCGCCGGTCGACGTCGATCTCGGCGGCGCGCAGGCCCTGGATGAAACGGTTGTAGGTCATGCCGTTGGCGCGGGCGCCGGCGTTGATCCGCTGGATCCACAGGCGACGGAAATCGCCCTTCTTGGCCCGGCGGTCGCGGTAGCTGTAGGTCAGGGAGTGGTTGAGCTGCTCCTTGGCCTTGCGGTAGAGGCGCCCGCGCTGACCGCGGTAGCCGCTGGCGCGCTCGAGGACGACCCGGCGTTTCTTGTGGGCGTTGATTGCCCGTTTCACGCGTGCCACGTGATTCTCCTTGCTGGTTAACGTTCGACGAGAGGGTTACCCCGGTGGGGCAGGAGGCGGCTACTTGCCGAGCAGGCGCTTGACGGCCTTGGTGTCCGCCGGGGCGACCTCGACGTCGCTCGCGAGGCGCCGCGCGTGCTGCGGGCTCTTCTCGTGGAACTTGTGGACGTGGTTGGCGCGCTGGCGCATGATCTTGCCGCTGCCGGTGACCCGGAAGCGCTTCTTGGCGCCGCTGTGCGTCTTGTTCTTCGGCATGACAGCCGATCTCCTTTGCTGTGCGTGGGCAGGGTGGAGCCCGGTCTGGGCGCCACCGCGAAAGACGGGTGAGGCGGGTGAGCTACGCGCCGGCTGGGGGCGCCGCGTCGCCGGCTGGGACGGCTGGTGCGGCGCTCTCGGCCTGCCGGCGGCGTTGCTCGGCCCGGGCCTCGGACTTCTTCTTCGTGGGGCCGATCACCATGACCATATTGCGGCCGTCGAGCTTGGGTTGGGACTCGACGAAACCGAGTTCCTGGACGTCCTCGGCGAGCCGCTGCAACAGGCGGAAGCCCAACTCGGGACGGGACTGCTCTCGGCCGCGGAACATGATCGTGACCTTGACCTTGTCCCCCGCCTTCAAAAACCGCTCGACGTGGCCCTTCTTGGTGCCGTAGTCGTGGATGTCGATCTTGGGCCGGAGTTTGATCTCCTTGATGACCGTGTTGACCTGGTTCTTGCGGGCCTCCCGGGCCTTCATGGCGGCTTCGTACTTGTACTTGCCGTAGTCCATGAGTTTGGCGACGGGGGGCTTGGCCATCGGGGCGACCTCGACCAGGTCGAGATCGGCTTCGGCGGCCAGGCGGAGGGCGTCCTCGACCCGAACGATGCCAACTTGCTCACCGTTGGGTCCGACCAGACGCACCTCGGGGACGCGGATGCGGTCGTTGATGCGAGGCTCGCTGATGTGGTGCTCCTTCGTTCGGCGGGTGGTGCTGCACCCCGGAACGCCTGCCCCACAACGGAAACGGCCTCCCGCAGTGGCTCGCGAGAGGTCGCTGGCAGTCACGACCAGAGCCGCAAACATACGCAGGCACGTATGCCGCAGCCGCGCACAAGCGCTGCTGGCCACGGCTGGCGCCGTGGCCGGGTCGCGCCCGGGGCCGGTGACCCGGCCACCTGTGGCGGTGGTCGCGGGTGGAAGCTGACTGCCGTCGACTTCTCTTGAGCATCACGTCCACCTGGACTCGCGAGGCGGGTCCGGGCAGGCATGACCGGTTGCCACCAAGGATACCAGGGGTAGGCCGCTTCCCCGGAATCGGCGTGACGCCGTTACTAGGACGCGGCTGCTCTGCCACGGTCACGGCGACACCGCACGTGCAGGCAGCACGCAGGCATCAGCGCAGGCCCAGGAAATCACCAGGCGGAGGCATCAGCGCAGGCGGAAGGCGAGGCCGTCGATCCGGGCGCGGAATTCGCCGTCGGCGGCGAGCCGCTCGCCGACGCCGGTCACCAGGGCCTCGACCTCCCGCGGCCCCAGCCCCGGCCGCAACGCGACCTCGACCCCGAGACTTCCGGGGGGGTCGGCGGCATACAGCGTGTGGCCGGTGACGTCCGGGACTGCGGCGAGGGCAGCGGCGACGGCGTCCGCGACGAAGGGGTCGGCGTGCGGCGGCGTCCACGTCCGGCGCATCGCCAACGCCCACACCTGGCTCGGCCGCAGCTCCCGGGGGCTCGGTGAGGCGAGGTTGACGACGATGACCTCGCAGGATTCGGCGATCGCGGCCTGGCCGAGCCGGTCGGCGGTGACCGGGACCGGCCGGGCGGCCGGGTCCCAGGCGGTGAGTTCGGCGACACCGGTGAAGGTGGGCAGCGCCCGGCGGCCGTCGGGCGCGACGAGCGTGACGAGGGCCATCTCGACGCTGGCGTCCTGAACGAGGCCGTCCGCGCCGGTCACGGTCTCCTCGGCGTGGGCGACCACGGCGACCACGAAGCGGCCGGCGGCGACCCGCTCCATCAGGCGCGCCTCGTCCCCGCCCTCGTCGGCGAGCGCCGCGAGCAGCGCCGGGTCGCTGGCGCCGGCGTCCTCCTCGAAACCGGAGGGGCTCAGGTCGCGTCTGGCCCAGGGCACGCCCGCGGTGTCGGTGGCGGTTCCCGGCGCGGCGCGCAGCGGGTGGTGGGCGTGATCGCGCGGATTGTCCTGGCTGCTCACCGCGCGACTGGCCGCCCGGCAAGGTCGAGCGCCTCGGGGAGGGTGAACGCGCCCTTATAGAGCGCCGAGCCGATGATCGCCCCCTCGACCCCGATCGGCACGAGCGCCCGGATCGCCTCGATGTCGGCGAGGCTGGACACTCCCCCACTCGCCACCAACGCCGCATCCGTATGCTGCGCAACCGATTTCAGCAGCTCCAGGTTCGGGCCGGCGAGCATGCCGTCCTTGTTGACGTCGGTGACCACGTAGCGAGCGCAACCGGCCGAGTCGAGCCGGGCGAGGACCTCCCAGAGGTTGCCGCCCTCGCGGGTCCAGCCGCGCGCGGCGAGCGTCTCGCCACGCACGTCGAGGCCGATGGCGACCCGATCGGCATACGACGCAATTGCCTGGGCGGTCCAGTCGGGGTCTTCCAGGGCGGCCGTGCCGACATTAACCCGCCGAGCGCCGGTGGCCAGCGCACGTCGCAGCGACTCCTCATCCCGGATGCCGCCGCTCATCTCGACATGGATGTCCAGCCGCCCGACGATCTCGGCGAGCAGGTCGGCGTTGGAGCCGGTGCCGAATGCCGCGTCGAGGTCGACGAGGTGGATCCATTCGGCGCCCTGCTCCTGCCACGCGAGCGCGGCGTCCACGGGGTCGCCGAACTCCCAGCCGCTGCCGGATACCCCCTGCTGGAGTTGGACGGCCCGCCCGTCGCGGACGTCGACGGCGGGCAGCAGTTCGAGGCGGGGCAGACTCATGGCGTCCTTCGCGTGACGGTGGTGATGGTGGTCGCGGCGGCGGTTCGCGGGCTCCGGCGACGTCGGCGGCGACTCGTGCAACCTCTGCTAGCAGAAGTTCCAAGCTGACCAATAGGCAGCAAGGTATGGGGAGGTCGACTAACTGCTGCTAGCAGAAGTTCCTCGGCACCGACCCACGCCTCGGCACCGACCCACGCCTCGGCACCGACCCACGCCTCGGCACCGACCCACGCCTCGGCACCGACCCACACCTCGGCACCGACCCACACCAACGCTGGGGTCACAGGGAGCGCACCCAGTTGGCGAGCAGGCGCAGCCCGGCGGCGCCGGACTTCTCCGGGTGGAACTGGGTTGCCGACAGCGGGCCGTTCTCGACGGCGGCCACGAAACTGCCGCCGTAGTCGCAGGTCGTCACCAGCGGCGTCTGGGAGGCCATGTGCCCGTCCGCCACGGGCAGGTCCCAGGTGCGGGCGGCATACGAGTGGACGAAGTAGAAGCGCTGGTGCTCCACCCCGGCGAACAGGCGCGTGCCGGCGGGAGGGGCCACCGAGTTCCAGCCCATGTGCGGCACGACGGGGGCGGTCAGCCGCGAGACCATGCCCGGCCACTCCCCGATCCCGGCGACCGGGGCGTCGCTCGGCTCGATGGAACCGTCGAAGAGCACCTGCATGCCCACGCACACGCCGAGCACCGGGCGCCCGCCGGCGAGGCGGACGTCGATCAGCCGAGGCCCGTCGACGGCGTCGAGCCCGGCCATACAGGCATGGAAGTTGCCGACCCCCGGCACGAACAGCCCCGCGCAGTCGCGGACCGCGGCCGGATCGGCGCTCAGCCGCACGCTCGCGCCCACGTGTTCTAGGGCACGCACCGCCGAGCGCACGTTGCCGCTGCCATAGTCGAGGACGACCACATCGGGGCCCATCATGAACCTCCCGGGCGCCGGCTCGGGTGGGCCACCTCGGCGAGATGGGCCGCCTCCTCACGCATGAGCGCGTCGAACCGGGCGGTCGAATCGTCGTCGGGCTCGACCAGGGTCCCCACCGGCGCTTCGGGGGCCATCAGCAGGTCGCGGCCGGGAAGCCCCAGCGCGGCATGTATGCCGACCAGCCAGCTGAGCGCGTCGCCGGGCGTCGCCGCCAGCGCGTCCTGCAGCCCGGGCGCAGCGCGCGGGCCGGCTCCGGCGAACGCGAGCAGATCCTCCGGCTCGGCGGCCCGCAGGCCGGGAGCGTGCACCACGCCCGCCTCGGGTAGCCACACCACCCATCGGGTGACCGCCCGCCATCCCGCCGGTTGGACCACGACGACGCCGCGGCGACCGGCGACGAAGAAGCCGATCGACGGCCGCAACGCACCTGGCAGCGGCCTGGCTGCCAGCGCCATCCGCGGGTCGTCATAGGGGGCGGCGGCCCGGGACCGGTCGCTGGCCGGGGTGATGCCCGTCCAGCCGCCGAGTGGGGTCACGTGGACTGCCACCAGACCGCGACGGGTCCAGGCGGTCAGTTTGCCGGACTCGTCGTTCACGAGCAGCAGGCCGCCGACCGGTCTGCGCGGGATGGGCAGGGCGGGAGTCATGGTTTAGAGGCTGCCCTTGGTGGACGGTATGCCGCCGACTCGCGGGTCGGGCTCGATCGCCGCGCGCAGGGCGCGGGCCACGGCCTTGAACTGCGCCTCGACGATGTGGTGCGGGTCGCGGCCGGCGAGCACCCGCACGTGCAGGGCGATCCCGGCGCGGAAGGCCAGGGTCTCGAAGACGTGCCGGGTGAGCGAACCGATGTAGTTGCCGCCGATGACGACGTATTCATGCCCGGGCGGCTCGCCGGTGTGGACGCAATAGGGGCGGCCGGCGACGTCAACGACGGCCTGGACGAGCGCCTCGTCGAGCGGCACGATCGCGTCCCCGAAGCGCGCGATGCCGCGCTTGTCGCCGAGGGCCTGGCCGAGCGCCTCGCCGAGGACGATCGCCGTGTCCTCGACGGTGTGATGGGCGTCGATGTGGGTGTCGCCGGTGGCGGTGATGTCGAGATCGATGAGCGAATGCCGGGCCAGCGAGGTCAGCATGTGGTCATAGAAGCCGATGCCGGTGATGATCGAGGCGACCCCGGTGCCGTCGAGGTCGAGCTTGACCTCGACGCTCGATTCGCTGGTCTCGCGACGCCGTTTAGCCTTGCGGGACATCAGATTTCACGCGCCTTCCGCGGCAGGGACAACGGCCTGGTGTCGGGGGCCGAGGGCGGCGAGGGCCTCCAGGAAGGCGGTCGTCTCCTCGGGTGTGCCTGCGGTGACCCGCAGGTGGTGCGGGATCTGCACATCACGCACGAGGACGCCGCGCTCCAACAGCGCCGCCCAGGTGGCGGTGGCGTCGGCGAGGCCGCCAAAGAGCACGAAGTTGGCGTCGCTCGGGACCGGGTGATAGCCCGTGACGGCCAGCTCGTGCGCAATCCGGTCACGCTGCTCTTTGATCACCCCGACGGTCGCCAACATCGTGTCCGTATGCCGCAGCGCCGCCACCGCGATCGCCTGCGTCGGCGCGGACAGGTGATAGGGCATCCGCACCAGCCGCAGCGCCGCGGTCAGCGCCGGGTCCGCGGCGAGGAAACCGAGGCGGCCACCGGCTAGGGCGAAGGCCTTGCTCATCGTCCGGGTCACGACCAGCCGCTCGCGGCCGGGCAACAAGGTCAGCGCGCTCGGCGTGCCGGGGCGGGCGAACTCGGCATACGCCTCGTCGACGACGACAACGGCCCCGGGCGCCGCGGCATACGCGGCCTCGATCACGTCCAGCCCGACGGCGGTGCCGGTCGGGTTGTTGGGCGAGCAGATGAAGACGAGGTTGGGATGTGCCGACTCGACTTGTGCGGCAACGGATTCCGGGTCAAGGGTGAACAGTCGCCCCGGATCGGCGCTGCGCGTGCCCGCGACCCACGGCGTGGCGGTCGTGCCGGCGATGATGCTGTGCATCGAATAGGACGGGGTGAAGCCGATCGCGCGCCGCCCGTGGCCACCGAAGGCCTGGAAGAGGTGCAGCAGCGCCTCGTTGGAGCCGTTGCCGGCCCACACCTGGTCGGCGCCGATCACCGTGCCCGACCGGGACAGATAGCTCGCGAGCGCCCGGCGGAGGGCGGTGAACTCCCGGTCGGGATAGCGGTTGAGCCCGGGCAGGGTGCGGGCCAGCTCGGCGAGCATGTCCGCGACCACGTCGGCAGGCACCGGATAGGAGTTCTCGTTGGTGTTCAACGCGGCCGGGACATCCAATTGCGGTGCGCCGTATGCCGTTTGGTCACGCAAGTCCTCGCGCAGCAGGGCGCGCACGATCTCGTCTGCGGGAAGACCCGCGGCGGCGGGTGCGGTCACCGGCTCCCCCGGCCGGCATCGGGAACCCGGGCGGTGACGGCTTCGCCGTGGGCGGGCAGGTCCTCGGCGTCAGCCAGCGTGACAATGTGCGCCGGCGACCTCGGCCAGGGCCTCGCGGGTGTAGTCGACGACGTGGATGCCGCGCAGGAAGGACTGGACCGACAGCCCGCTGCTGTGGCAGGCGCAGCCACCGGTGGGCAGGACGTGGTTGGAGCCGGCGGCATAATCCCCGAGCGAGACGGGGGAATAGGGGCCGACGAAGATCGCCCCCGCATTGCGCACCCGCGCGGCGACCGACGCGGCGCCGGCGGTGATCACCTCGAGGTGTTCGGCGGCATACGCGTTGACGACGGCCAGACCCTGGTCGAGGTCGTCGACGAGGACGATCGCCGACTGGGGCCCGCGCAAGGCCTCCTGGACGCGCTCGCTGTGCTTGGTCGCCGCGGCCCGGCGGGTGACTGCCGCGGTGACGGCGTCGGCCAGCGCGGGGCTGTCGGTGACCAACACCGAGGCGGCCAGCGGGTCGTGCTCGGCCTGGCTGATCAGGTCGGCGGCGACGAAGTCGGGGTCGGCGCCCGCGTCGGCGAGGATGGCGATCTCGGTCGGGCCAGCCTCGGCGTCGATGCCGATCCGGCCCTTGAGCAGCCGCTTGGCGGCCGCGACATAGATGTTGCCGGGGCCGGTGACCAGGCTGACCGGTTCCAGGAGGTCTTCACCGTCGCGCAGGCCATAGGCGAAGGCGGCGATGGCCTGGGCGCCGCCGATCGCCCATACCTCCTCGACGCCGAGCAGCGCGCAGGCCGCGAGAATCGTCGGGTGCGGATAGCCGGCGAGCGCGCCGGTGTTCTCCCGCTGCGGCGGGCTGGCGACGGCAAGGGAGCCGACGCCCGCGAGTTGGGCGGGGACGACGTTCATGACCACCGAACTCGGGTAGACCGCGCGGCCGCCAGGGACATAGAGCCCGACCCGGTCGACGGGGACCCAGCGCTCGGTGACGGTGCCGCCGGCGCTGACCGCGGTCGTGACCTCGGCCCGGGTCTGGTCGGCGTGCACAGCGCGGGCGCGGGCGATGCTGACCGTCAAGGCGGTCCGGACGTCGGGGTCGAGCCCGCCGAGGGCATGGGCGAGGGCCTCCTGCGGCACCCGCAGCCGCGGCGGACGGACCCCGTCGAAGCGTTCCGCGAACTCGGCGACGGCCTCGGCACCGCGCTCCCGCACGGCTGCGCAGATGGGCTCGACGTCATGCAGGGCGGCGTCAATGTCGAACTGTGCCCTGGGTAAGCAGTCGCGCAACTCGCGCAGGGACAGCGGCCGGCCGCGCAGATCCTGTCGCCGCATCATGGGCCCGATTCTAGGCGGGCGGCTCAGGAGCCGCTGCGGCGTCCGTCCCCGGCGCCGGCGTCCTCACGATTCTGGGCCGCCCGGCTCGCCATAGAACAGCCGGTCGACGACGGCGCGGGCGCGGCGGCCGATGCGGCGATAGTTTTCGGCCAGCTCCTGGCCCGAGCCGGGCGCCAGGCCGAGGATGCGCGCGGTGCCGTCGGCCTCGCGGGCGTCGGTCGGGATGGTCTCGACCGGGCGTCCGCGGTGGAGCATCGCGGCATCGCGGGTCTCGTCGGCCTGAATCCACGCCGCCGCCAGCGTGGCGTGGTCGGCGGCAGAGATCAGCCGCGCCTGGGCGAGCGCCTCCAGCGCCGGCAGCGTGGAGGTGGTCCGCAGCGTCGGGTAGGCGTGGGCGTGTTCGAGCTGGAGCAACTGCGTGGTCCACTCCACGTCGGACAGCCCGCCCGTGCCGAGTTTGAAGTGGGTGCGCCGGTCGGCCCCGCGTGGCAGCCGCTCGGCCTCCATCCGAGCCTTGAGGCGGCGGATCTCGCGCACCTGGGTCTGGGTCAAGCCGCTGTCCGGCCAGCGGATCGGGTCGATCAGGTCGAGGAACTTGGCCGCCAGATCGGGGTTTCCGGCGACCGGCCGGGCCCGGACGAGCGCCTGCGCCTCCCAGGTAAGCGCCCACCGGTCGTAATAGCCGCGATAGGAGTCCAGGCTGCGCACCAGCGGGCCGTTCTTGCCCTCGGGCCGCAGATCGGCGTCCAGCCCGATCGCCGGGTCGGGGCCGGGGACCGACAGCAACCGGGTCAGCTCCTTGATGATCTCCAGGGCCTGATCCTGGGCGCGTCCCTCGTCGACGCCGACGTGCGGGTCGTGGACAAAGATGACGTCGGCGTCGGAGGCATAGCCGCACTCGCGGCCGCCGAGCCGGCCCATGCCGACGATGAGGATGTCGGTGAGCCGCCCGTCCCCGGAGCGCGCGAAGGACCCGAGCACCGCGTCGAGGGCCACTTGGATGGTCGCGTCGGTGATATCGGCCAGCCCGTGGCCGACGCCGACCGAGTCCAGCCCGGCCACCAGATCCGCGACCGCAACCCGGAACAACTCCACCTTGCGGACCTGGCGGGCCGCCGCGATGGCGGCATCCGGGGTCTTCTTCGACCCGGCCGCCACCCGCATCCGGCGCTCGATGTCGGGCCGGTCGCGCGGTTGCAATCCGCCCTGCTCGCCGAGGATTTGCACTGCTTCCGGCGCTGAGCGCAACAGGTCGGCGGCGAAGCGGCTGCGCGCGAGCGACCGCGCGAGCTGCTCGGCCGCCTGCGGCTCATCACGCAGCAACCGCAGATACCAGTGCGTCGTGCCGAGCGCCTCGCTGACATCGCGGAAGGCGAGCAAGCCACCGTCTGGATCGGCTTCGGCGGCAAACCAGCCGAGCATGACCGGCAGCAGGTGACGTTGGATCGCCGCGCGCCGGGACAGGCCCTCGGTGAGGGCCTCCAGGTGCCGCAGCGCGCCCTTGGGGTCGCGGAAGCCGAGGGCGAGCAGGCGGGCCTCGGCGGCGTCGGGGGTCAGCCGGACTTCGTCGCTGCCGAGGCGGGCGACCGCATTCAGCAACGGACGATAGAACAGCCGTTCGTGCAGCCGACGCACCTCGCGCGCCTCGGCGCGCCAGGCCTGCTCGACCGCGACCGCGGGGTCTTGGCGCAGCTCCAGGGCACGGCCCAACCTGCGCAAGTCGGCCTGTCCGGTCGGCATCAGGTGGGTGCGCCGCAGCCGCAGCAGCTGGATGCGGTGCTCCAGGGTCCGCAACAGCCGGTATGCCGAGCCGAGCACCGCCGCGTCCTCGCGCCCGACGTAGCCGCCGGCGGCCAGAGCCGCGAGCCCGTCGAGCGTGGTGCCCGAGCGCAGGCTCGGATCGGTCCGGCCGTGGACCAGTTGCAGTAGTTGGACGCTGAACTCGATGTCGCGCAGCCCTCCTGGGCCGAGCTTGAGCTGGCGCTGGGCCTCCGCGCTGGGGATGTTGGCCTCCACGCGGCGGCGCATCGCCTGGACCTCGTCGACGAAGTTCTCCCGCGACGCGGCCTCCCACACCATCGGCCGGACGGCATCGAGGTAGGCCTCGCCCACCTCCCGGTCACCGGCGGCCACGCGCGCCTTGAGCAGGGCCTGGAACTCCCACGTCTTGGCCCAGCGCTCGTAGTAGGCACGGTGGCTCTCGACGGTGCGCACCAGCGGGCCCTGCTTGCCTTCCGGCCGCAGGGCCGGGTCGACCTGCCACAGGCTGCCGTGCGAGGTCGACTTGCCGCACGCGGCCATCAGCCGGGTCGCCATCGTGGTGGCGACGGCCATGGCCTCCTGTTCGCTGGCCCCGCCCGCCGGCTCGGCCACGAAGATGACGTCGACGTCGCTGATGTAGTTGAGTTCGCGGCCACCCGTCTTGCCCATCGCAATGACGGCCAGTCGGCAGGACGCCGCGCTCTCGCCGGCTTCTCGCCGGGCGATGGTGTATGCCGCTTCCAGCGCCGCTTGGGCCAGATCCGCGAGCGCGGCCGCGGTGGTCGGCATCGCGAGCAGCGGGTCGGGCGCGGTCAGGTCGATCGCGGTGATGCCGAGCAGCCCACGCCGGTAGTAGACGCGCAGCGCGTCGTCGGGGCTCAGCCCGTCCGGCGGGTCGCTGACCGCGCCGACCAGCCGCTGGATCCGCTCGGCGACGGTGCGCGGCCGGGCCTCGGCGACGCTGCGCCAATGCTCGGGGTGGGCGACCAGGTGGTCACCGAGGGCGATCGAGGCGCCGAGCACGGCCAACAGCCGCTGGCGGCCGACCCCGGGGCGGCGCAATTCGGCGATCAGCGCGGGAAGCTCCCGGCGCAGCGGCGAGTCGTCGGGCTCCTTATCGATCCGCATGCGCAGGGCCTCCATCAGCCGCACGAGCACCAGCAGCGCCAAATCTGGGTCGGCGACCAACCCGAGCGCAGGCAGGACCCCGTCGGCGAAGGAGTCGTCCAGTGGGTCGAGCAGCCCGGTTAGGGCCGGCTCGGCGAGCAGCCGCTCGGCCTTGACCGGGTCGGCGAAGCCCAAGCGGGCGAATGCCGCCGCCGTGCTCTCGACCCGGGCTGTGGACACATCCCTCAGCGTAGAGGTGGCCGCACCAGAACATGAACACGCCAAATCAACATCAACCCACCAGATCTGGCGTGTTCATGTTGGCGACCGGGGGGCAAGTGCCGTCACAGGCGGGGCAGCAGGCGCTCCAGCTCAAGGGCGGTGACCTGGTGGCGATAGTCCTCCCACTCGCGGCGCTTGTTGCGCAAGAAGAAATCGAAGACGTGCTCCCCGAGGGTCTCGGCGACCAGTTCGCTGCGTTCCATGGCGGCGATCGCATCGGAGAGCGACCCGGGGAGCGGCTCGATGCCCGCGGCGGCGCGTTCCTTGCGGGTCAGGCTCCAGACGTCGTCCTCGGTCTCGGGGGGGAGTTCGTATTCCTCCTCGATGCCCTTCAGGCCGGCGGCGAGGAGGACGGCATACGCGAGATAGGGGTTGCAGGCCGGGTCGATCGTGCGCACCTCGATCCGGCTGGACTGGCCCTTGAGCGGCTTGTACATCGGCACGCGCACCATCGCCGAGGTGTTGTTGTGCCCCCAGGTCAGGTGCGCCGGCGCCTCGCCGCCGCCCCACAACCGTTTGTAGGAGTTGACCCACTGATTGGTGATCGCGCTGATCTCGGCGCCATGCCGCAGCAGCCCGGCGATGAACTGCCGGGCGGTGGTGGACAGCTGATAGGGGGCGCCGGCCTCGTAGAAGGCGTTGGCGTCGCCCTGGAAGAGCGACATGTGCGTGTGCATCCCCGAGCCGGGGTACTCGGCGAATACCTTGGGCATGAACGTCGCATACATCTCCCGCTCCAGCGCGACCTCCTTGATGACCGTGCGGAAGGTCATGATGTTGTCGCTGGTGGTGAGCGCATCGGCATACCGCAGATCGATCTCCTGCTGCCCGGGTGCGCCCTCGTGATGGCTGAACTCGACCGAGATCCCGATCGATTCGAGCACGGTGATCGCCGCCCGCCGGAAGTCGTGCGCCTCGCCCTTGGGGACATGGTCGAAATATCCCCCCTGGTCGATCGGCTCGGGAACCTGCCCGGGCGTCCAGCCCTGCTTGAGCAGGAAGAATTCGATCTCCGGATGGATATAGAAGGTGTAGCCGAGGTCGGAACACTTGGCCAGGGTGCGGCGCAGCACATGCCGCGGGTCGGCCAGCGCGGGCGCCCCGTCGGGCAGGGCGATATCGCAGAACATCCGCGCCGTGCCCGGGCCGTCGCTGCGCCACGGGAGCACCTGGAAGGTCGCCGGGTCGGGCTTGGCCAGCATGTCCGACTCGAAGACCCGGGCGAATCCCTCGATCACCGACCCGTCGAAGCCGATCCCCTCGGCGAAGGCGCCCTCGAGCTCGGCCGGGGCGATGGCCACGGATTTCAGCGTTCCGAGGACATCGGTGAACCACAACCGGACGAACCGGATGTCGCGTTCTTCGAGGGTGCGCAGGACGAACTCCTGCTGACGATCCATGCCCGGCATCCAAGCGCACCCGTGTTACGGGTCTGTTAACGGTATGCCCGCGGCGGCCGTCCCGGGGTATTCCCCGGCAGGACAACGGGACGGGGCCCGAAGTGGTGACTTCGGGCCCCGTCCGCGCTTTCGGTTCAGCGCGATTTCCGTTAGCGAGTGAAGCTGACCGACAGCCGCATCGGCCAGCCACGCGAATGCATGTACTTGACCGTGATCTTGGTGCCGGAGCCGGGAACCTTGACCGAGTTCTGCGGGTTGGCCGAGGTCCAGTACTGGTTCGGGAAGGTGTCGCTGAACGTCGGCATCGCCGCGCGCGAGGGCACAGTCGCGGGCACCCCATTGAGGTGGAAGGTCACCTTGTCGGTGCGCTCGAGGCCGAACGAGGCGTCGAAGGATGTCCGCCGGTTGGTCAGCTGCCCGGTGCCGACCTTGATCGGACCCGGCCGCGCGTCAACCGGAAGGGCGAAGCCGCCGCCGGGGTGAGCATAGGTGTTGTTGTCGTTGTAGGACGTGTCGACGTACCACACCACCATGCCGTTCTGGAACGGGAAGCGCTCGACCCAGTCCGGCTTGGTGTTCGCCCAGCCGAAGTTGTACGGGCCGGTCCGCAAGGTCGCGTCGTAGCCGTAGTACGAGCGCAGCTCGGCGAGGTAGTAGTGCTGCTTCATCTCGGTGGTCGTCCCGGTCATCCGGGTGAAGCCGTCGGCGGTCCAGCCGTTGTCCCCGGATTCCACGTCGTCGGTCCACGCCGTCGAGCCGTTCTTGACCACCTGGATCATGTCGAGGAAGCCGCCGGCCTCGGCCAAGCCCCCGTCGGTGGCATAGCGGAAGCGGAACTTGACGTTCTTCCCGGCGTACGCGTTCAGGTTCCAGGACAGCTGGCGCCACTGCGGATCCACTCCCGTGACGGGGTCGCCAACCTGGGACCAGGTGCTACCGCCGTTGGTCGAGACCTCGGCGTACAAGTAGTCGTAGTCCTCTTCGATCTCGGCCCAGACCTGGGCGTTGATCGAGGCGGTCGACGCACCGCGCAGGTCGACGTCGCGAGTGAGCGTGTTCTGCAGGTCGTCGCCCGAGCCGGTCCACCACTCATAGTTGCCCTGGTAGGGCTCGTTGTATTCAACCGTGTGGGCCTTGTCGGGCAGCAGCACAGCGACCGCTTGCACCATCCCCTGACCGTCCTTGTCGGCCGGGCCGAGCAAGACGTTGGGGTCGGTCTGGCCGTGGCGGATCAACCGGTAGTCTAGCCAGCCGAGTTGCAGCTTTTCGTGCGGGCCCATATAACCGGGCGTGGTGCCGATGGCATTGCCGCCGCGGTTGAGCCACGAACCGGCCGACATGAGGGTCCAGAAGGCGCTGCTATTGCCCATGCCGGTGGCATCAGCGGTGTCGTAGTAGTCCCGCAGACCCAGGTCGTGCCCGAACTCGTGGGTGAACACGCCGAGGCCACCGTTCTCGGGCTCGGTGGTGTAGTCACCGATCCACATGCCGGAGTCGCCGAGCGGCACGCCGCCGAGCTTGTTGAACGACGGTCCCGTCTGGCCGATGTTCGTGGAGAAGGCGTACCACCGGTGGCTCCAGATGGCGTCCGTGCCCTCGGCGCCGCCGCCGGCTTCCTCACCCATTCCGGCGTGGATCGCCTGGAAGTGGTCGATATAGCCGTCGGGCTCGTTGAAGTTGCCGTCGCCGTCGTAGTCGTAGCGGTCCCACTTGTCGAACTGGGCCAGGTAGCTGCGGATCTGAGCGTTGCTCTTGCCCGCAGCACGCTCGGCGGCATACCAGGACGCTGCCGTGTCCTTGATGTAATTCCAGTAGCCGTCCGCCTCGGAGATGTCGTTGCTGCCGTAGCGGGCCTCGTTGTAGGGGACCTTGACCCAGTTCGAGACGTCGCCCTTGGCGAGGAAACGACCCTGGGACTGCTTCTGGTAGAAGTCCTTGAAGGACTCGCCGGAGCCGAACATCAGGTTCATGAAGTGCGCCCGGTTGAAATCGCGCACCCAGTAGGTCGAGTTGTCGTCGGTCGCGTCGCCATTCCAGTTGCGGTCCGGCGTGGGGATCTGGTTGTGTATCGGTCCCGGAGCTCCCCCGGTCGCGGGCATGGTCCGCGTGCCGAAGTCGGTCAGGACCGAGAAGATGCTCTCGGTCCGCTCGGTCGGATACCACACCCACCGCGTGCGCGCCGCCGCCGTGCCCCGGGCTTCGGGCCGGGTGCTGCCCGGGATCTTGATGACGCGGCTGGACCCACTGCCTTGCAGCGACGCCTTGCCGTTGAGCAGCTTGGCGACGGCGTCCTCGCGCAGCTTGGTCTGCGCGTCCCCGAGTGGGTTGGGCAGGCTGTCGCCGCCCTTGCGGGTGCCGGCATTCTCGTTGGTCGGCGCGGGCGATGACCCGGCCTGCGCGGTCGTTGGGGCCAGTGTCACGGCGAGCGCAGCGACCGCCACGCCCGACACGAGACCCACATGACGTCTCTTCACTACGTGTCCTCCCAGGATTGATTGCGGGTCCGCTGGTGGCGACCCAGGGCAAGGCAAGCATGATTCCGCGGGCAAGACCAGGTTTGCGACGCGAGGAATTTCGCCAGATCCGCTCCCTCATCGCAATTCCTGGTCTTGGGCGCGTTCCCGACGTCCATAACGATTTGATAACGCGCTCGTCCGGTCGTCCCGTGACCGACGCGGTAGGCCGCCACCGGATGCGGCCGGCCGGTGACGTCCTACGATCACGCTCATGAGCGAATCAGTCGCCCCCGCACCCGAGTCGACCGCCCCTTATGGCACCGGTGTGCAAGCCGCGCCGCAGCGCCGCGTCCGGATTCCCCACTTGCTGCAGATGAAGGAGCGCGGCGAGAAGTGGGCGATGCTCACGGCATACGACATGTATGCCGCGGAGATCTTCGACGAGGCAGGCATCCCGGTGCTGCTCGTCGGGGACTCGGCGGGCAACAACGTCTATGGCTTCGAGACCACGGTCCCGGTGACCGTCGACCACCTGGTGCCGCTCTGCCGGGCTGTGACCCAGGCGGCCAAGCGGGCGATGGTGGTTGCCGACCTACCGTTCGGCTCCTACCAAGCCAGCCCGCAGCAGGCGCTGGCGACCGCGACCCGGTTTATGAAGGAGGGCATGGCGCACGCCGTCAAACTCGAGGGCGGGGCGCCGATGGTGCCGGAGGTCGAGTTGCTCGTCCGGGCGGGCATCCCGGTCATGGGCCACATCGGGTTCACCCCACAGAGCGAGCACGTGCTCGGCGGCTACAAGGTCCAAGGTCGTGGGGCCGGCGCCGAGAGGCTGATGGACGACGCGCTGGCCCTGCAGGCCGCGGGATGCTTCGGCATCGTCATGGAGATGGTCCCGGTGCAAGCCGCGGCCGAGGTGACCCGGGCGCTGACGATCCCGACGATCGGCATCGGCGCCGGGCCGCACTGTGACGCCCAGGTCCTCGTCTGGCAGGACATGGCCGGGCTGCGCGGCGGGCGGGCCCCGCGCTTCGTCAAGAAGTATGCCGACCTGCGCACCACCCTCGGCGACGCCGCCAAGGCCTATGCCGCCGAGGTCGCCGACGGCAGCTTCCCCGACGCCGAGCATAGCTTTATGGAATAACCCTCTACGGGAGGGTGAGGATTTCGGCACCCCGCTCGGTGACCAGAAGTGTGTGCTCGAACTGGGCCGAGCGGCGCCGGTCCTTGGTCACCACCGTCCACTTGTCGTCCCACATGTCCCAGTCGGGCGTGCCAAGGTTCAACATCGGTTCGACGGTGAAGGTCATGCCGACCTCCATCGCGGTCGCGTATGCCGGGGCCGCGTCGTAGTGCGGCACGATCAGCCCGGAGTGGAACGCGCTGCCGATACCGTGCCCGGTGAAGTCCCGCACGACGCCATAGCCGAACCGGCGCGCGAAGGACTCGATGACCCGCCCGACGACATTGATCGGGCGGCCCGGGGCGATCGCCTTGATACCGCGCAGCATCGCCTCCTCGGTGCGCTCGACGAGCAACCGGGACTCCTCGTCGACCTCTCCGCACAGATAGGTCGCGTCGGTGTCGCCGTGTACGCCTCCGATGTATGCCGTGATGTCGATATTGACGATGTCGCCGTCCTGCAGCTCCCGGTTGTCGGGGATGCCGTGGCAGATCACCTCGTTGACCGAGGTGCAGATCGACTTCGGGAAGCCCCGGTAGCCGAGCGTGGAGGGGTAGGCGCCATGGTCGAGGAGGAACTCGTGGGCAACGGCGTCCAGCCGGTCAGTGGTCACCCCGGGCGCGATCAGCGCGGCTGCCGCGGCCATCCCCTCAGCGGCGATCCGGCCGGCGATCCGCATCTTCTCGATCGTCTCGGCGTCCTTGACCTCGGGGCCGGTGAAGGGCCGCGGCGCCGGCCGGTCGACATACTCCGGCCGGGCAATGGCGGCCGGCACCGGCCGACGCGCGGAGACCGCGCCCGGAGTCACACTTGCATAGGCGATCGGCATACGGTGGAGTCTAAGCACGGCGCGCGAGAACGCGCCGACCCGGCGAAGGAGCAGCCATGGCGTTCTGGTACAACGTGTCGAGCGGTCAGGTCGAGAGCGACGACAACAAGAGCCCGGGCGCCGACCTGATGGGCCCCTACGACACCATGGAGGAGGCCGGCGCCGCGCTCGAGACCGCAGCGGAGAAGACCCGCCAGTGGGATGAGGAAGACCGCCGCTGGAACGAGGGCGAGGACTGACGGGGCAGGCCAGCAGGTTAGGCGGGAGCCGCGAACTCCCGCGACTCCCCGCCGCCGAGGTCGACGATCTCGGTGTCGGCGCAGCCAAGGTCGCGCGCCTGGCCGAGATAGATCCCGCGGCCATTGGCGGACAGCAGTCCGTCGTGAATCGGGATGGCGTGCCCGGCCGCGATCCGGCGCAGGAAGGCGGTCATCTCGCGGCTGAGCTGCCAGGGCGCATTGAGCGGGAAGAGCAGCACGTCGACGTCGCCGGGCTCCTCGGCGAGGGTGTCGCCGGGGTGATAGAGCACCGGCTCCCCCGCCGCCTCCAGCCGCACGCCGACGTTGGCGATGATCGGGATGGCCTCGTTGATCAGCGCGTGCTTGCTGCCGACCGGTGTGAGCGTCACTCCCCCGATCTGCCGGGTGCTCTCGTCGTGTCCGCTCGCCCCAAGGCCGAGGTCGGCGATCTTGGGCAGGGTCTCGGGGTCGGCGATCAGCCGGGCATCGGGATTGGCCGCCATCAGCTGCGGCAGCCGGTCCTTGTCATAGTGGTCGGGGTGCTGGTGGGTGATGATCACCGCGTCCAGGTCGGTGGCCGCCGACAGGTCCGGGGTGAAGACTCCCGGGTCGGTGAGGATGCGCGTGTCGGCCATCTCGATGAGGACGCAGGCATGGCCCAGGTGAGTGATCCGCATACGGACACACGCTAGCGAACGGCGGTGGTGAGAAGAGTCGGCCGATACGCCGGATTCTGTCCCCGGCCCACGTCGCCGCGCGCCGGGTGGCGATCATCCATCTAGGCCCGCCGTTGCCGGCGGGCTCGAGCGTCCTACCCGCGTGCTCGGACGGGCCGCCCTCAACCGCACGCTGCTCGGACTTGCTCCCGGTGGGGTTTGCCGAGCCGACCTGGTCACCCAGGCCGCTGGTGGTCTCTTACACCACCCTTTCACCCTGACCGCATCCGGCGGATGCCGCATGCGGCGGTCTGCTCTCTGTGGCACTGTCCCGCGGGTCACCCCGGGTGGCTGTTAGCCACCACCGTGCCCGGTGGAGTCCGGACGTTCCTCGACCCGGTTGCCCGGGGCCGCGACCGCCTGGCCGACTCTTCTCGGCGTTGATTCTACGACCCGCAGCCGGCGCAGGTGCCGAAGACCTCGACGACATGCTCGACGTCGGTGAAGCCGTGATCCCGGGCGACCTGCTCGGCCCAGCGGGCCACGGGTGGGTCGCTGACCTCCACGGTGCGGCCGCAGTCGCGGCAGACGAGATGGTGGTGATGTCGAGGGGTGGCGCACCGGCGATAGGCGGCTTCGCCGTCGGGCGTGCGCAGCACGTCCACGTCGCCGTCGTCGACCAGTCGCTGCAACGCCCGATAGACGGTGGCCAGGCCGATCGTCTCGCCGCGAGCGCGCAGGTCGGCGTGGATGTCCTGAGCGGTGCGGAACGTGTCCTGCTCGGTGAGGTAGGCGCGCAGCGTGTCGCGTTGCCGCGAGCGGCGCCGGGCGGGGGCCGCCGGGTCGGTGCCGGTCGCCGGGTCGGTGCCGGTCATGGGCGGATCAGTGCTGGTCATAGTGGCCTCCGTGGGCGGCGTGCCGCTCTCCGTCGTGCAGATAGTCGACGTGCCCTTCGTGCGTCAGCGCCTCGTGGCCGCAGCCGGGGCCATGCTCGTGCGGATGGTCGGGCAGTCCCCCGCGGCGCCGGTGAGCGGCCGCCCGCACCTGGGAGCCGACGACCGCGAGGAGGAAGAAGGCGATGGCGAGCAGGACGATCGTTCCGCCGGAAGGGGTGCCCGCGGCATACGAGAGAGCGACGCCGGCCACGCTGGTCGTGACACCGACCGCGATCGCCACGAGCACGGTGGCGCGGAAGCTCCGGGCGATCTGCTGGGCGGCGGCGTTGGGGATGATCATCAGCGCGCTGATCAGCAGCAGGCCGACGACGCGCATCGAGACCACGACGGTGACGGCGACGAGGACGGCGAGCAGGATGTTGAGCGCGAGGACGTGCATGCCGCTGGCGCGGGCATACTCCTCGTCGTTGCTGACCGCAAAGAGGCGCTGCCCGAGCAGCGCGATCGTGCCGAGCACGACGACCCCGAGGACGGCGAAGATCGCGAGATCCGTCCAACTGGTGGTCGTGATCGCGCCGAAGAGGTAGCCGGTGAGGTTGGCGCCGCGGCCGTCCGGCGCGAGGCTGATCAGCACGACCCCGCCCGCGATCCCCCCATAAAAGAGCACGGCCAGCGCGACATCGCCGCCGGTGCGCCCGCGGGCACGCAGCAGCTCGACGAGGACCGCCCCGGCGACCGCAGCGATGAGCGCGGTCCCGATCGGGCTGGTCGCGGTGAACACCCCGGCGGCGACCCCGGCGAGGGCCACGTGCCCGATGCCGTCACCGACCAGCGCGAGCCGGCGTTGGACGAGGAAGGTGCCGACCGCGGGCGCGGCCAGCCCGACGAGGAGCGCGGCCAGGAGCGCGCGTTGCATGAACTCCAGCGCGAGCATCAGCCACCGAGCCGGACATCGGGCGGCCACGAGGCCGGGGCGGGTCGATCCTCGTCGAGGTGGTGGACGTGCTCGTATGCGGCGCGATTGAGGCCCTCGAGCGCGCCGTGATAGGCGATCCGCCCCTCGCGGATCAAGGCCGCCCTGGTGACCAGGCTGGCGAGGGCGGTCAGTTCGTGGGTGACGATGACGAGCGGGACGTTACCGTCGGCGAGTCGCTGCAAGGTGGTGGCGAGGGCGGCTTGGCTGGCGGCGTCCACCCCCGCGGTTGGCTCGTCCATCACCAGGACGTCCGGCTCGCTGGCCAAGGCCCGGGCGATCAGGACGCGGCGCTGCTGGCCGCCGGAGAGTTCACCGACCGGGGCGCCGGCCCGGTCGCCGAGACCCACGACGTCAAGCGCCGCAGCGACGGCGTGCCGGTCGGCGGCGGTGGCGCGGTGAAGCAGCGGGCGGCGCGGCAACCGACCGGACGCAACGACCTCCTTGACGGTGGAGGGGATCGCGCCTCCGACGGTATGCCGTTGCGGGACATACCCGATCCGGTAGCGGTCCTTGAAGCGGGCGGCGGGGATGCCGAACAGCTCGATGGTCCCGGACAGCACGGGCGCCAGCCCCACGATGCCCTTGATCAGGGTGCTTTTGCCGCAGCCGTTGGGTCCGAGGATCGCGATGACGTCCCCGGCGCGGACGTCGAGGTTGAGGCCTTGGACGATGGGTCGCTCGCCGTAGCCGACGCTGACCTCGCGCAGCCGGATCGCGGGTGGGGACGGGCGTCCATCGAGTGCGTCGTGCCTCAGCGCGTCAGTCACAGCGCAGGCCCTTTTCCAGCGCGTCGAGGTTGGCGGTCATCACGGCCAGATAGTCCTTGCCGGCGGAGGTGTCGGTGATGCCTTCGATCGGGTCGAGGACGGCGGTTTTCGCACCGGTCTCGGCGGCCACCGTCTCGGCGACCTCGGGGCTGACGAGGGTCTCGTAGAAGATCGTGCCGACGTCGTAATCCTTGACATATTTGGCGACCTCGGCGAGGTGTTGCGCGCTCGGTTCGACGTCCGGGGAAAGTCCGGCGATGGCGACCTCGGTGAGCTCGTAACTCCGGGCGAGATAGCCGAAGGCGTCGTGGGCAGTGACCAGCTCCCGTGACCGGCAGCTGGACAGGATCCCGGCGACGTGCCCGTCGAGTTCGTCTAGGTCGGCGCGCAATTCGTCGGCGTTGGCGCTGTAGCTGCTCGCGCGGGCGGGGTCGATCTCGGCCAGGCGTGTGGCGACGGCATCCCCGACGTCGGCTAGCCGGGTCGGGTCGAGCCAAAAGTGCGGGTCGAGGCTGTCCCGATCTTCGGCGTGGTCCCCCTTGCCGAGGACCGGCTCACCGACGGGCTCCAGCTTGGCCGCGGGGACGACGTCGATAGCCTTGGCGGCGTCGACCTCCTGCTTGACCGCGTCGTCGACCGCGGGCTGGAATCCGGCCTGATACACAACGAGATCGGCGCGCGCTAGGCCGGCGACATCGGCCGGGGCCAGCTCGAGGTCGTGCGGCTCGCCGCCGGGCTTGGTCAGGTTGGCCACGCTGACGGCGTCGCCGCCCACGCGCTGGGCCACGAACTGGAGGGGATAGAAGCTGGCGACCACGGCCAGCGTGCCGTTCGGTTTGTCGGTCGGCTCGTCCCCGCCGCATCCGGTCAGCGTGAGCGCGACGATTCCGGCTGCCAGGCCGGCGGCAAGACGTAACCGCTTCATAGAATCATTATCAATAATGGAGGGTGCGGCGGTCAACTCCGCGGCGCCGAGGAACCGGGACGTCGAGGAACCGGGACGTCGAGGAACCGGGCCGTCAAGGAACTTCTGCTAGCACAAGTTCCTTGCTGCCCAATAGCTTGCAAGGTATTGGGAGGCCGACTAACGCGGATTTCCACGCAGGGGGTTCGGCGCAAGGGGTTAGTCGAGTTGGTAGCTGATGGTTCGGTTGCCGAGCCAGGGGATGGGGGTGTTGGTGGGTAGCTGGGCGGCGCGGAGGACTGGGGTGTAGGCGCGGCGTTCGAGTCGGACGGTGATGGTCTGGCTGGTGGTGGTGATGGTGCCGGGGGTTTCGAGGAAGCGTCGTTGGATGACGTCCGGGGTGATGGTGGCGTAGCCGGGTAGGCGGGCGCGGAGCGCGGCGAGCAGGGCTTGGGCGAGCACGGTGAGCATGATGTCTAGGTCCACGTTGAGGTTGACGGTTGAGGATAGGGCGTCGGCGCAGAATGCGCGGATGATCTCGGCGAGACGTTGGTCGATGGTCATCCGGCGGGCGTATCGGCTGACCAGTTCGCGGGTGGTTGAGGTGGTGTCGTTGGTGATGATGACGGTGGGTGCTTCCCGGCCGAGGCCGGTGACGATGAGTTGCCGGACGGTGGCGGGGTAGTCGGTCAAGGTGGTGTGGGGGTCTTCGTGGACGCGGGGTTTGTTGTGCGGGCCGGGCCGGTCCAAGGTGATGGTCTTGTAGGCGGCTGTGGGTAGGGCGTTGATGTGCCGCAGCAGCGCGGGTGAGCGCATCCGCAGGGTCAGGAATTTCACGCCGCGGGCGTCGAGTTCGCCGAGGACGCGGTGGGTGGTGACTTTCTGGTCCATGATCAGCATGGCCGGGTCGTGGCCGCTGGCGCTGGCCCAGTGGTCGCAGAACGCGATGAGTTCGCGGGCTTGGGTGGCTTTGGAGGTGTCGGCGTTGGCGTAGACCAGGTTGTGGGTGTCGGTGTCCTGGGCGAAGAACGTCAGCACGGACCGGGCTCGTTGGGAACGCTTGGGCACGTAGTGCTTTTCCAGGACGGGGTCGTGGCCCCAATGCATGACGGCGTGGAAGTCCAAGTCGAAGATGGCCTGGTCACTGGTGGCCAGCCCGTGGGCGATCATGGTGGTGTCCAAGGCGGCTAGGAACCGTTGCTGGTGGTCGTGGGCTAGCCGGTAGGAGTAGCTGGTCAGCGCGGACTTCTTGGGCAGTGCGGCCATCCCGGTCAGTAGGGCGGCGGCCGGGTCGGCGATCAGGTCGTCGACGTGGGAGACCCGTCGGGTGCGGGTCAGTTTGAGGGCTAGACCCTATGGGGGTTGGCGAGTGTTCCGGGTGTTCGGTCTCGGCAAGGTTCCATTCGCCGGCGCGGCTGATTGTCTGCCATCGCTTGTCGGTGTCAACGTCGTTCATGCTCGCTGCGCTGCGCGTGCTCCACGTTGACTCCTCTGGCGCGTTGGCAGGTTTGGCCCGGGTGTTGACCGTCGCTCATTCTGCGGATGGCGGCGTCATCGGGTTTGCCGATGGTCTGGGTGTGGAACGGCCCCGTCCGCGGTTGGCGGGCGGGGCCGTGGTCGGCGTGGTGACGGGGTGCTCGGCGTGGTGACGGGGGTTGGTTAGTCCGCGCCGGTTTCGGAGATCGCGATGCGGGCGGCTTTCTCGTCGACGATGTTGGTGTCTTTGGCGAATGCGGCCATCAGGGCGTTGACGGCGAGGTTGTTGATGGCGCGTGGGTATCCTCGGGAGGCGTTGTGGATCAGGGTGATCGCGTCGTTGCTGAAGAGGGTGTCGGTGCGTCCGGCGATCTTGACGTGGTGGGTGATGTAGTCGCTGGTTTCGTCGGGGGTCATCCCGGTGAGGGTGTATCG
Source organism: Nostocoides sp. (assembly GCF_037045025.1). Classification (GTDB taxonomy): domain Bacteria; phylum Actinomycetota; class Actinomycetes; order Actinomycetales; family Dermatophilaceae; genus Nostocoides_A. The sequence continues at coordinate 476,785 of NZ_JBAOHM010000013.1, read as the reverse complement.
GACGGCGATGCGTTGGTCGAGGGCGGCGAGCACGCCGAGGCGGAGTCGTTGGCGCAGGGTGGGTTGTCCGACTAGCAGCGCGGCGAACGGGGCGCCGGAGTCCATGCCGTGGTTGGTCATCATGCGGACGGCTTCGAGTTGGGGGTTGTCGAGCAGGTGTGCTTCGTCGAAGACCAGGACGGGGGTGCGGCCGCGTTCGGCGTGTTCGGCGGCGAGGGCCTCGGCGGCTTGGGGGACCAGGGTGGCGGTGTAGAAGGTGGGGGTTTGCCCGAGGGCGGAGGTGATGTGGTGCAGCATGCCGCGGACGCCGACGGAGGGGTTGGGCAGGTAGATGACCACGTGTCGGGAGGTGTCCAGGGCGGCGGTGGCGGCGCGGATGGCGACGGTCTTGCCGGCGCCGACCTCGCCGGTGATCACCCCGAGGGCGTGTTGGCTGATGCACCAGTCGATGCGGGCCATGGCCTCGGCGTGCCCGGCGTGGCGGTGCAGCATCGAGGGGGCCAGGGACCGGCCGAACGGCATGGCCGTGAATCCCCAGTAGGATTGCAGGCGTTGGATACTCACCGGGCCGCGTCCTGCCGCGAGGTGGTGTCGGTGAGCATTTCATCGAGGGACAGTTGCCCGGGGATCTGCTCGGTGGTGGCTTCGGGGCTGTTGGCGTAGAGGGCGTGGAAGCCGATCCGTTCGTCGTCGGCGACGTGGGTGTGGTGGGTGTCGGTGAGCAGGTTCAGGTAGTTGATCCCGGTCGTGGCGGGGGCTGGTTCGGGGGTCTCGGGTCGGGCCTTGGGGTGGGTGTGTCGGGTGATCACGTGTGGGACGGCTTGGCCGTAGGAGCGTCCGCTGTGGCGGACCTCGATCTGTTCGAGGTTGAACGGGGAGAAGACGAGTTCGACCTTGCGTCCGACCAGGGCGGGTTCGACCTGGTAGGTGTTGCCGTGCAGGCTGATGGTGGCGGTCTTGGTGACGGTGCGCAGCTGGGACCATAAGAACGCCTCGGTCAACGCGTCCGCGGCTGGCATGGTCGGGCCGTGCCCGGCGGCCTGCCAGCCGTCGTTCCAGCGGGTCAGTGGGCTCTGACCGGTTTCGGAGTGCACCTGGTGGTGATAGAGCGACTCGACCCAGGCGGTGAACTGCGCGTTCAGTTCCAGCAGCGCCGCCGCGGCGGTGGTGGCCTGTTCGGCCAGGTCGGCGGCGCTGGTGTCGGGGACCTCGACGAGGAACTGCTCGCGTACGGTGCGGAAAAATCGTTCGATTTTGCCTTTGCCTTGGGGTCGGTGTGGGGTGGCGTGGATCAGCCGGATACCGAGCTTGGCGCAGGCTCGCAGCAGCCACGCATCGACGTAGGCCGAGCCGTTGTCGACATAGCAGGCGCCGGGCACCCCGCGGCAGGCCAACGCGCGCTCCAAGGCGACGGCCAGTCGGATCACGTCCTCGGCGAACCCGAACCGGTAGCCGACCACCAGGCGGGAGTGATCGTCCAAGAAGGCGAACAGGTAGGTCTTGCGCCCGCCGATCTTCGGCCCGTGCAACGCGTCCCCGACCCACCGCTGGTTCGGCGCGTCGGCCTCGTACCGGCCGAACACCGGCGCCTGCCCGGTCGCTGGGCCGATCAGCTCGTGCCGGTGGAAGAGCCGCAGCAGCGTCGACTCGGACGGGGAGTACCCCGAGGAAGCCCGCAGGATCCGCGCGACCTGCGCCGCTGTCCGGGCCGGGTTCTCCCGTTTGAGCGCGACCGCCAGCTCCAGCACCGCCGTGTCGATCCGGGAACCCGGCTGACGCAGCGAGGGCGTCAACGCCTCGAACCCGCCGGCGCGGTACCGGCGGATCCACCGATCCAATGTGTCCCGCGAGTAGGTGTGCTGCCCACCGAACGGGCCGACGTGGCTGCGGGCCGCGATCGCGCGCACCACCTTCCCGCGGGCCTTGCGCGACAAGCCCGGATCCAGGGCCGGACTAATCAGCTGGTAGCGGAACAACGCCACCAGCTGCGCGCGCTCACGCCGCTTGTGCGCCTCCTGCTCGGGTGTGCACTCCACGACAACTCCTCTGAAGCAAGGGGAATACCTGACCGCGGCACGGTCAGGGACAACCCTTACGACGATGCCGCCTGCCCGGGCCAGGCGTCAGGGGCAACTCGTGTTGCCGCCCCGCCCCGGCCAGACCGGCGGCCACCCCGGCGCCAACAGCCGACCACCGGAACAGGCGACGGCGACCTGCCAGCCCGTCACCGGGCCGAGCACCCCATCCCGGCCGAACCGGCCCGTGACCGCCTCGCTCGCCGCGGCCAGGGCAGCCAACAGGTCCCGCCACCGACACCCCTGCGCTTGGGGCACCACCCAGTCCACCCCGGCCAGGGCCGCGACCTGCAGCAACCACGACCGGACCGGGTCAAGCCGGGAGCCCATCACCCGCAGCCAGCCTCGGACCGTCGCCCCCGGCACCCCCAACGCCTGCCCGATCGGCCGGTGTCCCAACCCCCTCGCGCGAGCGGTCAGCGCGGCACCGACCACCCCGGCCGCGTACCCCCGCCGCAACAACAGCGTCACCGGCAACAGCACGTGCGTCAGCAAACACCCCGGACAGCGAGCCCGCCGCGGACGCACCACCGCCTCGATGCCATGCACCCGCCGCGGCCGCGCCCACCCCCACGGGCGCAGCTCTCCAGAACACCCCGGACAACCGATCTGTCCGGACACCAACCGCGACTCGACCCGAGCCTGATCACCTTCTACTGTGAGCACCGATGCCTCCGCGCATCCGGCACGGCCCTCCCGCGACGTCTTCCACGACACCTCACGCGCGAGGGCCGTGAACGTCCAATACCCCACCCATCTTGCCCGAGCCCGGCACAGTGATGGCGCCGAGGACCACGAACACCACACTCAAACCAATGCGACCGCCCGTCGGCAACCTCGATGACAGATCACGGCCCCCACGTCGTCACCCAGAGCGACGGTCAACACCCGGGTCCGGTGAGTGGATGATCTTGTGGGGGTTGTGGCCGGAGCCTCGCGTATGCCACAACTCGGGGATCACCTGGCCAGAAGGGCTGGCTGGTGGCCGATGGATAGGAGGCTCCGGTGTTTACCGAGCGTACAAGTCTTGGGTTGGATGTCCACGCCCGGTCGGTGCGGGCGGCCGCGATCGACACGAGGACCGGTGAGGTGATCGAGCGGGTGGTCTGGCCGCGGACCGTGGATGTGGTCGGGTTCGTCACGGATCTGACGCGGCAGCATGGTCCGGTGCTGGTGACCTATGAGGCGGGCCCGACCGGGTATGGCCTGGCGCGGGGGTTGCTAGCCGCTGGTCACCGCACGCAGGTGGCGGCTCCGTCGAAGTTGTTGCGTCCGAGCGGGGAGCGGGTTAAGACCGACCGGCGGGATGCGATGTTGTTGGCGCGGTTGGCCCGCAATGACGACATCGTCGCGGTGACCATCCCGACGCCGGCGCAGGAATCGGCCCGGGATCTGGTCCGGGCCCGCGAGGATGTCCGGGCGGCGTTGATGAGCGCCCGCCACCAGCTGTCGAAGTTGTTGCTGCGGCACGGCTATGTCTACCTGCAGGGCAAGGCCTGGACCGGTGGCCATGACCGGTGGCTGCGCCGGATCGGCACGCACGAGCTGGGGCTGACGGCGTGGGGACACGGGCCGCGTTCGATGATGGCTACACCGCGGTCACCCAGCTCCTGGCCCGCCGCGACCGGCTCGATGAGCAGATCCTGGCGTTGGCCGCGGACAGCGAGTACACCGCGATCACCCGACGGTTGGGGTGCCTGCGGGGGATCTCGACACTGACGGGGTTCGCGTTAGCGGTGGAGATCGGGGACTGGCACCAGTTGACCGGGTCCTCGATCGGCTCCTACCTCGGGCTGGTGCCGTCCGAGTCGTCCTCCGGCGCCAGCCGGGTCCAAGGAGGGATCACCAAGACCGGCAACAGCCACGCCCGGCGGCTGCTGATCGAGGCCGCCTGGCACCACAAGAAGGCCTACACCCCCGGGAAAACCATGCAGCAACGGTGGGCGCTGGCACCGGCCGTGGCCGCTGAACGCGGTGACGCCGGCAACCGGCGGCTGCACCGGTCCTGGCAGCGGATGACCGCACACAAGAAACGGCACACCGTCGCCAACACCGCCATCGCCCGCGAACTGGCCGGCTGGTGCTGGTCTTTGGCCACCATGGACACCTAACCGCACACCACGCCTCGTTCACGGAACACCCCTGGTGTCCGGGCAGCAGCGCGAGGAGAGAACCAGCGAACCTGCTATGAGTAACCCCGAGCCTTGCCGGGGCGACGCTCGACCCTAGACCAGCCGAGACTCTCCAGCCGAAACCAGGGCCCAGCGGTAACCAACCCGCGTATATCAGACCCGGATCCGCGAGTAGCTTGCGTGTGGGTTGGGCGGCCAGTGAACGGCGGATAGATTTTGTGTTGTGGCAGTGTGTTTTTGGGTGCGGGCAGCGCGGATGGCCCGGTGGCGCTCGGGTGGGCGGGTCTTCGGGGTCCTGGGTCGTCGGGACGGGGGATTCGCGGGTTAGGCCGCGGTGGGTAAGGCCCGGATCCGGGCCAGGACGGTGGGCAGGAGCTGGCGGTCGGGCGGCAGCCGCAGGATCAGCTGGCGGCCGTGGCGGACTATGCGGGCTGGGACGCAGAGCAGTTCGTGGCGTAGGCGGGCGCCGTGGGCGCGGTGACGCTGGTCGATCCCGGTCAGGGCTTGCAGCAGAACGGAGATGTTCCCGGCGAGCAGGGCAGCCCACATCCACACCGTGTTGATGGCGTGGTCGCCCGACGGCAGATGCCGCAGCGCGGCCCCGAGTTTGGCTTCCCGGATCCGGTCCTCAATGTCGGTGCGGCGGCGGAACCAGGACTCGACCTGCGTGATCGAGGCAACCGGTGCGGCCGCCTCACCCGGCTCCGCCGGCTCCGCCGGCTCGGCCGGCTCGGCCGGCTCGGTGGGGTTGGCCGGGTGGTCGTTGGCGGGGATATTGGTGACGATGAAGGAGACCGCGTGGGCGTGGGTGGCCGCGCCCTCCAAGGCGAGGGTGAGTTGGTTCTTCTCGATGGTGCGCCGGCGCCGTGAGCGGGGGTCGTCGGAGATGTCCTCGGCCTCGATGCGGACCCGGCGCACGATGGTGTACGTGTGCGGCGGCCACCCCTGCGGGGCGTAGTCGACCGCGGCGACCTGCGCGCCGGGCATCCCCTCCGCCGCACCCCAGGCGTCCTCGGGGATGGCGGCGTAGGCGCGCCACATCGCGGTGTTCCGTTTCGCGGCGATGGCGAAGTCACACCCGGCCGCCACCGCGGCGTGGGCCAGGTCGGCGGTGAAGTAGCCGGCATCCGCGCGCACCCGCAACCGATCCCAGTCGGCCGCGGCCGAGCGGATGTCCTCGGGGATCCCGGCCAGGACCCGGCGCAACAGGTCAGCGGCCCGGGGCCTCACATCCGCATTCCCCGCGAGCAACTCCGCGGCCAGGGTCAACCCGGCCTCGGCCCAGGTCCCCAGATGCGGACGGCCCGCGCGCTGACCGTGATAGTTGTAGGCCACACCCTGCTTCTTCGCCCCGTACACCTCCACATCGGTGGAATCCAAGTCCACCGTCACCGCCGCGGCCAACACCGCCCGGCGGGACGCCGGCAACAACCCGACCGCATGACCGGTCAGGTCCGCGACCGCACCCTCCAGGCCGGCCAGCTGCGCCGGCCCGAACCGGCGGGCCAACCCCGCCGCCGTGGTCGAGGCCAACACCGGCACCGCCGACAACGCGGACCCGGCCACATCCTGGCGCTGCCGGTCCAACGCGGCCAGCACATCCCCGCCGAGCAACTGGCACTGCGCCAGCGACACCAGCACCTGCCCGGCCGTCGCGCCCCGCTCCCGCTCCTTGATCGCACCGATCCCCCGGTCCAGGCGCCCGACCAGATCCAGCTTCTCGATGAACTCCGCGAGCGCTGCCACCCCCGAGATCCCGGTCAACGACGGATCCGGCGCGCCGATCCGCACCCGCTTCCGAACCCGGCCACGACCACGTACTCTCTTCACCGACAAGGTGCTTCTCCTCGCTGGCCAATCGAAGGCTTCGTAACCCCGATTCTCCCAGCAGGACAAGCACCTTCGTCACATCACACGCCGATCACCCCACCACTACTCGCGGATCCGGGTCAGACTGACCGCGCGTCGATTGACACGCTGTCTCCCGGCCACCACTTTCCGATGAACGACGAAGCGGGGTCCCCTCCGGCCAGAGAGGACCCCGCTTCACCCTGCCACTTGACAAACGGGCCCTACATAGAGGCTTATTCACGAGGCTAGTTTCAGGAATTATAGCCCGAGGACGGCGGTGATGGTTTGAGCGAATGTGTGGTAGGGCCGCCGGTAGTCGGTGTGGAGGATCCGCCAGGTTTTCAAATGCGCGATGGTTCGTTCGATGGTGGCGCGGATCGCGTTGAGTTCTTTGTTGAATTGCTTCCGGTCGTCGGTGAGTTCTCCACCGGGTGGTTTCTTGATCGGGGTGATCAGGCCGGCGCCGATATAGCCTTTGTCGGCGACGATGGTGAGGAGGTCCTCGGTGTCGAGGACTCCGTGGGTGCGCAGGGCGGTCAGGTCGTGGGTGGACCCGGGAAGGGGATCGGAGACCCACAGCAGCCGGCCGGAGAGGGTGGCGGCGATTTGGACGTTGACACCGGTGGTGTGGTGTTTGCCGGAGTACAGGTCGGGGATGTCGGCCCAGGACCAGCACGGGAGCAGGGTTCCGTCGATGATCAGGGGGACGTCGGGGTCGAGGTCGTCCGCGACCGGGATCCAGTCGGCGGTGGCGTCGGCGAGGGCGGGGGTCATCGCGGCGACGGTCCGCGAGATCGTGGGCTGGGAGGTGGCGTACCGGTCGGCCAGGTCTGCTTGGGTGCTGTTTCGCCGCAAATAGGTCATGGTGATGATGATCGACTTTCGCAGCCCCAGCGACGGTGGGTAAGCCACTGGATATCCCGCGTTCTGCAGGTCGCGGATCAGGAGGACGAGACGGCCGATCTGGCCCCTGGTGAAACCGGTGGTAGCATACATTCGCGACAGTCCGTTCTGGAGTGTTTGAGTGTGCTAACCCAATTCTCTCTAAGGGCGGGCTGTCGCTTTGTTAGGCGCTCCGGTCAGAATGTCGCGTTTGTATTACGTTCCTCCCCCTGAATAAGCCTCATATCAGCAGGGTCAGCACCCAGGAGATGGCGGGAATGATCCGGGTGCCGGGGTAGCCGGCCTGCTTGACTAGGTCGGGAAGGTCCAAGGTGGCTAGGTCGGGCAGCACCAGCAGCAGCCCGGCGCGGGTGGACTCGAGGCGTTCGGGCCAGGCCGACAGGTCGATGACTCGGGCGGGGGGCAGGTGGGTGTCGCGGCCTGGGGTGGCCGGGTTGATGCTGGCCTCGGGTTCGGGTCGTCGCAGGAGTCGGCCGAACCCTTCTTCGGCGAGGATCTCGGCGACCCCGGTGCGGTTGAGCGGGGTGGCTTCGGTGGCCAGCCGGGCGGAGATCTCGTAGGTGGACAGGCCCTGGCGGCGCAGTTCGATGACCCGGGCGCGGGCGCGGTCCTTGGCCGGCGCGGTGCCCGCCGCCGGGCCGGGTTTGCGGGGTGGGGCGAACAGGGTTAGCTTTCCGGCCTTGTATTGGCGGACCAGGTCGATCATCGCCCAGCGGGTGTAGCCGTAGCGGTCGCCGGCCTGCTGGTAGGTCAGGCCCTCGACGTAGTAGGCGCGGATCGCTTCGTAGCGGCGTTGGTTGATCTGGTCGGGCGCGGTGAACGCTTCCGCTCCAGGTCGTTGAGGTGATTCCGCTGCTATATGCCGATGATGTCAGATCATCTGTTGTCGACGAGGGCGACGCGCTGGAGCTGGATTCGTCTGTACTGGTGATAGTTCGGCTGTCTGGTATCGCTGAGCGCGTCACTTCTTGATCAGCAGTTCACACACCGGGACGGTGCATGACAGCATGACCGACACAACTATCGACTCCCACGTGGGCGTAGCGGGATCCCGCGATGGGCCTGACCTGCAGCGTGGTTTCCATCCGCACCTGATCAATCCGCCTCGCTCAGGTATTGAGGTCAACCGGCCACCTGGAAATCCGCGCTAACTGCTGCTAGCAGAAGTTGCTCGGCCGGGGCGCTCGGCCGGGGCGCTCGGCCGGGGCGCTCGGCCGGGGCGCTCGGCCGGGGCGCTCGAGCGGGGCGCTCAGCGGGGCGCTGCGGTGGCGTTTGCAATGATCTCGAAGCGCACGACGCCGGTCTCGACGTTCGCCTCGACCAGGCGGGCGGCGACCAGGTCCCCGACCGCGACGCGCACGGCGGTGCCAGCCTGGGCGACCACGGCGGGCTCGGTCAACTGCACCACCCAGCGGCCCTTTTGGCCCTGGTCCACCACCACCGCGGGAAACGACTCGCCCACCCGGTCGCCCAGCACCGCCGCCTCGACCGCGTCGGTGCTTGCTCGCTCGACGCCGCTCGCCGTCCGGCCCGAGGCCGCCATGATCTCGGTCAGGCTGGCCAGGGCTTCGCGCGCCCACGCGGGGATCTCGCCGCCCGACGAAATCGCTTCCGCCACAGCAAGTCCGAAGCGATCCACCAAGCGCCGCAGCGGAGCGGTGACGTGGGCATAGATCGTGGCTAGCGCGCCGTGCTCCGGGTGCTCGGGCACCGAGCCGTCGAAGGCGGCATACGAACTGCCGCGGAAAAGCGCGGTGGCGTCATAGATCAACGCGAGGTGCTTGGGGTTGGTGCGATCCAGGCGGCGCAGGAAAGCACCATACGGCTCATCGGGCAGCCACTCGATCCCGAGCGCCTTGGCCTGGCGGCGGAACCGGTCGACCGCCTGCGGGTCGGGCGCGGGCAGGGTGCGCAGGATGCCGATCTTGGCGCCGACCATGAGTTCGGCCGCGGCCATGCCGGTCATCAGCGAGATCTGGGCGTTCCACTCCTCGGCAGGCAGCGGCGGGCGGAACCCGAGGACGAAATGCCCGGCCTCGTCCTGGGTGACCTGCTGCTCGGGCATCGGCAGGCTGGCGCCACCGCGGCGCTGCTCGAAGCGAATCCGCCTCTCCCCCACCTCTTTCAGCAGCATGAGGCGCTCGTCGTCGGTGCCCTCGTCGATCAGCTTCTGGACCTGTTCATAGTCCATCCGATCGACGCTCTTGACCCGCGCCCGATAGACCCTGACCGCGGTGCCCTCGCCGTCGTCCTGGACATGCATATCCCACATGTATGCCGCGCGCTCCTGTCCCGGCAGCAGGCTCGCCGCCGCTTCACTCACCGAGGGTGGGTGCAACGGGACGCGCTGGTCGGGGGCATAGATCGTCTGACCCCGCTTGCGGGCCTCGCCGTCGATCGCCTGGCCAGGCGCGACGAAGGCGGGCAGATAGACGATCGCGTAGCGGACCCGGAAGCCGTCACCGTCGCGCTCGATGTGCAGCGCCTGGTCGAGGTCCATCGAGCCGGGCGGGTCGATCGTCAGGAAGGGGATCGTGGTCTCGTCACGCTCGGGCCAGTCGATCGGCTGCGCCGCGACCGCGTCGGCCTCGGCCAGCGCCTCGGGCGGAAACGACTCGGGCACAGCGAATTCGCGCCGGGTCGCCGCGAATCGCGCTCGCAGCCGGTCGTCCTGGAGGACGTCGGCGAGGCCCTCGTCGCTGTAGCGCACCCGCACCCGTTGCTCCGGCATACGGCCAAACCTATCCGGACCCGGCGACGCGGTCGTGGGCCGCGGCAAGTTGGTGGACGACCCCGGACGGCGACGGTGGCCGGCCGTGCACGTGTTCGTCGCGCAGTTCGTCCATGAACGCCTGCCACGTCGTCGGCCCACCCTGGGCCAGCAGTTCGGCCCGGATGCGCAACTCGGGGGTCGTCGGCAACCACCGCGCGCCCCAGGCGCCCAGCTCGGCGAGCACGGGCACCAGCTGGATGGCGGGCTCGGTGAGACGATAGGTCACCTTCTGCTTGTGCGACGGGTCGGGAGTGCGGGAGAGCAGCCCGGACGCGACGAGCTTGGCGAGCCGGTCGGCCAGAATGTTCGAGGCGATTCCCTCAAGCGACTCAGTGAGCAACTCGCGGAAGTGTCGGCGTGGGCTAAAGATGATGTCGCGCAGGACGACCAGGCTCCAGCGGTCACCCAGGACCTCCATGGTCATGTTGATCGGGCAGCCCGAGCGGCCCGGAGGAAGCGGCAGCCACTCTGATTGCGACATGCAACCAGAATAGGCTAGCGTCATACCTGGTTGCATAACGCAATCAGATTCGGAGGTTCGGCATGCCAGGCTCATCTACTCGATGCTCGTCTCCTTGGACGGCTTCACGACGGCCGAGGACGGCGGGGTGGTTGCCCTCCGCCACGGGGGGCAGGCGGTGAATGCGACGTGACCCGGCTGCTATTCGTGCACGGCGCCGGCGGCTACGCCGAGGACGGGTCCCTGGCGGCCGGGATCGCCGCGCAGCTCGGCGCCGACCTGGTGATGCCCCGGATGCCCAACGAGGACATGTCGCTCACCGCCTGGTCCGAGTCGGTGCGCAGCGCCCTGGCCACCCTCGATACCGCCGATGTCCTTGTCGGACACTCCTTCGGTGCCTCCGTGCTCCTGCACGTGCTCAGCGGGATGGCCACCGCTCCCCGGCGGGCGGTGCTGCTGGCCATGCCGGACTGGGGCCCGGACGGCTGGGACGTGACCGAGTATGCCGTGACCGGACCGGAGCCGAACGCCACACTGACGCTGCACCACTGTCGCGACGACGACGTCGTGCCGTTCGACCACCTCGCGCGCAACGCGGCCCGGCTGCCCTCGGCCACAGTGCGCCAATACCCGCGCGGCGGCCATCAGTTCGCCGGGCTGTCCGACGCGATCGCCGCGACCGCCCACGCAAGCTGAGCACGTCCGCCAACTTCGATGCCCGATGGGTCGCTCACTCCATTGCGCACGCACGGAGCCGGGAGGACGCTCAGAAGCACGGGCACAGCGACCCGGCGGTGCCCTGGAGAGAAGGGAAATGCCATGCGGAGAATCTCGCTCACCGCTGCAGCGGCAGTCGCGTTGCTGCCTACCGCGATGCTGCCAGCAGCAGCTCAGTTCGCCTCGAGCCCGCGAGCCGGAACGACCGCAAGCGCGGAAGCCTGCACCGGCATGACTTGGTCGATGCGCTACCAGCACGAATACCGCGGTCTGGGCTTCCCCTGGATTCGGCCCGACTACCGCACCGACGCCGTGGCCGGCGACACGCCCTGCACGACGACCCTGCCGGTCATGTGCGCGGTCGCTGACGTGCCGAAGCCGACCTGGTGGACCTCTCAGTGGCCGGCCTGGTCAGGCAAGAAGCTCCGCGCGTCCTATGCGGTGCCCGGCACGTCGTTGACGAGCCGGGCAGCCGCCGATCGGGTCTGCAAGAGCAGGTTCGGCGAGAACGCGCGCATGGCCGAAGCTCACGAGAACGGGACCGACGGGTCCGGCTACTTGGGTCAGGGGAACCCGATGACGATGTGGGTCTCCATCGACGACCAGCGGGCCAACCCGTGGAACACGACCACGGGCCGGGCCTTGACCTGGGCGGTCGCAGCCAACGAAACCAATTCGGACTACGTCCGCGTGATGACCTGGAAAGGCCGTGGGGCCCACTACGGCGACACTCTCGTGACGAACAAGCTCCCGGTGCTGTGCTTCCACCGCACCGGCGAGAGCGAGCCCCCCGGGCTGCACGCGTATTACCCGGCGGAGACGAACTCGTGGTCCAGGGGCGACTATGCGGCCAGCCGCGAGGTGGTCGGCGCCTCCCTGATCAGCCTGGCCAGCGCCAATGCCGTCTGCTCGGCGCAATTCGGGACCGGGTGGCGGATGGCCGAGTTCCACGACGCCTGGGGCTGGTATGCCTGGGGCGCGACCAAGAACCTCGGCCGGGCCTGGGTCGCCAACGACCAGACCAACGCCAACCCCTGGGACTGATCTGATCCCGATACTGACCTGATCCTCCTACAGTGGCGGCGTGCTCATCCTGTTGCCGCCCTCGGAGACGAAGTTCCGGCCGAAGCGGGGCGCACCGATGCGGATCGAGGCGCTGTCCTTCCCTGAGCTGACCGGCCGGCGCGAGGAGATCGTCGACGGGCTCATCGAGGCCTCGGCACTGCCGGATGCGCTGCGGGTCCTGGGGGTGCCGTCGACGCTGGGCGCCGAGGTGGACGCCAACCTGCGCCTGCGCTCGGCCCCGGCACGCCCGGCCATCGAGGTCTATACCGGTGTCCTGTATGACGCGTTGGCCGCCGCGACGCTATCCGCCGGCGGCCGGCGGCGGTTGGCCAGGCGCGTGGTGATCTCCTCCGCCATGTATGGCGCCCTGCGGCCAGGTGACCGGATCGCGCCCTACCGCACCGCCATCGGCGCCGAACTCCCCGGCGTCGGCAAGCTGTCCACGCGCTGGAAGGAGTCCCTCGACCCGGTGCTCTCGGCTGCAGCCGGCCCCGGGCTGATCATCGACTGCCGTTCCGGCTGCTATGCCGCCACCTGGACTCCCCGCGGCCCGCTCGCCGAACGCTGGGTCGCCGTCCGCGTTCCCGGGGCGAGCCACATGGCCAAGCACACCCGCGGGCTGGTCACGCGCGCATTGTGCGAGTCTGCGGGTGACCCTCGCCGGCCGGCCGGCCTATTGCCCCTGCTGGAGAATGATTTCCGCCTGGCCCTGCACGAGCCGGAACGCCCGGGCCGCCCGTGGGTCCTGGAAGCCACCGCTCGCGCAACATGAACCTCGCCGACCCCGGGGTGACCTGCAACAGGTGAGGTATACGGCACCTTCTGCAGGACGGCCTCGGCCCGCCGGCGTCGACCTCCGACCGAGTGCAACGCGGCAGCCGGCTGCGGCGTGAGTAGGGCATGGTGACCGGTGTGAGCGAGGTCGACTACGAGCCGTGGGTGCGCGCCCGGCTGCCCGATCTGCTCCGGTTCGCCTATCTGGTCACCGGCAACCGGGAGAGCGCGCAGGACGCCGTCCAGACCGCGCTCGCCGGCACCTTCGCGGCGTGGCCGCGCCTGTCCCGCGAGGGCGACCCGGCGGCATACGTGCGGCGGGCGATCGTCAACGCCCACGTCTCCGGCTGGCGGCGCTTCGGCAAGCGGCAGACGCCGGTCGCCGAGGTCCGCGCCGACACCGTCACGCCCCACCACACCGCACCCGGCCACGCCGAACACATCGCCGAGCACGACGCCGTCTGGCGGATGTGCGCGGCACTGCCGCCCAAGCAGCGGGCGGCCGTCGTGCTCCGGTTCTACGAGGACCTCGACTATGCCCAGATCGCCGCGCTCCTCGGCTGCCCGGAGGCGACCGCCCGCTCGCACATCCGCCGCGCGTTGATCCGGCTGCGGACCGAGTTGACCCAGGACACCCCATGACCAAGCAGCCGTATGCCGATGACGACCTCGAGCGGATCACCCGCGCTGGCCTAGCTCACCACGCCCAGAGCGCGCCGGTCGAACTGCCTGCCGCACAGGGTGATTCGACCTCGACGACCCGCGACCGCGCCCGCCGGCGCTGGCTGCTGCCCGCGGCCGCCGCCGTGGTGGCGCTGGCGGTTCCGGTCGGCTACCAGCTCGCCCGCGGTGGCGGATCCGACGCGGGCACTCCCCCGCTCGCCGGCGGCCCCTCGACGGCCACGTCCGCCTCGGCAACCGCCTCGTCGAGCCCGTCAAGCGACGCGCACCGGACCATCGGGACAGGGGCGCGGCCGAGCGGCATACCGGCGAATTGGCGACCGGAATCCTATGACGGAGTGCAGCTTTGGGTCCCTCCGACCTGGGGTTGGGGTGGCGCGCCGATGCGCGCCGACTGGAACGGCGACCAGCCACTGGACTGCTCCGGCGGCCGGGCGTTCACGATCCCCGGGAGTTCGGACTACGAGTTCGTGCCCGACACCCCTTATGTCGGACGGCCGGTGATGATGACCGACGCCTGCGGGGGCTCTCTTGAGGCGCGGCCGAGCGTGGAGGCGGTGTGGTTCGACGCCGCCGGGATCGAGCCCGGAACCCAGACGTATGCCGACGGCGTCGTCCGCGAGACCCGCATCATCGGCGACGTCACGGTCAGCGTCTTCAGCTCGGATCCCGCTCTGCGCGAGCGGATTCTGGGCTCGGCGCAGCGGGTCGACATCGACGCCAACGGCTGTCCCACGAGCCCACCGAACCAACAGGTCGATTCGACCTGGACCGAGGGACTGGAGCCCAGCGCCTTGTCGGTGTGCGTCTACTCCAACACCGGCGCCACCCTGCTCTGGTCCGGGCAGGTCGGCGCGGATCGGGCCACCGCGTATGCAGCGGCGGTCGGCCTCGGAACGGCGGGGGCCCATCGCGCGCGACCCCCGGAGCGCTGGACCGGAGATCAGGACGCCGTCTATCTCGGACTGCGCTCGTTGGGCGCCGCGGACGACAACCGGGTCAGGTGGGATCGATACTCCCCCACCAGCATCGTTTCACCGGATGGGAAGTCGGTCGTCATGACCCCGGCCACAGTCGCCAACACCGCGCCGTGGGCCAAGGACTCCGGCGGCGTCAAGGCCTATGTGGTCGGCGGCGGCGCGGACATCGAGCCGGCGGTGCAGAAGTTCTTCCGCGGCATCCTCGGCTGATTCAGGCGCCGAAGGCAAGGAGCTCGAAGGCAATTCCCAGGCTGGCGTAGGTCGCGGCGGCTCGGCGGTCAGCGCTCAGCAGAAGGACTTGATGGCTGGCGGCGGCGAGAGCGACCAGCCCGTCATAGACCGCGCCGCCCACGATGCCCGAGCTTTCCAACCGCGACAGGGCCCTGATGGCGCTGTCCGGGTCGAGGTGAACCGTGGCCGGGAAGTCCCGCTCGATGACAATACGGGCGACGTGGGCGCTCAAGCGATGCGGCGGGGGCAGCCGCGTGAGCACGGAAAAGGTCTCGAATACGGCGTGGCCACTGAGGCCCAAGTTCAGGCCGCGCGTTCTCGCCAGCGCGGCCAATCTAGCCTCGTGCTCGGGGATGATCAACGCCAGGGCGACGCTGGAGTCGAGGACAAGGTCAGCGCTGGTCGCCAAGGCGCAGGTCCCGGAGGATGTCGACCGTCAGTTTCGGGCCCGGATGGGCCAAGACGAGAAACCCGTCCTCCTCGACCACCTCGTCGGTCGCGATCGCCTCGATGATCACGGCAGAACCCACGACCCGCACTTCTACTTCCCCAGCAAGCAGCCCCACGCTCGCGCGAAGCTCACGTGGGATGACAATGCGCCCTGCCTTGTCAATGGTCGTCCGCATACCAGCAGGCTACCAGCGGACTGCCACGCACGACGAGCGAGATCAGCTCGGCCGGCCGCGACGCCGTCATCTTCAAGGGCAGCAAGCAGCGAAAGCCTGCGCGAGGTCGGCGATGATGTCCTGCGGGTCTTCCAGGCCCACCGACAGCCGGCACGTGCCGGGCTCGATTCCGAGGGCCAGGCGGGCGTCCTCGGCGATCCGGGAATGCGTCGTGGTCGCCGGGTGGGTGATCAACGACTTGGAGTCGCCCAGGTTGTTGGAGATGTCGACGATCCGCAGCGCGTTGAGCGCGGCGAAGGCGCCGGCCTGGTCGGTGTCGAGGGTGAAGCTGACCACCGTGCCGCCGCCGGTCATCTGCCGCCGGGCCAACTCGGCCTGCGGGTGGGAGTCGAGCCACGGATAGAACACCCGGGTCACCCCCGGCTGCGCCTCCAGCCACTGGGAAACGGCACAGGCGTTGGCGGCCTGCTTGGCCATCCGCAGGTCGAGCGTCTCCAGCGCCTTGACGAGCACCCACGCGGTGAACGGCGACATCGCCAGCCCGAGGTTGCGGATCATCGGCCGGGCGACGGTGCGGACGAATTCGTCGCTCCCCAGCACCGCCCCGCCGAGCACCCGCCCCTGGCCGTCGATGTGCTTGGTCGCCGAATAGACCACGACGTCCGCGCCGTGCTGCAGCGGCGCCGAGAACGCCGGCGTGCCGAAAACGTTGTCCACCACCACGGTCGCCCCGGCCGCGTGCGCCAGCTCCGCGACCGCGGCAATGTCGACCAGCTGCATCGTCGGGTTGCTCGGCGTCTCGAAGAACACAGCGGTGGTCGGCACCGACAGCGCTTCCCGCCAGGCCTCCAGGTTGGTGCCGTCGACGAAGACCGCCTCGACCCCCCACCGCGGCAACACCTCGGCACAAATCGTGTAGCAGGTCCCGAACAGCGCGCGCGCCGCGACGATCCGGGCCCCGGCCGCGCACAGGCCGCCGAGCGCGGCAAAGACCGCCGCCATCCCCGTCCCGGTGGCGTATGCCGCTTCCGCGCCTTCCAGCAGCCGCAGCCGCTCCTCGAACATCGCCACGGTCGGGCTGCCGTAGCGGCTGTAGGAGAAGCGCTCGATCTCCTCCTTGAACGTCGCCTCGGCCTCCTCGGCGCTGCCGTAGACGAACCCGGAGGTAACGAACATTCCCTCCGCGGTCTCCCCGAACTGGCTGCGCATCAGCCCGCCGCGCACGGCGAGGGTGTCGCGACGCTGCTGACCGGGCCCAGGATCGGTGGACATGCCGTCGAGACTAACCAGCGGCATACGGCCGGGAACATCGGATATCCGCCAACCGGACACGCCTGTATGTGCGAGAGCCTGCGGCCGCGCAGGTTCCCGACATCCCGCTGAGGGTGGCGCACGAACCGTTCCGGCCCCCCCGAGAACGGTCCATACTGTGCCTGCTCCCGCCATGCCCGCTGACAGGCGCAGCCGGCTGCGCGGCCCCGCAGAACGTGATCGAGACAAGGGAGTGCAGTGCGAAGCACACGCAGCACACCGGCAGTGGGCGTCGCCTTCGGAGCGATCCTCGCGCTCACGGGCGCAGTTCCGGTGATGGTCGGCGCCGCCGCGGCACCCTCAGGCCCGCCCGCCGCGAACGTCGACGCGGGGCTTGGCCGGCGTGCCGGGGCCGTCACGGTCGGCTCGGGAGAATTCGTCGGCGGGGGAACCATCCACGCCCTCGTTCGTGCCGGCGATACTGGCACCCTCGTCGCTGCGGCGACGGCCAAGGGTTTTATCGATCGACCGACGGCGTGACTTCCCGGCGACCTGGCGCTCTCGGATGACGGGCGCAGCTATGTCGCGACCAACGGACAAAGGGTCCAAGGCATCACCAACAGCCGCCCGCGCACAACCCGCCTAGCGCGGCGCTGGTGCCGCGACGCGCGGACCGGGCCCCGGATCGGTGGACATGCGCTCGGGCGTAGCCACCGGATTGACGCCCGACACGACTCGTCTCGAGATGCGCCGCCACCTCATCGGCCCCTGCTGACCAGCACAAACTGGACTTTGCCATGACCCTGGGGATCACAACGGACATTCCGGTCACCCCGCTCCTAGACGGCGCGGACCCTTTCCCAGTCGCCCTCGTTGGACCGGATGCTGCCCGCACGCTTGGTATTCCCGAACACGGTCCCTACGTGGGCATTTCAATCTGGCTCAACAGCCAGCGCTATTCGTTGGTCGGCCAACTGGCCGAGGCCTCGCGCGCTGGTCTCGATGGATCGGTGGCCGTGCCCTTGGCCCGTGCCGAGTCCCTCGCGCCCGTCACGCCAGTCGATACCCGCGTCCTCGTGCTTACGGAAGTGGGCGCGGGAGCACCCGTCGCCCGTGTCATCCGCGCTGCCATCCGCACTGAGGCTCCGGAAACCCTCACCGTGTCCGCTGTGAGTGACTTCACGCGCCTGCGAACGGGCGTCTCGGACCAACTCGCACGGCTCAGCGCTGGGGTTGGTGCGCTGCTGCTGGTACTGGCCATGTTGATCATCGCCAACTCGATGGTTATCCCGGTCGTGTCACGGACGAGCGAAATCGGCCTGCGTCGATCGTTGGGCGCATCGCGTGCCGCCGTCGCAAGGATCTTCCTCCTCGAGGGGGCTCTTGCCGGGGGCATTGGAGGCTTGGCAGGTGCCGCAACAGGAGTCGTCGCCTCCCTGGTCGTCGCCATCACCAACGCTTGGAGCTACCGCTTCCCCGCACTGCTGGCCGCCCTCGCTCCGGTCGTTGGGGTCATGGTCGCGGTGGTGGCCTCGGCATACCCGGCCTGGCGAGCGGCCAGCATCCAGCCGGCGGAAGCCCTTCGCAGCGATTGAGCGTCGCACGATTCAAGGAACGCCCAACATGAGTCGCTGTCGGCGCGGCCACATACAGTGTGGTCATCAGTGCCTTTTGTCGAAGGAGCCGAAGTGCGTCCCCGCAGGTCAGCCCTTGCATTCATCACCGGCATCGCTCTCGCGGTCACCGGTCTCGCCGCCCCCGCTGCCACCGGAAGCGCTGCCGCCGCCGAGCGCACGGCCACGCTCGTCGGCACGCTGCAGGACGAGATCAGCAGTTGCGCCGATTGGGATCAAGCGTGCACGGGCACCGATCTGACCCAGCTACCGGGCACCACGACCTACGAGCGCGCCTTCCAGGTCCCGGCCGGCAGCTACGAGTTCAAGGTGGCGATCAACCACAGTTGGGACGAGAGCTATGGCGGCCCCGGCGGGGGCAACCTGCCCCTGGTGCTGCAGGGGCCGGCCAATCTAACGTTCTCGTATGACGACACCACCCACAAGGTCGGGGTCCGGCCGACCAAGCTGACCGGCGGGGTCAACGCGGGCGACAAGGCCCTCGCCGGCACCTCGCTGCGCGCCCCCCTGACCCGGGAGCGGTTCTACTTCGTCATGGCCGACCGGTTCGCCAACGGCAGCGCCGCCAACGACCGCGGCGGCCTGACCGGCGACCGCATCACCACCGGCTTCGACCCGACCGACAAGGGCTTTTATCACGGCGGCGACATCAAGGGGACCACCACCAAGCTCGACTACATCAAGGGCCTCGGCACCACGGCGATCTGGCTGACCCCAAGCTTTAAGAACCGCCCCGTCCAGGGCAGCGGCGCCGACGCGAGCGCCGGCTATCATGGCTATTGGGTCACCGACTTCACCCAGATCGACCCGCACCTGGGCACCAACGCCGAGATGAAGGCGCTGATCAGCGCGGCCCACGCCAAGGGGATGAAGGTCTTCTTCGACATCATCACCAACCACACCGCCGACGTCATCGACTACGAGCAGCACCAATACGGCTACGTCAGCAAGGCCACCACGCCCTACAAGGACGCCACCGGCACCCCCTTCGACGACCGCGACTACGCCGGCGGAACCACCTTCCCGCCGCTCGACCCGCAGGTCTCCTTCCCCTACACCCCGGTCTTCCGCACCCCGGCCGACGCCAGCGTCAAGGTGCCGAACTGGCTCAACGACCGCACGCTCTATCACAACCGCGGCGACTCCACGTTCGCCGGCGAGTCCAGCGAATACGGCGACTTCGTCGGCCTGGACGACCTGTTCACCGAGCATCCCGACGTCGTGCGCGGCATGGGCGAGATCTACAAGGCCTGGGTCGACTTCGGCATCGACGGCTTCCGGATCGACACCGTCAAGCACGTCAACATGCAGTTCTGGCAGCGCTTCGCTCCGCAGATCCTCGCCCGCGCCAAGGCGATCGGCAACCACGACTTCTTCATGTTCGGCGAGGTCTTCGACGGCCGCCCGTCGTTCATGAGCGAATACACGACGACCGGCAAACTCCCCGCGACGCTCGACTTCGGCTTCCAGGAGGCCGCGATCGACTTCGCCGGCGGCTCGCCGTCTACCCGGATGCGCGACCTCTTCGCCGGCGACGACTACTACACCGACCTCGACTCCAACGTCTATGAGTCCCCCACCTTCCTCGGCAACCACGACCGCGGCCGGGCCGCGTGGATGATCTCGACCAAGGGCTTCTCCGGCGATGCCCTCCTGTCCCGAGTCAAGCTCGCCAACTCCCTGATGTACCTCACCCGGGGTCAGCCGGTCCTCTACTACGGCGACGAGCAGGGCTTCATCGGCTCCGGCGGCGACAAGGACGCCCGCCAGGACCTGTTCGCCACCCAGGTCGAGCAGTATGCCGCCGAGCCCAACCTCACCGGTCCATCGGGCTCACGCGACCGCTACGACACCGGCGCGCCGCTCTATCAGCAGATCAAGCAGCTCGCCGCTTTGCGCCAGGCTAACCCCGCGCTCGCCGACGGCACCCAGATCCACCGGTATGCCAGCAGCGCGGCCGGCGTCTATGCCTTCTCCCGGATCAAGGCCGGGCAGAACATCGAATACCTCGTGGTGGCCAACAACGCCACCGAGGCCAAGACGGCCAACCTCGACGTCCTGACCCGGGGTCAGCGCTTCACCCCGCTGCTCGGCGGAACGGCGATCTCGGCTAACTCCAGCGCCCGGGTCAGCGTCACCGTGCCGCCACTGACCGTGCGGGCCTACAAGGCGACCGCGAAGGTCCCCGCCCGCACCTCCGCGCCGGCGGTCTATTTGACCAGCCCCGCCCCGGGCGGCGTGGTCACCGGCCGCGCCCAGATCTCCGCGGCCACCGTCGCCTCCGTCTTTGCCCAGACGACCTTTGCCTACCGGCCGGTCGGCACCACTCAATGGCGCAAGATCGGCACCGACGACGCCCAGCCCTACTCGGTCTATCACGACGTGTCCGGTATGCCGCAGGGCACGCTCCTGGAATACCGCGCGATCGTCAAGGACCACAGCGGCAACTTCAGCGCGAAGTCCTCGTATGCGATCGTCGGCGCGGCCGGCGCCAAGACCGCCAAGGCGGGCGACGCCACCCGCAGCGCCAAGCCCGGCAAGGGAGTCGGCGTCGCGGTCAACGCGGTCGGTCCGGTCACCCAGCCCGACTTCGTCTCCGTCCCCGGCAATCTCAATGTGGCGATGGGCTGCGCCGGCAACTGGCTCCCGGACTGCCCGCAGGCGCAGATGACGCTGGACCCGACCGACCAGATCTGGAAGCTGACCACGAGCCTGCCCGCCGGCGACTACGAATTCAAGGCGGCGATCAACAAGTCCTGGACGGAGAACTACGGCCGGTATGCCCAGCCGGGCGGCCCGAACATCCCGTTGACCTTCGGCGGGGGCCAGATCACTTTCTATTATGACCACTCGACCCACTGGGTCACCTCGGACGCCCAGCGGGCTGGCGGCACGGACCTGCCGATCGTCACCGCACCCGGGTCGATGCAAAGCGAACTCGGCTGCGCCGACGACTGGCAGCCGTGGTGCATGAACCCGTGGCTGCAAGACCCCGACGAGGACGGCACCTATGTCTGGCGCTCCGACCAGATCCCGGTCGGTAACTACGCGTTGAAGGTGGCGCACGACCTGAGCTGGGACGTCAACTACGGCGCCGGCGGGGTCCAGAACGGCCCAGACATCCCGTTCACCGTCGCCCGGCCCGGGACCGTGGTAACCATCACCTATGTGCTCGCAACCCACGAGGTCACCGTGACCACCTCCACCTCCGGCCAGGCCCCGGACCTGAAGGCGGCCAAGGCGTTCTGGATCACCCCGACGTTGCTGGCCTGGCCGGCCGACGCGGTGCCCGAGGGTGCCAACCTCCGGCTGCTGAAGTGGCGGCTGCACTACGCCCCGAACGGCGGCATGACGGTCGACGCCGAGGACCTGCCGGGCAGCACGTCGCTGCCGCTGACCTACGACCCGGCCGGGCTGCCGGCCACTGTCACCGCGGCACACCCGGAGTTGCGCGGCTATCTCGCGCTCAAACTCAACCCGACCGCCGCCCAGAACCAGGCCCGCACGATCCTGCGCGGCCAGGTCGCCGCCGCGCTCTATGACAACGCGGGCGCGCTGCTGGACGCGACCGGCGTGCAAACGGCATATCTGCTCGACAGCCTGTATGCCGCGAGCGCCGCCGCCCGCAGCTATGGCGCGACCTTCGCCGCCACCGGCGGCCCGACCTATCGGGTCTGGGCGCCGACGGCCAAGAAGGTCACGCTGTTGACCTGGCCGGCGACCGCCCCGGCCGACGCGCCACTCTCCAGCGCCACGCGGACGGCGATGGCTCGCGCGAGCGACGGCTCGTGGTCGGTCACCAAGGGCCCGAAGAACGCCCGCTATCTGTATGAGGTCGTCGTCTTCATGCGCACGACCGGCAACGTCGAGACGGTCGCGGTGACCGACCCGTATTCGGTGGCGCTGACGCTCAATTCGACGAAGTCGGTCGCGGTTAATCTCAAGGACGCGGCCTACCGGCCGACGATCTGGACCGGCAGCAAGCAGCCGGCGCTGGCGCGGTTCGTCGACACCTCGATCTACGAGTTGCACGTGCGTGACTTCTCGATCTCGGATGCGAGCGTTCCGGCCGAGCAGCGCGGCTCCTACCTGGCGTTCGCCGGGAACGGCAACGGGATGCAGCACCTGAAGGCGCTGCGGGCGGCCGGCCTCAACACGATCCACCTGCTGCCGACCTTCGACATCGCCTCGATCGAGGAGGACCCGGCCCGGCAGGCCACGCCGCAGTGCGACCTGGAGAGCTACCCGCCCAATGGCGAGCAGCAGCAGGACTGCATCGACGGCATACGGGCAAATGACGCATTCAACTGGGGCTATGACCCGTGGCACTGGCTGGCGCCGGAGGGCTCCTATGCCTCGACCGCGGCCAACGCCGACGGCGGCAAGCGGGTCGCCGAGTTCCGCACGATGGTCGGCGGCCTACACCAGGCCGGACTGCGCGTCGTCCTCGACCAGGTCTTCAACCACACCCCGACCTCCGGGCTGGCGCCGACCAGCGTCCTCGACAACTACCTCTATGGCGAGGGCTGGAACTTCGGCGAGGTGGCCAACAACGCGCTGTTCTACCAGGCCACCCAGGGCCAGCTCGGCGGCACCCACATCGGGACCTTCTCCGACCGGCTGCGTGATGCCGTGCGCGGCGGCGGGCCGTTCGATGAGGACCCGCGCAAGCAGGGCTTCGGCAGCGGCGAGTTCACCGACCCCAACGGCGCCGCGATCAACGACGGCGCCCAGGCGAGCCTGAAGCACGACACCGACCTCGTCCAGCTGGGACTGGCGGCCAACCTCAAGTCGTTTACCTTCCGGCTCAACTCCTCCGGCGAGGTCAAGCGCGGCGACCAGGTCGACTACAACGGCTCCCCCGCCGGCTATGCGACCAACCCCGACGAGGTGATCACCTATGTCGATGCCCACGACAACGAGACGATCTTCGACGCCCTGACGGTCAAGTTGCCGGTCGCGACGTCGATGGCCGACCGGGTGCGGATGAACACTCTGTCGCTGGCGACCGTCGCGCTCGCGCAGACGCCCGCCTTCTGGCACGCCGGCGCCGACCTGCTGCGCAGCAAGTCGTTGGACCGCAACAGCTACGACAGCGGTGACTGGTTCAACGTGCTCGACTGGACCGGCGCCGACAACGGCTTCGGCCGGGGCCTGCCGCTGGAGGGCGACAACGGCTCGAAGTGGCCGTACATGCGCCCGCTGCTCGGCAACCCGGACCTGAAGCCGACGGCGGCGCAGGTGCAGACCGCGACGGCGATGGCGCAGCAGATGCTGAAACTGCGCTATTCGACCCGGCTGTTCCGGCTCGGCAGCGCGGACGCGATCAACGCCAAGGTGACCTTCCCGGCCAGCGGCACCCCGCAGGCGCAGCCCGGCGTCATCGCGATGCGGATCGACGACACCGTCGGCGCCGATGTCGACCCGGCACTGGGCGGCCTGGTCGTCGTCTTCAACGCCACCCCGAATGCGGTCACCCAGACCGTCCCCGGCCTGGTCGGCACGACGCTGTCCCTTTCCCCCGTCCAGGCCGGCGGCGTCGACCCGGTCGTCAAGGCCGCGACCTGGAATGCCGCCGCCGGCACCGCGAGCGTCCCGGCCCGCACCGTCGCGGTCTTCGTCCAGCCGTAAGCGCTTGATCGTGTAGGTCTCTGGTTGTCCTGGCGACCAGAGACCTACACGATCAGCCTCAATGGCACGACTTAGGACCGGTTGGTGAACACGATCGTCGCGGCGCCATTGGGCCAGGCCTCGACGGCGGTCAGGGCCCCGGGAGCTTGGGCCAGGCGCCAGGAGCGCTCCATCCCGAGGCCGAGCAGGTCGGCGAGCACGACCATGAACGGTTTGCGGTGCGCGACGATCACCTGGACGCCTCCGGCGGCCACTCGGGCGGCGTATGCCGCGAGCACCCGCGCAGCCAGCTGCTGGTGCGTCTCGCCGCCGGGCCGGGCATAGGTCGGGTCGGCCCGCAGGTGACCGACGTCGTCGCGGCACTCACGCAGCAGGTCGGGCATCGCCGCGCCGTCCCAGTCGCCGAAGTTCTGCTCATCCCAGTCCTCGTCCACGACCGGATCGACGCCGAGGGCCGCGGCGACGATGGCGCCGGTCTCCTTGGCCCGCAGCAGGTTCGACGTGGTCAGCGTCGCCGGGTCGCCGCCGACAAGGTCGGCGACCAGCCGCGCCGCCTGGGCCGCCTGCTCGCGTCCGAGCTGGCTCAGCCCGGGGTCAAGACCGCCACGCCCGTCCAGGCGCATCGACTCGGTCAGCGCGGTCACCCCATGCCGCACCAGCACCAGCCGGGTCGGCTCCCCCTTGGGGAACGGGTCGGCCGGGAGCACGTATGCCGTCCGCTTCCCCCCGCGCCGCGCCCACGCTTGGCCCGTGCTCCCCTCGCCGTCGCCCGCGGCCGCCGCCGGGTCGGGCTCGGCCTGCCGACCGGCCTCGTCGGCGATGCCCTCGCCCGGGGAAGCCTCGGACTCGGCGGGGTCGTCGGTTGCCCGCCCCCCGGCACTTGGCCCCGGCCGGTCGGCCACGCCCGCCTGGCCGCCGTCGTCAGGCTCGTCGGCGTGGTCGCGCACAATCGTCTCGCCGTCCATGCCCCGGTTGGACAGGGCGTCGGCGCGGGAGTTCTTGCCCCGCGGGATCCAGGTGTAGCGCACCGATCCTCCGGCCGCGGTCACCGCCTCGGCCAGCCGCCGCGCCTGCAGGGCAAGGGCTTTCATGTCCTCGTGCTTGATCTTCCAGCGTCCCGACATCTGCTCGACGACCAGTTTGGAGTCCATCGCGACCGTGATCTCGGCGCCCAGGTCGATGGCCGCGGCCGCCTCCAGGCCGGCGATCAGCCCGGAGTATTCGGCGACATTGTTCGACGCCTTCCCCAGCGGCGCGGCCCGCTCGGCCAGGACCGATCCGTCCTCCCCGAACACGACCGCGCCATAGCCGGCGGTGCCCGGGTTGCCCCGCGACCCGCCGTCGGCCTCGATCCGCAAGCGGCACCGCATCCGGCTCAAAGACCGGACTCGGGGGTGCGCACCAGGATGCGGCCGCACTCCTCACAGCGCAGCACCTCCTCGGGGGCGGCGGCCCGGATTGCGGCCAGCTCGCTGGCGTTGACCTCCAACTGGCAGCCCAGGCAGCGCCGCTGCCGCAGCGGTGCCGCACCGACGCCGCTGTGGCTGGCCCGCAGGCGTTCATACAGGGCGAGCAGGTCGGCGCCGACATCGGCGGTGAGCTGGTCGCGGGGCGCGGCGGTCTCGGCCTCGGCCGCGCTGATCCTGGCCAGCTCGGCGTCCCGCTCCGCGGTGGCGTCGGCCAGTTCGGCGTCGAGCCGGTCGAGTTCGGCGCGAGCGCCGGTGAGGTCGCCGTCCGCAGCCTCGGCGCGCTCCATGATCTCGATCTCGATGTCCTCCAGCTCCGACTGGCGACGAGCGAGCGAGACCAGTTCATGTTGCAGCGCCTGCAGGTCCTTGGCGCTGCCGGTCCCGGCATCCAGGCGCGCTTGGTCGCGCGCGGCCCGGTCGCGCACCAACTGCACATCGCCCTCGGCCCGGCGCAGCTCGACCGCGATATCGCTGACCGCGGTCTCGGCGCGGACCACGGCGGCGCGGGCGGCGGCGGCGTGCGCGCTCAACTCGGCGACCCGCGCCGCGGCCGCCAAGGTGGCGCGCTGGTGAGCGAGCCGGTCCAGGCCGCTGTCCACTTCCTGCAGGTCGAGCAGTCGCAGCTGTCGGGCCGGCTCGGCTTTCACGTCTTCCCCATTCGATCGCGGTCGCCCCAACCTATCCCCTGGGGACCTCAGATCACGAAGCTCCACGGGTCGGTGCAGATCGAGCTGAGGTGGATCTCGACGTCGTCGGGGAGGCGGGCGGCAAGGTCGGCGGCGGCATACCGCAGCCAGAGGCTCTCGCTGGCCCAATGGCCGGCGTCGATCAGATAGGGCGGTCCGCCCCGGGCCTCCTCCCGGGCCTCCAACGCGGGGTGATGGCGCAGGTCGGCGGTGACATAGACGTCGGCGCCGCTGGCCCGGACGGCGCCGAACAGCCCGTCGCCGGCGCCGCCGAGAACCGCCACCCGGCCGATCAGCGCCGCCGGATCGCCGCTGACCCGGATACCCCCGGGCGCCCGCGGCAGCGCGTCCGCCACCCGGGCGGCGAACTCCCCCAGGGTCAGCGGCTGCCCCAGGTCGCCGACGCGGCCCATCGGCTGGCCCTCCTCGATCGCCAGCGGCGTCGCCCCCACCAGTCCACACGCGTCCGCAAGCGCCGCAGACACGCCGCGCACCGCGACGTCGGCGTTGGTGTGGGCGACATACAGGGCGATATCGGCGACGATCAGGTGGGTGACGCTCGCGCCCTTGGCGAAGGTGGTGGCGACCGAGTGCACGCCACGCAGGAGCAGCGGATGATGGGTCAGCAGCAGGTCGGCCCCGAGGTCGCGCGCCTCGTCGATCACCGCGAGCGTCGGATCGACGGCCAGGTGGATTCGGCGCACCGGCTGGGTCGGGTCGCCGGTGACCAGGCCGACCCGATCCCAGCTTTGCGCCGTCGCCAGCGGATAGAGCTGCTCGATCGCGGCGACGGCCTCGGCAAGGGTCAGCGGCGACACGTGGGCCCGGCCGGGCTCGAACCGACGACATCCACGGTGTAAACGTGGCGCTCTACCAACTGAGCTACAGGCCCTGAGGGCGCGCCCATTGTGTCAGGCCGATCAGCCCAGGGCGGCCAGGGTTTCCCGGTAGCCGGCGAAGTCGCGCGCCTGACCCGGACCGTTGACCTGCGTCCAGGCGATGACGCCCTGCCGGTCGATCAGGAAGGTCCCGCGGATCGCCATCCCTCTCTTCACGTCGAATACGCCGTATGCCGTGGCGGCCGCGCCATGCGGCCAGAAGTCCGCGAGCAGCGGGAAGAAGTAGCCCTCGCGATCGGCATACGCCCGCAGCGAGAACATCGGGTCGCACGAGATCGCGAGCACCTGCACGGTGTCGGACTCATAGGCGCCGAGGTCGTCGCGGATCGCCCCGAGTTCGCCGGTGCAGATGCCGGAGAAGGCGAACGGATAAAAGACCAGCAGGACGTTCTTGGCGCCGGAAAAGGCGGCCAGGCTGACGTCGGCGCCGTTCTGGTCGGTCAGCGTGAAGTCCGGGGCACGGTCACCGACGGCGAGGGGAACGGGCGTCATGGCGCCAGTCTGCCAGGCGAGTCAGCGCCGGGCCGACTTCGGCGGCACCAGCCGGTTGGCCGCCCAGTCCGCGGCCGCGCTGATCGTGCCGGTCGCGTGCAGGCCCGAGGTGAGCGCCGACTCCTCGATCTCGGCCGGGTCGACCTCGCCGGGCCGGCCGGGCTTCGGAGTCAGCAAGACGATCGCGGCGCCGTCGGCGAGATTGGTCAAAGCGTCGACGAGGGCATCGGTCAGGTCGCCGTCACCGTCGCGCCACCACAGCATGACGGCGTCGGCGACGCCGGTGAAGTCGTCGTATTCGAGGTCCGAGCCAACGGCGTCCATCACCTCGTCCCGCAAGTCGTGATCCACGTCGTCGTCGTACCCAAATTCCTGGACGACCTGACCGGCCAGGAAACCAAGACGCGCGACCGGTCCCCCCGGGCCGGTGGCGGCAACCGGTGTATTCAACTCCTCGACTCCATCCAGGTCCTGCTCGACTCAGCAGGCGGGGGCCTGCCCTGCTGGGGACGATAGTGGATCGTCCGGCTCTCGTGGCGGTTTCGGCTGGTGAGACTCGGCACGACGGGCTGCCGAACCGCGGGACCGCTCGTCGGCGGCGAGCGCGAGGGCGTCGCCCTCGGCCAGGTGCCGCACCGCCGGCCGGACCGGGCCGACGGTCGAGTGCAAGACGACATTGGCCAGCCCGAGCCGCCGCTCCAGCGGACCCTGCTCGACGGCCATCGACTGGATGCGCGCATGCGGCACGATGGCGGCCGAGCGGGCGAGGATCCCCGCGCGGGTGACGAGCGCGCCGTCGGTGACGGCATACCCGCGCCGGCGCCAGCTAAGCGGATCGAGCCAGCGCGCGGTGGGCGGCAGCCCGACCATACCAGGCATCGTTTGGTCGACGTGCATCGCCGCGGCCACCTCGGGCAGCGACCAGCGCGGCCCCATGACCGCCAGGATGCGCAGTACCTCCTCGATGGTGGCCACCGGGATGAGCGCCTCGTCGTCGTGCTCCTTCTCGGGCCCGACCCCGGCGACATTGACCCGGATCCGCCACCAGTCCAGCGGACGCCACAGCAGCGGCTGGCTGACCTCGACCGCCTGGATGCGCTGGATCGGGACGGTGCGGGTGCGCAGCTCGGTCAACCCGTGCCGCACCCGGATCGCGCCCGGGGAGGCCAACACCTGGAAGTTCATCCAGCTGGTGAACCGGCCGATCTGCTGGCCGCCCGCGGCCAGCACCAGCGGGCCGAGGAAGGGCAAGAAGCCCAGCTCACGTTCGAGGAAGGCGATCACCAGCAGTGGTATGCCGATCAGCAGGAAGCCGGTGTTCAGGCTCATCGCCGTGCCCACCCACACGCGGCTGGCCGGCACCCGGACCACCAAGGACTCCTCCTCGCGAACGGCGACCTCGTCGAGGCTCGGGTCGGCCGGTTCTCCAGGGGGCGCGGGCGCCCGGCCCGGCTGACCACCGCTCCCGGTGTCGGAGGCGCGCCGCAGCAACTCGATGCGCAGTTCTTGCGCCGCGGCGTCGGTCAGATAGCTCAACTCGATGTTCGAGCCGGAGCCACCGGCCGCCTCGACCCTGACCGCCGACAGCCCGGCGATCCGCGCCAGGACCGGGCGCGTGATGTCCACAGCCTGGATGCGGTCATAGCGCACCTGACGGTGCTGGCGGAAGACCACCCCGTTGCGCAGTTCCACGGCCACTGGTCCGAGGCGATAGCTCGCCGCCTGCCAGCTGACCCAGGCCGCGAGCACGGCCACCAGGGTCGCCGCCGCAACGACGGCAGCGGCCAGGCGCAGATGTCCGGCAGTCGGGTCTTCCCCCTGCTGCCGAAGAGCCGGTCGGTCTGTCGGCTGAGCAGATAGCCGGCGACGGCCACGACCATGACCCCGCCGCGCAACAGCGGTGTCAGCGGGTGGAAGCGCTGCCATCGCGCCGCGGTTTCGACCGTGCTCACAGCCCGGCCCGCTGCGCTTCGCCCAGCGCGGTCAGTCGCTCCCGCAGGGCCTCGGCCTCGGGAAGCGCGAGCCCGGGCAAGGCGCCGCCGGAGGCCGGTGAAGCGGTGTGGATGGTCACCGAGGCGATCCCGAGCCGGCGCATCAGCGGGCCGGAGGCCATATCGGCATACTGCAGCCGCCCGTAGGGGATGCTCACCAGGGTGCGGAAAATGCGACCACGGCGGATGACGAGCTCTTCGGGCAACTCGGCATACGAGATCGCGCTGACCTGCCGACCGATGAACCACCACGACCACACCAGCAGCAGGGCGACAACCGTGAACGGGACCCACAGCCACCGGCTGACCCACACCGCAAGGACGCCAAGGATCAGCAGCCACACCACGGAGCTCGCGGTCGCCGACACCCGGCGGGCTGTCGCCAACCGCGGGGAGACGGTCCGCCACGGCAACTCGCCCTCGTCATAAAGCGCAACGGTCATGGCCATAGTCTGCGGGAGCGCGGTGTCAGCCACCGAGACGGCCGCGACCGTAATGCCAGCAGATGTGACTGGCGCCACGTTTGGGTGGAGGATGGGTCCGGGCACCGTCGCGGTGCCTGCCAACGACCGCCAGCCAGAGAGGACCCCCTCGTGCTCGGAAACGAGAAGTCCGGCCCGATCCTCAACGGGATCCCCACCCACCTGCCGGACATCGACCCCGACGAGACTCAGGAGTGGATCGACTCGCTGTCGAACCTCGTCGACGAATCGGGCCGGGACCGGGCGCGCTACGTCATGCTGCGGATGCTCGAGAAGGCCCGGGCGATGCAGGTCGGGGTGCCCTCGCTGACGACGACCGACTACATCAACACCATCCCGGCCGAGCACGAGCCGTGGTATCCCGGCGACGAAGAGGTCGAGCGCCGCTTCCGCCGCTATGTCCGGTGGAATGCCGCGATGCTCGTGCACCGTGCCCAGCGGCCCGGGATCGGGGTCGGCGGGCACATCTCGACCTATGCCTCGGCGGCGACTCTCTATGAGGTCGGGTTCAACCACTTCTGGCGCGGGCCGGATCACCCCGGCGGCGGCGATCAGGTCTTCTTCCAGGGGCACGCCTCGCCGGGGATGTATGCCCGCGCCTTCCTGGAGGGCCGGCTCGACGAGCAGCGGCTGGACGGCTTCCGCCAGGAGCACTCGCACATCGTCGACGGCCGGCCCTATGGGCTGCCGTCCTATCCGCACCCGCGGCTGATGTCGGACTTCTGGCAGTTCCCGACCGTGTCGATGGGCCTGGGGCCGATGGACGCGATCTATCAGGCGCAGTTCAACAAGTACCTGCACAACCGCGGCATCAAGGACACCAGCGATCAGCACGTCTGGGCCTTCCTCGGCGACGGCGAGATGGACGAGACCGAGTCGCGGGGCTTGCTGCAGGTCGCGGCCAACGACGAACTCGACAACCTAACATTCGTGATCAACTGCAACCTGCAGCGCCTAGACGGGCCGGTCCGCGGCAACGGCAAGATCATCCAGGAACTGGAGGCCTACTTCCGCGGCGCCGGCTGGAATGTCATCAAGTGCATCTGGGGACGCGGGTGGGACCCGCTGCTGGCTGCCGACCGTGACGGCGCTCTGATCAACGTGATGAACCAGACCCCCGACGGGGACTACCAGACCTTCCGTGCCAACGACGGCAAGTATGTGCGCGACTTCTTCTTCGGGCGCGACCCGCGCACCCGCAAGATGGTCGAGCACTGGAGCGACGACGACATCTGGTGGAAGCTCAAGCGCGGCGGGCACGACTATCACAAGGTGTATGCCGCCTACCGCGCCGCGGTCGAACACAACGGCCAGCCGACCGTCATCCTGGCCAAGACGATCAAGGGCTACACCCTCGGCTCACACTTTGCCGGCCGCAATGCGACCCACCAGATGAAGAAGCTCACCCTCGATGATCTGAAGGGCTTCCGCGACATCTTGCACATCCCGATCAGCGACGCCCAGCTGGAGGACAACCCCTACCTGCCGCCCTATTACCACCCGGGCGAGGGCGACGAGGCGATCCAGTACGCCCTGGAGATGCGCGGCAAGCTCGGCGGCGGGCTGCCGGCGCGGCGGGTCAAGCACGCACCGCTGCCGCTGCCGGACGAATCGGCATACGCGGCGGCCCGCAAGGGCTCCGGAAAGCAGCACGTCGCCACGACGATGGCGTGGGTGCGCCTGATCAAAGACATGATGCGCAACAAGGAGTTCGGCAAGCGCATCGTGCCGATCATCCCCGACGAGGCACGCACCTTCGGGATGGACAGCTTCTTCCCGACGATCAAGATCTACAACCCGCACGGGCAGAACTACACCTCGGTCGACGCCGACCTGATGCTGGCCTACAAGGAGTCCACCGAGGGCCAGATCGTGCACACCGGCATCAACGAGGCCGGTTCGATGGGGGCCTTTATCGCCGCGGGCACCTCGTATGCCACGCACGGCGAAGCGATGGTGCCGCTCTATATCTTCTATTCGATGTTCGGCTTCCAGCGCACCGGCGACTCGATGTGGGCGGCCGCCGACCAGATGAGCCGCGGCTTCCTGCTCGGCGCCACCGCGGGGCGCACCACGCTGACCGGCGAAGGGCTGCAGCACGCCGACGGTCATTCCCACCTGCTCGCGGCGACCAACCCGGCGGTGATGGCCTACGACCCGGCCTACAGCTTCGAGATCGCGCACATCATGCGCGACGGCCTGCACCGGATGTTCGGGGAGGTCGGCGACGGTGACGAGCACAACCTGATCTACTACATCACGCTCTACAACGAGCCGATGGTCCAGCCCAAGGAACCGGACAACGTCGACGTCGAGGGCATCGTCAAGGGCATGCACCTGTTCGCCGAGGGCGACCGGTCCGAGCGCGGCGACGCGCCCGGCGCCCAGCTGCTCGCCAGCGGCGTCGGTGTCCCGTGGGCCCTAGAAGCCCAGCAGCTGCTGCGCGACGACTGGGGTGTCGTGGCCGACGTGTGGTCGGTGACCTCCTGGACGCAGCTGCGCCGCGACGGGCTGCGGGTCGATGAGGCGCGCTTCCTGCACCCGCAAGATGAGGTCGAGGACGCCTACGTCACCCGGCGGTTGCGCGACCGGCGCGGGCCGGTGGTCGCGGTCTCGGACTACATGCGCGCGGTGCAGGACCAGATCGCCCGTTGGGTGCCGACCGACTTCCATTCGCTCGGCGCCGACGGCTTCGGCTTCTCCGACACCCGCCAGGCGGCCCGGCGCTACTTCCATATCGACGGCCCGTCGGTGGCGGTCCGGGCGCTGCAGGCCCTCGCCGCCCGCGCCGAGATCGACGGCGACGTCCCGCGGCAGGCGGCGCAGAAGTATCGCCTGCTCGACGTCACCGCCGGCGCCTCCGGCAACGCCGGCGGCGAGTCGTAGGCCCTTTGGGGGCGGGCAAGGTCACCTGGGGGCGGGCAAGGTCACCTGGGGGGCGGGCAAGGTCACCTGGGGGCGGGCAAGTTCTGCTAGACCCTATGGGGGTTGGCGAGTGTTCCGGGTGTTCGGTCTCGGCAAGGTTCCATTCGCCGGCGCGGGTGATTGTCTGCCATCGCTTGTCGGTGACAACGTCGTTCATGCTCGCTGCGCTGCGCGTGCTCCACGTTGACTCCTCTGGCGCGTTGGCAGGTTTGGCCCGGGTCCGGTGAGTGGATGATCTTGTGGGGGTTGTGGCCGGAGCCTCGCGTATGCCACAACTCGGGGATCACCTGGCCAGAAGGGCTGGCTGGTGGCCGATGGATAGGAGGCTCCGGTGTTTACCGAGCGTACAAGTCTTGGGTTGGATGTCCACGCCCGGTCGGTGCGGGCGGCCGCGATCGACACGAGGACCGGTGAGGTGATCGAGCGGGTGGTCTGGCCGCGGACCGTGGATGTGGTCGGGTTCGTCACGGATCTGACGCGGCAGCATGGTCCGGTGCTGGTGACCTATGAGGCGGGCCCGACCGGGTATGGCCTGGCGCGGGGGTTGCTAGCCGCTGGTCACCGCACGCAGGTGGCGGCTCCGTCGAAGTTGTTGCGTCCGAGCGGGGAGCGGGTTAAGACCGACCGGCGGGATGCGATGTTGTTGGCGCGGTTGGCCCGCAATGACGACATCGTCGCGGTGACCATCCCGACGCCGGCGCAGGAATCGGCCCGGGATCTGGTCCGGGCCCGCGAGGATGTCCGGGCGGCGTTGATGAGCGCCCGCCACCAGCTGTCGAAGTTGTTGCTGCGGCACGGCTATGTCTACCTGCAGGGCAAGGCCTGGACCGGTGGCCATGACCGGTGGCTGCGCCGGATCGGCACGCACGAGCTGGGGGCTGACGGCGTGGGGACACGGGCCGCGTTCGATGATGGCTACACCGCGGTCACCCAGCTCCTGGCCCGCCGCGACCGGCTCGATGAGCAGATCCTGGCGTTGGCCGCGGACAGCGAGTACACCGCGATCACCCGACGGTTGGGGTGCCTGCGGGGGATCTCGACACTGACGGGGTTCGCGTTAGCGGTGGAGATCGGGGACTGGCACCGGTTGACCGGGTCCTCGATCGGCTCCTACCTCGGGCTGGTGCCGTCCGAGTCGTCCTCCGGCGCCAGCCGGGTCCAAGGAGGGATCACCAAGACCGGCAACAGCCACGCCCGGCGGCTGCTGATCGAGGCCGCCTGGCACCACAAGAAGGCCTACACCCCCGGGAAAACCATGCAGCAACGGTGGGCGCTGGCACCGGCCGTGGCCGCTGAACGCGGTGACGCCGGCAACCGGCGGCTGCACCGGTCCTGGCAGCGGATGACCGCACACAAGAAACGGCACACCGTCGCCAACACCGCCATCGCCCGCGAACTGGCCGGCTGGTGCTGGTCTTTGGCCACCATGGACACCTAATACTACAGCCGCATTTATGGGAATGCGCCACGGCTGGCGTAATGACATCGGCGGGCTCGGGCTTGGTGCCGGCGACGCCAGGATGACCAGTGAAGAACTTCGGCCGGGTCTGGGTTGTGTTTCCAGATCAGTTGCGCCAGAAGGTGTTTGACCTCGGGGACGGTGAGCGGGATCAGGTCCGTGGGGTTGGCTCGATGGCCCCCTTTTTGGGGGTTGCCGTGGCCGCGGTGGTGATGGTCAGGAAGGCGTGGGCGAGCATGGCCAGGGTGATGTGCCGGTACCAGGATTCGTATCGGCGGACCTGGTACTGGTCCAGGCCGACCTGTCCCTTGGCGCTCTGGAAGGTCTCCTCGATGGCCCAGCGGGCCCCGGCGACACGGACAAGCTCGCGCAGCGGCGTGTCCTCGGGCCCGCAGCACAGGTAGTAAGCCAGGTCGGTGGGGTCGCTGATCGAACGGCGCACCAGCAGCCAGTAGCCATCGGCAGATTCCAGCGGACGGATCTGGGCGCGGGCCCAGTGATAGAGCCGGGGACCCTTGGCGCCGTTGCCTGCGGAGATTTTCTTGAACGCCTGCGCTGGAAGCGATCTCGCGAGTTCGTCCGCACGCAGCTTGGCGACCCGGTCGCCGGTGTCCGTCTCGACACGGGCGATGACGCGCTGGTTGACCGGCACCGCGAGCACGTACGGCATGCCACGACTCTCCAAGGTGGCGCGCAGCCCGCCGTGCTGGCCGTATACCTCGTCGCCGGTGACCCATCCGGCCGGCACCCCCGCATCCAATGCCCGACCGATCATCGCGATCGCTAGCTCCGGTTTGGTCGCGAAGGCCACCTCGTCGCCGATCCCGGCCTCTCGGCAGCGGTCCCGGTCCTCGGTCCACGCCTTTGGCAGATACAGCTCCCGGTCCAGGAACGTGCGGGCGACGGGCGTCGCGTATGCCAGGAACACCCCGATCTGACTGTTCTCGATCCGCCCCGCGGTGCCGGAGTACTGCCGGGCCACCCCGGCCGACTTCGTGCCCTTCTTGAGGAACCCCGTCTCGTCCACGACCAGCACCCCGGCCGGGTCGCCCAAGTGCTCGACCACGTACCCACGCACGTCGTCACGAACCAGGTCCACGTCCCAATCCGCCGCCGCGAGAAGGCGTTGCATCCCATCCGGGTTCGCCGCTCCGGCCCGCTCCGACAGCGTCCACCCGTTCTTGCGCTCCACCGGCGAGAGCAACCCGCGCACGTACTCCAGCGCCCGCTCCCGCGGCTCAGACCGCGCGAACCGCGACGCGATCCGGGCATGCACGGCCGCAAGCCCCTCCGCCCACAACTCCACTTCCGCCACACAAACCTCACTGATCACATAAGCACCATGGCCCCAGTCATCAGTATGACATCCACGACACGCCGGTCAACCATAAATAAAAGCGGCTGTAGTACTAACCGCACACCACGCCTCGTTCACGGAACACCCCTGGTGTCCGGGCAGCAGCGCGAGGAGAGAACCAGCGAACCTGCTATGAGTAACCCCGAGCCTTGCCGGGGCGACGCTCGACCCTAGACCAGCCGAGACTCTCCAGCCGAAACCAGGGCCCTGCGGTAACCAACCCGCGTATATCAGACTGACCGCGCGTCGATTGACACGCTGTCTCCCGGCCACCACTTTCCGATGAACGACGAAGCGGGGTCCCCTCCGGCCAGAGAGGACCCCGCTTCACCCTGCCACTTGACAAACGGGCCCTACATATCAGCAGAAGTTGCACGCTCCCCACTAGGCAGCACGCTACTGGGACCTTGACCAACGTGCGCTAAGCCAATTGGCGCCCGCTGCCGCTTGGGCGTGCTGGTCGGAGCCCGTGTGAGCCCACGTCAGGTGTCTCGCCCCGGGAGCCAGCGGCTCGCCGCCGTGGAGAGTCCCTTGACGGCGCCCGCGAACGACACGGCGAAGAGGACCACGGCGGCGGCAATGACGTAGGGGGCAAGGGTTGGCCGAGACAAGGCCTCGGTGTCCGCCATCGAAGGTTGCGCGACCAGCGCGGCGGACAACAGCGCGCCGGTGGCAGCCAAGACCAAGGGCACAGCGCAGACAACTGCGAGGGTCGCGGTCGTAGCGGCACGGCGACTCGTCAAGACGGCGACCGGGACCAGTCTCCGCACCAGTTCGCTCATGACCACGGACGATGTCAGCAGTGCAGCCGAACCTGCGGCCAGTGAACCAAGGAGGGCGAACAGGGTCACCCAACGACCCTTTTGCTCCAAATCACGCGCACCGGACAGATAAGAAGAACCCGTCAGCTGCGCGCTCGGAGCCCCGGCGAAATGCCGATTGGCGAACTGGTTGAAAGCGGGCAGGTCGACCGGCGAAGGAGCGCTGATCAGCAAGACGTCGGACATAGCGAGGTCCCTGATCGGTTCGACGGAAATGAGGGGAAGGGAACCGCCGAGGAAATCGACCCCGTTGCGATCGAGTGTCGGGCTGTGGACCCGCGCCCCGGACCTACAAGGGAGGTCCAGGACGCGTAGCGACGCGCAATCGCCTGTCGCCAGCCAACCTCCACGGTCGAAGCGAAAGCGAACGAGCGACGTCGTCGCGTCGTCCTCGCGAAGTGCGCTGACCTGAGCCTGTCCCTTCGTGGCGGCCCCTGTGAGTGTGACAACGCGACCCCCCGTTTCACGCTGAGCACGTATCGCCTCACCCGCAGGTCCGTCGAACAGTTGCGTGTAGATCATGGTTTGCGACAACAGGATTCCCGCGACCACGACCACTGCGATCTGGCCGAGCCAGGCGAGCGTCCGGTGCCGCAGCCACGCTCCGGCCGTCAGGAGTGAGCCTATCCCCGCACGGCGACCCGCTGACTGGAACACTCGACCCACGAGGCTGACGAGTGACGCGACGCTGGCCGGCATGAGCAGCGCGGTCAGCGCCGTGCCAAGCATCACCAGTACGCTCCAGGTTGCCTGCCCCGGGGTTGAGAGGTAGCTCGGAAGGCTAAGCGTGGCAAGGATTGCCAGAGGCCCTCCGGCGAGCCACGCGTGGCGGATCGTGCTCGCGCCGAGCGCGGCTCGCGTCGACGCGGTGAGCCGGCGGATCGGCCGAGAGACCACGGCGACGATAAGAACGACCGTCGTCGCGGCCGCGATAATCAGCCACGGCCACGCAGCGAGCACTGTTTCTCGCGGCATCCAGAATCCCGTGACCGGGACCTCGTCCAGGGTGCCGGCGGTGACGAGCACAAGCAGGCCGGCGCAGCCGGCGCCAGCATGCTGGCCGGGAGCGCGATTCCGATGCGCCACGCGCGCCGTTGCCGCGGCGGGCAGCCCAGCGCGTCCAGCACGAGATCCCGTCGCGCTCTCATCGTCCGGTTCGCTGCCGAGCCCGTGAACAGCAACGCCACCGACGGCAGCGCCAGCAGGTAGGTGACCCAAAGGAAGCTCCGCAGGCTGAACGCATTCATGTTGTCGCCGAACCCCGAACCTCGACTGAGCGCCCAAGCGCTCGCTTCGCTTTCGGGATAGCCGAATCCGCGAACGAGTGTGCCGGCATCGGTTGGCCATCGCCCTGCCAGGGGTCGCACATATGCCAGCCGCTCCCCGGGCACCACAAGTCCGGCATCGGAGATCCGGCCCACGCTCTGGCCATATCGCGAGGCGATCCCTTCGGCGTCGCCATCGTGGGCAAGAGCGGGAGACAGAACGACTTGTCCCGGACCCGGCCAGGACGTCAGCCCGGGTGGCAGCGGCGCGTCTGCACCCAGGGGTTCGATGCGCACGACGCTGAACTGTGCGCCGTCCGCCAAGGAATCCCAGCGGGGCCACCACTTCAATGCGGCATCCCCGCTCTGCTCGGCCGTCACAGGTGCGCGGTGAGCATCAATGACCGCCCGGTGGGCATAAACGGCATACGACGAGAGCACGAGACACCGCCAGAGGCTGACGAAGAAGGAGGCCAGCGCAACCGCCCGGCGAAAGCTCTTGCGGGAGTCGCGCAGGCCCTCGCTGGCTCCCATGCTGAGGAGGAGCAGGAACGCCCTCACCGGCGACTAACCACGTCGATCGTCTCGACCCGGCCACCGCGCGAGGCGAGGATTCGATCGGCTCGGGCAGCAACATCCGGATCGTGGGTGGCGATCAGGAGCGAGCGATCGCCACCCTGGACGAGGCCGAACAGAAGATCGGCGACTTCGTCGCGGGTGTCGTGGTCAAGCGCACCCGTAGGTTCGTCCGCCAAAACCCGCGCCGGATCGGTGATCAGCGCACGGGCAACCGCCACCCGTTGATGTTCCCACCCGAGAGCAGGTCTGACCTATCGGGGAGGTCACGAAGACCAACTGCCTCCAGGAGCGCTGTCGCGCGGGCAAGGGCACTGCCCCGCCCTGACTTCCCGGCTTCGCTCCACAACCACGGAAGCATGACGTTGTCGATCGGACTCAGATCGGGCAGCAGCTCGCCCTGTTGAAACACCACTCCGACCTGGCGCGATCGCCACGCTGATCGGCGCCTCATCGACATGGCGTAATGTCCTCCCCGGCAACGCGTACCCTGCCCGAAGTCGGGCGGAGCAGTCCGAGGCAGATGCTGAGAAGAGTGCTCTTGCCCGCTCCGCTGGGGCCCATCAGGCAGAGCGAACTCCCGGGTCGCAGTTCGAATGTCACGCCGACGAGGAGGCCATAATGGCGGCGCTGGAGACTGACATTTTCAACGCTTAGCAACGATGGCCCCCTTGGTCGACACTATCTAGCCCGAAGTTACGGCTGGTTGACGTG
This sequence comes from Nostocoides sp., assembly GCF_037045025.1. Lineage (GTDB taxonomy): Bacteria > Actinomycetota > Actinomycetes > Actinomycetales > Dermatophilaceae > Nostocoides_A. The sequence goes on along the minus strand of NZ_JBAOHM010000013.1, from coordinate 437,865 downwards.
GCGAACCCCCTGCTGGGCAGGGGGTTCGCTGGTTTGGGTGTTGGTGGTTCTGTCTACTTGCCGTTGATGGTTAGGGGGATGGGGGCGTTTAGTACTACAGCCGCATTTATTTGTGGTTGACCGGCGTGTCGTGGATGTCAGACTGATGACTGGGGCCATGGTGCTTATGTGATCAGTGAGGTTTGTGTGGCGGAAGTGGAGTTGTGGGCGGAGGGGCTGGCGGCCGTGCATGCCCGGATCGCGTCGCGGTTCGCGCGGTCTGAGCCGCGGGAGCGGGCGCTGGAGTACGTGCGCGGGTTGCTCTCGCCGGTGGAGCGCAAGAACGGGTGGACGCTGTCGGAGCGGGCCGGAGCGGCGAACCCGGATGGGATGCAACGCCTTCTCGCGGCGGCGGATTGGGACGTGGACCTGGTTCGTGACGACGTGCGTGGGTACGTGGTCGAGCACTTGGGCGACCCGGCCGGGGTGCTGGTCGTGGACGAGACGGGGTTCCTCAAGAAGGGCACGAAGTCGGCCGGGGTGGCCCGGCAGTACTCCGGCACCGCGGGGCGGATCGAGAACAGTCAGATCGGGGTGTTCCTGGCATACGCGACGCCCGTCGCCCGCACGTTCCTGGACCGGGAGCTGTATCTGCCAAAGGCGTGGACCGAGGACCGGGACCGCTGCCGAGAGGCCGGGATCGGCGACGAGGTGGCCTTCGCGACCAAACCGGAGCTAGCGATCGCGATGATCGGTCGGGCATTGGATGCGGGGGTGCCGGCCGGATGGGTCACCGGCGACGAGGTATACGGCCAGCACGGCGGGCTGCGCGCCACCTTGGAGAGTCGTGGCATGCCGTACGTGCTCGCGGTGCCGGTCAACCAGCGCGTCATCGCCCGTGTCGAGACGGACACCGGCGACCGGGTCGCCAAGCTGCGTGCGGACGAACTCGCGAGATCGCTTCCAGCGCAGGCGTTCAAGAAAATCTCCGCAGGCAACGGCGCCAAGGGTCCCCGGCTCTATCACTGGGCCCGCGCCCAGATCCGTCCGCTGGAATCTGCCGATGGCTACTGGCTGCTGGTGCGCCGTTCGATCAGCGACCCCACCGACCTGGCTTACTACCTGTGCTGCGGGCCCGAGGACACGCCGCTGCGCGAGCTTGTCCGTGTCGCCGAGGCCCGCTGGGCCATCGAGGAGACCTTCCAGAGCGCCAAGGGACAGGTCGGCCTGGACCAGTACCAGGTCCGCCGATACGAATCCTGGTACCGGCACATCACCCTGGCCATGCTCGCCCACGCCTTCCTGACCATCACCACCGCGGCCACGGCAACCCCCAAAAAGGGGGCCATCGAGCCAACCCCACGGACCTGATCCCGCTCACCGTCCCCGAGGTCAAACACCTTCTGGCGCAACTGATCTGGAAACACAACCCAGACCCGGCCGAAGTTCTTCACTGGTCATCCTGGCGTCGCCGGCACCAAGCCCGAGCCCGCCGATGTCATTACGCCAGCCGTGGCGCATTCCCATAAATGCGGCTGTAGTATTAGGAGGGCGAAGGTGTGGTTTGGGTGGGGGTGGGTTCGGCCAGGGTGGGCACGAGGGGTGTGGTGTGGTCGGTGCCGTAGCGCAGGTCGTTGCGGGTCAGGGTGGCGAGGTGTTTGAGCAGGGCCGGGAAGGACCGCACGGGCTGGTCGTGGTCGTCGGTGTGTCGGGAGGCTTTGCGGTCCGCGGCTGGGGAGCGGTGGGCGGGGGCGACCGGGTCGGCGGGTGTTGGCGGGTGTTCGTCGGTGTAGGTCAGGGGGGCTAGGGTGGCGCGTAGGTGCCAGGTCAGGTAGGCGGCGAGCATCACAATCAGGACGTGGGCGCGGACGCGGTCTTCGAGGCGGTGGTAGATCGGGCGCAGGTCGAGGTCGGTGGCTTTGATGCTGCGGAAGTCGCGTTCGACGTGGGCGAGGTTTTTGTAGGCCTGGACGATGCTGGCGGGGGTGAGGGTCTCGGCGGGCGTTGGGGTGCGTAGCACGTAGATGCCGTCGAGGGCGGCTTCGGCGGCGATCTGGCTGGTTTTGCGGGTGATCACCACGGTGGTGTCGGTGATGGTCAGGTCGAAGTGTTTGGCCATCCGGTATTTGTTGAGGAGTTTGCCGACCCGCAGGCCGATCGTGTCGGCGCCGGCTAGCCGGCCCTCGGCCACTGCTCGCTGGGTGGGGGCCAGGGCGGTTTCGGTGGCGGTGAGCAGGTCCTCGCGTTTGCGGGCGCGTTCGGTGGCCAGGAACGGGTTGCGGCAGGCGATCAGCCGTTCCCCGGGGTAGTCGGGGTGGCTGATTTCGGCCAGGTTGTGTTCATCGAACAGGGTTGGTTGAAGCGGGCCGCCCTCGGCGGCAAGGGTTTTGATCGCGGGGGCGCGCAGCGCGGTGATCCAGCCGAGGTCGGCTCGGGTGGCCGGGTCGGTGTTGGTGTGGCGGATCGCGGTGATCCGGGCGGTGGTGATCATGCCGCGGTCGCCGACCATGACCATCTCGGTGAGTTTGAAGGTGTCCCGCACCAGGGTGACGGCCTCGATGAACGCGGTGGGGTCGGCGGTGTTGCCGGGGAAGACCCGGATCGCGACCGGGCGACCGGCCGGGTCGGTCAGCAGCCCGTACTCGATCTGGGTGCGGTTCTTCTTCCCGTCGCGGGAGTAGCCGCGCCGGGCCAGTGGGCAGTGGCTGCCTTCCATCCACGAGGACGATAGGTCGAACAGCGCCATCCGGGCGGGGTTGGCGTCGGCGGCCAGGTGGCGCCGGGCCAGCTGCTTCTCGATCGCGTCCTGGCGCCCGAGTAGCCAGTCCATCGCCGCGTAGACCTCGTCGGTGGAGGCACCGGCCAGGTCGAGGTCGACGCCCAGGGTGGTGTCGGCCCACCAGGAGATGGTCGCCAGCTTCGAGCCGGGTGCCAGCACTCGGGCGATGATCAGCCCCATCGCCAGGTCCCGGGCCCGCCCGGGCGGCCCGAGTAGCCCGGGTAGGCCCAGGGCCCGGGCTTGGGCCCACACCGCGGCCACATGCCCGTGCGGCAGGGAGCGGGTGATGGTGGCGGCCTGGTCGGCCGGGATGAACGCCTGCCCGGCCAGGCAGGCCCGGATCACCTCGATCAGCTCGGCCGGCAGGTGGGAGAGGTTCGCGACCGTCTCGTTGCGCACCTTGCCGTTCTCCCGCCAGGAACGCCGCAACAGGTGGGTCTCGTAGTCCCGGGCCACCCCGTCCTTACCAACATAGTGACGACGGTGCGTGGTCACATGAACCGCTCCACCACGTTTCGCCATACCGCCAAAATATCACACCATGCCGGATCGATCGATCCACTTTAGTGACGACACACCGAGGGGTTAGAAGCCGCATCACTGCAGGTCAAAACGGGGATCAGCCCTCAAACCACTCGCAACTTCGGTCTAGCCGCAGCCTATGACGATTAGTTCCATCCGGAGCAACGGTCGGGCCTTCCCCCAAGCACCGCACAGGCCTTCAGCGCCGTGATATTGGCCGTCTCGTTCCTGATGACCTTGGTCCCGCACCCGCTCTTGTTGGGGAGCGTGCGCTCTGTGCCGGTGGGCTACCGGCCCGCGAGAACGTCGGCGCGTGCCTCGACGCAGATGTCGGGCTGGTCGCAGAACAGCCCATCGACGCCGGCGCGGATGAACGCCCCTGGCCTCCTCGATCGCCCGCCCGAAGTCGGCGGGGTTGGCGCCGATGCGGTAGCTGACCGGCAGGAAATAGTTCTCGGCGCGCAGCGTCCACGGCATCACCTGAAGCTTGGCCGCGTGCGCGTCGGCGACCAGCGTCGTCGGGCTGGCGAGGGTGCCGTCGGTGTTGCGGCGCACGACCAGGCCCTTGTCGGGGCCGATCCGTTGATCGTCTTGGCCAGGTCCCGCAGGCTGGTCGCGGTGAGCAGATCGGCATACGTGCGCGGGTCACCGGCCGTGACGAGGTCGTATGGCGCTCCCCCGCTGGTCGCGAGGAATACCAGCTTGCCCGGGAAGCGCAGTTGGGTGCGCAGCCACACGAGGTTGCCGAGCTCGAAGCTTTGCACCCACACCGGCGCATTGGACCGGCTCAACCCGTGCTTGCGCAGCGCCGCGACGACGGCCGTCTCGGGTCGAAACCCTTCTCGTGCAGATAGGTCGAGTGCTTGATCTCGGGGATGATGCCGATCGTGCAGTGGTAGGGGCGGGAGAGCTGGTCACGCTGGCGTAGCACCTCCTCGAACGTCAGGACAGTCCAGCGGCCGTCATAGAAGGCTCTCCTCGCGCAGCTGCGGCAGCCGTTCCTTGGCGCGCAGCGTCTTGAGTTCGGCCAGGGTGAGTCCTCGACGAACCAGCCGGTGACCGGGCGGCCGTCCACCCGCTTGGTGGTCCGGCGGTCGGCGAAATCGGGGTGGGCGGCCACGTCGGCCGTCTCGGAGATCTCCGGCTCGTGCCGGTCGACCAGCACACTGTCCTTGGTCATCACCAGGTCGGGCTCGATGTAGTCGGCGCCCAGGGCCACCGCCAACTCGTAGGCGCTGGCGGTGTGCTCCGGCCGGTATCCGGAGGCGCCCCGGTGGGCCAGCACGAGCGGCTCGAGACCGTCCGGCCGCCCGGCGGCGGTGCCGCGTGCCGGCGCCGAGGAGGAGTCGGTGGCCGGTGGGGCGACGACAGTGGTCCAGGGAGTTCTATGGGGCTCGACGCTACGAGAGGTCAGGTGGCCGCCCCGGGGACTGGTCGTGGCGATCAGGTGACGGTTCGGGCAATGCGCAGGCCGCAGGCCGCAGGCCGGTGCGGTCGGGATGGTCGGTGATCACCGTGTCCACCCCCTCCTGCACGTATGCCGCCACTAGCCCCGCCATGTCGCCGAGCGTCGTCGGCTCCTCCCCGGAACGAAAATCCGTGGGCAGGAACGCGTTCTCGGCCCGGAAGGTCCAGCAGTCCAGCCGCAGACCAGCGGCCAAGACGTCGGCGAAGACCCGGGACGGCTCGCCCAGGGCGCCGCCGGCGACGCCGGGGAAGAGCACCCGGCGACCCGGGCCGAGCGCGGTCACGGTCGGCGCGAGCGCGGCCAGGCCGCGGGGGGTGATGTGATCGGCATACGACCGGCCGAGGGGATCGTCGAGGACGAGGCGACTCGGGTCGTCCTCGACGAGGAAGACCAGCCCGTTCGGCACTCCGAGCGCCCGCAATCGCTCCAGGTGCGCCAACTCGAAGGACATGACCTCGACCGGAGAGTCGGCGGCGAGCATCCCGGCGGCGCCGAGCGCTGCGACGAGCGACCCCTCCATCGCCAGGCCGTGCCGCCGGAAGTATTGCGGGGTCTTGACCTCCACCTTCAACCCGACCGGGCGAGCCAGCTCGGCGCTGAGCTGCGCGCGTAGGGTGAGGATCTCAGGGAGGGCCGGGACGGCATACCGGCCGTCGTGCGCCGTGGATCGCAACTGCGGCAGCGGCTCGATCGCGCGCACCCCGGCGATCTCGGCGGCCGACATTTCCTCGGTGAACCAGCCCTCCTCGTGCAGCTCGCCGACGGTGCGGCTGACCCGGCGCCGGCCGAACTCCGCGCGCGCCGCGATGTCTGTGGAGTGACCGATCTCATTCTCGTGCCGGGCGATCAACTGCCCGTCCCGGGTCATGACTACGTCGATCTCGAAGGCGTCGGCGCCGAGCCGGATGCCCAGCTCGTATGCCGCGAGCGTGTGCTCGGGCAGGTATCCGCTTGCGCCGCGGTGGGCGACGATGCCCGGGCGGGTCACCACGAGTCTTCGACCCGGCGGCGGGCCTGGAAGGTCCCTTCTCGGTGGGTCCAGTTGAGGATGCCGGGGAGCTGATGGTCGATCTCGTTGCTGAGGAAGCGATCGGGCAGCCGGCCCGGCCCCTCGCCGAGCCCGAGTTCACGGCGACGACGATCGAGTCGGACCGCCGCAGCGACAATCAGGAGGAAGGCCGCGCCCGTCACGGCCGCCAACACCCAGATCATCCGCCCACCTCCTATCTGGAGGTCAACCTAAACGCGCACAAAGGCGTTGGACCTCGAGACGGCTAACCGAAACCCGATCGAGATAATGGAACGGATGCGCTACTGCGCCGAGGTCGACGATCCCTGCTGGAGCGACCGGTGCACCCCCGCCATTACACCGCGAAATTGCGCAGCCGAGCGAGTACCTCCCCGCCGCGCTGCCCGCTCGTCGTCACCGAAGAGCCTCCCGGGTCGAGCCGGCGGGCGCCGATCCGAGCCAGTTCGCCGGCCGAGCCACGCACGACAGCCTCGGCGTCCTCGGCCCCGAACACCCAGACCTCACCAGCGGGGGCCACCGCCTCGATCCGCACGCTCGGGGCGTCCTCGCCGGCGACGCCGAAGGCATAGGGCAGCGTCGCGTGGGCGAGCCACAGGATGTGTCGCAGCCGGTCGGTGTCGGGATAGTCAATCCCGAGAGGTCCGGCGATGTCGAGCGCGTGCGCCCAGTGCTCGGCCAGGCGGGTGGTCGCCAAGCTCGCCGGGCGCAGGGTGTTGGTGACCCAGGCGAACCGGGCCCGCTGGTCAGCCGCGCGAAAGGCCGCCAGCGCCGCCCGACGGGCACCCTCCCAGCGAGCCAGCACGGCCGGGCCGCCGCTGCGCTCGGCCGCAACGTAGGAGTCCATCGCCGATTCGACGCTGTCGCCCAACGCACTCCAATCGAGCGCATCGCCCTGCAGCGTTGCCACGACGGCCTCCTCGCACTGGGCGAGGTGGAGCAGGACGTCCGCCATGCTCCAGCCGGCGCACGCGGCCGGCGCGTCCCACTGCGCGGTCGTCAGGCCGGCGAGGACCGCGGCCAGCTGCTGCTCCTCGGCCTCGAGGGCGTCGTAGATCTCCACGCCGTGAGTCTGGCACGTTCGCACGGACTCGGGACCGGCCATAGGTCCCGACGGCCGACTGGTCAGCCAGGGGCCATGTCGATCGTCCCGCCCGTGACCGCATTCCCGACCGCGCCGCGCTTGCGGTGCGCAGGCCTGGTATTGATCTCGTTCAGCAAAGCGGAATCGATCCACGTCTCGGACCACGTGCCCGGCTCGGTGTACGTGCTGACGCCGACACTGCCGGTGGTCGGGCCGCCGTCGCCGAAGTCTCCCACGTGTTCATAATTGACGGCCCAAGAGAAGGTGTCGTCAGCCGCCCAGATTTCCACCAGGTTGTAACCACCGGACGCCCAGATGACTCCGGGCACTCGCGTCCAAACCCGGATGGTCGTGACGGTGCCGTCGGCATTGATCCTGAAGACGGAAATCCAGCCGGCGTTCGCGTACTGGAAGAGGTAGCTGGGACGCCAACGGCCTTGGCCGTCCAGGGAGAAGGATTGCCCCGGACGATGACGCGGCGCTTGCGATGAGCTGCCTGCGTTGCATCGTTGATTCATCCCTTCCGTTGTGAGGCCCGACGGGTGTCGACCCTACGCGAGCACAGAGAGCTGAATCCGGGGCGTGATACGTCGGCACGCGGCATACCGACTGGTCTTTAAGCTGTGCGGCGTGTCCAAGGTCTTGACGTCCCTGCCCGTCGGCGAACGCGTCGGCATCGCCTTCTCTGGTGGCCTCGACACCTCGGTGGCCGTGGCCTGGATGCGGGAGAAGGGAGCCATTCCGTGCACCTATACCGCCGACCTCGGGCAGTATGACGAGCCCGAGATCGACCAGGTCCCCGGCCGCGCCGGCCAGTATGGCGCCGAGGTCTCCCGGCTGGTCGACTGCACGAGCGCCCTGGTCGAGGAGGGCTTGTCCGCGCTCGCCTGCGGCGCCTTCCACATCCGCTCCGGGGGCAAGGCCTATTTCAACACCACCCCGATCGGCCGCGCGGTGACCGGCACGCTGCTCGTGCGGGCCATGCACGAGGACGACGTCTTCATCTGGGGCGACGGCAGCACCTTCAAGGGCAACGACATCGAGCGCTTTTATCGGTATGGCCTGCTGGCCAACCCCGCGTTGCGGATCTACAAGCCGTGGCTGGACGCCGACTTCGTCAGCGAACTCGGCGGCCGGCACGAGATGAGCGCCTGGCTCACTCAGCGCGACCTGCCCTATCGCGACAGCCAGGAGAGGGCCTACTCCACCGACGCGAACATCTGGGGTGCCACGCACGAGGCCAAAACCCTTGAGCACCTTAACGTTTCCCTGGAGACGGTCGAGCCGATCATGGGCGTCCGGTTCTGGGATCCGGCCATCGCGATTGAGACCGAGGACGTCTCGATCACCTTCGTGCAAGGCCGGCCGGTCGCCATCAACGGCGCCGACCTCGACCCGGTGGTGCTGGTCCGCGAGGCCAACACGATCGGCGGCCGGCACGGCCTCGGGATGTCCGACCAGATCGAGAACCGGATCATCGAGGCCAAGTCGCGCGGCATCTACGAAGCTCCCGGTATGGCGCTACTGCACATCGCCTACGAGCGGCTGCTCAACGCGGTCCACAACGAGGACACGGTCGCCAACTATCACGCCGAGGGCCGGCGTCTGGGTCGCCTTCTCTACGAAGGCCGTTGGCTCGACCCGCAGTCGCTCATGCTCCGCGAGTCGCTGCAGCGCTGGGTCGCCTCGGCGATCACCGGCCAGGTCACTCTCCGGCTGCGGCGCGGCGATGACTACACGATCGTCGACACCCGCGGCGAGAACTTCTCCTATCACCCCGACAAGCTGTCGATGGAGCGGGTCGAGGACGCCGCGTTCGGCCCGGTCGACCGGATCGGTCAGCTGACGATGCGCAATCTCGACATCGCCGACTCCCGCGCCAAGCTGGAGTTGTATGCCGCACAAGGACAACTCGGCGTCGGTCACGTCGACCTGGTCGGGCAGCTCGAGTCCGGCGGCGCCGCGCAGATCGCCGCCAACCCCGGCATCGACGCCGAGGCCGACGACGCCCTGGACGCCGCGGCCATGGAGTTCGGGACCGACTGAGCGAACTACTTCCAGTCGCGCGGAACGTAGCAGTAGTCGGCGTCGCCCGCCAAGAGGACCCGCTGCGCTCCCCCGGTCGAAGGGAAAATCACCACGTCGACAGTGTCGGGGTTCGGGTAGCCGTCACGGTGGCGCAGCGCTGCGATTCGGGCTGAGTCGGGTGACCACGTTGGCTGTTCGTAGTAGATTCTCCAATCGCCCCCCGTGATGCTTGTAGTTTGGTCGGTCGCGACGGACCAACGCACGACCAAGTTGTACGAGTCAGTCCGGGAGAACGAGACCGCCGCGAGGAACCGTCCGGTGGGGTTGAACTCTGGCTCGTCGACCCCTCGCCACACCTTGCCCGGCATCTGGCCACCGGTGGCGCATACGAGAACTACGTCCCGGTTGACCTCGACCTCGTCTGTGCAGAGCCTCCGATCGCGAAGTCGTTGTCCCCGTTGGCGAGCAGCGTTACCGGCGCCCCCGGCCGCGCCAGGGTCGTGTAGACGATGCCGTCGTTGGCAAACGCGAGCTTGGCCCCGTCCGGGCGACCAGGCCGGGTTGTAGCCTGGACGGATTCTCGTGGCCCGGCCCAAGGACCGCCGCCAATGGTGCTTCGTTGACGTCCAACCCGTGACTCGCTCCCGTCCGTGAGGGCCTGGCCCACGATGGATACCTCCCCCACTCCGACCCTGAATCCGGTCCCGGCTCGGCGCCATGGGCCGATCACCCCATCGCCGACCCCGCGCGGCGATCCGACCCCACCGCGTCCGGCCCGGCGCTCGCCCCGGACACAAATACTCTTGGACATGTGTCGAGGACCAGACTGCCCGCCGATACCCGCCGGCGCCTCGCCGCGGCCGCAGCTGGGTTGTCGCGGAGGGCAGTCGCCGAGATCGAGGCACGACATCGGTGGTATGCCGCGCTCAGCGCCGCCGAGCGAGCCGCGGTCGCGCAGTTGGCCCGGGCCGGTGTGGCCGACTTCATCGCCTGGCTCGACGGGAACGTCATCACGGCGCGGGCCGGCACGGCGGTCTTCGATGTGGCGCCACCCGAGCTGAGCCGGTCGATAACCTTGGGCCAGACGCTGGAGTTGCTGCGCACGGTGGTCGATGTCGTCGAGGCCGCGACCGACGACGTGGTCGATCCCCAGACCGCCCCGGCGGCCCGCGAGGCCATCTTGCGCTACAGCCGCGAGATCGCCTTCCGGGCGGCACACGTCTACGCCGGCGCGGCCGAACAACGCGGCGCGTGGGATGCCCGGCTCGAAGCCCTGGTCGTCGATGCGATCCTGCGCGGCGACGCCGACGACGCGATGAGTTCGCGAGCCAGCGCGCTGGGTTGGGGCGCGAGGACACGCGTCGCCGTCATCGTTGCCGACCCGCCACACCCTGTGGCCGGCGACCCGATCGATCCTGCAGATGTGCTCGACAAGGTGCACCGCAGTGCTTCGCGCCACGGCCTGCATCTGCTGGCTGCCGTACAGAACGGTCGGGTGATCATGCTCGTCGGTGAGACGCGCGACGCCCTGCTCGATGCCACCCACCTGAGCGAGAGCCTCGGGCCGGGCCCGATCGTGGTCGGCCCCACCGTGCCGCACCTCTTCGCGGCGGGTCGCTCCGCCCGCGCGGCGATCTCTGGACATGCGGCCGCGGCGGCGTGGCCGGACGCGCCCCGACCGGCAAACGCCGATGACCTGCTGGCCGAACGCGCGCTCCTCGGCGACCTGCCGGCCCGCAACGCCCTCGTCGGCCGGATCGTCATCCCGTTGCGCGAGAGCGCCGCCGCAAATCTTCTTGCCACCGCCACCACCTTCTTGGAGTGCGGCCGGAGCATCGAGGCCACAGCCCGCACTTTGTTCGTTCACCCCAACACCGTTCGGTACCGCCTTGCCCGGATCACCGCGGTCTGTGGCTACGACGTCACCACCCCTCACGAGGGTGACATCGTCCACTTGGCAATCCGTTACTCCCGGCTCGTCCGCGCGGGCTCCACAACTCGCGCGCCGGTGTAGGACGCTCGAGGGGGTGATGGACAGCGCGCGCCTACTTGGATACTTCCTACAAAACTACCATCCCTATTGCGTAACCTTTTCTCACTCGCAATCGACCCGGCATGCGGCAGTGTGGACAGGTGCTCGCGATCGTGTGCCCGGGACAGGGCTCGCAGACTCCTGGTTTCCTGCTCCCCTGGCTGGACCTGCCCGGGCTGCGGGAGAGAGCCGAGTCGATCTCGGCCGGGACCGGCATCGATGTCGTTGAGCACGGCACCATTTCCGACGAGGAGACGATCAAGGACACCGCGATCGCCCAGCCGCTGATTGTGGCCGCGGGATTGCTCACCCACGCGGCTCTCGGCGCGGACGGGGCCGCGAGCCTGGTCGCGGGCCACTCGGTCGGTGAGATCACCGCCGCCGCCATCGCCGGCGTGCTCGACGACAACAGCGCCGTGAGGTTCGTGGCCACGCGTGCCCGGGGTATGGCGGCCGCGAGCGCGGTGACCCCGACGGGGATGAGCGCGGTCCTGGGGGGCGATTCGGAGGAGGTTCTCGCCCGGTGCGCGGAGTTGGGGTTGACTCCGGCAAATATGAACGGCGCCGGACAGATCGTCGCCGCGGGCACGCTCGATCAGCTCGGCGACTTGCTGTCGAGCCCACCGGCCAAGGCGCGGGTCATTCCGCTCAAGGTGGCCGGGGCTTTTCATACGGCGCACATGGCCCCGGCAGTCGCCGACCTGCAGTCCCTGGCCGACACCCTCGCACCTGCCGACGCGTCCATCGGCGTTATCTCCAACGCCGACGGCGCGGTGATCACCGACGGTGCTGACGTGCTGGCCCGGCTCGTTGCGCAGGTCACCAGTCCGGTGCGGTGGGATGCCTGCATGCACACGATGCTCGACCGGGGTGTGACCGGGATGATCGAGTTGGCGCCGGCCGGCACCCTCGTGGGGCTCGCCAAACGCGCGATGAAAGGCGTCGAGACCCTTGCGGTCAAGACGCCAGATGACCTGGACGCAGCCGCGCGAATGCTGCGTGACCACTCCGACGACCAGACCGGGAGCACCACCGAATGAAGCTGCTCAGGAAGAACGCCCCCAAGGGCACGGGCAAGATCGTCGCCGCCCGGATGTCTCGCGGATCGCGCATCACCGGGGTCGGCGGCTATCGCCCGGAACGGGTCGTCCCTAATTCCGAACTGGTCGAGGCGATCAACTCCTCCGACCAGTGGATCCGGGAGCGCTCGGGGATCATCGAGCGTCGCTACGCCCGCCCCGACGAGAGCGTCGTCGACATGGCGCATGCCGCGGCAATCGACGCCATCGCCATGGCCGGGCTGGAGCCCTCGGACATCGAAGCGGTCCTCGTCGCGACGGTGACCCACCCCTACCAGACCCCGGCCGCCGCCCCCAAGCTCGCCGACCGATTCGACCTGAGATGCGCGGCCTTCGACATCTCGGCGGCCTGCGCCGGCTACTGCTACGGTATCAGCCTCGCCTCCGACATGGTGCGTGGCGGGACGGCCGAGCATGTCCTGGTCGTCGGCGTCGAGAAGCTGTCTGACTTCACCGATTTCACCGACCGGAGCACGGCCTTTATCTTCGCCGACGGGGCCGGTGCTGCCGTCGTCAGCCGCAGCGACCGGGTCGGAATCGGGCCGACAATCTGGGGCTCGGAGGGCGACAGTTGGACGACGATCCAACAGAAGCCGTCTTGGGTGGAGTTGCGTGAGGCCGACGAGTTCCGGTGGCCGCCGATCCTCATGGAGGGCCATAAGGTCTTCCGCTGGGCGGTATGGGGAATGGCGCCGGTCGCCCAGAAAGCGATGGATGCCGCCGGCATCAAGCCGAGCGACCTCGATGCGTTCATCCCACATCAGGCCAATATGCGGATCATCGATTCGATGCTCAAGCAGCTCAAATTGCCCAAGGACATCCCGGTCGCCCGCGATATCGCCGAGACGGCCAACACGTCGGCTGCCTCGATCCCGCTGGCCACCGAGCGGATGCTCCGTGAGGGCCTGATCCCGCACGGCGGCTTGGCGTTGCAGATCGGCTTCGGCGCGGGCCTGGTCTTTGCCGCACAGGTCATCGAACTGCCTTAACTAGGTTCCCGGTTGGTCCACGGGTGAATCGGGCCAAAGCAGAAATCTGTTCCACGACAAGGAGAGACGCAATGGCTCAAACCGAGCAGGAGATCCTTGAGGGTCTCGCCAATATCGTCAACGAAGAAACCGGCCTCGACGTCGCCGACGTCCAGATGGAGAAGTCGTTCACCGACGACCTCGACATCGACTCGCTGTCGATGATGACCATCGTCGTCAACGCCGAGGAAGCCTTCGGGGTCCGGATCCCGGACGACGAGGTCAAAAACCTGGCCACGGTTGGCGACGCGGTCCGCTTCATTCTCAACGCACAGGACTGACCCGGTCCGTCGGACGTCGAGGAGCCGGCTGAGAAGTCGCTCCTCGACGTCCACGTCCCGCAACCGCCATAACCGCTGCGCGACGGCCCACCCCACAAGCGCCCGGGCCGTCGAGCGATCCATGAGGAGTGCACCATGTCCGGAGAATCCGCCCGCGACGTCAAGGTCGTCGTCACCGGATTGGGGGCGACCACCCCCGTCGGCGGCGACGTTCCGTCCACGTGGGAGGCGATCCTGTCCGGCACCTCAGGAGTGCGGACGCTCCCGTATGACTGGGTGGCCAAGTACGAGCTGCCGGTGAACTTCGGGGCGCCGCTGCACACGCCGACCGACGACGTGCTCACCCGCGTTGAGATGCGTCGTCTCGATCCGAACGCCCAGTACGCCCTGATCTCGGCCCGCGAGGCCTGGCAGGACGCCGGCGCGCCGGAGGTCGACCCGGTCCGCCTCGGGGTGGCGATCGGCTCTGGGATCGGGGGGATCTGGACCCTCGTCGACCAGTGGGAGAACCTGCGCGAGAAGGGCCCGCGCCGGGTCTTTCCGCTCGCCGTCCCCATGCTCATGCCCAACGCTGCCTCGGGCAATGTCTCCCTCGAACTGGGCGCGCGGGCCGGCGCCCACACGATCGTCTCGGCATGCGCCTCGGGCGCCGAGTCCATGGGCTTCGCGGCCGAAATGATCCGCAGCGGCCGGGCCGACATCGTGGTCGCCGGCGGCTCCGAGGCTGCTATCCACCCGCTGTGCTATGGCGGCTTCTCGGTCATGCAGGCGCTTTCGAAGCGCAACGACGACCCGGAGCGGGCTTCGCGTCCGTATGACATCGACCGGGACGGTTTCGTCATGGGCGAAGGTGCCGGTGTGATGGTGCTGGAGTCCGAGGAGCACGCCAAGGCCCGGGGAGCGCGGATCTATGCCGAGTTTGCCGGGCTGGGGATGAGTTCCGATGCCCACCACATCGCGGCCCCCGAGCCGGAGGGAGCCGGCGCTTCTCGCGCGATGATCGAGGCCGTGGAGCGCGCGGGGCTGAGCCCCACTGACATCGTGCACGTCAACGCGCACGCCACGTCCACTCCGGTCGGCGACACGGCGGAGTCCAACGCGATCCGGCGCGCCTTCGGCAGCGCCGCTGACGGCATGGTGGTGAGCGGGACGAAGTCGATGACCGGCCACCTGCTCGGTGCAGCCGGCGCCCTGGAGGGGGTGTTCACCGTGCTGGCCGTCCACCACCGCCTCGCGCCGCCGACGATCAACCTCGACAACCTTGACCCTGCGGTCGACCTTGATGTTGTGCGGGATGCTCCTCGGTCGCTGCCCGACGGCGACATCGCCGCCCTCAACAACTCCTTTGGCTTCGGCGGCCACAACGTCGCCTTCGCGATCAAGAGCGTGTGACGGTTGCGGCACAACGCCCCGGGGAGGGGCGGGCCCATGACCCTGGCGGATCGCCCGCCGCGCCGTCTCGTGCACAAGCTCGCGCTCGTCGGTGCCGGACTGGGGCTCTTCTTGGCGGTGGCGTTGACGTTCGGGCCGGACTTGGCCAACGGTTACCCGCCCTACGAGTGGGAGAATCGGCTGGTGGTCTTCACCGGGATGTTGGTCCCGCTCGGCGCGGCCTCGGGCGCGCTCATCGGCGCGCCCGTCGACGCCGCCCGTGCTCCGTCTCGGTGGCGGCTGTGGATCACGCTGGCGGTCTGGTTCGTCATCCTGCTGGCGGTCTGGGTGTTCTGGACGTGGGCAACCACCGGCGCGTGGCCGCTGCTTGGTTGACGGTCGGTGTTATTCCGACGGAATGGGACGCGTCGCCGGTTGAGGATCCGCCTGCCAGTCTCCGTTCCATCCCTGCCAGACTCCGTTCCATCCCTGCGAGCCAACGGCCAGTTCCACCCCAACAGCGCCTTGGACCACAATGGCGCAACCCGGCTCACCGATCAGGGGCAGGGTTGGGACTTCGACCAAATGGTGGAGCTGAGGGGATTCGAACCCCTGACCCCCTCCATGCCATGGAGGTGCGCTACCAACTGCGCTACAGCCCCGGGGCCCTCGTGGCGAGGGCACCGCGCGATCTTACCCAGCCCGAGCGGTGTTGCCCAAATCGGTGGCGTGCAGGTTCCAGCCGGCGACGCGCCAACAGTCGGCGGCCTGCACCAGGTCGGCCCAGCGGCAGTTGCCGGGCGAGGTGAACAGGCGGGTGATGGTGAGGCTGTCGAGCCCAAGGAGGACGCCAGCCAAGATGCGGATCGTGCCGCCATGGCTGACGATGACCGCGCACTCCCCCTCCCCCAGGGCGTCGATCAGCTCGCGCAGCGCGGGGGTGACCCGCTCGCGGACCTGCGCCGGACCCTCCCCGTCGATGCCGCGGCGCTGTTCCTCGCCGCGCAGTGCGGCCAACCGTTCGGCGGGGTTGCGCGCGATCACCTCGGCGTTGGTCAGTCCCATCCACTGGCCGACATTGAATTCCCGCCAGCGGGGGTCGAGTTCGACCTCACGTCCGGTCGTTGCCCCGACGGCATCGGCAGTGCGTGCCGCGCGGTGCAGGTCGGAGGAGACCACCCGCACCGGCTCGTATGCCGCCACGACCCTCGCCGCGGCCACCGCCTGCGCCAGCCCCCGCGCCGTGAGCGCGACGTCCAAGTGCCCCTGCCAGATCCCGTCGAGGTTGGATTGGGTCTCGCCGTGGCGAAGGAGGAGCAGGCGGCGAGGCGGCGGCATACGGGCCAGGCTAGTCGGCGCCCCCTTGGCGCCGACCGCTGGTGGCCGCGCCCGACCCAAAACCACGCTGAGGTCTGCGTTGTTCGCTGAGGTCTGCTGATCGGTCGTACGACCTCAGCGAAGACACCAGACCTCGGCGGGATCGGGGAGGGCCAGGCCGGGGCCGCTAATCGGTCTCGGAGCGGCGCGCGCCGGCACCGGCGGCCTGGTCCTGCCCGAGGACGCCGAGGTCGAGCGGGGGGCAGTCGCGCCAGAGCCGCTCCAAGTCATAGAAGTGGCGCTCGTCCTCGTGGAAGGCGTGGACGACGATGTCGCCGAAATCGAGCAGCACCCACCGGCCCTCACGGGTCCCCTCGCGCCGCAGCACCTTGGCCCCGGCCCGGCGCACCTGCTCCTCGATCTCATCGACGATGGCGCCGACCTGACGCTCGTTGCTCGCCGAGACGATGACGAAGACGTCGGTCAGCGGCAACTGAACGCTCACGTCGATGCCGGTGATCGTGGCGGCCAGCTTGTCCGCGGCGGCCGCCGCGGCGACACGGGCGAGTTCCTGAGCGTGCTCGGTTGCGGTCACGAGACTCCTTGCTGCCCGGCGGGTGCCACCGCGAGGGCGGGCGACGCCGGCGATGCGGCATACAGCCGGTGCTTGTTGATGTATTGGACGACCCCGTCGGGCACGAGGTACCAGACCGGCTCCCCCGCGCCGACCCGTTGCCGGCAGTCGGTGGAGCTGATCGCCATCGCCGGCACCTCCTGGAGGTGGACCCGGTCGGCGGGCAGGCCGTGCTCGGACAACTCGTAGCCCGGCCGGGTCACGCCTATGAACTGCGCGAGGGTGAACAGCTCATCGACGTCCTTCCAGGACAGGATCTGGGCGAGGGCGTCGGCGCCGGTGATGAAGAACAATTCCTCACCCGCGCGCTCGCGGGTCAGATCCTTCAGCGTGTCGATGGTGAACGTCGGTCCGGGCCGGTCGATGTCGACCCGGCTGACCGTGAAGCGGGGGTTGGAGGCGGTCGCGATGACCGTCATCAGGTAGCGGTCCTCGGCCGGGCTGACCAGCCGGTCGGCCTTTTGCCACGGCTGGCCGGTGGGCACGAAGACGACCTCGTCGAGCCCGAAGGACGATTGCACCTCGCTCGCTGCCACCAGGTGGCCATGGTGGACCGGGTCGAAGGTGCCGCCCATGACGCCGAGGCGGCGCGGACGACTCAGTGGTGCCCCGCCCCGGGCGCGCCCGGGTCCGTGCCGTGGGCGCCGCCGTGGCCGGGCCGGCGGTGCGGGTCGCCGAGCTTGGCGGCGGTTCCCCGGAAGGCCCACGTGACCGCCAGCAACAGCGCGAACGCGAGCAACGCGATCACGGCATACATGTAGGCGGGCATCGGCAGCTCACGCGTGTGCTCCTCGCCCTCGGCGGCGAGGATCATCCAGCTCATCGACATGAGGGTCACCCTATCGCTTCCTCCGTCCACCGATTTCGTCAACAGGGGTGTGTATGACCGGCGCGGCACGCTCGCACCCTGTGCACACCGCTGTGGACGACGTGGCGGTCCGGAAGTTGCCAGGATCCGTCGTTGCGCGAGACCCGGGTGCGGGGGTTGAATGTCGCACGCACGTCACGGTCGGTGCCGACTTCGGTCCCGCCGCCGTGGCCGACAGCGATGGTGAGAAAACGAGGCGCGACCGGCCGCGACCGGTCCTGGATTGAACCAGTCCGCGGGCGACGCCGCGGAGGTGCCACGCGACTCACCGGGGCTGCCGAGCGTCAGTGACTTTCGGGTGCTTCGGCATTCGGGGTGGCCAGCGTCGCCTGGTCTTCGGCCCGCACCGGGACGGACCTGACAATCGGCGGGGGCCCTGCCGTTCCTCATACACCGGCAGGGCCCCCGCGCTTCCCCGGCTAATCTTGGCCGTATGCCGTCGCCGCCCCTGCTGAGCATCGTGGTCCCGATGTTCAACGAGGAGGCCGTCCTGCCCCTGTTCGTCTCTCGGTTGCGTCCCGTGGCCGACGGGTTGGGGGTCAGCTATGAGGTGCTCGCCGTCGACGACGGCAGCAGCGACGCGACCGCGGTCGGCCTGCAACGGATCCGTCGGGAGTGGTCGCAGCTACGCGTGTTGCGGTTGCGGGCCAACGCCGGTCACCAGGCGGCGATCTCGGCCGGGCTGGACCGGGCCCTCGGCGACTATGTCGTCACCCTCGACGCCGATCTGCAGGACCCGCCCGAGCTGATCGCCGAGATGCTGCGGGTCGCTCAACAGCAGCGCGTCGACGTCGTCTACGGCGTGCGCAGCGACCGGTCGAGCGATTCGGCGTTCAAACGCGGGACCGCGCGAGCGTTCTATCGCTCGATGAATGCCTTGGCCGGCACCGGCGCGTTGTCGCACGCGGGTGACTTCCGGCTGATGTCGCGGGCGACGGTCGATGCGGTCAACGCCCTGCCGGAGTATGGCCGGGTGCTCCGGTTCGTCGTGCCCGCACTCGGGTTCCCGTCGGCCGCCGTGCCCTATCGCCGCGAGGAGCGGGCCGCCGGATCGTCGAAGTACCCGTTGTCGAAGATGCTGCGGCTGTCGGTCGACAGCGTCACCGCCTTTTCGCTGGCGCCGCTGCGGTTCGCGACCTATCTCGGGCTGGCCGGCGGGGTGCTCGCCCTGCTGCTGCTGGTCTATGCGCTGTATGCCCGCGCGGCCGACCACGTGGTCGCCGGCTGGACCTCGACGGTGGTCGTCGTCGCCGGGATGGGCGCGGTGCAATTGCTCGCGCTCGGCATCCTCGGGGAATACGTCGGCCGGCTGTATGCCGCAGCCCAGGCCCGCCCGTCCTACTACCTCGCGTATGACTCGCTGGAGGCCGCCCGGCGCCGCGAGGGCGTCGCCGGCCGGGAGGAATTCACCGAGCGGGACGCGCCGTCACCATCAGCGTGACCCCGGGCAGCGCCTTGACCGGCAGGTGCCGCTCGATCGTCACGATGCCGCGCAGGGCGAGGTTGACCACCGGGTTGACGGCGTCGAGGTCGCTGCCGGTGCTGCTGCGCCGGCGCAGCTGGACGGCGGGACGGAGCAGGACGTTCCAGGACCACAACCGCTCGATCGTGAATCCGCCGCGCTGCAGCAGATCGGTGAGCGTGGCCTTGGTGTAGCGGCGCACGTGGTCGACGGCGACGTCATGGGCCGACCACAGCCGCGGATCGCACGGCACGGCGACCAGGAAGCACCCGTCCGGCGTCAGCGTGCGCCGCACCTGGGCCACCGCCGCGTCGTGGTCGCGGATGTGTTCCAGAACGTCATACGCGAGGACGAGGTCGAGGCTTTCGTCGGCCACTGGCAGCGCGGTCGCGTCGGCACGGATGACGTCCAGGCCGCGTTCCCTGCCGACCTGTGCCCCCTCGGCGCCGTATTCGAGCGCGAGCACCTGCCAGCCGGCGGCCTTCAGGTCGCGGCTGTTGCCGCCGCCGGCGGCGCCGATGTCGAGGGCGCGGCCGGGCGGCATACCGGCGATGGACTCGCTCAGCAGGTGGCGGCGTTCGGCATACCACCAGTGGGTGTCTTCGAGTTCGGTGAGTTTGCGGACTTCCTGGTCGTGCATCAGGCGCGCACGTGCCCGTCGCCCTCGACGATCCATTTGGTCGTCGTCAGCTCCGGCAGCGCCATCGGCCCGCGGGCGTGCAGTTTTTGGGTGGAGATGCCGATCTCGGCGCCAAAACCGAACTCGCCGCCGTCGGTGAACCGGGTGGAGGCGTTGATCATGACCGCGGCGGCGTCGACTTCGGCGCTCCAGCGGCGGGCCGCGGCCCGGTCCTCGGTGACGATCGCCTCGGTATGCCCGGAGCCGTAGGCGCGGACGTGATCGAGCGCGGCGTCGAGGGAGTCGACGACCCCGACGCTCATCTCCAATCCGTGATACTCGGTGGCGAAGTCCTCCTCGGTCGCGGCCGCGAACGGCACCCCCGCCTCGGTCGCGATGGACCCGGCGCGCTCGTCGGTATGCAGCACCACGCCCGCCCCGGACAGCGCGGTCAGCGCCTTGGGCAGGAAGTCGGCCGCGACCGCCGCGTGGACCAGGAGTGACTCGGCGGCATTGCACACGCTCGGGCGGTGGGTCTTGGCGTTGATCGTGATCGCCAGCGCCTTGTCGAGGTCGGCCGCTTTGTCGACGTAGACGTGGCAGTTGCCGATCCCGGTCTCGATCACCGGCACCGTGGAATTGAGCACCACCGACTGGATCAGGTCGGCGCCCCCACGCGGGATCAGCAGGTCGACCAGGCCGCGGGCGGTCATCAACGCCCGGACCGCGTCGTGGCCGCCGCCGTCGAGCAGGCCGATCGCGTCGGGGTTGAGGCCCTGGGCGTCCAGGGATTCGCGCATCACGTCGACAAGGACCCGGTTGGAGGAGGCGGCCGCAGAGCCGCCGCGCAGGATCACCGCGTTGCCGGACTTCAGGCCGAGGCCGGCGGCGTCGACGGTGACATTGGGCCGGGCCTCGTAGATCATCCCGACCACGCCCATCGGCACCCGCACCTGGCGGATCTGCAGGCCGTTGGCCAAGGTCGAGCCGCGGACGATCTCGCCGACCGGGTCGGGCAGGCCCGCGATGTCGCGCAGGGCGTCGGCGATCGCGGCGATCCGCTCCGGAGTGAGGCTGAGCCGGTCCTGCAGGCCCTGCGGCATACCGCCGTCGCGACCGCGCTGGAGGTCCTCGGCGTTGGCCGCGACGATGCGATCGGTGGCCGCGTCGAGGGCGTCGGCGAGGCCCCGCAGGGCCTCGTCCTTGCGCGCGCGCGGCAACTGGGCGAGTTCGCGGGCGGCGAGGCGCGCCCGGCCGGCGAGTTCGGCGACCGCTGCGGTCGCCTCGGCAGAGATGTCCGTCATGCGCCAAGGGTATGCCGACCGGCTCTCGACGCTCACGCACCACCGAGAAGCCTCCGTCGGCGCCACCGGTTGCGCGTGCATCGGGGCGGCGTTAGCCTGACGCCGGCAGATGATAGGTCATCTCCGCCGGTTGGGGGGACATTTCGTTCTTCTCGACCCCGCAACGGGCCACAACGGAAGAATGGGGTTTTCCGGATGAGCAAGAAGAGAAGGCTGTTGACCGGGGGGGGGCGTAGTCATCCTCACGCTTGCGACGGCGACGGCTGCGTGGGGCTATACTGAGTACGACCGGACGGTGAGTTGCGACACGAGCTACACAACGGCCCTGGTGAAATTGTGGTCGAGCGGCGACATTTCGGTCAAACAGATCGATACGAGCCCGCAGACGAACCGGTATTACTGGGCCGTGGCGGACGGCGGAAATTCGGTCGGCGCGAAAGCCACGACGGACGGCGGAACCGTATCGTGGTCCGGCGTTTCGGCAAACAACTACTCCTATCGGACGAAGATCGTCTCGAACACGAACTGCAATGGAGTGTTGCCCGGCAACGGCAACACCAAGCTGGACTACACAGTCACTCCGTGACGCGTGCTCGGCGACGTGGTGGGGCGTTCTGGGCACCACTGCTCGGAACGCCCGCCCGGATCAACTCGACATCTCTGCGATAGGACTCACCCGTCATGTGTTTTCGTTCGCCGACTCGTCCGGCTCGACGTGCGCTGCTGGCGCTCGCGGTGGTGCTGGTGGCTGCGGGATGCAGCGCCGATCACACCCCCGAAGCCGGTGATCCGGTCTTCGCCGGGCTGGACAGCGCCGTCGTCAACGAGGTGCTCGCCTCGCCCGCAGCGCAGCAACGGGTGGAGGGTGACGACGAGGGCGCGGCCAAGGCCCGATACCAAGGCATGGTGCGCAATTTCATCGCCTGCCGCTCGGCGTTGTCGGTATACCAAACGTGGGTCGCGACCGGCGAGGCTCCTGCCTTCCCCGATCAGCCGCGGCCGACCAACCCTTCCGCGACAGCCAAGCAACTGGACCAAGACATCCAGCAATTGCGCGATCACGCCTCTAGCGGTGACATCTCGCTGCTGCGCGATGATTTGACGACCGAGTCGGGGTGCGGTCACTGGATCCCGGCGAAACCCGCAGATCCGAGCGGGCCGACTATCGCCGACGTGGTGAATGGTAGGTCATGACCCGATCACGCGAGCGACGGAGGGCAGTTCGGGGGGCACTCGTCACCGCGGGCCTTCTTGCTCTCGTCGGGTGTTCCGACGACGCGGCCCTCCCCTCGTCCGGTAGTCCATCGTCCGCAGCAGCGGCTTCCCCTGCGCAGTCAGGCACGGGCACGTCGCCCGGCGGCCCGATGTTCGAAGTCGCCAGCTCGGCCTTCCAGATCCGCTATCGGCTCAACGGGGCGACGCTCGCTGGCGAGCAGGTCGGGGTGGATGTGCCCCTCGGGATGACCTTTCACCGCCGTCAGCACGGGCGGGCCCGAGCTGACGCGGGAGAGATCATCGGGACCATGGCTCCTCTCGAGGCGCTCACCGCGGACGTCGATGGCACGGTCCACCAGTCCCGGCTCGCGGCGGCCAGATCGCGGGCCGGCCCGGTGCGCGCGCCCGTGTCGGGACGGCTCGAATCGTCGGCGGGGTCGGTGCTCATAACCTCGCCGGGGATCGATGTCGTCGTGGCCCTCAGACCGTTGCAGGAACTGCGCTACCGGGGAGTGCCGTTCACCGGGCGCGCTAGCGTCGAGACGATCCTCGGGCAGCGCTCGGTCCCCTGCGTGGCCTTGTGGCTGGCGCGACGGCAGTCGAGCCAGGAGGCGAGCGCCGACAGCGGACCCGGATCGACATCGGTCCATTGCCGACTGCCGGCGAGCACCGAGACGGCACCGGGCATCCCGGCCGTGCTCGATTTGTCCTCCCCGCAACAGCGAGACGTCCTCGCCGTGCCCGCCATCTACGTCGGGCTGGACGAGTCCGGATCGAACTATGTCGCAACAGTTCGCGTTGGCTCATCGGCCTCGGAACGGCCCGTGGTGGTCGGTGCGACCGATGGCGTGCGCCGCGTGATCCTGTCGGGGCTACGCCCGGGTGAACTCATTCTGCCGGCACCGACCTCGTGACTGGGTCGCCGATCGTGGTCTTGGACGACGTCAGCGTGATATTCCGTTCCGGAGGCGTCGAGGTTCCGGCACTCAACGAGGCCTCGCTGGCGATCGAGCACGGAAGCTCCACCTCGGTCGTCGGTCGTTCCGGTTCCGGCAAGTCGACGCTGATCTCGGTGCTGTCTCTGTTGCGCCGGCCCACTTCCGGGCGGCTGCTCGTTGACGGGACCGATGTGGCCTCGCTCAACGACGCCGAGCTGTCCACCCTCCGGTCGCGCACGGTGGGAACGGTTTTCCAGAGCTTTCACCTCGATCCTGCCCTGTCCTCCCAGGAGAACGTGCTCCTGCCCTGGTACTTCGGATCCCGGGGACCGCGCCGCACGGCACGGACACGGGCACTCGACCTGCTCGAGCTCCTCGGCATACCCGAGCTTGCCGGCCGGCGTCCGACCGAGATGTCGGGAGGGCAGCGGCAGCGGGTGGCGATCGCCCGCGCCCTGTTCGCGGAGCCGGCGTTGCTCATGGCCGACGAGCCCACCGGCAATCTGGACGAGGACACGGCCGGGGTCATCGCCGACGTGCTCTTCAGCCTCCCCGCGACCTTGGGCACCGCCGTCGTGGTCGTGACACACGACGCAGAGATCGCGGCTCGCGCGAGATCTCGGGTGCGACTCGCGCACGGGGTGCTGGAGTCGCACGGATGCGCCGCCGTCACCGGGCAGGGGGCACCGGGACGATGATCCGCGCGGGTCGCATCATCCAGCTTGCAGCACGGACAAACCTCCACAGTAAGCTCAAGTTCGTCCTGCTCAGCGCCCTGCTCACCATCGGCGTGCTGGTGTTCCTCTCCGTGTCCGAGCTGTCTCGAGCCTCCACGGACGACCTCTCGGAGGCGATCGAGTCGGATCTCGGCGAGGCAGGGACGTATCGATTCGACTTCTCGCCCGACCTCGGGCTGTCCGGCCCAGCCGTGCTGGGGGTGGCTCAGACCGCGTTGACGCCCTTTACCTCACGCCCTCTCCGCGCGGCGCTACGCCTCTCTTCAGTGCATCCCGAATGCCCGCCGTATGACCAGATCGGCGAGGTCAGTCCGGCTGTGCTGCTCGACGCTTCCGGACGCCCGACGGAGTTCGACCCAACCGTCGGTGACGCCCAGGTGGCTGGCCTGACCCGTGACGACCTGTGCCTGGCTGGCCTGGTCGTGCCCCGGAACGCCGTGCGAGCGGCCACCCGGGTCGAAAGCCAGAACTTCGGTGCCGCGCTCATCATCGATCCAGCCTATGAACGCGCCGTCGAACTCACCTCGACCACTCCGGCCACCCTCGTTGCCGTGATGACAACGGGCCGGACCCCGGATCAGTCTGACGAGATTCGCGCCGCACTTACGGCTGCGCTGGCTGGCCCGGCCGCCCTCGCATCGATACATCCCGATTCCGCTGTCGTCGTCACGCGGGGAGACACCGGGGCATCGGTGCGATCTGCCTCGGAGGGCATCCGGCTGGTGTACGGCCTCATCGGCTGGGGCGTCCTGTTGGTCAGCGGCCTCGGCGTGCTGATCGCGGAATTGATCGTGCTGCGAGATCGCACGTGGTACTTCGGCCTCGTTCGAGCCGTCGGCGCCCGGAGATCGGACGTGGCCGCCCTCGTCGTCGCCGACATCGTCCTCGTCCTCGTCGCGGGTTTTGGGATGGCCGCGCTCATCGCGGAACTCGCGTCGCCACTGATCTCGTCATTCGGTCAGACGGCCTTTCAGACGCAGTTGACCATTCTGCGCGCCGCGGCTGTGCCCAAGCTGATCGTCGGAGCCATCGTTGTTCTCGTCCTGGGCGGCGCCTACCCCGCGTGGCGGGCCACACGATTGGATCCCTTGGACGTCCTCGAACGCCGCTAGAAGCCGCCTTGGTGACGACGATATCGTCGAAGTGCGAGAATCGCGGGCGTGACCACGATCGTCTCCATCCAGTCCTCCGTCGCCTACGGCCACGTCGGCAATTCGGCCGCCGTCTTTCCGCTGCAGCGCCTGGGAGTGGAGGTCTGGCCCGTCTATACGGTCCATTTCTCCAACCACACCGGGTATGGCGCCTGGCGCGGCCCGCTGCTCGCGGCCGACGACGTCCGCGAGGTCATCGCCGGGATGGAGGAGCGCAACGCGTTCGGGGAGGTCGAGGCGGTCCTGTCCGGTTATCAGGGCGGCACCCAGATCGGCGAGGTCATCCTCGATGCCGTCGCCCGGGTCAAGTCCGCCAACCCGGCCGCGATCTATGCGTGCGATCCGGTCATGGGCAACGCCACCTCCGGCTGCTTCGTCCACCCGGACATCCCGGTCCTGCTGCGCGACAAGGTGGTGCCCCGGGCTGATCTGATCACCCCCAATCAGTTCGAGCTCGGCTTCCTCACCCACACCGAGCCGGAGTCGTTGGAAGACACCCTGGCCAGTGTCGACCGGGCCCGCGCGATGGGGCCGTCGACGGTGCTCGTGACCAGCGTGCTGCGGCCGGACCGGCCCGCGGACACGATTGAGATGCTCGCCGTGCACGGCGAGGAGGCGTGGATCGTCCGGACGCCCTATCTGCCGTTGAAGGCCAACGGGTCCGGCGATGTCACCGCGGCCCTGTTCACCGCCCACCTGCTCGACTCCGGCCGTGCGGAGGACGCCCTGGCCAAGACCGTCTCCAGCGTGTTCGCGCTGCTCGAGCGGACCCTGGAATCGGGCCGCCGCGAGCTGCAGCTCGTGCAGAGCCAGGAGGAGATCGCCCACCCGGCGTGCGAGTTCACGCCCGAGCGCGTGCGCTGAGGGCCCTGGCACCTGCTGAGGCCTCGTGGTGGGGGCTGCGACCGAGCGACGCGCGGGCGAGCGAGCGTCGCGCGGCGCCTCAGGCAGGCTGGGTGGCGGTGGCGCGCTGGCGTTTGCGCTCGAGGGCATCGAGGATGACCTCGACCGTGCCGTCCTCGCCGAAGGTCTCCACGTTGATGACGAGGTCGTAGTAGGCGGTCAGCCGCGGGTCCCAGCCCCAGACGTCGAGGGAGATCTGGGCGCGCGCCTCGTCCTCCCGGCGCATCCGCAAGGCGGCCTGCTCCGCGGAGATCCCGGAGTGCTCGGCGGCATACGCAATGCGGAAGCCGGCGCTCGCCTCGAGCTTGACGTGCAACGCGGCCGGCCGGTCGCCGAGGATGACCGTCGCGTTCCGGCCGAGGATCACCCCACCGTCCCGAACCAGGTCGCGTACCGAGACCGCCTGCTCGCGGGCGAGACTGACATACGGGCTCTCGAGTAGTTCCACGCTGCCCTGGTCGGTAAAGGCCAGGCTGCGCAAGAACCCGGACACATCGACGCGCCCGGTGCCCTTGGGGTCCATCGCCTCCATGTCTCCCGAGGAGAGGACCTGCCCGATCCAGGGCACACCGAGTCGCTCGGCGAGACGTGGCCCGATGAGCTCGGCACCGGCACCGAAGGCTTCGAACATGGTTAGCAGCGGTTTTGTCATGGCACGCGTCCTTCCCGACGGGAACCACTATGGCGCACCCGCCACGGAATGTCCCGTGGTGATCGGGCGCGCCATCGGTGGCGGCAGCCCGCGGGCGGCGCTACGGTGAGCCGAAGGAGGCCCCCATGACCGCACTGCCTGCTGAGACGACCATCAATACCTCACACGTGCGTCACTGGATCGTGGCGTCCGGGGCGCTGATCTGTATGATCGCTGGCTCGGTGCCGCTGTCCGGCTTGTCCTTCTTCCACCCCTACATCTTCTTGAAGATGGGGCCCGGGTCGGAGCAGAACGTCGCGCAGGGCTCGATCCTGCTGTATTTCACGCTGCTGATGCTCTCGATCGTCGCCTCGATGATGTTCATCGGTGGGCCCATGCTGCCTAAGCTGGGGACGAAATGGCTGATGATCATCGGCGCGTCAATTGTCGCCGCGGCGCTGGTGATCTTTTGGCAGGCCACCACACCGGTCATGCTGTATGTCGCGGGCATCGTCATGGGCCTCGGCTACGGCATCAGCTATCAGCTGGTGCCGATCGTTTGGGTCAACAACTGGTTCGTCGCCCGAAAGGGCCTGGTCGTCGGGCTGGTCACCGGGGGCACCGGGCTCGGCGGGATCCTGTGGTCGTTCATCGTCCCCGGCATCGGCGGCAACCCGGCCGACGCAGCAACCTACGACCCGGACGCCTATCGCTTCGGTTATCTCGTGATGGCGGTTGTCGTTCTCGGGCTGACGATCCCGGCAACCCTCTTTCTCGCGATCGAGCGCCCCTCTCAGGTCGGGCTGACCCCGCTCGGCGCACCGAGCCCCGGATCGATGGCGGCCGCCACCGACCTGGCCAAACCAGTGGCCGGATTCACCTTCCCGCAGGCGATGCGCAGCCCGTGGCTGTGGCTGGTCTTTTCCGCAAGCGTGCTGCTCGGCATCGTCCACGGCGCTGCGCAGATCATGGCGCCTTATCTGACGGCCCAATGGACCAGCCCCGTCCCGGACGGCATGGGCAAGGCCGTGACGATGTATTCGACCGCGATGATGGTGTGGACCCTCGGGCTGCTCGTCCTCAAACCGACCCTCGGCGTGCTCAACGACAAATTCGGCGTGCTGATCGCGATGACGATCACCCTCGGAATGCAGGCCGCCTTCTTCCTCTTCCTCCCCCGCTATGCCTCGATGGGGAACTCGGTTGGCGTGTGGCTGCCGCTGATCGCCATGCTGTTCATGTCCGCGGGCATGTCCAATGGCACCGTCGAGCCACCGTTGCTCACGGCGACCGCGGTCGGCCAGAAGGCGTTCGGCAAGATCTGGTCGGTGACCGGATCGGCATACGTGTTGGGAATGGCCTTGGGTGCGCCAATCTGGGGATTGTTCTACAACGCGCAGGAGAAGTCCTATGACAGCGGTTTCCTCCTCGCCCCCTTCGCCTTGGCGGCGGTGATCGTGCTCGGCGTTCTCGGGATGAACCGCGGCCGCGCCCAGCACTTGAAGCTTTACGAAGCCGAACTGGCCGACTACGAGCGTGAGCGTGGCGTCACGGCGCCAGCGAGCTGATTTATGCCTGGATCGGCAACCAGTCGATTACTTCGCGGATCATGCTGTCCCACAACGACCATTCGTGATCACCAGGAACAAAACGGGCGGTGACGTTCACGCCGCGCTGCTGCAGGCGGGCGACGAAGTCGCGGTTTTGGTCGATCAGCATGTCCTCGAGGCCGCAGCTGATGTGCAGGTCGGGCAGCTTGTCGGCGGGTATGCCGTCAAGCCCCGCCCGCACGTCGACGTCCGGCCCCAGCGTGCCGCCGAATACCCGCCCGATCACCTCCCGCTCGTCGGGTTCGACGTCGAGGATCGCCAGGTCGACGACCCCGGACAGGGAGGCCGCGGCGGCATACCGGTCCGGGAAATGACCGACGAGCTTGAGCGTGCCGTAGCCGCCCATCGACAGGCCCGCGACGAAGGTGTCCGCGCGCGCCGTCGAGACCCGGAAGAAGTTGCGCACCACGGTGGGCAGTTCGTCGCTGATGAAATCCCAGTAGCGGTGGCCGTGGGCTTCGTTGGTGTAGAAGCTGCGCCCCACGGCCGGCATGACGACCGCGAGGCCAGCCTCGTCGGCATACCGCTCGATCGAGGTGTAGCGCGTCCACGCGCTATGGTTGTCGGACAGCCCGTGCAGCAGGTAGAGCACGGGGAAGTCGGTCTCGCGCATCGGCTTTTCGACGACTCCGACCTGCTGCTGCGTATGCTGCGGGAGGATCACCCGGATCGAGGTGCCCATCTGCAGGGCCTCGGAGAAGAACTCGCACGTCAGCTGCGCCATACGCTCGATGCTAGCCTTCGCGGATGACGAGGTTGTCGCGGTGGATGACCTCCCGCTCATATTCGCGGCCGAGGTCCCGGGCGAGTTCCTTGGTCGAGCGGCCCATCACCTTGGGCAGTTCGCCGGCGTCGTAGCTGACCAGCCCGCGCGCGACGATGGCGCCATCCGGTCCGGCGACATCCACGGCGTCGCCGTCGACGAAAACGCCTGCGACACCGGTGATTCCGGCGGGCAGCAGCGACTTGCCGCGGTCGACCAGCGCACGGACGGCACCGGCGTCGACGGTCAGCACGCCGCGCGGTGTGGTGGCGTGGGCAATCCACAGCTTGCGGGAACCCCGACCGACCGCGTGCGGGAGGAAGACGGTGCCGACGTCGTCGCCGGCAAGCGCCGGACCGACCGACTCGGCCGCGCACAATAGAGCGAGAATCCCCGCCGAGTTGGCGATCGCCGCGGCCTCGACCTTGGTGGCCATCCCCCCGGAACCGATGCTCGAGCCGGTCCCACCGATCCGCACCGACTCCAGGTCGCGCGCCGAGCGGATCACCGGAATCCGTTGGGCCGCCGCAGAACCGGGGGGCGCGTCATACAGCGCGTCGACGTCGGTCAGCAGCAACAGCGCCTGCGGTTTGACCAGGTGCGCGACCAGCGCCGCGAGCCGGTCGTTGTCGCCGAAGCGGATCTCGTGGGTCGCGACGGTGTCGTTTTCGTTGACGATCGGGACGATCCCGATGTCGAGGAGCCGCTCGAGGGTGCGGCGGGCGTTGGTGTAGTGCGAGCGCCGGGTGACGTCGTCGGCGGTCAGCAACACCTGCCCGACGGTCAGTCCGTATGCCGCGAACGCCCGCGTGTAGGCCGCGAGCAGAGCGCCTTGTCCTACCGAGGCCGCGGCCTGCTGGGTCGCGAGGTCGCGTGGGCGCCGGGTCAGGCCGAGCGGACCGATGCCGGCGGCAATCGCGCCGGAGGAGACGAGCACGACCGGCGCCCCGCGCAGCCGGCGCTCGGCGAGCACGCGGACGAGGGCGTCCAGCTTGGCCTCGTCGAGGCGCCGGCCCTCGTCGGTGGTGAGCGAGGACGAGCCGACCTTGATCACGACCGGGCCCGCCCCGGCCAGGCGGGCACGGGCCTGCCCGGCGTCGACGTCGATCAGGGTCATTCGTGGTCCACCGCGGGATCGTCCCAGTGCCCGGCGCGGCGCTCGGCGGCCAGCTCCTCGCGGGCGGCGCTCTGGGCGTCCTTGCGGGCGTGGAAGTCGCGGCGGCGCTCGGCGTTGGTGCGCCGGTGGCGGTCCTCGAAACGGGCATCGGTGCCGCGCCCGCCGAGCAGCTCGGCGCCGCCGACCATGGTCGGCTCCCAGTCGAAGACGACCGCGTCGTCGGCCGGCCCGATCAGGACGGTCGATCCGGCCACGGCGCCGGCGGCCAGCAACGCGTCCTCGACCCCGGCCCGCTGCAGCCGGTCGGCGAGGTAGCCGACCGCCTCGTCGTTGCTGAAGTCGGTCTGGCGGATCCAGCGGGTCGTGCGGTCGCCGACGACGCGGAAGATCCGCTCGCCACCCTCGACCTCGGGAACGACCTCGAAGCCCACCTCGTCGGCCGCCTTGGGGCGGATGACGATTCGCTGACGGACCACCTCGGCCGACAGGTCCGCGCGCGCCGCCTCCACGGCGCGCGCCATGGCGAAGGTCAGCTCCCGCAGCCCGGTGTGGGCCACCGCCGAGACGATGTGGACCTCCAGGCCGCGGGCCCGCAGCTCGGGGGCGACCAGCTCGGCGAGGTCGCGGGCCTCGGGGACGTCGGCCTTGTTGAGCACCACCATGCGGAGCCGGTCCGACAGTGGCCGCCCGCCGAGGCTGCCGGTCGGCAGGTATGCCGCGAGTTCCTCCTCGATGACGTCCACGTCGGTGAGCGGGTCGCGTCCCGGCTCCAGCGTCGCGCAATCGATGACATGGACGAGCACCGAGCAGCGCTCGACGTGGCGCAGGAATTCCAGGCCGAGGCCACGGCCCTCACTGGCGCCCGGAATCAGCCCGGGCACGTCGGCGACGGTGAAGCGCATCTCCCCCGCAGTGACGACGCCGAGGTTGGGCACCAGCGTCGTGAACGGATAATCCGCGATCTTGGGGCGCGCCGCCGAGATGACCGAGACCAGCGAGGACTTGCCCGCCGAGGGGAAGCCGATCAGCGCGACGTCGGCGAGCGACTTCAGCTCCAAGACAACGTCGCGGGACTCGCCCGGCTCGCCGAGCAGCGCGAACCCGGGCGCCTTGCGACGGGGTGAGGCCAGCGCCTTGTTGCCGAGACCGCCGCGCCCGCCCCGGGCGATCGTCACCGACGCAACCGGCACCGACGAGGTCGGCGATCAGCTCACCGGCCAGGTCGGTGACGACGGTGCCGTCGGGGACGGGCAGGATGAGGTCGGCGCCGTTGGCGCCGTCGCGTTCGTCGCCGGCGCCCGGGCGGCCGTTGCCGGCGCTTTGGTGCGGGCTGCGGTGGTAGTCAATCAACGTCGTCGATTGCGGGTCGACGGCGAGGATGACGTCCCCGCCGTTGCCGCCGTTGCCGCCGTCGGGTCCGCCGAGCGGCTTGAACTTTTCCCGCCGGATCGAGGCGACCCCGTGGCCGCCGTTGCCGGCGCTGGCGTGGAGGACGACGCGGTCGACGAAGCCGGCCATGCGGCATACCTCCTTATTGGTCGGGCGGCAACGCGACGAAGGGGCGAGCCGATCGGCCCGCCCCATTCACCGGGAGGACGTATGCCGTGCGGCACACGCCCGCGAGGTCACTCGGCGGCCGCGGCCACCGGGACAATGCTGACGACGCGGCGCCCGCGCTTGGTACCGAACTCGACGGTGCCCGCGGTCAACGCGAACAGCGTGTCGTCGCCGCCGCGGCCGACATTGTCACCGGGGTGGAAGTGGGTGCCCCGCTGGCGGACGATGATCTCGCCGCCGCCGACGAGCTGACCGCCGTAGCGCTTGACGCCGAGCCGCTGCGCGTTGGAGTCGCGACCGTTGCGGGTCGAGGACGCGCCCTTCTTATGTGCCATCTGTGATCAGTCCCTTGTCAGTGCTCGTCGTCGGTGCTCGGCGGCTCAGGCGTCGATCGCGGTGATCTTGACCTGGGTCAGGTGCTGGCGGTGGCCCTGACGCTTGCGGTAACCGGTCTTGTTCTTGAACTTCATGATCGTGATCTTGGGGCCCTTGGCCGGGCCGACGACCTCGGCCGTCACCGACACCGAGGCCAGCTTGGCGGCGTCGGAGGTCACGGTGGACCCGTCGACGAGCAGCAGTGGCTTGAGGTCGACCCTGTCGCCGGCCTGCGCCGACACCTTGTCGATGAGCAGCACATCGCCGACGGACACCTTTTCCTGGCGGCCACCAGCGCGAACGATCGCATACACGTTGAAACTCACTTCCTCTGCCATGGGGGCACGCACACTGGGGAACCGGCCGATCGCTACCCCGCGTGGGACATCGACTCGGTGGGCGCACCGACTGCCCATCGTACCGTTGGCGAGCGGGGGGAATCAAACCACAACACGCGACACCAGGTCAGAACGGGTTCGGGTCGGCTGGGGCCGGTGGTGGGCCGGCCGGTGCGGTCGCCCGGCCCCGGCGTCGACGACCCCGGCCGCGGCTAGGCTCACCCCCCTTGTCCTGGGCGTGCTCGGCGGCCTCGGGATCTGCGTCATCGGGATCTGCGGCATCGGGATCTGCGGCATCGGCCGGGGACGCGTTGGTGGGCACATCCGCGCTGCCAGCAGGGTGGTCAGCTGGGTGGTCAGCTGGGTCTGCCACGGCGGAGTCGACCGTCGCTCCCGAGTCTCCCGTGGCCAGGTCGCTAGCCGGCTGCTCGCCGCTGGCAGACTCGGCGGCTCCCGGGCCGAGCGGCGCGGCCTGCTCCGGCGGCAGGTCGACGTCGGAGATTTCCTCAGCCTCGGCAACGGGAAGCTCGACCCGATTCAGGCTCTTGATGGCCGCCGCGTGGGCGGCGGCGGCGATCTGGGCAGCGGTTGGGCCCTTGGGTGTTACCGGTTCGGCGGGTTCGGGCTCGGCGGCCCGAGTGCGGCGGCCGCGACCCGCCGGGGCAGCCTGCTCGCCCCCACTCGTCCCCGCCGACTTATCGACCGGCATCGCGTGCACGATGACCCCGCGGCCCTCGCAGTGATCGCATGTCTCCGAGAAGACCTCCAGCAGGCCCGAGGCGACTCGCTTGCGGGTCATCTGGACCAGGCCGAGCGAGGTGACCTCGGCGACCTGGTGCTTGGTG
The DNA here is from genome assembly GCF_037045025.1 of Nostocoides sp. Taxonomy (GTDB): domain Bacteria; phylum Actinomycetota; class Actinomycetes; order Actinomycetales; family Dermatophilaceae; genus Nostocoides_A. Next base: position 404,803 of record NZ_JBAOHM010000013.1, on the reverse strand, counting down.
CGGTCCCGGCCGAGGCATTCCAGGAGGCGGCGGACGACCAGCTCGCGGTTGGACTCCAGGACCATGTCGATGAAGTCGATGACAATGATCCCGCCCATGTCGCGCAGCCGCAGCTGCCGCACGATCTCCTCGGCGGCCTCGAGGTTGTTCTTGGTGACGGTCTCTTCGAGGTTGCCGCCGGAGCCGACAAAGCGGCCGGTGTTGACGTCGATCACAGTCATCGCCTCGGTGCGGTCAATGACGAGCGAACCACCCGAGGGCAGATAGACCTTGCGGTCGAGCGCCTTGGCCAGCTGCTCATCGACGCGATGGGCGGCAAAGATGTCCTGCTCGCTCGTCCACTTCGACATCCGGCCGGCGAGATCCGGGGCGACGTCCTGGACGTAGCCGCTGATCTCCTGCCACACCTCCTCGCCGGCGATGACGAGGGAGGCGAAATCCTCGTTGAAGACGTCGCGGATGACGCGGACGGTCAGGTCGGGCTCGGCATACAGCAGGCTCGGCGCGCCGCCGGAGCCGGCCTTCTTCTTGCTGGCCTTGGCCGACGCGGCGGAGATCTTCTCCCACGCGCGGGCGAGACGTTCGACGTCGCGCCGCAACTCCTCCTCGCTGGCGCCCTCGGCGGCGGTGCGCACGATGACGCCCGCATCCGCCGGCACGACCTCGCGCAGGATCGACTTCAACCGGGTCCGCTCGGTGTCGGGCAGTTTGCGGGAAATGCCGGTCATCTTGCCCTCGGGCACATAGACCAAGTAGCGGCCGGGAAGGGAGATCTGGGAGGTCAGCCGGGCGCCCTTGTGCCCGATCGGGTCCTTGGTGACCTGGACCAGAACCGACTCACCGGAGCTGAGCACGTTCTCGATGCGCCGCGCCTCGCCGCCGCCGAGGTTGCCGCTGTCCCAGTTGACCTCACCGGCATACAGGACCGCGTTGCGGCCGCGGCCGATGTCAACGAAGGCGGCCTCCATCGACGGGAGCACGTTTTGCACCCGGCCGAGATAGACATTGCCCGCGATCGAAGCATTGGTCGTCCGGGAGACGTAGTGCTCGACGAGGATGCCGTCCTCGAGAACGGCGATCTGGGTGCGCCCGTCGATCCGGCGCACGACCATGGTGCGTTCGACGCTTTCGCGGCGGGCGAGGAACTCCTTCTCGGTGATGATCGTGCGGCGCCGACCGGCCTCGCGCCCCTCCCGGCGGCGCAGCTTCTTGGCCTCCAGCCGGGTCGACCCCTTGATCGACTGCGGCTCGTCGCGATCCCGGCGCGACTCGCGGACCTTGGTGACGGTTCCCGGCGGGTCGTCTTCCTCGCCCGCGGCTCCCGAGCGGCGCCGGCGGCGACGACGACGGGCCCCGGTCGAAGAATCCTCCGGCTCGGGGCTCTCGGCCCCCTCCACCGGCTCGGGCGCCGCCTCGTCAGCGACGGTATCCGCGTCCGGCTCCGACGGCGCGTCCTCGCCCTCGGTGCGGGCACGTCGTCCGCGCCCGCCGCGGCGGCGGCGGGTTCGGCCGGTGGTCGCATCGCTGTCGTCGGGCTGGCCGTCCTCGGTCGCCGCCTCCTTCGGCGGTTGCGCGCTCGCCCGATCATCGATCTCGTCGGGGACGCCCTCGCCCTCCTCGTGAGAAATCTCGGGCGCACGCGCCGGGCGCGAGGCCCGCCGCGTCGGCGCCTGCGGCGCTTGGAAGAGCAACCCGAACGCAGCGGCGAAGGGCGCCGGCGCCGCTGGGTCGTCCTGGTCCACGGAGTCGGCGTCACCGTCCTCGTCGCCGTCCTCGGTTGCCTCGGCGGTGGAGTCGTCACGCGGTGCGCGGTCGAGCGAGTCGGCACTGGTCTGCTCCGGTGCGCCCTCGCTATCGCCCGCCGCGGCGTCGCCCTGGTCTGTCCCGGACTCCTCCGGGGTGAAGAGCGCCAGGTCCGTCCCCGCGTCCGCGGCCGACGAGTGCACGGACCGGCGGCGCTTGGGGGTCGTGACTCGGGCCGTCCGCGGCTTCCGCTTGGCCGGACGGTCCGGCCGGCCGGACGCCTGCTCGCTGGGCTGCCCGGCGTCGTCGTGTTCGGCGTCCTCGTGGCCGGGCTCTGCGCCGGGTGTTTCAGCGCCGGGTGTTTCAGCGCCGGGTGTTTCAGTGGAGCCGGAGTCGGAACGATCGGGCATTGACGGGCCTTCCTGGGCACCCGGCGTGCCGCCGCGCCAGCCCCGGAGAGGGGGCCCGACCTGCCGCGTGCCGCACGGTGCGGGTCGTGGTCACAGGCGACCACGGAAGCTTGAGGCTCCGCGGACCGGCTCGCGCTAAGGCGCGGCACCGCTCGCGGCGGCGGCGTCCGTGGCCAGCGGGTCGGCCACCCGGGCGGTGTCGGCGTCCCAGGGTCCCTGGGCCAGCCGAGTCACCCTCGGAGGGCTCGTGGCCGGTAGAGCGGCCACCGCGTGCAACGCTGACAAGACGTCGTCGGGGCGTACGGCAGGCGTGGTGTGCCGCACGACCAGCTGAAGTATCGCACACCCCGGCCCGGGAACCATGTCGGCGCGCAACAGCGCCGGCAGCACGTCGAAGGTCTTTTCGCCCGACTTGAACATCCGGGTCACCAGCGCCTCGGGCTGGGAGCGCAGTCGTTCGAGGGCGGCGGTGAGGACGGCGGCATCGAGTCCGGCGAACGCGACCTCCCAGACGCTCGCCTGGAGCAGCTCGTTCAGGCTGCTCGGCCCGGCCACCACGACGTCCAGCACGTCGAGCCCGTCTGGCAAGGCCGCGTCGAGGTCGACTCGGACCTGGTCCGGGTCGCACTCACGGGTCAGCGCGACTTCCAGGTATTCGGCTTCGGAGGCCATTCCGGTGGGCGCGCCCCCGGCATACGAGACCCGCGGATGCGGGTGAAAGCCCGCGCTGAACGCCATCGGCACCTGCGCGCGCCGCAGTGCGCGCTCGAGGGCGCGCGCGAAATCCCTCGTGGACGAGAACCGCATCCGGCCACGGCGGGCGTAGCGGATCCGCAACCGCTGTACCGGCGGCGCGGGAGGGGGTCCGGAGGTTCGTGGGCCAGCCATCGTCAGGCAGGATAGTCGGCCGCTCGATGCACATGGGTCGTTGCCATCGTCGCTAGCAGCGTGAACAGCACGGTCGCGCCAATCAGGGTCGTCATCGGCAGCTGCCACCCGCCCGAGAGTTCGCGCAGCGCACCGATCACCGGCCCCGACAAGGTGGCGACCACGTAGCCGCACGCCTGCACGATCGCCGACATGCCCGCGGCCTCCCGCGAATCCCGCGCCGCTACCGCGACGGCGCTGAAGATGACGATGAATCCTCCGGATTGCGCCATCCCACCAAGCACGAGCCACATGCCGATGAGGCCCGGGGCGCCGAGCGTCCCCACCGACAGACTCGTCCACATCAGCCCGACGCTCAGTGCGGCGCCGCGCAGGCCGATCGTGCGGATCAAGGCGGGCACCAAGAACCCTCCGGCGATCCCCCACGCCTGGAAGCTGGCCGCGAGGGCCCCCGCCGCCGCCGGCGCGGACCCCGTGGCGTCGCTCAAATAGGTGGGCAGCCACGTCGTGAACCCGAAATAGGAGAAAGCCTGCACGGTGAAAGCCAGCGAGAGCAGCCAGGTTGCCCGGATTCGCAGCGCCGGTCGCGATGGGGATGCCCTCACCTCCGCCGGCGCGGCAGTCGGGCCATCCGGGTGGGTTGACTCGGTGCGTGACGCCCGCGGGTGGGCGGGCGTGGCCGGGCGCCGTTGCACCAGGACGCAGATGACGCCCGCCGCCGCGGCCAGGGCCGACCACGACGCCAACGCCCAAGGCCACCCCAACGCGTTCGCGAGCGGGGCCGTGGCCAGCACGGTCGCCAAGGATCCGACGTTGAGCACAGCCGCATAGAGCCCGGTCACCATGGCGACCCGAGGGGGAGCGACGTCGCGATGGATCAGCACGGGGACCACGATGTTCCCGAGGGTGATCGCCACGCCGAGTGCCATCGTGCCAGCAAAGACCGTCGTCGGCGTGGGGATTGCGCGCACGAGTTGGCTGACGAAGATCCCCGTGAGGGTCAGCACGACGGCGACCTCGGGCCCCACCTTGCGGATAACCACGGCCGCGGGCGGAGAGCACACCGCAAACGCCAGCACCGGAAGCGTTCCGAGCAGCCCGGCGGCACCGGCGCCGAGACCGAGGTCGGCGGCAACCTGACCCAGGACCGGGGTGATCGCCACGATCGGGCCACGCAGCGTGAGGGCGACGGCCACAATCGCGAGCAGGGCCATGGCCAGGGGTGGGTAGGCAGCCTGCACGCTCGTCGAGCGAGGATTCGGCACGGCCTCCTCCTTTCCCGGCTCGACGGCGCTCGCCCTATCCTTCACAGCCATGATCGCCGTGGATCGCTCCCGACTGGCTGCCCTTCTCAGGACCGAGCAGGAGAGGTATGCCGCGACCCACCCCCGCTCCCGCGAACTCTATGCGGGAGCGAGCAATCTCTTAGGCCGCGTCCCGATGACCTGGATGAACATGTGGGCCGGCGGATTCCCCCTCCATCTGGACCACGCGCGCGGCGCCCGGATCACCGACGTCGATGGCCGCACCTATGTCGACTTCGCCCTGGGCGACACCGGAGCCATGGCCGGCCACTCCCCCGAGCCGACGATCAAGGCGGTCACCCGTCGGTTTGCCGATCTCGGCGGGGCGACGACCATGCTCCCCACCGACGACGCGCAGTGGGTGGGCGAGGAGCTGACCGCCCGATTCGGTATGCCGCTGTGGAGCTTCACGCTCTCGGCCACCGACGCCAACCGCTGGGCGATCCGGCTGGCCCGGCTGGCGACCGGACGCGGCAAGGTCCTCGTCTTCGGCTACTGCTATCACGGCAGCGTGGACGAGACCTTTGCCCTCGCCAATCCGATCCACGGAGGAACCGAGTCTCGGCCCGGAAATGTCGCTCCCCCGGTGCCGTTGGACCTGACCACGCGGGCGGCGAGGTGGAATGACCTGGCGTCGGTCGAGGCCGCCCTCCGGCACGGGGACATCGCCGCCATCCTGACCGAGCCGGCGTTGACCAACATCGGCATCGTCCTCCCGGAGCCTGGCTTCCTCGACGGTCTGCGCGAGCTGGCCAGTCGGTATGGCGCATTGCTGATGATCGACGAGACGCACACGTTTTCCGCAGGGTGGGGCGGCGCCACAACGGAGTGGGGGCTGCGCCCGGACATCGTCGTCATCGGCAAGTCGATCGGCGGTGGGATTGCTTGCGGTGCCTATGGGTTGAGTGAGGCCGTAGCGAACGCCGTTACGCGGCATACGGAATCAGGTGTGGCCGATATCGTCGACGTGGGCGGCGTCGGCGGGACGTTGGCGGGGAACGCGTTGTCACTCGCGGCGATGCGCGCCACCCTCGGCGAGGTGCTGACCAAGGACGCGTTCGCCCACATGATCGCCCTGGCGTCGGCCTTCACTGCGGGTGCGCAAGCGGCGATCGATGAGCACGAATTGCCTTGGAGCATTGCGCAATTGGGCGCTCGCGCCGAGTATCGCTTCACCGCCCCGGCCCCGCGCAGCGGCGAGGAGTCGGCTGCCGCGGCCGACGAGGAGTTGGACGCTTACCTGCACCTGGCGATGTGCAGTCGCGGCATCCTGATGACGCCATTCCACAACATGGCGCTGATGTGCCCGGCGACGTCCGCGGCCGATGTGGCACGGCATACCGAAGCCTTCCGTGAGGCCGTCGCTGCCCTGCGTGCCTAGGGGTCTGTCTGCTTATGGTCGGGGTCCCCGCGAAGTCGCGCCGCCCCACCAGGGGAGCTAGCCTGCCGCCGTGGGCTGGCTTCACCGGTGGTGGCAGACCGAGATCGTGCACGGCGCGAAGGGGCCGCTCCTCCTGGCGCTCATCGCCTTCGTCGTTACCTTCGTGACGACCCGGACCGTCACTCGGCTGATCCGGGCCGGACGGGGCCCCTTCCACAACGTCAGCAGTGGCGGCGTGCACCTGCACCACTCGACCCCGGGTATCGTCTTGCTCGTGACGGGGGCCTTTTGCGCCGTGGGCGCCGACGGGCGGTTGCCGGTCAACTACATCGGAGCGGCGCTGGTCGGGATCGGGGCCTCGCTAGTGCTCGACGAGTTCGCGATGATCTTCCACCTCCAAGATGTCTACTGGTCCCAAGAGGGGCAGCTGTCGGTCTATGTCGTCACGCTGTGCGCAGCCTGTCTCGGGCTGGCCATCGTCGGGATCTCCCCCGACGCAGCGCCCTGGGATCCGGCTGTGGCGACGTCTGCGCGTGGCCGTGTGACGCTCGTGCTGGGTGCTCATTTGGGCTTCGTGGCGGTGACGGCGCTCAAGGGCAAGTACCCGACGGCCCTGCTCGGCATCTTCCTCAGCCCGCTGGCCTGGGCCGGTGCAGTCCGCCTGGCGCGGCCGCGTTCACCGTGGGCGCGACGCTTCTATTCGAGCGCCAAGATCGCGCGGGCCGCAGCCCGCGAGACCAAGTTCGACGAGCGGTGGGGCCCGCTGCACCTGTGGTGGGCCGACTTCATCGGCGGTCGCCCGTCGCAGCCGGACCCTAGCCCCTCGTCCGCGGCGGCGCAGAGGCCGTGACGAGTCGCGCGAAGACCCGAGCCCGCCTCGGGAGGAGCCGGTCGGCACGTGCCGATCAGTTGCCGTGGCGGGCTCGGATCTCCACGAGTTCGACCGCGTGCGCGTCGAGGGCACGATCCTCGTCCGTGACCGGAACCCACGGGGTGACCGGCACGGCCTTGCGATCCGCGTCGATGGTCACAAAGACAGTGCGGCAGTAGGTCGTCAGCTCCAGCTCACCGGTCGCGGGGTCGCCGGATCGGACGTGGACGCCGATGTGCATCGAGGTTCGCCCCGTATGCAGCAGCCGCGCCTCGACCTCGACGAGATGCCCGATCCGCAGCGGGCGGTAGAAGCGGACCCCGCCGGTGAAGATCGCGACATTGTGGGCGTCCGACGTCCACGAGGTGGCCAGCACATGGGCGGCCTCGTCGATCCAGCGCATCACGATCCCCCCGTGGACCTTGCCGCCCCAGTTCACGTCGGTCGGGGCGGCGAGGAAGCGCATGGTGATCCGCGGGGCGGTCCCCGCCTCGCTGAAGACCGTGCTCTTCATCGCCTCCTCGACATCGCGGCGCACCTCCGCGCGCTGGTTGGCCCAATCCGCCAACAACCTGGCCGCCTCGCCGTTGGGCCGCAGGCTCGCAACCGGTTGGGAGCGGCCAGAGCCGTCGACCGAGACGAAGACCATGAGGCAATGCGTCGCTGCCGCGAGATCACCGCTCGACGGCGGCCCGCTGAACGCCTCGACCATGATGTCCATCGAGGAGCGGCCGGTGCGCACCACCCGCGCGGTCACCTCAACGAGATCACCCACTTCAACCGGGCGGCTGAAGCGCACATTGCCGACGTATGCGGTCACGGAGTAGGTGCCGCTCCAGCGCGCCGCAGCGGCATACCCGGCCTTGTCGATCCACTCCAAAACCCTTCCCGCGGAGACCGATCCAGACTGACCGGCGTCGGTCGGGGCAGCGAGGAAGCGTAGGGTGATCGCCTCGTGGATACCGGCACCGGGAACGCTCGTCATCCGCTCATCCTTGCACCGGGAGCGTCAGGTCAGTGCGGGACGACCCCGGCCGCCTCGCGCAGCCGATCCACCTGCTCCGGGGTTCCGAACACGATCAAGGTAGCGCCGGGGTCGAGCCGGAGGTCGGGCCGGGGGGTGGGAATGAACTCACCCTTGCGCGGCTTGCGCACCGCGAGCAGCGTTGCGCCACTCACCTCTGAGACGTCGACCTGGCCGACGGTCCATCCGACCAGTGGGGAATGGGTCGGCAACCGGACGCCCTCAATGCGGTGTTCGAGGTCATCGTCGTGCATGACCTCATCGAGGAACTCGGCAACATCGGCATACAGGGCAAAACTGGCCATCCGGCGGCCGCCGATGAGTTGGGGATTGACCGCGCGAGTCGCGCCCGCGAGAACGAGTTTCGTCTTGCTGTCGATGGTCCGGGCCCGGCTGATGATCACCAGGTCCGGTCGCAGAGCACGCGCAGACAAGGTCGCGTAGGTTGTCGCCGCGTCGGTGTCCAGGGCGCAGATCAGCGCCCGAGCCCGCTCGATGCCCGCCGCCCGCAGCACCTCATCGTCCGACGCATCTCCGACGAGAAACGGCACGACGGCATCCTCGAGATGCACCATGTCGCTGTCGATGACGACGACCTGGTGGCCCAGGTCGAGCAGGTTCTCGATCGCGGCCTTCCCGACCCGGCCATGACCGCAGATGATGATGTGGTCCGTGAACTCGGCGATCGACTGGTCCATCTTGCGCCTCCACAAGTATTCGCGCAGGTGTCCTTCGGTGACCGCCTCGACGAGGACTCCGAGGTTGTAGAGCACCGTTCCCACGCCGAGCACGATCAATAGGATCGTGAAGACCTCGACCGGAGCAGTGCGCTCGTAGAGCTCCGAATAGCCCACGGTCGCAACGGTGAACACGGTTTGGTACAGCGCCTCGACGAAGTTGAGGCCCGCGATCAGCATGTAGCCGACCGTCCCAAAGACGGTGACGCCGAGCAGTCCGATCACCGCGATCACGAGCCGCCGAAGGGCATCCGCTCCCTCCGGGACCCCGGAGAGCAGCATGCGGCGCCGATAGCTCTCTGACGGCCGTGTCACGGGCGCATCCTCCCACGCGGTGACCAGCGTCGACAGGGCCCCCGAGCATGGCGGCGCCGGCTGCGGGTCAGACGACGGTCAGCGGGAGGAGCTGCGTGCCGGTCGGGCCGATCTGGATGTGGGTGCCGAGCTGCGGGCAGACGCCACAGTCGAAGCAGGGGGTCCAACGGCAGTCGTCCTGTTCGTGCTCGGACAGGGCGTCCTGCCAGTCGGACCACAGCCAGTCCTTGTCCAGGCCGGAGTCGATGTGATCCCACGGGAGGACTTCGGCCTGACCACGCTCGCGCGTGGTGTACCAGTCCAGATCGACCCCGAACTGCGGCAACACGTCCGCGCAGGCGGCGACCCAGGCGTCATACGAGAAGTACTCGCGCCAGCCGTCGAAGCGGCCGCCGTCGCGCCAGACCTTCTCGATGACACCACCGACGCGGCGGTCGCCGCGGCTGAGGAGGCCCTCGATGATCCCGGGCTGCCCGTCGTGATAGCGGAACCCGATGCTGCTCGCGAAGCGGCGGTCGGCGCGGATCGCCTCGCGCAGCTTCGCGAGGCGCGCGTCGGTCTCCTCGGCGCCGAGTTGGGCGGCCCACTGGAAGGGCGTATGCGGCTTCGGCACAAACCCGCCGATGCTCACCGTGCAGCGAATGTCCTTGCGCCCACTGGCCTTCCGACCGGTCTCGATCACCTTCTTGGCGAGGTCGGCGATCTGGAGGACGTCCTCGTCGGTCTCGGTGGGCAGGCCGCACATGAAATAGAGCTTGACCTGCCGCCACCCGGCTCCGTATGCCGCGGCCACGGTGTCGATGAGATCCTGCTCGGTGACCATCTTGTTGATCACCCGGCGCATCCGCTCGCTGCCCCCCTCGGGCGCGAAGGTCAGGCCGGAGCGGCGGCCGTTGCGGGTCAGCTCATTGGCGAGATCGATATTGAAGGCGTCCACCCGCGTGCTCGGGAGGGACAGGCCGACTTGTTGTGCGGCATACCGATCCGCGAGGCCCTTGGTGAGCGGCGCGATCTCGGAGTGATCGGCGGAGCTCAGGGAGAGCAGACCCACCTCCTCGAATCCCGTTGCGGCCAAACCGCGTTCGACCATCTCGCCGATGCCGGTGATCGACCGTTCGCGGACCGGTCGGGTGATCATCCCGGCCTGGCAGAAGCGGCAGCCGCGGGTGCAGCCGCGGAAGATCTCCACGCTCATCCGCTCGTGGACCGCCTCGGCGGTGGGGACCAGCGGCGCTTTGGGATAGGGCCACGCGTCGAGGTCCATGACGGTGTGCTTGGTGACCCGCCAGGGGGCGGCCTGATCGTTCGGGGCGACCCGTTGGATGCGGCCGTCGGGCAGGTAGGTGACGGCATAGAACGAAGGGACATAGACCGAGCCGGTCTCGGCGAGACGGCGCAGCAGCTCCAGGCGGCCACCCGGACGTCCCGTGGCCTTCCACTCGGCGATCTCGTCGGTGATCATCACGACCGCCTGCTCGCCGTCGCCGACGACGGCCGCGTCGACGAAGTCGGCGATCGGCTCGGGGTTGAAGGCGGCGTGCCCGCCGACCAGCACGATCGGGTCGTCCTCGCCGCGATCGGTGGCGTGCACCGGGATCCGGGCCAGGTCGAGAGCGTTGAGGAAGTTGGTGTAGCCGAGCTCGGTGGAGAAGGAGATGCCGAAGACGTCGAAGTCACCGATCGCGCGATGGCCGTCGACGGTGAACTGCGGCATGCCGGCCGCGCGCAGTTGCTCCTCCAGGTCCGGCCACACGGCATACGTCCGCTCGGCGAGCGCGTCGTCCCGCTCGTTGATCACCTCGTAGAGGATCATCACGCCCTGGTTGGGTAGCCCGATCTCGTAGGCGTCGGGATACATCAGCGCCCACCGGACGGTCAGCTCCTCTCCCTGCGGCCCCCGACCGGCGCAGTCCCAGTCCTTGACGGTGGAGTTGAGTTCGCCGCCGACATACTGGATCGGTTTGCGCACCCGCTCCAGCAGCGGCTCGAGGTCGGCGAACAGGGACTCTCCGGGCATCGGCCAAGGATAGTTGCCGCAGCCGAAATCACCGAAAGCGTTATGTCCCGGGCCATGCCGGACAGTTGGGGGTATGGAGCCGACCGCCGAGGAGCGTTTCCGCACGCTCTATGCGGCGACCTACGCCGACGTGCTCGCCTTCGCGAGGCGGCGCGTCGGCGATCACGACGGGCACGATATCGCCGCGGAGGTCTATGCCGTTGCCTGGCGCCGGCTGCGGGACATCCCGGCCGACGACCCCCGGCCATGGCTCTTCGGTGTGGCCCGCAACATCCTGCGCGGCGATGCCCGCGGCCGACGACGCCGCCGGAATTCCTCGCCGGACAACGGCAGGGTGGCTGGATTTGGGCACTCGTGAGGAGCGACCTCGGCGTGACCGGGCGGTGTGTCCTGGCCGAGTCGAGCCTGACCGATCCGCACGGACCGATGGCGGTGCGATCGATCGATCTGGCCACCGATTGGCGGCTGCCGATCGGCCCCCGGCAGGCAGTAGCCTCTTCGCGATGACCGATTCGCCCCTGCCCCGCACGCCCGGCTCAGCCGTCGCTGCCATCGTCGAGCTGGATGGGGTCGTCAGCGCCGATGTGCGCGCGGTGACGGTCACAACCGCAACCGGGCGGCGACTGCCCGCCATGCTGCTGGGGCAGCGCTTGTTCGCTTGGCTTGTCGACGGCACCCGCGCCGAGTTGGATGGCCCGGTGACCTTGAGCGTTACGCGGGCCGACGGTGCTCGGACGACGCACGCCCGCCCATATCTGTTTGCTCCGAAGTCGACGTCGGGGACTTATCCGCCGGGTTTCGATCCGCACGTGCTGACCGGCGCGGCCGCGGAAAACAGCCGGGCAGCCTGCACGACCCGGTTCGCCACGAGCCGGGAGGAGCCCCCGATCCCCGCCCGCCCCGGCGATCGCCGTCGAGAAGCGCGCCGAGCTCATCTTCGTCCTCGTGGGCGAGGTCGACCGGGCCGGGTTCTGCGTCTTCTCGGACGCGGCGCTGCTCGATGACCGAGCCGCCGCCGCCTGGGGGCCCCTCGGGACGGTCCCGCGGGACGATGAGGCCGTCGCCGCGGACGACATCGGCGAGGTCTCCGGTGGCGTGTATGGCGACGACACGACCGGTGCTGGCAAGACCACCTGGCAGGTCCGAGCGGTCGAGGGCTTCGCCGACGCCGACGCTCGTGCGGTGGCGGTCCGCACCTCCGACGGCCGTCACCCCGCCCTGATGGTCGGCCACAAGTTCATCGCCTGGTGGCCGGCCGACCCCGGCGTCGATCCAGGAATGAACACTTATGAACTCCTCCTCGCGGATGGGCGCACGAGGCTCGTCCGCCGGTAGCGGCAGACAGCACCTCGGTGTCTCGGCGCGCTCCGCGAACTATCCGGTGCCCAAGGCGTTGACACGAGGCGGCGGGGAGGGAGTTGGATGGTCCCAGCACATTTCCACAGTCAGTGTCCGAGCACGATTCGCGGAGGACCACTCATGGAACACAGCTGGGCCGTCGTCGACGGCAACGAAGCGGCGGCACGCGTCGCCCACGCAGTCAGCGAAGTCATCGCGATCTATCCGATCACCCCGGCATCCCCGATGGGCGAATTCGCCGATGCCTGGTCGGCCATCGGGCGCCGCAACATTTGGGGCGCCGTCCCGGAGGTGATCGAGATGCAATCCGAGGGCGGCGCCGCCGGCGCGCTGCACGGCGCCGTCACCAAGGGCGCCCTCGGCTGCACGTTCACGGCCTCCCAAGGTCTGTTGTTGATGCTGCCGAACATGTACAAGATCGCCGGCGAACTCACCCCCACCGTGCTGCACGTCGCGGCCCGCACTCTGGCCACACACGCGTTGAGCATTTTCGGCGATCACCAGGACGTCATGAGTGCGCGGATGACCGGCTGGGCGATGTTGTGCTCGGCCAGCGTGCAGGAGGCTCAGGACTTCGCGCTGGTCGCGCACGCGGCCACACTGCGATCCCGGGTCCCCTTCCTGCACTTCTTCGACGGCTTCCGCACCAGCCACGAGGTCAACAAGATCGCGACGCTCAGCGACGCCGACATCCGCGCCCTGATCCGGGAAGACGACGTGCTCGCCCACCGGGCCCGGGGCCTGACCCCGGATGCGCCCTCGCTGCGCGGGTCGGCCCAAAACCCCGACGTGTTCTTCCAGGCGCGCGAGGCGTGCAATCCGTTCTACGACGCCGTCCCAGGGATCGTCGCCGACGTCATGCGCGAGGTCGAGCAGCTCACCGGACGCGCCTATGACGTGGTCGCCTATCAGGGAGCGGAGGACGCCGAGCGGGTCGTGATCATGATGGGCTCGGGCGTCGGCGCGATGCAGCAGACCGTCGCGCAGCAGGTCGGCGAGGGTGAGAAGGTCGGCGTGTTGACCGTGCGGCTCTACCGCCCCTTCCCCGCCCGCGAGCTGATCGCCGCCCTTCCCGGACGGTCACCGCGATCGCGGTCCTCGATCGCACCAAGGAGCCCGGCGCTCCGGCCGAGCCGCTGCACCTGGACGTGATGACCGCGGTCATGGAGCACGGCCCGGCCCGGTTCGGCGGCCAGGTGCGGGTGATCGGCGGCCGCTATGGGCTCTCCAGCAAGGAGTTCACCCCGGCGATGGCCAAAGGCGTGCTGGATGAACTGGCCAAGGACGCGCCCCGGCCCCGGTTCACGGTCGGCATCACCGACGACGTCACCCACCTCTCGCTCGACTACGACCCTGCCTACATGGTGCCCACGCAGGCGCTCACCGCGGTGTTCTATGGCTTGGGCGCCGACGGCACCGTGGGCGCGAACAAGTCCTCGGTCAAAATCATCGGCGATGAAGGACGCTACGCCCAGGGCTACTTCGTCTACGACTCCAAGAAGTCCGGCGCGATCACCGTCTCGCACCTGCGCTTCGGCGACGACCCGATCACGTCCAGCTATCTCGTCCAACAGGCCGACTTCACGGCCGTCCACCAATTCCACATCCTGACCCAGATGCGGGTACTGGACGCTGCCAAGCCCGGCTCCACCCTCCTGCTCAACGCGCCCTATCCGCCCGACCGGGTCTGGGAGCACCTGCCTCGGGAGGTCCAGCAGGAGATCATCGACAAGCAACTGCGCACCTTCGTCATCGATGCGGCCGCGGTCGCCCGGGACGCCGGCCTGGGCAACCGGATCAACACCGTGATGCAGCCGTGCTTCTTCTATCTCTCCGGCGTGGTGCCCCAGGCCGAAGCGGTCGACAAGATCAAGAAGTCGGTCGAGAGCAGCTATGGCAAGCGTGGCCGGGTGGTGGTCGAACGCAACTTCACGGCCATCGATGCCGCCGTAGCCCAGTTGGCCGAACTACCGGTGCCTGCCCAGGCCGACGGCGCGGCGCACCGGATGCCGCCGCTGCCAAAGACGGCTCCCGACTTCGTCGCCCGGGTGACGGCCACGATGATGCGCGGCGAAGGCGAGCTGCTGCCGGTCAGCGCGCTGCCCGTCGACGGCACCTTCCCCACCGGCACGACCACGTGGGAGAAACGCGAGATCGCCGCGGAGATCCCGATCTGGGACGAGAGCATCTGCATCGACTGCGGCAAATGCGCGATCACCTGCCCGCACGCGGCGATCCGGATCAAGGTCTTCCCCGAATCCGACCTGGCCGGGGCGCCCGACGGGTTCAAACACAAGAACTACAACGACCGCCGGCTCAAGGGCCACCGGCTGACCGTGCAAGTGGCACCCGACGACTGCACCGGATGCGGCATCTGCGTCGACGTCTGCCCGGCTCGCAGCAAGGAGGAGTTCAAGCACAAGTCGATCAACATGGAGCCGGTCCAAGATCACCGTGACGTCGAGCGAGAGCGCTTCGGCTTCTTCCTCGGCATACCCGAGGTGCCCAGGGACGCGGTCCGGCACGACCAGGTCAAGGGCGTTGCGCAGCTGCAGCCGCTGTTCGAGTTCTCCGGGGCGTGCTCCGGGTGCGGGGAAACCCCCTACATCAAGACGCTGACCGCGTTGTTCGGCGATCGGATGGTGATCGCCAACGCGACCGGCTGCTCGTCGATCTACGGCGGCAACCTGCCGACGACGCCGTACGCGGTCAACCCGGACGGGCGCGGGCCGGCCTGGTCGAACTCCCTGTTCGAGGACAACGCCGAGTTCGGGCTCGGGATGCGGCTGGCGTGGGAGGCGCAGAACGGCGAGGCGCGTCGCTATCTCACCGAGCTGCGCGACGAGATCGGCGGCGAGCTGGCCGACGCGCTGTTGACGGCGGACATGAGCACCGAAACCGGCATCGCCGAGCAGCGCGCCCGGGTCGAACAGTTGAAAGGTGTCCTGCGCGGGCTGGCAGAGGCTGACGCCCGGGTCAACCAGCTCACCGTCCTCGCGGACGAACTCGTGGACAAGAGCATCTGGATCATCGGCGGCGATGGCTGGGCCTACGACATCGGCTACGGCGGCCTTGACCACGTGTTGGCTTCGGGCCGCAATGTCAACATCCTGGTCTTGGACACCGAGGCCTATTCCAACACCGGCGGTCAGGCGTCCAAGGCCACGCCACGCGGGGCATCGGCGAAGTTCGCGATGTCCGGTAAGGGCGGCCCCAAGAAGGATCTCGGCTTGCTCGCCCAGGCCTACGGCAACGTCTATGTCGGCCAGCTGGCGATCGGCGCCAACGAGCAGCAGGCCATTCGGGCGATGCTGGAAGCCCAGGCCTGGGACGGCCCGTCCATCCTGATCGCCTATTCGACGTGTATCGCCCACGGAATCGAGATGTCCACGTCGATGACCCATCAAAAGGCGGCGGTCTCCAGCGGCTACTGGCCGCTCTATCGGTATCGACCGAGCGAGGACGAACATGCCCACCCGCTCCACCTGGACAGCAAGGCCCCGACGACCAAGGTCAAGGACTTCATGATGGCCGAAACCCGCTTCTCGATGCTGACCCGTTCCCACCCCGATCGCGCGGCCCACCTGATGGCCATGGCCCAGGCCGACGCCGACGAACGCTGGCACTTCTACGAGCAGGCTGCCGGCGTCGAACGGTCGGTGGCGCATCCGCCGGCGCCCGATGAGAGCGATCCGGACGACCAGGGGTCGGCACCGTCCGGCGCCACGACCGGTGGGGAACGCTGATGAGCGCCGGCGGCGGTGAGGGCCCGGTGCTGGCCACCACCTACCTCGGGTTGCCGCTCACCGGGCCGGTCATCGCCTCGTCCAGCCCGCTGACCCGCGAGATCGAGACCCTCAAGGAGTTGGAGCGGGCCGGCGCCGCCGCGGTGGTGCTGCCCTCGATGTTCGAAGAAGAGGTGATCGCCGAGGAGATGGCCTTCCACGAGTCGGTCGAGCAGACCGCGGGATTCGATGCCGAGTTCACCGACATGATGCCCGAGATGACGTTGCCCGACCTCGGCTCGGAACGGCACCTGCGCCGTCTGGAGCAGGCCAAGCAGGCGTTGTCGGTGCCGGTCATCGCCAGCCTGAACGCCGTGCACACCGGGTCCTGGCAGCGCTATGCGCAGCTGTTCGTCGACGCCGGCGCCGACGCGCTGGAACTCAACCTGTATGCCGTGGCCGCCAACCCGGCAGAAAGCGCCGCCGACGTGGAAACTCGCTACCTCGACGTCATCGGCGAAGTCCGCGAGAACGTGTCGGTGCCGCTGGCGGTGAAACTGTCCCCATACTTCTCCTCGCTCGCTCACTTCGCGGGGCAAGTCGCCGCTGCCGGGGTCGACGGGCTGGTCGTCTTCAACCGCTTCTATGCCCCCGACATCGACCTGGAGTCGCTGCACGTCGAGCCCAGCGCAACCTTGTCATCGTCGGTGGCCCTGCGGCTGCCGCTGCGCTGGCTGGCGATCTTGCGGGGGCAACTGCCGCAGGTGTCCCTGGCGGCGACGTCGGGTGTGCACGGGCCGGATGACGTCATCAAGGCCATCCTGGTCGGCGCGAATGTCGCCTGCACCGCCTCGGCGGTGCTGCAGGACGGGCCCCAGGCAATCACCGCGATGCTGGCCGGCGTCCGCAGCTGGCTGGCCGAGCGAGACTACACCGGCGTCGACCAGGCCCGGGGATCGCTGTCGGCGGTCAACGTCGAGGACCCCTCGGCGTTCGAGCGCAGCCAGTACATTGAGGTGCTCACCTCATTCGGCACCCAGACCGCGATGCCCTAACGCCTCACGAGTAGAGCGCGTCGAGGTCGCTCTTGTAGTGATCGGTGACGACCTTGCGCTTCAGCTTCAGGCTCGGGGTCAGCTCCCCGCTCTCGACCGTCAGGTCGGCGCCCAGGATGACGAACTTCTTAACCTGCTCCCAGCTGTTCAGCCCGGCGTTGAGCTGGTCGACGTAGCCCTGGACCATGTCGTGTGCCTGCGGTGAGGAGACGACCTCCGCATAGGACTTGCCACCGAGGTCGTTGTGCTCGGCCCACCCGGTGATTCCTTCGGGGTCGAGGGTGATCAACGCGCTGACGAACTTGCGGTCATTGCCGTGCACCAGGATCTGACTGACATACGGGCACAGGCCCTTGAAGTGGGACTCGACCAGCGAGGGAGCAACATACTTGCCGTTGGAGGTCTTGAACAGGTCCTTCTTGCGGTCGGTGATCTTCAGGAAGCCCCGATCGTCGAGTTCGCCGATATCGCCGGTGTGGAACCAGCCCTCCGCGTCGATCACCTCGCTGGTCGCCTCGGGGTTGTTGTGGTAGCCGGCCATGACGCCCGGGCCGCGCAGCAGCACCTCGCCGTCATCGGCGATCTTGGTCTCCATCCCCGGCAGCGCCCAGCCCACGGTCCCGATCCGGTGGGCGACCGGACGGTTGACATAGGACGCCGCGCTGGTCTCGGTGAGGCCATAACCCTCGGCGATGAGCAGGCCGACGCTGTAGAACCATTTGGCGACGTCGGGGTTGAGTGCCGCCGAGCCGGAGATGAAGAAGCGCATCTTGCCGCCGAAGCGGCCCCGGACCGTGGACAGCACCAGCCGGTCGGCCACGGCGTGTTGCGCCGAGAGCAGCAGTCCGGGGCTCTTTCCCGCCAGCTTCGCGTCGGCGACCCGGGATCCGACTCCGGTCGCCCAGTCGAAGAGCGCCTTCTTGACCCCGCCCTCCTCCTCCATCATCAGCGAGATCCGGCCGTGGACCTTCTCGAAGATCCGCGGCACCGCGGCCATGAACGTCGGTTGCACCTTGGGGAGGTTCTCGACGATCTTGTCGATCCGGCCGTCGATGACCGTGGGGAAGCCGATCTGCATGGGCATGGTCAGCAGCAGCTTGCCGAAGACGTGGGCCAACGGGAGCCAGAGATACTGCAGATCCTTCTCGGACAGGATCCTGATCGACTGAATCGAGGCCCCCTCGAAGATCCACGCCTCGTGCAGCAGGCGCACCCCCTTGGGGCGACCGGTGGTGCCCGAGGTGTAGATGATCGTTGCCAATTGGTCGGACGTGATGCCGTCGATCCGGGCGTCGACCGTGCCCGGTGCCCGCGCGAGCAGCTCCTGTCCACGCTCGGCGAGCTCGGTCAGCGTGAGCACCCAGTCGCCGTCGCCTTCCCCGTCGAAGACCACCACCGCGCGCACCTCGGGGATGTGCTCGCGGATGCCGCGCAGCTTTTCGACCTGGGCGTCATCTTCGGCGAAGACCACGACGCTGCCGGAGTCGGCGAGGATATAGGCGACGTCGTCGGCGATGCTGCTCGGATAGATCGTCGTTGTCGCGGCGGCCGCGCACATGTTGGCCAGGTCGGCCAGCGCCCATTCATAGCGGGTGCCGGACGCGATCGCGACCCGGTCCTCGGGCTCGACATCCAGGCTGACCAGGCCCGCAGCCAGGTCGTAGACCCGTTCCTTGACCTCACTCCAGGTCACCTTGGCGTAGTCGTCGCCCTGCGGATAGGAGTAGGCGTGTTTGTCGGCGCTCTTGGCGACGCGTTCGCGGAAAAGGTGTCCGACGCTGACCGCGCAATCGGCCAAGGCCGCGGTATCGATGTCTTCGTCGGTCGGGCTGTGAATCGTGGCGGGCATCGGTGGCCACCCTTTCGCAGTATCGGTTGGCGCGACCTCGGTCGGCGGGTTGCGCCGATCGTGCCATGACTACGTGCGCGAAATCACGTGTGCGTCCGGTGAGACACGCCACGATCGCCGGTATGCCGCTTGGCTCGGCTCACGTCGTGCCGCCAGCGACCGGACTCCCGAACAACGCCGCCCGGGTCGCCTCGACATCGCCGGCCATGGCCAGGAGGAGGTCCTCGATCGAGTCGAACTTCAGCGTCGGCCGGATCCGGGTGACGAAATCGATGGCGACCTCCTCGTCATACAGATCGAGGTCGGTGCGGTCGAGGCAATAGGCCTCGACCGTGCGGTCGGTCCCGTCGAAGGTGGGGTTGGTGCCCACCGAGATGGCGGCCGGCAGGCGCTGGTCGACGCTGCCGGGCGGCCGCTCCAGGCGGGTGAGCCAGCCGGCATACACACCGTCGGCGGGGACGACTCCGCGCGAGCGGCGCTCGAGGTTGGCCGTGGGATAGCCGAGAGCGCGGCCGCGGTGAAAGCCGTGAACGACGATGCCGACGACCCGGTGGGGCCGGCCGAGGATGGCCGCGGCCGCCTCCACCTCGCCGGCGCGCAGGTGCTCGCGGACCGCGCTGGACGACCAGCGCACGTCGTCGCCGAGATCGTTCAGGACGACGACGTCGAAGCCGTGCGTGCGGCCGAGCTCGCGAATGAGGTCGACGTCACCGGTATAGCCGACGCCGAAACCCTTGGTGTCCTGCCCGACGACGAGCGCCTGGGCCTGCAGTCCCTCGACGAACGTGCGCACGATGAAGTCCTCGGCGCGCTGCTGGGCATACTCCCGCGTGAAGGGCACAACGACGAGTCCGTCGATGCCGGTGTCGGTGAGCAGATCCTCGTGCAGCCGGCCCGGGCTGATCAGCTCGGGCGCCCGCTCCGGATGGAGCACCTGGACCGGGTGCGGTTCAAACGTCAGCGCGACCGCCGGCAGCCCGCGGCGGCGCGCTTCCTCGCGAAGGACGGCGATCAGCGCCTGGTGGCCGCGGTGGACGCCGTCGAAGTTGCCGAAGGTCGCCACGCACGGGCGCAGCGGCGGCGGGGTCTGCCCGGGGTCGGTCCAACGGAGCACGAGCACACTCTACGAAGCCCGGGGCCGGCTATGAATTCGCGGCCACGAAAACGACCCGGGAGCGGGCCTGGGGCCGGCTCTCGTCGAGCACGGCAACCAGCCGCCCCGCGGGGTCGAGCGCCGCCACCGGTTCGGTGCGCCCCGGCTCGGCGGACGGGATGCGGCGACCGAAGGTCAGCTCTCGCGCCTCGGCGGCGCTCAGCTCGCGCACGGCCAGCGCGTGGGCGGCCGCGTCGAGACCGAGGACCGGCAACGACCGTCCGGTGGCCCGCCCGGCGACCAGGTCATCGAGCGGCGCGCACTGGTCCAGACCGAAGCGCCCGACGTGGGTGCGGCGCAACGCAGTCAGGTGACCGCCGACGCCGAGAGCGGCGCCGAGATCACGCGCCAGAGCCCGGACGTAGGTCCCGGACGAAACGTCCACCTCGACGTCGATGTCGAGCACCGGCGTACCGTCCAGGTCGGCGGCACGCTCGGCGAGGACGGCAAACCGGGAGATCGTCACCGGACGGGCTGCGAGCGCGACCGCTTCGCCGCCGCGGACGCGGGCATAGGCGCGCTGCCCGTCGATCTTGATCGCGCTGACCGCGCTCGGCACCTGCTCAATGTCGCCGGTCAGGGCTGCGACGGCGGCGGCGAGCGCGCCGGGGGCAAGCGCGACCGGTGTCCTCGCGGTGAGCTCGCCCTCGGCGTCGTCGGTGACCGTGGTGGCGCCGAGCCGGATGGTCGCGGCATACGACTTGGCGCAGCCGACGAGGAAGGTGAGCAGCTTGGTTGCCCGGCCGATCCCGAGGACGAGCACGCCGGTGGCCATCGGGTCGAGCGTCCCGGCGTGGCCGACGCGACGCGTGCCGGCGAGTCCGCGGGCCTTGGCGACGACGTCGTGGCTGGTCCACCCCGGGGGTTTGTCGATCAGCAGCAGGCCGTCGCGGGCTGGCTCAGGCGTCGGCACGTTGGGTCGGGCGTCGGCACGTTGGGTCAGGCGTCGGCACGTTGGGTCAGGCCGACCGGCGTCGACTCCGCCTCCTCCGCCTCGTCCGGGTGCTTATAGGGGTCGGCGTCGCCGGCATAGGCCGCGCCCTCGGCGCTTGCGGCGACTTGGGCGTCCTTCTCGCGTGCGGCCTGGAGCAGCTCCTCGATGTGGGCCGCGGCGTCGGGCAGGGCATCCGCGACGAACTCCAGGCTCGGGGTCAGCCGGATCCCGAGGTGCTTGCCGACAAGACTGCGCAGCTTGCCCGTGTTGTGGGTGAGCAGCTTGGCGGTGTGGGCCGCCTGGTCGGCGTCGCCCAAGACGGTATAGAAGATGGAGGCCTGCTGCAGGTCGCCGGTCACGCGGACGTCGGTGATCGTCACGAACCCGAGCGTCGGGTCCTTGACGACCTGCCCCAGGTTGGCGGCCACGACATCCTTGATCCGCTCGGCGACGCGACGGGCACGGGCTTGGTCGACCACGGCCATCTCCTCACTCGGTGTTGGGACGGGGGACCTACACCTTAACCAGGCCTCCCGGCGACGCGCGCCGAATTGCGCTCGCCTACCCTGGGGGGCATGTTCCCGCCCGGTTCCGGCATGCCGCGCGCGCTGCGCGCCGCGTCGCTGGCCGGGCTCGCCACGCTGCTCGCGGCCCTCGGTCACCGGCTCGGCGGTATGCCGCTCCCGGCGTCCGCGCTGCTCCTCGCGCTCGCGGTGAGCGGCCCGCTCGCGTGGGCAGTCACCGGCCGGCGGCTGGGCGCCGTCGGGCTGACTGCGGCCTTGGGTGGGGGGCAGCTCCTCGCGCACACCGCGTTCGTCGTGTCCGAGGGCGCGCGCACCACGCTGGGAGCCGGGCAGCTGCCCGGCGGCTCGATAAGCCCGGGGTCGATGGGCCCGGGCTCGATGGGCCCGGGGTCGATGGGCATGGGCTCGATGGGCCCGGGGTCGATGGGCATGGGCTCGATGGACCATGCGGCAACCGGGCCGGTGCTCGGCCTCGACGCGCGGATGCTGATCGCGCATACCCTCGCCACGCTCGTGTTGGCGGTGCTCGCCGCCCGGGCCGAGGCGGCCCTGTGGCGCGCCTGGGAACGGTGGCGCCCGCGCCTGTGGTCCCGGCCGGTGTTGCTGGTCCCGGGAGTGCCGCGCACCCCGATGTGGCTGCTCGCGCCGCTGCGTTCAGGACGCTTCTCCTCCTCGCGGCTGACCCGTGGCCCACCGGCGCCCGCCGCCCACTAACGACAGCG
Organism: Nostocoides sp.; assembly: GCF_037045025.1. GTDB lineage: Bacteria > Actinomycetota > Actinomycetes > Actinomycetales > Dermatophilaceae > Nostocoides_A. Next base: position 382,792 of record NZ_JBAOHM010000013.1, on the reverse strand, counting down.
CCAGCCGCCTCCCGCGGCACTGTGGCCACTCGAGGGACGTCGCCAGCACCACCACTTAGCGGAAGTTCCTCGACCTCCCCATAAGCAGCACGCTAGTGCTCATCGTGCAACTGCTGCTAGCAGAACTTCCTCAGCTTCTGAAAGGCATCCTCCTCATGTCCCTGCCCACCCGCGCGCGGCGGGCCTCGCTCGCTGTCGCGCTCATCCTGCTGTTGCCTCCTTTGACGGGCTGCGGCTCCGACGGCTCCGACCCGAGCTCGACGTCCTCGACCGCGGCCTCATCCGCATCCGCTGCCCCATCTGCATCCGCGGCCTCATCCTCGACCGGCTCGGCCACCGCTAGCACCCCGGACCGGATCACCCCGGTCACGATCACCGACGGCTGGGCCAAGGCCAGCGAGGGCCCGATGAGCGGCGCCTTCGGGACGCTCGTCAACAACTCCGACCAGACGGTGCACATCACCGGCGCAACGAGCCCACTCGGTCGGATGGAGCTGCACGAAGTCGCCAAGAACGACGCCGGCGCGATGGTCATGCGCCCGGTCGCCGATGGGTTCACGATCGCGCCCGGGGCGAACTTGGTTCTCGAGCCCGGCGGCTTCCACCTGATGTTCATGGACATGTCCGCACCGCTCGTGAACGGCGAATCGGTGACCGTGACCCTCCAAACCAGCCTGGGTCAGGTGCCGCTGACCATCCCGGTCCGCCGGTTCGACGGGGCCAACGAGAGCTACGCCCCGTCGATGGATCACTCATGACCTCCCGGTGCCCCGCGCCCGGGGTCCAGCCGGGGCCGCGGCGGCGGGCGATGCTGCTCGCCGCGCTCGGCGGCGCCGGTGCCGGGGCTCTCGCGGGTTGCACCGACTCAGCGTCGGACGCGGCGGCGGGCAGTGCGCCCGCCGCCGCGTCGGCCCCTCCGTCCGGTGAGCGGGCGGGGCAGGGTGGCGCCTTCCGGGCCGCACGACAGCCGGGAATCCGCGGGCGGGTTCAGCCGTATGCCGCGTTCGTCGCCCTCGATCTGGCTCGCGGCGCCGGCCGCACCGAGCTGCGCCGGCTGCTCGCCATCTGGAGCGACGACATCGAGCGCCTGATGTCCGGCCGGGCGCCGTTGACCGACCCGGAACCGGAAGTGGCGCGGCATACGGCCGGGCTGACGGTGACCGTCGGGGTCGGGCCGCGGCCGGTGTCGCTAGCCCGGGGCGCCGGAGCCGTTCCGGAGTGGCTCGGGCCGCTGCCGGCATACTCGATCGACCGGCTCCAGGAGCGGTGGTGCGGAGGCGATCTGCTGCTGCAGGTGTGCGCCGACTCGCCGACGACGGTGTATCACGCCGCCCGCCGGTTGAGCATCGGCGTGCGGGATCTGGCGGAGGTGCGCTGGACGCAGCGCGGCTTCCGGGAGCCGCTGAACACCGGCGAGGGGTTGGTGGGGATGCGCAATCTGTTCGGCCAGGTCGACGGCTCGATCAACCCGCAGGATGACAGCCTCGTCTTTGCCGGTGCCGGCGCGCCGGACTGGCTGGTCGACGGCTCCTCACTCGTGCTGCGCCGCATCCGGATGGACCTGGACAAGTGGGAGCAGGCCGACCGGGTCGCCCGCGAAAACGCGATCGGACGCCGCCTCAGCGACGGCGCCCCGATCACCGGCGGCGCCGAACTCGACCTGCCCGACTTCGACGCCATAGACGCCCTCGGCTTCCACGTCGTCGACGACGCCGCGCATGTGCGGCGCGCCCACTCCAGCGCGCCGAGCGAGCAGATCCTGCGCCGCCCCTATTCGTATGCCGAGGGCCAGGCCCCCGGCGCCGACGCCGGCCTGCTGTTCGCCGCCTATCAGGTCGACCCGCTGGCGCAGTTCGACCCGATCCAGACCCGGCTGGCCGAGGCCGACCTGCTCAACCTGTGGACTACCCCGATCGGGTCGGCGGTCTTTGCGATCCTGCCGGGCATCGGCGCCGACGAGCACCTGGGCCGCGCCCTCCTCGCCTAGCTAGGCGAAGCGGGCGCGGCCCGGACGGATCAGGCGCGCGGCTTTTCCCGCAACTCGTAGGTCGTGATCAGGTCCTCGAGCTGCAGGTCGTTGAACGACCCGAGGTTGATGCCGCACTCGTAGCCCTCCCGGACCTCGGTGACATCGTCCTTGAACCGTCGCAGACCGGCGACCTCGACGTTCTCCGCAACAACAACGCCCCGCCGGGTGATCCGCGCCTTGGCGCCGCGGCGGATCTCGCCGCTGCGCACGATCGACCCGGCGATATTGCCGAATTTGCTCGACCGGAAGATCTCACGGATCTCCGCGGTGCCGAGCTCGACTTCCTCGAACTCCGGCTTGAGCATGCCCTTCAGGGCCGCTTCGACCTCTTCGATGGCCTGGTAGATCACCGTGTAATAGCGGATCTCCACCCCTTCGCGTTCGGCATACTCGGCGTTCTGGCCCTCGGCGCGGACGTTGAAGCCGATGATGATCGCGTTGGAGGCCATCGCGAGGTTGATGTTGTTCATCGTGATCGCGCCGACGCCGCGGTCGATGATCCGCAGGTCGACCTCGTCGCCGACGTCGATCTGCAGCAAGGCGTCCTCGAGCGCCTCGACCGAACCCGACACGTCACCCTTGAGGATGAGGTTGAGGGTGTCGATCTTGCCGGCCGCGAGCGCCGCGTCGAGGTTCTCCAGGGAGATCCGCTTGCGGGCCTTGGCCAGGCTGGCCTGCCGGTCGGCGGCCTCGCGCCGCTCGGCGATCTGCCGGGCGGTGCGATCGTCCGGAGCCACCACGAAGGTGTCGCCCGCACGCGGCACCGAGGACAGGCCGAGCACCTGCACCGGCCGGGACGGCGTCGCCTCGGCCAGCTGCTTGCCCTGCTCGTCGAGCAGCGCACGCACCCGCCCGTGGGCCGAGCCGGTGACGATCGCGTCGCCGACCCGCAGCGTGCCGGTCTGGACGAGCACGGTCGCGGTCGCGCCGCGGCCGCGGTCGAGGTTGGCCTCGATCGCGACGCCGCGGGCGTCCCGGTCGGGGTTGGCCCGCAGGTCGAGCGCGGCGTCCGCGGTCAGCAGCACGGCTTCGAGGAGGTCCTCGATGCCGAGGCGCTGCTTGGCGGAGACGTCGACGAACATCGTTTCGCCGCCGTATTCCTCGGCGACGAGGTTGTATTCGGTTAGCTGCTGGCGGACCTTGCTCGGGTTGGCGCCGTCGACGTCGATCTTGTTGACCGCGACGACGATCGGCACGTCGGCTGCCTGGGCGTGGTTGAGCGCCTCGATGGTCTGCGGCATCACGCCGTCGTCGGCGGCGACGACGAGGATCGCGATGTCGGTGACCTTGGCACCACGGGCACGCATCGCGGTGAACGCCTCGTGACCCGGGGTGTCGATGAAGGTGATCGCCCGGTCGACGCCCTCGTGCTCCTTGTGGATCTGGTAGGCGCCGATGTGCTGGGTGATGCCGCCGTGCTCGCCGGCGACGACATTGGCGTTGCGGATGGCGTCGAGCAGCTTGGTCTTGCCGTGGTCGACGTGGCCCATGACGGTCACGACCGGTGGGCGAGGCTCTAGGTCCTCGGCCTCCTCGGCGTCGATCCCGAAGTCGAGGTCGATGTCGAAGGACTCGAACAGCTCGCGCTCCTCGTCCTCCGGGGAGACGATTTGGATGACGTAACCGAGTTCCTCACCGAGGACCTTGAAGGTGTCCTCATCGAGGCTCTGCGTGGCCGTGGCCATCTCGCCGAGATGGAAGAGCACGGTGACCAGCGAGGCCGGGTTGGCGTTGATCCGCTCGGCGAAGTCGGTCAGCGAAGCGCCCTGGCGAATCCGCACCACCGTCGAGCCGTCCCCGCGGGGGACGGTCACGCCGCCGATCGTGGGCGCATCCATCTGCTCGAACTCTTGGCGCTTGGCCCGCTTGGACTTGCGCTGCTTGCTGCGTCCGCCGCCGCGGCCGAAGGCGCCCTGGGTGCCGCCGCGGCCACCGGGACCGCCGCCGGGACGGCCGCCGAAGCCGCCACCGCCGCCGGGTCCGCGGCCGCCGAAGCCGCCGCCGCCACCGCCGGTGCCGGGACGCCCGGGGGCACCGGGGCGACCGGGAGCACCGCCGCGCGCCGGGCGCTCGCCGGGGCGGGCGACCGCGCTGCGGTCGGGCATCATCCCCGGCGACGGGCGCGGGCCGCCCGGGCGCGGGCCGCCGGGACCGGCCGGCGCGCCGGGCCGAGGCCCGCCGCGGCCCTGCGGTCGCGGCATGCCCTGGCTGGGCGCGAACGGGTTGTTGCCCGGGCGCGGGGCCCCACCTTGACGCATGCCCTGGTTCTGGGAGAACGGGTTGTTGCCCGGGCGGGGCGCCGCGGGGCGCGGGGCGCCGGGCACGCTGCCCGGTGTGGCCCGCGGGCCTGGTGCGGGACGCCCCGCGTCGCCGGGGCGCGGCGCGCCTCGGCCCGACGGCGCCTGGCCGCCACGACCGCCGGGCGCCTGGGAGGGACGAGCCCCGGGAGCCTGCGGCGTGCGCGCCGCCGGGGCCTGTGGGGTCGGGCCGGACGGACGCGGCCCCGGTGCGCCGGGAGCCGGAGCGGCCGGCGTTGCGGGGTGGCTACGAGGCGCGGGCGCCGGCATCGACGCCGGGGCGGGCGCCGGCGCCGCTGGGCCGGCCGCGGGCTGCGGCGGCGCGGCGGCCGGAGCGGACTCGGCCGCAACCGGCGCCGACGTCGCCGGAGCCGACGGCCCCGTGGGTGGCGCCGAGCGTGCAGCGGCCGGAGCGGATGGCCCGGCTGCCGGAGCCGATGGCGCCGCCGCAGGTGCTGAGCGGGACCCGGCCGCGGTCGCGGTCGCCGGGGTTACCGGACTTGCCGGGGCGTCGGGGCGCGCGGGACCGGGCCGGGGTCCGGGAACTGGCCCGCCGGAGCGCGGTCCGGACCCGCTGGGACTCGGCGCCGCCGGGCGGGCACTGCCGGGCCCGGGCGTGCCCGGACGAGCCGGAGTCGGAGCTGGCGCGCCAGCGGCGTCGCCACCGGAGGCGGCATACCGCTCCTTGTAGCGCCGGACAACCGGCGCTTCGATGGTCGAGCTGGCGCTCTTGACGTATTCGCCCATCTCGTTGAGGCGCTCGAGGAGAACCTTGCTCGGGACTCCTACTTCCTTGGCGAGCGCACTGACACGGACTTTGGACACTTTTCTCCTGTCTCGGTCCGTGCCGGGACAGGCGCGGACCGCTCTTACAGCTGGGGGGAACTCATTGCTGAGTACTCATCGGATGCTCATCGCGGAAACCCGCTTTCGGATCTCGAAGGGCACGTGCGGTCAGGTCAGCCTTGTGCCAGCAGTGCCTCGATGTGTCCCACGACCAAGGCCGGATCGACCGGGCCGTCGACTCGCAAGGCCCGCCCGAACGCTCGGCGCCGGATCGCGGTGTCGAGGCAGTCACGCGCCGGGTGCAGCCATGCGCCACGCCCCGGCAGGCGCCGCCGAACATCGGGCAGAAGGGGGATGATCCCCTCGGGCCCGGTGCCCGCCACCACTCGCAAAAGGACCGACCGGCTATCCGGTGCGCGGCAGCCGATACACGTGCGAATCGGCTGATCACCCCGGAGTCCAGTCCGGTCGGCGTCAGCCATTCTAGCGGGTCGCGGGGCCGGCCGGGCGGTGCGGGGGTTGCGCGCCGTGCGACGGACGGGTGCCGCCACCGGCGGCCGGGCTCTCGATATCGGGCCGGATATCGATCCGCCACCCGGTCAGCTTGGCCGCCAGCCGGGCGTTCTGCCCCTCCCGGCCGATGGCGAGCGAGAGCTGATAGTCCGGAACAACCACGCGCGCGCTGCGGTCCTTGGTGCTGACGATCTCGACCGATTGCACCCGCGCCGGGGACAGGGCGGCGGCGATGAACTGCGCCGGGTCCTCGGAGTAGTCAACGATGTCGATCTTTTCGCCGCCCAGAGCGCTCATCACGGCCCGCACCCGCGCGCCCATGGGGCCGATGCAGGCCCCCTTGGCATTGAGCCCGGCCACCTTGGTATGCACGGCGATCTTGGTCCGGTGACCGGCCTCGCGTGCGAGGGAGGCAATTTCGACGGCTCCGCTGGCGACCTCGGGAACCTCGAGGGCAAACAGCTTCTTGACGAGGTTGGGGTGGGTGCGGGACAGGTCGATTTGGGGGCCGCGCGGGCCGCGTTTGGTGGCCACGACATAACACCGGATGCGGTCTCCGTGGCGATACTTCTCGCCGGGCACCTGCTCGGCGAGCGGCAAGATGCCCTCGACCGAGCCGAAGCTCACCGTGACGAAGCGCGGGCTGGCGCTTTGCTGGATGACGCCGGCGACAATGTCACCCTCGCGGCCCTTGAACTCGCCGAGGATCTGCTCGTCCTCGATCTCCCGCAGCCGGCCCACGATGACCTGGCGAGCCGTCGCCGCAGCGACCCGGCCGAAATCGGCCGGGGTGTGGTCGAACTCCGGACCGAACTCGATCACCCGCCGCACCCGCTCCGGCCCCTCCGGCGAGGCCTCGATGTCCGCGCCAGTAACGTGCGCGCCAGCGGCGTCTGCGCCGGCGGCGTCCGTGTCGGCGCTCGCGTCGGTCTCGCTCTCGTCGGCGGGGGCCTCCACCTCGACGGCCTCGCGCGCCCAGATCGTCACCCGACCGCTCTTGCGATCCAGCTCGGCGCGGGCGTGCTTGTAGTGGCCATCGGTGCGCTCGTAGGCGCTGAGCAGCGCCTTCTCGATCGCCGGCACGAGAACGTCGAGAGAGATGCCGCGCTCATGTTCAAGGGCTCGCAGTTGGGCCGGGTCGATGTCCATGCGTCAACTCCTGTCTGCTCGGTCGCCGAACTCGACGACGACGACGGCGCGCTCGATCACGGCATACGGGATGGTCTGGTGGGTTTCGCCCTCCTGGCCGTCGCCGGCATGCAGGCTCAGCACGACCTCGTCGGCCCCGGCACGGACGATCCGGCCGGTCACCTCCGCGCTCGCGGAGCGGATCGAGATCAGCCGGCCGACATTGCGCTGGAAGTGGCGCGGCACGGTCAGGCGGCGACCGAGTCCGGGCGAACTGACCTCGAGAACGTAGGGGGCGTCGCCGAGAACGTCGCAGCCGTCGAGCGCGGCGTCGATGCGGCGGCTGACGGCGGCGACGTCATCGAGGCTGACCGGCGCCGTGGGCTGGTCGATCCATCCGTCGGCCTGCAGGATCGGCGCGACGTCGAGGCTGACCCGCAGCACCCGCCGCTTGCCGGCCGGGGTCACCGAGACGTCGTCCAGCACCAGGCCGTGCGCGCTGACGAGCGGAGCGATCAGCGCCGCCACCTGCTCGTGCGTGCTCATGGTGGCCCCCGAGTCTGTCTTGACGTGTCCGTCCACTCTAAGCGTTCGGTGGCGGTGGCGTGTTCCCGCGACCGGCCGTGCCATCATCGGCGACGTGCAGGACAGCGGCAGACCGACCCGGCGCCTGGCCTTGGTGGCGGGGATGACGCTCGGGCTCGGCGGGTGCGGCATCCGGTTGGAGGACGACGCGCCGCACGTGCCGCTCGTGCCTACGCGCACCCCGATCCCGGGCGAGGCCGACCTGCTCGCCCTGCTCCGGGGCACGCGCGATCTCGCCGGGCGGCTGCGCGGCGCCGGCGTCGACCAGGCGGCTGAACTCGCCGGCTGGCTGCGCGGCGCCGGCGTCGACCAGGCGGCTGAACTCGCCGGCTGGCACGACCGGCAGGCGGTCGTCCTCGACGCGGCCCTGCGCCGCGCCGGGGTTCCCGCGGACGCCATCGACCCCGCGCCCACCCCGAGCGGATCCACCGGCTCGACGACGGGATCCACCGGCTCGACGACGGGATCAGCCGGGTCGACGACGGGGTCCGCTAGCTCGACGCCGGCCCCGGCCGGCACGGCCGCTCTGGTGCGAGCCGAGCAGGACGCCGTCGCGGCGGTCGGCACTCTGCTCGGCATCGCCGACCCCGGGCTGTTGACCATGCTCTCCTCGATGCGTGCCTCCCGGCTGCTCGCCTGCCGCATCCTCGGCCGCGATCCTGGCCCGCCGACTGCGGGCGTCGCCGGCGCGGACGCGCCGGAACCCGAGCGCGTGGTGCCCTTTCTCACGGCGAGCCGGGAAGCGGCATACGGGCTGGAGGTGGTCGCGGCCCGGGCGAGTGGCGCGCGCCGCGACCGCACTCGAGCGTGGCTGGCGCAGGTGCGTGCGCTCGCGCTCGCCCAGGAGCAGGCCGCGGGGGCGAGCGCGCCGCCGGCCGCCTCGGCATACGAGCTGCCGCTGAGCCCCGACGAGGCGGACGGCGCCGACCGGCTCGCGCAGTATCTGCTCGCTGCCCTCCCCGGCGCCTACGGCGACGCGATCGGCGCCGCCGCACGCGCGACCGATGGCCGCCAGCCTGACCGGGCCCTGGTGGCCCTCGGGTCGGACTGGCTCGCGCGCGCCGCCGGCCTCGCCGCGGACTCCGGCACCGACCCGGGCGCCTTCCCCGGGTTGCGCTAGACGGGTTGCGCTGAGGGGTTGCGCTGACGTCGGCCCCCGGGAATCTCGTCGCTGGGAATCCGTGGGGGGCGCGTGGTTGTTGATCCTGGGCATGTTCGGTTTCCGCGCCGCAGCGCCCATGCCCACCGCCGAGAACGCCCTTCCCGGGCGCGACCACCGGGTCTTCGCCGTGCCCGCCCGGCACGAGGTGCTTGGCACGCCGTTGGAGGGGCCGTGGCCGGACGGCACCGAGGTCATCTATGTCGCGATGGGCTGCTTTTGGGGGGCCGAGCGGATCATGTGGCGCCTGCCCGGTGTCGTCACGACCGCGGCCGGCTACCTCGGCGGGTTCACCCCTAACCCGACGTATGAGGAGACCTGCACCGGCCGGACCGGGCACACCGAAGCGGTGCTCGTCGCCTACGACCCTGCGGTCACCGGGCCCGAGGCGATCCTCAAGGCGTTCTGGGAGAACCACGACCCGACCACCGCCAACCGGCAGGGCAATGACGTCGGCACCCAATACCGCTCGGCGATCTATTGGACGACGCCCGAGCAGGAGCAGGCGACGCGCGCCACGGCCGTGGCCTTCCAGCGCGAACTCGACCGCCACGGCTACGGCACAATCAGCACCGAGCTGGCCGGGGCCGAGCAGGCCGGGCCGTTCTGGTATGCCGAGGACTACCACCAGCAGTACCTCCACAAGAACCCGGGCGGCTATTGCAACCACGGCCCCAATGGCCTGACCTGCCCGACCGGGGTCGCGCAGCTGCCCGCGCAGGCCGATATCGAGCCGCCGCGGACGAGCTACTGACCGCGCCCTGGCGCGGGCTCGCCAGCGACAGGGTGTCCTGCAAAAGGTGAGGTATACGGCACCTCCTGCAGGACGGCGAACCTTGCCAGCTGCCGCACACCACCCCCTGGATCCCTGGATCACGCGCGCGAGGCGTTGTCACCGCGGCGTTCTAGGGTGACCGAGTGGCCGTGCACCTGCACCGTGAGCCGCGGACCGACCTGCTCGCCGAGGGGTTGGCGGCGCTGCTCGCCGTGCCGCCGACCGACCCGTTCGCGAGTGACCTCGTCGTCGTGCCCGCGCGTGGCGTCGAGCGCTGGTTGACCCAGCGGCTCTCCCACCGGCTCGGCGCCGGATCCGGCGGCGATGACGGTGTGTGCGCCGCCGTGCGGTTCCTCTCCCCGAGCTCGCTGGTGACCCTTCTGCTCGGCACCGACCGGGACGACCCCTGGCTGCCCGACCAGCTGGTCTGGCCGCTCCTGGCCACCATCGACGACCAGCTCGACCAGCCGTGGGCCGCCCAGCTGGCCCGTCACCTCGGCCACGGCGATTCCAGCGCCCGGGGCCGGTTGCGCGCCGGTCGCCGCTACTCTCTCGCCCGTCGCCTGGCCGGCCTCTTTCATTCGTATGCCGTGCAGCGGCCCGCGCTGCTCGCCTCCTGGGAGGCGGGGGTGCCCGAGGGCGGGGACTGGTCGGACGGCGCCGGCGGGAGGCTCGATGAGGACCTGACGTGGCAGCCGCTGCTGTGGCGGGCGTTGACCGACCGAATCGGGGGCGCGACGCCCTCCCGGCGGCATACGGAAACGATCGCGCGGCTGCGCGCCGGCGATCCGGGGCTCGATCTGCCCGAGCGGCTCTCCCTCTTTGGTCACACCCGGCTCGCCCAAACCGAGGTCGAGTTGCTCGGCGCGCTCGGTGGACGGCGCGAGGTGCACCTGTGGCTGCCGCACCCGTCGCCGGCGTTGTGGGACAAGCTCATCACCGTCACCGTCGCCGGGCCCGTGCCCAGGGAGGACGATCCGAGCGTCACCCTCGTCGACCATCCCCTGCTCGCCTCGCTCGGGCGCGACCTGCGCGAGCTGCAGCGCGGGCTGACCCCGGCTCTCGGCCGGTCGGAACCGGTGACCGTCGCCGAGCCGGCCCCCACGACCTGGCTCGGCCACCTCCAGGCCGACCTGCGCGCCGACCGCCCGGCCACGCCCGAGGTGATCGCCGCCCGCGCGGGCGTGGTCGGCGACGGCACCATCTCGGTGCATGCCTGCCACGGGCCTACCCGCCAGGTCGAGGTGCTGCGCGAAGTCCTGCTCGGCTTGCTCGCCGACGATCCGAGTCTCGAGCCCCGCGACATCCTCGTCATGTGCCCCGATATCGAGGCCTACGCGCCGTTGATCCAGGCGGCCTTCGGGCTCGCCGATGCGCGGCTGGCCGGGAGTCACCCCGCGCACACCCTGCGGGTCCAGCTCGCCGACCGGGCGTTGACGAGCACCAACCCGCTGGCCGCGGTGGCCACGAGGGTGATCGAGTTGGCCGGCGGCCGGATCACGGCCGGCGAGTTGCTCGACCTTGCCGCGGCCGAGCCCGTGCGCCGCCGGTTCGGCTTCGATGGGGACGATCTGGAGCAGTTCGCGCGCTGGGTCGAGCAGGCCGGTGTGCGGTGGGGCATCGACGGTGAGCATCGGGCGGCATACGCGCTGGGCGGGTTGGCGGCCAACACCTGGCGGGCTGGACTGGACCGGCTCTTGCTCGGCGTCGCCCGCGCCGAGGGGCCGGGTCATTGGAGCGCGGGGGTGCTGCCAGTCGACGACGTCGACAGCGGCGCGATCGACCTCGTCGGGCGCGTCGTCGAATTCGTCGACCGGGTCGATGCGGTGCGCGGGCGGCTGCTCGCGGCGCGCGGCGCAGCGGAGTGGATGACCGCCCTCGGTGACGGCGTCGCTGGCCTTACCGACGTCACCTACACCGAGGCCTGGCAGCGCGCCGAGCTGGAGCGGGAGTTGGCATCGGTCGCCACGGCCGCCGGCGAGAGCCTGCCGCTGCAGTTGACCGATGTGCGCGCCCTCTGGGCGCAGCGGCTCGGGGGCCGCCCGACCCGGGCCAACTTCCGCACCGGCAGCCTGACCGTGTGCACGATGGTCCCGATGCGGTCGGTGCCCCACCGGGTGGTCGCGCTGCTCGGCCTGGACGACGGGATCTTCCCGCGCGGCAACGCGATCGACGGCGATGACGTGCTGGCTCGCCGGCCGCTCACCGGCGAGCGAGATCCGCGCAGCGAGGACCGGCAGCTGCTGCTCGACGCGATCTGCGCGGCCCGCGAGAGGCTCGTCGTCACTTATACCGGCGCCGACGCCAACACCGGCGCGCCGCGGCCTCCTGCCGTGCCCCTCGGGGAGCTGATCGACGCTGCTCGAGCGGCGGTCGGGCTGGCCAGCCCGGACGGCTCCGCCGACCCCGCCGATCCCGCCGATCCCGCCGATCCCGACCCCGCCGACCCCGCCGACCCCGCCGATCCCGACGACCCCGACGATCCCGCGGATCCCGACCCCGACGGCGCCGCGGGTGCCGGCGCCGTCCTGCCCGTGCACCGCCACCCGCTGCAGCCCTTCGACCCGAGCGCGTTGGGTGGTAGCGGCCAGCCACCGTTCTCTTTCGACCCGCACGCACTCTCCTCGGCGCAGGCTGCCCGAGGTGCCCGGCCGGGCCCCGGCCGGCGGCTCGTGTTGTCCGGGCCGCTGCCCGCTGCCCCGGCCGGCGACCTCGTCCTGGACGACCTGGAGCGCTTCTTGGCCAATCCGGCACGGGCATTCCTGCGCTCCCGCCTCGACGTCGCCACTGCCCTGGACGCGACGGAGGCGCTGGCGGCGATCCCGATCGAACTTGGCGACCTCGAGAAGTGGGAGCTGGGCGAGCGGCTCCTGCACGACCGGCTGACGGGCACGACTGTCGCCGAGGTCCAGCGCGCCGAGCGGATGCGCGGCCAGCTCCCGCCGGCCGCTCTCGGCGACCGGCTGTTGCGGGAACTTGGCCCAACTGTCGATCGGATCGCCGAGCAGGCGGCCCGCGTGCGTCCGGGGGGCGCGTCCGGGTCGATCGACCCGAGGGGCGCGGTCGACATCACGCTCGACCTCGGGGGACGGCTGCTAACTGGCACGGTCGGGCAGGTGGCCGGCCGCGCGTTCGCGCTGACCACCTATTCGCGCATCTCCGCCCGGCATCGGCTGCGGATCTGGCTGGCGCTGCTCGCACTGTCGGCGGGCACAGCCGAGAGCAACGCCGGATGGACGGCCCATGCGATCGGGCGCGGTTCGCGCGGGGCGGTGACCCACGTGCAGATCGGTCCCGTCCCGGCAGACCTCGCAGCGACGGTCCTGCGCGATTTGGCCGCCATCTATGACCGGGGCCTGCGCGAGCCGATCCCCTTCTCCCCCAAGACAAGCTACGCCTACGCCGAGGTGATGTGGCACGCCACCCACAAGCGCGAGGCTCCCGCCCTCGTGCGCGCCCGGGCCCAGTGGGTCGGCGGCGACTACCCCGGCGAAAACGCCGACGCCGCCGTGGGCACCCTCTACGGGCCGCACCCGCCGCTCGACGTCCTGTGTGGCGCGGCCGCAGCCGAGGAGCGGTGGGCCGGCGGAGCGGCATACGAGTCGGCGATCGCGACCCGCCTCGGGCACTATGCGATGCGGGTGTGGGGTCCGGCGCTGGCCGCGGAGGTGTGGCGCGGGTGACCACCCTCGGCGTCGACTTCGCGCCCGATCCCTTCGACATCATCGCGCCGCTGCCTACGGGGACGACGATCCTCGAGGCGAGCGCCGGGACGGGCAAGACGTGGACGATTTCGGCGCTGGTCGCCCGCTATGTCGCCGAGGGGACGCCGCTGGACCAACTGCTTGTCGTCACGTTCGGACGGGCGGCGAGCCAAGAACTGCGCGAACGCGTGCGCGACCAGCTGACCCGCGTCGAGCAACACCTGGCCGACCCGGTGGCGCACCCGGCCAGCAACCGGCTGGAGCACACCCTCACCGATGATTGCTCACCCCAAGAAATCGCGCTGCGGCACCGCCGGATCCGCGAAGCTCTCGGCGCCTTCGACGACGCGACGATCGCGACCATCCACCAGTTCTGCCAGCTCGTGCTGCGCAGCCTTGGCGTGGCCGGAGATACCGACAGCGGGGCAACGCTGGTCGAGAGCCTCGATGACCTGCTCGCCGACGTTGTCGCGGACAGCTATCTGCACAGCTTCGCCCGGCTCCAGGAGCCACCCTTCGGCCTCGAGACGGCGCGCCGGATCGCCGCCGAGGTCGTCGCCGATCCGGCCGCAGCGACTGAACCTCGCGCCGCCTCCCTCGATTCGATTGGCGGACAACGGGTCGCCTTTGCTCTGCAGGTGCGCGCCGAACTCGACGAGCGCAAGCGCCGGCTCGGCGTGCTGAGCTACGACGACCTGCTCGCCGACCTGGCTGCCGCCCTCGAACCGCCAGCTGCCCCCGCGCGCACCCGCATGCGCGAGCGGTGGCGCGTCGTGCTCGTCGACGAGTTCCAGGACACCGACCCGGTCCAATGGCAGGTCTTCGAACGCGCCTTCCACGGGCACAGCACGATGGTGCTCATCGGTGACCCCAAGCAGGCGATCTATGCCTTCCGGGGCGGCGACATCGACACCTACCTGCGCGCCCGCCAAATCGCAACGACCCACCAGACGCTGGCGACCAACCGGCGATCCGACCGACCGCTTGTCGACGCGGTCGGTGCGGCCCTGGAGGGGATGGCGCTCGGGGACCCCGCGATCGTCGTCCACCGGGTGGAGGCCCACCGTGAGCAGTGGCGCCTGACCGGCCTGCCCCACCCGCAGCCGTGGCGGCTACGGGTGGCCCGCCGCAGCGATCTCGACCCCGACCGCGACAGCGGCCTGCCCACGGTCGGTGTCGCGCGCCCGCGCATCGCCCGCGACGCCGCCGCCGACATCAAACGGCTGCTTCTCTCGGGCGCCCGGTTCGACGGCCGGCCGTTGCAGCCGCGCGATATCGCGGTGCTGTGCTCGACCGGCCACCAGCTGGCCCTGGTGCGAGACAGCCTGCGCAACATCGGGGTTCCTGCGGTGATGAGCGCCGACGACAGCGTCCTGCAGTCCCCCGCCGCGCTCGACTGGCTGACGGTCCTCGAAGCGATGGAGTCGCCCAATCGCTCGGCGCGAGTGCGTGCGGCCGCGCTGACCCCCATGCTCGGCGTGACCGCGGCCGACCTGGACGCAAGGGGCGAGGCGGCTACCGAGGAGGTCGCCGAGACAATGCGGCACTGGGCCGAGCTGTTCGCGGTGCGCGGCATACCGGCCGTGTTGGAGGCGGCCGCAATCGGGGGCGTGCAGGAGCGGCTCCTGCGGCACCTGGGCGGCGAGCGCGAGCTGACCGATATGCGGCATACGGCCGAGTTGTTGCACGCCGAGAGCCTGCGGCAACGGCTCGGCCTGGTCGCGTTGACGGCCTGGCTGCGCGCCCAACGTGCCGCTCCGACCACCCGCGGGGCCTCGCTGCGCAGCCGACGCCTCGACAGCGACGCCGCTGCCGTGCAACTCGCCACGATTCACGGCAGCAAGGGGTTGCAGTTCCCGATCGTCTATGCCCCCTTCCTCAGCGACCGCCGCACCCCCGACGCACCCGACTTCCCGCGCTATCACGACGCTGACGGCCGACGCTGCCTCGACGTGGGCGGCGACCCTGATGACGATGTCCTGCAACGGTGTCGGGCCGAGGACGACGGCGAGAGCCTGCGGCTGCTGTATGTCGCGCTGACCCGCGCGCAAAGCCAGTTGGTCACCTGGTGGACCCCGATGACGACAACCCGCTCCTCCCCCCTGCATCGGGCGCTGTTCGGCCGCGATCCCGGTGGCGTGGGCCAGCCCGAGCCGGAGGTTCCGGTCCCCTCCACCGACGCTCCCGTCGTCAGTCAGTTGGGTCTGTGGCTGAGCGCCGGTGGGCCGTCGCCCGAGTGGTTCGGCGGGGAGGCACCGGCCGGCACGCTGCGGGCAGCCGTCGACGGGGAGTTGTCGGTGCGCTCCCTGCTCCGGCCGATCGACGCGGATTGGCGGCGCACCTCATACACCGCGTTGACCAGGGCGGCGGAGTCCGGGCTCGCCCTGACTGGGCCGGGGCAACCCGAGCCCGAGTTCCCGGCTCGTGACGATGAGGCACCCGGCGCACAGGTGCTTCCCGAGTCCGTTCGCGCAGAGTCTGATCCGCGTCTCGAAGCGGCGCGTGGTCTGGCCTCACCGATGGCCGGCATGCCCGTCGGGGCGACCTTCGGCTCGCTGGTCCACGCGGTGCTTGAGACCGCCGACCCGCAGCCCGCCGACGCCACCGCGGAGTTCACCGCCCGCATCGGCGAGCAGGTGCTGCGTTGGCCCGTCGATGTGGACCGGGAAGCGCTCGCCGAGGCCCTGGTCCACGTGTCCCGCACGCCCCTCGGGCCGCTTGCGCCAGGCGTCACCCTCGCCGACATTCCGGCGCGTGATCGGTTGTGCGAGTTGGAGTTCGAGCTCCCGCTGGGGGGCGGCGACCTCATCTCCACTCGGGGGGCTCCGCAGGTCCGGTTGGCCAGCCTCGCGCCGCTGCTGCGCGCTCACCTCGGGCCGGACGATCCGCTGCTCCCGTATGCCGAGGACCTCGCCCGCCCCGAGCTCGGCGAGCAGCCGCTGCGCGGCTATTTGACCGGGTCCCTCGACCTCGTGTTCCGCGTCGGTGATCGCTATCTCGTCGCCGACTACAAGACCAACTGGCTCGGGCCGGCGGATGCTCCGTTGACGGCCGCGCACTACGCGCCCGAGGCACTCTCGGCGGCAATGCAGCACTCGTCATACCCCCTCCAAGCATTGCTGTATGCCGTTGTCCTGCATCGATTCCTGCGCTGGCGGGTGCCGGCATACGACCCGGAGAGCCACCTGGGAGGCGTGCTCTATCTCTATCTGCGCGGAATGTGCGGCCCCGACACCCCAGCGGTCGACGGGCATCCCGCCGGAGTCTTCTCGTGGCGCCCGCCAGCGGCCCTGGTCCTCGCTCTCTCCGACCTCTTGGACGGCAGAGGATGATCGCCGGAATGAGGTCAGGTGCGGCCCTCGAGGGTCAGGGGCGCGCCATCGGTCCGGCGCGCCATCGACACCTCGTCGCGCTCGTCTCCCGGCGCCACCCGGATGCCCCCGCCCACACGACCCACCTCGGTGAACCCGAACCGCGCATAGAAATCGCCCAGCCCGCCGCCGCTGCGATAGTCCAGGCGAAGCAATTCGCCGCGATCGGCGCGGGCGCAGCCGATCAGGCCGGCCATCAGGATAGAGCCGAGGTTGCGTCCCTGTCGTTCCGGGGAAACCATCAATCGGTAGAGCCAACGGACATGCGCCAGAAGCGGATTAGTCGTCTTGACCCACCATGCCCAACCCGCGAGGGTCCCGTCGGGATCTCGCAGGGCGACGCCGAAAGCGCGTCCCGCCGCCATCTGGGCCCCGTGCTCGACCAGGGCCCCCTCGACCCGCGCCCGGGGCGCGCCCGGCAAGAAGCCCACCGATCCGCCGGAGTCGTTGACCCGCATCCACAGGGCGATGAGCGCCTCCCTGTCCGATTCGGTGATGACATCCACGCGAACGACTTGCGGCGCAACGAGAATCATCGAGGCGCCGCTGCCAGGGGGGTCGATCTCCAGTTGACGCGTGCCGACGGGCAGCAGCCCGGCGCTGCGGGCGGTGCGGATCGAGGCGTCGTTATGGACTTTGGCCACGGCCTCAATGCGCCGACCGGGAAGCCATTCGGTGGCCGTCGTCACCGCGGCACGGGCGGCCTCGCGCGCCAGGCCTTGTCCGTGAGCCTCGGCGGCGAACCGGTAGTAGAGGTTGAGCGCCCCGGAGGTGGCGGGGCGGACGCCGGCCCAGCCGAGCGGCATACCCGTGGATGTGTCACAGGCGATCCAGTAGCCGAAGCCGTTGTCCTCCCAACACTCCAGGAGCTTCGCGAACTGGGCCGCACCAGTGTCGGCGTCGACGCGGGCATAGGGGGCATGTCGATACAACCGCTCATCGCCGTGCAGGCGCAGATAGAAGTCCCGGTCGGCGGCCGTGGGCCGGCGCAGCAGCAGCCGCTCGGTGGTGGTCTCGAAGAGCACCTGGGAACGCTATCGAAGGCCACCGGCCCCTGCCGCCAACCAGAGCGTTCCCGCGAACGGCCGGTTCGATGAACGAACTCGTGGCGCCACCGCCGCACGACCGACGGCTCGCTGAGCGGGCCGAGGGCCTGCTCGGGGTGGCCAATGCCTCCGGCCTGCTCGACGCCGCCGATGTGCACGTCGCCGTTCGCCTCGGTGAACTCGTCGGCGAGGCCGACGACCGGGTGCGCTTGGCTTTGGCGCTGGCCGTGCGTGCCGTCCGGACCGGGTCGGTGGCCTGCGACCTCGAGGAGGCCAGCGCGCTCGATCCGGAATTCCTGTGGCCATTCGCCGCGGAACCCGATGCCACGGCCTGGCGCTCGCTGGTCGCGAACAGTCCGCTCGTGGCACAACGGGTGCTGCGGCTGGAGTTCGGCCTGATCTATCTCGAGCGCTACTGGGAGCAGGAGGTGCTCGTCGCGGACGTCCTGCATGAGCGGGCCGGGCTGGGCGCGGTGTCGGTGGAGGAGTCCGTGCTCACGACCGGGTTGAGCCGACTCTTCCCCGATGCTGGCGACGGCGACCAGCGCGCGGCCGGCGAGAGCGCGGTTCGGCATCGTACGGTGATCGTCACGGGCGGGCCGGGCACGGGCAAAACGACGACAATCGCCAAGATCGTGGCGCTGCTTGCCGAGCAGGCGGCCGGCGACCCAGCGTGCGGCCCAGAGCGCCCAGGGGACGGGCGTGCGCGGCGTCCCTTGCGCATCGCTCTGGCAGCGCCGACAGCCAAGGCGGCGGCCCGGCTGACCGAGGCCTTCCACGGCGCGGCAGCTCAGCTGCCCGCCGCCGACCGGGCGCGGATCCCATCGTTGTCCGCGACCACGCTGCACCGGTTGCTCGGCTGGATTCCGGAGTCTCGCAGCCGGTTCAAGCACGACCGCGACAACCGCCTCCCCCATGACGTCGTCGTGCTCGACGAAGCGTCCATGGTTTCCCTCACCTTGATGTCCCGCCTGCTGGAGGCATTGCGGCCGACCTCGCGATTGATCATCGCCGGCGACCCCGACCAACTCGCCTCGGTTGAAGCTGGCGCGGTCCTCGCCGATCTGGTGGCCGGGATGGGCGGACACGGCTTAGGCGAGCCCACGGCAACCGGCGGCAGGTTGGGGGCGACAGCCGAACCCGAGGGGGCGGCAGGCGAACCGTTGGGAGCGGCATACGAGCTGGGAGCGGTTGCCCGTCTGGGGCGCACCTATCGCTTCGGTGGAGCCATCGGCGAACTCGCGCACGCTATTCGCAACGGCGACGCCGCCGGGGCAGTGAGCTTGCTCCACGGCGGCGGCGACGAGATCCGCCTCTTCGCCGACGTCGACGAGCGCAAGCCGCTGATCGTGGAGTGCGCGCTGGTGCTTCGCGAGCTGGCTCGGGCCGCAGGCGACGATGACGATCGGGCACGTCGAGCGTTGGCAACCCTGGCTCGGCACCGGCTGTTGTGCGCGCACCGCACCGGGCCGTCCGGGGTCTCGCGATGGAATCGCCAGGTCGAGCAGTGGGTGAGCGAAGAGACTGGCGAGAACTTCTGGACCCCGATGTATGCCGGCCGCCCCCTGCTCGTCACCGCCAACGACTACGCGATGGACCTCTACAACGGCTATACCGGGGTCGTGATGAGGCGCGGCGCGCGGTTGGTTGCGGTTTTCGACGCCGGAGCGAGCGTGCGAGAGGTCGCCGCGTCCCGGTTGAGCGAAGTCGAGACCATGCACGCTGCGACGATTCACAAGAGTCAGGGCAGCCAGGCCGAATCGGTGACCGTCGTTCTGCCCGAGCTGGACTCGCCGCTACTCACCCGCGAGCTGATCTATACGGCGGTGACGCGGGCGCAGCGCGAGCTGACGATCATCGGGACCCCGGAGGCCGTGGCCGCCGGCATTGAGCGGCCGATCCAGCGCGCCTCCGGGCTGCGGCACCGGCTGGTGCATGCTCCCGGAACCCGGCCCGCCGCAGCGGCCCGAGAACGGGCCGCCGACCCGTTGGGTTAGTTGCTAGTGGCTGGGGGGACAATGCTTTTCGACCGGTCGATTGGGATCGGCAACTCGTCCGAGCTGGCGGATCGCAGGGACGCGGTCGGCGAGTCGCGCAACAGCGGGGCCGCCTTCGACTCAGGGGTGGCGCAGGCCGGCGCCGTCCTGGTCCGCCGCGAGTAGCGCAGTTACCCGTGCGCGACTGGCTGCAAAGGGCGCGACTTGCCGTTCAGCCAGCGCGTCACTCACGGGCTCCACGTTCGGTGACCCGGCCGCCGACGAGCGACCACCGTCGCGTTGGGAAAGGGGGGCCTCTGTTCGCCATTAATGTCCGCGGGCGTGCTCGGCTCGCCGTACGCGGCCCCGACGCTGTGCCTGGGCCAACGGCAGCCGCGTCGCTGACCAGGCCCGCCAAGTCGAGAGGACCCGGTCGGCACGGTTCTGGCGCCACAAAACGACCGACACGCTCCTCTCGACCCGGCCGAGCCGATGATTGCCCGCCTCCACGCCTACAGCCGCATTTATGGGAATGCGCCACGGCTGGCGTAATGACATCGGCGGGCTCGGGCTTGGTGCCGGCGACGCCAGGATGACCAGTGAAGAACTTCGGCCGGGTCTGGGTTGTGTTTCCAGATCAGTTGCGCCAGAAGGTGTTTGACCTCGGGGACGGTGAGCGGGATCAGGTCCGTGGGGTTGGCTCGATGGCCCCCTTTTTGGGGGTTGCCGTGGCCGCGGTGGTGATGGTCAGGAAGGCGTGGGCGAGCATGGCCAGGGTGATGTGCCGGTACCAGGATTCGTATCGGCGGACCTGGTACTGGTCCAGGCCGACCTGTCCCTTGGCGCTCTGGAAGGTCTCCTCGATGGCCCAGCGGGCCCCGGCGACACGGACAAGCTCGCGCAGCGGCGTGTCCTCGGGCCCGCAGCACAGGTAGTAAGCCAGGTCGGTGGGGTCGCTGATCGAACGGCGCACCAGCAGCCAGTAGCCATCGGCAGATTCCAGCGGACGGATCTGGGCGCGGGCCCAGTGATAGAGCCGGGGACCCTTGGCGCCGTTGCCTGCGGAGATTTTCTTGAACGCCTGCGCTGGAAGCGATCTCGCGAGTTCGTCCGCACGCAGCTTGGCGACCCGGTCGCCGGTGTCCGTCTCGACACGGGCGATGACGCGCTGGTTGACCGGCACCGCGAGCACGTACGGCATGCCACGACTCTCCAAGGTGGCGCGCAGCCCGCCGTGCTGGCCGTATACCTCGTCGCCGGTGACCCATCCGGCCGGCACCCCCGCATCCAATGCCCGACCGATCATCGCGATCGCTAGCTCCGGTTTGGTCGCGAAGGCCACCTCGTCGCCGATCCCGGCCTCTCGGCAGCGGTCCCGGTCCTCGGTCCACGCCTTTGGCAGATACAGCTCCCGGTCCAGGAACGTGCGGGCGACGGGCGTCGCGTATGCCAGGAACACCCCGATCTGACTGTTCTCGATCCGCCCCGCGGTGCCGGAGTACTGCCGGGCCACCCCGGCCGACTTCGTGCCCTTCTTGAGGAACCCCGTCTCGTCCACGACCAGCACCCCGGCCGGGTCGCCCAAGTGCTCGACCACGTACCCACGCACGTCGTCACGAACCAGGTCCACGTCCCAATCCGCCGCCGCGAGAAGGCGTTGCATCCCATCCGGGTTCGCCGCTCCGGCCCGCTCCGACAGCGTCCACCCGTTCTTGCGCTCCACCGGCGAGAGCAACCCGCGCACGTACTCCAGCGCCCGCTCCCGCGGCTCAGACCGCGCGAACCGCGACGCGATCCGGGCATGCACGGCCGCCAGCCCCTCCGCCCACAACTCCACTTCCGCCACACAAACCTCACTGATCACATAAGCACCATGGCCCCAGTCATCAGTCTGACATCCACGACACGCCGGTCAACCACAAATAAATGCGGCTGTAGTACTAACGCCTACCTCACGACTCTTCGAGTAGGCGACCGCAAAGGATTAAGAAATTTGACTGCATGACTTGTGGTCCGATTCCTGTTCTGTTATTGTGTCTATTGGGGGGAGGGTCAGAGTTGTTGTTTGACCCAGGAGAAGAAGCAGATGCATGGGGGCGCGACACCATCGGCGACAGTGGCCGCTGCCGCCACGCGGGCTCGCGCCGATGACCTGGTCCTGGCTGCGCAGCGTCCTGCGGGGCTGTTGTCGCAGGCCGAGTGGGCCGAGCTGGTCGCGGGGTGTCAGGAGATCCTCAATATCGTGACCGCCGCACAGAACGCGGCGATCACCCGGATGGCCGCGATCGAGCTGGTCGCAAGCCGCGATGGCAGCGTGATCGAGGTCGCACATCGCCTCGGGTTTGAGGACCTGGCCGCATCCTCCTTCTTGATGCAGCGGCTCCGCATCGGTTCCCGCCACGCCTCCACTCGACTCGACCAGGCCCTCGACCTGTGCACCGAGACCGACGCCGCCGACACCGAGGACGAGGACCGGTCAGGTGGCCGCGGCGGATACGGCGCCCTGCACGCCGCGATGGCCGACGGGCGGATCGATGACTACAAGGCGCGGGTGATCATTTTCGAGCTATCCGAGACCCCGGCCGAGATCGCCGCGACCGTGATCGCCGCCCTGGAGGGCTACCTGGACACCGAGACCGGTCCGCAACTGCGGCGACGCACCCGCCACCTGCTCGCCTTGATCCACCCCGAGGGCCTGCGCCAACGGGCCGAGCGGGCCCGCGCCCGCACCGGGCTGGAACGGTGGGGGAGCGTCGAGCCCGGAATCGAGGAATGGCACGGCCGCTTCCCGTGCGAAGACGCCGTCACCGCCTGGGCCGCGATTGACGCCCTGGCTCGCCAATACCTGGCCGAGGACGACGATTGCCCCACGATCACCCATGCCCGCGGCAAAGCCCTCCTCGACCTGATCACCGGCAATGCCACCATCACCGCCACCATGACGATCACTGTCCCCCACGACGCCCTCACCACCGACACCGACTCGGCCGGAGACGGCGGAGACGGCGGCAGCAACGGAGACGGCGACGGCGACAGCAACGGCGACGACAGCCACGGCGACGGCGACAGCTACGGAGACGGCGACGACAGCCACGGGGAGGGAGACGGCGACAGCAACGGCGACGGCGACAGCAACGGAGACGGCGACGACAGCCACGGGGAGGGAGACGGCGACAGCAACGGCGACGGCGACAGCAACGGAGACGGCGACAGCGGCCACGCAGGCAACGAAAGCGACGGCGACACCGGTGCCGGCGGCGGAGGCGATCCCGCGAGCGACGCGGCGCCGCCCAAGCCCCAGCAATCGAGACCAGCCGGTCGCGAGCCTGATACCCCCGCAGCCCCAGCACCCCCGGCGGCCGAGAGTTCTGCCCACTCGCCACTTGGCACCGCGCCGACCACATCAACGAAGCGGACCGCACCGGTCAGCCAGAGCGCCAGCACGGCCCAGTCCTCACCCTTGGCGTCGCCAGAAGACCTGATCGAGGTCACCAGCAGCGGCATCACCACCCCCTGGCTGGCCAGTCGGGCCTGGCTCGATGACCTCCTCGCCCGCGTCCGCGCCGCCGGCGGCGAACCCGTTCATCAGGCCTGCCACCCTGACACCGGAGCCTTACTCGACCTCAACGACAGCCTCGCGCGCGCCGGCTACCGGCCCGGCCGGGCGCTGACCGACCACATCATCGCCCGAGACGGCCGCTGCCGCTTCCCGGGCTGCTCGATCAGCGCCCGCTACGGCGATCTCGACCACACCCTCCCCTGGCCCAACGGCCCCACCGCCGCTGGCAATCTCGCCTGCCTGTGCCGACGCCACCACCGGATCAAACAACTCCCCGGCTGGCACACGACCCTCCACTTCGACGCCACCATGTCTTGGACCGACCCCACCGGCACCACCCGCACCAGCGCTCCCATCGACCGGCTTACTCGACTCGTCCTTCCCGTCGCCAGCCCCGACGACTTCAAACGGGCCGAACAATGCCGACACCAACACCGTGAGCGAGGCCGCGACCACCGACGCGACCCGACGAGCGACGACCGACGCGACCCGACAAACGATGACCGACGCGACCCGACAAACGACGACCGAAGCCACCCACGGACCGGACCGAGCCAGCTCCCGATGGACCCCGCGAACGGCCCGGCGGGCAGCCCCGCGAACGACCACGCGGACGGCCAAACGACGGGCCGCCCGCTGGAGTTCACCGCGGCACCCGGCGCCGATGAGCCCAAACCCGAAGCGGCCCTCGATGACGACCTCGATAACGACCAACCCCCATTTTGAGCCACCGAAACCATCGGGCGCAGGCCGCCGCGGCGAGGATCAACAGCACGGTTTCCGGGTTGTCGGCGCGGCGGGATACGTTGGGCGGATGAACAGCCCGCTCACCTCGGCCAGCTGGCTGGGTGAGCTGAGCGATGAGCACATCCAGCAGCACGTCGGCGGGCCGACGTGGGCGCGTGGGCGGGCATACGCCGAGGCGGGGATGGTGCGCTCCTTGACGACGGCCGATCAGGGACGGATGTTGCTCGCCGAGGTGGAGGGCAATGCCGCCCGCCCCTATCAGACGCTCATCACGCTCACCAACCCGCGCGGCAGCGCGCCGCCGAAGTGGACGTCCCGCTGCAGCTGCCCCATGCAGGTCGACTGCAAGCACACCGTCGCCGTGCTGCTGCGCGCCCGCGCCGACTTCCGCGCCATGGTCGGCGCCCGATCCGGCATCGCCGATTGGGAGCGCACGCTGGCGCCGCTGATCGCCGATGCCCCCGAGCCGGTCGACAACGCCCCCGGGCTCGGGCTGGTCATCGATCCGCTGCCGGTTGCGGCCAACTACCGCACGCTGATGGGGCCCCCGCGCATCGCCGTGCGCCCGACTCGACGCACCAAGAACGGGTGGGCGCGCAACTTCACGTGGAGCGAAATGGCCACCCCGCGCGTCCCGCTCCACAAACGCCAGCTGGCGGCGATGCGCGCCATTCACGACCTGCACCGCATCACCGGCGGGCGCGACGGCTACTTCTATACCGCGACCGACGTCTATCTCGGAGCCCTCGGCTCCCGCGTGTGGCCGCTCTTGCGCCAGGCCGTCGACGCCGGCGTCGAGCTCCTGCCGGGACCCAACCTCCACGGCGAGGTGCGCCTGTCCGACGACCCGGTCCAGGTGGTCCTCGATGTCACCTACGAGAACCAGGACATCCTGCTCGTCTGCGGCCTTGACGCCGACACCGACCTCGGCCCCGTTCACGGTATGAGCGTCCTCGGCGATCCGCCCCACGGCTTCGCCGTCAACACCGGCGGCGGGCTGCTGCTCGTTCCGCTCGATAAGGAACTCGATCCCCGCCTGACCGAGCTGCTCACCAACGAGCGTCAGCTGCGGGTGCCCGCCGCCGATGCCGACCGCTTCGTCAACCTCTATCTGCCGCGCCTGCGCGACGTCGCCCGGGTGACCTCGCGCGACGGCAGCGTCAGCATCCCCGAGCAGCCGAGGCCGGTGTTGCGGATCCGGCTGACCCAACCCGCGCCCACCCTGATCGAGGCGCACCTCGATTTTGCGTATGCCGCCCCCTCCGGCGCGTTGCTGACCCAAGAGTCCGGTCCCCTCCCCCGCAGCCGCGCCGCCGAGCAGTCCCTGCTCGCCAGCCTCGACGTCCTCGACGGTCTGCCCGGCGCCCGCACCCGACAGGGCACCGGATACGCGCCCTTCTGGAGCCTAGCGGCGCGGGTCGTCCTGTCCGGGATGAGCGCGGTCCGCTTCGTCGATGAAGTGCTTCCCGATCTCGAACTCGAGGCCGACATCCACATCACCTTCGACGACGAGCTGATCACCTACGAGCAGGCCCTTGACACGCCACTGGTCGACGTCGGCCTGACCGACTCCCGCGAGGGCCACACCGACTGGTTCGACCTGGCGATCACGATCAGCGTCGGCGGCGAGGAGGTGCCCTTCGAGCCGCTCTTTCGCGCGCTCGCGGCGGGCGACGATGCGATGATCCTCGACTCTGGGGTGTGGTTCCGCCTCGACGATCCCGCCCTGGACAGCCTGCGTCAGCTGATCGCCGAAGCCCGCGAGCTCGCCGAGCCGGGTGGACCGATGCGGTTGTCCCGCTATCACCTCAGCCTTTGGGACGAGCTCGCCGACCTCGGCGTCGCCACGATCGACAGCGCCGCCTGGACCCGCAGCGTTGAGCATCTGCGCCGGCTCGCCGATGCCGCACCACCGCCCGATCCCGAGGGACTACACGCCACGCTGCGCCCGTATCAGCGCGAAGGATTCCACTGGCTCAGCTCGCTGTGGAGTGCCGACCTCGGCGGGATCCTCGCCGACGACATGGGTCTCGGCAAGACCGTGCAAACCCTCGCCCTGCTCGAACAGGCCCGGGCCGCAGGCGAACTCACCGATCCCGTGCTCGTCGTGGCCCCGACCAGCATGCTCGGTGTGTGGGCCAGCGAGGCCGCCCGGTTCGCCCCCGAACTGCGCGTCGTCGTCCTTGGCGAGACCGGCCGCCGCCGCGGCATACCCCTGGACGAGGTCGTCGCCGGCGCCCACCTCGTCGTCACCTCCTTTGCCGTCGCCCGCATCGACGGCGACGATTTCGAGCTGGTCGACTGGCGTGGGCTGATCGTCGACGAAGCCCAGTTCGTCAAGAACCACAACGCCAAAACCCACCACGTCCTGCGCCGCATCCGGGCCCCCTTCCGCCTGGCGATGACCGGCACCCCGCTCGAGAACTCCCTGATGGACCTGTGGTCGTTGCTGGCACTCGTCGCGCCGGGCCTCTATCCGCGGGCCGACAAGTTCACCGAGTTCTATCGCCGCCCGATCGAGTCCGGCGAGTCCCCCGAGACCTTGGAGCGGCTGCGTCGCCGGATCAAGCCGCTGATGCTGCGCCGGACGAAGGCGATGGTCGCCACCGATCTGCCAGAGAAGCAGGAGCAGAGCCTTGCGGTCGAGTTGTCCGCGCCGCACCGCCGCCTCTATGACCAGCACCTGCAGCGTGAGCGCCAGCGCGTGCTCGGTCTGCTCGACGACCCGGTCGCCAACCGGGTGGCGATCCTGGCCTCACTGACCCGGTTGCGACAGCTTGCCCTCGACCCGCGACTGGTCGATCCCGACCGGCCCGGAAATCAGGTGCCGGCCAAGGTGGAGACGTTGATCGAGCACCTCGGCGAGCTGCGGGCCGAGGGGCACCGGGCGTTGGTCTTCAGCCAGTTCACGTCCTTCCTCAAGATCGTCCAGGATCACCTGACCGAGGCCGGCATCACCACCGAATACCTCGACGGCGCCACCCGCAACCGGGCCAGCGTCATCTCGGCCTTCAAGGAAGGCGACGCCACCGCCTTCCTGATCAGCCTCAAGGCCGGTGGCGTCGGGCTGACCTTGACCGAGGCGGACTATGTCTATGTCCTCGATCCGTGGTGGAACCCCGCCGCGGAGGCTCAGGCCATCGACCGGGCCCACCGCATCGGCCAGGACAAGATGGTCATGGTCTATCGGCTGATCTCGGCGGACACGATCGAGGAGAAGGTCGTCGCCCTGCAGCAGCGCAAGCGCGACCTCTTCCAGCGAGTCGTCGACGAGGGCGGATCGATGTCCGGACAGATCACCGCCGACGACATCCGGGCCCTCCTCGAACCCGACTGAGCCGCACGACGACTAACCGAGGCTCGCCGCGCGGCGGAGCACGTCATCGAGCATGGCCGCGGTGAGCTTGCCGGTAAAGGTGTTTTGTTGGCTGACGTGATAGCACCCGAGCAAAACCACGTGACCGCTCGGGCGCTCGAGGATAGCCTCGGCGCCGTGCCCGAAACGGGGCTTGGGCCGTGGCACGCCCCAGCCGAGCCGCCTCGCCGCCGCGAGCGCGGCCTCCCAGCCGATCGAGCCGAGCGCGAGCAGCACGCGCACGTCGGTGACCAGCTGCAGTTCTCGATCCAGCCACGGAGCGCAGGTATGCCGCTCGGCCGGGGTCGGCTTGTTGGCCGGCGGGGCGCAATGCACCGCCGCGGTGATCCGCACCCCGCGCAGCACCAGCCCGTCACCCGCGCCGCGGCTATCGGCCTGGGAGGCGAGGCCGACGCGGTGCAGCGCGGCATACAGCCAATCGCCACTGCGATCCCCGGTGAAGACCCGCCCGGTCCGGTTGGCGCCGTGCGCGGCCGGAGCCAGGCCGACGATGACGACGGCCGGGTCGGGATCACCGAAGCTCGGTGCCGGCCGGCCCCAATAGGGTTCACCGGCGAAGGCCGCCCGTTTGCCGGTCCGGGCGACCTGCTCCCGCCAGGCGACCAAGCGAGGACAGGCGCGGCATACCGAAACCAGTGCATCGAGAGCGTCCAGACCGGCGGCCGACTCCACGCGCGCGCCGACCTCGGCGGGCGTCCGGGCGACCGGGGTCGACGCGGTCGCGAGATCCCCCGGCCAGCCCGTGCCCGGCGGAACCGGCGAGGCGAACAGCTGCCCGGTCAGCGGATGCGGGAGCTGACCGGACACCATCGCCGAGGAGTCAGCGCGCAGCGCGAGCAGCTACCCACGGAATGACCATGAGCACCAGCCAGAGCGCGAGAATGACGAATGCGCCGACCATCAGCCAGGCCTTCCAGAAGCCGCTCTCTTCACCACCTAGGCTGCCGCCGAAGGCCACTCCCAGGCCATAGACGACGGCGGCCCCACCAACCACGAAACGACGAGCGTCTGTGCTCACGGCGAGCCCCTCTGCTGCCGGCCCGCGGCCCCTGCCGGCGCGGGTTCACGCCGCAGTCTTGCCAGTCGCCTCGGCACTCGCAACCCGAGAGTCCGCAGAATGGGACGTCACCGATCCGCTCGGTCGCTGGCCTCGACGGTGTGCACGGCAAGGATCTCGGCCCCGATCTCGGCCAACCGCGCCCGAACCGTGGGCGGCGCGATCACCCGCACCGCGCCGCCAAAGGACGCTAACCGCCGAGCGAGCACATCGGCATTGGCTCCGGCGACGCGCGCGCCGACCCACTCCGTGTCGACCGGGTCGCCGATCTCGGCGTGCCGACCGAACGTGCGGCGCAGCATACCGACGCCCCCCGCCCGGACCTGGAGTTCGGCGACCAGATCGCCGCGGCGCTCTTCGACCTCCCCGACGACCTCGGCCCAGACCTGCTCCAAATCGAGGTCCGCGGGGCGCTCGGCCGGCTCGTCGAGCAAAACCGCGCCACCGATCCGGTCCAGCCGGAAGGTGCGGCGCCCGGCATCGGTCCCGGCGACGAGATACCACGCATCGTTCTTGACGACCAGTCCCCAGGGGTCGATCCGCCGCGTCGAGGGCATGCCGCCGCGCCCGGCATAGGTCAGCTCGACCCGGTGCCGACCGACCACGGCCTTCTGCAACGCAGCGAGGTATGCCGTGGCCGGCCGGCTCCGATCGCCCCACCCCGCCGGGTCGACGACCACCGCGTCGGCGGCTGCCTCGGCCTGATTGCGGAAGCTCTCCGGCAGCGCCCGCAGCAGCTTCCGCAGCGCCGACCGAACCTGGGGATGCGCGCCTCGGGTCGGGCCGAGAAGGAGGAAAAGAGCCTGCGCCTCATCCGCATTCAACCCACTCAAGTCGGTGCGAGCGCCACCGACGAGCTGCCACCCGCCCCCACGTCCAGACTGCGGATAGACCGGTATGCCGGCCATCGACAGCGCCTCCAGGTCGCGACGGGCGGTGGCCACCGACACCTCGAGCTCGTCGGCAAGTTCGGCAGCGGTCACCCGTCCGCGCGCCTGCAGGACCAGGAGGGCAGCAACGAGACGGTCAGCGCGCATGGCACATTCTCTCAGCGAAAGTGATCAGTGCATGATCACTTTAGACCGGAGACTGGTTGCATGACCACGATCACCACCGGCACGCCACGTTGCCCCACCTCCGCCGAGACCACATCCACGCTCATCCTGTCGACCCAGGGACCGTTTTCGCTGCGCCGCACGGCACTGGTCGGTTTCGGCCACCGGGCCGAAAAGGACTGGGACGATGTCATGCGCCTGGCGTTCACCGTCGACGGCACTCACGAGCACACAGCCGGAGTCGAGGTCCGCCAGGAGGGCGAGATCCTCCGGCTGACGATCACCAGCGCGGCCGACCACGAGGCCGTGGCGGCCCAGACCGCGCGCGTCCTGTCCGTGCACGTCGACGGCGTCGGATTCGCCGAGCTGGCCGAGCGCGACCCCGTGGCGGGAGCACTGCATGCCGCCGCCGCCGGCCTGCGCCCGCCGCAGTTCTACTCCCCCTACGAGGCAGCAGCCTGGTCGATTCTCAGCGCCCGACGCTCCGCAGCCCAGGGACGCGTTCTGCGGCAACGACTCTCGGAGCGGGTGGGCACCGCATACGACCTCGCGGGCAAGCAGGTCTGGGCATTCCCAACACCGAGCAAGCTGGCGACAGTGACGGAACTGCAAAGCCTCCCGGACGCGTCGATTCCGCGGCTGCACGCGATCGCCGCGGCCGCGCTGGACGGACTCCTCAACCCGGCCCGGCTGTTGGCGATGGAGACGGAGGAGATCCGCGAGGAGGTGCAGCGGCTGCCGGGGATCGGGCCGTTCTACAGCGCCCTCATCGCCTATCGCTCCCTCGGCCTCCCCAATGTCCTTGCCCTGATCGAGCCACGTAGCCGCAGCGCGCTGGAACGCCTTTGCGGCGCAACAGAACCGATGAGCGATGACGCGTTCACTGCGCGGGCGGACGCGTGGCGGCCCTACCGGATGTGGATGACCTTCCTCGCCCGGGCCGTGGGCGATCGCGTGCCGACGCCGCTGGCCTAGGGATCTGGCCATTGACATTACTCTCGGGGCATGACCGAATCGACACCCGAGGGCCGGGTCCGCGCTTTCCAGGCGGGGAGCCGGACTACGACCCGGGCCGGGAGAGCCTGACCGCGGTCCTCGAGGAGGAGGACGGCGTCCTCGTCCAGACCACGGTCAAGGCCAGCGTCGGGCCGAAGTTCCGCGAATATGAACTCGTCCGGCTCGGTGACGACTGGCGAATTCGGCGGATCGGTGAATACTGCGAGAATCCCTCGAATCCATTCTGCGCCAAGGACAAAATCGACAATCTCGTTGCCCGCGCTCGTCCCGACGCTGCGCTGCGGCCGTTATCGGCCAGCGACGCCAGGGCCGACTGCCCGGCGCTGTTCACCGAGCGGGACGTCATCGACGCCGATGGCGAGCACGCCCTCGAACGCCGGGTCGACCCGGGCACCTACGAGGTGGATATCGCTATCGCCTACGAGCGCACCGCGGCCCTGCGCGTGACCCTGGCGCCCGGTGAGCCGGTCAGCTGGCACCCGGCTTCGGTTGTGGACGGCGGGCCGCCCTCGGGCGAGGCCTGATCTCAACCGTCGACAGCAGGCTCAGTCTTCGAACGAGGCCTTGCGGGAGGCGAGAACCTCGTCGATCAGACCGTATTCCTTGGCCTCCGAGGCGGACAGGATCTTGTCGCGCTCGATGTCGCTGCGGACCTGGTCGACGGTGCGGCCGGAGTGCTTGGCCCAGGTCTCCTCGAGCCATTCGCGCATCCGCAGCACCTCGTTAGCCTGGATCTCCAGGTCGGAGGCCTGGCCGTAGTCGCCGCCCATGAGCGCCGGCTGGTGGATGAGCACCCGCGCGTTCGGCAGGGCAAACCGCTTGCCGGGCGCACCGGCCGAGAGCAGCACCGCGGCAGCGGAGGCGGCCTGGCCGAT
This sequence comes from Nostocoides sp., assembly GCF_037045025.1. Classification (GTDB taxonomy): domain Bacteria; phylum Actinomycetota; class Actinomycetes; order Actinomycetales; family Dermatophilaceae; genus Nostocoides_A. Next base: position 351,737 of record NZ_JBAOHM010000013.1, on the reverse strand, counting down.
CACGAAGGTCTGCACATCCGGGCGGATGTATTGCATCGTGTCGTAGATCGCCGTCATCGCCGTGAACGAGCCACCGGGGCTGTTGATGTACATCAGGATGTCGCGGTCGGGGTCCTGGGACTCGAGCACGATCAGCTGGGCGATGATGTCGTCGGCGGAAGCGTCGTCGACCTGCACCCCGAGGAAGATGATGCGGTCCTCGAAGAGCTTGGTGTAGGGGTCGAGGCGCTTCATCCCATAGGAGGTGCGCTCCTCGAATTGCGGGAGGATGTATCGCGAGCTGGGGCCGGGCACGTGAAAGCCACCCGCGGTCATACCAACGTTGTTCATGTCTGTTCTCGATTCTCCGTATGCCGCGTTCAGTCGGTGACCGGGTTGTCGTCGGCGCCGGCGTCCTCGGCCCGGGTGAAGACGTGGTCGACGAAGCCGTATTCCTTGGCCTCCTCGGCGGTGAACCACCGGTCGCGGTCGGAGTCCTTCTCGATCTGCTCCAGGCTCTGGCCGGTGTGCTGGGCGATGAGTTCGGCCATCTGCTTCTTGATGAACAGCATCTGCTCGGCCTGGATCTTGATGTCGGAGGCGGTGCCGCCGATGCCGCCGGAGGGCTGGTGCATCATCACGCGGGCGTGGGGCGTGGCATAACGCTTGCCCTTGGTGCCGGCAGACAAGAGGAACTGGCCCATCGAGGCGGCCATGCCCATGGCGACGGTCGCAACGTCGTTGGGGATCCAGTTCATCGTGTCGAAGATCGCCATGCCGGCGGTCACCGAGCCACCGGGACTGTTGATGTAGAGCCAAATATCGGACTTGGGATCCTCGGCGGCCAGGAGCAGCATCTGAGCGCAGATGGCGTTGGCGTTGTCGTCGCGCACATCGGAGCCGAGGAAGATGATGCGTTCCTTGAGCAGCCGCTGATAGATGTGGTCGTCGAGCCCGAACTGCCCAGTTTGGGAAGCCGCGGTGGGGCTGGTGGTCACGCCGTTCTCCGTCCTGACACTGCTCTTGTGCGGGGTGGTCATGGTGACCCTAACGCCCGGCCTCATGAGGGTAGTCCCCGGTTTCGTCGTTGTTCGCCGTGAGCGCAAGGCGCGGCTCTCGCATGGCCGGCAGCGCGAGCAATGCCGGAACAAGCATCGCGCCCACGGCGAGCATTGCCCGCAACACCCCGACGTGGTCGCCGAGGAAGCCGAGCACCGGCGGCCCGACGAGGAAGGCGAGATAGCCGATCGTCGCGACGACCGAGACCCTCGCATGCGCCCGGCCTGATTCGTCGGCTGCGGCGCTCATCCCGGTGGGAAAGCCCAGCGAGGCGCCCAGCCCCCACAGCGCGGTCCCGGCATAGGCGGCAGCCGGGTTGCCAAAGACCACGAGCAGACTGCCGACTCCGGCGAGGACAAAGAGCACGCGCAGCACCGGAACGCGACCGTAAGTATCGAGTAGCCGGGTGCCGAAGATCCGGCCGATGGTCATCGCGGCGAGGAAGGCGGCGAAGCCCAGCACGCCGGCCCAGCGCGGCAGCTCGTGCCCCTCGACGAAGGCGACGCTCATCCAGTCGTTGGCCGTGCCCTCGGTGAAGGCGGCAACCAAGGTCACCAAGCCGATGAGCAGCGTCCGCGGCTCGGTCCACGCGGATCGGCCGGGCGCGCTCACCCGCGGCTCGCCGGACGGCTCGGCGTCCTGGATCGTGCGCGGGAGGTAGGCCCGCGTCGCCGGCCACGCGCTGGCCACGATGAGTGCCGCGGTGCCGAGCAGGTGCGCCCAAACCGGCACGTTCACCGCAGCCATGCCGGCCCCGACCAGCGCGGCCGCCACGGTTCCCCCGCTGAATGCCGCGTGGAACCGGGGCATGATCGAGTGGCCGAGGAGTCGCTCAACGCTGGCGCCCTCGAGGTTCATCGCGACATCGCACACGCCCAGACCGAAGGTGAGCACGAACAGGCCGAATCCAACCACCCCAGCGGCCCCCGCCACGTCGGTGCCCAAACCGGCTATGACCAGGCCGCACGCGATGACGAGCAGCGTGACCGCGCACGTGCGCGCGGCGCCGAAGCGGTGGGCCAGCCGACCGGCGACCGGCATCCCGAGCATCGAGCCGAGCGAGCCGACCAGGAGCGTCAGCCCGAGTTCCCCGGCGCTCAGGTCAAGCTCGGCCTTGATGTCGGGTATGCGGCTGGCCCAGGACGCGAAGGCGACTCCGGTGAGCGTGAATACGGCATACACACCATTGCGAGCGGTGTGCAGTCGAGCGCGATCCACCCCGGGATTGTCGGCGAAGGACGCCTCTTGTGGCTTAGCTGTCCTGCGGACTGGGCGCCGGAGCGGTCGGGGCCGCCGCCGCGCCGGGCTAGGCGAGCGCGGCCCGGATCATATCGATCATCTGTTGCTCGGCGGGGGCGACGCCCTTGGACGCCTCGGCGACCTGCTGCATCGCCGATTCGACGACGCCGATCCAGCCCTGCAACGCCGCCGGGTCGCTCGCTAGCGCCGACTTGGCGGCCCTGATGTCGGCAAGGATCGCCTGCTCGATGCCGCCTTCCCCGCCGCTCGGCGGGGCCACCAGCCCGCCCTTGAGCAACTCCCGGATGTTCTGCGGCGCCGCGGCCAGCGCCTTGGAGCCCGCCATGGATTCCTTGAAGGTCGCGAAGAAGCCCGGGTCGGCCTTCGACACGAGCGCGATGGCACCAAAGGTGGCGCGACGGATAATGTCCTTGTCCTGATCCGAGATCGAAGTCACCCCGCGACTGTATGCCGCTCACCCGCCACGCGGGTGCGCTAGCGCCCGCGGAAATGTCGGCCAGTACCCCCCTGGGCGTCAGGCGGTCGGCTCGGCACGCACCTCGGCGGCGGAGTCCTCTGCCACTGGGGCCTCCTCGCCGGAGTCCTCCGCCACGGCGGCCTGCTCGATTGGCTCTTGCGCGGTGGAATCCTCGGCGCTCGCGGCCTCCTCGTCGCCGTCGCCCTCCTCCTCGACGAGGAGATTGAGGTCGACGGCATTGCCGGAGGCATCGGTGATCGTCGCCCGATCCAAGACCGCGGCCAGCGCCTTGCGGCGGGCCACCTCCACCACCATGGCAGGGACCTGCCCGTTGGAGTCCAACGCCTTCGCCAGTTCGCCCGGATCCATCCGGAACTGCTGAGCCTGCATCATCAGGTATTCGACGAACTCCTCCTGGCTGACGTCGACCTCTTCCTGCTCGACCAGGGCATCGAGGATGAACTGCGTTTTGAGCGAGCGCCGGGTGTTGGCGTCTACCTCGGCGCGGTGCTCGTCGTCCTCGAGCCGGTCTTCGCCCTCGAGGTGGCTGTTGACCTCGGCGTCGATGATGCCTTCCGGCAGCGGCACGTCGAGCGACTCGAGCAGGTGATCAAGGATGCGGTCGCGGGCCTGAACGCCCTGCGCGAAGCGCTTGCCTTGCTCGACCCCGTGGGTCACGTTGGCGCGCAGCTCCGCCAGCGTGTCAAACTCCGAGGCGAGCGCGGCGAAGTCGTCGTCGAGTTCCGGCAGCTCGCGCTCCTTGACCGCCTGCACGGTCACCGTGCACTCGGCGTCCTCACCCTGGTGGTCACCGCCGGCCAGCGGGGCAGTGAAGGTCGTCGACGAGCCGGCGGCGAGCCCGATCAGGGCGTCGTCCATCCCGGGGAGCATGTTCCCCGAGCCGATCTCATACGAGATACCGGTGACCGAGTCGATCTCCTCCTCGCCGATCGTGGCAGACAGGTCAATCGTGACGAAGTCCCCCATCGCCGCTTCGCGCTCGACGGTCACGAGGGTCCCGAACCGGGCCCGAAGCGTATCGAGCTGCTCCTGGACGTCCTCCTCGGTGACCTCGATGTCGTCCACGCTGACCGCGATCGCATCGAGGTCCGGCAGCGTGATCTCGGGCCGCACGTCGACCTCGGCCGTGAAGGCCAACTCCTGGTCGTCCTCCATCGGCACCTGGGTGATCTCCACCTCGGGCTGGCCGATCGGCCGCAAGTTGTTGTCATCAACGGCCTGGCCGAAGAACCCGGGCAGGGCCTCGTTGATCGCCTCCTGGAGCACCGCGCCTCGGCCGACCCGCTGCTCGATGATGCGTGCCGGCACCTTGCCGTGGCGGAAGCCGGGGACGGAGATCTGTGACCCGATGGCCTTGATCGCCGAGTCTACGCTCGGCTTGAGCTCCGCGTAGGGAACCTCGACGGTCACCTTGACTCGGGTCGGGGCGAGGGTCTCGACGGCACTCTTCACAACAGGCACTCCACAATCGGGATAGGGACAGGACGGGCACACACAGAGCGGGTGACGAGAATCGAACTCGCGTAGCCAGTTTGGAAGACTGGGGCTCTACCATTGAGCTACACCCGCAAACTCCCGTGCCAAAGCGGCGTGGAGCAAGCGGTAGCCTACTGCCCGCCGTGACCGCTCCGAAATCGCCGCCGGGGCGTGAACGGCAGGCATACGGGGTATGGCGCAGCTTGGTAGCGCGTCCGCTTTGGGAGCGGAAGGCCGCCGGTTCGAATCCGGCTACCCCGACAGGTTGGCGCGCAAGCCCGCCGTCGGCCTCGGCTCGCCCCTGGTAGAGTGACACTCCTGGCGGGGGACCAGCTGGCCCGGCGGGTTGCCGTGTTTTCCGCCGATCGTCTCATCCATCCGAGGACACCCGCATGAAACGTGGAATTCGCTCCAGGCGCGTTGTCGGTGCTGGCCTGCCGCTTCTCGTCATGGGCGCCGTGACGGCCGGGGCGATCGTGCCCAGCATCGCGGCGGGTGCCGCAGCGACATCTGGTGTCGCCGCGACCGCCGCTTTCGCCGAGTCCAGCACGGACTCCTCGACGACCTACACCTCCCCCCCGGGCACGGATACGACGTCGGAGCCGCCGTCCACCTCGGAGCCGCCGTCCACCTCGGAGCCGCCGTCCACCTCTGAGCCGCCGTCCACCTCTGAACCGCCGTCCACCTCTGAACCGCCCTCGACGTCGGAGCCGCCGTCCACCTCCGAGCCGCCGTCCACCTCCGAGCCGCCGTCAACCTCCGAGCCGCCATCGACGTCGGAGCCGCCCTCCACCTCGGAACCGCCCTCCACCTCGGAACCGCCGACCTATTCGTCACCGCCGACGACGTCGGAACCACCCACCACCAGCGATCCACCCACCACGACCACTCCGCCACCCACCACGACCACACCGCCACCCACCACGACGACGCGGCCGAACACCACGACGACGCGGCCGAACTCGACCACGACGTCTCGGCCGACGAGCACGACCGCGCCGAACACCAGCTCCAGTTCGGCGCTGCCCAACTGGACGGCGACCGAGACGCCCGAATGGCCGGGTCAAAGCTCGGATGACTCCAGTGACGGCGCCGGTGCGGTGGCGACGTCGACGACGCCGCCGGGTGAGGCCCCGGGTGTCGCCGAGAAGGTCGCCTCGATCACCAGCGGCCTCTTCGGCGCCAACGCCGACTGGGACCTGCTCAAGAAGACGTTCGTGGCGGTCGCTCTCGGTGGCCTGGGCTGGTTGGCGCTGGTTGTTATGCGCCCGCGTCGCCACTGACCGCGCCGAGGTCTGGCCGACTGCGGGCCTCGAGATAGATCGGAGTTCGCCCGGCGGCTAGGCCCTTAGCCTCGAATCCGTCGAGCGGTTTCCACTCTGGTCGCCGAACCTCGCCGACTGCGAAGCCCTGGCAGCCAGCAAATTGGGCCAGCACGTGGGCGGCATACACGGGGTGGTCGGTCGCCACGAGCAGCACCCCGCCGGGAACCAAGAGGCGCCGGATCGCCGCGAGCGTATGCCGTTGCACGAAGCGGCGCTTCTGGTGTCGCCGCTTAGGCCACGGGTCCGGAAAGAGCAGGTGCACCCGGCTGACGCTCGCCGGCGGCAGGCCGCCGAGCAGGTCGACCGCGTCGCCGACATAAACTCGAATGTTCCCCACCGCTGCATTTTCGGCAGCGGCCAGCATGCGTACGACGCCGGGCACATGCACCTCGGCGACGAGGACGTCCTCCTGCGGATGCGCGGCCGCATAGGCAATTGCCGCTGCGCCGTGGCCCGCCCCGATCTCCAGGACAAGGGCCGCCCGACGGTCGAATAGCGCCTGCGGGTCGATGGGTAGGTGGCCGACGCCATACCTCGGCAAGAGGCGCTCCATCCGCGAGCGGGTCAGGGCCGAGGTGCGATAGCGCGGGGTGTAGCTGCGGATTGGGCGCGGCGGGTGCCCCTCGCGCGCAGCGGATGCGGGCGGCATAGCGTCAAGGGAATCATCCCGCACCCTGCAGCCGCCCTGGGGTCCCGGCAAAACGAGCCGGGCCGGCGCACCTGGTGCACCGGCCCGGCCGTGGTCAGGCGGCCCCGATCAGTGCGGCGCCACCGTCGGCGAGCCTCCGCGCACGGTCTTGCCGACATCGGCTGCCGGGTCGTCGGCGACCTTGCCGGCCAGGGTCTGCAGGTTGGCCGAATCGATCCGCATGGTGCTCCAGTAGCCGGCAGCACTGTAGAACCCGATGCCCACCTGGCCCGCGGTGAACGAGTAGTCGTAACCGGACCAGACCTGGCGGCCGTTGATCGAGAATGTCATCCGGTTGCCGACCGCGGTGACCTTGAGCTTCTTCCAGATCAGGTCGTCGATGGCCGAGGAGTAGGTCCAGTCCTGGACGGGGTCATAGGACCCGTCGCCGTATTCCTTCCAGACCGAGAAGTAACCGTTGTTGGCAAACGAGAAGAAGTAGGCCGGACCCCAGTTGTCGTCGCCGTCCCGGTTGACGCGGCCACGGACGATGAGCGAGTTGTTGTAGTAGCCGCCGCCGTTGCCCTCGCGCTTGAAGGTGCTCTGGAAGACGAAGTTGCGGTAGGTGTTCACGTGCCGAACCGAGTTCCAGGCGTCCGGGCGACCCTCAGAACGCCAATACCGGCCGGCGTCGTGATACCAGGATCCGCTGACCACCGACCAGCCATTGTGGTTGTAGTTGAAGCTGCTGGACCAGCCTGCCGCCCGATCGGTGTCGGCGGCCTGAGCTCCGGTCGTGCTGATTGCTGCCGGTGCCGCCAGGAGGGCGAACGCCGCCACCGTCCCGGTGACCATCTTGCGTGCTTTCATCCCTGGATCTCCTTCCTCTCGGCCCATTTGGCCGTGCTCAAATCACACCAGGGACAATGCGACGGATACCAGCAGTTTTGGCAATTCGTCCACCTTTTGTCAATAACGCACCCAATCTTTCGGGGCACCATGCGGTCCCGGCACTCGGGCACGAGTGCCGGGACCACATGCGTTGGGCTGCAGACTACTTCGGCGATCGCAGGATCGTTCCACCAGGGACAGTCGCGCCGATTGGCGCGGACGGGTCGGGCGTGACTTTCGCGCGGCCGGGTAGGGTCTGCAGGCTCGACTGGTCAATCTGCAACTTCCCCCAGTAGCCGGACGCGGTGTAGAAGCCGACGCCCACCTTGCCGTAGGACAGGCGGTAGTCGTAGCCGGACCACAGGGAATAGCCGTTGATGGAGAACGACAGGTAGCCGTCGTTGGCCACTACCTTCATGTTCTTCCAGTACGCGTTCTCGACGACGCTGGAGTAAGTCCAGTCCTTGACCGCTGCGTCACCGCCGGAGGCGTCCATATACCAGACCGAGAAATAGCCGGTGTTGGTGAATTGGAAGTAGTAGCCGGGCAGCCAGCGGTAGTCGTAGCGCAGATTCCCGGGGTTTGCTCGGACGATCAGAGCGTTCGCCCAGGTGCCACCGCCATTGCCGTCGCGTTTGACCTTGGCCTGGTAGACGAAGTTCTCCCAGACACCGGTGTGCTTGGTCGAGAGGAAGTAGCCGGGCTGGCCGTCGGCCCGCCATTTGCCTGCCGAGCGATACCAGCTCCCGCGGACGCTGCTCCAGCCCCTGGAGTTGGAGTTGAAACTGCTCGACCAGCCGGCCGCCTTGTCGGTGTCGACGGCGTGCGCACCGCCCGCGGTCGCGAGCATCGGCGCTCCCGCCAGCGCGATTGCCGCCGCCGCACCCGTGATGAATTTCCTGCGCTGCATGATCTCCCCTTCCGGAGTCCTGTCCGGTGCCCTTCCACACCGGGCCACGCAGCCAGCACACCAGGAGGGCGTCCATTTGTCCCGGGAATGGGAAAATTGACCCGCGCGACAGGCTCCTGGTCAGTACGTGACCGACCCTTTCAGCCGGTCTTGCGGGTCATAGTGCTGCTTGACCGTGCGCAGGCGGGCCAGGTTGGGCCCGAAGTACTTGCCCACCGGACGGCCCGGCTCGACGTAGTTGATGAATGCGCCCGCACTGAGGGAGCCCAACCGGGTGTGCGCGTAGCCGATCCAGCCGCGAGCGGCGTTGTAGGCCGCCGTGTTGTTGGTCGGCAATGGGCAGAACCACTGGATCAGCGCGGCGTGGCTGCGGTAGGGGAAGGCCGTGGCAGTGGCGCTGGGGTCTTGGATCGCGCCGGTGAGCGGCCCGATCAGGGACTGGAAGCCGACCCGGCGCGAGATGCCCTCGGACGCAATCGCGGTGATCGCCTGCGCGACCGACGACGTCATGGTCTTGATGACATCGCTCCCGGCGGTGAAGTCGCGTCGCGGTGGCGTGGGGTCGCCGTTGGCGATCTCCAAGACGGTGTTCATGTAGGTGTCTTCGGTGGTGCTCCGTTTGATGGACGGCACACCCACGAGGGCGTGCAGCTCGTCGCACTGGGAATCCTGCGCCCCCGGGGCGGTGACGCCGTGCACCAACACCATAAAGCCGCTCTTGTCCGGCTTGCTGTTGATCGCGACATTGGCCTTGGTCGAGCGTGGGCAGCTGGCGAAGAACTCGGCCCAGGCGAGCAGGACATCCTCGGCGGCCGAGGCCGGGTAGCTCAGTGAGAATTGGCCCAGCCGGGTCGTCGGGTGCGTCTCATAGACCAGGTCGGTCACGACGGCTCCTTGCGCCCCGCCACCACCGCGCAGGCTCCAGAACAGGTCGGCGTTTTGGCTCGCGGAGGCGGTCACGAGGGAGCCGTCGACGAGGACACAGGTCGCCGAGACGAGTCGGTCGCTGGTCGTGCCATGCCCGCGTGACTCCGGGCCGAGGCCACCGCCCAGGGTCAGGCCGGCCGCCCCGACCGTCGGACACGTCCCGGTCGGGATGGTCCGCTTGCCCTTGTTCAGCGCGACGTGGGCGTTGTAGAGGCCGGTCCCGGCGCCGATCGTTGCCTGGGTCTTGCTGGCGTTGAGCGTGACCGACTTCAGGCCGCGCACATCAAGCGCCATGACGGCATTTCCGGACGAGCTGCCGATATAGCAGTGGCCGCCCGATCGCGGCGCGACGATCAGGTCATTGCTGTCGGCGAACTGCATGGCTTTCACGACGTCGTTGCGGTTGAGCGGGCGAACCACCGCGAGCGGGCTCAGCGAGTCCCAGCGCGGGTTGTAAAGCTGCTTGGCGGTGGCGAAGTTGCTGCTGCTGGGCAACACGACGCTGCCCGCCATTTGGGCGTCCAGCGCTCGCCAGGCAGATGCCGGCGGACCGGCGGGGCGGACGCCCGCGATGGCGGTCGGTGCCGCCCAGGCCAAGGTGGTGGAACCGATCCCGCCGGTCAGAAGAAGCCGTCGATCGAGGGTGCTCATGCTGGCAAGCTACTCGACGCAACCACAGCGCGCCAGGAATTCGGGACGCCCCCGAAAAGCTGTCAACAAACTGGCCAGTTTGGTCGCGGTGCGCTCACTCCCGCCAGATGAGCAGCACGGCCCGGTCGTCGCCCAGGCCACCTTGGGCATCACCCACGAGGGTGCTCGCAACGCCCGGGAAACCGGCCCCGCCCATGTGCTCGATGGTCCCAAGCATCCAGTCGATGCCGTCGGCGAGCTGATTGGTGCGGCTCTCGATGACGCCGTCGGTGTAAAGCAACAGCGCGTCGCCGGGCGCGAGTTCGCGGATCGTTTGGGGGAATTCCATGTCCGCCATGACACCGAGCACCGGACCGGGACGTGAAAGGACCGCCTCCCAGCGCCCGGTCTCGGCCTTGTAATGAATGGCGGGTGGATGCCCTGCCGAGCCGATCACAAAGCGGCCGGTGCGCAGGTCAAGGGCCACATGAACGGCGGTCGCGAAACCCTCGCGCCACCGCTCCCTGACGAGAAAGGAGTTGGCGGCCGCAAGGAAACGATCGCTGGCGACCTGGCCGAGCAGGCCACTCAACGCGCTGGACAACATCAACGACCGGGTGCCTGCGCGGGATCCCTGGCCGCTCACATCGACGAGCACGACCTCGATCTCGTGGCCGTCCCGTCCCGGGGAGCAGAGCAAGAAGTCGCCGGAGAACGAATCGCCATAGGCGCCCGCAATCTGGCACTCGGCGCGCCAGCCTTCCGGCAGCGGCGGCAGCTGGGCGAGCGCGCGTTGGCGCGCCCGCAAATCGGCGAGCATCCGATCGCCGCTGAACCCGCTCAACCCCAAGGCAGCGCGCGAGGAGGACAGGAGGTACATCACGGCCATACCGAAGCTGACCACCAAGAAGGAGACGAGCGCCTGGCCGCGGGTCGCGGCATCGACGAGAGTGCCGACGGTCAAGAAGCACCAGACATAACCGAAACTGACCAAGAGCGGCCCGGGGGGCAAGAACAGCCCGGCAAGCAGCACGCACGGAACAAAGACGCTGCGTGGGAAGTGGTCGGGGAAGCTCAGATAGCCCGCGCCGGCGACCGTGACCGCGAGCAGGACAAGATACAGCCGCGCCCGCACCGATAACCCGGCGCCGAGGAAGCGGCGCCATTCGTGCCGCCACCGCGCCCCTTGCTGCCGCACTCGGGCAGCATCGGCCATCCCCGACACGACCACATCAGTCCGCGGGCAGATCGGGCAAGGTGCCGTCCGACTCATAAGCGCTCAACAGGCCGATCCGGCGAGCGTGCCGGGCCTCGTCGGAAAAGGCCGTCTCCAGAAACGTCGCGACCATCGACTTGGCCTGGGCGATGGTATTCATCCGGGCCCCAATCGAGATGACCTGCGCGTTGTTGTGTTGCCGGGCAAGGCTGACCAGCTCGTCGTTGTAGCACAGCGCCGCTCGGATGCCAGCCACCTTGTTGGCGGCGATTTGCTCACCATTGCCGGATCCGCCGAGCACGATGCCCAGCGACCCGGGGTCAGCGGCCACGGCCTCAGCGGCGCGCAAGACGAAGACGGGGTAGTCGTCCTCAGCGTCATACCGGAAGGGCCCGTGGTTGACCACCTCGTGCCCCTCGGCTTCGAGGAAAACGATCAACTCGCCGTGCATCTCGTATGCCGCGTGGTCGCCGCCGATGTGAACGCGCATGTCATGCCTCCTGGGTGAAGATCGGCTCGCGGTTGCGCGACCGTTTCAGCTCGAAGAAGCCGTCGGTGCCGGCGACCAGGACGCAGCCATCCCATAGTTGGCCGGCGGCGTCGCCCTGCGGGGCCGGGGAGACGACCGGGCCGAAGAAGGCGACCCCCTCGACGGCGATGACCGGCGTGCCGACGTCGTCACCGACGAGGTCGATCGCCCGCTGATGCGAGGCCCGCAGGGCCTCGTCATGGTCGGTGACCGTCGCTGCCGCGGCCAGATCGGGGGGCAATCCGACCTCGGCCAGGGCGGCCTCGATCACCGCCGGATAGTCCTGGTTGCCCTCGTGATGGATGCGGGTGCCCATCGCGTCATAGAGCGGCTTGATCACCGCTTCCCCATGCGTGGTCGTGGCGGCGATGATGACCCGGACCGGGCCCCACGCACGAGCCATCTTGGCGCGGTAGTCCGGATCGAGTCCGTCGCGACCCTCGTTGAGGACCGACAGGCTCATCACCGACCAGGTGACATCGACGGGCCGCACCTGCTCAACGGCCATCAACCACCGGGAGGTCATCCAGGCCCAGGGACAGATGGGGTCGAACCACATCTCGGCTCGAGCGCGAGTGTCGGCTGCCACGGCGGAGGACATGGGCCAATTCTGCCATCATCTCCACCACCCGAAAGCCGCGTGGCAGGATGGGTTGGCCGGTTCATCCGGCCAGCGAGCGTCAGCTGCGGGGCAATGGAATCAAGGAGTGGAATCAGGTGCCAGGGACCAATTTGACCCGCGCGGACACGGCTGCCCGCGCCGACGTCCTTGCGGTCGCTTCCTACGCTATCGACCTCGATCTGACGTCGGTCGGGCCCACCTTCACCAGCGTGTCCACAGTGCGATTTTCCTGTTCCGCGCCCGGCACGGAGACCTTCATCGACCTGATCGCTCCGTCGGTGACGGCCATCACGCTGAACGGAACGGCCGTGGACCCGGCGACCCACTTCACCGGCGCGCGGGTGCGGCTTCCCGGCCTGGCCACGGAAAACGAGGTGCGGATCGAAGCCGAATGCGCCTACATGAATACCGGGGAGGGCCTGCACCGTTTCGTCGACCCCGTGGACAACGAAACCTACCTCTATACCCAGTTCGAGGTTCCGGACAGCAGGCGAGTTTTTGCCGTCTTCGAGCAACCCGACCTCAAGGCCGAGTTCACGTTCACCATCACGGGCCCGTCTCACTGGCAGGTCATCTCCTGCACGCCCACTCCGGTGCCCGAACCCGCCTCCGCGGACGCCTCGGTGTGGCGCTTCCCCCCGACGCCGAGGATCTCCAGCTATGTCACCGCGCTCGTGGCCGGGCCGTATGACGTGGTCCGTGACGAGGTGAGCACCCGTGCTGGTGTCATCCCGTTGGGCGTCTTCTGCCGCCGCTCGCTAACGCCCTATCTCGACGCCGACGAAATACTGACCTGCACCAAGGCAGGGTTCGCATTCTTCGAGGAGATGTTCGACTGCCCCTACCCATTTGCCAAATACGATCAGCTGTTCACACCCGAATACAACATGGGCGCGATGGAGAACGTCGGCTGCGTGACGGTCAACGAGAAGTACGTCTTCCGCGGCAAGGTTCCGGACGCCCTGGTCGAGCGGCGCAGCCTGATCGTCCTGCACGAACTCGCGCACATGTGGTTCGGCAATCTGGTCACGATGAAGTGGTGGGACGACCTGTGGCTCAACGAGTCGTTCGCCGAGTGGGCCTCGACCACCTGCCAGACGGACGCGACGCCGTGGACGTCCGCGTGGACAACCTTCTGCACCCATGAGAAGGCCTGGGCCTATCGCCAGGATCAGCTCAGCTCGACCCATCCAGTCGTAGCCCCGATCAACGATCTCCACGACGTCGAAGTCAACTTTGACGGCATCACGTACGCCAAGGGCGCCTCGGTGTTGAAACAGCTCGTCGCTTATGTTGGCCAGGACGCATTCGTTGCCGGCCTGCGCACCTATTTCGCCAAGTACGCGTGGGGAAACACCACCTTCCCCGACCTGCTTTCCGAGCTGACGCTCGCCTCGGGCCGAGACCTGAGTTCGTGGGCGCGCATGTGGCTCGAGACTTCCGGCGTCAACACTCTGCGTCCGGTCATCGAGTCCGACGACCGCGGCTTGATCGCCACCGCGGCGATCGAGCAAACCTGCGCCTTGGGCGACGACCAGCTGCGACCCCACCGGCTGCGCATCGGTCTTTTCGACCTCGACGAGGACCACTTCGTTCGATCCGAGAAGTTCGAGGTCGACGTCGACGGGGCCCTCACGCAGTTGCCGCAACTGATCGGAAAGGCGCGACCCGCCCTGATCCTCGCCAACGACGACGACCTCGCCTACGCCAAGATCCGCCTCGACCCCATCTCCCTCGGCAGCGCCCTGGCCCACCCGCGCGGATTCACCGACACCCTGCCGCACTCCCTGGTCCTCGCCTCGGTGTGGGATATGACCCGCGACGCGGAGATGGCGGCGAGTGACTACGTCACCTACGCGCTCAGTGCGCTTGCCGAAGAAGACGACTCGGCGCTGCTACGCACGTTGCTCGCGCAGCTGCACACCTGTGTGACGTTCTACCTCGCCCAGCCTCGCCGGCCGCAGGTGCGCCAGATCGTGCTCGCTCGGCTGCGCGAGCTGGCCGAGACCGCGCCGCCGGGCAGCGACGCGCAGCTGCAGCTGATCACCGGCTACGCGAGCCTGCTCCAGGCAGGCGACGACACGGCATACGTCAGCGAGTTGTTGAGTGGCGCGGTAAGCCTGCCCGGTCTGGGCGTCGACACCGACATGCGCTGGACGCTCCTGACCGCCTTGGCGGCCGCAGGGGTGGCCGCGCAGGACGCCATCGACGCCGAGGTCGCGCGTGACAATACCGCTACGGGCCGGGAGCGGGCCGCCCTCGCGCTGGCTAGTCGGCCAACCGCCGCGGCCAAGGCCGCCGCGTGGGCCGAAGGCGTCGACAACCCGGACACGCCGAACTCGGTGATCCTGGCGCTGGCCACCGGCTTCACCCGGGTCGGTGACCCCGCGCTCCTGGCACCGTATGTCGGCAAGTTCCACGACGCGATCATGGATGTCTGGGACACCAGGACACACGCGATCGCCGGTGAGATCAACGGCTTCTACCCCGCACCCCTGGCCGACCAGCCCTTGCTCGATGCCACCAACGGCTGGTTGAACTCCCACCCCGACGCCCCGCCCGCGTTGCGGCGCGTCGTTTCGGAGAACCGGGACGCGGTTGCCCGGGCGCTGCGGGTTCAGGCTCGGGACGCCGCCGCACTGTGAGCCGCGCCGAGACCTGGGAGTGGTTCCAGGGCGTCCCGATCCGGATCCTCGCGACGATCCTGCTGGCGGTGGCCCTGCGGTGGCTGCTCCATCGGGTCATCCGCCGCGCGGTCGATCTGGCGATCTCCCGGGGCGACGCCGACCGCAACCGGGCCGAGCGGGTCCTGGCCCATGCCACCGGCTGGTCCCGGGAGCGGCACCGGCAACGCCTCGCCACGCTCGGCACCCTGCTGCGCAGCACGGTCACGCTCGTTGTGTCCCTGATCGCTGGACTGACCGTCATGTCGCTGCTGGACATTCCGCTCGCCCCGCTGCTCGCCTCCGCGGGCGTCGGCGGCGTCGCTCTCGGCTTCGGCGCGCAGAGCCTGGTCAAGGACTTCCTCTCCGGGATATTCATGATCATGGAAGACCAATACGGCGTCGGGGATGTCATCGATACCGGTGAGGCGATCGGGACGGTCGTCGATGTCACCTTGCGGGTGACCACCGTGCGCGATGCCAATGGCGTCACCTGGTATGTCCGCAACGGTGAGATCCTGCGGATCGGCAACAAGAGCCAGGGCTGGGCCACCGCCTATGTCGACCTGCCGATTGCCTACGACGCCGATGTGGACGACGCGCTGCGTGTCCTGGCCGAGAGTGCCACGGCATTCGCCGCCGATCCGCAGTGGTCCGCCCAGCTCGTTGAACCCCCACAGGTGCTGGGTGTGGAGTCCATCCTCGGGGCAACCCTGACGCTGCGGATTCTCGTCAAGTGCACGGCCGGAGCCGAATTCGACATCCAGCGCGAGCTGCGCCGGCGGGCCAAGGATGCGCTTGACCTCGCCGGCATCCCCGGCCCCCGCCTCGCCTTTCCTCCGGACCAGGGAGCAACCCCATGACGAGCACCTTCTACGACGAGATCGGCGGACACGACACCTTCGTCCGGCTCGTCGACGCCTTCTATGCCGGGGTCGCCGAGGATCCGGCGCTGCGCGCGCTCTATCCGGAGGAGGATCTCGGGCCGGCGGCGGTTCGGCTACGGATGTTCCTCGAGCAATATTGGGGTGGCCCGACGACCTATTCGGAGCAGCGCGGACACCCGCGGCTGCGGATGCGTCATCTGCCGTATGCCGTCACGCCCGGCCAGCGCGACCGCTGGCTGACCCACATGCTCGCCGCCGTGGATGGGCTCGGCCTCGATGCCGCCCACGATGCCGTCTTGCGCGACTACCTCACCCGCGCCGCGCACTCCCTGGTGAACTCCCTCGACGCGGGCAGCTGACCGGGCGCGACCGCGGCGCCTTACACCGGCAGATTCCGCGCGGCGAAGACGTCTCGCAGGACATCGATCCGGTCCGAGATGATCCCGTCGACGCCGATATCGAGCAACCGGCCCATCTCGGCAGGGTCGTCGATCGTCCAGGCGAACACCTGCTTGCCGAGTGCGTGCGCTCGGCGCACGAGTCGCGGCGTCACGAGCGTGATCGTGGCGCCGCGCACGTCGTGCTGCACCGGGATCTGCAGCACCGGCGCAGCCGACCGCAGCAGCCGCGAGAGGGTGAGCGGCGCCAGGCGAAGACCGGCCACCCCCGGCGCCCCGGTGGCCGTCGCCAAGGTCGGCCCCAGCTCCTTGCGGATGGCGGCCAGACGCTTGCCCGAGAAGGCGGCGATACAGACCCGCGGGATGGCCCGGTGGCGACGGATCACCGTGACGAGCGGCTCGATCGCGAGGTCGGACTTGCAGTCGATGTTGAACCTCGTGTCCGGGAACTCCTCCAGCACGTCGTCGAGCAGCGGAATCGTGTCGTCGGCGACGGTGCGGGCCCGTTGGATCTGCTCGTAGGTGTGCTCGCGCAGCAGGCCGCGCCCGTCGGTGACCCGCTCCAGCCGATCGTCGTGGAAAGTGACAAGCTCGCCGTCCGAGGTTGCCCTCACATCGGTCTCGATGTATCGGTAGCCCATGTCCACCGCTTTGCGGAAGGCGGCAATCGTGTTCTCCCGACCCATGTTTGGGCGGAAATAGGCGCCACCGCGGTGGGCGAGGCCCACCGGTCCGGTGAGGTCAAAGAAGGGGAAGTCGCTCGCGCGCACGGCTAGCCCACTGTCAACCACGCGGCCGTGTCGCCCGGGAGCGTCGTGCCCGCCACGGCATCCGAAGAGACGAGGACGGACCCGACCGCAGGCAGCTCGACCGGTTCGTGGCCAAGGTTGAGGACGATCAGGGTGGGGTGAGCCCCGTCCTTGCCCGAGTTGAGATAGGCCACCACGTGCTCGCCGAGACCGTCGACCTCGGCAAGTGAACCCAAACCCAACTGACGCTCGCGCCGCAGCCGCAATAGCGTCCGATAGAGCTCCAACGTCGAGCCGGCAGCGCCCTGTTGGACGTCGACGGCGAGCTTCGCGAACTCAGCCGGTTGCGGCAACCAGGTCGCCTCGGTGGGACCAAAACCGAGGCCCGGTGCGTCATGGACCCACGGCAGCGGCACCCGGCAACCATCTCGGCCGATCTCGCGCTTGTCGGTCCGCAGGAACACGGGATCCTCGCGCAGCTCGTCGGGCACGTCGGTGACCTCGGGCAACCCCAGTTCTTCGCCTTGATAGAGGTATGCCGCGCCGGCCAGGCCCAGCATGAGCACGGTCGCGGCGCGGGCTCGCCGTCGGCCGAGGACGACGTCGGGCTGCGTGTCGTCGGAGCCGATGCCATTGGGCCGTCCCTCGCCGATCGGCAACCCCAGGCGGCTCACCGAGCGGACGACGTCGTGGTTGTTGAGCACCCACGTGGTCGGTGCTCCCACAAAATCGCACATCGACCACGATTTCTTGACGACCTCACGCAAATCCGCTGCGCGCCAAGGGCATTCCAAAAAGTCAAAGTTGAACGCCTGGTGGAATTCGTCCCGCCGGATATAGCGCACAGCCCGCTCCGGCGGGTCGACCCAGCCCTCCGCACAGATGATCCGATCGGGCTCGCCGTAGCCGTCCAGCCGGGCTCGCCAGGCGGAGTAGATCTCGTGGACGCCGTCCTGATCCCACATGGGCGCCGCATTGGTCGGTTGCTTGTCGTCGGGGCCGAGGAGTTCCTGCGGGCCATCCCAGTCCGGTAGCGCCGGGTTCTTGACAAGGCCGTGTGCGACGTCCACCCGGAAGCCGGCGACGCCACGGCGGATCCAGAAGTCGATGATGTCGAGAAACTCGGCACGGACCTGCGGGTGCTGCCAGTTCAGGTCGGGTTGCTTGACGTCGAATAGGTGGAGATACCACTGTCCCGGTGTTCCGTCCGGCTCGGTCACCCTGGTCCACCCACGACCGCCGAAGACCGACAGCCAATTGTTCGGTGGCAGCTCGCCCCCGGCACCCAAGCCGTCGCGGAAGAGGTAGCGCTCCCGCTCCGGGCAGCCTGGGCCCCCGGCGAGGGCCGCCTGAAACCAGGGATGCTCGTCGGAGGTGTGGTTTGGCACGAGATCGATGATGACCTTCAGCCCCAAAGCGGTTGCGTCCGCGAGCAGTCCCTCGAAGTCGGCGAGGGACCCGAACAGCGGGTCGACGGCGCGGTAGTCGGCGACGTCATATCCGCCGTCGGCTTGGGGAGAGAGATAGAACGGCGAGAACCACACGGCGTCCACGCCGAGTTCGACGAGATAGGGCAATTTGGCGCGTGCGCCCGGGAGGTCGCCGATGCCGTTGCCCGTGGAGTCGGCGAACGAGCGCGGGTAGATCTGATAGGTCACCGCCTGCCGCCACCACGCATCCTCCGCCGGATCGTGCCGGTGCACGACGGTGCCCGGAAGGGACGTCGCGTCGAGCGTGGCAAGCACGGGGAGGGACAGGGTCATGAGGACCTATCCCACCACACCGAAGGTGATCGCACCCGCTTCGCCGCACGCGGTTCGCGGCCCACGGGTTCACGCGCCCGTCACGAGCTCTTCGAGCCGGTCGACGACCGCGGCGCCACCGGCCAGGTGCCAGCGGAAGCCGCGGTGGTGGACGACCCGCACCCGCCCGCCAACCGCCCGGACCAGGGCGGTCCCCGGATACCAATCCCAGTCCGCGGTCGAATGCTGCAGGAAGGCTCCCAGCCGGCCGGACGCGACCCCAGCCAGGTCGCACGAGCCGGAGCCAAGCACCCGGACGGTTGCCGGTTCGCTACAGGCGGCGAGCCACGGCTGCAGCACATCGGGGTCGGCGATCCGGGTCGGGTGCAGATAGGTCGCCAGCGAGACGTCGGTGAGCGGCTGGTCCGGGAGCGGCGCGAGTCGGTCACCGTTGAGCCAGGCGTCACCGCTGCCGTCCCCGCCGACTCGGCCCAGCCACGTCTCCCCCGTCGTCTCCTGTCGGACCGCGCCGATCACCGATTCATCGTTGCCGCGCAGGGCGATCGCGCTACACCAGTTGGTCAGGCCCGAGGCGAAGTTGTAGGTTCCGTCGATCGGGTCAATGATCCAGGTCCGCCCGGAGGTGGACTCACGCGCCGCTCCTTCCTCGCCCAGCTGCCCGTCCGCTGGGCGCAGCAGGGTCAGCGCCGCGGCGATGTCTTCCTCGGCAGCGGTGTCGGCAGCGGTGACAAAATCGGAGATCGATGTCTTGCGGTTGCGTTCGAGCCGTCCGCGGCGCAGCACGGTCCCGATCTCGGCGCCGCGGCGGACGAGCTGCTCGGCGAGAACCAGGTCGTCGTCCACCCCGGGCAAGGCGGCGAGTGCCTCCAGCCACTCGGCAGAGGTCGGCAGGGCCGGTGGCTGGATGGACATGTTCTCGACCTTAATCGCTGCCGGCTGACCGGGTCGGCCGCGGGCCAGGCAATGGCCCGCCTGGGTCGTCAGGCGCCACCACGCTCCCGCCTGCAGCAGCCATGCTTGCTCGTCGCCGCGGACAAACCCCAGCCCGTATGCCGCGAACGCGAGCCCTGCGGGGGCGCTCAGCCCCTCGCTCAGCGGCTGAGACCAGACCCGCGCCCGGTGGGCCTCCACCGAAGCCGCCAGGCCGCTGCCGGCGCCCGCCACCTCGGCGATGCCCGCGGTTGCCGCGGCGATCACGGCGCTGCCGTCGAGGGTCGTCACCGGCGTCCAGCCGGCCCGCGGCGGGGAGATTCCCGCCCATGACACGAACGCCGACACCGGCGGGATCACCAGCCTGGGCCGGTCGGTGTCGGCCGCGGCACGGGCGAGGCGGTCGAGGACGGCGGCCACCGGAACCGTGACGTCGACATCGGCGGGCTCGGCGAGGGCGAGGACGCGCAGTCCGAGCACGGCCCCGCTCCCGGTGAGGCCGCGACCAGGAAGGACCCCGCCGTAGACGGCGAGCACGTGCCCGTCGGCGTGCAACCGCACGGCCGCGTCGGCGTCGAGGTGGCGGATCCGGGCGGCATACGTGTGCAGGTCCGCGCAGGTCTCTTCATCGGCAAGGATGATCTCGCTCATCGTGGCCGCCACCGGAAGGCAACCGGCTCGCCAGCCAGGTCCTGCAGCCGGGCCCGCTCGTGGGCCGAGAGTCGGCGGGGACGGGCCGCCTCCAGGTCGTAGGCGACGAGCGTGGACTCCGCGCGGGCATACAACTGCTCCCCCACCTCGGCCGGGTCGCGGACCTCGTAGGCCAGGTCGAAACTCGCCGCGGTGACGCGGGTCGGCCAGATGTCCACCCGCACCGGCGCATGGCGGAAGGTCAGCGCCGCGAGGTATTCGATCTCATGGCGGCTGACGATGAGGCCGGCCTTGAGCAGGCGATCACCCTCACCGAGCCAGTCCGCGACAGCGACGATGCGGGCGTCTTCGAGCAGGCGCAGATACTGGACGTTGTTGACGTGGCCGTAGGCGTCCATGTCGCTCCACCGCAGGGCGACGTCGACGCTGTGAGGGGTGTGACTCATAGTCCCCTATTTGACCTCATAGGCTGGCGACATGACGCAGGCCGAGGAATCCGTGCATGGGCTGTTGCGCCTGCTCGACCTCGACGAGGTGGGCGTGGCCCGGCTTGCGGTCTCCGGCACGAGCGAGGACGCCGACGGCCCGAGTGAGCGCGGGATGCGCGTCTTTTCCGGTGAGAGCCAGCGCACGCCGCACGAGCGAGTCTTCGGCGGGCAGGTGCTGGCGCAGTGCGTGATGGCGGCCGGACGCACGGTCGCCGAGGTCGCCCCCGCCCGTCGAATCCACAGTCTGCACGCCTACTTCGTGCGACCGGGTGACTCCGCGCTGCCGATCCGCTTCGCCGTCGAGGACCTTCGCGACGGCAGTTCCTTCTCCGTTCGCCGAGTTCACGCGCTGCAACACGGCAAGGCGATCTTGTCGATGACCACCTCCTTCCAAGAGCCCGCCGACGGGCTGGCTCATCAGGACCCGATGCCGGACGTCCCGGCCCCGGAGCAGCTACCGCCCCTGGCGGAGGCCTATGGCAGCCTCGAAGGCCCCAAGGCGCTGGCTCGGCGCCGCCGCCTGATCGACCTGCGACACGTCGAGGGCCATCTCTTCGGCCCGCCGCCCGCCGTCGCTGCCGCGAGTCAGCATGTGTGGCTGCGAGCCGTCACGGCGCTCCCCGACGACGACCTGATCAATGCGGCGGTCTTGGCGTTCGCCTCGGACTACACGCTCCTGGAGGTGGTGCTGCGACGGCACCGGCTCGGTTGGGACGATCCCCGGCTGCGCGTCGCCAGCCTCGACCACGCGATGTGGTTCCACCGGCCGGCGCGCATGGACGATTGGTTGCTGTATGCCGAACACTCCCCCTCCGCTTCGGGCGGGCGCGGATTGGGTCGCGGGCAGATGTTTGCCCGGGACGGGGCGCTCGTCGCGAGCGTCGCTCAGGAGGGAATGGTCCGCGTCAAGGGCGAGTGAGCCGAGCCGCGCGGCGGGGTCAGGCCCCGGTCGGCGGGGCCACGCAGTAGCACGACGCTCCTGGCTTCCGCGCGCAGGATCGAACTCGCTCGGCGCATCCGCTTGCTCACCGAGGTCGCGGCCGTATCGATCTCCACAACCCAGGAAGCGCCGAATTCCTTGCGCGGCAGGGCGAAGTCGAGCGCTTCGAAGTGTCCATTGAAGATCATCAAGAAGCTGTCCCCGCGGATGCGCTGGCCGCGACGGTCGGGCTCGGGGATCGCTTGGCCGTTGAGGAAGACCATCAGCGAGCGGGCATACCCATTGCGCCAGTCCTGCTCGCTCATTTCGTGGCCGGCAGGGGTGAACCAGCAAATGTCGTGCACCGTGCTCTCACCGCCGTGGTCGGCGCTCCCGGCAAAGAACCGGCGCCTCCGGAAGACCGGGTTCTCCCGTCGCACCTGGACCAGGCGCCGGGTGAAGTCGAGCAAGTCGGACTGGTGATCGGTCAGCTCCCAATTGATCCAGGTGATCGGGTTGTCCTGACAATATGCGTTGTTGTTGCCCCGTTGGGTGCGGCCGATCTCGTCACCGTGCGCGATCATCGGGACACCTTGGGACAGCAGGAGAGTCGTCAGGAGGTTCTTGTGCTGACGCGACCGCAAGGCGATGATCCCGGCGTCCTCGGTGGGACCCTCGACGCCGCAGTTCCACGACCGGTTGTGGCTCTCGCCGTCGCGGTTGTGCTCCCCGTTGGCGTCATTGTGCTTCTCGTTGTAGGAGACCAGATCGTTCATCGTGAACCCGTCATGGGCGACGACGAAGTTGATCGAAGCGATCGGCTTGCGCCCGGAGTGTTCGTAAAGGTCGGAGCTGCCGGTCAGGCGGGAGGCGAACTCCCCGATCGTGGAGGCCTCGCCGCGCCAGAAGTCACGCACGGTGTCACGGAACTTGCCGTTCCATTCGGTCCACAGCGGTGGGAAGTTGCCGACCTGATAGCCGCCCTCGCCGATGTCCCACGGCTCGGCGATCAGCTTGACCTGGCTGACGATCGGGTCCTGCTGGACCAGGTCAAAAAAGGCAGAGAGCCGATCGACCTCGTGGAACTGCCGGGCCAGCGTCGCCGCTAGGTCGAAGCGGAATCCGTCGACGTGCATTTCGGTGACCCAATAGCGCAACGAGTCCATGATCAGTTGCAGCACATGGGGGTTGCGCATCAGCAGGGAGTTTCCGGTGCCAGTTGTGTCGTAGTAGTGCGACAGATTGCTCGTGACGAGCCGATAATAGGCGCTGTTGTCGATGCCGCGGAAAGCCAGCGTGGGACCGAGGTGGTTGCCCTCGGCGGTGTGGTTGTAGACGACGTCGAGGATAACCTCGATGTCGGCCTCGTGCAGCGCCTTGACCATCGCCTTGAACTCCAACACCTGCTCACCGCGGGTGCCGTAGGCGGCATAGCCGTTGTGGGGGGCGAAGAAGCCGATCGTGTTGTATCCCCAGTAGTTGGTCAGGCCGCGATCGAGCAGGTGGAAGTCGTGCACGAACTGATGCACGGGCATCAGCTCGACAGCGGTCACGCCGAGCTCGACGAGGTGTTCGATGATCGCGGGGTGGGCCATCCCGGCATACGTGCCGCGCAGTTCCTCCGGGACATCGGGGTGCAGTTTGGTCAGGCCCTTGACGTGCGCCTCATAGATGACGCTCTCGTGATACTCGTGCCGGGGAGCGCGGTCTTGATCCCAGTCGAAGAAGGGGTTGACGATGACCGACAGCAGCGTGTGGCCGAGGCTGTCGAGGCCGTTTCGCTCCCCGGTCGTGCCGCGGTTGGCGTCGGTCATCGGGTAGCTGAACAGCGACGGATCCCCCTCCATCACCCCGTCGATGGCGCGCGCATAGGG
Source organism: Nostocoides sp. (assembly GCF_037045025.1). GTDB lineage: Bacteria > Actinomycetota > Actinomycetes > Actinomycetales > Dermatophilaceae > Nostocoides_A. The sequence goes on along the minus strand of NZ_JBAOHM010000013.1, from coordinate 328,485 downwards.
GTCCAACAGGAGCTTTTCGGGGTCGCAGCGGTGGCCGTTGGCGGGGTCATAGGGTCCGTGGACCCGGAAGCCATAGCGCTGGCCTGGCTGCAGCCCGGGCAGATAGGCATGCCAGACGAACCCATCGACCTCGGGCAAGACGATTCGGCGTTCGCTGCCGTCGTCGTGGATCAGACACAGTTCGACGGCCGATGCCACCTCGGAGAACACCGCGAAGTTGACGCCGGAGCCGTCGTAGGTCGCGCCCAAGGGATAGGGCCGACCCGGCCAGACATCCATTCGGTCCCCTCGCTAAGGTGGCAAGCAGCGTGCCCAAACCTAACCCACACCCGGCAGGAGAGAACAACCGTGAGCAATACCAAGGTCGCCGTCGTCACCGGAGCCGCCCGTGGAATCGGGGCAGCTACCGCCCGTCGACTCGCCGCGGATGGGAATGCCGTGGCAGTTGTTGACCTGGACGAATCCTCCTGCGCAGCAACTGTGTCCGCGATCGAAGACGCGGGCGGCCGGGCGCTGGCCGTGGGAGCGGACGTCGGCGATGGCGCCCAGGTCGAGACCGCAATCGCCCGAGTGGCCGAGGAACTCGGCGCGCCGGTCATCCTGATCAACAACGCCGGCATCATCCGCGACAACCTCATCTTCAAGATGACCGAAGCCGACTGGGACGCCGTCATGGCCGTTCACCTGCGTGGCGCCTTCCTGATGACCAAGGCCTGCCAGGCGTTCATGACCAAGGAGAAGTTCGGCCGGATCGTCAATCTCTCCTCCTCCTCGGCCCAGGGCAACCGCGGCCAGGCCAACTACTCCGCCGCCAAGGCCGGCCTGCAGGGGTTCACCAAGACCCTGGCGATCGAGTTGGGCAAGTTCGGCGTCACCGCGAACGCGGTCGCACCTGGGTTCATCCAAACCGAGATGACGGCCGCGACCGCCGAGCGCATGGGGATCAGCATGGCGGACTTCATCGCGCACTCGGCCGCCCAGATCCCGGTCGCGCGTGTCGGACAGCCCGACGACATCGCCGCGACCATCTCGTTCCTGTGCAGCGAGGAGGCCGGCTACGTCTCCGGCCAGGTCATCTACGTCGCCGGCGGTCCCCTCGATTAGCCCTCCCGGCGCGCCGCGAGGAACTTCTGCTAGCAAACGTTCCTCGCGCCTCAATACCTTGCTGCGTATCGGGAGGTCGACCAACCTGCGCTAGGTCGGGCCTGCCTCGCCGGACACCACTCGTCCACAGCCCGCCGGATCCAGGCGCGGACGTTGTCCACAGGCGGTTTCGTTCGCCTCCCACCGCACGGTGCGCCAGGGCACGCTGTGCGCATGGAGATCCACGATCTGGCCGTGCACGGAGTGATTGCGACTCGCGATGCCACGGCGCTGGGCTTGAGCCCGTCCGACATCGTTCGACTGTGTCGTCAGTGCACCCTGCGCCGCATGATCCGCGGGTGGTATGCCGTCTGCCCGCCGGGCGTGGACCCCCCACCGTGGGAGGGACGAACTCCATGGGAGACCCAGTGCAATTGCCATACCTTGCTGATCTCCGCCCTGGTGCGCTCCTTTGAGGGTCGCGTCATCGCGAGCCACCACAGCTCGCTCCTGCTCAACGGCGGACGGCTCCACGGCGTCGACTTCGCCACGGCGCATGTCGCCCGGATGGCCACCGTGTTCAGCCGCCACCGAGACCAAGCGGTGATCCATCCAAAGCTCGTTTCTGCCGACTTCCCTCCGGTGACCTCGCCGTCGGGGCTGATCACCGTGCATCCGCTGTTAGCCGCCATCCAGGTGGGGCTCATCGAGCACGCTGACCGGGCGCCCGACCCGGTGGTGAGTCTCGTCGCCGTCGACGGGCTCCTCCATGACGGGATCGTCACGACCGAGGCCGTGAACGTCGCGCTCGCCCTCTTCCGCAACCATCCGGGCATCCACCGGGTCAAAACCGTTCTCCAGCACCGCAATGGCGACCACGAATCCGTGGCCGAGACCCTGCTCGCCCTGAGCCTGCGAGCCCTCGGCTACAGCTTTCGAGCCCAGGTGCCGCACACAGTGAACGGCGTCATCCGCAAAGTGGACTTCGAACTCATCGATGAGCAGGTCGCGATCGAGTTCGATGGCCTGGAGAAGTATGGCGGGATGGACCGCGCGCCCAACCCCGCGGCGGTGCGGCTGCAACTGTCGCGCGAGAAGACCCGGGAGGACGGCATCCGGGCCCAGGGGTAGTATGCCTTTGCCCGGATCGTCTGGTCCGACCTGTTCAACCCGCACGTCGTCCGCTTCAAGGTCGAACAAGCCCGCGACCTCGCCCGCGCCATGGCCAGCGCACGCCGGCGGGCGACCTAGGGCCCTCCACTTCCCACTCAGCGCAAGTTAGTCAAGGTCTCACCGAGCAGCAAGCTATTGGTGAGCAAGGAAGGTCTGCTAGACCCTATGGGGGTTGGCGAGTGTTCCGGGTGTTCGGTCTCGGCAAGGTTCCATTCGCCGGCGCGGGTGATTGTCTGCCATCGCTTGTCGGTGTCAACGTCGTTCATGCTCGCTGCGCTGCGCGTGCTCCACGTTGACTCCTCTGGCGCGTTGGCAGGTTTGGCCCGGGTCCGGTGAGTGGATGATCTTGTGGGGGTTGTGGCCGGAGCCTCGCGTATGCCACAACTCGGGGATCACCTGGCCAGAAGGGCTGGCTGGTGGCCGATGGATAGGAGGCTCCGGTGTTTACCGAGCGTACAAGTCTTGGGTTGGATGTCCACGCCCGGTCGGTGCGGGCGGCCGCGATCGACACGAGGACCGGTGAGGTGATCGAGCGGGTGGTCTGGCCGCGGACCGTGGATGTGGTCGGGTTCGTCACGGATCTGACGCGGCAGCATGGTCCGGTGCTGGTGACCTATGAGGCGGGCCCGACCGGGTATGGCCTGGCGCGGGGGTTGCTAGCCGCTGGTCACCGCACGCAGGTGGCGGCTCCGTCGAAGTTGTTGCGTCCGAGCGGGGAGCGGGTTAAGACCGACCGGCGGGATGCGATGTTGTTGGCGCGGTTGGCCCGCAATGACGACATCGTCGCGGTGACCATCCCGACGCCGGCGCAGGAATCGGCCCGGGATCTGGTCCGGGCCCGCGAGGATGTCCGGGCGGCGTTGATGAGCGCCCGCCACCAGCTGTCGAAGTTGTTGCTGCGGCACGGCTATGTCTACCTGCAGGGCAAGGCCTGGACCGGTGGCCATGACCGGTGGCTGCGCCGGATCGGCACGCACGAGCTGGGGGCTGACGGCGTGGGGACACGGGCCGCGTTCGATGATGGCTACACCGCGGTCACCCAGCTCCTGGCCCGCCGCGACCGGCTCGATGAGCAGATCCTGGCGTTGGCCGCGGACAGCGAGTACACCGCGATCACCCGACGGTTGGGGTGCCTGCGGGGGATCTCGACACTGACGGGGTTCGCGTTAGCGGTGGAGATCGGGGACTGGCACCGGTTGACCGGGTCCTCGATCGGCTCCTACCTCGGGCTGGTGCCGTCCGAGTCGTCCTCCGGCGCCAGCCGGGTCCAAGGAGGGATCACCAAGACCGGCAACAGCCACGCCCGGCGGCTGCTGATCGAGGCCGCCTGGCACCACAAGAAGGCCTACACCCCCGGGAAAACCATGCAGCAACGGTGGGCGCTGGCACCGGCCGTGGCCGCTGAACGCGGTGACGCCGGCAACCGGCGGCTGCACCGGTCCTGGCAGCGGATGACCGCACACAAGAAACGGCACACCGTCGCCAACACCGCCATCGCCCGCGAACTGGCCGGCTGGTGCTGGTCTTTGGCCACCATGGACACCTAACCGCACACCACGCCTCGTTCACGGAACACCCCTGGTGTCCGGGCAGCAGCGCGAGGAGAGAACCAGCGAACCTGCTATGAGTAACCCCGAGCCTTGCCGGGGCGACGCTCGACCCTAGACCAGCCGAGACTCTCCAGCCGAAACCAGGGCCCTGCGGTAACCAACCCGCGTATATCAGACTGACCGCGCGTCGATTGACACGCTGTCTCCCGGCCACCACTTTCCGATGAACGACGAAGCGGGGTCCCCTCCGGCCAGAGAGGACCCCGCTTCACCCTGCCACTTGACAAACGGGCCCTACATATCAGCAGAAGTTCCTCGGCGGGAAGGGGCAACTCCTCGGCGGCCGTTAGATGCCGCAGGCGAGCGTGACGCCGCCGTCGACGACGAGGGTCTGGCCGGTGATCCAACCGGCTGCGGGCGAGAGCAGGAAGGCGACGGCGCCGGCGATGTCCTCGGGGACGCCCAGCCGCTTGAGCGGATAGGGGGCGGTGACCTGCTCCTCCTTGCCGGCATACAGCGCCTCGGCGAAGGCGGTTTTGACAACGGCCGGGGCGACCGCGTTGACCCGGATCGACGGGCCGAGCTGGTAGGCCAGCTCGCGGGTGAGGCCGATCAACGCGGCCTTGCTCACGCCATACATCCCGATGACCCCGGTGGCGCCCAGGCCGGCGACCGAGGCGACGTTGACGATCGCGCCGGGTCGCTCGCGCCCCAGGCCGGCCGCGACCGCCTGCTGGGTCCACGACAGCGCGGCCAGCACATTGGTCTCCATGATCTTGCGGGCCGCGTCGATGGGGGTGTCGATGATCGGGCCATAGACCGGGTTGATCCCGGTGTTGTTGACCAGCAGATCGACGTGCCCGTATGCCGCGTGCGCCGCCTCCAGGGCGGCCTCTTGGTGCTCGGGGTCGGCGGCGTTCCCGGAGACCGCGAGTGCAAAGTCCGGTCCGCCGAGCTGGGCGACCGCGGCGTCCAGCGCCTCCGGCTTGCGCGCCGTGATCACGACGCGCGCGCCATCGGCAACCAACCGCTCGGCGATCCCGAGCCCGATGCCTCGCGAGGCGCCGGTGACGATCGCCACCGAGCCGTCGAGGGATCCGGTCACAGGCCGAGGTCCCGGCCGATGAGTTCCTTCATGATCTCGTTGGAGCCGGCCCAGATCTTGTGCACTCGGGCGTCCCGCCACGCACGGGCGACGCGGTATTCGTTCATGAACCCATAGCCGCCGTGCAGCTGCACGCACTCATCGAGGACCTGGCACTGGATGTGCGAGGACCACCACTTCGCCTTGGCCGCGTCGACCGGGGAGAGTTTGTGCTCCGCGTGCGCCGCGACGCAGTCGTCGATATAGGCCTCGCTGACCTCGACCATCGTCACCAGTTCGGCGATCTTGAACTTGTTGTGCTGGAAGGTCCCGATCGGCTGCCCGAACGCCTTGCGCTGCTTGGTGTACTCGATCGTCTCCAGGAGAATCTGCTTGGCGTTGCCGATGTTGCCGGCGGCGGCGCCGATGCGCTCCTGGGGCAGGTGCTTCATCATCTCGATGAAGCCCATGCCCTCGGGACCGAGCAGGTTCTCGGCCGGAACCCGGACGTTGTCGAAGAACAGTTCGGAGGTGTCGGACTCGGGCTGGCCGACCTTGTCGAGCTTGTTGCCCTTGGTGAACCCGGGCATGTCGGCCTCGAGGACGAACAGCGAGATGCCCTTGGCCCCCTTGGCCGGATCGGTCCGGGCGGCAATGATCGCCAGGTCGCACTGGTGGCCGTTGGTGATGAAGGTCTTGGACCCGTTGACGATCCAGTTGTCGCCTTCGCGCACGGCCGTCGTCTTCAGCGCCGCCAGGTCGGAGCCACCGGAGGGCTCGGTCATCCCGATCGCGATGATCTTCTCGCCGGAGGCGATCGGCGGCAGCCACCGCTGCTTCTGCTCCTCGGTGCCCAGGTGGACGATATAGGGCGCGCAGATGTCACCGTGGATGCCGAAGCACGACGCCGCGGCGGCGGTGAAGCCGGCGATCTCCTCGGCGAAGACGGCGTTGAACCGGTAGTCGTCGATCCCGGCCCCGCCATACTCCTCCGGGATGTCGAGTCCGAGGAAGCCCTGCTTGCCCGCCTCGAGCCAGATGTCGCGGGCGATGACCTTGTCTTTGATCATTTCCTCGGCACGTGGCTTGAGCGTGCGCTCAACGAACTCACGACACGACTCGCGGAAGGCCTCGTGGTCCGGGCCATAGATGTTGCGGGGCATGACAACGCTCCTTGTTGAAGGTGACCAGGCAGCCGACAGCGGGGTGTCTAAGCGCTTGCTTAGTTTAATCGACGGGCCCAGCCACCGTCACCGGCCCAGGTGCGGCATATTTGTCGTATGAGCGAGGCGCCCCGGTCCGCAGGCCGCGTGCGCACCTATGACGTGCCCGCGATCCCCCTCACCGAGGGAGTGACCGGCACCGCCCTGCGCCTCCTGGAAGCCGCTGCAGATGCGTTCTCGGACAGGGGTTTCCACGGCACGACAACACGTGACATCGCCGGTCGTGCGGGCCTGTCCCCCGCCGGGGTCTATGTCCACTTTGCCTCCAAGGAGGAGCTGCTCTTCGCGCTCTGTGAAAGGGGACACACGGCCGCTCGCGACATGCTGGTCGAGGCGGTGCAGACGGCCTCGGGCCCCACCCAAGCGGTGCTGTCCATCGTGTCGAACTTCTCCCGTTGGCACGCCGAGCAGTTCCGCGTGGGCCGGATCGTGCAGTACGAGTTCGGGCACCTGACGCACGAGCACCAGGAAGTCGTCATGGGCTTGCGCAAGGAGATCAACGCGGTCGTGCACGATGTGCTGACCCGGGGGGTGGCGGCGGGCGAGTTCGACGTGCCCGACGTGCCCTCGACCGTGCTCGCGCTGTTGTCCTTGTGCGTCGACGTCGCCCGCTGGTACCAGCCAGGCATCCGGCGCCGCCCGGAGGAGATTGGCGCAACCAACGCGGCGCTCGCGTTGCGGCTCGTGGGTGGCCGCTGACCCGGCTGGCCCGGCGGCCATGGGGTGATCGCCCCATCGACAGGTGCGGCATACCTGCCTAGCGTGGATCCCAGGCCCGGGGAGGGCCGCCAAAGGCGCCTTCCGGCCGCTCTTTTGGGGAGGCATCATGAACCGCACCCACCATCGCCCGCAAGCCCGCCGCCGTATGCTGCTCGCGCTCGCCGCCGGCGCGGCGCTCGCCGCCGCCTCGGTGACACCGACCACCGCGTTGGCACCGCAGGCACCATCGAATGCGCCGATCGGCAACGGCGACCTGCTCGTCAACATCGGCTCCACCGAGACGTATCTGGGCGACCTTTATCTCTTCGATAGTTCCGGCCGCAACAAGCGCCGGTTGACCAGGACCGGCGATATCCTGTCTGCGGCGTTCTCGCCCGACGGTCGTCGAATCGTGTTCGCCAAGTCGGAGACGGCCAATCCTGACGTGGGCGACCTCTACCTGATGCGCGCCGATGGCACCCGCGTGGCCCGGCTCACCAACACGCCAACCGTCAACGAGGGCTTTCCGTCCTTCTCGCGCGACGGCAGCAAGATCGCGTTCCTAGGCTATGACTTTGGCGAACGGCGCCAGTATCTGGGCTACCTGGCGCCCCGAGCCGAGGCGCCCGTCACCGAGATCCTCTCCGTGCCGTACGACGACCCGCACATCTATTGCACGGCCGCATGGCCGACGGGGCGCTTCGACAGCCCGACCTGGTCACCACTGGGTGACAGTCTGGCTGTCGCCCACAGCTGCCTCGACGAACCCAACTACACCTCCACTATCGACATTGTCGGGCTGCGCGGACGGCGACTGCACACCTCCGCGCACGTCGCCAACATGGGCGAGATCGACTTCCGGCCGGACGGCAAGAAGATCGTGTTCTCGTCCTTTGACTCGATCCAGGAGAACCCAGACCCCTTCCTCAGCGTGTTCGACCGAGAAGCCGGCACGATGACCCAGATCACGGACCCGGCCGACAAGTCGTACGACTACCCGGTCTGGTCGCCCAATGGCGCCCTGATTGCGGCGTACCGGTCGCACTGGCCCTACCCCGATCCCCCACGATACGAACTCGTGACGATCAAACCGGACGGAACCGGCGCGCGGGTCCTCGCCAGTGGGAGCGAGACGGCGCGACTGATCCCGATGGACTGGCGCGCCCGCTGAGCCTCGGCGTCACGGGAGCAGCACCTGGACGACCGCGTGGGACGTGCCGGCGAGCGCGGCGGGCGGGATGAGGCGGAAGGACAGCGGCGTGCCGGCCGGATCGGCATACTCCACCCAGGTCTCGCCCTGGTCGAAACGGACGGCTTCCGGGCGCCAGCCACGGTCCGCCGCGTCGCTGCCGAGCAGGGCCGCCGCCGCGCCCGGGCAGGCCAGCGACCGCACGGCGGCCGCGTCACCGGCACGCCAGGCCTGCAGCAAGCGGTCGGCATACCGCGACAGATCGCCGCGCGAACCCTGGGCGCGGACGGCGTCCACGGCGTGCCAGCCGCCCGGCTCGCGATCGCCGAGCAGGATCGCGATCTCGACCTGACGCCCCGAGCCGTCCCGGTAGGTGCTGTAGGTGTAGCCGAAGCCGGACTGGCTCGACACCCAGGTCCACCGGGTCCCGGTCAGCCCCTGCGCACGCAGCACACGGATGACCGCGAAGTCGCCGTAGCACCCCGCGACGAACCCATCGGCGCGGCCGACCGCGGCCATGAACCGGTTTCCGTAGGTCACCGCCGGCAGCTGCTGGACCGACCCGAACGCCTCGCTGCACACCGAATTCGTGGTTCGTTGGGTCTCCCCAGGAGTCGACGCGGCCGCCCCGGGGGCCGCCGCCAGCGCTGCCGCCGCCACCGCGGCCGACATGATCCTCAAGGCCATGATGTTCTCCTCTGCCCGCGCGCGGCCGGATGCCGCGCCTTACCGGAGGGGACGCCGCAGGGGGCGAGCGGGTTGGGGGGGCTGGCTGGATTGTGCGCTTGTGCATGGACCGGGTCACAGTTCTCGGTCCGGTTGGGGCAGAACGGAGTAGATTAGAGGCACAGCGGCCGGACATTGGCCCCGGGTCCGGCCAGAGGTTAGGAAAGCTCATGGCGCAGGACCGCAGCCTCGGCGGCGACTCCCTCCTAGAAGACGATCACGCGCTCAATATGGAAGACATGGGCGATCCCGACGAGACCAGTTGGACCGTCTGGCGCGACGGCGTGCTGCTGGGGCTCGGGACGCTTCGGGAGTTGCCCGACGGCAATGGCGAGATCACCTCGATGCGCACCCCGATGGAGCACCGCGGCCAGGGGGTCGCGACCTTCGTGCTGCGCAAACTGCTCGACGAGGCCCGCGAGCGCGGCTACCGTCGGGTCAGCCTGCAAACGGGCGACACCGAGGCGTTCGCGACCGCACGCCGGTTGTATGCCCGGCACGGTTTCGTCGAGTGCGGGCCGTTCGCCGACTGGGAGAGCCGGCCGCGGAAGCGTCTTCATGACGCTCGATCTGACCGCGCTCGGCTCCGGCAGCGGCTGAAGCCCTCAGGCGATCAGGTCGGCCGGGCGGATCGTGACCGGGTAGGGAAGCTCATAAGTCACTGCCTCATCCTGCGCAGCGGACCCCACCTCGACATACCCGCCGTCGCGCAAGTCCCAGGCGATGATGCTCGGCACATCCGGATCGACAACCCAATACGACGGGCACCCGGCAGCCTCCAGCCGGGAGCGCTTCAGCAGCAGATCGATCCGCCGCGTGCTCGGCGAAAGAATCTCGACCGCGAGCACCGGAGCGGTCGGCAGATTGCGCTCAGTCAGATCGGCAACCCGCACCACGACGACATCCGGCTGAAGCACGGTGTCCTGCGCCAATACCACATCGAACGGGGCGTGCAAGATCTCATAACCCTCGGGCAGACCCGGCAGCAGGGCAACCCCAAGCCGGAAGGAAGCACGCTGGTGGCGTGTCACCGGTGCCGGGGTCACGATCAGGGCCCCGTCGATAAGTTCATAGCGGTGCCCGTCATCGGGCGTGCTCTCCAGGTCGGCAACTGTCAGCGGCCGGCTCCTGGGTAAGGCGGTCATAGCAGTCATGGTCCCTCCTCTTGCCGTCCGGTGTCATCCCATCAGCCTGGCAGAAGGCCCCGACAGTGGGCGGCCTCGGGTGGCCCGCCGCCTGCGCCCCGGGGCGCTGAGCGGACGTCGGACTCCTCAGTCGCGGGTCAGCTTGCGATAGGTAACCCGGTGCGGCCGGGCGGCCTCCTCGCCGAGTCGTTCGACCTTGTTCTTCTCGTAGGCCTCGAAGTTCCCCTCGAACCAGTACCACTTGGCCGGATCGTCCTCGTCGCCCTCGTAGGCGAGCAGGTGGGTGGCGACCCGGTCGAGGAACCAGCGGTCGTGGGAGATCACGACGGCGCAGCCGGGGAAGTCGAGCAGCGCGTTTTCGAGTGAGCCGAGCGTCTCGACGTCGAGGTCGTTGGTCGGCTCGTCGAGCAGCAGCAGGTTGCCGCCCTGTTTGAGGGTCAGCGCGAGGTTGAGCCGGTTGCGCTCCCCACCAGAGAGCACGCCGGCGCGCTTTTGCTGGTCGGGCCCCTTGAAGCCGAACTGGGAGACATAGGCGCGCGACGGGATCTCGACATTGCCGACCTTGATGTGGTCGAGCCCGTCGGAGACCACCTCCCAGACGTTCTTGCCGGGGTCGAGGCCGGCGCGGGACTGATCGACATACGAGATCTTCACGGTGTTGCCGACCTTGACCAAGCCGGCGTCGGGCTGCTCCAGCCCGACGATCGTCTTGAACAGCGTGGTCTTGCCGACGCCGTTGGGACCGATGACTCCGACGATGCCGTTGCGGGGCAAGGTGAAGGAGAGGTTGTCGATGAGCACCCGCTCGCCGAATCCCTTGCGCAGCTTGGCGACCTCGATGACCTGGGAGCCCAGCCGCGGGCCCGGTGGGATCGCGATCTCCTCGAAGTCGAGCTTGCGGGTCCGCTCGGCCTCGGCGGCCATCTCCTCATACCGCTGCAGTCGCGCCTTGGACTTGGCCTGGCGGCCCTTGGCGTTGGAGCGCACCCACTCCAATTCGTCGGCGAGCCGCTTGGCGAGCTTGGCGTCCTTGCGGCCCTGGACCTCCAGGCGGGCGCGCTTCTTCTCCAGATAGGTCGAGTAGTTGCCCTCGTAGGGATAGGCGCGGCCGCGGTCGAGTTCGAGGATCCACTCGGCGACGTTGTCCATGAAGTAGCGGTCGTGGGTGACGGCAACGACACAGCCCGCGTATGCCGCGAGGTGCTGCTCCAGCCAGAGCACGGACTCGGCGTCGAGATGGTTGGTCGGCTCGTCGAGCAGCAGCAGGTCGGGCTTTTGCAGCAGCAGTTTGCACAACGCCACCCGGCGCTTCTCGCCACCGGACAGGACCGACACATCGGCGTCCGGCGGCGGGCAGCGCAGCGCGTCCATTGCCTGCTCGAGCTGGGAGTCGAGATCCCAGGCGTCGGCGGCGTCAATCTTTTCCTGCAGCTGGCCCATCTCGGCCATGAGGGCGTCGACGTCGGCGTCGGGATCGGCCATCTGCTCGGAGATCTCGTTGTAGCGGTCGAGGGCCTGCTTGATCTCCCCCGCACCCTCCTCGACGTTGCCGAGAACGGTTTTGGTCTCATCGAGTTGCGGCTCCTGCATCAGGATGCCGACGCTGTAGCCGGGGGTCAGCCGGGCCTCGCCGTTGGATGCCTGCTCCAGCCCGGCCATGATCTTCAGGACGGTCGACTTGCCGGCGCCGTTGGGCCCGACGACCCCGATCTTGGCGCCGGGGAGGAAGGACAGCGTGACGTCGTCGAGGATGACCTTGTCCCCGTGCGCCTTGCGGGCGCGCGAGAAGACATAGATGAACTCAGGCATAACCGCAAGGCTAGTCGGGCCGCCCCGTGGCACCGAAATCCACAGGCTGACCGGGCGAGGTCCGACAGCTTTCCACAGGCGCGAGAAGTCATGCTGGCCAAATCCGGCCCACCGGCCCACGATGGAGGCGGCCCGGCTGGGACGGTCCCATCCGGGAATCCACGACGATGAGGTGGGGGAATGAACGAGTCCTATCTGACGGTGTCCGGCAACCTGTCGACCCAACCCGAGGGGCACACGGCAACCAATGGGGCGCCCTTCGCGACCTTCCGGATGGCCTCGAACGAGCGGTATCGCGACGCCGACGGCCGCTACGTCGACAGCCATACGAACTTCTACAAGATCCGGGTCTGGAACCGGCTCGCGCAGAACGTCCTGGCGTCGTTGAAGAAGGGCGACCCGGTTGTCGTCCACGGCAAGCTGCGGGTCAAGGAATTCACCCGCAAGGACGGCATACCCGGTCTGGCGATCGAGATCGACGGATATAGCGTCGGCCACAATCTCGTGCAGGGCACCACGACCTACACCAAGGGGCCACGGCAGGTCGTCATCGAGGGCGATCGGTGGAGCGATCCGGCGGTCAACCGGGAGCGGGAGAACGACTGGGGTGCTCCCGACATCGAGCCGATCGACGAGGACGGCTACCACGAGTTCGACCCCTTCGCCGATGCCGACGCACTCGGTGACGCCGACGCCGACAGCGCCGCCACTGGGGATCCGGGCCGCGGGCTCGCCGTCGTGTAGGTCGCGGTGCCCCGGCTAGGTTCGGGCCGCGTCCAGGCGCTCGCGGGTCGCGCGGTGGCGTGCCAAGACCGCCCGGACCGGGTCGAGGATGACGGCGGCGACGACCTGCTCGATGGCCGCGTGCAGCCGGCGCTCGGCGCGGCGGGCGTGGCGGCGGGCGCCGACGCCAGCCAGCCACCGCGACAGCAGCGCGAGCAGCCACCCGAGGAGCAGGCCCCCGGCGAGCAGCACGAACGGCAGCGCGAACGGGCCGAGGTGAGGCAGCGGCAGGTCGGGCAGTTGCAACCAGCCGAAGGCCATGATGACCAGCAGCCAGATCAGGCCGGCGACCACGGCCAGCGCACCGAGGAACTGCAGGAACCGGAAGACCGCCCACCACAGTGGCCGGTGTCCCCGCAGCGGGGTCGTCATGATCGCCTGGTCGAGATCGTCGGCGAGACGGTCCTGGCGGGGAAGCGCGGCCGCGGCGATCGTCTCGGCCCACCGTCGCGGCAGGCCGGCGGCTGCGGTGTCGGCCAGGCGTCGCGCCGCCAAGTCGACGGCGGCCCGGGCGGCCGGCGTGGCCACCGGGAGCGAGGAGCGGCCGACACTGCGCCGGATGTCCGCGTCGGTGATCTCGGCCGGTGGCCGCTCCCCGGGCTCCAGGCGCAGCCGGCGCAGCGGGGCGGGACGCAGTTTGACCAGCCACCGGGTGAACGGCCAGCCGGTCGCCGCGATCGCTTCGCGCCGGTAGTCACGGGCGACGGCGTCGACGACCGCGGGGATGCCGGCGGCGCGCCCGAGGGCGTCGATGAGGGCTCGGGTGGTCTCCTCCGAGACACCGACCTCGCTGTCGGCGACGTCGGTGCGCAGCTGATCGGCGCTGGTGCGCACGTCGGCATCCAGCCGGGTGCGGGCGGCGTTCGCGCCTTCGACCGCCGCGGCGAGCCGGGCGCGCAGTTCGGGGACGCCGAGTTTGGTCCGGGCCGAGGTCGCGAGCACCTGCGCCTTGACCAGGCCGTCTCGCTCCAGCAGCCGCTTGAGGTCGGCGAGGCATTGCGCCAATTGCGACTCGGTGAGCCGGTCGGCCTGGTTGAGCACGACCAGCGTGACCGCGTCGTAGTGCCGCATCGCCGCGACATAGTCGTCGTGCAGGCGGGCGTCGGCATATTTTTGCGGATCGGTCACCCAGACGAAGACGTCGACCCGCTCCAGGACGCGCTCGGCCTCGGCGCGGTTGGCGCTTTCGCGGGAGTCGAAGTCCGGCAGATCGAGCAGCACCAAGCCCTCGAGCGGCGAGCCGGCGTCGTCGGCGACGTGATGCCGGGCGCCGACCTCGAGCCAGTCGAGCAGGTCACCGGCGGGCTCGGCGCCCCAGATCGCCGCGGTGGGTGTCGATGTCGTGGGCCGCCGAGCGCCGATCGTGGCGATGTTGGCGCCGACGACGGCGTTGAACAGCGAGGACTTGCCGCTGCCCGTGGCGCCGGCGAAGGCGACCACCGTGTGCGACGCCGAGTGGCGGCCCCGCTCGGTGACCTTGGTCAACACCGCCCTGGCCTCGCCGGCCTTGGTGGGGTCGAGATCGCCTCCCCCGCTCTGCAGGGCCTGATCGAGGGCGTCTGCGTGGGCGCGCAGGCTCTCCGCGGTGACCGTGGACGCGCCGCCGCGGCCGAACTTCAACGGGCTCATCGCACCGCCTGGACCCGGTCGAGCGCCCGGGAGAGGCGGTCGGCCTGATCGGCCGGGACGTGGACCGACCCGATGGCCGCGGCATACCGCTGCGCCTCGGCGGTGATGAGCGCATCGACGTGACCGCGCAGCGCCTCCCGCGCCCTGGTCGCCATCGTCCGGACGGCCTGGTCGCCAAAGATCGCCTCGAGCACCCGCTGGGCCAAGACCGCAGTGCCGCCGGCGATGCCGACCTCGGCGCCGCTCAGCCCGGCGGTGTGGGTGAAGGTGACAAGCATCAAGAACACGCCGACCCCGTTGATCCCGTATGCCGCGATCCGGGCGTTGGTGCGCCGCTCGCCGCCCTCGGCCCGCACCAGGTCGAGCACCTCGCCCTGCCACGCGCGGACGGCACGGTCGACGTCGGCGGCAAACCCCGTGGACGCGCGGGCCAGCTCGGGGTGCAGGCCGAGGATTTCCTCGCCTGCGGGCAGGCCGCGCCAGGTGCGGGCGATCTCGATCGCCGCGCTGTCCGCGTTGGCCTCGATCAGCTGAGCCACCCCGGTCTGCAGAGCGTCGTCGACCGCCTCGGCCTTCTGCGCCGAGCCCCGCCCGGTCAGGGCATCGGTGATCCGGTCCCGGATGCGGGAGACGCCGGCCTCGACCTTCTTGAAGAACTCGCCGGTGCCGACATAGTCCTGCCAGCGGGCGAGCACCTCGCCGCGCAGCAGGCGCCCATCGGACATCCCATCCTCGATGCCGGTGCCTGCCTGCCGGTAGGAGCGGTCGACGACCTCTTGCAGCTCGGCGACGACGCGTTGCTGGGTGCGGCTGGCCGAAACCAGCTCCTCGGAGCGCTCGTCGAGGGAGGCCAATGCCCCGTCGAGGGTTTGTCGCACGACGCTCTCCCGGGCGCCGGCGTCGGCAGCCAGATCGCTCAGCCAGGACCGCAGCCGGGCGATATCGGTCTCGGGCAGCAGCCCGCGCTCGTCGAGCGTGGTCTCCGGGATCGGGAAGACCGGCGCCGTGCCGAGACCCTGCTCGCGCAGCATCTCCACGAAATGCGGCCGCACCTCGCCCATCACCTCCGGGGGGACGCGGTCCAAGACGATCGCGACCGCCGTCCCGCGATCGGAGGCCTGGCGCAACAGCTCCCACGGGACGGCATCGGCATACCGGGCGGCAGTCGTGACAAAGAGCCAGAGGTCGGCGGCGGCGAGCAGTTGGCGCGCCAGGCCGCGGTTGGCCGCGACCACCGAGTCGATGTCGGGGGCATCGAGCAACGCCAGCCCGGGCGGCAGCTCACTCGAGTCGACCAGGCGGACGGTCTCGCCGGCATCGTCGTGCGGCTGCGGTCCGGTGACCCGGGCCAGACCGGGCAGGATCCGGGTATCGGTGAACCAGTGCGCGTCCTGGGGGTGATGGACGAGCACCGGGCTGGTCGTCGTCGGCCGGATCACGCCCGAGGCGCTGACCTCGCGGCGCAGGATCGAGTTGACCAGCGTCGACTTGCCCGCGCCCGTCGACCCGCCGATGACCGCGAGCAGCGGCGCGTCAATCGAGGACAGCCTGGGGATCACGTAGTCGTCGAGCTGGCGCAGCAGCGCGGCGCGATTGTCCTTGGCGGCGGCGGTGCTGGGCAGATCCAGCGGCAGCGTCGAGGCGGCCACGACCTCACGGAAGCCTCGGACGGCGGCGAGCAGCTGGGCGCTGTCGGCTCGCTCGTCGCTCACATGCGCACCTTATGGCACCAGGTGCCCTTCACCCGGCCTTACCGGGCTGCCTCACCACGCGGCGTTCCACACATCCCGGCCGAAGCGGGGCAGGGCGGGCTTGGCGGCATACCCGAGGTAGGGCACGGTGAAGATGTCCTGCGTTGAGGCGAGCAGCGAGTAGTGGTTGTAGTCCCGCGTGGTCGCTGTGCCCGGGCGGGCGAAGCGGGAGATGACCAACGCGCCGATGCGGCCACCGCCGAGGCCGTCGATGCCCGGCAGCGGCGCGTTCGGGGCGGGGCCCTCGCCGCAGCACGCCGTGGAGTCGCGGGTCTCGGCCTCGTCGGCGGTGATGACCAATGCCCCGTCCTGCTTGAACGCCGGCGAGTCCAGAATCTTGGGCACCCAGGCCTTCATCCACTTGTCGATCTGCGGCAGCCCACCTGCTCTCCCGTCAACACACGGGATGTCGTGGCCGTCGTTGCACAGGTCGGGAGAGATATAGACGTAGTTGGGCGTCGTCGCGACGCTGCGCAGGTCAGTGGTCAGCCGACTCAGGTCGACGACATTCTTCTCGCAGCTGGGCGAGTCGATGATCGAGCGGAAGTAGACGAACGGGTTATGCCGCGCGGCATACTGATCGCCGACCTCCGCGTGCTGGGTGTCGTCCTTGGCCCCGATGGCCGGGTGCCGGCACGGCGTGCCCATGTCCTGCATGTAGCCCTTCCACCGCAGTCCCTTGGCCTGCAGTTGCCCGGGCAGATGCTTGACCTGCGCGGGGAAGACACACCCCGAGCCGACATACTGGCCATACGCCGCCGTCCCGGTGACCTTGAACGGCGAGTAGACGACGCAGCCGTACTGCATCTTGCGGTTGGGGCCCTGCCCGGAGATCTGGGCGATGTAGTTGGGCTGGCTGTTGTGGGCGGTGCCGTAGTAGTCGCTCAACAGCACCCCCTTGCTGCGCAGGGTGCGGGCGAGGTAGGGCGCCTTGGACGTCGGGCCCCACGTCTTGGCGTAGCCCTTGTTCTCGATGTTGATGATGAACAGGTGCTTGATCGGGGGGGCCGCTGCGGCCGGGTTGGCCGCGGGTGCGTCCACCCGGGCGTTCGCTGCCCCGGCCCCGCCCACGGCGATCCCTGCCGTCGCCACTGCGGCGACGCCCAGCCACCTTCGAGCACGCATGTCGACCTCCGCCGTCGGGCCCGGTCCATCGCCTGCTTTGGCGAGGCAATCCCGGGCAAGCCGAATCCTAGCGTTCGTTCTCAGCGCGTTTCGGCTGGCGGGCTTGCCGCGCTGCCGGGCCGCCGGACGTGATCGGCGATGGTGAGCACGACCGCCAGCACAATGACCAGGCCACCAGCGAGGACCCGGCCGCTGAGCTGTTCACCGGCGATGGCCGCGCCGAGCGAGACCGCAACCACCGGGTTGACGAAGGTGTGGGTCGCGATGAGGTTGAGCGGGGCCCGCCCGAGCAACCAGGAATAGCACGTGAAACCGACGATCGATCCGACGACGATGAGGTAGCCCAGCGCCGCAACCGACACCGGCTCGACCCGGGAGGGCAACCGCTCACCGCGCACGACAGCGCAGAAGAGCAAGAACACCCCCGCGGCGAGCATCTGGTAGCTGGCGGTGGCGATCGGGTTTTCCGGCCGGAGCAGGCGTGGCTGCAGCCACGAGCCCAACGCCCAGGTCAGGCAGCCCAGCAGCACGGCGAGGACGCCCGTCGTCGGGAGCGCCGCACCTGAACCGCCGCCGACGAGGATCGCCATACCGATGACGCCGAGCGCGATCGCTCCCATCGACCACGGGCTCGGGCGGTTGCCCTCGAACAGCCCCAGAGCCACCACGAACATCGGCACGGTCGCGACGATCAAGGCGGTGGTCCCGGAGGGGACGCCGAGCAGTTGCCCGATCGCGTTGCCGCCGTTGCCGAACCCGAGCAGCAGCACCCCCAAGGTGGCGACGTTAACCTCGTGCACGCTCCCCAGCGCGATCGCGCCGCGCCCGTCGCGCCAGCCGACCCAGACGAGCATCAGTGCCCCGGCGATGAGGAAGCGAACTGCCATCGAGCCCAATGGTGGAAAGCCCTGGATGGTCAGCTTGATGCCGACAAAGATCGAGCCCCACGCGGCGTAGACCACGGCGAGCGCCAGCCAGACCCCGCCGGTGAGCGGCGCTCCAGTGGCTCGAGGAGTCGTCACAACGAGTCATCATCGCGCCCGTTGCGACTGCGGCAGGTCGAGCGGCCCGGCCTCGGGTGTGGAGTCCTCCAGTTACCGCCGGGCCGGCCCGGCTCTGCGCCCCCGGCAGGACTCGAACCTGCGACCTCGGGATTAGAAGGCCCTTGCTCTATCCACCTGAGCTACGGAGGCAACGCAGAGAGTGTATGCACGGCGGGGTCAGCGCGGGTCGGCCAGCCGCCGGATGGCGAGTTCGGCAAGCAGGACCGCCTGGTCGGGCAGGACGACGTCGTCGAAGTGCGCCCGGGGCGAGTGGTTGTCGGGCGCGCTCGCCGGGTCCTCGGCCGGGCAGGCGGAGAGGAAGACGTATGCCGAGGGCACCCGCTGCGCGACGAACGCGAAGTCTTCGGCCCCGGCCTCGGGATGGGCCATCTCGGTATGCCGCTGCGCGCCGAAAATGTCCTCGACGGTCGCCCGCAGGAAGGCGTATTCGGTGTCATCGTTGACCGTCACCGGGTAGCCCATCAGCGTTGTGACCTCGGCGCTCAGCCCGTGGGCGGCACTGATGCCGTCCGCGACCCGGCGGATCGCCTCGTGCACCCGGTCGCGGTTGGCGGTGGAGAAGGTTCGCACGGTCAGCTCGATCCTCGCGTCGTCGGGGATGATGTTGTCCTTGGTTCCCCCGGCGATTTTGCCGACGGTCACGACCATCGGGTCCATCGCGTCGAACTGGCGGGTCACCATCAGCTGCAACGCGAGCACGATCTCGCACGCGACCGGCACCGGGTCCTTGGCCAGGTGCGGCTGGGAGCCGTGGCCGCCCTCCCCCACGACTCGGATCACGCACTCGTCGGCCGCGGCCATCATCGGCCCGGGCCGGCCATACCACGTTCCCAGCGGATGGCCCGCCGAGCCGACATGCAGCGCGTATGCCGCCACGACCGGCGAGCCCGCCGCCTCCAGGAGGCCCTCGTCGAGCATCACCACGGCCCCGCCCGGGCCCTCCTCCCCGGGCTGGAACATGAACACGACGTCGCCGGCGAGTTCGTCTCGGCGAGCGCGCAGCAGGTGGGCCGCGCCGACGAGCCCGGCGACGTGCAGGTCGTGCCCGCACGCGTGCATGACCCCGTCACGTTCGGAGGCATAGTCGACGTCGAGCCGCTCAGCCAGCGGCAGCGCGTCCATGTCGCCGCGCAGCAGCACCGCCCGTCGCCGCTCCCCGTCGGGCGCGGCGCCGCCGCGCAGCACCGCGACGACCGAGCTGAGTTCCCGCCCCAGGGTGATCTCCAGATCCAATCCGGCGAGCGCATCGACGATCCGCTGCTGGGTCGCGGGCAGGTGCATCCCGATCTCCGGGTCGCGGTGGATTGCCCGGCGCAGGGCGATCAGGGCGCTCGCCAGGGCGCCGGGGACGCCGGCCGGCGGGCAGTGGGCGGGGGCGGTCACGGCAGGGTCCTTTCGTTGCTTCCCGAGGCGTCGGGCTCAGCGCGCCGGCGTTCCGACAAACGCCCGGCGGGCCACGGTCATGGTGTCGAGCAGTCGGCGCTCGGCCTGCAGGGCGTGGTCGTCGGCCGCGTGGTGATACATCCGCTGGCGCAGCAGCGCCAGCTCCGAGGCGGCGTCCTGGAACTCTCGCATCGCCGCCAATCCCGGGCGGCCGGAGTTGGTCTTGGCCCACATCCGCGCCTCCCGTCGATGGCCCATGTGGGCGAGCATCGCAACCTCGCTCGGGCTGAGCCAGCCGGCGTCGGCATACGGGCTCAGATGGCGGCCGATGGCCCGGCCCTCGCGGCGGCGGGTCCAGATGATCAGGCAGACAAAGCCGAGGAAAATGGGCACGCCCACGATGAAATAGCCGACGAGCAGCCCCGCGCCGCCGGTGACGGCCGACAGATTCCACAGGCCGTGGGCAGTGACCGCAAGCAGCCAGCCCACGACCGGCGCGAACACCCGAACGCCCGCGGACCGGGCGCTCGCGGCGATGCCGACGCCGATGCCGGTCAGGATCGTGAACATCGGGTGGGCAAAGGGAGAGAGCAGCCCGCGCCCGACGAAGGTCGCCGCGAGCATTTGGCTGCCGCCCTCGAGATAGGCCTGACCCAGATACTGGATGTTTTCGGTGAACGCGAACCCGGCGGCGGTGATCCCGGCATAAACCATCCCGTCGGTCAGCCCGTCGAACTCGCGCCGCCGCAGCCGCCAAACGAGCAGCACGAGGACACCCTTGAGGCTCTCTTCGACCACGGGTGCGACAACAACGGCTGTCGTCAGCATCGCCGACGAGGCGTCGGTCGAGGCCTGGATGACGAGCATTGCGCCGGTGTTGAACAGGCCGGCGAGCAGGGCCGCGACCAGGGCGCCCCACAGGAAGGCGGTGACCAGGTATTTCGTCGGTTCGGCTTCGAAACGGTCGAGCCACAAGAAGGTCGGGACGACGACGCCGAGCGGGATCGCCGCGAGCACGAGCCCGAAGAAGGCCGTGACCACCCCGAGAGACGCCCCGAAGTATGCGGTCAGGGCGAGCGTCGCGATCGCGAAGCCGGTCACGACGACACCGGTCAGCAACCAGCTGCGGATGCCGGTGCGGCTGGTCGGGCGCACCGGACCGGGGTCATAGGCGGGGTCGTATGGAGCTGGCGAGCCCGCGGCATACGGACCGGGCGGCGTGGAGCCGGTCGGAACGGCGGGTTGGCTCGGCCAGGACATGATGAGCAGGCTAGTCGAGGGGCCGGGGCTAGGGTGGGCGACGTGACCGAACCCGTCGCCTCCACCGCACCCGATCGCGCCAGCAAGGATCGGATCGTCTGGATCGACTGCGAGATGACCGGGCTCTCGTTGGTATCCGACGCGCTCATCGAGGTTGCCGCCCTGGTCACCGACTTCGACCTCAATCAGCTCGGTGAGGGCGTCGACCTGGTCATCGCTCCCCCGCCCGAGGCCCTGGCGCAGATGAGCGACGTCGTCCGGCAGATGCACACGACTTCCGGCCTGCTCGATGCCCTCGCCGAGGGAGTGACGCTGCCGGCGGCGTCCGCGGCGGTCCTCGACTACGTCAAGGCCTGGGTGCCCGAGCCGCGCAAGGCGCCGCTGGGTGGCAACACGGTCGCCACCGACCGGGGCTTCCTCGCCCGGGACATGCCCGACCTCGACGACTGGCTGCACTACCGGATCATCGACGTCTCGTCGATCAAGGAGTTGGCGCGCCGGTGGTATCCCCGGGCCTACTTCAGCGCCCCGCCCAAGTGCGGTGGGCACCGGGCGTTGGCCGACATCCGCGAGTCGATCAAGGAGTTGCGCTACTACCGGGAGGCGGTCTTTGTGGCTCAGCCGGGGCCGGACACGCCAACCGCCCGGGCGATTGCCGCCCGGCATGCGTCGGTGGGGTGAGCGACGGGGCTCGAACCCGCGACATCCTGGACCACAACCAGGTGCTCTACCAGCTGAGCTACGCCCACCATGCGGGCCGGACGTGGCGTCTTGCCGAAGGCGGCCCCGTGCGCCATCAGGGACTCGAACCCCGAACCCGCTGATTAAGAGTCAGCTGCTCTGCCAATTGAGCTAATGGCGCGCGAGGGGAGACATTAGCACCCCAGCCGGGGGCCGCCCTAATCGAATCGGCCGTGGCCACCGTGGCTGCCGCGAGCCTTGCGGCCGCGTCGCGCGATCAGCGCGAGCACGGTCACCAGGGCGAGGATCGACAGGATGAGGATCAGCCACAGCGTGGTGATCGCCCGGGCGCGCGGGGAGACCTCCGACGCGGGCGCCGCGGCGCTGGTGGCGGTCGCGGACGGGGTCGCTGCGCTCGGGGCTGAGGTCGCCGAGGAGGGTGGCGCAGTCGCCGAGTCGGTCGCGAGTCGCCGAGCCGGTCGGGGCGCTCGATTCGCCGGCGGGGGCCACGTCGTCGGGGATCGTGAAGGAGTAGGCGTCGGAGATCGGGTGGCCGTCGGCGCTGGTGACCTTGAACCGGACGAGGTAGCTGCCCGCGGCGAGATCCGGGCGCAACGGCTGGGTGACCGACTCGCCGGACACCTTCGGTTCGCCGTCGGTCATCGCCAGGCCCTCGCCGTCGGTGACGCTCACCTGCGCCAGTCCCGCGGCGACCTGCTCGTTGAACCGCAGCACGACCTGGGTCGGCACCGCGCTGACCCGCTCGTCGGCAGCCGGGTCGCTGGAGACGAGCGCGGCGTGTGCCTGCGCCGGCGGGGCAGCGGCGAGGGCGAGGGCGGCGGCGAGAGCGAGCAGGGACAGGACAAGCGCGGGCAGGACGCGGGCGCGTGGGTAGCCGCGAAACGAGTCGGTGAGGGGCACGCTCTCATTGTGTCCTCAAGCTGTTTGTGTCCTCGAGACGGCCCTGGCCGGGCAAGTGCCCCGACGGGCCCGGGTGGACCGCCCGCCGGTTATCGTGACCCGGTGAACCTGCTCTCGTTCTCCGGTCTGGAGTCACTCCCGGTTGCCGGCGCACACCGATCTGCTCGCGCCGCCGGTCGCAGCCGTGCTGGCCGAGGACCCTGCCCTCGCCTCCGGCTGGCCGTGGTCGCGATCGACCCAGGGCTGGCCGACACCGAGGCGCTGACCACGGCATACGACCTGCCGCTGGCGGCCAGCGCCAACTGCGTCGTGATCTCCGGGCGCCGCGACGGTCAGGAGCGGGTGGCGGCGTGCGTGGTCGCCGCCGACACGCGCGCCGACGTCAACAACCTGGCCAAGCGCCGACTGGACGTGCGCAAGGCCTCCTTCCACCCGATGGACCGGGCCGTCGCCGAGACCGGGATGGAGTATGGCGGGATCACCCCGATCGGCCTGCCCGACGGGTGGCGGCTCTTCGTCGACGAGCGTCTGCTGGCGCAGGAGCAGGCGATCATCGGCAGTGGCCTGCGCCGCTAGCAAGATCCTCCTGCCCGGTGCCGCGTTCGCCGACATTGCCCGGCGCGGAGATCGTCCCCGGCTTGGGGATCTAAGCGGGAGCCGGTCGGATCGGGGCTGCCGGACGGGGTCAGAGATAGAGGCCGGAGGGCCCTCGGTCACCCGCTCGGCGGCGATGGCATGCAGGTCCCGCTCGCGCAGCAGGAGATAGTCCTTGCCCTGGATCT
This sequence comes from Nostocoides sp., assembly GCF_037045025.1. Lineage (GTDB taxonomy): Bacteria > Actinomycetota > Actinomycetes > Actinomycetales > Dermatophilaceae > Nostocoides_A. Next base: position 305,425 of record NZ_JBAOHM010000013.1, on the reverse strand, counting down.
CGACCTCGGCGCGGTCCTCGGGGTCGAAGAGCACCCGGTCGCCCGGACTCGACCTGGCGCGCATTGGGGCCGGCTGCCACGACGCTGCCCCACGCCAGGCGTTTGCCGACGCTCGCCGTCGCCGGGATGAGGATGCCGCCGCCGGAGCGCCGCTCCCCCGGCTCACCCTCGACGTTCACCAGCAGCCGGTCGTGCAACATCCGGATCGGCAGCCCCGGGGATGACGCGGACTTGGACTTGGGCATCGAGGGGCGTCAGTGGCCGCGTCGACGCAGCATGCAACGCACCACGAGCACCACGATCACGGCACCCGCCACCGCGGCGAGCCGCTCGGTTCGCAGGTCGCCCTCGGGCGTCTTGGTGGCCGCGGCGAACCGGGCCTTGGCGTTGTCCTTCTCCCGCTGCAGCAGCGCGCGGGGGGCAGCCTTGGCGGTCAGCTCGTCGATCGTGACGGCCAGGCGCCCGCGCGCGGCCTCGATCTCCTGCTGCAACTGCGCGATCGACTGGTTGGCTGGCTTCTCGTCGCTCATCGCGCACTTCCTTGATCGAGTCCGAGGTCCCGGCGCAGCTTGGCGACGTGCCCGGCTGCCTTGACGTTGTACCACGCATGGGTGATGACACCCTGCTCGTCGAGGACGAACGTGGAACGGATCACGCCCTGGACCACCTTGCCGTAGTTCTTCTTCTCCCCGAAGGCGCCCCACGCGGTGAGGGCCTCCTTGGCGGGATCGGCGAGCAGCCGGATCCCCAGACCCTCCTTGGCGCGGAACTTCGCCAGCGCCGCCGGGCTGTCGGGCGAAATGCCCACCACCTCGAAGCCGTCGGCCTGCCAGCCGGCGAGCGAATCGGAGAAATCGCAGGCCTGGGTCGTGCAGCCCGCGGTCATCGCCTTGGGATAGAAGTAGACGATGACCTTGTGTCCGCGCAGGTCGTCCAGGCTGACATCGGTGCCCGTGTCGTCGGGCAACGTGAAGTCCGGAGCGCGGTCGCCGGGCTGAAGCCGGTCGGTCACGGGGCATCCTCTCGCCAGGTTGGGTCTGTCGCCAACCTATCCCAGGAGAAACTGCCGAGTGCCCGAAGGCTCGCCCGAACTAGAGTTGCTTCCACGCGCGAGTGGCGGAATTGGCAGACGCGCCAGATTTAGGTTCTGGTGCCCTCGGGTGTGCGGGTTCAAGTCCCGCCTCGCGCACGACGATGTCGGAGTCGTCACACGTGTTCGGGTCATCACACTCCCCTTGCCCTGGCCCGCGGCGCGGCCAGACTGATGGGTGTGGCGATCCCGGCCGGAACCTATGACCTGACCCCGGAGCATGCCGATCTGCTCCTGAAGACCTACACCGAGGGCGCGGCCGCGGCAATGGGCCACAACCTGACCCTGCGGGTCGGTTCCTGGTCGGCAACCGTGGACGTCGGCGCGTCCGCCGCTGAGTCGCATCTGCTGGTAACCGCCGACCTGACCAGCATCGAGGTGATCGGCGGCTCCGGCGGGGCAACGCCGCTCACCGCGTCCAACAAGCGGGACATCTGCAAGAACGCGGCCAAGTCGTTGGGCAGCGCCACCCACCCGCAGCTGACGTTCACCTCGACCGGCCTATCGGGCAATTGGGCCGATGCGGTCGTCTCCGGCGAACTGACCGCGCACGGCCAAACCCACCCCGTCCAACTCGTCCTCGACGAGCCCGAGCCCGGCACCGCCCGACTGCACGGCAGCATCGTGCAGAGCGACTTCGGGATCAAACCGTTCTCGACGATGCTGGGGACGCTACGGCTGCGCGACGCCGTCGACGTCGAAGTGGAGGTGGCCTTCAGCGACTGAGGCGGCCACGGCGTCACCCGATCCCGCCCGGCGCCACCCGATCCCGCCCGCGGCCTCGGTCAGTCGCCGAAGCTGTCCCCGCAGGATCGGCTCCATCGCCCGGAAGGCGTTGCCGCGGTGGGAGATCGCGTTCTTTTCGGCGTCGCTGAATTCGGCCAGCGTGCGACTCGGGTCGACATCGGGGATGAACAAGGGGTCATAGCCGAAGCCATAGGTGCCGCGTGGCTCGTGGGCGAGCACGCCCTCGACCCGGCCTTCGACACCGATGACGCCCCCCTCGGCGCCCTCGGCCACCTGGCCGTCCTCGCCCGGGACCGCGAGCACCGCCGCGCACACAAACGCCGCCCGGCGGTGGTCCGGCGGCACATCGGCCAGTTGTTCCAGCAGCAGTCGCAGGTTGGCCCCGTCGATGTCCTGCCGGGTGGCGCCTGGGCCGGCCGCCGACCCGGACCAGCGGGCGGAAAAGACGCCAGGGCAGCCGCCAAGGACGTCGACGGCCAGGCCCGAGTCGTCCGCGATCGCGGGGAGACCGGTCGCCGCGGTCACCGCCACGGCCTTGAGCCGGGCGTTGCCGAGGAAGGTGACCTCGGTCTCGGGCACGTCCGGGACGCCCGGGAAGGCATCCACGCCGACGATCTCCAGACCGAGATCCCGGCATACGTCCGCGAGGATCTGGCGCAGCTCCGCGACCTTGTGCTCGTTGCGGGTGGCGAGCACCAGCGTTCGGCTCACCGGAGGCGCTCGCGCGCCGGCGTGGCGAGCGCCATCGCCTGCAGCCGGGTCAGCTCGGCGCAGCCGGAGGTGGCCAGGTCGAGCAGCCGGCCGAGCAGGTCGCGGTCGAACGGCTCGCCCTCGGCGGTGCCTTGCACCTCGACGAACCGGCCGTCGCCGGTCATCACGACGTTCATATCGGTCGCGGCGCCGACGTCCTCCGGATAGTCCAGGTCCAGGACCGGAGCGCCGGCGACGATGCCGACACTGACCGCGGCAACCGAGCCGGTCAATGGGTCGGCCTGCTCCCGGATCAGCCCGCGGGCGCGCGCGTCGCTGATGGCGTCGGCGAGCGCGACATAGGCGCCGGTGATTGCCGCCGTGCGGGTGCCGCCGTCGGCCTGCAGGACGTCGCAGTCGAGCACGATCGTGTTCTCCCCCAAGGCCTTGGTGTCGATCACTGCCCGCAATGAGCGCCCGACGAGGCGGGAGATCTCGTGGGTGCGGCCGCCGATCTTGCCGCGCCGCGACTCCCGGTCGTTGCGGGTGTTGGTCGAGCGCGGCAGCATCTCGTATTCCGCGGTCACCCACCCGCTGCCCTTGCCCTTAAGCCAGCGCGGCACGCCCTCGGTGAAGGAGGCGGCGCACAGCACGCGGGTGCGCCCGAACTCCACGAGCACGCTCCCCTCGGCGTGATCGAGCCAGTTGCGGGTCAGGCGCACCTCGCGCAGCTGGTCAGGGGCGCGGCCGTCATGTCGGGTCATGACGGGCAACGTTAGTCGCGGATTCGCAGCTCGTAGGACGCGCCCGGCTCGGCAAGTTCGACCTCGCCCGGCCAGACCTCGCCGGCCTGCGCGCGACATACCTGCGGGTCGTTCCATGACGGGATGTGGGTGAGCATCAGCCGGCGGGCACCGCCGGCCAGCCCGGCCTCCGCGGCGCGGCGGCCGGTCAGATGGATGCCGCGCTCGGCGTCGCGGCCCTCGACGAAGGCGCTATCGGCGAGGACCAGGTCGGCGTCGCGACACAGGTCGGTCAGGGCCGGGCAGGAGTCGGTATCGCCGGTCAGCGCAAGCACGACGCCGTCGGCCTCGACACGGAAGCCATAGGCCTGCACCGGGTGCCGGACCTCGCGGGCGGTGACGCGCACCGGGCCGAACCCGAGCCGGTCGCCATCGGTGATGACCTGGAAGCGGTACTGCCCGTCCATCCCGCCGGCGTCGATTCCCTCGTATGCCGCGTGCAACCGCTCCCGTGCCCCCGCCGGACCGTAGACGGGCAGCGGGTGGTCGAAGACGTGGGTCGGGTGGTACTTGCGGTAGACGTAGAGCCCGGTCAGGTCGAGGCAGTGGTCGGGGTGGAGGTGGGTGAGCAGGATCGCGTCGATGTCGGCCGGGTCGAGGTGGCGCTGCAGGGCGCCCAGCGCGCCGCTGCCGAGGTCGACCAGCACCCGGTGGGTGCGCCCATCCGACTCGGCCTGGATGAGATAGCACGAGGCGGGCGATTCCGGGCCGGCGAACGAGCCCGAACAGCCGATGATCGTCAGCCGCATTCAGGCCCCCTTCCGCGCCGGATGGGCGAGATTGCCGAAGACATCGTCGACCTCGGGGCCGAGGAAGCGGCGCGCCAGCCGCCGGAACTCCTGCGGGTCTCCCGTGGTGGAAAAGCCGTGCGACGGGCTGGGCAGCGAGTCGGGGCGCAGCGCGTCGAGATCGGCGAGGGTGCGATAGACGTCCTTGGCGGTCTCCTCGGCCGAGGACACGAGCGTCACGTCCTCACCGACGACATACGAGATCACGCCGGTGAGCAGCGGGTAATGGGTGCAACCAAGGACGAGGGTGTCGATTCCCTTGTCCACCAACGGATTGAGATACATCTTGGCAACCGAGAGGAGCTCCGCGCCGCCGGTCACCCCCGACTCAACGAACTCCACGAAGCGCGGACACGGCTGCGAAGTCACCTGGATGTCGGGCGCCGCGGCGAACGCATCAATATAGGCCCGGGAGCGATGGGTCCCCATGGTGGAGATCACGCCGACCCGCTTGTTGCGGGTTGCCGCTGCGGCGCGGCGCACGGCCGGGCGGATGACCTCGACGGTGGGCACGGCATACCGCTCGCGGGCGTCGTGCAGGACGGCGGCGCTGGCCGTGTTGCACGCGATGACGAGGATCTTGACGCCGTGATCGACGAGCCGGTCGAGGCACTCCAGGGCAAAGCGACGGGTCTCGGCGATCGGGCGCGGGCCATAGGGTGCCCGGGCGGTATCACCGAGATAGGCGATCGACTCGTGGGGCAGTTGGTCGAGCACCGCGCGGGCGACGGTCAGGCCGCCGTAGCCGGAATCGAAGATTCCGATCGGTGCGTCCGCCACGAGCTGAGAGCCTAGATCACCGACCCGCGCTCGGGAGCATGGCCGTGGCGAGCGTCTCCTGCAGCCAGGTGAGGAAGTCATAGACGGCGATCGCATAAACGATCGGGTCGTCCGGGGCCAGGGCGAGGGCCCGCTCATCGAGAGCGTCGGCGTCGGCGTCCTCGCGCAGCCCGAGCCGATCGCCGACGACCAGACGCACATCGGTCAGCGCGACGAGGAAGATGCGCGCTTGGTCGGGGGTGAGTTCGAGGCTGTCGCCGCGGACGTCGTCGAGCAGCCCGATGCACTCCATCAGGGCGGCGACCTTGCGGGTGCGCAGGCTTCCCTCGGTGAGCCGGCGGAACTCCGCGGCGGCCTGGGCATCGACCCGGTTGCCCGACGGGAAGAGCCGGTCGAGCGCGGGGTCGCGGGGTGTCTCCGGCAGCCCGCGACCGCCCAGCTCGCCGACGCCCGGTGACTCGGGGGTGCTACCGAAGTCGCGGCCCAGGCCGGCGACAATCGCATCGAAATCATCGATCGGGACGCTCGCGTCGAGCACGGGCTCCTCGGGCATGATCAGGTCGAGAACCTGCTGCAGCAACCCGGTGACGACCACCCGCTCCTCGGCGTCCAGTTTGGCAACGAATCGGGCGGCGTCACCGCGGCCGCGGCGGGCGAAGGCGCGGGCCATTCAGGAGTCCTTCTGGAAGGTCGCCCACAGGCCGTATCCCTGCAGCGCCTCGGTGTCAATCTCCATCTTTTCCCGCGGGCCCGTGCTCACGACGGCCTTGCCGAGGTTGTGCACATCGAGCATGAGCTTCTCGGCCTTCTCGCGGGGATAGCCAAAGTAGCTCTGGAAGACGTAGGTGACATAGGACATCAGGTTGACCGGGTCGTTCCAGACCAGCGTGATCCACGGGACGTCGAGGGCCTCGTCGGTGCCGGCGGAGGTGACCTCCTGCTCGACGGGCGCGATCGACATACCGACCAGCTTAGGCCGAAGTTGCGAGTGGTTTGAGGGCTGATCCCCGTTTTGACCTGCAGTGATGCGGCTTCTAACCCCTCGGTGTGTCGTCACTAAAGTGGATCGATCGATCCGGCACGGTGTGATATTTTGGCGGTATGGCGAAACGTGGTGGAGCGGTTCATGTGACCACGCACCGTCGTCACTATGTTGGTAAGGACGGGGTGGCCCGGGACTACGAGACCCACCTGTTGCGGCGTTCCTGGCGGGAGAACGGCAAGGTGCGCAACGAGACGGTCGCGAACCTCTCCCACCTGCCGGCCGAGCTGATCGAGGTGATCCGGGCCTGCCTGGCCGGGCAGGCGTTCATCCCGGCCGACCAGGCCGCCACCATCACCCGCTCCCTGCCGCACGGGCATGTGGCCGCGGTGTGGGCCCAAGCCCGGGCCCTGGGCCTACCCGGGCTACTCGGGCCGCCCGGGCGGGCCCGGGACCTGGCGATGGGGCTGATCATCGCCCGAGTGCTGGCACCCGGCTCGAAGCTGGCGACCATCTCCTGGTGGGCCGACACCACCCTGGGCGTCGACCTCGACCTGGCCGGTGCCTCCACCGACGAGGTCTACGCGGCGATGGACTGGCTACTCGGGCGCCAGGACGCGATCGAGAAGCAGCTGGCCCGGCGCCACCTGGCCGCCGACGCCAACCCCGCCCGGATGGCGCTGTTCGACCTATCGTCCTCGTGGATGGAAGGCAGCCACTGCCCACTGGCCCGGCGCGGCTACTCCCGCGACGGGAAGAAGAACCGCACCCAGATCGAGTACGGGCTGCTGACCGACCCGGCCGGTCGCCCGGTCGCGATCCGGGTCTTCCCCGGCAACACCGCCGACCCCACCGCGTTCATCGAGGCCGTCACCCTGGTGCGGGACACCTTCAAACTCACCGAGATGGTCATGGTCGGCGACCGCGGCATGATCACCACCGCCCGGATCACCGCGATCCGCCACACCAACACCGACCCGGCCACCCGAGCCGACCTCGGCTGGATCACCGCGCTCCGCGCCCCCGCGATCAAAACCCTTGCCGCCGAGGGCGGCCCGCTTCAACCAACCCTGTTCGATGAACACAACCTGGCCGAAATCAGCCACCCCGACTACCCCGGGGAACGGCTGATCGCCTGCCGCAACCCGTTCCTGGCCACCGAACGCGCCCGCAAACGCGAGGACCTGCTCACCGCCACCGAAACCGCCCTGGCCCCCACCCAGCGAGCAGTGGCCGAGGGCCGGCTAGCCGGCGCCGACACGATCGGCCTGCGGGTCGGCAAACTCCTCAACAAATACCCGATGGCCAAACACTTCGACCTGACCATCACCGACACCACCGTGGTGATCACCCGCAAAACCAGCCAGATCGCCGCCGAAGCCGCCCTCGACGGCATCTACGTGCTACGCACCCCAACGCCCGCCGAGACCCTCACCCCCGCCAGCATCGTCCAGGCCTACAAAAACCTCGCCCACGTCGAACGCGACTTCCGCAGCATCAAAGCCACCGACCTCGACCTGCGCCCGATCTACCACCGCCTCGAAGACCGCGTCCGCGCCCACGTCCTGATTGTGATGCTCGCCGCCTACCTGACCTGGCACCTACGCGCCACCCTAGCCCCCCTGACCTACACCGACGAACACCCGCCAACACCCGCCGACCCGGTCGCCCCCGCCCACCGCTCCCCAGCCGCGGACCGCAAAGCCTCCCGACACACCGACGACCACGACCAGCCCGTGCGGTCCTTCCCGGCCCTGCTCAAACACCTCGCCACCCTGACCCGCAACGACCTGCGCTACGGCACCGACCACACCACACCCCTCGTGCCCACCCTGGCCGAACCCACCCCCACCCAACGCCACACCTTCGCCCTCCTAAACGCCCCCATCCCCCTAACCATCAACGGCAAGTAGACAGAACCACCAACACCCAAACCAGCGAACCCCCTGCCCAGCAGGGGGTTCGCCACGTCAACCAGCCGTAACTTCGGCTTAGGCGAGCGTGCCCAGCCGGTCTGGATGATGGGGACCGTCCGGACCATCGGGGGCAGGAGTTTCGCGCGCCACGGCTCGCGCTCGGGTCACTTCCCGTATGCGCGCTCGACTGCCCCCTCCTGGTCGGAACGGTCCTCAGATTCCCCGCCGGAGCTGGGCTGGTCAGCCGGTCGCGGTCGTGGGGCCGTAGACGGTGATCTGGATGCTGCCACCAACCTGCATGTCGACCCGTGCACAGTCCGCGGAATTGTCGACCACCGCGGTTGTCGGCCAGTGGTGTTCGGCGCCGACGGCTCGCTTCGCCGCAGCCCCCGCCTCGCTGACCGACAGGCAGGTGTCCGTGATGCTCGAGCGCAAGGCCTCACGAACCTCGTAGACGAACGGTAGGGCACCCTGCGGCTCATCGGCGCTGCGCTCTTCCTGACGATCGGGGAAGAACCGGGCCTCGGAGTTGGCCATGTCGACATCGAAGAAGCCGCAGGGGCCCTCTTCGTAAGGACGGTTGTCCGGCATGATCGTGACTTCCCAGCCGGTCAACCCGAGGCGGGCGAGCTCCTTCCGGATGAAGGCGGGGCCGGTGGTGCGGTCGTAACATCCACTCTCCCCACCATCGACCCAGTCACCGAGCGAAGACCGCAACTCCATGGCGGCCGCCGTGTCGGCAGGGGCCTCCCCCAGGGGATTCCCGTCGGCGGGCACCTGATCCCGAGGGACGACGAAGACCTGACCGTTTCGGCTGAAGGCAACGGGGTTGGCGATCTCGGATTCCCCCGACTCGCGCTGATAGCGCTGGCAGTCGGCGACGGGATCGGTCGTCAGGGCTGGGCCGCCCGTCGACGGGGCGTTCTCGGTGGTCAGCGGATCGACCCAGGTGGTCATGCAGGTCAGCCCGTCCGCGGCTCCGCCGGCATACCACTTGTCGTAGGCAGCAGTCGCGGTGCCGCCCAGGAGCAGCGCGGCTCCCGCAACGAGGGCAATGGTGCGCCTGCGCAGCCTCTTGCGCGGGGTGGTCGTGGGTCGTGGGGTCATGGGGATGCCTTCCCGCAGGGGCGCGAACGCCGTCTCGTCGATGCGGGAGAGGTCGACCCGGGTGGCCGGGTCGGCGGCCGTCAGCTGGGTGAGCAGGTCGTCGGTCATGACAACTCCTTCGCATCGGACGGAGCGAATCTCCGTCCACTCACGACATGTCCGGCAGGTGTATGCCGTTGCACCCCAGCGTCTTTTTCCTCGCCTTGTGCCGTCATCGCGTTGGCCAGGCGCGCGCGGGCGCGGTGCAGGCGCACCCGAACCGACCCCCGGCTGATCCCCAGCGCGACAGCGATCTCCTCGTGGGTCAGCTCCTCCCAGGCGAGCAGCCGCAGGATCTCCTGGTCACCTGGACCGAGCGTGGCCAGCGCGCGGGTCACGGGGGAGATATCGCGGGGCTCCGGTCCGGGGACCGAGACTTCGGTGAGCGAGTCCCGTAGCCGGTCGGCGAGCGCGTCGCGGCGCCGTTCGCCGCGGTGGTGGTTGGCCAGCACCCGGCGGGCTACGCCATACAGCCAGGGCCGGTCGTCCCCCGGGCTGGGGACCTCGCCGATGCGCCGCCAGGCGACCACAAAGGTCTCGGCGACAACATCGGCGGCGTCGGCCGGGTCGGTGACGCGGCGCACGGCATACGCGAGCAGTGGGCGGTGCGTGCGCTCGAACAGCTCCGTGAACCGGTCGGCGTCACCGCGGTCGACCCCGCTGCTCGGCGGGCGCCTGGGCGGCGGCATGGCCCTCCCCTTCGTCCGGTGGCCTCTCGCTCGGCTCATGTCCGGGATGCCGCCGGGCGTTACACCACGTCCTTAGCGCGGCGGGCTCACTCGGCCGGGGTGTTCCAGGAGAGCAGGTAGCGCCCGTCGTCGCACGCCAGCGCGCCCTCGCCGAGTTCCAGCGGTTTGAAGGTGTCGACCATCACCGCGAGCTCGTCGAACGCCTCGACCCCGATCGAGCGCTCCATCGCGCCCGGCTGCGGGCCGTGCGCGTGCCCGCCCGGGTGCAGCGAGACCGAGCCCATCCCGATTCCGGAGCCCTTGCGCGCCTCATAGTTGCCGTCGACGTAGAACATCACCTCGTCGGAGTCGACATTGGAGTGGTAGTAGGGCACCGGGATGGCGAGGGGGTGGTAGTCGACCTTGCGCGGGACGAAATTGCACACGACGAAGTTCCAGCCTTCCCACACCTGGTGCGCCGGCGGCGGCTGGTGCACCCGCCCGGTGATCGGCTCGTAGTCGGAGACGTTGAACGCATAGGGAAACAGGCAGCCGTCCCAGCCGACGACGTCGAGCACGTGGAAGGGGTGGGTATAGATCGTGCCGGCCAGCCCGCCGCTGCCCGGCCCGCGGTGCTTGACGTAGACCTGGGTCTGCTGCCCCGGGTCGGCGCCGAGGTCCTCGGCGAGCAGCGGCCCGGCCGGGACGCGCAGGTCGCGCTCGCAATAGGGCGCGTGCTCCAGCAGCTGCCCGTAGCGGGAGAGATAGCCCTTCGGCGGGGTGATGTGGCTGGCTGCCTCGATGCAGTAGGCGCGCAGCGGCTCGCCGTCGGGATCGTCGGCGGCGGCGACCGGGAGCCAGCGGTGAGTGGTGGCGCGCGGGAGGATCAAGTAGTCGCCGCGGCATACGTCGAAAGCACCGAACACCGTCTCGACCCGGGCGCCACCGCGCTCGACATAGACCAGTTCGTCGCCGATCGCGTTGCGGTAGAACGGGCTCGGCGCGCCGGCCACGACATACGAAATCCGGACGTCGGAGTTGCCGAGCACCAGCCGCCGCCCGGTGACCGCGTCCACGCCGCTCGGGTCGGCGGGGAAGAGGTCGTGCAGCTTCAGATGCAGGGGTTTGAGCGGATGGTTCGGCGTCAGGCTTTGGTCGGGCAGCTCCCAGGCGTCGGCGGCGCTGATCTCGCTCGGGATCCGCCGGTGGTAGAGCAGCGCGGAGTCGGAGGAGAAGCCCTCCTCACCCATCAGCTCCTCGTAGTAGAGCTGACCGCTCGGATCGCGGTGCTGCGTATGCCGCTTGGGCGGGACATTCCCCATGCGCTGGTAGTGCGCCACGTGAACACCTCTTCGTGAACCGGCCGGGAGGGTCTCCCCCGTCGCCGCCAGCCACTGTATCGGCGCGCGCCGGTGATGCCATACCGGCGATGATGGCGCCTATGAGCGAGGTGGCGATCCGGGACTACACCGACGAGCAGGCGCGCGCCGCGAGCGTGCTCAAGTGGGGCCTGGTTCCCGAGGGCGTCATCCCCGCCTGGGTGGCCGAGATGGACTTCGCGCTCGCCCCGCCGATCGCCGCTGCGGTGGAGCGGGCGGTGCGCGACCAGCTCACCAGCTATCCGGTGTTCGCCGCTGGTGGCGAGCTCGGGTCGGCGTATGCCGCCTTCGCCGCCCGCCACTTCGGCCAGGACCTCGACCCGGAGCAGGTGATCCCCACCGCGGACGTGACGATGGGCGTGCGGATCGCGATCGACGTGCTCAGCGAGCCGGGCCCGATCGTGCTACCGGCACCGGCATACGACCCGCAGTTCGGCGTCGCCCACGTATGCCGCCGCGAACACATCCTCGTCGAGGCCGATCCCGACTCTCCCACAGCGGAACTCGACGTCGCCGGCATCGACGCGGCCTTGCGCCGGGGGGCGCGGACCGTGCTGCTCACCCAGCCGCACAACCCGACCGGACGCGTCTACCGGCGATCGGAACTGGAGGCCCTGCGCGATGTCGTCGCTCGGCACGGGGCGCGGGTGGTCAGCGACGAGATCCACGCCCCCCTCGTGCTGCCCGGGGCGGAACACGTGTCGTATCTGTCGGTTCCGGGCACCACCGGCCACGCGGTCGCGGTGGTGGCGGCGTCCAAGGCGTTCAACATCGCCGGCCTGAAATGCGCTCAGATCGTCACGACCGACCGCGGCACGTTCAAACGTCTCGAGGCCGAACCCACCGCCCGCAACGAGTCCTGGTCCCCGCTCGGCGTGGTCGCCGCGGTCGCGGCATACACCGATGGCGATCCCTGGCTGGCCGCGTTGATCGAGCGCCTCGACGCCAACCGAGCGCTGCTCGGCCGGCTGTTGCCCGAGCACCTCCCGCGGGGCCGGATGCGCGCCCGCTGGAGGCGACCTTCCTCGCCTGGCTCGACCTGCGGGCATACGGCCATCCCGATCCGACGATCCCGGCGCTCGCCGGCGGGGTCAAACTGTCGCCCGGCCACGCCTATCACCCCGGCCTGGCCGGACACGCCCGGCTCAACATCGCGACCTCACCGCAGCGCCTGGCCGAGATCGTGCGTCGCCTCGGCGCGGCCCTGTGATCAGCGTCAGAGCGGGTTGATCCAGACGAGGTCCGGGAAACGCGCGAAATCGCTGTCGGCGCTGACAATCGCCAAGCCGTGCTCGATGCAGATCGCGGCGAGCACGGCGTCGGTGACCACCCCGGCGCGCAGATCCCGTTCGACAAGCAGATTGCCGAGGATTTCGGGGTGGCCGGAGCCCGGGCCAGGCACCCACGCGGCCGGGGCAGCCAACCAGTCGGTGACGTGATCCCACGCCTCGGCCGGGAGCAGGGGGTCGCGCAGGGCGCGGGGGTTGGTCACGATCCGCACAAACGCCCACAGGGACACCCAGGGCAGTCCGACCCGCTTGGGCCCGTTGAGCGCCTGGGTCAGCCAGTCTCGTGCCCGCTCGTGGAACGGCGAGTCCGCATCCACCGAATACAGCAGGATGTTGGCGTCGACCAGCATCAGCGAGCGCTCGGGCCTTCGAGGAAGTCCAGGGCCTCGGCGACATTGGAGACATCAATCCGGATGCCGAGATGGTGGGTCCGCGGGACGAACGGCTCCCGCCTGCCCTCCGCCAGCAGCCCGCGGCGGATCAGCTCGTTGACCGCTTCGCTGACTCCCTTGCCCTGCTCGCGGCGGAGTTGCTCGACGGCCTTGGCGGTGTCGGGGTCGAACTCCACGGTCGTGCGCATGCGCCAAATCTAGCATTCCCGTGCGTTCTCGTGATCGCGTAGCTGCGCCGGTCACGGGCTCCTGAGCGGCGATGATGGAGGCATGCCGGCCTGGGTGCTCCATCTCGACATGGACCAGTTCATCGCGGCGGTCGAGATCCTGCGTCGGCCGGAGCTGGCCGAAAAGCCGCTGATTGTCGGCGGGCGCGGCGACCCGACCGAGCGGGCGGTCGTCTCCACCGCCAGCTACGAGGCCCGCGCCTTCGGCGCCCACTCCGGTATGCCGCTGCGCCTGGCCGCGCGCAAATGCCCGGACGCGATCATCCTGCCGGTGGATCACGCGGCCTATGACGAGGCGTCCCGGGCGGCCTTTGCCGCCGTCCGGACCGTGCCCGATGTCGTTCTGGAGCCACTCGGCTGGGACGAGGGATTCATCGGCGCCTCGAACGAGGATCCCGAGGCCCTGGCCCGGAGGATCCAGGCCACCGTCCTGGAGGCCACCGGTTTGCACTGCACGATAGGCATCGGGGACAACAAGATTCGCGCCAAGAACGCGACCGGCTTTGGCAAGCCACGCGGGGTTTTCCGGCTGACCCGGGAGAACTGGCTGGCGGTCATGGGCGAGCGGCCGGTGCGCGAGCTGTGGGGCGTCGGCTCGCGGATCTCGGCCCGGCTGGACAAGCACGGCTACCGCACGGTCGCCGAGCTGGCGCGCGCCGACCTCGAGGTCCTGACCGGCGAATTCGGCCCCAAGATGGGCCTGTGGTATGCCGCGCTCGGCCGCGGCGAGGGCTCCGCGGTCGTCGACGACACCCCCTGGGTCGCGCGCAGCCACTCCCGGGAGACGACCTACCAGACCAACCTGGTGACCCCCGAGGAGATCCGCGCGGCGGTGGCGGCCCTCGTCGAGCAGGTCATCGAGGACTGCGCCGCCGAGGGCCGCCCGATCTTCCGCGTCGGCCTGAAGGTCCGCTATGCGCCCTTCTTCACCGTCAACCGGAGCAAGAAGCTGGCCGCACCGACCCACGAGACGGCACCGGTGCTCGACGCGGTCCTCACCCTCGTGGCCGCCCTGGACACCGGCCGGGAGGTGCGCCTGCTCGGCGTGCGCGGCGAGATGGTCATGCCCCCCGACGACACCCGCGAGCGCGCCCCCACCCGCGCCCGGGTCTGAGCGATCGCGGGGGAGGACCTCGGCCAGTTCCATAATCGCGGCTGGGCCGACCGGCGGGTGACCAATCACGGCGGTGACGTCGGCGCCCGCGTACCCGCTGACGTAGGCGAACCAGTCGTTGTTCGTACGGAACGGAATTCGGCTGGGACTCTCGACGGCACTGCTCATACTGTCCGTCTGGATGATGCTGTCGCGCGCTGGCGTCGGCGCCTCGGGAGCGTCGTTGGTGTATGAGCCGAAGAAGCCGTGCTTTCGTGATCTACCCTCGCTGGCGATGCTGTGGCGCGTCAGACACACGCCATCCGCGCGATCGCCGCCGAGGACAACGAGGGTCCATCCGCCGCGACGTTCGCCGAGCACAAAGCGAGCGCGCCCGTCCTCGATCCCGAACTCGGTCCGGCAGGTGGTCACCGCGGCTGAGGCCGATGCGGACGTCAGCTGCACCTCATTCGCCTCGTCCACCGGGATGGGAAGCTCCTCGACCCCAGCCCTCACCGGCGGTGTCGTGTGATCGAGGGCTGTTTGTCGCAGCGCGTTGGCTCGCGTCGGATCGACGCCGCCAACCACCCCGTCGTGCAGCCCGACGAGGATGGTGCCGCCTTCGGCGTTGGCCATCGCCACGAGGGGGATGGCCAGATCCTTGGGGCTCACGCGCCACGACGTCCGCTCGAAGTATTGGCCCTCGGGCAACGCGAACAAGCCCGCGCCGCCACCGTCACGCGCGAGCCGGAGCGCGGTGTCGACAGCCGTCGCGGACAGCTCCCGAGCGGATAGGTTGAAGCGCGTGTCACTGCCCCGCGCGATCTTCGCCGCCCTCTTCGACGATGCCGCCGTCTTCCCGCCGGGCAACAGCCCGCTCGATGCTGCCGTCGCCAACCACCGCCGCCTGCGGCGCAGCTCGTATGCCGATCTGGTCGGCCCGCTGCTGCTGCCGGCCGCGGCGATCCCCGCGGCGGCTGACCTCGCCGGGCTCGCCGACATCGCCGCGGATCCGCTGCCCCCTGGCGGCGCGACCCGTGACCAATCGCCGGAGGACGAGGCGGAGCAGGACGACGGCCCCCTCGGCGTCGCTGTCATCGCCCGCCTCGGAGCCGACCTGACTCAGCTCGTCGCGGCGACGGCGCTGGCCCACAACGATCCCCGCCTGGACCTGCACGGCGTCGAACTTGGCTGGCAGGACGACTGGCGCGAGCTGGACCTGCAGGCGCCGGCAATCGTCCTGGAACTCCCCCGCGGCACCGAGCAGGCGCTCGCCCTGACCGACATCGCCACCGCGATCGCGCAGGACGAGGTCCCCGGCCGGCGCCACCTCGCCAAATTCCGCACCGGCCGCACCGAGACCTGGGACTGGCCGGCCGAGCGCGAGCTGGCCCACGTCATCCAGGACGCGATCGCCATGGAGATCCCGCTCAAGCTGACCGGCGGTCTGCACCACGCGGTGCGCGGCACGCTCGCCGACGGCGAGCACCACGGCCTCCTCAACGTCCTGGCTTGCGTGGCCGCCGCGCGCGTCGGCCGCCCGGTCGACGCGCTCGCCGCCATCCTCGCCCAGCGCACCCCTGACCCGCTGATCGCGTCTCTCGCGAGCCTGGGCCCGACGAGCGTGACCCGGCTGCGGGCGGATTTCGCGGCATACGGCTGCTGCGATGTGCGCGAGCCGATCGGCGAGCTGACCGATCTCGTTGTCCTGGAAGGGGATCGCTGATATGAGCTGGTGGCACGAGCTGCCCCCCGAGGAGCCCTTCGGGCTCGACAATCTCCCGTATGCCGTGGCCGACCTCCCCGACGGCCCGCGCGTCGTCGTCCGCGTCCGCGACCACGCCCTGGCCATCGGCGGGCTCGCCGAGCGGGCGGGGATGGAGTCGGGGGCAGTATGGCAGTGCGGCTCGCTCAACACGTTCCTCGACCAGGGCCCGCAGGCCTGGGCGGCGGCCCGCACCTGGCTGCAGGAGACACTCGCCAACGCCGAATACGACGACTGCGTCGCCGCGAACCTGCACCCGTTGGACGGCCTGACTCTGCGGCTGCCGATCGTCGTAGCCGATTACGTCGACTTCTATGCCAGCGAGCACCACGCCACCAATGTCGGGCGGATGTTCCGGCCCGACCAGGCCCCGTTGACGCCGAACTGGAAACACCTGCCCATCGGTTACCACGGCCGCTCGGGCACCATCGTCGTCACCGGCACCGACATCGTGCGCCCCTGCGGCCAGCGGAAGCCGCCGGAGGCCGACGCCCCCGTCTTCGGCCCCAGTGTCCGCCTCGACATCGAGGCCGAACTCGGCTTCGTCGTCGGCGGCGCCACCACCCTCGGCGAGCCCGTCCCGCTCGACCAGGCGTGGGACCACATCTTCGGCGTCACCATCCTCAACGACTGGTCCGCCCGGGACCTCCAGGCCTGGGAGTACGTCCCTCTCGGCCCCTTCCTCGGCAAGTCCTTCGCCACCTCCATCGGCGCGTGGATTACCCCTATGGCTGCCCTGGCGGAGGCGAAAGTCGCTCTCCCCGGCCAGGATCCGGCGCTGCTGTCCTACCTGACGGGCGAGGCCGCATACGGCCTGGACATCCACTGCGAGGTCGAATGGAACGGCACGATCGTTTCTCGGCCGGAGTACCGCGACATGTACTACTCCCCCGCCCAGATGCTCACTCACATGACCGTCAACGGCGCCACTCTGCGCTCGGGCGACATCGTCGGATCGGGCACGATCTCCGGCCCGCAGAAGGAGACCCGCGGCTGCTTCCTCGAGCTGAGCTGGTCGGGTCAGGAACCGATCACCCTCGACGACGGCACCACCCGCACCTTCCTCGAGGACGGCGACACCGTCATACTCCGCGCCACCGCCCCCGGCCCCGACGGGGCCGTCATCGCCCTCGGCGAATGCCGCGGTCGGATCCTGGGGTCTGTCCGGGAGACGGTGTGACCTCCGGGTCTTGGAACGTAGCGGTGGCGTGGCAGGAGTTGCCCGGTTGGGTAGGTGACGGTCAGCAGGTCGATGCACTTTCGTGCGGTGGAGTAGGAGAGCCAGTTGAACAGGAGCGCGGCGTCGTCGACGTCGCGGTCGTCGCGAGAGGCGTGCAGCTTCATCGCCAGCAGATACTCCGGGGAGGGCACCTGCACCAGCAGCGACTCGGACTCGAACACCGTGTGCGGTGCTCATCTCCTCCGCGATCCGCCTGACCTCCGGGGCGGGAACGAACAGTGCTGAGTAGGGCGCGTACTCCCACAGCGTCGAGCTGCCCGGTCGGGGTCATGCCCTCGCCAGGAAGCGGGAGGTGATGAGGATCCCGCGGCTCCGGAATGCCTCGGGGCTCTCGCGGTCGGCCTCGCTGCGGAAGATCGCCGGAACTGCCGGGTACCAGCCATCGGTGCGACGCTCCGAGTCAAGCGCCCAGGCCGGTTCCTGCCAGCCGTCACGCTCGGCAAGGTGGACCGCGAGTGCGGCGAACGCGGCATCGACCTCCGACGCGCCCGTGCGGGGCGGCTCGTCGGCGAACACCCCGGCCGCGAGGTCGGGGCCGCCGCGACGCAAGGCGGAGGTGTAGTCGTCCAGGGTTTGGAGGATGCCGAACCGCCAGCACGCGTCGAGCGCTTCACCGGCGGCGAGGAGCGCACGGCAGGCAGCGGCGTTCTGCGCGGCGGTGTGACGCACCCCGACGCTGTGGTTCGGCGCGGTCTCGGGTGTCGTGAAGGCGGCGTCGAGCAACGCGCCGACTGATAGCACTTCGCCCTGGAACCCCACTGACCACGCCTCCTTCCTCGTCTCTATGCTCTCAGACCCGCTCACAGAAGGTCCGGCAAAAGCCGATCACCCTCGAGGATTGGGGCGGGCCTAGTGGAGTCAGGCGCTCGGGCGCTTCGGCTGCTTGCCTCGCACAACATTGGTGGCGGCGATCTTGTCGTGCAGCGCCTGCCGATTGGGATCCCAAAGGGGCCACAGCACGTCGGCGAGAGCGACGAGCGAGCCGAGGAGGCTGACAATCCCAGGCAGGAGGCTGACCAGCGAGATGCCGATGTTGAGCAGTTGCCGGCGGAGGGCGTCGACGAGGGTGAGCGGGCCGGGACGCTCCCGAAGCCGCACGCTGATTCCCAGCGCCTTCTTGCCCGGGGTCGCGCCGTCACGGGTGAGGAAGTAGACCTGATAGGCGAGTTGCACGAGGAGGGCGACCACGGCATACGCGAGGAAGTAGCCGCCGTTCATCGTGTCGGCGAGATTGAGCGACAGATTGTCCATGGCGTTGGTGTCGTTGGTCTCGACGGCGCGGATGAACTCGGTCCACCACGGCTGCATCGCCTTCCACAGGAACCAGCCACCGAAGATCGTCACCAGCAGCCCGGTCAGCAGCCCGTCGAGCAGGGCCGCGCCGACCCGCTGCCCGTAGCTGGCGAGCGGGACACCGTCAGGGGTCGTGGGGCCGGATACGCCCGGAGCCGCGCCGCCGCGCCACTGCTGGCCCGGCTGCCCCTGCTGCCACGACGGCGGACCTGGGGCCGGTCGCTGATCGGCGGGCGGCGGGCCCGGCTGCGGCGGTCCCCATCCATACGGGTCGGCCGGGGGTTGCGGCAGCGGCTGGGTCGGCGCGCTCGCGGGAGGGGTTGCCTCGCGGGTGCTGCGCGGCACGACGTGCGCGGTCCAGACGATCCCGTCGAAGTAGCGCAGTTGCCCGGGCTGGTGCGGGTCGTCGTACCACCCTGGCGCGGTCGGCGTCGTCACCGCCTCATCCTCGCACGGGTTACCGAACGGTCCGGCGCGCATCAGGGCCCGGTCCTAGGATTGGCCCATGATCGAGCAGCGGCGCATCCTAGCAACACCCCTTCCCGGTCCGCGTTCGCAGGCCCTCGCCGAGCGCAAGCTGGCCGCGGTCTCGGCCGGGGTCGGGATCGCGTTGCCGGTCTATATCGAGGCCGCCCAGGACGGGATCCTGCGCGATATCGACGGCAACCAGCTGATCGATTTTGGCTCCGGCATCGCCGTCACCAGCGTGGGCAATGGCAGCGCGCGGGTGATCGATGCGGTGCAGCGGCAGATCGCCGACTTCACGCATACCTGCTTCATGGTCACGCCGTATGAGGAGTATGTCGCGGTCGCCGAGGAGCTCGCCAAGCTGACCCCGGGCGAGCACGAAAAGCGCTCGGCGCTGTTCAACTCCGGCGCGGAGGCGGTCGAGAACGCGGTCAAGATCGCCCGCTCGGCAACCGGCCGGCAGGCGGTTGTCGCCTTCGATCACGCCTACCACGGGCGCACCAACCTCACGATGGGGCTGACCGCCAAGAACATGCCCTACAAGCATCATTTCGGCCCGTTCGCGAGCGAGATCTATCGCGTGCCGATGGCCTACCCCTACCGCTGGCCGACCGAGAACTGCCTGACCGAGGCGTTCGCCGAGTTCACCGCGATGGTGCATGCGCAGATCGGGGAGGAGAACACCGCGGCGGTGATCATCGAGCCGATTCAGGGCGAGGGCGGGTTCATCGTCCCGCCGGACGGCTTCCTCACTCAGATCGCCGACTACTGCCGCGAGCACGGGATCGTCTTCATCGCCGACGAGATCCAGTCCGGCCTGTGCCGCACCGGTGACTGGTTCGCGTGCGATCACGAGGGCGTCGTGCCCGATCTGGTCACGACCGCCAAGGGCCTGGCCGGTGGTATGCCGCTCGCGGCCGTCACCGGGCGCGCTGACCTCATGGACGCGGTCCACTCCGGCGGCCTCGGCGGCACCTATGGTGGCAATCCGGTCGCGTGCGCGGCCGCGCTGGCGGCGATCGAGTCGATGCGCGCCGACGACCTGTGCGCCAAGGCGCGGGCGATCGAGGATACCGTCGTCCCCCGGCTGAAGGAGATCGCCGACCGGACCGAGGTGATCGGTGACGTCCGCGGCCGCGGCGCCATGCTGGCCATCGAGTTGGTCAGCGACCTGGAGAAGAAGACGCCCTATCCCGAGCTGACCGCGGCGGTCAACAAGGCCTGTCACGCCCGCGGCCTGGTCACGCTGACCTGCGGGACCTTCGGCAATGTCTTCCGCTTCCTCCCGCCGTTGACGATCGCCCCCGAGTTGCTGGACGAGGGGTTGGGTCTGCTCGACGAGGCGTTCGACGAGGCGCTCGGCGCGACGGCCGCCGGCGGCTGACGTCCGGCGAGTCCGGCAGTCGGCCGAGGAGGTCACGCGGTTTTGCAGAGGTCGCACGCTTTCGCAGAGGTGTGACGGTTTTCCGTGTGACCTCTGCAAAACCCCGCGACTTCTGAAAAACGCCCGACTTCTGCGAAACCGTGCGACTTCTGACGCCAGCGCGACTGCTGAGTGCTGTCACCTCACATCCGCGCTGTGGCATGTGACCTCGCCGCCGCGCGAGAATGGTGGGTATGACGCGCCCCGACCGGACGGTGTGGTTTCTCACCCATCCCCAAGTTGCCGTCGATCCCGACACCCCGGTCCCGCAGTGGGAACTGTCGGCGGTGGGCCGCGGACGCGCCGCAGCGCTGGCCGGTGCGCCCTTCCTGGAGCGGGTCGACTCGGTGTGGTCCTCGGCCGAGGTCAAGGCGGTCCGCACGGCGGAACTCCTGGCCGGCGATCTCCCCCGATTCGTCCGTGACGACCTCGGCGAGAACGACCGCAGCGCAACAGGGTTCGTCCCGCCCGAGGAGTTCGAGGGCCTGGCCGACGCCTTCTTTGCACGCCCGCAGGAGAGCGTCCGCGGCTGGGCCACCGCCGCCGACGAGCAGCACCGGATCGTCGCGGCGGTCGAGGCCGTGCTCGCCGATCCCCGCGCCGGCGAGCGGGACCTGGTGATCGTCGCCCACGGCGGCGTCGGCACCCTGCTGCTCTGCCACCTGCTCGGCGAGCCGATCACCCGCCGCCGCGATCAGCCCGGCCAGGGCCACTACTTCGCGCTCGACCGCGACACCCGCGCGGTCCGTCACACCTGGCGACCGCTGGAGGACCTGCGTTAGCGGCGAGCGCGCGCGTGAGGCCGACCATCCCGGACGATGGCGCTGCGTCCGGTCAGGTCGAGGTGGACCGGGAGCGTCGGCTCAGCGTGGGTAGCCGGCGCCCGCGGATAATCAGGGGCGGGCTGTCGGGGATGCGCCGTAGGCTCGAGTATTGCCATGAGCAGTCCCGTCATCGAGTCACCGACCATCTCGGTCACCAGCCCGCCGCCGCCCGACCCGCGCCGGACGGTGACGTGGCGTCGGGTCCGCACCCCGTTGAATATGGCGGCGCTGGCCGTGCTGCTCGTCGGCTCGATTGCACAGGTCCTCGGCAATGTCCTTGCCGGACAGATCGCCGAGGCACCGACGTGGGAGCTGCTCCGCTGGCTCGCCGTCGCCATGGTCGGTGGCTCGATGTTGGACATGGGCGGGCGGTATGTGTGGTTCGGTGAAATCGACCGCGTCGAGGGGCGCCTGCGGGCCGATCTGCTCGACGCGGCGCTCAGCCAGCCCCTCGCCGCCCTCGGTGAGCAGGCCGTCGGGGAGGTGCTCGACCGTGTCGACGACGACACCCGCGAGGTCGGCAACCTGATGCGGTGGCAGTCGTGGATGATTCTGCGCTCCCTTTTCAGCGCCGTCCCCATGTGGATCATCGGCGGGTTGACCTGGTGGCCGGCGTGGTTCATGTTCCCCGTCTTCGCCGTCCTCACCTGGCTGGGGATGCGCTCGCTGTTGCGGCCGATCGCCGAACGCAAAATCATCGAAGAGGCGGCGTGGACCGACCACGCCGCAGCCCTCGAGGAGGCCATCGCCGGCCGGGACGACCTGCGCACCAGCCTCGGCCAGTCCTTCGCCATCGGCCGGCTCGCCCAGCTGTCCGCCCGGGTGCACGCCACATTCCACAGCGTCATCGTGCTCGAAAAGAAGATCGTGCTACGCGCAGTCCTGGTGCTCAACGCCTTGCTGGCGGCCGTCGCGAGCATCGGCGTCGCCATGGCCAGCGACGGCACCGTCTCGGTCGCCCAACTCGTGACGATCTTCTTGATCACGAGCCAGTTCGTCGGCGTCGTCGGCTTCGTTGCCGAGCAGCTGCCCGACATTCAGGCGGGCCTGGGTGCCGTGACCCGCTTGCGGCAGATGCTCGCCCTGGCGCCCGAGCCGGTCGGGGGAAAGCGCCTCGACACCGAGCACGTCGACGTGCACTTCGACCACGTGGACTTCGCCTATGACGAGGGCACCTTCGCCCTCGCTGATATCGACGTGCACGTGCCCGCCGGGAAAACCCTGGCGCTCGTGGGCAGGTCCGGCTCCGGCAAGTCCACGCTCGCCTCGCTGCTCTCGCGGGCCGTCGACCCAGCTCCCGGCACGGTCTTCGTCGGCGGTATCGATGTGCTCGACCTTGATCTGCAGTCGTTGCGCCGCCAGGTGGGCGTCGTCACGCAACGCACCGAAATCCTCGCGGGCACGCTCGCCGAGAACATCGCCCTCTTCGCCGACCTGCCCCGCGAGCGCATCGAAGCCGTCGTGGCCGAGCTGCGCCTGGGCGACTGGCTCGCCGGCCTCGGGGACGGCCTCGACACCGTGCTCGGCCCCGGCGGCACGACCCTGTCCGCGGGCGAGGAGCAGCTGGTCGCCTTCGCGCGCTTGCTCATCCGCGACGTCCATGTCGTCGTCCTCGACGAGGCCACGGCCCGCATGGACCCGCTCACCGAGGCCCGGGTTGTCGCCGCCGCCGACCGGCTGCTGCGTGGCCGCACCGGCCTGCTGGTCGCCCACCGCCTCTCGACGATCGCCCGTGCCGACCTGGTGGCGGTCCTGGCTGCCGGTCGGCTCGTCCAGTTCGGGGCGCAGGCCCGCCTCGCCACTGTCGACGGCCCCTTCCGTGACTTGCTGCGCTCGGCCAACGTCGACGGAACGGAGGTCGCGCAGTCCGAAGCGGTGGCGGAGACTCCCGCAACGGTTGACGACCCTGGTCCCGTTGCCGCCCACGCCGAAGCGGCAGCGCTCACCTCGGTGGCGGACTGGGCAGGAGAGCGGGTCGGGTCGGCCAGGAGGCGTCGGGCTGCCTTGGAGCGACCGGAGACCGGGACCGGGCCTTCGCTTGCACGGGGCGTCACCAGCGTGCTGCGCGTGCGCCCGGGGTGGGGGCTGCTCGCTGTCGTGCTCTTCCTGGGCATGTCGCTGACCGGTGGCGCCGGGGCACTCACCGGGTTCGCCTGGGGTCACGCCGTCGAACGGATCGCGCGTGGAGAAGACCCGTGGTGGTGGCTCGCCGCGGTGGTCTTCATGGTGCTCGCCGGTCCACTGATGCTCGCCGAGGCAATCTCGCGCTACCCGCGGTGGTGGGTCGAGGTGCTGCTCCGGGTCCGGATGGCGGTGCTCGTCGGGCAGACCGCTCAGCGCCGGCTGGAAAAGGTGCCGGCCGGTGAGGTCGTGGCCCGGGCCATGGACTCCGATCGCTACGCCCGGTATGCCGACCGCTGGGTGGATTTCGTCAACGGGCTCATCGTCGTGGCCGTCACGGGCATCGCGGCGGCCACTCCCCTGGCCGGTCTCGTGCTGTTCGGGGTCATCGTCGCGGCCACGCTGACCTCGGCGATCGGGCGGCCGATTGCCGGGCGGACGGCGACCAAGGCCTCGGCGATGCGGGCGCGGTTCGGGCGGGCGCTCGTATCCACCCTCGAGTCGGCGCGCACGGTCAAGCTCGCCGGGCGCACCCCGGAGCTGCACCGTCACCTGCAGCGGGTCGACGCCGGCCGCGTCGATGCTGCGGTGCGCGAACACCACGTGCAGGCCGTGCTCGACTCGGTGCCGACGGTCATGATCAAGGTCGGTGTCGTGGTCGTGTGGGCGGCGGTCGTGGGGCACTGGTGGGGCCTGGCGACAGCGCTGCTCGTCGCCAATGCCCTCAACGGTTTCGAGTGGTTCGGCCGCGTCGCCGGCGCCGTGGTCACCGAGGCACCGGGCACCCGCTCCTGGCAGGCCGCCACCAGCCAGATGGCTGGTGGCGTCGATCTCATGCGGATCCCGCCGGGGGTGGACCTGGTCACCGGCACGGCTCCCCCGGCACCGGCCGTCGAGCGGGTGCCCTTGCGCGAATTGGTCGTCGACAACGTCACAGCCATTCACGAGGACGGGACGGTCGGCGTCGAGAACGTGTCCCTGACGATCCGGCGCGGCGAACTCGTGTTGCTTCTCGGGCAGGTCGGCTCCGGCAAGTCCAGCCTGCTGCGCACACTCGCCGGCCTGATCGACTACGAGGGCCGTGTCCTGTGGAACGGCGAGATCGTCGACGACGCCGAGCTGTTCCTGCGGCCAGGACAAGTCGCCTATGTCGCCCAGGTGCCGCGCGTCATGTCCGGGACATTTGCCGACAACGTCCAGTTGGGGTTCACCCGCGCCTTCGACGACCCGGTCGCCGATGCCCGCCTGACACCGGACGTGACCGCTGCCGGTGGGGCCACGGCGCTCGTTGGCCACCGCGGGGTGCGGTTGTCCGGTGGGCAGGTGCAGCGACTGGCGCTGGCGCGTGCCCTCGCGGCCGACGCCGAGCTACTGCTCGCCGACGACGTCTCCAGCGCCCTCGACGCCAAGACCGAGATCGAGCTGTGGGACGCGCTGCGTCGCCGCTCCGCAACCGTCGTGGGGGCCACCTCCAAGCGGGCTGCGCTCGCGCGGGCCGACCGGGTTGTCGTGCTCGCCGACGGCCGGGTCGAGGCGGCCGGGGCGTGGTCGCACCTGTCGGATGAGTGGGGCCACCTCGCCGGCTGACGCACGGCGCCTCGCAAGGCCGTCAACGGGGTCGAATCGCCCTTTGAGGTCCTAGAGGTTGCCGCGCTTGTCCTGCTCGCGCTCGATCGACTCAAAGAGCGCCTTGAAGTTGCCCTTGCCGAAGCCGAGGGAGCCGTGCCGCTCGATGATCTCGAAGAAGACCGTGGGGCGGTCGCCGAGGGGCTTGGTGAAGATCTGCAGCAGGTAGCCGTCCTCGTCGCGGTCCACCAGAATGCCGCGCTTCTTCAGCTCCTCGATCGGGACGCGGACCTCGCCGATCCGGGCGCGCAGCACGGGGTCGTCGTAGTACGCGTCCGGGGTGTCGAGGAACTCCACGCCCTCGCGCACGAGCGCATCGACGGTGCCGAGGATGTCGCCGGTGGCGAGGGCGAGGTGCTGGGCGCCCGGGCCGGCATAGAAGTCGAGGTATTCGTCGATCTGGCTGCGCTTCTTGGCGATCGCCGGCTCGTTCAGGGGGAACTTCACCCGGTGGTTGCCGTTGGCGACGACCTTGGACATCAGCGCGGAGTATTCGGTGGCGATGTCGTCGCCGACGAACTCGGCCATGTTCACAAAACCCATCACCTTGTTGTAGAACGCGACCCACTCGTCCATCTTGCCGAGTTCGACATTGCCGACGACGTGGTCGAGGGCCTGGAAGAGCCGCTTCGGGGCGCCCTCGCGCTTCTCAAAGCCGGAGGTGCGCGGCAGATAGCCGGGGACGTGGGGGCCGGCATACCGGACGCCGTCGACGACCCGCTGCACGAGCGTATGCCGCGTCTCACCGTAGGTCGCGATGCTCGCCAGGCGCACGGTGCCGAACGCGTCGGACACGTCGTAGGGCTCATCGATCACCTGGGCACCGGCGAGTCGGGCCTGGGCGATGCACTTGTCGACGTCGGGGACCTCCAGGCCGATATCGACGACGCCGTCGCCGTGCTTGGCATGGTGGGCGATCAACGGGCTGTCCGGGCTGACCGCGCCCTTGAGCACGAACTTGATCGAGCCGGACTTCAGCACGAACGCCTTGTGGTCGCGGTTGCCGTTCTCGGGCCCGGAGTAGGCGATCAGCTCCATCCCCCAGACCGACTGGTAGTAGTGCGCGGCCTGGGTGGCGTTGCCGACCACAAAGACGATGGCGTCCCAGCCGGTGACCGGGAAGGGGTCGTTGTCCGCGTCATACTCAACCAGGCCGACCAGCTGGCGCAACTGCTGCTGGTCGAGGCCCGCATCTTGCTCTTGCTCGGTGAGAACCACAGTGTCCGTCATGTCGAGAGAGTGACGGAGACCAGTCAGGATGCGCAACCGCAACAGTATGGATTGGACATTTCGCCCACTACGGTCGCACGACCAGGAAACATAATGGACAATGTGATTCGTGCCACCTCAACACGCCTCGGCGCGGATCGACTCCCTCGACGCCCGCATTCTCGCGTTGTTCACCGAGGACCCCGACGTCGGCGTCCTCGGCGCCTCCCGCCGGCTCGGGGTGGCGCGTGGCACGGTTCAGGCGCGCCTGGACCGGCTGCAGTCCCGCGGAGTGATCGCCTCCTTCGCCCCGACGATCAGCCCGGCGGCACTCGGCTTTCCGGTGACGGCCTTTTGCACCCTGGAGATCCGGCAGCGCTCGGGTCACGGCCCGGTCGTCGAGCACCTGGCCGCGATCCCGGAGGTGCTGGAGATCCACACGATCACCGGCCAGGGCGACCTGCTGATCAAGGTGGTCGCCACGGACAACACCGATCTCGGTCGGGTCGTCGATCTCGTGGTCGACGACGTACACGTCATCCGCGCCAACACCTCGATCTCGTTGCGCACCCACCTGCACCACCGCACCGGGCCGCTGGTCGGCCGCGCCCTTCGGCCTTAACGGCGCAGACAGGACGAGGCCGGGTGAACCACCACGGATCACCCGGCCCCGGTCTTGTCCGCCGGTCAGTCCCGGCGGCAGGTCAGCTGCGGCTCAGGCGCGGTGGGCCGACCACATGCTGCGCATCCGCGCCTTCTGGCCCGCGCTGAACATGTTCATGCACGAGTCGTAGGTGTAGTCCATGAAGTTGCGGATCGGGTCGTTGCCCGGAGCGGAGCAGGTGTTGCGTCCGATCGGGCACTCGAACGCGGGGCTGTCCTCGGCCGGGGTGTCCTTGACCTGGTCGCCCGGGCTGGCGCAGCCGCCCTGGAAGGTGTGCCACAACCCCATCCAGTGGCCCACCTCGTGGGTGGCGGTGTCACCGAGGTTGTAGTTGGCCGCGTTGCCACCCGGCAGCGACTGGTTCAGCACGACGACGCCGTCCATCTTGTCGCCGGCGTTGCCGTCGAACGGGAAGGTCGCCCACCCGAGCAGCCCGCCGCCGAGATTGGCGGTGTAGACGTTGAGGGTGTTGGTGCCGCCCTTGCGCAGCGCGGTCTTCATCGCGCGCTCGGCCGAGCTGCCCGGCGAGACGTTATACCACGAGGAGTTGCTGACCCGCTTGGTGCCCTTGAGGACGAACTTGAACCCGGCGGTGCTGTAGGCGTTGTTGAGCACCGTCATCTGCTGGGTGATGCGGGTATTGGAGACATTGCCGTTGGATCCCGAGGTAATGACGTTGAAGTAGACGGGAACAGTCGTGACCGGCGCGGCTGCCGCGCGCCCCGAGGCGTCGACGGCCTCGCCGGCGGCGTTCAGGTGCAGGCCCTTGGCCGCGAGGGCGGCCCGGAAGATCTTGTCGGCGGAGGCAACGTCCGCGGCCGTGACCGAGTTGGGGTCATCGACGTGAGCGCCGGGCATCACCCGCGCGGAAGCGTGCGTGGGAATGCACTGCGGGCTCTCGCTTGCGCCCAGGGGCTTGGCGGTGGCGGGCAGGGCGCCCATCCCGAGGGCGAGCAGGGCCGCGCCCGGAAGCGCGACGGCAAGACGACGTGACATGACTGGAGTTTTTCCTTTCGGTTCCCCTCAGCGGCGCAGGGATGCGCCGATTGCGTATCAGAACCTAGCCTGTTTCTCGCTGATCGACAGCAAAATGGGGAAACTGAATGCTCAACTGGACCCTGCCGCCGGATCTCCTACGGACAAGGCGGCGCCCCGCCGACGACGGTCGACGGGGCGCGCGTGCCAGAGTGCCGAGCTGGCTGGGTGGGGTGGCTCAGGCGCGGAAGGCGTTCCACATGTTGCGCATCCGCTGATACTGCCCAGGCGTGAATTCGATCATGCAGTTGTCGGTCGAGTAGTCCATGAAGTTGCGGACCGGGTCCTTGCCGGGCGCGGTGCAGGTGTCGATCCCGACCGGGCAGCCCGAGGCCGGCGCGGCTTCATACGGCGTGTCGGCGACCATGTCACCGGGACGCGCGCAGCCCTCCTGGAAGGTGTGCCACAGGCCCATCCAGTGCCCGACCTCGTGCGTTCCGGTGTCACCCTTGTTGTATGGCGCGGCGTTGCCGCCTTGAAGCGACTCATCGAGGATGACGACGCCGTCCATCTTGTCCCCGGCGTTCCCGTCGAACGGGAAGGTCGCCCAGCCGAGAAGCCCGCCGCTGAGGTTGGCGGTGTAGAGGTTGAGCGTGTCGGTTCCGCCGCGCCGCAACGAACGCTTGGCGGCGGCCTCGGCGTTGCTCCCGGGTGCCATGTTGTTGTACCAGTTCGCGTTGTTGGTCCGGGTGATCGCCTTCAACTCGAAGCTGAAGGCCGCCTTGCCGAAGGTCTGGCGCAGCGTGCGGACCTGGGCGCGCACCTGGGCGTCGGACACATTGCCCTTCGCGCCGTCGTGGATGACGTGGACGTAGACCTCAACCGGCTTCCACTTCGCGGCGTCGGACCGGCCCTGAGCGTCGACGACATCGCCGGTGGCGTTGACGTGCAGGCCGCGCACGGCCAGGGCGGCCTGGAAGGCGCGTTCGGCGTTGGCGACATCCGCCCCCGAGCCCTCGTTGGGGTCGTGCCGGATCTCTCCCCCAGGCCGGACGCGCGCGTTGGGCGCGGTGCTACCGGGCGCGCATTCGGCGGTGGCCGTCTCGGTGGCTCCCATCGGCTGGGCGCCCGCCGGGATGGCGCCGAGGCCGGCGGCGAGCATCGCGGCGCTGGGCAGTGCGATCGCGAGGCGCTTGCTCTTGTTCATCACTGTTCTCTTCCCTCCTCGCCGCCTCGGATCAGGCGGCGGATTCAGGAAACCTAGCCCGCGTTGGCACCCTCCAGGCGGATTAGCGCCCGACAAATCTGCAGGTCAACGCCGCGCGACCGGGTGAACCGCCGGCCTCTGCTGCCGGTCACTCGCCGTCGGCGGGGGGCCGCAAGCCATCGTAGATCTCCTTGCACACCGGGCACACGGGGAACTTCTTCGGGTCTCGGCCGGGCACCCACACCTTGCCGCACAGCGCGACGACCGGGTCCCCCGACAGCGCCGACTCGAGGATCTTTTCCTTGCGGACATAGTGGGCGAAGCGCTCTCGGTCTCCGGGCTCTTGGACCTGGGGCAGGGTCTCTTCCCGCTCCAGCACCGACGTGGCCGTGCTCGGCCCCTGGGGTGCTCCGGGCGGACCGGGTGCGTCGGGGTCGGAGAGGCTCGCCGAGCTGGGGCGGTCGGTCGCGGAGTGCTCCATTCCGCGAGTCTAGGCCGAAGTTACGGCTGGTTGACGTGGCGAACCCCCTGCTGGGCAGGGGGTTCGCTGGTTTGGGTGTTGGTGGTTCTGTCTACTTGCCGTTGATGGTTAGGGGGATGGGGGCGTTTAGGAGGGCGAAGGTGTGGCGTTGGGTGGGGGTGGGTTCGGCCAGGGTGGGCACGAGGGGTGTGGTGTGGTCGGTGCCGTAGCGCAGGTCGTTGCGGGTCAGGGTGGCGAGGTGTTTGAGCAGGGCCGGGAAGGACCGCACGGGCTGGTCGTGGTCGTCGGTGTGTCGGGAGGCTTTGCGGTCCGCGGCCGGGGAGCGGTGGGCGGGTGTTGACCGTCGCTCTGGGTGACGACGTGGGGGCCGTGATCTGTCATCGAGGTTGCCGACGGGCGGTCGCATTGGTTTGAGTGTGGTGTTCGTGGTCCTCGGCGCCATCACTGTGCCGGGCTCGGGCAAGATGGGTGGGGTATTGGACGTTCACGGCCCTCGCGCGTGAGGTGTCGTGGAAGACGTCGCGGGAGGGCCGTGCCGGATGCGCGGAGGCATCGGTGCTCACAGTAGAAGGTGATCAGGCTCGGGTCGAGTCGCGGTTGGTGTCCGGACAGATCGGTTGTCCGGGGTGTTCTGGAGAGCTGCGCCCGTGGGGGTGGGCGCGGCCGCGGCGGGTGCATGGCATCGAGGCGGTGGTGCGTCCGCGGCGGGCTCGCTGTCCGGGGTGTTTGCTGACGCACGTGCTGTTGCCGGTGACGCTGTTGTTGCGGCGGGGGTACGCGGCCGGGGTGGTCGGTGCCGCGCTGACCGCTCGCGCGAGGGGGTTGGGACACCGGCCGATCGGGCAGGCGTTGGGGGTGCCGGGGGCGACGGTCCGAGGCTGGCTGCGGGTGATGGGCTCCCGGCTTGACCCGGTCCGGTCGTGGTTGCTGCAGGTCGCGGCCCTGGCCGGGGTGGACTGGGTGGTGCCCCAAGCGCAGGGGTGTCGGTGGCGGGACCTGTTGGCTGCCCTGGCCGCGGCGAGCGAGGCGGTCACGGGCCGGTTCGGCCGGGATGGGGTGCTCGGCCCGGTGACGGGCTGGCAGGTCGCCGTCGCCTGTTCCGGTGGTCGGCTGTTGGCGCCGGGGTGGCCGCCGGTCTGGCCGGGGCGGGGCGGCAACACGAGTTGCCCCTGACGCCTGGCCCGGGCAGGCGGCATCGTCGTAAGGGTTGTCCCTGACCGTGCCGCGGTCAGGTATTCCCCTTGCTTCAGAGGAGTTGTCGTGGAGTGCACACCCGAGCAGGAGGCGCACAAGCGGCGTGAGCGCGCGCAGCTGGTGGCGTTGTTCCGCTACCAGCTGATTAGTCCGGCCCTGGATCCGGGCTTGTCGCGCAAGGCCCGCGGGAAGGTGGTGCGCGCGATCGCGGCCCGCAGCCACGTCGGCCCGTTCGGTGGGCAGCAGACCTACTCGCGGGACACATTGGATCGGTGGATCCGCCGGTACCGCGCCGGCGGGTTCGAGGCGTTGACGCCCTCGCTGCGTCAGCCGGGTTCCCGGATCGACACGGCGGTGCTGGAGCTGGCGGTCGCGCTCAAACGGGAGAACCCGGCCCGGACAGCGGCGCAGGTCGCGCGGATCCTGCGGGCTTCCTCGGGGTACTCCCCGTCCGAGTCGACGCTGCTGCGGCTCTTCCACCGGCACGAGCTGATCGGCCCAGCGACCGGGCAGGCGCCGGTGTTCGGCCGGTACGAGGCCGACGCGCCGAACCAGCGGTGGGTCGGGGACGCGTTGCACGGGCCGAAGATCGGCGGGCGCAAGACCTACCTGTTCGCCTTCTTGGACGATCACTCCCGCCTGGTGGTCGGCTACCGGTTCGGGTTCGCCGAGGACGTGATCCGACTGGCCGTCGCCTTGGAGCGCGCGTTGGCCTGCCGCGGGGTGCCCGGCGCCTGCTATGTCGACAACGGCTCGGCCTACGTCGATGCGTGGCTGCTGCGAGCCTGCGCCAAGCTCGGTATCCGGCTGATCCACGCCACCCCACACCGACCCCAAGGCAAAGGCAAAATCGAACGATTTTTCCGCACCGTACGCGAGCAGTTCCTCGTCGAGGTCCCCGACACCAGCGCCGCCGACCTGGCCGAACAGGCCACCACCGCCGCGGCGGCGCTGCTGGAACTGAACGCGCAGTTCACCGCCTGGGTCGAGTCGCTCTATCACCACCAGGTGCACTCCGAAACCGGTCAGAGCCCACTGACCCGCTGGAACGACGGCTGGCAGGCCGCCGGGCACGGCCCGACCATGCCAGCCGCGGACGCGTTGACCGAGGCGTTCTTATGGTCCCAGCTGCGCACCGTCACCAAGACCGCCACCATCAGCCTGCACGGCAACACCTACCAGGTCGAACCCGCCCTGGTCGGACGCAAGGTCGAACTCGTCTTCTCCCCGTTCAACCTCGAACAGATCGAGGTCCGCCACAGCGGACGCTCCTACGGCCAAGCCGTCCCACACGTGATCACCCGACACACCCACCCCAAGGCCCGACCCGAGACCCCCGAACCAGCCCCCGCCACGACCGGGATCAACTACCTGAACCTGCTCACCGACACCCACCACACCCACGTCGCCGACGACGAACGGATCGGCTTCCACGCCCTCTACGCCAACAGCCCCGAAGCCACCACCGAGCAGATCCCCGGGCAACTGTCCCTCGATGAAATGCTCACCGACACCACCTCGCGGCAGGACGCGGCCCGGGGAGTATCCAACGCCTGCAATCCTACTGGGGATTCACGGCCATGCCGTTCGGCCGGTCCCTGGCCCCCTCGATGCTGCACCGCCACGCCGGGCACGCCGAGGCCATGGCCCGCATCGACTGGTGCATCAGCCAACACGCCCTCGGGGTGATCACCGGCGAGGTCGGCGCCGGCAAGACCGTCGCCATCCGCGCCGCCACCGCCGCCCTGGACACCTCCCGACACGTGGTCATCTACCTGCCCAACCCCTCCGTCGGCGTCCGCGGCATGCTGCACCACATCACCTCCGCCCTCGGGCAAACCCCCACCTTCTACACCGCCACCCTGGTCCCCCAAGCCGCCGAGGCCCTCGCCGCCGAACACGCCGAACGCGGCCGCACCCCCGTCCTGGTCTTCGACGAAGCACACCTGCTCGACAACCCCCAACTCGAAGCCGTCCGCATGATGACCAACCACGGCATGGACTCCGGCGCCCCGTTCGCCGCGCTGCTAGTCGGACAACCCACCCTGCGCCAACGACTCCGCCTCGGCGTGCTCGCCGCCCTCGACCAACGCATCGCCGTCCGATACACCCTCACCGGGATGACCCCCGACGAAACCAGCGACTACATCACCCACCACGTCAAGATCGCCGGACGCACCGACACCCTCTTCAGCAACGACGCGATCACCCTGATCCACAACGCCTCCCGAGGATACCCACGCGCCATCAACAACCTCGCCGTCAACGCCCTGATGGCCGCATTCGCCAAAGACACCAACATCGTCGACGAGAAAGCCGCCCGCATCGCGATCTCCGAAACCGGCGCGGACTAACCAACCCCCGTCACCACGCCGAGCACCCCGTCACCACGCCGACCACGGCCCCGCCCGCCAACCGCGGACGGGGCCGTTCCACACCCAGACCATCGGCAAACCCGATGACGCCGCCATCCGCAGAATGAGCGACGGTCAACAGGCGGGGGCGACCGGGTCGGCGGGTGTTGGCGGGTGTTCGTCGGTGTAGGTCAGGGGGGCTAGGGTGGCGCGTAGGTGCCAGGTCAGGTAGGCGGCGAGCATCACAATCAGGACGTGGGCGCGGACGCGGTCTTCGAGGCGGTGGTAGATCGGGCGCAGGTCGAGGTCGGTGGCTTTGATGCTGCGGAAGTCGCGTTCGACGTGGGCGAGGTTTTTGTAGGCCTGGACGATGCTGGCGGGGGTGAGGGTCTCGGCGGGCGTTGGGGTGCGTAGCACGTAGATGCCGTCGAGGGCGGCTTCGGCGGCGATCTGGCTGGTTTTGCGGGTGATCACCACGGTGGTGTCGGTGATGGTCAGGTCGAAGTGTTTGGCCATCCGGTATTTGTTGAGGAGTTTGCCGACCCGCAGGCCGATCGTGTCGGCGCCGGCTAGCCGGCCCTCGGCCACTGCTCGCTGGGTGGGGGCCAGGGCGGTTTCGGTGGCGGTGAGCAGGTCCTCGCGTTTGCGGGCGCGTTCGGTGGCCAGGAACGGGTTGCGGCAGGCGATCAGCCGTTCCCCGGGGTAGTCGGGGTGGCTGATTTCGGCCAGGTTGTGTTCATCGAACAGGGTTGGTTGAAGCGGGCCGCCCTCGGCGGCAAGGGTTTTGATCGCGGGGGCGCGCAGCGCGGTGATCCAGCCGAGGTCGGCTCGGGTGGCCGGGTCGGTGTTGGTGTGGCGGATCGCGGTGATCCGGGCGGTGGTGATCATGCCGCGGTCGCCGACCATGACCATCTCGGTGAGTTTGAAGGTGTCCCGCACCAGGGTGACGGCCTCGATGAACGCGGTGGGGTCGGCGGTGTTGCCGGGGAAGACCCGGATCGCGACCGGGCGACCGGCCGGGTCGGTCAGCAGCCCGTACTCGATCTGGGTGCGGTTCTTCTTCCCGTCGCGGGAGTAGCCGCGCCGGGCCAGTGGGCAGTGGCTGCCTTCCATCCACGAGGACGATAGGTCGAACAGCGCCATCCGGGCGGGGTTGGCGTCGGCGGCCAGGTGGCGCCGGGCCAGCTGCTTCTCGATCGCGTCCTGGCGCCCGAGTAGCCAGTCCATCGCCGCGTAGACCTCGTCGGTGGAGGCACCGGCCAGGTCGAGGTCGACGCCCAGGGTGGTGTCGGCCCACCAGGAGATGGTCGCCAGCTTCGAGCCGGGTGCCAGCACTCGGGCGATGATCAGCCCCATCGCCAGGTCCCGGGCCCGCCCGGGCGGCCCGAGTAGCCCGGGTAGGCCCAGGGCCCGGGCTTGGGCCCACACCGCGGCCACATGCCCGTGCGGCAGGGAGCGGGTGATGGTGGCGGCCTGGTCGGCCGGGATGAACGCCTGCCCGGCCAGGCAGGCCCGGATCACCTCGATCAGCTCGGCCGGCAGGTGGGAGAGGTTCGCGACCGTCTCGTTGCGCACCTTGCCGTTCTCCCGCCAGGAACGCCGCAACAGGTGGGTCTCGTAGTCCCGGGCCACCCCGTCCTTACCAACATAGTGACGACGGTGCGTGGTCACATGAACCGCTCCACCACGTTTCGCCATACCGCCAAAATATCACACCGTGCCGGATCGATCGATCCACTTTAGTGACGACACACCGAGGGGTTAGAAGCCGCATCACTGCAGGTCAAAACGGGGATCAGCCCTCAAACCACTCGCAACTTCGGACTAACCGCCGGGGCTTGATCAGATCGACGGTCTCCGGGTGGACGGCGGACTCCCACGGCGCGAGCCGGTAGCCGGCCTTCTTGTAGATTCGCTGGTTGCGCAACGACCGGCGGCCGGTGTTGATCCAATAGCTCGTCACATCCGCCGGGGCGAGCGACTCGACGAAGGCGAGCACGGCGCGGCCGATCCCGCGGCCGGCCAGGTCCGGGGCGACCATCAGCCGGCCCACCTGCCATACGGACGGATCGTCCGGGTCGCGCCGGCCGCGTCCGGAGGCGACCAGCCGGCCGCCGCTGCGCCACACCCAGATGGTCCACTCCCGCAGCGCACGAGCGTGCTCCACCGGCCCGTCCGTCATCGGCGGGAAGTCCACCGTCTCCATTTCCCGGGCTTCCGGCACCCAACACGCTCGGGTCAGCACGATCAGCTCGGGCAGGTCCGCTGCGGTGGCCTCGCGACCCTCCAGATCGGCCAGCCCACCCACCAGCGCCGTGCCGGCCAACAGGTCCGGCCGGCGCGCGACCGTCCGCTCCGCACGTTGTTCGTCGCGCCAGCGCGCGATCGCAGCATGGTTGCCGGACAACAACACCGCCGGCACCTCGTATGCCGCTCCCCCAGACGCCGCGGGCGCCGCCGGCACCCAGCGGGCAGGCTTGGTATAGACCGGGTACTCCAGCAGCCCGCCCTCGTGCGACTCCTCGACGAGGGATTCGGCGTTGCCGACGACACCCGGCAACAACCGGGCGACCGCCTCGACGATCGCGAGCGCGGCCACCTCGCCGCCGTTGACGACGAAGTCGCCGAGCGAGACCGGGACGACGTCCAGGCCGAGGTCGGCCGCGGCATACGAGAACAGCCGCTCGTCGATCCCCTCGTAGCGCCCGCACGCCAACGCCAGCCACGACTCCCCGGCTAGCTCGCGAGCGAACGCCTGGGTGAACGGCCGCCCGGAGGGGGTGGGGACGATTAGCCGGGGACGCCCGGGCGCCAGGCCCGCCACGTGGGAGAGCGCCTCGGCCCACGGCTGCGGCCTCATCACCATCCCGGCGCCGCCGCCGACCGGAGTGTCGTCGACCGTCCGGTGCCGGTCATGCGTGAACTCCCGCAGGTCATGCACGGCGAGGTCGATCAGGCCGTTGCGGCGCGCCGTCCCGATTAGCGAAAGTTCAAGCGGGGCAAGGTATTCAGGGAAGATCGTGACGATGTCGATGCGCACGTCAGTCCTCGCGGTTCAGCTCGAGCAGGCCCGGCGGCGCGTCCACGACGACGATTCCCCGGTCGAGGTCGATGACGGGAACGAGCGCCGCCACCAAGGGAACCTCGGCGCCGGCGCCGTCGGCGAGCCGGATGACCAGCCGGTCCTGGGCGGCGCCGATCGCCAACCCGCTCACCTCGCCGATCTCGGCGCCGGCGGGGTCGAGGACACGCAGGCCGACGAGCTCATCCTCATACCAGCCGTCGTCGTCGCTGACCTCGGCCTCGGCCGACAGGCGCACCCCGCGCAGGGACTCGGCGGCGCTGCGGTCGGGCGCCTCGTCGAAGGCGAGCAGCCAGGTCTCCCGGTGGACGCGCGCGCTGCGGACGGTCAGCTGCGGCGGCGCCCCCGGCCCGTCGGCACGCAGCACGCTGCCCGGCGCGAACCGGCCCTGCGGATCGTCGGTGTGCAGCCGGACGGTGACCTCGCCGCGCAGGCCGTGTGGCTTGCCGATCTGGGCGACGAGGAAGCTCACGCCGCACATGATGGCAGCGGCCGCCGATCCGCACACAATCCTCACACGTCACTCACGGCCACCGCGGTCCGGGCCTCCTAGCCTGGAGTCATGCCCGCTCGCCTGCTGGTCGTCGAGGACGAGCCGCTGATCAACCAGGCCGTCGCCGACCGCCTGCGCGCCGAGGGGTATGCCGTCACCCAGGCCTTCACCGGCCCCGAGGCCGTCGCTCTCGCCGACGCCGAGGAGCCGGACGCGGTCGTCCTGGACATCATGCTGCCGGGCTTCGACGGCATCGAGGTATGCCGACGGGTCCAGTCCCGCCGCCCGGTCCCCGTGCTCATGCTCACCGCCCGTGACGACGAATCTGACATCCTCGTCGGGCTCGGGGTCGGCGCCGACGACTATTTGACCAAGCCGTTCCGGATGCGGGAGCTGGTCGCCCGGGTGCACGCGCTGCTGCGCCGGGTGGAGCGGGCCGGCGAGTTGGCCCGGGCGCCCCGGGCGGGGGTGAGCCTCGATGGGCTGGAGATCGACGCGGCTGCCCGCCGTGTTCGCGTCGACGGCAACGAAGTACATTTGACACCAACGGAATTCGACTTGCTGTCGATGCTCGCCTCCGCCCCGGGCACGGTGTTGACCCGCGAGCAGCTGCTGGCCGAGGTCTGGGGATGGGCCGACGCCTCGGGCACCCGGACCGTCGACACCCACGTCAAGACGCTGCGCGCCAAGGTCGGTGGCGCCCGGATCCGCACCGCACACGGCGTCGGCTACGCACTGGAGACGCGGTCGTGAAGACACCACTGGGCCGTCTGGCCTCGCTCAAGGTCAAACTCGGCGCGCTCGTCGGGATCAGCGTGCTGGTCGCCACAATCGTCGCCACCGTGGGCGCCACCTCCAAGGTGACCCCGTGGCTCGTCATTCCGGTCTCGGTCGCCGTGGCCATGCTGCTGACCCAGTGGCTGGCCGCCGGCATGACGGCGCCGTTGCGGGAGATGACCACCGCCTCGCGGCGAATGGCACGCGGGGACTATTCGACGCGAATCGCGGTGTCCGGCAACGATGAAGTCGCAACCCTGACCCGAGCGTTCAACTCGATGGCCCGGGAACTGCACGACGTCGACCAGCACCGCCGCGACCTGGTCGCCAATGTCTCCCACGAGCTGCGCACGCCCGCCGCGGCCCTGCGCGCCGTGCTGGAGAATTTGGCCGACGGCGTCACCCCCGCCGACGAGCCCGCGCTGCGGTCGGTCCTCGGCCAGGCCGAACGGCTCAGCGATCTGCTCGCCGACCTGCTCGCTCTCTCTCGTCTCGATTCGGGCCTCGTGCCGTTGAACCTGGTCGCCGTCGATGTGCGGGATCTGGTGCAGCAGAGCGTCACCGACGTCAACCTGACCGGCCGCGCGCTGCGCGTCGACGTGCGCGTCGAGCCTCCGGGATTGCGCGCGCAGGTCGAGCCGGGGCGGCTTCGCCAGGCCGTCACCAACCTGCTCGACAATGCCGCGCGGCATACGCCCGCGGGGAGCACGGTGCACGTGAGCGCCCGTCGCGAGGGCGAGAGTTGGGTCCTCGACGTCGCCGACGAGGGCCCCGGCATTGCGTATGCCGATCGCGAGCGGATCTTCGAGCGCTTCGGCACCGCCTCGGCCGGCGGGAGCGGGATCGGCCTGGCCATCACCCGCTGGGTTGCCGAGATCCACGGCGGCCGCGTCGCCGCGATCGACCCCGGGCCGAACCGCCCGGGAGCCCGGCTGCGGCTGACGCTCCCGCTGGAGCCGCCGCCGCGCACGCGACCCGGCGAACACGCGGACCGCCCAGGGACGACGCCGCAGGACGCGCCGGCCCTCCCCTCGCCTGCCATGCCCCATCACGCCATCCATACGACACCAGGAGTGCACCAGATACCGCCGGCCACGCCGTCCTCGACGCCCCACGGGTCAACGCCGCCGCCGCGACTCAGTGAGGAACCTGCCCCCCTGGGGTCGGCCGATCAGCCGTATCCCGGCGCGCGGCCTGCCGCCAGCCAAGCCCGGGACAGGCAAGCTGGCCAGGCGCAGCGCCCGGACTACCGCCGGATGCGTCCGGGCGAGCCGGCGCCCCCGCTCATCGACGGGCTGTTCGGCAGCCTGTGGCCGGAACGCGATGTGCCCGGACGACCAGGTTTGCTTGCCGCCTCCGCGGGCGTCGGCCTGCTCGCGGCGCTCGTGCTGCCCTTCCGCAGCCTCGGCATCGGCAGCTCGATCGTCATCCTGGCCGCCGGGGCGACCCTGGCCGCGGCGGTGCGCCGCCGGTCTGCGCTCACCGGCGTATGCGGCCTGCTCGGGATGGGCTTGGCCTTGGTGCCCACGCTGCGGGCCGCCGAATGGCTCACCCCGCTCGTGCTGCTCGCCGGCGCGGTCGTCGTGGTCATCGGGATCACGCCGGCGACGAGCGTGACCTCGCTGATCGGATCGGCGGCGGCGTGGCCGCTCGCCGGTTTGCGCGGCCTGCCCTGGCTCGGCCGGATGCTCGCCCGCACCGGCCGGCCGCGGCAGTGGTGGCCGGTGGCACGCACGGTTGTCCTCAGCGTCCTGGCCCTCGGGATCTTCGGGGCATTGTTTGCCTCGGCCGACGCGCTGGTCGCCTCGTGGGTGGATGCCCTCGTCCCCGACCTGAGCGTGGACAGCGCGATCCTGCGGGCCTTCCTGTTCTGCGCGATCGGGGGTATCACGCTGGCCGGGGTCTACCTCGCGTCCAACCCGATCGCCGACGAGAAACTCACCCTGCCACCCGGCCGTCCGGTGACCCGGGCGTGGGAGTGGGCGGTCCCGGTGGGGCTGGTGGCCGCGGCATACGGCCTGTTTATCGCCGCTCAGGCGACCGCGTGGCTGGCCGGTCACGACTATGTCGAGAAGACGACCGGCCTGACGTATGCCGATTATGTCCACCAGGGCTTCGGCCAGCTGACGCTGGCGACGCTGCTCACCCTGGTCGTCATCGGGCTGGCGGCCCGCAAGGCCGACCTCGCCTCGCCGGAGGGGCGGCTGGGTTTCCGGGTGCTCGTCGGCGTGCTGGGCGTGCTCACGCTCGTCGTCGTCGCCTCGGCGCTCGGCCGGATGGCGCTCTACCAGCAGGCCTATGGCTATACGACGCTGCGGCTGACCGTCGATGTCTTCGAGGCGTGGGTGGGCCTGGTCGTCCTGCTCGTCCTCGTTGCCGGCATCCGGCTTCGGGCTCGCTGGGTCCCGCGCGCCGCGGCCCTGTCCGGGGCGGCGATGATTTTGGCGCTGGCGCTGCTCAACCCCGATGCGTGGGTGGCCGGCCGCAACATCGACCGCTACGCCGCCACCGGCAAGATCGACACCGCCTATCTCGCAACGCTTTCGGCCGATGCCATGCCGACCGTCGCCGAGCGGCTGACCGGCACCCGAGATCGCGACTGTGTCCTGCACGGCCAGCGTGATTATGAGCTGTCGCCCCCGCCCGACGACATCCTCGAGTGGAACCTCGGCCGCCATCGCGCTCGCGGCATCGCCATCCCCGAGTCGGTCGAGGCGGGCGGCTGCAGCCGGGAGTCGTTCGCGGACTGAGCGCTCAGCGGTTGCCTGACCCGGTGGTTTCGTCACAACGGGACGTGGATCACGTTGCGGTGGTCTGTTCGGGGGGTCGGCTGGGTGCCTAGTACTACAGCCGCATTTATGGGAATGCGCCACGGCTGGCGTAATGACATCGGCGGGCTCGGGCTTGGTGCCGGCGACGCCAGGATGACCAGTGAAGAACTTCGGCCGGGTCTGGGTTGTGTTTCCAGATCAGTTGCGCCAGAAGGTGTTTGACCTCGGGGACGGTGAGCGGGATCAGGTCCGTGGGGTTGGCTCGATGGCCCCTTTTTGGGGGTTGCCGTGGCCGCGGTGGTGATGGTCAGGAAGGCGTGGGCGAGCATGGCCAGGGTGATGTGCCGGTACCAGGATTCGTATCGGCGGACCTGGTACTGGTCCAGGCCGACCTGTCCCTTGGCGCTCTGGAAGGTCTCCTCGATGGCCCAGCGGGCCCCGGCGACACGGACAAGCTCGCGCAGCGGCGTGTCCTCGGGCCCGCAGCACAGGTAGTAAGCCAGGTCGGTGGGGTCGCTGATCGAACGGCGCACCAGCAGCCAGTAGCCATCGGCAGATTCCAGCGGACGGATCTGGGCGCGGGCCCAGTGATAGAGCCGGGGACCCTTGGCGCCGTTGCCTGCGGAGATTTTCTTGAACGCCTGCGCTGGAAGCGATCTCGCGAGTTCGTCCGCACGCAGCTTGGCGACCCGGTCGCCGGTGTCCGTCTCGACACGGGCGATGACGCGCTGGTTGACCGGCACCGCGAGCACGTACGGCATGCCACGACTCTCCAAGGTGGCGCGCAGCCCGCCGTGCTGGCCGTATACCTCGTCGCCGGTGACCCATCCGGCCGGCACCCCCGCATCCAATGCCCGACCGATCATCGCGATCGCTAGCTCCGGTTTGGTCGCGAAGGCCACCTCGTCGCCGATCCCGGCCTCTCGGCAGCGGTCCCGGTCCTCGGTCCACGCCTTTGGCAGATACAGCTCCCGGTCCAGGAACGTGCGGGCGACGGGCGTCGCGTATGCCAGGAACACCCCGATCTGACTGTTCTCGATCCGCCCCGCGGTGCCGGAGTACTGCCGGGCCACCCCGGCCGACTTCGTGCCCTTCTTGAGGAACCCCGTCTCGTCCACGACCAGCACCCCGGCCGGGTCGCCCAAGTGCTCGACCACGTACCCACGCACGTCGTCACGAACCAGGTCCACGTCCCAATCCGCCGCCGCGAGAAGGCGTTGCATCCCATCCGGGTTCGCCGCTCCGGCCCGCTCCGACAGCGTCCACCCGTTCTTGCGCTCCACCGGCGAGAGCAACCCGCGCACGTACTCCAGCGCCCGCTCCCGCGGCTCAGACCGCGCGAACCGCGACGCGATCCGGGCATGCACGGCCGCAAGCCCCTCCGCCCACAACTCCACTTCCGCCACACAAACCTCACTGATCACATAAGCACCATGGCCCCAGTCATCAGTCTGACATCCACGACACGCCGGTCAACCACAAATAAATGCGGCTGTAGTACTAGGTTGGTTTTGGGTCGGCGCGTGTGCGCTGGCTTGGGGTTTGAGGGAAGGGGTGTCCCGGTGCGGTTCATGGCGAAAGCGGCCCCGCGGGCCGTTGTGGTGTGCGCGGCGGCGGCGGGCCTGGTGGTCGCGGGAATGGGGAGCGCGCAGGCGGCGGAGGTCATCATTCGGGTCCGGTGGTGTTGGTGGTGGGTGATCCGTCGGCCCTGACCGCGGGTGATGTGGCGGTGCGGGCGAACCTGGCCGAGACCGGTTACGAGGTGGCGGTGGTTGATGATTCGGCGCCTGGGGTGCCGGACTGTTTTCGGAGTCGGTGGCTTTGGTTCTCAGGCGGCTGGCCGGTGGTTTTGGTACCCGTCCAACATTTCCCGCGGGGTCTGGTATCCCAGTCCGGAGTGGATCCTTTGATGATTATAGTAGATTTCGATGTACGCCGCAATAGCCGCGGACGCTGATTTCCGGGTCGGCCACTTCTCCCGGTTGACTAACTCGACCTTGATCGCCCCATTGGTGGACCCGGCCAGGGCATTGTCGTAGCAGATCCCGGTCCGACCCACGGACCGGGAAATCCCCAACTCGCCCAACACGCGGCCGTACTCGTCGGACGTATAATTACTG
Organism: Nostocoides sp.; assembly: GCF_037045025.1. GTDB lineage: Bacteria > Actinomycetota > Actinomycetes > Actinomycetales > Dermatophilaceae > Nostocoides_A. Next base: position 263,348 of record NZ_JBAOHM010000013.1, on the reverse strand, counting down.
CCCCGGTCCGAATGAAACACCGCGCCGGCCGGCAGCTTGACGTTCCGGGCGGCCATCTGAATGGCGTCGGTGATCAACTCGGTCCGGTAGTGATCGGCCATGGCCCACCCGATAATAGCGCGGGAGAAACAATCGATGACCAACGCCAGATACAACCAGCCTTCATCGGTGCGGACATACGTGATGTCGCCGACCATCTTCGCCCCGGGCACGGCCGCGGTGAAGTCCCGACCGACCAGGTCCGGGATCGTGACCGCCTCCCGGGAGGCCTTGGTCGTCTGCCGGCGTGAGGTCCGCGGCTGGCAGGCTTCCAAGCCCAGCTCCGCCATGATCGAACGTACCGTCTCCGGGTCACAGTACTGACCCGCCCGGCGCAGCTCGGCGTGGACCCGACGGTAGCCGTACCGGCCCTGGTGACGATCGAAGATCGTGCGGATCAGCCGGCCCAGTTTCCGGCGCCGTTTCGCGGTCGCCGACGCCGGCCGTTTCAGCCAGTCATAAAACCCGGATTCCGACACCCCCATCCAACCGCACATCGCCGCCACGGTGAACCGCGCGGTGCCGTCACTGTTCTTGATCGCCTTCTCCACGAGAATGTGCGCGTACCGGTCAACTACCGGTACTTCCTCGCGAAGAAGGCGGTGGGTCGGGTAGCCCGGAGGAATCGCACCTCCGGGCTCCCACGGAACCGTGCGTGACAGTCTCCCGTCACACGGCTCTTACCATCCAGCCGCGAGGAATGCCCGGGTCCACCGCCACTGGGGGAACCCATTCGGGTACCGCGTACACAACGCGTCCCACCATGCTTTGGCTTTCTTGAACCCGTGGAGTCTCCGGTATTTCCGGCGGGCCCACCGCACCAAGTAGGTGTTGATGCGTTTCAGGAGGGGATACAACGCCGTCTGGTAGAACCGGCCGTAGTAGTTCATCCAGCCTCGAATGATCGGGCCGAGCCAGCGCGCCAGCTCAGCCAAGCTCCACGAGACGTGCAGATGGACCCGCCATCGGCGGACCGTCCGGCCCATCTCGTTCAGCGCCTCCCGGCTGACCGCGGGCAGGAACGAGGGAAACAGAGCCCCGTTCTTGTCCCGTGCCGTGCGGGTGCGGAATGTGTAACCCAAGAACGTGAACGACTCGTGCTCATAGTGCCCGGGCCGGTTGTTGTCCTTGCAGTACACGATCTTGGTCTTATCCGGGTGGAGCTCCAGTCCGACCTCGACCATCCGCGCGGCGATCGCTGCCCGGACCTGCTCCGCCTGCCGCCGCGTGACCGCATGCACGACCACGTCATCGACATACCGTTCGAACGGGACGCTCGGGAATTCCCGGGCCATCCACGCATCGAACGCGTAATGCAGGAACAGGTTCGCCAGCACCGGGGAGACAGCAGACCCCTGCGGGGTCCCCCGGTCCCGGGCCACCGCGAGCCCATCACCGCCGACCAGCGGGGCAGCCAGCCACCGGGTGACATACAACACCACCCAGGACACCGGCGCGTGCGCCCGGACCGCCGTCATCAGCAGCGCGTGATCGACGCTGTCGAAGAACGCCCGGATGTCCAGATCAACCACCCAGTTGCGTTCCCAACACCGCCGCCGCGCCACCGCGACCGCGTCCAACGCCGACCGCCCGGGCCGATACCCATAGGAGTCGGGGTGGAACACCGGTTCCACCACCTTCTCCAACCGGGTAGCGACCACCGTTTGGGCGACCCGGTCGGCGACCGTTGGCACCCCAAGCACCCGCACACCACCACCCTGTTTCGGATCGACACCGCACGCACCGGCGGCGGGAAATACGACCCCGACGACATCCGATTCCAGATCCGATACAGATTGTTCTTCAGATCCTTCTCGAAGTCCTCCAGAGTCACCCCGTCCACACCCGGTGCGCCCTTGTTCGCCCGAACCCGCTGGTACGCCTCCCAAACCTCCCACTTCGAAATATCGAACGACTTTCCCTGCGACACTGACGTGTCCACCCGATTCCTCCCAGGCACTCTGGTTGACCGATTGAACAAATCTTGATGGTCTGGCCCCTTCGCTCCACACCCGTTACAGATGCTTCACCACTACTACGAACCAGTCCGCCAGCACGCCCCGCATCGGTACTCAACGCCTCACAGTTTCCGCTGCCCAGCGCGCTCCCTCACACCAACCCCAAACAAACATCAGAGTCGGAACTATCGAGACATGCCTTCCCACGTTCCATGCAGATCCAGCAGACCAAGCTCGCGTCGCCTCCATGCCGGACACCACCTGGCCAGTAAGCGGGCACCCGCCAGGCTCATCCCAGAACCGAAAAGAAGCCCTGGTTTCGATGTCACCTATATTGAGGCTTATTCACGAGGCTAGTTTCAGGAATTGTAGCCCGAGGACGGCGGTGATGGTTTGAGCGAATTTGTGGTAGGGCCGCCGGTAGTCGGTGTGGAGGATCCGCCAGGTTTTCAAATGCGCGATGGTTCGTTCGATGGTGGCGCGGATCGCGTTGAGTTCTTTGTTGAATTGTTTCCGGTCGTCGGTGCAGTTCTCCCTTGGGTGGCTTTTTGATGGGGGTAATCAGGCCGGCGCCGATGTAGCCTTTGTCAGCGATGATCGTGGTGGCACGGTTGCCGTCCAGGAGGCCGCTGGCGCGCAGGGCGGTCAGGTCGTGGGTGGACCCGGGAAGGGGATCGGAGACCCACAGCAGCCGGCCGGAGAGGGTGGCGGCGATTTGGACGTTGACACCGGTGGTGTGGTGTTTGCCGGAGTACAGGTCGGGGACTGTCGGCCCAGGACCAGCACGGGAGCAGGGTTTCGTCGATGATCAGGCGGGACGCTCGGGGTCGAGGTCGTCCGCGACCGGGATCCAGTCGGCGGTGGCGTCGGCCGAGGCGCGGGGGTCATCGCGGCGATGGTCCGCGAGATCGTGGGCTGGGAGGTGGCGTACCGGTCGGCCAGGTCTGCTTGGGTGTGGTTTCGGCGCAGATAGGTCATGGTGATGATGATCGACTTCCGCAGCCCCAGCGACGGCGGGTAGGCCAGCGAATATCCTGCGTTCTGCAGGTCGCGGATCATGATGACGAGACGGTCGATCTGGCCCCTGGTGAAACCGGTGGTAGAATACATTCGCGACGGCCCGTTCTGGAGTGTTTGAGTGTGCTAACCCAATTCTCTCTAAGGGCGGGCTGTCGCTTTGTTAGGCGCTCCCGGCTCAGAATGTCGCGTTTGTATTACGTTCCTCCCCCTGAATAAGCCTCATTCCGTTTCGACACGTCAACAGCGATTCACTCACGTTCGCCTTCCTGGTCGCCCACCTGACACCTGAACGGCGCCTTTTCCTCATCGCTCACCACGCACAGTATTCAAACCCGCGCAGCATGAGGTGGTTTGAAGCCTCCCCCCACAGGGCGACTCCAAAGGGCCAAACCTTCATCACCTGCACAGCACCGCCACCAGCCACGATCACCTACACATCGCGACCTCCAACGTTCGTGGCACACCTTTTCCCAGGAACTCCCGTTCCAGCCGGAGTTCCTGAACTTCGCGTTCGAGCTGTTCGAGTCGTGCGCGTTCGGAAATCGTCAACGGCGCCTCGTCGGTCGGGTTCGCCTCCTGGTGTTTCTTCACCCAGTTCCGCAACGTCTCCGCGCCGATACCATTTTCCCGAGCGACCTGGGACAGGTTCTTACGACCCTTGACGCTCAAGTACAACTCGACCATCTGCTCACGGAACTCCGGTGAGAAGTTCCCTCTGCTCGTACTCATGAAACTCATTGCTCCCTTCCCATGGAAACCTATTCTATTGGGCTCCAACTCCAGAAGGAATCAGGCACGCCAGCCCGGCGGCGGTGGGCCTGGTGGTCGCGGGAATGGGGAGCGCGCAGGCGGCGGAGGTCATCATTCGGGTCACCGGTGGTGTTGGTGGTGGGTGATCGGACCACCTACCGGGACGCGCCGACCGGGGTGGTCGCCCTGGGGTATGGCAGCTGGGTGGGGATGGGCCTGACCGCGGGCGCGGGGTGGGCGCAGAACCTGACCAGCAACCTGCTGGTGGTGGATTCGGTGCACCCGATCGCCAACGGCCTGCCGGAGGTGTTCGCTCCGGCCAATACGGCGACGCTGGTGCAGTCGGTCGGTGACGCCTACGTGCCCGCCTCGGCCGCGACGGTGGCGGTGCGCGCGGGGGTGGAGACCGCGCACGTGGTGTGCACGATGGGCCCGGGTGACGTGCGCGGCGACGGGACGGCCACGCCGGCGCGCCGGGTGGCGTTGGGATTGACCGACGCCACCTCGGCTGACCTGTCCGCCGACGGGCTGCAGTTGCTCGGCAACGCGATCAACTGGGCCGATGTCACCGCGGCGGCGCGGTTGAGCGATGACGAGAACGCCACCCAGACAGCGGAGTACGCCAAGGGCATCTGGGCGTTCAACGACTACCGAACCCGGAACGGCCACAACTCTACCCCCAGCGTCATCAGACCCGGCGTCGACGACGGCATCCTGGCCGACAACACGATCGTCAAAGCGAAGGTCACTGGGGTGAATGTCCCGCCGGTCGCCGCGGACGGTGCCAGCGCGCTGCGGTTCCCCGGCTGGAACGACGGCACCCCCGGGAACGGTGTTGTTGACCAGAACGCCAGCCGGGTGTGGGTGCCGCATCAGGACAGGTTCAACCCGCTCGGGAAACGGTTCAAGATCTCCGTGTACGTGCGGCCGCAGGCCCAGTATGACGATACGGAGTCACCCAACATCATCCAGAAGGGCCGCGTCGATGAAGGCAACAAGCACCAGTGGAAGGTGTCGATCAACGCCGGCGGGATGACCCCGGCCTGCACCTTCCAAGGGGCGAAATCGAAGACCGACCCCCAGCTCGTGCGCACCGAGGTCTTCGCGGGTGCGCCAGGCCAACTGACGATTGGTGACCGTTACAGACTCACCTGCGAGCTGTCCGCAGGCGGTCAGGCCATCCTCCACGTCTTCCACTGGGAGAACACGAAGTTCGTCGACGTCAACACGGCCGGGTGGACGGGGACCGCCAAGTCGGGTATCTGGGTGGCCCCGACCGATGAGATATCGATCGGGAAGAAGCCGCGGGACACCAAGGCCGGCGACGCCTACGCCGGCGACATCGACAACATCAGGATCTCCCGGTGGGAGCCGGTGCAGTGAGTCGGCGGCAGCGTGTGGGGATCTCCAGCAGACGCGCGATCGCGGTGGCGCTGGCGGCCACCGCTGGTTTCTCGGCGGCGCCGGCGGCGGGGGCCGACAGCGCGGCCCGGCTGCGGGTGGAGTTGTTATCGGCGACGCTGGCCGCCGGCCCGCCAACAACAACTACGGCGGCGCGTCGGCCAGCGCGGACGGCTGCCGGGTGGCGTTCGGCACCGGCACCCGCATCCTGCAGCCCGGGGCACCGTACAACTCCGATAACCGCGTGTATCTGCGCGAGCGGGGCAACGACCGCACCCGGCTGGTCTCCAGCGATAGCGCCGGCCGCCCGGCCACAGGCGACTACGGGGGGCTGATCAGCGGCGACGGCCGGTATGTCGCGTTGGCGGGTCAGTTCTCCAGCCTGACCCCGCCGGGGACCGTCTCCAGCCGGTGGCTGCTGCGCAAGGACCTGCGCACCGGGCGGGTGGAAACCCACCGCATACCTCAGGCCAGTGGGCCCGCCACCGGGCTGCCGCTGAGCGGTTTCGACCTGATGGCGTTCTCCGCGGACGGCCGCCTCTCCGCCGGCGAGGTGTGGTACGTCAGCGCCGACTACAGCCACTGGGCCGTGCGGATCGCGGTCTTCGACTGGGTCAGCCACCGCTGGGCGATGCTCGGCTCGTTCGGGGCGGTCCGCCTCCTGCAGGCGATGAGCGCCGACGGCCGCTACCTGGCCTACACCGCCACCAACATCCCCGGGCACGAGCGGGAGCTCTACCTGCTCGACCGGGCCACCGGCGTCACCCGGCACGTCGGGCGCGGCCCGGCCGGGCCGGCCGCCCGCCACTACCACACCCAGCTCAGCGGCGACGGACGGGTGATGGTCACCACCTGGAACCGCAACCCCGAGACCTACGACATGAACGTCGTCGTCCGGCGCACCAGCGACCTCGCCGTCGTCAACTCCCTGCACGGCAACCACGTCACCGGCGCCGACGCCGTCAGCTACACCGGCCGCTGGGTATTGCTCAGCGTGCTGCGCCCCGACGGCAGCGGCAACGTCGACGTTTACCGGTGGGACCGCACCACCGGGCAGCGGGTCCTGGTCTCGATCACCCGTGCCGGGCGCCCACCCTCGGGCGACAGCTTCGGTGTGGCGATCACCGAGGACGGCGCCACCGCCATTTTCACCTCCCACGCCGGTGACATCGTCCCCGGCGACATCCCCGACGACGGCGAAATCACCGACAACGTCGACGTCTTCGCGGTCACCACCCCAGAGGCCCACCGCTGTCGTTAATTACCTTGGACCAACTCTGCCGTTAACTGGACCAACTCTGCCGCCGGTCACGTAGGACTGACCGGCCACCGGAGCGAGTCGCAATTCCATTCGTACCGCCGGTAGCCGAGTTCGTTTAAGGCATGCCGTGACAGCACCATCGCATCCGCCGCGGCCGTCGTCGGTTGCAGCGCGGTGGAATAGGCGATTCCGCGACTGCCTCCCTGTCCGGGCCGTGGGAAAGAGTGCGGCTCCCACCGCTCGCGGGATCACCGTCTCTGAGTCGGTCGAGGGGGCGGTTGCAGCTTGGGCTCGTTCGCGGACTGAGTCTCAGCTCGGCCAGACGGCGGCGAACCACGCGTCGGCGATCGCCCGATGACCGGCCGACGTCGGGTGCACCCCGTCCTCAGCGACCGCGCTCGGGCCGATTCGCGCGGCCAGGGCGGCCAGCGGCGCGGCGAGGGGCACCAGCGTCGCCCCGAACTCGCCCGCCAGATCGGCGGCGATCTGCTGGCGGCGGCGCACGTCCGGCAGCCAGCGTTCCTGGCCGGGCTCGACGACCACAACAACGGGCTCGACGAGAACGAGCCGCACCCCGCGGTCGGCGAGCGGCTCCAGCAGCGCGCGATAGTCGGTCTCGTAGGCGGCATACGGACTGGCGATCCCACCCTCACACTGACACCAGGTGTCGTTGATGCCGATGAAGACCGACACCAGATCGGCCTCGTGGGAAAGCACATCGCGCGGCCAGCGGCGCCGCAGATCGCTGACCCGGTCACCACCCACGCCGGCGTTGATCACCCGCACTCCCGGAAACCGGCAGGCGACCATAGCGACATACCCGATGCCGAGGTCGCCTGCGCCGGGCGTGCGCCCGGTCTCGGTGATGCTGTCGCCGGGGAAGACGATCAGGCCGTTCTGCGGGATGGCCAGGCGGGATTCGTAGCTCATTGTCGAGATCTTGCCAAGATTGCACGACCTCGTGCGGCACACTTCGCACAACTCGCTTCCCGGTAAGGGGTCGGTCAAGATCCGCGCCGACCCGCCGAGCCAGTGATCGCGCCCTGCCTGCAGCAGATCAGGGCAAGAGGTCCCAGAACTGCTTCCGGGCGGGCATCGCGTGGATCACCGTCTCTTCGCCGCCTTCGAAGACCACCACGACGGTCTCCAGAAATCGCGCTTCAGTGTCGAAACCAAGGCGCAGCTGGCGGTGGGGCCAGTCGTCCTCGTCATCCAGTGGCTCGATCCACTGTGGCCAGTCGGCTGCTTGCACAGCATCCTCGTGGCTGACTCCGTGTTCGAGTGCGCTCGGGTGGACCTTCACGCCGCAAAGTGGGCGAGTGCGCGGCGGATCGCCTCGGAACGGCTGACGTGGTCCCGACCAGCGACAGCATCAAGGGCGACAAGCTCGTCGACCGTGAGCCGCACCGCAACGACCTGCATGGGCTCAGCACCACGACCGGGGCGACCCCGCCCGCGACGCTTGAGTTCCTCGACGTCATACCCGGCCTCTGCCTCGCCGGTCCACTGCTGGATCTGCGCCTCAGTGACCTCATCCTCACGCATGTCCAATATCGTAAACGAAAAGGCGTTGCGAGGCGGTGCCGAGTTGCGCCGCTTCGTGGAGCGCCAGGAGGCAGTCCTGCTCTGGAGAGCACGGACGGCGGGGTTGTCCAGGGCGGAGATCGCACTGGAACTCGGGGGTGAGCAAGCAGGCAGTCCATCGCAAGTACGGCGGGTCACGATCCTTACGAGGCTGATGTGAACGCGCGGACGATCGCCGATCGGGTTGCACGGCAGGGTCGTGGCAAAGTCCGGCCGCGGGGCACTGACCTGGGGGTTTGTGGTGCCGTGACCGGCGTGGCGTGTGGGGCGGATGTGACCTACAGGCTTTGACTGGCGGTGTTCAGTCCTGCCGTCGAGCCGAGAGGCCACACCCGCTCAGGTCATCATCGCCTACTTCCGCCTCCCGGTTGGTCTCGAGCCGATCCTTGATGTCGGTGCTGTCCGGGCTGGTCGACCCTCGGGCTCGGCGTGGACGCCGCGACGACCTGGTTCCGTTGGTTGCTGCGGCGCTCGCGGCCACTTTGGCCGGGGCGTCGTCGTTCGTGGCGATCGCGTCCTGGTTGGCCGACCAGGACGCCGCCACGGCTACCGCGTTGGGGTTCTGCCAGCGGCGTCGGACGCCGGAGGCCTCGGTGTTCCGGCGCCTGTTCCAACGGTTGGACCCAGCGTCCCTGGATGCGGTCATCTCGGTGTGGATGTGGACCACGACCGTCACGGTGGGCGGTCGCCGAGTTATCGCGTTGGACGGCAAGACCATCCGGGGTGCCCGCCGTGCCGGCGCGCTCACCCCGCATCTGGTTGCCGCGTTCGACCACCTACGCGGTGTCGTGGTCGGACAACTCGCGGTAGCCGACAAGACCAACGAGATCCCCACTGTGAGAACACTGCTGACGCACCTGGCCGCCGTGTTCGACCTGGCCGGGAGCGTCATCACGATCGACGCGATGCACTGCCAGGACCAGACCGCGACCACAATCACCACAGCCGGGGCGGACTACATCTTCACCGTCAAGGCCAACCGCCCGAAGCTGCGCGCCGCGTTGAAAGCCCTCCCCTGGGCCGAGGTCCCCGGCCACGCCAGCGTGGAGAAGACCAAAGGCCGACGCGTCCGGCGAACCATCAAGACCGTGCTCGTGCCCGACTGGATCACCTTCCCCGGCGCGACCCAGGTCGCCCAGCTGCGCCGGACCGTGACCGTGAACGGGACCAAGACCATCGAGGTCGTCTACCTGATCACCTCCACCAACACAGACGCGGCCGACCTGGCCGCCATGGTCCAAGGCCACTGGGGAATCGAGAACAAGCTGCACTACGTCCGCGACGTCGCCTTCGGTCAGGACGCCTCCCGGATCAGGACCGGCCACGCACCCCACATCATGGCCACCCTGCGCAACATCGCCATCGGCCTGCTCCGCCTCGATGGCGCGACCAACATCACCGCCGCGCTACGCCACCACAACAGACGACCAGACAAAGTCATCACCCTGCTGACCAGCACAAACTGGACTTTGCCATGACCCTGACCTTCCCGTCTCGCTCACCAGGCACGGCCCGTCCGGCAGTACCAAACCGCCCTGACTTTGTCGCGGCTGCTCCCACCCTCCCCGGTGGCAGGACTCGGCACGTGCAGGAACTGTCGGTGGGGCGCGTCACCGACCCCGCCACGGGAGGGGGGCCGTCAGCGGACCCGGTCGGTGTCGACGATGTCGATGCGGACGTTCTGGCCGCCGGCAAGGGCGGACATGACGGTGCGCAGCGCGCTGGCCGTGCGGCCGGAGCGGCCGATCACGCGGCCGAGGTCCTCGGGGTGGACCCGGACCTCAAGCAGGCTGCCGCGACGCAGATCCTTAGAGCGGACCCGCACATCGTCCTTGTGGTCGACGATGCCGGTGACCAGGTGCTCCAGGGCCTCTTCGAGGACGCTCACGCCTGCGCCGGGGTGCTCGCGTCGGCGTCGGCGTCGACGCTGACAGCAGCGGCGCCGCTGCCGTCGGTGTCCGCGGCGACGGGGGCCTCGGCGGCCGGAGCCTCAGCGGCGGGAGCTTCTTCGGCGGCCTTGCGCGGGCGCCGGGTCGTCGCCGGAGCGGCGTCGACGGACTTGCCGGCGTCGGCGACGGCAGCCTCATACAGATCGCGCTTGCTCGGCTTGGCCGGGGCGACCTTCAAGGTGCCCTCGGCGCCGGACTCGCCGCGGTACTTCTGCCAGTCGCCGGTGACCTTGAGCAGGTTCAGCGCGGCCTCGGTCGGCTGCGCCCCCTGGGCAAGCCAGTACTGCGCGCGCTCGGAGTCGATGTCGATGAGCGAGGGCTCCTCGGTGGGGTGGTACTTGCCGATCTCCTCGATCGCCCGGCCGTCCCGCTTGGTGCGGGAGTCCATGACGACGACGCGATAGAACGGGGTGCGGATCTTGCCCATGCGCTTGAGGCGGATCTTGACGGCCACGTCGGTGGTCCTCTTTCGTTCGTTGTGAGTTCGGCGAGACCGCGCAGACGTGCCCGGGGAACCGTGACTCGGGGTAGGTATCCGGCCAGGATGGGCCCCGGCGGAAGGTGTACGAGGGGCCATTGTGCCAGAGGCCGCCGCCCGTCACCGAATCGTGGTGGAGCAGGGCGGAGGTGACCGGCAAGAGGTGAGGTATAGCTCACCCGTTGCAGGTCACCCTCCTTCACCGGTTGGCCCACGCCCCTGGGGACGCCGCCAGCGCGCGCACGTGCTCGGGCAGGTCGCCGGTCAGGACGTCACGCAGGCTGACCTCGTCCAGGACGTGCCGGATGCTCGCGCGCAGCGCCACCCACACCACCGGCAGATGCTCCGCATCCCCCTCGTATGCCGCATGCTGCGGCCGCTCGCCGCGCACCTCCGCGAGGGGTCCATCGACGACGCGCACCACCGCGCCCAGCCCGATCTGCTCGGCCGGTGCCGCGAGTTGATAGCCGCCGGCGCTGCCCCGCCGGGAGCTGACCAGCCCCCCGCGGCGCAGGTCGAGCAGGATCGCCTCCAGGAACTTCTTGGGCAGGCCCTGCGCCCCCGCGAGCGCATCGGCCGACACCGGCCCGGAGCCGTCGGCCTGCGATGCGGCCAGGGTGAGCAGGGCGCGGATCGCGTAGTCCGTCCGCGCCGAGATGTTCACCCGGCCATCTTGGCATTGCAGCCGGCCATCTTGGCATTGCAGCCCGGTCCCTCCCAATCCTTCAACCCGCCCGAACTCCCCCACCATGCCTTCCGGTGGATCGCGCCGGCTCAGGGAAGCTCCCTCCTGGCACAAGTTGCTGCCCGGACGCGTCGGCGCCACACCCACCTCGTCGCCAACGCGATCAGGACCGCGGCCACGGCGCGCCGGCAACAAGATGTTGCCACCACCAGCCGAGGACCGTGTCCGCGGTAGCCCGGCCAGTGGCCTTGCCGGCGTAGGCGTCCCCGGCCACCAGCACGAGGGTGGCCCGCCATCGCGGCGCCAGGAGCGTCACCGTCTGCTCTGTGTAGCGCGCTCCTCCCCCGGCCGGGGGCGGCAACGGCTGCTTGATGACCAGGCCGTGCCTGGTCAGCGCTCCGGGGCGATCGCCAACCGGGATTACGCCGCCCTCACTGACACCGTCGCCGTCCCCGAGGAATTGATAGGGCCGGTCCGGGTCGGGGGCCGAGATCACCGGGCGGGACGGGTCGCTGATGTCCACCGCCAACGCCAGCCGATTCTCGTCGTCCCAAAGGTGCAGCCAGAGGGTGCGTCGGTCGGCACTCAGGCGCGGCGTCCATCGATTGATTCCGCCCGGGACCGCGACGGTCATGCTCGCGATCGGCTCCAGCGGCGGCAAGGTGATGGTGGCAGTCGACCGGCGCTGCTTCGCTAGATCGACGGTGACCAGGGCCACCTGCGGCAGGCATGCGCGGCCGGCCTTCGGATAGTTCCCACACGCGGTGCCGACGTTGGCGTCGACATAGAGGATTCGCTCATCGTCCAGCCAGCCCGCCAAGAAGTGTACGTCCGACACCTCACGGATAACATCGGGATCGCCGGGCGTGAGGACCAGGTCGGTCGCCCCGGACGTCATCGAGGCATTGCCCGGGACGACGAGGGCACCGGACGGCGAGAACCGGGAGGGGGTTTGCACGCCTCCCTGGGGGAGGAAGACCCGGTCCTCGCCGTGGACCTCCTCGCGGGCGGCCGTCCGCGGATAGTCCGTGACCGCGCCGGTGACCAGGTTGCGCAGCCGCCGCCCTCCCTCCCTCGGGTGTCGTCAGCGTGGCCAGCCAGCGGCCATCATCGGAGAGCGCGGGGATAGCTATCCACGCGCGAGGGGTGGGGTAAGCGCCATACGTGCCCCTCGGCATCGAAGCCGAACCACGCCTGTGGGCTGGATGGATCGCGCTGCCAGGGCCACCCGACCACTCCCTTGAAGATGCCGGCCAAGGGCCCGGGGGCGTCCGGCAGCATCCGGGGTGGCACAAGTGCGGGCCCGATCCGGCGCGGATAGGCGTGGGCACCGGGGGCCGAATCCGCGCCCACTGGCGGGGCCGACCCCGTGCCGCCCGGCAGACCACCGACGACGGCAACGACGAGCACGAACGCACCGACGACACCGGCGAGGGCCGCCGCTCGAGCCCGCAGCCGACGGCGCTCGCCGGCTGTCCACGCCGTGGCAGCGAGGTCGTCGGGCAGGTCCAGATCCGCCGGTGTGCGGACCCCGCGCAGGGCAGCTTCCAGTCGGGTGGTCATCAGCCCTCCCTCGATTCCAGTGCGGGCGCGAACTCGGCGAGCAGGTCGGGCGCGAGAACGCGCAACCGGGCCAGCGGATGCCGGGTCTGCGATTTGACCGTGTTGACGGAGCAGCCGAGCACCGCCGCGGTGTCGGCCTCACTGCGATCCTCGGCATAGCGCAACACGAGCACCGCCCGTTGCCGCGGGGTCAGCCGGGCCAACGCCGCCTCGAGCAGGATGCGATCTTCCACGCCGGACACGGTCGTTGCTCCCCGGTCCACGGACGTGACGTCATCGACGAGCCGCTCGGACCGGCGCGCCCGCGCCCGCCACCGGTCGATCGCCAGCCGATAGAGAACCACCCGGGCGTATGCCGTGGGGTCGCCACCTTGACGTTCCAGGCGCGGCCAGTGCTGGGCGACCCGGGCATAGGTGTCCTGCACCAGATCCTGAGCATGGCCGCGGTCGGTCGTGAGCAGGTATGCCGCATGCAGCAGGGCGCCGCTGCTGCTGCTCACGAACCGCTCGAAGCGCACGTCCTGGCCCACACCGCATTAAACGACGGCGGCCCCGCCGAGGGTGGAAGCTGCCGGCACGGGCACTCGGAGATCCGGACTTGCATTGCGGGCCGGGGAGAGTTAGCGTCCTCTCAATCTCCTATCATTCCGATAGGAGTTAGCTCTTAAAGGGGAGAAGATGCGCAAGCTCATCCTGCTGGGCATGGTCGGCCTGGCGGCGCAGCTCGTCGACGGGGGGCTGGGCATGGCCTATGGCGTGACCACCTCGACGCTGCTGCTGTTCATCGGCACCAACCCGGCCGCGGCTTCGGCGACCGTCCACCTGGCCGAGATCGGGACGACGTTCGTATCCGGCGCCTCGCACTGGAAGTTCGGCAATGTCGACTGGCACGTCGTGCTCAAGGTCGGGCTCCCGGGCGCGGTCGGGGCCTTCCTCGGCGCGACCGCGTTGTCGAACCTCGACGCGGCGGTCGCCAAGCCGGTCATGTCGACGATCCTGCTGGTCCTCGGGCTCTATGTGCTGCTCCGCTTCACGTTCAAGGGCGTGCGCACCGACCGGATGGGCCAGCGCCTGCGGGCCCGTTTCCTCGCTCCGCTCGGTCTCTTCGCGGGCTTCATCGACGCCACCGGCGGCGGCGGTTGGGGCCCGGTGGGCACCCCCGCCCTGCTCGCCAGCGGCAGGATCGAGCCGCGCCGTGTCATCGGCAGCATCTCGGCGAGCGAGTTCCTCGTCACCGTCGCCGCCAGCATCGGCTTCCTGCTCTCGCTCGGCTCCGAGGGCATCCGCTTGTCCTGGGTTCTCGCCCTGCTCGCCGGCGGCGTGATCGCCGCTCCCATTGCGGCCTGGCTGGCCAAGCACGTCCCGGCGCGCATCCTCGGCTCGGCCGTCGGCGGGCTGATCATCTTGACCAACACCCGCACGATCCTGCGCTCGGACTGGGTCGACCCGTCCACCGCCACCACCTGGACGATCTACGGCGTGATCTGGGCCGCCTGGGCGGGAGCCATCGCCTGGTCGGTCATGCAGCACCGGCTCGACGCCACCCAGGGCGTCACCACCGACGAAGAGAACTCGGCCCTCATCGGCTCCTCCACCCACTGACCTGAGCCGCAAGCGCTTGATCGTGTAGCTCTTTGGTTGTCCTGGCGACCAGAGACCTACACGATCATCAGCTCTCGAACCCACGCCATCCACTGACTGCGGTCCAGTGACCCGGTCCGGCTCCAAACGGGGGAGGCCGGACCAGGCTCAGCGCGAGACCGGGTCGAGGACGGCGCCACGCAGGATGACGGCGAGCGGGCCATGCAGCGCGGCCAGGTCCGCGCGCGGATCGGCCCGCAGGACAACCAGATCGGCGTCGGCGCCCTCCTCGATTCCGGGCCGGCCCAGCCAGGACCGGGCACCCCACACTGCCGCCTGAAGCACCGCCTGGGGCGACAGGCCCGCCCGAGAAAGCTCGGCAGCCTCATACGCAACCAGGCCGTGGCGCAGCGCGCCCCCGGCGTCGGTGCCGACATAGATCGGCATGCCGGCCTCGTGGGCCGCGCCTATCGTCGCGTAGCGGCGCTCATACAGATCGAGCATCCGCCGGGTGTAGTTCGGGAACTTCTCCCGGGCCGGCTCGGCGATCGCCGGGAAGGTGTTGATGTTGACCAGCGTCGGCACGATCGAGATGCCCTGGGCGGCAAACGATTCGATCGTGTCGGGTTCAAGGCCGGTGGCGTGCTCGACGCAGTCGATGCCGGCGGCGGCAAGGTCATAGAGCACGTCCTGGCCGAAGCAGTGCGCGGTCATCCGCACCCCCTCCTCGTGCGCGGCCACGACGGCGGCAGCGACCACGTCACGCGGCCAGCAGGGCGCGAGATCGCCGCTGTCCCGGTCGATCCAGTCGCCGACGATCTTGACCCAGCCGTCGCCGCGCCGGGCCTGCTCGCGGACTGCGTCGACCAGCTGATCCGGGTCGACCTCGTTGGCGTAGCCGCGGATATAGCGCCGCGTCCGGGCGATGTGCCGCCCGGCGCGGATGATCTTGGGCAAATCCGCCCGGTCGTCGATCCAGCGCGTGTCCGAGGCCGAGCCACAGTCGCGGATGAGCAGGGTTCCGGCGCTGCGGTCGGTCAGCGCCTGCCACTCGGCCTCCTCGCGCGAGGCGGCCCCGCGGTTGTTGAGCCCGACGTGGCAGTGGGCATCGACCAGGCCGGGCAGCACCCAGCCGTCGATCCGGGTCACCTCGCCCGCTGACGGGGCGGTGAAGCTGATCCGCCCGTCGATGATCCATAGCTCGTCCTGGACCTCTTCCGGCCCGACCAGGACCGGCCCCGTCAGGTGCAGCGTCGCCGACATAACGGCAGCCTAGGGCTCGGGCGCCCACCCTGCCGCGCACCAGGGTGTCGTAGTGCCCGATCAACTCCTCGGTCAGCCGCGCCCACGACCGGCCGGCCACCCGCTCCCGGCCGGCGCTCCCCATCCGGGCGCGCAAGGACGCATCGTCGACGAGGTTCCCAACGCACGCTGACAACGCGCCCGGAGAACTCCCGTCGGCCAGGTAGCCGCTCACGCCGTGCGCGACGAGGTCGAGCGGCCCGCCCACCGCCGCGGCGACCACCGGCAGCCCGCTGGCCGCCGCCTCCTGCAGGGTCTGCCCGAAGGTCTCGGTCGTGCCGGGGTGGACGAAGACGTCGAGCGCGGCATACGCGTGGGCCAGCTCGACGCCGGTGCGCAGCCCGAGGAAGACCGGCGCCGCCGCGCCTGACTCCCGGGCGATCTCCTCGAGCTGCGCGGCCAACTCCCCCCGGCTCGGCCCGTCCCCGACGAGCACGAGCCGCATTCCCGGTATGCCGATCAGCTCGGCCAGCCGGTCCAGCTCCTTCTCCGGCGCGAGCCGCCCGACGTAGCCGACGAGCACCTCGCCGGCGGGCGCCAGCTGGGAACGCAGCGCCGCCACGGCCGGGGAGGAGCGCCAGGCCGGATCGAAGAGCGCGGTGTCGACACCGCGCCCCCACAACGCCACCCGCTCGACGCCGTGCTCCACCAGCGCCCGGCGGCTGGTCGTCGACGGCGCGAGCGTCAGCCCGGCCAGCCCGTGCATCCGGCGCACCCACCGCCAGGCCAGGTCCGCCACCCGCGGGCCCAGCGGGCCGGGAGCGTGCTGCTCGACATACCGCGGCATGTCGGTCTGATAGATCGCGATGCTCGGTATGCCGAGATCCCGCGCCGCGACCAAGGCTCGCGCGCCGATCACGAACGGCGAGGCGACGTGCACGACGTCCGGCCGGATCTCGGCGAGCAGCGCGCCGACCCGGCCGGTCGGCACACCGGTGGGGAATTGGCGCACCGCGACCGAGCGCACCGTGTGGACCGGCACCGGGCCGAACCAGGCGGGCGCCGGCTCCGGCGCGATGACGACCACCGCGTGGCCGAGCAGGGTGAGGCACTCGGCCACGCGGCAGACGCTCGTCGTCAGGCCTGGAGCAGGCGCGTGAGGGTCTCGACGACGACCTCGGGTGCATCGGTGTGCACCCAGTGCCCGGCTCCCTTGATCGTCACCTTGCGCACCTGCGGGAAGAGCGCGCGCATCGTGGCGCTGTCCTCCGGCTTGATATAGCGCGACTCGCCACCGGCGATCCACACGACCTTGCCTTCGTATGCCGGGTAGTCCCCCGCCGCGACCGGGAAGTCGGCGATCCGCGAGCGGTCGCCCCGCGCCGCGTCGGCGGCGATGAGATCGAGGTTGGCCTGCCAGCGCCAGCCGTTGCTGGAGCGGCGCAGGTTCTGCAGCAGGAAGGCCCGGATGCTCTGGTCCGGCTCGACCTCGGCGAACCGCGCATCGGCCTCCGCGCGGGTGGCCAGGTCATCCAGCCGCAGCATCCGCATCCCGGCGATGTAACCGTCGAAGTGGGCGAGGCTGCCGTAGCTCTTCGGGGCGATGTCGACGACGGCGAGCTTGCCGATCCGGTCGGGATGCGCCAGAGCCGACAGCATCGCGACCTTCCCGCCGAGCGAGTGGCCGGCGAGCGTGACCGGCTCCCCACCGGACCAGTCGGCGAGCGTGCGGCCGATGGCGTCGGCATACGCGGGGTAGGAGAAGCGGTCCGACCGCGGCGAGCGGCCGTGGTCGGGCAGGTCGATCAACAGGCAACGGGCCTGGTCGCCGTCCGGTCCGGCGAGCGCCTTGGCGATCTGCATCCAGTTGCGGCCCTGGCCGAACAGGCCGTGCAGGAACGCGATCCGCTCCCCGGCGCTGCCGTGGGACAGGGTAAACAGGCTCATCACCAGCGGCCTGAGGTCATCGCGTCGTCGCGCATGGCACAAGCATGGCCCACCGCCGGCCGCCGGACCCGCGGCGCGTCGTGTCCGCGTCCCGGATGCGTGTTGCGCTGTTGTCACGGTCCGGGTTGGCTGAGCGCGGCGCCCCACGGCGGCGGCGCCCGGCGCCCCGGTGGCGCTGCACATCCGAAGGGGATGCGGTGACGATTTCAACGAGGTGGCGGCGGTATGCCGCTGCGGCGATCGCGCTCACGGCGAGCGTGGGCAGCGTGGCTGCCGGTCCGGCCGCGGCCGGCACGACGACGGGCGTCACGACCGCGACCACGACAGTGGCGGGAACCACGACGGCAGCCGCTGCGGCCGCGACGGAGGTGTCCGCGCCGGTGCCGGCGCTGCGCTGGAAGCCGTGCCCGGGCAAGCCCGAACTGCGCTGCACGCTGGCGCGGGTGCCGCTCGACTACGACAAGCCGACGGGCGCGACGCTGCTGCTCGACCTGGTCAAGGTGCCGGCAACCCGGCCCGCCGCGAAGCTCGGATCGCTGTTCGTCAACCCGGGCGGTCCGGGCGGCAGCTCGACCGACTTCGCCCCGAGCGCCGCCCAGGAACTCGGGGCCCTTGTGCGGCAGCGCTATGACGTCATCGGCATCGACCCCCGCGGCGTCGGCGCTCACTCCCAGATCAGCTGTTCGACGTCGATGCCGGCGCCACCGGAGGCGCCGCCGTTCCCGATCACCCTGACCCAGGCCACCAGCGTCTGGCGGGTCGCCCAATGGATCCGGCGGGGGTGCCAGGACGACCCCAATCACGTCATCGATCACATGAGCACCGCGGACACTGCGCGGGACATGGACCTGATCCGCCAGGCTGTCGGAGATGAGCGGTTGAACTACTTCGGCTTCTCCTACGGCACCTATCTCGGGACGGTCTACGCCTCGATGTTCCCCGGCCGCGTCGGCCGGTTCGCCATCGACGGCGTGCTCGACCCGATCGCTTGGGTGGGCACCGACCCTGACACCACGCCGTTCACCACCCGGCTGCGCAGCGCCAAGGGGGCCTATGAGGCGCTGACGACGGGGTTGCGGGTGTGCGACCAGGTCGGCAAGCCGGAGTGCGTCTTCGCGGGCAACGCCGCCGGCAAGTGGCGCACCCTGGTCGCCGAAGCCCGCGCCGGGACGTTGTCCTATGCGGGCCAGCCGATCTCCTACCAGGAACTCGTCGGCGGCGTCCTCGGCTACCTCTACATGGAGAACTACTCCACGATGGCGGCGACCATGCAGGAGGTGTGGGCCAACCGGGACCGCCGCGGCGCGGCCGACCGGGGCGCGGCCTCCGCATTGAGCGCGCAGGCCGAGCGAGTGGCCCGGGCGCCCTTCCTCAGCCCGCTGGCGCGTGCGGAGGTGCCGGTCAGCGCGTTCAACGGAGTCGGGTGCGCGGATACGCACAACCCGACCGAGCGCAGCGACTGGTGGCGCGCCGGGAAGGGCCAGGACGCGAGCTTCCCCTGGTTCGGCTCGATGTGGACCTGGATGAGCGCCGCGTGCGCAAACTGGCGCCCCTCGGCCCAGGCCGACGCGTGGTTCGGCCCGATGGGCGGCCGCACCGCCAACCCGATCCTGGTCGTGACCAGCACCTATGACCCCGCGACGCCGATCCACGGCGCCCGCAAGGTCGCCTCGCTCTTCCCCAGCTCCCGGTTGCTGCGCTACAACGGGTGGGGCCACGGCGCACTCGGCGCCAGCAACTGCGCCGGCGCGATCTACAACCGCTTCTACGGCACCGGCACCCTCCCGTCCGCCGGCACCGTCTGCCAGCCGGACCAGGGACTCTTTGAGCACTGACGGCTACGGGCACCCGTAGCTCCCTAACGGGGTCGCGTCTCGCGGCAATGGTTGCGGGGAGGACGGCGCCGAGCGTGGCGAGGGCGGCGATGGCGACGGCCACGGCGACCGTGAAGCGGATGGGTGGAGTGGGATGACCCCGGCCGGATAGCCATATGTGCGCGATGAAAGCTCCGAGCGAGGTTGCCATCGCGGCGGTGATCAGGACTTGACAGGCAATGAGCAGGACGATGGTCAGGCGGGTGGCGCCGAGGGCTCGGCGTCGACCAAAATCCTTGCGACGCATCATGGTGTAGCCAAGAACAGTGAGGGCACTAGTCAGTGCTGATGCTCCGAGTACCCCGAGGATGAGGCCACGCGAGCTTCTCGTGATCTCGCCGCCGATGGCGTCGCGCAGGCTCACCAGGGATTCTGAGGTACTGATCGCGACATCGTCGCGCGGGACATCCGTAAGAAGACCCTCGAGAACGGTGCTGACCTGGGCGACCGACTGCGGGGTGCACGCCAGCACATAAATCGTCGAAATCGGACGGGGCGGCTGGTTTGACTTCCGGGGGACGGCGGGAACAACGCTGAGAGGCTCGAGCTCAGCGAGGTAGTCCGGGACGGTTAGAGTGCGAGCGATGAGATACTCGGGCCCGTCTATGGCCCGTAGGCTCCCGGCTCCGTCCGGAAGACCCACTACCTGCGTGCTGGGCCGAGAAGCCCAAACCACCGGACCGATCCGGCCAGGCGACGGCTGTGTCAAAGGAATCCCGTTGATCGTGCCGTAACCGGTCCGGAGGCCGATACGGCTGCCCGCCGGATTTGCCGCAGCGGTGACGTCGGTAACGGCACCGAACCCTGTGACCGCCTCTACGTCTGAGAGACGCGCGAGTGTGGCAACCAGTTGTTCGTCGATCCCCGATTGGCTCCCCGTCGCCTGAATAACGATCGTGCGTGTCCCCTGCGCATCGATCGTGGCGAGCACAGCCGCCTCGGACGCAGCGGACCAGCCGGCCGTCATGATCACCGTCAACGTGCTCGCACCCACCAGCAGGAGCGTGACCAGCGTGAACGTTGGTTGAGTGCGGATAGAAGCCAAGATTTCGCGCAGCGGGCTGCGACCGGCATACGACCTCATGCTGTGGCTGTGAGATCGAGTCGCCGATCGGCCCAGGTGGCGACCGCTGGGTCGTGGGTGACGATGATCACGCAGCCACCGGCGTCGGCGTGTCGACGCATCGCAGACAGAACAACCTGGGCGCTTCCCTGATCCAGGTTTCCGGTAGGTTCGTCGGCCAGAACAAGATCGGGTTAACCCAGAAGCGCACGGCACGTCGCGATCCGCTGACCCTGCCCGCCGGACACTTGTCCCGGCTTCCGGTCGGCGGGGATGGCTACATCCAGTTCGGCGAGCAGTTCCAGGGCGCGAACGCGGCTGTCTCGCGCGCCTTCGCCGCGGTAGAGCGTGGCTTCGAGGATGTTGTCGAGAACAGAGCGTGAGTTACACCTGGTTGGCCGTCGTCGTGTCGAACGTTCCCGTTGCCGGCGATGTGCGGAAGCCCAACTGCCGCAACATGTCCTGCAGCTGACGTACATCCGCGCCGCGAACCCCGATCTGGAGATCCCGGAAGCTGGGGACCCGACCGCTCGCGACGACGACGGGGGTGAGATCAACGTCAGACAAACGATCACCGGGGTCGACGTCAACTCCATTCTTGGCTGCCACAGCGGTCACCGTCCCGGCAGCTGCTCCCGGGAACGCTGTGCCGCCCGACCAAGCGACCGCCGCGCCCAGGTTGAAGGAGCGACCGACCGTGCCCTCGGTCACGTCGATCAGCGAGAAGCCGGGCCCCTCCTGGGCGGCCGGGGGGTTGGTAAACAATTCGCGGCCTGACCACCCTAAGCCGGCCCCGAGAACGACCGCCAGCGGCACCGCGATCGTGGCCCACCGCTGCCCTGCCATTGGCCAAGGTTGCCATAGCGGGTGGATTCGCGGCAGTCAGGCCGCGAGCCGCCTGCTGCGCGGTGAGACCGCTTGGCGCCGCCCCTTGACACACACGCACACGGGTGTGAACTGGGAGCCCGGAGTTGCCCACTGGTTCCAGTGGAGGTGCACAGGTGAGACGAACGATCGCTGCCATGACCGGAGTACTTACTTGTTGCTTTCGGGCTCGCACCCGCAGCCTTCGCATCAATGACGAAGTCGGACACCAAGCCCTGCTCAAATCAGTATCAAGGGGTAACAGCACGAACGACGTTGGATACGTGGATCGACCCTGCCGGCACGGGAGACTGGTGGTGGTACACCGATTCCACCACACCCACCACCCGATCGAAGTGGGCGACCTCGAAGGGCGGCGGGTTTTGGTTCGTGTACGCCGAGGGCGCCGTCTACTACGCTTCCACGTATGCTCAGGGCGCGCCCACGCTGCCGTGAGAGTGCGCGAACGCTAGGGAGTCCGTGGCCGAGGTCACCGTTATGAGGGGTCAAGCCGTCGCAGCGGCCCTGGCGGTCTGCTTGCTATCGCCAGTGGCCTTGACTGGGTGCTCGCGGGCGGGCTCGTCGCCCAGCAGCGCCCGCTCCCCAACTGCTTCCTCACCGAGCGCGCGGCCAGGACTCGCGACGATCGGGCCAGGCGACAGCCCACGGCGGGTAGCGTGGAAGAAGTGGATGAATGCCATGATCCCCTGCATGGCAGAGAAGGGTTGGACGCTGACGGCGAACTCCGACAGCGAAGGCCCAGGCTTCGATATGAACACCCCGCCCGGCCAGCGAGACGCGATGATGAAGGCGATGTCAGCGTGCGAAGAGGCGGTCGGACCCAAGCCGCGAACGCAAATGACCGCCGAGCTGGCGGCAAAGGTGTACGCAGCGGCTGTGGCCCGAGGCAAGTGCCTGACCAAGGAGGGCTTCGACGTCGGCGAGGTCCCGAGCCGCTCCGCCTACGTCGACGCGCTCCTCGCCAATGATCCCGCCAACCCGCCATGGGATCCCTATGAAGCCCTGCCGAAGGACCCAACCAATTGGGCCAAGGCGGTCGGCGCGTGCCCGGATCGGACAGTCTGGGGCGACTACGAACCGGCTTCTCCCTGATCGCGTCCCTGCGCGGTTTTAGCTCCGTGTGCTGACCGTCAACGGATAAGCCCCCAGTGATCACTTGCCGAGGAATTTGTCGAATCCCTTCGGCAGCTTGCTGGGGTCGAGCCCGGCATACGGATCGCTCGGGGTTGCCCCGGCGCCGAAGGCGCTGCCCGCGGGCGGCCGGTTGGTCGCGGCCGCCGCGGCGGCCCGCTCCTGCTCGGCTCGCTTGGCGGGGTTGCCGGACTTGCCCTTGCGCCGCTGTGGCGCCTGCTGCCGCCCGCGCTTGCCCATCCCTGGCATCCCCGGCATTCCCGGTATGCCGCCGCCACGCGCCAGCTGCTTCATCATCTTTTGCGCCTCGCCGAAGCGCTTGAGCAGCTCGTTGACGTCACCGACCTGGACGCCCGAGCCGGTGGCGATGCGCTGGCGGCGGGAGCCGTTGATCTGCTTGGGATGATTGCGCTCGAACGGCGTCATCGAGCGGATCATTGCCTCGATCCGGTCGAACTCGCGCTCGTCGAGGGCGTCGAGCTGGGCGCGCATCTCGTTCATACCGGGCATCATCCGCAGCATCGACTTCAGCGAGCCCATCTTCTTGATGGCCGCCATCTGCTGGAGGAAGTCGTCGAAGGTGAAGTCCTCAGCCGCGAGGAACTTGCGCTCCATCTCGGCGGCCTGGTCGCGGTCGAAGGCCCGCTCGGCCTGCTCGATCAGCGTGAGCATGTCGCCCATGTCGAGGATCCGCGAGGCCATCCGGTCGGGATGGAAGATCTCGAAGTCCTTGACGCCCTCACCGGTGGAGGCAAACATGATCGGCCGGCCGGTGACCTTGGCCACCGACAAGGCCGCACCGCCGCGGGCGTCGCCGTCGAGTTTGGTCAGCACGACGCCGCTGAAGTCGATGCCCTCTTGGAAGGCCTGGGCGGTCTCGACCGCGGCCTGGCCGATCATCGCGTCGATGACGAAGAGGGTCTCGTCGGGCTCGATCGCATCGCGGATGTCGGCGGCCTGCTGCATCAGCGTCTCGTCGATGGCCAGGCGTCCGGCGGTGTCGACGATGACGACGTTGTAGAGCTTGGAGATCGCGTATTGGATGCCGTCCTCGGCGACCTCGACCGGGTCACCGAAGGAGCGGGTCCCCTCCCCCGTCGGCCCGACCGCATCGTGGCCGCCGACGTTGCCCCGCTCGGGCGCGAAGACCGGCACCCCGGCGCGCTCGCCGACCACCTGCAGCTGAGTGACGGCATTCGGTCGCTGCAGGTCGGCGGCGATGAGCAGCGGAGTGTCGCCCTGGTCCTTGAACCATTTGCCGAGCTTGCCGGCGAGCGTCGTCTTGCCCGAGCCCTGCAGGCCGGCGACCATGATGACCGTCGGGGCGGTCTTGGCCAGCCGCAGCGGCCGGGTGTGCTGGCCGAGGATGTCGATCAATTCCTCGTTGACGATCTTGATGACTTGCTGTGCCGGGTTGAGCGCCTGGGAGACCTCGGCCCCCATCGCCCGCTCGCGCACCGCATGCGTGAAGTCCTTGACGACTGGCAGCGCGACGTCGGCCTCCAACAGGGCCATCCGGATGTCCCGCACCGTCTTGTTGACGTCCGACTCGCTCAGGCGCCCCTTGCCCCGCAGGTTTTTGAAGGTGGCGGCAAGCCGATCGGAGAGTGAGGAAAACACGGTCAAAGCCTAACCGGGCGGCGGCTCGGCGGTGTCCGGTCAGGGATCGACGCCATCGCAGCAGTCGATGATCGCGGCGACGGTCGCGGCGACCTTGCCCGGCGTCAGCGGCAACCCACGGAACTCGGTGAGATAAAAGGTGTCGAGCGTCTGCCCGGCATACGTCGCGATGTGCGCCGAATGCACCGACAGCCCGAGCCGGGCAAAGGTCAGCCCGAGGTCATGCAGCAGCCCGACCCGGTCCTGGCTGCGCACCTCGATGACCGTCGCCGCGGTCGCGGCCTCGGGCAGCACGAAGGCGCGGGTCTGGCGGCCGGGCACCGGCGCGGCCGGGGCGGCATACGCGCGTCGGCGGGCCAGGGCGGCCACGGGGCCGCGGTCACCGCGCGTGAGTGCGGCCAGGCCGCGCGCGAGCCCGGCGGCGTCCGGCGCATCTCCCGACGGCGTCTCGACATGCCACTCGTCGGCCGCCATTCCGTCGATGGTGTGCAGGACCGCACTGCGGACGGTCAGGCCGAGCGCGGCAAACAGCCCCGCGGTGTCGGCAAACAGCCCCAGCCGGTCGCGGTCGACGATGTCGACCTGGAAGGCGCCGGCGAGCGCGGTGACGGTGACCTGCGGCTCGCCATCGGCCACGAGCGAGACGATGTCCGGGTCGAGCCGGTTGTCCGGGACACTCGCCGGCCGCGCCTCCCCCGCCGCCGACCGCGTCGCGTCCAGCGCCGCCATCAACCGGCCGAGCAACTGGGCCCGCCAGTCGGTCCAGGCGGCCGGGCCGGCCGCCATCGCGTCGGCGATCGTCAGCACCCGGAGCAGATCGAGAGTGTCGACGTCCTCACCCGCCGCGGCCCAGGCGGCGGCGACCGTGGCCGGGTCGGCCAGATCGCGCCGGGTGGCCAGCTCGATCAGCGTCAGGTGCTCCCGGACGAGCCGGACGACGACGTCGGCATCGGCCTGCGGCAACCCGATCCGGGCCAGCAGTCGTTTGGTGATGCGCGCCCCTTCGTGGCTGTGGTCGTGGGCGCCGGCGACCTTGCCGATGTCGTGCAACAACGCGGCGAGCAACAGCAGGTCGGGGCGGGCAACTTCGCGGATCATCGCGCTCGCCTCGACCACGCACTCGAGCAGATGCCGATCGACGGTATGCCGATGCACCGGGTTGCGCTGCGGCCGCGAGTCCACGGCCGCCCACTCCGGCAGCCACCGCTCGATCAGCCCGACCTGGTGCAGCCCCTCCCACACCGGGACCAATCCCGGTCCAGCAGCGAGCAGATCGGTGAGCAGGTCACGGGCCAGGTCCGGCCAGGGGGTCGGCAGGTCGGGTGCCGCGGCAAGGTTCGTCAGCGTCGCGGGGGCCAGCGGCAGCCCGGCACGCGCGGCGACGGCGGCGGCGCGCAGCGGCATCAGCGGGTCGGTGACCCGGCCGGCGGACAGCACCGCCTCCCCATCGTGCTCGTGCACGCCATACCCGAGGCTGCGCAGCTGCGGGCGGCGCGGCCCGACTCGGAGGGTGCGGGCTCGCTGGCTCTGCCCTGCTCGGCGGGTGGTGGACTCCAAGCCGTAGGCGATCGTGCGGGCGCTGGAACTGACGATCGTCAGCAGCGCGTCACTGTCGGGGAAGCCGAGCAGGGCCGCGACCGCGTCCTGGTCCTCGCGGGTCAGCCGGGTGCGTCCCCGGCCGGTCACGACGTGCAGCGCGTCGCGCACATCGAGCAGCCGCGCGTATGCCGCATCGACCTCGCCGTGCGGGCGATCGGTCAGCCAGGCCGCGACCAGCGCGCGCAATACGGTCATATCGCGCAACCCGCCGCGCGCCTCCTTCAGGTCCGGTTCGAGCGACTGGGACAGTTCGCCGTGCCGGTGATGGCGGGCGTGGACGTCCTCGATGAGGGCGGGAAGGCGCTTGCGGGCGTTGGCGCGCCAGTCGTGGGCCAGGCTCGCGCGGGTGGCGGCGACCAGCTCGGTGTCGCCGGCGATCGGGGCGATGTCGAGCAGCCCGACGGCGGCGGACAGGTCCTCGCCGGCGACCGAGCGGCACTGCGCCGGGGTCCGGACGCTGTGGTCGAGCTTGAGTTTGGCGTCCCAGACGGGATACCAGATTCGGTCGGCGAAGCCGATCAGGTCCCGGGCGGCCAGGGTTCGTCCGTCGTGGAGCAGGACGAGGTCAAGGTCGCTGAGCGGGCCGGCGTCCTCACGGCCCAGCGACCCGACGGCGGCCAGGGCGATCCCCCGGTCGCTGCCCCGCGCGGCGCGGTCCCACACGTGCCGCAACCAGTCGTGGGTATAGGCGCTGATAGCTGCCCGGCGAGCCGGGCCGGCACCCGGCGCCGTGAAGGCGCGGGTGCCGGCCAGGTCCAGGCGAGCGCTGCTGACATCGAGCGATGCAGGCATGGGCTCCCTTTGATGGTGGCGCGTTGCGTTGGGTTAGATGGCGTCGCTGCCGTGCTCGCCGGTGCGGACCCGGGCGACATCCTCGACGGGGATGACCCACACCTTGCCGTCGCCGATCCGGCCGGTCTGGGCTGACTTGACGATGACGTCGACGACCGAGGCGGAATCCATGTCCTCAACGAGCACTTCGAGCCGGATCTTGGGGACGAAGTCGACGGTGTACTCGGCGCCCCGGTAGATCTCGGAGTGCCCGCGCTGGCGACCGTAGCCGCTGGCCTCGCTGATCGTCATACCGGCGATGCCGTAGGCTTCCAGGGCGGCCTTGACCTCGTCCAGTTGGTGGGGCTTGATGATGGCGGTGACCAGCTTCATGCGTTCGCTCCGATCGTGGTCTCCTCGTGGTGACGGGCATCATTCTGGCTGCCGCTGCCGGTGACACCGATCCGGCCGCCACGGTCGACCAGGTCGTATGCCGATTCGGCGTGCTCGGCCTGATCGATGCCGGAGATCTCGGTCTCCTCGTCGATCCGCCAGCCCATGGTCGCCTTGAGAGCGAGGCCGATGACGGTGGTGACGACGCCGCAGATGAGCAGCGAGGCGAGCGCGATGAGGATCTGGATGATTGTCTGCTTGATGCCGTGGCCATAGAACAGGCCGGTGCCCGTCGCCAGCAGGCCGGCGCCGATCGTGCCCCACAGGCCGGCGACGAGGTGCACGCCGACGACGTCGAGGGAATCGTCATACCCGAGCTTGTATTTCAGGCCGACCGCGTAGGCGCTCAGGGCGCCGGCGACCAGGCCGAGGATGATCGAGCCGACCGGAGACAGCGCGCCGCAGGCGGGTGTGATGGCGACCAGCCCGGCCACGACGCCGGATGCGGCGCCGATCGAGGTGGCGTGCCCGTCGCGCAGCTTCTCCAGCAGCAGCCAGCCGAGCATCGCGGCGCAGGTGGCGACTGTCGTGTTGACCCACACCATCGCCGCAGTGCCGTCGGGCGCCAGCTCCGAGCCGGCGTTGAAGCCGAACCAGCCGAACCACAGCATCCCGGCACCGATCATCACGAGCGGCACATTGTGCGGGCGCATGATCGTCTTGCCGAAGCCGAGGCGCTTGCCGATGATCAGCGCGAGGACCAGGCCCGCCATACCGGCGTTGATGTGCACGACGGTGCCGCCCGCGAAGTCGATCGGGACGACATCGGCTGCGCCATCGGTCGAGCCGAAGATCTTGGCGGACAAGCCGTTTTCGGCGGCCGACAGCAGCCCGCCACCCCAGACCATGTGGGCGATCGGGAAGTAGCACAGGGTCACCCACAGCCCGGTGAAGACCATCCAGGTGGAGAACTTGACCCGGTCGGCGATCGCGCCGCTGATCAGTGCCACGGTGATGACCGCGAAGGTCAACTGGAAGCCGACGAACGCCAGCTCGGGGATCCAGCCATACCCCTCATACCCAAACGGGTTGACCAGGCCGGCGGTGTCCTGCAGGCCGAACTTGGTCAACGGGTTGGCAAACAGGCCAGCGATGTCGGACGGGCCGAAGGACATCGAGTAGCCCCACAGCACATAGATGATGCCGACCAGGCCGGCGGCGCCGAAGGACATCATCATCATGTTCAGGACGGACTTGGCGCGGCTCATGCCGCCATAGAAGAGGGCGAGTGCTGGCGTCGTCATCAAGAGCACAAGGGATGCGCACACGATGAGGAATCCGGTCGACGCATAGTCGATCGTCGGCTCAGCGCTCTCCGCTGAAATCAGGGTTGAGAGCATGATGGCAAGCCTGCGCCCGCTCGGTTTCGGACCGTGGCGCGCCGTGTTACGTGGGTGTTGCGAAGTCCGCGTCCAGGTAAGCAACGGGTAACCGTGGGCCGCGGGTCTCACATCCCGGACGATGGGCGATCTGGGAGCGGATGCGAGAATGGGCCGGTGAGCGCTCGTGTCTTGATCTTTGACGGTGACTGCGGCATCTGCACCACGCTCGCCGGGGTCGTCGAGCGGCACGTGCGCCCTTCACCGGACGACTTCGAGGTGATGCCCTTCCAGCGAGCCGACCTGGCGGATCTGGGCCTGACCGAGGCCCAATGCCTCGAGGCGTTGCAGTGGGTGGGAACCGACGGCCGCATCCGCAGTGCGGAGGATGCCGTCGCCAAGGTGCTGCTCGCCGGCCGCGTCTGGCAGCGCCCGCTCGGGCTGCTGCTGCTTGTTCCCGGTGTCAACCAGCTGGCCGGCTGGGTCTATCGCTGGGTCGCCGCCAATCGCCACCGCCTCCCCGGCGGCACCCCGGCCTGCTCGATGCCCGACCTGCGAGGCCCGGGAGCCTGACTCACGGGGTCCGCAGTTCTTTGAGCGGTTCGCGTCGGGCCGCGAGGGCGGCGGGGATGACGGCACCGGTCAGGGCCGCGACGAGGGTCAGCACGCCGACCGCGGCGAAGAAGTCCGCTCCCGGCAGCACCAGGCCACGAAGCCGAGCAACGATAACGGTCGTGGCGGCGCCCAACGCCAGGCCCGCCACGGACAGGAGAGCGACCTGCAGCAGTAACAGCCCGACGATCATCCCCCGCGTCGCCCCGAGCGCGCGCCGTCGGCCGAAGTCGCGTCGCCGCAGGAACACCAGAGCGCTGAGGATGATCGTGACCAGCCCGACCCCGCTGGTGAGGATCAGCAAAAGGAGACTGCGCCCGTAGCTGGTCAGATTCGCGTCGACATCGGCACGCAAGGCAGCCAGCCGAGCGCTGGACTCCACGGTGACCTTGGACGGGTCGTCGACGGTGACCATCCGAGACAAGGCTCGCATCAGCGGCGCGACATCAGCGGGCGTACGGGCCCGGACGAGCAACGCGGTCAACGGTTGCGATCCCGCCGGCGACACCGGGGCAAGGACCAGCGGCTCAGACAAGTCGATCGCCGGCGGAATCTCCGCGCGGCCGACGACACTGAACGACGTCCCGTCCGTCGTCGTGACACCACCGACCCCGTCGATGAAGCCCAGGACACGCTCGGCCTCGCGATTGGCGTATGCCGCGCCGGGCACGGCTGGCGGACCCGACACTCCGATGGCTTGCAGCGAGCTGGCATACATGGCACGGACCCCCACGGCCGCAACGTCGCCGAGGCGGCGGGCATTGACGCCGTCCCGGGCGGGGCCAACCCCCAGGGCCCACGAAGCTCCCGAGAGCGCGGCCGCATCGGTGACCAGGTGCGCCGCGACACCCGCATCAACCGTGGCACGGATCATGATGCTGCGGGTGTCTTCGTCGTCGATGACGGCCAGGATCTGACGCTGTGCCGCAGCTGCCCTGCCCGTTGTCAGCGACACGGCTACGACCAGCCCGGCGAGGACCAGAATGACCAATGCCGACGCGGTCGTCTGGCTGCGGGCGGAGGCGAAGGCCTCGCGCAGATAGGCGATCGGCTGCGCGTCGCTCAGAGCCTGACAGTCCGGTCGCACTGCGCCGCCACCCCCTGCGAGTGCGTCACGACGACGACGGCCGCCCCGTCGCTTGCGGCAGCACGCAGGGCGTCCACGACGACCCCGGCGGCAGCGGCGTCGAGGTTCCCGGTCGGCTCGTCAGCCAGGACGATCCGGGGGCGAGCGAGCATGGCGCGGCACAGGGCGATGCGCTGGGCTTGGCCTCCCGATATCTGCCCGGGGCGAGCCGTCTCCTCGATGTCCAGGTCGAAGGCGTCGAGGAGGTTCCGTGCTCGCCGGACGGCTTGGCTGCGGGGCTGCGCGCGATACAGCGCAGCTTCCACGATGTTGTCCAGGACGCTCCGCGTCGTGTCCAGGGCGGCATCCTGGAAGACGAAGCCGAAGTGGCGAGCGCGCACCTCGGCACGCTTCCGGTCCGAGGCCCTGGCGTGATCCACCCCGTCGACCAGGACCGATCCGTCCGTCGGGCGAACCATGAGCCCGAGCAGATAGAGCAAGGTCGACTTCCCGCGCCCAGAGGAGCCGACGACGGCGGTCATCTCGCCCGCGGGAAAGCTCTGTGACCAGCCGTCGAACAGCAGTCGTTTCGCGGTGTATCCGAAGGTCAGGTCACGGACGGCCAGCCGGGGATACACGCGGATCACCCGGCCAGCGTTCCCGGCACGCGCACCCGTTGCCCCGCCGAAACGCCGGTGACGCAGGAGCGACCGGCGACGGTTGCCAGGATGCGGACCGGGCGCCGCGAACCGTCGGCGAGGACGACCAGGGTCCGGGAATCGGCATCAGTCAGGATGGCGGCGCTCGGAACGAGACTGCCTCGGACCGGCCGCTGCAACTCGGCCCCGGCCGGATACCGCACGACCCCGCTGCGCGGGACCAGATCGCAGGCGTCCGCGCAAACAGCTCCGCGCTCGCCCGCTAGGCGAAGGACGACCTGACCACTGTCGACGTCCGGTGAACTGCTGCGGACGCGGGCGGCCCAGGACGCAGCGCCGGCGTCGACGGTGATCGGCGTTTGTGGGGTCAGTCGCGCCTCCACGGCCTTGGTCGTGCGGATGGAGAACTCCGGCTCCGGCGCGAAGGCACGAACGAGGACCTCTCCGCCGGAGAGTTCCTTGCCCACGGTCAACACCCTAGGGTCGACCTGCACGGTCAGGGGCAGCGTGGGGACGACGATCAGGTCTCGCCGCTGCAGCACGCCCGTCTGGTTCAGACCGAGACGCGATTGCCACGCGCGCACAGCCATTGCGGTTCCCCGTCCTGCGATCCCGTCCGCGGGCCCGGAATAGAGGCCCTCGGCCGCGAGGAAGCGCTGGACCTGGCTGACGTCCGGACCCTTCACGCCCGGGGTGATATCGCGAAACATGGGAATCGCGCCCGCTATGACCGTGACCGGCTCGAGATCCACGGCGAACAGCTGCTGCCCACTTCGGATCCGGTCACCATTGCGGATCTCGACGCTGGTCACGACGCCCGCGGCCCAACTCTTGGACAAGGCCCGAGCGGGCCAGGTGGCCTCCACGGTCAGCGACAGGGTCTCGGACAGCTCTCCCGACTCGACCGCTGCGGTGATGACGCGCTCGTGAGCTTGCGGGTCGGCCGGTCTGGCCGTCAGCCGTCCCACTGCGAGGCCGGCACCGCCGCCGAGCGCGAGGAGGAGCACCGCGAGGGCGAGGCGAGCGAGAAGGAGCCGCCGAACCGAGCGGGTCACGAGGGGTTGGAAGCCGGCCGGATCGGATGGGTCTCTTTCCACTCGGCCACCGAGACGCCATCCCACAGCACCGCCGACGGTGCCGTTTGCGCGCACTCTCGCTCCAGTCGGTTCCAGATGGAGTTGTCGAGCTTCAGTTCCTCATAGCGTTCATCCAGCTCGGCGAACGGCCGGTAGGCCGCCGTGTCCCAGGAGTCCACGAACGCGGCCTCACTCGGCAGCGGCTTCTGCAATGAATACCCGTGCGCCGACAGGCAGGGAATAATGTAGTCTCTGGTCCACGCGTACTGGGCGCTCTTTTGAGTTCGTTCCCAGGTCTTCGAATATCGGGGGACCGGCGGATACTTCATATTGCAGACGTAATTGGCGAGATTGTATTGCTCCATCCGGCCCGCGGTGTTGATCGCGCCGCCGCTATCCTTCTCGAAACCCTCACCCGCCAGGCAGGAATCGATTAGGTCTTGCCTTTCCTCCGGCAACACCCAGCGCACGGGCGTCACTTCGGGTGGATCGTCGAGCTGATACAGCCCACTGAGGCTCTTCTTCATATCTGCGAGGACGGCCGCCTTCTCCTGGGCCTCGTCTGCAACCGACGTTGCCGAGGTGGTGCTGGGCGTGGCGGATCCCGTGCAGGCCACCATGCTGGACACGCCTATGGCCGCGGTCGAAACCAGAGCCGCCCCCCGGCCCGTTGCCCGGGGGCGAATGGCCCCAAACACCCGCAGCGGTGGATACATTTCACCCCCTGCTCGGCCCGCTGGAAGGCCAGCGCATCTTATCAGTTGCGGCCCCATACATGGTTCCTTCGGAAGAGCCTCCGGCGCGCCGAGAGACCCCGAGCACGCCGGCACTCCTCATGACCGATTCACGCTAGCGGACGCAAGACGCCCACGCTGAATTGAGGATGTCATCGGTGGAAGCGAGCCAGGCGCCGCCCGGCACGTTCCAGGTGTATGCATGGGCACCATCGGTGGTCCACGAAACTGAACTCCCGTTTAGAGTGTGAACCACTTGAATCGTACTGCCAACCTTTGTGGTGTTACTGCTCACCTTGGTGCGGTAGCCGTCTCGGCATTCGATGGAACCGCCTTTTGCACCAGCCGCGAACGCCGCGGGTGCGATGAGAAGCACTGACAGAACGCTGAGGACGCCGGCTCGATGAAGTCTTTTCATCCGCCACCTCCCGGCCGCCCTGGCCGCCGCCTCCACGGTTGTGCAGGCCCCGAAACGCCCAAGGCGTCGCAGCCAAAGTACCCCCCCCCGGCACCAGATTTCAACGGTTACGGGCACCAAAGGACGAATCCTGGGCCACCGCACGGCGGCGCCACCACGCGCGGAGGCGATCGGCATACGTCTCCAGCGGGAGAAACGCGAGCAGTATGATCAGGTGCGGCCAGAACGCGATCGTGATCGACGCGAAGGTCACGGCGTGGAAGGCAAACCACGCGTAAACCACGCGTCGGCGCCACTTCTCGGTCAGCGCGAAAATCAGCGGGGAGGCCATCTCGGCGGCGAACAGTCCCCACTGGGTCGCCTGCAGCAGCCAGGGCAGGTCGAGCAGCCACTTGACCCACGGGGTGCCGCGACGCACCACCGCGCGCACCATCGTCGCCGAGTTCACCCACTCCCAGCCGCCGAAGCGGACCTTGGCCCAGGCCGAGAGGAAGTAGGTGGCGATCGCGGCCAGCTGGACCGCCCGCATCACGAAGCCGGCGGCCTGAGATCGGATCCGGTCGCTCCACCAGGCGCTGCCGACGGTGGGCAGCAGCAACAGGGCGACGACGAAGTCGCCGCGGTCGTGGTCGACCTTGCCATAGGCGAAGGCGACGTATTGGTACCAGATCCAGCCCGCCGCGACGAGGCCGCCGGCCAGGCGGGGCAGCCTGCCGGTCATCGCGACCAGGGCCGCGGCGACCGTCGCCCACTTCAGCGCGTTGACCAGGGTCACGGTGGCCGCCGGCAGGTGCAGCAGCTCGCCCATGATGAGCGGCTGGTACCAGACCGGGTCGGCGTAGCCGTGCCACCACCCGCTGGTGTGCAGCCAAAGCACGTCGAGCACGACGAAGGCATAGGTAATCGACCGGAAGATCGCCAGCCTGCCCAGGGGCAGCGCCGGGAACAGCCAGCCGCGGGCGCTCATCGCACGCTCCACTGCGCGATCAGCTGGTCGCGGTGCTCGCCCGTCAGCGCCCCATCGCGCAGCAGATAATGACGCACGACAACCCGTATGCCGATCCACGCCGGCTCGTCCGGCTCCAGCCGCGAATGGCTCGCCGCGAGCGTCGCCAGCATGTCGGGTCGGCCCTGAATGTGGTCCAGGCGGCCCTCCACCTCGGCCCTGTTGAGCCCGACGGAGTCCGGCTCGATCGGCGCTGCGCGCCAGGTGGCCGGGGCCGCGGCGTCGCGGACCTCGATCAGCGTGGAGCGGACCGAGGCGTTGGGGCCGGTCGACGTCGAGAACATCCGCCACGGCGAGAACGGCCACCAGTGGTCGTCGCCGACGAATGTGCCGCCGAGGAAGAGGGCTGCCAGGGCGAGGAGGACCAGGGTGCGCCACGCCTTGCCAATGGGGCTGAGACCGACGGCGCTGACGCCGACAGCGCTGGCAGCGCTCTGGCCGGCCGCGTCCAGGCCGGTCGCATTCAGGCCGATTGTGCTCCGCTGCGGCCGGTGCGCATCGGCCGCTGCCGGCTGGTTCACGGCGGCTACGCCACGATGGCGTCGACGAACGCCTCGGGGTCGAAGGGCGCCAGGTCGTCGGGTCCCTCGCCGAGGCCGACGAGTTTGACCGGCACCCCGAGTTTGCGTTGCACGGCGACGACGATCCCGCCCTTGGCCGTGCCGTCGAGCTTGGTTAGCACGATGCCGGTGATGCCGACGACCTGGGCAAAGACCTCGGCCTGGCGCAGGCCGTTCTGCCCCGTGGTGGCGTCCAGGACGAGCAGCACCTCGTCGATCGGCGACTGCTTCTCGACGACGCGTTTGATCTTGCCGAGCTCGTCCATCAGGTTGGCCTTGTTGTGCAGCCGGCCGGCGGTGTCGAGCAGCACGACGTCGGCCTCCATCTCAATGCCGGCCTTGACAGCGTCGAAGGCGACCGAGGCCGGGTCGGCGCCGTCCTTGTGGGAGCGGACGGTCGGCACGCCGACGCGCGCGCCCCAGGTCTCCAGCTGGTCCGCAGCGGCGGCGCGGAAGGTGTCGGCGGCACCGAGCAGAACGTCCTTGTCCTCGGCGACCAGCACCCGGGCGAGCTTGCCGACAGTCGTCGTCTTGCCGGTGCCGTTGACGCCCACGACCAGCACGACGGCCGGGCGCATGTCCACGCGGGAGGAGGCGACGCTGCGGTCCATGGTGGGGTCGACGAGGGTGAGCAGGTCCTGGCGCAGCCAGCTGCGGACGGTCGCCTCGTCGCGGGTGCCGGCGACCTGAACCTGAGTGCGCAGCGAGTCGACGAGTTCGGTGCTGGCCTCGACGCCGAGGTCGGCCCCGATGAGGGTGTCCTCGACCTCCTCCCAGACGGTCTCGTCCAGCCCACCGCGGGTGAGAAGTCCGAGCAGTCCTTTGCCGAGTGCGGTGTTGCTGCGCGCCAGCCGGGCCCGCAGCCGTTGCAGCCGGCCGGCCGGGGCCTCCGGACGCTCCAGCAGGGCCGGCTCGTCCTCCACCGGCTCGATAAGTTCGGGCAGTTCCTCGACCGACGCCTCCTGCACCGGTGGCGCGGCGCTGGAGCGCTCGGGCGCGGGCGGGGCCAGGAGGCCGCCGCCGTCGCCCTCTTGGGCGCGGGTGCTCGGCGGCTGCGGGCGGGGGATCTCCTTGGTTGGGGCGGCGCGGCCGGGGCGGCGCAGCCCGATGACCAGCCCGACAAGCAGGACGAGGGCAATGCCCGCGACGATCAGCCACTCCGACAAGGTGTCCACGCGCCCATCCTCACATCGCCG
The DNA here is from genome assembly GCF_037045025.1 of Nostocoides sp. Taxonomy (GTDB): domain Bacteria; phylum Actinomycetota; class Actinomycetes; order Actinomycetales; family Dermatophilaceae; genus Nostocoides_A. Next base: position 227,848 of record NZ_JBAOHM010000013.1, on the reverse strand, counting down.
TCGCCGTGCTGGGCCCCGCTCCTCCAAACATGAACACGCCAATTCACCATGAACACGCCGGACCTGGCGTGTTCATGGATTCTTGGCGTGTTCTTGGTACCGACAGCACTGTTGCCGTCAGTGGGGGTTGGCCGGCGGGCGCGGGGGCCATGGGCAAGCCCCCGCGCCCACCGGCCGCAGCAGCTGCTGGGCCTAGAGGCGGACTGCCGGGCTGGTGTGCGTGCCGGTGCCGATCCGGCCGTCATACAGCCAGACTTTGCCGTAGGCGACCGTGCGGTAGGTGCCGGGCGCATACCAGGTGGCGGCCAGCGTGTAGCACTTCTGGTTCGAGCTCAGGTCGTAGCAGTAGCCCTGCTTGGCGGCGACGTTGCGCCAGCTACCGGCGACCAGCTTCTGCAGCTGCACCCGCTCGAAGACCTGGCTGGCCCCGGGCGTGCACCAGACATTCTCTCGGGCCTGGACCTTGCCGCGGACCACGCGGGGCGCAACCCCCTGGACCCAGCACGGCAGGCTCGGCGCGCCCTTGGCGGAGGCGCCGACCTGAGCCGACGGTGCCGGCTCCGCAGCCGCGCTGGCCGTGGTTGCCGGAGCCAGAGCCCCGGCGGCCACCGCGGTCGCGGCAGCAACGGACATCAGCACTCGCTTCATGTGTTTCCCCTCACTTGTTGCGATCCGGCGGACCCGTTGTCCGCCGGTGCGCATATTCTTTGCGGCTCACTGCGGGGGGCGCACCAGTACTCCTACTCATCTTGGCCGAATCCCCCTACCTAGCCGGGCGGGCGTCGGCGGGCACCTACAGTTCGCGCGCGGGGCTGGTTTGTCTGGCACTGCTGCCCTGAACGTTATCGAGCCAGACCGTGGTGAAGGCAACCGTTCGGTAGTTGCCCGGCGCATACGGGATCGAGGCCATCGCTGAGCAGGTCTGGCCCGGGCCGACGTTGGTGCAGTCGCGCTCCTTGGTCGCGACCGTGCGCCAGTGCCCCGCAGCGGTCTCGCCGACGAAGGCCAGAGCCGACGTGGCGAGGTCAGTGACGGGTTGTCAGCGACGCCGGATCAGTGCGCCGGGTCAATGGCGGCGCTCGCGCGGCACGGCGCGCGCCAGGCTAGCGGCGGCCGTGGAGACCAACTCGCCCGCCTTGGGGCCGGCGTTCTCGGCACTGGTGCGCACGCGCACAAAGACCGCCTCGCCGCGGTCGGTCAGCAGGTCGCGCCCCTGCCGGCGAGCCGGCACGGCGACGAGCACCAGCACCGTGACGGCGATGGCGAGGCACAACAACAGAACGGCGAGCGTGGCCAGCATGGCGACAAGGCTGCCTCAGCCGGGCCGCTCCGAGCAACTTTGACACGTCCTCGTCTCAATTGTTATCTGTCGTCCCAGCCGCCCCAGCAATCGCCCGGGCCGTCCGGGCGGGAGCCGAGTTAGGCGATGTCCTCGACCGCGCGCAGCCGTTGGGAGACCACGGTCGTGACGCCGTCGCCGCGCATCGAAACGCCATACAGCGCATCGGCGATCTCCATGGTCCGCTTCTGGTGGGTGATGACGATCAGCTGGCTGGAGTCGCGCAACTCCTCAAAGAGGGTCAGCAACCGGCCGAGGTTGGTGTCGTCGAGGGCCGCCTCGACCTCGTCCATGATGTAGAACGGGCTCGGCCGGGCCTTGAAAATCGCCACCAGGAGGGCGACGGCGACCAACGAGCGTTCGCCACCGGACAGCAGCGAGAGCCGCTTGATCTTCTTGCCCGGCGGCCGCGCCTCCACCTCGATGCCGGTCGTCAGCATGTCGTCCGGGTCGGTCAACGACAGCCGCCCCTCACCCCCCGGGAAGAGCCGCGCGAAGACCTGCTCGAACTGCGCCGCCGTGTCGTGATAGGCGGCGGTGAACACCTCCTCGACCCGCTCGTCCACCTCGCGGACGATGTCGAGCAGGTCGCGCCGGGAGGCCTTCAGGTCCTCCATCTGCTTGGTGAGGAACGCGTGCCGCTCCTCCAAGGCGGCATACTCCTCCAGCGCGAGCGGATTGATCCGGCCGAGGTCGCGCAGCCCGCGCTCGGCCTTGCGCAAACGCTTTTCCTGCACCTCTCGCACGTATGCCGCCGGCTCGCCCGCCTCCTCCCCCTCCGGAACGACCACGGGAACCAGCTGGTGGGGACCGAAGTCCTCGACGAGCACCTCGGGATCGATACCCAGCTCGTCGACCGCCCGGGTTTGCAACTGCTCGATCCGGGCATCGGCCGCCGCCCGTGCGACTTCGTCGCGGTGCAGGTCGTCGGTCAACGTCGCCAGTTCCTCGCGCTGCTCATCGATCCGGGCACGCAACTCGCCCAGGTCATGTTCGCGCGCCTCCCGGTCGGCGTCCGCGGCGGCGACGGCGCTCCCGGCGGCCTGGGCGGCCGCGGCGACATGAGTGACACCCCTACGCGCGGCGCTGAGCACGATCTCGGCGACGGCGGCCTCGCGGCGGCGCCGTTCCTGGCGCTGACGCAGCCGCTCGCGGGCTGCCTGTTCGTTGCGGGCGGCGCCTTCGAGCGAGGTGGCCCGGCCCTGCAGCGCCCGCGCCCGCTCCTCCTTGGTTCGCACAACCAACCGGGCCTCGGTCTCCCCGGCGCGGGCAGCCGTCGCCGCGGCTTCAAGAAGTTCGCGATCGTCGCGCCCCGGCTCCTCGTCATGGGCCGGCTCGGCCTCGGCCGCCGCCAGCCGCTCGGCCAGCTGATCCCGCTCCACGCGCGCCTGCTCGGCGGTCTGCAGGGCCTGAGCGATCGAACGCTCGAACCGGTCGACCTCACCGCGGGCCGCCCGGATGGCCCCGCCGAGCGAACCGAGCTGCTCGGCGAGCGCCGCCATCCGCGCGTCGGACTCGTGCAGTCGCTCCATGTGCCCCTCGACGGCGGCGGCGGCCTCGGCGAGTTCGGCCCGGGCACCGGCGAGCGTGAACCGGGTCCGCTCCAGGCCGGCCGTGCACTCGGCCAGGCCGGCTTCGGCGTCGGCGACCTCGGCCTCGAGCTCGATGGCGCTCGGCACGTCGGCGCTGCCGCCGCACACCAGGCCGGGGCGCAGCACATCCCCGCCGGCCGTGACCGCGGTCAGCCCGTGCTCGGCCACCAGGTTGGCGGCCGCATCCGCGTCGGCGGCGACCGCGATGCCCTCGAGGATGTGGTCGAGCGCGTTCCGCAATTCCTCAGGAACATCGACCAGATCGCGAGCCCAGACGCACCCGTCCGGGAGCGCGGGACGCGGCCCCGCGGCATCCGGCGGAGTGCCGAGGATGACGAGCGCGGCCCGGCCGGACTCGCTCTCCCGCAACGACGTCAACGCTCGCAATGCCGTCGCGAGGTCGGCGACGGCCAGCGCGTCCGCCGCCTCGCCGAGCGCGGCGGCGATCGCGACCTCGTGGCCCGGGGTCACCCGCAATTGTGCGGCGAGCGACTCGCCCAGCCCGCCGACCTCGCCGGCGCGTTCACGCAATGCCTGGGCGCCGTCGCGGCGGCGCAGGCTGAGCCGCAGGGCGTCCAGGCGGGCGGTCAGCGTCAGCCGCTCCCGGTCGATGCCGCGCTCGGTTTCGAGCAGATCCTCGACCGCCTGCGCGTGCTTCTCGTGCTGCGCGCTCGCCTTTTCGTATGCCGCATCGAGCCCCTCCTCGCCCTCCTCGTCGGCGGCAATCGAGCCCTCCAACCCCTGGAACTCGCGCTCGGCCTCGGCGGCGCGGTCGTGGGCGGCGGCCGCGGCGGCCCGCAACCGGCCCACCTCGGCGTCGATCGCCTCGATCCGGGCGGCCCTGGAGGCGATCTGCCCGGTGAGGCGGGCCAGGCCCTCGCGGCGATCCGATTCGGCGCGGGCGATGCGAGCGATGCGCTGCTGCTCGGCATACGCGGCGGCCTCGGCCTGCTCCCGGGCGGCGAGCGCCCCGGTCAGCGCGTCCTGGGCGAGCGCGACCTCGGCGACGAGCGCGGCCTCCTGCTCGCGCGCGTGCGCGGCCTGGGCGAGCAGCTCCTCGGGGTCGCGGCCGCTGACCCGCTCCTCGGCGTCGTCGCCCTGCAGCAGCCGCAGCCGCTCGGCCGCCACATCGGCGGTCGACTCCAGCCGGTCACGGACCGAGCGGAGCGCGATCCACCGCTCCCGGGTGGCCCGCTGCTCGGGCGCGGCCGCGGCGGCCTGCGCCTCCACCTCGGCCAGCCGCGCCCGGGTCCCGGCCAGCGCGGCCTCCAGCTCGGTGCGCCGCGCGAGCAGGGCACTCTCGTCGGCGGCCTCCTGCTCGCGCGCGGAGAGCAGTTGGACGAGGTCGTCGGCGAGCAGCCGCAGCCGGGCATCGCGCGCGTGGGCCTGGATCACCGCCGCCTTGCGGGCCGCCTCCGCCTGGCGCCCGAGCGGGCCGAGCTGGCGACGGATCTCGCCGGTCAGGTCGGCGACCCGGGTCAGATTGGCCTGCATCGAGTCCAGCTTGCGCAGCGCCCGCTCCTTGCGCTTGCGGTGTTTGAGGACGCCCGCGGCCTCCTCGATGAAGCCGCGGCGTTCCTCCGGGGTTGCTCGCAGGACGGTGTCGAGCTGGCCCTGGCCGACGATGACGTGCATCTCGCGGCCGAGGCCGCTGTCGGAGAGCAGTTCTTGGACATCGAGCAGCCGGGCCGGCGTGCCGTTGATCGCGTATTCCGAGCCGCCGGTCCGGAACATCGTCCGCGAGAGCGTCACTTCGGTGTAGTCGATCGGCAGCGCCCCGTCGCTGTTGTCGATCGTCATCGACACCTCGGCCCGCCCGAGGGGCGCCCGCCCGGCCGTGCCGGCAAAGATGACGTCCTCCATCTTGCCGCCGCGCAGGCTCTTGGCGCCCTGCTCACCCATCACCCAAGCGAGGGCGTCGACGACATTCGACTTGCCCGATCCGTTGGGACCGACGATGCAGGTCACGCCCGGCTCGAGCCGCAGCGTGGTCGAGGACGCGAACGACTTGAATCCCTTGAGGGTCAGGGTCTTAACGAACACACGGGTCCTCGGCTCGGCTGCGGCGATCAGCGCCTCACTGTAGTCGCCGCGTCCCGAGCGAGCCGGGACTAGCGCTCCGGCGGCGAGCCGTGGGCGGCCTGGATGGCCTCGTGGTGACGGATGACCTCGGCGATGATGAACGCGAGGAACTTCTCGGCGAAGTGCGGGTCAAGACCGGCCTCGTCGGCCAGTGCCCGCAGGCGGGCGATCTGGCGCTCCTCCCGGCCGGGGTCGGCAGGCGGCAGGCCGGCGTCGGCCTTGATCTTGCCCACCTCCTGGGTGGCCTTGAACCGCTCGGCGAGCAGGTGCACCAGCGCGGCGTCGATGTTGTCGATCGTCGCCCGGCAGCGCATCAGCTCGGCCGGGATCGCGCTCTGCTCGCCCTCGCTCATTCGATCATCGTATGGCGCTTGGCGCGGCCCGTTTCACCGCTCGCGGAAGCCGTCCGGCTCGCGCGGCACCCCCCAGAAGGGGGCGGAGACGAACCGGACCCAGCCCGGGCGGTCGCTCGTGGACGGGAACTCTTCGAGCAGCCCGTGCAGCCGCTCGCACGCCTCGCGGGTCCCTTCGGCGACGACCTCGACCTTGCCGTCGTCGGTGTTGCGCGCCGAGCCGCGTAGCCCCAGCGCCAGCGCCTGCCTGCGGGTCCACCAGCGGAAGCCGACGCCCTGGACGCGGCCGGACACGACGGCCGTCATGCGGACCGGTTCACTCACCCGGTTAGCGTATGCCGCGCTCTTCCCGCGTGGCTCCCACCGACTGTCGGTGCTCGCTCCTACGGTGTGCCCTAAGACAACGCCCGTCCGCGGTGGCCCTCCCGCCGCCGCCCGAGACCCGCAGGAGCCATGGTGAGCGCTTCGCCGGTTCTGGACGCCCGGCCCGACGGCCAGGCCGGCGGGGATCCGCGCCCGAGCGCGCCGCGTCCGGCTTCGGGATCGCGGCTGGCGGGTCTGGACGGCCTGCGCGCGGTGGCGATCGCCGCGGTGCTGATCTTCCACCTCAACCCCGCGTGGCTGCCCGGTGGGTTCCTCGGCGTCGACATCTTCTTTGTGGTCTCGGGGTTCTTGATCACCACGCTGCTTGTGCGCGAGCGGGCCCGCACCGGTCGGGTCGACCTGAGCGCCTTCTGGACGCGCCGGGCCCGGCGGCTGCTGCCCGCGCTGATCGCCTGCGTCGGCGCGAGCGTCCTGCTGGCCCGGCTGGTCGAGACCGACCTGCTCGTGGGCATCGGGCGGCAGATTCTCGGCGCGCTGACGTTCTCGACCAACTGGGTCGAGATCGCCGCCGGGTCCGACTACTTCCATTCCACGACCCCACAGCTGTTCATGAATTTGTGGTCGCTGGCAGTCGAGGAGCAGTTCTATCTCATCTGGCCGCTGCTGAGCCTCGCCCTGCTCGGGTATGTCCACAGCCCGCGGGCACGGGCCGCGATCGCGGCCGGGGCCGGGGTGGCCTCGACCGCGCTGATGGCGCTGCGGTTCGACCCCGACGCCGGGGCGACGCGTGTCTACTACGGCACCGACACCCACCTGATGGGCCTGATGTTCGGCGCCGCGCTCGCCTTCGCGTATGCCGGGCCCGACCGGCTGCTGCTCGACGGTGCCGCCTTCCAGCGGGTGCGCCGCCCGCTGACTGTGGCGCTCGCGGGCCAGTTGGCGCTGCTGCTGTGGTTCGCCGACGAGGCGAGCGCCTGGACCTTCCGCGGCGGGTTGGCGCTGGCCTGCCTGGTCACCACCGGGTTGGTGGCCCTCGCGGTCACCGGGCAGGGCAGCCTGCCGCGGGCGCTGGACCTGCCGCCGCTGCGCTGGATCGGCGAGCGGTCCTATGGCATCTATCTGTGGCACTGGCCGGTCATCCTCGTGGTCAGCCAGGACATCCGCACCACGCCTGGCGCCGACGGCTATCTCGGCTCTCGGCTGTGGTGTGTGCTGGTCACGCTCGCGATCGCCGACCTGTCCTATCGCTTCGTGGAGACCCCGATCCGGCGCGACGGCTTCCGCGCGGTGGCCCGCCGAGTCCGCGATGCCGCCCCGCTCGGCCGGGTGCGACCGGCGACCGTTGTCGTGGCCGGCTTGGCCATCTGGGCGGTGGCCGTGGCCGCCGTCGCCGCGACCGCCCCGGCGCAGACCTCGACCCAGCGGATGATCGACGCCAACGCCACGGCCGCCGCCGCGGGCGGTGCCTCGCGGCCCCGGAGCACTGGCGCGGGCGGGTCGGGCTCGGTCACGCAGAACTGGACGATGCCCACCGGCAAGGAGATCGACCTCTATGGCGACTCGATGGCCGTCGGGTCGGTGCCAGCCCTGAAGTACTACTTCCCCGGGATCCGGATCGACGCCAAATCCAACCGGCGCTGGGGCGACGCACTGGCCGCGGTGACCGCCTCCGGCAGCAACATCCGCCGCGCGGTCGTGCTCTCGTTCGGCACCAACGCCGGGGTGGACGCGGCGCAGCTCGGCGCCATCCTCGACCGGCTCGGGCCGCAGCGGATGGTCGTGCTCGTCAACCTGCACCTCAATATGGCCCGCACGTCTGGCGACAACGCCGCCCTCGCCGCGGCCGCCGCCAGCCGGCCCAATGTCATCCTGGCCGACTGGAATGCCGCGGTCACCGCCGACCCCGGCCAGTTGCAGCCCGACGGGATCCATCCAAGCCTGACTGGCCAGCACCTCTATGCGAGCACGATCCGGCAGGCGTTCGCGGATCTCTCGCAACGGCATACGGGCATCGCGGTCGTCCTGAAGCCCAAGCCGATTCCCTGACCCTCGGTGCCCGCCAGAAGGGGGGAAGGCCTAGCGCGCATTCAGTCGTTGTAGACGGTTGATCGGTGGCCGAGGTCAAGCGCGACGATGACAACCTCGCCACGGCGGATGTCGAGGATGACGCGGTAGTCGCCCACGCGAAGACGCCACAGCCCAACGAGCGGACCGGACAGCGCCTTGCACCGTGTGGTCGGGTCGTCCAACGACGCGAGCCCTTCGACGCCGTCGAAGACACGTCGAGCGACCGGCTTGTCCAACTTTCGCATCGCCTTGACAGCACGGGGCGCGTACTCGACCCGCCAGGCCATCAGAAGAGTTCAGCGGCGAGGTCCGCGCTCGAGATGGTCTCGATCTCGCCGCGGCGAAGGGCTTCTGCCTCGCCGCGGAGCTGATACGCGTACTCCAGCTCGTCGAGATGTTCGATCAGCGCTTCGCGCACGTAGTACGCCGCAGATCGCCCGGTCGTCGCACTCAGGGCGTCGAGCCGTTCCTTCGTCGCGGCGTCGAGACGGACGCTCACCACTGCTGTAGACATGTTTACAGACTACGCTGGCGGACGGCGCGGCGCCACGGCTGTCCGAGAGCCCTGACGTCGCGGCTTGGCCCAGGGGTTTCGCCCCTGCACCCACCTGCAAGAGATCACGGTGCCATTCGAACGCTTCTGGCGGGCGTCGAGGACAACTCCTGGCCGCGCGCGGCCCTGTGCAGGGTGACCCGCTCACCGTCGAGTTCCCAGCGGCCCGGATCACTGTGGTAGCCGAGGGCGGAGCCGGTCGTCGTAATGCTCGCTCCCCAGGTGGATGGCCTACCACCGCCATCTTGCCGGCTCCCGGGTGCAGGGGTCATCAGCCATGTCCGAGGTGATCTCTAACAGCGCGGGCACGAGAACGAGCTCCGGTTACAGTGGCTGCCACAGCGACGCCACGGACATCGCGGCGAGCCGATCACCTGCCTGCTGCCCCGTCCCCGTCGTCAGCACGATCCCCGCCAGAAATTCAGGACCGAGCCGATCCCGTAGCGCGATCAGGTGCTTGAAGTGCTCACCGCGAGCTGCGGTCGCGGCCTTCACCTCGACGGCCACCACACCGTGCGGCGTTTCGATGACGATGTCCACCTCGGCACCGTGCCTGTCGCGATAGTGGGACAGTTCGAACGGCGTCGCGGACCAGCCCCGCTGCCGCAGGAGCTCACACACCACGAAGTTCTCCAGCAGGGGTCCAAAGTGATCAGACCCATGCGGCGACGCCAAGTGCTCACTGGTCATCCCCGAGAGCGCCGTAGCCAATCCCGAGTCCGTCAGGAGAGCTTTCGGTCGCTGGATCTGTCGCTTCGTTAGGTTGCGGGACCATGCAGGCAACCGCTGGACGAGGAAGAGGGCCTCCAAGATCTCGAGGTACCGCAGGACGGTGCCACGAGCAACACCCAGCCCTTGCGCCATGCGCTCAAGGACCACCTCCGCCATCGGTGCGGCCGCAATCAACCTCAGGAGTTGCCGCAGCGCAGGCACCTGTGTCTTCGCCACGTCAGAAGCGTCGCGCTCCACCAAACGATTCGCGTATTCGCGTAGCCACGCATCGCGCAACCGCTGGCTCATGTCCTGAACCACGGGGTACCCCCCCTTGACCACGCGGGCAACCACATCCGCTCGATCGCTGGAGAAGGCCGCCGGCTGCGCTCCCTCAAGAACGTCCGTCACCCAATCCCCGGCCGTCTCGGCCAACTCCCCTTGTGAGAATGGGTGCAGTCGGACGGTCATGGCCCTGCCCGCCAAGGAGTCCTCGGCCTCGGGGAGACGCAGCAAGTCTGCTGAACCAGTCAGCAGGAAGCGCCCTGGCCTCCGGTCCCGGTCGACTTCAGCTTTGAGGGGGAGAATGAGTTCCGGACAGCGCTGGATCTCGTCGATCACCAGACGGCCTTCGCCAGCAAAGCGGAGGAATCCGGTCGGATCATCGCGCGCGAATGCCCGCGTCACGTCGTCATCCATCGTGGCGTTGACAGTGGTTGAGTCTGCCAGCATCCCGACCAGGGTCGATTTCCCGACTTGGCGCGCTCCTTCTACCACCACCACCGGAGACGCACTCAAGAGTTCAAGCGTCCACGGTTCCACACCCCGAGACAACATCTCCACGACCCTCAGACTACCATTTCGTCGGCCCCAAATCGACGATTCGCCGCTTCGTCTCTGACGATTCGCTGCTACTCAACGACCGATTCGCCTGCACCGACCTGGCGAGTCGCCGGGGCGACACCGGACCGTCCTACTTCGCCTACGAGGAACGCCAGCTCCTCTCGGTGCTCGACGCACTTGACCTGGAGGCTGATGTGCGCACCTCGACGACACCATCGTCAGCCACCCGCCTGCAAGAGGCCACCGAGCCATTCGAGCGCTTCCGGATACAGGCGGGTGTCGAGGACAAACTCCTGGCCGCGCGCGGCACTGTGCAGGGTGACCCGCTCACCGTCGAGTTCCCAGCGGCCCGGATCGCTGTGGTAGCCGAGGGCGGGCCTGGAGCCACGGGGAGCGAACCAGGCGGGCAGTTCCCACATCGAGCGCTTATGGCCGGGCTTGGTGAGGCGGAGCCGGTCGTCGTAATGGCTGAAGACCCCTGCACCCGGAAGGTCGAGCCACGCTCCGTCAAGGGCGAGCGTCTCGCTGGCAACATAGAGGGTGTTGTTGGGTCCACGGAAGCCGGCAAGATGCGGGTGGTAGGCCATCCAACTGGCGAGCGAGCAGTTGCCGACCGGGATCACATCGTCGACTTGCATCCACCCCCACAGCACGTGCATGTCTGGAGCACCCGGCACGAACCCAAGCCGTCCGCCCGTCGAGGTCACGCTCCGGAACCAGCCAAAGAACAGGAAGAGATCCCCGGGCCCTACGCGTTCCCGGGCGAGGACAGTTTGGGCGGCGCCCACTTGACCCAAGAGCGGGCGCCAACCGGGCTCGCGGCGGTAGGCAGATTGAACCAAGTCGGGTCGAGGTGTGCGAAATGCTCCGCCCGCAGCCGACCTCGCGTGAGGTCCGACGCCACCTTGCCGAGATTCTGACCGGCGATTGTCACGTCTTCGTAGCGGATCGGTGACTGTTTGTCCGGGATCGGCATGGGGATCAACGAGCCGTCATCCAAGATCGGGTTGGCCACCTTGCCGGCGGATGAGTCAAACGCCTTGCGGCTAAAGATCAGCTTCACGTCTCGCGCCAGCTTTGGTCGCCGACCCTCCACTCATCCGGCGGTCCCAGGACGCCCCCCGGGAGGTTGGCGAACCAGCGCGCAACCGTGTCGACCTGGCCCGTGGTCAAGTTGGCGCGGTAACCGCGTCCCACGACCAGGAACCGGAGCTCGTCAGGCAACCTTGGCCCGGCACCTCCCCAGTAAGTAAAGCGCTCGCAGACGAGGACGTGTTGGCCCTTGAGATCCGTGCGCTTCCGCCCAACGTCTTCCGGCCCGTTCCGCTTGGAGTGGACAGAATGGAGCTGGCGGTAACCGCCCGAAACAGGCTGGTAGATGTTGTCTCCCACGCGATCGATGATCCGCGCAGACTCCATGGCCGGTCGGCGTGACGCATAGGTCGGGTCCGTCCAGTACTCCTCGAAGCTGATCACGTCGGCGACCTGCGCCGCATAGACGACGCGTTCACCCTTGCTCGACAATCCCACGACGATGTCGCCGACGTTGGCGCTGCGCCGTATGCCCGGCTTGCAGCAGGCGAGTGTGAGGAGCCCGTGGAACGGGTTGGGCGCGAAGCCGGAATCGTGAGCCACTATGTAGGAGAAGACCCTGCTTGCCAGGACGGGGTCTCCAACCGTCCAGGTCGGCTCGCGCCTAGGAACGGGCGCCAAAGGAGTGCCGTCAAGCCCGGATGCCCGCAGGATAGGTGCCTCCCGGTTCAGCGTCGCAACAACCTCGTCATCTCCCCATCGCGGTGCGCAGGATGTTGCGGTCGATCGGCGGGGAGACCGTTGGGTGACACCGGATGGCGTTGCCCGTGTCGCTGACCCACGAGTCCACGAGTGACCACAGCGTTCGCACGTGATCTGACGGCGCCCGTCGGCGAGCGCCATACCTCGCAGTTCCTCGTCCTCACCGCATGAGGGGCACTCGATCAAATCCAACTCCTGTGCTTGGGCCACCTCGACAACGGTATCGGGGATAAAGGCTGGAGCGGGAGGGACCTCTAGCTGCCGGATCAGCGGCGCTCGTAGATCTCTCGCCGGTGCCCAACTGTGAGAACCAGGATCAACAGGACGCCTTCATTGATGTCGTAGATGATCCGGTAATCGCCCGTCCGCACCCGCCACTCGCCGTCGCCGCCGACCAGTTTCTTCGCGCCCGCCGGGCGCGGCTCATCACCGAGCAGCTCGATGGCCGCCTGAACGCGCCGTCGGGCCGAACCGTCCAGCTTCCGCAGCTGGCGCGCTGCACCAGGACTCAGTTCGATGCGATAACTCATGCAAGCGCGAGGTCGGCCTTGACCTGCTCCCACGGGATGGATCCCTCAGCCGCAATCTCCGCGCGGGCCGTGCGCGCGGCCTCGATGTCCGCCAACTCCTCGGCGGCCGCGATGAGACGTTCGAGGTCGTCGGCGTCGATGACGGCCGCCACGCGCAGCCCACGGCGCGTCAGGTAGACCGGATCGTGGCGCACGCGCGCCTGATCAACGACGTCCGCCAGTCGTGCGCGTGCGTCCGTGACGGTCAGTTCAGTCATGGCGTCATCCTAAGTTGCAAGCGCTGAAATGTACATTTCACCCGGGGACATGCACTGCGCGGTTTTCAGCCCGCGCCGGGGCCAGCCCGCCGGAACAGCGCGGCGTGGGCTGGCAGCGCGGGCTCGCGTCGACGATCGGTTCGCGAACGTCTCACGCGCAGTCGGCGCCCCGCAACGCTGACAAGGCTTTCCCCTTCCGTCCCACCCGGATCACGAAGCGCTCCACTATGTCCGCGAGTTCGGCCGACCACAGCGCCGGCCACACCCCATGCCCAGCGCCCTCAACCAGGACGAACTCATCATCCGCGCCAACCTCATGCAGCGCGGCCGCGTGCTCGGCGCTGTGCCGCGGTTCCACGACCCGGTCACCTGTCCGCTCTGGCGGGGCGGCTCAGCGCTCCGCTGCATCTGCCACTGAGGTCCAGAGTCTGTCCACAGGCATGGCGTGGAGACGATCTGAGTACGTGTAGGCGCGAGTCCCCGTCGTGAAGACCACCCCGCCCACGAATCGTGCCCCGAGCGCATCTCGCAGCTGAGTCAATCCTCGGAAGTCGGAACCAGAGGCACGTTCACTGGACGTGACCTCGAAGGCGAGAACCCGACCGTCGTCGAACTCGATGACCAGGTCGACCTCCTCACCGTCGCTGGTGCGCCAGTGGCCCAGTGTGACCGATTCGTCGAGCCACGAGATCTGCTTCCGGATCTCCCCGACGACGAACGTCTCCAGCACACGACCGAATTCGGTCAAGGCAGACGGGTCGAATCCAGCCAGCTTGTCCGGCGTGACCCTCAGCAGCCTCGCCGCCAACCCCGAGTCCACGACGTGCACCTTCGGCTTCGCGCTGACGCGTGAGCGAAGCGTCGTTCCCCACGCGGGAAGTCGCACGACGAGGAAGAGATCCTCCAGAAGTCGCAGGTGCCCCTCCACTGTGGCACGGCTGACCCCAAGCTTGTCAGCGGAGGCGGAGATGTTGAGGAGCTGACCCGTCTGCGCCGCGGTGAGACCAAGCAGATCGTTCATGGCCCGGCGCTCTCTAATCCTGCTCAGTTCAAGGGCATCCCGCTCGATCGAAGCCCGAACGAAATCGTCGAACCACCGAGATCGGGCTGCGGCGGAGCGACGCAAGGCCAAGGGAAGGCCGCCGGCGCAGACGCGCTCCGCGTACTCATGACGAGGCGTCTTCGAGGCCGGCACAGCGCTCACAACGCCCGCCGGATCGCCAGGCAGCCTCGCCACCAGATCCTCGTGAACTCCAGCAATCTCGCCCTGCGACAAGGGCCAGATCGTCACTGCGTGGAGCCGCCCAGTGAGGGCCTGAGCGGTGGTGGGCAACGCATCCTGCCGCGTCGACCCGGTCAGGATCGCCGTGCCGGGGACACTCCCTTCGCGGTTCAACCACCCCTTCAGCGCGTCCAGGATCTCAGGCACCCGCTGATACTCGTCCACACACAGGGGAGACGGACCGCTGGCAACTGACGCGAGATTGCCGATGACAGCCTCGCGCACCTCGATGTCGTCCAGATCCACCACCGCGACGCCCGCGTCGGCTGCGAAGCGCCGCAACACCGTCGACTTGCCCACCGAGCGTGGCCCGTGGAGTGCGATGACCGGTTCATCCGTCACCAGGCCCGCGAGCACTCCGCCGATCCGGCGCGGCACCAGTGCATCCAGGATCATGGCATTGAACCTAGCAAACTTGAACGCTCTAACCTAGCAAACGTGATGATCTTAACTGATCAACCCTGATGAGCTGAATGAGGCAAGCCGCACCTGGGGACTGGCTGACAGCGAGGGCAGAAGTGGCTCGATCGGTTCATGAAGTGCTCTCGCCGGATCAACGTCCCGCAGCGCTCACAGGGCCGCCCCTCCTGCCCATAGGCCCGTAGCCGTCTGTCAAAGTAGCCGGACTGGCCGTTGACGTTGACATAGAGAGCATCGAAGCTCGTCCCGCCCTGCTCCAAGGCGGCGGCCATGACGTCGCGGGCGTGGCCGAGCAGGCGCACGATCGCGGGGCGGGTCAGCCGCTCGCCCGGGCGTTCGCCGTGAATCCGGGCGCGCCACAGCGCCTCGTCGGCATAGATGTTGCCGATGCCCGAGACCAGGCGCTGGTTGAGCAGCAGCCGCTTGATGCCGCTGCTGCTGCGCACCATGCGCGCGGCGACCTCGGCCGGGGCAAAGAGCGGGTCGAAGGGATCGCGGGCGATGTGCCGAACGGGTTCGGGGATGCCGTCGGCGTCCATCCCGGCGAGCGCCAGGCCGCCGAAGGTGCGTTGATCGACGAAACGCAACTCCTGCCCGTCGTCGAGGACGAACCGGGCGTGTAGGTGCGCGGGATCGGGGCGCTCGGGATCGGCCACGAGCAGTTGGCCGCTCATGCCGAGGTGGACCACCAGGGCCTCGTCGGCATCGAGAGCGAGCCACAGAAACTTGCCGCGGCGGGCCACGGCCACGACCGAGCGGCCGGTCAGTCGCGCGGCCAGATCCTCCGGGCCGGGCAGGTGGCGCCGGGCTACGCGGGTGCCGCGGATCTCGGCGTTCTCGATGCGGCGGCCCACCGCGTGGGCTGCCACGCCACGCCGGACGACCTCGACCTCGGGCAGTTCAGGCATGGGGAGACTCAACCATCCGGAAACTCAGCAGGGCCATCTCGGCAACGGCAGTCGGTGACGGCAAATCAGACGAGGAACGCAGACCAGCGACTCAGACCAGGAACTCAGGCCAGCGATGGGCCCGGGCTGGCCGCGTCTGGCACCGGCAGGTCCTGCAACGCCTGCCACGCGGCGGCGGCGGCCTCCTGCTCGGCGTCCTTCTTGGTCCGCCCGGTGCCGGCGCCGCGCACCTGCCCACCGACGACGGCTTGCGCGGTGAAGACCTTCTCGTGCTCGGGGCCGGCCTCCTCGATGCGGTATTCGACGGCGCCGAGTTCGCGGGTGGCGCTGGCCTCCTGCAGCGAGGTCTTCCAATCCAGCGCCGCGCCCAGCGCCGCGGACTGCTCGAGGAGCGGGTCGAGCAGGTGGTGGACCAGACGGGTGCCGGCGTCGAGGCCGGCGGACAGATAGACGGCCCCGATCACCGCCTCGGTCGTGTCGGCGAGGATCGAGGCCTTGTCCCGGCCGCCGGTGGTCTCCTCACCGCGGCCGAGGAACAGATAGTCGCCGAGGCCGACCGCGCGGCCGACATCGGCGAGCGCGCGCATATTGACAACCGCGGCGCGCAGCTTGGCCAGATGGCCCTCGCTCTTGTCCGGGTGCGCCCGGAACAGGGTGTCGGTCACAACCAGGCCGAGCACCGCGTCACCGAGGAACTCCAGGCGCTCGTTGTGCGGAACGCCGCCATTCTCGTAGGCGAACGAGCGATGCGTCAGCGCAACCTGGATGAGCGCACCGTCGACGCGTGCGTCGGTGACCTCATCCAGGTAGGTGCACAGTTCTTCGAGCGACCGGGCCATGGGCGCCCGGGGTCAGGACTGGTGCTCGGTGCGCTCGGCAGCGGCATACTGCCGGCCCTTGTAGGACCCGCAGCTGGGACAGGCGATGTGCGGCTGGGCCGGCGACTTGCACTGGGGACACGTGGTCAGCGTCACCGGCGCCGCCTTCCAGTTCGCACGGCGCGAGCGAGTGTTGGATCGCGAGGTCTTCCTCTTGGGAACGGCCACGTCAGGTCCCTTTCGTCGAAGGTGGGTCGGCGCTGCCGCGGTCGCCGGCCAGGGAGGCCAGCGCCGACCAGCGCGGGTCGAGTCTCTCGTGAATATGTCCGGGGTTGTCGGCCAACGGGACGCCGCACTCGACGCACAGGCCCGGGCAGTCCGCTTGGCACACCGGTTGGAAGGGCAGCGCCGGCACGAGGGCGTCGACCAGCACCGGTTCGAGGTCGATCAGGTCATCGACCAGCTCGTAGTCCGGGATCTCGGTGTCGTCGGCGGCGACCTCGCGATGATGAGCGGCCTTGTCGGGGTGGACGAACAGCTCTTGGAAGGTGGCGGTCACCGGCAAGGTGAGCGGCTCAAGGCAGCGCACGCACAGCCCGGCGGCGACGGTGGTCACGGCGCCGGTGGCCAGGACTCCTTCGACGACCGACTCCAGGCGCAGCTCGATGTCGATCGACCGGTTGGCGGGGACGGCGATGACGTCGGTGCCTACCGGCTCGGGAACCGCCACGCTGCGGGTGACCGTCAGCATCGCCCCTGGGCGTCGGCTCAGCTCCTTGGTGTCGAACAGCAAGGGCGAGCGAGGGTCGAGGCGCTTCATGGCTCCGGGGGTCATCGTGGCGTGGTCATCATGCGTGGTCATCATGGCGTGGTCGTGCTGGTGGGGCGGTGCTTGCTGGGGTGGGCGGCGCGCGGCGCAGGGCGCGGACCAAGATCTCAGTCTACGGGGCGGGCCACCCGAGCCCAAAATCGTCCCCTGCTCCCGGCGCCCGCCCCTCGAGCGCCCTGGCTCAGCCCGCGGCGCGGAGGGCGACCAGCGCGTCCCGGACCGGGTCGGGCACCATCCCGCTGATGTCCCCGCCGAACCGGCATACCTCCTTGACCAGCGAACTCGAGATGTGCGCGGTCGCCGGGTCGCCGAGCAGGAAGACCGTGTCGATGCCGGTCAGCGCCCGGTTCATGCTGGCCATCGGCACCTCATAGGAGAAGTCGCTCTCGTTGCGCAGCCCCTTGAGCAGACAGCTGGCGCCCACGTCGCGGGCGACGTCAACGATCAACCGGCCGGCGAACGCGGCAACCGAGATTCCGCTCAGCTGCGCGGTGGCGTCCTCGATGAACGCGATCCGCTGATCCACCGGGAAGGTCCCCTGCTTGGCCGGGTTGTGCAAGATGGCGACGAGGACCCCGTCGAACAGCCGGCTCGCCCGCTCGATGACATCCAGGTGCCCGACCGTGATCGGGTCGAAGGATCCGGGACAGACGGCGAGGGTCGGCACGAGCCAAGAACTTAGCAAGCCGCCTGCGCGGCCGCACGGGCGAACCAGAGGGTCGTCTCGCCATATCGGCGACTGTCCTGGGTCGACCAGCCGGATGGCCACGCCGGCACCGGCGAGCGGGATGAACGCTCAAGCACGACCAGCGCCCCGTCGGCGAGGACGCCGGCCGCCGCTAGCGCCGCCAGGTCACGGGCAAGGTCGGCCTCGGACATCGGATAGGGCGGATCGCCGAGCACGAGGTCGTATGCCGCTTCCGCCGGCCCGTCGCCAGCCGCCACTCCGTCGCCGGCCGCCGACCCACCCGCAGCCGCCGCCCGGTCGCCAGCCGCGGCGGCGAACCGGGCGACCGTGGTGGCCCGCACCTGCACCTGAGCCGCCAAGCCGAGTTCGCGCGCGTTCGCGCCGATCACGGCGGCGGCCCCACGATCTGATTCGACGCACACGACCGCGGCCGCGCCGCGGCTGGCGGCCTCCAGCCCGAGGGCACCGGATCCGGCATAGGCATCGAGGACCCGGGCGCCGGCCAGCGCATCGTGCGCCTCCAACCGGGAGAACAGGGCCTCGCGGACTCGGTCGGACGTCGGGCGGGTCGCCTGGCCCCGGGGGGCGCGCAGGCGCCGCCCGCCGGCGCTGCCGCCGATGATCCGGGTCACCGCCTCAGCCCTTCTCGAGGAATTCGGCGACCTCGGGCTCGAGCCACTGCTCTGCCGCCGCGCGCAGCACGGGTTGCCGCTCCAGGTCGGGATCGTCGGCAATCATCGTTGCGGCGTCGGCCCGGGCCGCGGCGATCAGCTCCTCGTGCCGCACCAGCGACAAGAACCGCAGCCGCCGATGCCCGCCGCTTTGGTGGACGCCGAGCACGTCACCCTCGCGGCGCTGCTCCAGGTCGAGCCGGGCGAGCACGAAGCCGTCGGTGGTCGCCGCCACCGCCTCCAGCCGCCGCAGCGCGGGACCGGGGTCGGCCGCGGTCATCAGCAGGCACAGCCCGGGATCGCTCCCTCGGCCGACGCGCCCACGCAACTGGTGCAGCTGCGAGACCCCGAAGCGGTCGGCGTCGCGGATCACCATGACGGTGGCGCGCGGCACGTCGACGCCCACCTCGATGACCGTGGTCGCGACGAGGATGTCGATGTCGCCGGCCGCGAACCCGGCCAGGAGCGCGTCCTTGTCCTCGGTCGGCAGCCGGCCGTGCAGGCACTCGATCCGCAACCCGGCCAGGGCCGGGTCGTCGCGCAGCTCGGCGAGGGTCGCCACCACGCCGGCCGGTGGCCGCAGCCCGGGATCGAGGTCGAAGAGCAGATCCTCGGCGTCCAGATCCTCCCCGCCGTCGGCCCCGGTTTCGTCGCCGATCCGCGGACAGACGACGTATGCCGCTTTGCCCGCCCGGCACTCCTCGGCCACCCGCTGCCAGGTGCGCGCCACCCAATTGGGTTTGCGATCGTCCACGACGTGGGTCGTGATCGGGGTCCGGCCCGCGGGCAACTCGGTGAGCGTGGAGACGTCGAGGTCGCCGAAGACCGTCATCGCCACCGTCCGCGGAATCGGGGTGGCCGTCAGCACGAGCACGTGCGGCGGCGTGGCTGCCTTGGCCCGGAGGACATCGCGCTGCTCGACCCCGAACCGGTGCTGCTCGTCGATCACCACCAGCGCCAGGTCGGCAAAGGAGACCTTGTCCTGCAGCAGCGCGTGGGTGCCGACGACGATCCCGGCCTGCCCGGACGCGATATCGAGAAGGATGCGGCGGCGCTCGGCCTGGGTGAGCGAGCCGGTGAGCAGCACGACCTTGGTTCCCCCCTCGTGGCCGCCGAGCACGCCGCCGGTGGCCAAGTCCCCGAGCAGCGTCGTGATCGTGCGGTGGTGTTGGGCGGCGAGCACCTCCGTCGGCGCGAGCAACGCCGCCTGGGCGCCGGCGTCAACCGCGGTCAGCATCGCCCGCAGCGCGAGCACGGTCTTGCCCGAGCCGACATCGCCTTGCAGCAGCCGATACATCGGGTGGGTTCCGGCCAGGTCGTCGGCGATCTCGGCGGCGACGGCCAGCTGACCGTCGGTCAGCGTGAACGGGAGGCGCCCGTCAAAGACGCCGAGCGCGGCACCGTCCACAACCACCCGGGGTTGCGCGCTTTCCTGCTCCCGGGCCCGGCGTGCCCGGGCCAGGATGGTCTGCAGGACGAGCGCCTCGGCATACTGCATGCGGCGGCGCGACGCCTCCAGGTGGGCGTGGCTGTCGGGCCGGTGCAAACCGGTCAGGGCGGCGTGCAGGCTCGGCAGGCCGTGGCGGCGCCGCAGGTCCCCGGGGATCGGGTCGGGCAGCTCGCCGATCGCGTCCAAGACGAGCTTGACCGACGAGACGAGCGTCCAGTTGTGCATCTTGGGCACGGCGGGATAGAGCGGGTAGAGGCCGGGCTGGTCGGCCTCGGTGAGGTCACTGAGGAGGGTGTAGCCGGGGTGGGCCAGCTGCCAGGTGCGCTTGTAGCGCGTCACCTGTCCCCCCGCGATCACCCGCACGCCAGGATGCAGCTTGTTTTCGTGGCCGCGGGCGTTGAAGAAGGTCATCGTGACCTCGTTGCCCGCCGCATCGGTCAGGATCGCGTTGAGCATCATGCCCTTGCGGGCCGTCATCGGCCGCAGCTGAACGCTCTTGACCTCGCCGACCACGACGACGAAGTGGCCCTCGACGAGCCCGGCGAGATCGCTGTCATAGGTCACATAACGAGTCGGATAGAAGGCGAGCAGATCGCCGACCGTCGTGATCCCTCGGGCCGACTTCAACGGCCCGGCCGCGCCGGCGATCAGCGCCTTGAGGTCGGTCGCTAATGTGACCATCGGCCCTCACCTCGCTGTCCGCCTACCCGCACGCCTGGCAGGGTACCCAGTGCCGCCGACGATGCGAATCCCGTTCGTTTGGTCTGTGCTGGTGCCTCGGCTAAGCTTGAGCGGTTGCCCGAGCCGCGCCCGCGGCCTGCGGGCCAAAGCGCCATCACCACCGTCCGAGGAGAACACCCATGGCTGCCAACTGCGAAATCTGCGGCAAGGGTCCCGGTTTCGGTCATTCGATCTCGCACTCCCACCGCCGCACCAAGCGCCGCTGGAACCCCAACATCCAGCGGGTGCGCGTCATGGTCGGCGAGACGGGCAAGACGCCGAAGCGGGTTAACGTGTGCACTTCCTGCCTCAAGGCCGGCAAGGTCACCAGGTAATTCCACGAAGGTCCACGCACGCACCCCACGCCGACGCCCCCGACCGATCTCGGGGGCGTTTCGCTATGCCGGGCGCCCGGCGAAATGGTCCCAGCCCGCGGCCGCGGCCGGCCGGTCGTCGAGCAGCAATCCGCTGCCGTCGCGGGCCTCGCCGATGACCCGCCACCACGGCGGCGCCCCGCTCTCGGGCGGGAAGGCCGCGAGCAGGCTGTGCTCCTCGCCGCCGCCCAGCACGCAGGCGCGGGCCTGGGCGCGCGGCAGATAGCGCTCGGCCCAGTTGAGGTCCGCCCCCAATCGCTGCGAGTCGATCGCGATCGCAACACCGCTCGCGAGCGCGACCCGCTCGGCATCGCGCAGCAGGCCGTCGGAGATGTCGATCATCGCGCGGGCACCGGCTGCCGCCCCAGCCGGGCCCTGGCTGAGCGGGCAGCTCGGCCGCCGGTGGTGGGCGAGCGCCTCGGCGGGCAGCGCCGCCACCGCCTCCGCATCGGCTGCCCCGATGAGCAGCGCCAACCCGACACCGGACCGGCCGAGCGGGCCGGTGACCGCGACGGCGTCACCGGGCCGGGCGCCGGAGCGAGTGACCGGGGCCTGGTCGCCGAGGCTGCCCAGCGCCGTCACGCTCGCGACGCGCACCCCCGTCGGGGCGGCGGACAGATCTCCACCGGCCACGGCCACGCCATACCGGCGGCACTGCTCCCCCATCCCTGCGGCGAACTCGATCGTCCAGTCCAAGGGGCTGTCCGGATCGACCATCAGGCTGAGCAGGATCGCCTGCGTGGTTGCCCCCATCGCCGCGATATCGGCCAGGTTGGAGACGAGGAGCTTGGCGGCGACGTCCTGGGGGCTCGACCAGTCATCGCGCCAATCCACCCCGGCGACCATGCTGTCGGTCGTCACCACAGCGGTCGCGCCCAGCTCGAGCAGCGCCGCGTCATCCCCCGGGCCGAGGCGGACCTCCTCCCCTCCGGACAGCACCGGAAGGAGCCGCGCCAGCAGCTCGGCTTCGGACACGTCGCCGACACGCTCCGGAGAAGACGATGACATGATGGGCACGGTAGCGTTCACGCCAGACCCCGCCCCCGCCAGGGCCGGGAGCAAACCAACGGTGGTGCCGCAGCCGGTCGGCTGCGGGCCACTGCGACACGGAAAGGGTGGCGACACTCGGTGGTCCAGGCCTACATCCTCATTCAGACCGAAGTCGGCAAGTCGGCATCGGTGACCGAGGCGATCGCCGCCCTCGCCGGGGTTTCGACCGCCGAAGACGTCACCGGTCCCTATGACTGCATTGCGCGCATCGAAGCCGAATCCGTCGACGACCTCGGCAAGCTGGTCATCGCCAAGATCCAAGAAGTCCCCGGCATCACCCGGACCCTGACCTGCACCGTCGTCCACGTCTGAGCCTCGCCGCGGGGGTCGGCACCCTGCTGCTGATTCTGGCGGGCTGTTCCGGGGCCGTCGACGTGGCACGCCCCGCGCTGGCAGCCGATCCGGCGTGCGCCGCGATCGCCTGGCCCGACGCCGTGGCCGATCAGCCCCGGCGCGCGACCGACCCCGACGATCCGGCGCTGTCCGCGTGGGGAGACCCGGCGATCATCGCCCGCTGCGGCCTGGAGGCGCCGCCACCGACGACGACGGACTGCCTGCGCGTCGACGACGTCGACTGGTTGGTGCAGGAACTGAGCGACGGGGCGGCGTTTACGACCTACGGGCGCCAACCGGCGATCGAGGTGCTGATCCCGGACGCCTATGCCCCCGAGCCGCGGTGGCTGCCCGATCTGGCGGCGGCCGCCGCCACCCTTCCCCATACCGGCCACTCCTGCGAATGACGACACCGCGGCGGCGCGCCGATCAGCGCAGGCCGACCGGCCGGTGCATGGCCAACGAGATGAGTTCGTCGATGAGTTCGGGATAGGAAAGCCCGCTCGCCAGCCACATCTGTGGATACATCGAGTGTGGGGTGAACCCCGGCATGGTGTTGATCTCGTTGACGATCACATCGCCCTCGGGGGTATAGAAGCAGTCCACCCGGGCCAGGCCCTCACACCCGAGCGCGAGGAAGGCGGCGCTGGCCAGCTCCCGGACGCGGTCACTGACCTCGCGCGGCACGCGCGCCGGGCAGCTCAGCTCGACCGCGCCGTCGTCGAGATATTTGGCCTCGAAATCATAGAACAGGTGCCCGTGGCCGGGTTTGACGACGATCTCACCGACCTCGGAGGTCCGCGGGGCGGCGCCATCGCGACCCTCCAGGACCGCACACTCGATCTCGCGGCCGGCGATCGCGGCCTCCACGACGACCTTGAGGTCGTGCTGGCGGGCCGCGTCCACGGCTGCGTCCAGGTCCTCCAGGTCGGTGACCTTGGTTATGCCCATCGAGCTGCCAGCCCGCGCCGGCTTGACAAAGACCGGCATCCCGAGAGCGGCGACTGCCGCGCAGGCCCCGCTCCGGTCGTGTCGCCACTGCGCGTCGGTGATCACCGTATGAGGCCCCACCGGCAACCCGGCGCCCTGGAAGACGACCTTCATGAAGTGCTTGTCCATGCCCGCCGCCGACGCCAGGACGCCGGAACCGACATAGCGGATATCGGCCAGCTCGAGCAGTCCCTGGATCGTCCCGTCCTCACCGAAGGGCCCGTGCAGCAGCGGGAAAACGACGTCGACCGCACCGAGTTCGCGCGGGACCTGCTCGGCGCTGAGCGCCTTGAGGGTGCGTTCCCGGGTGCTGGTCGGCACGATGATCGCGTCGGCTTGATCCGAGACCGTGGGTCGCTGCACGGCGGTCAGCTCCAGCGGCGCCGGATCGTCCGCGGCCAGCACCCAGCGCCCGTCGGGGGCGATCCCGATCGGGATGATCTCGTATGCCGTGCGGTCGATCGCCCGCATCACCCCGGCGGCCGTGGCGCACGAGACGGCGTGCTCGGAGGAGCGGCCGCCAAAGAGCAGCGCCACCCGCAGCTTGCGCCCGGGCGTGGTCGGGTCCGGCTGGTCGGCGCTCATCGGCTCGACCATATCCCGGCACCTGCTCCTGCCCCGGGACCCCATGGCGTTGCCCCCACCGGTGTCGAGTTGCCCCGGCTTAGGGTGTCGGCATGGAACGCGAGACCGGTCTGCGACCGGCGACTGCGGTGGTGTCTGCGGGGCGTCCGGAACCGCGTCCGGGCGCGCCGGTGAATCCCCCGGTCACCTTCGCCTCGACCTTTGCCGCCGACGGCGATTATGTCTACGGCCGTTCGGAGAACCCCACGTGGGAGCCGGTCGAAGAGATCCTCGGGGCGTTGGAAGGTGGCGAGGCGCTGCTCTTCGCCTCCGGGATGGCGGCGGTGGCCGCGGCCGTGGACCTGGTCGGTCACGGCGCCACCGTGGTCGCGCCGGCGGGCCCCTATAACGGTGTTCACGAGTGCCTGACCGAGGCCGCTGACAGCGGCCGATTCACCGTGCGCTGGGTCGACGCGGCGGACACAGCCGCGACGATCGCCGCCCTTGACGGCGCGCACCTGCTGTGGCTGGAGTCGCCGACCAACCCGCTGCTGGAGCTCGCCGACATCCCGGCGCTCGCCCCAGCGGCACGCGAACGCGGCCTCATCGTCATCTGCGACAACACCTTTGCCACGCCGCTGCTGCAGCGGCCGCTGCGCGATGGCGTCGACGTCGTCGTCCACTCGGTCAGCAAATACCTCGCCGGCCACTCCGCGATCGTGCTCGGCGCCTGCGTCACCGCACCGACCGAACGCGGCCGTGAACTCCAGGCTCACCTGGTCCGCAGCCGCCGTCTCGGCGGGGCAATCCCGGGCCCGATGGAGGCCTGGCTGGCGGCCCTCGGCATCCGGACTCTCGCGGTGCGGCTGGAGCGGGCGACCCGCACTGCCGCGGTGCTGGCGGCGCGGCTGGGGCGGCATCCGGCGGTCGAGCGCGTCCGCTATCCCGGTTTCGGAGCGATTATCTCGATCGAGGTTGCCGGCGGCGCCGACGCCGCCGACCGGGCCTGCGCGGCGGCCCGGCTGATCAGCCGATCGACCTCGCTCGGCGGCGTCGAGACGCAATGGGAGCGCCGCCGCCGCTACCCCTCCGAGCCGCATACGACGCCGGACAACCTCGTCCGCATCTCGGTCGGGATCGAGGATTGCGAGGACCTGTGGGCCGACCTGGCCCGGGCGCTCGATAAGAGGCTCGCGGACTAACGCCGCCGCCAGCGCTTGCGCGTGCGCTCGGGCCGGCCGTATTCCGCTTTGCCCTGGGTACGCAGGTCGAACCGCTCGGCCGGAGCACGTTCGCCACGGATGCTTTCCAACGAAGCGGTCACGGCGGCCATGATCCGGTCGGTCGCCACGCGCGCCGCCTCCGCGTCCGACATCCCCTCGTACAGGTCATCGAGCGGCACCGGCGGGCCGATATGGATCCGCATCGTCTTGCGCGGGAACAGCGACAACCGGCGCGCATAGGGCGCCATCATGTCCTGCGGGCCCCACATCGTGACGGGCAGCACCGGGCAGCGGGTCTCGAGCGCGACCCGGGCGGCGCCGGTCTTGCCGCGCATCGGCCACCAGCCGGGGTCACGCGTCAGCGTGCCCTCGGGATACATGGCGACCCCCTTGCCCGCCCGGACCGCGGCCACGGCGGCACGATATGCGTCCGCTGCTCGCTCGGTGCCGCGATAGACCGGGATCTGTCCGGCCGCGGTGATGATCTTGCCGATGACCGGCGCCTCGAACAGCCCCGACTTGCCGAGGAAATACACCGGGCGGCCGCAGTCGAACATGACGTGCGCCAGGGCGAGGAAATCGGTGTAGGAGATGTGGTTGGGGCAGACGATGAATCCCCCCGTGCGCGGCAGATTCTCCACGCCGGTCCAGTGCCGTTTGGTCACGGTCATCATCACCGGGCGCAGGGTGCGCACGACGTTGCGGTATGCCCGCGGCATCCGGCTGCGGTCGTCGTCCTCGTCGATCATCGGTGCCTTCACATCGCTCCTTGTCCCTGGCTCCCGCCTCCGGTCGCCAGGTGGATTATGCGCTCCCGGGCGGACGTGAAACCATCCCGCCCATGCCCGCGCCCCGCGACCCCGCGTGGTGGCTGATCGTCCCCGCCAAGGGCGCGCCGCTCGGCAAGACGCGCCTAGCGGGCTCGGGCCTTGACCGCCACCGGCTCAGCCGGGCGCTTGCCCTGGACTCCATCGAGACCGCGGCCGCGGTCGTTGGGCCCGAACGCATCGTGGTCGTCTCGGACGACCCGGTCCTTCGGGCAGGAGCGGAGGGCCTCGGCTGCCACCTGCTCGCCGACCCGGGCGCCGGCCTGAACGGCGCTATCCGGCACGCGCACAACTGGATTCGCTCCCGGGACCACGACGATTCCCGCGCCGTCGCCGTGCTCTTGGGTGACGTTCCGGCCGCGCGCCCCGCGGATCTGGGCACAGCACTCACGCTCGCGGGCAAGCACGAGCGCGCTTTCGTGCCCGATCGCGACGGCCGGGGCACGGTGTTGCTGACCGACCGGAGCGGAGTGCTCGAGCCGGCGTTCGGGGCCGGATCGGCCGACCGGCACGAGCAGGCCGGATACGTGCGGCTTGATCTCGACCTGCCCCGGTTGCGCACCGATGTCGACCTGCGCGCGGATCTTGACGTCGTGGCGGCACTCGGCTGCGGTCGGCATACCCGGGCGGTGCTGGACGCCACGTCGGTATCGTGACGCCATGCAGGCGACCGTCCATCGCTATGACCCGCCGACCCGATCCGGCGAGGTGCTGCTCGACGACGGCCGGGTGGTGAGCTTTGCCGCCGAGGCACTCGACGACAGCGGCCTGCGGCTCCTTCGCGTCGGTCAGCGACTGAGTCTCGAGGCCGATGACCCGGACGCGGAGCGACCGCGGGTGCGGCGGCTGTGGATCGTCGGTATCGGTGCCGGCCAGCGCATTGGTTAGCGCGGATTTCCAGGTGGCCGGTTGACCTCAATACCTGAGCGAGGCGGATTGATCAGGTGCGGATGGAAACCACGCTGCAGGCCAGGCCCATCGCGGGATCCCGCTACGCCCACGTGGGAGTCGATAGTTGTGTCGGTCATGCTGTCATGCACCGTCCCGGTATGTGAACTGCTGATCAAGAAGTGACGTGCTCAGCGATACCAGACAGCCGAACTATCACCAGTACAGACGAATCCAGCTCCAGCGCGTCGCCCTCGTCGACAACAGATGATCTGACATCATCGGCATATAGCAGCGGAATCACCTCAACGACCTGGAGCGGAAGCGTTCACCGCGCCCGACCAGATCAACCAACGCCGCGACGAAGCGATCCGCGCCTACTACGTCGAGGGCCTGACCTACCAGCAGGCCGGCGACCGCTACGGCTACACCCGCTGGGCGATGATCGACCTGGTCCGCCAATACAAGGCCGGAAAGCTAACCCTGTTCGCCCCACCCCGCAAACCCGGCCCGGCGGCGGGCACCGCGCCGGCCAAGGACCGCGCCCGCGCCCGGGTCATCGAACTGCGCCGCGAGGGCCTGTCCACCTACGAGATCTCCGCCCGGCTGGCCACCGAAGCCACCCCGCTCAACCGCACCGGGGTCGCCGAGATCCTCGCCGAAGAAGGGTTCGGCCGACTCCTTGTTGACCGTCGCTCTGGGTGACGACGTGGGGGCCGTGATCTGTCATCGAGGTTGCCGACGGGCGGTCGCATTGGTTTGAGTGTGGTGTTCGTGGTCCTCGGCGCCATCACTGTGCCGGGCTCGGGCAAGATGGGTGGGGTATTGGACGTTCACGGCCCTCGCGCGTGAGGTGTCGTGGAAGACGTCGCGGGAGGGCCGTGCCGGATGCGCGGAGGCATCGGTGCTCACAGTAGAAGGTGATCAGGCTCGGGTCGAGTCGCGGTTGGTGTCCGGACAGATCGGTTGTCCGGGGTGTTCTGGAGAGCTGCGCCCGTGGGGGTGGGCGCGGCCGCGGCGGGTGCATGGCATCGAGGCGGTGGTGCGTCCGCGGCGGGCTCGCTGTCCGGGGTGTTTGCTGACGCACGTGCTGTTGCCGGTGACGCTGTTGTTGCGGCGGGGGTACGCGGCCGGGGTGGTCGGTGCCGCGCTGACCGCTCGCGCGAGGGGGTTGGGACACCGGCCGATCGGGCAGGCGTTGGGGGTGCCGGGGGCGACGGTCCGAGGCTGGCTGCGGGTGATGGGCTCCCGGCTTGACCCGGTCCGGTCGTGGTTGCTGCAGGTCGCGGCCCTGGCCGGGGTGGACTGGGTGGTGCCCCAAGCGCAGGGGTGTCGGTGGCGGGACCTGTTGGCTGCCCTGGCCGCGGCGAGCGAGGCGGTCACGGGCCGGTTCGGCCGGGATGGGGTGCTCGGCCCGGTGACGGGCTGGCAGGTCGCCGTCGCCTGTTCCGGTGGTCGGCTGTTGGCGCCGGGGTGGCCGCCGGTCTGGCCGGGGCGGGGCGGCAACACGAGTTGCCCCTGACGCCTGGCCCGGGCAGGCGGCATCGTCGTAAGGGTTGTCCCTGACCGTGCCGCGGTCAGGTATTCCCCTTGCTTCAGAGGAGTTGTCGTGGAGTGCACACCCGAGCAGGAGGCGCACAAGCGGCGTGAGCGCGCGCAGCTGGTGGCGTTGTTCCGCTACCAGCTGATTAGTCCGGCCCTGGATCCGGGCTTGTCGCGCAAGGCCCGCGGGAAGGTGGTGCGCGCGATCGCGGCCCGCAGCCACGTCGGCCCGTTCGGTGGGCAGCAGACCTACTCGCGGGACACATTGGATCGGTGGATCCGCCGGTACCGCGCCGGCGGGTTCGAGGCGTTGACGCCCTCGCTGCGTCAGCCGGGTTCCCGGATCGACACGGCGGTGCTGGAGCTGGCGGTCGCGCTCAAACGGGAGAACCCGGCCCGGACAGCGGCGCAGGTCGCGCGGATCCTGCGGGCTTCCTCGGGGTACTCCCCGTCCGAGTCGACGCTGCTGCGGCTCTTCCACCGGCACGAGCTGATCGGCCCAGCGACCGGGCAGGCGCCGGTGTTCGGCCGGTACGAGGCCGACGCGCCGAACCAGCGGTGGGTCGGGGACGCGTTGCACGGGCCGAAGATCGGCGGGCGCAAGACCTACCTGTTCGCCTTCTTGGACGATCACTCCCGCCTGGTGGTCGGCTACCGGTTCGGGTTCGCCGAGGACGTGATCCGACTGGCCGTCGCCTTGGAGCGCGCGTTGGCCTGCCGCGGGGTGCCCGGCGCCTGCTATGTCGACAACGGCTCGGCCTACGTCGATGCGTGGCTGCTGCGAGCCTGCGCCAAGCTCGGTATCCGGCTGATCCACGCCACCCCACACCGACCCCAAGGCAAAGGCAAAATCGAACGATTTTTCCGCACCGTACGCGAGCAGTTCCTCGTCGAGGTCCCCGACACCAGCGCCGCCGACCTGGCCGAACAGGCCACCACCGCCGCGGCGGCGCTGCTGGAACTGAACGCGCAGTTCACCGCCTGGGTCGAGTCGCTCTATCACCACCAGGTGCACTCCGAAACCGGTCAGAGCCCACTGACCCGCTGGAACGACGGCTGGCAGGCCGCCGGGCACGGCCCGACCATGCCAGCCGCGGACGCGTTGACCGAGGCGTTCTTATGGTCCCAGCTGCGCACCGTCACCAAGACCGCCACCATCAGCCTGCACGGCAACACCTACCAGGTCGAACCCGCCCTGGTCGGACGCAAGGTCGAACTCGTCTTCTCCCCGTTCAACCTCGAACAGATCGAGGTCCGCCACAGCGGACGCTCCTACGGCCAAGCCGTCCCACACGTGATCACCCGACACACCCACCCCAAGGCCCGACCCGAGACCCCCGAACCAGCCCCCGCCACGACCGGGATCAACTACCTGAACCTGCTCACCGACACCCACCACACCCACGTCGCCGACGACGAACGGATCGGCTTCCACGCCCTCTACGCCAACAGCCCCGAAGCCACCACCGAGCAGATCCCCGGGCAACTGTCCCTCGATGAAATGCTCACCGACACCACCTCGCGGCAGGACGCGGCCCGGGGAGTATCCAACGCCTGCAATCCTACTGGGGATTCACGGCCATGCCGTTCGGCCGGTCCCTGGCCCCCTCGATGCTGCACCGCCACGCCGGGCACGCCGAGGCCATGGCCCGCATCGACTGGTGCATCAGCCAACACGCCCTCGGGGTGATCACCGGCGAGGTCGGCGCCGGCAAGACCGTCGCCATCCGCGCCGCCACCGCCGCCCTGGACACCTCCCGACACGTGGTCATCTACCTGCCCAACCCCTCCGTCGGCGTCCGCGGCATGCTGCACCACATCACCTCCGCCCTCGGGCAAACCCCCACCTTCTACACCGCCACCCTGGTCCCCCAAGCCGCCGAGGCCCTCGCCGCCGAACACGCCGAACGCGGCCGCACCCCCGTCCTGGTCTTCGACGAAGCACACCTGCTCGACAACCCCCAACTCGAAGCCGTCCGCATGATGACCAACCACGGCATGGACTCCGGCGCCCCGTTCGCCGCGCTGCTAGTCGGACAACCCACCCTGCGCCAACGACTCCGCCTCGGCGTGCTCGCCGCCCTCGACCAACGCATCGCCGTCCGATACACCCTCACCGGGATGACCCCCGACGAAACCAGCGACTACATCACCCACCACGTCAAGATCGCCGGACGCACCGACACCCTCTTCAGCAACGACGCGATCACCCTGATCCACAACGCCTCCCGAGGATACCCACGCGCCATCAACAACCTCGCCGTCAACGCCCTGATGGCCGCATTCGCCAAAGACACCAACATCGTCGACGAGAAAGCCGCCCGCATCGCGATCTCCGAAACCGGCGCGGACTAACCAACCCCCGTCACCACGCCGAGCACCCCGTCACCACGCCGACCACGGCCCCGCCCGCCAACCGCGGACGGGGCCGTTCCACACCCAGACCATCGGCAAACCCGATGACGCCGCCATCCGCAGAATGAGCGACGGTCAACAACTCCTGCGACGACCCGAACCCGAGGCCAGCATCAACCCGGCCACCCCAGGCCGCGACACCCACCTGCCCCCCGCCCGAGTCATCGACCTGTCGGCCTGGCCCGAACGCCTCGAGTCCACCCGCGCCGGGCTGCTGCTGGTGCTGCCCGACCTAGCCACCTTGGACCTTCCCGACCTAGTCAAGCAGGCCGGCTACCCCGGCACCCGGATCATTCCCGCCATCTCCTGGGTGCTGACCCTGCTGGCCCTCAAACTGACCCGCACCCGACGGGTCTCCCACGTCGACGACCTGATCGCCGACCCGGCCGCCGCCCTACTGACCGGGATGGCCGCACTGCCCAAGAAGTCCGCGCTGACCAGCTACTCCTACCGGCTAGCCCACGACCACCAGCAACGGTTCCTAGCCGCCTTGGACACCACCATGATCGCCCACGGGCTGGCCACCAGTGACCAGGCCATCTTCGACTTGGACTTCCACGCCGTCATGCATTGGGGCCACGACCCCGTCCTGGAAAAGCACTACGTGCCCAAGCGTTCCCAACGAGCCCGGTCCGTGCTGACGTTCTTCGCCCAGGACACCGACACCCACAACCTGGTCTACGCCAACGCCGACACCTCCAAAGCCACCCAAGCCCGCGAACTCATCGCGTTCTGCGACCACTGGGCCAGCGCCAGCGGCCACGACCCGGCCATGCTGATCATGGACCAGAAAGTCACCACCCACCGCGTCCTCGGCGAACTCGACGCCCGCGGCGTGAAATTCCTGACCCTGCGGATGCGCTCACCCGCGCTGCTGCGGCACATCAACGCCCTACCCACAGCCGCCTACAAGACCATCACCTTGGACCGGCCCGGCCCGCACAACAAACCCCGCGTCCACGAAGACCCCCACACCACCTTGACCGACTACCCCGCCACCGTCCGGCAACTCATCGTCACCGGCCTCGGCCGGGAAGCACCCACCGTCATCATCACCAACGACACCACCTCAACCACCCGCGAACTGGTCAGCCGATACGCCCGCCGGATGACCATCGACCAACGTCTCGCCGAGATCATCCGCGCATTCTGCGCCGACGCCCTATCCTCAACCGTCAACCTCAACGTGGACCTAGACATCATGCTCACCGTGCTCGCCCAAGCCCTGCTCGCCGCGCTCCGCGCCCGCCTACCCGGCTACGCCACCATCACCCCGGACGTCATCCAACGACGCTTCCTCGAAACCCCCGGCACCATCACCACCACCAGCCAGACCATCACCGTCCGACTCGAACGCCGCGCCTACACCCCAGTCCTCCGCGCCGCCCAGCTACCCACCAACACCCCCATCCCCTGGCTCGACAACCGAACCATCAGCTACCAACTCGACTAACCCCTTGCGCCGAACCCCCTGCATGGAAATCCGCGTTAGGGTTAGGCAACCGAGTAGTCGGCGCCGAGCGCGTCGAGCTTGTCGCTGAAGCGTTCGTATCCGCGATAGATCAGCTCGATGCCGCGCACCTTGGAGGAGCCTTCGGCCGCGAGCGCGGCGATCAGATAGCTAAAGCCGCCGCGCAGGTCCGGGACGTCGATCTCGGCCGCCCGCAACGGAGTCGGACCCGACACGACCGCCGAGTGGAGGAAGTTGGCCTCCCCGAAGCGACACGGCAGTCCGCCCAAACACTCGCGATAGACCTGGATCCGGGCGCCCATGTCGGCCAGTGCTGCTGTGAAGCCGAGCCGGTTCTCATAGACGGTCTCGTGGACGATCGACAGCCCGGTCGTCTGGGTGAGCGCGACGACGAGGGGCTGTTGCCAGTCGGTCATCAGCCCGGGATGCACGTCGGTCTCCAGCACAATGGAATTGAGCTCACCGCCGGGGTGCCAGAACCGGATTCCCTCGTCGTCGATGTCGAACGCCCCGCCCACCTGCCGAAAGACGTTGAGGAAGGTCATCATCGGCTGTTGCTGGGCGCCGCGGACATAGACGTCGCCCCCGGTGGCCAGCGCCGCGCATGCCCAGGAGCCAGCCTCGATGCGATCGGGGATCGCTCGGTGGGTGAATCCGCCGAGACGGTCGACGCCTTCGATGCGGATCACCCGGTCGTTGGGGACGGAGATGATCGCGCCCATCTTTTGCAGCACCGCGATCAGGTCGAGGATCTCCGGCTCGGTGGCGGCATTGCGCAGTTCGGTCTTGCCTTGTGCCCGAACGGCAGTGAGCAACACCTGCTCCGTTGCCCCGACCGACGGATAGGGCAGGACGACCTTGGTGCCAACGAGGCCGTGGGGCGCCGTCAGGCGCAGGCCCTCGGGCCGCTTCTCGACGACCGCACCAAACTGGCGGAGGACGTCGAGGTGATAGTTGATCGGCCGCTCCCCTATGCGGCATCCGCCCAAGTCGGGAATGAACGCCTCCCCGAGGCGATGCAGCAGCGGCCCGCACAGCAACACCGGCACCCGAGAGGATCCCGCGTGTGCGTCGATATCGGCCATCTGTGCCTGAGCGATGTTGGTGGGATCAAGGATGAGTTCGCCGTCCTCATCGGTGGAATCGATTCGCACCCCGTGCAGTTCGAGCAGGCCGGAGACGATCTGCACGTCGGAGATCTCGGGGACGGCCCGCAGCCGGCACGGCTCCTCAGCCAGCATGGTGGCAACCATGGCCTTGGACACCAGATTCTTGGCCCCCCGCACGTCGATATCCCCGACCAGGGGCGTCCCTCCGTGCACGATCAGCGTCGCGGACATGCCCCAAGCATGACAAACGTCGACCTATTCTCGCCGCCGACACCCCCAGGCCGGCCCCGGCGAGTCGCGTCGTTCGCCGTGGGCGAGAAACCCGACGCGCGCCACCCATCAGGGCGGCGCGCGTCGGATGCGTTGTTGGCTCAGGCCTTTTTGGCGGCCTTGGTCACGCGCTTGGCGGTCGGACGCGTGGCCGACTTCGCAGCTGCCTTGGAGGCCGTCGCCTTGGATGCCGTCTTGGCGGCGGCGGTCTTGGCGACGCGGGCGGGGGCGGTCTTGGCGGCGCTGCGGGCGGTGGACTTGGCGGTGGCCGCCTTGGAGGTGGTCGCGGCCTTCGCCGTGCTGGCCGGGGCCGCGGTCTTGGCGGAGGCGCGCGCGAGCACGGGGGTGCCCTTGGGCATGCTCTTGGGGTTCTTGACGTAGTCCTTGAACTTGGTGCTCGCCGAGAACCGCGGCACCGACGTCTTGCGGATCCGCACGGTCTCACCGGTGCGGGGGTTGCGTCCGGTCCGCGCTGCCCGCGCGACCTTTTCGAAGGTGCCGAAGCCGGTGAGAGACACCCGGTTTCCCTTGGCGACCTCCTTGACGATCGTCTCCAGGACGACCTCCACTGCGTCGGCCGCGAGGCGGCGGTTGCCGAGACGTCCCTCGACCGCTGCCACGAGATCTTGCTTGTTCACTGGGTCCACTCCATCGTGTCACTCGGGCCGGCCGACGCCGGCGAACCAGGAATCGCAGCGGCTGCTTTGATCCACTGTCTGACGGTAGGGCCCCAACGGCACGCGTGTCCAACATTTCGCCCGGTTGACACGTTGTGTCGCAAGGATTTTTTTGCCCCGGCCCGCGCGGGGAAGTCACACGGTGGGTTTGAAAGCCGCCCGATTCGCCTCGTATGCCGCGATTTCGGGCTCGTGACGCAGAGTCAGGCCGATGTCGTCGAGCCCCTCCAACAACCGCCAGCGGGTGTAGTCGTCCACCTCGAAGGCGGCGACGATGTCCCCGGCCGTGATCGTGCGCGACTCGAGGTCGACGGTCACCGACGCACCCGGCTCATTCTCCAAGTACTTCCAGATCAGCTCGATGTCGTCTTGGGAGGCAACGGCGCTCAGCAGTCCCTGCTTGCCGGAGTTGCCCCGGAAGATGTCGGCGAAGCGGGAGGAGATCACGACTCGGAACCCATAGTCCATCAACGCCCACACGGCGTGCTCCCGTGAGGATCCGGTGCCGAAGTCCGGCCCGGCGACCAGGACCGATCCCGCCCTGAAGGCCGGATCATTGAAGATGAAGTCGTCGTCCTTGCGCCACGCGGCGAACAGGCCGTCCTCGAACCCGGTGCGCGTGACCCGCTTGAGGTACTCGGCAGGGATGATCTGATCGGTATCGACATTGCTGCGCCGCAGCGGGACTCCGATTCCGGTGTGGCTGGTGAAGGCCTGCATCGTGGCCTACCTCTTTCGCTCGGGCTACAGATCGGCGGGGCTGGACAAGGTGCCACGCACCGCGGTGGCCGCGGCGACAAGGGGGCTGACCAGGTGGGTGCGCCCGCCTTTGCCTTGGCGGCCTTCGAAGTTGCGGTTGGATGTCGACGCCGAGCGCTCGCCCGGGGCGAGCTTGTCCGGGTTCATGGCCAGGCACATGGAGCAGCCCGGGAGGCGCCATTCGGCGCCCGCCGCGGTGAAGACCTTATGCAGGCCCTCGGCTTCGGCCTGCTCCCGCACCCGCGCCGACCCCGGCACCACGAGCATCCGCACCCCGTCGGCGACCTGGTGACCGGCGATGACTCCCGCGACCGCGCGCAGGTCCTCGATCCGGCCGTTGGTGCACGACCCGACGAAGACGGTGTCGACCGCGATGTCGCGCAGCGGCATACCAGGAGTCAGGCCCATGTAGTCGATCGCTCGCTGGGCGGAGGTCCGCTCGACCTCGTCGACGATGTGCTCGGGGTTGGGGACGCTGCGCCCCAGGGGGGCGCCCTGGCCGGGATTGGTTCCCCAGGTGACGAAGGGGGTCAGGCTCGCCGCGTCGATGACGACCTCCGCGTCGAAGACCGCGTCGTCGTCACTGCGCAGTGAGCGCCAATAGTCAACGGCCGCATCCCAGTCCGCACCGCTCGGCGCGTGCGGGCGGCCGTTGAGGTAGGCGAAGGTCGTCTCGTCTGGGGCCACCAGGCCGGCCCGCGCGCCCGCCTCGATCGACATATTGCAGATCGTCATCCGCGACTCCATCGACAGCGCTTCGATGGCCTGCCCGCGGTATTCGAGAACGTAACCCTGACCCCCGCCGGTGCCGATCTCGGCGATGACCGCCAAGATCACGTCCTTTGCGCTGACTCCTTCGGGCAGCTCGCCATTGACGGTGATCGCCATCGTCTTGAACGGTGTGAGCGGGAGGGTCTGGGTGGCCAGGACGTGCTCGACTTCGGAGGTGCCGATCCCGAAGGCGAGCGCGCCGAACGCGCCGTGCGTCGAGGTGTGGCTGTCGCCACAGACCACGGTCATTCCCGGCTGGGTCAGCCCGAGCTGCGGGCCGACGACGTGAACGATGCCCTGCTCGGCGTCGCCCATCGGATAGAGCCGCACGCCGAACTCCGCGCAGTTGGTGCGCAGCGTCTCGACCTGGGTGCGGCTGACCGGGTCGAGGATCGGGCCCGGGGTGGTCGGGACGTTGTGGTCTTCGGTGGCCAAGGTCAACTCGGGGCGGCGCACGGTGCGCCCGGACAGGCGCAGGCCGTCGAACGCTTGCGGTGAGGTCACCTCATGGACCAGGTGGAGGTCGATGTAGAGGATGTCCGGCTCCCCCGGCGCCGACCGGACGACATGGTCGGCCCAGATCTTCTCCGCGAGCGTTCCCGCCATGGCTGCCTCCTCGACGCGCCTGCCAACGTGAGCAGGCTCGCACGGGACTCTTGGTCCGGGACTTGCGTCTCAGGCAATGAGACGGCAATATCAATCCATGGACAGTTCTAGTGGGGTCGGTGTCCTCGACAAGGCAGCCGTCGTGTTGAGCGCGCTCGAAGCGGGCCCGTCGACTCTCGCGCAGTTGGTGACGGCCACCGGCCTGGCCCGGCCCACGGCCCACCGGCTGGCCGTCGCGCTCGAGCATCACCGGCTCGTCACGCGCGATTTGCAGGGCCGCTTCGTCCTCGGTCCGCGCCTGGCCGAGCTGGCGGCCTCCGCCGGCGAGGACCGGCTGCTCGCCGCCGCCGGGCCGGTTCTCGGCGCCCTGCGCGACCACACCAACGAGAGCGCACAGCTCTTCCGCCGCCAAGGCGATCACCGGGTCTGTGTGTCGGCCGCCGAGCGGCCGGTGGGTCTGCGCGACTCGATCCCCGTCGGCGCGACGATGACGATGCTTGCCGGGTCGGCCGCCCAAGTGCTCCTTGCTTGGGAGGAGCCGGACCGGCTGCACCGCGGGCTGCAGGGCGCGGCGTTCAACGCGACGACGTTGTCCGGGGTGCGCCGCCGCGGCTGGGCACAAAGCGTTGGCGAGCGCGAGGCCGGCGTCGCCTCGGTCTCGGCGCCGGTGCGCTCTCCTTCGGGTCGAGTCATCGCCGCCGTCTCGATCTCCGGCCCAATCGAGCGGCTCTCCCGCCAGCCCGGCCGGCTGCACGCCGCGACCGTGATCGCCGGCGCCAACAAGCTGACCGAGGTGCTCGCCCGCCACGCTGCCGCGCAGGAGGCTGCGGCCAAGGCCCAGGCCGAGTAGCAGCGCGCACCCGGCCACAGCAAAGGCCCCCTGCGCGAGGCAGGGGGCCGAAGCGAGGTGCGTAGCCCCGACGGGGTTCGAACCCGCGCTACCGCCTTGAGAGGGCGGCGTGCTAGACCGCTACACAACGGGGCCGTGCTGGGTGCTCGCCACGGGCGGGCACCGGGGAGCAACCATACTCGACGCAGCGGGTTGCCACCGAATCACGCCAGGGGCGTGAGCTGGGGTACCAGGACTCGAACCTAGAATGAGTGAACCAGAATCACTAGTGTTGCCAATTACACTATACCCCAAGGGGTATCGGAGCCCCTTCGTGCCGGAGCACGCGCGGGCGACGAACCGAAGGGTGATACTACCGGCCGCTCCCGCGGGCTCCCAAATCGCTCGCGCAACCCGCCAGCGCCGGCACCGCCAACAGATCGGGCAGGATCGGTATGCCGCGCCCGGCAGCCCGCTCCCGGCTCGGGTCATCGAGCGTGTCCGGATCGCGCACCAGCCAGGCCGCGATCAGCCCAGCGTCCGCCGCGCCGAGCGCGTCCGGCAGCCACTCGTCCCCGACATAGAGGGTCTGCGCCGGCGCCGTCCCGAGTTGTCGGCAGGCCTCATGGAAGGCCCGCGGATCGGGCTTGCCAATGCCGAGGGTGTCTCGCGTGCAGATTGTGCCCAGCAGCGGGGCCAACCCGGTCTCGGCGAGCTTGCGTTGGGTGTAGTCGGCGCCGGAATTGGTCAGCACCCCCACCGGTAGCCGACAGTTCGCCAGCGCCGCGAGGCAGGCGGCCACATCGTTAAAGACCCGCAGCCCGGCCGTGAACTCCGGCTCGTATGCCGCTTCGAACGCCTCCCGCTGCCCGCTCACCTCGGCCTGGCCGAGCCAGGCCGCGAGTTCGGCGATCCGGCGGCGGCGCATCTCGGCAAAGTCCACCTCGCCGCGGGTGAACGCGCCGAAGTGCCGGCCGGGGTCGGCGCGGAAGCGTTCTCCCGAGCGGGCCAGCCGCTCGGGGGACGCGCCCGGCCAGAGCCGGCCCGCGGCATACGTCCCGGCGGCGTGCATGGCCGTCCGCGTGTCGATCAGGGTGTCGTCCAGGTCGAGCAGCACGCCCTGGATAGGCGCCGCCGGCGGCATACCGACTGGCACGCGTCAGAGCGAGTCGCGCAGCGCGTGCAGCCGGGCCAGGGTCGAGGTCTTGCCGAGGATCGCCATCGACTCAAAGAGCGGCGGCGAGACCTTGGCGCCCGAGACGGCGGTGCGCAGCGGCCCGAACGCCGCGCGCGCCTTGAGCCCCAGCTTCTCGACGAGTTCGGCGCGTAGGGCCGCCTCGATCCGGGCGACGTTCCACGCGCTTGGCTCGGTGAGGCTGGCCAGGTGGTCGTCGATGTCGCCGAGCACGTCGATGGCGGCGCTGAGGACGTGCGCCGCGTTTGGGCCGAGGTCGCGCCGCGCGTCCTCGGCGATCTCGAGCATGTCGTCGCCGACGAAGAAGGGCTGCACGAGCGGCACCGCGTCCTTAAGCAGCACGATCCGCGTCTGGATGAGCGCCGCGATGTCCTTCAGCCGGCCCAACTCGCCGAGGGACGGGTTGCCCGACAGGACACCCTCCCGCTCCAGATAGGGCAGCAGCCGCGAGGTGAAGTCACTGAGCTCGAGGTCGCGGATATAGACACCGTTGAGCCAGTCCAGCTTTTTCAGGTCAAACATCGGGCCGATCGGATTGACCTTGTCCCACGCGAAGTCTCGGGAGAACTCGGCGAAGGTGAACTTCTCCAGGTCATTGCCCTCGGCGTCCTTGGCCGGCGGATAGGCAAGCAGCGCAAGGAAGTTGACGATCGCCTCGGGGACATAGCCCTGCTCAACGAACCAGGTCAGTCGCGCCTCGGGGTTCTTGCGCTTGGAGATCTTGGACTTGTCGACGTTGCGCAGCACCGGCATATGGGCGAACTTCGGCAGATCCAGCCCGAGCCAGCGATAAAGCAGGATGTGTTTGGGCGTGGAGGAGATCCACTCCTCCCCGCGCACGACATGGGTCACCTGCATCTCGTGGTCGTCGACGACGACGGCCAGGTGATAGGTCGGGAAGCCGTCGGCCTTGAGGATCACCTGGTCGTCGGGGCGGGGCGCGTTGACCCGGCCGCGGATCAGGTCGTTGAACTCCAACTCGACGTCGTCGGGGATGAGCATCCGCACGACTGGGGTCTCGCTGAAGCCCGGCAGCTGCCGCCGCTCCTCCTCGGTCTTGCCGTAGCACAGCCGGTCATAGCCGGTGGCCTGCTTGGCGCGCTGTTGCTCCTCGCGCATCTGTTGCAATCGCTGCGGGCTGCACCAGCACTTGTAGGCGTGGCCCGCGGCGAGCAGCTTCTCGACGTAGGGGCGGTAGGTCGCCAGCCGCTCCGACTGCCGATAGGGGCCGACCGGGCCGCCCACATCGGGGCCCTCGTCCCACGTCAGCCCGAGCCAGTGCAGGGTGTCGAACACCTGCTGCTCGCTGCCCTCCCGGAAGCGCGCCCGGTCGGTGTCCTCAATGCGCAGCAGGAACTGACCGCCCTGCTGGCGCGCGAACGCCAGATTGAACAGCGCCATATAGGCGGTGCCGACATGCGGGTCGCCGGTGGGCGACGGCGCCACGCGGAGGCGGACCGGGCCGAGGTTGTGCTTGCTCATAGTGCCGCTCAGTCTAGGGACGCGCGGTCACCCACGCAGCACAAACGGATTGGCCAGTATGCCGATGCCCTCGATCTCGACCTCCACCCGGCTGCCGTGATCGACCGGGCCGACGCCCGCCGGGGTGCCGGTGAGGATGACGTCGCCGGGTAGCAGCGTGAACGCGGCAGAGAGGAACTCGATCAGCGCCGGAATGTCGAAGATCAGGTCAGCCGTGGTGGCGTCCTGGACGACCTCGCCGTCGCGCCGAGTGATCAGCCGCAGGTCCGACGGGTCGAGGTCGGTCTCGATGGCCGGCCCCAGGGGGCAGAAGGTGTCCATGCCCTTGGCGCGGGCCCACTGCCCGTCCCCGCGCTGCAGGTCGCGGGCCGAGACGTCGTTGGCGCAGGTGTAGCCGAAAACGACCTCCCGCCAACGCTCCTTGGGCACGTCCTTGGCGATCCGGCCGATGACGACGGCCAACTCACCTTCGTAGTCCACCTCCTTGGCAAACGGCGGGATGACCACCGGGTCGTCCGGGCCGATCACGGCCGTATTGGGCAGGATGAACGCCATCGGCGCGGCCGGCACCTCGTTGCCGAACTCGGCCGCATGGTCGGCATAGTTGCGGCCGATCCCGATGATCTTGCTGCGCGGGATGACCGGCGCCAGCAGCCGCGCGTCGTCGATCGGCACCCGCTGCCCGGTGAACTGCACTCCCTAATAGAGCGGGTCCCCGACGATCTCGGCGATCACCCGCCCGGAGTCCTCCAACACGCCGTATGCCGGGTTCTCCCCGGTCGAGAAGCGCACGATCCGCATGCCCGTCACCCTACGTCGAGGGTGTCGCTGAGTTCGGCGCCTGAGGACTAGGCTGAAGACCGGCCGCCAGTCATCTTCGAGTCGGGACCGGGGGCTTGTCCTCGGGGGCCGCCGCGACAGGAAGGCATAGCGTTAGGGAGTGCAGGAGGTCCACATCAGCCGACGGCGGTGGCTCGCGGTCCAGGCCGAACACGTCCTGCGCGCGGATGAATTGACCGCCGGCCGCCGGGCCCGACGAGGCACGGGCGCCAAACATCCGGTCGAGGACTTCCTCTTCGAGTACTACAACTTCACCCCTGGCAAGCTGCGGCGCTGGCATCCCGGAGCGGGGGTCGTCCTGGAGGACGCCAGCGGCGAGGAGCGGGCGCGGTGGCCGGGATACCTCACCCGCGCCGACGGCGGCGTGCTGCTGGATGTCCACGGTCTCGTCGCCCGGCGCGGCGAAGCGATGGGCTTCGTCCGGTCCCTGCTGCAGGCGACCCTCGATCGTCCCGCATTCACCGGATGTTTCGGTCTGCACGAATGGGCCATGGTCTATCGGCTTGCGCCCGAAGAGATCCGGCACGCGGCATACCCGCTGCGGTTGTCGCCGAGCGAGACCAATGACGTCGTCGAGAGCCACACCATCCGCTGCAGCCATTTCGACGCCTTTCGGTTCTTCACCCCGGAAGCACTCTCCCGCAACACGATCCAGCCAACGCGCGGCGAGCAGGTCACCAACGAGCAGCCGGGCTGTCTGCACGCCGGCATGGATGTCTACAAGTGGGCGCACAAGCTGTCGCCACTGACGCCAAGCGAGTTGACCCTCGACGCGTTCGAGCTGGCGCGCGAGATCCGGATCCTCGACATGCGCGCCTCGCCCTACGACCTGAGCGCGTTGGGTCTGGCACCGGTGGAGATCGAGACCGCGGCGGGCAAGCTGACCTATGCGAGCGCGCAGCGGGTCTTCGCCGAACGGTCGAATGCGTTGCGGGAGCGTCTCCTTGAGTCAATCACCAGGGCCGAGTCCGCGCTCTAACCTCAGCCCCTGTCCGGTTCGCGCCGCTCATCAGCGCCGCGACCGCGCAGTTCCTCGCGCTTGGCCGGCTGGGCGGCGCGGCGGCGGATTTCGCTGCGCGCCAAGCCGATACCAATGAGGATCGGGACGACATACTTGGCGTGGTCGAGGATCCACCGCACCCAGCCGGGCAGATCCCAATCGAGCCACGGGATCGAGGGCAGGGTGATTTCCGGCCACGGAATCGACGGGAGGTCCCAGTCCGGCCAGGGAATCGACGGCACATTGAGCGAGACGTCCGGCAGCAGGCCGGCCAGCTGAGCCAGCAGCCAGACGCCGATGATCGGCAGCACAACCTTGGCGACGCCCGCGGCGACGTGGCGGGCGGCATACAGGCGCGGGCGGCGAGCCATCCGCTCATCACGGAGGGCGAGCGGCGAGCCGGTGACCGGCTCGAGGTCGACTCCCCCAACACCCAGATGCGCTGCGCCCGCGGCGTTCTCGCCCTCGAACCACACCGCGCGGCGCGGCGCGCCAAGACCGGAGAAGATCAGTCGCATCGCCCCGGCCCCCTCGCCCGCCCGCCCGTGCGGGGTGAGCACGACCTTCTCCTCGCTCGACTCCTTCTCGGCAACAAGCGCGCCGTCACGGCGCCAGACGATCTCCCGTTTGGTCCACGACGTCTCCCGGGTGGTGACTGTATGGATGCTCCCGCCGACATCGAGCGTCCACTCCTGCACCGCTTGGCCCACCGCGAATCTCCTCCTCCGGTGTGTTGGTCACCCCAGTGCACCGTGTCCGCGGCTGCCGGCGCGTCGGCCAGCGGTCTATGCCCGCCCGACCGGGCCCCCGACCAAAGTCGGTAGTCGCAGGAAATCACGGGCGGCCGGGACCCGGCAGCGACTACAGTGAACCGGCTCGGCACCGTGCCGGTAACCGCACTCATGCGCGGGTCACGAGAAGGCAAAACACCATGGAGCAGCTGCAGCCCACCCTGCTGAACTGGGCGAGCATCCTCGACCCGGGAACGCGGGCTCAGGCGGAGGCGACCGCGTCGCTGCCGTTCATTCATCCGCATGTGGCGCTGATGCCGGATGCCCACCTGGGCAAGGGAGCGCCCGTCGGGTCGGTCATCCCCACCCTCGGCGCGATCATCCCGGCCGCCGTCGGCGTCGACATCGGGTGCGGGATGATCGCGGTCAAGCTGACCGAGGCGGCGGCCGACGCGCAGTTCGACCCGGCGGCCTACCTCCGGCATTGGCCGCTGCAGCCGGGCACGCTCGGATCCGGGAACCACTTCATCGAGATCACCCGTGACGAGACCGGCCAGATCTGGCTGTTCCTGCACTCGGGCTCGCGCGGCGTCGGCAACAAGATCGCCCAGCACCACATCGAGGTCGCGCGGCGGTTGTGTGCGCAATGGCTGATCCCGTTGCCGGACAAGGATCTTGCCTACCTCGCCGAGGGTACCGACGAGTTCTGGGCCGATGTCCGCCAGATGCGGTGGGCGCAGACCTATGCCCTGCTCAACCGCGAGGAGATGATGGACCGGCTCATCGCGTGCGTCGCCGGCTGGATCGGCGTCGAGGTGGAGCGGCAGGGGGAGATCAACTGCCACCACAACTACACCGAGCAGGAGAAGCACTACGGCAAGACGGTCTGGCTCTCCCGCAAGGGCGCCATCTCGGCACGGCCCGGTGAGCCCGGACTGATCCCCGGATCGATGGGCACGGCGTCGTATGTCGTTGCCGGACTGGGCAACCCGCGTGCGCTGATGTCGGCACCGCACGGCGCCGGCCGGGTGCATTCGCGCTCCTCGGCCCGGCGAACCTTCACGATCGACTAGTTGCGCGCGGCGATGACGGGCATCGAGTTCCGCGACACGGCGAGCTTCATCGACGAGATCCCCGCGGCATACAAGGACATCGATCAGGTGATAGCGGACGCGGCGGATCTCGTCGAGATCCGGCGCACCCTGCGCCAGCTCGTCAACGTCAAGGGCGAATACCCCGGGCGGCAGAACACGATTGGTCGGCGGGCCCGGCGATGCGTCCCCGCGCGCCGGGACTCTCATCGGGCTCAGGTGCGGGACTCGACGCCGGCCCGGATCAGCCCATAGGTGACCGATTCGAGCAGGGCGTCCCAGCTGGCTTCGAGAATGTTGGCGGCGACGCCGATCGTCGACCACGTCGTCGAACCGTCGCTCGTCTCGATCAGCACGCGGGTGATCGCGTCGGTGCCGTGCTCGGTGTCGAGGATGCGGACCTTGTAGTCGACCAGCTCCAGGTGGCCGATCTCGGGGTAGGCGTGCGCGAGGGCCCCGCGCAGCGCCTGGTCGAGGGCGTTGACCGGACCGTTGCCCTCGCCGGTCTTGACGATCCGCTCCCCCGCGGCGCGGACCTTGACGGTCGCCTCCGAGAGGGCCTCGTCCTCGCCGCGAGCGTCGGTGATCACCCGCCACGACTCGACCTCGAAATACTCCGGGAGGCCGCCGTTCAGCTCGCGCCGCAGCAGCAACTCGAAGCTCGCGTCGGCGGCGTCGAAGGTGTAGCCGCGCAACTCCAGGTCCTTGACCGTCGCCAGCACGCTCGCGACCTTGGCGGCGTCCTCCTCGTTGGCGCCGTCGAGGCCGAGCCCGAGTTCGCGGCTCTTCAGTTCGATCGAGGCCCGGCCGGCCATGTCGGAGACCAACATCCGCATGTCGTTGCCGACCGCCTTGGGGTCGGTGTGCTGATAGAGATCGGGGTCGACCTTGATCGCGCTGGCGTGCAAGCCGGCCTTGTGCGCAAAGGCGCTCGAGCCGGTGTAGGGCTGGCGGCTGTATGGCGCGACATTGGTGATCTCGCTGATCGCGTGCGAGATCCGCGTAGCCTCGGCGAGGCGGTGGGAGTCGATCAGCTCCCGGCCCTGCTTGATCTGCAGGTTGGCGACCACGGTGACCAGGTTGGCGTTGCCGGTGCGCTCGCCATACCCATTGATCGTGCCTTGGACGTGCGTGGCGCCCGCATCGACCGCGGCCATCGAGTTGGCGACCGCGCAGCCGGTGTCGTTGTGGCAGTGGATGCCGACGCGGGCCGAGGTGCCCGCCAGGACCTCACCGACGACGTCGGCGACCTCGGAGGGCAGCATGCCACCGTTGGTGTCGCACAGCGCAACGACCTCGGCGCCGGACTCCGCGGCAGCGCGCACGGCCTCAAGGGCGTATGCCCGGTCGGTCCGGTAGCCGTCGAAGAAGTGCTCCGCGTCGAGGAAGACCCGTCGCCCCTCGCCGCGCAGGAAGGTGACCGTGTCGCGGATCATCTCGAGGTTCTCGGCCAACGTGGTCCGCAGGGCCCGCTCGACGTGACCGACGTGGCTCTTGGCGACCAACGTCACGACCGGGGCTCCGGAGTCGACGAGCGCACGCACGAGCGGGTCGCTGTGCGCCTGGCCGCCGGCGCGCCGGGTGGCACCGAAGGCCGCCAGAGTCGCGTTCTTCAGGTGGAGTTCGCTCTGGGCGCGCCGGAAGAACTCGGTGTCCTTGGGGTTGGCGCCCGGCCAGCCGCCCT
Organism: Nostocoides sp.; assembly: GCF_037045025.1. Lineage (GTDB taxonomy): Bacteria > Actinomycetota > Actinomycetes > Actinomycetales > Dermatophilaceae > Nostocoides_A. The sequence goes on along the minus strand of NZ_JBAOHM010000013.1, from coordinate 182,896 downwards.
CGATGAAGCCGACGCCGAGCTCGTCGAGCTGCGCCGCAATGGCGAGCTTGTCCATCACCGAGAGGTTGAGCCCCTCTTGCTGCGCGCCGTCACGCAGCGTGGTGTCGTAGACATGCAGGTCGGTCATCGCTTCGTTCGCCTTCGGGATCGGTGGTTGTGGTGTGCGCCGGGGCAACAAAAAACCTCCCGAGCCGGGAGGTCAGCGCAACGAGGGGGCTCGTTGCGCTAGTCGATAATGATGCTCGCGGAGGTCACGGAGCTACTCAAACACATCCCCGCGCTGCTGCCAAGAGGTGTCCGTATGCCGTCGCGGTTCCAGTCCCGCCCTGCGCGCGAGAATGCGCCCTGGACCACGTCGAATCCTGATGAGAGATCAGGAAGTGACCGGAAGGCATGCGAGGCTGAGGGCACCACAACAGCGACGACCAAGGAGTATGGATGTCCTTCCTGACCCCGAATGGCACCGGCGAGCGCGAGGTCATCACGGCCTTCCTCAGGCAGCAATTCGCGCAGGCACGGACGACCGTCTATGGCCTAAGCGACGAGCAGATCCACCTCACCCCGACCGCCAGCGCCTTTTCCCTGGCGTCGCTGCTGCGCCACCTGGGGCAGGTCGCCCGTGACTGGGGACGCAGTGTGGCCGCCGCGCCAGAGTTCCCGTCGGAGGCGGGCGCCGAGACTGACGGCGGCGACTACACGGTCGATCCGTCCGAGACGCTGACCGATCTCCTCGCCGAGTTCGATGCCGCGGTCGATGAGCTGGCCGGCATCGTCGCGGCCGCCGATCTCGACGCGATCGTTCCCACGCCGAAGGCGCCGTGGTATCCCGAGGACCTGACCGGCTGGCAGTCGCGGTGGGTGCTGCACCACCTGATCGCCGAAGTTGCGCGCCACACCGGCCACGCCGACATCATCCGCGAGTCGATCGACGGCAAGGGAGCCTACGAACTGAACGACCGCGCGGACGGCCTCGTCGCCGACGACGAGGACTACCCCTCCTGGGGGTGAGCGGCGCGCCGGCGCAGGCCGAGGTCACGGTGTTTTCCGCTGAGCGGCATGCCGTAGCCACGGCCGACGCCTGCTCGCTAAGGTGACCCTTCGGCGCCCAAAGCTCGTGGCACGACCTCAACGGCCACGGCGTTCCTTCGACGATGAGGTTGCGGATGCAGAAGCTCACGACGCTCGATCGCATGTTCAGTTCACTGGACAGCGAGACCACCAACGGCGTTCTGGGCGGGCTGGTTCTCTATGACCCGCCGCAGGACGGGCGGCGAGCAGCGGATGCCGGCTTCATGCGTGAGCGAATCGCGGAACGCATCGACTACCTGCCCCCGCTCTACCGCGAGGTCAAAAAGGCTCCACTGCGGATGGACCACGACTGGCTCGGCCGGGCCAAGCGGGTCGATCTGACCAAGCACGTCCGCACGCTCACTCTGCCGGCACCGGGCACGCACGACCAGCTGGCCCGCGAGGTCAGCCGGCTGATGAGCACCGACCTCGACATGTCAGGTCCCCCGTGGGACTACATCGTGATCGAAGGACTGGAGGACGGATCGGTCGCCCACCTCCTGCGGGTCCACCACCTCGTGGTCGACGGCGGCTCGATGCCCCGCTTGTGGGACGCGCTGCAGGACGAGCCCACGATGCCGCTCGTCAAGGAGGATGAGCCAGGCTTCCCCGAGCCCAGGTTCGGCACGCCGGAGATGCTCGTCCGCGAGGCCGTTGGCGTGGCAAAGCGGCCGGTCGACTGGACCCTCTTCAGCGCCAAGATGGCCGGCTGGATGGTCAAGGCAGTCAAGGAGCAAGGCGTCGTCGGGGCCTTGCTCGGTCCGACCCGGATCATGTTGCCCGGCAAGGCCGCCAAACCCATCCAGGCCGCCTTCAATCCGATGCTCCGCAAGCGGGGCACGCCCGAGATCGTGCCCTACGTGCCGCGTCTGGTCGCGCCCAAGACCCCATTCAACCGCCGCGTCACCGCGCAGCGCACATTCGTCTTCGCCGACCTGCCGCTCGCGGATTTCAAGGACAGCGGCAAGCTCATCGGCGCCTCGATCAACGACATGGTGTTGGGCGTGTGCGCCGGGGCCTTGCGCCGTTACATGACCCAACGCGGCATCTCCACCGACGAACCGCTGATCGTCTGTGTGCCGGTCTCCATCCGCCAGCCCGACGAGAAGATCCAGTGGGCGAACTTCGTGCACATGATCTTCGCGCCCTTCCCGGTCGACATCGAAAACCCCGTCGAGCGGGTGCGCAAGTCGAGCGAGGCGGTGAAGCTGTCCAAGGGCAGCTTCGATGCGATGCCGACCGTCCATCTGCGCGAGATGTTCAAGTTCATCCCGCCGCCCACGTTCAACCTCATGGTCAAAGCGTTCGTGAAGCTGCCGGGCAACTGGTCGCGGGGCACCTGGAATGTTGTGGTGTCCAACGTCAAAGGCCCGTCGAAGCCGAACCATGTCGACGGCCTGCGCGTCAAGGGTTACTGGCCGGCGTCGTTCTTGTCGATCGGTGGAGGGATCAATATCACCTTGCAGAGCTACACCGACCGGATCTGTTTCGGGATCGTCGGTGCACCGGAACAGGCCGGAGACCTCCAGCCGCTCGTTGACGCCCTCGGCGAGGTCCTCGCCGAGACGGTCGCGGCGGTCAAGGCAAGCGCGCCGACCCCCTTGGTGCCGCGGCGTGAGACCGAGCGGACGACACCCGCTCCCCGCGCCCGCCGACCCCGAGCAACCAGCCAGCGAGCACGAAGGACTTCCTCATGAGCAGCCCCGACATCACGCTGGGCGGCTGGTTCTCCGGCCGCGCCGCCCGCTCCCCGAGGCGGCCGGCGCTGACCTTCGAGGGCACGACGTGGACCTTCGGCGAACTGCTCGAGCGGATCGACCGGCTCGCTGCGGCACTGCGCGCTTCCGGCGTCAAGCACGGCGACAGGGTGGCCTTCATCGGCTTCAACCAGCCGGCGTCACTGGAAACCTGGGTCGCCTGCTCCCGCCTGGGTGCGATCTACGTCCCGCTCAACTTCCGCCTCGCCGGCCCCGAACTCGCGTTCATCATTGAGGACGCGGGCATCCACACCGTCGTCGCCGGGTCTGCGCAGATGGCGGGCATCGACGCGATCCGCGAACAGGTCAACGTCCGGCACTACATCGGCGTGGACGAAGGCGCGCAGCGGCCCGAGGGGTGGGCGTCATACGAGAAACTCATCACCGCAAACGGGCGCCTCGATTCTCCCGATGTCGTTCGCCCCGAAGAACTTTCGGTCATCATGTATACCTCGGGGACGACCGGGACCCCCAAGGGGGTGATGCTCAGCCACGAGAATCTCTGGTGGAGCGACATCGCCTTGTTGAGCTGGATCGACATCAGTGCCGACGACGTCACCTTGGCCTTCTCCCCCCTCTTCCACATCGCTGGCCTCAACTTCATGATCGGTATCACCTGGATGCGCGGCGGACATGTCGTCCTGCACCGCTCCTTCGATGCCCAGGCGACCTTGGACGACATCCAGAAGTATCGGATCAAGACGCTCTTCGGGGTCCCCGCGATGTTTATCGCGATCAGCCAGCTTCCCGGCTTCGCCGACGCCGACCTGTCCACCGTTCGCATGGCCGTATGCGGTGGCGCGCCCGCCCCTGAGCCGCTGCTGCGCATCTTCGCCGACCGCGGCATCGGAGTTCTCCAGGGCTACGGGCTGACCGAGACCGCGCCGGCCGCGATCTTCCTGGTGGCCGAATACGCCCTGTCCAAGCTTGGCGCTGCCGGCCAGCCGCCGCTGTACATCGAGGCCAAGCTCATGGACGGCACCCGGGAAGTCACCGCACCATTCGAGCGCGGCGAGATCCTGCTCAAGGGGCCGAATATCACCACGGGCTACTGGAATCGCCCGGAGGCCACGGCCGCCGCGTTCGATCCAGGTGGCTGGTTCCACACCGGGGATGTCGGCCAATACGACGATGACGGGATCATCTCGATCGTTGACCGGGTCAAGGACATGGTTATCAGCGGGGGCGAAAACGTCTATCCCGCCGAAGTCGAGAATGTGCTCTTCGGCCACCCCGCTGTGTCCGAGGCCGCCGTCATCGGCCTCCCCGACGAGAAGTGGGGCGAGGCGGTGACCGCCGTCGTCGCCCTACACCCAGGCGCGACGCTGACCCTGGCCGAGCTCCGGGAGTTCGCGAACGAGTCGCTCGCCCGCTACAAGCTGCCGCAGAAGCTCTTCGTCGTCGATGAGTTGCCGCGCAATCCCACGGGCAAGGTGCTCAAGTTCCAGTTGCGGGACGATCTGTCGACCGAGTAGCCGGCTCAGTTCGCTAGGTCGCCGGCGAGGCTGAGGCAGGCAGCCCGTAAGGCCTCGATGGTCACTTCGACCTTCGCGCTGGAATAGCGCACGGTCGGCATGGACACCGTCAGCGCGGCCAGTGCGCGCCCGTCGCGGCGACGAATTGCCATCGCGACGGCACTGAGCCCGCGCTCGCTCTGGCCTTTGTTGACGGCATACCCACGCCGGCGCACGAGGGCAATGTCCTTGTGGAGCGCCGCGATCCGGTCGGGAGCAAGATTCAGCTCGAGGAGCCCCGCGCGCGGATAGAGGAGTTCGAGTTCGCCTTCGGCGAGGTCGGCCAGCAGCACTCTGCCGGCCGCCGTGACGTGGGCGCCCAAAACCTCGCCGGCGCGCGAACCGATGCGCAACACTTCATGAGACTCCACGCTGGCCAGGAAACGGATCTCACGATTGACGAGAATCGCCAGGTGGGAGGTCTCCTTGGTGCGCTCGGTCAGCTGCACCAGTTGCGGCTCGGCCAGATCGAGCAGGCGAGTGTGGATGCGCCGGGTTCCGCGCATCGACGCCAGCGCCGGCCCCATCCCGTAGCTGCGGTCACCCGCCTGCTGGGCGAAGTGCCGGTGCACGAGGGTACGCAACAGTCGATGCGCCGTCGACGGCGCGATCTGCAGTTCCCGGGCCGCCTCGGTCACGGTGAGTCGCCGGCCCTGCGACAGGATGAGGATGAGTTTGAGCGCGTTGTCCACGCTCTCTAGGTGCGACACGACATCCCAAGTCCGCGGACACGACGGAGCGGGCCCCCCGCGCTCAGAGGTGGTCCCGAGAGAGATCCATGGCCTCGGTGCTCAGCGAGACGGCGCAGACATAGTCGGTGCGCACCCGCGGCATCACCTGGCGAGCAAACCAGACGGCACCGGCGATGCGTTTGTTCAGCTCGCCCGCCATCTTTTCGTCCTCCTCCGTCTTGAGCAGCTCGTGCGCCACCTCCGCGCTGCGCAGCAGCAGCCAGGCCACCACGACGTCGCCGATCGCGAGCAGTAACCGGGTGGCGCCCAAAGCGGCGAGCACCGGCTCGGAGTCGGCGCGGTCCAGCGACAATTGGACATAATCGCGCAAGGCCGCGACGGCGTCTTGGAGCAGCTCGGCCTCCACGTGGAAGTCCCGCTCGATCAGGTCGTTGTGCGCCGACTTCTCCACCTCGTCCAGCAGCAACCCCAAGGTCGCTCCCCGGTCGCGAACGATGCGCCGAACCAGCAGATCCATCGCCTGGATCCCCGTCGTGCCCTCGTAGATGGAGTCGATCTTGGTGTCCCGGACGTATTGCTCCAGCGGGGTCTCGCGGGTGTATCCCGCACCGCCGAAGGTCTGCAGCGACTCCTGCGCGAGGATCTGGAAACCCTTCTCGGCGCACCAGGTCTTGACGATCGGCAGCAGCATCCGGTGGCGGTCCTCGGCGGCCTTGTCGCGCTCGCCGTGTGCCCGGGCCGACTCGACCCGGTCGAGTTGGGTGGCCGTATAGAGCACGAGCGCTCGCGAGCCCTCGGCATACGCGCGCTGGGTGAGGATCGAGCGGCGCACGTCGGGGTGATCGATGATCTCGATCGGCTCCCCGATCGACTCCAGGCCGACCAGGGCCCGGCCCTGGACCCGCTCTTCGGCGTAGTCACGGGCGTTGAGATATCCCGTGGACATGGCTGCGGCGGTCTTGGCGCCGACCATCATGCGGACATAGGTGATGATCTCGAACATCTGCCTGATGCCGTCGTGGACGTCACCGAGCAGGGTCGCGACGGCGGGGTGGTCGTCACCGAAAACGAGATCGCACGTGGGTGTGCCGGTGATCCCCATCTTCTTTTCCAGCGCCCGAACGTAGGCGCCGTTGCGACCGGTGATCTCGCCGGTCTCGGGGTCAAAGGTGTGCTCCGGCACGACGAAGAGCGACAGTCCCTTGGTGCCGGGCCCTCCCACGCCCTCGACACCTTGCGGCCGGGCGAGCACCATGTGGATGACGTTCTCGGTGGCGTCGTGGGCGGCCCAGGTGATGAACCGCTTGGTCCCTTCGATGTGCCAGGTGCCATCGTCCTGCGGGATGGCGCGTGCGCGAGCGGCGCCGACATCCGAGCCGGCTTCCGGCTCGGTCAACACCATCGTGACCGTCCAGCCCTTCTCGACGATGAGTTCGGCGAGCCGGCGTTGTTCGGCGGTGCCGTTGTCGCGCAACACCCCGACCACCAGCGGCACCAACTGCGTGCACATCGCCACGGCCGGGTTGGCGCCGAGGATGAATTCCGTTGCCGCCCACCGCAGCGAGGGCGGCACATGGTGGCCGGTCATGTCCGGCGGCAAATCGAGCCGCAACCAGTCCGACGCCAGGTGCTCTCGCAGGGCCTTGTTCAAGTCCGCCGGCAGCGTGACCACGCCGGTGGCCGGATCGAGCTTGAGTCCTTCGCGATCACCCGCGCCAAAGCTCGGCGCCAGATGAGTCTCGGCGAACTCCTGAGCGCCGGCGAGAATATCGCGCGCGGTGTGTTCGTCGAAGTCCGGGAAGGTGCGGGCGTGCACGGTCTCGTCCCGCATGACGTCGAAGAGCAGGAACTCGGTGTGCTGGCGCGAGGACTTGTAGTGGCTCACGAGCGAAACCCCCTAGGCGTAGAACCGGAAAACGGGCTGGGCGACGCAGGCGGGCTTGCCCTGCCCCTCGACCTCGACGACGGCGTCGAAGGTCAGCTGGTAACCATTGCCGGCCAGTTCCTCAACCTCGCGGATCGTCGACACCAGGCGCACGCGTGAGTCGACCGGCACTGGGGAGGGGAAGCGAACCTTGTTGAGGCCGTAGTTCAGTTTGGTCGTGACCCCGGTGACGTCAAGCTGGTCGCCGAAGAGCGGGATGACCAGCGACAGCGTGAGATAGCCGTGGGCGATCGTCGTCCCGAACGGACCGCCCTTGGCCCGGTCGGGGTCGCAGTGGATCCATTGCTGGTCGTCGGTCGCGGTGGCGAAGCCGTTGATCCGCGCCTGGTCGATCGTCAACCATTCGCTGGGTGGCAACTCCTGGCCGATCAAGCTCGCCAGGTCGGTCAGGGCAACGGTGGTCGTCATGCGGACTCGCCTTTCAGGTGCAGGATGCGCGCGGCGTTGTCTTTCATGACGAGTTCGAACACGCCGTCTTTCAGATCGATGCTCTCGAAGTCACTCAGCCACCGCTCCGGGTCGATCACGGGGAAGTCGGTGGCAAAGAGAACCTTGCTCCGCAGGATGCCGTTCATCGCCCGAATCAGTTGCGGCGGGAAGTACTTCGGCGACCACCCGGACAAGTCGATATAGGCGTTCGGCTTGTGGGTCGCGATCGAGATCGCTTCATCCTGCCACGGGATCGACGGATGAGCCATGATCACCGTGAGGTCCGGGAAGTCAGCGCAGACGTCGTCCACGAGCATCGGTTGCGAGTAGCGCAGCTTGATGCCGCCACCACCCGGCATGCCGGCACCGATGCCGGTCTGCCCCGTGTGGAAGACCACGGGCAGGCGGTGCTCGGCGAGCACGTCATACAGGCCGTATGCCGTGCCGTCATTGGGGGCGAACTCCTGGACGCTGGGGTGCAGCTTGAGCCCGCTGACCGACCCGGAAGCAATCAGCTCGCGCAGCTCGGCCACGCCCTCCTCGCCCTTGTGCGGGTCGACGCTCGCGAACGGGATGAAGACATCCGGGAACTCGGCCGCACTGGCGACGACGTCGGCATTGGCCACCCGCTTGTGCCCGAGCTTCCTCTCGGCATCGACCGTGAAGATGACGGCGGCGAGATTGAGCGCGCGATAACGCTCGCCGATCTCGGCGATCGTCGGCGTGCGGGTGCCCGCCTTGAAGTACTTGGCCGAGGCGTCGAGGAACTCTTGGGGCAAGGCAGCGTGACCCTGGTCGTCGATTTCGCAGTGCACGTGCGTGTCGATGGCGACGACCTTGTCGAGGTCGATACTCACTGGTTTGCTCACTTCTCAGGAGGGGTCGGCAGCTTCTCCCCGACCGATTGCAGGTGCGGAGCGAAAGCGGTCGGCCAGATCGCGGCGATCTCGTCCTCGCTCCACCCGCCCTCCGAGTACTCCTTGACGATTTGGTCGGTGTGGGCATAGAGCGACAGGCGGTCGCCGCCGACACCGATGGCTTGGCCGGTGACATCGGCGGCGGCGTCGGAGGCGAGGAAGGCGACCAGGCCCGCGACATCCTCGGGCGTGCCGAACGCCAGCTCGCGGCGGGCGAACTGCGGCAATGGTTCTCCGGCCTCGAGGGCCTCGACATACGGCTTGAGGAAGGGGACCGTGGCGGTCATCGCGGTTGCCGCCACCGGGACGACGGCGTTGACCGTGATCTTGTCTCGGGACAGCTCCATCGCCCAGACCTTGGTGAAACCGATGATGCCCGCCTTGGCCGCGGCGTAGTTCGTCTGCCCGAAATTGCCGTACTGCCCGGCTGGGGACCCGATCAGGATGAGCCGGCCGCCTTCGCCCTGCTCCTTCATCGCGACCACGGCGGCGCGGGCTGTGGTGAAGGTGCCGCGCAGGTGCACGCCGATGACCGTGTCGAAGTCCTCGTCGGTCATCTTCCACAGCACCTTGTCGCGCAGCACGCCGGCGTTGGCGACGAGCACATCGAGGCGCCCGAAGCTGTCCTTGGCGGCGTTGACCAGCTGCTGGGCGGCCTCGCTCGAGCCCACCGCGGCGGCGACGGCGACGGCCTTGCCCCCGGCGGCGCGCAGCTCCTCGGCGGCCTGCTCGGCCACCGCTGCGTCCACATCGTTGACGATGACGGCGGCCCCGGCCGCGGCCAATCGCTTGGCGTAGGCCAAGCCAAGGCCACGGCCACTTCCGGTGACGATGGCGACCTTCCCGGTGAGGTCCATCCCACTTCCTCCTCGAATATTGAGTACTTGTGCTTTACCTTAATTGCAAGATACCACAATTGGAAGAGGCTATGGTGGTGAGCATGTCACATCCAGGCGTCCTGCCGGCGGTCTTGACGGAGGACCTCGGCTTCCTCTTGGCACGCACCTCCGGGATGGTCGTGCGGGCCGCTAACGGAGCCCTCGAGCCGCATCGCCTGCGTGCTCGGCACCTGACGCTGATGCGGTTGGTGGACCGGGCGGCGCTGTCCCAGCGCGAGATCAGCACCAACCTCGGCCTGGACCCCAGCAATGTCGTCAATCTCATTGATGAGTTGGAAGCGGCCAAACTCATCAGCCGCTCGCCGGACCCGCGCGACCGCCGCACGCGCCTGATCGCCTTGACCGAGAGCGGCCGCGCGCATCTGGCCGGCGCCCAGGACGCCGCCATACAGGCGACGAACGAGACTATCGGTGCGCTGTCGGCGCCGGAGCGCCGCCAACTGATTGCCCTGCTCGCCAAGATCGTGACTACCGGCGCATAGTCACCCCCTGGGCAGAGGGGCCCTAGGCCTCACTCGGACGGCACCGACGACCATTCCACGGGGATCGGGGTGTAGAGCGGCGGCTCGTCCGCCGGCACCAGCGCGGTCGGACCCCAGATCCAATCGACGAACGAGTAGTCGTAGGTGTCCCGCTTCTCGAACAACGCGTTGCGGATCTCGCGCTTCTCGCCGTCGACGTGCCACAGCTCCCCCCAGACCCGCCCGGTGGACAGGACGCGACGGCAGTGCGGGGGCCGCACGGCGTTGTATGCCGCGAGCGCCGTCTCCCAGTCGATGCCCGTCGCCTCGCCCGCCTGGCGGCCTTCGCCGGCGCGGGTGAACTGCTGGTTTCCTACGTGCTCGGAGAGCACGTAGGAATCCTCCATCGCCATGATCGCGCCCTGCGCCATGTATTGCAGCGGCGGATGAGCGGCGTCGCCGCTCAGGACGACCCGGCCGGCGAGCCAGTTGTCGATCGGGTCGCGATCGAACATCCGCCACCAACGATCGCGCCACATCAGCGGCAGACCCCGAATGACCTGCTCGCACGAGCCGTCGAAAGCGGCGTCCATCTCGTCCGGAGTGCCCCAATCCTCCTCTCCGGCAAGGGCCTTGGGCGACTGGAAGACAGCGACCTGGTTGAACATCTCGCCGCTGCGCAGGGGATACTGAACGAAGTGCCGCGCCGGACCAACATAGACGACGACGGCATCCTCGTGGATGTCATTGGTCCGGGCGAGGTCGATCGGGACGGCGCCGCGATAGGCGACGTATGCCGAGCTGACCGGCTCGTCTGTAACCACCATCGGCCGGGCAACCGAGTGCATGCCATCGGCGGCGATGACGACTTCGGCGCTCTCGCGGCGCCCATCGGCAAAGACCGCCGTCGCACCGCCCTCGCCGTTCTCGTAGCCCACACACCGCGCATCGGTGACCAGGTCGACGCCAAGCCGCTGCGCCGCGCGCAGCAAGGTCGCGTGCAGATCGCTGCGGTGGATGACCATGTAGGGGAAGCCGTAGCGCTCCTCGGCGTCCCGCAGGTCGATTCGGGTCAATTCGTGCCCGTCCATCGCGTCGAACATGATCATGTTGTCGGGCTGGACGCCGAGGGACTTGACCTCGTCGAGCAACTCCCAGTGATTGAGGATGCGCGTGCAGTTCGGGGCGATTTGCAGCCCCGCACCGACCTCACCGAACTCGGGTGCCTGCTCCAGGACCCGCACACGCAGTCCCTTGCGAGTCAGCGCCACCGCATTGCTCAGCCCGCCGATACCGCCGCCGACCACGACGACATCAACCCGGTCAGCAGATTCCATCTCGATCTCCTTCGTCCGATCTAGCTACATCCAAGGGGGCAAGGCCGGCGCCGGAGCGCCGCTCGCCATCCGAACCCGTCCAGCGGACCTACCGGTGAGCCATCCCACCATGGGCGCCAGCCCGGCGCTGACGCGGCGCATCTCGCCAGTCCCGAGGATCAGGCGGTGCTCGCCGACGTCGCTGATCGCCAGCGAGAGGGCAGGGCCATCCGCGCCCGCCGAGCGTTTGGCAACGACGTCATCGAGCAGGGCAATCAGGAAATCGCGGGGCAGGTCCCGGAAGCCGAGCCCGGTTCCCAGGTCGACCGCGTGGACCAAGACCTCCCGCGCCCGGATCCACGGGATGTCGGTTGCCGGCAGGGTGCGCCCCGGCGTCGCCGTGACGACGCTCTGCCACGCCGTGGGCGTCAATTCGGCCAGTTTGCGGGCAAGCGCCTGAGCGGAACTGACGGCCCACGATCGCAGCGCCTCCGGCGCCAACGCGGCGCCGGCCGCGATGTCTGCCGCCCGCTTGTCGGACGAGCCGTACATCGGCGTCGGGATCCCGCTCGCGGCCCATTCGGCCAGCCGCGCGAGAGCCTCGGCATTCCCGCAGACGTGCGCGATCACATGGGTGCGGGACCACCCCGGCAACCCGCTGGGGCCCTCGAGCCGCCGATCGGCGAGGCTCTCAACGGATGCCAGCAGCAACTCGCTCCCCTCGGCCACCCAGTCCAGCGACTGTTCGAGGGTGCGGCGCGGCGGGGTGTGCGTGCCCGCGCCGGTCACCGGACTCGCCCACGGGCGGGGGTGGCTCGGACCGGCAGATTGCGCGGGGGCCGATAGAGCGTCCACGACCCGGCCGGTTGCGCCAACCGATCGGCGATGGCGTGATAGGCGTACACATTGGTGGCCATGCCCATATGGCTGGACGGGATGACGATGTCCTCGCATCGGGGGCTTCGGTATTGGGCGCACGTGCGCCAGTGGAAGACGGGGTCGGTCTTGGAATAGATCGCCGACGTGGGGACCGGCATCGCCCGGGCCCCCGTTCCGAAAACATCCCGGTACCACAAGCCGGATACCGGTGCGCCCAGCGTGATCACCCGGCGAAGCGGTTCGGGGGACAACAGCGCGGCTTGACGCACGAGCGCGCCGCCGACGCTCCAGCCGATAATGCTGACGTCGTCACCGTGGACGCGGCTCAGCTCAGCCACCTGATCGACGAGGCGGTGGACGACCGTGCGCGGACGCCCTTTGGTCGCCCACGCCGCCGGCTGGTGGACGTTGTGGCCAAGGTGGCGAAGGTAGGCGCGCAGGGCCGCGCACCACCCCGCCCCGCCGCTGACTCCCGGGACGACCAGCACGGGATGCCCGTCGCCCGCAGTGGGCGCGGTCAGCAGTCCGGGCAAGGTGGCGGCCAAGGCGGCCGCCTCCAGCATCACCCGGTGCGGCTCCAGGGGCCCGAGCAGCTTGGCAGAGCGCGCTGCCATCCACCCCGCGGGTCGCACGACGTTGGCATGAAGAGACATCGGGCTCAGATTGGCAAGCCCATCGAAGCGGCGCATCTTCCATTCCTCACAGTGGAATACTCCGCTGGCGTCATTCCTCGTGAGCCGGGCATGCGGCTAGGTTCGCCCCTAGCAACTCCCGGCCATCGGGTGCGAGGCGCCGCGCGGGTTGCATGTGCCGACGTCATCATGAGGAGCAACAGCATGAGCTTCAACCTTTCGGTTATCGTCCGCGAAGCCGCGCGTCGGACTCCGGACCACGTGGCGGTGATCTTCGATGGTGGAGAACTCACCTATCGCGAACTCGATAAGCAGTCCGACCGGGTTGCCCGAAACTTGCTCGCCGAGGGCCTGCAGCGGGGCGGAGCGGTCGGCCTTCAACTGCCCAATGTGCCCGAGTTCCTCGTCGCCTTCTATGGGATCATCAAGGCGGGCGGCTTCATGATTCCGATGAATACCCTCAACAAGGGACCGGAGATCGAATACTTCCTCCAACTCGCCGGCGCCGATTTCCTGATCACGGACGTAAGCTGCGCCGACGAGGCCCATAAAGGCCTGACGGCGGCAGGTGCCAACCACCTGTATGTGCGCGGGGAGGGGGATCTTCCCGAGGGCGCACGGCCGTTCTCCGATTTGCTTGCCGGCGAGGACTCCGGTCCCGACCCGTTTGCCGCGACCGAGCCCACGGATATCGCTGTCCTGCTTTATACCTCCGGGACGACTGGAAAGCCCAAGGGCGTCAAGCTGACTCACTTCCAGCTCTACATGAACGCCGATGCCCACCGAACGTCATTCAATCTCGACGGAAACACGGTCACGATCGCCGTCATGCCGCTCTTCCACGCCCTCGGCCTGTCCGGAATTCTCAACGCCACCGTGCTCGGCGGTGGCGCCGTCCGCTTGCTGGCCAAGTTCGACCCGACGCGTGTTCTAGAGGTCATCCAATCCGACAAAGCCACGGTATTGCACGGCGTGCCGACGATGTATCACGCGCTCCTTCATCACCCGGAGCGGACCTCCTATGACACCTCGACGCTGCTGGCCTGTGGGTCGGCCGGCGCGGCGATCGCCGCCGAGCTGCTCGATGAGATCGAGAAGGCACTCCAAGTGTCGATCACCGAGATGTATGGACTGACCGAGAGCGGCCCGCTCGCGACGGCGAATGTCCCTGGGGACAGGCGCGCGTACAGCATCGGCAAGCCGATCTGGGGCACCGAGGTGCAGATCTGGGATGACGACGGCAATCGCCTGCCAAGAGGAAAGGACCATGTCGGCGAGATCGTCATCCGCGGCCACAATGAGATGGGTGGCTACCTCCACAACGACCAGGCCACGGCAGAAGCGTTCACCGGCGGCTGGCTGCACAGCGGCGACCTCGGCTACGAGGATGAGGACGGCTTCTTTTTCGTCGTCGACCGCAAGAAGGAATTGATCATTCGGGGCGGATACAACGTCTACCCACGCGAGATCGAGGAGGTGCTTTATCAGCACCCGGCGGTCAGCGAAGCAGCGGTCATCGGAAAGCCCAACGATCGGCTCGGCGAGGAGGTTGCCGCCTTCGTCGCGCTCAAACCTGGATTCGACCCAAGTCCCGAGGAGATCATCGAGTTCGTCAAGGCACGGGTGGCGGCATACAAGTACCCCCGGACCGTCACTTTCTTGAGCGAACTCCCCAAGGGTCCTACCGGGAAGATCCTCAAGCGCGAACTACTCGACGTCGAGTCCAAAGCCTAGTTCGGCACGAGAGGATACCAGTAGATGCGGCGGCTTTCCGGCCTTGACGGGATGTTCCTCAGCGTCGACCAGGCAGAGACAACCCACGGAACCATGGCCGGCTTGATGATATTTGAGCCAAGCAATGATCCCGGTGCCGGCGGGCGTGAACAAGTTATCCAGCGGATCACCGAGCGTCTGGATGCGATCCCGCCGCTGCGCTGGAAACATGTCTCGTCCAAACTCGGAATCAACAACCAGCACTGGGTCGAAAACCCAAACCTCGACGTGGCAAGCCATGTGCACGAAGTAGCCCTACCGGGTGACGGAAGTGACCACGACCTGGCGGCCTTCGCGGCACAGATCCAGGAGACCAGCGTCGATATCACCCAGGCGCCCTGGGAGTACTACATCATTCGCGGCCTTCAGGGCGATCGGATCGCTCACCTGATCCGTCTGCACCACAGCGCCGTCGACGGCGCGACCGTGCCGCTCGTTCTCGACCTGCTCTCGGATGAGCCGACCACGCCGGCCCATCCCGATGACGCCCGCAGTGGTTCGTCACCGTCCATTGGCGCCGCCCCGGTGGCGGCAGCGCGCGGCGTAGTCGACCGCCTCCGCACCCCCGTCGACCTCGCGCGCATCCACGTCAAGACCGTCAAACACCTCATCAACCAACGCGGGGATGACGGCGCACTGCTAGCCTTGCCGTCCTTCGTTGGCAGGATGGTGCCCGGCCAGATCGCACCGGTCGTGAACAAGCCGCTGAACGCCCTGCGCCGACGGCGGGGCAAGGCGGACGTCCAGCCGCTGGTGCCCAAGTCGGCCAGTGTCCCGACGCCATTCAATGGGACGATCACCTCGCGCCGGACCTATGCCTTCGCCGATCTGCCGCTGGGTGAGGTCAAGGCGGCGGGCAAGGCCTTCGACGCCACCCTCAACGACGCCGTCGTTGCCGTGTGCGCCGGGGCCGTTCGTCGCTTCATGGCCGACTTCGGGAGCGTCCCTGAGCAGCCTCTGGTCGTGTGCGTCCCCGCGGCGCTGCGCTCGGAGGAGAGCGCGCTGCGCTGGGCCAATCACGTCAGCATGTTCTTTGCCGAGTTCCCCACGCACCTAGCCGATCCTGCGGAACGGATCCGGGCCGTGCACACCGAGCTGGCCGCGGCCAAGGCCAACTTCGACGCGACCCCGACGCACCTCCTGCGCGATGTCATGGCCTATGTGCCGCAGACGTTTTGGAATGTGTCCGTCAAACTCATGGCGCACGGACCCGACTGGTTCCCGGCCGGGCCCTGGAATGTCGTGATTTCCAACGTCCGCGGCCCGGCAAAGACCCTCCGCCTCTGCGGGCGGGAGATGGCCGGCTACTGGCCGGTCGCCTTCCTCACCCCGGGCATCGGCCTGAACATCACCCTGCAGAGCTACCGGGACCGGATCAATTTCGGTTTCATCGGTTGTCCCGACCTTACCCCGGACCTGTGGGTCCTGGCCGACTACATGACGGACGCGCTGGCCGAGCTAAGCGCGGCGGCCGCGCACACGGCACCGTAACCCCTTGCCCTAACAGCCCGCCCTCAGGAGGTCGGGCGCATCCGAGAAAGGAGCCATATGGAACTCAGGGATGCCATCCGGCGTAACGAGATGACGGGATTCCAGTGGCGAGTCGTCGTCATCTGCATCCTGCTCACCGTCATCGACGGCTATGAGATTCTCATCGCCGCCTTCACTCTCCCGACCTTGACCAAGGAGTGGGGTCTGACCACTTCCCAAGCTGGTCTGGTTGCCTCTATCGGGACACTCGGCATGGGGATCGGCGCCGCCATCCTCGGCCCAATGGCCGACCGGATCGGTCGCCGCAAGCACATCATCGGCTCCCTCATCGCGATCATCATCGGGATGGTCGCGAGCGGTCTGGCACCGAGCTTCAGCCTCTTTCTCGTCTTCCGGTTCCTGGCGGGGCTCTTCCTCGGCGGCATCGTGCCGAGCATCAACGTCCTGGTGGCCGAGTATGCATCCGACCGCCGCCGCGGCGCCGTCATGGGTGTTTACGGCATCGGCTTCCCACTCGGCGCCGCTGTCGGCGGGTTCTTGTCCATCTGGCTGATCCGCAACTTCGACTGGCACGGTCCCTTCCTGTTCTCCGCCGGCATGACCACGATCATGCTCGTCACCGTGATCCTGTGGCTGCCGGAGTCGGTCGGTTATCTCGTGGAGAAGCGTCCGGCCGGCGCTTTAGAGGCGTACAACAAGATCGGCCGCCACCTCGGTGTTCCCCCCGCCGCTGCGTTGCCGGAGCCGACATCGGCTGCCTTGCGTCCGTCGCTGGCGAAGGACATGTGGCAAGGCATCATGCTCCAGCGCACCCTGCTGCTCTGGTTCTCCTACGCTCTGCTCACCGCCGCCTTCTATTTCGCGAACAGCTTCACCGCGAAG
Source organism: Nostocoides sp. (assembly GCF_037045025.1). Taxonomy (GTDB): domain Bacteria; phylum Actinomycetota; class Actinomycetes; order Actinomycetales; family Dermatophilaceae; genus Nostocoides_A. Next base: position 166,241 of record NZ_JBAOHM010000013.1, on the reverse strand, counting down.
CTGGTCGCCGAGTCGACCGGCAACACCGATATCGGCATCACTGCGCAAGCCCTCGTGGCGGCCGGCGGCGTCGCTGGCGCGCTGTTGTTCGCCGCCCTGGCCACCCGCTGGCATCCGCGGCTGGTGACCGCGATGACAATGTTCTTCGGGACGATCGCGTTCTTCCTGTTCGCGTTCTTCTTCAAGCAGACGTCGATGGTCTTCGTGCTCGCGGTGCTCATCGGGTTGGCCGCCAATGGCGGCATCGCGGCCTACTACGCGATCAGCCCGCCAATCTATCCGACGGCGATTCGCGCCAGCGCGGTCGGGCTGATGATGGGCTGTGGCCGGGCGGTGGCCTTCCTCGCGCCCAATATCGCGGCGTTCATGCTCAACCGTGGCCTGACGCCGCCCAACGTCTATCAGGTCTATGGCGTGGTTTTGTTGATCTCCGGTCTTGCCGTCTATGCCTTGCACAAGACCTATCGCGGCGAGCATGCCCTCGACGCTATGCAATTGGAGGCTCAGGCAGCCGCACACGCAGACCGCACCACGGCAGTCGACGCGCAGTAGAGGCCCAACCCGTCCCGCCTCCCCCGCGTGCTGCCCCGGCCGATCGGCCGGGGCAGCTGCGTGGTGCCCTCACCGTCGGCGTGCCCTCCCGCGCACCCAATTGACCGCATTGCGACCGGTTCCAGCCGCCGAGGAGAGCGAATCGACTGCCGGCAGCGAAGAGGAGACATCCAAGGCGATGCGCCACCGGCCGCCCGGGTTGGCCGCGAAATGGAAACTCTCCAACGGGTGATTGAGGATGCTCGACGGGTTCGCCGGAGAGTCGGGGTTGTTGAGGTCGTGGACGAGGACGGCGCCGGCCAACGCCTCGGTTGCCTCGCTGTCGAACGTCTCGATTCCCAAGTGGGCGGTCGCGAGCTGCCGAGCGGCCATCGCCGGGTTGTTGGTCACCGACGCCGTCCGGGTCGGCGGCGCCACGTGGACCGAGGTGAGGAGTCCGTGCGCGCGAGTCTCCTCCATGCGCCACCGCTGCAGCCGTTTGGCCAGGACGTAATTCGGCCCCTGTTCGGTGATGATCGCGTCAAGGAGACCGTATTGGCCGGTCGCCGTCGTGATGATGCTCGCGTCGGAGTAGTTGGGCCGAGCGATGCGGCCCTTGGTGGCGGCGTGAATCCCGCGCGCGGCGATGTTGACCGGCCGCGGGGTCGCGAAGCGACGACGAGCCTCGACAACCGCGTCCACGGGGACGGTGAAGACGTCCGCCGGGCTGGCTAAGTAGGCAAGGGACACATCGTCGCGGGCGCGACGAATGTGCTCGATGACGAGGTCGACGGCAACCGAGAGGCGCACGAAAAGGGCGCCGTCGGCATACGAATAGTTGCCCAGCGTCAGCGGTCCCGGCGCGGTCGCCAGCCAGCGGGCGATGGGGCCGACCTCGGTCAACAGGTTGGCGCCACACGTTTCGATTCCCGACCCCGCACCGGCGCGCGCCGGCCCGAGCAGCCTTCCGGCCCCTCCGGCGGCGACGCTCGCGAGGCGATACCAGGTGGCTGGCCGGGGCAGGTCGACCGCGGCGACGGTGGCACCCCACTTCATCAGCTGGGGAAAGGGACCCATCGCCGAACCGGCGCCGATAACCGCGAAGGTGCGCCCGCGAAGGTCAAGCCAGCCCGGATTGCGCACGACCGCGCCAACGGCCTCGGCAAAGGACGGCTCGGTGATCCCGCGAGCAACAAAGTCGTCGAGCTGGGCCAGCAAGGCATCGCCGCGCAGGGCCCGGCCGCGGTAGTTGACGATCAGTTCGTCCTCGCGTGGCGTGCTGCCCTGGACCTCCACGGTCTCAAAAACCGGGGCGTCGACAGCCAGGGCGTGAGCCAACGGCTGGTCACCGTCGTCGGTCGCGAAGCACATCACCTCGGCCACGGCGGCCAGGCCACGCTCGGCGATCCGCACCGCCGCCTCGGGGGAACTTGCCTCCAGGCGGGTGATCTCGGTGAAGGCAGCTGCATAGTCATGGCGCCAATCGCCCACTCCGGGAATCCGTTGAGCGAGAGCGGGATCATCGACTTCGACCGACCGAGCGAGAATCGTTTTGGCCGCAGCGACACTGGACCGTTTGGCTCCGGTCAACGCAAAGGTCACACCGTCAGTCATGCGTCGGCAGCCTAACCGCCCAGTTGTCGGGCGAATAGCCGCTGCCGCTCTGCGGAACGAATTTAGCCCAGCACGGCGTCGATGACCCGAGCGACACCATCCTCGTCATTGCTGGGGCACGAGTGAGTGGCGATGGCGTGCACCTCGTTGTGGGCGTTCGCCACGGCAAAAGAGCGCCCGGCCCACCGCAGCATCGGAATATCGTTGGGCATGTCGCCGAACGCCCACACGTCGGCGGCCGCAATGGCACGCTCCCGGCACCACCGCTCCAGGCCGGCCGCCTTGGTCACGCCGGGTGGGTTGAGTTCCGCGAGCCCGGTGGCTCCGGAGTAGGCGAGCAGGGCGCGCTGGCCCACGGTCACACTGACGGCAGCAAAGAAGTCTTCGACGGCGATTCCCGGCGCGAGCGCAAGGAGCTTTCCCACCCCATCGGCGGCCGCCGGGCTCAAGACGACCTCTTCGATGCGCTCGCGCCGGGCACGGCCGGACGCCGCGTCTCGGTGGGGATCAGGCCAGCCCGGCTCGACCGTGCACCCCGACGGCGACTCGGCGGCGAATCGGATGCCCGGAATGACCGCTCGCAGTTCCGCGACCACCCGCGCCAGCAACGACGGGTCGAAGACGTGCGCCTCGGTCACGCGTCGGGCCACCACGTCATAGACGAAGGCGCCATTGGCACAGATGGCGACCCCGTGCTCGCCGACGACATGTGCCAGGTCGTGCAGCCACCGGGGGGGCCGCGCGGTGACCAGGATGGTCAAGATCCCCGCGGCAGCAGCGTTGTTCAGGGACGAGACCGTGCGATCGGACACGGTCCCGTCCGACCGCAACAAGGTCCCATCGAGATCGGTCGCGATCACCCGGGGGCGAGCAGGCGGCATACGCGCAAAGGAGTCCGGGGCCGCGCTCAGGCGAGCCGGGTCAGCCAGCCGTGGGTGTCCTCGGCGCGGCCGTATTGAATGTCGAGCAGCCGGGCCCGGATCGTGCCGGTGACCTCGCCGCCGGACTCGCCGGCCGTGGACGGCGCCGAGCCGCCCTCCCAGCGCAACTCACCGACCGGCGTCACGACCGCAGCGGTGCCGCAGGCGAAGACCTCGAGGATCTCGCCGGTGCGCACGCCCTCCTTCCATTCCTCGATCTCGATCCGCCGCTCGTGCGGGTCCAGACCGAGCTCCTTGCCGAGGTCGAGGATCGAGCTGCGCGTGACGCCCTCGAGGATGGTGCCGGTGATCTCGGGCGTCACCAGGTGGTTGTCCTTGGTGACGAAGAAGAGGTTCATCCCACCGAGTTCCTCGATATAGGTCTGGGTGGAGGAGTCGAGGAAGACCGCTTGGTCGCAGCCGTGTTCGATGCCTTCGAGCTGACCGGCCAACGAGGAGGCGTAGTTGCCGCCGCACTTGGCGGCGCCGGTGCCGCCGGCGCCGGCCCGGGCGAAATGCTGCGAGATCCACAAGGTGACCGGCTTCAGGCCGCCGGCGAAATAGGGGCCAGCGGGAGAAGCGATGACGCTATAGGTGACTTCGTGGGCGGGGCGGACCCCGAGGAAGGCCTCGGAGGCATACATGAACGGCCGCAGATAGAGGCTCTTCTCCCCGCCCTCGCCCGGGTCGGGCACCCAGGCCAGGTCGGCCGCCACGATCGCCTGGAGCGAGGCGATGAAGTCCTCCTCGGGCAGCACCGGCAGCGCCAACCGCGCCGCGCTGCGTGCCAGCCGTTGGGCGTTCGCCTGGGGCCGGAAGGACCACACCGAGCCGTCCGCGTGCCGATAGGCCTTCAGGCCCTCGAAGATCTCCTGGGCATAGTGCAGCACTGCCGCCGCCGGCATCAGCGTGATTGGCCCGTATGCCGTGACCGCCCCGTCGTGCCAGCCACGCCCTTCGGTCCAGGTCGCCGTCACCATGTGGTCGGTGAAGTGCTTGCCGAACCCCGGGTTGTCGAGAATCGCCGAGCGCTCGGTGTCGCTGGCGGGAGCCGGGTTGGGCAAGAGGTCGAAGCTGAGCGCCATCGCGGGGGTCCTTCCGTCGGGTCTGGGTCCAACGGTACTTCCGTGGCTGGGCCTTCGACCAACCTCAGGTCAGGCGGGCGATGATCGCGTCGCCGATCTGGGCCGTTGATCGGCTGGTGGCGCCGCGCTCGGCCAGGTCGTCGGCGACGGCGTGCTCGACGCGTTGCGCCTCGGCGGCGAAGCCGAGATGGGCTAACAGCATGGCGACCGACAAGATGGTGGCCGCCGGGTCGGCCTTGCCCTGGCCGGCAATGTCGGGGGCCGAGCCGTGCACCGGCTCGAACATACTTGGCGCGGTGCGGTCGGGGTTGATATTGCCACTTGCCGCCAGCCCGATGCCGCCGGCGATGGCGGCGGCGATGTCGGTGATGATGTCGCCGAAGAGGTTGTCGGTGACGATGACGTCGAACCGGCCCGGATCGGTGGCCAGGAAGATCGTCGCGGCGTCGACATGCTGATAGGCGGTTTCGACGTCGGGGAACTCTTCGCCGACCTCCTCGACCGTGCGGCGCCACAGATGCCCGGCGTGGACCAGGACATTGTGTTTGTGCACCAGTGTCAGATGCTTGCGCGGGCGGGCTTGGGCGCGGGCGAAGGCGTCGCGGACGACTCGCTCGACCCCGAAGCGGGTGTTGACGCTGACCTCGGTGGCGATCTCGTTGGGCGTGCCGACGCGCACGGCGCCACCGTTGCCGACATACGGGCCTTCGGTGCCCTCGCGGACGACGACGAAGTCGATCCCGTGCGGCGCGACGCGCTCGATCGCGAGCGGGCTCTGCACCCCGGGGAAGAGCTTGGCCGGGCGCAGGTTGACGTAGTGGTCGAGGGCGAACCGCAGCGGGAGCAGGACACCGCGCTCGAGGACGCCACTAGGCACGGTGGGGTCGCCGATGGCACCGAGCAGGATGGCGTCCTGGCCGCGGAGTTCGTCGATGACGCTCTCGGGCAACGTCTCCCCGGTGGCATGCCATCGGGTGGCGCCGAGGTCGTAGTCCGTCGTTGCGAGGGTGACGCCGCATTGGCCGGTGACGACGCTGAGCACCTTCACGCCCTCGGCGACGACTTCGGGTCCGATCCCGTCGCCCGCGATGACCGCCAACTGGATGGTTCGAGCGTCCCTGGCCATCGCGCCAGCCTAGGCTGGCTTCTCGACTGGTGATACGACCGTCTCACATGACAGGCAGAGGCGACTGGGCTCTCAGTCGAGGTCGGCCACGCGGGCCAGGTTGGCGTTCACCTCGTGGCTGATTGCAGTCAGCACATCACCGGGGATGGCCGAGTCAAGGGTGAGGACGACGAGGGCGGCGCCGCCCTCTTCCTTGCGGGAGACCTGCATCCCGGCGATATTGACGCCGGCATCGCCGAGCATCCGCCCGAAGGCGCCGATCACGCCCGGACGGTCGAGATACGACAGGAAGGCCATGTGTTGGCTGAGCGGCACCTCGAGATCGAATCCGTTGACCCCGATGATCTTCTGCACCATCTTGGGGCCGGTCAGTGTGCCGGCAATCTCGACGACCGAGCCGTCGGCGAGCGTTCCGCGCAATGCCGTCACATTGCGGAAGTCCTCGGCCTCCGGGCTGGTGATCAGCCGGGCCTCGATGCCGCGCTCCTTGGCCAGCAGTGGCGCGTTGACATAGGTCACCGGATTCTCGGTGATATCCATGAAGATGCCCTTGAGCGCCGAGAGCTTCCAGATGCTCACGTCGAACTCGGTGATCTCGCCGTCGACCTCGACGTCGAGTTGCACGGGGACCGAGCCGGCCACGGCGGTAAAGATCCGGCCGAGTTTCTCGACCAGGTCGATGCCGGGGCGGACCTCTTGGGCGATGACGCCGCCGGCCACATTAACAGCGTCCGGGACGATATCACCGGCCAGCGCGAGGCGGACGGACTTGGCGACGGCGATGCCGGCCTTTTCCTGCGCCTCGTCGGTGGAGGCACCCAGGTGCGGGGTGACCACGACCGACTCGAAGTCGAAGAGCGCCGATTGGGTCGTCGGCTCGGTGGCAAAAACGTCGATGCCAGCTCCGGCGACCCGGCCCTCGCGTAGCGCCTCGGCGAGCGCCTCCTCATCGAGGATGCCGCCCCGCGCGGCGTTGACGATGCGAACGGTCGGCTTGACCTTGCTCAACGCCTCCTTGCCGATCAGACCGATCGTCTCGGTGGTGCGCGGCAGGTGGATGGAGATGAAGTCGGCCTCGACCAACAGCTCATCGAGGCTGACCAGGCGCGCCCCAAGCTGACCGGCCCGCTGCGCCGAGACGAACGGGTCGTAGGCCAGCACGCGCATGCCGAACCCCTTTAGGCGTTCGGCGACGAGCTGGCCGATCCGGCCGAAGCCGACGATACCGACGGTTTTGTCGAGCAACTCCACGCCGCCGTAGGAGCTGCGTTTCCACTTGCCCCCCTTGAGCGCCTGGTTGGCTGCCGGGATGTTGCGCGCGGACGCGAGCAGGAGTCCGACCGCGAGTTCGGCCGCGGAAGTGATATTGGACGTCGGCGCGTTGACGACCATAACCCCGGCCCGAGTGGCCGCCGGGACATCGACGTTGTCGAGGCCGACCCCGGCCCGAGCGATGACCTTCAGCGCCGGCGCTGCCGCGATCGCCTCCTCGTCCATGGTCGTGGCCGAGCGGATGAGGACGGCCTCGGCCTGCGGGAGGGCGGCGAGCAGCGCCACCCGGTCGGCACCGTCACACTGACGGACCTCGAAATCGGGACCGAGCGCATCGAGCGTGGCGGGCGAGAGTTCTTCGGCAATGAGGACGACGGGCTTGCTCACTTGTGTGGGGCCTTCTTCGAGGGGGAGTGATCCGTGGGCACGCCGCTGTGCCGGTTTGCTTTCATCGTATGCCGCGCCCCGCCTGCCGACCGGGCGCTCCGGTATCCGGGATCGGGTGACCCCCTCCCCGTCGTCGGGAGATGTGGGACGATGCCCGGATGACGGACGCATCCGGGCATGGTCCGGGCCACAATCACCGCACTCGGGCAAGGCGATTCACCGAGGTTGTGCACGGCGTCGCCGATTGGGATGCCCCGACCCCGGTGGCCGAATGGCGGGCCCGCGACGTCGTGGCCCATCTCACCGAGTGGTTTCCGGGTTTCCTCGTGGCCGGGACCGACATCCACCTGCCAAGCGGCCCGTCGGCGACGGATGATCCGGTCGGGGCGTGGGAGCACCAGCGCGATGAGGTCCAGGCCGTGCTCGATCATCCGGCCACGAGCCACCGGACCTATTGCAGCAAGATGCTCCCGGAAATGCCGCTACCGGAGGTGATCGATCAGTTCTATACGGCTGATGTGTTTATGCACACGTGGGACCTCGCCCGGGCATCCGGCCAGGACGACACCCTGGACGAGGACCAGTGCGCCGCGATGCTGCACGGCATGTCCGCGATGGAGGACAGGATCCGCGCCAGCGGGCAATTCGGTGAGCAGCAGCCGGTCCGCGAGGACGCGAGCATCCAGCAGCGGTTCATCGCGTTCATCGGCCGCGACCCCTACTGGAGTCCGCCGGCCTGAGGCTGGGTCGCCGAGCAAGGCGGCACACTGGGGTCATGCGAGTGGTCGTGACCGGAGGAGCCGGCAATCTCGGACGGCAGGTGATCGCCGCGCTGACGGCAGCGGGTCATGACGGCATCAGCGCCAGCCGTCGCTCGGGAGTGGACATCACAACCGGAGCGGGGCTGGCTGACGCGCTGGAGGGGGCGGAGGCGGTCGTCCACACCGCCGACACGCTGCTGCCGTGGCAGTTCACCCGGGTCACGATCGAGGGCACCCGCAGAGTCGCCGAGGCGGCCGCCTCCCGGCCGGTGCCGCCGCACCTCGTCTACATTTCGATCGCCGGGGTCGACCGGCACCCCTATCGCTACTACCGCGCCAAGCTCGCCGCGGAGCAGGCCATCCTCGGGATCGGGGCACCGGCGACGGTCGTGAGGGCAACCCAGTTCCATTCTCTCGCAGCGGCGTTCGCCAGCACACTGCGCATCGGCCGGGTGGCCTTCGGGCTGCGCGGAATGCGGATCCAGCCCGTCGACATCGCCTGGGTCGCAGGCCGGCTCGCCGAGATCGCGACCGGCCAGCGGCCCGCCGCAGCGGTCCGCCATGTCGACCTGGCCGGCCCGGACGTGTTCGACCTGGAGCGCATCGCCGCCCTGGTGGCCGCGCACCAGGGCCGGCCGGCGCCACGAAAACTGGCCCTGCCCCCGGTGGGGGGCACTCTGCGCGCCTTCGCCGATGGTGTCATCCTGCCCGCGGCTGGGGCCGAGATCGGCGGCGAGCGGTTCGTGGAGTGGCTCGCCCGTCAGCCGGCGAGATTGCCGCGCCGGTGACCGGCGGCCTCCCAACCTGAGTACGTGTCCTAGCGCGCCGCCGAGCCCTCGACGTAGTCGGTGTCGCGGTCGGTGTCGACCCACGCCATCAGCTTGCGCAGCTCACGGCCGGTGGCCTCGATGGGGTGCTGGGCTCCCTTCTCGCGCAACGCCTTGAACTCGGGAGCGCCGGCGTCCTGGTCGTCGATGAAGCGCTTGGCGAACGAGCCGTCCTTGATCTCGGCGAGGATCTGCTTCATGTTGTCCTTGACGCGGCCGTCGATGACCCGCGGGCCGGAGACGTAGTCGCCGTACTCGGCGGTGTCGGAGATCGACCAGCGCTGCTTGGCGATGCCACCCTCGATCATCAGGTCGACGATCAGCTTCAGCTCGTGCAGGCACTCGAAGTAGGCCACCTCGGGCTGGTAGCCGGCCTCGACCAGGGTCTCGAAGCCGTACATGACCAGCTGCGAGGCGCCGCCGCATAGGACCGCCTGCTCACCGAAGAGGTCGGTCTCGCACTCCTCGGTGAAGGTGGTCTTGATCCCGCCGGCCCGCAGGCCGCCGATCGCCTTGGCGTAGGACATCGCCAACGCCCAGGCGCCACCGGAGGCGTCCTGCTCGACGCAGACCAGGACCGGCACGCCGCGACCGTCGACATATTCGCGGCGCACGAGGTGTCCGGGCCCCTTGGGCGCGACCATGATGACGTCGGCGTCGGGCTTGGGGGTGATGTAGCCGAAGCGGATATTAAAACCGTGCCCGAAGAGGAGTGCGGCGCCGGGCTGCAGGTTGGGCTCGATGTGCTCGGCGTAGACCTTGCGCTGCACCTGGTCGGGGGTCAGGATGCAGATCAGGTCGGCCTCCTTGACCGCCTCGGCGACCGTGAGGACGCGCAGGCCCTCTTCCTCGGCCTTGGGCCGGGACTTGCTGCCCTCGGCGAGGCCGACGCGGACGTCGACGCCGGAGTCACGCAGGTTGAGCGCGTGGGCGTGGCCCTGGCTGCCGTAGCCGATGATCGCGACCTTGCGGCCTTGGATCACCGACAGATCGGCGTCGTCGTCATAGACCATGTCGGCCATGGGTGCTGCTCCTTGGATGTCGTTCGGGGGTTGTGGCAGGGGGACGAAAAGAGCCTACGCAGACCGCAAGGCGCGATCGGAAATGGACCGACTGCCGCGACCGAGCGCGACGAGACCGGACTGGACGAGCTCGCGGATGCCGTAGGGCTCCAACAGTTGCAGGAAGTCGCGCACCTTGTCGGCGTTGCCGGTCACCTGGATGCTCATCGCGTCGGTGGTGACGTCGACGACCTTGCCGCCGAAGAGCTGGACGATCTCGATGACCTGCCCGCGGATTGGGGCGTCGGCGCGAACCTTGACCAGGACGATCTGGCTCTGGATGGAGTTCTGCGGGTCGAGTTCGACGACCTTGAGGACCTCGACGAGCTTGTTGAGCTGCTTGGTCACCTGCTCCAAGGGCAGCGCCTCGACGTCGACGACGACGGTCATCCGGGAGACGTCGGGCAGCTCGGTCGGGCCGACCGCCAGGGAGTCGATGTTGAAGCCGCGCCGCGAGAAGAGCGCCGAGATCCGCGCGAGGACACCGGGCTTGTCCTGCACGAGGACTGACAGGGTGTGCTTGGTCATGATGTCTGCCGTTCCTTCCGCGCCGCGTTCAGCGGCCGTCCCCGTCTTGGTCCTCGGGCTGTTCCGTCGCGTCATCGTCGCCACGATCCCACTGCGGCGCGGTGTCTTTGGCGATCTGGATGAGGTCGTTGCTGACACCGGCAGCGACCATCGGCCACACCATGGCGTCGCGCTCGACGACGAAGTCGATGACCACGGGGACGTCGTTGATCTCCATCGCCTTCCGGATGATGTGGTCGACGTCCTCGGGCTTCTCGCAGCGCAGGCCGACACAGCCGTAGGCTTCGGCGAGCTTGACGAAGTCCGGCACGCGCGCGCCGACGGAGGTGTGCAGATCGGTGTTGGAGTAGCGCTCGCTGTAGAACAGCGTCTGCCACTGGCGCACCATACCGAGGCTGGAGTTGTTGATGACCGCGACCTTGATCGGGATCTTGTTGATCACGCAGGTGGCCAGCTCCTGATTGGTCATCTGGAAGCAGCCGTCGCCGTCGATGGCCCACACGACACGGTCAGGCTCGGCGACCTGCGCGCCCATCGCGGCGGGCACCGAGTAGCCCATCGTGCCGAGCCCGCCGGAGTTGGCGAATGCCATCGGGCGCTCGTACTTGATGAATTGGGCGGCCCACATCTGATGCTGGCCGACTCCGGGCACATAGACCGCCTCCGGCCCCGCGATGTCACCGAGACGCTCGATAACATATTGCGGCAGAAGCACATCCGGTCTCTCGGGTGCGGTGTAGCCGACCGGGAAGGTCGCGCGCCACCCGCGGGTCGTCGCCCGCCAGCTCTCGTATGCCGCGGTGTCGACGGCGAATTCACCCTCACGGACCGCGTCGAGCAACTCGGCGATGATCGCCTTGCAGTCGCCGACTATCGGCACGTCCGCGACCCGGTTCTTGGAGATCTCGGCCGGGTCGATGTCGGCGTGAATCACCTTGGCGCCCGGGGCAAACGACTTCAGCTCGCCGGTGACTCGGTCGTCGAACCGGGCACCGAGGGTGATCAGCAGATCCGACTTCTGCAAGGCGGTGACCGCAGCGACCGACCCGTGCATACCGGGCATCCCAAGATGGAGGTCATGGCTGTCGGGGAAGGCGCCCCGGGCCATCAGGGTCGTCACGACCGGGATGCCCGTGGCCTCGACAAACGCGGCCAATTCCTCGCTCGCGTGGGACCTGATGATGCCGCCGCCGATATAGAGCACGGGCCGCTCGGCGGCCTGGATCAGTTTGGCTGCCTCGCGGATCTGCTTCTGGTGCGGCTTGAGGACCGGGTGGTAGCCGGGAAGCGAGATCTTCGGCGGCCAGCTGAACGTGGTCTTGGCCTGCAGCGCGTCCTTGGCGATGTCGACCAACACGGGGCCGGGACGGCCGGTCGCGGCGATGTGGAAGGCCTCGGCGATGACCCGCGGGATCTCGTCGGGGTCGGTGACGAGATAGTTGTGTTTGGTGATCGGCATCGTGATGCCGCGGATGTCGGCCTCCTGGAAGGCATCGCTCCCGATGGCGCGCGAGACGACCTGACCGGTGATCGCCACGATCGGGACCGAATCCATGTAGGCGTCGGCGATCGGGGTGACCAGGTTGGTCGCCCCTGGACCGCTCGTGGCCATGCACACACCGACCCGGCCGGTGGCGGCGGCATACCCCTCCGCGGCATGTCCTGCGCCCTGCTCGTGGCGGACCAGGATGTGCCGGACCTTGGTGGAGTCCATCAGAGGGTCGTATGCCGGCAGGATCGCACCGCCGGGGATCCCGAAGACGGTCTCCGCACCGACCGCCTCGAGCGAAAGCACGAGCGCCTGGGCGCCGGTGACCTCACGAACTGCACGGACGGGTGGCTGGGCCTTGTGGGCCATCGTCGCCGGACTCGGCGCCGCGGATCGCGCGGGCGCGTGGTCTGTGGTTGTCATCTGCGTCTCGCCTTCGGATCTGTTCGTGCCTGTATGTGCGTGGTCGGGGCCATTCCTGGCAACAAAAAACCCCTCGGTCCACGGGTGGACGTCGGGGTGCGCGCTTTGCTGTGCGGAGTAGCTAGGCGCGCTTATCGATTACAAGGAGGATGGCCACGGCGGCAACTTTGCTCCCTGACCCCTACCGTCGTCAACGAGCGACTCCTCCCGTCTCACACACCGGACTCGTGATCTCATTCACGGACTAGACCCCGAGGCGGCCAGGATCCGGGCGTATGAACGGCGAACGGTTGGGTTAAGCGGAGCTTAAGCGTCGCCCGGAAGGTTCGGAGCCAGCCAGTTCGACGGTCATCACGAAAGGCTTGCGCATGCGACGCGTCACCGCCCGGCTTGTCCTCTTGGCCGTGTCGCTCGGCATCACCGCCGCCCTGAGCGCTCCCGCCAGCCTCGGCGCCTCCGCCGCGCAGCAGTCGGCGAGCCCGGGGGCGTCGGCGTACGACTCGCTCACGCTCATCACCCCGCGGTCGGTCGACACCGGGGTGGGCTCGGTTGCGCTCACCGCCGCCCGCAACGAGTTCGAGTCCTTCCAGGTCAAGGTCGCTGCCCGGACGAAGACCGCGCGCTCCGTACGGGTGTCCCTGCTGCGGCCGTTCACCATGGCGGGCGCGCGCATCCCGGCAAGCAATGTGCGGATCTATCGCGAGGCCTACTACACGCCAACGACGATGAGCGACAGCGACCTGTCCGCGCAGTTCCCTCGCGACGCGGCGGGCACCTGCGTCGGCGACTGCCGCATACCGGATGCGTTGATCCCCGAGGTGGACGCGCTCGTCCACCAGAACCGCAATGCCTTCCCCGTCGACATCCCCGCCCACGAGAACAGGGTCGCCTGGGTGGACGTTCTCGTACCCCGCTCCGCGAAGCCGGGGACATACACCGGCACGATCCGCGTCACCGCCGATGGCGTTGTCGTCCGTGACATGCCCGTGACACTCACGGTGCTCGCCGCACGCATCCCGTCCACCCCGTCGATGGCCTCCCAGATCCTGGTCAGCTACAACGACATCGCGGCCCGCACGGACGGGGCGATCGACGTGAGCGCCACCTGGGCCCGCTATGCACAGCTTGCCGAATTGGGCCTGGACAACCGGATCGGCGTCGTCATCGAGGGTGGTGATCCCCGCGCGGGCGCCGCGGTGCTCGATCGGCTCCTCGACGGCCGGGACCCGGTGGTCCGCCTCGCCGGGGCACGGTTGACCACGGTGCCGTTCAGCTACCCTCCCGCCGCGGCGGCGTGGCGGCAGGCGCTGACCTCGATCGGCCACGCCGACGCGGCCCGCTTCTTCTGCGACGAGGTGACCACCGCGGACTGCGCCACCAGCTACGACCACGCCCTGGCCGGCTTCCCCGGCCTGGCGCTGCAAGACATCCCCGACTATCTGCACGACCCGAACCTGCCTGGCACGATCGAGCCGCGGGCCACGACGATCGTGCCGCTTGTCAACGGCATCGACGGCCACGAGGGTGAGTTCGCGACCTGGGCGGCCAGTCACCCTGGCGCACAACTGTGGGCCTACACCTCGTGCATGAGCGCCGGCTGCACGAGTGACTACACTCCCGACCCGTTCTGGAGCGGCTGGCCCGGCTACGGGATCGACCAGCCCACCACGGCGGCGCGCGCGATGGGCTGGCATGGCATCCGCCTGGGCATTGCCGGTGAGCATTATTGGGCAGCTGTGCACGGGTTCGCGCAGTCCTGGAACGCCTGCGCCGGAGTCAAACCCACCAACTGCCTCTACACCGTCGGCGGGGAGTCCGGCATGAACGGCGACGGGTTGTTGTTCTATGCTCCCAACCCCGCCGTGGTGGGCGGGCGTACCCCGATCCCGATCGAGTCCATCAGGCTCAAACGCTTCCGGGACGGACGCGAGGACAACGAGCTGCTCACGTGCGCCAAACGCGCCGGCCATTCGGCTGCAGTCGAGGCCCTGGTGGCCGCCACCTATCCCACGTTCAAGGCGCTCCCGAGTGCTGCGAGCGTGCTCTCGGCCCGCGGCACGCTCACCGGCTACCTGCGGAGCTCGGTATGCGGCTGACACCCTCGGCCGGACTTCCGACAGCTCCCCGGTTCCCCTAGAGTCACACCAGTTCTCGTCAAGAATAGAGAAACTCATGATCACGCCGCGTGTGCTCCTCGTCCAGGCGATCGTCGCCGGCTCGGCTCTTGTTCTGGGAGCTGCGCCCAGCCAGGCGGACGCCGGCTACTGCAACCTCACCGGGATGACGAAGTATCGGTGGACCAGTACGGCCACCAGCGGCACCGGGACGTTGTGGTCCGTCGCGTCGAATTGGTCACCCGCGCACGTTCCCGGCCAAGGCGACATGGCCACCGGATATGTGTGCATCCCGGCCGGCCGAACCGTCATCGCGGACGCCTACGTCAGCGCCCACATCCAGGCGATCGATATCGCCGGCACGGCGAGGCTGACCCTGCAACGCGGCTCGAAGCTCTATGTCTTCGGGTCGAAGACCACCCGGCCGTCTTACTTCCGGCAGGGGTCGAACGTCACCGTGAGCGGCGCCACGCTCGGCGGTACCGGCGCGTATGTGGTTTCCGGCCAGCTGAAGTGGAACAGCGAGTCGGCCGGCGGGACGAGCACCATCCTCAGCCGCCCGTGCCGGATGACCAACACCTGCTCGGGCACGCTGCCCTCGGGTGGCGGCGGCCAGCTGACGGTGACCGACTCCGGCACACTTGCCATCGCCCAAGGCGCTACCTCGCCAGGCGTCCAGTTGCGCGACCAGTTCCGGCTCGTGGTGCGCGGCCAGGCCACCATTCATCCGGATGGATACGTCGCGGCCGACGACGGCACGGTCACCGAGTTGCGACCTCGTGAGGATGGCGCCGGACTCGGTCAGTTGACGATCAACGGAAACGGCGGGTTCTACCAGGGCTTCCTCTTTCCCGCGCTTGGCCTGCCCAAACTCGTCAACGAGGGTCGGTTGATCAAGGCGTCCGGCGTGGGAAACAGCACCATGGAGGTGACCTATCAGCGGATCCCCACCGTGGTGGGTGTCCTCATCGCGGGCGAGGCTCAGGTCGACAGCGGTTCGCTCAGCCTGCCCGGCGGTGCCCCCGTTCCTGCCCTGGTCGCCGGTAGCGCATCGTTGAGCACCGGGACCTGTCACGTGTACGGGTGCGCCCCGGTGCCTACGGGCACGGACACGCTGATCACCACGGTCCAGGTGCCTGGCACCGACACCAACGGCGCGACCATGACGATTGCCGAGACCACCGAGACCGGGCCCGCGGGCTCCTTCACCCCGCCTGCGCGGCTCCAGGCGGCCGGCCTGGACGCGTCGTTGGCGGCACCAGCCGTGCTCACCCTCAAGTACGACAAGAAAGTGATCGGCACTCGCGCCATCGCGGACATCGGCGTGTGGCGCAAACCCGAGTCCGCGACGTCCTACACCAAGGTGGTCAACTGCAATACCGGTGCCATCCCGGCAGGACAGACCGCCTGCGTCGATCGCCGCCCCACATGGTCTAAGAAGGTGAACGGCGATGCCTACCTCACCGTGCGCACCACCGGCTTTAGCCGGTGGGTTGCCCGGGACAACAGCTTCACCTGACGCGCTCAGGGACCGACGCGAGCGCCGTCGCCGGCCGATCCCGTTGGGGTCAAAGCGAATTCGGCCAGCACGGCACGCAACGACTCGGCGACCTCGGCTGGTTGCGCCGCTGCGTGTAGCCAGACCCGCTCCTGAGTGTCCGGAGACAGCGCCGCAACGGCGGCGGCATACCCACCAGCCAGGTCGCTCTCCATGGGTGCGCGCTCGCCGGTCGGCGGCGGCGCCAAGGCATGGGCATGGGCGAACAACCGCAACGCGTCGCCGGAGCGTCCCTGCCCCGCGAGAACCGTGGCGACCGTGCGGGCGCACTGCGCCAGCGCCAGCGGCTGCTCGGTGCGGGTCGCGTGCTCCAGTGCCTCACCCAGCTCGGCGGCCAGTCGCGACAGCTCGCCGGTGGCCGCGGAGATCCGGGCAGCGGTGATCAGCGCGTCCCGCCGTTCCAGCAGCCGGTGGGGCCCGGCCAGACGAAGCGCTTCGTCGACGTGGTCGCGGGCCGCGGCGAGGTCGGCCTCGTCGATGGCGATCTCCGCCAGCGTGTTCAGAGTGTCGGCGATCCGGGTGCGATCCCCTTGGGCCCGAACCACGTCGAGCCGCTCCAGATAGCGCGCCCGCTCGGCGGCGAAGTCACCTTGCATGGCCGCGCCGATGGCCAAGACCGACAGGGTGACCGCCTGGATGCCGGCGTCGCCGGTTTCGCGCGCCAACGCCAAGGCCCCCTCGGCGGCGGCGATCCCGTCCGCAACCCGGCCGAGCCCGACCAGCGCCGCACCGAGATAACAGCGTGCGGTGGCCTCAACGGCCGGCTCGACCGGCCGCTGCAGAACGGATCGGCACAATCCCTCGGTGGCGCCAGCATCGCCTAGGTGGTAGGCGAGCCGAGCCTCCGCGACATCAACCCGGTCACGCACCGAGTCTGGCAGTTCGAGCGAACCGAGCCGGGCCAGGACATCACGCCCGCGTCGCAACCAGCCCGTGGCAAGCCACGCGTCAGCGGCGCCAACGCCCAATTCGGCGGCCGCCTCCGCCCGGCCGTGGGCGATGGCCCAATCAAGCAGCGCCAGGATGTCCTCCTGCTCGTCGGCGAAGCGCGCGAGGACGAGGTCACCATCCGCGCGGTCGATGAGCGGGATGAGTTCCTGCAGGCGTTCGGTCAACAGAGCCAGGTGCCGGACGCGCAGGGTCTCCTCGCGGTCGGCCGGCAGTTGGCCGGTGGCACGCAGTTGGGCGCGCACGGTGGAGAGGACTTGATAGCGCAGCTCGACCCGGGTGTCTTTCAACCGCACGAGCCCGGCGTCAACAAGCACCCCGAGGTGCTCGATTGGGCTGAACACATCGGCTGTCTGCGCCCCCGACACCGCTTCGAGAGTCTCCAGGTCGAAGCCGTCCTCGAAGATCACGAGATCGGCCAGGATGCTGCGAGCGCTTCCCGGCAGATAGTCGATGCTCCACTGGATCGTCCCGGCGAGGGTCCGCTGCCGCGCGGGCAGGTCGAGGGCCGTCGTTGAGACCAGGTCGAGACTGCGACGCAACCGGTCGACCGCGGTTGCGGGTGCCAAATGCCGCATTCGTGCGGCGACGAGTTCCACGGCCAGCGGTATGCCGTCGAGGAGGCGGCACAGCTCGACCACCGGGCCAACGGTGGCCTCGGTCAGTTCGAAACGCGGCCCGCTCGTCCGGGCCCGCTCGACGAAAAGTTCGACGGCGGGATAATCCAGCGCGGTCTGGGGATCGATCTCCCCCCTGCTTTCAGGAACGCGCAGCGGCGGGACGATAACGACATATTCGCTGGAGAGCCGCAGCGGCACCCGGCTGGTGGTGACCACCGTGAGCGCCGGAATCGCCTCAAGGATCGCGGCGACCGGCACTCCCGGCTCGGCCAGAGCCTCGAGATTGTCCAGGACGAGGAGCACCCTGCCGGTAGGCAGCGTCGCAGCCACCGCGTCCACTGCGCCCTCGAGCCCCGCTCGCTTCGGTTCGGCTCCACCAGCGGCCAGCGCTAAGGCACCGAACATCTCCTCGGGACCCTGCTCGTCGGTCGCCGAGGCAAAGAAGACGCCCCCGGGGAAGCCGCCGGCGCCGGCGGCTAGTTCGATCGCGAGCCGGGTTTTGCCGGTGCCGCCCGGACCGACGAGCGAGAGGAGCCTGGGACCACCGTCGGCTAGTTGTTGCCTCAGCTGCGTCAGCAGGTCGTCCCGCCCGACGGTCCTCGTCACCGGCCGCGGGACCCTGGCCTCGGCCCGCGGCCGCGGGAGAGCCGAGGCGGAGTTGTCACTGCGCGTCGACTCGGGCACCTCCGCGTCGTGGCGACCGGTCGGCGCGGTCGCGGGCGCGTCGGCCAGTTCGGGCGCGGCCAACTCGGGATCGTGGCGCAGGATGCTGACCTCCAAGGCGCGCAGCGCCTCGCCCGGGTCGATGCCCAACTCGTCGGCCAGGCGGTCCCGAGCACGAGCAAAGGTCGCCAGGGCGTCGGCCTGCCGATCCGCGCGATACAGCGCGATCATCAGCTGCGCCCAGAAGCGTTCGCGGGTGGGATGGTCGATGACCAGGCTCTCTAGCTCGAGCGCTGCGCTGCCGTGCTCCCCGCAGGCAAGCCGCAGGTCGATCAGATCCTCGACGGCGAGCAGCCGCGCGTCGTCGAGCCGCGCGACATAGGCCTGGGCGAAGGGCAACCCGCGGAGGTCTTCTAGGGCCGGGCCACGCCATTGAGCGAGGGCAAAGCTCAGGGCGTCGCGCGCTGCGACCGCGTCCCCGGACTTGGCGAGGGATCGCGCGCGCTCCCAGGCTTGCTCAAACCGAACGAGGTCGGTGCCTGCGGGGTCGAGGTCAAGGCGATAGCCCGGTGGCTGGCTGCGAAGCACCTCGCGTCCGCCTCCCGGCCCGCCGAAGGCCCGGCGCAGACCGTGGACGTAGACCTGGAGCGAGGACAGGGGCTTGGTCGGGGGATGCTCTCCCCAAAGCCCGTCGATCAACCGGTCGGTCGAGACGATCCGCCCGGTCTCGAGGGCGAGCATCGCGAGTAGGCCGCGTTGCAGGGGTCCGCCGATGGGCAGGACGCGCTCGCCTTCGCGGGCGACCAGGGGCCCCAACACACCGACGAACACGCCGCCAACGGTAGCCGCTCTTGGGGCTCTCGCCTGCGTGTTTCTGAGTCGTGACGTTAAGTGGCCGTTAAGCGGTCAACAACAAGATCTGTTCCAGGCCGGCCCACGAACGGCCGGGAGAGGCATGGAGCATGAACGGCAAGACCCTCGCGCTGATCAGCGTCACGACTCTGCTGGCCTGGCTACCGCCCGCCACCGCAACACCGAGCGTCCTCGACAACGGGTACTGCCAAAACGGCTTCGCCGGTATGGTGAAGTTCGAGTTCCAGGGGCCGGGCACCGCGTGGTCGACCGGGTCGAACTGGGTCGGCGGCCTCGCCCCCACCAACGCGAACTCCGCCAATGGTTATGTCTGCATCCCGTCCGGGAAGTCGGTCGTCATGGCGCCCGGCGAGTCGGCTCGCGTCCAGGCCATCGACGTTGATGCAGGAGCCAGTCTCGAACTCGCCGTCGCAGCGAAGCTCTATGCCAACGGGGACAAGACGGTGTTGACCTCCTACCTTCGGTCGGGTTCGCTCGTGCGCTGGTCGGGAACCTTGGGCGGCACCGGAGCCATCCTGGCCAGCGGCGCCTTGAAGTGGGAACGCGACCCGAGCAGCGCGAGCGCCCTGCAGTCGCGGCCGTGCGCCGCGACCCGCAGCTGCACAATGAACCTCGCTCCCGGCGCCGAGGGAGCCCTGACTGTCACCGACAGCGGCGTCCTGGATGTGGCTGAAACCGCTCGGCAGCGCGGTGTCAATCTCTCCGACCAGTACCAGCTCCAGGTCCGGGGACAGCTGACGATCCACGGCAGCGCCTACGTCGCGCAGGACTATGGGTCGGCGATCGAGCTGTCGCCGCAGTCCGCCAACCCGGCACTGGTCGGAGAGTTGGCTTTCGACGGCGACGGCAGTGTCTACGACGGCTGGACTTCCGCGACGCTCGCCCGAGGCAAACTGGTCAACGGTGGCTCGATCTCCAAGCCGTCGGGGACCGGAGCCAGCGTGATCGCCGTCGACTACCAAAAGACCGCGACGGGTGGAGCGAACGTGGACGTCGGGCAACTGAGCCTCCCCGACACCACTCCGACGAAAACCGACGTGCTGGCGGCCGCCACCATCGCCACCGGGAAGTGCGCAGGTGAAGGATGCCGGCCCGAGGTCAACACCAGCGATCCGGTAGCGGTTTCGGTCCAGGCACCGGGCGTCGACCCCGATGGGGCCGATGTCACGATCACCGAAACCACGGAGACCGGTCCGGCCGGATCCTTCGCCTCACCGGTATGGGTTCAGGTGGCCGGTGAACTCACGACGACCTCGACGTCGGCGGCGGTCCTGACCCTCCGGTTTGACAAGACCCTATTGTCCGGCAAGGGCATCACGGCCGCCAACAAGATCGCGATCTGGCGCAAGGAAGACACCGCGGGCGCCACCTTCGTGAAGATCGGCCCGTGCTCGAACGGCGCGATTCCCGTCGGTCAGACATCGTGCGTAGACCGGCGCGCGGCCTGGACCAAGATCTTCAGCAACACCGACTCCACCGTCGCCAACCGGGGAGACGCCCAGGTCACCGTGCGTACCACGACGTTCAGCCGGTGGGTCGCGCGCAACGACGCCCTGACCTGACCTTGTGGTCAGGGGCGGTCACGGGACGACCCGGACCGCGCCGTCGGCGGCCGAGGCGGCCATCGACGCGTATGCCCGCAGGGCGGCGCTGACCGGCCGGTCGCGATCCATCGGGGTGTAGGGCCGCTCGCGGGCCTCCTGCTTGGCCCTGCGCTCGGCGAGGACCTCTTCGGGGACAGCGAGGTTGATCGAGCGGGCGGGGATGTCGATCTCGATCGGGTCGCCGTCCTCGACGAGCGCGATCGCCCCGCCGCTAGCGGCTTCGGGAGAGATGTGCCCGATCGACAGCCCGGAGGTGCCTCCGGAGAAGCGGCCGTCGGTGATCAGCGCGCACGCCTGCCCGAGCCCACGCCCCTTGAGGAACGAAGTCGGATAAAGCATCTCCTGCATGCCCGGCCCACCCTTGGGGCCCTCGTAGCGGATGACGACGACGTCGCCCGCATCGACGCGCTTGTTGAGGATGCCGTCGACGGCATCGTCCTGGGACTCGAAGACGACGGCGGGGCCAGTGAACCGCCATCCGGATTCAGGGACACCGGCGGTCTTGACGACGCACCCGTGGGGGGCAATGTTCCCCGTCAGAACCGCAAGACCGCCGTCGATCGTGTAGGCGTGCTCCTTGTCGCGGATGCAGCCCTCGGCGGCGTCGACGTCGAGGCTCGCCCACCGGTTGCTCGTGGAGAACGGCTCGGTGGTGCGGACCCCACCGGGCGCCGCGAGGAACAGCTCGGATGCCGCCTCGCCCGCCTGGCCGGAGCGGATGTCCCACTCCCCCAGCCACTTATCGAGGCTTGGGCTGTGCACGGCGTGGACCTCGCGCTGCAGCAGCCCGGCGCGGTCGAGTTCACCCAAGATCGCCGGTATGCCGCCCGCCCGGTGGACGTCCTCCATGTGGTACTTCGGGCTGTTGGGGGCGACCTTGGCCAGGCACGGCACCCGCCGGCTGATCGCGTCGATGTCGGCCATGTGGAAGTCGAGGTCGGCCTCCCGGGCCGCGGCGAGCAAGTGCAGCACGGTGTTGGTCGAGCCGCCCATCGCGACGTCGAGCGCGAAGGCGTTGGTGAACGCGGCATACGAGGCCACCTTGCGGGGCAGCACCGAGTCATCGCCGCCGTCGTAGTAGCGGCGGCACAAGTCGACCACCAGCGCCCCGGCGCGCAGGAACAGATCCTTGCGCGCGGCATGGGTGGCCAGGGTGGATCCGTTGCCGGGCAAAGACAAACCGATCGCCTCGGTGAGGCAGTTCATCGAGTTGGCGGTGAACATACCCGAGCAGGAGCCGCACGTGGGGCAAGCCGAGCGCTCGATCGCGCCGAGTTGGTCG
Source organism: Nostocoides sp. (assembly GCF_037045025.1). Taxonomy (GTDB): domain Bacteria; phylum Actinomycetota; class Actinomycetes; order Actinomycetales; family Dermatophilaceae; genus Nostocoides_A. The sequence continues at coordinate 144,555 of NZ_JBAOHM010000013.1, read as the reverse complement.
TCGGTGACGGCGTCGTTGGAGCTGGCGATCATCGCGTCGATCAGGTCGATCTTCTCGTGGACGATGCCCTCGATGGCCACCGTCTTGCCGGCCTCCATCGGGCCCCCCGAGACAAAGACCGCCGGGATGTTCAGCCGGAGGGCGGCGAGCAGCATACCGGGAGTGATCTTGTCGCAGTTGGAGATGCACACCAGGGCATCGGCGCAGTGCGCGTTGACCATGTATTCGACAGCGTCGGCGATGAGTTCGCGGCTGGGCAGCGAATAGAGCATCCCGGCGTGACCCATCGCGATCCCGTCATCGACGGCAATCGTGTTGAACTCCTTGGCCACTCCTCCGGCCTCGGCGACCGCGCCGGCGACCAGCTGACCGAGATCCTTCAGGTGCACATGCCCCGGGACGAACTGGGTGAAGCTGTTGGCGATCGCGACGATCGGCTTGCCGAAGTCGTCGTCGGTCATCCCGGTCGCGCGCCACAAGGCCCGGGCTCCCGCCATGGTCCGGCCGTGGGTCGATGTGCGCGAGCGCAGTTCAGGCATACCCGATGATCGCATCATCCGTGGCTGGCGGGGGTGGGCGATCGGGTGCTGAACGCAAAACCCCTTGCCGGCGGGGTGGTCCCGCCGGCAAGGGGTCTGCGTGTGTCGGACGCTACTTCTGTTGGACGCTACTTCTGTTGGACGCTACTTCAGGATCGCCACCAGCGTGCGGCCGATCGGGTTGGTCCCGTCGGTCCAGGTGACATAGCCGAGATAGCGGGTGTTGGCGCTAAGCCCGGACCAGCTGAACGTCCGCGTCACCGGCTGGCCGGTCGTGACCGGCCCGCTGGCGGGCGAGACGGTCAGGTTGCCCTCGTCGGTGGTCCCGACGGCGAAGCTGTTTACCTGGATGTCGAGCGTCGCGGGCGTGCCGGCGAAGTAGGTGGCCTGAACGGTGTAGGTGCCGCCGACGTCGCTGCCACTGAGGTTGACCGCCTCTTCGGCCGTGGCGCCACCGGAGCTACCGACCGTCGTGGTGCCGCGCCGGACGACGAGGTCGACGTCGGTGCCCGAGGGGTAGTCGGCGTCATAGGTCGCGAAGCGGGCCACCTTGGTCCCGGCGGGGATGGTGACGGTGACGGTCGTCGCCGCCCCCTTGGGGGTGGTCGTCGTGTTGACCGTCGCCGGCTCCAGGCCCGCCACGGTCGAGGACAGCGTGCCGGTGTAGCCCGGCGAGACCGTGACCGGCTTCGATCCAGATGTGCCGGTGCCGGTGACCTCGGCCGGCGCACCGACCACGACCGGCTTGAGCGCGATCGAGCTGCGCACCACATGGCCCTTGGTGTCGGTCCAGGTCAGCGACCCGAAGGCCCACTGGTCCAACGGAGCGGTGGTCCGGGTGAAGGTCATCGTGAACGGCTTGGTCTTTTGCGCTCCGATGGTCAAGCTCGCGGCGCTGAGGCGGGCGGTGAAGCCCGGCACCGAGATCTTGCCCTTGTAGGTGCTCGACGCCCCGGTCACATTGGTCAGCAAGCGCTTGACCTGGCGGGAACCGGCGACGTCGTTGACCGCGATGCTCGGGTAGTTGAAGTTGCTCGGGTCGGTCCCACCGTAGGTCTGGCAGAAGCTCGCCGAGGTCACCAACTGGAACTGGCCGATGGCGCAGCCGTACTTGTACCAGTCGACCTGCCGGTTGCCGTAGACCAGGCCCGGGTTGAACATGCTCTTCGGCACGACATGACCGTTGCCGTAGTCCAGCGGGGTGGCGTCGTGGCCGGCCCGCTGGATCGGGGCGCCGGTGTTGTCCTTGGTGGTCGCGGTCGTCATCATCGCGGACTTGATCCACATCGGCTGCCAGTTCGGGTGCTTCTGGATCAGCAGCGCGGCCAGACCGGAGATATGCGGCGCCGACATCGAGGTGCCGGAGTTCGCGTTGAAGTTGTTCCCACCCGCGTCACCGGCGGGAGAGACGGCCGCGATGACGTCGACGCCCGGCGCGGTGATGTCCGGCTTGAGCAGATCGCCCCCACCCGCCAAGGCGGGACCGTAGGACGAGAAGCCCGCCATCTGGGGAGCCCGCACCTGGCTCGCGTTCCGCGGGCTGATCGTGGCCGTCGGGTTGGTCGCCGAAGCGACGTACGCCTTGATCGCGGCACCATCGGTGCCGTTGACGTGGCTCGTGGGCACCGAGTGGAAGTCGGCGTTGAGCGACTCGGCGTCGGTGTTGTTGGCCAGGATCATGCCGATCCCACCGGCCTCCTGAACGGCTGCGCTCTTGTTGACGCGCGCGGTCGTTCCGCGGGTGCAGATGACGATCTTGCCGTTCACCTTGGCCGGGTCGAGCGCCAGGCCGCCGTCAGCGGTGCCGTAGCAGAGCGTCGCCTGGTTGGGGTCGGCGCCAGCGGCGGCCGCGGCAGTGCTGTTGATCAGCGGCGCCGGCCCGACGCCGGTCGGGGAGACCCCGACACCGGGATAGGTAGAGCCATTGCCGAGGGTGACGGTGTTGGTCGAGCCCCGGTCGTGCGTGCTCGCGGCCACGGTCGTGGTCCAGGGAGCGTTGTGCGCGACGCTGCTCGTGCCCACGGCGTCGCCGTCATTGCCGGCGCTGGTCGAGACGAAGACACCGGCGTCGGCGGCTCCGAGGAAGGCGATCTCGTCCGGGCCGACAATGTAGGTCCGGGAGCCGGAAATCGAGTAGTTGATGACGTCGACCCCGTCGGCGACTGCGTCGTCGATCGCGTGGACGATACCCTCGGTGCTGCCCGAGGCGCGCCCGTCGGTCGTTGCCCACAAGACCTTGTATGCCGCCAGCCGCGCCACCGGGGCCATGCCGGACGCGGTTCCGACGACGCCGCCGTTGATGACTGCCTGGACGCCATTGTTGCCCGCCGCCGTGCTTGCCGTGTGCGAGCCGTGCCCGTTGTAGTCACGTGGCGAGTTGAACTCGAAGCTGTTGATCGTGTTGTTCTCGGTGTAGTAGCGGGCGCCGATGAGCTTGTTATTGCACGGGACCGGTTCCTCGGTGCCCGACACGCACGCGCCACGCCACTTGCGGTTGATCAGCGCCCAGTCCGGACGCGGCTCGGGCAGGGCAGCGAAGGAAGGGTTCTCCGGCCAGATGCCGGAGTCGAGGTCACCGACGATGATGCCCAGGCCCGCCCGGGCCTTGTTGCGGAACTGCTTGGCCCACACCCCGTTTGTCCCGGTGAGCCCGAGGAAGTCGGGCGTCGAGATCGTGTCCGCGTAGCGGGTCTCGTTCTCCCACACGTGGGCAACGCCTGCCGTCTTCTTCAGCTTGGCTGCCTGCGCCGACGTCAGCTTGGCGCTGAAGCCGTTGAACGCCACCGTGTAGTCGCTCCGCTTGGCAGCGGTGGAGATTCCGGCGCTGCGCAGGGCGGCGTCGTGCCGCTCGACGAGGTGGCGGGTGTATGCCCGTGCATTGGTGGTTCTGGTGTCGATGCGCTCGCCGTCGGCGGGCTTGGTCCGCTCGAAGCCCGATCCGCCGTTGAAACTGGCGAGCGGACTGTCGTCGGTCATCACGATGTAGGTCGTGGTTCGTGCTGTGTCAGCCGCGGGGGCGGCTGCGGTGGGTGTGCTGGCGGCCAGGGAGGCCAGCGGCAGCACGGCGGCCCCGGCGGTGGCGGCGGCCACCTTCAGGCGGAGCGGTGAGTGCGGCATACGGGGGAATTCCTTCCAATGGGTAACAAGCGTCCAAAGACTAAAGAGTGGACACCGGCACCGTAGTCGTCGTGTGTCCTTCGGGGGAAGGGGCTGTGAACTGCGAATTTTCCCGGACCGCTAGGGCCTGACGAAGTAGCGCAGCAATGCAGCACCGGCACCGAGACCGGACCAGCGCCCGGAGTAGCGCAACACCGCGAAGGCCCCCGGCGGAAATCCATGGCACATCTGCTCGTGGGCCGTGCCCCGGCCCTGACCGTCGGCCAGGAAACTGGCCAGGGCAGGCACACCGGGGGCGTGACCGACGAGCATGACGACATCGGCGTCGTCGTCCGCCCCCCGCACGACGGCGAGCAGCGCGTCGGCGGGCGCGTTGTAGATCTGCCGGTCGAAGTGGACATCGGCCTCGCCGCACCCACCGTCCCAGATCCCTTCGGCGGTCTGCCGCGTTCGCTCGGCGGTGGAGCACAGCACTTGATCAACGCCGAGGGCGTGCTCGCGCAACCAGCGGCCGGCCGACTGCGCCTGCGTGTGGCCGGTCTCGGTCAGCTCGCGCTCGTGGTCACCCTCCGGGCTGGACGCGACCGCCTCCGCATGCCGCAACAGGATGAGGGTCCGGTCCATGGCCGCCGTGGTCATACCCCCAGCATGCTCCAATCCTCGGTCAAACACAGCGGCGGGAGGCAAGAAGCCTGCTTGCTGAGCCGCCCCGTGGTGGGTTTGGCTTGATACCTTCTGCGGAAGAAATCGCCCGGCAGCGGAGCCGGGCGAGCCGCGTCCACGGACGCCCGACGAGAACGAGGCAGCCCACCGATGACCAACCCCGTTGACGACATCCTCAACAGCCTGGATATCGACCAGCTCGCCGCCCAGGTCGGCGCCGACCCCGCCGAGGTGGAGCAGGCCACCGCGGCGGCCCTGCCCGCGTTGTTTGGCGGGTTGGACGCCAATGCGCAAGACCCGGCCGGTGCCGCATCGATCCTCGATGCCCTCGGCCAGCACGACCCGTCGTTGCTCGACGGCGGCGTCGACCTCGCTCAGGTGGACCCCGCCGACGGCGAGGCGATCACCCAGCACATTTTCGGCGGCAACACCGATGCTGTCTATAACCAGCTCGGGCAGTATGGCGCTGCCGGCGGCCTCGGCGGCAGCCTGTTCCGGCGGTTGCTGCCGATCCTCGCACCGATCGTGTTGTCCTATGTCATGAAGCAGATGAGCCAGCGCAGTGGTGGCCCGGCCGGCGGGTCCGGCGGCGGGCTCGGCGACATCCTCGGCCAGGTGCTGGGGGGCGGCGGCGCCGCCTCGGCCCCGCAGGACAGCCGCGTCGACCCGAACGCCCTCCCGCAGCGCACCGACGCACCCCAATCGGCGCCGGAGCAGTCGTCGGGCCAGCCCAACCTCGACTCGATCCTCAAGGACGTCCTCGGCCAGGGCGCGGGCAGCCAGTCCAGCCGGACCGAGCAGCAGCAAGGTGGTGGCGGCGGCATCCTGAGCGACATCCTCGGCGGCCTGCTCGGCGGCGGTCGCCGGTAGCGTTCGTCGCGCCGACGGCCGGTCGCGCCGAAGGCCCGGACCGATGTCGGTCCGGGCCTTCGCGGCATACGAGCCGTTAGGCAATCGCGAGCGCGGCCTCCTGGGGCGCGGGCGTGCGAATGAGGTAGTCGAACGCCGATAGGGCGGCCGTCGCACCGGTTCCGCTGGCGATGGTGATCTGCTTGAACGGAACGGTCGTGACATCACCGGCGGCGAAGACGCCAGGGATGGACGTCACGCCGCGGCCGTCGACGACGACCTCGCCGCGGTCGCTGAGTTCCAGGGTGCCTTTGACCCATTCGGCGTTGGGCAGCAGGCCGATCTGGACGAAGACACCGTCGAGGTTGATCGTCTCGGCGTCGCCGCCTTCGCGCGGTTCGGTGGTCAGGCCGGTGACCTTGGTGCCGTCGCCGATGACCTCGGTGGTGCGCCGGCCGAGGTGGACCTCGGTGTTGGGCAGGCTCTCGAGCTTGTCGACGAGGACGTCGTCGGCGCGCAACTGGTCGAGGAATTCGACGACCGTGACGTGCCCGACGATGCCGGCCAGGTCGATCGCCGCCTCGATGCCGGAGTTGCCGCCGCCAATGACGGCGACGCGCTTGCCCGTGAAGAGGGGGCCGTCGCAGTGCGGGCAAAAGGTGACGCCCTTGTTGCGGTAGTCCTCTTCGCCGGTGCAGCCCATCGTGCGCCAGCGGGCGCCGGTGGCGATGATGACGGTGCGGCCCTGAAGTGTTGCGCCGGAGGCGAGTTCGACGCTGTGGTAGCCACCCGGCTGCTCGGCCGGGATGAGCTTGGCGGCATGCTGGCCGAGAACGACCTCCACGCCATACGACCGCACGTGCTGCTCGAGGTCGGCCGCCATCCGCGGCCCCTCGGTGTGCGCGACCGACGGGTAGTTCTCGATCGCCATCGTGTCGTTGAGCTGGCCGCCGAAGCGTTCGGCGACGATGCCGGTGCGGATGCCCTTGCGGGCGGTATAGATCGCCGCGCTGGCGCCGGCCGGGCCGCCGCCGATGATGAGCACCTCGAAGGGCTCCTTGGCGTCGACCTTGGCCGCCGCCTTGGCGTCGGCGCCCTCGTCGACCTTGCCGAGGATCTGCTCCAGGCTCATCCGGCCGGAGTCGAAGAGTTCGCCGTTGAGGTAGACGGTCGGGACGGCCTGGATGCCCTTCTCGGCGACCTCGTCCTGGAAGAGCCCGCCCTCGATCGCCGTGTGCGAGACGTGATCCGGGTTCAGGACGCTCATGATGTTCAGCGCCTGCACCGCGTCGGGGCAGTTCTGGCACGACAGCGACATATAGGTCTCGAACTGCAGCGGCTTGGTCAGCGCCTTGATCTGCTCGGCCGTGTCGTCCTCGATCTTCGGCGGGTGGCCGCCGACGTGCAGCAGGGCGAGGACGAGCGAGGTGAACTCGTGACCGAGCGGTATGCCGGCGAAGGTCACGTACACGTCGGTGCCGGTCCGCGCGATCCGGAACGAGGGACGACGCGCGTCGTCCCCGTTCCGGACGTGCGTGACCTGCTCGCTCAGCCCGGCGATCTCGTCGAGTAACTCGGCCATCTCTGCCGACTTCGCGGAGTCATCGAGCGAGCTGATCAACTCGATGGGCTGCCGGACGTTGGTCAGATAGGTCCGCAGCTGGTCTTTCAGTGCCGGGTCGAGCATTGGTGGTGTCGGCCTCAGATCTTGCCGACGAGGTCGATGGACGGCTTCAAGGTCTCGGCGCCCTCTTCCCACTTGGCGGGGCAGACCTCGCCGGGGTGGTTGCGGACATACTGCGCGGCCTTGACCTTGCGGACGAGCTCGGCGGCGTTGCGGCCGACGCCCTCACACGTGACCTCCATGACCTGGATGATCCCGTCGGGGTCGATGAGGAAGGTGGCGCGGTCGGCCAGGCCCTGGCCCTCACGCATGTTCTCGAAGTTGTTGGTGATCACACCGGCCGGGTCGCCGAGCATGAAGTACGTGATCTTGCCGACGGTCTCGGACTCCTTGTGCCACGCGGCGTGCACGTGGTGGGTGTCGGTCGAGACGGAGTAGACCTCGACGCCGAGCTGCTGCAGCTCGTCGTACTGGTCGGCCAGGTCGCCGAGCTCGGTGGGGCAGACGAAGGTGAAGTCGGCGGGGTAGAAGAAGAAGATCGCCCACTTGCCCAGCACGTCCTTGTCGCTGACCTCGACGTATGCGCCGTTGTGGAATGCCTGGGTCGTGAACGGCTTGAGGGGGGTGTTGATGAGGGACATCGAGTCTGTTCGCTCCTTCGACGCGGGTGGTCACTCCAGTATGCCGACGCTGGCACTCACCGTGTCGTGAACTGGAGTGATTCCAGTTTACACGTCGGATATGGGACGGTTGGACGCGGGCCCGTGAACAGCCTGAACCCGGTCCAGCTGACCGCCCTGTCCCGGGTCGCGCCCGCTGCATTGATCGGCTGCCGATGGTTGGCACGCGTTCGGCGAACTGCGCCAACAGGAGGAAGGTCCAGCAAAGGTGCGCCGCCGGGCACCTTATTCTGGACCTAACCGCCGGTAGAGGTTTGAACCCGGTCCCCTGACCGCAGCGGCGGGTCGTGGGAACCGTGAGTGAAGCCAGCTTCTCGGGCAGTCGCTTCGTCGCAAAATGTCGCCGATCGAGCACCCTCGGTCCGTTCGTATAACTCGCCGCACGCAGGCAGGTGATAGATCCCCCCAAAGTCCAGGGTGGCCTTGACAACCGCTGCGCTCTCTTCAGCTGACTTCCTACCTGACGGCAACGGGGCGGGCGCGGATGACGGATTCGGCACCGCAGCCCCCTCAGCGTCCACTCCGGAAGCGAACTTCCCCAAGCCCAGGTTGGCGAGCTTGTCCAGCAGGCGTTCGGAGAACCCGGCAAGGAATGCGACGAACGCCGCTTCGACGTGCATCGTGCTATCGGCCCAGTCGACACGAGTAAAGATGTCGCCCAAGGCGCCCCAGGCGTGAAGTGCGTCCACCGCGAGCACGCTGGACATTCCGGAGAGGGCACCGACGACCGGCGTGAGGAAGAGGATGGGCCACCCAATGCGGCGGTCAGTGTTGTTCTCGGCCCGCAAGACCAAGAGCAGACGACTGATCGAGGCTCCCGCGATCCCCCAGACCGCAAACCCGGGGTTTCCCAACACGGTTACCATCGCTACAACAAACCCGGCGAGCAGGATTGCCAGCCAATACGCCTTTCGGTACGTCGTGAGTCGCTGCCGGTCCTCGGCAACACCAAGCTCGGCCGCCGTGCGGATCGCCAAGGACAACCACGCACGACGATCCGCTGGCTCGGAGTCTGTTTTCAGCAATCCGTTGGCGAGCCACTTATGCGATGCGGGCAGGCGCGCGGCATACTCCGTGGCCATCGGCGCGAGGTTTGCGTCCTTCGTCAGCCTGGCCTCTTCGGCCTCGACCCGAAACTGAGCCAGAACAATCAGCGCTTCGACAAGCTCCGCGTCCGAGTCAAGCTCCGCGTCCGAGTCAAGCTCACCGAGCGCGACCTTTCGGGTTGGCAAGGACGGGTTCGGGTTAAGCTCGAGCTCGAGTTCGCGCTCGACTCGCTTCTTCTCGCCCAGGAGGACATGCTTCATTGGCAGCAGCGAGAATCGCCGCCGGGACAGGGTTATCGCGATGACGAAGGCTCCGAACGCTAACGTCGCCAGTACAAATGTCCGGAACCGCTCGCCCTCACCGGCAACAGCCCAGAAGTCCCACCACCAGTCGGGTACATCCTTGGCGGCCATAAGGTGCGCCCCTTCCCTTCCTGCTCGACCCCCGAGTCGAGCTTCGTTCAGGCGGTTGCCCGGTTGGTCATGGAGACGTGGCCAGCGGCATCGGAGCGGCCCTCAGCCTCCACCACCCTGTAGAACCCGTAGATCGCGGACAGCACTGCCCCCGCCAACCAACCGGGATCGCCGAGTATTGCCACCGCCACGATGGCAATGCCCAGGGGCAACAGCAGGTCGATGATATTGCGGAAGTAGATGGCTAAGCCGATCCCTCCCGCCAGGAATCCGATCACGGCAGCTAGACCTGCGCTCTTGCCGTGCGGTGGGGGCAGCTTGCTCATCAGCGTGCCGACTTCGGTGACCATCACGGCCCCTTTCAGGTCCACGCTCGACCAGAATGCGAGCGCCTTTTCGTCTAACCAGGATGGGTCGACGTAGCCACTCTCAGGCCCGCCGCTTAAGACGCGCTTAACGGGCTCTTCCCAAACGAGAGTGTGGGGGGTGGCGCGTCGCTGCCGGGTTGAGGGTCGAGGTCTTCCGATGATGGAAGCTCTGACACTTCCCATCTGGAAGACCTCGACATGGCTGACGTTACCTTCACCTGCCCCGACCTGGACACCTTCACCGGTGTTGATGATCTCGGTCTGGTCATCACGGGGCAGCGGCTTGAGACCGATCGTGCGGTGCTGGCCTGCCGGGTCCTCGAGCCCGATCCGTGGTGTCGGCGCTGCGGGAGCGAAGGCCGGGTGCGGGACACGGTCGTGCGCCGGCTGGCGCATGTCCCGTTCGGGTGGCGGCCAACAGTTTTGGAGATCACGGTCCGCCGCTACCGCTGCGGGGCGTGTGGGAAGGTGTGGCGCCAGGACACCAGCCGAGCAGCCGAGCCGCGCGCGAAGCTGTCCCGGGCCGCGCTGGCCTGGGCGTTGGAGGCGTTGGTCCTCTACCACCTGACGGTCGCCCGGGTCGCCGAGGCGTTGGCGGTGGCCTGGGACACCGCGAACGACGCGGTTCTGGCTGAAGGACGTCGGGTGTTGATCGATGACCCGGACCGGTTCAATGGTGTGGCTGTCGTTGGCGTGGACGAGCACTGTTGGCGGCACACCCGCAAGGGCGAGAAGTACGTCACCGTGATCATCGATCTGACGCCGGTGCGGGACAAGACGGGGCCGGCCCGGCTGCTGGATATGGTCGAGGGCCGCTCCTCAGCGGTGTTCGCGACCTGGCTCGCGGAGCGGGACCCGGCCTGGCGGGAGGGGATCGAGGTCGTCGCGATGGATGGCTTCACCGGGTACAAATCCGCGGCCGCCCAAGAACTCCCGTCCGCCACCGCGGTGATGGATCCGTTTCACGTGGTCCGCTTGGGCGGCGACGCTCTCGATCAGACACGCCGCCGGGTCCAGCAGGCCACGACCGGCCACCGCGGCCGCAAAGGCGATCCGCTGTATGCCGCGCGGCGGACCCTGCACACCGGCGCCGATCTGCTCACCGACCGCCAACGCGCCCGCATCGAGGCGTTGTTTGCCGTTGAGGACCATGTCGAGGTCGAAGCGACCTGGGGCATCTACCAGCGAATGATCGGCGCCTACCGCGATCCCGACCGTGCCGCCGCCAAGGCCCGGATGCAGGCTGTCATCGACTCCATCAGCGCCGGCGTCCCGGCCGCGCTCACCGAGATCATCACCTTGGGCCGGACCCTGAAGAAGCGCGCCGCGGACATCCTGGCCTACTTCGACCGGCCCGGCACCTCAAACGGGCCCCACCGAGGCCCTGAACGGCCGGCTCGAACACCTGCGCGGCTCCGCCCTCGGGTTCCGGAACCTGACCAACTACATTGCCCGCAGTCTGCTCGAAGCCGGCGGATTCAGACCCCAACTACACTCTCGTTTGGGATGAGCCGCTTAACGGCGCCCGGCACTGCAGCCAGCCGCGGCCGACCATCACCTGAGCTTGGGCTAGAGGTTGACCAGCGGGCTGTGTGGAGAGCAGCTTCGTGGCGAGGCGGACAACGCGGCCGGTGTCGGCGCGCGCCGATCAGCCCGCTCGCTCAGGTCAGCTGCGACAAGATGAGTTCGCGGGCGGCGGCGGCGTCGGCTTGGCCCTTCATCTCCTTCATCACCTGGCCAATGAGGGCACCAGCAGCCTGGACCTTCCCGTCGCGGACCTTCTGCGCGACATCGGGATTCGCGGCGATGACCTTGTCGACCGCGGCTTCGAGGGCGCCGCTGTCCTGGACCAGCTCGAGCCCGCGGGCATCGGCGACCACGGTGGGGGCGCCGTCGCGGGCGAGGACGCCGTCCCAGACCTGGCGGGCCATCGCGTCGTTCAATCGGCCCGAGGTGACCAGGCCTTCCAACTCGACGACGTGGGCTGGCGTCACGGCGAGTTGCGCGGCATACGCGGGGACGTCGAGGCCCTCGGCGTTGGCGCGGCGGGCGATCTCGCCCGACCACCACTTGCGCGCGGCGGCGGGGCTGGCACCGGCGGCGACGGTCTCCTCGATGAGATCGACGAGATTGGCGTTGACGACATCGCGCATCTCCAAATCGCTGTAGCCCCAGGCGGATTGCAGCCGCTTGCGACGAGCGGCGGGCGGCTCCGGCAGCGTGGCGCGCAGCGCCTCCACCAGCTCCGCGCTCGGCGCGACCGGGACGAGGTCGGGCTCGGGGAAATAGCGATAGTCCTCGGCATCCGACTTCACCCGGCCGGACGTCGTGATCCCCGTGTCCTCGTGCCAGTGCCGGGTCTCCTGGACCACCGCGCCGCCGCCGGTGAGGATCGCGGCGTGGCGCCCGATCTCGAAGCGGACCGCCCGCTCGATCGAGCGCAGCGAGTTGACGTTCTTGGTCTCGCTGCGCGTCCCAAAGGTCGCCGATCCCCGCGGCATCAGCGAGAGGTTGACGTCGCAGCGCATCGAGCCCTGCTCCATACGAACGTCCGAAACTCCAAGCGCAGCAAGCAGATCGCGCAGCGTCGCGACATAGGCGCGCGCGATCTCCGGCGCGCGCTCCCCCGCGCCGGTCATCGGCTTGGTGACGATCTCGATCAGCGGAATGCCGGCCCGGTTGTAGTCGACGAGCGAATGCGTCGCGCCGTGGATGCGCCCGGTCGCGCCACCGACGTGCAGCGACTTGCCGGTGTCCTCCTCCATGTGGGCGCGCTCGATCTCCACCCGGTAGGTCGTGCCGTCGGCCAGTTCCACATCAAGGTGACCGTCGTGCGCGATCGGTTCGTCATACTGCGAGGTCTGGAAGTTCTTGGGCATGTCCGGGTAGAAGTAGTTCTTCCGCGCGAACCGGCACCACGGCGCGATCTGACAGTTGAGCGCCAGGCCGATCCGGATCGCCGACTCGACGCCCTTCTCGTTGACCACCGGCAGCGCCCCCGGCAGCCCGAGGCACACCGGGCATACCTGCGTATTGGGCTGCGCCCCAAAGGTGGTCGCGCAGCCGCAGAACATCTTGGTCGCCGTGTTGAGCTCGACATGCACCTCCAGGCCCATCACCGGCTCGTATGCCGCTAGGGCATCTTCGTAGGGCAGGGTCGCTTCGGTCGTCGTCTGGGTCATGCTGTTCACGCCCCCGTCACGGTCGCGGCGGTCAGGTCGGGAGCCTGGCCGAGGATTGGCGCGCCCCACGCGTCGAGCAAGCGCGCCTCGAGGGCGGCGCCCACGGCATACAGTCGATCGTCTTGCGTTGCGGGAGCGAGGATTTGGAAGCCCACCGGCAGCCCATCCTCGGGTGCCACTCCGCTCGGCAGCGACATCCCCGGCACCCCAGCGAGATTCGCCGGAATCGTCGCAATATCGTTGAGATACATGGCCATTGGGTCGTCGATCTTGTCGCCGAAGCGGAACGCCGTTGTCGGCGCCGTTGGGCTGACGAGGACATCGGCCTGCTCAAACGCCCGGGCGAAGTCGTCGGCGATCAGCCGCCGCACCTTCTGGGCCGAGCCGTAATAGGCGTCGTAGTAGCCGCTGGAGAGGGCGTAGGTGCCGAGGATGATCCGGCGCTTGACCTCGTCGCCGAAGCCCGCCTCGCGGGTTGCCGCCATCACTTGCTCGGCGGTTGGCTCGTCGATGCCCTCGGGGAAGACCCGCAGGCCATAGCGCATTGCATCGAACTTGGCGAGGTTCGAGCTCGCCTCACTCGGCAGGATGAGGTAGTAGGCCGCCAGCGCGTAGACGAAGTTGGGGCAGGACACCTCGACAACCTGCGCGCCGGCATCGACGAGATGTTGCACCGCCTCGTCGAACCGTTGCTGGACGCCGGCCTGGAATCCCTCGCCGGTCAGCTCACGGACGATCCCGATCCGCATGCCTGCGACATCCGCGCGCCTGGCCGCCTCGACCACTGCGGGGACGGGCGCGTCGATCGAGGTCGAATCCATCGGGTCGTGCCCACCCATGACCTCGTGCAGCAGCGCGGTGTCGAGCACGGTGCGGGCGCACGGGCCGGCCTGGTCAAGCGAACTGGCCAGTGCCACAAGGCCATAGCGTGAGACGCCACCATAGGTCGGCTTGGTGCCGACGGTCCCGGTGACGGCGGCCGGCTGGCGGATCGAGCCGCCGGTGTCGGTCCCGGTTGCGAGCGGCGCCTGGAAGCTGGCGAGCACCGCGGACGAGCCGCCGCCAGACCCACCCGGGATCCGCTCCAGATCCCACGGGTTGCGGGTCGGCCCGTATGCCGAATGCTCCGTCGAGGAGCCCATCGCGAACTCGTCCATGTTGGTCTTGCCGAGGATCGGCATACCGGCCGCCTTGATCTGCGCGACAACGGTCGCGTCATAGGGCGGAATCCAGCCGTGCAGGATCTTCGAGCCGCACGTCGTCGGCAGGCCGCGGGTCGTCATGACGTCCTTCACGGCGATCGGGACACCGGCGAGCACCGGCAGGCTCTCCCCCGCCGCCCGCCGCTCGTCGATCGACCGCGCCGTGGCGAGGGCACCGTCCGCGTCGACGTGCAGGTAGGCGTGCACGAGGCCGTCGACGACCGTTGTGCGGTCGAGGCAGGCCTGGGTGATCTCGAGCGAGGAGACCTGCCCGGAGGCGAGCAGATCGGCGAGTTCGGCCGCGGTCTTGGTGTTGAGTTCGGTTGTCACGGAAGTGGTTTCGCTTGTCACGTGAGGATCTCAGTCTTCGTCCAGGATGCGGGGGACGGCGAAACGCTGTTGGTCCTGCTCAGGGGCACCGGCCAGCGCGGCGGTTGCGGCGAGTGATTCGCGCACGACATCGGGCCGGGTGACGTTGACCAACGGCATCGGGTGCGACATCGGCTCGACGTCGCCGATCGGCGCCTGTTGCACCTGCGCCACCGACTCGAGGATGATCCCCAACTCGCCGACCATCTTGTCCAGCTCGGTGGTGCTGAGCTCGATGCGGGCCAGCCCGGCCAGGTGCGCGACATCGTCGCGGGTCAGTTCGGACACGAGGGGCAGTCTATGTGGCCGCGCCGCACAGCAAGCACACAGCATCACCAGCGGGCAGGGACAGACGCGGCCGGTTCAGTGGAGGTCAACAAGCCACCGACCGCAGGAGCCACACCATGAAGTCCCCCAAGCAGATCACCGCCTCGATCGTCGCCGCGGTCGCCGCCCTCGGGCTGGCGGCGTGCAGCACGACCGTCGCCGACTCCTCCACATCGTCTGCCACGACGACCTCGGTGACGTCAGCGGCCACGAGTGGGGCCAGCGCCCAGAACGCCAGCAGCGACGCGAGCAGCGCCGCCTCCGCGTCGGAACTGCTCGCCGACGATGCCGAAAGCCACGCCCAGACCGATGACGCTGACGTCGACACCAGCGATGCCGTGACGATCACCCTGGCCGACGGCGCCAGCACAGCCTCCGGCGACGGCGTCAGCATTGACGGCGACACGGTGACGATCACCGCGCCCGGGACCTATGTGCTGTCCGGCACACTCTCCGACGGCTCGGTCGTCGTCACCAGCGACGCCGAGGGCAAGGTCAACCTCGTCCTCGACGGCACAAACATCACCAACTCCCAAGGTGCGGCGATAAACATCACCGCGGCCGACGAAGCGGTGGTGATCCTCGGGGACGGGAGCGAGAATGCGCTGGCCGACGGAACGGCATACGACACCAGCGCCGAAGACGCGCCGAACGCGACGCTGTTCTCGATGGCCGACCTGACGATCGCCGGCAGCGGCTCCCTGACCGTCACCGGCAACACCAACGACGGCATCGCCAGCAAGGACGGCTTGGTCATCCTCGGCGGGGACATCACGGTGCACGCGACCGACGACGGTGTCCGCGGCAAGGACTATCTGATTGTCGAGAGCGGCAAGCTCGACGTCACCTCGGGCGGCGATTCCCTGAAGTCCGACAACGAAACCGACGACACCGTCGGCTATGTGCTGGTCACCGGAGGCACCGTCACCGTCAACGCCGGAGACGACGGCATCCACGCCGAGGGCGACCTCGGAATCACCGGCGGCACGCTCACCATCGCGAAGTCCGTGGAGGGCATCGAGGGCGCCAACATCGTCATTGCCGGCGGCGCCACCACGATCACCAGCAGCGATGATGGCGTCAACGTCACCTCCGGGACCTCCAGCGGCGGCGGTATGGGCGGCGGTGGGCAGGACGACGGCTCGCTGCTGCAGATCAGCGGCGGCACCCTCGTCGTGAACGCGGACGGGGACGCGCTCGACTCCAACGGCTCGGCGACGATGACCGGCGGCACCGTGATCGCCTCCGGCCCGACCATGAACGGCAACGGAACGATCGACGTCAACGGCGGCTTCGACGTGAGCGGCGGCACTCTCGTCGCGGCCGGCTCGGCGGGTATGGCCGAATCCCCCAGCTCCGATTCCTCCCAGGGCTGGCTGCAGCTGAACTTCAGCCCGTCGGTCGCCGCCGGTGAGACGATCAGCGTCGTCCAGGACGGCACCGTGATCGCCAGCTACACCACGGTCAAGGAGGTCGCCAACTTCGTCTTCTCCGGCGCGGGGATCACCGCCGAGGAGAGCTACCAGATCTACATCGGCGGAAAGCTCGCCGACGAGGTCGTCGGAACCTATTCGGCCGGCGGGTCCGTTGACGGCGCCACCGAGGCCGGCTCGGTGACCGCAGGTGTGTCCACCGGCGGCGGGATGGGCCGCTGACATGCCAGCCACGACCAGTCGGGTCAGCCGGCGCACCGCCCTCGGCGGGGGGATCGCCGCGATCTTTGGCACCGCCGGGGCCGCGAGCGGGTGGGCCCTCAACCGCTACGTCATCGACCACGTCGAGGTGACCAACGCCTCGGCCCAGACCTCGGACACCGTCGAGGCGACCCAGGCCGCCACCAACGGGACATCCACCGGCACGACCTACACGAGCGACACGGCCACGATCACGATCACCACGGTTGCGACCGGCAGCGGCACCGACACCGTCACCTACTACGTTGCCGACATCACGGTGAGCGACGCGACGATCGTCCGGTCGGCCTTCGCCAATGACGAGTTCGGCTCCAACATCGTCGCCAACACCTCGGTCATCGCCAACCAGGCCGGCGCGGTGCTGGCAATCAACGGCGACTATTACGGCTTCCGCGAGACCGGGATCGAGATCCGCAATGGCGTGATCTATCGCGACAAGGGTGCCCGCGAGGGCCTCGCGTTCTTTGCCGACGGCTCCATGCGGCTGTATGACGAGACCGCCACGTCCGCCGCCAAGCTCCTTGCCGACGGGGTCTGGCAGACGCTGTCCTTCGGCCCGGGGATCGTCTCGGGCGGCAGGGTGGTCAGCGGGATCGAGAGCGTCGAGGTCGACACCAACTTCGGCAACCATTCGATCCAGGGCCAGCAGCCACGCACCGGCGTCGGCTACATCGACACCAACCACCTGCTTTTCGTTGCCGTCGACGGGCGCAGCAGCGGGTATAGCCGCGGGGTGACGATGACCGAGTTCGCGCAGATCTTCACCGGCCTGGGCGCCCAGGTCGCCTACAACCTCGACGGCGGCGGGTCGACGACGATGGTGTTCAACGGCGCGCTGGTCAACAACCCCCTCGGCCGTGGCCAGGAACGCGGCACCAGCGACATCCTCTACATCGCCGGTTGAGCCCGGTGCAGCTCAACTTGGGGGGAGGCTCGCTCGCGCGGCGGCGAGGACGACCTCGTCGGCGCAGCCGGCGGCATACCCCTTGATCCGGCGGCGGATCTCGCGGCCGAGGACGATCTGCCCGAGGCGGTGGCCGATCGGCTGCAGCCAGCGGGGGCGGACCTCGTAGGTGTACTTCCATACCGCGCGGGTGCCGGGGCCCTCGGGCGCGAAGCGCCAGCCGCCGCCGAAGCGGGCGAAGAACCACGGCCCGGAAACCATCGTCATCCCGACGCTGGTCGGTGGGCGGTAGGAGGCGTATTCGCTGACCATGCTCGGGCCGAGGCGGGAGAACGTCCTGGTCCGCACCCCCTTGCCGGGCGCGGTGGCACCGCCGAGGAAGTACTGCCGACGGATGAACCGGTCCCAGCGCAGCCGGGTCGCTCCGGTCGTCTGGGACACGGCGAAGGCGAGGTCCGGCGGGATCGGGACGTAGACGTCGGCGCTGACCTGCGGCATACGGAGAATGTATGCGAGTGACCGGGTCGCTAGGCCCCGCGCGACGCGCGAACCTCCTAGGCTGTTCTTACGCTGTAAATCTCGACCGAGAGGTGCCACCCATGCGCGGCTCAGGAATGATCTGGACCATCGTCGGCATCCTGCTGATCGTTGCCCTGCTCATTTGGATCATCCCCCGCCTCTGACCCTCCCCCGACCGCCTCCTCACCGGCGAGCAGCCGCACAAAGCCCGCCTCGTTGAGGATCGTCAGGCCCAGGTCGCGGGCCTTGGTCTCCTTGGAGCCGGCGCCTGGGCCGACGACGACGTAGTCGGTGTTCTTGGACACCGAGCCGGCGGCCTTGCCACCGCGGGCGAGAATCGCCTCCTTGGCCGAGTCGCGGCTGAACGCCTCCAGCGAGCCGGTGACGACGACGGTCTTGCCGGCGAGCGTCTGCGCGGTGGCCTCGCCGCCGTCGTCGGCCATGCGGACACCCGCCTCGGCCCAGCGCTCCACGATTTCGGCGTGCCATTCGTTGCCGGCGCGGTCGAACCAGTCGCGGACCGACTCGGCGATCACCGGCCCGACGCCCTCAACGCCAGCAAGTTCCTCGACGCTCGCGCAGCGGATCGCTGGCAGCGCCCGGAAATGCCGGGCGAGCGCGCGGGCGGCGGTCGGGCCGACATGCCGGATCGACAACGCGACGAGGACCCGCCACAGCGGCTGGGCCTTGGCGGCCTCGAGGTTGGCGACCAGCCGCTGGCCGTTGGCCGACAGCACCCGGCCGCCGACGACCGCATCGGGGTCGTCCCCCTTCTTGGCTGCCCGCGTATAGAGCGGCACCCGTGCGACCTCGGCGGCGTCCAACGCGAACAGCCCCGACTCGTCGGTGATCACCTCGGACTCCAGCAGCGCATTGGCGCCCTCCCAGCCGAGCGCCTCGATGTCGAGCGCGCCGCGGCCGGCGAGCGCGAATAGGCGCTCGCGCAGTTGGGACGGACAGGTGCGCGCGTTGGGGCAGCGGATGTCCTTGTCGGCCTCCTTTTCCGGCGCCAGCGCGGTGCCGCAGGACGGGCACGTGGTCGGCATGACGAACGCCCGCTCGCTGCCGTCGCGCAACTCGACCACGGGACCGAGGATCTCGGGGATGACGTCGCCGGCCTTGCGCAGCACGACGGTGTCGCCGATCAGGACGCCCTTGCGCTCGACCTCGTGCGCGTTGTGCAGGGTCGCGTTGGCGACCGTCGACCCGGCGACGACGACCGGCTCCATCACGCCATATGGCGTCACACGCCCGGTGCGCCCGACGTTGACCAGGATGTCAAGAAGCTTGGTGTTGACCTCCTCGGGCGGGTATTTGTAGGCGATCGCCCACCGCGGCGCCCGGCTGGTCGAGCCGAGCTGGCGCTGGACGGCGATCTCATCGACCTTGACGACGACCCCGTCGATCTCGTGCTCGACGCTGTGCCGACGCTCGGCATACGCGGCAATGAAGTCCTGGACCTGCTCGATCGTGTCCAGGACGCGATAGTGAGTCGAGACCGGCAGCCCCCAGGCTTTGAGCAGCGCGTAGGCGTGTGACTGGGTGGCGATGTCGAACCCCCGCCGCGCCCCGATGCCGTGTACGAGCAGGTGCAGCGGGCGGGTCGCGGTCACCCGCGGGTCCTTTTGCCGCAGCGAGCCGGCGGCGGCATTGCGCGGGTTGGCGAACGGGTTCTTGCCCGCCGCCACCAGGCTCGCGTTGAGGCCGCCGAAGGCTTCGATCGGGAAGAACACCTCGCCGCGGATCTCGACCAGCCCGGGCACGTCCGCCCCGGTGAGTGTGGTCGGCACGCCGGCGATCGTGCGGACGTTGAGCGTGACATCCTCGCCGGTGCGCCCGTCGCCGCGGGTCAGCGCCCGGGTCAGCCGACCGCGCTCATAGAGCAGGTTGACCGCCAGCCCGTCGATCTTGAGTTCGCACAAGAAGTGGTATGCCGCTCCGCCCGCCTCCCGCTCGACCCGCGCCGCCCAGGCGGCCAGCTCCTCGGGGGAGAAGGCGTTGTCGAGGCTCATCATCCGCTCGAGGTGGTCGACCGCCTGGAAATCGGTCGAGAAGATCGCCCCGCCGACCTGCTGCGTCGGGCTGTCGGGGGTGCGCAGCTGCGGGTAGGCATCCTCGAGGGCGGTCAACTCGCGGATCAGCGCGTCGTATTCGCCGTCGCTGATCGTCGGCGCATCCTTGACGTGATAGGCGAACTGATGGCCGCGCACCTCCTCGGCCAGGGCGGCCCAGCGGTGCTGGCTGTCGTCGGGGACCTCGGTCACGGGGCCATCCTGCACCACAGCGCCGACAGTCCGGGTTAGGTCGACCCGGCTCCGGTTGCCGTCCTGCAGAAGGTGCCGTATACCTCACCCTCTGCAGGTCACCCCAACGCAGGCAAGCGTTGCCGTCCTGCAGAAGGTGCCGTATACCTCACCCATTGCCGGACACCGGCACCCGTGGCGAAACCCAGCAACGAGACGACCACGCCTCACACTCCCTGGCGCTTGGCGGCGCAGGCACGGCGGCGGTGGGCCAGCCGCAGCGCGGGGCGTTCGATGCCGAACCACGAGAGCCACGCGAAGGGGGCGGTGGCGAGCAGGCCGAGAGCGGCATACGCGACATGGCCGAGCCGGGGTCCACCGGCGACAGCCATCAGCTGTTGGGTGGGGAAGGCATAGACGTACATGCCGTAGGACAGGTCGTTGACCGCGCCGATCCGGGTGGGGCTGACCGCCCCGGCCCACAGCACGAGATAGGCGAGCGGCAACGGAGTGACGATATCGGTCTGTCCGGCAACGATTCCCACCACACAGGCCAGCACGGCGAGCAGCGCCCAGCGCCCGTCGAGGCGGACCCGGGCACGCAGCCCCCACAGGATCATGCCGGCGAAGAAGAAGTTGGCCAACTCCAGCCCCGGCACCATCAGCAGCCAGGCCCCACCCAGGCGCGAGAACAGATGCCGGATGCCGATCGCCGCCACCAGCAGAGCGGCTCCCGTCGCGGACGGGTGGCGCCGGGCGAGCGCTCGGCCCAGAACCAGGCCCGCGACGACATAGGCCATGGCTTCAAAGGACAGCGTCCACAGCGAGCCGTTCCACACCCCGCCGTGGGGCACATCGGCCAGGGTGGCGTCGATCACCGGTTGGAAGATCCACAGGGCGAGATTGCGCCAGACATATCCCCACGCGGAGACGGGTTCGATCTCGCCGCCGCCGAGCAGGCTCGACACCGGGGCGAAGCCGACGGCGATTCCCACCAGGCACACCCAGAATCCGGGCAGGATTCGCAAGGCGCGGCGGCGGAAGAACTCGCCGATCGGCAGTCGGACGCGGGAGTCGCTGATCAGATAGCAGGAGATGGCGAAGAAGCCCCTGACCGACCACACCACCAGCCGGTCCCACTGCCAGGTTTGCGGTGTTTGGAAGCCCCCCAGGGGCGCCGAATGACCGACCACGACGAGGTCACCTCGCGAGCGCCGAGAGGGCCGGGGCGGTCGCGGGGTCGAGACCCAGCCCGAACGCCAGATAGGTCGCGGTGTAGTCCACCCGGGCAATTAGCTCGGCCAGCCGAGCGAGGTCGGGGCCGGCGCTCGGGGTGACCTCGCGCACGACGGTGCCGCGGTCGGCGGCCAGGTCGACGACCGTCTGGGCCAGGCCGTGCCGGGCCACGTCGGCCTCGTCAGGGACTTCGGGGGCATCGGGCAGGACGTCGCGCAGCACGAGCAGCGCCGGCTCGGTGCGTGGCGCGTCGAGATAGGGATCGGCGAAGATGTCCCGGCCTCCGTCGACGCCGGCCTGCGAAGCGAACGGCCCGTCCAGACAGGCGAGCAGCGCCGCCGCGGCGTCGGGCAGTTCCCCGGTCATCGCGGGCGTGCGGGCCGTCCGGGCGAGCATCAATCCGGCCCGGCGGGCGGCGACCCCGGTCAGCGGACCGTCGCCGAGCACGAGCGGGATCGTCCCGGCCAGGTCGGCCGCGAGCAGCTTGGCCGGGTTGACGAAGGCCTCCGAGGACGGCCGCGACTCGGCGGCGACGGTGTCGAGCCGGTCGGCGGCGGCCTCGAGACCAGATGATATGCCGCTGAGGACGTCATAGCCCTCCAGCGCGACCACGGTCGCCGAGAGCAGCGCCCAGGCCGCCGCCCGGGAGTGGCGCCCGGTGCCCTCCACGGGCACGTGAATGCCGCGCGCCGCCGCGGTCGCCTGCGCGAGCGGCGAATCGGGGACGCTGATGCCGACGACGCTCGCCCCGCGCCGGCCGGCCTCGAGCGCCAGCCGCAACGGCCCCGGCGCGGCTCCCGACAGCGACACGGCGACGACCAGGTCAAGCGGGCCGACCCACCCGGGCAGCGGCGCATTGCGGGCATGGACCACGCTGATCGGCGACATGCCGGCCGCCAGCGTGCCCGCGGCGTCCGCGACCAGGTCGTCGGCGCCCATCGCGGCGATCACCACGCCGCGCGGTCGATCCCCCGTTCCCGGATCGGGTATGCCGGCCTCCCGGGCGGCGAGGACGGCGCGGCGGATCTGCGCACCGGCCCCGGCAAGCGCCCGCAGCATCCCGGACCGGTCGATCGCCGCCAGCTGCTCCTGGTCGTCCAGCCGTTCGGTCGCGAAACTCATCGCCGCTGCTCCTGCGCGCTGGGCCGGCTCATACTCGGGTGCGCGCCTCGTCGATGAGCAGCACCGGTATGCCGTCGGTGATCGGATAGTTGCGCGCGCAGGTTTCGTCGACGCACGCCAGCTCCGGGCCCTCGGGGCCATCCTCGTCGCGCAACTCGGACAGACACGCCGGACAGCGCAACAGCTCCCGCACCCAGCCGGCGATCGCGCCCACCGGTTGCAGGCTTTCGGCCTGAGCGGGCTCGCCGGCCGGTTGGGCGTCGCCGGATTGGCCAGCCACGCGGGCTGGCGCTTCGGTCGCGGGGCTCGCGTCCGCGTTCGGGTTGGCCGGACCGCTCCCGGAGCCGGAGCCGGTCCCGGAGCTGGAGACAGAGCCAGAGCCGGAGCCAGGGTCGGAGCCGGAGCCAGGGTCGGAGTCGGTGCGGATGATGCCCAGGACCTCGTCGCGGATCTGGGCCATGGTCTGCGGGTCGGCGGCCTCGACGTTCAGGCGCAGCAGCGGCTCGGTGTTGGACGGGCGCACGTTCAGCCACCACATCGGCTCGCTGCCGATGCCCGGGTGGGTGAACGTCATCCCGTCCAGCTCCTCGGCGACCAGGCCCCGACTCGCCGCCCACGACCGGATCCGTTCCTGAGCGGCGGGCGTGTCGGTGACTGTTGAGTTGACCTCGCCGGAAGCGGCATACGGGGAAAAGTCTGCGACGAGCGCGGACAGCGGGCCGTCCTGGCCGCCGAGCGCGGCGAGCACGTGCATCGCGGCGAGCATGCCGGTGTCGGCGAACCAGAAGTCGCGGAAGTAATAGTGGGCGCTGTGTTCGCCGCCGAAGACGGCGTTGGCGGCGGCCATCTCGCCCTTGATGAACGAGTGCCCGACCCGGGTTCGGACCGGAACGGCTCCGTGTTTGCGGATGACTTCGGGGACGGCGGCGCTGCTGATCACATTGTGAACGATGTGCACCTGCTCGGGCGGGACGCCCCTGCCAGCCTCCTTGGCGATCTCGCGGACGGCCACGAGAGCGGTGATCGCGCTGGGGCTCACCGGCTCGCCCCGCTCATCGACGACGAAGCAGCGGTCGGCGTCGCCGTCGAAGGCCAAGCCCGATGTCGGCGCCGTGCTCGACCACCGCGTGCTGCAGGTCGACGAGGTTGGCCGGGTCGAGTGGGTTGGCCTCGTGGTTGGGGAAGGTGCCGTCCAGCTCGAAATACAGCGGGACGATGTCCAGCGGCAGCGCGGGGAGCCCGGATGCCGTGCCGAGAACCGCGGGCACGGTCAGCCCGGCCATGCCGTTGGCAGCGTCGACGACGACCTTGAGGGGGCGGATGCCGCGGAGGTCGACGAGGTCGCGCAGGAAGGTGCCGTAGTCCGGGAGCAGGTCGCGCTGCTCGTCCAGGCCCGAGGTGGCGTCGGGGGCGGTGTCCTCGCCGGCCAGGATCGCGGCGGCGCGGGCACGGATGTCGGCCAGCCCGGTGTCCTGGCCGACCGGCCGGGCGCCGGCCCGGGTCAGCTTGATCCCGTTGTATTGCGCGGGGTTGTGGCTGGCGGTGAACATCGCGCCCGGCAGGTCCAGCCTCCCGGAGGCGAAGTAGAGCTCGTCGGTGCTGGCCAGCCCGATCGTGATCGTGTCGATGCCGCGGGCGCGGGCGCCGGCGGCAAAGGCGGCCGCCAGATCCGGGGAGGAGGCGCGCATGTCGTGGCCGATGACGATCGCCTCCGGCCGACTCGGGCCGGGCGATCACCTCGGCGAAGGCCGCCCCCAAGGCGGCGGCCACGGCCTCGTCGAATTGCTCCGGCACCACGCCGCGAACGTCGTAGGCCTTGACGATGTCGGTCAGATCACGGGCAGCCACGAGAGAAAACCCTAATGGGCGTCGGCGGCTGGGATGGCCGTCGCCTCCCCCGATCACTTGCTCCCCCGGTCCCGGGCTCTGTCGGTCGGGCTCAGTCGGTGGGTGGGCCGATCACCCGCAGGTGCGTCGGGCGGGGGCCGGGGCGGGGGGGCCGGCCGGAGTTGGCCCGGCCGGAGCTGGACCGGCTGGGCGTTTGGTTGGGGGCGCGGACGCCCGGGGCGCCGGGCGGCGGCACGCGCGGGTTGGACACCGGCCGGCTCGGTCGAGCCTCGCGGACGACATTGGCCAGGGCGACCAAGTCGTCGTGGGTCTGCGGGGCGGTGTCGGTGGCCAGGCGGACGACCTCCCACCCGCGTGGGGCGGTCAGCCGCTCGGCGTGGGCGTCGCACAGATCGTAGGAATGCGGCTCGGCATAGGTCGCGAGCGGACCGAGGACGGCGACGGAGTCGGCATACACATATGTGAGCGTGGCGACGGCGGCGCGCCCGCAGGCGGTCCGCGAGCACTTCCGGGACAACGTCACACTCCGGGAGCCTAGGCCATGGCGCCGACAGCCGTCCGCCACCGCGCCGTATGCTGCGCCGCAGCCAGCCCCCGTAGCATTCCGGGCATGACCTCTTCGACGCGCGATCGGCGCGGGCGCGGCAGTCGAGGGCCGCTCGCCTGGCCGGCGGTGCCGGCGATGACGACTCGGGCGCAGGCCTTCGACGACCTCGTCGTGGAGGTGGCCGCCCGCCTGGAACCGGCGCTGGGGACGCGGCACGCGGGAACCGAGTTCG
Source organism: Nostocoides sp. (assembly GCF_037045025.1). Taxonomy (GTDB): domain Bacteria; phylum Actinomycetota; class Actinomycetes; order Actinomycetales; family Dermatophilaceae; genus Nostocoides_A. The sequence continues at coordinate 119,830 of NZ_JBAOHM010000013.1, read as the reverse complement.
CCGTCGAGGACGTGCCGCCCAGCGATCCGGCACCATGGGAAACCCCCAGCGTGCTGCTCGGGCGGCTCTTCCCGGCCCAGGGGCAGCTGCCTGCCAGGATCGTGCTCTATCGCCGCCCGATCGAGGCGCGGGCCCTGGACCACACTGACCGCGTCCTGCTGGTCGAGGAGATCCTCACTGAGCACGTGGCGGCCCTGCTCGGGGTGTCGCCGGAAGACCTGCTCGACGAGTGACCCGCGGTCAGAGCCGGTCGTGCCCCGCGGTCACGGTCGGTCCTGCCGCACCGGCAACTCGCGCGCGGCGAACCGGGCGGGCACAAGGGGACGGCTGGTCAGCGCCGGCGCGCGACGGCTGCCTCCGGCCGGCAGATCGGTCGTCGTCAGCACGGCGGCGCGCAGCGCGCCGCCACCGTTGGCGCGCCGCACCCAGACGGCGGTGGCCGAGCCGAGAGTGAGCGTCGTCGAGGTGTCCGGTTTGACCGCGATCCGCTGGGTTTCGGTGCTGCCGTCCGGCGCCACGAGCGTCACGTCGGCCTCCGCGCGGCCGCCGGTGGCCACGAGGCAGAGCGTGCGCTCGGTGTCGGGGCTGCTGGGCCCCCGGACCGGAAGCGTGGTGCCGCCGGCCGTCGGCAACGGCGGCGCGGCGGGCATCCAGGCGAAGTCGGTCGTGCCGTCGTCATCCTCGCGCGTCGTCATCGCGGCCGCGATCGCCGGCTGGTCACTGGTCACCTCGATCGCGACGACATCCTTGGCCAGTTCGGGCAGGCGCACGTCCGCGCTGGCTTCCCCCACGACCCGCTGCACACCCGCGCCGTCGGGCAGCGGACGCCGGCCGGTGCGGGTGAGCAGCCGCACCTGGGCGATGGTGTCCTTGCCGCTGGTCGCGACGATCCGCACGCGGGCCGGGCCCGGCCCGGAGACCGCGGGGATGACATTGCGCAGCGCGGCGGGGGCGGTCGGTCCGGTCGCGTCAGCTCCGCGCGAGGTGACCCCCTCGACCCAGGTGTCGACCAGGGTGGCGACGACGAGCCCGGCCCGGCTGGTGACGTGGACCGCCGGTGCCGACTCCTGCCTTGCCAGTCCGTCGAGCAGGACGCTCGTGCGGCCGTGGGCGGGAACGCTCACGCCGCGTCCCGCGGGCGCCTCGATCGCGCCGCCGCGGCCGTGCAGGGCGAGGTCGACGACCGCGGGGTTGGCCCCGGGGTTGACGAGAATCAACCGTTCCTGCCGTCCGGTATCGCCGCCGCCGGCGATTAGCCAGGCGTCGGCGCTCGGGTCCGCGCAGGCGGCGCCGATCAGGCCGCGGATGCCCACGCGGGCGCTCGCGGTATCGCTGATCGCGCTCTCCTGCGCGGCGATCAGCCCGGGCGCGCGGGAGCCGCTGGCGGTTGCGAGCAGCGCCTGGTCGCCTCGGGCGCGCCAGGCGACGTCGCCGGTCGCGGCGTCCGAGCTTGCGCCGTCGCGCTGGGCGCCACCAACCTGGGCAGCATCCTCTTGGCCGGCACCTTCCTCGGGGTCGCCGAGCGGACCGAGGTCAAGCCGGGGCCCGCCGGCGGGCCGCACTCCTTCGGCCCTGCTGACCGTCGCGGGTGCGCTGTCGGCCACGGCCAGGGGCCGGGTCGCGATATCGGCCACTCCGGGAACCCCGGCGAGTTCGGGTCCCGGGCAGGCCAGGGCGTTGGTGTCGAGGGCGACCCGGGCGGCGGCCGGGCCGGGGCGGGTGGCTCCGAGCGTGACCGCGCGGTCGGTGGTCGCGCTCAGGCCGACGAGCGCGGCGCAGGCGCCGGCAACGGTCAGCCCGCGGATCGCTGCCTGGAGCGTGCCAGCGGTCATGAGGTAGCCCCCGCCGCTTTGTCCGGCCGCGACCCGGCCGGCTGGTTCGGGCGCGACCCGAGCGGGATCGCGAGGTAGGCGAGCACGGCCAAGAGCACGAGGTAGGCCCCGACGGGCGCCGGGAAGCGGTTGGCCACGGCGATGCGCAGATCGTGCTCACCGGCGGGCAGGACGTAGCTCGGGCGGCCGTCGACGATCGCCCCCTCCAGCCGGGTGCCGTCGAGGACGACCCGAGCGGAGTTGGCCCAGGCGGCGGGTTCGGCGATCTCGAGGCGGGCGGCGGCGGGCAACTCCAGGTGGGTCCGGGTGGCGCCGTGCTGGCCGGTGACGGGGACGAGCCGGTCGCCGGGGGCGCCGCCACCGGTGGTGCTCGTGACCAGGCGGGCGCGGGCGGGCGCGGTCAAACCGGGACCGGCGGCGGCGGGCTCGATGCGCCATACCAGGCCCTGGTCGTAGTCACCGATGCGGCTGAGGAACTCGGTGGCATCGAGGCGGTGCTCGACGTCGACCGGGACCGGGGGCCGGACGACGACGAAGCCGACGCCCCACCGGGCCAGTTCCTGGACTGACGAGCTGGCGGTGGCACCGCTGGCCGCGGTCAGGGCCCCAATCGCCGACTCGATCCCCGGGTCGGCGAGCGGACCGTCGGCCAGTTCAGGTGCGGGCGCGGCGGGTTCCCGACCGATCAACGCATAGGAGACCGACCCCCGCGAGATGTCGACAACGACCGAGCGGCCGGCCGCTGGCCCGCCGGCCTGGTCGGCGGCCACGGCGGGGCGGGGGTCGCGGGCCGGGCGCAGCTGATCGCCGAGTCCGCCGGCTGCGAAGCCGACGACGACGATCGCCGCTGCGAGGGCGGCCGTTACGCCGACGATTCGGCGTGCCGTCCCGGAGATCCGGTCGCTCCCGTGCAGCCCGGCGGCGAGCACGCCGGCGAGGGCGAGCAGCATGCCGGTGCCGCTCCATGGGGTGACGATGCTCTCCCCCGCTCCGCGGCTGATCAGCACGCGCGGCGCGGCCACGGCCAGCGCCACTCCGAGCACGATCACCGCCCCGGCGAACCACGCCGGGCCGGTTGGCGACGGGCGGCGCAGCAGACCGAGGGCGCCGAGCCCGAGGACGGGGAGCACGGCATACGGCCAGAGCGTGGTGGGCAGCTCGGGCGAGAGCAGGGACAGCTGCAGGGGGGTGATCGCGGCATCGCTGGTGGCGAGCAGGCCCCAGCCGCCAAGGATCCGGAGGGGGTCGGTGCGCAACTCCCACAGGACCGGAGCGCTCGCGAGCGCCGTGCAGAACAGGTATGCCGCGGCGCGCCGCTTGGTGCGCGCGCCGCCTCCCAGGGCCATACCGATCGCGAGAACCGCGGCCAGGACCAGGGTCCCGGGGACGAAGGCGGCGAGCAAAGCGGTCGGCAAGGCGGCCGCGGCGCTCACCCCGGAGCGGCGGCTGCCCGCAAGCGCCGCGAAACCGGCCAGCACCGGCGGCAGCAGGACGAGCAGGGCGAGGCCGCCGATGCGGCCCTCGCCGATCGTGGCGGCGCTCACTGGGGAGAGGGCCCAGACGAGCGCGGCCACGGCCCGCGGCCAGCGCCGCCGGGTGAGGACGCGCCCGGCGAGATAGGCGCTCGTAGCAGCAGCGGGGGCTCCGAGCAGGAGCGCCAGCCCGATCAGGCCACCCGCGGGGTTCGGGCCGGAGTCGTGCAGGGGCAGGTGTTGCCAGAGCCAGGTGGCCGCGGCCAGCGGCGCCTGCGCCGTCGATCCCGGGGCATCGGTGCCCAGGCCGGGGCCGCGCCAGCGATCACGCCAGCCGTGCCAGAGTCCGGCGGCGGTGGAGCTGATGCCGGTGAGCTGGCCACCGGCGAAGCCGTCCCGGAGTCCGCCGGTCAGCCCGCTGGGCAGGGTTCGGCCGGCGACGACGGCGGCGACTGCCGCGATCAGCACGGCCCAGGGGCCGGGATTGCGCACCGCCTGTTCGTGCTCCTCCGGCTCGGCAATGACGGCCTGGGTGTTCGGGTCGGCGCCGGCGGCCAGGTCGTCGCTGCCCGGGCGCACCGGGGGCCGCGCGGACGGGACGAGGAACTCGGGCAGCCGATCGAGGCCGCCGGCGAGGACCGTGCGACCAGGCACGAACGGCACTCGGTGCCGCTTGCCGCGGCGGGTGGTGGCGCGGGCGCGGCGGCGGGCGGCGAGTAAGCGCCAGGGAGCGGCCAGTGCTCCGATGTCGGCGACCTCGCGACCGGCGGCGCGCGGGCGTTTGAGCAGCAGGAGCCCGGCCGCGCTGGCGAGCTGGGACAGGGCGATCCAGATGGCGGGAACGGGCGCCAGGGCCAGTGGGCTGCGGGTCAAGGCGACTCGCCGGGCCTCGCGCCGGTCCCGTGTGGGCACCGGGTGGGCCGGCCGGCCGCGCAGGTGAACCCGGGCAGCCGGGGCGAGGCCGACGGACCAGCCGGCGCGATGGGCGCGCCAGCCGAGGTCGAGGTCGGCGGCGGGCCCGGTGAAGGCCGGGTCGAACCCGCCGAGACCGAGGAAGGCATCCCGCCGGATCAACGCGCCCTCGATCGGCACCGCGACCGCGTCGCGCTGGTCGTCGAACTGCTGCTGGTCGGGCTGCCCCGGTGCCGGCGCGGGCCGCAGCCGGCCGGAGCGGGTGGCCTGGATTCCGAAGCGCTGCAGTCGTCCCGGGCGGTCGGCGTCGAGGAGCTTGGGGCCGGCCATCGCGGCATCCGCAGTTGCGGCAAGGGCGGTCGACAACTGGTGCAGGGCATCGGGTTCGGGCCGAGTGACACCCGTCAGGACCCACACGATCTCGGCGTCAAGGTCGCTGACCGCCGCGGCGACGGCCTCCCGGATGTCGGTTCCCGGCGTCACGCGGTCGATCTCGGTAGTGGGCAGGTGCTCGCGCAGGCCGGTGTTGCTCTCGAGGGAGGTGGCCAGCTCACCCGAGGCGGTAGCGTCGATGACGCGCAGGAGGTCGGGCGGGTGGGTTTGATCGGCGACCGCCAGCAGGACCTCGATGAGGTCGTCGTCGAGGCGCTCGGCAACGAGCAGCGCGGCAACAGCAGTAGCCGGTCCCTCGGGCGGGGTAGCGGCGGCGCTCGCCCCGCTGCTCGGCGGGGTCTGGGTAGCCATCACGATCGGCACGCAGACAACGGGTCGGATGTGCCCGGGCGCCAGCCCGGGCCGCTCAGACGGCCCGTCGCTTCAGCTTGCGGCGCTCGCGCTCGGACAGCCCACCCCAGATGCCGAACCGCTCGTCGTTGGCGAGCGCATAGCTGAGGCACTCGGCGCGAACCTCGCAGCCGACGCACACCTTCTTGGCCTCGCGGGTCGAGCCGCCCTTCTCGGGGAAGAACGCCTCCGGATCGGTTTGGGCGCACAGTGACCGTTCCTGCCAGGACAGGTGTTCCTCGACGACGTCCCCCAGCAAGACGAGCTCACGCATGCCGCCTGCCTCCCATTCATAACGATTTGTTCCCGACACCGGAGTGTCCGGTTGACCACACCAGTGGAATTACACGCGTGTCATGCCCCAGAAGTCAAGCGGTCGCGGACAATGCGCAAGGATTGCCGTCATGAAAATCGTTGCCCTGGCTGGCGGTGTCGGTGGTGCCCGGTTCCTGCGGGGGCTGCGGGACGCCCTGGATGCCGACCCCGGACTGGCCCACTCGACGCTGACCGTGATCGCCAACACCGGCGACGACATCACGCTGTTCGGGCTGCGGGTCAGCCCGGATGTCGACACGTTGCTCTACACCCTCGGCGGCGGGATCGACGAGGCCCAAGGGTGGGGACGAGCCGAGGAATCCTTTGCCGTGCAAGGCGAGTTGGCAGCATACGGAGTGCAGCCGCAGTGGTTCGCATTGGGCGACAAAGACTTTGGCACGCACATCGCGCGCTCGTTGTGGCTCGGGCACGGGCTGACGCCCACCGAGATCACCGCGCGGCTGGCTGAGCGCTGGGGTTTGCCCGGCCGGGGCATCACGATCTTGCCGATGACCGACGCGCCGGTGGAGACGCACGTCGTCGTCGAGCGCGCGGGTGGGCCCGAGGCGATCCACTTCCAGCAGTGGTGGGTCGCCGAGCGGGCCGAGACCCGGGCGGAGAAGTTCGTCGTCGCCGGGCTCGACCGGGCTACCCCGGCGCCGGGTGTGCTAGAGGCGATCGGCGCCGCGGATTTGGTCTTGCTGCCGCCGAGCAACCCGGTCGTCTCGATCGGCATCATTCTCGGCGTGCCGGGGGTGCGCGAGGCGTTGCGCGGGACCCCGGCGCCCATCGTCGGCGTCGCCCCGCTCATCGGTGGCCGTCCGGTCCGCGGGCACGCCGACGCCTGCCTGCGCGCGATCGGCGTCGACTCCACCGCCGCGGCCGTCGCCGGGCTGTATGCCGATTTCCTCGACGGCTGGCTGGTCGATCCGGGCGATCTGGAGTCCGGCCCGTATCCGGACGGGATGCAGGTCATCGCTCACGACGGTCCGTTGTTGATGTCGGACCGCCAGGCCGCCGCTCGGATCGCCCGGGCAAGTCTAGACCTCGGGTTGAGCGTGAATGTCTGACGTTGGCCGTGGTCGCGACCTCGGGCTGACGGTTTGGCCGGTGCGCGGGGTGCCGGAGGTGGTGGCCGGCGACGATCTCGCTGAACTCCTCATCGCGGGGTTGCGCGCAAGCGGGCTCTCGGTGCAGAACGGGGATGTCCTGGTGGTGACGTCCAAGGTCGTCTCGAAGGCGCTCGGGCTGCGTGCCCCCGGCGCCGATCGCCGGCCTGCGGTGGCGCGCGAGACCGTCCGCATCGTCGCCGAACGCGCGACTTCCGACGGCCCGACCCGGATCGTCGAGGGCCGGTGTGGCGTGGTGGCCGCTGCGGCCGGGGTGGATTCGTCCAACACCGGCCCGAGCGGGGAGATCCTGTTGCTCCCGGAGAAGCCCGACGACGTGGCGGCCGACCTGCACGCTCGGCTGGCCGCACTGCTGCCCGAGGTATCGCGACTCGGGGTGATCCTTAGCGACACCGCCGGGCGCCCCTGGCGGGCCGGGCAGATCGACTTCGCGCTCGGAGCGCATGGGCTACGGGTCCTCGATGATCACCGTGGTCGCCGCGACGCCGACGGCCGCGCGCTGGCGGTCACCGCGATCGCGATTGCCGACGAGCTTGCTGCCGCCGCCGATCTGGTCAAGGGCAAGTCGCGCGGGATAGCGGCGGCGCTGGTGCGCGGCGCTGCGCAGTGGGTGCTGCCCGTGGACGGCACGGGCGCCGACGATCCGGGGACGGACGATCGCTGGCGGGACGGAGCCGCCCGGCTGATCCGCACCGGCCCGGGCGACTTCTTCGCCTTGGGCCACGTCGAGGCGGCCCGCGCCGCGCTCGGCCACCCGCCGGGGAGCGCCTCCAGCGAGCGAATCGGCATACGGGCCATTGGTGTGGAGCCACTCCGGACCCGAGTGGCGCGGGCGGTGGCTTTGGCCCTGACCGACCCGAGCACAGGCATGGTGGAGTTCGTTGGGCAGGTCGAGGTCGACCACACGGTTAACCTGCACTGCCCCGACCCGTATCCCGCCGGCCGCCTCGCCGCCCGTCTGGAGGTCGCACTGTGGTCGGAGGGACTGACCGGCAGCGTGACCCGCACCGAGGCCGGTTTGCACCTTTATATACACGCGCTCACGGCGCCCTGAGGCACGTGCGGCTCGCTTGAGCGGGTCAGGCCGGCGGGAGAGCCCGGAGGAACCAGGAGAAGGTGCGATTTGCGCCGGTGATGGCCGACCCCAGGTGGAGGGACCCGTGCACCGGCTCGGTAGGAAGCTGCGCGGTCGTCGCGTCGACCCCCACGGAGGCGAACTTCTCCGCGCACGAGGTCAGGTTGGCGTTGACGACCTGCTCGTCTCCGGGCACGTAGTACAACCGGACGGGGACCCCCGCGCGCCAGGAGCACACCCGATCGGCGTCTCGCAGCGCGCGTTTCAGCGGACCTTCGTGATCGGTCAGCAGGGCCATCCCGCGCGCGGTGAGCAGGTCGTTGAGGGTCTGTGGCAGGGCCGCGAAGATTGCGGTCTCCTGGACGTTTCCGCCGAACAGGGTGGATACGCGGGCGGCATAGGGTGACCTGAAGACCTCTTCCGGGCGCTGGTAGAGGTGATGGATCTTGTTGTAGGCGACCAGCACATAGCTGACGTAGTAGGCGGCGACAGGGCCGGGGACCTCCCCGGAGACGAGCGCCGGGATCTCGGCTCCGGTCGCATCGTAGGCGCCGCTGATCGCCGACACCGCACGCACCCGCCACCAGCCGCCCGGGTTGGCCTGAACGGCGCGGGCGACACCGAGCGCCGCCGAGGCACCTTGCGAGAAGCCGCTCACCAGGAGGTCGTGGGTTGCCTCATGACCGGTGCGCGGCAGGAAGCTGCGAGTCGCCGACAGCAGGTCGATCGTGGCCGAGACCTCAGTCGGGATGTCGTGGTAGGGGTGAGTTCCGGCGCCATAGCCCAAACCGAGATAGTCGGGCGCGACCGCGACGTAGCCGGCGCTCGCCGCCTGGAGTGCCGCGCCGGTGACGAAGGGGTTGGCGGCGGCCGAGGGCGCGTCGCCGCGATAGGCAAGGGTGCCGTGCTCGACCACGACGGTCCGCAGGGCTCGAGCGGACACCCGGGGCACGACGACCAGACCACTCGCCGTGATGGATCGGCCCTGCGGATCGACGGTCGCGTAGGTCAGCCGCCACAGGTCGACGCCGGCGACGGTGTGGCCGGCGTCGAATCCGTTCGCCGAGAGCGATGCCCGCACCCGGCTGGCACTCAAGCTGGCGGCGTGCTCGGCCCACAGCAGTCGTCCCGGCCCCGCCGGCGCGCTCGTCGCGGACCCGCGGGAGACGCTCGCCACCCCCGGTGCCGCCCCTGCGGGGACCGCGCTCGCTCCCAGGGCGACGAGGCCCGACAGCGCCACCGCCGCGACTCGCAGATGGGGCCGGGTTCCCTTGGCGCGCACGCCCTTTGCGGATTCCGACATGATCTGACCGTATGGCCGCCCGGGCGGGCCTTCGAGGGCACTGGCACCCCGATTCGCGGTAGGGCTAGAACCACCCCGGCCGCCGAACTCCAGGAAGGGGACTGATTCGCCTGCGTCACCGGTGAGCGCGCCCTGGGAGGGTGACGTGGCTACGGGGCGAGCAACGCCAGGGGTACCACAGCGACATCATCGGGGCGGCGATAGGCCTGGGGTCCAGTACTGACGATGACGGCGTCCAGGAGACGGTCGTCTAGTTGTTTGGCCAACCAGTGCAGATGGGTGGCGTCGCGGTCCTCGATGGTGGTCGCGAGTTTGACCTCGATCGCCACCACTTTGCCGTCGTCACGGACGACGACCACGTCGATCTCGTGGTCGCCGTTGCGCGTGCGCAGGTGACCGACCATAGCGTCGGACCCCTCCGCCGCGACCCGGATGCACAACGTGGCCAGCGATTCGAAGAGATGGCCGAGCATCGTCCCGGCCTGCGGGCCGATAGGGCTCCCCTCGCCGTCCACCAGGGAGGTAAGCGTCATTCCTAAGAGTCGTGCCGCCAGAGCCGGGTCGGCCAAGTGATGCTTTGGAGCTTGACCGAGCCGAGTCAGCGGATGACCGCCCGGCGCCCAAGCCGGGACCGGGTCCAACAGCCATAGCTGAGTCAGCACATCACGGTAGGCAATAGAAGTACTGCGGGCCGGTTTGTCGGCCTGAGCCGGAGTCGCCGCGTCCAGCACACGAGAGTAGCTGGCGGTCGTGGCGGTGGCCGCGGCATACGCACGCAACCACGCGAGCATCGCCTGCGGCTTGCGCACCGCCAATCCTTGCTCGGGCACGTCGCGGTCGACGGCGTTCTGGAGATAGGAGTCCAACTGGAACCGCAAGGCCCGCGACGGCAGGCCACGAAGCCCAGGAAAACCGGAGGCGAGGATCTCCTGTGCGTAGTCAACCAGCCGCAGGTCGCTACGGCCCTGCACGGGTGGTCGTGTCCCGGTAAGAAGCTCCCGCAAGCTGACCGTCGGTTCGGCCACCCCGCGCTCGGACAGCGTCATCGGTCGCATCCGTAGCCGACCGATTCGCCCGGCACCCGAGTGCGCGGTCGCGCCCACGGCTGGGGCAGCGGACCCGACCAGTAGAAACTGGCCACCGGTCAGGTCTTCGTCGGCGACTCGGCGAACCACGTCCCACACCTCGGGAACCTTCTGCCACTCGTCGATCAACAGCGAACGCGCGCGATCCCTGACCAGTTCGGGATCGGCAGCCACAGCGGTGCGGACGGCGCGCGAGTCCAAACGCAGCACACCCCTTACCCGTTGCTCGGCCGTGGTCGTCTTCCCTACCGCCTTGGGTCCATCGATCGCGATAGCTGGGACATACGGGAACAGTTCATCCAGCTCGTCGTCGACGATCCGACGCGCGTAGTCCACGGTTGAACCCTACAATATGCAGTCGACGAATCGGACGATTAGCAGGTAATGAGGCTTATTCACGAGGCTAGTTTCAGGAATTGTAGCCCGAGGACAGCGGTGATGGTTTGAGCGAATGTGTGGTAGGGCCGCCGGTAGTCGGTGTGGAGGATCCGCCAGGTTTTCAAATGCGCGATGGTTCGTTCGATGGTGGCGCGGATCGCGTTGAGTTCTTTGTTGAATTGCTTCCGGTCGTCGGTGAGTTCTCCACCGGGTGGTTTCTTGATCGGGGTGATCAGGCCGGCGCCGATATAGCCTTTGTCGGCGACGATGGTGAGGAGGTCCTCGGTGTCGAGGACTCCGTGGGTGCGCAGGGCGGTCAGGTCGTGGGTGGACCCGGGAAGGGGATCGGAGACCCACAGCAGCCGGCCGGAGAGGGTGGCGGCGATTTGGACGTTGACACCGGTGGTGTGGTGTTTGCCGGAGTACAGGTCGGGGATGTCGGCCCAGGACCAGCACGGGAGCAGGGTTCCGTCGATGATCAGGGGGACGTCGGGGTCGAGGTCGTCCGCGACCGGGATCCAGTCGGCGGTGGCGTCGGCGAGGGCGGGGGTCATCGCGGCGATCGTCCGCGAGATCGTGGGCTGGGAGGTGGCGTACCGGTCGGCCAGGTCTTCTTGGGTGCTGTTTCGCCGCAAATAGGTCATGGTGATGATGATCGACTTTCGCAGCCCCAGCGACGGTGGGTAAGCCACTGGATATCCTGCGTTCTGCAGGTCGCGGATCATGATGACGAGACGGTCGATCTGGCCCCTGGTGAAACCGGTGGTAGAATACATTCGCGACAGTCCGTTCTGGAGTGTTTGAGTGTGCTAACCCAATTCTCTCTAAGGGCGGGCTGTCGCTTTGTTAGGCGCTCCGGTCAGAATGTCGCGTTTGTATTACGTTCCTCCCCCTGAATAAGCCTCAATGAATCATCCAGTTCGCATGCCCCGTTGCCGTCCTTTTACAATCGGATTCAGTCACCCGCCCACGGGAAGAACCGCAACCGAAGACCGGTCACGGACCAAGCCAAGCCAGCAAGCCATCGCGGACGACCGCCAGGGTGGGGGCGATCGTCCGCGACAGCAGCCGAGCCGGGTCAGGCACCCGGTCGGAGTCAGGTGCGCACCGAGCTGGTGATGCCGGAGGCGGAGCGGAGCACGGCATACAGACCCGCGGCGACGACGGCGGTGACGATCGGGCCCCAGGTGGTGGCCCACGGCGGGGCGCTCTCGATGATGACCAGCCCCACCGCGGAGGAGACCACCGAAGCGATGGTCCCGGGGTGCGAGGCGGAGCGAATCCGGTCCATCCGGATCTCGAGGGTGTCGGGGTCGACCCCGTCGCGGCGGTCCATGGCGATGTGCACCAGCGCGATCGCGACCCATGAAGTGACCAGAACGCCTTGCCACGACAGCGCTTTGAGCAGGTAGCTGAAGACATCGGTCAGCATCAGCAGATACATGATCACCGACCCGACGAGCACCCACACCACCCGCGGCGCCTTGATCCGCAGGAAGCTCTCGCCGAAGCTGGCGAGGTTCTCCGAGGCGAGGTAGTGGTTCGCCGTGTTGATCCGGGTCTGGCTGATCCACACGAGGATCACCGCGAAGATGCCCATGACCTGGGTGAGCGCGACGGCCACGCCGCCCTCGGTCACCGAGGAGCCGACCTGGTCGCGCAACGTGTGGCTGAGATAGATCCCGATCAGCCCGTTGACGAGGAAGGCCATCGTGTAGAAGACCCAGCCGAAGGTCACCGCGCCGTGGTATGCCGCGTCCTCCTGCCGCCCGAGCCGGGCGAAGTCCATCGTGTACATCATCAGGATCCACACGCCCATGTAGACGCCGAACGCGAGCAGCCAGCCGGGTCCGCCGGACGAGAGCGGGATCGGCTCGTGCGAGCCGTAGCCGGTCCACCCCTGCGGGTGGCCCTTGACCGTGGCGACGACGACCGCGGCGGCGAGGCCGACGAGATAGAACGGCAGGAGTATGCCGTTGACCCGGTCGAGCCAGTTGCGCACGCCGCCGAAGACCAGCGGGGTGGAATAGAGGACGACGATCAGATACCAGATGTTGATCGGCCAGCCGAGGCTCTCACGGGTCCAGGCCTCCAGGGTCGTCGCGATGATCGAGCCCTCGAAGACGCCGTAATACAGGGCGGTGGCCGCGAAGACGAGGGTCGCCAGCGCCGAGCCGGCCTTGCCGAAGATCACCCGGCTGAGCAGGTCGACGGTGAAGCCGGTGCGAATCGCATAGGCCGACAACACCGTGTTGATCGCGCCGAAGACGATGACGGTCAAGACGATGCCGATGGTCGCGTCCCGCACCCCGACGATCGAGGCGACGAGCGCGGCGACGTAGATGTAGAACATCGCCGAGACCAGCGACCACCAGCCCATCATCAGCGACAGGCGCGGGATACGTTCGACGTGGCGGTGGTCGTCCTTCTCCGGGACGAAGCCGGTCCCGTCGTCGGCGTTGGATCCGAAGAGGTCGCGCTGGGCGTGGACGGGCTCGATCTCGTCGTGGGTGGGGGCGGGCGGGGTGCGGATCGCCCGGGATTGCTCGGGAGGCAGCGGCATGATGAACTCGCTTTCGAAGGGGTCTTTCGTGGACGGCAGAGACGGACCGGGAGAGTCCTTCGCGCACCCGGTCACTGGCCGGTGACCGGGTGCACCCTGGTCGACGATTGGGGCTCAGCCCCAGTGGCCCGCCGAGCGACGCATCAGGGTTTCGCGGAACTGGCGAGTGGTCTCCTCATACAGCTCCCCGCTGCCCCAATCGACGATGACGCCATAGCGCCGGATCATGTCGAGCAGGTCGATCTCGCCGGCGCGGTAGCGCCGGGCGACGTCGGCCGGGTCCTCCTGGAGCCAGCCGCGGCGGTCCGCACGGATTTGGTAACGCAGCTCCTGCGTGGCGCTCTGGTCCACCTCGTACTCGTCGAGCTCGGCGTCGACCGCGTGGACGACCACGCCATAGTCCTTGGCGGCCCGTTCGATGGAGACATAGCCGTCGATGACGTCCTCAACGACGGCGTGGATGTCCCGCTCGAGCGGGTCGCCATAGCCACCGCCGCCGGCCGAGGGCCGCACGAAGCTGTCGCCGGACTCCACCGGCACGCTGGAGAAGACGCTGCCGAGGAAGGTTTCGCGCTCGGTGCCCCGGTTGAGCCACACCCCGTGCGGGATCGACGGCAGGCCGCCGCCCATCCCCCACGTGATCGACCGGGCGCGGTCGCAGCAATAGGACATGACCGTGTTCGTCGCGTCGGTCAGCACCCCGCCCTTCTCGATCCCGACCCCGCCACGGAAGCGACCCGGGCCACCGGAGTCGACGGCGAGCGAGTGGCTGGAGGTGATGACCGGGCTGAGCCGCTCCTGCCCCTCCAACGGCTGCACCGCGAGACCGACACCGAAGACCGGTGCGGTGGCACCGGACCCGTCCTTGGTCGCGCGACCGCCCCAGCCGCCGGCCATCCAGTCGTACCACATGAAATACGGCTGCTCCTCGACCCGGGCATCCCGGCCGCCGACGAGGAGATATTCGAGGTTGAAGCAGCACGCGAGCGCCCGCTCGGGCACGATCTGGCTCCACAGCTCGAAGATCGCGTTCATCAACTTCTCGTAGGGCCCGGAGCAGAAGCCGGTCACGGCATACGGCCACCCGGCGTTGACGACGGTGCCCTCGGGCCCGATGTCGGCGTCGACCGCGCGATAGAAGCCGGAGTTGAGCGGGATGTCCGGGAAGAAGGTCTTGGTGCCGGCATAGATCGCCGAGAACGTCGTCCCACAGCCGGAGTTGAGGAAGGAGCTGACCGCCGGCGCGGACCCGTCGAGGTCGTAGAGCACCTGGTCGCCCCGGATCGTCATGGTCACCGTGATCGGGACCAGCCCCTCGGCCTTGCCCATGTCGGCATCGAGATAGTCGGTCGTCGTCCAGGTGCCGTCGGGTAGCTCGGCGACGCGCTTGCGGACGATCCGCTCGACATAATCCTGCACCTCGGCCATCGCCTCGACGACCGTGTCCTTGCCATAGCGCTCGACCAGGCGCAGGACCTCGCGCTCACACATGCTCGTCGCCTCGGACTGGGCGTGTAGGTCGCCCAAAGCGACCTCCGGCGAGCGGGTGTTCTCCACGAGGAGGGCGCCCACGTCATACCGGAAAACGCCGCGGTCGAAGATCTTGACTGCCGGAATCCGCAGCCCCTCGCCGAAGTGCTCCTTGGCATTGACGTCGAAACTGCCCGGCACCGAGCCACCGATATCGGCCCAGTGGCCCTTGTTCTGGGCGAACCCGATGATCTCGTCCTCGACGAAGATCGGGCGGATGAAGCTGACGTCGTTGAAGTGGGTCCCGCCGCGATAGGGGTCGTTGATCGCGAAGACGTCACCGGGGTGGATGTCGTCCTGGAACAGCTCGAGGACGGCCTTGCACTGGAAGTGCAGCGTGCCGACGTGGACGGCGATGTCCTGGCTGCCCTGCATGACGGTGTTGCCCTGGGCGTCGCACAGAGCCGAACTGAAGTCGCGGCTGTAGATGACGAAGGCATAGCAGGTCCGCAGGATCTGCTCGCTCATTAGGTCCACCGAGGTCGCGAAGGCGTTCTTGAGGACCTCGAAGGTCACCGGGTCGAGGGTCCGGGATACGTATGCCGTGTCCTCGCTCGCGCTGGCCGCCGGACGGGCGGGGGAATCGATGCTCATCGGGAGGTCTCCTTCAGGTGGATGAGGATGTTGAGGGACTCGTCGATCTCCGCTGTGGTGCCGGGCGGGACGACAGTTGTGGAGTCGAGTTGGTCGATGATCGCCGGGCCGGTGATCGCCGTGCCTGCCGGAAGGGTGAGCCGGTCGAAGAGCGGGGTGGGCACCCAGCCGGTGTCCTCGAACCACACGTCCCGGTGCCCCGATGGCTCCGGTGTATGGCCGTTGACCCGCTCGTGCACCGCGAACACCGGTTTGGGCGTGGTCCCGATCGCGCGCAGCGAGAGCTGGTAGACCTCGACGGCCGCCTCGTCGCGGCGGAAGGCGAACTCCCGCTCGTGCTGCTCGTGGAAACGCTGCACCGCCTCGGCCAGAGCGCCCGGACCCGAGCCGATCTCGACGGCCAAGGAACGCCACTGCCCGCGGTAGCGCATCGAGACCAGCCGTTGCAGCACCGCCCGGTCCGCCGGGACCTTCTCGTGGCGCAGCCGCTCGGAGGCCTCCGCCTCGAGGGTGAGGTAGTGCTGCTCCAGGTCGTCCGCGTCGATCGTGGCGACCTCGTGGTTGTACATCTGCGACAGGTCGTGCCGGATGTCGACGAGCAGGCACCCGAGGGCGGAGGTGACCCCCGGATTCGCCGGCACGATGACAGTCGGTATGGACAGTTCCTTGGCCACCTCGGCGCCGTGCAGTGCTCCTGCCCCACCGAAGGCGACGAGGGCGAAGTCGCGCGGGTCGAGTCCGCGGCGGATCGAGACGAGGCGGACGGCGTCGGCCATATTGGCGTTGGCGACCTTGACGACCGCGCCGGCGGCTTCGGCCAGTTCGAGACCGAGCGGCTCCACGATCCGGCGTCGCAGCGCCTCGCGGGCCAGGGACGGGTCGAGGGACTTCGCGCCGCCGGCCAGGCTGGTGCCGAGCCGGCCGAGGGTGAGGTTGGCGTCGGAGTTGGTCGGCTCGGTTCCGCCGGTGTCATAGCAGGCCGGGCCGGGATCGGCACCTGCGGACTGGGGCCCGTTGCGCAGCGAGCCGGCCTCGTCCAGCCAGGCGAGCGACCCGCCGCCGGCGCCGATGGTCAGCACCTCGATGCTCGGGAAGATGATCGGATAGCCGTACTCGACCGACCACTCCGTGGTCACGCGCAACTCCCCGCCATGGACGAGGCAGATGTCGGTGCTCGTGCCGCCCATGTCCAGGCCGATGGCATTCGGGTAACCACATTGGCTCGCGACGTGCCGCGCCGCGATGGCCCCCGCGGCGATCCCCGAGGCGGCCAGCCGGACGGGGTAGCGCTGAACCATCGTCGGGGTCATCTAGCCGCCGCCACTGTGCAGCAGGAGGAGGTCACCGGCATACCCCTCCCCGGACAGCTCGCCGCTGAGGCGATTGACATAGCCGGTGACCAGCGGCGCCAGGACCGCGTTGGCGACGGTGGTGTTGAAGCGCTCGTATTCGAAGATTTCCGGGAGGATCTCGGCGGAGGTCGAGACGGCCGCGTCGGGAAGCTCCTCCTGGAGGATCTCGCGCATGCGGACCTCGTGCGCCGGATTGGCGTGGCTGTTGATGAAGCACACCGCGACCGTCGTGGCGCCCCGCTTGCGCAGCAGGGCCGCGACCCGCCGGGCCTCGATCTCGTCCAGCGGCTCGACGATCTGACCGGAAAAGTCGATCCGCTCAGTGACCTCGAAGCGGTCCCGGCGCCGGATGTAGGGCGTCCCCACGTCCTTGTAGGCGTCCCAGAGATCGTCCTTGGTGCCATCCCGGATCTCCAGGACGTCGCGGAAGCCCCTCGTGGTGACCATCGCCGCGGCGGGGAAGCGCCGGGTGATCAGGGCATTGGTGGCCACGGTAGTGCCGTGGCTGAACAGGGAGACATCCTTGAGGTCGACCTCGCCGCGGTGGACGCCGTTCATGATGGCCCGCATCGGGTCATCGGGGGTGGACGGGACCTTCGTGACGCGAACCTCGCGGGAGTCCTCGTCGAAGATGCACACGTCGGTGAAGGTGCCGCCGACATCGACGGCGACGCGAAGAGTGGACAATGTGGCCACCTCCAGGTGGTTTCGGGGTTGGTGTGAAGTTCCCTCGCGGTGCCCGCCGCCGGGGTGATGAATCGAGAATGGATCAGGCCTTCGCTCCCGTCACCGTCGCTTTTCCAAAGCGCGCCTCGATTTCTTGTGCTTTGCAACAATAAGATCGCCCGAATAGGGCGATCCGCGATGGTGCGGGGAGGTGACGACGGTGTCCGGACCGACAACGCTGACGGTCGGTGACCTCCTCGCGCACACCCCCTTGGGCCTCGAGTTGGTCTCCGAGGCGCCCACGACGGCACGGGTGCGCGGGGCACATTCGATCGAGCTGGAGCACCCGGAGGCTTGGCTGCGGCCCGGCTCGGTGATGCTGACCACCGGGCTGCGGTTCGTCGGTATGCGGCCCGGGAACGGCGGCGAGGCCGACCTCGTCGCCGGGCTGGTCGCCGCCGACGTCGCGGCGCTCCTTTTCGGGATCGGCGTGCATTTCGACACCGTGCCGCGGGCGTTGGTCCTCGCCGCCTCGCAGGCCGGCTTCCCGGTCCTGACCATCCCGCCCGAGGTGCCGTTCTATCGGGTCGAGGACTATGTCAACAGCGCCGTCCTGGGCGGGGACCCGCACGCGGCGCAGCGGCTGCTGTGGCTGCAGAACGACCTGCTGCAGACCCTGGCCGAGCCGCGGCCGGTCGCCGCCCTCGTCCGCCGGCTCGCCGCCCTGGTCAAGGGCACCGCGGTCGCCTATGAAGAGAGCGGCCGCCAGGTCGCTGCTGTGGGGGCAGGGCCGACGCGGATCATCTGGTCGGAGCTGCGCAGCCGCAAGGTGCACCGGCATCGTTCATGATCGGGCGTTGGCACGTCCTGACCCGTCCGCTCAGCGTCCGCGGGGTCGGCTTCTGGCTGGTCCTCGCGTCCCAGAACGCCGGCACGCTCGAGGACGTCGGGGATCCGCTGCTGGAGTCGGCGCAACGGATCTTCGCCGCCGTCGGCGGGGTCCGGGCCCTGGGGGCCGCCCAGATGCGGGCCGAGTCGGGACAGCTGCTGCGTCAGCTGTGGGACGGGGTGACGACCGAGGAGGAGGTGCGCATCTGGGAGCGGTTGCGGCCCTTCCGGTTCCTCCCGCGACATCCGGTCCAGTTCTTCGAGGCGGTTCCGCGGGCGGTGATTCCGGGGCGCGGCGGAGCGGCGGCGGCGGTCGGCGGCGGGGATCACGAGAGCCTGCTGTCCCACCTGCACGACGAGGCCCAGTTGGCCGGGCTCGCGCTGGTGCTCCATTCGAGTGCCGATCCCGACGACACCCAGCCCAGGACGGCCGCGGAGGTGAGCGGGATGGTCGGGGGCGGACCCGCCCTCGACGACTGGATCGCCGTGCTCGCCGCGACCCACCACATCGGCCTGAGCGAGCGGTTCACCGATCTCGTCGTGGCGCGTCGCCACCACCGGGACGCGCGCCGAGCCGCGCAGGTCGCGGTGCGTCGGGGCACCTTCGCCGCGGCCGAATCTCCGACGCCGCCCGGCTCCGGCATGGTCGTGCGCTTCGAGGACGTCGACCTCGCCACCTGGCTGCTGTCCTCACGCGGGCAGCAGGCGACGGCCGACAAGGTCCGCCAGCAACTCGACGACTTCCTCGCCCACGAGGACCTCGTCGAAACGGCGATCACCTGGCTGGCCAACGGCCTCGATGTCGGGGCCACCGCCAAGGCGCTCTTCCTCCACCCGAACTCGGTGCGCTATCGGATGCGCCGGATCGAGGAGATCCTCCACGCGCCGCTCACCTCCCCGACAATCATCGCGAACCTCTATCTCGCCTTCCACGACCGGCTCGCGCCGCTCTGAGGTCCGCCAAACCTGATCGGGCCGCGGCGGGTGGCCAGGCTGGGGCTAGCCTCGAACCATGGAGGAGGTGCCGCTGCGCCAGAAGGCGCTCGGCATGACCGGTGCCGCCCGGACCGTGCTCTGCCTGGGAGACAGCCTCACCTACGGCCAGGTCGGCTACTCCTACCTCGACTTCATGAAGACCCCGGACCGCTTCATCAACCGCGGCCGCAACGGCGACACGGTTCAGGGCGCCGCCGCCCGCCTGACCCGCTACATCGCCTCGCCTCGGTATGCCGCGGTGACCACCTGCATCGTCGGCATCGGCACCAACGACACCCTCTGGCCGACCCTGGCTCGCCGCTCGGCCTTCTGGGCCCGGTATGTGGCCGCCCGCGCCGGCGCGCCCGTGGCCGGCCGCGACACCGACTTCCGGGCCGCATACGAACGAATCGTCACCCAAGCTCGGGTCGCCGGGTGGGATCTGATCGTCATCGGGCTGCCCGCGACGGAGCTGACCTGGCTGCCCACCGAGACGCTGGCCCCCCGGGACGCGCTGATCCGCGAGATCGCCCGGACCCACGCTCTTCCATATGTCGATCAGCGCGCGGCCATGGCGGCGGCCGCGCTGCGCTTTCGGGAGGCGCATCCCGGCGCCTCGCTCCGGCCATACGACTGGTCTGGGCACAACGCCGCCCGCATCGGCGACGCGCTCGCGATGAGCATCCTGCCCCCGAGCAAGGACTGGTTCGCCCGCCGGCGGCAGCTCATCCTCAGCGTCGATGGCGTGCATCACTCCTCGCTCGCGGCCCGTGCCGTCGCCGCCGCGGGCGCCGAGTGCTTGCGCGAGCGGAGCTGACCTGCGCATGCCCGCGACCCCCTCGAACCGCACCGCCCCTGGCGAAGGAGAAGAACAGATGAGTGGACCCGTCGGCGTCGGAGTCATCGGTGCGGGGAATATCAGCGCCGAGTATCTGCGGAACCTGACCAGCTTCCCGGATCTGCGCGTCCTTGCCATCGCCGACGAGGTGGCCGATCGCGCGGCGGAGCAGGCCCGGGCGTTCGGGGTGCCGCACGTCGGCGGCGTCCAGGAGTTGCTCGATGATTCCGGCATCGAGATCGTCCTGAATCTCACCACGCCGGCGGCTCATGTGCCGGTCACCAGTGCGCTCCTGCGGTCCGGCAAGCACGTGTATAGCGAGAAGGCGCTCGCCGTGGACCGGGAGGGCGGACGTCACCTGCTCGCCCTCGCCGCCGAACGAGGGTTGCGCCTCGGGTGCGCCCCGGACACCTTCCTCGGGGCCGGGCTACAAAGCGCGAAGCGTCTCATCACCTCGGGAGCCATCGGGCAGCCGCTCTCCGCGATCACCCTGCTGCAGGATCCCGGGCCGGAGTCGTGGCATCCGAGCCCCGAGTTCATCTATGCGCCAGGCGCCGGCCCGCTGTGGGATCGCGGCCCCTACTACCTGACCATGCTGGTGCAAATGCTGGGCTCGATCCGGGCCGTCGCCGCGACCACCACCACGGCGTTCGCCGAGCGCACGGTGCAGACCGGCCCGCGCGCGGGCACGGCCTTCCCGGTGGAGGTCCCCACCAATGTGACCGCCCTCCTGGAGTTCGAGGGCGGCGTCACCGCGCACAGCACCTTCAGCTACGAGTCGCCGGTGCTGCGCAAGGGCTGGATCGAGATCACCGGCACGGAGGCGACGCTGGCGGTTCCGGATCCGAACTCCTTCGTGGGCGACGTGTTCATCTACCCCACTCGTCGGTTCAGTTTCGAGGAGTTCATGGCGGCGGGCGTCGAGCCGCCGCGCTCCGACTGGCGGCGGGTGAGCAGTCCCGAATGGACGGCCTCCCGCGGCCTGGGCGTCCTCGACCTCGCCCGGGGCCTGCGGAGCGGGACCCCACATCGCGCATCCGGAGAACTTGCCTTCCACGTCCTCGACGTCATGTCATCGATCGATGAGGCCGCTCAGGCAAAGTCGTTCGTGACTCTGGAGAGCTCCGCTCCCGGCGCGCCGCTTCTTCCGGAGACCTGGGATCCATACCGCGCGACCCTCTGAACCCCCGGCCGGCTCGAGACCCCGGCACTAAAGAGGGCGAGAGCGAGGACACCGCCGAGGAGATCGCCGCGCGCACGGTCAACAAGGAGCGCGCCCGCGCCGGCGAGGCCCAACAGGCGAGCAAGGCGCTCGCCCGGCTGCAGACCGCGCAATCGCGGACGTTCACCTTCGACAACCTCGACGTCCTGCTGCAGCAGCATCCCGGAGTGGATCTCGCTGCGGTGCAGGAGAAATTCGTCGGTCGTGGACGGGGTGGCTATTGCTTCGAGCGCGCCACGCTAGTGCATGCGGCGCTCGGGGCGCTGGGGTATGCCGTGGAGCTGCACCTCGACCGCGTCGGTGACCCGCACCTCGCCGGGCGCTGCCACCTGGTCGTCGTCGCCACCCTCGACGGATCGCGTTATCTCGTCGACCCGGGCATCGGTGTGCCGCCGCTCGGCCCGATTCCGTTGCGTGACGGCGGTCTTCTCGACGGAGCCATCTGGCCGCACGAGGTCCGGCACTACGACGAGGGCCGTGCCGGCAACGGCTGGCAGTGGTGGCGCAAGCGATCCTACGGCTGGGAGCTGATGCATACGGTGGACGAGCTGCCCGTCCGCCGGATCGATGTCGAGATCGGTCACTGGTTTCACCAGCACCAACCCGGCCTCGCACTTCACCAGCAGCAGCCGGGCCGAGCTCACCCGGCTAGCGGTTATCGAGCGGGTCGAGGCGCTGATGTCTCACGGCGCGGCAGAACCCGACCGGTGAGCAGCTAACGGCGGGTGGGCAGGTGGGTCGGCAGGGTCATCCGGGGGGCGCGGCGGGGACGGCGACTGCCCGCCAGCGCAAGGAGGGCCTGGACGCGGTAGCGATGTCCGGCATACGGGATCAGCAGTTCCTCCAGCTGGAGGTCGTCGATGTCGTGGCCGAGCAGGGCCCAGCCGATCTCCTTGGCGACGTGGTAGTCGCCGAAGCTCGGCGAGTCGGGGTCGCCGAGGGCGCGCTGGGCGACCTCGGCCATCGTCCAGACGCCGACGCCGGGGACCGCACGCAGGCGGGCGCGGGCCTGGGGCAGCGGCAGCTCGGCGCACTCCTCCAGGCGGCCGGCGACGCGGGCGCACCGGATGATCGTGTCGGAGCGCTGCGGCGTGACGCCGGCGCGCAGATACTCCCAGGACGGGATGGCCAGCCAGCCGGCGGGGCTCGGCGCCAACCGCAGCCCGTCCCGTGGGCCGGGAGCGGGCTCGCCGAAACGCCATACCAGCGAACGGAATCCGGCGAACGCCTCCCGGCCGGTGACCTTCTGCTCGATGACGATCGGGATCAGGCTGTCGAGGACCAGACGAGAGCGCGGCACCCGCCAGCCGGGGTTGGCGCGGCGGGCGTCGGCGACCGGCCGGTGGTGGGCCACCCAGCCGTCCCAGTCATCGTCGGCCCCGAGCAGGTCGGGCAGGCCGTCGAGCAGCCAGCCGGCCCCGCTCCCCCACGCCTGGCCGACGACCTCCCCGGCCCTTGGGTCCTCGCGCAGCAGCAGCGTCGCCGGGCCGTCGGGGGTGCGCCGGGCCAGCCAGATCCCGGCGCCGTCGCGGACAAACGTCGGGTCGCCGCGGCCGTGCCGCAGGCAGCCGACGACGGCCCCGAGGGACAGGGGGTGCCCGGGGCGGTAGCGCCGCTCGACGGGCAACGCGGTGACGGTCATATCCGCCGCGGCCCGATGCGCAGCGGCGGGCCGGTGGGGATACGGGCCGAGCCGAACGCCACCCAGATATAGGTCGGCACGAGCGGCAGCGCCGCGGCCAACGCCCGCTCGGGAATGCGCGCGGCCCTCGGAGTGGCTGACCGGCACCGTGACCCGCACCGAGACCGGTTTGCGCCTCGACGTAGGCGCGCCGCCTGCGCCATCCACCGACTGAGGGTGAGGGCTCGCGGAATCGTCAGGGTCTGATCATTTGCGCACCGTTGAAGGGTTCATCAGACTGGGATAGTGACGGTGGGAACATCCCGAGCGACCAACCTGCGTGGGCGGGGCAGGAGATCGCTGGTGCCATGGATCGTGCTTTGTATCGGTGCTCTGGCCTTTTCGTTGATCCTGTTGATCAGGTCGCCGGGGGCGGACGCGATCCGCCTCGGTCCACCGGTGACCGTTCCGGCTGCTACCACGGGGCCGGCCGGCGCTACCGGACCCGCTCCCCCTCCCGGGGCATCCTCCGATTCGAGCAGCAGCGTTCCCGAGCTCGCGTCTCCGGCTGCGCCTCGCGAGGTGGACGAGGACGGCAATGACCGCGATGCGGTCGAGGACAGTGTTGGCCGCTAGCGCCACGTCGTGGCTTCGCCTTCGGGGGCGTAGTCACCGGTGGCAGCGGCCGTTCCCGGTCCGAGCCCGGCTGTTGGCGACCATGCTCGCCCTCACGGCAGCGGCCATGGCTCTGGTGGGAACAGCGGACGCGGCCTTTCAAAACGGGCAACTCACCGCACGCGTCGACCGGCTGCTGGCGGTCGAACTGGCGGAGTTACGGGCCCTCGCAGCCAATCCGCCGCTGACTGAGCGCGGAGCACCGGTCGCATCCACCCACGACCTGCTGCGTCTTGCCTTGTCCCACCTCACTCCGGGGCGCGACGAGATCTACCTCGGATTGCTCGACCGGAAACTCGCTCTGATGCCCTCGACGCCCCTTCCGGTCCGGGTGAGCGATTTGGATGCGGTCATCGCGCAAGCTGGCGGTCTCCAACTTCGCGACGGGGCCCAAATCCGCCAACTCGACACGCCAGCGGGTCCGGTGCGGTTCTTGGCTGTCCCGGTGAGGGTGGGCTCGGCGCGGCTCGGAACGTTCGTTGCGGCCGTCCTGCTTGGGCCGCAACAGGCGACCCTGATGGCCAACCGCCTGTGGAACGCGGCCGCGGCGCTGGGCGCGCTCATGGTCATCGCCGTGGCCGGATGGGTGGTCGCAGGACGGCTGCTTCGGCCGCTGCGGCAGCTCCGGTCGACGGCCATGGCCATCAGTTCGACGGACCTAACCCGGCGGATCCCGGTCGATGGGGATGACGACCTGGCCGATCTTGCCCGGGCGTTCAACTCCATGCTCGGTCGGCTACAGCTGGCCTTCCAAGCTCAGCAGCGGTTCCTCGATGATGCCGGGCACGAACTGAGGACGCCGGTCACTATCGTGCAGGGCCACTTGGATGTGGTCGATCCCGGCGATCCGGTCGATGTGGCGTCGACGATCGACCTGGCGACCGACGAACTGCGGCGGATGAGTCGCCTCATCGACGACCTGACGATCCTGGCGCGCGCCGGACGACCCGATTTCGTTCGTCTGGCCCCGGTCGACATCGACCGGCTCCTCTCGGAGGTTCTGTGCAAGGCCACGGCGCTTGGCGATCGCCGCTGGGTTGCGGATGGCGCCCCGGCCGTCGTGGTCGAGGCCGATGAGCAGCGTCTGCAGCAAGCCCTCCTCCAGCTCGCGGACAACGCCGTTCGGCACACGCAGGCCGGCGGCGAGATCGGCATCGGCGCCGCCGACCTCGGCGAGCGGGTACGGCTGTGGGTGCGTGACGACGGCGACGGCGTGTCGCGCGACGAAGCCGAGCGGATCTTCGAACGGTTCGTCCACGGCACGAACGGACGCACCAGCCCCGGTTCCGGCCTCGGGCTGTCTATCGTCCGCGCGATCATGCAGGCCCATTCCGGACGAGCGGGGGTGACCTCGGGTGCCGCCGGAACCGGCAGCGTCTTCTGGCTGGAACTGCCTTCTGGCAGGGGGGTGCGACGGGTGCTCGATGACGCCGCGATGAGGGGCACCCGGTGAAGCGCATTCTCGTTGCGGAGGACGAGGAGCGGATCGCTGCATTTGTCGAAAAGGGTCTGCGCGCCTCCGGATTCCAGCCCACCGTCGCCCAGGATGGCTACAGCGCGTTGCAGCACGCGCTCTCCGGATTGTTTGACCTGCTCGTCCTGGACCTCCGCCTGCCGGTCATGGATGGACTCGACGTCCTGCAGGAGATACGTCGTCAACGTGTCCAACTCCCGGTGATCGTGCTCACCGCCAGGAGTTCGGTCACCGACACCGTCGCCGGGCTGGACCGGGGAGCCGACGATTACCTGGCCAAGCCGTTCCGATTCGAGGAGCTGCTCGCCCGGATCCGCGCCCGCCTTCGCGCCGATGTGATCGCCATCCCGGAGCCGACCGTTCTCTCGCACGAGGGACTCGAACTGGACCTACACACCAGGGCGGCGAGCGTCGACGGGCGCACAGTCGCGCTGTCGACGCGGGAGTTCCACCTCGCCGAGTTGCTCTTGCGTCACCCGGGCCAGGTGTTGACCCGAGAGCAGATCCTCAGCGACGTATGGGGATATGACTTCGACCCCGGGTCCAACGTCGTCGACGTGTACATCCGCTACCTACGGCGCAAGCTCGGCGCCAACCGCATCGAGACCGTCCGCGGTGCCGGCTATCGGCTCGCGGGCCCGCGTCATCGATGATCCGTCGCCGGGGCAACCGATCAGGGGCCTGGCACGAAGTCGGGCCACAGCGGCTGATCGGTCATCGTCTGCGAAACCATCGTCAGGGCCGCCGCGGCCGACTCTGGCCGGGAAGCGGGATCGGGCTCGAGCAGGTTGGCGATAGCCCCGGCGAGCCCGCTCGGACTCGTGCGCGCCAGGAGAGCGCGAATCTCCTCCCGCGAGCGCAGCGTGCCGGTGGCCGCGCAGCTGGCTGGCTCTCCGGTGAGCAACTCGAAGCAGATCGCGCCGACCGCGAAAATGTCCATGCCCGGCGTGACCGGGTCGCCCGCCACATATTCAGGTGCCTGGTAGCCCTCGGTTCCGTTCGGGGGGCCGCTGCTGCGGACGTGGCCAAGGGGCCGGGCCAGTTCCAGATCCAGGAGCACGATCCGGCCCTCCCGCAGCAGAACGTTCGAGGGACTGAGATCCAGATGTGCCATTCCCTGGCCGTGCAGATAATGCAGGGCCGAAAGCAGTTGCAGAGTAACCATTCTCGCGTCGGCGGCCGAGAACTGCTGCTCGAGGAGGACGGCCGCGAGGCTGGGCCCCTCGACATACTCCAACACCACGTGGGGTGGCAAATCGTCGACGCGGATCGACAGGAGGCGTTGCAGGCTCGGGTGCGCGAGCTGAGCCAACAACTCGGCCTCGTCTCGCAGGTAGGCCCGGCCCAGCGCCAATTTTCGGCCGGCAGCACGACATATTTTCACGGTAACCGGGGCCCACAGGCAGCTCGACCAGGCAAGCCACGCTTCGTTGAACTCGCCGTGTCCGAGCCGCTGCCAGGCCACCAGCCCAGGCGCCAAGAGGGTTCCCGGCGCCGGGAGCGGCCTTGAAGTCATTGCGTCTCCTTGATCGGGGTGCGGGGTAGCCCGGCTTGCGTACCTGCCGGGCCGCCCCGTCTAGGGCCGACTCAGTGACGCGAGTGACGGCTGTGCTTGCGGCTGTGCTTGCGGCTGTGTTTCGACGAACGACGGCTCTGCAGTTCGCCGAACGGCTTGACCATTCCCTTGACCATGGCACGCCCCTCCTTCCTCGAGTTGGGTGATGTCGACGACGCGATCTGCGGTCGCCGCGAGGTGAAGATCGTGCGTCACGATGACAACGGTGCGCCCGCGACAGACATCGGCCACGGCGGCCATCACGACGGCCGCGGCTTCATTGTCTAGGCCCGCCGTTGGTTCGTCGAGCAGGACGACGGAGGCGTCGGCGGCCACGGCGCGGGCGATGGCGATCCGGCGGCGCTGACCCCCGGAGAAGAGAAGTCCGCCCTCGCCCATCGAGGTGGCGAACCCGTCGGGCAGCCGGCTGACGAACTCATCGACCCAGCCGACCTCGGCGGCGTGCTGGAGGCGCGCGGCGTCGCAGTCGGTGTTGCCCATTGCGATATTGGTCCCGATCGACGCGTCGAGAAACCAGGACTCCTGCGGGACGAAGGCGACCTGACGGCGCAAAGCCTGGATGTCCAGGTCTCGAATGTCGATTCCATCCCAGCAGATGCGGCCCCGATCGGGCTCGTTGAACCGGAGGAGCAACGCCAACAGGGTGCTCTTACCGGTCCCGGTCGCCCCGACGATCGCCAAGACCTTACCCGCCGGGATATTCAGCGAGACATCGTCGAGGACGGTGGATGCGTCACTGTAGGCGAAGCCGATGTGGTCGATTGTGATGCCGGCGCGCAGCGGTAGGACTGGCTGCCCAGATCCGGTCGCCTCCATGGCCTGGCCGGGTTGCAGGACTTCGTCGAGCCGGTCTTTGCTCGCCCTGGCCTTCGCCAGCAACGTCGCCATCCGGCTCAGTTCGCGGATCGGTGCATAGAGCGACCCGAGATACGCCAAAGCGACCGTGAGCTCGCCGAGGCTCATCGTGCCTGCGCGCACCTTGGCGACTGCCAGGATCAGCACGATCGCGCTTCCACAGGCGAGGACGAACTCACCGAGCGGAGCGAGGCGGGCATCGACGATCCCGACCCGGACCTCGCGGCGCCGACAGGCGTCACTGGAGAGGGTGAAGTCCACCAGGCCGCGCTGCTCATAGCGGTATGCCTGGACGAGCGTGACGTTTCGCAGCAGGTCGGATGCGCGGGTGGTCATCTCGCTCTCGGCCTCGCGGGCGGCAGTTTGGGCGCTGCGCACCGCCCGGCGCCGGGTCACGACGACGACATACAGCAACGGACACACCACAACCGCCGCCAGCGCGATCTGAGCATCCATGCGCCACAGCACGACCAGGGTTCCGAGAACGAAGAGGGATTCGGGGATCGCGGTCTCCCACCACGCCACGATGCCGTTCTGATATCGGTAGACATCGATGGTGAGGCGCGAGACCAGATCACTGCTGCGGTGGCGATCGTGGAACCGTGGTGAGCGCCGGATCAGATTGCCCAAAAGATGAATCCGGATCCGGTGGCCGATGGACTCGGCCGCGTGAATCGCGAATACCCCGGAGGCGTAGCCGGTCACGCGCGTCCCCACGGCCATGGCGACCATCGTCAAGGCGGCGGCGACCGTCAGCCATACCGGGGACCAGCCGGCAATGACCGCTAGCGGTCCGGTGAGGGGTTGCTGACCGAGCGCATTGTCGATGACGACCTTGACCGGCCATGGAAGGGCCAGCTCCAACGCCGACGCCACCAGCACCAGGAGGCTGGCCACGGCCAGCCGAGCGATATCGGCGCCATCGACCGCCCTCGGGGCGGCTGGGACATCTCGCGCGCTCACCGCAACACCCCGATCTGGTAGCCCCTCAACGTGGTGGCGGCGTCGGCGTCGCCGGAATGCTCCTCCGAATATTGCCCGCCGCCGTCTCCGCCGCACATCTCTGTGATCGCCTCGGCACCCCCCGGGTGGCGACCAATCCACGGCGTCAGGTCGTAGACCTTGCCCCCGACGATCGACCAACAGCTTCGCGCCGTGGCGTGCTTGGCGACGTCCGCCCGGGTATAGCCCGCCTCAGGTGCGGGTGGCCTGACCGCGCCAGTTCCAGCGGATGTCGAGGTGCCGGAGGGCTCGAGCGGCCCGATGCGGAAACCGGCCAGCGCTTCGGCGGGTCCCGGGTCGGTGGCGTGCTTTCCCCGGTAGGCGCCTGAGGCGTCCGCTCCGCACATCGCGGTGATCGACCCGGCGCCACCCGGATGCTGGGACACCCACCTCGTCACGTCGTAGACCTGGCCGTCGACCACCGACCAGCAGCTCGTGCCGCCGTTGTGCTTGGCTACCTCAGCCAGAGTGAGGGGGCCCCCAGCGCCGTCCGGCGACGCCTGGGACGAGCCGCGACCGGTGGCCTCGCCGCCGGTCGGCGCCGGCGCGTCGGCCGCGGGGGTGGTCCGCGCCGACGCCCACACCGAAACCGCACCACTGTGGCCTGCCGCCACGGTGACGGCGCACGTGGCAGCCGCCACAATGACAACGAGAACAGATAGTGCGCGGCCCGCCCAAGGCGGCATCCTCCCTGGTGTGGATGGGCACACGAGGCGCCACCAGAGCATTCCCAGAGCCAGAGCCGAGACGGCCAACATCGGCAATGCTTCGCCATACTGTTGGTGCACCTTCGAGACGCCGACCTCGGCGGCGAGTGCTTCGCCGGATTCCCCTGCGAACCAGGCCGCCACCGCACCAGCGCCCACGCCCAGCACGGACAGCCCGGCGAGCCGGGCCCGCAGCCTCGGGACGAGGATCGCGACGACCAAAGCGGCCAGGGAGAGCGGCAACAACACGGTGGCCGCATGAACAACCAGGGGATGCCACGGAAGACCACCGGAAGTATCGGGCCCAGCGAGCGTGGCGAGTTCGGCGTTCACAGGTCCCACACTGCGAGCCGAGGATGAGGCCAAAGTGAGAGGCACATGAAAGAATTCTCATGCGTCGGGCCTGGCTTGTACCCATGTGACGCCGTACTGTTTCAGCAAAGACGGACGGAAAGCGGGTCATGATGAAAGAAAACCGAATCAGCCGGGATCCTCCTGAGAATGATCGCCGGCATTACTCCACTTTTTGTGGCAAATCCCGTCTTCTTTGGCGACGGCCGTGATGCCTCAGGAGAAGGTAGCTCCCCTGGCGACGTTGCGGCCGACACTCGGAGGCTTATTCACGAGGCTAGTTTCAGGAATTGTAGCCCGAGGACGGCGGTGATGGTTTGAGCGAATTTGTGGTAGGGCCGCCGGTAGTCGGTGTGGAGGATCCGCCAGGTTTTCAAATGCGCGATGGTTCGTTCGATGGTGGCGCGGATCGCGTTGAGTTCTTTGTTGAATTGCTTCCGGTCGTCGGTGAGTTCTCCACCGGGTGGTTTCTTGATCGGGGTGATCAGGCCGGCGCCGATATAGCCTTTGTCGGCGACGATGGTGAGGAGGTCCTCGGTGTCGAGGACTCCGTGGGTGCGCAGGGCGGTCAGGTCGTGGGTGGACCCGGGAAGGGGATCGGAGACCCACAGCAGCCGGCCGGCGAGGGTGGCGGCGATTTGGACGTTGACACCGGTGGTGTGGTGTTTGCCGGAGTAGAGGTCGGGGATGTCGGCCCAGGACCAGCACGGGAGCAGGGTTCCGTCGATGATCAGGGGGACGTCGGGGTCGAGGTCGTCCGCGACCGGGATCCAGTCGGCGGTGGCGTCGGCGAGGGCGGGGGTCATCGCGGCGATGGTCCGCGAGATCGTGGGCTGGGAGGTGGCGTACCGGTCGGCCAGGTCTGCTTGGGTGTGGTTTCGGCGCAGATAGGTCATGGTGATGATGATCGACTTCCGCAGCCCCAGCGACGGCGGGTAGGCCACTGGATATCCTGCGTTCTGCAGGTCGCGGATCATGATGACGAGACGGTCGATCTGGCCCCTGGTGAAACCGGTGGTAGAATACATTCGCGACGGCCCGTTCTGGAGTGTTTGAGTGTGCTAACCCAATTCTCTCTAAGGGCGGGCTGTCGCTTTGTTAGGCGCTCCGGTCAGAATGTCGCGTTTGTATTACGTTCCTCCCCCTGAATAAGCCTCTCTCTACCAAGCGATATTTCTACACCCAACCAGCCGGAGTTCGGCAACTCGGCACCGTTCGAGGCGACGCCGGTGCGCTTAAGGCACGAGTCGAGAGCGAGTACTCCTACAGATACATCGCGACAGCCTACGACTGCCACGGCCGCCAGTTAGGCCGAGTGTCGCGGGAGGAGCACTACTTCTACGACTTCGGACAGTCCGAAGTAACTCGGACCGCCGGCTAAACGGCCGTGGTGGGCACCTCTGAATGGAATACTCCTCACAACTCGGCCTCATTCTCGACTCCCCAGACGCCGCACGCGTCGAGGTCCGGCGCGAGGGAACCGTGGTGAGCGAAATCATGGAGGCTTATTCACGGTGGGGGAATGTAATACAATCGCGACATTCTGATCGGAGCGCCTGACAAAGCCACAGCCCGCTCCAAGAGAAGATTGGGTTACCACACTCAAACCTCCAGATCGGGCCGTCGCGAATGTATTTTACCACCGGTTTCACCACGACCCAGATCGACCGTCTCGTCCTCCTGATCCGCGACCTGCAGAACGCGGGATATTCGCTGGCCTACCCGCCGTCGCTGGGGCTGCGGAAGTCGATCATCATCACCCTGACCTATCTGCGGCGAAACCACACCCAAGACGACCTGGCCGACCGGTACGCCACCTCCCAGCCCACGATCTCGCGGACGATCGCCGCGATGACCCCGGTGCTGGCCGACGCCACCGCCGACTGGATCCCGGTCGCGGACGACCTCGACCCCGAGGTCGTGCTGATCATCGACGGAACTCTGCTCCCGTGCTGGTCCTGGGCCGATGTCCCCGACCTCTACTCCGGCAAACACCACACCACCGGTGTCAACGTCCAGGTCGCCGCCACCCTCTCCGGCCGCCTGCTGTGGGTCTCCGATCCCCTTCCCGGGTCCACCCACGACCTGACCGCCCTGCGCGCCAGCGGCCTCCTGGACGGCGACCGTGCCGCCACGATCATCGCTGACAAAGGCTACATCGGCGCCGGCCTGATTACCCCCATCAAAAAGCCACCCAAGGGAGAACTCACCGACGACCGGAAACAATTCAACAAAGAACTCAACGCGATCCGCGCCACCATCGAACGAACCATCGCCCACCTGAAAACCTGGCGGATCCTCCACACCGACTACCGGCGGCCCTACCACACATTCGCTCAAACCATCACCGCCGTCCTCGGGCTACAATTCCTGAAACTAGCCTCGTGAATAAGCCTCATGGTTCCGCGGGATATCTGCATTGCGGCGCTAATTCACGTGCAAGCCGTGCCTGCCCATCACGTCCCGCGGCGCATCACCATACGAGTCCTCTCGGGTACTGTGCGCACGCACCATCCGTGGTGGCGCATTGCGGGACTATAGCCTCATCCATCCGACCTCTTTCTGAATCGGGACGGACGGGGTTGCGACCAGCCTGACGCGCCTCCGGTAGCCGAGGTTGGGGTGTTTCTACGAAGTCAGCCGGTATGCCGGGTGAGTTCGTATCGCCCCCCCAGCCTCAGACCTCCTCAAGTAGGTGAGTGTCCGGTCCGTGAGCAGGGCGTTTTCCGTGTCTCGTCTTATCGGGAATCAGATAAGATGTGCGGTAGGGTGTGGGGGTGGATCAAGGGGCGTTGGCGGGGATGCCGCAGCCGGGTGGGTTGTGCGTGCAGGAGTGCGACGGCGTTGTTCTGGTGACCTGTGGGCGGGTGTTGTTGTACCGGTATGACGCCGGGGATACCGGGATGCGGAAGGTCCGGCCCGACGCGACTCAGCTCGGCGACGAACTCCTCCGCCCGGCAGCGCCCGGGCCTCCTTGGCGTCGAACGGCGGGCCGAGCAGCACCCAGATGCGCTCGTGACCGAGCCGGCGGACTTGGGTGGCGATTGCCCGGCCCCACGCTCGTCGATCGAGACGAAGCTCCCAGGACCCGGGTCTCCGGCCACGACCGGCAGGCCCCGCGCGATGGCGGCGTCCATGATCGGATGGGCAGTGCAGGCTGCGGCGATCCCCGTCGACGCTGGTGTTCCGGACCGCCTCGAGCCCGGGCTCGTCCTGCGCGGCACCGACATCAGCACGAGACTGGAGCGGGCGGCTTCCATCGCCTCGGCGAAACCGGCCAGCCACGCGATCGTGAACAGACCGGAGTGGGCATAGGTCAGCGCGTCGGCGAAGAATGCCGTAGGCATTGGTGTGACCCCTTTAACGATATAGCCCACAATCGCCTGGTCCTCTGGATCAGTGAAGAGTGCCCGTCGGTGATTCGCGGGGCCGCACTCCTAGCGGCGCGTGGGCAGGTGGGTCGGCAGGGTCATCCGGGGGGCGCGGCGGGGACGGCGACTGCCCGCCAGCGCAAGGAGGGCCTGGACGCGGTAGCGATGTCCGGCATACGGGATCAGCAGTTCCTCCAGCTGGAGGTCGTCGATGTCGTGGCCGAGCAGGGCCCAGCCGATCTCCTTGGCGACGTGGTAGTCGCCGAAGCTCGGCGAGTCGGGGTCGCCGAGGGCGCGCTGGGCGACCTCGGCCATCGTCCAGACGCCGACGCCGGGGACCGCACGCAGGCGGGCGCGGGCCTGGGGCAGCGGCAGCTCGGCGCACTCCTCCAGGCGGCCGGCGACGCGGGCGCACCGGATGATCGTGTCGGAGCGCTGCGGCGTGACGCCGGCGCGCAGATACTCCCAGGACGGGATGGCCAGCCAGCCGGCGGGGCTCGGCGCCAACCGCAGCCCGTCCCGTGGGCCGGGAGCGGGCTCGCCGAAACGCCATACCAGCGAACGGAATCCGGCGAACGCCTCCCGGCCGGTGACCTTCTGCTCGATGACGATCGGGATCAGGCTGTCGAGGACCAGACGAGAGCGCGGCACCCGCCAGCCGGGGTTGGCGCGGCGGGCGTCGGCGACCGGCCGGTGGTGGGCCACCCAGCCGTCCCAGTCATCGTCGGCCCCGAGCAGGTCGGGCAGGCCGTCGAGCAGCCAGCCGGCCCCGCTCCCCCACGCCTGGCCGACGACCTCCCCGGCCCTTGGGTCCTCGCGCAGCAGCAGCGTCGCCGGGCCGTCGGGGGTGCGCCGGGCCAGCCAGATCCCGGCGCCGTCGCGGACAAACGTCGGGTCGCCGCGGCCGTGCCGCAGGCAGCCGACGACGGCCCCGAGGGACAGGGGGTGCCCGGGGCGGTAGCGCCGCTCGACGGGCAACGCGGTGACGGTCATATCCGCCGCGGCCCGATGCGCAGCGGCGGGCCGGTGGGGATACGGGCCGAGCCGAACGCCACCCAGATATAGGTCGGCACGAGCGGCAGCGCCGCGGCCAACGCCCGCTCGGGAATGCGCGCGGCCCACGCCGGGATGAGGTCGTCGCCCGCGAACGCGCGGGCATCGGCGAGCACCGGCAGCGTGTAATCCCAGACGTCGAACGCCCCGAACAGCCGCTTCAGCCCACCCCGGGTGTAGTAGCGCTCGTAGTAGTGCTCGCCCTTTCCGGTCAGCCGAAGATAGCGGTCGGCCGCCGGCTGCGGCAGCCAGGACAGCAGCGGCAGCGTGTAGTGCGGCTCGATGATCTGGTGCTTGTGCCCGATCCCGAGATAGAGGGCGCCCTGCGGGGAGAGCACCCGCCGGATCTGCGCGACGACGGCCTCGGGGTCGACGACGTGCTCGTAGATGTGGTTGAAGACCACGATGTCGAAGGCGTTGTCGGGGAAGGGCATCGCCTCTCCCCGGGCTAGCTCGAAATTCACCCGCTCACCGAACCGGTGTCTGGCCGCCGCCAAGCCGGGCTCGTCGATGTCGACGCCAACCGTCTCGGCCCCGGCCAGCGCCAGCTCGTCGGCGATGAACCCCGCCGAACAGCCGACATCGAGCGCCCGCAGCCCGCTCAGGTCGGACACGCCGAGGGCATGGCGCAACACGGCGATGATCTTGCGCGCCTTGGTGCGTCGGCCCTGCTCGTCGAGCATTTTGTCCATCAGCTCGGAATAGGCCAGCTGCTCCTGGCGCTCCCGGTGCGGCTCACTCACAGCGCCCAACCTTAAGCGTCGGGCCCGACAGCCGGCCGCTGATCCTCGCCGGTCCCGCCGAGCAGGTGGTGTGTCCGGGCCCACGCCCACCCCGCGCCGGCGAACGCGACATCGGCGAAGGTCGTCACGAAACGATTGATCACCGCGATCGCCGTCGCGGCCGGCAGCGGCACGATCGTCCCGAGCAGGAGCACCACCAGCCCGTCACGCACCCCCAGCCCCGCCGGCAAGAGCACGGCGAGCATCCCCGCGGCCGACGCCAGCGCAAAGCCACAGATACAACTGACCCCGAGATCCCGTATGCCGATCCCCGGCTGCAGATCGCGGGCCAAGACCGCGACGCTCGCTCCCGCGCTCGCCCAGGCGAGCAGGAACCAGCCCGCCATCGTCGCCACCGCCCGCCCGGACAGGTCGTGCTCGAGGGGTTCGCGGCGCAGCAGCCGCAAGCCGCGGGCGACCGCGGCGTTGAGCACCCGGGGATGCAGCGCGAGCGCGAGCACCGGGATGGCCAGCACGACCAGCACGGTCACCGCCCGCGCGTCGTCGCGGCGCAGCAACAGCGGCAGCGCCGGCAGCCCGACGGCCAGCCCGGTCAGTAGAGACAGTCCAACGCTCACCAGGCCGGCAACCGCACTGCGCCGCCTCGGGATTCGCAGCCGGGAGCCGATTTCGGCTTGGGCGAGAACGGTCCATACCGACCCCGGGACGAATTTGCCCAGCTGGCCGACGAAAAAGATCCCCGCAGCCGGGGGCAGCGGCAGCGGCGACCCCAGGTCGGCCAACACCACCCGCCAGCCGAGCATCGTGAACACCGGCGCCCCGAGACCAGCCACCACGCTGAGCACGAGCGCGCCCGGCGAGACCGCGCGCAGGTGCGGCTCGACATCCGCCCAGTTGGTCACCAGAGCGACGACCACCGCCGCGGGCACGAGCACGGCCAGCACGATCCGCGCGATCGCCAGCGCGCCGCGCCGCCGCGCTGGTTCGCTCGCCCGCTGCCCGGGCTCAGCCACGGCTCCCGCTCACCGACCTCACCACGTCACCGACACCGACCGCTCACCGACCCCGCCAGGTCACCGGCGCCGCCAAGTCAACCGCGCCAGCCCGTATGCCGCTCGCGGATCGTAAGCGTGCTGCTGCGCGCGGCGCATCTTGGCG
Organism: Nostocoides sp.; assembly: GCF_037045025.1. Lineage (GTDB taxonomy): Bacteria > Actinomycetota > Actinomycetes > Actinomycetales > Dermatophilaceae > Nostocoides_A. The sequence goes on along the minus strand of NZ_JBAOHM010000013.1, from coordinate 84,331 downwards.
GTCAGGTCGCCGTCGAGATCGCCGATCAGCCGCAACCCGGCGTTGTCCGCATGGGCCAGCACCGCCCGCACGTCGGCGACGCTGAGCGAGCCCGGAACCGTGCTCGGCCCGAGCGCGAACGTCGTGATCAGCAGCCCACCCGGACGCAGCGCCCACGCCGCCTGGCCAAGCAGGTCGGACACATCCTCGGCGTCGACATCGGCCGGGTGCAGCCGGGCCATGACATCGAGCGACTGCGGCTCGACGTCCAACTCCTCGCCCGGGTCGACCTCGACCGGCGCGAACCCGACCGCCTTGGCCCACGTGCCAAACGGACTGGCGCCCCCCGAGCCGTCGAGGATGAGCGCCGACCGCTGCCCGTCATCGCGCACCCGCAGCACGGCCGCCAATCCGCCCAACGCCGCCCACGCCTCGACGCGCGAGCCCCGCCGCGGCAATCCGAGGGAGCGGGCGGCATCCCGGGCGGCGTCGGCGTCCACATCGAGCGCCAGCACGTCGGTGGGGTGCACCCAATCGGGCAGGTCGCCCGGCGCCAATTCGATCCGCGGGCGCGCCGCCGCGGCCAGGCCGAGCACCCCGTCGCGCACCTGCCCCGCCAGGCGCAGCGGCAACGGCCGCGGGTCGCCGGAGACCGCCCGGCGCACCGCCTCGGTGTCGGCCGGCGGGGCCGCGGCGAGCGCCTCCAGCGCGCCGACGTACTCGGCCCACGGCCCGGACAGGTTGACCTCGGGCGCCGCCTCCCGCAGCCGGGCGACCACCTCGGGATCGGCGAGCCGGGTCAGCGCCGCGACCAACGCGTCGTGGTCGCCGGGCCGCACGAGCAGGCCGTCGACGCCATCGCTCACGTCGTGCGGAAACGAGCCGACCGCGCTGGCCAGCACGGCCAGCCCATGCGCATGCCCGAGGATCGCATTCTGGGACGCGGTCGCCGAGGTATAGGTCAGCGCCATCACATCGTGGCACGCGAGCAGCGGCGCGATCTCGGCCGCCGGAACATAACCCTCCTGGAAGCTCACCCGCCCCGCCAGCCGGGGATCGCCCGCGAGTTCGCGCAGCTCCTCACCCAGGTCGCCCCACACCTCTCCCGCGATCGTCAGCGTCGGCCCCGGCGCCTCGGCAAGCGCCCGCAGCAGGCCGTCCAGGCCCTTGTACGGGCGCACGATGCCGAGCGCGACGAGGCGGGCCGGACCGGCATACGGCTCCCGTCTTGCCGGCGGCCCCCCGGGAAGGTGCGGCGGCAGCGGCGCGACCCGCACGAGATCGGCGCCGAGCGAGGTGGCGACATTGGCCTGCTGGCGGGTATGCACGAGAACCGCGTCGACCCGCGACAGGAACCTCCGCATCAGCCGTTCGTCGCCGGGCCGGGTTTCGTGCGGCAGCACGTTGTGCACGAGCGCGACGACCCGGGGCGGGTGGGCGCCGCCGGTGGCGGCCCGCAGCAGGGTCAGATGCGCCGGGACGATCTGCGGGATCACATGCACGAGCACGATCAGGTCGTATGCCGCCACGTGCTTGCCCGTGCGCCGCCAGCTCAGCGGCTTGGCCCAGTGCAGCGGCCGGACCGTGCGGGCATATGGGGTGACCTCGGGTTGGTCGAGCGGGACGGTGGTCTCGCCGGGATAGAGGCGCGCGGGATAGAGCTGCGACCAGGAGACGAGCGTGACGTCGTGGCCAGCGGCGTTCAGGTGGTGCGCCAACTCGGTCGTATGCACGGCGACCCCGCCCTTGATCGGGTGCGTCGGGCCGACGACGGCGATCCGCAGGGCGGCGGCGGCAAGCCCCGGGCTCACACCCCGTCCCTCGATCGGACGACGAGATCGGCGAGCAGCGCGAGCGAGCCGACCATGATGCCGCTGACGACGAGCAGCACGGTGTTGGCCGGGAAGTAGAACGGGTGGCGGATCATGTCGACGACGCCTTTGACGATCCCGATGCCGACCAGCCACAGCGCGAGCGGCATGAGGACCTTGAGCGGGTCGAAGTACATGACCATCCGCAGCACCTGCAGGATGTAGCGGTAGGCGTCGTGGACGAACCGGAACTTCGACTTGCCGGCGCGCTTGGCATAGGTCGTCGGAAGATAGAGGATGTCGTGCTGATTGGACAAGAACGCGATCGTGATCGTCGTCACACACGAAAACCCGGCCGGCAGCAGCCGCAGGTAGGGCAGCGCGACGCTGCGGCGGAAGGCGCGCAGGCCGGAGTTCAAGTCGGGGATCTGCTGGTTGGTCAGCCGCTCGGCGATCTTGCGGATCAGCCACTTGGCCGGCACGCGCAGCCACTTGTGGCTGCCCTCCTCGGTGGTGCGGGCGCCCACGACTTGGTCGTATGACGGGTCGTCCAGCAGGGTCCGCACCAGCTCGGGGATGCGCTCGTTCTCGTAGGTCATGTCGGCGTCGGTCCAGACGACGATCTCGCCCTTGGCCTGCTGGGTCCCGATCCGCCGGGCGGTGCCGGAGCCGCCATTGCGGCGGAAGGGCATCAGCCGGATGTTCGGGTAGTCGCGCTGGGCGCGGGTGAGGACCTCGAGGGTGTTGTCGGTGGAGGCGTCGTCGATGCACAACAGTTCGTAGGTCAGTCCGCTGTCGCGCATCACTGCCGTGATCCGCTCGATCTCGAGCAGCACGTGCTCGCCCTCGTTGTAGCAGGGCAGCACGATCGTGACGAGGGGAGGGACGGATACGAGGTCGGTGTTTTCGGGGACAGCGGCTTCGGGGACAGCGGGTTCGGAGTTGCCCAGTTCGTGGTCGGCGGGTTCGGCGTTGGCGGGTTCGGGGCGCGCCACCGGGCGCGAAGAGGCGGCGAGCTCGGTCATCGTGGCTCCGAGCGTACCTGCCCCTCGCCCCTAACTCCGGTTGCACCCAGCCACCCACGAACCGGCCACCCACGACCAAGAGGACGGGCTGCGTGTCGATCGGCTCCTCGCGATGTCGTCCGGCCGGGCGCGCGACGCCATCCCTCGCCTTCGATCCCGGCCGAGCCTTCTCCCTGGCTCAAGCGCGCGCGAAGGGGATGAGTATGCGGCAGTGGCGCCGAGCCGAGTTGGTGCGCCTGACTCCGGGCGTGCGCATCCGCGAGCCGCTGGCGACGGTACGTGACAAGGCCATTGCCTTTGGGCTAGCGGTCGGCGGGGCGCTGGCGGTCCTGCCGGACCGGGCTGGGACAGCGGACCCGAGCCAGACCCGGATCGGCAGGTTTACCAGGCCGTCGGGGCGGCGCTCTAGGAGCCGGTCGTCCTCGCGAACGTCGATGTCGGCGACCAGGTCGGGGATGGCGCCCATGACGGTGATCGCGTCGGGTGAGTCGGCAGCGAGCAGCACGAGTCGACCACCGGGGGGCAGGCCGGCGGCGATCCGGTCCGCGGCGGCGCGCCTTTGAATCGGGTCCAGCCGCAGCGCGCTCGTGGTGGACAGGGCCGGCCGCTTGCACATGCCGCGGATGACCTGCGGCCACTCGTTGGCCGCGCGGGAGTCGACCGCGAGCGCGACATCTCCCGGCCGCAGTGCACGGCAGACGCTCGCGACCGCGCTCATCGTGCCGGCCTCCACGCGTTCGGCGCGGTGCGGCCAGGTCGCCGCCGCGGTCGGAGCCACCAAGACGAGCACGACCAAGCCGGCGACGGCCCGTGCCAGGGTAGTTCGGCTCCCTGTGGCCGCTGCCAGGCCGGGCCGCCACAACCACGCCGCCGCGGCCACCACGAGCAACGCGACGAACGGCAGCGCGATGACCAGCCGCCGCTCGGCCCACGGGTGATCGGGGGTGATGCCCGGGCGATACAGGGTGAGGACGGTCGACCCGGCGCCGACGACCAGCGGTCCGGCCCAGGCGGGCAATGCCGCGCCGGCCGTCCACGCGCGAGCGAGCCGGTGCACGAGCACCGCGAGCGCCACCAGCGCCACGGCCAGCGCGAGCGGCCCGACCCACCAGGCCAGCCAGGTGACGGTCTGCTCGGCATACGTCCGGCCGCCGTCGACCCGCAACCCCTGCCGGGCCTGCAGGCCGGCGACCACCCGCGACCCGGGGTCGTTCGGGTCCTGCCGCACCGTCATCATCAACGGGCGCGCCGCGAGCAGCAGCCCAACAACCACAACCCCGCCGGCGAGCAGCGGAGCCAGGATGCGAGCCAGAGCGCGCGGCATACCGAATCCGCGGCGGGCAAGCAGCACCAAAACACACGCGGCCAGCACAAACACGACCCCGAGCGCGAGCAGCGGCACCAGGCTGGCGGCGATCCCGCCGAGATACTGGTTCGACAACGCAACCGCGGCCAGCAGCGACACGCCCGTGCCCACCGCCGTCCCCGCCAACAGCGGTCGCGGCCACGCGCGCCCCTGCACCAACCCGAGCACGGCGACCGGGATGAGCAGGATCGCTTCGCGCAGGCCGTCGATCCGCACCAGGCACGTCCCGCCGACCAACAGCCCCGCCACCACCGCCGCGCGCCGATGCTCGAACCGGGCCGCCACCACCCACGCGAGCAGCCCCGCGCCGAGCGTCAAAAGAGCCAACGGCTCGCTATAGGTCGCCCGGCCGGTATGCACGATCGGGAACTGCAGCGCGACCGCAACCGCGGCGACCGGCCCCCACCACCGCCCGATCACCACGGCCGCCAGCAGCCCCACCGCGAGAATCCCGGCCGCGCTCAGCCAGGCCGGCTGGATCAGCGTCGTGCCCACCCCGCCCAGCCAGCGACCGAGCGAATACACCGCCGCCGGGCCGATCACGAACTGCGGCTGGATGCTCGGCGCCGCCGCGCTGCCGGTCTCGAAAAACGCCGGGCTGGCCAGCGTGATCCCGTCGATGTCGAGCACCCCGGGGCCGCCGATGCTCGCCGACGGGACCGCGAGGATCCGGTGGCCGGTGTCGGCGAGCGCAATCGCCGCCTGCAGGTTGCTGCCCGCATCGCGCCGAGGCAGGATCTGCGAGCTGTGCGTCGCGGACAGCCACCACCCGCTCGCCACCGCCACCCCGAGCAACGCGAAGGCCGGCCCGACTCCCAGGCGCACCGCCGGCAGCCGCGCCACGACAGCTCCGATCCACCCCGCGGCAACCACCAGCAGCGGCAACACGAGCCACGGCCGCCACCAGCCCAACCCCCCTAGAAAGGCCGCCAGCAGCGAGGTGGCCAGCAAAACCAGCCCGGCGCCGATCACCCCCCGCTGGACCCACGCCTCCACCCCCCGCCCGCGCTCGTATGCCGCTGGCTCGCTCACGGCGGTCACGCTACCCGCCGCTGTGGGCGCCTCTCCGTAGGCTGGCCTCGTGCGCCCCGACGACCTCCTGCCCCGCCTGCTGCGCAGCGATCCGGCCCGGCCGCGGATCACCTGCTATGACGACACCACCGGCGAGCGGATCGAGCTGTCCGCCAAGGTTCTGGCCAACTGGGTCGCCAAGGCGGCCAACCTGCTGCAGGAGGAGTTCGACGCCGGCCCCGGCACCCGCGTTGCCCTCGACCTCGCGCCGCACTGGCGCACGCTCTATTGGGCGCTGGCCACCTGGGCGGTCGGCGCCGAGGTGACGACCGATCCGGGCGCGGACGTCCTGGTCACCGCCGACCCGACCCACGCCGCCGGGCACGGCGCGGCGATCATCGTGACGCTGCCCGCCCTCGCGCGGCGCAGCGCCCACCCGCTGCCCGACACCGCTTTCGACGAGGCCAAGGAGCTGGCCGGCTACCCCGACCAGGCCAACCCCTGGGACCGCGCCGACGACGACGCGCCCGCGCTGAGCGCGGGGGGCGAGGCGGCGGCATACGAAAATGTCGTCCCGGACGACGAGCAGCCGGGAGCCCGGGTGCACACCACGACCAGCGACACCGCCGGGTTCTTGCGCCTGGCGCTGAGCACGTATGCCGCGGACGGCTCGATCGTGCTCTCGATCACCCCCGGCGACGCGCCGGAGCCAGGTGCCCTCGCGGCCCGGCTGGCCGCCGAGGGCGTCACCCGGCAGGCGTGAGTCACGAGTGAGTCAGGAGCGCTGATCGGCGAGCGCGCCCTCGACGACCCGCTCCAGCTCCGCGCTCGCCTCGGTCATCCGCATCCGGGCGCGCAACTCCTCATCGAGCGCCGCCCAGGTCAGCGGGCCGATCACGCCATTGGGCTTCAGGCCGTACTTGTTCTCGACCTGCCGCACGCGCTGGAACATCCGGTCGTCGAAGACACCGGTCTTGGGCATCCGCAGCGCCCACTGGGCCTTCTTGACCGCATTGCCGGTGTCACCCTTCTTGAGGATGACCGTCTTGCGGAACTTGATCAGCGGGTATTGCAGCTGCTCCATCTTGTTCCACACCGCCCGGCCGACGTTGCCGGTGACCGTCAGGCCATACCGGCTCTGGAAGGAGCGGACCGCGGACTGGGTGAGCGGACCGTACTCGCCGTCGACCGCGACACCGGGCAGGTTGCTCTGCGCCAAGCGGACGGCGGAGCCGGTCGAGCCGAGCCGCAGCACGATGTCCTTGACCGGTGTGAACTCGGTGGCGACGGTGACCTGTGGCGTGCTGCAGCCGTTGGTGTTGATCGACGTCACCGCGCGGCCGGTCCACCACGAGGTCCGCTTGCATGCGCCGTCCCAGGCGAAGCTGAAGTGAATGTGGTCGGTGTGCGGGTGGCTGCCGGTGTAGGGCTGCCAGGTGCCGATGTCCCGGTAGGACTTCCACACCTTGCGGTTCCAGATGACGTACATCAGCCCGAACCGGCGCGCCCACGAGCCGTAGTTGCCGCGGGAGTCCCGCTCGGTCAGCCACTTGGTGACCGCGTCCGCGATCGCCTTGTCGGCGGGGTCGTTGACGTCGAGCATCCAGTCGACGGCCCGGCCGTCGTAGTGCTCGCTGACGTCGGACAGGCACGCGCGCACGGTGCCATAGCTGGGGCGCGAGTAGTGCCGGGAGAGCAGCTCGGCGAGGGCGGCCGCGCCCGGCTTGGTCGTCGGGTCGCACCGCGACTGGCCCTGATAGCTCATCGGGACATCGACGGTCGAGGGCATCGGGATCGGGGGCTTGGGGGGCGCGGGCACCGCGGCGAGGGCGGGTGCGGCGAGCGTCACGCTCACCGCCACCGCCGAGACGGAGGCAATCAGGGAGGTGCGGAGTGTGGTCACGGGATTCCTTCCGGCACGGACAGCCCCCGGCCGGATTTCGTATGCCGCGGGCCCGGCCGGGCATCGTCGTCACCGGCCGTGGGCCATTGCGCCATGAAATCCGGTAGGGCGCAACCCACCACGCCCGATCAGACTGGGTTTTTTTCCGCTTCCGGCGACGGACTGCGGCGTGCCGGGTGCGTCCCGCCGGCCGGTGGCCAGGCGGCGGGGGCTGCTCAGGTAGCCGATCCCCCACGACCAGTGCATGATCGCCAGGGCGATGGGGGTCAGCGCCCGGGCGGCGGGCGGATCGCCACGGCCGATGGCCAGGCCACCGAGGGTGACAGCCGCGGCATACCCTGCGGGGATGGCCAGGGCCGGGCGCCAGGCCAGGCCGAGCAGGGTGGCCGCTGTCGTGCCGAGCACCATGGCCGGCGGGGCGAGATAGCGCAGGTTGATCGAGCCGGTGTGGTGGCGGGCGATGACGTGCCGCCAGGTGCCGTATTGGAAGTATTGCCGGGCCAGCGCCCGCGGCGTGCCGCGCGGACGATAGGTGACGACCAGATCGGGAGTGAACCAGATCCGGCCGCCGGTGCGGCGCACCCGCAGGTTCATCTCCCAGTCCTGGGCGCGCTCGAAGTGCTCATCGAACCCGCCGACCCGCTCCAGCGCGGCCCGCCGGAAGACTCCGAGATAGACGGTGTCGGCCTCGCCCGCCGCGCCGCCGACGTGGAAGGAGGCGTTGCCGACGCCGATCGGGCTGCGCATCGCGGTGGCGACGGCCCGCTCGAAGGGGGTGCGGCCGGCGGCATACATCACCCCCCCGACGTTGTCGGCGTCCTGCTCCAGCAGGGTGCGCACCGCGATCGTGAGGTAGTCGGGCGGGATCTCGGCGTGACCGTCGACCCGGGCGACGATCTCGCCGTGGGAGTTGGCGATCGCGGCGTTGAGGGCGGCAGGGGTCCGGCCGGTGGGGTTGGGCACAACCCGGATGCGGGGGTCGGCTTGAGCAAGGCGCGCGGCGACCTCGTCGGTGCGGTCGCGGCTCGGGCCGATCGCCAGCACGATCTCCACCTCGCCGGGGTAGTCCTGCCCGGTGATCATCGCGACCGCGTCGGCCAGGTGGGCTTCCTCGTTGAGCACCGGGACGACGACCGACACCGACGGCCAGGGCGGGATCTGGGTGTCGGGCACGGGCACGTGCGCAAGTATCCGGTATGGCCGGATCGGTAACCGGCACGCACCGGCCCGGCGCGCCGTTCCCAGCGTGGATGCAGGTGGGCCGTCTACCCTGTCGGAATGACCGACCGCACCCCCGGCCGGCCCGAACGTCCCGACGACGTCCAGGCCATCCCCCAGGGCAAGCGCACCGGTCCCCCTCCCCCGCACCGCGGCACGTCCACCGGACGGGGCCGGGCCGCACCCACCCGCCCGATGCGCTCCCGGCCAGCGTCGGCGCAGTCGGATTGGCTCGGCGAGGAGGCCACCGCCGTCCTACCCGATGCTCCTGCATCGACCGGCGCGAGCCCGTATGCCGCCACCGCAGCGACGGCTCCGCTCGCGTCCGGTCGGGAGGCCGCCTCGACCGCGGCCCGGCCGCTGCCCGTCCGCACGCCCACTGCCCGTCCGGAGCCGTCGGTCGCCCTGCCGGCAGGCTCGGCTGCGCCGAGTGGCGTGCCGCCCGGCGCTGTCCCTCCCACCGCTCCCCCGCCTCTCCCCCCGCGCCCCGAACGCGCGGGTAGCCGGCGGCACCGGCTGCGGACGGTCATCGTGTGTTTGGTCCTGCTCGGCCTGGCGTGGCTCGGGGCGGAGACGTGGGCGGTCCGATCGAGCTGGGCTTCCGTGGGCCGGGTGGCGACCGAGCCGCCGGGAGGTCACATCGGCGACACCGCCGGCCGCAACACGCTCATGGTCGGCTCCGACGCCCGGTCCGGCCTGACCCCCGAGGAGCGCAAGAAGCTCGGCACCGGCTCGACCGAAGGAGCGCGGACCGACTCGATCATGGTGCTGCATACCGGCGATGGGGACCCGACGCTGCTGTCGATCCCGCGTGACTCCTATGTCGAGATCCCCGGGTATGGGATGAACAAGATCAACGCCGCGTTCGCCCTTGGCGGCCCGCCGCTGCTCAGCGCGACGGTCGAAAAGGCGACCGGGCTGCGGATGGACGGCTATGTCGAGATCGGTTTCGGCGGGTTCGCCGGGCTCGTCGACGCCGTCGGCGGGGTGCGGATGTGCCTCAAGGCGCCGATGCAGGACGAGAAGGCGCACATCGACCTGCCGGCCGGCTGCCAGACCCTCGACGGCAAGAACGCCCTCGGCTATGTCCGCGCGCGCTATTCCGACCCCGAGGGCGACCTCGGCCGAGTCAAGCGGCAGCGGGAGTTCCTCGGCGCCCTGATGGGCAAGATCGCCACCCCCTCGACGGCGCTGTTGCCGTGGAAGCTGCACTCGGTCGGCACGGCCGCCGGCTCGTCGGTCGCGGTCGGCGAGGACGACTCGATGCGCGAGACCGCCGGCGCCTTCCTCGGCCTGCGGGCGGTCTCCGGCGGCGCGGGCGCCTCGGTGACCGTGCCCGTCGCCGATGCCGCCGTCCCGACCCCCGCGGGCACCGCGGTCACTTGGGACTCGGCCAAGGCGCAGCTGCTCTTCCAGCAGTTGCGCGATGACCAGCCGGTCACCCTCCCCTGACCGCACTTCGCCCTGGCCGTCTGCCTGCGGCGGGCGCGCCAGGTGCATCCCACCGAGGTCACTGCGCAGGGTTACTGCGGAGGGTTTCCGTGGCCCTTCGTTGGCGCGCCCGGCCGCTTCGCCGCGTCGACACAACGGCCCGCTACGCGCTCGATTCGCCCAGGATCTCCCGCAACCGGATCATGGAGGCGCCCGCGGCTTCCATGCGCTGTAAAGCCTCGCTGTGCCCTGCTTCCGAGCCGCGCGTGACGGCGTCCACGACCACACTCACCGAGTGGTCGGTCAGCGCATCAAGGACCGAGGCCATGACTCCCGCTTCGGTGGCCACGCCCGCGACCACGAGGTGCGATCCAACCGGGAGTTGCCCAGACAGCCCGGTGCCCGCGAAGGCGCTGAGGCCGTACTTGGTAACCACCAGGTCGTGCGTATCCGGTTCCAGGCCCTCAGCGAATGCTGCCTCGCCCTCCGGCCCACCGTCGCTCCTGTCAAGACGGAGGTAGCGCACGGGAACAACATCCCAACCACGCACGCGCGCCGCCCTTCGCAGCCGCGCTACAGCGCTGACACACTCCTGGCCCGACAGTGGCGCCAACGGCAACTCACGATCCAGCGTTGGAGGTCGATCTCCAGGACGACGGTCCGTTCACGCATCATGAGCTTGACTCCTCGCGGTTGGTGCTCCGGCGTCAGCGGCAGCGATGTGGCGTGCCCTACTCGATCGCGGCGGCCAGCAGCTCGGCCACATGAACGGCCACCCGGCCGCTTCCCTGGGCGATCTGGGTGCGGCAGCTGAACCCGTCGGCGACGATGGCCGTAGCTGGCGAGGCGGCTCGCACCGCGGGCAGCAGCACCCGCTCGCCGATGCGCTGCGAGATCGCGTAGTGCCCGGCCTCGAAACCGAAGTTGCCGGCCAGGCCGCAACACCCGGAGTCGGGGATGTCGGCGTCCACACCGGCCGCGGCGAGCAGCGCGCGGTCGGGGTCGAAGCCCAGCACCGCGTGCTGGTGACAGTGGGTCTGCACCAGCGCTCCTCCCCCGACCTGCGGTGGCCGCCACTGCGGTGCGGATGCCGCGAGCGCCTCGGCCAGCGTGTGCACCTGGGTCGCCGCCCGCTGCGCGAGCGGGTCGCCGGGCAGCAGCCGCGGCGCGTCGTGGCGCAGCGCGGCCGTGCAACTCGGCTCCAGTCCGATGACCGGCGCCCCGGCTTCCAGCGCCGGCGCGATCCGGCGCAGCGAGGTGCGCAACACGCGGCGAGCGGTCGTGAGCTGGCCGGTGGAGATCCAGGTGAGTCCGCAGCATACGGCCGAGGTGGGGAGGCGCACCTCAAAGCCAGCGTCCTCCAGCACCACCACAGCAGCCCGACCGACCTGGGGCGCAAGGAAGTTGGTGAACGTGTCCGGCCAGAGCAGCACGGGGGTTCCCGATTCCCGGCGCGGCCGGCGACCAAACCACGCCTCGAACGACTCGCGAGCGAAGGCGGGGAACTGGCGCTCCGGCGCGATCCCGCCGAGCCGGGCAACCACCGGCCGCGCCGGGGAGGCGACGAGCCGGTTGACCACCGGCGCCGCCCGTGCCGTGACCGGCAGCCACCCCATCGACCAGTGCGAGCGTGGCCGGGCCCACGGCCGGCCGGCGTAGTGGTGGTGAGTGAACTCGGCCTTGTAGGTCGCCATGTCGACGCCGACCGGGCAGTCGCTCAGACATCCCTTGCAGGACAGGCATAATTCGAGCGCGTCGGCGACCTCGGGCGACCGCCAGCCGCCGGTAACGACCTCGCCCTCGAGCATCTCCCAGAGCAGATGTGCCCGGCCACGGGTCGAGTGCACCTCCTCGTCGGTGGCCTGATAGCTCGGACACATCACCCCGCCGGAGGACTGCCGGCACTTGCCGACCCCGACGCAACGCCGCGCTGCCGCAGCGAAATTGCCGTCGTCGTCGGGATAGTCGAAGATCGTGGTGACCGACCGGCTACGTGCGGCGCCGAGGTGCCGCAAGCCAGCATCAAGCGGTGGCGGGTCGACGATCACACCGGGATTGAGCAGCCCGTCCGGGTCGAACGCCCGCTTGACCTGGCCGAGCAGCGCGACGCCGTCCGCGCCATACATCCGGGTGAGCAGCGCCGAGCGGGCCCGCCCGTCGCCGTGTTCCCCCGAAATCGACCCACCGAGCGATACGACGAGATCCGTTGCCGCCTCGACAAATTCGCGATAGCGCGCCACCCCTGCAGCAGTGAGCAGATCGAAGTCGATCCGGATGTGCATGCAGCCCTCGCCGAAGTGCCCATAGGTCAGGCCCGAGAATCCGAACCGGCCGAGCAACTCTTCGAGGCGGCGCAGATACTCACCCAGCCGCGCCGGCGGCACGGCCGCATCCTCCCAGCCACCCCAGGCCTCGGCGCCGTCCGGTCGGCGGGTGACCAGCCCGGCCGCGTCCCGGCGGCAGCGCCACAGCACCCCCTGCGCCGCCCTGTCGGAAACGACTGTTGCCGTGCTCCCCGGTATGCCGTCCCGCACCGCCTCGGCGATCCAGCCCGCCTGTGCTGCAGCCGATTCCGACGAGTCGGCGCCGACTTCGACAAGCAGCCACATCCCGCCCTCGGGCAAGCCTGCCGCGTGCGCCGACCGCCGCAGGTCATCCGGAAGCAGCTCGAGCAGGCGCGCATCGACCGACTCCATCGTGAGCGGACCATGCGGCAGCACGATCGGCACGCTGTCCGCCGCGGCGATCGCATCGGGAAAGCCGAGAACCAGCAGCGCCACCGCCTCCGGTACCCGGACGAGGTTGACCGTCGCCTGCAGGGTCGTTGCGAGCGTTCCCTCGCTGCCGCACAACAGCCGGGCGATGTCCGGGCCGCCGTCGGCGATCAGGTGCTGCGCGGCATACCCGGAGATCTGGCGACTGAACTGACCGAACCGGCGTTGAACAAGAAGTCGATTCGCCTCACCCAGCCCCGAGAGCCGGGTCACGAGATCGGCCGTCCCCGGACCTGAGGCAACCGGACCGAAGCCGGGCACGGCGAACTCCGCCCGGCGCCCGTCCGCGAGCACCACGTCGAGCGCCCGGACATTGACGCTCGTCGTGCCCCAGGCCACCGAGTGCCCACCGCAGGCGTTGTTGGCGATCATCCCCCCGAGGGTGGCCCGGCTCGCCGACGACGGGTCGGCGCCGAAGGCCAGCCGGTGCGGGCGGGCAGCGGCCAGCAGGTCGGTCAGCACCACGCCGGGCTGGACGACGGCCAGCCCCGCGGCCGGGTCGAGGTCGAGGATCTTGTTGAGGTGACGCGAGACGTCGATAACGATGCCGCCCAAGCAGTTTCCCGCCATCGAGGTGCCGCCGCCACGCAGCGCCACCGGCGCCCCATGCTCGCGGGCGACACCGAGCGCAACGACCAGGTCCTCCTCGTCGAGGGGCACGACCACCGCATCCGGGACGACGCGATAGTTCGACGCGTCCACGGCATACAGCGCCCGCGCGGTGGCATCCGAGCCCACTCGGCCGCGGGCGGACCGAGCCAGCGCCCCGACGGCAGCCTGAACGTCATACGTCCCGGTCATCGGCCACGCGTCAGCGAGAAAGCAACGAGCGCGCCATCACGATCCGCTGGATCTGGTTGGTGCCTTCGTAGATCTGGGTGATCTTGGCGTCGCGCATCATCCGCTCCAGGGGGAAGTCGCGGACATAGCCGGCGCCGCCGAGCAACTGCACGGCGTCGGTGGTCACCTTCATCGCAACGTCGGACGCGAAGCACTTGGCTGCGGCGCCATAGAACGCCAGATCGCGTTCCTGGCGCTCGGATTTCGCCGCGGCGACATAGACCAGCTGCCGAGCGGCCTCGAGTTCCATCGCCATGTCCGCGAGCATGAACTGCAGCCCCTGGAACTCCGCGAGCGCCTTGCCGAACTGCTTGCGCTCCTTGACATAAGCCAGCGCATGGTCCAGCGCCCCCTGGGCGACGCCGACGGCCTGGGCGCCGATCGTGATCCGGGTGTGGTCGAGGGTCCGCAGGGCGATCTTCAGGCCTTCGCCGCGAGTCCCGACCATCCGGTCCTCCGGAATCGTGCAGTTGTCGAAAAGCAGTTCCCGCGTGGGGCTGCCCTTGATGCCGAGCTTGCGCTCCTTCTCACCAACCGAGAACCCCTCGTCGCCGTCCTCGATGACGAACGCCGAGACGTTGGCGCCACGCCGCCCATCGGGGTCGGTCACCGCCATCACGGTATAGAGGCCGGCTACGCCGGCGTTGGTGATCCACGCCTTGACGCCGTTGAGCGTGAATGTCCCGTCACCGTTGTCGCGGGCCTGACAGGTCATCCCGGCCGTGTCGCTGCCCGCCTCCCGCTCGGAGAGCCCGTAGGCGAACATGGTGCCCTGAGCCAGTGGAGGAAGGTAGCGCTGCTTGAGGTCGTCGCTGCCGGCCAGGATCAGCGGCATCGAGCCGAGCTTGTTGACGGCCGGGATGAGCGATGCCGAGACGTCGGCGCGGGCCACCTCCTCGATCACGATGCACGTGGCCAGCGCATCGGCACCGACGCCGCCGTACTCCTCCGCGACATGCGGCGCGAAGAACTCACTGGCGAGCAGCGCGTCGTGCGCTTCCTGGGGATAGCGGGCCTGCTCGTCGACTTCCGCGGCATACGGGGCGATCTTGTCCCGAGCCAGGTCGCGCACCGCCTCGCGGATCGCCCGGTGGTCGTCGGAGAGGCGGTAGCTGTCGAAGTCGGGGTTCACGCTATGAACACTACGCGCGAGCCATGCCGCGGCGCAGCGTCCCGGATCACACCAACCACTCCGATCCGCGCCCTCGATGGGTCGCTCACCCCATTCCCCAACCGCCGATGCAGAGATAGCGTCGCGAGTACCCGACGTTCTCGGGAAGGAGACCAATGAAACGACTACTCACCGTCCTGCTTCTCGCAACCACCGCCGTCGGCGTCGGCGGCAGCGCCGCCCAGGCCGACGGCCCGCGTGGCCTGACCCAGGGCTGGGCGCCCGACCCGTACGACGACCCAAGTTTGCGCGTGGCCGCCAGCCAGGATCTGACCGGTCGGCTGCCCGGGGCGCCGGGAAACTACCATCGCTTCTCCGCCTTCGTGTACCAGGAGATGGAAGTTCTGACCGCGTCCATCACGCACTACGACTGCCCGGGCGGCACGTGGGATGTCAGGGCCTGCGAACTTCTCGAGGGGCACTGGGGCGACTTCCTGGACTCGCCCGAGCCGGGGTATCAAAAGGTCGGTGTGCTGGGTGTCAACATCTCCGCCGACTTGTCGCATGGCGGATACGACCCGTTCCATGTCGAACTGTCCCTGCGCCCGGATTCCCCGCTCACGTATTCGGTCCGGTCATTCGGCCGGGGCCAGGAACTCACGGAGATGTGGGACACCCAGGACGTGAGGATGACGGGCGCCATTGCGGGTTTCGACGTCAATGGGGGCGCTGTCGTCGCATCCGGCGGATGGGCAGACGACCGGAACACCTTCATCTGGACGTCGGGTTCCGAGCCGGAGCGGACGGCCCCCCCGACCGAGCGGGAGCGGACCGCCCCCCAGACCGAGCAGGAGCGGACGGCCCCCCCGACCGAGCGAGGCTGGACCCGCGCCCCCGGGGGCAGCGCGGACAACGGTTTCACCTGGCGGCGGCAGGGGGGTCTTCCCGGTCGCCCCGGGAACGTCCACACCGGCTTCGTGACAGCAGCGTTGGACAACGATGAGACGTCGCCGACGGCGCTTGTGCAGGGCGAGTGGAACGACTGGTACTGCCCGGACGGTGTCGCTCCTCCAGCCTTCGCCCGACGCGACAGCGGGTGCACCCTGTTGCGGACCGACGATGGCATCGAGCGCCGACTGCCGGTCACGAACAGAGGGTGGAAGTGGTTCACCACCAAAGGCAGGCTGTCAACCGCCATTCTGGACAAAACCGGATCCTGGACGTCCACGGCGGCGGTCGATCTTCGGCTACGAGCGACCGGCACTGCCGAGAAGACTCACCGGCTTCTCGAAGTGGGGGTGAGGGCAACCGATTACATCTACCCCTCGTCTATAGCCGCCGGCCGGTTCGGCGACCTCGATCTGGCGGCCGACGGCCTCAACTTCCGCGGGTCCATCTACAGCGACACCAAGATTTGGGTGCGCACCCCCTGATCCGACGGCCCATCAGTTGAAGCCGGGCAGGTGCCAGCGGTGATGCTCCTCCTCCTTGGGGGCCGGGTCGAGGAGCACCGGGATGACCTCTCGCTCAAAAAGCTCCACACCCGACAGGTCGTATGCCGCTTCGGCGAAGTAGGTGATCGCGTACGCCATCCCAAGGCCCTCCAGGGCGGTCAGGCTTTCGAGGATCTGCTCCGGTGTCCCGACGGCGGGGCCGGTCCGGGCCATCCGTAGCTGGCCCTCGATCTTGCGCTCCGGCACACCCGCCTGGCGCAGGTGGTTCTCGAACCAGCGGAACCGCTCCTCGACCTCGCGCTCGTCGCGGCCGATGAAGATGTTGTAGTCCGCGGTTCGCACGATCGAGTCGAAGTCGCGCCCGACGTCATCGCAGTGGCCGCGCAGGATCCGCGACTTCTCCTCGAATGTGTCTGGCGTGCCGTCGAAATTCGTGTAGTCGGCATACTCCGCAGCGATCCGCAAGGTCACCTTCTCGCCGCCGCCGGCGACCCACATCGGTATGCCGTTGGCTCGTGACCCCGGCAGCGACGTGCCCTGCAGCGGCTGCGGATAGCACAACGCGCCGTCGACCTGGTAGTGCTTCCCGGCCAGGGTCGCCGAGCCGGTGGTCCACAGCTGCCGGAAGATGTCGACGCCCTCGCGCAGCCGGGCCAGCCGCTCGCCCGCCCGGGGGAAGCCGTAGCCGTAGGCGCGCCACTCGTGTTCATACCAGCCGGCACCGATGCCCATCTCGAGGCGTCCCTCGGAGACGATGTCGACCGTCGCCGCGGCCTTGGCGAGGTAAGCGGGGTGGCGGTAGCTGATGCAGGTGCACATCTGCCCCAGGCGCACGCGCCCAGTGACGCCGGCGAAGGCGGCCATCAGGGTCCACGCCTCGTGGGTCGCCTCCTGGCTGGGCACGGGCACGGTGTGGAAGTGGTCATAGACCCAGATCGACTCCCACTCCGGGTTGGCGTCGGCGCGGCGGGCGAGTCCAGCCATCACGCCCCAATGCTGTGCGGGGTCGATCCCGACCAAGTCCATGCGCCAGCCCTGCGGGACAAAGATGCCGAACCTCATACCCGAAACCTACCGCGCAGCCTGGGATTTTCGCTGACGTCCCGGTGGGGTCAATGGGGTGATCACCCCATTGTCGTGCCTTCTGCCCGGAGCTTACCGTCGAAAAGGAGACATTAGCTCCCCTGGGAAGGAACCATAATGTCGCCCCGTCGCTTTGCCCCCCTCGTTCTCCTCACGGCAACCGCTAGCCTCGCTGGCGGCGGCTCGTTCGCTGCCCTGCCTGCTGCGGGCCAGCCAGCCGCCGAGGACACCACAGCCCAACGGGGCCTGCCCATTGGCTGGGTCGTCGACCATGAGCAGCCAGAGGCGACGAACGTCGAACTGGTCTGGACGGTCACGGGAGCCATGCCGGACGGCGGGGAAACCGGCATTCCGTCCACGCCTATCTCGAGCCGGACCAAACCCAGTTGGGCGTTACTCTCGGCGACTATTCCTGTGCCGCCGGAGTGACTGCGTTGACCCGGTGCACCTACGTGGGTGGCGAGGCCAAGACGCTCTTCGTCGAACCCGGCAAGCAGGTCGTCCCGGTTGGTCTGGTCGGCATGAACGTGCGCACCGACGCCGCGGCCGACGGCGAGGATATCCGGCTGAGCATCCGGCCGGCCGGCGGAATTCACTATTCCGTGGGCAGCACCTGGACGGTTGTGGAGCGCTCGCGCACGCTGAAGGCCACCGTGTCGGGGCGGATCGGCGACCTCCCCCTCGACGCACCGAACACCACCCTCACCTTCGCCGATCTCGAGCACCACAAGGCCTACCGCTGGGCGGGCGGGTCCGCCACCACCGGCCAGTCCGCTCGGGCCGCCAAGCGAGGCTGGACCAACGACTACGACGACCGGTCCGGCGGCGCCTGCTGGGTGCGGATGGGCAAGCTGGCCGGACGGCCCGGCAACGCCCACAGTGGGGTGGGTCCACGCCGAGACCTCGCGCACTGCCGGCCCTCCCGCCTCTTTGTCGGTCGACGCCTCCGTCGAATGGGCAGATTGGCAGTGCCCGCGGGGCACCACCCCGCCGGCCTTCGCGCGTCGCTCCTCGGTATGCACGTTGCTCCGCGTGGAGCAGGCAACACCCCCTGGAGACCTGACCTCGACCCACGTCGGCTCCGGCGGGTTCACCATCTCCGGCCGGACTGCGACGACCGTATGGTCCGCGGCATCACCCAGGCCCTCTTCCGCCGCACTGAGTTTCGGCAGTCAACCTGCGGGGGATCACAGTCGCTACATCGTCGCCCAGGAGCGCGGCTGGAAGCTGGTGTATGCCGCGTCCATCGGCTCCACGGCCACCGGACGGCTCGGTGTGATCGACCTGGACGATCCGCGCACCACCGTCACCGGCGAGGCCACCACCTCCTCCCAACTTTGGAGTCATTAACGGCCACAAGGCAGGCAGGAAGGGGAACACCATGTCACACCGCGAAGGAAAGTCCATGTCACACCGTGCTTTTGCACCCGCCACCCTCCTCCTGGCAGCAGCAGTCGCCTCCGGCGCGACCGCATCGGCTGCGGCCCCAGCAGCCGCCAACGCCCCGTCGGCCACCCAGCCCGGCGTGTCCGTCGGCTGGGTCCCTGACACCCGCTATCCGTGGCCACCGACTTCCGCCTGGCCTGGACGGTGACCGGGACCACGCCGGACCGCTCGGGCAACCGCCACCTCGTCTCGGCCAGTCTTGATACTGGCGACTACTACCTCGACTGGGGCATCGCCGACTGCGCCTGTCCGAGCGTCACGACCGATACATTGTCCTGCCGCAAGGTGGGCGGGGAGTCGCATCGGACGAATGCGCCGCCGGGCCGGGAGGCCATCGCCGTCGGCCTGCTCGGCAGCGACGTGCGCACCGACCCGGACGGCGATGGCGGGGAGGTGCGCCTCTCGATCCGCCCCCTCCGGCGGGATCCACTACTCGGTCGGCGGGGAGTATGGCGTCACGGAGTAATGGCGCACGATGCGTGCCACGGCCATTGGCCGGATCGGCCGCTTCCGGACCGACGCCCCGAATGCCAAGCTCACCGGCGCCATCCTGCGGCACGCGAAGGTCTATCGCTGGGACGACGGAACCGGGCGCTCGGCGCCCACGCGGTCCTCCGAGCGAGCCTGGCGTCTGGTCGCCGACAACCGCGACGGCGGCATCCGGTGGTTGCGCACGGGCGCGATCCCCGGCCGTCCGGGCAATGCGCACACGGGCTGGATCTACTCCTCGGTGGACTACACAACGGTCCCACCCGGGCCTGCGCTGGTCGCGCAAACGCTGACCGAATGGAACGACTGGCAGTGCACCGCCGGCGCCCGGCCGCCGGCCTTCGCCACGTCGTCCTCGTCCTGCACCCTGTTGCGGGTCGAACGCGGCGGCAACCGGGGCGAGCTGACGCCAGCCCGAGTGGGTCTCCACGGCATCGACATCGCCGGCCGCCTGCCCACTCAGGTGTGGACGACATCGACGTCGGCCGGTTCGTCGGCTGCGCTCGACGTCGGCGTCCGTCCGGTGGGAGATCCCTTCCGCGACCGTGGCTATTACGCCCGGACGGCCACCGAGACCGCCGCCTCGATCTCGTCGGCGGCAACCGGCCGGCTCGGCGTGATCGACCTGGACGACCCCCGGGCATCCGTCACGGGTGAAGGCACGTCCTCCTGGAAGGTGTGGCAGCGCTGACATCGTCCGCGCGCCTGTCAACGAAAGGAAACCGCATGCTGCACAAGAAATTTGCCTCGCTATGCCTCGTACTAAACTGACCGGCCGTGTCCACCAGCGCTCCCACGTCCATCGCCGTCGTCGGCGCCTCCTACGTCGGCCTGTCCCTGGCGGTGCTGCTCGCCCGGCGCAACCGAGTGGTCGCCCACGACATCGACGAGCGCAAAATCGCGTTGCTACAGGCAGGGAAGAGCCCGATCAGCGACCCGGATATCGAGCGCTTCCTCGCCGAGGATGCGCTCGACATCCGCTTCACTCTCGACCCCGATGAGGCGTATGCCGCAGCGGAGTTTGTCATTATCGCCACCCCGACGAATTACGACGAAGTGACCAACTACTTCGACACCGAGTCGGTGGAGTCGGTGATCAAGGACGTCACCCGGGTCAACCCCGAGGCGGTCATGGTGATCAAGTCGACGATCCCGGTCGGCTTCACCGTGAACGTGCGCCGGCGCCTCGGCACCGAGCAGGTCATCTTCTCGCCGGAGTTCCTGCGCGAGGGCCGGGCGCTGCACGACAACCTGCACCCGTCGCGGATCATCGTCGGTGAGGACAGCGAGCGAGGCCGCCGCTTCGCCCAACTGCTGCTCGAGGCGTGCGAGGAACCCGACACGCCGGTGCTGCTGACCGGCTCGACCGAGGCGGAGGCGATCAAGTTGTTCGCCAACACCTATCTGGCGATGCGGGTCGCCTATTTCAACGAATTGGACACCTTCGCTTCCACGCACGGACTCGACACCCGCCAAATCATCGAGGGGGTCGGCCTCGACCCGCGCATTGGGATGCACTACAACAACCCGAGCTTCGGCTACGGCGGCTACTGCCTGCCCAAGGACACCAAGCAACTGCTCGCCAACTACCAGAACGTCCCGCAGACGCTGATCAGCGCGATCGTTGACGCCAACACCACCCGCAAGGACTTTGTCGCCGCCGATATCGTCGCCAAGCGGCCCCGGGTCGTCGGGGTCTACCGGCTGATCATGAAGGCCGGCAGCGACAACTTCCGCTCCTCCAGCGTCCAGGGGATCATGAAGCGGATCAAGGCCAAGGGCATCCCGGTCATCGTCTACGAGCCGGAGCTGGCCGACGAGTCGTTCTATGGCTCGGAGGTGGTGCGCGACCTGGCCGAGTTCAAGCGCCGGTGCGATGTCATCGTCGCCAACCGGCATACCCCCGAGTTGGCCGACGTCGCCGAGCGGGTCTATACCCGAGACCTCTTCCACTCCGATTGAGAGTCGACCCGCGCCGGTTTGCCGCGTCCGGCTGGTCAGCAGTGCCAGAATGGCAGCGTGGCAATGGTGCACCAAAACGACCCCGAACTCGTCCGCTCCCTCCTGATCGACCCGGGCATCTGGGCCGTGGTGGGCCTGAGCACGAATGCGAGCCGCGACGCCTGGCATGTCTCGCGCTGGCTGCTCTTCGAGCACGGCAAGGGCATTATCCCCATCCACCCCAAGGCCGAGACGGTCCACGGGCAGCAGGGCTACGCGCGGCTGTCCGACATCCCCGATGGCACCGACCTGAAGGTCGTCGAGTGCTTCGTCAATTCGGGCCTCGTCGGCAAGATCGTCGACGAGGCGATCGCCAACAAGGAGCGGCTGGACATCGACGCGATCTGGATGCAGCAGGGCGTCATGGATGCCGCCGCAGCGGCCCGCGCCCGCCGAGGCCGGCATCGGGGTGGTCATGGACACCTGCCCACGCATCGAATACCCCCGGCTGCGCCCCGGCAGTTAGTTACGGCGGGTAGGGTTCTCCCCACAGTTCTATGCGCGCGCCGTTGCCGTCCTCGGTCAGCTCGACGCCACCCGAGACATTGAACCGCCTATGCCCCGGTGGGACCGACGGTGTCCCCGAATAGGTGAACTCGCCCGGTTGCCACATCGAGTTGAACTGCAGCGTGCGTCCGGTCTGGCGTGCGGTGCCGAGATAGGCGCCGAGGCCAGCGATGTCCGGCAGTGACGTCACGGTGAGCTTGCCGTGATCCCGTCTCCAGACCATCGCCGACGGGCAGCGCTGCTGATCCATTGCTCGGCCGGCGGCTGCGCACCGCGTGATCAGGCGGTTGGCTTCGCTCCGTGCCCGGTCCAGCAGCGCGCTGGTCGAACGGTGCAAGAGTGCCGGGCTGGGGAGGCGCTGCGTGACGTGGTCGTGGGTGACCGGGAGGTCGACCGAGGCGGTGAGCCACGGGCTCGGCGCGCCCTCGATGTGATACCTGCCGGGATAGAGCAGCACGCGCCGATCCGCGGAGCCGGGGGCCAGGGGCGACACCGGGACCGGCGTCGCCCCGATCTGCGCCGGCAGGCCGGGCAAATCGGTGCGGATGACAACCGGAGCGCCAGGGTGTCGACAATTCGCCAGTGCCGCAAGACTCCCCAGGTATTCGGCAGCCGGGACACGCGCAGCACAGCCTGGCTCTCGCTATTGCCGACCCGGTAGGTCACGGCCACCTCGGCGCTCTGTCCGACCGAGACCTGGTCGCTCGCGATGGCAGTGATCTTTCGGACCGACAACCGCTCCTGAGCTGCGGTGAGGACGTCGTCCGACAGCAGGCCCGGGACCAGCGTGGCCCCGTCGGCCGCGGTCGGCGGGGCCAGCTCACCGGCTGCCGCGGCGCGGCCCGCGGAGAGATGCGCGGCATACACCCGCACGAGCGCCTCGGGAGTGTTGGCGGCGTTGCGCTTGGCCACGGCGACGGCGAGTGTCGCGGTCACCGCCGCGACGAGCAGGATGCCGAGGGCCACCCACCGCAGGGTGCGGCCCCGACGCGGGGGGTCGCTCTCGGTGCGAGGCACCGGCGGGGCAGCGGTCATGGCGCACCGACCCTACCTCCCGGGTGACCGGTTCCACCGGCGCGACCACCTCCACCCACACCGTGGCGGCGGCACACTGGAGCCATGAGGCCCAAGGTTGTGCTGTCCACCGCTGTCGCCGCCCTCGGCGGGGTTGCCGCCCACGATTTGTTGCAGAAGCGGCACAGCCTGATGCGCAACTTCCCGGTCATCGCGCACGCCCGGTTCGCGCTGGAGACGATTGGGCCGGAGCTGCGGCAGTACATCGTCACGAGCAATGACGAGGAGCGGCCGTTCAGCCGTGACCAGCGGACCTGGATCTATGCCAGCTCCAAGCTGAAGAACAACTACGTCGGCTTCGGGACCGACAATGCCGTCGAAGACGCGGAATACGTCGTCTTTAAGCAGCACACCTTCTCGGATGCGGTGCCGCCCACCGGCGTTCACGCCGGCGAGCACGTCTGGCTCCCTTGCCCCAAGGTGCTCGGTGGGCCACGCGGGCGGCGCGATGCCTTCCGCCCGGACTCGGTCGTCAACATCAGCGGCGATGAGCTTCGGGTCGTTGTCGGCGCAATGCGATCGCCGCGCTCAACGCCGGGGCAAAACTGCGCCGGTTGCCAGCACAACACCGGCGAGGGCGGCCTCTCGCCGCACCACCGCCACGGCGGCGACCTCATCCTGCAGATCGGCACCGCCTACTTCGGCTGCCGCGACGACGAGGGACGCTTCGACCTCGACAAGCTGCGCAAGGTGGTCGAGTCCGCGCCGGTCCGGGCGATCGAGATCAAGCTCAGCCAGGGCGCCAAACCGGGCCTCGGCGGGATGCTGCCGGCCGCCAAGATCACCGAGGAGATCGCGGCGATCCGCGGCATACCGATGGGCACGGACTGCGCGAGTCCCGTCGCGGCATGCCGAGTTCCACGACGTCGACTCGCATGCTCGACTTCGTCGAGAAGATCGCCCAGGCGACCGGGAAGCCGGTCGGGATCAAGTCGGCAGTCGGCGACCTGCTGTTCTGGGAGAACCTCGTCGAGGCAGATGCGATCCGGTTCTCGCGGAGTCGATTTCATCACCATCGACGGCGGCGAGGGCGGCACCGGCGCCGCTCCGCTCGTCTTCAGCGACGCGCGTCTCGCTGCCCTTCCGGGTCGGGTTCGCCCGGGTCTACGCGCTCTTCGCGCGGCGCCGGCATCCAGGACCGACGTCGTCTTCATCGGCTCGGGCAAGCTCGGCCTGCCGGACAACGCCCTGGTCGCCTTCGCGCTCGGTGCCGACATGGTCAATATCGCCCGCGAGGCAATGATGGCGATCGGCTGCATCCAGTCCCAGAAGTGCCACACCGACCACTGCCCGACCGGCGTCGCCACCCAGAACACCTGGCTAGCCCACGGCCTCGACCCGACCCTGAAGTCCGTGCGCCTGGCCAACTACATCCGCACCCTAAGAAGGGACCTGCTCAAGGTCTCCGAGGCATGCGGTGTCTGGCACCCGGCGCTGCTCGACGCCGACGACGTCGAGATCCTCGACGGCAATCGACACGGCACCCCGCTGCGCGAAATCTATGGCTACGAGCCGTCGTGGGGCGGGCTGTCGGGCCAGATCCGCGCAGAGATCGAGGCGGTGATGTCGGCGACGGGTCCGCGCGGCGGCTCCGCTCCTTCCTCGGCCAGCTCCGAGCCCGCTCCCCGTGCGGAGTCCTGACCGCCGGAATCTCCGGGAGCTAATCAGCTGAGCGGGCCGCTCGCTCGCGAAGCGCCGCCCCCTTGGCGGATGCCGATTCGCGCAGGTCCTGCTGGAAGCGCTCCATCGCCGCGCGCAGCCGGCTGGCCTCGGCGTCGCCGCTGCTAGCGAGGATGCGAGCCGCGAGCAAGCCGGCGTTGCGTGCCCCACCGATCGAGACCGTTGCCACCGGCACCCCCGCGGGCATCTGCACGATCGAGAGCAGCGAGTCCATCCCGTCCAGATACCGCAACGGCACCGGGACACCGATGACCGGCAGTGTGGTCACCGCAGCGAGCATCCCCGGCAGGTGTGCCGCTCCCCCGGCGCCGGCGATGATGACCCGCAGCCCTCGACTCGCGGCGTCGCGGCCGTAGCCGATCATGTCCTCGGGCATCCGGTGGGCGGAGACGACGTCCGCTTCATACGGAATATCGAACTCCTGCAAGGCGATTGCGGCCTGCTCCAGGACCGGCCAATCGCTGTCGCTGCCCATGACGATGCCGACCACCGGCTCGGTCATTCGCGAATCACTCCCTGGATGTAGTCGGCGGCATGTTGGGCCCGCTCGATCAGGTCGGCGAGGTCGGTGCCAGACACGTTGACGTGCCCGATCTTGCGCCCGGGCCGCACCTGCTTGCCATAGAGGTGCACCTTCAGCTCTGGGTCGCGCGCCAGGACATGTCGGTATGCGGAATACAGCTCCGGCTCGTCCCCGCCGAGGATGTTGGCCATCACCGTGACCGGCGCTCGAGGGAGCGGTGAGCCGAGCGGCAGGTCGAGCACCGCGCGCAGATGTTGCTCGAACTGACCGGTGATCGCGCCGTCCATCGACCAGTGGCCGCTGTTGTGCGGGCGCATCGCCAGCTCGTTGACGACGAACCGCTCCCCGTCGAGGTCGAACATCTCCACGGCCAGCACGCCGGTGACCCCGAGTTCGCCGGCGATCCGCAGACCCGCCTCGGTCGCCCGGGCTGCCAGATCCGGGTCGATACCGGGCGCGGGGGCGATGACCTGGGTGCAGATCCCGTCGGTCTGCACGGTCTCGACGACCGGCCAGGCCGCGGCCTGCCCCGACGGCGAGTGCGCGAGCAGCACGGCCAGCTCCCGTCGGAAGTCGACGAGCTCCTCGAGCAGGACCAGCCCTCGCTCGAGCCACGGCGTGAGTTCCTCCGGGCCGAAGGCGATCTCGACACCCTTGCCGTCATAGCCGCCGCGGGGGGCCTTGGCCATCAGTGGCCAGCCGACCAGCTCGCCAAAGGCGAGCGCCTCGTCCATCTCCGTGGCGGCAACCCACCTCGGGCACGGTATGCCGAGTTGCGTCAGCCGGGTGCGCATCGCGACCTTGTCCTGGGCAAAAACGAGCGCGGCCGGCGTCGGCTGCAGGGCCGCGCCGGCGGCGACGAGCGCGGCGAGAACCTCGCTCGGCACGTGTTCGTGGTCGAAGGTGACGACATCGCAGCCCGCAGCGAAGTCGAGAACCGCGGCGATGTCGGCGTGATCACCCACCGGCGCGCTCCGCACGACTTGGGCGGCCGCGGCATCCGGGCTCTCGGCCAGGACGGCGAGCGTGACTCCCAATTCGGCCGCGGGCCCGGCGCACATCCGGGCCAGCTGTCCCCCGCCGATGATCCCGACGACGGGGAAGCCGCCGGGCGCCCGCAGCGGTGTCGGCGAGTCGGGCGAGTCCACGCCCGCGAGGATACCGGCAGCATCGAGGGCGAGCGTTTAGGGTTGGTCGGTGCCCGCCGCGACCGACCGCCTCAGCGACTGGCTGCGTGGCACGCTGTCGATGCTGTGGCGCGAGATCCTCAAGTTCGGGATCATCGGGGCGGTCGCCTTCGTCATCGACGTGGGCACGATGAACCTGTTGCGGCATACGGTGTTGGCGGACAAGCCGACCACCGCCAAGGTCGTCTCGGCCAGCGTGGCGACGGTGTTTTCCTGGCTGGGCAACCGGCAGTGGACCTTTCGCCACCGGCGCAACCGGGCCGCGCACCACGAGTTCTCCCTGTTCGTGGTCACCAATCTCGTGGCCCTGGTCATCGGCGCCGGCGCGATCGTCGTCTCGCACTATGGCCTGCGCCAGGAGTCATTGTTGGCGGACAACATCGCCAACGTCATCGGCATCGGCCTCGGCACCCTGTTCCGGTTCTGGGCCTACCGCAAGTTTGTGTTCGCCAAGGAGCTCGAGCCGGCCTCGGACAAGAACAGCGCAAACACCGCTGGCTCGGCGCCGACCAACTCCAGTCGGCCGTAGTTCTGCTCGGCCAAGTCGCGGGCCAGCGCCAACCCGAGCCCGCTGCCGGTCGAGGAGACTCTGCGCTCGAAGATCCGGGGGGCGAGGTCAGCGGGGATCCCCGGTCCTTGGTCGGTGATCTCGACGATGACGGACGGCCCGCTGCGGCGGGCCGCGACCGAGACCGTGCCCCGGCCGTGAGCAAGCGAGTTCTCGACGAGTGTGGAGAGGATCTGGGATAGGGCAGCCCGGCGAATCTGGACGGTCAGCCCGCGCTGGCCGTGCACGCGCATGCTCCGGCGAGCGTTGGCGAAGGCGGGCTGCCACTCCTGTTGCAAGGCGGCGATGACCGAGTCGAGCGAGACCGCCTCGCGGATTTGCGGTCCCGAGCGGGACTGGCCGAGAAGGTCGTCGACGACGCCGCTTAGCCGCTCCACTTGGGCGATCGCGATCTGGGCTTCCTCGCGGACCACGTGCGGATCGTCGGTGGTGGCGATCTCCTCCAGCCGCAACAGCAGGGCGGCCAACGGCGTGCGCAGTTGGTGACTGGCGTTTGCGGCGAACTCTCGCTCGGCGACCAGCGCCCGGGTCATGTCGTTAGAGCTGCCGGCCAGCACCTGGCTGATCTTGTCGATCTCGCGGATCCCGCTCGACAGCGGGCTGAGGCTGCCCGCGGTGTCACCGAGTTGCTCGGCCATGACGGCCAATTCGGTGAGCGGTTGGCCGAGTTTGGCAGCCTGCCGCCGGGCGACCAGCGCCGCCAGCAGCAGCGCGAGGCCGCCAAGCAGGAGGTAGGCGACGAGCATGCCCCCGGCGAGTGCCCATCCTCCGAATCGATTGCTCAGTCGGTCTTGGGGGGAGCGGCTGGCAAAGACCATCATCACGGCAAAGGTGGGCACGACGACGGTGAGCACGGCCGCCCCGACGGCCTGCATCATCGACCGCACCAGGACGGGCCGCACGCGCTAGCTCGGGTCGAGGTCGAGGCGGAAGCCGATGCCCCGCACGGTGGTGATGTAGCGCGGCTGGGCGGCATCGTCGCCGAGCTTGCGGCGCAACACCGAGATGTGCATGTCGAGCGTTTTGGTCGAGCCGTACCACACGGTCTCCCACACCTCACGCATCAGTTCTTCCCGGGGCACCACGCGGCCGCGCTCGCGGAAAAGCACGGCCAAGACCGAGAACTCCTTGCCGGTTAGGTGCAATTCCGTGCCGTGAAAGTAGGCGCGGCGACTCTCGCTGTCGATGACCAGGACCTCGCCGCCGGCGCCTTCGGACTCCACCGACCCGCGGCGCAGCAACGCCCGGGTGCGAGCGAGCAACTCGGCCAGGCGGAAGGGTTTGGTCACATAGTCGTCGGCGCCGGCATCGAGCCCGACCACGGTGTCCACCTCGTCGGCGCGGGCGGTCAGGATGAGGACGGGCATCGTCACGCCGGCCGTGCGCATCCGCCGGCAGACCTCCAAGCCGTCCAGCCGGGGCAGACCGAGGTCGAGAACAAGCAGGTCAGCCCCGCGCAGGGCCAGGTGCAGGGCAAGCTCGCCGTCCTCGGCGACCTCGACGTCATACCCTTCCCGCCGCAACGCACGGGACAACGGCTCGGCGATCGCGGCGTCGTCCTCGGCAAGGAGCACGCGCGTCATGTCGGTCATCATAGGAGCGCCACCCAAAACTGTCACTATCGACCACAGTGAGTCAACTGCCGGCGAGCGCGGTCGGCAGCCGGGCACCCCGCGCGCGGGTGATATCGCACGGGCTGACCAGCCCGATGCCGCGCAGATTCCGTCGCCGCAGCGGGTGCAGGTTAAACCCCGACAGCGCCGCTAGCCGGGCGGCCAGCGCCTCGTCGGCGACCACGCGCCCGGTCGGCGCGATCGCGGTCAGCCGGGCCGCCCGATTGACCGTGGTGCCAAAGATGTCGCCCATCCGAGAGATGACCGGCCCATACGCGACGCCGACCCGGACCTGCGGCAGCATCGGATCCTCACCCATCGCATCGACGAGGTCGAGAGCGATGGCGGTCCCGGCGAGCGGCTCGACTGAGGCAAAGAGCACCTCATCCCCGACGGTCTTGATGACCCGGCCCCCGTGGGCGGTGACGATATCGGAGGCCAGTTCCTCAAAGCGCTGGACGATCGCCGCGAGCTGCCGCTCGGTGGCGCGGCGCACGACCGCGGTGAAGTTGACCAGGTCGGCAAAGCCCACGACCCGGTTGACGCCCGATCCCTCCTGCTCCTCGGCCGGTGCGGCGTCGCTCAGCGTGCGGGTCAACGCAGCCACCAGATGCCGCCGCCAGGCATAGGTGAGCATCGGCTCCAGTTCCTCGGCGAGCAACGCGGAGGCGATCGCCAGATCGGCAGCGGCCGCCGGGTCCAACCGGCCCTCGTCCGAGGCCGGCGCCAAGAACTCGGCGAGCAGTTGGGCCTGCCAGACCGCCAACCGGTCGGCCGAGCGGGCCGTGGCCCGGGTCATCGCCAGCGCGAGTTCCTCATCGAGCACGCCGTCGTCGATCAGGCGGGTGATCCGCTGCAGCGCCCGCACGTCGGCGTCGGTGAAATGCAATTCGGTCCAATTCTGCGGCAGCGGGAAGCCCAAGGCGTGCCAATACCGGGTCGCGGCCGGCAATACGTCGGCCACTTCGGGACGCAAATCCGCGGCCTCGAGGGTGATCTCGTCGCCGAGCAAGCGCTTGCGCACCTCGGCGAGAGCCGCCTCGTGGCCCTGTGGCTCTTGCGGCACCGCTACTCCGAATTCATCGAGGCTTCCCCGGCGGGACGGACGTGATGAACATCACCAGCTGCCACGGTAGCGTGTCCGGCCGGTCCCGTCACCACGAGACACCCCGAGTCGTCCACCGCGCTCGCGAGCCCGGTCAGCACGCCTCCCGCGGTCGTCACCGTGACCTCGGCGCCGATCGTTGCGCACCGTGCCCGATAGTCGGCGCGCACTCGCGCAGCCGCCTCGCCGCCGGCCAACAAGGCCGTATGCCGCGCGCCCAGCTCCCGCAGGAACGCGGCGGCGATCGCTTCGCGGTCGATCCGCACACCGCCACCACTGCCCAGGCCGAGCGCCAGGGCGATCGAGGTCGCCGTGGGCAGTGGCAGTTCGTACTCGCTGTGATCGACATTGAGTCCGGCGCCGACGACGACGCCGCCGGGGATCAGCTCGCACAGGATCCCGGCGAGCTTGCGTCCGGTCGCGCGGTCGAAAAGGTCGTTGGGCCACTTGATCGCCGCATCGAGTCCGCACGCCTCCTCGACGGCGACCGCCAGCGCGAGCCCGGTCGCCAGCGGCATCCAGCCGGGATCGGGCGGAGCGGGGAGCAGCACGCTGACGGCCAGACCGGCATACGGAATCTCCTCCCACCGGCGCCCGAGCCTGCCCCTGCCGCCCTCCTGGAAGTCGGCGAACACGGCGCTGCCCACCTCGCCGCGCCGCTGAACTTCGGCGTTCGTGGAGTCGGTCTTGTCCAGGACGACGACGCTCGTGATGGAACTCTCGCCCAGCAACGAAGCGATTCGGTCATGGTCGAGTTGTGCGCGCATAGGGTCAGGCTAGGCTCGCTGACATGGCCGCCGAAGATGTCGCGCAGGAACTGAATCTGCAAACCACCGCTGGCAAGCTGGCCGACCTCAAGCGCCGGGTCGCCGAAGTAGCCAACGCCGGCTCCCTGGGTGCTGTCGAAAAGCAGCACGCCAAGGGCAAGATGACCGCGCGCGAGCGCATCGCGATGCTCCTCGACGAGGGCACGTTCATCGAGATGGACAAATATGCCCGCCACCGCAGCAACCAGTTCGGGCAGGAGAAGCACCGGCCGTATGGCGATGGGGTGGTCACCGGCTACGGCCAGGTGGACGGGCGAACGGTTGCTGTCTTCGCCCAGGACTTCACCGTCTTCGGTGGCTCGCTCGGTGAGGTCTTCGGCGAGAAGATCGTCAAGGTCATGGACTTCGCCATGAAGATCGGCTGCCCGGTCGTCGGGCTGAACGACTCCGGCGGCGCCCGGATCCAGGAGGGCGTGGTCTCCCTCGGCCTGTATGGCGAGATCTTCTACCGCAACGTCCTCGCCTCCGGGGTGGTCCCGCAGATCTCGCTGATCATGGGCCCGTGCGCCGGCGGCGCGGTTTATTCGCCGGCGATCACCGACTTCACGGTCATGGTGGACAAGACCTCGCACATGTTCATCACCGGCCCCGACGTCATCAAGACCGTGACCGGCGAAACCGTGGCGATGGAAGATCTCGGCGGCGCGCGGGCACACAACACCAAATCGGGCAACGCGCACTACATGGGCCACGACGAGCACGATGCGATCGACTACGTCAAGGCGCTGCTGTCCTACCTGCCGTCCAACAACCTCGAAGAGCCGCCGGCGTTCGACATCGAGAACGATCTCGAGGTCACCGATCACGACCGCGAACTCGACACGCTGATCCCCGACTCGGCCAATCAGCCATACGACATGAAGTTCGTCATCGAGCACGTCGTCGACGACGGGGAGTTTCTCGAGGTCATGGCGATGTATGCGCCGAATATCATCGTCGGTTTCGGCCGCGTCGACGGGCGCAGTGTCGGCATCGTCGGCAACCAGCCGATGCAGTTCGCCGGAACCCTGGACATCGACGCCTCCGAGAAGGCGGCTCGCTTCGTGCGGACGTGTGACGCCTTCAACGTCCCGATCCTCACCTTCGTCGACGTCCCCGGCTTCCTGCCCGGCACCGACCAGGAGTGGGGGGGGATCATCCGCCGCGGCGCCAAGCTGATTTATGCGTATGCCGAGGCCACCGTCCCCAAGGTCACGGTCATCACCCGCAAGGCCTACGGCGGCGCCTATGACGTCATGGGGTCAAAGCACCTCGGCGCCGACATCAACCTCGCCTGGCCGACCAGCCAGATCGCCGTGATGGGCGCCCAGGGGGCGGTGAACATCCTCTACCGCAAGGAGATCAGCGCGGCCGAGTCGAGTGGGGAGGATGTCGCCGCCGTCCGCCAGCGCCTGGTGACCGACTACGAAGAGACCCTCGCCAACCCTTATATCGCCGCCGAGCGGGGATACATCGACACGGTCATCACGCCATCCAACACGCGGATGAATGTCACTCGCGCCCTGCGGGCGCTACGCAACAAGCGGCAGAGCCTGCCGCCGAAGAAGCACGGCAACATCCCGCTGTGACGATCGCGCGGTGAAGGGAGGTAGACGATGAGCGAGACCGAGCAGAGCGCCGTCCCCGTGCTGCGGGTCGTGCGCGGCAACCCCGGCCCGGAGGAGATTGCCGCCCTGGTTGCCGTGCTGTCCGCCGGCGGCGACGGGACGGCTGCCGGGCCGAAGCACGTCCGGGTCTGGGCCAGCCCCGCCCGCGCCATGCGTGCCCGGCTATCCGCCGGACGGGGCGCCTGGTCGTATTCCGCCTGGCCGCACTGAGCCGTCCGCGGTGGTCAGTCGCGGGTTGCCCCAGTCTCCTCGGCGAACATCTGGGCGACGGTGACGCCATCGGCGGGCACGTCGGTGACCTCGATCGGGTCGCCTGCACGGATCTGCCCCGGCTCGACCACGGCGAGGTAGGCGCCCGAGCGCCCGTGCGCCGTGAACCGCTTGACCCACTGCTCTTCGCCCATGCGCCGGGCAAAGGTGATGCACGGGATCCGCGGGCCGGTGACCTCCAACACCGCGGTGCCGACCCGCCAGCGCGAACCAACGACCGACCCGTCCACATCAATTCCGGCGGTCGTCAGGTTCTCGCCAAATAACCCGTCCGGCAACTCCCGGCCCACCTCGGTTGCCCACCAGTCCAATTCCTCGCGCGCCACGGCATAGACGGCCTGTTGGTCGCCGCCGTGATGCTTGTTGTCACCGATGAAGTCGCCGGCGACGCCGCTGCCGAGACCGCCGTGTTTGGGGCCCGGCGCCCGCACCGAAATCGCCTCGACCGGCTGCTTGGCGATGCCGGTCGGGATGCCCTTGGGCCCGTCCGGTTCGGGCGCACCGACGTTGACCGACACGATCGTGGGACGCATGAGCCGAAACCCTACCCGGCCGCCACCCCGGGCAGCGACGCACGCGGCGGCGTGAGGTAGCGTCGCGCGCGTGACCACCACGCGCCAACCCAGCGCCATCGATGCGATCGCGGAAGACCATTTCGCGGCCGAGATGGCCCTCAGCCCGATCTCCGCCACCCACCTAGGGATTCCCGGTTTCGACCACCTGCTCGACGACTACACCCGCGACGGGTTCGCGGCGGCATCGCAGTTGCGGCGCGCAACCCTGGCGAAGCTGGACGGGCTCAGCCCCGCGGACGACATCGACGCGGTGACACTCGCCGCGATGCGCGAGCGCCTCGGGGTGGCCGAGCAGATGTATGCCG
This sequence comes from Nostocoides sp., assembly GCF_037045025.1. GTDB lineage: Bacteria > Actinomycetota > Actinomycetes > Actinomycetales > Dermatophilaceae > Nostocoides_A. The sequence continues at coordinate 51,548 of NZ_JBAOHM010000013.1, read as the reverse complement.
CCGGCCTCGACACGATGGAGTGCAATGTCCTTGCCTCCCCGATGCAAAACGTGCGCAGCGTCTTCGACCTGATGCCCACCGACACCGACGAACACTGGGCGACGATCGCCGCGCGGCTCACCCGGGTGCCCGAGGCCCTGACCCAGTGGGTCGACACCCTGGCCGGCGCGGCGGCGGAGGGGCACATCACCCCGGCGCGCCAGGTGCGCGCCTGCATCGGGCAGTGCGAGCAGTTCGTCGCCGACGGCGGCTATTTTGCGGGGCTGGCGCAGACCGCGGCGGCCGCGGACACGGTCTCCGACGGGACCCGAGCGCACGTGGCGGACGGAATCGCCGCGGCGAGAGCGGCATACGAGCAATTGGGGCGTGACTTGGGCGAGCGCATCCTGCCGCTCGCGCCCCCGGCAGACCCGTGCGGAAGAGAGCGCTATGCGCTCTATTCGCAGTATTTCCTCGGCTCGGTCATCGACCTGGAGGAGACCTATGCGTGGGGGCAGCAGGAGGTGGCCGCGCTCGAGGCGTTGCGCGCCGAGGTCGCCGAACAGATCAAACCCGGCGCGACGCCGGCCGAGGCGATCGAGGTGCTCGACACCGACCCCGCCTATCAGTTGCACGGCGTCGACGCGCTGCGCGAGTGGATGCAGGCCAAGGGCGACGAGGCAATCGCGCTGCTCGCCGACACGCACTTCGACATCCCCAGCCCGGTGCGCGTGTTGGAGGGGCGGATCGCACCGACACAGACCGGCGGCATCTATTACACCGGCCCGAGTGACGACTTCTCCCGCCCCGGCCGGATGTGGTGGTCGGTCCCGCCGGGGGTCACCGAGTTCACCACCTGGCGCGAGCTGACCACGGTCTATCACGAGGGCGTGCCCGGCCATCACCTGCAGGTGGCCCAAACCGTCTATCGCAAGGACCTGCTCAACCGGTGGCGGCGGCTATCCGCCTGGACCTCCGGTCACGGCGAAGGCTGGGCGCTGTATGCCGAGCGGCTGATGACCGAACTCGGCCACATGGACGACCCCGGCAACCGGATGGGCTGGCTGGACGCCCAGGCCCTGCGCGCCGCCCGCGTCGTCGTCGACATCGGGGTCCATTGCGGTTTCGACGCGCCGGCCGAGGTCGGTGGGGGCGCGTGGACCTATGACAAGGCGTGGACCTTCCTGACGGCGCAGGTCGCGATGGAAGAGCAGATGCTGCGCTTCGAGCTGGACCGCTACCTCGGCTGGCCGGGTCAGGCGCCGGCATACAAGGTCGGCGAACGGCTCTGGCTGCAATTGCGCGAGGAGAAGCGCCGCCGCGACGGCGACGCCTTCGACCTCAAGGCCTTCCACCGGCGCGCCCTCGACATCGGCGGTGTGGGCCTGGACACGCTTCGCGCGGCGGTGCTCAGCGAGTTGTAGCGGCCGACTCGAAATCCTTCAGGATATCGGCGATTGGACGGGACTGGGGCGGTGGCAGTTGCCGACTTGGTGAATTCTTAACTCGTAAGAATTCGGCGATCGCTATGAGCCACAACGGCTTCTCTGGCTGCTCTCATAGAGGCGTGGCCCCGATCGGGCCGCCCTCTTACGGCGAGGCCCTGCCGAACCCAGAAGGAGTTCCCCACGTGATCAACCGCGAAAACATCGACTCGATCCTCTCCAGTGACGTCTATGACGCCGACGGGGACAAGATCGGCGGAGTCGGCCAGGTCTACCTCGACGACGCCACCGGCGAGCCCACCTGGGTGAGCGTGTCGACCGGTTGGTTCGGTAGCTCGCAGAGCTTCGTGCCGCTCACCGACGCGACCGTTGACGATGGCGGCGTCCGCGTCCCCTACTCCAAGGACATGGTCAAGGACGCCCCGCGCGTCGACGTCGACGAGCACCTGAGCCCCGCCGAGGAGGAGCAGCTCTACGCCTACTACTCGCGCACCGACTACAACGACTGGGACGGCCGCAGCTACGACGCCGATCGCGACGTGGATGCCGCAGCCGTCGGCGATGTCGCCGGCACCCGCCGCGATGTCGATGTCGACCGGGACGTCGATGTCGACGTCGACCGGGACGTCGATGTCGACGTCGACCGGGGCGGCGTTGACGTCGATGTCGACCGCGATGTGGACGCCGACCGGGACGTGGATGTCGACCGCCGGGTTGCCGCTGACACCGACAGCGACCTGTCGATGACCCGCTCCGAGGAGCGGCTCAATGTCGGCACGGAGCAGGTCGAGGGTGGCCGCGTCCGGCTGCGCAAGTACGTCACGACCGAGGAGCAGACCGTCACCGTGCCGGTCCAAAAGGAAGTCCTCAGCGTCGAGCGCACCCCGGTAGAGGGCGAGGCCCGCGCCGCCGGCGCCATCCACGACACCGGCGAGCAGGTCGAGGAAGTCGTGCTGCGCGAGGAGCGTCCGGTCGTCACCAAGGAGACCGTGGCGGTCGAAAATGTCGCCATCGGCAAGGAGACCGTCACCGAGCAGCACGAGGTCACCGAGACGATCGCCAAGGAGCACATCGAGGTCGAGGGTGACGGCGTCGACGCCGAGGGCCGCCCGCTCGCCACCGGCACCCGCGAGGGCGTCGATGTCGACCGTGACGTCGACGTCGACCGCGATGGTGACGACCGCAGCCTGTGGCAGAAGGCCAAGGACAAGCTCGACCCCGACCACGACGGTGAGGTCCTCGAGACCGGCACCGACCGGCGCGTCCCCGACGCCGACAACCGCGGCATGGTCGACAAGGCCAAGGACAAGGTGGACGGCAACCCCAACACCTGAGCCCGACCCAAACCAGGCGGCGGGCCGAGGCCGTGGAGCGACGACCTTCGGTCCGCCGTCCGGGAGCATCGCCGGCGGCCACGGCCATCCCCTCACCCGTGACCGCTCGCACCGCCCCCGCCGACGCCCCCGGCCCCGCGCCGGGGGCGTCGGTGTCCTAGTGGCGTGGCACTTTTCTCGGGGCTGCGTTCGCCGGGCGGCGCCGCCGCTGCTAGCGTCGGAGGCATCGGGTATGCCGCGCCGCTCGTGCGCGGCGTACGGACTCTGAATCACACGAAGAGGTTTGAGGACTCGTGAGCAACTCCCCCGTCAAGGTCGCCGTCACCGGTGCCGCCGGCCAGATCGGCTACAGCCTGCTCTTCCGCCTGGCCAGCGGGTCCCTGCTGGGTCCGGACACGCCCATCGAGCTGCGGCTGCTGGAAATCACCCCGGCGCTCAAGGCACTCGAAGGCGTCGTCATGGAACTGGACGACTGCGCCTTCCCGACGCTCGCGGGCGTCGAGATCGGGGACGACCCCGAGAAGGTCTTCGACGGCGTCAACGCCGCCATGCTGGTCGGCGCGATGCCGCGCAAGGAGGGCATGGACCGGGCCGACCTGCTCGCCGCCAACGGCAAGATCTTCACCGGCCAGGGTGCCGCGCTCAACAAGGTCGCCGCCGCCGACGTCAAGATCCTCGTGACCGGCAACCCGGCCAACACCAACGCGCTGATCGCGATGAACAACGCCCCCGACATCCCGCGCGAGCGGTTCAACGCCCTGACCCGGCTCGACCACAATCGGGCCAAGTCGATGCTCGCCAAGAAGCTCGAGGTCCCGGTCGATGAGGTCAAGAACCTCGCGATCTGGGGCAACCACGACGACTCGATGTATCCCGACCTGTTCAACACGCAGGTCGGCAGTTCGACGGCGGCCGAGCAGGTCGACCAGGCGTGGATCACCGACACCTACATCCCGACCGTCGCGACCCGCGGTGGCGCGATCATCAAGGCCCGCGGCCTGTCCTCGGCGGCCTCGGCGGCCAACGCGACGATCGACCACATGCGCGACTGGCTGCTCGGCACCGGCGGCGTGTGGGTGTCCATGTCGGTCCCGTCCGACGGCTCGTATGACGTGCCGGAAGGCCTGGTCTCCTCCTTCCCGTGCACGGTCGCCGACGGGCAGTACACGATCGTGCAGGGCATCGAGCACTCCGACTTCTCCAAGGAGCGGATCGCCGCCTCGGTGGCCCGGCTGGCCGCCGAGCGCGACCAGGTCAAGGAACTCGGCCTGATCTGAGCGTCGGGCCGACTAACTTCTGCTAGCAGAGGTTGCTCGCCGTCCAATAGCTAGCAACCTATTGGGGCGTCGACTAACTGCTGCTAGCAGAGGTTCGTTGACCCCTGCCGTGCCGCCGGCCAGCGCCCGCGCCGGTATGCTGCTGCGTTTGTGCGCACGCTCCCCTACCTGCTGCTGCTGCGCGCGGGATTCCGCAGCCAGGCGACCTATCGGCTCGCCGCGGCGGCGGGGCTGTTCACGAACGCGGTCTTCGGGGTGGTCAAGGCCGCCGTTCTGATCGCGGCGGTGGGCGCGGCGGGAGGAACGCTCGCGGGATACAGCACGGGCGAGATGCTCGCCTATGTCTGGGTCTCCCAGGGACTGATTGGGGTCGTCGCCGCGATGGGCGTCGCGGAGATCGGCGAGCGCATCCGCACCGGCGATGTCGCCACCGACTTCACTCGCCCGCTCGATGTCCAAGGCGCGCACCTGTGCTCCGACCTCGGCGCCCGGCTGTTCACGCTGCTACCGCGCGGGCTGCCCTGCGTCCTCGTTGGCGCACTGATCACCGGCATGAGCATGCCGTCTCGCCCGCTTCCCTATCTGCTCGGCACGATCGCCATGCTGATCGGTGCCGTGCTCTCGTTCTATTGCGGGTATGCCGTCGCGATCCTCGGCTTCTGGGTCGTCGACGTGCGCGGGATCAACACCCTCTACACGGTGCTGTCCGGGTTCGGGATGGGGCTGTATGTCCCGGTCGCCCTGTTCCCGGGCTGGCTGCAGACGCTCGCGATTGCGACACCCTTCCCATCAATGATGATGACCCCGACCGACATCTTCATCGGCCGCCTCGACGGGCCGGATTCGTTGCGCGCCATCGGGATTCAGTTGGTGTGGGTGGCGCTGGCAGCGATAGCAGGACGGGCGTTGACGCGGGCGGGTCGCAGAAGGCTGGAGGTGCAGGGTGGCTGAGCGGCCGAGCGAGCGCGCGGCATACGCGGCCGTGTTGCACTCCCGGATGCGAGCGCAGGCGAGCTATCGCATCCCGTTCGCCGTCGACCTCGCCGCCACGCTGGTCATCGGCGTGCTCGAGCTCGCCGAGATCTGGGTGCTCTTCCACCGGGTCGGGGTCATCGGCGGGCTCGACATGACCGGCATCCTGCTCGTCTTCGGGCTTGCCGAGTTCAGCTTCTCGATCGCCGATCTTGTTGCGGGACATATGGACCGGCTGCCCACCTATCTGCGGGCGGGCACGCTCGACGTCTTTTATCTGCGCCCGCAGCCGGTGCTGCTGCAGCTGATGACCAGCGAGCTCAGCCTGCGCCGCCTCGCCCGCGCGGCCTTCGGGGCCGGCGCGATCGTCGTCGCGCTCTCGGCGAACGACATCGACTGGGACCTCGGGCGCGTGGTCATGCTCGCGATGACGCTGCTGTGCGCACCGATCCTGTATGCCGCGGTCTTCGTCCTCGCCGCCGGGCTCCAGTTCTTCCTCGTCAACGGTCCGGAGTTCACCAACGCCTTCGTCTATGGCGGCCGGTATGCCGCGACCCAGCCGGCATCGGTGTGGCCGGTCTCGATCGTGGCAGCCTTCGCCTTCCTGATCCCGGTGGCGTTCACCGGGTATCTGCCGGCGCTGTGGCTGCTCGGGTTCCCCGGCTCGGGGATCCTCACCGCGCCGCTGGCGTGGTGGCTGCCGCTGGCGACGGCCTGGACGATCGTCCTGGCGGGCGCGGCGTGGCGGATCGGCATCAGGCACTATCAAGGGGGCGGCGGATGAGCATTGAGACGAGTGGGCTGACCCGGGTCTTCACGGTCCGGCGAGGCATGCGCCGCGAGCGGCTGGTCGCGGTCGACGCCCTCAGCGTGACCATCCACAGCGGGGAGTCGGTCGGCTATATCGGTGCCAATGGCGCCGGGAAGTCTACGACGATCAAGATGCTCACCGGCATCCTCGTCCCGAGCAGCGGCAGCGTGCGCACCTGCGGGCTGGACCCGGTCACCCGGCGCCGCGAGCTGGCCCGCCGGATCGGTGTCGTCTTTGGCCAGCGCTCGCAGCTGTGGTGGGACCTGCCGGTGCGCGAATCGTTCGAACTGCTCGGCGCGATCCACCGGCTGCCGCGGCCGGTCGCCGCCGAGCGGACGGCGCAGCTGGTCGACGAACTCGACATGGCCAATTTCCTTGCCACCCCGGTGCGCCAGCTCTCCCTCGGTCAGCGGATGCGCGCCGAAATCGCCGCGGCGCTGCTGCACTCCCCTGAGCTGCTCATCCTCGACGAGCCGACGATCGGGCTCGACGTGCTGTCCAAGCAGCGGCTACGGGAATTCCTCATCCGCGAGCGCGTCGAGCGCGGCACGACGCTGTTGTTGACGACGCACGACATGGGTGACGTGCAGCGGCTGTGCGACCGGATCCTGCTCATCGACCACGGCCGGCTGGTCTATGACGGTTCGCTCGCCGGGCTCTCGGCTCGAGTCGGCGCCCAGCGGGTGCTCGTGCTGGACCTGGAGGCCCCCGGGCCCGACCTGACCGGTATCCCCGGGACCGAGCACCTGGACAGCGAGGCCGACGGGCTACGCCAACGACTGGCCTTCGACACCGCGGCGACCACGCTGGGGGCGGTGCTCAGCGCGGCGGGGGCGCGCTGCGGCATACGGGATGTGGCGGTGGAGGAGCCGGACATCGAGGACGTTGTCCGGCGGGTCTATCAGGGCGGCTGACGCCCCGCGGGCACGCCACGTGCCCGCCCGGGCGCGCCGCCCCCCAATCTCCCGCGCGCCTTCCCGCCCAAATGTCCGCCGAGGTCTGCGTTTCTTGCCGAGGTCGTACTACCGAACATCAGACCTCGGCAAAAAGTGACGACCTCAGCGCATCCCTACTGACGGGTAACGGGGCCGGAGCCCGCCCGCCGCCGCGATGCGCTCGCCCGCGACGCGCCTACACACGCGCGCGCAGGTCGAGGGCGAAGCCGGCGGCGAGGACGGCGGCGGCGAGCAACACCAGGAAGATCACGTCGAAGGCGCGGCCGCGGGTGACCAGGCCGCCGGCTGCGCGGGCGGGGAGGGTCAGGCGCAGCACGGCGCCCAAGACCAGGCTCGCGCCCATCGTCACCGTGGCGCGCAGCATGTGGTCGGTGACCGCCCAGAGCACGCCAGCGGCAAAGGCCGCCGCCACCAACCACCACAGCGCCAACCGGCCGACCGCCGGCGGCCGGGGCTCGGACCGGCGCCCGCTGGGAGCGGGAGTGCTCACCCCGCGAGCCCGGCCGCTCGCTCGGCCGCTTCGACGACATTGACCAGCAGCATCGCCCGGGTCATCGGGCCGACACCACCGGGGTTGGGGCTGACCCAGCCGGCGACCTCCCACACGCTCGGGTCGACGTCGCCGGCGACCGTGCTGTGACCGTCCTCGGCGACGATCCGGCTGACGCCGACATCGAGCACCGCTGCCCCCGGAGCGACCATGTCCGCCGTCACGATGCCCGGGACGCCGGCGGCAGCGACCACGATGTCGGCGCGACGCAGCTCGCCGGCCAGGTCGCGCGTGCCGGTGTGGCAGGTGACGACGGTGGCGTTTTCGGAGCGGCGGGTGAGCATCAGCCCGAGCGGGCGGCCGACCGTGATGCCGCGGCCAAGGACCGCGACTCGCGCGCCGGCGATGGGGACGTCATACCGGCGAAGCAGCTCGATGCACCCCTTGGGGGTGCACGGCAGTGGCGCTTGCTTGCCCAGGACCAGCCAGCCGAGGTTGGTCGGGTGCAGGCCGTCAATGTCCTTGACCGGATCGACGCGCGAGAGGATCGCGTTCTCATCCAGTCCGGTCGGCTGTTGCACGAGGAAGCCGGTGCAGGCCGGGTTGGCGTTGAGTTCGTCGACCGCGGCGAGCACCTGCTCGAGCGTCGCGGTGGCCGGCAGGTCACGGCGCATGCTCGCCACGCGAATCTCGGCGCTGTCCTTGTGTTTTGCGCCGACGTACCAATGGCTCGCAGGGTCATCGCCGACGAGGACCGTGCCCAAACCAGGGACGACGCCGCGCTCGGCCAGGGCGGCCACCCGCTCCTTCAGCTCCGCTTTGATCGCCCGCAGGATCGCCAGCCCGTCAAGCCGTTGCGCCGTCATAGCCGCATCCTGGCACACGCCCGGTGACGCACAATTGAGGCCATGCTCACCCTCGAGACAGCAGGCGCCCTCGCGGCGGCCGGCATCCTCTGGGAGCCTGCTGCAGGCGACCGGTTCGCGATTGCCCAGGACGAGTTGGCCGGCGAGGTCTTCTGGATCAGCGACCTGACGATCGAGGTGCACCACTACGAGGACCAGACGATCCTGGGCTTCAACGGGACCACCGAATGGGCGCTGGACTCGGTGCCGCTGGAGGTGGCGATCTGGCTGCCCCGCGAAGAGCAACTGCGCGAACTGATCGGCGACCGGCTCCTCGGCCTGCGCCGTGCCGGCGACGGCTGGGAGGTGACGATTCGCTCCGGTGAGCAGGAGGCAAGCTTCGTCGCCAGCGATGCCGAGGAGGCGTATGCCGCGGCGCTCCTCGCGATCAGCGCCACCTGAGATGGGCTCACCCGCCAACACTCAGACACACGGAACGGATGCCTTGCGTGGCAAGGTACCTGCCTGCTACCTTGTGAAGCATGGCACCTGCCCCGGTGGACGACGGGAAGGCCATGGCGCAGTTGCGCCGTGGCGTCCTCGAGCACTGCGTGCTGGCGCTCTTGGACGGCGGGGAGCGCTACGGCTACGACCTCGTTGGGGAACTCGCTGAGGCCGGCCTGGTGGCCAGCGAGGGCACGGTCTATCCGCTGCTCTCGCGGCTGCGCAAGGACGACCTCGTGGTGACGACCTGGCGGGAGTCCGTGACGGGACCGCCGCGCCGCTACTACTCGCTCAGCCCGTCGGGGCGGCGAGCGTTGGCGGATTTCCGAATGGCCTGGCGGGACTTCCGCACGGCCGTCGACACGATCGTCGAAGGAAAGGCGCGGGCATGATGGCCCTCACGCAACACCCGCTCGTCACCGACTACCTCGCCCGGCTGCGCACCGCGGCCTCGCGCCTGCCCGCCGCCGACGCCGCCTCGCTGGTCGCCGACATCGAGGAGCACCTCGCCGCGGCCGAGGCGAGCGGCATCACCACCGAGGCCGAGATCCGCACCCTCCTCGACCGGCTCGGTCGCCCCGAGGACCTCGTCGAGGAGATCGCGCCGCCACCGCCTGTCGGGACCGGGCCCGCCTCGCGCGAGCGCCGCTTCGAGGGGCCTACGGCCGCCCTCTTCTTCGTTGCCGAAGCCCTGGCCGTCACCGTCATCGGCGCGCCGGTCGGCCTGATCGCCTGGGTGGCCGCGTGGGTCCTGCTCGCGATGGGCACGCGCTGGGACACCGCGAGCAAGACGCGCGCCGGGCTCGTGCTCGGCAGCGGGCTGCCGGTGATGCTTCTCGGCGTCATCGGTGGCGGGCTCGCGACCTTCCGGACGGAGACGGCGTCACAGGTCTGCCGGGTCCTTCCCGACGGGAGCCAGGAGTGCTCGGGCGGCGGGGTCGAGGCTGGCACGTCCTTCCCGTGGGGCCTGGCGATCACCATCGCCCTCCTCGCCGGCTACCTCGCACTCCAGGTGATCACCGCGCGCCGGCTGCTGCGCGCCGCGAGCGCCACGACCGACGCCTGAGCGCCCGCCCATGCCGTATGCCGCAAGATAGAGGGATGACGACGCTCACCGTTCCGCGACGCTTCAACGGCCCTCCCGAGTCGGCCAACGGCGGCTGGTTCTCTGGCGCACTCGCCGGCCTCGTCGGCGCACCGGTCGTGCGCGTGCGCCTGCTGGCGCCCCCGCCGCTGGAGACGCCGTTGGAGGTGACTCGCGACGGCGACCGGGTCGCCTCCGCTTCCCCCGCCGGGCCGGTTGCCACCGCCGAGCCGGGCGAGCGCTTCGAGTTCGAGGTGGGCGACCCGGTCACCTTCGCGGACGCGCAGGCGGTCGGCCCGGCATACGGCGGGTTGGTGGAGCATCCCTTCCCCACCTGCTTCTCCTGCGGCACGGCACGCGAGGACGGACTGAAACTGCAGCCCGCCGCCGTCACCGACGGCGCGTATGCCGCGGCCTGGACCGCAGCCGAGGTCACCCCGGAGATCGTCTGGTCGGCCCTGGACTGCCCGGGCGGATGGGCGGCCGGCTTCGGCGGGCGGCCGATGGTGCTCGGCACGATGACCGGCACGCTCGCGGGCCTGCCCGAGACCGGCGAGGAGTGCGTGATCATGGCGTGGCCGCGCGGCGGCGGCGGCCGCAAGTTCTTCTCCTCTTCCGCGCTCTTCGGCGCCGACCAGCGCTTGCTTGCCCACGCCGAGGCCGTGTGGATTCACATCGACCCCGCCGCCATTCGCCCACGGTGACCCGCGATGCGGGAGTCGACCTGGCCCGCGGCCTCGCCGTCTGCACGATGGTGGTCGCGCACACCAGCCCGAGCCGCATCGACCTGCCCACCGAATATCTCACTGCCCCCCTGTTCGCCACCCTCGTCGGCGTCGGGCTGGCGCTCGCGTGGGAGCGGCGCCGCACCTCTGTTGTCGGGTTCGCCGGGGAAAACCTGTGGCGGGGCTTCGTTCTGATCGTGCTGGGCGTGCTCCTGCAACGCAGCTACCCGTTCATCGACGTCGTCCTGCAGACCCTGGGCGTCCTGACGATCGTGCTCGCGCCACTGGTCGCGGCCGTCGGCCGCCGTCCCTGGGTGGCGCTCGGCGGGGCGGCGGTGATGGCGCTGGCCAGTCCGGTGATCATGACGGCCAGCCGGCAGTGGCTGGCGGGCCAACTCGGCCCATCGCCGATCGTCGTCGACGCCGTCGAATGGCTAGCTGCCGGCGCGAACTATCGCACGACCTCCGATCTCGCCTTCGGCCTCGTCGGCGTGGCGCTCGCCACGTGGCTCGTCCGCGCGCGCGATCGGGTCTCGCCGCTGCTTCGGCGCGCGCCGTGGGTCGTTGCCGGGCTGGTCGCGCTCACGCTGCTCGCCTACGGCGGGGGTCACCTCGCGGGGATGAACACGCATGCCTACTCGGGCAGCTTCGCCGAGATCGTCGGCTCCAGCGCGTATGCCGCGGGCGCCCTCATCGCCTGCTGCTGGCTGACCTGGGCAATTTCCGCAAGCACCCGCGCGTTGGCCGCGCTCATCGCGACGGGACGGTTGGCGCTGACCGCCTACGCGCTGCAAATCCTGTTGCTCGCCGGGCTTTTTTGCGCAAGCGGCCCGAGTTTTAACGACAACAACTGGGGAATCCTCGGCGGGTTGATCATCGCCATCGTCGCGGGATGTTGGGCCTGGGCGACCTGGGTGCGCCGGCCCGGGCCGTTGGAGGCGGTGCTGCGGTTACCCCGGCTTCTCCCGACCGTCGTGGGGACTCGCGCTAACGCTGAAAAATAGTTACAGTGATCGGATGACAACAACGGTGTCGCCTGGTCGCGGTCCTGCGCCGCTACCCCTGGGGCGGATGCCGCTATCGCCGGCCCGCCGCGAGGTCTTGCGCCAGCTGGTCAATTCCCCTGATCCGCTCTCCATCCCCGAGATCCGCGCCGTCCTCGGCGGCCACGAGAACTCCGCCCGCGGCCACCTGGACGCCCTCGTTGAGGCCGGTCTCGCCGTGCGCAGCATCGCCGCTCCCAGCGGCCGCGGCCGCCCCCGTCATCTGTATGCCGCGGCTCCCGGCGCCCAGTCCGCGATCGCCAGCGACGACGTCGTTGCCGAGGAATACCACGGGCTGGTCCGCGCCTTCGCCAGCCATCTGACTGCCTATGCCGCGGCGTCCGTAGAGGCGGCGATGAACGTCGGACGACTCTGGGGCCGTGCGCTGGCCGCCGATGCCGAGGAGCACCCGGCCGATCCCGCCGCACCGGCCGCCGACCCTGCCCCCGCCGCCGACCCCGCCACACGGGCCGGCGCGGACCCGGTGGCGGCGTGCGCCCCAGGCGAGGACCGGGCCCGGGCCGAGGTCGTCGACCTGCTCTGCCGCCTCGGGTTCAGCCCCGAACGCGGTGCCGGCGAGCTCGTCGAGTTGCGCACCTGCCCGCTGCTCGACCTGGCCACCGAGCACCCCGATGTGATGTGCAATGTCCATGCCGGCCTGGTCGAGGGCGCCCACCTCGCCCGTGGCGGCGACGGCGCGCACATCGAGCTGGAGCCGTTTGCCGCGCCCGGCGCCTGCCACCTGCGCCTGCCCCGCCGCTCCGCCTGATCTTCCACGACGTTCGACGCTCCCCACGACGCAGAGTTCCGCAGCGAACACCCTCCGCCCTTAACCGGACGCAATACTCCCAAACCGGACTTCGGGATCGCCCTTCCCCGTCCCCAGAGCGGGCCGCAAGTGCCCGGACTACTCAGCTGGATTTCCCACTCAGCCGGCGAGCGGCCGATCAGGCCTCATTCCGTGACCCGCATGATCCCGTGGGCGCCGCGCTCGGCATCGACCATGATGTGCGAGACCAGCGGATAGTGGCCGGCCTCGGGGAAGGTCAGCTCGACGAAGCCGCCCTGAGCTGGCTGCAGCCCGAGCGCCTGGCTGCCGCCCTGCGTTGCCGCAGCGTCCGGGCCGCGCAGGGTGTAGGCGCCCTCGGCATACACGGTGTCGAACTGGCCGCCGACGATGTGGAAGGACGTCGGCCGGTTGGGACCCGCGTCGAGGACCCAAATGCGCACGCGCTCACCGACCTTGGCGGCGAGCTGGGCGTGGTCGTATTGGTTGGCGATCCCGTTGAAGACGACGAGATCGGGCTGCTCGGCGCTGACGGCGTCGGCGTCGACCTCGCTGATCGCGGTGCGGCCGTCGCCGGCGACATAGACCTCGGACTGGACCAGGACATAGGAGCGATCCACCGCCGGCAGGTCGTCCGGTTCGATGATGACCGCGCCGTGCATACCGGCGGCAATGTGCGCCGACATCGGCATCGTCGAGCAGTGATACATCCAGATCCCGGCCTGCCGGGCGGTGAACCGATACGTGAGCGACTGACCGGGAGGAATCGTGCGCATCGGCCGGTCGGGGGCGAGCGCCCCGGCGTGGAAGTCGATCGAGTGCCCCATCGAGCCGTCGTTGACCAGCGTGATCTCGAAGACGTCGCCGACCCGGCCGTGCAGGGTGGGCCCCGGGGCGCGGCCGTTGAACGTCCACCGCTTCTGCCGGACCCCGGGCGCGACCTCGAGTTCGACCTCCCGGACGGTGAACGTCAGCTTGTGCGCCTTCTCCTCGGTCAGCGGGGCCAGCACCGGATCGATCGGCTGCTGCGCCGGCACCGGATCAGCATGTATGCCGCCGCCCCCGGCTGCGTCGGCTCCCGCGCTCGAGTCGGCCCCCGTGCCGCCGGGCATCCCCGGCATACCGGGCATCCCCGGCATACCGGCCATGCCGGACGTGCCAGACGTGCCGGGCATGGCCTGGCCGGATGAACCCTGCTGTGCGCCAACACCTCCGGCCGCCTGGGCGGAGCCGGTGACCACGACGTCGAGAACCATCCCCATCCGGCGGTGTCCGATGACCGTGCACCAGCCCTGGGTGGCGGCGCCGATCACCCCCACGTCGAGGGTGGCGCTCTGCTGCGGACGCAGTCGCGCCGTTTTGACCGAGCCACCAAAGGTCAAGTCGTGGACCGTCGTGGGATCGGTGTTGGCCAGCTCGATGACCAACCGGTTGCCCACCGGGACCTCGATCCGCGACGGCGTGTAGTGCATGTCCTTGGCGCTCACCTTGACCGTCGTCGTCACCCCAGTCGGCGTGACGCCCCCGCCCGCGAGCTGGCCAGACCCCGCCGTGGCCGCCTCGCCCCGAGGCACGAAGCCGGCCGATCCTGGGTCGGCTGCGATGCCCCCGGCGACGGCCAGCGCCAGCGCGCCGAGCGCACCGACGATCTGGGCGCTCGACCACGCCGGTCGCTCGGGGCCAAGCGGCTGCGCCCCCGGTTCCGGTTTTCCGCCAGTCGCGGCATACACCGCACGCGCGGCAACGGTGGCTCGGATCGCCTTGAGCAGCAACGGGATAAAGGCGATCAGCGCCAGCAGGACAAGGCTGGAGACGATCACGCGGACGACGCTCGGGATCGGCAACAGGCAGAGCGCGAGGCCGAGGTTGACCAGCAGGATACGCGCGGCGGCACCGCGGTCGAGCCACTCCCGCCCGGCCCGGACCGAGCGGGAGCCACCGCCGATGACCGTCGGGATGAGATAGGACAGCGCTCCGGTGACGACCTGGAGGGCAAAGCCGACGACGATCATCGCCGCGATCGCGCCATAGGAATCGGCGACAACGGGGAGCGGCTCGGCCAGGACCTTCCAGGCCAGCGCGACCACGGCGATCAGCAACCACACCAGGCCGGCCCCCGCGGACCAGACCGAATACTGCCGCGGCGGTGCAGTCAAGGCCGGGCGAAGGAGTGGGACCGAGCCGGCGAGGAGCGCCGCTGCATACGCGAACAGGGCGAGACCGAGCGGAAGTCGTTGCCCCGCAAGAGCACTCGCGACCGCAGCAGCGAGGGCGAGCACGAGGCCCGGCAGGGCGGCGCTCGCATAACGTTCGGCTTGAGGGTGGATCCGGGTGCGCAACATGGTCGGCCAGAGCGTGACCAGCGTGCCGGTCACGGTGAGCGCGACCCACCCGAGCACCATGGTCAGCGAGTGCGCGACGAGCAGCCGCGCGTGCGCCTCCTCGGCGGGGCCGCGCGCGAGCAAGACACCGAAGAACGCTCCGACCGGGAGGGCAGTCGCGGCGGCGAGGTAGTAGCGGATCGTGATGCGAAAGCGCCCGGGCAGGGCTCGACGCAGGCGGCGCAACAGCATCGCGCCGTGCCAGATCACGGCTGCCGCAACGAGGCTCGCGCCGGTGACCGTCACGTGCCACCACGTCGTCGGGACCCCGACGAGGACGAGCGCGACGCCGGCCATCAGCAGCGCGAGCCGCGTGGTCTGCCGGCTGCGCGGGTCGAGGTCCTCGGGGGTCTTGAGCAGCGCCTGGGTGAAGTGCGTGCTCCACACCATCACCGAGTGGGTCACCGCGCCGAGGAGCACGAGATGGACCATCAGCCACCGGGATTCGGGCACGAACGGGTGCACGAAGGAGACGAGCACGGCCAGGATGAGCCAGAGCAGGCTGGGCCGGTCACGCATTGCCCACCGTCCCCGGGTCGCGGGTGCGGTTGGGCGGGCATCGGGGTGCAGGGCGGTCATGCCTTTCGCGGGTTGGTGACGGGGTGGCGGGCGGCGGTGAGGATCGCGAGCGGGAGGGCGAGCAGGGCGAGGATGGTCACGGTCGCCCCGATGCGCCATACGGGAGTGTCGGTCAGGCCGTTGCCGAGCGCGAGCCGGATCAGCAGCCCGGTGTGCAGTAGCGCGAGCGGCCCCCACAGGATCGGGCGGAAGGCGACCGGGCGGCGCACGACGGCCGGCAGGATGACCGGCGCGTGCGCGAGCACCATCGACATCGCAAAGCCGAGGAAAATGCCATGCACCACAGTGTCGTATGCCGCACCGCCCGCCAGCGTGCCGCTCGCGAACCACGTCAGGGCGGCGATCGCGAGCCAGGCATAGCCAAGGAGGAGGGCGAGCGCGGCGTACCGCGGCTGGCCGGTGGAGCGGATCGTGCGGCGGGCGACATCGGCCTGGGCGAGCCAGAGGGTGAGCGCGAGCAGGACGAGCGCGACGAGGCGCCCGCCCAGCGCTGGCCAGAGCATCGCCAGGCTGGCGGCCAGGGTGTATGCCGCGGCATGCGCCAGCAGCCGGCGCTCGCCATGGGCGATGTGCAGACGGGCGAGTTCGACCCGCTCGGCGGCGATGGTGAACACGACAAAGCCGGCCAGCCAGGGCAGCACGGCGGCCACGTCCAGGCGCGGATAGGTGGCGGCGGCCAGGGCGGCATACCCAGCGGCGAGCAGCTCGACTAGCACGGCGTCGTCGCGTTGTCGTTGCCACAGAACGACATACGTGGCGATGAGGCCGAGCGCTCCGGCGAGCGTGAGCAGCTGACCAACAGGGCGGCTCGCCTCGGGGATGGTCGCGAGGGCGCCGAGCCCGAGGAAGGCGGGGGCGGCATACGGCCAGGTGCGGCGCGCGGCGACGGCGCGCTCGAGCGCGATCAGCGTGCCGAGGAAGCCGAGGACCATCAGCGGCCCGTGGACGTCGCTCAGAGTCCCGGCTGCCCGGGGCGCGGTCACCCCGGGCAGGTCGAGCAGGAGCAGCGCCGCGGTCAGGCCGGCGAGCAGGGCGAGGGCCGCGGGGATGAGTAGGAGGGTGCGGGCGGGCAGTCTCGCCGGTGTGCGGGTCAGCCGGCTCGAGTCAGCTTCAGCCGCCATGCCTCCGGGCCTTCGTCGAGGTAGTCGACGCCGATCGTCCCGCCCTCGCGCTCCGCGATCTGGGCGAGCAGCGGGAGCGGATTGTGCGGCGCCACGAGGATCATCGCCCCGCCCGGCTTGATCGCCGAGAGCGCACCAAAGACGGTGGCGTGGCGGATCGCGTGCGGAATCGTGCGGACGTCGAGTTCGGGCGCGTCCGCCTCGTCGCTGCACCCACAGCCGCAGGAGTGCGCCTTCTCCGTGACGGGCAGCTCGGTCCGGGTGGTTTCGTCGGTCGCCATGATCGCCTCCGCGTGATTTTTTACATGTTGGTCTGGATAAATTAGCACGCGGTGGGTGTCGCCGGGGGCGCCGGGGGCGCCGGGGCCGCCGGGGCCGCTGGGGGCAGCATCGGGCACGCGATCGATCGAATTCCCCCAGCCGACACCAATCAGCGGACCGGTCAAACGATCAATGGCGCATTGACGGCTTGGTTTGATCGTGCAAACCCGGGTGTCGCGTCGCTATTGATCGTTTGACGGTTCGGGCACCGGACCTACCGGACACTCCAGGTGATCGTGTTCGGTTGGTTCCTGCGGTCAGTGGGCGAAGTGGCGCGTGCCCGTGAAGTACAGCGTCACGCCGGCCGCCTCGGCCGCGGCGATGACCTCCTCGTCGCGGATCGAGCCGCCCGGGGCGACCACGGCGTGGGCACCGGCGTCGATGAGCAGCGCCAGCCCGTCGGCGAACGGGAAGAACGCGTCCGAGGCCGCCACCGCCCCGCGCGAACGCTCCTCCCCGGCACGCGCGATCGCCAGGCGGCAGGAGTCGACCCGGTTGACCTGGCCCATCCCGATGCCGACCGAGGCGCCGTCGCGGGCAAGCAGGATCGCGTTCGACTTCACCGCCCGCACCGCACGCCAGGCGAACTGCAGGTCGGCCAGGGTCTGGGCGTCGGCGGCCTTGCCGGCCACCAGCCGCCAGTGCACCGGATCGTCCCCGCCCGTCACCGCGCCCGCGGGGTCCTCGACGACGGCATCGAGCGCGTCGACCCGCTGCATGAGCAGGCCACCCGAGATCGGCCGGCTCTCGACTCCACCGGGCCGGGCACCGACACCGGAAGACAGCCGGATCAGGCGCCGATTCTTCTTCTCCCGCAACAACTCCAGCGCCTCGGCATCGAAGTCTGGAGCCGCCACAACCTCGTTGAACGAGGTGTTCAGCACCTCGGCCATCGCCCGCGTGACCGGCACATTGCTGGCGACGACCCCGCCATAGGCGGAGACGGGATCACAGGCGAGGGCAGCGGCATACGCCTCCTCGGCGCTGGCGCCGATCGCGATGCCGCACGGGTTGGCGTGCTTGATGATCGCGACCGTCGGCTGTTCGCCGTGATCGTGCGCCGCCCGGACCGCGGCGTCGGTGTCGACGTAGTTGTTGTAGGACATCTCCTTGCCGTGCAGTTGCTCGGCCGAGGCCAGGCCCGGCTGCCAGCCCGCATAGAGCGCCGCCTGCTGGTGCGGGTTCTCGCCATAGCGCAGCGTCGCGCGCTTGGTCCACGACCCGCCCGCCCACGCGGGGAAGCCGTCGCCGCCGGAGGTATCGGCATACACACTGCCCATCCAGCTGGCCACCGCGATGTCATAGTCGGCGGTGTGCACAAAGGCCCGAGCGGCCAGCAGTTTGCGCTGCTCCAGCGTGAAGCCGCCGCTGCGCACCGCCTCCACGACCATCTCGTATGCCGCGGGATCGGTCACGATCGCCACGCTCGGATGGTTCTTGGCCGCCGCCCGCACCATCGTCGGCCCGCCGATGTCGATCTGCTCGACGCACTCGTCGGGGGCGGCGCCGGAGGCGACCGTCGCGACGAACGGGTAGAGGTTGGAGACGACCAGCTCGAACGGTTTGATCCCGAGCTGGGCCAGCTGTTCGAGGTGATCGGGCTTGCGGGTGTCGGCGAGGATACCCGCGTGCACGACGGGGTGCAGGGTCTTGACCCGCCCCTCGAGGCACTCGGGGAAGCCGGTGATCTCGGCGACCTCGGTCACCGGGATGCCGAGCCCGGCGATCAGGGCCGCCGAGCCTCCCGTGGAGATGATCTGGACGCCCTCCTCGTGCAGCGCCCGGGCCAGCTCCGGCAGCCCGCTCTTGTCATAGGCCGAGATCAGCGCGCGCCGGATCGGGCGCTTGTCCTCGCTGGGGCCGGGCGGGGTGGGGGCGGCGTTCACGGGATGGTGACCCTTCGATCGGTGACGGTGAATCCTTCGCGGGCCATGCGCCCGACGCACTCGACGAGTTGCGGCCGCTCGGCGTCCTTGATCCGCTCGGTGAGGCTCTCGACGGTGTCGTCGTCCAGGACCGGCACGGCGACCTGGGCGACGATCGCGCCGGTGTCGACCCCGGCGTCGACGACGAACAGCGTGGCGCCGGTGATCTTGACGCCATAGGCGAGCGCGTCGGCCGGGCCGTGGATGCCGGGGAAGCTCGGCAGCAGCGCGTTGTGGCTGTTGAGATAACGCCCGCCGAAGCGGGCCAAGAACGCGGGTCCGGCCAGTTTGAGGAAGCCGGCGCTGACCACGAGATCGGGCTCGTATGCCGCGACCCGCCCCGCCAGCGCCGCGTCCCACTCCGCGCGGGTCGAGTAGTCGGCCACCTTGACGACGAAGGTCGGCACGCCCGCGCGCTGGGCACGCTCGATGCCCAGCGTGCCGTCGCGGTCGGCCCCCACCGCGACGATCTCCACGCCGTATGCCGCGTCCCCGCTCGCGTCCAGCAGCGCCTGGAGCAGGGTGCCGGACCCGGAAACGAGCACCACCACCCGCGCCGGCCAGTCACGGGTGCTCGTCACATCCCGAGCTTAGTCACCCGCCGAGGCACAGCCCTCACCCGACCAAGTCCGCCGAGGTCTGCCCCACCAAATCCGCCGAGGTCTGCGTTTCTTGCTGAGGTCGTACTACCGGTAGTACGACCTCAGCAAGAAGACCAGACCTCAGCAAAGGGTGCAGACCTCAGCAAAGGGTGCAGACCTCAGCGGCGCAGCCGCCACCAGTCGCGGAGCAGCGTCAGGCCGGCGCCCAGGGACATCCAGGCGGCGAGGGCAAGCGCGAGGGCCGGGGCCGAGACCCCGACGTGCCGCAGCCGGCCAACGCCGAGCGAGCCGCCGGCAAGGACGTCGAGGGCGGCCAGCGTCACCACAACCAGCGCTACCGTGGTCGCCACACCGCCGAGCTTGACCCGGCCACTGGCCAGGCGCGGGATCTCCGCGAGGGTGCGGCGAGCGGCATACGCACCGAGGAGGATGGGAATCACCACGAGCAACAGCGCCGGCCAGCCAAAATCACCCGGCCCGGGGCTGGCGGCGAACACAGGGAGGGCCGGGACGACGCCACCGGTGGCGCCGCCGAGCGTGACCGCGGTGCCCTCGGTCAGCGAATAGCCGGGCCCGGCGGCCAGGCTGAGGGCCCAGATGCCGAGGTTGGGCCAGGCGAGCACTTGGGCGGCGGTGAGCGCGCCCCCGCCCAGCGCTCCCGTATCAAGCAGCCGATAGACCTCGCTGACCGAACCAAAGTGGGCGAGCACGGCCGCGAGGACGAGCAACATCCCGCACGTGAGCGCGACCAGCAAGGTCCGAACCGCGGGCCGCACACACCGGCGCAGCGTGCGCGGCAGCCGGTGGAGCAGATCGTCGAGGCGGCCTCGGCGCCCCTCGATGACCGCGAGAGCGAGCGCAGGCACTCCGAGGACCGGCACCGCCAGCGACGTCCACGCGGGACGAGCACTGCCGGCCAAGGTGAGCAGGGCGGCGAGCAGGGCGACCGCGGCATACCCCCCAATCCAGCCGAGATAGGGCAGCAGCCGCCGGCCCGAGCGCGGCAGGAACCGCCGCCCGACCGCGATGGCGCTCAGGACGAGCGCGGCAAAGCCGAGCAGCGGGGTGAACCCGATGACCACCGAGTCCGCGACCAGCCGGGCGCCGCCGGCGAGCAGCCAACTCGCGGCGCCGAAGCCGAAGGCATCGCCCCAGTCGAGTTCGGCCTTGGCCGCGAGCGTTCCCGCGCCGGCGACGAGGACGAGCATCACCAGCAGGGTCGTGGCGGCGGCCGCCGCGCCGCCGAGCAGCGGGCGTAGCCATGGGCGTGGGGGGCCTGCGGGGGTGGCCGAGGTGGCTCCCCAGCGGGGGCGGCGCAGCATCTCCAAGACGGTCATGGCGCGACCATCGTCGCCCATCACGGCCGCGGGGCCCGGGACGCAACGCCGATGCCCCCGCGCTTCCGGAGAAATCCATCGGCTACGGTGGCAACCGGCGGCCGAGGCCACGCGTCCGGCTGGGTGTGACGGTTTTGGTCTCGGCGCCCGCCCCGGGGCGAACGCGCGCGGTGCGCGCCGGTGAGGAGGTGGCGAGCCTGGACTTCGATGCGTTCTATCAGCAGACCGCTCATCGGGTGATCCACCTCGTCTATGCCACCACCGGCGACCTGACGCTGGCCCAAGACTGCACCCAGGAGGCGTATGCCCGCGCCTGGCAGCGTTGGTCGCAGGTGAGCAAGGCCGACGACCCGTTGTCGTGGGTGCGCACCGTCGCCCGGCGGCTGGCGATCTCGCAGTGGCGCAAGGACACCAACCGCGCCGAGGCCCACCGGCAACTCTCCCTCGTCCAAGGCACCCCGCAAATCTCCCCCGACCGGGTCGCGCTCGTCGCGGCCCTGAAATCGCTCTCGCCGCAACACCGCGAAGTGCTCGCGCTGCACTACCTGCTCGACATGAGCGTCGAGGCGATCGCCGAGGATCTCGGCGCACCGACCGGCACCGTCAAGGCGCGGCTGCACCACGGCCGCAAGGCCCTCGCTGCCGCCCTCGGTGGGAAGGAGGCGACCCGATGAGTTCGCGACACGACGACCGTGACGACTGGTCGCCCGAGGAGGACGACCTGGTCCGGGCCGCCCTGCTGTCGCTGCGCGAGGACGTCGACGACCTCCCTCTCGCTGCGCCGGCGGCGATCAAGGCGCGCGGCTCCAAGCGCCGGCGGACTGTCTGGCTCGCCTCGGCGGCAGGCCTGGCCGCGGCGGGGCTCGCAGTCGCCGCGGTCGGGCTGTCCGGCATCCTGCAGCCCGACCAGCGCGCGAGCGACCCGGCCTCGGATAGCGCGACCAGCCTGTCGCGAACCTCCTCGCCGATGCCCAGCACGACCGGCAGCCCGTCGTCGACCCGGACGTGGTCGACCGAGGAGTTCCAGGAGATGATCGCGGAATCGAAGGTCCTCCTGCCGCGGGATGTGGAATGGCAAGCCGCACTGCAGCTCGGCCGCGCGCCAACGGTGGCCAGCGGCACGGTGCCCGAACTGCTGTGCGCCATGCCGGTCGGCGCCGGTATGGCCGTCGATGCCCAGGATGTCGCCGCCGCCGGCGCCCCGTCGTCGTTCGCCACCCAGGTGGTCTTCCGCTATGCCAGCGACACCGCCGCCCAGGACGCCGCCGCCGCGATGACCGCCGAAGTGCGCAACTGCCAGACGCCGCGGCCGACGACGTTGACGCAGCAGAGCACCGACCGCTACTCCGAGCACCCGGCGATCTGGTCGTTCACCGACACCGACGGCAACGAGGGCTGGCTGACCGTCACCCAGCGAGGCCGCGACGTCGTCTATGTCGAGATGTGGCACACCGCCTCCGGGGACGGCATGACCGCCACCCTTGACCAGTTCGCGCGGCTGACCAATGTCGTGGAGAACCGGCTGGAGCGGTACGGCGCCGGCGTCTCCCTCCCAACCGGAGACGCGACC
Source organism: Nostocoides sp. (assembly GCF_037045025.1). Taxonomy (GTDB): domain Bacteria; phylum Actinomycetota; class Actinomycetes; order Actinomycetales; family Dermatophilaceae; genus Nostocoides_A. Next base: position 29,460 of record NZ_JBAOHM010000013.1, on the reverse strand, counting down.
GACACCCCCGACCGGCACCTGGCCGGGCCGGCGGACATGCCGCAGGCCCACCTCTTCCTCGATCCGCGCGCCTTCACCTCCCGGTTCTTGACCGGCGACGCCACCGCGGAAGCCGGTCCGGGCGCGTGGGAGGGCTCGCCGGTGATCACCGAGGGCTGCGACGCCGACACCTCCGGCGAGGGCACGTTCGCGCTGATGCGGGTCAAGCGCCAGGGGGTCGACGCGAGCTATTTCGCCACCCAGCGCGTGCGCGAGGTCTTCTTCGGCGACGGCGATGCCAAGGCGCTGGTCGACGCGGAGATCAAGCGGCTGACCGACGGCTTCACCGGCTGCACGGTCCGCAACGGGCAGACCACGACGACCAGCACCGCCGGTCCGGCCGCGGGCCAGTTCCAACTGGTGACGACGTTCGACGACAACAGCGCCCCGATCACCGAATTCGTCGCCGTGTCCGCCACCGGCACCCCCGGCTATGTCTCCACGATCGTGTTGTGGACCACCGCGCCCGAGGGGATCGACAGCGACTCCTACTGGGCGCAGCTGGCCCGCCTGACCACACTCGTCGCCGCCCGCTGAGGTTATCCACAGGCCCCGGCCGCTCGCCGCGCGGCCGGGGCGCCAGCGGCATACCCTGCCAGAGCGGGTCAGGCTGGGCGGGAAGGAGCCGGGGTGAGCGGTGCGGCGGTGAGCGCCACGGTTTTCGGCGTCCTCGGCCTGGCCATCGGACTGGCCGGGCTGCGCCTGCTCGCCACCGGCTTTTACCGGTATGCCGATGACACCCGCCGCGCTCGCCGCCACCCCTGGGTGCCCGGTGCCGCCACGGTCGTCGGTGCCGTCGCCGGGTGGAGCCTGGCCGATCGGCCGGTGATCGTCCGCCTGACTGTGGTGGGCGCGGCAGGCGTGCTGATCGTCATGGCCGCCATCGACCTCGAGGTCCACCGCCTTCCCCGAGTCCTGACCTGGCCGTCCTACCCCGCCCTGGCGCTGATGCTCGCCGGTTGCTCGCTCGCGGGCGGCGGGTGGGCAGCATACGGGCGGGCGGTGCAGGCCGGGTTGGCGGGGTGGCTGTGCTTCTATGTCCTGCACCGGCTTTCCCGCCGCGGCCTGGGCCGCGGCGATGTCACGCTCGCCGGGCTGCTCGGCATGTTGCTCGGCTGGTTCGGCTGGAGCGCCGCCCTCGTCGCCCTGTATGCCGCCTTCCTCCTCGCCGGCCTGGTCGCCGGCGCGCTGCTGGTCACAAAGCGCGCTACCCGCACCTCCCGGATCGCCTTTGGCCCGGCGATGATCGCGGGCGCCTTGGCCGTCCTGCTCGGTCAGTGACGTGGCGTCGGGCGAGCTGGACAGTGCCGTGTCACCCGGGTCGGGAATGGCCGACCCCTCCCGACCTGGGCAATTTGGTCAGCGGCTAACGCTAACTGAGCGGCCCGAACGCGCGCACGCCGTCTTCTCGGGTGCTCACATAGATCCGGCCTCCCGAGATGGCGACACCAAGGGGACCCCCGGACGCGGCGGAGCTGCCGCCATTCCACAGCAGTTCGCCGGTGGTCCGGTCATATCCCCGCAGCTCGCCGTTGTTCTGGGGCGCCATGGTGATCACCAGGTCACTGGCGGCGTACACGTAGGAGTAGGGGAGATCGTTACGTGACCACAGCACCTCGCCGGTAGCCGTCGAGTAGGCGGCCAGGATGCTCGGGCTGTTGTCCGAGACGGCTACCAGGGTGTCTCCGACGACGACAGCCGCGGCGGGGAGGAGGGCTGAGGTGCGCCACTTCATCGCGCCATCACTCGGGTCGAGGGCGGCGATGACATTCCAGCCGAGCACATAGAGCGTTCCGTCGGCGAGGATCGGCGACCGACGGGTTTCGTCGCCGCTGACCGGTGAGGGGAGGGGGGTCGACCACACCTCCGCACCCGTTGCTGCAGAATATGCCTTCGTGTTCGGGCCGGCGTTGGCGTAGACCCGGGTCCCGTCGCTGGCCACCTGGTCGAGGTAATCCCCGGTGTCGACGGTCCACAAGACCGTCCCCGTCGCGGCGTCGAGGGCGACGAGGGTCTGGTAGGTCGTGGCATAGACCCGGCTGCCGTCCGACGTCACCCAGTTGTTGAAGGAGGTCGTTCCGTCCGTGCGCCACAGGCTCGCCCCGTCGCTCGCCCGGATCGCCACGAGCCGGCCCAGGTAATCGATGCCGACCAGCGTCGCAGCCGTGCTGGTGAGCCGGCGAGGCTGAAAGAGGATGCTGTGGTCCGACGGATCGGCATACGCCGTCCAGAGCGGCGGACGGTTGGCCGTCATGCCGGTGAGGTCGTATGCCGCGAGGAGCCCGTCCTCGCGGACGATGTATGCCCGGTTCCCGAAGATCAGCGGGGCGTCGTCGTCGTTGCCGTAGGCGGGTGAGGTGGACCCGGCATTCCCGAAGCCGAACCGATAGGCGAGGGTCCCGGCGGTGGGCACGTCAATCGCCGTCTCGGCCCGGGCGAACGGGTTGTTGTCCGGACCGCCGAACGCCGAGGTCCACGACGCCGTGCCGAGCGCAAGGACCGACAGGCCGACCCGCCGGGTGCGCGCCGCGCCGTTGGCATCGGTGGCCTTGACGGTGATCCAGGACGTGCCCTCGACGGACGTCGTGCCCGAGATCGTGCCGCCGCTGGACAGGCTCAGCCCCGCGGACAGGCTCCCGGAGGCGACGCTCCAGGTGTATGGCGCTCGCCCGCCGGAGGCGGTCAGGGTGGTCGAGTACGCCTGACCGGGCCGCGCGAGGGGCAGGACCCGGGTGTCGACGGTCGGCAACTGCGCAGCCCGGCCGAAGACGGCCAGCCGGTGGGGCACCGTGCTCCCGAGGCCGCCGCCGACCTCGAACGCGATCTTGCCATTCCCGAAGGCCGACTGGTAGCCGAACATGTCGGCCGCGAAGGCGATGTCCTTCAGCTGCGCGCCGGTCGTCCGGTTGAGCGCGATGAGGTTGCTGGCTTGGCCCTGGGAGTAGATCTCACTCGAGGTCACCCAGATGACGTCGCCGGTGACTGCGAAGTCGCGCACCCGGCTGGGCACGGGATACGTCCATTTGACCGATCCGTCGGCAGGCCGCACGGCGATGAGGTTCGAAGGAGACGGAGGTCCGAAGTTGAAAACGGCCTCCCAGACATAGACCGTGTCGCCGTCGGCGCCGACGACGCGATAGATGTCGCTGCCCGGCCGCACCGCCCAGTCGAGGACGCCGGTCGCGGCGTTGAGCCGGGCTACGCCCGCGTCCTTGTTCAGGTAGATCCAGCCGTCGGTGCTGGCGACCATGCTGTCCGCCGCCGTCGGGGCCACGGTCCAGGTCTGCGCGCCGGTGGCGAGGCTGAGGCCGCGAATCCGGTTGTAATAGTTCACGACGACCGTGCTGCCGGAGACGGCGACATCCCAAATGCTCGTCGAGCCCGACGGGAGGAGCGACTGCCAAATCCGCTGGCCGTCCGAGAGCCGGTAGGCGGTGACCTGATCGCTGCTGTAGGAGACGATGGTGTTGCCACTGATCATGACGGCCCGGTTGTTGGCGCTGGGGTCCGTCTCGCGCGTCGACCAGACCACGGCGTGCGGCGCCGCGCGGTTGACGGCCGTGAGCCCGCCGCTGCAGGCGGTGACGAGGAGGTTGGCGGTGGCCGCCAGGGCCTCGGCTCCCCCACCGCCGCAGGTGGCGTAATCGAGGGCCCGACGCGACACCATGGTGCCGTCGGACAAGTCGTAAGCGACGACCGCAATGTCGCGCGAGTTCGCCGGGTCGGGGGAGACGGTGTACAGCGTGCCACCGGCGATCACCGAGGGACCACCCTGCGGGACCGACCATTCTTCATGGACGTTCGCGGCGGTCGATGGGGTTATGACGGTCTCGTTCGGGGACCAGCCGGAGTGGCCGGCGTCGTGCCTCGACTGCGTCCAGTCCTCCGTCGTGGCGGCCGCGGTGACGACGATCGAGAGGGTCTTGGTCGCCGTGGCGCCGCCGCTGCCCGTGAGCTTGACGGTGAAGCTCGCCGTGCCCCGCACGGTCGGCGTCCCGCTGATGGCGCCGGTGGATGGGTTCAGGGCCAGGCCGGCCGGAAGGCTCCCGGAGTCGATCGACCAGGTGTATGGCGTCGGGCCCGTGCCGGTAAGCGTCGCGGTATAGGCCACGCCGACCGTGCCGTTCGGCAGGTTGGTCGTGGTGATCGTCACCGTCGTGGTGCCACCGCCGACGGTGATCGAGAGCGGCTGGGTGGCGGTCTTGCCCCCGCGGACCAGTTTGACCGTGAAGAAGGAGGTCCCGGCGGCCCCGGTGGGGGTGCCGGAGATGATACCGGTGGCCTTTGCCAGGGTCAGGCCGGTGGGCAGTTTCCCGGCGGAGATGGTCCACGCCATCGTTCCGGTCCCGGTCGCGACGAGCGTGGTGCTGTAGGCGGTTGCGGTGGTCGCCGCCGGCAGGGCGGTGGTGGTGATGGCAAAGGCGCCGGCAGCGGTGACCTTGAGCGTGAACTGCTTCGTCGTGCTCTTTCCACCTGCGCCGACAACCTTGATCTTGACCGTCGTCGACCCGGCGACGGTCGGGGTTCCGGAGATGGTGCCGGTCGAGCCGGCCAGACTGAGCCCGGCGGGCAAGGTGGAGCCGGGCACGAGCGACCACGCGAACGGGCCGCTCCCGCCGGCGGCGAGGGTGACGGCATACGGCTTGCCGACCTGTCCCGACGGGAGCGCCGGCGTGGCAATCCAGACGGTGTCGACGACGAGCGTGAACGCCTTGGTCGCCTGGGCGCCGCCGGCGCCGACCGCCTTGACGGTGAACGTCGCTGTCCCTCCCGCAGCGGGTGTCCCCGAGATCAGGCCAGCGCCGGACAGGCTCAGTCCGGCCGGGAGAGCGCCGGACACCACCGACCACGTGTAGGGTCCGCCGCCCGTGGCTGCCAACGCCTTGGAATACGCCACCCCGACGCGACCGCGGGGCAGTGGGCTCGTCGTCGTGATCGTCACCGCCCGTGCGTTGGGCCGGCCGCTCGCCGTGATCGACATGTCCGCCGCTGGTGCACCTGCCACGGCATGGGCGGGGCCAAGGGAAAGGGTCATGACGAAGGCGAGGAGAACTGGCGACAGGCGATACATGGGCAGCAACTTTCCAGGGGGCGCGGCGGCGCTCTTGCCGTCGACGGCGCGACGCTAGAACAGGTGACTTAACGATCGCTTAGGGCCTGTGAGGAATTAAGCTAGTTTGGGTCGGGCGTGTCGGGGTAGAGGGTGTAGTTCCATTCCCCGTGGAAGGTGTGGCGGTGGAGTATTCCGCGGCGTTCGAGGTCGGGGATGACGGTGTCGGCGATTCTGATGCCGGCGGGGTAGGGGTTGGTGTCGAGGTCGGCGTCGACGTGCAGGCCGGTGGTCGTGGTGGTCGCGGCGATGGTGTTGACGACGACTTCGTGGCTGGTCAGTGGGCGGCTGCGCCAGTTCATGGAGATGTGCGCGAAGAGGCGGTGTTCGATTTTGTTCCATTTGCTGGTGCCGGGGGGTAGGTGGGTGACGGTGATGGTCAGCCCAGTCCGGGTGGCGAGGTCGGCGAGTTCCTTCTTCCACAGCCGGTTTTGGTAGCCGTTGGAGCCGCCGCCGTCGGCACAGATCAGCAGCCGGGTGGCCCCGGGATGGGCCGCGGATCCCACCCGCTGCCACCAGGTCTCGATGGTGTGCACGGCGAACGCGGCGGTGTCGTGGTCGACCCCGACCGATACCCAGCCGGCGTCGTGGGCGACGTCGTAGACGCCGTAGGGGTTGACCTTGCCGAGGTCTTTGTCGGCGAAGTCGTGGACGTTGACCCGTTCCGGCTGGCCGGCCCGGTGCCATTCCCGACCGGGGTTCTTGAACGGTCCGATGAGTTCTTTCTTCGTCGTGTCGACGCTCATCACCGGGTCCCCGCTGACCTGATGGGCCGCTGCCGCGTCGGCCAGGTAGTGGAACTGGGCATCCCGGTCCGGGTGCTGGCTCCCGTCGAGGACCTTGGCGTTGGCCTGTAGCGAGTAGCCGCCCTCGGCCAGCAACCTGCGGGTCACATGATCACTGACCCGGTGACCCTTCGCGCGTAACTCCCGGGTCAAGGTCCGGATCGACTTACTCGTCCACCGCAACGTCGACATCGGATCCCCCAGCGTGGCCGGTTCGATCAACGCATCGAAATCCGTTGCCAGCGAAGGATCATGGGCCTCAACCCGCTTGCGCCCACCGCCCGGGCGGCGCGAGCGGCCGGGCGCCAATTCCACCCCACCACTGGCCTCGGCCCGACCCCGGCGCACCGTGTCCGCCGCCACTCCGGTCGCCGCGGCGACCACCGCCACGCCCTCGGCGCCGAACTCGGCCGCCTCCGCCCCAAGCCACAACCGACGCTGGAACTCCGACAAATGCGGCGCCACCACCGCATACCGGCGCGCCAACGACTCCGACTCCGACACCGACACCGCGGACGTGGACATACCACAACCGTAGCCGTCCCAACCCCCTAAAACGAAGTTATTTCGTCACAAGCCCTTAACCCAGGGACGTCAGCCCGGAAGACCGATCCCCAATAGCCCATGGGTCCGGTGGGCTGGTTAGGTTGGACGGCGGAGATAGCCGCGCGTCGAGAGCTGGGAGGCAGGCATGGTGGGCCAGGAGGGGCAGGCGGCAGTCAAGGAGCAGACCGCACCCGAGCCGGACGACCCGATCAAGCCGGACACGCCGACCGAGATCAAGATGCCGGGGTGGAAATACACCTTCAAGGCGGCGGCGGGTGAGTTCGGGCGCGACCAGTGCACCGACTTGGCGGCGGCGCTGACCTACTACGCGGTGCTCTCGATCTTCCCGGGGCTGCTCGCGCTGATCTCGCTGCTCGGCGTCTTTGGGCAGGGCCAGTCGACGGTCAACGCGATGGTCGACCTACTCCAGCAGGCCGGCGTGGGCAGCGTCAACGAGGAACTGCGCAAGGTCCTGGCCAACATGGTCAACGCCGGCGGCGCCGGCCTGGCCCTGGTCACCGGGATCGCCGGTGCCCTCTGGTCGGCGTCGAACTATGTCGGCGCCTTCGGCCGGGCGATGAACCGGATCTATCAGATCGACGAGGGCCGCCCGTTCTGGAAGTTGCGCCCGCTGCAGGTCGGGCTGACCGTGTTCATCGTCGTCATGGCCGCGCTCGTGATGCTCGGGCTGGTCGTCAGCGGCCCGCTGGCCAAGAGCGTCGGCGACACGATCGGTCTCGGCGACACCGCGGTGACCGTCTGGAATATCGCCAAGTGGCCGGTCATCCTCGCGATCGTCATCCTCATCGTCGCGGTCCTCTATTACGCGACCCCCAACGTCCGCCAGCCCAAGTTCCGCTGGGTCAGTGTGGGCGCCGTCATCGCCATCGTCACCTGGGTGATCGCCTCGGTCGCCTTCGGGTTCTACGTCTCCAACTTCGGCAGCTACAACAAGACCTATGGCTCGCTCGCCGGCGTCATCGTCTTCTTGCTATGGCTGTGGCTGACCAACCTCGCGCTGCTCTTCGGCGCCGAGGTCGACTCCGAGTTGGAGCGCGCCCGCCAGCTGCAAGCCGGGATCGTCGCCGAGCGCACCCTGCAGTTGCCGCCGCGCGACGACACTGGCTCGAAGAAGAGCGCGAAGAAGCTGGAGGACAAGGTCGCCCAGGGCCGCGAGCTACGTCATTCGGCCGGCTACTCCGACGACCCCGACTCCACCACGGAAGCCACCGGCAAGACCCGCCGCCGAGCCCGCGGCGCCACCCGTCCGGGCGGCCGCACGCCACGTCCGCTGCCCGACGGCACGCTTCCCGACCACGACGAGACCACCCCGGCCGGCGCGCTCGCCCTGATCGCGCTGCTCATCGCCCGCATCCGGTCCAAGCGCACGGCCGACACGGCACCCTCGGGATCAGCTTCCGGCGCGACCCGCGCGCCGGGCTCCTGAACGAGCACGGTTCGAGCGGGGGCAGTCGAGCGCGCATACGGGAAACGCCCACAGCGCAAGCCGGGCGCGCGAAACTCCTGCCCCCCGCCGAACTCTGCCGTCCGCGGGCCGGTCAGGAGCCAGCGAGGCCTTGCATGATCTCGCGCATCAGCGCTGCGGTCTCCGAAGGGGTCTTGCCGACCTTGACCCCGGCCGCTTCGAGAGCCTCCTTCTTGGCCTGCGCGGTCCCGGACGACCCGGAGACAATCGCGCCGGCGTGGCCCATCGTCTTGCCCTCGGGGGCAGTGAAGCCGGCGACATAGCCGACGACCGGCTTGGTGATGTGCTCCTTGATGTATGCCGCGGCTCGCTCCTCGGCGTCTCCGCCGATCTCGCCGATCATCACGATCGCGTCGGTGTCGGGGTCGTCCTGGAAGGCCTGGAGGCAGTCGATATGGGTGGTGCCAATGATCGGGTCACCGCCGATGCCGACGCCGGTGGAGAAGCCGAAGTCGTTCAGCTCGTACATCATCTGATAGGTCAGGGTGCCCGACTTGCTCACCAGCCCGACCCGGCCGGGCCCGGTGATGTCGGCCGGGATGATGCCGGCGTTCGACTTGCCGGGGCTGATCAGACCCGGGCAGTTCGGCCCGATGATCCGGGTGCCCTTGCCGATGCTGTAGTTGAAGAACTCGGCGCTGTCCTTGACCGCCACGCCCTCGGTGATCACGACGGCCAGCGGCATCCCCGCATCGATCGCTTCGACGACCGCGGACTTCGTGAACGCGGCCGGGACAAAGATCACCGTGACATCGGCCCCGGTCGCGTCCATCGCCTCCTTCACGCCGCCGAACACCGGGACGGCCTGACCGCCGGGGAAGTCCACGCTGGTGCCGGCCTTGCGCGGGTTGACGCCGCCGACGACATTGGTGCCCGAGGCGAGCATGCGTGTCGTGTGCTTCATGCCCTCGGAGCCGGTCATGCCCTGGACGATGACCTTGGAGTTCTCGTTGAGGAAGATTGCCATCTGGGTCTCGAATCCTTTGCTCAGGTCTCGTCGGGGGTCAGTTCGCGGCGGCAGCGAGTTCGGCGACCTTGCGGGCCGCACCATCCATGGTGTCCACCTGCTCCAGTTTGGGCAGCGCGGCGTCGGAGAGGATCTGCCGGCCCAGCTCGGCGTTGTTGCCGTCGAGGCGCACCACGAGCGGCTTCGGCTCCTTGCCGTGCGAGGCGAGGATCCCGTATGCCGCGACGATGCCGTTGGCGACCGCGTCGCACGCCGTGATGCCGCCGAAAACGTTGACGAACACCGCCTTGACCTGGGCGTCTTCGAAGATGACGTCGAGGCCGTCGGCCATCACTTCGGCGTTGGCGCCACCGCCGATGTCGAGGAAGTTGGCCGGCTTGGCCTTCCCACCGGTGAACTCCTCCCCGGCATACGCGACGACGTCGAGGGTCGACATGACCAGCCCGGCGCCATTGCCGATGATCCCGACGTTGCCGTCGAGCTTGACGTAGTTGAGGTCCTTCTCGATGGCGAGGACCTCCAGCGGGTCGGTCTTGGAGTGGTCGATGAACTCCTCGTGCTCGGGGTGGCGGAAGGCGGAGTTGCCGTCGATGGACACCTTGCCGTCCAGCGCGATGATGTCACCGGCACCCGTTTTGACCAGGGGGTTGACCTCGACCAGCGTGGCGTCCTCCTCGCGGTAGACCTCCCACAGCTTCTCCAGCACCGGCGCGACCTTGGCGGCGACGTCGGCGTCGAAGCCGGCGGCCGCGACGATCTCGGCGGCCTTGGCGGCGTCGATGCCGACGTTGGGGTCGACGACGACCTTGGCCAGGGCCTCGGGACGCTCGACGGCCAGCGTCTCGATGTCCATGCCACCCTCCGTGGAGCACATCGCCAGATAGGTGCGGTTGGCCCGGTCGAGGAGGATCGAGAAGTAGTACTCCTCAGCGATGTCGGCGCCCTGGGCGATCATCACCCGCTTGACCGTGTGGCCCTTGATGTCCATCCCGAGGATCTGCTCGGCATACTGCTGCGCCTCGTCGGCGGACTTGGCGACCTTGACCCCGCCGGCCTTGCCCCGGCCACCGGTCTTGACCTGCGCCTTAACCACAGTGACCCCGCCGATCGTCTCGGCGGCCGCCCGGGCATCCGACGCGGTCGTGGCAACGGCGCCCGCGAGCACGGGAACGCCATGCTTTTCGAAGAGGTCGCGAGCCTGGTACTCGTACAGATCCACGCTGATTCCGTCCTTCGCTGCGTCGATGCCGCCCGGCCTGGGGCATAAGGTGCCCCCGAGCCTAGGCCCTTGGTGCAGGTGAGCACGACCCGCAGCCCGGGTCTGGCGCATCACATGTTGGCGAGACGGTCACGCAGACGGGGTCGCGCCGGCGAGCACGTCGGCGACCATCGCCTCGTCGCAGTTGCCGCCGGTCTGGATCACGGCCACTCGCTGTCCCCGGGCCTGATCACGTTCGGTGAGCAGGCCGGCCAAGGCGATCGCCCCGGCCGGTTCGGGCATCTGCCGGGTGGTGCGATACAGCACCCGCATCGCCTCGGCCGCCTGGTCCTCGCTCACCGTGACGATCCGCTCGGCTCCGGCACACATGATCTCGATCGCGTCGGCCATCGGCTCGCGGCAGGCGACCCCGTCGACGAAGGTCGCCGCCTCCGGGGTGGTCACCACCCGTCCCGCCGCGACCGAGAGCGCCGTCGCCGGTGCGGCCGCGGCGACGACCCCGACGATCCGGGTGGGCAGGCCGAGCAGGTCGCGCACGGTGATCAGCCCGCAGATGCCGCTGCCCATACCGACCGGGACATAGACGGCATCCAGCGGCCCGGCCTGCCCGAACAGCTCCTTGGCATAGGTCGCGACACCGAGCACGAGATCGGGGTGAAACGGCGCCACCATCTCCAGCCCCAGGCCAGCGGCCAGCTCCACCGAGTGCTCGCGCGCCTCCTGGAAGTCGCGGCCGTGCACTCGCACCTCGGCCCCGAAGCCGCGCATCGCCGCCACCTGGGCCGGGTTGTTCCCCTCCGGCACGACGATGACCGCGCGCTTGCCGGCGGCGCGCGCGGCATACGCGAGCGACTGACCGTGGTTGCCGCGGGTGGCCGAGACGACCCCGAGCACCTGTGGCCGCTCGCGGGCGAGTCGGGCGAGATAGACCAGTCCGCCGCGCACCTTGAAGGCATTGGTGGGCGTGTGGTTCTCGTGTTTAACGATCACGCTCGCGCCCACCTCGGCGCTCAACAACACTCGTTCGTATGCCGCGGTCACCGGCACATGAGCGGCGACCACGGCGTGCGCGCGATCGAGTTCCTCGAGGCTGAAGAGCGGCATACCGGTCAGTCCATCGGGACCTTGGACCAGGTGTCGCCGAAATCCTGTGCCCACCAGTAGGCCTTCTCGCCCTCGGTCGGCAACAGATAGAACCACTTGGCTCCGGGCGCGCCCACCCAACGCCAGCCACGCTCGGGCAGCGCGGGATCGACGACGTTCCGCCAGGTCCGGCCGCCGTTGGCGGAGGTCAGCAGCGAGCCGTGCACGTCTGCGCTACCGCCCGAGACCGCGACCAGATGCTCGTCGTCGCCGGCGGCGAAGCTGACCATGCCGGCATTCACCAGGGCGACCGGCTTGCCGGGGACGGCTTCCCAGGTTGCGCCCTCGTCGTGGGATCGGTGGATGGAGTAGTAGGCGGTTCCAGCGGCCCCACCGTCGGCGCAGGTGGCAAACAGGGTGTCGCCGTCGCCGGGCACGACGACCTGGGCCGCGGCCGAGTCGCCGCAGCCGATATCCAGCGGTGTGGCCTGGCCGTCCGCGCCCACGGAGAACGGCTGGCCCGGGCCGTCGACCGGCTGCGGCGAGACGTAGGCCCGGTCCTTCCAGAAGGCCACGCTCGCGCCGATCACCGGCGCCGTCTTCGTCACGACCGGGGCGACGGTCGCCGCCCGCAACTCCTTGGGAACGACCTGGGTGAGCAACTCGCCCTCGCAGCGCTGCCCGTCACACATGCCGGACGTCGAGACGATCGCGACATCGGCGCCGTTGCTCGCCAGGTCGACGATCCCCTTCCCGGCCGCGGTGTAGTCGTGCCAGGTCAGGCCGCCATCGGTGGTCTGCTTGATGTCCGGGCCGAACACCCAGCCGATCTGCTCGTCGGCCATCCGGATCTGCCGGTAGCTGCCATCGGTGAACGTCGCCACCTGGCGCCAGCTGCGGCCGTTGTCCTCGGACCGGGCGACAACCGGGCAGAACCGGTCGGTGCAGACGCCCTCGCCGAGGGCGAAGATCGTCGAGGGACCGGCCTGCGACATCGACATCGTCTTGAAGGTCGCGGGCATGACCGTGTCGCCGGGTGGTGGCGGGGCCGGCTCGGTGTCGGACGCGGGCGGGGGCGCGCTCGTGCCCCGGTCGTTCGGAGTGGCGGGTGCGCTGCTGGAGGCAACCGCCGACGGGGTCCCGCTGGTCGCGGAGCTGGGGGTGGACAGCGCGGTCACCGAGCCACGCCCCGCGGGATCGCCCTGCCCGGTGCCGGGGACCGCCCGGCCGATCGCATAGCCGAGCACGCCGACGGCGGCGGCCGCGGCAGCCGCGCCCGCGGCATACGTCATCCAGCGCGAGCGTCGCCCCCGGCGGCCGGCCGCGACGATCGCCTGCCAGCGCTCCTCGTCGGCAGGCTCGCGGGTGATCATCGCCTTCTCGCGGGCGAAGAACTCCTCGACGGGGTCGCGGCCGGTCATCGGACACCTTCCAAAATCACGGCGAGTTTGCCGCGAGCCTCCCACAGGTCACGCTTGACCGCGCCCTCGGACTTGCCGAGGTGGTGGGCGACCTGGGCCACGGTCAGGTCGGCGAAGTAGTGCAGCAACACGCTCACCCGCAGCCGGTCCGGCAGCGACTGCACCGCCTCGCGGACGGTGATCGCCGTCGCCTGGTCCGGTGCGTGCGCCACCTCCAGCTGGTGGCCGATCTTGCCGTATGCCGTTGCTTCGCGCCCCCGCTTGCGCCAGTGGTCACGCACGAGGTTGGCGGCCGCCGTGTAGAGCCAGGCGCGCGGCTCGGACACCTCGCCCCAGTGCTTCAGCAGCCGGATGAACGCCTCCGTCGTGATGTCGTGGGCCAAATCGCGGTCGCCGACCAGCCGGGTCACCCAACCGGCGAGCGTGCCGTAATGCGCCTGGTAGACCTCGCGCACGGCGAACTCGTCGGCGCCGACGACGGCGCTCGGCATGCGCACTCCCTCCCACAGCACATCACGCACGGGCATCACGCTGGTCGTCACGAACCTTACGACGCCGCAGCGGTAGCTCTGGTTGGGGGTCCGGTCGCGGGGGTCACCGGCGCGCGCCGATGACCCCCGCCCACGGGTGGAGGGTCAGCCCGTGGTGACGGCAGTGTCGTCGACGACGAACGAGGTCTGCAAGGAGGAGTCCTCGCTCATCGTGAACTTCACCGTGATCGTCTTGCCCTTGTATGCCGACAGGTCGAAGACCTTCTGGGCATAGGCACCGCCGGTGGTGGTCAGGTTGGAATAGGTCGCGAGCGTGCTCGTGACACCACCGGAGACGATCTGCGGCTTCATCGTGTCGTATGCCGTGCCCGCCGTGCTCGACTCCGAGGTGTCGATCCGGACCCAGAAGGACAGCTTCGGCGCCGCCGCCGTGGCGGGGATCGTCACCGTCTGCTGCTCATACTCCGAGCTGGTCGAGCCATTGCCGCCGAGCCACATCTTCCAGCTGCCGGTGCGCGCCGGCCGGCCGGTGTTGGTCGTGATCGGTCCGGCGGTTCCGGTCCAGATCGTCGCGCCGGACTCGAAGCCCGGGTTTTGCAGCAGATTGCCGCCGGTGGGCGGCTGGGTGCCGCCGCAGCTGGCCGAGCCGGCCGGGACGGTGATCGCGTTGAACGCCGCCTGGACGCTCAGGCAGGTCTGGCTGGTGGCGCCGAAGAGTTCGATCGCCGAGGTGATCGCGCCCTCGCGAGCCGCGGCATACCCGCTGGTCGAGGTGAGCTTGGTCGACAGCGTGCGATACCAGACCTTTTCGATGTTGGCCCGGCCGGCGCCGGTGACGGCCGGCGCGCCGCCGCAGGTGGGGCTGTTGTAGCTGACCCCGTTGACCGTGCGGGCGCCGCTGCCCTCGGAGGCCATGAAGAACCAGTGGTTGAGCGGGCCGGAGGAGTAGTGCGGGTCGACCTTGATCGTGCTCGCGTTGTAGCAGTCCAGGCTGGAGCCGTCCTTGGACGGCTTGTCCAGATAGCGCAGCGGAGTCCCGTTGCCGCGCAAGTCGATCTTCTCGCCCATGAAGTAATCGCCGGGGTCGGCCGCGGAGTTGACATAGAACTCGACGGCGACGCCGAAGATGTCCGAGGTGGACTCGTTGAGGCCGCCGGACTCCTTGTAGATCCCCAATTGCGGGTTGCCGTAGTCGAGGTTGGCGGTGTTTTCGGTGACGCCGTGGCTCATCTCGTGCGCCGCGACATCGAGCTCGGTCAATGGCTTGGCGTTGTTGGTGCCGTCGCCGTAGGTCATCTGGGTGCCGTCCCAGAAGGCATTGTTGTAGCTGTTGCCGTAGTGGACCCGGCTGCGGGCTCCCGTACCGTTGTTCCAGATCCCGTTGCGCCCCAACACATTCTTGAAGTAAGCGAACGTTTTCTCGGCGCCGAACTGGGCGTCGACGCCGGCGGTCTGGCGACTGCTCGTGGTCCCGGAGCCCCAGACGTTATCGGCGTCGGTGAACTGGGTGCCGGTGCCGGACGTGGACCCGTTGAGGTCGGTCGTGTAGTTGCCCACGCTGTCCTTGAGCAGCCAGCTCGAACCGGACTGAATGGAGTTCAGCGTGACGGTCCCGGAATACATCGAGTTCCCGGTGCCGGTCTTGACCTCGTCGGATGCCGTCAGCAGCTTGCCGCTGCTCGCGTCGATGATCGTGTGCAGCATGCTCGGCGTCTGGTCGGCGCGCACGCCCCGCGTCGCGACGTCGTAGGCCAGCCGGGCGCCTTTGGCGCCGGCGTGGACGACGAGTTCGGCTCGCGAGGACGACAGCTTCGTCAGCGTGGCGCGCTCGGCCAGCTGGTGGCCGATGCGCTCGGCGGCGGCCGGGCTCATCCGGGCGGTGGCGCTGGGGACCTCGAGCCGGCCGGCCGCGTTGTAGGTCGTGCTCGATTGCCCCTTCGGCGTCCGTTTGACGATGAGGTCGCCGCCGATGACGCGCAGCACGTTATAGGTGCGGTCGTAGCGGGTGTAGGTCGTCCCGTCCGCGTCGCGGACGACGCTGCGCTGAATGAGGCGCTCGGCCGGGTTCCGGCCGGACGCATCCTGATCGGATCCGGACCGGGTGGGGAGGGCCGCCGCGGCCCCGGCCGCGGCGACGGTGACGAGGACGGCGGTGCCCGTAGCGATGCCGCACGACAGTTTGTTCACGACAGGGGGTCTCCTTCGAACCAGACGGTCGCCCGGGTAGCGACCGCGGCATACGGAAGAGTTGTGGCTTCTCCCCGGTTTGGGCAAGCCTTCTTGACCAAATCCTGACCCAGGCTTTACCAAGTCCTTACTCGCCGGTAACTCCTGTGGTCGGCGCGGCTGCCCGGGAGGGGACGTCCGGGCGAGGGGTTGCCCTACTGGCCGGTAGTAAGGCGGTTCCTGAGAACGAGGCGTTTATCACATCCGGGCCGTTGCGGGGGCGGGAGCGGTTCTTGAATTTTGGATAACGAAACCGTCACGCTAGTCTCGTCGGCAAGAACCTCTGGAGCCGCCGGGAGCGTGATCTCGCGATCTCCCGTCCTGCGTCCCCCATGTCCTGGGCTGCGGCCCCTCCCCCGAAGGACTTGTCATGGCTTCCTATGTCGGTCGTCGCCGCGCGCCCAAACCACGTCGCGGACGTGCCCGGCGCGCCGTTGTCGTCCTGACGACCGGCGCCCTCGGGGTGGTCGGCGCCGTGGCCACGTCGTCCGCGGCGCAGTCTTCGACAACCACTCACCGAGACGCGGTCGCCGGTATGGCCGCGCCGCTGCCTGTGGCGTTCACCGTCAGCCGCCGACCACTTCCCAATCTGGCCGCGCAGGCCGCCGAGAGCACAGCCGCCGTCGTGGAGCGCACCCGGCAGTCCCGTGAGCAGGCCCGATACGTGGCTAGCCGCAGGGCCGCGACGCGGGCGGCGCTGGCGAGCCCGGGCCGTCAGGAGGAGAAGAAGCGCGCCCAGGATGCCGCCCGCACCGTGATCGCCGAGCGCACGGCCGCCGCCGCGCGGGCCAAGAAGGTCGCCAAGATCCATCGCTGGGTGCTGCCGATCAATCACCCCAACCTGTCCTCGCCGTTCGGCCACCGCTGGGGCCGGTTGCACGCCGGACTCGACTTCAGCACCCCGGTCGGCACCCCGTTGGTGGCGATGTCCTCCGGCGTCGTGACCAAGGCCGAGTATTCCGGCGGCTACGGCCTCAAGGTCGAGATTCGCTACTGGGATGGAACGGTCTCCTACTTCGCCCACATGAGCGAGCTGAGCGTGCAGGAGGGTGACCTGGTGGCGCCGGGTAGTCCCGTCGGGAAGTCCGGCAACACCGGCAACTCCACCGGCCCGCACCTGCACCTGGAGATCCACCCCGAGGGCGGCGACCCCGTCGACCCCGCCGGCTGGCTCGCCGCCCACCACCTCAACCCCTAAGCCTAAGCCAAACCCGCCGAGGTCTGGTGTTTTTGCTGAGGTCGTACTACCGGTAGTACGACCTCAGCAAAGAGACCAGACCTCGGCGAGTTGTCCTAGAGCTTTTCCAGGGGGGCGTAGCGCAGCAGCAGCCGCTTGACGCCGGACTCGCCGCCGAAGTCGACGTGCGCCAGGGCGCGCTCCTCGACGCCTTCGACCCGCACGACCGTGCCGAGGCCAAAGGTGTCGTGGCTGACCCGATCACCGGCGGCGAGCGCGATGACCTGCTTGTTGCCCGGTGACCGGACGGCCGGACGGGCTGCCAGCCGGGCCAGCGACGGGGCGTCGGTGCGGCGCTCGGAGGCGCTGACCAGACGCTCCCACTCGATCAGCTCGCCCGAGATCTCGTCCAGGAACCGGGAGGCGGGGAAGTATTGCGGGCTCCCCCACGCCGAGCGGACCACGGCACGGGAGACGTGCAGCCGCTCCCGGGCCCGGGTGATCCCGACATAGGCGAGGCGACGCTCCTCTTCCATCTCCTTGACCTGGGCGAAGGAGCGTTGGTGGGGGAAGGTGCCGTCCTCCATCCCCGTGACGAAGACGACGGGAAACTCCAACCCCTTGGCCGTATGCAGGGTCATCAGGGTCACGACGCCGCCGCCCTCGGCGTTGTCCGGGATCTCGTCGGCGTCGGCGACCAGCGAGACCTGCTCGAGGAAGTCGTCGAGCGAGAACTCCTCCCCCGTTTCGACCCGCACCTCATCGAACTCGCGGGCTACGGAGATCAGCTGTTGCAGGTTCTCCACGCGCGTCTCGTCCTGAGGGTCGAGGCTGACGCGCAGCTGCTTGAGGTAACCGGTCTGGTCGAGGATGGCCTCGAGGATCTCGGCGATCGGCGCCCCCCGGTCGCGGATGGCGCCAAGGCGCTCAAGCAAGGCGGTGAACCCGGCGATCGCGGTCACCGAGCGGGTCGCGATGCCGGGCGCGTCAGCCGCCCGCCCGAGGGCTGCCACGAACGGGATCCGCTCGCGCTCGGCGAGCGCCGCGACGCACGCCTCGGCACGGTCGCCGATGCCGCGCTTGGGGACGTTGAGGATGCGCCGCAGGTTGACCGTGTCGGCGGGGTTGGCGAGGACCCGCAGGTAGGCGAGCGCGTCCTTGATCTCACGGCGCTCATAGAAGCGGGTGCCGCCGACGACCTTGTAGGGCAGCCCGACCCGGACGAAGACCTCCTCGATCGCCCGGGACTGGGCGTTGGTGCGATAGAAGACCGCGACATCCTTGGGTTGGACCTCGTGATCGTCAGCGAGCCGATCGATCGTGCGGGCGACGAACGCCGCCTCGTCGTGTTCGGAGTCGCCGACATAGCCGATGATGCGCTCGCCCTGGCCGGCCTCGGACCAGAGGTTCTTCTCGCGGCGGCCGGCGTTGCGGCGGATGACCGCGTTGGCGGCCTGCAGGATCGTCTGGGTGGAGCGGTAGTTCTGCTCCAACAAGATCGTCGTCGCATCGGCGTAGTCCTGCTCGAACTCCTCGATATTGCGGATCGTCGCCCCGCGGAAGGCATAGATCGACTGGTCGGCGTCGCCAACAACGACCAGCTCGGCGGGGGGCACCTGCGGCTGGTCGCCACCCGGGTCGGGGCGACGGGTAGCCCCGGCGCCACCGACGAACTCGCGGATCAGGACGTATTGGGCGTGGTTGGTGTCCTGGTATTCGTCGACGAGAATGTGCCGGAAGCGGCGGCGGTAGTTCTCGGCGACATCGGGGAAGGCCTGCAGGATGTTGACCGTCGTCATGATCAGGTCGTCGAAGTCCAGCGCATTGGCCGCCCGCAGCCGGCGCTGATAGTGCGTATAGGCCTCGGCGACGAGTTGCTCATACTCGCTGCCGGGCTCGGTCTCGGAGGTGACCCACGCCGCATAGGTCTCCTCGTCGATCAGTTCGTCCTTGAGGCCGGAGACCTTGTGGCTGAAGGTGCGCGGGTTGTGCCGTTTGGGGTCGAGGTCCATGTCGCGCATGACCAGCGCCATCAGCCGTTGGCTGTCGGCGGCGTCATAGATCGAGAAGTTGGAGCGCAGCCCGACCTTGGTTGCCTCTCGGCGCAGGATGCGCACGCAGGCGGAGTGGAAGGTCATCACCCACATCGCCTTGGCCCGCGCGCCGACCAGATCGTGCACCCGCTCGCGCATCTCGGCAGCGGCCTTGTTGGTGAAGGTGATCGCGAGGATCTGGCCGGGTTGGACCTTGCGGTGGCCGAGAAGGTAGCCGATCCGGTGGGCGAGCACGCGGGTTTTGCCGGAGCCGGCGCCGGCAACGATCAGCAGCGGCCCACCCTCGTGGACCACGGCCGCGCGCTGCTGGTCGTTGAGTCCGGCGAGCAGGCTCTCCACGTCGCCCGCACCCGCCCGCGGGTCGGCGTCTGCCGGCGCATCCTGAGCGCGCGCCGGCCCCTTCCCGGTCATGGCCCAGGTCGGTATGCCCGCCGCGGTCACCGCCGCGGTCCACTCGGGCGACTCATCGAACAGGGTGGTCATCTCGGTCCAACCCTACGTCCGCGAGGCGACAGCGTCCTGGCACCGAGCGCGCGTCGGCGCCGCCAAAACAGCAGGGTCGCGGGAATCCGGTCGCCCGCGAGCCGGGGTTCGGCATACGGTCCTCGTATGCGACTCGTGCCCCCGCATGTGGACCTGCAACGCTCCTATCTCGAGGCCGTCGATGAGTTCGGCGGCGCCCACCGCGACGGCGACGGGACGTGGATGTGGATCGATGAGGCAGGCACCGAGCACGAGTTCACCCGAGCCGAGCTGGAGACCGAGGCCGGATTCGCCCGCTTCGTCCACCGGCGCACCGACCCGCACCGGCCCGTCCCGACCGGATTCGTCCCGAGCACGTTCTTGTGGATGGAGGCGGACGGGCACTATGTCGGTTCCCTCAATATCCGCCACGACCTCAACGACTTCCTGCGCCACGAGGGCGGGCACATCGGCTACAGCGTGCGACCGAGCGCTCGCCGGCGGGGCCACGCGACCGAGGCCCTGCGCCAGAGCCTGGCCGTATGCCGCGACCTCGGGCTCGACCGCGTGCTGGTCACCTGCGACGACGACAACATCGGGTCCGCGACGGTGATCGGAACCAATGGCGGGATCTTGGACAACCGCGTGCGCAGCGAGCGGGACGGCCGGCTGGTCCGCCGCTACTGGATCGACCTGACCTGACCTGACCGGCTAATGGACGCATGGCAGGGCATCAGGCGAAAGGAGTGATCCGTTGCTCCTGCTCGGCGGGGCCATCATCGAGGGACGGTCAACCGAGCCGGAACGCGTTCCCGTCCGGGTCAGCAAGCTCCACGAATGCGTCGGCCCGCCCGAGGAGCGTCGCCCCGGCAGCGAGCAACCGAGCGATCTCGCCGGTGAGATCGTGGGACGCCACCAACTCGACATGCTGCCGGTTGCGCCCGAACCTCGGGGCCAGCGGTGGCCCGCCCCACGCCACCTTGGTGCCCCCAGCCGGAGCCTGGATCGCCGTTTCCTCGTTCTCATCCCAGACCAGCGGCCAACCGAGCACCTCGGCCCAGAACAGCCCGATCTGGCGGGTGCCGTCACAGGCGACCTCGCCGAGGAGACCGCAGCCGGCGAGGAACGAATTCCCCGGATCGATGACACAGAACTCGTTGCCCTCGGGGTCGGCCAGGACGACATGCCCTTCCTCGGGGAGCTGGCCGACGTCGAGGTGACTCGCCCCAAGACCCAGCGCCTTGGCGACCGTGCCGGCGAAATCGGACTCGTCGGTGCTGGTCAGGTGCAGATGCATCCGGTTCACCCCGACCCGCGGGCTGGTGCTCGGAACGAACCGCACGCCGACTTGGGTGTCCGTCCCCGGGAGTAGGACACCGCGGGCGTCCGGCCGGGCCTCGCGCGCCAGGACCCCGGCCCAGAAGGCCGCCAGCCGCGCTGGGGCCGCCGCATCGAACGCCACGGACTCGAGATGCACCGACATCCGCCCAACGGTACGCGGCCACATCGTTATAGTCCCGGCTACGGCTGCCACGATGCCCGGAGGGACGGTTCACCGGCTGCCGGCCGACCTGCGCGCCGAACTCACCGCCCACCACCGGGCGCCTGAGCTCAGTGGTGGAAGCTGGGCTGCCCGGGTGGATCCGGCATCGGCGTGGTCAGCGACTCCAGGTAGGCCACCTCAGCACGTAGCGAATCGAGCAGCTTATCGGCCATGTCCATGGACAGGTCCTTGCGCACGACGATCCGATTTCCCCTACGGCGAGCACGCGGTGGCGCTGGAGTGGACCAAGACGCGGTGGCGATGCCGCGAATCCTCTTGTTCGAGAGGCTCGTTCACCGAGTCGGTGCCAGCGATCCCGACCCGCACCCGGTTGACGCGCCGGCTACGGTCCGCGTGCGGGGAGGGTGTCGCCGACGATTTCCGGTGCGTGCAGGCCGGCGGTGATTTCTTTGGGGTGTCGTGGCCGATCGCGCATGCCGCGTTCGTGGCGCACGTGGAGGAGTCGTTGGCGGCGCCGCCGCCGGTGAGCGTGCTCGGGATCGATGAGATCTGCCGCGGGAAGCGGCGCTGGGCGCAGGAGGCGGCCACCGGCCGATGGGTGCTGGTGGCCGACCGCTGGTTGACCGGGATCGTCGATGCCGCCGGCACCGCCGGGCTGCTGGCCCACGTCGAGGGCCGCACCGCCGCCAGCGTGGCGGCCTGGCTGACCGAGCAGCCACAGGGCTGGCGTGAGCAGGTTACCCACGTGGCGGACCGGTTCCACCTGGTCCGCCTCGCCAACGACATGCTCACCCAGGTCCGCCAGCGGGCCACCCGGCAGCTGCGCGGCCGCCGCGGCCGAGCCCGTGACCCGGAATGGGCCAACCGGCGTCGGCTGCTGACCGGCCATGAGCGCCTGCGCCCCGAAGCGTTCGCGCGGATGTGGAACGGGCTGCTCGACGCCGACGAGGTCGGTGTGGAGATCCTGCACGCCTACACCGTCAAAGAACGCCTGCGCCACCTGCTCGACCTAGCGCCGGCACCGGGCACCTCCGTCCCGGACCGGGCAGTGATCTCCCACCGGCTGTGGCGGTTCTTCGACCAAGCCGCCAGCTGCGACATCCCCGAAGTCCACCGGCTCGCCGAGACCGTCGAAACCTGGTGGCCCGCAATCGAAGCCGGCCTGATCACCGGATACAGCAACGCCCGAAGTGAGGGCTACAACCGCCTCGGGAAACACGAAGGCCGCAACGCCTTCGGCTTCCGCAACACCCGAAACCAGCAACGCCGCATACGCTGGGGCCTGCACCCGCCAACACCGGCGGAAACAGCCATCATCTGCCACGAGATGCCCGGCTAACTTCGAAGAGCCTGGAAACCTCCAACTCGGCGCACATAAACTTCACCGGGAACTCGCCCTCGCTGGCCCAGTCCGCGATCGCGGCGTACTTCACCGCTGCTCGTTCGCGAACCAGGCCGCGACTTTTTTTGCAAAAGCCACCTGCATCTCCAGCTGCGCGATCGTCGCGGCGTCCGTCTTCTTCTCCGACCGCAACCGGATCAACTCCGCCCGCTCGGACTCGCTCACCGGCTGATCCGCCCGCGCGCGATCACGCGCTTCTCGTTCCTTCTTCACCCATTTCCCCAATGTGTACTCATGGCAGCCGATATTCCTGGCCACCTCGGCGAGGGTCCGGTCATCATCCAACACGAACCCGACCGCCTGCGACTTGTACTCCGCCGTGAACGCCCGACGCGTATCACCCATGACGTGAAACTCCTTCAAAGACAGGGCAACCCCTCCCGTGGCCACCAAACCGGGTACGGTCTACGCCAAGCACCACCGGCCCACCGCGCCCAAGCCCCCCAGGGCTCCGGAAAGGTCGGTCGATGGGGCTGTGACCTGGGCAAATCGTGGTGGTGTGACCGGCGTGGCGTGTGTGACGGATGGGGCCCGTGGGGCTGAGATGGGAGTTCCTACACAGCCCTCTCAGCCCAAGGACCCCACCCGCTCGATGCCATCTTCCCCGATCGGTCGATGCCGATGCGCCGACTGTACGCGCCGTGACCTGCTCGACTGTGCTTGCGCCGCGTCCCTGATCCTCGCGACCCGCGCGGTGTGCGCTACCCGCTCGTCGGGGTGCTCGCGGTCGCGGTGTCCGCGGTCCTGGCCGGGCGCCAGGTCGTTCGCCGCGATCGGTGAGTGGGCCGCGGACCTCGACGCTGGTGCAGCTCGGGCCGGCTCGGGCTCGGCGAGGCACCGGTGGAGTCCACGCTGCGCAAGCTGTTCGCCCGTCTGGACGCCGCCGCGCTCGACCGTCTGCGTTGGCGGTCGTACGCCGTGGTGCCGAGTCGCGTCAGATCGGCGGCGGTCGACGAGTGATCGCGATCGACGGCAAGACCGTGCGCGGCGCCCGCACCGCGGCGACGCGACCGCGCCGCATCTGGTCGCCGCGCTCGACCACGCCACCGGCGTCGTCCTGGGCCAGAATCAGGTCGAGCCGCCAAGTCGCAACGAGATCCCCGCCGTGCGCGACCTGCTGACCGGCTTCGATCCCTGTGACCTGCGCGGATGCGTGATCACCGTGGATGCGATGCACACCCAAGACGACACCGCCGCAGACGATCCTCGACGCGGGCGCGGACTACGTGTTCACTGTCAAGGCCAACCAGCCCCACGCTCCTGAGCAGCGTTGAAGACAGCTGCCCTGGAACAAGGTCCCCGTCGGCTCGCGGACCGACCCAACTCGGCCACGGCCGTCGTGCGACCCGGACCATCAAGGTCATCGACGTCACCGACGCTGCCGGACTGGCCCGAGTTCGCCGGTGCCGCCCAGGTCGCGCAACTACGCCGCACCGTCACCACAGAGCGGGAAGAAGACCGTCGAGGTCGTCTACCTGCATCACCTCCGCCAGCCATCACGACGCACCACCGGCCACCCTGGCCGCGTGGGTCCAAGGCCATTGGGGAATCGAGAACCAGCGTCCACTGGGTGCGCGACGTCACCTTCGACGAGGACCGCTCCCAGGTCCGCACCGGCGTCATGCACCCCGCAGTCATGGCCAGCCCTGCGCAACACCGTCGATCAGCATCCTGACGGCTGGCCGGCTGGACCAACATCGCCGCAGCACCTACGACACCACGCCCGCAACCCCGAACGAGCCATCACATGCGCGCTGACCTGCTGAGACACGACCTTTCCGGGACCCTGCCAAGCCCCCCAAGGAGGCCTGGATCAACCGACCCACCATCACCACCGACTCCCACACTGCGAAAACCGCATGACTGTCTCACCGAGGTTGACAACTCCCGAAGACCACCACAACGGTCTCCAGAAATCGCGCTTCAGTGTCGAAACCAAGGCCCGGTGAGTAGCCGCCGAACCTGTTCTCGGCCGGCCCCCTGATTCCGTATGCCGCCGCCCGCCCGGCGAGGCTCCTCGCTGGCCATCACCGGATCGGCGACGAGGTCAGGCGGCCAGGTCAGGGGACGCGCAGTTCGCGGACGGGGTCGCGGCGGGCGGCGAGGGTGGCGGGCAGGGTGGCGGCGAGGGTGGTCAAGGTGGTGACGGCGACGGCGACGGCGAGGGTGAAGGTGGTGGGGGGGTGGGGGTTGCCGCGGGTGGTGAGCCAGAGGGTGGCGGCGGTGGCGCCGAGGGCGGCGGCCAGGGCGGCGGTGATGAGGGTTTGGACGGCGATGAGCAGCACGATGGTCAGGCGGGTGGCGCCGAGGGCGCGGCGGCGGCCAAAGTCTTTGCGGCGCATGAGGGTGTAGCCGAGGACGGTCAGGGCGCTGGCGAGGGTCGCGGCGGCCAGGACCCCGAGGATCAGGCCGCGGGAGCGTTGGGTCAGTTCCCCGCCGATCGCGGCGCGCAGGTCGGCCAGGGCGGCGGAGGTCTCGACGGTGGCGCCGTCGGCGGGCACGCCGGCCAGCAGCCGGTGGACGACCTCGGTGACGACATCGACCGCGGCGGGGGTGCGGGCTAGGACATAGATGGTGGACAGGGTCCGCGGCGGTGCGTTCGGCGCGGGCGGGGTGGCCGGGATCACGGTGAGGGGTTCGAGGCCGGCCAGGTAGGGCGGGACGGTCAGGGCGGCGGTGATCAGCAGTTCGGGGCCGTCGATCTCGCGCAGGCTGCCCGCGGCCGGCGGCAGGCCGACCAGGTCGGTGCTGGCGCGGGAGGCCCAGGCCAGGGTGCCGGCGGGCCCGGGGGCCGGTTGCGTCACGACGGTGCCGTCGATACTTCCGTATGCCGTGCGGACCCCGAGGCGGGGCCCGGCCGGGTTCGCGGCGGCGGTGGTGTCGGTGACCGGGCCGAACCCGGTGACGGCCTCAATGTCGTCGACGCGGGCGAGGGTGGCGACGAGTTGTTCGTCGATGCCGGGCTGGGTGCCCTTGGCTTGGATGATCACGGTGCGGGTGCCTTGGGCGTCGATCGCGGCCAGGACAGCGGCCTCGGACGCGGCGGCCTTCCCGGCGGTGGTGATCACCGACATCGTGCTGGCCGCCACCAGCAGCAAGGTGACCAGGGTGAACGCGGGTTGGGCGCGGATGCTGGCCAGGGCCTCGCGCAGCAGCCCGGTGACCGGGTGCCCACTCACCGGTGCGCGTCCAATTCGAGTCGGTGGTCAGCCCACGCGGCCACCCCCGGGTCGTGGGTGACCACCACGACCGCGCCGCCGTCATCGGCGTGGCGGCGCAGCGCGCCAAGGACGACAGCGGCACTGGCCGGGTCGAGGTTGCCGGTGGGTTCGTCGGCCAGGATGATGTCCGGGCGCCCCAGCAACGCCCGGCAGGTCGCGATCCGTTGCCCCTGCCCGCCGGAGACCTGCCCGGGTTTGCGGCCCGGCGGGACCGCCACCTCGAGCGCGTCGAGCAGTTCCAGAGCCCGGGCGCGATGGTCACCGGCGCGTTGACCGCGATACAGGGTGGCTTCGAGGATGTTGTCGATCACCGAGCGGGAAGCATCCAAGGCCGCGTCTTGGAAGACGAACCCGAACCGCTGCGCCCGCAACTGCGCCCGCGCCGCGTCGGGCAGGTCATCGACCCGGCGGCCGTCCAACTCGATGACGCCGCAACGGATCCGCAACATCAGCGACAACAAATAGAGCCGGGTCGACTTGCCACACCCCGACGGCCCGGTCATCGCGGTGACCGCCCCCCGCGGGAAGCTCGCCGACCACCCCTCGACCCGGAAGTCCTCGCCGCGGCCATAGGTGAAGTCGATCTCCCGGGCCGCCAGCACCGGCGTCGTTGCGGTCACCGGCCCTCCTGCGGCACCCGGACCCGGGTGCCCGGCGTGACGCCCTCGACCACGGCCAGCCCCCCAGAAGACGCCCGGACCGTCACCCCGATCACCCGGCCGGACTCATCGATCACCGCGGTCGCCCCGTCGGCCGCCACCCGCAACGCGGCCGTCGGGATCGTCGGGCCACTAACCTTCGGCACGACCACAATCACCGCCGGTATGCCGCTCGCCCCAGCCACCGGCACCCGCTCGCACTCCGCCCCACAGATCGACTCCCCACCCGCGGCCGGGCCGAGCGTGGCGGTCACCGACCCATCCTGATCCGGAACCGACAACGCCGCGATCCGCGCCGGCCACCGCGCCTGATCCATCGTCAACGTCACGTCCTGCCCGGCGCGGGCCAGCCCCGCCTGCCC
This sequence comes from Nostocoides sp., assembly GCF_037045025.1. GTDB lineage: Bacteria > Actinomycetota > Actinomycetes > Actinomycetales > Dermatophilaceae > Nostocoides_A. The sequence goes on along the minus strand of NZ_JBAOHM010000013.1, from coordinate 3,246 downwards.
CACCGGCAGAGTGATCGTGAACGTCGGTTGCCCCGGAAGGACCTTGACCGCCCTCGCGGCCACCGGAGCCGCCGCCCCGACCCGAACCGCCGGGTCCAAAGCCATCCGCGCCGGCAGCTTGCGGACAAACAGCACCCGCCCGAGTTCCACCACACCATTCGGGCTCAAGCCCAACGACTTCTTCCACGCATACACCTGGTTCGCGGTCGCCACGTCATAACTGCCCGACGCCTTCACCGTCCGGAACCCCGTCTCCCGGAGCAGGTTCTGGACCTGCGAGACATCACCACCCCTTGCCCCGATCTGCAGGTCCCGGAACGCCGGCACCACCCCCTGCCCCACCACCACCGGACCCAGATTCACCTCATACAACACATCCCCGGCCCTAACCGACCGCGCCCCGGAAAAACCAACCCGGGTGACCGTCCCCGCCAAACCCCCCACGACCGACGCCCCGCCCGACCACCCCGCCGCCGCCGCTAACGAGAAACGACCGCGACACCGAATCCTCAGCCACCGTCACCACCGTGAACGACGGTGCCGGCAACACCTCATCAGGCCGACCGAGCAACTCCCGCCCCGACCACCCCACCCCCACCCCCAACGCCACAGCCAGGACAAACCCGAACAAGGCCCACCCCCGCCGTGGCGACATACACCGAACAATAACCGCCACCCCCAACTACCCGCCATCCCCGGCCACCAGTGCCGATCTCCTTGCCCCGCCGAAGCCGGGGGGGTACTCTCGATACCACCGGGCCTCACCTGCCCAAACAATTGGGCGCCCGAAGCCGGCAGGGCACGTCTACAACGAGAATCGGGGATCTCATGAAAACCGTCCGTAGATCGCTTAGCACACGGCCATCGAAGGGATCACAATCGAGGAGACTTTCTCGCATCTCCTGGGCAGGGTTTCTTGGCGTGTGTGCAATGACTGCCAGCCAGGGGACGGCAAGTGCCTACCAAGTCGAGGCCGACTGGTTACCATGCTCAAAAGCGACTGTTCAGACAAAGGGAAACAGCAGCCCGGGCAGCATCCAACGGCACACCCACAACTCCACGAGTCATGTTGCCGGTGATCAGGTTCTTCAGGGAAGTAGAGGAACTGCACGTAGAACGGCCGGTCGAGGCCGAGCACGGCGCGGAGCGCGTTCCGCTGCTCCAGGGTCGCGTCCTGCGCGACCATCTGGTTGATCGGGTCGCCCATGTACTGGAACAGCGCGAAGGCGACGAATGCCACCGACGCCATGACCAGCACGGACTGCAGCGACCGAACGATATAGGCGAACATGATCTAGTTGCGTTCGGGTCTATGCGGCGAGGCCCGGATGGATCGCTCCACCCGGGCCCCGTCGATAGAGAAGCCGGAACTTTACTTCATCTTGATCAGCTTGAGCTCCACGTCGTTCGACGGGCGCGGCTTGACCGAACCGTCGATGACCTCGTCGCGCACGCCCCAGGCCAGCGCCTGCTGGTGCAGCGGGATGTGGCCGAAGTCCTCCTTGTGGATCTTCATGGCCTCGTAGATCATCGCCGTTGCGCTTCTCCTGGTCGGTCTCGACGCCGATCGCCTTGGTCAGCTCGTCGACCTTGCGGGTTGGAGTAGCGGCCGCTGTTGTTCGAGCCGGCGCCGGGCGCCGCGTTCGCGCGTCATGACGATGTTGTAGAGCATGTTGTGGGCGTCGTAGGTGCCGGCGTCCAGCCCAGCATGTAGAAGCTGGTGTTGTAGCCTGCCGCGATGCCGATCTTGTCGAAGTGCTTGCGACTTGGTCTGGGCGTTCAGCTTCACCGTGACGCCGACGCGGGCCAGCATCGGCACGACCGCCTGGCAGATCGCCTCGTCGTTGACGTAGCGGTCGTTCGGGCAGTCGAGCGTCACGCGTGAAGCCGCTGCGGATAGCCGGCCTCGGCCAGCAGCTTCTTGGCGCCGTCCGGATCGAACGGATAGCGGCTCGTTCAGCTCCTTGGCGAAGCCGTTGATGCCCGGCGCGATCATCAGCCCGGTCGGCGTCGAGGCGCCGCGCATGACGACGCGCGTGGATCGCGTCGATGTCGATCGCCTGGTAGAAGGCGCGGCGCACCCGCACGTCCTTGAACGGGTTCTTGCCCGTGCCCGGCATGTCGAGCAGCTCGTCGCGGCACTGGTCGAAGCCGAGGAAGATGGTGCGCAGCTCCGGGCCCTTGCAGGACCTTGACGCCGGCGGTGCGCTTCAGCCGCGGGATGTCCTGCAGCGGCACCGGGTACATCATGTCGATCTCGCCCGACAGCAGCGCGGCGACGCGGGTGGCGGCGTTGGCGATCGGCGCGGAACTCGACGCGGGTCAGGTTGTGCTCGGGCTTGCCCCACCAGTTCGGGTTCGGCACCAGCACGGTGCGGGTGTCGGGCACGCGCGTCGAGCAGCTTGAACGGGCCGGTGCCGTTGGCGTTGCGGTTGGCGTAGCTCTCGCTGCCGACGGTGCCGCGCACCGGCAGCAGCGTGTTGTTCTTCTCCGCCCACGCCTTCGACATGATGTAGAGACAGCGGTCAGGTTCTGCAGCAGGATCGGATCGGGCGCCTCGGTGACGAACTCGACCGTCGTGGTCGTCGACCTTGCGCACCTCCTTGACCGCCGGCGATGTAGGTGCTGCATGTCGCGACTGCTCGCCGCTGGATGCGGTCGATCGAGAAGACCACGTCGTCGGCCGTGAAGGGCGTGCCGTCGTGGAACGTCACGCCCTGGCGCAGCTTGAAGCGCCAGACGTCGTCGGGCTCGGCCTGCGCTCCATTCGGTCGCCAGCGCCGGGGCGAACCGTCAGATCGCAGTTGCGGATGACCAGCCCCTCGTAGAGGTTGTCCTTCATCGCATTGGTCGGACCCTCGTTGTTGATGTGCGGGTCCATGCCGATGACGTCGCCGGTCGTCGAATAGCGCAACACCTTGGCGCTGAACTTCAAATTTGTCTGCGAAAAAAGTCCAAAGCAAGTCCCCTCACAGTCGCGATCGGAGTTGAACACATGGCCCGAACGGCCCCCCGAGCAGACCTTACAGTCGTCTGCAATTGCTGAACCAAACCACTCTCCCGTACAGTCCTGGAAGCATCGGCTACGACCGATCCTGGAGCAAAGTCCACATTCGGCCTCATCGAGCGCCTCTGCACTCTGCTGCTGCTCATCTACAGCGGTCGCATTGGGCAGCCGTTCGTCCGCAGCGTCGAGAAACGAGAAGAACACTGGGGCAACAACAAGATTCAACATGTGTTTTAAT
>NZ_JBAOHM010000012.1:0-144005 GCF_037045025.1 Nostocoides sp. | reverse complement strand
CCTTCATCGGTGCGGACATACGTGATGTCGCCGACCATCTTCGCCCCGGGCACGGCCGCGGTGAAGTCCCGACCGACCAGGTCCGGGATCGTGACCGCCTCCCGGGAGGCCTTGGTCGTCTGCCGGCGTGAGGTCCGCGGCTGGCAGGCTTCCAAGCCCAGCTCCGCCATGATCGAACGTACCGTCTCCGGGTCACAGTACTGACCCGCCCGGCGCAGCTCGGCGTGGACCCGACGGTAGCCGTACCGGCCCTGGTGACGATCGAAGATCGTGCGGATCAGCCGGCCCAGTTTCCGGCGCCGTTTCGCGGTCGCCGACGCCGGCCGTTTCAGCCAGTCATAAAACCCGGATTCCGACACCCCCATCCAACCGCACATCGCCGCCACGGTGAACCGCGCGGTGCCGTCACTGTTCTTGATCGCCTTCTCCACGAGAATGTGCGCGTACCGGTCAACTACCGGTACTTCCTCGCGAAGAAGGCGGTGGGTCGGGTAGCCCGGAGGAATCGCACCTCCGGGCTCCCACGGAACCGTGCGTGACAGTCTCCCGTCACACGGCTCTTACCATCCAGCCGCGAGGAATGCCCGGGTCCACCGCCACTGGGGGAACCCATTCGGGTACCGCGTACACAACGCGTCCCACCATGCTTTGGCTTTCTTGAACCCGTGGAGTCTCCGGTATTTCCGGCGGGCCCACCGCACCAAGTAGGTGTTGATGCGTTTCAGGAGGGGATACAACGCCGTCTGGTAGAACCGGCCGTAGTAGTTCATCCAGCCTCGAATGATCGGGCCGAGCCAGCGCGCCAGCTCAGCCAAGCTCCACGAGACGTGCAGATGGACCCGCCATCGGCGGACCGTCCGGCCCATCTCGTTCAGCGCCTCCCGGCTGACCGCGGGCAGGAACGAGGGAAACAGAGCCCCGTTCTTGTCCCGTGCCGTGCGGGTGCGGAATGTGTAACCCAAGAACGTGAACGACTCGTGCTCATAGTGCCCGGGCCGGTTGTTGTCCTTGCAGTACACGATCTTGGTCTTATCCGGGTGGAGCTCCAGTCCGACCTCGACCATCCGCGCGGCGATCGCTGCCCGGACCTGCTCCGCCTGCCGCCGCGTGACCGCATGCACGACCACGTCATCGACATACCGTTCGAACGGGACGCTCGGGAATTCCCGGGCCATCCACGCATCGAACGCGTAATGCAGGAACAGGTTCGCCAGCACCGGGGAGACAGCAGACCCCTGCGGGGTCCCCCGGTCCCGGGCCACCGCGAGCCCATCACCGCCGACCAGCGGGGCAGCCAGCCACCGGGTGACATACAACACCACCCAGGACACCGGCGCGTGCGCCCGGACCGCCTTCATCAGCAGCGCGTGATCGACGCTGTCGAAGAATGCCCGGATGTCCAGATCAACCACCCAGTTGCGTTCCCAACACCGCCGCCGCGCCACCGCGACCGCGTCCAACGCCGACCGCCCGGGCCGATACCCATAGGAGTCGGGGTGGAACACCGGTTCCACCACCTTCTCCAACCGGGTAGCGACCACCGTTTGGGCGACCCGGTCGGCGACCGTTGGCACCCCAAGCACCCGCACACCACCACCCTGTTTCGGATCGACACCGCACGCACCGGCGGCGGGAAATACGACCCCGACGACATCCGATTCCAGATCCGATACAGATTGTTCTTCAGATCCTTCTCGAAGTCCTCCAGAGTCACCCCGTCCACACCCGGTGCGCCCTTGTTCGCCCGAACCCGCTGGTACGCCTCCCAAACCTCCCACTTCGAAATATCGAACGACTTTCCCTGCGACACTGACGTGTCCACCCGATTCCTCCCAGGCACTCTGGTTGACCGATTGAACAAATCTTGATGGTCTGGCCCCTTCGCTCCACACCCGTTACAGATGCTTCACCACTACTACGAACCAGTCCGCCAGCACGCCCCGCATCGGTACTCAACGCCTCACAGTTTCCGCTGCCCAGCGCGCTCCCTCACACCAACCCCAAACAAACATCAGAGTCGGAACTATCGAGACATGCCTTCCCACGTTCCATGCAGATCCAGCAGACCAAGCTCGCGTCGCCTCCATGCCGGACACCACCTGGCCAGTAAGCGGGCACCCGCCAGGCTCATCCCAGAACCGAAAAGAAGCCCTGGTTTCGATGTCACCTATATTCCGTTTCGACACGTCAACAGCGATTCACTCACGTTCGCCTTCCTGGTCCCCACCTGACACCTGAACGGCGCCTTTTCCTCATCGCTCACCACGCACAGTATTCAAACCAGCGCAGCATGAGGTGGTTTGAAGCCTCCCCCCACAGGGCGACTCCGAAGGGCCAAACCTTCATCACCTGCACAGCACCGCCACCAGCCACGATCACCTACACATCGCGACCTCCAACGTTCGTGGCACACCTTTTCCCAGGAACTCCCGTTCCAGCCGGAGTTCCTGAACTTCGCGTTCGAGCTGTTCGAGTCGTGCGCGTTCGGAAATCGTCAACGGCGCCTCGTCGGTCGGGTTCGCCTCCTGGTGTTTCTTCACCCAGTTCCGCAACGTCTCCGCGCCGATACCATTTTCCCGAGCGACCTGGGACAGGTTCTGACGACCCTTGACGCTCAAGTACAACTCGACCATCTGCTCACGGAACTCCGGTGAGAAGTTCCCTCTGCTCGTACTCATGAAACTCATTGCTCCCTTCCCATGGAAACCTATTCTATTGGGCTCCAACTCCAGAAGGAATCAGGCACGCCAGTGAGCGGCGGCGGTGTGGAGGTGGTCTTGCCAGGTGGTTTCGGGTCGTGCGGCGACGAGGTCGAGTGTGATCGGCCGAATCATCTAGCCGGAGAGCTCAACCCAAGACCGTCGTCTCGGCGTAGACTCGCCAGGCCTCGACCATGGCCGGGCCATACCAGGTCAGTAGGCGGCCCGAGACGAGCGCGGTCGGGACGTGGGCGAAGGCTTCGGGCCCGTCGGTCGGGGTGAAGACATAGGGCTCATCGGGTAGGAGCACCAGATCGAGGTCGGGCCGGTCGATCTCGGCCAGCTCGACATGGGGATAACGCGGCCAGTCGGCGAAGACGTTGACGAGACCGAGCCGGGCGAGCACGTCATCGGTGTAGGTCGCCCCGCCGACGACCATCCACGGATCGCGCCAGATCGGGACTGCGACCCGGCGCGGCGGCCGGGGCGGCGGCTGCGCCCACAGCCGCTCGGCCTCCTCGAGCCACTGGGGTGTCACCTCGGGCGTCAGCACCGCGAACAACCGCCTCATCGAGGCCAGCGCGCTCGGCACGTCGACGTTGTCGGTCACCCAGACCGGTATGCCGCGGCCCCGCAGCCGCTCGACGTCGAGTTCGCGGTTCTCCTCCTTGTTGGCGATCACCAGGTCGGGCTGCAGCGCGGCGATGGCGTCGAGGTCCGGGTTCTTCGTCCCTCTGACGCGTGGGACGTCGAGGCCGGCCGAATGGGTGCACCAGTCGGTGGCGGCGGCGAGCAGGTGCGGACAGGTCACCGCCAGCGCCTCGGTGAGGGACGGAACCAGGGAGACGACCCGGACCGGCGCGTCGGACAACGGGACCAAGGCCCCGAGGTCGTCGCGCAACTCCACGCGCTCCACTCTCGCACGCGGCTCGACTCGGCGGACGGTGGCCGCTTCGGTGAACAGGATGTATGTGGCTCCATCAAAGGGGACGTGGATCACGTTGCGGTGGCCTGTTCCGGGGATGGGCTGGGTGCCTAGGTTGGTTTTGGGTCGGCGCATGTGCGCTGGCTTGGGGCTTGAGGGAAGGGGTATCCGGTGCGGTTCATGGCGAAAGCGGCCCCGCGGGCCGTTGTGGTGTGCGCGGCGGCGGCGGGCCTGGTGGTCGCGGGAATGGGGAGCGCGCAGGCGGCGGAGGTCATCATTCGGGTCACCGGTGGTGTTGGTGGTGGGTGATCGGACCACCTACCGGGACGCGCCGACCGGGGTGGTCGCCCTGGGGTATGGCAGCTGGGTGGGGATGGGCCTGACCGCGGGCGCGGGGTGGGCGCAGAACCTGACCAGCAACCTGCTGGTGGTGGATTCGGTGCACCCGATCGCCAACGGCCTGCCGGAGGTGTTCGCTCCGGCCAATACGGCGACGCTGGTGCAGTCGGTCGGTGACGCCTACGTGCCCGCCTCGGCCGCGACGGTGGCGGTGCGCGCGGGGGTGGAGACCGCGCACGTGGTGTGCACGATGGGCCCGGGTGACGTGCGCGGCGACGGGACGGCCACGCCGGCGCGCCGGGTGGCGTTGGGATTGACCGACGCCACCTCGGCTGACCTGTCCGCCGACGGGCTGCAGTTGCTCGGCAACGCGATCAACTGGGCCGATGTCACCGCGGCGGCGCGGTTGAGCGATGACGAGAACGCCACCCAGACAGCGGAGTACGCCAAGGGCATCTGGGCGTTCAACGACTACCGAACCCGGAACGGCCACAACTCTACCCCCAGCGTCATCAGACCCGGCGTCGACGACGGCATCCTGGCCGACAACACGATCGTCAAAGCGAAGGTCACTGGGGTGAATGTCCCGCCGGTCGCCGCGGACGGTGCCAGCGCGCTGCGGTTCCCCGGCTGGAACGACGGCACCCCCGGGAACGGTGTTGTTGACCAGAACGCCAGCCGGGTGTGGGTGCCGCATCAGGACAGGTTCAACCCGCTCGGGAAACGGTTCAAGATCTCCGTGTACGTGCGGCCGCAGGCCCAGTATGACGATACGGAGTCACCCAACATCATCCAGAAGGGCCGCGTCGATGAAGGCAACAAGCACCAGTGGAAGGTGTCGATCAATGCCGGCGGGATGACCCCGGCCTGCACCTTCCAAGGGAGCGAAATCAAAGACCGACCCGGCCATCGTGCGCACCGAGGTCTTCGCGGGTCGCGCAGGACGACTGACGATTGGTGACCGTTACAGACTCACCTGCGAGCTGTCCGCAGGCGGTCAGGCCATCCTCCACGTCTTCCACTGGGAGAACACGAAGTTCGTCGACGTCAACACGGCCGGGTGGACGGGGACCGCCAAGTCGGGTATCTGGGTGGCCCCGACCGATGAGATATCGATCGGGAAGAAGCCGCGGGACACCAAGGCCGGCGACGCCTACGCCGGCGACATCGACAACATCAGGATCTCCCGGTGGGAGCCGGTGCAGTGAGTCGGCGGCAGCGTGTGGGGATCTCCAGCAGACGCGCGATCGCGGTGGCGCTGGCGGCCACCGCTGGTTTCTCGGCGGCGCCGGCGGCGGGGGCCGACAGCGCGGCCCGGCTGCGGGTGGAGTTGTTATCGGCGACGCTGGCCGGCCGGCCCGCCAACAACAACTACGGCGGCGCGTCGGCCAGCGCGGACGGCTGCCGGGTGGCGTTCGGCACCGGCACCCGCATCCTGCAGCCCGGGGCACCGTACAACTCCGATAACCGCGTGTATCTGCGCGAGCGGGGCAACGACCGCACCCGGCTGGTCTCCAGCGATAGCGCCGGCCGCCCGGCCACAGGCGACTACGGGGGGCTGATCAGCGGCGACGGCCGGTATGTCGCGTTGGCGGGTCAGTTCTCCAGCCTGACCCCGCCGGGGACCGTCTCCAGCCGGTGGCTGCTGCGCAAGGACCTGCGCACCGGGCGGGTGGAAACCCACCGCATACCTCAGGCCAGTGGGCCCGCCACCGGGCTGCCGCTGAGCGGTTTCGACCTGATGGCGTTCTCCGCGGACGGCCGCCTCTCCGCCGGCGAGGTGTGGTACGTCAGCGCCGACTACAGCCACTGGGCCGTGCGGATCGCGGTCTTCGACTGGGTCAGCCACCGCTGGGCGATGCTCGGCTCGTTCGGGGCGGTCCGCCTCCTGCAGGCGATGAGCGCCGACGGCCGCTACCTGGCCTACACCGCCACCAACATCCGCCTGGGCACGAGCGGGAGCTCTACCTGCTCGACCGGGCCACCGGCGTCACCCGGCACGTCGGGCGCGGCCCGGCCGGGCCGGCCGCCCGCCACTACCACACCCAGCTCAGCGGCGACGGACGGGTGATGGTCACCACCTGGAACCGCAACCCCGAGACCTACGACATGAACGTCGTCGTCCGGCGCACCAGCGACCTCGCCGTCGTCAACTCCCTGCACGGCAACCACGTCACCGGCGCCGACGCCGTCAGCTACACCGGCCGCTGGGTATTGCTCAGCGTGCTGCGCCCCGACGGCAGCGGCAACGTCGACGTTTACCGGTGGGACCGCACCACCGGGCAGCGGGTCCTGGTCTCGATCACCCGTGCCGGGCGCCCACCCTCGGGCGACAGCTTCGGTGTGGCGATCACCGAGGACGGCGCCACCGCCATTTTCACCTCCCACGCCGGTGACATCGTCCCCGGCGACATCCCCGACGACGGCGAAATCACCGACAACGTCGACGTCTTCGCGGTCACCACCCCCACCGCCCGCCGCTGCGGTTAACCCGACCAATACTGCGCGGGGCGGGTGGTTCTGCGGGATCGGTGGCCCGGGCCGTCTGCGCCGGCCACCGTGGACGCGGGAAGAGGGGGTCTGGTCGCCATCCATTCCCGCGGACGTGCTCGGCGACGACGCCGTGCCGTGCCAGGGCCAACGGCAGCCCCGTCGCAGAGCAGGCCAGCCATCGAGAGGAGCCGGTCGGCACGGTTGTCGCCACCAAACGTACCGAGAGGTTCCTCTCGACCCGGCCGTTTGAGCCCTGCGGTGGGCAAGTCGCGCACTCGGCAAATCGCGCACGTGTAACTGCGCGACTGGGTCGCAAAGTGCGCGACTTGCTGCCACTCGCCGTTCAGCCACCGGGTCACTCCCCGACTCTTCGTGTCATGAGCGGGGCCCGACCGAACAACCGGGCTGGACCAGGCCATCGACCTGATCGCCGCCGGACCCATTAGGCGCGGGCGGCGTCGGCCACGGCCGGCCGGACCTGGCCGGCGACGGCGAGGATGACGGCCACCGCGCTGAGCGTGACGAGGACCCCGCCGATCGTCGGCAGCGCGGTGAGTGGCCCCAGGATCGCGACACCGAGCGCGGACCCGGCCTGCCGGCCGGCGTTGAGCGCGCCCTGCGCGGCACCGGCCATCTCGCTCGGCGCGTTGACGGCGACATCGGCGGTGGCGGCGGGGATCACCGTGGTGCTGGCGAGCACGAGCGCGATCTCGGCGGCGACGATCCAGCCGAGCGAGCCGTGGGCGCTGGTGACGCCGAGCAGGCTCGCCCCCGCGACCACGTCGAAGCACAGGCCGCCGAGGATGACCCGGCGGGCGCCGAACCGGGCGACGAGCTTGCCGGTATAGACCGGCAGCACGCACATCGGCAGGGTCATCGGCACGAACGCCAGCCCGGTCTCCACCGGGGTCAGGCCCCGCTCCCGCTGCAGCCACAGCGTGAGCGTGTAGAGGATGCCGTAGAAGACGAGCGTGGCGATCGCGGCGGCGACGATGCTGCCGGACAGGTCGCGGCGGCGCACCAGGGCGGGCGGCAGGACGGGGTGCTCGGCCCGGCCCTCGATGACCCGCAGGGCGATCGCCGCGGCGAGGGCGACGCCGAGCGCGATCCAGGGTTGCGGGCGGTCCCAGCCGCTCGTGCCACCCTCGATGAGGCCATAGGTGAGCGCGGTCAGCGTGACGATCGAGGCGCCGATGCCGGGCAGGTCGAGCGGGCGCACGGTCGCCGGCCGGGCGTTGGCCTGCCGGCGGCCCAGCCACAGGGCGATCAAGGCGATCGGCGGGTTGACGAGGAAGACCCACCGCCAGCCACCGGCGGCGACGAGCAGCCCACCGAGGATTGGGCCGAGGAGCAACCCGCTGCTCGTCAGCGCGGCCCACACACCGACCGCGCGGGCGCGGGCCCCGGGATCGGCATACAGGCCGGCGAGCAGCGCGATCGACGACGGCACCATGCACGCGGCCGCGGCACCGAGCAGAACCCGCCCGCCGATGAGCGCGGCCACCGAGGGGGCGGCCGCACACGCCAGGGAGAGCACGGCGAAGGCGAGCAACGAGCCGCTGTAGACGCGGCGCGCGCCGAACCGATCGGCCACCGCACCCGCGGCGAGCAACAGCCCGGCGAAGGTGATCGTGTAGGCGACCGCCGCCCACGGCAGCGCCGCGGCGCTGGCGTGCAGGTCACGCTGGACATCCGGCAGGGCGACGTTGAGGATCGAGGTGTCCAGCAGGACAAGGAAGTTCCCGATCGACACGCCGGCAAAGAGCAGCCGCGACGGGGTGCGCGCCGTCGCCGGCTGGGTGGTGGCGCTGGTCGTGGTGGTCATGTCAGGCTCCGATCCCGCCGGGCAGGATGCCGGTGCGTGCCCACTCGACGAGCGGGTCGGCGGCATCGGTGCCGACGTATTCGATGCGATTGCCGTAGCGGTCGGGGTTGGTGATGATCGAGAACGGGGTGCCACCCTCCTCCATCCGGAAGACCGCCTCGGCGCCGTGGCCGGCCGGGGAGTTCAGCCACTCCAGGCGGGCGGCCATGTCGTCCTCCCAGTAGCCGTGGTAGAGGATCTGGCCGCACTTTTGCGCCGAGATGATCCCGTCGCCGTTGGCCTGGATAAGCTCGAGGAAGGGCGCGTCGGTCATCGACAGCACCGCGGTGAACAGGAAGGGGTGCGGGTCGGGGTCCTCCAGGCGGGGGATGTCGAAGATGCCCGGCTCGGTGAAGCGCACCCCGAGGGAGTCGCTGTAGTACTTGACCGCCCCGCCGAGGTCGTCGACGACGATCCCGGTGTGGAAGAACGGAGCCGCCTTGGCCTGGGCGAAGGCGTCCTGGAACTCCACGACCGTCGGCGGCGCGATGAGCGCGTTCAGCAGCTTGGGGATGAACGCGGCCAGGTAGCGGGTCTGCTTGTGCGCCTCGAACGCAGCCCGGTCGCGGTAGCTCTCGATGACCAGGCGGCGGGAGGGGTCGCTCGGCTCGATGACGTAGTCGAACCGGACGCAGCCCGGCTCGTTTTGCAGGATGTCCTCGGTCAGATCGAGCATCAGGGCGTCGACGACCTCCTCCATCCCGGGCTTGACCTGTTGGGCGGCAGTCACGGTGATCATGGGAAAACTCCTGTCGGACATTGGGTTTAAGGGACAGATGCCGTATGGCAGTGCTCAGACGGCCGGCCGGGCCGTCACCGGCACGGCAAACGAGGCCCGGTCGCCGACCCAGCCGGCGGGCGGGACCGCGGCGTCGAGCCGGGCCAATTGCTCGGGGCTGAGCGTGACCGCCATCGCGGCGGCGTTCTCGGTCACCCGGGTGTCGCGGCGCGAGCCCGGGATCGGGACGACGTCCGGCCCCTGGGCGAGCAGCCAGGCGAGGGCGAGCTGGGCCGCGCTCAGCCCCCATTCGGCGGCGAGCGCCGCCAGCGCCTCGACCTGGGTGGCATTGGCCGTCAGGGCGGCGTCGTTGAAGCGGGGATCACCCGCTCGGAAGGGGCTCTGCGCCACCGCGTCCCGGTCGAGGGTCGCGCTCAGCAGGCCGCGGCCGAGCGGGCTGTAGGGGACGAGCCCGACGCCGAGGCGGCGCGCGGTCGGCACGATGCCGGTCTCGGGCTCACGCCACATCAGCGACCACTCCATCTGCACGGCGGTGATCGGGTGGACGCTCGCGGCCCGCTCGAGCTGCTCGGGAGTCACTTCGGAGACGCCGATGTGCCCGACCAGGCCGTCGGCCACCAACTGCCCCATCGCGCCGATGCTCTCCTCGACGGGGAAGCGCGGGTCGACCCGGTGCAGGTAGTAGAGATCGACGCGATCGACGCCGAGCCGCTCCAGCGACGCCTCGCAGTAGCCGCGGATGCGGGCCGGGTCGGCGTCCAGGCCCACCCCGCTCGGGGTCCGCATGATTCCGAGCTTGGTCGCGAGCTGGGTCTCCTCCCGGGCCCGGCCGCTGCTGCGCAGCGCCTCACCGACGAGGCGCTCGTTGGCGCCTTCGCCGTAGCTCATCGCCGTGTCGATCAGGGTCACGCCGGCGTCCAGGGCCGCATGGATCGCCGCCACCGACTCGGCGTCGTCGGCGGGGCCGTAGCCCTGGGACAGGCCCATGCAGCCGAAGCCGATCGCGGAGGTGGTGAATTCCTCGGGTCCGATGGTGCGGGTGCTCATAGCTGGGAAACCTTTCGTTCGACTCACGGTGGTGGTCAGCTCAGGTGGTGATCAACGCAGTGTGGTGTTCTCGAATCGCGGTCCGTAGAACACCGGTTTGGTGACGTCGGTCAGCCCGGCGATCTCGTCGGCCTCACCGGGATAGAGCCGGGCGAGGTCGTCGACGACGCTGCGGGGGACCTCGTGGCGCAGGATGTCGAAGCACGAGATCACCCGCAGCTCGTTCATCTCGAAGACGGCCCGCCCGAGCGCCGGCCAGCCCAGCTCGGGTGGGCCGTTCCAGGCGTCGTCGAGCGCGGCCAACATGCGGGTGTATGCCGCATCGAAGCGCTCCAGGGAGGTCGTCACCGCCACGCGGCCCGGGTCACGGACCAGCACCGCGCGGTAGCCGTCGGCCGGGACCGCCAGGGTGTTGACCACCCGCGGCCACGGCAACGTGGCGCCCTTGTAGAAGCGTCGCTGCCCCTCGGCGGCCAGCCCACCGTCGCTTTCACCCTGCCGCGGTCCGGAGTAGGCCCGGCCGTAGCGCAGCTCGGCAAACCGGGCGTAGTGGGACAGCTCGGAATCCGAGGCCGGCCCGGTGGTGCGGGTCGAGCCGCCGGAGCCCTCACCCTGGTCGATGACCAGGTCGATGCTCGCCAGGATCTGCTCGACGGGGTCACCCGCCGGGCGGATCACGGCATACCCGAGATTGCCGCCGACCTGGTTGGCCTGCTGCTCCCCGCGGGCGGCCGCGGCGATCGTCGCGGCGTTGTCCTCGACGGCCGCGCGGATCTCGCGATAGAACGCCCCGATCGAGGCGTATGCCGCCCCCTCGCCTCCCGGCGCGCGGCTGAGTGCGTCGGGGCTCTCGATGCCCATGAACACCTCGAGCTGGCGCCGGGAGAGTGGCGCGAGCCGTGCCCGCAGCCCGCCGATCCGGCCGGGCAGGCCGCGCAACACCGCGGTGGGGTCGAGGGTGCGGATCTGTGGCCGGCCGCCGATCGCGGCGAGCGCGTTGCACATGGCGGCCATGTGCAGCATTTCTTCCATGAGCACCGAGCGCAGCGTGTTGTAGGCCGGGTAGTTCTGCACCTCCAGCGAATACATCGCGGCCGAATACAGCGGCATCGTGCCGTGCTCGATCGCGATCGCGCTCTGCAGCGCCCCACGGATCCAGTGCAGGTCCCGCGGGCGGGTGCGCTCGGCATACGGGCTGCGCGGAGGTGTGGTGGTCGTCGTCGCGGTCATCGGGATCACTCCGGCGGCAGCAGCATCGGCTGGAAGAGGTCCTGGAAGCTGGCCTCCAGCGCCTCGTTCTCGAAGAACTGCGGCCCGACCGGCTCGAACACCGCCTCGCCCAGCCCGGCGAGCGTGTCGAACATCATCGAGACGATCGTGCCGACCTCGCGGCCGAAATAGTGCGCGACGATCGCGACCGCGGAGGCGTTGACGCCATACGAGCCGGTGGCCGTCCAGACCCGCTGCTCGGGGTTGCCGACCCACATCCGCCGGGTGGCCGGGGCGTTGAAGCCCTCCTCCCGCAGGCCGCGGCCGATGGCGGCGACGCTGGTGATGTGGGTGTCCTCGATGATCCCGGAGCGGGCGACGACGCCGACGCCGGAGCAGTTGGACGCGACGACCCGGCCGGCCTCGTGGTGGCGCCGGATCAGGTCGAGGACCCGCTGGTCGCAGGCGAGCACGCCGGAGCCGACGCCGCCGGGGATGTAGAGGATGTCGTAGAGCCGCTGGGGGTCGAGCGTGCGGTCGGGCACGACCTGGGTGCCCATCTGCATGGTCACCACGCCCGGGTCGAGCGAGACCAACTCGACGGTCAGCACCTCGGGGGCGACCTCACGGGGCCAGGGCGCGATGTCGCCCCGCAGCACCATCGCCGCACCCTTGAAGATCTCGGTCGGGGTCAGGCAGTCCTGCTCGCTGACCTTGTCGTAGGCGAGCACCCCGATCGAGCGGACGACATAGGTCTCCTGCGCGGTCAGCGCCGCGGCCCACGGGTCGGCAACGCTGCGGGCCGCGTGCCGCTCGACATAGGCGGTCATGACAACGCCTCGACGGTCAGCCGGGCGACCGTGGCCGCCGAGGCGGGGTTTTGGCCGGTGACCAGCCGCTGGTCGCTGATCGCGAACTCGGCGAAGTTCTCGGCGCCCTCGTGCTTGGCGCCGCGCTCCTCCAGGGCGCTCTGCAGCAGGAACGGGACGACGTCGGTCAGGCCGACCGCGGCCTCCTCGGCATCGGTGAAGCTGGAGACCCGCTTGCCCTCGATCAGCAGGCTGCCATCGCTGAGGGTGAGGTTGACCAGCCCGGCCGGGCCGTGGCAAACCGCGGCGACGACCCCGCCCTGCTCATAGATGCCGGCGGCGAGGGCGGCCAGGTCGGCGTCGTCCGGGAAGTCCCACATCGTGCCGTGCCCGCCCGCGTAGTAGATCGCCGCGTAGTCGGCCGGGTCGAGCTCGCCGGCGGTGGAGGTGTCGGCCAGCTCCCGCTGCACCCAGTCCTGGGCGAGGAAGCCGGCGGTGACGGTGTCGCCCTCCTTGATCCCGTCGAGCGGGACCGGCCCGCCCTGCACGGACACGAAGGCGACCTCGTATCCCGCGTCCTGGAAGACCGCGGCCGGGTGGGCGAACTCGGGGGCGTAGGCGCCGGTGCGGCGCCCGGTATCGCCGAGCTCGTCGTGGCTGGTCAGCGCGAAAAGGATCGTTCCCTTGCTCATGATTGCTTCCTTCGGGTTAGTGAACGTCGTTGGGGCTTAGGCGACGGCGGCGAGTTCGCCGAGGGCGAGGGTGGGCACGCCCGCCGTGAGGGCCTGGGTGATGTCCTCGCGGCTGTGGTAGCCCCAGGTCGCCCATAGGCTGCGCACCCGCGGCACGGCGGCGACGGCGAACACATTGGCGAGGTTGTCGTCGATGAAGCTCGCGCTGGCGTGCTCCCCGATCAGCCGGGCCACCGCGGCCGGCTTGTCGGCGCACGCGCCGGCGATGATCGCCACGTCGCCGCGCAGCCCGAGGTGGGTCAGGATCGCGTCGATCGACTCGCCGTCCTTGTTGGACACGATGGCGACCGGTCCGCCGGCGCCGCGGATGAGGTCCGGCACCCCGGCATACGGAATGTGCATGTCCAGCCAGGCCTCCGGTTCGTCGGCACGCCACGCGTCGCGGATCTGCTGGGCGTGGGCGGCCTGGGCATCCAACAGCTCCGGCCCGGCGGCGGCCTTGGCGGCCTCGAACTCCTCGCGGCTGGTCACGGCGGCGGTGACCGCATTGGTGACCATGAAGTCGGCGAGCGTTCGGCAATAGGGCCGCACGCTGGCGAACCTGGCGAGCAGTTGCGGGGTGAGCGCGGCGATCGCCTCGTCGAGCGTTGGCAGGCCGGGCCCTGGACCGGCGGCCGCCCGGGTGAGCGCCGCGCACTCGCTGAGCGCGTCGCAGACGACGCCGTCGAAGTCGAGGACGAGCCAGGTCCGGGTGGGGCTCACGCGGCGACCTGGGTGGTTGCCAGCGCCTCCACGGTGTCGAAGACCGCCCGCATGAACTTGCCGGAGTAGGCGTAGTAGGAGGAGGTGATGATATTGCCGTCGACGACGACATCGCCCTCGATGACGTTGGCGCCGGCGTTGACCACGTCGTCCTTGAGGCCGATGTAGGCGCAGGCGGTGCGGCCGCGCAGCACGCCCGCGCTGACCATGATCCACGGGCCGTGGCACAGGCCGGCGACGACCTTGCCGGCCTCGTCCATCGCGCGCAGGAAGCCGAGGACGTCGGCGTCCTGACGGACCCGGTCGGGGGCCTCGTGGCCTCCGGTCAAGATCACCGCGTCATAGGCCTCGACGTCGAGGTCGGTGTAGCCGATCAGCGGGCGGGCGGTCTTGTCCATCGGCAGCGGGACGCCGTACTTGCCGAACGTCGGGGCGGCGTTCTTGGTCGCGATGTCGACATGCCAGCCCTCCTCGATCAGCCGGTAGTAGGCGTAAATGACGTCGTGGTCCTGGAAGCCCTGTCCGGTGATGATGACGGCGCTGCGTTTCATGGTGATGAGGTCCTCTCGATTGGTTGGGAGTCAGTCGGCGCGGCGCACGCCGAGGTAGTAGGTGTCCAGCTGGGGAGCCAGTTCGGGGCAGGTGTACTTGCTGAGCACGTGGACGCTGTCGTAGGCCAGCGCCTCGATGCCGAGCGGGACGAAGAACTCGGCGACGCCCAGCCCGCGGTAGTGCAGGTCCATCCCGGCGAACATCTCGAACGCATACCGCCCGCACGGGCTGGCCGGCCGCATCTGCGCATGCGGGATGTAGGGCAGGCGGCGCATCCGGCTGGGCGCGATCTCCCAGCCGGTCTCGTAGCCGAGGTGCTGGCGGTGATAGCCGTCCTGCAGGCGCAACAGGTCGTACTTGTTGCGCGGCGCCTCAACCTCGATCAGGTCGAGTCGGTCGGCGGCCGAGACATTGCGGGTGCTGTGGAAAGCGCTCTTGGCGATCTTGACGACGTCACCGGTGGCGATCTCGACCTCACCGTCCAGCGTGCTCAGCACGCCCTCCCCGTCCAGGCAGACCAGGTAGGTCAGCTTGCGGGGGTGATTGTGCATCGACGTCGCGTGGCCGGGACCGATCTGCAACTGCCAGACGTCGAGGAAGTCATCGACATACGCCCGGTATTCCAGCCCCCACGGCTTGGGCACGATCTCATCCAGGTGCCCGTCGGCGCCCGGCTGCTCGTTGCCCGTGCGGGCCCCGTCCTTGAGCAGGGCGCGCATCGCCTCGACATCGGCGATGGACACCTCCACTTCGACCTCACGGGCGGCCCGTAGGGCCAGGTCCGTGTCGATGGTCATCGTCATGGTCCCCTCCTGCGTTGTTGTCGGCGTTGGTGTTTGTCGTGTGCTGGAGAAAACTGTGAGCGAGGGCCATCCCGCGCACGTGGGGGCGAAGTCCCATGGACGCCGGGAAGCTCGCCCGGCCGAGTCTGGGAGGCTGGCGGGCGTCATGATCGATCCGCGCTCGCGGCGCGCCGCCGCCGTCATCCCGCTCGTGCTGGCCGGGCTCTCGATGCTCGGCCCGTTCTCGATCGACACCCCGTTCCCGGGGTTCCCGCAGATGCGCGAAGAGTTCGGGGTCGGCTCCGAGACGCTGCAGCTGACGGTCAGCGCCTATCTGTTCGCGTTCGGCCTGATGAGCATCTTCCACGGACCCATCTCCGATGCGCTGGGCCGCAAGCCGGTGATGGTCGGCGGGGTCGCGGCATACGGGCTGGCGTCGTTGGGGGCGGCGCTGGCGCCGACGATCGAGGTGCTCGTCGGCTTCCGGCTGCTGCAGGGCCTGTTTGCCGGTGGCGGCGTGATCGTCAGCCGGACGATCATCCGGGATCTGTATGCCGGGGCCGAGGCCCAGCGGCTGATGAGCCGGGTCGCGATGATCTTTGGGATCGCCCCGGCGGTGGCGCCGATCGTCGGTGGCCTGATCCTGCAGATCGGCCCGTGGGAGTGGATCTTCTACTTCCAGACGCTGATGGCGCTGGTGCTTGTCGCGGCGGTGCAGTGGGTGCTGCCCGAGACTCACCCGCCGGCGCGGCGCACCCGGCTCGCGGTCCGCGCCCTGCTGGGGAGCCTCTGGCAGGTATGCCGCAGCGGCCGCTACCAGCGGGTCGCCTGGGCCGCCTGCCTGTCCCAGGCGGCGTGGTTCACCTATGTCGGAGGGGCCGCGATCATCGTCGTCGACCTGCTGGGCCGGACCGAGCTGGACTTCTGGATGCTGTTCGGGCCGTTGGTGGCCGGGATGACCGTCGGCTCGTGGCTCAGCGGCCGGGCCGCCGGCCGGATCAGCGGGCTGGCCCTGGTGCGAGCCGGCTACGTCGTCATGCTCGGCGCGGCGGTGTTCAACGTGGTGTTGACCTCCCGGCCCGGCCCCCCGACGGTCGCGCTGACCGTGATCGGCCCCGGGCTGATGGGGGTCGGCCAGTCCATGCTCTTCCCGACCACCCAGCTGGCGCTGCTCGACATCTTCCCGCGGGCGCGGGGCGCGGCGGCGTCCGGCGCGACCTTCCTCGGGCTGACGCTGAGCGCCGCGGTCTCGGCCGTGCTGCCGAGCTATGCCACCAGCACGCGCAACATCGCCATCGGGTCACTCGTGCTCGTGCTGGCCTCCGGGGTGTTGTGGGGCTGGCACTTCCTGACCACCCGGGCCACGCTGATGGCCGCCGAGCATCCCGAGGAATTCGATCCGCCCCCAGCGTGAGGGGACTGCCGGAGCAGCGTGCCACGCTCATCATCGGAGCCAGGGCAGTCCAACGATGTCGATCTGCCGTCGAGAAGCGATGTCGAGGACATCGTCGACGGTGCCCGGCATGGTTAAGGGCCCCATGTCGCGAGCCGGGTCGTGCTCGAGGTCTTCGGGGCGGACGCGGCCACCGAACAGGACGACGGAGGCGCACGTGTCATCGAGTCGGGAAATCCAGTGGATGCCGTCGAAGGTCTCGGGATCGGTGTAGACGGCGTGCGCCCACTTGACGGTGTCGAGGTAGAGGTCGGGATCGACGGTCTCGATGATCTCGCGACGGTCCAGGCCCAGTCCGGTCAGGCCGGCCGAAGTGAAGTCTGCGAGTTTGAGGGTTCGGCGAGGAATGACGCGTGCCACGACCCGGCTCAGCAGGCGATCGAACGCGACGACACGAGGGGTTGCGCTCCGCGGGGGGATGTCGTGGAAAACGGTTTCGGCGAGGGCGCCGGTCAGGTTGGCCGCCGCGTAGTACGTCGGGACCGCGGCCCCGGCGATCGGGTCGTCGAAGTCGCTGAACCGGTATGGACGGGGGCTCACATACGGTTGGTTCGCGTCATACCCGCGGGGTCCGACATGGATCATGGGTTGGCCCCGTGACCATGGGGATATCTCGAAGTCGGGGGTGTGCGGCGGAGCGGGAACGGGAGGATCCGCTGGCAAGGGGAAGGTGGGCGGAACTCGACCCATTACGGTCCCGCGTCCAAGACGTGGGTGGCCGCCTCCACGACGCCTTGGGGATTGTCGCTGATCTGGTCGACCGGACGGGAATCGCGCAGGTAGATGTTGGGAGCCGTGAACCAGAGGGTGAGCGCCCACCCGCTGTCTCCTGCCGACCCGAAGGCCTGGATTACTTCGCCGATCACGGGACTCGGTTGCCCGTTAACGAATTGGAATCCGGGGTAGACCCAGGCCCCGCCGCGCTTGATCCCGAAGATGCGCTGCGCGGTACGCCACCGGGTGGCTGTCGCCGAGCGGTTCTCGGCCGTCGACTCGGCCAGATCGCCAACCTGGGCGCTGGTGAGCAGCCCGAACTCGTCTTGTACCTTGCTCAAGGCGGCTGCGTTGCGAACAACGGCTGCTGTCTGAGCTGGTGACAGATTCACGGCCGAGGTAGGTGGGAGGACGGCGTCGACAACGCGATCCGCCGCCTCCTCGGCGCGTAGCGAGCGCTGCGCGATCTCGTCAACCACCTTGACCGCCTCGGGTAGTGCCTCTGCGGGGAGCTTGGCCACGATGACGACGTATCCGTCGGGGACGAGCTTCTGGGAGAGGAGGTTCTGGATCACGCCCTTGCCGGACCACGCAACGACGTCGGTCTCGAACTTCTCGTCGATGACCTTGTTGACCAGCTGGGTGACGTAAGGGGAAACGTCCGTCTGCGCAGCGTAGGGATGGATGTCGGACATGTGTCAACTCTCCTAACAATGACCATCACTCACTGATAGTGAGACCGGTGCGTCAGGCCATGTCAATTATGCATCTCATTCGCAGGTCTTGGCGACGTTCATCTCGTCGGAGGCTGACGTTGTCGCCTCGATCAGTCAAGATGGGTCTGTGACCGCGCCTCGGGCCCGCCGCCCGCCGCCACCCCCGCCGCCGCGGCGGGATGCCGGCACGCCGCCGCCCGCAGCCACCGCCGAATCACCGCCTACTCCGCCCCCACCGCCGCCGCCCCCGCGGCCGCGCCGTCTGGCCGGGGCCGCCCTCAAGGCCGGCGCGGCCGGACGGGCCGCTGGCCGTGCCACGGTGAGCGGCGGGCGAGGCACCGCGCGGGTCGTCGGCAGGAGCACGCAGGCCGGCGTGCGCCGGTTCCAGAGGTTCGCTGCGGCCGACGGCGCCGACCGCAGCGGGCTTTCCCGGCTGACCGAGATGCACGTCGTCAACGTTGCCGGCGACGCGGCGCTGACCGTCTCGCTGGCCGGCACGGTCTTTGCGCTGCCGACCGACGAGGCCCGTGGCCAGGTTGCCCTCTTCCTCGCCTTGACGATGGCCCCCTTTGTGCTGTTGGCCCCGCTCATCGGGCCGCTGCTCGACCGCTTCCGGCACGGCCGGCGCTGGGCGATCGGCGGCACGCTGGCGCTGCGCGGCTTCCTTAGCTGGGTGCTCGCCTCGGCGGTCGTGGAGGATTCCGCGTGGCTGTTCCCGTGCGCGCTGGGCGCGCTGATGGCGACCAAGGCTTATGCCGTGGCGCGCGCGGCGGCGGTGCCCCGGGTGTTGCCCGACGGCATACCCCTGGTCAAGGCCAATGCGCGGCTCAATATCGCCGGGCTGATCGGGATGCTGCTCGGCGGCGGCATCGCGGGCGCGCTGGCCAAGGTCGGGCCGGACTGGTCGCTGCGCGCCGCCTTCGCCATCTATGTCATCGGCACGATCCTCGCGATCCGCTTGCCCGCCAACGTCGACTCGACGCTGGGCGAGCAGGACTTCACCGGCGAAAACGTCACGGCCGCCGCCAAACGACTGCGGGCGTTGCCGGTGCCGGTGCGCTATGTGCTATGGCTGGTCACCGGCGCCCGGATGCTGTCCGGTTTCCTCACGCTGTTCATGGCCTTCCTGATGCGCGAGCATCCGTTGCCGGGCATGGCCGGCTCGCTCGTCCTCGGGCTGGTGGCGACCGCGGCCGCCGTGGGCAACGCCTCGGGCAGCTTCATCGGCAACAAGTGGGGCAATACCGCCCCGACCGCCATGGCCACCACGCTGCTCGGCATGGCGCTCGGAGTGGCCGTCGTCACCGCGGTCTTCTATTCGCTCTGGACGCTGCTCGCCATCGGCCTGACCGCCGGGCTGTTCGGGCAGCTCGGCAAGCTCAGCCTCGACTCCCTGGTGCAACGCGAGGTGCACGAGGCCCTGCGGGCGCGGGTCTTCTCCTGGACCGAGACGCTCTTGCAGACCTTCTGGGTCGTCGGCGGCGCCGTCGGCATCCTGATCCCGCTGCAGCCTCGGCTGGGTTTCTCGGTGATTGCCGCCCTGATCGCCCTCGCCGGCCTGGCCGCGCTGCGCTCGCGCGCCACCGGGGGCACCCGCCGGCTGCCAACGCCAGCAACCTCGTGACGTTGACGGCACGCGGTATGCCGGGTGGTCCCCCGAGGCAACCACCCGACACACCGATCCCCCGCGCGAGGCCCCTGGGCTGACCCTCGCGTTCGGTGCATCCATCCTGACCGAGACCGCTTAACTGTCGCTTAATTCGCTAGCCCAAGGCCGCCCCCGGGTTGGCGCACGGCCGGGGAAACTGGACAGACTAGGCCCGTGCAGACGCCGCCGACGGGCCAATCCCGTGACCCAGGAGCCCTCGTCGCCCGGGTGCAGGGGCAGCTCCATGAGCGTGGGGAGCGGATGACGGCGCAACGGGCCGCGGTGTTGGGCGCGCTGGCCCGCACCGAGGGTCACCTCAGCGCCGACGAGGTCCACGCCGCGGTCGCGGCGGGCGACGCCAGCGTCCATCCGGCCAGCGTCTATCGCACGCTGGAGGCGCTCAGCCACCTGGGCGTCGTCCAGCACATCCACCTCGGCCACGGCGCGACCGCCTATCACCTGATCGATCACGCCGAGGCGCACCCGCACGCCCAGTGCCGCTGCTGCGGCACCGTGGTCGATCTGCCCGTGGGGCTGCTCGACGACGTGGCCGAGCGCGTGACCGCCGAGCATGGCTTCCGCCTCGACGCCGCGCACGCCGCCCTCTCCGGCACCTGCCGCGCCTGCGCCACCACCCAGCAGGAGCCCGCCACCCAGCCGGAGCCCGCGTGACCACCCCATCCCTGGTCGCCCTGCCGACCCCGCTGGAGCCGGCCGCCTGGCCCGGCGCCACCTGGCCACTCGGCGCGACCTACGACCCGGGCAGCTCGAGCACGACCTTCGCCGTCGCCTCTCCCGACGCCACCCGCGTCCTGCTCGAGCTGTATGCCGTTCCCACCGGCCGCGACGCCCTCACCGACATCGACCTCGCCCGTGGGAGCGACGGGATCTGGCGCGGTCGGGTCGGCGGGGTCGGGCCGGGCGCGCACTACGGCTACCGCGTCTGGGGTGGGGGCTGGCAGGTCGACCCCGCCTGGCAGCGCGGCGGCTCTGCGGCCGGCTTCGTCAGCGACCGCGGGCCCGGCGGGCAACGGTTCAACCCCAACAAGGTGCTCACCGATCCCTATGCCCGGGAGATCTCGCACAGCCCGGCCAGCCCGCTCGTGCGCCAGGCCGGCCTCGACGACGGTGTCTTCGGCTGGGGCCCGCGGGACTACCGCGGCCGCCCGGTCCGCGAGTGGGACACCGGCCCCTATGCGCCCAAGGCGATCGTCATCGACGACACCACCTCCACCGGCACCAAACCGGCCGTTCCCGCCGAGTCGGCCGCGATCTACGAGGCGCACGTGCGCAACCTGACCATGCACCCGTCGGCGTCGACGCTGCGCACCCACCTGGCCGCGATCCCCGGCTTCGAGCAGGTCGCCGACGTTCCCGAGAAGTTGCGCGGCACCTACGCCGGGGCGGGCTATCTCGCGGCATACGTCAAGGCCTTGGGGGTCAGCGCGATCGAGCTGTTGCCGGTGCACGAGAGCAGCGGCTCGGAGCCCAACACGAGCAGCCCGTCCAACCACTGGGCCTATATGACGCTCGGCTTCTTTGCGCCCAACCGGCAGTATGCCGCCGACCAGTCCCCCGGCGGCCCGACCCGCGAGTTCAAGGCGATGGTGCGCGCCTTCCACGAGGCCGGCGTCGAGGTCTATCTCGACGTGGTGTTCAACCACACCGGCGAGGGCGGCAATTGGGGCGACGCCGACACGGTCGGGTTCACCGGTTTCGGCGGGTTCAGCACGGCCGACTATTACGTGCTGACCGACGACGGGCGGCTCGTGGACGGGGCGACCGGATGTGGCAACCAGACCGACTTCTCCAACCTGATCACCCAGCGCCTGGTCATCGAATCGCTGGGCTACTGGTGCGACCAGATGGGTGTTGATGGCTTCCGGTTTGACCTGGCGCCGGTGCTCGGGCGGCTGCCGGACCGCAAGCCGCGGGAGAACTGGGCGGGACAGGCGCAGTTCCACCAGGACCACCCGCTGTTGCTGGCCATCGCCAACCTGGCGCAGGTGCGCGGCTTCGAGGTGATCGCCGAGGCGTGGGACCTGTGGGGCTACGAGGTCGGCAACTTCCCCAACGGCTGGGCCGAGTGGAACGGCCGCTACCGCGACGGCGTGCGCCGCTTCCTCAAGGGCGACGGCAACACCGCCGACTTCCTCGAGATGGTCAACGGCGACTACCGGCACTTCGCCGATCAGGGCGGCCCGCAACGCTCGGTCAACTTCGTCACCGCCCACGACGGCTTCTGCATGCTCGACCTGGTCGCCTACGACACCAAGGACAACTTGCAGGAGTGGCCGTTCGGCCCGTCCGACGGCGGCAGCGACAGCAACGACTCGTGGGGCTCCGGCGGCGACCAGGCGTTGGTCCGGCAGCGGCTGCGCAACTTCTGGACGATCCTCTTCCTCTCCCGCGGCGTGCCGATGGTGACCTCGGGCGACGAGTTCGCCCGCACCCAAAACGGCAACAACAATCCATACAACCTCAACACGATCGGGATGTGGAACAACTGGGCCGCCGCCGCGACCCCCGCGCCCACTGCGGTACCGGTCGACCCGGCGAACCCTGGGGTGCACTACCGGGATGCCTTCGGCCGCGCGGCCAGTCCCGAGGGGGTCAACCCGCAGCTGGTCTTCGCCGCCTATCTCGCCCGGCTGCGACGCGATCACCCCGGCCTGCGGCAGACCACCTATGGTGATGTGGTGCTCGGCGGGCACGACGTCAGCTATCTCTTCCTCACGCCGACCGAGGCGCACTCGCCCGGCCCGGGCGAGCGGGCGCTGCGGCTGTGGATCGACGCCGCCGGCGTCGGCGCCCCGTCGTTGCTCGTCCTGGTCAACATGACGACCGACGCGGTGACCTTCGCGGTGCCTGACGGGAGCGAAACCACCGCCTGGCGTCGAATCATCGACACGGCAACGGCTTTTGAGCCCCACGCCAACTGCTGGCCGCTCGCCTCCGGTGACGTCATCGCCGGCTCGTATGCCGCGGCCCCCTGGTCGGTCGTCGTCCTCGCCGAGGGCCCACCCGAGGACCCCGATGCCCCGGCGACCTCCACTGCCCCCGACGCAGACCGGTCCCCGAAGGAGACGGATGTGGTCGCGCAGGTCACCGATGTGCTGCTCGACACCGTCACCGACTGGTTCCGCGCCCGCCGCCGCTGAACCCGCTGCTAGAGTCGGGGCGTCCCGAGCAGGGGAAGTCCGGTGCGAACCCGGCGCTGACCCGCAACGGTGAGTCGGCCCCACGGCCGCGAGCCCGAATGCCTGCCCGAGACGTGTCCGCATTGCATACGATCCCCGCCGAGGACCGCGGAGGAAGGACCCGAAAAGCATGCTTGCCCCCCTGCGCCCGGCCGGAGCGGCGCTGCTCGCCGCCGCCCTGACCGCTCCGCTGATCGCTGCCGCTCCCGCGGCGGCCGACCCCACCGCCGCCGACCAGCGCGCCGGTCGCGATGCCTCCTCCTGGCTCGGCCGGCAGTTCGTTGACGGGACTCATCTGCAGACCACCTACGACGGCAACGCCTACGACGACCCGGGGCTGACCCTCGATGCGGTCATCGCCTTCGCCGCCAGCAAGTCCAATCGCTCGCGCGCCACCGCGGCGCTCACCTGGCTGTCCGACGGCACCCGGCTGGCCGGCTACCTTGGCGACGGCGACACCGAGTCCTATGTCGGTGCCCACGCCAAACTCGTTCTTGCCCTGCAGATCTCGGGCCGCAGCCCGTATCGCTACGGCGAGCGCAATGTGATCGGCGAACTGATCGCCCTGCAGGGCAACCACGGCCGCTTCCGCGACACGTCGGAGTGGGGTGACTACGCGAACGCGTTCGGCCAGAGCCTGGGCACGATCGCCCTGCAGCGCGCGGGCATGACCGCTCGTGCCTGGCGGGCCGCGGGATATCTCGCCACCCAGGCCTGCGCCGACGGCGGCGTGCCGATCACGTTCAGCGGTGCCACCTGCTCCGGCGACGCCGACGCCACCGCCTTGGCCGTGCAGGCTTTCGCGGCTGCCGGCTACACCTCCAAGGCTCGAACCGCGGCGAATTGGTTGCGCGCCAACGCCGTCCCGAGCGACAACAGCAACACGGCCGGGCTTGTCGCGGCTGCCTTGGAGACCGCCGGCGGGACCGCCAACACGCAGGCCGCCGCCACCTCACGCGCCCTCATCCGTCACCTCCAGCAGGGCTGCAGCGCCCCGGCGGGCCGCCGCGGGGCGATCGCCTTCATGGCCGGCCCGTTCGACAAGTTCGCCGCGCCCCGGGCCACGGCGCAGGCGATCGTGGGCCTCGCAGGCGCCAACCTCGCCACGCTCACCGCCTCCGGGTCCACGGCCGGTGCTGCACCGATGAGCTGCTGACCGGGTCGGCCAATTCCACGATCCGGGTGGACGTGGTTAAGGATGGGGGCGTGACAACCCGCCAGGTCAGGGCCGAGTTCGACATCTCCGTCAACGCCGTCGCCGACATCGTGTTGTCGTTGGCGCCGGCGAGCCACTACCAGTTGGCCGATGAGCAGTTCGCGATGACGATTAACGGCACCCCGATGCGCTATGACGTCGTCGAGGGGCCGGTCGGCTCGCGCTATCACCTCGCCAAGGGCCTGCCAGTCGGCCGGATGAGCATTTCGTATGCCGCGAC
Source organism: Nostocoides sp. (assembly GCF_037045025.1). Taxonomy (GTDB): domain Bacteria; phylum Actinomycetota; class Actinomycetes; order Actinomycetales; family Dermatophilaceae; genus Nostocoides_A. The sequence continues at coordinate 119,926 of NZ_JBAOHM010000012.1, read as the reverse complement.
CGTCACCAGCCCGGCAGACCCGCGGCTGGTCACGCCACTGGAGGAGATCGAGTACGTCCGGCCGAGCCGCTATTGCGATGCCGACCGGCTGCTGGCCGTCGCCCAGGCCGAGCTGGGCCAGGTGAGCGGGCCGGACCTGCTCGTCGCTGCCGCCCAGTGGGTCAACCAACATCTCGCCTATGTCAGCGGCTCCAGCCGCCCGGTCGACTCCGCCTTGGACACCTACCTCAACCGCCAGGGCGTATGCCGCGACTTCGCCCACCTGGTGATCACCTTCCTGCGGGCCTACAACATCCCCGCCCGGCTGGTGTCGGTCTATGCGCCCGGGCTCTCGCCGATGGACTTCCACGCCGTCGCCGAGGCCGCACTCGACGGTCGCTGGCAGGCCCTGGACGCCACCGGTCTGGCCCCGCGCGACTCGATGGTGCGGATCGCGACCGGGCAGGACACCTCCGACACCGCGTTCATGACCGTCACCCGCGGCTTCGTCGCCCTGCATGACGTGCAGGTCACCGCGGTCCTGGACGGCGCCGAGCTGACCGCCGACGACCCGACCCAACTGGTGGCCCTGACCTGACCTGACCGGCCCCGGCACACCCGCCCGGCCACCTCAGTCGGTGTGGCCGGCGGCAGCGAGCACCTGGGCCCAGGTGATCAGCCGGGGGCCTTCTCGGTCGGGGCGGGCGAGGTCGGCGATCGCCAGCGCGCGCTCGGCGCGGGAAAGCTCGTCTCCGAACCGGTCCAGGAAGACGATCGAGCGGGGCCGGGCCAGCCCGCCGAGAACCTCCCGCACGGTCTCCATCAACTCGACGGCCACCGCGTCGTAGTCCTGGTCGGTCCCGGGCGCACAGGCGCCGCCGCGCAGGCATACGGTCGCGATCAGGGCGCGGCCGAGCTCTTGATCCTTGCGCCAGGTGACGTCGACCTGGGCGACCTGCGGGTGGCCGGCGAGGACCTGACGCACCTCCTGGAGCGCGACCAACTGCCCGGAGATCGAGACGACATCGTCGGTGCGGCCCAGGAAGGCGATCGCATCCGGTCCAGTCCGCTCGGCGAGATCCCCGGTCGCATACCCGCCGGGGTGGCGGGTCCAGTGCCGGTCGATGTTGGGGGCACCGGGCCCTTCAATGCCGACCATCGTGCTCGGCCACGGCTTGCGCAGCACGATTTCCCCCGGCTCGCCGACACCGACCGAGCGGCCGTCCGGGTCGACAACATCGAGGCCACAGTCGGGAAGCGACTCGCCCCGCAGGCCGGTGAGGCGCACGATGCCGCCCAACTCGAGCTGTCCCCAGCCGTCGGCGACGTCGAGCACCCCCGCACCGAGGGCCTCCAGGAGCCACTGGCTCAGCTCGGCATCCATCGGTTCACCCGCGGTCGTCACCCGGCCCAGCGACGGCGGCCGCGAGCGCGGCGGGAGTTCACGCGCCCAGCCGCGCATGGTCCGCACGACCGACGGGGTCGTGACCAGGCTCTCGACGGCATACCGCTCGATGATCTGCCAGGCCCGATCGCGGCTGGGCACATCGAGCGTGCCCTCGCACATCACCGCGGTCGCGCCGCTGGCCAGCGGGCCATAGATCCCGTGGAACTGGGTCAGCGTCCACGACACCTCCCCCGCGCACCAGAACACCCCCGACGGGTCGAGCAGCCGGTGCACGGCGAGCGCCCCGGCCAGCATCGTCGCCGTCCCGTGGAGGACCGAGACGGGATGGCCGCCGCGGTTGGCCAGCGAGATCGTGCACACCGGATGCTGCGCCGGCACGAGCACCGACGGCGGATCCGCCCGGCGGTGGCGGCCACGCGTGCCGGCCACCAGATCGTGATACCACCGGTCGCCGTCGAACCACGGGACGTCCATCCCGGTGCGGCGGACGACGATCAGGTGCTGGACCGAGGAGGCCGCGGCAAGCGCTTCGTCGGCCCGCGCCTTCAGGGGCAGCACCGCTCCGCGCCGCCACGCACCGTCCTGGGTGAACAGGATCCGCAGCTCAAGGTCGGCGATCCGGTCGGCGAGGGCCTCGGTCGGCAGCGGCACCGGGATGAGCGTATGCACCGCGCCCAGGCGCACGCAGGCGAGCATCGCCACGACCGTCTCGGGTAGCCAGCCCAGGTGCAGTCCGACCCGATCCCCCGGCCGCACGCCGAGCGCGTGCAGCGCCCTGGTCAGCGCGAGGACCTGCTCATACAACTCGCCATAGGTGAGCGAGACCCGGTCCCCGGGCTCGCCCTCCCAGTGGATCGCGACCTGGTCCCGGCGGGCCGGCAGGTGCCGGTCGAGGCAGTTCACCGACAGATTGAGGCGGCCCCCGGCAAACCAGGAGCCGCCTCGCGGGCCGGGAGTCCACAGCCGCTCGTATGCCGTCGCGAAGGTGATCGCGCGCGCGATCTCCTCCCAGACGGGGTCGGGTGGCAGTCGCAGCCCGATGGGTTCGGTGACCGGATCAGAGTCGGGAAGGGGGTCCGCCGAGCGGCCCGGCCCGGGGACGGACGCCGCATCAGGCATGTCGTCAGGCATGGCGTCAGCCATGGCCGAGGGTCCGGCCCGCGGCCCGGGCGGCCCGATCGAGGTGAGCCGCGCTGTCGGCGACGGCGCGCTCATCTGCCGGATCCGCGACGGCGGCGGCGAGCGCGGCCACCGCAACGCCATGGCCATCGATCACCGGCACCGCGACCTCGCCGGGTCCGCCGGCGTGCGCCGGGCCCAGCGCGAGCCGCTCGGCGCCGGCCCATTCCGCGCGCCGGGCAGCGAGGTCCTGTCCGATCGCCGCTGATCCCGCGGCGGCGAGGGCCAGCGCCCAGTGGTCGTCGTCGGCCCGTGCGGCCAGCAGCCGGCCGGCCGCACACGACAGCGCCGGCACGACTCGGTGGGTTTCCCGATAGAGACCCGAGTCGGGCCCGTCGATCCGGTCCACGGTCACTACCTCACCACGAACGAGGGTCTGGACCGAGATGGACTGGCCGAGATCGTCCCGCAACTGGGTCACATAGGGCGCGACCGCTCCGAGCAAGGGCAACCGGGAGAGGTAGTGGTGGCTCAGCCGGGTCAGCTCGGGGCCGAGGGCATAGCGAGACGAGCGGGTGTCCTGGACGACCAGATCGGCGACGACGAGCGAGCGCAACAAGCGGTGCACGGTCGGCAGCGACATGCCCGAGCGCTCGGCCAGATCGGTCAGCTGCTGAAAGGCCGGGCCCTCGGCGAGCAGGTCCAACAGCCGGATGGCGTTGCGGACCGTCCCCAACCCGCCGCGACCGGCCTGGTCGCGCATGGCCTCGGAGGCCGCCTGCGCGGCCGGCCTCCCGGCGGGCATGCTGGCAGCGTTCGCGCTCGCCATCCTCGACCCCCGTTCTGCGATGGATTCCTTTTCCGTGGCCGGACGACCACCTGACAACAAGCGGATAACGCATCCAAGAATAGGTCTTGATTTTCACATAGTGGAAGCCCTAGGGTCCACCCATCGATGTTAGTCGGTGGTCATCGCTGACCACCCCCGGCGCAGCCAGGAGTCGCGACTGTGCTCACTAGGGCTTATCAGCATTCCCTCAACGGCAGCCACCTGCCCGCCGGACGACCGGTGCTCGACATCCGCGGCGTCACCCTGCGCTTCGGCGGGGTCACCGCCTTGCGCAATGTCGGGTTCACCGTCACCCAGGGCCACATCCACTCGGTCATCGGCCCCAACGGCGCCGGCAAGTCCTCCCTGCTCAACTGCGTCAGCGGCCTCTACCACCCGCAAGAGGGCGAGATCATCCTGCACGGGACGCAGCAGGGCACCGACGCCACGACCCCGGAACCGTCCGCGCACGTGCTGACCCGGCTGCCGCCCTTCCGGATCGCCCGCCTCGGTGTGGCTCGCTCCTTCCAGAACATCGAGCTGTTCTCCCACCTGACCGTGCTCGACAACCTCATGCTCGGGCGGCACATCTACCTCAACAAGAGCGTGCTGAAGTCGATGCTCTGGATCGGGCCCGCCCGCCGCCAGGAGATCGAGCACCGCCAGCTCGTCGAGGAAGTCATCCACCTGCTCCAGCTGCAGGCCTTCCGCCAACAGCCGGTCGGCTCGCTCGCCTACGGCATCCAGAAGCGGGTCGAACTCGGCCGCGCTCTGTGCCTGCAACCGGCGCTGCTGCTGCTCGATGAGCCGATGGCCGGGATGAACTCGGAGGAGAAGGAGGACATGGCCCGCTATGTCCTCGACGTTCACGAGTTGGCCGGGGTCACGGTCATGCTCATCGAGCACGACATGAACGTCGTCATGGACATCAGCGACCGGATCAGCGTCTTGGACTTCGGCCGGCTGATCGCCGACGGCACCCCGGAGGAAATCAAGACCGACCCGGCGGTCATCGAGGCCTACCTCGGCGCGGACGAGGCCCACGGATGAGCACCGACACCTTCCCCCGGCTGCTCGCCCAACTCGCCACCGAGCGGCCCGACGGGGTCGCCATGCAAGAGAAGCGCTATGGGATCTGGCAACCGATCAGCTGGCGCGAGTATGCCGATCGCGTGCGCGACTTCGCCTGCGGGCTCGCCTCCTTCGGCGTGCGGCGCGGCGATATCGTCGCCGTCCTCGGCGACAACCGCCCGGAGTGGCTGATCGCCGAACTGGCCGCCCAATCGCTCGGCGCCGCCGTGGTCGGGATCTATCCGACGTCGATCGGCGAGGAACTCGAGCACATCATCGAGACCGCGGACGCCCGGGTCGTCGTCGCCGAGGACCAGGAGCAGGTCGACAAGCTGCTGCGGCTACGCAGCGAGCATGAGGACCTGCCGACCGAGCACATCGTGTTCTATGACCCGCACGGGCTGGAGGCCTATGCCGACCCGGCGCTCCTCGACTTCACGGCGGTCGAGGAGCTCGGGCGAACCTGGGGGCAGGAGCACCCCGGCTGGCTGGAGGAGCAGTTGGCCGCGGCGAGCACCGACGACATCGCGGTCATCTGCACGACATCGGGCACGACGTCGCGACCCAAGCTCGGTCAACTCAGCCACGCCAACCTGCTCGCGATGGCCCATCACCTGACGAGCATCGACCCGATGACCAAGGACTACCGGTATGTGTCGTTCCTGCCGTTCGCGTGGATCGGGGAGCAGATGCTCGCCGTCGCGTGCGGGCTGGCGACCGGGTTGACGATCTCCTTCCCGGAGGACTCCTCGACCCAACGCAGCGACCTGCGCGAGATCGGTCCGGACGTGATGTTCTCGCCGCCGCGGATCTGGGAGTCGATGCTCTCCGAGGTGCAGGTGCGCATCGACGAGGCTGGCTGGCTCAAGCGCAAGGTCTTCGGTTGGGGCTACGACGTCGGTGAGCGCGCGGCGGCCAAGCGGGTCAGCGGCGGTGGCCGGCCACGCGGCCCCGTGCAGCGCCTCGCCGACGCGATCGCCACCCGCCCGGTCCGCGATCAGCTCGGCCTGGCCCGGGTCAAGCGCGCCTACACCGGTGGAGCCCCCCTGGGGCCCGACGTCTTCCGCTTCTTCCACGCCATCGGCGTCAACCTCAAGCAGATTTACGGCCAGACCGAGATCTGCGGGATCGCCGTCGTTCACCGCGACGACGACATCGCGTTCAACACGGTCGGCACCCCGATCCCCGGCACCAACTTGCAACTGACCGACGCCGGCGAGATCCTGCTCCGCTCGGCCTCGGTCTTCCGCGGATATCACGGCAACCCGCAGGCAAGCGCGGCGGCCGTCGACACCGACGGTTGGCTGCACACCGGCGACGCCGGCTATCTCGACGACGCCGGCCATCTGGTGGTCATCGACCGGCTCAGCGACGTCCTCACCGCACCCGACGGCTCGCGCTATTCGAGCCAGTTCATCGAGAACAAGCTCAAGTTCAGCCCCTACGTCGAAGAAGCGGTGGTCTTCGGGCCGAAGGCCGGCGAGGAGGGCATGACGGCCATGCTGATCATCGACCCGCGCACGACCGGCGCCTGGGCCGAGAACGAACGCCTCGGCTATACCACCTACACCGACCTGGCCGGCAAGAGCGAGGTCTACGACCTGATCGCCGAGGAAATCACCCACGCCAACGACGACCTGCCCGAGTCGATCCGCGTGCGCCGGTTCGTCTTGCTGCACAAGCAACTCGACCCGGACGACGACGAGATCACCCGCACCCGCAAGGTGCGCCGCTCGGTCATCGACGAGCGGTATGGCGACATCATCGCCGCGCTGCGCCGCGGCGACGAGGAGATCGGCATACAAAGCAAAATCACCTATCAGGACGGCACCTCGGTGGTGCGCGACCTGAACCTGCGGATCTTCGACCTGACGACCTACACCATCCCCCCGGGCCGGGGCCGTCGACCCGTCTGGAGTGGCCGCCGATGAGCACCTTCGTCAACCTGCTCGTCTATGGCCTCGCCGACGGCGCGATCCTCGCGCTGGCCGCGCTCGGATTCGTGCTCATCTACAAGGCGACTGCGGTCATCAACTTCGCCCAGGGCGAGTTCCTCCTCGTCGGTGCCTACGCCTTCTATACCGCGTTCGGGCTGCTCGGGCTGCCGTTCATCCCCGCTGTCCTGATTGGTGTGCTCGTCGCGATTGCGCTCGGCATCCTCGTCGAGCGGCTCATCCTGCGGCCGATGATCGGGGAGGCCCCGATCAGCATCATCATGGTGACGATCGGCCTGTCGATGCTGCTGCGGTCGCTGGTGCAGATGTTCTACGGCGTCCAGCCCAAACACCAGCCGCGGATCCTGCCCTCCGGGTCGATCTCCTTCCTCGGCGCCACGGTCCCGATCAACCGGCTGCTCGTCATCGTCATCGCCGCGATCGTGCTAAGCGCGTTCTCGCTCTTTTTCAACCGCTCCCGCCACGGGATCGCGATGCGTGCGGTCGCCGATGACCAGCAGGCGAGTATGACGATGGGGATCTCGGTCCCGCGGATCTTCGCGCTCGCCTGGATCCTGGCCGCGGTCAGCGCCCTGGTCGGCGGCATCCTGCTGGGCGATATCACCGCGGTGGACCAGAACCTCGCCGCGTTCGGGCTGATGGTCTTCCCGGTCGTCATCCTCGGCGGTCTCGACTCGGTCCCCGGCACAATCGTCGGCGGGCTGACCATCGGGCTGCTCAAACAATTCGTCTCCGGCTACCTCGATCCCGGGTTGGCCACGATCATCCCCTACGTCGTGCTGGTCCTCATCCTGCTGGTCCGTCCCTACGGGCTGTTCGGCGAGACCCGGATCGAGAGGGTCTGACATGGCCGCCACGTCCACCGGCATCCACCACCGCTCCTATTCCTCGGAGCTACGGCTGCGGGCCACCCGCAGCGAGTACGTCCGCCTCGCCTTGGTCAGCATCGGGCTGGTGATCGCCCCGTTCGTGCTGGACAACTACTGGCTCTCGATCGCCAATGCGATCCTGATCGCGGTCATCGGGGCGGTCGGGCTCAACATCCTGGTCGGCTACACCGGACAGATCAGCCTTGGTCAAGGGGGCTTCCTCGCGGTCGGCGCCTATTCGTCGGCGATCCTGGCCGGGAAGTACTCGCTGCCGGTGCCACTGGCCATCGCCGGTGCGGTCATCCTCACCGCGGTCATCGGCGCCTTCTTCGGCCTGCCCGGCCTGCGCCTGAAGGGCCTCTATCTGGCGATCGCCACGCTCGCCTCGCAGCAGATCATCGAGTTCGTCATCCGCCGCTGGAAATGGCTGACCGACGGCAAGGGCTATATCACCGTCGACCGGTTTGAGATCTTCGGCTGGCGGATCCCCCGCTCCAGCTTCGAGCAGAAGTGGTACTGGATCCTGCTGATCGTCACGATGCTCAGCGTCATCGCCGCCCGCAACATCTTCCGCACCGGCCTCGGCCGATCGTTCATGGCTGTGCGCGACCAGGACATCGCCGCCGAGGCAATCGGAGTCAACTTGACCCGGGCAAAGCTGACCGCATTCGCGGTGTCCAGCGGTTTCGTCGGCCTCGCCGGGGCGCTGACGGCGCACTATACCGAGACCGTGACCTGGGAGGCGTTCACCCTCAACGTCTCGATCACCTACCTCGCGATGATCATCGTCGGCGGGCTCGGCAGCATCGCCGGGGCCGTCTTCGGCGCCGTCTTCATGAGCCTGCTGCCCGTGCTGATCCGCACGATCGCCGGGCGCGCCGAAGGCTCTCTCCCCTTCCTCGCCGACCAACTGCCCGCGGTGCAAAACGCGATCTTCGGGCTGGTCGTCATCCTCTTCTTGATCATCGAGCCCCGTGGCCTGAACCGCTTGTGGGAACGCATCAAGGAATACGTCCGGTTCTGGCCGTTCCGCTACTAACCGCCCCACCCAGAAGGAGAAGTCATGAAACACACCAGACGGACCGGTTTGGTTGCCCTCGGCGCCACACTCGCCCTGACCTTGACCGCTTGCGGCGGTGGGGAGAAGGAAGGGTCGAGCTCCGGCACGAGCGGCGGCGGTGGTGAGGCCAGCGGCGAGACGATCAAGATCGGCGTCATCGCCGACATGACCGGCGCCACCGCCGACGTCGGCGGACCTTACAACCGCGGCATGCTCGCCTATGTCGACTCGGTCAACACCGCGGGTGGCCTGGGTGGCAGCAAGATCGAGGCCATCTCGAATGACTACGCCTACGAGGTGCCCAAGGCCGAACAGCTTTACAAGCAATACGTCAACGACGAGGTCGTGGCGATCCAAGGCTGGGGCACCGGGGACTCCGAGGCGCTGCACGGCAAGGTCGCCCAGGACGAGCTGCCGTTCATGTCGGCGTCCTACGCCGAGGCACTGACCGACCCCAAGGAGGCGCCCTACAACTTCGTCGTCGCCGCGACCTACTCCGACCAGATCCGGGTCGCGCTCAACTGGATCAACAAGGACTCCGGCGGCGACGCCGAGGTCGCGGTCTTCCACCACGACAGCCCGTTCGGCAATGCCCCCGTCGAGGACGGCAAGGCCTGGATCGCCGAGAAGGGTTACAAGCTGGGCTACCAGGCCTACGCGATGCCGGCCGGCTCCCCGAACTACGCCGGACTGCTGTCCCAGGCCAAGAGCCAGGGCGCGGAGTACATCATCATCCAGAATGTCGCCAGCCCCGCGGCCCAGGTCGCCAAGGACATCAAGGCCGGCGGGATGGACATGAAGATCGTCTGCCTCAACTGGTGCTCCAACGAGTTGTTCATCAAAACTGCGGGTGCCGACGTCGCGGAGGGTCACATGATGATTCAGCCGATCGCGCCCCTGTCGACCAACAAGCCCGGCCACAAGGCGATCAACGACTACATCACCAAGAAGGGCATCAAGCCCGAGGACGTCACCGTGTCCTGGGTCGCCGGCTGGGCGACGATGGAGGCGATGGCCAAGGGCATCACCAAGGCCGGCGAGGGCGGCGACCTGACCGGCCCGGCGATCAAGGAAGCGCTGGAGACGATGGGCGCCATTGACGTCGGCCAGCTGATCGGCGGCGAGACCATCCAATTCTCGACCGACTCGCACCGCGGCACCTCAAGCAGCGGGGTTTATAGCGTCGAGGGCGGCAAGATGGTCGAAGTCGAAGCACCCGCCCAGCCATGAGCCCGGCCACCAGCGCGCCGGTGGAGAGCGGCGCAAACCCCGCCGCGCCCTCCACCGGCGGGCTGCTCGAACTCAACAACGTCGAGGTCATCTATGACGACGTGATCCTCGTGCTGCGCGGCCTATCGCTCAACGTCCCCGAGGGCACAATCGTCGCCCTGCTCGGCTCCAATGGCGCCGGGAAGTCGACGACCCTCAAAGCGGTCAGCGGGCTGCTGCCGAGCGAGCACGGCGAGGTCACCGACGGCGGCATCGTCTTCGACGGCGCCGACGTCACCAAGCTCGATCCCGCCGAACGAGTGCGCCGCGGCATGAGCCTGTGCATGGAGGGCCGGCACGTTTTCGAGCACCTGACGGTGGCCGAGAATCTCATCGCCGGCGGCTACACCCAGGAACGGGGACACGTCGAGACGGACCTCGCCATGGTCTACGACTTCTTCCCCAGGCTCGGTGAACTCACCAACCAGATCTCCGGATATCTCTCCGGCGGCGAGCAGCAGATGCTGGCGATCGGCCGGGCCCTGATGGCCCGGCCCCGCCTGCTCATGCTCGACGAGCCGTCGCTCGGCCTGGCGCCGCTGCTGGTCACCGAGATCTTCGGGTTCATCAAACGCCTTAACGAGGAGCGCGGCCTGACCGTGCTGGTCATCGAGCAGAACGCCCGCCGGGCCCTAGAGGTCGCCGACCACGCCTACATCATGGAACAGGGCCGGATCGTCCTGGAAGGCCCAGCCGCCGATTTGCGCGAAAACCCCGACGTCAAGGAGTTCTATCTCGGCCTCGGCGAGGGCGGCGGCCGCAAGAGCTTCCGCGACGTCAAGCACTACAAGCGCCGCAAACGCTGGCTCTGAGAAAACCCACGAAGTTCTCCGCTCCGCCCACGCAGAGCGTGAGACCCCGTCGCCCCGATACTTCGCGGGGACCCCGACAAAACGACCCCACAAAACGACCCCACGAAGAAACCCCACACACCACCCCACAGCGCTACTCACACGCTCTCCGGAAGGTAGACCCGTGTCGCTTCACGATGCCCTGGCCCGGCGCGACCGGGCCCTGGACGCGGCCGTCCAGGACCTGGTGCGCCAGGCCGCCGCACGCGTTCCCGCCTTTGCCCGACGCTGTCACGAGGCGGGGGTGGTGCCGGACCAGGCCACCGGGGTCGCCGACCTGGACGCGTTGCCGGTGCTCGACAAGGACGCCATGGTCGCGGCCCAACGCGCCGACCCGCCGTTCGCGGGGCTGCTCGCGCCGGACGCCGACGTCGAGCGGGTCTTCCAGTCGCCGGGCCCGTTGTATGAGCCGCAACTACGCGGCGGCGATTGGCGCTGGGGGCAGGTGCTCGCCGATATGGGCGTGGGCCGGGGCGATGTGGTGCTCAACTGTTTCGGCTATCACCTCTCCCCCGCGGGCGAGATGATGGAGCAGGGCGCGCTCGCGGCCGGGGCCAGCGTGCTGCCCGGGGGCATCGGCAACCAGGACCTCCAAGCCGCGGCAATCGCCGAACTCGGCGTCACGGCATACACCGGTCTGCCCAGCTATCTCAAGGCGTTGCTGGAGCGATTCGACGCCGCCGGTTTCGACCCCGGCCGCTGGCGGCTGGGCAAGGCAATGGTCACCGCCGAGCCCCTGCCCCCCTCGCTGCGGGAGGTGCTGACCGCACGGATCAACGACGTGCGGATGGCGTATGGCACCGCCGAAACCGGGCTGCTCGCCTACGAAACCGCTGACGGAGCCGGGATGCGGATCGCCGATGGCGTGCTCGTCCAGGTCTGCGATCTCGACTCCGGGACGCCGGTCACCGACGAAACCGAGGGCCAGGTCGTCATCACCCTGCTCCGCACCGACTACCCCCTCGTGCGGTTCGGCACCGGGGACCTGTCCGGGTGGATGCTCGGGGCGGACGGGCAACCCCGGTTGCGGGGCGTGCTCGGCCGGGTCGGGCAGGCCGTCAAGGTCCGCGGCATGTTCCTCCACCCGCGCCAGGTCGAGCACGTGATGACCGGAATCACCGACCTCGCCGGCTACCGCTTCGTCATCACCCGTGAGGACAACCTCGATGCGCTGCGCTGCGAGGTCGTCGCGGGCCACGGCGCCGACGGTGATGCGCTCGCCGCCGAAGTGCGCGAGCGAGTGCGGGAAGGGCTGCGGTTCCGCGTGGACGTGACCCCGGTCGTCGCCCTGGCCGAGGGCGACGGCCCGCTCGTGGACACCCGCGACTGGTCCTAAGTAGCCTCGGGGAGACACCCGAACTCGCGACCGCTAGGGTCGCAGATGCGGCACTACCGGATCGAAGGGGACCAACCATGAGCAACGACACCGACGGCCTCGTGCCGATCACCACCGCCCTCGCCAACGGCGGCACCGCGACCACGAGGGTTCCGGCATACGATCGAGCGAAGGTCACGGCGGGAATCGCGCACATCGGTGTCGGCAACTTCCACCGCGTCCACCAGGGCCTCTATCTCGATGACCTGCTCGCCGCCCGCGACGACCAGTTCGGCTGGGGCCTGGTGGGCATCAGCCTGAGCGGCGCCTCGCCGCGGGCCACGGCGCGCGCCAACGCCTATGCGGACCAGGATTGCCTCTACACGGTGACCGCCTACACCAACGACGGCACGCAGAACTCCCGGATCGTCGGCGCGATGGTGGAATACCTCAACGGCCCCGACGACCCGGCCGCCGTCGTGGCCCGCCTGGCCGACCCGGCGATCAAGATCGTCTCGCTCACCGTCACCGAGGGCGGCTACAACCTCGATGAGGAGACCGGCGAGTTCCGCGTCGACGACCCGGCCATCGTCGCCGACCTCGCCCGCGAGACGCCCGAGACCTCCTTCGGGGTGATCACCGCGGCGCTCGCCGCCCGGCGGGAAGCGGGCGTGCCGCCGTTCACCGTCATGTCGTGCGACAACCTGCGCTCCAATGGCGACACCGCCCGGCGGGCCGTTGTCGGCTATGCCAACGCCAAGGACCCGGAGCTGGCGTCGTGGATCGAGGCCAATGTCGCCTTCCCGAACTCGATGGTCGACCGGATCGCCCCCACCGTCGGGGCGCAGGCCCGCGCCGACCTGAACCAGGCCACCGGCATCGCCGACGCCCTCCCGGCGCTCACCGAGGAGTTCACCCAGTGGGTCCTCGAAGATAACTTCCCCCAGGGCCGGCCCGCCTTTGAGGACGTCGGGGTCCAGCTACGCCCCGACGTGGCGACGTTCGAGGCCATCAAACAACGCCTGCTCAACGCCTCGCACATGCTGCTCTCCTACCCGGCCGCGCTCTCCGGCTACGCCACGGTGTCCGAGGCCGGCAGCGATCCGGCGATCGCCGCCGTGCTCAACCGGTTCATGGAAGTGGACGCCATTCCGTTCATCGAGGCACCCGCGGACGTCTCGCTCACCGACTACATGTCGATGGTCGTCGGCCGGTTCGCCAACCCGCACGTGCCCGACACGGTGCTGCGGGTTGCACACGACGGAGCCTCCAAGCTGCCGGTCTTCCACCGGAACACGGCCGAGAAGCTGATCGCCAGTGGCGCCGATCCGCGGCGCGAGGCGCTCCTGCTCGCGACCTTCCGCCGCTACACCAACGGCGTCGACGACCACGGCAATAGCTTCGAGGTCCTTGAGCCGCACCTACAGGACGCCGACTGGCCGCTGCTGAAGTCGGACAACCCGCTGGATGCGCTCTCGGCCTCCCCGTTCGCGGCGTGGGGCCTGGCCGACAGCCCGGCGTTCGTCGCGGCATACCAGGAGATCGTCGGGCTGCTCGAAAACGAGGGCGTGCCGGCCGCCCTGCGCTATGCGCTCGCGGACGCCGACGGTTAGGGACCGCTGATCCACTGGCGGCGCAGGGATCGTGTAGCTCATCGGCTGCCAGGACGACCGATGACCTACACGCTCTCGCGGGATGGCGTTCCGGCGTGCGCGCGGATGCCGGCCGCGACCTCCTCCGGCGGCAGGTCGACCATGCCCTCGCCGTGCAACCGCTCGAAGTAGGTGACGTCGCTGCGGTACATCGGCTCGGGGTTGGAGCGGCTGACCATCCGCAGCAGCACCGGGAAGCGGCCCGACGGGGCCGGGCCGGCGCCATACAGCGCCCAGTTGAACGACGCGAGATCCCAGCCGTAGTAGGCGCGGAAGACCGCGGACATCGCGGCGCCGAGGTCGGCGCAGTCGGTGTCGTTGAGGTCGGCGAGGTCGTGGCAGCCCTCGACCACCGCCCACGCCTCGTGGAAGCCGATCGGCGCCCACGGGGTGAACAACGCCACCCGGCCGTGGCGGCCGACCCAGCGAGTCCACCCGCACGAGCAATGGCACCTCCAAGGTGGCCGACGGATTGGTGAGTTCGGGGACCCGGGCGAGGATCTGATGCTCGACGAAGTCGATGGCGGACATCCCACCAGCCTACGAATACTCGCCCGCGCGCACGAGATGCTCGGGCGGCTCCCCCCGGCCGAGGCGGCCGAGCTGGTGGCGCAGCAGGGCGATCGCCCGCGGGCGCATGGCGCTCGACATACCGCCGATGTGCGGGCTGATCAGCACCTCCGGGGCGCTCCACAGCGGGTGGCCGTCGGGCAACGGTTCGGGGTCGGTCACGTCCGCGGCAAAGCGGATCCGGCCGGTATGCCGCAGCACGGCCTCGGTGTCCACCACCGGCCCGCGGGCCACATTGACGACCAGCGCGTCGTCGGGCAGGGCGGCGAGGAAGGCGTCGTCCACGAGGTGGCGGGTGGAGTCGACGAGCGGGACGACGAGGACGACGATCTCGGCGTCGGGCAGCAGCCGGGGTAGCTCGTCGATGCCGTGCACGGTCGCGATGAGGTCGTCGCCGGGCCGGGGACGGCTGGCGACCGCGGTGACCCGGGTCTCGAAGGGCAGCAGCCGCTGCACGATCGCCCGGCCGACCGAGCCGTAGCCGATCAGCAGCACCCGCCGGTCGGCCAGCGAGGGCAAGAAGCCCGGACGGCTCCACTCACCCTTGTCCTGGGCGCGCACAAAGCCCGGTATGCCGCGCTGCGACGCGAGGATCAGCGCCAGGGCCAGCTCCGCGGTCGAGGCATCGTGCAGCCCGGCCGCGTTGGCGACCGCGATGTGCTCCGGGACCGCGTCGAAGACCCCGTCATAGCCGGCCGTGAGCAACTGGACCAGCCGCACCCCCGGAACCCCGGCGACGGCGGCCAGTTTGGCGGCGGCCCCGAGATAGGGGGCCACGACGACGTCGACCGGCTCGGCCGGCGGCTCGTCCCGCGGATTCCAGACCAACGGCTCGACGCCCTCGACCGCCCCGACATCGGCCAGCCAGTCGGCGTCCGGGAAGCTGACGCGCACCATGTCGCTCAGCCTAGGGCTCAAAACGGATGCGTCGGTTGCCGGCTTTCTGCCCGGCGCAGCAGTCTCGCCTACCGGCGCTGGGCCCTACAGACGCTGGGCTAGGGCTCCGGCGCTGCGCAGGAGCACCGCGGCCAGCAGGGCGACCACCACGGGGATCCACAGGCCGGTCAGCGGGACGACAATGCTTTCGCGAGCGACGGCGAACGGGATCACGGTGAGCAGCGAGCAGCCGAGGCCGACGGCCGTGCCGACGAACCAGACGGCCGACAGCTCCGCGCGAACGACCCGGCGCACCTGGGTGCGGGTGGCGCCGATCCGGTGCAGCTGCTCCAGCTCGCCGCGCCGGTCGGCCAGCGCGGCGAGGGCGGCGTTGACCGCCATCAGCGCGGTGAAGATCGTGACGACCACGGCGACCGTGCCGTTGAGCAGCAGCAGCGAGTTGGCCTGGGCGCGGGTCATCGTCGGCGGCAGCTCGACGGTGAACGCGTCGATCAGGACGACCATGGCGACGCTGGTGCTGCCGGCGACCATCACCATCAGCGGGCCGAGCAGCGGCGCGAGCAGCTGTGGGCGCCGCAGCACGTCATACAGCGCGAGTTCCCCGACGACGTCCGAGCCGAGCCGCTGCTGCAGCCGCGGCCCGAAGCGCTGAGTGACCCAGCTGGCGGCGAGCGCGGCGGCGAGGGCGGCGATCATGGCGGCCGGGCCGCTGGACTGCATCGCGGCATACGGATCGGGGTCGTGGGCGGTCACCGCGAGCGTGATGCCGGCGGCGCCGAGCGCGTGCCACAGCAGGACGCCGATGACAATCATCCGCACCTTCGTGGGCCGGGCGCCGGCGAGCACGCCCCCGGCCGGGGTCCGGCCGGCGATCGCGCCGCGCGCGGCGAAGCCCGCCGAGAAGCGGACCAGCCAGATGACGATGAGGGCCGCGATCGCGGCGGCGGGGAGGCCATTGGCGTGCGGGACCTCGGCGCCGATGATCCCCGCGTTCTGCAAGGTCGCGAACAGTCCCCGCCCGAGCGGCCAGCCGGACAGCGCGCCGAGGATCGCGGCCGGCACCCCGACGGCGAGCGCCTCGGTGCGCACCAGGGTCACCAACTGGTCGGAGGTCGCCCCCAGGGTCCGCAACCGCCGGAATTCGGCGGTGCGCTGGTGGACGACGAGCGCGAGGGTGGACACCGGCGCAAAGACGCCGAGGATCATCGCCCAGGTGCCGATGACCCCACCCATGATGACCAGCGACTCTCGCTCGGCCATCGGCATCGGGCCGATCGCCGCCTCGAGCAGTTGCGCGAACGGTGAGAACAGCAGGGCACTGGAGAAGACCGCCACGAACGTCGCGACGAAAGCGGTCAGCCGTCCCCGCACGGAGCGGCGGGCGAGCCACCTCATGCCGCCCGCTCCATCCGCGCCGCGGTCAGCGCCTCCAGGAGCCCGAGCCGCTCGGAGACGGCGTCGAGATTCGGCCGGTCCAGACCGTCGACGATCTGGCCGTCGCTGAGGAAGAGGACCCGATCGGCATACGAGGCCGCGAGCGGGTCGTGGGTGACCATCAGCACGGTGCGGCCCTGCCGGTCGACGGCTTCCCGGAGCAGGCCGAGGACCCACCGGGCGGCGACCGAGTCGAGCGCGCCGGTCGGCTCGTCGGCCAGGATGAGCGCCGGGTCGAGATAGAGGGCGCGGGCCACGGCGACCCGCTGCTGCTGGCCGCCGGAGAGTTGCTCGGGGAAGTGGCCGGCCCGATCACCCAGGCCCACCGCCTCCAGCACGTATGCCGTGCGCGCCGCGCTCGGCGTGCGCCCGCCGAGGCGCGCGGGCAGCTCGACATTCTGGGCGGCGGTCAGGTAGGGGATGAGTTCGAAGCTCTGGAAGACCATGCCGAGGTGGTCGCGCCGCAAGATTGCCCGGGCGTCCTCGTTCAGGCGGGCGAGGTCCTGGCCGGCGACGCGGACCACGCCTCCAGTCGGCACGTCCAGCCCCGCCAGGCAGCGCAGCAGCGTCGTTTTGCCGGATCCGGAGGGCCCCATCAGGGCGATCATGGTGCCGTGGGGAACCGCCAGGTCGACGCCGCGCAGCGCCTGCACGACCCCGGCTCCGGACGGGTAGGCGCGGGTCAGTTCTCGGACTTCGGCGGCCGACACCCCGGCGGCCGTCGCGTCGGTGCGCATAGCTTTCTCCTCGATCGGTGGGCAGATCTGTTCTTCCCTGAAGGAGACCCGGCACGGGCCCCGGGCGAGACAGGGGCGTCGGAAAGCTCTCGACTTCTGTACCGCAATTGCGGCATATCTGCCGATATCCAGCCGCAACTGCTGAGCTAGGATCGGTCGCGTGCCGCACTATCGCCTCAAGGAGGCCGCCGAACTGCTCGGGGTGTCCGACGATACGATCCGCCGCTGGGTCGATCAGGGCAAGCTCGTCGTCGCGCACGACGCCGGCGGGCGGCAGGTGATCGACGGGGTGCAGCTGGCGGCATACGCGCATGATCTGGCGCTGGCAGCGCCGCGTCCCCAGCCGCTGCCGGTCGTCTCGGAATCGGCGCGCAACCGCTTCGTCGGCCTGGTCACCCACGTCCTGCGCGACACCGTCATGGCGCAGGTCGAGATTCAAGCCGGCCCGCACCGGATCGTCTCGCTGATGAGCCGCGAGGCCGCCGACGACCTCGCCCTCGAGCCCGGCGTGCTGGCCATCGCCGCCGTCAAGTCCACCAATGTCGTCGTGGAGGTCCCCGACCATGCCTGATCCCCGCCGCATCGCTGTCCTAATCGGTATGCCGCTCGCCGCGCTCGCGCTCGCCGCGTGCGGGTCTGACACCGAGCCGGCCGCGTCGTCGAGTTCCTCCTCGTCTGGGGGAAGCGCCGCCCCCGCGAGCGGCAATCTGACCGTGTTTGCCGCGGCCTCCCTGCAGGAGTCGTTCACGACGATCGGAAAGAACTTCGAGGCCGCGCACCCGGGCAGCACGGTTACCTTCTCCTTCGGGCCGTCCTCGGGGCTGGCCACCCAGATCATCAACGGCTCCCCCGCGGACGTCTTTGCGGCGGCCAGCGACAAGACGATGGCGACGGTCACCGACGCCAGGGCCGCCGGCACGGCCCAACTCTTTGCCACCAACTCGATGGAGATCGCCGTCCCGCCGGACAATCCGGCCAAGATCGACTCGCTCGACGATCTCACCGCCAAAGACGTCAAGCTCGCCGTGTGCCAAGAGGATGTTCCCTGCGGTGCCGCGGCGACCAAGGTGTTCGACACCGCCAAGCTGACGGTCGAGCCGGTCAGCCTCGAGGTCGATGTCAAGGCCGTGCTTACCAAGGTCGAACTCGGCGAGGTCGACGCGGGCATCGTCTATGTGACCGACGTCAAGGCAGCCGGCTCGAAGGTCGCCGGCGTCGAGATCCCCGCGGACCAGAACGCCACGACGAACTACCCGATCGCCGCGTTGACCGAGGCCTCCAATCCGGAGCTGGCCGATGCCTTCGTCGACTTCGTCCTCGACGCGGAGTCACAAAAGATCCTGCAGGCGCAAGGCTTCGTCGGTCCGTGACCCGCGTCCGGCGGCCGCGGAAGGGGGCGCAACGCCGCGCGGGGGCGGATGCCGGTATGCCGTGGCAACTCGGCATACCGGCATTGATCGGTGCGCCGTTCTTGCTGCTGCCGCTGCTCGCGCTCGTGCTCAGCGCGCCGTGGGCCACGCTGCCGGAGCACCTGAGCGAGCCGGTGGCCCGCGACGCATTGCGGCTGTCGGTGCTGTGCGCGACCAGCGCGGCCGCGATCGCCGTCATCGTCGGGGTGCCCTTGGCGTGGGTGCTCGCCCGGCCGGGGTTGCCTGGCCTGAGCCTGCTGCGGGCATTCGTCACCGTGCCCTTGGTGTTGCCGCCTGTCGTCGGTGGCGTCGCCCTGTTAAAGGGGTTGGGCCGCAATGGGATCGTCGGCCGGTGGCTCGATGACGCCTTCGGCCTGACCTTGCCGTTCACCACCGCAGGCGTCATCGTCGCCGAGGCGTTCGTCGCGACGCCCTTCCTCGTGTTGGCCATGGAGGGGGCCTTCCGCTCGGTCGACTCGGGTCTCGAGGAGGCCGCCACGACGCTCGGTGCCGGCCGGTGGCACGTCTTCACCCGGGTCACGCTGCCGTCGGTCATTCCCGGGCTGATCGCCGGTGGAGTGCTCGCGTGGGCGCGCGCGCTCGGGGAGTTCGGCGCGACGATCACATTCGCGGGCAATTCCCCGGGGCGCACCACGACGATGCCGATCGCGGTGTATCTCGCGATGGAGTCCGATCCCGATGCCGCGGTCGCCTTGTCCCTCGTGCTCCTGTTCGTCGCCGTCGTGATCCTCGCGCTGCTGCGCGGACGCTGGCTGACCGCGGGGGCGGGCGGATGACATCTGCCCGGGGATTGGTGCTCGCCGGGAGCGCCGCCCGCGGATCATTCACGCTTGCCCTCAACACCACGCTCTGCCCCGGGGAGGTCGTCGCCGTGCTCGGGCCCAATGGCGCCGGCAAGACGACGCTGCTGCGCACTCTTGCCGGGCTCATCCCGCTGGCCACCGGCCGGCTGGCGCTCGACGGTCAGGTGCTCGACGAACCGGCTACGGACACCTTCGTCCCTCCCCGGCTGCGCCCGGTGGGCATCGTCTTTCAGGACTACCGGCTCTTCCCGCGGATGACGGTGGCCGACAATGTCGCCTTCGGCCCCCGCGCTCGCGGGTTGAGCCGGGCCGCCGCCCGCGACCGGGCCAGGCCGTGGCTGGAGCGGCTGGAGCTGACCGAGCTCGCCGACCGGCGCCCGGCGCAAATCTCCGGCGGGCAGGCCCAACGGGTCGCGCTGGCCCGGGCGCTGGCCGCCGAGCCCGGAGTGCTGCTGCTCGACGAGCCGCTCGCCGCCCTCGACGCGACGACCCGCTCGGCGACTCGCGGCCTGCTGCGCCGGCACCTCGCCGACTTCGGCGGGCCGGTCGCGCTGGTGACCCATGATCCGCTGGAGGCGATGGTGCTTGCCGACCGGGTGCTGGTCCTTGACATGGGCCAGGTCGCGCAGACCGGCACCCCGGCCGAGCTGGCGCGCCGGCCCGCGAACGCCTGGGTCGCCGGCCTGGTCGGGCTGAACTTCTATCGCGGGGTTCTCGACGCATCGAGCAGGCTGGTCGCCCTCGACGGCGGCGGCCGGCTGGTCGTCACGCCGCACGAGGGGATCAGGGGCGGGCAGGTCGTCGTCGTGTTGCGACCGAGCGCGATCACCGTCCACACCGAGCAGCCCCAGCATGCCTCCCCACGCAATGTCTGGCCGGGCGTCGTGCGCGGGATAGAGCTGCTCGGCGACCGGGTCCGGGTCGACGTGGTGGGGGACCCGGCAGCGCTCGTTGACGTGACCGCAGCCGCCGTGGCCGACCTTGGGCTCGCCCCCGGCCGGCCGGTGTGGCTCAGCGCCAAGGCCACCGAGACCGACGCCTACCGCTGAGGCCCCGGAGTTGGGCCACGGCCGCCCTCCTCGGCGCCCGGCTCCGTCGGGTCGCCATCGCGGTGCCGGGGATCCAGCCGCCACGCGCCGGGACGGGCCGCCCAGACCGCGACATCGCGGGCCTGACGCGCAGTCTCGACCGCGGTGCGCTCGGTCGACCGCACGAGCGCACGGAACTCGGCGGCGCTCAGCGTGACTCCGAAGTCGGCATCCAGCGGCAGCGTCCACTTCCGTCGCCGCGCGATCAGCGTCATCCCGCCGCCGATCACAATCCCCACCGCCATCCCCCACGTCGATCGATCGGTGCGCGGGACAAGGAGGATGGCGATCGACGCGGCGGCAGCGGCCGTCGCGTACAACGTATTGCCGCCCGGGACGGAGTTGCCACCGAGCACGCGCGGCACCTGGCCGACGCAGATGTCGCGGACCATTCCGCCGCCGACGGCGGTGACGACCCCGAGCATGATCGACGCCAGGGCGCTCAACCCGGCGAGCTGCGCCTTGATCGTGCCCGTGGCCGCCCAACAGCCGAGGGCGAGCGCGTCACCGATCGAGAGCGGCCAGTCCCACCGCCGGCCTTCCATCTTGACCAATTGCGCGGTGAGCACGCCGATCATGGCGACCACCAGGTAGGCCCGGTCGGTCAACGCAACCGGCTGGCCGATCTGCAACATGACATCGCGGATCATTCCACCGGCCAGCGCGGAGACGACCCCGAGCACGACGAAGCCGACGAAGTCGAAGCCCCGCCGCCGGGCGACGGTCGCGCCGAGCGCGCCATTGCAGAACACTCCGGCGAGGTCGACGATCCGGAAGGCGGTGCTGACATCGAGGATCGTCAACGGTCCGACCGCCAGGGCTTGCCCACTCACCAGGCGATGATGCCCCACCCGCGTGGCCAACCGGGGACCCCGCTCGCGTCGCAGGACGCCAGGTGTGTCGCGAACCCGAGGGATCGACGCGGTCAGCCGCGGTCGGCTCGATCACCGCACACCGAGCGCAGCCAGTGGCAGCTAGCCGCGTCAGTCGCCGACGACCTCGCGGGCCAGGGCGTTGGGCATGTAGTCGTAACGCACGAACTCGCGGGTGAAGGCCCCGGTGCCGTGCGAGACCGACCGCAGGTCGATCGGATACCGGGACAGCTCGTGCTGCGGCACCTCGGCCCGGACGGTGGTGAACCCTTCGGTCTCGGCCGGCTCGGTCCCGTGCACCTGGCCGCGCCGGCCCCGCAGGTCGGCGAGCACGGCGCCGACGTGGTCGTCGGCGACGGTGACCGCGATCTGGTCGATCGGTTCGAGCATCGAGACGCTCGACTCGTTGGCCGCCTCCCGAAGTGCCTGGGCTGCCGCGGTCTGGAAGGCCATGTCGGAGGAGTCGACGGAGTGGGCCTTCCCGTCATACAGGGTGATCCGGACATCGACGCAGGGATAGCCGGCGAGCACGCCCTTCTCCAGCTGGTTGCGGGCGCCCTTCTCGACCGAGGGAATGAACTGGCGCGGGACAGCGCCGCCGACCACCTTGTCGACGAACTGGATGCCGTCGCCCCGCTCGAGCGGCTCGATGAGGATCTTGACGACGGCATACTGGCCGTGGCCGCCGGACTGCTTGACCAACCGGCCCTGCACATCGCATTGGCGGATGAAGGTTTCGCGCAGTGAGGTTTTCAGCGGCTCGGCCTCGACGTTGACGTTGTAGCGGTCCTTCAGCCGGGAGAGCAGATCCTCGATGTGCGCCGGGCCGAGGGCCCACAAGACCAGCTGGTGGGTCTCGACGTTGTGCTCCAGCCGCATCGTCACGTCCTCGGCGACCAGGCGCTGAAGGGACTGGGCGAGCTTGTCCTCGTCGTTCTTGGAGGCGGCGTGGATCGCGACCGGCAACAGCGGCTCGGGCAGCAGCCAGGGCTGCACCAGCGCCGGCTGGTCGGGTGCCGAAAGGGTGTCGGACGTCTCGGCGTGGGCGAGCTTGGTCACCCAAACCAGGTCGCCGGCGATCGCCCGATCCCGTCCGACCGACTCCTCACCGGCGACGCTGTTGATCGCGCCGACCCGGTCGGCGTCGGTGTCGTGATCGGGGTGCCCGGCGATTTCGTGGCCGATGAACCGTCCCAGGTGACCGGAGACGTGCACCGGCTGCTCGGGGGCGAGCGCGCCCGAGAAGAGGCGCACGAGGGCGAGGCGCCCGACGTATTGGTCGCTGGTCGTGCGCACGACTTCGGCCACCAACGGCCCGGCGGGGTCGCAGCTGATCTCGGCGAAGTCGCCGCCGTCCGGCGTGGTGACCTGCGGCATCCAGGCATCCA
Source organism: Nostocoides sp. (assembly GCF_037045025.1). GTDB lineage: Bacteria > Actinomycetota > Actinomycetes > Actinomycetales > Dermatophilaceae > Nostocoides_A. Next base: position 97,330 of record NZ_JBAOHM010000012.1, on the reverse strand, counting down.
CCGGCGAGGGGAAGCCGTGCTCGAACAGGCCGAGCAACTCGCCAACGCCCACGCCGCTGGCCCAGTGGGTCGGGACGATCGGGAAGAAACGGGCGGTCGCGATCGCCTTGCGCAGGTCCTCGCGCAGGGCGGCGGCGTCGAGTTCTTCTCCCTCGAGATAGCGATCGAGCATCGACTCGTCCTCGGACTCCTCGATGATCGCCTCGACGACCGGGCCGCGCAGCTCCTCGACGAGCTGCTGCTGATCGTCATCCGGGGCGCCGCTGGCCGAGCCATCGGGTCCGTGCACCTCCTGGCCGAGCAGGTCGAGCAGCCCGACCACCTTGTCGGACGTCATGATCGGCACCTGCAACGGCTGCGCCTCCCCGAACGCGCGGCGGCAGGCATCGAGGATGCTCGGGTAGTCATCGCGGGTCTGCTCCAACTTGGTCAAGGCGACCGCCCGCGGCATACCGACGGCGGCGCACTCCCGCCACAACATCCGGCTGGCCTCATCGACCGAGGCGCCCGCCGCGACGACGAAAAGGGCGGCGTCGGCCGCGCGCAACCCGGCGCGGACCTCGCCGACGAAGTCGGGGGCACCGGGGGTGTCGACGAGGTTGATCAGCAGGTCGCCGTGCCCAATCGCCGACATCCGCAGCGCGGTCGACGGGGCGCCCTCGTCCTTGCGGCGGGCCGCGCCCTCGCCATAGACGAGCCGGTCGAACAGGGTGCTCTTGCCGCCGCCGCTCGGCCCGACCAGGACGACATTGCGGATCCGGTCGGGGGTTGCCGGGACGGGCAGGGACGCACCACTGGGTCGACTCATGGCGTCCACCTTAACCACCCCGTGCGGTCACGCCGGCGGCGTGGCCGCGGCCGGCTCAGCGTGGGCTCGCCAGCGCCTCCCGGATGCCGCTTTCGGGCTCGCCGAGCACCGGGTCGCGCCTGCTGATGATGTCGTATGCCGCCTTGACCGCGGCCAGCTTTTCGCGTTGCGCGCCGCTCGACCACTCGTGCGCGTACTGCTTGGCCGCGGTATCGCCGACGCCGTCGGCGTCGAGTCCAAGAGCGCGGCAGGTCGCGACCGCCCGGGGCAGATGGTAGTCCTGGGTGATCGCGATGACCCGGTTAACGCCGAAGATCCGCTTGGCCCGGGCGCACGAGTCGTAGGTGTCGCGGCCGGCGAAGTCCCGCACGATCCGCTGGGCGGGCACGCCCTTGGCGATCAGGTAGTCCGACATCGCGGTCGGCTCGTCGTAGTCCGTGCGGCGGTTGTCGCCGGAGACGAGGATCGCCTCGACCTTGCCCGCGTCATATAGCCCCTTGGCGATGTCCAGCCGGAAGGCGAGATAGGGCGTCGGCGCGCCGGCGGCCGTCAGCCCGGCGCCGAGGACGAGAGCGACCGGCGCCGACGGGGCGTCGGACACGGCATACAGGTGGCCGCGAGATGCCCGGTCGATCCAGAGGTTGGCGCCGACGGGCACACCGATCGCGAGCGCCGCCAGGCTCGCCCCGGCGATCAGGAGCTTGCGGCGGCGGGCCATACCACCAAGGATAGGCCGCTTCGAGCCCCGGACCGATGCCGCTGTGGCATGGTGTGGGCATGGGCAATATGGTCTGGCGCGTGCTCGGCACCGGTGCAGCGGTCGTGGCGGGGATCGTCGCCAACAAGACGGTGGACACGGTCTGGCAGAAGGCCGGCAAGGACAAGAACGCCGATCCGGAGAATCCCTACACCCCGATCGGTGAGGCCCTCGCCCTTGCCGTTGTCAGCGCCGCCGCGGCCGCCCTGGCCAAGACGCTGTTCACCCGCAAGGCCGCGGAATACTACGAGCAGTCCGCCGGCCACCTGCCCCGCCCGATGCTCGACAAGGAGGAAGCGGCCCGCGAGGCGTGAGTCGCACTGTGGCCGCAGCGATCCAGACGCCGGCTGCGCCCTGTGGATAACGTATGCCGCCCTTCACGGGAGGATGACATCATTGGTGGATGACACTGCCGGGGGAAGTGGGAGACGATGGCGGACGTGACGACGCTGCCGAGGAGCCGGGCGCTGACGCGGTCGGACCTCGAGACGATGCCCGACGACGGGCACCGTTATGAACTCATCGACGGGGCACTCCTTGTGACTCCGGCTCCGGTCACCAAGCATCAGCGCGCCGCCATGCGGCTCGGTGTCCAGCTGCACACAAGCTGTCCGCCCGGCTTAGAGGTCTTCGCAGCGCCCTTCGATGTGGTGCTGGCTGACGACACCGTGTTGCAACCGGACCTCCTGGTTGCCCGCGTGTCTGACCTCCACGCCGCCAACCTGCCGGCGCCGCCGCTCTTGGCGATCGAGATCCTCTCGCCCAGCACGCGGTGCATCGATCTGTTGCTCAAGCGGGCGCGCTTCGAAGCGGCAGGCTGCCGCTCCTACTGGGTTATCGACCCCGACGAACCGAGCATCACCGCCTGGGAATTGTCCGACGGGACTTATGTCGAGGCTGGGCGCGCCCGTGGCCAGGAGACGCTCACGCTCGAGCTGCCGTATGCCGTGACGATCTGCCCCGCAGACCTCGTCGGTTGACGGTTGCGGCCAGGGCGCTGGTCGGACGGACGATCACGCTGTCGCCAGCACGACCGGCGGCCCGTGGTGGTGGGATCGGGCGATCACCTGGCCGTCGAGTTCGGTCCGCGGGCCGTGCGCGAGGACGTCGTAGCCGCCGGTGAGTTGCGCGGGCGGGACGCCTTCCATCGTGAGGTGGGCCAGCGGCATACGGGAGCGGGCATCGGCGACGATCTCCCGGACGCGGGCGCTCTCCTGCGCGGGCCAGTATTGCGCGGTGATCGACTGCCACACCACGGTGAGGACGCCGTCGGGCGCGGCGGTCAGCTGCCGAGCCAGCCACCTGGACGCCGATTCACGATCGACGCGTGGCGGATGCCGTTGCGCCACAACTAGTGCCGCCTGGAGACGGCGATCGCGAGGGAGGTCGAAGGGCCAGACGAACGAGCGCAGATAGGCAGCCGCGTCCGGCTGGGTTACGTCGATCGGGGCGATGTCGCAGCCGCGGTGCTCGACGATCTCCACCGAGACCGGGTGGACGCCGGCCGCCTCGGTGTCGAGCACAAGCGGGCTGTCGACCGGGCCCCAGGCCCAGTCCGGACCGGTGACCCGATAGTGGGCGGCGTTGAGGTTGAGCCCCGCAGAGGCGCCCGGTTCGAGCAACCGGATCCGAGGCAGGTCGTGCCGGCGGGCCGCCTCGAACAGGCCGATCGCCAACAGCGCCGACCGGCCGACCTCGTTGGTTTGCGGGGGATGCTCGATCGCGGCCTGCAGCTCGAGAAGGTGATTGGCAAGCACGGGTCGCAGCACCGGCCAGATTTCTGCCGGGCCGCGGGTACCGCCGAGAGTGGGATAGAACGCGGCAAGCTCGGGTTCCCCGCCACGCAACACGAGGCGATAAATGCCCGCCAACAGGCGCAGTTGGATGGCGTCCGCCCGAGTCGCGTCGTGCTTGCTGGCGACGATCGTCGCGGTCACCCCACCCGCGTCCAGATCGTCGGCGAGCTCGGCGAGCATGACCCCATAGAGGTGGTCGCGGTGCCCGAAGTGATTGCGGAATTGATCGGCCAGGCTCATGATCGCCACCCCATCTGGGCTTCGACGTCGAGGGCGCGGGCGATCGGGACACCAGGACGGTAGGCGAGGTGGAGGTGGCTCGGGGCGTCCAGGACGGCCAGGTCCGCCCGGGCGCCGACCTCGATCCGGCCGATGTCGTCGCGTTCCAGCGCGGCCGCGCCGCCGCGGGTGGCCGCCCAGAGCGCCTCGGCGACGGTCATCCCCATCTCGCGGACGGCGAGCGCGATCATGAGCGGCATCGAGCTGGAAAAGCAGGTTCCGGGGTTGCAGTCGGTCGCCAGGGCGACGGTGACGCCGGCGTCGAGGAGCCGGCGGGCGTCGGGATAGGGCGAGCGGGTGGAGAATTCGACACCCGGCAGTAGCGTCGCCACGGTCGTCGAGCCGGCGAGCGCGTCGACGTCGGCGGCGGTCAGGAACGTGCAGTGGTCGACGCTCGCGGCACCGAGCTCGACGGCCAGCCGCACGCCGGGGCCCGGAGCGAGCTGGCCCCCGTGGACGCGGGGGCGCAGGCCCGCGGCCATACCGGCGGTCAGGATCGCGCGCGCCTCGTCGCCGTCGAAGGCGTGCGCGGACCCCGGCTCGCAGAAGACGTCGACCCACCGGGCGTGCGGCGCGCAGGCGGCCAGCATTGGGCCACACACCAATTTGACGTATGCCGCGCGCTCCCGCGCGTACTCGGCCGGCACCACGTGCCCGCCCAGGTAGGTCGTCTCGGTGGTCACCTCCGCGGCCAGGCGCAGCATCCGGGCCTCGGTGTCGATGTCGAGCCCGTAGCCGGACTTGATCTCGATCGTCGTCGTGCCCTGGGCGCGCAGCTCCGCGACCCGCGTCGCAAGTAAGCCCCGCAGCGCGTCCACGCTCGCCGCCCGGGTGGCGGCGACCGTCGTTGCGATCCCGCCCCCGTCGTACGCCTCCCCGGCCATCCGCGCGGCGAACTCCGCCGCACGATCACCGGCAAACACGAGATGGGAGTGGCTGTCCACGAAGCCGGGGATGACCGCGCGGCCGGCGAGCGGCATACGGACATCGCAGGGCGGAGCCTGCGCCGCGGGGCCGATCCAGGCAACCATGCCGTCCTCGACGACGACCGCGGCGTCGGCGAGCGGTGCGACCCCGACCGGCCCGTCGCCGCGACAGGTGACCAACTCGCCAATCTCGTCGAGCAGGGTCGCGGCCATCAGCGGCGGACGGCCTCGAAGGCCTCGGCGAGCAGGCGGCCGACATCGCCGAGCCGGTGCTTGCCGTCGGTGACGATCAGCTCCCCCGCGACGATCGTCGCCAGCACATCGGCCGAGGTGGCCGAGAACAGGATCTGGTTGGGGCGGCTGCCCGCGGTGCGTGGGGAATCCCGCTGCACGACAACCAGATCGGCAAGCTGCCCGGCGGCGATCGCTCCACCGTCGGGCCAGCCGAGCCGGCTGTAGCCCACCGGCCCGGCGGCGGCGGCGAGTTCCTCGAGCGTGAACCGGCCACGCTCTCCGGTCAGCAGGCGTTCGTGCATCTCCAGCCCACGGACCTCCTCGAAGGGGTCGATCATCGCGTGCTGGTCGGTGCCGAGGCACAGCGGGACACCCGCCTCGGACAGCGCCCGGGCCGGGCCGATGCCGTCGGCGAGATCGCGCTCGGTGGTCGGGCACAGGCATACGGCGGCGCCGCCGTGCGCGAGCCGGTGGATGTCGTCGGTGTCGGCGTGGGTCGCGTGGACGGCGGTGAACCCGGGCCCGACGAGTCCGGCCTCCTCGAAGACCCGCGTCGGGGTGCAGCCGTAATAGAGCGTGGCGGCAGCGTTCTCGGCGAGCTGCTCGCTGACGTGGGCGTGGACCGGCCGGTTGCCGACGATCGACGCGAGGTCGCGGAGCGCGTCGCGGGGGACGGCGCGCACCGAGTGCACCCCGGCACCGATTCGGGTGGTCGGGCCGTCGGCGAGCCGGCCGACTCGCCCGATCCAGTCGGCGACGTGCCCGTCGCTGAACCGCTGCTGGACCGGGTCGAGGTCGAGGTGGCCGGAGCCGGCCAGGCCGCCGCTGAGATAGCAGGTGTCGAGCAGGGTCAACCGGATGCCCGCTTCGGCGGCGGCGGCGACAACGGCGTGGCCCATGGCGTTCGGGTCGTCATACGGCTGGCCGTTGGGGCCATGGTGGAGGTAGTGGAACTCGCCGACGACCGTGAACCCGGCGCTCACCATCTCGGCAAAAACCGCGCGGGCCAACCCAAAATAGGTGTCGGGGTCGAGAACCCGGGCGACGGTATACATCTGGTCGCGCCAGGTCCAGAAGTTGCCACTCGCGTGGGTGCGCCCGCGCAGCGCGCGGTGGAAGGCATGGCTGTGGGCGTTGGCAAAGCCCGGGAGCATGATCCCGTCGAGCTGCACGTCCTCGGCTGCGGGAGGGGCCTTGGAGGTGACCCGGGTGATCCGCCCGTCGGCGACCTCGACGCGCACCCGGTGCGCCAGGCCCGTGGGCAGCACGGCGCTGGTGGCCCAGTAGTTCGTCATCGCGCAGCCCCAGCCAGGTCGGTCACGGCGGCGACAACGGCGTCGACACCCGCGAGGCAGTCTGCCAAATCGGCATGCTCGGCGGGCGAATGGGACACGCCGGTGGGATTCCTCACAAACAGCATGACGCTCGGGATGCCCGCCTGGTTGAGCACGCCGGCGTCGTGTCCGGCGCCGGTCCCCAGCAGTGGTATGCCGCCGAGCGCGGCCCGCACCCGCGTCACCAACGTGGGGTCGAAAGTCGTGACCGGGGTCCACGACTCCTCGCGCAGCTCACCGTCGCGGGCGGCGACGGCGGCGCCGATGTCGGCGACGGCCGCGCGCACGGCGTCGGGGTCGGCGCCGCGGGCATCGAGCCAGGCGCTGGCGTGACTCGGTATGGCGTTGACCCCGCCCGGGAGCACCTCGACCTTGCCGATCGTCGCCAGACAACCCCGGCGCTCGGCGGCCGCGCGTGCCTCCTGGATGACGCCGGCGAGCGCGAGGAGGGCGTCCCGGCGGTCCTCCAGGCGGGTGGTGCCGGCGTGGTTGGCCTCGCCGAGCAGGTCGATCCGCCAGCGCCCGTGCGGCCAGATGTCGGTGCCGACCGCGATCGGGGCGGCGATGTCGGCCAGGGCGCGGCCCTGTTCGATGTGCAGTTCGAGATAGGTCCCGACCCGCCCCAGAGCCTGCGGATCGGGCGCGATCTGCTCGGGGTCGTGTCCGGCCGCGCGCATCGCCTCGGCCATCGTGATGCCGTCGGCGTCGGTGAGGCCGCGCGCACGGTCGGGGTCGAGCAGGCCGGTGATCACCCGCGAGCCGGCCAGCGCGATCCCGAACCGCGCCCCCTCCTCGTCGACGAAGTTCGCGAGGCCGATCGGCCGATCCGGCTGGAAGCCATTCTCTCGCAGTCGTTCCACGGCGAGGAAGGCGGTGACGACGCCGAGGGGACCGTCATACGCGCCGCCGTCGGGGACCGAGTCGAGGTGGCTGCCGATGACGAGCCCGGGCCCGTCGGCGTCCGGGTCGCCCCACCACGCCCATTGATTGCCCATCCGGTCCGCCGTCAGGTCCAGGCCGAGCCGCTCGGCGTGGGCACGGAACCAGTCGCGCAACTCACCGTCGGCGCTGGTCCAGGCAAATCGCCGATAGCCGCCGGTATGCCGATCCCTCCCGACCGGCTGCAACTGCTCCCACATCGAGAGGAACGCCTCGGACGACACCAGACGAGCAAAGCAGATGACGGGCCGATTCCGGAATCGGCTCACGGGGGAATGTGCTGGATTCCGGCCGCGGCCGAAGCGAAACCCGTGTCAATGGAGTGCTCACCCCATTGACCGCCCGCGGGCGGCAAACTAGACAGGGGGGCACAGGCGGGCTTCAAGGCGCGGGGACGGCGCGGGCCTCGCCGGAGCGAGTCCGTCATGCGCAAACTCTTGGCCATCACTTGGGCGGCCGCCATGGGGGTCAGCACCGTCGGCGTCGTGTCCACGGCGCAGGCCACCGCGTCGTCCGCGGGGCTCGCGAGCGCGTCGGGGCAGGTCTCGACGTATGCCGGTCACCGCTTCCGGCAGATCGCCACCGGCGGATCGCACGCCTGCGGGCTGACGACCGCCGGTGGGGTTTACTGCTGGGGAGCTGGTTTTGCCGGCCAGCTGGGCAACGGCGGCACGGCGGACTCGAGTGTGCCAACACCCGTGCGGGGGCTGTCCGGCGGGGTGGCGGCCCTGGGGGCCGGCGGCAACACCAGCTGCGCCGTCACCACCGCCGGTGCGCTCAAGTGCTGGGGCTACAACAACCTCGGTCAGGTCGGCGACGGTCGCCACACCTGCATCGCGCTCACGACCGGGGCGGTGCGGTGCTGGGGCGTCAACGAGTACGGCCAGCTCGGGGATGGGACCGAGACCGACCGGTTGACGCCGACGCGCGTGACCGGGCTGCCCAGTCCGGTCGCCGGCGTGGCGCCGGGCAATGACCACACCTGCGCCCGCACCACGTCGGGGACCGCCGTGTGCTGGGGAGCGAACTACTCCGGGCAACTCGGCGACGGAACCTACGTCGAACATTACGCGCCCGCGCCCGTCCCCGGCCTGACCAGGGGTGTCGTGGACATCCGGGCGGGCAACTTCACCACCTGCGCAGAAACGGCGGACGGGCGCTTGCAGTGCTGGGGCGATGATTCGTATGGCGCCCTCGGCAACGGAGCAGCGGGCGGCTGGAGCCGCCCGAGCCAGGTCGTCGGGATCACTGCCGGAGTCCTGTCCATCGACGGCGGTTACCTGTTCACCTGCGCGGTCGACTCCAGCGGCGTTGGCAAGTGCTGGGGCCTCAACGATAACGGCGAGCTCGGAAATGGATCCATGCAGGACTCGACCGTGCCAGTCACGGTCCGCTAGCCAGCGGCCACCCGCCGAACATGAACACGCCCCCGAGCCCACTGTGAGACGTCCAACTCACCCTCAACACAACGGAGAACCATGCATCCAGTAACTCGTTCCATCCTGGCCGCGGGCGCCGCGGCCGCCGCTACCTTCGCCGCCCTGCCGGCGGCCGGCCAGGCCGCCGAACCGGCCGGCGCCTTCCCAGCAGTCCGCCGCTGGCCACCGCTTCGCCAAGATCGCGGCCGGTCCCAAGCACACCTGCGGGTTTGATGGCAATGGCAAGGCATTTTGCTGGGGCTACAGCGGGGAGGGTCAACTCGGGATCCCCTACCCCTACCCAGCCACTACATCCTTCCCGCGCGCGGTAGCCCGACTGGCGGACGGTGTCCGGTCGATCGCCGCGGGAAGTGACTTCTCCTGCGCGGTCACCAGGCGCGGCGCCGCCCGCTGCTGGGGCAGCGAGCTGTTGGCACCCGTGCTGGGCGACCCGGATCCCTCGTCCAGCGACGTACCGATCCCGGTGACCGGTCTCGGGTCAGGGGTTCGGGGGATTACCGCCGGGGCGCACCACGCCTGCGCTCTCACCCAACCCGGCGCCGTCAAGTGTTGGGGCAGCAACGAATTCGGTCAACTCGGTGACGGGACGACGTGGCGGGAGACGCCCGTTGCCGTCGCCGGCCTCTCGTCGGGCGTCACCGCAGTGTCGCTGGGTGTATCGCACAGCTGCACCGTGCTGACGTCCGGCGTGCTGAAATGCTGGGGCGCCAACAACAACGGCGAGCTGGGCGACGGCACGCGCACCAACCGGCTGACACCGACCCGGGTGGTGGGGCTCGCCGGTGGTGTTGCCTCGGTTGGCGCCGGGAGCTACCACACCTGCGCGGCGACGACTCGGGCGCGGCGAAGTGCTGGGGCGCGAACTACTACGGCGAGGTCGGCGACGGCACCCGGACCCGGCGCCTGGCGCCGGTGACCGTTTCCGGCCTGGCGGCCGGAGCCACCTCGATCACGGCCGGTTTCCATCACTCCTGCGCCGCCACCGGCGCCGGCGCCATCACGTGCTGGGGCCTGAACGACCACGGGCAGCTTGGCGACGGGACCCGGGTGAATCGGACCCGGCCGTCCCAGGTCGTCGGCCTGTCCCGGGGCGCTTCCCTGCCAACCGGGGGGTGGTCCTACTCCTGCGCCGTCGCTGCTGGCGGGGTCGGGAAGTGTTGGGGCGCCAACGAATCCGGCCAGCTCGGGAACGGAACCACCACGAGCTCACTCGTCCCGGTGACGGTGCGGTAGGGATTGCGGCGGGAAGCCGACTGGCACGGGGTGGGGGAACCAGCTTCGATACGACGATGGTCACCCTGCTGCTGCCCGATCTCGCCCTCATCGGCCTGGGGTTGCTGCTGCGGCGCGGCACGCAGTGGGGCGATGACCTGTGGGCCGGGCTGGAGCGCTTGACGCACTACGTCTTCTTGCCGGCGTTGCTCTTCCTCTCGATCGCCCGCACGCCGGTGAGTGCGGCGACGGTCGGCCCGCTGATCGGGGTCGTCGTGGCCGTGGTCGCGCTCGGCTGGCTGCTGGCCTGGCTAGCCCGGCCGGTGCTCCGGGTCGGCACGGACCGGCTGGCGTCGGGCGCCCAGTGCGCCTACCGGTTCAACAGCATCCTGGTCCTGGCCATTGCCGACCGCGCAGGCGGCGCGAACGCCGCGGGGCTCGCGGCCGTGTGCGTCGGCCTCGGCGTCCCTCTGGTGAACCTCCTTGCGGTGCTCGGCCTGGCCCGGCACAGTGAGCGATCTCTTGCCCGCGAACTCGGCACGAACCCCCTCCTCATCGCGACGGTGACGGCCGGCGTGGTCGCGGTTGCCGGAATCGACCTGCCCGGGCCGATCGCCGCACTGCTGCAACGAACCGGCAGCGCGGCCATCCCCCTCGGACTGATCTCCGTCGGGGCCGCGTTGCGGTGGGGAGGGGCACTTCGCGAGCCTCGCCTCGTGGCCTGGATCATCGGCATACGGGCCCTCGTGCTGCCGGCAGCGGTCCTCGCGCTCTCGCCGCTCGCGGGAGTGGGCTCGGACAGCCGGCCGGCACTGATGGCGTTCGCCGGGGCCCCGACGGCGACCGCGTCCTACATCCTCACCAGCCGGATGGGTGGGGATGGGCCGTTCGTCGCGATCCTCGTCAGCCTCTCGACGGTCGTCGGCGCCGTCACCGCCCCGATGTGGCTGGCTCTCGTCATGCGGTGAAGCGGACGCATATGCGCGGCCTCGGAGATTGCCTGGCGACGATCACTGCGGCGCTGCACACCGACCAGGTCGGCGATGGTCCTGGGCACCTCCGTCGCCGTAGGACTCGACTACCCTCACAAGGCCCGGGAGCCCTGGCGCGGCGGCGATCTCGGCCGCGAGGTGCTCGGCGCGGCCGCGGTAAGCCGGGTCGGTGAGCAGCTGGTGGAGCGCTCGTCCCAGTTGCCGGGCGCTCGCCCGTCGCCGCGCGATCCCCACCCCGCAGCCGGACCAGCGCACCCGGGCGACGACGTCGCGTTTGTCCTCGGTGGCACCCACGGCCAGGATAGGCACGCCGTGTCGAAGGGCGTGGTTCACCCCGCCATAGCCGCCGTTGCTGACGAAGACACTGCACCGGGGAAGCACCTCGTCAAACGGAAGGTAGTCGGCGGTGCGCAGGTTGGTGGCCTCGGGGAGGTCACCAGCGGCGATCGATCCGCCGGTGGAGACGACGACCCAGACGTCCTGTCCCTCCAGGGCCGAGATCGTGGGCGCGATGAGATCGCTCAGCTCCGCGTTGGCGATCGTGCCCTGGGTGGCGAGCACGACGGGGCGGTCACTCGCGGCGACCTCGGCCCACCAGGGTGGGAGCAGGTGTTCCTCGGTCCCGCTCGAAGTCAGCGGCCCGACGAAGTGCACGGGCGGGCCGTCTAGGGCTCTCGGGTACTCGAATCCCGGCGCGGTGAACTGGAGGAGCCCGTCCGCGGCGAGGGGCCAGTCCGAGAACCGGAACCCGAGCCGCCGTCCGCTCGCCTGCAGCACCCGTGCCTCGGCCGTGCGCTGCACGGGCCGCAGCAGGTATGCCGCGGCCGCGCCGGCAAGGCGGTGCACCACCGCGCCGCCCGGGCCGCTCGCGGGAGCCAGGTTGGGCACCGGGTAGACCATGGGCAGGATCCCAAGAACCAGCACCGGCGGCCGCTGTCCTGCCGGCCGCAGCACGAGCGGAACGGCGCCCATGAACAGGGGGTCGCACAGCACGACGTCGGCCCGCTGGTCGTCGAGCGCCCGGTCGATGACGCCCAGGTGAGCCGGGATGGCATCGACGAAGCTCGTCAGATCGAACCGGGCCAACGCGACCCCGCGCAACCGACGCCGCTCGGGAAAACTCGCATCGAGGTCGGAGTCGTCGAAATCGACCCCGTCCGGCAGCGGCAGCCAGCGGGCACCGAGCGCCTCAAATCGGGCGCCGTAGCGCCGGCCGGTGATGACCCGCACGTCATGCCCGGCCTCGATGAGGCCGGCGACAACCGGCAGCACTGGTCCGACGTGGCCGCGGGCGGGCTGGACACACACCAGGATGGAACAGCGCGGCATATCGGTCTCCTAATAATCCATCGATACACTGTACAACCGAATATGTCCGAGAAACGCCACTCCCGCAAGTACGATTCGACCGGCCGCCAGGAGCAGGCCGCCCGCACCCGCGCCCACGTGATCGCGGTCGCCGGACGTCTCTTCGCGGCCAAGGGGTATGCCGCGACGTCCATGCGCGCCGTCGCCGCCGGGGCCGAGGTCAGCCTCGAGACCGTCGTGTCGACCGGACGCAAGGCCGACCTGCTGCTCGCGGCCTTTGCCGCGCAGTTTGCCGGCGACCCGGACGCGCTGTCGCTCCGGTCACTGAGCCCGCCCGCTGATCCCACGCGCCCGCTCGTTCTGGACGCGGTGGTCGGCGATCTGGTCGGGCAGATCGTGCCCCGCGTGGCCGACTCGATGGGGATCTGGCGCGCCTTGCGCGTGGCCGCCGAACAGGACGCCGCCGTGGCAGCGGCGCGGCGCGACCAAGCCCGTCACCGCCGCGCCGACATCGTCACCCACATCCGAGCGCTCGAGCAGGCCGGGCTGGTGGCGAGGCGAACTCCGGCCGAACGGCGCGCGCTTGCGGACAGCCTCGGGCTGGTGCTGTCCCACGACTCCTACGACCAGCTCGTCGTCGTTTGCGGTTGGCGCCCCGCGGCATACCGACGGTGGTGTGCAGCAACACTTGTCGCGCTGCTACGCGCCGGCTGGAGGTGAGAGGCGCCGGGAATCGGCGACCGGGTGCCGGTCACCCCTCGCGCATCGGCACCCGCACACCGCGGTCGGCGGCGACGTCCTCGGCGCGGTCATAGCCGGCATCGACGTGCCGGATCACGCCCATCCCGGGGTCGTTGGTCAGCACCCGGGCAAGCTTCTCGGCGGCAAGCGGGGTTCCGTCGGCGAGGCTGACCTGGCCGGCGTGGATGGAGCGGCCGATGCCGACGCCGCCGCCGTGGTGGATCGAGACCCAGGTCGCTCCGGAACTCGCCGCGGTGAGGGCGTTGAGCAGCGGCCAGTCGGCGATGGCGTCGGAGCCGTCGGCCATCGCCTCGGTCTCCCGGTAGGGGCTCGCCACGGAACCGCAGTCGAGGTGGTCGCGGCCGATGACGATCGGCGCGCTGACCGCGCCGGAGGCGACGAGGTCGTTGAAGGCCAGCCCCGCCTTGTCCCTCTCACCGTAGCCGAGCCAGCAGATGCGGGCCGGAAGCCCTTGCCACGCAATGCGTTCCTGCGCGCCGCGGATCCACTTGTGGAGGCGGTCATTGTCGGGGAAAAGGTCGAGGACGGCCTCGTCGGTTGCGGCGATGTCTTTGGGGTCACCGGACAGTGCGGCCCAGCGGAAGGGGCCTTTGCCTTCGCAGAACAACGGCCGGATGTATGCCGGGACGAACCCGGGGAACGCGAACGCCCGGTCATACCCCCCGAGGCGCGCCTCGTCGCGAATGCTGTTGCCGTAGTCGAAGGTTTCGGCGCCGCCGTCCATGAACCCGACCATCGCCTCGACGTGCCGGGCCATCGACTCGCGAGCCCGGTCGGTGAACTCTTCCGGCTTCTTGGTCGCGTAGTCGTCCCAGTCTTCCAGCGCGATCCCGAGCGGCAGATAGGACAGCGGGTCGTGGGCGCTCGTCTGATCGGTGACGATGTCGATGTCGACGCCGCGGCGCAACAGTTCGGGGAGGACCTCGGCGGCATTGCCGACGACGCCGACCGAGTGGCCACGCCGTTCTGCCTTGGCGCGCAAAGCTTTATCGATGGCGTCGTCGAGGTCGTCGGCGACCTCGTCGAGATAGCGGTGCTCGACCCGGCGTTGCAGCCGGTGGGGGTCGACGTCGACGATCAGACAGGCGCCCTCGTTGAGCGTGACCGCGAGCGGTTGCGCGCCGCCCATACCGCCGCAGCCGCCGGTGAGGGTCAGCGTGCCGGCGAGCGTGCCGCCGCCATTCCCCTGCCCGCCCTCTCGGTGGGCGAACTTCTCAGCGATCGCGGCGAACGTCTCGTAGGTGCCCTGGACGATGCCCTGGGTGCCGATGTAGATCCACGAGCCGGCGGTCATCTGCCCATACATCGTCAGGCCGAGATGCTCCAGCCGCCGGAACTCGGGCCAATTCGCCCAGTCCGGAACGAGGTTGGAGTTAGCGATCAGCACCCGCGGCGCCCACTCGTGGGTGCGGAAAACGCCGACGGGACGGCCCGATTGGACGAGCATCGTCTCGTCAGGAGCCAGGGTGGTCAGCGTGCGGACCATCGCGTCGTATGACGCCCAGTCGCGCGCCGCTCGCCCGGTGCCGCCATAGACGACCAGGTCGTCGGGCCGCTCGGCCACCTCGGGGTCGAGGTTGTTCATCAGCATGCGCAACGGGGCTTCGGTGCTCCACTGCCTCGCGGTCAAGGTGGTGCCGCGCGGGGCGCAGACCGGGCGGGCGCCGTCCATCGGATCTCCTCGTCATCGAGTCTCTTGCGTCCCGAAATCATCCCACCCCGGTCAGGAGCTGGGCCAGTATGACCCGCCGCGGCCCGAGTTCGGGGAGTTGCGGAGAGTCGCCGGGACAGTCATCGCCGGGACAGTCAAACAATCAATGGGGGCGTCTCCGGCTGATTTGATCGTGCAATTGCGGCGAGTCGATCGGCATTGATCGTTTGAGTGTCCGCATCGTCCCTGTTGCGCCCTGTCTTGCGCCCGCTGCGGTCGTTGGGCTGACCCGACCCGGACCTAGATCGTCCGGAATTCGGCATATGGTCGCCGACATGAGCACACCGCACCCGACCGCGCCGGCCAGCCGCCCCCTGCTCGACCTGGTCGTCCTCGATTGCCCCGACGCGCCGGCGCTTGCCCGGTTCTATGCCGAGATCCTCGGCTGGGCGCCCGAGGGCGAGGCGGACGGCGACTTCGTCGTCATCGCGCCGCCGCAGGGCGGCATCACGCCGGACAACCCCGACGGGCGCACCTGCCTCGGCTTCCAACAGATCCCCGACTACGCCCCGCCGACGTGGCCAGGCGGCGCGCATCCCCAGCAGGTCCACCTCGACCTGTCCTGCCGCGGCGACATCGCCGGCATGGAGCCGCTCGTGCTGGCCGCAGGCGCCACGGTGCACGAGCACCAACCGTCCACCGATGGCGGATTCAAGGTCTACCTCGACCCGGCCGGCCACCCGTTCTGCCTGATCCGCTGAACGCCCGATCCCGTTGGCCGCCCGGTTGTCCACAGGCTTCGCCCTCGCCGTTCGCGCGACCTCGGCAACCCAGACATCATGAACGGATGGCACGGCAGTGGGAAGTGAGGGACGATGGCGAACGTGACCATGCTGCCGTGGAGCCGATCCCTGACGAGGGACGACCTGGACGGCATACCAGAGGACGGGCACCGATATGAGCTCGTGGACGGAGCCCTCGTCGTGACCCCCTCCCCGGCGATGCGCCACCAACGCGCCTCCGGCCGGCTCTTCGTGGCGTTGGTCCAGGCGTGCCCGGCAGGTCTGGAGGTGTTTGCGGCTCCCTTCGACGTCGTCCTCACCGACGACAGCGTCCTGCAGCCGGATCTGCTCGTCGCCCGGCAGGCGGATCTGACCGACGCCAACCTGCCGGGAGCGCCGGTGCTGGCCGTGGAGATCCTCTCGCCCAGCACGCGGCGTATCGACCTGCTCCTCAAACGATCCCGCTACGAGTCGGCGGGCTGCCCGAACTATTGGGTGATCGATCCCGACGAACCATCCGTGATTGCGTGGCGCCTGGAAAACAACCGGTATGTGGAATCGGGTCGGACTTCCGGGTCGGACCGGCTGACCTTGACCAGCCCGTTCGCCGTGACGATCGTTCCCGCTGATTTAGTCGTCTGACGCGATCGTCGCCATCTCCCCCGTCGCCTCGCGAACCCGGACCGGACGGGCCGGACCACCTCGACGGGTTGCCGATCCTCGCCTTCGCGACTCGAGAATCCTTGCGGGAGTGGCTGATCGCCGAGCACGACTCCTCACCGGGAGTGTGGGTGCGGCTGGCGAAGTCGGGGACCGGCATACCGAGCGTGGACTTTCACGACCTCCTCGAAGAGGGGCTGTGCTTCGGCTGGAGCGAGTCGATGCGCCGGCGCGGCGACGGCTCCAGCTATTTGCAGAAATTCACGCCCCGGCGCACTCGCGGGACCACCTCTCAACGCAATCTGCGCCTGGTTTCGACGTTGCGCGAACAGGGGCTGATGACCGCAGCCGGCGAGGCTGCCCTCTAGCGCCAGGTGCGGCCCGAGGGGGGTCCGCGCGGGAGGGCTCAGTTGAGGGGACCCGCCGCCTCCTCGGCGGCCGCGACGACGGAGCCGTCGGTCACGGCGAGGACCGCTCCGGCAATGTCGTCGGCGATCACCCGGTCCGGGCCGGGTGCCGTGCGGGTGACCTCGTCAAGCGCCGCGATCACAGCGGCCGAGACCGGCGACGGCGCCAGTGGCGCGCGCAGCCGAATTCCGCGTGCGGCGGTGAGCAATTCGATCGCGAGCACCTGGCGCAGGGTGTCGATCGAGCGGCGCAACTTGCGCCCGGCCGACCAGCCCATCGAGACGTGATCCTCTTGCAATGCGCTGCTCGGGATCGAGTCGACGCTCGCCGGCACGGCCAGCCGCTTCATCTCCGAAACCATTGCCGCCTGGGTGTATTGGGCGATCATCAGCCCGGAGTCGACGCCCGGGTCGTCGGCGAGGAAGGCGTTCAGGCCGTGGTTGCGGGCCTTGTCGAGCAAGCGGTCGGTGCGGCGCTCGCTCATGCTGGCCAGGTCGGCCGCGGCGATCGCGAGGAAGTCGAGGACATAACCAACCGGCGCGCCGTGGAAGTTGCCATTGGACTCGACCCGGTCATCGAGGGTGACGACGGGATTGTCGATCGCGCTGGCGAGCTCCGAGGCCGCGACCCGGGCGGCGTGCTCGATCGTGTCCCGCATGGCGCCCGCGACCTGGGGCGCACAGCGGAGTGAGTACGCGTCCTGGACGCGGGTGCAAGCATCTGGGTCGCGATGGGACTCGCGGATCTCGCTGACTGCCAACACTTTCCGCATGTTCGCGGCGCTGAGGGCCTGACCCGGTTGCGGACGCAGCGCCTGCAGGTCGGCCGCGAAGACGTCGTCCGTGCCGAGCAATCCCTCGACGCTCATCGCGGCGGCGAGGTCGGCGACGGTGACGAGCGCGCGGAGGTCGGCGATCGCCATACAGAGCATGCCGAGCATGCCGTCGGTGCCGTTGATGAGGGCCAGCCCCTCCTTCTCGGCGAGGTCGACGGGCGTGATGCCGGCGGCCGCGAGCGCCTCCCCCGCCGGCAGCAGCTCGCCGCGCGCGTCCCGGACCATCCCTTCGCCCATCAGCGCGAGCGCACAATGCGCGAGCGGCGCGAGGTCGCCGGAGCAGCCGAGCGACCCGAACTCGCGCACAACGGGCGTGATCCCGGCGTTGAGCAGAGCGGCATACGCGCGCAATGTCTCTTCTCGGACGCCGGTGCGCCCGGTCGCGAGCGTCTGGATCCGCAGGAGCATCAACGCCCGGACGACCTCACGCTCGACCTCTGCGCCCGCGCTCGCGGCGTGCGAGCGAATCAGGCTGCGCTGCAACTGATGTCGCTTGTCGATCGGGATGTGCATCGTCGCGAGCGCGCCGAAGCCGGTTGAGATGCCATAGTGCGGCACGCTGTCGTCGGCGAGCGATTCGACGACTGCGCGCGTATGCCGCACGCGCGCCCACGCCGGCTGGCTCACCACGATCTGCACCGGCTCGGCGAGGTAGTGCACGCCGAGCGGGCCGCTGCGGGCAATTGCGACGACCTGCTCGACCGTCAGGGGCTCGTCACCCAGGATCACCGTTGAACTCACGGGTCAATGAAACACTCTCTCCCGCGGTTCCGTGCGCCGCTCGGGCGCGCCGGTCGCGCCGGTTCCCAAAACCCGGCCGTGGGCGCCTCCTAACCGTCGCGGCAGAGGAGGTCCCATTCGGTCTCGTCCCAGTCCGGGTTCGCCGGACCAAGTCAGCTCGTTCTCGTAGCAGGCGAGCATTGACTCCAGCCAGGCGTCGACTTGGGCCGCGGCGGCGCACGGGTGCGCGCCGGGCGGCGGCACGAGGGTCGGATGGGTCGCTGTCATGATCTCTCAATAATACACATGTCCACTGACGGGTGCAATGGATTCGCGCTTTATTTCCGCCGCTTTGTTGTGCATTTTTCATAGGGCCACTGTGCTGTTCGCGATTATCGGTCAAACCAACTCGGATCAAAGCGAGACCGGGAAGCGCCCTGGACTGCCGGTCTGCGGCGGCCACGGGATACGTCCCAGGCCGGCGAGCACGGCATCGGCATCGCTCAACTGCTCCGGGAGGTCGGCGCCGGCGATCGCCTCGAGCGTGCGGCGCGCGAGAGCGGCGCCCACCGGCGTCCCACCCGAGCCCAGGTCGAGCTGATGGACGGCCAATTCCACGACCCAGGTCGCCAGGAAATCCCCCATCGTCATCGCCTTGCCCTGGAAAAGCACGACGCGATCCGGCGCGCCGACCAGCACGCGTCGGGCGAGATCCGCGACAAGGCGCAGGTGATGGACCGCGCTGGCCGGTCGGCTGTAGGCAGACGCTGTGCGTCGCAGCCACAGAATGTGCGCGACCGGATCCGCATCGCGGTCGTCGGGATGACTGGTCCAATAGCTCGCGGCGTCGTGATCGGGTGTCTGGTCGGTGTATGCCGCGGCCGTCGCCGCCATCTCCTCCACCCCGAGGCGCACATGGACGATGACGTCCAGACGGCTCCAGCCGCGACACCGCGCGGGGTCGAGGGCCGCCAGATCATCCATACCCGCTGCGGCAGAAACGAATTCGTGAAGCTGGTCGAGGAATAGCCCGCGGGAATCTTCCAGGGGGACACGCAACGCACGCATGCGCAGAGCGTATGCCGCATGCAGGCAGCGCGCGGAGCCCCGGACCCGCGCGCCCTGCCGGAGCTTCCCCGAAAACCTATTGACAGCATGCTGTCATTATGCCAGTCTGCTTCCATGAGTACACAGACCAAGACCATCGCCATCTATGCCACCGAGACCATGGCCGACTGGGAGTACGCGTACCTCACCGCCGAGGTCACCCGTGCCGAGCAGCTGCGGCCGGGACGATTCCAGGCCGTGTTCGTCGGCGACGGGACCGCCCCGGTCCGGTCCCTGGGCGGCCTGACCATCACGCCCACCGTCGACCTGGACGAGCTGGCAGAGATGCCCGGCCTCGCGGCCCTGGTGATCCCGGGCGCCGACACCTACGGCCCCGACACCGGAGCAAGCCCCCACGAGCAGCTGCTCGCGATTCTCCCCCGCCTGCTCGACGCCGGAACCCCGGTCGCGGCCATCTGCGGCGCCACCCTGCTCCTGGCCCGTGGCGGCTTCCTCGACGACCGCAGGCACACCTCCAACGCCAAGATCGTCCTCGAGATGAGCGGCTACGCCGGAGCCGAACACTACGTCGAGGCACCCGTCGTCACCGACCGCGGCATCACGACCGGCAGCGGCGTGCATCCGGTGGAGTTCACCGCCGAGATCTTCCGGCTGACCGGGCTCGTCCCCGACGAGATCACCACACCGTGGGAGCAGCTCTACCTCACCGGGCGGCCCGAGGCCTTTTATGCATTGATGGCGGCTCAGGGTGCCTTCGCGAACTCCTGAGGGGGACGCGCTGACCGCGCTGGTCCTGCCGGCATTCGAGCTCAACGGCGAATTCCTTTCCGCCGCAGCGATGATCACCACCCCGCACGACCTGACACCGGCGCAATGGCAGGTCCTCGGCGCCGTGCTCGGCGAGCCGCGCCCGGTCGCGGCGATCGCGCGGCGCATCGGTCTCGGCCTGACCCGGCAGAGCGTGCAGCGGGTCGCCGACGACGTCGTGGCGCGCGGCTGGGCGCGCTGGCAGGACAACCCCGACCACAAGCGGGCCAAGCTGCTCACCCCGACCGACCGGGGAGTGGCCGCGGTCCGCGCGATGGCCGGCGAGCAGCGCGCCTGGGCCGACGCGGTCGGCGCTGACATCGGGATCGCCGACCTGGAACTGCTCGGCCGGTTGATCCGCCGCGTGATCGACTCCTCCCGCACCCACCGAACGGCCGACCAGACTCACGACGGATAGGGCAGCAACCCGATCTCGGTCAGCCGGCGCCCCCGGCGACGCAGCAGCGTGCGGAATGCCGCACCCAGCGCGTTCAGCCCCTCCGCCCGCCAACACGCGCCGATCTCGCGCTCCGCCCCCGGATCGACCAGCGGCACCTCGACGAACCCGTGCGCGCCGCGCGGGTCGCGTGGCGCCACGGCGACCCCAAGACCCGCCGAAACCAAGCCGCGCACCGTGCTCAAGTTGTCCCCCTCGAACGCCACCGCCGGGGTGAATCCGGCCGCGCCGGCCAAGTCGCTCAGGATCGTGCGCATCCCATACCCCGGCTTGACGCAGACGAACGGCTCCTCCGCGGCGGCCGCGAGTTCGCACCGGGCGCGGGTGGCCAGCCGGTGTCCGGTGGGGACGACCAACACGAGCGGTTCGACGTGCAACCTCAGGCTGGTCAGCCCGCTGCGCTCCTCCAGCGGGGAGATCAGCGCAAACTCGGCCTCCCCGTTGGCAAGTGCGGCCAGGCAACCGTCGCGGGAGAGTTGCAGCAGCGCGAAGTCCACCCCCGGGTGCTCGCGCAGGAAGGTCTTGACGAGCGCCGGCACCACCCGTTCGCCGAGCGTGCCCTGGAAGGCCAGGCCGATGCTTCCCCGCGCCGCCGCATCCCGGGCCCGGACCGCCTCGACCCCGTCGGTGGCCGCGGCGACGACGGCGGCGGCATACGGAACCAGGGCCAAGCCCGCGGGGGTGAGCCGCAGCTCCCGTCCGCTGCGGGCGACCACCTCGCTGCCGAGCTCCTTGCCGAGCCGGGCGAGGCTGCGACTGATCGTCGACTGGGGCAATTGCAGCAGTTCCGCTGCCGCCGTGGTGCGCCCGGTCTCCGCAAAGGCGGCGAACGCGGGCAGCAGGGCCGCGATGTGCCGGGCCGTGGGGTCCATGCCTGATTATCCGCTAACGCATTAGTTTTCGTGAAAAGATGCATTGGACGCTGGTATGCCGTGCTCTCTAACCTCGATGAGGGTGAGCCAGGTGAGCGTGGTGAGCACGGTGCCGGCGGCCCGGTTGGTCGCCGGGTCGCGGGGCTACAAGCGCGCGATCGCGGCCTTGTGGGCGGCCGGGTTGGCGACCTTCGGCCAGCTCTACTACCCCCAGGGGCTGTTGCCGCTCATCGGCCGTGACCTGGGCATTTCGGCGTCCGACGCCGCGCTGACGATGTCCGGCGCCACCCTCGGCCTGGCCGCCGCGGTGATCCCCTGGTCCGTCGTCGCGGACCGGATCGGGCGGGTCGCGGCGATGCGAATCGCCATCGTCGCGGCCACGGTGATCGGCCTGCTCGCCCCGCTCGCGCCCACGCTGCCGGTGCTCATCACCCTGCGGGTGCTGCAAGGGGTGGCGCTCGGCGGCATACCGGCGCTGGCGTTGACCTATCTCGGCGAGGAGGTGCATCGGGCGGACGCGGCCTATGCCGCGAGCAGCTATGTGGCGGGAACCGCCTTCGGTGGGTTGCTCGGCCGGCTGACCGCCCCACCGATCGCGGAGTATGCCGGGTGGCGCCTGGGCGCGCTCGTCGCCATGGCCCTGTCCGGGATTGCCGGCGCGTTCTTCCTGCTGCTCCTCCCCCGCGCCGCGCAGCCGCTGCGGTCGCGTGAGGGCGCCTCGCTGGTGCGCGCAGTGCGCGGCAACCTGCGCCCGGCCATGCTGGCGCTCTATGCCCAGGCGTTCCTGCTCATGGGCGGCTACGTCGCGATCTACAACTACCTGGGCTATCGCCTCGAACGGCCGCCCTTCTCTTTGCCGGTGTCGGTGACCTCGCTGCTCTTCCTCGCCGCGGTCACCGGCACCGTCTCCTCGCGCTGGGCCGGCCGGCTGGCCGGGCGGCATGGGCGGGCGCCGGTGCTCATCGGTGCGGCGGGGGTGATGGCCGGCGCGACGGCGCTGACCATCATCGACTGGCTGCCCGCGGTGCTCGCCGGGCTGACCGTCCTGAGCGCCGCCTTCTTTGCCGGGCACGCGATCGCCTCGGGCTGGGTGACCCACCGCGCCACGGACGGCACAGCGCAGGCGGCGGCGCTGTATTCGCTTGCCTACTACATTGGCTCGAGCGTGTTCGGTTGGCTCGGCGGGATCGCGTTCACCGTCGGTTGGCGGGGCACGGCGGGCATGGTCGCCGCGCTGTGCGTGCTCGCCGTGGCGTGCACGGTGCTAACGAACCGGCCGGTCAGGCCGGGCGCTCGTCCTCGCGCTTGCTGCTGAGCACCAGGCCCGCGGCCAGCGGCACCAGTCCGGTCCCGGCGAGGGCAATCGCGGCCCGCGCCTTCGGGACGGCCGAGATGCCGGCCGCCACGAGCACGGCCCCGAGCGTGATGAGCGTCTTGTCCATGGGGGTCTCCTCCCTGTCGCCCTACGACAACGTTCCCGGCCCGCGGTCTATGCCGCGCGGCATACGATCGGCTGTTATGCAGGCCGTGACGATCCCCGAGCCCGGCGGGCCGCAGGCCCTTGTCCTCGCCGAGGTCCCCGATCCCGATCCCGCGCCGGGCGAGGTCGGCGTGCGGGTCGCCGCGGCAGGCGTCAACCGCGCCGACGTCATGCAGCGGATGGGCCGCTATCCGCCGCCCGCGGGTGCGCCGGAGTATCCCGGGCTGGAGGTCAGCGGCACGATCGACGCGCTCGGTGCTGGCGTCGAAGGCTGGCGCGTCGGCGATCAGGTCTGCGCGCTGCTGTCCGGCGGCGGGTATGCCGAAGCCGTCTGCGTCCCCGCCGGCCAGCTGCTGCCGATCCCCGCGGGGGTGTCGCTGACCGACGCGGCCGGGCTGCCCGAGGTGGCCTGCACGGTGTGGTCCAACATCGTCATGACCGCCCAGCTCGCCGAGGGGGAGGTGCTGCTCGTTCACGGCGGCTCGTCCGGCATCGGGACGATGGCGATCCAGATCGCCCGCCAGTTGGGTGCCCGGGTCGCGGTCACCGCCGGCTCCGCCGACAAGCTGGCCGTATGCCGCTCGCTCGGCGCCGAGATCCTCGTCAACTATCGGGACGAGGACTTCGTCGAGACGGTGCGCGCGGCGACCGACGGGCGCGGCGCGGACGTGGTGCTCGACAACATGGGCGCGAAATACTTGCCGCGCAATGTCGAGGTGCTGGCCACGGGGGGACGGCTGGTCGTCATCGGCCTGCAGGGTGGCGTCAAGGGCGAGCTGAACCTCGGCCAGTTGTTGTCCAAGCGCGGGTCGGTCTTTGCGACGTCACTGCGCGCCCGGCCGGCGGCCGAGAAGGCCGACATCGTTGCTGCCGTGCGGGAAAACGTGTGGCCGTGGATCGAGTCCGGTGCGGTGAAGCCGATCATCCACGCGAGCTATCCGTTGGCCGAGGCGGCCCGGGCACATGCCGATCTGGAGGCCAGCGGGCACATCGGCAAGCTCCTGCTGCTGACCGGTTCTGCCGCGCCCTAGCTACGCCGGCGTGGTCCAGAGCGCGCTCAGCGGCAACGCACGCAGCCGGTCCCCGAAGGTGAGGGCGTGCTCGCCGAGATAGAGCACATATCCCGCAAGGAAATCGTCGCCGATCCGGTCGCGCACGTGGCTGAGGCCCCGGAAGTCCTCGCCGCGGATGGTTGTCGAGGACTTGACCTCGATGGCGATGACCTGGCCCAACCGGTTTTCGAGGATGAGGTCCACCTCGACACCATCCTTGGTCCGATAGTGATACAGCCCCGCGCGCGTGGCCGACCAGGTCAACTGCCTCGCGATCTCCATGGCGACGAAGCCCTCGAGTAGGTGGCCCAACGCCCCGTCGGGGCGCGGCAGGCGACGGGCGGATTGACCGAGCAGGTTGGCCGCGATGCCCGAATCGACCATGGCCACCTTGGCGCTCGCCACCGCCCGGCTGCTGAGATTGCGCGACCACGCCGGGATCCGTTTGACGAGGAAGACCTCCTCCAAAAGGCTGACGTAGCGGACCACGGTGGGCCGAGGCAGGCCCAGGTCGCTCGCGAGGGTCCCGGGAACGAGAAGCTGGCCGGAACGGGCAGCCACGAGAGACATAAGGGTCGCCATCTGCGATCGACGCTCGATCTGCGCCAGCTGCATGACATCCCAATTGATCAGGTCGGCACCGTAGTTGTCGAAGAACCGCTCCCGCCGCGCCCGCCCAGGGCCTTGCGCGGCACGATGCGACCCATCGGACTCTCGGGCACATTCACCATCGTGGAATGATGTCACGAGCGTTCATCTGGCCGCTGCCTTAGTGTTCGTTTGGCCACCCTTCCAGTGTTCTTTTGGCCGCAAAGTCAGCGTTCATCTGGCCAGCCCGCTGGGACAGGATCGCCTTGTCGAGAAGGCGGGGAAGAACTCTCCCCGCTAAGGTGGAGCCGAGGCGCTCAACATCAAGGATCCCGTCACAGACCGGCTGGCCCGCGAACTGGCGGCGACGGGTGAGTCCATCACCGTCGCGGCTCGCCGCGCGCTGGAGGAGCGCCTGCAGCGGGTGCGGGCCCGGGCGCGATGCGCGCAGTGCCGACGAGATCCTCGGCTACGACGATGCCGGGCTGCCAGAATTTCAACGGTCCTGGACACCTCGGCGGTGGCGGCGGTCGTGTTCGGCGAGCCGGAGGCCGAAGTCATGCTTGCCGCGATGCGCCGGTCCGCAGGCGATCTTGCTATCGGCGCTGCCACCCTTGTCGAGGCGGGAATCGTGGTCGAAGCCAAACAGGGGCCGGCCGCGTCGAGCGACCTGCGAACGCTGCTGTCCACCCTGGAGGTGCGGGTTCTCGACGTCGATGAGGGCCAGGCTGCGACGGCGGTGGCCGCCTGGCGCCGCTTCGGAAAGGGCCGTCACCCGGCCCGCCTGAACTTCGGTGACTGCCTCTCGTATGCCGCTGCCAAAGCCACCGGCGCGGCCCTGCTCTACACGGGCGACGATTTCCCGCAGGCCGATATCCCGAGCGGGTTGGTATAGCTCGAGCGGAACCAGCCGACCCGCCGAGGCGCAACCTGTCTCGTCCTCCGCGCCCGGGCCGGGCCGCCTGCAAGGATACGCCCATGGCGAGGCCGGGATCGACGTGGGACAAGCTTCCCAAGCTGGGCAAGGCCGCTGCCCACGTGCTCGGCGCGGGCCATCTCGCCGATGCTGCCGACGCGTTGACCGGCGTCAGCGACCCCGCCCTGGAGCGGTTCGTCGCCCGGGCGGCCCGCTCGCTCTCGGATCACGGAACAGCGTGCTCGGGAATCAGCGAGCACGACCGGGACGCGGCGGCCGACGCTCTCCTTGCTGTCCTCGCCGACGTGCAACCGGTGGACGCCTGGGGCGCCGCCGCTGACGGGCCTGAGCACGTCCACACCTTCCTGATGAACCAGGGCGGCAACGCCGCCCTGGACCGGTTCGCCGTGCACTACATCCCCCGCGATGACACCGAGCCCGGTCGCATCCTCCAACCGGGAGAAGACACCCCACCCGGCCACGCCTTCCTCATGCTTGTCGACCTCGTGGCCGATGGGGTCCACCAGCGCGCGATGGACGTCCCGGACACCGAGCGGGCGGCCATCCTCGGTCTGCTGCGACGGGTTCGCGACGGACAGCGAACCACCGACGACGCCCTGACCCAGATCACCGACATCCTGGAGCTATTAACCGCGCAGTCCGGCCCGCGAGCGCCCGGTCAGCGCTGGCCCGGGCTGATCCGCATCGGTGAGGATGCCTGTCCCCGCGAGGCAACTGCCTTCGTGGAGCGAGCGGAGCTGGACGCCATCCGCACAGGGTTCGAGTCCGGTTCCGCCGTCACCCTCTGCCAGTTGCAGGGGATGCGCGGCGTCGGCAAGTCGCAGCTCGCCGCGGCATACGCCCGCGAGTGCGATGCCGACGGGTATGACATGATCGCCTGGATCGACTCCCGCACCCGGAGCAGCGTGGTGACCAACCTGGGGCGCCTGGTCGCGGCATACGCACCCGGCGATCCGGACGAGGCCCCGGACGCGGCCGTCGCTCGATTGCTCGACGCCTTTGCCACCGCTGCGGGCGACGAGCGGCGGCTGATCGTCTTCGACAACGTCGAGCGGTATGCCGATCTTTACGGTTGCACTCCCAAAGACCCTCGCACCCGGGTGATCATGACGACCGTCCTCACCGGCCAGAGCTTGGGCACCCGCATTCCCGTCGAGGTGTTCACCGACGACATGTCCGCGGACTATCTGGGGCGCCGGACGCTGTTGCACGACGACGCCGGTGCCCGGTCGGTCGCGCACGAGGTGGGCAACCTGGCGCTGGCACTCGCCCAATCGGCGGCCGTCATTTCCGCTCGCGGCTATGACTATGCGCGCTTCCTTGCCGCGCTCAGGGCACGTCCGTTGCGAGACAACCTCCTTCGCGACGAAGCCGGCGACTACCCACTTGGCGCTGCCCGGGCCATCGAGTTCGCCATTGAGGCCGCGCTGTCCGACATCGATGGACAGGCTGGGACGGCCGAGCGCGCTTTGCGCCCCGAGTTGATCATCGTCCTCGACGCGCTGGCCGTGCTGGCCGAGGGAGGCGCGCCGGTGGCCTGGTTGCGGTCACTGGGAGACGAGTTCCGGATCGACGACGCCATCGCTCGCCTGGTCGGCTCCTCCCTGGCGTCCTATTCCGACGACCGCAGCACGGTGACGCTGCACCACCTCACCCGCCGGGTGTATGCCGAGGCTCACCTTGCGGCGGAGCCGGAGTTGGCTCGCGCGCAAGCGGTTGGTCTGGCCGCTCTCGCCGGCGGTCAGCCTCCATCGGAGGGCGTCGACTTCAGCGTCTGCCGAGCAGGGTGGGCCGGCTGGCTCGCCTATCTGGCCACCGTGCTCTCCAGCGAGACTCCGTTGACAGGCAGCGCGGACTTCATCAGCGTCGGCCAGCGCGGCGTGATCGGGGGCAACGAGCATCATCTTCCGTATGCGGTAATCGCCTGCGCCGCGCTGCCCGACGCCGCGGCTGAGGTCCTCGGCCCCGACCACCCCAACACCCTGACCTCCCGCAACAACCTCGCCGGCGCCTACGGATCGGCGGGGGACCTGGGCCGGGCCATCCCGCTCTACACCCAAACCCTCACCGACTCCGAGCGGGTCCTCGGCCCCGACCACCCCGACACCCTGACCTCGCGCAACAACCTCGCCGGCGCCTACCGGTCGGCGGGGGACCTGGGCCGGGCCATCCCGCTCTACCAGGCCACCCTCACCGACAGTGAACGCGTCCTCGGGCCCGACCACCCCGACACCCTGACCTCGCGCAACAACCTCGCGATCGCGTTGTGGCAGAATGGCAATCGGGAGGCAGCATACGAGGAAATGCAAGGGGCAGCGGAGCAAGCCGGCCACGTGTTGAGCGCGGGCCACCCGCTCGCCCGGCACCTTGCCGATCAGGCCGCCACGATGCGCGCCGCCCTCGGCGACGACGGGAAGGGCTGACGAGCTGGCTCACATGATTCGGCGCAGCACCGACAGGGGCAGGTGGCGCATCGCCGTGCCGAGCGGCACCCACGGCCAGGCGGGGACCCGGGCGTGGGCCTTCTTCTTCTCGATCGCCTCGACGATGGCCGTGACGCCGGTCGCGGTGTCGACCATGAACGGGGTGTGCTTGACCCGCTCGTTCATCTCCGAGCGGATATACCCCGCATAGATCACCGACACGTCGATGTCGAGGCCGGGCTCGCCGAGCATCTCGGCGCGGATCCCCTCGCCGAGGGAGGCGACGGCGGCCTTGGTCGCGGCATACGTCGTGACCGTCTTGGGCATGCCGCGCACCGCCGACACCGACGAAATCATCACGAGGTGGCCGCGCCTCTGGGCGCGGAAGATCTCCATCGCCGCCTCGCATTGGGTCAGTGCGCCGATGAAGTTCGTCATCGCCGTCTGTTTGTTGGCGTCCGGGCGGCCGGTGCCGATCGGGGCGCCTTTGCCCAGCCCGGCGTTGACGATGACCCGGTCGATGCTGCCGAAGTCGGCGCGGAAGCCGCGGAAGACCTCGAATACCTGGGCGTCGTCGGTGACGTCGAGGGCGCGAATCTCGATGCGCCGCTCCGGATGCCGTGCGCCGATCTCCGCCCGCAGCGCCTCCAGTCGCTCGGTGCGGCGCGCCGCGAGCGCGAGATCGTAACCGAGAGCGGCGAATTGGCGGGCCATCTCGGCGCCGAGTCCCGAGCTCGCGCCGGTGATGAGGATCGTGGTCATTCGTTCGCCCTTCTCGCTCTATCGCTCGGAGAGTAGTTCAGGACGCGCCTGCAGGTGCGAGAGCTCGCCCAGCGACCGCAGCCGCAGTCCGCGCTTGTCATGGGTCAGCCGCATGATCCCGGTGTTGGGGAACATCCCGAAGATCCGCCGCCACGTCTGCGGGCCGCCACCGAGAATCCGCGAGGCGATCGCGTTCTGCACGCCCCCGGAGGTGACGACGACCGCGGTGCCCTGGCCATCGAGCGAGCCGAGCACCGCGTCCAGCGCGACGTGCACCCGCTCGACGAACGTCGCATACGACTCGACGTGCCCGCCCTCTCCGGAGAGCCAGCGGTCCATCGCCGAGTCGAAGAAGCTCTCGAAATCCTGCGGCGCCCCGCGACCGGAGAAGTGCGCCAGGGCGCCGGTCATCGTCTCGTGCTCCGGGGTCGTGGACGCGGACGATGTCGTCGGCGTCGAGTTCGTTCCAGCGCTCGTCCTCGGCGACGGCATACTCCCAGCGGGCTCCGGCCACCAGCTCGGCCGCCGTCTCGCGATGCCGGCGCAGCGTCCCGCTGATGAGCACGTCGGGCACCACCCGTCGCGCCACCAACTCCTCCCCCACGGCCCGGGCCTGCGCGTGCCCCCGCTCGGTGAGCTGGTCATAATCCTCGTTGTCCCACGAGGCTTCGCCATGTCGAATGAGGAAGACGCGGCTCACGCGATCAGCTCCCGCGACCGCGCGTCG
The DNA here is from genome assembly GCF_037045025.1 of Nostocoides sp. GTDB lineage: Bacteria > Actinomycetota > Actinomycetes > Actinomycetales > Dermatophilaceae > Nostocoides_A. The sequence continues at coordinate 68,315 of NZ_JBAOHM010000012.1, read as the reverse complement.
AGGATCCGGACGACCTCACCCATCCCGCGCGCCGTCGGATTCGTTGTCTGCCCATGGACGTAGCGATAGTAGATCTGCTGCGCGATGCCGGCCAGCCGGAAGGTGCCGAACAGCTCATAGAAGCGCCGGTCCCGTTCGCTCACCTCGATCGCCCGTCGCTGCTCGTATGCCGCCCACACCTGCTCGCGAGTCCACATCCCCGGCGCGGTGGTCGGCTGCAGCCGGATCGCCTGGATGGCGGCGGGATCGTCGGCCTGCGCCCAATAGGCGAGCGCCGAGCCGAGGTCCATGAGCGGGTCGCCGACGGTGGCTAACTCCCAGTCGAGCACACCGACGATCCGCGTCGGATCATCTTGCCCGAGAACGAGATTGTCGAACCGGAAGTCGTTGTGGATCAACGTATGCTGCACGTCGTCGGGTTGGTGGCGATCAAGCCAGGACATCAGCTCTTCGAGCGAGCCGACGTCGGGCGTGCGGGCGGCGCGATATCTGCGCGACCACCCCTCGACCTGGCGGTGCACATATCCCGGTCCCCTGTCGAGGCGCGCCAGCCCGGCCGCGTCGACGTCGACGGCGTGCAACTCGACCAGGGCGTCGATCGCGTTGTCGCACAGGCGCGTCACGTCGCCGGCAGTCAGCCCGAGCTCGGGCGGGATCGTCTTGCGGAGGATCGGCCCGACGAGGCGCTCCATGACATAGAACTCCGAGCCGATCACCGACTCGTCCCCGCAATAGCCCACCATCGGAACGACCTTGGGATAGACCGGTGCCAGCGCCGCCTGAATGTCGTGCTCGCGCGCCATGTCATGCGCGCCTTTGGCCTTGGTTCCGGCCGGCGGACGGCGCAGGATCAGCTCGCGCTCCGGCCAGCTGAGCAGGAAGGTCAAATTCGATGCGCCGCCGGAGAATTGCCGCACTTCGGGAGCCTCATCCAGACCGGTCGCGTCGGCGGCATTGTGCCGCAACCATTTCGCGACCGCGGTGACGTCGAAGGCATCCTCGGCGCGCACACCGCCAAGGGCCGGGACCGCTGCTGTGTTTGCCGTGTCGCGCGGGTCAGCCATTCCCACCTCCGTCGCGTCGCCGCCGCGCCATCCCCGCGCCGAGCCGGCGGCCGGACGCGGCATAGAGCGGCCAGGCCAGCCGCTTGGTCCAGAACGCGACATGCCCGAGGCGGTCGGTGAGGATGAGGCGCTTGCGGGCATCCATACCGGCAATGACCATTGCGGCAATCTGGTCCGCACTCGCCTTGGCCCCGGTGATTAGCCGCACGGCGCTCTCCTCCACCGAGGTGTCCTTGCCCTGCAAGGAGGTGTGCAGGTTGGTCTGGAAGAAGGCCGGGCAGACGACCGAGACGGCAATCCCCCACGGCGCCAATTCAAAACCCAGTGTCTCGGACAACGCGACGACGCCGGCCTTCGCCGCGTTGTAGGAGGACATCCCCGGACCGTGGACGAGGCCGGCGAGCGAGGCGATGTTGACGATGTGCCCGCGGTGCTGGTCCTTGAACAACGGCGTGAACGTCTGGCAGCCGCGGACGACGCCGAGCAGGTTGACGTCGATGACCCGCTGCCAGTCGGCGATCGACTCGACGTCGATCCGGCCGCCGGTGGCGACCCCGGCGTTGTTGACCAACACATCCAGGCCGCCGGTCGACTTCACGTGCGCCAGCGCTGCGTCCCAGTCCTGTTGGCTGCGCACGTCCAGCCGCAGATACTCGGCTGCGGCCGGGACGGTGGCGGGACGGTCGTCGGCAAGGTCACCGACGATCACCCGGTCGCCCCGGGCAAGCAGCAGCTGGGTCAGGGCGAGGCCGAGCCCGGAGGCACCGCCGGTGATCAGGATGCGCTGCACCTCAAGACCTCTCGGTCGCGGCGGGCACCGCGCGGTCGGCGGCGGACACCGCGGACGCCGGCAGGGCCGACCCGCGGGCGCGAGCAGCATACGGGCGGAGCATGAGTCGGGAGATCACGGCGAGGTGGACCTCGTCGGGACCGTCCGCGAACCGCAACGACCGGGCCAGCGAATAGGCCGTCGCCAGCGGGAAGTCCGTGCTCGTGCCGGCACCGCCGTGCAACTGGATCGCCATGTCGATGACATCGCACGCCATCTGCGGGACAGCGGCTTTGATCTCGCTGATCTCGCTGAACGCCTCGACCGGGCCGACCGTGTCGAGCCGCCAGGCGGCATACAGGACGTGCAGGCGCGCCTGGTTGACCGCTATCCGGGCCTTGGCCAGTCGCTCGCGGTTGCCGCCGAGTTGGACGATTGGCCGCCCGAACGCCACCCGGGACGTGGAGCGCTCCAGGGCAAGCTCGATCACCTTCTCGCACAGGCCGATCAGCCGCATGCAGTGATGAACGCGGCCGGGGCCGAGGCGGCCCTGGGCGATCTCGAAGGCGCGGCCCGGGCCGGCGAGGATGTTCTCGACGGGCAGGCGGACGTTGGTGAGCGAGACCTCGCCGTGGCCGAGCGGCTCGTCGTAGACGCCCATCGTCGAGAGCATGCGCTCGACCGTCACGCCGGGGGCGTCCATCGGCACCAACACCATCGAATGCCGTTGGTGGCGAGCAGCATCGGGGTCGGTGACGGCCATGAAGATGCCGACCTTGCAGTCGGGGTGACCGGCTCCCGAGGACCACCACTTGCGGCCGTTGAGCATCACCTTGTCGCCGTCGATCGTGGCCGTGGCCTCCATGGTGGTCGCATCCGAGCTGGCGACGCCGGGCTCGGTCATCAGGAAGGTCGAGCGGATCCGGCCGTCGAGCAGCGGGTCGAGCCAGGCGTCCTTCTGCTCCGGCGAGCCGTACTTGAGCAGCACCTCCATGTTGCCGGTATCGGGGGCGTTGCAATTGAAGATCAGCGGCGCGATGAACGAGCGGCCCATCTGCTCGGCGATGCTCGCGTAGTCGGTGTTGGACAGGCCGACGCCGCCGTCGGTGCCGTACTTCTCGGCATACGAGCCCTCGTGGCCGGCGGGGAGGAAGAGGTTCCACAGTCCCTCGGCGCGGGCGGCGGCCTTGAGCTCCTCGAGCTGCGGCGGCGGCGGCCACGGGTCCTCCCCGCGGGCCCTTCTCTCGGCGACGTCGGTGAGCATCGCGGCCTCGAAGGGCTCGATCCGGGTGTCGACGAAGCGGCGCACCCGCGCGGACAGGTCGGCGGCACGCGGGGATAAGGCAAACTCCATACCGTTGACACTAGTGCTTTATTGAGCAATGCTCAATAGCGTGACAGGCCAGGGCTCGCCCACCCGGGCGCGGTTAAGCCCGCAGGAGCGTCGCCGCCAGCTCGTGGGCATCGGGCTGCGCAAGTTCGTCGAGCGGCCGGTCCAGGAGCTCTCCCTCGACGAGGTCGCCGCCGAGGCCGGTGTCTCGCGCGGGCTGCTGTTCCACTACTTCCCGACCAAGACCGCCTATCACCAGGCGGTCGTCGCCGCCGCCGGTCGCCGGGTGCTGCGCACGGTCGCGCCCGACCCGGACACCACCGGCGAGCTGGCGCTGCGGCAGGTGATCGACCGCTTCATCGCGCAGATCCAGCGGCGACGCGCCTCCTACCTCGCGCTCGTCTATGGCCAGGCCGGCCCGCTCGGCGACGATCCCGGCGGCACGGCGACGACGCTGCGCTCCGGGATCGCCGATCTCGTATGCCGCACGCTCGCCTCCCCCGACCACCGCCCGGACCGGCCCGCCGACGACGCGTCCACCTCGGACCTGCCCGCGGCGGATTACCGCACCGCGGATTACCGCACCGCCCATGCCTGGGTCGCCTATGTCGAAGACCGCGCGCTGCATCTGCCCGAGGACGTCGACCCCGTCGCCCTCGACGCCGAGGTCGCCCATTGCGCCGCCGCCCTTCGCGCACTCCTCGCCGCTCACCGAACATGAGCGTGTTCATGTTCCGGGCACCGTGTTCACGTACCGACCACCCACTGCGCCACGGTCAGCGAGGTCAGCTGGAGGCGAGGGTCGGCGGACACGACTGTGGTGTGGTCGCCGGCAAGGCTCACCAGCCGGTATCCCGCGCCGCTCGCGACGCCGAGTGGCAGGCCACGCCACCACGGGGCGCTGACCAGCGCGCGGATGGGGGCGGACGAGGTCCCCAGTTCATTGACCCGGGCAGCCCGCACATCGAGCCGCATCAGCTGTGCTGAACCACCCGCGGAGCCGGCCAGCAGTTCTGGCGACGGCGCCACCGATCCATCCACCGTGAGCACTGCGAACCGGCCGGCGTCATCCAGGGTGCCGGCCCCAACCGGGCGGGTGAAGAACTCCGTCCCCGGTCCGCTGACGCTGGCGTACGACTCACAACCCACGTCGTTGTAATCCATGCCGAGCAGCGACCACTGACACAGCGGTGGCGGCCTCGCTGAGGTCCTCGGCATACCGCAGCACAAGCACAGCCCGCTGCTTGGGCGTGAGGAGGGCCAGCGCACGGGCCAGGTCGACGCGGGCGGCGACATCCACCGGCTCCCGCCTGAGCTCGTATGCCGCCGGCTCGCCGACCGGCTCACCGACGACCGTCCCGGCGGCATCGCGCTGCCAACGCCGCCAGTTGTCGACCGACTGGGTATCGAGCATCCGGCGCACATAGGCCTCCGGCGCGCCCCCGCGGGCGATCCGCGACCACCGCACCCCGGCGCGAACCAGCGTGTCCTGCACGAGATCCTCGGCGCCCTCCCGGGATTCGGTGAGCAGGAAGGCGGGGCCGCACCAGAGCGGCATACGGCGCCCGGACGAACTCCTCGAACTCCACCGGCTCTCCTCACCGAGCGTCCCAACCATCTCTTTACACGCCGCCCAGGCCGGCTGCGGAGGGGTGCCCCGCCCGATCCGTCAAGTTGACCATTCCACATACCCGGTATTAGGCTTGTCCGGATACCGGGTATTCACTCGGTGCTCCGGCGTCACGGGAGGGCCCATGTCGGTCAAATTGGGGTTGCTCGCCCTACTCGCCGAGCAGTCGATGTATGGCGCGCAGCTGCGCAGCGAGTTCGAGGCTCGCACCGGGGGGACCTGGCCGCTCAACGTCGGGCAGGTCTACACGACGCTGGCCCGGCTCGAGCGCGACGGCATGGTCGAGCAGGAGTCGGCGCCCGACGAGGAGGGCCGGATCCTCTATCACCTCACCGACCTCGGGATGACCGAGGTGATGGCGTGGTGGCAGACGCCGGTCGATCGCGACGAGACCCCGCGTGACGAGCTGGTCATCAAGCTCGCCCTGGCCGTCACCACGCCCGGGGTCGACGTGCGCGCCGTCGTGCAGACCCAGCGCACCGCGACCCTGAAGCAATTGCGCGACCTGACCCGGCTGAAGATGCAGGCCAGTGACCGGCAGGCCAGCGACAGCGCCACCAACAACGACCTGGCCTGGCTGCTCGTCGTGGAAAACCTCATCTTCGGCGCCGAGAGTGAGGTTCGCTGGCTCGATCACGTTGAATCGAGCCTCGCGCGAGCCGCCGCGTACCCGCACCAGCCCACGGCCGCCACGTCGGACGGCACCGCCAGTGAGGCCACCACCGGTCTGCTGGGCGCCGAGAAATAGCCACCACCGGTCCGAACGCGGAAACCGGATCGGCCGGTGGCTGGGCAGCTGGCGGATCTCCTTGGCGATGGCCGGCGCGAGGCACACCGTTATCGCGGGCGCAGCGCGCTGGTCGTCGTCATGGTCGCGCTGCCGGTGCTGCTCATCGTGGCCGGGCTGGTCTTCACCGCCACGGCTTCGGCCAGCGTCGGCGGCGAGCCCGAGCCGGTCCCGGCTACGACGACACCGACACCACCGCCAGCGCCGCCGCCCTCGCGCGGCTGGTCAACGGCCAGGTCACCCGATCCAGTTCGGTGAGGTCCGCTTTGCCATCGGCGAGCGGCATCTGCGGGTGCGGGGCGCTCTTCCTCGACCCCCGGGCCGGCCTCGGCAGCGCAGGCCTTGGCAGCAAGGCGGCGTTGACCAGCGGGCGCTGGCCGGTCTCGAACGCCGAGATCGTCGTGACCCCCGTGGGCGGCGCCACCGAGCTTCGCGATCGCCGCCTTTGCTGGTCACGGTGACGCTGATCAGCACGGCGCTCGCTCGGCGGCGTCCTCGGCACGGTGGTCGGCCTGGTCGCCGGCGCCGCGCAGGCGCGACGATCGCGACTTTGTCCGGTTCTGGTGCGCCCGGCAGGTCTCGATCACGGGCTCCCTGGTGACCGCGAAGTCGTGCTGCCGGTGCTGATCTACCGGGTGAGCGGCTCGCCGAGCCTGACCGCGCTGACGACCGTCCTGGAAGGGCTGCCCTATCTCCTGTTCGGCCTCATAGCCGGCGCCCTGAGCGACGGCTCGACCGGCGCCGGGAGATGATCGGGGCCGACCTCGCCTGCGCCGCGACGATCGCGTCGGTGCCGATTGCTCATGCAGCCGGCGCGTTGACCGTGCCGCATGTTCTGATCGCGGCGTTCACGACGCAGGCGCTGTTCACCTTCTTCGACGGGCGGCCTTCGGCGCGCTGCCCATGCTCATCGGCCGCGCCGGAATCGGGCTGGCCAATGCGGCGATCTGGGGCTCCGGCGGCATCCTCGACCTGACCGTCCCGGTCGGCGTCGGAGTGGCGCTGCGCACCCGCTCGACGGCGTGGGTGACCTTGGCCATGATGCCCGTCTCGGGTGTGGCCGGTCTGGCCGTCGCCGCCCAGCGCACGTGGTGGCTGGCCGGGTCAACACCGCCGGGCGGATGCTGTCCTTCGGCCTGGGCTGGACCACCGGCGCGCTGCTCGCCAGCGCGGTCGTCGCCCGGCTCGGGCTGCGGCCGGACTTGCTCACGCGGGGTCGCGGTGGGGCTGGTGGCCGCGGCCTACGCATGGCTCTCCTCGCTGCGCACCACCCGGTGACGGTCGCACGCCGGTCAGCACTGCGCTGTCTCGTCGCCGTGGACGGCGTCGATCTGCCAACCGGTCTCGGCCGGCACGAAGTCGTACACGAGAGACCAGACGCTGCACGTGTGGCCGTCCGGACCCCACTGCGACTCCTGGTTCGTCGTGATCGTGGCGCTCACCTTCGTCTCCTCGGGTAGCTCCTCGGTATCGGTGACGACAATGGCTCGCCAGTAGCTGGTTGCCAAACCTTGCGACCAGGTCTGCAAGCCGCCCATCACGCCTTGCAGGCGCGGGGTGAACACACTGAACGCACTCGCGTAGGAGCCGGCGTTGATCGACAGCCCGTGGGTATATAACGCCTGGGCGAAATCGGCCGCCCATGGGTCGTCGGCGCTGACCTCGACCGCAATGCTCGCGTCTCCGGGAGCCTCGACCTCGTCGGCGCAGGGAGCGGCAAGCGAGTCGGTCCGGTCGGCCCAGAGCGCCAGATAGGGCTGGAGATCCTTGGCCGGGACGACGTAGTTGGTGCCCTGCACTGGGATTCGGGTCTCCGGATCCCATCCTTCCCACACCTGGCCGCCGCTGACCAGCCCCAGCACTCGCCCGTCCCGGTCGAGGACCGGTCCTCCGCTGTTGCCCGGGTTGGTCGCGGCGTCGGTGACGAAAGCCTCCTCGACGCTCTGGTCGCTGTATTCGACCGGCCGCGGTAGCCCGCTCATGATCCCCTCGCTGATCTGCAGCGTCTCGGCATACAGCGGGAAGCCGACGACCGCCATGCTCGAGCCGCGATCCGGGAGTTCTGTGGCGAAGCTGAGCGGCGTCGCCGACGACGGGCTGGCGAGGCGGACCAGGGCAACGTCATTCTCCGGCGCTATGCCGATGACCTCGGCGGCCTGCAGCGAACCGGCCTCCCCGCGCACCGAGACGGTTCGCGCACCCGCCACGACGTGAGCCGCTGTCATGATCAGATCCGGGGCGACCACGAACCCCGAGCCGGACCCGCCCGACCCTTCGCACTGGGTGACGTCGATCCGCACGACGGCCGGCCCGGCCACTGCAAAGACGCTCTCCCACCCGGCCTTGGACGCGGGCGGCGATGGCGGCGCGCTGGACTTAGCTGTATCGGCTGCTGTCGACTCGGGTCCAGCGGTCGAGTGCGGCGTTTCCGTGACGGTGATGGGCGGACCAGTGGTCTCTGTGGTCTCATTCCCCAGAACACCGCAACCGGATAGCAGAATGGCCGTGGCCAGCGTGGCCGACCGGAACGCGTTCATCGCCTCTCCCCATGCGCAGGTACTCCTAGCAGCACGCTAAAGCCGGATGCGCAGTTCCGACAGCCCCTCATTCAAGGGACGTTCCCTCCGCAGTGACGCGTTGATTTGGCAGGATGGCCCGCATGACTCAGCAGCCAGGCGAGCAGCACCCCGAGGCCACCGCAGCCACCGACGGCGACCGGGTCGTCGTGTTGACGCCCGAGGGAATGGGGGTCCACGAGAGCGACCAGGACCGCAATCCGGCCGACCTGATCGAGCAACCGGCCAAGGTGATGCGGGTCGCCTCGATGATCAAGCAGCTGCTGGAGGAGGTGCGCAGTGCCCCGTTGGACGAGGCTGGGCGAGCGCGGCTGGCCGAGATCCACCAGCGGTCGATCGCCGAACTCAAGGATGGCCTGGCCCCCGAACTCATCGACGAACTCGACCGGCTCGCCCTGCCGTTCAGCGAGGGCACGCCGAGCGACCCCGAACTGCGCATCGCCCAGGCCCAGCTGGTCGGCTGGCTCGAGGGCCTCTTCCACGGCATTCAGGCCGCGCTCGTCGCCCAGCAGATGGCGGCGCAGGCGCAGTTGCAGCAGATGCGGCGCAGCCTCCCGCCCGGTCATCCCGCCGCCGAGCAGCCCGACCCGGCGCAGCCACACCAGCCGCGCGGCCCCGGCATGGGCAAGCCGGTCAACCCGCTCGGCGATCCCTCCGGCCCCACCGGCCAGTACCTCTGAAAGCCACGCCCGGCTAGCGCGTCGTTGCGCCCTTTTGGCTGAGTTGGGGATGGCCCCTCGAGAGGAGCGTGTGGGTACGTCTTGTAGCGATAACCGTGCCGACCGGGTCCTCTCGACCCGCGGGCCTGGTAGGGCCACTAACCCGAGCCGAGGAGGCAGGCGCTCACCCCGCCGTGTCCGCCGCTGCCGACCGGCCGGCGGCGCGGCCGGAGAACAGGCACCCGCCGAGGAAGGTGCCCTCCAGCGCCCGGTAGCCGTGCATGCCGCCGCCGCCGAAACCGGCGACCTCGCCGGCGGCATACAGGCCGGGGAGGGGCTCGCCCGCGGCGGTCAGCGCGCGAGCCTGCAGGTCGGTCTCGATCCCGCCCAGCGTCTTGCGGGTCAGGACCCGCAGCCGCACCGCGATCAACGGCCCGTATGCCGGGTCGAGGATCCGGTGCAGCGGCACCGCCCGCTTGGTCAGCCGGTCCCCGCGGTAGGCGCGGGCGTTCTGGATCGCCATGATCTGGGCATCCTTGGCAAAGGCGTTGCCCACCTGGGCATCCCGCTCGCGGATCTGCCGCTCGATTCCGGCGGCGTCGAGGGGCGCCTGCGGGGTGAGCGCGGTCATCGCCGCGACCAGCTCACTCACGCTCGCGGCCTGGAGGAAATCGACCCCGTGGTCGAGGAATGCCTGGACAGCCGGCGGCATCCGGACCGGGCGGCGCAGCACGTCGGCGATCGCCTTCTCGGTCAGGTCGAGGTTTTGCTCCGAACCGGACAGCGCGAACTCCTTGGCGATGATCGCCCGGTTGAGGATCAGCCAGGAGTGATCGTGCCCGGTCGTTCGCAGGTGGGCCAGCGTGCCGAGGGTGTCGAAGCCGAGCCATAGCGGGGCCGGCAGCCGCCGACCGAGCGCGTCGAACCACAGCGACGACGGGCCGCCGAGGATGCGGATCGCGTGCCCGGGCCAGACCGGATCCCAGTTCTCGACGCCTTCGACGTAATGCCACATCCGGTCGGTGTTGACCAGCCGCGCGCCGGCGGTGGCGCTGATCTGCAGCATCCGCCCGTCGACGTATGCCGGGACACCGGTCAGCATCTCCGCGGGCGCCCACCCCAGCCGGGCCGGCCACTGCTCGCGCATCAGCTCGTGGTTGCCGCCGATGCCGCCGGAGGCCATCACGACCGCCTCCGCGGACAGCTCGAAGCTCCCGGCCGGGTCACGCCCGGAGGCCACGCCCTGCGGCGCGGGGTCGCCGGCCAGCACGCGCCCGCGCACACCGGTCACGCGGCCGCCGGAGACGACCAGCTCGTCGACGCAGTGCCGCGGGCGATAGTCCAGCCGCCCCTCCAGGATGGCCTGCCGCGCGGCCGCGGCGAACGGCGCCACCACGCCCGGCCCGGTCCCCCACGTCACGTGGAAACGCGGCACCGAGTTGCCGTGCCCGCCCGCCGTGCCGTCGCCGCGCTCGGCCCACCCGACGACGGGGAACCACCGCATCCCCAGCCCGTGCAGCCAGGCCCGCTTCTCCCCCGCCGCGAACTCGACATAGGCCCGCGCCCACTGCCGCGGCCAATGGTCCTGCGGCCGGTCAAAACCCGCGCTGCCACTCCAGTCCTGCCAGGCCAACTCGACATCATCGCGTATGCCGAGGCGCCGCTGCTCGGGTGAGCTCACCAGCAACAACCCGCCGAACGACCAGTGCGCCTGGCCGCCGAGGTTGGCCGCCGACTCCTGGTCGAGCAGGATCACCCGCCGGCCGGCGCGCAGCAGTTCGTCGGCGGCGACCAGACCGGCCAGGCCGTGACCAATGACGACGGCAGCGGCATCCATACCCGCATGTTACGGATCGGTAGCCTGCGCCGCCGCCGTCAGCCGGACCCCTCGATCCGAACCCCCTCGGAAGTGACGACGAAGCGCACGGCCGACAGGTCGGGCACGATCGCGTCGGCATCGCCGGCGGCGGCGATCACGTCCGCGCGTGTCGTCGTGGTCAGTGCCAGCGTCGCGCACCCGGCCGCCCGCGCCGCGGCCAGCCCCGCGGTCGCGTCCTCGACGACGAGGCACTCGCGCGGGTCGACCCCCAGCCGCTCGGCCGCGCGCAGGTAGGGCTCCGGGTCCGGCTTTCCCCGGGTGCACTCGGACGCGGTGACCAGCACGGGTGGCGCGGCCAGCCCGGACGCGGCGACCCGGGCCTCGGCGAGATCGGCCGTACACGAGGTGGCGATCGCCACCCGCCCGGATCCGGCGAGCGCGGCCAGCGCTTCGGCGCCGCCCGGCAGGATCGGGATGCCGACCGCGTCGGCGATCTCCAGCTCCCGCAGCCGGGCATCGGCCCGCTCGTGCACCTCGGGCGCGAGGAAGTGGGCGATCACCCCGCTCGCCGGCACGCCGTGGAAGGTCTTCAGCTGCTCCAGGTCGATGCCGAACTCCCCCGACCAGATCGTCCAGCTGCGCAGGACCGAAGGTGCGGAGTCGATGAGTGTGCCGTCCATGTCGAAGAGCACCGCGGCATACGTGCGCTTCAGGAGCCGGCCCAGGTCCGCGCTCATCCCTCCCCCACCCCGGGCGGATCGACCACCCGCGTCGCATAACTCACCGCGAACTCCTCCCGCGCCGCCCGGCAGGTTCGCCGCGCCGGCGGCAACACCACCCGGGAGACTTCGACGACGACCCGCTTGGCGCGTGGATGGCCGGCCACTTCGACCTGCCAGCGGTCGGGTCCGCCGCCGGGAAGCACCCGTGCCCGCATGATCGGCAGCGGCCCCGGCCCGAGTTCGCGCAGCGCGCCGATCAGCCCGGCCTGGCCCACCGGGGAGACGGTCGTGACGCCCCGCAGGTGGGCAGCGGGGATCTGGCGCACCCGGTGGGCGTCGAGCACCGCGTCCACCGCGTCGGGGTCGAGCCCGCCGTAATAGGTGCCGCTGGGCAGCACGATCAAGTTGGCGGCGAACCGGTCCCCGCCGACGTGACTGCACTCCCACGTCTCGACCGGATACCGCGCGGCAATGTGTCTCGCCACGGCGCGGCCGCGCACCGCGCAGCACTGATCGTGCTTGCCGTGGGTGCACACCAGCAGCCGGACCTGGGCGGGGTTGGCCAGCGGCGTCTGACCGGCGAAGGCGGCCACCGCCTCGGCCAGCCCGGGCCCGGGCTCCCACACCCCGCGCAACTCGAGCCGCGCGATCGGGTCGATCACCGCCCAGCGCCGCAGCCCGGATGCCGCCGCCCGTCCCGGCCGCCGCACAAACAGTACGCGCCCCTGGTATTGAGCGACGGCGGCGACGATCGGCCGCACCTGCCCGGCCAGGTCGTGGCTGGTCAGGATCTTTTCCGGCCAGGCCCGGTGCTGCTCCAGCAGCAACCAGCGACGCGTTGGTGGCGCGGTGGCGATCAGCGGGTCGTCGCGATCGCGGGCCGCGTCCGAGCATGGCGATGGCCCGGCCGGCCTCATGGAACGACCTCGGCCACACCCGCGTGCACCAGTCGGCGGGCCAGGTCGAGACCCAAGGCACCGGCCGTGGCCGCGCCGCTGGTGACGAACGCGCGCACCGCCTCGGCCTCCTCGGCGTCGATGACCCGGCTCCCGGCGCGCGAGTCGAGGACCAGCTCCTCCCCGCGCTCGGCCAGCGTGGGCGCCAGATGTGCGCGCAGCTCGAGCCGGGTCGAGGGGGTCAGCGTCGCCGCGGCGGCGACGGCGGCGATCGGGCCGAGAGGGTCCGGGCGGGTGCCGCGGCGGTGGGCCGCAGCCAGCGGCGCCAACACCGCCTCGACCGGCGCCTGGGCGAGGGCTCGGATCAGAGCGGCGCGGGCGCCCTCGACGGCGGCGGTCAACGCCGGATCGGCCGCGGCGTCGACGCGGCCCAGGTCGATGCCCAACGGCAGCGACGCGCGAACGGTGGGATCGTCGAGGGCCTGCTCCGCGGCATACGCGAGCAGTTGCTCGGCCAGGTGATGGCCGGTCCAGGTGTGCACGCCGATCGTCAGATGGGTGCTGACCTCGCCGCACGCCGTGGCGGCGTGAATGAAACCGCGCGGGAGATAGAGCGTGTCCCCGGGATGCAGCGTGGCCTCGATCAGCGCGGGTTCCTCGGCGGTGGCGCGCACCGCCTCCCTCCGGCCGTCCCAGGGCTGGCTGCGAAGCGGCGCGGTCAGGACCGGCGGGCGGATGCGCCACGTCTTGGTGCCGGCCACTTGGACGACAAAGACGTCGTGGACGTCGTAGTGGTCGCTAAAGCCGGTGCTCTGCGCGGGGGTGATATAGGCGTTGACCTGCACCGGGTGCCCGAGGTCGGCAGCCAGCTCGGCAGCGAACGCGCGGATCGGCTCCCAGGTGCGGTGCAGCGCCTGCAGCACGAGCGTCGCGCCGTCGGCGAACAGCTCGGTCAGCCGGGTGTCGTTGACCTGGTCGCCGATCTCGGCGCCGACCCCGCCGGGTGTGGTGAACTCCTTGGCCGCAAAGGTCGTGCCGTTCTTGGCCACCCGCAGGAAGGGCGTGCGCAGGCCTCGCCGGGAGAGCAACTCGTCGGCCGCGGCGTTGTCGAACAGCCGCTCCAACCCGGCCGCCTCGTTGTCCGCGGTGCGGGTCAGCAGCGGCGTCCGGCCCCAGTTCTCGGCGGCAAACCGCTCGGCCGGTATGCCGATCAGCCGGTCGAGTGCGCCCGTGGCGCTCAGAGTCCGCGCTCGATCTCGTCGGCCCGCGGAGTCTCGCCGAAATCGGGATCGGCACCGACAGACATCGGGCTCAGCTCGTCGGCGCCGGCATCGGCCGCGCCGCCGTCGGCGCCATTATCGGCGCCCCCGTCGGCGGCGTCTGCCGCTGGCTCCTCGCCACCGGACTCGGTGTTCTCGGCCACGGCCGGGGATTCCTCGATCATGGTTTGCAGCTGCTCCTGGAAGTCGTCCTGGGGCGCATCGGTCATGGCGGGCTCCTTCGGGTGCGCTGGGGCTGGTCGCTCTATCCAATACCACTCGCGCGGTCTTCGGATTCTGCGCCGCCCGCGGATTACTAGACTTGCGCTCCATGACTGCGGCCGAACGCGCCCATGATCTCATCCTCTTCGGCGCCAGCGGGTTCGTCGGCTCGCTGACCGCCACGCACCTGGCCGAGAATGCCCCTGTCGGCGCCCGGATCGCCCTCGCGGGGAGGTCCCGGGACAAGGTCGCCGCCGTGCAGCGCGGGCTGCCCGACGCCGCCCGGACTTGGGATGTCCTCGAGGCCGATGCCGGTGATCCCGAGCAGATGGCGCGCCTGGCCGCCTCGACGCGCGTGGTCGTCACCACCGTCGGGCCGTATGCCCGCTACGGCCTCCCCCTGGCGGCCGCGTGCGCCGGCGCAGGAACCCACTATGCCGATCTGACCGGCGAGGTGCTCTTTGTCCGCGAGCTGGCCGACACCTGTCACGAGCTGGCGCAGCAGACCGGCGCCAAGATCGTCAACGCGTGCGGCTTCGACTCGATCCCGTCCGACATCGGGGTGTTCCTGACCGCCGAACGCGCCCGGGCAGATGGCGCCGGCCAGCTGACCAACACCACCTTGTTCGTCCGCGGTCTGCGCGGCGGCCTCAGCGGCGGGACCATCGACTCGATGCGCCAGCAGGCGATCGAGATGGATGATCCCGCGCTCGCGGGGGTGGTGCGCGATCCCTACGGCCTTAGCCCCGACCGCTCGGCCGAACCGGCGAGCAGCCGGGCGCGGCCCCCCAAGGCGGGCGGTCCGCTCGACTTAGTCCGTGGCGTGGCGCGGCATACGCCGGTGCGTCGCGGACCGGACGGCCACTGGCTCGGCCCGTTTGTGATGGCGGCGTTCAACACGCGCATCGTGCGGCGCAGCAACGCCCTGCTCGACCACGCCTATGGCCGCGACTTCCGTTATCAGGAGGTTATGGACTTCGGCCGGTCGGCCAAGGCTCCCGCTGTGGCCTCCGGAATGACCGCCGGGCTGCTCGGCGTGGTGGGCGCGATGCGCTTCGGCCCCACCCGTGCCGTGCTCGACCGGATGCTGCCCAAACCGGGTGAGGGGCCGAGCCCGGAGCGGCAGCGGGCGGGCCGCTTCCGGATGGAGATCGAGGCCGGGACGAGCGGCGGCCCGCGCTACCGCACGGTTTTCGCGGCCAACGCCGACCCCGGCTATTCGGGCACGGCGATCATGCTCGGCCAGTCGGGCCTGGCGCTCGCCTTCGACGACGACCTGCCCGACCGGGCCGGGGTGCTCACGCCGGCCACCGGGATAGGCGCGGGCCTCGCGGACCGGCTGCGCGCGCAGGGGTTCACGATCACCACGACGGTGATGTCGCCCACAGGAGCGGCGAGATAGGGTGAGCAGACGCTTCGCTAGGGTGAAGGAGCCTTAGGCCAGACCGGGCAGGGAGAGAGCATGCTGGACCACGAACCCATGACCCAGCTCACCGAAGAGCAATGCTGGGAATTGCTGGAGAAACACGAGTTCGGCCGCCTGGCCTTCCACCTGGTCGGTGAGGTGCACATCACGCCGATCAACTACACGGTCGACAGCGAGCGCTTGGTTTTCCGCACCGCCGAGGGCAGCAAGCTCCTCGGCGTCGTCATGAACGACGATGTGGCCTTCGAGATCGACGACATCGACGACGAGCAGGCGACCAGCGTCGTCCTGCGCGGCACCGCCGAGGTGCTTGAGGGCAGCGACCGCGACGCGGTGGACAGCCTGCCGCTGCGGCCCTGGGTGGACACGTCCAAGTCGATCGTTGTCGCGATCAAGCCGTCGGAGATCACCGGGCGCCGCTTCGAGCTCCACCGCCCCTGGCTGCAGTCGCGCCCCGAGGACGACGAGCAGTAACAAGCAACCGCTGAGCAGGACAACCGCTGAGGTCTGCGTTTCATGCTGAGGTCGTACTACCGGTAGTACGACCTCAGCAAGAAACGCAGACCCCAGCGGTTTTTGCGGGGGGGCGGGGGGGTGGCGGCGGTGTGTCACTGGGCCGGAACGTTGGCCTCCAGCTCGGCCAGCCAGGTCGCCGCGGCCGCATCCGAGGGCATCCGCCAGTCGCCGCGCGGTGACAGCGAGCCGCCGCGGACGACCTTGGGCCCATTCGGCAGTGCCGATCGCTTGAACTGGTTGGCGAAGTAGCGCCGCAAGAAGACCTGCATCCAGCGCCGGATCGTCGCCAGGTCGTATGCCGCTCGCCGCGCCTGCGGGTAGTTCGGCGGCCACTCGCCCGCGGCGGCATCAGCCCAGGCGTGCAGCGCGAGGAAGGCGATCTTGCTCGGCCGGTAGCCGCGGCGCAGCACGTGGAAGAGCGTGAAATCCTGCAGCGCATAGGGCCCGATGGCGTCCTCGGTGCTTTGTGGCTTCTCGCCCTCCTTCTGCGGCACCAACTCCGGGGAGATCTCGGTGTCGAGGATCGAGGTGAGGATCTCACCGACCGCGTCGTCGAACTGACCGGACGTCACCACCCAGCGAATCAGGTGCTGCATCAATGTCTTTGGGACGCCGGCGTTCACGCCGTAGTGCGACATCTGGTCGCCGACGCCATAGGTGCACCACCCGAGGGCGAGCTCGGACAGGTCGCCCGTCCCGAGCACGATCCCGCCGCGCTGATTGGCCAGGCGGAAGAGGAAGTCGGTGCGCAACCCGGCCTGGACGTTCTCGAAGGTGACGTCATAGACCTCCTCGCCGCGGGCGAAGGGGTGGCCCATCTCGGTGAGCATTTGGGTCGCTGCCGGGCGGATGTCGAGCGTCTCGAAGGTGACCCCGAGCGCCTGCGACAGCAGCGTCGCATTGGTCTTGGTGTGCTCGCTGGTCGCGAAGCCCGGCATGGTGAACGCCAGGATGTCGCTGCGTGGCCGGCCGAGCCGGTCCATCGCCTTGGCCGCGACGATCAGCGCTTGGGTCGAGTCGAGCCCGCCCGAGACCCCGATGACGATCTTAGGCTGGCCGATCGACCGGAGCCGCTGCTCCAGCCCCGAGACCTGGATGTTGTAGGCCTCGTAGCAGTCGAGCGCGAGCCGCTCCTCCTCGTCCGGGACGAACGGGAAGCGGTCCACCTTGCGCCGCAGCCCGATGTCGCCGGTCGGCGGGTCGAGCCGGAAGCCGATGCGCCGGAAGGAATCCACGCGTTCCCGGTGGGTGCGGGCATTGTCGTCGAAGGTGCCCTGCCGCATCCGCTCCTGCCGCATCACGTCCAGGTCGATGTCGGCGACGCTACGCCGCGGGCCTGCGGGGAAGCGCTCGGTCTCGGCGAGCAGCGCCCCCATCTCATAGATCATCGTCTGCCCGTCCCAGGACAGGTCGGTGCTCGATTCGCCTTCTCCGGCAGCGGCATACACATAAACGGCGTTGCAGCGGGAGGAGGCGGACTCGCACAAGAGCTTGCGGTCGTAGGACTTCGAGACCGTGATCGGGCTGCCGGAGAGGTTGGCGAGCACGCTGGCTCCGGCCAGGGCCGCTTCGGCGCTCGGCGGAACCGGAACCCACATGTCCTCGCATACCTCGATGTGGATGTCGAGGCCGGCCACATCCTCGGCGCTGACGATGAGGTCGACTCCAAAGGGAATCTGCTTGCCGCCCAGGGTGATCGACCCGCCGCGCTGGTCGTCGCCGGGCGCGAAATGCCGCCGCTCGTAGAACTCCCGGTAGGTCGGCACATAGGCCTTGGGCGCGACCCCGAGGATCTCGCCACGATGGATGACGACCGCGCAGTTGAACAGCCGGTTGCCGGCCCGCAGCGGCGCACCGACGACGATGACCGGCAGCAGGTCCCGCGAGGCATCGGCGAGAACCTGCACAGCCTCGAGCGTCGCATCGAGCAGCGGGTCGTGCAGGAAGAGGTCCTCCACGGAGTAGCCACTCACGCACAGCTCGGGAAAGACCGCGAGCGCCACGCCGTCGTCGTGGCACTCCCGCGCGATGGCCACGATGGCCTCGGCGTTGGCGTGCGGCTGGGCAAGCGCGACGGGCAGGGTGCAGGCGGCGACGCGAGCGAAGCCGTGGGCATAGGCCGAGCGGAACTCCATGTCGGCGATCGTAGGCACCCGGGCGGGTCAGCGGGCGCGCGGAGCGAACTCGGGACGTTCCCTGGCAGCCGCCGCTGCCCGCACGATCCGGGTGTTGCGCGTCATCAGCAGCCGCGCCTGCTCGATCCGTTCCCGCGCGAAGGTCCGCCGCGCCGAACCGGGCCAGGTGTCCTCGAAGATCCGTTTGGTCGCCGCGACCGCGTCCGGGCTGCGCTGCAGGATCTCTTCCAGCAGTTCGCTGGCCGCCGGGTGCGGGTCGCCTGCCACCCGGCTGACCAGCCCGAGCTCGCGTGCCTGCTCCCCGCTGATCGTCCGGCCGGTCATCGCCAACTGTTTGGCCACGTCGATGCTCACCAGCTGAGCCAGGGCGCGGATGCCGCTCATGTCCGGCACGAGCCCCCATTTGCTCTCCATGACCGACCACTTGGCATCGGGCGTCGAGACCCGGAAGTCGGCCCCGAGCGCGAGTTGCAGGCCGGCGCCGAAGCAGTAGCCGTGGACGACGGCGATGACCGGCACGGGGACTCGGCGCCAGGCCCAGCAGGCCTCCTGGAAGAGGTTGGTGCCGCGCCATGGCTGCGGCACGAAGTTGCGCCCGAAGCCGGTCAACCCGCCGCTCAGGACGCTCAGGTCGATTCCCGCGCAAAAGGCCGGCCCGTCACCGGAGAGCAGCACCCCTCGCAGCGTGCGATCCGCGCGCATCCGGTGCGCGGTGGCCACCAGTTCCTGCAACGTCGGCACATCAAGGGCGTTCATCTTCTCCGGCCGGCTCAGCCGGACGAAGGCGACGTGATCGGCGACGTCGACACTCAGCTGCTCGGGCACCTCGCCACTGTATGCCGCGCCGGCGATCCACTCGACGCCGGTTGCCGTCTTCCCATTACCGTGCACCCGTAGGGGTAGGAACCGCTCACGAACGAAAGGCGCGCATGTCGGCATCCGAAGCCACCAGCCCAGAACCGCACGGCCTGCGCCCGATGGGTGGGCGCGACCCGCATGAGCGGGGCCGGGTCGCGACCCCTCTCGAGCTGCTCTTCGACCTGACCTTCGTGGTCGCCTTCTCCTACGCCGGCAACCAGATGGCCCACCAGGTCGCGGCCGGGCACGCGTGGCCGGGAATCATCGGGTTCTGCTTCGCGATGTTCGGGATCTGCTGGGCCTGGATCAACTTCACTTGGTTCGCCTCGGCCTTCGACACCGACGACTGGTTCTACCGGCTGGTGACGATGGTGCAGATGATCGGCGTGGTCATCTTTGCCGTCGGCCTGCCGACGATGTTCCACTCCATGGAGGAGGGCCACCACATCGACAACCGGGTGATGGTGCTCGGCTATGTCGTCATGCGGGTGGCGATGCTCGCCCAATGGGTGCGCGCCGGCCGGCAAAGCCCGCCGCACAGCCGCGCCTGCCGGATGTATGCCGCCACGATCTTCCTCGCCCAGCTCGGCTGGGTGATCCTCGCCCTGCTCGACACGAGCGTCCTGGTCTTTGCCCTCGCGGCCGCCGTCCTCATCCTGATCGAGACCGGCGGCCCCGCGTATGCCGAAGCCCGCCTCGGCGGGACCCCGTGGCACCCGCACCACATCGCCGAAAGATATGGGCTGCTCGCGATCATCACCCTCGGCGAGGGCGTCGTCGGTGCCGTGGTCAGCCTGGAGGCGGTGACGGCCGCCAGCGGATGGGACTGGGCGGCCGCTTCCTTCGTGCTCGCCACGATGGGGCTGACCTTCGGGCTGTGGTGGATCTACTTCGCGATCCCGTTCGGTGAGTTGCTGCATCACCAGCGGCAACGCAGCTTCGTGTTCGGCTACGGGCACATGGTGATTTTCGGCGCGATCGCCGCCACCGGCGCCGGCTTGCACGTCCTCTCCTACTACTTGGAGGGCCACCACGACCCCGAGGAGTTCGGCTGGGTGAAGATCGGTCAGGCCGGCGCCGTCCTGGCCGTCGCCGTGCCGGTGGTCGTCTTCCTGGTGGCTCTGGTGGCCATCTGGCAGTCCCTCTTCCGCGCCCGGGACGCCCTCCACTATGTCGAGTTGGCGTTGACGGTCCTCGCCCTGGCCGGCGCGGTGGTGTTGGCCACCGCGCACGTCTCGATCGCGATCAGCCTGATCGTCATCGCGCTGGCGCCGGCGATCGTCGTGATCGGCTACGAGATGGCCGGCGGCGATCGCAATCAGTTGGCCGCCTTGGACCGGCAGCGCACCTGATCGTTGCCCGGCCACGTAGGGTTTGTGCCCGTGAGCACTGCGGGCGCGGGCGAGCGCCCGGACCGCCAGGGTCGCCCGGGCCGCCCAGGCCGCTCGAGCCGGCGAGTGATCGCCCGCCGGTTGGCCTGGCTCCTGGTCGGGCTGTTAACCCTAGCCGGAGCGGCGCTGCTGGCGCTGCGCCTGCTTCCCCGGCTGCAGCTGCACTCCGTCGGCCCGATGGTGTCGGCGTTCGCGCCGTATGGGCTGTTCTCCTGGACCCTGGTCGCGCTCCTCCTGCTGCGCCTGAAGGGCCGTCGGCTGCTGGTGCCGGCCCTCCTCGCCCTGGCGGCGGCCGCAGTGCACGCCAGCTGGCTGGTGCCCTTCTATGTCGCCGACGAGACCCCCTCGGGCGGCCGAGCGGTGACGATCGCCAGCGTCAACCTGCTCGGCGGCGCCGCGGACCCCGACGCGGTGACTCGAGCCACCGCGGACGCCGACGTGGTCGTCCTGATGGAGTTCGATCCGAAGACCGACCGGGCGCTCGTCGAGCGCGGCTGGTATGAGCGCTTCCCGCACCACATCGGTGGCCCCGCGTGGGGCACCGCCGGAACCGCCGTGCTGTCCCGCTTCCCGATCCGCCAGGTCGACAGTCGTCCGTCCGGAGTGCAGATCTATGTCACCGAGATCTCGCCCCCGGATGGACCGTCCTTCCACCTGGTCGCCGCCCACCCGCTCAATCCGGCAGGAGGGGCCGTGCTGTGGCGAGCCTACGGTGACCTCGTGATCGAGGCCGTCCGGCATCACCCCGACGGTCCTCTGGTGGTGATCGGCGACTTCAACGCCACGCCCGACCAGTTCACGATCCGGCAACTCGTCGATCGGGCCGGGGTGCGCAACGCGGCCGACGAGTCCGGGGCGGGCTGGTTGCGAACCTGGCCGGACCGCTTCTATGGTCCGCTGCCGCCGCTGTTCAGCCTCGACCAGGCCTTCGTGCGCGGACCGGTGTATGCCGACGACATCGCCACCTTCGACACCCGCGGCTCCGATCACCGGGGGGTCATCGCCCGGCTCCGGGTCGCCGCGAGCCCGCCGACTCGCCCCACCCCCGGCCCCGCGACAGCGTCGGCCGCGGCGGGCCGCTAACGTGCACGGCATACGGGAATCCGGCGGTTGAGCACGGGAACGAGAGAGCATGGATATCGACCTGATGGTGGGACCGAGTTCGTGGACCGACGCTGCGCGTTCGGCCGCGGAGGCCGAGGCGGCGGGCTTTTCGGGGATGCTCTTCCTCGACACCGGCCAGACGCCCTGGATGAGCATGGCCGCAGCCGCGACCGCGGCACCGACCCTCACCTTCTCCACCGGAATCGCGGTCGCCTTCCCGATGAGCCCGATGATTGCCGCGATGCTCGCCTGGGAGCTGGCCGGCAACACCGGCGGCCGGTTCCGGCTGGGCCTGGGCAGCCAGGTCAAGGCGCACATCGAGCGCCGTTACGGCATGGACTACGACCCGCCCGGCCCGCGGTTGCGCGACTACGTCCTGGCCGTCAAGGACTGCTTCGCCGCCTTCCGCCGGGAGCAGCCGCTGCAGCACGAGGGCCGGTTCTACTCCCTGACCCTCCTGCCCGAGCAGTGGCGTCCGCTGGACCACGACTACGGCCAGATCAAGGTCGACATCTCGGCGGTGGGTCCGTGGATGACGCGGATGGCCGGTGAGGTCGCCGACGGTGTCCACCTGCACCCGCTGCACTCGATGCCCTACATCCACAATCGGCTGCTGCCCGCGGTCGCCGACGGGGCCGCCCGGGCGGGGCGATCGCCCGCCGACGTCGACCTCCTGGTGCCGGTGTTCATCGTGGCCGGTGACACCGTGGAGGAGCGCGAGTTCCTCGCCCAGCGGGCGCGCACCCAGATCGGGTTCTACGGAAGCACTCGCAATTACGCCTTCCAGTTCGACGACCTCGGCTACGAGGGAACCTCGGCGCGGCTCGGGGAGCGGCTGAAGGCAGGCGACCTGGACGGGCTCGCCGCGATCATCACCGACGAGATGCTCGACGCCTACGCCGTTGTCGGCCGGTGGGACGAGATCGCCGACCGCCTGTTGGAGCGGTATGCCGGTGTGGCCGCTCGGGTCACTTCCTACCTGACCGCCGAGGACATCGCCCGCCACCCCGAGAACGTGGGCCGGTGGGCCGAGATCGCCCGCGCCGTGCGGGCCGGCGGTTAGCCTCCAATCCGGTCATCGCCCGCGCGAGACGCGCCTACACTCACCGGGTGACCGCAGCGGAGGTGAGCACCGAGCCGCGGCAGGAGACGCCTCCTGCCGTTCGGCGCCGGCGCTCGGAACGCGTCGTGGGGCTGCTCACTGGGGCCTTCGTCGGGATCGGCGTGCTGATGGTCGCCCTGCGCGCCATTCCGGAGCTGCAGCGGCACTGGTTCGGGCCCTACGTCTCGGCGTTCATCCCCTACGGAATCCTCGCCTGGGGGGCGGCCTTCCTGCTGAGCCTGCTGCTGCCGGCCCGGGCGACCCGGGTGCTGGTGGTGGGCTGCGCGGCGGGGCTGCTGCTCCAGGCGAGCTGGGTGGCGCCCCTCTTCGTCGCCGACGAGCGCCCGCCCGGCGGGACCGCGGTGACGATCGCCAGCTGGAATATCCGCGACCTCGCGGTCGACCCCGATGTGCTGACCCGCCGCACCAGCGCGGCCGACATCGTGATCCTCCTCGAATTCGATCGTGGCACCGAGGCCATCCTCGGTCAGGGCACGGCGCGGGCGTTGCAGGAGCGGGGCTGGCAGGAGCGTTATCCCCATACGGTGGCGGGGATCCCCGGGCCGGGCGCGAGCACGGTTATCTATTCCCGCTTCCCGCTGGAGGAGGTGGAATCGCTCCCCTCGATCCATCGCCAGTTCGTCGTCCGGGTCTCACCGCCGAGCGGGCCGCCCTTCGTCCTGGTTGCTGCCCACCCGCTCAACCCGCGCGCCGGGAGCGCGACCTGGGAGCGTGAGGGCACGCTCCTCGCCGACGCAGTTGCCCGGCATAGCGGCGGTCCACTCGTCGTCATGGGTGACCTGAACGGGACCACCGACCAGCTGACGATCCGCCGGTTGCTGGCGGCCGCGCCCCTGCGCGACGCCGCCGACGAGGCCGGCGCCGGGTGGCTGCGCACCTGGCCCAACCACACCGTCCTCGACCTGCCGCCGCTGATCGCCCTCGACCATGCCTTCGTCGGCGGGAGCGCGTATGCCGATGCCGTCGAGACCCTGGCCGCGGCCGGGTCGGACCACCGCGGGCTACTCCTGCGGCTGCGGGTGCGCTGAGCGCGCCCCCAGCAGCCACACGACCGGCCCGAGCACCGCATCGATCTGTGCCTGCATCAGCCGGGCGCCGCGGGGTCCGAGCCGATAGGGGTCGTGGATGTCGGCGTCGGCCGCCTCGCGCGGCGGCAGCAGGGCGCGTCGCGCGGCGGCCAAGCGCACGCGGTCGCGCAGCGGGATCGCGGGGTCCAGGTCCGGCCGGACCGCGCGCAGACTCTCGGCGAGATCGGCGAAATCGGCGAGCACGAACGTCTTGGACAGCGCCCGCACGTGCTCTTGGACCACCTCGGAGCGGATGGCGCGACTGACGGTGAGCACGAGGTCGGCGGCCTCGACCATCTCGGCCGTCAGCTGCTTGCCGCGGAAGCCCTTCCCATCCAGGTGGATCTCGTGCAGCAGTTGGAGGATCTCGGGATCCAGCGGTTCGCCGACCAGGGCACGGACGCCGGCGCTGCCGATGTGGACGCCCGGGGAGACCTGACTTTGCAGCCGGGCCTTGATATAGGGCGATCGGCAGACATTGCCTACGCAGACAATCAAGACGGCGCTCACGATGCGCCCGATACTACCCAACGGTCACGGCTGACCGGGGACCTGCGAGCGGGCGTGCCGCGATTTCCCCCAGGAGCCGGGGAGGCGTCCTCGGCCAGCTCCATGTCGTACCGTGGGTGCGCCGAAAGAGGAGGACCGTGGCTACGAGCTCACCCGCCCAGCTCGACCGACGCTCAGCCGTTTTCGCCGTAGCCACGCTCGGCGCAAGCGGTGGCGCCAGTGCCCTGGCGTATGCCGCGGGGCGCCGGCTCAGCCCAAAGAGCGCGTCGCCGACGCTGCCGGCGCCCGCCGCCCCGACGCCGAGTTCCGCGACCACACCGGCGGCCAACCAGTGGCCCGACTACACCGGCGCGGCGTGGGCACAACTTCGCGGCAGGCTCCCCAAGAACGTCCGCCTCACGGTGCGACCGGTCGCCGCCAACACCAGCCCGGTCGTGCTCTCCCAGTCGCCGGCGCCCGGCACCCCCCGCGGCGAGAAGCTCACCCTCGTCGTGCGCGGCACGCCCACGCCCATGCCCCTGCCCGACGTGCCCGATTTCCCGGCCCCCGGGGTCACGATGACCTTCGACGACACCTCCTATGCCAAGTCCGTGCAGCTCGGCCCCACCCAGGCCGCCGACGGCCTGACCGTGCCCCTGCCGCTGGCGAGCACCCGGTTGAGCGCGGCCGGGTGGGCGAGCGGCGCACCCGGCTCCCGCGCGACCCTGATCGTCGAGATCGGTGGTCGGCTGCGGCTGCGCCGAGTGCTGACCGACCGGTCCGCGCAGCCGCTCTCGGTCCAGCTGGCGGGGGCCACGTCGGTCACCTTCCGGGTCGAGTCGGCCGGCGCCAGCGCCGTCCTCGGCGGGCCGGTCGTCGAGGTCATCGAATGACCGTGATGACCTCCTCCGAGCGCTCCGCGGATGAGGTCGCGCCGGCCGTGCGCACCACGCCCAGTGGCCGGCCGGTCCGCGCGGATATCCAGGCGTTGCGGGCGCTCGCGGTCGTGCTCGTCGTGGTCACGCACGCCTGGCCGTCGTTCCTTCCCGGGGGCAGCGTCGGGGTGGACGTCTTCTTCGTCATCTCCGGCTACCTGATCACCTCCCTGCTCGCCGAGGAGGTGAGCACCCACGGGCGGTTGCGCTTCGTGCAGTTCTATCTGCGCCGGGTCGCCCGATTGTTGCCGCTGGCGCTGGTCGTGGTGCACGCCACCGTCGTGGCGTTGTGGCTGTGGACGCCGAGTTTCGTCCTGGAGAACAACGCCCGGCACGCCATCGGCGCGAGCATGTATGCCGTCAACTGGCAGTTGATCGCCGACTCCGCGTCCTATGCCACGGTCGATGAGGGCGCCTCGGCGCTGCAGCATTACTGGAGCCTCGCCGTGGAGGAGCAGTACTACGTGCTGTTCCCGCTGCTGCTCGCGCTGCTGTGGCGACTGCGCCGCCGCCGAGCCGCACTCTTTGGCATCGCGGTGATTTCCGCGGCCTCGTTGGGGCTGGCGTTGGGCTGGCGTCCCGACAACCCGTCGGCGACCTATTTCAACACCGCCACCCGGTGGTGGGAGTTCGGCGCGGGCGCGGTGTTGGCGCTGTCCGGCTGGAGCGTCCCGCACCTGTGGCGCTCGGCGGCTCGCCTGGCCGGCCTGCTCCTCATCCTGTATGCCGCCAGCACCGTCACCGACACCACCTGGATGCCCGGCTGGGCCACGCTGACCCCGGTCGTCGGGTCGGTGATCATGCTCTCGGCGCTGCCGTTCACCACCGTCGCCGACGAGTCGACCTCGGGGCGGCTGCTGGCCCTGGCGCCGATCCAGTATCTCGGCGACACCTCCTATGCCCTCTATCTGTGGCATTGGCCGGTGCTGATCGTGGCCGATCAGCTGGTCGAGCCCACCGCGCTGCGGCGTGCCGGACTGGTCGTGCTGGCGCTGGCCCTGGCGGCGGCCTCCCGGCCCTTCGAGGACCGGACGCGGCGGGCCATCATCGCTCTCGGCACGCGCGGCCAATCCCGGCGTCCACTCGCGCTCGTCGCCGTCCTCGCCCTCGCCGGCAGCGGCCTCGGCGCGGGTACCGCCGTGGCCGTGACCCACATCGACTCCCCGTTGCGGTCCAGCCCTCCGCTGGCGGCGCCCCCGGTGACCGGGCCGACGACCACCTCGACGGCCGGCCCGAGCGGATCGCCCTCGGGGTCGGCCTCGCCGGGGTCGTCGTCCGGGTCCTCCTCCCCAGGATCTGCGTCCGGCTCCTCCTCCGCCGGCCCGAAAGGCAGCGCCTCCTGCGTGGGGGCCGGGGCGATGGCGCCGGGCGCCTCCTGCCCGCCCGTCAACGCGGT
This sequence comes from Nostocoides sp., assembly GCF_037045025.1. Lineage (GTDB taxonomy): Bacteria > Actinomycetota > Actinomycetes > Actinomycetales > Dermatophilaceae > Nostocoides_A. Next base: position 42,142 of record NZ_JBAOHM010000012.1, on the reverse strand, counting down.
CAGCCCCGACCCGCAGCTCGCCCGAAACGACATGCCCCGGGAGGAGTGCAAGGAGAGCCTGGGCGGCAGCACCGTGCTGGAGTGCCACATCGGCGAGGGCAGCACCCAGGTCGCGCTGATCGGGGACAGCCACGCCCAACGCTGGTTGCCGGCGCTGCAGGAGCTGGCCAGCTCCCGGGACTGGACGATCACGACCTTCTTGAAGTCCTCGTGCCCGTTCTCCGCAGTGCCCCCCGTCAAATACGAGGCCGCCTGCGCCGGCTGGAACGCCGCCGCGCTCGAGCGCCTCAAGGCCGGGAAGTTCACGATCGCGTTCGTCAGCAACTCGGTGGCCCAGGCTTATCGCCTGCAAAGTGGCGACACCAACGACAGCGCCGCGGTCCGCGGCCTGCGGGGGGCGTGGGATCCGCTGCTGGCCCAAGGCACGCAGGTCGTCGTCCTGAAGGACACCCCGATCATGGGGTATGGCCGCATCGATCCGCCGGCGTGCGTCTTGGCCCGCGGACCGCTGGAGTGCGCCGCCGAGCAGTCGCAGGTCCTGCGGCCCGACCCCATGGTCACCGCCGCCGCCCAGGAGCCCCGCGTCCCGGTGATCGACCTGACCTCGTTCTTCTGCGCCGCCGGCCGCTGCCCGAGCGTGATCGGCGGCATTCTCGTCTACCGCGACGGCCAGCACATGCTCAGCGACTACGCCAAGACGCTCGCCCCCTTCCTCGACGACCAGTTGGTGGCCGCGCTGCGGTGACCGTGGCGACGATGTGCGAGGATTGACTGCCCGCGCCCATTTTCGTTGCCACGAACTGTTGTTACTGCGGGCCGGAAGGGTTCACGCATGGGTTTGCACGACCTGATCAGGGTGATCCGCCAACGCTGGCGCGTCGCGACGGCAGTCTTCTTGCTCACCCTGGCAGCCGCAGCGGCGCTGACCTTGTTCTCCCCCCGCGTCTACGAAGCACGCACCCAGGTGTTCGTCTCGGTCCTGGAGAACGAGACCAATTCCGACCTGGTCAGCGGGAGCACGTATGCCCAGGCCCAGGTCGGCTCCTACATGGATGTCGTCACCTCGCCCCGGGTGCTGCAACCGGTGATCGACTCCCTCAGCCTGGACGAAACCCCCGACTCGCTCGCCCGCCGCATCCAGGTCGTCGTCCCCGACCGGTCGGTCCTGATCGATATTGCCATCCAGGACGGCGACCCCGGGCAGGCCGCGGCCCTGGCCAACACGATCACCGACCGCTTCGGCGAGACCGTGGAGAAGCTGGAGGCGACGTCGTCCAAGGGCCGCAGCCGGGTCTCGATCACGACGCTGCGCCGCGCGGTGACCGACAACGACCCGATCTCGCCCAAACCGCTGCGCAACCTGCTTCTCGGCGGGGCGCTCGGCCTCGCCTTGGGCCTGGGTGCCGCGTTGCTGCGCGAGACCCTCGATGTGACCGTGCGCACCGAAGCCGATGTGACCAAGGTGACCAGCCTGCCGTCGCTCGGCTCCATCCCGCTCGATCCGAGCGTCCCCAAGCGACCGCTCATCACCCACGAGGGCGACCCCGACGGCAAACCGGACCGGCAGCACGCGCGCGCCGAGGCCTTCCGCAGCCTGCGGACCAACCTGCAGTTCGTGCAGACGAGCACCGACCGGCGCTCGGTCGTCGTCACCTCCAGCCGCCCCGGGGAGGGCAAGACGGTCACCGCGGCCAACATGGGCTTGAGCATGGCCGCGATGGGTTCGCGGGTGTGCATCATCGAGGGCGACCTGCGCCGGCCCAAGCTGCTCGACTACTTGGGGCTGGAGGGCTCGGTCGGGTTGACGACCGCCCTGATCGGCGCCTGCGACCTCGCCGATGTCATCCAGCCCTACACCGAGGGGCTGGCGATCGTCGGGGCGGGCCGCATCCCGCCGAATCCGTCGGAGCTGCTCGGCTCGCCGCGCATGGAGCAGGTGCTGCGTGAGTTGGAGAGCCAGTTCGACTATGTGATCATCGACGCGCCACCGTTGCTGCCGGTCACCGACGCCGCCGTGCTGAGCCAGATCGCCGGGTCGACGGTCATCGTCGTCGGGCTGGGCAAGATCGAAAAGGACGACCTGCGGCGTGCCCTGGCCCTGCTGGGGAAGGTCGACGCCAACACCGTTGGCATCATCAACAACATGGTGGCGCCCAACTCTCCACGTGAGGGCAGCACCTACTACTACTACGAGGGCTACCGCAGCCAGCCGGAAACGGAACTCGAGACCGAGCGGAAGCGGGAACCGGCCCCGGTCGAGGTCGTCCGCGAGGAGCAGAGCGCCGGCAGCCGCGTCGGATGACGCGGGTCATCGGGGTCATTCCGACCCTGCGGCGCGATCTGCCGAGCCTGACCCGGCTCAGCGAGCAACTGCGGGATGCCGGCGTGGAGCCGGTCCTGGTCGCCACCGGCGCCGGCGTCGATCGGGCACTGACCGCCGCCGGGATCTCCCACGTGTCCCCGCGAGCCAATCCGGGATTCGGCGCGGCGATCGGCTTTGGTGCCGCCCAGGCCGACTTCGACTGGCTGGTCGTCTGCAATGACGACATCTCGATCGACGGCCCCGGCTTCGGCGCGACGATCGCCGAACTGGTGGGCCACCGCGGCGGCCAGCGGGTCCTGGCCTTCTTCGACCCCGGTCCGCGGCGAGCCGTCCCCGGCCCCACCGGAGTGTTCACCTCGATCGCGTTGATCGACGCGATCGCGAGGCGGCTGCGGCTGCCGGCGCGGCCGGTGAGGGGGGCCTGGTACAAGTCGTTCAGTCTGTGCGCAATCAGCGCGCCGTTGTGGCGCGAACTGGGCGGCTTTGACCCGCGGCTGCCCTACACCTACGAGGACGCCGACTTCGCTGCCCGCGCGTTTGCCGCGGGCGCGACCCTGCTCGACGTGTCCGAGGGAGGGGTGGCGCACGAGGGCTCGGGCACCAGCCGCGGCCTGGTCGCTCGCGTGCTGCCGGTGAGCGTCCACAGCGCGCGGCAGTATCTGCGTGCCCGCGGCATCCCGTGGCCCGCCGCGACCGGGCTGGTCGCCGGTGCGCTGCTTGTTCGCGCGCTGGTCGTGCCCGTGGTGGCGCTACCGCGGGGAGAGCATTGGCGGGCCGTTGCCCGCAGCCTGCGCCATCTGCTCGGGCCGGCTCCCGTCCTGCCGGCCTACGAGGAGTGCTGATGCGTCCGCGGATCGGCGTCAGCGGGCCGGTGCGGCCCGACTCGGGGATCGGCGTCATCCAGCGGGAGCTGCACGCGCGGCTGGCCGCCGACTGCGAGCTGGTCCCCTCGGCCTCCCGGGACGCCGCCCACGGGCCGCTTGCGGCGGTGCGGGGCCTCGCCGCCGGACTTCAGCCCCCGGCGCGTGGGCTCGACGGCTACGTCGGGATGGTCTCTCCGCTGCCGCTGCGCGTGCCGGCACCGCTTGTCTATATCGTCCACGACCTGCGCTGGCTGCGCTCCGGCGCGGCCAAGCGGACCTACCGCGCGCTGGATCTGCGCCGCGCGGTGCGGTCGGCCGAACGGCTGGTGTGCGTGAGCGAGTGCACTCGCCGCGACCTGGTCGCCCACTACCCCGAGGCTGCCGCGACGGCACAGGCCGCGTGGCTGGGCCCCGGCGTGGTGACCAGCGCCGACTGGGGCGACGGCATACCGGGGCGGGTGTTGCTCGTCGGCGGTGACCCGCGCAAGCAGAATGAGCGAGCCGCCGACGTGCTCGCCGCGCTGCCGGCCGGCCTGATCACCAGCGTCGTCGGTGTCGGCGTCAGCGCCCGGTGCGCCGAACTCGCCGGCGCCGCCGTCGGTGCCGACAATGTGCAGGTGCGTCACCGGCTGCCCGACGAGCAGATGGCCGCCGAGTTCACCCAGGCCCAGTTCTATGTCCATCTCGGCACCGACGAGGGCTTCGGGCTGCCGTATGTCGAGGCGCTGGCCTCCGGCTGCGTCCCGGTTGCGATCGACCAGCCGTTGACGCGCGAGGTCCTCGGCGACGCCGGGATTCTCCTGCGAGACGCTCCGGTGCCGGACCTGGCGGCCCAGTGGGCGGGCGCGGCGTCCCCGTCCGCGGCGGCCCGCCGCGAGCGCGCCACCCGCTTCTCCTGGGACGCCTTCGCCGCCGTGGTCCGGGAGGGTTTGCAGCTCCCGCCCGCGGCATGAGCGCCCCCTCGGCCCGCACCCGGCTGCTCCGCTTCGCCGGGTTGCAGGCGGCCAACGCCATCGTGCCGCTGCTGGTGTTGCCGATGGTCATCGATGTCGTCGGCGAGGCGGGCTGGGTCGTGCTCGCGATTGGGATGGCGGTCGGCGCGGCGGCGGCCGTCCTGGTGGGCCTGGCCTGGCCGCTCACCGGCCCGCCCCGGGTGGCCGGGGTCGACCCCGCGACCGCGCGCGCGGTGTATGGCGAAGGGTTGGCGATGCGGCTGCTGGTGTTGGCGCCGGTGCTGCTCGCCGCCGCCGCAGCGGTCGTGCTGCTGGCCCCCTCGGGAGCCAGCCGGCTGCTCGGTGTGCTGATGGCGCTCGCGACAACGCTGAACGGGTTGACGGCCAGTTGGTATTACATCGGTCGGGCGAGGCCGCAGGGGATCGTGCTCTTCGAGACCGTGCCGCGGCTGCTGGCCACGGGGGCGGCCATCCCAGTCGTCGGCCTGACGGCGTGGGCGCCGTGGTATCCGCTGCTGCTGATGATCGCCGGTGTCGCCGGCCTGCTCGCCGCGACCCGCGAGGTGAACGGGCGGCTGGCGCTCCAGGCCGGCAGTTGGGCGGCGGCCCGGGCGGGCTGGCGCGCGCAGACGCCGCTGGCCCTCGCCGGAGTCCTCAGCACCGGAGCGACCGCGCTGGCCGTCCCGATCGCGTCGGTGTCGGGGACGGCGCTCAGCCAGGTCGGCCGGTTCGCCGCCGCGGTCCGGCTGCGGTCGTTGGCCCAGGGCGGAATCGCGGCCGGGACCACGGCCCTGCAGGGCTGGGTCGCCGAGGGCGATCTGTCGCTGTGGCGACGCCGCGCTGCCCGGGCGGTCCGGTTCAACACCGCGCTCGGCGTCCTCGCCGGAGGCGGGATCGCCGTGCTCGCGCCGGTGCTCGACTCGATCGTCTTCGGGCCGGCCACGGTCATCGACCCGCTCACGGCGGCCCTCCTCGGGTGCACCTGCCTCGCCTATGCGATCAGCTCGTCGTTGTCGAACCACATCCTGACCCCCGCCGGCCGAACCCGGCAGGTGGTGTCGTCGACGACGATCGCCTCGCTGCTGGCGATGCCCACGGTCTTTCTCGCCAGCCGCTGGTGGGGGGCAACCGGCGCTATGGGCGCGGTGGCGGGCGCCGAGGCGTTGGTCGTGGTTCTCCAGGCCCATCAGGGACGAATCGCGCTGCGCCAAACGACCCGCCTGGCAAGGGACGCGGCCCAGATCCCGGGCGAGCCGGAGCCGCTGGGCTGACGTCCAGGGCCCGCTCGACACCGGATCGGCCGCGCAGGCGCGCCAGCAGAGCGTGCAACCCGGCAGCGGCCAGCGGCATGATGATCACCGCCACCTGGGTGCGCAACCGGGTCATGGTTCCGTAGTTGCCGCTGGTCAGCGACAGCACGAGCAACAACGACACGGCGGGCAAGGCGATGCCGAGCAACGCCCGGCGGGCGGGCAGCACCCGGAAACCGGCAATCGCCAAGGCGAGCAGGCCCCACCACAAGAACGCGTCCAGGCTGAGCAGCAGCCCGACCGAGGGCATCTCCCACGGCAGCGGCCCGAACGCGCCGCGCACCAACAGCAGTGGGCTGGCTCGCAACAGTCCACCGAAGCCGGAGATCGTCGTAACCTCGAAGGAGGTCCGCGCGTCCCGGCTGAGCGCTTCGCGCTGCCGGTTGACGGTCTCCAAGTCGTATCCCCCGACGATCTCCTGGGCGCTTTGCAGCACGTCGGCTCCGGCGATCAGCGCGACGATGACACCGAGCAGGAGCGGCCAGACCCGCTGGCGCCCGGTGAGGGAGACGGTGATCAAGGCGGCGGCACCGAGGAGGATGGCCGCGGTGCCCCGGATGCTGAGCAGGACGAGCAGGGCGAGCAGGATCGTGGTCCAGTGCAACACCGGGCGGCGGGCGCCGACGGACAATCCGGCCAGCGCCCGGATGGCCACGGCGAGCATCAGCCAGGACGGCGCCTCCCGCAGCAGCAGGCTTCCCCACAACAGCAGCGGTGGAAACAGTGCGGTCAGCCAGGCGGCGGTCATCGCCGAGATGCCGAGGACCCGGGCCGTGGAGGCGATGACGGGGACGAGCAGGGCGGACATGCCGACGCACAGGATCACCCCGAGGAAGGGATAGTGCCCGATCAGCCCATAGATCACGCCCAAGGCAGCGGGCAGGCCCTCCTTCCCGGGGGTGACCTGCGGGGAGCGGCTGCTGCCGTGGAACCAGACGTCCGCGAACGCGACCCCGAGGCGGTCATAGAACATCGCATCGGGAGCCCACAAGCCGGCCCGGGCATAGATCGCGACGGCGACGATCAGGTGCAAGGCCAGGCTCGCCGATGTGGCCGCCAGCACCCGGTGGCGGGCGGCGACGAGCAGGACGGCGAGCGTCATACAGCCGAGGAAGCTGGCGTGCGCGATCAGCGCCAGCGGATCGGTCACGACGCGCCCGCCAAGCTCCGCACCAGCCGGGCCGGCACCCCCGCGACCAGCGTGTCCGGCGCGACATCGTCGGTGACCACCGCTCCCGCCGCGACGATCGCCCCGGCACCGACCGTGACACCGGGAAGGATCGTGCTGGCGGCGCCGAGCCAGGCGCCGTCCCCGATGACAACCGGCGCGGAAACGCTGTCGCCGCGACGACGTTCGGGGCCACCGATCAGGTGCGAACCGGTCACGATCGTCACCCGTGGCCCGATCGCGACCCGCTGCCCGATCGTGACCGGCGCCGCGTTGTCGATGAACACGTCATAGTTGATGAAGCTGTCCGCGCCCACCACGATGTCGGTGCCGCCGAGGAAGAGGCGCCCGTTGATCGTCGAGCGCTCGGTCCGGCACCCGAGCGCCCGCAGCGCCCGCCAGCGCAACCCGCGCGGGAAGGCGGTCGCGCCGATCACCGTGTTGATCGCCACGTCGCGCACCGTGCGGCGGGCCGCCCGCCGCAGCGACGGCGCGCTCATCGGTGGCACACCATCGGGCGCAAATAGAAGAGGATCTGGTCGGCGAGATAGCGATGGCCCACCCGGTTGGGATGGATGGCATCGGGGAGGATGCCGACGTGATACGAGCCGTTCATCTGGTCGCGTTCGCCGAACCACCCCAGGGCGATCGCGTCGACGAAATGCACCCCCTCCTCCTGGGCCGCGGCGCGGACCGCGTCGCGGGTGCGCAGGATGCCCGGCGTCGGCTTGTTGTTGACCCAGACCGGACCCACGACGAAGATCGTCGCATTGCGGGCTCGTTCCTGGACGGTCGCGAACGTCTTCTTGGCCGCTGACTCGATCTTGCGGAACGAGTTCCCCTTGTCGTTGCGGCTGCCGAAGATGATCACGACGTCGCTTTGCTCGTCGATCCGCTCGGCCTGCTCGGGATAGGTCATCGCGTCCTCGGCGGGTCCGCGGGCGATATAGCCCGAGCCGTTGGATGCGGTGATGAGGATGTCGGCGCCGAGCGCCTGACCGATCAGGCGGGGGAAGCGGGTGGCGTAGCCGCCGTCCTCGCTGACCCCGCGGACATACGAATCCCCGGTGAAGCTGATCAGCAAGCGGCGATCGCCGCACGGGTCGGCGGCCTGTGGCCCGCGGGGCGCGAGCGAGATCCCGGCCAGGATGAGCACGGCCAGGGTGAGCACGGCGAGGGCGGCGGCACCGGCCCGGCCGTTCATCAGTCGGTCGATCGGCAATCTGGTCATCGGCGAAGGCTCACCTCGTGCAGGGCGCGACGGTAGAACTCGGCATACCGCTCTTGGACCACCGGGCGGTCGAAGTCGGTTTGGGCACGGCGGCGGGCGGCTTCCCCCAACGCCGCCAGCCGGTCTCGGTTGGCGGCCAGCTCCCGCAGGCTCTCGGCAAACGCCTCCGGGGTCCGGGTGCGCACGACGATCCCGGTCTGGCCGTCGAGGATCGCGTCGCTGATCCCGGTCGCCTCGGTGGCGACGGTCGGGACGCCCGCCGCCGCGGCCTCCAGGACGACGTTGGGGAAGCCCTCGCGTTTGGTCGGCAGGCAGAGGATGTCGAGCTGGGGATAGACCGGCGCGACATCGGCGAGCTCGCCGAGGATCCGGATCGCCCACCCGGCCTGACGCGGGCCGGCGAGCTGACCATCCTGCTCGTCTAGCCCCCCGCCGACGTGAACAAAGGTTCCGGCGACGCCCCGGGCGGCGAGCACGGCCAGGGCGTCCAGCAGCAGGTCGAGGCCCTTGTCCTCGCTCGGGCGGCCGATGAAGCCGATCACCGGACCGCCCGGCTTCGGCGGGCGCAGATCGAGGCCCTCCGCCCGCGGGATGACGACGCCATTGGACGAGCCCGATCCGACGACACTCATCTTGGACCCCGGGCCGATGCCCTCGGCCACCAGCACATCCCGCAGTGACGCCGACACCGGCACGACGTGGGTGGCCGCCCGGGCGGCCAGCCGCTCCAGGGCGAGCAGCACGCGCCGGCTGGCGCCGGACGTGGTCTCCAGGCGCAGCCCGCGCACGAGATAGATCCGCACCGGCACGCGCGTCAGTGCCGCGGCGACCATCCCCAGCAGGCCGGCCTTGGGGGTTCCGGCAACGACGACGTCCGGGCGGCAGCCACGCAGCAGCCGCACCCACTCCCAGAAAGCGGCGACGTCACGCGTCGGGTGCGGTTCGCGCTCCATCTCGACGACGTGGGTGACCGTCCCGGCGCGGCGCAGCCGCTGCAGCCGCGGACCGTCGCTGGCCACCACCGCGACGTCCCAGCCGCGGCACGCCAGATCCTCGGGCACGCCGTCCATGAGGATCAGCGAGAGGTCGGAGGTGACGGCCAGCACGATGCGGGGTCTGGTCCGCGTGCGTTGCCGGCCACGTTGCGGCGATCGCACGGGACCCCCTCGCTGTCGGGACATGAGCCCGCATAGTTTAGACCCTCGCGATTAGCTCGGCAGGTCGGTGTGCCCGGCGACGGCGAGCGCGCTGGCGAAGGACGGGACCAGGGGGAGCCGGGGCAAGAGCATGGCCTGCAGCGCGTGATAGGTGTCGGGCTTACCGGCCCAGGTTCCGGCATACGGAGTGTTGTCCGGCGCCAGCTCGGCGTGCCACGAGCCGCGCTCGGCGTCCACGAGATGGGTCTGGGCGTAGCGCCACCACTGCTCGAAGAGGGCCTCCCAACGCTCGCCACCGCCGGCGTGGTGGAGGGCCCAGGCGGCACCGAGCGCCTCGGTGAGCACCCAGTGCATCCGGGCCCGCACCACCGGGGCGCCGTCCCAGTCGGTGGTGTAGACGAAGCCCTCGGCGCCATCGGCGTCCCAGGCATCCGCGATCGCGTTCTCGGTGAGCGCGGTCGCTGCCGGGAGCGCCCAGTCCCATTCCTGGCCGCCGAGTGTTGCGGCCGTCGAGAGCGTCAGCCGCGTCCACTCCAGCGCGTGGCCGGGCGTGGCGCCATACGGCCGGAAGGGGTGGGCCGGCTCGTCGCGGTTGTAGTCCGGGAGCGGCTCGAATCCGGCCGTGAAGTGTTCGGGGATGCGCCAGCTCCGGTCGCGGGCGAAGTCGTCGATCGCGCGGGTGACGATCCGGCCGGCCCGCTCGTGCCACAGCCGGTCGCCGGTGACGTCCCCGGCCGCGAGATAGGCCTCGACGGTGTGCATGTTGGCGTTGATCCCGCGGTAGTCCTCCTCGGTGCGCCAGTCGGCGGAGAAGGATTCGCGCGCCATACCCGCCCGGTCGTCCCAAAAGCGGCGGTCGTGGACGGCGAGCGCGGTGGCGAGCAGGTCGTCGGCGCCGGCGGCGCCGCACACCTGGCCGCTCGACCCGGCGAGGATGACGAAGGAGTGGGCGTAGGCCTGCTTGTCGGTGACCGTGGGGCGGCTGCCGTCGGGGGCGATCGCGGCATACCAGCCGTCGTTGATTTCGTCGTGGAAGTTGTCGGCGACGGCCGCGATGCCGTGCTCGACCAGCTCGAGATAGCCCGGCTTGCCGAGCAGGTGCCCAAGCGCGCAGACATGGGTCATCCGGCACGTGATCCACAGCTCGAGGTCGCGCTCGACGACCCGGCCGTCATCGCCGAGCCACCCGAACCCGCCGGGCACGGCCGCGCCCCGGGTGAACTCCAGCAGTCGGTCGGCCTCGGCCTCGAACTCGGCGGCCACCTCGGGGGAGCAGACGGTCGCGGGCGCAGCGGTGGGGTCGGTCACCCACCCAGCCAACCACATCCTGACTGGGCCACATCCCGACTGGGCCACATCCTGAATCGGCCGGACAGCCGTCAAGCGGGGATGGCATCATCGCGGGATGACGATGCCCGCTGCCTCGGCGCCGGTGTTCGCCCGGCGGGCGTGGTTCGTCGCCGCAATCACCCTCGCGGCCCTGGTCGCGGCCGCCGCCTTCCGCTCCTCCACCGGCGTGCTCATGGAGCCGATCGAGCGCGAGTTCGGGTGGTCGCGGGCCACGACGTCGGGAGCGGTCAGCCTCAACCTCGTCCTGTATGGGCTGGTCGCGCCGTTCGCGGCGGCCCTCCTGGAGCGTTATGGCCCGCGCCGGGTGGTCGCCATCTCGCTCGGCATCGTCGCCGGCGCCTCCGCGCTGACCACGGTGATGACCGCGCCCTGGCAGCTGTGGGCCTTGTGGGGCCTGGTGATCGGGATCAGCACCGGGTCGATGGCGCTGGTGCTCGGCGCGATCATCGCCAACCGGTGGTTCGTCGCCCGGCGGGGCTTGGTGACCGGGGTATTCTCCGGCGCCAACGCCACCGGCCAACTACTCTTCCTGCCGGCGATCGCGGCCACCGCGACGAACTACGGCTGGCGGTGGGCCGCCGCCATCGTCGCCGGCCTGGCCTTGCTGACGATGGTGCTCGTCGCCGCACTCATCCGCGACCGCCCGCAGGACATCGGGCTGATCCCGTATGGCGCCGTCCCCGACACGCCGGATGCCGCGCCCGCTCCCCCGCCCTCGGTCTCCCCGGTCGTCGCCGCCGTCGCCGTGCTGCGCCGCGGGTCGCGGTCGTGGACGTTCTGGGCGCTGATGGCGACGTTCTTTGTCTGCGGCTGGTCGACCAATGGCCTGATCCAGACCCACTTCATCCCCGCCGCCCATGACCATGGCATGCCGGCGACGACGGCCGCGGGGTTGTTGGCGCTGGTCGGGATCTTCGACCTTGCCGGGACGATTGCCTCGGGATGGCTGACCGACCGGGTCGATCCCCGGCTGTTGCTGCTCGCCTACTACGGGCTGCGCGGGTTGTCGCTGTTCACCCTGCACTCGATGTTCGCGCCCGATGTCCAGCCCAAGATGTGGGTGTTCATCGTGTTTTACGGGCTGGACTGGGTCGCCACGGTCCCGCCGACTGTGGCCTTGTGCCGCACTCATTTTGGGCTCACCGACTCGGGCATCGTCTTTGGCTGGACGTATGCCGCGCACATGGTCGGCGCCGGCCTCGGCGCCTCCTATGCCGGCTGGATCCGCACCGTCGACGGCAGCTATCACACCGCGTTCGTCAGCGCCGGCGTGCTCTGCCTGGCCGCCGCCTTCGTGTGCCTGACCATCCCGCGCCGGCCGCTCCCGGGCATCGACCACGCCCCCACCCCGCCGTCACCGCCACACCCCCACGAACTCGACGACGCCGACGAGATGACCTTCACCTAGGCACCGCAAGTCGTAGCCCGCCCAACCCGCCGAGGTCGGCGTTTTTCGCCGAGGTCGTACTACCGATCATCCGACCTCGGCGAAAAGTCCAGACCTCGGGCGAGGTTTTCCCCCGCTCAGGCGGACAACGCCCGGAGCTGGGCGAGCACGTGCTCGGCGACGGGTGAGCCGGCGATCGCGGTCCTGAGGAGGACATAGATCTCCCGGTGGGGCACCGGCTCCGTCAGGGCGACTACCCGGACATTGCGCGGCAGGTCGGCGGTGGCCAGCACCGGCAGCATCGTCACCCCGATGCCGCGGTCGACAAAGGCGAGCGCGCTGAGGTGATCGGCGGCCTGGACGATGATGCGCGGCGAGAACCCGGCCGCGGCGCAGGCCCGTGCCTGGACCAGGTGGTCTGGGCCGTCGACGACGTCATTGGCGACGAACTGTTCATCCCGGAAGTCGCCCAGCGGGGCCATCGACCGGCCCGCCTCGGGGTGACCCCGGGGCACGACCATGACGAACGGATCCTGCAACAGCGGGACCCGAATGAAACCCGCAGGGACGCCTTCGCCCGCGACGGCGATCCGGACGTCGATGTCGGGTTTGGACGGCGGGGGCGCCCCCGGAGCATCGCTGAGAACCAACTCAACCATGACGTCGGGGAAGTCGGTCCGCAAGCTGGCCACGACGGAGGGCATCCAGGCCAGGCCGGCCGAGGCAAAATGCCCGATCGTCACGTGGCCGGTCTTGCCCTCGCGCAAATCTCGCACGAGCGCCTCGAGCCGCGCCAGGCTGCGCAGGGCGTCGCCGCTGGCGACGGCCAGCCGCATACCGGCCGCCGTGGGCCGCACCCCGCGCCCGACCCGCTCGAGCAGGGTGAGGCCGGTCTCGCGGTGCAGGGCGGCCACCTGTTGGCTCACGGCCGAGGAGGTCACGCGGAGCTGGTCGGCCGCGCCCTGGATGGAGCCGGTGGCCACGACCGACCGGAAAGTACGCAGCCGCTCGGGATCCAACACCCCCTAATCATAAGCATTGCTTAACTACCAATCAGTACCTCAACCTGGTACTAAATAGTTGAATACGAGAGAATAGAGCCATGACGAACCCGATCGACCGCGATTACGCCCGAATGATGACCGAACTGCGCGCGCTGAGCCAGGTGTGGGAGCCGGCGCCCCCGCGCATTCGACGCAAGCCCAGCCTGCTGCGCCGCCTCACCCACCGCCACTGAGCGTCCCAGCCGGCACCCGGGTCGTCACCAGCGGCCCGTGCCGGGTGCAGGTGCGCAACGGATCGACCGGCCGCCGGTCGACGGTGGCGCCGTTGAGCAGCGTGACCTCCTCATACGCCGGGCGTCCCTCGATCACATCGGTGAAGCGATACCGGGCCGCCGAGGACAGCCGGCAGGTGGTGGCGATCGTGAGGATGTCGAAGGACGACGGCTGGCCGGCCAGCTCCTCGCTGCCTTCCCCGTCGATGTAGTGGCTGAACGAGCCGCCACCGGTGACGGTCCCGACCTGGAGCCGGTTACCCTCCCGGAAGGAGGAGTGCATGTGCCCGTTGAGCACCACCCCGGCCCGCGGGAGCCCGGACACGGCCCACGGCTCGTGGCTAACAACGATGTCCTGCGGCGGCCGGTCGGCGAAGGCCGCGACGAACGCCTCGCGCGACGGCTGCTGCTTGAGCGCCGAGCGTTTGCCGTCGTCACCGAACCACCGCGGGTCGTTGAACCCGGCGATCCGCACACCCCCGGCATCCACCTCGATGTATTCACGCGGATTCGGCTGCAGCAGAATGACGTTGTCGATTCGCTCAAGCCGGCGCAGCACGGCCTCGTCGGCGGCCGACGTCGCATCGTGATTGCCCCGCACAAATAGGTAAGGCACCGGCAGCGTGTCGATCCCGCTGAACACGCCGAGCTGCTCGCCCTCAGCGACGGTCCCGAAGTTGACCAGGTCACCCGCGTCGATGACCAGATCGATGTCCTGATCGGCGACGATCGAGGCGATGAGGGGGTAGTGATTGCTCGCGTGGACGTCCGAGATCAGCAACACCCGCACGGCGTCGGGCGCCTGGGCCTGCTGGGGGTCATAGCGCTGCTGCAGAGCGCTTGCTACCGCGATGACATTGAGCAGGTAGGGCGCCACCTCATTCGAGCGTTTCTCGACCTCGGCCAGGGCGGTGGCATTGTTCTGGATTTCCCCGAGGAGCCCGGTTGTGGTCACCTGTGTCTGCGCGCCCAGCCGATAGGTCCGCCAGATGCCGTATGCCGTCCCGCTCGCCGCGAGCGCGGCCCCCGCGGTGGCCGCGGCCACGACGCGCAGAGTTGGCCGGCGCCGGCGCCAGATCACCTGCAGACCGATGGCCGCGAGCGCGGCACCCGCGCTGCCGGCGACGACCCGCTGACCGAGGCCGACCGCCGCCTCCCGGACGGCGCTTTCGGTCTCGGCGGGCGACGGCTGGAGGGTGCTCAGCGACAGGCCCGGGCGAGCGAGCGTCTCGCTGATTCCCGCGCGCACCGACGGGGTTGCCCGCAGGCCCGGGGCGAGCCCACCGAATCCGATGACGATATCCCCGAAGACGGTGTCCGCCACCAGCCGGGAGGCCCCCCGAGGATCGGGGTCGAGCCACACCCGGGCCCGGTAGTTCGCGGTCGTCGCGGTGGCCGGCGCAATGACCGTGGCGAACACTCCCGCGGCGACGCCCGCGACGGCGACCACGCCGGTCACCAACGCCAGCCGAGCCGAGGGTGAGCCGATCCGGTGCCCGCACCCCCACCAGACATCGATCGCGGTGAGAAATGGCCACACACCCAAGGCCACCATCGTCAGCCGTTCATAGACTCCGAAACCCCGATCGAGCAGGAAGGTCACCGGCAGCGTGAGCACCAATGCGGTCAACAGCATGCTCACCGCGCGCACCGTGCCGGGGCGTTGGGCCCACCCCCCTCCGGGCACCGCGGCAAAGCGCGGCCAGATGCCGAGGGCGAACAGCCCGACCGAGGCGATCGCGATATGCACGGTGCTGCCGCCCGTGGCCGAACGCAGCGGCACCACACCGGCGGCGAGCGTCGCGAGCGCGCCGAGCGCCATCATCGCTCGGGCCAGCCGGGGGATACGCGGCAGCAGCAGCGCGACGAGCAGGTGGGCGGCCCCGGCGATCAGCAGCGCCGCGGTGAACACCCACCGATGGGCCGCATCGGCCGCCGACAAGGCACTGACGGGGCGCTCCGAGGCGTCATACCCCGTGGGCTGCAGCCGCGCGGCAACGACCCAGCCGACGATCAGGACCAGCGGCCCCAGCGCGCTGAACACCACCGCCGCTCGCGGAGCGCGACCCACTCCCAGCCGCGCCATGGGCGTCACGATAACCGCTCGACCTGACGCGCAGCTTGACTCTCGAGCCGCGGCCAGCAGAGCACCGCAAGCACGAGAAGCAGCAGGTTGCGGGCGCACAGGACGATGATCGGGAAGGCGTCGAGGGCAACCAGCTCCCAGTAGTGCTTGGGGAAATACCACTGGGTCAACAGCATCACCACGGGGAGCAGCGTGAGCGCCAGCCGCCCGCGGGGCCCCGGCAGGAGCAGGGCCGCGGGCATCATCCAGAGCAGGTATTGAGGGGAGAGCACCTTCGAGCCAACCGCGAGCACGACGATCGTCGCCGCGACCGTCGTGACCAGAGAACCTCTCCCGGTCTGGGCCTTCGGGAGGGCGCGAAGGCGACGGGCATAGCCGACCAGCAGGAGGGCCACGGCGGCCACCCCGGCGATCGACGACGCGGTGGCGAGCACGGTCGGCACCCACCCCACCGGCCCCTGACTGCCGAACTGCGTCGCGATCGTGACCGGCACGTCCGCGACCAGATGCCAGGCCAGCAGATAGGACGACGCCGACGACTCGATCTGCGCCGGCCGGCGCAGGTGGTAGGCGAGCATGCCCCACAGCCCGTGGGGTGCGACGATCGCGAACGGTGCGACAACCGCCGCCGTGGCGAGCCCCGCGCCGGCCAGCGCGCATTTGGTGACCATGGCTCCGGCTCGGTGCCATTGCCACAGCGCCAGGCTGGGCACGAGCACGACCGGCATGAGCTTGAGCAGGATGGCTGCCACGAGCAGCCCCCACATCCACCGCCACCGCTCGGCGACGGCCGCGACGAGCATCCAGGCCATCACGGCCGTGACGAGGCCGTCATACCGCGTCGCGAGCAGGGAGCCGAGCAACACCGGGGTGGCCGCCATGATCGCCCCGACGGCCGCCTGGCGGGCCAGGCCAAGTCGCAGCACGGTCGAGGCGGCGACGCCCCCGGCGCTGGCCACCGTCCAGGCGATCAGCATCAGCAGCCGGAACTGGTCGGTGTAGTTGCCGCCGGGCAGGAAGCGCGCGAGATAAAAGACCAGCGCGGCACCGGGTGGATACTCCAGCTCGATGTCGCGATACGGCAGTCGTCCGGCGGCGGTGGCGCCGGCGGACTCCTCGTAGGTCGGGATGTCGGTCAGGCCGACGTCGGTCCAGCGCGCATAGTGCCGGAACGGTCCGAGCCAGACGATCAGCGTCGCCGCCACCGCGAGCGCAGTCGGACCCCAGCGACGTAGGCGGTGGGCCCAGCCGGACGTCATTCCCAGCTCGTGCCGGCGAGCGCCAGCTCGGCGAAGCGACGGGCGAGCGGCTGCCAGGTGCGCTGCAGCTCGGCGCGCGCGGCATGCACGGCGCGGGATGCGGCATACACATCAATGCCGTCGGTGCGTGCCTGCATGGCCGAGGGTTTGTCGATCGTCCAGCGGTCGAACTGTTCCGGGGAGACCTCGGGGTGGAATTGCACACCCCACGCCCGGTCGGCGAAGCGCACCGCCTGCGGGGTGCCGTCCGGGGCGGTGGCCAGGACCGTGCCGGTCGGCGGCAGGCGCACGGCGACGTCGTTGTTCCACTGGACTGCCCGGGTGCCGGCGAAGCTCGCGAGCAACGGATCGCCGGCGCCGGCCGCGGTGAGCGTGACCGGTGTCAACCCGGTGGCGTGCCCGTGCGGGTTGGGAGCCACCTCACCGCCGAGGGCGACGCAGGCCAGCTGGTGGCCCAGGCAGATCCCGAGAAAGGGCTGGCCGGCGGCGACCGTATCGCCGATCAACCGGCGGGTGGCGGGCAGCCACGGGTAGTCGCCGTCGTCGTTGGCGCCGGCCTCACCGCCGAGGACGATCAGCGCCGCGGCGTCGGCGATCGAACCCGGGATGGGCTCGCCGTCGTGTGCCCGGATTCGGCGCAGCGCGATGCCGGCCTGCTCCCACCACAGCCCGAACCACTCCGGCGGGCACTCGTCCTCGTGCTCGATGACGAGGAAACCCGGTCGGCTCACCCGACCGCGATCTCCTCGTCGGTGGCGCGGCGCACGACGATGCGAGTCCAGGCCCCGACGTAGACACGGTTGTCGCCGACCTCGGTTTTGGGCCCGACCGCGATCGGCTGGTCTGGCAGGGGCCCGGAGGCCGGCCCGACGAAGGTGCCGTTGGAGGACTGGAGGTCCTCGATGAACCAGCGGGAGCCGTCCGTGGTCAGCTGGGCATGCCGGCGCGACACCCCGGGGTCGGCGGAGCAGTCGATGTCGGGGGCGATATTGCGGCTGGCCGACTTGCGCCCGATCATCGCGCTCGCGATGCGCAGCGGCACGACGACCGGCAGCCCGGGCGAGGGGAGGGGCTCCTCGGCCTGCTGATCGGCATACCAATCGGGGTCGATCCACACCTCGGCCACCCACTGGAAGGGGATCCGCGGAGGCACTCCGGTGCCGGTTGGCGCGGCGGGCGCCTGGTCCGGCCCCGAGGCCTCCGCTGCCGAGGGCTCCGGGGAGGTGGCTTCGGCCGGCGGGCTCGCCGCCGGCTCCTCGGCGTGCTCCGCTTCCGCGGCGAGATCCTCGCCCTCGGCGGGACTCGTCGGCGCGACCGGCTCCGCGGGTGGGCTCTCCGGAGGGGTTGGTGCCGCGCCCGCCGGGAGGGCCCCGGTGGTGAAGTCGTAGCCGCAGGCCTCGCAGAACAGGCTGTCCGGGGTGTTGGGGGTCTGACAGTTGGGGCACGGCTTGGGACCGGACGCCGCGGCGGCCGGCTCCGACCCGGGCACCGGCGGCAAGTCGAGCGAATTCCCGCTGGGCGGACTCGACGCCGCGGCCGGCTCGGGAGCGCCGGGGGTGAGCGCGCCCTCGGCGATCGGGGCCCCACAGGTGTCGCAGTAGTCGGTGGACTCGGAGGTGTGCCCCGCCGGGCAGACGGCGCTCACTTGCGCACCCGGGTGGTCTTGGTCGACGCGGTGTCGAGGGCCATCTCGTCCAATTTCTCCACCTGCTTCTTCAGCCGGACCGTGCCGGTCTCGGCGTTGTCGATGTCAACGACCTTGCGCAGCCGCGAGGTCATCTCGTCGTTGCCGGCCTCGTTGGCCAGTTGGACGGCTCGCCCGAGTTTGGCGGTCGCCTCGTCCTCGTGGCCGGCGGCCTTGGCGGCCAAGCCGTCCTGGATGGCGGCGGCGAGCTCGGCCTGACCGGTGTACTGCGCGACCTGCGGATTGATCCGCGCGGTGAGGGCATCGTCGTTGGACCATTTGGCCTTGACCAGCGCCTGTGCCTTGACCTCGTCGCCGACGGCAAGCTGGACCCGGGCGGCCAGCTGTTCCTGGCCGACCGATTTGGCGGGCAACCGGACCGCGACGTGATAGTCACGGTCCTCATCCGACCAGGCGCCGGTGGGATAGCCGCCGGTGAGCGGGTTGACCTCGCGGCGGCGGGTGGTCAGGTCCTCCAGGTTGGGCGAGACCTGCTTGACGAAGAGCACCTGGGCGCCCTGCGGCACCCATACCCGCAGCTCGGCGTTGGCGACGCCGCGGGCCATCGAGGTCTGGATCAGCGCCTTGAACTCCGCGGCCATCTCCTCGGGGCGGGGGATCAGATCGACCGTGCCGAGCAGCGCCGAGGCGATCCGGCGCACCTCCTCGACCTGCCAGCGGTCCCCGACGCCACGGCAGTCGGCCTGGAAGACGCCGGTGCACGAGTTGATCGCCCAGGTCAGCTGGTCGGGGGTCTCGTGCTCGTTGGCGCCGTCGGTGAGCAGGATCGCGTGCCGGCGCAGCTCGGGAGGGGCGGTCTCGAAGACCTGCCGCGCGGCGAGCAACCACTGCCCCATCGCCGTGCCACCATCGGCCCGGAACCCGCGGACCGCCTGCCTCGCCGCCTGTCGGGTCATCGCATCCATCCGGGCCAGGCCGGGCACCGGCTGCGTCGGATAGACCTGCCAGGCCAGGTGATTGCCGGCGACCACGGCAAAGAGCGTCCCGTCGGTGATCTCCTGCAGCGCGGCCGTGGCCGCCAGGGCGCCTTGTTGGATTCCCCGCTCCCCCATGGATCCGGAGGTGTCGACGATGATCACCTCGACGCCCCCCGGACCGCGGGCGTCGGCCGCCGCCGCGCCGGAGGCGCCGGATGCGGCGATACGCACGATCGCGTGCACGTCGGTGGCCCCGTCGGCCAAGAATTCGTTCTGGAAGGCCTCGGCGACGAAGTCAGCCACGGTCCTCCTCCTTTCGGTCCATCGCCGCGTCGGCCAGGCGGGCCAGGGCGACGGTGATGTTGTCGGCTCCCCCTGCATTATTCGCGAATTCGACCAGCGCACCCGCGAGGGCGGTCGGGGTGCTGGCCTTTCCCTCCTGCGTCAGCGTGGCAATCAGCGCCTGCAGTTCGCTGGCCTCGGAGCAGTAATTCCATAACCCGTCGCTGCACAGCAGCAGCCAGCCGGCGCGCTCGACGCTGATTGCCCGGGTATGCGGGGTCAGGTCGTCGGGCGCGTCGATGCCGAGCCAGCGGGTGATCGAGTGAGCCATCGGGCCGGTCTCGGCCTCCTTGCGCTCCACGCCGGCGGCGATCCGGTCGGCGGCGAAGGAGTCATCCCGGCTTAGTTGCTCGGCTGCGTCGGTGCCGTCGGGCAGCCAGTAGATCCGGCTGTCGCCGACATTGCCGACATAGGCCGTGGCCCCGGTGACGATCGCCCCGGTGAAGGTGCACGACGGTGGCGCCGGGTCGTTCTTGTCGGCGACCGTCGCGATGACCGCCTTGTTGGCGGCGGCGACGGCCTCGGCGAGCCGCTTGACCGCGGCGGCCTGGGTCGCCTCGGGCGTGCCGACCCCGGCGGGCAGGGCCGTGTCCAGGATGCCGCGGGCTGCGGTGGCGCCGTTCATGCTGGCGACATGCGACAAGGTGGTGTTGGAGACGCCGTCGCAGACGACGAGGATCGCCCGCGAGCCCGGCTCGGGGTCGGCCGATAGCGCCATGGCGTCCTCATTGGTCGCGTGCCGTTTGCCGATGTCGCACACGCCGCCGACCCAGGGGGCCGGGGATTCCTCGAAGTGGTCGCGCGGGTTGGGCTCCTTGGCGCCGCAGTGGTCGCAGTAGCCGTCGAGATAGGTGCCGGCGCCGCAGGCGGCGCAGGTGGCGGCGGCCGGCGGGGCCGCTTCGTAGGCGCTCGTCCGTCCGGTGACCACGCCCGTCCAACCGACGTCCAGCGGCGACTCCTCGCCGGCGACCGGTGGCACCGGGGTGGCGCTGGCCTGCTTGGCGGGCAGCTCGTCCGGGGCGAGATTGCGGTTGCTGACCGGCGCCGGCCCGGACGGGCCGGGCCCGATCCCGGGAGCGTGGTCGACGGGTAGCGGGCTGTGCGGCGGCTCGCCCTCAAGCGTCGGGTCGCTCCGGCTGACCGGATCGCTGCCCGGCGGCGGTGGGGGTGGCGCCGGGTCGCTTGCGACCGTTGGCCCCGCTTCCTCGGCCGGTATGACGACCGCCTCCGAAGCCGCAGATCCGGAAGCTGCCGGACCAGATTCGGCTGGCGTCGGGGTGGTTTCGGTGGTCGGGGTGGTTTCGGTGGGTGGCGGCGGGACCGCCTCGGCCGGCCCTTCGGTGGTCCCGATGGCGGTCGCACCCCCAGCGCTCAGACCTGCGGCGCTCGGACCCGCGGCGCTCGAATCGGTGGCGACCTGGACGTCGCTAGCCGGGTCACCGGCAGCCGGGGCCGGGGCAGCCGGGTCCGCTTCCGGGGAGACCGCCGCTTGGGAGTCGGGCGCGGCGGGGACCGCGATTGCCGGGTCGGCCGCGGCCGGACCTGGCGTGGTCGGTGCTGGCGTGGCCGCTGGAGCCGTGGACTCGGCCGTCGTGGCTGACACCGGCGCCAACTCACCGCCGCACGCCTCGCAGAACTGGGAGCCGGCCGGATTGCTCGCCCCGCACGCCGAGCAGATCAGGTCACTCATGCCGCGCGCACCCCGCTCGCCGTCGGCGCACCAGAGGGAGGCGGTGACAGAGGGTGGCACGGCTGCGGGTCGGCGCCCCACGAGGAACCTCTGCTAGCAGAAGTTAGTCGGCGTCCCACTATCTTGCTAGCTATTGGCCAGCGAGGAACCTCTGCTAGCAGAAGTTCCTCGCGGGTGGGGTGGGCCTCGCGGGTGGGGTGAGCCTCGCGGGTGCGGTGAGCCTCGCGGGTGGGGTGAGCCTCGCGGGTGGGGTGGGCCTCGCGGGCGGGGTGGGGCGTCATACCAGGCTCCAGGGTCGGATCTCGTTGGCCTCGTCGACCAGCCGCAGCCGCTCGATCGGATTCTCGGTGTATGCCGCGAGCTCGCGCAGCGACTGCTCCAGCCCGGCCCGTGCCCCCTCGCTCGTGGCCGGGTGCGTCCCGATCTTCTCCCCCGGCTTGTGCCCGTCCTTCTTGATCAGATCGATCCCCTTGCGGTAGGTCTCTACCGCCATCTCGGCCCGCCGGCGCGGGGAGAAGCCGGCGCCGGCGGCCGTGCTCAGCGACGCCGACAGGTCCTCGACGCCGCGCGGCTGACGGACCAGGGCCTCGGCCCAGTGCTGGCGGGCGATCGGGTAGGCGCTGGAGCCGGGCGGCACCAGCGTCAACGCCGCCTGCACCCCGTCGAGGTCGTCGCGGGCCTGCCGCAGCCGGGCCAGGCCGAAGGCGGCCGGCGGGACATAGGCCGCGTCGGTGCGCGCGCATACGGCATACATCGTCTCGGCGATGTCGGGGGTTCCGGACAGCTCGCACGCCAGGGCGAGCCCGAGCTTGGGCGCGAGTTCGCCGGGCACCTGGCCATAGACGGCGTTGAAGCCGCGCTGAGCGTCGGCCGGCTCGTTGCGGGCGAGCGCGCCGAGCGCGGACATCCATACCGCCCGCCATTCCCAGGGGTCGTCGGTGAGCAGGTGCTGGACGATCTGGTCGAGCAGCTGCCACTGCTCGGATTCCAGCGCGGCCCGGGCCTGGGCCAGGCGCACCTCGGCCGAAAAGCCGGGTGCCCGGTCGAGCGCCTTGAGCCGCTCTCCGGGAGGCTGGCGCTCGATCGTCTGCAGCCAGCCGGCGTGCGGGTCGCCGGTGTCGCGGCGCAGCGCGGGCAGGTCCTGCCAGGTCATGTGCGCATCGCCCGCGGGCGGCGGCTCGAAGAGCAGCGAGGCGGCCGAGGTTTGCGCGGCGCCGGCCTTGCGGTCCTGGGCGACGACCTCGCGCAGCACGCCGAGCATCTGCACCCGCAGCTCGTCGGCGGAGACGAAGCGGTCGTCCGGCGACGGCGCGCACGCCTTGAGCAGCAGCCGGTAGAAGGAGTCGTAGCGGCGGAAGATCTCGACATCCTCCGGGGGCGGCAGCGACTTCACATACTTGGTCTGGTAGCCGCGAAACTCCATGGTCAACACGACGAGGGTTCGCCCGATCGTGTAGATGTCGGAGGCGACCGTGCAGCCCTGCGCGGCGACCTCGGGCGCCTGGTAGCCGACCGTGCCGAAAATCGCCGACTCCTCATCGTCGATCCGGCGCACCCCGCCGAGGTCGATCAGCCGGACCTCGTCACCGATCTGGATGATGTTGTCCGGCTTGAAGTCGCAATAGACCAGCCCGAGATCGTGCAGATACTGGAACGCCGGGAGGATCTCGATGATGTAGGCGAGCGCCTGATCGACCGGGATCGGGTCATATTTGCCCGCGGCCCGCAGCCGCTGCTTGAGCAGCGACTTCAGCGAGGTGCCGCCGATGTATTCCATGACGATATAGCCGGCGTCGTCGTGGGAGACGAAGTTGTAGATCTCGACGATGTTGGGGTGGCTGACCTGGGCGAGGAAGCGCTGCTCGGCCAGGGCGGCGGCCAGGGCGTCGGGGTCGCCGGAGTTGAGCAGGCCCTTGAGGACCACCCATCGGTCGGAGACATTGCGGTCGCGGGCCAGATAGATCCAGCCGAGGCCGCCGTGGGCCAGGCAGCCGGCCACCTCGTACTGCCCGGCCACCAGGTCGCCCGGCCGCAGCTTGGGCGTGAAGTCGAAGGGCGTGCGGCAGTTGGCACAAAACCCGCTCGTCCGGCCCGGGCTGCCCTCGCGGCCGCGGCCCACCGGCTCGCCGCACTTGGGGCAGAAGCGTTTGTCCTCCGGGACGACCGGGTTCTTCAACACCGCCCGGGCCGCGTCGATCTCGGGCACCGGCGGCACAGACGTCACGCCGGCGCCGATGCGGGCGGTGCGCATCCGCCGCGACTCGCCGGAGATCCGGCGGGTGGAAATCGTGCCGGTCTTGGCGCGCGCCGACCCGAGTGCGGTTGCCTCCAGCCGGCTGGAGACCCGCGAGACCGCGGAGGCCTCCCCCTGCATCGGCGATTCCGCCTCGACCGGCCCGCCCTCGGGGGTGCCGCAGACGTCGCAGTAGCCGTCGACGACCCTCCCGTCGCAGCCCGGCTGTTTGCAGGGGGAGCCGGCCACGCCGATCGGCCCGGCCGGTTTCGGCGGTCCGGCGGGCTTCGGCGGGGCGGCCGGGCGAGGCGGCGGAGCGGCGCTGGTCGCGACCGCAGGCGGGGTCGCCGAGGTGGTCCCGGCGCCGGGGGCACCCGGCATACCGCACTGATCGCAGTAGCCGTCGACGATCGTGCCGGCGCACCCCGGCTGACTGCAGGCGTTGGGATCGCTCATCTACAAAGCCTTTCGGGTGACGGCCTGGATATAGCTCTGGTATGCCGCGAGCAAGGCTCGCGCTCGCACGAGCGGCACCGGGGTGCTCGCCAGCGTCGTGTGCAACTGCTCGCGCAGCGGCGCCAGATCGGCGCGCTCGTCGGCGTCGACGTCGGGGGAGGCGGCCACCTGGGCGTCGAGGGCGCCCATCAGGCCGAGCATCTCGTCGCGTTCGCCGAGGGCGCGGGCATAGGTCTCGTGGGCCTGGTCGAGCGCCCGGGAGACCAAGGCGAGCCGCTTGAGCAGCGCGTCGACCGCGTCGGGATCCTCCGGGACGGCCCCGAGGGCCCGCACGTCGGGGACCGCCAGCTTGGGCGCCGGGGTGATCGCCGCGAGGCACTGGGCCTGCATCGCCCGGATGGCGTCGCCGCGGGCGGCGAGGTCGGTGATCAGCGTGGTCGCGTGCGCGGCGTCGCGTTCGTTCTCGTGGCGGCGCGAGGCGGCCACGATCAGGTCGCGCTCCTTGGCGGCGACGTCAATCTCCAGCGGCCCGAGATAGCCGCCGACGTCGGCACCGCGCTTGGCTCGCTCGGTGACGTCGAAAAGCCGCTGCTCGAAGCCGATCAACTCTCGCCCGGCGCTGTCCTTGGTCGTGCCGGTCGGGGTGAGCGCAACCTGGTCGCGGATCCGCTCGATGCCCTCGCGGATCGCCTTGACCCGGATGCCGACGTCGAGCCCGCTCGGCTCCAGCGCCAGGCGCGCCCGCAGCGAGGAGGTCATCGCGTCCGAGAGGCGACAGGCCTCGGGCAGGGAGACGGCGAGCGTACCCTCGGCGCCGGACGGCATCCGAGATCTGCTCGCGTCGCGGCCGGCGCCGGGGGTGACGTCCAGGCGCCCCCAGATCAGCGTCGAGAGCTGCTCGGCCTGGACGGCGCCGACCCGGCCGGAGTCGAAGGTGACCTTGAGCAGTTCATACCGGTCGGAGATGGCCTTCCATAGCGCCATCGAGACCGTCATGTCGTGGGTGAGCGCGTCCCGGTCGGTCTGGTTGGGGGCGTTCAGCGCGGCCGCGTCGATCGCGTCGAGCTGTTTGCGCCGGTCGTCGATCCACAGCCCGAGGTCGGTCAAATAGCGCAGCGCCTCGGCGGCGGTGACGGGCACGCCGAGCCGGCCGGGGGCGCGGGGGGCGCCGCCGGCCGGGCTGCTCGTCAGGCCGAGGTCGAGGCTCACGGCAACGGACGTCCGTAGACCGGTCGGGGCGGGTTGGGCGCCTTGCCGAGCGCGCCGGCCAGCCACTTGTCGTAGATCTCTTGCCAGGTCCCGTCGGCGCGGATCTGGTCGAGCACCGCGTTGACATAGCGCACGAAGTAGGTGTTCTTGGCGTTGATGCCCAGTCCGTAGGGCTCGTCGGAGATCGCCGGGGCATCGGTGACCTTGGCATACGGGTCCTGGGCGGCCAGCCCGGCAAGCACGGTGTCGTCGCCGGTGATCGCGTCGGCCTTGCCCTGCTGGAAGAGCACCAGGCAGCCGGTGTGGTTGCCCGCGGTGACGGCCTCGACGCCGGCGACGGTCTTCAGTTTGGCCAACGAGGTCGTGCCGGTCGGGGCGCACACGCGTTTGTCCTTCTGATCGGCCAGGCCTTGCGTGGGGTCGGCGTCGTAGGCACCCAAGGTGACCAGCAGCTTCTGGCCGGCGTGGTAGTACTCGCTGGAGAAGGCGATCCGGGTCCACCGGTCGCAGGTCATCGTCATATTGCGGGCGACCATGTCGATCTCGCCGCTTTGCAGCAGCTTTTCCCGGTCGGCGGCCGAGATGACGCGCAGGGTGATCTTGTTCTCGTCGCCGAAGAGCGCCTTGGCCACCTGCTTGGCGATATCGATGTCGAACCCTTCGATCTTGTTGCTGATCGGGTTGCGGGCGCCGAGCAGATAGCTGTCGCCGGAGACCCCGACGATCAGCCGGCCGCGGCTGACGATCTCGCTCATCCCGGCATCGTCGATGGCCCCCGCGGACGGGATCGACCCGAGCGAGTCATAGCTTTGGGTCGGGTCGTCGCAGGTCACCGGGGGTGCGGCCGTTGTCGAGGAGGAGGAGGAACCGCTCGGTGCCGGGAGCGGTGTGTCGGGGTAGTTCCCCCCGGCGCACCCGGTCAGGGCGAGCGCCGCCGCGGCGGCGGCAAGGGCGCGACGGTTCATCGGTACTCCTCGATCCGCTTGGTCATCGAGCGTCCGGCGGCGAGGGCGGCGAGCACGCCGGCGAGACCGACCAGCCAGGGAAAGAGCGGCGTGCGCAGCCCGTCGAGCGCGGACAGGGCGCCCTTGACGCGCTTGTCGAGTTCGGCCGTGGCCCGGGTGTCGAACTCCTCGAAGGTGGCGTTGGCCCCGCCGGCGCCGGCCTGCGTGGCCAGTTCGACGGCGGCGTCCCAGTCGCCGCCGTTGTCGAGCGACCGGATCCGGGTGTGCACCCCGTTGTACTTGTTCACGGACGCGACCAGGTCGGGGCTCTTGCCCGCGCCATAGCCGGCGCCGTTCAGTTGCTCCAGCGCGGTGTCGCGAGCCTCACCATAGGCATCCTCATAGCCTCGGCCCGATCCCCGGGCGATGAGCGTCAGGCTCTCGTTGGATTTCATGTCGTATGCCGCTGCCCGCCCGCTCGCGAGCGCGACCGCCGACTTGAAGTCGCCGTCGGCGACCCGGCCCATCGTCGTGGTCGCCGACGCGACCGAGGTCAGCAGCAAGGCGGTGGCGGCGAGGACGAGGAGGATCGCGCCCGTGAGCGGCAGGTTGAGGTAGCGATGGGTCTTCTTGGCCAGCCAGAGGGCGATGGCGGCCAGGACGATCAGGGTGAGAACTCCGACGACGATCGGGATGATGCCGGCCAGGCCGGCGCCGAGTTCTTGATCGGCGCGTTGCTGGTTGGCCTTGGCCAGCTCGGCGACAATCGGGAGGATCTCGGCGCGCAACTGCTGGCTGGCCAGGGTCTGGTATTGCGCGCCGACCGGCAGGGTCTGGCGGTTGTAGCTGCGGGCCTGGTCGATATAGGAGGTGTAGCTCTCCAGCTTGGTGTTCAACGCGGCCAGCGCCACCCCGTCGGCCGGTTGAGCCTTGGCCGCGGCGGCGATGTTGCTGGAGACCGCCGCAATCGATTTGTCGTAGGACGCGCGCAGCTGCGCCGGCTCCAGCCCGCCTTGGAGGAAGCCATTGGTGGTCGCCGCGTCCGCGGTGAGCAGGTCGGCATAGATCTGCTGGACGCGGATGACCTGCTCGGTGTTGGCTCCCGCGCGGTCCACGGCGCCGTCGAGGGCGCGCAGGCCAAAGAAGCCGACGGCGGCGAACGCGAGGCACATCACCGCCGCGATGACCGCGTTGATCCGCATCCGTCCGGGGGTGCCGGTGAAGTAGTGGCGACGGGCGGCGGCCCGCTGGGCGGCGGCGGTGGGCGGCGCCACCTGCTGGGCCGGGGGGCTCGCCACCGTGGCCTGTGGTGGTGCGCTGGCAATCTGGGTCATCGGCCGCTTCCCTCCTGCTGTGGCGGTCCGGGGTGATCGCTCTGGGCTTGATCGCTCTGGGCTTGCTCCGGCTCGTCGTCGGGCTCGGGTATGCCGCCCTCGGCGGTCATCTCGGCCTCGGCGTCGGCTAGGTCGGCCTGCTCGTCCGCAGGCAGGTCGTCGGCCTGGGCGGGGGCGCTCGGCTCGGCGTCGGTGTCGCTGTCAACGTCCTCGCGGAAGTCCTCCGGGAGCAGCTGGCGCAGCTGCTCGGTGGTGACCTCCTCGATGTCTTTCAGCCGCCAGGCGTGCCGGCCGATCGCCTCCTCCAGCAGGTTGCGGACGAAGCGGCCGTTGCCGAAGGTGACGTTGCGCTCGGTGGCGGCCAGGATCTCGCGGACGACGGCCTCGGCCGCGGGGGTGATGTCGTAGTCGGACTTGGCGGCCAGGCCCTGGATGATGCCGGTCAGCTCGTCGTCGGTGTAGTCGGCGAACTCGATCATCGTCTTGAACCGGCTGGCCAGGCCCGGGTTTTGGGCGATGAACTCCATCATCGGTGTGGGGTAGCCGGCGACGATCACCACAAGGTTGTCGCGGTTGTCCTCCATCTCCTTGACCAGGGTGTTGATCGCCTCCTGGCCGTACTGGTCGCCGGACAGCCCATAGGCCTCGTCGATGAACAGCACCCCGCCGAGGGCCTTGGCGACGACCTCCGCGGTCTTGATCGCGGTCTGCCCGAGGTAGCCGGCGACCAGCTCGGAGCGGTCGACCTCGATCAGCTGGCCCTTGGAAAGCAGCCCGAGAGCGCGATAGATCCCGCCGACCAGGCGGGCGACGGTCGTCTTGCCAGTGCCGGGGTTGCCGACGAAGACCAGGTGGCGGGTGATCGTGGCGCTCTTTAGGCCGGCCTCGGCGCGCCGCTTCTCAACCTTGAGGATCGCGACCTGCTGGTTGATCTCCTTCTTGACCGCCTTCAGGCCGACGAGGTCGTCGAGTTCGGCGAGCAGCTCCTCGAGGGTCTTGGGTGGCGGCTCCGCGGTGGCCGCGGCGGCCTGCTCCTCGGGCTGGCCGGGCGGCTGAGCCGCCCCGCCGGTGCCACCGGAGCCGGCGTCATAAGGATCGCGCGGCGCGTCGGGGTTCGCGGGGAGCGCGCCCGGTGGGGGCGTGCCCGGCGGTTGGCCGCCAGGTGGTTGGCCCCCAGGTGGTGGCGCTCCGGGGGGTTGGCTGCCGGGTGGCGGGAGGATCGGCCCGCCGCGCAGCCGCTCGATCGCGGCCAGTTGCTCGGTGACCCGGCGCTGGTTGTCCAGCATCAGCTCGGTCAGGTTGGGGATGCGGTTGGGGTCGCCGACACCGAGCACGGGGGGCTGGGCCTGTGCCGGCGGCTGCGCCGGACTCCCTCCTGGCGCCATCGGCTCGGCTTGTGGTCCGGCCGGGCCGGGAGGCTGGGCCGGAGAGTGCGCGGACCCGGGGGACGCGGGCTGTGCCGGCCCGGGAGGTGCGGAGGAAGGGTGGCCGGGATGCGGCATACCAGCGGAACCGATCGGGACGATGCTTTGCTGGGCGGCGGCGGCGACGGTGGCATTGCCCGCGACGCGGGGGGTCGGCTCGCCGAGCAGGCAGGCGGCGGCGGCAATGTCGGCGAGGCGAGCGGCATACGGACCAGCCTGTGGCGAGGAGGTGGCGACGAGTTCACTGAGCCCGGCAGTGGGGGCCTGGCGCCATTTGCGACCGCTGGAGGCGGCCTCGAAGAAGGCCGTGTTGGCGGCGGCGGCATCGGCTGGGTCGAGACCGGCGGCGCCGGCCCAGTCGAGCGCGGCCCGGGGTGAGGACTCGGCGATCGCGGCGGCGAACCGCAGCGCCTCCGCGCGCGCGGCGTCGGCGGGCAGCCCGGCGTCGGTGGCGACGGCGACGAGGGCGGCCACCGCGTCGCGGAGGCCGTCGGCGGGTGCGGTCATCAGGATTCTCTTCCGATCGGAGGCGCCAGGCGCCCGGGGTCGGCGGGTGGGGTGGAGCCGGGTGGGGTGGAGCGATGGACGATCGGGACATCGCCCGTGTCGGGATCGTCCGGGGCGAGCCAATCGTTCCCGGCGGCCGAGGAGGTGCGCATTTGCGGCCCGGCCCAGTCGGGGGTCGCGGTCGGCGGGGCGAGCTGGCCGCCGGGCGTGGTTGACGAGGTCGACGTGGGCATGGGCGGCAGCACGGCGTTCTCCCCGATACCGAGGTCGCCGCCGGCCGGGCTGCCGAATTTCTCCTGCAGGAAGCGTCCGTGCACGACCAGGGCCTGGGCGTCGGCGCGGTTGACCGCGTCGAGGATCTTGTCCATCGTCCCGCCGAGCAGGTCGAGCTGGTCGATCAGGATGAGCAGCGAGGTCTTGCCGCGATCGACCGGGCGGGAGTCGGCCCAGTCGCGGGGCAGGCGCAGATAGCCGCCGATCGCTCCGGGCAGGTAGTCGGTCGCGACGGCCATGACGTTGTAGGCGCTGTAGCTGCTGTCGCCGAGGTTGTTCAGCCGCGGGATGGTGTCGCGGACGATCTTCGTGACCCGCTTCAGCCGGGCCATCACCATCGGCGGGACAACCCCGTCGCGGGCCATCCGCTCGACCTCATCGAGGGCAGCCAGCAGCGACTCGCTGGTCGGCGCCGGCGGCACCTCGATGATCGGCTCGGACGGCGGCGGCGCCTTCTTGCCCCGCCCGAACCAGTCGGCGATTCCCATGTGTGCTCAGTCCACCCCGGACTCAGAGCTGGTTGCCCGGGCCGATGTTGAGGCTGCCCTGGGCGATCCGCTGGTCTTGGCGTTGCACCCGGTCGAGGTAGCTGCGCGACTTGGCGACCTCGGTCTCCAGGGTGCCGATCGTTGCGGCCATGTTGTCGAGCGCCTGCAGCTTGAAGTTGTCGATGGCATCCATCGTCGCGTAGATGTTCTGGAAGGCCCGCTGCAGCTGCGGCAGCCCGATGGTGGCGCTGGCCGCCTGCTCCTGGATGCGGATGCTGTTGTCCTTGAGCATCTCGGAGGTCCGCTCGATCAGGCCGGAGGTCGTGGTGTTGAGCGCGGTGATCTGGTCGAGGACGAGCTGCTGGTTGGACAGCGCCTGGCTGACGATGACCGCGGTGCGCAGCGCGCTGATCGTCGTCGTGGTCGCGCGGTCGACGCCCTTGATCAGCTCAATGTTGTTCTTGATGACGATGTCGATGGCCAGGTAGTTCTGGATGCTCACCGCGAGCTGGGTGAGCAGGTCCTGGTGCTTTTGGCGGACATAGAAGAGCACGTCCTCGCGCAGCGCCTTGGCGCGCTCGGGGTCGCTCGCGTCGAGGGTGGCGATCTGGGCGGCGAGCTTGGCGTCGAGCTTCTCGGCGATGTAGACGTATTGGTTGAGCCGGCCCATCGAGTCCCACAGCTGCTGCTTTTCGAGATTGAGGGCGACGTTGTCGCGTTGCAGCTCGTCCTGGCCGTTGCGCAGGCTGTGCAGGATGCCGTTGAGGTGGCTCTGCGCGCTCTGGTATTTGCGGAAGTAGTCGGTGATCTTGTCGCCGAAGGGGATCATCCCGAGGACCTTCTTGGGCCCGCTCGCCTGGCTCGGGTCGAGGTCCTCGACTGTGCGGCGCAGCTCCAGCAGGGTCTTGCCGACCTTGGAGCCGCTGGCCAGGCCGCCCTCCTGGAGCGCCTTGACCGGGCTTTGCAGCAGCCGGTTGGACGACTCGGCGGCGCGGCGGATGTCGTCGTCGCCCATCGTGCGCATCTCGTTGGCCTTGGCTTCGTATTCCGGCGACTTGGTGGCCGTCGAGGAGAGCGCCTGGAGGAAGCCGTCGACCTTTTGGTCGAGCATCGGCATGGCCGCCTCCGGCACGGCCGGGGCCATCTTGGGCGCGGCGGTCGCCGGCACACTGGCCATTGCCGGCGGCGCGTCCAGCGTGAGCGTCTGGTTGGGCGGTGCCAGCGGCTGGACAGCGTCCTGGACTGCGCCGGGCTGGTCGGACATGCCTCGTCTCCCTTTTCTGCCCGCCCCCTGCGGCGGGCCGTATACCGTTCTAATCGCCTCCGCGGGCCCGCGGCCCGCCACGCCTAACAGACGTGGCAGCAATCTACGCGGTTCCTCGGGCAAGGGCGGCGCCGGCCATGCCCGGACTGCCCCGGTTGTCCCCTGAGCCGGTCACGGATGAGTAGGGTGAGAGGCCAGGGGGCTCGAGGAGGACCCGTGCCTCCCCGGCGGCAAGGGCTCAACGGCCGAGCAGGGCCAGCGGCACGACGGCCACGCCATCTCGACGCCGGTAGGCGTGCTGACCGGTCGTCAGCACGACGAGATCCACCACGTCGTCACGCAGTTGGTGCCGCAGCCACAGCAAGTGGCGCACGTCGGCGTCGGTGACCTGCACCGACATCGTGACTTCCACGCCGACGATCTGGCCGTCCTGCCCCTCGATGACCAGGTCGACCTCGTGGTCTCCGTTTCCCGTGCGCAGGTGGCCGACGGTGGCATGCGCCGTCTGGGCGGCCGCGCGCACGGACAACGTCGCGAGCGATTCGAACAACGGCCCCGCCATGTGCGCACCGCGGGGTGATCCCAGGCTGGCAGCCGACAAGCGCAATAGCCGGGCGGCGAGGCCGGGATCGGCGAGCTGATGCTTGGGGGCCTGCTGCAGTCGGAAGACTGGGCTTCGGGACGGACTCCACCCGGGCACCGGATCGAGCAACCAGAGCTGAGTAAGAAAGTCGCGGTAGGCAATCGTTGTCGTCTTCGCAGGCTGCGACCCGTCGCCGGCAGTGGCGGCATCCAGGATCCGGCTGTATGCCGCCGTGGTCGACGACGCCGCGGCGTAGGCGGCCAGCCACCGGCGCAGGGTCTCGCGACGGCGGACCGCCAAACCCTGCTCGGGCAGATCGCGGTCGATGACGCGCAGCAGATAGGCGTCGAGGGACTCGAGGCGCAGCCGGGCGGGTTGGGCCATCACCCCGGGCAGGCCACTGGAGACAACCGCCTCGAAATAGTCCGCCGCCCGCCACGGTGTCGTCCCCTGAATCGGCGTCGAGCGCGCCTCGATCAGGTCGGCCAGACTGACCGTGGGCGCCGCGGCCGGACCCGCGACCAGGTCCGCCAAGTCGAGAGGACCCGATCGGCACGATTCTGGCCACAAAACGTACCGACACGGTCCTCTCGACCGGGCCGGGCCGATCATCCTCCGCTCCGGGACAACGTGACGATGCCTACTGAGAGGTAGGTCCTGCAAAATCGGGCGAACCAGCACCGCCATCGAACCGGGGAGGAACACCACACTGCCCACCGGGGGTCGGTGGGACAATCAGCGCCGTGACCGCCGAGGACCCGCTGACCCAGCTCCGCGCCGCCGCGACCCGGGCCGCCGAGACTCTCACCGAGGCCGAGGTCGCGCTGTGGGGTATGCCGCGCAAGGGCCTGCGCGGCGTCTCCACCTGGGCGACCGCCTGGCCGCTGACCGGCAACGGGCTGACCGGCCTGGCCGTCACCCCGCAGGGCGAGCTGGTCCGCCTGGTCCGCGCCGCCGGCGTCGTCGAGTGGCCCGGCTCGGTCATGAAATGGGTGGTCGACAACGGGTATGGCGGGATCCTGCAGGGCCTGGGCCCGATCGAGCGCCGCGACATCGCCCCCCACGGCGCCCAGCCCGGCGACGCGCTCTTTCGCGTCGACGGCACCGGCCGGCTGCGCGTCTCCGCCACCGCCATGGCCCTCGACGATGCCCTCGCCGAGTGCGTCGCCCAGCTGGTGCGCGGGGAATCCGGCTGACGCCCTCCCCTGGAACCTGAAGATCAGCTTGGAAGCGACGGCGAGTGTTTGCGAGAGTTCGTACCGCTTGGGACGACCAGTTACGCCGCGCCGCTTGGCCAGCCGCGAACTCGACGTCCGCGAGGCTGGTCCGTCGCTGCCCGCCCCGTGCTCCCGCGCGGGCGCAACCACAACCGAGAGGAGCCACCGATGGGTGCTGCCGAGGAGCCCGGATTTTCCGGAGCCGCACTGTCCGTGTGGGCGAAGACGAACGCCCAGGACGGCGACTGGATGCGTCTCACGCGCCACCTGCTGGACTCCAGCGCCGTCGGCGAAATGCTTTGGGATCACTGGCTGCCCGACAACCTGCGGCGCCTGCTGAGCGAGCAGTTTCCCGATCCGGGAGACGCCCGGATCGCCCTTGGCTTCCTGGCCGGAATCCACGACATCGGCAAGGCGAGCCCAGGATTTGCGGTGAAGGCCCGACTAGCCCCAGGGTTCGGCGATTTAGTGGACCGGATGGCCGATCATGGGCTGATTTGCCCGGCCTACCAGCCGGGTGGGTTCACCAAGCTGCCGCCGCACTGCCGGCTCGGGCAGCACCTTGCCACGGAGTGGCTCATCGAGCGTTACGAATTCTCCCGACCTGATGCAATAGCCTTCACCATCCCCGTGGGAATGCACCACGGCGTCCCTCCGACGAGCCACGAACTCCAGGACCTCCAGCGCGACCCGATCTGGGTCGGAAGCCCGGCATGAGGCGTGGCACACCGTCCAGTGGGAAATGCTCGACGCGATGGCGCGGCGTACGGGCGCCGCCACGCGCTTGCGCGACTGGGCCGAGCGGCCCATCTCGGCGACCGCCCAGGCGACGCTGGGTGCGGCCGTCGTGGTTGCCGACTGGCTCGCGAGCGACTCCTTCCGATTCCCGTATGCCGATGCCCACACCTCCGCTCGACGAGCCGAGAGCGCCCACCTCGATCGCGACCTGCTGACCCCGTGGCGACCGGACGAACCACGAAGGGGCGCTGATCGCCTTTTCCCCCAACGCTTTCCCCAGGTCGGTGGCGAGCCGAAAGGCCTGCAACGCGAACTCGTCCGCATCGCCTCGGATATCCACGAACCGAGCCTGCTCATCCTCGAGGCCCCCATGGGGTCGGGCAAGACCGAGGCCGCCTTGATGGCGGCGGAGATTCTCTGCGCACGCTTCGGTCAGGGCGGGGTCTTCGTCGCGCTGCCTACCATGGCGACGTCGGATGGCATGTTCGACCGCCTCGTGAACTGGATTCATCACCTCGACGGCGATCAGGCGAACTCGGTCTTCCTCGCGCACGGCAAGGCCCGGCTCAACGAGAGCTATCGAGGTCTCGTCGACAGGGCTCGCATCCACGCGGTGAATGCCGCAGAGACCGAGTTCGGGGCGATCGACGACCTCAGCGAGAACGCCGTGGTGTCCGCCTGGCTCACCGGGCGTCGCAAGGGCGTGTTGGCGAGCATGGTCGTGGGCACGATCGATCAGGTGCTCTTCGGCGCACTCAAGGCCCGGCACCTCGCGCTCCGCCACCTCGCCCTCGCCGGGAAGGTCGTGATCATCGACGAAGTCCATGCAGCCGACGACTACATGCGGCGTTACCTCGGGATGGTCCTGCAGTGGTTGGGGGCCTACCGAACGCCCGTGATCCTGCTGTCCGCGACGCTGCCGCCGGACCAGCGGACCTATCTGCTTCAGGCGTATGCCGCCGGCCGCGGCATACGTCCGCTGCCATCGGTTTCCGAGGGCTATCCACAAATCACCGTTCAAGGTGAGACGACCGAGGTCCACCCGGTGGCATGGGATGGCGTGCGGCGCAGCCTCTCCCTGATCCCGGCGCGTGAGGACGACCTTGTCGCGCTGATCGCGCCCATGCTGGACGCGGGCGCGATCGTCACCGTGATCCGCAACACCGTCCGCTCGGCGCAGGAGACCTACACCCGGCTGCGGGAGTCCTTCGGCGAACGAGTCCTCCTCTTGCACAGCAGGTTCCTCGCCGACGCTCGCGCGGAGCGTGAGCAGGATCTGCGCTCCGCATTAGGGCCACCGAACCCACAGAACGTCCGCCCGCACGGTCTCATCGTTGTCGGCACCCAGGTCCTCGAGCAGTCGCTCGACATCGATGCCGATGTCATGATCAGCGATCTCGCGCCCATCGATCTCCTCCTGCAACGTGCGGGTCGACTGCATCGTCATGTGCGCGGGGCCGACGAGGTCGATCGTCCGGCCGTATGCCGCTCGCCTCGCCTCTATGTCCTCGGCATGCCCGATCTCGACGTCTTGACCCCGGACCTGGACCCCGGGAGCCGCGCTGTCTATGGCATGAGCCGCCTCCTTCGCTCCGCCACCGTCCTGGCGCCGCATATTGCCGGAGCCCCGATCAGCTTGCCTGACGACATCTCTCGCCTGGTGGAGCAGGCATACGACCCTGCGTTGTCATCCCCACCAGCGTGGCAAAACGCCTGGGCGAGCGCCGAACTCGAACAGCAGACCGCGACCAACGATCAGGTCGCCCGCGCCGATGTCTTCCGGCTGGCGGATCCGCGCGCCCGAACCTTGGTCGGCTGGCTCGACGGCCGGACCAGCGAGTCCGCAAGCGACGCCGACACCAGCGGGGCAGCCCGGGTGCGGGACAGCGAGGACGGCATCGAGGTGATCGTCGTCTATCGCGCTGGCGGCTTCGTCAGACTGTTGCCGTTCTCCGGCTCGCACCCCGACGCCGATCTCGGCGTCGTCTCCCTCGGACCACCCGACGACATCCTTGCCCTCGCAACGTGCTCGGCCACGGTGCGCCTCCCGGCCGCCATGACCCACCCCGGGCAGATCGATCGCACCATCCGCGCTCTGGAAGACCAGTGCCGCGACTTCACCGGCTGGCAGCGGTCGCCCTGGCTCAAGGGGCAACTCGTCTTGTGCCTGGACGAGAGCTTCTCTGCCCGCATCGCCGGCTGGCGTCTGCATTACGACCCAGACCTGGGTCTCCGAGCCACCTATGAGAAGGAGTCGTCATGAGGCGCACCGCGTTCGACCTCACCCGCGAGCCGTGGATTGCCGTCCGGATCGGTGGGCAGGTCGAAGAGCTCTCCCTACGCGACGTGTTCCACCGCGCCGGTGAGATCCGCGCTCTGGCCGGCGAAATCCCGACCCAAGACGCGGCGATCCTGCGCCTTCTCCTGGTTATCCTCAACCGGTCCATCCCTGAAATGGACCACAGCCCCGATGAGTGGGCGCGGATGTGGACGAGCCGGGAGTTGCCCATGGCGGCGATATACGCCTACCTCGATGAGCAGGCCGAGCGGTTCGATCTGCTCTCCGGCACAACGCCATTCATGCAGGTGCCCAATCTGAGTGCGGGGAAGACCTCGGGGCTGGTCAAGCTCATCGCCGAGGTCCCCGCTGGGGAGCAGTACTTCACGACGCGAGGCGGTCGCCACATCGAGGCGTTGTCGTATGCGGAGGCGGCTCGCTGGCTCGTGCACAGCCAGCAATTCGATGTCTCGGGGATCAAAACCGGGGCCATCGGCGACGACCGTGTGAAAGGCGGCAAGGGCTACCCCATCGGGACCGGGTTCGCTGGCCGCTGCGGCCTGATCTTCGTCGAAGGCCGGGACCTGCGAGAAACGTTGCTGCTCAACCTCGTTCTGCCCCTACGACCCTTCGATCGTGGTTCGGACCTGCCGGTGTGGGAGCGCCCACCCCTGAGCGCCGGCATCGAGGCAGCGCATGTCGCACCACAGGGGCCCAACGACCTGACCACCTGGCCCATCCGACGAGTCCGGCTGCACCACACCGGATCTGAGGTAACCGACGTGCTCATCGCCAATGGCGACCCGATCCATGCGCGCAACCTTCACCTGGTCGAGCACCTGTGCGCCTGGCGACGCAGTGCCAACCAGGAGAAGCTTGTCGGCGGCACCGCCTATATGCCACGGCAGCACGATCCGTCGCGCGCCTTGTGGCGCGGACTCGACGGCATCCTGATCAATCGCGCGGGTGGTGGAGCCGTGCGGGACGAGGCCCCGCAAGAACGTCCACCGGGAGTCCTTGCCTGGCTTGCGGATCAACGCCAGGACGGGGCTTTGGACCCGAACCACTCAGTGACCTTGCGTGCCATTGGAATGTCCTATGGCACACAGGATTCCATGATCGAGGCCACCTATGACGATGCACTCGCCCTGCGGGCTAGCGTCTTGACGGATCCCCCGGTCATGAGTGTCGCGGTTCGCGCGGTGGAAATGGCAACGGCCGCCGTGGGGTTGCTCGCCCAACTCGCGGGCAATCTGGCGAGTGCGGCTGGCCGGGATCCGGTTGGCCCTCGCGAGCGGGCCCGGGAGTTTGGCTTCCACGATCTCGATGGCCGCTTCCGGCTCTGGCTCAGTCAGTTGGGGCCAGACGATCCCGACGCTCAATTGGACGGGTGGGCACGTACGTGTCGTGTGGCGATCAAGAACGAGGGCGCCCGAATGGTGCGCCAGGCCGGCCCGGATGCCGTCATGGGCCGCAATGTCAACGGCAAGCATGTCGATGCCGCCCTCGCGGATCTGTGGTTTATCGCGGCACTGACCAAACTCATTCCCCCGCCGACAGATTCGATCAAGGAGGACTCTATGCCCAGCAACCCGGCAGCAGAACTTGGGGCGGAGGTCCCGCAGACGTGAACGCGACGGCATACGCAACCGATCCCGAGCGCACCATCGCACACGCCGTGGGGGCCCGGGCAGCCGCGCTGCAACGCGGCCTCGAGGGTGACTCGGCATCCGCACACAGCACAGCGCGCGGCGATCTGGCGCGCCTGCGACGCCTCCGTCCCGGTGACCTCGGCGCCGACACGGATTCGTGGGCCCTGACCATGGACGTCCTACCCGATGCCCTCATGGGCCGCAGAGACCAACCGAACGCGGCCGAGCGCGCCACTCAAGCGGCCCTCGTCCTGTTTGCTCTGCACGCCCAATCGGCCCGTGGTGCGATTCATGTGCCCGATCGTTCATTGGGCCTGGCCATCCGCCACCTCGCGGAAGCCCGCGATGGCGACGACCCCACCGGGGGTGCAGTGATGGCGCGCTTCCAGTCTTTGGGGCGGGCGCAGACATACGGGCAGCTGATGACCCATCTGAGGGGACTCATCCAGCTCCTGCGCACCGAAGCCATTCCGCTGGACTACGGGGCCCTCGGCGCGGACCTTTACCGATGGCAACAACCCGACGGACCGGCCATTGTTCGCCTGCGCTGGGGCCGCGGATTCCATCGGCGACCTCCTCACGACCCCCACCAAGAAACATCCACCTCCCCCGACGAAAGCGAGACCACCCATGTTCGTTGACATCCACGTCATCCAGTCCGTGCCACCGAGCAATATCAACCGCGACGACACCGGCAGTCCCAAGACCGCCTACTACGGCGGAGTGCTGCGCTCACGCGTCAGCAGCCAGGCCTGGAAGAAGGCCGTGCGCGGATCCTTCGCCACCACCTTGAAGACGGACGACCTGGGCGTGCGAACCAAGCAGGCCGTCGAGAAGCTGGTCGGCCGAATGACGCAACTCCAGCCGGAGATCGAGGCCGCGCAGGCCCAGTCACGAGCGAAGCTCGTACTCGAGGCGCTCGGGATGAAGGTGGACGAGGTCAAGCTGACCAGGACCCAGCAGAAGGCGGTTGACGCGGGAGAGGCGAGCGCGCCGGCATACGGCAAAACGCAGTATCTCGTCTTCTGGAGCAACCGGCAGCTCGATCGGCTGGCGCGCCTGGCGCTTGACACGGAGGGCAAGCCGTCGAAGGCCCATGCGAAGGCGGCTGCCGACGAGGAGCACGGAATCGAGGTTGCCCTGTTCGGGCGCATGGTGGCCGACGCGGCCGATCTCAACGTCGATGCCGCTGTTCAGGTGGCGCACGCCATCAGCACCCACGCGGTGACGCCAGAGCAGGACTACTACACGGCCGTCGATGACGCGAATGTGGAGGAGGAGACCGGCGCGGGGATGATCGGAGTCATCGAGTTCAACTCCTCGACCCTGTATCGCTTCGCCACCGTGGATGTCGCCGGCCTGCACAACAATCTCGGCGATCCAGAGGCCACCGCCCGCGCTGTTGAGGCGTTCGTCAACGGGTTCGTCGCGAGCATGCCGACCGGTAAGCAGAACACTTTTGCCAACCGGACCGTCCCCGAAGCGGTGCTGGTGTGCGTTCGTGAGGACCGGCCGGTCAACTTGGTCGGAGCCTTCGAGGACGCGGTCGACAACGACGGCGGCTTCACCCGACCGTCGGTGGCCCGATTGGTCGCGGAGTTGGCGAGTGTCTCCGAGATGGGGTTCACCCCGGCTGCCGTTTTCACCGCGCGCGGAAGTGACCGGGGAGCGGCGATCGGCGATGTCGCCAGCCCGCTGCCCCTGCCTGATCTCGTTGCCTCGGTTGGCGCGGCGGTCCGCGGCTCCTTCCCTGGCGGGAGCCAATGAGCACCCTGCTGCTGCGGCTCGCCGGGCCGATGCAGGCGTGGGGCGACTCCAGCCGCTTCACCCGGCGAGAGACCCGAGCGGAGCCGACCAAAAGCGGCGTGCTCGGTCTCCTTGCCGCGGCGCAGGGGCGACGTCGCGTCGATCCGATCGAGGACCTGTTGTCTCTCCGGTTCGGCGTGCGGATCGACCAGCCCGGGCGGATCCTGCGCGACTTCCAGACGGCGCATCGCGCGAGCGACGGGGCGGTCATGCCGCTGTCGACCCGCTTCTACCTCGCTGATGCGGCCTTCCTAGCGGGTGTCGAGGGTAATGCTGCCCTGTTGGAGGGACTTGTCGACTCGCTGCGGCATCCGACATTTCCGCTCTACTTGGGCCGCCGGTCCTGCCCGGCGCCGCCCGACCTGATCCAAGGGCTGCTCGACGAGGACTTGGTCGGTGCGCTCACGTCCTACCGCTGGATCGCCTCCGACTGGCACCGCCGCCGGATGGGCGCCACGGTCAATCTCCCGATCGTCCTCGATGACGACGGCGACCTAGCCGGGGACCGGCTAACGTCTCGCGACGTCCCGCGCAGCTTCGATCCCGAGCGGCGCGAGTATTCCTGGCGCGACGTCGTCCGGCTCGATCGGACCGCCGTGGTCACGAACGAGTTGGCTCGTCCGAGTGGTGACGACTTCTTTCAGGTGGTGGCGAGCGCATGACTTATCTGTCACGCGTCCGACTCAATCCGACGCGCCGGGATACCCATCGGCTGCTGGCCTCCCCACAAGCGATGCACGCGGCGGTGATGGGCTCCCATCCCGATTTGGTCGAGGATGGGGGGCAGCGTGTGCTCTGGCGCGTCGATCGCACGACGAATCACGATGTGCAGCTTTATGTGGTGTCGCCGACAGCGCCCGACTTCGTCGGACTCATCGAACGGGCCGGCTGGCCGACTCAACCGCAGTGGGACTGCACGGCATACGAGCCCTTCCTCGGCAAACTGGCTGACAGGCAGATGTGGCGGTTCCGCCTGACGGCCAACCCGGTTCGCGTCCTACCCAAGCTCGTCGGTGATCCGAAACGCCGCGGACGGGTATCACCCCACCTCACCGTCGCACAACAGCGTGAGTGGCTGGTGAAGCGCTCGAGTTCGTGGGGCTTTGCGTTGCCCAGCGATGCGGAGCTGGGCGTGCTGTCGGACGTGAGCGAGCGGCATACGGTCAGCTTTGGACGACGCTCGGAACGAGCCGAACGATCCACCGTGACGCTCACGCGGGCGAGCTTCGCCGGCCTGCTCACGGTGGTCGATGCTGCGGTCTTCCGGTCGGCACTGGTCGACGGGATGGGACGTGCCAAGGCCTACGGTTGCGGCCTGATGACCTTGGCCCCGGCGCAGCGGTGAAACCGATCCCCGGGCCGCCGCCGGCGTCCGTATCCGAACTCCTGAGGGCGCAGGATCGGCTGAGCTTCCTTTACCTGGAACGATGCACTGTCCACCGAGACGGGAACGCCCTGACCGCGACCGACGACCGTGGCGTGGTGCACATCCCCGCCGCGACCATCGGGGCTCTGCTGCTTGGGCCCGGGACACGCGTGACACACCAGGCGATGATGCTCATGGCCGAAAGCGGCTCGACGTGCGTCTGGGTGGGCGAGCAGGGCGTGCGCTACTACGCGCACGGGCGCACCCTGACGAACTCCTCGCGCTTACTGGAGGCGCAAGCGGAGTTGGTCAGCAACCAAAGTTCGCGTCTGAAGGTCGCCCGTGAGATGTATGCGATGCGCTTCCCCAGCGAAGACGTGAGCGCGATGACCATGCAGCAACTGCGCGGCAGAGAAGGCGCGCGGGTTCGGCAGGCGTATCGCGCGTCGGCCGAGGAATTCGGGGTGGAGTGGAAGCGGCGCGACTATCGTCCGGATGACTTCTCCGGCTCGGATCCGATCAACATGGCCCTGTCGTCTGCGACCACGTGCCTGTATGGGGTGTGCCACGCCGTCATCGTGGCCCTCGGCTGCGCACCGGGGCTTGGGTTCGTGCACAACGGGCATGCGCGGTCACTCGTGTTCGATATCGCCGACCTTTACAAGGCGGAGATCGCCATCCCTGCTGCCTTCGAGATCGCAGGATCGTGCGAGGAACAGGAAGACATTCCGGCCCTGACCCGGCGCCGGGTGCGCGATCTCATTGTGGAGCGCGACTTGTTGCCGCGCATCGTTCGCGACATTCGGCACCTGCTTGCCACGGGCGGCGCAGATGTCACCGAGGAGGCGCCGGACTGGGACGTCATCTATCTCTGGGATCGATCTGGCTCGAAGATCGTTGGCGGACAGAACTTCTCGGAGGATGTCCCGTGGTAGTCCTGGTCTTGACCGCCGTGCCCGCCGGTCTCCGGGGGCACAT
The DNA here is from genome assembly GCF_037045025.1 of Nostocoides sp. Lineage (GTDB taxonomy): Bacteria > Actinomycetota > Actinomycetes > Actinomycetales > Dermatophilaceae > Nostocoides_A. The sequence goes on along the minus strand of NZ_JBAOHM010000012.1, from coordinate 375 downwards.
CACGCGCTGGTTGCTGGAAATTGCACCAGGCGTCTACGTCGGTCATTTGACGCGTCGCGTCCGTGATGACGTCTGGGATCGAGTGGTGGAACTCTGCAAGGACGGGCGCGCCATCATGATCGAGTCCGCGCGCGGCGAGCAGCGCCTCTACTTCCGGGTACATCGCCACGACTGGGAGCCGGTGGACTTGGACGGTATTCAGCTCATTCGCCGGCCCAGCGCGCCCAAGGCCCGCTACTCGGGTATGCGTCCGGGCTGGAGCGCCGCGAGCCAGCGACGACGCGGCAGAAAGTGATGCTGGAACGCTAGACTTCGCAGTGAAGGCCCTGCTCACGCAGTGTCCGCCCCGCCCGCGCGGGGATGAGCCCAACCGCC
>NZ_JBAOHM010000011.1:0-826032 GCF_037045025.1 Nostocoides sp. | reverse complement strand
ACGGGACCGTCGTGGCGCGCGCACGGTCGCGGCCACCGGCACGCTCGCGGGGCAGGTCCTGCGCCGCGCCTGAACCGGGGTTCCAGCAGCCGCTGGAATCGGCGCCGGAGCCGTTCCCGGGGGTGCTAGTGCTGTCCGTCCCCGGCGCCGGTGGACAGTCGCCGGGCGGTGGTCCCCGATAGAGGAGGGACGGCATGCGGATCCGCAGGCTTGCGGTGCTTCGTCGCGACGCTGATGCTCGCGACGCTCACGGCTCGGCGCGCGCCAGCGCCCAGGACTCGGGGTCCGTGCTGCGCGTGGCGCGGCTGGCCGACTGGTTCAACTTCTTCCACCCGGTGGAGTTCCAGACCGGCAACCAGTTCCAGTGGTGGAACACGATCTTCAACACGCTGGTGAAGGTCGACGCGGACTCCCGGACGGTGGTCCCGGACCTCGCCGACTCCTGGGAGGTCTCGCCGGACGGCACCCGAGTACACGTTCAACCTGCACCCGGGCGTGACGTGGCATGACGGCGACGCCGTTCACCGCCAACGACGTCGCCTTCACCATCGACTGGTTCGCCAACAACTCAACCGTCGACGAACGGGCGCGACTACGCCCCGGTCTACAAGGGCTTCCTGCCCAAGTGGGGCGCCATCACGGGCGCCAAGGACGTCGCCGGCACGCTCGGCGCCGACGGCACCATCACCCCCGGCACCGGCCAGCGTCGCGGGCGTCGAGGTGATCGACGACAACACCGTCAAGCTCACGCTGGACGCGCCGAACTCGACGTTCCTCGCCGGCCTGTCCGACATGGCGAACGTCATCCTGCCCGCAGCACATCCTCAAGGACGCCGACCGCGACGGACATCGAGACCGTGCCGTTCACCGTCGGCACCCCCGGCGTGACCGTCGGCACCGGCCCCTACAAGCTGACCAGCTTCACCCCCGACCAGGAGGTCCAGGTCGAGGCGAACCCGGACTACTTCAAGGGCGCGCCCGAGCATCGACCGGATCGTGTTCAAGCTGTTCTCCGACCCGACGCTGGCCATCGCCCAGATCGAGTCGGGCGACCTTGACCTCGCCTTCCGCGTGCCCCCGGCCGAGTTCGACCGCCTGGCGGCCAACGAGAACCTCAACGTCATCTCCGCCCCGAACCCGGGCATCGTGCGCATCATCATGAACACGGACACCGCGCCCTGGGACAAGGCCGGAGGTTCGCCAGGCGGTCGCCTACGCCATCAACAAGCAGGCCATCGTCGACCAGTTCTACAAGGGCCGCGCCCAGGTCCTCTACAACCACCCGGGCTTCACGGTCTACGACGACATCAACAAGTACGACTACGACCCCGCCAAGGCCGCCGAGCTGCTCAAGCGACGGCGCGGCTACGACGGCGAGCCGTTCACGATCGTCTACGACTCCAGGGCTTCCCGGATGCCGTCGGCCATCATGCCGCTCATCCAGGCGGACCTGACCGCAGCCGGCATCAATGCCGCAGCTCGCGCCGGCCGACGGCGCGTCAGGCCTACGTCGACTATCGATGACAGGACCGCAGCAAGCCTGGGGCGGCTCGATCACGGTCGGCGGCAGCGAGGCGCTCTCGCCCGACCGCTCGCAGCAGTACTACAGCCACCAGCGGCGACGCCCGACCTCGGCGAACTCGAACTACACCAACCCGCGGATCTTCGAGCTGTGGAACGGCGCCCGCGCCGAGCCCGACGACGCCAAGCGTGACGAGATGTACCACGAGCTGGCGCTGCATCCTGAACGCGGATCCTGCCAATGGTCCACCTGTACGCTCCGAACCTGGTCATGGTCTCCACCAAGGACGCTTGGCGGCGGCTTCGCAGGTCCACCTCAACGAGCGCGAGTCGTTCATGAACGTCGAGACCTGGACGCTCGGACCGGCCTCCTGATCGCGATCTGACCACGCGATACCATGGCGCCCATCAGCCTCCGCCACCGCGGGCCCCGGCTGATGGGCGCCTATTTCATCCGGCGGATCCTGATCGCGATCCCGGTCCTGCTGGGCATCACGATCCTCGCCTTCGTGGTCATCAAGATGCACGCCCGGGCGACCCGCTCACCGCGCGCATGGACCCCGAGACCTTCGCCCGGATGTCAGCGCATCCCGGAGCAGCCATCGAGGCGATGCGCCGCCAGTACGGCCTGGATCAGCCGCTGCCGGTCCAGTACCTCAAGTGGCTCGACGGCGTCCTCCACGGCGACCTGGGCTACGCCATCAGCACCGGCCGACTCGATCGGCGATCGGAGATCGCCTCGCGGCATCGGGCGCCAGCCTGCTCCTGATGATCCCTCGCCGCGCTCGTCGGCGCTCGCCTTCGGGCTGCCGGCGGGCATCCTGTCCGCGGTCCACCAGTACGGCAAGGCTGGACTACGCTGCTCTCGGCGCTCGACGGTGCTGCTCATCAGCACCCCCACGTTCGTGCTGGGCCTGGTCGCCATCTACATCTTCGGCGTGGAGCTGGACCTGGCTGCCCGTGGGCGAGCTGGTGACGATCGGCAAGGAGAACGACCTCCTCGACCGGCTCTCCCACTTCGTGCTGCCCGCGCTCATCCTGGGGTCTCGTCAACGCGGCGCTGCTGATGCGCTACACGCGAGCGAGCATGCGTGGAGGCGCTGGGCGCCGACTACATCACGACCGCGAAGCTCCAAGGGCCTGCCCAGTCGCGTCGTGGTCGTCCGCCACGGCCTGCGCAACGCGCTCATCCCGGTCATCACCGTGCTTGCGTTCCTGATGCCCGGAGCTCATCGCCGGGCGCCGTGGTCACCGAGACGGTGTTCAACTGGCCCGGGCCTGGGCCAGCTCTCCGTGAAGGCCGCCAAGGCCGGCGACCCGGCGATGATGATGGGCGTCGTGCTCATCGTGGGCATCGCCGTGCTGGCTCGCCTCGATCGTCGCCGACCTCGCCTACGCCATCGCCGATCCGCGCATCCGCTACGACCGTGGACGCTGAGGTGGGCGCGATGACCGCCCCGCTGCCCCGGTCGCGCCGCCGCCGCAGGACGCCGCCCAGGTCGCCGCCGGGGAGCACGAGGGGCTGCTGCGCATGGCGGTCGCGCCGCTTCCGTGCGCCATCGCCTCGCCATGATCGGCCTCATCACGCTGACGGTCATCATCCTGGTCGCCGGCGTTCCTGCCGATGATCATGACCCTGGATCCCATCAAGCCCGACTACGACAACCTGGGCATGCCTCCGAGCGCCAACCACATCCTGGGTGGCGACCTGTCCGGCCGCGACATCTTCGCGCGCGTGGTGCACGGCACACGGGTGTCACTCATCGCCGGCCTGGGTGCGGTGGTCGTGTTCGTGACCATCGGCACCGCGGTGGGGCTCATCGCGGGCGCCTTCGGGGGCATCGCGGACCAGGTGCTGATGCGGTTCACGGACATCATCCTGTCGATCCCGCCGCTGCTGTTGATCATCGTGTTCGTGTCCGTCGTGGGCAAGAGCCTGGGGGCGGTGATCGCGGTCATCGGCCTCGTCTTCTGGCCCCAGACCGCGCGTCTCGTGACGCGGCCAGCTGCTGTCCCTGCGCGAGGCGGAGTTCGTGACCGCGTCCCGGGTCATCGGGGTCCGGGAGCGCGCGATGGTCGGGGGCCGCCACCTGATCCCCAACATCTTCGGGCCGCTCACGGTCGTCGCCACCTTCGGCGTGGCGAGCGCGATCCTGCTGGACATCGCGGCGCTCTCGTTCCTGGGCCTGGGCGTCCAGCCGCCCGACCCCGAGCCTGGGCGGTCGATGGTCTCCGCGGCGGCGCACCCGCGGATGCTGCCAGATCCAGCCCTGGACGGCTGGTCGGCGGGCGTCGTGATCGCGCTCATCGGTGCATGTCGCGTGCAACCTCGTGGGCGACGGGCTGCGCGGCGCAGCTCGACCCCCGGGCGCCAGCCGTGGCGCGTGGCACGGCCCCGCCCCCGGCGCGCACGGCCGCCGGCAGCGCACGCCCCTGCTGGCCGTGCGCGACCTGCGTCGTCGACGTTCCGGACCGGCTCGGGTGTCGTGACGCGCCGTGCGCGGCATCGACCTACGACCTCGAGCGCGGGCGAGATCGTGGGCCTCGTGGGCGAATCGGGCTCGCGGCAAGAGCGTCACGAGCCTGCGCCATCACGCGCCTGCTGCCGCCAGCCCGCCGGGCGCATCGAGGGCGGCCGGATCGTGTTCGACGGGCGCTCGCTGCTCGACCTGGCCCCGGACGGAGATGCTCGTCAGGTCCGCGGTCCGAGCGCATCGCGATGATCTTCCAGGACCCGCTCACGAGCCTCAACCCGGTGCTCACCATCGGCAGCCAGATGGCCGAGGGGATGCGCGGAGCACCTGGGCATGGACGAAGGCCGCAGGCGCGGACACGCGCCGCGGAGCTGCTCGAGCATGGTGGGCATCGCCGACGCGGAGCGGCGCATTGAAGGCGTACCCGCACCAGCTGAGCGGCGGCATGCGCCAGCGCGTGATGATCGCGATGGCGCTCGCGCTGCGAGCCCGAGCTGCTCATCGCGGACGAGCCCACGACGGCGCTGGACGTGACCATCCAGGCGCAGATGCTGGACCTGCTGCGCGACCTCGCACGGCGAGCGCGGCATCGGCGGTGCTGCTCATCACGCACGACCTGGGCGTGGTCGCCGGACATGACCCAGCGGGTGTGCCGTGATGTACGCCGGGCGCGTCGTGGAGACCGCCACCGACCGATGAGCTGCTCGCGGCGCCCCGCCACCCCTACACCGTGGGGCTGCTGCGCTCCATCTCGCGCATCGACGCGGCACGCACGGCCGCGGCTCGCGTCCCATCGAGGGCGTCGCCGCCGGAGCACGAGCTCGGCCGCCCGTGGGCTGCCCCTTCGCGCCGCGCTGCGCCGTGGCGGCTGCCGCGCTGCTGCGAGCGAGAACCCGGCGCTCGTGCCGCTGGACGAGGGCGCGGCGGTCGTGGCGACGGCGCCGACCGGGCGACGCGCATCGCGCTGGCCTGCCACGACCCCGGCCACGCCCGAGCGAGGTCGCTCGCGGGCCGGCCGCTGCGCGCACCGAGGCTTCCGGGCGGCGCCGCGGCCGGCCGGCGAAGCGCGGGACCGGGGGCGAGGGCGGCGACCTGTCGCACGAGGTCGACCTGCGCGACGCGGCACCAGGACGTGGGTGGCGCGGATCTCATCGGGCGGCCGCTGGTCGCGCCACATCGAGACGCCCGATCCGGACCATGGGGACGCGCTGCCGACGGCCGCGGGACCGCGGCGCGGGGAGCGGCGCGGACCGACGCGGCGCGCTGGCGCGCGCGCCGGGGACCTGGCGCAGCGACGGATGCGTCCGGCGGGCAGCCGCTGGTCGTCGTCCGGGACCTCCAGGTGCTGTTCGCGCTGCCGGGCGGCATCGGGCGTCGGCCGGAGCGGGAAGGTCGTCCGCGCGTCGATGGGGTCAGCCTCGAGGTCGGCGGTCCGAGACCCTGGGCCTCGTGGGCGAGTCGGGGTCGGGCAAGACCACCACTGGGGCGTGCCATCGTGCGCCTGCTCGACCCCACCGCGGGCTCGCATCCGCTTCGACGGGCACCGAGATCGCCGCGCTCAAGGGCGAGCGCCCTGCGCAAGACGCCGCGACGCCGGTTCCAGATGGTGTTCCAGGATCCCTATCTCGTCGCTCAACCCGCGCATGACCGTCGGCGCGCATCGTGGGCGAGCCGCTGCGTCATCCACGGCCTCGGCGACGCGGCGTCGGACCGCAAGGCGCGCGTCGGCGAGCTGCTGCGACGCGGTGGGCCTCGACGCCGCGAGCTACGCGGCGCGCTATCCCGCACGAGTTCAGCGGCGGCCAGCGGCAGCGCATCGGCATCGCCCGGGCGCTCGCGCGTGCGAGCCCGACGCTGATCGTGTGCGACGAGCCCATCTCGGCGCTCGACGTGTCGATCCAGGCGCAGGTCCTCAACCTGCTGGAGGAGCTCCAGGCAGGAGCTCCGGCCTGACCTACCTCGTTCGTGGCGCACAACCTCGCCGTGGTCCGGCACATCTGCGCACCGGGTCGCCGTGATGTACCTCGGGCAAGCTCGTGGAGCTGGCGACGACCGCGACAGCTGTACGCGCGCGCCGCAGCCATCCCGTACACGCGTCGCGCTGCTGTCCGCGGTCCCGGTGCCGCGGCGCCTCGAGCGGCGGCGCCAGCGGATCGATCCTCAAGGGCGACATCCCCTCCCCCGCCGACCCACCCAGCGGCTGCCGGTTCCACACGCGCTGCTGGCTGCGGGAACGCCTCGGACAACCCGGCGCGCTGCGCGGCCCTGAGGAGCCGGTCCTGGCTGCACCCCGACCCGGCGACGCCGGGCCATCGCACCGCCTGCCCCACTTCGTGGATGAGGCGCGCGCCGCGATCGATCCCGCCACGCTCGTCCCGGTCGCCCGGGAAGCCCCCGCCCCGGCCGGCTGACGGCCGCGGCTCCACGCACGGAGGAACCATGGCCGGAGGAACGCTGCTGCACGCCTGGGTCTTCGGGCCCGTCGTCATCACGGTGGGCTACTGGGAGCAGATCGGCACGAGACCGAGATCGGCTCGCGGGTGGAAGATCCGGCGCGTCGAGCCGGAACCGGTGCCGGGACCAACCCGGGTGTCGCGGGGTTCCGGGTGCTGCCCGTGAGCGAGGGCATCTGGCGGGCCGACCTGTTCACGGGTCCCGACGGGCCGAAGTCTTCACTACCACCCGGCCTTGAGGACGGCGACGTGGGGGAGCGCCATCTCAACCCGCACCTGACGGCCGACCCGGTCGCGTGGGCGATGGCCCAGCTGGCCGACATCCGCGCGCTGCTCATCGGCTCGGGGGCGGCGGACGTCGCCGACGCGGTCCCCCAGGCGCTGCTCGACGTGGTGCTGCCGGACATCCGGCGCGCCATCGAGCGCTCGTTCGAACCCATCGAGACGGTCGCAGGCCGCGCCGGCTGACGCCGGCGCGGCCCGGAGGCGGCGCGGGAACGGGGCGTCGGTCCCAGCCCCGGTGATCAGGGCGCGGCGGAGGCCGCGGGGACGGGCACGCCGTCCTCGGGCACAACCGTGAGGTCATAGCCCAGGAAGCGGATCGACTGCTTGGCGAGGGTCCCGTCGTCGGTGAGCGAGGTCAGCGCCGTATCGACCGCCTGGATGAGCGACGCGTCGTCGTCCGCGGCCTTGGCATCGAACGCGACGCCGACCGGCGCCCACACGACGGGATCGCCGACGGTGGTCACCCGGGTGCCATCCCCGATGGCGCCATCGATGGTCGGCAGGGACGCCAGCCAGCCTGCGAACGGGGCGCCGCCTGCGGCGGCCTGGGCGACGCAGTCCTCGTCCGTGGCGACCGGCAGCGCGGCGGCGTCCTTGGGCGGCTCGGCGGGCGGCAGGGTCGGATCGACGAGCGCCAGCGTGCCCTCGAGCCAGGCCAGGCCGGTGTCGCCGTCGGTGGTGCAGATGGACTGGCCGGCCAGCTCCTCGACGCTCGTCAGCCCCAATTCCACGGTCACCGCGAGCTGCTGCGGGTCGAAGCCATACGGCCGCAAGAACGACAGCAGCGACGGGTCGGGCGCCTGGATGGCGGACCCGCGAGATGGCGACGTCGAACCGGTCATCCCAGCCGCCCGCGCGCACCTCGGCGAGGGGCACGTCCGTGAAGCGGACCTTGACGCCGAGCTGCTTGGCGAGATTGCGAGCGACCGAGATGTCGTAGCCGCCGCGTCCGCCGGTCGGCCCGACCCAGGACCAGCCGCCGTCCTCGTCCGCGACGTTCACGCGCAGGACGCCCGCGGCCAGGATGCGCCCGAGGTGGTCGGCCGCCGGAGCGTCCGACGGAGCCGCGGACGGCGCCGGCTTCGCGGTGGGCCTGGGCGTCGGCTTGGGCGTGGGCTTTGAGGGTGGGCTTCGGGGTCGGACGCGGCGTGGGGCGCGGCGTCTGCTGCGGCTGGGGCGTCGCCTCGGCGACAGCGGGACCCGTGGACACGAGCAGGTCGATCTTCGCGCGAGGCTTGACGATCGTGCCCGACACCGGGTCGGTGCGCACGACCTTTGCCCGCCGCGATGACGGGGCTCGTGGTGGTGCGACCTGGCCCAGCCGCAGGTTGATGTCCTCGAGCGCGGCGGTCGCCTCGTCGACGGTCAGGCCGCGCAGCCGGGGCACCTCAACCTGGCTGGGCGTCGGGGTCGGCTGCGGCGGCTCGGTGGGCTGGGCGCTGGGGCCGCGCGACACGACGTAGTCGACCGTGCTGGGGTCCACTTGCGTGCCGGCCTTCGGGTCGGTGCGCATGATGCGGCCCTTCGCGATGGAGTCGCTGGTGCGGGTGGTCTTGGTGCCCGGCTCCAGGCCGGCGTCGATGAGCGCCGAGACGGCGTCCGCCTCGCGGTCACCAGGTGACGTCCGGGACCTTGACGGTCTGGGGCGCGGTGGCCAGGACGAGCGCCACGGTCTCGCCCATCTCGAGCTGCTTGCCGGCCGGCGACCCTGCTCGATGACCGTGCCGCGCGGCGCCTCGCTGGTGCGGCGGTTGGTGAAGCTGACCTCCAGCCCGCGGCGCGCCGCGAGGAGCGTCGCCTCGTCCTTCGTCCTGCCCAGGAAGTCGGGGACCTTGACGGTCGACGGGGTGGGCTTGGCGGTGCTCGGGCTTTTCGGGGTGGGGCTCGACTCGGGGCCCTCCTGGTGGGCCACCACGAGGCCGTCCGCGACGCCGTCGATCATTCCGCGTACCGGCCCTCGGAGAGCGCCAGCGACGCGTCGTCCTCGATGCTCACGAACACCGTCGGGCAGGATCGTGCGGCCCGCCTGGCTGCCCACGAGGACCGCGGCCTCCACCTCCGCCTCCGACGCGATGAGCATCGCGTCGCGCTCCTGGTCGCCGTTCACCGCCCACAGGTCCGCGGCCCAGTCGTCGATGGAGCGGCCGTCGGTGGTGTCGATGAGCACGTTCCGCCGCCAGCCGCCGCCCGTGGCGTCCTCGTACCGCTTGCCGGCCGCGGCGACGCGCTCGCCGTCGTCCGCGACGAACCCGTTGGGGTCCGTCAGCAGGGCCACGAGGCGCGGCACGTCCTGACCGACAGGCCGGTCTCCGCGATGACATCCGGGCCGCGCAGCACCTGCAGCGTGTAGTCACCGAGGGGCGGCACCGGCAGCGTGCCCGCGACAATATCCAGGGCGGGATCGACGGGAAGGTCCGGGTAGGCCCAGAGCGCATCCTGCTCGCCCACGCGCCCGGACAGGCGGACGGCGAGCGAGGCCTGGCCGACGGGGCCGGGGAGCGCGAGCCGGAACGTAGCGGACTCGCCGGGCGCGAACGCGGCGCGCGGACCCTTGATCTTCAGGCCATCCAGCGAGGTGCCCAGGGGACAGGACCGGGGGCGACTGGGGGTCGCGGCCCTCGTCCTCGGCGACGGTGCCGCCGAGCGTTGGGGCGCCGACGCCGGCGGAGCCGGTCGGGGTGGTGGGCGTCTGGGCCGTGATGGCCAGCGAGCTGGTGAGCACCAGCACCGCGGCGATCGAGCGCGGCCACGAGCGAGACCGCGCAGGGGACCAGCGGGTGCTTGGTCGATGGAAGCACCTCGTTGCAGGAGGCGCGCGGCCGGACGAACCGCGCCGGCCCACCCCGGGATTGTGGCCCCCCGAGGGTGAAGGGACGGTTGCGAAGGGGTGCGGTCGTCTTCGAACTCGTCGCGCTCAGGCAGGGATCGGGTGGACCACCCTGCCCGCCTGGATGACCATGCGCGGGCGCTCCAGGCGCCGCAGGTCGACCAGCGGATCGCCCTCGACGAGCACGAGGTCGGCGAGCTTGCCGGCCTCCACGGTGCCGATCTCCGCCTCAAGGCCAAGCAGCCGGGCGCCGTTGCTGGTGCCGGCCTTGATGGCCGCCATGGGCGTCGCGCCGTGGTCGTGGACATTGCGGGTTAGCTCGCGCGCAAGGTGCTCCGGGAGCACGCCCCGGACGCCGCAGTCGGTGCCCGTGGCGATGGGGATGCCCATCGCGATGGCGGATTCCGCCGATCGGCGGTGGAGCCGCTACGTCAGGGCCGCCTGGGCGCTGCCGCCTGGTCGGGCGTCCGGCCCTCGAGGTTGGACCACACGTCGGTCACGGTGAGCGTGGGGACCAGCGTGGCGCCGCTCTCCTTGAGCACCTCCAGGGCATGGTCGTCGGCGAGGAACGCGTGCTCCACGCTGGCCACCCCGGCGCGCGCGGCGTTCATCACCGACTGGCTGCCCTGGGCGTGCGCCATGACCCGGCGGCGCAGGCGGGCCGCCTCGGTCACGATCGCCTCCATCTCGGGCTGGGTCAGCTCCTCCACGCCCGCCACCGCGGTCGTGAGCATGGCCGCCTCGCTCGCCACCGCCTTGATGTGGTCCGCGCCGTCGCGCACGTTGATGCGCACCGCGCGGCGCAGCTCCAGCTCCCCGTCCGCCTCGCGCCCGAACAGCCAGCCATGCCCGCCAGTGATGGTCAGCGCCGGCCCCGCCGCGAGCAGGCGCGGCCCCGGGATGTCGCCGTTCGCGATCGCGTCGCGCAGGATTAGACGTCCGTGTTGGAGGGCGCGCCGCCGCTGCGCGAGGTGGTGACGCCGGCGCGCAGGGCGGCCATCGCGCTGCGGGCGGCCCGCAGGATAAATCCACGACTCCAGGGGCTCCTGGCGGTAGAGCAGGAACCCATCCTCGACGAGCGGGTCGATGGGGTAGTGGGAGTGGCAGTCCACGAACCCGGGCAGCAGCGTCAGGCCCGCGCCGTCGATGACGGTGCCCTCCGGGAACACGGGGCCGGCACCGGGCGTGTGCGGCCGCACCGCGCTGATGCGCTCCCCATCGATGGCCACGTCCATGGCGGACATCACGTGGTCGGCGGTGCCATCGATGAGGCGGACGTTCTCGATGACGAATCAGACGGTGCTCGGCTCCTGTTGCGGCTGGGGTACCCATGATGGCGGACCGGCGCACGCCCGGGCGACGCGGCGGCGCACGCGTCTGCGATGCTGCCGCCATGACAAGACGCCGTCCGACCCCCCGCCGAGCGATCCGCGCACTCCCCCAACCCGTCGAAGAGACCGCACCGGTCTGGATTCCGATGCCGGACGGGGCGCGGCTGGCGGGCCGCCTCTGGCGTCCGGCCTGGGCGTCGGCGGAGCGGCCCGTCCCGGCGCTGCTGGAGCTCATCCCCTACCGGACGCGCGACCTGACCGCGTTGCGCGACGAGGGCATCCACGCGGCGTTCGCGGCGAACGGGTACGCCAGCCTGCGCGTGGACATCCGGGGCAGCGGCAATTCCGAGGGGCTCATCCCCGACGAGTACCTCGCCCAGACTGCAGGACGGCGCCGACCTGATCGCCTGGCTCGCGGCCCAGCCCTGGTGCACGGGGCGCGTGGGCATGTTCGGCAACAGTTGGGGCGGCTTCAACGCGCTCCAGGTCGCGGCGCTTCGGCCGCCCGCCCTTGGCGCCATCGTGTCGTCCTGCTCCACCGACGACCGGTTCGCGGACGACATGCACTGGCGGGGCGGCGCGCTGCTCACGGACATGCTCGACTGGGGCGCCACGTTCCTGTGCTGGATGGCGCTGCCGCCCGACCCCGCGGTGAGCGGCGCCCGCCTGGCGCGAGCGCTCGGCTGGAGCGCATCGCCCTCGCCGCGGACGCGCCGGCCGTCGGTCGCGTGGCTGGACGCACCAGGAGCGCGACGCCTACTGGCGCCACGGGTCGGTGAACGAGGCGTACGCCGACATCCCAGGTCCCGGTCCTCGCCCTGGGCGGCTGGCAGGACGGGCGCGGGTACTCCAACGCGATCCCGCGGCTGCTGGCGGGGCTGTGCGAGCCCGGTGCACGGGCATCGTGGGGCCGTGGGCGCACGGCTATCCGCACGCGGCCGGACCGGGCCCCGGCATCGACTTCCTGGGGGTCGCGCTGCGCTGGTGGGACCGCTGGCTGCAGCGACGACCCGACCGGCGTCGGACGCCTGGCCCGCGCTGCCAGGCGTGGCTGGCCGGACGGCCTGCCGCCCCGAGCCGCTGTACGACGTCGCGCCCGGGCGCGTGGGTCGCCGAGGCGACCTGGCCGACGCCGCGGATCGCGACCGGAGCGGTGGGCCCTCGCGGACGGCAGGACGGCTGGAAGCCGGGCGAGACCGCGCGCGGCGAGGGGCGCCGCCGTCGACGTCCGGACCGGGCAGACCGTGGGCGCGGCGGCGGGTGAGTGGTGCCCGTTCGGGACGGGCGGGCGCGGGGCCGGAGCTGCCCGGGCGACCAGGCGCACGGACGATGCCCGCTCGGTCTGCTTCGAGAGCGCGCCGCTCGGCGCGAGCGGCTGGAGGATCGCTGGGGCGCGCCGGTGCTACGGCTGGCGATCCCCGGATGGCGAGCGGCCCGGGCTCGTGGTCGCGCGGCTGTGCGACGTCTGGCCGGATGCGCGCTCCACGCGTGTCTCGTACGCGGTGCGCCACGCGGGCGCGCCGGGCGATCCGGGGGCTCGTGGACGGGATCCTGGAGCTGCGCCTGGACGACGTGGGGTATGCGTTCCTGCCGGGCCACCGGATCCGGGTGGCGCTGTCCACGACGAGCTGGCCGATGGTCTGGCCCGAGGCGACCCCAGGGCGCGCTCCGGCTCCTGGACCGGCTGCGTCCCGCGCTGGCGCTGCCCGTGCGGCCGGCGCGCGGCGGGGCGCAGCGCCCGCTCGGCCTCGGGACGCCCTGGCGGCCCCGAGCCCCGCGGCGGAGGCCGTGGCCCCCGCCCGCCACACCCGCGAGACGTGGCCAGACGGAGCGGCCGGTCGACCCCTGCGCAACGCCATCGACGAGCAGCCGGGCGCCACGTCGGTCCTGCTCCAGCGGCATCACGGTCCACGCGGGCGCCGACGACGTCGCCTCGATCGTCGAGGGCGACCCGGGCTCGGCGCGCATGGAGGCGACGCGCGAACGGTCGTGCTGGCGCATCCCGGGCGGGCCGGCGCTCGCCGTGACCCGGGCACCCTCGAGTCATCACCGCGACCCCGGAGGCCTGCGCGCGCTGGGGCGGCCGGCTGCTGGCCACCGAGGACGGCTCGGTGGTGGCAGACCGCGCCGATCGGGGCGTCCAGTCCCGCGGCGCGTCCCCTGAGGGAGGCCGCGGAGGCCGCGGTCCGGGGGTGGGTCAGGCGTACTCGAGCTGGACGAGCAGGTAGCACCCGTTGGTGTCATCGGCGGTCGCGAACGGCGCGCCGACCGCGAGGGGAGGCTGGAACTCGAGCTGGGCAGGCGACCCCGAGAAGCAGGTCACCGTCTCGAAGCTCGAGGCCCGCGCCGCGAGGTACCAGCCCTTCTTCACGGAGATGCTCACGGCCTTCGTCTCGATGGTGTAGGGCGCGGTGTCGTCGCCGGCGAAGCTGATGACGGGCCCCCGCTTGACGATCCGCGCCTGCTTCGCGCCCGGCTTCGCCTTGGCGAAGAACAGGCGGAAGCTGCCCGCGTGGGCCGCCACCACGCGGACGCGCTTGATCGTGCCGTCCTTGGGGGCCTTCTCGTGCCCGGTGTTGGACGTAAGCACCGATACCATCGTGCAGGGCTGACCCGCGAGCGGACCGCCGGAGTCGCACACCCGGGGCGCGTTCTGGGGCTGCTTGACCGATCCGTCGCCGTTGCGGAGCGTGTTGCCCCAGCGGACGCCGGCCGCGCTGGCCGGTGTCACGGGCAGGGCGCCCATGACCCCCAGCAGCACGAGCCACACCAGGAACGAGCCTCGTCGGCGCATCTCGCCAGCCTCCTGCGGGCCGCCGCGGCGGGTCCCGCGCCCCGCGGCCGGGCCACTGTAGGCCGTCGGGCGGTGGAGGGCAAGGCCGATCAGCCGGCCCCGGCGACCACCACGGCGAGGTCTGCCAGGGAGCCGAGGCCGGTCGCTCCGGTCCGGGCATCGGTCCAGGTGACGCGACGCGACTCGTCGCCGGCGCGCGGGTCCACCCAGGCCCGGAGGCGAGCCGCTTCGATGAGCGGCCGGTCCGCCTCGAAATCGCCGAGGCCCAGCACGACATCCGCGCCGCTCGCCACGAGGTCCGCGACGATCGCCGCCTTCGAGCCGCCGCGCGCCGTGTTGCCCGACGCCAGCCGCCCGACGACCCGGTCGCCGTCCCGCGCCAGGAGCCAGCCGGTGACGTCGGCCGGGTCGATGCCCAGCACCCGGGCGTGGGCCTGCAGCACCTCAATCGGCGCCCCAGAGACCAGGAGCGGTCGGACACCCCCGGCCAGCAGCGCCCCGACCAGGTCGGCCGCCCCCCGGGCGCAGCGGGTCGGACCCGACCAGGCCCGCCGCGAGCGTCTCCAGCTCGGCTGCCGCCCGTCCATCGGCCAGCGCGGTGTAAAGCTCCTCCGCCAGGCGCGCGAAGGCGTCGTAGGGCAGCGAGCCCGCCTCGTAGGCGGCACGCGCCGCGTCGAATGCGGCGGCCGGCCTCCGCCTCATGGTCATCGCGGGCGAGCGCGTGCAGCCACGGCCCGAGCGTGAACCCCGGGTGCAGGCTGTTGTCCAGTCGAGCAGGCCGACCCGCCGGCCGGCGCTCGCCGTCACGGGCGCGACGCGAGCGCCGCGATGAGCGTGTCGAGGTGCATCACGTACTCCAGCGTGATCCAGATGCGGTCGCTGTCGGTGCGCTCCAGCCAGGGGTGCCAGAAGCCAGCCGGGCTAGCCGTCGCGACGTACCAGTCGCCCATGGCCATCGTCCAGTCGCGGTGGACGTCCTCGCCGGTCAGCTCGTAGAGCAGCGACGAGCCCCAGCTCGACTTGCAGAAGCCGGGTACTTGCGCTGGTCGCGGCGTCGCCGCCATGGAGAACGCCTGGTAGCGCCGCGCGAGGTCGACCCAGCGCGACTCGCCGGTGGCCAGCGCGAGGCGGCACAGGAACGCCCGCGCGAGATGCCGCCGATCGTCCCAGCGCTGGAGCCGGTCGGCGGTGTTGTCCACGATCATGTGCGGCGCCGAAGCCGGGGTCGGTCGGCTCGTACGGGCGCTGCCGCTCGCGCGACCAGAAGCAGCGGAAGCGGATCGGCAGTCCGGTCGCCGGAGTCTAGGCCGTCGAGCTCCCTGGACCTCCAGGTGCGCATCCGGGACCGCGGCGACGCCGCAGCGCCACGTCCACGCCGCCCCACGGCGAGCGCCGCGAAGCCGCCCGCCGCAGGCGTACGGCGATGCCATCGTGTCCGACATCGAGCCGTCGGCCTCGCGGTCATTGGCGAAGCCGCCCGCTCGCCGGGTACGCCAGCGCAGCAGCTCCGGGAACAGGCCAATGGACAGGTCGTACTCGCCGATCTGCTGGGCGCCGATGATGAGCGTCGCGTCGCGGTAGGACCAGTCGGTCTGGACGCACCGGCAGCGGCCCGTCGATGCGGCCGTCCGGCGTGCGCAGGTTGCGCCGGATGAAGCCGCACACCGCGTGCGCCGCCTCCACCTCGCCCACGAGACCGAACGTCCACGGCGCGCGGTAGTACTCGAAGCCGTTCGCCGGGTCGCCCCAGCGCGCCGTCCGGGCGCAGGTGCGAGCAGCGGACCACGTCGGTGCCGCGGCGGCGAGCCGCGAGGTGGCGGATCCGACGCGCTGGGCGTGGCCGTGCCGCGGGCGAGCCGCTCGGCGCGGGCGACGTCCGCGAGGCGCTCCGGCTCGCTCCACCAGGACCGGTGCTCCGGGCGCGTCGTGCCGGATTCGTCGAGGGTCGTGGGCGCGGTCGTGCGGCGTACTCCCCGTGCTGCGAGGGCTTCGTCGACCATGTCGAAGGACGAGGTGCCGGACGGGCGGTAGCCGAGGACGGTGCCGGGCCTTGGCGCTGCCCACGATCCAGCTGGGCCGGGCCCCCGCGATCGGGACGGTGCTCGACGGGCAGGCCGAGGCGGCCGCCCAGGTGGGCGATGAGCTCGGCCTCCCGCATGCGGGGCCTGGGGGCCGAAATGTCAGGAACGCCTCCCCACCACCGCCAGCGGGTTGTCGAGCGCGAGCACGATGCCGGCGGCGCAGTCCCGCGCGTCGTTCAGGGTGCTGATGGCGGTGCGGCCCTCGGGGTCCGCGACCACGAACAGGCGGGGCGCGCCGTCGTCGACGGCGCGCAGGGCGGCGAGCCGGCCCCAGGTCCGCGGCGCCGGGGGCGCGATGCGCGGCGATGCGCCGCGATCGCGGCGTGGGGCCCACATCCGGCTCCCGAACACGCCGTCGGGGTCGATGAGGCTCCTTCGGCATCCGCCGTGGCGCTGGGGCGGACGATCGTGGCCGGGATGCCGTACGCCCGCCCGAAGGTGAGGCAGAGCTCCTCCGCGGCCACCTTGGTGGCGCCGTCGACGCTCGCCGGGATGCGCGGGTGGGCCTCGTCGATGGGGGCGTACGCGGAGCCCGCGCCGCCCCCAGTAGACCGGCGTCGGAGCTGATGTAGACGAACCGCGCTGAGCGTCGTGCGGGTGTCCCGGAGCGCCGCCAGCAGGTGGGACGTTGCCGGCGGCGTTGGCGGCGAAGAACTCGTCGTCGATGCCGCGCGCGCCGCGAGAGGTGAGCGCGGCGGCGAGGTGGATTGACCCGCGGTGACGCCCGCCGCGCCCGCGGACCCGGAGGCTCGCGGGGTCCGTGCCGGCGGCCCTCGGCGAGCTCCACGCCGGGCTGCGCCGCGAGCCAGGCGCGGGCGGGGTCGTCCGGGATGACCGGCGCGCGCCCGGACCGTCCGTCCCGAGGCGTCGAGCGACCGGCGCGTCACGTGCCGGCCGATGCGCCCGCCGGCGCCGGTGACGAGGACGGTGCCATCGATGCCCCTCCCGTGCGGGGCTGCGGTTGCGTGGCAGGCAAGGTCTGGCGGATCCGGCGAGGGACGGGTATGACAGCAGCGGTTCGACGGGCGCGTGGCCGTGGTGACGGGCGCGGGGCGGGGCATCGGCCAGTCGGTGGCCGAGCGGCTGGCGTCGGAGGGGGCGGCCGTGGCCGTGGTGGACCTCGACGAGACGGCCGCGCGTCACGTGGCGGACGGCGATCGCGGCGGCGGGCGGCCGGGCGATCGCGGTGCGCTGCGACGTCACGAACGCCGACGAGGTCGCGGCGATGGCCGCGCGCGCCGGCCGAGGCGTTCGGCGGGCGCATCGACATCCTCGTGAACAACGCGGGGATCCTGCGGGGCGACCAAGGTCGTGGACATCGAGCCCGGCCGAGTGGCACCTGGTGGTGGACGCGAACCTCGACCTCCACGTTCCTGTGCTCCAGGCGGTCCAGCCGTACATGGTGACCGCGGGGCGGGGCGCCATCTGCAACCTCGCCTCGATGGCCGGCCGCGCCACGTCCACGCTGGGCGGCGCCCACTACACGACCGCCAAGGCCGGGGTCCTGGGCCTGACGCGGGCGCTGGCGCGCGAGTGGGCGGGCTTCGGCATCACGGTCAACGCGCACCTCGCCGGGCATCGTGGACACGCCGATGGTCCGCGGCTCGCGCGATGAGGCGGGCCTGGAGGCGGTGCGCCAGTCGATCCCGTTCAAGCGCTTCGCCGATCCGTCGGAGCTGGCCGCGCTGATCGCGTTCCTGGTCAGCGACGAGGCGGTCTACATCACCGGCGCCAACGTCGACATCCACGGCGGCGAGCTGATCATCGCGTAGCGCCGGGCGCCCTGACCGATCAGCCGGGCGCTTCTTCGCTGCACCAGGCGAGGGCGGCACGGGCCAGGACGCGGGTGACCCGGGCGACGCTGGCGAGGTCGACCCATTCGTCGGGGCCGTGCTGGCCCTCGCCGGACGGGCCGTAGTAGACCGCAGGGATCGCCGCGCATCGCGGAAGAAGCGGGCGTCCGCGGTGCCCGACAGGGGTGCGCTGGCGGCAGGGCCGCGGGTCTCCTCCGTGATGGCGGCGGCCAGGGTGGCGACCACCGGCGAGCCTGGATCCACGTCCCAGCCCTCCGCTTGGAAGCCGTGCCATCGCACCGTGGGCGGGTGCTCGCGCAGCCATGGGTGCGTGGCGGCGATCTCCGCGAGGCGGTCCGTGAGGGCAGGCCTTCGCGCCTCCGTGATCGACCAGCCGATGGGGAACGAGAAGCGGATGCCGGCACGGCACGCCAGGCGGCACCGACGACGGCCAGTCGCCGCCGCTGATGGTGCCGACGTTGAGCGTCAGGGGCGCGGCGCTGTCCGCGTAGGCCGGGTGGCGGAAGCCGGCATTGAGGCTGTCCGGCAGCGAGCGGAGGCCATCGAGGACGACGAGCATCACGTCGATGGCGTTGACCGCGGCGGCCGCCTTGCCGACATACGCCGGAGCGGCCGGTGGTCGTCAGCTCCGCCCACAGCACGCCGGGCGTGGCGACGAGCATCGCCTCCCCGCTGAGCTCCGGGATGATCGCGGCGTCCACGTGGGGACCGCGGAGTCGGGCGGCCAGGGCGCCGTTGCCGGTCGCCTCCTCCTCGATGACCGACTCGAACACGAGGTCGCCATGCAGCGGCACTCCGCTCGCCCGGAGTGCGGCGATGGCGTGCAGCGCCGCCACGAGCCCGCCCTTCATGTCCAGCGCACCGCGGCCGTGCAGGCGTCCGTCGGTGACGTGGCCGCTGAACGGATCGCCGCTCCACGCACCGCGCTCGCCGATGGGCACCACGTCCACGTGCCCCGACAGGGCCAGGGAGCGGCCACCGCCGGAGCCCTTGAGCGTGGCCACCAGGTTCGGGCGGGGGGAGCGGCCAAGGTCGGCCAGGCCCGCTCGGGAGTCGGACTGGAGCGCTGCCGGGTCGACCTCGTAGAGCTCCGGCGCGAGGCCGGCGTCCGCGCCACGACGTCGCGGAGGTAGTGCTGGGCCGGACGCTCGTCGCCCACGACGCTGGGGTAGGCGACAAGGGCACTCAGCACTCCCTGGAAGTGCGGCGTCAGGCGCTCCAGCGAGGCGCGGACGACAGGCCAGCGGGGGTCGGTCATGGGTCGGCCTCCGCTACGGCATCGCGATGCCACCGTCCACGGGCAGGACCGTGCCGGTGATGAAGGCGGCATCCGGGGAGACGAGATAGCGCACGGCGGCCGCGCGGGGTCGAGCCCCGCGTGGCGATGCTGTCCTATTCGACGGGCAGTTCCGGATCCGGCGCCGACGTCGAAAAGGTCCGGGCCGCAACCGAACTCGTGCGCGAGCGCGCACCGGAGCTGCCCGTCGAGGGCCCGATTCAGTATGACGCCGCCGTCGACCCCGATGTCGCCGCCTCGAAGCTGAAGGGCTCTCCGGTCGCCGGCCGGGCGACCGTCTTCGTCTTCCCCGACCTGAACACCGGCAACAACACCTACAAGGCCGTCCAGCGCTCCGCCGGGGCGCGTCGCGATCGGCCCGGTGCTGCAGGGTCTGCGCCGAGCCGGTCAACGACCTCTCCCGCGGCGCGCTCGTGCGCGACATCGTCAACACGATCGCGATCACCGCGATCCAGGCAGGAGCTAGCCCGATGAGCCACTGCGTGTCTGGTCGTCAACGCCGGGTCGTCCTCGCTGAAGTACCAGTTCGTCGACGCCGACAGCGGAGCGGTCGCGGCCAAGGGCCTGATCGAGCAGATCGGCGAGCCGAACGGGCGGCTGCGGCATACCGGTCGGGGAGTCGAGCTTCGACCTCGAAAAGCCGATCCCGGATGACGAGCGCCGCATTTGCCGAGCTCGACGCCGCCTTCGCCGAGCACGGCCCCGACCTCGCCGCCGACCCGCCGGTGGCGGTCGGGCATCGGGTGGTCCACGGCGGCACGCGCTTTCGCGAAGCCACGCGCATCGACGACGAGGTGCTGGCGACCCTGGAGGAGCTGACTCCGCTGGCGCCGCTGCACAATCCGGCCAATATCGTCGGGATCCGCGCCGCGATGGCGCACTTCCCGGACATTCCCCACGTCGCGATCTTCGACACCGCCTTCCACCGCACGCTGCCGCCGGCGGCCTATACGTACGCCGTTCCCCGGGAGTGGCAGGAGCGCTACGACGTGCGCCGCTACGGCTTCCACGGCACCTCCCACGAATACGTCTCCGGCCGGGTTGCCGACCTGGTCGGGCGCAGCGACATCGCGATCGTCGTCCTGCACCTCGGCAACGGCTGCAGCGCCTGCGCGGTCCTGGACGGGCAGAGCGTCGAGACCTCGATGGGGATGACGCCGCTGGAGGGCCTGGTCATGGGCACCCGCTGCGGTGACCTCGACCCGGCCATCCCCTTCCATCTGGCCCGCACCACGGGAATGGCGGCCGCGGACCTCGACCGGACTCTGAACAAGGACAGCGGCCTCAAGGGCCTGACCGGGGTCAACGACTTCCGCACCGTCGCCGAGCGGGCGGAAGCCGGTGACGCCGCCGCCGCTGCCGCGATCGATGTGGTCACCCACCGGCTGATCAAATACGTTGGGGCGTATGCCGCGGTCATGGGCCGGCTGGACGCGATCGCCTTCACCGGGGGGATCGGCGAGCACAGCCCGCTGTTGCGCGCCCGGGTCCTCGGCTCGCTCGGGGTGCTCGGCGTTGTCCTCGACGAGTCGGCCAACGCCGCAGCGCGGGGCGAAGGCCTGCTCAGTGCCCCGCAGTCGCGCGTGGCGGCATACGTCGTCCCGACCAACGAGGAGTTGCAGATCGCCCGCGAGTCGGTCGCGCTCGTCGGGCGCTGACCGGGCGGGTCACGCGGACGGGGCTGCCGCCAGCGCTCGCTGGGCGAGCGGCGGGGCGAGCAAGGTGTGTGGCTCGGCTTGCAGGTGAGCCACGCGGGAGAACGCCAACCCGAGCACGGGGTCATGCTCGGCCGCCGCCAACACCTGGCGCACGTGGCGATCGATGACGACGCCGTCCCCCGTCGCCGGGACATGCCGGCTGAGCGCACCCCGCCAGGCCAGGTCGAGTGTCCCGGCGCTGCGCCGGTAGGCCTCCCGGGGGACCTTCCGGAGCGGCACCGCTTCCAGGGCCTCCCGGAGAGCAAGCGCCTGCACGGCGGCCAGCGACATCCCGATGCCACCTGCCGCGTCGACGGTGCAGACGGCATCACCGACGACCACGAGGCCTGCCGGAGGATCGTCGAGCCGATCGAAGCGGCGACGCACGAGGTTGGGCAGGCGGAAGACGACCGGGTCTCCGTCCGGGACCAGGTCGGCGAGCACGGGCACGATCGGCCCCGACAGCTCCTGCGCGAAGTCGCGAAACCCGGGGAGTTCGGCCGGCGCCCGCTCGCCGCCGTAGCCGGCCATCGACACCGACCAGGTGCGGGAATCGACCCGGCACAGCACCGCCGTCCGCCGCAGGACGCCGGGAGTGGTCTGGATGATCGTTGCCAACTCCCCCAGCGCTTCCGGCCTCGCCCGCCCGGGCGAGAGGGTGAAGCGGCGGGTGACATACCACCCGTCGACGCGGACCCGGTCGACGGGTGGCGCGGGGATGCCGTAGCCCGCCAGTGTGTCGACGATATGCGAGGTCCGCCCGGAGGCGTCCACGACGAGATCGGCCTCGAGATCGGCGATCTGCCCGTCATCGAGCGAGGTTGCCCGCACCCCCACGACGCGCCGCCCACCGTCGAGGCGGACATCGAGCACCGACGTGCGCCAGTGGAAGGTGATCCCCGGGAGCGTCTGCGTCTGGCGGCGCAGCTCACCCTCCAGCGCTTCCCGTCCGAGGGCGAGCACGGCGAGGTCGGTGGTGCGCAGGTCGATCGGGCCGCCGCCGAGGTGGATGACGAGCCGCGAGGAGGCCGGTCCGTATGCCGCTCCGGCGGCCTGCAGTCCGGCCATGGCGCCGGGCAGGAGGGCCTCGACGGCCACGCAGCCGGGATGCAGCAGGATGTGGCTGTGCCGCGCGTGCGGCACGCCGCCGCGCGCGCTGAGCCCCCGCGGGCGCCGGTCCCGGTCGACGACATGCACCTCGTCGAAATGCCGGGACACGGCGGCCGCGCAGAGCAGGCCCGCGACGCTCGCGCCGATGACGACGGCGCGCCGCCGAGGCGAAGACGGGCGGGCGGTCATCCCGGCCTCCGTGCGACGGCTCAGTGCGAGGGCGCGAGGATCGCGCCCACCGTGCCGGGGATGTGGCTTAGGGCAACCGATGAGAAGGTCGGATTCGCCACGGTGAGGTTGGCGACCAGGGCCTGACCGGCATGCGGGCTCGGGCAGTAGACGGTCTCGACGCCCTCCTGGCGCACGGTCACGGCGGGAACCCCGTTGACGTTGAACCGGACAAGGAAGTCGAAGCCGAGGTTTTGGCTGGCCGGGACCTTGACGATCGTGCAGGAGAACTGCGGCGAGGCATCGATCTTGACCCGCGGGATCTTCCGCCCGTTGTAGCTCTCGAGCTTGGGCGTGCCGTTCACGACCTGCGTGAACGGCGCAAAGATCATCGTGTCCCTACCGGTGAACCCGACGAAGGCGTCGCTGCCGTCGCCCGGAGCCCAGATGTTGATGTCGTCGCCCTCCTCGCCGAGGAGCACATCGCTGTTGGGCGCCACGAAGTTCTCCGGGCCCCCGACCAGGATGTCGCTGCCACCGTTGCCGATCAGCGTGTCCCCGCCGAGCCGGCCGATCAGCAGGTCGTCGCCGCCGCGGCCGAAGAGCACGTCGGTGTTGTCCATGTGCTGTTTCGCCGTGACGCCCGGCGGTTGGATGAACGCATTGTTGGCGTTGTCGTTGTCGGCGCCGATGTGGACATCGCGTCCCGGCGTGCCGGGGATCTGGATGGCGCCCGCGGGTGCCTGAGCCAGCCCGACGACGCCGACGAGCGTCGAGCCCGCGATGGCGAGCGATACGGCGACTTTTCGTGGTGCGTTGGTAGGCATTGCAGTTTCCCTTTCAGAGGTGAGTTGTGCTGACCCGCTGAAGGTAGGAGCCCGGCGTCGGCCGGCACATGAGGCGGCCACCTCAGATCGGGCGCAGCGTGCCTTAGAGCGCCATTTCCCAGACAACCGCCGGCTGGCCGGGTCATCATGGACGCGTGCTCGATCGCGCGCAGCTGAGGCGGGGCGGCCTCGTCGGCCGGGAGCCCGAACTCGCTCTGCTGCGGGCGGCGCTCGCCCGGGCGGCCGCCGGCGAACCGTCGGTCGTCCTCGTCGGCGGCGAGACCGGGGTGGGCAAGACCGCGCTCGTGCGGGCGCTCACGGCCGGGCAGAGCACGACCGTCCTGTATGGCGCGTGCCTGCCGGTCGTGGAGGATCCGCTTCCCTACGCTCCGCTCATCCAGGCGCTGCGGCGGCTGGGAAACACCGGCACCGTACGACAGCAGGTGGCCCGCTCCCCGGAGTTGGCCCGGCTGATCCCCGGGTGGGCAACCTCCCCGGCCGATCTCGACCACGCCGTCGCGACCGCGTCGACCAAGCTGGCGCTCTTCCAGTCGGTGCTCGATCTGATCGACAAGCTCGGCGCGGCCGCCCCGGTCCTCTACGTCGTCGAGGACGTGCAGTGGTCGGATCGGTCCACGCTCGACCTGGTTCGCTACCTGGCGACGAATGCGCTGCAGGAACGCGTCCTCCTTGTGGTGACCTATCGCGACCACGACATCGTCGCGGGCACCCCGGTCGCGGCCTGGCTGGCGGAACTCGGCCGGCTCCCGATCACCGATCGGATCGCTGTCGAGCGCTTGGATCCCCTGCACGCGAGCGAACTCGGTCGGCGGGTCGCGTCCGCCCAAGGCGCGCCCGTCGACGCTGACCGCTTGGCTGCAGCGCTGACCCGGTCGGCCGGCAACCCCCTGTTCATCGAGCACCTCCTGCGCCCCGGTGCACCCACGGATGCCCTACCGGTCACGCTCCAGGACCTGCTCGGTGCCCGGGTGAGCGGGCTGCCTCCTGCGGCGCTGCGGCTGCTTGCGGTCGTGAGCACCCTGGGGAGGCCGGCCACAACCGACCTCGTGGCCGCCGTCCTGTCCTGGCCCGCAGCCGACGTCGAGGCCGCGGCGCATGCCTCGCTTGAGCAAGCCGTGCTCGACGTCCGCAGCGGGGGGACCCTGGGATTCGCCCACCCCGCCTTTGGCGAGGTCGTCTGGTCGAGCCTGCTGCCGAGCGAGCGCGCGCGGCTGCATCGCCGCTGCGCGGAGGTTCTTGCGACACAAGCCGACTCGGTGCCCGGTGAACTCGCGCGGCACTGGCTCGGAGCGGGCGAGCGAGCGCAGGCTCTGGCGGCGTCGGTCGCCGCCGGCGAGGCGGCGGAACGGGTGTATGCCTTCACCGACGCGGCGGCGGCCTTCGACCGGGCCCTCGCGCTCGCGGACGAGCTCGGCCAGGTCGAGGCACGTCGGGAGTTGCTCGCCAAGGCGGCGCAAGCCAGCTACCTGGCCGGCTCCACGGATGCGGCGATTCGCCACGCCCTGGACGCTCTCGCCGCCCCCGGCGACGCTCCCGCGTATGCCGAGCTGGCCGAACGGCTCGGCGCCTACCACTTCTTTGCCGGGCACGGTCAGGAGGCCGAGGAATGGCTCTCCCGGGCGCTGGACGGCCTTCCCCCGCAACGTGACTCGCCGCTGGCTGCCCGCGTCTATGCCGGTATGGCGCTGCTCCTCGCCGGCTGGTCGCGCCTGGCCGAGGCCGAACACTGGTCGACCCTCGGGTTGGCTGCCGCTCGGGCGGCCGGAGCCCGCCGAGCCGAAGGCATCGTCGAAAACGCCTTGGGCATGGTTGCCTTGCTCCGGGGGGATGTGAGCGGAGCCATCAGCCATCAGCAAGGGGCCCTTCGGATCGCCACCGAACTCGGCGGCGCGGACGACCTGGCCCTCGCCTATGTCAACCTCACCCATTCGCTGGGTCAAGCCGGCCGATTGGACGAGGTCGCGCGCGTCGCCGCCGAGGGCAGGGCGGTGGTCACTCGTTATGGTTTGGCAACCCAGTTCGGCGGGCTGCTCCAGGCCAATGCCTGCGAAGCGCTTGTGAACGCCGGCCGGCTCGACGACGCGGCCGCGGCCCTGGCCGGGAGGATCGGCCGGGAGCCGAGCGGGATTATGGCGGCTCCTGCCCTGCTGCAGGCCGGGCGGCTGGCGATGGCGCGCGGCGCGCTGGACATCGCCCGGGATCGCTGTGAGCAGGCCCGGCTGCTGCTCGCCGCGGCCAATGCTCCCGAGGCGTGGTGGCGGGCATCCGCCGAAGCGGCCGCGGAGGTGGAGCTGTGGGCGGGGCGGCCGGAATCGGCATACGACATCGTGGGTGAGGCCCTCGACCTCATTGCCGGCACCGGCGACGAACCCTGCGGCGGGATGCTGATCGGCCTGGGGCTGCGGGCCTTGGCCGATCGTGCCGAACTGCACCGAGACATCTCCTCCCGCAGGGACATTCGGGCGGCCCGGGCGCACCTGGAAGGCCGCGCGGCAGCCATGGCGACCGGGCTCCCCCTGGACGCGGCCCTGGGCGCCTGGTCCGTGGCCGAGCGCGGTCGGATCGACCTCGCCTCGCAGCCCGAGGCCTGGGCCGACGCGGCCGCTGCGTGGACCCGGCTGGGTCACGCCCTCAACAGCGCATACGCCGCCTGGCGCGAGGCCGAGGCCCGCACCGATCGCGGGGTGGACGGTGAGGCGATCGCGGCCGTGCGGCGGGCGCACCGCGCGGCCACGTCGATCGGGCTGCCCGTGCTCGCCGCCGAACTCGAACGACTCGCTGGCTGGCATCGCATCGACCTGGTCACGCAATCGCCGGGCCCGACGGCACCATCACCTGCCGCGGCACTTGCGGCATACCAGCTCACCGAGCGCGAACTCGAGGTTCTCGGACAGCTCGCGGACGGACGAACCAACCGCGAAATCGCCGACGACCTGTTCATCAGCGTCAAGACCGCCAGCGTTCACGTCAGCAACATCCTGCGCAAGCTGGAGGTTTCCGGGCGTCAGGAAGCCGCGCGGATCGCCCACCGGCTAGGCGCGCACTAACCGCGGTGGCGGAGGCACCTTGTCGGCGCGCGCTGCGGGCCCTACGCTTGCGGTCACCCCCGTCGCATATAACGAAACGAGTTGCACAATGAGCAACGCAAGCGAGGCGGCGATGCGACGCCTACTCACCGACGCGCGCTTCGAGATTCTGCCTACCGCGACGATCGAGGAGAAGGTCCGGCAGGCCCTGCCCTCGACGACGACGATCACCGTCACCGCCTCGCCGGCCAAGCCGCTAGAGGCGACCCTCGGCGCCACCGAGCGGCTGACCGCCGCGGGCTATCGCGTCATCCCCCACCTGGCCGCGCGAATGATCCACGGCCGCAGCGAGTTGAGCGAGATCGTCGCGCGCCTGCAGGGCAATGGCGTCACCGCGATCTTCGTCCCCGGCGGCGATGCCACGCCGCAGGACGGCTGCTATCACTCCGCGGTCGAGCTGCTCGATGACTTGGCGAGCATCCCGCATCCGTTCACCCAGATCGGGGTCACCGGCTATCCCGAGTCGCATCCAAGCATCGAGGACGATGTCACCGTCCAGGCGATGTGGGACAAGCGGCGCCATGCCACTCACATCGTCTCCAACATGACGTTCGACGCCGCCGGCGTGGCCAAGTGGGTGGCCCGGGTCCGCCGCCGGGGCGTGCAGATCCCGATCATCGTCGGCCAGCCGGGCCCAATCGAGCGCACCAAGCTGCTCGCGATGGCCGGCAAGGTCGGCATCGGCGAGTCGATGCGCTTCCTCACCAAACAAAAGGGCGTCTTCGCCCGCATCGCCGCCCCCGGCTTCACCCCGGAATCCTTCCTGGAGAAGATCTCTCGCGTCGCAGCCCACGACGATATGCGGATCGACGGGCTGCACCTGTTCACCTTCAACCAGGTCGCCGAGACCCAGGCGTGGCGCGAGAAGCTGCTCCTTGGTTGACGCAGCGAGCGCATGAGCCGCTGTCGCGTGCTCTACGAGATCCACGACGACGACCTGCTCGTCCTCGTCGTGCACGCCGCGCGCCGCAGCGAGGCCTATCGCTGATCTGGGTCGACGAGGATTGTTGTCGACAGGCGCGGCCATGGCCCAAGCGCGACGGCGAGAGCGGACTCCAGCGCCCCGTCACCGGTGGCGACGACGGTCAGCGGGAGGCCGAGAAGGCCCGCGACCCGCTCGGCATCGGGGCGCAGGTCGCCGCCAGGGTCCTGGGCCAGCCAGATCACCCGGGTGAAGTGCCGAAAGTAGTCGTCGCGCAACTGCGGATAGCGGTCCAGGCCGAGCTCGCGCCAGACGGTCCGGTCGAAGGACCGGACGAGGAAGTCGGTGAGGAAGAAGGTCCCCGGCTGCTCGGCCAGCCAGGTCTCGATCCGATCGGCGCCGGCGAACAGGTCATAGCAGTGCAAGCCAGGAAGGCGGACTACCCCCAATCGCGCGCAGACCTCGTCGAGCCCGCCATAGGTGCCACAATCGGCATACCCGACAATGACTTTCCCGTATGCCGCAGTCAAATCTCCCAGCGCATCCTCAACTTCGGGGGCAATCCGGTGGGGATGGTTGTGCAACAACGGAGGCAACGGGTGCACATCAACCGGCCAGTCGCGGCGGCGGGCGATCTCGGTGATGTGCAACGCGATCGCGCCACAGGCCACGACAGCGACCCGTTGCGCGCACGCGTCAGGCGGGGAAGGCGAGCTGCTCGACGAAGCGGTCGTTGAAGTCGGCGCGGTCGGAGAGTTCGACATACTGCACCTCCTTGAGCAACGCATCGGCGCCATTGCGCTCGCGGGCGCTGAGCAGCACCATCTTGGCGCCCTCCCCGGCGACGTTGCCGGCCGAGACGATGCGCAGCACCGGGAGTTTGGGCACCAGGCCGATCCGGATCGCGGCGGCCGGCGACAAATAGGACCCGAACGAGCCGGCGAGCAGGACCTGTTGGATGTCGGCCGGATCGAGCCCGATCTCCTCGCACAGCAGCCGCCACCCGGTCGCGATTGCCGCCTTGGCGAACTGCAGCTCACGAATGTCCCTCTGGGACAGGAAAACACAATCCTCGGGCGATGCGTCCGGGGTCGGCCGGTGCAGGATGAACACCCGCTCCTCGCCTACCTTGGTCAGCCGGTCGGCCAGGGCCGGGGCAATCCGGGCGGCGTCGTCGTCGGGCACGAACCGGCCGCTGGCGTCGAGCAGGCCCACCCGGACGAGTTCGGCGACCGCATCGACCAGTCCCGAGCCGCACAGGCCGACCGGCTCGACAGCGCCGATCACGCCGAGATCCACGCCGTCGTCGGTCAGCTTGACCACCTCGATGGCACCATCGGCAGCGCGCATCCCCCGGCGGATCGCGCCACCCTCAAAGGCCGGCCCCGCCGGCGCCGCCGTGGCGACCAGTCGATTCCCGTCGGAGAGAACGATTTCGCAGTTTGTGCCGACGTCGATGAACAGGCGCGCCCGCTTGTCACGGTCCATCCCCGTGGCGAGCATGCCGGCGACGATGTCACCGCCGACATAGGCACCGAGGGCCGGG
The DNA here is from genome assembly GCF_037045025.1 of Nostocoides sp. GTDB lineage: Bacteria > Actinomycetota > Actinomycetes > Actinomycetales > Dermatophilaceae > Nostocoides_A. The sequence continues at coordinate 797,778 of NZ_JBAOHM010000011.1, read as the reverse complement.
AAGAGCGTGACCCGTGCCCCCGGGTGCAGTTGCAGCCCGATATCGCTCGCGTGGATCGTCGGGAAGTGGTCGTGGGTCATGATGAACGGCGCGACGCCGAGCGGCTCCGGGTCGATGCCGAGCAGCAGCGCGATCATCGTCGCATTGCCGGCAACCGCGATCTCGTAGATGTGCTGGGCATCGACGCCCGCCTCCTGTCGCACGTGGTAGGCCAGCTCGGCGAGGGTGTGACCGGCCGCCTGGCGCAGCCGGCCGGCCGCCTCGGGGTCGAGCATCGTCGCGCTGATCCGGGTGATGACGTCGCCGCCAAAGGGCTGTTGCTTGTTGAGGATCGACGCCACCGCACAGGGGGTCCCGGTCTCCAGGTCCAACAGCGTTGCGACCACGGTGGTGGTGCCGAGGTCGATGGCCAGGCCGTAGCGCAACGCCGACGTGTCGCCCGGCTCGATGTCGATGAGGGTCTCGTCGACGATGACCGCGGTGACCTTGAAATCGTTCTCCCGCAGCACCTTTGGCAGCCGCCGCAGGGCATAGAGGTCGGGGCGGAGGTCGAGGTCGTCGATGGCGTCGGCGAGCCGGCGCAGGTCGGTTCGCTGATCACCCAGGTGGGGCTCGTCGAGCGCGACGTAGCGCTTCTGGACCGCCGGGCGCAGAATGACCTGGCGGCCGACGCCGACCGTGGCCGCCTTGGGGCGGGTGACCAAGGGCGGCACCTCAATGTCGAGATCCTGGCGCGCCTGCACCAGGCAGGCTAGCCGCCACCCGGCGGCGAGTTCGCGAGCGGTGAATGTGCGCCGGTCATGGGAGGTGACCGGCGCCGTCCCCGTCGTGACCCGGACCTTGCACTTGCGGCAGGTCCCATGCCCCCCGCACGTCGAGTCGATCGCGATCCCATTCCACGACGCCGCATCGAAGACCGAGACACCCGGCGGAACCCGGTGCTCCCGCCCCGTCGGCTGGAAGCGCAGCGCCACCCGGCCGACACCCTCTGCCGGCCCACCCTCGTCGGAAGCGTCGGCGGGTGCAGCAGGGTGATCGATCAACCCCTCGCGGCGCAGTCCCGCAAGCAGGCCGTCGGAGTCGTCGTTCGATCGTGTCACGATCTGTCACCCTAGTCCGGCGACGGGTTTCAGGCCCCGGTGGCGGCAGCCTCGGCCGCCTGCTTCGCGCGGTGCATCCGGATCCACGTGCCGCCCCATTCGTCGTGCCCGAGAAGCAGATCCGCCGCACGGACAGCCTCGACGACCTGCGGTGTGCGGGCGTCCATGATCGCGCTGGTCATGCCGGCGGTCATCGCCATCGGCAGCCAAGTCGCGTTGATCGCGTGCCGGGACGGCATACCAAAAGAGACGTTGGAGGCACCACAGGTCAGGTTGAGCCCCCAGCGAGCCTTGACCTCACGGATGGTCTCCAAGGCGGTCTGGCCAACGCTGCCATCGGCGCCGATCGGCATCGCCAGCGGATCGATGACGATGTCGTCGATGGCAATCCCGTATTCCTGCGTAGCCACGCGAACAGTCTTGTCCACCAACTCGATCCGCTTGCCCGCCTCCATGGGGATCTCGTCGTGATCGTTGGGCAACGCGATCACGGCCGCGTCATACTTCTTGACCAGCGGCAAGATTGCGGCTAGCCGATCGTCCTCGGCGGTCACCGAGTTGACCAAGGCCCGTCCCTCGTATGCCGCCAACCCCGCCTCGAGCGCCTCGACGACCGAGGAGTCGATGCAGACCGGCAGGTCGGTGAGCGACTGGATCAGCCGGATTGCCTTGTCCAACAGCTCGGCTTCGTCGGTGAGCGGGACACCCATGTTGACGTCGAGGACGTCGGCCCCGCCGGCGACCTGGGCGGCGACATCCTTCTCGACCAGCGACAGGTCGCCATTGCGCAACGCTTCCTGGAAGACCTTGCGCCCGGTCGGGTTGATCCGCTCGCCGATGATGCAGAAGGGCCGCTCGTGCGAGATCACGACCTCCTTGGATGCTGAGCGGATCACGGTCTCGCGCAGCGCGAATTCCACCATGATCAGGCACCGGCCCCGACGAGGGCGCGCTTGCCGGCGAGCAATTCCTTGGCCTTCTTCACAGTGGCCGAGGCGTCGGCGGCATAGCCATCGGCGCCGACGGCATCGGCATACTCCTGGGTGACCGGGGCCCCACCGACCATGACGATGACCTGATCGCGCAGGCCGGCCTTGTCCAGGGCGTTGAGGTTGGCCTTGAACATCGGCATCGTCGTGGTGAGGAAGGCCGAGAAGCCGACGATGTCGGGCTGGTGCTCCTCGATTGCGGCGACGAACTTCTCCGGCGCGACCTGGACGCCGAGGTCAACCACCTCGAAGCCGGCGCCCTCGAGCATGATGTTGACGAGGTTCTTGCCGATGTCGTGGACATCGCCCTTGACGGTTCCCATGAGGAACTTGCCGATCGTCTCCACGCCGGTGTCCGCCAGCAGCGGGCGCAGCCGCTCCATGGCGCCGGCCATCGCCTTGCCGGCGATGAGCATCTCGGGGACGAAGAAGTCGCCGCGCTCGAAGCGGGCGCCGACTTCCTCCAGCGACGGGATCAGCGCGTCGAAAAGCAGGCTGCCGGGCGTCATGCCGATCTCGAGCGCCTGGTTGGTCAGCGCGAGCACCTCGGGGCCGTTGCCGACGAGGGTCTGCTCATAAAGGCCGGTGAGGATCTCCTCGGGGGTCATGCGGCACCTTCCTTGGTGTGGGTGAGCTGGTGGGTGATGGTGGTGGAATGCTCGCGCAGCAGGGTGGCGAGCCGGTCAAATGCGCAATCGAGCCGATCGCCGGGCCCGGACAGGCCGAGAGCGGCGATCACCCGCGATTCGCCGTCCCGGACGGGCACGGCGATCGCGGACAGGCCGATCTCCAATTCGTCGACGGCCGTGGCGACTCCGACCCGGCGGGCGGCGGCGCACGCCCGCTCGAGGTCGTCGCCGGTGGCTAGCGAGCGCGCAGTCGGCGTGGCTAGCCGGCCCCGCGGTGACGCCAATCCCCCAAAGGCATAAAGGATTTTGCCGAGGGCCGAGCAGTGCGGGGGGACGTGGACACCGACCCATTGGCGTGAGCCGAGGACGAACTGGGCATCCACCTGGGCCACTTGGACGACGGCGTCCCCCCGGGCGACCGCGAGGTTGACGGTCTCTCCGGTCTGGGCGTTCAGCGTGTGCATGACGGGGCTGGCGAGCGCGACGAGGGCGGCATCGGGGCTTTGCCGGGCGGCATACGAGACAAAGAGGGCGCCGGGGGCGAAATTGCCGGCGTCGGTGCGAGCGAGCAGCCCCTGGCGCTCCAGCGCCGACAGCAGCCGCGAGGTCGTCGACCGCGGCAGGCCGCTGCGCGACTGGATCTCGCTGAACGACAACGGTTTGAGCGACTCGACGACGAGCCCGACGAGGTCGCCAGCGCGGTCGACGGCCTGGGTGCCCGTCGTGGGGTCCCGGCTCACCGGGGCCGCACGCGAGCCACGTCGCCACTTCCCATAATGTGGAACCCTGATTCCATATAGTGAGGTTAGGATGTGATCCTGGCCGCAGTCAAGGCGCGCCCAGCGACGCGACGCACGTCTTCGAAAGGACGCCGATGTTCCGCAACACGATGCCGCGCTACGAGATCCTCAGCGGTGACGCCCTGGCCGCGCTCGACGGCGGCTGGCGGCGACTGATCACCGAGGTCGGCGTCGAGTTCATGAGCGATGAGGCGCTGCGGCTCTTCCGCGAGGCCGGGCAGAAGGTCGAGGACAACACGGCCTTCCTCGACCCCGAGTTCGTGTTGGAGCAGGTCGCCAAGGCGCCGCGCGAGTTCGACATGCAGGCGCGCAACCCGGCCAACAACGTCCACATCGGCGGGGACGCGATGGTCTTCGGCGCGGTTTATGGACCGCCGTTCGTCCGGGAGGGAGCCGTGCGACGCGACGGCACGCTGGCGGACTTCCACAACTTCGCCCGCCTCGCCCAGTCTTTCGCCGTGCTCGACTCCGCCGGGGGCGTGGTGTGCGAGCCCAACGATGCCCCGTTGGACTCCCGGCACCTCGACATGACCTATGCCTTGCAGACGTTGACCGACAAGATCTACATGGGCAATGTCGTCTCCGGTGTCAACGCCCGCGACACGATCGCTATGGGAGAGATCGTCTTTGGCGGCCGGGAGGCGATCGAGCAGACCCCGGTGTCGATTTCGCTGATCAACTGCAATTCCCCGCTGCGCTGGGATGACCGGATGCTCGAGGCGCTGTTCGAGTATTGCCGCGCGGCCCAGCCGGTGATCCTCACCCCGTTCATCCTCATGGGCGCGATGTCGCCGGTGACGATCCCCGCCGCGCTCGTGCAGCAGATCACCGAGGCGCTCTCGGGAATCGCTCTGGCCCAACTGATCCGGCCTGGTTGCCCGGTCGTCTTCGGCTCGTTCCTGTCCAACATCGACATGCAGTCCGGATCCCCGACCTTCGGCACTCCCGAGTCCGGCATCGGGCTGCTGTGCACGGGCCAGATCGCCCGCCACTTCGGGCTGCCCTTCCGCACCGGCGGCGGCCTGACCTCCTCCCAGGTTCCCGATGCCCAGGCGGGGTATGAAGCGCTGATGACGCTCTTGCCGACCTTCCTCGCCGGCACCAACGTCGTCATGCACTCCGCGGGGTGGCTCGAGGGTGGCTTGGTCGCGGGCTTCGAGAAGTTCGTCATCGACGCACAACTGCTGGAGATGCTCCAGCACGAGTTCACGCCGCTGGAGATCGACGAGGCCGCGCTGGCCTTCGACGCCCATGTCGAGGTCGGTCACGGTGGCCACTTCCTGGGTGCCATGCACACGATGGAGCGCTTCCGCACCTGCTTCTACCGCCCGTTCCTGTCCAGCTCGGAGAACTACGAGCGGTGGATGCGCGGCGGCGGCAAGGACACCGCCGTCCGCGCCGGCGAGATCTGGCGGCGGCGCCTGGAGGAGTATGCCGAGCCGCCGATGGATGAGGCGGTCAAGGCCCAGCTGCAGGAGTATGTCGCCCGCCGCCGCGCCGAACTCGGCGACTGACCCGGGCCCCATCACGTCCGACCCCCACCACACACCCGGTCCCGAGCGGACGCAAAAGGCCCCAGGCCGCCGCGACCGCCATGGGCCAAACCTGCCCTCGGAGTTGGTTATCCACAGCCCTGTGGACTCGCGCAGATGCGCTGGCTCCCCCTCCACGGGGTCGATCCGACGATCGTCGATCTCGCCAACGAGACCACGCGAGTGCGCCGGAGGGCCGGAGTCCGGGTGCACGAGGACGCCGCCGGGAACTTCGTGGCCCGGGTCGACTTCCTTATCGAGGGGATCGTGGCGGTCGAATACGACGGCCGGACAAAGTACGGCGGGGGCGTCACTGGGCGGTTGCAGCCAACGGCAACCGAGCGGGGCCAGGCGGGAGGGGGCATGTTCAGGAAAAGACCACCGTGCGGTCCCCGGCGAGGAAAACGCGGGAATCGCAATGCCAGCGCAGGGCGCGCACGAGGACCCGCGACTCGACTTCCTCCCCGGCCTGGACGATCTGCTCGGCCGACATCCGGTGGTCGACTCGGATCACGTCCTGCTCGATGATCGGCCCCTCGTCGAGATCGGCTGTGACGAAATGTGCTGTGGCGCCAACTAGTTTGACGCCTCTGGCGAAGGCCTGGTGATAGGGCTTGGCACCCTTGAACGACGGCAGGAACGAGTGGTGGATGTTGATGATCCGCCCGGACATCCGCGCGGCGAGCGGGTCGGACAGCACCTGCATGTAGCGGGCGAGAACGACCAAGTGCACATCCAGGTCGTCGACCAAGCGCAGCAGGGCCGCCTCCGCCTGCGGCTTGGTCGCCGCCGTGACCGGGATGTGATGGTAGGGGATCCCGTAGGAGCGGGCGAGCGGCTCCATGTCGGGGTGGTTGGAGACGATGGCCGGGATCTCCATGTTGAGCCCGCCGGCCTTCCACCGATACAGGATGTCGTTCAGGCAGTGCCCGAACTTGCTGACCATCAGCAGCGTCCGATAGGGGGCGGCGGCGTCCCAAATGTGCCAGTCCATTGCGAATTCGGTTGCCACCGGCGCGAATCCGTCGCGCAGCGAGTCGGTGCTCATGCCGGCGCCGAGGCCCTCGACGTGGACGCGCATGAAGAACCGGCCGGTGCGCCGGTCGTCGAACTGCTGGCTTTCGACGATATTGCACTCGGCGCCGGCCAGATAGCTCGCCACCGCCGCCACGATCCCCGGGCGGTCGGGACAGGACAGCGTCAGCACGCACTCCGGGGTCATGACTGCGGATCGTAGCCGCGGCGGGCGGAGTGGCGTAGCGCTTGACCGCGGCCGGGTGGGCGAGGATGCTGTCTCGCGACGCAACCTTCGGTTGCGCCATTCGCAACCGAAGGGGAGGTCTGCGACCGTGCCCGATCTCTTCATCGACGGCGCCTGGTCCGCCGCGACCGCGGGTGGCCGACGGCGGATCACCTGCCCGGCTACTGGCGAGACCGTGGGCGAGGTCGACGAAGCGAGCGACGCCGACACCCGCCGAGCGATTGCCGCAGCGGCGGCCGCCTTCGCCGACGGGGCGGGAGACTGGCCGACGACCGCGATCATGGAGCGTGCGGTGCGGCTCGACCGGGTCGCCGCAGGGTTGCGCCGCGACAAGGACCAGATCGCCCTCGCCGAGGCGCTGGACACCGGGAAGCGTCTCGTCGAGGCCGAATGCGATATCGACGACGTCGCGTCGGTCTTCGCCCACTACGCCGCGGTCGGGCAGGAGCCGGCGTCCGGACGCATCGTCGACACCGGCCGCGCTGGCATCGACAGCCGCATCGTGACGGAGCCGGTGGGCGTCTGTTCGCTTATCACCCCGTGGAACTATCCCCTGCTGCAAGCCAGCTGGAAGGTCGCTCCGTGCCTGCTGGCCGGCAACACCTTCGTCCTCAAGCCCAGCGAGATCACACCGCACTCGACGATCCACCTCATCCGCCTGCTCCAGGAAGCCGGCCTGCCAGCGGGCGTCGGCAACCTGGTCCTCGGAACCGGCAGCGGTTGCGGTGAGCCGCTGTCCACCGACCCGCGGGTCGATCTGGTCTCCTTCACCGGAAGCCTGGCCGTCGGCCGGCAGCTGATGGCGAATGCCGCGACGACGGTCAAACGGGTCGCCCTCGAACTCGGTGGAAAGAACCCCAACATCGTCTTTGCCGACGCCGACCGCGACGCGGCCCTGGACAACGCGCTCACCGCCGTCTTTCTCCATTCCGGGCAGGTATGCAGTGCGGGAGCGCGACTGCTGGTCCAGCAAAGCATCGCCGAGGAGTTCGTCGACGCCCTCGTCGACCGGGCGCGCTCCATCCGGCCAGGCACGCCTCTCGACCCGGCCGCACAGATCGGCTCGCTGACCAGCGCGGGCCACCTGGCCAAGGTCGAGGCCTATGTGCAGCGCGGGATTGAGGAAGGGGCTCGATTGCGTTGCGGCGGAAGGCGGCCCGAAAACCCGGGTCTGGAAAATGGGTTCTTCTACCTGCCGACGGTCTTTGACAACTGCCGCGCCGAGATGCACATCGTCCAGGAGGAGTCGTTCGGCCCGGTGCTCACGGCCGAGACGTTCGCGACCGAGCAGGAGGCCATCGCGCTCGCCAACGACTCGATCTACGGGCTCGCCGGAGCGGTCTGGACGAGCAACCAAGCCATGGCCGACCGCGTCGCCGCGCGCCTGCGCCTGGGCACGGTGTGGATCAACGACTACCACCCCTATGTCGCTCAGGCCGAATGGGGCGGCTACAAACAGTCGGGGATTGGCCGCGAACTCGGTGACCACGGGCTCGCCGAGTATCAGGAGATCAAGCACATCTGGCGCAACTGCTCCCCCGCCCCATCGGGATGGTTCTCGTGAGCATCGACCGGTCCGCCCGGACCCTGTCCCAGCGCGCCCAAGAGGCCCTCGCGCGATCGAGCCTGGCCGACCCACCACGCCGTGCCGACGTCGTCATCATCGGTGGCGGCAGCGCCGGCTGCGTGCTCGCAAACCGCCTCTCGGACGATTCCTCGACCAGCGTGCTCGTTCTCGAGGCCGGCCGGGCGGACCTGAAGATCGACCCGTTCGTGCACATGCCTGCCGCCCTCCCGTTCCCGATCGGCAGTCGCCTGTACGACTGGAAATACGAGTCGGAGCCCGAGCCGTTCATGAACGGGCGCAAGATCTACCACGCCCGCGGCAAGGTGCTTGGCGGGTCGAGTTCGATCAACGGAATGATCTTCCAACGCGGCAATCCCCTGGACTACGAACGCTGGGCCGCCGATCCGGGGATGGAATCGTGGGACTACGCCCACTGCCTGCCCTACTTCAAGAAGATGGAGACCTGCCTCGCCGGCGCCGATGAGTGGCGCGGCGGGTCCGGACCCCTCGTTCTAGAACGCGGCCCGGCGACCAATCCCCTCTTCGGCGCGTTCTTCGCCGCGGCCGTGGAGGCCGGCTACCCGATGACCGACGACGTCAACGGCTACCGCCAGGAAGGCTTCGCTCGCTTCGACCGCAATATCCACCGCGGCCGGCGGCTGTCGGCTGCCCGCGCCTACCTCCATCCGGTGATGCACCGGCCCAACCTCCACGTGCGCACGCTCGCGTTCACCACCGGCATCCGCTTCGACGGCGCCCGCGCCGTCGGGGTGGACTACACGGCCTTGGGCCGGCGGCATACCGTCGAGGCGGGAGAGGTGATCTTGTGCGGCGGCGCGATCAACTCCCCACAGCTGCTCCTGCTTTCCGGCATTGGGCCCGCCACGGACCTGCGCGCCCTGGACATCGATGTTGTCGCCGACCTTCCCGGCGTGGGCAGGCACCTGCAAGACCACCTCGAGGTCTACATCCAGCACGCCAGCAAGCAGCCGGTCTCCATCGCACCGGGACTGAAATACCGCAACCGGCCCAAACTCGCCACCGACTGGCTGCTCTTCCGCCGCGGGCTCGGGGCCACCAACCACTTCGAGGGCGGCGGCTTCGTCCGCAGCAACGACGACGTCGACTACCCCAACCTGATGTTTCACTTCCTGCCGATCGCCATCCGCTACGACGGGACCAGCCCGATCAAGGGCCACGGCTACCAGGTGCACATCGGGCCGATGTATTCCGACGCCCGCGGGAGCCTGACCCTGCGGAGTCGGAACCCGAAGGCCAAACCGCGCCTCCTCTTCAACTATCTGTCTACCGAGCAGGACCGGCGCGAATGGGTCGAGGCGATCAACGTGGCCCGGACCATCCTCGGGCAGCCGGCCCTGGCGGCATACAACAACGGGGAGATCTCCCCCGGCCCACGGGTCGAAACCGACGAGCAGATCCTCGACTGGGTCCGGGCGGACGCCGAAACCGCGCTGCACCCCAGCTGCACCGCCCGCATGGGCGTCGACGGCGAGTCGGTCCTCGACCCGCTGACCATGCGCGTCCACGGCACCGACGGCCTGCGCGTCGTCGACGCAAGCGCGATGCCCTATGTCACCAACGGGAATATCTATGCCCCCGTGATCATGCTCGCCGAGAAGGCCGCCGATCTCATCGCCGGAGCAACTCCCCTCGCGCCCTCGGGCGCACCTTGGTACAACTGCCGCCAGGGAAGCCCCCTGTGGCCGCCGGAGGATCCTCGCAACGCGGGGCCGACCTGATCGGAGCACCAAATGACGCAGCCCGCCCTGTCCGTGCAAGACCTCTGGAAGATCTTCGGGGAGAAGGCCGAACGCCTCATCGGTTCACCGGACCTGCAGCTCTCGCGCCAGGAGTTGCAGGCCAAGACCGGGCACGTCATCGGGGTGCGTGACGTCTCCTTCGACGTCGCCCCCGGGGAGGTGTTCGTCGTCATGGGGCTGTCCGGGTCGGGCAAGTCCACGCTGGTCCGCCTGATCACCCGGCTGATCGAACCGACGTCCGGCACGGTCAAACTGCAGGGCGAGGACATCACCGCGTTGTCCGACGACGCGCTGCGCGAGATCCGCCGCAAGCGCGTCTCGATGGTCTTCCAGCACTTCGGCCTGCTGCCCCACCGCAAGGTGATCGACAATGTGGCGTTCGGCCTCGAGGTGCGCGGCGAGGAGAAGAAGGCCCGTCGCTCGCAGGCGCAGCAGATGGTCGACCTGGTCGGTCTGAGCGGCTACGAGAACAACTACCCCGACCAGCTCTCCGGCGGGATGCAGCAGCGGGTCGGCCTGGCGCGGGCGCTCGCGGCGAACCCGGACATCCTGATGTTCGACGAGCCCTTCTCCGCGCTCGACCCGCTGATCCGCCGCGACATGCAGAACGAGGTCATCCGGCTGCACGAGGAGGTGGGCAAGACGATGGTCTTCATCACCCACGACCTGCAGGAGGCCCTCAAGCTCGGCGACCGCATCCTGATCATGCGCGACGGCGCGATCATCCAGATCGGGACCCCGGACGAGATCATCGGCGCCCCGGCCGACGACTATGTCAAGGACTTCGTCTCCGAGGTGCCCAAGGCCCATGTGCTCACCCTGAAGTGGGTGATGCGTCCGCCGTCCAGCGACACCGAGGCGGTGGGCGCGCCGGCCTTGCGAGACACCGAGATCGTCCGGGACGCAGCGCGAACGGTCCTGGGCCACCAAGGGGTATGCCGCGTCGTCGACGCCGAAGGCAACGTCGTCGGCGTCGTCGACGACCAGGACATCCTGCGGATCGTCGTCGCCGAATCCGACGGCACGACGGCGAGCACCGGGGCCACCCCATGACGACCGCAACCGCTCCGCCGCGGACGGTGGTCAAGGAGCAGCAGCCCTATGTCGACCCGGTGGGCGAGCGGCATACGGGCAAGAAGTTGTTGGGGGTGTTGGCTTTCTGGCTGGTCTGCTGGGCGCTCCTGCGTGGCAAGCAGACACTCGCGCTGCCGAATGCCGACACCAACGCCCTGCACGAATGGCTCAACCGGGTCCGCGACAACTTCCAGCTCCTGGCCCAGGACAACTGGTTCTTCCACGGGGTCCTCGGTGGCCTCGGCACGGTGTTCAACAATGTCGTCGGCTTCCTTCAAGCTCACTCAAGCTTGATCCTCCCGGGTGACTGGATCGGCTGGCTCGGGGTCTTCGCCGTGCTCGTCTGGCTGACCTATGCTTTCGCGGGACTGCGCCCCGCGATCATGGTGGGGATCTCCCTGCTGCTCTTTGGCGTATTCGGCCTGTGGAGCCCGAGCATCGACACCCTGATCATCACCTTCGTCGCCGTCATCATCTCGTGCCTGATCGGGCTGCCGGTCGGCATCGCGATGGCGCGCAGCTCGAGAGTCTCGGCGTTCGTCACCCCGGTGCTCGACATCATGCAGACGATGCCGGCCTTCGCCTACCTCTCCCCCGTCGCGCTCTTCTTCGGCATCGGTCCCGCGACAGCGGTTGTCCTGACCCTCATCTACGCGCTCCCGCCGCTGATCCGCATCACCGAGCACGGCATCCGGGCGGTCTCGGGGAACACGATCGAGGCGGCCCGCTCCCTGGGAGTGACGCGCGGCCAACTGCTGCGGCATATCCAGTTGCCGATGGCCAAGCGGACGATCGTCGTCGGCATCAACCAATGCACGATGGCCGCGCTGTCGATGGCTACCATCGCGGCGCTCGTGAACGGTCCCGGCCTGGGACGCAATGTCGTCGATGCCCTGCAGACGCTCAACGTCGGGCAGGCCTCGGTCGCCGGCATCGCCATCGTGATGATCGCCATCATGCTCGACCGGACCACCACGGCCGCGAGCGAGCGCACCGAGAAGTCCACCGAGGGCCGGGTCGCGAGCGTCGGCTACCCCGGCCTGTCGAGCAAGCTCGTCCTCGAGCGGCTGCCCCGGTGGGCCTCCGAAGAGGTCGGCCATCCCCCGCGGGGTCCCTATCTGACCGCCGCGGGCCGCCCGGCTCGTGCTCGGCTTGCTGCTGTTGCCGACGCTCGCCGCGTGCCTCTATTCGACCCGCTGGATGCAGTTGGCGGTCTTCCCCGACGTCTCCGGGGTGCCGGTGCTCAAGGAGATCTCCGGCGGCCCCTTGGCGCGGCATATCAACGCCGTCACCGACACCGCCGTCAATGCCCTCACCGGCGCCTGCACAGGGTTCAAGAACGCCGTCACCTATGGGCTGCTCAACCCGCTGCAGTCGCTCATGGCCAATTGTCCCTGGTGGACGATGGCGATCGTCATTCTCGCCGTCGCCTACCTCCTTGGGGGCTGGCGGCCGCTGGCCATCAGCGCGGTGTGCGAGGCGGTCATCTTCGGCACCGGGTTGTGGAACGACGCGATGGTCACGCTGACCATGACCCTGGTCGCCACGGCGATCGTCATGGTCGCCGCCGTGATCCTCGGGGTCGGCATGGGGCGCAGTCGCCGGGTGGACGTCATCGTGCGCCCCTTCCTCGACGGCTTCCAGACCATTCCCGCCTTCGTCTACCTCGTTCCGGCGCTGGCCCTGTTCGCGGCGACCCGCTTCACCGCCATCGTCGCGGCGATGGCGTATGCCGTTCCGATCGCGACGAAGCTGGTCGCCGACGGCATCCGCGGGGTCTCGCCGAGCACCGTCGAAGCGGCCCGCTCGACGGGAAGCACCACCTGGCAGATGATCTCGAAGGTGCAGCTGCCGATGGCGCGCGAAGCCCTCGTGCTGGCGACCAACCAGGGTCTGCTCTATGTCCTGTCCATGGTCGTGATCGGCGGCATGGTCGGTGGCGGCAGCCTCGGTTACATCATCGTCCAGGGTTTCTCCCAGGGGCAGTTGTTCGGCAAGGGCCTGGCGGCTGGCATCGCGATCACCGCGATGGGTGTGATGCTCGACCGGATCGCCCGCTACGCAGCAGAGAGGTACGGCCGGTGATGACCCGACGAATCTCGCGGACGGCGCCCGTCGGCCTGGGGCTGGCGGCGGTGCTGGTGATCTCCGGCTGCCTCGGGGGCAACATCGACCGATCGGCTCGCGCCGAGGGGGCCAGCCGGTGCGGCAAGCTGCGGATCGCGGTCAACCCGTGGACCGGCTATGTCTCCAATGCCCACGTCATCGGGTATGTCGCCGCCTCCCGGCTCGGCTGCAAGGTCACCTATCCCGAGCTGAAGGAGGAGGTCAGCTGGCAGGGCATGTCCTCCGGGTCGGTGGACACGGTCGTGGAGAACTGGGGCCACCCGGACCTGATCGAGAAATATGTCACCGAGCAGAAGACGGTCCTGGACGCCGGCCTGACCGGCAACGACGGGATCATCGGCTGGTATGTCCCGCCGTGGATGGCCCAGCAGTACCCGGACATCACCGACTGGAAGAACCTGAACAAGTACGCGAGCCTGTTCAAGACGAGCGAGTCCGGGGACAAGGGGCAGCTGCTCGACGGTGACCCGAGCTATGTCACCAACGACGAGGCCCTGGTGACCAACCTCAAACTCAACTACAAGGTGGTCACCGGTGGCTCCGAGGCGGCGTTGATCACCAGCTATCGTCAGGCCGAGAAGAAGCGCACCCCGCTGCTGGCCTATTTCTATGAGCCGCAATGGTTCTTCTCCGAGATGACGCTGGTCAAGGTCAACCTGCCGCCCTATACCGACGGCTGCGACGCCGACCCGAAGACGATAGCGTGCGACTACCCGGCCTACAAACTCAACAAGCTGATCTCGGCCAAGTTCGCCGCCTCCGGCTCGCCCGCGGTCGGCCTGGTCAAGAAGTTCTCCTGGACCAACGACGACCAGAACGCGGTCTCCGAGATGATCGCCAACCAGAGCCTGACGCCCGACGCGGCAGCGCAGCGGTGGGTCGAGGCGAATCCGGAGAAGGTCGCGGCCTGGCTGGATTGAACGCGCCGATCACGCGCTACGGTCTCGCCATGCGCAACACCAAGGACACCCCGGTCCAGTCGGTGGACCGGGCGGTCTCCATCCTCGACCTGCTCGCCGGTGCCGGCGAACTCGGCGTCACCGAACTTGCCCGGCGCCTCGATGTCCACAAGTCGACCGCGTCGCGCCTGGTGGCAGCGCTGGAGAAGTGGGAGCTCGTCGAGCAGGTCGATGCCCGCGGCGGCTATCGCCTCGGGGTCGGGCTGTTGCGGCTGGCCGGCACCGCCGCCGCCGGTCTCGACCTGGTCGAGCAGGCCCGGCCGGTATGCCGCCGGCTCGCCCAGGAGACCGGCCTGACGGTCAACCTCGCCGTCCTGTCCGGCGACCAGGCGCTCTACCTCGACCAGGTCGCCGGCACCTCCGCCCTGCAGTCCTACAACTGGGTCGGCCAGCGCATCCCCCTGCACGCCACGTCGAATGGCAAGGTTTTGCTGAGCGAGTTGGATCCTCGCCGGGTGAGCGAGTTGCTCGGGCAGCCGGTAGCCCACACCCCGGCGACCATCACCGACCCGCGAGCGCTGCGGGCCCAGCTCGACGCGGTCCGCACCGACGGTTTTGCCGTCGCCGTCGACGAGCTCGAGGACGGCTTGACCGCGGTGGCCGCCCCGGTGCGCAATGCCCACGGCGAGATCACCGCATCGATCAGCGTTTCCGGCCCGAGCTTCCGGCTCGACCACGCCCGCATCGGCGCCCTGCGGCGGCTGATTGTGCCGGCTGCTGCCGAGATTTCCCGCCGCCTCGGGTGGCGAGGGTGATCGGCATCCGCCACGCTGTCCCTTGACGCTTGGCATGACCGGGGTCACACTGACGTTGCGTCGACCGCGATGATGTTGCGAGATGCGCAACCGACAGGGATGAGGATCCAGATGGCGGCAGTCCAGGAGCAGGTTCACGAATCGCACGAAGCAGCCAAACCGAAGACCGACAGGGCGGTTTTCGGGATCGCCGCGGCCCTCGCGCTGATCTTCCTGCTTTATGGCGCGATCGATCCCAAGGGCTTCAACAAGCACGGGGGCAGTGTCCTCGGGTGGATCACCAACAACTTCGGGTGGTTCTTTGTCCTGACCAGCGCCGCCTTCGTCATCTTCTCGATGGTCTTGGCCTTTACCCGCTACGGCAATATCAAGCTCGGCACCGATGATCAGGAGCCGGAGTTCTCGACGTTCTCCTGGGTCTCGATGATGTTCGCGACGGGGATGGGCATCGGGCTGATGTTCTATGGCGTGGCCGAGCCCCTCACCCACCTCAACACACCTCCGATGGGGATGGCGCAGCCGGGCAGCGACGCAGCCGCGCATCTGGCCATGCAATACACCTTCTTCCACTGGGGCTTCCACCCCTGGGCGATGTATGCCGTCATAGGCCTGACGATCGCCTACTTCGCCTACCGCAAGGGCAAAGGGAATCTGATCAGCGCGGCCTTCTATCCCCTCATTGGCGCTCGGGCAAATGGCCCGGCGGGTAAGGGAATCGACGTCGTCGCCATCTTGGCGACGCTCTTCGGTTCGGCGACCTCGCTCGGTCTCGGAGCGCTGCAGATCACCGGGGGGCTCGCGAACGCTTTTGGTCACGCGAAGTACGGCAGCACCGCGGCGGTCCTCGTGATCGCCGTCCTGACCGCGTGCTTCGTCGTCTCGGCGGTCTCGGGCATCGACAAGGGGGTCAAGATCCTCTCCAACGCCAACGCCGTGGCCGCCGCCTTGCTGGTGCTGTTCCTCTTCGTCGTCGGCCCCACCGTCTTCATCCTCGGAACCTTCACCGAGTCGATCGGGGTCTATTTGACCCAGTTGCCGGCGATGAGCTTCCGCACCGGCGTCTTCGGCGGCAGTGCCTGGCTGTCGGGGTGGACGATCTTCTATTGGGCGTGGTGGGTCTCCTGGACTCCCTTCGTCGGCATGTTCATCGCGCGGATCTCCAAGGGCCGCACGATCCGCCAGTTCGTCATCTATGTCATCCTCATTCCGAGCCTGGTCTCGTTCATGTGGTTCTCGATCCTCGGCGGGGCGGCCTTCAACCTGCAGCTCAACCAGGGCAAGGACATGAAGGCCCTGGTCGACTCCGGGCTGGAGAACACCCTCTTCGGGACACTGCGCGACTTCCCGCTGTCCGGGATGACCGTCGGGCTGACGGTTTTCCTGATCGCGATCTTCTTCGTCACCGGCGCCGACTCGGCCTCGATCGTCATGGGGATGCTCAGCCAGAAGGGCAACGAGGAACCCAACCGGCTGATGGTCGTCTTTTGGGGTGTGGCCACCGGCGCCATCGCCACCGTCCTGCTGCTCGCCGACCCGGAAAACGGCCTCCAAGCCCTCCAGACGGGGGTGATCATCGTCGGCTTCCCGTTCATGTTCATCCTCATCGGGTTGTGCGTCTCGCTGTGGAAGTCGCTGCGCTTGGAGCCCTTCGAGTCGACGCTGCGCGGGCGGCTGCGCACGACGTTGCGCAGCCAGGACAAGGAGATCGAAGACCTGGAAGTGGAGCTGGACGAGCTGGAGGAGATCGTCCGCGGTCGCCGGGCCGCCGCAGCCGACGAGTCCTGATCCACTCCGGCCACCCGGAGCCCGATGCCACCGTGCGGTTGCTGGCGCACGGGCCACAATCGCGCTACTCTGGGTGCGCAATACGGAACAGGTTGCATAATGCGCAACAGGGAGTGAGCACTCATGGCTACCGTCCCCGCCACCGCGAAGTGCGTCGTCATCGGCGCCGGCATCGTCGGCAATGGCCTCGTCTACCACCTCGCCAACCTCGGTTGGCGCGACATCGTCCAGATTGACAAGGGCCCGCTGCCCAACCCCGGCGGCTCGACCGGCCACGCGAGCAACTTCATCTTCCCGGTCGACCACTCCCGTGAGTTCGCCGACATCACCGCCGATTCGGTCAAGCAATACAAGGAGATGGGCGTCTTCACCGAGTCCGGTGGCTATGAGGTGGCCCGCACCGAGGAGCGGATGGAGGAGCTGCGCCGGCGGATGAGCAGCGCCAAGGCGTGGAGCATCCCGGCCGAGCTGCATACCCCGGAGCAGGTCGTCGAGAAGGTGCCCTTCCTCGATCCGTCGGTCATCATCGGCGCGGCCTACTACCCCACCGTCGGGGTCGTCGACTCCCTGCGCGCCGGCACGATCTTCCGGGAAAGGGCCCAGGAGCTCGGCGCCCTGACCCTCGCCCCCAATGTCGAGGTGACCGGCATGGTGGTCGAGGACGGGCGGATCACGGCCGTCGAGACCACCGCGGGCACGATCGAGGCCGAGTATGTCGTCATCTGTTGCGGCGTGTGGGCCCCGAAGCTGGCCGCAATGGCCGGCGCCCACATCCCGTTGACCCCGGCCGTGCACCAGATGATCTCGGTCGGCCCGTGCGAGGTGCTCGCCGAGCGCCCGGGTGAGATCTCCTTCCCGATCGTGCGCGACATGGATACCTTCTGCTACGAGCGTCAGCACGGCTCCGACATGGAGGTCGGCTCCTACGCCCACCGGCCGATCCTCATGGACGCCGAGGACATCCCGAGCATCGAGCAGGCCAAGCTCTCCCCCACCGAGCTGCCGTTCACCGACGACGACTTCGACCCGCAGCTGGAGCAGGCCCTCGAGCTGATGCCCGAGCTGCTCGGCGACGAGCGCGCCGAAATCCGTTATGCCATCAACGGATTGCTCTCCCTGACCCCGGACGGGTTCCCCGTCCTCGGCGAGATCCCCGAGGTCAAGGGCCTGTGGAGCGCCAACGCCGTCTGGATCAAGGAGGGGCCAGGCACCTCCCGCGCGGTCGCCGAGTGGATGGTCCACGGCAATCCCGAGATCGACCTGGGCCACAGCGACATTTCGCGGTTCTACCCCCACCAGCGGACCCGCGAGCACATCCGCGCCCGCACCTCCGAGGCGTTCAACAAGACCTACGGCATCGTCCACCCGAGCGAGCAGTACGCCTCCTCCCGCGACATCCGGCTGGCCCCGATGCACGCCTGCGAGAAGGAACTCGGCGCCGTCTTCTTCGAGGCCGCCGGCTGGGAGCGGCCGCAGTGGTATGAGTCGAACGCCCACCTGGTCGAGAAGTTCGGCGACGCCTGTATGCCGCGTGAGCACGAGTGGGATGCCCGCTGGTGGTCCCCGATCATCAACGCCGAGCACCTGCAGATGCGCGAGTCGGCCGCCGTGGTCGACCTGTCCGCCTTCTGCATCTTCGACATCGTCGGGCCGCAGGCCCTCGAGGCGGTCCAGCAGATCATCGTCGCGCAGGCCGATGTCAAGGTCGGCCGGGTCATCTACACCCCGGTGCTCGACGAGCGGGGCGGCTTCCGCTCCGACCTGACCGTGATGCGCCTGGCCAAGAACCAGTTCCGCGTCGTCACCGGCGGTGCGCACGGTATGGCCGACCTGAAGTGGTTCCGCGACCGGCTCCCCGAGGGCGCGGTTGCCGTCGACCTCACCTCCTCCTTCACCACCATCGGCCTGTGGGGTCCCAACGCCCGCGACATCCTCGCGAGCATCACCCGCGACGACGTCTCCCGTGAGGGCTTCGCCTTCGGCACCTGCCGCGACATCGAGATCGGCAACCTCTCGGTCCTCGCCTCCCGCATCTCGTATGTCGGCGAGTACGGCTGGGAGCTCTACACCCCGATCGAGAACGGTGCCGCCCTGTGGGCCAAGCTCCTCGAGGCCGGCAAGGACAAGGGCCTGATCCCCGCCGGGATCGGCGTCTACGCGACCACCGGCCGCATCGAAAAGGGTTACCGCGCTTACGGATACGAGCTCGACACCGAGCGCACCCTGGCCGAGGCCGGCATGCAGCGGGCCAAGATCAAGGACCAGGACTTCATCGGCAAGGAGGCCATCACCGCCCAGGCGGCCGAGGCCCCCAAGGCGATCTTGTGCTCCCTCACGGTCGACGATCACACGAGCAAGTCCGGCGTCAAGCGCTACATGCTCGGTGGCGAGCCGATCATGACCCGCGACGGCGGCGAGTTGGAGGGCACCCACGGGTGGCATCCCTATGTCACCACCGCCGGTTCCGCCCCGAGCCTCGGCAAGCACGTCCTGATGGCCTACCTCCCGCCGGACCACGCCCAGATCGGGGAGCAGTTGGCCGTCTCCTACATGGACGAACTCTTCCCGGTCACGGTCGCCGCCAACGACGCGACGCCGCTGTTCGACCCCGCCAACGACCGGATCAAGGGCAACTAGATGGCGAACGTCCTCGTCTGCATCAAGCGTGTGCCCGAGGCGACGGGAGAGATCTCGTTGACGGGCAACGGACTTGGCATCGACGGCTCCCACTCCGGCTACACGACGAGCCCCAACGAGGAGTGCGCGGTCGAACTCGCCGTCCAGATCGCCGGCGCATCCGGCGGGCAGGCCACCGTCTTGACGCTCGGTCCGGCGGACGCGCTCGACCAGCTCCGGGGTGCCCTCGCCGTCGGCATCAACGACGCGATCCACATCGAGGCCGACTCCGACGCGTTCGGCCCGAGCCGACGTCGCCCGAGAGATCGCCGCAGCAGTCAGGGCGCGCGCGGCGAGCGGAACGGCATACGACCTGATCCTGCTCGGCAATGACGCCGGCGACACCGGCGACTTCCAGGTCGGTGTCCGGCTCGCGCACGCGCTCGACCGCCCCGTCGTCGCCGGCATCCAGAAGGCCTCGGTGGACGGCGACCAGGCCACGCTCGTCGGTGAGGGCCCGGAGGGCACCGAGACCTACCTCGTGTCGACTGCCGGCTGTCGCCAGCGTCCTCGAGGGCGGTGTCGAACCGCGCTACCCGAGCGTCATGGGCCGGATGAAGGCCAAGAAGGCTCCGGTGGAACACCGCGGCCCCGCCGCGACCCCCGACGGCGCGGGACGCCAGGCGCTCGAGGTCCCCCCGCCACCGCCCAACCAGGTCACCATCCTCGGCGCCGGTCCCGCGGCCGCGCCGGCGTTCGTCGCCACCATCACCGAGTTGGGAGTGCTGCGATGATCCTCGTTCTGGTCGAGGTCGACGGCGGGCCATGCCGCGCTCGTCTCGCAGGAAGCGTTGACCTTCGCCCGCACCCTGGGAGGCGACGTCCGGGCCGTCGTGCTCGCCGCCCCGGGCAGCGATCTGGCCGGGACGGTCGCCGACTGCGCCAGCCAGGGCGTTACCACGGTGCACGTCGCGCAGAGCCCGAGCCTGAGTTCGTATGCCGCGGCCGCCTGGGCCGGTGTCGTGGATGCGATCGCCGGAACCGAGGCTAGGGTCGTGCTCGCCGGTGGCTCGAATCGCGGTTGCGAAATCCTCGCCCACGTCGCGGCGCGGCGCGACCTGCCGATGGCGGCCAATGCCGTCGCGGCCACGATCGATGGCGCGCTGGCAACGGTGCGGCGTCAGGTCGTCGGTGGGGCGGTCATCGAGACGATGAGCATCCCGGCGGAGCCGGCGATCCTCACCCTCGCCGGGCACGCAGTTGAGCCATCCCCGGCCGCGACTGCGGGCGCCGCGACGGTCGTCGAGTTCTCCCCACAGATCCCGGCGGACGACCTGCGCGCCCAGGTGGCCTCGGTGTCCCCCCGCGAGGGCGGCGACAGCGCTGGCCTGGCCAAGGCCAAGGTCGTCATCGGCGCCGGCCGCGGAGCGGGCAGCCCCGAGGGTTTCGGCGACGTCGATGCGCTCGCCGCCCGGCTCGGCGGGGTGGTCGGCGTCTCGCGCGTGGTCACCTCGCTCGGCTGGCGCCCCCACCACGAGCAGATCGGCCAGACCGGCACCCGCATCAACCCCGACCTGTATGTGCCGTGCGGGATCTCCGGCGCCATCCAGCATTGGGCCGGGTGCGCCTCGTCCAAGACGATCATCGCGATCAACACCGACGCCGAGGCACCGATGGTGACCAAGGCGGCATACGCGATCGTCGGTGACATGCACGAGGTGATCCCGGCGATCCTCGCCGAGTTGGGCTAGGGGCACCACACCCGCCCACGGTGCTCGATCGGGTCCCCCGCGACCGAGCAGCGTGGGCTAGCGTGGCCGCTGTCCACGAAGCGGCGAAGGGACCCAGCGTGACATCGGCCCAACTCGGCGAGATCGTCGCCGCGGCCCTGCTGCCGTTGCTTATCGTGCTGGTGACCGTGGTGTGGTTCCGTCGACGCCGCCGCGACGAGGTCTTCGACGGGGTCACGCCGGGTGAGCTGCCGGCGCTGGGGCAGCAGACCACCCGCCGTCGAGTCGGAGGTGGTCGCAGCGAGTGGAGCGGCCCGATCGCGGTCCGGTTCACCCCGCCGGACGGCATGACGCCGGGGCTGATGGGCACGGTTGTCGACGGCTCGGCCGATGTCGTCGACGTGTCGGCGACCCTGGTCGACCTTGCGGTGCGCGGCTACCTGCACCTGCACGCCGAGCCCCTTGACCCCGAAGCTCGCCCACCGCCGCAACGCGGCCCCGAGCGCACCCAGCCCGCCGCGCCCCAGAAACACGAGTGGCGCCTGACCCGGATCCGGCACGAGCCGGACGGAGCCTTGCTGGCCTTCGAGCGCGCCCTGCTCGACAAGGTGTTCGCCGACGGCGAGGTGGTGACGATCGGCGAACTGAAGCGTCGCGGCTTCGACCTGACCATGCGCGAAGCGCAGGTGGGGCTCTACCGCGAAGTCGTCGACCGCGGCTACTACACCAAGCATCCGCGCGACCGCAACCGCCGGCTCGGCTGCCTTGGGGTGCCGCTGGCGCTCGTCGGGCTGATTCTCGCCGCGGGCGCCTGGGCGGCCATGGAGCGTTACCAGATCGAGCGCTTCCCCGGGCTGCTGCTCACGGCGCTCGGCGCCGGACTCCTCGTCGCGGCGCTGATCCTGTTGTGGGGCGGGCGCGGGCGCACTCCCCGCACCGCCGAGGGCAGCGCCGTGCGGATCCAGGCCCTCGGCTTCAAGGAATATCTCACGAAGGCCGAGGCCAATCAGATCCGTTTCGAAGAGGCCCGCGACTTGTTCAGCCGCTACCTGCCCTACGCCATGGTCTTCGGCGTGGCGCACCGCTGGGCACAGACGTTCGGCGAGGTGGCCCGCGCGGCCCACGCTCAGGGGCTCGGCGCGGCCTACGTCGATTTGACCTGGGTCGACGGGCTGGACCTGGCGACCGACCTGCTGTTCTATGGGCCGGACCTCGTCTCCGGAATCGGCGATCTCGCCGCCGGGGTCGGTGATCTCGCCGACGGCCTCGACATCGCTGATGCCCTGGACGGGGTGGCCGACGGCGTCGGCGACTTCGCCTCTTCAGCGAGCGGGCTGCTCGACTTCGGGGATGGCTGCGGTGGGTGCGACGGCTGCGACGCCCCCGGCTGCGACATCTAGGCCGAAGTTACGGCTGGTTGACGTGGCGAACCCCCTGCTGGGCAGGGGGTTCGCTGGTTTGGGTGTTGGTGGTTCTGTCTACTTGCCGTTGATGGTTAGGGGGATGGGGGCGTTTAGGAGGGCGAAGGTGTGGCGTTGGGTGGGGGTGGGTTCGGCCAGGGTGGGCACGAGGGGTGTGGTGTGGTCGGTGCCGTAGCGCAGGTCGTTGCGGGTCAGGGTGGCGAGGTGTTTGAGCAGGGCCGGGAAGGACCGCACGGGCTGGTCGTGGTCGTCGGTGTGTCGGGAGGCTTTGCGGTCCGCGGCTGGGGAGCGGTGGGCGGGGGCGACCGGGTCGGCGGGTGTTGGCGGGTGTTCGTCGGTGTAGGTCAGGGGGGCTAGGGTGGCGCGTAGGTGCCAGGTCAGGTAGGCGGCGAGCATCACAATCAGGACGTGGGCGCGGACGCGGTCTTCGAGGCGGTGGTAGATCGGGCGCAGGTCGAGGTCGGTGGCTTTGATGCTGCGGAAGTCGCGTTCGACGTGGGCGAGGTTTTTGTAGGCCTGGACGATGCTGGCGGGGGTGAGGGTCTCGGCGGGCGTTGGGGTGCGTAGCACGTAGATGCCGTCGAGGGCGGCTTCGGCGGCGATCTGGCTGGTTTTGCGGGTGATCACCACGGTGGTGTCGGTGATGGTCAGGTCGAAGTGTTTGGCCATCCGGTATTTGTTGAGGAGTTTGCCGACCCGCAGGCCGATCGTGTCGGCGCCGGCTAGCCGGCCCTCGGCCACTGCTCGCTGGGTGGGGGCCAGGGCGGTTTCGGTGGCGGTGAGCAGGTCCTCGCGTTTGCGGGCGCGTTCGGTGGCCAGGAACGGGTTGCGGCAGGCGATCAGCCGTTCCCCGGGGTAGTCGGGGTGGCTGATTTCGGCCAGGTTGTGTTCATCGAACAGGGTTGGTTGAAGCGGGCCGCCCTCGGCGGCAAGGGTTTTGATCGCGGGGGCGCGCAGCGCGGTGATCCAGCCGAGGTCGGCTCGGGTGGCCGGGTCGGTGTTGGTGTGGCGGATCGCGGTGATCCGGGCGGTGGTGATCATGCCGCGGTCGCCGACCATGACCATCTCGGTGAGTTTGAAGGTGTCCCGCACCAGGGTGACGGCCTCGATGAACGCGGTGGGGTCGGCGGTGTTGCCGGGGAAGACCCGGATCGCGACCGGGCGACCGGCCGGGTCGGTCAGCAGCCCGTACTCGATCTGGGTGCGGTTCTTCTTCCCGTCGCGGGAGTAGCCGCGCCGGGCCAGTGGGCAGTGGCTGCCTTCCATCCACGAGGACGATAGGTCGAACAGCGCCATCCGGGCGGGGTTGGCGTCGGCGGCCAGGTGGCGCCGGGCCAGCTGCTTCTCGATCGCGTCCTGGCGCCCGAGTAGCCAGTCCATCGCCGCGTAGACCTCGTCGGTGGAGGCACCGGCCAGGTCGAGGTCGACGCCCAGGGTGGTGTCGGCCCACCAGGAGATGGTCGCCAGCTTCGAGCCGGGTGCCAGCACTCGGGCGATGATCAGCCCCATCGCCAGGTCCCGGGCCCGCCCGGGCGGCCCGAGTAGCCCGGGTAGGCCCAGGGCCCGGGCTTGGGCCCACACCGCGGCCACATGCCCGTGCGGCAGGGAGCGGGTGATGGTGGCGGCCTGGTCGGCCGGGATGAACGCCTGCCCGGCCAGGCAGGCCCGGATCACCTCGATCAGCTCGGCCGGCAGGTGGGAGAGGTTCGCGACCGTCTCGTTGCGCACCTTGCCGTTCTCCCGCCAGGAACGCCGCAACAGGTGGGTCTCGTAGTCCCGGGCCACCCCGTCCTTACCAACATAGTGACGACGGTGCGTGGTCACATGAACCGCTCCACCACGTTTCGCCATACCGCCAAAATATCACACCGTGCCGGATCGATCGATCCACTTTAGTGACGACACACCGAGGGGTTAGAAGCCGCATCACTGCAGGTCAAAACGGGGATCAGCCCTCAAACCACTCGCAACTTCGGTCTAGGGTGTGCGACATCGTGGGTTTCAGCGCTGCTCTCCTGCCGCGATCGCGGCCACGATGCCGCACACCGCGACCAGCAGCACGGGAGCGCCGATCAGGACGCCATTGCCGCGGATGACCGAGAAGGAGACCGGCACCAGCAGCGCGTTGACGACGAGCGTCGCCATCCGCTGCCACCCCGCTCCGGCTCGCCAGGCTCGCGCCATCGCCACCAGCAGCGCGGCAGCAACGACGAACAGGGCCGCCGACGCGAGGCTGCGGACCAGGCTCTCCTCCGCGTCGCGCGCCATGCCGACGGCATACGCCAGGGTCAGGGCGAGGAGCGCCAGCGCTTCGATCGTGCAAACCATCGCGGCCACGAGGGGCGCCGTCGAGTTGCCCGAGGGTGTGGTTGTCGTCACGATACGCAAGCGTAGGCGGGAACTCGGGAAGAGAATTGCACGCTAAAGCATTGGCATTGCGGGCGTTCTCCGAGAGAATGGAGGTTGCCTGTCACGCAGAGCCTTGGCGCGTGCCCGCTTTCCACCATCCAAGAGGCCACGTGCGCCTGCCCTACCACGGACCCAGATTGTCAGAAGGAGCCCTGCCCCATGGACTGGCGCGATCGCGCTGCCTGCCTCGATGAGGACCCGGAACTGTTCTTCCCGATCGGGAACACCGGTCCCGCGATCCTGCAGATCGAAGAGGCCAAGGCGGTCTGCCGCCGCTGCGATGTCGTCGAGACGTGCCTGAAGTGGGCGATCGAGACCGGTCAGGACTCCGGCGTGTGGGGTGGGCTCTCCGAGGACGAGCGGCGCGCGCTCAAGCGCCGCAACGCCCGCGCTCGCCGCGCCGGTTGAGCACAACCCGCCGCGCCGGTTAGGCACAGCCCGCCGCGCCGATTAGGCACAGCCCGCCGCTAGCCGTCATCCTTGCCGAGCGGGCGCAACCGGGCATAGAACCGCACCCGGGTTCCATGCGGCTGGTTGTCCTCCCACCGGATGGCGCCGCGCAGGTCTTGCACCAGGGAGTTAACGATCTGGGTGCCCAGCCCCGCCCGGCCCGGCCGGAAGCCGGTGGGCAGGCCCGCACCATCATCGCAAATCGTCACCTCAAGCACATCTCCTTCGGGATCCGGCTCCCGATTGCACCCGACAACGATCGTGCCGCCATCCTCGGCGAGGGCATGCTCGGCAGCATTTTGGATCAGCTCGGAGATGATCAGCGCGAGGGCCATGGCGTCCTCGGCACGCATCCGCCCGAAGCTGCCCGCGAACTCCGAGGCAATCGGATGCTCGCTCGTGGCGACCTCAACGACAACCCGCAGGCTGCGCCGCACGATGTCGTCGAAGTCGACGGTCTCGTCGAACCCCTGGCTAAGCGTCTCGTGGACCAAGGCAATCGTGCCGACCCGACGCACCGCCTCGTCGAGCGCAACCTTGCCCGCACCGTCGGACAGCCGGCGCGCCTGCAGGCGCAGCAAGGCGGCCACGGTCTGCAGGTTGTTCTTCACGCGATGGTGGATCTCTCGGATCGTCGCCTCCTTCGAGAGCATCTCGTGCTCTCGTCGACGCAACTCCGAGACATCGCGAATCAGGATGATCGCCCCGGTCCGCTCCCGGTTCTCGGTGAGCGGAATCGCCCGCAACGCCACGGCGCCGTGGCGGTTGCCGATGTCCGAGCGCCAGGCCGCGCGGCCGGTCAGGACGATGGCGAGCGACTCATCCCCCGCGGTCCGATCGGTCAGCAGGCCGAGGATAACCTGGGCAAAGAATTCGCCGATCACATCCCCCTCGTGGCCGAGGCGGTGGATGGCGCTCAGGGCGTTCGGGGTCGCATAGAGCACGAGCCCGTCGGTGTTGAGGTGGATCACGCCATCGCTGATCCGCGGGGCGCCGCGGCGAAAGCCGGTCGGCGCACCGACGTGTGGCCACTCGCCCGCGCTGATCATCCGCACCAACGACCCCGCCAGGGCTTGGAAGCTCAGCTCCAGCCGGCTCGGAGTCGGCATCGCCGCCAGGTTGGTATGCCGCGTGACCACGCCGATGATCCCGCGCTGGGTCCGCACGGGGATGGCCTCCTCGCGGATGGGGTGATCCCGGTCGAGGACCGGTCCGCCGCGGCGCAGCACCTCGCCGTCGACGAAGGTTCGCCGCAGGAGGGTGGCCCGGTCGCCGGCGGCATACGAGCCGACGACATCCTCGATGAACACCATCTGTCCGGTCGTGGGACGCACGTGCCCCACGGCACACCAGCGATCGTCGAGGACGCGCACCCACAGGACGAGATCGGCGAAGGACAGGTCCGCGAGCAACTGCCAGTCGCCCATGAGCAGATGCAGCCACTCGATGCTGGGCTCGTCAAGCGAGGTCTCCGCGCGCAGTTGTTCGCCCAGGGTGCCCACCACGAGGGGCAGCCTAAATCACCCCCACGTCGGCGGGATGACTCAGCTGCTGGGCACCAGCGAACGCAAGGTGCGCAGGGCAACCGACATCGCGGCGATCGTCGGCTTCTCCAGCCGCTCGATGCTGACCAGCGAGCGTCGCGCCCGACCGACGGCCTCGGAGTTCTCGTCCGACCAGGCCTCGATCCGCTCCGCGGGTGAGCCGCCCGCGGGAGTGGCCGCCAAGACGCCGTGGACCAGCGCCTTGAGCACGCCATAGAGGTCGTCGCGCAGCGCTCCGCGGGCCAGCGCATCCCAGCGGTCGCCGCGCGGAAGTTCGCTGATCCGGTGAAGCATCTCATCGACCCCGAAACGCTCGGAGACCGTGAAATAGAGCGGCACGACATCGCCCGCCTCCGCGCCGGTGGCGGCGCAGAGATCGACGACGTCAAGCAGCGAAAAGACGTCGAGCAGGCCCGCGGATCGCAGCGCCAGTGGCGCCGGCACCCCCTTCGCCTCTAGTTCGTCGGCTTGGCCGCGCATCCGCTCCAGCTCCGATCCGACGAGCAGTTCGGGGATGCGTGGCTCCCACTGCTGGACGAGCGCGGCATACCGATCGATCTCGGTGGCGACCTCGATGGCGGCCGGCCGGTTGGCGAGGAACCAGCGGGCCGACCGATCGAGCAGGCGCCGGAACTCGAGGTAGAGCCGGTTTTGCACGGTCGTCGGAACCTGATTGTCCAGCGCCTCGACCGCGTGAACATAACTGGCCAGCCCGAACACCTCCCGAGCGATGACGAAGACTCGCGCGATCTGCTCGGCCGTGGCTCCGGTCTCCTCCATGGCGCGATAGACGAAGGTGATCCCGCCGCGGTTGACGAGCGAGTTCGCCACGGAGTTGGTGATGATCTCCCGCGACAACGGGTGCGCGGTGATCGCCTCGGGGAACTGCTCGCGGATCGGGGCCGGGAAGTACTCGTTGAGGGTGACCTGGAACCACGGGTCGTCCGGGAGGCTCGTGGGCAGCAGGTCGTTCTTCAGGGCGAGCTTGGAGAAGGCGACGAGCACCGAGAACTCCGGCGAGGTCAACCCCTGGCCCGCGTCACCGCGCTCGACGAGTTCGGGATCGGACGGCAAGAACTCCAGCTCCCGGTCGAGGTAGCCGCGCTCTTCCAGCCAGTGGATCAGGCGCTGATGGACGTTGAGCATGATGAACTGCTGTGCCCGGGCGTTGCCCAGCAGGACGTTCTGCTCGTAGTTGTCGCGCAGCACCTGGGCTGCGACGTCGTCGGTCATCGACGCCAGCAGGGCGTTGCGCTGCTTGAGGGTCAGATCCTCTTGGCGCACCAACTCCCGCAGCAGGATCTTGATGTTGACCTCGTGATCGGAGGTGTCGACACCGGCCGAATTGTCGATCGCATCGGTGTTGACCCGCACCCCTGCCCTGGCCGCTTCGATCCGCCCGAGTTGGCTCAGCCCGAGGTTGCCTCCCTCGCCGATCACCTTGACGCGCAACTGGCCACCGTCGACTCGGATGGCGTCGTTCGCGCGGTCGCCGACGGCGTCGTTGGTTTCCTCCGCGGCCTTGACATAGGTGCCGATCCCGCCATTCCACAGCAGGTCGACCGGGGCGAGCAGGATGGCGTGAATGAGTTCACTCGGTGTCATCGACGCGGTGGCGTCGGGCAGGCCAAGCGCCGCCCGCATCGGCTCCGACACCGGGATGGACTTCAAGGAACGGGCAAAGACACCGCCACCCGCGCTGATCAGCGATCTGTCGTAGTCGCCCCACGAGGAGCCGGGCAGGTTGTAGAGGCGCTCGCGTTCGGTGAACGACCGCTCGGCGTCCGGGTCGGGGTCGACGAGGACGTGCCGGTGATCGAATGCCGCGACCAGGCGGATGTGCCGAGACAACAGCATCCCGTTGCCGAAAACGTCACCGCTCATATCGCCGACGCCGACAGCCGTGAAGTCCTCGCTCTGCGTGTCGAGCCCGAGTTCGCGGAAGTGCCGCTTGACCGACTCCCACGCGCCGCGCGCGGTGATGCCCATCCCCTTGTGGTCATAGCCGCTCGACCCGCCCGAGGCAAAGGCGTCATCGAGCCAGAAGCCGTACTTCTGGGAAACGGCGTTGGCCGTGTCGGAGAAGGTTGCCGTCCCCTTGTCGGCGGCGACCACGAGATAGGGGTCGTCCTCGTCGTGGCGCACGACGCGCTCGGGGGGGATGATCTCGGTGCCGTCGCGGTTGTCGGTCAGGTCGAGCAAACCCGAGATGAAGATCTCGTATGCCGCGACTCCTTCCTCGCGACGCCGCTTCGGGTCATCGGGAAGTTGCTTGGGATAAAAGCCACCCTTGGATCCGGTCGGGACGATGACGGCGTTCTTGACCATTTGCGCCTTGACGAGCCCGAGGGTCTCGGTGCGGAAGTCCTCGCGCCGGTCGCTCCACCGCAAACCGCCGCGGGCGACCGGCCCGAAGCGAAGGTGGACGCCTTCCACGCGCGGGCTGTAGACCCAGATCTCGAACGCCGGCCGCGGAGCCGGCAGGTCCGGCACCTTGTGCGGGTCGAGCTTCAGCGAGAGATAGTCCTTTGGTTGGCCGTCGGCACCACGCTGGAAGTAGTTGGTGCGCAAGGTGGCCCGGACGACACCGAGGAAGGCCCGGATGATCCGGTCCTCATCGAGGCTGGCGACGTCATCGAGGACGTCGATGACCTTGGCGGCGAGGTCGGCCTCGCGCTGCGCGCGCTGGTCATCGACGAGGTCGGGGTCGAAGCGGGCTTCGAAAAGTTCCACCAAGGTCGCCGCGATACGCCAGTTGTGCAGCAGTGCATCTTCGACATAGAGCTGGCTGAACGCCGAGCGTGCCTGGCGCAGGTACTTCGCGATCGCACGCAGGATGACCACCTGCCGCCACGTCAATTGCGCTTGCAGCACAAGCGCATTGAAGCCGTCTGATTCGGCGTGGCCGTTCCAGACGGCGTCGACGGCGCCCTCAAAGAGCTCCCGCAGCCGGGCGTGCGACAAAGACCCCCACAGCTGGTCGTCGCGCACCCGCAGGCCGAAGTCGTAGACGAAGAGGGCCTGCCCGTCCTTGCGGGTCAGCTCGTACGGCCGCTCGTCGACGACCTCGACACCCATGTGGGTGAAGACCGGCAGGACGCGGGTCAGCGAGAGCGGCGCCCGCCGGAAAAGCTTGAAGCGGCGGATCGTCTCGGGGTTCCACCGCGGTTTGTAGAGCACCAGGCGAGTGGACTCGTCGTCCTCCAGCGCCTCCAGGTTGCGGATGTCGGCCACGCCCTGGCGGACCGCAAAATCCTCCTTGTATGCCGCGGGGAACGCCTGCCCGTACAACCCGGCCACGCGGGCGGTCTCCTCCTCACCGAATTCGCGCAAGGACGCCTCGAGCAGGTCCTCTTCCCAGGTGCGGGTCGCGTCAGTGATCTTGGCTTCCAAAGCCACGACGTCGACATCCAGCGCCTGCGATTGAGACGGCAGCCGGAGCACGAAATGCACTTGGGCGAGAACGGATTCGGAGACCCGCGTCGTGTAGTCGACGCTGCTGGCGCCGTAGGCGTCGACCAGGATCGCCTCGATCCGCAACCGAACCGCGGTGTTATAGCGGTCGCGCGGAATGAAGACCAGGGCAGAGACGAAGCGCCCGAAATCATCCAGCCGGGCAAACAGGCGACAGCGCCGCTTCTCCTTCAGGTGCACGATCGAGGTGGCGGTCTCGGTCAGCTGCGCCCCGCTCGCCTGAAAAAGCTCTTCTCGCGGATAGGATTCGAGGATTCCGAGCAGGTCCTTCCCGGAGTGGGACTCGGCGGCATACCCCGACCGGGCCATGACTTCGGCGACCTTGTCCTTGACATAGGGGATCCGCAAGACCGATTCGGCGTAGGCGCTCGCGGTGAA
The DNA here is from genome assembly GCF_037045025.1 of Nostocoides sp. Lineage (GTDB taxonomy): Bacteria > Actinomycetota > Actinomycetes > Actinomycetales > Dermatophilaceae > Nostocoides_A. The sequence continues at coordinate 767,397 of NZ_JBAOHM010000011.1, read as the reverse complement.
CAGGCCGAGGAACCGGTGCTCGCCGTTGACCGCGCCGTCGGCATCGAAAGTGCGCACGCCGACGTAGTCCAAGTAGACGGGCCGGTGCACTGTCGCACGCGAATTGGCCTTGGAGACAAAGATGACGTGCCGCTCGAGCGCCTTTTCCAGCGCCCGTCCCGACAGCGTCGTCAAGGCGCGCGACATCGCCGGATCGGAGCGCAGCAGACCGAGGCCGGTGCCGGACATCGGCTTGAGCGTCGCGCCGGAGCGGCCGGGCGCGATCTGGTATTGCCGAGCGCCGAGGAAGGTGAACTGATTGTCCGCGAGCCAATTGAGGAATTCGGCCGCCTGGTCGCTCTCGGCCGCGGTGATCCCGGGGGGCGGCGACTGCGTGAGCTTGGTCGCCAAGCTGGTGGCGAGAGCCCGCATCTTGGGCCAGTCCTCCACCGACTCCCGGACATCGGACAGGACCCGCCGCAGCGCATGGACGATCGCCTCCCGATCGGGTGCGTCGCTCTCCCGGTCGATCTCGACATGCATCCACGATTCGCGGATCTCCCCGTAGGAATTGGCTCGGCCGCGGTCGAACGTGGCCGGGTCGGCCCCCTCGATCAGCTCCTCCAGATTGCCTTCGGCGTCGCGCCGGACGAGCAGCTGCGGGTGGATCAGGACATGGATCGCCCGGTCCATCTGCTCGAGCTGGGCCGAGACCGAGTCGACGAGGAAGGGCATGTCGTCGGTGACGATCTGGATAATGGTGTGCGGGCTGGACCAGCCCTCGCCATCGATGGTCGGGTTGAAGCACACGACCGTCGCCGTTCCCGCGGGCCGGTGTTGAGCGATCTCGCGATGACATAACGCGGCTGCCAAGAGGTCCTCGCTACCGCGGGCCAAGACCTCTTCGGCCGGCACGTGCTGGTAGTAGTCGATCAGGAAATCCAGGAGCACCGGGCCATCTTTCGACCGGCCGTGTTCTGCGGCCTCGCGCAGTCGTTCGGTTCGGGCCTCGGCAATGTCAGGCACGGAAAATCGATCCCTTCGACAACATGGCGGGCAACGCTGCCCCACCTCTCTTGAGGGTAGTCGCTCCTGCCGCGCCCGCGAGTCCCGGGGCGCCGATCAGCGCAGCTGGTTGGCCACGGCGCCGGCTCGTTCGATGTGCCGGGCGAGCGCCGACGCCAACCGTTCTTCGGCGGCGGCCGCCCGCTCCGTCGCCACGAGGCGGCGACGATTGAGCCGGGCCACGGCCTCGGCGAAGGCGGCCTCGGCGCGCGGATCGCCGACGGCTCGCGGCCCGGGGCCGGGCAGTACCCGGTCCGGCGTCACGGCCAGGCCTTGCCGGTCGATCTCGGCCTGCACCGCGCGCCGCTCGACCGCCAACTCGGCCATCGCCTGGGCATAGACCACCAGGGCGTCGGCGGTGCCGTCGATGATCGGCGCCAAGGCTTCGGCCGACCCCAGTGCCCTCGCCGCCTCGCCACGCAGGTGGCGTGGGCACGCCTGTTCGTGCTCATCCGACGCTGTCGCCACAGCGTTGGCCACCTGCGCCGCAGCCGAACGCAACTGCGCGGCAAGCGCATTGACCGAGGGAACATCGGCCGGGATCACCGTGACTCCCAGACCCGCTCGCTCGCCCGCCTCTCCGGACGCGGCTCGGGCCAGCCGGCCCGGACATAACCCGCCTGTGCGCTCACCATCCGCAACGCGTCGGCAAGGGCGTCGATCGCGGCGTCGAGCACCCGCTGCGTGCCCCGGTCGCCGACGACCGGCGTGGCCATCAGCAGGTCCTCGCCGAGGCGCGCAGCCACCAGCTCGGTGTCTGCCACGGCCCGCCTGGACAGGCCCAGTGCCGGTTCGCGCCCCATACCAGCAACTGTAACGAAGGTGGCGACCCGCGACCGAGAGTTATCCACACCCCCGCCGAGACGAGGGCGATCAGTCGAAGAGCCACTCGCTGAGGATCAGGGCCTCGACGTCGAAGCCGGCTTCGACCACCGGCATGGCGAGCTTCTCGATCTTGCCTCCGATGAGCGGAATATTGGCCTTCAGGTCGGCTTCGAGGATCTGGCGGCTGCCCGTTTCGGTCGGATCGACCCGCACCGAGCCGGTCATCGACATCGGGACGCCGGTGATGTCGGCGGTGAGCTTGGCGACATAGCTGCCGTCGGCGCCCGGCGGACCCCAGTCCTGGGTTTCGTTGATGGTCAGCTCCGTGCCGACGATCGAGCGCGCCGTCTCGGGGAAGCCCTGGGTGGACATGACCCGGGAGGTCTGGATAATCGTGCGGTCACCCCGCTCGCTGATCGCAACGGTGTAACTCAACGCGCGGCTGGCAGCGCATTTGGCGTTCTGAAACTCCTCGGTGATCCGCATCTCGAACACATCGTCGGGGTTGCCGACCAGTTCGACCGACGTCGCAATGCGCATGGGAGCACCCTAATGGGAGCCGGCCACAAGGAGCGCCTGCACGCTCGCCAGTTCGGTTGCGTCATACCAGAGCATGTCGGGCTCCGAGTCCCCGTCGTCCTCGCCGACGTGGAAGGAGGCGATCTGGCGAAGCTGGAGAACGCCGGTCAACTCCACCGTCAACGCCCCCCGCTGCGTCGCGTCAACCTCCGGCACGTCCGCGGCGATGACCAGGCTGCGCGTTCCGTCGGCCAGGTCCGCGGCGAGGCCCACGGCCTCGCTGAAGGCGACGTGCTCGCGCTCGTCCCGATCAGCGCGCGGGGTCGACGCGATCAGGTCTGGCGTGACGGCATACGCGATCCGGCCGGTGATATCGACCTGGCGAGCGGTCACCAGGGTGGACAGATCTGCCGCGCGGCCCGGCAGATACACCCGGATCACGCTCATCGGGGGTATCGCCTGGTTGCCGCCAGGAGTTCGGCTAGGGAGTCATCAATCAGACCTGCCAGGACATCGAGATCGGATAGGGCGATCCGGTCACCGAGCAGGCCGTAATGAACTTGCCCGTGATAGCTCGTCATACCGACCGACAGTGACTGCCCCGGGCCAATCGGCATGACCGGGTAGGTGGCTTCGAGGACGGCTCGACCGCAATGCAACTGCGCGGTTGGCCCCGGCACGTTGGTCACGGTCAGCGCGAACAGGCGGCGGCCGACCGCTGCACCCACGCGGGCCCCCAGCGAGTGCAGCCGCGGCGCCGCGAACCCGCCAAGTCCAGCCAAGGTGGCGGCCTTGACGGCGGTGCCGCCACCGAGTTCGCGACGCATCGAGTGGGCCACCTGGAGCAGCCGGACGATCGGAGAGCCTTCCCCGATGGGCAGGTCGACAAAGAGCGGATGCACGCGTGATCCGACGCCGGCCCCGCCGTCCAGCGAAACCGGCACCATCGCCCGCATCGTGCTATTGCCCTGGATGCTTTCCCCGCGGGTCTGCAACCACGAGCGCAGCGCCCCCGTAACGACCGCGAGCGCGACGTCGTGGACATCGATATCGCTCCCCCCAGCGGTGACCTGGCGACGCACTTGGCGATACTCGTCGAGATCTGTGTCCACCATCGCGAAACGTCGCGAGGTTCCGGCACGGACATCCAGGGGGCCGGTCTGGGGCCGGGTCCAGGCCCGGGCCAGCGCGGAAGCGACCGATAGCACCCGCCGACCGTTCTCACGCAGATCCCCGGCGCCGGCACGCACGGTCTCGATCAGGTTTCGGGGACTGCGCATGGCATCGACCAGGGCTCGGCCCACAAGTTCGGTCCGGCTGGGCTCTGGTTGTGCACTCCATTCCTTCGGCGCTCGTTCTTCCTGCTCCCCGCCCGCGTCGATGACCAGTCCGGCCAGTTCGAGGGCATGCGCCTCGTCGATCATTGCCTGGTGGGTCTTAGTCACCACCGCCAACCGGCCGTCCTGCAGTCCCTCGACGATATCGACCTCCCACAACGGATGCGCCCGATCGAGCTGACGAGAGGTCACCCGCGCGACGAACTCGCCGAGTTGCTCACGGTTTCCGGGTGACGGCAGGGCCGAGCGATGGACGTGATCTGCCAGGTCGAATGCGCCGTCGTCAACCCACACCGGGTTTGCGAGGTGGCCGGGGACGGACAACAACCGACGGCGAAACCGTGGGTCGTCATCAAGGCGAAGCTCGATGCGTCGCCGGATGACGTTTGGGTCAAACCCGGCGGGCGCGCGGAAGATGAGCACCTGCCCCACGTGCATCGGCGTTCGAGAGTCCTCAAAGGTGAGGAAGGAGGCGTCCAGGGCGGTTAGGCGGTCGACCACCGGCCCATCGTGACAGACCGCGGCCACCAGCGTCGGATGCGAGTGCTTTTGGGACCCTGGTCCGTCGCATCCAAGGAGCGGGCGAGCTGGCGCACGCGCTCGCGCAGTACCGATCCCGGCGCCTCCTCGGCCAGCACGCGTCCGGCGAGCAGGCACCGATCGGCGCTGGCGCGGTCGTCGGGGAGAAAGGCGCGAACCTCCACACCGGCAAACCGGTCGAGTGCCTCGGCGACGCGGCGCTCCGGAGCCGATCCGACCGCACCGCTGCGTAGGCGGTTGACGACAACGACGGGGTCGCTGCCTGCCACCGCGGACAGATCCTGCAAACCACGCACCAGCCGATGCAGACCAACGGGGTCGGCGCTGCCGACAACCACCAGCTCATCGGCTGCCTCCACGGTCACGAGCGTGGCGCCATTGCGCCGGGGGGCGCGCGTGTCGTAGCTCAACTCCTCGTCGTCATCGAGGCAAAAGGCGCAGTCCACCACGACGACCTGAACGAGCCGACGGGCAACCTCCAGGATGTTGCGCATCGACTCGGCCCGCAGCTCGCTCCATCGCGCGGACGTCGGCAACCCGGTCAGGACCCGGAAGCCGGTTGCCACGGACGGGGTGAGCCGGGCCAGGGTCGGCACGTCCAAGGTGCCCAGCTCGGCGGCCCGGGCGGCGGCCGCGACTCCCGGTGACTCATCGAGCAGACCGAGCACCTGGGCGACGCACGATGCATACGTGTCGGCGTCGATGAGCAGCACGGAGGCGCCGCCGGCCGCGAGCTCGGCGGCCAGGTTGACCGCGACCGTCGTTCGTCCCGGGGCGCCGGCCGGGCCCCATACGGCCACGATCCGGCTCGCAGCGGAGTCGTCCTGGTCGAGGTACTCGTCCGGCGCGGTTGGGCACAGCGCTGCCACCGGCCGGCCGCCGGGCTCCGGCACTGGCTCGCCACCGAGGGCGCCTCGCACCCTCGGATCGGCGAGGCGTTGCAGCAGGGCAGGAAGCTCACCGGGGGCACGCTCGGCGACGACGACGTCCACCACGCCGAGCTGACGCAGCCGGACGTCATCGTCCTCGGTGGCGGTGATGCCGACGACCTGCAGCCCCGCCTCGACGAGCTGGGCCAGCGCATCGCGATCGAGTCCACGGACGGTCGAGACGATCGCGAGATCGCCGAGACCGGCCGCTGCCGCTGCCAGGAGATCGGCCAGGTCGGGGCAGCGACGCACCAGCTGGACACCGCGCTCGTCAGCGAGCAGGGCGGCGATGCCGTCCTCGACGCGATGGTCGAGAGCGGTCAGCACACGTAGGCTCATGACCCGCTCGCCCGCAACGAGCCGGGGACGGCGACCAGCGTCACCTTGGCGCCGGCGTCGATCAAGCCGATGAGTTGGGCGACCCGTCCGGTCGGCACGAGCAGCTGCACGAAGGAGCGGCCCGACGAGCCAAGTCCGGACCCGCTCGTGGAGACCGTCGCGACCGAGACCGCCTCGAGCACTCGGACGGGATCACCGAACTCCTGTGGCCCGGAGCTGGCCAGGCGCTTGTTGGCATAGACGTCGACGACCGACCCGTCGACCAGCGTGGCCGCGGAGACCTGGTCGATGCCCACGGCCAGCGGCTGCACGGCGATCTGGGCGGCCGTCCCGACCGCGGACGCGGGAAGCAGCTCGCCCGACCGGACCTCGCGCAGCACATAGCCGTCGGGTGGCAGCGATTGTGCCGCCCGGAGATAGGCCTCGCCGGTGCGATCGACCTGCACAGCCACCGTGCCCAACGTCCCCGGGTCCAGGCGTTGGCCCGGCACCAGGGTTTGCCGGGCGACGAACACCGGCACGCGGTCGTCCGCCGCGCGCAGTGCTGCCGCACCCAAACTCGTGGACAGCAGCACGAGCAGCAGACCGATGAGCAGCCGGGCGTCCTTCCAGGATGGTTTGCGCAGCCGTTTGGCGACCGGGGCAGCAAGAGCGGTCATCGGACATCCCTCCCAACGAAACCTGCCGAAATCTTGCCCCAAGTTGCCCGGGTCGGCATCTCGACCGTCCACCGGCATGGAGTTATCCACAGCACGGGACGTGCCGTGACCATCTCGCACGCGGGTCATGAGGCAGACTGCGGACATGGCCAAGCGCTTCATCCAGTTGGCAGAGGTGGCCGAGATCCTCGACATCTCCTCCGCTCAGGCCTATGCGCTCGTGCGCTCGGGTGACTTGCCGGCGATCAAGGTCGGCGGGCGTGGGCAATGGCGGGTGGAGATCAGTGAACTCGAGGTCTACATCCAACGCATGTACTCCGAGACGCGCACCTTCGTCGACGCCCACCCCCTGGGATCGAGCACGGACGGCGCACCGTCCTGACCCGTGGCCTCGGCTAGCCGCTCAGCCGGTCTGGATGCTGGTGATGCACGCAAACGGGATCGTACGCACATTGCGCACATTGCGGCTGCGGCGCGCTTCGTCGATCGGGTGCTCGGCCAGGTCGAGGAAGTCCTTGCCAACGACGTCGATCGTTCCCTGAAAACCCGTCCCCAGGACATCGGTGACCAACGCCGGCGCCCGATCGCGGCTGATTCCCCGCAACGCATAACCCAACGCGAAGCGACGCGGCGCGAAGTCGCCCCGATGGGTTAGACCCGTGACCGAGGCGATGGCAGGCAACGGCACTACGAGGGCCCGGGAAGCCCCAGCGGTGATCGCGCACCAATCGCGGCCGACATCGATCAGCTGTCCCTCCACCCGCAGGCCGCCAAGCAGCCGCGCCTGGAGCGGCTGACCGCGGTGAGCAGTGAGCCGGGCGGCAAGGGTCACGCCGGCTCGTTCCCGGCGCGTCCGGTCGGCGACCTCGCTGTCTCGACGACGCCGCTCCTCAGCCTCGAAGGCCATCTCCAGGTCGGCAAACAGCCGCGCCCAGCGCTCATCCGGCGACATTCTCCGAGCCTAGTGACCGGCACCGCCCTGGCCCCCTTGACGAACGCAGTAATCACAGGCAACTATAGGCAAACATAGGCAATCGGTCATTAATTGAGGTGATCACGATGAAATGGCGCCATCTGCTGCTGGGCGGCTTGGGGGTCATCGCCGTGGTGTTGACGTTGTGCGCCGCTCAGGTCGCCGCCACGATCGCCGATTCCGCCCACGCCGACCCAGCGAGCGTCGTGCAGCAGGCGAGTTTGCTGCTGGCTCTCGCGAGCTCCGACGCATTCGTCGTGGCCGTGGCTGTGACAAGCGCTCGTCTGCTCCGCGGGCAACCGGCGCCGTGGCGAGAGCCTCGGCCAGGCCCGCGACGGCTGGTCGCCTATGTCGCCACCGGTCTCGTCGGGCTCACGGCGGCCTCGACGTCGAGCTCGGCAGCCGCCGACCGGCCCGGTGTGGGCGTCAGTCTCGCCACCCGCGGCGGGTCGCCACAGACGGCCCCTGATCCCCTGTGGCAACCCACGGCGTCACCTCCGGACGCCGCCGCACCCACTCGCCAGCCCGAGATCCGGCTGGTCGGCGGACACACCCGGCAGACGGCGGACAGCGACCTCACGACGATCGTGGTCCGGCGCGGCGATTGCCTCTGGGATATCGTCGCCCGAGCCCTCGGGCCACACGCGACCTGGGTGGAGATCGACCGGGCATGGCCGCACTGGTATGCCGCCAATCGTGATGTCATCGGAGCCGATCCCGACCTGCTGCGCCCGGGTCAGCAACTGCAGGCCCCCGGTGGCGCAGGGTCATGACCACCCGCCCGGGGCCTATCCGCGTCCTGCCCATACCCCCTCACCAGCCGCCCGCCCTCCCGCCAGGCGGTGGTCGCGGGAGCGGCCTGCGACCGATGTTCGTCCAGGACGCCCTGGCCCTCGGCTTCCACGGCGACCGCGATCTCGTGGACAACGCGCCCTCGACCCCACTGCCCGATCCCGCCCCGTGGGTGCGAGGCGTTGCCCAAGCCCTCATCGAGGTCATGGCGGGGATACGACCGCCGGCGAGCGTGGTGCGACTGACCACCCCGCCGGTCTATGTCGCCGTCGCTCGGCGTTACGGCGCGACAGTGCGCCGAGCCGCGACTCGGTCGCCGGCGGGGACGGGCCCAGCCGTTGCGACACCGACCGGACGGGGATCTCGGCGCCTGGCGGTCCTGCGAATCCATTGCTCCTGCACCAGGGCGGACACTGCCGAGGTCGCCGTCGTCCTCGTCGACGGAAGTCGCGTGCGCGCGATGGCGCTCGAACTGACCGCGCTCGCCGGGGGTTGGCGGGTCAGCGCCCTCGAAATCGCCTAACTACCCCACGAAGTCACCCGGCCCGGCTCCGATGCGTCGCGATTAGGCCCCGCGGCCGTGGCACATCTTGAACTTCTTGCCCGAGCCGCACGGGCATGGGTCGTTGCGCCGCGCCGTGCTCAGCTGCTCGGCGCTCAGTTCCCGCGTGGCCGGGCCCTCGTCGCGCTCTTCGACGCCGCCGTCCTCGGTCGGCGCCGAGTAATGCAGCTGCTGGTGGGCCGGCCGCTCGTCCAGCCCCTTGGCGCTCACCTGGGGTGCCGGTTCACCAGATCCCGCGACCGCCGCACCCACGGCGGCAGGCGCTGGTGCGTCTTGGGTTTCGAGGCCGCGGAGCATGTCGCCGATCGCCACCGGCTGAGGTGGTGGCGCAGGCGCGGGCGTGACTTGAACCTCGGTGTTGAACAGGAAGCCGACAACCTCCTCCTTGATCGCCTCATTCATCGCCTCGAACAGCTGGTAACCCTCGCGTTGGTACTCGACCAGCGGATCGCGCTGGGCCATCGCCCGCAGGCCGATGCCCTCCTTGAGGTAGTCCATCTCGTAGAGGTGTTCGCGCCACTTGCGATCCAGCACCGACAGGACGACCCGGCGCTCCAACTCCCGCACCGCGGCCTCCCCGAGGTCCTCCTCCCGCGCGTCGTAGGCGTGGTGGACATCGGAGACGAGTTCCTCTCGCAAGGCCTCGTTGCTCACGCGGTCGCGGCCGCCGGCGGCGTCCTCGACCTGTTCCCAGGTGACGCCGACCGGATACAGCGCCTTCAGCGCGCTCCACAGCCGATCGACATCCCAGTTCTCGGCAAAGCCCTCGCCGGTCTCGGCATCGACATAACCCTCGACGACATCGGTCATGAAGTAGCGGATCTGTTCTTCGAGGTTCTCCCCCTCCAAGACCCGCCGGCGTTCGTCGTAGACCACCGTGCGCTGCCGGTTGAGGACGTCGTCGTACTTGAGCACGTTCTTGCGGATCTCGTAGTTCTGTCCCTCGAGCTGGCTTTGCGCGCTCTCAATCGAGCGCGACAACAGCTTGCCCTCGATCGGCGTGTTGTCATCCAGCTTCGCCGAGGTCATCACCCGGTCGACGAAGCCGGCGTTGAACAACCGCATCAGGTTGTCCTGCAGCGAGAGATAGAACCGCGATTCGCCGGGGTCGCCCTGGCGCCCGGAGCGCCCCCGCAACTGGTTGTCGATCCGGCGCGACTCGTGCCGCTCGGTGCCCAGCACATAGAGCCCGCCCAACTCGGTGACCTCGTCGTGCTCGGCGGCCACGTCGGCCTCGGCGGTCGCCAACGCGGCATCCCAGGCCGCTTCATACTCTTCCGGGGTTTCCTCCGGGTCCAGGCCCTTGGCTTTCAACGCGGCCACGGCCCGGAACTCCGGGTTGCCGCCGAGCATGATGTCCGTGCCGCGGCCGGCCATGTTGGTGGCCACGGTGACCGCCGCCTTGCGGCCCGCCTCAGCGACGACGGACGCCTCGCGTTCGTGTTGCTTGGCGTTCAAGACGTTGTGCCGGACCCCGCGACGACGCAGTTGCTCGGAGAGGTATTCGCTCTTCTCGACGCTGACCGTGCCGACGAGGACCGGCTGGCCCTTCTCGTGACGCTCGGCGATGTCGTCGACCACGGCGGCATACTTGGCCTCCTCGGTCCGGTAGACGAGGTCGCCCTGATCCGCGCGGATCATCGGCTTATTGGTCGGGATCGGCACCACCCCGAGCTTGTAGATCGAGTGCAGCTCGGCGGCCTCGGTCTGGGCGGTGCCGGTCATGCCGGAGAGCTTGTCGTACATCCGGAAGTAGTTCTGCAAGGTGATCGTCGCGAGGGTCTGGTTCTCGTTCTTGATCTCGACGGCTTCCTTGGCCTCGATGGCCTGGTGCATGCCGTCGTTGTAGCGCCGGCCGGCGAGGATACGCCCGGTGTGCTCGTCGACGATAAGGATCTCGCCGTTCATGACGACGTAGTCCTTGTCGCGTTTGAACAGCTCCTTGGCCTTGATCGCGTTGTTGAGGTAGCCAATGAGCGGGGTGTTGACCGACTCGTAAAGGTTGTCGATCCCGAGGTAGTCCTCGACCTTGTCGATGCCCGACTCGAGCACACCGACGGTCTTCTTCTTCTCGTCCACCTCGTAGTCGCCCTCGCCGGACTCGAACTCGCCGCGCTGCAGGCGGGTGACCATCTTGGCGAACTGGGTGTACCACTTCGTCGGCTGGTCGGCCGGGCCGGAGATGATCAGCGGGGTGCGGGCCTCGTCGATGAGGATGGAGTCGACCTCGTCGACGATCGCGAAGTTGTGGCCGCGCTGCACCAGCTCGTCCATGGTCCAGGCCATGTTGTCGCGCAGGTAGTCGAAACCGAACTCGTTGTTGGTGCCATAGGTGATGTCCTTGGCGTATTCGACGCGCCGCTGCTCGGGCGTCATGTGCGCGAGGATGCAGCCGGTCTCCATGCCGAGCAGGCGATGGACGCGCCCCATCAGCTCGGACTGGTAGCCGGCAAGATAGTCGTTGACCGTGACGATGTGCACGCCCTTGCCGGAGAGCGCGTTGAGATAGGACGGCAGCGTCGCGACGAGGGTCTTGCCCTCGCCGGTCTTCATCTCGGCAACATTGCCGAGATGCAGTGCTGCGCCACCCATGAGCTGGACGTCGAAGTGGCGCTGGCCCACGGTCCGCTTGGCCGCTTCCCGCACGGCCGCGAAGGCCTCCGGGAGAAGCTGATCGAGGCTTTGGCCATCGGCATACCGCGCCTTGAATTTGTCGGTCTCAGCGCGCAACTCGGCATCGGTCAACGCCTCGAAGTCCTCCTCGATGGCGTTGACCTGGGCGGCGAGATTCTCCAGGCGCTTGACGGTGCGGCCTTCACCGGCTCGCAGCAACCGCTCGACGAACTTGGGCACGCAAGACTCCTGACCGTGTCAACGGGAACCGCACTAGCCTAATCGAGGCTCCACCCGCCCCCCAACGCGTGAGCCGGCGGCGGGGTTCCGTGGGCCGGGAATCCGGTGGCGGCTCGCCGGTGGCTTCGACTTAGATGCTCGTATGCCGTTCCCCGAGTGCGTGCCCGAACTCACCGACGGCGTGACGCGCTTGCGCGCCCACCGCCAGGGCGACGCGCAACGCATCGTCGAGCAGTCCACCGATCCAGACAGCCTGCGCTGGACGACGGTGCCCGCTCCATATGGGCTAATTCAGGCCCAGGACTTCCTCACGGAGATCGAAGCAGGGTGGAACGCTGCGGGCGGCGTCAGGTACTGGGCGATCTGCGCCGCCGCCGATCCGCACGAGTTATACCAAGGCACGATCGACCTGCGCCCGCGCTCCGGCAGCGGCCTGGCCGCCGTCGGCTATGGGCTGCATCCCGAGGGCCGAGGGCGCCACCTGATGTCCGGGGCGCTGCGGCTGGTCGGGCGGTACTGGTTCGAGCAGTGCGGTGGCGCGCGGCTGACGTGGACGGCCATTGGAGGCAACCTCGGGTCGTGGGCGGTGGCCCGATCGGCCGGCTTCACCTTCGACGTCGTGGTGCCGTCGTGCACCGCGCTGCGGACCGGGGAGATCGTCGACGAATGGCAGGGCTCGCGCGATGCCGGGACGCCCGCGCACGCACGGACCCCGTGGCATCGCGCCCCCGCGGCGGCGAGTGTCCGCGCCGCTCACGCCGGGATCCGCTTTCGGGACTGGCGACCCGAGGACGGGCAGTTCCTGGAGGAGCACGACCATCGCGCCCACTGGCTGCCGAGCCGCGGCATCCCGACTCCCGATAGCTTTTCTGCCTGGCTGTCGCGGCGCCGGCTCTACGAGGCGCGTGGGATGGCGTGCGGCTGGTGCCTCGCCGACGCCGAGACCGATCGACCGCTGGGGGATGTCTGCCTTTTCGCCAATGATTCCCCGTTCGCAGCCGGCGGGGTCGCCGAACTCGGCTACTGGGTCTCCCCGAGCGCCCGCGGGCGCGCAGTGGCGCGGGCCGGTGTCGAAGGCGCCATGGCCTTCGCCTTCGCCGCAGACGGGCTGGGGCTGCGCCGGGTGATCGCGGAGACGGCGGCCGACAATGTCGCGAGCAACCGCGTGCTGGAGGTCGCTGGATTCACCATCTGGGGGCGGGAGGCTGAAGCGGTGGCCCCAGACGGCAGCTTCGGCCCGGCTCACCACTGGGAGCGGATCGGCTGACTCGGGGGAGCGTCAGCGCGCTCATGGTTTGTTGGACCGGATCGCGAGGGAGTGCGCCCTGGCGTTGAACAGTTGCCAGCGGGTGACGCGGGCACCGACTTCGCGCTGCCACTGTTGGGGCACCGGATCTGCCGAGCCGAGTCCCGCATCTCCTTGTGACGCGATCTCCCGGCGCGTTAGGGCCGACACATCGAGATCGACCACCATGGGTGCCGACGGCCGGCGGACCGTGATGCGGATCCGATTGTCGGGCTGAGGCATCCAGCTCACTTCGACCTCACCTGTGCGGCTGTAGAGCGGCTCCCCGCTCAGCAATGCCTGCAGGTCCTCGGTCAACGCGGGCGACCCGAGGAACTGCAGGCGAGCAGCCCAGGCGAGCACCGGGTCTCGGCCTTGGACGTTGACGATTCCGTGGCCCATGGGCTCCGGCTACTTACCGATTCGCGGCCGCTGGGTCACCGTCGGCTCTCCGGGGCGGCCACCGCGCTGCTGAGCGCCGACCGCGCCAGGACGGCCGCCAGATCGGCGGTGATCTCGCGCAGCTCCTGCTGCAGGCTCTCGCTACGATCGAGCAGAGTCCGCAGCACCCGGTCGCTCGGCGGGGGGCCGGGGTTCATCGCTTCGTAGAGGACGTCCTGTCGGGCCCGGGCGGGTGCCAGGTTGAGTTCGCCAGCCGACGGGCGAGCGTGATCGAAGGCGTCGGCCGCCTGCGCGGAGTTCTGAAACTCGGGATAGGCAGCCACGAAGGCCGCGAACTGCTCAGCCGTTGCGTCGGGATGGTCCGCCTCGAACGAGGTCATCGCCCGCTCCCGCTCATCCACCCAGTAGGTATAGCCGGCAGCATCCTCCGGTGAGGCCACCGGCAGGCCGGAGAGCACACCATAAACCTTGCTATTGCGGGTGACATAGGACGAGACGCCGTCCTCAGCGGCTGCGCGCACCGCTTCGGACGGTGATCCTTGACTCAGGTCACTTGCGGTGAGCTCGTCCATGTGCTGCTCTCCCGGCAGCGCAAAGCGCGCCAACTCCTCTGGGTAACGCTCAACGGTCGCCGGGTCGATGGCCGCTACGACTTGCCCGCGACGGGAGATCAGAACTCGGCGCCCTTGGCCTAGCGCGGCGAAGATGTGCCCGCTCTCGCCCTTCAGGCGTGAGACCGGAATAGGTCCGAAGTCGGGTTCACTCATGTCGCACCTCCATGCTCCCACGGTCGTGACCCCCGGGAACTTCTCCGACCATACTACCGTGATAGTACGGTGATCGGCTACCGTTAAGCATCGGTAGTTTACGGGAGGCTCGGTGACCATCTACTCGGCGGCGGCCGACGGCTACCGCGACACCACGAAGTGGTTGGCTGCCTTCGTCCCGGTTGCCGCCCTGGCGAGCGCCGGCCTCCTGCTTGGACCCCGTGTCCTCAGCGGCATCGGGCAGGACGGGCTGGGAACCTGGTTGGCCGCGAACTGGATCGTCGCCCTGGCCCTCACCATGGTCGTTGCGGCGATTGCAGCGATCTTGTGGAGCGCCGCAGCCGTGCTCAGTGTGGAAGCTCACGAACTCGGGGCGCTCATGGACGATCCACGGACAAGCGCCGATTTGGCCGGTGCCATTGGCGCGGGCGCTCTCTTGCCGCACTTCTTCGACCAAGCGGAGTTCGAGGCGCTGATGGTCCGCCGCAACGCCAACGAGAACCTCACCGAGGCGGAGTCGACCGCCTTGGCCAATGGCGTTGCCGCCGTGCGCGACTGGTCGATCTTTTCGGAGATGCGACGGAGCTTTCGGCGGTTCGTGCGGGTTTTCGTCGCGGCGATCGCCGCTCTCGGCCTCGGTGGGCTGGTCGCTCTTACCCGCCTAGGTGGGGCGCCGATCGAGGCTCCAACCGCGGTCACCGTCGAACTCTCCGGCCCCGGCACGCGCGATCTCGCGCGCGTCACCGGATGCGCCGGTGACGGGCTGCGGTTCGTCGCGGTCGGTGGAACGGTGACCTCGCCGGTGCTCGACCCCGAGGGGGCCGGCTGCCGCTATGGCGCCACCTGGCACCCGCGCAGGGGCGCGGCCGAAATCAGTTATGGACCCCCGGGCGCGCCGGGAACAGAAACGCGGTGAGCAGGTCCAGCTCGGCGTCGAGTTCGGCCCGGTCCTCAGGTCCCCCTCGACCCGGCTCCCACGTCAGGCGCTGGATGCGCAGCGCGCCGGCGGCGCGGTCGGCCTTGAGGTCGATGCGGCCGATCAAGTCCTCTCCGAGGAGAAAGGGCAGGACGTAGTAGCCGTGGACACGCTTCGGGGCCGGCACGTAGATCTCCAGCCGGTAGTCGAAGCCGAAGAGCGCGGCGATCCGGTCGCGGGTCCAGACGAGTGAGTCGAAGGGGCTGAGCACGACGCGGGCATCGATGCGGCGCGGCTTGCGGGCGTTGCGGTGCAGATAGGCCGGCCGGTTCCAGCCCTCGATGGTGGCAGGCAGGAGAGTCCCTTGGGCGACAAGGGATTCCACCGCCTTCGCCGTCGCCGAAACGCTAAGCCGGAAGTAGTCGCGCAGGCACTGCGCCGTCGCGACGCCGTGGGCCCGGGCCGCGATCTCCACGAG
This sequence comes from Nostocoides sp., assembly GCF_037045025.1. GTDB lineage: Bacteria > Actinomycetota > Actinomycetes > Actinomycetales > Dermatophilaceae > Nostocoides_A. The sequence goes on along the minus strand of NZ_JBAOHM010000011.1, from coordinate 752,177 downwards.
TTTCACGTATGCCGCGTCCGCGTCCGGCCGGGTGGCCGGGTCGATCGCGTGAGGATGGACAGCGGGCGGCAGCATCCGCTCCAGGGAATCGTATTTGCGCTCGAACTGCATTGTGCGACCGGAGGATCCGATCTCACCACCCCAGAAGAGATGCTCCAGGGCGTTCTTTACCAAGGACCAGTTCCAGCCCCAGTCCTCCCGGGAGCGGGGTGCATCGTGCTGAAGCGCCGCCTCGGTCTGGCGAGAGGTGAGCGGGCCCCGCGCCTCGATCTCGGCGCGCACCGCCGAGACGAGCTCCGGGTGGTCACGAGCAACCCGCTGCATGCCGCCCCACGACTCGGCGTGGGCGCGCCGCATCCGGAAATCCAGTAGCGGCCAGGTGGCCGGCGGGATCAGGCTCGCCTCGTGGGCCCAGTATTCGACCAGCCGTCGAGGTGCGCGGTCACGGGCCCGGTCGAGCAGGGCCGGATCATAAGCGCCGAGCCGGGAGAAGAACGGCAGATAGTGGCTGCGGCAGAGCACGTTGACACTGTCGATCTGCACGACCCCGACCGTGTCGATCACCCGCTGCAGGTCGCGCACGGGGGACGCCGAGAGAGCACGTGGCCGCCCAAACCCTTGGGCGGCCAGCGCGATCCGGCGCGCCTGCGTGCGGCTAAGACGCAGCGGACTCAGCGTCGGCCACCTCAAGGTGGATGACGCCGTAGCTCCAGCCGCGGCGACGATAGACGACGCTCGGTTTGTCGGTGTCGAGGTCGTGGAAGAGGAAGAAGTCGTGGCCGACTAGCTCCATTTGGTACAGCGCGTCGCTCAACGTCATCGGGGCGCTGGAGTGAACCTTCTCCCGGACCTCGATCGGCGAGTCGGCGAAGGCACCGTCGCCGTCGTGTGATGCCTGCTCGGCGTCGGTCATCGCCGGGAGGCCAGCCGGCTCCTGGACGAGCCGGCCGGTGTGCTCGGCGACCGACTCGGGCGTTCGCCGTCCGCGGCTGACGCGGCGTTTGTCCGCGGCGCGCCGCAGCCGTTCGGCCAGCCGGTCCATCGCCATCTCGAAGGCGGCGTACTTGTCGTCGTGGCTGGCTTCGGCCCGGATCACCGGCCCGCGCGCGTGGCAGGTGACCTCCACCCGCTCGGTCGACTTGGCTTGCCGATGGTTGGGCTCGTGGGTCACCAACACATCGACCCGCATCGTGCGGGGCGCGAGTTGCTCGACCTTGCCCATCCGATCCAGCACATGCTGCCGGAAGCGATCACCGAGCTGAATATGGCGACCGGTGACGACAACGTCCATCGGTTCTCCTAACTGCGTGCATGAGAGGTCACGACCAAAGACCAGGCGGATTGCGCTACCTACCGCGCCCAGGCAACCACCTCCCAGCGGGCACCGTCGCCCTCGCCGATGGCTTCATATACAGACGTTATACCTTGCCGCTGACCGCGGGCCGGCGGTGTCCTGGTTACTCCTGACGTGGTGTGGCCGCTAGCACGGCCGCAGCCACCACCTGGCCGCCTTCGCTCCGAATCGCCCGGCTCGCTTCATGGATCGTGGCGCCGGTCGTGATCACGTCGTCGGCCAAGATCACCGCGGCAGTGCGCGCCACCGCGACCCGGCGGCCGGGTCGAAGCTGGATTCGCCCGGCCAGGTTCACGGCCCGCTCGGTGGCGCTTAGTCGAGCCTGGTCGGCCGGCTGACCGCAAACCATCAGCGAATCGACGCAACGCACGTCGCAGGCCTGAGCGGAGCCGCCGACGAGGTCGCCCACCGGCGCGTCTCCGCGCATCCGCCGCGCCCGCCTCGAACTGGGCAACGGGACTGCGACGACCTCGGGGCCGACGCTGCGCACGGCGGCCGCCAGCACCACCTGATGCAGCCGCACGAGCAACGGCCGCAGGTCGCGTCGGTCACCGTCCTTGTATGCCGCGATCAGCCTCGCTAACGCCCCGGCGTAGGCGCCACCGGCCCAGACCGGGACCAGGCCGGGCGGCGAGGGATCGGGCCGCACCTGGCGTGGCCCGCCGACAAAGAGCGCAGCCACCACCTCCGCCAGGCAGCCCGGGCACACGCTCGCGCCGCCCGCTCCGCAGGCCGCGCACGCCATCGGTAGCGCCAGATCAGCGGCCGCCCGCAGCAGCCTGCCCGCGGATCGCGTTGGTGGTGTCCCCATCCACCCATCATGTCCGCCTCCGCCTCCGAGTGTCGGGCCCGCCCGCCTGGCCTGTGCACAGCGGGGAATCGTCGACCATGCGGGCTGTGGATGAGTTCAGCGCGCCGCCGCGACCAGTTCCTCGGCGGCCTCGGGCAGGGCCTGCCACCGGTTCCCCGCACGCACATAAGGGCCGTCCGCCGTGCCGATCACCAGACCACGTCCACCACCGATGGTGGTGATCGATGTGGCCCCGGCCAGCGGTGGCAGCTCGCGGATCTCGTCGCCGAGGGTGACCTCGAAGGGTCGGACGCGGTCCTCGGCACCAGCGAGCACAGCGAGTTCGCGATCGGAAATCCACACGAGGTCGCGCAGTTCGACCAGGGGCGCACCGAGCCGCAGCGACGTGCCCGTGATCGCCGTCGGGGCCCCGGCGGCGTTACGGGTGACGCCGGCGACGTCCAGGCGGGAGTCGCTACCATCCGCGCGGGTGGAGATCACCGCGATCCGCGCGCCGTCGGCCGGGAAGGCCACCGCCACCGCAAGACGATCGACGAGCCAGGACGCGGCGATCGGTTGGGCGGCGGCGTTGTCTCCGGCCGCCAGCGATGCCGCCGACGCGTCTAGCCACCACAGCCGCCCCACCGTGGCCGGATCCAACGGTCGACCGCCCACCCACAGCATCCCGAACCGGTCATACGTCGGGCCGGTCAGTCGATCGGCGAAGCCAGCGACCTCAACGCTGACGTCCTGGCGATAACGGGCCAGCCCGTCGCCGTTGGTGCCCACCGCGGCGACCTCGCGGCCGTCGGCCGACAGCGCGACTCGGTTCCACGCCGGCAGGATGCGTGGAAATGGTGATGCGGTGACGGCCGCATCCAGGCCCGGGCTGGTTAGGGCCGCGACGTCGACGGGGTGCAGCTGACCACCGATGCGCACCAGCGGCTTGACTCCCGCGGCAACCATCACCGGCTCGAAGCCCAAGACGCTCGCCGAGGCGAGTGGGGGTGTGACGCCGGGCGCGTCGAGGGCGGCGCCCTCGACGCTCACCTCGACCCCGGTGATGGCGGCGGCCTGAGACAAGGTTGCCGCCAGCTGGGCCCACACCATCGCGCGGGTGCGCGGATCGGCATACGCAGGCCGAGAGGCGAGGGTCACGGTCGCCACCCCGGCGCGCACCGGCACCGCATCCACGCTCAGCCGAGCCGAGGCCAGGCCGGTCTCGACGGCACCGTCGAGATAGCTCGGCGGCGGACCGAACTGGGCCCGGGCCAGCCCGGTGGCCAAGCCCGTCACCGGCAGCCAGCGAATGTCGGGGATGAGCGTGCGCATCCCGACGGCCGGGTAGTTGAGGCTCACCGGCCGGAGCACTTGGTCGAGGACGTTGGCGCGCACCCAGCGACCAAAACCGGCGGAGGTCGCGTCGATGCGATACTCCCCCCCGACCCGCTTCAGCTGCACCGACAGCCGGGCGCGCGAGCCCGGAGCCGAGGCCTGCATGCGGCCGGCGCCGTCGATGGTGGCGACCAGATCGGCCGAAATCTCATACCACCCACCGGATTGGGCGTGGATGTCGGGGCGACCCGCCGCGTCGATGACGTCGGTGCGGATGCTCGGGTCCCACGAGCCGACGAGTCGGCGAGTCAAATAGGACTGCGCGATGGTCAACCGCTCGCCACTCACTTCGTCGGCGTGGAGGAAACCGGCGATGATTTCCTCGGGCGAGGCGCCCTCGCGCGGCCCTGCCGGGAGGTAATAGACGGGTGCCGCGGCGGGTTCTTGCACATCGAGGCCGACCCGGATCGCGTCATCGGCGCGGATACCGAGACACCCGGTGAGCAGGACCACCGCGCAGAGCGCGGCTGCGAGCAGCGCCCGGCGCGCGCTCACGGGGCTTGCTCCCGGCTCGCCGCAGACGCCCCCTGGACGCGGCGCAGCTTGGCGGTGACCTCGCCGTCAGTCTCCGGGGTTGGCGCCAGCAGCAGCGGCGATTCAGCGATCGGCATCCTCGTGGCACGAGGCAGCGTGAGCCGGAAAACCGATCCCTCTCCCGGTCTGCCCCACGCCTCCAGCCAGCCGTCATGGAGCCGGGCGTCCTCGAGCGAGATGGCCAGGCCCAGACCGGTTCCACCGGTGGTGCGGGCTCGCGCGGGGTCTGCTCGCCAGAACCGGTTGAACACGAGGGCGGCGTCCCCCGGCCGCAGGCCGACACCGTGATCACGGACGGTGACGGCAATCGCGGACCGGTTGATCCCGACCCGCACGACGATCGGGCGCCCCTCCCCGTGCTCGATGGCGTTGACGAGCAGGTTGCGCAGGATTCGCTCGACCCGCCGGGCATCGACCTCGGCGGCAACCTCGCCGCGGGGGATGATCACCTCGATCGCACTGCCCTTGGCGTCGGCCAGCGCCGTCACGCTGTGCACCGCGCGGCGCACGACTGCGCCGACGTCGACCTGCTCGGCCTCCAGGCTGGCAGCCTTGGCGTCGAAGCGGCTGATCTCGAGAAGGTCGGCGAGGAGGGTCTCGAAGCGATCCAGTTCGGTCATCAGCAGCTCCGCGCTGCGCCTTAGGTCGGGAGCGAATTCCTCCCGCCGGTCATGCAGCACATCGGTCGCCATCCGGATCGTCGTCAGCGGCGTGCGCAGCTCATGAGAGACGTCGGAGACAAAGATCTGCTGGACCTGCGAGAGCTCCTCCAACTGCCGGATCTGGCTCTGCAGATGGTCGGCCATGTCGTTGAACGAGCGGCCGAGCAACGCCAGCTCGTCGGCGCCACGGCTCGGCATGCGCTCGTTGAGTTCGCCGGCCGCGAGCCGCTCGGCGACTTGGGCAGCGATCACGACCGGCCGCACCACCTGCCGAGTGGCCAGCCACGCACTCCCAGCGAGGACGAGGACGATGGCGCCGGCGCCATACAGCAACACCCGACGGATGAGGGCGAGGGTGTTCTCCTCGCGATCCATCGGATAGACGAAGAACAATTCGTGCGCGCCCGCGGTGGGCACGACGATCCGGGAGCCGACCACGACGGCAGGGATGATCGCCTGACCGGAGGTGTCGGCCGCACTCTCGGCGAGCAACCCCCCGCGGTCGAGATCGATGATCGTCGTCTGCTGGTGGGTCTCGTCGGCATCGACCGCGCTGCGCAGCGCCAACGGAATCGGCGAGGACACCAAACCCCCGGTCAGGACGAGGTCGACCCGAGCCGGCGTCGTGTTGTCCAGCGCCGGAACGAAGACGACGAACCGGGTCAGGTCGGTCGGTGGCGGCGCGAGCTCGTTGATGGTCTTGTTGGCGAATTGGTTGAGCTGGTCGAGGGACTCGGTCTGGTTGGTGTTATCGAAGTTCTCCTGGGCCTGGCGGGCCAACGAGCGGGCCTCGATCCGCGCGGTTCGCAGCCGGTCTGACATCAGGCCGTCGGCCACCTGCTGATACAGGTAGGTGCCCAGCAGGCTCACGCTGAGCAGCCCGAAGAGCACGGTGGACAAGACGACGCGCCGCTGCAGCGAGGAGCGCCACAACTGGGTCAGCCGGCGCAGCGGGTGCGGGCGGATCCGCGCGGGCACCGAACTCAGCCGGAACCGGCCTTGTAGCCGACCCCGCGCACGGTCACGACGATCTGCGGGTTCTCCGGGTCGTGCTCGATCTTGGAGCGCAGCCGCTGGACGTGGACGTTGACCAGCCGGGTATCGCCGGCGTGCCGATAGCCCCACACCTGCTCCAACAACACCTCGCGGGTGTAGACCATCCACGGCTTGCGGGCCAAAGCGAGCAGCAGGTCGAACTCGAGCGGGGTCAAGGCGATCGTCTGCTCGCCGCGGCGCACCGAGTGACCGGCGACGTCGATCGCCAGGTCACCGATCGTCAGCTTTTCCGGCTCGGCCTCATCGGCCCGCCGCAGCCGAGCGCGCACGCGCGCGACCAGCTCCGCGGGCTTGAACGGTTTGACGACATAGTCATCGGCGCCGGACTCGAGGCCGACCACGACATCGACGGTGTCCGTGCGTGCGGTGAGCATGACGATCGGGACGCCGGACTCGGCGCGGATGCGGCGGCATACCTGAATGCCGTCCATGCCAGGCAGCATGACGTCGAGCAGGACGAGATCGGGCCGGTGCTCGCGGAAGGCGGCGAGCGCCGCGGTGCCGTCGCTGACGTGGACGACGTCGAGGCCTTCGCCGCGCAGGACGATGCCGAGCATCTCGGCCAGGGCCAGATCGTCATCGACGATGAGTACGCGAGCCTTCACCGACAGCGCTGCCTTTCCGTCCCCGGGCATCGAATCGCCCAATTCTCACACAGCGACCCGGGCAAGCCGGGAAATCCCGCGCGTCGCCCCCCCTGCTGCGCCGAGGTCTGCACTTTTCGGTGAGGTCGTACTACCGCACAGCAGACCTCACCAAATAGCGCAGACCTCGGCGTGGAGTTGGCGATCAGTAGCGGTAGTGCTCCGGCTTGTAGGGGCCGGCGACGTCGACGCCGAGGTATTCGGCCTGGTCCTTGCGCAACTCGGTCAGCTCGGCACCGAGGGCGTCGAGGTGCAGGCGGGCGACCTTCTCATCCAGGTGCTTGGGCAGCGTGGTGACGGTGGGGCGGCCCTGCTCGTCGCGGTAGGCGCCGGCCGAGGCGAACAGCTCGATCTGGGCGATCGTCTGGTTGGAGAAGCTGTTGGACATCACGAAGCTCGGGTGGCCGGTGGCATTGCCGAGGTTCATCAGCCGTCCCTCGGACAAGACGATGATCGAGTGGCCGTCGGCAAAGGTCCACTCGTGGACCTGCGGCTTGATCTCGGTCTTGGTGACGCCCGGAACCGTGGCGAGCCCGGCCATGTCGATCTCGTTGTCGAAGTGGCCGATGTTGGCGACGATCGCCTTGTTCTTCATCCGCTCCATCTGCTCGGCGCTCACCACGTCGAAACAGCCGGTGGCGGTGATGACGATGTCGGCCGCCTCGATGACCTCGTCGAGCGGGGCGACCTGGTAGCCCTCCATCGCCGCCTGCAGCGCGCAGATCGGGTCGATCTCGGTGACGATGACGCGGGCGCCCTGGCCGCGCAGCGACTCGGCGCAGCCCTTGCCGACATCGCCGTAGCCGGCGACGACCGCGACCTTGCCGCCGATCAGCACGTCGGTGGCCCGGTTCAACCCGTCGATCAAGGAGTGGCGGCAGCCGTACTTGTTGTCGAACTTGGACTTGGTGACCGAGTCGTTGACGTTGATCGCCGGGAAGAGCAGCTCGCCGGCCTCGGCGAGCTGGTAGAGGCGGTGCACGCCGGTGGTCGTCTCCTCGGTCACGCCCTTGATACCGGCCGCGACCCGGGTCCACTTCTGCGGGTCGGCCGCCATCGTCCGCCGCACGAGTTCCTTGAAGACCCCGAACTCCTCGGAGTCCTCTGCGGTGGTCGGCGGGACCTGCCCGGCCTGCTCCCACTCGGCGCCCTTGTGCACGAGCATCGTCGCGTCGCCACCGTCGTCGAGGATCATGTTTGGGCCCTCGTCGCCCGGCCAGGTGAGGATGGCGTCGGTGCACTCCCAATATTCCGGCAGGCTCTCGCCCTTCCAGGCGAAGACGGGCACTCCCTGCGGGTCGGCGACGCTGCCCGTGGGGCCGACGACGACGGCCGCGGCGGCCTCGTCCTGGGTGGAGAAGATGTTGCAGCTCGCCCAGCGCACCTGGGCGCCAAGAGCGACGAGCGTCTCGATGAGGACGGCGGTCTGGACGGTCATGTGCAGCGAGCCGGCGATGCGCGCGCCGGCGAGCGGCTGGCTGGCGGCATACTCCTCGCGCAGCGCCATTAGGCCGGGCATCTCGTGCTCGGCGAGCCGGATCTGATGGCGGCCGGCCTCGGCGAGAGCGAGGTCGGCCACCGTGTAGTCGAAAGACATGCGAAAGTCACCCTTTGCGTGTGATCTGCTGGGAACAGCACGGCCGTATGCCGTGTGGTGGCCGGCGCCGCCGCTCTCGGCGCGCGGGTCATCACCCACGCCGGAGACCCCAGTCTAGCGCGCCGGGGCGACATTCTCGTGCCGGACGCGCCTCATGAGCCGACGATAGCCGCCCCCGTGGCGCCGGTCTTTGCGACTCGATAGCCTGCACGGATGGGCGATGTTGTGCTGTATGCCTTCGACACCATGGCGGACTGGGAGTACGCCTATGTCACGACGGTGCTGCAAATGCAGATCCGCGGGGGCGACGATCGCTTCCGCCTCGTGGTCGCTGGGGCAGGCGGCTACCCCGTCCGCACCCTCGGCGGCCTGACTGTCCTGCCCGATATCACGCTCGATGAGCTCACCGCTGCCGACATCGCGATGCTGGTTCTGCCGGGCGGGAACACCTGGCTCACCGAGGACCATGGCGCGGCGCTCGATCTGGCGAGGGGATTGCTGGCCGCCGGAACACCCGTGGCGGGCATCTGCGGGGCGACCCGGGCGATGGCGCGCGCCGGGCTGCTCGACCACCACGCTCATGTCGTCGATGCGGACGCCGACGAACCGGACTACCCCGGAAGCAAGTACCGCGTGCACGCCTCGGTGGCGCACGACGGCCCGGTGATCACCGCGATCGGGGAGGCGCCGCTGGAGTTCAGCCGAGAGGTCTTCCGGATCCTCGAGGTGGACAGCCACGAGGAAATCGACGCGTGGTATGCCAGCTACAAAGGTGTCCCGGACGCGCGTTGACGCCGGGTGACCTGCGCTGGCGCACGTCGCGCGCCGGGCACTCCCGCCGGAGGGCGGCCACGAGGCACAATGGCGGCCATCAGCCACCGCACATCCCAGGAGGGGCCAGCCGATGACCAACCTCGCGTCGACGCTCACGACCACGGCACGCGAATATCCCGACCACACGGCGATCGCCATTCACGGCAAGCACATTCCGTATGCCGCGCTCCACGGCGCGGCGGCCAAGCTCGCCGGCGAGCTGCGGGCGGCAGGCATCGGACCGGGTGATCGGGTCGCGCTGATCCTGCCCAATGTCCCCGCCTTCCCGGTCGCGTTTTACGGGGTTCTCCTGGCCGGCGGCACCGTCGTCCCGATGAACCCCCTCCTGCGTGCCGGCGAGATCGACTACTTCTTCACCAACTCCGGCGCCAAGATCGCTTTCGTCTGGCCGGACTTCGTCGACGAAGCCACCAAGGGCGCGGCGAACTCGGGCACCCGGATCATCCCGTGCGACCCGATGGGGCCGGTCGCCGGCGAGTTGGAGCCGGGCGAGCCGATTGCCGAGCCGGTCGCGCGCGAGGACGACGACACGGCGATCATCCTCTACACCTCCGGCACCACCGGGCGACCCAAGGGCGCCGAGCTGACGCAGAGCAATATCCGCTTGAATGCCCAGCGCGCCGCCAACGACATCATGCTCATCCAGCCCGAGGACGTGCTGATGGGTTGCCTTCCGCTCTTCCACGTCTTCGGGCTCGTCGTCGGCTTGCAGGCCGCGGTCTCCGCCGGCGCGTCGCTGGCATTGATTCCCCGCTTCGACCCGGGGGAGGCGATCAAGACGATCGCCAACGAGGGCGTGACGGTGATGCTCGGCGTGCCGACGATGTATGCCGCGATCCTCCACCATCCCGACTCCGACAGCCTGGACGCCTCGGGCCTGCGCACCTGCGTGTCCGGCGGGTCGGCGATGCCGGCCGAGGTCCAGCGGGCGTTCGAGGAGAAGTTCAGCTGCCAGATCCTCGAGGGATACGGTTTGTCCGAGACCTCGCCCGCCGCCTCGTTCAATATGCCGCACCTGCCGACCAAGTCCGGCACGATCGGGGTGGCGATCCCCGGGTGCGAGATGAAGCTACTGGACGAGAACGGCGTCGAGGTCGGCCCGGGCGAAGTCGGCGAGATCGCCATCCGCGGCGACAACGTCATGAAGGGGTATTGGAACAACCCAGAGGCGACCGCCGAGGCGATCCCGGACGGCTGGTTCCGCACCGGGGACATGGCCACCGTCGACGACGAGGGCTACTACACGATCGTCGACCGCAAGAAGGACCTGATCCTGCGCGGCGGCATGAACGTCTACCCGCGCGAGGTCGAGGAGCTGCTCTATACCCACCCGGATGTGTTGGAGGTGGCGGTCGTCGCGATCCCCGACGACCTCCTCGGCGAGAACGTCGGCGCCGCGATCGTGCTCAAGCCGGGCGCGCAGTCAACGGTCGAGGATGTCCAGGCGTGGTCCAAGGACCGGATCGCCGCCTACAAGTACCCGCGCCGGGTCTGGTTGGTCGACGAACTTCCCAAGGGCCCGACGGGCAAGATCCTGCGCCGCGAGGTCCACGCCCCGGACTGAGTCCGGCGCTCAGTCTGCCGCCGGCGCTCCTTGGGACGCCGGCGGCCGCACGATGAGGACGTCGCACGGCGCCCGCTTGGTGACCTGCTCGGCGACGGTGCCGAGGAGGCGATCGACGAGCGTGCGGTCCTGGATGGCGCCGAGCACGATCAATTCGGCCCGCCGGTCGGCGGCGATCTCCAGCAGCGCCGCATCGGCTTCGCCTTCGACCAGCAAGGCGGCGGCGATCGTGGCGCCCTGAGCGCCGGCCACGTCGACGGCGGCCTGCAGGGCGGCATTGGCCGCCTCGCGACCCAGCACCATGCCGGTGCGGGGATCGCCCCCGAGCGTGGCGACGTTCTTGGCCTCGACGCGCCCACTCAATCTGGTGTAGGCGCACACGATCACGAGGTCGGCGTCCTCCCGGGCCGCCAGCCAGGCCGCCCGGCCCACGGTGGGGCCGGCCAAGTCGGAGCCGTCGGTGCCGACGATGATCGTGCGGTATTGCGTCTTGGTCATCTCGCGACTCCGTTCACTGGCTGCTGGCCGATGCCGCCTCCGGCATCTCGTTCATGGCGTCGACATCCCGCACGATCGGCGGCTCCTTGATCCACAGCATGGCGAGCCCGGCCAGGCCAAGCAGCACGCCCGCGGCCATGATCGCGTTGTTGGGGTTGTCGCCGAGGAGGGCGGTGTAGATCTTGCCGAAGCTCAGCGACTGGATGAGCATCGGGATGACGATCATCATGTTCATGATGCCCATGTAGACGCCATAGCGGGTGGACGGAATCATCCGGACGGCCATGATGTAGGGCACGCCCATGATCGAGGCCCAGGCGATGCCAAGCCCGATGATCGGGAGGAACAACAGGTACTTGTTGCTCAGGTGCGGGAAGATGATCAACCCGACCGCGGCGAGCAGCAGGCACGCGCAATGCACCATCTTCGCTCCCCGCCTCCGAGCGAAGGCGACCAGCGAGAAGGCCACCGAGAAGGTGACGATGTTGTACCACCCGTTGACCAACCCGGTCCAGCCGGTGGCCTCCTCGAAGCCCGCGGACTTGGTGTCGGTGGTGTCCCAGACCGATTTCGCCATCGAGGCGGTGACGAATTGCCAGTAGCAGACCATCCCGTACCACTGAAACAGGTAGACGAGCGCCAGTTTCCGTAGCTCTGTCGGCATGTCGACGAGAGCTTCCCCAATCTCCTTGATGGCCCCGAAGCCGCCACCGCCGGATTCCTTCTTGGCCTTCAGGGCGGCGAGCTCTTCGGGTGTGGGCGGGATTTCGGGCGTCGTCAGCACCGAGACCAGGACGCTGCCGATCGAGCAGACCGATCCGAGCATGAACGCGCCGAAGACCCAGTAGGGAATCCCGGCCGCGGTCGTCCCGTCGAGAATCTTCTGGAAGACGAACAGGGAGATATTGGCGAGCGTGATGCCAAAGCCGGTGAAGAACGACTGGGCGAGAAAGCCCTTTCCCAGCTGCGACGGGGGCAGCTTGTCCGCGATGAACGCGCGGTAGGGCTCCATCGCCGTGTTGTTGCTCGCGTCCAGCAGCCACAGCAGCAAGACGGCCATCCAGATCGCCGAGACGAAGGGGAAGAGGAATAGGCAGATGGCGCACCCGATGGCGCCGATGAGGAAGAACGGCTTGCGCCGACCCCACCTCGGGCTCCACGTGCGGTCCGACAGCGCCCCGATCATCGGTTGGATCAGCAGACCCGTGATCGGGCCGGCAATGTTGAGGATCGGTAGTTCTTCGGGCTTGGCGTCGAGGAACTGGAAGATCGGGTTCACCGCGGTCTGCTGCATACCGAAGCTGTATTGAATGCCGAAGAACCCGAAGTTCATCAACAAGATCTGCGGCATCGTCATCAGCGGCTTTTGCCGCACGATCGTCGTGCGGGTCAGGTCACCCTGGGTCTTGGCCGCCTCGGCGCTCATTGCACACCGCCGTCCGCGGCATACTCGCCAGTGCCGGCCAGGTAGTTCTGCAGGCGGGTCAACTCCTTTTCCCAACCCTCGCCGTGCCAGCCCGCGACATCCGGATCATAGGGCCCCTGAATGATCCGCAGCAGCGTGCCGTTCTTGCCATATTTGGTGAATTCGACCCGCAGTTCCAACGGGATATTGGGGTCGATGCCGGGGTCGCCGGTGATCCGTTCGCGGGAGACAAAAACCTCGGGGTCGAAGTATTCGGTGTAGACCCCGTCGGTTCGCACCCGCGTGTCGGGATCGTTGTCCCTGACCTTGACGTGGGTATGCCGCCCGCCGAGTTTGGTCTCTCCCGAGAGCGTCTCCTCCTCCACATGCCAGCCCGGGCTGCCTCGCCAGCGTTTGAGTTCCTGCGGCTCGACCCAGGCGCGGAAGACCCGCTGTCGGGGCACGTCGAACTGGCGTTCAACGATGACCATCACATTCGCGACCATCGGCTGCCTCTCCGAGAAGGACGGGTCACCACCGCGTGGCCCTCACCCACCCTGCCCTAAAACGGATTCGTCGTCCACCGGAGAATCTGCTGCCAGCGCCGGTGTCCGCCGCAGGCGCACGCCGTTGACCACCGCCGCGGCACCGAGCACGATGAGGAACCCGGCGAGCGTGCCGAGCGTCAGGCGTTCGCCGAGGACGAGGACACCGAGCAGGACCGACACGATGGGGATCAGATAGGTGATCGTCGAGCCCACGACCGGGCCGGCGGCGCGCACGACGTCGAACTGCAACATATAGGCCAGACCGGTCCCGATGACCCCGAGCGCGAGGACCGCCAGGAGGGGCAGCCAGACCGGGCCGGAGTCGTTGGGCGAGTAGGCCACCAACGAAGCCAGCCCACCCGGCGTCGAGATTGCCCAGAGCACTTCGGCCGGCACCATGAGGGCGAGCCCGCAGAGCAGCGTGGCCGCCGGTTGCGACAGCCCACCGATATCACTTCCGGCCAGGAAGCGGCGGTTGTAGGTCCAGCCGACGCCGTAGCTCGCGCCCCCGGCCAGGGCCATGCCGAAGCCGAGCAGATCGGGTCGACCGTCCAGCGACCACGGCTGCATGATGACGACGACACCCAGGAAGCCGATGCCGATGGCGGCCAATCGCCTGCCCGTGGCCCGTTCCCCCGGCAAGATGGCAAGGGTGGCGACGACGGTGGCGATCGGCGTCGTGGCGTTGCCGATTCCCGCCAGCGCCGAGGCGATCCGCGTCTCGGATGTCGCGAACATGGCGAACGGGAAGGCCGCCAAGAAGAACCCGCAGACGAGCAGGTGTCCCCAGACGCGCGCTTCGGTGGGCAGCGCTCCCCCGGTGGTCAGGAGCAGGGCGAGGACGACAATGGCCCCGCTCAGGATGCGCAGGCCGGCGATCTGCATCGGCTGCATCGACTCCAGCCCAACCTTCATGAGCAGGAAGCTCGATCCCCAAATAAGCACCAGTGCAGCGAATTTCACCGGCCAAGCCACCCGGGGGCCGCCAGACGTCACGCGTGCGCCTGCTCACCGAGTGCCGTCGCCACATCGACCGCGACCTGCAGCGCCCGGCGAGCTTGCGCGATCGTCAGCCCGGGTATGCCGCACGCCGCGGTGATGACGAGGTCGTCCAGCCGCGCCCGCTCAAGACCGACGGCCTGCCAGGCGCGCGTCAACGCCGTGGTTGCGGTTTGATAATCGCCGACCTCGTCGGTGGGCAGCGCCCCGGCATAGAGCGTCAGCCCGTCCTCGACGCCGGCGGCGATCGATTCCCACACCGTGGCCGACAGGCCGGTTATAGCCATGCTTACCCCCGTGACGCCCGCCCGCCGCAGCAACGGCAAGGGGATGGCGCGGTCGCAGCAGTGGACCACCGGCCTCGTATCCTCCACGCTGGAAACCACAGTGCGCAAACCCGATTCGACGATCGCCGGATCGACCGACCGGACCCGGCCATAGCCCGACGCCGTCGGAAGCCGCCCGGCCAGCACCGCGGGCAGCCAGGGTTCGTCGATCTGGACGACGAGCTTGACCCCGGGGAGCAGCCGCTCCACGTCGGCGCAGTGCCGGCGAACACCCTCAGCCAGTGAGGCAATGATGTCCGCCGTGGCTCCGGGGTCGGTGAGCGTTCGCTCGCCACGCGGCAATTCGACGCTCGCGGCAAGGGTCCACGGCCCGGTCACCTGGACCTTCAGGTCGCCGCCGTAGCCGTCATAGGCTTCGGCGAGCGCGTCGAGATCGTTGGCGAGATAGCCGCGGGCGCGGGAGAGGTCGCGCCCGGGTGCGTCCGTGTGGCGCCATCCACTGGGCGTCAACTCGACCGGCAGGTCGAGCAGGAGTGCCGCGCCGCGGCCGATCAACTCCGCACCCGGCCCCCGGGCCGGCAGCTCTGGGAGGAAGGGAAGTCCGTTCTCGGCCAACAGATTGCGGATGGTCCCATTGGCCTCTCCCGGGTCGGTGCCCGGCCACGACCCGACTCCGCTTGCTCGGGTCATGCCTGGCTCCGCGCGAGCAAGCCGGCGACCGACGCAGGCAGCTCGGCGGTCGTTCCCGGCTCGGGCAGCGCCGGCCCGTATGCCGTATGCAGCGGCACGACACCGGTCCAGGCGTCGCTGGGCTGATCCGGCGCCCCCGGTCCGCCGGTCCGGACCTTGACCGTCCAGTTGTCGGCCGTGATCGGCAGCGCCAGGGCGAGCGTCGCGGCATACTCCTTGGCGGTGGTGGGGACGACCTCGGCCGTGCGACCGGGGATGATGCGGTCGCTGAGCAGGTGCAAGGCTCTCTCCTTGTCGGCCCCGTCGAGTCGCTCCGGAATGCCGGTCACCACCGCTGACCGATAGTTGGCCGAGGAGTTGAAGGTGTTGTAGGCCACGACAATTGCGTCGAGGTGGGTCACGCACAGCGCCAGCGGCACCCCGCCGGCGACATGCCGCAAGGCGCCGGCGCCCGTGGAACCGTGCACGACGATCCGGTCGCCGTCGCGGGCATAGAGCATTGGCACGACCCACGGCTGCCCGTCGAGCACCGTGGCCAAGGTCGCGACGAGGCCGTCGTCCAGGACGGCGTCGAGGTCGGCTCGGCAGGTGCGGCCGCGCTCGGCGTGGCGGCGGATCGGCATGGTCACGAGACTCATTCTCTCCCCTAACTGGCTCGGAGATGCCGACCAGTTCCATCCCATTGAGAAGGCCAGTATTCTCGAGGGCATGCCGCGCCGCCCGCATCTGGTGACCAGCACCTGGCGCCTACCGGACGGACCCGGACCAATTCGGCATCGCATCGCCGACGTGGTCGTCGAACGGATCAAGAGCGGCCGGTTACGCCCCGGGGATCAGCTGCCACCCACTCGCGTCCTCGCCCGCGAACTGGGTGTGGCGCGGTCGGCGGCGCTGGCGGCATACGACGAATTGCGCGCCGCGGGCTTTGTCGAAAGCACCGCAGGCTCAGCCACTTTGGTGGCGCACGGCGCCGACCGGGCCGCGCTCGGTGGCGCCCGACCTCACGTCGTGGCCCCGGCCCATACCGGGCCGGCCCACCCGGTGCCGCGCGTATCCCCAATCCGTTGGGACCTGCGCACGGGACGACCGGACCCGGCGCTGATCGATCCCGTCGCCTGGCGGCGGGCCTGGCGGCCCAGCAGCCGGCTGGACGTCGCGGAGTTGGCCCGCTATGTCCCGGAACACCGGCCGCTGCGCACGGCGCTGGCCGATCACTTGCGGCGCACACGCGCGGTCATCTGCGATCCGGACGGCGTTCTCGTGGTTCCGGGCATCGCCGCCTGCCTGCCCGTCCTGGCCGCGGTTCTTTGCGCCCTGGATCGGGCGAATGTGGCGATCGAGGATCCCGGATATCTCGAGGGCCGGCCCTTGCTCGAACGAGGTGGGCTGCGGCTGCGACCCATCGCGATCGACAGCGACGGGCTCGACCCAGCGCACTTGGGCAGCGCCGATCGCTGCGTCTATGTCACTCCGGCACACCAGTATCCACTCGGCGCGCGGATGCCCGTCGACCGCCGGGCCGATCTGATCAGCTGGGCCGAGCGCACCGACGGCCTGATCATCGAGGACGACTACGACGGCGAGTTCCGCTATGACGTCTCGCCACTGCCCGCGTTGCACTCTCTCGACGGGGCTCCCGATCGGGTCATCTATCTCGGGACCACCTCCAAGCTGCTCAGCCCCGCGCTCCGCGTCGCGTGGGTGCTGCCTCCCCCGTGGCTGCTGGCACCGCTGCGACAGGCGCTCGCCGAAGCCTCGGTCGTCGTCAACCTGCCCACCGGTGAGGCGCTCACCCGGCTGCTCACCTCCGGCGCGCTCGTTGCCCATCACGCGCGGGCCAGCAGGACGTATGCCGCGCGCCGCGCCGCGGTCGTCGCCGCGTTTCGCCGCCGCCTGCCGCTGGCCCCCTTGGCCGGAATCGACGCGGGTCTGCACCTCGTTGTCCGGCTGCCCGACGACAGCGACGATCACGCGCTGGCGGCGACGCTGGCCGACGCCGGCGTCCTGCTGCGGCCGCTGTCGAGCTTTTGCGTGGAGCGCCGCTTAAGCGGCCTCGTCCTCGGCTATGCCCGCCTCCCCGAGACCCGGGCCGAGCAGGTGGTCGCGATGATCGCCCAAGTCATCGCGGCGAACGCGCGGTCGCGCTAATCGTCGCGGAACCGACGACGCGAGTGCCGGCATACAGGACGACCGACTGGCCGGGTGCAACCCCGCGCAGCGACCGGTCGAGCCGGACGACGACCTGCGCACCACCAGCGCGAGCCCGGGCAGGGACCTCCTCGCCGTGGGCGCGCACCTGGGCACCCAGGCGCACCTCGCCCGCCGGTGGCGGTCCGCACCACAGGGCGTGCTCGCCGTGCAGGATGTCGACTCCGAGCAGGTCGGCGGTGCCAATCGTCACGGTGTTGTGCGGGCCGTCGATGTTGACGACATAACGCGCCTGCCCGTCCAGGCTGGAGCGGTCGAGGCCGAGGCCCTTGCGCTGCCCGACCGTGAAGGCGTAGGCACCCCGATGCCGGCCGATCACCTGCCCGGCGGCGTCGCGGATATCGCCCGGGCGCTCGCCTAACCGCGCCCGCAGCCAGCCCTGGGTGTCGCCGTCGGGGATGAAGCAGATGTCGTGGCTGTCGGGCTTGCGGGCCACGGCAAAGCCGCGCTCGGCGGCCTCGGCGCGCACCTGCGTCTTGGTCGAGTCGCCGAGCGGGAAGAAGGCGCGCTCAAGCTGCGGCTGGGTCAACACCCCGAGCACATAGGACTGGTCCTTCTCGGGATCGATCGCGCGATGCAGCTCGGATCCGTTCTGGCCGCTCACCTTGCGGGCGTAGTGGCCGGTGGCGACGGCGTCGAAGCCGAGCGCGAGCGCCTTGTCGAGCAGCGCGGCGAACTTGATCTTCTCGTTGCAGCGCAGGCAGGGGTTCGGGGTGCGGCCGGCGGCATACTCGGCGAGGAAGTCCTCGACGACATCGTGTTCGAACCGGTCGGCGAGGTCCCAGACATAAAAGGGGATGCCGAGGCGGTCGGCGACCCGCCGCGCGTCGCCCGCGTCCTCGATCGTGCAGCACCCGCGGGCGGACTCGCGCAAGGTGGCGGCGCTGCGGGAGAGGGCGAGGTGGACCCCGACGACGTCGTGCCCGGCGTCGAGCATTCGCGCCGCGGCGACCGCCGAGTCGACGCCCCCGCTCATCGCGGCGACGACCCGCGTCACGCAGCCCCCCGGGCACGGCGGGCGCGCTCGACCGCGCCGGGCAGGGCAGCGACCGCGGCGGCAACGTCGGTGCCGGTCGAGCTGTGGCCCAACGTCATCCGGATCGACCCGCGCGCGTCCTGCTCAGGGACGCCGAGAGCGAGGACGACATGGCTGGCGCGTGGCACCCCCGCCGTGCAGGCCGAGCCTGTGGCGCAGGCGATCCCGGCGGCATCAAGCAGGTAGAGCAGCGAATCTCCGTCGGCCCCAGGTACTCGGAAGTGGACATTCCCGGGGAGCCGGTCGGCCGCCGACCCCCGAGTCCAGGCGCCGGTCAGCACGAGGCCCAGGCCGAGCCCGAGGATCTGGTCGATCAGGCTGTCGCGCAAGGCGATTTGGCGAGCCATCTCGTCCTCGAGCCCGGTGACGGCGGCCTCGACGGCCGCGGCGAGAGCGTGGATCGCCGGCACGTCGAGAGTGCCCGAGCGCACCTGCCGTTCCTGACCGCCGCCGTGCAGTTGCGGGACCAACTGAGCATCACGGCGCGCCAGCAGCGCGCCGACACCGAGCGGGCCGCCGAGCTTGTGCCCGGTCAGCGACAGCAGGTCGAGACCGCTCGCGGCGAAGTCGACCGGCAGGTGCCCGACCGCTTGGACGCCGTCGCTGTGCATCGGTATGCCGTGCTCCCTCGCGATCGCGGCCAATTCGGCAATCGGAGAGATCGTGCCGATCTCGTTGTTGGCCCACAGGATGCTCACCACCGCGACGTCGCTCGGGTCGTCACCCAGCGCGGCCAGCAGCGCGTCCGGTGTGATCACGCCCTGGGCGTCCGGCTCGGCGAAGCTGGCCCACGCCCCAGTGGAGACAAGGAACTCCACCGGGTCGAGAACCGCGTGGTGCTCGACCCCGCTGATCACCACGCGCCGGCGAGCGGGATCGGGGCCCGGGCGAGCGGGGTCGGAGCGAGCGGCATACGTGCCCTTGATCGCGAGATTGTCCGACTCGGTGCCGCCGGAGGTGAAGATCACCTCGCTCGGCTGCGCGCCGAGGGCCGCGGCGATGCGCTCGCGGGCCTCCTCGACCACGCGCCGGGCTGCACGGCCGGGCGTATGCAACGCCGAGGCGTTGCCGGTGATGGCCAGCTGATCGGTGAACGCCTCGCGAGCGGCAGGCAGCATCGGGGTCGTCGCCGCGTGGTCGAGATAGACGCTCACAGGACGAGTCTAAGGAAGTTGGGAAAGGGTCGACTTAGCGCAGGGTCGTCAAGGTCCACCTAACTAGCACCCTGTAGCCCAGCGAGGAACCTCTGCTAGCAGAAGTTCCTCGCCGGCCGGGCTCAGTGCTTGGCGGCCTGGACCGCGTCCGTGGTCTGCGGCAGCACCTGGAAGAGGTCGCCGACGACGCCGAAGTCGACCAACTCGAAGATCGGGGCCTCGGGGTCCTTGTTGATCGCGACGATCGTCTTGGACGTCTGCATGCCGGCGCGGTGCTGGATCGCGCCGGAGATCCCGGCGGCGACATACAGCTGCGGGCTGACCTGCTTGCCGGTCTGGCCGATCTGGGTCGTATGCGGATACCAGCCGGCGTCGACCGCGGCCCGGGAGGCGCCGACGGCGGCGCCGAGCGAGTCGGCGAGTGCCTCGACAGGTGAGAAGTCACCGCCCGTGCCACGACCGCCGGACACGATGATCGCCGCCTCGTTGAGCTCCGGCCGCCCGCTGGCGACCTTCTCCTTGGAGTCGGTGATCTGGGCGCCCTTGGCGCCGTCGCTGATCGTCAAGTTGACCGGAACAACCTGGGCGTCGGCCGGGTTTTCCTGGGGCGCAGCCGAGTTGGGCTTGACCGCGATGATCGGTGTGCCCTTGGTGACCTTGGCCGTCACGGTGTAGCTGCCGGCGAAGACCGACTGTGTGGTCTCGACCCCGCCCTCGCCCGGCTGGACGTCGACGGCGTCGGTGATCAGCCCGGAATCGAGCTTGATCGCCAAGCGGGCAGCGATCTCCTTGCCGGCGGGGTTGGCCGGAATGAGGATGGCGGCGGGCTGGAACTTCTTGGCCAAGGCGGCGAGGAACTCGGCCTGCGGGGCCACGAGGTGACCGGTGATATCGGCGTTGTCCATCACAAAGATGCGACCGGCACCGAACTTGGCCAGGCTCTCCTTGGCGTCCTCGACCCCGGAGCCGACATAGACGGCCACCGGGGTGCCCAGACGGGCGGCCATGGTGAGCAACTCGGACGTGGTCTTGCGGACCTGACCATTGGCGTGGTCGACCAGCACGAAGACATCAGACATAGTGGGTATTCCTTTCGTGTCGGATCGGCCGGATCAGATGAACTTGCGGGCGGACAGGAACGCGGCGAGCTTGGTGCCACCGTCACCCTCGTCGGTGACGATCTCGCCCTGCTCACGCGGGGGCCGCTTGGTGACACCGACAACCGCGGTGTAGGCGCCGGCGAGCCCGACGCTGCCCGGGTCGACGCCCAGGTCGGCCAGGCTCCACGTCTCGACCGGCTTCTTCTTGGCGGCCATGATCCCCTTGAACGAGGGGTAGCGCGGCTCGTTGATCTGGTCGGTGACCGAAACCAGGGCGGGCAGCGAGGCGGCGATCGTCTCGCTGGCCGCGTCGCCGTCGCGGCGGGCGGTGATCTTGCCGTCGGCGACGGTGATCTCGGCCGCCATCGTCACCTGCGGCAGACCAAGCCGTTCGGCGAGCATGGCCGGCAGGACGCCCATCGAGCCGTCGGTGGACGACATGCCGGCGAGCACCAGGTCGGGGGTGCCGACCTTCTTGATCGCCTCGGCCAGCACAAGTGACGTGCCGAAGGCATCGCTGCCGGCGATCGCCTCGTCGCTGACGTGGATGCCCTTGTCGGCGCCCATCTGCAGGGCCTTCTTGATGGCGTCCGCAGCGGCCTCGGGCCCGATCGTTAAGACCGTCACCTCGCCGCCGTCGCTGCCCTCGGCGAGCTTGAGCGCCTCCTCCACGGCGTACTCATCGAGCTCGGACAGCAGCCCGTCCACGCCCACCCGGTCGGTCGTGAAGTCGTCCTCGAAGCCGCGCTCGGCCTGTGCGTCCGGCACGTACTTGACACAAACCACGATGTTCATATCGCTGTTCTCATCCTGTCCCTTCGGGCACCCGCATCGGGGCGCTTATGGCTCGAACCATCCTCTCAGCCCCACCGGGCCCCATCCCGGCCCTCCAACGTGATACCCAACACGCCCCCTTTCCCGCCCGACCCACGCGCGCCGCAGCCCACGAACCCCACCCTCACGAGTGAGTGCACGACGGGACGGCAATGCGAGTTGTCTCCAGGTCGAAGCAGAAACGCACCACGTGAAAGCGGAGTGAGACACACGAAGCGAGTGCGACGCACGAGCGAGCGCGGCATACCTGCCGCGCGAGCTGCAAGCCCACCGAAGACCGCGGGTCCTAGCGTCCGCTAAACCTCGCCTTCCCAGGCCCGTTCGCGACGAACGAGGCCATCCCCTCGGCCCGGTCCTGCGTCGCGAACAGCGAGGCGAACAGCATGCGTTCGATGTCCAGGCCGGTCTGCAGGTCGACGTCCAGGCCCTTGTCGATGGCTTCCTTGGCCGCGCGCAACGCGATCGCGGCGCCGCCGACATAGCGGGACATCCGCTCGCGGGCGACGGCGTAGACCTGGTCGGGTTCGGCGAGTTCGTCGACCAGGCCGATGTCGAGGGCCTCCTGGGCGCTGACGAACCGGCCGCTGAACACGAGGTCCTTGGCCTTGGCCGGCCCGACGAGCCGGGCCAGGCGCTGGGTGCCGCCTGCACCGGGGATGATGCCGAGGAGGATCTCGGGCTGGCCGAGGGTGGCGTCGTTGGCCGCGATGCGGAAGTCGCACGCCAGGGCGACCTCGCAGCCGCCGCCGAGGGCATACCCGGTGATCGCCGCAACCGTGGGCTTGGGGATGGCGGCCAGCGCTCGCGTGAACGCCTGCAACCCGACCGAAGCCTTGGCCATGTCGACGAAGGACATCGCCTCCATTTCCTTGATGTCCGCGCCGGCGGCGAAGACGCGTTCGCCGCCATAGACGATGACGGCGGCGATGTCGTCACGCTCGCTCACCTCGGCGGCGGCCTGGCCCAGCTCGGCCTGCACCTGCAGGTTGAGCGCGTTCATCTTGGGCCGGTCCAACCGGATGGTGCCGATGCCGTCCTCGACCTCGACGCGCACGAATTCGCTCATGATCCCGCCCCCTGCTGGCCGCCATTGAGTCCGAACGCCGATCCGGGCTGGCCCGAGAGGGGCTGCGGACCGGAGTCGTCGGCCAGCGGCATATCCGGGCCGGCCTCGCCGAGGGCGCGCTGGTGCCACAGGCCAACAGCGTGCAGAACGAGCGGGATCGTGATGCTGAAGAGTCCCCGCAGATCGGCACCCTGGGGCAGCAGATGCTCGGAGGTCACGAGCAGCGTCTCGTCGGCCAGGGCCGTCTTGACGACGTTGAAGGCGACGTTGACGTCATTGCAGACCTCAAGGCGCTCCAGGCGGTCCTCGGGGACGGGCGCGACCAGGCGCCACTGCCCGAAGACGCGAACGATCTCGGCGTCCTCCTCGGTGGCCCTGATAAACATCTGCTGGTCCTGGAAGACGAAGGCCACATCGCCGTCCTGGTCGACGTCGGGCGTCAGGTCCAGTTCCTTCAGGGCCGCCACGACCCGGTCACGCAAGGGCGGTTGCTCCGGGGCGGTGGGCGGCGGGTTGCCGCCAAAACCGGGGAGATTGGGTAGGGCTGTGGGATCTGTCATACGGCCAACGCTACCTCTGCGTAGGCTACCCCTCATGTCTGCGTTGTCTCGCGACCTGCCGCCGTCGCCGGGCATGCATCTGGTCGCGGGTGGCGCGCAGTTCGCTGTCTTCGCCGAGAACGCCGACGCCGTCACGGTGGTTGTCCAGAACGGCGACGGGATGCCTGGCGAGCGCCGCTATCCGCTGACCGATCGCGCCCACGGCTGGTGGTGGGGGTTGCTCGACGGAGTCCTGCCCGGTCAGCGGTATGCCGTGCACGCCTCCGGACCGCACAACCCCGCCAGTGGCCTGCATTACGACCCGGACATTCCGCTGCTGGATCCCTATGCCCGCGCGATCGACGAGCGCGGCCTCGGGGTCGTGATCTCGGAGGCCTTCGACTGGGAGGGCGACCAGCGCCTGCACCGCTCGTGGTCCGACACGGTGATCTACGAGATGCACGTGCGGGGGATGACGATGCGCCACCCGGACGTTCCGCCTCACCTGCGCGGCACGTATGCCGGTCTGGCTCACCCCGTGGTCGTCGAGCACTTGCGCCGGCTCGGTGTCACCGCGGTCGAGTTCCTTCCGGTTCACGCGAGCGCGAGTGAGGAGCACCTCACCAGCCGCGGGCTGGGCAACTACTGGGGTTACAACACGCTCGGCTTTTTTGCCCCGGAGCCCCGCTTGGCCGCCGCGCGCGACCCCCAGGGCGTGGTCGATGAGTTCAAGGGCATGGTCAAGCTGCTGCACCGTGCCGGCATCGAGGTGCTGCTCGATGTTGTCTACAACCACACCGCCGAGCAGGGGGTGCGGGACGGGCGGACGCTGTCCTGGCGCGGGCTGGACAATCGCACCTACTACCGGCTCGACGGCGCCGGGCGCGACGTCGACTTCTCCGGCTGCGGCAATACCCTCGACCTCAGTCATCCCGAGGTGATCCGGCTCGTCCTGGACTCGCTGCGCTATTGGGTGCAGGACTGCCACGTCGACGGATTCCGCTTCGACCTGGCGGTCGCCCTGGCCCGCGGCAAGGACCACGCCTTTGACCGCGACCATCCCTTCCTCGTCGCCGTCCGCACCGACCCTGTGCTATCCACGTGCAAGTTGATCGCCGAGCCATGGGACGTCGGCCCACACGGCTGGCGCACCGGGCAGTTCCCGCCGCCGTTCGCCGAGTGGAACGATCGATTCCGCGACGACGTGCGCACCTTCTGGCTGACCGATGTCGCGGCGCGGGCCCACCACCATCGCGGTCACGGCGTCCGGCACCTGGCAACCCGCCTGGCCGGCTCGGAGGATTTCTTCTCTGGCCGGGGACCGATCGCCTCGGTCAACTTCGTGACCGCGCACGACGGCTTCACGATGGCCGACCTGACGGCCTACAACGAAAAACACAACGAGGCCAACGGCGAGGGCAATCGTGACGGCAGCTCGCACAATCGGTCGTGGAACCACGGCATCGAAGGCCCCACCGACGATCAGCACATCCTCGACCGGCGCCGCCAGACGATCCGCAACCTGCTCGGCACGCTCCTGCTGGCCCACGGGGTGCCGATGATCAACGCCGGCGATGAGTTCGGGCGCACCCAGCGGGGCAACAACAACCCCTATTGTCAGGACAACGAGCTGACCTGGTTGAACTGGCAGCACAAGCCGTGGCAGCGGGCCTTGCTCGCCACCGTCGAGCACTTGACGTCGCTGCGCCGGCAACTGCCGGTCCTTCGGCAGCGGCACTTCCTTACCGGCGAGTCGGTCACCGACGGTGGGCCGGCGGATGTTTCCTGGTATGGCGGGGACGGCGAGCCGATGACGGCGGCCCATTGGGAGGATCCGTCTGGCACGGTGCTGCAAATGCTGTTGAGCGGCCCGCAGCGGGATCGGACCAGTGTCCTGCTCGTCTTCAACGGCGCAGTCACCGAGCGGATGGTCGTCCTGCCGCCACCCCCCAACGGGCCCGCCTACCACCTGCTGTGGGACAGCGCGCTCGAATCCCCGGTCAGCGACGTGGAGATGCGCGATCCGGGCCCGGTCCACGTCGCTGCCTGCAGCATCCAGGTCTGGGGATGCGATCCCCCAGCGTGACCCTGCTCCCCCGTCCGTCGGCTCCTCGCCTCGGGAGCCCAAGCGATAGCGTGGAACCGTGACTGCGTCGCCCCCACTGTCCGACCGCCCGCACGACAAGCGGCCGCCCGCTCCGGCCCCCACCCTCCCGGTGTCAACGCCGCCGCAGGTGCCGGTCGGCCGGATACCCGTCCAGGATGTCCGCCCGGTCATCGACCACGGCCTGCGCCCGGCCAAGGCCGTCGTCGACGAAACGTTCACGCTCGATGCGACGGTCTTGCGTGAGGGCCACGACGCGGTCAACGCCACCGTCGTGCTCACCGCACCCGACGGCCAGCAGACGCTCATCCCGATGGAGTGCATCAACCCCGGCCTCAACCATTGGGTCGCCGAGGTGACGGCGAGCTACCCGGGGAATTGGACCTATCGGGTCGAGGGGTGGTCGGACCCCTACGGCACGTGGGAACACGACGCGAGCATCAAGGTCGCCGCCGGCGTCGATGTCGAACTCATGCTCACCGAGGGCGCGCTGTTGCTCGAACGCGCGGCCGAGCAGCCGGGGCGAAGCGGTGACGGCCGCCTGCTGCTCGATGACGCCGCCAGCGTGCTCGCCGACACCGACCGGTCGGTGACCACCCGCCTGAGCGCCGGGCTAGACCGGGCAGTGCGGGAGGAAATGTCGCGGCTGCCGCTGCGCGACATGGTCAGCCCGAGCCCCGACTACCCCCTGCTCGTCGAGCGCGAGCGCGCGCTATATGGCGCGTGGTATGAGTTCTTCCCCCGCTCCGAGGGCTGCTACTACGACACTAACACCGAGGCGTGGGTGTCGGGGACCTTGGTGACCGCGGCCAAACGACTGCCGGCCATCGCGGCGATGGGTTTCGACGTCATCTATCTGACCCCGATCCACCCGATCGGCCGGGCTGCACGCAAGGGCCCCAACAACACCCTGGGCGCCGGCCCGCACGACCCGGGCAGCCCGTATGCCATCGGCTCGCCCGACGGTGGCCACGACGCGATCCACCCCGAACTCGGGACCTTCGACGACCTCGATGAGTTCGTCGCCGAGGCCGAGCGCAACGGACTGGAGGTGGCGATCGACATCGCCTTGCAGGCCTCCCCCGATCACCCCTGGGTGAGCAGCCATCCCGAGTTCTTCACCCGGCGCGCCGACGGCACGATCGCGTATGCCGAGAACCCGCCGAAGAAGTATCAGGACATCTATCCGCTGAACTTCGACAACGACCCGAGCGGGGCCTATGCGGAGGTGCGTCGCGTCATCCAGGTGTGGATCGACCACGGCATCAAGATCTTCCGCGTCGACAACCCGCACACCAAGCCGGTTCAGTTCTGGCAGTGGCTGATTCAGGACGTAGCCAAGGAGCACCCGGACGTCATCTGGCTCGCCGAGGCGTTCACCAAGCCGGCGATGATGCACCTGCTCGCCAAGGTCGGCTTCCAACAGAGCTACACCTACTACGCCTGGCGCAATGGCGCGGGCGAACTCCGGGACTACTGCACCGAACTCGCCGGGGAGAGCGCGGCATACATGCGGCCGTCGTTCTGGCCGACCACGCACGACATCCTCACGCCCTATATGCAGTTCGGCGGGCTGGCGGCGTGGAAGCTGCGGGCCGCTCTGGCCGCGACGCTCGTGCCCACCTACGGCATCTACGCCGGCTACGAACTCATGGAGCACGTCGCCCGTCCCGGCGCCGAGGAGCAGATCGACAACGAGAAGTACCAGTTTAAGGACCGCCGCTGGGCGGACTACGAGCCGGGCGGGCCGAAGGAGGGGCAGTCCCTCGCCGGCTACCTCACCACGATCAATGCCATCCGCAAGGCGCACCCGGCACTGCGCTGGCTGCGCAACCTGCGCTTCCACCATGTCGACGACGAGAACATGCTGTGCTTCTCCAAGGCACGCCGGCTGCCCGACGGCAGCGAGGACATCATCATCGTCGTCGCCAACCTCGACCCGCACAGCACCCGCAGCTCGATGGTCCGGCTTGACATGCCGGTGCTCGGCATGGACTGGCCGGACAGCTTCGAGGCCCACGACCTGATCACCGGCGAGACCTGGACGTGGTGGGAGCACAACTACGTGCGCCTCGGCCCGGAATGGGAGCCGGTGCACATCGTCGCGGTGCGGAGGCCTTGAACCTTGGCCATCCTCCATCCCGACGCCACGATCATCCCCAGCAAGCTGGAGGTGATCTCCGGCTGGATCGCCGAGCAGCGCTGGTATGCCGCAAAGGGCCGCTCCCCGAGGCTGCGCCGGCTCTCGTCCTGGCGGTTGGACGATCGGGGCGGGCAGGTCGGGATCGAGACGGTTATCGTCGCCGACGACGCGAGCACGCCGCCGACGGTCTATCAGGTGCCGCTCACCTATCGCGGCGCACCGGAGCCGACCCTCGAACCTGCGCTGATCGGCGTCGTCGAGCACTCGGTCCTCGGCACCCGCTGGGTCTATGACGCTCCGCACGACCCGGTCTATGCCGGCGAGCTGTTCGCGCTGGCGACCGGTCAGGTCCGGGCGGCATCCAGCGCCGAATCGGATGCCGTGGACCCGGACATCGCCGGGATCGCGACAACGGGCGAGACCCTGCGGCTGATCAGCTCGCGGGTGTTGACCGGCGAGCAGTCCAACACCTCGATCATCGCGGTTGCCGCCGACGGCGCGGGTGGCGAACGGCCAGTGATCATCAAGGTCTTTCGCACACTGGCCGACGGTGACAACCCGGATGTCGTGGTCCAAGGGACGCTGGCGGCGGCGGGAAGCACGCGGGTCCCCGCGAGCCTGGGCTCGATCAGTGGGTCCTGGCCGGCGCCCGACGGCGGGCCGAGCGCCCATGGGCATTTCGCCTTGGCCCAGGAGTTCCTTCCCGGAGCCCAGGACGCCTGGCGGGAGGCGCTGCTCGCCGCTCGGACCGGAAGCGATTTCACCGACCAGGCTCGGTTGCTGGGCGACGCCACCGCGGAGGTGCACGAGGTGCTCGCGGCCCAGTTGCCGACCGAGCCGGCCGACGCCGGCCGCATCGGCGAAACCCTGGCCGGCATGCGGGCGCGGCTGGCCGCGGCGCTGGCCGAGTGCCCGCAGCTGGCGCGGCATACGGACGCGGTGGAAGCGATTTTCACGGCGGCGGAGCAGGCCGATTGGCCACCCTTCCAACGCATTCACGGCGACTTCCACCTCGGCCAGGTGTTGTTGGTCCCGGGCCGCGGCTGGGTGCTGCTCGACTTCGAGGGCGAGCCGTTGCGGCCGCTCGCCGAGCGCAACCGCACCGACCAGACGATGCGCGATGTCGCCGGAATGCTGCGGTCCTTCGACTACGCGGGCGGTTCGCTGGAGCAGGAGACTCGCGGCTTCTCGGCGCGCGCCTGGGTGGCCGCCGCCCAAGACGCCTTCGTCGCCGGGTATGCCGCTCGCGCCGGCTCGGATCCGCGCACCGCGGGTCCCTTGCTCGGCGCCTATCTCGTGGACAAGGCTCTGTACGAAGTTGTCTATGAGACCCGTAATCGCCCGACGTGGGTCGGGATTCCACTCGCCGCACTCGATCGGCTCCTGCCCCACACGGATGCCACCAAGGAGGAACTCCCGTGAGCCCCACTCCCCCCAGCGCCCTGCCAGGAGCACGATGGTCGTTGGCCAATGGCCGCCATCAGCAGCCGCATGACCTGCTCGGCCAGCACCTGGAAGAGGACGGCCTGCGGATCCGCGTGCTACGTCCGTTGGCCGAGTCGGTCCAGGTGCGTTTCGAGGACGGCGAACTCCTCGACCTGGTGCACGAGTCCGACGGCGTCTGGAGTGGTTTGCGCCCCGGGACGACGGCAGCGATGGACTACCGAGTGCGGACCGCCTGGGGTGATGGTGTCGTTCACGAGGCCGACGATCCGTATCGCTTCGCGCCGACCGTCGGTGAGATCGACCGGTTCCTGTTCAACGAGGGTCGGCACGAGCAGCTGTGGCAGGTGCTCGGCGCGCACGTGCGCACCTACGACGGTCCGCTTGGCTCGGTGACCGGAACATCCTTCTCGGTGTGGGCTCCTCGGGCCAAGTCGGTATATGTGGTGGGCGATTTCAACGGGTGGGATAACCGTGCCCACCCGATGCGGTTGCTCGGCAACTCCGGAATCTGGGAGCTGTTCGTCCCCGACGTCGGCCCGGGAGCCACCTACAAGTTCCGCATCCGCGGCGCCGACGACGTCGAGCGCGACAAGGCCGACCCGATGGCCCGGCGCACCGAGACCCCCCCGCGGTCCGGGTCGGTCGTCCACGACAGCAAGTACGCGTGGCAGGACGCGGAGTGGGAGGAGAAGAAGCACACCCACAACCCGCATACCGGGCCGATGAGCATCTACGAGGTCCATCTTGGCTCCTGGCGGCACGGGCTCTCGTATGTCGAGTTGGCCGAGCACCTGGTCAACTACGTCGCCGATCTCGGCTTCACGCATGTCGAGTTCTTGCCGGTCATGGAGCACCCGTTCGGTCCGTCGTGGGGCTATCAGGTGACCGGCTACTTTGCGCCGACGGCGCGCTTCGGCACCCCCGATGACTTCAAGTATCTCGTCGACAAGCTCCATCAGGCCGGGATCGGCGTCATCCTCGACTGGGTGCCGGCCCACTTCCCCCGCGACGAATGGGCCTTGGCCCGCTTCGACGGGCTGGCGCTCTATGAACACGCCGACCCGCGCCGGGGCGACCAGCCCGACTGGGGCACACACATTTTCGACTTCGGCCGCAAGGAGGTGCGCAACTTCCTGGTCGCCAACGCCTCCTACTGGCTGGAGGAGTTCCACATCGACGGCTTGCGCGTCGACGCGGTCGCCTCCATGCTCTATCTCGACTACTCCCGGCGCAGCGGCGAGTGGCTGCCCAACCAATACGGCGGCCGGGAGAACATCGAAGCGATCGGCATGCTGCAGGAGGCGAACGCGACGGCCTACAAGCGGTCTGCGGGCGTCGTCACGGTCGCCGAGGAGTCAACCTCCTGGCCCGGGGTCACCAAGGCGACCTCGACCGGGGGTCTCGGCTTCGGCTTCAAGTGGAATATGGGGTGGATGAACGACACGCTGCGCTATCTGCAGCGCGACCCGATCTATCGGCAGTACCACCACAACCTGCTGACGTTCTCCCTCATGTACGCCTACAGCGAGAACTACATCCTGCCGATCAGCCACGACGAGGTCGTGCACGGCAAGGGCTCGCTGCTCGGCAAGATCCCCGGCCACCGCTATGACCAGCTGGCGACCCTGCGCGCCTATCTCGCCTACATCTGGAGCCACCCCGGCAAGCAGCTGCTGTTCATGGGGTGCGAGTTCGCCCAGCCGAGCGAGTGGGCCGATGGGCGCTCGCTGGACTGGTGGCTGCTCGATCACGCGGCGCACTACCGGGTGCACAACCTCGTCAAGGAACTCAACGAGATCTACCGCAGCCACGAGGCGCTGTGGGCGCAAGACAGCAGCCCGGCCGGGTTCGAGTGGCTCAACCCGCACGACCATGGCGGCAACACCTTGTCCTATGTCCGGTTCGGGCAACAGGATCGCGGTGGCAATAGTGCGGTGGTGGCGGTGATCAACTTCGGCGGCGACCCGCGCGACGGGATGCGCATCGGCTTGCCGTATGCCGGAGAGTGGGACGTTGTCCTCGACACCTCGGGCTTCGACGAGTACGGCTCTCCCAGCCAGGCCGGGGTCACGATCACCGCGCAGGGCCAACCCTGGGACAATCAGCCCTACAGCGCAACGATTTTCGTCCAAAAGCTCTCGGCGATCTATCTCGCGCCCAAGCGCGACGAACCGGCATCGGTCGAGGCGCCAGCGGCCGTGTCCGTTGCCCCGCCGGAGATCGTCGCCTCGTCGAAGGACGCACCCCGCAGCGGCTGACGCGCCACGCCGGGCCCGGTGCGCAGCGGCGACATCGGCCCGAGCTTTGGCAGAGAGCAGGCAGATCCGACTCGGGGTCCCGTTCGAGAGCGGTCAGTGCAAGGATGACACGCATGAACAACCCTCGCGCCGGTCAGCCCGCCCAGCCGTCCGATCTCGTCGATGTCCCCCACCTGATCACCTCGTATTACGTGGACAAGCCCGACCCCGAGAACATCGACCAGCAGGTCGCCTTCGGAACCTCGGGCCATCGCGGGTCCTCGCTCAAGACGTCGTTCAACGAGGACCACATCCTGGCCACGACCCAGGCGATCGTGGACTACCGGCGCGAGCAGGGCTTCGACGGACCCCTGTTCATCGGGCGGGACACGCACGGCTTGTCCGAGCCGGCGTGGGCGTCGGCCTTGGAGGTGCTCGCCGCCAATGATGTCACGGTCCTCGTCGACTCGGCCGACCGCTACACGCCGACTCCCGCTGTCTCGCATGCGATTTTGACCGCCAACCGCGGCAAGATCGGCGGCGTTGACGACCTTCCCGCGGGCATCGGTCTCGCCGACGGGATCGTCGTCACGCCGTCGCACAACCCGCCGACCGACGGCGGCTTCAAGTACAACCCGCCGCACGGTGGCCCCGCCGACACCGACGCCACCAAGACCATTGCCGCGGCGGCCAATGCCTACATCAAGGCGGGCCTTGCTGGGGTCAAGCGAATCCCATTTGCCCGGGCCCGGCAGGCCGCGCAGTCCTACGACTTCATGGGCATCTATGTCGCCGATCTGCCCAATGTCGTCGATCTGGCCGCGATCAAGGACGCCGGTATCCGCATCGGCGCCGATCCGCTCGGCGGCGCCGCCGTCGACTACTGGGGAGCGATCGCCGAAGCCCACGGGTTGGACCTGTCCGTCGTCAACCCGCTCGTCGATGCGACCTGGCGGTTCATGACGCTCGACTGGGACGGCAAGATCCGGATGGACTGCTCCTCGCCCAATGCGATGGCGAGCCTGATCGCCCAGCGGGAGACGTATCAGATCGCCACCGGCAATGACGCCGACTCCGACCGCCATGGCATCGTCACCCCGGACGCCGGCTTGATGAACCCGAATCACTATCTCGCGGTGGCGATTCAGTATCTCTATGGCGGCGCACGGGCGGGCTGGCGAGGGGACGGGTTCATTGGCAAGACCCTCGTCTCCAGTTCGATGATCGACCGGGTCGCCGAGGATCTCGGCCGGCGGCTCGTCGAAGTGCCGGTCGGGTTCAAGTGGTTCGTGCCCGGCCTGCTCGACGGCTCCGGACCCTTCGGTGGGGAGGAGTCCGCGGGCGCGTCCTTCCTGCGCTTCGATGGGACCGTGTGGACGACCGACAAGGACGGCATCATCTTGGCCTTGCTTGCCTCCGAGATCCAGGCCAAGACCGGCAAGAGCCCCAGCCAGCTGTATGCCGAGTTGACCGCCAAGCACGGCAGCCCGGCATACGCCCGGATCGACGCGCCGGCCAACAGGGAGCAAAAGGCCAAGCTCGGGGCTCTATCCCCCGCGGACGTCGCCGCGGAAACCCTTGCCGGCGAACCGATCACGGCGAAGCTGACCGAGGCGCCGGGCAATGGCGCCAAGATCGGGGGGCTCAAGGTGGTCACCGAGTCGGCCTGGTTCGCCGCCCGTCCGAGCGGCACCGAGGACGTCTACAAGATCTATGCCGAGTCCTTCAAGGGCCCAGACCACCTGGCCCAGGTGCAGGCCGAGGCCAAGGACGTGGTCGGCGCCGCCCTGGGCTAGAGGTTCACAGCGGTCCAGGGTGTCCCGGCTCGTGGCCGAACACCAAGGATGTGCGGCTGTGGGCCACGGCCGGGTTGGTCGTGACCTTGTCCAGAATCCAGTCCCGCAGGGCGCTGGCCGACGGGACGGCGACGTGCAAGAGGTAGTCGTCGTCCCCGGCGACGTGGAAGCTCTGGATCACCTCGGGTAGCCGGGAGACGGTGGCCGTGAAGGTGTCGATGTGCCGGCGATCGTGGGCGCGCAGCCGGATGGCGACGATCGCCTGCACCGGGCGCCCGACGCGCTCGGGATCGAGGTCGGCGTGAAAGCCGCGAACCACGCCGCGGTCGATCAGTTGCCGCACCCGCAGCAGGGCGGTCGAGGGTGCCACCTTGGCGCGCGCGGCAAGACGGTTGTTCGCGATCCGGGCGTCCGCAACCAACGCCGCAAGGAGGGCGCGGTCGACGTCGTCCAACTCGGCATACTCCCGAATATTCTTCGACATCGAGCGATCTTACCGCCCGTATCTTCGATTTCAGGCCCCCGGGAGGGAGTGTGCGCGGGACGATGTTCGCAGCCGCCCTCCGCACCCGCGCCACCTGCGACCCTGGCGGAATGACATCGTCGTCCCGGCCCCACCTCGCCACCACTGCCGTGCATGCGGGACGGGGGGACCTGACCGACCTCGGGGTGCATGCTCTCCCCATCGATCTGTCCACGACTTACCCCCTGCCCGATGTCGTCGCGGGCGGAGCGGCATACGACCGGATGGCCGGTGGCGGGCGGCCCGAGACCGGTGACCCGCTGGTCTATGCGCGCCTGTGGAATCCCACGGTCGCCCGCTTCGAGGAGGGGGTCGCGCAGCTCGAGGGTGGCGCCGAGGCGGTGGCCTTCGCCAGCGGCATGGCGGCGACCACGGCGCTGCTGCTCGCCAGGGCGGCGGCGGGCAAGCCGCACGTGCTCGCGATCCGCCCGCTGTACGGCGGCACCGACCACCTGCTTGCCACCGGCCTGCTCGGGACGCAGGTCAGCTATGTCCATGCCGAGGAGGTCGCCGAGGCGATCACCAAACGCACCGGCTTGGTCATCCTCGAATCCCCCGGCAACCCGACGCTGGACCTGGTCGACATCGCCGCGGTGGTTCGTGCGGCCGGCGATGTCCCGGTCGTCGTCGACAACACCTTTGCGACGCCGGTGTTGCAGCGCCCGCTCGAGCACGGCGCCCGGGTCGTGCTCCACTCGGCGACGAAATTCCTTGGTGGACATGGCGATGCGATCGGTGGGGTGATCGTCGGCGACGCCGAGATTGCCGCGATGGTCCGGCCGATCCGGGCGATCACCGGCGCAATCCTGCACCCGCTGGCCGCCTATCTCTTCCACCGCGGCCTGGCCACCTTGCCGATCCGCGTCGAGCGCCAGCAACACAGCGCCACGGTGATCGCCGCGGCCCTGGCCGAGCACCCGGCGATCCGCCGGGTCCTGCACCCCTCGCTGCCGGGCCAGGATCCGCTCGGCTTGATCGGGCGCCAGCTGGCCGGCCCCGGTGCGATCGTCGCCTTCGAGATGATGGGCGGCTACGAGGCAGCGCTGTCGGTCGCCAAACAGGTGCGCCTGATCACCCACGCCGTCTCCCTCGGGGGCGTCGACTCGCTCATCCAGCATCCGGCCGGCCTGACCCACCGCGTCGTGGCGGACGAGGCCAAACCCAATGACGGCATCCTGCGCCTATCGGTCGGCCTGGAGGACCCCGGCGACCTGCTCGCCGATCTGGAGCAGGCGCTGCCCTAGGGTTGGCCGGGGCTCAATCGGCCTCGGCGCCCTCGGCTACGGCGAGTTCCCCGAGCATCCAGGCGCACCAGTCGACGGCTGCGCGTCGGCTGCGGACGCCGCCTTCGAGCGTCAGGCGGGA
Source organism: Nostocoides sp. (assembly GCF_037045025.1). Classification (GTDB taxonomy): domain Bacteria; phylum Actinomycetota; class Actinomycetes; order Actinomycetales; family Dermatophilaceae; genus Nostocoides_A. The sequence continues at coordinate 717,769 of NZ_JBAOHM010000011.1, read as the reverse complement.
GGCAAAGAGCGGGTGGGTGCGATCCCGCGAGTCGGGGTCGGCGCTCACCTCGGCCAGCTCGGTTTCGTATGCCGTGAGCCGGCTGGCGTGCCGCGCGTACGCCCGCTCGACCAGGGCTCGGGCGCTGCCCGGGTCGACCGTCCACATCGACCACATTTTGAGGGTTTCGAGATCGCGGGTGGGCGGCTCGACCAGCTCGCCGGCGACGAACTCACGCAGCGCATCCAGGCCCGCCGCGGTGATCGCATAGCGCTTGGTGGGGCGTGGTCCGGCCCCCTCGATCACCGTATGCCGCACCAGCGCGCGATCCTCCAAGGACGCGAGCGCGCCGTAGATCTGGCTGTGGTGGGCGCTCCAGAAGTAGCCGACCGGTCGGCCCATCATCCGGGCCAGGGAGTAACCGGTGTGCTCCCCGCGAGCCAGGACGCCGAGCAATGCCGCTTCCAGGGTCGACGTCATCGCGCCAGCCTAGCCCGATATGTCACTATTGACATATGCGACCCCATCGAGTCCTCGCCATCGCGACTGCCGTGATCTTCGCCGCCGGATGTGGGGGCACGGCCAATGACCCCACGTCCGACGGGAGCGCCAGCGCGACGTCGCCGAGGCCGTCTGTCACCCCACCGATCAAGGAGATCCGAGCCAGCGTCGAGGAGCGCTGCCACTTCCCCTTCGAGGGCACGATCGAGGGCATCCGAGTCGATGCCGAGAGCACGCTGGCGATTGCGACCGTGGGCACGGGCCCCACCGTCGTCGTCATGCTCCCGCAAGTGAGGGGCGGCATGTGCGGGGCGATGCCCTATGCGCGCCTGCTCGCCGAGAAGGGCATCGCGGCCGCACCGATGGACCTCTGCGCAGATGGCGATTCCAGCTGTGGTCCAACGGTTTCCAAGGATCCTGCGAAGCAGGTTGGGGCCGCCGTGACGTGGGCACGGGAGAAGCTGGGTGCCGACCGGGTTGTCGTGATGGGTGCCTCTGCCGGCGGGTCGACGGCATTGGGGGTGGCCCAGCAGGCGGGGGCCGACGCCGTTGTCGATCTCTCCGGGCCAGCGAACTGGCCGGGTGTTCCGGAGGCCGAAGAGGCCGCCAAGGCGACCACCATCCCCCTGCTGATCATGTGCGCCGAGGCCGATCAGGGCAGCTTCCCTGCCCGGCTGCGTCAGGCCGTCAAGGGCTCCCCCGCCAAGGTCAAGAAGTATGTCGCGGCGGCCGGGGGACACGGCTGGACGATGCTCACTCGCGATGCCACCGTCGAGTCGCAGCCGAGCATGGACGGCAAGATCGTCCTCGATTGGGTGCTCAAGCCGACGTCGTGAGCGGACGCCTCACCCGCGGTGCGCCCGGGCGGTGTCCTCGATCCACAGGGTCAGCAGCCCGCCGAAGTGCGCCTCGAAGCGCTCCCACTCGTGCGGCGGGTAGGTCTGGTGGATCGTGGAGACGAGCATCGTCTTGAACTCGGTCGAGCAGACATACTCGAAGGCCATCTCGTCCACGTGCGCCAAAGTCGTCGCGCAGAACTCCTGATAGCGCTCGGTCTCGAAGTGGTCGTCGGCCAGGCGCTGATAGGCCTCGAGCTTGGCGCCGTAGTCGAGGTCCTCGTTGTCCGCCACCGCAAACCACGGCGCGGTGTCGACCTGGGTCTTGGCCAGACGATCGGTGACAACGCAGAAGGTGGACCAGCGCAGCAGGGCGGTCATCGCCCACGGGAAGTAGTAGTGCAACGAGGTGACCGCGACGTCGGGGCAGGCGTTGGCGTAGTCGATCGGGTGGATCGTCTCCCCCGTGACCAGCATCTCGCACGAGTTGAACTCCCAGCGGAAGAAGGCGTTGACCGTCTGCGAGATCGTGATCGCCTCCTGCCCCGCGGCGGGGCTGAGGAAGTCGTGGGAAACCTCATACCGGTTGTGCATCGGCTCATCGGGCCGGAACTTCATCACCTTGGTCTCCGGCCCGATCGTCAGTGCCCGCGCAAAGACGTCGAAGTCGATCGACTCCTGCAGATGCATGAGCATCTCGCCGGATTGGTCATAGGTGCGCATCAGTTCCTCGCGGTCTCGCACCCGGGAGACCCCGCGCCAGCCGCCGCCGTCGAACGGCTTCATGAACAGCGGATACCCCATGTCGTCGGCGATCGCGGCGAGGTCGAATTGCTTGTTGTACTTCGAGGACGTGTAGGCCCAGCGGGCGTTGTCGATCGGGTTCTTGTAGGGAACCAGCACGGTGTCGGGGACCTTCATCCCCAGCCGCAGCAGGGCGCAATAGGCGGAGTGCTTCTCCATCGACTGGAAGGTGAACGGGCTGTTGAGCAGGTAGACGTCGTCCAACAGTGCGGCCTTCTTCAGCCACTCCCGGGGGTGGTAGTACCAGTAGGCGAGCCGGTCGATGCATAGGTCCTGGCGCGGCTGGTCGCGCAGGTTGAACGGCTCGATCGTCACGCGCTCGGTGCGGACCCGGTGCTGAGCGCCGTCGGGAGTGCTCAGCACGCCCAACCTGCGGGCGAGCGCCTCGAATGCCGTCGGCCAATCCTCCTCGGCCCCTAGCAACAAACCGATGAGGTGGTCACGCTGAGTCGGCATCGAGTTCCTTTCCTGAACGGGCAGCGACGGAATTTGCTAGAGAAGGGCTTTAGCAGAAGCGCGGCAGATGATGGGCGAGTTGCCGGTGCCACCACGGCCAGTCGTGCGCGCTGTCGTGGCCCCATACGTCGAGTTCGTGCCGGATTCCCTTGGCGCGCAGCACGTCGGCAAAGGCGCACGTCGACGGGTAGGACCTCGTGGGCGACCACTCGAAGGGGCCCTGACCGACCACGAGCAGTATCGACGCGCGCTCGCGCAGCCAGTCGAGGTGACTGCCGTTGGTGTTGGCGAGGTAGGACATCGGGTTGGCGAAATAGGTCGCGTCGCCGATCTCGCCCCAGCCATTCCACGAGCTCGGGTCGTAGTTGCCCGACAGCCCGATGGCCAGCGGCGCAATGTCGGCGCGCTGCAACGTGAAGTGCACCGCGTGGTAGGCGCCCATCGAGACGCCGAGCGTGATCAGCTCCTGCCGGCCGCCGACCTGCTCGGCGATACACGGCAGCGCCTGCTGCTCCAACCACGCGTGGTAGGCGCCGTGCCGGCGGGCCCGCTCCTCAGTCGGGTGCTCCTTGGCCGACCAGGTCCACGCATCAAGGGAGTCGACGCAAAAGAAGCTGACTCGGCCGGCGTCCACGAGGTCTTGGACCGCCGCCACCATGCCGTTGTTGGCGAAGTCCTCGGCGCGCCCGGCCTCGGACGGGAAAACCAGAACAGGTCGCCCGTAATGCCCGTGGCGGACCACCCCCAAGGACATATCCCAGCCCGGGACCGGAAGGTCGATGCGTTCACCCATGGGGTTATCCAACACGATCCGCTTTTGACATTCTGTCGAGCATGACCACGGGCGCGGGCTGGGGGCAGCCGACTCGGCGCCGGCGCGTGTTGAAGCATCCCTCGCAGGTCGTGGTCGCAGCCTTCGCCGTCGCGGACGCTATCGGGGTCGTGCTGCTGATGCTGCCGATGGCAACGGCCGGGCCAGGTTCGGCTCCGCTCATCACCGCCGTGTTCACCTCGACCAGCGCCGTCTGTGACCGGGATCAAGGGCCGGGGTCAGGATGTGACCCATGCCACCCCGGAAACCGTGGTGCGCGCCGGCGACCTCGTCATCGTCGCGGGCGACCGGCGCCGGGTGGAGGCCTTCTCCAACCGGGACTGACACCCCGCCGCGTGCTTAAAACAGAGCGGACATCAGCGCGGTGCGGGCCTTCTTGACCCGGTCATCGTGATTCCCGACGACGTCGAAGAGCCCGATCAGGTGCGTGCGGACCCGCTCTCGCTCCGGCCCGCTCGTGTTGCGCACCAGGTCGATCAGCCGGGCGAAGGCATCGTCGATGTGCCCGCCCAGCAGGTCGATGTCCGCGACGGTGAGCGCCGCGGCGATATCGCTCGGATCGCCAGCCGCCGCTGCCCGTGCGGCGGCCGGATCAACATCTTGGGTGCGGGTCAGCAACTGCACCTGGGCCAGTCCAAGCTTGGCGTCGGTGTCGCTCGGGTTTTGCGCCAACGCTTTTTCGTATGCCGCCGCCGCGGCTGGGAGGTCGCCGCGCTCGATCGCGTCGAACGCCTCCTGGTGCAGCGGCGGCAGTTCGTCGGACTCGAGCTCGGCGGCGGCCAGGTTGAGGCGGCCGGTGACGCTCTGCTGGACGGCGAGCCCGAGGAACTCCTCGAATACCTGCTTGAGCTGGTCGGCGGGGACGGCGCCGGCGAACATGGGCAGCACCTGCCCCTGGACCAGGCCGATGGTGATCGGCACCGATTGCACCTGCAGGGCGCGCGCCAGACCGGGGTTGCTGTCGACGTCGACGCTGACGACCTGCAGCCGCCCGCCGAGTGTGCGGGCGACCTCGACGACAGTGCCGAGGAAGACGACGGATTCGGGCAGCCGGGTGGAGACGACGACCAGCACGGCCGGCACGCGGATCGAGCGGTTGACGGCGTCGTTGAAGGTCGCATCGCTCGCTTGGACGTGCAGCGCATCGCCGCCCGCCTCCGCGGGCGCGCCGGCGCCTGCTTGGGCCGCTCCCGTTGCTGGGGACGCTCCCCCGCCGAGACTCGTCAGGTCGACGGCGCCACGGGTGGCGGTAGTGGGGACGGTCTGTTCACCGGGCTGGTCACTCATGTGGCCCATTCTCCTTGATTCGCCGAGGTCTGCACTTCTCGGTGAGGTCGGCATCTCGGGAGTAGACTTCACCCGGAAGTGCAGACCTCAGCGTGTCTTTTGGGGTGGCTGCCAGCTAGCTGGCGTCGATGTCGCGCAATTGCTCGCTGGCACCGATGACCGTGGCCGGGCCGCTGCGCGGGATAACCACGGCGAAGTTCTCCAACCAGTCGAGGTCGACGGCCTTCTTGACCTTCTTTTTGCCGGCGAGTTCGGCCAGCCGGGCGGACAGGAGGAGTTCCTTGGCCCGCTTGGTCGGGCGCAGCCGGTCGTGCCGGGCGGCTTGGACGAAGGCCAGGGCCGAGCCGTCGGCCAGCCGGAAGGCGACCAGATCCTGCTCATAGACCGTATGACTGCGCGTGAACGTCCCGAGCTTGCCTAGTGCCTTGGCCTGCTCGGCCGAGCTGGCGAGCAAGCCCTTGGCGAAGGCGTCGTTGGTCGAGACGATCGCGCTCTTGGTGGCTTTGGCGGGATAGGTGAGCAGCGCGGCATACGCGGCGATCACCTTCTCGGGGCGATCGACCAGCCCGGAGCCGTCCTCGACACGGGTGATGCCGTCGGCGATCTCCGGGAGGGCGGGCACGCTGGCGCCGGCCTGCATCGGCACCGCGGTGTGCAGCTTGACGGGGGTGGTCGCATCCCGCTGGATCAGGACGTACAGGGTTTGCACGCCGTCCTGTTGCGCGGTCGCGAGCAGCGTGCGCGGCCACCCGCGGCCCTTGCTGACGCCGAGGACCTGCACCTTCGGCGGCATCGTGAGCGCGTTCGGCGCGCCCGTGTCAACGAACTTGGCGGCCACCTCGGCCAGACGCAACGCCGGTCCCGCCAGCGCCGTCGTGCGCTCGGCAGCGGCGCCGGAACTCGCACCCGTGGCCGCGCGTGCGGCGGCAAGCGCGCGGTCGGCCACTTGCCGGGCGGCGGCGGCGCTGAAGACGGCGCCGGTGGCCTGCTCGACTGGCGCGGCCCGCAGCCCGGCCACCCGATCGGGTATGCCGCAGCCCGCGAGCGGCAGCGCGGCCGCCACGGCGAGGGCGGCGAGCGCTCGGGGAGAGGTCCTCATGCCGACACCTCCACGGCATCCTCGGCGCCGGCGCGCCCGTCGTCGGTCGGGCCAGGGGGCTGTCGGCGGCGACGGCGCAGGAGCAGCCAGGCCCCGACCAGGGTCACGACGACGCCAGCTGCAACCACCGCGATCGCCTGCTTGAACCAGGCCGACCGCGTCCAGGTCAGCGTGACCGCGTCCAGCTTTCCGTCCCCGACGGGAGCGATCACGACGGTTTCAGGGGCGGTGTCCTGGCGGATGGTCACCGTGTCGGTGCTCGTGATCGTCGTCGTTGAGCGCCAGACGTTGACGGAGGTCAGGTCGATCCCGCTGGCACCGGGGCGACGGGTCACCGTGGCGGTCTTGGCGGGCAGTTCGACGGCGGTGACGGCATCGAGCGCCTTGCCTTCGATGACGGACAGGGCGTCGGCGGGAGTGCCGACGGCGACCACGGCAGTGGAAGCGGTGGCCGGGGTGATCTCGATGCGCACCGGCTGGTCGGTGCGATTGAGGATCCGCGGCTCAAGAACGAGCGGGGTGGCGCCGACGGGGTCGACCGTGAAGCGGGCGGCGCCGTCGGACCCGAGATAGTTCGCGAACCAGCCGCCAAGGCCGATGAGCGCGAGCCCGGCGAGCAGCAGCACGGCGCCCACGATCCGCTTGACCAGATGCACGGGGAGTTGTCCTTCAGAAGCGAGGTGGCCGGTCGCGAGGTGGCGCGACGGCACGGCAAGCATCCACGATGACTCATCAGGGGCGCCACGCACAAATCCGGGACGGCCGGGCGGGAGCGCGCCGGTGGTGCCCGGCTTAGCGGGTTCCCGGTTCCAGACGGGCTCCAGCGGGCAGCTGCTGGCCGGGGCGCACCATGCAGTCGCGCCCGACGAGCGCGATGCGGCCGTCGGTCAGCCGGCCCGCGGCGTGGGCACCGACCCGCGCGCCGCGCCCGATCCGGGTCTGCTCGTCGATGACGCTGGTTTGGACCACCGCCCCCGCCGCGACGTGGACAGCGGCGAACAGCACGCTGTCGACGACGCGGGCGCCCCGCTCGATACGCACGCCAGGGCCGAGGACGCTGCCGACAACCTCACCGGCGACATCGCAGCCACCGGCCACGGCGCAGTCGGCGAGCCGGGCCCCGTCGCGGATGCGGGCCGGCGCCGGGTGGGGCGTGGTGGTCGTGATCGGCCAGGCCGGGTCGGCGAGCAGGCCCACGCGTCCGCGCACGAGGTCTCGGTGGGACTGCACGTAGGCCGCGGGTCGGCCGACGTCGCGCCAATAGCTGCCGATATCGACCGCCAGCACCGGCCCGGACTCGATGAGCGCCGGCAGCAGCCGCTCCCCGAAGTCCCCGAGCCCGGAGTCGGCAGGATCGTCCAGCGCCCCTGCCTGATCCCGGTCGCGGCGCAGCGCGGCGAGGGTGTCGAGCAGGGCCGCGGTCGAATAGATGAAAATCTCCGTGGCGACCGTGGTCCCGGCAGCCCGCTCCGGCTTGTAGTCCAGCGCCTCGACCTCTCGGGCGCGCACGCCGTTATCGGCGAGGGCGCGATCCCGGCCGCACGTGCGCACCACGGCCTTGTGGCTGGCTTCGGACTTTGGGACCTCGGCGGTCAGGATCGTCGTCACCGCGCCCGCCTCGAGGTGGGCGGCGAGGATCGGACGCAGGTCGCAGGCGAAGACGTGATCGGCGCTGCTGACCACGACCAGGTCGGGGGCGTGCCGAGCGATCTCGTCGTGAGTGCGGAAGAGATCGTCGGCGTTGCCGGTCGAAAAGCCGCCACTGACCGGCGCGCGGCCGGCCTCGGGCACGAGGCGGCGATAGCCGCCGCGGTTGCGGTCGAGGTCCCAGGGACGGCCGGACTGCAGGTGCTCATCCAGGCTGCCGGCGAGGTATTGCACCGAGACCCAGACGTCGGCGATGCCGCTGTTGGCCAGGTTGCTCAGAGCAAAGTCGATCAGTTGGTGCGTTCCGCCCCAGGGCAGCGCCGGCTTGGCGCGCTCGCGGGTCAGGACATCCATCCGCGAGCCCTGCCCACCGGCTTGGACGATCCCGAGGACCCGGGGCGGTAGGTGGGACAGGCGAGTTGATCTCGGCATGCGGCCATCATGCCCGCCGGCTCGACGGCCGCGCCTATTGGAGGCCGGCGATGACCTGCGCGGCAGCGGTGTGCGGTGGCAACTCCCCTGCGGCGATGGCCGCGGCATACGGCTCGATCGCCGGGGCGATGCGCTCGCGCAGGGCGCTCAGCACGAGCGCCTCCAGCTCGGCGCGGGCCCGCTCACCGCGGCGGGCCGCGAGCGTGCCGTCGGCGGCGGCGTGCTCGCGGTGTTGGGTCAGGGCGTCGACGAGGTCGTCGACGCCGGTGCCGTCGGCGGCACTGATCGACAGGATCGGTGGGTGCCACGCGTCGGGCGGTCGATCGGCGAGCCGGAGCATGGCGCGCAGCTCGCGAGCGGTCTCGCGGGCACCGCCTCGGTCGGCCTTGTTGACCGCCAGGACGTCGGCGACCTCAAGCAGCCCCGCCTTCGCCGCTTGGATGCCGTCGCCCATCCCCGGGGCGAGCAGGACGAGCGTCGTGTCGGCCGACGCGGCAACCTCGACCTCGGACTGGCCGACGCCCACGGTCTCGACGAGAACCACGTCGAACCCGGCGGCTTCGAGGAGCCGGATTGCCTGGGGCGTGGCAGCGGCCAGCCCGCCAAGGTGACCGCGCGCCGCCATCGAGCGGATGAAGACACCGGAGTCGGTGCCGTGTTCCTCCATCCGGATGCGGTCGCCCAGCAGCGCCCCGCCGGTGAACGGCGAACTCGGGTCGACGGCGAGGACCGCGACCCGGCTGCCGCGGGCGCGGAGCGCGCGCACGAGCGCGCTGGTCGTCGTCGACTTGCCGACGCCGGGTGCGCCGGTGATCCCGATGACGTATGCCGCGGTGCTCGCCGCCCCGGCTGCCGCCAGCACCTCGGGCACCCGCGGGTCGCCGGCCTCGACCCGCGAAATCAGCCGCGCCAGGGCACGCACGGAGCCGGACCGAGCCGCGGTCAGGAGAGCGGGAACGTCCGCGGCTCGGGCCATCCGCGAACTCAGGCCTTCGGCACGCGCACGATCAGCGCGTCGCCCTGGCCACCGCCACCGCACAGCGCTGCCGCGCCGACACCGCCGCCGCGGCGCTTGAGTTCGTTGGCGACGGCGAGCACGACGCGAGCGCCGGACATACCGAGCGGGTGCCCCATCGCGATCGCGCCGCCGTTGGGGTTGACGATCTCGGGGTCGACGCCGAGTTCCTTGGTCGAGGCGAGCCCGACGGCCGCGAAGGCCTCGTTGATTTCGATGACGTCGAGGTCGGCGGGGGTGATCCCGTCCTTCGCGCAGGCGGCCTTGATCGCTTTGGCCGGCTGGGACTGCAGGGTCGAGTCCGGGCCGGCGACGACGCCGTGGGCGCCGATCTCGGCCAGCCAGCTCAGGCCCAGCTCCTCGGCCTTGGCCTTGGGCATAACGACGACCGCGCAGGCGCCGTCGGAGATCTGCGAGGCCGATCCGGCGGTGATCGTGCCGGTCTTGCTGAACGCCGCGCGCAGCCCGCCGAGGGACTCGGCGGTGGTGTCGCCGCGCACGCCCTCGTCGGTCTTGAACTCGATGGGGTCGCCCTTGCGCTGCGGGATGCTGACCGGGACGACCTCGTCGTCGAAGAAGCCGTCCTTCCAGGCCTTGGCGGCGTTTTGGTGGCTGCGGGCGGAAAAGGCGTCCTGCTCCTCGCGGGTGAACTGCTTCTCGTCCACATTGGCCGACTCGGTCAGGGCGCCCATCGCCTGGTTGGTCAGGATGTCATGCAGCCCGTCGAAGGCCATCGAGTCCTTGACCGCGACATCGCCGTACTTGTAGCCGTCGCGGCTCTTGGTCAGCAGGTGTGGGGCATTGGTCATCGACTCCTGGCCCCCGGCGACGACGATCTCGAACTCGCCGGCGCGGATCAGCTGGTCGGCCAGGGCGATGGCGTCGATGCCGGAGAGGCAGACCTTGTTGACGCTCAGAGCGGGGACGCTCATCGGGATGCCGGCCTTGACCGCGGCCTGGCGGGCGGGGATCTGGCCCTCGCCGGCCGTCAGGACCTGACCCATGATGACGTAGTCGACATCCTCGGGCTTGACACCAGCCTTCTCCAGGGCGCCCTTGATGGCGAAGCCGCCGAGGTCAGAACCGGAGAAACCCTTGAGGGAGCCGCTCATCCGGCCCATGGGAGTGCGGGCTCCCGCGACGATGACGGACACAGGACGATCGGACATGACGGCCTCCAACGGCAGCGGTGGGTGAGCAGTATTCGCCTCCCAGCCATGCTAACCAGGCGGCCGCTCCCCGGCACCGGGTGCGCCGGTGTCGCTCACCACAGTTGGCCTCCCAGCGTAACGCGGGTGACGGCGCGCAGCGGGCCGGCGGCATACGCTCGACGTCATGAGTGACACCGCATTGTTCACGGCCATCGACCACGTCGGCGTCGCCGTCGCCGACCTCGACGCGGCGATCGCGTTCTATCGCGACACCTTTGGGATGGCGATGCTCCACGAGGAGGTCAACGAGGAACAGGGCGTCCGCGAAGCGATGTTGGGCGTCGGCGATTCCGGCTCGTGCATCCAGTTGCTCGCCCCGCTCTCGCCGCAGAGCACGATCGCCAAATTCCTCGATCGCAACGGCCCGGGCATCCAGCAGATGGCCTACCGCGTCGGCGACATCGACGCCGTGTGCACGACCTTGCGCGAGCGCGGCGTGCGGTTGCTGTATGACGTGCCGAAGCGGGGCACGTCCAACTCCCGGGTCAACTTCATCCACCCCAAGGACGCCGGCGGCATCCTCGTCGAACTCGTCGAACCGGCAGGTGACCAAGCTCACGGGTGACCGCACTCTCATAGCCTGATCGAGGCCCCCTGGGGCTGGCTAGGTTCGGCGGTATGCAGCAGATCCTTGATGCCATCATGTCCGGCGACCGGTCCGAGGAGACCTACGCCAATCTGCAACTCCCCGAGACCTATCGGGCGGCGACCGTCCACGAGGACGAGACCGGGATGTTCGAGGGGCAGGCGTCGCGGGATAAGGATCCGCGCAAGTCGCTGCACATCGACGACGTCCCGATCCCCGAGCTGGCTCCGGACGAGGCGCTCGTCGCGGTCATGGCGAGCGCGATCAACTACAACACGGTGTGGACCTCGATCTTCGAGCCGCTGCCGACGTTCGGTTTCCTCAAGCGCTACGGCCGGCTGTCCGAATACACCAAGCGGCACGACCTGCCCTACCACATCGTCGGCTCCGACCTGGCGGGCGTTGTCATGCGCACCGGGTCCGCGGTCAACCTGTGGAAGCCGGGCCAGGAGGTCGTCGCCCACTGCCTGTCGGTGGAGCTGGAACACCACGACGGTCACGACGACACGATGATGGACCCGGAGCAGCGGATCTGGGGCTTCGAGACCAACTTCGGCGGCCTGGCGCAGCTGTGCATCGTCAAGGCCAACCAACTGATGCACAAGCCCGCGCACCTGTCCTGGGAAGAGGCGGCCTCGCCCGGGTTGGTCAACAGCACGGCATACCGGCAGTTGATCTCCAAGAACGGCGCGGGGATGAAACTCGGCGATCGCGTGCTGATCTGGGGCGCCAGCGGCGGCCTGGGCTCGTATGCGACGCAGATGGCGATCGCCGGGGGCGCCGAGCCGGTGTGCGTGGTCTCCAGCGAGGACAAGGCGGAGATCTGCCGCAAGATGGGCGCCGAGCACATCATCGACCGCCGCGGCGAGGGCTACCAGTTCTGGAACGAGGAGGGGACCAAGCAAAACCCCAAGGAGTGGCAGCGCCTCGGCAAGCGGATCCGCGAGCTGACCGGCGGCCACGACGTCGACATCGTCTTCGAGCACCCGGGCCGCGAGACCTTCGGCGCCTCGGTCTATGTCACCCGCAAGGGCGGCATCATCACGACCTGCGCCTCGACCTCGGGCTACATGCACGAATATGACAACCGCTACCTGTGGATGAACCTCAAGCGGATCGTCTCCAGCCACTTCGCCAACTATCGTGAGGCGTGGCAGGCCAATTCGCTCATCGACCGCGGCTTGATCCACCCGACGCTGTCCAAGGTCTATCCGCTCGCCGAGGTCGGCCAGGCCGCGCTGGACGTGCACAAGAACGCGCACCAGGGCAAGGTCGGGGTGCTGACGCTGGCGCCGGAGGAGGGCCTGGGCGTGACCAACCCGGAGAAGCGGGCCGCGCTGGTGGACAAGATCAACCGCTTCCGCGACGTCTGATTTTCATCATTGGGTCAGTTGAGCGGTAGCGACGTCATGGCGTCGCTGCGGCTCAACTGATGGGGTCAGGCAGTCAACGAACGGCGCAGTCGGCGCGGCGGCAGGGGCGAGTCGGCCAGGTCAGGCCAAGCGAGGTGGCGAGGCCGATGATCTCGGCCGCCGTCTCGCAGGGCGTCTCGGCGGTCTCCTGCCAGCCGTAACGCAGCAAGGGCGTGCCCCGCGTGGTGGCGGCATTCTGTTTCGCCCGGTCGACCCGGCCCTTGCCACGGTGCAAGAGCAGGCCATCGAGTTCGACCGCGCACGCGGCGGCAGCCAACAGGTCCGTGGCGTCCGGGAGACCTGGCGGGACGCCATACCCGATGTCGTAGCGCCGTCCGCAGTTGCGGACGGTCTGGCGCAGCTGCCGATGCCCGGGCGGTATGCCGTGGGGGCGCTCGACGTCCCGAACCCACCGGAACTCCAACACGCTCTCCAGCCCGGCAGCATCGGTGAGGGCATCGCGCAGCAGGGCCCGGTGCGGGTGCCGTCGTTCGGCCACAAGGACCTGCTGCAGCCGCGCTGGCGTGGTCCGGCGCCGCTGCAGCACGGCGCCGATGACGGCGAGGGCATCGTCGGGGCTCCCGTCCTTGGTGATCTGATTGACGGTCCATTCGAGGGTAGTTCGCGGTGGCCAGAGCCCAAGCAGGCGCTTGGGGCGGTCGGCGTAGCGCACCCTCGTCCCGGCCGGCGCCGTGATGCGCCGGGCCGTCGGGAGCAAGAGCGCATGCTCGCCCTCCGGCTCCTCGGCGAGGCCGAGAACGTAGGCCGCGCTCCACGCCTCCAGGGCCGCGCCCGGGCCGGCGGCCAAGAGCGCGGCGCCGGCGCTGGTCGCCCAATCGATCGGTCCGTTGTGCGTGACATAGACGCTGCGGTGCGGCCGCTGCCACCGGCCGTGGTCGACCCGCCACCGCAAGACTCGCGAGGTCAGGCCCAGCTTCTTGGCCTCTGCCAGTGTCACGAGGGGCAGTTCATCGCGCGTCGGCAGATCCGGTCGCTTGTCGACCCACAGAATCCGCCCCGCCGCCATGGCCGCCAGCCTGGCCTGCCGAGGGCACCGCCGCCACGGCTGACGAATTTGCTGTGGATAACGTGACGTCCTGGCTCCGTCCCCCTGTGGACGACGGTGGACCCGGCTGCCAATAATTCGCCGCGCCGCAGAGCCTCGCTGTCGCTGGCCCGCGTTAGGGTCGGATGGACAGGGAGGTGAGTATGGCCGGGGTGCCGTGGCGTCGCTATCGCGATTTCCGCCATCGCCAGCGGGAGGCGCTGCACGCGAGCAACCATCCGCACCCGGAGCGGCACGCGCCGGATGAGCCGGGACCGGTGGAGCAGCTGCTCGGCGAGGAGGAGCAACCGCGGGAGGGAGGGCCGCCGGCGGAGGGAGGGCCGCAGACGGTGCCCTTTTCGTCCCCGGAGGAGGCCGCGAACGCACCGAACCCGTTCGGCCGGGCGGGCGCCCCGCTGAATCGGCATTCGCCGTTCTACGTCGGCTTCGTCGGCGCCTTGGGCGCGCTGATCGCCGTCGGCCTGTGGCGGGCGATGGGCCGGTTGACGACGACGCTGACGATCCTCGTCGTCGCGTTCTTCTTGACCCTCGCGCTCAACCCGCTGGTCGAGTGGCTGATCGGGAAGGACTTGCGGCGGTCCCAGGCGGTGGCGGTCGTCTTTGCCGGCGTCCTGGTCGTCTTCGCCCTGCTCGGGCTGCTGGTGATGCCGCCGGTGATCCGGGAAGGCGCGGCCCTGCTCAACAATGCGCCGGACTATGTGGATTCGATCCTCAACTCCAAGGTCGTGCGTGACCTGGACAAGAACTACGACATCGTCGACCGGCTACAGAAGGAGATCAACGACCGGTTGACCGATGGCTCGTTCGTCTCCCGAGTGTTCGGTGGAGTCCTGGGCGCGGGGAGGCTGGTCGTCAACGTTCTCTTCCAGGCGTTCACGATCCTCGTCCTGACGCTGTATTTCCTCGCGACCTTCCCGCGGGTCAAGCAGGCGGCGTTCGCGATGGTTCCGGCGTCGCGGCGGGCGCGGGTGACCTCGCTGTCGGAGGAGATCATGCGCCGCACCGGGGCCTATGCGATGGGCCAAGCGGCGGTGGCCACCGTCAACGCGGTGCTGTCCTATGTGATGATGACGATTGTCGGCATTCCGTATGCCGCGGTGCTGGCCGTCGTCGTCGGCTTCCTCGGGCTGATCCCGATGGTGGGGGCGACGCTCGGGGCGTTGCTCGTGGCCACGGTGGCGTTCTTCGATGAGCCGAAGAAGGCGATCATCGCCGGCGTCTACTACCTGATCTATCAGCAGCTCGAGAACTATGTGGTTGCACCCAAGATCATGGCCCGGACGGTGTCGGTGCCGGGGTCGGTGACGGTGGTGGCGGCGATGACCGGGGGGACGCTGCTCGGGGTGTTGGGGGCCCTGTTGGCGGTGCCGATCGCGGCCGGGTTGTTGTTGCTCTATGAGGAGGTTCTGCTGCCCCGGCAACGGCGGGCCTGACCGGCGACGGCCCGGGGTTGGCCTGCGGAAACGTGGGCGGCGCAGGAAGCACGATGGCGGCGGGCCCCGTCCCCCGACGAGCCCGCCGCCACCTGCTTGGCTGAAGTGCCCCCGAGCACTTCCCGCATACCAATTGACGCGCAAATCCCCCCGATAGTTGCCCGGTCTCGATGTGATCTAGATCACATTACCCCCGTTCCCGCCCCACCCTGGGGACGGAGGTGCACAAGTGACGAAAGAGCCGGTTCCCGCGGTTCTGACGGCCGGCTCAGCCGCGGACGCGGGCGCTTGCCGGGTCGTAGAGGGGACGCAGCGAGACCGACGCGGGCACTGCTTCCCCGGCAACGTCGACGCTCCACTCCCCGCCCTCCAGCCAGCTGCGCGTCACCGCGTCCGGCGCCTCGACCAGGGCCAGTCCGACGGCGCCGCCCAGGCTCCAGCCGTAGGACCCGGATCGGAGGTAGCCGACGGGGACGCCGTCGCGGCATACCGGCTCGGCGTGGAAGAGCAGCGGCTCGGGCTCGCGCAGCACCACCTGGACCAACCGCCGCCGAGCCGGGGCGGCCTTCGCCGCGGCCGCGGCCGCTCGCCCCCGGAAGTTGTCCTTGCCGAGGTCGACGGCGAAGCCGAGGCCGGCCTCGTAGACCGTGTCGGTGTTGTCGATGTCGTGGCCGTAGTCGCGGTAGGCCATCTCCAGGCGCAGGCTGGACAGCGCCTTCAGGCCGACCGGACGGATCCCGGCGGGCGCGCCGGCGAGGAGGATCGCGTCCCATACCGCTTCGGCAGCGTCGGCGGGGACAAAGAGCTCCCAGCCGAGCTCGCCGACATAAGTGATCCTGGCCGCGAGGACCCGGGCATCGCCTAGATCGAGCCAGCGGGTCGATCGGAACGGCCAGGCCGCGTCATCGACGTCCTCCCCCGGGCACAACGCGGCAAGCACCTCCCGCGAGCGCGGCCCCTGCAGGGAGAGCATGGCCTGGTCCGCGGTGACATCACGCACGTCCGCGTCGCCCTCGGCGCAGGCGCGCGCGAGCATCCCGCGGACCTGTCCGTGCGCGGTGTCGGAGGCGACGACGAGGAAGTCGTCGGCGGCCAGCTTGGTGACCGTCAGATCGGCGAGGATGTGCGCGTCGTCGTCGAGCCACTGGGTATAGGTGATCCGCTCGGCCGCGCGGTCGACGTCCCCGGCAGAGAGATGGCTCAAGGCGGCCCCGGCAGCGGCGCCGGTGACGCGGAACTTCGCCATGAACGACATGTCGAACAGCCCGACGGCCGAGCGAACCGCCTCGTGTTCGGCGCGCCACTGGGCGAACCACGGCTGCCGGCCCCAGCCGGGGGTCGCGACGGCGGGCTGGCCCGGCCCGGCATACCAATCGGGCGACTCCCAGCCACTGACGTCGCGGAAGAAGGCGCCGGCCGCGGCGAGCCGGTCGTGCACTGGGCTGCGATGGATGCCGCGGCTGGTGGTCAGCTGCAGGCCGGGGGTGTGTGCGGCATACACCGTGCCGAGGATCTCGGCGGTGCGCTCGCGGCGATGTCTCGGGTCGAGCTGCCAGTCATGGAAGCGGGCGACGTCGAAGCCGGTCGTGTCGACATCGGGTCGCCCGGTCGTGATCCAGTGCGCGAGCACCCGGCCGAGGCCGCCGGAGGAGAGGATGCCGACCGAGTTCAGCCCGGCGCAGACGAAATAGCCGTGGATGCCGGGTGCCTCGCCGACCGCGGGCAGCAGGTCGGGCGTGAACGACTCGGGGCCGCAGAACATTTTCCGGATGCCGACCTCCAGCGCGGCGGGGACCCGGGCCATCGTGCGTTCGACATAGGGTCCCATCCGCTCCCAGTCGGGCGTGATCTCGCCGAAGGAGAAGTCGGGCGGGATGCCGTCGACCCGCCAGGCGGCGGCGCCGGGTTCGAAGAAACCGATCATCATCCCGCCGCCCTCCTCCCGGTAATAGCCGTAGGACGCCGGGTCCTCGAAGATCGGCGCGTCCGGGCTCATCCCGTCGAGGTGCTCGGTGATCAGGTAGTAGTGCTCCGCAGCCTGATTGGGAATGACCACGCCATTGCGCTCCCCCAGCTGGCGCGCCCACATGCCCGCGCAGTTGACGACGTTCTCGCAGGCGATGTCGCCGGATGCCGTGCGCACCCCGACGACCTCCTCCAGCCGTCCCCGGGGGCGGGTGAGGACCTGCTCGACGGGGGCGTTTTCGATGATTCGCACGCCCCGGGCCCGTGCCCCACGAGCGAGCGACATCGTCAGGTCGACCGGGTTGACCCGGCCGTCGCCGGGAACATAAAAGCCGGCGAGCAGGTCGTCGGTGACGGCCAGCGGGAACAGATCGTGCATCTCGCGCGGGTCGATCTCGTGGACCTCCAAGCCGAGAATCCGCTGGAAGGCGGCGACCCGGCGATATTCCTCGAGCCGGTCGCGGTCGGCGGCGGCCTCGATCAGCCCGACGGGTTTGAAGCCGGTGGCCAGCCCGGTCTCGGCTTCGAGGCGAGCGAACAGCTCGCGCGAATAGAGCCGGATCGCGGTGTTGGTCTCGCTCGTGCTACCGAAGCTGGTCATCAGCCCGGCGGCATGCCAGGTGGTCCCCGAAGTCAGCCGATCACGCTCCAGCAGAACGACATCGCCCTCGCCGGCATGGGCAAGGTGATAGGCGATCGAGGCCCCGATCACGCCCCCACCGAGGATGACGACACGGGCACGTTGGGGCAACGACGGGGGGGTCACGCACCCACGCTACCCGGCGGTAGTCGATCCCTCGGGGCCACCCTGGTGCAGCCAGCGCAGGATCAGCCGGCGCGAAATCGACACCGTGCTGCCGCCCCGGCCCCAGGCGCCATCGTCGACCTTGGCGTGGTAGTCCGCGCGGCTGACCCAATGGGCCTCGGCGATCTCCGCCGGGTCGAGGCGCAGCGTCGGGTCCTCGGCGCGGGCCTCGAAGCCGAGCATGATCGAGTTGGGGAACGGCCACGGCTGGTCACCGAGATAGCGCACGTCGCGCACGGTGACGCCGACCTCCTCGCGGACCTCGCGGCATACGGCCATCGTGAGCGACTCGCCGGGCTCGACGAAGCCGGCGAGCACCGACAGCCGGCCCGGCGGCCAGCTCGGATGACGGGCGAGCAGCAGCCGGTCGTCGGCGTCCAGGACGGCCATGATCACCGCCGGGTCGGTGCGCGGGAAGTGCTCGCTGCGATCGGCCGGGCAGCGCCGGATCCACCCGGAGTTCGCGATCTCGGTCGGCGTGCCGCACCGGGGGCAATGCGTATGGGTCGCATGCCAGTTGGCGAGGGCGACCGCCGTGGTCAGCGCCTCGGCGTCGACCGGCGCCAAGTCGGCGCCGTGGCCGCGCAGGCCCAGCCAGCTCGAGCCGGCCTGGTCGGGCGGGAGCAGCACGGCGAGGCGCTCACTCCCTGCGGTCTGGCCGAGATAGATGCTCTCGTATGCCGCGTCCTCCCCCGTGGGGGCCCGCCACCTCAGCGCCGGTTGGCCGCCGTCGAGGCCCGGGTCCCCGGGTGCCCGCCCGGCGGCCAGCGGGAGGACACGCGTGGCCGGGTCGGCGAGCAGCCGGGTGATCAGATCCCGATCGGTGCGCCGCTCGGCGTGCCGGTCAAGCCCGGCCTGGGCGAGCGGGATGTCGCGGAGCAGGTCGGCGCGATCCGGATCGGCGTCATACGGCACGGGTCCATCCTCGCGCACCCGTCACCCCGGTAGGGGGCGGGGCGACGTCGGCCCGTCGCTCAGGCGTAGGTGCGGAACCCGCGCTTGCTCTTGCGACCGAGGTAGCCGGCCTGGACCATGTGCTCCAGCAGCGGCGCGGGGGCGAAGCCCGGCTCGCGGAACTCGCGGTAGAGCTCGCGCTGGATCGCCAGCGAGACGTCGAGCCCGACGACGTCGAGCAACTCGAAGGGGCCCATCGGCAGGCCACAGCCGGTCTTCATCGCCGTGTCGATGTCGTCGGCCGTGGCGTAGTGACCCTCGAGCATCTTGATCGCGTCGTTGAGATAAGGGAAGAGCAGGGCGTTGACGATGAACCCGGACCGGTCGCCGCACTGCACCGGCGCCTTGCCGACCTTGCGGCACAGATCGACAACCGTGGCCACGATGTCGGGGGAGGTGGCGACGGTGTGCACGACCTCGACCAGCTTCATCACCTGGGCCGGGTTGAAGAAGTGCATGCCGACGACATCGCCGGGGCGAGAGGTCACGGCCGCCAGCTCGATGATCGGCAGCGAGGAGGTTGTCGTCGCAAGGATTGCTCCGGGCTTGCAGTACTTGTCGAGATCGCGGAAGAGTTCCTGCTTGAGCGGCAGGTCCTCGGCAATTGCCTCGACGACGATGTCGACCTCGCCCAGCGCCTCCCGGGTGGTTTCGCCGGTGATCCGCGCTGCCACGTCGTCGGCCGCGATCTGGTCCATCTTGCCGCGTTCGACGGCCTTGGCCAGCGACTTGCCGATCGATGCGAAGACGCCGTCGATCTTGTCCTGCGACCGGGCGATCACCACGACCGGGTAGCCGGCCTTGGCGAAGACCTCGACGATCCCGGTGGCCATCGTTCCGGAGCCAACCACGCCCACCGTAGCGACCGGGCGCAGCGTCACGCCCGCCTCGGGCCCGTCACTCGGGGTCTGGGAGTCGGCGGTTACCTGGGAGCTGGCCGGGGCGGCATAGGTATAGAAGCCGCGACCGCTCTTGCGCCCCTTCAGGCCAGCGCTGACCATCTGCTTGATGATCGGGCGGGGCGCGTGCAGCCGGTCGCGGCCCTGCTTGTACATCGTGTCGAGGATCTCGTAGGCCGTGTCCAGGCCGATCAGGTCGAGCAGCGCGAGTGGCCCCATCGGGTAGCCGCAGCCGAACCGCATTGCGGCGTCGAGGTCCTCACGGGTGGCGTACTTGCCCTCGTACATCGACACCGCATGGTTGAGGTAGCCAAACAGCAGCGCGTTGGCGATGAACCCGGCGCGGTCGCCGACGATGACCGGCTTCTTGGACAGCCGCTCGGCGAGCGCCTTGACGTCCTCGAACACGTCGTCGGCGGTCACGACCGTGCGGACCACCTCGACGAATTGCAGGACCGGCGCCGGGTTGAAGAAGTGCATCCCGACGACCCGCTTGGGGTTCTTGGTCGACACGGCGATCTCGGTGACCGGTAGCGAGGAGGTGTTGGTGGCCAGGATCGCCTCGTCGCCGACGATCTGGTCGAGCTGGCCGAAGATCTGCTTCTTGAGCGCGAGATCCTCAGGCACAGCCTCGACCACGAGGTCGCAGTCGGCGCAGTCCGCGAGGTTGGCCGAGTAGGTCACCCGGCCGTGCAGCGCGGCGGCATCGTCCGCGGAGAGCTTGCCGCGCTCGACCGCCCGGCCGGTGCTGCGCTCCAGCACGCCCTTGCCGCGGGCGAGCGCCGGTTGATCGACTTCAACCGCGACCACATCGATCCCGTTGCGAGCGAACACCTCCACGATTCCCGCACCCATGGTCCCGAGACCGACGACACCGACACTGGTGAACTCACGCGACATAAACCGAGTGTTTCATCCAGGCCGTATGCCGCGGCAGCCCTGCGCCGCGTGAGAGTCACCACGCCGCGCCCCCCCACACAGCCGGGGCCGGGCGGCTCGCCCCCCTGCGACGAACCGCCCGACCCTTATCGGCTTGCTACCCGTCACTTGACCTCGCGGGTCAACACCCGCCAGGTGCCGATGGCCAGCGGGATGCCGATCCACACCGCCGAGGAGGTGCCCAGCTGGGCCCACTGCTCGCCGGTCAGCGTCCCGGACATCATCGGCTCGATGGTCCGGTTGAGGTCGAGCCAGGCGGCGACCGAGTTGAGGCGCTCGCTCAGCCCGCTGACGATCGACCAGACGGTCGGCAACAGGATCGAGGCGACGATCGCCACCGCGGTGTTGAGCAGCGAGAACCCGAACGCCAGGCCCTGGATGACGAAGACCGTCATGGCGATCACAAAGCCGAGAACGACCTTCCACGGCATCTCCCAGTCGCCGGAGACGTCCCGCACGACGATGGCGATCAGCTGGGCGAGGGCGGCGGCGGCGAAGGCGGCAGCGACGACGACCAGGCCGAGCGCGACCCCCGCGACGACCTTGGCGCCGACCACCCGCCCGCGACGGGGCTCAAGGGTGAAGGTGACCAGGCCGGTGCGCTGGGACCACTCGGCGGTGGCCGCCATGATGCCGACGATCGGCAACAGGATCATCAGCGGGAGGGAGGTCAGCCCGAGATAGGTGCCGAAGGCCTGGTCCTGGGCACTGCCCCAGATCAGGTTGATGCCGGCGACGAGCAGCGAGATGGCCGACATGACGATGAGCATCCAGCGGCCGGCGCGGGTGTCGACCATCTTGCGCAGCTCGACGCGGCACAGCCGGGGGAGCGGGATACCGCGGACCTGGGCGACCGACTGGCGGTCATGGGTCAAGTGGGAAGTGACGGGGTCGAGTACGGCGGTCATGGCACTGTCCTTTGGGCGAATCGTTGAGTCGATGAATGTCAAGCGGCGACGCGTGCGTCGTCGGCGGTGAGCGCGAGGAACATCTCCTCCAGCCCTTCGGCGGAGCTGCTGCGCAGATCGGTGAGAACGACGCCGGCGTCGAGGGCGATCCGGCCGACGGTCTCGGCCTCGGCGCGCACGACCAGTCCACTCGCGTCTGCGGAGACCTCCAGATCGCGCCGGCGCAGGGCTGCGGCCAGGGCGGCGTTGTCGAGGCTCGCGACGCGCGTGCCCGAGGCCCCGAGGAGTTCGGCCTTGCTGCCCTGGGCGACGATCTTGCCGCGGCCGATCATCACCAGCTCGTCGGCGATGATCTGGACCTCGTGCAGCAGGTGACTGGACAGGAGCACGGTGCCGCCCTGATCGGCATACGCCCGAAGCAGTTGGCGCATCCAGTGAATCCCTTGGGGGTCAAGGCCGTTGGCGGGCTCGTCGAGGATCAGCACCTGCGGGTCGCCCATGAGCGCCCCCGCAAGACCGAGCCGCTGGCGCATCCCGAGGGAGTAGTTGCGCACCCGCCGCTTGCTCTCGGCGTCGGTGAGTCCGACGAGCTGGAGCGACTGCTCGACGCGGGCGCGGGAAGCACCGATCTGCATACCAATCAGGTGGAGGACCTCCTTGCCGGTGCGGCCGGGGTGCTGGGCCGCGGCGTCAAGCATGACGCCGACGTGGCGAGCGGGATTGGGCAGGCTCTTGTAGTCGCGGCCGAGGATCGTCGCCCGCCCGCTTGTCGGCGGGGTCAGGGCCGTCATCATCCGCATCGCGGTCGACTTGCCGGCGCCATTGGGGCCGAGGAAGCCAGTGACGGTGCCTGGGCGGGCCGTAAAGGAAATGTCGTCGACGGCGGTGAAGGTGCCGTAGCGCTTGGTGAGGTTCTCGACGGTGATCATGTCCCTAGATTCGCCGCCGACGGCGGGTCGCCACATCGGCCGACGGGCTGCTTCCCACTACGACTTTGGTCTACGCGTATGCCGCCCGCCCCCGACCCGCGGCCGATCTCACCGGCTGCTCCCCCGCCTAGGCTGGTGGTATGCCGACCCTGCCCGCGCCGACCCTGCGCGAGCCGCTCGTGCGTGCGCCGGCCCTGCGCGAGCCGCCGACGCCGCCGATCGGCATGTGGGGCAAGATCTGGCGGGTCGCCTTCGTCGTCATCGGCGGGCTCGTCGCGTGGATCACCGTGGTCTCGGCCATTCCGCAGTCCAGCGCGCAGTGGCTCAAGGTCTGGTCGGTGAGCGGCGACCCGATCCTCGGGATCGTCCTCGGGATCCTCACCCTGCGCCGCCGCCGGTGGCCCGGGCCGGTCGCCTTCGTCGTGACGGTCGGCGGCATCGTCTCGTCGACGGCCGGTGGTGCGGTCCTCCTCGTCCTGGCCTCGGTCGCGGCGCGGCGGCGGTGGCGCGAGCTGGCGTGGCTGATCCCGCTCAATATCGTCAGCGGCGTCGTCGTCGAGCGGTTCTATCCGACGGCCGACGCCAACACCCTCGGCTGGGTCGTCCTGATCATCATGATCACCCTGCTCGTGGCGGCCACGGTGGCCGTCGGGTATGCCGTGGGCGGGCGCCGCGAGTTGGAGCGGGAACGGGCCGAATCAGCCGCCCGCGACCAGGAACGCCGCATTGCCCAGGCGGCTGCGGGCGAGCGGACGAGGATCGCCCGGGAGATGCATGACGTTCTAGCCCACCGCATCTCCCTCGTCGCGATGCATGCCGGCGCGCTGAACTATCGAACCGACCTGACCCGGGAGCAGATGTCGGAGGCGCTGGCGACGATCGAGAGCAATGCCCACCAGGCACTGGCCGACCTGCGCGAGGTGCTCGGCGTGCTCCGGGATCCGACGGGGATTGGTTCCGCACCGGAACCTCCACAACCCGGCATCGAGGACCTGCCCCGGCTGGTCGCCGAGACCGAGATGTCCGGAACTCGGGTCACCTTCGACGACGCCGTCGGCGGCGAGGTGCCGGCGGCGCTGGGCCGCACGGCATACCGAATCGTCCAGGAGGCCCTGACCAATGCCCGCAAGCATGCTCCCGGCACCGTGGTCCGGGTCGCGATCACCGGCAACGTCTTGGCCGGTTTGCACATCGAGGTGACCAATCCCCGACCGCTGCAACCGGTCGATTCCGCGCTGCCGCAGTCCGGGCTGGGTCTGCTCGGCCTGCAGGAGCGCGTGGCGTTGGCCGGTGGCCACTTGCGCCACGGGTTTCAGCACGAAGGGGGCTATTCCGTGGACGCGTGGCTGCCCTGGCCGGGGGCCGAGCAGAGGAGATCGGCATGAGCGGGACGATCCGCGTCGTCATCGTCGACGACGACCCGATGGTGCGCACGGGGCTCGGCCTGATCCTCGGGGGCGGCTCGGAAATTGAGGTCGTTGCCGAGGCCGTCGACGGCGAGGATGCGCTGGCCGTGGTCGCCCGCGAGCGGCCGGACGTCGTGCTCATGGATATCCGGATGCCGCGCCGCGACGGGTTGAGCGCCACCGAGTCCCTTCTCGCCCAACCGGATCCACCACGAATCCTGGTGTTGACGACGTTCGATGCCGACGACCTCGTGCTGCGTGCCCTGCGCAGCGGGGCGGCGGGATTCCTGCTCAAGGACACCCCACCGGCCAAACTCGTCGACGCGGTCCGCAGCGTCGCCGCGGGCCAGCCGATGCTCTCCCCCAGTGTCACCGCCCAGCTGATCGCCGCGGTTGCCACGCCGACCGGCCCGGCCGCTGAGATACGCGCCGGCGCGAGGGATCGGCTCACCCAGCTGACCGAGCGGGAGATGGAGGTCGCCCACGCGATCGGGCGGGGGCTGTCCAACACCGAGATCGCGACCGAGCTGTTCATGAGCGTGGCGACGGTCAAGGCCCATGTCGGGCGGATCTTCACCAAGCTCGGCGTCGAGAACCGGGTGCAGATCGCGATCCTCGTCCACGACGCGCAGGAGTGAAGCCCCCGGGCAGTAGGCTTGCGCCCCGTGCGTGTGGTGATCGCCCGGTGCAGCGTCGACTACGACGGCCGGCTCAGCGCCCATCTGCCCCTGGCCACCCGCCTGTTGATGATCAAGGCCGACGGCTCGGTGCTCGTGCACAGCGACGGCGGCTCCTACAAGCCGCTGAACTGGATGTCGCCGCCGTGCTCGATTGCCGAGCTCGCGCCGGACGAGGACGAGGCGGCGGAAGGGGTCACGGCGGTGTGGCTGGTGCGGCATACCAAGACCGACGACCGCCTGCGCGTGCGGATCCACGAGGTGCTCTCCGACACCGCCCACGATCTCGGGGTCGATCCCGGCCTGGTCAAGGATGGTGTCGAGGCCCATCTGCAGCAGCTCCTGGCCGAGCACATCCACACCCTCGGCGCGGGCTACTCGCTGGTGCGGCGTGAGTTCATGACCCCGATCGGGCCGGTCGACATCCTGTGCCGCGACGGCGCCGGCGTCACCGTCGCCGTCGAGATCAAACGGCGCGGCGAGATCGAGGGGGTCGAGCAGCTGACCCGCTACCTCGACCTGATGAACCGCGACCCGCAGCTGGCGCCCGTCACGGGGGTCTTTGCGGCCCAACAGATCAAGCCACAGGCACGGACCCTGGCCGAGGACCGCGGCATCCGCTGCGTCGTGCTCGACTATGACGAGCTGAAGGGCATCGACACCAGCGAGCACCGGCTGTTCTAGATGCCCCCGCCGCGGCCTACGCGACGGCGGTGGCCTCGAGTTCGACCAGCTGCCCCGGGATCGCGAGCCGGACGACTCCCAACAGCGTCGTCGCCGGCGCCACCCCCGCCGAGCCCAGCCGCCCCGCGAGGAGACCGTAGTGCGGCAGCAATGCGTCCACGTCGGTCGCGTAGACGTTGACGCGGACGAGGTTCGCCAAGGTCATGCCGGCCGCGTCCAGGACGGCCTCGAGATTGTCCACGGCCACGGCCAGCTGGGCGCCGATATCCCCGTCGTGCTCGGGGTTGCCGTCCCGGCTCATCGCCGTCTGCCCCGAGACGAACAGCATCCGGGTCGCTCCGGAAACCAGCTCACCCTGATTGAAGCCCATCCCCAGTGACCAGGTCACCGGGTTGACTGCGGTGCGTTGCATCGTCGGCCCTCCGAATCGCGCGCCCGGGGACCGGACCGTCCCCGTCCTTGACGCGCCTGCTCCAGCCTCGCGGCGAATCACGACATCAGCTGTCATGATTTCGGCGAGAATGGCGGCATGCGTGCGGATCGGCTGGTCTCGCTGGTGCTGCTGTTGCGCCGGCGCGGCCGGCTGACCGCCTCGCAGCTGGCGGGCGAACTGGAGGTCTCCACGCGCACGGTGCTGCGCGACATTGAGGCGCTGTCCTCCGCCGGCGTTCCGGTGTATGCCGATCGCGGCCGGCACGGTGGATTCTCGCTGCTTCCCGGATTTCGGACCGAGCTGACCGGACTGAATCACGACGAAGCCCTGGCCCTGATAACGGCCGCGTCGGCCGCCGGTGGCAGGGTTTTTGGCCTCGGCTCGGCCCTGGCGGCTGCGACGCGCAAGGTGGTCGACGCCTTGCCCGAGGGTCAGCGCGCCGGCCTGGACGATGCCGCCAGCCGGTTCCTCGTCGAGCCGCAGGTCGACCTGCTTTCCCGGCGATCGATCCCGGAGAACGTGGCGGACGACGTGATGCCGTCGGTCCGCCAGGCGGTGATCACCGGACGCCGGCTCCGGTTCGACTACGCCGCCCCGGACCAGGCACCACGGTCGCATACCGTCGACCCCATCGGCCTGGTCACCGTCCGCAACCGCACGTATCTGCTGGCGACCAAGGACGGCCGGGACCGGACCTACCGGCTCTCGCGCATGCTTTGCGCGGAGGCGCTTGCCGATCCAGCGGTCCGCCCGGAGCGAGCTGATCTCGACCGGCTCTGGGCAGGCCGGGCCGCGAATTTCCTATCCGAGAATCACCTTCGGGTACTCGTGAGGATCGATGCTGCGCGACGGGACGAATTCGCGACGACCGCGCGAGCGGTTCTTGCCGAGGAGCCCGACGCCGGAGGCTGGCTGAGACTGACCCTGACCTTCGATGACCTGCGTCATGCGATGTGGGCCGTGTGGCGGCTGGAGAGTGCCGTGGAGGTCCTCGACCCGCCGGAGCTGCGCGAGGAGATGCATCGCCGCGCGATCGCAATCGCCGACCGTTACGCCGGCCCGCACCCACCGAGCACTTCGAGTCAGACGACCGATTTGTCCTGTTTTCCGGGCCACTCGCGCACGAACCAGCCGTCGTCGCCCGCCTCGACGATTGCCGGCACGGCGTTCGGCAGGTAGCGGCCGCGAGCGTGGTCGTTGGTCAGGTTGATGGCGATGAGCGGCAGGACCAGGGACATGACCCCGCCGTGACTGAAGATCAGGACGTTTTCGCCGCGGTGCTGGTCGGCGATGGCCTCCAACGCCTCCCGGTACCGGGCGACGATCTCGGCACCGCTCTCGGCGCCCGGAATCCGCGCGTGGAGGTTGCCGTTGAGCCACGCCCCGAAAATCTCTTGCACCGCTGGGTCGTTGATCGAGCGTCCCGCGAGATCGCCGACCCGCCACTCCTCCAGGCCGGCCAGTTGTCGGTGCGGCACACCGAGGGCGGCGGCGGCCAGCGCGCCGGACTCGGCCGCACGGGTCATCACGCTGGTGTGGACCGCCCCGATCCGCTTCTCGGCCAGCGCGGCGGCAAGGGTGGCGACCTGGGCGCGACCCGTCTCGCTCAGCGTGCCGCCGGCGTCGGAGAGAATGCCGTGCCCCTGGTCATAGACCGCGTCGCCGTGCCGCGCAACATACAGGACCGCAGGACAGTGCAGGCTCACGCCGCCAGTATGCCGCCCCCCACCCGTCAGCCCAGTGCTTCCCGTCTACAGCGTGGGCGGGTGTGCCTCCGGCGTGGTCATAGGGCATCCCGGAAGTGCGCTGCCAGCAGCGGGGCGAGAGCGTCGGCGGGGACGTCGTGGAAGGCACCGGCAACCTCGCGCACCGTGCCGTGCGGCAACGCCCGCGCCACCAGCGCGGCCGTGGCGTGGAGCCAGGCTAGCTGGGTTCCCGAGCTGCAAACCGCCAGCACGGGCGTCTCGATCCCGGCCAGCATCGCGACGGGCAGCGGCGATTCGTCGCCGCCGGTGCACAGCGCGTCATAGATCAGCGTGGGTGCCATCGGGAGCACCTGCGCGAACGGCGGCGTCGCCGTGAACTGCGCAAACATCTCCTCGGGCAGGCCGACGGCCGCCGTATGGAAGTAGCGCAGCATGCCTTCGAGGTCGCCGGCGTCTCGCAGCCGGGTCAGCTCGGCGACATAGCCGGCCGGCAGCGGCGCTTCCGGGCCGCGGTAGGGCGGCTCGAAAACGCTTGCCGCAGTGAGGGTACGCCAGCTTCGAGCGCGCGCAGGACGATTGCCGAGCCGGAGGAGATCCCGTGGGCGAAGGCCCGGCCCGGATAGGCAGCGAGGACCGCCGCGAGATCCTCGACCTCGCGCTCGACGGCACATGGCCGGGTGTCGCCGCTATCGCCCCGGCCGCGCCGGTCGTAGGTGATCCCCGTGAAGCCGAGCCCGCCGAGTGCCTCGGCCAGCTCACGGCCGGCCGAGCGGTCGCAGCTGGCGCCGCCGACGATGGCGACGGCCGGTCCGGTGCCATAGCTCTCGACGGCGATCGTGGTGCCGTCGGCGCTGATCACGGCCAGGAATCTGGTCATGGCCGTCTCACGCGCCAGCCGCACAGTGGTGGGCGAGTTGGCCGATCAGACCGACGGTGCCGGCTTCGCGCTGCTCAGGAGTGTCGATGCCGTCGACGTGGGCGCCCTGCTCGACCCAGGTCAGCTCGGTCCCCGATCCGTTGTCCGCCAACGTGATCACGGTGACCGACGTGGACATGTGCCGGTCGTCGAGCCACATGTCGTAGGCGTAGGCGATCCGCCGGCCGGGCACGACATCGGTGACGCGCGCGACGAAACGGGAGAGGGGCCCGCCGTGGAAGTCGGCGGTCTGCTCGATACGACCGCCGACGCTTAGGTCGTGCTCCCCAAAGCTCATGGCGACCTCGTCCCCGGGCGCCGTGAACCACGAGGCGAATTCGGCGGGCTCGCCAAAGGCCCGCCAGACGCGTTCCGGTGCGGCGCCGATGGGGCGCGTGATGGTGACGCTTGAGTAGGTCTCGGTCAGGTCAGTCGCAGTCATGTCAGTCGTTCTCCTTCAGGTGTCGGGTCAACCGGTCGAGACGCTGCTCGACCGGGGTGCGGGCCGACTGCATCCAGGCGATCCCGGCATCGAGCGATCCCGGGACGAGCGCATACGAGCGCACCCGCCCGGCCTTGCTGCTGGAGACGAGCCCGGCCTTGGCCAGCGCCTCCAGGTGCTGCATCGCCGTCGGCAGGGTCACCGGCCCGAGGGCCGCGAGTTCGCCGACCGTCGCCGGCGTCTCGCGCAGGCGCTGCACCATCTGCCGGCGCAGCGGGTCGCTCAGCGCCCGGAAGACCAGGTCGAGCGGCCCATCCAAATACTTCGGCATATGCCTAACTATAGGAGCACGCGTGAACCGGCGCAAGAGACGGGGTGGGTGGCGCGACGATCCCGGCGCCCCCGCGGTGCGGGACGCCGGGATCGACTCGGCCAAGGGAGGGGGTCAGGCCAGAGCCGGCTCCTGCTCGGCGGCGGCGATGATGTCGACGAAGCGACCCATGATGTCGTTGAGTCCGAAGTCTTTCGGGGTGAAGACGGCCGCGACACCCATCTCCTTGAGGCGGGCCGCGTCGGCGTCGGGGATGATCCCGCCGACGACCACCGGAATGTCCTCGGCGCCCTGGGCCTTTAATCCCTCCAGCACGTCCGGCACGAGTTCCATGTGCGAGCCGGACAGGATCGACAGGCCGACCAGGTGGACGTCCTCGGCGACGGCGGCCGAGACAATCTGCTCGGGAGTCAGCCGGATGCCCTGATAGATCACCTCGAAACCGGCGTCCCGGGCGCGCACAGCGATCTGCTCGGCGCCATTGGAGTGCCCGTCCAGGCCGGGCTTGCCGACCAACAGCCGCACCTTGGCGCCGAGTTCAGACTCCAGCGCCGCCACGCGGTCACGCACCGCGGCCAGGTCGCCACCGGGTTCACCGACGCCCACCGACCCGGAGACCCCGGTGGGGGCACGGTATTCGCCGAACACCTCCCGCAGCGCCGCTGCCCACTCCCCCGTCGTCACCTCGGCCCGCGCGCACTCCTGCGTCGCGTCCATCAAGTTAATGTCCGTGGCGGCGTCGGCCTTGAGCCGCTCGAGCGCGGCGACCGCGCGCTCCTTCTTGGCCGGATCGGCATCCCGCGCCTCCCGCCAGGCCCGAACCGCCGCTGCCGCCGCGGCTTCCACACCGGGGTCAACGGTCTGGATGGCCGTGTCGAGGTTTTCGGTAAGCGGGCTCGGCTCGGTCGTGTCGAACTTGTTGACCCCGACGACGATGTCCTGGCCCGCTTCGATCCGCTGGCGCCGCAGGGCGTGGGAGGCGACCAACGCCGACTTCAAATACCCGCTCTCGACGGCGGCCACGGCACCGCCCATCTCGGCGATCCGCGCCATCTCCTCCTTGGCGCCGGCAATCAGCTCGGCGACCTTGGCGTCGATCACCGTCGAGCCGGTGAAGATGTCGTCGTATTCGAGCAGGTCGGACTCGTAGGCGAGCACCTGCTGGATCCGCAGCGACCACTGCTGGTCCCACGGCCGCGGCAGCCCGAGCGCCTCGTTCCAGGCCGGTAACTGCACCGCGCGCGCCCGGGCATCCTTGGACAGCGTCACTGCGAGCATCTCCAGGACGATCCGCTGAACGTTGTTCTCCGGCTGGGCCTCGGTCAGCCCGAGCGAGTTGACCTGCACGCCATAGCGGAACCGGCGCTGCTTGGCGTCGGTGACGGCATACCGATCCCTGGTCAGCTCGTCCCAGAGCGCGACCATGGCGCGCATCTTGCACATCTCCTCAACGAACCGCACGCCGGCGTTGACGAAGAACGAGATGCGGGCGACGACCTCGCCGAAGTCCTCCGGCGCCACCACGCCGGAGTCGCGGACCTCGTCGAGCACCGCGATCGCCGTCGACATCGCGAAGGCGATCTCCTGGACCGGAGTCGCGCCGGCTTCCTGCAGGTGGTAGCTGCAGATGTTCGTCGGGTTCCACTTCGGGATCTCGCGCACCGTGTAGGTGACGACATCGGTGAGCAACCGCATCGACGGGCCGGGCGGGAAGACATAGGTCCCGCGGGAGAGGTATTCCTTGATGATGTCGTTCTGCGTCGTGCCGGCGAGCTTGTGCCGCGCCGCCGCGGCATCCTGTCCGGCCGCCTCGGCCTGCTCCTCGGCGACGACGTCATAGAGCGCGAGCAGCCACATCGCGGTGGCGTTGATCGTCATCGAGGTGTTCATCTCGACCAGGGGAATCTGGTCGAAGAGCGCGCGCATGTCGCCGATGTGGCTGATCGGCACGCCGACCTTGCCGACCTCTCCTCGCGCCAACACGTGGTCGGGGTCATAGCCGGTCTGGGTCGGCAAGTCAAAGGCGACCGACAGACCGGTCTGGCCCTTGGCGAGGTTGCGCCGATAGAGGGCGTTGCTGGCCGCGGCACTGGAGTGCCCGGCATACGTGCGCATCACCCAGGGACGGTCGCGTTCGGGTGCAGGGGCAGGCGTGGGGGCAGAGTCCGGCATACTCGCGACGCTACCCGGGTGCCCGCATGCGGGACAGTGCGTGCGGCGGTGAGGGTCACCACACGTTAGGCGAGCTGGCGTGCCGCCGCGGAATGCCGCCGCAGGGCGAGCCGGCGCAGCAGCCGCCGAGAGCGCTCATCGGCGGCGACCAGATGCATCGGGTGTCCGCGGCGCAGGCCGCGGCGGTGACACTCCAGCAACAGACCCAAGGCGGTGGCGTCGGCGATCAGCGCGTGTTCGAGGTCGAGATAGAGAGCCGCGGAACTCTCGTCGATGATGCGGTGGAGATGCGGGCGCAGGTCGGTGGCGGAGTGGACATCGATCCGCCCGGCGATCCGCACGAGGGTCCCGCCGCCCTGTTCACTGACCTCCACGTCGGGAGGTCGCGGTGGGCCGCTCGGTGTGCTGTGTGCCATGGCCATCCCCTGCGTAGGCTGTGCTGTCACCCTGTATAACGCCTGGGGCGCCTGTGGGGTTGGGCGACACGCGTAAAGAATTGGTAGGGATCTGCCCGCGCGCGTGACCTGGCAAGCTTGCCGTCATGGTCAACCTCACTCGCATCTACACGCGCACCGGCGACGACGGCAGCACCGGTCTCGGCGATTTCAGCCGCACCAGCAAGACCGACGCGCGGTTAGCGGCCTACGCCGATGTCAACGAGGCCAACGCGGCGATCGGCATCGCGATCGCCTGCGGCGGCCTGCGCGAGGACGTATGCCGCACCCTGCGCCGGGTGCAGAATGACCTTTTCGACGTGGGGGCGGATCTGTCGACGCCGTTGCGGGTCACCTATCGGTATCCGCCGCTGCGGGTGCAGCAGGAGTGGATCGCCGAGCTGGAAGCCGACTGCGACCGCTACAACGAGGAGCTGGAGAAGTTGCGCTCGTTCATCCTCCCCGGGGGTTCGGCCGGATCGGCCCATTTGCATCTGGCAACGACAATCGTGCGGCGCGCCGAGCGCGCGGGGTGGGCGGCGCGGGCCGCCTATGGCGACCAGCCCAGCGACGAGGACGGCGCGGGCGGTATCAACCCGCTGACCACGCAATACCTCAACCGGCTCTCCGACTTGCTGTTTATTCTCGCCCGGGTCGCCAACCTCGACGCCGGCGGCGACATTCTGTGGGAGCCGGGCGGTGGGCGCGCCCCCTCGCCGCGGGACTGATCCTGCCTTAGGTCACATTGAGGTTGAAGCCGGGGGGTGCGCTCTCCATCCATGAGCGCATCGTCGTGTGCCCGCCCGGGCTCATCGCCAGCTCGAAGCGGGCATCATCCACGCTAGCCTCCACCCGGACCGGGTCGTTGAGCCCTGGAATCATCTCTCGGGTCGGCTCAGGGACGGTGATCCGGACCGCGGAGCGGATCCACGAGTGCCGCGGGCGCAGCGTGGGCCCGACGATCGAGAACCAGTCCAGGGATCGCGGCCCAAACCGAAGGAACCCCATCCTCCAGGCGGCGGAGGTTGGGGTTCGCAGGGCGCACAGCAACAGCGGCCCCCGGGTAGAGATCAGTTGTCGTCGCAGCCACATGAACCCGATGAGCACCAGAACGGCCGCGATCAACCCGCCCACGATGAGTTCACTTGTCAACAGAATGCTCATCGCGTCAACCGTCCCCTGCGGACGTCAGCCCTCGAGCTGGCCGTGGTCGACGATCTCGGAGACGATGGTCACGCGGTCGTTATCGACCGACATGAACCCGCCGTCGATGTGCGCCGAGGCTTGGCCGCCGGAGCTGCGATGAATGCGCACCTCACCCTCGGCAAGGGCGACGAGCGTTGGGGTGTGGCCCGGGAGCACTCCCAGCTCGCCCTCGGTCGAGCGCGCCGAGACCATCGTGGCCTCGCCCTCCCAGACCTGGCGGTCGGCGGCGACGAGTTCAACCTGCAGGGCCACAGCTCTCCTTCGATCGATCATTTTCAACCGTCGGGACGAGTCTACCTGCCCGGTTGACCGCCCTGACCATCCGTCCAGCTAAATTGCCCACTAACGACGACGCCTGAGGCCGGTGGGAACGGTGGTGCGCCGACCGGCCCCGATCGCTCGGTGAGCGGAGCCGAACCAAAGAGCTACAGGTTCTTCTGGATCTCCGCCCACTGCCGCTCGACATCCTCCAGGCCACCGCACATAAAGAAGGCCTGCTCGCCGACGTGGTCGTACTCTCCGTCGCAGATCTTGGTGAACGCCTCGATCGTCTCCGACAGCGGAACCGTGGAACCCTCGATGCCGGTGAACTGCTTGGCGACGTAGGTGTTCTGCGACAGAAAGCGCTGGATGCGGCGGGCCCGGTTGACGAGGATCTTGTCCTCTTCGGAGAGCTCGTCGATACCGAGGATCGCGATGATGTCCTGCAGTTCCTTGTTGCGCTGCAGGATCTGCTTGACACGCACCGCGGTGGTGTAGTGGTCCTCGGAGATGTAGCGCCGGTCGAGGATCCGGCTGGTCGAGGTCAGCGGGTCCACGGCCGGGTAGATGCCGAGCGAAGCGATCTCCCGGGAGAGCTCGGTCGTCGCGTCGAGGTGGGCGAAGGTGGTCGCCGGGGCCGGGTCGGTGTAGTCGTCGGCCGGCACATAGATCGCCTGCATCGAGGTGATCGAGTGACCACGGGTGGAGGTGATCCGCTCCTGGAGCACACCCATCTCGTCGGCGAGCGTCGGCTGATAACCCACGGCGGACGGCATCCGGCCAAGGAGGGTGGAGACCTCGGAGCCGGCCTGGGTGAACCGGAAGATGTTGTCGATGAAGAGCAGCACGTCCTGCTTTTGGACGTCGCGGAAGTATTCGGCCATTGTCAGCGCCGACAGGGCGACCCGCAGCCGCGTGCCCGGCGGTTCGTCCATCTGGCCGAACACGAGCGCGGTCTGGCCGAGAACGCCGGCCTCGTCCATTTCGGCGATGAGGTCGTTGCCTTCCCGGGTGCGTTCGCCGACGCCGGCGAACACCGACACGCCACCGTGGTCACGCGCAACCCGCGCGATCATTTCCTGGATGAGCACGGTCTTGCCGACACCGGCGCCGCCGAACAGGCCGATCTTGCCGCCTTGGACATACGGGGTGAGCAGGTCGATGACCTTGATGCCGGTGTCGAACATCTGGGTCTTGGACTCCAATTGGTCGAAGGCCGGCGCGGGCCGGTGGATGCCCCACCGCTCGTTGACCTCAAGGGTCTCGCCGGGCTCGAGGTTGAGACAGACGCCCGTGGTGTTGAACACGTGGCCCAAGGTGATGTCACCCACCGGAACCGAGATCGGGCCGCCGCTGTCGTGGACCTGCGTGCCGCGCACCAGGCCGTCGGTGGGCTGCAACGAGATGGCCCGGACCATGTTGTCACCGATGTGCTGGGCCACCTCGAGGTTGAGGGTCTTCTTGCCCTCGCCCTCGCCCTGACCGGTCAGGTCGAGTTCGGTGGTCAACAGGTTGTATTGGTCGGGCATCGCGTCGACGGGGAACTCGACGTCGACGACCGGGCCGATGATGCGCGAGACGCGCCCGACACCGCCGGCCTGGGTCTGCTCGGAGGTCTCCGGGAGGGTGGCAGTCATCTGTCTCTCTACCTTCTACTTGGACTCGGCGAGGGCGCTGGCGCCACCGACGATCTCGCTGATCTCTTGGGTGATCTCGGCCTGGCGCGCCTGGTTGGCCAGCCGGGTGTAGTTCTTGATGAGGTTCTCGGCGTTATCGGTCGCCGACTTCATCGCGCGCTGCCGCGCAGCCAGCTCGGAGGCGGCCGCGCTGAGCAGGCAGGTCCAGATCCGCGCGGTGACATACCGCGGCAGCATCGCCGCCATGACCTCCTCGGCGGTCGGCTCGAACTCGTAGAGCGGCAGGATGTCCGTCTTGCCGTCGCCGTCGCGATCTCCCGGCGGGGGGTCGACGACCTCGATGGGCAGCAGCCGCAGCACCCGGGCTTCCTGGTTGACCATCGTGTTGAACCGGGTGTAGACGATGTGGACCTCGTCGACGCCACCCTCGTCGGTGGGCCGGTGGAAGTCCTCGACGATCCGCTCGGCGATCTCGCGGGCCCGCTCGATCTGCGGCTTTTCGGTGTTCCCAGTCCATTCGGCGGCAAACGGACGGTCGCGGAATTTGTAGTAGGAGACTGCCTTGCGGCCGTGCAGGTAGGCGACGATTTCTTTGCCCTGTGCCCGCAGGTCGTGGATGAGCCGCTCGCTCTCCTTCAACGCCCCGGACGCGTAGGCGCCGGCCAGGCCGCGGTCGCTCGTCAGGATGACCACCGCTGCTCGACGAGCGTTGGCGACCTCGGTGGTCAGCGCGTGCTCGTAGTTGCTGTTGGTCGCCAGCGCCGATAGCGCCCTTTGCAGCGCGTGCGTGTAGGGCGCCGACTCCAGCACGGTCGAGCGCGCCCGGACCACCCGCGAGGCCGCCATCAGCTCCATCGCCCGGGTGATCTTCTTGGTCGCTGAGACCGAGCGGATGCGCTGCCGGTAGACCCGGATCTGCGCTCCCATACCGTTCCGCCTTCCCTGTTACCGATTGTCCGGATGCCGCTGCGCCCGCGGCGTCAGCGCTGCCGGACGATCTGGGCCTGCTCGATGTCCTGGTCCATCGGACCGGCATCGGGCTCATGACCGACCGGGACCTGGTGAGTGCCCGAGCCGTCGAACTGCTTCTTGAACTCGGTGACCGCTCCCTCGACGGACTTGACGGTGTCCTCTTCGAACTTCGTCGTCTCGCGGATCGTGTCGAGGATGCCCTTGTGCTCGCGGCGCAGGTAGTCGAGGAACTCGACCTCGAAGCGCTGCACGTCCGCGACCTCAATATCGTCGAGCTGGCCGGTCGTGCCGAGCCAGATCGAGATGACCTGCTCCTCGACCGGGTAGGGGTTGGACTGACGCTGCTTGAGCAGCTCGACGAGGCGACCGCCGCGCGCCAATTGTGCTCGGGAGGCCGGGTCGAGGTCGGAGGCGAACATCGCGAACGCCTCGAGCGCCCGGAACTGCGCCAGGTCGAGCTTGAGCCGGCCAGCGACCTGCTTCATCGCCTTGATCTGGGCGTTGCCACCGACCCGGGAGACCGAGACACCCACGTCGATCGCGGGCCGGACGTTGGAGTTGAACAGGTCGGACTGCAGGTAGATCTGCCCGTCGGTGATCGAGATGACGTTGGTCGGGATGTAGGCCGAGACGTCGCCCGCCTTGGTCTCGATGATCGGCAGGCCGGTCATCGAGCCGGCGCCGAGGTCGTCGGACAGCTTGGCGCAGCGCTCCAGCAGCCGGCTGTGCAGGTAGAAGACGTCGCCGGGGTAGGCCTCGCGGCCCGGCGGGCGGCGCAGCAGCAAGGAGACGGCGCGGTAGGCCTCGGCTTGCTTGGACAGGTCGTCGAAGACGATCAGGACGTGCCGGCCCTCATACATCCAGTGCTGGCCGATGGCGCTGCCGGTGTAGGGGGCGAGGTATTTGAAGCCCGCGGAGTCGGAGGCCGGGGCGGCGACGATCGTCGTGTATTCCATCGCGCCGGCGTCCTCGAGGGTGCCGCGCACGGAGGCGATCGTCGAGCCCTTCTGGCCGATGCCGACATAAATGCAGCGCACCTGCTTGGCGGGGTCGCCGCTCTCCCAGAACTCCTTCTGGTTGATGATCGTGTCGACGGCGACGGTGGTCTTGCCGGTCTGCCGGTCACCGATGATCAGCTGGCGCTGGCCGCGCCCGATCGGGGTCATCGCGTCGACCGCCTTCAGGCCGGTCTGCAGCGGCTCGTGCACCGACTTGCGCTGAACTACCGTCGGGGCCTGCAGCTCCAGGGCGCGGCGCTCGCTGGCGTGGATCTCGCCGAGGCCGTCGATCGGCTGCCCGAGCGGGTTGACCACCCGGCCGAGATAGGCGTCGCCGACCGGGACGGAGAGGACCTCACCGGTCCGCTTGACGGTCTGGCCCTCTTCGATCTTGGAGAAGTCACCGAGGATGACCACGCCGATCTCGTGGACGTCGAGGTTCAGGGCGATCCCGAGGGTGCCGTCTTCGAACTGCAGCAGCTCGTTGGTCATGCACGAGGGCAGGCCCTCGACGTGGGCGATGCCGTCACCGGCGTCGCTGACGCGGCCGACCTCTTCGCGCGCGGCCTCCCCGGGCTGATAGGACGCGACATAGGCGTCCAGCGCGTCCCGGATCTCCTCGGGACGGATCGAAAGCTCCGTCATCTGTCTTCTTCTCTCCTTCGGGCGACCGCATCCGCTGGCGGTGAGTCGGTTCGTATGCTGCTGTGCTTGGTGGTGCGGGTCGCCCGCCGCGGCGGGCGGCGGAGTCAGGCGCCCAAGTGGCGCCGGGCCCCCTCGAGCTTTCGGGCGATGGTCCCGTCGATGACTTCGTTGCCGATGGCGACGCGCAGGCCGCCGACGACGGCCGGGTCGACGATCGGCTGGATCTGGATCGCGTGGCCATAGATGCCGCCGAGGGCCTGGGCCAGCCGCTGGGTCTCCTCGTTCGAGAGCGGCGTCGCCGACGTGACGACGGCGGTCAGCTGACCGCGCCGGTCGGCGGCCAGGCGTAGATAGGACTCCAGCACGGCATCCAGGCGGCGGCCGCGCGGAGCGCGGACGGCCTGCTGAGCCAGCCGGATCGTCTCGACGCTCGCCTTGCCGTCGAGCAGCCGGGCGACGATGTCGGCCTTGCCCTGCGGGTTGCCCTGACGGTTGGTCAGGGCGTCGCGCAGACCGGGGTTGCCGGCCACGATCCGTTCGAAGCGGAACAGCTCGTCTTCGACGTCCTGCAGCTTGCCGCGCCGCTCGGCCCGGTCGATGACCGCGGTCACGGCGAGGGTTTCGAGCGCGTCACCGAAGTCGCGTTCGTCGGCCCAGCGCTGGGCGGCGAGGGTCGCCACCACGTGCACCACCTGGTCGGGGACCTTGCCGCCGAAGAGACGGCGCACCAGCTCGGTCTTGGCACCGCCCTCCCGCGAGGGGTCGGTCAGCGCCCGGCGCAGCGTGGCATTGTCCTCGATGCTCCCCAACGAGGCAAACAGCCCCTCGGCGATCTCGCCCGAGTCGAGCGAGCCGAGGACCTCCCCGAGGGCGTTCCCGCCGGCCGCTGCCGCCGCCCGTGAGCTGCCCCGCATCAGCTATCGACCTTCTCCGGTCGGATCGCGCCGGACTCCAGCTCCTGCAAGAAGCGCTCGACGATGCCCTTTTGGCGGACTTCGTCGTGCAACGACTCGCCAACGATTTTGCTCGCCAGGTCGGTCGAGAGCCGGCCGACCTCGCCGCGCAGCGACGCGGCGGCCTGCGAGCGGTCCGCCTCGATCTGCCGCTGGGCCGACTCGGTGATCCGGTTGGCCTCGGCCGTGGCCTGGCCACGCATCTCCTCGACAATCTGGCTGCCCTGGGTGCGGGCGTCCTCGCGGATGCGCGCCGCCTCGCCGCGGGCCTCCTTCAGCTGGGCGTTGTAGCTGTCGAGCGCGGCCTGCGCCTGCGCCTTGGCCTCCTCGGCCTGCTTCATCCCACCCTCGATGGCGGCCGATCGCTCGGCATACAGCCGCTCCATATTGGGCACGACCATCTTGGCGAACAGCCAGTAGAGGATGGCGAAGGCCACGACGCCGACGACGATCTCCGCCGGGTGCGGCAGCAGCGGCAGTTCCTCGGGCCACCCCGCACTCTCACCGGCGGTCGCTAGGGATGCGAGATACACATCGCTTCCAATCTTCTCGATCTGGGAAGGGTCGGCTGACGATCGGCTTACTTGAAGACGAACGCGAAAACGAGACCAAGAATCGCGAGCGCCTCGGTGAGCGCCATACCGGTAAAGGCGATGGTCTGCAGCATGCCGCGGGCCTCGGGCTGGCGGGCCACGCCGTTGATGTAGGCGGCGAAGATCAGGCCGATCCCGATGCCGGGGCCGATGGCGGCGAGACCGTAGCCGAGGTAGGCGATGGAGCCCGTCATGGGTGTGTTCCTTTCAGGTGGCACGTCCCGCGCTGCGCGGTTTGTGTCGGTGGTGGTGTTATGGAGTTGTGCGTGCTTCGGGCGGGGTGCCCGGAGGTCAGTGGTGCTCGGAGACGGCGTCGGCGAGATAGAGCGCGGTCAAGATCGTGAAGATGAACGCCTGCAGGAACTCGATCAGCAACTCGAAGAAGCTCATCAGCACGGCGAAGGCGAAGGAGAGAACCCCGGCGCCCTGCAGGCCAATATTGCCGCCGTGAAGCAGCAGGTATTCGCCGCCGAGAATGAAGACGAGCAGCATGAGGTGGCCGGCCATCATGTTGCCGAAGAGCCGCAGGGCCAAGGTGAGCGGGCGGACGAAGAAGTAGGTCAGCAGCTCCAGCACGAACATGATCGGCTTGAGCCAGCCCGGCAGCCCGGGGGGAACCATCGAGGCGAGGTATTTACCGACGCCGTGCTTCCGCTTGATCGCGACCGCGTGGTAGGTGATGTAGACGACCAGGGTGAGCACGATCGGGAAGGCGATCCGGCTCATCGTCGGGTATTGGATGAACGGGATGATCCCGGCGACGTTGTTGACCAGGATCAGCGTGAAGAGCGTGAACAGCAGCGGCAGGAACGGCTTGAAATCCTTGGTGCCGATCACATCGCGCGCGATCGTGTTGCGCACGAAGTCGTAGGTCTGCTCGACGAGCCACTGACGCTTGCTCGGGACGAGGCTCAGCTTGCGGGTGGAAGAGACGAAGAACCAGCCGAGAAAGGCGACCGTTAACAGCATCACCAGCGCCGGGCGGGTGAATGCCCAGTTGTCGTGGTCGCCGCCGATCAACGGCCACCAGAAGTTCTGCGTGCCCGGAGTGTCGAACCCCCCCTCGCCCTCGCTCGCGGCAGCCAACCCGGTCAGGAGTTGAGCGGACAACACGTTCAGGCTCACTGCCTCTCCTCGAATCTGCCCGCAGCGCCCGAGCCAAGAATCCCAGGGGATCCCTGGCGACCAAAGGCAAGGCGCGGTGCTACTGGGGGAACTGTGACG
The DNA here is from genome assembly GCF_037045025.1 of Nostocoides sp. Lineage (GTDB taxonomy): Bacteria > Actinomycetota > Actinomycetes > Actinomycetales > Dermatophilaceae > Nostocoides_A. The sequence goes on along the minus strand of NZ_JBAOHM010000011.1, from coordinate 678,084 downwards.
TAGGTTAGCCGAGAACGGCGCGCCCTGGGGGCGGTCTCGGACGTGGCGGCGCACACGCTCACGAGGCCCCTCCCGCCGGCGAGGCGGGCGGGGTGTCATAGACCGGCAAGCGGGCAGACCTGAACGCACGCATCGCGAACACCTGCCACACGATGGTGATGATCAGTGCAGCGATGCCGAGGGCCGGCCCGTCGATCCACTCCCGGTCGCGGAAGGCGATCATGAACAGCAACAGCGCGAACACCTGGCCAAGATAAACGGCCATACCGACCGCCATGAAGGCCATCGGGTTGGCGCTGCGGACCAGGCGGCTGAGCAGCACCATCCCGCTGCCAAAGAAGGCAAGCGCGACCACGGCGCCGAGCACCGCGGAGCCAGCGGCGCCAGGGCCGCTTAGCACGGCATACGCGATGACGGTGAGCAGTCCCGAGATCGCCGAGGGGAGCAGGGCACCACGCAGCATGACCGCGAACGGGGCGCCGGCCGCTGGGGCGGCGCTCGCTGGTGCGCTCATCGGTGGGCGAAATCCTTGGCGGTCGATCGGGTGGAGGAGCCGGGGCCAGGGGCGCTGCCGGCGCTTGTGAAAGCTATCACAAGCTCCCCGCCGGTGCACATCGGGCCCGGTTTCCGGACCCGCCCCATCAGCGCCCGCCCGGCTTTTCGGGGACCGAAACCGGCCGGTGTCCCGGGACACTGAAGCGCGGCAGGACCCGGGTCAACGCGATCGCCACGACGAAGGCCAGGGCGACGGCAAGCGAGGCGAGCACCGGGTTGAGGAAGACATACCCGATCGACCCGAACGCCGCGACGGCCGCCCACAGCCACAACAGCATGACCGCCCGCCGGTGCCCGTGCCCGATCCGCAGCATGCGGTGGTGCAGATGCTGGGCGTCCGGCTGCCACGGCTTGCGGCCCTGCCGGGTGCGGCGCACCACGGCCAGGACGACATCGAGCAGGGGCAGCAGGATGATCGCCAGGGGGACGAGCAAGGGCAACAAGGTCGCCCCCAGCGCTGTGTCCGAGACCTGGGCCGGGCTGACCCCACCGGTCGTCGTGATCGTCGCCGCCGCGAGCAGCAGACCGAGGAGCAAGGATCCGCTGTCCCCCATGATCAGCCGCGCCGGATAGAAGTTATGCGGGAGGAAGCCGAGGCAGCAGCCGAGCAGCGCAGCGGAGACAAAGGTCGAGGAGGTGAACACGTTCGGTGGATCGAACTGACCCGAGATCCAATAGCTGTACGCGAGAAAGGTGCTGGCAGCGATCGCGACCACGCCGGTGGCCAGGCCGTCGAGGCCGTCGATGAAGTTCACCGCGTTGGTGGAGACGACGACGGTCAAAATCGTCAGCACGGCGAGCACGGGGCCGGGCAGCACCGTGGTGACACCGAGGAAGGGGACGGAAAAAAACTGCACCCCGCTGAAGGCCATCACCCCGGCAGCGACGATCTGCCCGGCGAGCTTGGTCAGCGGATCCAGCTCGACGACATCGTCGACGGCACCGACGAGGCAGATCACCGTGGCCCCGACGAGCACGCCCCACAGCTCCGGGGTGACATACACCTGGCGCAGGAAGGGCAGCTTGGTCGCGACGAGTGTCGCCGCGGCATACCCGACGAGGAAGGCGACCCCGCCCAGGCGCGGGATCGGCACGGCGTGCACGTCCCGGTCGCGGACCGGGGTGAAGGCGTTCAACCGCAACGCCAGCCGGTATGCCGCGGGAACCGCCAAGTAGGTCGCCGTCATGGCGACCAGAATCACGAAGACGTATTCGCGCACCCGGGGGCGTGATCAGCGCGGGTAGGCCGGGAAGGCGGTGACCAGCTCGGTCACCTGCGCCCGGACCTCCCGACTCACCGCGTGCTCCGGGTCGGCGTCGCCGCGGGTGATCGCGGTCGCGATGAGTTCGGCGATCTGGCGCATCTGCTCGGCGCCCATGCCCTGGGTGGTCACGCACGGAGAGCCCACCCGGATCCCGGACGCCACGCTCGGGGGCGCCGGGTCATAGGGAATGGCGTTCTTGTTGAGCACGATTCCGGCGGCGTCGCAGCGGGCCTCCGCGTCCTTGCCGCTCACCCCGACACCCTGCAGGTCGTGCAGGCTCAGGTGGGTGTCGGTGCCGCCGGTGGTCGGGCGGATGCCGCGCTCACCGAGGCTGGTCGCCAGCACCGCGGCATTCTCGACGACGCGCCGGGCGTAATCGGCATACTCCGGCGTGGCGCACTCCTTGAAGTTGACCGCCTTGGCGGCCACCGTATGCATCTGCGGCCCGCCCTGCATCATCGGGAAGACGGCCTTGTCGATCGCGGCCTTGTGTTCCTCGGTGCAGACGATGGCCCCAGAGCGCGGGCCGCGCAGCACCTTGTGCGTGGTGAACGAGACGACATCGGCATACGGGACCGGGCTGGGGATCGCCTTGCCGGCGACCAGCCCGATGAAGTGCGCGGCATCGACCCAAAAGATCGCGCCGATCCCGTCGGCGATCGCGCGAAAGCGCTCGAAGTCGATCAGGCGTGGGATCGCCGAGCCGCCCGCGACGATCACCTTGGGCCGGTGCTCCCTGGCGAGCGCCTCGACCTGGTCGTAGTCGATGTCCTCGCTCTCTTGGTGGACGCCGTAATGGACGGCGTTGAACCACTTGCCGGAGAAGGACACCTTGGTGCCGTGGGTCAGGTGGCCGCCATGCGGCAGGCTCATCGCGAGCAGGGTCTCGCCCGGTTTGAGGAAGGCGCCGTAGACGGCCTGGTTGGCGCTGGCGCCGCTGTGCGGCTGGACGTTGGCGTGGTCGGCACCGAAGAGGGCCTTGCACCGCTCGATCGCGAGGTTCTCGGCCTTGTCGACCTCGGCGCACCCGCCGTAATAGCGCCGGCCCGGGTAGCCCTCGGCATACTTGTTGGACAGCGTCGAGCCCAGTGCGGTGAGCACGCGCGGAGAGCTGAGGTTTTCGCTGGCAATGAGCTGCAGTCCACCGCGGATGCGCTCCAGCTCGGAGAGGAGAACCGCGGCGATCTCGGGGTCGAAGGCGTCGAGTTCATCGAAATCGGAGCCATAGAAGGCAGTCATGCGCATGCTCCCTGAGGTGAGGTGGGGCCCCAACTCTAGCGATCGGAGGCTGGTCCCGCTTCGGCGTCGGCCGCATCGGTGACCGCCTCGATCGCCATGACGCTCGCGATCTGCTCGGCGGTGATGCTTCCGGCCCGCAGGACCATCGGCTCCTCGCGGGTGCAGTCGACGATCGTGGACGGAACCTGCTCGGCCCGGCGGCCGCCGTCGAGATAGACGCTGACCGCGGCCCCGAGCGCGGTCGCCGCCTCCAAGATCGTGGTCGCCGGCGCGGCACCGCTCTGGTTGGCGCTGGTGACCGCCATCGGCCCGACCTCCCGCAGGAGGGCCAGCGCGACCGGATCGTTGGGCATCCGCAGGGCGACGGTGCCGTCGGTATCGCCGAGATCCCAGTGCAGGGAGGGCTGGGCAAAACAGATCAGCGTGAGCGGGCCCGGCCAAAACTGCTCGATCAGGTCGCGGGCAAAGGCCGGCACCTCGCTGGCCAGCCCGTCCACCGTGCGCGCATCACCGATCAGCACCGGTGGCGGCATCTCCCGCCCCCGGCCCTTGGCCGCCAACAATCGGGTCACCGCCAACGGGTCGAAGGCGTCACAGCCGATCCCATAGACGGTGTCGGTCGGCAGCACGACAAGCTCGCCGGCGCGCACGGCGGCCGCCGCCTCCTCGACGGCGGCGGGAATGGACTCGGCAGCGGTGGCATCGAGGACCGGACTCACGGGCGGCAAGCCTAATCGGCCCGCCGCGCGCGGCGTGTCGGGACGTGCGGTCCAGCCCGGACCGTTAGCGTGCCGGGGTGGTCAGGTGGCGTCGCAGGCTAAGGAGCGCCGTCATGCTCGCGGCGGCAGGATCGACGCTCGCCGGGTGCGCCGCCATCGACGCACTCGGCGGATCGGGCGGGGGCGCCGCCACCACATCGGGAGCCGAATCGGCCACCGCGCCGGCGCCGCCGCCCTCGCCCGCCCCAATCGACACGCTCGACATCCGCGCCCTGCCCGGCTATTCCGCACCGGAACGGATCGGCCCCGCGCAATGGCGCCGCCCGCTCGTCGGCGGCGAGGGCAGCATCACCTGGAGCCTTGCCGACTCGCAGAACGTCCCGCTAGCGGTGGCCCCAAAGCCCAGCCCCGTTGTCGACTTCGACCCGGCCACCTACACAGCGCTCGAGGGCGTCACCACTTTCAGGGGCGGGCCGCGCCGCGACCGTGGCTCGTGGGGTCACCCGGCGATCACCGCCAATAAGTTAACCCTGAAGTGGACGGTCAGCATCGGCTCGCGGCAGGCCCTCGACAGCTACTGGCCGGGCGCCGGCTGGACCGGCCAGCCGTTGCTCGTGCATTGGCCGCCGGCGACCCGCGCCGCCATGGGCTTCCCCGCCGCGGTCGCCGCCAAGGACCTCATCGAAGTTCTCTATCCGGTCTTCGAGGGCAAGGTCTATCGGCTCGACCTCGAGACCGGGCAGGCCACCCGAGACCCGATCCAGGTCGAGGGCGGCTTCAAGGGCACCGGCAGCATCGACCCGCGAGGTTACCCGCTGTTGTATGCCGGTGAGGGCCTACCCGGGGCCGGCCCCATGCACTACCGCTTCTTCGACCTGGTCAGCAACGCCCCGGTCGCCTCCCTGCCCGGGGCCGACCCGATCGCGCCGCGCCGGTGGGGGGCGTTCGACTCCTCCGGCCTGGTCTTCGGGCCGGCCGATACGCTCTTCGAGCCCGGCGAGAATGGCGTGATCTACCGGGTCAGGCTGGGCGCGGCATACGACCCGACGAAGCCCGCGGCAAGCGTCAACCCGGAAGCGACCAAGCTCGTCTACACAACGACGAACTCCTCGCGGCGGGGCATCGAGAGTTCGTTCGTCGCCTACCGCAACTTGCTCTATGCGACCGACAACGACGGCAACCTGCTCTGCCTGGACGCCAACACGATGATGGTCGTCTGGGCCCGCACGGTCGACGACGACGGCGATGCGACGATGGCGATCGAGCACACCGCCGAGGGGGTCTTCCTCTATACCGGCAACGAGATCGACCACCGCACGAGCGACCCGACGGTCAACCTGCGCAAGATCAACGCCTTGACCGGGGAGGTGGTTTGGCAACACGACGTCCCGGCCGTCTACAACGCCGACTCCAACGCCGGCCTGCTCGGCTCGCCCAACCTGGTGACCGGGGCCGACGGCCGCGGGCTCGTGCTCTTCAATGTGTCGATGACCTCGGCCAAGCTCACCGGCCGGCTGCTCGCGCTCGACCGGGCCACCGGGACGCCGGTTTGGCAGCGCGACCTGCCGGCCTATTCGTGGACCTCCCCGACGCTGATCACCGGCGCCGACGGACGCACCCGCGCAGTCTTCGCCGGCTTCGACGGGGTCATCCGGCTCTTCGACCCGGCGATCGGGCAGGATCTGGACACCTTCGCGACGGGGGCGCCCGTCGAATCGTCGGCCGCGGCATACGGAAACACGGTCGTCGTCGCCTCCCGCGACCAGAAGATCTATGCCCTGACCGTGTCCTGAACTCAGTTACCGGTTGAGCCGATCCGGGCGATGGTGATCGGGCCCCCCAGCGGCTCCCCCGTGGGCTCCGACGGATCGGCCGCACGCACCAGAACCGATCCGGCGATCGCGAGCACGGCGGCCGACGGGATGTCGTCGGCGGCGACCATCTCGCCGGCGCGGTCGAGGACGAAGCTGGACCGATCGGCGGCCAGGAAGGATCGCTGCCCGTCATCGGCATACAGGCGGCGGGTCAGGCGGGGGGTCGGGACGCTCGCCTGAGTCCCGTCGGCAAGGTCGATGATTTTCAGGTGGTCCTCGGTGCCGTTCAGACACACCAGCTCATCGGCCCCCGTCCAGCGGCGTCGCCCACAGCCGCTTCCCCGAGGCCGCGTCAAGCCCGGCGAGACCGCTCAGCCCGGCCGCCCGGTCCCCCGGTTCAGGCGCAGCCAGCGTCGCCGCGACGACAACGCCGCCAGCGGCTGCCGGGCGCGTGACTCCCGATGCGCGCCAACGTTCCCGGCCGCTGCCGGCATCGAGCCCAGCCACCGCATTGTCCTCGGCCAGCCGCCACGGTGACGTCGCGGCCACGTCGACGACGAGCGTGGACGCGACCAGCCCGGCCGCCCGGGCGAAGCCGGGATAGAGGTAGTCCTCCTCGGCGTCCCCGACCGTGCGCAGCACCCGCTTCCAGACGATCTGCCCGGACCCCAGGTCGATCGCAACGGTCCCGCCCGCGCGGATGTCGCAGCCGGTCGCGTTGTCGCAGCGGCCGACGCTATAGGGCAGCAGCAGCAGGTCCTGCCCGCCGTGGTTCACGACGAGGAGGCTGTCCTCGTAGTCCACCGAGATGGTCGCGTCGCGGCCCAGGGCAAGCGCGCGCGAACGGGTACTCCAGCGGGTCGCGCCGGTGCGGGCGTCCACGACGTCGACCTGGCCGATCTCGCCCTCCGCCGTCACGAGCACGACCAGATCGCCCACGATGGCCACCTGGATGCGGTGGGCGTCCTTGGCACCGGTCCAGACTTCCTCCAGCCGCCACCTCGGGCCCGTCGGGCTTGTGACGGGCTCCTCCTCGGGCGCGTCAGGCACGGTAGAGAAAGACACCGTCGGCGCGGAGGTCACCGTCTCGGCTCGGGGATAGACCGTGCAGGCGCTCAGGACGAGAACGCCCACGGCCAGGGCAGCCCGGGCAGCGGCGCGGCTCATCGGGCCACCTCATAAACGGCGATCCGGTCCGACCAGGTGTGGGTGAAGCTCACATCGACCACGGCATACCGATCGGACAGGGCGAGCAGCCGGCCGGGCAACTCGCCCTGCCACACCCGGGCCTCGGCGTCGATCGCAAAGGCGCCGGTTAGCGCGCCACGGTGGTAGTCGGCAACGAGGGGGATCACCCGGTCGTTCACCGGCGTGCCCAGGCCCGGGCCGATCGAGGTGAACTTCCGGCGCGTTGCCGAGCCGTTCTCACCGGCGAACACCGTGACGCTCTCCTCCTGCGCGCAGGCAATCAGCGCGGCCGCGCTGCGGCACTCCCCCAGCTCTTCCTGCGCGCGACGCACCTGGCCGTCGCTGACCGACAACAGCGTCCACGTCCGGGTTGGGGTTGGTGGTCGTGCCCGGTTCCATCGCGAGAACGAGGTCGGTGCTGCCCTCGGTGGCCATCAGCTTGGGGCTGGTCGACCGCCAGCGCTCGGCGCCGGAGCGGGCATCCAGGGCCACGATCGTGCCGGTGAACACGGGCTGCCCGCGCTCGTCCAGGCCGCTGACCTCGTTGGCGATGACCGTTTGCCCCGCCACGTGGGCGCCGCGCAGTTGGGGTTTGGTCCACAGCCGCCGCCCGGTCGCGGAATCGAAGGCCACCAGCCCGGGCGAGGGACGTTGGGAGCTGCTGTCGGTGGTCGTGGTCGCGCCGGTCGCCGCCTGGTTGGGGTCCGCTGTGCTCCCCAGGACGCTGGCTACGGCGACCGACTCGGTGGCGCCGACGAGCCGGGCGTCGACCAGCCGCCACGGCTGCTGCGCCGACGCACCGGCGGGCGGGTCCTCGGGCATGCTGGACCACGCCACGCTTCCATCGGCGATCCGGATCGCGGTGACGCCGAAGCGCAGCCAACTGCGGGCGCAATTGCCGAGGGCGTCGCACTCGGAGAAGTCCTTGACCAGCGCCAGGCTCCGCTCGCCGGCGCCCACGATCACCGGGCCGGTCTCGGCCCGCCCATCATCGAAACCCGGCGCCCGGAAGCTCCAGATCCGGTGGGTCCAGCGGCGCTTGCCGCTCGCGGCGTCGAGCGCGTCCAGCGCCCATTGCCCACCGGTGTAGCGCACGATGAGCACGGTGCCCTCGTGAACGGTGATCGACTCCGCCTCGCTGTTCTCGCTGCGGCCCATCCCCCACAGCGCGCCACCGGATAGCAACGCCTCCTCCCGGGCGGCCGAGCAGCCAGATACCACGGCGAGCACGGCCACCACGAGGGTGGCCAGGGCAGCCGCCGCATGACGGGCGCGACACGGCATACGAGACCTCCGGGCGGGTGCCGCGCCCGGACGGTCCGGGTGGCAGGGCGAGGCTACGACGAATCTGGCTCGGGGAGGTTCCCACGCGGCGGCGATCCTCGATCAGGGATGATCGATGCCGGCGGCCAAACGCTTGCGCAACAGGTCGACCAGGGCCATCGACTCACCATCGCGCTCCCCCACGCGCACCGGCGCGGGCGTCGGGATCAGCCTGACCCCGCGAAGCCGGCCGGCGAGCGAGGCCGGCCCGGGCGAGCGCTCTCAGTCCAGGCGGCGGGCGACGACCGCGCGCGGCCGGCCGGCCAGGTCGAGATGGTCGTCAAGGTCGACCCAGTCCCCCGTAGCCGCGAGCGCGCGCAGCAGCGCCGGGCCCTGGGTGTCGGCGTGTTCCATGACCAGGACGCCGCCCGGACGGCACAAGGCGGCGCCGCGCGCGGCGACCAGCCGCGGGATCGACAACCCGTCGGCCGAACCGCCATATAACGCGATCGGCGGGTCGTGCTCGGCGACCTCGGGATCGACCGGCACCTGCCCCACCGGGATGTAGGGCGGGTTGCTGACCACGACGTCGACGCGGCCGACGAGATCACCGAACGCCGTCACCGCGTCGCCCAGCCGCAGCTCGACGTCCAGCCCGAGGCGCTCGTGGTTGCGCCTCGCCCAGGCGAGCGCGAGGTCGGACGTCTCCACGGCATACACCTGGGCGGACGGCACCTCGTCCTTGACCGCCAGGGCGATCGCGCCCGAGCCGGTGCACAGGTCGACGACCACCGGCTGGTCAACTCCGGCGGCACGGGCGGCGGCGATCGCCAGCCCGGCGACCACCTCGGTCTCCGGGCGCGGGATGAACACCCCGGGGCCGACGTGGAGGGTCAGGTGGCGGAAGTAGGCCCGCCCGGTCAGGTGTTGCAGCGGCACCCGGTTGGCGCGTTCGGCGACCAGACCCCGGAAGGTGTCGGCCCGGTCCGGGTCCACGTCAACCCCGAAGGCCAGCCGGCGACGCACCTCCCGCGGCTCCACGTCGAGAACAAAGGAGGCCAGCTCGACGGCATCGGACTCGGGCGAGGCGACCTCCGCCGCCGCGAGCCGGGCTCGCGCCTCCCGGTGGAGGTCGAGGAGCAGCGTCACGTTTCGCTGAGGGCGGCCATCTGGGCGGCCTCGTCGGCGACCATGGCCGACTCGACAACCGGGTCCAGCTCGCCGCCGAGGAAGATGTCAAGGTTGTAGGCCTTGTAGCCGGTGCGGTGATCGCTGACCCGGTTCTCGGGGAAGTTATACGTCCGGATCCGTTCGGAGCGGTCGACGGTCCGCACCTGCGACTTGCGGGCGTCCGATGCCGCCGCCGCGGCCTCGTCCATCGCCATTTGGTGCAGCCGGGCGCGCAGCACCCGCATCGCCGAATCCTTGTTCTGCAGCTGTGATTTCTCGTTCTGGCAGGAAACGACGACCCCGGTGGGCAGGTGGGTGATCCGAACCGCCGAGTCGGTCGTGTTGACGCTCTGCCCGCCCGGACCGGAGCTGCGATAGACGTCGATGCGCAGGTCGTTCGGGTCGATCTGGACGTCGATCTCCTCGGCCTCGGGCATCACCCACACCCCGGCGGCGGAGGTATGGATGCGGCCCTGACTCTCGGTCACGGGCACCCGTTGAACACGGTGCACTCCGCCCTCGAACTTCAGCCGCGCCCACGGCGCCTCCCCTTGACCGGGGTTTCCCTTGGCCTTCACCGCGACCTGCACGTCCTTGTAGCCGCCCAGGTCGGACTCGGTCTCGTCGAGGACCTCGGTGCGCCAGCCGCGCCGTTCGGCATAGCGGAGGTACATGCGCAGCAAGTCCCCGGCAAACAACGCCGACTCCTCGCCGCCCTCGCCCGCCTTGATCTCGAGGATGACGTCGCGGTCGTCGTCGGGGTCCCGCGGGATCAGCTGACGGCGCAGCCGTTCCCGGGCCGCCTCTTCGGCCGCGGCCATCGCAGGCAACTCGGCGGCGAAGCCGTCGTCCTCGGTGGCCAGCTCGCGGGCGGTCGTCAGGTCCTCGCTGGCGACGTGCCAGGCCCGGTATGCCGCCACGATCGGCCCGAGCGCGGCATACCGCCGGCCGAGGTCGCGAAAGCGCGCATGATCGGAGACGACCGCGGGATCGGCCATCGCGGCCTCCAGCTCGGCGTGCTCGTCGAGCAACGCGGTCACGGATTCGAACATCGACGTCCTTCAGGCGGCGGATGGCTGACGGAATACGACGGCGCGCCGGGCCACCGCTGGGTGGACCGGCGCGCCGGGGAAGCTACTTGGCGGCCTTCTTACCGTAGCGGGCCTCGAAGCGGGCCACGCGGCCACCGGTGTCGAGGATCTTCTGCTTGCCGGTGTAGAACGGGTGGCAGTTGCTGCACACGTCGGCGTGGATGATGCCGTTCTTGGCGGTGCTGCGGGTGGTGAACGTGGCCCCGCAGGTGCAGGTCACGGTCGTTTCGGCATACGCCGGGTGGATGTCTTTTTTCACTGCTGCTGCTCCTCGTCTCGTCCGGGTCGGCGGGCCCATCGCCTGGTGCGATGCAGGCCCTGCGCGGGTGGGCGCGTGCCGTGAACCGGTCCAACGCTCAAGTGTGCCAGAGCGGCGCACTCTCCCCCAAACGCGCGCGGCTGCGGCGGTATTCCAGGGCCGCTCGGCATACTGGCCAGGTGGCAAGTGAGAACCCGGCGGGTGAGGGCAGGGCCGCGAGGAGAGCCCGACGTGGCGGGCCCAAGGACCTCGCTTGGACCCTGCGCGGGCGCGGGTCCGATGACGCCGGGCAGCAGCCCGCCGACAACGCAGCCGCGGGCGCCTCGGGGCCGCTGATTCGCCGGGCGCAGACGCGCGATCTGGCACCCGTCGTTGCCCTGCGCGCGTTGATGTTTGCCGCGATGGGCACGAGCACCGAGAAGGTATCGGCCAACGAGTGGCAGCTAAACGCGCGCCGCTGGTTCCAGGTCAACCTCAAGAACCCGGCGGTCAACGTCACCGTGGCCGAAGTCAACGGCACGGCGGTTGCCTGCGCCGTCGGTGAGGTCGTCGACCGCACGCCCTCCCCCGGCAACCCGACGGGGAAGGTCGGGGTCCTCGGCAACGTCGCGACCTTCCCCGAGCACCGGATGACCGGGCTCGGGCAGGGCTGCGTCGATGCCGTGATGGAGTGGTTCCGGGAGTCGACGGCGGTGACGTCCGTGGAACTGTTCGCCACCCCCGACGGGCGGCGGCGCTACGAGGCGTACGGGTTCACCGAGCACGAATTCCCCCAGATGCGCCTCACGATCGACCGCACCCCGGGCCCGGGCTGACACCCCGGCGGCGGACCGGGAAACCCGCCGAGGTCTGGTGTTTTCGCTGAGGTCGTACTACCGGTATGCCGACCTCAGCGAAAAGCGCAGACCTCAGCGGATCCGGGGGGTGACGGGCTTAGGCGGTGTCCTCGTCGTCGATGCGGATCGAGCTGGTCTGCTGGACCTGGATGAGGAACTCGTAGTTGCTGCGGGTCTTCTTCAGCCGGTCGATGAGCAGTTCCATGCCCTGCTGGGCGTCGAGCGCGGCCAGGACCCGGCGCAGCTTCCACATGATCTTCAGCTCCTCCGGGGCCAGGAGGATCTCCTCGCGCCGGGTGCCGGAGTTGTTGATGTCGACGGCGGGGAAGATGCGGCGGTTGGCCAGCTGCCGGTCGAGCTTGAGCTCCATGTTGCCGGTGCCCTTGAACTCCTCGAAAATGACCTCGTCCATCTTGGATCCGGTCTCGACCAGCGCCGTGGCCAGAATCGTCAGCGAGCCGCCGTTCTCGATATTGCGGGCGGCACCGAAGAACCGCTTTGGCGGATAGAGCGCCGCCGAGTCGACACCACCGGAGAGGATGCGCCCGCTCGCCGGGGCGGCGAGGTTGTATGCGCGGCCCAGGCGGGTGATCGAGTCGAGGAGCACGACGACGTCGTGACCCATCTCGACCAGGCGCTTGGCCCGCTCGATCGCCAGCTCGGCGACCGTGGTGTGGTCATCTGCCGGCCGGTCGAAGGTCGAGGCGATGACCTCGCCCTTAACCGCCCGCTGCATGTCGGTGACTTCCTCGGGACGCTCATCGACGAGAACCACCATCAGGTGACACTCGGGGTTGTTGGCGGTGATCGCGTTGGCGATCGCCTGCAGGATGAGGGTCTTGCCGGCCTTGGCCGGGGCGACGAGCAGCCCGCGCTGGCCCTTCCCGATCGGGGCCACCAGGTCGATGATCCTGGTGGTGAGGATGTTGGCCTCGGTCTCTAGCCGTAGCCGCTGCTGCGGATAGAGCGGGGTGAGCTTGCCGAACTCGGCACGCGTCTTGGCCTGCTCCGGCGTCATCCCATTGACGGTGTCGAGCCGCACCAGCGGGTTGTACTTCTGGCGCTGCCCGCGGCCACCGCTTTGGACGGTCTGGCCCTCCTCGCCGTCCTTGGGCGTCTTGACCGCGCCGGTGACCGCGTCGCCCTTGCGCAGCCCGTGCCGCTTGACCATCCCGAGCGGAACGTAGACGTCGTTGGGGCCGGGCAGGTAGCCGGAGGTGCGCACGAAGGCGTAGTTGTCGAGGATGTCGAGAATGCCGGCCACCGGGACGAGGACGTCGTCCTCGGCGATCTGCGGCTCATTCTCGGTCTCGGTGGTCGCGCCGTCCTGGCGACCACGGCGCTTGTCGCGGTTGCGGTTGCGGTTGCGGTTGCGGCGCCGCCCGCCGCCGTAGCCGTCCTCGTCGTCGTAGCGGTTCTGGTTTTGCGAGTTCTGGTTTTGCTGGCCGCCCTGCCGGTTGTCGGGACGCTCTTGGCGGCTGTCCTGGCCCCGGCCGTCGCGATCCGGTTGCCCGCCTTGACGCCCGTCCTGGGCGGCGTCGGATTCGCCCCGATTGTCTTGCCGCTCTTGGCGATTGTCCGGCCGGCCGTCGTGGCGTTCGGGGCGGTCCTGGCGGTTGTCCTGGCGATTGTCCTGGCGGTTGTCCTGGCGACCTTCGTGGTCGCGGCGGCGCCCGTCGTGCCGCTGGCGAGCCAATGGCTCGGCACGGTCGTCACGCACGGACTCGGTTGTTGGCACGGCGGCACCCGAAGCGGCGCCCGCCTGGCCCTCAACGTGGCCCTCCCGGTCGGTGCGGCCCTCGCGGTCCGCGGCGGTCGTCTCGGCCGACGGCTCGTGCGTGGACGCCTCACCGGGCTCGGAAGTGCTCGTCGTCGCGGTGCTCGGCGCCGCGGCCGGACTGCTCGCCCGCCGCGATCGCCTGGCGGCAGCCGGGCCTCGCTCGCCGGACTGCTGGGCGCGAATGACGTCGATGAGGTCGCTCTTGCGCATCTTGGCCGTGCCGGAGATGCCCATGCTGGTGGCCAGCCCCTGCAGCTCGGCCAACCGCATTGCGGTGAGCGCGCCGGAGCGACGCGGCTTCTCGCCGGCGCCTGCGGCGCTCGGGTCGAGAGTGGTGGTTTCGGTCACGAAGGACCCTCCCCTAGCTTGCGGGCCGGGCCGGCAAGGCCGGGCCCCATGGGTGGAAATCTGGCCAATTGTCTTGGCCGATAAGAACTTTTCTGCTCCGCCGCTTTGCTCGTCAGGGAAGGAGACAAAGGGTGAAGAGCAGGGAGTGTGCACTGTCGCGGTCGGCGAGAAGCTGGATTCGTTCGCGCGTGCGCCGTCACTCTAGCACCACATCCGGGATCTGCGCGCAACCTGTCTCCGGGGAGATCAGGTAACAATTCGACTCAACGTCACTGGGGTGCGCCGTCATTCCCGCCGAGCACGCGCACCCCCTGCGGCGCGAACCCGGGATCGAGCAATCGCCACTCGCTCGGGGCCTGCGCGGCCACCTCACCGGCGCCTTCCCCCACGACCAGGGCGAGGACGGACGGCCCGGCTCCCGAGATTGCCGCGGCGATCCCGCTGGAGCGCAACCGGTCGACGATCGCCATCGACTCGGCATACGACGGACGGCGGGCCTCCTGATGGAGCCAGTCGCGGGTTCCGGGGAGCAATAGCGACGGATCGGCGGTGAGCGCATGCACGAGCAACGCGGCCCGGGCGCCGTTGGCCGCCGCGTCCCGCAGTGGGACACGCGCGGGCAGGACGGCACGGGCGGTGGCGGTGCTCAGTGCCGTTTCCGGGACCAGGAGAATCGGCCGGATGCTCGGGTGCGGGCGTAGAAATACCGTTTGAGTGCGAGCGAACTCGCGCGCCGCGGGCGCGTCTGCGGTCCAGCTCAGGGTCAACCCGCCAAAGACGCTCGCCGAGGAATTGTCCGGATGGCCTTCCAACTCGGCCGCGATGTCGTTGACGGCATCTAGGTCGACGGAGAGATGGCCCGCATTGGCAACGTGAGCAAGCGCGAAGGCCGCGCTGACCCCGGCGACGATGGCGGTGGCCGAGGAGCCGAGCCCGCGACCGTGGGGGACGCGGTTGACGCAGGTCAGCTCCAGACCCGCGGGGCGGCATACGCCCAACAGCTCCCAGGTGCGCAGCAGTGAGCGAACGACCAGGTGACGCTCGTCGACCGGCACCGCCCCGGTGCCCTCGCCGGTGACGTGCACCGCGACGCCGGGCTCGTCGCGGATCACGATCGTGCACTGGTCTCGGATCTCCAGGCCGACACCGATGGAGTCGAACCCGGGACCGAGATTGGCGCTGCTGGCCGGGACCGACACGGTGACCGTCTGACCGGCTCGCCACGGCCCGGTCGACACGCTCAGCCGTCCAATTCCAGAGCGACTGCGGCGCTATAGACGTCGACCGGGATGCGTTGCGGCACAATCTCACTGCCATCGGCGGTCTTGAGCGCCCAGGCGGGGTCCTTCAATCCGTGCCCGGTGACAGTGCAGACGATCGTGGCCCCAGCAGGCACCTGCCCGGCCGCGTGGACGTGCAGCAGGCCCGCGACCGAGGCCGCCGAGGCCGGCTCGACGAAGATGCCTTCGGTGGATGACAGCAGCCGGTGGGCGTCCAGGATCTGCTCGTCGGTGACCGCCTCGATCCGCCCGCCGGAGTCGTCGCGCGCCTCCTCGGCCTGCACCCACGACGCCGGGTTGCCGATGCGGATGGCGGTGGCGATCGTCTCCGGCTCGTCGACGGGGTGGCCGAGGACGATCGGCGCGGCACCGGCGGCCTGGAAGCCCCACATCTGGGGCCGTTTGGCGGCCGGCCCGTCGGGGACGCCAGCGATGCCATGGCCGGCGACGTATTCGCGGTAACCCTTCCAGTAGGCCGTGATATTTCCGGCGTTGCCAACCGGGAGACAGTGAATGTCCGGGGCATCGCCGAGCGCGTCGACGATCTCGAAGGAGGCCGTCTTTTGGCCCTCGATCCGGGCCGGGTTGACCGAGTTGACCAACTCCACCGGATAGGCCTCGGCGAGCTTGCGCGCGACATTGAGGCAGTCGTCGAAGTTGCCTTCGACCTGCAGCAGCACCGCCCCGTGGGCGATGGCCTGGCTGAGCTTGCCCATGGCGATCTTGCCGTCGGGAACGAGGACGGCGCATGTCATCCCCGCCTTGGTCGCGTATGCCGCGGCGCTGGCGCTCGTATTCCCCGTGCTCGCGCAGATGACGGCCTTGGCGCCGTGTTTGGCGGCCATCGAGATCGCCGTCGTCATGCCGCGGTCCTTGAAGGAGCCGGTCGGGTTTAGGCCCTCATATTTGATCAGGACCCGCGCACCGACTCGCTCGGACAGCCGCTCGGCCTCGATCAACGGTGTGCCGCCCTCGAGCAGCGTGACAACCGGTGCACCGGCCAGGGTGGGGAGGCGGTCGGCATACTCCCGCATGACGCCGCGCCATTGGTGGGCCATGGCTGATCAGGCTCCTTCCACGCGCATGACGGACACGACCTCGGCCACAGTGTCGAGACCGGCGAGAGCGTCGACGGTCGCCGCGAGGGCGGCCTCGGTGGCACGGTGGGTGACGACAACGAGGTTGGCGCGCTGCTCGCCGGTCTCGGGGTCGGTCAGCACATGCTGGCGCACCGTGTCGATCGAGACGTCATGCCGGGCGAACTCGGTGGCCACTGCCGCCAGCACACCCGGGCGGTCATCGACGTCGAGGCTGATGTGATAACGCGTCGAGGAGGTGCCGAAGTCGAGGATCGGCAAGTCCGCGTATGCCGATTCGCCCGGCCCGCGCCCGCCGGACACCCGGTGGCGGGCCACGGCCACGAGGTCACCGAGCACGGCGGACGCGGTCGGGTCACCGCCCGCGCCCTTGCCGTAGAACATCAGCTCACCCGCCGCGCTGGCCTGGACGAAGACCGCGTTGTAGGCATCGCGGACCGAGGCGAGCGGGTGGGTGCGAGCGATCATCGCCGGGTGGACCCGGACGCAGACCCCCTCGCCGTCGGGGGTGGTCGAGCGCTCACAGATCGCGAGCAGTTTGACGACGCAGTCCATCTCCTTGGCGGCAGCCATGTCGGCCGCGCTGACCTCGGTGATGCCCTCGCGATAGACGTCTCGGCCCGAGACTCTCGTGTGGAAGGCGAGCGAGGCGAGCAGGGCCGCCTTGGCGGCGGCGTCGAAACCTTCAACGTCGGCGGTGGGGTCGGCCTCGGCATACCCGAGCGCCTGGGCCTGGGCGACGGTCTCGGCGAAACCCGCTCCGGTAGTGTCCATTTTGTCCAGGACGAAGTTCGTCGTGCCGTTGACGATGCCGAGGACCTTGGCGACCCGGTCGCCGGCGAGCGACTCCCGGATCGGTCGCAGGATCGGTATGGCGCCCGCTACCGCCGCCTCGAAGTACAGGTCGACGCCGGCGGCGTCGGCGGCGGCATACAGCGTGGGTCCGTCCTCGGCCAGGAGCGCCTTGTTGGCGGTGACCACCGAGGCGCCGTTCGCGATGGCGCTGAGCAGCAATTCCCGGGCCGGGTCGATCCCGCCAACCACCTCGATGACGATGTCGGCAGCGGTCACCAGCGTGGCCGCGTCCGTCGTGAACAGGGCTGGGTCGACCGGGATGTCGCTGCGGTCCTTGCCGATTCGCCGCACCGCGACGCCGACGAGTTCAAGCGGCGCACCGATGCGGGCGGCCAGGTCGTCGGCCTGCTCCACAAGCATCCGGGCAACGGAGGAGCCGACAACACCGCAGCCGAGGAGCGCAACGCGGATCGGCTTGCCGGGTTCCGAGGTCAGCACGAAGGGGTCACCCCATGTCCAGATTGAGGAGGTCGTCGATGGTTTCCCGCCGGATCAGCACGCGCGAACACCCGTCCCGGACGGCGATGACCGGCGGGCGTGGGGTGTGGTTGTACTGATTCGACATGCTCCGACAGTAGGCCCCGGTGCCCGGGACCGCGATCAGGTCACCGACGGCGAGATCGTCGGGTAGGTATTCGTCGAGCACGACGATGTCGCCGCTCTCGCAGTGCCGGCCGACCACGCGGACCAGGCGGGGCGCACCGGCGGACGCGCGGGAGGCGAGCGCGCAGGAGTAGTCCGCCTCATACAGCGCGGGGCGGATGTTGTCGCTCATGCCGCCGTCGACGGAGACGTAACGGCGGGAGAAGCCGTCCCCGAGGGATACGTCCTTGATCGTGCCGACTCGATAGAGAGTGACGCCGGCCGGACCGGCGATCGCGCGCCCGGGCTCGATCGAGACCCGCGGCGTCGTCTCGCTGTCGCCATTGCCGATTGCCTTGAACTCCCGGCGCACGATGTCGGCGAGTTGTTCGGCGAGTTCTCGGGGGCCAAGGGGGGTGTGTTGGGAGGTGTAGGCGATGCCATAGCCACCGCCGAGGTCGATCTCCGGCAGGTCGGCCCCCAAGTCGTTGACGACATCGGCATGCAGGCCGACCAGCCGCCGGGCCGCCAGCTCGAAGCCGGTGGTGTCGAAGATCTGGCTGCCGATGTGGGAATGGAAACCCTTGAGTGCCAACGTGTCCCGGTGCTCCAGCACTAGCTCTGCAGCAAGCCGGGCCCGCCCGTCGGCAAGGCTGAAGCCGAACTTCTGGTCCTCGTGACCGGTGGCGATGAACTCGTGGGTGTGGGCTTCCACCCCGACCGTGACGCGGATCATCACCGGGGCGATGACACCGCGCTCGCGGGCAGAATTCGCGACCCGGGCGATCTCGGTATTGGAGTCGAGGACGATGCGGCCGACGCCATAGTCGAGGGCCATGTCGATCTCTGCACGCGATTTATTGTTGCCGTGGAAGGCGATTCGCTCGGCGGGGAAGCCGGCGCAAATGGCGACGGCCAGCTCGCCGCCGGTGCACACGTCCAGGCCCAGGCCCTCCTGGTCGACCCAGCGGGCCACCTCGGTGCACAGGAACGCCTTGCCGGCGTAGAAGACGTCGCCTCCACCCGTCGAAGGCCGCAGCGAACGCGTCCCGGAATGCCCGGGCGCGGTCGCGGAAGTCGGCCTCGTCGATGACGTATGCCGCGGTGCCGTGCTCGTCGGCCAGGGTCTCGACGTCGACGCCGCCGATCACCAGCCGGCCCGACGGCGTCGCGACTGGGTCCCGGTCGGCCACAGCTGCGCCAAGCACCTCGTTGACGTCCCGGGGATAGGGCAGCCAGATGGGCGGACCGCCATACCCCTCGGCGTGCAGGGCGCCGGCCTCGTGCGCACGCATTCAGCCTACATCCTCTCGGGCGCCGAAACGCCAAGCAGGCCAAGGCCGTTCGCGAGGACCGTGCGCGTGGCCTCATTGAGCCACAGGCGGGTGCGGTGCAGATCGGTGACCGGTTCGTCGGCGTTTATTGGCCGCACCCGACAGGTGTCGTACCACTTGTGGGCGCGACCGGCTAGGTCTTCGAGGTAGCGGGCGACACGGTGGGGCTCACGCATCGACGCGGCCTGGGCGACGACACGCGGATAGTCGCCGAGGGTCGCCAGCAGGGTTGCCTCGGTCGGGTCGGCGAGCAGGGCGGGGTCGAACCCGTCCTCGCGGCGCACCCCGTCCTCCGCTGCGAGCCGCGCGACATTCGCGGTGCGGGCGTGGGCGTACTGGACGTAGTAGACCGGGTTGTCGTTGCTGCGCTTGACCAACAGGTCGAGGTCGATGTCGATATTGGAATCGGTCGAGCTGCGCTCAAGGGCATAACGGGCGGCGTCCCGGCCGACGGCGTCGACGAGGTCGTCGAGGACCACGACGGTGCCCATCCGCTTGCTCATCCGGACCGGCTGGCCGTCCTTGACGAGGTTGACCATCTGACCGATGAGGATCTGCAGGTTCTTGCCCGGGACATCGCCGAACAAGGCGCACATCGCCATCATCCGGGCGACGTAGCCGTGGTGGTCGGCGCCGAGCATGATGAGGCACTCGTCGAACCCACGCTCGCGCTTGTCGAGGTAGTAGGCCAGGTCGCCGGAGATGTAGGCCGGCTGCCCGTCGGACTTGATGACCACCCGGTCCTTGTCGTCGCCGAAGTCGGTGGTGCGCAGCCAGAGCGCGCCGTCCTTCTCGTACATCGCGCCGAGGTGCCTGCAAGCGCGCCACGGCCCGCTCGACCGCGCCGCTGGTGTGCAGGTCGTTCTCGTGGAAGTAGACGTCGAAGTCGACGCCGAAGTCGTGCAGGGTCGCCTTGATGTCGGCGAAGGCCATCTCAACCCCGAGGGCCCGGACCCGCTCCTGGGCCTCCGCGCGGGGCAGCGTGGTGATCCCCGGCTCACGGGCGACGATCTGGGCGGCGGTCTCGGCGATGTAGGCGCCGCCATAGCCGTCCTCGGGGGCGCGGCTCCACCAGGGCCGCCGCGAGGAGGCTGCGGGAGAACCGGTCGATCTGGGCGCCGTGATCGTTGAAGTAGTACTCCCGGGTGACGTCGGCGCCGGTCGCCTCGATCACCCGGGCCAGGGCGTCACCCACGGCGGCCCAGC
Organism: Nostocoides sp.; assembly: GCF_037045025.1. Taxonomy (GTDB): domain Bacteria; phylum Actinomycetota; class Actinomycetes; order Actinomycetales; family Dermatophilaceae; genus Nostocoides_A. The sequence goes on along the minus strand of NZ_JBAOHM010000011.1, from coordinate 658,203 downwards.
GGGTGCCGCCGAGGTGGATCGGGCCGGTCGGGTTGGCCGAGACGAACTCGAGGTTGACCTTGCGTCCCGGCGTTGGTCGTCGCTGGTTCCGTATGCCGCGCCGGACGCCACGATGGTGCGCGCCAGTTCGCCGGCGCTCGCCGTGTCGAGGGTGATGTTGAGGAAGCCGGGTCCGGCGACCTCGACCTCGGCGATTCCGGCGACCCAGCGCCAAGCGCTGCGGCGAGGCTTGGTCGCGAGGTCACGCGGCGGCATACCGGCCTGCTTGGCCAATTGCATCGCGATATTGCTCGCCCAGTCTCCGTGTCCGGCCTGGCGGGGCCGCTCGACGCGCAAGCGTCTCGGGCAACGTCGACGCGTCACGTCGCCGCTGGCGACGAGGTCGGCGAGGGCAGCACGGATCGCGGCGGCCAGCTCTTCGGGGGTCACCGGGCGATTCTACGAAGGTCTCCGCGATCGCTCGCGCCGCTGTTTCAAGCCAGGCGGGCGGCTGCCAGGTCGATTCACGGTCCCCAGCCTGCGCCTGCTAACCTCGACCCCCGGCGCCAGCCTTCTCGGCCCGCGCCCCCGTAGCTCAGGGGATAGAGCACCGCCCTCCGGAGGCGGGAGCGCAGGTTCGAATCCTGCCGGGGGCACCGACAATCGGCAAACCGGACATTCAAACGATCAATGGCCCCCAACACGCTGCTTTGCACGTTCCAATCACCGGATCGGCCCGCTATTGATCGTTTGAGTGTCCGCAGGCGGGGGGTCAGGGCGCGACGATGCCCGTCCGGTAGAAGTGGGCGATGGACTCAGCTCAGCGCTGCGAGGCGTCGGAGACCTCGCCGACCAGCTCTTCGAGCACATCTTCGAGGAAGACGACCCCACGCACCTCGCCCTCGGGGTCGACGACCCGGGCGAGGTGCGAGCCGGTGCGCTGCATGGTGGCGAGCACGTCCTCGATCTCGTCGGTCAGGGCGACGGTGGCCAGCCGGCGGACGCGCTTGGCCGGGACCGGCTCGTGACGCTCGGTGGGATCGGCATACAAGACATCCTTCAGGTGCAGGTATCCGGTCAGTTCCCCCGAGGACGAGCACACGGGGTAGCGGGAGAACCCGTGCTTGGCGACCAGCCGTTCGATCTCGGCGGGCGTCGACTCGGTCGTCACCGTCACCAGATCCTGCAGCGGGATGCCGACCTGCCCGGCATCCAGGTCGCTGAACTCCAGCGCCGCGCCGACCAACCCGAACTGCTCCTGCTCGACCAGGCCCTCGCGGTGAGACTCGACGACGATGTGGTGGACCTCCTCGGCGGTGTAGGCGCTAGCCACTTCGTCCTTGGGCTCGATCCCGAGCCGGCGAACGAGGAACTTGGCTGCCCCCTCCATCACCGAGATGGCCGGTCGCAGCAGCCGGGTCAGCGCATACAGCGGCGGAACGAGGATCAGCGCCGCCCGCTCGGGCCCGGCGATCGAGAGGTTCTTGGGGATCATCTCGCCCACGACAACGTGCAGATAGACGATGACGAGCAGCGCGAGCGCCAGAGCGGCCGCGCTGACCATCGTTTCGGGCACACCGAGCCGGTGCATCGGGCCCTCGAGGGTATGGTGCAGCGCGGCTTCGGAGATCGCGCCGAGCAGCACCGAGCACAACGTGATGCCCATTTGGGCGCACGCGAGAACCGAGCCCATGTGCTCGCTCGCCTCGATGCACGTGCGCGCGCGCCGGTTGCCGCCGTCGGCGAGCGGCTCGAGCTGGCTGCGCCGCGCGGCCATCGCCGCGAACTCGGCGCCGACGAAGAAGGCGTTGAGCAGCAATAATGCGATCGTGATCCACAGGCTGGGGCTCATGGCGTCCACTCCGGGTCGCCAGGCTCCTCGGGTTCGTCGGTGTCGTCGGGCACGGGCACCGGGATCAACCGCAACCGGTCGACGCGCAGGCCGTCCATGTCGGCTACCACGAGTCGCCAGCCGGGGAGCGCATCGATCTGGTCGCCCACCTGTGGCACCCGGCCCAAGCTGGCCATCACATAGCCGCCCACGGTCTCGTATGCCGGCCCGTCCGGGATGACGGCTCCGGTCCGGGAGCGCACCTCATCCGGTCGCCACAGGCCGGGCACGGTCCAGGAGCCGTCGATCAGCCGCCGGCCGGTGGTTTGACCCCGGTCGTGCTCGTCGCCGACGTCGCCGACGATCTCCTCGATCACGTCCTCGAGGGTGACCACTCCCGAGGTGCCGCCGTATTCGTCGACGACAACGGCGAACTGCTGGCCGGACTCGCGCAGGTTGGCGAGCAGGGGATCCAGGCGCACGGTCTCGGGCACGACGACCGGATCGACCATCAACGCCGAGACGGGCACCGAGGGACGGCGCTCATAGGGGACGGCGATGGCCGCCTTGACGTGCACCACGCCGTCGATGTCGTCCCAGTCGGCGCCGAGCACCGGGAACCGGGAATGACCCGTGGCCCGGGCCAGGGCAACGACGTCGGCGGCGCTGGCGGTGCGCTCGACGCTGCTGGCCCGTGACCTCGGGGTCATGACATCGGCGGCGGTCTGGGCTCCGAAGCCCAACGAGGCGGTGACCAGCCGGGCAGTTCCCTCATCGAGGGTCCCCGCCGCGGCGGAGGTCGAGACGAGCGAGGCGAGTTCTTGCGGTGTCCGCGCGGCGGAGAGTTCCTCCTGCGGTTCGATCCCCATCGCGCGCAGCATTGCATTGGCCGAACCGTTGAGGATCAGGATGAGCGGCCGCGCAACCATCTCGAAGATCCGCACCGGCCGGGCGACCACCTTGGCAACCCGCAGCGGCGCCGAGATGCCGAGGAACTGCGGCACCAATTCGCCGACGATCATCGAAAACACCGTCGCGATCACCAGGGCCCCGGCCGACGAGAGCGATGTCACCAGCCCCTCGGACAGGCCACCGACCCGCAGGGGGACGGCGAGCAGGGCCCCCACCGAGGGCGCCGCGATAAAGCCGAGGACGAGCGTCGTCAACGTGATGCCCACTTGCGCAGCAGAGAGCTGGGTCGACAGGTGACGGAGGGACGCCAGCACCGTGTCGGCGCGCCGGTCACCTTGGTCGACGGCCCGCTGCACGGTCGGGCGGTCGAGCGCCACGAGGGAGAATTCCGCGGCGACGAAGACAGCCGTCCCGAGTGTCAGGACGATCGCGAACACGACGAGTAGCCACTCGGTCATAGTGCTGCGCAGTCTACTGAGCCGACCTGATTGAATGGTCACGCAGCAATCGGCAAGCGATGGGGGTTCACCGGCATGAGCGTGGCGCACAGCGACGCCGGCTCGCAGATCGAGATCCGCGGGTTGACCAAACGATTCGGCGACCTGCTCGCCGTCGATGACCTGACGTTTAGCGTCGAGCCCGGCCGGATCACCGGCTTCCTCGGCCCCAATGGGGCCGGCAAGACGACAACACTTCGGATGCTGCTCGGGCTGGTCCACCCGAGCGGGGGCGAGGCGACGATCGGCGGCCGCAAGTACGCCGACATCCCGCATCCGATCACCGCCGTCGGGGCCGCCTTGGAGGCGACGAACTTCCACCCGGGCCGCTCGGGGCGTGATCACCTGCGTGTGCTCGGCGCCACGGCGGGAATCCCGACCACGCGCGTCGACGAGATGCTCGAACTCGTCGGCATCCCGGCCGCCGCCCGCAAGCGGGCCGGCGGGTATTCCATGGGGATGCGCCAACGGCTCGGGTTGGCGGCCGCCATGCTCGGCGACCCGCACGTCCTCGTCCTCGACGAGCCCGCCAACGGCCTCGACCCCGAGGGCATCCGCTGGTTGCGCGGGTTCCTGCGCCACCTGGCCGGCCAGGGCAAGACCCTGCTCGTCTCCAGCCATATGTTGCAGGAGGTCGAGCAGACCGTCGACGACGTCGTGATCATCTCCAACGGCCGGCTCGTCCGATCCGGCCCGATGGCCGACTTGCACGGTCCCGCAACCGCGCTGGTGCGCACCTCCGATCCGCAGCGACTGGCTGGAGCGCTCCGCGTCGCCGATGTCACCTCGACGCCCGGCGAGGGCGGCGCGCTGATTGTCGCGACCGACGACTTGCGCCTGATCGGCGACGTCGCGCTGCGCGCCGGAGTGCCGATCTGGCAGTTGCAGGCCCAAGTGAGCGACCTCGAAGACACTTTCTTTGCCCTCACCGAGGGCCAGAATCGCAATCTCGGGGGCGCTGGTGCCCCCGCTGAAGCCGATGCCATCGCCGGCAACGACAGGGGGAACGAGCCGTGATCGGCGCCATCCGAGCCGAGATCCTCAAGGTCTTCACCACCCGCTTGTGGTGGGGTTTGCTGATCGCGCTCATCGTCATCGACGCCGGACTGTCCTCCCTGTTCGGTTTCCTCGTCGGCAACGACTTCGGCGGCGGCGGTGACGCCGGGGAGAATCCCTTCCTCCACCACACCGTCGGAACCGCACAGGTGGTGTATGCCGCTGGCTTCATCTATTTCCTCAGCCCGCTGATCCCGCTCGCCCTCGGGGTGCTGTTGATCACCAGCGAGTTCCGGCACAAGACGATCAGCGCGACCTTCCTCAGCACGCCGCGCCGGTGGCAGGTGGTCATCGCCAAGCTCGTCGCGGTCGGGGTGGTCGGCGCCATCTATGGCGTGATCCACGACCTGGCAGCCAGCGCCGGCGGTGGCGGGGTGATGGCGGCGCGCGGCTTCGACACGTATCTGACCGACCCGGAGGTCGTCAAGACCTTCGGCCTGAGCCTGCTCGCGTTCATCTGCTGGATGCTGATCGGCTATGGCTTCGGCGTCGTGATCCGAAACCAGATTGCGGCCACGATCGTCGCCATCGCCTTCGGGTTCATCATCCAGATCGCCCTGAACATCGTCTTCTCGGTGCTCGGGTGGGATGCGGCCGGCAAGTTCCTGCCCTCCAACCTCACCCTGGGAATGCTCGTCACGAGCGACCCGACCATGGGGCAAGCCGCCGAGAGCCCCTACTTCAACTGGTGGCAGTCGGCGCTCATCCTCACCGGCTATGGGCTGCTGCTGTCGTTGATCGGCTCGTTTATCACCTCGCGCCGCGACGTCGCCTAGAGGGGCGGCTGCGTGATGGCAGAGGCAAACTAGGCCACCGCGACGGTTCGCTGCAGCGGGCTGCCCCAAGCTGAACCGCGCCCGCACGATCGGGGCTAAACTCGCGGGATCGATTGTGTCCGTCATCGACGACGAAAGTGAAAGAGGCGCCGGCTGTGGCTGACCCCCAGACTCCCGGAGACTTGAGCGAGACATTCGGACCAAACGAATGGCTGGTTGACGAACTCTACGAGAACTACCTGAAGGACCGCAATTCGGTCGACCGGGCGTGGTGGGACTTCTTCGCCAGTTACTCGCCGAATGGCGACAACGGCGATTCGCCGGCCGAGGGCCCCGCACCCTCCGCACCCCCAGCCTCCCGAGCCGCGTCGGCCACGCCGTCGGCAACCCCACCCCCCGCGCCGGCCAAGCCTGCTGCTGCGGCGCCGCCCGCCCCGGCGAGCAGTGCCTCGGCGCAGCCCTCGCCGGCCAAGCCGGCCACTCCCCCGGCCCCGGCACAGCCCGCCCCGGAACAGGCGGCCCCGGCACAGGTGGCCCCAGCTACGCCGCCGGCCGCCCCGGCCAAACCAGCACCGGTCCAGCCCGTCGGCGACGCACCCAAGCACTCCGCGCCACGCGCCACGCCCAAGCCGCGCGAGGCCGCCAAGGCGCCCGCCACCGGGCCGACGGACGAGCCGACGATCAACCCGCTGCGTGGCGCCAGTGCCCGCGTCGTGACCAACATGGAGGCCTCTCTCGAGGTCCCAACCGCGACTAGCGTCCGCAGCGTCCCGGCCAAGTTGCTCATCGACAATCGCGTTGTCATCAACAACCACCTGGCCCGCTCCCGCGGCGGCAAGGTGTCCTACACCCACATCATCGGCTTCGCCCTGGTCCGGGCGCTGGCCCAGATGCCGGTCATGAACAACTCCTACACCGAGGTGGGCGGCAAGCCGGCGTTGTCGGTCCCGGCGCACGTCAACCTCGGGATCGCGATCGACCTCGCCAAGCCCGACGGCACCCGGCAACTGCTTGTCCCCTCGATCAAGGTCGCCGAGGGGATGGACTTCGGGAGGTTCTGGGCGGCATACGAGACGATCATCCGCAAGGCGCGCGGCGGCACGCTGACGGTCGAAGACTTCCAGGGCACGACGATCTCGTTGACCAACCCGGGCACGATCGGCACCGTGCACTCGGTGCCCCGGCTGATGCAAGGCCAGGGCACGATCATCGGCGTCGGCGCCCTGGAATACCCCGCCGAATGGCAGGGCGCGAGCACCACGATCCTCAACCGCAATGGCGTCAGCAAGATCCTCACGCTGACGAGCACGTATGACCACCGGATCATCCAGGGCGCCCAGTCCGGCGACCTGCTGCGGATCATCCACGGGCTGCTGCTCGGCCAGGAGGGCTTCTACGACGACATCTTCGAGAGCCTGCGCGTCCCCTACGAGCCGGTCCGCTGGGTCCAGGACATCGACGCCTCGCACGACGACGACATCAACAAGGTCGCCCGGGTGCAGGAGTTGATCCACGCCTACCGCGTGCGCGGCCACCTGATGGCCGACATCGACCCGCTCGAATATCGTCAGCGGCGCCACCCTGACCTGGATGTCACCAGCCACGACCTGACCCTGTGGGATCTCGACCGGCACTTCGCCACCGGCGGTTTCGGCGGCAAGCCGTTCTTGGCGCTGCGCAAGATCCTCGGCATCCTGCGCGACTCGTACTGCCGCACGATCGGCATCGAATACATGCACATCACCGATCCCGAGCAGCGTCAGTGGATCCAGAGCAAGGTCGAGGTCGGCTATGCCAAGGTCTCGCGCGAGGAGCAGTTGCGGATCCTGCGGCGGCTCAACGCGGCCGAGGCGTTCGAGACCTTCCTGCAGACCAAGTTCGTCGGCCAGAAGCGCTTCTCCTTGGAGGGCGGCGAGTCGGTCATCGCGCTGCTCGACCGGATCCTCTCGCGCGCCGCGGCCGACAACATGGAAGAGGTCTGCATCGGTATGCCGCACCGCGGCCGCCTCAATGTCCTCGCCAACATCGCCGGCAAGTCCTACGGGCAGATCTTCCGCGAGTTCGAAGGCCGGCAAGATCCGCGCTCCGTGCAGGGCTCGGGCGATGTGAAGTATCACCTCGGCACCGAGGGCGTCTTTACCGCCGAATCGGGGGTGACAACAAAGGTTTATCTGGCCGCCAACCCCTCCCACCTGGAGGCGGTCAACCCGGTGCTGGAGGGCATCGCCCGGGCCAAGCAGGACCGGATCAACCTCGGCGGCGAGGACTTCACGGTTTTGCCGATCCTCATGCACGGCGATGCCGCCTTCGCCGGGCAAGGTGTGGTCGCCGAGACGCTGAATCTCTCCCAGCTGCGGGGCTATCGCACCGGCGGCACCATCCACGTCGTGATCAACAACCAGGTGGGGTTCACCACTGCGCCGGCGTCGTCGCGCAGCTCGATGTATTCCACCGACGTCGCCAAGATGGTCCAGGCCCCGATCTTCCACGTTAACGGGGACGACCCGGAGGCGTGCGTGCGGGTCGCCGAGCTGGCCTACGAGTTCCGCCAGCAGTTCGACAAGGACGTCGTCATCGACATGGTCTGCTACCGGCGCCGCGGCCACAACGAGGGCGATGATCCGTCGATGACCCAGCCGCTGATGTACAAGCTCATTGAGGCCAAGCGCAGCGTCCGCAAGCTCTACACCGAGGCGCTCATCGGTCGCGGCGACATTGGCCAGGAGGAAGCCGAGGCGGCGCTGCGCGACTACCAGCAGCAGTTGGAGCGGGTCTTCATCGAGACCCGGGATGCCCTGCGCGATCACGACAAGCGAACCAACCCCAGCCTGCGAGGGACCGACGTCGAGGGGCAAACCGGGTTGGCGTTGCCGGCCACCCAGTCGGCCGATGCCCCGAAGCGGTCCGCGAGCGACACCGCGATCAGCGAGGCCACCTTGCAGCGGATCGGCGAGGTCTTCGTCCAGCCGCCGCAGAACTTCACCGTGCACCCCAAGCTGCTCCAGGCAATGGAACGCCGCGCCGCGTCCGTTCGCGAAGGCGGAATCGATTGGGGCATGGGCGAATTGATCGCGTTCGGATCGCTATTGATGGACGGTGTCCCGGTGCGCCTGGCCGGGCAGGACTCGCGCCGCGGCACCTTTGTCCAGCGGCACGCCGTGCTCATCGACAAGGAGAACGCGGGCGAGTGGACCCCGCTGCGCTACCTCGCTCCCGACCAGGCGAAGTTCTGGGTTTATGACTCGCTGCTGTCGGAGTTCGCGGCCATGGGCTTCGAATACGGCTACTCGGTCGAGCGGCCGGACGCCCTGGTGTTGTGGGAAGCCCAGTTCGGCGACTTCGCCAATGGCGCCCAGACGATTCTCGATGAGTTCATCTCCTCCTCGGAGCAGAAGTGGGGCCAGCGCTCCTCGGTCGTCCTGCTGCTGCCGCATGGCTATGAGGGCCAGGGCCCAGACCACTCCTCGGCCCGGATCGAGCGCTATCTGCAAATGTGCGCCGAGGACAATATGACGGTCGCCTACCCCTCGACTCCGGGGTCCCACTTCCACCTGCTGCGCCGCCAGGCGTTCGCCCGGCCGCGCCGCCCGCTCGTCGTCTTCACCCCGAAGTCGATGCTGCGACTCAAGGCCGCCGCCTCGATGCCCGAGGACTTCACGACCGGCACCTTCCGGCCGGTCCTGCCGGACAAGAAGATGCTCAACAAGCACGCCGTCGACCGGGTGCTGCTCGCCAGCGGCAAGGCCGTCTATGAGCTGGAGGCCGAGCGAGACAAGCGTGGCGATGAGCGGACGGCGATCTTGCGCCTGGAGCAGCTTTACCCGGTTGCCGGTGCCGAACTCGCCCGGGCACTGGCCGAATACCCGAACGCCGAGCTCGTGCTCGTGCAGGACGAGCCGATGAACCAGGGCTCCTGGCCCTTCCTCGCGCTCAACCTGCCGCCCGCGCTCGCCGCGCATGGCCACACGGCACCGATCCGGGTCATCTCCCGGCCGGCCTCGGCCTCACCGGCGACGGGCAGCTCCAAGAAGCACGCGGTCGAGGAGGCGGCGTTGCTCGCGGCCGCCTTCGATCGCTGAGCGGCCGCAGTGTATTTCACCGACCGCGGCATTGAGGAGCTGTCAGCACGGCGCGGCGAGGAGGAGGTCAGCCTCGACTGGCTCGCCGATCAGCTGCGCACCTTTGTCGATGAGTTCCCCGAGTTCGAGGTCCCGGTCGAGCGGTTGGCTGCCTGGCTGGCACGTGCGGACGACCCCTTCGAGGATGACTGACCGCTGCCCGTGGCCGCCTCGACGAGGACGTCCAGGGCGGGGCGGACCTGCACGATCATCGCGTCGTATGCCGCCTGCGGCTGGCCGTATGGATCCTCGATGTCGGCGGCCTGCACGCCCGCGCGATGCCGCGCGATCTCGGTGATCGCCGCGCGCCAGGCCTGCGGGTCCGCGCCCGGACGCAGCCCCAGGTGCGCCAGCACCTGGCTGAACTCGGTGATCGTGAAGGTGCGCTTGAGGGCGGCCGGCGTCTCGGCGAGAACCTCCTGGCGGTGTTCCGCCGTCACCGCCAAAACGAGATCGGCCGCGCGGACCATCGCCGGATCGAGCAGCCGGCCCCGATGGCCGGCGAGGCGGTCGTGCAGCCCGGGCGCAGCGGCATACAGCTCAGGAGTGACCTCCAGGCCGCGAAACCAGCCGACGCCGGCGCTCTCGACGACAAAGCTTCCAGGGTGTTGGCGGTCGAGGGCCGCCGCGAGGTAATGGTGGGCATACGCCGACCGGCAGATGTTGCCGGTGCACACCATCAGGATGCGCAGGGGCGGGGCGGCGTTGGCCATTGGCGCAGTTTAGGACCACATTCGCCGAGGTCGTCATTTCTGGGTGAGGTCGGACTACCGCTGATCAGACCTCACCCAAAAGTGACGACCTCGGCGCTTGTTTAGGCTGGACCAATGCGCCCGCGAATCCTCCGTCTCGGGGTGGTGCGCGTCTCGGGGCGGTCAATGACCCCGACCCTGCGCGACGGCGACCTGCTGCTGATCGCGTATGCCGCGCGCCCGCGCCTGGGCTCGCTCGTCCTCGCCCGCCTGCCGCCGCAGCCGGACGGTACGCCGCGCCCGGTAGCGGTCAAGCGCCTGACCGGGCGGGATCCTGCCGATCCGGCGCGGTGGTGGCTGGAACGGGACAACCCACGAGAAGGTGTCGACAGCTGGTTGGTCGGCTCCGTCGGCGCCGACGCGGTGCTCGGCCGCGTGGTGACCCGGATCTGGCCCCGGCCCGGCAGACCGCGGACCGCTTTGCCCAGGTAGGTTGGACGGCATACCCCCACGATTGGGGGACCGCAGAGCATCGAGAGGAAAGCCATGTTCCGACGCCTTGCCCTCCGCACCGTCAGCGCCCACTGTGACCTGCCGTGCGGGATTTATGACCCGGCTCAGGCCCGCATCGAGGCCGAGTCGATCAAGGCGATCTGCAAAAAGGTCGCTGACAACAACGACCCCGACTTCCGCACCCGGGCGATGATCATCAAGGAGCAGCGCAGCCACCTGGTCAAGGAGCACCTGTGGGTGCTGTGGACCGACTACTTCAAGCCGCCGCACTTCGAGAAGTACCCGAACCTGCACACCCTGTTCAACGAGGCGACCAAGCTGGCCGGCGCGACCGGCACCAAGGGCAGCTTCGATGAGGCGAAGGCCGACGAACTGCTGGCCAAGATCGACGAGATCGCGACGATTTTCGCCGACAGCAAGAAGGGCTGAGGCGGCGGATGACTAGGCGCTCGGGTCGGTCACGGCGGAGCTGGCCGCACGGCCTCCCGTCCTGGTGACCTGCCCGAGCGCGGCAACACACGCGGGGTCGTATTCGTAGCCCAGCCCAAGCTGGATGCGCTCCAGCGCAGCCGAACGGACTGTGCGGGAGCGATGCCCGTGGGTCAGATCGTCGAAGGCGTTGGCGACCTTGAGGATTCGGCCGGCGAGCGGGATGTCCTCGCCGAACTCGCGCATCATCCGGAACTGCACGATGCTGCCCCGAATGGCCGCCACGACAGCGTCCTGCACACCCGCGCGTTCGATAATGCGCACGGTGTCAGCGACAATGCGTCGCTGACTGTCTGGATCGGCCAGCACGGTCGCCCCGTCGGGCAGGGCGATCGTTAAGGTGACTTGGCCGACGTCGTGCAGGAGCGCGGCCCGCTCCAGGGTGGCGATGTCCCGCTCCGCAAGGGAGAGGGTCCGGCCCATGTCTCCGCACAACCTGGCGACGCGGCCGGCGTGCCCGGGGTTGGTGTGGCCGGTGTCGTCGGTCAGCCGGGAGAGCGCGATGATCGTTTCGCGTTCGGTGGCCAGGATGGATTCGCGGCGACGAAGCGCATACTGCGACATCGCCAGCGGCAACAACACGATGGGAATGGCTGCGGCACCGGCCACGTCATGGACAAGGACCATAACCGGCGCGGCATTCGTCATGGCGGCACCGATCCCGCCCGCGCGGTTGAGGTCATCGGCCACGATCCGGCTCAGCGGCAGGCTGGGATCGCGCGCCAGCGCACTCCACACGCCGAGTTCGACGAGAACACCGGTCGCGCTCACGGCGAGCAGCGCGAGCGCGCCGAGCAGCAACGGGGTGCCGGGCGACTGCCACCAGGAGACAACGGGTCTGCCGTCGATCGGAACGACCCGAGCGACGGCCACCGCGACCGCGACGCCGATCAGCCGGGCCGCCGACGTCACCAGCCCCCCTGGCCGGCCGGTCAGGCGCCGGATCACGATGCCGAGCGCCATCGCGAGGGCGACGAGGACGAGCACCTGCCCGGCATGGAGGGCCTCACCATCGCTTCCCACCGGGGCGAGCGACAACCCCAGCGCGGCTGCGGTTGCCAACGGGGCAACCGGCCGCCCAGACACCCGTTCTCGCCAGGCTTCGCCGAGGACGATCACCGCGAAGGTCAGCATCAGGTAGCCGAGGTCGCCGGCCAGGAAGCGGCTGCCGCCTCGCCAGGTGAGCACGCTCGCCATCAGGGCGACCGCTGTCGCGACGCCAACAAGGGCGGCGCCTGAGCGCGTGCGGATCACGCCCGGCTCCGGATCATGTCCGGCTCCGGCGCAGCCAGCGGCCGAGGGCCTCGACGACGGCGGGGTCAAATCCGGAGCCGCTGTCTTGCCGGATGCTCCCGTATGCCGCCTCGGCCTCGACCGGCTGCGTGGTTCCGTCGCCGTCACGACGGAGCACGAAGGCGTCGGCGACGGCGAGGATGGCCGCCGTCCGTGTGGGCAGGGCACCACGGGTGGGGTAGGCTCGCTCAGCGCCAAGCGCGGGGAGGGCGGACGCCAAGAAGGTGACCTGGCTGATCGCCCCGGTCGGTGCCAGCGGCCGCATGTGCGCGCGTTCGCCATTGGGCAGGTCGGCGACGAGGACGTCCAGGTCGTGCAATGTCCCCGCGGTGCGCGCGGTGTCGATGTCTTCGGCGCTCATCGCCAATTCCTCGGCGAGGTTCTCACACAGCTGCGCGACCAGTGCGGTGTGTTGGGCCGCCGCGGGTGAGCGCACGGCAATCGCCGTCTCCAAGGCAGCGAGAGTTCGGTCCCGTGCCTGCGCGCGATGGCCGTACTGCTGCAGCACCCAACGCGATGCCCACAGCGATGAGGTGCCAAAGATCAGGCTGGCCGCGCCGAGGCCGACGGGGATCCACAGCACGTAGATGAGGTAGGCGACGACGGCTTGAGCCGCGAGTCCAATACCGGTCTCGGACATGAGCATCGTCACCTGGCCGCGAAAGGAGGCGCCTTCCCAGAGAGTGACCACGCCAGCTAGGAGCGAGGCGTTGACCAACCCAAGCACGACGGCGGCCACGCACAGGCCCAAAGCCGCGGACTGAAGTGAAGGTCGCTTGCCGTCCAAACCACCCGCTATTGATAGATAGACCAGCCCGCAACTGGCGCTCATGCACATGCGCATCCCGGCGTTGAACACCGTCGCACGCAGGGGCACGCGGCGGTGGGCAAGCAAGGCTGCGACCGGACTGATCAGGACGGCTCCCGAGGCGCCAATCACCGGGACAGCCACTAGGAGCAAGACGGCGTGGAAGGAGAGCGAGATCGGAGGGCGGAGCCAGCTCTTCGGTGCGCGAGCGACGATGGCCGCCAATCCAAAGAAGGCCGCAACGTCCAGAGCCTGAGGACGCGCCGAGGAAATCACCAGCACAAGCCAGGTCAGCACGATGGCAACTACCCACACGACGCCGATATAGATCCGAGTGCGGCGAATGGCCCGGGGGCTACGAGTCGTGGCCGTTGCGGACTGACTCACCACGGGCTAGGGGATGTCTTTACCATCCCATTCCCACCCGTCGGCGTTCACGTCCTGGGTGGTAACAGTCCCCCCGGGCGTCGCGGCCGGACAGGCTGTGCCCTCGTCGGCGACAGCCGGCACCGCTAGACACGCGAAGGTGGCGAAGATCACGGCGAGGAAGGCGGCTGGGAGGCGCTTCATAGTCTGTCCTTCGAACGGCGCGCAGCAACCGACCCGCTGCGCCTGGACACATTTTCGCACGAGCTCGCGCTGGCGTCGGCACGCCTGTGGATAAACCGTCTGGTTGACGGTGTCGGCCGCCCAGATGCAGTGTGGGAAACTAGCTCGGTTGACCGGTTGCCGGCGCACGTTCGTCGTGCCCGGCGATCATCACTTACCAAGCTAGGAGGAAGAGCCGATGAGCAAGCGTTCCCGCAAGCGCCGCGACCGCAAGAAGAAGGCCGCCAACCACGGCCGCAAGCCCAACGCCTGAGCAGACTCGACAACGCCGTTGCCTACCGAAGACCTAAGGTAGGCAACGGCTTTTTCGCGTTCTCGGCGAGTGTCGCTCGGCGCGAGCGGCGGTCAGTCGGTATAGCGGATCTGGATCGTCGTCAACGACTCCACGATCGTCAACCGCAGCCGCGGCGGAGCCTGCTCGGGCGCACACGAGCGTTTGACCAAGCCTTTGACCATGGTGTCGATGTCGTACTGCCGCAGGCATTCGGCGCAGTGCGCCAAGTGCGCGGCGATCTTGTCGTGATCGCCTGCCTCCATCTCGCCATCGAGGTATTCGAACACACGATGCAAGGCCTCCGAACAGTCGGCGTCGTTGATGTCGGGGCTCATGACTCGTCCTCCGCGCCCCGGTAGCCGCGCTCGGCGGCATACGACGACAACAACTCCCGCAACTGCCGCCGGCCCCGATGCAAGCGCGACATCACGGTGCCGATCGGCGTCCCCATGATCTCGGCGATCTCCTTGTAGGCGAAGCCTTCGACATCGGCGAAGTAGACGGCGAGCCGGAACTCCTCGGGCAGCTCCTGCAGCGCCCGTTTGACCTCGCTGTCGGGCAGGTGATCGAGCGCCTCAAGCTCCGCGCTGCGCAGGCCGCGCGAGGTGTGCGACTCGGCGGCGGCGAGCTGATAGTCCTCGATCTCGCTCGCGTCCGACTGCAGCGGCTCACGCTGCTTCTTGCGATAGGAGTTGATATAGGTGTTGGTCAGGATGCGATACATCCATGCCTTGAGGTTGGTGCCCGGCTTGAACTGATGGAAGGCGCCATAGGCCTTGGCGTAGGTCTCTTGGACCAGGTCCTCGGCGTCGGCGGGATTGCGCGTCGTGCGCAAGGCCGCCGAATAGAGCTGGTCCAAGAGGGGCAGAGCGAGCGCCTCGAAGCGGGCCTGTCGCTCGGCGGTTGTCTCCGTGGCGAGGTCCACATCGTCATGCGAAGGCACGTCGGTGGCCAGCAGATCGTCGGTAGGTGGCGTGGCAGTCATCGCCGACCAGCCTAACTGGGGCGCCATCGGCGAGGCGGGCAGAAGAACGAACAACGGTCGCCTTCCTTTAAGCGGGCCAGGGAATCCTCCGCGTCAACGGCACCGTCCAACGGGCTATTCCGCAGGGCGCGAGGCGACCAGATAGAAGCGGCTGGCGGTCGCGGTGATCGGCCCGCGGTGTGTGCCGAGGCTCGGCAACGGATCGGGCAACCACCACGCCTCCTCGACAAAGGCGATCGCGGCAGCAGCGTCGATGAACAGGTACCGCGTCCGCCACTGGCCGCAGTCGTGAACGGTGAGTCCGGCAGTGAGCGCCACATCCCGGGCAGCCGCCAGGTCCAGCCGCCGCGTCCGGGGCTGGCCAGGGCAAGACCACAGTTCCTGGGCATCGTCGGGACCGGGTGCCTCGAGGACGAGGCAGTCCCCCGGCTGCACTCGCGCGAAGGTGTCGGACACCGGGGGCGCGTCCAGGCGGCATACGGTGACTCGGCCGTATGCCGCTCCCGCCCTGGCGAGGTCGTCAACCTCCCACGGCATCGCCTCCATGACCATCGACACAACCCAACGGTATGCCGGCCGGGCGCGCGAACCTGCTTCCGGCGGCGGCTGCGTGAAAGACTGTCCGGCGCCCCGACTGCGCCCAGGAGTTGCAACCGATGAGTTCGCCCGTGTCCCCCGACCTGGCCGCCTTGGCCAGCGCCTTCGGCGTCGCCACCGACTATTGGGACTGGCAGGGCCAGCACACGCAGGTGAGCAGCGAGACCATCGAGGCGGTATTGACCGCTCTCGGCCTGGATGTGTCGACGCCCGAGGACACCTCCCGCGCTTGCGCGGACCTGTGGCTGCGGTCGTGGCGCCGGACCCTTCCCCCGTGCGTTGTTGCACGCGAGGGCTGGGCCCCCTGGGTGCCGGTTCACGTGCCGCACGGTGCCGCGGTTCGCCTCGATATCGAGCTCGAGGACGGCGCCGTCGTCACCGCGCGGCAAGTCGACCACTGGGTCACCCCGCGCCGGATCGGCGGACGCGAGGTCGGCGAGGCGACCTTCGAGCTGCCCGGCGACCTCCCGCTCGGTTGGCATCGGTTGCATGCTCACATTGAGCACCAGAACGTGGACACCCAGGCGACGGCCACCTTGGTCGTCACGCCGCAACGGCTGGCGTTGCCCCCGGCCCTCGCCCATGGCCGCACGTGGGGGCTGATGACGCAGGTCTATCAGCTGCGGTCCTCGGACTCTTATGGCATCGGCGACCTCGCCGATCTCGCCGATCTGGCCACGTGGGGAGCGGCGGTTCTCGGCGCCGACTGGGTGCTGGTCAACCCGCTGCACGCAGCGCAGGCGTGCCCGCCGATGGAGGCCTCACCCTATCTGCCGACGACCCGCCGGTTTGTCAACCCGATCTACATCCGGGTCGAGGATATCTGCGAGGTCGGCTATCTCCCGGCCGGCACGCGGCGGCAGGTCGCCGAACTCGCGGCAGCGGCACGGGCGCTCAACACCGCCGACAGCATTGACCGTGACGCCGCGTGGGCAGCCAAGCGCGCGGCCTTGCGGGTGGTCTTCGACGCCGGCCGCAGCGCCCGCCGCGACCGCGCGTTCGCCGGCTTTTGCAACCGGGAGGGCGAG
The DNA here is from genome assembly GCF_037045025.1 of Nostocoides sp. GTDB lineage: Bacteria > Actinomycetota > Actinomycetes > Actinomycetales > Dermatophilaceae > Nostocoides_A. The sequence continues at coordinate 641,746 of NZ_JBAOHM010000011.1, read as the reverse complement.
GGCCTCGTCGACTTCGCCACCTGGTGCGCGCTGGCCGATGTGCACGGCCAGATCTGGCCCGAGTGGCCGGTCGAGCTGCAGCGGCCCGATTCGCCCGAGGTCGCCCGATTCCGGGCCGAACACCCCGACGATGTCGACTTCTTTCGCTGGATGCAGTGGATCCTCGCCGAGCAGTTGGCAACGACGCAGCGGCTGGCAACCGAGGCGGGGATGCGACTGGGCGTCATCCACGACCTCGCCGTCGGAGTCCATCCGGAGGGAGCCGACTCCTGGGGGCTGGGCGACGCGCTCGCCCGGGGGATCGAGGTGGGGGCACCGCCGGACCAGTTCAACCAACTCGGGCAGAACTGGAGCCAGCCGCCCTGGCGACCCGACCGGCTCGCCGAACTCGGCTATGCGCCATACCGCGACATGTTGCGCACGGTCTTGCGTGACGCCGGGGGCATCCGGGTCGACCACATCATCGGCCTCTTCCGGCTGTGGTGGGTGCCCGATGGGATGACCCCCAGGCACGGCACCTATGTCAGCTATGACCATGAGGCGCTGATCGGGATCCTCTGCCTGGAGGCCCATCGCGCCGGCGCGGTCGTCATTGGTGAGGATCTCGGCGTCGTGCAGCCGCATGCCCGCGATTTCATGCTCGAGCGCGGCATTCTGGGGACGTCGATCCTGTGGTTCGAGTGGGATGCCGGTATGCCGTTGCCTCCCAACAGATACCGCGAGCTGTGCATGGCGAGCGTGACGACTCACGACCTGGCGCCAACCGCGGGTTATCTCGAGTTGACTCATGTCGCCCTCCGGGAGCAGCTGGGCCTGCTCACTCGTCCCGTGGCGATTGAGCAGGCCGAGGAGCAGACGGCCATCGCCAAGGTTGCCGCCGCGCTGGCCGAGCGCGACCTGCCGCACGACCCCGCTCGGGTCGAGCAGTTCGTCGCCTCGTTGCACCGCTATCTCGGTCTGAGCCCGGCCAAGATGCTCGGGGTCAGCGTCGCCGATCTCGTCGGTGACCGGCGGATCATCAACCAGCCTGGGACCGACAAGGAATACCCCAACTGGCGGCTGCCGCTGTCCGGGCCTCAGGGCGAGATCGTCGGTATGGAGGCGTTGACCGCTTCCACCGCCCCCGCGCGAATCACCCGCTGGTTGAGCTGACCCCGGATTTCTCCGGCCGGAACGGCACCTGCGGCCGAACCGAGCGCACGTAGTCGCGCAGTCGCGCGGTTCCAACTGCTCGACTCACCCGTGGGTGCGCGATTTGCTGCGCGGTTGACGGGCTTGCCCCGCGCGCGACAGCCGGTTAGTCCGAAGTGCCGAGACCGCGCCCAGCGCCACCTCGACCAGCGACCGCACACCGACCGAGACGCAGACCACCTCGAACCCGACATCGACCTCCAGCCCGAGCAGCAGCACGGGGGCTGGTGAAGAAGTGTGCGGGGTCTACTACAAGCCGTGCTGACCCAACCGGTCGGCATGCCGGCTCACCGCCGCTGCGAAGAGCCGGCCGAACACATCGGGCATGTCAGCTCACCGCCGCTCCGAAGAGCCCACCGATCACATAGGTGACAGCCATCGCCGCGACCCCACCGGCGACCACCCGAGCGACCGCTCGCAACCGGGGCGCGTCACCGAGGTGAGCGCTCACCCAGCCGGTCAGCACCAGCGCGATGACGACGGTGATCACCGTGCCTGGAATGCGCCATCCGGCAGAGGGGTTGAGCGCGGCCACCAGCGGCAGCAACGCGCCGAGAGAGAAGGCGAGCAGCGAGGCCACCGCGGCCTGCCAGGGGTTGGTCAACTCGGTCGGGTCGATGCCCAACTCGGCCTCGGCGTGCGCGGCGAGGGCATTGTGGTCGGTCAACGCCCGAGCGACGTCCAACGCCAGCTCGGGCGGCAGGCCTTTGCCTTCGTAGATCTCGGCGAGTTCGACCAGTTCCGCCGCGGGGATCGCATCGAGTGCGTCCCGCTCGGCCGCGAGCAACGCCTTCTCGGTGTCGCGCTGGGTGCTCACCGAGACGTACTCACCGACCGCCATGCTCATCGCCCCGGCGGTCAACCCCGCCAGCCCCGCGGTGAAAATCGCCGCCCGGCTGGTCGTGGCGGCGGCGACCCCGATGACCAGACCGGCGGTCGAGACGATCCCGTCATTGGCGCCGAGGACACCGGCGCGCAGCCAGTTCAGGCGCCCGGTTTCCGCACTGCGGGAATAGGGGGCGTGGTGCTGGCCGCCCGTCTCGGCACGGGCCGCGGCCACCAGCTGCGGGTCGGCCGCCGCAATCTGGTCGACGGCGGGAACCGGAACCGCGGGATCGGGCGATGAGTTGGCCCGCTCGACGCTCACTCGCTGCTCGCGCCGAGCGCCTCGGCGTGGCCGGCGATCCGATGCGCGAGCTCGATATCGAGCTGGGTGACGCCGCCGGCGTCGTGCGTGAACAGCGACCACGTTGTGGTGCGCCAGCGGATGTCGATGTCCGGATGGTGATTCATGTCCTCGGCCTCCAGGGCGACTTCGTCGACCAGGCGGATGGCGTCGGGGAAGGTGGGCGCGGCATACGTCGCCGTGATCGTGTCGTCGGAGCGCTTCCAACCGGGCAGCTCCTGCAGTTGTCGGGTGATCTCGTCGTTGCTGAGCAGTCGAGCCATGACGACCACGCTAACCTGCGCGGTCAGATCGTGGCGTCAACAGTCGATGCCGGGCCGAGGAACGAGCCGCCGCTCGGGTCGGATTCACCGAGAGTCGGATCGACCGCCTCGGCGGTCACCTCGTGTGGCCGGATCGCTCCCCTCGCGATGTCCTCGACGAAGTGACAGGCCACTCGGTGCCCTCCGGGGACACCCTCGATGCCGATCTCCCGCAGCTCGGGTCGCTCGCTGTCGCAGCGCTGCGGCTGGCGCCACGGACAGCGCGTATGGAAGCGGCAGCCACTGGGCGGGTTGGCCGGCGACGGCAGGTCCCCGGTAAGCAGGATCCGCTCACGCCGGTCCTCGACGATGGGATCGGGCACCGGCACCGCGGACATCAGCGCTCGGGTGTAGGGGTGCAGCGGGTGGGCATAGAGATCGTCGGAGGAGGCTTCCTCGACGATCGAGCCGAGATACATGACCCCGACCCGGTCGCTGATGTGCCGGACCACGGCGAGGTCGTGGGCGACGACGATATAGGTCAGCCCGAACTGCTCCTGGAGCTCCTCGAGCAGATTGATCACCTGGGCCTGCACCGAGACGTCGAGCGCCGAGACCGGCTCGTCGGCAACAATCAGTTTGGGGTCCACGGACAGGGCGCGGGCGATGCCGATGCGTTGCCGCTGTCCGCCGGAGAACTCGTGCGGGTATTTCGACAGCGAGGTTGTCGGCAAGCCGACCGCGGTGAGCAGATCTCGCAGCCGCTTGTTGGCTCCGGCGCCGTCCTTGGTCAGCCCGTGCGCCTTCATTCCTTCCAGGAGAAGGGATTCGACAGATTGGCGGGGGTCGAGGCTGGACATCGGGTCTTGGAAGACCATCTGGATGTCGCGGCGTTTGCGGCGCAGTTCCTCGCCCTTGAGGGAGGCGATGTCAAGGCCGTCGAAGAAGACGGTGCCCTCCGTGGGCGGCTCGAGGTTGAGGATCGCCCGGCCGAGCGTCGACTTGCCACACCCGGACTCGCCCACCAGGCCATAGGTTTCGCCGCGCCGGATCTGCAGGTCGACGCCGTCGACGGCATAGACATAGCCGATCGTCTTGTCGAAGATCGCGCCCCGTTTGATCGGGAAATGGACCTTGACCCCGCGGACGTCGACAAGGACGTCCTCGCCCGTGCCCGGGCGCTCGCTGACGGTCATCGCTCCCCCTCCCAGGTTCCGGCGGCATGGGGATCCACCGGGTTATGGCAGCGCAACGCCTCCACGCCCTCTTCGACGAATTCCGGTGTGCGCCTGCGGCATACGTCGACCGGTTGGCTGCAGCGGGGGGCGAAGGCACAGGCGTTATCCCATGGCAGATTGTCGGCGACCGACCCGGGGATGGGGGTCAGCGGCTCGCCGCGAGTGCCGTCCAGGCGCGGGATCGAGCCGAGCAGCCCGTGCGTATAGGGATGCCGCGGCGCGGCGAACAGCTCGTGTCGCTGGCCCCGCTCGACGATCTTGCCGCCATACATGACGTTGACCTCGTCGCACAGCCCGGCGACGACGCCGAGGTCGTGAGTGATCATGATCAGCGCTGTCCCGCTGTCGCGCACCAAGTCCTTGAGCAGTTGCAAGATCTGGGCCTGGATCGTCACGTCGAGCGCCGTCGTCGGCTCGTCGGCGATGAGCAGTCGCGGCTCGCAGGCCAGGGCCATCGCGATCAGGGCGCGCTGGCGCATGCCCCCGGACAGCTGATGTGGATATTCATTCAGCCGCCGGCTCGGGTCGGGTATGCCGACCTTGTCCAGCATCTCCTTGGCGCGCGGCATGGCGGCCTTGCGGGACATTCCCTTGTGCCGTTCGAGCACCTCGGTCACCTGGATCCCGATGGGCACCACCGGATTCAGCGACGACAGCGGGTCCTGGAAGATCATCCCGAGGTCGCGTCCGCGGCGCTCGCGCATTTGACTCGGGGTCAGCCGCAGTAGGTCGGTCCCCTCGAAGACCGCGGTGCCGGTCACCGTGTTGCCGCGCGCGGGGAGCAGCCCCATCAGCGCGAGGTTGGTGACCGACTTCCCGCTGCCGGACTCACCGACCAGGCCGACGGTCTGGCCGGGGCGGACCTCGAAGCTGACCTTGTCGACGGCCGTGAACGGCTTCTCCCCGTGCCGCTGGAAAACGACCGACAAGTCGGTCACCGACAGCAGCGGCTCGCTGTGTCGCGTGTCTCGGTCGTATGCCGTTCCGGCCGTTCGTGCGCCGACGCTGGTGCTCATCGGGTCACCTCCGCGTCTTGGGGTCCAGGGCTTCGCGCAGCGACTCGCCCATCAGCGTGAAGCCGAACGCGACGACGATGATGCAGGCAGCCGGATAGAAGGCCAGATGGGGATAGGAGCCGATGAATTTCTGTGCGTCGCCGAGCATTTGGCCCCACTCCGGGCGGCGGTCGTCGGGATTGCCGAGCCCGAGGAAGGACAGCGCGGCGGCGTCGATGACCGCCGTGGCCAAGACCAGCGTCGCCTGAACGATCACCGGACCCAGCGAGTTGGGCAGCATATGCCTAAAGACGATGGCGGCGGGTTTGACGCCGAGTGCCCGGGCGGCGAGCACGTGGTCGCTGGCGCGCTGGGCGAGCATCGAGCCACGCAACAGCCGGGCAAAGACGGGGACATAGGTCACGGCGATGGCGATGATCACCGTCCACTGGCTGGGCTGAGCGGCGAGCGCGGCGATCGAGACCGCCAGCAACAGCGAAGGAATGGAGAGCATGACATCGACGGCTCGCATGACAAGCGAGTCCACCCAGCCGCCGATCGCCCCCGCGAGCGTCCCGAGAGTCAATCCGCCGATGAACGAGAACAGCGTCGCAAAGACCCCGACGAGCAGCGTCTGCTGGCTGCCGACAATCAGCCGGGAGAGCAGGTCCCGACCCCGGGTGTCGGCACCGAGCGGGAATCCCGGCTCCGGTCCGGGCACCGGATTGCTTTGTGGCCGAACCTTATCGATGAGGTAGCGCACGGTCGGGTCGTGCGGTGCGAGCCATTGGGCGGTCGCGGCGACCAACAGGAAGACGATCGTGATCGCGGCACCGATCAAAAAGACGCGGTCGCGGCGCAGCCGGCGCCACGCGCTGGCGATGAGCGAGACGCCGGGGCTGTCGTCGACCGCGCCGGCCTCGTCGACGACCGGCGCGCCGCCGGCGCTCGCAGCGAGGTCGTCGATCTTGGCCTTGCGTCGCGCGCCGAAGCCGCGGGGCTTGGTGTCCGGGGGCGGCGGGTCGGCAGGAGGTCGGGTCATCGGGCTCACCGGGTCCGCACGCGCGGGTCGATCACGGCATACAGGATGTCGACCAGCAGATTGACGAGGACGAAAACGGCCGCGGCCGCGAGGATCAGCACCTGCAGGACGGCGAAGTCGCGCAACTCGAAGCTGGTCGCGAGGGCCTCCCCGATCCCGCCGAAGGAGAAGACCCGCTCGGTCAGCACGGCCCCGGCCAGCAGGCCACCGACCTGCAGACCGATCGTCGTGACCACGGGCAGCAGCGCATTGCGCATGATGTGCCGGCCGCGGATGACCCGGTTGGTCAAGCCCTTGGACTCCGCGGTGCGCACGAAGTCCTCGTCGAGCACTTCCAGCACCGAGGCCCGGGTGATGCGGAAGATGATCGCGAACGGGATGGTCGCCAGCGCGCACGCCGGCAGGATGAGGTGCTTGATCGCGTCCCAGGAGGCGTCCCATTCGCGGGTGAGCAGCCCGTCAAGGACGAAGAAGCCGGTCACTCGGGTGGCGTCGATGGTGCCGCTCTGTCGCCCCGAGACCGGCAGCCAGCCGAGCTTGACCGCGAACGCCCACTTGAGCAGGAAGGCCAAAAAAAACACCGGCACCGCGACACCGATGAGCGAGACAATGACGCTCGCGTTGTCAAAGAGGCTGGCGCGGCGGCGAGCGGCGAGATAGCCGAGCGGGATTCCGAGCAGCACCGCGAGCAGGATCGCGAAGGTGCTTAGCTCGATCGTCGCCGGGAATCGGGCCAGGAAGATCTCGAAGGCGTCCCGGCCGGGCAGCACCCCGGTCGAGGCGCCGAAGTTGCCGGTGGCGACCCGCTTGAGGTAGCTCCAGTACTGGACATACAGCGGCTGGTCGAGCCCGAGCGCCTTGGTCAGCGCCTCGCGCTTTTCGGGGGTTGCCCGCTCCCCGAGCATTGCCGAGACGGTGCCGCCGGGCAGCGAGCGCAGCCACATGAACAGCAACAGGGAGAGCACGAGGACGACACCGACCATCTGCAGCAGGCGTCTGACGATGAAGCGCAGCACCGGTCGTTCACTCCTTGGTCCGGTCGGCGAGGAGGCGTGAGCGCCCCAGCACCCGGCGGGGTGCTGGGGCGAGCACGCTAGCGGGTTACCGCACGAGGGTCGATCGCGATCCTCACTTGGCGACGGTGACGGTGTCGAACGTCTCCGCGGTCAGCGGGCTCGGGACGACGCCCTCGACGCCGGTGCCGACAACCAGAGCCGGCGGGCTGTGGCTGATGGGCAGGCCGGGGAGATATTCCTCCATGATCTTCTTGTTCAGCGCCTCGTATGCCGTGGTCCGCTCGCCCTCGTCGACGATCCCGTCGGCCTCGCGCAGCTCCTTGGTGAGAGTCTGCCCGAAGTCGGTCGCGTAGGTGTGGAAGTCGTTGCTCGGAGCCGAGAAGAAGGTGCCGATGAAGTTGTTGGCCGAGTTGTAGTCGCCGGTCCAGCCGAGCAGCCAGGCGTCGAACTGGCCGTTGTCCACGCCGTCGAGGTATCCGCCGTTCCACGGCTTGGTGACAACGTCGACCTTGATGCCGATCGCCTCGAGGTCGGTGCGCAGCGCGTCGTGGATCTTCTGCGGGTCCGGCATGTAGGGCCGGGAGACTTCGGACGGGTAGGCGAACTGCAGCGTCATCCCCTCGGCGCCGGCCTCCTTGAGCAGGGCCTTGGCCTTCTCGACGTTGTATTCCATCGGCTGCAGCAAGGTGTTGTAGCCGGCGACGGTATCGGGCATGAATTGGGTGGCGACCTTGGCGCCCTCGGGCAGCTGGGTGCTGACCAGCTGTTCGCGGTTGAGCGCCATATAGATGGCCTGGCGCACCTTGAGGTCCTGCAGCTTCTTGTTCTTTTCCGGGTTCAGCCCCATGTAGAGGATGTTGAACGCCGGCCGGACGAGCACCTGGTTCCCGGCTCCCTCCAGGTCCTTCCAGTCCACCGGGTTGGGCAGGTCGTAGGCGTTGATGCTTTTGGCCTCGAGTTCTTGGCGGCGGGTGGCCTCGTCGGGGACGATCTTGAAGACCAGCTTGGCCGTCTTGGCCTTATCGCCCCAGTAGTCGTCGTTGCGCACCAGGGTGATCGTCTTGTTGGCCTCGTCGTACTTCTCCAGCTTGTAGGGGCCGGTGCCGACCGGGGCCGAGGCGTAGGCCGGATACTTGAAGCCCTCGCCTTCCTTTTGGACGTTGTTGGCGTCGCCGTCCTTGAGGGCCTTGGGGCTTTGCATGGAGAAGGAGTCGAGGGTCAGCAGCACCGGGAAGTCGGAGGTGACCCGGGTGAGCGCCAGCTCGACCGTGGACTCGTCCTTGGCGGTGCAGCTCTTGTAGAGCGACTCGTCCTCGCCCGACTTGAAACCGCCCATCGTGTATGCCCAGTATTCGGCCGGGCCGGCGGCAGCGACCTCGTTCTGGTCGAACATCCGCTCGAAGTTGTAGCAGACGGCTTCGGCGTTGAACGCCTCGCCGTCGGTGAACTTGACGCCCTGACGCAGCTTGAAGGTCCAGGTCAGGCCGTCCTCGGACGGCTCCCAGCTCTCGGCGAGCTCAGGCTGGGCGTCGGCGCTGCCGGGCTTGATGCCGAGCAGGCCCTGCATCATCTGGCGGGTGACCCGAAAGGTCTCGCCGTCGCTGGCATAGAAGGGGTCGAAGGTTTCCGGCGCCCCGGCGGCGCCGAAGGTGAAGGTGTCGCTGGTCGCGCCATCGCCGCCTCCCTCGCTCGCCGAGCCGCTGCTGGAGCTCTCGCCCGTCCGCTCGGATTGGGCACACCCGGCCAGCCCGAGCGCTATCGCGCTTGCGAGGACGACCGGAGCCGTCATGCGCGTGAGTTTCATTCGCTACCTCACTGTGGTCATCAATCTCCGTGCCGGATGCCGCCACGGACTTGGCGATGCCCTCGGCCGGTGCCTCCCGGCCGCGAGCCCGCGACCGGATGGCGTTCCACGCCGAACGCTGGCTGAACCCTAGTCACTGCGCTCGACCGTGGCTCCCTCACCGCACCAGTTCGTTACCGGAAGGAGACGTCCGGCCGCAGGTTTCGCGGTGCGGCCGCCGGCGACCGGCAAAAGGTGCGGCTCGCCCGACCCACGCAGCACCCAGGGGGACACGACGGCCGCCGCCGCGGCAGCGTGGCTGAGCAGCGGCGTTGATAACATGCAGCCACCCCCTGACATGGAGAATGCTCAATGGTGCGCAGCACACCGGAAGTGCGGCAGCTCAACCGGGAGCGGATTCGCAGACAAGTCCAGGCCCGCAAGACGTGCACCAAGGCAGAGATGTCGCAGTGGACGTCGTTGAGCGTGTCCACGTGCAACACAATTCTCAATGAGATGCGCGCCGACGGCGAGATCCTGTATATGGCGCAGGAGGACGGTTATGTCGGGCGTCCCGCCACGCGGTTCACCTACAATCCCGACTATCTGCATGTCCTCGGCGTCTACGTTCTGGGCGAGCGTGGCCGGAACACCGTCGAGTTCGCGGTAGCGGACGCACTCGGGCAGGTCCGCTCCCGTGGCCGACAGCATCCGGAGTCGATCACCTATCCGGTCATCGAGGAGCTGATCGCCGAGCAATTGCGGGCCGATCCGCTTATTCGCGGCATCGCCTTCGGATTTCCCGGCGTCGCTCAGGGCGGCGTCATCGACTACTGTGATGTCGAGACCTTGGTCGGCGTGGACGTCGCCGCACTTGTGCGTGCCAGGTTCACGATCACGCCCGAGGTCCACAACGACATGGACTTCATTGCCACGGGCGTCTATAACTCCGTCCCGCACAATGGCGGCAACCTGGCCACGGTTCTCTTCCCCGAGGATGCCTACGTCGGCTGTGGCCTGATCATCGACGGGCAGGCGGTGCGCGGCCACACCGGTTTTGCCGGCGAGCTGTATCACATCCTCGACGGGTTCGGGATCAGCCGGGCGGCCCAGCGGCAGGCCCTGCAGGACCGAGCGGCGTTCCGAGATCTCGCCGCGAAGGTCGTCCTCATCATCGGTTGCACCGTCGATCCCGAGGTGGTCATGCTCATGGGCCACAACATCGACGAGAGCGACCTAGCCGAGGTGAGGAAGTCCTGCGCCGCCATCGTTCCCGAAGCACATCTACCCCGGCTGGTCGCCAGCAACGACATCTCCGAGCATTACGTCAGTGGGTTGGTGCGCGTGGGCCTGGACAAGCTGCTCTTCCAGCTGCGGGAGTGACGCCCGGTGGCGGCGCCAGCGACGAGAGCGGCGCTGCCTCTTGACGCCACCATCGGCCCAGGGCTAGCGTAACTAATTAATCGCATAGTTACAGTAAGTTGTGCATCAATTCATGTGGAAGACAGGCGGCGTCATGTCACATCAACAGCAGCTCTACACCGAGGCGGCCCACTGGCTGGTCGGCGGGGCCTCGGCCGGCCAGCGGTACAACGGGCAGCTCGGCCGCCCGCTCTATCTGGACCGGGCCGAGGGCGCCCGGCTGTATGACATCGACGGCAACGCCTACATCGACTACCACGGCGGGTCGGGAGCCGCGCTCTTCGGCCACAAGCATCCGCGGATCGAGCGTGCGCTTGCCGGCGCGATCGAGCGTGGCTTCTTCATGAACTACGACACCTACGACACCCTCCAACTGGCCAAGCTGACCCGGCAGATCTTCCCCAGTTGCGAGAAGATCCGGCTGGCCAACACCGGTTCGGAGGCCACCCAGGCGGCCATCCGACTGGCCCGCGCCTTCACCTGCCGGGACAAGGTGCTGCGGTTCGACGGTCACTTCCACGGGATGCACGAGAACATCTGGTTCAACCACAACGCCGTCAACCCCGCCGACGAGTTCGGTCAGGTGAGAACCGTCCCCGACTCGGCCGGCTTCCCAGCCGACGCGAGCGCCAGCGTGATCAACGTCGTCTTCAACGACGTGGCGGCCCTTGAGCACGCCGTGCAGAAGTATTCCGGGCAGCTCGCGGCCGTCATCCTCGAGCCGATCAGCTACAACTGCGGCTGCCTGGAGGCGCGGGAGAAGTTCCTGGCGAACGTTCGGGAGATCTGCACCCGGGAACGGATCGTGCTGATCTTCGACGAAGTCATCACCGGATTGCGGATGAGCCCCGGAAGCGCCCAGCGGCGTTTCGGCGTTCTGCCCGATCTGACGACCGCCGCCAAGGCGATCGGTGGTGGGCTGCCGATCGCCCTGGTCGGCGGAAAGGCGGAGATCATGGACCGGCTCAACCCGCTCGGCAACGTCGTGATGAGCGGCACCTATACCGGCTCGCTCCTGGCGGTCGTCGCCGCCGTGGAGTGCCTGACGATGTCCCTCGAACCCGACTTCTACGAGCACTTCGACCAGTTGGGCACGCGGCTGTTCACCGGCGTCAACGACCTCTTCGCCACACACAACCTGCCCGGACACGTCCGCGGGGTCGGCGCGCGCTGGGCGATCTATTTCGGCGTGGAGGATCCGGAGGACGACTTCGACTTCCGCCGGATCGCCACCGAGTTCGACCGCGAGATGGACAAGCGGTTTGTCCGGGCGGCGATCGACGCCGGCCTGTGGTTCCACGACACATCCACGGCGATCACGCCCGCGCACCGGGCGCTGATGACGGCTCACACGCTCGCCGACATCGATGAGACGCTGACGAAGATGGACACCATCTTTGCCGGCCTGAGCTAACCCAGGCACGTGAACCTCGTCCTGGGCATCGACGCCGGCGGCACCTACACCGACTGCGTCGTCGTCGACGCCGACGGCAGCCAGGTGCTGCACAAGGCCAAGACGCTGACGACCAAGCACGACCTGACGCAGTGTCTGCAGGCGTGCATCACGGGGGTGCCCGCGGACCTGCTCGGGCGGATCACGATGGCCTGCCTCTCGACGACGTTGGCGACCAATGCCATCGTCGAGGGCCATGGCTGCCGGGTCGGGCTGGTGCTGATCGGGAGCACACCAAGCGGGAAACTCCCGACGCCGCGACCCGTGCTGGTCAAGGGCAAGTTCGATATCAAGGGCCGACTGGTCGAGAACATCGACCCGGCGCAGGTCCGCGAGGCCGTCGACGCCCTGCGCGGACAGGTGGACGTCGTCGCCGTGTCCGGGTATGCCAGCGTGCGCTGCCCGGAGCACGAGTTGTTCGTCAAGGCGGTGATCGAGGATCGCCTCGACCTGCCGGTGGTATGCGCGCACGAGTTGACCCCGAGACTCGGCTATTACGACCGCACCGTCACCGCCGTGCTCAACGCCAAGCTGATCCCGCTGGTGTGTCACCTGATGGACTCGGCGAGGGAGGTCCTGACCAAGCGCGGGGTCGACGCCCCGCTGATGCTGGTGCGTGGCGACGGCACCTTGATGGCCGAGTCCTGGGCCCGCAGCAAACCCATCGAGACCATCCTCTCCGGTCCCGCCGCGAGTGCGATCGGGGCAGTCCACCTGTCGGGCCGGAGCGATTCGTTCGTGGTGGACATCGGTGGCACCACGACCGATGTCGTCAACGTGACCAACGGTCGGCTCGTGCTGCGCCCGGATGGGGCAACCGTCGGCGGCTGGACCACCCACGTGCGCGCGGCGGAAGTCTTCACGGTCGGACTCGGCGGAGACAGTCGCATCTATCTCGACGGCCAGAAGCGGCTGCAGGTTGGCCCCACCAAGTCGGTCAGCTACGCACTGGCGGGCGCCCGCTACCCCCAGCTGATCGACGACCTCGAACGGATGTGGTCCGAACGCCTGCATCTTGGCTTCCGCAACACCGACCAGGAAGCCTTCGTCTTGGTCGCGACGGACGAGCGACTGCCATACAGCAGCGACGAACGCCTGATCACCGACGTGCTGCGAAGCGGTCCTCGCACTCTGCAGCACCTGGACCAGACCCTTAAGATGACCGGGTTGCGGCAGGTCCTCGGTGAGTTGATCACCTGGGGGGTCATCGAGCGGATCTCGCTCACCCCGACGGATCTTTGGCACGTGACGGGCGAGTTCCGGGCCTGGGACGTCCGCGCGGCCGAGCTGGCCCTGCAGATCTCGGCCGAGCAGTGGGGCGGGACCAGCCACGCGTTCAGCGAGCACGTGCAACGCGCCATCCGCGACCGGCTCGAGCTCGCGGCAGTGCGGGCGGCGACGTATGTCGATCGCCAGGACCTCGATCTCACGGAGGGCGGCGCCGCGGACTACTTCCTCAACCGGCTGTGCTTCACTCCCACCTCAACGACCCTGCGGGCCAACTATCACCTGCTCAAGCCCGTCGTCGGCATCGGCGCCCCAGCGGCGACGTGGCTCGCCGAGGACCGCGCGGGATCGCTCTTGCAAGCCGAGGTCCCTGAACACGCGGAGGTGGCGAACGCGATCGGCGCAGCCGTCGCCCACGCTGTGGAGAGCGTCGAAGTCCTCATCCGCCACGAGACGGTCACGGGGAAGTTCATCGCCTTCTCACCGATGGGCCGCCTCGCCTGCGAGACCTTGGACGAGGCCACGGCACAGGCCATCCGGTCGGGGGCGGACTTCATCCTTGGCCTGGCTGGTGACACACCTCCGAGCATCGAGTCCCGGGTCGAGGACTTCGAGATCGCCAGCTTAGAACACGGCCGAAAGCTATTGGTGGAGCGCGTTGTTCACGTCACGGCCCGCTTCAACGAGCCGCGCCCAGCGGCATACCCCACAAGCGGTGGAGTCCACCATGCCTGAACTGTCGCCATACAGATTTTTTACATTACTTATATAAATACTATTGCCAAGTCCTTCACGAACCGCTACGTTGATCGGAACAGGCCCGGGAACAGCAGCGATCCGGGCAGACGGGAGGAGGTCGTCCATGGTGAGTCAGGAGCTTCGGGAGTACATCGCCAGCCTGATTCCGGTGGGTTATCCCGATGGGCGCGCGTTGGTTGCCGAGGGCCGCGAGCTGGCCAAGGAGATCCCGTGGAATCGCTCGCGGTTTCTTCAGGAGACCGGGCACGAGAGCCACCTCGCCTATCGTCAAGCGAACCTCGCGAACGGCAAGCAGACCTATCAACTGCTGATCGGGTTGTCCACGCTGGAGGAGATGCTGGACGCCATTCGACAGGTGGGCGAGTTCGCCGACCGCACCGGCTTCGAGGTTCGCTCCGTGCAGTCGATCCCCAGCCAACTGGTCGGCCTGGAGCGCGAGTACTGGGAGGAGGCCCCGAAGGGAACGTCCTACCTCTTCGCCGACGAGGCCGACTGGCTCGCGCATACCGAGGCCGGCCCGGTCGACGTCTGCTGGCAGGACTGGCACCTGGCCAGTCCCAACAACCTGACGACGACGGCATACGCCCTCAAGGCCGGCACCTCACGCCTCGGCTGCTTCTCGACCTTCATCTGGGAGTATCCCGGCTTCCACGACGACCGGCAGCGGTTCTCCGACATGTGCCGCTCGATGGGCATCCTGGCCGCCAAACGCGACGAGGGCATGGACTGCATCACCTATCCCGAGGATGGGTTGCCCGGCTTCTTTCTCGATGTCGTGTCCTATGTCGGCTACGAGATGATCGAGCACTACATCATCGAGGACCTGTGCGGCGCGCGAATGGCGTTGAGCTACGGGGGATTACTCTCCGAGATCCTGCCCCGCATGTCGTTCGCGTTGGCGATGGAGAAGCTCTTCGGCACCGAGGACCACCCGTTCACGACCTACTACAACGGCTCGACGAACGAGCAATGGGACCACGACATCGAGGCCAACTACGGGTTGGCGGCCTCGGAGATGCTGATCCAGTCGGTGATCAACCTGAAGTACCAGTTGCCGACGATCATCAATCCGGTCTCCATCACCGAGGCCCAGCGGGTGCCGACGCTGGACGAGCTGTTCAACATCGTCAAGTGCGGCGTCGGCGCGGAGCGCAAGGCCAAGGAGTGGCTGGAGTTCATCGACTTCAGCAAGTTCGAGCAGATGCGTGATCTGCTGATCGCCGAAGGCACGAAGTTCCACGAGAACGTCATGGCGGCCTTCACCGAGGCCGGGGTCGACACCTGCGATCCGCTGCAGATGATCATGCTGCTGCGCCGCTTCGACCCCGTGCGTTTCGAGCACGCCTTCCACCCCACGACCTGGGCGGGCGAGCAGTTCGAACCCATCGTGCCCACCGTCATGGGGCGCGAGACGATGCAGGCCCGCCAGCGTGTCATCGACGGCCTGACGGAGCAGGGATACGGCAGCGCGCTCAAGGGCAAGCGGGTCGTGTGCGCCTCCGCGGACGTCCACAGCTACGGCCTGTTGCTCATCGATCAAGTGTGGTCGGCTCTCGATGCCGAGGTCGTCAACTGCGGCACGAACATGGAACCCGCCTTCGTGCTGGACGTCGCCGACGAGGAGGGCGCGGACATCGTCTGCGTCTCGGTCCACAACGGTCAAAGCCTCGGCTATGCGCGGCAACTCGCGGCCAGCGCCGAGCAGCGGGGCAAGACATACCGGATCTGTATGGGCGGGATGCTCAACTCCCTCGTGCCCGGGCACACCGAGCCGGTCGAGGTCGACGACCTGATCAAGGAGCTCGGGATCTGCGCATCCAACGACTTCGCCGAGCAAATCACCTTCATGTGCGCCGTCTGACCAGACGACGCCAAACCACCCCGAAGAGAGCAGGAACAGCGATGAAGCAACTGGACGTTATCGACATCTCCACCGGCGAACTGGTCGGGTCCGTGCCCAACTACGACGCCGCCGAGATCTCCGCCATGGTCGATGCCGCCTTCGACATTCAGCCGCGCTGGGAGCGGGTCCCGACCTTTGAGCGCGGCCAGATCCTCTACAAATTCTGCGACCTGGTGGACGAGCGCCGCGAGGACATCGCGATGTTCATGTCCAAGGAGATGGGCAAGCCGATCCTGCAGTCCCGCGCCGAGACGACGTATGCCGCCGAGATCGGCCGCGCCAACATCGAGGTCGGCAAGCACCTCTACGGCCAGGTCCTCATGGACAGCTCCGAGGGCTATGAGAACCACTCCGTTTTTGTCCGGCGCGAGGCCCTCGGCGTGATCGCCTGCATCATCCCGTTCAATTATCCCGTCGAGCTGACCATGCAGAAGATCGTCCCCGCGCTGCTGATGGGCAACACCTGCATCGTCAAGGCCGACCCCAACGCGGCCAACTGCGTCAAGTTGCTCGTCGACCTCGCCCACGAGGCGGGTGTGCCGGCGGCGTGCATCCACTTCATCACCGCGTCCCACGAGGACACGACCGCAGCCCTGCTCACCAACCCCAGGATCGGGTGCATCGCGCTGACCGGCGGGATGAAGTCCGGCACGGCGATGATGCACGCCGCCGCCGAGAACATCACCAACATCCACCTCGAGCTCGGCGGCAACGACCCCCTCATCATCACCGAGGAGGTCGCCGATGACCCCGAGCAGATGGTCAAGGCCATCGAGTGCCTCGGCTGGGGCCGGATCATCGAGAACAACGGGCAGGTCTGCGCCTCCCCGAAGCGCACCATCGTCCACGAGCGGGCCAAGGACACCTTCGTCAAGTGCCTCATCACGTTCTGCGACGGCCTCACCCGCGGCCACGCGACCGACCCGAAGGCCGACCTGACCCGGTTGCGCAACGAAGAATCGGCGATCAACGTCGAGAAGCAGATCGCGCATACGGTCGCCCAGGGCGCCAAGCTCATCTACGGCGGCACCCGCGAAGGCGCCGCGATGGACGTGACGATCATCGACAATGTCACCAAGGACATGGACATCGCCAAGGACATGGAGGTCTTCGGCCCGGTCATCCCCATCATCACCTTCACGACCGACGAGGAAGCCGTCGCGATCGCCAACCAGAGCAAGTTCGGCCTGAGCGCCTCGGTGATCACCAAGGACCTGAAGAAGGCCTACTACTTCACCGAGAACATCGAATCCTCGGCCGTGTGGGTCAACGGGTCGAGCGCGCTGCGGCACAACGACCAGCCCTTCGGCGGCACCAAGGCCACCGGCATCGGCGTCGAGGGCGGCGGCTACACCTGCGCCGAGTTCTCGCGGATGAAGACCTACGGTTTCTGTGATGTCTCGCCCAAGGAGCGCCTCTACGAGCACGAGGACGGCATGGGCGACTTCCTGGCCTTCGAGCGCTACACCGGCGAGGTCTCCAAGCTGGCCAAGGAACTCATCACGGCCAAGGTTGCGCCGCAGGCCGAGGATCTGATCGGCGAGTAGCCGATCCAACGAAATCGATTCGGAGACAATGATGTCCGACACCGCGGTGTTGACCGCAACCCAGGCGTATCAGGCCAGGAAGATCAAGCTGGCCACCAGCGGCATGAAGATCGCCATCCTCATGCCGATCACGGCGATCGTGCAGAACATCTTCAACGTGTCGGTGACGGAGGATGTCGCCGCCACCCTCGCGGAGAAGGTGCTGCTGAGCGTCATTATCTCGATCACGCTGATCGGTATGGCCGACCTCTTCGCCGGCGTGTTCTCCTTCCTCTACAACGCCTCGAAGGGAAAGGGGATCCCGGAGTACAAGCGCACGGCCGGGCTGAGGATCTCGTGGATGATGCTGCTCGCGGCCGCTGTCGCCGGGCCGATGGCCACCGGGCTATGGATGGCGGCGACGCCCTTCGCCGGCCTGACGATGGTCGCGGTCATCACCTCGCTCGGGCCCGTGCTGACGGTCATCGTCAGCCGGTTCTTCCTGCACGAGAACATCAGTCCGCGCGTCTATCTCGGGATCACGATCACCGTTCTCGGGGTCATCATCGCCGGCTGGGCGGAAGGGGAGACGGGCTCGAACTTCGCTCTCGGAGTCATGCTCGCGCTGATGGCGCCGATCGGCTTCACGCTCGAGTCGCAGTTCTCCACGTATGCCGGCGACATGATCGACCCGAACGTCGGGTGTGGCATCTACCGGTGCTTCGGCTCGGGCATCATCGGGCTGACTGCGATGACCATCCTGTCAGCCGCCACCGGGCATATCGAGGACTTCGGGTCGATCCTGAACATGGTCCTCACCAGCCCGAAGCTGTTGCTGTTCGTGGCGATCATGGGCCTGCTCGGCGCGATCAACTACAACGCGGCCTACCTCGCCTTCAACCGGACCGGGCCGTCGCGGACGCTGGCGATCGACAGCTCGCGACCGGTGTGGAGCATCCCGCTCGGATACCTCTTCTCCGCCATGGGCGTGGCCGCCTATTCGGTGACGAAGTTCGGCATCGTGGGTGCCATCGTCGTGGTCCTCGGGCTGCTCCTCGTCATCAGCAAGCCATCCGAACTCGTCAACCTGCGAAATGTCGACTAGGAGAGACCCATGCTGCCCATGAAGACACGGATCCTCGAGTACGGGATCCAAAAGGATGCCGGGTTCGACGCGGACGAGATGATGTCCGCGCTGGCCCCCCAATATGGCACCGAGAAGATGTGCAGTCGCAAGCAGGTGGAGGAGTATCTCGACTCCTTCCTCGGCGTGGGCTTCATGAAGGCCGAGAACCTCGAGCTGGACCAGTCCGGCAACCTGCATGTGACCTATGTCGTGACCGACTACGGCAAGTCCCGGCAGAAGTACCTCTAAGGACACCCCGGCGACTCCGAGGGGATGCATCAGCAGCGACATCGTGATCGTGGGGGCCCACGAGAACAACTTGAAATACGTCGACGTGCGCATCCCCCAGGAGAGGCTGGTGGTCTTCACTCGCGTCTCCGGATCGGGCAAGTCGTCCCTTGTCTTCGACACCATCGCGGCCGAGGCGATGCGCCGAGTGGAACGAGACGCCGACCTGGCGCCGCTGCTTCGGCTGCTCCTCGTCCGCCTACTCCTTGTCACGCTGCCCTGGACAGCACCCTGGCCGGCCGGAGCATCGCCGACGGTCGACCCACCCATCGCCGGGAAGATCCAGCAGGGCCTAAAGCGGATCGCCGACCTGGGCCTGGAGTACCTCAACCTGAACCGGGTCAGCACGAGCCTGTCCGGCGGGGAGACCCAACGACTGAAGATGGTCCGGTCGTCGTCAAACACGACAAGGGCGTCATCGAGATTGCCGACGAGGTGATCGACATGGGGCCGGCCGCCGGCCGCCGGCCGTCAGGGTGGCCGGGTCATCTTCCAGGGGCCCCTGCCCGAGCTGCTGCGCCAGCACACGCCCACCGCGGACTACCTGAACCGGCATACCCCATCAAGGAGCACCCGCGCCCGGACCAGAGCACGGGACCAGCTCGCGGTCCACGCCGGCCACATACATCGGCATCTTCGATCGGATCCGCTCCCTGTTCGCCAAGGCGAACGGGGTCGGTGCACGCTACCGTCCGGGAAGCGCTGAGCCACCGGCTGGACGGCCGCACGATTTTGGACGTGCTCGCAATGACGGTCGCTGAGGCGCTGGAGGCGCGCGGGGGCGTCTATGCCATGGACGAGCCGACGACCGGCCTGCACGGCTGCGACGTCGACCTCCTCCTGGCATTGCTCAATCGGCTGGCTGGTCGACCAGGGGAAACACCGTGATCGTCGTGGAACACGGCCTGGACGTCATCCGCCGAGCGGACGGGGTGATCGACCTGGGACCGGCGGCGGGAAGCATGGCGGCGCGGTCGTGCGATTCCCGTCAACGACATTGCCCGACAACCGAGATTGCCAGATGAGGGAGTGCGAATGACCGTCGTGACCGTTCTCGGAGGAACCGGGAAGACCGGAAGCAATATCACCAGCAGGCTGACCGCCCTCGGCTACGACGTCCGCCCGGTGTCGCGGTCGACCCCCATCCCCTTCGACTGGCAGAACCCCGCGACCTGGCCGGCCGCGGTGCACGACGCCGGCGCGGTGTATGTGATCGCGGACGAGAGCCACGGTGGAGTCGACCGGCTCGGCGCCTTCTTGGCCTTGAGCCGGGAGCGCGGCGTGCAGCGCGTGGTGCTGCTCTCGGCTCGCGACTGGATCGACACCGACCGGGAAGCCGGGTTGGCGCGCGAGCAGCTGGTGCGGGAGAGCGCATTGGTATGGACGATCATCCAGCCGGCCTGGTTCGCCCAAAACTTCACCGCCCCGGGCTACTTTGCCGACGGCATCCGGCAGGGGCGGATCCTGCACTGCAGCGACGGCGGCCGGTGCCCCTTTGTGGATGCCCGGGACATCGGGGCGGTCGCGACGGCGGCCCTCGTCGAGCCGGGGCACGACGAGAAGGAATACGCGATCAGCGGGCCGGCAGCGATCACCATGACGGACGTCGCGGCGGCGATCGGAAGCGCCCTGGGCCGAGAGGTGACCGCGGTCGAGGTCGAGCTGGATGTCTATCAACGTCACCTCGCCGACCTCGGCTACCACCCCGAGGCCATCCACGCGATCACCTATCTCGATCGGGCCATGCGCGCCGGCGAACTTGACTACGTCTCGGACGGGGTCTCGGCAGCTACTGGGCACTCGGCGACCCCGTTCGCTACCTTCGCGCGAGACCACGCCGATATCCCGGAGTGGCGGGAAGCGACATAGCGGAGGAGGATGGCGGGCAAGGGGCCAACTGGCCGCTCAGGTGAGCGCGTTTCCCCCGGTTTGCGTAAGTTTTTGGTCAGCAAAGGGTAAATTCCGTCGTTTGGCTGTGGATAACCCCGGTTTCGCCTCGCGGGATCGGTAACCGCGCTCTAGTGTCCCGGGGCAAGAGCGGTCGAGTCGGTCGGCCGCCGGTCCGGGGTTCGGGGGTGGCCGTGCAGGCGATCACGACGATCGAGACCGAGGTGCGCGAGCTGATCCGCGCCTCCGAACTCGACCCGGTCCGCGACACCGAGCAGGTCCGCACGCTGATCCGCGAGCAGGTGGCCGACTATGACGACCGCTGCCTCGGCTCCTCCCTCCCCCGCGTCGGCGACCCCGAGGCCGCAACCAAGGCGGTTTTCGACGCCGTCGCCGGATTCGGCCCGCTGCAACAGTATTTCGACGACGTCGAGATCGAGGAGATCTGGATCAACACCCCCAGCCGCGTGTTCGTGGCCCGCGGGGGCATGGCCGAGCTGACCCCGACGATCCTCAGCGACGAGGCCGTGCGCGACCTCGTCGAGCGGATGCTGAAGTCCTCCGGCCGGCGCGTCGACCTGTCCTCCCCCTTCGTCGACGCCGTCCTGCCCGACGGCTCTCGACTGCACGTCGTCATCCCCGACATCACCCGCCAGCATTGGGTGGTCAACATCCGCAAGTTCATCGTCAAGGCAAACGCCCTCGACGACCTGGTGCGGCTCGGCACCCTGACTCCGCAGTCCAGCCGCTTCCTCGAGGCCGCGGTCGTAGCGGGCCTCAATATCCTGGTCGCCGGTGGCACCCAGGCGGGCAAGACGACCCTGCTCAACTGCCTGTCGGCGGCGATCCCCCCGCGCGAGCGGATCGTGACCTGCGAGGAAGTGTTTGAGCTCAAGATCCCGCAACGCGATGTCGCAAGCATGCAATGCCGCCAACCCAGCCTCGAGGGGACCGGCGAGATCCCGCTGCGCCGGCTGGTCAAGGAGGCGCTGCGGATGCGCCCCTCGCGGATCATCGTCGGCGAAGTGCGCCAGGCCGAGAGCCTGGACCTGCTCATCGCCCTCAATTCTGGCCTGCCCGGGATGGCGACCCTCCACGCCAACAGCGCCCGCGAAGCGATCGTCAAGATGTGCACCCTGCCGTTGCTGGCCGGGGAGAACGTCGGCGCCCGCTTCGTGGTGCCGACCGTCGCATCCTCCATTGATCTCGTCGTGCACGCAGCGCTGGAACGTGACGGCGTGCGGCGGGTGCGCGAGATCGCGGCGGTTCCCGGGCGGGTCGAAGGCGATGTCGTGGAGATGGCCGACATCTATGTCCGCCGCGGTGGCCAGCTGGAGCGCGCCGACGGCTTCCCGCCCCACCTGGAGCGATTCGAGGCCGCTGGCTTCGACGTCGCCGCGTTGCTCCGGCCGGCCGCGTGAATCGCCATGAGCGGCATCACGATCGGCTTCATCCTCGGGCTCGGCCTCTTCCTGATCTGGTGGTCGTGTTGGGTGCCCGAGGAGGCGCCCCAGACGACGGGCGCCAAACGCACGTGGATGGACCGCATCGGCGATGACCTGATTCAAGCCGGGTATGCCGCGATCGGCCCGCGTGCGCTCGTCGCCACGTGCGTCCTGCTCGCGACCTTCACGTTCGTCGTGGTCACCGGCTTTGTGAAGGTCGCCTCCATCGGCGGCTGCTTCGCCGTCCTCCTCGGGATCGCCCCGATCGGGCTGGTGCGGGCCAAGGCGCGCAAACGGCGCGCGGGATTGCGCGAGGCCTGGCCGGATGCCGTCGACAACATCACCTCCGGGGTGCGCGCAGGGCTCGCCCTGCCCGAGGCGCTCGCCCAACTCTCGACGCGCGGCCCCGCCCAGCTGCGGCCTGCCTTCCGCGGGTTCGCCGAGGACTATCGCACGACTGGCCGTTTCCACGACAGCCTTGACCGGCTCAAGGCTCGATTGGCCGACCCGGTGGGCGACCGGCTCGTCGAGTCGCTGCGGATGGCCCGTGAGGTCGGCGGCAGCGACCTCGGCCGGCTGCTGCGCACCCTCTCGGGCTTCTTGCGCGAGGACGCCAAGATCCGTGCCGAGATGGAGACCCGGCAGTCATGGACGGTCAACGCCGCCCGGCTGGCCGTCGCTGCGCCCTGGGTTGTGCTGGCGATGCTCTGCACCCGTCCCGAGGCGGTGCAGGCCTATGCCTCCCGCGCCGGCACCCTCGTCCTCGTCGGTGGCGGGGTCTGCACGGTCATCGCCTATCGGCTGATGGTGCGAATCGCGCGGCTGCCCGAGGAAGACCGGGTCCTGGGATGAGACCGCAATGACCGTCAACCTGCTCGACTTCGGCCTCGGCCGCGCCGGCGGCCTAGCCGGCCTCGGCATTGCGCTCGGGCTGTGGGTGATCTGGCGACGCGTGCCCGCCCGCCGACGCCCCACCCTGGCCGCTCGAATGAGTCCCTATCTGTCCGAAGACGTGCGCTACTCGCGACTGCGCGAGCGCCCGATCGCCAGCCCGGCGGGCGTTCTCGCCGTCCTCGGCCGGCCGGTCGTGGGCGACCTGGGCCGCTGGGTCGAGCGCGTCCTCGGTGGTGCCGACTCCGTGCGCCGGCGGCTGCTGCGCGCGGGCCAGGCCCCCGACGTCGACCGTTTCCGCGCCGAGCAGGTGCTGGCCGGAGCGCTCGCCGGGGCCCTCGGCACCATCGTCGGCCTCAGCGCGATGTTCGGCCAGGGCGGTAACCCGGTTCCCTTCCTGCTGCTGATCGGGCTCAGCGTGGCCGCCGGCGTCGTCGGCTGGGATCAGTGGCTCACCCGTCGGGCGGTGCGCCGCGAGCAGCTGATGCTCGAGGAGTTCCCCACCATCGCCGAGTTGCTCGCGCTCGCCGTGGGCGCCGGTGAGGGGGCGGTCGGCGCCCTAGAACGCGTCTGCCGACTCTCCCGCGGCGAGTTGGCCGGCGAGCTCGGCCGTTGCCTGGCCGATGCCCGGGCCGGCGCCAATCTGCCCAATGCCCTCGAGGGTCTGGCCGAGCGCACCGGGCTGGCCTCGCTACGCCGATTCGTCGACGGCATCGTCATCGCCGTCGAGCGCGGCACCCCGCTCGCCGAAGTCCTGCGCGCCCAGGCGCAAGACGTCCGCGAGGAGAGCCGGCGGGCCCTGATGGAAAAGGGCGGCAAGAAGGAGATCGGGATGATGGTCCCGGTGATCTTCTTCGTCCTCCCGGTGACGATCCTCTTTGCCGTCTATCCCGGTTTCACGTTCCTGAAGTTCTCGATGTAGGCCCCCGCCCGCACCGTGCGAGCGGACAACACCACCAGGAGGAGAAATGACAACGCAGCTGATCAAGGCGCACATCCGGATGACCACGGCGGTCCGCAGAGCCCTTCACCCCGAGCCCGCAGCCAACCGCGACGCCGAGCGCGGCGACGTCCCCGGCTGGGTGTTGATCACGATCATGACCGCGGCGATCGTTGCGGCGTTGTGGGGCTTCGCGGTGACCAACCTGCCCAAGATGTTCGAGGACGCGATCAACAGCGTGAAGTCCTAAGGCGATGTTCCGCTCCCGCACGGTTGGCGCGGGCGCGGGCGGGCGGTGGAGGCAGGCCGAGCAGGGAGCGGCCGTGGCCGACTTCGCGATGGTCAGCGGGCTGCTCATGCTGATCTTCGCGATGGTCTTCCAGCTCGGGTTGACGCTGCATGTGCGCAACACGCTGATCTCGTGTGCGGCCGAAGGCGCCCGGCTCGGGGCTCGCGCCGACGCCCAACCCGGCGACGGCGTGGCTCGGGCCCGAGATCTGATCGGTCTCTCGCTCTCCAGCCGCTTCGCCCAGGACGTCACCGCGTCGACCAGCGCCGTCGACGGGGTGGCGGTTGTCGTCATCCGCGTCCAGGCGCCGCTGCCGCTGATCGGTCCGTTCGGGCCGAGCGAAGGCTTGGACGTGGTGGGCCGAGCGTTCCAGGAGCGGCAATGAGCGGGCGGGGGCGCGGCATACGGAATGAGGAGGGCAGTGCCGTCGTCGAGTTCGTCTTCCTCGGCGTCATCCTCCTGGTGCCACTGATCTACCTGACGATGATGATTGCCCGCGTCCAAGCCGGCTCGTATGCCGCCACGCAGGCCGCGCGCGAGGCCGGCCGGGCGTTCGTCACCGCCGAAAGCGAGGATTCGGCCAGCGGACGAGCGCGCGCTGCCGCCGAGATTGCCTTCGCCGACCAAGGCTTTGGCGGCGGGGAAGGCACACTCGGGATCAGCTGTTCGGCGTCGCCCTGCCTGACCCCGCAAGAACGGATCGACATCAGCACCCAGGTGACGGTCCCACTGCCGTTCATCCCCAGCTTCGCCCGCGACGTGGTTCCGCTCGAGGTCCCGGTGAGCGCGACCCACGTCGTCATCGTCGACCGGTTCCGCGGTGAGTGACGTGGCCGCACGCGTTCCGCCCCGCCGCGCCGGAATCCGGTCGATGCTCCTCACTGCCCGGCGCCCGGACGAGGACGGCACGATTTCGCTGCTCATCCTCGGGCTCTGCGTCATCGGCCTGGTGCTCATCCTCGGGGGCATCACGGTCACCAGCGCCCAGCTGACCCGGATGCGACTGCTCGATGTCGCCGATGCGGCCGCCCTCGATGCCGCGGACAACATCACCGATGGTGTCTACTCGAGTGGGATCGGCGACGCTGTCCCACTCTCTAGCGCCAGTGTCGTTGAGTCGGTGTCGAACTATCTCGGCTCACGGGCGCTGCCGGACCGGATGCGCAGCTGGTCTCTCGCCTCGGGCACCGGCAGCCCCGACGGGACCACTGCTGTTGTCGTGCTGACCGGGACGGCCGAGTTGCCGGTCCTGACCCCGGTGCTCGACGCCGTCGGCAGTTCGGTCACGATCACCGTCGAGTCCCACGCGCGCGCCGATGTCGCCACTCCCTGAGGGAAACCGTCCGCTCACCAAACGCCTGCCGCCTAGGCACTCCGTCACAGCAGCAACATACGCATCTGTGTTCGTATCGCCTTTGCTGGCGCTTCTCGGGCTCTTCATCCGCAGAGAGGAGAACCGAACTATTTTCCACGTGTCCCCAAAGTCTTCGACATGAGGCCGGAGAAGACATCGACTAGCCTCATTGAAGGCCCCCCGAGATTCGTGACGGAGTTGTCAAACCGCCTACACTTCTGGGGGCTCCCGTCGGCACCCAGAAACGAGCAGCTTCCCCATGGACTTGCAGGGTTACCTCCTGATCCTTCGCAAGCGATGGCCGATCATCCTCACGGCCGTTGTCATCGCCCTCGCCATCGCCGCAGCGCTGACCGCGCTCAGCAAGCGCGTCTATGAGTCGAAGCTGCAGTTCTTCGTCTCGACGTCGGGCGCCGACGACAGCGGGCAGCTGTTGCAAGGCAGCACCTTCACCCAGCAGCGGGTCAAGTCCTATTCCCAGCTGATCGAGGCCCCGAAGGTTCTCGGCCCAGTGGTCGACAAGCTCGGGCTGGACACCTCGCCGGAAGCCCTCGCGGGGCGCGTGAGCGCGAGCGTGCCGACGGACACGGTGCTCATCGATGTGCGGGTCACCGGCGCGTCACCGGACAGCGCCACCGACGTGGCAGCGGCCGTGGGCGAGCAGTTCCCCAAAACGGTGGCCGAGTTGGAGAGCGTCTCCGATAGCAAGCGCAGCCCCGTGAAGGTGACCGTGGTGCAACCGGCCACCTCCTCAGCGACACCCGTCAGCCCGCGTCCGGCGCGCAATGGGGCCCTCGCGCTGGTGCTGGGCCTGCTGGTTGGATCCGCTTTGGCCGTCGCTCGCGACGTCCTCGACACCTCGATCAAGAGCGAGGAGGACGTCAAACGCGTCGCTGACACCACGATTCTCGGGGGTATCCCGTTCGACCCCACGGCGACCAAGTCCCCCCTGGTTGTGCGGGCGAACGCCAAGTCCATCCGGGCAGAGGCCTTCCGCGTCCTGCGCACCAATCTCCGGTTCGTCGACGCCACCGACCACCCCAGATCACTGGTCGTCACCTCGTCCGTGCCCGGTGAGGGCAAGACCACGTCGGCGGCCAACCTGGCCCTGACTCTCGCCGACGCCGGGTCCACGGTGTGCATCATCGAGGGTGACCTGCGCCGCCCGAGGCTGCTCGAATACTTCGGCATGGTCGGCAGTGTCGGGTTGACCGACGTGCTGATCAGCCGCACCAAGCTTGACGACGTCTTGCAGCCGTTCCGCGATGGCCTATTCCTCCTCGGCGCGGGGGCCACGCCGCCCAATCCCTCGGAACTACTCGGCTCGGACGCGATGCGCTCGCTGGTGGCCGAGCTCGAGCAACGCTTCGACTATGTGATCATCGACTCCCCGCCGCTGCTCCCAGTGACCGACGGTGCTGTGCTGGCGACCATCGTCGACGGGGTGATTCTCGTCGTCGGTGCCGGCGTGGCTCAATCGGCGATGCTCGGCCGCGCGCTGGACTCGCTGGAGTCGGTCAACGGCAAGGTCCTCGGCATTTTGATCAACCGCATCGCCCGGCAGGAGTCGTATCGCTACGGGTACTACCGCTACGACTACCGGCCCAAGCCGGGCCGGCGACGCCGGCGTCGTAAGGGGGCGTCGTCCTTCGGTTCCGGTGCACCGGAACCGGCCAAAACCATCGCGATCACGGCCGCAGGCGCGAGCCCGTTGTCGATTGCTAGTCCGGCTGCCCTGCCCGAGGAGCAGAACGCTGAGCCCGCAACCCACTCAGTGCCGTGACCGCCGCCTCAATGTGTTCCAGACTAGGGAGCATCTCCTCTTGCATGCGGTCAAACGCCGCCTCGCCCCGTCGATATGGGTCAGCGATGTCAATCGTGCCTGCCTGTGCCATCACGGACATTCCCCGGTGTTCGTTGGCGATCGCCACCAACTGGGCAACCAGGGACGCTGAGCCACCCCTCGGGGAAGTCAGGTGGTCCCACTGCTCCAGGAGCGCGCTGAAGTCGCGCAGGGCGAAGACCCGGGAGAGGGTTCGTGGGTCGAGCGCCGCGACCTGGTCGCGCTGCTCCCGGGTCGCACTCAGGATGAGGTCCGCGCCGGCGATGATTTCCGAAGTCAACTGGCGCGCCGACCACGGGCCGAACTCACCGACGAGCCGTTGCGCCGCCAAGCGGGCGAGCGGATCCACGTCCGAGCCGACCAGCGCCCCGGTGCCGGCGCTCGTGACGTCGATGCCATGCGTGGCCAACCGATCCCGCAGGACGGCGCTCGCGAACGCCGAGCGACAGATGTTGCCTTCGCACACCAGGAGTATCCTTCCCCCCTCGGGAGGAACCTGCTCGCTCGTCGCCACGATGCCTACCCTACGAGGAGAAGCGCAGTGACCGCGTTGACCTCTCGCTGGGGCCCTGCCGGGCCATGGCCACTCGTTGACGGCGCCCTGTGGGTTTGCGCGGTCCTGCTCGCGACCTTCCTGCGCTACGACTTCGCCATGGAGCCGACGTTCACCATGTCGGTGATGGTCGTTGGTGCCCTCGCCGCCCTGGTCCACCTGGCCTTCGGGCACCTGGTCGGTCCCTACCAAGAGGGCCATGATCGCGGCTCGTTCGGTGAGATCACCGGGCTCGCCAAGGCCGTGGCGCTGACCACGCTGCTCGTGGGCATCGTGGTGGTGGTGGCCGACGATCTCGGTGTGCCGCGCTCGGTGCCCTTCATCGGCGGATTCACCGCCCTCGTGGCCATGTTGGCGGTCCGCAGCACCTTCCGCGCCTGGCACATCCGGAAGCGCTCGCGGGCGGTGCCCGAGGATGCCACGCCGATCATCATCTTCGGGGCCGGCAGCGGCGGCCGCATGCTGGTCCAGGCGCTGCACGACCCGGCTAGTGGCTACCGGCCGGTCGCGCTGCTCGATGATGACCGGCGCAAGTTCGGCCGCCGGATCGGTCCGATGCAGGTCGCCGGCACCAAGGAGGCGTTGCGTGACGTCGCCGAACACACCGGCGCGCGCGCCATCGCGATCGCCATTCCCTCGGCGTCCTCGCCGTTCATCCGCGACATGTCCGCGCGCGCCGACGCGCTCGGATTGCAGGTCCTGGTGTTGCCGTCGGCACGCGAGCTGCTCGGCCGAGTTGGTCCTGCCGACCTGCGATCACTCAATCTCGCCGACCTGCTCGGTCGACGGCCGGTGCAGTTGGACGAAGTCGCCATCGCAGACTCGATCCGCGGCAAGGTCGTCCTGGTCACCGGCGCCGGTGGCTCCATCGGGAGCGAGCTGTGCCGGCAGATCTCGAAATACCAGCCCGCCCGGCTGATCCTGCTCGATCGGGACGAGTCGGCGCTGCACGCGACCCAGCTCTCGCTCACCGGGACAGCGTTGTTGGAGTCCGACGACATGGCGCTGGTAGACATTCGCGATCAGGAGGCCCTGCTCGCGGCCTTCCGGCAAAGCCGCCCGGATGTCGTCTTCCACGCCGCCGCCCTAAAGCATCTCTCGCTGCTCGAGCGCTTCCCGCTTGAGGCCTACAAGACGAATGTGTTGGGCACACGCAATGTCCTGGCGGCCGCCCGCGCTGTCGGCGTCGGGAACTTCGTCAACATCTCCACCGACAAGGCGGCCGAGCCGACGAGCGTGCTCGGCTACTCCAAGCGCATCACCGAGCGACTGACGGCCGGGATCGCCGAGCAGGCCGCCGGCACCTATGTCAGCGTGCGCTTCGGCAACGTGCTCGGCTCACGAGGCTCGGTGCTCGAAACCTTCCGCGCCCAGGTCGAGCGGGGTGGGCCGGTCACCGTCACCCACCCCGAAGTCCGCCGGTTCTTCATGCTGATCCCCGAGGCGGCCCAGCTCGTGCTGCAGGCGTCCGCGATCGGACGCGATGGCGACGTGCTCGTCCTCGACATGGGCGAGCAAGTGCGCATTCTCGACGTCGCCCACACCCTGATCAAACTCTCCGGTCGCCACGACGTTCAGGTCCACTACACCGGGCTTCGCACCGGTGAGAAGCTGGCCGAGGATCTTTTCAGCGGGCCGGAGCAGGCCCAGCCGACGAGCCATGAGCTGGTCAGCCGAGTCGATGTGCCCGCGTTGCCCGCCGAGGAGTTGCCGGGGATCGCCGCCGACGCGGCCGGCCTGACCGGGTGGATGCGCGATGTGGCGCTCGCGACCGAGGTCGCCGCCCCCCGTCCCCGAGGACTGGACTGGTGAGTTCCGCCGAGTCTTCGCTCCCGCACGCGGGCAGCGAACGCATCCAGCTGTCCAAGGCGGACGTGGGCGAGATCGAGGCGCAGCTGGCTCTGGAGGCCCTCCGCTCCGGGTGGGTGGCCCCTCTGGGCCCGATGGTCGACCGGTTCGAGCGCGAAGTCGCCGACCGGGTCGGCGTCGCGGGGGCGCTTGCGCTCGCCTCGGGCACAGCGGCATTGCATCTGGCGCTCTTGCACTCCGGCGCAGGTCCCGGACGGGCGGTGCTCGTTCCATCGATGACCTTTGCCGCCACCGCCAATGCCGTTCTCTATACCGGCGCCACCCCGGTGTTCGTCGACGCCCGCGCCGACGATGCCAATGTGGACGTCGACCTGCTGCTTGCTGCCGTTGGAACGCTGCGCGAGGAGGGCGTCGATGTCGCGGCGGCCGTGTCGGTTGACCTGTTCGGCCGCTCCTGCGACTACTCGGCACTGGCGCCGGGCCTGAGCGCCCTCGGTGTGCCGCTGATCGAGGATGCCGCGGAGGCACTCGGCGCCACGCACGCCGGTCGTGCCGCGGGATCCTTCGGC
Source organism: Nostocoides sp. (assembly GCF_037045025.1). Taxonomy (GTDB): domain Bacteria; phylum Actinomycetota; class Actinomycetes; order Actinomycetales; family Dermatophilaceae; genus Nostocoides_A. Next base: position 611,769 of record NZ_JBAOHM010000011.1, on the reverse strand, counting down.
CAGTCGGCGGCGTTGTCCTTCAACGGCAACAAGATCATGACGACCTCCGGTGGGGGGATGCTCCTGTCGGACGACGCGGACCTGATCACTCGGGCGCGCTATCTGTCCACCCAGGCGCGCCAACCCGCCGCGTGGTACGAGCACACCGAGATGGGCTTCAACTACCGGATGTCCAACGTCCTGGCCGCCATCGGGGTCGGTCAGCTCTCCCGGCTCGATGCCATGATCGCCCGGCGCCGGGCCATCCGTGATCGGTATGCCGCCGCGCTCGCCGACTGGCCCGGCGTCACCTTCCTCGGCAGGGACGCGCACGGCGGTGATGGCGGCGACAACTGCTGGCTGACCTGCCTTGTCCTCGGTCCCGAGATCGCGACGACCCCCGATGATGTGCTGCGCCACCTGGACTCGGCGGGCATCGAGGCTCGCCACCTGTGGAAGCCGATGCACCTGCAGCCCCTCTTTGCCCACGGCCGGATGTTCGGCGGGAACGTCAGCGAGTCCCTCTTCTCCCGTGGGATCACCCTGCCCACTGGCTCGGGCCTGGCCGACGCCGACATCGATCGCGTCATCGACGCGCTCATCACCTACCTGAAGGCACTTCCATGACCGACCGTTTGTCCGGAGCACGTGTAACCATCACCGGAGGCACCGGGTCCTTCGGGTCCACGATGGTCACCGCCTTGCTCGGCCGCGGCGTCGACCGGGTCCACATCCTCTCCCGGGACGAGGCGAAGCAGGACGACATGCGCCAGCGCCTCTCCGACTCGCGGGTGAGGTTCTTCGTCGGCGATGTGCGCGACTACGCGAGCGTCGACAATGCGGTCACCGGCGTCGACTTCGTCTTTCACGCCGCCGCCCTCAAGCAGGTCCCCTCCTGCGAGTTCTTCCCCGACCAGGCGGTCAAGACCAATGTGCTGGGCTCGCAGAATGTCATCGAGGCAGCGCACCGCAATGGCGTCCGCTCGGTGGTCTGTCTCAGCACCGACAAGGCCGTCTATCCCGTGAACGCCATGGGCATGTCGAAGGCGTTGATGGAAAAGACGGCCCAAGCCTTCGCGCGGAACAACCCCGATTCCCAGACCGTCGTTTCCGTGACGCGTTATGGCAACGTCATGTATTCGCGCGGATCGGTCATCCCCCTCTTCGTCAAGCAACTCGGGCAAGGCCGGCCGTTGACCGTCACCGAGCCGAGCATGACCCGCTTCCTGATGTCGCTGCGCGACTCCGTCGATCTGGTCGAGCATGCCTTTCTGCACGCCCGAGCCGGCGATCTATTCGTGAAAAAGGCCCCGGCGAGCACAGTTGAGACGCTCGCGCGGGCCGTCGCTCTCACCCTGGGCCATGGTGACCCGCCCGTCCGCAAGATCGGGATGCGCCACGGGGAGAAGATGTTCGAGACGCTGCTCACCCGCGAGGAACTGCTCAAGGCCGACGATCAGGGCGACTTCTTCCGCGTGCCGCTCGACGCCCGGTCGTTGGAGTATGAACTGTACGTCGAAGAGGGCGAGCATGGCGCCGCCGAGGTGAGTGACTACGACTCCAACACCACCGAACAACTGACCGTGGACTCCACCTGCGATCTGCTGCGCACCCTGCCGGAGATCCAGGGGCTGCTCACCAAGCTGCCCGCATGAAGGTCGTCCTGACCGGAGCCGGCGGCTTCCTGGGTTGGCACACGCGGCTGCGCTTGCACGCGCTCACCGACCATGACGTCGCGGCGGTCGACCGGTCCACCTGGACCCGGCTGCCCGAGTTGGTCGCGCGCGCCGATGCCGTGATTCATGTCGCGGGCGTCAACCGCGGCGACGCCGCCGATGTCGAGTCCGGCAATCTCGAGCTCGCCCGCGATCTCGCGGAAGCGGTCACGGCGGCCGGGCACCCCGCCCGGATCGTCTACGCGAACTCGGTCCAGGACGGCAACGGCACGCCATACGGATTGGGCAAAAGGGGAGCCCGAGAGATCCTGGAGGGGGCCGCAGCCTCGGGGGGTGGCCGGCTCGTCGATGTCCGCCTGCCCAATCTCTTCGGCGAGCACGGCCGCCCCAACTACAACAGCTTTGTGGCGACCTTCGTCGCCGCCGTCCGCGACGGCCACGACCCCCAGGTCGCCGATCGCCCGGTGGGGCTGCTGCACGCGCAAGGCGCCGCGCAGGCGCTCATTGACGGCCTGGCCACGGATGCTCACCGCATCGATCCCGCCGTCACCACGGTGGGCGTGCAACAGGTGCTCGACCTGCTCCACGACTTCAAGCGCAGCTACGATCAGGGCGAGTTCCCCGACCTGTCCAGCCAGTTCCGGATCGAGTTGTTCAACACCTACCGGGCGGCGCTCTTCCCCGACCACTACCCGATCGCCTTGGCCCCTCATACCGATCCCCGGGGGACCTTCGTCGAGACGGTGCGCTGCCGCGGCGGTGAAGGGCAGACGTCCTTCTCCACCACCGTTCCCGGGATCACCCGCGGCGAGCACTATCACCTGAGCAAGATCGAACGGTTCGCGGTCATCTCCGGCCGGGCGCGGATGAGCCTGCGGCGAATGTTCTCGGACGAGATCGTCGACTTCGACGTCTGCGGCGACCAGCCGGCGGCGATCGATATGCCGGTCGGCTGGGTCCACAACATCACCAACACCGGCACCGAGGTCCTGCTCACCCAGTTCTGGAGTCACGAGCTGTTCCGGCCGGATGCCCCCGACACCTTCCCCGAACGCGTTCGGCCACACCCGCAGGAGTCCTGATGCTCAAGGTCATGACGATCGTCGGGACCCGGCCGGAGCTGATCCGGCTCTCCCGCGTGTTGCATCGCCTGGACGCCACCACCGGCATCGACCACGTGCTCGTCCACACCGGGCAGAACTACGACTACACCCTCAACGAGGTGTTCTTTCACGACCTCGGCATCCGCCAGCCGGACCACATGCTCGGGGTCGACACCTCCTCGCTCGGCAGCGTGCTCGGCGGCACGCTCATCGAGAGTGAGCGGGTGATGCTCGCCGAGCGACCGGATGCCGTGCTGGTCCTGGGCGACACCAACTCCTGCATCGCGGCGTTGATGGCCCGGCGGTTGAAGATCCCCGTCTATCACATGGAAGCCGGCAACCGGTGTTTCGACCTCAACGTGCCCGAGGAGACCAACCGCCGCCTCGTTGACCACGTCGCCGACTTCAACCTCGTCTACACCGAGCACGCCCGCCGCAACCTGCTGGCCGAGGGACTGCACCCGCGCCGGATTCTCAAGACCGGTTCGCCCATGCGCGAAGTGCTCGACACCTACCGGAGTCAGATCGAGGCGTCCGATGTGTTGACCCGCCTGGGCCTGGCTCCGCGAGGCTATTTCCTGGTCAGCGCGCACCGGGAAGAGAATGTCGACTCCCCCGACCGGTTGCGGGCACTGCTTGACTGCCTGGTTGCGGTCCGGGACGCTCACGGGCTGCCGGTCTTTGTCTCCACCCATCCGCGGACCCGCAAGCGTCTGGAGGCGCTGCCCGGCTGGACCTCGCCAGAGGGCGTGACTTTCTCCGAGCCCTTGGGCTTCCACGACTACAACCAGCTCCAGTTGTCGGCGGCGTGCTGCCTGAGCGACTCGGGGACGATTGCCGAGGAGTCCGCCATCCTCGGCTTTCCCGCGGTCACCCTCCGGGATTCCATCGAGCGGCCCGAGGCGCTCGACACCGGCGCGATCATGATGACCGGACTGGACGCGGACGATATCGTCACTGCCGTCGACCTCGCCATGGCCACCCGACGCGCTACGGGTCTCGGCGACATCGCTCCGGCGGACTACCTGATCGACAACACCAGTGAGCGGACTGTGAAATACATCTTGTCCACTGCTGGCCGCCACCATGCCTGGGCGGGAATACGCCGATGAGTGTGGATGCGGCGAACGAGCCGTGGGACATTTTGTATGTCTCCTCGGTTCCCTCACGCGCGGAGTTCGACCGAATCCGGTCGGCCCTCAAACCCGGAGTCCAAGAGGTCTCCTACGGCATGGCGGCGGCGAGCTTCCGCTTTCACACCTTGATCATGGAGGGAATGGCGTCGGCGGGCGCACGCGTGACGTCCGTGGTCGGACGCCCGGTCTCCCCCAGATTCCACGCCCCGGTGTGGTGGCCACGGAGCGCGGAACCTGCACGCGGCGGCGTCCGGGTGATTCATCCGGCGTTCGTCAATCGCCCGGTCGTTAAGCAAGTGGGCCTTGCCGCAGGCCTGGCCAGGCAGACGTGGCGCTGGCGGAGGGACACTCGGCAATCACTGCGCCGCGCCGTGTTTGTGGATGGATCCTATGTGTCTGCCATGCCGGGCGTTCTCCTCGCGCTGTGGGGCGCCGGCGCGCCCCGGGTTGGGATCTTCGCCGATCTCTACTCGTATATGGCCGATGTCGCGGACGCCAGCGACCGCCAAGTCGACACCGTGCACAAGATCTCCAGGCGTGTTGTCCGGCGGTGTCTCGATTCCCTGGACGCTGTTGTCGTGCTCACCTCGGCGATGGATGCGCTGATCAACCGCGAATCGAAGCCGTCGGTGGTGATGGAGGGGCTGGTGGACGTCAACCAGTCGGCGCGCGCGGTATCCCTCGCCAACCGGCATACCCATCCCACCGCCCTCTATGCGGGCGCCTTGCGGCGCGAATATGGTGTTGAAGACCTGGTCCTTGGGTTCCGGTCGATCCCCGATCCGCAGGCGCGCCTGGAGATCTATGGCCAGGGCGATTATGCCGAGGAGGTCCGGCGACACGCCGCCGAGGACACCCGGATCACCTTCGCGGGCACAGTTCCGGTCGAGGTGGTTCTCGAGGCCGAAGAACGCGCATGGGTCCTGGTCAACCCACGTCCGGCGAACCAGGAGTTCACGAAATACTCGTTTCCGTCTAAGAACATGGAGTATCTCGCGTCCGGAACCGCAGTGCTCACCACGCCTTTGCCCGGCATGCCACCGGAGTACTACCCGCACGTCATGCTCATCGACGAATCGTCCCCAGCGGGTGTGCGTGGCGCCTTGGAGCGGGCATTCGCGCTGGGCCGGGGGGAACTGCACCGCCGCGGCGAGCGTGGCAAGGAGTTCGTCCTCACCAGCAAGACCAACACGATCTGGGCGGGGAAGCTGCTTGCCCTTGCTCGACGGGCAGGCGCATGAGTTCTTCTCTCGCCCTCGGCTCGCTCGTGCTGCTCGCCATTGTGCTGCATCTGATCGCGCTTCGCCCCGGGGCCGGCACGTGGGGGTTCTGGTCGGGGCTGCTGTTGCTGTCCGGGCACTCGACCTTCCGGGGGAACTCCGAAGCCGCCATCGGCTTGCGTTTCGGTGGTTTGGTCGTGGCCGTCGCCTTCGTTCTGGTCAGCCTGCGACGCGCCGGGAAGAGCCAGGCGGGCGCGTTGGCGCCGGATGCGCCCACCCGGCCGGGACCGCCCGCTGACATCCGCATGCTCCTGCTCGCCGGCACGCTGTTGTATGGGCTGGCCACCGTGATGGATGACTTCGCGCCGCTGACGGTCGTCACCGGCCTCGCCTTCGTGGTCGCAGTCCTGACCCTCGCCGGGATCAACCGAAGTGGCCAGGCGGCGCAGTTCGTCAACGGCTACGCGGCTGCCACGATGGCAACGCTGGTCGTCAGCCTCGTGCTGATGCTCGCCCGCCCGTCGGTTGCCCTGGTCGGTGGGCGTCTGCAGGGCTTCTTCGTGAGTGCGAATACGCTGGGCTTCTTTGCGGCGCTGTGGCTGCTGCACGCCATGACGACGCGCCGGCTCGGCCCGCGCACGGCACTGCTGTCAGTTCTTCCCCTAGCGGCCCTGGTCTTGTCTGGGAATAGGTCCTCCGCTGCGGCCTTGGCCACCGCGTTCCTCGTGTTCGTATTCATGGTGTTGCACACTGCCGACGCGGCTCGAGCACGCCGGTTGGTTGTCCTCGCGGCGATCGCCGGAACGGTCGCCTATCTCTGGGCCTGGGACACCATGAGCGCGCTCCTGCGGACTAACAACAGTCGCCAGGGCGGGCTCGACTACGCGCTGCACGACTCGGACCTGAAGTGGCTCGGCGGGATGGGCTACAACCAATCGCCGGTCGAGTTGGCGTCCACCCCGCTGCGGTGGCTCGCCGAGGAGGGCCGGATCGCCGCGCTCCTGTGTTTGCTGACGTATGCCGTGGTTCTGCTCGTCGGGCAGCATGCGGGCGCGTCGGTCACGGCATGCGCCGTCTTCGGGATCTTCAGCTCCCTCTTCGAAGGATGGTATTTCGCCGGTGTCTCCGCGCTCTTCGTCAGCTTCTGGCTTGTCGTCTTGGCTGCGCACAACACGACCGCGGACGCTGTTCGTGTTGGCGCTGCCCTCTCCCCAGCGGACACCGGTGATGAACGCGATCGCCCGGGAGACCCGCGACGTGGGAGTGCTCTACCTGGCACCGCGCAGCCGCGTGCACGGGTGGGGAGAGGTCGAAATCACGCACCCGCACTACTTCGTCGATGACTCGCCGGCGTCCGCCTGGGCACTCGCCAGCTATGGCCTCAGGACGTCCGATCTCAAGGTCGCCGCTCCGTTCGGTTACCGCGGCCCCGTGCGAGCCACGCTGCTCCTGCTCGCGCGCGCTCGCCGCCTTGGGGTGGTCACCCGCTCCGATTCGAGCGTGCAACTCGTCGCGGATCGCGGTCGGCTGCGGACCAGCGTGCGTCGCTTGGCCATGCGGGCCGCCTTTCCCAGGGCCACGCGGGTCTGGACGGTCGGTCACGAGAACGAGCGCTTCTGGCGGGAATATGTCGGCCGCCACAACACTCGACTAATCCCTTACAGCACACCTAAACTGCCCAGTGGACATGGTCTGAATCCCGCAGCCAGAGAGTCGGATCCCGCGCGCCTGCGCTTTCTCTTCGTGGGCCGGATGGATCCGCTAAAGATGATCGACACGGCCATCAGAGCATTCCGCACCCTTCCTCTCGACATCGCGCAAGGCTGGCGCTTCGACATCGTCGGAGACGGGCCACATTACGAGACCCTCCTCGAGCAAGCCTCAGGTGATGCGCGGATCGCATTTCGCGGATCAAGGACGTACGACAACCTCGACCAGCACTACTCGGCTGCCGATGTGCTCGTTCTCCCGTCGCAATATGACAATTGGGGGCTGGTCGTCAACGAGGCCCTTGCCTTCGGCTGCCGGGTGCTGGTGAGCGAACGCTGTGGTGCCGCGGAACTCGTCTCGGGGCACCCCGAGCGGGGGGCGGTGTTACCGGTAGGCGACGTCAGTGCCTGGGCCGCTGCCATGCTTGCCTGCCGCGACCATCTGCACCGCGTGCCGGTCGCCCCCTACGATCCGACCGCCGACATGGTCGCCGACCTGCGCAGCCTAGGAGGAGTGCGGTGACCGAGCGTCGCGAAAGCGCCGGCGGCGGCGTAGTCCGAGAATCCCTTGCCGAAGCGGGAGTCACGGCGTGGCCAGACCGTGTCTCACTGGTGGAGACCGCGCGCTCCCGCCGGGCTCTGGATGCCATCCTGGTGCAAAGCGCCTGGAACGTCGTCCCGATGACGATCTTCGCGCAACTGCTGCGCCCGTACCCGGCCCGGATGCAAGCGATAGCGAGCGCGCGCCGAGCACTTGCGCAGGCGCAAATCCGGCGAGCCCGGCGAGTGGTCACCCTGACCGAATCGGTAGCGGCCCTGGTCGAGCAGACGACCGGCCGCACCCCGATCGTCGCTCCGGTGACCGCCGGCCTGCAAGACTGGGCCGACCTGGCCGAGCAGTCGGCCGAGCAAGACATCGGCCGCGGCGAGCACGCGCTGGTCGTCGGGACGGTGAGCTGGTTCAAGCGTCCCTGGCTGGCGCTGGATGTCATCCATCGTCACCGGCCGCATCTGCGCGAAATCGTCTTTGCCGGCGGTGATGACGGCTCCGGCTGTTGGGACGTAGTGCAACACCACGCGGCCGGCTACGGATTGACTGTGCGCCGAGTGCAGGTGCCGCACGCGCAAATGGCGGCGCTCTATCGGTCGGCAGGCGCGTGCGTGTTGCCAAGCGCCCTGGAGAGCCTCGGTTTCGGCCTGGTGGAGGCGCTACTGGCCTGTCCGGACGTCATCGCCGCACGCATTCCGCCCCACGCCGAAATGGCCGCTCGACTCGGTGTCTCCCCGTCGTGGATAACCGCCGACGGGCTGGGATTCCCCTCGGGTGGTCGCCCCGTCCTCGGCGTGGCGAGCGTGACCGACGAATGGCGCAGCGTCGCAGACGCGCTCGGTCTGAGCTGGGGCTGACCTCGCGCGGTCGGTGCCACGCGCAGGCCGCGCGAGTGCCTGGCTACCGGTCGAGGGTTGCCGGACTGCTCGTGGTGGCTACCGCGTCCGGATCGTGCACGAGGTAGGCCCCTCCAGAGTCGTTCGGCATGCGCCTCGTGGTCCAGATGGCACCCACCAGGCAAGCCAGCAGGACGACTTGACCCGCAGCCGTTGCCCACCCGACACCGATCGGCCCGGCACCCACACCGACGATGGTGAACACAGCCGTCGCGGCCGTCGCCACAACGAGGCCGACCGTGTACTGCCGTTGCCGGCCCGAGGCGACCAGCACTTGGGTGCCGATCACATTGCAGACGATCCCGACAAAGACCCACACCATCAGTGGGACGACCACGCCGCCGGCGTCGGCATAGTCTCGCCCAAGGACGGTTCGCACGAGGGGGTCGCGCAGCACGACGACGCCGAGTGACAACACCGCGAAGGTGGGAATCAGCAGTGCGCTGACCCGCAGAGCAAAGCCGTTGCCGACGGCCCGCGAAACGTCATACCGTCGGCAGGCCTGCGGATACAGCGCGGTCCAGATCGGGGCAAACAGCAGCAGCAGGGTGCTCGCGATCCGCAGCACGCCGGCATACTCCCCGACCTGAGCGGCGCTGGCACGGGCGGTCAGCGCGGTGACCCCGATCCCATTGGCGATGGTGCTCATGATGTTCGCCAGGAACAGCGGTGCCGCCGCCCGGATGACACCCCAGACATCGCCCAGCGAGGCTAAGCCCAGGCTGACCTGGAAGGTCCGGCGCGCCAGCCACTCCTGAATGCCAGCGGACAGGACGAGCGAGGCGCCATAGAGCACGCAATAGCGGATCGCGTCGGCGGGCGTCTTGACGAGCAGCAGCACCGCGGCCAGGAAAAGGCCCTTGCTGATCAGCGCCGACAGCGCCGCGAGCCGCAGTTGCTGCGTCCCCAGGAAGAGCCACGTCTGGCCATAGGTGAGCCCGACGAGCGTCAGGCCCATGGCAAGCAGCGCGGTTCGAGCCCGGCCCTGTGACGTGGCAGCCATGATCGCGAAGGGCACGAGTGACGCCGCCAGCAGCAAGGTTCGGGCAAGCACGATGCGGCGGAACAGGCTGCGAATCTCACCCGGGTCCGATGCCCGCGCCACTTCACGCGAGCCCCACATGTCGAAGCCCCAAACGGTGACAATCGTCAGATAGGTGACCAGGTTCAAGGCCGAAGCGAAGGTGCCGAATCCAGCCTTGCCCAAAACGCGCGTCAGATACGGGAGCGTGACGAGGGAGACCAGCAGATTCGTCGCCTGTAACAGATAGGCCCACAACCCGTTGATCGCTACCCGGCGTAGCGTCGCCCCGGGCCGCACCGGCCACCTCATGCCGTCACCACGCGGGTTCACAGCCTCCGCATCATCTTGGCGGGGACACCGCCGACCAGCACATTGCGGTCCACATCGTCGACGACGAGCGCCCCCGCCGCAACCACGCTGCCAGACCCCAGCGTGACCCCACCGAGAACCGTCGCGCGCGCACCGAGCCAGCAACCGCTCCCGATCGTGACCGGACGGGCTGTCCCAGCACCCGCGCGCCGATCTTCGGAACCCAACTCGTGGCTGCCGACAACCAGCATGACCTCCGGCGCCAGGTCGCAGTTGTCGCCGATCCGCACGGGCGCTCCCGTGGCAGCTATCAGATGAGAGCCGGGCCCGATCCAGCAGTTGCGCCCGATGGCCACGAGAGCGAACGGAATGCGCACACCCCCGGCGATCCGGGTTCCCTCACCGATCTCCACCCCCCCACGACGGTAGAGATGCGAACGCAGGCCGAACAGCCGCGTGGTTGGCGAGTTGGCAGACACCAGGTTGGCAACCCACAGCGCCAGACGTGCCATCGAGGCGGTCGCCATCCGCTCACACGCCGGCGCGTACGGGTTGCAGGAGCCCGGCCCAGGCTGACAGGTCACGAGGAGCAACGGAGCGGTTGGCCTCCACTATCTCCAGTGCACGCTCCAACCGATCGGTGTCCATCGCGACAGTCGCGTTCCAGCACACGCCCGTCTGTGGGGTGAAGGTCTTGACCCGGCGGACATGGTCAAAGGCCCCCCTGGCCGCCCGTCCATAGAAGCGCTGCTCGAAGTCGTGGATGACAACGATGCCGCGGGGACGCCTCGAGGCCACCGAACGGATCGTCTGGGATCGCTCAGTGACCCGTTGCGAGTCGTCGATAAACACCAAGTCGAACGCGGACAGGTCGTCGGGAACGCTATCGCGCACCTTGCCCAAGAGGACAAGTTCGCAGCGGGGATCACCGCCCACGGCCGACTTCACGTCAGTGAACCACGCCGGGTCGTCCTCGTGCGACACCAACCGCTCGACATCCGGGAAGAAGGAACGGTCCAGGAAGGCCGGCGTGCTCAAGACACCCGAGCCAAGCTCGAGGATGTCCCGCACGGGCTGAGCCGCCGCCACCGCCATCAAGACGGGCAGATGCGTCGCGAACGGGTCCGCGTGCCGGTGCCGGATGCCCTTCAGCGTCCGATAGGCGGTCGAGCGCGTGGTGATGAACAGGCTTCGGGGGTTCAATGCAGTCTCCAGGAGTCGGACCGCGCACGAGTGGCGGCGCGGGTGTGGGGAACGTCGAGGGTTTTGGGATGCCGCCCTCGGCGTGCTTCGGCAGAGGATAGTGCCGAGCACGAATGCGCTTCTAAGGGCCGCCGTGGCACTCGAGTGGGCACAAGGGTCCGGAGGAGATAACGAACGTCTCGGCGCAACGACCAGTGCACCACATATCGCCGGTTCAATTCCACCTTTTGTGGCCAGATAATGTCCCGGTTGTATCTCTCGGCGTCAGCCGCGGCTGCGAGCAGGGCCTCTTCGTCTCGGAAGGCCAAGGTGGCCGGTCCCGTGATGCCCGGTCGCAGAGTGAGGATCACGCGGTCCTCGCCGACCAGCTGGTCGGCAAACCCAGGGACATCCGGCCGTGGCCCAACCAGGCTCATGTCACCCCTCACCACATTGATCAGTTGCGGCAGCTCGTCGAGCTTCGCCCGACGCATGACCTTGCCCGACCGGGTGATCCGCGTGTCGTTAGCGTGGGTGACGGTGGTGGTCAGGTCGCGGGAGGAGCGCATGGTGCGGATCTTGTAGGTCGTAAAGGGCACACCGTCCCGGCCAATTCGCGCCTGCGCGAAGAGGCCGAACTCCCGGGTGTCCACCGTCGCGACCAGGATGGCGACCAGGATGACCGGCGAGGCCACGATCAGGCCCGGCACCGCGATGACGAGGTCGAGGCCGCGTTTGACGGCCCGCTGCCGCGCGCTCAACCCCTCAGCCATAGCCGAGCTCACTAAGCGTCCCGTCGGACAGACGTTTCAGCCGCTCGACGACGGAAGGGCCAAATTGCTGGCGTCCCTTGCCGATGTTGCCGTCCTTGACCGAGGCGACCGCGCGCGGGTCAAACGCATCCGGGCGGCCCAAGAAGGCAAGAATGCGCTGCAGTTCGCCGGACGGATCGGTGACGAAGTCCTCATACGCGACTTCATGCACTCTCGCCGGATGCAGTCGGCTCAGGCCACGGCGACTGGCCGCAACGCAGCGCTGCCACTGCAGGAAGGCGATCTCATCCAGCGAGTATTCGCGTTGCAGGTCTAGGAAGTTCGACGGCTTCGGACCCCACCACGTCTGCACATTGCGCTCGCCCGCGACCGACCCGGCGTCCTTGCTCAGCTTGAGCCGGACCCGTCGGCCGAGGAAGCTGCCCAGATGCCGCGGCAGGTCGGCCCGCGGCACGTAGCGGGCCTTCTTGAGGGTGTAGGGCAGGTCGAAGTGGGCATTCCAGCGCCGCACCGATGAGGCGGCAGCGTCGATCCCGTCGCGCCGGATGAAGACGAATCGGGCACGCGGAAAGACCTCGTCGACGAAATCGACACGCAAGGAGGTAGCGCAGGTCTTCTCCACTATCACGTCCGCGCCCGCCTGCCGGGCGAACCGCGAGAACGCCTTGCGCAGATACCTTTTCACCTTGGGAGTGGCGTCCTGCCGCCGCAGCTCGTCGTGCGCGACATCGAGGTTGCCGTGCTTCCACATCAGGTTGATCTCGTCGCACGGCCAGGTCGCGAATCCCGGCAGGGAGGCCAGCACGTCCCGCAGCATGTTCGTCCCCGACCGCGGCGCTCCGACGATGATCACTGGCGCCGCGCCGGGGGCAGACTCATCCGGCGAGTTGGGCCGGCTCGTGAGGCGAGCGGCCTGGACTGGCGCCGACGTGGTCACGCTGCGCACGAGGTCATCCCATCGGTCCAGAGCGAGCTGTTCGCTCACCTGCGACGTCGCCCACCGCGCCACCTGATCACGCCAACGTTGCGCCGCATCCCGCTCCGCGACTCGCTCCCGGGCCCTTCGCACCGCTGCGAGCAGTCCGGAAGCATCGTCCATCGGGACGGCATAGCCAAGGTCGTGGCGACGAACATCGCGAGCCAGGGAGCTTTCCCCTTCGCAGACGACCAGAAGGGGGAGCCCTTCCTCGAGATAGGTCATTGTCTTGCTCGGGAAGGCGTACTTGATGACCCCCGGGATCAGGCTGACCAGGCCGAGGTGTGCCGTTCTCATGAGAGCTTTGGCTTGGGCAACCGACCCAGCAGGAAGGAACCGGACGGTCAACCCGCTGGCGTCGGGGATTGCCGACGTCACGGTGCTGAGCGTCTCCCGGGCCCTCCCGTCGCCCATCACGACGAGTTCCACGGGCTCGGCAGAAGTCGCGCCGCTCAGGGCACGGATCACGCGGTCCAGTCCCTGAAAGCGGCCGACATTGCCGGTGAAGACGATGCGCAGCACCCCATCGGCCGGCGGGCCGAGAGGCGATGCGGCTTCGGTTTGCCCTCCTGCGTGATCGGGCAGGGAGAAGTTGTTGAGGACGACGATCCGGGAGGCAAGTCCCGAATCCCGAGCAAGCACCGCGCGACGCATATCCTCCGAGAGCACGACGACTCGGGCGGACCGGCGCATGGTCGCCAGGTCGAGGCGAGACAGTGCGCGATACACCACGGGCGTGGCGAACTCGCCGGAGATGGCACCGATCTCGGGGTGCAGATCCATACAGTGGTAGATGAAGGGAGTGCGGCGAACCCGCGCCGCCAGCGACACCGCGTATCCGAGTGAGATCTGCGGCGCGGTCGAGCACATCACGAGGTCCCGGCGCGGTCCGGTCAGGACCCGCCAGGCAACCTGCACCGGAAAGCCGAGCAAATTGACCGGTGCCGCGAGCCTCGCCGGCCGGGTCAAGACCGGGAGGCGAGCAACGGAGATCCCCTCGATCGTCTCCCCCTGCGGAACCGCAAGCATCCGCATCTGCTCGGTATAGGTCGGCCGGGCGGTGAGGACCTCCACGTCGGCCCCGTCGGCCACGAAGTGGGCGGCAAGTGTCCGCAGGATCGAGGCGTAGGGTGGCTTGTCCGGCCAGAAATGGCGATGGATGAGGGTCATCGCTATTTGTGGACGCGCATCCTGTGAGGCCAGGCGTAACTGCGTATTCATCATAGAAGCACGTCGTGGCTAGTCAAGGCGAAGGCTTTCCGCGGCGTTCGGACTAACCGCAAACACGTCAGAGCCGAAATCTATTGAATCCAGGCACTTTATCCCCTGTGGATGCGGGCGGAATAGGGCGTATCCGTGCCCGGCCAAGAGATCGGCAACAGGCGCACGCGACTCGCCCAGCGTCACCTCGCTCATCCTGTTCCATTCCATTTGTATGAGGTCAATTCGCTGTGCTCTCAGCGACTGCTCGGCGCCCTGGATGACCAGCCGCTCAGCGCCCTCGACGTCGATCTTCACTCCCCTAATGGGCCGGTCATCGGCGATCGCGTCGAGGGTGGAAACCTCCACATGTTGAGTGCCATCCCCGGCATCTGGGTCGAGCACCAGCTGATTGACTGTGTCGCGCCCCATGGTGAGCCTCATCGTGCCGACCTTGTCGGCGAGAGCAATGCGTCGGGCCTGAATGTCGAAGTGGTTTAGCTCGATATTCTCACTCAATCGCTGAAAGGCGCCGGGATCTGGCTCGAACGCCAACACCTGGGCACCGCAGTCGCCAGCCCATAAAGCGTAGGTGCCGACATTGCTGCCAATATCAAAGAACTGGTCGCCCGGTCGCAATACTCGCCGCCAGAAAAGCATCTCAGCGTAGTCCGGCGGATTTGCGTAAAGCGCGGCGGACGCGCCATGTGAACGTGGGTAACAAAGCAAGACACCGCTTCGACCGACGGTTGCCCGGACGGGGCGCTGACTGACTCGCGACATTAACTGGTAGCGGACGGCGCGCGCCAACGCGCTACCGCGGTGACCCCGGTTCGAAGGGTGATTCCAGACGTGTTGCCCGACGGACAACGCAGTCTTCAATCCTGGCATTAATGGTACTCCGATATGCGCACAATCCAGCAACCCCACCCGAGCGCGTTTCCAGAATGACCCAACGGAACGACCAACAGAAGCACGCAGTAAGCACTCTAGCCTGCGGACGCGCAGGTTAGAAGCGGCCTCGAGACCTCCTTTTTGGGGACACCGCGAGCCCTGGCGGGGAGTTGGCGGGGAGTTCTCCGATGGTTAGATCCCGACCTCGCGCTCGAGGCGCTCCAAGAGGGCCTCCAGGGCATCGCCGAACTCGGCATCCGGGTCGTGCGCGGCCAGTGGTCCCTGCAAACGCGTCAGCGTGGGGTAGTCGGCGAAGAGATCACTCACCGGGGCCTGGCCCTGCCCGTCATCAAGGTCGTCGACAACGACGAGTTCGGCACCGCGGAGGCTGACCTCCAGGAGGAGATGACCGAGGAGGAAGGCGGCGAAGATCTTGTAGACCTGGGCCGCGGCGTCGTCGCTGAGGCCGCGGATCACCAGGGCTTGGAGGAAGTCCTCGACCATCGGCAGGTGCCGCAGCGGCGGCCGCAACCACGGGGCTTCCGGCGGCCGCGTCGCGACGAGCGGGAACAGCTTGGGGTGCTCGATCGCGCTCTCGCGCACGCTCTGGGCGAACGCGATCACATAGGCCTGCCAGCCATCCGCCGGACCGAGCGGCGTGCGCGGCGGGACGCGGACCTCCTCCATGAGCAGTTCGACGATTCCCTCGAGCAGGTCGTCACGTCCGTTGACGTAGTAGTAGAGCGCCATCGCCTCGACGCCCAGCTCTTGCCCAAGGCGGCGCATGCTCAACGCCGCGAGATCGTGCTTATCGACGAAGGCGATCGCCGCGTGCAAGATCTTGGCCCGCGAGAGCCCGGCTCGTCGAGCCGCCGTTGCCTTCTGCCCGCCGCTCACGCCACCGCTCCTCGCTCCGGGTGCCACGGACCTGAATCCGACGCCCTCTCCCGCCAGCGTCCGAGGTCCTGGAACATTATCGCGTTTCCCGGTGTTTTACACTGTACGAAAACGGCGCGCCCGCCCGGGTCGTCCGGCCACCGGATGTAGCCAGGCCGGCCCGAACGAGCCGCGCCGGCCACGCCCGCTGTTCTCCAGGAGGACGAGATCACGCACAACCTCGACAGGCTGTTGGGAAACACAGCCGTTGGCGCGCCCTGCCCGCCCGTGCGAGTCCCCCGCGACGGACCACCCACCACCGACGAGCAGGTCTGGCGTCGCGCGCCGCAGTGGCAGCACACCCCGGCGGTCCGCTGGCAGCAGCGCGGCAGCCTGCGTCGGGTGGTCGTCTGTGCGGCCCATCCCGGCGATGCGACCTTTGCCGCGGGCGGCTTCATCGCGACCGCGCACCACTTCGGCGCCCAGATCGACCTGCTCGTTCTCACGGCGGGCGAGGCGTCGCACCCCTTCTCCCCCACCCACTCCCCCGCCGCGCTCGCCGAGCGCCACGAATACGAGTCGCGGGAAGCGTTGGCGATCTTGGCCCCGACCGCGCGGGCCACGTATGCCGGGCTGCCCGACGGCCAGATCGCCCAGCAGGTCGACACCGTCACCGAGTTGCTGGCGGCGGCCCTTCGCGGCAGCGGCGACGACACGCTGCTGCTTGCGCCCTATCGGCTGGACGGCTGGGCAGACCACGACTCGAGCGGATTGATTGCTGCCAAGGTCGCCGCCGACGCCGGCGTGATGCTGTGGGAGATGCCCGTCGAACTGTGGCACTGGGGCCAGATCGATGATGTCCCCTGGCCCGACGTATGCCGCGTGCGACTGGCCCGCGGAGCCCTCGCCGACAAGGTCCGGGCGATGGCCTGCTTCACCAGCCTGCTCGATCCACTGTCCGCTCAGCCGGGCGACGAACCGGTCCTCGGCTGTGAAGTCCTCAGTCATTTCGAACGCAATATCGAGACATTCATTGCTCCCGGAGCGCGGCTGACCCTGTGACGCGGGCGACGTGACCAGGGCACGCACGCGGCAATGGCACAATGGTCGGTTGTGACTGCAGCCAACCCGAGCCTGCCGCAGTTCTGCCCGCCCCACGACGTCCTGGACGATCTGGAGTTGTTGCGCAGCGGCATCCTCGCCCCCGAGCACGATGTGGCCCCCGGCGGCCCCGTCTCGGTGCACCTACCCGCCGAGGTCGCCGTCCCCGCCCAAGGAGCCGGCGGCGTGGAGATCGTCGACCCGGAGGGCGTTCCATTTGCACGCCTCGCGGCAACTGGGACCTCCCGCGAGGACGGTTCCCTCGACCTGCAGGCCCGACCCGAGTGGACCGGCCGGCCTTCGCCGCGGACCTTCGAGCGCTTTTATGTCTCCCCGAAGGACAATGCGGCGGACCTGGCGGCCGACACCGTCTCGGTCGTCGTCGACCGGCCGATCAAGACCGACGACCTGCTCGACATCGTCGCGACGGCGGGCAAGCGTCCCCTGCAATTCCTCGTGCTCGCCGGCCCGAGCCACTCTCCCCACTCCCCGGCCGTCACGACCATCCGCTCGGCGCTGACCGCCGTCTCTCGGCTGCGCCGCGGGCACGTCGTCGCCCTGCCGATCGACCCGCGGGCCGCGCGCGCCAAGCGCGAGCGAGCAGTCGCGGCATACGCATCAGGCGAGGTCATCTCCCTCGAGCCGATGCCCGGCGAAGCCCGCCGGCACGGCCTCGTCCTGTTCTTCACCGGCCTGTCGGGGTCAGGCAAATCGACGATCGCCCGCTCGGTGCGCGACCAGATCCTCGAGGAAGGGGAGCGGAGCGTCACGCTGCTCGACGGGGACCTGGTCCGCCGGCACCTGAGCGCCGGATTGACCTTCTCGGCCGCCGACCGCGAGACCAACATCCGCCGGATCGGGTGGGTCGGGGCCGAGATCTCCCGGCACGGCGGCATCGCGATCTGCAGCCCGATCGCGCCCTTTGCCACCACCCGTGAAACCGTCCGGCAGATGGTCACCGAGGCCGGCGGTGACTTCCTGCTCATCCACGTGGCCACGCCGCTCGCCGAATGCGAACGCCGCGACCGCAAGGGCCTCTACGCCAAGGCTCGCCGCGGCGAGATCCCCGAGTTCACCGGCATTTCCTCCCCGTATGAGGAACCCGCCGACGCCGATCTCGTCCTGGACACGACCGGGATCACCATCGACGCCGCGGTCGAGCGGGTCGTCTCGCTGCTGCGCGCGCGAGGGCACCTTAAGCACGAGGAGGTGCTCGAATGGGCGATCTGATCACCGGCGACACCCCGGGCCTGCTCGCCGTCGCCTTCCTCATCGGCATCGTCGTCGGCCTGACCGGTATGGGCGGGGGCGCGCTGATGACCCCGGCGCTGATCTTCCTCGGTATCCCGCCGACGGCGGCCGTCTCCAACGACCTGATGGCCGCGGCCATCAACAAGACGGTCGGCGCCGCTGTGCACTACAAGCACGGCTCGCCGAACCTCAAGCTCGCCAAGTGGTTGATCATCGGCTCGGTCCCGATGGCCTTCGCGGGTGCCTTCATCATCGACCTGATCGGCAGCGACGCCGATCAGCAGTCCTTCCTCAAACGGGCGATCGGCGTGGCCCTGCTGCTGACCGCGTCCACGTTCACGCTGCGGATCTATCTCGAGATGCGCCGGCATCTGCCCGACGATCCCGACCGTCCCGACCCCCGCATCCGCGCCCTCCCCACGCTGCTCGTCGGCGCCTTCGGCGGCTTGCTCGTCGGCATGACCAGCGTCGGCTCGGGCTCGCTGATCATGATCAGCCTGCTGCTGCTCTATCCCGCCCTGTCGGCCCGCAAACTGGTCGGCACCGACCTGGTCCAGGCCATCCCCCTCGTGCTGTCCGCCGCCATCTCGCACATGATGGTCACCGGCATCGACTGGGCCGTCTTGATCCCGCTGATCATCGGCGGGAGCCCGGGCACCTGGGTGGGGGCGCGGCTGGCCAACTATGTCTCGCAATCGATCCTGCGACGCGGCATCGCGATCGTCTTGACGCTGACCGGTCTCGGGCTGCTCAAGGTCCCGCCGGTGTGGGTCGGCATCATCGGCTCGGCAATGGTCATCCTCGGGCCGGCCCTGTGGGGCGTGATCAAGCATTTGCATGGCCGCCCGGCCTTCCTGCACATCCCGATCGGGATCCGGGAGGAGCCAGCCGCCGAGCACCCTCGTGCCGACGCCAGCCCACCCGAGCCGCGTCACTGACGGCCGGCTCGCCCCTGGTGCCTGCGCCATCCTCGGCGCGTCACCGCACTACCGAAACGGAGTTGACGTGGTCGACCCACGCACTGATGACCTGCTCGCCAAGGACTTGGCCGTCGACGCGGGGCGGGTGTTGCTGCGCATCCGCGGCGACTACCCCGCCGACGGCGATGCCTTGGCGTTGAAGAACGCCGGCGACCTGGGCTCGCACGACTTCCTCATGGCCATGCTCGCCCAGGCGCGCCCCGACGATGCCGTCCTGAGCGAGGAGGGGGCCGACAACCCGGCGCGACTGGCCACCGAGCGGGTGTGGATCGTCGACCCGTTGGACGGCACCCGCGAGTTCTCCGAACGGCCCCGCGACGACTGGGCGGTGCACGTGGCCCTGTGGGAGCGCGGCGAACTCGTCGCCGGCGCCGTCGCCCTCCCGGCCCGCGAGCAGGTCTTCGCGACCGACGCACCGCCGGCGATCCCGGCCGCGAGCGGCGGGAAGATCCGCCTGGCGGTCTCGCGTTCGCGCCCGCCGGCCTGGCTGCCAGCGCTCGTCGAGGCACTTGACGCCGAGGTGGTCCCGATGGGCTCGGCCGGGGTCAAGGCCGTCTCGGTGCTGGACGGGAGCACCGATGCCTATGTCCACGCCGGTGGGCAGTATGAATGGGACTCGGCCGCGCCGGTTGCCGTCGCCTCCGCCGCCGGCCTGCACACCAGCCGGGTCGACGGCTCGCCGCTGCTCTACAACCAGCCCAATGTGCTGCTGCCCGATCTGGTTGTATGCCGCCCGGAGCTGGCCGAGCAGATCCTCGCCGCCGTGGCGAGGCTGGGGATCTCCTAGCCCTTGGAGAGGACACTGGCCACCCAGGCCAGCGTCTCGCTGAGCCCGGTGTCCATGGGCGTCGGGCGAATGGCCGGGAACACTTCCCGCACTCGCTGGCCGTCGGCCAGCGAGTGCTGGATGTCTCCGGTGCGGGGCGGGCCGACAATCGTCGTCGCCTCACGCCGGGAGATGGCCGCCAGCGACTCGATCAGGTCGGTCAGCGTCGTCGGGTTCCCGAAGGCGAGGTTGATCGGCTCGGGCGCGGTGACCCGGCGCCGGAGCGCGTCGAGCAGCACGCCGCAAACATCGCCGACATAGGTGAAGTCGCGCGAGATCTGCGGGTCCCCGTTGATCGTCACCGGCTCGGAGCGCAGAATCCGGTCGGCAAAGGTCGGGATGACGGCGGAGTACGCGTGCCCGGGGCGCTGGCCGGGGCCGTAGACATTGAACAGCCGGAAGACAAGCGCTCGCAGGCTGTAGACCGTCTGATACGCCAAGACGTATTGCTCGGCGGCGAGCTTGCCCGCGGCATACGGCGACATCGGGCGCACCCAGTCGCGCTCGTTCTTGGGCAGCTTCGTATTCAGCCCATACACCGAGCTGGACGAACTGAACACGAGATGCTGGATCTGCTGGGCGCGGGCCGCCTCGAGCACATTGATCGTGCCGTCCACGTTGACCGCGTGTGAGCGGACCGGGTTGGCGATGCTGCGCGGAACGCTGCCCAGCGCAGCAAGGTGCACGACGGCGTCGACGCCGTCCATCGCGGCCATCAGGACCGCCCGATCCTCGATGGAGGCCTCGATGAACTGCGCGCCGGCCGGGACGGCATCGGCCCGACCGGTCGACAGATCGTCCACGACGGTGACCTCATGTCCCTCGGCGAGGGCTGCCACGGCGAGATTTGATCCGATGAAACCCGCGCCACCAGTGACCAATAATCTCACGATTTCTCCTTACCTGCAGATCCGGTGAACTCGGGCATCGTCGATGATCCCTCGGCAGCGATCCCCTCGCGGGCGAGCACTTGCCCCACGGTCCGGGCGAGGATGCGCAAATCCAGGCGCAACGACACCGTGTCGACGTATTCGACGTCCAGGCGCAACCGGTCCTCCCAGGCGATGGCGTTGCGGCCGTTGATCTGAGCCAGACCGGTCAGCCCGGGACGCACGTCGTGGCGGCGAGCCTGCTCGGGCGAGTAGCGATCGAGATACTGCATCAGCAGGGGCCGGGGACCCACGAGGGACATCCGCCCGGTCAGCAGGTGCCACAGCGTCGGCAGCTCGTCCAAACTGGTCGCCCGCAGGAAGCGGCCGACACCGGTCATCCGGGACTCGTCGGAAACGAGCCCGCGATCAGCGTCCACGGGGAGCATGGTCCGGAATTTGATCATCTCGAACGGCTCGCCGTGCAGGCCCGGCCGGCGCTGCCGGAACAGGACCGGCGCGCCGAGCTTTCCCCGCACCACCAGCGCTATCGCCGCTTGAACCGGAAGCGAAACGACGAGGGCGGGGACGCCGAGCAGGAGATCGAGGCAGCGCTTGCCGCGATATCCAGTCACCACTTCTCCGTTCCTGAGCCGACCGACGATCATAGCCCGGCTGTGATCGCCCAGCGAAACGTCGCGGTCGACGCGCATCCTGGGCGTCCCGCGTGTCACCATGGACAACGCTCCCGCCCGTGGTGGCATGGAGCCGAGCCGATATCCAGGGACCGCCTGCCCGACACACCGACGAAGGACCGTGAGCATCATTCCCGCAACGCCTCGACGACGGCCCGGCCAAGCGGTGAACCGGTGGTGAAACCGCTGGTCATCATTGGCGTCGGCGGCCACGGCCGCGAGGCCTACGACATCGTCTCGGCGATGAACGCCGACTCGCGTGAATGGGAGATGCTCGGCTTCCTCGACGACGGCCGCGAGCCGGGGTCGCTGGCCGAGCCCCTCGACGTGCCTGTCCTCGGCGGCACCAACTGGCTGGATTCGAACGATGCCTGGGTCGTGGTCGGCATCGGCTCGCCGGTGGTGCGCGAGGCCATCGTCAATCGGCTGCGCCCCTCGGTGCGCTATGCCAGCCTGCGGCATCCCAGCGCCACGACCGGCAGCGTGGTTTCGCTGGGAGCAGGGAGCATCCTCGCGGCGGGCGCGCGGGTGACCCACAATGTCGCGATCGGGAGGCATACCCACCTCAATGTCGGCGCCACCGTCAGCCACGACTGCACAATCGGGGCCTTCGTCACGATCTCGCCGGGCTCCCACATCAGCGGGCTCGTCACCGTCGAGGACCGGTGTTGGATCGGCATCGGCGCCTCGCTCATCCAGCATGCGGTCGTCGGTGCGGACGCGATCATCGGCGCCGGGGCGGTCGTCACCAGGCCCCTCGCCGGCGGACAGACCTATGTCGGGGTTCCCGCTGGGAGCATCCTCGCGGCGGGCGCGCGGGTGACCCACAATGTCGCGATCGGGAGGCATACCCACCTCAATGTCGGCGCCACCGTCAGCCACGACTGCACAATCGGGGCCTTCGTCACGATCTCGCCGGGCTCCCACATCAGCGGGCTCGTCACCGTCGAGGACCGGTGTTGGATCGGCATCGGCGCCTCGCTCATCCAGCATGCGGTCGTCGGTGCGGACGCGATCATCGGCGCCGGGGCGGTCGTCACCAGGCCCCTCGCCGGCGGACAGACCTATGTCGGGGTTCCCGCTCGACCCATCCGGCAGCGCGTCGGCCTCGGCTGAGCGACGCTGCGAGCCGCCGGGTTGGATAGCCTGGCAGCCCACGCGCCCGCGCTCAGCCCGAAGGAGACGTCCCGGAGATGGCCAAGATCATCTACACCCTGACCGATGAGGCTCCGCTGCTGGCGACCTACTCGTTCCTGCCGGTGATCGAGGCATTCGCCTCCACGGCCGGAGTCGAGGTGGAGACCCGGGACATCTCGCTCGCTGGGCGGATCGTGGCGGCCTTCTCCGACCTGCTGCCCGACGAGCAGCGCGAGAGCGACGCGCTCGCCGAGCTGGGCAAGCTCGCAACCACGCCCGAGGCGAACATCATCAAGCTGCCCAATATCTCGGCGTCACTGCCGCAACTGGTCGCCGCCATCAAAGAGTTGCAGGGCAAGGGCGTCGCGCTGCCGGACTACCCCGACGAGCCGGCGACGGACGCCGAGCGGGAGGCGCGGGCCCGCTACGACAAGGTCAAGGGCAGCGCGGTCAACCCCGTTCTGCGCGAAGGCAACTCCGACCGCCGCGCCCCGGCCTCGGTCAAGAACTACGCCCGCAAGCACCCCCACTCGATGGGCGCGTGGAGCCCGGACAGCAAGACCCGGGTCGCGACGATGGGGCACGACGACTTCCGCTGCAACGAGAAGTCGGTCGTGCTCGCCGCGGACGATGTCCTGACGATCAAGCACGTCGCGGCCGACGGCACCGAGACCGTGCTCAAGCCCGAACTGACCGTGCTCGCCGGCGAAGTCGTGGACGGCACCTTCATCAGCGCCGCCCACCTGGACGACTTCCTCGCCGAGCAGGTCGCCCAGGCGCTCGCCGACGACGTGCTGTTCTCCGTCCACCTCAAGGCGACGATGATGAAGGTGTCCGACCCGATCATTTTCGGCCACGTCGTCCGGGCCTATTTCAAGGAGGTGTATGCCGCTCACGGCGAGCAGCTGCTCGCCGCCGGGCTCGACGGCACCAACGGCCTCGCCGCCGTCCTGGCCGGTCTCGACGAGCTGGACAACGGCGCCGAGATCAAGGCCGCCTTCGAGCAAGCCCTCCAGGACGGGCCGCGCCTGGCGATGGTCAACTCCGACAAGGGAATCACCAACCTGCACGTCCCCAGCGATGTCATCGTCGATGCCTCCATGCCGGCGATGATCCGCACCTCGGGCCACATGTGGGGCCCCGACGGCCAGGAGGCCGACACGCTCGCGGTCATCCCCGACAGCTCCTATGCCGGGGTCTACCAGGCGATCATCGACGACTGCAAGGCGCACGGCGCCTACGACCCGACAACGATGGGCTCGGTGCCCAATGTCGGGCTGATGGCCCAAAAGGCCGAGGAGTACGGCAGCCACGACAAGACCTTCGAGATGTCCGCCGCCGGCACCGTCCAGGTCGTCAACCGGGCCGACGAGGTGCTGATGGAGCACGCGGTCGAGGCCGGCGACATCTGGCGCGCCTGCCAGACCAAGGACGCCCCGATCCAGGACTGGGTCAAGCTCGCCGTCAGCCGGGCCCGGCTCTCCGGCGACCCGGCGGTGTTCTGGCTCGACGAGGGCCGCGCCCACGACGCCGTCCTTATCGACAAGGTCACCACCTATCTGCGCGACCATGACACCGACGGGCTCGACATCCGCATCCTGTCCCCGATCGAGGCGGCGACCTTCTCGGTCGAGCGGATCCGCAAGGGCGAGAACACGATCGGAGTCACCGGCAACGTGCTCCGGGACTACAACACCGATCTGTTCCCGATCCTCGAACTCGGCACCAGCGCCAAGATGCTCTCGGTCGTCCCGCTGATGAACGGCGGCGGCCTGTTTGAGACCGGCGCCGGCGGCTCGGCTCCCAAGCACGTCCAGCAGCTGGTCGCCGAGAACTACCTGCGCTGGGACAGCCTGGGTGAGTTCCTCGCGCTCGCCGAGAGCCTGCGGCACATGGCCCGCACCAGCGACAACGCCCGCGCCGAGATCCTCGCCGACACCCTCGACGCCGCCACCGAGACCCTGCTCAACGAGAACAAGTCGCCGGCGCGCAAGGTCGGCCAGATCGACAACCGCGGCAGCCACTTCTACCTCGCGATGTACTGGGCACGCGAGCTGGCCAAGCAGACCGCCGACGCCGACCTCGCGGCGGCGTTTGCGGCGGTCGCCGAGGCGCTGACGGCCAACGAGGGCGCGATCGACGCCGAGTTGCTCGCCGTCCAGGGAGCTGCCGCCGACATCGGCGGCTACTACCGGCCCGACGCGGCGAAGACGACGGCCGTGATGCGGCCGTCGGCCACCTTCAACGACGTCCTCGCCGGACTGACCAACCGGGACTGACCCGGGCACGGGTCACTCGCGCCGGGCCCACCCGGCGCCGACACGCCCGGGAGCACAAGTCGAGGGCTCGCTTGCGGCGTGCCGGGGGCGCGGCGGCATACAATTAGTCGTGCAGTCCGGCCGATCTGGCGCGGGGCATCCAGCGGCAGACCGTGCCGCCTCGGCGGGCAGAGGGGCTCGGCCGAGATTTCACAGTTCCTTGTCAAGGAGTTTTCTATGCTCACCCCCAAGCTGCCTGCGCGGCTGGGCGCCGAATTCATCGGCACCTTCTGGCTGGTCTTCGGCGGTTGCGGTAGCGCGATCTTCGCCGCGCTCTTCCTCGGCGGCGACGCCTCCGATGTCCAGCTCGGCATCGGTTTTGTCGGTGTCGCGCTGGCGTTCGGTCTGACCGTCCTGACGATGGCGTATGCCGTCGGCCACGTCTCGGGTGGCCACTTCAACCCCGCCGTCACCATCGGCCTGGCCGTCGGCAAGCGCTTCCCGTGGAAGGATGTCCCGGCCTACATCGTCACCCAGGTCGTTGCCGGCTTCGTCGCCGGCGCCGCGCTGTTGGCGATCGCGTCTGGCAAGGACGGTTTCGACCGAGTCGGCCACATGGCCGCCAATGGTTATGGCGACCACTCCCCGGGCGGCTACACGCTGGCGGCCGTGTTCATCGCCGAGGCGCTGCTGACCGCGATCTTCCTCTATGTCATCCTCGGCTCGACCGACGGCCGGGCCCCGGTGGGCTTCGCGCCGATCGCGATCGGCCTGTGCCTGACCCTGATCCACCTCATCTCGATCCCGATCTCCAACACCTCGGTCAACCCGGCCCGCTCCACCGGTGTCGCCTTCTTCAATGCCGACGGCGCGCCCGGCCAGCTGTGGCTGTTTTGGGTCGCCCCGATCGTCGGCGCGGTCATCGCCGGCGCGACCTATGCGCTCCTCGTCGGTGACGGCCCCGACATCGAGGGCGAGGTCAAGGGCGCTCGCGCCCGCGCCGCCGCCTGATCGGGCCGGCTGGTCACGGCCGCCCGGTGTCGATCTAGACCTCCACGCCCGGGACGCGGCCGTAGCGGTGGCGCGAGATGGACAGCGCCTGCTCGTGCAGCCAGAGCGGCAGTTCGGCGGCGGGGTCGGCGCTGACCGGCTGGGTGATCACGGCGACGTCCAAGCGGTGGCAGGCCGAGATGACGGGGTCGCGGGCCTCGGTGAGCAGCCGCAACCGGACGGGCGGGTCGCTCTCCAGCGCCCGGATCAGCGCCCCGTCGTCGTGGCTGAGCCCATAAACACGCACATCGGCCGTCTGGCAGACGTCCGCGGCGGCCCGCGCCGCCTCCAGGGCGCCCGCCGGAGTGTCCTCGCCCACGCGGATGATCACCGAGCGCAGCGGGCGGTAGCGGTGCACGTTGGCCTCGCTGACCAGCCCGCTCGGGTCCAGTTCTGTCCCGAACCGCTCGCTCCAAGCCGCCCGGTAGGCGGTTATCGCAGCAGCCGGGTCGACCGGCTCCGCCGGCACCCGGCGAAAAGCGGTGACATAGTCGGGACCGCCGGCCTTCGGGCCGCCACCGACCGACGAGCGCTTCCAGCCGCCGAACGGCTGACGACGCACGACCGCGCCGGTGATATGCCGGTTGACATAGAGGTTGCCGGCGTGGACCTGAGCCAGCCAGGTGTCGATCTCCTTGCTGTCGAGCGAGTGCAGGCCTGCCGTCAGCCCGTATGCCGTGCCGTTCTGGAAGGCGATCGCCTCGTCGAGGTTGCTCGCCCGCATCACACCCAGCACCGGGCCGAAGCACTCGGTGCGGTGGAACCACGACCCCGGCTTGACGCCAACGCGCACGCCCGGTGACCACAGCCGCCCGCTCTCGTCGAGCTGCTTGGGCTCGACCAGCCAGCGTTCGCCCGCATCCAGCCGGGTCAGCCCGCGGCGCAGGGTCTCGCCCGGCGGCGAGATGAGCGGCCCCATGATCGTCGCCGGATCCTCACCCCAGCCGACGCGCACGGTCTGCACCGCCGCGGCCAGCCGGGAGAGGAAGTCCGGATCGTCATACACCGGCGCCTCGATGATCGCCAGGCTGGCGGCCGAGCACTTCTGGCCCGCATGCCCGAACGCCGACTTGACGATGTCACGGATCGCGGCGTCCTGATCGGCCGCCTCGGTCACGACGAGCGCGTTCTTGCCGCTGGTCTCGGCGAGCACCCGCAGCCGCGGCTTCCAGCCCAGGAACAGCTTGGCGCTGTCATAGCTGCCGGTCAGGATCAGCGTCCCGAAGGCCTCGTGGGTGACCAGGTGCTGGCCGACCTCGTCGTCATTGCAGGCGAGATACTGCAACGCATCCTGCGGTATGCCGCCGGCGTGGCACTGCTCGACCAGCCACTTGGCGATCCGGCGCACCTCGGGCGCCGGTTTGAGGATCACCGTATTGCCCGCCATCAGCGCCGCGAAAACGCCGCCAGCCGGAATCGCATACGGGAAGTTCCACGGGCTCGCCACGAGCACCGAGCCGAGCTCGGTCGTCCCCGCCGGCATGGTCGCGCTCGCGTAATAGCGGGCGAAGTCGATCGCCTCGCTGATCTCGGGATCGCCCTCCCGGGCGGTCTTGCCGCCCTCGCCGGCCATCAGCGCGAGCGTGGCGAACCGGTCGGCCTCCATCCGGTCGGCGACCTGGCCGAGCAGCGCGGCCCGCTCCTGCGGCGAGCGGGCGGCCCAGCCCGACCGACCCGCGACGATCCGGGCGACCACCTCGTCGACCTGCTCGACACTGGTCAGCACCTCGACCTCAACCTGAAGTGGATCTGCCATCGCCGCGCCCAGCCGCTCGCGGACCTCTGCGGCGGTGAAGTCGCTGTCGGCCTGATTGTGGAAGCCCTCGGGTGTGTGCGCCACCGCCGGTCGCCGCGGCGTCGTTGAGACCGTATGCCGCTCGGCCACCGCCGCACGGAACCGCTCGGCCTGCTCGTCGAAACTCGCCGAGCCTGGCGTCATCGTGAACATCGCCCGGAGGAAGTTGTCGCGTCCGGTGTTCTCGTCGAAGCGGCGCGCGAGATAGGCGAGCGACGCCTCGATCTCGTCGTGCCGCACGATCGGGCAATAGAAGAGCAGCGAGCCGGCCTCGGCGATCACCGCGCGCGCCTGGGCCGGCACCATACCCTCGAGCATCTCGATGACGACGCCGCTGCGGCGGGCGGCGGGCAACTCACCGAGCAGGGTCAGCGCCCAGGCGATGTCGAACAGGTTGTGGCTGGCCACGCCGAGGCGCAAGGTGCCCGCGGCAACCCCCGCCAGAGCGACGTCGAGCAGCCGCTTGTAGCTGGCGTCGACCTCGGACTTCAGCGCATACGGCGCCTGCACCCAGCCGTGCTGCTCGGCATCGACCCGCTCCATCGCCAGGTTGGCGCCCTTGACGATGCGGATCTTCACCGGCGGACCACCCGCGGCCACCCGCCGCGCCGACCAGTCGGCGAGCCGGTCCATCACGGCGTGGGAGTCGGGCAGGTAGGCCTGCAGCACGATCCCGGCCGGGACCGCGGTGAACTCCTCCTGATCCAAGACCCGGGTGAACGCCTCGACGGTCAGGTGGAGATCGGCATACTCCTCCATATCGAGGTTGACAAAGACCGGCGGACGGGCGTCCATGGCCGCGCGGAAGATCGTCTCGAGCTTGGCGCAGATCCGCTCGACGCTGTGCTCGAAGGCGGCGACGTCGAGTTGGGCGCACAGCGCCGAGATCTTCACCGACACATAGTCGACGTCGCGGCGCGACATGGTCGCCAGCACCCGGTCCATCCGGGCCTGGGCCTCGGCGTCGCTGAGGATCGCCTCGCCGAGGACGTTGATGTTCAGGTCGACCCCGGTGGCCCGGCGGGCGGCGATGTGCGACTCCAGCGCCGGATCCTCGGCCGGGATGACCAGCCCGTGGGTCTCGGCGATGATCCGCCGGGTGGCCAGCGGCATGACCACCGGCGGCAGGTTCGGGGCCAGCCGGGCACCGACGGCCATCAACCCCCGGTCAAGCAGCCCCAGGGAATGCGGCACCCCGTGCTCGGCGACGATGCGGGCGAAGCGATTGGCCGCCCGTTTGGGGCGCTCGATGCGCAACACCTCGTCGGCGAGGGCTTGGACCAGTTCGCGGCCCTCGGCATCGTCGATCAGCCGGGCCAGACGCTCCTGACGGCGACGCTCGTTGGGGGTGATGGCTTCGGCGGCGACGGACAGGAGGCGGCCGGCGAGGTCGACGGCAGCCTCGATCCGGGCCGCATCGCGCGGATCGTTCACCCTTGGCACTCTAGCCCTTCCGGTCCTCGCGTCGTCGGCGGGAGCGGAGCGGCTCGGGTGCTGCGGGTCGCCGGATCGAGCCGGGTGGGCAACGCCATGACAACGGGTCCTGGCCGGGCCGGGGAGGAATCTCTATACGCTGAATTCATGTCCACCACAACGGCAGTTGGCTCCTCATCGCGCACCGATCCGGCCCGGCGCCGGATCGGTGTAGCCAGCTGTGGCAGGGCGCCGCCTTCGGGATCGTCGTCTATGTCCTCTTCCACGTCATCGTCATGCCGGCGATGGGCATCGTCCCGGCGCCGTGGCATCAGCCCTTCGGTGAGCACTTCTCCGAGTTCTTCGGGCCCATCGTCTGGTTGTGGAGCATCGAGATCGTCCGGCGCGACCTGGGCAACCGGATCACTCACGAACCGGATGCCGAGGTGCCGCTGGCCGCCGCGACGCGTTAGCGGCGCCAGCGCTCGTCTGGAGCAGGCAGGATGGGCCGTATGCCGGTCCCCGAGTTCGTCCTGCGGCTGCGCGAGCGGGTCGGGCACGAGTTGCTGCCGATGGCCGGGGCGACCGGCGTCGTGCGCGACCCGCAGGGCCGGATCCTGCTCGGCCTGCGCGCCGACACCGGCGACTGGGCGCTGCCGAGCGGGATCATCGAACCGTTCGAGCAGCCCGCGCACGCCCTGGCCCGCGAGATCGCCGAGGAGACCGGGGTGAGCGTCACGGTGGATGCGCTGGTCGCCGTCTCGGCGACCGGAGAGATCACCTATCCCAACGGCGACCGCGCCTGCTACCTCGACTTCACGTTCACCTGCACCTATCTGGCCGGCTCGGCGCGTCCGCTCGACGGGGAGAACGAGCAGGTCGGCTGGTTCGCGCTGGATGCCCTGCCGCAGCTACGCCCGTCCTCGGCCTTCCGGCTCGACAAGGCGCTCGCGTATGCCGGAACCACCTGGTTCGCCCCGGTGACCAGCAATCTGCCCTGAGGTCTGGGGTTCTGGCTGAGGTCGTACGAAAAAACGTACGACCTCAGCCAGAAACGCAGACCTCGGCGAAGGTAGTGGTCGCGGCCAGGGCCGCCGCGAGGGCGAGCGCGACGGCATACGGGAGCGAGCGCGGCATGGGGGACTCCTTCGACGAATTGCTACTCGCGGGTAGGTTGGCGGTTGCCGGCAGGCCGCGCACCCGCAAGCCCCCGCCATCGGCGCGCCCCACCGGGCAGAATGCCGCCGTGGACCTGGCCCTGACTCTCGTCGCAATCGCCGCCACCGTCATTCTGGTCGCCCGAGCGTGTGAGCCGGCCGGCATACCGGCCCCGCTCGGGCTGCTCGGCGTCGGGATTGCCGCCTCCTTCGTTCCCGGCATCCGTGAGGTCGCGCTGTCCCCCGATGTCGTGCTCTTTGGGTTACTGCCGCCGTTGCTGTATGCCGCGGCGCTGAGCACCTCGCTGATCGACGTTCGCCGACATCTCGGGCCGATCCTGAGCCTCTCGGTCGGCCTGGTGCTGTTCACCGCGCTCGGTGTTGGCCTGTTGGTCTCGTGGCTGCTGCCGGTCGGCTTCGCGATCGCGTTCGCTCTCGGCGCGATCGTCGCCCCGCCGGATGCTGTCGCGGCCACCGCGGTCGCGCGCCGGATCGGCCTGCCCCGGCGGATGACCACGATCTTGGAGGGCGAGTCCCTGCTCAACGACGCCACGGCCTTGGTGTCGCTGCGCACCGCGGTCGGGGCGGCCGGGCTGGCGATCGGGCACGGCGGGGGGCACGCCGAGGTGGATGTCACCAGCGTCGCCGTCGACTTCGCCCGCGCCGTCCTGGGCGGGGTGGGGATCGGCTTCCTCGTCTTCCTGATCGTCGCCGCGGTGCGCACCCGGCTGACCGAGACCGCGGCCGACACCGCGCTGTCCTTCGCCGTGCCCTATCTGGCCTATATCCCGGCGGAGAAGGTCCACGCCTCCGGCGTGCTCGCCGCGGTGACCGCCGGCCTGCTGCTCGCCCACAAGGCGCCCCGCCTGCAAAGTGCCTCCTCCCGGCTATCGGAGCGGATCAACTGGGCGAGCGTCACCTTCCTCCTCGAGAACGCCGTCTTCCTCCTCATCGGGTTGCAGATGCAGCGGATCATCGACGGCGTCCGGGACAGCGAGCAGACGCTGGGTCACAGCGTCCTGGTAGGCCTGGCCGTCCTGCTCGCCTGCCTGCTGCTGCGCCCGTTGTGGGTCGTTCCGGTCGCCACCCTCACCACCCGTGATCTCGGTCCGCTGCGGGCGCGCCTGCCGTCCATGCTCGTCACCTCCTGGGCCGGGATGCGCGGCGTCGTCACGCTGGCCGCGGCGTTGACCCTGCCCGACGACACGCCATACCGGTCAGTCCTGGTGTTGATCGCGCTCGTGGTCACGGTCGGCACGCTGTTGCTGCAGGGGCTGACCCTGCCCGCGCTCGCCCGCGCACTCGACGTGCGGGGTCCCGATCCGCGCGAGGACGCCCTGGTCGAGGCGACCGTGGTCGGTGCGGCCATCGGGGCCGGCCTGCGGGAGATCGAATCGGCACCGGACGCCGACCCGGGATCGGTCGAGACCCTGCGTGAGCAGGCGACCGTACGCGTCAACCGGATCTGGGAACGGCTCGGCGCGAGCGCCGAGACCCCCAGCGAGCTGTTGCGGCGGCTGCGGCTGCAGATGATCGCTGCCGAGCGCGCAGAGGTCCTGCGCATGCGCTCCGGCGGCGAGGTCGACCAGCACGTCCTGCAGCAGGTCCTCAACACGATGGACGCGGAGGAAGCCGCGCTCACCTATGGCGTGCGCCGCGCCGGCGCCCTGCGCGAAACACCGCTACGGCCACCCGATGCGGTCCTCGCCGCGTGCGATCACCTGCAGGCCCCGGCCGGGTGCGTCGTCCCGGACACGCCCGAAGGCTGTCCGGCGTGTCTGGAGATCGGCCAGAGCTGGGTGCACCTGCGGATGTGCACCGAATGCGGTCACGTCGGCTGCTGCGACTCCTCCGTTGGCCGGCACGCCTCCGGGCACTTCGCGACTAGCGGGCACCCGGTCATGCGCTCGCTGGAGCCGGGCGAGGCGTGGCGCTGGTGCTTCGTCGACGAGGCCCTCGGCTGACGGGCTTGGTTCTAGATCTAGATTTGCCCGTATGCCGCCGCACCTGATCTTGGCCTCCGCCTCGCCCGGGCGCCGGGAGCTGCTGCGCCGGGCGGGGATCGAGGCGAGCGTCCAGGCCAGCGGCGTCGATGAGGACGCGGTGCTGTCGACGCTGCGGGAGAGCGTCAGCGAGCTGGAACCGGCCGACGAGGTGCTCGCGCTGGCCCGGGCCAAGGCCGAGGATGTCGCCGCAAACGCCGCCGACGCCCTGGTGCTGGGCTGCGACTCGATGCTCGAACTCGACGGCGAGGTGCACGGCAAGCCCGCCGACGCCGCGACGGCGATTGCCCGGTGGCAGCGGATGCGCGGGAACCGGGGCGTGCTGCATACCGGCCATTGGTTGATCGACAACCGCCTCGGCGGCAGCGCCGGGCTGATCGGCGCGACCGCGTCGACGATCGTGCATTTCGCCGACATCGATGATGCGGAGATTGCCGCGTATGTCGCGACCGGTGAGCCGCTGCGGGTTGCCGGGGCGTTCACGATCGATGGCCTCGGCGGGCCTTTCGTCGAGCGCATCGAGGGCGACCACACCACGGTCGTCGGCCTGTCCCTGCCGCTGCTGCGCGCCCTGCTCGCCGAGCTCGGCCTGCACTGGCGCGACCTGCGCACGTCAGCGCATTAGGGGCCTGCGGTGAGCCGGGGCCCACGCTCTGCGTGGGTGGCGAAGAACTTCGTGGCGTTAGATTAGGCGCGGACGAGGAAGTCGCCGTAGGTCTCCTTGGCGTGGCTGAGGGCCGCGACATAGCCGGCGCGCTCGAAGTCGCCGGCATGCACATCCGTGCCGATTGCCAGCAAGCCGCGGAAGTCATCGATGGTGGCGAAGTCCTTGCGCTCCATCCACGCCGACAGGTCGGCGAGCAGGGTGGCGGCATAGCTGCGTCCGTGTCGCAACAGGGCCGAGGCGGTCATCACGACGTCGGCGCCGGCGAGCAGGTATTTCGCGACGTCGGCCCCGGTCTCCACGCCCGTTGTCGCGGCCAGCGACGCCCGCACGTGGCCGCGCAGGATGGCGATCCAGGTGCGGGCCAGGCCGGCCTCGTAGGGCGCCGACAAGGTCACCGCCGGACGCACCAGCATCGTCTCGATGTCGATGTCGGGCTGCAGGAACCGGTTGAACAGCACGAGCCCGTCGATTCCGGCCGCATCCAACATGTGGCAGACGGTTCCGGTCGCGCTGAAAAACGGGCTGAGCTTCATTGCCACCGGGATCGAAACCGCGTCCTTGACCGCATGCACGATCTCGACGTGCCGCTCCTCGATCGCCGAGCCGGGGACACCGAGGTCGCCCGGCACGGCATACGGATTGACCTCGAGCGCCGCCGCACCCGTTTCCTGCATCCGTCGGGCCGTCTCGGCCCACCCGCTCAGGCTGGCGCCGTTGAGGCTGCCGATCACGGGAATGTCAACGGCGGCAACGCAACTTTCCAGGTGCCGCAGGTAGGGCGTCGCTCCCCCTCCTGAACGTCGATGTCTGGGAAGTAGGACGTCGCCTCGCCGAAGGTGTCCTCGTGCTCGGCGATGACCTCGAAGTCGGCGATCTCCTGGCGGCGAATCTGCTCCTCGAACAGCGAATAGAGCACCACCGCGCCGACCCCGGCGTCGGCGAGTTCGCGCACCCCGTCGACCGTTTGGGACAGCGGCGAGGCCGAGGCGAGCAAGGGGCTACGCAACGACAGCCCGAGATAGCTCGTCGAGAGGTCCATGGCTACTTCCTCCTGGAGTCCGGGATGAACTGGCTCGCCGGGCGCGTGGCCATCTCTTCATAGACGGCCCAGCGCTGGTCGACGGCGTTCTGGGCCAGTTCGAGCAGGCGGTCGGCCTCCTCGGGAGCCGAGGCCTTGAGCATCCGGTAGCGCAGCTCCTTGTAGATGTAGTCCGAGAGCGGCATCGTCGGGCGCGGGGAGTCGAGGAAGAACGGGTTCTCGCCGCGGTCACGCACCGTCGGGTCATACCGCATCAACGGCCAGTGCCCGGAGTTGACCGCCCGCTTCTGCTGCTCCAACCCCTTGCTCATCTCGATGCCATGCGCGATGCAATGGCTGTAGGCGATGATGATCGAGGTGCCGTCGTGCGCCTCGGCCTCCCGGAAGGCGCGCAGCGTCTGCTGCGGGTCGGCGCCGAAGGCCACCCGGGCGACATAGACGCTTCCGTATGCCGTCGCCTGCAGCGCCAGGTCCTTCTTGGCCACCGATTTGCCCGCCGCCGCGAACTTCGCGACCGCCGCCAGCGGGGTCGCCTTGGACGACTGGCCGCCGGTGTTGGAGTAGACCTCGGTGTCCATCACCAGGATGTTGACATTGCGCCCGCTGGCCAGGACGTGGTCCAGCCCGCCGGAGCCGATGTCATAGGCCCAGCCGTCGCCGCCGACGATCCACACGCTGCGCCGGATCAGGTGATCGGCGACGCTGCGCAGGTCCTCGGCAACCCGGCCCTCGACGCCCTCCAGGCGGCGCATGAGCTCATCGATCCGGTCCCGCTGGGCCGCGAACTCCGACTCGCGGATCTGGGATGCGCCCAGGATCTCATCGACCAGCTCCCCACCCACCTGCTCGCGCAGCGCCTCGAGGCGCTCGCGGGCCAGCCGGGCGTGCAGGTCGGCGGCGAGTTGCAGGCCGAGCCCGAACTCGGCGTTGTCCTCGAAGAGGCTGTTGGACCAGGCCGGACCGCGGCCCTCGGCATTGCGGGTCCACGGGGTCGTCGGCAGGTTGCCGCCATAGATCGAGGAGCAGCCGGTGGCGTTGGCGACGGTCAGCCGGTCCCCGAAGAGCTGGCTGAGCAGCTTGACATAGGGCGTCTCGCCGCAGCCCGAGCAGGCGCCGGAGAACTCGAAGAGCGGCTGCAGGAACTGGGCACCACGCACCGTCCCGAAGTCGACCCGGGCCCGTTCGTTGGCCGGGATCGACTCGAAGAACGGCACATTGTCGACGCCGCGCTCCATCACCGCTTCGTCGTCGGTCAGGTTGATCGCCTTGCGTTGCGAGCCGGGAACCGGGTGGACCGGGCAGGCCTCGACGCACAGACCGCAGCCGGTGCAGTCCTCGGTGTAGACCTGCAGGGTGTAGCGCGCCTCCGGCAGACCGGCCGCGTTCAGCGGGGCGGACTCGAAGCCCTCGGGGGCATCCCCCAGCGCGGCGCCGTCATAGAACTTGGAGCGGATCACGCTGTGCGGGCACACGAACGCGCAGTTGCCGCACTGGATGCAGCCGGCGGAATCCCATTGCGCTACGAACTCCGAGATGCGCCGTTTCTCGTATGCCGTGGTGCCGCTGGGGAAGGTCCCGTCCACCGGCATCGCGCTGACCGGGAGGTCGTCGCCGCGCCCGGCCATCATCGCCACGGTCACGGTCTTGACGAACTCGGGCGCGTCGTCGGGAACCAGCGCACGCGGCGCGCGCTCGGAGGTTGCCGCCTGCGGCACCTCGATCTCGTGCAAGTGCACCAGGGAGCCGTCGACCGCGGCCTCGTTGCGCCGCACGACCTCTTGGCCGCGGCGGCCGTAGGACTTGCGGATGTACTTCTTGATCTCTTCGATTGCCTCCTCGCGGGACATGACGCCGGAGATCGCGAAGAAACAGGTCTGCAGCACGGTGTTGGTGCGCCCGGGCAGGCCCGCCTCCCGGGCGACCGTGCCGGCGTCGATCGTGAAGACCCGCAGGCCCTTGGCGACGATCTGCTCTTGCACGTGCCGGGAGAGGGAGTCCCAGACTTCCTCGGCCGGCATCGGCGCGTTGATCAGCAAGGTGCCGCCGGGGCGGGCGAGGCCGACGACATCGAGCTTGTCCAGCAGCGTGAACTGGTGGCAGCCGACGAACCCGGCCTGGCCGACGAGATAGGGCGCCTTGATCGGGTCCGGCCCGAAGCGCAGGTGCGAGACCGTGGTGCCACCGGACTTCTTGGAGTCATAGACGAAGTAGGCCTGGGCGAACCGGTTCGGGTCCTCGCCGAGGATCTTGATCGTGTTCTTGTTGGCGCCGACGGTGCCGTCAGAGCCGAGCCCGAAGAAGACCGCTCGCAGCGTCTTGTCACCCTCGATGTGGAAGTCCGGGTCGTAGTCGATCGAGGTGCCGGACACATCGTCGTTGATCCCGACGGTGAACCCGGTCGGCGGCTTGTCCTGCCCGAGCGCGGCATAGACCCCAGCCACCATGGCCGGGGTGAACTCCTTGCTGGACAGCCCATACCGGCCACCGACGATGCGGGGCATTGACTCCAGTTGGCCATCGGCGTATGCGGTGCTGAGCGCGTTGACGACGTCGAGATAGAGCGGTTCCCCGCCGCTGCCGGGCTCCTTGGTGCGGTCGAGGACACCGACGACCTTGGCGCTGGCCGGCAGCGCGGCGACGAGCGCCTCGGCGGGGAAGGGCCGATACAGGCGCACCCGCAACACGCCGACCCGCTCGCCGGTGGTGTTGAGCAGCGCCGCGGTCTCCTCGACGGTCTCGCCGCCGGAGCCCATGATCACGATGACCCGCTCGGCGTCGGGCGCGCCGGCGTAGTCGACGAGGTGATAGTGGCGCCCGACATGACCGGCCAGCTCGTCCAACATCTCCTGGACGACGCTAGGGACCTTGGCATAGAACGGGTTGACCGTCTCGCGCGCCTGGAAGTAGACGTCGGGGTTCTGCGCCGTGCCGCGGACGAACGGCCGCTCCGGCGACAGCGAGCGCATGCGGTGCTCGTGGACGAGGCTCTCCGGCACCATCGCCCGCAACACGTCGTCGTCGAGCAGGTCAAGCGTGTTGAGCTCGTGAGAGGTCCGGAAGCCGTCGAAGAAATGCACGAACGGAACCCGGGTGCGCAACGTCGCGGCGTGGGCGACCAGCGCCAGGTCGTGCGCTTCCTGGACCGAGCCGGAGGAGAGCAGCGCGAAGCCGGTCTGCCGGACGGCCATCACGTCCTGGTGGTCACCGAAGATCGACAATCCTTGCGCGGCAAGGGATCTCGCCGCGACGTGCAGGACCGCAGACGTGAGTTCGCCGGCGATCTTGTACATATTGGGGATCATCAGCAGCAGCCCCTGGGAGGCGGTGAACGTCGTGCTCATCGCCCCGCCCTGCAGCGCCCCGTGCAGGGCGCCGGCGGCGCCGCCCTCGCTCTGCATCTCGATGACGGTCGGCACCGTCCCCCAGATGTTGGTCCGGCCCTTGGCCGACCAGTCGTCGGCGAGTTCGGCCATCGTGGAGCTGGGCGTGATCGGATAGATCGCGCACAGCTCGCTGAGGCGGTGGGCGACGTGGACGGTGGCCTCGTTGCCGTCGATTGTGGTGCGGGTGGGCATGGCTTTATGCCTCCTGTCCGGGCGCGAGGAAGACATTGCTCGGCAGCCGGTCGTGCTCGCCGATCATCTCGATCGCATGGACCGGGCATTGCCTAAAGCAGGTGCCGCAGCCGGTGCATTTCTCGTAGTCGAAGCGGTAGCGGTGCCCGCGGCCGAGCTTGACGATCGCGTCATCCGGGCAGGAGCCGAGGCAGCCGTCGCATTCGAAACAGTTGCCGCAGGACAGGCAGCGGCCGGCCTCATAGGTCGCCTCCTGCGCGGTGAGCCCGGCGACGACCTCGGTAAACACCTTGGCCCGCGCCGACGGGTCGAGCTCGGTCTGCTGCCGGCGGCCGTGATCACCGAAATACCACAGGTGCAGCTTGTCGAAGGTGGCCACCGGATGCTTCTTGCCGGGCGAGAAGGCGCCGCCGCCGAGGTAGGCGTCGATGGCCTTGGCGGCCTTCTTGCCGTGCCCGACGCCGACGGTGACCGTGCGCTCGCTGGGAACGGCGTCGCCGCCGGCGAAGATGCCCGGCGAGCCGGTCATCAACGTGACCGGGTTGACCTGGACGACATCGCCGTCGAACTCGACATCGGGTATGCCGCGCAGGAAGCCGGTGTCGCTCTCCTGGCCAAGCGCCAGAATGACGGTGTCCGCCTCGAGGGTCTCATAGCGGCCGGTGCCCCGCGGGCGGCCGTTCTCGTCCAGCTCCTGGATCTCGACGGTCAGGTCGT
Source organism: Nostocoides sp. (assembly GCF_037045025.1). Taxonomy (GTDB): domain Bacteria; phylum Actinomycetota; class Actinomycetes; order Actinomycetales; family Dermatophilaceae; genus Nostocoides_A. Next base: position 573,733 of record NZ_JBAOHM010000011.1, on the reverse strand, counting down.
CGGCGCCCATCGAGGAGATCGTGCGCAGCCAGTTGATCCGGATGCCCTCTTGCTCGGCGTCCTCGGCCTCTTCCTCGTGCGCGGGCATCTGCTCGCGGGTCCGGCGATAAACGATGATCGTGTCGTCCGCGCCGAGCCGGCGCGCAACCCGGGCCGCGTCCATCGCGGTATTGCCGCCGCCATAGACGGCGATCCGTCCGCTCAGTTCGGTCCGCTCGCCTTCCTCGACCCCTCGCAGGAAGGAGACGGCGTCGAGCACGCGGCCGGCGTCGCCATTGGGGATGTCGACCCGTTTGGACAGGTGGGCCCCGACCGCGACGAACGCGGCGTCGAAGCCCTCGGCAAGCTCGGCCTGCAGATCGTGGACCGTGTGGTTCTGCTCAAACGTCACCCCGTAGCGTTCCAACCGACCGATCTCGGCGTCGATGACGTCGCGTGGCAGCCGGTAGGACGGGATGCCGTAGCGCATCATCCCGCCGGGCAGCTCGCTGTTGTCGCGAATCGTCACCTGGTGACCGAGGCGGGTCAAGTGGTATGCCGCGGACAGCCCGCTTGGGCCGGCGCCGACGATCAGGACGCGCTTGCCGCTCGGGTAGGCCGATCCGGCGAACTGCCAGTCCTGCTCGATCGCGGTGTCGCCGAGGTGCCGCTCGACCGCGTGAATCGAGACGGCGCCGTCCATGAGGACCCGGTTGCAGGCTGTCTCACAAGGGTGGTAGCACACCCGGCCGTGGATGGCGGGGAACGGATTGTCGGCGGTCAGCTGCAGCCAGGCGCCGTGGGTGTCGCCCGCTTTGGCCAGCGCGAGCCAGGCCTGGATGTTCTCCCCGGCTGGGCAGCCGGCGTTGCACGGCGGCAGCTGGTCGACATAGACCGGTCGCTGCTCGCGCACCGGGCCGGAGCGTTTGCGCCCGCTGCCCAACGCCGATAGCGGAGTCAGATCATCGTGTTCCCGCTCAGTCACCACGGCCTCCTTAGGCTTGTGCGCCGGATCAGCACCGACACCGTCCCTCGGGAGCGACTCTAGTGCCGACTCTTGTCCGGCGTCTCGGTGCTGAGACGGTGGCACGCCCCTAAACTGGAGGCACGTCTCGGCGCTTGGTCGCGAAGTGGCGGTCGCGGTGGGAGGCGAAGGCGAGCCGGGCGATGAGTTCGGCGCGCAGCTGGTCGGCCTCGATGACCTGATCGAGGACCAGGTCGGCGGCCAGCCGCTCGATGTCGACGTCTTCCTCGTATTCGCGCCGGCGCTCGGCGACATAGGCATCCCGTGCAGCGGCGCCCTCGGCGGCCTCGACCTCGGCGATCTTGTTGGCGAAGACCGCATTCACTGCAGCCTCCGGTCCCATGACCGCGATCCGCGCCGTGGGCAAGGCGATCGTCGCGTCGGGCATGAAGCCGGGCCCGCCCATGGCATACAGACCGGCACCATAGGCCTTGCGGATGACGACGCAGAACTGCGGCACCGTCGCCGACGAAACGGCCGAGACCATCTTGGCGCCGTGCCGGATGATGCCGCCGCGCTCGACCTCGGAGCCGATCATGAAACCGGGCACGTCGGCGAGATAGATGATCGGGATCGAGAACGCGTCGCACAGCCAGATGAACCGGGCTGCCTTGTCGGCACTGTCGGTGAACAGCACCCCGCCCTTGACCATCGAGTTGTTGGCGAGGATGCCGACGCTCTCGCCGTTCAGGCGGCCGAAGCCGACGACGAGCTCGGCGGCGAAGAGGGGCTTGATCTCGAAGAAGCTCTCCTCGTCGACCAGCCCGTCGATGACCTCGTGGACATCGAACGGCTGGCTCTCCCGCTCCGGGATCGTATGCGGCGTCAACGGCTGTGACGGCTCCTCGGCGTGATAGCTCGGCGCCGGGGTCTGCCAGTTCTGCGGGACGTAGGAGAAATAGTGCCGGGCCAGCTCGATCGCCTCGGCATCGTCGTGGGCGAGCAGGTCACCGACACCGGAGACCGTGCAGTGCATCCGCGCGCCGCCCATCTCCTCGAGCGTAACCTTCTCCCCCACAACCATTTCGGCCATCCGGGGGCTCCCGAGATACATCGACGCGTTGCCCTCGACCATGATCACGATGTCGCAGAAGCTCGGGATGTAGGCACCCCCCGCGGCCGACGGTCCGAACAGGCAGCAGATCTGCGGGACTTTGCCCGAGAGCGCCACCTGGTTGTGGAAGATGTGCCCCGCGCCGCGGCGTCCGGGGAACATCTCGACCTGGTCGGTGATCCGGGCGCCAGCGCTGTCGATGAACCAGAAGACCGGAAGTTCTTCGCGCAGCGACATTTCCGTGGCGCGGACGATCTTCTCGACCGTCCGCGAGCCCCACGAGCCGGCCTTGACCGTCGGGTCGTTCGCGATGACGATGACCGGCCGGTCCTCGACCCGTCCGCGCCCGGTGACGACGCCGTCGGCCGGCAGTCCCTTGGCCAGGGCGTTGGCGTAGCGGCCGTCCTCGATGAAGCTGCCCTCGTCGAGCAGCAGCGCGATCCGGTCGCGCACATACATCTTGTTCTGCTGGGCGAGCTTGGCCGCAGCGGGCTCGGGGGCCTTCTCCGAGGCGGTGTACGCCGCGGCGAGCCGCTCGCGCACGTCGGTCACCTTGGCATCGGTTCCCGAGTCGGCGCCGGTGGCAAAGGGGGTGGAGGCATTCGGCATACGGCTCATCCTTGCGGAAGACCGAGGTGACGGGCGATGACCATCTTTTGCACCTCGGAGGTGCCCTCGCCGACCTCGAGGATCTTGGCGTCCCGATAGAAGCGCGCCACAGGGAACTCCTCCATGAAGCCGTTGCCGCCGAAGATCTGGGTGGCGATCCGGGTAGCGGTCACGGCCGCCTCGGTCGCATAGAGCTTGCAGATCGCGGCGGCCTGCTTGACCTCCTTGACGCTGCGCCGGCCTTGGTCGTGCTCGTCCTTGAGCCAGGCGGCCTTGTAGGTCAGCACGCGCGAGGCCTCGACCATCGTCGCCAGGTCGGCGAGGTGGAAGGAGACGCCCTGGTTGACGCCGATCGGCTTGCCGAACGCCATCCGGGTCTTGGCGTAGTCGGTGGCCTGCTCCAGGCAGGCGCGCGACAGCCCAAGGGCGAGCGCCGAGATCGCGATCCGGCCGTCGTCGAGGGTCTTGAGGAACTGTTTGAAGCCCTCCCCCTCCTTGCCGAGCAGGTTCTCCGCCGGCACCCGGCAGTTCTCGAACGTCAACCCGTGGGTGTCGGAGATGTGCCAGCCGAGCTTGTGATAGGCCGGTTCGACGGTGAAGCCGGGGGTGCCATTGGGGACCATGATTGCGCTGATCTGCGCCGAGCCGTCCGGGTTGGTGCCGGTGCGCGCGGTGACGGTGTTGACCGAAGTGATCGGCGTGCCGCTGTTGGTGATGAATGCCTTGGCGCCGTTGATCACCCACTCATCGCCCTCACGCGTGGCCCGGGTGCGGGTGCTGCCGGCGTCGGAGCCGGCCTCGGGCTCGGTCAGGCCGAAGCCGGCCATCGCCTTGCCGGCCACCAGGTCGGGCAGCCAGCGCTGCTTCTGCTCCTCGTTGCCATAGGTCAGGATTGGGTTGATGCCCAGCCCGACCCCGGCCGACAGCGTGATGCCGATCGACTGGTCGACCCGGCCGAGTTCTTCGATCGCGACGCACAGCGCGGTGAACGGGCCCGAGTCGTCGTGCAGGTGGCCGCCGTATTCCTCGGGAACGACCAGGCCGAAGAGCCCCAGGTCGCCCATCTTGGGCACCAGGTCGACCGGGAAGTGCTCGTCGCGGTCCCACTGCGCGACGTGCGGCGCGACCTCGCGCTCGGCGAAGTCGCGCACGGTGGCGCGGAAATCCTCGTGGTGCTTGTCCAGCTCGAACATCTCGATACCTCTCGCCCGCCAGCTTTCCGTTTACGTCAACGTAAAGCATACTGGATGCCATGGCAGCGACGGGCAGCGGGCCGACGTGGTCGATCGCACAGATCGCCGACGAGTTCGGCGTCACCCACCGGACCGTGCGCCACTACGAGGAGCTCGGGCTGATCACCCCCGAGCGGCGCGGCACCGCCCGGATCTATCACCGGCGCGACCGCACCCGGCTCAACCTCATCCTGCGCGGCAAGCGCCTCGGCTTCCCCCTCGAAGAGATCCGCACGATCGTGGACCTGTATGACGCCCCGCGCGGCAAGCGCAGCCAGCTGGAGTATGTCCTCGGCCAGATCGACGATCGCCGCGCCGACCTCGAGCAGCGCCGCCGCGATATCGACGACGCCCTGGCCGAGCTGGGCACCTTTGAATCGCGCTGCCGAGCCGACCTGAACAAGCTCGATCGGGCCTGATCCGGCTACCCCTGCGGTCGAGTCGCCGCGGCGCCCGCCGCGCCGAGCAGGGCGTTCTCGACCAGCTCCATCGCCGCCGGATGGATCCACATCTGGGTCGTCGCCGCCTCGCGGGCACTCCTGCCCTGCGCGACGGCGTCGATCAGCGGCTGGATGAGCGAGGAGGCCTGCGGGGCCATCAGTTGGGCACCGAGCACCCGGCCGGTGTCGCGCTCGGCGACGACCGTACACACCGAGGTGGTGTCCTCCAACGCCCAGCCGTTTGCCGTGTCGCTCAGCCGCTGGGTGAACGCCACCGCGTCCGTTCCTGCGGCGATCGCCTCCTCGAGCGTGTCGCCAACACGCGCCAGCTGCGGATCGGAGAAGACCGCCGACGGAATCGCCTTGGTGCGCAACGGAACCAATGCGTCCGGGTGGAGCAGGTTGTGCCGCACCGTGCGAGCCTGATCGTTGGCCAGGTGCTTCAGCTGCCGCCCGGACGAAACGTCGCCGAGTGCCCACACTCCCTCGGCGGAGGTGCGCCCGAATTCGTCCACGAGCACCCGGCCGGTGCCCGGATCGACGTCGACGCCCGCGCTTTCCAGGCCGAGGTCGGCGGTCGTCGGCCAGCGTCCGGTCGCAACCAGGACCACGTCGGCGAGCAGGACAGTGCCGTCCCCGCAGCGGGCATGGATGCCGTCCTCCTCCTGGTGCAGAGCGGTCAGCTCGCAGCCGAGGTGGAGGGCCCAGCGCCGACCCATCAGGTCGGTGAACCGGCGCCCGATGTCCGGCCCGATCCCGCGGATCAACGACGGCCCGCGGGACACGAGCGTGATCTCGACGCCGAGACCGCCAAACAGGGTGGCCATCTCGACTCCCACAACTCCCCCGCCGAGAATGAGCATTCGTCGCGGCAATTTGTCCAGCCGCATGACGGTGTCGGAGGTGTGGAACGGAACCCCGCTGCGCGAAACCACCTCGGGGACAAGCGGATGCGCGCCGGTCGCGATGACGACCTGATCCGCGGTGGCGACCACACGGTCGTCACCCGAGCCGATCACGACGCGACGCGGCCCGGTGAACCGGGCCGGAGCGGCATACGCATCAATGCCGGCGCCCTGCGCGCCCTCGGGGCCGGCGGCAGCAAACGGATCGATTCGCCCGAAGACCCGGTCGCGGATGTCGGCCCAGCGCACCTCATCGACGTGGGCATCGACTCCGAGCCGGGCCAGGTCGGGCACGCCGTGGGCGGCGCCGGCCACGTGGAGGAACATCTTGGTCGGGATGCAGCCCCGGTTGAGGCAGGTCCCGCCATAGGGGCCGGGGTCGACGATCGCCGTATGCCGCCCGCTCACCACAGCCTCGTCCAGCACCATCCGGCCCGACCCCGCCCCGAGGACGAGGATGTCGTAATGCTCGTCGCCGCTCGCGCTCATCCGACGAACTTAGAGCAATAGCGGGAGGATGGACCATGGCCCACTCGAACAGCGCCGCGCTGGACGACCTGCAGCAGATCGTCGACCGGCTGGCCGGCTCGCTGCAGCGTTCGGTCGCCATCGACGATGCGCAGGGCCGGTTGGTCGCGGCGAACGGGCATTTCGGCGAAGAGGACGAGCTGCGGGTCTGGGCGATCGTCCACCGCTACTCGGACCCGCGGGTGATGGCGCATTTCAAGGGTCACGGCATCTATTCGTGGACCGAGCCCGGACGGATTCCGGAGAACCCCGAAATGCAGTTCAAGGCGCGGGTCTGCTGCCCGATCCGCGATCACGACATCCTCTTCGGCCACCTCTTCCTCATCGACGAGGACGTCACCGACGCCCAGATCGAGGAGGCCGTGGCGGCCACGGTCCAGATTGGGCAGGTGATGTATCGGCGGCTGGCGTTGCACGAGGATGCCCAGCGGCGCGCGGAAGTCCTTGTGCGCAAGTTTGTTTCACCCGATCCGCGGACGCAGGTGCGGGCGGCGCAGCAGGCTCGGGACGACCGGCTGCTGATCGCGACCGATCCGGCGTGCGCCGTGCTGGTCCGGGTGATCGAGCCGAATGCGGCCCATGCCGTGCAGACCGACCTGCACTCCGCCGTGGAGCTGACCACCCGCGACCGCTTCCGCGAGGTCAGCCCGAGCTGGATCCGCTCCGGCGAGGCGGTCGTGCTGCTCTTCGGCCGCGCCACCCGCGTGGCCCGCGACGTTGCCGACCAGCTCGTCTCGCGGCTGCTCGCGGCCGATCATCGCGTCGTCGCCGGTCGCCGACGTGCTCATCGAGACCCTGAGCGCCTATCTCGACTGCGGCGGTGACGCCGCCCGGACCGCCCAGGCGCTGCACCTGCACCGTTCCACCCTGTATTACCGGCTCGGCCGGATCGAGGAGATCGCCGGCGCCGATCTGCGCGACGGCACCCAGCGGCTGTGCCTGCATCAGGGGCTGAAGCTGCGGCGGCTGGTCGAGGCCCTCTGACCGGGCCGATTGAACAATCGTCGCAAAGCGGCGTCGGTCTTTCCCCGGATGGTCGGAGGCGGCCGGATACCCCTGCCCGACACCATGAATAACACAGCGAGGTAGTCACCACACTCGAGGGGTCGGTCATGAAGGATGTCGTCGTCGTCGGAGGCGGAATCGCCGGACTTGCGGCCGCGTGGCGGCTGCGGCACTGGGATATCGCCGTGTTGGAGGCCGGTCCCCGGGTCGGCGGCCGGATCAAGTCCGAGCGCCGCGGGACCTATTGGATGAACTGGGGCGGGCACGTCTTCGCCGGCGCCGGAAGCGCCAGCGACGCCCTGTTCACCGAGGTCGGGATCAACGCGGTCACCGTTCCCGGCTCGCTGAAGGGCATGGGGATGAACGGGGTGCTCCTGACCCGGGTCACATCGCGAGCTATCCGTTCCGGATCCCGATGTCGAACCGGGACCGGGCGGGCATCTTCACCGCCGGGGCGAAGCTCGGTCTCAGCGCCTTGCGCTACAACCTGCTGACCCGCCGGCACGAGCACGACTCTCCGGCCAACCGGCAGCAATACGTCTACGACTTCGAGGACGAGCGCACCTTCGCCGATCTCATCGGACAGCTCCCCCCGGATGCCGCCAAGCTGTTCGAGACCGTCGTCACCCGCTCGGCCGGGGACATGGACGAGATCTCCGCGGGCTGCGGCGTCGGGTATTTCGCGTTGGTGCTCTTCGCTGGAAAGGGCTTGAATCGCAATATCGTCGGTGGCCCCGCGACGTTGACCGAGGGGATCTCGGTGGCCCTCGGGGACCGGGTGCAGCTCGGTGCGGCGGTGCAGGAGATCGTGCACCGACCCAGCTCCGTCGTCGTGCGCTACACCCAGCACGGCGTCGACCACGAGATCGAGGCGCGGGCTGCCGTCTTGGCCACGACCGCCGCGCTGCGGGCAGCAGCCGACGAAGCCTTGTTGCGCGGGGAACCCCTGGCCGTGCTGCGCATCACCGGCGGAGTCGACCAGCCCCACGACGACCCCACGCTGCGCGAGGAGCTCGGCCGGGCCCTCGCCGGCTATGCCACCCTGGAGTGGGACGTCCATTCCACCCCCGAGGGCACCGACCCGGCCGAAGCTATCCTCGATCTTGCCGACGAACTCGACGCCTCGCTGCTGGTGATGGGATCGCGGCGGCGGCGGCCGATCGGCAAGCTCATCCTCGGCTCGACGGTGCAAAAGGTGTTGCTGGAGTCGATGATTCCGGTTCTGGTCGTCAAAGCACCCTGATTCGAAGACCTCGGCGAGGTGGCTCGGCCCGGCGGGGTCGAGAGCTCTCGACTTGGCGGGCCTGGTCAGCGACTCGGCTGCCGTTGGCCCCGGGGCACAGCGTCGAGCCCGGGTCACGGCTCGTGAGCCCGGCCGGCTTCGCAATCAGCGGGAGTCGCAGCCCGCCACGGGCCGCCGGACCTGGCATCCTCACGTCCATGGCGACAACCACGAAGGCGGCCAAGCCGACGACAACCCTGCTTATCCTCGGTGCCGGAGGTGACCTGACCCATCGGCTACTCCTGCCAGGCCTGTCGACGCTGTTGATGGCCGAGCGCGAGCGGACGGTGCGGGTCGTCGGGTCCGACCGGGTCGACCTGACGGCGCAGCAGTGGCTCGAGCGGGTCGAGGACTCGTTCGCGAAATACGAGACGCCTAAGGCGATCACCCGCAAGGTAACGCGGGATACGGCATACATCAAGGCCGACATCCTCGACGCGGCGAGCCTGCAGAGCCTGATCACCGCCTGCGGCGACGGGCCGCTGGTCATCTTCTTCGCGTTGCCGCCGGCGGTCACGATGAAATGCTGTGAGTTGCTGCGCCGCATCGAGTTGCCGGACACGACCCGGCTGGCGCTGGAGAAGCCGTTCGGGACCGACCTCGCGGCGGCACAGCGGTTCAACCGGCTGCTCGCGCGGGTCGTCCCGGAGCGGGACATCTATCGCATCGACCACTTCCTCGGCGTCAATACCGTGCTCAACCTCATCGGTCTGCGCTTCGCCAACCGCCTCTTCCAGCCGGTGTGGAACACCGAGCACATCGAGAAGGTCGAGATCGTCTATGACGAGGACCTTGCCCTCGAGGGCCGGGCCGGGTATTACGACGGGGCCGGCGCGTTGCGGGACATGATTCAAAGCCACCTGATCCAAGTGCTCGCCCTCTTTGCCGTCGAATCGATCGCCACCTTGGATGCCCAGGAAGTGCAGGATCAAAAGGGACAGGTCCTGCGCGCGATGCGGATCTGGGGCGATGATCCGGTGGCCTCCTCGCGGCGTGCGCGCTACACGGCCGGCCGGATCGGCACCCGGCGCGTGCCCGACTACATCAAGGAGCCCGGCGTCGACGCCAGCCGGATGACCGAAACCCTCGCCGAGCTGACCGTCGAAATCGCCAACAACCGTTGGGCCGGCGTGCCTTTTGTGTTGCGCAGCGGCAAGGCGCTCGGGGTGCCGCGCAAACAAGTCATCGTCACCTTCCGGGACGTCGCCCACCTGCCCAACGGCTTCGCCGGAGCTTCGGGCGCCGACCATCTGGTCATCGGCCTCAAACCGGGCGCGGTCGCGTTGACGCTGACGATGAACGCCGAGGGCGACCCGCTCGACTTGGAGCAGAAGACGCTCGAGGCCGTCCTCGCACCCCCACGGATGCAGCCCTATGGCGAGGTGCTCGGCCAGATCCTCGACGGCTCCCAACTGCTCACCGTCCGCGGCGACGGCGCCGAACAATGCTGGCGGATCGTCGAGCCGGTCCTGAAGGCTTGGTCCGCCGGCAAGGTCCCCATGCAAACGTATGCCGCCGGCTCCGGCGGTCCCAAGGGCTGGCCCGGCGCCTGAACGCCCCGGCCTCGCCCCGCCCCCGATCCCGCCGACCCCAAATCCCGGGGCTGAGGTCTGTACTTTCAGCTGAGGTCGTCCTTCCGCGCGTACGACCTCAGCGAGAAGTACAGACCTCAGCGGTAGTCGGGGACGGTGGGGATGCCAGACTGACCGGGTGCACGCTCCCGTGACACCCCGCTTCGACTCGGTCGACGATGTGGCCGCCCGCCTCGCCGCGGCCGACTACATCCCCTCCGACGCCATCGCCACGACGGTCTTCCTCGCCGACCGGCTCGGCAAGCCGCTGCTCGTCGAAGGTCCGGCCGGCGTCGGCAAGACCGAGCTGGCCAAGGCGGTGGCGCGGGCCATCGGCGGCGAGCTGATCCGGCTGCAGTGTTACGAGGGCGTGGATGAGGCCCGGGCGCTCTATGAGTGGAATCACGCCAAGCAACTGCTGCGGATCACTGCCGAGCAGGGGCACAGCTGGGACGAGCTGCGCAGCGACATCTTCACCGACGAATTCCTCCTGCCCCGACCACTGCTCAAGGCCATCCAGGCGCGCGGCGAGACCGTGCTGCTCGTCGACGAACTCGACAAGGCCGACCAGGAGATCGAAGGCCTGTTGCTGGAGATCCTCGGCGACTTCCAGGTCACCGTCCCCGAGCTCGGCACGATCCACGCCGAGCGCGCTCCCGTCGTCGTGCTCACCTCCAACGCCACCCGCGAGCTATCCGAAGCCCTTCGCCGGCGCTGCCTCTTCCTGCACATCGACTATCCCGACCCCGAGCTGGAGCAGCGCATCGTCGAACTCCAGGTGCCCGAGATGACTTCCGCGCTCGCGGAATCCGTTGTCCGCCTGGCTAATCGGCTTCGGATGCTGAAACTGCGCAAGTCCCCCTCGGTAGCCGAGACCGTCGACTGGGGCCGCACCCTAGTCGCGCTGGGCGCCGACGACATGACCCCGGAGCACGTCCGCGACAACCTCGGCGTGCTCTTGAAGCATCAGGACGACATCGTCCGCGCCCGGCACGCGCTCGACCTTTAACCCTCGGCCCAACAACCGCCGCCGCCCGTATGCCGCTCCCACCCGCTCCCCCGCCGCCGCCGGGCGTTCCTGCGCCTGCACGACCCGCGGGAGACCCCTCGGCGCTCAGCCCGCGGCTGGTCGCCTTCGGTGAGTCGCTGCGCGGCCACGGACTGAATGTGGGCACCACCGAACTCATCGACGCCGGCCAAGCGAGCACGATCCTCGGTTTCGAGGACCGCGAACGGCTCCGGGAGGCGATGGCGGCAACCCTGTTGCGGCGCAGCGGGCACCGTCAGGTCTTCGACGACCTCTTCGACGTCTATTTCCCCGCCGCCGTCGGCCAGCGCGCCGCCCTCAGCAACGCGGCTAGCGACAGCACGGCAGGGCCGGGGGACGCGGGCAACCCGGGCCGCACCATCCCCGTCGCCCCCGTCGACGCCGCGAGCCGGCGAGAGGCGGCCGCCGACCTGCGCGAGCGCCTGGCCGCGGCGCTCGCCAGCGGCGACGACGCCACCGTGCGGGCCCTCGCCGCCGAGGTCGTCGCAACCCTCGGGCAGCTGCCCAACCAGGCCACGCTCGGCAGCTTCTCGGCTGCCCAGGCCCTGGACGCGCTCAACCCGCAGACCGCGATCGCGCTCGCCGAATCCCTTGCCCAACAAGCAGGCCCCAATCGCGGCGCCGGCTCGGCGGGTGCCGGCTCCGGCATGGCGGCGGGCTTTTCCCGGGACGAACTGCGCGCGGAGGTCGCCGCCTTCCGGCGGCGCGTCGAGGCCGAGACCCGCCGCCGCAACGCGGAGATCCGCGGCACCGAGCGCATCGCCCGGTATGCCGTGCGCTCCCCCGCCGAGCAGACCAGCTTCGTGCTCGCCGGCCCGGAGGAACTCGCCGAGCTACGCCGCGCGATCGGCCCGCTCGCGCGCAAACTCGCCACCCGGCTCGCGGCCCGGCGTCGTCTCGGCCGGGGCGCGCCGATCGACATCCGGCGCACGCTGCGCCGCTCGATGGCCACCGGCGGGGTGCCGATGCGGCCGGCCTTCCAGCGGCATACCCGATCACGGGTCGACCTCGTGCTGTTGTGCGACATGTCCAGCTCGGTCGCGGGCTTCTCCCGGTTCACGATCATGCTCGTCCAGGCCCTGGCGGGCGCCTTCCGGCGGGTGCGGATCTTTGGCTTCGTCAACGTCGTCGACGAGCTGACCGAGGTCGTCACCCGGGCCGCCCCGGGCGCCGACCTCAGCCGCGCCTTCGACGATGTCGCGCGAATGACCAAGTGGCACAAGAACAGTGACTACGGCACCGCGCTCGTGGACTTCGCCGAGCACCATCTCGACGCGGTCGGGCACCGCACGGTCGTGCTCATCCTCGGCGATGCCCGCACCAACCACACCGACCCCGGCCTGGACGCGTTGCACGCCATCAACGAACGCGCCAAGGCCGTCATCTGGCTCAACCCCGAGCCGTCCCGCCAATGGGATTCCGGCGACTCGGTCGCCCACCGCTACGCCGAGATCGTCGACATGCACGAGTGCCGCAGCCTCGGCCAACTGCGGCATTTCGTCGCCCGGCTACTGCCCGTGTGAGGCGGCCTCGAAGCGGTCGATGGCAGCGGCATACGTGCTCTGCGCGAAGCGAAAGGTGATGTCGCCGTAGTCGAAGAACGGGCCACGGAAGCGGACGATGTCCCGCCAGAGCACCCACCCGGGCTCGCGCTCGATCCGCACGCACAGCGGGCCGCAGCCGATGTCCCCGCAGGTGCAGCCCAGCAGCGCCACCCGGCCGCCATAGTCCTCCGTCCCCGCGCCGTCTCCCGACCAGGTTCCTTCGAGAAGACCGCGGATGTCGGAACTGGCTCGGTGGCCGAGGTAGCCGCCCGTCTCGCCCCGCTCGGCGCGCTCGATCGGGTCGAGCCAGTCGCGCAGGTCGCGGCCGTCGAGCAGGAAGTCGACCACGGGAAACTCGCCCGGACTCGCCCACGGGATCTCCCCGACGCCGACCACCAGCTCCAGGGTCCGGATGCGGTAGTCGGTCACCGAGGCAGCATAGGGTGCGCTGCGTGACCGAGAACCGCCTCACCGCCCTGCTCGCCGGCCGGCCCGCCATCGTCGACGGCGGCTACGGCTGGCTGCTCCAAGACCGTGGCCTGCCGGCCGGTGAGGTCGCCGAGCGCTGGAACGTGGACAATCCCAATGCGATCAAGGCCCTCCACGAGGAGTATGCCGCCGCCGGCGCCACGATCCTGACCACGAACACCTTCGGCGGCACCGCGCCCCGCCTGGCCATGGACGGCCTGGCTGAGCGGGTGCACGAGCTCAACCGCGCCGGGGCCGCGATCGCCCGCCGCGTCGCCGACCGGCACGATGCCCTGGTGGCCGGCGACCTCGGGCCCACCGGCGAGCTACTGGAGCCGCTGGGCACGCTCACCCCCGAGCAGGCCCAGGCTCACTTCGCCGAGCAGCTGCGCGGCCTGGTCGACGGCGGGATCGATCTCGTGCTGATCGAGACGATGAGCGATCTGGGCGAGGCCACGGCCGCCATCGCCGCCGCCCACGAGGTCGCCCCCGACCTGCCGATCATCGCCACCTTCAGCTTCGACACCAACCTGCGCACGATGATGGGGCTCGCACCGTCCGCCGCGGTCACGGCCCTCGCGGCCGAGGGCGTGGACGCGATCGGCGCCAACTGCGGGCGTGGCCCGGAGGAGATGATCCAGATCGCCGGGGAGCTGGTCGCCGCCCGGGCCGGCCACGACCGGCTTCTGATCGTGGCCCAGTCCAATGCCGGGTTGCCGCAACTGAACGGCGACTCCTTCGACTACACGGTCGACCCTGTGGCGATGGGTGAGCACGCCCGGCACTTGCGCGACCTCGGCGTCGACGTCATCGGCGCCTGCTGCGGCTCCTCGCCGGACCATATCCGCGAAGTAGCCGCCCGACTGCGCTGAGGCGACCCGCTACCCGTTGAACTGCGTCGGGTCCGGGCCGGTGCGGAAGCCCTGGTCCAGCCCCTCGATCGCCGCGAGGTCGTCGTCGTCCAGCGCAACTCCGAGGACGTCGAAGTTCTCCGTGATCCGGCTCGGCGTCACCGATTTCGGGATCACGACATTGCCGATCGCCAGGTGCCAGGCGATGATCGCCTGCGCCGACGAGACGCCGTGCTGCGCGGCGATGTCGGCGATGACCGGATCCGCCAGCACCCGCTTGCCGGAGGCCAACGGACTCCACGCCTCGGTCAGGATGCCGTTCGCCGCGTGAAAGTCGCGCAGCTCCCGTTGCTGCAGGTAGGGGTGCAGCTCGACCTGGTTGATCGCCGGCCACTCGCCGGTCGCGTCGTGCAGGCGGGTGAGTTCGGGCGTGAAGTTGCTGACACCGACGGCCCGGATGCGCCCGCTGTCGCGCAACTCGAGCAGTGTCGTCCACGCCTCGACAAATTGATTCCGCCTCGGGGCGGGCCAGTGCAGCAGATAGAGGTCGAGAGTCTCCAGCCCGAGCCGGCGCAGGCTCGCGTCGAACGCCACCAGCGTCTCGGCGCGGGTGTAATCGGTCGGCCAGACCTTGGTCGTGACGAACAGGTCCGTGTGCGGCACACCGGATTCGGCGATCGCCCGGCCGACGCCACCCTCGTTCTCGTAAAGCTGGGCGGTGTCGACATGCCGGTAGCCGACCCGCAGCGCCTCGGCCACCGCGGCATACGCCTCCTCGTCGGGGACCTGCCACGAGCCGAAGCCGAGCTGCGGGATCTCGATCGAGCCGGAGCCGGTGGACAAGGCGAGCGTGGGGACCGTCATACCGCCACCCTAGGTCGCCCCCCGGCCGCGACGGGTGCGCGAGGTCACACGGGCTCCGGGAGCCCGCGGCATACCCACTAGGCTCGGCGATATGGCCATCAGCAAAGTCCTCATCGCCAACCGTGGCGAGATCGCCGTCCGGATCGCCCGCGCTTGCAAGGACAGCGGCATCGGATCGGTCGCCGTGTATGCCGAGCCCGACCGGGACGCCCTGCACGTCAAGGTCGCCGACGAGGCATACGCCCTCGGCGGCTCGACGCCTGCCGACTCCTACTTGCTGCAGGACAAGCTCATCGAGATCGCCCACCAGGCCGGGGCCGACGCGGTGCACCCCGGATACGGCTTCCTCGCCGAGAACGGCCCCTTTGCGCAGAAGGTCATCGACGCCGGCCTGATTTGGATCGGTCCTGGCCCCGAGGCCATCGACAGCCTGGGCGACAAGGTCAAGGCGCGGCACATCGCGCTGGACGCCGACGCGCCGCTCGTGCCCGGGACACCGGATCCGGTGGAGGGTCCCGACGAGGTCGTCGCGTTCGCGAAGGAGCACGGGCTGCCGGTGGCGATCAAAGCGGCATACGGTGGCGGTGGGCGGGGCCTGAAGGTCGCCCGCGAGATGGAGGAGATCCCGCACCTGTATGAAAGCGCGGTCCGTGAGGCCGTGACCGCGTTCGGCCGGGGCGAGTGTTTTGTCGAGCGCTTCCTCGACCGGCCGCGTCACGTCGAGACCCAGTGCCTGGCCGACCAGCACGGCAACGTCGTCGTGGTCTCCACCCGGGACTGCTCGTTGCAGCGGCGCAACCAGAAGCTCGTCGAGGAGGCGCCCGCGCCCTACCTCACCGAGGAGCAGCACACCGAGTTGCTGCGCGCGTCCAAGGCCATCCTCACGGGGGCCGGGTATGTCGGCGCCGGCACCTGCGAGTTCCTCGTCGGCCCACAGGGCGATATCTCCTTCCTCGAGGTCAACACCCGCCTGCAGGTCGAGCACCCGGTCACCGAGGAGGTCACCGGCATCGACCTGGTCCGCGAGCAGTTCAAGATCGCCAACGGCGAGGCGCTCTCGTTCACCGACCCCGAGCCGCACGCGCACTCGATCGAGTTCCGGATCAACGGCGAGGACGCCGGCTTGAACTTCCTGCCGCAGCCAGGCACGGTCACCAAGATGAACGTGCCCGAAGGCCCCGGCGTCCGGTGGGACGCCGGCATCGTCGAGGGCGACACGATCGCCGGAGCGTTCGACTCGATGATCGCCAAGCTGGTCGTGACCGGCCGCACCCGGCAGGAGGCGATCGAGCGCTCCCGCCGGGCGCTCGACGAGCTGGTGATCGAGGGCATGCCGACCGTCGTCCCCTTCCACCGCAAGGTCGTCGCCAACCCCGACTTCGCGCCTGCGAACCCCGATGAGAGCTTCAAGGTCCACACCCGGTGGATCGAGACCGAGTTCGATAACGACATTGCCCCGTATGCCGGTCCCACCGGGGAGGCGGATGAAGCCGAGGAGCGGCAGAACATCGTCGTCGAGGTCGGCGGCAAGCGCCTCGAGGTCTCCTTGCCGGGCGGCCTGTCCCTCGGTGGTGGCGGCGCCGGTGGTGGCGCCAAGAAGAAGGCGCCCCGCCGCTCGGCCGGCGCCAAGGGCGGCGCGGCCGCTTCGGGCGACTCGCTGACCGCGCCCATGCAGGGCACGATCGTCAAGATCGCCGTCGAGGAGGGCCAGCAGGTCGCCGCCGGCGAACTCGTGCTCGTCCTGGAGGCCATGAAGATGGAGCAGCCGATCAACGCGCACAAGGCCGGCACGATCACCAGCCTGAGCGCCCAGGTCGGCGCCACGGTCACCAACGGCCAGGTCCTGGCCGAGATCACCGACGCCTGACGCCTGACGCCTGGCGCCTGGCGCCCGGACACTCGCCGGAGCTCAACAAAGTCGCTGAGGTCTGCGTTTCTTGCCGAGGTCGTACTTCGCGGAGTACGACCTCGGCAAGAAACACAGACCTCGGTGGTATTTGCATAAGTCTGTGCTTATCATTAGGTGTGACTTATGAGAGTGCGGCGGCGTTCGACTGCCTCGGCAGCCCGACGCGTCGCGCCCTGCTGGAGCTGCTGCGCGACCGGGAGCTGTCCGTCCGGGAACTCACCGACGCCCTGCCGATCAGTCAACCCGCGGTCAGCCAGCACCTGAAGGCGCTGCGCGGCGCCGGGCTGGTCACCTCGCGCGACCACGGGGCCGCCCGGCTCTATCGCGTCGACCTGGCCGGGATGACGCAGGTCCGGGCCTGGGTCGACTCGTTCTGGGACGACGTCCTGGCCGCCTTCGTCGCCCATGTCGAGACGGCCGACGGACGCGTCGCCCGTGCCGCCGACCATGCCCATCCCAACCATCCCACCGACGCGACCGGAGATATCCCATGACCAGCCACGCCACCCCCCACTCGAGCACGCAATCCGCTGCCCCGATCATGCGCGCCGCTGTCGTCGGCATCCCGCCGGATCGCGCATTCGACGCCTTCGTCCACCACCTCGGCGCGTGGTGGCCGCTGACCACCCACGGGGCCTTCGGCAGCGACGGGACGGTCGCGCTGGAGGGTGAGGAGATCATCGAGACTGCCCTGGACGGCCGGCGCTGCGTGTGGGCCGAGGTCACGGCCTACGAGCCGCCCAATCGGCTTGTGCTGCAATGGCATCCCGGTCGCGAACCCGAGGAGGCGAGCGAGGTCGAGGTGTCGTTCACCGCCGTCGCCGGGGGCACCCGGGTGGACGTCGAGCACCGCGGCTGGGAACGGTTTGGCGAGTCCGCGATGCTGCGGCGCGCTGTCTATGCCCGGCCCGGGGCCTGGGGCTCGGTGCTCGACCACTTCGGCGACCTCATCGAGGGCGACCACCGGCCGGACGAGGGCGACCTGGCGACGCTGGCTGCGGCATACGCGAGCTTCTATGACCTCGCCGAGACCGGGCAGTTTGGTCCGGCGCCGGACGGCGAGTGGGACGCGCCGCTGACGATCGCCCACGTCGCGCTGAACGACATCGCCATGTCCGGCGTATGCCGCGCCCTGATCCATCGGGAGACACCGGCGTTCGCGAACGACCTGAGCCAGGACCGGGCGGTCATGGGCGCGCTGATCGAGCGCTGCGGCGATCACGCCGGCCTGGTCGCGTTCGGGCGGCGCCAGGCCGCGACCCTCCAGGCCCTGCTGGCCCGGCTGGACCCCGACCAGCGCGAGAGCGAGGTGCCGTGCCGGCTGACCCACGACGGTCAGGTCGTCCTGGACGCCCCGCGCGCCTGGTGGTCCCTCGCCGCCGTCGGCCAGGCCACCTTCCACCTGCCGGCCCACGTCACCCAGCTGACCAACCTCCAACCGCGCTGAGGCCTGTACTTTTCGCTGAAGTCTGATGAGCGGTAGTACGACCTCGGCAAGAAACGCAGACCTCGGCGAGGCGGCCTGGCTAGGGTGGCCGGCATGCGCATGCGGCATACGAGGAGCATCGGCGCGGTCCTGGTGACCGGCGCGGTCGTCACCGGCACGATCCTCGCCGGGGGCGCGGCGAGCGCGCGGACAACCACCACCCGCGAGCCGGTGATCGTCGACGGCGCGGCGCAGCCGGTGTTCTCGACCGACCCCCGCGACTGGGTCACCGGCCGCGGCTGGGTCACCGTGCCCGTCGACTCCGACCGCGACGGCACGCCCGATCGCATCCACGTGCGCTGGGCGCGCGCCAAGGACGCTCCCGCCCGGGTGCCGGTGATCTTCGAGGCCAGTCCCTATTTCGCCGGCGTCAACGACGTGCCCAACCACGACGTCGACCACCCGCTCTATGACCCCCGCACCGCGGACCAAACCCGACCGGTCGACATCTGGACGGCCAAGCAGTGGATCAGCCGCGGCTTCGCCTGGGTCGAGGCCGACGCGCTCGGCACCGGGCCGTCCACCGGCTGCCCGACCACCGGCGGGACCAACGAGACCCTCGGGCCCAAGCGGGTGATCGATTGGCTTGCCGGGCGCGCCACCGCGACCGGCCCCGACAGCAAGCCGGTCCGGGCCACCTGGAGCACCGGCAGCGTCGGGATGATCGGCACGTCCTACAACGGCACGCTGCCCAATGCCGTCGCCAGCACCGGCGTCGCCGGCCTCAACGCGATCATCCCGATCTCGGCGATCTCCGACTGGTATGGCTACTACCGCGCCGGCGGGGCCGTCGTCGCGCCCGAGGGCTACCAGGGCGAGGACACCGACGTGCTCGCCAAATTCGTTCTCACCCGGGCCAATCCGGGCATCTGCACGCCGGTGATCCGCGACCTCGCCCGGCGCCAGGACCGGCGCACCGGCGACTACAGCCGGTTTTGGCAGCAGCGCAGCTACCTGCGTGATGTCGCCAACGTCCGGGCCGCCGTGTTCGTCGCCCACGGCCTGCAGGACTGGAACGTCAAACCCTCCCAAGCCGGCCGCTGGTATCGCGCGCTGCGCGCCCAGGGCACGCCCGCGAAGATCTTCTGGCACCAGGGTGGCCACGGCGGGCCGCCACCGATCGCGGCCCAGTCGCGCTGGTTCACCCGCTATGTCATGGGCGTGCGAAATGGCGTCGAGAACGACCTGCGCGCCATCATCCAGGACGACAACGGCAGCAATCGCCGGTATGCCGATTGGCCCGTCCCCGGCTCCCGCCCCCGCTCCGTGGCGCTCGCCGACCTGACGCTGCGCGCCGGCACCCCTGCCGCGCAGCTGCGCTTCACCGACCGGCCCGACCAGAGCCTGCAATCCTTCACCGAGCGCCCGCGCCGCCCCTCCGGTCTCGCCTTCGCCTCCGGGCGGCTCGCGCGCGAGACCCGGATGTCGGGCTTCGCGTCGGCGTCGGTCCGGATGACGCTCGGTCAGGGCGCGGCCAATCTGTCACTCGGTGTCTTCGACCTCGCCCCCAACGGGAGCGCGGAACTGGTGACGATGGGCTGGGCCGACCCGCAAAACCGCAACTCGCTCTGGCGCACCGACCCGATCACGCCCGGACAGCCGCTCACGGTAGCGGTGGACTTCGAGGCGACCGATCACATCGTCCCCGCGGGACACCAGGTCGCGGTCACGCTGCTGCAGACCGATCACGACTTCACGATCCGCCCGCCCGCGGGCAATGTCATGACCGTCGACTCCCGGCTCAGCACAGTGACACTCCCGTTGTCGCAGCCGCTGCCCTAACGAGCCGGCCGAACCCTCGCCGGCAGGCAACCTTTCCGCGCCCAACTCCGTGTCGGAGGATGAGCCGAGAAGGAGGGTGCGGGAGTGTTCGGACCTGCCAA
This sequence comes from Nostocoides sp., assembly GCF_037045025.1. Taxonomy (GTDB): domain Bacteria; phylum Actinomycetota; class Actinomycetes; order Actinomycetales; family Dermatophilaceae; genus Nostocoides_A. Next base: position 554,051 of record NZ_JBAOHM010000011.1, on the reverse strand, counting down.
GGCCAGGCGCGACGCCGAGTTCACGGCGTTCGTCGAGGCCGCGCAGACGCCGCTGCTGCGGATGGCGTATGCGCTGACCGTCACCTCGTTCGACACCCCTGAAGGTGGCCAGACCGGGTTCTTCGCCATGCTTGTCGACGCCGGCGCGGCGCGGCCGAAACTGACCTCTGCGCCGATCCTCACCTGGTCCGACGACCCGCAGATCGCGCCGATCCCAGGGACGGACCACGCCGTGTTGTGGACCGAAGTCGGCACCACTAAACCTGGCCGTCCGTTCGACCGAATCTCCTGGGAGCGGCCGGACGGCAGGCGAGTGACGGTCACCAACCACTGACTGGGCGGCGCGCCGGGGCGCGCTCAGCGATGAGAGAGTGTGACGATGGACTTAAGATGCGAACTGGGCCGGCATGACTGACGACCGACCGCTGGCCCACTCCGGCGAGGGCCTGGCCGCCGGGGAGCGGGAGCAGTTGGTCTATGTGTTGGAGAACCGGCTGGCACCGGCCCTAGAGGCGGCCGCGAGCGCCGTCCGGGAGGCCGAGCGTTCCCTGGCCGACGCCCAGGATCGCCTGGCCCGGGCCGAACTCGCCGCGAATTCCCCGTATGTGTCCGACCCGTTGATCTTCATGCGCCGCTCGGTCGAGGAGGAGGTCGACGCGCTCGAGCGCAAGACGACCGCGAAGAAGATCCGGACGTCATACCGCTTCCTGCTCGATCGCGCCGTGGAACTGGCCGGCGCCGAGGTGGCCCGCTTCCACGACGATCAACGCGCGCAGCACCAGGAGCGGCAGGAGGGCGTCGAGGCCTGCCGAGCCGCCGAGCAGCGCGCCGCCGCGGCGCTCGACGAGGCCCGGCAGATGCAGGAGCGGGTCCGGGCGAGCGAACAGTCCGCCCGGCGCGGGCTGCAGCTGCTGTTGGACAAACTCGGCCCGGCGCGCCCCTGACGGGCGCCACTACTGCCGCAACCCCGCAGCCATTCAGGTCGCGCATCCGGGCACCTGGGCGGGGTCACGCGGCTCCCATAGGTGCATCGTCACCCCTGCCGCTCCCGCGTCCGGGGCATAGCGGACAGCGTGCCCACCTGGGAGAAATCACGGGCCAAGTCGAGTCCGACAGCGTCCAGCAAGCAGGGTCGATATTGCGCGGCGTGCCGGGGGCGGTGAGGACCCAAGCTCCGCGCATGGCACAGGCATCGAGACCGATGACATAGCGGGCCGTTGCGTCGCTACCCGGGTAGCCGCCGAGAATCCAGTCCTGACCAACGGGTTTCAGCCCAAGCTGGAACTGGTAGCCCGGGGAGTCGCCGGTCAGGTCGAGCAACGGCATACCGGGAACAGACCGATCTCCTGCGCGGTGGCCAGGTTCCGCTGCGTGATCGCCGCGTCGCCGGGCGCCAGGCCGACCACCGCCCCCGAGGTCCCGACGGTTGTGGCGACGTCGGAGTCCCACGTACTCGCATACCCGAACGGCCGAGCCAGATGCATCGCTGTGAACGCGGCCGTCACGGCCACCGCGGCGAGGGCCGGCACCGCGAGATTGACGTCGATCTGGTGGGAGCCAGCCGCCCGCCAACCGCGAAAGACCCACCATCCGCTCAGCGGCGCGCCAACGACGAGCAGCGCCGCCCCCGGCAAATCGCTCGTATGCCGCTGCGGCCGAGCAGGAGCACGCCGGTCGCCACCACGACGGCGAGAGTCGTCGACGAAATGATCTGGCTGGTCAGATCGGCCCCAGCCCGAAGGGGTCGACCCGCACGAGGTCCGCGTGCCCGCCGAGCAGGGTGGAGGCGTGCACACCGTGCGAAATCGTCGCCGGCAGGTCGGCCAGCGCGGAACGGGTGAGCGCCGCGACGGCGCCGAGGCTGGCGAGGATCGCCAGCGGCATACCGCGCAGCCAGCGGCCGCGATGAGGGTCGATGCGCCGAGGAAGGAAGCGAGGAGCAGCACGGTCAGGCACAGCCCCCAGGCCGCCACAATGCGTTCGCCCGCGCTTGTTCGCGGGCTGCGCCGGTCGGCGCCAGCAGCGGTCACGGGCCGGGTGTGTAGTGCCGCCCGCGCCAACGCCGCGTGCGCGGGCTGCGGGGCAACCGGGCTGTGAGGGAACCCACCACGCCGGCCGGTGCCCGAAGGCGGGTGCGCAGGCGAGGATGGAAGCCACATACGGCACAAAGGAGTGGATGAGGTATGCAGTTCGGGCGCAGCTACGAGGAGTTCGAGGTCGGGGCGACCTACAAGCACTGGCCGGGCAAGACGGTCACCGAGTTCGACGACCACCTCTTCTGCCTGCTGACGATGAACCACCACCCGCTGCACTTGGACGTCCACTACGCCGAGGAGACCACCCAGTTCGGCAAGAACGTCGTCGTCGGCAACTACGTTTATTCGATCCTGCTCGGCATGTCCGTGCCCGACATCTCCGGCAAGGCGATCGCCAACCTGGAGATCGAGTCGCTGCGGCACGTGGCCCCAACTTTCCACGGCGACACTCTGTATGGCGAGACCAAGGTCCTCGACAAGTGGGAGTCCTCCTCCAAGGACGACCGCGGGGTCGTGTATGTCGAGACGATTGGCTACAACCAGGACGGCAACGTCGTCTGTATCTTCCGCCGCAAGGTGATGGTGCCCAAGAACAACTACCTTCAGGCCCGCGGCGGCGAGCAGCCCGGCCGCCCGGTCCCCCGACCGGACAAGAACTGGACCGGCGAGTAGCCCGACTGCGCCTACCGAGCTCTGCAGCCAGCCCCGACACCGGGGTTGACGCGAGAACGCCGGGAATACACTGCGCTCCATGACCCCGGACGACGAGTTCTTCCTCGCCGAGTTCCACCAGGCGCTGGAGCAACGGGAACTCACGCCCGACGATCCGCGGCATGTCGACGTCACGGCTCATCCCCAGGCGTTCGGACCCGACGTCATCACCGAGTTGACGCGCATCATTGCCCGCAGTCAGGCCGGGACCATGGCGTATCTCACTGGCACGCGTGGGTCCGGCAAGAGCACCCAGGTCCAGCGCCTGAAAGGTGAACTGACAGCTCGCGGTTTCGCGGTCCTCGACGTCAACCTCGAGGACTACCTCAATCTCCGCAGACCCCTCGAGGTCGTTGAGTTCCTCTACGCCATGGTGGGCGCGATCTCGGATGGTGTCGCAGAGGAGCGCTGGATCCCGGTCGACGAAGCCATCGCAATCGGGTGAGGACGCCTGGCGCAGTGGTGGCGGGGAATCATCGATCGGGTCGAGATCGCGCCATCGGCCGAGGTGGCCCTCGGCATGGATCTGTCCGGCTTGCTCAGCGCAAAGGTGAACGTCAAGGCCGAGCTTCGTCAGGATGAATCCTTCGTTGCCGCGATGCAGGCCTACCTTGGCGGGCGGGTGAGCCAACTGTCCGATGAAGCCGACCGCGTCGTCCAGGAGCTCAGCAATCGGCTTCGCGAGGTCTGGGAGAGGCAGGGGCGGCCGTGGTCGGGGTTGGTGGTCCTCTTCGACTCCCTCGACCATGTGCGGGGAACCGACTTCAGCGAGGTCCGGCGCGCACTGCAGACGCTGTTCGACCAACATGGATCGACGATCCGGCTCTCCTCGGCTCGGATGGTCTTCGTCGTCCCGCAATGGCTGCATCTCGACGGCGGGGTCAGGCGGGTCGTCAACGTCAAGATCGCGCAGGAGGACGGCACTGGCTTCCGGCAGGGGATCGCCCTGCGGGAGCTCGTGGTCCGCAGGGTTCCCGGTGGAGAGCTGGACCGGCTCTTCGCGAGGGACTCCGATGTCGACTTCCTGCTCGCCGCCAGCGGGGGCCACCTGCGCGACCTGTTGCACCTGCTGTTGAACGCCTCCTCGGTCACCGACCAGTTGCCATTCGGTCCCCTGACCCTCGAACGGGCGATCCAACTCGGCACCGAACAGCTCACGCCGATCGCGGACGACGAGCGGGCGTGTTCGGTATGTCGCTGCGACTCACGCGATCCCGCTGCACAGCCAGGGCGAGTGGGAGTCCTTGGCCGGCCTGTTCGATCGCCATCTCGTCCTCGGCTACATGAACGTCAAGTACTGGTTCGACGTCCACCCCTTGATCCGCGCAGAGCTCGACCGGCAGCCGCTCGAGAGCCCATGACCAAGGACCCCGTCGACGACGCCTGGGCGCGGCTGCGCCGCCATCTCGATCGATCGCGATCCTTCTGGTTCGGCGTCGTCGTGACCTCGGACGCGCGTCTGAGCGACGAGTTGCGCAGTCGTGCGGAGTGGAATCGTCAACGTCACGTCCAACCCTTCGTCATCCTGCGGCCAACGTCCGCGTCGGCCCTTGCCGACAGCTATGCCTGGCTAGAGCGAAACGCCGCCGGGCCCGGCGGCTGCACGTGGCTGGAAACGTCTCCGACGTCGGCACACGATACGGATTGGCTTCGCGCGTGGGACGTGTTGGCAGCCGAGCTCAATCACCGCCGTGAGCGTATGCGGCATGCTTGGGGTGGACTGATCCTGATCCTCCCCGAGGCGGCGAAGACGCTCTTCCAGCATCACGCGTCGGACCTGTGGTCGATCATTGACCTCCTCGTGACGAGCGTGCCCATGGCGGGCCCCAGCGACGGCGCCAGGACTCGCCCGTCTGCCGCCGGCACGCCTGCCCCAGTCGAGGGCGTTGGCGGCCGGGCCGCCCTCACCCAGTCCGACGACGAGGATTGGGTCGATCGGCTCCGACACGTCCTGGAGGTGCCTCCTGAGCGGTTGTTGCAGGCCGATGCCGACACCTGGCGCCTCGCCGCCGACGAGGCACGTCGGCGGGGCGATGGCTTCGCCCTCGGTTGGCTCTACCGTGCCCGAGCCGTCGGGCGCGCCGGCACGGGGGATGGAGCGGGCGCGATAGCGGACCTGCGGTCCGGGCTCGACGTGCCCGATCTGCCGGCTGATGTGGAAGCGGCGCTGCGCTCCGCTCTCCTTAACGAGCTTTGGCTGAGCAGCGACCGTGCTGCCGCCTCGGCCGAGGCTCAAGCGCTACTACAGCTGCGCGAGGACCTGAACGCCCGGATCGGCGGCCCCCAGGAACAACGCGACCTGTCCGTCTGCCTGAACAATGTCGGCCGGGTCCACGACGCCCGCGCCGACTGGGACGCCGCCCTGGCCGCCTACACCCGTGCCGACGAACTTTTGCAGGAACTATCGGCTGCCGGCCGGCTCCAGCCCGGAGATCTGGACTGGCTTGGCGAGCTACGCAGCCGAACGGCCGGTCTTGCCGATCGGACGACGCGGCAGCCGTTGGCCCAGTCCGGTCACGTCCCTTAAATGGGGGGCTGGCCAAGATCCCTTCCGGGCGCAAGGATGTCGCCGCGCGGAAGGGAGAAGAACATGGGATTCAGCGTATGGCGACGCACGGCCACGGTGGCCGCGTTCGCCGCAGCAGCATTGACCGCCTCGGCGTTCGGGGCACCAGCAATGGCCGGAACGGGAGGTGGGGAAAGCCTCGACTTGGGCGCGGCCTTCGCCACCCCGATCGGCGGGAAGGCCGCGGAGGCGGCACTTGGTGATCGCCTTGATCAGGTGGCCAAGATCAACGCGTTGACGCGGACGAAGCTGCGAGACCTGTTGAGTGACAAGGCGATGCGAATCGATCGGACCGGGCACGTCCTGGCGATCGACCCCAAGCCGACGATCCCGCCGGCACCGGGTGCGTCCACTCGGTCTGAGCGCGGCCCCTACCCGTATGAGCAGACCTTCCAGCTGCACTCCAAGCCCGGCTCGAGCAAGGTTATTTATCTCGACTTCGACGGCGAGGTGATCTCGGGAACGGCGTGGAACACGAACTATGGCGTGTCGACGAACTACCAGCCCGGCTTCAGCCTCGACTCCGACCCCAGCTTCAACAACGCCGAGATGGACGCCGTCCAAGGCATCTTCCAACGCGTTGCCGAGGACTACGCACCTTTCGATGTCGATGTGACGACCCAGGACCCCGGTGTGGCGGCGATCGACCGAAGCGGATCGGGCGACCCCTACTTCGGGACCCGGGCCCTAGTCACGGCGAGTTGGGAGCTGTCGGGCAACATCTGTAGCGACAGTTGCGGTGGCGTGGCATACATTGGCGTCTACGACCTCACCTCAAGTCACCAGTATTACCAACCGGCACTTGTCTTTCCGCACATGCTCAGCAACGGCGAAAAGTACATCGCCGAAGCGGTCACCCACGAAGTCGGCCACAACCTGGGGCTCTACCACGACGGCCTGACTGATGGCACGGCCTATTACCAGGGTCATGCCATGTGGGCGCCGGTCATGGGCGTCGGCTACTACCGCCCGGTTGTCCAGTGGAGCGCGGGTGAGTACTCCGGCGCCAACAACACCGAGGACGACTTGGTCGTCATTCAGGCCAATGGCCTGTCCTACCGATCGGACGATCACGGCGACTCGCCGGCATCGGCCACCGCTTTATCCGGCACATTCCCGGTCACCGGCAGCGGCATCGTGTCGACCCGTTCCGACGTCGACGTCTTCGCCGTGACGACGACGTGCTCGGCCACCCTTTCAGCCGCGGTCAATCCGGGGCCACGAAGCCCGAACCTCGACGCCCGCGTCCGGATACTCGACGCGAGCGGCGGCACGCTCGCCTCGGCCGATCCACCGGCCACCATGGTCGACTACGACGTCGCCGGCGGGCTCGGCGCGACGGCCAGCACCACACTGCCAGCCGGCACCTACTACGTCGAGGTGGATGGCGTCGGCTATGGCACCGCGAGCACTGGGTATACCGACTACGCCTCGCTCGGCCAATACACGGTCCAGGTCAACGGCTGCACCGGCCCAACCACCACCACCTACAAGCAGGTCAGCGCCGGCTTGGGACACACCTGCGCCGTGACCACCGGCGGCGCGGTCAAGTGCTGGGGCGATAACGCCTACGGCCAGCTCGGCAATGGGACCACGACCGACTCGGTGGCGCCAGTCGCCGTCAGCGGTTTGTCTTCCGGCGTGACCGTGGTCTGGACAGGCGCGAACCACGCCTGCGCCAACCAGGTCGGAGCAATCAAGTGCTGGGGCCTGAACGCCAACGGCCAGCTCGGTGACACCACCACGGTCAACCGCACCACCCCCGTCCAGGTCCTCGGGCTGACCTCAGGGGTGCGGGCGCTCACCGCCGGTGACGCCTTCAGCTGTGCGGTTAACGCCGCTCGCGCGGTGCGCTGCTGGGGTCTGACGTATGGCGCCCAGCCCAAGACCGTCAGCGGCGTCAGCGGCGCCGTGCAGGTCACCGCCGGCGCCGGACACGCCTGCGCCGTCACCACGGTCCGAGCCGCCAAGTGCTGGGGCAACAACGCCGCCGGTCAACTCGGCGACGGGACCCGGACCAACCGCACCAAGGCGGTCCAGGTCAAGACCATGGCCAGCGGTATCGCCGGCATCTGGGCCGGCAAGAACCACACCTGCGCCCACGCCTCCCAGGGCTGGGCCAAGTGCTGGGGCGCCAACGCCAACGGCCAGCTCGGCGACGGCACCCGGACGACCCGGCTGACCCCCGTCATGGTCAGCGGCATGTCGACCGGAATCGTCGGCATGCGCGGCGGCCTGGCGTTCACCTGCGCTGTCAACGTCAGCCGGCAGCCCTACTGCTGGGGCCGCAACCTCCAGGGCCAGCTCGGCACCGGCTCCACCGTCGGCGACGCCACCGTGCCGCAACCGGTGGCCAACTTCGGCAGCAACAGCGCCGGGATGCTTGCCGCCGGCACGGCGCACGCCTGCGTGCTGGACCAGGTGAGCTCGCGGGCCTACTGCTGGGGCGCGAACGACCAGGGCCAGGTCGGCGACGGCACCCTCGTCCAGCGGCGCACCCCCACGCTCGTCGTGGAGTGACCGCCTGACTGCGAACGCCCGCCCCACCCTCCGGGGCGGGCGTTCGCGGTGGAGGTCGGCGCCGAGTTTCGCACCGCTTGTCTACCCATCGAGCACCAGACTTCGTGAGATCTCCGCCAGCGGGGCGTGACAGCATACGGCTGTGAGTGAGAAGCAAAAGGTGGCCGACAACCGCTCGCGAGAGACCACCGACGAGTTCCGCGCGTTCGTCAAGACCGGCTGGTCGCCGCGAGGCGACGCCACGCCGGACCGCATGCCTTCGGCGCCGTATGCCGCTGTCCGCCGGGCCGCGCTGTCGCAGCAGTTCCGCGGTGAGCGGCTGGTCATCCCGGCGGGCGGGTTGAAGGTGCGCAGCAATGACACCGACTATGCCTTCCGGCCGCACACGGCATTCGCCTATCTGACCGGCTTCGGCGCCGACCGGGAGCCGGACGCGGTCCTCGTCCTCGATCCGACCGACGACGGGCACGACGCGGTGCTGTTCTTCCGGCCGCTGGCTTCGCGCGATTCCGACGAGTTCTTCGACGACGCGCGGTTCGGGGAGTTCTGGGTGGGGGCGCGGCCGAGCATCGCCGACATCGAGGCCGAGGCCGGGCTGACCGGGCGGCACATCGACGACTTCCTCGATGCAATCGCCAAGGATGCCGGCGAGGTCGTCGTCCGGATCGTCCGCGACTGCGACCCGCAGCTGACCGCGCAGGTGGACGAGCGCCGGGTCTCCGAGGGCCGCGAGAAGGAAAACCTTGAGGCGGCCGATGACGAACTCGCGCACGCGATTTCGCTGGCCCGGATGGTCAAGGACGAGCACGAGATCGAGCAGCTGCGCGCGGCGATCGCCGCCACCCAGGTCGGCTTCGAGGCCATCATCGCCGAGCTTCCCCGGCTGGCCGAGACGGGCCGCGGCGAACGCTGGGTCGAGGGCATCTTCGGCCTGCATGCCCGCCATCAGGGCAACGGCGTCGGCTACGACTCGATCTGCGCCGCGGGCGATCACGCCAACACCCTGCACTGGGTCAAGAACACCGGCGAGATCGCTGGCGACGAGCTGATCCTGGTCGACGCAGGCGTCGAGGTTGACTCGCTCTACACCGCCGACATCACCCGCACCCTCCCGGTCGCCGGCACCTTCAGCGACGCCCAGGCGGAGATCTACGACGCGGTGTATGCCGCCCAGCAGGCCGGCATCGCCGCGGTCAAGCCCGGCAACGCGTTCAGCGACGTGCACGCGGCCGCCATCCGGGTCATCGCCGAGCACCTGCACGCTTGGGGCCTGCTGCCCGAGGGGATCGATGTCGAGGCCACCTTGGACAAGGAGCACGGCCAATACCACCGCCGCTGGATGGTGCACGGCACCAGCCACCACCTCGGGCTCGACGTCCACGACTGCGCGCTCGCCACGCGGGAGGAATACAAGGACGCCGAGCTGCGCCCGGGCATGGTGCTGACCGTCGAGCCGGGGCTCTATTTCAAGGCCGACGACGAGCTGGCGCCGGAGCGCTTCCGGGGGTTCGGCATCCGGATCGAGGACGATGTCCTGGTCACCAACGACGGGAGCGAGAACCTCTCTGCCGGTATGCCGCGCGATCGCGCCGCCGTCGAGGCCTGGATCGCCGGGGTCCAGGCACGCTGAGCTGAGGGTAGCTAGGTTCCTGGTTTGACCATGTGACCAAAGGACCCGATTGCGCCACAGTTTGAACGCGCAAATCATGGTCACAAAGCGGTATCGACCCCGCGTGCCCGGTGGCTTTTCCCACCAGCACCAGATACAACAGGCGCACCACTAAGCGCGGCGCCGGGGTCGTTTCGCGTGCCCGAGCGCTGCGCGAGAATCGAAGGAGATCACATGGCGCAGGTCCAGCGGCGCAGACGGCTGATCGCCGCAGGAGGTGCATTGCTCACGGCCGGCACGCTGAGTGCGTGTCTGCAAAACCCCAACGCCAACAGCGGGGGTGCCGCCACCGGCGGCCAGACGGTCGTCGACAACGCCAACAAGGACGACGACAAGGTCGTTAAGATCCTCGGCGCCTTCGGCGGCGACGAGCAGGCCTTGTTCGAGGAATCCCTCAAGGAGTTCGAGACGTCCAGCGGAATCGACGTCCAATACACCGCCAACTCCGACTTCACGACGATCGTCAAGACCAAGGTCAGCGGCGGCGACTCGCCCGACATTGCGCTCTTCCCCCAGCCGGGCGGGCTGATCGAACTCGCCGCTGCCGGCAAGGTGCAGCCGATCGACACCTACCTCGACTACGACGCCCTCGATGCCAGCCTTATCCCCGGTTTCCTCGACTTCACCCGCCACGCCGGCCGCTCCTATGGTGCCCCGATGCGCATGGCGGTCAAGTCGATCGTCTGGTATCCCAAACCCGCCTATGAGGAAACCGGCCAGAGCACCGAACCCACGACGCTGCAGGACCTGACCAAGGCCACCGACGCGATCAAGGCCAAGGGCACCGCACCGTGGTGCATGGGCTGGGGCTCGGACGCCGCGACCGGCTGGGTCGGCACCGACTGGCTCGAGGAATACGTCCTGCGGGTCGACGGCCCGGCCGTTTATGACCAATGGGTCAGCCACCAGATCCCGTTCGACGACCCGCAGATCGTCAAGGCGCTCGCCGAGTTCGGCAAGCTCGCCAAGACTCCGGACAACGTCTTCGGCGGCGCCAAGAACATCATCAACACCAAGTTCGGCGACGCGATGACCCCGGCCTTCCAGACCCCGCCGAAGTGCTACCTGATGCGGCAGGGCAACTTCGCTTCCGGCTTCCTGCCCAAGCCCGTTCAGGCCGACCTCGACAACAAGGTCGGCATCTTCGTCTTCCCGCGGCTCGACGGCGGCTACAACGGCCAACCGATCCTCGGCGGTGGCGACCTCGCGGCTCTCTTCAACGGCAACGACAAGGACTCGATCGAGGTCATGAAGTTCCTGACCTCCAACAAGTTCGGCGCGCCCTGGGCCAAGGCCGGCGGCTGGTTGTCGCCGCACAAGACCTTCGACGGCGCCAACTACCCCAATGATGTGACCCGCCAGATGGCCAAGATCGTCGCCGAGGCCGACGTCTTCCGCTTCGACGCCTCCGACCTGATGCCCAAGGAGGTTGGCTCCGGCACCTTCTGGACCGAGATGGTCAAGTGGATGGGCGGCCAGGACGACAAGACCACCCTGGCCAATATCGAGAAAAGCTGGCCGAAGGGCTGACATGGCGAGCGCAGTAGACACCGTGCCGGTGGCCTCCAAGGAGCCGGCAACGCCCAACTCGGGCGCCAACATCGCCAAGGTCGCCATCGGCCTGCTCGGCGTGGTCGTGACCGCGTGGGCCCTCGGCAACCTCTTCCTCTCGATCGGGTACTACCCCGAGTGGTACTTCGACAACAAGATCCTGATGGGGCTGATCGCTCTCGTCGCGGGCGTCGGCGGGGCCGCCCTGCTCTTCTACTTCGTCAACATGTTCGTCGAGGGACTGCCCAACCGGCTCTCTCAAGGCGTCATGCCCTACGCCTTCCTGCTGCCGGGCTTCGGGCTGATCGCGTTGATGCTCATCTACCCGACCGTGCAGACGATCAACTACTCCTTCGCCAACCGGGACTCCACGGCATACGTCGGCCTGGACAACTACCGGTCGATCTTTAAGTCCTCGGAGTTTTGGAGCGCGATCGTCAACAACGTCCTGTGGCTGGCGATCGTCCCGGCGATCACCGTCGCCATCGGCGTCATCGTCGCCGTCCTGGCCGACAAGTTGTCGGCCCAGGGCGAGAAGACGGCGAAGTCGGTCATCTTCTTGCCGATGGCGATCAGCTTCGTCGGCGCTTCGGCGATCTGGAACCTCGTCTACGCCTACAACGACAAGACCCAGTCGCAGACCGGTTTGCTGAACGCGATCGTCACCAAGTTCGGGGTCGAGCCGAAGACCTGGCTGCAGATCGACAACGGGAAGCTCAACTCGCTGCTGATGATGGTCATCCTCATCTGGCTGCAAGCCGGCTTTTCGATGATCCTGCTCTCCTCGGCGATCAAGGGCGTGCCCGAAGACACCCTGGAGGCGGCCCGCATCGACGGCGCCAACGAGTTCCAGATCTTCTGGAAGGTCGTGCTCCCGCAGATCCGCGGCACGATCATCACCGTCTTCATCACCGTGGTCATCCTCGTGATGAAGGTCTTCGACATCGTCTACGTCCTGACCAATGGCCGGGACAACAGCGATGTGATCGCGAACCTGTTCTTCAAGCAGATGTTCGCCAACAGCCAGGCCGGCCTGGCCTCGGCGATCGTCGTCGTGCTGCTCATCGCCGTCATGCCGATCCTCTGGTACCAGGTCAAGACCTTCCGTGAGGAGCAGCTGAACCGATGAGTTCCACCGCCATGACTCCGGCTCCCGTCGTTTCCGACGCCAAGCCCTACCGCAACCGCAAGTTGATGAAGGACGGCCGCCCCCGCAGCACGTTCTCCATCGTCTCGATGGTGCTGTTGTGCATCATCTGGACCTTGCCGACGATCGGGCTGCTCGTCACCTCCTTCCGCAGCCGGGACGACGCCCAGTCCTCCGGCTGGTGGCACGCCGTGTTCAACCCGTTCGGCACCAGCTGGACCTTCGACAACTACCGCCAGGTGTTCGAGAAGTCCGACCTCGGCAATGCCTTCCTCAACGGTCTGGTCGTCGCCATCCCGGCGACGATCTTGCCGATCATGTTCGCCGCGTTCGCGGCATACGCGTTCACGTTCATGGACTTCCCCGGCAAGGACCTGCTGTTCATCGCGATCGTCGCGGTGATGGTCGTGCCGATCCAGGTGGCCTTCCAGCCGATGCTCGACATGCTCGGCCCACGCGGCCTGGGGATCTCGGGGCAATACATCGCGGTCTGGTTGTTACACACCGGATTCGGTATGCCGCTCTGCATCTATACGTTGCGCAACTACATGTCGACGCTGCCGTATAGCGTGGTGGAGTCGGCCAAGATCGACGGCGCCACCCACTTCCAGACGTTCTGGAAGTTGGTCGCCCCGATGGCCATGCCGGCGATGGCGGCTTTCGCGACGCTGCAGTTCCTGTGGGTGTGGAACGACCTGCTGATCGCGACGCTGTTCCTGAGCGACACCAACGCCACGGTGATCGTCAAGCTGCAACAGTTGCTCGGCACCCAGGGCCAGGGCCAGGAGTTGCTCACCGCCGGCGCCTTCATCTCGATGGTGTTGCCGATGGTGGTCTTCTTCGGCCTGCAGCGCTTCTTCGTCCGCGGCCTCACCTCGGGCGCGGTCAAGGGCTGACCGCTCCACCGGCCAAATGCCGGGCCCGCCTCCTTCCTCCTGGGGGCGGGCCCGTTGTCATGTTTCTCGGTTCGGGTGACGAATCGCGGCCTCGTCGATCGTCATGGGGGTGTCCGGCCGCGGCGTCTTCGTCGTCGACGTGCCGGACCTCGACGCGGCGCTCGGCTGGGCGGAAAAGTGCCCGGCCGCGGCGTGGGGCGTGATCGAGGTCCGCCCGGCCGCGACCTCCTATGTCGACGGCGCCTGGTCGCGCTGAGCATGCGGGCGCGATGACGACGCCGCAGCCGGTGCGGGCCCTCGCTGCTGAGCGGGCCCGCGCCGGCTATGGCCGTCTGCTCGCTCTGCTCAGCGCCGTGACCAACGACATCGCGGCCGCCGAGGACGCGCTCGGCGACGCGTTCGAACGCGCGCTGACGAGCTGGCCGCACAGCGGCATACCGGCCAATCCGGACGCGTGGCTGCTCACCGTCGCCCGCAACCGGCTGCGCGATCAATGGAAGTCCGCCGAAGCCACGCGCACACAGGTCCTCGAGCCGTCCGCGCCCGACCTGCCGAGCATTCTGGAGGAGATCGATCCCGACGCGATCCCCGACCGCCGGCTGGAGCTGATGCTCGTCTGCGCCCACCCAGCCATTGCGCTCGCCGACCGGACGCCGTTGATGCTCAACACGGTTCTCGGTTTCACCGCCGCACAGATCGCGCGTGCGTATGCCGTTCCCGCACCGACGATGTCCACTCGCCTGACCCGCGCCAAGGCCCGGATCAAGGCGGCCCGGATCCCCTTCCGCATCCCCGATCGCACCGACCTCCCCCGGCGACTGGACGCGCTGCAGGAAGCGGTCTATGCGGCATACACCATCGAGTGGTCGACTGGGCCGCTGCCCCGCGAGCGCCCGCCCGAGGGGTGGCAGCTCGCCGAGGTCCTCGCCCAGGTATTGCCGCAGGATGCGGAGGTGCGCGGGCTCGCGGCGCTGGTGAGCTTTTCGGCGGCGCGCAGTCCGGCACGGCTCGACCCCGACGGGCGGTTTGTGCCGCTGGCGCAGCAGGATCCATCCCAGTGGGACGCGGCGCTGATCGCCCGCGGGCGCGCTCACCTGGCCACCGCCAGCGGACGCGGACAGCTGGGCCGCTTCCAGCTGGAGGCCGCCATCCAGGCACTGCATTGCCGCCGCGTCGACGGCGCGGCGCCCGACCCGGGCCTCCTGCTGGAGCTGCATCGCACCCTCGCCGGCATCGCCCCCACCCTCGCAGCCGTGACCGCCCTGGCCGCTGTCACCGGTGAGGTGGAAGGAGCGGCAGCCGGCCTCACCGTGCTCGACACCCTCGCCGGAACGGCAGACCGCTTACCAGCCGGCCTGGGTCACCCGGGCCCACCTGCTTGCCACGTTCGGCGACCTCAACGCGGCCAAGGCCGCCCTGGCGAAGGGCATCTCGCTCACCCACGATCCGCCGGCGCGCCACCACCTCGAGCAGCGACTCGCCGCGTGGTCGCAGAGCTGACCTCACGCGTGCTCAGCCGCGCCGGATGCATTCGAAGGCTGCGGCAAACTCCACGCCGGCGGCCTGTCCGCCGGCACTCAGGATCGAGGTGACCAGGTCCCGCGGTCGCGGAAAGCTCTGCGGGAGTGCGGAGTTGTAGGCCGCATGCGCTTCCAGCGAGGCGATGCCCGCCTCGACAGCGTCGGCCACCTCGACGTAGTGCGTCGGCTGCTCCGCTGCCGCAATGGCCAGCCAGGGCACGGACCACGGCTCGAAGCCGTCGTCGATCAATTCGGGGAAGACCCAGCGGTTGCCGGCGTCTGCCAGCGCGTCGACGCACGCCAGGCCGACGGCCCGGTGGTCGGCCTGGTTGAGCATGCCCCCGGCAAACCGCTCGTGGTAGGCGAGGGTCAGGACGAGGTCCGGACGGTGGCGGCGGATCTCGCGGGCGATGTCCCGGCGCAAGGCCAGGCCGTATTCCACCACCCCGTCGGGATGCGCGCCGAAGGTGAGGTCCTCGACGCCGACCGCCGCGCAGGCGGCACGCTGCTCGGCCGCCCGCACGTGAGCGGCCTCCGCGGGGGCCATCGTGTCGATCCCGGCTTCGCCCCGAGTGGCGAGCCAATAGGCGACCCGTTTTCCGGTGGACGTCCAGGCCGCGACCGCAGCCGACGTGCCGTATTCGAGGTCGTCGGGGTGGGCGACAACACATAGCACGCTGTCGATGTCGTCCGGGAAGGTCTCCAGCGGGGCAGGCTCGGGCTGCGTCCTGGCTGGCTGGCTCATGCGACCCAGGCTATCCCCGCGTCAGGGCACCGCCCGGGACTCGCCCTGCCGACCGTCGGGATTCCCCGAGAGTGCTACGTCCGGGTGGCCATGCCTCGCTCGATCGTGACAGAACCACAACACGGCCAGGACATCGCCCTGACATGCTGAACCGGTGAGTCGGGTGCTGCTGGTCGAGGACGACGCCGATCTACAGGCGGCAATGTCCCTGGCACTGTCGGCCCTCGGCCACACCGTAACCGCGGTCGGCGACGGGCCGGCCGCGGCCGAGCACGCGCTCACGGGCATCGAGGTGATCGTGCTCGACGTGATGCTGCCCGGATTCGACGGCTTTGAGGTATGCCGCCGCGTCCGCCACCACAGCAGCGTCCCGATCATCATGGTCACCGCCCGCGGCGACCCGATCGATATCGAGGTCGGCCTGGAATGCGGGGCCGACGACTACGTCACCAAGCCGGTCGAGCCGCGCGTGCTCGATGCCCGGATTAAGGCGGTGCTGCGACGCACCGGCGATATCGCGCCCACCTCGGACGCGATCGCACCCACTCCCGCGGCGGCGCATCGCATCGGCACCGTGCTCCTGGACGAGAGTGCCATGCAGGCGACCCGGGACGGCCAACCAATCCCGTTGACTCCCACCGAGCTACGGCTGCTCGTCGAATTCGCCCACCATCGGGGGCAGGCGCTCAGCCGGCCGGTGCTCTTGGAGCGGGTGTGGAGCTATGGGTATGCCGGCGACGGTCGCCTGGTCGACGCCTGCGTGCAACGGCTGCGGACCAAGATCGAGGCGGATCCCGCGCACCCGGAGTGGCTGGTCACCGTGCGGGGCATCGGCTACCGGCTGGAACGCACATGAGTCTGCGGGTACGCCTGACGCTGATGATCACCGCCATCCTCGCCCTCGCCCTGACTGCCGTAAGTCTGCTCGCCTATGCCGCGGCAACCCGCGAGGCGAATGCCCGCATCAGCGCCACCGAGGCCGCACGCCTGCAGGACACCGATATCGATGCCATCGCCGCGAGGCTCACGCATTGGCAACGCGGGGACGGACTCACCGACGAGCTGCCCCGGTGGCTCCTTAGCGGCAGCACGATCGTGGTGGCCCGCACCGACAGCGTCAGCACGTTTGCGGGGACGCTCGGTTACGGCAATATTCCCGGCTATGTGAGCGCGGGCTCGAATTCCCTGCCCGACGGGCTTGACCTGCACGAGGCCCTGGAGATCGCGGGACCGACCAATGAACCCATGGGAGAAATCGTCCAGTGGGACAGGCGGGTCGGCGGCCACACGTTGCGTCTCACCGCGCGCTACTTCAAGGTCGCGGCCGAGCCCGAGGCCCGGCAGTTCGTCGCGCTGACCAGTGTCGATCTCGACGCGGCGCTGCGCCCGGTTCGCGAGGCGCTACGGTGGTTGGGGGCCGCCGCCCTCCCGGGGGTGATCCTCGGTGCGCTCGTGGCCTGGGTCGTCGCCGGTCGCATCGAACGCCCGGTCCGCGCTGCGGGCCGGGCCGCCGAAGCCCTCTCCGGTGGTGATCTCACCGCGCGCGTGCCGGTCACCGGGCCGCCCGAACTCAAGGCCATGGCCGCCTCGTTCAACACAATGGCGGGGCGGCTGAACGAGCTGATCGCGGACCTGCGTGCCAGCGATGCCCGCCATCGGCGATTCGCCGCCGACGCCGCCCATGAACTGCGCACACCCACCGCGACCCTGCTCGCCACGGCCTCCACGTTGGCGGCCCGTGCACCCGACGACGACGCGATCGCTCGACTGGTGGCGGCGCTGCGCCGCTTGACCGGACTCAGCGAGGCACTGCTCGAACTGGACCGATTGGACTCCGGCAGGGCAGAACTCCTCACCGACACCGTCGACCTCGCGGGAATTGTGCGTGCCGTGGCTGGCGACGTCGCCGTGGCTGGCGATCTGCAGCTACGCACCTTCGGCAACGTCACCCTCCGCGCCGATCCACGCATGCTCGGCGGCGCCCTCGGCAACCTCCTCCAGAATGCCGAACTCCACGGGAGGCCGCCCATCAACGTCCGCGTGGACGGCACCGCCGCCGAGCAGGTGCTCATCGACATCGACGACTCCGGGCCGGGTCTGCCCGACGACTTCGCCGCCGTCGCGTTCGACCGCTTCGCACGCGGCGACGACTCCCGCGCCAGGCAAAGGAATGGCCTTGGCCTGACGATCGCCCGCGAATGCGTGCGGCTGCACGGCGGTGACATCGCCATCATCGATCCGCAACCTGCCCACTTCCGGATCGCTCTCCCCCGCAACGCACTTGACGACGAGCCGCTGCAATCCTGAAGCCGAGCAAGAACACTCACGCCGCACCGTGGAGGGATGGCGTCAGCACGCTCCGGACTCCTTGTCCTGGCGACTTCGAAAACCGTTCCGCGTCGAAACAACCAACCGCTACCGCGCGCATACTGGGGATCCCGTTCGCGCTCGGCGCGCTGACGACGCTGGTGTATGCCGCGGCCGCCCTCGCGCGGCATACCAATCTGCTGACCGGTATGGACCTGGCGATCTTCGGCCCGGCGATCGACCACCTGTCTCGGGGCGAGGCGCCGGTCAGCGAGATCAAGGGCTTCCTGATCTGGGGCGATCACTTCCACCCGCTGATCGCCGTGCTGGCGCTGCCGTGGAAGATCTGGCCCGATCCGCGGTGCCTGCTCATCATTCAGGCCATCTGCGGCGGCGCCAGCGTGGCCGTGACCGCCCGCGCCGGCGTCCGCATCGCGCGCCACCCGGCCGGCGCCCTGACCGGGCTGGCTCTGGCGGTCAGCCCCGGTATGCAAAGCGGTCTGCTCTTCGACTTCCACGAGGTCGGGCTCGGACTACCACTCCTCGCCCTGGCTTTGGATGCCTATCTTTCGGGGCGCTGGTGGCGCTGCGCGGCCTGGGCCGGGACGCTCCTGCTCGTCAAGGAGGACATGCCGTTCCTCGCGCTCAGCATCGCCATCGCGCTCGCTGCGCGTCGCCGGTGGGCGCCCGCGATCTGCCTGGCCGCCGCCGCCCTCACCTGGCTCGTCGTGGTCGTCGGCGCGGTACTTCCCGCTCTCCACCCCGGGCACGTCTACGGCTACCGGCACACCACGCAGTCGCCGCTCGGCTCGCTATGGACAAGCCTGGTCAGCGACGGGCGCGGCGCGACGACGACGTTGATCCTGTTGTGCGGCACCGGGTTCCTGGGGCTGCGCTCACCGCTCATCGCCGCGTTCGCCCTCCCGGCACTGACTCGGTACGCGGCCGACAACTCGCACTATTGGGGTCTGGAATTCCACTACACGATGCTGGCCGAGGTTGCCCTTGCCTTCGCGGCGCTCGACGGCTGGCGCCGGATCCGGGGGAGCCAGTGGTCGCCCACCTGCACGCGTGCCTTGGTGCTTGTCGGCGTGTGCGCCACGACGGTCGTGATGACCGGCCCGCTCGCCGGTGCGTTCACGGGCCCCAGAAACCCAACAGCGAGGCTCGAAGCGGTCCGTGCCGCGATCGAGCGGGCACCCGCCGGCGCAGCGGTGCTCACCGAGTCGAGGCTGGCGCCGCATACCGTGCCCCGCTTGCGGGCCAGACTGCTTCCGCCGCCGGCTCGGATCGCCGAGGTGCCAACAACCACCTGGCTGCTGCTGGACCTGCGCTCCGAAACCGTGAACCCGCAGTGGATGCGGGCCCAGCTGGCGACCGCACCCGCCACCGGTCGGGTGGCCTGGACACGAGCCGGGATCGCGCTCATCGCCCCAGCGCGCTAACCTCCGGCGGACTGCTGCGGCGGATTCTGCTGCGCGGCTTGCGCTTCGGCATACGCCCGGGCTTGGGCCTCGGCGACCTGGGCCTGAGCGGCCTTCATCGGGTCCATCCGGGTGAGCAGCTCCCGCGCCTGGGCGATCAGGTTGTGCTCGGTGAGCACCTCATACCGGGTGGCCACGACCTGGCTGACCGAGGTGAAGTCGCGCTGGCCCTTGGTCATCGCATAGCCGATCAGCGCCCAGACCAGGCCGAACAGCGCACCGAAGACAACCGTGCTGAGGATCCGGATGAGCGTCTCACCGTCTTCGAACATCGAGAAGATCAGCCCGACGAAGGCACCGAGCCAGGCGCCGGACAGGGCGCCACCGAGGGCGACCCGGGCGCGGGTGAGCCGCCCGGTCACCCGCTCGACCTGCTTGAGGTCGGTTCCGACGATCAAGACGTTCTGGACGGGAAAGTCGTTGTCGGAAAGGTAGTCGACCGCCTTCTGGGCCTCGCCATAGCTGTCGTAGACCCCGAGCGACATCGGGTAGTTGAGTTTGAACGCCGCCTGCCCCATCGGACCGCGGGCGCCCATCGGTTGCGTCGTCATGGCCTCATTGTCTCAATGCTGGCTGGATATTTGCTGGACGGCACCCCGGCAGACGCTCAACGGCAAGGCCTCAGAACCGCACCTGCGCGCCCATGACGACAACCTGGCCGATCGGCAGGCGGAAGTACTCCGTCGGGGAGGCGGCATTGTGCGCCAGGCCGACGAAGAGGCGTTTGCGCCAGCCGGCCATACCGGGCCGGTCGGAGCGGTGGACGGTGATCTTGGAGACGAAGTACACGGGATCGGAGACGTCCGCCTTGAGCCCGCGGTCTCGGGCCAGCGCCAGCATGGCGGGCACGTCCTGGTCGTCCTGGAACCCGAAGTCGATGCCGACATGGGTCATCCCGTCGAGTTCGTCGCCAAGATGGTCGACGCTGACCCGCTCAGCAAGCGCGACGTGCGGGACGTTGCGGACATTGGCGCTGACGATGACGACCTCTCGGTGCAGCACCTTGTTGAAGTTCACGTTCTCCCGCAACGCCAGCGGCGTCGTGACCTTGGTGGGGTGGAGGAAGACGGCGGTGCCGGGGACGCGGGTGAGATACTCGTGGGTCGACGGGTCACCACGCAGGCTCTCGCGCACGTCGACCAAGAAGGTCTGCAGGTCGCCCTCAAGCTTGGTCCGGCGTGCCGTGACCAGAGTGCGTCCGCGGCGCCAGGTCATCATCACCAGCACCAGCGTCGCCGCGACGAGCAGCGGCAGCCAGCCCCCGTGGAGGACCTTGGCCGCGTTGCCGGCGAAGAAGTTGAACTCAATGACCCCGAAGACGACGGCAAACGCCGCGACCTTCCACATCGGCCACTTGTGCCGGGCGGCGGCATACACGCAGAACAAGCCGGTGGTGAGCATCAGATCGAGGGTGACCGCGACGCCATATGCCGTGGCCAGCTTCTCCGAGGCGCGGAAGGCGAGCATGAGCAGCAGCACGCCCCCGAAGAGCAGCCAGTTGACCGACGGGATATAGATCTGCCCGCCATGCTCGGAGGTATGCCGCACGGTCAGCCGCGGCAGGTAGCCCAGCCGCTGCGCCTGGCTGGCCACCGAATACGCGCCGGAGATGACCGCCTGGCTGGCGATGATCGTCGCCAGCGTCGCGAGCACGACCAGCGGCAGTTGCAGCGCGTCCGGGGCGAGATGGAAGAACGGCGAGGTCGCCGTTTCCGGGTGGTGGAGGATCTGCTGCGCCTGGCCGAGATAGTTCAACGTCAGGCACGGGAAGACGAGGAAGAACCACGCGCGGACGATCGGTTTGCGACCGAAGTGGCCCATGTCGGCATACAGCGCCTCGGCGCCGGTGACCGATAGGACGACCGCGCCCATGGCGATGAAGGCGATATAGGGGTGACGGAAGGCGAACCCGAACGCGTGGTGCGGGGAGAGCGCGCCGAGGACGGCCGGGTCGGCGACGATGTGCGGGATGCCGAGCGCGGCGAGGGTGAGGAACCACAGCACCATGACCGGGCCGAAGAAGCGGCCGACCAGATGGGTTCCGAAGCGCTGCACGGCGAAGAGCGCGGTGATGATGGTGACCCCGATGGGCAAGATGACGTGTTCCAGCCCGGGCGCGGAGACCTTCAGGCCCTCGACGGCCGACAGCACGGAGATCGCCGGGGTGATCAGGCTGTCGCCGAAGAAGAGCGAGGCGCCGAAGACCCCGAGGACCATGACCAGGCCGTAGCGGCGGCTGTTTTTGGGCACGTAGTGGCGGGTGAGATAGGCGAGGGAGAGGATGCCGCCCTCGCCGTCGTTGTCGGCCTTGAGGATGAACATCAGCTGCTTGATCGAGACGATTAGCGTGATCGCCCAGAAGACCATCGAGATCACGCCGTAGACGTCCTCCGAGGTCGGTTTGACGAAGCCGTCGTCGATCGTGAAGACAGTCTGCATCGCATACAGCGGACTGGTCCCGATGTCGCCGAAGACGACGCCGAGCGCGGCCAGCATGAGCACGCCGATTGCGCCGTGGCCGCCCTCGTGTGCGGGTTCCGTCGCAACGCTGGGCGCGGTGGTCGTCACAAGTCGTGATCGTATGCCGCTCCCGTCGGCTCGCGTGCAGCGCCCGGCGGTTGGGACGCGCGTCATTGAGTCACTCCAACGCGCCGCGTACCCGGTTAATGATGCGTGAGCGGCATCATTACTAGATCACCTAGTCATTGGACGTATGGATCATGGATGCGTAACCCTGGAGGCATGCGAAAGTTCCTCCGCAGTCTCCGCCCCAGCGCCGCCGACCTCGAGCTGGCGAAGGCGATCAGGGCCTACCCCGCCCGCGGCGGCAGCGCGGTCGTCGTGCTGCCCAAGACGCCGCCGAAACCCGCACGGAACACCGGTCACCGCGACTGACGAACCGCATCCGGGCTCAGCCGCGCAGCTTGTAATCCTCCAGCAGCCGCCGGCCGATGATCATCTTCTGGATCTCGGCGGTGCCCTCGCCGATCAGCAGCATCGGCGCCTCGCGGTAGAGGCGCTCGATCTCGTACTCCTTGGAGTAGCCGTAGCCGCCGTGGATCCGGAAGGACTGCTCGACGACGTCGGCGCAGTTCTCGGCGGCGAGATACTTCGCCATACCGGCCTCGAGGTCGTTGCGGGCGCCGGAGTCCTTCAGCCGGGCGGCCTTGACCATCATCTGGTGGCTGGCCTCGACCTTGGTTGCCATGTCGGCGAGGCGGAACAGGATGCCTTGGTGGTCGGCGATCTTCTTGCCGAAGGTCTCGCGCTGCTGGGAGTAGGCGATGCCGAGTTCGAACGCACGCAGCGAGACCCCGCAGGCGCGGGCGGCGACGTTGACTCGGCCGACCTCGACGCCGTCCATCATCTGGTAGAAACCCTTGCCCGGCTCGCCGCCGAGGATCTGGGCCGTGCTCGACTTGTGGTTGTCGAGGACGAGTTCGGTGGTGTCGACGCCCTTGTAGCCCATCTTCTCGATCTTGCCGGGGACGATGACGCCCTGGGCGGTCTCGCCGAAGCCGGACTCCTTGTCGATCAGGAAGGTCGTCATGTTCTTGTAGACGCTGGAGTGGCCGAGGTCGGTCTTGACGAGCACCGCGACCAGATTGCTGGAGCCGCCGTTGGTCAGCCACATCTTTTGGCCGGTGATCACCCAGTCGTCGGATTCGCCCTGGCGCACGGCCTTGGTCTTGATGGCCGCGACGTCGGAGCCGAGCGCCGGCTCGGACATCGAGAACGCCCCGCGGATCTCGCCGGTCGGCCATCTTGGGCAGGTAGCGCTGCTTCTGCTCCTCGGTGCCGTGGTGCAGCAGCATGTAGGCGACGATGAAGTGGGTGTTGATGATGCCGGAGACCGACATCCAGCCGCGGGCGATCTCCTCGACCGTCAGGGCATAGGTCAGCAGCGACTCGCCCAGCCCGCCGTACTCCTCGGGGATCATCAGCCCGAAGATCCCCAGCTCCTTCATCTGGTCGACGATCGCCTGTGGGTATTCGTCCTTGTGCTCCAACTCGGTGGCGACCGGGATGATCTGCTCGTTGACGAACTCCCGCACCAATTTCAGCAGCTCCCGCTGCTCCTCGGTGAGGTTTTCAGTCGTCTGCAGCCGGGACATACGTCGATCGCCACCTTGCGTTGGGGTTGAGAAGGCCTCGTTGGCAGTATGCCGCTCGCGGGCACTCTCAGCCCAGCCCCGGGCGTGTGAGGCCTCCCACGCGCCCCCGCCGAGTCAGTTCGCGACGTCAGCGGCGCTGACGACGTGCCGGGGCTGCGATCGAGCCGTCGTCGTCGTGGTGTAGCGGCGCCGATCCGCCGATCAACGGATTCGACGGCGCCGGGGTCGGCGACCGAGA
Organism: Nostocoides sp.; assembly: GCF_037045025.1. Classification (GTDB taxonomy): domain Bacteria; phylum Actinomycetota; class Actinomycetes; order Actinomycetales; family Dermatophilaceae; genus Nostocoides_A. The sequence continues at coordinate 530,546 of NZ_JBAOHM010000011.1, read as the reverse complement.
ATCGAGCATCGTGCGCCGACTCTTCTCCCCGTATGCCGTGTTGCAGGTCATGCCGCGCGCGAGCCACTTCTTCGTCAGCGCCTACGGCCTCGCGTTCGGGCTCGTCCCGGCGGTGGGCGGCATCGCCCCGCGGATGACGGTATACACGTTCGCGCTCTTCGTCATGCTCCTGCCCCTGCTCGTCGTGCCGGGTGTGCTCTCGGGATCAACGGCTTCGTCGCGGGCCTGGTGATCGCGCCGACGCTGATCACCGCGATGACCCTGTGCCAACGCCTCGTCCCGGCCGCCCAGCTGAACGAAGGCATGACGATCGTCGTCACCGGCATGCTCGTCGGGGTCGGCGTGGGCGCCGGACTGGGCGGACAGGTGATCGAGTCGGCGGGTGCGCACCGGGCCTTCGCCGTCCCGATCGCCGCCGCCGGGCTGGCGTTCGTCGTCGCCCTGCGCGGCCGGCGCCGCCTGGTGGGCGCCGAGACCCGCTGACCGGCCTCGACCGGCGGGTAGGTCTGCGAGAAGGTGCGACCGGGCGCACCTTTTCGCAGACCTACCCGCGAGTCAGCCCGGCGATTGCCGCCGCCACCTGGTCCATGAAGGCGTCTGGACAGATCCGCAGTCCCAGCACCGGAATCCGCAGGACCGGGTGCCGCTCCATCGACACCGCGTTGGCGCGCAACGCATCGTCGACCTCGGCCAGCCCCTCGCGGTGCTGGATCCCGTCGATCTCGACGACCAGGCCACAACCGAACTCGGCGTCAGATACACCCGCCCGTGTGGCCCACGGCGAACACTCTGGCGCACCGGTTCCTGGATGCGCCGCCGGCGGCACTCCCCGGCGAAGTCGAGCTCACCGAGGGAGTGAACCCCGTCGCACACATCGCGGACGACGGCATCGAGGAAGCGCCGGTTCGGTGAGCGACGCACCTGCCGCCAGGCCACGAGCAGTCTCGCGGGTGAGGTCAGCCGCTGCTGGATCGGCAAGCAAATCAACAACGCCGCCTGGCGATCGCTGACGGCCATCTGGGCTGCCCGGATGGTTGCCGTCTCTACAGGTGTGCGCGGTACGCCCCCGTGCGCGGTGGCAACGAGTACCCGGCGGCGGCGGACCCGCACGCCGGCGAGCGGATGCACCACCGCGTCGCGCGGGACGCTGACATCGATCACCGTGGGGGTGAAACCGGTCAGCCCCGATGCGACCAAACCCGACGCGCCGTCGAGCAGCGCTCCTGGCGCAGACTCCCAGACCGCCTGCCAGGACAAGCCGGTTCCGGTCGGCCTGCCCGAGCCGACGACGACCGAGCCGCCGATGACCAGGGTGTGGATCCCCGCGCTCGCCCAGCGGCCGGCCGCTATCTCGCCGCGCACCTCGAAACGGGTGATCCCGAGCGCCGCGAGTTGCCGGCGATCGACGACCCCACCGTGCTCGCTTGCCAACCGCGCCGCGGCCGCGCGGCGCCACAGCTGACGCGCCCGGATCTCCTCCTTCCGCGAGGTGGGCAGCATGGTCGTCACCCGGCTACGGTCCGGTGCCCGGGGCCGCGTGGGCAACTCCACGGGCTCGACCTTGTGGATAGCGGATGGGCCTGGCGGCCACGACCTTGTGGATACGCGAGTCCCGCGTTAGTTAGGTCTGCGAAAAGGTGCGTCCCGCCGCACCTTTTCGCAGACCTACCCCGAGTAGGGAGAAAACCGGTTGCGCGTGCCACGCCCTTCCGCTTGACTGGCACGCGCAAACACGTCCGACGAGTGAAGGAGGCCGGCCATGACTGTCTTGGGCCTTGACCTGCCCCGCCCCCAAAACACCACTCGTCAGGAGTTCCGCAATGCCACGATCGGACGCGACGTCCTTCGCGATCGATAGCTTCCCCGACGCCCCGCCCGAGGGCGAGCGCTGGTCCACCTGGGACGGCGCCACACACGGGCCCAAACCCCGGCCCGACTGGGTCATCACCGACCTCGGTGCCGTCGAGCAGGACCTGGGGGTCCTCAAGACCGGCAAGGAGGCCGACGTCCACGTCGTGCGCCGCTGGGTGCCCGACGGCACAGACGCGCCGGCCGCCGACGTCATCATGGCCGCCAAACGCTTCCGCACCGGCGAGCACCGCCTCTTCCACCGCGATGCCGGCTACCTCGAAGGCCGGCGGGTACGCCGCTCCCGCGAGATGCGCGCCATGGCCCGCCGCACCGACTTCGGCCGCGAGGTCATCGCCGGGCAGTGGGCGGGCGCGGAGTTCGAGGCGCTCAAAGCGCTGTGGGACCTGGACCTGCCGGTCCCCTATCCGGTCCAGCTCTCGCACACCGAGATGCTGATGGAGTTCATCGGCACCGACGGCGTCGCCGCGCCACGCCTGGCCAGCGCGCGCCCCGACCGGGACGACCTGCCCGATCTCTTCGAGCAGTCTCGCGAGGTGCTGACCCGCCTCGCGCTACACGGCTGGACGCACGGCGACCTGTCGGCCTACAACATCCTGCTGCACGAGGGCCGGCTGGTCTTCATCGACTGGCCACAGATCGTCGACATCATCGGCAACCCGCAGGGCTTCGACTTCTTGCACCGCGACGTTCACAACCTGTGCAGCTGGTTCGTCAGCAAGGGCCTGGAGGTGGACGAGGAAGAGCTCTTCGGCGACCTCGTCGCGGCGGCGACATCGCGCTGGTGACGCCGCTCGTGAGGGCTACCACGCCTCGCGGATGACGCTCATCGCGTCCCCGATGCCGAGCCCGGAGCGCTGCGCCGCTTTGACGAAAAGCACGGCGGCCGCAGCGACCTCTTCATCGGCCCGGGCGGAGGGGGGCGTGGCGACGACCGTGCCATTGCGCCGGTTCGTCGCCACGACTCCCTCGCCCTCCAGCTGCCGGTAGGCCCGCGCCACGGTGTTGGTCGCCAACCCGAGGTCGCCGGCGAGCTGACGCACGGTCGGCAGCTTTGTCCCCGGCAGCAGTGCGCCCGAGCGCACCGCCGCCACGACCTGCCCAACAATCTGCTCGTATGCCGGCACAACCGACCCCGAGTCGACGCTCAGGATCATCCGTCGAGCCCCGCAAGCGCGTGCCCGCGCGCCCAGGCAAAGCGCGAGTCCGCGGTTGCGGCCAGCACGAGCACCAGGACGAGCGCGAGCGCCGACGCAACCAGGACCATCGCGCCGGCCTCGAACCACTGCGGGAACCCCGGGTTGCCGGAAAGCCACCACAACACACCCGCGCTGCCACCGGCAGCGAGGCAGGCGGCGGCGCCGACGACATCGCGCAGCGTCTGGGCGCGGATCACTTCCTCCCACTCCAGGCCGACGACGCTCCCGAGTTCGACGGACGAGCCGAGCACCCGGGCCGTGGCAGCCCGAATCAGCCATGCCGCGGCCGTGACCAGGACGAGCAGCGCGCAGCCGATCAGCACCCTCCCGACCGGGGGTGACCCGGTGGCCGCCGCCACGACGATGAGCGCGAGGGCCAGCGGCACGGTGGCGAAGGCGCCCACGAGAAGTCGAAGCTCGAGCGGGGTGACATAGTCGCCGATCTCACGGCGCCGCAGCTGGGCCAGCCGCGGACGGGGACCGGCCGCGAGCGGGCGAAGCTGACCGAGCACCGTGCCCAGGCCAGCGCCGATGGGTGCCGCGAACACAATCCAGGGCATGACTGGGTCGGCCCAGACAAGGGCCAGGCCCATGATGAGCATCGCGACCGTGACGCCGATGGCCCGGCCGGTCTGGCGCTGGCGCAGCCGCTGCACCAGGAGAGGCTGATCAACCCCCGCGTCGGGGAGACTGGCGAGGCGCTGCAGCCGACGGATCTCGTTGCCCACCAGGCGGTCTCGGGACGCCCAGACGAAAACCACAAAGGGAACGAAGACGATCGCCAGCAACACGATCCGACCGGTCCGCTCACCAAACGTGATTTCCACCGCGGTGACTGGGGAAAGCGCGACGACCATTCTCCTCATCTCCTTTGTGCCATTTTGTACTGCTACAAAAGTAGCGCGTCGATCCCCGGTCGTCAACACCCCCTCGTCCGCAAGGGTTAGGGTAAGGAATGCCCCACGGTAGCCGGCCGCACGCCCCGGGCCTCAGCCGCCGTTCCCTGCTCGCCGCGGGTGCGGCGACGCTCGCCGTCGGGGGAACGGTCACCGGGTGCCGGGGAGGTGGTGACGCGGGCGCGCGCCTGGCCCGGCAGGTCCAGACCGACACGGGCACGATCACCTCGGCATACCTGCCCAATGAGCAGATCGCCTATGAGATCGTCCGGCCGGATCGGCCCGCCCGCGGCCTGGTCATCGCGCTGCACGGGTACAGCCTCAACGGACCCAAGATGATGGACGTGCTCGACGTCGGCGCGCACGTTCAACGCACCGGGCTCGCGGTGGCCGCGGTCAGCGGCGGCGACTATTACTGGCACAAACGCCGAGCGGTGACCTCCGGCAACGGGCAACATCCCGGCGTCGATCCCGCCGCCATGGTCGTCCAGGATTTCGTGCCGATTGCCCGCAAACTCACCGGGGTCCCCGATGCCGCCAAGATCGCCTTCCTCGGTTTCTCGATGGGCGGGTATGGCGCGCTGCTCCTAGCCAGCGACCTGGGTCCCGACCTCGTCTACGGCGTCGTCGCCGCCAGCGCCGCCCTGTGGACCGACCCGGCCCAGAGCGCTGCCGGCGCCTTCGACGACCGCGAGGACTTCCTCGCCCACGACGTCTTCACGCGGGCAAACGCGCTGGCCCACATCCCGATCCGCCTCGATTGCGGCCGCGACGACTACTTCTATGCCGCCAACAAGGCGTTCGCCAAACGCGTCCCGCACGCGCTGGTGACCTTCGACGACGGCGATCACACGGCGGCATACTGGCGCTCGCATGCCGGAGCCCAACTCGACTGGTTGCTCGCCCAGCTCGGCTGACCGCCCGCTCGCTCCGCCCGGTTCGACAGTAATCTGCGCCAAGATGGCGGCATGGGGATCTTCGATCGTTGGCGCCGGCAGACACCACCACCTGGACCATCGCCCGCCCCGGCGCCGGCTGCTGGCCGGTCCGCAGCCGGGGACCGACGGGCCCCGGGGCGGGGAGTTCGGATTCGGCATACGAGAGTCTCACGGACTGGATCCACGAGTTGCTCGGCCCGGGGTTCGCCACCGAGGAGGAGGTCCGCGAGCGGGTCGTCGAGATGGTCGCGCAACGACGAGGCCTGGGCCGAGCTGAGCGATGAGCAGGTCGAAACCGCCCTGGACGAGGTCCTCGCCGAGATCCGGACCGAGCATGCCCGCTGGCCCGATGAAGGGGATGCCACCGCCGTGTTCCGGGCGTTCGAGGCGATGGGGCAGGCCAGGATCGTCACCCGGATGAACTTCACCTGCTGCAACACCTGCGGGCACGCCGAGATCGGTGACAGCAAGGGCGCCGACACCGCCCGCGGCTATGTCTTCTTCCACGAGCAGGACGCGGAGCGGCTCGCGCCCGGCGGCAGCGACCTGGACCTGTCCTACGGCGGCTTCGAGCGCCCCGGAATGATCGACCGCACCGCCGATCAGGACAGCATCCGCGCCGGCCTGGCCGCCCTCGACCGCGGCATCGCCGAGGACGCCGTGAGCCTGCTGCGCGCCGAAGGTCTCACCGTCGATTGGGACGGCCAGCCCAGCTCGCGCATCCTGGTGACCGACCTCGACTGGCGCCGCAAGGTTGCCAACCGAAAGCTGAACTCTAGGAGGCGGTGATCGCCTCGTGGATCGCGAGAACGCGCTCGGCCATGTCGACGTGCAGTTGCTCGATCAGCCGGCCGTTGTAGGTGATCACTCCCCCGCCGCCGCCGGCCCGCCACGCATCGACGATGCCCCGTGACTGGTCGACCTCCTCGGCGCTGGGCGCGAACGCGGCATTGCACGGCTCGACCTGGCCGGGGTGGATCAGGGTCTTGCCGTCGAACCCGAATTGGCGCCCCTGCGTGCACTCGGCGGCGAAGCCGTCGGCGTCCTTAACGTCGTTGTAGACCCCATCCAGCACGGTGATCCCGGCGCGCCGGGCAGCAAGCACGGCGATCGACAGCGACGTCAGCAGCGGCGCGCGACCCGGGACGTGCTGAACCTGCAGTTCTTTGATCAGGTCGTTGGTGCCGAGCACGAAGCAGACCAGCCGTTCGTCGGCCTCGCCGATCTTGCGCGCGTTGAAGATCGCCTTGGGCGTCTCGATCATCGCCCACAGCTTGGTCTGCTGCGGCGCGCCGAACCGGGTCATCGACGTCACCAGGGTCTTAACCTCCTTGGCGGAGCTCACCTTGGGCACGACGATGGCGTCCGGCGCGGCGGCGCACGCCGCCTCCATGTCGGCCTCGTGCCATTCGGTGCCGATGCCATTGACCCGGATGGTGATCTCGCGTCGCCCGTAGTCGCCGGAACTCGCCGCCGCGCAGGCATTCTCGCGGGCCGCGTCCTTGGCGTCGGGCGCGACGGCGTCCTCCAGGTCGAGGATGAGCGCGTCGCACGGGATCGTCTTGGCCTTCTCCAGTGCCCGTTGGTTGGAGCTGGGCATATAGAGGGCCGAGCGGCGGGCGCGGTAGTCGCTGGACATCAGGCGTCACTTCCTTGTGCCGCATAGAGTTCGGCGAGTTCGGGGTCGTTGGCGGAGAGCTGGTCGGCGAGAGCGAGGATCACCAGACACTGCTTGAGCGAGGCGTCGTCCTCCATCTTGCCGTCGAGCATGACCGCGCCGGTGCCGTCGCCCATCGCCTCCTTGACCCGCCGCGCGTGAGCGACATCGGCCGCCGAGGGGCTAAACACCTTCTTGGCGATGGCAATCTGCGCCGGGTGCAGCGACCACGCGCCGACGCAGCCGAGGAGGAAGGCGTTGCGGAACTGGTCCTCGCACGCGACGACATCCTTGATGTCCCCGAACGGCCCGTAGTAGGGGAAGATCCCGTTCATCGCGCACGCGTCGACCATTCGCGCGATCGTGTAGTGCCACAGGTCCTGCTGGAAGATCCCGCGCTCGCCCTCGATGTTGCCGTCGACGGGGTCCTCGCGCACGAGATAGCCGGGGTGGCCGCCCCCGACCCGGGTGGTCTTCATCCGGCGGTCGGCGGCGAGGTCGGCCGGGCCGAGCGAGATGCCCTGCATCCGCGGGCTGGCCGCCGCGATCTCCTCGACATTGGCCATGCCGCGCGCGGTCTCCAAGATGGCGTGGACCAGCAGCGGCCGCTCCAGGCCGGCGCGGGCCTCCAACTGGGCAAGCAGCCGGTCGACGTAGTGGATGTCCTCGGGGCCTTGCACCTTGGGCACCATGATCACATCGAGCTTGTCCCCGACCTCGGTGACCAGCGTGATCAGGTCATCGAGCACCCACGGGCTGTCGAGGCTGTTGATCCGAGTCCACAACTGCGTGTGCTCGCCGAAGTCGGTCGACCGGGCGATCGCGACAAGGCCCGCCCGGGCCGCCTCCTTCTTGTCTGCCTTGACGGCATCCTCGAGGTTGCCGAGGAGCACATCGACGGTTCCGACGAGGCTGGGCACCTTGGCGGCCATCTTCTCGTTGCTCGGGTCGAAGAAATGGATCATCCGGCTCGGCCGGGCTGGGACCTCTCGCACGGGGGCGGGAGCGCCGACGGCCAAGGGAGCGAAGAACGCCTTTGCACTACGCATATTGGGCAAGCTAGCAGCGCGGTTGCCGCGACGGCGGGCGGGGGTGACGGGACGTGTGACACAGTTGCCCTGTGACCGAGCCAGCGAAGGCAGCGCCCGAGGGCCCGCCACCGCTGAATGTCACCGCGCTGCTGGCCGAGGCGCTCGCCAAGTCGTCGGTGTGCTGGGTCGAGACCGAGGAGCGCTCCCGCGCGCTCTGGTATGCCGTGCTCGACGGTGCCGTCCTGATCGTCACCGGGGCGGGCGAGCAGCAGCTGCCCGACCTGCCCGAGCAGGTGCGGCTGGTGCTGCGCAGCAAGGACTCTGGCGGCCGGCTGCTTCAGGTCGATGCCGCCGCGCGGGTGGTGACCGCCGAAGACTCAGGCTGGGAAGCCGCCGCGGCGGCGCTGGCCGCCGAGCGGCTGAACGCCACCGACGACCAACTCGCCCGGTGGCGAGAGTCCGGCACGATCTATGAGCTGCGGCCGTTCGGGCAGCCCCGCCAGGGCCCCGGCTCGTATGCCGAGCAGTCCGGCGCCGCTCCCGTCACCCCCGCACGAGGGACCACAGCCGGCTGGCGACCGCGACATCTCGGCGGTCGCGGGCGGCGACCTCGTCGGGGTTGATCGGCGGTAGCGACGCGGGGGGCCGGTCCGGGTCGGGGGGCGCCACCCCGACGAAGGCGCGGGCGTCGGCGATGCAGTCGTGCAACAGGGCGACCAGCCGGTCCTGGGGGTCGTCCACGCAGGCCTGAGCGACACCGATCACGCCGTTGATGGCAATCCCGGGGAAGGTCTTGTCCCGCAGCACCTTCTCGGTTTGTCCGCGAGTGACGTGGCGCCGGCCCCAGGCCTCCATGTCGGGCGCCGTCGCGAAGGCGGCCGGGACCCGGCGGCGCAGGTCGGTGGCCACCCGGTCGGGCAGGGTTGGCAGCGTCGACTCCAGGATGACCAGCCCGGCGGCGAGGAGCCGCTGCCGCTCGAAGGGGGCGATCGGCAGCCCGGCCTCGATGACCCGCATCGCGAGCAGGGCATCGAGCGCGATATCGGGTGAGTTCAGCCCGACGACGTCGGGGACGAGCGGGACCAGCCGGGCCCGGTGCCCGCCGTCGACGGAGTCATTGACCAGCCGGGCAATCAGCGCGAGCAAGGGGTGGGTGCAGGTGGGCTCGTCGCTCCACCGCTCTCCGGCGAGATAAGACGCGAACTCCATGAAGCAGGCCCCCCGACGCGGGTTGGGGTGCTTGCCGGCCGAGAGGACCGGCATACCGGCTGGGATGTGATCGGACATGGCGACACCTCCACCTTCAATGCGGAACCTTCCCGCAAGTGTGCGCCACTCCAGCGGCTTATGCCAGCGAAATGCGCCCCCTCGTTGGGCCGCGCACTAGCCTGACCTCGTGAGTGCCCCCACCCGCGTCTTCGTCGCTCGGCTGGCGAAGCTGCGTGTGTTCGACCCGCTGGGCGACCAGGTCGGCCGGGTGCGCGACGTCGTCGTCGTCTTTTCCCGCCAACGGCGCCGCCCGCGTGATCGGCCTGGTGGTGGAGGTTCCCGGGCGGCGGCGGGTGTTCGTGCCGATGACCCGGGTGACCTCGGTCGACGGCGGCCAGGTCATCACCACGGGGCTGGTCAACATGCGCCGATTCGAGCAGCGCGCCACCGAGACGCTGGTGCTCGCCGAACTCATCGAACGGCCCGTGCAGGTGCGGACCGACAACGGCGTCGTGTCGGCGACCGTCGAGGATGTCGGCATCGAGTGGGAACGCAACCGGGATTGGTGGGTGACCAAGGTGTTTTGCCGGGAGAGCCACCGCGCCGCGAGCGCGCTCGGGCGGTGGAGCACCCGGCGCGGGGCGACGTTCGTCGCGCCCATCGACGACGGTCAGCGGCCTGCACGAGTCCGGTGAGCAGCAGTCGGCCGCCCGGTTGCTGCAGGAGTATGAGGACCTCAAGCCGGCCGACCTCGCCGAGGCGATCCACGATCTGGCGCCCAAGCGCCGCGCTCGAGGTCGTCGCCGCCCTCGACGACGAGCGCCTGGCCGATGTCATCGGCCGAGCTTCCCGAGGACGACCAGGTCGAGATCGTCACCTCGATCCCGCTCGAGCGGGCCGCTGACGTCCTGGAGGCGATGGAGCCCGACGACGCGGCCGACCTGCTCAAGGACCTGCCCCCGGAGCGGGCCGAGGAACTGCTGACCTTGATGGAGCCGGACGAGGCCGCCCCGCTGCGCCGGCTGCTCAGCTATGACGAGAACACCGCCGGCGGCCTGATGACCACCGAGCCGATCGTCCTCGGCCCGGAGGCGAGCGTCGCCGAGGCGCTTGCCCTGGTGCGACGGGAGGAGGTGCAGACGACGATCGCGACGACCGTCTTCGTCTGCCGGGCACCGCACGAGACCGCCGACCGGGCGCTATCTCGGGCTGGTGCACCTGCAACGGCTGCTGCGCGAGCCGCCGCACGCCTCGGTCGGGCAGTTCCTGGACAAGGACATCGAGCCGCTCAAGGTGGGGGCGACGCTCGGCCGGGTCACGCGCACGTTCGCGACCTACAACCTGGTCTCCCTCCCGGTCATCGACGAGAACAATCGGTTGCTCGGAGCGGTGACCGTCGACGACGTGCTCGACCACATCCTGCCCGAGGATTGGCGCGACGAACGGCATGGGGTGACCCATGCCTGAGCTGCGTACGTCTCGGCTCGACCAGCCCGCCGAGCGGCGCCGCCAGCTGGTCACCCGGCCCAGCGGGCTCGATTCCGAGGCGTTCGGCAAGCTGAGCGAGGCCTTTGCCCGGTTCATGGGCACCCCGATGTTCATCTTTGGGATGACGGTCTTTGTGACCCTCTGGCTGGCGTGGAACACCTGGGGTCCGAAGGAGGCGCAGTTCGACCCGCGCGCGCTGAACTACACCCTGCTCACGCTCATCTTGAGCCTGCAGGCGTCGTATGCCGCGCCGCTGATCCTGCTCGCCCAAAACCGGCAGGCCGACCGCGACCGGGTCGCCTTGGAGCAGGATCGCTCCCGCGACGAACGCAACCTCGCCGACACCGAGTTCCTGACCCGAGAGGTGGCGGCGCTGCGGATCGCGCTGCGCGACAATGCGACCCGCGACTTCATCCGGAGCGAGCTGCGGGACCTGTTGGAGGAACTCGACGACCGGGAGGCCCAGATCAAGGCCAGGGCCAAGCGCAAGGCCAAAGCCAAGGCCAAGGCGCGAGCCAAGGCGCGGTCCCAAGCGTCGAAGGCGCAGGCCAAGACCGCGCGATCCGCGAAGGCGGACGGGACACCGTAGGCTGTCGGGGTGACGGAACGCCCTGACCTGCAGGCCCTGCGCGCCGCCTTGGCGCGCGTCAACGACCCGGAGATTCGCCAGCCGATCACCGACCTCGGCATGGTCGACGCGTTGACGATCGATGACGCCGGGGCGGTCGCGGTGACGATCCTGCTCACCGTGGCGGCCTGCCCGCTCAAGGAGACCCTGACGCGTGATGTGACGGCTGCGCTACAGGCGGTCCCCGGCGTTGCGTCCGTGGACGTGACGCTCGGGGTGATGAGCGAAGAGCAGCGGGCCGCCTTGCGCACCAAGCTGCGCGGCGGCGCTCCCGAGAAGGAGGTGCCCTTTGCCAAGCCGGGCTCGCTCACTCGGGTGTATGCCGTGGCCTCCGGCAAGGGCGGGGTCGGCAAGTCCTCGGTCACGGCCAATCTCGCGGTCGCCCTGGCCGCTCAGGGCCTGAAGGTCGGGGTCGTTGACGCGGACATCTATGGCTTCTCGATCCCGCGGATGCTCGGGGTGACCGGGCAGCCCACCCAGGTCGACGACATGATCTTGCCGCCGATCGCGCACGAGGTGAAGGTCATCTCGATCGGGATGTTCGTCCCCGGCAACCAGCCGGTGGTCTGGCGTGGACCGATGCTGCACCGGGCGCTCAACCAGTTCCTCGCCGACGTCTTTTGGGGCGACCTCGACGTGTTGCTGCTCGACCTGCCGCCCGGCACGGGTGATGTCGCGATCTCGATCGCGCAACTGCTGCCCAACGCCGAGATCCTCGTCGTGACGACCCCGCAGACGGCCGCCGCCGAGGTCGCCGAACGCGCCGGCTCGATCGCCACCCAGACCCGGCAGCGGATCGTCGGAGTGGTCGAGAACATGTCCTGGCTGGAGCTGCCCGACGGTAGCCGGCAGGAGATCTTCGGCTCCGGCGGCGGCGCCACGGTCGCGGAGTCGCTGACGGCGCTCACCGGCGCCGACGTGCCGCTGCTCGGCCAGATCCCGCTCGACGTCGCCCTGCGCGAGGGTGCCGATGCCGGATCCCCGGTTGTCCTGGGCAACCCGGACACCCCTGCGGCAAGGGCCTTGCTCGGCATCGCCACGCAGCTCGCCGGCCGCACCCGCGGGCTGGCCGGCCGTTCCCTCGGCCTGACCCCCACCGCCCGAGCCTGAGGAACTTCTGCTAGCAAAGGTTCCTCGCGCGCCAATAGGTAGCAAGGTAGTGGGAGGCCGACTAACTGCTGCTAGCAGAGGTTCCTCGCCCCGGGTCAGGTGGCCTCGAGGTCGTAGGGCACCTGGTAGTCGGCGTCGTCGCCGTCCTCGTAGCCGCTGTCGTAGCGCATCGGGGAGGCGAAGTCCATCCCGTCGTCCTCGTCGTCCTCCGGCGGGGCGCCGCCGGCGTGGCCGGGGAGGTCTTCGACGCGGGCCAGGGCACGGGCGGAGTCGCGGACCGAGCCGATCTCTTGACCCACCGGCGACCAGGCCTGTTCGAGCGGCTCGCGCAAGGCGTCCCGGACGATCTTGCGAGGGTCGTATTGCCGCGGGTCGTACTGGCGCCAGTTGATGTCGTCGAACTCGGGGCCCATCTGTTCGCGCAGTTGGTCGCGCGCGCCGTCGGCCATGAGCCGCAGTTGGCGGATACCGCGGGCGAGCTTGGCGGCATACTCGGGCATCCGCTGCGGGCCGATGATGACCAGGACCAGCACGATGCACACCACCCACTCGCTCCAATCCATGAACAAGTGTCCTCGCTGGGTGGCCGGTCGGTCTTGGGTCAGTTCTTCTTCGGTGCGGCTTGCAGAGTCATTGTGACATCTACGGTGCGCCCGTCCCGACGCACCGTCATCCGCACCGAGTCGCCGACGCTCTTGGCGCGGATCGCGACGATCAGGTCGTCGGCGTCGGTGATCTGGCGCCCGTCGAAGCTGAGGATGACATCGCCGGGCTGCATCCCGGCCTGATCGGCGGGCCCGTTATCCACGACCGGATCGCCATTGGCCTCCGATTCGCGCACCTTGGCGCCCTGGCCCACATAGTTCTCATCGAGCAGCACGCCGATGACCGGGTGCTCGGCGCTGCCCTTGCTGATCAATTGGCCGGCGGTCTTGACGATCTGCGCGCTCGGTATGGCGAAGCCGAGGCCGATGTTGCCCGACGATCCCGGGGAGCTGCCGGGGGGCGCGGCGATCGCCGAGTTCATCCCGATCACTCGGCCGGCTGCGTCGAGCAGCGGACCGCCGCTGTTGCCGGGGTTGATCGCGGCATCGGTCTGGATCGCGTTGATATAGGAGCGGGTGGAGGCATCGCCGGCGACCACCGGGCGGTCGACCGCCGAGACGATGCCGGAGGTCACCGTGCTCGACAGCCCGAGCGGCGCGCCGACCGCGAGCACCGGGTCGCCGACGACGACCGTTTCGCTGTCGCCGATCGGCAACGCGCGTAGGTTGGTGCGTCCGGTCGCCAGGACCGCGATGTCGTAGGCGTCGTCGGTGCCGACCACGCTGGCCTCGATGCGTTCGCCGCTGCTGAGGACGACCTGGATGTCCTCGCCGACGCCCTCGACGACGTGGTTGTTGGTGACGACGTGGCCGGCGTTGTCGTAGACGAAGCCCGACCCGGTGGCGCTCTCGCCGTTGCCGGCGGCACGGATCGTCACGATGCTGGGCAGCGCGTCGGCGGCGATCCGGGCGATGCTGCCCTCGGGGCGCACGGTCGAGCCCGACTGGGCGCTCGGCAGCACCCCGGGCAGCCCATCGCGCAGGCCGGCACCGACGAGGCCGCCGAGGAGGGCGGCGATCAGCCCGGTGACGACGGCGACCGAGATCACCGCGGGCCAGCCGGGGCCGCGGGCCCGGCCAGGGGGTCCGGCGGGCAGGGGAACGCCGCCGTCCGGTGTCCAGGAGCCCGAGGTCCACGCCTGCGCCTGGCCATAGGGCTGGCTGTCCGGCACGGCCGCTGGCACCCCGAAGGCCTCGGCCGCCGGTCCCCCGGCCTGACCCCCACCGCCCGCGCGTGAGGAACTTCTGCTAGCAAAGGTTCCTTGCGCGCCAATAGGTTGCAAGGTACTGGGAGGTCGACTAACTGCTGCTAGCAGAGGTTCCTCGGCAGTAGCCCCGGCCGCAGTAGCCCCGGCCGCAGTAGCCCCGGCCGCAGTAGCCCCGGCCGCAGTAGCCCCGGCCGGAGTAGCCCCGGCCGGGGTCGCCCAGTTCCAGGTGTCCCAGCCGGTTGACGGTGGTTGGCTCGGTTGCGGTGGCGCGTCCCCGCGTGGCGGCGCGCCCTGCGGCAACGGCTCGGTGGGGGGCGCGTCGCCGGAGCCTCCCCACAGTGGGGTGCGCGGCGGCGGTCCGGCGGTCATGGGGTCGATTGTGCCCCGGGGAGCGCCTCTCGGGACAGCACCGGCTCGCCGACGACCCCCAGCTGGAGGCGGGTCGGCGCGACGCCCTCGTTAACCGGCCGGGGTGTCACGGCGCCGGGGCCGGTGCGGATCGGGCCGGTGGCCGGCGCCATCGCGATCCCCCACACGGCCACGACCGAGGCGCTGGCCGCGGCCGTGGCAAAGACGGCGGCGCGCAGCATCGAGCGGTGCTGGGCCGGTGCGCCGGGCGCCAGCACGGCCACGCCGAGGTCGGGTCCGGGCCGCGCCGGAGCGTCCGGGACGGACGTCGCAGGGACCGCGACCGGGATCTCCTGCGAGACCGAGAGCAGCAGGCCGCGCAGGTCGTCCGGCACCCGGGGGGCGGCGCGCAGGGTGTCCTTGAGGCGACGTTCGAGGTCGACGGCTCCGCGGCAGCCAATGCAGGCGACCAGGTGCCGGTCCCAGGCGAGCTTCTCCTGCGCCGGCAGCGCCGCCTCGACATAGTCCCCGACCAGGTCGCCGAGGCACCCCCGTGCCCCCCGCGGGCGGATCACAGCGCGCCCGCCGGCGCGAGTCGCCCCCCGGCCGGGGCAACGGCGGCGGCCGCCTTCGCGGCGCGGACCGCCTCGGGTGAGCGGTGGGCCAGCGCCTCGCGCAGTTGGGCGCGGCCGCGGTGGATGCGCGAGCGCACGGTCCCGAGCTTGATCCCCAGGGTCGCCGCGATCTCCTCATACGACAGGCCCTCGATGTCGCACAGGACGACGGCCGCGCGGAAGTCCGGCGGCAGCGTGTCCAGCGCGCGCTGGACGTCGTCGTCGAAGTGGCGATCGGCATACGCCTGATCGGGGGACGGCTCGCGGCTGGGGATGCGTGCCGAGGACTCGTCGGAGAGCGCGTCGAAGCGGATCCGCTGCTTGCGGCGCATCTTGTCGAGGAAGACATTGGTGGTGATCCGGTGCAGCCAGCCCTCGAAGTTGCCCGGCGAATAGGTCCCGAGCGAGCGGAAGACCCGGATGAACACGTCGTGGGTGAGGTCTTCGGCGTCATGGACATTGCCCGTCAGGCGGTAGGCGAGCCGGTAGACCCGCGCCGAGTGCTCCTCGACGATCGCCTCCCAGCTCGGCGGCTCCCAGCCGCCAGCCGCCGGGGCGGTGCTGGTCGTCTCGGTCATCGTGTCCCTCCAAAGGTCCGCTGGCGCACGCCCCCCTGTGTGGCCTGTCGTCGTTGATACGCGTGCGCACCCGTTATGGTTCCCGACCAAGCTGGGTTTTTCCTGTATGCCGCTCGCCGCGGGCACCGCTCGGCGCCCCGCGCGTGCGACACCTAAGCTGACGTCCATGAGTACAGCGAAGCTGGCCAGCTGGAGCTATGCCGAGGAGTTCGCGGCGGAGAGCCCGATCGCCGAGGCGGCGCGCCGGGCCGGCAGCGAGCTGGGCGCCGTGCCGGTGGGAACCGGCGTCGGGGCGGCGTTGCGCATGCTGGTGGCAGCGATGGGGGCCCGGGCGGTCGTCGAGATCGGCTCGGGGGCCGGCACCTCTGGACTGTGGCTGCTCGACGGGATGCCCGCAGACGGCGTCCTGACCACCATCGACCTGCAGCCGGAGCATTCCCGCAGCGCCCGAGCCGCGTATGCCGAGGCGGGCATCGCCCATCAGCGCACCCGGGTGATCACCGGGGCGGCGCTGGAGGTGCTGCCGCGGATGGCCGATGCGGCATACGACCTGGTGTTTATCGACGCCGACAAGGAGAGCTACCCGACCTATGTCGAGCACGCGATCCGCCTGCTGCGCCCCGGCGGTGTGCTCGCGCTGGACAATATGCTCTGGCACGACAAGGTCGCCGACCCCGCGGCGCGCGACGCCAAGACCCGGGCGCTGCGTCAGCTCGGCAGGGCGCTGCGCGACGACGAGCGGTTGGTCACCAACCTGTTAGCGGTCGGCGACGGTCTGGTTGTCGCCGTCAAACGGAGTTAGATCCGCCCCGGGCCGGCGCCGCGGCGGAACTTCGCCGGGCCCTCGGCGATCGCGACGACCTCGAAGTTCTCGATTGTGCGCGGGATGGAGCCGATCATGTGGCTGACCGGAGAGGTCGCCAGGCCGGACTCGAACTCGGCGCGGAAGGCGTCGCGCTCGGCCGCGGAGTCGAAGATGTAGGTCCCCTCGAACCACTCCCCCTCGCGCATCCGCCACACCTTGAACGCCAGCCCGTCGAGGAACATGAAGCGGGCCAGGGAGGTGCCGAGGACGTATTCGCGCAGTTGACCGGCCATCTCGGGGCGGGTGTTCTCCAGCGGCCAGCGCACTGCGAGGCCGAAACCGGCGTTCATCAGGGCCTACTCCTTTGTCAGCCAACGCAACAGACCACGGGCACCGTAGCCGGTCGCACCGACGTGCACGATCCCCGTATCGGTCTCCGAACGCCCCGGGCCGGCGATGTCGAGGTGCACCCAGGGCACCTCCCCGGCGAACTCCTGCAGGAACAGCGCCGCCATGATGGCGCCGCCGGCCGGCTTGCCGAGCGGACCCATCTGGGCGATATCGGCGACCGGGGAATCCAGCGCCGGGCGGTAGTCGCTCACCAACGGCAGCGGCCACAGGTGCTCACCAGCCTCGGCAAAGGCCAGCCGGAGCGCGCCTAGGACACCGGGGTCGGTGCCGAAGGACGCGGCCATCGTGGTGCCGAGCGCGATCCGGGCCGCGCCGGTCAAGGTGGCGATGTCGACGACGACGTCCGGGTCGAGCTCGGCCACGGCATACGCGATCGCATCGGCGAGCACGATCCGGCCCTCGGCGTCGGTGTTGACGATCTCGACCGTGCGCCCGCCAAAGCTGGTGATCACATCGCTCGGCCGGTATGCCGCTGGCCCGACCGCGTTCTCGGCCAACGGAAGTAGGCCGATCACCCGGCGCCGGACCCCGGCCTCGCGGCAATGGGCGAGCACCGACAAGACGGCGGCGGCGCCGCTCATGTCGGTCTTCATCAGCACCATGTTCGTCGGCGGCTTGATGTCGAGTCCGCCGGTGTCGAAGGTGATCCCCTTGCCGACGAGCACGACCGGCGGGGCGCCGGTCCCGTCGGGGTCGTAGTCGAGTTGCACCAGCCGCGGCGGGGTGTTCGAGCCGCCACCAACGGCCAGGATCCCGCCGAAGCCGCGCTCGGCCAGTTCGGTCTCATCCCAGACCGTGATCGTCAGCTCGCCGGCAACGGCGGCCTGCTCGGAGATTGCGGCCAGCCAGGCGGGG
Organism: Nostocoides sp.; assembly: GCF_037045025.1. Taxonomy (GTDB): domain Bacteria; phylum Actinomycetota; class Actinomycetes; order Actinomycetales; family Dermatophilaceae; genus Nostocoides_A. Next base: position 513,097 of record NZ_JBAOHM010000011.1, on the reverse strand, counting down.
TTTTTGATGTTGCTCGGGGTGGCGCCGAGCGCCCGGGCGAGCAGGGTGACGGCGGCACCGTCGCGGCCGGCCTGGACCGCCCGGTCATCGCGGATGCCGAGGAGGATGATCTGCCGCAGCGTGCGCTCGGCGGATGGCCCGGCGGCCAGCCATTTGACCGGTTTGGCGCTGCCGAGGATCAATCCCTCGATGACCGCGTCCAGGGGCAGGTCGTCGGGCCCGTCCATGATGACGGCGGTTGCCTTGGGCACCGCCCGTGCCGCGGCCGCCGCGGCCAAGCGGGCCTGGTGGGCGCTGCCGTCGCCGATTCCGGCGAGCACCACCAACCCGACCGCACCTGCCACCGGCGTCGGGGCGGAGGCGCTCATCGGCTTGGGGGCCTCCAGCGCCGACTCCAGTTCGGCGACCGGCAGGCCCAGGGCGGCCGTCCGCCCGCGCGCAGCCGACGGCCACGCCCCGCCATCGGGGATCAGGAGCACGTAGGCAGTCACGGCGGCGTCGGGAGCGAGCAGCGAAGCGGGGGCCTCGGGCGCGGACAGCGTGACCTCGGGCAGGAGCGGGCGCAACTGGTCGAGCACCGCGCCACCTTACCGATTAACCGCAAAAGGGGCGCCCCGAGCCGGTCGGCTCGGGGCGCCGCTGAGTTGCTGAGGCGGGCGGTGCGGTCAGTTCAGCCCATCGCAGTTGTCGATGGCGTCGCCAAGGGCGCGCACCTCGTCGGGCGTCATCTCGACGACCAACCGGCCGCCCCCCTCCAAGGGCATGCGCAGCACAATGCCGCGGCCTTCCTTGGTCACTTCGAGGGGACCGTCGCCGGTCCTCGGCTTCATGGCCGCCATGGCAATCCTTCCTTGGGTCACGAAGGACGCACCCTGCCGCGAACCAGCTGACCTGAGCGCGCCCCATCGCCTAACCCGCCCATTATCCCTCCCCCCGCCCGCGAACGTGAAATCGCCCTCACCGAGGCTCACGGCGGGCTTGCACCCCACGGCACATAGGTGAGCAGGGTCGCGGTCCACCAGAACATCCCGGCAACGAGCGGGACCACCAGGACGGCGACTCGCCGGCGCCAGTGCGGCAGCACGCGGCCGCCGCTGGAGGAGCGCATGGCGACGCTCGCGACCAGCGCGGCGATCGGGAAGTCGAGCAGCAGGAAGCGCCACATGCTCGTGATCGGGCGGACGACGGCAAAGAGATACAGCGGGTAGGCGTAGGCCCAGGCCCGGACCTCGAGCGGCAGCCACCGGCCGTGACGCCCGGCGACGAGCGTGACATAGGCCGCGAGGCAGCCGACGACGAGAGCCACACCGAAGAGGCCGTGGATACCCCACGCCCAGCTCAGCCACAGCACGAACGGCCCCTTGTCCGGGCGCTGACCCCAGACCGCCTGCACCTCGTAGAAGGCGAACGGTTCGCCGGTCAACAGCCCGACCGTCACCGGCCACGCGACCGAGGAGACCGCGACCGCGACCGCCAGGACGGCGACCGCCGCCCGCTCCCCGGCGAAGGCCCGGCGCCAGCCCGGCCGCTTGGCCCGGAACCGGGCGGCCAGGTGGACGATGACGACCACCCCCAGGGCTGGGGCGATCGCCCGGGTGAAGCCGAGCAGCAGGATCAGCGCCGACGCGCTCAGATAGCGCCGCCGCATGATCAGCAGGATCGACCCCGCGATCAACACGAGCGCGAGCGCCTCGCTATAGGGCATGAGCAAGATCCCGGTGGCGGGATACAGGCACCACAGGCACGCGGCGACCAGCGCGAGCCGGTCGCGGTGCGCCTGGGGTGCAGCGTGCGTGGCCAGGCCGGTGATCCGCCAGACGAGGACGGTTCCGGCGGCGCCGAGCAGGAGGTTGCATAGGACGGCCGCGACGGTGAAGCCCAGCCCGGTGGCGGCGAGGGCGCGGACGATCAACGGGAAGAGCGGGAAGAACGCCCACGCGCTGTAGGTGACCAGGCCCGTTTCGGGGTCCGTGGGCAGTCCCGCGGGATAGCCCTGTTCGACGATCCGCCGATACCAGGTCGCATCCCACAGGCCGAGCATGTCGGCGACGCTCGGGTGCAGGTGACCGACTCCGGCCGGGGTTTGGAACCAGGTGGCGGCGACCCACATGGCGAGCAGCGCGATCAGCCGGCTGGCGGCATACGCCATGAGCACGGTGCGCACCGGGTGAGCGAGCGCGCGGGCGACGAGCGCGTCCCTGGCGGCGGTGGTCCGGACGGCGGCAATGCGCGTGGCTAGGGGCGCAGCACCCGATCGAGCGCCCGGGCGAACAGCCGCCTCCCCAACCTGGCCGCCAGCGGCCGGGTCAGCAGCGGGGCCGGGTCGATCCGGGGCCCCAGTTCCTCGGTCCACGTCACCAGTGTCCCGCCGGCCACCTCCTCGACGCTCACCTGCGCCCAACCCCGTAGCCACGGTCCGATCTTGACCACCCGGAAGCGTCCGCGCATCCGCTGCGGGCGTGGTGGTGACCAGATCGTGACGATCATGTGATCAGCGACCCGCGCCCGGCCGATCCCGGTCCGGGGGACGAACTGCCAGCCGGGACCCGGCGGGCCGGGATCGAGGTCGGTCACCGTCAGCGGCACGGCCTGACCATGACGGGCAAAGTCGGTCAGCCGGCCCCAGACGACGTCCACGGGGGCGGCCACCACGCGGGTGATCGTGAACGCGCTCACTCCTCGGCAGCCGGGCGGCGCCGGGGCGCGAGTTTGACCGTCGCCGGCCCCTCCTGCTCCTCGTATGCTGCCAGCCGCGCCTGCAACTGGTCGAGCACGTCGTCGACCTGGTCCATCCGGTAGCCGCGGATCGCCGTGTCGAAGTGCAGGGTGTCGATGTCGCGGGCGCGGGCATTCTCCGGCAGCCGAACCAGCGGGCGGGTGTGGGTCGCCTCGGGCATCGGGTCATAGGAGGCGCGCCCGAGCAGCAGCGCGGCGAGATAGGCGGCGACGATCACCGCAACGACGAGGAAGAAAACCCAGATCATGGTCACTCACTCCGTCTCGGCGTGCCCGGGTCGACGCCCAGCCCGTGATCGACCGCGACGATGATCGACACGGCCTCCTCGACGTCGTCGGTCACGTGCAGCAACTCCAGGTCGCGCGCGCCGATCATGCCGTGCCCGAGCGCGGAGCCGCGCAGCCAGGTGATCAGCCCGCTCCAATAGTCGCTGCCGAGCAGGACGATCGGGAAGGAGGTGACCTTCCGGGTCTGCACGAGGGTGACCGCCTCGAACAGCTCGTCCAGCGTCCCGAAGCCGCCGGGCAGGACGACGAAGCCCTCGGCATACTTGACGAACATCGTCTTGCGGACGAAGAAGTAGCGGAAGTTGACGCCGAGGTCGACGTATTCGTTCAGGCCCTGCTCGAACGGCAGCTCGATGCCGAGGCCGATCGAGGTGCCGCCGGCCTCGAGGGCGCCCTTGTTGGCGGCCTCCATGACCCCCGGCCCGCCGCCAGTGATCACGGCATACCCCGCCTCGACGAGCGCCGCGCCGATGCGCTCACCCAGCTCGTATGCCGCGCTCCCCCGCGGCGTGCGCGCCGACCCGAACACCGACACCGCCGGGCCCACCTCGGCCAGGCCGCCGAAGCCCTCGACGAACTCGCTCTGGATGCGCAGCACCCGCCACGGGTCGGTGTGCACCCAGTCGCTCGGGCCGCGCCCGTCGAGCAGGCGCTGGTCGGTGGTGCTCGCCGGGACCTGGCCGCGGCGCAGGGTGATCGGGCCGCGCTGGTAGACGTTCTCGGGCGCGGGCGGTTTCACCGAAGCCATCGGGCCATCGCCTCCTCGCAGCGGGTGTATTGCTCGACCGGGCAGCGCTCGTCGTCCATGTGCGCGAGGTTGGGATCGCCCGGGCCGAAGTTGACCGCGGGAACGCCCATCGCCGAGAACCGGGCGACATCGGTCCAGCCCTGTTTGGCGGTCACCGGGACATCGAGCGCGGCGATGAACGCCTGCGCGGCCGGCAGGTGCAGGCCGGGCCGGGCGCCCGGGGCGTTGTCGAGGACCGCGACATCGAAGCCGGCGAAGACCTGCCGGACGTGGGCATCGGCCTCCTCGGCGCTGACCGACGGCGCATAGCGGTAGTTGACGGTGACCACGCACCGGTCGGGGATGACATTGGTCGCCGTGCCGCCGCTGATCAGGACGGCGTTGAGCGCCTCGGGGAACTCCAGCCCGTCGACCTCGCGCGACTGCGGCCGGTATGCCGCCAGCCGGGCGAGGATCTCCCCAGCGTCGTGGATCGCGTTGTGCCCCTTCCACGGCCGGGCGGAGTGGGCGGCGATGCCCTTGGTCGTGATCTCGGCGCGCAGGGTGCCCTTGCAGCCGCCCTCGACGGCGGCGTCGGTCGGCTCCATCAAGACCGCGAAGTCGGCGTCGGTGATCAGCTCGGGGCGTTGCTGCTCCACGAGGGTGAGCCCGTTGTATTGGGTGTCGATCTCCTCCGCTTCGTAGAAGACGTAGGTGACATCCCGGGACGGCTCGGGCAGGGCCTGGGCCAGGCGGAGCATGACCGCCACACCGCCCTTCATGTCGACAGTGCCGCGACCCTTCAGGACGCCGTCGACGGTGGCCGTCGGCAGGTTCGGCGGATCCACGGTGACCGGGACGGTGTCGATGTGCCCGGCGATGACGACCCGCTCGGCACGCCCGAGGCGCGTGCGCGCGATGAGTGTGTTCTGCAGCCTGCTGACCTCCAGGTGGGTGAGTGGCCGCAGCGCGTCCTCGATGGTGTCGGCGAGCTGCTGCTCCTGCTGGCTGACCGACGGGATATCGCAGATCGCCGTGGTCACGGCGACGACGTCGGCGCTCAGGTCGAGCGGATTCGGCATGGCGTCACCTTAACCGCCGCGCATGTCCGCTCTTGGGTATGCCAGGTGCCGTCTCGGTGGCGTCCTCGTCCAGGCGGTCGAGAGCACGCGAGACCGACGAGCGGCCCACACCGAGCACGTTCGCGATCGCGTCGAGGCTCTGGCCATCGGCGCGCATCCGCACCGCTTCCTTGACCCGGGCCGGGGTCATCACGGTTGGCCGGCCGCCGACGCGGCCCTCGGCCCGAGCGCGTGCCAGCCCGGCCCTGGTGTTCTCCCGGATCGTGTCCACCCTGAGCTGGGCGAACACCGCGACGATGCCGAACAGCGCGCGGCCCATCGGGGTCGTGGTGTCAATGTCCGGCTCGGTCAGACTCTTGATCTGCACGCCTCGCTCGTGCAGGTCGTTGATGGTCTCGATTGCGAGTGTCTGGGTTCCGGCGAGCCGGTCGAGCCGCCACACCAGCAGCGTGTCACCGGGGCGCAGGTAGTCCAGGCAGGCGATCCACTGGGGCCGATCCTCGCGCCGTGACGAGGTGGCGTGGTCGACGAACACGCGGACCGCTCCGGCCGACCGTAAGGCGGCCTCCTGGGCGACGGTGTCCTGCTCGTGGGTGCTCACCCGGGCATAGCCGATCACGGTGCTCATGGGTCAGTCTCCGATCCCTGGGGGACGATCGCTCATCGCCCCCGGGGGCGTCCGAGGCGGTGCGGTGCGCGTCGTCGACGGCGTGGTCTCGGTGGCCTCGGTCGCCGTCGTCCCGAACGCGAGGCCGGCCACGTCTAGCGCGCTACGCCCCGGCGCGCGATCGCGCGACTCGACCTTGGTCGTGATGGCGTGGAACATCTCGCGCCTGGTCGAGGGCGGCTTGCGTGCGGGCACCGATCCGGTTGCGGAGGATGCCCGTCTCTGTGTCGGTGTACGGGTCGACCTGCTCGATCATCGCGCGCGCGGGGCGGGCCGGGTCGCGGCGCGAGCTACGGGCCGACCGGCAGCAGCGGCGACCGCCCGGCGGCCGCGCTCACTACTCCCCCGCGACCGGCGACGTACTCGGCCGCGTCGGCCGCGTCGGCCGCGTCGGCCGGGAGAGGTCCAGACCTTCCATCTGCACACTGTGCACGGCCTCCTCGACCTGGCGAGCCCGCTCGGTCTCGCTCGTCGCCGTCGAGCTGATCCGCGCCTCCTGCGTCATGGCGGTCTCCTCAGGTGGGGTGAGTCAAGGTTCGTTCTACCGGACCGACCGAAACGGTCTGGTGATGTTTCGGGCGGGAGTTCCCATCGAGCCCGGCCCGCGTAGATGCCGAGGCGTCGGCGTCGACCTGCTCGTCGACGACAAAACGGTGGTGATCTGGACTCCAAGCTGAGGCACAGCCTCCTGACAGCTTCGGGAGTAATGCTGGAAGCAGGCAGTTCCCCGCGATGAAAGGTTGCTCTCCCATGGCCTCGCTTCCCAAGACCCTCTCCGTCGGCGCCGTCGCCGTCCTGGCCGCCATCGCGACCGGGGTCGGGATCTCCCAGGCGACCGCCGACCCGAGTTCCTCGCCCAGTTCCACCCCGAGTTCCAGCCCGTCCGAGTCCTCCGGCGCGGCCTCGGCCAACTCCGGCACACCGGGCACAACCGACGGGATGCCCGGCCGCGGCTTCGGCCGCCACGGCCACGGCCCGGATGGCATGGGTCGCGGCGGCATGGGCTGGGGCATGGACGCCAGCGCGCTGGCCGACCAGCTCGGCGTCGACGAGGCCAAGCTGACCGCCGCCCTGCAGAAGGTCCGCACCAGCATGCAGGACTCCGACGAGGACCGCACCGGCCCGCCGACCGAGGCCGAGCGCACCGCCAGGCAGCAGGAGTTCGCGGCGGCCCTGGCCAAGGAGTTGGGCATCGACCAAGCCAAGGTCACCGCCGCCCTGGACGCGCTGCGCGCCGAGCGCCAGGCCGACGCCCGCGCGGCGTTCAGCGCCCGACTCGACGAGGCCGTCAAGGCCGGCAAGCTGACCGAGGCCGACAAGGCGTCCGTGCTCAAGGCGTTCGACGCCGGCGTGCTGGGCGGCGGCTTCGGTCACCACTGAGCCGCGAGACCCAGGTACGCAGCGGCGCGGTCGGGCCGACCACCTACGATGACGGCCATGCCTGCATCGGAGAGTCCCTCGCCCGCGCGCACCGCCTGGGGTCATGGCCTAGCGACCATCACGGACTCCGGCCAGACCCTGGACACCTGGTTCCCGGGACCCGCGCTCGGAGCGCCCGACGGGACTCAAGCACCGGAGGACCTCACCGGGCTCGCCGCAGCCGACCCCGAGCGCGGCGTCCGGACCGAGGTGGCGTTCGTCGAGATCGACCTCGACGCCTCGCCCGCCGGCACGAGCGATGCCTACCTGCGCCTGCACCTGCTCAGCCACCGCCTGGTCACCCCCAACAGCATCAACCTGGACGGCATCTTCGGCGTCCTACCCAATGTGGTGTGGACCAGCGCTGGCCCGTGTGCCGTCGAGGATTTCGAGCGAACCCGCGCCCGGCTGCGCCGGCGAGGGCCGGTCGCCGTCTATGGCGTCGACAAGTTCCCGCGGATGGTCGACTACGTCATCCCTGCCGGGGTGCGGATCGGCGACGCCGACCGGGTCCGCCTCGGTGCCCACCTGGCGAGCGGCACGACGGTCATGCACGAGGGCTTCGTCAACTTCAACGCCGGCACGCTGGGCACCTCGATGATCGAGGGGCGGATCAGTCAGGGCGTGATCGTCGGCGACGGCTCCGACGTCGGCGGCGGCGCCTCGACGATGGGCACGCTCTCCGGTGGCGGCACCGAGCGGGTGCGGATCGGCGAGCGCTGCCTGCTTGGCGCCGAGTCCGGGCTGGGCATCGCTCTCGGCGACGACTGCGTCGTCGAAGCCGGCCTCTATCTCACCGCCGGCACCAAGGTCACCATGCCCGACGGGTCGGTCCACAAGGCGCGGGAGCTGTCGGGAGGCTCCAACATGCTGTTCATCCGCGACTCGGTGACCGGCCGGGTCGAGGTCCGCCCACGCGCCAAGGGCGTCGACCTCAACGCGGCCCTGCACGCCAACGACTGACCTCGACATTTGCCTCGATTGCCTACCTGGAAATGACTGACCGGCTGTGACCCTGCGCCGCGTGCTCGTCGCCGCCGCGCTCGTGGCGTTCGTCGTCGGGATCGGCACGCTCGGCTGGTTCGGCTATCGCTGGCAGACCGGGCCGACCTGCCGGGTGACGGCAAGCGGAACGAGCTTCGCGTTCACCCCTGAGCAGACCCGCAATGCGGCGACGATCACCGCGATCGCGAGCAAACGCGGCCTACCCGCCCGCGCCGCCACCATCGCCCTGGCCACCGCCTTGCAGGAGTCCAACCTGCGCAATCTCGCGCACGGCGACCGGGACTCGCTCGGTCTGTTCCAGCAGCGCCCCTCCCAGGGCTGGGGCAGCGCCGAGCAAGTGCAAGACCCCGTCTATGCGACCAACGCGTTCTACGACGCGCTGGTCAAGATCGACGGCTACGCCGACATGGAGATCACCCTGGTCGCCCAGGAGGTCCAGCGCAGCGCCTACCCCTCCGCGTATTCCGATCACGAGGGTCAAGGCCGCGTCCTCGCCTCCACCCTCTATGGGCACTCCCCCGCCGGCCTCGGCTGCCGTCTGCCCGGCCCGGGCGAGGGAGCCGGCGCCGCGGCGCTGGTCGCCGCCATGCGCACCGAGACGGGGCAGGCGGGGAGCGTGGATCCGGACGGGAGGGTCACTGTCCATACGGCCATTCAGCAGGCGGCCTGGGGAGTGGCCTCGTGGGCGGTGGCGAGCGCCGACGAATATGGCGTCACCGACGTCGCGGTCGCCGACCGCGCCTGGCGGCGCGAGCGCGGCCGCGCGGCCCTGGAGTGGGAGACCACCGCAGCCGCGGCCAACGGAACAACGGTGACGATCACCCTTGGCTGAGGCCCCCGCCGGTCGCGGTCAGCGCTCGTCGAGAGCGACGTAGTGTCGCTCGCCCTCGCCGACGTAGACCTGGCGCGGGCGCCCGATCTTGGTCGTCGGGTCGGCGATCATCTCGCGCCACTGGGCGATCCAGCCGGGCAGTCGTCCCAGGGCAAAGAGCACGGTGAACATCCGGGTCGGGAAGCCCATCGCCTTGTAGATCAACCCGGTATAGAAGTCGACATTCGGGTAAAGGCGCCGCTCGACGAAGTAGTCGTCGGCCAGGGCGATCTCCTCCAACTCCTTGGCGATCTCCAGCAGCGGGTCGTTGGTTCCGAGGCGGGCGAGGATGTCGTCGGCGGTCTGCTTGATGATCGAGGCGCGCGGGTCGTAGTTCTTGTAGACCCGGTGGCCGAAGCCCATCAGCTTCTGCTTGGTCTCCTTGTTCTTCACGTGCATCATGAAGTCCTTCGGGCTCTCGCCCGAATCCTTAACCTGGGCGAGCATCTCCAGCACCTGCTGATTGGCCCCGCCGTGCAACGGACCGAACAGCGCGTTGATCCCCGCCGACACCGAGGCGAACAGATTCGCTTGGGAGGAACCGACCAGCCGGACAGTGGAGGTGGAGCAGTTCTGCTCGTGGTCGGCGTGCAGCAGCAACAGCAGATCCAGGCCGCGCACGATCGTCGGGTCGAGTTCATAGGGTTCGGCGGGGAAGCCGAACGTCATCCGCAGGAAGTTCTCGGTCAGCGAGAGCGAGTTGTCCGGATAGAGGAAGGGCTGGCCGACGCTCTTCTTGTAGGCGTAGGCGGCGATCGTCGGCAACTTGGCCAGCAGCCGGAAGGTCGAGATCTCCACCTGGTCCTCATCGAAGGGGTCGAGGCTGTCCTGATAGAAGGTGGACAGCGCCGACACCGCGCTGGAGAGCACCGGCATCGGGTGGGCGTCGCGCGGGAAGCCATTGAAGAAGTCCTTCAGGTCCTCATGCAGCAGCGTATGCCGCATGATCTTGGCCTTGAAGGACTCCATCTCCGCCTTGCTCGGCAGGTCGCCGTAGATGAGCAGGTAGGACGCTTCCAGGTAGGTCGAGTTCTTGGCGAGTTCCTCGATCGGGTAGCCGCGGTAGCGCAGGACACCCTTGTCACCGTCGATGTAGGTGATCGCGCTCGTGCAGGAGGCGGTGTTGACAAAGCCCGCGTCGAGCGTGACCATGCCCGAGTCCTTGAGCAGGCTGGAGATGTTCAGCCCGTCCTCGCCCACGGTCCCCGCAACCCGCCGCAGCGTTAGTTCCTTGTCGTCGACGCGCAGGATCCCGTCACTCGCCTGTGTCATGAGGCGAAAACTACCGCAGTGCGGCGCTTCGGTGTCGGGTGACCCCGGTTTGCGGCTATGCCCCGAGGCGCCGGGCGGCGGCGTCGATCTGGGCGTCGGTGGCCGTCAGCGCGATCCGCACATGCTGGCCGCCTGCCGCGCCATAGAACGATCCCGGCGCGCACAAGAGCCCCAGGTCGGCGAGCCGGTCCACCGTCGTCCAGCAGTCCTCCCCCGCGCTCGCCCACAGATAGAGCCCCGCCTCGGAGTCCTCCACCTGCAGCCCGTATGCCGAGGCTCCCGCCCGCAGCCGCTCCCGTCGGGCGCGATAGCGCTCTCGCTGAACGGCGACGTGCTCGTCGTCGGTAAGCGTCGCGACCATGGCGGCCTGGACCGGGGCCGGCAGCATCATCCCGGCGTGCTTGCGGACCTGCGCGATCGGATCGATCAGTTCCGGGTCGCCGACGACGAAGGCGGCGCGATAGCCGGCGAGATTGGACTGTTTGCTCAGGCTGTAGGCCACGAGCAGGCCGCTGGGGTCGCCCTCGGTGACCCGCGGGTCGAGCAGGCTGGGTGTGGTGGGCGGATCTCCTGCCGGACGGTCGAGGCGCCAGTCGAGTTCGGCATAGCACTCGTCGCTGGCGACGATCACCCCGTGGCGCCGCGCCCAGCGCACCACCTTGGCCAGGTGATCGACGCCGAGAACCTTGCCGCTCGGGTTGGCCGGTGTGTTCAGCCAGATCAGCCTCGGGGTCGTCGCGGCGGTCAGCGGACCGAGGGAAGTGATCGAGTCCATCGGCAGCGGGGCGCAGCCGGCGAGCCGGGCACCGATGTCATAGGTGGGATAGGCGACGCGCGGAAACGCGACGATATCGCCCGGTCCGAGGCCGAGCAACGTCGGGAGCCAGGCGACCAATTCCTTGCTGCCGATGGTCGGGATCACCGCCGAGTCCGGGTCCACGCCGGGCACGCCCCGGCGCCGCTCGAACCAGGCGGCGATCGCCTGGCGCAGGTCCGCCCGCCCGATGGTGGCGGGGTATCCGGGCGCGTCGGACGCGGCGGCGAGCGCGCGGCATACGACATCGGGGGTGGGATCGACCGGGGTGCCGACGGACAAGTCGATCAGCCCGCCCTCATGGGAACTCGCCCGGGCCTTGTAGGGCACGAGCGAGTCCCACGGAAAGCCAGGCAGTGAGCGCATCGCTCACTCGTCGTGCTGCTGCGGCGGCAACTCGGCGACGATCGGGTGATCCTTGGGGATCACGCCCATCTTGGCGGCTCCGCCCGGGCTGCCGAGATCGTCGAAGAACTCGACATTGGCCTTGTAGTAGTCGGCCCACTGCTCGGGCACGTCGTCCTCGTAATAGATCGCCTCCACGGGGCAAACCGGCTCGCAGGCGCCGCAGTCGACGCACTCGTCCGGATGGATGTAGAGCATCCGTTCGCCCTCATAAATGCAGTCGACCGGACACTCCTCGACGCAGGCCCGGTCCTTCAGGTCCACGCACGGCAAGGCGATCACATAGGTCATATTCGGCATTCTAGGCACCAGGACGTCACCACCGCCTCCCGTCCCGGATGGGGTGAGGCGGCATACTGCGCGGGTGACCAGTGCCGACCCGTCCGCCGTTGCCGTGCCCCTCCCGACTGGTGAACTGCCTGGGCTGTTGTGGCTGCCCCCGAGCGGGCGGGGACCCGGGATCGTCCTGGTCCAGGAGATCTTCGGGATCAGCCCGTATGTCGAGCGCCGCGCCGCCGACCTGGCCGCGCTCGGCTATGTGGTGCTGGCCCCGCAGTTCTATTGGCGGCTGGGAATTGCGGGGGTCGCCAACGGCCCGGACATGCTGGCCGAGGGGCTGGAACTGGTGCAGCGCTTCGACTGGGCGGCCGGGGTGGGTGACGGGGTCGCGGCCTACGAATGGCTGGCCGGGCGCTCCGAAGTCAGCGGGCCGGTGGGGCTGGTCGGTTTCTGCTTCGGCGGCGGGCTGGCGTTCACTATCGCCGCCGAGACGAGCCCGGCGGCGCTGATCAGCTACTACGGCTCGGCGCTGCCCGGGCTGCTTGAGTTGGCGCCGCGGGTGACCTGCCCGAGCCTGCACCATTTCGGCAGCGCCGACAGCTATATCGATCGGGAGACGGTCGAGCGGATCCGGTCGGCGGTGGCCGGCGAGGACGTCGAGTTCTATACCTATCCGGGCGCCGACCACGCCTTCGACAACGACGACTTCGTCTCCTATCACCCGGAGGCCGCGACGATCGCCTGGGCACTGACCGTGAAGTTCCTGGGCACCTACCTCCCGGCGTGAGTTCCGGGGCAGTGAACTCCGGCGCGGTGGCGCCCGGCGCCGAGTTGACCGCCCTGCAGGTGCAGTGGGCCGCGGCCGGGGCGTGGCCGCCGATCGAGGTCGAGCGCCTCGGGGAGTGGGTGCTGCGCGCGGGCCTCGGCTTCACCAACCGGGCCAACTCGGTGATCCCGCTGGGCGACCCGGACCTGCCGCTCTCGGCCGCGCTGGAGGCTGTCGAGCAGTGGTATGCCGCCCGCTCCCTCCCCGCCGTGTTCGTCGTCGCCGGTCGGGTCGGCTTCGATCCCTCGGCCGATGCGGTTGCGGCTGAGGCGATCCGGCGCGGGTATGCCGCGAGTGACCCCACGCTTTTCCTCACCGCGAGCACGGGGTTGGTGGCGAGTTCGGGGGGCGCCGCCGCGGAACCGGTTGGGGGCGCCGTGATGCTTGAGCTGTCGGCGGAGCTGAGCGAGGAGTGGCTGACGGCATACGGCTCCTACCGCGAGAACGACCGCGCGGCGGCGCGGGCGATCCTCACCGGCTCGCCGGCCCAGGTTTTTGTGACAGCGCGCGCGGCCGGGCAGATCGTCGGCATCGGCCGGCTTGGCGTGAGCGCCGGGTGGGGTGGAATTGCCGCGATGTGGGTCGACCCGGCATACCGGCGGCGCGGATTGGCCGGCGAGATGCTCGCGTCACTCGCGCGTTTCGCGGCCGAGGCCGGCGTGCCGCGGCTGCATCTGCAGGTGTGGGCACACAACGCCCCGGCGCTCGCCCTCTATCGCCGAGCCGGCTTCATTCCGCACCACGCCTACGTAATGTTCACCCAGGACGTGTCAGAGACGGCGAAACGACGTTAAGGAGCGGGATGGCGGCGGCGCGAAGTCCCGACCCATCGGGCAGCCACGTCGCGTCGGCCGCGACGCTGGCCCCAGCCGAGGGCGGGCGGAGCCGCGGACAGATAGGTGTGGCCGGTGGGGGTGGTGACGGCGGTGACGTGGGTGTCGGGGCCGGCCTCGCGGGCGATGTGAGTGTTGCGGTCGGTCTCGGGGCCGGCGGCGTATGCCGCGATCTCGGCGGGCGTCAGCACCCGGGTGGTGAACCCGGGCAGGTCTTTGGTGTAGTTGCAGCGCGCAGATAGGCCCTGGCCGTTGCCGTAGCTGGTGGGGCCGCCTTCGGTGGCGGGCCGAATATGGTCGGCGTGGCGGATGTCGGCCTCGCAGAACGGCATCCGGCAGCGGTCATCCCGCAGGATGAGCAGCGAACGAAGCGGTGGGGGGAAGAGCCGGGCCAGTGATTCGAGGGCGATCAGGTCGCGGCCGTCGGGGCTGGTGAACGCCCGTTGCAGGGTGACCGCCGCGGGGTGGGCCCCGCGTGCTCTGTCGGTCGGCCGGCGGGGTCGGGGTGGTCGGGGTGGTCACCGTGGTCGGGGTGGGCGCGGTTGCCGGGGTCGAAGTCGGGGTTGTCGCAGCCGGCCAGCAGCCAGTCGCGGACGATGGCGGCGGGGATGGTGCCGTGGCCGAGGACTCGCACCGGAGTGTTTGCTCCGCGACAGCGGGTGCCCTCTCCGGGACGATGCCAGCCGGGGCCGGGTTCGGGAGCAGTTGGCTGGGTCTCGACGCTGTCCTCGGTTGCGATGCCGTCCTCGGTTGCGATGCCGTCCTCGGGTGTGGTGTCTGCCTCGGGCTTGCACGGTTCGGGCTCGGCGGTGGCTGGCTTGCCGGTCTCGGGCGCCGCGGGTGGGGTAGGCGTGAAGAGAGTGGTGACGTCGTTGGCGGTTTTGCCGAAGAGGTTTTCCGGGGTCATCACCAAGGTGACCGCGACCGGGTGAGCCTCGCCGGGCGCCAGGCCGCTGATCCGGGCCAGGGCGGTGTCGGCCAGGACCGCGCTGTAGCTGCGGTCGTTGAGCGGGTCGTTCGGGACGTGTCCAGCGACCACGGCGGTGGCGTGCTGCTTGAGCGCGGCGAACGCGCCCACGATCTCGGACAGCTTCCCGAGGATGGTCAGATAGGCCATCCCGTCCGGGGCGGGCCGAGTCCACGCGCCACGCTCGCGGACCGCGCGGGAGTGGCGCTCCACGACGGCGGCGGGGTTGATCTCGGCCGCGATCTGCGCGGCGGCCGCTTTGAGCTGGTGGTAGCTCAGCACCGGCAACCGGTCGGCGAGCCGCTCATCGAGCGCCTCGATCTGCTCGGGGCTCAAACCGGTGGTTGCCGCGTGGACCGCGCTGGCTTGGGCCGGGGTGATTGCCCCGCGAGTCAGCGCCTGCAAGGTATGCGGCAGCACGCTGGTCAACGCTTGCGCCTGGCTCAAGTGCTGGTCGGCGGTGGCCGGGCTGCACTGCCGCGCGAACGCGAGCTGCGGCGCGATCCCGCGTTGCGCGGCCCGCACCGACTCCCCCGCGGCCTCGGCCGCGTCAGCCTGAGCGTCGGCGAACGCCACGCTGACCCGCGCCTGGGCCGCGCTCAGGGACCCTTTGAGTTGTTCACACACGGCGATCAGGTCGATCCGGGTCGCGGCGGTGCAGCCGCCGTCGCGGCCGTCGACGTCGGCGAGCAGCTCGATCATTGCCCGCAGACAGGCCACCTGATCCGCGCCACCCGCTGAACCCGCTGAACCCGCTGAACCCGGTGATGCGGGTGCTCCGGGCTCACCAGGTGCCACCGGCTCGACCTGATCCGGCCGCGGGAGCGGGAGCGTTGCCGCTGCCGGGTCGTTGTCGGTGCCGGCTGCCAGAGTGTCGACAGCAGGGTCAGTGCGTTGAACCTGCCGGGCATCGAGCCGTCGGGATTTCGCCCGGCGGTGAGCGGCGCGGCGGGCCTTGGCGCGGTGCTTGCGTTCGGCGCGTTGCTGGGCGGCGCGCTGCTGGGCGGCGCGTTGGCGGCAGGCGCGGCGTTCTTCGCGCTCGATCTGCTCGATGACGAAAGAGGAGACAAAGCCATCGTCATCGGCGTACTGCGCGAAGCGCTCGTCGATGGGTCGCCATCCGCGGGCGCGCTCGGCGAGGAAGGCCTCGTCCTCGGCGTGCTCGCGTTCGCGCATGTGGGCGGGGATGAGGTCATCGAGGGTGATCAGCCCCAGATGCAACGCCTCCTCCTCGGCCAGCCGGCAGTAGCCCGGCTGGCGCGGATCGCGGAGGCTGAAGGTCATAGCAGTAATCATATTTGATTACTTACTAGTATATAAGGACATAGTTATTAATTCTTGCTCTGACGCTCGGGTGCGCGAGTCGCTCGCCGCTTGGGAGGGTCCGACCTGCAAGAGGTGAGCTATACCGCACCCTTCGCAGGGCACCTCCGTGGGCGGGCGACGTCGCGGTCGGCAGCGTTGAATCGGCTGCAGGGCAAGAAACTTCCGCAGCGCACCGACGGGTGGAGCATGGCCTATCTGACATTGCCCCGTCCCAACACCGGTGCAAGGATTGGATGACATGACGGCCACTCCGCACCTCCCGCCCGCACTCGCCGAGGCGGTGGCCCGGCCGGTCTGGTGGGGAGAGCAGGACCCGGAGCCGGTCTCCGAGCCACTCACGGGTCGAACTGCCGCCGACCTGGTGGTCGTCGGCGCCGGGTTGACCGGGCTGTGGACGGCGATCGAGGCCACGATCGAGCACCCCGGACTGCGTGTGCTCCTCCTCGAGGGCGGCGTGGTCGGCAGCGGCGCCTCCGGGCGCAACGGCGGCTTCGTGTCCGACTCGCTCACCCACGGCCTCACCCACGGTGCGGCCACCGAGCCACGCGACCTGACCACCTTGTTGCGGCTCGGCCGCGAGAACCTCCGCCAGATCGCTGACTTCGTCGCCGCCGAGGGCATCGACGCCGATCTGCGGATGTGCGGCAAGACGGTCGTCGCCACCCGGGCACACGAGGTCCCGCACTTGCGCGCGGCATACGAGCTGTATCAGCGCTGGGGCGAGGATGCCGAGCTGCTCGACCGTGAGGCGCTGGCCCAGGACGTGCGCTCGCCGACTTATCTCGCGGGCTTGCGCATCCGCTCGGGCGGCGGCCTGGTCGACCCCTATCGCCTCCTGCGCGGCCTGCTCGCCTCCGCTCAGGACCGCGGCGCGGTGCTCCACGAGCGGACCCCGGTCGAAGGCCTCAGCCGGGAGAAGGGCGGCCCGGTGCTCGTCCGCACCCGAGCCGGCACCATCCGCGCCGGCCGCGTCGTGCTGGCAACCAACGCCTACCCGCCGCTGCTGCGGCGCATCCGGGCCCGCGTGCTGCCGGTCTGGGATCACGTGGTGGCGACGGCGCCACTGACCGACGACCAACTCCAGGCGATCGGTTGGCCCGATCGGCAAGGGATCACCGACTCCGGCAACCAGTTCCATTACTACCGCCTCACCCCGGACGATCGCCTCCTCTTCGGCGGCTACGACGCGATCTACTACTACGGCAACGACACCCACCCCTCGCGCGAGCAGCGCAACGCCTCGCACGCCATGCTGGTGCGCAACCTGCGCAAGACCTTCCCCGCGCTGACCGAGCACCCGATCACCCACCGGTGGGCGGGCCTGGTCGACACCACGAGCCGCTTCACCGCCTACTTCGGCACCAGTCACGGCGGCCGGGTGGCGTTCGCGGTCGGCTACACCGGGCTCGGGGTCGCGGCCTCTCGCTTCGGCGCCCAGGTCGCCCTCGACCTCGTGCAGGGACGCACGACCGAGCGCACACAATTGCATATGGTGCGCCAGGCGCCGCTGCCCTTCCCCGCCGAACCGGCCCGCTGGCTGGCGGTGCAGGCCACGCGGGGCGCCTTGGCCCGCGAGGATGCTAGCGGCCGGCGCGGCCCGCTGTTGCGTGCCCTCGACCGCTTCGGCGTGGGCTTCAACAACTGAGGATCAGGCGCAGACGACCTGATCCTCAGGGATGTAGCGAGTCGTGAAGTAGGTGGTGTCGACGACCTTGCCCGACTTCTTGAACACGCGCCCGACGGTCACGTCGAAACCTTCACCCGGCGATTGCGGCACGCACCCCTCGCTGTCATCGTGGATCGTCCTGGGCTGGGTGATGTTTTCCCGCGGACCGAGCGTCGCCTCGATATCCCACGTCTTCTTGCCATAGAACGTCACGGTGATCGAGTTGGAGTCGACCGTGGTGCGGATGATGATGCCGCCATTGGTCGTGTTGGTGAACTTCTGGGACATTCGGCCAGGAGACCGTCGCCTCGCGCCCCATCGGATACCGCGAGATATAGAAGCTGTGCGGCAGGAATTCGTCGATCCGCGCGCCGGAGAAGAAGACCGCGTTAAACAGCGTCGTCGAGACCTGAGAGATGCCGCCGCCGTAGTCCTTGGTCAACCGGCCGTCATAGATCACCGGCGCGCCGCGGTAGCGCTTCTCGGGGGTTCGTTCCCCGAGCGTCCCGTTGAGTGAGAACTGTTCTCCCGGAGCGATATAAACCCCGTTGAGCGCGCGAGCGGCAAGCGTGATGTTGTGCGTGCGGTCCGGGCTGTAGGGGAATTGGGTCGTAAACGTCGAGATGACGCCCGTCGGCATCGTGGCCTTGGCTTCAGCGGTGGTGAACTCGGCCGCCGCGGCCGTCGACGTCAGCTGCGCGGAGCGGCCCTCGCGGCCGATGGCTTCCTTGATCGCCGCGACCGCGGCGGACCCGTCCACGTCGGTGCCGTCCTGCGACGGCACGACCTTGAACGAGCCCGCGGAGGAGGTGACTCGCGCGTCCTTGGGTGCGCGCAGGGCGCCCGCTTCCCGGCCCGCCGCGCGCACCGCGGCAACAAGCTTCTTGGTGTCGTATGCCGCTTGCGGTCGCCCCTCGCTCACCGGGAAGCTGATCGCGTCAGCGATGGGACGCTCGAGAACGTCGAATTCCGTGCCGTCGACCTCGAGCGTGATCGGCCCCGCGAGAACCTTGTCGGCGACCTCCTCCTTGACCGCGGCGACCTCGTCGTCGCTCACCTCGGGCCGGATCGACCGGGTGACACCCTGAACGCGTGGAGCCCGCAGCCAGCCTGCGATTACCGCCTTCTCGGTCTCCCCCAGGTCCACCTCGACGCCGTTCACCCCCGTTGTCACATCCAGTTCGCCCTTGGCGAACGCGATCGTGGCGTCCTTGGGCTCGCTCTCCACGGGGGCAGTGAGCTTCTCCAGATAGGGGCGCAGGGCCCCGGCCTTGACCAGCAGCGTGGCCTCCCGATCGACCGAGCCACGCAGCTTGGCGATCAGGTCGGCCGGATTGAAGCTCACCTCGGTGAGCCCGTCGATCGATCCCGCATAGTCGACGGCCAAGCCCGCGGCCCTGGGATCTAAATCGACGCTCTTGTCGCCGAAGGCGATCGGCAGCGGCGCCGCGGCCCGGCTCGACAACCCTTCGGTCAGGGTGGCGACCGCATCGTCTCGGTCGAGACCGCCCACCTGCACCCCGGAGATCGTGGCATCGGACGGGGTCTTGCCTGCGGCGATGAGGGCCACAGCGCCATACGCGCCGACGACCAGCACGCCGCTTGCCGCCACAACCCACGGCCAACGGCGTCGGCGGGCGGGCGTCGCGGGCCGCCCGCCCGCATCGTCCGTCGGGCCTTTCCCGGGCGCTCGGCCACGCGCGGTCGTCGCGCTCGGTTGACCTTCGTTCATGCAATGCGCCCAAAACGATTGCGGTAGTAAACAAGTGCCGGGTCGGGGTCGTCCGCGAGAGTGACCGCCAACACCTCGCCGACGACGATCGAATGATCCCCGGCGGGATACACGGCCCAGGTTTGGCAATCCAGCGTGGCCAGGCTCTCGTCGAGCAGCACGACACCCGACGGAGCCCGGTGGGTCGGCACCGTGGCGAACTCTCCCACCATCGGCCTGCCGGGCGTCGCCAGCCATTCGGCGTGTGGCCGCTGCGGGTGTCCCAGCAGACTGACTCCGAGCAGCCCGGACTCGACGACGGCATCGTGGAAGCGCGCGGCCACTTCGACGCACGCGAGCAGGAGCGGTGGCTCCAGCGAGACCGAGCAGACCGAGCTGGCCGTCATCGCGTGGTCGTGTCCACCGACCCGTGTCGACAACACGGCGACCCCGGCCGCCAGCCGGCCCATCGCCGCCCGGAAATCGTCCTGGAGCATCGTCATGTCTTCGCCTCCCTGGACTGGAGCAGCCCGGTCCGCACATCCAGCCGGGCCCACGCCTCTCGCCCGGACAGTCGCTGGGCGATGTTGTTGGACAACGTAAACCAGCCGTCGAAAACCCGCACCTGAGTCGCGTGCTCGTGCAGTGCCAGCGCCTGCCCGTGCCGGGCGTCGCCGCCCTCATGCACGATCGCGATCAGATCCTCGGGAAGCACCGACTCCGGGAACGGATCCCCCTGTGCCGGTATGCCGATACCCGCCTCCTCGACGTGCGCCTGCACCCAGGCGCGGTCCGCCACCGCCCACGGAATCGGGGTGAACACGGCATACGTATGGGGTGGGGTTGCCATCGTCGCGATCGCCGCACAGACGACCCGATGGGCTTGGATGTGGTCGGGATGACCGTAGCCGCCGCGGCTTTCGTAGGTGACCACGATGTCGGGGTGGATCTCGGCGATGGTCGCGCGCATCAGCGCGATCACCTCACCGGGATCGGCGTTGACGAAGGCGTCCGGCCGCGCGGCGCTGGGCGAACCGGCCATACCGGAATCGCGATAGCGCGAGAACCGCCGCCGGTCGGCGCCGAGGATGTGCCCGGTCGCTCCGAGGACCTCCAGCGCGGCGGAGAGTTCGCCAATTCGGTGCCGCCCCAAGTCATCGTCGTGGTCGGCGCCGAGGTGGACCAACTCCGGCGGGATCACCTCGCCCTGCTCGCCGAGGGTGCAGGTGAGCACGTGCACGTCATGTCCCTCGGCGCCGAGCAGCGCGATCGAGGCGCCGGTCGCGATCGTCTCGTCGTCGGGGTGGGCATGGACATAGAGGACGCGCATGGGAAGGGCCCTTAGGAGTTGCGGGCGCGCGCGGCGGCGCGGGCGCGAAGAGTCTGGTCGAGCTCGACCTTGCGGATCCGCACCGCTTCCGGGGTCACCTCGACGCACTCGTCCTCGCGACAGAACTCGAGGGACTGCTCCAACGAGAGCCGCCGCGGCGGGATCAGCCGCTCCAGCACCTCGGCCGTTGAGGAGCGGACGTTGGTTAGCTTCTTCTCCTTGGTGATGTTGACGTCCATGTCGTCGGCTCGGGAGTTTTCGCCGACGATCATCCCCTCATACACCTCGGTCGTCGGCTCGACGAGGAGGGTCCCACGCTCTTGCAGGTTGAACATCGCGTATGACGTCGCCGCGCCCGCCCGGTCGGCCACCAGCGAGCCCGTCATCCGGGTCGTGATCGTACCCGCCCACGGTTCGTAGCCGTGGAAGACGTGGTGGGCGATGCCGGTTCCCTTTGTCTCGGTGAGGAATTCGGTGCGGAAGCCGATCAGCCCACGGGAGGGGACGAGGAACTCCATGCGCACCCAGCCGGTGCCGTGATTGGTCATCTGGGTCATCCGGCCCTTGCGGGCCGCAAGGACCTGGGTGATCGTCCCGAGGAACTCCTCGGGCGCATCGATGGTCAGCTGCTCGACCGGCTCGTGCAGTTTGCCGTCGACCTCCTTGGTGACGACCTGGGGTTTGCCGACGGTCAGCTCGTAGCCCTCGCGGCGCATGGTCTCGACGAGGATCGCCAGCGCCAACTCACCGCGCCCTTGGACCTCCCAGGCGTCCGGCCGGTCCACGCTCAGAACCCGGAGCGAGACATTGCCGACCAGCTCACGGTCGAGGCGCTCCTTGACCAGGCGGGCGGTCACCTTGGCGCCGCGCACCCGGCCGGCCATGGGCGAGGTGTTGGTGCCGATGAGCATCGAGATCGCCGGCTCGTCGACGGTGATTGGGGGCAGCGGGCGCGGGTCGTCCGGGTCGGCCAGGGTCTCGCCGATCATGATGTCGGGAATCCCGGCGATCGCGATGATGTCACCTGGCCCCGCGGACTCGGCCGGCTTGCGTTCGAGTGCCTCGGTCATCAGCAGCTCGGTGATCTTCACCTTGGCGACCGACCCGTCGGCGCGGCACCAGGCGACCTGCTGGCCCTTGCGGATCGTCCCGTTGTGCACGCGCAGCAATGCGATCCGGCCGAGATAGCTGGAGGCATCGAGGTTGGTGACGTGGGCCTGCAGCGGGGCCTGGTCGTCATAGCTCGGCGCGGGGACGGTCGCCAGGATGGTGGCGAACAACGCCTCGAGGTCCTCCTCCTCCGGCAGGCTGCCGTCCGCCGGGCGGATCAGCGAGGCTCGGCCGGCCTTGGCCGAGGCATAGACGATCGGGAAGTCGAGGACGTGCTCGGCGTTGCCGCCGTCCTCCATCAGATCCATGAACAGCTCGTAGACCTCATCGACGACCTCGGCGATCCGGGCATCCGGACGGTCGACCTTGTTGATGCACAGCACAACCGGCAGGTGCGCGGCGAGCGCCTTGCGCAGGACGAACCGGGTCTGCGGCAGCGGGCCCTCGGAAGCGTCGACGAGCAGCACGACCCCATCGACCATCGACAGGCCGCGCTCGACCTCACCGCCGAAGTCGGCGTGCCCGGGAGTGTCGATGATGTTGATCGTCACGCCCTCCGGGAGGCCGGCCGCGGCGGCGGCCTTGCCGGCATACCGGATCGCGGTGTTCTTGGCGAGGATCGTGATCCCCTTCTCCCGCTCCAGGTCGCCGGAGTCCATCGCCCGCTCGTCGACATGCTGGTGCTCGCCGAAGGCCCCCGCCTGCCAGAGCATCTTGTCGACGAGCGTGGTCTTGCCGTGGTCGACGTGGGCGACGATGGCGACATTGCGGATGTCGCTGCGGGACGGCGTGGGCATTGCCCGATTCTCTCAGGCCACCCCCGCCCGCGCCGAATCCGGCGAAGCTCGATGCCCCCAAAGAGCAAGCCGAGCGGGCCGAGCGGGAGAGCGATCAACCCGTTCCCGAGCGTCGTGCCGATGTTGGCGCCCATGATGACGCCGATCGCGCCCCGCAGGGACAACACCCCGGCGTTGACCAGCCCGACGGTCATCACGGTCAAGGCGGTCGAAAACTGGATGATCCCGGTGATGACCGTCCCGGCGAGGACGCCGTTGCCCGGGCTGCCGGCCATCTTGGCCATCCACGACCGCATCTTGTTGGCGGACAGCGCGTGGATGCCGTTCTCCATGAACTCCAAACCGAGCAGGAAGACACCAAGGCCGCCGATCACGGGCACGAGGACTTCCTTGAACAGATCAACTTCCATCGCGCAGTTGTCCCTTCGACATGGGTGGAGCCGTCAACGGCTTAGCTGTCGACGCCGAACGCGCTGCGCCAGTGCTCCTGGACAGCGGCCGCCGCCGAGGACGGCAAGGGGAGGTAGCCGAGGTCCTCGGCCACCCCGTCATACTCATCGAGCAGGTAGCTCAGGAAGCGCAGGGCGCGGTCACGCTCGCCGCGGTAGCGGGGGTCGTCGCGGACCATCGCATCGATGGCGACGGTGAGCGGATAGGCGTCGTCGTCATCGGCGATCGCGAGGGGATCGGCATACCGGCCCGAGGCAGACCAGTCCGCACCGGCCACCGCTCCTTGCATTCCTGCGCTACCGGGCGGGACGAAACCGCCGGAATCGTTCGCCATCGCGGCCGGTTTGAGGGTGGCCCGGACCGCCTGGCCGAACTCCACATAGCCGATCGATCCCGGCGTGCCGCGAACGGCCGAGATCAGCCCGCTGAAGCGTTCGGCCGCCCGGCCGACCGGCCACGTCACAAGGGTGCCGGAGCCCGGACCGTCCTGCCAGTCGCGGCTGCCTGCGCTCAGATAGCGCGTGAATCCGAGCGTCGAGCCCGAACCCTCCTTGCGATACACCGGATGGATCGTCAGATTGGGCAGCGACACACCGGGATTCAGCTGGGCAAGCACCGGGTCATCCCACGTCGTGATCGCGCCGCGGAAGATGTCCGCGGTCGTCGCCGCGTCGAGCCGCAGTATCTGACCCGAGGGCAGGTCGAGATTGTGCACGACGGCAACGGCGGCGATCGCCACCGGAAACTGCTCGACCTTCTGCTCGTCCAGCGCCTGGGCCGAGATCGGATAGTCGGCGATGGCGAGGTCGACCTCCGGATCACGGCGCTAACGAACCAGGCGAAGGTGGCCGGGGCCGCACGAGGCGTAGGCGCGGCCTGGAAGATCTGCTGAACGTCAGTCGTCGTCGAACTGCGGAGTCTGGGACGAGATCGTCTCCAGATCGAACGGAGTGCGCTGGTAGACGCAGTAGTTCAGCCAGTTGGCGTAGAGCAGGAAAGCGTGCGAACGCCAGGTCACCATCGGCGGACGGCTCGGGTCGTCGCCCGGGTAGTAGTGCCGAGGGACGGCGATGTCCAGGCCGCGGCCGATGTCCCGGTCGTATTCCGCCTTCAGGGTGTCGCGTTCATACTCCGGATGGCCGGTGACGTAGAGTTCACGGCCGTCGGTGCTCCCGGCGAGATAGACGCCCGCCTCCTCGGAGACGGCGAGCAGTTGGATGCCCGGCGTCGCCTCGATATCGCTCGCCCGGGTCTCGGTATGCCGCGAATGCGGCGCCGGGAAGACCTCGTCGAAACCACTGAGCACCCGGTTGCGCGGATCCAGCACACGATGCGGGAAGACACCGAACATCTTGTCCGGCAACGGGTATTTCGGTATGCCGTAGTGTCGGTACAGCCCCGCCTGCGCCCCCCAGCAGACGTGCAAGGTGGAGAAGACGTGGTCGCGGCTCCAGTCCATGATCTGGCACAGCTCGGGCCAGTAGTCGACCTCCTCGAAGGGAAGGGTCTCGATCGGGGCGCCGGTGATGATCAAGCCGTCGAACCGGGAGGCCCTGGCCTCCTCGAATGTCGTGTAGAACGCATCCAGATGCGCTTGGGCGGTGTTGCGCGGGTCGTGGGTGGCCATGCGCACGAGCGTGATCTCGAGCTGCAACGGGGTGTTGCCGAGCAACCGCAAGAGCTGGGTCTCGGTCGCCATCTTGGTCGGCATGAGGTTGACGATCGCGATGCGCAGCGGGCGGATGTCCTGGTGGACGGCTCGCCCTTGGGTCATGACAAAGACGTTCTCGCTCTCCAGGATCTGCCGGGCGGGCAGGGCGCTGGGGATGTTGACGGGCACCTACTCCTCCTTCGCTCATACGCCCCGCCATTGTCTCCGTCGGCCCTCGAACGTTGTCGCGGCGTCCCATGTGTTGACCGCTTGTAGTGGACGCTCGACCGGGCCAGTGCCACAGTTGCATCCATACGATCGCCGCGGACGCGATCGACCGGCAGGAAGCGAGGGACCTCCATGGGAGCACCTGCACCCGCAGGCAGCGGCGATCTGCAAAAGGGCCTCAAACAGCGCCACCTGACGATGATTGCCATCGGCGGGGTCATCGGCGCCGGGCTCTTTGTCGGCTCGGGCGCGGTGATCCAGGCCGCCGGGCCAGCAGCGTTCGTCACCTATGCCCTCTGCGGCCTGCTCATCATCATGGTCATGCGGATGCTCGGAGAGATGGCGACCGCGCATCCGTCGACCGGATCGTTCGCGGATTACGCCCGTTCCGCCCTGGGCGGCTGGGCCGGCTTCTCCGTGGCCTGGCTCTATTGGTACTTCTGGGTCATCGTCGTCGGCTTCGAAGCGGTCGCAGGGGCGAAGATCCTGCAGTATTGGATCGATGCGCCGCTGTGGCTGATGGCGCTGCTCTTGATGTCGCTGATGACCGCGACGAACCTGTTCTCGGTCAAGTCATACGGCGAGTTCGAGTATTGGTTCGCCGGGATCAAGGTCGCGGCCATCATGCTCTTCCTCGCGCTCGGGGTGACCTACATCCTCGGCGTCTGGGGCGGGCACGGGATGGACTTTTCCAACCTGACCAAGCACGACGGGTTCATGCCCAAGGGAATCGGCGCGGTCTTCGCCGCGATCGTCGTGGTGATCTTCTCCATGGTCGGCGCCGAGATCGCCACCATCGCGGCCGCCGAATCGCACGATCCCGAGAAGGCGATCGCCAAGGCCACCCAGTCGGTGATCATGCGGATCGGGATCTTCTACGTCGGCTCGATCTTCCTGCTCGTGACGATCTTGCCGTGGAACGACACCGAGTTGGGCGATTCGCCATACGTCGCCGCCTTCAAGGAAATGGGCTTGCCGTATGCCGATCACGTCATGAACGCCGTCGTCCTCACGGCGGTCTTGTCGTGCCTGAACTCCGGCCTCTATACGGCTTCGCGGATGCTGTTCGTCCTGGCGGCCCGCCGGGAAGCGCCCTTGCGGCTGCTCACCGTCAACGGCCGAGGTGTCCCGGTGTGGGCGATCCTGTCCTCGACGGTCGTCGGGTTCGCCTGCGTCATCGCGGCCTTTCTGTGGCCCGAGACGGTCTTCCTCTTCCTGCTCAACTCCTCCGGCGCGGTGATCCTCTTTGTCTACCTGCTGATCGCGATCTCGCAATATGTCTTGCGCCGCAGGACCGGCAGCGAAGACTTGATGGTCAAGATGTGGGCCTTCCCCGTCTTGACCCTGCTCACCGCCCTCGGCATCGTCGCGGTCCTGGTGCAGATGGGCATCGACGGCTCGACCCGCTCGCAGCTGTTGCTGAGCCTGCTCTCGTGGGGCATCGTCCTCGTGATGTATGTCGTCGTCCGCCTCCGCGGCGGCTCGGTCCCGCCGGAGCGCGCGGCGACGGCCGCGGCGCCTTCGCGGGTGCTCGTCATTGCCAACCGGACGATGGCGGCCCACGAGTTGCACGAGGCGTTGCAGCGCATCGAGGGATCGGGGCGCGCCCGCTATCACGTCATCGTGCCGGCCAACCCGGTCGACACCGGTCAGGCGATGCACGAGGGGGCGGCCTACGTCTGGGAAGCCACCACCCAGGCTGCCCAGGAGCGCCTGCAGGAGACGCTGAGTATCCTTCGCGCCCAAGGGCTCTCGGTGACCGGTGAACTCGGCGACTACCGGCCAGCAGTGGCCCTCGACGCAGCGGTGCGCTCGTTCAACCCCGACCAACTGGTGATCTCCACTCAGCCCGAGGAGCAGTCGAACTGGCTGCGCAGTGGTGTCGTTGATGAGGCCCGGAAGAAGTACGACATCCCGCTGCTGCACGTCGTCGTCGCGCCGTTGGTCCGGGTGTGATCGCCGGCGTTGCCGCCGTCACGGCCAGAGCAAGGCCGCGGCGGCGGTGATGATCGGCCGGTTGGCGGGCAGCCAGTCCACGCTCCACAGGGCCGGGGGCGCGAGCCAGCGCAGCTCGCTGTGGTCTTCCAGCGGCTCGGGCGTGCCCGCGCAGATCTCGGCCAGGTTGACGAGCATCCGGTAGCGCAGACCGAGCGGCCACCACCCGGCCAGCGGCCCGGGCACCTGCGGCCCGATCACGATCTGCACGCCGATCTCTTCGGCGATCTCGCGGTGCAGCGCCTGCTCGCTGCTCTCGCCCGGGTCCACCTTGCCGCCGGGGATCTCCCAGCCGCCGGCCAGCAACGGCGGCTCGGTGCGGCGCCCGGCGAGCAACTGGGTCGGCGTGGTGAGCGAGTCGAGCAGGATCGCCGCGACCACGTCGATCCGCGGCGGCTCGGCCTGGGCGCTCACGTTCCGTGCAGCCGGCGGGCGGCCTCGGCGATCGAGCCGGTCAGGCTCGGATAGACGGTGAAGGCGCTGGCAACCTGGTCGACGTTGAGTCGGTGGCTGACGCCGAGCGTGACCGGAAAGATCAGCTCCGAGGCCCGCGGCGCGACGATCACGCCACCGAGCAGGGTCCCCGATCCAGGCTCGGCAAAGAGCTTGACGAAGCCGTCGGCGATGCCGAGCATCTTGGCGCGCGGGTTGCGCCCGAGCGGGATCGTCTCGGCGTGCACCTGCAGCCCCCGCTCGGCAATCTGCTTCTCGGACACCCCGACCGTGGCGATCTCGGGGTCGGTGAAGATGTTGGCGCAGACGATCTCCAGCCGCAGCGGCGCGACCGCGTCGCCGAGGGCGTGCGCCATCGCGATCCGGCCTTGCATCGCGGCGACCGACGCGAGCGGGAGGACGCCGGTGCAGTCGCCCGCGGCATACACCCCGCGGACGGAGGTCCGCGAGACCCGGTCGACGGCGATGTGGCCCGAGGGCGTGAGCGCGATCCCGGCTTCGGTCAGACCGACCCCGGATGTGCGCGGCACCGACCCGACCGCGAGCAGCGCGTGCGAGCCGTCGATGACGCGCCCGTCCTCCAGGGTGACGAGCACCCCGGTTGGTGCCCCGGCATCGTTGCGGATCACCTCGGCGGCCGCCATCCGGGAGCGGGCAAGCACGCTCATACCGCGCCGGGTGAACACCTCCTCGATGACGCGCGCGGCGTCCGGGTCCTCGCCGGGCAGCACGTGCTCGCGGCTGGAGACGAGCGTGACCCGCGAGCCGAGCCCGAGATAGGCCTGGGCCAGCTCGGCGCCGGTGACTCCCGAGCCGACGACGATCAGGTGCTCGGGCAGGCGCGGCAGCGTATAGATCTGCTGCCAGGTCAAGATCCGCTCGCCGTCGGGTGTGGCCGTGGCCATGACTCGGGGCGCGGCACCGGTGGCGAGCAGCAGCACATCCGCGGGCAAGACCTCGCGGTCGTCCTCGCCGTCGACCCGGACGCGATCGGGGGCTTCGATGTATGCCGTTCCCCGCGCCACCCGGACACCCACCTCGCCGAGGCGGCGGGCGATGTCCTGACTCTGGGCTTTGGCCAGCGCGAGGACTCGGGTGTTGACTCGGGCGAGATCGGCGCTGGCGTGCGCGATCTCCTCGCCCTCGTCGTCGCCCAGGTGGACGCCGAGATCGGCCGCCACCTCCAGCTCGCCGAGGTAGTCGGCAGTCGAGATCAACGTCTTGCTGGGGACACAGTCGGTGAGCACCGCCGCCCCGCCCAGACCGTCGCTGTCGACGACCGTGACAGCCGCACCCAGATGAGCGGCCACCAGCGCGGCCTCGTACCCGCCCGGCCCGCCACCCACGACGACGACCCGATTGTGCTGACTCATCCGCCCGCCTCTCGCCCGGTGCACCTGTGCAGCCACAAGGTAGCCGCAAACCGCGGGGTAGTCTGCGCGGGTGAACGAGCCGGACAACCCCCTGGACGCCCCCGGTGCCGACCCCGCCGAGGTGGCGACGGCAGCGGCAGCCGTCATCGCCGAGCGCACCGGCGCCGAGCGGCACGACCTGGCGCTCGTGCTCGGCTCCGGCTGGGGCGAGGCGGCCGACCGGATCGGCCGCACGCTGGCGAGCATCGACAACACCGAGGTTCCCGGCTTCGCCAAGGCCGCAGTCGCCGGCCACTCGGGGACGATGCGCTCGGTCGCCATCGGCGACAGCGGCCGGCGGGCGCTCGTGTTCGGCACCCGGACCCACGTCTACGAGGGCCGCGGCGTGCGCGCGGTTGTGCACGCGGTGCGCACCGCCGCGGCGGCCGGGTGCCGGGCGATCGTGCTGACCAACGGCTGCGGCGGGTTGCGCCCCGAGTGGGCCCCGGGCACGCCGGTGCTGATCAGCGACCACATCAACCTCACCGGGACCTCCCCGCTGGAGGGGGCGAGCTTCGTCGACCTGACCGACCTCTACTCCCCCCGCCTGCGCGCCCTCGCCCGCGAGGTCGACCCCAGCCTGGACGAGGGCGTCTACGTCCAGTTCCGCGGCCCGCACTACGAGACGCCCGCGGAAGTGCGGATGGCCGGGATTCTCGGCGGCGACCTGGTCGGCATGTCCACGACGCTGGAGGCGATCGCTGCCCGGGCAACAGGTTTGGAGGTGCTCGGCATCTCGCTGGTCACCAACCCCGCCGCCGGCATCTCGGCGACCCCGCTGTCCCATGCCGAGGTGATCGA
Organism: Nostocoides sp.; assembly: GCF_037045025.1. GTDB lineage: Bacteria > Actinomycetota > Actinomycetes > Actinomycetales > Dermatophilaceae > Nostocoides_A. The sequence continues at coordinate 483,976 of NZ_JBAOHM010000011.1, read as the reverse complement.
GGCCGGCCAAGCCGCTGGCGCCCGCTGCGGGGCTTTGCTGGGGCAGATCGTCACGCGCATCTAGTCACCCCACACAGAGTTCTGCGCGACCCCGACAATTGCCAGACGCGCTCGCGCCGGTCACTGGCCGTAGGTCTGGCGCAGGTCGCGGAAGAAGAGCTCGTTGAGGCGGCGGCGATAGTGGCCGACGGCTGATGGATCGTCAACCGGCTCAGGGGATTCCAGCCGGAAGCGCAACGCGGTCTCGCTCCCGTGGGCCGTCACGTCCAGCACGATCCGCAGAGCCGGGCGCGCGGGCCACAGCGAGGACCAGACGATCGGCCCGTCCTGCGTGGCCTCGATGCGCGGGGCGATCTCGTCGGCGAGCAGATCGAGCCACGCACGGATCCCTTCGGCGCGCGGAAACAGCAGGTCCTCCCGCACGAAAGGTGGCGGCGGCGGGAGCGTGCGGGTGCGGTCGGCGAGGAGGTGCCACGGCATACGGCCAGTGTTGCGAGCCGGGGCAAGGGATCGCCACTGGATATGGTCTGAGCCGATACCGCTCGCCGGCCCAAGGAGCCCGTATGCCGTCCCCTCCCGCCCTGCTCGCCCAGGCCCGCGCGTGGGCGGGTGAGGACCCGGACCCGCAGACCCGCGCCCAACTCGAATCGGTGATCGCGACAGCCGAGGGCGGTGATGAGGCGGCCGCAGCCGACCTGGCCGACCGCTTCGCCGGGACGCTCCAGTTCGGGACCGCCGGGCTGCGCGGGGCGCTCGGCGCCGGACCCAACCGGATGAACCGCGCAGTGGTGATCCGGGCGGCGGTGGGGCTGACGGCATACCTGAAAAGCGTTGTCGCCGAGCCTTTTGTCGTGATCGGTTTTGATGCGCGGTTCAACTCCGACGTCTTTGCCCGGGATACAGCGGCGGTCGTCACGGCGGCGGGGGGCCGGGCGGCGGTGCTGCCGCGCCCGCTGCCCACGCCGGTCCTTGCCTATGCCATCCGATTCCTCGGCGCGGATGCCGGCGTGATGGTCACGGCCAGCCACAATCCGCCCCAGGACAATGGCTACAAGGTCTATCTCGGCGACGGCTCCCAGATCGTGCCGCCGGTCGACCAGCTGATCGCCGACCGGATCGCCGGCGTCGATTCGGTCAGGTCGGTGCCGCTGGCCGACGACGGGTGGGAGACACTCGGGGAGGACGTCGTGGAGGCCTACCTCGACGATGCCGCAGCCGTTGTGAATCCGGACGCGCCGCGCGCAATCAGCGTCGTGCACACGGCGATGCACGGAGTGGGCAGCGAGACGGTGCGCCGGGCCTTCGTCCGCGCCGGGTTCGCTGAGCCGATTCCCGTTGCGGCCCAAGCCGAGCCGGACCCGCTGTTCCCGACCGTCTCCTTCCCCAACCCCGAGGAACAGGGGGCAATGGACCTCGCGCTGGCGCTCGCCGAGCAGACCGGGCCGGATCTGGTGATCGCCAACGATCCGGACGCCGACCGGTGCGCCGCCGCGATCCCCAGCGCCGGCGGCTGGCGGATGCTGCGCGGCGACGAACTCGGCGCGGTTCTCGGCGCGCACGTCCTGGCCCGCGGCGTGGGTGCGGACGCGACCTGCGCCAACTCGATCGTCAGCTCCCGGCTGCTCGGAGCGATGTGTGCGGCAGCCGGTGTTGCCCATGAGGAGACGCTGACCGGGTTTAAGTGGATCGCCCGGGTCCCCGGGTTGGCGTTTGGGTATGAGGAGGCGCTCGGCTATTGCGTCGACCCGGGCCGGGTGCGCGACAAGGACGGCGTGAGCGCGGCGCTGCTGCTCGCCGAGCTGGCCGCCACCCGCAGGGCCGCCGGGAGCGATCTGCAGGGGCTGCTCGACGAACTGGCGATCGCGCACGGGGTCTATGCCACCGATGCGTTCTCGGTCCGAGTCGCCGACCTGGCCCTGATCGGTGCCGTCATGGACCGGCTGCGGCGCGAGCCCCTGCGCGAGGTGGCGGGCATCGCCGTGGCGCGCGCCGACGATCTCGCCGAGGGCGGGGCCGGGTTGCCGCCGACCGAGGGGCTGCGCTGCTACCTGGCCGATGACTCCCGGATCATCGTCCGCCCGTCCGGCACCGAGCCCAAGCTGAAGATCTATCTCGAGGTGATCGAAGCCGTGAGTGACCCGGGCGACCTGCCGGCGGCCCGGCAGCGCGCCGCAGACCGGCTCAGCGGCATACGGGTCGCGATGGCGGACATCACTCACGCGTCGTGAGCCCCTGACCTGATGGGCCAAGACCTCATGAATCCCTGGGCTGGGGCTATATCACGCAGGTTCGCATGGGGACAAGTACTCGCAGTGTTGGACTTTCCTCCCGCGCGAGGCTCCTAGCGTCGAAGGCACCAACGCCATCGTGGCCCCGTCCGCGACGGCTTGTCAGGCCGCGGGTGGGGTCATTTGCCACATTGGGAAGGACCCTGATGAAGCTTGCCAAAGCGGCGCTCGCGCCGCTCGTCTCCCTCGCGCTGGCCATCCCCTGGATGACCGCACCGGCCGCCAACGCGGCCGACAACACAGTGACGATCAGCTATCCCACCGCCGGCGCCACCGTGCCCGTCGGCGACCTCACCGTGCGCGGCACCGCTGGCACCGACGGCGCGCGGGAACAACACCGGATCCTGTATACGGCCGACCTGTCGTCATCGACCGAAGACCCCGACGGCCTGGACTGCACGGGCGATCGAACCGTCAACGCCGCCGACGACTTGAACGGCGATGGCGCGATCGGAGACGTCCTGGACTGCGAGATCGCGGGGCTGCTCGCCGTGAACCGGGACATCGCCGCCATTCCGGATAGCGCCGACAACATCCGGGTTGGGGTCCTCGCCTTTGCCGGCGAAGCGGTAGCGGCACAGATGAGTTCGACCGCAGGCGAAACGCTCATTGCTCCGGGGCGCCGCGACGGCGCACAACCCAACGTCGAGGGGGTCGGCCGATCGTTGGACGTGCAACGCGTGGGGCAGTTCGTCGAGCACGCCCTTGCCGCGAGCACGGACTACGAAGATGCCATCAGCACCGCGCTCGACGAATTGGAGAGTCAACCCGGGTCCAGATGGCTCTTCTTCATGTCCGATGGCGAACCCATCAATGACGTCACGGACGGCACGATGGACCGGCTACGGTCGTCCGGAGTGAAGGTTCGGACCTTTGCCATCGGTCGAGAACTCGGCGCCGACTCGTGCGAGAGCGGGCAACCTCTCCGGGTGTTGGCCGACGCCACCGGTGAATCGTGCACGGTGGTGCTCGATCCGTCCACGCTGGCCGCCAACCTGACCAACTCCCAGCCCAATACCGTCCGCTCGGTTACCGTTTCCGGGCTCGGGGCGGACATCGCGGCGTCGATCGACACCCTCGGTAACTGGTCGGCGACGGCACGCGGCCTGACCGCCGGCGACTACACGGCCACCGCGCGCGCGGAGTTCACCGACGGCACCAGCCAAACCGCGAGCGTCGACTTCACGGTGGGCGGCAACCCACCGGCCGGCAAGGTCGAGCGGTGGGATGGCGCCGACCGGTATGAGGCCTCGGCCAAGATCAGCGCCCAGTCGTTCAACCCTGGGGTCGACACCGCGTTTATCGCCTCCGGACTCATCTTCACCGACGCCCTGTCCGGCTCCCCCATCGCCGGCCATATCCCCGGCCCGATGCTGCTGGTCCGCACCGACGAGATCCCCGGCGCGATCCAGGCCGAGCTGCGACGGCTGGCGCCCCGCAAGATCGTCATCCTCGGCGGCCCGAACACGATCACCAGGGGCGTGGAGAGCCAGCTGCGCAGCTACACCAGCGGCGCGGTCGTGCGGTGGGACGGCGCCGATCGGTATGAGGCCTCGGCCAAGATCAGCGCCCAGTCGTTCAACCCGGGGGTGGAGACGGCATTCGTCGCCTCCGGCCTGATCTTCACCGACGCCCTGTCCGGCTCGCCCATCGCCGGCCACACCCCCGGACCGATGCTGCTCGTGAAGAACTCCGAGATCCCGCCGTCGATCGCCACCGAACTGGCCCGCCTGCGGCCCCGGGACATCGTCGTCCTCGGCGGCCCGGCGACCATTGACGACGGGGTCCAGCAGGCGCTGAAGCGCTACACCTCCGGCATCGTCGACCGCTGGGACGGCCTGGACCGGTATGAGGCCTCGGCCAAGATCAGCGCCAAGTCCTTCCGCCCCGGCGTGCGGATCGCGTTCATCGCCTCGGGCCAGATCTTCACCGACGCCCTGTCCGGCTCCCCCATCGCCGGCCACACCCCCGGCCCGATGCTGCTTGTCAAGTCCGGCGAGATCCCGCCGTCGATCGACACCGAGCTGGAGCGGCTCAACCCGCAAAAGATCGTCATCCTCGGCGGCCCGGCGACGGTGAACACCAGCGTCGAAGCCGAGCTGGAGCACTATGTGACGCGCCACCGCTGACGCCGGAATCCCGCCGAGGTCTGCGCTGTTGGCTGAGGTCGTACTGCCGGTAGTACGACCTCGGCTAAAAGTGCAGACCTCGGCGCATGGAGGGGTTGAGGGCGGATGACCGGGGACCGGTGGACCTACTCGGTATATCTGTGCCAGGATCGCAGGCGGGGAACCAGTGGTTCCCTGGTGCGCGCGGATAGTCGCGGGCACCGACTGCGTCAGACAGGGGAACCAAGCAGTGCGCAGGAAGACAACACCAGCGATCGCAGCGGCAGCTGGGCTCGCCGCCGCCCTCGCCGGGATCGCCCCGGCAAGCGGAGCACAGGGCACCGAGACCGTGGCGACACCCACGACGAGGGCCAGTCGAGCCGCACCGGAGGGCCGAGCTGCACCCGCCGTGGCCAAACCCAGCCAGATCGTCACCCTCCCAACCGGCGACCTCGTCGGCCTCTCCACCGGACCCACGGGCGCCCCACGGACCAGCATCCTCGGTCGGATCTCGGGCGGCGCGGCAACGTCTATGCGCGTGGGCGGGGCGACCTACCTCATCCCCCGCAGCGTCCAGGACGTGGTCGGGACCAAGCTCGACCCGCAGCTGTTCAACGCCACCCGGATCGCGCAGCGAACCGGCGGGCGCACCCCGGTCACCCTCAGCTATGCCTCGGCCGGCGCCGCCACCGCCGTCCCCGGAGTGGAGGTGACCGGGCGCAGCGGCCTGACCGGCCGCGGCTTCATCACGCCGAGCAGCAGCCGCGCCCTGGGCCGCGCCCTGGCGGGCACCAGCGCCGCGACCCTCTTCGCCGGCCTCAGCGCGGTCAGGATGGCCGACCCGGGCGACCCGGCGGCCCGTTGGCCCATGCACACGGTGACCCTCCGCCTCATCGGCCGCGACGGGCGCCCTGCACCAGGCCCGGTCGGCTATCTCAACGTCACCGACGCCGGCAAGGGTGGCGGGATGGCGTTCGCCAACTACAAGGGCATCGCCAAGGTGTCCATGCCGTCCGGCACCTACCAGCTTCTCGGCTCCGGCTTCGAGGCGGATCTCAGCGCCGGCTACCTGGCCGCCTCACCCGAGTTCACGGTCACCGGGCCGCGGACGGCCACGCTCGATCTGCGTACGGCCACCCAGGCGCTCAGCACGCGGGTCAGCAAGCCATTGGCCGATTCGTTCGCCTTCACCTCGCTCGAGCGGAACATCCCCGGCGATCCCTATGGCTCCAGCATGAGCTTCGGACTCCTCGCACCCGGCGACCTGCCGGTCGAGTTTGCCCCGACCGTCGGCCCCCTGCACGGTGAGCAGGCGCTGGTCCAATCGGTGCTCGCCGGCTCGCCGGCGAGCGCCCGGTCGCCCTATATCGTGGCGACGCTGAATAGCAAGACCGGCCGCCTGCCCGCGGCACCGGTGACGTTCGTGGAGAACGACCGCACGATGACCACGGCCAAGAGCGTCGTGCACGGCCTGCGCGACTACTCCCGCTCAATGTTCACCAGCTACGTCGGGAACGAGTCCGGAGGATTCGGTATGGGCGTGCGCCTCACCGGGCCGAAGCTGACCCGCTACCTGAGCGCAGGCCCTGGCCTAAACCAGAATGGTGAACTCTTCGCCGTCCAGGACGATGAGAGTATGACGTTCGCCGGCTGGCAGAACGAACTGGCCTCGCCGGGGACACCCGGGCGCGTCTTCGCCGACCCGTGGCTGGCGGCGCCACTGCACAGCAACTTCCCACAGACCGAACAGCCGGTCTGCTGGAGTTGCGTGCAAGACGGCCAGGTCATCGTCACCTCCTTGCCGATGTCCGACACCAACCCGCGCCACTTCGGCAACCCCGACATGATCGCGAACTCCATTCGCGGGACGTATGCCGTGCTCGCCGACGCCAGCACGATCGCTTCCGGTGAGGGTTTCCTCTATGACGCGGGCGGGGCGATCCCCGCGGGGGCCAAGGTCATCACCGCCCGGCAGAGCGCGACCCGCTCGGGCAGCCCGTTCCGGCAGACAACCCGCCTGACCACCGAGATGAGCACCCCGTTGTCCGCTGCCATCGCCCTCCCGCCCGGCGGGGAGTGCCCAGGCGGTGACAGCTGCCGAGCGCTGCCGATGCTGTCGGCCGACTACCAGGCGGCAGTCGACGTCGACAACCGCCTGTCGGCGGGCAGCCAGAGCATCGGGATCCTGGTCCACCAGGTCGGTCGCCTGACACCCCGGGGCATCCGCTCAGTCAAGGCGTGGATCTCGTATGACGGCCACACCTGGACCACAGCCCCGGTCACCGGATCGGGCGCGAACTATCGCGCCGCCATCACCGTGCCACGCGGCTCCGGCACCGCCGGGCTGAAGGTCGTCGTCACCGACGCCGCCGGCTCCACCCTGACCGAAACCATCGACGGCGCTTTCCTGCTGCCGCGGTGAGCCACCCAGCAAAGGAGAAGAAGATCATGAGATCGACCATCGTGCGCCGCGGGCTGACCATTTTGGCAGCAGCCGGCACCGTCGTCGCCGGGATCCTCCCGACGGCCGCATCGGCGGGGGCGCCTGCCGCCACCGCTCCGGTCGCCGCCCCCGCGGCGCGCCCCAGCGTGCCCTGTTCGGCCGAGCGCCGGGAGGGTTATGCCCGGTGCATGAGCCGCTTCCGGGCACCGTCAACCGCTGCCGGAGCGAAGCGGCCGGACGGCTACCTGGCCGCCGACCTGCAGGCGGCCTACCAGATCCCGGCGCGCGGGGCAACCGGGACCGTCGCCATCGTCATCGCCTTCGACGTGCCCAACGCCGAGCGCGACCTGGCGGTCTATCGCCGCACGGCGGGCCTGCCCCCATGCACAACCGCCAACGGCTGTTTCCGCAAGGTCAACCAGCGCGGCCAGCAGGGCAACTACCCCGAGCCCGACGGTGGCTGGGCGCTGGAGGGGTCGATGGACCTGGCCATGGTTTCGGCCGGCTGCCCGACGTGCAAGATCCTGCTCGTCGAGTCCGACGACAATTACCTCACCAGCATGGCTGAGGCGACCCGGCAGGCGTGGCGGATGGGAGCTCCCGTCATCTCGCACAGCTACGGCGCCAGCGAATACGGCGGCATGTGGTCGATGCGGGACGCCTATGAGCACCCGGGAACGATCTCGGTGGCCTCCAGCGGCGACTGGGGCTTCACCCAGGCACAAATGCCGGCGGTCTTCCGGCGCGTCCTGGCGGTCGGTGGGACGGCGCTGAACCGGGCGAGCAACCCGCGCGGCTTCGACGAGGACGTGTGGTGGGGCGCCGGGAGTGGCTGCTCGGCATACGTGCCCAAGGGCGCAGTCCAAACGGACGGGCATTGCCAGATGCGGACCGTGGCCGATGTCGCGGCGGTCGCCGACCCGAACACCGGGGTCGCCTTCTACGACAGCTACGAGAACCCGTTCGGGATTCCGCCGGGCTGGATCGTCGGCGGCGGCACCAGCGCTTCGGCCCCCTTGGTGGCCGGCATGATCGGCAACCGCGGCAATGGGTCGACGTTCACCACCCGCATCCCCTACCAGACCCGCAGCGCGTTCTATGACGTCGTCGGCGGCAGCAACGGGTCGTGCGGCGGCGACTATCTGTGCAACGGCGTCAAGGGGTATGACGCTCCCACCGGCGTCGGCTCGCCCCGCGGCCTGCGCGGTCTCTGACAGTGACCACACAACTGCCGCCCCAGCCGATTCGGCTGGGGCGGCAGTGTGGTTTCCGGTCAGTGTCCGGCCGGCTGGTAGCTGTTGACCGCCTCGCTCATCTTGGTGAGGAAGGCGCTCGCGTCGCGGGTGCGGACATAGGTCGACACGCCGTCGAAAAAGCCCTGGGTGAAGGCCGGCGGCATCGCCTCGCCGTGGACGATCGACGGGACGACCGGGCCGGCCCACAACGCCTTGGAGGCGGCCTGTTGGTAGGTCGACAGGGAGGCAACGTCGACGTTCTTCAAGACCGGCACCGACCCCTTGATCTTGTTGAACTCGAGGTTAGCCGTGGGGTCGGCGAGGGTTTTGAGGAAGGCCAGCGCGTTCTTGGCGTTCTTTGCCGTGGTGGCGGCGACGAAGACATCGACGACGGCGAGATAGGAGCCGTCGGTCCCGGGGAAGGCGACCTCGCCCACCGTCGCGTCGGTGCCGCCTGCCTTGACCACTTCGCCGTATGCCGAGTCGTTCATCGTCAGATAGGCGCACTCGCCCTTGGCGAGCTTGGCAACGGCCTGGTCCCAGGACTGGTTGTCGGCGTCCGGGTCGGCGTAGCCGAGCACGGTGTCGAACTCGGTCAGCGCGGCCTTGACGCTCTTGCCTCCCCAATCGAGCTTGTCGTCCTGGACCTTCTGCCACCCGTCGGTGCCGATGTTGGCGAGCAGGACGTTCTCGAAGAGTTCAGCGGTGGTGAAGCTGTCCTTGCCGCCGAGGCACAAGGCGGTGGCGCCGGAGTCCTTGACCTTCTTGAGGTCCGCGAGGAAGGCCTGGCGGGTGTAGCCCTGCGCCGGCGCGGTGACCCCGGCCTTGCTCAGCACGTCCTTGTTGAAGAAGAGGACATTGCTGCGGTGGGCGCCCGTCGGCATGGCGTATTGCTTGCCGCTGACCGTGACAGCCTTGAGGATCGTCGGATTCATGTTCTCCGAGATCCCGGAAAAGACCGAGCTGATGTCGCGGACCTGCTTGGACCGGACGAAGGCGGCGGTGGCGGCCCCGTCGAAGGTCTGCCAGACATCGGGCGGGTTGCCGTCCAAGAGCCGCTTGGCCAGGTCCACACGGGCCTGGCTGCCGGCGCCACCGGCGACCGCGGCGTTGGTCACCGTGACACCGCTATTGGCCTTGGTGAAGGCGTCGATGAAGACCTTGAAGGCCGGTGCCTCCGACGCCGAGGTCCACCACGACATGACCTCGAGGGTGTCGGTGGCGTTGTCGGCGCTGGTCTCCTTCGGCGAGGTGCAGCCGGTGATGGCCAGCGCCGCGACGGAGGCGGCGCACAGCATACGGACGAGTGGTTTGGGGGTGGACATGTCTTTCCTCACCCTTCCGAGGCGAGCACGGCGCTGCCGCCGGGCGCCTTGAGGTCGTAGATGGCGTAGGACGTGACGACCGCGAAACAAAGGGCCGGCACGATGAATGAGATAGCCGGTGAGGTCTTGTCGATGACGACGCCCTGGACCAGCGGCATGATCGCGCCGCCGACGATCGCCATCACCAGTCCGGCGGCCCCGAACTTCGTCGCCGGCCCGAGGCCCTGCAGGGCCACACCATAGATCGTCGGGAACATCAGCGACAGGCAGAACGAGATCGCGACGATGCAGGCGACACCGACGATATTGGGCGAGACGACCGCGATCAGGCAGAGCGCCACGGCGAGTGCCCCGAGGGCGGCAAGCACCTTTGTAGCCCGGATCTTGCCGATCAGCCAGGTCATGAAGAAGCGGGAGAAGAGGAAGATGATCAGGCTCACCTGAAGCAGATAGCCACCGAGGGCCAGGCTGCCGCCGATGGCCTGCTGGACATATTGGATGATGTAGGTCCAACAGCACACCTGGGCCGCGACGTTGAAGAACTGCGCGACGACGCCGAAGCGGTAGCGCTTGCGCGACCAAAGGACCGAGGCGATCGATTGATCACTCTCGCCCGGCTCGGTCGCGTGGAACTCCTCCTGGATCGGCGGCGACTTCTGGATGGCGATGAGAATCCAGATAGCGAGCAGCAGGAAGGCGAGCCCCAGATAGGGGCCCATGACCGCGCCGAGTTGGCCGGCCCGGATGGTATGTAACTGTTCGGGTGTCAGCGACGACAGGTCGACCGGGTTGTCCTCCAGCTTCGGCAGGATCAGCGTCGCGGCGAGGAGGACCCCGATGTTGGTGCCGAGCGGGTTGAACGCCTGAGCGAAGTTCAGTCGCCGCGTGGCCGTTGACTCCGGGCCGAGGGCGATCACATAGGGATTGGCCGAGGTCTCCAGGATCGAGCAGCCGGCCGCCATCGCAAAGAGCGCGACGAGGAAGGCGCCATACGTCATGATCTTGCTCGCCGGATAAAACGCGAACGCGCCGATCGCGGCGAGCCCGAGCCCGGCCAACAAACCGACCTTGTAACCAAAGCGCTGGTTGATGAAGGCGGCCGGCAACGCCAGCAGGAAGTAGGCGCCGAAGTAGGCGAGCTGCACCAGTGAGGCCTGGAAGGTGCTCATTTCGAAGATCCGTTTGAACCCGGCCACCATCGGTGTCGTCAGGTCCGCCGCGATCCCCCACGCGGTGAAGCAGGCAATCAAGGCGAGGAAGAGGACAAACATTCCCCGTCCGACCAGAGGCTCGTTGCCGCCGACGGGATCTTTCCCGGCCTCGGGCGCCACGGTGGCGCCCTGCTGCTCGGTCGTTCCGCTCACCCGAACCCCTTGTCCGGCGTCCCGATCCTGCTCGACGCCTCGTTGAGTCGGGGCCGAAGATTTTTCGGCCCTGGCGTGAACCTACGCCGCTGGTGCACGAGTGGCAACTGGTGCGACCGCGTCGTGACCGACACCCCAGAAACTGTTACTGGACCGTCACACCGTCGTTCGGCGACCGATGGCTCCGACCGTGGTCGGACGACGCGGAACCTAAGGCCGCTCTAGGCTCCGGGCTGTGACCTCAGCACCCGCAGTTTCGGGGCGACGTGCCCGGCTGTCGGCGTGGGCCCGCACTCATCCGGTTCTTCTCGACATCGTGTTGGCCGGCGCGTTCTGGCTCGTCCTCGGCTTCTACACGGTGATTGCCACCCCCGACCCGCCACGCACCAACACCCGGGCGGTGACGGTCACCCTGGCGGCGGTGACGATCGGTCACGCCGCTGGGGTCCTGTGGCGCCGACGTCGCCCGGTCCTGGCGTTCTGGGTCGTCGTCGCCGCGTGCCTGGCGCAACTGCTGGTCAGCGACACCATGGTTCCCAGCGACATCGCGGTGCTGGTCGTCAGTTATGGGTTGGCGCGCTGGGCGCCGTCGGCCCGGTGGCGGCGGCTCGGGCTGGCCCCGATCCTCGTCTCCGGGGTGCTCGCGGTCCTGGACTGGGGCGTCCAGACGAGTTGGCCGTCGGCGGTGGCCTCCACGGTGTTCATGACGGCCTTCCCAGCGCTCGCGTGGGTCTGGGGCGATCTCAATCGCAAGCGGGCCGACGTGCTCGACCGGTTGGCCCAGCAGAATGCGGCGCTGTTGCGCGACCGCGCCCAGCGCGAGGAGCTGGCGGCGCAGGCCGAGCGGACCCGGATTGCGCGCGAGATGCACGACATCGTCGCGCACAGCCTCTCGGTGATCGTCGTGCAGGCCGACGGCGCCGCGTATGCCGCCGAGCATGCGCCGGCGTGGGATCGCGCTCAGGCGCACCGCACGTTGACGACGGTTGGCGCGACCGCGCGGGAGGCACTTGCCGAGACCCGGCGGCTCGTGGGGGTGCTTCGCGAGGAGGGTTCGGACGCGGAATACGTTCCGGCCCAAGGACTCAACGAAATCGACGATCTTGTCGAGGGCGTTCGCGCCGCGGGTTTGGACGCGGACCTGACGATCATCGGTGACGGACCGGTGCCCCGGGAGGTGGGGCTCGCGGCATACCGGATCGTGCAGGAGGCATTGACGAACGTGTTGCGGCACGCGGGGCCGAGAGCACGGGTCGTTGCGCGGATCGAGCACGGCGACCCCTTGCGCGTGACCATTGAGGACGACGGCCGGGGGGCGGCGGCCTTTGGCCGCATCGACGGTGTCGGCAGCGGGTTGATCGGGATGCGCGAGCGAGCCAGCGCCGTCGCCGGGACCGTCACCGCCGGGCCGCGCCCTGGTGGCGGCTGGCGCGTCGATGCAGAGCTACCAACCAAGGAGAAGCAGTGAGCGACAACGCAACCGACCACGAATTCCCGATCCGGATCGCCCTCGTCGACGACCAGGCGCTGGTGCGCGCCGGCTTCCGGATGGTGCTCGACGCCCAGGAGGACATGGTCGTCGTTGGTGAGGCCGGCGACGGCCAGGAGGCGCTGCACCTGCTGGCGCGAACCTCCGCGGACGTCGTGCTGATGGACATCCGGATGCCGCGTATGGACGGGGTCGCCGCGACCGAAACGATCTGTGCCACAATGGGTTCCGGCCCACGCGTCGTGGTGCTGACGACCTTTGATCTGGACGAGTATGCCTTTGCCGCGCTGCGCGCCGGCGCCGCCGGCTTCCTGCTCAAGGATGCCGGTCCCGCCGAGTTGTTGAGCGCAATTCGCGCGGTCCACAGGGGAGATTCGGTCATCGCGCCCTCGACGACCCGGCGCCTGCTGGAGCATGTGGCCGGCCAGTTGCCGGACGCGAGCGCGAGCGCGAGCGCGCCGGCACGAGAACGGCTGGGGCCGCTGACCCCGCGCGAGATCGAGGTGCTCACCGCCGTCGGCCAGGGGCTGACCAACGCCGAGATTTCCGCGTCGCTGTTCATGGCGGAGGGCACGGTGAAAACCCACATCGGTCGCATCCTGCACAAGCTGGATCTGCGTGACCGGGTCCACATGGTGATGCTCGCCTACGAGACTGGTCTGGTGGAGATCAGACCACAGTCGTAGTCGACGCCGCGCCGTCACCGACCGCGGCCAGACGCGCCGGGTGGCCTGCCGGGGAAGGCTGGAAACATGCACTCTCCCATCGCCACTCGTTGCACCGACCTGACCAAGATCTATGGGGCCGGCGACGGCCGCGTCACCGCGCTGGCCGGCGTCACCGCCGCCTTCGCCGCGGGCGCCTTCACCGCGATCATGGGCCCGTCAGGGTCCGGTAAGTCCACGCTCATGCACTGTCTCGCAGGGCTGGACGCGGCCACGAGCGGGCAGGTTTTCCTCGGCGAGACCGAGCTGGGCACGCTCGCGGACGCCCCGCTCTCCCGCCTGCGCCGGGACCGCCTGGGGTTCGTCTTCCAGTCGTTCAACCTCATCCCGACCCTGACCGCCGAGCAAAACATCACCCTGCCGGCCAGGCTCGGCGGGCGCCGGATCGACCGGCCGTGGCTGATGGAGATCGCGCGGACGCTGGGCATCGAGGATCGGCTCGGCCACCGCCCCAGCGAGTTGTCCGGCGGCCAACAACAGCGGGTCGCCGTCGCCCGCGCCCTGATCGGTCGGCCCGAGGTCATCTTTGCCGACGAACCCACCGGGGCCCTCGATCGCGCGTCCTCCACCCAGTTGCTCGGCTACCTGGGCGAGTGCGTGCGCGGCCTGGACCAGACGGTAGTCATGGTCACTCACGACCCGAACGTCGCGGCATACGCGGACCGGGTGCTCATGCTCGCCGACGGCCTCGTCGTCGACGACTTGCTCGCGCCGACGGACGACGCGATCCTGCACGCGCTCAGCGGAATCGGCGCGTGATCCACGATGCTGACCCTCGCCCTGTCGAATCTGCGCACCCAGCCCCGGCGTTATCTCGCCCCGGCACTCGCGATCGCCCTCGGCGTTGCCTTCGTCGCCGCGGCGCTCACGCTCGGTGCGACTCTCTCCCGGGGCGTCACGGCCGCGATCTCGAGCGATATCCCGACGTATGCCGCGGTCGCTTCGCCGTCCGGGCGGGGCGGCGGGCTGCCGCCCACGGCGCTGGAAGCGGTGACGAAGGCCGATGGCGTGGCCCAGGTCCGGGCCGTCCGGACCCAGCCCGGACTCGCCGGCACGGGCAATGTCGAGCGGTTCGTCGTGCTGTCGACGCCACCGTCCCCGGGTAGCAAGGCGCGCTTGAGCGCCGGTCGAATGCCCACGGCGGACAAGGAGATCGCGATCTCGCTCTCGGCGCAGGCCGCGTCCGGAAAACACCTTGGCGAGAGCTGGAGCATCTCGCCGCTGGACGGTGGTCGCGCCACGACGACGGCAATCGTCGGGATCGTCGATGCGGGCGCGGACGCGCAGTATGCCGGCGGGACCCCCGTCGTCTTTGCCACCAGCGCGACCGTCGCGGCGATCAGCGGCGATAACAGCTATCAGGCGCTGTTCGTGTCCGGGGCACCGGGGTCGTCGCCCGCAGACGTCGTGCGGTCGGTCCAGGCCGCGCTCGGCAGCGCGGCCGAGGTGCGCACCGGCCCGGCGTATGCCGACCAGTTGGTCGCCGACGTCACCGGGGGAACCGACTTCATCAGCGCGATCTTGCTCGGCTTCGCCGGAATCTCGCTCTTTGCCGCCGCCCTCGTCATCGGCAATACTTATGCGATCCTCGCCTCCCGGCGGATGCGCGAGAGCGCGCTGATCCGCTGCATCGGTGTGAGCCGGTCAGTCCTGTTGCGCGCCAACGTCATCGAGTCCGCGGCTCTCGGCTTGTGTGGTTCGGTCGCCGGGGTCGCGCTGGGCGTCGGGTTGGCCGCAGTGGCCGCCGGGCTGGCCGGTGACAGCGGCGCCGGACTGCCGCTCGAGGGGGTGGCGATCACGCCGGTCGCCATCCTGATCCCGCTGTTTCTGGGCGTCGTCGTCACCGTGCTCGCCTGCCTGCGGCCGGCCTGGCGGGCCACCCGAGTCCCGCCGGTCGCGGCGCTGCGACCGGAGGCCGCGGTGATCGCTGGGTCCCGCGCCGGGCGGTTGCGAATCGCCCTTGGGTTCACGGTGATGGCCCTCGGTGTCGGCCTGCTCGCGGTCGTCATCGCCGGGGCGTCACTGCCCGCCGGGCTGGCCGGGGGCGCGCTGTCCTTCCTTGGTGTGCTGCTGACCAGCAGCGTGCTCGTCCCGGCGCTGCTCGCCGGGATCGGCAAGGTGGCCGGACGGCCATTCGGTGCACCGGGCGAGCTGGCCGTCGAGAACGCGGTCCGCAACCCCGCCCGGGCCAGCGCGACCACGTCGGCGCTCCTCGTCGGGGTCACCTTGATCTCGATGCTCGTCGTGGGCGGAGCCACGACCCAGCGCTCGGCGGCGGGCCTGATCAACGAGGAGTACCCGATCGATATCGCGCTGGCGGCGCCGAAGGAAATCCCCCGCGGAACGGTTGCCGCGGCCACCGCAGTCGACGGTATCGCCGCGTCGGCCCCGCTGGCCGGCGCGGACCTGCGGATCGCTGGCGACACCGACCCCGTGCGCGCTGTCGGCATCACCGACGCGGCCCGGCAGGTGACGCGATACGCCGAGGGACTGCGCCCGGTCGGCCCGGATTCACTCGTGGTCGCCGCCAGCTTCGCCGCGAGCCGGGGGCTCAAGGCCGGACAGCCGGTCACGGTCAGCGCCGGCTCCGGCCCGGCCCGGGAGTTGCGGGTCGTCCTCGCGGCAACCAACGGACACGAGGCGCTGATCGATGCGCAAACCTTGGCGGCGCTCGCGCCCGCTGCCCCGGTGACGTCCCTCTGGTTGCGGATGAGGGGCGGTGCCGATGCCGGTGCGGTCACCGACGGCGTCCAGGCGGCCGTGCGTGATCTCCCAGGTCTCGACCTGAGCAGCGGAGCGAACGGGCGCGAGCGCATCCAGAGCATGCTCGACACGATGGTGCTCGTCGCCGCGGCCCTGCTCGCGGTCGCCGTGCTCATCGCGCTCGTCGGCATCGGAAACACGTTGTCGCTCTCGGTGATCGAGCGGACCCGCGAGAACGGCCTGCTGCGCGCACTCGGCCTCACGGCCCGGCAATTGCGCGCGACCTTGGCCATCGAAGCGGTGCTGATAGCCGTCGTCGGTGCGCTGCTTGGCGTGGCGCTGGGCGCGGCATACGGGATCTGCGGGGCGTATGCGCTGCTCGGTGCCGATGTCGAAGTGCGTCCCGACCTCCCGGTCTCGCGCCTGCTCCTGATCATGGCCGTGGCGCTCGTCGCCGGCCTGCTCGCCTCGGTGCTGCCCGCCCGCCAAGCCGGTCGGGTCCCGCCCTCGGTCGCGATCGCCGCCGAGTAGCTCTCGGCGCGCGTCAGCCAGCCAGGCCCGCGTGACCTAGATCAGCTTGGAGATGTAGATGATCGGCTGGTCTTTGGGCGGAGTCTTCCGGGACCGTCGAGCGGGCTTGTGCTTCGACTGCTTGGTCGTCGCCGGCTTCGGCGTGTCGCTTGCCGCGGGGATAGTGCTCATCGGGCACTCCTCTCAGAGCAGGATGGATCGTTCAAAGGTGACCTCATGGCCGTTGACGAAGACGGTCCGTCGCGCGGTGACGGGGAAGCCATTTGTGCTGCAGTAGCCCTGTCCCGCCGTCACGACGGCCGTGGCCATGAAATGCGGCTGTCCGACCGTGTAGCTATAGGCCGGATTGCCTCCGGAGGCGGCCACATATTGCCAGGTGCCGGTGTAGGTTGTGCTATATGCCTGCAACCCCGGCTTCACCGGGACGCTGCTATCCGGAGCTGGCACCGACCAGCCTGAATTGCCGGTGGCCGCCGTTATGCTGGTGACATTCCAGTCGCTCGGGAAATACAGGGTCAACTTCGCGCCGGTAATGACCGTTGTGGGGGTGGTGTTGTAGACCCACAGCCCGCGGGTGGGGTAGTTGCCGATCCCGTTGATCTCCACGGTCATGTTGCGGGGGCTCTGGGTGTCGCAGCCCTTGATCAGGTTGACCCAACCCTGCAGGCCGGGGGGCAAGCTGGCCGCGCGGGCCGGCGCGAAGCTCCCCATTGCCATCACGGGAATGGACCAGGCGGCGCCTTTGGCGAGCGTTCGACGACTCGACGGCTGGGCGTCCCGAATAATATCGTTACTAATGCCACCCACGCAGCACTCCTAAGGTTGACCTAACCCCGAACCCCCCGGAAATAACTTCCGGCAGGCGACTTTCCCTATGCGCGGAGACTACGGCGTTACCGGCGAGTATTCCTGGCGTGTTGGGAAGAAAGTTCTTGTCAATTGGCGGTAGTAACCGCGCAACTGGACAAGATCCAGCCCTTTGTCCTGGCCATGACCCCGTCCGCTGACGGCGCGCCTGACTAGACTGCGCCGCGTGACTTCAGCGACCGGCACCGGTGTCGATGCGAGCCAGCGGGCCCGTGACCTGCTCGGGGTCGCCCGCCTCACCAATAGCGCCCTGGCCGGCTGGCTGCACGGGTTGCCCGGCGTCGACCAGGTCGGGTGTGAGGCGCGCTCTGCCGGCCTGGGGACCCGTTCGATCAAGAACGCCAGCAAGGCGTGGGCGATTGACCTGGCGATATCGATGATCGACCTGACCACGCTCGAAGGCGCCGACACCCCGGGCAAGGTCCGCGGCCTGTGCGCCAAGGCACTCCTTCCCGACGCCACCGACCCCGCCACTCCGCGCCCGGCGGCCGTCTGCGTCTATGGCGATATGGTCGCCGTGGTCCGGGATGTCCTCGGCACCGACAGCGGGGTCAACATCGCCGCCGTCGCCACGGCCTTCCCCAGCGGACGAGCGAGCCTGCCGGTCAAACTGGCGGATGTCGCGTTCGCGGTCGAGTCCGGTGCCGACGAGATCGACATGGTGATCGACCGCGGGGCCTTCCTCGCCGGCGACTACCTGACGGTCTTCGATCAGATCGTGGCCGTCAAGAATGCCTGCGGCACGGCGCGGTTGAAAGTGATCATGGAGAGCGGTGAGCTGGTCACCTATGACAACGTCCGGCGCGCATCGTGGTTGTCGATGCTCGCCGGGGGCGACTTCATCAAGACGAGCACCGGCAAGGTCTCCCCGGCCGCTACCCTGCCGGTCACCGTAATCATGCTGGAGGCGGTGCGCGACTGGCGCTCGCTCACCGGTGAACACATCGGCGTCAAGCCGGCCGGCGGCATCCGCACCAGCAAGGACGCGATCAAATTCCTGGTCGCCGTCAACGAGGTCGCGGGAGAGGATTGGCTGGACAACTCCTGGTTCCGTTTCGGCGCCTCCAGCCTGCTCAATGACCTGCTGCTGCAACGGCAACGAATGGCGATCGGCGCCTACTCGGGTCCCGACTACGTGACCGACGACTCCCCCAGCCTCTACTGACGGGCCAGACATGACGAAGTTCGACTACGCTCCCGCGCCCGAGTCTCGCGCTGTCGTGGACATCCACCCGGCTTACGGCCTGTTCATCGGCGGACGCTGGGTGGAAGCCACCGGCGTGCCGTTCAAGACGATCAGCCCCGCCACCGAGGAGGTGCTGGCCGACGTCGGCGAGGCGAGCCCTGCGGATGTCGACGCCGCCGTGCGGGCCGCGCGCACGGCATACACCCGAGTGTGGTCCCGGATGCCGGGCGCCGACCGTGGCAAGTACCTCTTCCGGATCGCGCGTCTCCTGCAGGAGCGGGCGCGCGAGTTCGCGGTCCTGGAGACTCTCGACAACGGCAAGCCGATCAAGGAGTCCCGCGACGTCGACATTCCGCTCGCGGCAGCGCACTTCTTCTATCACGCCGGCTGGGCAGACAAGCTCGACTATGCCTCGCTCGGGCCCAATCCGATGCCTTATGGCGTTGTCGGGCAAGTGATTCCGTGGAACTTCCCGCTGCTCATGCTGTCCTGGAAGGTCGCTCCCGCGCTGGCGACCGGCAACACCGTGGTGCTCAAGCCCGCCGAGACCACTCCCCTGACCGCACTTCTCTTTGCCGAAATCTGCCAGCAGGCCGACCTGCCGCCGGGCGTCGTCAACATCGTGACCGGGGCCGGTGCAACCGGACAGGCGATCGTCGAGCACCCGGGGATCGACAAGATCGCGTTCACCGGCTCGACCGAGGTCGGCAAGGCCATCGCCCGCTCGATCGCCGGCGCACCCAAGAAGGCGACGCTCGAACTCGGCGGCAAGGCCGCGAACATCATCTTCGACGACGCCCCGATCGACCAGGCGGTCGAAGGGATCGTCAACGGCATCTTCTTCAACCAGGGCCATGTCTGTTGCGCCGGTTCACGGTTGCTCGTCCAGGAGTCGATCGCCGACGAGGTCGACCGGCGGCTCAAGCGCCGCCTGGAGCACCTGCGGGTCGGTGACCCGCTCGATAAGAACACCGACATCGGCGCGATCAACTCCAAGGTCCAGTTGCAGCGGGTCAGCGACATGTGCGCGGTCGGCGAGGCCGAGGGCGCGGCCCGCTGGGACACCGGCTGCGCGCTTCCCAGCAAGGGATTCTGGTTCCGGCCAACGGTTTTCACCGGAGTCAGCCAGACGCACAGGATCGCCCAGGAGGAAATCTTCGGGCCGGTCGTGTCCGTCTTGACCTTCCGCACGCCGCACGAGGCGGTCGCCAAGGCCAACAACACGCCCTACGGGCTATCGGCCGGGATCTGGACCGAGAAGGGCTCCCGCATCCTGTGGATGGCCGATCAGCTGCGTGCCGGCGTGGTGTGGGCCAACACCTTCAACCGCTTCGACCCGGCGAGCCCCTTCGGCGGCTACAAGGAGTCCGGTTATGGCCGCGAGGGCGGCCGGCACGGCCTGGCTGCCTATGTCACGACGGAGGCCACCAAGTGAGCCGGGTCGAGGTCAAGAAGACCTACAAGCTCTACGTCGGCGGCGCCTTCCCGCGCAGCGAGTCCGGCCGGTCGTATGCCGTCGCCGACGCCAACGGCGGCTTCCTCGCCAACGCAGCGCTCGGCTCCCGCAAGGACGCCCGCGACGCGGTTGTCGCCGCTCGCAAGGCGCAGCCGGGGTGGGCGGGAGCAACGGCATACAACCGCGGGCAGGTCCTCTATCGTGTCGCCGAAGTCATGGAATCGCGCAAGGCGCAATTCGTCGGCGAGGTTCGCGCCGCCGAGGGAGTGACCGCCGCCCGCGCCGCCGCTCTCGTCGACGCGGCGATTGACCGCTGGGTGTGGTATGCCGGGTGGACCGACAAATTCCACCAGGTCCACGGCGGCCTCAACCCGGTCGCCGGTCCCTACTTCAACATTTCCGCGCCGGAGCCGACCGGCGTGGTGGCCGCGATTGCGCCGCACCAGAGTTCGTTGCTCGGCCTGGTGAGCGTTGTCGCCCCGATCGTTACGCCGGGAAACACCGCGGTCGTGGTGGCCAGCAAGGACCGGCCGACGCCGGCGATCGCCCTCGCCGAGGCGTTGGCGACCTCCGACGTGCCCGGCGGCGTCGTCAACCTCCTCACCGGCGACCCGGCCGAGATGGCGCCGTGGCTGGCCAGTCACCGCGACGTCAACGCGATCGACCTGACCGGAGCTGCCGGGACGCAGCTCGACTGGGCGGCCCTGGAGCGCGCGGCCGCCGACAACCTCAAACGGGTGCGCCGCCCGGTGTCTGCCGAGGAGGACTGGCTGGCCGATCCCGGCCTGGCCCGGCTCGAAGCGTTCCTGGAGACCAAGACGGTCTGGCATCCCAAGGGCCGCTAGGCTAGGGCACCGCCGCGCGGTCAGTCGAGTTCGACGGTGACGTCGACCAGGATCTCGCTGGCCAACTGCTCAAGGTCGGTCTGCACGCTCGCCACATCGCCACCCTCGGGCACACGCGCCACGAGATGGGCCTCGAAAAGCTGGCCCCCCGCCATCGGCGCATCGCGCGTCACCGTGGTCAGCTCCTCGACGTTGAGGCCATGGCGATGGAGCACGCCGCTGATCGCGCTGACGATGCCGGGGTGATCATTGCCGAGCAGGTCTAGGCGCACCATCCGCTCGGTGCTGCCGTCCTCCCCAGCAGCCTCGGGCGCCTCCCCCCGGTCCACATCGATCGCCAGCAGGCCGCTCAACCCGTCCAGCGCCGCCCGCAACGCCGGGGCGGAGGCCTCATCGACGGTCACCAGGACGATCCCGGCGAACTTGCCGCCGAGTTCGACGAGCTGGCTACGCTCCCAGTTGCCGCCATTGCCGGACACCGCCTCCGCCAGGGCGCTCACCAGCCCAGCGCGGTCGTCGCCAGAGACGGTCAGAACGAGAGTCTGCACGATGGGCATCGTAGCGACTCGGGCAACCGAGCGTCCTGCGGTGCCTGGCGATGCGGATACGGTTGCCTGGTGCCGGACGACGAGCCTCGAGATCGCAGTCGGGCACGCGTGCTCTTGCTGTGCGGTCCAAGCGGCTCCGGCAAAACCCGCCTCGCCGATCAGCTTCACCGCCGGCACGGCTGGCCGATCGTCCGGCTCGACGACTTCTATCTCGACGAGGACGACCCGAGGCTTCCCCGGCACCGCACGCTGGCCCTGCCGGACTGGGACGACCCCCGCAGCTGGGACGGGGCCGCGGCAGCGCGCGCCCTGGAGGCGCTCGTCACCACCGGGTCGGCCGAGCTCCCCGACTACGACATCTCCCGCAGCCGACGCGTAGGCAGCCATCGGATCGGCTGCGCCCCGACCCACATCGTCATCGCCGAGGGCGTTTTTGCCGCCGAGCTGATCGGTCCGCTGGCCGAGCGCGGTCTGCTGCACGGGGCCTGGTGCGTTCGCGGCCGGCCGTTGACGACAATGATTCGCCGGCTGGTCCGCGACGTGAAGGAGCGCCGCAAGCCGCCGCTCGTGCTCGCGCGCAGGGGGTGGGCGCTGATGCGTGCCGAGCCGACGCTGATCGCACGGGCGCAGGCTAAGGGCGCCTCCCCGACAACAGCCGCCGAACTCCTGGCCGCCTTGGATCCCGTGGCGCGAGCGGCCGAGGCGGAGGGCCGCAGCGGCATACGATGAGGCTCTTGCCGTCTTGCCGCCAGGGGTCTTGATGTCCACACCCGACGATGCCGTCGTCACCCCCGTCCAGCCGACCGTGCCCAACCGGGTGCTCGACGTGGGCGACATCGTCTCCGGGGCGTTCCGGACCGTGCGCGCCGCGCCGGCGATCTTCTTGGGGCTGCCGCTGCTGCTCGTCGTGCCCGGCCTCCTGCTCGCCCTCGTCATCGTCGCGCTCGCGGGGACCTCGGTGGCCACCGACGGCGCCGCCCGTTCGGGCACGGGTCTGGCTGCAGTGCTCGCCGGCGTGCTCGGGGGACTGGCGATGGCGTATGCCGCGGTTCGCGTCTCCGGCGCCACGACCATCGGCGCCTACCAGGTGGCCCTCGGCGCGCGTCCATCGCTGCCGTCGCTGTGGCGCGCCGCCGGCGGGATCGTCTGGCGACTGCTGGCGCTGGTGATTCTCGGCTTCCTCGTGATGCTGGTCGTCACCGGCGTGATCGGGGCGATCATCACGGCCATTGCCGCGGCCGGGCATGAGGGGTGGGCGGTCGCGCTCATGTTTGTGCTCTTCATCCTGGCGTTGCCGCTCTATGCGGTGCTCGCCGTCAAGCTCACCTTCGTCGCCCAGGTGGTCGCCCTCGAAAAGGCCGGGCCGATCGCGGCAGCGCAGCGCAGCTGGGCGTTGACCCGGGGCCAGTGGTGGCCCACGCTCGGGCGGCTGGTGCTGCTCTATGTCCTCGCGATCCCGATCAGCGTCGTCACCCAGATCGCCGTCGTGCCCGCGGCCGTGATGGACCCGGGCAACGCCCAGGGCCTGACCTGGGCAATGCTCCCGGCGATCGCGATCATGCTCGTGCTGGCCTTCCTCTACGGCGCCTACTCGGCCGCCTATCTGACGCTCATGTATCTCGATGCCCGCCGCCGCGAGGAGGCCATCGCCACCCTGCCGGCCGCCAGCGGATATGGGCCTCAGCTCGCCTATCCGGGTGGGACTCTCCCGCCCCCACAGGGCGTTTCGCCGTATGCCGCTCCCCCGCTCTTCGGCCAGCGGCAGCCGCCCTCGTCCGATCCCTACCCGCCCGCGGCGAGCGCAGGTACCGCCTATCCCTACGGGTGGGCCTCATCCCCGGACGCAAACTACCCACCGCCGCCGGTGCCCCAGCCCGCACCCCCGCCCGGAGGCAGCGAATGGGGTGGTGACAGCGGGTCGTCCAGCGGGAGCAGCGACAGCGGGAGCAGCAGCGACTGAGGTGGCGGCCTTAGGCAGTCACGCCGAGCGCGGCATACCCGGGCTTGATCTGGGCATCGATGATCGCCAGGCGCTCATCGAAGGGCAAGAAGGCCGATTTCATCGCGTTGATCGTGGCCCAGCGCAACTCGCTCAGGCTCCAGCCGGCGTGATCGATCAGCTGCTGCATTTCCGCGTTCATGCTGGTCCCACTCATCAGCCGGTTGTCGGTGTTGATCGTCACCCGGAAGCGCAAGTCCTTCAACAGCGTGATCGGGTGGGTCGCCACATCGCTTGCCGCGCCGGTTTGGATATTGCTCGTCGGGCACATTTCGAGCGGGATCCGCGTGTCTCGGACGTATGCCGCGAGCCGGCCCAGGCGCGGCTGCTCGCCGCTCGTGTCGATGTCGTCCACGATACGCACGCCATGCCCGAGCCGGTCGGCGCCGCACCACTGGATTGCCTCCCAGATGCTCGGCAACCCGAACGCCTCGCCGGCGTGGATCGTGAAATGGGCGTTCTGGCGCTGCAGGTATTCGAAGGCGTCCAGGTGCCGAGTGGGTGGATATCCCGCCTCGGCACCGGCGATGTCGAAGCCGGCGACACCGTCATCGCGGTAGCGCACGGCGAGTTCGGCGATCTCGCGGGACTTGGCCGCATGCCGCATCGCGGTCAGCAGCGCCCGCACGCGGATCGGCCGCCCGGCCCCCGCCGCCTCGGCCTCCCCGTCGCGGAAGCCGGCGTTGACCGCCTCGATGACCTCTTCGAGCCGAAGTCCGCCGTCGAGATGCTGCTCGGGCGCGTAGCGCGACTCGGCATAAACGACGCCGTCGGTGGCCAGGTCGAGGACGCACTCCGTGGCGATCCGGTGCAGCCCGGCGGCGCTCTGCATCACGGCGACCGTGTGCTCGAAGGTCTCCAGGTAGCGAACCAGGGAGCCGGAGTCCGCGCTCTCGCGAAACCACGCGCCGAGGCGCTCGGCGTCGGTGGCGGGCAGAACGGCATACCCGATCTCGCCGGCGATCTCGACGATCGTCTGGGGGCGGACCCCGCCGTCGAGGTGGTCGTGGAGCAGGACCTTGGGTGCCGCAGCCACCGCCGAGCTGATCGTCTTCTCTGGCATCCGCCGATGGTATGCCGTGTGCCCGTCCGGTGGCTGGCGCGATCACGCTCGCAGTCGTTGGGACTGCGGCATTCGCGCGCCATCCGCAGTGAGCCTCAACCAATCCGGTCGATGACGAGCGGGGGCAGATCCGGCCGTGATCCATGGGACGCGATCGTGAACGCCTGCGCGAGTGCCCCTTTCGCACGCTCGAACTTATCCGGGGTGTCCGTATGCAGGGTCATCAGCTTCTCCCCGCCGCGCACCACCGCGCCCGGTTTGGCGTGCAACTCGACACCCGCGCCGGCCTGGACCGGGTCCTCCTTGCGGGCCCGTCCGGCGCCGAGCCGCCAGGCGGCGACCCCCACGGCATACGCATCCAGAGTGGTGAGGACACCGTCGGCTGGGGCGAGGATGTCCTCGGTCTCCCCGGCGACCGGGAGTGGCGCGTCCGGGTCGCCGTCCTGGGCGGCGATCATCCGCCGCCAGGCGTCCATCGCCCGACCATCCGTTAGGGCCAAGCGAACGTCCTGCCCGCCACGTCCGGCGGCGTCGAGCATCTCTTCGGCGAGCCGGACGGTGAGGTCGACGACGTCCGGTGGACCACCACCGGCGAGGACCTCGATCGACTCGCGGACTTCGAGGGCATTGCCGGCGGTCAGGCCGAGCGGGGTATGCATATTGGTCAGCAGGGCAACGGTTTTCACTCCTGCGTCGGCGCCGAGCTCGACCATCGTGCGAGCGAGTTCGCGGGCGTCATCGGGGTTCTTCATGAAGGCGCCGGAGCCGACCTTGACGTCGAGAACGAGCGCGCCGGTGCCCTCGGCGATCTTCTTGGACATGATCGAGCTGGCGATCAGCGGGATCGCCTCGACCGTCCCGGTGACATCGCGCAGGGCATAGAGCTTCTTGTCGGCGGGCGCGAGCCCGGAGCCGGCGGCGCAGATGACCGCGCCGACCTCATCGAGCTGGCGCAGCATCTCCTGGTTGGACAGGCTGGCCCGCCAGCCGGGGATGGACTCCAGCTTGTCGAGGGTGCCCCCGGTGTGGCCGAGCCCGCGCCCGGACAGTTGCGGCACAGCGACGCCGAAGACGGCCACGAGAGGGGCGAGCGGGAGGGTGATCTTGTCGCCCACTCCCCCGGTCGAGTGCTTGTCGGCGGTGGGCTTTCCTAACGCGGAGAAGGACATCCGTTCCCCGCTGGCGATCATCGCCGACGTCCAGGTCGCGATCTCGCGGCGGGTCATCCCGTTGAGCAGCACCGCCATCGCGAGGGCGGACATCTGCTCCTCGGCCACCACGCCGCGGGTGTAGGCGTCGATGACCCAGCGGATCTGCTCGTCGGTCAGCTCCCGCCGGTCGCGCTTGGTGATGATGACATCGACGGCATCGAAGGCTTCACCCATGGCCGGAAGGTCCCTCGCTGGTCGCCACCCTCGTCAGATTGTCGGGGCCGAAGGCCTGGGGCAGCACGGCCGACATCGGCAACACGCCCTCGGGCGTCATCAGCAGGCAGTCGGCACCGCCGTGCTCCCACAACAACTGCCGGCACCGGCCACACGGCATCAGCGCCTTCCCGTCGTGGCCGACGCAATAGACCGCGGCGAGGCGGCCACCGCCGCCGAGCTGCAACGCCGACACCATCCCGCACTCCGCGCACAACCCCACGCCATACGCGGCGTTCTCGACATTGCACCCGGCAAACACCCGCCCGTCGGTCGTCAATCCGGCGACTCCCACCTGGAAATTCGAGTATGGGCAGTACGCGTGCGCCATCGCGTCAACCGCGGCGAGGCGCAACGCCTCCCAGTCGACGTCCGCCACCGCTAGTGTCCGCCACCCTTGCGATAGACCAGGCCGTCGGCGGCGGGCATCCGCAAGCGCTGGGAGGCGAAGGCGAGCACGAGCAGGGTCGTGACATAGGGCAGGGTGCCGGCGAGTTCACCGGGGACGGCGTCGGCGGCGAAATACCACCACGCCGTCAGGATGCCAATCACGACCGCCAGCAGCCCGGACACCACCCGCCGATTGCGGACCAGTTGCCACACGCCGACCACGATCAGCAGCACCGCGACCAGCAGCAGCACGGCGTGCACGCTAGAGCCGCCGCGCAACCGCAGCGCGTCGGTGTAGCCGAACAGGGCCGAGCCGGCGAGCAGCCCGCCGGGCCGCCAGTTGCCGAAGATCATCGCCGCCAGCCCGATATATCCGCGGCCGCCGGTCTGGCCGTCGCGGAAGAGGTTGGAGGCCACCAACGTCAAGAAGGCGCCACCCAGCCCGGCGAAGGCGCCGGAGGCGAGCACGGCGAGAAACTTGTATCGGTAGACGTTGACACCAAGCGATTCGGCTGCGGCCGGGGACTCACCGACGGAGCGCAGCCGCAGCCCAAACGCGGTGCGCCACAACACCCACCAGGTCGCCACAAACAAGCCGAGCGCGATCACCGTGAGCACATTGACATTGGTGATCAGCCCGCGCACGATCCCGGCGAGATCGGACAGCAAGACGATTCGGCGCCGTTCCAAGGACAGCAGCGGGGCACCGACGAAGGGCACGGACAGGTTGGGTGGCCGCGGCAGCGGCGGCGACTGGGTCGGGCCGCCTCCGGGAAGGCCGGTGAAAAAGCGTGAGGCGAGGTATTTGGCGATCCCGAGACCGATGATGTTCAGCGCCACGCCGGAGACGATGTGATCGACGCCAAAATAGACGGTCGCCACCGCATGGATCAGGCCGCCGACGAGACCGCCGAGCGCGCCGCCGAGGATGCCGGCCCACGGGCCCCAGTGGTAGGCCGCGAAGGCCGATGACCAGGTCCCGAGGATCATCATTCCCTCCAGGCCGATATTGACCACGCCGGCCCGCTCCGACCACAACCCGCCGAGGCCGGCCAGGGCGATGGGCACCGCCAACCCAAACGCGGCCGCGACCGCACCGGAGGAATCCAGGTCGTTGGCGCCGGTGACGATCCGCAGCACGGACACGGCGATCAGGCCGCCGAGAGCGATCAACCCCCATCGGCGCCAATCGAATCCGCGCCGGCCGTCCCGGTCGGGGACGACCTCGGCGCCGGCTTGGAGGGAGGTGCTCATGCCGGTGCCCCTTCCCGCGCGGGGCTGCGCCTCGCGGCCAACTCGCGGGCCACCTTCTGCTGCTCCAGGCGGATGTCGAGGCGGCGCACGCCCTCGTAGGCGATGACGACGGCGAACAGGATGATGCCCTGGATGATGTAGACCAGCTCGGGCGCGACACCGGCGCGGATCTGCAGGCCGTTGGCCTGGGTGTCGAGATAGCTCCACAGCAGCGCGGCAAAGGCGATCCCGATCGCGTTGTTGCGCCCCAGCAGCGCGATCCCGATCCCGGCGAACCCGAGACCGGCCTGGAAGGTCGTGCCGTAGGAGTGGTCCTGACCGAAGAGCAGCGGCATACCGACCAGGCCGGCGAGCGCGCCCGAGGCGATCATCGAGGTCATGACCATCCGCTTGACCTTGACCCCGCTGGCGACCGCCGCGGTCTCGGATGCGCCGGTGGCGCGCAGGTCGAAGCCGAAGCGGGTCTTGCCGAGCACGAACCAATAAAGGAAGCCAACGACGACGGCCAGGATGAGCAGGCTGTAGACCCGGTTGGTCGCGCCCGGGATGAGCTTGAAGCCCTCGAGCTGGGAGGACTCGGGGATGACCTTGGTGCCGATCGCGTTGGACCCGGCCGTGCGGACGGCGACCTTGAGCAGCAACCACGAGACGACGCCGGTGGCGATCGCGTTGAGCATGATCGTCGAGATCACCTCGCTCACCCCGCGCGTGACTTTGAGGTAGGCCGCGATGCTCGCCCACAGCCCGCCGGCCACCATCGCGACGACGATCGTGACGAGCACATTGAGCAGCCCCGGCAGCCAGGCCTGCCCGGCGAAGAGGGCGGCCGCGAAGGAGCCGACGCGGTATTGGCCGTCGACCCCGATGTTGAACAGGTTCATCCGGAAGCCGACGGCCACGGCGATCGCCGACAGATAGAGGACGATCGCACCGTTGACGATATTGGTGATCTGGCGCGGCTTCGGCTTGCTCAGCATCGTGATCCACACATCGCGCACCGGGTCGCCGAGGGCCGCCAGCACCAGCGAGGTCAGCGCGAAGGCGACGAGCAGCGCGAGGATCGGGGCGCCGATGGAGAGCAGCACCCGGCGCACATTGAGCGTTCTCATTGGGCGTCCCGCGGGGTGTCGACGTCGTGCGGGCTGTCGGCGCCGGTCATCGCCGAGCCGAGGTCTTGACTGGTTACCGTGTCGGGGTCGAACTCACCGGTCAGCCGGCCGCGCAAGATCACCCGGATGGTGTCGGACAACCCGATCAGCTCCTCCAGGTCGGCACTGATCAGCAGCACCGCCAGGCCCTCGCGCCGGGCCTGGCGGATCAGGTCCCAGATCGACGCCTGGGCGCCGACGTCCACACCGCGGGTCGGGTGGGCGGCGACCAGCACCTTCAGCTGATGGCTCATCTCCCGCCCGACGATGAGCTTTTGCTGATTGCCGCCGGATAGCGAGCCGGCGGTGACATAGATCGAGGGGGTGCGGACGTCGTATTCGCGCACGATCCGGGCCGTGTCGGCCTTGGCGGCGCGGGCGTCGATCAACCCACGGCGTTCGTTGGGCCGCTCGGTCTGGTGGCCGAGAATGCGGTTCTCCCACAACGGAGCTTCGAGCAGCAAGCCGTGCCGGTGCCGATCTTCGGGGATGTAGCCGACGCCGGCCTCGCGAATCTCGCGGACGTCCCAGTCGGAGATGTCGGTGCCTTCGAGTTCGACGATGCCGGCGCTCGGCTCGCGGATGCCCATGATGACCTCGACGAGTTCGGCCTGGCCGTTGCCCTCGACGCCGGCGATGCCGACGATCTCGCCGGCGTGGATGTCGAGGTCGATATCGTGCAGCAGGTCGCGGCCCTCGGTGCCGGCCAGCGTGATGTCACGCAGGCGCAGCACGACCTGGTCGGTCACCGTGGACTCGGTGGTCTGCGGCGTGGGCAGTTCCGAGCCGACCATGAGTTCGGCGAGCTGGCGGGCGTTGACCGACTTGGGGTCGACGGACGCGACCGTCGTGCCCCGGCGAATCACCGTGATCGCGTCGGCGACCTTGAGCACTTCGTCGAGTTTGTGCGAGATGAAGATGACGGTCAGGCCCTCGTCTTTGAGTTCGCGCAGGTTGTCGAACAGTTCATCGACCTCCTGCGGGACCAGAACCGCGGTGGGCTCGTCGAGGATGAGGATCTTGGCTCCGCGATAGAGGACCTTGAGGATCTCCACCCGTTGCCGGTCCCCGACGCCGAGGTCGGCGACGAGGTCGTCCGGGTCGATGTTC
Source organism: Nostocoides sp. (assembly GCF_037045025.1). Classification (GTDB taxonomy): domain Bacteria; phylum Actinomycetota; class Actinomycetes; order Actinomycetales; family Dermatophilaceae; genus Nostocoides_A. The sequence goes on along the minus strand of NZ_JBAOHM010000011.1, from coordinate 454,475 downwards.
AGGCCGTACTCGGCGGAAATGCGCCGGATCTCGCGTTTGGCGGCGCCGCCGATGCCGTGCAGCTTTTCCGCGCCGAGGGCGACGTTTTCGAGAACGGTGAGGTTGTCGGCGAGCATGAAGTGTTGGAACACCATCCCGACACCGGCCTTGATGGCATCGGACGGCGAATGCAGCGTGATCTCCTGGCCGTCGACCTTGATCGTCCCCTCGTCCTGGCGCTGGACGCCATACAGGATCTTCATCAGCGTCGACTTGCCCGCGCCGTTTTCGCCGACGAGCGCGTGCACGGTGCCGCGGCGCACCGCAAAAGTGATGTCCTTGTTGGCGACGACCCCGGGGAAGCGTTTGGTGATGCCCGTGACTTCGACGGCCAGCTCCGCGGTGGCGGCAGGCGGTGTGGCGGTGGCAGTGATGGCGGCGCCTCCTCATGCTCCGGCAGCTTCCGACAACGACATCGGGGCCCGGGTGAACGCTACAACGTCACCCAGGCCCCGGTGCCTCATCCCGATCGGGGAGGGTCACATCGTGTCGGGAACCTTGATCTCGCCGGCGATGATCTTGGCCTTGTAGTCCTCCAGCTTGGCGATCACGTCGGCGCCGAGCTTGTCGCCGGTGGTGGAGTAGCCCACGCCGTCGGCCTTGAGGTCATAGACGATATTGCCCGCCGGGGCGGACCCATTGACGGCCTTGGACAGGTAGTCGTAGACCGCGACGTCGACCTTCTTGATCATCGAGGTGATGATCACGTCGCGCACCGCTTCCTCGGCGGTCTTGGCCTGGTCGGAGTCGACGCCGATGGCCATGCCGCCGGCGTCCTTGGCGGCGGTGAACACGCCCGCGCCGGAGCCGCCGGCGGCGTGGTAGACGATGTCGGCCCCACCCTGGTACATGCCCTCGGCGGCGGTCTTGCCCTTGGCCGGGTCGCCGAAGCCGCTGAAGTCCGGCGGCTGGGTCAGGTAGGTCGAGTCGATCTTGATCTTGGGGTTGACCTCCTTGGCACCGGCCTCATAGCCGGCCTGGAACTTCACGATCAGCGGGACGTTGACGCCACCGACAAAGCCGATGTGGTCTTCCTTGGTCTTCAACGCGGCGGCCGCGCCGACGAGGAAGGAGCCCTCCTGCTCGGCGAAGGTCAGCTGGGCGACGTTGTCGCCCTTGGAGGCATCCGAGGCGTCGTCGATGATCGCGAAGTGGACGTCGGGGTTCTCCTTGGCCACCTTGCCGACCGAGGCGGCATACGCGAAGCCGACGGCGACGATGTTGGTGTAGCCGGCTTCAACCAGCTGGTTAAGGCGCTCCTCACGGGCGGCCTCGTTCTCGCCGTTGACCGCGGTGGCTTCCTTGGTCTCGAGGCCGAATTCGGACTTGGCCTTGTCCAGGCCGGCCGCGGCCGCGTCGTTGAACGACTGGTCGCCGCGCCCGCCCACGTCATAGGCCATGCCGACCTTGACGTCGGTGGCCGCTGATGGCGCCGAGCTGCCACTCGCCGACGGGTTGGCCGCGCTGCTGCTGCTCTCCTTGCTGGTGCCCCCGCCGCATCCGGCGAGGACCAGGCCTCCGGCCGAGATCGCGACGGCGAGCTTCATCATCTGACGCAAGGTGGTTCTCCTTTGTCCCGTTCGTGGCGCAGATCAACGCGCCAACCGATCGAAGGATAGTTCCCCGGAGCCGCCGTGCCGTCGTTGACGTGCCGGACGTGGCAACCGTTACGAAGTCGGGACGTGCGCAGCGGTATGCCGCGCGATCGCGCTCAGCGCCACCGCGCCGAGCAGTTTGGCGCCGGCCGCGATCGCCGCCTCGTCGATGATCAGGTCGCCTTGATGCAGGTCGTAGGTCCGTCCGCCGGGGGCCCGGGTGCCGAGCCGGGCCATCGCCCCGGGCACATGATGGAGATACCAGGCGAAGTCCTCGCCGCCCATCGACTGCGTCGAGGCGACGGTCGCGAGGTCGACAGCTGCTGCCGCGGTGCGCAGGTCGGCGATGGCGTCGGCGGTGTTGACGACCGGTGGTACGCCGCGGATGTGCTGTAGCTCGGCCTGGACGCCGAAGGGGCGGATCACGTCCTCGACAATCTCGGCGACCAGCGGCTCCAAGCCGTGCCAGACGTCGGCCTCGAGGACGCGCAAGGTGCCTTCGGCCTCTCCGGTCGACGGGATCACATTGCCCGCGCGACCGGCGTGGATCTGGCCCCACACGAGCAGCGCGCCCGATCGGGGATCGACCCGTCGGGAGAGGATCGCCGGGACGTCGGTGATCAGCTTCGCGAGGGCAAAGGTCAGGTCCTCGGTCAGGTGGGGGCGCGAGGTGTGTCCGCCATGACCCTTGAGCGAGACCAGAATTCGGTCACATGCCGCGGTGAGGGGTCCTTCGCGCAGCCCGACGCTGCCGACATCGAGCCCGGGGTCACAATGCAGCGCGTATGCCGCGTCCACCCCTTCCATCCCGCCCTCGGCGATGATCGCGTCGGCGCCGCCGGGGATGGACTCCTCGGCGGGCTGGAAGAACAGCCGCACGGCCGAGCGGGTCTCGGCGAGGAAAGCTTCCAGCGCGTGCAGCGCCGTGGCCGCGCCAAAGAGCGCGGCCGTGTGGACGTCGTGGCCGCACGCGTGGCAGACCTGGGGACTGATCGAGGCATAGTCGAGTCCGGTCCGCTCGCGCACAGGGAGGGCGTCGATGTCGGCCCGCAGCGCCACCCGGACGGTGGCGTCCGCCGGGCCGAGATCGGCGATCACCCCGGTCGAGGTCAGCCGGCGGTGGCGGATCCCACTCGCCGCGAGACGCTCGGCGAGGACCGCGGTCGTGCGGTGCTCTTCGTGGCTCAGCTCCGGGTGCTGATGCAGATCCCGGCGCAGGCCGATCAGGTCGGGGACGACGGCGTCGACGGCGGCGCACAGGGCAGAGAAGGGAGGCGGGATCATGTCGATCGTCAGCTTATCCGTGGGCGAAGGCAACTCCGCTGAGGTCTGGTGTTTTTGCTGAGGTCGTACTACCGGTATGACGACCTCAGCAAAGAGACCAGACCTCAGCGGGTTTGGCGCCTCAGCGGGTTTGGCGCCTCAGTGGGTTTGTCGGCTCAGCACAGCCGCGCCCTCCCGGTGGCCTTGAGCCGCTCGACAAGGGACTTAACGTCCTGGGCGCGGGCCGCGGTCGTGACGAGCAGGGCGTCCTCGGTATCGATGACCACGACATCCTCCAGCCCGAGCACGGCGACGAGCCGGTCTCGGGTGACGACGATCCCGCTGCTGTCGATCGCCTCGACGAGCGTCGGGTCGCCGACGACCCGCATCCCCTGCGGGCCCGGGGCAACCAGGGTGGCCAGCGAGTCGAAGTCCCCGACGTCGTCCCAGCCAAAAAGCCCCGGCACGACGACGACCTGACCCGCGTCGGCCGCCGGCTCGGCGATGGCGTGGTCGATAGCGATCTTGGGCAACGTCGGCCACAGGTCGTCCAGCCGCTCCGGGCTGGCCGCCAGCTCGCGCAGCGTCGCCGTGAACTGCGGCTGCCACTGTCCCAACAGGTCGAGCAGCCGCCGCGCACGGACAACGAACATCCCAGCGTTCCAACGGAATTCGCCAGTGGCGAGGTAGGCTGCGGCCCGCTCAGCGGTCGGCTTTTCGACGAACTGTCGCACGTGCAGGGCGCTGGGGAAGCCGGCCACAGGCTTGCCTGATTGGATGTAGCCGAAGCCGGTCGCGGCATACGTGGGCGCGATGCCGATCGTGACCAGATGGTCCTGGACGGCAAGGGAGATGGCCTCGGCGATGCATTGGTCGAAGGCGGCCTCGTCGGTGATGACATGGTCGGCGGCGAACGAACCGAGGATCGCGTCCGGGTCGCGGGCTTCCAGCACTGCGGCCGCCAGGCCGATCGCCGCCATCGAGTCCCGGGGAGTCGGCTCGACCAGGATGTTCTCGTCGGGCAGCTGCGGCACCTGTTCTCGCACAAAGGGCGCGTGCCCGGTGCCCGTGACCACCAGGATGCGATCGCCGGCGAGCGGCTGCAGCCGGGCAACGGTCGCCTGCAGCAGGGTGCTCCCCGCGCCGGTCAGGTCGTGCAGGAATTTGGGTGACGCGGCCCGGCTGACCGGCCACAGCCGCGTGCCGGCACCCCCCGCGGGAATGACGGCACAAAAGGAGTCGAAGGGAACGGCCATGGCAGTGACGTTATCTCCCGCGCCGCCCGCGGATCGACCGTAGCGCGCCGGCGACCAGCCCGGCGGCAGCCGTCGCGGCCGCACCAAGGACGGCGCCCGAGGCGATACTCGCCCGGTCGACCGCGCGCTGGTCCCAGGCCGGCAGCCCCGTCCCTCGCCGATGCCGCCACTCGGCGGCGGCCTGCGCCTGCGTCGGCGGGCCTTCTACGAGCTTCTCGCGCTCGCCATCGCTGGTCGTGGCGGCGGCCGCGTGGATCGCGTCGATATCGTTGGCCGCCCAAGCCGCCGAGAGCAGCATCGCCCGCGCGATGAAGTTGAGGAAGGCAAGCAACCCAACGACCAGCGCGATCGAGGCAAACAGCTTGTTGCCCACCGTCCCGGCGATCAGCCGCGAGGCAAAGGTTTGGATCAGGGTAAGCGCGACCCCACCGAAGATCGCGCCATTGCGCACCGCCCGCCAGGGCAGCTCCACGCCCGAGAGCACCCGCAGCATGAGCGCGACGAGCAGTGCGTTAGCAAGGAAAGACGCGAGCAAGCCCGCGATCGTGACAATCCATGCCTGCTCACCGAGCCCGATCCAGCCCGCGACCGTGCCGGCCACAGCGCTCGTGATCGCATTGACCATCGCGGCGAGCACGACGCCGAGGCCGAGGGTGGCCAACACCAGCAGGTCACGCAGCTTGGCGGTCACGACGTTGCCCGGCGACCCCTCGACCCCGAAGATCGCCCGGATCCCGTCACGCAGCGCGCCGAGCCAGCCCAGGCCGGCCCAGAGCAGCCCGAGCACACCGACGATCGCGGTGATGCTCAACGTCGTCCCGCTCGGGATCGCCATGGGGATCAAACCGTCGGGGTTGGCGTCGCCCTTGACAAAACCGGGCAGTTGCTTCTCGATCGCCTCCTGGACGTCGGCGAGCAGAGTGGGCTGGTCGCGCAGGACGAGCCCAAAGATCGTGAAACCGAGCGCGATGGCCGGGAACAGCGAGAAGAACGCAAAGTAGGTGACCCCGCCGGCGAGCAGGCTGCCGCGGGCATCGCCATACCGCGACCAGGCCCGCCAAGCATCGCTCGCCTGAATCCGTTTCCACACTGCCTTGAGCTTCTCCACGGGATCACTCCCCTTGCAGGTCGAAGCCGCGCACGGGGCGCCAGACGTCGTCGTCCCCGTGGTGGTAGAGGTGGAAGGCCGGAACGTGGAAGGTCACCGCAAAGTCATCGAGGTCGACAAAGGCCGCATCCAGCTCCTCCTCGCTGATCTGGTGCGCGACCGTGACATGCGGGTGGTAGTCGAAATCCAACTCGCGGACGACCGGCCCGGTCCGGATCGCGCTCTCCAACGCCTCACATTCGGCCATACCCCGGGTCAGTCGGACGAAAACCACCGGGGAGACCGGCCGGAAGGTCCCGGTCGATTCCAGCGCGATATCAAAGCTCGGGTGGGTAGCCGCGACCTTGGCGAGGTGCTCCTCGAAGGCCGCCAAGTCGTTGACGTCGACGACGGTCGGCGGCAACAGCGTGACATGCGGTGGGATGGCGTGAGCCAGGGGGTCGCCGAAGGATTCCCTGCGCTCCTGCAGGAAACCGGCATGCGGTTCGGGGATCGCGACAGCGACGCCGATGGTGGGCATGACGACGCAGGTTACCGGTGGTTAGCGAACTCGCGGCAACAGCCCGACCGCATCCCGCACGCGGCCCAGCACGTCGGCGGCGACAACGCGCGCCTTGGCCGATCCGTCGGCGACGATGCGGTCCAGCTCACCGGGATCGGCGAGCAACTCGCGCATCCGGGTTTGGAACGGCTCTAAGGCCGTGACGACAACCTCGGCGACCGCACCCTTAAGGTCGCCATAGCCCCGGCCCGCGAACGCCTGCTCCAGCTGCGGGATCGGCGTCCCCGACAGGGTCGAGTGGATGACCAGCAGGTTGGCGATCCCCGGCTTGGCCTGCGGGTCATAGCGGATCTCGCGCTCGTTGTCGGTGACTGCGGACTTGATCTTCTTGGTGATCCGGTTGGGGTCGTCCAGCAGGTCGATCAGGCCGAGGTCGCTGGAGAGCGACTTGGACATCTTGGCCGTCGGCTCCTGCAGATCCTGAATCTTGGCGCTGCCGGTGACGATAAACGGCTCGGGCACGGTCAGCAGCGGGCCGAAGCGCGCGTTCATCCGCTCTGCCAGGTCGCGAGTCAGCTCCAGGTGTTGGCGCTGGTCCTCGCCGACAGGGACCAGATCCGCGTCATACAGCAGGATGTCGGCGGCCATAAGGATCGGATAGGTGAACAACCCGACGTTGGCCTGCTGGCCCTTGGCGGTCTTGTCCTTGAACTGCGTCATCCGGCTGGCCTCGCCGAACCCGGTCTGGCAGGAGAGAATCCACGCCAGCTCGGCGTGCTCGGGGACGAGGCTTTGCAGCATGAGGGTTGCCCGGTCTGGATCGACACCGCCGGCGAGGAACTGCGCGGCCGTGACACGGGTGCGCCGGCGTAGCACCTCCGGGTCGGTCGGCACGGTGAGGGCGTGCAGGTCGACGACGCCGTAGTAGGCGTCATAGTCGTCCTGCAGCTTGACCCAGTTAACCAACGCCCCGAGGTAGTTGCCGAGATGCAGCGAGTCGGAGGTCGGCTGCATCCCCGAGAAGATTCGTTTCGGGCGCGCCGGGGTGGCGCCGGGGTCGGCGGGCATGAGTCCCATTCTGCCAGCCGGTTGGCCGATCGCTCACCAGGATTAGGGTGGCCGGATGGACGCGCGCGAGGCCTTCCGGGTCGCCTTCGGTCGCGCGCCCGAGGGGCTGTGGAGCGCGCCCGGGCGGGTCAACCTGATCGGCGAGCACACCGACTACAACGGTGGGCTCGCGCTGCCGATCGCCCTCCCCCAGCGCACGTATGCCGCGGCCTCTCCCCGCGCGGACCGTCGCCTGCGCGTCGTGAGCGTCCAGGCCGACGGCCTCGTCGAGGTGTCCCTGGACGAGGTGGGGCCAGGACGTGTCGAGGGTTGGGCGGCATACGTCGCCGGGGTGCCGTGGGCCTTGGAACGGGCGGGGTTCCCCGTGCCCGGGCTCGATCTGGCGATCGACGGCCGGGTGCCGCTCGGCGCTGGCTTGTCCTCGTCTGCGGCGCTGGAATGCGCAGTGGCCGCGGCATACAGCGATCTGTGTGTGTTCGACTTGTTGTCGACGGACTCGGGTCGCGCCCAGCTGGTTTCGGTATGCCGCCGGGCCGAGAACGACATCGCCGGCGCGCCCACGGGGGGGATGGACCAGTCGGCGTCGCTGCTATGCCGCGCCGACCACGCGCTGCTGCTCGACTGCCGGGACGGGCACACCGAGCAGGTGCCGGTCGACCTGGCCGCAGCCGGCCTCGCACTGCTCGTGATCGACACCCGCGCACACCACGAACTCGTGGACGGTCAGTATGGCGCGCGCCGGGCCACCTGCGAGCGGGCCGCCGCCATTCTTGGAGTCGAGACGCTGCGCGAGGTGGCCGACCTGCCCGCCGCGCTGGCCCGCCTTGATGAGGACGGGATGCGCCGGCGGGTGCGACATGTGGTCACCGAGATCGGCCGGGTCAACGACGTCGTCGTGGCGCTGCGCGCGGGCGAATACGGCCGCGTGGGAGCGATTTTCACGGCCAGCCATACGTCGTTGCGCGACGACTACGAGGTCTCCTGCCCCGAGTTGGACACCGCGGTCGAGGCGGCGGCCGGTGCCGGCGCCCTGGGCGCGCGGATGACCGGCGGCGGGTTCGGCGGCTCGGCGATCGCGCTTGTGCCCGCGGACATCCTGCCCGCTACCGCCGAAGCCGTGCGAACCGCCTTCGCGCAACAGGGCTTTCGGGAGCCGAACTGCTTCGAGGTGGCTGCGTCGGCGGGTGCGGGCCGAGACGAGTAGCCGCAGCGGATCAGGGGGTCACCGGGGAGTACCGTCGTTGGTGTGATCGTGCAGCCGCCGTGGGTGGAGCGGCTGGTTGGGTCCGACGAACCCGCGGCGCGCTGGGTGGCCTTGACCGAGATCGAGCGGAGGCCGCACAGCGATCCCGTGGTGACGGAGACCCGTCGGCAGGTGCTCGGCGACCCGCACACGCGCGACCTGCTTGATCGGCTCGTTCCGTGGGAGATCGAGAACCGGATCTCCGGACACCCCGCGCCCTCCTTCGCACCGAATCTGTTGCGGCAGCTGTTCGACATCGGGGTCCGGCCCGGTGACGACGGTCGCATCGACGCCTGCCTCGATGCCATGACGCGGCACGTGGATGACAGAGGCCGCCTCCAGTCGCTCGGGAGCTACCGCGGCCGGACCGGCTGGTCATCGCTGCCGTGCGACCACCACGCGATCCTCGAGACACTCATCCGGGGTGGGCGCGGCGCCGATCCCGTTGTGCAAGCGGGAATCGAGGTCATGAGCGCAGCCCTGGCCGAGACGCCGCAGGGGGCGGGCTGGCGGTGTGTCCCAGACCCTGCGGTGGGTTTCCGCGGGCCGGGCCGGAAGGCGGACGTGTGCCCCCAGGTGACCCTCCAAGCGCTGCGCGTCTATGCGCTGCTCCCCCACGAGGCGAGGCCCGCCGGGCTGGACGCTGCGACGCGGACTCCGCTGGAGGTGTGGCGGCGGCGCGGCAACGAGCAGCCGTACATGTTCGGCCACGGCCGTTCGTTCAAGGAAGGCAAATGGCCGCCGACGTGGTATTCGGCGCTGGAGGTCGTGGCGACCCTCGGCCGCTTCCCGCGGACCTGGGCCGCCCCGGCCGCGGACCCGGCCGATACGCAGGCGATGGCCGAGATCGGGGCGTGCGTGACGGCATACGTGCTGGACGGCGACGGGCAGGTCATCCCGAAGTCGGCCTATCGGGGATTCGCGGAGCATAGTTTCGGCCGCAAGGGTCACCAGTCGGATGTCGCGACCGCCCTCGTGCTGCGCGCCCTGGTGCGGCTGGAGCCCATCGCCGAGCACGTCGAGGCGGTTGATGTGCTGGCCCTGCCCGGATCGAAGGGGAGCGTCGGCCGGCCACGGCCGCCGCGGTGACGCCGAGTGCCTAGGGTCGCCTGTCTGCGCCCTAGCAGCTGGACTGGGCCAGCCGCGCCAGCCGGTCGATCGAGGCCAGCAACCGCTCGCTCGTCGTCGACTTCGCGCGCTCGAAGCGACGCTCGTCGTGCAGGTTCATCCAGTCATAGGTGTGGGTCACTCGGGTGCGTCCGTCGGCCAGGGTTTCCAGCTCCCAGCGCCACAGGTGTCCGATCGGGGCGCCACCTGATTCCGCGGGCTTCCCCGCGATGCGGCGGTCCTCCTCGAACTCGACGACGTGGTTGTCACGGACCATGCCTTTCGTCGTATGCATGACGAAGACGTCGCCGACTGCCCGCACCCGCTGGCCGGGCGCGGCCTGGCTGAGGTTGTTGTTGCCGTCCCACTGCGGCTGGCGCGTGGGGTCGGCGATGAACTCGAAGATCGTGTCGGCGCTCGCGGCGATTTCTCGTGTAGCCGTGACCACCCGCTGCGCTTCGGGCGCCGAGAGGGTGGCCGGGCGCCATACGGAAACCTCGGGCGGCCCGTCCAACAGAGCGCGCCAGCGCTCGAGCACCTCCCGCATCCTCGCGTCGGACCGCGTGCGCTCATCATCGGCGAGGTATGCCGCTTCGCTCGCATAGCTCATCGTCTCGCGGAACCGGCAGGGGTCGTCGCGATTCCAGTGGAGGGCAAGGCGATTTCCGTCGTTGGCCTCGTAGTACGCACGCGCCTCGGCAAGGAATTCCTCGAGAGCGGCTTGCCCACCGTCAGGCACCCGACCCTCAAGAACGAGCAGGACAACGGGATTCACGATTCTCCTTCTGCGAACGAAACGTCAGCCGGATGCGGCCTGTCGGCGCGCGTCGAGCGCGTCGTCGGGCAACTCGTCCCACGTGACGATCACCGAGTCATCCTCGACGACGCCTCCGCGGCCGCGATAGGTCGCCAGCGCCGCCACATTGTCGCGCTCCGTGCCGGTCCACAGCCCCCGGCAGCCGCGGTCGACGGCGTGCTCCTCCAGCGCCTCCAGCAGGGCGGTCGCCACGCCCTGGCGCCGCCAGTCGTCGTCAACACCAAGTTCGTAGACAAAGATCTCGGGCTCCTTGTCCGGGTGACGCATCTCCACACCGGTGACGAACCCGATGGGGTGGTTGTCGCGGTCTCGGGCGATAAGCAGCACGTGCCCGTCCCGGGAGAGGAAGTCGCGGGCGCCGTCGTCGGTGACCTCGTTGTCGAACAGGTGGGCGCCTCGAGGATCGTGACCGGCGCCGACGCCGGCGCGATGACCCAGTCGGCCCCGGGGGCATCCGGTTGCGCGTTCTCCTGTGGCACGCGCCGAGCCTAGATCAGACGCGTGAACCCGGGGTGAATGCCAAGCGGCCGGACCGGATAGTGATTGGCCCGCTGGTCCAGGTCGAGAGGAGCTTCTCGGTACGCCTGGTGGCGACAACCGTGCCGAGCGGCTCCTCTCGATGGCGGCTTCCCTTCCCGCGACGGTCAGATGCTAGCCGGAGCGCGGTATGGGCAGTGATGCCTCGCTTGCCGTGGACAATCTCGTTGATCCGGCGAGGTGGCTCGCCGATCGACACGGCGAGCTTGTTCTGCGTGATCCCGAAGCCCGCGATGAAGTCCTCCATGAGGACCTCCCCAGGGTGGATCGGTGCGATCTTCTCAGTGGTAGTCAGCGATCTCCACCTCCTCTGGTCCGGCGTCCGCCCATCTGAAACAGATGCGCCACTGGTCTGTTGATCCTGATGCTGTGCTGGCCGGCCCGGTCACCCTTGAGCGATTCGAGCCGATTGCCGGGGGCGATCGAAGATCGTCAAGCGGGTCAGCGGAGCCAACTTGGCGAAGCTTACGTAGAGCCACCCGGATGAGCCGTGGGGCGACCTCCTGCCATCCTCGGTGAGGATGGACGGTGCGGCCCGCTCAAAGGCTGGGCTCGCAAGGACACAACCCTGCCCGACACGTCGGGGGTTTCAAGACGGTTTCGATCCGCAGGGCGCGACCGTCCTTGAGGTGCTGCTTGATCCGGGAGTGCTTGTAGTCGGCGTTGATGGTGACCCCGCAGGTGTCGCGGGTAGCCACGTCGGGTCGATCGCCCGGTGAAGATGACCTCGACCCGATCCGGGCGACCGATGTCGAGGTTGTCGACCACCCGGGACTCAAAGAACGCGCGCAGGCACGGCGAGGGGCGTCGAACACGAGGGTGCGGCAGGTCTCGACCTGACGCATCGACAGCGGCCACCAGGACCCGCCGTCCCGGTCCGCGGCAGTCAGCGGGAGCGGCACCGGGTAGGGGAAGTCGGCGCACACCAGCACATGGATCGGCGTGGTCTTGCCCGCGCCATTCGACCCCAAGATCCCCAGCAGGCGATCGTCGTCCATCTCGTCTCTCATCCACGCCGGCAGAATGTTGCCGGTGCGCGGGTTGAGCAAGACGCCCCGGCCCCGAGGACGGCGACGTGCTTCTCCGGCAACAACCCGTTGTAGCTGGAGCGTCGGTGGAACGAACCCGCGCTCGCGGCCGCCGATCGCTCCCGCCTCGGCCCAAGATCGTGTAGGTCATCGGTCGCCAGGGCGACCGATGACCTACACGATCCTTGCTAGACGTTAAATCTGAACTCGACCACGTCGCCGTCGGCCATCACGTAGTCCTTGCCCTCAAGGCGAGCCTTGCCGGCGGACTTGACGGCGGCCATCGAGCCGAGTTCGTCGAGGTCGGCGAAGGAGACCACCTCGGCCTTGATGAAGCCCTTCTGGAAGTCGGTGTGGATGACACCGGCAGCCTGCGGCGCGGTCCAGCCCTGGTGGATGGTCCAGGCGCGGGATTCCTTGGGCCCCGCGGTCAGATAGGTCTGCAACCCGAGGGTGTGAAAGCCGGTGCGCGCCAACTGATCCAGGCCCGACTCCTCCGCGCCGAAACTCTGCAACAGCTCCAGTGCCTCCTCGTCGGACATGTCCATCAGGTCCATCTCGAGCTTGGCATTGAGGAAGACCGCATCCGCCGGGGCGACGAGCTCTCGCAGCGATGACTGAACCTCGGTGTCGGCGAGTTGGTCTTCGTCGAGGTTGAAGACGTAGATGAACGGCTTGGTCGTGAGCAGACCGAGCCCCGCTGCCAAGCCGGCGTCGACGCCGGCGGCCGGTCCCGCGGCATACAGAGTCTTGCCCTTTTCGAGCACCTGCTGGGCGGCGACGGCGGTGTCCAGGACCGCCTTGTCGACCTTCTTGCCCTTAACCTCCTTCTCCAGCCGCGGCACCGCCTTCTCCAAGGTCTGCAGGTCGGCGAGGATCAGCTCGGTCTCGATGATCTCGATGTCGTCCTTCGGCGAGACCAAGCCGCCGACGTGCACGACGTCGTCGTCGACGAAGGCGCGCACGACCTGGCAAATCGCGTCTGCCTCACGGATATTGGCGAGGAACTTGTTGCCGAGCCCCTCGCCCTCCGAGGCGCCCTTGACGATCCCGGCGATGTCGACGAAGGAGACGGTTGCCGGCAGAATCCGCTCGGATTTGAAGATCTCGGCCAGCCGGCCCAAGCGGGCGTCGGGGAGTGGGACGACGCCGACGTTGGGCTCGATCGTCGCGAACGGATAGTTCGCCGCGAGCACATTGTTCTTGGTCAGCGCGTTGAAGAGGGTCGACTTGCCGACGTTGGGCAGTCCGACGATGCCAATGGTGAGAGCCACGGGGTCAAGATTCTACCCGCGCCTCACGCGGCCATCCTCCAGATAGGCCGCGACCCCGGACAGGGCGGCGACGATGAGGCGGGCGGCGTACTCCGCCGTGCGCGTGGCCACTGCGTCGGCGTCGCACCAGTGGACAGCCGCGATCTCTCGCCGTTGCAGGGTCATCGACTCCACCAGGGCGGAATCGGCGACGCCGAGGTCAAAGAGGAAGGCGATCGCATCGTCCCAACCGCGATAGGGCGGCAACCACGAGGTGGTGAGCAGTTCCTTGACCGGCAGTTCGAGCCCCAACTCCTCGCGGCATTCCCGTTCGACGCAGTGAGCCGGGGACTCCCCCGGATCAACGACCCCGCCCGGCAGGTCCCACTCCTTCTTGTAGGTCAGCTCGCAGAGCAGCACCTCCCCCCACTCGTTGCGCAACACCCCCTGGGCGATGACGCGCTTGGTCGGCAGCCGCTCGTTGAGGGTGCGGATGAACGTCAGGCGCTTGGCGTCGTCCCAGTGGATCCCCGATCCGGGCGTATGCGGCTCACCCACCGGCGCGCTCGCCCCCGTGGTCGGCGATCAGCCGGTCGATGACGAAATCCGCGTTGTCGTCGCGGGCCGCGGCCGGCATCGGCGGAAGGATGTCGTCCCACGCCGCCATGAACGTGCCCCGCAGCTGGGGCAGGCGGGCCGGGCGGGCCAGGAACCATGCGTGCGCATGTGCCCCGCCGTCGCCCCATCGGGCGGTGTGGCAGCGTCCCACGCTCGGCAGCGCCTCGATGGCCCGCACGAGCAGGACGCTGAGGACGCCGTATTCGGCCGCGAGGTCGGGCGGCAGGTCGGCCAGGTCGTGGTGGGCGTTCGGCTCCAGGACCAGGATGAGCGGCGAGCCGGACGGGGGCGCGGTCTTGATGTGCCAGGTCTCGTTGTGCCACACCACCGGCCAGTCGGGGGTGGTGCGGCCGGAGTCGGTGCACCAGCAGGTGTCCGGGTCTTCGCCGGCCCGCGGTGCTTCGTCTTCGACGAGCGGCTCGAGCGGCTTTGCCCGCAACTCCCCTTCGAAGGGAAAGACCGCCCAGCTGGTGAAACCGTCCGCAGCCAACGGCAGGTGGCCCCCCGCAGCGGCCTGAGCGGCATAGACCCGCTCGGCATAAGCCTCGATGCTCTCCGGCTCAGTCACGACGATGAGGCTACCGGGGCGTTGTCGGTGCCCTCTGGGAGCGTATGCCGCATGGAGCCCTGGATCCTCACCGTCGCCATCGCGCTGGGTTGCGCAACCCTGGCCGGGCTGCTCGTCCACTTCCGCGCCGCCGCCGTCCTGGTGCAGGCGGTGACCGAGCGCGACCTGCTGCGGCTGCGGGTGTCCGACCTGGAGGCCGCCCTCGGCGAGGATTCCGAGACGGCCGCGGTCCTGCGGCCGGTGCACGACACCCTCGGGCGGATGGAGCGCCAGGTCGCGGCCTTGGAGCGCGATCGGGTCGGCCAGTTCGCGACGATCCGCTCGGCTTTGGGCCGGGTCGAGGAGGAGGCATCGAGCCTCGGGCGGCACACGGCGTCCTTGGCCGGCTCGCTCAACGCCTCCTCGGTTCGGGGCGCCTGGGGTGAGGTGCAATTGCGGCGGGTCCTGGAGCACGCCGGGATGCTGGCCCACTGCGACTTCAACGAACAGGTGTCGGCGGTCAGCCGGCACGCCCAGGGGGTGCGCCCGGACGTCGTCGTCCAGTTGCCAGGCGAGCGGCGCTTGGTCATCGACGCCAAGGTCCCGATGACTGCCTTCCTGCGGGCCCAGGCCGAGGATCTTCCCGCCGCAGACCGCACGCGGCTGCTCGGCGAGCACGCCCGGGCCCTCGCGGGCCACGTCGGGTCACTGGCCGGCAAGGAGTATTGGTCGGCGTTCACGGGCTCACCGGAGGCGGTGGTCTGCTTCGTGCCGTCCGAGGCCATGCTGTCGGCGGCGCTGGCGGCCGATCCCGCACTGCACGAGAGCGCGTTGAGCCGACACGTGGTTCTCGTCGGCCCGGGCGGGCTGCTCGCGTTGCTGCGGTCGGTGGCTTTCACCTGGCAGCAAGATGCCCTGTCGGCCAATGCCGAGGAGTTGCTCGGCCTGGGCCGCGAGCTGTATGCCCGGCTGGGCACGCTCGGGGCGCACACGGTCAAGCTCGGCCGCAGCCTGACGAGCGCCGTGGAGGCCTACAACGCCGTTGTCGGGGCGATGGAGTCCCGGGTCTTGGTCACCGCCCGGCGGATGCAGGACCTCGGCCTAGCCAGTGATCTCCTGCCAGAGCAGCGGCCGGTGACCGCTGCCATTCGCCCGCTGACGGCGATCGAGTTGATCGACGCGGTGGCCGATGCCGAAGCCCGGCCCGAACTCGACCTCGGCCTGCCGCACGGCTCGGCGCCGGGGGAGACGGGAGGGGAGGGGAGGGGCAGATCCGCCGCCGGCTGATGTCGGTGCAGTGATTTCGGTGCAGTGATTTCAGTGCAGTGATTTCAGTGCAGCGAGCCGGCATCGGCTGCGGCGCCGTCGTGCGTTAGCCGATCGGACAACCCGCGTGCCTTCAGGTCGCGGCGGATCTCGTTGGGGAGGGAGAAGACGAGGGACTCCTGGGCCGCGATGACCGGCTGGACGTCATCGAAGCCACGCTCGGCGAGCCAGGCGAGGACATCGCGAACGAGCACCTCGGGAACGGACGCCCCGCTCGTGACGCCCACGGTCGAGGCACCGTCGAGCCAGCGTTCGTCGATCTCGTCGGCGTAGTCGACCAGGTGTCCCGCCCGCGAGCCATGCTCCAGGGCCACTTCGACCAGCCGCACCGAGTTGGAGGAGTTGCGCGAGCCGACGACGATCATCAGGTCGGTTTGCGCGGCCATGTCTTTGACCGCCAGCTGCCGGTTCTGCGTGGCATAGCAGATGTCGTCGCTCGGGGGATCCTGCAGCGCCGGGAACCGCTCGCGCAGCCGGCGGACGGTCTCCATGGTCTCGTCCACCGAGAGCGTGGTCTGGGAGAGCCAGACGACCTTCTCCGGGTCGCGCACCTGCACATTGGCCACGTCGTCGGGGCCGTCGACGAGCGTGATGTGTTCGGGGGCCTCTCCCGAGGTACCGACCACCTCCTCGTGGCCCTCGTGCCCGATGAGCAGGATGTCGAAGTCGTCGCCGGCGAAGCGGACCGCCTCCCTGTGGACCTTGGTGACCAGCGGACAGGTGGCATCGATGGTCTTGAGGCTGAGTTCGCGCGCCTGCTCGTGGACGACCGGAGCTACCCCGTGCGCCGAGAAAACTACGGTCGCGCCTTCGGGCACGTCCTCGGTCTCCTCGACAAAGATCGCCCCCCGCTTCTCCAAAGTGGTGACGACGTGCCGGTTGTGCACGATCTGCTTGCGCACATAGACCGGCGGGCCATAGAGCTCGAGCGCCTTCTCCACGGTTACGACGGCGCGGTCCACGCCCGCGCAATAGCCACGCGGGGCGGCCAGCAGCACGCGCTTGGGTGTCTCGGGCATACCCCGATTCTAGATTGGCGGGTCGACCAGCCCCCATGTCAGATCGAGCGCCTACGCTTCGACCTTGTGTCGACGAGCACCGCCGGGCTGCCCGAGAGAGCGGCCGAGACCACCGCGGAGTCGCCCTGGCCCGTTCGCCTGCTCAGCATGAAGATCGCCCAGTATGTCGACCGGATGTCGGTGCTGTGGGTCGAGGGTCAGGTCGTCCAGCTCAACCACCGCCCCGGCGCCAAGACGACCTATCTGACGCTGCGCGACCCCGACGTCGACATGTCGCTGTCGGTGGCGATCTCGGTCAACGCCCTGGCCGCCATGCCCCGCCCCCTGCAACCGGGCGAACGGGTCGTCATCCAGGCCAAGCCCTCCTTTTGGGAGGGACGGGGCACGTTGCTGCTCGATGCCCGCCAGATCCGTCCGGTTGGGGTCGGGGAGTTGCTCGCCCGCATCGAATACCTCAAGGCGACGCTGGCATCCGAAGGGCTGTTCGCGCCCGAGCGCAAGCGCGCGCTCCCGTTCCTCCCGCACACCGTCGGGCTGATCAGCGGGCGGGCCAGTGCCGCCGAGCGCGACGTCGTCGAGAACGCCCGCCGCCGCTGGCCCAGCCTGCGTTTCGAGATCCGCTCGGTCGCGGTCCAGGGCAGCACCGCCGTGCAGGACGTATGCCGAGCCCTCGCCGAACTCGACGACCTCGCCGACGTTGAGGTGATCGTCATCGCCCGCGGTGGCGGGTCGGTCGAGGATCTCCTGCCGTTCAGCAACGAGGCCCTGCTGCGCGCGGTCGCTGCCGCGCGCACCCCCATCGTCAGCGCGATCGGGCACGACGTCGACACGCCCCTGCTCGACCACGTCGCGGACGCTCGCGCCTCGACACCGACGCACGCCGCGGCGCTGATCGTTCCCGACGCGGCCGGTGAGCGCGCCGGGCTGCGTGCCCAGCGCCAGGCTCTCAGCCGACTGGCTCGCGAGCGCCTCGACCGCGAGCGCACACTCGTGACCGAGCTGACTCGCCGCCCCGTGCTGCGCGATCGCACGGCATACGTGCGCGCGCAGCGGACCGAGATCGAGGCTTGGCGGGCACGCGCCCGCCAACAACTGCTCGCCGGAGTGCAGCGCGAGCGCGAGCGCGTCGGGCACCTGCGCACCCAGGCCCGGCTGCTGTCCGCCCAGGCAACCCTCGATCGGGGCTACGCGATCGTCACCGAGCCCGACGGCACCGTAGTCACCGACCAGGCGAGCATCGCGATCGGTGACCTGTTGCGGGTGCGCGTGGCCCGCGGCGACTTCCCCGTCCGGGCCACCGATTCCTGACCACCGATTCATGCCCGCCGGCCACCGCCGACCCAAAGGAGTTGCCCGATGAGCGCCGCCCCAGAGCCGGACCAGATCCCACCCGGCACCGAGGCCGATTCCGCCACACCGGATCCCGGCGATGTCTCGACGCTCGGCTACGAGCACGCCCGCGACGAGTTGGTCGCCATCGTCGCACGCCTGGAGGGAGGTCGCGTCGGGTTGGAGGAGAGCATGACGCTGTGGCAGCGCGCAGAAGCGCTGGCTGCCCGGTGCACCGAGTGGCTCGATGCCGCCGAGGCCGCCGTGCCGCCCACGCCTACGTCGTGAACCCCTGCAGGTGTTCGGCGAGCACCTGCAGGTCGGCCACCGAGCCGTCTCCAGTGAGCAGCGTCGTCAGCCGGCCCGTCTGCGGCGGGTCGTTGACCAGGCTGTTCTGGACCTTTTGGTCGCGGACATGGACCGCCCACTCGCGACCACCGGCGCTCACCGATCCGGTGATCGGCGCCCGGTTGGTCTGGGCCCGGACCCAGCCGGCGCTCGCGTCGATCGTCTGCTCCACCGCGACATACTTGCGGTCCTCGGTCTGATAGCCGACATGCCAGGTCTTCAGCCCGTCCGTAGAGGTCGCAAAGCGGACCGCGCTCACCGTCCAGCCGTCCGGCAGGTCCCGTGCCACCTCGATCGGCCAGCCGGTGTTCGCGACGACCTGGCGGGCCATCGCGTCGACGTCGACCTGGGGGACAGACACGGTGTTGGTGCGCGCCACCGCAAAGAACAGCCCCGCCATCAGAGCGCCGATCACGAGGAGCGACCGGACCATATTGGCGGCCGTGCCGCGGGCATAGTGGCTCGCCCCCCGACCCGCGGGCCGGGCCTGCGAGAGGCCCACGTCGACCTGTTCACTCATGCGCCTATCGTCGCCCATGAACCGGCGTCGGGTGAATCCTGGGTCGTGCCGCCGCCGCGGTGGCTACCACCACGCGCACGCCCTTGCCTGCGGCGCTAGAGTCGGTGGGGTCAGTGTCGACGTGGTGAAGGGACAGATAATGGCGGACGGTTCGGAGCGATTCCTGATCATCGGCGAGGCGCTGATCGACATCGTGCAGCGGTATGCCGAGAACCCGGTCGAGCACGTCGGCGGCTCGCCGGCCAATGTCGCGGTCGGGGTGGCCCGACTCGACAACGCTGTCCGGCTGGCGACCTGCTTGGGCTCCGACGCCCGCGGCGACCGCATCCGCGACCACCTGGAGCGGCGCGGCGTGACCGTCGACTCCGGATCGAAGGACCAGCCGACGTCGACGGCCAAGGCCATGCTCGACGAGGGCGGCGCCGCCACCTACGAGTTCGACCTGCACTGGGATCCGGGCCCCATCGACATCGGCCCCGAGGTCGGCCACATCCACACCGGCTCGATCGGCGCTGTCCTGCTGCCCGGGACCAATGACGTCGTCTCGGCGCTGCAGCGCGGCAAGGTGCAGGCGACGATCTCCTATGACCCCAACATCCGCCCGTCGATCATGGGCGATCTCGACAAGGTCCGGGCCCAGATGGAGTCGATTATCGGCTATTGCGATGTCGTCAAGGCGAGCAGCGACGACCTCGAGCTCCTCTATCCGGGAGTCGGTCTGGAGGAAGTCTTGACGCGGTGGGGAAACCTCGGTCCTGGCCTGACTGTCGCGACCCGCGCGGCCGACGGGGTCAGCTTCCGGCTGACCACCACTGGGGAATATGTCACGCTGGCAGCGCCGCCCACTCGGGTGGTCGATACGGTCGGCGCCGGGGATTCGTTCATGGCGGGCCTGCTCTCCGGCCTGTCCACCGCGGGGCTCATCGGTGGTCTCGCCGAGCGGGATCGTCTGTTCCGGGCCGATGTCGAGGCGGTCATCCCGGCCATCCGGCGCGGCTCTCGCTGCGGCGCGATCACCGTCTCCCGTGCCGGCGCCTACGCGCCCAGCCTCGACGAACTCTGATCACGCCGACGCACGAACGAGGAGAAGGATGTCGGACTTCGCATACGAGGATCTGCTGCCGATCGGCGAGGACGAGACTCCGTATCGCCTGGTGTCCAGCGAGGGGGTCGATGTTCTTCGCGGCCCCGGGGGTCAGGACTTCCTCCGCGTGTCCGACGAGGCCTTGCGGTTGCTGACCGAGACCGCGATGCACGACATTGCGCACTATCTGCGGCCGGCTCACTTGCAGCAGCTGCGCAACATCCTCGATGACCCCGAGGCGTCCAACAACGACAAGTTCGTGGCCCTCGACCTGCTCAAGAACGCCAACATCGCCGCGGGCGGGGTGCTGCCGATGTGCCAGGACACGGGCACCGCCATCGTCATGGGCAAACGCGGGCAGCGGGTGTTGACCGACGGACCGGACGAGCGGGCGATCTCGCTCGGCGTCTACGACGCCTACACCCGCCTCAACCTGCGCTACAGCCAGATGGCGCCGCTGACGATGTGGGAGGAGAAAAACACCGGTTCCAATCTGCCCGCGCAGATCGAGTTGTATGCCGATACCGCCCCCGGACACGAGAACACGTACAAGTTCCTGTTCATGGCCAAGGGCGGTGGGTCGGCCAACAAGTCCTTCCTTTTCCAAGAGACCAAGGCGGTCCTTAGCCCCGATCGGCTGATGAGTTTCCTCGATGAGAAGCTGCGGGGTCTCGGCACCGCGGCGTGCCCGCCCTATCACCTGGCGATCGTCATCGGCGGGACCTCCGCGGAGTTCGCGCTCAAGACGGCGAAGTATGCCAGCGCCAAGTATCTCGACCACCTTCCCACCGCGGGCGCGATGACCGCCCACGGTTTCCGCGACCCCGACCTGGAGGCGCAGGTCCACCAGCTGACCCGCGACTTCGGGATCGGGGCCCAGTTCGGTGGCAAGTACTTCTGTCACGATGTTCGCGTCATCCGCCTGCCCCGGCATGGCGCCTCGCTGCCGATCGCGGTTGCCGTCTCGTGCTCTGCCGACCGCCAGGCGCTGGCCAAGATCACCCCCGAGGGCGTCTTTATCGAGCAGCTCGAGACCAATCCCGCCCGTTTCCTGCCCGAGGAAACGCACGAATCGCTCGCCGGCGGCAACGATTCCGACGCTGTCGTGCGGATCGACTTGAGCCGCCCGATGCCCGAGATCCTCGCCGAGTTGACCAAACACCCGGTCAAGACCCGCCTGTCCCTGACCGGGACCCTCGTGGTCGCCCGCGACATCGCGCACGCCAAGATCAAGGAGCGCCTCGACTCCGGCGAGGAGATGCCGACCTACTTGCGGGATCATCCGGTCTACTACGCCGGCCCGGCCAAGACCCCAGAGGGTATGCCGTCCGGCTCCTTCGGCCCGACCACCGCCGGGCGGATGGACTCCTACGTCGACCAGTTCCAGGCCGCCGGCGGTTCGATGGTCATGCTGGCCAAGGGCAACCGGAGCAAACAGGTGACCGACGCCTGCGCCGCCCACGGCGGCTTCTACCTCGGCTCCATCGGCGGCCCCGCCGCCCGGCTCGCCCAGGACTGCATCAAATCGGTCGAGGTGCTGGAATACCCCGAACTCGGGATGGAAGCGGTCTGGAAGATCGAGGTCGAGGACTTCCCGGCCTTCATCGTCGTGGACGACAAGGGCAACGACTTCTTCGCCGAGGTCGTCAAGCCCGTGACGATGACCATCCCCAAACGCCCCGGGCTGACATGAGAAGCCCTGTGTCAAGCCGCCCTGTTTTGTTGGGTGAGGAGTCGTTGGAGCGCTTGGTGTCGGTCGGGGTCGTAGGCGGTGTTGTTTTGCCAGCAGTGCCAGATGACGAAGAGCCAGGCTCGGGCCAGGATGCGGACGGCGTGGGGGTGGTCGTGTCCGCGGTCGATAGCGCGTTTGTAGAGCTGTGCGGCCCAGGGGTTGTCGTGTCGGGAGTCGCCGGCGAAGTCGGTGACGGCGTCGCGCAGTTGTTTGTCGCAGGCCCAGCGGAAGGTGACCGCGCGGGCCTTGCCGGATTGGCGGGTGGAGGGGGCGACGCCGGCGAGGCAGGCCAGGGATTCGGGGGTGGGGAATTTGCCGCGGCAGTCGCCGATCTCGGCGAGCAGCCGGGCGGCGCGGACGGTTCCGGAGCGCGGCAGGCTGGTGAAGATGTGGGCATCGGTGTGCGCCGCCAGTTGTGCCTCGATTTGGGTGGTGAGGGTGGTGATCTGCTCGGCCAGGGTGGCGGCGACGGCGAGGTAGGCGCGGGTGATCCCGGCTTGGGTCTTGGCGGTCGGCCCGGTCAGGCCGCGGGGCGCGCCGGTCAGGTGGGCGTGCAGGACGGCGGGGTCCTTCTTGCCGGAGTAGCCGTGTTTGGCCAGCCAGGCGGCCAGCCGGGTGGGGGTCAGCCAGTCGGCCTGGGCTTGGCTGGTGAACCGGGAGATGAACGCGAGGCTGATGGCCGAGTCCAAGGCCGCGAAGAGGCCAACCGCGCCAGGAAAGACGTTGCGCAAGTGGGCGCGCAGCTGGTTGGTGACCGCAACCCGGTGATTGACCAGGTCCTTGCGGGCGCGGCACGCGTGCCGCAACGCGACCGTCTCCTCGGTGTCGGGGACCAAAGCCCGCAGCCGGGGCCGGTCGGTGCGCAGAGTGTCGGCGAGCACGAAGGCGTCGAACCGGTCGTCCTTGTTTCCAGCCGAGCCGTAACGACCGCGCAGGTTCTTGACCTGGTTCGGGCTGATCACCACAACGGTCAGCTTGGCCGCCAGCAGGGCGTCGATGACCGGCCCGTCCGGGCGTTCGATGGCGACCTCACCGACGCCGTGGCGGCCCAGGAACCGCACCAACGCACTCAGGCCGGAGGCGGTGTGGTCGACCATGGTGCGGGCCCGTTGACGGCCGCGGTCATCGACGATGCACACGGCATGGTCATCGCGGGCCCAATCAATGCCCGCGGTCACCGCGTTCGGGGGTGTATCGGGCAGGGTGTTACTGGCAGACTTCACGTCAGCCTCCTCGCTGCTAATCCCAGTGGGGAGGCACCCGCATGTGCCGATGGTTCCGGGACGCAGCTGCCGGTTCGCTCACTGATCGGCGCTCGGAGGCGCTCAGCCCTGTCGACGGTCCGTACGTCCCGGGTAACCACCAGACCCCGCAGATCTCATGCTGGACATCCAACGCGTCGAGCGAGCAGGGCGATGGCCTGGTGGCACCACGGGTGCATCAGCGATCAGGCGATCACTGACACAAGGAAGGTAGACCAGTGAGCGCCGCGCCCGACGCTGCCCGCCCGCGCACCCCGGCCGAGGCCTGGAGAATCCTCGAAGCCGGCAACGCTCGCTTCATGGCGGGCGATCACGTCCATCCGAACCAGGACGTTCACAGCCGCAGTCTGTTGGCCGCCAAGCAGGCACCGTTTGCCGTGTTCTTCGGGTGCGCGGACTCACGGGTGGCCGCGGAGATCATCTTCGACCAGGGCCTCGGCGATCTGTTCGTGGTGCGGACCGCCGGGCACGTCATCGACCCCAGCGTGCTCGGATCCCTCGAATTCGGCGTGCAGGTCCTCCAGGCTCACCTCATCGTCGTTCTCGGTCACGACACCTGCGGGGCGGTGGCGGCAGCGATACGCGCCGTGCAGGACGGAACCATGCCGCGCGGCTACATCCGCGACATCGTTGAACGGGTCTTCCCGAGCTACCTCGCCGCACGCGCCGAGACGCCACGCCCGACCGTCGAGCAGGTCGAACACGCCCATGTCCGGGCCACCTGCGAATTAATGACGGAACGGTCCCCGGTCATTGCGGAGGCGGTCGAGAAGGGCAGCGTCGCGATCGTGGGTGCGGAATACGACCTTGCCGAGGGGGTCGCGCACGTGATCCACGTCATCGGCGACATCGGCACGGCGTCGGCTGCCTAACCGCCTACGGCGGGCGGCTAAACGGGCACCGTCAATCGGTCCCGCACAACGCCGGCAAGGCGATCGGCGACAGCTTGGGCCTGCGCCGAGCTTCCCGCCTCGACCATGACCCGCACCAGCGGCTCGGTGCCGGACTTGCGTAGCAGAATCCGGCCGGTTTCGGCCAGGCCGGCTTCCTCGGCGGCGACGGCGGCAAGCAGATCGGGGTCACTGGCGACGCGGGTCACATCGACGCCCTTGACGTTGACGAGCACCTGCGGCAGGCGGGTCATCACGGCGGCAAGGTCGGCGAGGGGGCGGCCGGTCTCGGCCACCCGCGCCGCAAGCATCAACCCGGTCAGCACTCCATCACCGGTGCTCGCGTGGTCAAGCAGGATGACATGGCCGGATTGTTCGCCGCCGAGCGTGTATCCGCCGGCACGCATCTGCTCCAGGACGTAGCGGTCCCCGACCCCGGTCTTAAGGACGCTCACGCCCTCGCGGGTCATTGCCTGGAGCAGCCCCAGGTTGGACATGACGGTCGCAACCAGCGTGGTGTCGGCCAGGCGGCCACGCTCCTTCAACGCCAGCGCCAGCACCGCCATGATCTGGTCCCCGTCGACCACCTGACCGTTGTGATCGACCGCCAGGCAGCGGTCGGCGTCGCCGTCGTGGGCGATTCCGAAGGCGGCGGCCCGGGTGACCACCGCATCCTGCAGGTGCTCCAGGTGCGTCGATCCGTAGCCGTCGTTGATGTTCAGCCCGTCCGGCTGACACCCGATCTCATACACCTCGGCTCCGGCGAGCCGGAAGACCTCGGGAGAGACGGCGCTGGCCGCGCCGTGGGCACCGTCGATCACGATCCGCACGCCGTCCAGACGATTCGGCAGCGCGGCGAGCAAGTGCGCAACATACCGAGCCTGACCGGCCCGGCTGGTGTGCACGCGCCCGACCTGAGCCCCGACGGGGCGAGTCCAGTCCGCACCGGCCCGAGCGGCGATCCGGTCCTCGACGGCGTCCGGCAGCTTGTGTCCCCCGGCGGCAAAAAACTTGATCCCGTTGTCCGGCATGGCGTTGTGGGATGCGGACAGCATCACACCGAAATGAGCGTCCATGTCGGCCGTCAGGAAAGCGATCGCGGGAGTGGGCAACACCCCAGCGTCGGTCACGTCGACCCCCGCCGACGCGAGCCCCGCGATCACGGCCGCCGATAGGAACTCACCCGAGGCGCGGGGATCGCGGCCGACCACGGCCTTTGGCTTGCGGCCCACGTCGCGAGCGGCGCTCCCAAGCACGTGCGCCGCGGCGACTGACAGGCTCAGGGCCAACTCGGCCGTGATGTCCTCGTTGGCGAGCCCGCGCACGCCGTCGGTGCCGAAAAGTCGTGCCATAAAGTCCTGCGCCTTCCGTCAAAGACCGCTTCCTGCTGAGCGGCACTAGGGCATGCTAAGCCCGACCTCTGCCGCGGCAGGCACCCTCGGGGTGTCCCATAAACCGAGGTCAACGGCAGACACAGCCCGCGGAGTCTGGTTATGATCGCTGCGGGGGGCCAAGCGTACCGAGGGGAAATCCTATGCCGACATCGATATCTCACACGCGCCGCGCGCGCCGCGCCACGGCGGTGCTGACCGCCGTCGCCGTGCCAGCCTGGTTCGGCGCGACGGGTGATGGAATGGCCGCAGCATCATCCGAGTCGTCCGCTGCCGCCGGCGTGATGCCGCGGCGCACCAGCGAGTTCATCGGCTCGATGGGGATCGTCGCGCACCTGAGCGATCGGGACTATCCGAACGCCGCAGAGATCGTCGAGAAGGTCCAATACCTGGGCGTCAGCTATGTCCGCAGCAACAACATGACCAACAGTGAGGGCGTCGATCCCGGCATCAAGAAGGGCATCGCCGCCACGCGCGCGCTGGGACAACGGGGCGTCAAGCTGACGATGGTGGTCGCGCGGCCGATGAAGTCCAAACCGACCGAGGCCGACCTGCGCGGCGCCGTCGCCAAGACCATCGACTACCTGGTCAACAACCAGTTGACCCAGCACACCGACGCCCTGGAAACCTTCACCGAGTACGACAACCGGTATCCGAAGGTTCAGGACTGGCCCACGGCGCTGAAGACGGCGATGATCGCGATGTACGAGATGCGCTCTCGGCTCGCACCCGGGGCCAAGCTGATCGGCCCCTCGCTGCTCGGCTACAACATGCCCAAAACCGCGCACCTGATGACCACCGACGGCAACGGCCAGCCGATGAACCGGTACTTCGACTCCGGCAATATCCACTCTTACTATGTGGGCAAGACGCCCGAGTCGAAGTTCCGCGACTCCACGCCGTATCACACACCCAGCCAGTTCAACGTCAAGCCGCCCACCGTGGAGCGTGCGGTCTCCATGGACCAGCGGCTGAAGTTCGAGGCCTACTACATCTCCAAGGACAAGCCGGTCATCATCACCGAGACCGGCTACAACACCGATCCCAATGGCAAGTTCTCCGGCCGGATCGACGAACAGAGCGCCGCCACGTACATGCCTCGTGCCTACCTCGATGCCTTCCGGATCGGGATCCAACGCACCTACATGTACGAACTGTTCGACGAACCGAGCGCCGAACCGCAATACCAGCAATACTTCGGTTTCTTCCGCAGCAACGGCCAGGCGCGGCCGCACGCCGTCGCGACCCACAATCTGACGTCGCTGCTGCGGGGCGGGTCGGCGTCGTTCACCCCGACCGCGTTGTCCTACGGCTGCCCGGACTGCAGCCGGCTCGGGTTGGAGACCGTCCTGCTACAGAAGGCGCCCGGAGAATACTGGCTGGCCATCTGGCGCAAGGTGTCGGTGTTCAACGCATCCACGCACGTGCCCACACCAAAGGGCAGCGTCTCGACCAAGCTCACCTTCACCTCCCCGCGCCGGATCAAGCTCTACAAGGATCTGGCGCAGACTCCCGCCGCGGGTATCCCAACCGGTGCCGCGACCTCGTTCACGATTCCGGTCGGCCCCGCGGTGAGCCTGGTCAAGATCACCAACTGACGAACCCGCAGGGGACAAGAAGCAGCCGGGGGGCCATCGCCCCCCGGCTGTTGTGCTGGCTGCGGCAGCCGATCAGCGCTTGCTGTACTGCGGCGCCTTGCGGGCCTTCTTCAAACCGGCCTTCTTGCGCTCGGGGACGCGGGCGTCCCGGGTGAGGAAGCCGGCCTTCTTCAGCGCCGGGCGGTTCAGGTCGGCGTCGACCCCGTTCAGCGACCGGGCGACACCAAGACGGACCGCGCCGGCCTGACCGGACGGCCCCCCGCCGTGGACGCGCACGAGCACGTCATAGGCGCCATCGAGTTCCAGCACGGACAGCGGCTCGTTGACGATCTGCTGGTGAACCTTGTTAGGGAAGTAGTTCTCCAGGCTGCGGCCATTGATCGTCCATTCGCCGGTGCCGGGGACGATGCGGACCCGGGCAATCGCCTGCTTGCGCCGCCCGGTCCCAGAGCCCGGAGCGGACGCCGTCGGCTTGGGGGCCGGCTCGGCACCGGCCACCGGCCCCTCGGACTCGGAGGTGTACTCGGTGAGTTCGACGTCCTCGTCGGTGTAGGTGTCGTACGTCGTGTCAGTCACGGCTGTTCCTTCTCTGTATTCGTCTGCCGCTACTGAGCGACCTGGGAGATCGTGTACGGGGCCGGCTTCTGGGCCGAGTGCGGGTGCTCCGCGCCAGCGTAGACCTTGAGCTTGCTCAGCTGCTGGCGGCCGAGGGTGTTCTTGGGGAGCATGCCGCGCACCGCCTTCTCGACGGCCTTGGCCGGGTCGCGCTCAAGCAACTCGGCATAGCTCTCCGACTTCAGCCCACCCGGGTAGCCGGAGTGACGGAAGGCCCTTTTCTGTTCCAACTTGGCGCCGGTCAAAGCGACCTTGTCGGCGTTGACGATGATGACGAAGTCGCCGGTGTCCACGTGGGCGGCGAAGGTCGGCTTGTGCTTGCCACGCAGCAGCGCGGCGGTCTGGCTGGCGAGCCGGCCGAGCACAACGTCGGTGGCGTCGATGACATGCCACTGGCGAGTGATCTCGCTCGCCTTGGGGGTGTAGGTGCGCAACATCTTGCCTTTGCTTGCGATCGGATTCGGGTCGGTATGCCGCGTGCTCCCGCCGGGCGGGTGAGGCCGCCCACCAGGGGCGCACGGCACAACAGCCAGCAATTCTACGGGCGGCGGACCCCCCGCCCAAATCCGCCTGATGGCTTCCCGCTGTACCGCTGACCTGCGCGAACCAGGTCACACAACTTCTTTGCATAAGACTTGTGCAAAGAAGCTATGCAGAAGTATTGTGCGAACTATGACCGACTCCGCGTCCTACATCCGCCTCGACTCGGCCTCCGTCAGGGTCCTCGCCCACCCGCTTCGCTCCCGCCTCGTCGGAGCGCTGCGTCTGAACGGCCCGTCGACAGCTACCGCCCTGGCGAAGCACCTCGACACGAATTCGGGAGCCACCTCATACCATCTGCGCAAGCTGGCGGAGGTGGGTTTGGTCGTCGACACCGGCGAGGGCGATGCGAAGTCGCGAGTGTGGGCGGCGGCGAGCGAGATGACGCAATTCGAGAGGAGCGACTTCGACGACGACGAGGACGCGGCAACCGCGCTCGGCTGGCTCGAACGCGACTGGTTGAAGCACTTCACCGAGAAGTTTGGGCGCTGGCTCGATGTGCGCCACAACTGGCCGGCTCCATGGCGCGACAGTGCCGGGATGAACGACGACACGGTGTTGGTCACGGCCAGCCAGTTACGCGCGATGCACGCCGAGATCGATGAGGTGGTCAAGCGCTATCGCCGCGTGGGGCAAGGAAATCCGGAGGCCAAACGCATCGCGACCTATCTGGTCTTCTATCCCGTCGACCTGGACAAGGCACCCCGTGCGTGAGCCCCATGGAGAGACCACACCTCCAACCATGAGTCCGGCGCACGCGCGGCGCGTCTTCTACATCCTGACCGTGACGCGATGGTTCCCCGTTGGGCTGGTCGTCGGGATCCTCGTCCTGCTCGCCACGGGACGCGGCCTGACCGTGGCCCAGGCCCTGACCTATGCCGCCGTATCCGGGATCGTCACCTTCGCCCTGGAACTCCCGACGAGTGGTTTCGCCGATGCCTTCGGCCGGCGGGCGGTCTATCTCGCGGCGGCCGTCGTGAATGTCCTTGCGGCCCTTGCCTACGTCTTCGCCTACACCTTCTGGGCGTTCGTCGGGGCGGCGGCCCTAATGGGCATCTTCCGGGCGTTGGACTCGGGGCCGCTCGAAGCGTGGTTCGTCGACGAAGTGCATGCGACCACGCCGGGCAAGGATGTCGACCAAGAGCTCTCCCGGCAAGGCACCTTCCTCGGCCTGGCCATCGCCCTCGGCTCGGTCATCGGCGGCGCCCTCATCTGGTGGCACCCGGTCCGCTCGGCGCCGGCGATCGATCTTGCCGTCTGGTGTTTCGCCGCCCTCAACCTCGCTCACCTGCTCGCCGTGGCCGTGCTGCTGAAGGAGACGCCTCGACACCCCTCTGGTCAGCGCCGCCGGGCAATGGTTGCCGGCTCGGTCCGGAAGGCACCGCACGTCATCGCCGACGGTTTGAAACTCCTGGGCCGCAACAAGGTTCTGCTGGGCATCGTGTTGGCCGAAGTGTGCTGGTCGATCGGGATGATCGCCTTCGAGTCGCTCCTGCCGCTGCGCCTGGAAGAGTTCCTCGGGACCCAGCAGAAGGCGGCGGCCACGATGGGTCCGGTCGCGGCCGTCGGCTGGGCGATCTTCTCGCTCGGGACCTGGCTGGCCGGAGTGACCTCCCGCCGGATCGACATTGCCCGCACGGCGATGCTCGGCCGGTTGCTCAATGGCATCGGCGTGGTCGTCATGGCCATGACGATGGGCCCGGTGGCCCTGATCGTCGCCTACCTGTTCACCTACTCCGCGCATGGGTTCAACGGCCCCCCGCATTCGGCCCTGCTCCATCGCGAGGCGAGTTCCCGCAATCGAGCGACCGTGCTGTCAATGAACTCGATGATGGCCTTCCTCGCCTACGGCACGGTTGCCCCGCTCGCCGGTCTCCTCGGCGACCGGACCTCGATCGCAACGGCGATGCTCGTGGTGGGCCTGGTCAGCATCGTCGGCGTCGGGTGCTACCTGCCCGCTCGCCGCGCCGAGGTGGCCACGCACTCCCAGACAGTCATCTAGCGCGGACCACCTCGACACCGCAGTCGCGCTCGAGTTCGGCGGCCACCGCGGCCGGGAGCCCCGCATCCGAGACCAGCACGTCGATGTCCTGCACATCGGCATACCGATAGACGGATTCCACGCCGACCTTGGTGTGATCGGCCAACAAGACGCGCAGGCGGGCGGCCCGCACCAGCGCGGCCTTGACCGCGGACTCCGCCTGGTCGGGCGTCGCGAGACCATGCGTCGGTGAGAGGGCATTGGTTCCCAGGAAGACGACGTCGGTCCGGATCGCCTCCAGGTGTTGCAGCGTCCAATCATCGACCGTCGCGTGGGTCTCGGCCCGCAGCCGCCCTCCGAGTGTGGTGACGGAGCCGACCTTGGGAAGCAGCGCGAGCGCGATCGGTAGCGAGTTGGTGACGGCAATCAGACGGGGATTAACCGGCAGACACGCGGCCAAGGCCGCAACCGTCGACCCGGAATCGAGCAAGATGGCACCCGATTCAGGAACAAACTGTAGGGCCGCCACCCCGATCCGGGCCTTCTCCTCGGCCTGCTGCGTCCGGGCGACTAGCAGTTGCTCGTCGGCAACCGATCCAATCCGGACCGCGCCGCCGTGGACCCGCTTAAGCAGTCCCTGCTCCTGCAGGGCAACGAGATCCTTGCGGACGGTCTCGTGTGTGACCCCGAGTTCGTCGCTCAGGCCGGCCGCACTCACCTGGCCATGCGTGTCGAGCATTCGCAGGATCGCCCTGTGCCGGGAGGCCGCCAGGTGAGCCTCACCAGCGCCGCCCCGGGCGCCGCTCATGGACGGATCAGCACCTTGACTTCTTCACCGCCGGCCGAGGCAGCAAAGGCCTCCCCACTCTGGGCCAACGGGAACTCGGCGGTGATCAGGTCCGCCGTGACCGCACCAGCGCACAGCATCTCGATGGCGCGCGCATAGTCCTGCGGCACGTAAGTCGCACACCCCTGTATCCGGATTTGCTTGTCCTGCACTGTGATAACAGGAATGACAACATCCTTCGCGGGGACGCCGACGATCGCCACGGTCCCACCCTTAGTCGCCATCGCGACGGCAGCGGCGATCGTGGGACCGATCGCCACACAGTCGAAGACGACGTCGGCGCTCTCGCCCAGGGCGTCCCGGACGAGGCGCACGACTTCGGGGTCGGTCGAGTCCACCGTGGCGTCGGCCCCACGGGCCATCGCCATCGCGCGTTTGGCCGCCAGCGGGTCGGTCATGACAACGGCTCGGGCGCCCTCATAGCGGGCGACGGCGAGCATGAGCAGGCCGATGGTTCCGCAGCCGAGGATGGCAATCGCCTTGTCCCGCAACGGCCCGCAGATGCGGCCGGCATGCACGGGCGTGGACAGCGGTTCGATGAGCGCGGCCTGCAGATCATCGAGCGCGTCGGGGATGTGATGCAGCCGGTCGGCCCGGACGACGAACTCATCCGCCATACCGCCTTGCTCGTAGCCGCAGCCGAAGAACTCCAAGTTCTCGCACAGGTTTTCCTGACCCTGCCGGCATTGCTTGCAGTTCCAGCACGGCAAGGTGGGCTCAACCGTGACCCGCTCCCCCAGCCCGACGGTCGAAACCCCTGCACCCAGCTCGGTGACGACGCCGGTCACCTCGTGCCCCGGGAAATAGGGGAAGGGGATGAGCGGGTGTGTGCCGTGCACCGCGTGGGTGTCCGAGCCGCATACGCCGATCGTCACCGTGCGGACCCGGACCATCCCGGGCCCGAGCGCCGCGGGTGCTTCGCTGCGCACCTCGATGGTGTCCAGACCGGTGACGACGACGCGGCGGATATCAGGCATGGGACTCGGCTTTCTGGGGGATGATCTCGTGGACAGTCAGCCCGTCGACCCCATGCGTGCCGGGGTGGGGATCGACGGTGTGCGGCGAGAGGCACGCGGAGCGCCCAAACGCGAGGGCGCGGCGCATACGGTCGGGCAAAGTCCCTTGGGCGGCAAGCCAGCCGGACAGGAAGGCATCTCCTGCGCCGGCCGTGTTGACCGGCGTCAACGCCGGGCCGAGCCCGTGGAGCACGGTCGTATGCGATGCAAAGACGGCGCCCCTGCTGCCCATACTCACCAGGAACTCGGTCCCGGACGTGCGCGCCAGCTCGGCGGCCGCGGCAGCGACCTGCGCCGCGTCGGCGTCACCGAGGTCCTTGCCGATGAGTTCGCCGAGTTCGAGGCTGTTGGGCGCGAGCAGATCGGCCCCAGCGATCCACGCGGCGTTGAGTGCTGGCCCCGAGATGTCCACCACAACCTGTGCCGTATGCCGATGGGCCAGGTCCACGAACTCGGTCACCACGTCCGGTGCCACACCGGGCGGGAACGACCCGCACACGGCCAGCCACCGTTCGGGGGTATCGCCGGCGGCGTCCAGGGCTTGACCGGCCGCAGCCAGCACGGCGTCGATCGCCTCGCGGGACAAGGGGGCCCCCGGCCCGTTGACCTTGACGGTGACGCCCGACGAGAGCAGCAGCGAGGTGTTGATCCGCGTCTCGCCGGGAACGTCCACCGTGGCGCAGGCGAGGCCGTCGGCGACGAGCAGATCGCGCAGATGGTCGCCGGTCCGACCGCCGATGGGGAGCACGGCGGTCGTCGCCACGCCGGCGAGCGCTAGTGTGCGGGAGACGTTGACGCCCTTGCCGCTCGCCTCCAGCGTCGTGGTTTCGGCGCGGTGCACGTCGACCTGACCCAGCCGGAACTCGCTCAGCGTGTAGGTGAGATCCAGGCTGGGGTTGAGGGTGACGGTGACGATCACGCGTCCGGACCCCCCACCACATGGGCCATCCGGGCGACGACCTGCGCGATCTCGTCGCGGGCCGGCCGGAGGTATTTGCGCGGGTCGACGAGGCTCGCGTCGCCAGCCAGCGCGCAGCGGACGGCACCGGTGAAGGCGACATTGAGGATGGTGCCGATGTTGATTTTGACCATGCCGGCCCGGACGGCCGCGGCCAGCGTGTCGTCGGGGACCCCCGACGATCCGTGCAGCACGAGCGGGACCGGCAGCGCCGCGCGCAGCCGCGCGATGAGGTCGAGGTCGAGCGCGGCGGACCGCTCGGTCATGGCGTGTGAGCTGCCAACCGCGACGGCGAGCGCGTCCACCCCCGTGGCCTCCACGTAGGCGCGGGCCTCGTCCGGGTCGGTCCGCACACCGGGCGCGTGCGCCCCGTCCTTGCCGCCGACCTTGCCCAGCTCGGCCTCGAGATAGAGCCCGGCGGCATGCGCCCATTGCGCGGCCGCCCGTGTGGCCGCGACATTGTCGGCGTAGTCGAGGTGGGAGGCGTCGAACATGACCGAGCTGAGCCCGGCGTCGGCCGTCTGCCGCAGCAGGTTTTCGTCCTCGACATGGTCGAGGTGCACGGCCACTGCCACGTCTGCCGACTGGGCGATGGCGAGGGTCGCGGCGGCGATTGGCGCCAGCAACCCGTGGTGGAATTCCACGGCGTTCTCGCTGATCTGCAAGATGACGGGCAGCCCCGAGTGCTGCGCGCCCTGCACGATCGCTTCGGCGTGCTCCAGGGTGATGACATTGAACGCGGCGATGCCCCGACCGTTGGCGCGAGCGTCCTCGATGAGGGCTGCGGTGGTGACGAGTGGCATGGGTGGGCTCCTTGTTACGGGATAGGTCAGACCGTGGGGGCCTCGTCGAGCGAGGCATAAGCACCGGCGGCGAGGCCGGCGAAGATGGCGGCTCCCCGGCATCCTGCCTCGGGCGTGTCGGCGAGCCGGAGATGTTCTGCTCCAGCGGATTTGGCTGTCATCAGCGCGGCACTGTGAGTCCAGCCGCCCGCTACCGACAACGAACTCCGCGGGCCGGACGCAGCGCTCAAAGCCGCCGCGAGCTCGGTGGCCTGCCGGGTGACCGCCCGGGTGGCGGCACGCCACACCTCACCCGGAGTGGCCTGCGCATCGATCGTGATGTCGCTGGCGGTCGGGCCGAGGGTCACCGCGCCCGGGCGATCGGGGGCCGTGGCGGCGGCGCGGTCCAGCTGGGCGAGGACGCCTGGCTCGACGCCGAGCGCCGACATGACCTTGCCGAGCAGGAGGCCTCCTTGGGTCGCGCCGAGGAGGCACCACCGATTGGGGGCGGCGTGCCACCCCACTGTGACCCCGCGGCGGGTCAGTTGGAGAACGACGTCCTGCGCCAGACCCGGTTGCGCAGTGCGGCACAGGGCCTCGGCGGTTCCGCAGGAGTCGAACTCGGCGCCGGGACGGTGGCAGCCCAGCGCCACCGCGGCGACCTGGTGGTCGTGGCCAGCGACGGTCAGAACGGCACCGTTGAGCGCGGCGAGGTCGCCGGTGGTTGCGGCCCGGCCAAGAGGGGTTCCGGCGCTGACCAGGTCGGCCAGGACGAAGCGCGGGGCACCGGACCACTCGAGGCTCTCCGGCCATGCGGTGGCCCGATGCAGGTCCAGCCATCCGGTGCGCGACGCGAGGGACAGCTCGCTGGCCCGCTCGCCGCCCAGGGATCGCACGATCCATTCGGCAACGTGATAGCGCCGAGTCGTCTCCCGGACTTGCGGAAGATGTGTTGTCAGCCAGCGATATTTCGTCAGGCTCCACAGGGTCCATAGCGGCAGCCCGGTGGTCGCGCAGAAGCGGTCGCCCCCGATGGTGGCAATGAGGTCGGCGAGCTCGGCCTCGTCCCGGTGGTCGTGCCAGGCGATCACCGGCCCGAGCGGAGTGTCCGAGTCGTCGGTCAGGACACCTGACTCGGCCATGCTCGCCACACCGACGGCGGCGATGCGATCCTCCGGGCACTGCCGCAGGGCATCGGCCAGAGCCGCCAGAGCGGCATCACGCACGTGCTCGGCGCTTGTCTCGGCGCCGAACTGCGTTGCCTCCCAGCGCGTCGGCGCGCGCCCGAGGGCAACCTCGGTGCCGTCGGGGGTGAGCAGCAAGGCCTTGATCGAGGTCGTGCCCGCGTCGATGCCGGCAAGCAGGGACCGCCCCATAACCCCTCCGGTCAAATTGGATTATGTTGGGTTTCATTGGAAAAATTAGCAGATCCCAAGCGCCGCGTCAACCCCCCGGCGCCCTAAGTGCGCTGAGGTCTGCGTTTTTCGCTGAGGTCGTACTACCGGTAGTCCGACCTCAGCAAGAACACCAGACCTCGGCGAAGTGAGCGGCGGTGAGCGGCGGTGAGCGGCGGCTAGAGGTTCAGATAGGCGAGCACGGCGAGGACGCGGCGGTTGTCGTCGCCGTCGACGGGCAGGTCCAGCTTGGTGAAGATGCCGTTGATGTGTTTGGCAACCGCCTTCTCCGTCACGAACAGTTCGGCGCCGATCGCCGCATTCGAGCGGCCCTGGGCCATCAACGCCAGCACCTCTCGCTCCCGAGTGGTCAGACGGTCCATCGGATCCGCGCCCCGGCGTTTCATCAGCGCGGCGACGACTTCCGGGTCGAGAACCGTCCCCCCTCCCGCCACTCGCCGGACGCTGTCGACGAACTCCCGGGCGTCGGCAACCCGGTCCTTCAGGAGATATCCGACCGCACCCTCGCCCGAGGCGAGCAGTTCACGGGCATAGAGGTGCTCGACATACTGGCTCAACACCATGACCGGGAAGCCAGGGCGAGCGCTCCGCGCCGCGATCGCCGCGCGCAGTCCCTCGTCGGTGAAGTTGGGCGGCAGGCGCACATCGAGCACGGCGGCGTCGACGTCCGGACGCAGCAGCGCCCGATCGAGCCCGTCGGTTCCCTCGAGCGCGGCGACCACCTCACAGCCGTATGCCGTGAGCAGCCTGCTTAGCCCGTCACGGAGGAGGGCGTTGTCCTCGGCGATGACCAGACGCATGGCACCTCCAGGGTCACGACGGTCGGCCCGCCGATCGGGCTCGACAGATCCATGGTGCCGTCGAAGGTACCCAGACGGCGAGCGATTCCGCGAAGTCCGGTGCCGGCGTGCAGATCCGCACCGCCGCGACCATCGTCGCCCACAACCGCACGTAGCGTGCTCCCCGACGCAGCGATCACGATCCAGGCGTTCTCGGCGCGGGCGTGCTTGGCGACATTGGCCAGGCACTCGGCGACCGCGAAATAGACGGCCGATTCGATCGGTGCCGGCGGCCGCGCGGGCAGCGCCGCGTCAACGGTGACGGGAATGGCCATGTCCAAAGCGAGCGCCTGGACCGCGCCGACCAGGCCGCGATCGGCGAGGACAGGAGGATGTATGCCGCGGACGACCGAGCGCAAATCGCCCAGCGCCGCGCCGGTCGACTCGCGCGCCTCCTGGAGCAGTTGGCGGGCCAGCTGCGGGTTCTGTTCGAGCAAGTCGGCCGCCATGCCGAGGTTCATTCCGAGAGCGACGAGTCGCGCCTGGGCCCCGTCGTGCAGGTCTCGCTCGATTCTGCGCAGTTCGGCGGCCGAGGCGTCGACGGTGTCGGCGCGAGAGGCGGTCAGATCGGCGACGCGCTGCTCGAGCAGGGCGTTGGCATCGGGCTCCAGAATGGCCGCCTCAATGCCACAGCGCCACTCCAGGAAGACATTGCCGAGAAACCACCAGACCAGTGCGGCGACGATTGCGCAAGACGCGAGCACGGTCACGAGCAGGACATGGCTCGAGAGTCCCGACGCGGCAAAGACGATCGCCAGAACGGTCAGGGCGATGACGCCGAACGGCAGCGCCGCCGCGAGGGCGGACAGGACGATTCCCACGGTGGCAGCAAACAGAATCCACAGGATGAGCTGCCAAAAGCGTCGCTGCCCAGCCCATTCGGACAGTTGCGACCACGGGTTCTTGCCGCTGACCGCCGGCACGTCAACCGGCACCGGGCGGCCCAAGAAGCTGGCGCCCATCCGGGCATACAGCTGGGCCTGGGCCGAGACGGCGCTCACCCACGGTCGCAGCAGCACCGGCCCGATGCCGACGATGGTCAACGCGAAACCCGCAATCCCGATGGTGACGAGCACGGCCAGCAACACGCCGAGCAGCAGATGGCCGACGGCATAGCCGGTGGCCAGGAACCGCGCGGCGCGAGAACGGGACATGGCTCCATCCTGACGGACGCGGCGCCCCGGCCGCAGTAGTCCTAGCACCACCGGGTGCGGTGGTGGCTGCGCTCCCGACAACCGGGGCACACCGGACGACGCTGGCTACGTCCATACCGAATGACTTCCCCAGGAGGGGATATGCCTCGCCTGACCGCCTTGCCCACCGTCGCGGCGCGCTGGAGCGCCACCCATCCCTGGCGGGCCATCGCCGGCTGGTTCGCCTTCGTCGCGCTCGCGGTCGGGTTGGCCATCGCCATCCCGCCGAGTCCGACGACCGACGCCGACTATCGACTCGGCGAGTCCGGCCGGGCCGCCGCCATGCTCGACGAGGCGGGAATCGCCGCCCCGGCCACGGAGAGCGTCCTGATCACCGCGGCCTCCGGCGCGCTGGACCGCGACGCCGCCGACCGCGCGGCCGAGCAATTGACCGAGCAACTCGCCCGCGCCCCGGGGGTCGCCGCGGTCGATCCGGTGGCGTGGAACGCCGACTCCTCCGCCGCGCTCGTCAATGTCGCCCTCGAACCCGGAGCGGACGATGCGGCTCCATTGACCGCAGTGACCACCGCTGTCCAGCGGTTGCACCCCGGCCTGCAGATTCGCCAGGCCGGTGATCTGACGATCGATGACGGGATCAACGCGCGCGTGGCCGAGGATCTCAAGAGCGCGGAATACGTCAGCCTGCCGGCGACGTGGATCCTCATGCTCCTGGCCTTCGGCGCTCTGATCGCCGCAGGTGTCCCCGTGCTGTTGGCGGGCACGTCCGTCGCCGCCACGATGGGTCTGGCGGCGCCGATCTCGCATCTCATCCACGCCGAGCCGACGGTCAACTCGATGATCGTGCTTATCGGTATGGCGGTCGGGGTCGACTACTCGCTGTTCTATCTCAAGCGGGAACGCGAGGAACGAGCCAAGGGCGCAACCACTTTGGACGCGGTGTCCACCGCCGCCCAAACCTCCGGCCACGCCATCCTGGTCTCCGGCGGCGCCGTCATCGCGTCCAT
Organism: Nostocoides sp.; assembly: GCF_037045025.1. Lineage (GTDB taxonomy): Bacteria > Actinomycetota > Actinomycetes > Actinomycetales > Dermatophilaceae > Nostocoides_A. Next base: position 416,844 of record NZ_JBAOHM010000011.1, on the reverse strand, counting down.
GGCCGGGCTGTATCTCATCGGGCAGGCCACGTTCACCTCACTCGCCACCGGGTCGATCATTGTGGTGGCCGTGGCCGTCATCGGCTCCATCACCGTGCTTCCGGCACTGCTCGTCACGCTCGGCCGGTGGGTGGACCGTCCGCGGATTCCGTTGTTGTGGCGGCTAAACCGTCGCATCGGTCAGGGCGGCATCAGCACCCGGTTGCTAACGCCTGTGGTCCGCCATCCGCTCGCCGCGCTGGTCGCCGCGCTCGCGATCACCCTTGGGCTGGCGGTCCCGGCTGTGGGAATGCGCCTGCACAGTGCGAACCTGCAGACTCTCCCGCAGGACATTCCCGAGGTCGCCACCCTCAACGCGATGGTCGAGAAGTTCCCGTCGCAGGGCACCGGGGCAGTCGTCGTCGTCCGCGCGACCTCCGCGCAGGCCGGTGTCGTCGGTCAGGCCCTGCGCGACCTCGCCGCGACCGCTCAGCGTGGCTCGTCCTTCATCGATCCGGGTATCGACCCGATCACCGTCTCCGCCGATGGCACGGTCACCAGCCTCCGGCTCACCATCCCCTTCGAGGAGCGCGATCCCCGGGTGGATAAGGCGATCGGGCAGCTGCGTACGTCCCTCGTCCCCGCAGCCTTGGATCGGCTCGATGTCACGTATGCCGTCGGCGGCGGCCCCGCAGAGAGCATCGACTTCGCCGACCGGCAGAACGGCCGGATGCCGATCGTCATCGGCGGCGTGCTGTTGCTGACCCTGCTGATGATGCTGACCGCCTTCCGCAGTGTGCCGTTGGCTCTCGCCTCGACCGCAATGAACCTGCTGTCGGTCGGGGTGGCCTTCGGCGTGCTCCGGCTGGTCTTCCAGGACGGCAACTTCGAGTCGGTGCTCGCCTTCCACAGCCCCGGCTTCATCATCGATTGGATCCCGCTCTTTGTCATGACGGTGCTCGTCGGGTTGTCGATGGACTATCACGTGTTCGTGCTCAGCCGGATCCGCGAGCACGCCGCCGCCGGGATGCCGGCGCGCGAGGCGGTGCGCCGCGGCATCGCCGACACGGCCGGGGTCATCACGAGCGCGGCGGCGGTCATGGTGTCCGTCTTCGCCATCTTTGCCACGCTCTCGATGCTGGAGATGAAGATGATGGGCGTCGGCCTGGCGGCGGCAATCCTATTGGACGCCACCGTGATTCGCCTGGTCATGCTGCCAGCCGCGCTGGTGCTGATGGGTGAGCGCGCCTGGTGGCCAGGCCTGCGGCGGCGCGGCCGGACCCACGGCCCGGCGCCCGTGTCCGCGCCCGAACGCTCGCCCGGAGACTTGGTCCACGCGGGCCGGTGACGGCAGGCAGCAGGTCAGCGGTCGGCAGGACCAACCGCGGCCAATCGCGCCAGCTCGGCCCGGGCTTCGGCGAGCACGCGCTCGTCCGCCGCCCAGCCGAGCGCCCCCGGGAAGCGCACCGACTCCGAGGCCACCACGGCGGCGAAGCCGAGCACCTCGCCCATGCGTTCGCGGTCACCACCGGTGACCGCGAGCGCGGCGGCGGCCGCACCGTGCAGCACGTCACCCGCCGCGAGAGTGTCAACTGCCTCCACCGGCCGCGCCGGGACCTGCCTGTCTCCGTATGCCGTTCGCCAGATGATCGGGTCGGCTTCTGCCGAACGGGCGGCCTCGGCTGCGCCGTGCTCAAGGGCCCATGCCAGCGGGTCACCACCGCCGGGAGGTGCGAAGTCCGCCGACAGGAGAGCGAGCGTAACGTGCGGCAGATAGTCCTCCATGCCCGGTTTGTGACTTCCGCCGTCGAGGATGACCGGCAGGTCCCGGGCGTGCGCGGCGCCCGCGATCACGGCGGGCAGCGCGCCCCCGTGCCCGTCGATCAGCACCGCCCCAGCGTCGGCGAGCCACGCCGACATAGCCGCCTCGGACCGGTCCGCCGGCCGCCAGGCCGAGCCGCCGCCGAAGACCACGCTGCGCTCCCCCGTCGGCTGATGCACCAGCACCGAGGACAGCGGCGAGCGATTAGCTTGGCCCGCGATCGGATCGATCCAATCGATGTCCGCGGCACTGAGTTGCTCGCGGATGAACCCCGTCAACGGGCCGGCGCCATAGGGCGCGATCAGCCGGGCGGTGCAGCCGAGGGCTGCGACGGTGCGCGCCGCATTGGCCGCAGGGCCACCGATCTCCAGCCGCTGGCTAACCGCGACCATCTTCTCGTTGCGGCCCGGGGTGTGATCGACGACCTGGATCAGGTCGACGGTGACGACGCCGGCAGAGGCCACCAGCGCCGCCGGTGACGGCATTAGTGTCCCTGGAAGCGGGCCGCGCGCTTCTCGAGGAAGGCCGCCACCCCCTCACGGAAGTCCGCCGTCTGCAACAGGGCGACCTGGCCGGACTCTTCGACGGCGAGCGCGGCCTCGAGGTCGAGGACGGCGGCGGTGACGGCCGCCGACGTGGCTGCCACGGCGACCGGGGCCGAGCCGGCCAGCTGGGCGAGCAGCGCGCGGGAGCGCTCGGCGTACGCCTCGTCGGCGACGCACTCGCAGATCAGCCCCCACGCCTCGGCGACGGGAGCGGGGATCCGCTCCCCCGTCAGCGCCATCCGCAGCGCCTTCGCCCGCCCGATGTTGGCCGCGACGAGCGCCGTGGAGCCGCAGTCGGGCATCAGCCCGATCTTGACGAAGGCCATCGTGAAGCTCGCCGATTCGGTGGCGAGCGAGTAGTCGCACGCCAGCGCGATCGACAGCCCGGCGCCGGCCGCGACACCACCGACGAGCGCGACCGTCGGCGTGCGCGCGGTGACAATCGCGCGGACGAGACGCCCGGCGCCATACAGGGTGGCGCTGAGGTCCACGTCCTGCTGATTGTCGGGCGTGATGTCCCGGCCGGCGCCAAGATCGGCTCCGGCGCAAAAGCCGCGGCCCGCTCCGGTGATCGCGATCACGCGGACAGCGGGGTCGGCGTCGAGGGAGCCGACCGCCGCTGTGAGTTCCTCCAGCATCGCCGGATCGACGGCATTGAGCCGTTCGGGGGCGGTCATCGTGATCGTCGCGACCGGACCCTCGGTGGTCACGACAACGCGCGCGCCGGGCTGGGTCATCGGCTACTCCTTCGGTTCGGGTTCGGGGGCTTGCCGGATCGTCCCGGCCCGCAGGAGGTCATCGATCTCGGCCGCGGTGAAGCCGTGCCGCGCCAGATAGCTGACCGTGTCGGCGCCAACGACGCGAGCGGCCGTGGGATCGGGGAGTTCGCCGCCGGAGAAGCGGGGTGCGATCCGTGGGGCGGCGCCACCGTCGAGGCGGGCGAAGATCCCCCGAGCGAGATTGTGCGGGTGCTCCGGCGCCTCGGTCATGCTCAACACCGGGGTGACGCACGCGTCGCTGCCGGCGAAATGCTCGGCCCACTCATCGCGGGTGCGCGAGCCGAAGGCCGCCTCGTAGGCCGCCCGTTGGGTGGCGAATCCTGCCGGATCCAACTGCGGCAGATCGAAACTCACGCCGAGTTTGGCGTTCAGCTCGGCCCAGAACTGCGGCTCCAGGGCCCCCACCGCGACCCACTTGCCGTCCGCGCACTGATAGGTGCCATAGCAGGGCAGGCCACCGTCGATCATGTTGACGCCGCGCCGGTCCTCCCACGAGCCGTTCGCGAGCATGCCATACATCATCGTCACCAGGGATGCGGCGCCGTCGACCATAGCCGCGTCGATGACCTGGCCGCGGCCGGTCGCCGTGCGCTCGTGCAGGGCGGCGAGGATGCCCATGACGAGATAGAGCGTCCCGCCGCCGAAGTCGGCGACAACGTTGACCGGCGCCAGCGGGCGCTCCGGCGTGCCGCACAAATGCAGCGCACCGCTTAGGGCCGCGTAGTTGATGTCGTGCCCCGCGGTCGGGGCGAGCGGCCCGGTCTGACCCCAGCCGGTCATCCGGCCATAGATCAGCCGCTCATTGCGGGCGTGGCAATCCTGCGGGCCCAGCCCGAGGCGCTCGGCCACGCCCGGCCGGAAGCCCTCGATCAGGACGTCGGCACCCTCGACGAGCCGCAGGACGACGTCGCGGCCCGCGGGGCTCTTGACGTCGACCGCCACATTGGGCCGAGACCGGCTCAACCCGCCGACATCGCCCAGCGGCGAGACCCCGCCCGGCCGCTCGATGCGGACCACATCGGCCCCAAGCTCGGCGAGCAGCAGCGCCGCGAACGGCGCCGGGCCGATCCCCGCGAGTTCCACAACCACCACGTCGGACAGCGGCCCCCGCGGCGGTGACGTGGTCATACGGGCAGGCTAGCAAGCCGCTCAGGGCTCGACGCGAGCGGTTCCCGAGGCATAGCCGAGCTTGCCGTCCAGGGTGCGGGCGACGGCGACGATCTCATAGTCCCCGGGCGTGAGCCGGTCGGCATCGAGATAGAGCCCGTATGCCGGGCTGTCGTCGGTCCCGGCGACCGTCCAGTCCGCGTGCCCTCGCTCACGCAGCGCGAAGGTCACCTCCACGGGGCTGGAGGACCGGACCTGCGCGCTCACCTTGGCCTGGCCGCTGAGCGCGCCGCCCGTGCCGAGCGTGAGCGCCGTGACCTCGGGAGCGGCCTGAGCCGGCGGAATCGGGCCGGCCGCGCGGAGCACGATCGCGCTGCGCCCGGGAACGGCGAACCCCAGGCTACCCTGGGCGTCGGCCGTGGTTGCCTCGACCTCGCCGAGGACCGGGTCGAACCGGATGCCCGGTGAGGCGCTGGCGACCGTGACCGGTTGTGCGTCGGCGGCATTGTTGACGGCGACGAGGTATTCGACATTGCTCTCCCGGTCGATGCGGGAGAAGGCATAGACGCCCTCGGTGTCCGCGGCATACCGCTCGATCTGGATGCCGGTGCGCAAGGCGGCATGGTCGGCGCGAAGTTTGGCCAGCTCCGCGATGTGGCGATAAAGCGGAGCCCCGCGGTCGTAGCGATCGCGTGAGCCGGCGTCGCCGCCGACGATGGCGTCGGCGGCATACTCTTCCACCTTGGTTGCGAACATGTCCTGCCGCGCGTCCTTGTCGCCGCCGGCACCGATAAAGCCCTGCTCGTCGCCGTAGTAGACGACGGGTTGGCCGCGGGTCAGATACATCAGCGCTGTCGCCAACTCGATGCGGCGGAGCAGGTCGGAATCATCCACGGCGCTGGGGCTGAGGAAGGAGGCGACCCGGCCGAGGTCGTGGTTGCCGAGGAAGGTCGGCAGCGCATAGGCGTTGGAGTCGGCGTCCAGGTAGTCGTCGTCCGCGGCATACAGCTCCTGCAGGCGTGTGGCCGGGCGTCCGGAAGCGAAATCGACTGCGGCGCTTTGGAAACCGAAGTCGAGCGTGGCCGGGAGGGCGCCCACGGTTGAATACTGGGACATCGCCGCCGGGTCGGTGTCATAGACCTCGCCGAACATGAAGAAGTCGTCGTTGCCGGCGGCCTTGGCGTGCTCCATCAGCGCGGGCCCGAAGCGTTGCCAGAACTGCAGGTTGACGTGCTTGACGGTGTCGATGCGGAAGCCGTCGATGCCAAAATCGATCCACTTCTGGTAGATCTCGATCATCCCGTCGACCACCGTGGGGTTCTCGGTGAATAGGTCATCGAGACCGTAGAAGTCGCCGTAGGTCGACGACTCGCCCTCGAAGGTCGAGTCGCCGCGGTTGTGGTAGAGCGTCGGATCGTTCAGCCAGGCAGGCGTTTTCGCTTTGCTGTCGGCCTCACTGCGGAAAATGGGCTTGTGTGGGAAGGAATCCGGGGTGAGCGCCGGGAAGCTCTGTTGGCCGGCAAGCTTGGCGTCGTCGAAGACCGTGCCGGAGGCGTCGACATAGGGCTTGGTCTCCTTCGAGATGTATGCCGTGTCGCCGCCCTCGTAGCCGATGACGTCCGCGGTGTGATTGGTGACGATGTCGAAGTAGACCTTCATCCCACGCGCGTGCGCGGCGTCGATGAGCGCGGTCATCTCGTCGTTGGTGCCGAGGTGCGGGTCGATCCGGGTGAAGTCGGTGATCCAGTAGCCGTGATAGCCGGCGCTGACGTCGGCGCCGCTGCCCTGCACCGGCTGGTTGACGAAGGACGGGGTGAGCCAGATCGCCGTCGTGCCAAGGCCCTTGACGTAGTCCAGCTTCGCGGTGAGCCCGGCGAGGTCACCGCCGTGATACATGCCCTTGTCGCTCGGGTCGAAGCCGGTGACCGTCCGGTCGCCGCTCAGCCCGCCGCGGTCGTTGCCCGGGTCGCCGTTGGCGAACCGGTCGGCCATGACGAAGTAGAAGTTCTCGTGGCGAGGTGGCGCCACTCGCCGCGCCAAGTTCGCCACCTCCGTGTCGGACAGCTTCAGCGGGCTGGTAACTCGCGCCGGGGGACTGTCCTTGCCTCGCGTGACGACGCCCGCCACGACGGCTCCCACGAGCACCCCAACGAGCACGAGAATGTAGGCACGGCGGCGGGTCACCCGAGCAAGATACCCACGAGGGCGTTCCGCCACGGCTACTTGTCATCTTCGGGAGTGTTCGTGCTCGCGCTGTCGAGTGAGATCTGGAGATCTTGCGTGGCGATCAGCACCGGGCCGCAGAACGCTTTGCGGGCCCCTGGCCGCACTTTCATGCCGGTCGGTTCCGGGCCAGAAGTGGGTCAGCAGCAGACGCGCAGCGTTCGCGCGGGCGGCCCATTGTCCGGCCTCGTCGGCGGTCAGCAGGTTGCGTGTGGCAGCGCCGGTTTTGCCGGGTCGATCGGTGGCCTCGACGATGAACAAAGCCACGTTGCGCCCCAGGTCGACCAGGCACGGGTCGGGCCCGGTGTCCCCGGTGTAGGCCAACGCATACCCGGGCGCGTCGAGGCGGACGCCCACGTTGGGAACGAAGTGCCTGAGCTGGATGCCGTTGAGCGTGAACGGGCCGAGGTTATAGGTCCCCGGCAGGACGTGGAGGGCGCACACGTCGGTCGGCTTTGCATCGGGCTCGAGCCCGGCCAGTCGCTCTAGGACGTGGGCGGGTGCGTACAGAGGGAGCCGGTCGCGCCTGGGGTCGCTGTAGTGGTAGATGCGGAACAGGCCGTGCAGGTCGATGCGGTGGTCGGGGTGCTCGTGTGTGATCACCACCGCGTCCACGACGCCTCCGGGCGCATGGGACAGCAGGCACGCGAGGGCGCCGTATCCGAGATCGAGAACGACACGGTAGCCATCCCAGTCGATCAAGAACCCGCTACAGGCTTGACCCGCCACCGGGAAGCCCCCGCTGGCGCCAAGGACGGTCAAGGTCCGCATCCGAGCAGTCTCGCAGCAGTCGATTCCCGAGGTTGTCTACCAGGCCCGTGATCCGTGGAGGAGTTGGCGTCGCGGCGCCGCACCGCGATCCAGGTGTGCCCGCGACGTCAACGCTGGCGCTGCACGCGCGACTCGTCCCACACCGGATCGGGCGACTCGTAGACCCGTCCGTCGGATCCGAAGACCAGGAAGCGGTCGAACTGCCGGGCGAACCACCGGTCGTGCGTGACGGCCACGACCGTGCCCTCGAAGGCGTCGAGCGCCTCCTCGAGGGCCTCGGCCGAGTGCAGGTCGAGGTTGTCCGTGGGTTCGTCGAGCAGCAGCATGGTCGCGCCGGACAGCTCCAGCAGCAGGATCTGGAAGCGGGCCTGCTGCCCGCCGGAGAGCATCTCGAAGGTGCGCTCACCCGCGATCGCCAGGCCATAACGGTCCAGCGCCTTGGCTGCCTCCTCCCGTGGCTTGCCCGCCCGCTGTTCGTCGCCGCGGTGGAGGATCTCCAGCAGTGTCCGGCCGGGCAGCGCCGCGTGATCGTGGGTCTGGGCGAACCAGCCCGGGCGCACTCGCGAACCCAGCCGGACAATCCCGGTGTGCGCCACCGGCGTCGGCGCGATGTCCCCGACAGGGCGGTGCTCGATGTCGGGATCGCTGCCGCCGGCAGCGAGCAGCCGCAGGAAGTGCGACTTCCCCGATCCGTTCGACCCGAGCACCGCGATCCGCTCACCGAACCACAGCTCAGCGTCGAAGGGTTTCATCAGCGGGGTTGGTGCCCCGCCGTCCGGAGCGACGAGCTGCAACTCCAGGCGTTCACAAACGACCGCGCGCTTGGCGGTCCGGCCACCGGTCAGCCGCATCCGGACGTTCTGCCGCAACGGAACTCGCTCCGGCGGTCCGGCTTCCTCGAACTTCGCCAGCCGGGTCTTGGCAGCCTGATAGCGCGAGGCGAGGCCGTCGTTGTAGGCCGCCTTCACCTTGTACATCTGCACCAGGTCCTTCAGCTTCTGGTGCTCCTCCTCCCAGCGGCGCAACAGCTCATCGAGCCGGTCGTTGCGGTCCTGGCGGGCCTGGTCGTAGGTCGTGAACGGCCCCGGATGCACCCAAATGCTCGCCCCGGCCGGATTGGGCTCCAGCGTGGCAATGCGGGTTGCGCTGTGGGACAACAGTTCCCGATCGTGGCTAATGAAGAGCACGGTCTTGGGCGAGGCATGCAGCCGCTCCTCGAGCCAGCGTTTGCCGGGCACGTCGAGGTAGTTGTCGGGCTCATCAAGGATGAGCACGTCCTCCGGCCCGCGCAGCAGTGCTTCTAGCACCAGCCGTTTTTGCTCCCCACCCGAGAGCGTGGTGACCTTGCGCCACTGGGCCTTTTCGAACGGCATACCGATCGCGGCCACGGTGCACTCGTCCCACAAGGTCTCGACCTCGTAGCCGCCGACGTCTCCCCAGTCGACGAGTGCCTGGGCGTAGGCGAGCTGGTCGGCCTCGGAATCGCGCTCCATCATGAGCAATTCGGTGCGGTCGATCTCGGCGGCCGCCTTGCGGACCGGCCCGGCGGCGGCGAGCAGCAATAGGTCGCGGACGGTGGATTCGTCGCGGACCTGCCCGATGAACTGGCGCATGATCCCCAGCCCCCCGGAGCGCACGATCGTGCCGTCGTCGGGCGCGAGGTCGCCGGCGATCATCCGGATCAGCGTGGTCTTGCCGGTCCCGTTGGGCCCGATCAGCGCGACCTTGGCGCCCTCACCGACCCGCAGGTTGACATCGCGCAACAGCGGCCGCCCGTCGGGCAGCGTGAACTCGACTCCGGTGATTTCGATGTGACCCACGGGGGTCAAGGATGGGGTATTTCGAGCCGTCGTCCAACCGATTTGTCCCATCCGATCCGGCTATTCGCCGCCGAGCTGGGGACAGAGCATGGGATCGGCTGCGCGTCACCGCTTCGGAAACGCACGCAGCCGAAAGTAGGACGACTCTCCCTCTTTGGTGGTCAATTCGAGGGTGGGGTCGAGGTCGGCCAGAAGCCTGGACTCGTATCGGCGAGTCGGCCACCAGGCTGCGAACCAACTTTCGGCGACGGTCGCCTGGATCCCCCGATGGGCCCGGGTGTGAATGACAACGCTCTCCACACTCTCATCGACTCGGCCATAGACAATGCGGACGTGGCCGCCCCGGTAGGGCAGCGAACTCGCAGTAGAGGCGAACGTCGAGTCCGGGGGGGTCGTCGTTACAGCCACAAAATCCACCGCCATCTGCCGGGGCCCTGCCGTTGCGAGACACGCTCGGAGTTGCCCGTTCCCGGTGACCGAGTCAAGCGTCAAGGTGAATCTCCCCCGTTGGTCACGCAGGCGAGTGGCGCCCACCGATTCCCCAGCCGGCGATGGACACACCACAGCAACCTCCCTGCCGACAATCGGCGCCCGAGCCCAGCCTTCGAAGGCTCCCTCGACCGCCCACGCCCGAATTGTCGTGACCGTCGCGACCAACATCAGGACGACTAGGACGAGCAAGGGGCCACGATGCCGACGTGGTGCAGGAGTTGCACGTGCTCCCATCTCGACTTCTCGCGGACGCCTCACGGCGGCTACTCCATCTCATTGCAGTTGCCGGCGCGACCCGGGCGGCCCGCCACGCCGGCCACAGGCAGGCCAGCGTCCCTGCAGCGACACCGGTGAGCGGACCGACGGCGAAGTACCAGGATGCGAAAACCGTCGGCCAGGATTGCGCCTTGTCAGTCAGGAAGCCAAGATTTCATGACGACCTCCCACGCCGTAGCCAGACGCGACGACCTGTCGCCAGACCATTGTCGAGCGTTTAGCCCCCCCGCAACCCGAGACGCCCCGTGAGGTGACACGTCTGTTCTCTCAGCCCATCTCTCGCAGCCTCGAATGCGCGCTGCTCGGCAATGCGTCAGCTTGGGGAAGACCTGCGCAGGTCCGCGGCATACGAGCCGAGAATCCGCTCGGAACCTTCCACGGCGCTCGTCCGGCCGGTGCGCACGGCCTCGGTCAGGTCGTGCACCATCGCCCGCACCGACGGCGAGTCGCGGACGGCGTCGGTCAGGTGGGCATCCACCATCGCCCACATCCAGTCCTCCTGCTGGCGCGCCCGGCGCGCGGCCAGTGATCCCTCGGACTCCAGATGCGCCCGGTGATCCAGAACGGCCTGCCACACCTCGTCCAGACCCGCGCCCGTCTGCGCCGAGCAGGTCAGGATCTCGGGGCGGCGCACGTCCTTGCCGGGCAGCATCAACCGCATCGCGGTCTTCAGGTCGCGGGCGGCGACCTTGGCCCGGCCCTCGTTGTCACCGTCGGCCTTGTTGACGGCGATGACGTCGGCGAGCTCGATGATCCCGCGCTTGATCCCCTGCAGTTGATCCCCGGCCCCGGCGATGGTCAGCAGCAAGAAGGTGTCGACCATCTCCGACACGGCGATCTCGTTCTGCCCCACGCCAACCGTCTCGACGATGATCACCCCGAAGCCGGCGGCCTCGAGGATGAGCATCGACTCGCGCGTCGCCCGGGCGACCCCGCCGAGGTGCTTGCCGCTCGGTGAGGGCCGCACGAAGGCCCCGTCGAGGGCGGTCAGGTCGGCCATCCGGGTCCGGTCGCCGAGGATCGAGCCGCCGGTGCGGCGCGAGCTGGGGTCGACGGCGACGACACCGACCTTGTGCTCGCGATCGATCAGCCGAACCCCGAGCGCGTTGATGAACGTCGACTTCCCGGCCCCCGGCACACCGGTGATCCCGACCCGCACCGAGGCGCCGGTATGCGGCGTGATCGCCCGCACCAACTCGCTCGCCTTCGGCCGGTGGTCGGGCCGGTGCGACTCGACGAGCGTGATCGCGCGGGCGATCGCCGCGCGGGACCCGGCGAGGACGCCGTCGGTCAGCGCGGCGACATCGATCTCACGCATCCAGGCGCGCCCGGAGGTCCTTCAGCAGGTCGATCGCGGCGGTCGCGATGACCGTGCCGGGAGGATAGATCGCATCGGCACCGGCCGCGCGCAGCTCGTCGAAGTCCTGCGCCGGGATGACGCCGCCGACGACGATCATCAGGTCCTGGCGCTCGAGCTTATCCAGCTCCTGCCGCAGCGCGGGGACGAGCGTCAGGTGCCCGGCGGCGAGCGAGGAGACCCCGACGATGTGGACGTCGGCCTCGACGGCCTGACGCGCGACCTCCTCGGGCGTCTGGAAGAGCGGACCCACATCGACGTCGAAGCCGAGGTCGGCAAAGGCGGTCGCGATCACCTTCTGCCCGCGGTCGTGACCGTCCTGGCCCATCTTGGCCACGAGGATCCGGGGGCGCCGGCCCTCGGCCTCCTCGAATTCCTCGACCAATTGCTGCGCGGTCTTGACGCCCTGGTCATCCCCGGCTTCGGCGGAATACACGCCTCCGATGGTACGGATCTGCGCGGTGTAGCGCCCGAAGACCTCCTCCATCGCCGCGGACATCTCGCCGACGGTCGCCATCGCGCGGGCGGCGTCGATGGCGCAGGCGAGCAGGTTGGTCGCCAACGTGCCGTCGGGGGTGCGCGCCGCCTCGGTGAGCTTGGTCAGCGCCGCCTGGCAGGCCTGCTCGTCGCGCTCGGCGCGCAACCGCTCCAGCTTGGCGATCTGCTGGGCCCGGACCGAGGCGTTGTCGACCTTGAGGACGTCGATCGCCTCGTCCTCCGCGACGACATAGGTGTTGACGCCGACCACCGGTTGCTGCCCGGAGTCGATCCGCGCCTGGGTCCGCGCGGCCGCCTCCTCGATCCGCATCTTGGGGATGCCGGCTTCGATCGCCTTGGCCATCCCGCCGGCCGCCTCGACCTCCTGGATGTGTTCCCACGCGCGCTCGGCCAGGTCGTGCGTCAACTTCTCGACGTATGCCGATCCGGCCCACGGGTCGATCGTGCGGCAGGTTCCGGACTCCTGCTGGATGAGCAACTGCGTGTTGCGCGCGATGCGGGCGCTGAAATCCGTTGGCAGCGCGATCGCTTCGTCGAGCGCGTTGGTGTGCAGCGACTGCGTGTGCCCCTGCGTGGACGCCATCGCCTCGATGCAGGTGCGCACGACATTGTTGAACACGTCCTGCGCGGTCAACGACCAGCCGGAGGTCTGGCTGTGGGTGCGCAGCGAGAGCGACTTGGGGTTGGTGCCGCCCTGTTCCTTGACCAGGCGCGCCCACAGCAGCCGGGCGGCGCGCAGCTTGGCCACCTCCATGTAGAAGTTCATGCCGATCGCCCAGAAGAAGCTCAGCCGGGGGGCGAACTTGTCGACCGCGAGGCCGACCGCCTTGCCCGCCCGGATGTATTCGACGCCGTCGGCCAGGGTGTAGGCCAGCTCGAGGTCCTGGGTCGCCCCGGCCTCCTGCATGTGATATCCAGAGATCGAGATCGAGTTGAACCGCGGCATCTTTTCGCTGGTGTAGCCGAAGATGTCCGAGACGATCCGCATGCTCGGAGTCGGCGGATAGATGTAGGTGTTGCGGACCATGAACTCCTTGAGGATGTCATTCTGGATGGTCCCGGCCAGCTTCTCCGGCGCGACCCCCTGCTCCTCTGCCGCAACGACATAGAGCGCGAGGATCGGGATGACCGCACCGTTCATCGTCATCGAGACGCTCATCTGATCCAGTGGTATGCCGCTGAACAGCGTCCGCATGTCATAGATCGAGTCGATCGCCACCCCGGCCATGCCGACGTCTCCGGCAACGCGCGGGTGGTCGGAATCGTAGCCGCGGTGGGTGGCCAGGTCGAAGGCGACCGACAAACCCTTTTGTCCCGCAGCGAGATTGCGCCGGTAGAAGGCGTTGGACTCCTCGGCGGTGGAGAAGCCAGCATACTGCCGGATCGTCCACGGCCGCTGGACATACATCGTCGGATAGGGGCCACGCAGGAAGGGCGGCGCTCCGGGTACGGTATCGAGGAAGTCGAGTCCGGCGAGATCCTGCTCGGTATAGAGCGGCGCGACCTCGATCGCCTCGGGGGTTGTCCACGACTCTCGGGGGGCTGCGCTCGCGCGCTCCGTCGCCTCGGCCACCGAGGCTCCTTCGTCGCCGGTCGCCGCAAGGTCGACGTCGGCAAAGCTGGTCGGGATGCTCATCGGGAGGCTCCTTCCGCCGGGGCGCCGAGTCGGTCGAGTAGTCCGCCGAGGAAGGCGACGATGTCCATGCCGTCATAAATCGCGCCGTCGACCGTGGTCTCGCCGAGTTCCTTGGCGCGCCCGGCGACGAGCACCTGACCGACGCCGGCCGCGCGCAGGGCGGCGACCGCGTCCGCAGCGTATTTCCCATATCCCTTGGGCGAGCAGGCGATCACGACCGTGTCCGGGCTGGCAGCGGCTGCCTTGGCGGCCGAGTCGTCGCCCTCCTGGGTGACCGTGCCGATGCCGGCGACGCCGAGGAGGTTCTGCACGAAGGTCTCCCGCGCGCCGAAGTCGCGCCGGGTTCCCAGGGCGGCGAGCCCGACGGTCGGCGCCGCGCCCGTGGCGGTGGCGAACGCAGCGGACCTGTCCCGCAACGCCTCGAAGACCAGCGAATCCCGATGCGGCACAAGTGCCTTATCCGACGTGGCCAAAGCCGTCCGCTTCCTGCGCTGCACCGGCTGCTCGGCCGCGAGCGGGAACATGCTCACCCCGGTGATCGGATGGCGCCGGCTGGCCAGCTGCCCGGCCTCGGCGTCACGGTCGTCCGAGATACGTTGGGCGACAACACCGTCGGCAAGGGCTTGGGCCATGCCGCCGGCGCTCTCGATCTCCTGGAACGCGGCCCACGCCTTCTCGGCGACCTCGTCGGTGAGATCCTCGACATACCAAGCGCCGCCGGCGGGGTCGGTGACCCGTCCGACATTGGACTCGTCGGCGAGGATGATCTGGGTGTTGCGGGCCAGCCGTCGCGAGAACCGCTCCGGCAGACCGGCAACCGTGTCATAGGGCAACACGGTGATCGCGTCCGCTCCACCGGCCGAGGCGCCAAAGGCGGCGATCGTGCTGCGCAGCACATTGGTCCAGGGATCGTCTCGGGTGAACATCCGCAACGCGGTCACGGCGTGGGTATAGGCGCCGCGGGCGTCCGCGGGCACGCCGACGACCTCACCGACACGAGCCCAGACCCGGCGCAGGGCCCGCAGCTTGGCGATCGTGAGGAACTGATCGGCGGTAGCAGAGACGCGGAAATCGATCTGGCCGAATGCCTTTTCCGGCCCGACCCCGTCGCTCTCCAGGCGGCGGAGATAGGCGACGCCGGTGGCAACGGCATACGAAATCTCGTCGACGCCATCGGCGCCGGCGTCGTAGTAGGGGCGCGCGTCCACCGTGATGGCGCGCACCTTGGGGAAGTCGGCGACATCGGCTACCCCCTTGGCAAGGCCGGACAGGTCCGCCGCCTCTCCGGTGCGAGCCGCGGCGCCGAGCGGGTCGAGACCGAGGTTGCCTTGCACGACGGCCCAATCCGCCTCCGACAAGACCGCCAACAACGCCGCGGCGGCGCCCGGTTGGTCGTCCCAGGACGAGACCACTGCCGGGGCGATGGCCAGGTCGACGCCGCCGAGCGCGATCGCCACATCGCCGACGGCCAGACCGTCGGCCCCGACGTGCAACCAGACCGAGGTGACGCCGTGCTCCAGGTCGTCCATGATCGCCGCGCGCGTGGCGGCGGTATCGGGATCATCGTGGAGTTGGCGCACATCCCACGGCAGCGTCGGACTGCGCAGCGCGCGCCCGCGCGTGAACGGCATCTCGCCCGGCAACCCGAGGGCCCGGGGGCTCTCAGGCCGGACATAGAGCGGCTCGATGCTCAGCCCGCCCGGAATCCCGGTTCGCAGCTTGGCCTCGGCCTCCTCCGGGGAGAGGTGCTTGTCCTCGGGCCGGCCCTTGTTGAGCACGCCCGCGACCAGGCGCCGCCAGTCGTCCTCGGTTTGCGCCGGGAAATCGCCGGCCAGCGACATCGTGTCGGACATCCTCGCTCCTTGCCTGCGGTGCATCGGGGCGCCATCAATCGTCTCGGGCACCCTCGCCGATCCCGATCAGCCTACCGAGGACTGGGCCCGGCTGGGGCCCGCCTCGGGAGAGCTTCGCCACCACGACGACCTCGCCCGGACCGGCCGGGCGGACTCCCGCTAGGGTGCAGGCACGGGTTCGGAGCCGGCCCGTCGAGCGGCATACGAAAGAGAGCGGCAGTGACCGACCAGCGCAAGATCACCCTCGACGAGTCCGAGCTTCCCACCCACTGGTACAACATCGTCCCCGACCTGCCGACGCCGCCCCCCGCGCCGCTGCACCCGGCGACCCACGAGCCGGTCGGTCCCGACGACCTCGCCCCGCTGTTCCCGATCGAGCTGATCATGCAGGAGGTCAGCCAGGAGCAGTACGTCGAGATCCCCGAACCGGTGCGCGACGTCTACCGGGGCTACCGGCCCTCCCCGCTGTATCGGGCGCTGGGCCTGGAGAAGCGGCTCGGGACGCCGGCTCGGATCTACTACAAGTACGAGGGCGTCTCGCCAGCCGGCTCGCACAAGACCAACACCTCGGTGCCGCAGGCGTATTACAACTCGCTGCACGGCATCACCCGGCTGACCACCGAGACGGGTGCCGGGCAGTGGGGCACGGCGCTGGCTTATGCGTGCGCGCTGTTCGACATGAGCTGCGAGGTGTGGCAGGTCGGGGTCTCTTTTGACACCAAACCCCAACGCCGCACGCTGATCGAGGTGTTCGGCGGGACCGTGCACCGCTCGCCGTCGCGGATGACCCAGTCCGGCCGGGCCTTCCCCGACGACCACCCCGGATCGCTCGGAATCGCGATCTCCGAGGCGGTCGAGCTGGCCGCCCAGGACGAGGGCGCGAAGTATGCCCTCGGCTCCGTGCTCAACCACGTGCTGCTGCACCAGACGGTGATCGGTCAGGAGGCCCTGACGCAATTGGCCAAGGCCGGGGAGTCCGCCGTCGACCATGTGATCGGTTGCGCGGGTGGAGGTTCCAACTTCGCCGGGCTCGCCTTCCCCTTCCTGCGCGAGAAGCTCCAGGGCCGGCTGTCGCCGACCATCACCGCGGTCGAGCCGACCTCGTGCCCCACCCTGACCCGCGGCGAATACCGCTATGACTTCGGCGACTCCGCGGGCCTGACGCCGCTGATGAAGATGTACACCCTCGGCCACGACTTCGTACCCTCGCCGATTCACGCCGGCGGGCTGCGCTACCACGGGATGGCGCCGCTGGTCTCGCACGTCTTCCACGAGGGCCTGATCGAGGCGGCCGCCCTGCACCAGAACGAGTGCTTCGAGGCCGCGGTCGAGTTCGCCCGGGTCGAGGGCATCGTGCCCGCGCCGGAGTCCGCCCACGCGCTGGCGCAGGCTCGCCGGGTCGCGTTGGCCGCCAAGGAGTCCGGCACCGAGGAGGTCATCGTCGTCGGCCTGTCCGGACACGGCCTGCTGGAACTCGGTGCCTACGAGAAGTATCTCGCCGGCCAACTGGGGGACGATCCCCTCTCCGACGCCGACCTGGCCGACGCCCTGGCCCACCTGCCAGCGGTTTAACCCCGGCGGTTTCTCGCCTGCGCCGCCCGGACCGCGAGCTGGTCGTCCGGTGGATAGCCGACTTCTTCCAGGCACAGCCCATGGGCGGGCATGACCTTCACCCGCGGATCTCGTATGCCGCCCGCCAGCACTTCCGCCGGAAAGCTCACCGGCGCCCGCCCCAGGCCGACGGGCACGAGCGCGCCGACGAGGGCACGCACCATCGAATGGCAAAAGGCGTCCGCGCGCACGGTGGCGGTGACGGTGGCGTCGTCCTCGCGGTACCAGGAGTAGTCGATCAGCGTGCGCACCGTGCTCGCGCCGTCGCGGCGCTTGCAGAAGGCGGCGAAGTCGTTCAGCCCGAGCAACCGCTGCGCGGCGCGCGTCATCGCGCCCGGGTCGAGGCGGTCGTTGATCACGACCGTGTCGTGGCGCCGGAGCGGGTCGAACGCGGCGGGATCGTCGCAGATCCGGTAGCGGTAGCGGCGCCATACGGCAGCGAAGCGGGCATCGAAGCCGGGCGGGGCGGCGGCGACCCGGCGGACCACGACGTCGTCGGGGAGGACGGCGTTCAGCCGGTCCCGGGCGGCTCGCTCGGGCGAGCGGTCGTTGCGGCCGGGCAGCGCGGCATACGCGGCGGCATCGAGATCGGCATGGACCACCTGGCCACGGGCATGGACACCGGCGTCGGTGCGCCCGGCGACGACCAGCCGCACCGGCTCGATCGTCCGCAGGATCGTGGTGAGCGCGGCGGCGAGGGTGTCCTCGACCGTGCGCAACCCGGGTTGGGCGGCCCAGCCGGAGAAGGCGCGCCCGTCGTAAGCAAGGTCGATCCGCACCCGCTGCGTGCCCGAGCGGGGAGGCTCGTCATCCCTCAATGAGGCACAGGCCGATCCGGCCCAGGTCCACAGTCCAGGGACACCCGCGGGTCCGCGGCAATGACCGCCCACGCCTCGTCCATGCCAGGATTGTGATGGATGTCGTCGAACAGCAACACTCCCGGACGCCGCACCCGGGGAAGGATCAACTCGAAGTACTCGAGGGTCGGGTCGCGCCGGTGATTGCCGTCCACGAAGGCATAGTCCAGCTCGCCCAACTCCGCCAGCGTCAGCTCCAGAGTCTGATCGAACTGCCCCACGCGGATCTCGGTGTTGTCGTAGGGCGCGACCGTCTCTCGGGCCAAGGCGGCCCGGCCTTCGCTGCCCTCGAGGGAGATGAATTGTCCCCCACCGTTCAATTGCAGCGCCAGGGCTTGGTAGGCCCCGCTGATCCCCATGTTGGCGCCGAGTTCCACGCCGGTCAGGGCGCCCTGGCCGCGCAGAATCAGGAAGATCACGCGGGCCTCGTGGGCGTTCTTGCTCGCCTTCGCCGTGGCGTTGCGGACGGTCAGGTCCGGGTAGCCGGGCACGAGGCTGGCGTCTTTCAGCAATTTCGCGCGCCGCGCTTCGATGACGGCAATCCCGGCGCGCTCAGCCTCCTCGAGATCGTCGTCGGCACTCCGCCCGAGCGCGGCGGCGACGGCCTGCGCGAGCGGGGTGCCATGGTGGGTGAGCGCATTCCGGATTCCGGTGAGTTTGCGATCGATCACGACGGCAACGTAATCGGCTCACCCGCTCGTGTCGAATGCTCGGCCAGTTGGAGGGCCGAGTCAGCGACCGTGGAAATCCTCTCCGTTGCGGTCTTGGCCGATGTCGTATGCCGCGAGCCGCGCCTGCAGAGCGCGCCGAGCGGTCGCCCTGTCCCAGCGTCGCATTCGTCTCGCCAAGCTCACAGGCAAGTAGTCGACGTCGCCGATGATGGCCTCGGAGGCGAAGGTGGCATAACCGAGCACGAAGGCGATGACCGACTGCCAGAGGGCCACCGCGTCGTCCTCGGACAACCCGGTGGCGACGAGGAAGGGCAGGCCGTCGGCCGGGTCGGTGTCCACCTGTGGATCTTCAGGTGACGAACGACCGGCTATTCCTTCTGGGCATCCTCAACGAGGATTTCCCCCGCCCGCTGGTTCAGACCTACCAACTCGACACCATGTCCCGCATCTCGACGACCACCTTGACCCGGCCAGGCGAGGACTACTTCGTCGCGGCGCTCTTCGCGCCGTGATCCAGTCGCGGCGCCCTGGGCGCCGCCACCGGTGGCCGGCCGATAGCTATTGCCGCTTCCCGCCGGTGGCGATGTAGTCGGCCAGTTCCAGATGCTGGCGGCTGATCGAGGCCCGTGTCTGGTGGACCCGAGCGATGATCGCGCGCATGAAGTCGTAGATCACCCGGGGGTGCTCCTCGACCAGCTGCGAGAGATCGCCGACCTTGAAGGAGAGCACGACGGCGTCGCCGAGGGCGGCGCAACTGAGGGTGTACTGGTGGCCGTCGATGAAGCTGAGCTCCCCGACCAGGTCGCCCTTCTCAAGGACGTGCAGCACCAGCTGGGGACGCTTGGCGGTGGCCTTCTTGACGAAGGCCAGCTGCCCCGAGATGACGATGTAGAACGTCGAGGCGTAGTCGCCCTCGTGGAAGAGAAACTCCCCCGCCCGCATCGCCGTCTGCTCGCCGGCGAAGGCAGCGAGAACCTCCGCTCCGCGACGGCCGACGAAGGATCCGATCGGGGCGTCGTGGATCGCGGCGGCGATGTCGTTGTGCTGGTCGGTCATCGGACTCCTCCAGTCGGGGCCGGGTGGGACGTGGGGATGGGATCGGGCGAGCGGGCGAAGGTCAGCGCCGCGTCGAGATTGCGGCCGGCCCCCGCGCTCAGGCCCACCTTCAGGTCCCACTGGTAGCCGCGGATCGCGAGCAGCCACACCTCGGGCGTGCGCTCGCAGCAGATCCGGCAGGTGGCCAGCAGGGCGGGAACGGATAGCGCGTGCGAGGTGAAGGTGAAGTCCAGCCGCGGCTTCGGGCGAGTGACGGCATACGAGGGAACGACCGGATCCTTGGTGCTGTCGACAAAGAGCACCCGCCGCATCCGCCCGATCAGGTCGGCGTCCTCGAGGGCGAGCTGATAGCGCCGCAGCAACTGCGCCTGCCCGGCGCCGCCGCGCTCGAGGTCCTCGACGAAGGCCCAGCCGAGGCCGTCGTCCTCGCGGCCCTCATTGCCGATGCCATAGACCAGACAATCGGCCTCGCCGACCAGGTCGAGCAGCGCGGTCACGACCGGGCTCGTTCGGCGAGCAGGGCCCCGTCCGGGCCGTGGACGGAGACGACCAACGGCATCTGACCGAGCGCGTGCGTGGCACAGCTTAGGCAGGGGTCGTATGCCCGGATGCCCACCTCGACGGCGTTCATCATGCCCTCGGTGATGTCGGCGCACCCGTCGAGGTACTGCTCGGCGACCGCGGCGACGGTGCGGTTGAGGACCTCGTTGTTCTGGGTCGTGGCGACGATGAGATTGGCGAAGGTGACCGGGCCTTCGCGGTCGGCCCGGTAGTGGTGCAGGAGCGTGCCGCGGGGCGCCTCCACCACGCCGATCCCCTCACCCGTCCACGCCCGCTCGGGTGGGCTGGCCACGAGGGCGTCGTGACGCAGGATGTCCGGGTCGTGCAAGAGTTGCTCGATCACCTCGGCGGCGTGGACGATCTCGATGGTGCGCGCCCAATTCGTGTGCAGGGTCTTGTCGTTGGCGCGACCGCCGGTGTAGGCGTGGAACTCCTCGGCCGCGTCGGCAGCGTGCTTGGTGCTCATCGTCGGGCTGACGTTGAGCCGCGCCAGTGAGCCGACCCGCACCGAGCCGGCCTGCCGTCCGAGCCGCTTGAGGAACGGGAACTTCATGTAGCTCCACGGTTCGACGGCCTCGGCGATGTGGTCGAGGTAGTCGTGGTAGTCGAACTCCTCGACGACCCGCTTGTCCTGGTCGACGACGCGAATCCTGCCGTGGTAGTAGTCGACAACCCCATCATCGCCGACGAGGCACATCGACAGGGCCGGCACCGGGGCGAAGGTGTCGACCTCGTCGCGGTGCTCGGCGTGGAAGCGGCGGAACAGCTCGAGTCCGTCGGCGGCATACTCCATCACCTGGGCCAGGGAGGGGATCGTGTCGTCGCCATTGACGAACCGGTCCCGCTCATCGACGGTCAGGCACTTCTGGACCCCGCCAGGGACCGCGAGCAGCCCGTGCATCCGCTTGCCGAACACCGCCTGGATGAGTTCTTGGCCCCACTTGCGCAGGGCGACGACGCGGCGCACCAGGGACGGGTCGGCCTCGATGAGGCCGAGGACGTTGCGCTGCTCGGGCGGGGCGTCCATCCCGAAAAGCATCTCCGGCACAACGAGATAGAAGTAGGCCGTCGCGTGCGACTGCAGCATCTGCGCGTAGTGCCCCAGGCGGCGCATCTTCTCCGCCGTCGGGCCGATGGCGTAGTCGCTGCCGATCCGCGACCCGATGATGTCGTCGAGCGTCTTGGCGCCGGCGAGGTGGTGGCTGACGAAGCAGATCCCGCAGATCCGTTGCAGCAGAACGGGAGCCTCCCAGTAGGGATGGCCCTGCACGAAGCGTTCGTAGCCGCGGAACTCGACGACGTGCAGCCGAGCGTCGATCACATGGTTGGCGTCGTCGAGGTTGACGACGACCTTGCCATGACCCTCGATGCGGGTCACCGGGTCGATGACGATCTTGCGTCCCATCGGGATTCCTGTCTCGCTCAATCGAACTTGGTCAAGGAGGTCGGGAGGTCGACCGGCCGGCCGGAAGCCAAATCGTCGAGGACCGTGAAGACCGCATCCCCGCTCGGCGGGCAGCCGGGGAGGAAGTAGTCCATGTGGACGACCTCGTGACAGGGGAAGACCTTGACGGTCAGCCGCGGCAAATCCGGGTGCGCGGGAACGATGGCGGGCGCGCCCGCCACGGCGGTCACCGAGTCGACATACGCCTCACGGAGCACGTCGGCGAGCGGGAGGGTGTTGCGCAGCGACGGGACCCCGCCCCATACGGCACAGGCGCCGACGGAGATGAGGATGTCGCAGTTCTCGCGGAAGTGGGCCAGGGTCTCGATGTTCTCCTCGTTGGCGACGCCGCCCTCGACGAGGCCGACGGCGCACCGCTCGGGAATGCGTTTGATGTCGGTGAAGGAGGAGCGGGTGATCGTCACCTTGTCGAGCAGCCCGAGGATGCGCTCGTCGCAGTCGAGGATCGAGAGGTTGCAGCCCCAGCAGCCGCACAGCGAGATCGTCGCGATCTTGATCTTGTCGCGGCGCAGGGCGGCTTGCGCCTCGGGCAGCGGCGTGCGCGGGAGCTCGTGGGAGGCGATGGCGCCGGGTTCGCCGCTCATGACGTCATCGACCACTTCCGCACCGACTCGACCTCGAAGCGGCGATCGCCGATCGGGGTGTCGTGCCCGACCCCCTTGGGAAGGATGGACCCGACCGGACAGATGTCGCCCGCCCGCTCGACCGCCTCCTCGGACATGGCATCGGCGAGAGCGGTGTCGATCTCGATCCGGGCCTGCGGGCCGCGACGGCTGATCGAAAAGACCCGCTGCCCGGTGGCGTCGTCGCAAATGAGCTCGACGCAGCGCTGGCAGAGGATGCACCGGTCGCGTTCGAGCCAGATCGTGCTCGAGGTGTGGTCCACTTCGCGGACGGGATACCGATAGGGGAACCGGGCCACCGTCATCCCGCTCTCGTAGGCGACGGCCTGCAACTGGCAGCGCCCACTCTTCTCGCAGCTCGGGCAGTTGTGGTTGCCTTCGACGAAGAGCAGTTCGAGCACGGCCCGGCGCATGTCGGCCAGTTCGGGTGAGTCGACCTCGACGACCATCCCGGGCCGGACCCGGACGGTGCACGCCGCCATGACGTGGCCGTTGATCTTGACCGAGCACACGCGGCAGGTGCCGACGCTGTCCTGGTGGGGCATGGAGCACAGCGTCGGGATGTAGACGCCATGCTCGGCGGCGGCCTCGACGACGGTCTGGCCCTCGGTGGCGACGATCGCCGTCTCGTCGATGCTCATCTGGACGCCCATCGCGTCACGCTCCCGTGGTCGAAGGTTCGGCGGCGCCCAGCGCCGCAGCCAGGTCAAAGGACGCGAGGAGGGGGCCGCGCTGGGTGGCGAGCCGGCCGGCATACAGCTGCGGGAACTTCGCCAAGGTGGTGAGGATCGGCTTGGGTGAGGTGCCGCCGAGGCCACACCGGCTCATCGAGCGCACGATGGCTCCCCAGCGCACGAGGTCGTCCAAGTCGCGCTGCTCGGCGCGGCCGCCGATGACGAGGTCGAGCTTGTCCAGCAGGGCGACATTGCCGACCCGGCACGGCACGCAGATCCCGCACGACTCGCCGACGAAAAACTGCAGGTAGTCGCGCACGATCCCGAGCAGGTCGCGTCCCGGCCCGAACACCGTCATCGCCCCATTGCACGACAGGTCCTCGTAGGCGAGCCGCCGGCTCCCTTCGTCGGCGACGTTGACGCACTCACCCGACGGGCCGCTGACCTGGACCGCCCACGCGTGGGCGGCGCCCGCCTGGTCGAGCATGGTCCGCACGGTGGTGCCCCAGGGGATCTCGTAGACCCCGGGCCGGCTGCAGTCGCCGGCGACGGAGACCAATCGGGTCCCGGTGGACTCCTCGGTGCCGAAGGTGGTGAACCACTCCGGCCCGCGTTCGACGATCCGGGTGATGCAGGCGAACGACTCGACGTTGTCGATGCACGTCGGCTGGCCGCGGTAGCCCTTCTGGGCCGGGAACGGCGGCTTGACCCGCGGCGAGCCACGCCGGCCCTCGCAGGACTCGATCAGCGCCGACTCCTCCCCGCAGACATACGATCCGGCGCCCATCTGGATGCGGATGTCGAAGTCGAACCCGCGCCGCCCGCCGATGTCGTGACCGAGCAGGCCGTCGTCGCGCAGCTGCTGCAGTTGCGCCTCGAGGTAGTCCTTGAGGTACCAGTACTCGGCGCGCAGGTAGACGATGCCGCTGGAACTGCCGATCGCGTAGGCGCAGATGATCATGCCGACGAAGACCTGCTTGGGTGCCCGGGTGAGCAGCACCCGGTCCTTGAAGGTTCCCGGTTCGCCCTCGTCGGCGTTGCAGATAACGTACTTGCGCTCACCCGCCGCCGCCGTGCACAGCTGCCACTTCAGCCCGGTGAGGAAGCCGGCGCCACCGCGTCCGCGCAGGCGGGCCTCGGTGATCAGCTCGGTCACCTGCTCGGGAGGCTGGACGAAGCACGCGCGCACGAGGGCGCGATGGTCCGGCTGGGCGCCGAAATGCACCGGACCGCGGGTGCGGACATTGGACTCGACCAGGGTCTCGACGTAGGCCAGGTCGGTTCGTGGCAGGTCCGCCGGATTGGCGATCTGCTCGGCGCTGCGGCCGCCACGCAGCTGCTCGATGATGTCGGCGACCTTCCCGGGGCGCAGCCGGGTGAACACGACCTTATCGACGAGCATCGCCGGCTCCTGGTCGGACAGGCCGATGCACGGGGTCGTGAACAGCCCGAACTCGCCGCTCGGGTCGACCTCGCCGAGCGCCGCGCCCGTATGCCGCGTGAGCGCGTCCAGGACCGCGTCATAGCCGGCCATCTTGGCCACGACGGTGTCGGCGAGATAGATCCGGTGCCGGCCGGCGGGGCGGTCGTGGAAGAAGTGGTAGTAGTTCGCGGTGGCCCGCACCTCGACCGGGGAGAGGCCGAGGCCGGCGCCCAGCTCGGCCACGGCGTCGTCGGGGATGTAGCCACAGGCGTCCTGCACCCGCCACAGCATGTCGAGCAGCCGGGAGCGGTCGCGGCCGTAGCTCTCGAGGATGCCGTCTACGTCGGCGCTCATGGAACACCAGCCTTGGTCGTGGCCGGCGATCGCCTCGGGTGTTTCGGCCCCGGCTGCGCCGGCGGGTCCTGGCAGCCACGTTAGGCCCCGGATGCGGCCATCGCTACGGGTCGGAATGCGAGATCGGTCACCGGCCACGGGCTGCGCCGGGCGATCGTGCGATCGTGTACGGATGCACGAGCTGGCTCTGTGCGAGTCCATCCATGCCATCGTCGAGCGCGCCGCCGCGGGCGCGGCGGTGGCCTGGGTCGACGTGCGCATCGGCTCCCTGCGTCAGGTCGTCCCGGAGTCGCTGGTGGCGTGCTGGGAGGCGGTCAGTGCTCGCGGCGCGCTCGCCGGGTCCCGGTTGCGGTGTGAGGTGGTCCCCGCCCAGGGGGTATGCCGCACCTGCGCCGCCCACACGACGGTCGAGTCCGTCCTGGACCTCGAATGCGGTGGCTGCGGCGGCGTCGACCTGGTGCTCCGGGGCGGCACCGAATTGGAGGTCGTGGCCATCGAACTCGCCGACGACGTCGGTGGGGCCGCAGCGGGTGGGTATGCCGACGAGGCGTGTCCGGAGGCGGCCGGGGCGGGGGCGAGGCGGCGTGGGTAGGTTCCACATCCACAACGACGGCACGACGCATCTCCACGACGGCGGGTCGACAAGTCACCACGACGGCACCGCGCAGGTCCACGAAGACCGGCAGCCGACAACGGCGGGCGACCACTCGGCATACCGGACCGGCGGGCAACGGATCAGCGTGCTGCAGGACATCCTCGGCGAGAACGCCCGGGCCGCCGCGGCGAATCGAGCCGCCCTGGATGCGGCGGGCGTCACCTGCGTCAACCTCATGTCCTCCCCCGGGGCCGGCAAGACAACGCTCCTCGCGACAACCTTGCGCACGTTGCGCGAGAAAGGGATTCGCGCGGGTGTCGTGGAAGGCGACATCGAGACCTCGCTCGACGCGGACCGGCTGGCGGCCGACGCGGCCCAGGTCGCCCTCGTCAACACCAGCGCCGGGTTCGGGGGTGAATGCCATCTCGATGCACCGATGGTGGCCCGGGGCCTGTCCGGGCTCGACCTGGCCGCCCTCGACCTGGTCCTCATCGAGAATGTCGGCAATCTCGTCTGCCCGGCGGAGTTCGACACGGGCGCCCATCACCGGGTGATGATCAGCGCGGTCACCGAGGGCGAGGACAAGCCGTTGAAGTACCCGGTGATGTTCCGCAGCGTCGAGCTCGTGCTGGTCAACAAGATCGACCTGCTTCCCCATCTCGACCTTGACGTTGATCTGTTCGAGGGCAACCTGCGCCGGGTCAATCCCGATGCCCGCGTTCTGCAGCTGAGCGCCCGCACGGGGGACGGGGTGAGAGCCTGGCTGGACTGGCTGACGGGGGTAGTGCCCGCACGACGAGCCCGGCCCGGGGTGACCCGAGGCAGATGACACCAGAGCAACCCGTCACCGAGCGGGTCCGGATCCGGGTGACGGGGACCGTGCAGGGCGTCGGGTTCCGCCCGTTCGCCGTGGCGCTCGCCGGCCGGCTCGGGCTGGTCGGGTATGTCGGAAACGACCCTGGGGGCGTCGTCCTCGAGGCCCAGGGCGATCCGCATGCGCTGGCCGAGCTGCATCGCCGGCTCGCGTCGGAGGCGCCGCGGCTGGCGCGGGTCGAGAGCGTGTCGGTGTCCGTGATCGACCCGAATCCCTTGGTGCAGAAGGGATTCGTGATCGCTGCCTCCGGCCGCAGTGCCGGCGTGACGTCGATTCCGCCGGACACGGCGGTGTGCGACGACTGCCTGCGCGAGCTACGCGACCCGGCGGACCGACGCTTCGGCTACCCGTTCATCGCGTGCACGAACTGCGGTCCGCGGTACTCGATGACGACCCGGCTGCCCTACGACCGGGTCAACACGACGATGGCGGACTTCCCGCTGTGCGCCGCCTGCCAGGTCGAGTATGCCGATCCGGCGAGCCGGCGCTTCCACGCCCAGCCCACCGCGTGCGGTGACTGTGGGCCGCGGCTGTCGATTCCGGTCGCTGACCTCGTGCGGCTGCTGCAGGCCGGACGGATCGTGGCGGTCAAGGGCATCGGCGGCTACCACCTGGTCTGCGCGGCCGGCGACCCGGCGGCCGTGGACCGGCTGCGCGAGCGCAAGCGCCGCGGCGGCAAGCCGATGGCGGTCATGGTGCCCGATCTCCTTGCGGCCCAGCAGATCGCGGCGGTTAGCGAGGAAGCTACGCGGGCCCTGACCGGCTCCAGCCGCCCGATCGTCGTCGCCGCCGCCCGGGAGCGGGACCTGGCCGACCGGGTCGCCCCGGGCACCGGGACGGTCGGGGTCATGCTCCCCTACACGCCGCTGCACCATCTCCTCGCCGACGCCGGCGCGCCCTGGCCGCTGGTCATGACGAGCGGCAACCTCGCGGACGAACCGATCTGCATTGACGCCGGCGAGGCCGAGGACCGTCTTGCCGGCATCGCCGACGCCTTCTGCCACCACGACCGCCGCATCCATGTCGCGTGCGACGACTCCGTGGTCCGGGTCGGCTCCGACGGCATGCAGCCGGTGCGGCGCAGCCGCGGCATCGCCCCCGCTCCCTTGCCGCTGCCGGTCCCGGCGCTCCCGCTGCTCGCGGTCGGCGGGGAGCTGAAGACGACGGTCTGCGTCGCCGCCGCGGGTCAGGCCTGGCTCAGCCAGCACGTCGGGGACACCGAGAACCTGGCGACCCTCGCCATGCTCGACCGGACGGCGTCGACGCTGGCAGCACTGCAGCGGGTCCGGCCCGAGATGGTCATCAGCGACCGCCACCCGGCATACCTCTCCCGTCGCTGGGCGGCGCAGCACGCGTCCCGGCTCGGGGTGCCGCACGCGGACGTCCAGCATCACCACGCCCACGTCGCCGCGCTGCTCGCCGAGCACCGGATCTCCCCGGACGAGCCGGTGCTCGGGATCGTCTTCGACGGGACCGGCTACGGCGACGACGGCACGATCTGGGGTGGGGAGTTCCTGCTCGGGTCGTATGCCGCGGTCCGCCGGGTCGGTCACCTACGCCCGGTCTCCTTGCCCGGTGGCGACGCCGCGATCCGGCATCCGGCCCGAACCGCGCTGGCACATCTCGCCGCCGCGGGCCTGAGCGTCGAGGGCACGGCGAGTGGGAACGCGTTGCCAGACAGCGATATTCGCGTGCTTTGTCGGATGCTCGCCACCGGCTCGCACTGCACCCCGACGACGAGTGCCGGGCGGCTGTTCGACGCGATCGCCTCGCTCCTCGACGTCCGGCACGCCATCGACTACGAGGCCCAGGCGGCCATCGAACTCGAAGCATGTGCGGCCGCCTGGGCGGAGCCGCATACGACGGCCGACCCGGTGCCGGGCTGGAGCGTGAGCGTCCACGACGACCCGGACGGGATCGTCCTCGATCCGCGTCCGTGGGTGGCGCAGGCGGTCGCGGACCGGCGGAACGGCATACCCGCAGGTGCATCGGCCCGGGCTTTCCACCGGGCGTTGGCGGACTCGGTCGCCGAAGCCACGCACCGGATCGTGGCCGACACCGATGTGCGTGCCGTCGGGCTGACCGGCGGGGTCTTCGCCAACGCCGTGCTGGTCCGGGATTGCGTCGATGCCTTGCGCGCCCGGGGATTTCGCGTCCTCGTCCACCGGCGGGTGCCGCCGAACGACGGGGGCCTGGCGCTCGGTCAGGCGGCCGTCGCTGCGGCCGGCGGTGCAAGAATCGTCTCCCAGCCCACCGGCGGACAGGACAGGAGCACCCCATGTGTCTGAGCGTGCCCGGCCGGGTGGTGTCCACGCGGAGCGCCGATGGCGTCGCCATGGCGCGGGTCGACTTCGGCGGGGTCGTCAAGGAGGTGTGCACCGAGTACGTGCCCGAGGCGGCCGAGGGCGACTATGTCCTGGTGCACGTCGGGTTCGCCCTCTCGGTGGTAGACGAGGAGTCGGCGCTCGCGTCGCTGGCGGCGTTTCGCGAACTCGGGTCGCTGGAGGAGGAACTGGGCGCCATCGAGGAGCCGGGGGGCGCGGGGTGAAGTACGTCAAGGAGTTTCAGGACGGCGCCCTCGCCCGCAGACTGCTCGCGCAGATCGCCGCCAGCGTCACCCGGCCATGGACCCTGATGGAGGTCTGCGGTGGCCAGACGCACAGCATCATCCGCAACGGGATCGACCAGCTGCTGCCCGCCGAGGTCGAGCTCGTCCACGGCCCCGGCTGCCCGGTGTGCGTCACCCCGCTGGCCGCGATCGACCAGGCTCTGGCCATCGCGGCGCGACCCGAGGTGATCTTCTGCTCCTTCGGCGACATGCTGCGGGTCCCCGGGTCGGCCACCGACCTCTTCGGAGTGCGCGCCACGGGCGGTGATGTCCGCGTCGTCTACTCCCCCCTCGACGCGGTCCGGCTGGCGAGCGAGAACCCCGACCGGGAAATCGTGTTCTTCGCCATCGGTTTCGAGACGACCGCACCGGCAAACGCGATGGCGGTCCGGCTGGCGGCGCAGCGTGGCATACCCAACTTCTCCGTCCTGGTCTCGCACGTGCTGGTGCCGCCGGCGATCGCGGCGATCATGGACAGCACGGCCTGCCGGGTGCAGGGATTCCTCGCCGCCGGGCACGTGTGCACGGTGATGGGCTTGGCCGAGTATGGGCCGCTGGCCGGGCGCTACCGGGTGCCGATCGTCGTGACCGGTTTCGAGCCGCTCGACATTCTCGAGGGCATCCGCCGGACCGTCGCCCAGCTCGAAGCCGGCCGGCACGAGGTCGAGAACGCGTATGCCCGGGTGGTCGCCCCGGACGGCAACCCGCGTGCCCGGGAGGTGGTGGCGGAAGTCTTCGCCGTCTGCGACCGGGCGTGGCGCGGGATCGGGGTGATCCCCGGGTCGGGGTGGCGGCTGGCGCCCGCGTATGCCAGCTACGACGCCGCAGCGCGGTTCGACGTCACGGGCATCGGCGCGAGCGAGCCGGCGGAATGCCGTGCGGGAGAGGTGCTCCAGGGGCTGATCAAGCCGACCGAGTGCGCCGCCTTCGGGACGGCCTGCACTCCGCGCAGCCCACTCGGGGCGCCGATGGTGTCCGCGGAAGGAGCGTGCGCGGCATACCATCAGTTCCGGCGACTCGAGGTGGCGCGATGACTGCCACCACGCCTCCCAATCCGGCCGCGTGGTCCTGCCCGATGCCGCTGCGCGACTATCCGGCAGTCGTCCTCGGGCACGGCGGCGGCGGACGGCTGACTGCCGAGCTGGTCGAGCACTTGTGCCTGCCCGCATTCCGTGGCGGGCCACTCGATGGCGTGCTCGAGGAGTTGGGGGACGCCGCCGTCCTCGGCGTGCTTGGTGCTCGGCTCGCCTTCACCACGGATGCGTATGTCGTTCACCCGCGCTTCTTCCCCGGCGGCAACATTGGCGACCTCGCCGTCAACGGCACCGTCAACGATCTCGCGGTCGGTGGTGCGCGTCCGCTGGCGCTGTCCGCGGCGCTGATCCTCGAGGAGGGCTTGCCCGTCGCGGAGCTCGGGATCGTCGTCGAGACGATGGGCGCGGCGGCCCGCGCGGCGGGGGTGTCAATCGTCGCCGGCGACACGAAGGTCGTCGAACGCGGGCGCGGCGACGGTCTCTATGTGACGACCGCCGGCGTCGGCGTGATCCCGGACGGGATCATGCTGGGGCCGAAGCGGATCCAGCCCGACGACGTCGTCCTCCTGTCCGGTCCCATCGCGGCCCATGGGGTCGCGGTGCTGTCGGTCCGGGATGGGCTGGAGTTCGAGTCCGAGATCGTCAGCGATACCGCGCCCCTGCATGAATTGACTGCGGCGCTGCTTGGCTGCGGCGCCGAGGTCGCCGTCATGCGGGACTGCACTCGCGGTGGGGTCGCGGCCGTCCTGAACGAGCTGGCCGCCGCCTCCGGCTGCGGGATCGAGATCCGCGACGACGCGGTGCCCGTGCTCGAGCCCGTCCGGGCCGCCTGCGGGATCCTCGGGCTCGATCCTCTGTATGTCGCCAACGAAGGTCGCCTGGTGGCCATAGTTCGTGCCGGCGAGGCGGAGACCGCGCTGGCGGCCATGCGCTCGGTGGCCGTCGGCGCTCAGTCGGTCGCGATCGGTCATACGACGGCCGAGCATCCCGGGATCGTCGTCGCCCGGACCGCCATCGGCGGCACCCGGGTCGTCGACCTGCCCCTTGGCGAGCAGTTGCCCCGAATCTGCTGACTTGCTGGAGCTAGACGATCCCCATTGAGAGTGCACGACTTGCCGTAATGGCGGTGCCATTACGGCAAGTCGTGCACTCTCGACCTCGCTGATCCTTAGACCGGCTCAGGCGTCGTCGTCAACGCGCTGCTTCTCAGGGCCGCCGGCTGGCTTGAAGCCTGCAGCTTCGGCAGCAGCGGCGTCCTCGAACCAGAACTCGGCCTCGGTGGCGTCATACCACTGCGAGCCCTCGACGTGGTAGAGCCCGGAGTCGGCATTGCCCTTGACCGGGTAGCCCTCGGGAGGAGAGCCGTCCGCGGTGGCGGCGACCGCGGCCGCGGGCAATT
Source organism: Nostocoides sp. (assembly GCF_037045025.1). Lineage (GTDB taxonomy): Bacteria > Actinomycetota > Actinomycetes > Actinomycetales > Dermatophilaceae > Nostocoides_A. The sequence goes on along the minus strand of NZ_JBAOHM010000011.1, from coordinate 385,881 downwards.
CGACCGCGGCCGGCTGCTCCTGCTCCTGCTTCTCGGCTGACTGCTCGGCCGACTCCTCAGCCAGCTCGCCGGAGTCGGCCACGACGGCCAGGCCGGCTGCCGCGGTCGCGGCGACCGGCTCGGCGGTGGTCAGGTCGGCAACCTCGGCGCCGGCGTCCTCCGCCTGCGCGGGGGGAACGGCGGCGGCCATACCGGAATCGGCCACGGGCGTCGTGGCCGCCGGCTCTTCGGCACCCCGCTCCTTGGCCGCGCGCTTGGTCGCACCCTCGGCCTCGGCCACGGCGGCCCGCTTCGGCTTGGCCGTCACCGGCTCGCGGACGAGTTCGATGATTGCCATCGGCGCGTTGTCGCCCTTGCGGGGGGAGATCTTGGTGATCCGGGTGTAGCCGCCGGGCCGCTCGGCCATGTCGGGGGCGATCTCAACGAACAGGCGGTGGACGACGTTCTTGTCGCGGACCACGGTCATCACCCGGCGGCGCGCGTGCAGGTCGCCGCGCTTGGCGAAGGTGATCAACCGCTCGGCGAGCGGACGCACCCGCTTGGCCTTGGCCTCGGTGGTCGTGATCGAGTCGTGCTCGAACAGCGCCGTCGCGAGGTTGGCGAGGATCAGCCGCTCATGAGCCGGGCCGCCGCCCAGGCGGGGACCCTTGGTAGGGGAAGGCATTGATGTCTCCTAGAACTTCGTGGGGTGTCTCAGAGCTGCTCATCCTCGGCGAAGGACAAGTCGTCGTCCTCGTCGAAGTCGTCGTAGCCGTCGGACAGGGCGCCGGGGTCGAACCCGGGAGGGCTGTCTTTCAGGGCCAGGCCCATGCCGTGCAGCTTGGCCTTGACCTCGTCGATGGACTTGGTGCCGAAGTTGCGGATGTCGAGCAGGTCGGCCTCGCTGCGGCCGACGAGTTCGCCGACGGTGTGAATGCCTTCGCGCTTCAAGCAGTTGTATGACCGCACGGTCAGGTCGAGGTCCTCGATCGGCAGCGCCAGGTCGGCCGCCAGGGCGGCGTCGGTCGGCGAGGGGCCCATGTCGATGCCCTCGGCCTCGACGTTGAGCTCGCGCGCCAGGCCGAACAGCTCGACGAGCGTCTTGCCGGCGGAGGCCATCGCGTCGCGCGGGGCCATCGAGTTCTTGGTCTCGACGTCGACGATCAGCTTGTCGAAGTCGGTGCGCTGCTCGACCCGGGTGGCCTCGACCTTGTAGGTGACGGCAAGCACCGGGCTGTAGATCGAGTCGACCGGGATGCGGCCGATCTCCTGGTCGCCGGTCTTGTTCTGCTGGGCCGAGACGTAGCCGCGGCCGCGCTCGACGGTCAGCTCCATCTCCAGCTTGCCCTTGTCGTTGAGCGTGGCGATGTGCAGGTCGGGGTTGTGGATCTCCACCCCGGCCGGCGGAGCGATGTCGGCCGCGGTCACGGCGCCGGCCCCCTGCTTGCGCAGGTACATGACGACCGGCTCGTCCTCCTCGGAGGAGACGACCAGGGCCTTGACGTTGAGGATGATCTCGGTGACATCCTCCTTGACCCCGGGGATCGTGGAGAACTCGTGCAGCACGCCGTCGATGCGCAAGCTGGTCACGGAGGCGCCGGGGATGCTCGACAGGAGCGTGCGGCGCAGGGAGTTGCCGAGGGTGTAGCCAAATCCGGGCTCGAGGGGCTCGATGACGAACCGGGACCGGTTGTCGGCCACGACCTCCTCGGAGAGGACGGGACGCTGTGCGATCAGCACTGTTTTCTTCTTTCTCGCGATCGACCGCTATTTGACGATCACGTATGCCGAGCCGAACCTCGGTATGTCCGGCTCGGGTCGGCGTGAGCAACCTCTGCTAGCAGAAGTTGCTAGCCTCCCAATAGCTAGCAACCTAGGGGGAGGTCGACTAACTGCTGCTAGCAGAAGTTGCGTCACGCCACCGCCGCCACCGCCGCGACCCAGGGGCCGGGCGAGTGGGTCGGTCAGTTCTTCGAGTACAACTCGACGATCAGCTGCTCGGTGAGCGGGGTGTCGATCTGCTCGCGGACGGGCAGCTGGTGGATGAGGATCTGCAGGCTGCCGGGGACGACCTGCATCCAGGCCGGGACCGGGCGCTCGCCGAAGGTCTCCCGCGCCAGCTGGAACGGGAAGGACTCGATGGACTGCTTGCGGATCGTGATGATGTCGTACTGCTCGACGCGGTAGGACGGGACGTCAACGCGCACGCCGCCCACCTCGAAGTGGCCGTGGGTGACCAGCTGCCGCGCCTGGCGGCGGGTGCGGGCCAGGCCGGCGCGGTAGACGACATTGTCGAGCCGGGATTCGAGGATGGTCAGCAGGTTGCTACCGGTCTTGCCGGGGCGGGTGGCCGCCTCTTCGTAGTAGCGGCGGAACTGCTTTTCCATGACGCCATAGGTGAACCGGGCGCGCTGCTTCTCCTGAAGCTGGGTGAGGTATTCCTTCTCCTGGATGCGGCGGCGGCCGTGCTGCCCGGGCGGGAACGGACGCAGCTCGAAGCCGCGGTCGCCGCCGACCAGGTCGAGCTTGTAGCGGCGGGACTTCTTGGTGATCGGGCCGGTGTAGCGGGCCATAACTAGTCAGACTCTCCGTTCGGGCTCAGACGCGGCGGCGCTTGGGCTGGCGGACACCGTTGTGCGGACTGGGGGTGACATCGGAGATGGCACCGACCTCCAACCCGGCGGCGGTGAGCGAACGGATTGCGGTCTCACGCCCGGAGCCGGGGCCCTTGACGAAGACGTCGACCTTGCGCATGCCGTGCTCCATCGCCCGGCGTGCGCAGGCCTCGGCGGCCATCTGCGCGGCATACGGGGTGGATTTGCGCGAGCCCTTGAAACCGACCTGGCCGGCCGAGGCCCACGAGATCACCGCGCCAGTGGGGTCGGTGATCGAGATGATCGTGTTGTTGAACGTCGACTTGATGTGGGCCTGACCCACGGCGACGTTCTTCTTGACCTTGCGGCGCACCTTGGCGCCGGCGCGAGCCTTGGGAGGCATTACTTACCAGCCTTCTTCTTGCCAGCGACGGTGCGCTTGGGGCCCTTGCGGGTGCGGGCGTTGGTCTTGGTGCGCTGACCGCGCACCGGCAGGCCGCGGCGGTGGCGCAGCCCCTCATACGAGCCGATCTCCTGCTTGCGGCGGATGTCGGCGGCGATCTCGCGGCGGAGGTCACCTTCGATCTGGACGTTGCCTTCGAGGTAGTCACGCAGGGCGACGAGCTGGTCGTCGACGAGGTCCTTGACGCGGATGGACGGGTCGACACCCGTCGCCTCGAGCGCTTTCTTGGACTGGGTGCGACCCACCCCGAAGATGTAGGTCAGGGCGACCTCGACGCGCTTCTCGCGCGGCAGGTCGACTCCTACGAGTCGTGCCATCTAGCAGCATTCCTTTGCTGTTTTCCGGAGGTGTGGGTGCAGCGCCGGTCGGTCGCGTTGTTCACGGCTGTTCTGGTATGCCGTGCGCTCCCGTCCCCGGCCTCCGGGCCGGGGGTGACGTCCCGCCGAATGCGGGGGTCGGGTGCTGCGTGTCTTGTGTAGTTGTCGGTCTCGAATCGGCTGCGGCTCGTGCCGGTGCTCAGCCCTGGCGCTGCTTGTGGCGCAGGTTGTCGCAGATCACCATGACCCGCCCGTTGCGGCGGATCACCTTGCACTTGTCGCAGATCTTCTTGACGCTCGGCTGAACCTTCATTGCCTCGGTCTTTTCTCGATCGGCGTCCCGGGCGTCGTGCTGGCCCCCGGGTCTTGCATCAGCGGTAGCGGAAGACGATGCGCCCACGGGTCAGGTCATAGGGGCTCAACTCCACCACGACCCGGTCCTCGGGGAGGATCCGGATGTAGTGCTGGCGCATCTTGCCCGAGATGTGGGCGAGAACCTTGTGACCGTTGGTGAGCTCCACGCGGAACATCGCGTTGGGGAGCGCCTCGACGATCGTGCCCTCGACCTCGATGACCCCGTCCTTCTTGGCCATATCCTCCGTCAATCCTGGTTGGCGACCGGCCCCGCTTGAGGTTGGAACCGGCCAAACGAAATCGGCCCCGGTGGGATGCACTGGGTGCATGCGCACACGTGACCGACGCTCCATCATACGGGATCGGTATGCCGCACCCGAAATCGGCGAGCCAGCCACGCCGCGTGCCAGACCGGCTTGGCCCCGTCACATGAGCCGGAGCGACGTCATGGCGTCGCTACGGCTCACCTGACGGGCTGAGCGCGGGGGCGCGAGCGTGGTCCGAGTCGCGTGGGCAGCGCAGGTCAGCGGGCGCCGCCGCCGATACCCTCGCGAACCGGCGCGGGCGGGAGGAACGGTTCATACATCATCTGGGCGTGGTTCTCACTGACCAGCTCGTCGCCGATCTCGATGCCGTCGCGGTCGATGACGTGACGCCGGATGATGTTGCGGCGCATGTAGATCCCCGGGCCCTCGGTGGTGATCACGTGCACTGCTTCATACACCTGATAGGTATGCCGCGGCTCCCGGTTGCTGCGCCACTCGCCGCTCAGGTCGCTCTCCCCCACGCTCAGCCCGAGCCGGAAGGTCGCGTCGGTGCGGTTCTCGATCTGCAGGTCGAGCGCGGGATAGGCGCAGGTCGCACCTGAAGCGAACGGCTGGGTGCGGTTGTTGTCGGGGAAGACATCATAGGTATGCCGCCATCGCTCGACCACGGTCAGCGGAGTGTGAATCGTCATCCAGTAAAGCAAATTGGTCAGTTGGCACAGCCCGCCGCCAACTCCGGCCCGCAGCACACCGTCGTCCAGAACGACCCCGTCAAGGAAGCCGCGCCGGGCGGAGGGGTTCCCGACGAACTTCCAGAAGGACAGGCGTTGCCCGGGTGCTAGCACCCGGCCGTCCAACGGCGCGGCTGCGAGCCGGAGGTTTGTGATCTTGTTGTGCTGCAGCTGCATCGGCAATCCGTGCAGCTGGCGCAACATGGGTGTCGTATGCCGCATCACGGCATACGGGAAATCGCTGCTTGTGGCGGTGGTCAGGTTGAGATCGGCGCCGCAGCGGCGCCACTGCCACTCGCGTTTGATGCGCCGGTAGCCTGGCCCGGCGCCTCGGCGGGCACGCAGCACCAGATCGGCTCGCCTCGCCCGCACATCCATGACCTGCCCCTCCCCGTGAGCGAACTCTACGGCGAGTAGACGTCCGGCGCACGGTTAACGGTTGTCTCCGGCGACGGGCGTTTTGCTGCGGGTCACCGTGGGTTGGATCAGGCCTGGTCGGCCGGGACCAGCTGGCTGCGGACCTGCTCCATGTCCAGGCCCTTGACGCCCTCGATGACCTGCTCCAGCCCTGCGGCCGGGAGGGCGCCGGCCTGGTTGAAGACCAGGATGCCCTCGCGGAAGGCCATCAACGTCGGGATCGAGGTGATCCGCAGCTGCCCGGCCAGGGCCTGCTCGGCTTCGGTGTCGATTTTGCCGAAGACGATGTCCGGGTGCTTGCTCGAGGCCTCCTCGAAGACCGGGGCGAAGCCCCGGCACGGGCCGCACCAGCTGGCCCAGAAGTCGAGCAGCACGATGTCGTTGTCGGTGACGGTGGATTGGATGTCCGCGGCGGTGACGGTGCGGGTGGCCATGACGAGCGTCCTTCTCTTCGGGTATGCCGATCGCGTGCGTCAACGCTCCCGCGAGACGGAAGATTCCGTTGCGGGCCCTCAGCCGGCTTGGCGCCGCGCCGCAGCCACCACGTCGAGGGCGACGTCGGGAGCGACGGCCCCGGGCAGATTGACGCCGATCCGGTCCACTCGCCCGGAGCAGCGCTCGAGCAGCGCGCGGCCGGCACTGTCCGGGTCGCCGCTGATGGCGAAGAGGTCGAAGATGTCGTCGGTGACCAGCTCGCCCATCGCCTCCCACTGACCATCGCGCGCGAGCCGGCCCGCCTCCTCGCCGAAGCCGCCGAGGCCGTGGTGGTCCAGCACCCCGCGATAGGCCGGAGTTGAGGCATAGAAGGCGATCTGCCGGGCAACAGCCGCGCGATTGGTCGCCACCTCATCAGCCGTGCGGCCGGTGGCGACCATCACCTGAGTGCACAGTTCGAACGGCCCGGCGCCGTCCGGGCGCCGGCGGGCGATCGCCGGCCGGATGACGTCGTCCAGATAGGCGAGGCTGGTCAGCGGGTGGGTGATCAGCCCGTCCGCGGTCTCGGCGGCCACCCGGATCATCAGCTTGCCGACGCCGGCGAGCAGTATCGGCGGCGGGCCCTGCGGGATCGGCCCGGGATTGAATGCCGGGGTCATCAGCCAGTGCCGATAGTAGCGGCCGGCGAAGCGCAACGGGACGTCATCCTGCCAGCACGTCCAGATCGCCCGCACCGCCTGGACGAACTCGCGCATCTGCGCGGCCGGCTTGTCCCATGTCATCCCGAACCGGCTGGTGATGTGCGCCTTGACCTGCGAGCCAAGCCCGATCCGCAACCGCCCGCCGGACAGCCGTTGGATGTCCCACGCCTGCTGGGCGAGCACCATCGGGCTGCGCGCCAGCGCAATCGCGACCCCGCTGGTCAGCTCCAACCGCGTGCTCGCGAGCGCGGCCACCGTCAGCCCGACGAAGACCTCGTGCTGCATCTCGGCGAGCATCAACCCGTCCACACCCGCTGCCTCGGCGCGCTGGACGAACCCGCCGACCTCGGTGGGCCCCAGAATCGCTGTGACATCGAGCTTCATGACTAGCCTCCTGAAGCGCCAGCCTAGGGCCAGGAGGGCTGCGTCGCCGTGGTCAGTCGCCGAGCGGGGCGAACTTGGGCCCCAGCCGGGAGGCGCCACCATCCAGTGCCGTGAGCACCCACAGCCCGCCGGAGTGCGCGGCCACGGTGTGCTCCCAGTGGCAGGCCCGCGCCCGGTCGAGGGTCACCACCGTCCACTCGTCGGCGAGCACCTCGTTGGCCTGGTCGCCAAGGGTGACCATCGGCTCGATCGCCACGGTGGTTGCGTTCTTGACCGTCGGCCCTTTGCCCTTGACCCGGTAGTTGGGGACATTGGGCTCCATGTGCATCTCGCGGCCGATGCCGTGCCCCACGTAGTCCTCGACGATGCCGTATGTCCGTCCGTCCTGCGCGCCGGATTCCTCGATCGAGGCTTCGATAGCGGCGCCGACCTCATAGAGTCCCCGGCCCACCTCGAGCGCGCCGATGCCGGCCCACAACGAGTCCAAGGTGGCGTCCATCAACTCGACGTCCGCGGGCTCACCAATCTCGCGACCGCCGACAATGAGGGAGATCGCCGCGTCGCCGTGCCACCCGTCGATGATCGCGCCGCAGTCGATCGAGAGCAGGTCGCCACGCTCGAGCACGCGGTCACCGGGGATCCCGTGGACAATCTGCTCGTTCACCGAGGTGCACAACGTATGCCGGTAGCCGGGCACCTCCGCGAACGACGGACGGCCGCCGCGCTCGCGGATGAACGCTTCGGCCAAATCGTCCAACTCACCGGTGGTGCGGCCCGGGACCGCCGCCGCGTGCAGGGCCGCGAGGCATTGGGCGACCAGCAGACCCGCCGGGCGCATGGCGCGCACGTCGGCAAGGTCCTTGGCCTTGATCCGTTCCCTCGCGAACATACCCACGCGCGTCAGCGCACGCGCCCGTCGAGCGCCTCACCGATACGCAGACTCACGTCGTCGATGTCGCCGAGCCCATCGACCTGCACGAGCAGGCCGCGCGCGGCATACATCGCCGCCAGCGGCTGGGTCTCGCGGTGATAGATGGCCATCCGCTCCCGGATGACCTCCTCGGTGTCGTCGATGCGGTTCTCGATCTCGGCGCGCTTGAGCAGCCGGCCGACGACCTCCTCGTCATCGACGGTCAGCTCGAGGACGGCATCAAGCTCGTTGCTGCGGGCGGCGAGTTCGACATCGAGCGCATCCACCTGCTCGGCCGTCCGGGGATAGCCGTCCAGGAGGAAGCCCGGGGCGCAATCCTCCTGCGCGAGCCGGTCGGCGACGATGGCGTTGGTGATGTCGTCGTTGACGTAGCCGCCGGTGGCGAGGATCTCCTTGACCTGCAGCCCGAGGGCGGTCTCGTTCTTGATGTTGGACCGGAAGATCTCTCCGGTCGAGATGGCTGGTATGCCGTAGCGCTCGGCGATGCGTCGCGCCTGCGTGCCCTTCCCCGCACCTGGCGGGCCGAAGATGATCATCCGCATCATGGGCTATCTCAGGAACCCTTCGTAGTGGCGCTGCTGCAGCTGCGCCTCGATCTGTTTGACGGTCTCCAGCCCGACACCGACGATGATCAAGATCGAGGTCCCGCCGAAGGGGAAGTAGTTCTGATCGGCGTTGATCATGCTGAAGGCGAAGAGCGGGATCAAGGAGATGACCGCCAAGTAGGTAGCGCCGGGGATCGTGATCCGGGTCAGGACGTACTGCAGGTACTCGGCCGTGGGGCGACCGGCCCGGATGCCCGGAATGAACCCGCCGTACCGCTTCATGTTGTCGGCGACCTCCTCCGGATTGAACGTAATCGAGACGTAGAAGAAGGTGAAGAAGATGATCAGAACTGTGTAGAGAATCATGTAGATCGGGTGGTCGCCACGGGCGAGGTAGCGGTCGATCCACGTGACCCACCCCGCGGGGTTGGCCGGGTCGCTGTTGAACTGGGCGAGCATCATCGGCAAGGAGAGCAGCGAGCTGGCGAAGATGACCGGGATGACGCCGGCCATGTTGACCTTGATCGGGATGTAGGTCGAGGTGCCGCCATACATCTGCCGGCCGACCATCCGCTTGGCGTACTGCACCGGGATGCGGCGCTGGCTCTGCTCGACGAAGACGACCAGGGCGATGATCAAGAAGCCCAAGATGACGACGACCCCGAAGGTGAACCAGCCCTGCTCCTTCTTGATCTGCCACAGCGACACCGGGAAACGGGCGGCGATCGAGGTGAAGATGAGGATCGACATCCCGTTGCCGATGCCCTTGTCGGTGATCTGCTCACCGAGCCACATGATCAGCCCGGTGCCGGCGGTCATCGTCAAGACCATGATCAAGATGGTGGGGATGGCTTCGTCGACGAGGACGCTGGTGCAGGACGGCCCGAAGAGGGCCGAGGGGTTTTGGGCGAAGGTGACCAGGGTCGCGCTCTGCAGCACGGCGAGGCCGATCGTCAGATAACGCGTGTACTGCGTCATCTTGGCCTGCCCGGTCTGCCCCTCCTTCTTGAGGGTCTCGAACCGGGGGATGACGACCGTGAGTAGCTGGACGATGATGCTCGCGGTGATATAGGGCATGATCCCGAGCGCGAAGATCGACAGCTGCAGCAGCGCCCCACCGCTGAAGAGGTTGGCGAGGCCGAGAAAGCCGGTGTTCGGGGTGTTCTTCATGCACTCCTGGATGGCGCCATAGCTGATACCCGGGGTCGGCACGTGGGAGCCCAACCGGTAGAGCACGATGATGAACAGCGTGAACAGCAGCTTCTTGCGCAGCTCGGGCGTCTTGAACGCGCGGCCGAAGGCGGTGAGCAACCTGGTCCCCTTCACACGCGGGTCCGGTATGCCGGCCCGTCGGGTTCTTGATGCGGTCGGGCGGGTGTGCCCTCGCCCGAGAAACATACCCCGGACCTCCCGGCGGCGGGTGCCCGCCGGGGAGGTCACTGGCTTGCCAACGACGTATGCCGTGGGGTGAGTTCCCATCGGGGCCTCACCGCACGGCAGACATCACCTCGCACCCAGTTGTGGGGGTCTTAGTTGGCGGTGGTGACACTCCCGCCGGCAGCCTCGATCTTGTCCTTGGCGCTGGCCGAGGCGGCATCGACACTCAACTGGATGGCCACACCGATCTCGCCGGTGCCGAGGACCTTGACCGGCGAACCGGCGCGGACGGCACCCTTGGCGACGAGGTCGGCGGCGCTGACCGGCCCGCCCTCGGGGAAGAGCGCCGCGATCTTGTCGAGGTTGACGACCTGATAGGTGGTCCGGAACGGGTTCTTGAAACCGCGCAGCTTCGGCAGCCGCATGTGGATCGCGGTGGAGCCACCTTCGAAACTCGCCGGAACCTGGTAGCGGGCCTTGGTGCCCTTGGTGCCGCGGCCGGCGGTCTTGCCCTTGGAGCCCTCACCCCGACCGACGCGGGGCTTGGCGGTCTTGGCGCCCGGAGCCGGACGCAGGTGGTGCACCTTCAGGGCGTGCGTGCCCGAGTCGGCCTGCTCGGCCATCTCACTCAACCTCCTCGACGGCCACCAGGTGGCGGACCGTGCGGACCATGCCCCGGATCTCGGGTCGGTCTTCCTTGACGACGACATCACCGATGCGCTTTAGGCTCAGCGTGCGCAGAGTCTCGCGGGCACTGTGCTTCTCGCCGACGATGCCCTTGCTCTGGGTCACCTTCAGGCGGGCCATCACGCACCTGCCCCGGCGGCCTGGGCGCGCAACATGGCGGCCGGAGCGACCTCGTCCAGCGGCAGGCCCCGGCGGGCGGCGACCGCTTCGGGACGCTCCAGGCCCTTCAAGGCTGCGACGGTCGCATGGACGATATTGATGGAGTTGGCCGAGCCGAGGCTCTTGGACAACACATCGTGGACGCCGGCGCACTCCAGGACCGCGCGGACCGGTCCGCCGGCGATGACCCCGGTACCGGGGGCGGCGGGGCGCAGCATGACGACACCGGCCGCGGCCTCGCCCTGCACGGGGTGCGGGATCGTGCCCTGGATCCGCGGAACCTTGAAGAAGGCCTTCTTGGCCTCCTCTACGCCCTTGGCGATCGCCGCGGGGACTTCCTTGGCCTTGCCGTAGCCGACGCCGACGGTGCCGTCGCCGTCGCCGACAACGACCAGGGCGGTGAAGCTGAACCGACGGCCACCCTTGACGACCTTGGCGACCCGGTTGATGGTCACGACGCGCTCGAGATACTGGCTCTTCTCGGCGGCGTCACGGCGACCGTCGCGGCGGTCGCCGTCCCGGCCGCGACGCTCGCCGCGCTCGTTGGTCCGGTCGCCGCGGTCGGCGGCGCCGGTGCCTCGACGCTGGGGTCCGGGCATCAGATTGTCCTCATCATCCAGGTGGTGGCGTTCAGGAACTGGGTGTTCATAGCGACAGGCCTCCTTCGCGGGCGCCGTCGGCGACGGCGGCTATGCGGCCGTGGTACTTGTTGCCGCCACGGTCGAAGACGACGGCGGTGATGCCGGCGTCCTTGGCGCGTTGGGCGACAAGCTCGCCGACCTGTTTTGCCTTGGCGCTCTTGTCGCCCTCGGCCGTGCGCAGGCCGGCTTCCATCGTGGAGGCACTGGCCAGCGTCGCGCCGGCGGAGTCGTCGACCACCTGGACGACGATGTGCCGGGCGCTGCGGGTCACGACCAGACGGGGACGCTCGGTGGTGCCGACGACATGCTTGCGGACGCGGGCGTGCCGCCGGCCACGGGCAGCGGCCTTGGAGGCGCCGCGCTTGACGATCATTGCCATGACTACTTCTTCCCGGCCTTGCCGGCCTTGCGGCGAATCTGCTCGCCCGCGTAGCGGACACCCTTGCCCTTGTAGGGGTCGGGTTTGCGCAGCTTGCGGATGTTGGCGGCGACCTCGCCGACCAGCTGCTTGTCGATGCCTTGCACCGAAAAGTGGGTCTGGTTCTCCACGGCGAAGGTGATGCCCTTGGGCGGCTCGATGGTGATCGGGTGGCTGTAGCCGAGCGCGAACTCCAGGTTGGAGCCGCGGGCCATCACCCGGTAGCCGGTGCCGACGATCTCGAGCTTCTTCTCATAGCCCTGGGTGACGCCGAGGACCATATTGTTGATCAGCGTGCGGGTCAGCCCGTGCAACGACCGGGAGAGCCGCTCGTCGTCGGGGCGGCTGACCTCGAGGCCGTTATCGCCCTGGGCGACCGTGATCGGCTCGGCGACGACATGGGACAGCTCGCCCTTGGGGCCCTTGACCGTGACGGTTCGACCGTCGATCGTGATGTTCACGCCGCTCGGGATGGCGACGGGAAGGCGTCCGATTCGAGACATGCGGTGCTCCTACCAGATGTAGGCGAGGACTTCCCCGCCCACACCCTTGCTGGCCGCCTGCTTGTCGGTGAGCAGGCCGGACGAGGTGGAAATGATCGCGATGCCGAGGCCACCGAGCACCTTGGGCAGGTTGGTGGACTTCGCATACACCCGCAGCCCGGGCTTGCTGACCCGGCGCAGACCGGCGATCGAGCGCTCCCGGTTGGGGCCGTACTTGAGGTTGATCGTCAAGGTCTTGCCGACCTCGGCGTCCTCCACCTTCCAGGAGGCGATATAGCCCTCGGCCTGGAGGATTTCGGCGATATGCGACTTGAGGTTCGAGAACGGCATGGAAACCTCGTCCTTGTGCGCCGAATTGGCGTTCCGGACGCGGGTCAACATGTCCGCGATCGGGTCGGTCATGGTCATCGGGCTGATCTGCCCTCTCTCACCGCGGTTTCCGTGCACGGTTACGCCGCGCGCGGACCTGCGCTGTAGTTGTGGTCTGGTCGGGAAGGCTGGGCTACCAGCTGGACTTCGTGACGCCGGGCAGTTCGCCGCGGTGGGCCATTTCGCGCAGGCAGATCCGGCACAGGCCGAACTTGCGGTAGACCGAGTGCGGCCGGCCGCAGCGCTGGCAGCGGGTGTAGCCGCGGACCTTGAACTTCGGCTTCTTGGCAGCCTTATTCTTCAGAGCGGTTTTGGCCATGCGTCAGTTCTCCTTGAAGGGGAAGCCGAGCGCCTTCAGCAGCGCGCGTCCCTCGTCGTCGGTGGTCGCGGTGGTCACGACCGTGATGTCCATGCCGCGGACGCGGTCGATCCGGTCCTGGTCGATCTCGTGGAACATCGACTGCTCGTTCAGGCCGAAGGTGTAGTTGCCCCGGCCGTCGAACTGCCGCGGCGAAAGGCCACGGAAGTCGCGGATACGCGGCAGCGCGATCGTGACGAGCCGGTCGAGGAACTCCCACATCCGATCGCCGCGCAGCGTGACGTGGGCGCCGATCGGCATACCCTCGCGCAACTTGAATTGGGCGATCGACTTGCGGGCCTTGGTCACCTGCGGCTTTTGGCCGGTGATCGCGGCCAGGTCGCGGATGGCGCCCTCGATCAACTTGGAGTCCTTGGCGGCATCGCCGACGCCCATGTTGACGACGACCTTGACGACGCCCGGGACCTGCATGACGTTGCCATAGGCGAACTGTTCGGACAGCGCCGGGCGGATCTGCTCGGCATACCGGGCCTTCAGCCGCGGCGCGGCCGGGGTGGCGGTTTCAGTCATCAGATGTCCTTGCCGGAGCGGGCGGCGACGCGCACCCGGGTGGTCTTGGTGCGGCCGTCCCGCTCGACCTGCTCCACGCGGGTCTTAACGCGGGTCGGTCGCTTGTCTTCGGGATCAACAATCGCGACGTTGCTGACGTGCAGCGGGGCCTCCTGGGTGACCAGGCCGCCGGTGCCGCGCGGGCCCGGCTTGACGTGCCGGGTGACCCGGCCGACGCCCTCGACGGTGACCCGCTGGGTCTCGGTGTCGACGGCGATGACCTTGCCCTGCTTGCCCTTGTCCTTGCCGGTGAGCACCTGCACGGTGTCACCCTTCTTGATCTTCATTGTGCCCATCGGGTCAGAGCACCTCCGGTGCCAGCGAGATGATCTTCATGAACCGCTTCTCGCGCAGCTCGCGGCCCACCGGGCCGAAGATGCGGGTGCCGCGCGGGTCGCCGTCGCTCTTGAGGATGACGGCGGCGTTCTCGTCGAAGCGGATGTAGCTGCCGTCCGGTCGGCGCCGCTCCTTGGCGGTGCGCACGATGACGGCCTTGACGACATCGCCCTTCTTGACGTTGCCGCCGGGGATGGCGTCCTTGACGGTCGCGACGATGGTGTCGCCGATCCCGGCATACCGCCGGCCGGAGCCGCCGAGCACGCGGATGCAGAGGATCTCCTTGGCGCCGGTGTTGTCGGCGACCTTGAGACGCGACTCCTGTTGGATCATCTCGGGGCCCCCGATCGATTGTTTGCGGAAGGAGCGAAGCGGAGGGAGTGAAGAATCGAATGGGGTGAGATCACTTGGCCTTCTCCAGAATCTCGACGACGCGCCAGCGCTTGGTGGCGCTCAGCGGACGGGTCTCCATGATCAGCACACGGTCGCCGACGCCGGCGGTGTTCTGCTCGTCGTGCGCCTTGACCTTGCTGGAGCGGCGCAGGACCTTGCCGTAGAGGGCGTGCTTGACGCGGTCTTCGACCTCGACGACGACGGTCTTGTCCATCTTGTCGCTGACGACATAGCCCTGCCGGGCCTTGCGGTACTTGCGCTCCACACCCGCGGCCGCGGTCGATGGGGCCGGGTCGGTCACGGCCTTAGGGGTCACGTCGGTGTCGGTCACGCTGTCTTGGGTCACGCTGTCTTGGGTCACGCTGTCTTGGGTCACGCTGTCTTGGGTCACGCTGTCCTCGGTCACGGTGTTCTCGGTCATGCTCACGCCTCCGTGCCGCCGATGCCGAGCTCCCGCTCGCGCATCTCGGTGTAGATCCGGGCGATGTCCTTGCGGACCGCGCGCAGGCGGCCGTGGCTCTCCAGCTGGCCGGTGGCCGACTGGAAGCGCAGGTTGAACAGCTCCGCCTTGGCCTTGCGCAGCTCTTCGCCGAGGCGCTCCTCGTCGAAACCGCGCAGTTCGGTCGGCGTCAGGTCCTTGGATCCGATTGCCATCAGATGTCACCACCTTCACGCCGGACGAAGCGGGTCTTCATCGGCAGCTTGTGCATCGCCAGGCGCATGGCCTCGCGAGCGACGTCCTCCGGGACACCGGAGAGCTCGAACAGGACACGTCCCGGCTTGACGTTGGCGATCCACCACTCGGGCGAGCCCTTGCCGGAGCCCATCCGGGTCTCGGCCGGCTTCTTGGTCAGCGGGCGGTCGGGATAGATGTTGATCCACACCTTGCCGCCACGCTTGATGAAGCGGGTCATCGCGATACGGGCGGACTCGATCTGCCGGTTGGTGACATAGGCGGGCTCGAGGGCCTGGATGCCGTAGTCGCCGAAGGCGAGGTTGTTGCCGCCCTTGGACATCCCGGAGCGGCCGGGGTGGTGCTGCTTGCGGTGCTTGACGCGACGGGGAATCAACATGTGATTACGCTCCCTGGGTTTCCTCGGCGGCCGCAGCGGGCGCCTCGGTGGGCTCGGTGGTGGGGGCGGCGTCGCGGCGAGCCCGAGCAGGGCGGTCGTCGCGGTCACGGCGCGGACCACGCGGCGCGCGCGGCGCGTTGACCTGCTGGGCCGCGAACTCCTTCTCGGTCATATCGCCCTTGTAGATCCACACCTTCACGCCGATCCGGCCGAAGGTGGTCTTGGCCTCGAAGAAGCCGTAGTCAATGTTCGCCCGCAGGGTGTGCAGCGGGACGCGGCCCTCGCGGTAGAACTCGGAACGGCTCATCTCGGCGCCGCCGAGACGGCCGGAGCACTGAATCCGGATGCCCTTGGCACCGGCGCGCAGCGCTGATTGCATGCCCTTGCGCATCGCGCGCCGGAAAGTGACGCGGGCGCTGAGCTGCTCGGCGATGCCCTGGGCGACCAGCTGGGCGTCGATCTCGGGGTTCTTGACCTCGAGGATGTTCAGCTGGACCTGCTTGCCGGTGAGCTTCTCCAGCTCGCCGCGGATGCGGTCGGCCTCGGCGCCGCGGCGGCCGATGACGATGCCGGGGCGGGCGGTGTGGATGTCGACGCGCACGCGGTCACGGGTGCGCTCGATCTCGACGCGGGAGATGCCGGCGCGCTCCATGCCCTGGGACATCAGCTTGCGGATCGCGACATCTTCCTTGACGTAGTCGCGGTAGCGCTGCCCCTCCTTGGTGGAGTCGGCAAACCAGCGGCTCTTGTGGTCGGTGGTGATGCCCAGCCGGAAGCCGTGCGGGTTGACCTTCTGCCCCATCAGCGGGTGCCTGCCTTTCCGGCGGTGGTCGAGGTGGTCTTGGGGGCCACGTGAACGGTGATGTGGCTGGTGCGTTTGTTGATCCGGCTCGCGCGGCCCTGGGCCCGCGGACGGAACCGCTTCATCGTCGGGCCCTCGTCGACATACGCCTCGGTGATGACCAGCGTGCGCTCGTCGAAGGCCTCCGCGGCGGCGTCGGCCTTGACCCGGGCGTTGGCGATCGCGCTCTGCAGCACCTTGAGCACCGGCTCGCTGGCGGTTTGCGGGGCGAACATCAACGCGGCGACCGCGTCGGTGGCCTGCTTGCCGCGGATGAGGGCGACGACCCGGCGCGCCTTTTGCGGAGCGACCCGCACATGGCGGGCGACCGCCTTGGCTTCCATGGTGACCTCGCTCATCGACGGCGGCCCTTCTTGTCGTCCTTGATGTGACCCTTGAAGGTGCGGGTCGGCGCGAACTCGCCGAGCTTGTGGCCGACCATGGACTCGGTCACAAAGACCGGGATGTGGGTGCGGCCGTTGTGCACGGCGAAGGTGTGGCCGAGGAAGTCCGGCGCGATGACCGAGCGGCGCGACCAGGTCTTGATGACGTTCTTGGAGCCCTTGGCGTTGGCGTCGTCCACCTTCTTTTGCAGGTGGGCGTCGATGAAGGGGCCCTTCTTCAAACTGCGTGGCATGTCAGGCTCCTATCAGCGCTTCTTGCCGGTGCGGCGGCGGCGGACGATCATCTTGGCGCTCTCCTTGCCGGGGCGGCGGGTGCGGCCCTCGGGCTGGCCCCACGGGGAGACCGGGTTGCGGCCACCGGAGGTCTTGCCCTCGCCACCACCGTGCGGGTGGTCGACCGGGTTCATCGCGACCCCGCGGACGGTGGGGCGCTTGCCCTTCCACCGCATCCGGCCGGCCTTGCCCCAGTTGATGTTGGACTGTTCGGCGTTGCCGACCTCACCGATGGTGGCGCGGCAGCGCAGGTCGACGTTGCGAATCTCGCCGGACGGCATCCGCAGCTGGGCGAACGGGCCGTCCTTGGCGACGAGCTGCACGCGGACGCCGGCGGAGCGGGCGATCTTGGCGCCGCCGCCGGGCTTGAGCTCAACCGCGTGGACGACCGTACCGGTCGGGATGTTGCGCAGCGGCAGGCTGTTGCCGGGCTTGATGTCGGCGGTCGGACCGTTCTCGACGGTGTCGCCCTGCCGCAACCGGTTGGGAGCCAGAATGTAGCGCTTCTCGCCGTCGGCATAGTGCAGCAACGCGATCCGGGCGGTGCGGTTGGGGTCGTACTCGATGTGGGCGACCTTGGCCGGCACGCCGTCCTTGTCGTGACGGCGGAAGTCGATCACCCGGTAGGCGCGCTTGTGGCCCCCGCCGATGTGGCGGGTGGTGATCCGGCCGCTGGAGTTGCGGCCGCCGGACTTGCTCAACGGTTTGACGAGCGACTTCTCCGGCGTGGCGCGGGTGACTTCGACGAAGTCGGCCACGCTCGCCCCACGACGACCGGGAGTCGTCGGCTTGTACTTGCGAATTCCCATGTCTATTCAGCTCCTCAGGCGCCCGCGCCGAAGATGTCGATGGCGCCCTCGCGCAGCGTGACGATCGCGCGCTTGGTGTCCTTGCGCTTGCCGGCCCCGAAGCGGGTGCGGCGCGCCTTGCCGGGTCGGTTCATCGTGTGCACGGAGTCGACCTTGACGCCGAAGATCGACTCGATGGCGATCTTGATCTCGGTCTTGTTGGCGCGGGGGTCGACGATGAAGGTGTACTTGCCCTCCTCGAGGAGGCCGTAGGACTTCTCCGAAACGACCGGCGCGATCAGGATGTCGCGTGGGTCCTTGGCGGGGGTGCTCATTCGGACTCCTCCGTCGTGGTGTCAGCGGCCGGGGCGTCCTGGACCTCGGGAGCCGCCGCGTCCTGGACCTCCTGGCTCGCTGGGCTCCGGCCGGTCACAAAGGCGTCCAGGCTGGCGCGGGTGAAGACGATGTCATCGGCGCACAGCACGTCATAGGTGTTGAGCTGATCGACGGCCAGGACGTGGACATCGGCCAGATTGCGCACCGACAGCAGCGACACCATGTCGGCGCGGTCGAGGACGACGAGCAGGTTGGGGCGCTCGGTCAGTCCGCTGAGCAGTTCGGCGGCCTGCTTGGTCGAGGGCGCCTCGCCGGTGACGAGGGACTCGACGACGTGGATGCGGCCATGACGTGCCCGGTCGGACAGGGCCCCCCGCAGGGCGGCGGCCTTCATCTTCTTGGGGGTGCGCTGGGTGTAGTCGCGCGGCTGCGGGCCGTGGACGGTGCCACCGCCAGCGAACTGCGGCGCCCGGGTCGAGCCCTGGCGAGCGCGGCCGGTGCCCTTTTGGCGGTAGGGCTTGCGGCCACCGCCGCGGACCTCGCCGCGGGTCTTGGTGGCGTGGCTGCCTTGGCGCGCCGCGGCGAGCTGGGCGACGACGACCTGATGGATGAGCGGGACATTGGTCTGCACGTCGAAAATCTCGGCGGGCAGGTCGATGTCGATCACCTTGGCGGTCATGGGATCAGGCTCCCTTCGCGGCGCTGCGGACGAGGACGATGCCACCGCGCGGACCGGGCACGGCCCCCTTGATCAGCAGCAGGCCGCGCTCGGCGTCGACGGCGTGAATCGTCAGGTTTTGGGTGGTCTGACGCTCGCCGCCCATCCGGCCGGCCATGCGCATGCCCTTAAAGACCCGGCCCGGGGTGGAGCAGCCACCGATCGAGCCCGGTTTGCGGTGGTTGCGGTGGGCGCCGTGGGAGGCCGAGACACCCTTAAAGCCGTGCCGCTTCATAACGCCCGCGAAGCCCTTGCCCTTGGTGGTGCCCGAGACGTCGACGCTCTGGCCGGCCTCGAAGACCTCGACGGTGACCTCGGACCCGACCGTGTAGTCGGCGGCATCGGTGGTGCGCAGCTCGACCAGGTGGCGACGCGGGGTGACGCCGGCCTTGGCGAAATGGCCGGACATCGGCTGGTTGACCTTGCGGGGGTCGATCGCGCCATACGCGATCTGGACGGCGTCGTAGCCGTCGGTCTCGACGCCCCGCACCTGCGTGACGACGCAGGGGCCGGCCTGGACGACGGTGACCGGGACGAGGCGGCTGTCGGCGTCCCAGACCTGCGTCATCCCGAGCTTCTCGCCGAGCACGCCCTTGACGGGGCGCACAGTTGCGTGAGTCATGTCGGCGGTCCTTAGAGCTTGATCTCGATGTTGACGTCCGCCGGCAGGTCGAGACGCATCAGCGAGTCGACGGCCTTGGGCGTCGGGTCGATGATGTCGATGAGGCGCTTGTGGGTGCGCATCTCGAAGTGCTCGCGGGAGTCCTTGTATTTGTGGGGGCTGCGGATGACCACGAAGACGTTCTTCTCCGTGGGCAGCGGCACCGGTCCGACAACGGTCGCGCCCGCGCGGGTCACCGTGTCGACGATCTTGCGCGCCGAGCTGTCGATGACCTCGTGGTCATACGACTTCAGCCGGATGCGGATCTTCTGTCCCGCCATCGTGTGGTCGTCTCTCTCTCGCCGTCCAACTACCAAAATCCAGGTCGGCTGCACCGGGCCACCTCCGACCCCCGCGCTCGGGTGTGTCGCACCCGCTCCGCGGCCCGACGGCGTGCGGTTTCCCGCGACCGTTGGGTTGATCGGTTGGTCCGGCATGGCCGGGCTTGCACGTTCCCGCGTGTGTCGCCCCGCCTGGTCAGGCGGTTCGATGCGTTCTCACGGCGGGCGCACGACGGGGGTCGACGCCGCACAAGCAACCTGACTATCTTGCCATGCCGAGCTTGCGCAGGCCAAATCAGCCCTGGTGATCGCGGCTCTGCGCGAGCCACTCTTCCCGGGTGATCTCGGCGAGCCACTCCCCCTGCTCGGCCCCGGGCAGCGGATGCTCCCAGTCGCGATGCTCGATGCCCGTATGCCGCATCCCGATCTTGCGCATCACGCCCTGGCTGGCGTGGTTGACGACCATGGTGTCGGCGACGATCCGTTCGAGGCCGACGGTCGCGAAGCCGTGCCGGACGACGGCGCGGGCGCCCTCGCTGGCGAGGCCGCGCCCCCAGGCCGCCCGGTGGAGGCGCCAGCCGATATCGGCCACGCCGGGTCCTTCCGGGGTGAGCAGCCACCAGCCGACGAAGCGGCCCTCCTCCAGGCCGACCCAGTAGCCGAGGCCCATCGCGTCGTGGGAGGGGTCGGTCCGGGCGAGGAAACGCTCGCGGATCTGATCGGGCGTGCGCGGCCGGTCGAGATAGCGCATCACCTCGGGGTCGGCGTCAAGGCGCTCGAGCTCGAGCTGGTCATCCCAGGTCAGCGGGCGCAGGGTCAGCCGGTCGGTCTGCAGGACCGGCTTGCCCCGCGGTGGGTAGCGCGGGGTCATCGGCGGCCGCGAGTCGAGTGCACGCGGCCATTGTGGTCCTTGGGCGGTCGCGTGGTTTCCGGCCGTGGAAACTCGCGACCGGCTCACCGGGATGCGCGAAGCGGCGCGCTGATCGGTGGCAGGCTTGGTTTCATGGATGCCCGGGAGGTCCTCATCGATGCCGCGTCACGACCGCTCGACAGCGCTCGGCAGGTGCTCGACGGCATACCCCTTGAGGTTCTGAACCGGATGCCGGATGCCGAGCACAGCTCGATCGCCTGGCTGCTCTGGCACGCCGCCCGGCAGCAGGACGCGCAGGTCGCGGAGCTTGCCGGCGCCGAGGAGGTATGGCGATCCGGGGGCTGGGCGGATCGCTTCGCGCTGGATCGGCCGGTCGAGGCGATGGGATTCGGCGACTCCCCCGCTGACGTCGCCAAGGTTCAGGTGTCGGACCCCGCCATGCTCGCCGACTACCTGCAGGCGGTGGTCGCGGCGACGCTCGCCTATGTCGGCGGCCTCGGCGAGAGCGACCTCGATGAAATCGTCGACCGGCGTTGGGAGCCGCCGGTGACTCGCGGGGTGCGGCTGGTCAGCGTTATCGACGACGCCGTCGCTCACGTGGCTCAGGCGCAATACCTGCGCGGGCTGGTGGCACGCTGGACGATCGGCTATTGACGCCGCCGTTCACGGGCGGACCCGGACCGCGCGGTTCCCCAGCGGGTCCGACAGGGGAACCTCGACGCGGGAGGCCTCGGCGATAGCGGCGCACTCACCGGCTCCGGGGATTCCCCCGATCTCCAGGCGCACCGTCACCTGACTGGACCCCTCATCGAGGGTGACCCGAGCCGCGGTACAGGCGGCCGGTCCCGCCGGTCCGCGGAACTCCAGGGTGGCGTCGCCGACCAACCGCCAGGGCCAGGTCACGGCATACGCGGCATCGAGATCGGGTCGAAGGGCGAGTTGTTGGACTGGCGCCGACCCCGACGTCGGCGCCGTGGTCCGCGTGCTCCGCGGGTCCGGCGTGTCCGAACCGCCGGCACTCCCGGGGGCGGAGCAGGCGCAGGCGGCGGCGACTGCCCCGGCCAGCAGGGCCGACCGGAGCAGTCTGGTCACGATAGGGGTCACCAGTCGCCGTTGGCGGCCTGGAGCGCGTTGTAGACGGCGGTGTCAAAGTAGGCACCCGCGTTGCGGTTCAGCGAGGAGTTGTACGTGGACATCACGGTCCGAACGTAGCCCAGCCCGGTGGAGTTGCTGTACTGCCACAGCCACGGGCCCCCGGACGAGCCGCCGCCGAAGCCGCAACCGTCGATCCTCGTGCGATAGGCCCACGTGTCGGCGGCTGTGGTGCCCCAGCAGGCCCACATGACCTTGCCGGAGTTCTTGTTGCCGGGGTAGCCGAACAGCGAGACGTCCCACGAGTAGCCGCCGTTGTAGGCCAGTCCGTGGCCGCCCACGGTGCGGACGACGGTCGTGCCGTAGTCGCCGCCGCTGTAGGTGGTCACGAACCCGACGTCTCGCTGGAAGCCGGGGAGGGTGGCCGTGGTGAGGTACTGGCCGCCGTTGTTGATCCAGGCGTTGAAGGTCCGCAGCCGGTAGGCCTGGAACATCCCGACCGGGGCGGGGTCGCTGGCGTAGCCGTTGTATCCGGGCACGAAGACCAGGTTGTTCAGCCAGTTCCCGCCCTTGCCGGAGTGCACGCAGTGGCCGGCGGTGATGACGACCCGTTCAGATGTGGTGTTGACCGCCGAGGCGGAGCACCAGCTGGTGCTGTTGTAGCCGCCGATGAACAGCTTTCCGTTGGTCCGGGAGAAGTTGGTGACCGGTGGTGTCTTTGCCTGCGCGGCGGCGATCCTGCCGGCCACCGGCGCGGTGGTCTGGGGTGCCTGCCGCGACCTGGCCAGCTTGTCGACGGTCTTGTCGATGACTGCCCGGTCTCCCGGGAGGTCGAGCGACTTCGCCGCCCGCATCCGCGCGCGGGTCCAGTAGGCGAGAACCTTGGGGTCGCCCCCGGTCTTGTCGAAGGCTCGGGCCTCGGCCGCGGTGTAAGTCCGGGCGGCACGCATGCCGGGCAGGAGCACCGGGGCAAGCGTTGACGTGGAGCCGGTGCTCGCGGGAGGTTCGGTCTCGGTGCTCGCGCCGGCGGGAGCCACGCTGAGCCCGATCGTCGAGCTGGCGAGGGTCACGGCGATCAGGACGCGGCGACGGGTGGTTGTGGACATTTTGCGGCAACTCCCCTCGGGTTGTTGGCTGCCAGTGCAGCCACCCTCAATGAGGAACTCGGCCGCGGAGTGATACACACACTGAATGCGATACGTCCGCTAGGCTAGGCGTCGCGGGCCGATGGAGTCCTGGCGCCGCCGCCCAACCGTCGGCGAACCCGAAAGGCGCAGCCCTCGCTTGGCGAGGACCACGCCTTTCGGGGGGTCCGAGGGGCACGACGCCCCCGCAGGTGTTACTTGGTGATCTTGGTGACCCGGCCGGCGCCGACGGTGCGGCCACCTTCGCGGATCGCGAACTTCAGGCCTTCCTCCATGGCGATCGGCTGGATCAGCTCGACCGACATCTCGGTGTTGTCACCGGGCATGACCATCTCGGTGCCCTCGGGCAGGTGGACGACGCCGGTCACATCGGTGGTCCGGAAGTAGAACTGCGGACGGTAGTTGTCGTAGAACGGGGTGTGCCGGCCACCCTCGTCCTTGGACAGGATGTAGACGTTGGCGTCGAACCCGGTGTGCGGGGTGATCGAGCCGGGCTTGACGACGACCTGGCCGCGCTCGACCTCTTCGCGCTTGACGCCACGAAGGAGCAGGCCGACGTTCTCGCCGGCGCGGCCCTCGTCGAGCAGCTTGCGGAACATCTCGACGCCGGTGACGGTGGTCTTCTTGGCCGGGCCCTCGTGGATGCCGACGATCTCGACTTCCTCGTTGACCTTGAGCACACCGCGCTCGATCCGGCCGGTGACGACGGTGCCACGGCCGGTGATCGTGAAGACGTCCTCGACGGGCATGAGGAACGGCTTGTCGATGTCGCGCTCGGGCTCGGGGATGTAGGAGTCGACCGAGTCCATCAGCTCCAGGACGGTCTTGCCCCACTCCTCATCGCCCTCGAGGGCTTTCAGCGCCGAGACCCGCACGACCGGCAGGTCATCGCCCGGGAACTCATAGTCGGACAGCAGCTCGCGGACCTCCATCTCGACGAGTTCGAGGATCTCCTCGTCGTCGACCATGTCGACCTTGTTGAGCGCGACGACGATGTAGGGGACGCCGACCTGGCGGGCCAGGAGGACGTGCTCCTTGGTCTGCGGCATCGGGCCGTCTGTGGCGGCGACCACGAGGATCGCACCGTCCATCTGGGCGGCACCGGTGATCATGTTCTTGATGTAGTCGGCGTGACCGGGGCAGTCGACGTGCGCGTAGTGCCGGCCCTCGGTCTGGTACTCGATGTGCGCAATCGAGATGGTGATGCCGCGCTGCTTCTCTTCCGGCGCCTTGTCGATGTCGTCGAACGCGAACACCGGGTTCAGGTCCGGGTACTTGTCGTGCAGGACCTTGGAGATCGCCGCGGTCAACGTCGTCTTGCCGTGGTCGATGTGACCGATGGTGCCGATGTTGACGTGCGGCTTGGTCCGCTCGAACTTTGCCTTCGCCACTTGCTTGTCCTCCTCAGGACTTCTCTCATTGGTACCGCTTACGACCTTCTCGGCGGACGCGGCGGGTGGGGTGGGTAACGCGTTGGGTGTCGACCGGAGAGTCTACCGGTCACTCACCACGAGTTTTCTTGATGATTTCCTCGGCGACGCTCTTGGGCACCTCGGCGTAGGAGTCGAACTCCATCGAGTAGTTCGCCCGGCCCTGGGTCTTGGACCGTAGGTCGCCGACATACCCGAACATCTCCGACAGCGGGACCAGGCCGCGAACGACCTTGGCGCCGCTGATGTCCTCCATGGCCTGGATGTGGCCACGGCGGGAGTTGATGTCGCCGATGACGTCGCCCATGTATTCCTCGGGCGTGCGCACCTCGACGGCCATCATCGGCTCGAGCAGCACCGGGTCACACTTGCGGACGGCCTCCTTGAAGGCCATCGACCCGGCGATCTTGAACGCCATTTCCGAGGAGTCGACGTCGTGAGCGGCACCGTCGAGCAGCGTCGCCTTGACCCCGACGAGCGGGTAGCCGGCCAGGGTGCCGTACTGCATGGCGTCCTGGATGCCGTGGTCGACCGAGGGGATGTATTCGCGCGGGACGCGGCCACCGGTGACCTTGTTCTCGAACTCGTAGAACTCGCCCTCGGAGGTGTCCAGCGGCGCGAGTGCGATCTGCACCTTGGCGAACTGGCCGGAGCCACCGGTCTGCTTCTTGTGGGTGTAGTCGTACTTCTCGACGCCGCGGCGGATGGTCTCCCGGTAGGCGACCTGCGGCTTGCCGACGTTGGCTTCGACCTTGAACTCGCGCCGCATCCGGTCGACGAGGATGTCGAGGTGGAGCTCGCCCATACCGGCGATGATTGTCTGCCCGGTCTCGTCGTCGAGGCTGACCTGGAAGGTCGGGTCCTCCTCGGCGAGCTTCTGAATCGCGGTGCCGAGCTTTTCCTGGTCGCCCTTGGTCTTGGGCTCGATGGCGACCTGGATGACCGGCTCGGGGAAGGTCATCGCCTCCAAGATCACCGGCTTGGCGATGTCGGCGAGAGTGTCGCCCGTCGTCGTCTCCTTCAGGCCGATCATCGCGTAGATGTGGCCGGCGGAGGCCTTGTCGACCGGGTTCTCCTTGTTGGAGTGCATCTGGAAAAGCTTGCCAATGCGCTCCTTGCGCAACTTGGTCGAGTTCATCACCTGGGTGCCCGGGGTGACCTCGCCGGAGTAGACGCGGACATACGTCAGGCGCCCGAAGAACGGGTGGCTGACGACCTTGAACGCCAGCGCCGCGAACGGCTCCTTGGCGTCGGCCTTGCGGGTGACGTGCTCGTCCTCGTTGCCCGGGGCGTGACCGACCATGTCGGGCACGTCGAGCGGGCTGGGCAGGAAGTCCACGACGGCGTCGAGCATCGGCTGGACGCCCTTGTTCTTGAACGCCGAGCCGCAGTAGATCGGGTTGATCTCGGAGTTGATCGTCATCCGGCGAATGCCGGCCTTGAGTTCCTCGATGGTCAGCTCCTCGCCCTCGAGGTACTTCTCCATCAGCTCGTCGTCGGACTCGGCGACCTTCTCGACGAGCTCGCTGCGGTATTGCTCGGCCCGCTCCTGCAGGTCGGCGGGGATGTCCTCGACCTCATAGTCCTCACCGAGCTTGGTCTCGCCGCGCCAGGTGAAGGCCTTCATCGTCAGCAGGTCGACGACGCCGGTGAAGGTGCTCTCGGCACCGATCGGCAACTGCATGACGAGCGGGGTCGCGCCGAGCCGGTCCGTCATCGTCTGCACGGTGAAGTAGAAGTCGGCCCCGAGCTTGTCCATCTTGTTGACGAAGCAGATGCGGGGCACGTTGTACTTGTCCGCCTGGCGCCAGACGGTCTCGGACTGCGGCTCGACGCCCTCCTTGCCGTCGAAGACGGCGACCGCGCCGTCGAGCACGCGCAGCGACCGCTCCACCTCGACGGTGAAGTCGACGTGGCCGGGGGTGTCGATGATGTTGATCTGGGTGTCGTGCCAGAAGGTCGTCGTCGCGGCCGACGTGATCGTGATGCCGCGCTCCTGCTCCTGCTCCATCCAGTCCATCGTGGCCGCGCCGTCGTGGACCTCACCGATCTTGTAGGTGATGCCGGTGTAGAAGAGGATGCGCTCCGTCGTCGTCGTCTTGCCGGCGTCGATGTGCGCCATGATGCCGATATTGCGGACCTTGTTCAGGTCCGTGAGGACGTCCTTAGCCACTGTGGGTTATCTCATCTCGCTCGTTGCGAATCAGGTGTGTCGTCGGGCGGGCTCACGCCCGCTGCGGCCGTATGCCGCTAGCCGCGGAGGCGAGCGGCATACGTCCTGCTGGGGTCACCAGCGATAGTGCGCGAAGGCCTTGTTGGAGTCGGCCATCTTGTGGGTGTCCTCGCGGCGCTTGACAGCTGCGCCGAGGCCGTTGGAGGCGTCGAGGATCTCGTTCGTCAGGCGCTCGGTCATCGTCTTTTCGCGGCGCTGACGGGCATAGCCGACGAGCCAGCGCAGCGAGAGCGTGGTCGCCCGGTTGGGCTTGACCTCGACCGGGACCTGGTAGGTCGCGCCACCGACGCGGCGGGACTTGACCTCCAGGGAGGGGCGGACGTTGTCGAGCGCGCGCTTGAGCGTGGCTACCGGGTCGGTGCCGGTCTTGGCGCGCACGCCCTCCATGGCGCCGTAGACGATGTGCTCGGCGATCGACTTCTTGCCGTCCAGGAGGATCTTGTTGACCAGCTGGGTCACCAGGATGCTGTTGTAGACGGGGTCGACGACCAGCGGCCGCTTCGGGGCGGGACCCTTGCGAGGCATTACTTCTTCACCTTCTTGGCGCCGTAGCGGCTGCGGGCCTGCTGGCGGTTCTTGACGCCCTGGGTGTCGAGGGCACCGCGGATGATCTTGTAGCGGACACCGGGGAGGTCCTTGACCCGGCCACCACGCACGAGCACCATCGAGTGCTCCTGCAGGTTGTGGCCGACCCCGGGGATATAGGCGGTGACCTCGATGCCGCTGGTCAGGCGCACGCGCGCGACCTTGCGCAGCGCCGAATTCGGCTTCTTGGGGGTGGTGGTGTAGACCCGGGTGCACACCCCGCGGCGCTGCGGCGAGCCCTTCAGGGCAGGCGTCTTGACCTTGGCGGCCTTGTCCTGCCGGCCCTTGCGCACCAGCTGATTGATGGTAGGCAAACTGCGTCCTTCGTTATCGTCGTGACGACCGCACCGTCGCGGCCACTCCTAGTCATGCCCGATGCTCGACCCCCGTGGTCGGGCGTGTCGCTCCGGGCGCTCTCCCCTGCACTCTCCAGCGACCGGCCGCATGGCCGAAGTGGATTGCCCGGCGAGAGGTGTGGGCACATCAGTCACCCTGGACTGCTGCCTGCCTGTGCGGGCACGCGCGCGTGCGGACACACAGACACAAGGTTCAAGTTTAGTGGCCCGGGGCACCCGGACAAAATCGGTTGGGTGTATGGCCCTGGTCGCCTCACCCCGTGCGGGGTCGGACCAGCAGCGACTGGGCGCTGAAGGCGACGATGCCGCGGTGGTCGCTGACCGTCGTCCGGCAGGCGCCCATCCCGACCCCGGCGATGGTGGTCAGGGCGTCGACGCACAGCCACTCCCCGTCCGGCGGCCGCACGATGTGCACGGTCAGGTCGGTGTTGCGGAAATCCCATTCGCGGATGTCGAGTTCGGCGCTGATCCCCGACCCGGAGTCGACGCAGACGAGGATGCGCTGGAGTGGGCTCAGTGCCTCACCCTCGAGCAAGGGCAGGTGCGGCCGCATCCAGACCAGCCCCGGGCCCGCCTCGCCGACCGCGCCGACGATCCACCGCCAGTCGATCGAATCGATGTATCCGCGCACCCAGCCGGGCGGGGGCGGAACGGCCTTGCCCTGGTCCGGGCGGCTGGTCGGCACGCTGTCGTTGACCACGGGTCCCGGGCCGTCCGGCACCGCCCAGGCGCGCGCCTGGGCCGCCGGCCTGCCGGTTGCGACGTCGGCGAGCGTTGCCTCGGCGAGGTGGACGGCGCGGCCGCTACGCAGCATCCGGGCGCTGACCGCGACCTCGCCGACGGGCACGGCGCCGAGCAGGTCGATCGTCATCCGGCTGACCACGAACCCGCCGGGCACCACGGCGGCCTCCAGCGCCCGGCCGAGCAGCGCCGATGGCGGTCCGCCGTGCTGGTGCTCGGCGCTCCACGGCCCGCCGGTGTGCCAGGTGCCCGCGAAGCGGTCACCGTGCTCGCCGGCGCCGAGGAACTCGTAGTAGGAGGGGGCAGCGCTCGTCACCGCCCTAGTCTCTCGCGTCCTGGCCCGGCGCATTCGGCCGGGCCCAACGGTGTTCCCTTGCCGGGTCACCCCCGGGGGCGTACGTTCGGCCTATGGGGTCAGCGCGGGTCCAACTGGTTCGCTTCGCCATCGCGATGATCGCCGCGGTGGCCACGATCGGGTGGAGTTGCGGACCGGCCGGCTCGGTGCCGCCACGGGATGCCGCGGCCGATGACGACGCGTACGTCATGGACGTCGCCGTGGTTCTTGCCTATTGGGCCGAGGACCCGCCGACGGTTGATCCCCGCGCGGGGATGACGGCGGCCGTCGCGGCGGCGGACAGCTACTACAGCACGGTCATGAGCGGCCGGATGCGAGTGCATCTCGCCGCCATGTCGACGTCGTGGCAGCGGATCGAGCTGAGCGAGACCGCCGTCGCGTCCTGCACGGGCTCGGACCTGATGTGGGCCGTCCAAGAGGTGGCGCCATGGGTGGATACCTACGCGCACACGCTGGTGATGACCCCACCCAATCCGGCGTGCGGCTTCGACATCGCCCCAGTGGTCAATTGGGGTTCGGACAGCCAGGCGGGGTGGATCAATCAGGCCGAGCCGCTCGCTGCGGAGGAACTCATCTCCCTCCTGGCCAGCCAGTTCTACGCCGTGCCGGTCAGCGAACTCGTCTGCACCCTGCACGGCACTCGGGTTCCGTTGTCGAACGACTGCCGAGCCGGGGCTCGGCGCGACCCATGGAGTCCCGTCCGCCTCCGCGGGTGGAACTCGCAGCCGTGGGTGGACACGCTCCCGGCCCGGCCACAGCCCATCGGCTACCCCCACCCGCGAGAGGTCTGGGGTCAACTCGGCCCCTTCATTGACGTCGGAGTAGAAGGAAAGGACTGGCGGCGGATCCCGACGGATCAGGGGCCCCAGGTCGTGGAGATCGACCGGGTTGCGCCGCTCGGGCAGGGGCTGCAGGCCGGGAGCGGCCGTCCACGCCGGTGAAGGAGGACTGGACCGCGTGGCCGGCGGCCCGGCATACGGCGGCAATGAGATCGGATCCCGATGACCGGCCGACCTCGGTGAGGACGAGGATCTCCTCCTCGCGCTGCCACAGATAGTCCAAGATGGCGCGCGCCCGGCCGAGCGGCGGGCGAGAGATGTTCAGGGTCAGCAGGGACGGCATCTACCGATGCCAGGCGCGGTAGGCGGCGAACCCAAAACCGATGGCGACCACCGCGAGGATCGCGGCAAGGCGGCGCGGGTCGGTCTTGTTCAAATAGAAGGCGCCGAGCCCGAGGGCGAGGATGGCGGCCAGGCGGGCGGGACCGGCCAGCCGCAACAGCCCGAGGAGGCCGAGCGCGACGAGGGCGCCGCCAGCCAGACTGCGGCGCAGATCCGGCGACTTCTCCTCCATGGTTCCCCACCCTAACCACGGGCCACGCGATTACCATGGCCCCCATGCGGACGGCCCGCAAGGCCTACGTCGACACCCGGGCACGGACGTGGGCCGAGGTCGTCGAGAATGCCATCCGCATCGCGCTGGTCGTCCTCGTCGTCACCTTCAACCTGACGTTCGTCGGTGTCGCCTCCACCTCCGTCGACGTGAGCCAGGCCCGCACGGCGGTCGGAGTCACGCTGATGGCGGCCGCCCTGCTCACGATCATCGCCGTCACGCGCGTATGGCGCTGGCGCGCGCTCGGCAGTTGGGTCGTGCTCGTGATGGGTGCGGCCGGCCTGTGCCTCGCGGCCCCGATGACCCAGGTCTCGCCGCAATTGGCGGACACGTGGTGGCCGAGCGCGTTCATCATCACCACCTGCAGCTTCCTGACGCTGGCGCAAATGCGGTGGGGATGGGCGCTGGCCGGCCTACTGCTGGCGCTCAATGTCGTGATCCGATGGAACACCTGGGCGCCGGCACCGGCGCTGCCACACCTGACCCGGTGGCTTGAGGTGGTGGCCGCGACCGGCCAGATGGTCTTGTTGACCGCATCGGCGTGGATCGTCGGGACCATGTGCCGTCGCGCCGCCCGCTCGGTCGATGCGGCCCGGGAAGAGAACGAGAGCGCCCGGGCCTCGGCCTTGCAGCAGCAGGACGACGAGCGCCGCACCGAGGAAGTCGACCGCTTCGTCCACGACGAGATCCTCCACGTCCTGCGCATGCTCGCGATGGCGGGCGAGCCGGTGACGCTGCCGGAGATCAGGTCGGCGGTCGGGCGGATGCGGCAGCGGGTGCCGGGCCGACGAGCCACCGGCCGGCGGTGGCGGGTCGAGGAGGTGCTGGCCGCCCAGGCCGAGGCCGAAGCCGGCGGTTTCCTCAACTCGGTGAAGGACGACGTCCCGATCCAGGTGGATGTCCGCTCGCCGCTGCGAGTAGCCTTGCCGATGCAGGTGGTCGATGCGGTCCGCGCGGCGACCCGCGAGGCGTTGCGCAACGTCGCCCAGCACGCACAGACCGATCGGGCAAGCGTGGCGGTCGCCGTCCGCGGGATGGTGCTGACGGTGACCATCGCCGACGCGGGGGTCGGTTTTCACCCCCAGGCCACCGAGCGGCGTGGACTGGCGTCCTCGATCGAGGATCGCATGCGGGATGTCGGTGGCGCCGCCACCATCGCCTCTGCCCCCGGGTCCGGGACGCGGGTCCAGCTGACCTGGAGCCCGGCCGAGGACCCGGACCCGTCGGTCCTGGGCGCCGGGTTGATCAGCGAAATGTTCCCTTACCTCGTGCTGATGATTGCGCCTCGACTCGGCCTTGGACTCTGGTTCGGGCTGCTCATGAGCGGCCAATTCCCAGGCGCCGGGATTCTGACGGTGGCTAGCGTCGTTATCGTGGCGGCCGGCGCCGCGAGCGCGTGGAGCGCCCTGCGGCATGATCGCCTGTCCGTTGCCGCCTCGGCCGGACTGACCGCCATCGCATGGGGCGTCACGGTCCTCAACGGGTTGGTGCTCCCCCCCGAGGCCCCACACCCCCGACTCCTGTGGATGCCGGTCGCCGCCGCAGCCTATGTGACGCTGTTCGCGATTTATCGGCCGCGGCGCGAGAGCGTGATCTGCGGTGCCGGGCTCGCCGTCGCCAGCGCCGCATCCACGATGCACACGGTGACATCCGTCGCCGAGTGGATGCCCTATCTCGCGCCGACGATGGCTCCGCTGATCACCTTGGCCTTGGCGATGGCAGTGCGCATCGGGGCGGAGCGAATGGCGTGGGCCCTGTATCAGGCAGAGCATGACTCGGCGCTGGCCGCGGCCATGGCCAATTCGACCGCGGCCTTCGATCGGCGCCTGACCGAACGCCTGAGCAGGGACCTCGAACCGCTGCGGTCGCTGCTGCGAGAGGCGGAGAGTCTCGCCGATGGCGACGACCTCAGCCCGGTGCGATCGCGGGCGGAAGCGTTGGAGGAATCGCTGCGGGAGGCGCTGATGGTCGGTGACCACGTCCACTTGCGGCGGACCATGGCGGATTTGCGCCGGCAGGGCGCCGAGGTCCGCCTGCGGCTGTCCAGCGGCATTCCCGCAGATGTGCTCGACGTCTGCTCCGGTGCGCTTGTTGCCCTCAGCCGCATGCCCGTTTCCCAGGTCGATCTGACCGGCCTGGCCGCCGACGACCGGTGGCGGCTGAGCGTGCTGGTCCACCCCATGCCGGCCAGCGACGTCGCCGAGTCACTCGGCGCGCAGGGCTGGCTCACGACTCCCCTGGAGGATGGGCTGCTCGCCCGTCGGACGGTTGCCTGCGGCCCGTCCCCGAATGGTGCGACTAGTGAGGCGGGTGTGCAGCAACCACAATGACTGCCATGGGTCTGCGCGTGGTTGCCGTCGACGATCATCCGATCGTCGTCGAGGGCATCATGTCGTTGGTCGCCCGCACCGCGCCCGACATCGAACTCGTGGCCTCGGCCACCTCCTGGGAGCAGTTGCGCGAGGCCATCGCCGCGTTGCCGCAGCCGCCGGACCTCGCGCTGGTCGACCTGCATCTGCGCACCGACGAGGAGTCCCTCGAGGCCATCCACGAACTCACCGGGGCCGGCACACCCGTTGTCGTCCTGACCTCGGAACTGCGCCCGGTCCCGATCCGCAAGGCAATCGCCGCGGGCGCGAGCGGGCTCGCGCTCAAGTCCGACCCTGCCGACCAGATCGTCACCACCTTGCGCGATGTCGGGGGACGTGAGTATGCCGTCTCCAGCGACCTGGCCTTCGTGTTGATGACCGACCCCTCGCTCGCGGCCGAATTGGCCCCGCGCGAGATCGAGGTACTGTCGCTGCTCGCCGACGGCGTCCCCCGCAAGTCGATCGGTTCCACCATGCAACCACCGATCAGCCTGTCGACGGTCAACACCTACCTCAACCGCGCCTGCGCTCGCTACCGCGAGTTAGGCAGGCACGTGTGGTCGCCGCGCGATGTGGTTCGCGCCGCAATCGCCGACGGCCACTTGGAGCACATCCCGCGAGGCTGACCGGGCGCTACCCCTCCCGCCCGGTCAGCCGCGATTACTTTTGATTTCTCTCCTCAACGCTCGGCGGATCGGCTCCTTCGTCGCCACCCCGGACGATTCTTCGACGATCAAGCGAGCCGGGGTGGCGTAGCGAAGCACGCCACCCCGCCGAGCGTTGAGGTGAGGAATCAATAGGAACTAGTCGAAGCGGTCGAAGCCGAGTTCGGCGTCGTCGAGGCGGATCGCCTCGCCGGTGCCGGCCCCGAAGACGGGGTAGGCGTACTCGTCGTAGTTCGGCATCGCATACATCGCGGCGCGCGCCTCGGCGGTCGGCTCGACGGTGATATTGCGGTAGCGGGTCAGGCCGGTGCCGGCCGGGATCAGCTTGCCGAGGATGACGTTCTCCTTCAGCCCGAGCAGCGGGTCGGACTTGGCCTCCATCGCCGCCTCGGTCAGCACCCGGGTGGTCTCCTGGAAGGAGGCCGCCGAGAGCCAGCTGTCGGTAGCCAGCGAGGCCTTGGTGATACCCATCAGCTCCGGACGACCGGAGGCGGGGCGACCGCCCTCGCCGACGACCCGCCGGTTCTCCTGCTCGAAGCGGCCGCGCTCGGAGAGCATGCCGGGGAGTAGGTCGGTGTCACCGGACTCGATGATCGTGATCCGGCGCAGCATCTGCCGGACGATGACCTCGATGTGCTTGTCGTGGATCGCGACACCCTGCTGGCGATAGACGGCCTGGACCTCGTCGACCAGGTGCATCTGCACCTGCCGCGGGCCCTGGATGCGGAGCACCTGCTTAGGGTCGATCGCGCCCTGGACCAGCTTGGCGCCGACCTCGACGTGGTCGCCGTCGGCGACGAGCAGCCGGGCCCGCTTGCTCACCGGGTAGGCGTGGTCCTCGGAGCCGTCGTCCGGGGTCAGCATGATCCGCCGGGTCTTGTCGGTCTCCTCGATCTCCACCCGGCCGCTCGCCTCGGCGATCGGCGCGACCCCCTTGGGGGTGCGGGCCTCGAAGAGCTCGACGACACGGGGCAGACCCTGGGTGATGTCGTCACCGGCCACACCACCGGTGTGGAAGGTCCGCATCGTCAGCTGGGTGCCGGGCTCACCGATGGACTGAGCGGCGATGATGCCGACGGCCTCACCGATGTCGACCAGCTTGCCGGTCGCCAGGGAGCGGCCATAGCACTTGGCGCAGGTGCCGACGCGGGACTCGCAGGTCAGGACCGAGCGGACCTTGACCGTGTCGACGCCCGCGCCGAAGAGCGCACCGATGACCACGTCTCCGAGGTCGATGCCGGCCTCAGCGAGCACCTCGCCCGTGGCGTCGACGACGTCCTCGGCGAGGGTGCGGGCATACACCGAGGTCTCGACCTCCTCGTGGACCTGGCGGCCGCTCTCCCCGGTTACCGAGATCGGCATGGTCAGCCCACGCTCGGTGCCGCAGTCCTCCTCGCGGATGATGACGTCCTGGGAGACGTCGACCAGCCGCCGGGTGAGGTATCCGGAGTCGGCGGTCCGCAAAGCGGTGTCCGCCAGCCCCTTGCGGGCGCCGTGGGTGGAGATGAAGAACTCCAGCACCGAGAGGCCCTCGCGGAAGTTGGTGCGGATCGGGCGCGGGATGATCTCGCCCTTGGGGTTGGCCATCAGGCCACGCATGCCGGCGATCTGGCGCAACTGGAACCAGTTGCCTCGCGCTCCCGAGTGAACCATCCGATAGATCGGGTTGTTCTTGGGGAAGTTGGACTCCATCTCCTTGGAGACCTCGTTGGTCGCCTTGGTCCAGATCTCGATGAGCTCCTGGCGGCGCTCGTCGTCGGTGATCAGGCCGCGATCGAACTGGGTCTGCACCTTGGTCGCGTTGGCCTCATAGGTGGAGAGGATCTCGCTCTTGCGCTCGGGCGTGACCACGTCGGCGACGGCCACGGTCGTTCCCGAGCGGGTCGCCCAGTAGTAGCCGGCCTCCTTGAGCGCATCGAGCGATGCGGCGACCTGGACCTTGCTGTAGCGCTCGGCGAGGTCGTTGACGATCATCGACAGCCGCTTCTTGTCAACGGCCTCGTTGACGAACGCGTAGTCGTGCGGCAGCGCCTCGTTGAACAGCGCGCGACCGAGGGTGGTCTCGACCAGCAGGGTGTCGACGGTGCCGTCCTCGCCGACCTCGGCGTCCTCGGGCAGCTCGGTCCCCGGCGTCGGGACGACGTCGGACAGGCGCATCTTGACCACGGAGCCGATCTCGATCTCGCCGGCGTCGAACGCCATCCGTGCCTCGGCGGGCGTGGCGAAGGTGCGCAGATGCTCCTGCGCCTCATCGAGATAGATCGCCCCCGAGTCCGACGTCAGGTGATAGAGGCCGATGATCATATCCTGGGTGGGCATGGTCACCGGGCGCCCGTCGGCCGGCTTGAGGATGTTGTTGGAGGACAACATCAGGATGCGGGCCTCGGCCTGTGCCTCCGCCGACAGCGGCAGGTGCACGGCCATCTGGTCACCGTCGAAGTCGGCGTTGAACGCGGTGCAGACGAGCGGGTGAATCTGGATGGCCTTGCCCTCGACCAGCTGGGGCTCGAAGGCCTGGATGCCGAGGCGGTGCAGGGTCGGTGCCCGGTTGAGCAGCACCGGGTGTTCGGTGATGACCTCTTCGAGGACATCCCACACGACCGGCTTCTGCCGCTCGACCTGCCGCTTGGCCGACTTGATGTTCTGGGCGTGGTCGAGGTCGACCAGGCGCTTCATCACGAACGGCTTGAACAGCTCCAGCGCCATCGTCTTGGGCAGGCCGCACTGGTGCAGCTTCAGCTGCGGGCCGACGACGATGACCGACCGGCCCGAGTAGTCGACGCGCTTGCCGAGGAGGTTCTGCCGGAAGCGGCCCTGCTTGCCCTTGAGCATGTCGGACAGCGACTTCAGCGGCCGGTTGCCGGGCCCGGTGACCGGACGGCCACGACGGCCGTTGTCGAACAACGAGTCCACGGCCTCCTGCAGCATCCGCTTCTCGTTGTTGACGATGATCTCGGGCGCGCCGAGGTCGAGCAGCCGCTTCAACCGGTTGTTGCGGTTGATGACCCGGCGGTAGAGGTCGTTCAGGTCGGAGGTGGCGAACCGGCCACCGTCGAGCTGGACCATCGGGCGCAGGTCCGGCGGGATCACCGGGACGGCGTCGAGCACCATACCGGCGGGGTTGTTGTCGGTCGTCATGAAGGCAGAGACGACCTTGAGCCGCTTCAGGGCGCGGGTCTTCTTCTGGCCCCGGCCGGTGGCGATGATCTCGCGCAGGCTCGCGGCCTCGGCGTCGAGGTCGAAGGTCTCCAACCGCTTTTGGATCGCGGCCGCGCCCATGCCGCCCTCGAAGTAGAGGCCGAACCGGTCGCGCATCTCGCGGTAGAGGATCTCATCGCCCTCGAGGTCTTGGACCTTGAGGTTCTTGAACCGGTCCCAGACCTGGTCGAGCCGGTCGACCTGCTGGTCGGCGCGCCGGCGGATCTGGCCCATCTCGCGCTCGGCGCCGTCGCGGACCTTGCGGCGCACGTCGGCCTTGGCACCCTCCTCCTCGAGCTGGGCCAGGTCGGCCTCGAGCTTCTTGGCGCGGGTGTCGATGTCGGCGTCGCGCCGGTTCTCGATCTCCTTCTTCTCGACCTCGATCTGCGCCTCGAGGGAGGGCAGGTCGGCGTGCCGCTGGTCCTCATCGACGCTGGTGATCATGTATGCCGCGAAGTAGATGACCTTCTCCAGGTCCTTCGGGGCCAGGTCGAGCAGGTAGCCCAGGCGGCTGGGGACGCCCTTGAAGTACCAGATGTGGGTGACCGGGGCGGCCAGCTCGATGTGGCCCATCCGCTCGCGGCGCACCGCCGCCCGGGTCACCTCGACGCCGCAGCGCTCGCAGATGATGCCCTTGAAGCGGACCCGCTTGTATTTGCCGCAGGCGCACTCCCAGTCCCGGGTCGGACCGAAGATGCGCTCGCAGAACAGCCCATCCTTCTCCGGCTTCAGCGTCCGGTAGTTGATGGTTTCGGGCTTCTTGACCTCGCCATTGCTCCACTCGCGGATGTCCTCCGCGGTGGCCAGGCCGATCTGCAGCTGATCGAAAAAGTTCACGTCAAGCACTTCGTGCTTCCCTACTTTCGTTCCGAATCGAACGTGTCACTAGCAATGTGGGCCGTTCCCGGCCAGGACGGGCTGCGCCCGACTCGGCCCTGTTCCGGGGAAACCAGGCGCGCTTCGCTCGCGGTTTCCCCGGCGAACCCTCGGTCGCAGGGCGACCTTCCGGTTCGGGGCCTGGGGCTTGATCGTCAGACTTCCTCGACGGAGGAGGGTTCGCGGCGGGAGAGGTCGATGCCGAGTTCCTGGGCGGCCTGGAAGACGTCGTCTTCGCTGTCGCGCAGTTCGATCGCGCTGCCGTCGCGGGAGAGGACCTCCACGTTCAGGCACAGGCTCTGCATCTCCTTGATGAGCACCTTGAAGGACTCGGGGATGCCCGGCTCGGGGATGTTCTCGCCCTTGACGATCGCCTCGTAGACCTTCACCCGGCCGTTCACGTCATCGGACTTGATCGTCAGCAGCTCCTGGAGGGCGTAGGAGGCGCCATAGGCCTCCAGGGCCCAGACCTCCATCTCCCCAAAGCGCTGGCCACCGAACTGGGCCTTACCGCCGAGCGGCTGCTGGGTGATCATCGAGTACGGACCGGTGCTGCGCGCGTGGATCTTGTCGTCCACGAGGTGGTGCAGCTTGAGGATGTACATGTAGCCGACCGAGACCGGCGCCGGGAAGGGCTCGCCGGAGCGGCCGTCGAAGAGCCGGGCCTTGCCGTCCCGCGCGACCAGGCGCTGGCCGTCGCGGGTCGGGCTGGTGTTCTCCAACAGACCGAAGATCTCCTCCTCGCGGGCACCGTCGAAGACCGGGCTGGCCACGCGCGTGCCGGGCGGGGCGGTGCGCGCCTCCTCGCCGAGGCGCTCGGCCCACTCCGCCCCGTCGGGAACCTGCCAGCCGCGGCTGGCGGCCCAGCCAAGGTGCAGCTCCAGGACCTGGCCGATGTTCATCCGGCCGGGCACGCCGAGCGGGTTGAGCACGACGTCGACCGGGGTGCCGTCCTCGAGGAAGGGCATGTCCTCGACCGGGAGGATCTTGGAGATGACCCCCTTGTTGCCGTGGCGGCCGGCGAGCTTGTCGCCGTCGGTGATCTTGCGCTTGTTGGCGACATAGACGCGCACCAGCTGGTTGACGCCCGGCGGCAACTCGTCGCCGTCGTCCTTGTCGAAGACCTTGACGCCGATGACCGTCCCGGTCTCGCCGTGCGGGACCTTCAAGGAGGTGTCGCGGACCTCGCGGGCCTTCTCGCCGAAGATCGCGCGCAGCAGCCGCTCCTCGGGGGTCAGCTCGGTCTCACCCTTGGGCGTGACCTTGCCGACGAGCAGGTCACCGTCGCGAACCTCGGCACCGATGCGGATGATGCCGCGCTCGTCGAGGTCGGCGAGGACGTCCTCGGCGACATTGGGGATGTCGCGGGTGATCTCCTCCGGGCCCAGTTTGGTGTCGCGGGCGTCGACCTCGTGCTCCTCGATGTGGATTGAGGAGAGGACGTCGTCCTGGACCAGGCGCTGGGAGAGGATGATCGCGTCCTCGTAGTTGTGACCTTCCCACGGCATGAACGCCACGAGCAGGTTGCGCCCGAGCGCCATCTCGCCACCGTCGGTCGCCGGACCGTCGGCGATCAGGGTGCCCTCCTCCAGCCGGTCGCCCTCGGTGACGATGACCCGCTGGTTGTAGGACGTGCCCTGGTTGGAGCGGGCGAACTTGGCGATCCGGTAGGTGCGGTAGGTGCCGTCGTCGCCCGCCACTGTGACCAGGTCGGCCGAGACCTCGGTGACGACGCCGGACTTCTCGGCCCGCACGACATCGCCGGAGTCGAGCGCGGCGCGGTATTCCATGCCGGTGCCGACGAGTGGGGCCTCGCTGCGCACCAGCGGAACCGCCTGGCGCTGCATGTTGGCGCCCATCAGGGCCCGGTTGGCGTCGTCGTGCTCGAGGAACGGAATCATCGCGGTGGCCGCGGAGACCATCTGGCGCGGGGAGACGTCCATGTAGTCGACGTCGTCGGCGGCGACGTCGATCGCCTCGCCGCCCTTGGTGCGCACCAGGACCCGGTCCTCGGCGAAGCTGCCGTCGGCGTCCAGGGCCGCATTGGCCTGGGCGATGACATGCTTGTCCTCTTCGTCGGCGGACAGGTAGTGGATCTCGTCGGTGACCTTGCCGGCCTCGACCTTGCGGTAGGGCGTCTCGATGAACCCGAAGGCGTTGATCCGGGCATACGACGCGAGCGAGCCGATCAGCCCGATGTTGGGACCTTCCGGGGTCTCGATCGGGCACATCCGGCCGTAGTGGCTGTGGTGGACGTCGCGGACCTCCATCCCGGCGCGGTCACGAGAGAGGCCTCCCGGGCCGAGCGCCGAGAGGCGCCGCTTGTGGGTCAACCCGGCGAGCGGGTTGTTCTGGTCCATGAACTGCGAGAGCTGGGAGGTGCCGAAGAACTCCTTGATCGAGGCCACCACGGGGCGGATGTTGATCAGGGTCTGCGGGGTGATCGCCTCGACGTCCTGGGTGGTCATCCGCTCGCGGACGACACGCTCCATCCGGGACAGGCCGGTGCGGACCTGGTTTTGGATGAGTTCGCCGACGCTGCGCAGACGACGATTGCCGAAGTGGTCGATGTCGTCGGTCTCGACGGTCAACTCGACCTGCTCGCCCTCGCGCATCCCCGCGATCGTCTCGTCGCCGCGGTGCAGGGCAACGAGGTACTTGATCGTGGCGACGATGTCCTCGAGGCTGAGCACCGATTCGTGCAGGTCGACGTCGCGGCCAAGCTTGCGGCCGATCTTGTAGCGGCCGACCTTGGCCAGGTCGTAGCGCTTGGGGTTGAAGTAGAGGTTGTCCAACAGGGTCTGGGCGGCCTCACGGGTCGGCGGCTCGCCCGGGCGCAGCTTGCGGTAGATGTCGAGCAGCGCGTCGTCCTGGCCGGCGATGTGATCCTTCTCGAGGGTCAGCTCCATCGACTCGTAGCCGGCGAAGTCCTCGCGAATCTGCGCCTCGGACATGCCGAGGGCCTTGAGCAGGACGGTGACCGACTGCTTGCGCTTGCGGTCGACGCGCACGCCGATCATGTCGCGCTTGTCGATCTCGAACTCCAGCCACGCGCCGCGGCTGGGGATCACCTTGGCGGTGTAGATGTCCTTGTCGGACGTCTTGTCCGGGGTGCGCTCGAAGTAGACGCCCGGGGAGCGGACGAGCTGGGAGACGACCACCCGCTCGGTGCCGTTGATGATGAACGTGCCGCGCTCGGTCATGAGCGGGAAGTCGCCCATGAACACCGTCTGGCTCTTGATCTCGCCGGTCGTGGTGTTCATGAACTCGGCCGTGACGAACAGCGGCGCGGAGTAGGTCTGGTCGCGCTCCTTGCAGTCCTCGATGGAGTACTTGGACTCCTCGAAGCGGTGGTCGCGGAAGCTCAGGCTCATCGAGCCGGAGAAGTCCTCGATCGGGGAGATCTCCTCGAAGATCTCCTCCAGCCCGGAGCGGTCCGGCACATCGCGCCGGCCCTCCTGAAGAGCGAGCGCGACCCGGTCTTGCCAGCGCTCGTTGCCGAGCAGCCAGTCGAAAGACTCGGTCTGCAGGGCGAGCAGATCAGGGACTTCGAGGGGTTCGCGGATCTTGGCGAACGAGAGACGACCGGAAGCCGTCGTTGCGGATGGTGCTGAAGCGGTGCGCGCGGCAGCCAAGGAGGGTCCTTCCACGGGCCTGACTGGTCTTCAAACGCACATCACCCCACCGGTCAGGTTCATGCAGCACGGCACACCGGGCGACAGGCCCGGGGACATACCGATAGTGCAGGAGCAGGAGGGAGGGAGGACAGCGCAAAGCGCCACGATACATGAGGAAGGCATGGCTGTCCAAACCGTTCCAACGGCCTCGCTGGACGGCGGTCGCCAAGCGACGCGTAGAGGATGGCGCGCCGCGCGGCATACGTCAAGCGGACGCGCCTTCCGGACGGGCTCAACCGGACGGCGCCGGCCCAGCGCCGGCCCCCCGCGTGCCGCCTGGAGAGGCGGTGTCAGGAGCCCCTCAGCGTGGCCGCCACCTCACTGGCGTCCTTGCCGATGAACCGACTCCGATCACCAAGCGGTTCGATGCGCTCGCCCTGCCCGACGACAGCTCCGTCGTACGCCAGCACGGCTCGACCCGTCCCGGTAACGGGTGTCCAGGGCTGGTCGGCGCGATAGGCCATGAAGGCGCCATGAAGGGGGCAAGGTAGCGATCGCCGACCATCAGCCAAGCTCCACCGCTAAAGCGCACGGGGACGTCGGCTTTCCCTGCCTCCACCAGCCACCCCCCGGCATCAATATCTAGCGTTCGTTGGTCGATTGTTTTCGCGCCGGTCCGGGACCAAGGAACTCCGAGAACGCGGATAGTTACCGTGCGTGGGACGAGATCACGCCCATGCGCAGGGGTGTCGTCCGGCGCAGGCACCTTCCGTTCCGACGCAACTTCGAAGTCGACCAGGTGATCGGCATACGTGCGCCAATCGTTGACCGACGTAACATCATAGGCGAAGTCCACAAAAGATGAGCCGTCGACCCCGGCTGGCGAGTCGACGTTCTTGAGACCCATCGTCGTGGCACTGGCGGATGTCTGGGCGCTGGCGGCCGGGAGGCTCATCGACTGCGTCCGCGAGAGACCGGAGCCGCAGCCGGTAACCGTGACCGCGATGACGGCGGCTATCAGGACCGTTCTGGAAGGAAGCATTTGATGTCACCCCGATCAATGAGGCTTATTCACGAGGCTAGTTTCAGGAATTGTAGCCCGAGGACGGCGGTGATGGTTTGAGCGAATGTGTGGTAGGGCCGCCGGTAGTCGGTGTGGAGGATCCGCCAGGTTTTCAAATGCGCGATGGTTCGTTCGATGGTGGCGCGGATCGCGTTGAGTTCTTTGTTGAATTGCTTCCGGTCGTCGGTGAGTTCTCCACCGGGTGGTTTCTTGATCGGGGTGATCAGGCCGGCGCCGATATAGCCTTTGTCGGCGACGATGGTGAGGAGTTCCTCGGTGTCGAGGACTCCGTGGGTGCGCAGGGCGGTCAGGTCGTGGGTGGACCCGGGAAGGGGATCGGAGACCCACAGCAGCCGGCCGGCGAGGGTGGCGGCGATGTGGACGTTGACACCGGTGGTGTGGTGTTTGCCGGAGTACAGGTCGGGGATGTCGGCCCAGGACCAGCACGGGAGCAGGGTTTCGTCGATGATCAGGGGGACGTCGGGGTCGAGGTCGTCCGCGACCGGGATCCAGTCGGCGGTGGCGTCGGCGAGGGCGGGGGTCATCGCGGCGATCGTCCGCGAGATCGTGGGCTGGGAGGTGGCGTACCGGTCGGCCAGGTCTGCTTGGGTGCTGTTTCGCCGCAAATAGGTCATGGTGATGATGATCGACTTTCGCAGCCCCAGCGACGGTGGGTAAGCCACTGGATATCCTGCGTTCTGCAGGTCGCGGATCATGATGACGAGACGGTCGATCTGGCCCCTGGTGAAACCGGTGGTAGAATACATTCGCGACGGCCCGTTCTGGAGTGTTTGAGTGTGCTAACCCAATTCTCTCTAAGGGCGGGCTGTCGCTTTGTTAGGCGCTCCGGTCAGAATGTCGCGTTTGTATTACGTTCCTCCCCCTGAATAAGCCTCAATACGTCGCATTGATACGGGCCCGATTATGCGACCCAAGATAAGTTGGCCATCCAGCTAAAGGGCGGCTGGTCTGCACGCAAGCGAGATCGGAGTCCGTATTTCCCACAGGAGGATCGGCGTCGCTTCCGTGGGTCAATCCAACCGCATGACCGGACTCGTGGCAGACGATGGAATCACCGAATGTATCCCTGAACCTGACATAGTGCTGGTCGCATCGGAGTGTATCGATGCCCAGACGGCACCATGTGAATCCAAGGGCTCCGGCACCAAAACCCTGGTCGAACTGCTGATAGACGATGTCCGTGGCTGGACGGGTACTGTCCTGGCTCGAATTGAATACCACGGTGAAATCTGTAAAGGCGAAGTCGTAATTCAGGACGTCGTAAATGTCGGATGCGGTGGCAGAAGGAGGCTTATTCAGGGGGAGGAACGTAATACAAACGCGACATTCTGACCGGAGCGCCTAACAAAGCGACAGCCCGCCCTTAGAGAGAATTGGGTTAGCACACTCAAACACTCCAGAACGGGCCGTCGCGAATGTATTCTACCACCGGTTTCACCAGGGGCCAGATCGACCGTCTCGTCATCATGATCCGCGACCTGCAGAACGCAGGATATCCAGTGGCTTACCCACCGTCGCTGGGGCTGCGAAAGTCGATCATCATCACCATGACCTATTTGCGGCGAAACAGCACCCAAGCAGACCTGGCCGACCGGTACGCCACCTCCCAGCCCACGATCTCGCGGACGATCGCCGCGATGACCCCCGCCCTCGCCGACGCCACCGCCGACTGGATCCCGGTCGCGGACGACCTCGACCCCGACGTCCCCCTGATCATCGACGAAACCCTGCTCCCGTGCTGGTCCTGGGCCGACATCCCCGACCTGTACTCCGGCAAACACCACACCACCGGTGTCAACGTCCACATCGCCGCCACCCTCGCCGGCCGGCTGCTGTGGGTCTCCGATCCCCTTCCCGGGTCCACCCACGACCTGACCGCCCTGCGCACCCACGGAGTCCTCGACACCGAGGAACTCCTCACCATCGTCGCCGACAAAG
This sequence comes from Nostocoides sp., assembly GCF_037045025.1. Taxonomy (GTDB): domain Bacteria; phylum Actinomycetota; class Actinomycetes; order Actinomycetales; family Dermatophilaceae; genus Nostocoides_A. Next base: position 342,631 of record NZ_JBAOHM010000011.1, on the reverse strand, counting down.
GCTATATCGGCGCCGGCCTGATCACCCCGATCAAGAAACCACCCGGTGGAGAACTCACCGACGACCGGAAGCAATTCAACAAAGAACTCAACGCGATCCGCGCCACCATCGAACGAACCATCGCGCATTTGAAAACCTGGCGGATCCTCCACACCGACTACCGGCGGCCCTACCACACATTCGCTCAAACCATCACCGCCGTCCTCGGGCTACAATTCCTGAAACTAGCCTCGTGAATAAGCCTCAAGGAACACTCGATTGGATGGAGTAAGAGAGTGTCACGCTGTCCGTACGACAGAACATCCGATCCGGTGACCCACTGCTACCCTGAGGCACACAAGGAGCCGGCAAAGACGCCGTCGGAAACATGTTGTCGAATTCCAACAACTCTTCCGCCGCGCCCCCAGAGGGGCGACGACGCGCGCGCTCGCCGGGACGCGAGCCATTGCGGTGGAAAGGCTGCGGGGCGGACCACGATCGGTCCGCCCCGCGTGATGCGGGCGCTCGGATGTTTCACCCGGGCCCGACGGGTTACTTCAAAGTGACGGTGGCGCCGGCTCCCTCGAGCTGCTCCTTGGCCTTCTCGGCCGCAGCCTTGTCGACCTTCTCCAGGACGGCCTTGGGGGCGCCGTCGACGAGGTCCTTGGCCTCCTTCAGGCCAAGGGAGGTCAGCGAGCGGACCTCCTTGATGACCTGGATCTTCTTCTCGCCGGCGGCCTCGAGGATGACGTCGAACTCGTCCTGCTCCTCGACGGCGGCGACCTCGCCACCAGCCCCACCAGCGGCGGGCCCGCCGGGGGCGGCCACGACCTGGGCGGCGGCGGTGACGCCGAAGGTCTCCTCGAACTGCTTGACGAACTCGGAGAGCTCGATCAGGGTCATCTCCTTGAACGCGTCAAGGAGCTCGTCGGTGCTGAGCTTCGCCATGATGGTGGCGTCCTTTCTGTTACTTCGTCTGCCGTGAGTGGCGTGCGGTGATAAGTGCCTGCTCCCAGGGCGGGGTCAGGCGGGTGCGTCGCCACCCTCGGCGACGTCGGCGGCCGGGGCGTCCTGGGGAGCCTCGACGGAATCCTGCGGAGCATCCGCGGCAGCGTCGGCCGCAGCGGAAGCCTCGTCGGCCGCCGGAGCAGGGTCGGCGGGGGCAGTTGCCTCGACCTGGGCGCGCAGGGCCTCGACGAGGCGAGCGGCCTGCGACAGCGGCGCAGCGAACAGGGACACGGCCTTGCTCAGCGAGGCGTTCATCGCCCCGGCGAGTTTGGCGAGCAGAACCTCGCGCGACTCCAGGTCGGCGAGCTTCTTGATCTCATCGGCGCTCAGGGCGCGCCCGTCGAGGACACCGCCCTTGATCACCAACAGCGGGTGGGCCTTGGCAAAGTCACGCAGGCCCTTGGCGGCCTCGACGGGGTCACCGTCGATGAACGCGATGGCGCTCGGGCCGGTGAGCTGTCCCTCGAAGGCGCTCACCCCGGCCTCCTTGGCGGCAAGGTCGGTCAGCGTGTTCTTGACCACGGCGTAGGTGGCGTTGCCACGGAGGGCGGTCCGCAGCTCGGTGAGCTGCTTGACGGTCAGGCCGCGATACTCCGTGAGAACGGCCGCGTTCGAGTTGCGGAATTTCTCCGTCAGCTCGGCAATGGCGCCGGACTTGCCGGTGGTCGCCATCTGGGCCTCCTTCGTCTGGGCCGGTCGGGTGGGCCCATCAACGAGAAGAGCCCCGGCGCAGGGCACGGGGCGGGAGGCGCGGCACCGGAGGTGCGGCGGGTCGAGCACGTGGCCTGCGCTGGTTGCCCGCTCGTTGCGGAACCTTCGGCCTCATGGCGTATGCCGCGAGGCAACCGGCGGTCATTGGTCGCGTCAAGCCTAGCCGCGACCGGCGTCCGCGACCAAATCGACCGCGGACGCAATAGTCCCCGCGGGTCACATCGTGGTGACCTCGGACTTCGGCGGTGCCTCGATCGAGACCGACTTGCCCCAGTCGGAGTAGGTGACGGTCATCTTGGTGCCCATCTCCATGACGGTCTTGACCGGCCGGCCCTCGCCGTCGATCGTGTAGGTGACCGGAATGCTGTCCGGCAGATTGCCGGTCGCCGAGCCGAGCGACTCCGAGCCGCCCAGGGCGTCCATCATCTGCTTGAGGTCGAGATCCATCTCGACGGTCGTCGTGTCGCCGTCCTTGGCGGTGACCTTGGCCTTCTGGTTGCCGAACGCCTTGGCGATCTTGTCCGGGGTGTAGGCGCCCACGTCGGGTGCGCCGCCGGTGGCCGGGTCCATCGTGACCCACTTGGTGCCGCCGCCGAAGAGCGGTGACTTGATGTAGGTGACGCCGTCCACGGAGATCATCTCCATCTTCTGGCCGCCCATGTCCATGGTCATCGTCGAGTTCTGCTTGCCGCCGACGACCGCGAAGTCGCCCTCGGCCTTCACGCCGCTGCCCATATCCATAACCATGTGGCCGCTAGAGCCGTCCTTGAACGCCTCGGTGAGGGATTGGGCCACCACGGCGGCGTCGACCTCGTCGCCCACCTTGGCGTCCGTAAGCGAGGAGGCGCTCCCGCCACCACCCGCCTCGCTGGACTCGGTGCCGGTCGCCGTGGCCGAGCCGCTCGCCGTGGCGGTGCTCGAGGCGCTGGCTTGGCCGGTGGCGCTGCCGGTCGAGGCGGCGGCGCTCGTGGATGTCGAGGTGTCGGTCTTGGTGTCGCCGCCGCCACAGCCGGCCAGCGTGAGGGCGGCGGCGGCCACGGCGGCGGCCAGGGTCAGCTTCTTCATCGGGGTCTCTCCCATTCCCGGGCAGGGGTCATGCCCGGATAGACGTTCATGGTCGGCCGGTCCTCCCGGCAGGCCGCCCATCAGACGGTATGCCCCCGCGGCCGGTTCCCGGTGGAGCCGGCCGCTACGCGGCATACCTCAGGCTGGGGCTTCCTCGTCGGTGAGGTTGCGGGTCTTGGTGTAGTCGAGCGGGATGCCGGGGCCCATCGAGGTGGCCATGGTCGCCTTGAGCAGATAGCGGCCCTTGGACGCCGACGGCTTGAGCCGCAGCACCTCATCGAGGGCCGCGGCGTAGTTCTCCAGCAGCGCCTTCTCGGGGAAGCTCGCCTTGCCGATGATGAAGTGCAGGTTGGCGTGCTTGTCGTTGCGGAACTCGATCTTGCCGCCCTTGATGTCGCTGACGGCCTTGCCGGTGTCCATCGTCACGGTGCCGGTCTTGGGGTTGGGCATCAGGCCGCGTGGGCCGAGGATCTTGCCGAGGCGGCCGACCTTGCCCATCAGGTCGGGCGTGGCGACCACGGCGTCGAAGTCGAGCCAGCCGCCGGACACCTTCTCGATCATGTCGTCGCTGCCGACAAAGTCGGCGCCAGCAGCGGTGGCCGCGTCGGCCCGCTCACCGTTGGCGAAGACGAGCACCCGGGCGGTCTTGCCGGTGCCGTGCGGCAGGTTGACGGTGCCCCGCACGATCTGGTCGGCCTTGCGCGGGTCGATGCCGAGCCGGAAGGCGACCTCGACCGTCGGGTCGTATTTGGTGGTCGCGGTCTCCTTGGCGAGGTGGACCGCTTCGGCCGGCGAATAGGTCTTGGTGCGGTCAATCTTCTCGGCCGCGGCTTGATAGGCCTTGCTGCGCTGCTTCATTGCTGCTCCTTCGGTTGGGAGGTGTGGTGACGGGGTCCAGCGCGGACCCCTCCCACGGGTGGTGCCTGTCGTTCTGTGGTGCTGCTTAGAGCTGGGTGGTGATGCCCATCGAGCGGGCGGTGCCGGCGATGATGCGCATCGCCATCTCGATGTCGTTGGCGTTGAGGTCGGCCATTTTGGTCTCGGCGATCTCGCGGACCTGCTCGCGGGTGAGGCTGGCGACCTTGGTCTTGTGCGGCTCGCCGGAGCCCTTGGCGACGCCGGCGGCCTTCTTGATCAGTTCCGCGGCCGGTGGGGTCTTGGTGATGAAGGTGAACGACCGGTCTTCATAGACGGTGATCTCGACGGGAATGACGTTCCCGCGCTGGGCTTCGGTCGCGGCGTTGTAGGCCTTGACGAACTCCATGATGTTGACACCGTGCTGACCGAGCGCCGGCCCGACGGGCGGCGCCGGGGTGGCCTGGCCGGCCTGGATCTGCAGCTTGATGAAGCCGGAGACCTTCTTCTTGGGAGGCATTGCTCTTCCTTTGTTCGTGAGCCGACGCCGTGGGCGATGACTCGGTTGCAGTGAAATTATGCAGTTGTCTTTCCGGGGGTGTCCGGGGGGCGGAGCCCCCCGGAGGTGTAGTTAGATCTTGGCGACCTGGTTGAACGCCAGCTCGACCGGGGTTTCGCGGCCGAAGATCGAGACCAGCACCTTCAGCTTCTGGGTGTCGGGGTTGATCTCGGAGATCGTGGCCGGCATGGTCTCGAACGGGCCCTCCATGACCGTGACGGACTCGCCGATCTCGAAGTCGACGATGGTGCTCGGCGCCGTCTTGGTCGGGGCCGTGGCGGCACCGGAGCCGGCGGCGGCCGCGGTCTCCAGGTCGGCGGGCTTGAGCATGGAGAAGACCTCGTCGAGCCCGAGCGGCACGGGCGCGTGCGCGTTGCCGACGAAGCCGGTCACTCCGGGCGTATGCCGCACCGCGCCCCAGGATTCGTCGGTCATCTCCATGCGCACGAGCACGTAGCCGGGCATGCGGACGCGGTGGACCTGCTTCTTTTGGCCGTTCTTGATCTCGGTGACGGTCTCCATCGGGACCTGCACCTCGAAGATGTAGTCCTCCATGTTGAGCGAGGTCATCCGGGTCTGCAGGTTGTGCTTGACGCGGTTCTCGTAGCCGGCGTAGGAGTGGATGACATACCAGTCGCCGAACTTGCTGGCCAGGTCGTCCTTGAACGCCTGCACCGGGTCGGCGGGCAACTCATCGTCGGCCGGCGCGTCCGCGAGATCGCCATCGTCGTCGGCGGCGTCCTCGGCCGCCTCAGCTGCGGACACGTCGTCATCGTCGGACTCGTCATCGTCGGATGCGTGGATTTCGTCCGGATCGTCGTCGACCTCGTCGTCAGCGCCGAACTCGGCTGTCGCGTCGGGCTCGTCCGTCAAGCCCTCCTCGGCGTCGATCGCCTCGAGCGCGCTGTCCTCGAGCGCACTGTCGCTGGGGTCGCCGACGGTCTCGACCTGTGCCTCCTCGAGGTCGTCCTCGGCCGGGCTCGGCTCGAACTCCTGCTGCGACATCAATTCTTCCTCACGTCCTGGTCCTCATTGCCTCGGCCGCTCAACCCGCGACCGGCACCGACGGTTGGCACCGCCGGGCGCTGCGCCGCTGAACACTCAGCCGATGAACACTCAGCCGCCGAACACCCACAAGACGAGCTTGGTGAAGCCGTAGTCGATACTCGCGGTGAACGCCATCACCGCCGAGACGAAGACGATGACCACGGCGGTGTAGTTGACCAGCTCCGAGCGGGTCGGCCGCACCACCTTGCGCAGCTCGTCCAGCACCTGCTTGACGAACAGTCGCAGCCGGGCCACGGGAGATAGACCCTTGCCGTCCCTCCGCTTGGAGGAGCGGGCCGGGGCGCCCACGTCGGTCACTGGAGTGCTTCCTTCGGTGTCACGGACTGATCTGCTCGGGCCCGGGAAGGCGCCGGCAACGCAGGGCAGGAGGGACTCGAACCCCCAACCGCCGGTTTTGGAGACCGGTGCTCTACCAATTGAGCCACTGCCCTACGGGAACGCGCGGGTTGAGGCGCGGGTTCCCGGTGGTGAGTGCGGGCAGGCCACTGCGGACGCACTCCGAGGGCTCAGCATACGGGACCATGCCGGGCGGATGCGAACTGAATGCCCGAGGTGGAACGATGGCGCTCGTGACCGAGCAGCCGCAGCAGCGCCCCTTGTCCGACCTGACCCCGGCGGAACTCCAGGAGTTCGTGGAGCGCAAGCGCGCGGCATACGCGGCCTTGTGCGAGCGCGGGCTGCGCCTGGACCTGACGCGGGGCAAGCCCTCGAGCGCGCAGCTCGACCTGGCCGACGGGCTGGCGGGGCTGCCGCAGGGGCACACCGATGCCGACGGGGTTGACGTGCGCAACTACGGCGGGCTGTCCGGTATCCGGGAGATCCGCGAGATGTTCGCCGACCTGCTGTGGGTCGAGCCGGGCCAGGTCGTGGCGGGCGGCAACTCCAGCCTGACGATGATGCACGACACGCTCGTCATGCTGCTTTTGCATGGCGGCGTGGACTCGCCGCGGCCGTGGAACCGGGAGGAGGTCGTCAAGTTCGTCTGCCCGGTGCCGGGGTATGACCGGCACTACACGATGCTCGACTCCTACGGCATCGAGATGCTGCCTGTCGAGATGCACACCGACGGCCCGGACGCGGCCGCCGTCGAGGCGCTGGTCAAGGGCGACCCGGCCGTGAAGGGGATGTGGATCGTCCCGACCTACGCCAACCCCACCGGAGCGATCATCAGCGAGGAGGTCGCCGCCATGCTCGCCTCGATGCCCACCGCCGCCCCCGACTTCAAGATCTTCTGGGACAACGCCTACGCCTTCCACCACCTGACCGAGGACGAGGCCAAGGGCGTCGACATCCTCTCGGTTGCCTCGGCCGGGGGGAACCCGCACCGGCCGATCATGTTCGCCTCGACGAGCAAGATCACGTATGCCGGGGCCGGCGTCGCTTTCCTCGCCGCCAGCACGGAGAACGTCGCCTGGTATCTGCGGCATTACCAGTACGCCTCGATCGGGCCGGACAAGATCAACCAGCTGCGCCACGTCCAGTTCTTCGAGACCGCACAGGGGGTGCGTGACCACATGGTCAAGCACCGCGAGATCCTCGCCCCGAAGTTCGCCGCCGTGGACGCGGCACTGACCGCCGAACTGGACGGGCTGGGGATCGCCACGTGGACCAAGCCGAGCGGCGGCTACTTCGTCAATCTCGACGTCATCGACGGCACCGCCGGGCGCGTTGTCGAGTTGGCCAAGGCCGCCGGGATCGTGCTGACCCCGGCGGGCGCGTCCTTCCCGCACGGCCACGATCCGCGCGATCGCAACATCCGGCTGGCGCCGTCGTTCCCGGTGTTGGCGGACGTCGAGACGGCGATGGCCGGGGTCGCGACCTGCGTGGCGCTGGCAGCCGCCGAAGAACTGGCCGGACGGCATTCCGCGACACAGAGCACACCCGAAGGCGCTTAGTCGGCTCATAGGATGGGCTTTATGTCGGAGCCGAACGAGACCATCACCGACGACCTGGGCGCCTGGAGCGTGGACGACGAAGACCAGCTGCAGCCGGAAGACACTCTCATCTATGACGGTGTCGAGGACGTGCTGGATCGTGGGTTCTCGCCGTCTGACACCGACCGCGGGTCGCGCTATCACGGCGTGACCGCGGCCGAGCAGTCGCACGAGGAGACGATCGACGAGCGCTTGGCGCAAGAGGAGCCCGACCCCTATTGCCGCCTGGGCGTCGACGAGGAGCGGGTCGGCGGGGACGATCCCGACGCGATCGCCGCCGAGGACGACTGGCTCGGCGACCACGAGGTCGGTGAGCGACGCGCCGGCCGGCTCGTGGCCCCCGACGAGGGCTCCCACTACGACAGCGACCCGCACATCGTCGGGCGCGATGTCGGTGTCGATGGCGCGGCCGCCTCGGCCGAGGAGGCCGCGATGCACATCATCGAGGACGAGGACTGATCGAGCCCGCGGCGGCGGGGAGTCGCGACCTGGCGGCTTTGCCCAAGGCCCACCTGCATCTGCACTTCACCGGGTCGCTGCGGTCCGACACCCTGGCCGAGTTGGCCCGAGAGCACGGCATCCGGTTGCCCGATGCCCTGCTGAGCGAGTGGCCACCGCAGCTGGCGAGCGTGCGTGAGCAGCGCGGCTGGTTTCGTTTCCAGCGCCTGTATGACGCCGCCCGCGCCTGCGTGCGCCGCGAGGACGACCTGCGCCGGGTGGTGCGCGAGGCCGCGGCCGACGATGCCGCCGAGGGGTCGCGCTGGCTGGAGCTGCAGGTCGACCCGACGTCTTATGCGCAGTTCGTCGGCGGGATCTCCCCGGCGCTGGAAATCATCCTCGACGAGGCGGCCCGCGTCTCCCGTGCCGGCGTGACGCAGATGACGGTGATCGTCGCGGCCAGCCGGATCCGCCATCCGCTGGAGGCGCGCACGCTGGCCCGGCTGGCAGCGCAGTATGCCGGGGACACACCCGGAACGGTCGTCGGCTTCGGGCTGTCCAATGACGAACGACGCGGCGAAACCCGCGAGTTCGCGCCAGCGTTCGCGATCGCCCGGCGAGCCGGGCTGGCGCTGGTGCCCCACGCCGGCGAGTTGCTCGGCCCGACGGCGGTCGCCGACACCCTCGATGCCATCGAGCCGGACCGGCTCGGTCACGGAGTGCGGTCGGTCGAGGACCCGCGTGTCCTGGAGCGGCTGATCACTGACGAGGTCGCCTTGGAGGTCTGCCCGCTGTCCAATGTTGCCCTCGGGGTCTATGCCGAGCCGGGTGAGGTGCCGCTGCGCCGCCTGGTCGAGGCGGGGATACCGGTCGCGCTCGGCGCGGACGATCCGTTGCTGTTCGGCTCGCGGCTGACGGCGCAGTATGCGGCGGCGCGAGAGGTGTTCGGCTTCTCCGATGCCGAATTGGCGCAGTTGGCCCGGGGGTCGGTGCATGCCAGCTCCGCCCCGGGCGAGGTGCGCGCCAACATACTCGACGGGATCGACGCCTGGCTCGACTGCGCTGTCGACCCGGCCGGTAGCTGACGCCTACAGCTGGGCGCCGACCAGGATCGGCTCGTTGACGAGCGTCACCCCGAAGGCCGAGTAGACGCCGTCGCGGACGGTGCGAGCCAAGGTGAGCACGTCGGCGGCGGTGGCGCCGCCCCGGTTGGTGATCGCGAGCGTGTGTTTGGTGGAGATGGCGGCCGGGCCCGGCATACCGAATCCCTTGGGGAAACCGGCGCGCTCGATCAGCCAGGCGGCACTGGTCTTGACATTGCCGTCGGCGTCGGCGAAGCGTGGGGGGGCGGCATCCGGGCCGAGGCGGTCGTGGACGCGCGCCTGCAGCGCGTCGAACTGCGGGACGCTGAGGATCGGGTTGGTGAAGAACGACCCGCAGCTCCAGGTGTCGTGATCTTGGGGGTCGAGGACCATCCCGCGGTTGCTGCGCTGGGCCAGGACGGCCGCGCGGGCCTCGGCGAGCGGGACGCGGGCGCCGAGGTCGGTGTCGAGTTGGGTGGCCAGATCGGCATACGCGATCGGGGCGGACAGGTCGCCGAGGACGAACTGGAAGCTCACCTCGAGAACGACATAGCGGCTGGTCGCCTTGAACAGCGAATTGCGGTAGGTGAACGCGCAGTCGAGCGCGGCGAAGGTCCGGACCTGCTGTCGCTCCCGGTCCCAGGTGCGCACGCGGGCGATTGTCTGGGCGACCTCCTGGCCGTAGGCGCCAACATTCTGCACCGGGGTGGCGCCAGTGCTGCCGGGGATGCCGGAGAGCGCCTCGATCCCCGACCAGCCCTCGGCGATCGCGTGCTGGACGACGTCGTCCCAGGACTCTCCGGCCGCGACGGTGACCAACGCGCCGGCGCAGGCGTCGACCGACTCGCGGGTGATCCCGCGAGTGGCCACGTGCACGACCGTGCCATCGACGCCGGCGTCGGGCAGGACGACATTGGACCCGCCGCCGAGGACGAGCACTGGCTCGCCGGCAGCGTCCGCCTCGCGGACGGCGCCGATCAGTTCCTCGGTCGTCTCGGCGACGACGAGCCGGCGCGCGGGGCCACCGACCCGCATCGTCGTCAGGGGGGCGAGCGGGGCGTCGGCCTCCGTGCGCATCAGTCGAGCTGGACGACCGCCAGGCATCGGCCGAGGACCTTCTGGCCGGCCGCGGTGGCGGTCAATTCGACGGTGGCCCGCTTGGTGGCCTCATCAAGGGACTTCACGACGCCGCTGACCTCCAGGGTCGCGCCCTCGGGCGGGACGATGACCATGCTCGTGAACCGGGTGCCGTATTCGACGACCCGGCCGGCGTTGCCGGCCCAGTCGGCGGCCAAGGTGCCGGCGGCGCCCATCGTCCACATGCCGTGAGCGATGACATCGGGCAACCCGACGCTCTTGGCGAACGCCTCGTCCTGGTGGATCGGGTTCTGGTCGAGGGAGGCGCCGGCATAGGCGACCAGCGTGTCGCGGCCGACGGGGACGCTCACCGGGCCGAACTGCTCGCCGACAGTGACCTGGCTGAACTGGCGGGCCATGCTCACTCCCCTCCCCGGACGACGATCGTTGAGGTCGTCGTCGCGACCGGCTCATCACCGGCGGTGATTTCGCTGCGGACGGTGATCATCGAGTGGCCGCCGGCGCTGCGGATGCTGTCGACGGTGCTTTGGGCGGTCAGCTCGTCGCCGGCGGTGATCGGGCGGTGGTGGACGAACTTCTGCTCGCCGTGCACGACGCGGGAGAAGTCGATACCGGCCTCCGGGTCCTTGACGTAGCCGCTCGAGGCGAGCTGGTCGAAGCGCACGGCCATGGTCGGCGGGGCGATGACGTCGCGATAGCCGGCCGCGCGTGCCGCGTCCGCGTCGAAGTGCACCGGATCGGTGGATCCCACCGCGGTGGCGAAGGCGGCGATCATCGCGGCATCCACGGCATACGGGCCGACGGCCGCGAAGCTGCGGCCGACATAGTCCTCGTTCACTGGCATAGCGGACAGCCTATGGGGTCCGGACAAACAACAAGCCCCCGGCCGGTCGGCTCGGGGACGGGTTGTCTGCGGTGCGGAGGGACCTTAGCGGGTCTCGCGGTGGGGAGTGTGTTTCCTGCAGCGCGGACAGAACTTGGCCAGCTCGAGCCGGTCGGGGCTGTTGCGGCGGTTCTTCTCCGTGATGTAGTTGCGCTCCTTGCACTCGGTGCACGCCAAGGTGATCTTGGGGCGGATTTCGGTGGTCTTCTTGGCCACGGGAGCAACCTACTTCGTCGGCGAATGGGAGACGGCGTCGCGGCGGGGCTGCCGCGACAACGACATAACAGCGTACCGAGCGAATTCGTTCCCACGAAATCGCCCGGGCAGTAGCGGGAGCGGGGCTCGATCCCGCGACCTCACGATTATGAGTCGTGCGCTCTGACCAGCTGAGCTATCCCGCCTCGGACGGACCCCCTTGGAGGGCGACCCGAGCCCCCTGTCGGAATCGAACCGACGACCTTTTCCTTACCATGGAAACGCTCTGCCGACTGAGCTAAGGAGGCCTGCACGCCCCCGCGGGGAGTGCGACCGAGAGCCTACACGGCCCGGCCCGACTGGGAGAAATCGCGGCCGGGCGCGGGCACTTTCCGGTTGCGCGCAAGGAGCAATCCGGCGACGAGGGCACCGAGGGTGCCCAGCGCCTCGTCGCCGAGGGTGTCCTGATAGGCGGTGTCCAGTTCGGTGCCGTGGCGGATGAAGGTGTACCACTCCCCCAGCTCCCAGCCGATCGCGAGGATTGCGCCGAGGCCTGTGACCAGCAGCACACGCGCCCACGGCCGCTCGATGCCGTGGAGCAGCAGCAGTCCGAGACCGGCGTTGAGGAAGATCCAGTTGACGAAGTGGTTGGCGTCGTCCCACCAGACGACGGCGTCATACAGGTCGAGGGTGTTGCCGGAAACGTCGACGAGGAAAGGCAGCATGATCAGCGCGAACGCACCCCACGGCACGCCGTCCTCCCACACGCCTCGTCCGTATGCCGCGGCCCGCCCCTCCCCCGCTGCCCGCGCCGCCCGGGTGCGCCAGCCCCACCAGATCGCCGGGACGAGCAGCATCATCAGCGGGTAGGCCCACAACCGGGCCCCGAAGCCCTTGCCGGCGAACTGGGGCAGCCCGCTGAAGGCGCCCACCGCGAGCTGGATGACGGTCAGCAGGAGGACGAGGGCGGTGAGCCACCACCGGGTGCGCGTCGACATGCGCCTGATTCTGGCCTGACCCGGGGCCTGCCCGCCTGAGCACTAGTACACAACAAAACTACCCACGCCGAGGTCTGGTGTTTTGGCCGAGGTCGGATGATCGGTATGCCGACCTCGGCAAAAACACCAGACCTCAGCGAATGTGGGGGGCGGGCAGGAGGGCACCGTTGGCGAGGGCGCAGCCGGCGACGGCGAGGGTCGCGGCGATCTCGATGAGGCCGACGGTCTTGGGGGTCAGCGGGCGGGCCAGGCGAGGCAGGACGGCGGCCCGAGTGGTGAGCACGGCAAAGACGGCAACAAGCGGCCAGCTGACCCAGGCCATCGCCACCGTGGCGAACGCGTGCCAGCCGACCGACAGCCAGTAGTGCGCCGCCGAATCCCGCTCCCGGATCATGGTTTTCACATAGACGACGGTGCCGCCGAAATAGGCCGCGAGGACGGCGGCGAGAAGCCACGCCCGCGGCCAGTCGGTGCCGCCGCCCGCGTCATACGCCACCACCGTCATCAGGCAGGAGCCGAGCGTCGTCGCGAGGCCGGAGATCAGCGAGCGGTCGTCGCGGCGGGCCGCGGCATACAGGCCGATGCCGAGGGGAATCAGGAAGAGCGGCGCCCACCGCACCAACTCCGGCCGGATCACCAGGACGGCCCCGCCCAGGGCAGCGCTGGTGATGCCGTATGCCAGCACCGGCGGCCAGTAGCGCTTCCGGCGTCGCGCCTTGAGCCACAGTCCGGCAGCGAAGAACGCGAAGTAACCAGCGAACCAGAACGCCGTGAGCGGCACATGCACCCAGCGCGGCTGGCTGGCCAGGATGCCGACGAGCAGCGGTGTTGCGAGCATCGCCCACGCGCCGTGCTGATTGGGCACCCACCCCGGGGCACGGCGACGGCGCCGGCCCCGGCCGTCACCGGGCCGGGCGGCAGGCGCCGCGGTCGTGGGGGAGGTCATGCCTCCCAGGGTATGCCGCTCGAAGGATGTCGCTGCTCAGCCGCGCAGCTTGGCGGTCAGCTTCAGGAGCTGGTCGAGCAGGGTGTTCAGCTCGTCGACCCGGCGCTCGTTCGGGCGTGAACCGCGCTCCGGTCGAACTCCAGGAACCGGGAGACCGACACCTGCTGGCGGACGGCGGCCATGTGGAAGTTGGCGACGATCTGGCGCCAGTGCTCGACGGCGCGGACGCCGCTCTCGGCGCCATACGAGACGAACCCGACGGTCTTGCCGGCCCACTCGTTGCCGAGGGAGTCGAAGGCGTTCTTGAAGGCCCCGGGGACGCCGTGGTTGTACTCCGGCGTGACGAAGATGAAGCCGTCGAAGGAGTCGATCGCCTGGCTCCAGTGAGTGACCCGCTCGTCGTCGTACTGCTTGTTGGCGGCGCCGGGCACGGTGGCCGAGGTGAGCAGCGGGACGTCGAACTTCAACAGGTCGACCAGCTCGAAGTCCGCGCCGCCGTGGGCCTGGGCGTGGTCCAAGACCCAGGTCGCGACGGCCTCGGCGGCGCGGCCCTCGCGGATGGATCCGATGATGATGCCGATCTTCACAGGTGGTGCTCCTTGAGTGGGGGACAGAATCACGCTTATTGAAGCGCTAACCATGCCCACACCCGGAGCATTCCTAAGTCAGCGCGCGGCGACCTGCCAGATCGTCGTCGTGCCGGAGACCTCGTTCCCGACGATCAGCAGCGGCCGTCCGTTGGGACTGTCGGCACCGGGCACAAAGAGGATTCCCTCCGGGCCGAGGTCGCCTGCGGTGCCGGCCTCGGGGTCGCCCTCCGGGTCGCGGTTGCTCGCGTAGCCGACGATCTGCCCGGCGGCCGGGTCGCTCACGTCGACGACGACGATGCCGCTTTGCCGCTCCAGGCCGACGAAAGCGTGGGTCTTGGCGCCGATCGTGCCGAGGTCGACACCCTCGGGCTCGGGACCCTTGTTGTCGCTGCGCTTGTCGGCACCGTTCTCGGTGTTGTCCGCGTTGAACAGGGCGGGCACCCGGCGGGAGGTCAGCCACTCGACGCTCGCGCCGAAATCCCAGACCAGGGCGCCCGTGCGCGCATTCCGCACCGAGATCGACCGGCCGCCGAAGGACTGCAGCTGGGTGTAACCGCGAGCGCTCTGCGGCGCCGTCGTCGTCACCGTGAGCCGGCCGAAGTTGGCGTCCTGCTGCAGGGCCACCGCATTGGGGAAGACCCGCGGGTCAAGCGTCAGGTCGGCAACCCGCTCCTCCTCGGCAAAACAGTCGTAGTCGCGGGCATCGCCTTCGTTGGCGGTGACGAGATATCCCGTGCCGCCGACGGCGTAGTGGGCGATCCCGTCCGGGAGATACATGCCACGCACGGCGCCGGCGCGGATGTGCACGCCGCCGTCCTTGTCGGAGGGATCCAGCGCGTTGCGGTTGACCGAGTGGTCCTTCAACCCCAGGGCGCGGATGCCGGTGACCCGGGTAGCGCACCGACGCTGACCCGGCCCCGTTCAGCATACGAGCCGGCGTCGTAGAACGCGACCACACCCGGGTCGGTCTTGAGATCGGACTGCTGGGCGATCGCCACCAGGCCCGCGTTAACGGCAACGCTGTTGGCGCCCGGCGCCGCGATCGAGTCCAGCAGTGTCGGGGCGGCCGGGTTACGGATGTCGACAAGGGACGGCGGATTCGCATGAGCCACTGATTTAGCGACCCCCGGCGTCCCCGGCGCGTCCGTGGGGTGAACCAGCGGTGTCGCGCCGGGGATGATTGCTCAGCCCACGTCGAGCGCCGCGATGATCCGCGGCCGCAGGTCCGCGGCGGCGATGACTTCATCGACCGACCCCACCCGGACGGCCCGGTGAATGTCGTGGATCGTGTCGAACTCGCTGGCCACCTCGCCGAGCTTTTCGGCCCGGACCGACTTGCGGACCTCGGCGAGCTCGGCGGCGACGGCTGCGCGGTCCCCGTTGGCTGCCTCGGCCAGACGCGACTCCAGCTCCTTCACGCGCGGATCGGCGGAGGTGCGCTTGTCGACATCGCGGCTGAAAACGACGGCGGCGGCCGGGGCGCCACCGATCACCGAGGCATACGAGCCTTCGATGGCCAACACGGTCATCCGCGGGTTGAGTGCCTTGGAGAAGACGACGAAGGCGCCACCGTGATAGCGGGAGATGACGACGAAGACGATCGGCCCGTCGAAGTTGACGATCGCCCGCCCGATCTCGGCGCCATACTCCAGCTGCAGCCCGCGCATCGATTCGGGCGAGCCGTCGAAGCCCGACAGGTTGGCCAGGACGACCACCGGCCGGTTCCCGGAGGCGGAGTTGAGCGCCCGGGCGACCTTCTTGGACGACTTCGGGAAGAGCGTCCCGGCCGTGTAGGAGTCGGGGCCGTCGGTCGGGGGGAAGCCCTGCCGCGGGACCGCCTTGGACTCGATCCCGATCAGGCAGACCGAGTGGCCGCCGAGCCGGGCGTCGACGACCACGGCGGTCTCGGCGTCCGCCATCCCCGCCCACCGCTCCAGCATCGAGTGGTCCTGGTCAACGACCGCCCGGATGACCGTGCGGATGTCGAAGGCCTTCTTGCGCTCGGGATTGCTCTGCGCCGACCAGATGTCGCCGATCGTGGCGAAATCGATGCCCTCGACGGTGTGCGGCGAGAAGGTGACATCGCGATCGACCGGATCGACGCTCGGCGCGTGCCGAGGACCGTCCTCGCCGGGGGCGATATAGGTGGCGTCGTAGTGGGTGAGCAGGATCTCGGCGGCACCGGCCAGGTCGGGCGCCCAGTACTGGGCTTGCCCATTGGGCCCCATGACCCGGTCGTAGCCGCCGATCCCGAAGTTGTCCTCGGCGCTGACGCCCCCGGAGAAGTCGAGCGACTGCTTGCCGGTGAGCACCATCGCGCTGTCCGGGGTCATGATCAGCACACCCTTGGTATGCATCAGCATCGTGGACTCGGCGTTCCAATAGGGCTGGGCGCCGACATTGATCCCAGCGACGACGATATTGATCTCGCCGCCACCTTGGGTGAACTCGACGATGCGTTTCAACGCGCGGGCGACCCAGTCCATATTCTCGGTGCCCGAGTCCATCGCGATGCGGGCACCGGCCGACAACGCGAACCACTCCAGCGGGACCCCGAACTCCTCGGCGAGGTCGATCCCGGCAACGATCCGCGCGCACTCGTCCTCGGCCAGCGACCCCAGGGAACGCAACGGATCTCCCGCCAGGAGAACACGTTTGATCCCCTCGGGATGCAGCCGCGTCGGCGTGGTGACGACCGCACACACGATTCCGGAGGTGTTTTGGCCATGCGCGCGCTGGACCGGGACGAGGCTGCCCTCGCCGTCCAGGTCGTATTCGTGCATGGTGCCGCCGTCGCCGGTGATGAGGGATTCGAGTTCGTAGGGGTAGACCTGTCCGCGACGTCGGGCGCGGACGGCCTTTTCGGCATACGAGTCGAGCGGAGCGAGCCGGTCGGTGGCCGGCGACTCGATCGAGGCCAGCATCGTCGACCCCGGTTGTGCGGTCAGCCGGGCGACGATCGGGACGGCGCCGCCATCGGTGCCGCGCAGTCGCCCTTCGAAGCGCACTTCCTCGATGCCCGCCCCGGCCGTCATGGGGGCGACGCTGTGCTGGAGAGCGATGAGCTCTTGTGCACGCGCGTCGATGACCGGCCAGACACCGATCCAGATGTGGTTCATGTCCAGCTCGCTGCCGACGTCGCCGAGGAAGACCCGCGCGCGGCGAATCGCCTCAAGGCAGTTGGCCAGGGCACGCACGGTATGGGGCAGTTCCACGACGCGGCCCTTCGCGTCCCGCACGATCGCCAGCTGGCGCACCTCGGAAAGCGCGAACAGCCGCTGGTCGCGCGGGTTTTCCCGGGCGACGCCGTGTAGCAGGAGCACATCGCGGGGCGCCTCGAGCCGGGTCAACTCGAAGTCGCGCAGCCGCCAGATGTTCAACCGCCGACCCACCATGGGGTGGATGCCCCGAACCGGGACGTCCTCGATCACGGTGCCGTCGCCTTGGGGCCGGAAGGTGAAGTAGCCGACCTCGACGCCCTCGCCCCGGACGACGCCGACGGCGATCCGGCGCAGCGTGTGCACGAACGGCAGCGCCGCGACTTGCTCGGCCAGTTGGGCCGACGCGGCATCCTCGTCGAGGGTCAGGTCCGGCGTGTGGATATAGACATCGACGACCTCTTGGCGCCCGCTGTGCCCGAGCAGGCCGGTCAGGGCCTCGACGAGCGGGCTGCCGACGACCAGCTCGTCGTGCTGGCCCACCGTGGTGATCAGGTGCGACGGCCGGTCGTCCAGGGTGTAGTTCGCGCTGGCAAAGGGCCGACGGTCGACGTCGAACTCGCGCAGGTCGAGCATCTCGTGCTCGCGGTAGTGCCGCCGGATGAGCACGGCCAGCATGGCCTCGCGCGCCGGTGTCCCCGGCCGCAGCCGGTCACCGAGGAAGCTGACGATCCGCTCGGGGATGTCGGCGAGCGCTTCGCGGCGGCGGGTGCGTTCGGGGCCGTCCGGCAAGGAGTGCAGCGCCTCCAACTCGGCAGACACCGAGTCGAGGACGGACTTGCGCTCGGCGTCGACGAAGGGCTGGTCGAACCACCGGAAGCGGACGCTACGGGCCAGGTTGCCGACGACCGGGAAGCGCAGCTGGGTCGCCGAGATCAGGCGCTCCAGGACGTCGCGCGCGGTTTCGTCCAGCGGCGCCGCGGGCCGGGGCTCGACCAGCCACCGCTGCAGCACCGCGATCGTCAGCTGGACCTCCGGGGAGGACCGCTGCCCGGCGAGGAAGCGGCGGAAGACGGCGGCTTCAAGCTCAAGGCTGCGCTCCAGCCCGTCGACGCCGTAGTGCCGCAGCACCCGGATCAGCCGTTGGCGGAACTCCTCGGGCAGGGCACCGCGGTCGGGGTCGAGGGTGCGCAGATAGGTGTGGAAATACTCACGCGGCGAGTGAATCCGGAAGTCGTCGATCTCGACTTCTTCCCGCGGCTTGTTGCGGCTGAGCTCGGCGAAATCGGCGAACGTCTCAAGAAGGTCGAGTTCGTCGGCGAGCGGCACCTGGCCGACCGCAGCGAGTTCGGCCCGCGCCTGCAGGTAGCGGGCGAGGCCGGCGTCCTTCTCGGCCGGATCGCTGTCATAGCCGAGGACCATCGCCCGCAGATCCCGCAATGCTTGCCTGGCGCGGTCGGCCGGCTCGGCGGCGGCGTCGTCCTCGGACAGCCCCAGGGGGACTGCCTCGCCGCCCGCGGCGCTCGCGTCGTCGTCGCCGTCGCCTAGGGGCTCCAGGCGCGCCAGCGGCGCGCCGGTCTCGACCTGGCTGCCTGCCGAGACATGCAACTCCTTGACCCGGGCGGCGAAGGGCGCCGTCAGGACGGTCTCCATCTTCATCGACTCCAGGACGAGCACCGGCGACCCCGCGGCCACCTCCGACCCGACGGCGACGGGGGTCGCGACCACCAGCGCGGGCGACTGCGACCGGATGACGCCGCCCTCGTCCCTGCTGACCCGGTGGGTGACACCGTCGACCTCGACGAGATGGACGGGTCCGTGCGTCGCCGACAGCAGGCGATAGGTGCTCCCGCCGACCCGCAGGCGCGCGGCATACGGGCCCTGCCGGGTCAGCGTGACGTCGACCCGGCGCGTCTCGCTCGCGCTGGCGACCGTGGCCCGGAACCGGTCGGTGCCCATGCGCAAGACCGTCACCTTGTATGCCGCCCCCCGCAGCTTCAGCTCGACCGGCCGGCCGACCTGGTGCTGGACCTGGGGTTGGCCACCTCGCGCGGTCGTGAGCAGCCGGCTGCGCTCCAGCGCCTCGGCGTCCTCGTAGGCCTCGATGCCGGCCATGACCAGGGCGACGCCGGTGCCGGCAGTGCTGATCAGCCGGCCCTCGCCGCGGACGCGGTCGATCCAGCCGGTGTCGGCGCTGCCGTCGAGGACCTCGGGCTGGTCGAGCAGGTCGAGGACGAAGCTCTTGTTGGTCGCCCCGCCTTCGATGACGACGCTGGTCTCACGCATCGCCCGGCGCAGCCGGGCGAGCGCCTCGTCCCGGTCCTTGCCGTAGGCGATGATCTTGGCGATCATCGAATCGAAGTCCGCCGGAATCGAATCGCCCTCTCCGACACCGGTGTCGACGCGGATGCCCGGGCCGCTGGGGAAGTCGAGGTGCGCGATCCTGCCCGGCGCCGGTGCGAAGTCCCGGTCGGGGTCCTCGGCGTTGAGGCGCGCCTCGACCGCGTGCCCCTTCTCCGGCGGCTTGGTGCCCTCCAGCCGCCCGCCCGAGGCGACGTGGATCTGCAGCTTGACCAGGTCGGTGTCGGTGGTGACCTCGGTGATCGGGTGCTCGACCTGCAGCCGGGTGTTGACCTCGAGGAAGGCGAAGGTGCCGTCGCTGGGCTGGAAAAGGAATTCGACGGTGCCCGCACCGGCGTAGTCGACGGCGATCGCCAGCCGCTCGGCGCTGTCCTTGAGCACCTGCGCCTGCTCGGGCGTCATGACCACCGAGGAAGACTCCTCGATGACCTTCTGGTTGCGCCGCTGGACCGAGCAGTCGCGCACCCCGAGCGCCCAGGCGCTGCCCCGCCCGTCGGCGATGACCTGGACCTCGACATGCCGGGCGCCGGTGACGAGCTTCTCCAGGAAGACGGTGCCATTGCCGAAGGCGCGCAGGGCTTCGTCCCGGGTGAGCTGGAAGGCAGCCTCCAGCTCGGCGTCGCTGGTCAGCTTGCGGATGCCGCGGCCGCCGCCGCCCGCGGTGGCCTTGAGCATCAGCGGATAGCCGACCTGGGCGGCGGCCGCCGTGGCCTCCTCGAGGGTGTCGACACCACTGCGGCTCCACGGCGCCACCGGCACGCCGACCTCCTCGGCGATCAGCTTGCTGCCGATCTTGTCGCCGAGCTTGCGCATGGCCTCGCCGCTCGGCCCGATGAAGGTGACCCCGATCCGGGCACACAGATCGGCGAAGCTGGCGTCCTCGGCGACGAACCCCCAGCCGACCCAGACGGCGTCGGCGCCGGTCTCTTTCATGGCCCGTTCGAGGACCGCGTGGTCGAGATAGGGGCGCGCGGATGCCGGCCCGAGGTTGTAGGCGATGTCCGCCTCGCGGACGAACATCGCCGTCTTCTCCCCCTCGGTATGCAGGGCGACGACCTCGATGGACGGGCCGCTGCCAGCGCCGGCATTGAGGTCGCGGACTGCGTGGATCAGACGCATGGCCGCTTCGCCCCGGTTGATGACTGCGATCCGTGAGAACACCGTTGCCTCCTGAGGTTTACGCCTCTGTAACCTGCATCACAGCCTAGGGGAGACTGGGGTGGGTCGCACGCCCCCAGCGCGCCGCGGCGACGCCGATCGAGCTGGACGCGTGACCAGTCCGCGAGTCACGGTTACGTAGCTCACCAGCGCCCACCCAGGCACGGCTGAGTGGCGGACGCCTGGCAGAGTGTGTCCCGATCCTCCCGACCAAGGAAAGGCGACAACGATGTCGAAGGTGACCGAGGCCTACCGTCAGGCGCGCGATCAGTTGATCGCGTTGCGTGAGGACCACAGCCGGGCGGTGGACGAGTTCCGGTGGCCCAACCTCGGGGGACGGTTCAACTGGGCGATCGACTGGTTCGACGCGATCGCCCGCGGCAACGACCAACCCGCGCTGATCATCGTCGAGGAGGACGGGCGCCGCCAGGAGGTCTCCTTCGACGCGATGGCCACGGCGTCCGACCAGATCGCCGCCTGGCTGGCCGGCCACGGGATCGGCCGCGGCGACTCGGTGATCGTCATGCTCGGCAACCAGGTCGAGCTGTGGTCGACGATGCTCGGGGTGATGAAACGCGGTGCGGTCATCATGCCGACGACCACGGCCCTCGGGCCGAACGACCTGCGCGACCGGATCGAGCGCGGCGCCGCCAAGGCGGTTGTCTGCAACCCGGCCGACACCGACAAATTCGCCGACGTGCCCGGCGACTATCTCAAGGCGAGCGTCGGGGATGTGGCCGGCTGGGAGAATCTGCTTGCGGCATACGAGAGCGAGGTGGCGCCGGCCGAGCACCCCGGCACCGCGCCGACCGACCGGTTGCTGCTTTATTTCACCAGCGGCACGACCAGCCGCCCCAAGCTCGTCGAGCACACCCAACAGTCCTATCCGCTCGGTCACCTGTCGACGATGTACTGGCTCGGGCTGCGCCCAGGCGATGTCCACCTAAACATCTCTTCCCCCGGCTGGGCCAAGCACGCGTGGTCGTGCTTCTTCTCGCCGTGGATCGCCGAGGCGACGGTGTTCATCTATAACTACAGCCGCTTCGATCCGGCCGCGCTACTCACCGTGCTGCGCGACAACCACGTCACCTCCTTCTGCGCGCCGCCGACCGTGTGGCGGATGCTGATCAACGCCGACCTGTCCGGTGGGCCGGGCAGCCTGCGCGAGGTCATCGGCGCCGGCGAGCCGCTCAACCCCGAGGTCATCGCCCAGGTCGACAAGCACTGGGGCATGACGCTGCGCGACGGCTACGGACAGACCGAGACCACCGCCCAGATCGGCAACTGCCCCGGCGACGTGGTCAAGCCGGGCTCAATGGGCAAGCCCCTTCCCGGTATGCCGATCGTCCTCGTTGACCCGTTGACCAACGAGCCGACCGACGAGGAGGGGGAGATCTGCCTCGACCTCGAAGACCGCCCGCTGGGCCTGATGACCGGATATCAAGGCGACGACGCGCGCAACACGTCCGCCATGGCCGGCGGCTACTACCACACCGGCGACATCGCCTCCCGGGACGCCGACGGCTACATCACCTATGTCGGGCGCACCGACGATGTGTTCAAGGCGAGCGACTACAAGATCAGCCCGTTCGAGCTGGAATCGGTGTTGATCGAGCACCCGGCGGTCGCCGAGGCCGCCGTCGTCCCGGCGCCGGACCCGGTGCGGCTGGCCGTGCCCAAGGCATTCGTCGTGCTCGTCGCCGGGCACGAACCGACCCGCGAGACCGCCCTGTCGATCCTGACCTATTGCCGAGAACACCTGGCGCCCTTCCAGCGGATCCGCCGGTTGGAGTTCTCCGAGCTGCCCAAGACGATCTCCGGCAAGATCCGGCGGGTGGAACTGCGCCAGCGGGAGGAGGACTCCCCCGGGGCCGCCGCGAACGAGTGGCGCGATGACATGTTCCCCGAGCTGAAGGGCTAACCCCGGCGCGTCCGGCCAGGCCAGGGAACCAACCGGCCTGGCACAATCGTCCAAGCACCACACCAGGCAGGCCGGCCGCCGGGCCGGCCTGCGCCATGTTCGAAGGAGGACCGGCCGCCGTGGCCCGAAACAACACGACGACCACCAGCCCCGCGCCGATCGGTGCACCCACTCGCAGCGCCGGCGGACGGTTGCGCGCCATCGCGATTCTCGCGCTCGTTGCCGCACTCGTTGTCGGCGCGCTCAGCATGATCCGCACCGTTGCCTCACCCGCCGACGAGGTGGCCGTCCACAAGGGCGGTGGCGTCATCGAGGCACCCAACTCCAAGGGCTGCGTCGCGGCGAACTCGCGCGAGATCCGCCGACCGGGAGATCGCTACTACTGGTATCCCGCCTCGCAACGGACCTACAACTTCACCGGTGGCCAAGACGCCGACCACGGCCCGTTCTCGGTGGTGTCCAAGGACTATCAGCAGCTGGAGGTCCCCGGTTCGGTGGAATTCCGGCTCAACGTCGACTGCGCGGTCTTGACCCGCTTCCACGACGCGATCGGCAACCGCTACGCCTCCTTCTACACCAGCTCGGACGAATGGTCAGCCACGCCGCGCGGCTGGCAGCGGATGCTCGATTTGTATTTCGCTCCCGCCCTGGACGCGACGCTGGATCGAGTCGCCAAGAAATACACCTGGAAGGAGCTGTATGCCGATCCGACGATCAAGGACGAGATGAACCGGACCGTCAACGAGCAGCTCGCCGCCTTGATCCAGCAGAAGATGCCCGGCGAGGACGAGTTCTTCCAGGGCTTCTCGGCGCTCATCCAACAGCCCCGCCCAGCAGCGGCTCTCGTTGATGCCCTGGCCAACGAAGAGTCGGCCCGGGCCCAGGCGGCCGCCGCCAAGGCCAAGGCGGTCGCCGAGGCCGACACCCAGCAGGCCAAGGCGATCGCCGACGCCGAGGCGGCCAAGGCCGCGGCGCAGGCACAGGTCGCGGTCAAGGAGGCCGAGGCGCGGATCGCTCGCCTGGAGGCCGAGATCACCGAAGCGAAGATCAAGCCGTTCGGCTCGGCCAAGGAATACAACAACAACCGCGCGATCGAGAATGGGCTCAACCCCTATCAGCCGAGCTACGGCAGCGCGATCGTCACCCCGGAGGCCAAACCCTGACCGGCGCGCGGGCGTATCAGGGAGGAGAATGGTGTCATGGTGCGGCTGCTCATCCCGGCGCTGCTGGCCGTTGCCGGCGTGAGCGCCCTCCTCGCCGTGCTGCGCGACGGGCGCCCCGGTGCCAGTCTGCTGACCGGTGACCCTCGTGCTGGCGCCGGTATCCAGGACGCGCGGCCGGCCTCCCCGCAGCGGCAGGCGGTGCGCTGGACGCTCACCGTCCTCGGGCTGATCGTCCTCGTCACCGCGACGTTGCTGGTGTTGGCCATCCTCGTCAAGGGCGTCTGGGAACTCTTTTGAGGACGCCGGCCACGCGATCTCCAGGAGAAGATCCCGGGGCTGCCGGGAGGCGGCTACGGTGAGGGCATGTTGATCGCCGAGGAGTTCCTCCTCCTCTCCCGGACCGAGGACACCGGGAAGCTGCGGGCCTCGGCCCAGCACGTGCGCCTGGCGGTCTGCGGTGCCCTGCTCGTCGAACTCGCGCTGCGGGAGCGGATCGGTGTCACCCCACACCACCTGCCGTGGCGAGAGCGCGACCGCATCACGGTCTTGCTCGAGCGCACGACCGAGGACCGCATCCTCGACACTGCGCTGATCGAGGCGGTCAAATTCGCCGGCCACAAGCCCAAGGACGTCCTGATCCGGTGGGCCGGCGGCAAGGTCGGAAAGGGATTGGCCGACGATCTGATGGAGCGGCTGGTCACCTCCGGCATCCTCGATCACGAGCGCCGCGTCGTCCTGGGTGTCGTGCCGGTCGACGTCTATCCCGAGCGCGACCCGCAGCCGGAGCGGGCGGTGCGTCAACGGGTCGATGCCGCCCTGCTCGGCGCCGAGCCGAGTCAGGCTACCGCAGCGCTGATCGCGCTGCTCGTGGCTACCGACATGCTGACCAAGGTCATCTCGGACGAGACCGACAAGAAGGCGGCCCGGCGCCGGGGCAAGGAGATCGCGGCGCAGGCCTGGGCCGGGCAGGCGGTCAAGGACGCGATCGCCCAGATCAACGGGGCGATCTCGGCCGCCGCCGTGGTCGCGACCAATCGCTGACCGGCGTCAGCGCCGCCGGGCGACCGCGGCCGGTTTCAGCAGGTCCCCGTCCAGCCCGGGGATCGGCGAGCGGGGGCACCCGCAGCCGCTATCGCACGGCAGGTAGGTGTGCTCGGCGTGTCCGCAGCCCAGGCACGGCCGGTCATGGCTGAGGTGGAAAGTGTGCTCGATGACGGAATCCCACATGGGTAGCTCGCTCAGGTCAGCTCAGGGCCTCGACGGACGGTAACAGCAGCGGATGGTCGCATCATGAATCAGTCACTTCCGCGGGATTGGGGATCGGCAAGGCACCCGCTCCCGCTTCCTGGCGGCTGCCCCTGGCGAACCTCGACCGTAACAAACTCCACTGGGCGAATCCGCCAAGGCGACGTCGGACAAATCGAGGACACACCGATACAAACGGCCCCTGACTCGCGTTTCCGCTGATCAGGGGCCGGTCGACACGGGTGGCAGGTCAAGGATTCGAACCTTGGTAGCTTTCGCGACGGATTTACAGTCCGCTCCCATTGGCCGCTCGGGCAACCTGCCGTGCTGCGCATGGAAGGATAGCAAGCCAATCACCCAACGCGAAAACGAGGTAGGTCCGGATGGCCGATTCCACCTTCGACATCGTCAGCAAGGTCGACAAGCAGGAGGTCGACAACGCCCTGAATCAGGCGGCCAAGGAGATCGCCCAGCGCTACGACTTCAAGGGCGTCGGCGCATCCATCCAGTGGACCGGCGAGCAGGTGCTGATCACGGCCAACTCCCCCGAGCGTGTTCGCGCCGCCCTCGATGTGTTCGAGACCAAGCTCGTGCGCCGCGGCGTCAGCCTGAAGTCGATCGATTTCGGCGACAAGGAGGCCACGGCGTCGGGCAAGGAATACCGGCTGCAGGGCCCCCTCAAGAACGGTATCGACCAGGACAACGCCAAGAAGATCGCCAAGATCATCCGTGACGAGGGCCCCAAGGGCATCAAGGCCCAGATCCAGGGCGACGAGCTGCGGGTCAGCAGCAAGTCCCGCGACGACCTGCAGCAGGTCATCGCGCTGCTCAAGGGAAAGGACCTCGACGTCGCCCTGCAGTTCACCAACTACCGCTGAGCTCGTCTGTGGCTGGTCACGGAGCTGGAACTCGAACGCCCACTCCCCGGGGCCCAGTCGTCGCGTTTGGCGAGATAGTCGAGCACCTGGACGCGCAGCGGCGCGAGGTGCTCCAGCTCGATCAGCGTGCGCTTGACGAACGGGAATCCGGCGTCGAGCAGCTGGCGCCAGCCGTCAATGCACACATTGGTGCCCTCGGGAAGGCCGAGTGACGCTGCGGTCCACTCCGCCGCGTAGCTCAGCCCAGCGGCGTCCAACACCCCGGCGAGCCCGACCTCGTAGGTGTGGATGACATCGAGTTTGCTGCGCTGCGGTCGGACAGTCGCAAAGAAGTCACGCACGGGCTGGTGCTGCAACACCCCGCCGCGGAAGGCGAGGAAGTAGCTTTGCACGTAGCGCCGGGGGAAGGCGTATTCGGTTGGCCCCCACACGTCGGTTTGTGCTCGATCGATCCGGGCGACCAGATCATCCAGCGGCCCGAACGGCCCGAGCAGGGAGTCGTTGGTCAGCACGACGAGGTCCTTGCCGGCGAGGATCGGGTATGCCGCGAGCGCGGCCGACCAGGACCCGAAGTCGTAGCCGGCGTTGGGCCGGCGCACCACGGCCACTCCAGCCGGGACCTCGGCCACGCGCAGCCGACGCCATGGATCGGACGCCGCGACGATCAGGACGGACAGCCCGGCAGCGGCATACGCCGACGCGATGGCGAGGGCATCGGGCCGCAGCGCGCGAGTGGTCGCGTATTCCGCGAGGACGACGACGCGCGGCGCCGCGAGCACGGCCTCGAGATCGCCGGCCAGGTGAACCAGTCGCTGCGACACGCGGGCGTTGATCTCGCCACGCAGCCGCCAGCGGGCGTCCCGGGCTGCCCCGCGGGCCGTGCTCAACCGCCGACGCAGCCCGGAGTCCTGCCAGGCCTGCCGCGCGCTCCGCTCGGCGGCGAGCATCCGGTCGCTGAGGGTCTGGCCGTCATCCTGGGCGCGCTCGTGCGTGCCGCGCAGGGTCCAGGCGCGCGCCTCGGCCCATTTGGTCAACTCACCGGGGTGGGTCGACCACAACCGTGAGAGCTTGGCGAGGTGGCGGGCCTGGGCGCGGGCGAGCGGCATACCCGAGATCGCGGCGTCATAGCCGAGGTCGAAGTCGAACCGCTCGGCGACGATGGCCGGGGGGACGCGGACACCATTGACGATATTGGACAGGTTGATGCCATGGACGACCTGGGCCCACATGACCGGGGCCTGCACTTCGCGGACCGGGCCGTGGGCTCGGGCCCAGGCGTGTTTGGCGACATACACGGTGTCCGGCGGGGCCGTGGTGCGGCGTTCGATGAGCGAGAGGAAGGGGCTGGAGAGGATGTCGCTGCGATAGACCGCGCCGGAGCGATCGATCTGGATGCCGCGGGGAAAGTTGACGAACAGGCGGTCCTGCCCGGCGAACTGGGACTGCACGGCGGCCATGAAATCCATTGCCATCGCGTCGTCGGAGTCGATACGGGTGGTGATCAAGTGGCTGCTCGGCCCGCGCCCGGCGAGGTGGTCTGCGACGGGTGCGGCGAAGCTGTTGCGGCGGAACGGCACGTGGGTCCAGGCCGGCGTGAACGCGTCCTGAGCCAGGTCCTCGACCAGCTCGCGGAAGTCGTCGTCACACCGGTCGTCGAACAGGATCAGCCAGTCGAAGTCGGCGCCGCGTTGCCGGGTCACCGACGGGTAGCAGGCGTCGTAGAAGAAGGCCATCCGGTAGTCCAACCACCCCTGAGAGACGGGCGGCTGGCCGGCGTGCAGGACGGCGCTGAACCGGGTGAGCAACACGTGCTGGAAGCTCGGCGTGCGTTCGGGATCGGTCGTCACGGCCGTCGGGGAACGCAGCGTTCGGCCTCGGGCGGCCAGAAGGCCGCCCGAGAGGCAAGGGCTTCGGTCAGCTTGGACTGGGCATCGACGATGGCCCTGGTGACCGCGGGCGTCAGGTCGCCCCGGGCGAGGGCGGCGACGCCGAGATCGAGCGTGCGCTGCGCGACGACGCGCAACGGGTATGCCAGCGCGGCCACGGTGCCGAGGGCGTCCTCACCGACCCGCGCCGCGAGTGCCGGGATATCGGTGAAGTAGCGCTCGACATACGGGAGCACGAGGTCGACCTCGGGACTGGACCAGAACGCCCCGGCGATCGCGTTGAGGTCGTAGTTGGATCGTCGCGGGTTGCCGGTCAGCTCGGCCCAGGCCCACTCCTTGGCGGTCGCGGTCGGCCGCAGCGCCAGCGCGGCGAGCGCGGCTTGTTGCCCGGCCAGGCTGGCATCCAGCTCGCGATAGCGCTCGATCTCCTCGGCCGGCATCCACGCTCGACGGGCGAGGGCGCGCACGACGAACCAGCGGAAGTCCGAATCCTCATCGAGCCCCGGCGGCAGGTCGGCGCCGGTCAGCCAGCGCCGCAGCAGCGCCTCGTCGGTGCTCGACTGGACCAGGCAGCGCGCGGCGATCAGTCGGGCACCCACGGTCGTGGCGCCGCGCAGCAGCTCGTTGCTGGCCGCGGCGACGAGTTCTTCGGCGGCCGGAACCTCGGGTTCGGGAAGGAAGACCGGTATGACGCGGCCGAGGATGTGGCCGCTCACCCGGTTGAGGATCGACTCGTTGCGTTCGCTCGGCCAGGCGCGAGTGAACGTGCGCAAGACCTCTCGCGGGTCGACGGCGGCCAGGTGCATTCCGTCGATGAGCGCCAGCCAGGCCACGCTGCGAGCCTGGGCATCGGGTATGCCGGCTAGGCCGTCCGGCAGGTTGCGCCGGGTCTCGGCGTCCAGACCGCTCACCGCCCAGGTCAGGTCGGCCGCGTTGGGGAGCACGATCCGGGCGGTCGGCGCGGCGGCCAGCTCCGGCCACCGGGCCGTGGAGCGGGTGAGTGTCCCGGAGACCCGGAAGACCTCCGCATCGCCGGTGAACCCGGCGACATCGAAGGTGTGCGGCCGCCCGGCGCGCGGATACTCCGGCGGTGTCCCGCGGGCGACCCGGCCGGTGTCCTGGAAGACGTTCAGCTGGTCGAGTCCCTCGGTCTCGAGCCAGGCCGTGCTCCACTCGCGCAGCGGCATACCGGCGGCTGTTTCCATGGCGCCGAGGAAGTCGGCAAGCTCGCCATTGCCGAAGGCCAGTCGGCCGAGATAGTCCCGCACGCCGGCGACGAACGCGTCATCGCCGATGTGGGCGATCAGCTGCCGCAGCACGGCGCTGCCCTTGGCATAGGAGATGCCGTCGAAGTTGTTCAGCGCGGCCTGCGCCGTGGGAGCGGGTGATCCGGCCACCGGGTGTCGCGACGGTGCCCGCTCGGCAGAGTGACCCCACAGCTTGCGGGCCATCGTCGAGTCGACCCAGGCCCCGGTGTACTGCGTGGCGGCGACACAGGTGCGGTGCGCCATGTATTCGGCGAACGACTCGTTCAGCCACAGGTCGTCCCACCAGCGCATGGTGACCAGGTCGCCGAACCACATGTGCGCCATCTCGTGGGCGATCGTGTTGGCGCGGGTGAGGATCTCGTCCTCGGTGGCGACGCCGCGGAAGAGATAAGTGTCGCGGATCGTGACGCAGCCGGGGTTCTCCATCGCGCCGGCGTTGAACTCGGGGGCGAACACCTGGTGGTACTCGCCGAACGGATAGCGGATGCCGAACAGCTCGTGGTAGTAGTCGAGGCACTGGCCGGTCAGCGCGAGCAGCTGCCCCGCCTGCCGCCGCAGCGGCTCGCCCAGCGAGGCGCGGGCATGCACGCCCAGGGGTATGCCGTCGTGCACCTCCCGCACGCTCGCCCATGGCCCAGCACAGATCGTGACGAAATAGGTTGCGAGCGGCGGGGTTTGGGCCAGTTCCCAGTGTCCCGGCCCGAGTTCCCGAGCGGCGCCATTGCCGAGGACCGACCAGTCCTGGGGAACTCGGACGGTCACGGCATACGGGGCCTTGAGGTCCGGCTGGTCGAAGCAGGCGAAGACAGTCGAGGCGGCGTCGAGGAACATATGCCCGAAGACGTAGCTGTTGCCGTCGGCCGGGTCGAGGCTGCGGTGCAGCCCCTGCCCATCCTGGCTGTAGGCCATCGTTGCCGCGATCTGCAGGACGTGCTCACCGCCCAGGCCGTCCAGCGGGAGGCGTCCGTCGGCCACGCTCGCCGGGTCGATTCGGGTGCCGTCGAGCGTGATTCGGCGCAGGTGGTGGGCGCGCACATCGACGAACGTCCCGGGCTCGCTCGCTGTGAACCGGAGCGTGGTCGTCGAGCCGAAGTGCCGATCCCCTTGGTCCAGGTCGAGGTCGACCTTCATGTGGGTGACCTGAATCGCGCGGGCACGGTGCTGCGCCTCGGCGCGGGTCAGGCTCGGCATACGGTCATCCTGCCCGCTCCGATGGCCGCGCAGACCGTGGGCGGCCCGCGAACTGCACCAGAGGCACAACGCTCCGCGAAATTGGTGCCCGAGCGCTCTATCCGAGGGCTGGGTATCGACGTTACGATCCGACTGGGCTGGGGAACGTCATATGCGCTGCTGCTCACCTCCGATCACAGTGATTCGCAATCTGGAGTATCGCAATGCGCAGTGCCAACCAATTCTCCCGGGGGCTGGCCGCGGCCGTCCCCTTCACTCTCCTCATCGCCGGCGTGATCTCCGCACCGCCGGCACAGGCCGCGGCCTACGTGGTTGACCGCGACCACATCGACACGTCACAAACCCGGGCAACGGGGCACGTGGAATTCGCCGGCGGCGGCATGCACGTCTGGACCAGGGGCACCACCTCGACCGACAAGGCGGCCGGCTACTTCGACGTGGTCGTGCCCCTCGCCGGCGTGGTGTCCGGCAGCGGCGAGGCGGGCCTAAATCTGCGCATCGACATCGACGGCGACGGCAGCTATGACGGGACGCTGGTCTACGAGTCGATCTACAACGGGACGTGGTGGCTGACCGAGGGCTGGTCGGCGGCGATGCGCGCCAAGGCGCCATACATCGCTCCTGGCGGTGGCAACAACGACGGCCAGGGATCTCCCTACTACGGCAGTCTGGCCGAGTGGCGAGCCGCCTTCCCCGCCGGCGCCATCGTCCAGGCCGGATGGGTGCTGGGCGTCCCCGCAGTCAACACGCTGCATGCGATCAAGCTCGGCGAGACGACCTACGACCTGGGCAACCGCGTGAGCGCCGATCTGACCGTCAGCACGCGCACGAATGCCAGCAATGTCACCTTCCTCGTCGTCCGGGTGAACGCTTAGCCCGACGGCAACCCGAACGGCGGCATGGTCACGGTAAAGCGCAATGGCGCTGTCGTTGGGTCCGACCCGGTCACCAACGGGGTTGCCGAGATCCGGCTCGGCGTCCTTGCCCGCGGCACCTATACCTACACCGCGACGTTCTCCGGCACCAAGACGGTTCAGCCGGTCACGGAGAGCTACACCTTCACCAAGTAGGTCAGGCATCATCCCGAGAACCCGCGGTGTGCAGGGCCCGCCGCGGGTTCTCGGTTGTCGGCTTCAGGGTCGCGGTCTGCGCGCCATGGCCTCCAGGCGAGCGATGCGCTCGCCCATCGGGGGGTGAGTGGCGAAGAAGCGCGAAACGTCCTGAGCGCGGAAGGGATTGGCGATCATCATGTGGGAGCTGTTGACCACTTGGGGTGTCGGCGCGAGGGGGGCGCGGCGGGTGCCCATCTCAAGTTTGCGCAGCGCCGAGGCCAGCGCGAGCGGGTCGCCGGTCAGCGTGGCGCCGTCCTCGTCGGCGTCGTATTCGCGGGTGCGGCTGATCGCCATCTGGATGACCATTGCGGCGAAGGGCGCGAGGAGGGCCATGCCGAGCAGGGCGATCGGGTTGGGACGGTCCTCGTCGCTGCCGCCGAAGAACATCGCCATCTGGGCGACTGAGGTGATCACCCCGGCGAGCGCGGCCGCAATCGAGCCAGTCAGGATGTCGCGGTTGTAGACGTGCATCAGCTCGTGGCCGAGCACGCCGCGCAACTCACGCTCATCGAGCAGGTTCAAGATCCCCTCGGTGCAGCAGACGGCGGCATAGTTGGGATTGCGCCCGGTGGCGAACGCGTTGGGCGCCTGCGTCGGCGAGACATAGAGCCGCGGCATGGGTTTGCCTGCCGCTGTGGATAATTCGCGGACGATGCGATACATGCCCGGCGCTTGGGCCTCGCTGACCGGGTAGGCATGCATCGCCCGGATGGCCAGCTTGTCGGAGTTCCAGTAGGAGTAGAACGTCATGGCCAGGCCGAAGAGAGCGAACAGGTAGATGTATTTCCCGCTGCCGATGATCGAGCCCATGCCGAGTAGCAGGACCCAGATGAGGCCGAAGAGCCCGGCGGTCTTCAGCCCGTTGAAATGGTTGTGCATGCCTGGTGCAACGCTCCTTCCAGCCCGGTTCGTTCCCTGGTCGGGGCCGCTCACAGATCACTCACAACACGGGCAGACGTCATCGGTTCCACGCCTGACACGACGGTGCCCGAGGCCCCTCCCCCAAAGCGAGACCTAACGATTCGCCGGGGCGGGCCGAGCGGACCGAGGTCGCCTGAGCCAGCCACCCCGGCGGGCATGGCAGCACTTGGTCGATTGCGTTCCAGCCCAATGACAATCCCGGCTCCAATAATCCGAGCTTTGTTCTTGACTACTCACAGGTAATCTAGTATAATTCTGAGTATGACGGCGATCCTACCCACCACCCCCGGAACCCCCGGGGACGATGGCGGCTGGGACCACACCGTGAATGACTTCTTTGATGACTGTGACGGGCTGGCCGGTCAGCTGAGTCCGGAGGAAGAGCTGGCGCTGCTGCAACGCGGGGATGAGGAGCCGATGTTCGCCGACGCGGCCGAGGAGGCCGCGTTCTTCGCCCAGATCCGCGCGGACATGGAGGACTACGAGGCCGCCCAGTTCCCCCGCCGCGGCCGCGGCGGCTACCCCGGCGGCGGCGAGGGTGGGGATGAGTGCGGGTCGCGGTTCGCGGAGCTGGTGGGGGCACCACAGCGGGCGAGCGATCAGGTGGCCTGGCTGACCGCGATCACCGACGCGTTGGCCGAGGTCGACGGCCTGGCCCAGGACGCGGGGCAGGGGGAGCGGATCGAGGTGTTGAGCGTGTGTGAACGCCTCAAAGCGGCCCTGGCGGCGGCCCAGGCGCGAGTGAGCGTCGCGTTCGCCGACACCCATACCGCCGACGCGCACGCCCGCGGGCTCTCGCCGCGGGCGGCGAGCCG
This sequence comes from Nostocoides sp., assembly GCF_037045025.1. Lineage (GTDB taxonomy): Bacteria > Actinomycetota > Actinomycetes > Actinomycetales > Dermatophilaceae > Nostocoides_A. Next base: position 310,145 of record NZ_JBAOHM010000011.1, on the reverse strand, counting down.
GGGAATCACCCCGCAACTCGCGCTGGCCCGCGGGTGTAGCCCGTCGGCGGCGCAGGCGCAGCTGTCCCAGTCGCGGGCGTTGACCAGCGTGTTACCGCACACCCTGGCCGCCCTGACCGCGGGCCTGATCTCCCCGGCGGTCGCGGGCGCGGTCTGCGCCGAAGCCGCCGGGTTGTCCGAGGACGACCAGCGCCTCCTGGACGCCGAGCTCGGGGAGCGGTTGCCGGTGTTGACCCTGGCGCAGGCGCGGGCCGCCGCCGCCCAGGTCGCCGCCCGGCTCGACCCGGACGCCGTCCTGGCCAGGCACGCCAAAGCGGTCTCCTCCCGGGGAGCGTGGACCCGGCCGGCGCCGGACGGGATGGCCTACCTGACCCTCTTGGACACGTTGCCGCGGATCGTGTCGGCGTACGCGTGTTTGCACCGGCACGCCACCGGCGTGCTCGCCGGCGCCGACCCGGACGACCCGCCGGGGGAGCGGACCTATTCGCAGGTGCTGGCCGACACCGCGATCGCCCGGCTGTCTGGGCTGGCGTCCGGGCAGTTCCCCCCGGCCGCGGTCACCCTGGTGATGACCCCCGACAACCTGTACGGCAAGAACCTCAACGACCTGAACGACCTATTCACCCCCACCGCCCCCAGTGACACCACCGACAACACCGACACCGACACCACCGACACCACCGACACCACCGGCGCTTCCGACACCGACAGCGACAGCACCGCCGACAGCCGTGCCACCGACACCACCGGCAGCGACAGCGGCGCGAACGAGACTGCCGACGCTGACCCCACCGACGACGGCGAGCCCACCGACCAGCCTGGGCCCGGAGACCCTGACACCCACAACGAGCCGAACGATGGCGGCGCCGAGCCCGCCGACACCCGCGCGGGCAGCAGGAGCCAGCCGGCCGATGAGAGTCGTCCCGCCGCGGAACTCGCCGCATCTCCCGGACCTGCTGAACCGGCCGCACCTGCTGATCCCGGTGACGATCGCGGCGACCCGGACAAGGCCGCCGATCCCGACGACACCGACCCCGCCGGCGTCCTCGCCGACCAGCGGCCCCCTGACCCCGCCGACACGCATCCCGACAGCCACCCCGCCACCGAGTCCGACCCCATCACCGAAGCCCCGGCGGGCGAGCCGCCAACCCCGACGGACCAGCACCCACCCACCGAGCCTGCCTGGCACCGCCCCGGCGAGGGCAGCCGCTGCGCCGGCGCCGCCGACCCCGTCCGCATCCTCGGCCACGGCACCATCCCCGCCGCCCTCGCCCGCGAATGGCTCCTCTGCGGCTGCGACACCCCCGACACCGACACCGACACCCCCGACAACCACTGCGGTCCGCCGGGCCCCGGCGAACACCCCGCCGCGGCGTCCCTGCGGCGGGCGTTCACCAGCCCCGACCGGCGCGACCTGATCGCCCTCGAATCCACCGCCCGCCTCTTCCCACCCCTACTGCGCTCCCTGCTCATCCTGCGCGACGACCGCTGCCGCATGCCCCACTGCGATGCCCCCATCCGCCACGCTGACCACGCCGTCCCCGCCGCGAAGGGCGGGCCCACCAGCTACCAGAACGGGCAAGGCCTGTCCGCCGGCTGCAACTACACCAAAGACCTCCCCGGGTTCACCACCCGCGTCCTAACCCGCGCCGAGATCGCCGCCTACGCCGCCGGACCCGAGACCGACCGCAACACCCACATCGCCCGCAACGCCAGGCCCCGCACCCACATCACCGCGATCACCACCCCCACCGGCCACACCTACCTCTCCATCCCACCCCCAGCCCTCGGCTGGGGCCACCGCCCCACCTGACCGGCGCGGCCTGACCACCCCGTCGACCCCGGGCCGGACCCATGGCCGCTGTGCTCGGCCACGCCGGGCCCGCGCTCACTGGTCGCTGGCCCACCCCACGCCGCGCGACACATCGCATCCAGCTACCCGGCCAGGACCCAAGCTTCCGCTTGCCGGCGTCGGTTCCGTGACGGCCCCCCTGCCCCCAGCACCCGTCAGGCCAGCCCGGCGAGGCCGAGGATCAGGCCCGGCACGACGCTGGCCACCACAAGAACCACCGTGGCGAGCACCAGGGCGGCGAGCAGGCCGGGATCGAGCCGCTGACGCGGGGTCTCGGGCGGGGGGCCGCCCGAGACCAGGACGAGCAGCCAGCGCAGATACACGGCCAGGCCGATGACGACATTGACGACGGCCACGGCAACAACCAGCCAATAGCCAGCCCCGACGATCGGACGCAACGCGACGATCTTGGCGAACAGCCCGGCAATCCCGGGCGGCAACCCGGCCAAGGTGAGCAGCCCGAGACCCAGCGCGCCAGCCAGCAGCGGCTGGCGCCGCCCCATGCCCCGGTATGCCGCGAGCGAGCGCTCCCCCGCACCCTCCGTTCCGCTGTGCGCAGCGGCAGCGACGGCGAAGACCGTGAGGGTGGCAGCGGCATACACCAGCAGGTAGGTGACCGCGGCGGCGATGCCGCCCTCGCCGAGGACCGCCATCGGCAGCAGCACCCAGCCGCCCTGCGCGATCGTCGACCAGGCGAGCAGCCGGACCGGGTCGTCCGCGGTGAGCGCAACCAGATTGCCGAGCGTCATCGAGGCCAGCGCGATGACCGCGAGGATGACGATGATCGTCCCCCGGCCATCCTCGCCGTCCATGGCCGGCGCGACGAACGGGCGCACCACGACGACGACCGCGCCGAGAGCAGCCACCTTGGACGTGGTCGCCAACAGCGCGGCGACCGCCTCGTCCGCCGGGACGAACGCCTGCGGCGTCCAGGTGTGGAACGGCACCGCCGACAACTTGAAACCCAGCCCGGCGAGCAAGAAAAGCACCGCCATGACCAGCGCCCGGTGATGGTCGGCATCGGCCCAGGCTGCGGCGACTGTGTCCGGCGCGAACCGGGCGTCACCCGTGGCCAGCACCCACAACGCAAGCCCGACCGCGAGCAGCCCAAACGACGTCAGCGAGGTCATCAGCAGCGCGGTCGCGCCGCGCTGGGCCCCGGGCGAGCGCGATAAAGCGACCAAAGCGACCGCCGGCAAGGTGGCGAGCTCGATCGCGATCAGCCAGCTGGGCAGGTCACGCACGGCCGGGACGACAACGGCCCCCGCGGTCGCCGTCAGCACCAGCGCCACCGTCACCGCGGGTCCCCCGCGTTGCGCGCGGGAGATGTGCCCGGTGCCCGGGCCGAGAAGTAGCAACACGAGCAGGCTGGCGCCGAGAGCAATCAACTGCAGCGTCGCCCCCCACGCAGTGCCCTCGTAGAAGCAGGCCCCGTCCGGCCCCGCGGGCAGGCACAGGGTCCGCCCGGTCACGCTGTCGAATGCGCCGAAGGGCAGGGCGCCGATCCCCGCGCCGAGGGCCACCAAGCCGACGGGCAGATGCAACCCGCTCGCCCGCGACGCAAGAATGTCGAGGACCAGGACGAGCAGCGCGCCACTTATCGGTGCCAGCGCCGGCGCGAGGACCAACCAGTCGAAGGAGACGACGCTCACGGCCCACCCCCGGTCAGCATCGCCCCCGCGGCCGGCAACAGCAGGCCGGGCAGGATGCCGAGAACGACCACCGCAAGCCCAAGGATCCCGCAGACGAGTTGCTCGGATGCGGTCATCTCCCGCAGAATCCGCGGGCGCCCTTCGCGCTCCTCGCCGCCCCCGCCGTCACCGCCGACCTCGTCGCCCGCAGCGCCGCCGACTGCGTCACCAACCCAGACCAGCGCCGCCACCCGCAGGCAGTATGCCGCCGCCAGCACCGCGCCGAAGGCGGCCGCGACCACGCATCCCCGCAGCAGCACCCCCGTGTCAGGCGGCAGGTACGTGACGCCGAGATCGACGTAGGTGCCTGGGCCGGGGCTGGTCCAGGCGGCATACAGGGAGAGGAACTCGCCGGGGAAATTGGCCAGGCCGGGCAGGCCGAGGCTGGCGGCGAGCCCGAGCATGAGCGCGAGCCCGAAGCGCGGCCAGACCTCGCGCAGCGCCGGCCGCACCACCGCGAGATCGGTGCTCCCCCACCGCTCCTTCAACCCACCGACGACGACGAACAGCAGGGCCGAGACGACCCCGTGGGCAACATTGGTCAGCACCGCGGCGCGCACGCCCACCGGCGATCCGGAGCCGAGGGCGAGCGCGACAAAACCCATGTGGGCCACCGAGGAAAAGGCGATCAGCCGCTTGAGATCCCGCTCGACCAGGCAGGCCAGACCACCCCACAGGATGCCGGCAACACCGAGCACCGCCAGGATCGGACCGAGTTGGGCGAACCCGCGCGGCGTCATCTCGCCCGGCAGCCGGATCAGGCCATAGGTGCCCATCTTGAGCAGGACCGCCGCCAGCAACACCGACCCGCCGGTCGGGGCGATCGTGTGCGCCGCCGGCAACCAGGTATGCAGCGGGAACAGCGGAACCTTCACGGCCAGACCCAGGCTGAGCAACACGGCGACGACCAGCTGCTGCTTGTCGGTCATCCCGACCAACGGCAATCGGTCCATGCTGGCGGTCCCGCCGAAGCGAACCAACGCGAGAATCCCGGCCAGCATCGTTGTCGACCCGAGCGCCGTATACAGCACGAACCGCCCCGCCGCGTCCGCCCGCCCCCGCGGATCGTGCGGGTCGCCGAAGCGCCCGATGAGCACCCACATCGGGATCAACACGATCTCGAAGGCGACGAAGAAGAGCACGACGTCCCGGGCGAAAAAGCATGCCAGCGCTCCCAATTCGACGAGCAGCACGAGACCGAAAAAGAGCCCGGGAGGTCCCTCCGGCGCGTGGTCGAACCCGTGCAGGACGACGAGCATGGTCACGACCGCGGTGAGCACGAGCAGCGGTCGGCTGACCCAGTCCGAGGCGAAGGCCCAGTCCACGCCGAGCGCGGCGATCCACGGGCGCCGCCACTGCGCGCCGGTCGCGACCGCGAGGCTGGTCGCGATCAGCGCCGCCCCGCTCGCGACCACCGCCAGCCCGTATGCCGCTCGCGCCCCCAGCGCCCGCCCGGCCAGGACCAGCCACATCCCCGCGACCCCCGGGGCGAGCAGCGCAACGAGAATCACACCCACCAGGCCACCCCCGCGAGCGCGAGCAGGCCGAGCAGGACCCAGACGAGGGTGGTGGCGATCCGCTCGCGTTCGTGGGCGCGCGCCCCGAGGGCACCCACGCCACGGGTGCCGACCGCTGCGGCGCGGACATAGATGTCGACGACCTCACGGTCGAGATAGGCAACCGCGCGCGCCAGGGCGAGCACCGGGCGAGCGACGAGCGAAAGATAGGCGCCGTCGGCACCGAAGCCAGCGCTGGCCGCGCGCATCCACGCCGTGGGTTCGAGGTCGTCGTCGGGCCGCCATCGCCAGCCAATGGTGGCGCCGAGGAGGATCAGGGCCACCGACAGCCCGAGGACCAGCACCGAGAAGTGCCCGGCCGACAGGGGGCCGAGGAAGAAGATCGCGCTGCCGGCCAGGCAGGCGAGGGTGAGCAGCCCGAGGACGAGGCGCACGCCCCCGTCCGGGCCGGACGCATGACTGCCGGCCTCGGCGGGGCCGGAGGCGACGACGGCGTAGGCGCGGGCGGCATACGCGGCGGTGAGGGCGACGGTGAGCAGCAGCGCCACGGTGACGATCCCCTGGCGCAGTCCCGGGCCCGGCTCGGTGTCGACCCAGGCGGCGACGTCGATGACATGCTCCTTGGAGAAGCCGCCGACGGTCAGCGGGACCCCGGCAAGGCTGGCCAGGCCGATGCCCCAGGCGAGCCGGGCGAGCAGGTGCGCGCGACCACTGCCCCGCAACGCCCGGGCGGCGGTCGAGCCGGCCGCAACCGACAGCCAGCCGACGGTGAGGAACAGCAGCGCCTTGAAGATCGCGTGGCCGTAGAGGTGCCCGATCGCGGCCTCGGCGGCCGGTTCCGGGTGCGCGGCTGGGCTCGGGAGGCGGAAATGCGCAGCCGCCGGCGCCGCCGCGAGCGGGGCGAGCATGACCGCGATCTGGGAGATCGTTGACCAGGCGAGCAGGCGCTTGAGGTCGGTTTGGAGGAAGGCGGCGAAGCCGGCGAGAACCATGGTCGCGGCGACGCTGAGCGCCAGGATCCATTGGGCGGCGGCGGCATACGTCAGGAGCGGGGCGAGTTGGGCGAGGACCCAGGTGCCGGCGGCGACCATCGTGGCGGCATGGATCAGCGCCGAGGCGGGGGTCGGGCCCTCCATGGCGTCGGTGAGCCAGTCCTGGAAGGGGATCTGGGCGGACTTGCCGAGCACGCCGACGACGAGGGCGGCGAGGGCGAAGGCGACGGTCGCGTTCGGGGGGCTGGCGCAGGTGGTGCACGTCTGACCGAAGCTCGGATCGGTGGCCAGGGTGAGGATCAGGTCGAGGTCGGTGGTTTGGTAGGTCGCGGCGAGGACGACGATCCCGATGACGAAGCCGGCATCGGCGAGCCGGGTGACGAGGAAGGCCTTGAGTGCGGCGCGGCGGGCGGTCGCCTTGCGGCTCCAGTGCCCGATCAGCAGGTAGGAGCACCAGCCCATCACTTCCCAGCCGACGAGCAGGTGCACTAGGTCGCGGCTGGTGACCAGGAGCAGCATGGCGGCGGCAAAGAGCCCGACGGTGGCGGCGAAGGAGGCATAGCGGTCGTCGCCGGCAAGATACCAGGCGGCGAAGATCTGCACGGCGAGCGTCACCAGCAGGACGGTCAGGGCGATCGCGTCGGTGACCGGGGTGCCCACGATCTGGCCCCCCACGTTCAGCCCGGGCAGGTCGGGCCACAACACCGGCGCCCGCCAAGGCCCCTGCTTCCCCAGCGCGGCAGCGACCCCCACGCCCGCGGCGGCCACACCGGCCACCACGGCGACCGTCGCGGCCAGCCGGGGCCGCGCGTGCCCCACCAGCAGAGTCAACCCTCCCCCGCCCAGCAGCAACCCGATGGCCAGGGCGAGCAGCGCGCCCGCGATCACGGCGACACCTCGGGCGACGCGGAGCGCTCGGATAGGTCGATGCTCGCGCCGCGGCGGAAGAGCGCGACGATGACCGCGAGCGCGACGACGACTTCGGCCGCGGCGATCGTGATGACAAAGAGGGTCAGGATGTTGCCGGCCTGCCAGCGATCGCCCTGAACGGCGCCGGTGGTGACGAGCAGCAGCCCCGCCCCGGCGAGCACCAGCTCGATCCCGATCAGCACGAGCACGGCGTTGCGGCGGGCGAGGATGCCAAAGGCGCCGATCGCGACAAGGAGGGCGGCCACGGCATACGGGAGGGCGAGGTGGATCATCGGTGGCCCCCAGCGGGGCGGCTGCCCGGACGGGCCACGGCCAAGGCCGCAACGAGGGCGATGAGCAGCAGCACCGAGAGCAGTTCGAAGGGCCACACCCACGTGGTGAATAGCTGTTGGGCGATCGACGTCGAGTCGGCGTCGGTGATGGCCACTGCTTGCTCGCCGGCGAGCGGCAACAACACGGCCAGCAGTAGCGCCGCGAGCCCGGCAGCGATGACGCCGGCCAGGGCACGGTGCAGCCGGGAGGTGGAGTGCTCGGCGCGCGGGCCGATCGGTGCCCGGGTGAGCATGAGCGCAAAGATAACGAGGACGACGACCGCGCCGACATAGACCAGGACATGCACGAGGGCAACGAGTTCGGCGCCGAGGACGAGATAGCAGCCGGCCAGGCCGCCGAGGCTGAGCACGAGCCACAGCGCCGCGTGGACGAGGTGGCGCGTGGTGACGGCCAAGAGCGCAGCACCGACGGTGATCACCCCGGTCGCCGCAAACGCGATATCTAGACCGGTCACGACCCGGCCTCGCCGGCAGGACCTTCGACCGGCGTCGGGGGCGTCTGGCGACGCGCCCTGGCGGGCCGTTCCGGGCGCTCCCCGGCGCCAGCCGCCCTGGCCGGCCGCGCCGGCGCCCGCTGCGCGACAATCTCGGCCGGGTCCGCAGCGGCCAGATCCAGGGCGGGCGGCGGCGGGACCGACTCCATCCAGCCGCCGAGCCGGTCCTTCTCGTGCAGCAGGTCATGGATGTCGAACTCGGCATACTCGAACTGCGGGGACCAAAACAGCGCGTCGAACGGGCAGACCTCGATGCAGATCCCGCAATACATGCACAGCGAGAAGTCGATCGCGAAGCGGTCGAGGACGTTGCGCTGCCGGTCGCGCCCGCCGGGCGTGGTCGCGGGGACGGTCTCCTTGTGGGCGTCGATATAGATGCACCAGTCCGGGCACTCCCGGGCGCACAACATGCACGAGGTGCAGTTCTCCTCCAGCAGCGCGATGACCCCCCGCGAGCGCGGCGGCAACTCCGGTCGGACATCGGGGTATTCGGCCGTATGCGCGTGCCGCACCATCGTGCGCGCGGTCGTCGCCATGCCCTTGACCAGGCCGGGCACCAGACCCCTGCGCGCGCTCACGCTCTCCAACCTAGCCGGGTGCGCCGACTCGGGCCAGCAGGCACGGGTCTGCCATCGGCACGTTGCCCAATATCGCCGCCACCAGAGAATTCCGGGTCACCGTGTAGGTCTCTGGCTGCTATCGCGACCAGAGACCTTCACGCTGGCTAGCGGCCGGTCACCCGAGGACGATCACGAGCGCGGTCAGCGCCAGCTGCGCCAAGGCGAGTGGGATCAGGGCCAGCCAGGCGAAGCGCTGCAGCTGGTCCTCCCGCAGCCGGGGCCAGGAGACGCGGATCCAGATCATCAGCACGGCAACCGCGAACCCCTTGAGCAGCGTCCAGGCCCAGCCGGCGATGTCGTCGAACGGTCCGCGCCAGCCGCCGAGATAGAGCGTCGAGAACAGCAGCGACATCACGACGATGCCGCCATACTCGGCGAGCAGGAAGAGCGCGAACCGCAGCCCGGTGTACTCGGTGTAGACGCCGAAGACGATCTCGCTGTCGGCGATCGGCATATCGAACGGCGGGCGCTGCAACTCGGCGACCGCGGCGGTGAGGAAGACGAGGCCGCCCGGCAGCTGCCAGAGCAGCCACCACGGCTGCCACGCCTGCACGATCGCGCCGAGGCTGAGCGTCCCGGCGGCCAACGCGACCGAGGCGACCGCGATCACCATCGGCAGCTCGTAGGCCAGCAGCTGCGCGGCCGACCGCATCGCCCCCAACAGGGCGTACTTGTTGGCGCTGGCCCAGCCGGCCACGAGCGTGCCGAGGATGCCGACGCTGGTAACTGCGAGGACGAAAAGGACCCCGCCGGGCAGGTCGGCGACGGCGAAGCCGGGATGCACCGGGATCGCGGCGAGCGCGACCAGATATGGGATGAGCGCCAGCGCGGGCGCGAGCTTGAAGACCCGCCGGTCGGCAGCGGCCGGGACGATATCCTCCTTCTGCACGAACTTGGCCCCGTCGGCGACCAGCTGCGCCCAGCCGTGGTAAGCCCCGGCATACATCGGCCCGAGGCGGCCTTGCATGTGCGCCATCACCTTGTGCTCGGTCTGCCCGACGAGCAGCGGCAGGACAAGAAAAGCCGCGAGCACTCCGGCGGCGCGGATGCCGATCTCCAGCCAGGTCATCGTGGCCCCCACTCCGGGGCCGGAACGCCGGGAGGCATCATCTTGCGTCGCCCGGGCCCCCCGCCGTGCGGCTGGCCCGGTTCCTTGGCTCCCGGCCAGTCCTTGGACACCCGGGCGGTCAGCACGAAGTCCTTGCGCAGCGGGTGCCCTTCGAAGCCGTCCGGAAGCAGCAGCGGCCGGATCCCGAGGCCGCTGCCGTCGTTGAAGCCGGCGACGTCGACGCCGAACATCTCGAAAGTTTCCCGCTCATGCCAGGCCGCCCCGGGAAAGATCGCGGTGATGCTCGCCAGCGGCTGACCCGCGGGGAGCCGCATCGAGAGCAGCAGCCCGCGCAGCGCCCCCGGGCTGCGGTCATCGAGCAGACGCAGCACGATGTCGACGCCGGGCGGGTCCCCGTCGGCCTGGTCGACCGCGGTCAGCCAGTCGAAGAAGTCGAACCCCTCCGCTCGCGCCGCCGCAGCCGCTTGCGCCCACTGCTGCGGCGTGACCTCGCGCCGCTCGTCGCCCACGCGAGGCAGCCTAGTCACCCTTGACGCTCGGCGCTCGTCCCGGACACGAGCCGAACGGCTCAGGCCGGCGAAACCTCGAGGACCTCCAGCTGCGCCTTCAGCTCGACCGAGGACTGGCTGGTCGTTGTGGTGCTGATGGCCGTGGACGAGGTCGCCGGAGCGAACCGGCGAACGCTGCGCGTGCCGCCCCAGTCGATGGTCGCCGTCTCCGTGGTCGGGGTCAGGTTCAGCCGCTTCTTGGGGTCCCAGACGGCGGCCTGGCTACGCCAGAGAAAGAACAGATAGCGCCCGTCGGGGCGAGCCACCAAGGCGGTGCGCAGGTCGGCGGGACCGCCGCGGAAGGTGAAGCTCAACGGGGTGCCCGCCCGGCCGCCGGTGCGGTATTGCCGGGTCATGATCGTGTTGAGGTTGGCAAACGAGGTGTAGGCCGGCTTGCGCGACCCGTCGACCCGCAGCAGGCCAAAGTTGGACTCGCGGTCGTTCTTGTCCGGGTCGTTGCTGTCCGTGAGCTTGTAGATCGCCAACTTGGGCACGTCGCGGATGAAGTACTCAAGGAGCAGCCGGGGCGCGTAAAGGCCGGCGACGGCCTCGGGGGTGTAGTAGTGCGGGCCGCGCCAGTTGACGGCGTTGTGCCAGCCGGTCTCGGTGACATACATCGGCTTGCTGCCGCACACGATCCGCTGGCGCGCGATCATGTCGTCGGTCCGGTAGCCGGGAACATAGCCACCGGTGTAGAGGTGGAAGTTGCCGTAGTCCATGATGCTGCTGCGGTTGCCGAACTCCTCATAGCCCTGACGCATCCCGAGGGCGGGGCCGAGCACGGGGATCCCGCGTGTGACCGCATTGCCCTTGGCGGCATTCCACAGCCGGGTCTGGTGGTTGACCAGTTCGGGCAGCCAGTCGGACCCGCCGTTGAGGTTCCACTCGTTGGCGCCTTCGAGGCTGTTCATGTAGGGCGCGAGCGACTCGGCGACGCGAGCAACCAGCTGCTCCGGCGTGCCACCGTCGCCATCCGGGTTGCCCATCAGACCGTTGACCTTGATGCCGTTGGCGGCCAGCTTGGCGAACCACGTCGGCTGGCTGCGGTAGCCCAGGTGGACCTTGGTCCGCACCCAGGTGGCGCCGATGCCGCGCAGCGCCGCGAGGTTGGAGTCCTGGTTGCCGGACCCGGAGATGCAAACGCCGAGTGTGCGCGTGAGGTCGGTCAGGGTGCGGCCGGTGGATCGGTACTGCTTGCCGACCTCCAGCGGCCGCATTGCACCCGCCATCGCGGGCAGGGCAAGACCGCCCAAGCCGGCGAGCGTGGCACGACGGCTGACACCTGCGGGCAGCAGCGAGGGAGCGGAGTCATTAGCGAAACCGAGCAGCGGGTCGCCAAGGGTCTGTGAACCGGACATGCGGGGGACCTTCCGGAAAGCCGGTCGACGCTCGGGGGTGCCTCGACCTGGTAAAGGCGTCGGAAACAGAACGGGGGTAAGCACCGACGCCGGGAGAAGGAAAACGCATGATCACACCCCCTGTCAACCGCAACGCAGGCGCCGTCATCAATTCGTTCACAGGACGAGACAGGTGATTCGGCTGGAATCACTCCGGCGACGGCTGCAGCGGCCGGGTGAGTTCCCCAGCACCCGGGGGGCGGCCGATCCGATAACGCCGCAGGTCAGCGGCGTTGAGTCGCTCGCCGGCGATCCGCTCCTGGAGTTTGAGTATGCCGTGCAACAACGCCTCGGGACGGGGCGGACAGCCGGGAACGTAAACATCGACCGGGATGATCGTGTCGACCCCCTTGGTCACGCTGTAAGAATCCCAGTAGGGGCCGCCGGAGTTGGCGCAGGCGCCGAATGAAATGACGTATTTGGGTTCCGGCATCTGGTCATAGAGTCGCCGGACTGCCGGCGCCATCTTGTCGGTGACGGTGCCGCTGACAATCATCAGGTCCGCCTGTCGGGGACCGGGCGCCAGCGGGATCACTCCCAGTCGCATGAAGTCGTGGCGCGCCATCGACGCGGAAATGAACTCGATCGCGCAGCAGGCCAACCCAAAGTTGAAGACCCACAGGCTGTAGCGGCGGCCCCAGTTGAGGACGACCCGCATCGGCTTTGGCGCATGCGCCGCCACCGGCCCGAGTGTCGGGGTCGGCAGGTCGATTGCCATGCCCCATACCCTAGGGCGTCAGACCCAGGCAAGCAGCCCCCGACGGGCGGCATGGGCAAGGCCGATCAGGACGATCCCGACGAAGACGCCCACCTCGATCAGGCTCGCCGCCCCCAGGTCGGTGCGCACCACAAGCGCCCAGGGGAAAAGATAAACGGCGTCGACCGCAAAGACGACATAGAGGAAGGCATAGCCGAGGTAGCGCACCTGGGTCTGGGCCCAGTCCCGGCCGACCGGGTCGACACCGGATTCGTAGGTGGTGGCCTTCATCGGCGTGGGCGCCCGGGGCGCGAGCAGCGAGCGGGCCGCCGCCGCGGCGATCACGAGCAACAGGCCGGCCAGCACGACGGCCGCGACCACGACATACGGACGCACAGGGCACACGCTAACGGTTTCGAATAGCGACCGCAGCTCTGCGGGCAGCCAAGGCGTGCCTAACATTGGGCGATGCCCGGCACCCCACGGGCTGGAGGGTTGACCCGATGACCGTTGACAACACCGCCCGCACCCGTCTTGACCGTGTCGTCATCCGCTTCGCGGGAGATTCGGGCGACGGTATGCAGCTGACCGGCGACCGGTTCACCGCCGAGACCGCAGGACTCGGCAACGACCTCGCGACCTTGCCGAACTTCCCCGCCGAGATCCGGGCCCCTCAGGGCACCCTCCCCGGCGTGTCGTCCTTCCAACTCCACTTCGCCGATCACGACGTCCTGACCCCCGGAGACGCTCCCGATGTGCTGGTGGCCATGAACCCGGCGGCGCTGAAGGCCAACCTGGCCGATCTCCCTCGCGGGGCAACGATCATCGTCGACGCCGACGAGTTCTCCAAGCGCAATCTGAGCAAGGTCGAGTATGCCGCCTCGCCCCTCGACGACGGCAGCCTGGACAGCTGGAACCTCCACCCGGTCCCGCTCACATCGATCACCGTCGAGGCCCTGGCGCCGTTCACCAGCTTGACCCGCAAGGACAAGGAACGCGCGAAGAATATGTTCGCCCTCGGCCTGTTGTCCTGGATGTACGGCCGGCCGATGACCGGCACACAAGCGTTCCTGCAATCGAAGTTCGGCGCCAAACCGGACATCCTCGCGGCCAATCTCGCCGCCTTGGAGGCCGGCTGGAACTACGGCGAGACGACCGAAAGCTTCGCCACGGCATACGAAGTGGCCCCGGCACCGATGCGGACGGGCCGGTATCGCAATGTCACCGGCAACACCGCCTTGGCCTATGGCCTGGTCGCCGCCGCGCACCGGGCCGGCCTGCAACTGGTGCTCGGCTCCTATCCGATCACCCCCGCCAGCGACATCCTGCACACGCTCTCCGCGCTCAAACGGTTCGGCGTGATGACCCTGCAGGCCGAGGACGAGATCGCCGGCGTGGGCATCGCGCTCGGCGCGAGTTTTGGCGGCGCGCTCGGCGTCACCTCGACCTCGGGTCCCGGCCTGGCGTTGAAGTCGGAGACGATCGGTCTGGCGGTCAGCCTCGAGCTGCCGCTGGTCGTCGTCGACGTCCAACGTGGCGGACCCTCGACCGGGCTGCCGACCAAGACCGAGCAGGCCGACCTGTTGCAGGCGATGTTCGGCCGCAATGGTGAAGCGCCCGTGCCCGTGATCGCCCCTCAATCACCGGCGGACTGCTTCGACATCGCGTTCGAGGCCGTCCGGATCGCGACGACCTACCGCACTCCGGTCGTCCTGCTCTCGGACGGCTACCTCGCCAACGGCAGCGAACCCTGGCGACTGCCGAGCCCCGGCGAACTCCCCGAAATCACCGTCGACTTCGCGACCGCGCCCAATGGCGTCGACGGCTCCGGCACCCCGGTCTTCCATCCCTATGCCCGCGACCCGCAGACCCTGGCCCGCGCCTGGGCGATCCCTGGGACCCCAGGCTTGGAGCACCGCATCGGCGGCATCGAGAAGGCCGACGTCACGGGAAATATCAACTATGACCCGGACAACCACGAGCGGATGACGCAGCTGCGGGCCGCCAAGGTCGCCGGAATCGCCGCGAGCATCCCGCCGCTCACCGTGGACGACCAGAGCGGGCAGGCCGAGATCCTCGTCCTCGGGTGGGGCTCGACCTTTGGCCCGATCGCCGCCGCGGCTCGCGCCGCCCGCGCCCGCGGTGTGCCGGTTGCCACCGCTCACCTGCGCCACCTCAACCCCTTCCCCGCCAACACCGGCGAGGTCGTCCGCGGCTATCGTCGCGTCCTCATCCCCGAGATGAACGTCGGCCAACTGGCCCTGCTGGTGCGGGCGGCCTATCTCGTCGACGCCATCTCGTATGCCCGTGTCCGCGGCCTGCCGTTCACCACCAGCGAGTTGGTTGACGAGATCACCCGCATCAGCGGCTCCTAGCGCCGACATCGTCACCGACATTCTCGGCGTCGCCAACGGGCCCTAACCACGGGGGCTGTCGGCACGGGTTCTCCGCACGTGGCGCGCGGCGGTCTCGGGTCGGGCGCTGACAGGAGCGTGACAGGCGCCCTGGCCACAGTGGCTCGATCGAGTTCACGAGCCAAGGGAGCCAACCATGAACAGTTCGACGTCTGCCGTCACCGCACCGGTGCGAGTCCACGCCCTCGCCGGCGGCGAGATCGCGCTGGTCCGGCAGGTGTTTGACAGCCTCTCCGACCGCTCCCGGTGGCGACGTTTCCACACCGGCGTCCCTCGCCTTCCCGCAAGCTATCTCAGCCAACTCGCCAACGTGGTGCCCGGTGAGCGCGTCGTCCTCCTCGCGATGGCCGGGGCCCGTCCCCTCGGGCACGGGGAATGGACGCGAGATCGCGGGCAGCGGCATACGGCGGAGATTGCCCTCACCGTCGTCGACGACCTGCACGGGCAGGGCATCGGCCTGATGCTTGCCGATGCGCTCGCCAGCGCCGCCAGTCATGCGGGGGTGCATCGCTTCGCCTGCCACACGCTGCCCAGCAATGACCCGGTGCGCCGGTGGCTGGCTCGCTGCGATGCCGTGGCCGACCCCGGGGACGACACCCGGTTCACCTTCGCGGTCGCCGACTTGCGAGCAGCGATCCGGGCGCACACCGGCAGCCTCGGATATGGCGAAACCGCCTGCGCGTGAGCACGGTCCGTGCTTTCATGGCGCGGGTGGACTTCCAGGTCTTGGGCGCCCTGCAGGCCGGCCCCAACCCCAACGCCGTGCGCGGCCAGCGCGCCCGCGACGTGTTGGCGCTGCTGGTCCTGCGCCGCGGGCGGCCGCTGTCACCGGAGCTGATTCTCGACGCCGTCTGGGCGGATGATGCTCACCGCCTCGATGCGTCGGTCGTCCACACCGTCATCGCCCGGCTGCGCCGAGCCCTCGGCCACGCCTCGATCACCCGGCACGACCAGGGGTATCACCTCGCCCGCGATATCCGGGTGGACGCCGATGAGTTCACTCGGCTCGTCACTGCGGCCCAGGCCATGGTCCCTGAGCGCCACGGCGAGATCGTCGAGCTGCTTCGGCGCGCCCTCGCGCTGTGGACCGGGCCCGAGGCGTATGCCGGGGTCAGCGACGCGCTCGTGGCGACCGATCGTCCCCGGTTGCACGAGCTGCGTGACACCGCCACCGAGCAGCTGGCCGAGCGCCTGCTGGCCGCCGGATCACCAGCGCGGTGCGCCGACGCCATCCTGCTGGCGGGCGACCTCGTCGGCCGGGAACCGCTGCGCGAGCGTGCCCACGAACTGCTCATGGAGGCCCTCTATCGCACCGGCCGGCAAGGCGAGGCGCTCGCTGTCTACGACGCCCTTCGCCGGGCGTTGCGCGACGAGCTCGGGATCGACCCGAGCCCGGCGACGGCGGACCTGCACGCGCGGATTCTCGCGCAGGACATCGCGCCGGCGCCCCGACTGCCGCCACGGCCAGCCCGCGGGATCGCCCCCCGCCCGCGAACGGTGACCGTCGGCCGGGACGCCGAGTTGCAGGCCCTGGCCGACGAAGTGACCTCCGGGCGACCCCTGATCACGATCGTCGGGCCGGGCGGGGTGGGCAAGAGCCGGCTGCTCGCCGAGTTCGCCGCCCGGCGCCCGCCCCAGCCGGCGATGGTGTATGCCGAGCTGCCGGCGACGGCGGACGCCACCGTGGCGGAGGTGGCCGAAACGATCGCCCGCGCCGCCGGTTTGACCCTCGCGCCGGGTGATCCGCTCGACGCCGTGGTCGCGGGCCTCGGAACCACCGATCGCCTCTTGCTGCTCGACGAGGCGGAGTGGGCACTCGCCGCGACCGTCGAGGTGGTGTCCGCCATCCTCGCGCGGTGCGCCGGGACCCGGATCGTCGTCACCTCGCGGACACCCTTGGATCTGGTAGGCGAACGGCGGATTCTGTTGCGGCCGTTGGCGGCCCCCGCGCCGGGATCGACGCTGGCGCAGACGCGAGCCGCGCCCGCGGTCGCGCTGCTGCTCGATCGGCTCGGTGACCACGCACCCGACCTGGAGCTGTCGCCCGTTGACGTGGGCAGGGTCGGCGAGATCACCCGCCGAGTGGACGGATTGCCGCTCGCGCTGGAGATCGTCGCCGGCCAGGCGGCGACGATGTCGGTGGCCGATTTGCTCGCTCTCGGCGACGCGCCGCTCGACCTCGAGTCCGCCGAGCGTGACCGCGGGCAGCGCCAGCGGACCTTGCGCGAGACGTTGACGTGGAGCATCGAGCGGCTCACGCCGGCGGCGAGGACCGTGTTGTGCCAGCTCGGGGTCTTCGCCGGCTCCTTCGACATGGCCGCCGCGGAGGCCATCGTCGGCCGGGTGCCGCCCGGCGCGGACGGCGCCACCGTCGATGTGCCGGCCGTCGTGCGCACCCTCATCCGGGAGGCGCAGCTGCAGATCGATCGAGGCGATGGGACGGTCCGGATCCGGATGCTGCGCAGCGTGCAGACGCTGGCCCGAGAACGCCTATCCGAGAGCGGCGGCGACGCTGCGGTGCGCCAGCGCCACCGCCGCTGGTATGCCGCGCGCTGGCGTGACCGTCCGCTTACCGATGCGCTCGTCCTCGACGTGTCGGCGTCCTATGGCGACTACCTGGCGGCGCTGAACAGCGCGCTCGCCGAGGCTGACCGTGAGACGCTCGGTGATCTCGCGATCGTGTTGTCCCGCTATTGGTTTTTGTCGAGACCGGCAACGAGGGGTTGCGCCTGGTCCGGGCTGCCCTGGCCGCAGGCGTCCTCGACGAGCGGCACACGGCCATCCTCGAACTCTTCGAGGCGGCCCTGCTCCCGCAAGACCAGGGCGCGGCCCAGCGCGCCCGACTCGACCGGCTCGTTGCTCCGCTCGCCGGCGAGGGGGACTGGCTGGCGCGGCTGCACATCCTGCGGTCGGTCGGGCGCTATGTGCATGGTGACTTCGCGGGGGCGCTGGCCTGCACGCAGGCGGCCGTGGCCGTTGCCCGCGCGAGCGCTGAGCACCACCTGCCCGAAGCCCTCGGGGCGGAGGCCGTCATGCTGGCCGCCCTGGAGCGTCCCGCGGAGGCGGTGACCGCGAGTGAGCGGGCGTGGCGGTTGATCGCGGCCGACCCTAGCGCCGTCGATCTCGCCCAGGTCGTGCCCAAAGTCGCTCTGGCGCTCATCGATTCGGATCGTCCGGGCGAGGCGCTGACGATCCTCGACCGAGCGCTGGCCAGCGTGGGCGACCGGCTCGGCCTCGCACCGACCTCGCTGTTCACCGTCAACGCGGGGTGGGCCGCACTCGGCTGCGATCAACCGGCTGCGGCGCTCGCGCGATTCGCCCAATCGCTGGACGGTGTGATCGGCGGCGGGGATCTCGTCGTCACCGGCGAAATGCTCGCCGGGGCAGGCGCGGCCATGGCCGGGCTGGACGCTCCGGGCGCGGCGGAGGTCCTCGCCTTGGCGGATGAGCGGCTGCGCGCCGCCGGCGTCGTGCTTTCCCCCTGGCAGCAGCGGGTCGTCGAACGCCACCGCGTGGCGCTCACCACCGCCGGTCCGCTGCTCGCCACGCTCGACTTCACCCGCTGCGCCGGTTTGGTCCGCGCCGCGGCGGACCAACCAGCGGCGGAGGTCAACGGCCGGCGCGGGTCCTGACCGGACCGAGATTCGCGCTGTCCACGGCGAGTTGGCCCCGCTTGCCCGGCTCGACATAGAAGCCCACGCCAACCTGACCCGACCGCGCTAGATCATCGTGGCCGGACCAGATGGCTTTGCCGTTGACCGAGAACGCGAAGTAGGAGCCCACGGCTTCGACCCGAGCAGTGCGATAGCCGCTGCCGGTGCCGATCTCTTCGACCGGGGTGTAGTCCATCAGCTCACGCCGTTGCCCGCGGCCATCGAAGGCGACGATGAGGGCCTCACCCCGGTTGGTGTAGCAGAAGTAGTAACCGGGCAGCCACAGATCGTTGACGACCCGCGTGGCGTTGGCGCGCACAATCAGGCAGTTCGGGGCGCTGCCATCGCTATTGCCCGTGCGGTTCATCCGGACCTCGTAGTCGAATTCGCCGTAGCTGCCCGCGTGCGCGACGGAACTCAACCTGCCTGCGGCGCCGACGGCGGCGAGGTTGCCGTCGCGCACGCGCCAGTGCCCGAGCACATTGCGCCAGCCGGGGGCATCGAAGTTGAACGCATCGCGGAAGTAGGCGCCGTGCGCGGCGGTGCTAGCGCCTGGTGCCGGGCCGTCCGCGGCGGCAATCCCGCCCGCCGCCACGGTGGCGAGGGCGGCCACGGCGCCCGTGAACGCTGGTCTGAACATCTGATTCCTCCCAAGGGTGTCCGTGCCGGCCTTGTGGCCGGGCACTCATACCTCATCGGGCGGCGCTGTCGCCGATCTGTCGCCAGTCCGTCGGCCCACACCCCGAAACAAGCGCTTTGGTCGACCCAAACGCGCATACGATGGTCGATGGCCCGTGATCCGGACCGCCAAAGGAGATGAAGATGCCCGCGTCATCCATGCCCGCCGCCTTGGGGGAGACGCTCGGAGCCACCGATCTCGGTATGCCGAGCCGGCGCGGCGATGACCTGGTGCCCCGACTGGCCCCGGATGCCCCCGCCGCTGGTCGCAAGGACTACACCTCCGACCAGGAGGTGCGCTGGTGCCCGGGGTGCGGTGACTACATCATCCTCAACACCGTCCAGGCCTTCCTGCCCGAGCTTGGGCTGCGCCGCGAGAACATCGTGTTCATCTCCGGGATCGGCTGTTCCTCACGCTTCCCCTATTACCTCGACACCTATGGCCTGCACTCGATCCACGGCCGGGCGCCGGCGATCGCGACCGGCCTGGCCACGGCCCGGCCGGATCTGTCCGTCTGGGTGGTCACCGGTGACGGCGATGCGCTCTCGATCGGCGGCAATCACCTCATCCACGCCTTGCGCCGCAATGTCAACCTCACGATCTTGTTGTTCAACAACCGGATCTACGGGCTGACCAAGGGTCAGTATTCGCCGACGTCCGAGCAGGGCAAGATCACCAAGTCGACGCCTGCCGGCTCGGTCGATCACCCGTTCAACCCGGTGAGCCTGGCCCTCGGCGCGGAGGCAACCTTTGTGGCCCGCAGCCTGGACAACGACCGCAAACATCTCGCCGAGATCCTGCGCGCTGCCGCGGCGCACCGGGGCGCGGCGCTGGTCGAGATCTATCAGAACTGCCCGATCTTCAACGACGGCGCGTTCGATGCCATCAAGGATCGCGACCAACAGCAGGCCCGGCTGGTCCATCTCGCCACCGGAGAGGCGGTCCGCGTCGGCCGCGCCGACGAGCGCCAGGTCCTCGTTCGGGCTGGGTCCGCCGGGATGCGGTTCGTGCCCGAGGCCGAAGCCGACCCGGAGGCGATCGTCGTGCACGACGCGACGGCGGCCGACCCCAGCCAGCAGTTCGCGCTCAGCCGATTGGACACCGGAAACCTGACCCACGTGCCGATGGGGATTTTCCGCCAGGTCGAGCGCCCGACCTATGACGACGAGGTCCGCTGGCAGATCGATGCCGCAGTCAGCACCGCCACCCGCCCGGCGTCGGACGCCGACCTCCACGCTCTGCTGGCCGGCAGGGACACCTGGACGGTGGAGTGAGCCAACGAGACACCGCGGGCGAGCACAGTCGAGGCACGGCATACGCCTTCTTGGCGTATGGCCTGTGGGGTCTCTTCCCGCTCTACTTCCACGGGCTCAAACCCGCCGGGGAATGGGAGATCCTCGCCCACCGGATTCTGTGGACGCTGGCGGCCTGCCTGCTTGTTCTGGTCATCCGGCGCGACTGGCGCTGGTTGCGCGAGCTGGCCAGGCAGCCCAAGGTGGCCGGCGCGCTCGCCCTCGCCGCTCTCCTCATCGCCGTCAACTGGGTGATCTATGTCTTCGCGGTGCTGACCGGTCGGACGTATGAGGCAGCCCTCGGCTACTTCCTCAACCCGCTGGTGACCGTCGCGCTGGGGGTGCTCGTGCTGCGCGAGCGGCTGCGCCCGCTGCAGTGGCTCGCCGTTGCCGTGGGCGCCATCGCCGCCGTCGATCTGACCGTTGCCGGGGGCCCCTTCCCCTGGATCTCGCTGACGTTGGCGTTCTCCTTCGGCCTGTATGGGCTACTGAAGAACCGCATCGGGGTCAGCGTCGCGCCGCTGCACTCCCTGGCCGCCGAAACGCTCGTCCTGGCGCTGCCCGCGGTGGGGATCGTTTTGATCGTCGGAGCGCGCGCAGAGACGACCTTCGGGCAGGGCGCGGAACACACGCTGCTGCTTGCCCTGGCTGGGATCATCACCGCGGTTCCGCTGCTGCTTTTCGCTGCTGCCGCGCGCCGGGTGCCGCTCGTGACGATCGGGCTGATCCAGTTCATCACTCCCGTGATGCAGCTGCTCGTCGGCGTGTGGTGGCTCGGCGAGCAGGTGAGCACGGCGTTGTGGATCGGCTTCGGGATCGTCTGGATCGCCCTCGTGCTGCTCAGCAGCGATTCCCTGCTGGCCGCGCGGCGCGGGCGACGGTCGCTGGCGGCCGCCGAGCCGGGCCTGGAGGCCTAGGCGGAGGGCATCCCTGGGCCAGCAACGTCGCTCGGGATGTCCCCGGACTCGTAGGCCCGGGGGTCCTCCCGCGGCTCGAGGTGGATATTGATCTCGAGCTGCGGATGCCCGGATCGCAGCGCTTCCTCGATGTCTTCGAGCAGGTCGTGGCCCTGCTGGACGCTCCAGGCGCCCGGGACGAGCACGTGCAGCGAGCCGAAGACGTGGTGTCCGGCTTCGCGGGTGCGCAGCCCGTGGTAGGAGACCTCGTCGGTGGTGAAGCGGTCGAGGACCGCGCGAACCTCGGCCTCACGCTCGGCGTCCAGCGCCTTGTCCATCAGGCCGTCGACGGATTGCCTGATCAGGTGCCACCCCGTCCAGATAATGTTGCAACCAACCGCGAAGGCGACGATCGGATCCAGCCGTTCCCACCCCGAGAGCGCGACGAGCAAGACGCCGGCGACGACACCGACCGAGGTCCACACATCGGTGAGCAAATGCTTGCCGTCGGCGATCAGCGTGATCGAGTTGTGTGTCCGGCCGGCCCGGAGCAACACCAGCGCCACGACACCGTTGAGCACCGAGGCGGCGACCGAAATCCCCAAACCGACCCCGACGTTCTCCAGCGGAGCCGGGTTGAGGAATCGTTCCACCGAGGTCAACAGGATGAAGATCGCCGCGAGGAAGATCATCAGCCCTTCGACGACCGCCGAGAAGTACTCGGCCTTGGCGTGGCCGAAGTGGTGGTCCGAATCGGGGGGACGGGCGGCGACGTGCAGCGCGAGCAGCGCCACAAACGCCGCCACGAGGTTGACGATCGACTCGGCCGCGTCCGAGAGCAGCCCGACCGACCCGGTGAGCAGGTAGGCCCCGAACTTCAGGGCGATGGTCGCGACCGCGGCGGCGATGGAGAGCCAGGCATAACGCGTGAGGTTTCCCCGGGGTGCGACCACGGCTTTCATTATGCGCTGTCCGGGGCGCTGCCACCGTCACAGGGTGACGAACCGGAAGCGGGTTCGCTGCAGCCCGTCGATGAGACGCGGAAGGGCAGCCACGGTTCGCGAGCGGTCCACACGTTGCGGGTTGGGGCCGTCCACGCGACCGCCGTCGTGGCAAAGAATGATGGCGCCCGGCCGGGTCTGGGCCACGACCGCGTCGGCCGCGGCCGCCGGGCCGAGGGAGGTATGTGCCTCCAGGCAATCGGTCCAGTAATAGGCAGTCTTGTGCTGCGCGCTGGCCGTGTCGGCGACAGTCCGGCTGGTCCACCCGTGGGGCGGGCGAAAGAGCGGATTTGGCGTCACCCCGAGCCGGCCCAGGGTGTGGTCGGCACCGCGGATCTGCCTGGCGACGTCGGCCCTCGGCAGCTGGTCGAGCCAGATGTGGTCTTGGGTGTGATTGCCGATGTGGTGGCCTCCCTGGGCGATCGCCTCGATCAGCTCGGGATAGCGCGCCGCGTTGCTGCCGATGACAAAGAAGGTGGCCGGCACCCCGGCCGCAGCCAGCGCTGCCAAGATCGCCGGGGTGTAGTCCGGGTCCGGTCCGTCGTCGAAGGTGAGCGCGAGCCGACGCGAGCTGCCGTGCAACTGGAAGACCGCGTGCGGATCGACCCGTCGGCGCGCTGCCATGGTCGTCGTGTGCTCCGGCCGGCGGGCTACCGCTTGCGTCACGATCGCGCCGGAGAGCACACCGGCCACTCCCCCACCGAGCAGGACCCGCCTCGTCAGCACCACCTGATCCCCCCTTCCCCGGCAGCATACTCCGTATAGGGCGTCAGGCGTCGCGCCGAACCACCCGCAGCGCGAGGCTCTGCAGCGCCGCCTTGACCTCGCCGTCGGGCAGCGGGTCCAGCGCCGCCTGGGCGGCGCTCGCCATTGCGAGGGTCTCCTTCTGGGCACGCCCCATCGCTGCGTGCCCGCGGAGCAGGGCGAGCGATTCGTTCACCTCGTCCTCGGTGGGCGTGGGTTTGCGAAGCAGCTCATGCAGCCGGGCATCTGCCGGATCGGTCGACTCGAGCGCATAGATGATCGGCAGCGTGCGTTTGCCCTCCCGGATGTCGGTTCCGGGAGCTTTCCCGAGGACATCGACGGTGGAGGTGATATCGATCAGGTCGTCGGCCAGCTGGAAGGCGATACCGACCCGCTCGCCGAACTCGGTGACGATCCCCGTGGTCTTCGGGGAGCAGCCGGCGAGCATCGCGCCGTAGCGAGCAGCAGTGGCGATCAGCACTCCCGTCTTGTCGGCGAGGACCCCAAGATAGTAGGCGTGCGGATCGACGTCGACGGGGCACGGCCGGTCGTCGCGGATCTGGCCGGAGCACAACCGGATGAAGGTCTGCGCCTGGATCTTCACCGCTTCCGGGCCGAGGTCGGCGATGATGTCGGACGCCGTGCCGAACAAGAGGTCCCCAACCAGGATTGCCGTGGAGTTGTCATACTTGGCATTGGCGCTCGGCGCGCCCCGACGGGTCACGGCCTCGTCCATGACGTCGTCGTGATAGAGCGAGGCCAAATGCGTCAGCTCCACCCCCGCCGCCGCCGCGATGACCCCCGGCGAGATCCCGTCGCCCAGCTCGGCGGCCAGCATGGTCAGCAGCGGCCGGAAGCGTTTGCCGCCGGCGTGCAGCAGGTGGGCGTTGGCTTCGGCGATGAACGGATCGTCGTGGTCGACGCGCGTGTTCAGCAGCGCTTCGACATCCTTGAGCCCGGCATCCAGGCGCGCCAGCAGACCAGGAGAAACTCCCGGCAGCGAGGGGACGGTGGCGCGGCTCGGCATCAAGGTCAGCGCAGGAACTGGCTGGCCTGCCCGGCCAGGTCGAGCACCGGCCCGGGCATCACCCCGAGACCGATCGTGGCGATCACCGCCGCCGCCAAGGCGATGGTGGCCAGCACCGACGGAGTGAGAGCGACGACGTCGCCGCTGCCTTCGGTGAAGTACATGAGCACGATGATCCGGACATAGACGAATGCCGTGATCGCGCTGCATAACACGCCAATCACCACCAACAGCACCGCGCCGCGCCCGCCGGTTGCCACCGCCGGGGCGAAGGCCGCGAACTTGGCCGTAAAGCCGGAGGTGAGCGGGATCCCCGCGAAGGTCAACAACAACAGCCCGAAGACCCCGGCGATCACCGGGTGGGAGCGTCCCAGGCCGGCCCACTGCGTCAGCCCGGTGGCCTCGCCGCCGCCGTCGCGCTGCCGCACCAAGGCCACTACTCCGAAGGCGGCAATCGTCGCCAGGCCGTAGGCGAGCGTGTAGAACATCACGCCGGAGACCCCGGCCTTGTCGAAGGCGAGCACGCCGGTGAGGATGAAGCCGGCGTGGGCGATCGAGGAGTAGGCCAGCAGCCGCTTGATGTCGGTTTGGGTGACCGACAGGATCGAGCCGATGACCATCGTCAGCGCGGCCACCGCCATGACCCCGATCCGCCAATCCCACCGGTTCGCGGCGATCCCGACATAGACCAGGCGCAGGATGGCGCCGAAGGCGGCCAGCTTGGTGCAGGCCGCCATGAACCCGGTCACCGGAGTGGGCGCGCCCTGGTAGACATCCGGGGTCCAGGCATGGAAGGGCACGGCACCGATCTTGAACAGCAGCCCGACCAGGACGAAGACGACCCCGGGCAACAACAGGCCGTTGTAAGTGACGGCGCCGGCGCTGATCGCCTCGGAGATCGCGCCGAAGCCGACCGAGCCCGCGTAGCCGTAGAGCAGGGCAGAGCCGAAGAGGAAGAAGGCGCTGGAGAACGAGCCGAGCAGGAAGTACTTCAGCGCCGCCTCCTGCGACAGCAGCCGCTTGCGGCGAGCCAGCCCGGTGAGAATGTAAAGCGGTAACGAGAGAACTTCCAGGGCAACGAACATCGTCAGCAGGTCGCCGGCGGCCGGGAAGATCATCATTCCCGCAATCGAGAATAGGGCAAGCGGGAAGACCTCGCCGGTCCCCCACCCCGCCTCGGTGGCGGTCGCTTCCAGTCTCGAGCCGGGCACCGCGGCACCCATGGGAGTGAACGCGTCGGCGCCGGTGCTGGAGAACTTCTCGGCCATCAGCAGGACGGCAAGCAGCGACAAGACGAGCACCGAGCCCATCATGAACAGCGCCGGCCCGTCGATGACGATGGCGCCGCCCAGGGTGATGCCCTCGTCGTGCCGGGACTTGAGCACGAGAACGACCAGGGCGCCGATCAGCGTGACGACGGTGACGACGACTTGGAGGGTATGCCGCACCGGGCGCGGCGCGAACGCCTCAATGAGCACGCCGACCAGCGCCCCGCCGAACACGACGAGGATCGGCATGATCGCCCAGTAGTTGACCGCGACGGCCTGGAACTGGGCGGGGACGGCGAGACTGGTCACTTTTGGCTCCCGGAGGTCGAGGCGATCGCGGGCGCCGGATCGGAGACCCCGGCGATGCTAAGGACGCGCTGCATGGCCGGGTTGACGACGTCGAGTAGGGGCTTGGGATAGACGCCGAGCACGATGAAGGCGGCGAGCAGCGGCGCCACGACGACCTTCTCCCGCAGCGTCATATCGCGCACCGGCCCGGATAGCTCAGGGGCGGGTCCGGTCATCGCGCGCTTATAGAGCCACAAGATGTAGAGCGCCGCGAGGACGAGCGCGATCGTGGCGATCGCCGCGGCTCCCTTGTAGCGCGCGAAGGTCCCCATCAGCACGAGGAACTCCGAGACGAAGGACCCCAGCCCGGGCAGGGACATGCTGGACAGGCCGGAGATGAGGAAGACCCCGGCAATCACCGGTGTGACCCGCTGCCACCCGCCGAAGTCGGAGATCCGGGTGCTGCCGCGGCGTCGGATCAGCATCGCGGCGACGAGGAAGAGCCCGGCCGTGGTGAAGCCGTGGTTGATCATGTAGGTCGCCGAACCGGCGCCCGCGGGCGTGGTCATCGCGAAGATCCCGAGCACGATCAGGCCGAAGTGGCTGATCGAGGTGTAGGCGATCAGGCGGAGCAGGTCGTTCTGGGCGATCGCACACAGCGCCCCATAGATGATCGAGACGACCGCGAGCGCGATGACGACGGGCGTTGCCCACTTGCTGGCCTCAGGGAAGAACTGCAGGCAGAAGCGGATCATGCCGTAGGTGCCGACCTTGTCCAGGACACCGACGAGCAGGGTGGCCGTGGCGGGCTTGGCCGCCGCGGCCGCATCGGGAAGCCAAGGGTGCACCGGCCACATCGGCGCCTTGACGGCGAAGGCGATGAAGAACCCGACCCACAACCACTTCTCGGTGGTCGGGTTGATGGTCAGCCCGGTGAGGTTGTCGACGAGGAAGCCCTGGGAGCCGCCCGGGCCATGCACATAGAGGCCGATCACGGCGGCGAGCATGACCAGCCCGCCCGCCAGGGAGAAGAGGAGGAATTTCACCGCGGCATACTGGCGGCCGGGACCGCCATAGGACCCGATCAGGAAGTAGACCGGGATGAGCATCGCCTCGAAGAAGACGTAGAACAGGAAGACGTCGGTCGCGGCGAAGACCCCCACCATGAACGCCAGCAAGGACAAGGTGAGCGCGAAGTAGTTCTTCTCTCGCGCCCCGCCTTCGGGGATGTCGTGCCAGCCGGCGAGAATGCAGATCGGCACCAGCACCGCCGACATCACGATGAGCGACAGCGCGATCCCGTCGACGCCGAGGGCATAGGAGACCCCGAAGCTCGGGATCCACTCATGGACCTCGGTGAGCTGGAACTGCTCGAGCGAGTTGGCTTGGAACTGCGTCACGGCCCCGATCGCCACGGCGAGGGTCGCGAGCGAAAAGAACAGCGCGACACCCTTGGCCTTGTCGGCCATGGCTGCGGGCAAGGCCGCCACGAGCAGTGACCCGACGAGCGGGAGCACCAGCAAGACGGTCAGCCAGGGGAAGGTCTCCATCAGTTGATCACCCACAGTGCACCGAAGACGGCGACGACACCGGCGAGCATCGTCAAGGCGTAGGAGCGCGCGAAGCCGTTCTGCAGCGTCCGCAATCGGTCGGAGGTTGCGGCGGTCAGCTTCGCCAAGCCGGTGAAGCCGCCGTCGACCCCGTGGTTATCGCTCCAGATGACCGATCGGGCCAGGCTGATCCCCGGCCACATGAACACGGCCTCGTTGATGTCGTCCTGATACAAGTCCTTGCGCGCGGCCCGGGTCAGCGCGTTGCCGGCCGGGGCGTACTGGGGAACATCGTCGCGGGCATAGCGCAGCCACGCCAGGCCCGCCCCCGCGGCGACGAGGATCAACGTCAACGCGATGAGGACCATCGGGTCGAGCACCGGTTCGCCGTGTTCGTGATGACCGGTGACCGGTTCGAGCCAGGTGCTGAAGATGCCGGTCGGGCCGAGGATGGCACCGAGCGCGGCCGACCCGAGCGCGAGCACCATCATCGGGATCGTCATCGTCAGCGGGGACTCGTGCGGATGCTGGTGCTCGGTCCAACGCTCCTTGCCGTGGAAGGTCATGAAGAACAACCGGGACATGTAGAAGGCGGTGATCCCCGCGCCGATGAGCGCCGCAAGGCCGAAGACCCACGGTCGCCAGCCCTCACCGATGAAGGCGGACTCGATGATCTTGTCCTTGGACCAAAAGCCGGAGAACGGCGGCACCCCGAGGATCGCCAACCAGCCGAGGCCGAAGGTGATCCAGGTGATCTTCAGGTATTTGGCGAGGTCGCCGAAGCGGCGCATGTCGACCTGGTCGTTCATCCCGTGCATGACCGATCCCGCGCCGAGGAACATGCCGGCCTTGAAGAAGCCGTGGGTGAGCAGGTGGAAGATCGCGAACGCGTAGCCGACCGGCCCGAGCCCGGCGGCCAGCATCATGTAGCCGATCTGCGACATCGTCGATGCAGCGAGCGCCTTCTTGATGTCGTCCTTGGCGCAGCCGACGATCGCGCCGTAAAGCAGGGTGATGGCGCCGACGATCGCGACGGCAAGCTGGGCATTGGGTGCCGCTTCGAAGATGTGGTGGCTGCGGACGACGAGGTAGACGCCCGCGGTAACCATGGTTGCCGCGTGGATGAGCGCCGAGACCGGTGTCGGGCCGGCCATGGCGTCGCCGAGCCAGCTTTGCAAGGGAAACTGAGCGGATTTGCCGCAGGCCCCGACGAGCAAGAGCAAGCCGATCGCGGTCAACGCCGCCGTGCTGGCATGCTCGACGCCCGCGTCGACGCTGGCGAAGTCGACCGCACCGAACGTCGCGAACATCAGCGCGATCGCCAGCGACAGGCCCATGTCACCGACCCGGTTGACGACGAACGCCTTGTTTGCGGCGGTCGCGTATGCCGGGTTGTGGTTCCAGAAGCCGATCAGCAGGTAGGAGGCCAGGCCCACACCCTCCCAGCCAACGAACAGCAGCAAGTAAGAGTCGGCGAGGACGAGCAGCAGCATCGCGGCGACGAAGAAGTTGAGGTAGGCGAAGAAGCGCCGCCTGTCGGGGTCGTGGCTCATGTAGCCGAGCGAGTAGACGTGGATCAGCGACCCGACAAAGGTGATCACCAGGACGAAGCTGAGCGAGAGCGGATCGAGCAGGATCCCGGCATTGAGGTTGAAGCTGCCGGCGGTGATCCAGGTGAACAACTGCTGATGCGAGGCCCGGCCCTCGGGGTCGGCGCCAAGCGTTTGGATCAGGGCCACAACGCCAAGGCCGAAACTGGCCCAAGACAGCCCCGTCGCCAAACCGGGACCGAAGCTGTTGGTGATCCGGCCGCCGAGGAGCAGCACGGCAGCCCCGGCGAGGGGCAGCCCGATGAGCAGCCAGCCCGCAAGCGTCACCGGGCCGGCGTCAACCGCGGCGGTGGCCTGCGTGATCTGGAGGGCGAGGGAAGACATCGTGTCTTGACTCCTTCTACAGCTTCAGCAGGTTGGCGTCATCGACCGAGGCCGAACGGCGGGCACGGAAGATCGCCATGATGATCGCGAGACCGACGACGACCTCGGCGGCAGCCACCACCATGACGAACAAGGCGATCGCTGAGCCCTCGAGGGACTCGTGCATCCGCCCGAAGGTGACGAACGCAAGGTTGGCCGCATTGAGCATCAGCTCGATGCCCATGAAGACCATGATCGCGTTGCGACGCATGAGCACCGTCGCACCGCCCAGGGCGAAGAGGATGATCGCCAGATAGATGTAGTTCATCAGGTTCATCGCGTCCGGCCCTCCTCGATCTCGTGCTGCAGGTTCTGCTCGGCGGTGGTGAAGCGGCCCGGGCCCTCGATCTGATCGCGTTCGACGAGCGTGCGGGAGACCGACAACGCGCTCGGGCTTCCGTCCGGCAACAGCGCCGGCGTGTCGACGGCGTTGTGCCGCGCATACACGCCGGGAGCGGGATACCCGGCGACGAATCGATTGGCCCGCACGCGCTCCTGGGACAGCTCCCGCTGACTCGGCCGAACGCCCATCCGCTCACGGTGAGCGAGCACCATGGCACCGAGCGCCGCGGTGATCAGCAAGGCGCTGGTGATCTCGAAGACCCACACGTATTTGCCGAAGATGACATTGGCCATCGCCGTGACATTGCCGTCGGCATTGGCCGCGGTCAGCGTCGGCGTGCCGTCGACCGTGATCCGGCCGATGGCGCCGACGAGCATGACGGCCAGCCCGAGGCTCAGCAGGGCCGCCATCCACCGCTGGCCCTTGATGGTCTCGATAAGCGAATCGGAGGAGTCGACGCCGACGAACATGAGCACGAAGAGGAAGAGCATCATCACGGCGCCGGAGTAGACGAAGATCTGCACGACGCCGAGGAAGGGTGCCCCGTGCTCGATGTAGAAAATGCCGAGGATGAGCATCACCACAGCCATGCCCATGGCCGCATACACGGTCTTGCGGGCAAAGAGCAGCGTCACTGCCCCGAGCACCGCGACCGTGCCCAGGATCCAAAAGGCTACTGCCTCACCGGTGCCGGTCATGAAGCTTCACCTGTGACCTTCCCCTGGTAGTAGTCGCGCTCCTCCATGCCCGGTGCCATCGCGTGTGGCGGCGCGACCATACCGGCGGCGAGCGGGGCGAGCAATTGCTCCTTGGTGAAGATCAGGTCGGCACGATTGTCGTCGGCCAACTCATAGAAGTTCGTCATAGTCAGCGCCCGGGTCGGGCACGCCTCGATGCACAGCCCGCAGAAGATGCACCGCAGATAGTTGATCTGGTAGACGCGGCCAAAGCGCTCCCCCGGTGAGAACCGGCCGCTGCCGCCTTCGCTGTCGTCATTGGCGGCGCCTTCGACGAGGATCGCGTCCGCCGGGCAGGCCCAGGCACACAGCTCGCACCCGACGCACTTCTCCAACCCGTCGGGGTGCCGATTGAGCTGGTGGCGACCGTGGAATCGCGGTCGGGTGGGCCGCTTGACCTCGGGATACTCTTCGGTCACTACCTTGCGGAACATCGTCGCGAAGGTCACCCCGAAACCGGCAACAGGGGCGAACATTTCCGCAAAGAAGCCGGGCTTCTTCTCCTCAGCCATGGACCACCTCCGAGGTCGCGGGCGCCGCCGGCTCACTCAGCCGCTGGCCGGGCAGGGGGGGTACGGGATACCCCCCGGCAAAGGGATCGATCGTGTCGGGCACCGCCGGGCTGGCGGCCTCGGCCTTGCGGGCCTGTTTGCCGTCCCAGATCCACGTGGCCGTGAGCACGAGCAGCGCCAATACCCCGATGACGATGAGCAGCGAGGTGTTGTAGGTGCGTGCGGCGACGGTCACGGTGTTGGTGCCGAGCCAGCCCTCGGTCGCCGCCTGGATAAAGGCGACCGCGACCACCCAAACGATGGTGACGGGGATGAGGAACTTCCAGCCGAAGTGCATGAACTGGTCATATCTGGTTCGCGGCAACGACCCGCGCAGCCAGACGAAGAAGAAGAGGAACAACCACATCTTCAGCGTGAACCACAGCAGCGGCCACCAGCCGTGGTTGAACATGCCGCTGTTGATCGCCGCGATTCCCGGTGGGGCTTGCCAGCCCCCGAGGAAGACGGTGGTCGCCAGCGCGGAGACCGTGAACATGTTGATGTATTCGCCGAGGAAGAACATGGCGAACTTCATCGAGGAGTATTCGGTCATGAAGCCGGCGGTGAGTTCGCCTTCGCCCTCGGCCAGGTCGAAGGGCAGCCGGTTGGTCTCGCCAACCATCGTGATCACATAGATGACGAAGGAGACGATGCACGGCAGGATGAACCAGCGGTTGTGCTGGGCCGCGACGATCTGGCTGGTCGACATCGATCCGGCAAAGATGAACACGGCCACGAGCGAAAGGCCCATGGCGATCTCGTAGGAGATGATCTGGGCGCTGCTGCGCAGCCCGCCGAGCAGCGGATACGTCGAACCGGACGACCAGCCGGCCAGCACCACGCCATAGGCGCCGACGCCGGCGACGGCCAACACCAGGAGCACGGCCACCGGCAGGTCGGTCAGCTGCAGCGGGGTGTAGTGGTTGAACATCCACACCGCCGGACCCAGCGGGATGATCGAGAAGGACACGAAGGCCATCGAGGCGAAGAAGGCCGGCGCGATCAGGTAGATCAACTTGTCGGCGTTCTTGGGGGTGATGTCCTCCTTCAGCGCCAGCTTCACGCCGTCAGCGAGCGTCTGGAACAGACCGAGCGGACCGAACCGGTTGGGTCCGGGGCGCTGCTGCATCCGCCCGATGACCCGCCGCTCGAACCAGATGACGAGCAGGGTCTGGATCAGCAAATAGGCAAAGACGAAGAGCGCCTTGAGCAGGGAGAGCCACAGCGGGGTGTCGCTGAAATCCGCGACCGGGTTCTCGACTGAGGGGGCCGGCAGCTCGGCCGTCACCAGCGAGCCGAGCAGGCTGACAGCGCTCACGAGGCACCTCCGGGGTTGACGGTGACGAGTTGGCCGACCGGGACGCCCAGATCGCTGACCCGGCAGCCGGCGGAATTGGCGGGAACCCAGATGACGTGATCGACCATTTCGGTGACCGCCAGCGGGAGGCTGATCGATCCTGCTGGGCCGGTGATGGTCACGACCTCACCGTCGCCGACACCGAGGGCGTCGGCGCTGGCGGGCGAAAGCCGGGCCACTGCGGCCCGGGCCGTGCCCGCGAGATAGGGCTCGCCATCCTGCAAGGATCCGCGGTCGAGCAGGTGATGCCAGCTGGCGAGCACGAACTCCCCCGCTCCGGGCTGCGGCAGCGCCGATGCAGCAGTTGCCGGGCGCTCGACGCGGGCTCCGGTCCACGGGCCGATCGCCTGAATCTCGCTTTGCAGCGCGGCCAGGGATCGCGCGCCGAGGAAGTGGCCCATCTCGTCGGCGAGCAGGTCGAGAACGCGGTAGTCGGACAGGGCAGTAGTCTCCAACGCCGCCGCGAAGGGCCGCACCCGGCCCTCCCAGTCGACGAAGGAGCCGGACTTCTCGGCGTGCGGCGCAACCGGGAGGACGACGTCCGCGTGCGTGGTGACCTGCGAGGGCCGGTAGTCGAGCGATACGACGAACGCCCTGGCCAGGGCGGCGCCCGCGTCGGGTCCGAGGTCGGCAGCATCGACGCCGCCCACGACCAGCGCCGTGACCTCGCCGCTCGCCGCCGCGGCGAGGATGCCGGCGGTGTCGAGCCCGGCGTCGTCGGGCAGCTCCGATACCTCCCATGCGGCGGCGACCTGGGCGCGAGCATCGATATTGCGCGCCGGGCGACCACCCGGAAGCAGGTCGCCGATCGCGCCCGCCTCCAGCGCGCCACGTTCGCCGGCACGACGCGGAACCCAGGCGAGCCGAGCCCCGGTCCGCTCGGCCAGGTCGAGGGCTGCCCGAAGGCCTCCGGCCACCGCGCCGAGCCGCTCGCCGACCAGGATGATCGCCCGCTCCCCGGCGAGCGCCGCCGCGGCGGCGTCGGCGGCGAGCACATCGGGCTCGGTGCCGGGAGCGGCCGGAAGGAGGGTTCCGGCCAGCTTCTCCAGGCCGCGGCTCGCAAACGGCGCGACCGCCGAGACCGCCGCCTTGTTCTTGCGGACGGCCTTGCGTAGCCGCAGGAACACGATCGGGCTCTCCTCTTCGGCCTCGAAGCCGACGAGCAGCACGTGCGTGGCGTGCTCGAGATCGGCATAAGTGACCGCGCCCCCGGCCGGGCCGGTGGCCACGACCGCGGCGGCGAGGAATTGCGCCTCCTCGGCGCTGTGCGGGCGGGCGCGGAAGTCGATCGCATTGGTGCCGAGCACCATCCGGGCGAATTTGCCGTAGGTGTAGGCGTCCTCGACGCTGATCCGGCCACCGGTCAAGGCCGCCGCCTTGGCGCCGTCCAGACCGGCAGCGCCGGCCGCGAGCGCCTCGGGCCAGGAGGCAACCTGCAGCTCGCCCGCGGCATCGCGCACAAGCGGCAATGAGATCCGGTCACCGACGGTCGGCGACTTAAACGCCCACCGGCCCTTGTCGCAGTTCCACTCCTCGTTGACCTCGGGGTCGTTGATCGCCATCCGGCGCAGCACGCTGCCGCGCCTGTGGTCGGTGCGGATCGCGCACCCGCTCGCACAGTGCTCGCACGCGCCTGCGGTGGAGACCAAGTCGAAGGGGCGGCTGCGGAAGCGATAGGCCGCCCCGGTCAAGGCACCGACCGGACAGATTTGGACGGTGTTGCCGGAGAAGTAGGACTCGAACGGCTGCTCCTCGTAGATACCGACCTGCTGCAAGGCGCCCCGCTCGACGAGCGCAATGAACGGGTCGCCGGCGATCTGGTCGGAGAAGCGCGTGCAGCGCGCGCACAGGACGCACCGCTCCCGGTCGAGAAGGACTTCACTGGAGATATTGATCGGCTTGGGATACGTGCGCTTGTAGTCCTCGAACCGCGAGACCGCCCGCCCGCTGCTCATTGCCTGATTCTGCAGGGGGCACTCCCCGCCCTTGTCGCAGACCGGGCAGTCGAGCGGGTGGTTTATCAGCAGCAACTCCATGACGCCGGCCTGGGACTTGGCCGCGCCCGGCGAGGTGTACTGGGTCTTGACGACCATGCCCGGCGCGACGGTCATCGTGCAGGAGGCCTGCGGCTTCATCCGGCCGGGCGGCCCCTGCATCTGGCGCGGGGGCGCCGGCGTGCCGTCGGGACCGGGCGGCCCGGGCATCCACACTTCGACGAGGCACTGGCGGCAGGCGCCGACCGGGTCGAGACCCGGGTGGTCGCAAAACCGCGGGACTTCGATCCCGATCTGCTCGGCGGCACGGATGATCAGCGTGCCCTTGGGAACGGACACCTCGACATCGTCGATGGTCAGCGTGATGAGATCCTGGGTCGCGACCGCGTTGTCCTTGGGGGCCTCGGCCTGGCCGGGTTTGGCGACGGCATCGCCTCCCGAGCTCGGGCTCTGCGGCTGGCTCGGGGCCTTCTGGGGCGGCTGGTCGCCCGGTGTGCTGGTCATACCGAGGCGCTCTCCTTCGCGAACAGGGTCGACGCGGAGCGGTCGAAGGGGCAACCGCCGTGCGTCAAATGCTCGAGGTACTCGTCGCGGAAATACTGGATGCTGCTCGTCACCGGGGAGGTGGCCCCGTCACCGAGGGCGCAGAAGCTGCGGCCGAGGATGTTGTCGCTGACATCGAGGAGCTTCTCCAGATCTTCCTCGTCGCCCTGCCCGTGCTCGAGGCGGCCGAGGATCTGCTTGAGCCACCACGTGCCCTCGCGACACGGCGTGCACTTGCCGCACGACTCGTGCTTGTAGAAGTCGATCCACCGGTCGACGGCGCGGACCACGCAGGTGGTGTCGTCGAAGATCTGCAGTGCCCGGGTGCCCAGCATCGAGCCGGCCGCGGCGACCGCGTCGAAGTCGAGCGGCACATCGAGGTGCTCGGCGGTGAACAGTGGTGTCGAGGAGCCACCCGGGGTCCAGAACTTCAGCGGGTGGCTGGGATCGCGCATCCCGCCGGCCATGTCGATCAGCTCACGCAAGGTGATGCCGAGCGGAGCTTCATACTGGCCGGGGTTCTTGACGTGCCCGGAGAGGGAGAAGAAGCCGAAGCCCTTGGACTTCTCGGTGCCCATGGCAGCGAACCATTCGTCGCCGTAGAGCAGGATCGGGGCGACCGAAGAGATCGACTCGACGTTGTTGACGACGGTCGGGCGGGCGTAGAGACCGGCGACCGCCGGGAACGGCGGCCGCAGCCGCGGCTGGCCCCGCCGGCCCTCGAGGCTGTCGAGCAGCGCGGTCTCCTCACCACAGATATAGGCGCCAGCGCCCGCATGAACGGTCACGTCGAGGTCGAAGCCGGAGCCGTGGATGTTCGTGCCGAGGTGGCCCGCGGCATACGCCTCCTCGACCGCGCGCAGCAGCCGACGGTAGACGTGGACGACCTCGCCGCGCAGATAGATGAACGCGTGGTTGCACCCGATGGCGAAGGAGGTGATCGCGGCGCCCTCGATGAGGAAGTGCGGCGTCGCCAACATCAACGGGATGTCCTTGCACGTGCCCGGCTCGGACTCGTCGGCGTTGACGACGAGGTAGCGGGGACCGCCGTCCGGCGGCGGCAGGAAGCCCCACTTCATGCCGGTGGCGAAGCCCGCCCCACCCCGGCCGCGCAGGCCGGAGTCCTTGACGCTCTGCACGATCTCGGCTGGGGTCATCGACAGCGCCTTGGCGAGCCCTTGGTAGCCATCGTGGGCTTCGTAGCTCTGCAGGGTCCACGACTGCGGCTGGTCCCACCAGCGGGTAAAGATCGGGGTGAGGGTCGTCATCGGGTCACTCCCCTGCCTGCTCGGTCTGCTCGGCCCGTTCGAGGGACTCACCAGCGACAGCCGTCATCTGGGCGCGTTTGCTCTGGGCCACGGTCTGGGCGAGATCGCTCGGGTACGCGGGCGCGCCCGACTCCTCGATGCCGGGTGCGCGCCAGCCGTTCGCGTGCGCAACCCGCAGCCCCGCGAGCGAGGCCGGTCCGGCACCGACGCCCTCGTCGGCCAGCCCGTCGAGGAAGCCGGCCAGCACCCGCTCGGTCTCCTTGAACGTGCACTGCCGGCCCGGGCCGCGGCTCGGGCGCACCGGCGTCCCGGCGCGCAGGTCATCGACCAGCGCGAGCGTGGATTCGGGCGTCTGGTTGTCGTAGAACTCCCAGTTGACCATGACGACGGGGGCGTAGTCACACGCGGCGTTGCATTCGACTCGCTCGAGCGTGACCGCGCCGTCGCTCGTGGTCTCGTCGTGGCCGATGCCGAGGTGGTCGCTGACCGCGTCCCAGATCTGGTCGCCGCCCATGATCGCGCACAGCGTGTTGGTGCACACCCCCACCGTGTAATCGCCATTGGGGTGGCGCTTGTACTGGGTGTAGAACGTGGCCACGCCGCTGACCTCGGCCTCGGTCAGGCCGAGGAGTTCGGCGCAGAGCCCGACGCCCCGACCGGTGACATAGCCGTCGACGCTCTGCACCAGGTGCAGCAGCGGCAACAGCGCGGAGCGCGGCTGCGGGTAGCGGGCGATGACGAGCTGCGCGTCCTGGACCAACTGCTCCCGGACGTCCGCGGCATACGGCTGCTTGCTCTCGGCACTGAGCCGCAAGTGGCCGGACGCCGTCTGTTCGCCGTAGTTCTCCATCAGCGGTCCACTCCCCCCATAACCCCACCCCACGAAGTTCTCGCTCCGCAAGCTCCGCTCGATACTTCGCGGGGACCCCGGGCCCCCACTGCGATGGTCGTTGTCATCGATCGACACCTCCCATAACAGGGTCGATCGAGGCGACCGCGACGATGACGTCGGCCACCTGACCGCCCTCGCAGAGGGCGGCGACCGCCTGCAGGTTGTTGAAGCTCGGCTCGCGGAAGTGAGCCCGGAAGGGGCGCGTGCCGCCGTCGGAGACGGCGTGGCACCCGAGCTCGCCCTTGGGCGACTCGACGGCGCAGTAGGCCTGTCCCGCGGGGACGCGGAATCCCTCGGTGACCAGCTTGAAGTGGTGGATCAGCGACTCCATCGAGGTGGCCATGATCTCCTTGATGTGTGCCGGGCTGTTGCCCTGCCCGTCGGGACCGACGGACAGCTGGGCCGGCCAGGCGATCCGCTTGTCAGCGACCATCACCGGACCGGAGTCGTTCTGCAACTCATCGATCACCTGCTCAACGATGCGCAGCGACTGCCACATCTCGTCTACCCGGATGCGCAGTCGGCCGTAGGCGTCGGCATCATTGCGGGTGACGATGTCGAAGTCGTACTTCTCGTAGCCGCAATAGGGACTGGCCCGGCGCAGGTCGTGTGGCAGGCCGGCGCTGCGCAGCATCGGGCCCGTGATGCCCAGCGACATGCAACCGGTCAAGTCGAGGTATCCGGTGCCGACCATCCGGCCCTTGAGGATGGGGTTCTCGAGCATGAGCCCCTCGAGTTCACGGAACCCCTTGCGCAACTGGGGAATGAACTCCCGGATGGCTTGGATCGTGCCGGCGGGCAGGTCCTGCGCGACACCGCCGGGCCGGATGTAGGCGTGGTTCATCCGCAAGCCGGAGATCATCTCGAAGACCGACAAGATGCGCTCCCGCTCGCGGAAGCCGATGGTCATGACGGTGGTGGCTCCGAGCTCCATCCCGCCGGTGCCCAGGCAGATCAGGTGGCTGCCGATGCGGTTGAGTTCCATCATCAGCACGCGGATCGCGCTGGCCCGCTCCGGGATCTGGTCGGTGATCCCCAGGAGCTTCTCGACCGCGAGGCAATAGGCCGTCTCGGTGAACAGCGGCATGACATAGTCCATGCGCGTACAGAAGGTCACGCCCTGGGTCCAGGTGCGGTATTCCATGTTCTTCTCGATGCCGGTGTGGAGATAACCGATGCCTGCCCGGGCCTCGGTGACGGTCTCGCCCTCAAGCTCGAGGATGAGCCGCAAGACACCGTGCGTGGACGGGTGCTGCGGCCCCATGTTGACGACAATGCGCTCCTCCGGCAGCGAGCCGACGTCGCCGACGATGTCGTCCCAGTCCCCGCCTTGGGCGGTGAAGACGCGCGCGTCGCCCTGGTCCGAGCCAGGAGGCGCGAAAACGTCGGGGGTCTCGATCTCCTCGGTCGCCTCGGTCTCGAACTCGTCGTCGGCCCGCTCGAAGATCGTGCTGTCACTGCTCATCGGGGCTCCCCTCCGATCATCAGTTGTAGGACCTCCGCTGGTCGGGCGGCGGAACAGTGCCGCCTTTGAACTCCACGGGTATCCCGCCGAGGGGGTAGTCCTTGCGTTGCGGGTGTCCGGGCCAGTCATCGGGCATCAACACCCGGGTGAGCGCCGCCCGCCCGTCAAAGATGACGCCGAACATGTCCCAGGTCTCGCGCTCGTGCCAGTCGGCGGCGGGATAGATCGCCACGATGCTCGGCACGTGCGGATCGGCGTCGGGTGCGGTGACCTCCAGGCGCAGTCGGCGCGAGCCGTGCGTGATCGACAGCAGGTGGTAGACGACGTGCAACTCGGCCCCGGAATCGCTCGGATAGTGCACACCGGAGACCGACACGCACATCTCGAACCGCAGCCGCGTGTCGTCGCGCAACACCTGGGCGATGCGCGGGAGGTGCTCACGCGGCACGAAGATCGTCATCTCACCGCGGTCAATGACGATGCGCGTGATTGCCTCGGGATCAACCCGCGCCTCAAGCGCATCGGCAATGGCGTCGAAATCCCCGCCGTATGGGCGCACCGCCGCGCCCGGGAAAAGGATCGGGGAGACGAGCCCGCCGTAGCCGGAGGTGTCGCTGCCATTGCGTGCACCGAACATGCCGGTGCGCTCGCCGATCTGCACCGGCTCCGGCGTGGTCCCGGGGGCGCTCGGCAGGTTCTCGGGCGTCGTTGGCTCACTCATGCCGTGACCCCCCGCCCGAGGGCCTGGCCGTGGTCGTGAGTCGGGGCCATCAGCTGGGTCGGCGTCGCCCGGAGGGCTGCCTCCTCGGCGGCCCGGGCCGCCGCCACCCGATTGACCCCGAGCTTGGAGTTTTGGATCTGGTCGTGCAGGGTGAGGATCGCGTTGAGCAGCATCTGCGGTCGCGGCGGGCACCCCGGTAGGTAGACGTCGACGGGGACGATGTGGTCGACCCCCTGGACGATCGCGTAGTTGTTGAACATGCCGCCGGAACTCGCGCACACCCCCATACTGATCACCCATTTGGGCTCCGGCATCTGGTCGTAGACCTGACGCAGCACCGGCGCCATCTTTTGGCTGACCCGGCCCGCGACGATCATCAGGTCGGCCTGGCGGGGCGAAGCGGAGAACTTCTCCATGCCGAAGCGGGCGATGTCGTAGTCGGGGGTGCCGGTGGCCATCATCTCGATCGCGCAACACGCCAGGCCAAAGGTCGCCGGCCACACCGACCGTTTGCGCAACTGGCCCGCGACCTGCTCGACCGTCGTCAGCAGGAAGCCGGCAGGGAGTTTCTCTTCGATACCCATGAAGTGGTCCTTTGCCCTCCGGTCAGTCCCAGTCCAGCCCACCGCGACGCCAGACGTAGGCGTAGGCGATGAAAACGGTGACGATGAACAGGATCATCTCGACCAAGGCGAACAAGCCGAGTTGTTTGAACGCGACGGCGAACGGATAGAGGAAAACCGACTCGACGTCGAAAATGATGAACAGCATCGCGGTCAGGAAGTACTTGATCGGCACCCGACCACCGCCCGTTGCCTGCGGGCTCGGCTCAATGCCGCACTCGTAGGCGTCCATCTTGGCCCGGTTGTAGCGCCGCGGGCCGGTGAT
The DNA here is from genome assembly GCF_037045025.1 of Nostocoides sp. Taxonomy (GTDB): domain Bacteria; phylum Actinomycetota; class Actinomycetes; order Actinomycetales; family Dermatophilaceae; genus Nostocoides_A. Next base: position 270,462 of record NZ_JBAOHM010000011.1, on the reverse strand, counting down.
CGGCGCGATGGCGACCGAGAAGATCGCGAACGCCGCGCCGAACGCGAGGAAGAACAGCAGCGGCAGATAAGGGTGCTCGTTCATGGCCGACCGACTTCCCTTTCTTCAGGTGTGGTGCAGGTCACCGACGTGGGCCATTCAATCCTAGGGGTGGCGGCCCGGCTAGCGCGCGCAGGTTGCGGGTTCACGGCGTGGGGTGTCACGCGTCCGGTGCCAGCCGGGACAGCGCCACGATGAGCCGGTCGGACAGGTCGCCGCCGCGGGGCTCGGCCAGGTTGGCCATGATCTTGAGGAGGAACTTCATGAGCGTCGTGCGCGGCAACCCGTATTTGGTGGCCAGCCGCATCACCTCGGGGTGGCCGATTGCCGTGGCGAACCAGCGACCGAGCGTGTAGTAGCCCCCGAGATCGTCCTTCATGACGCTCGGGTAGGACCGCAGGACGCGCTCGCGGCCCGCGTCGTCGTCGCGGGCGAAGGCTTGGGCGATGATCGCGGCGGCCAGGCGGCCGGACTCCATCGCGTAGGCGATGCCCTCGCCGTTGAACGGGTTGACCATCCCCCCAGCGTCGCCGACGAGCAACAACCCGTCGCGATAGTGCGGCTGCCGGTTAAAGCCCATCGGCAGCGCCGCGCCGCGGATCGGGCCGACCATCGTCTCGTCGGTGTAGGTCCACTCCGCGGGCATGGTCGCAACCCAGCGGCGCAAAACGTCCCTGTAGTCGGTCTTGCCGAAGGCGGAGGAGGTGTTGAGGATGCCAAGCCCGACATTCGAGGTGCCGTCGCCGACGCCGAAGATCCAGCCGTAGCCGGGTAGGAGGATCTTGTTGCCGTCGTTGTCCTGGCTCCACAACTCCAGCCACGACTCGAGGTAGTCGTCGTCGTGGCGTGGGCTCGTGTAGTAGGTGCGGACGGCCACACCCATCGGGCGGTCGTCGCGCTTCTGGCGCCCCATGGCCATCGACAGCCGGGAGGAGTTGCCGTCGGCGGCGATGACCAGGGGGGCGGCATACCGCTGATCGGGGCCGACGGCGCGGCCCAACTCGTCGCTGGCCTTGGCCGTGACGCCGACGATCCGGCCGTTCTCGTCGCGGATCGGGCCGGTGACATGGGTCGACTCGCGCAGGTGAGCGCCGTGCTTGACGGCGTGCTTGGCGAGGATGTCGTCGAAGTCCTGACGGGTCCGGACCAGACCGTATGGCGGGAAGCTGGCCAGGTCGGGCCAGTCCAGTTGCAGCCGCATGCCGCCGCCGATGATCCGCAGGCCCTTGTTGCGAATCCACCCCTCGGACTCGGGGGTGGGGATGCCCAAGGTGATCAATTCCTTGACCGCCCGCGGGGTCAGGCCGTCGCCGCAGATCTTTTCGCGGGGGAAGCGGGTCTTCTCCAAGACCAACACATCGAGGCCGGCCATCGCGAGGTAGGCCGCTGTCGCCGAGCCTGCCGGCCCGGCCCCGACAACGATGACGTCGGCGTGCTCGCCGCCGCCGGGTGACGCTGCGGTCATATCCCCTCGCGGTTTGTGAACGGTTTCACGAACGTCGCGAGTCTAGGTCAGGCACGGCAGTTGGGCATAAGTAAGGCTTACCTAAGCTGAACTGTGCCGGATCAGCCGCCGGTGAGCGCGTCCCGCATCGGCACAAGCTTGGCGTCAGACTCCGCAACCTCGGCCTCGGGGTTGGAACCGGAGACGATCCCGCACCCGGCATACAGGGTCACCTGGCACGGGTCGGCGACCGCGATCTCACCACATCGCAGGGCGATGCCCCATTCGCCGTCCCCGGAGCGGTCCATCCAGCCGACCGGACCGGCATACCGGCCGCGGTCCATGCCCTCCAACTCGGCGATCAAGGCGTCCGCGAGCACCGTCGGCGTCCCGCAGACCGCGGCCGACGGATGGAGGGAGGCCGCGAGGTCGAGCGCGGACGAGCCGTCCTCGACGACCCCGGCGACATCGGTGGCCAGGTGCATGACATTGGCCAGGTGCAGCACAAAGGGTGCTTCCGGGACATACATCGACGAGCAGTGCGCGCCCAGCGCGTCGGCGACCGACCGGACGGCATACTCATGCTCCTCCAGATCCTTAGAGGAGCGGGCCAAAGAGGCCGCCAGCGCGAGGTCGTGCGCGTCGTCGCCGGTGCGCCGGATGGTGCCCGCGAGCACCCGGGAGGTGGCCAGGCCGCGGTCGCGGCGCACGAGCATCTCCGGGGTCGCGCCGATCAGGCCACCGACCGCGAAGACCCAGGTGTTGTCATAGCGGTCGGCCAGCCGGTGCAACAACCACCGGGGATCGATGGGCGCGGGGGCCCGGGCGATGAGCGAGCGAGCGAGCACGACCTTGTCGAGATCGCCACGGGTGATTCGCTCGACCGCCGTGCCGACGGCCAACTCCCAGTCGGCCGCGGATTTGGCCCCGTCGGCGAACCCGACCTCGCCCGGGGCGCGGGGAGGCGTGGTGGGGCCGGGCGCGGCGGCATACGGCAGCGAGCCGTCGGTGGTGATGGTGGTCAGCCAGGCGTCGGCACCGCGGCGGCCGACGACGACCTCCGGGACGATGAGGGTGCAGGCCGCGTCCGAGGAGGCGGCATACGTCATGGCCGCGAAGAGGAGCGGACCGGTCCCGGGCAACTCGACATCGTCGCGCACGACCGCGGTTTGGCACACCCTCCGCCACCACGCGGCGGCCTCGGCGAAGCGATCCGGGCCCCGGACCTCGTGGGTCAGCGCACGGCCCCACCCGACCATTCCCTCGCCGCGGCGCACCCACGAGCACAGCTCACGCGGGTCGGTGCCGGCGGGAAGCAGGTCGAGCAGCGCCGTCGATGGCGTGGCCACCCGGGACGTGCGAGCCACGAGCGCGGGAGTGGCGGGAGTCGGCATCGTGGTCATCGGTCCAGAAGCCTACGGCCGATGGGGCAGGATGCTGTCCATGAGCCGCGCCACCTTGGCCAAGAATCCGGGCGAGGTCGCCGCGATGTTCGACGACGTCGCCGAGCGCTACGACCTGACCAATGATGTGCTCACCTTCGGGATCGACCGGTTGTGGCGGCGCGCCGTGGTTGACGCCGTTGGGGCGGGGGCCGGCCAGAGCGTGCTCGACATCGCGGCCGGCACCGGGACGAGTTCGGAGCCCTTCGCCGACGCCGGGGTCCAGGTTGTGCCCGCCGACTTCTCCCTCGGCATGCTCCGCGTGGGGCGGCGCCGCCGCGCCGACCTCGCGTTCACGGCCGCCGACGCGACCCGGTTGCCGTTTGCCGACGGGGCCTTCGACGCGGTCACGATGTCCTTCGGGCTGCGCAATGTCGCCGACACCGCGGCCGCCTTGCGAGAGTTCGCCCGGGTCACCCGAGCGGGCGGGCGCCTGGTGATCTGTGAGTTCAGCTCACCCACCCCTCGCCTGCTGCGCCGCGTCTACATGGACAACCTCATGCGCTGGCTGCCGCCCGTCGCGCGCCGGGTCAGCTCGAGCCCCGATTCCTACGTCTATCTCGCCGAGTCGATCCGCGCCTGGCCCGACCAGCGCGCTCTCGCCGCGCAGATCTCGGCCGCGGGCTGGGCCGAGGTGCAGTGGCGCAATCTCAGTGCCGGCATCGTCGCCATCCACCGCGCGGTCAAGGCCTAACGGCTAACGTCCGCAGCCGCTCGCGCTCGGCTCGGTGACCCTCGCGCCGCACGCGCACCTCGATGACCCGGATGCCGTCGGGCGGCGCGCCGATCGCCTCCGCCAACGCGTCCGGCGACGTCGGGAGGACATGGGGCACGCCGTGAGCGCTGCACAGGGCGCCGATGTCGGTCTGGGTGGGCGTGCCGAAGAGGCGGTCGAAGGCCTTGGACAGCTCGGGGGCGCCCGGCTCGAGCAAGGTGAAGATCCCACCGCCGCCGTCGTTGACGACGACGACGCTGAGGTCGGGTCGCTCCTCGGCCGGGCCGATGAGCAGGGCGTTGGCATCGTGCAGGAAGGTCAGGTCACCGAGCAGCGCGTATGCCGCCCCCTCGGCATACGCGATGCCGGCCGCGGTCGCCAGGCAACCGTCGATCCCGGCCAACCCCCGGTTGGCGACGACCGTCACCCCGTCGGGGACGCGTGCCACCGCGACGTCGAGATCGCGCACGGGGTTGGAGGGGCCCACGAAAAGGTGGGCGCCGGCCGGCACGCCGGCGGCCACGGCGCGGGCACACCCCGCCCCGGTGTCCCAGGCCGGTGGCGCGCCGGCGAGCCGCCGGGCCAGATCCTCTCCCGCGGCCTGCCAGGCTCGCCCCCACGCGGTGGGCGGGTGGGATTGCGGGTCCCCAAGCGCCTCGAACGGGTGGCTGGCGCAGACCACGCCCGCCGGATCGGGAACCAGCGCGCGGTCGGTGATCGCCTCGACGACCAGCCCGCGGGTGCGCAACAACGCCGTGACCGGGCGGGAGAGGGTGAGCCGGCCGACGGTGAGCACCCGCTCGGGCAGATGGGCGGCCAGCCAGCCCGGGTCGGTGAGGAGCAGCGGCCCGTGCGGCAGCGCCGCGTCCTCGCGGCGCAGCCCGAACGGCTCGGCGATCAGCGGATAGCCCTGGACGCGCGCCCAGGCGCTGACCACCGGCCGGGTCGCCGGATCGACGAGGTCGCCGAGAACGACGAGCGTGCGGGCCCGATGCGTCGGCCCGTGGTCCGAGGTCGGCGCCTGTGCGGAAGGGGGGGATAAGGCTGGGGGGTGTTGTGGGATGGGAGGCTCCAGCGGCCAGGCGTCCGGAACGAGTGGCTCGCGGAGGCAGAGGTTCAGGTGCGCCGGACCGGGATCGCCAGCGCTCCCCACCGCCGCCGCGTATGCCGCCCGCGCTAGCGGTCGGGCCGCCGCGATGTGGGTTGCGGCGTGCGTTGCCTCGGGTCCCGGCGCGGCCACGTCCGCCTCCCAGCGCACCGCCTCGGCGAACATCCCCGGCTGAACCGTGGTCTGATTTGCCCCACTGTGCCGCAGCTCATGCGGCCGGTCGGCCGACACGACCAGCATCGGCACGCAGGCGTGGTGCGCCTCCAGGACGGCCGGGTGGAGGTTGGCGAGCGCCGTCCCCGAGGTCGTGACGATAAGGGCCGGGCGCCGCGACGTCTTGGCCAGCCCGAGCGCGAGGAAGCCGGCGCTGCGTTCATCGACCCGCACGTGCAGCCGGACCCGGCCGGACTCGGCCGCTGCTAGGGCGGCATACGCCAGCGGAGCCGACCGCGACCCGGGACAGACCACGATCTCGGCGACGCCCGCGTCGGTGGCCTCGTCGAGCAGTGCGCGAGCGAGATCGAGGGTGGGAGGGGGCACGGGCTTGATCATGCCAGCGGCGCCGGCGCCGATCCGGGGCTGTCGGCACGGTGGGAGAGGATGGGGGAATGACGATGATCATGCACAACCCCCGCTGCTCGACCTCCCGAGCCGCCCTCGAGAACGCCGAGCAGGCCGGGGCCGAGGTCGAGATCCGGCACTACCTGCGGGAGCCGTTGACCGCTGACGAGCTGCGCGACCTGCTCGCCAAGCTGGAGGACGCACCCAGCGATCTCGTCCGCCGCGATCCGGGCTTCGCCGCGGCCGGCCTGACCGACGCCGACGTCGACACCGCCGGCAAGGTCATCAAGGTCCTCCTCGCCCATCCGGAGCTGATGCAGCGGCCGGTGCTGGTCCGTGGCGACCGGGCGATCATCGGGCGGCCGAAGGACCGGGCGGCGGCCTTCCTCGCCGAGTGACCGAGCGCCCGGCCCTGGTGCCGGTCGATGCCGCAGACCTGGCCCGGCTCAGGATGGCCTTGGAGCGTGCCCTCGCCGGCGGCCCGCCGATCGTTCCGTATGCCGCCGCTCCCTTCCCCCTCCCGCCGCACGACCCGGCGCGGTTGCCCGACGGGCTCGCCCTCGCGATCGGAACCTCCGGCTCGACCGGGGCCCCGAAGCTGGCCCTGCTGACCGGCGCGGCGCTGCGGGCGAGCGCCGCCGCCACCCACGCAGCGCTCGGCGGCCCGGGACGCTGGCTGCTCGCTCTCCCGGCGGCGCACATCGCCGGGGTTCAGGTGCTCGTGCGCGCCCGCCTGGCCGACACCCGAGCGGTGGCGGTGGATCGCCGCGGCGGCTTCACGGCCGCAGCGTTCGTGCGCGCGGCCCAGCGCTTGGCCGCCGGATCCGGGCCGGAGCGGGCCTACACCTCGCTGGTGCCGGCTCAGCTCGCTCGGCTGCTCGCCGACGTCGCGGGGGCGGACGCCTTGACCCGCTTCGACGCCGTGCTCGTCGGCGGGTCCGCGCTCTCCCCGGCTCTACGCGAGCGGGCTCGGGCGGTGGGGGTGCGGCTGGTGGCGACCTATGGCATGAGCGAAACCGCCGGGGGGTGCGTCTATAACGGGCTGGCCCTGCCGGGCACCCAGGTCGCTGTCGAGCCGGACGGGCGGGTGCGCCTGGCCGGTCCCACGCTGGCCGAGGGTTATCTCGGTCTGCCCGCCCGCACCGCCAAGGTTTTCGTCAGCGCGGCGGGCGAGCGCTGGTTCCGCACCGACGACCTCGGCGAGGTCGAGCCCGACGGCCGGCTGCGGATCCTCGGCCGGCGTGATGACGTCATCGTCACGGGTGGCTACAAGGTCCACCCGCGGGTCGTGGAGGACGCGGCCGTGATGCATCTGCCCGGTGTGACCCACGCCGTGGCGGTCGGTGTCCCCGACGCCCAGTGGGGTCGGGCGCTCGCCCTCGCCCTGGTCGTCGACTCGGGCAGCGGAGTCCTCGGGGCCGGCGAGGCCACGGCGTGGGCGCGCGAGCGTCTGCGTGGTGAGCTCTCGGCACACGCGCTGCCCCGGCGGGTGATCGTGGTGGACGCCCTGCCGGAGCGCGGCCCGGGCAAGCCCGACCGGACGGCTGTGGCCGCGCTGGTCGCCCGCCAGATGGTGGGAGAATAGGCACATGCTTCGCCTATTGCCCTGGCTCGCCGCCCTGGTGGTGGCGATCTACTCGGTCGTCGACTGCGTCCAGACGCCCGATGACAAGGTCCGGGGGCTCCCCAAGGTCGTGTGGGTGTTCGTCATCTTGCTCTTCCCCTTCGCCGGGTCGGCCGGATGGTGGTTCGCCGGACGGCCCACGGCCTTCACACTGCCTGGGCGAGCCCCGGGTGGCGCTGCGCGGCCAGGTCGGCCCATCGGCCCCGACGACGACCCCGACTTCCTCAAGAACCTCTGAGGGTCGATGGCGACAACCGCCGAATGGGTGGCCGGCGCGCGCCCACGCACTCTGCCCGCAGCGATCTCCCCGGTCCTCGTGGGCACCGGCGCCGCGGCCGCGGAAGGCACGGCCAATCTCGCGTTGGCCGTCTTGGCCCTAATCGTCGCGCTCAGCCTGCAGGTCGCCGTCAACTACGCCAACGACTACTCCGACGGCATCCGCGGAACCGATCAGGACCGGGTCGGTCCGGTGCGGCTCGTCGGTCAGCGCCTGGCCGATCCCGGCAACGTCAAATTGATGGCGTTCGCCTTCTTCGGCCTGGCAGCGCTGGCCGGGCTCGCGCTGGTCGCGCTCTCGAACACCCTCCCGCTGCTCCTCCTGGGCGCGCTCGCCATCGTGGCTGCCTGGCGCTACACCGGCGGCAACAAGCCGTATGGCTATCGCGGTCTCGGCGAGGTCAATGTCTTCGTCTTCTTCGGGCTGGTCGCCACTCTCGGTACGGCATACACGCAGGCCCACACGGTGACCTGGGCAGCGGTGCTCGGCGCGTGCGCGATCGGCGCCCTCGCCAGCGCCATCCTGGTGGCCAACAACCTGCGCGACATCCCCGGCGACACGGTCGCCGGAAAACGCACCCTGGCGGTGCGGCTCGGTGACCGGCGCAGCCGGTCCATGTATGTCGCCCTGGTGCTGATCGCCTTCCTCCTCGGCGCCTACTCCGCATTGTGGGCCCCGTGGGCGGTGCTGACCGTGGCCGCCTTGCCGCTCGGCATCCGGAATTTCCAGCGGCTCGCCGGCGGCGCCCAGGGCCGCGAATTGATCCCGGTGCTCAGCGCCACCGGCTGGCTGGAATTGCTGTATGCCGTGCTGCTGAGCACCGGCCTCGCGCTCGCCGCTTCCTGAGCCGGCGTCGGTTCAGCCCACGCCGAGGAGCGACTTGATCGGGTCGATCGCGAAGTAGACAACGAACAAGGCGGCGCAAACCCACATCAGCGGGTGGATGGTGCCCGCCTTGCCGCGGAGGACCTTGAGCAGCACATAGGTGACGAAACCGGCGCCGATCCCGACGGTGATCGAGTAAGTGAACGGCATCAGCACGATCGTCAAGAAGGCCGGGATCGCGATCTCCAGGTCGTCCCAGTCGATCTCCTTAACCTGCTGCATCATCAGGAATCCGACGAGGACGAGGGCCGGGACGGCCGCCTCGCTCGGGATCACCCGGACCAGGGGCGCAAAGACCATCGAGAGCAGGAAGAGCACGCCGGTGACGACCGACGCCAGTCCGGTGCGGGCCCCTTCGCCGACACCCGAGGCGGACTCGATGTATGACGTGTTCGAGGAGACCCCGGCCGCGCCGCCGGCCGCCGCGGCGATCGAGTCGACGACCAGGATCGCCTCGGTGCGCGGCGGCAGTCCCTCGCTGTCGAGCAGGCCGGCCTCGTGCCCGATGGCGGTCATCGTGCCCATGGTGTCGAAAAAATCCGCGAGCATCAGCGTGAACACCAACAACACGGCGGCGACGAAGCCCACCCGCTCGATCGAGCCGAAGAGCGAGAACTGTCCGACCGTGTCCAAATGCGGGGTGTCGATGATCGTGTCGGGTAGGCCGGGGATGACGAGGTTCCAGCCCACCGGGTTGACCTTGTCACCCTCGACCTGCGGGCCGATCTTGCCGACCGCCTCGACGATGATCGCGACCACCGTCGTCGCGACGATCGCGAGCAGGATGGCGCCGGTCACCTTGCGCACCCACAACGCGATGACGAGCACCAACCCGAGGATGAAGACAAACGTCGGCCAGCCGTTGACGAAGCCGTCGGTGCCCAGTTGGACCGGCACCGGGCCCTCGGCGGTCCGCCGCACGAACCCGGCGTCGACGAAGCCGATCAGCGCGATGAACAGCCCGATGCCCACCGAGATCGCGATCTTCAACTGCGCCGGGACGGCGTGGAAGACTGCTGTCCGGAAGCCGGTCAGGACGAGCACGAGGATGATCAGCCCCTCCAGGACAACCAGGCCCATCGCGTCGGCCCACGTCATCTGCGAGGCGATCGCGAAGGCGACGAAGGCGTTCAACCCCAGGCCGGTGGCCAGGGCCAGCGGGTAGTTCGCGATGACCCCCATGAGGATCGTCATGACGCCGGCGACCAGCGCGGTCCCGGCCGCGATCGCTGGGAGGTTGGACCCGTCCCCGGGACCTCCCCCGAGAAAGGCGCCGTCCGCGTCCTTGGCGAAGCCGAGGATCAGCGGGTTCAGCACGACGATGTAGGCCATCGTGAAGAAGGTCACGACGCCGCCGCGGACCTCCCGGGCCAGGGTCGAGCCGCGTGCGGTGATCCCGAAGAAGCCGTCCAGGCCCGATGCGGGCGCCGGGGGCGGGCTCGAGCGGCGGGGGAGATTGGTGCGCTGCGCCATGGCGCCGACGATATTCCTCGCCGAGCCGCCCGCCGAGCCGCCCCGGCGGCGACGCGCGGGGTTTAACGCAAATGTAAAGTGCTGGGGTGAGCACGCTGCGCCGGGACAACGGCAGACCGCCGGTCGCGCCCGAGCCGCTGCGCGTGCGCAACAGTTCGATCGTCCTGGCCGGGATGGCCGTATGGGCGCTCGCGCTCGCTGTCATCCTGCTCGTGCCGCGGCTACACGCCGGCGAGCGCAGTTGGTGGCCGTGGGCCTGCGTCACCGGCCTGACACTCGGGGCGATCGGTTATGTCTACGTCCGCCGCGGCCGGGGCAATGCGGCCGCCGCTCGCCCGGCCGATCCGCAGGAGCACTACTGAGCGGCGGCAACAAATCCGCTGAGGTCTGCGCTCTTGGCTGAGGTCGGACGACTGGTAGTACGACCTCAGCCAGAAGTGCAGACCTCAGCGAATTCTGGTCACAGCTCGTCGAGGGCGAACTCGTTGACGATCGGCTCGGGGACCTTGGGCGGGTCGGGTTGGACCAAGTCGATTTCGGAGTGGGCGCCACAGCCGTGGTCGCGGCTGACGACTGTGCCGTCCGAGGGTGACCAGGCGTTGGCGCAAACACCGAAGACCGCGCGCAGCACACCGGCCATCGGCACGTAGAACCCGCAGGTGGAGCAGTGCGCGGGGGCCTTGACGGCGACCGCAGCCGCGGGGCCGTGGGTCCCGTCATACCACCGCTGCGCGGCCCGCTCCCGGCCCTCGGCGGACAGCACCCGGGGTCGACCCAGGCCCAATTCCCACTGCGCGAGGGCGTCGACCTCCTCCTCGCCGGTCGCCTCGAAGCCTGCCTCGAGGAGCGGGTCGTCGGCGAGATAGGGGGTGACATCTCCCGGGCCGATGTCGCCCGGGGCGAGGCGAGCGGCATACGGAACCCAGGGGGGCGCCAACAGCGCCCCCGCGCCGGGGACGAGGGCGGACTCGCAGACGGTGGCGACCTTCGAGCGCGGCGCGCGTGCCACCGTGACCGCCCAGTTCCAGCCTGGGTATGCCACATTGGTGCAGACGAAGTAGTGGACCGCCAGCCGGTCACCGATCATCACGGCGCCGAGGTGGTCACCAATGGTGTCGGGCTCGGCGGCTTCGGCGAGCACAGCCTCGGCCAGGCCGGCGCTGGCGAGCAGCGTGGGGTCGTCCTTGATCGCGGCCGACATCGGCGCCTCCTAGGCCTCCAGGTCGGTGGCGACACCGCGCAACAGCTGCGCCAGCTTGTGGGCGGTGCTGCGGTCGGGGTAGTGCCCGCGGCGCAGGCTGTTGGAGACATTGTCGAGGAGCTTGATCAGGTCCTCAACGATCACGACCAGGTCCTCGGTGGACTTGCGGTCCCGCTCGCGCCGGTTGGCTTGCACGCTCGGCGCCGGATCGAGCAGGTGAACCGCCATGGCCTGGGCGCCCTTGCGGCCCTCGACAATCCCGAACTCGACGCGGGTGCCCCCCTTGATGGCCGTCGTCCCGGCCGGCAGCGCGCTGGCGGGGAGGAAGACATCGGTGCCCTCGTCGCTGTTGATGAAGCCGAAGCCCTTGTCGGCATCAAAGAACTTGACCCTGCCAGTTGGCACCGTGCACCTTCCGTCACGACTGGTGAACGCGGCACACGGATGGTGCGCGCGGGACAAGGCTATCCTCCGCAAAGCCGCGTTCGCGCCCAGGGAACCACCACGTGCCCCGCGAGCGCAGTCCGGCGAGTTGCCCGTGGTTAGTAGAGGACGATCGCGCCCGGCGGGCGCGTGCCGGCAGTCGTCGCGCCGTTCCCGGCGAGGCCCTGGGTGAATACCACCGTGACCCCACCGATGTAGCTGCTGCCGCCGCCGCCGGCTCCACCGACGGCCGTAGAGACATTTCCGGTCGCGGCGGGGACGTTGGTCCGGATGCCCAGGCACGCGCCGGAGCCGCCGCCCGCGTAGCCGCCGCCGCCGGCGCCGCTTTGGAAGGTGTCCTCGGGCTGGCCCTGAGCGAGCACTCCGTCAGCGCCGTTGCGGCCGACTCCGGCCGCACCCGGTTTCACGTCGGCGCTCTGCACACTGGGGGTGCCGCTCCCCGGGGTGTACGTCGGATTCGTCGTGGCGCCGCCGGGGGAGGCACCGATCGCCCCCGATCCGCCGGGGACGCTCAGGGTGATGGACCCCGGGGACAGAGCCGAGCTCGAGGCCGCGCCACCGGATCCGGCTGCCCCGCCGGGCCCGCCACTGAAGGCCCACGTATAGCCCCCCGAGTTGCGCTCACGGTCACCGCCGATGCCGCCACCACCGCCCGCGACGACCAGCGGGGTCGCCCCCCGGAGAATCGCGCTACCGCCGCCGCCGGAACCGCCGGAGAACCCGGTTGTGCTCGTCGCGACCGTGGAGCCGCCGTTGCCGTAGCCGCCGCCCCCGGCGCCGCCCAAACTCCCCGAGGTCCGGACCCCGCCTGCCGCGACGGTGAGGGTGAGCGTCTCCCCCGGGGTCACGGCGATCCGGCCGGTGGTACGGGCACCCGACCCCCCAGCGCGCGCCGCGGACCCGCCACCGCCGCCGCCGTCGATGCGGAAGCAGAGGAAGCTCACGCCCGTCGGCACGACATAACTCGTCGTCACGGCTGTCGCCGACGCGGTGCTCGGGGCAGGGGCGGTGTACCGGACTGCTTGACCGGTAGTGCACGCGCTCCCACTGGCCGCATAAGTGGGCGCGGCGGCTGCAACGGCCACGACCGGAACCGTCCAGACCGCACCTCGAGCCACGGTCCGTCGACTCGGGGAGGACGCTGACTCGAGGCTGGAAGGCATGGAATCATAGTAAGAGAGCGAATCGCTGGTAACGACATTCCATTCCGGTCGCTCGTTCCCAATCCCGCCGCCGGGCGGCCTGGACCAGCCCTTACGCTCTTCCAGCAAGCCCAGTTCCCTCCCAGGCAACTCCCAGGTTGGGCGCGCACTCTCAGCCCATGAGCGCCGCCGACCCCGAGGCCCGGCTGTTGATCGTTGAGGACGAGCCCAACATCCGGGAGTTGCTCGCGACCTCCTTGCAGTTCGCGGGCTTCGAGGTCGTCACGGCGGGCGACGGCAGCGCCGCGATCAAGGCGGCCACCGAGCACGATCCCGACCTCGTCGTCCTCGATGTGATGCTGCCCGATATGGACGGTTTCACCGTCACCCGCAAGTTGCGCGACAGCGGCCGACGGGCACCGATCGTGTTCGTCACCGCCCGCGACTCGGTCGACGACAAGATCAAGGGGTTGACGGTCGGCGGGGACGACTATGTCACCAAACCGTTCAGCCTCGAGGAAGTCATCGCCCGCATCCGGGCCGTTCTGCGCCGCACCAAGGGTGAACTCGACGAGGGGGCCATTTTGCGCTTCGAGGACCTGGAACTCGACGAGGACACTCACGATGTCCGCCGCGGGGGGCAGTCGATCGACACCTCGCCGACCGAGTTCAAGTTGTTGCGTTATCTCATGCTCAACCCCAACCGGGTGCTGTCGAAGTCGCAGATCCTCGACCATGTCTGGGACTACGACTTCCGCGGCGAGTCGGGGATCGTCGAGTCGTATATCTCCTACCTGCGCCGCAAGATCGACACCGAGGGCCGACCGCCGCTGATCCACACCAAGCGGGGTGTGGGCTACGTGCTGCGCAAACCACCCGCGTGACGGCGCCGTCACCCCGCTCCGCGATGGAGCACCTGCAGCGGCTGCCGCTGCGCGCCCGGTTGATCGCCATCATGCTCGTCCTGCTCATCCTGGCGCTCAGCCTCACGGCAGCGGCCACGGCCTATCTGATGAACCGGGACCTGACCCAGCGGGTCGATGACACGCTGCGACGCAATGGCACTTTTGTTGCCAACCGGGCCTTGCAAGACTGGCTGGGCGCCGGCGACGGCGGGCCCAGCATCAATGAGTATGCCGTCAGCTTCTACGACGCCACCTCCGGCATGCACCTTCGGACCCGGCAGGCCAACGACGCGCCCGACCTGCCCGCACCCACAACTTTGCCCGCAAAGGACCCACGGGTCCTATCCCGCAAGCCGTTCACGCTCGAGTCGAAGCAGGGCGATGTCAAATGGCGCGCGGTGGCGCGCCTGACTCGCGACGGCAGCGCGACGTTGATCGTGGCAAAGCCGCTAACCGACCTGCGACACACGGTCACCTACCTGCTCCAGTTCATCGCCTTTCTCGGGCTAGGCATGAGCCTGGCGTGCGCCGTAATCGGCTGGTTTGCGACCAGCCGCGCCTTCCGGCCGCTGACCCGGATCGAGCAGACCGCCGCGGCCATCGCCACCGGGAACCTCAGCGAGCGCGTCCCGGAGCGAGCGATGCCCGAAGAGGTTGCCTCCCTCTCCGCGTCCCTGAACACGATGCTCTCTCAGGTGGAGAAGTCCTTCCAGGTCCGCGAGGCCTCCGAGGAACGCATGCGCCAGTTCGTCGCCGACGCCTCGCACGAGTTGCGCACGCCGCTTGCCACCGTCCGCGGGTATGCCGAGCTCTACCGCCAAGGCGCGGTGCCCCCGAGCGGTATCCCCGAGACGATGAACCGGATCGAGACCCAGGCTGCGCGCATGTCCCATCTCGTCGACGATCTGCTGCTGCTCGCCCGCCTGGATGAGGAGCGCCCGCTGGAAAAGGGCCTGCTCGACGTCACCGTGGTTGCCGCCGAGCAGGTGCAAAACGCCCGAGTCCGCGACCCGGAGCGGCGGATCTCCTTGCAGGGCAAGGACCGCGCACTCGCTCCGGTCATGGTGGATGGCGACGAGCAGGCGCTGCACCAGATGCTCGGCAATCTGTTGACCAATGCCATCCGGCATACGCCCTCGGGGACCCCGATCGAGGTGGCGGTCGGGACCGCCGAGGACGGCGCCCTCGCTGTCATCGAGGTCCGCGACCATGGCGCCGGGATCGACGAGGCGACGGCCCGCCGGGTCTTCGAGCGCTTCTTCCGCGCCGACAAGGCGCGCTCGCGGGCCAGCGGCGGCACGGGGCTCGGGTTGGCGATCGTTGCCGCGATCGCCGCGCGGCACCACGGCCGGGTCGGCATCGCCGAGACAGCGGGCGGTGGCGCCACCTTTGTGGTCCAACTTCCCACAGCCAACTCTCAGGCCGGCCCCAGCAGTCCTTGAGCTTGGGCGGGTTAAGTGGTCAGGAACACGCAGAAGGAGCACACCCCGGATGAGCGAGAACGGCACCAGCGTGGGCATCCCCTCCCAGGCCCACCACGAGCAGCCGGAACCTGGAACGACCCCGCCGACCAGTCCTCTGTGGTTCGGCGATCGCACCTCGGCCTCTCGCCCTCCCGCCGGCGAGCCCCCTTCGACCGCGTGGACCACCCCGTCACCGGCGGCGCCGCAGGCAACCCCTCCCATGAGCCCGCAGCGTCCGCGTCGACAGTGGCCGGGGATGGTCGCCCTGGCAGCGCTCACCGCGGCTTTGGCCTCCGGCGGGACGTATGCCGTTATGCAGGCGGACGACGACGCGACCGCTACCCCTCCGGTCACGTCGTCGTCCGCCTCGCCCAACTCGCCCACGACCGGCGCGTCGACGATCAGCCAAGTCGCTCCCAATGCACCGAACTGGACGGCGACCGCTGCCGCGGCCACCCCGAGCGTCGTGGCGATCAAACTCCAAGTCCAAGGTGGCACCGCACAAGGCTCCGGGGTGGTCATCGACTCCGCCGGCCACATTCTGACCAACAATCACGTGGTCGACGGCGCTGACGAGGGTTCGATCGAGGTCACGCTCTCCGACGGGCGGATTCTGGCTGCGACGGTCGCGGGGACCGATGCGGCCACCGATCTCGCGGTGATCACGCTCACCGATCCCCCGAGCGGCCTCAAGCCCATCGCCTTCGGTGATTCCGACGCCCTAAAGGTCGGCGACCCGGTCATGGCGGTCGGCAACCCGCTCGGCCTGGCAAGCACGGTGACAACCGGGATCGTCAGCGCCCTGAACCGGCCCGTGGAAACCCAGGAGCAGTCCGGGAACTTCGGTCAGACATCGGCAACGCAGGTCGTCACCAACGCGATCCAGACATCCGCGGCGATCAACCCCGGGAACTCCGGCGGCGCCCTCGTCGATGGCGCCGGCCGGCTGATCGGCATCAACTCCTCGATCGCGAGCACCGGTAGCTCGGGCGGCAATATCGGGATCGGCTTCGCCATCCCGGTCAACGAGGCCCGCGCGATCGCCGACCAGCTGATCAAGACCGGCAAGGCCACCCATGCCTACCTCGGCGTCAACCTCGACGACGGCGAGGCCAAGGACGGGAGCGCTACCCTGGCCGGCGCGCAGGTCAGCCGGGTGGAGCCCGACACCCCCGCACAGCAGGCCGGGATGCGTGACGGCGATGTGGTCGTCGCCGTCGATGGCGAACCCGTCGAGTCCGCCATCTCGCTGATCGGGCACATCCGGGAGCAGACGGTCGGCGGCACGGTGACGCTGACCGTCATCCGGGACGGGCAACGCCAGGAGATCTCGGTCACGCTGGCGGCGCGCCCGGACAACTAGCCGCTAACCAGCGCGGTGGCGGGGCGGTGCTCTCCCGAGCACCTCCCCGCCGTCGTCATTCAGGCGATCCCGCGTTGATCAGGGGAAACCGATCCGGATCTCACAGCTCGCCCAGCTGTCCAGGCCCGGGCCACCGTCGCAGCGGTCGGTTCCGCCCTTGCCGTCGAGCCGGTCGTTGCCGCCCAGACCGGACAGCGTGTCGTTGCCGCCACCGCCGATCAGGGCATTGGCGGCCGCGTTGCCCTTGAGGGTGTCGTTGCCGGAGCCACCCTCGAGGTTCTCGATGTATGCCGCCCGGTCGTAGCCGGACGACCCGGTGTACTGCGCCCCGCTCTTGGACAGGTCGAACTGGACCGGTTTGGTCGCGCCGAGCCAGCGGTAGCTCACCGTGTCGGTGCCCGACCCGCCGTTCATCCAGTCGTCGCCGGTGCCGGGGTCGATGTAGTCGTTGCCCGGGCCGCCACCGATCTGGTCGTCGCCGCCCAGCCCGCAGATTGCGTCGTTGCCGCCCAGGCCGTCGATGACGTCGTTGCCCTCGGTGGCGGCGATGATGTCGTTGCCGCTGGTCGGGTATTCGCCGTCGATCGTCATGTCCACCGTGGCCGGAATGTTGTTGCAGCGCGCGAACCGGGCGCGGGCGATGACGCCGCCGACGTTGCTGCCCCAGCCGTCGACCTGCAGGTAGTAGGTGGTGCCCTTGGTCACGTAGACGCGCAGCGCCGAGGACAGGCCCATGCCGCCGTCGTCGTCGCAGCCGAGGTTGGTCAACGACCCCAGCGACGAGCCGCGGAAGATGCACAGATAGGCATCGTTGAGCGCCGAGCCGTAGGTGTCGAAGCTGGCCGGTCCGCTGATCGGCGGCACCCACTTCCACCAGACGGTGTTCATCGTGCCGCTGCCTCCGGGCTCGCCCGGCTGTCCGGTCGCGCCCACGGTGGTGCTGCTGCTGGAGGCCTCGTAGCCGGTCAGCCGGTAGGCGTTCTCGAAATTGTCATTGCCTGGCATGCGCCGCTCGGCGGCCCCCGCTCCGGCCGTTCCGGCGACCAACGCGCTCGCCGCCAACGCCACCCCAAGAACCGAACTGATCCGTCGAGTCTTCATCCTGTTTCCTCTCCTTGGTCGACTCCGACCCACCCAGAATGGTGGCAATGTCAGCCGGGGCGCATGTCCCCCGTTCTAAGGACAGCACCGCAGCCCGTCAAACCTGAACTCCCGTGCCCATCAGGGGAATCCGATCACCGTCTCGCAGGCGGTCCAGGTGTCGCTGCCGGGTCCCCCCGTGCACCGGTCCACACCGCCACCACCGTCGAGGGTGTCGTTCCCGCCGGCACCGGCGAGGTCGTCGTCGCCCGCGCCGCCAAGGATGGCATTGTCGGAGGCATTGCCCTTGAGCACGTCGTTGCCCGCCCCGCCGTGAAGGTTCTCGAAGACGACGGCCCGGTCAGTGCCGGACGAGACGGTGCTCTGGGGTGTGGTGACTGCCAGGTCGAAGGTCACCCGAGAACCGGCCGAGCGCAGATCGCGATAGCTCAGCGTGTCCACGCCCACGCCACCATTGACCGAGTCATTGCCGGGGCCTGGCACGACGAAGTCGTCACCCGGCCCGGCACCGATCAGGTCGTCCCCGCCGAAACCACAGATCGTGTCATTGCCGTCGAGTCCGTCGATCCTGTCCGGGCCGTCGGTGCCGACAATGATGTCGTCAGCGTTGGAGGCGTGTTGCGTCTCCACCGTCAAGTCCACGGTGGCGGTCACGCCGTTGCACCGGGGGAAGCGCGCGCGGACCACGAGCCCGCCGACCTTGGCGAAGGCGCCGTCGACCTGGATGTAGTAGACGCGGCCCCTGACGACATCTGCCCGCAGTGCCGAGTCCAGCCCGATTCCATCGTCGTCGTCGCAGCCGAGCTGAGTCAAGGTGGCGAGGGAGGCGCCGTAGTAGACGCACAGGTAGGCGTCGTCGAGCGCGGAGCCGTGCGTGTCGAAGGTGGCCCGGCCAGTGGCGGGCGAGCGCCATTTCCACCACACCGTGTTCAGCACCTCGTGGCCGCCGGGCTCGCCGGGCTGGCCGGTCGCCCCGACATTCGTCCCGCGGCCTTGCGACTCGTAGCCGGTGAGCGTGTAGGCGTTGGCGAAGTTGTCGTTGGCCGGCGCGCTCCGCTCGGTGGCTCCGGCGCCCCCGGCTAGGACCGCCGACGCGACGGCTGCCGCCCCCAACAGCGGGCTGATGCGTACTGTCATGCCTTCCCTCCCATGGTCGATCGCGCACTGCACACCCGAGTCCCGCTGCCGCGCAAGGCTCCCCACGTGGCTTCGACGGCCGGGGCATCGTGCACTTGCAGGATAGAGAGTCGGGGGCACCACCGCCAGGTTCCGGGTATGGCAGAGTATCCCGATGCCCGCGACCGAACTCGACCGTGAACGGGCTCATCTTGATCTAGCCCGGGCCGCGCTCGCCCGGATGCGCCAGCGCACCGAGGACCTGGATGCGACCGCTGCCGACCCGATCGCCGCCGCCTATCTCGCCCGGGCGCTCTACTACCGCGCCGAGTCGCTGCGCAACGACCCGGGAAGTACGTTGTTTTTTGGCCGGCTCGACCTGAGCGATGGGGAAAGCTGGCATATCGGTCGCCGGCATGTTAGCGACGAATCCGGCGATCCCCTGGTGATCGACTGGCGGGCTGCGGTGTCCACCGCGTTCTACCGAGCCAGCCGGACCGATCCGATGGGTGTCGTCATGCGTCGTCGGTTTGGAGTCAGCGGGGGCGAGCTGACGGCATACGAAGACGAGCATCTGCTCGATGCGCAGGAGCACGAGAGCGCGAGTGCGATCCTGGCAACCGAGATCGAGCGGCCCCGGGTCGGCCCGATGAGAGACATCGTCGCGACCATCCAGCCGGAGCAGGACGCGATCGTCCGCGCCGACGCCGAGACGACGATCTGCGTGCAGGGGGCACCGGGCACCGGCAAGACCGCTGTCGGGCTCCACCGCGCCGCGTGGCTCCTCTATGCCCACCGGGAACGCCTTGCCCGGCAAGGGGTTTTGGTGATCGGACCCAACCGGGCGTTCCTCGACCATATCGGCGCCGTCCTCCCGGCACTCGGCGAAGTCCGGGTGGCACACACGACGGTGGCCGACCTCTTTGCCAGCCGCCCGGCCCGCGGCACCGACACGGCCGAACGGGCCCGCCTCAAGGGTGACGCCCGGCTCGCCGCGGTGCTGCACCGCGCCGTGTGGCTCAGCGTCCAGAGCCCCACGCAGGCGCTCGTCGTGCCGCGTGGGGTGCGCAAATGGCGGCTTCCGGCATTCGAAGTCGAGGAGATCGTCGGCGAGTTGCGCGATCGGGGCGCCAGATATCACGCGGCGCAGGCGATGCTTCCACAGCGGCTGGCCCATGCCGTGCTGGTGCAGATGGAGCGCGCCGGCGAGATGCCGGACGACCGCGTTCACGACGCGGTCGCCCGCAGCACTGCGGTCAGAGCATATTCAAAAGCGTTGTGGCCCAGCCTGGATCCAGCCAAGGTGCTGCATGCCCTGTTGAGCGGGGAGCGGCTTCTCGCCGCAGCCGCCGACGGGATCCTCGAGCCGGCCGAGCAGGATCTGCTGCGCTGGGAGAAGCCTCCACGCACCCCTGGCAGCGCGCGCTGGTCGGCCGCCGACCTGGTGCTCCTCGACGAACTCGTCGACCTGCTCGAGCGCACGCCGAGCCTCGGGCACGTCATCCTTGACGAGGCACAAGACCTCTCGCAGATGCAGCTGCGCGGGGTCGGGCGCCGCTGCTCGACGGGGGCGGCGACGGTCCTTGGTGATATCGCCCAAGGCACGACGCCGTGGGCAACCGCGTCATGGCAAGATTCGTTGCGGCACTTGGGAAAATCGGACAGTCACATCGAGGTCCTGGACCGCGGCTTCCGCGTCCCCGCCACCGTGATCTCGTATGCCGCGCGCCTCCTCCCGCAGATCGCTCCCGGGCTCGGCCCACCCCAGTCGGTGCGCCACAATCCCGGGCGCCTCGATGTGCACCGCACGCGCGCGGACGCGCTCATTCCGGGTGTGATCGACACGGTCCGGGCCTCCGCGCTGGCTCCGGGCTCGGTCGGCGTGATCGCCCGCGACGCGGATGTCACCACGATCTCGGCGGCGCTGAGCGTCGCCGGTCTTGAGCACGGGGTTCTCGGCGCCGATCACGGCGACGTCGACCACCGCATCGACGTGATCCCGGCCTCGGTCGCCAAGGGGCTCGAATTCGACCGGGTCGTCGTGGTCGAGCCCGCCGACATCGTCGCCGCCGAACCCGACGTGCGCACCGGGTTGCGGCGGCTCTATGTCGTGCTCACCCGCGCGGTGAGCGAACTCGACATCGTCCATTCACTGCCGCTGCCGGCGGCCCTGGCCGCCAGCGAGGAGGTGACCGATGCGCGCGCTGCGCTATGACACATTCGGCGGCGCCCTCCAGGTGGTCGAGATCCCCGACCCGACGCCGGAACCCGACGGCGCCGTCATCGAGGTGGCGCTGACGGGACTGTGCCGCAGCGACTTCCACGCCTGGACCGGACACGATGCCGACGTTGTCCTGCCGTGCATCCCCGGCCACGAATACGCCGGTGTCGTCCGCGCTGCACCTTCCGACCCCGACCTGGTGGGCCGCCGCGTCGTCGTCCCCTTCGTGTGCGCGTGCGGCGCCTGCCCCGAGTGCCGCCGCGGATCGGGCCAGATCTGCCGCACCCAGCGCCAGCCGGGCTTCACCGACCCGGGATCCTTCGCCCAGTTCGTGGCCGTCCCCCACGCCCGGGTCAATCTCGTGCCGCTGCCCGACGCCGTCTCCGACCCGGCCGCCGCGGCATTGGGCTGCCGGTTCGCGACCGCGTGGCGGGCTCTGACTGCCGTTGCCCGACTGCGGCCGGGTGAGACCGTCGCCGTGTATGGCGCCGGTGGCGTCGGGCTCGCCGCCGTGATGATCGCCCGTGCCCTGGGAGCGCACTCGGTCGTCGTCGACATCTCAGCGGCCGCGTTGGTCCGGGCAACCTCCTTGGGCGCCACCACGATCGGGGTCGGTGCCGCCGCGACGGCGCAGGAGATCGCCGCGCTCGTCCGGCAGGTTGCACCGGACGGCACCGATTGCGGCCTCGACGCGCTGGGATCGCCCACGTTGGCCACCGCCAGCCTGGCCGCCCTGCGCCGCGGCGGGCGCCACGTCCAGGTGGGCCTGCTCGACCGGCCGCTGAGTGAGCTTCCGCTTGAATTGGTCGTCTCTCGGGAGTTGCAGGTGCTCGGTTCGCACGGGATGGCGGCCGGCGACTATTCGGAGCTGCTCGCGGCGGTGGTCGCCGGGGAGGTGGAGCCCGATGCGCTGGTCAGCGACGTGATCTCGCTGGCCGAGGCAGCAGCGGCGCTACCCGACCTGGCGACGCCGGACGAGGCGGCGCCGGGTGGCATCCGCCTGATCGACCCGTCGCGTTGATTGTTGAGTAGCGGCACTCAGGACACGGCCGCTCCCGGCGATCGACGATGGCGGTATGGCACCTACCGATCTCGACGATGTTCGTCTGTTGGAGGAGGAGTTCGCCGAGGCCATGACCCGGCTGTATGCCGTGGGCAATGGCTTGGCGGCACTACGGACGAAGCTGGTCGCCGAGCGGGTTGTCGTGCCACCGCAGCCGGAGGCGGCCGCCGCTATGGAGAGGCCAGCGGCGGCCGCCCCGGATGTGCGGCCCGGCACTCCCCCGGCGCCGTCGACGCCCCCGCCCGCCCAGAGCACGGCAGCCGTCGCCACGCCGGGCGGCTCGATCGCTGCGGCGCAGCTCCCACCTCCGTGGTGGCAGCGCGAGGGCATGGTCATCCGGGCGCTTGGCGTCGCGGGAGCCGGTGTCCTGCTCATCGGCGTGGTGTTGTTGCTCGCCTTCGCGATCCAGCACGGGCTGCTCGGCCCCGGCGCCCGCGTGGGGGGCGCGGCCGTGCTGGCCGCCACCCTGGTTGGCGTCGCCATGCGGCTGCATCGTGACCCGAGCCGCCGCGCGGGGGCCGTCGCGATCGCGGCCGCGGGTTATGCCACCGCCTATCTCGATGTCGTCGCGGTCACGGCGATCTATCGCTGGCTGCCCCCGGCCACCGGGCTGGTTATCGGGGGGCTGATCGCCGCCAGCGGGGTGGTGCTGGCCCGCGCCTGGGATCGGCAATTGCTCGCGCTGATCACCGTCGGCGGTGTCGCCCCGCTCGCGCCGGCCGTCGCGGACGGCCGCTACCTGCTGTGCGCCGGCTTCCTCGTCGTCCTGGCCGCGGCGGCCTATCCAGCCCACATCGGCCGGGCCTGGCTCGCCCTGCACGCGGTGCGCAGCCTGCCGGCCGCGGCGGCGCTGGTGGCCGCCTCGGACGCGCAGCCCGGGCATCCCGTCTTCGTTTTGGCCGTTGCGTATGCCGCCGTGGAACTCGGCACCGCGCTCATCGGAACCCGGCTGCGTGCCCGGACCGCGCTCTTCACCCCGGTGCTCCTCGCCACTTGTGTCCCGGTGCTGAGCGCCGCTCACGGCGCGGGTGCGCGATTGTGGGTGGTGGCCGCCGCGGCAGCCGCGGTTCACCTCGCGGTAGCCCTGCTTGCCGGTCCCACGCCGCCGATGATGCCCGCGCTGGCGCTGTCGCCGTGGGCGGGTGGGCTGGGGGTCGGGTTGGCCGTGCTCGCCGCCATCAACGGCGCACCGGAGCACTCGCGGCCGGCGACCCTGCTCGGCCTGGCTGCGCTGGCGTTGGTGGGTGCCCGCACTCCCGCCGCGCGGGGAGCCACGCATCGGTGGGCGCCGGTCAGCGCCCTGGCACTTGCGGCGCTCGCGCTGCTTGACTATCTGCCGCTGATCCCCAGGCTGCTCAGCCAGCCGTTGGCGTTGACCTCAATCGAGGTCACCGACGTCGTTGCCTCGGGGCTGGTCGCGGTGCTCGGCATCCTGCTGCCCGGCGTCCTCGACGCCGTCCAGCGACCCGCCCAGGCCGCGTCTGCGGGCACGACCTCGTGGACGCTGCTGCTCTCTTGGCCGCTGGTCGTAATCGGCGCCAGCGCGGTGGTGGTCGGGGCCGCGACGTTGATCGGCGAGCGGCTGGGCGCGCACGCGGGTGGCTTCGTGACCGGCCACGGGCTGGCGACGCTGCTGTGGGCCGCGGCCGCGGCATACCTGCTCATGCACGGGCTGCGGCGCAACAGGGACGCGACGCTCTCGCTGCGAATGGGCCTGGTCCTGGCCGCGGTTGCCGTGGCGAAGCTGCTGCTGTTCGACCTCGCCGCCCTCGACGGCATTGTGCGCGTGGTGGCATTCATCGGTGCCGGCCTGGCGCTGCTCGCGATGGGCGCCGGCTATGCACGTGCCCTGGACCGCACGCACGTCACCCCCGACCTAAGCCGGGGGTGACGGGCCGAGCGGGCGGCTATTCGCTGTGGATCGCGTCGAGGATCTGCAGCTTGGCGGCCCGGCGCCCCGGCCACAGCGCAGCGAGGACCCCGACGATGCCGGCGAGCACGACGAACAGCACGAGTTGCAGCCACGGGATGCGCAGCGTCGTGAAGCCCTCGTCGACCAGGGCTCGCTGGATGGCGACGCCGAAGACCAGGCCGAGGCCCACGCCGAGCGCCGCGCCGAGGATGGCGATGACGACCGACTCCAGGCGCAGCATCCGGCGCAACTGGGGACGGCTTAAGCCCACGGCCCGCAGCAACCCGATCTCACGGGTCCGCTCGATCACCGACAGCGCGAGCGTGTTGATGATGCCGAGGATGGCGATGACGACGGCCAGCCCGAGCAGCGCATAGATCATGTAGAGCAACTGGTTGATCGACGCGGACTGCTCATCGGCATACGACTGCATGTCCTTGAGGCTGACCGTCGGCAGGTCGGCGGTGAGCTTCTCGATCGCCGCCGTGAGCGCGGTGGCGTCGGCGCCGTCGGCCCGGTTGACGAAGACCTGAGCATCCTTGGCCGGCATACCCGCGGCGGTCCACGTGTCGAGGCTGACGAGGGTGCTCGACGGAGTGCCGGCTCCGGCCTTGAAGATCCCGGCGACGGTCATCTGCCGGTCCTTGCCGCCGAGGGTGACCGTGGCCTTCTCCCCGACCGTCAGGCCACGCTTGCTGGCCTCGTCCGTGGAGAGAAACAGCGTGTCCCGGCGCAGGTCGGCCAGGGATCCGCTGGTCATCTCGGTCACTTGCACCTGGCCGTAGGTGGCCGGGTCGATCGCCGCGAGCCAGGCATCCTTGCCGTCCACGCTACCGCTGCCCCACCGCACCCGGGAGACGGTGGCGACCCCGGGCGTCTTGGCGATCTGGTCGCCGACGCTCGGCGAGAAGTCCTGCCCGATCGCGTTCGAGACGAGATAGTCGGCCTTGAACGTCTCCTCGAGCTCGCCGGCGATGCTGGCCTTGGCCGAAGCCCCGAAGACGGCCATCATCGAGACCAACGTCACGCCGATCATCAGCGCCGACGCGGTCGCGGCGGTGCGCCGCGGGTTGCGCAGCGCGTTTTCCTCGGCCATCGTCCCGACGGTGCCGAAGAGGCGCCGGTAGATCAGTCCGAGGCCGCGGATCGCCGGGCGGCCGACCAGCGGGGAGGTCAGGGCGACCCCAAGGAGCACGCCGAGGATGCCGGCGCCGATCCACCACAGCGGTTTGGCGACGTCGGCGAAGAGGCCGAGGCCCAGGCCGACCGCGCCCAGCGCAGCGAGGACGGCCCCGACGATGACCCGGCGGTGCATCGAGGTCTCGGTGAGCGTCACATCGTCGCGCATCGCGGCAATCGGCGGGACCTTGCCCGCGCGCCGCGCCGGCAGGTAGGCCGCGAGCAGCGTGACCACCATCCCGACGAGGTAGGAGGCCAGGATCGTCCGCGGCGCGAAGACGAGGCCGGCACCGGACAGGTCGAGCCCGACCATCCCGAAGAGCGCCCTGATCGCCATCGCGAGCAGGGCCCCGACGGCCAAGCCGAGCGTCGAGCCGATCAGGCCGACCACGAACGCCTCGACGAGAACCGAGCGGCCCACCTGCTTGCGGGAGGCCCCGATCGCGCGGAAGAGCGCCAGCTCCTTCATCCGTTGGGCGACCAGGATGGAGAAGGTGTTGACGATGATGAACGAGCCGACGATCAGCGCGACCGCGGCAAAGATCAGCAGGAAGTTGGTGATGAAGCTCAGGCTCTTTTGGATCTGCGAGGACGCCTCCTCGGCGGCCGTGTCACCGGCGACCGCTTCGACGTCGGCGGGCAGCAGCTTGGCGGCCTCGGCCCGCAGCTCATCCTGGGAGGTGCCGTCGGCGCGGGTGACCCAGATGTCGTTGTAGACGTCCTTGCCGCCCAGATAGAGGGCCTGGGCCTGATGGGTGGTCCAGACCACGACGCTGGCGCCGACGAGCGAGCCGCCGGGCTCGAGGAGGCCGACGAGTTTGGGCTTGGGTTCGACGCGCGCCTGCGCGCCCGCGGTCACGACATCGACGGGGTCGCCGATGACGTAGCCGCCGGTCTTGGCGCTTCGCTCGTCGAGGACGATCTCGTTGTCCTGCTTGGGCCATTCGCCGCTGCCGAGCTCGTAACCGGCGTTGCCGTTGGCGGCCGGGCCACCGGTGTAGTTGACGCCCATCCCGGGTGCTCCTTGACCCCCGATGAGCTTGCCCTTCTTGGACACCACGAATGTGCCGATGTCGGTGACATTGCCGTCGGCACGGGCGGCGCCCGGGATGCTGGCGAGTTGCTTGACCAGGCTTCCGGGGAGAGTCTCGGTGCTGGTGCCGAAATTCTCCATGTCGCCCGCGCTCTTGTAGCGCACGACGACGTCGCCGACCGAGTTGGTCATGATCGAGTCGAACGACTTGCCGAGGGTGTCGGTGAAGATGAACGAGCCGGCGACGAAGGCGACCCCGAGGACCACCGCGACGGCGCTCATGAGCAGGCGCATCTTGCGCGCCAGCAATGATTTCAGGCTTGCGCGTAGCATCGGCGGACCTCAGACTCCCGGCGTCGCGTCGAGGTGGCCCATGCGTTCGAGGACCGTCTCGGCGGTCGGCGAGCGCAGTTCCTCGACGACGAGCCCGTCGGCGAGGAAGAGCACACGGTCGGTGTAGCTCGCGGCGACAGGGTCATGGGTGACCATGACGATCGTCTGGCCAAAGTCGCTCACCGAGCGGCGCAGGAACTCCAGCACCTCCCGGCTGGACTTGCTGTCGAGGTTGCCGGTCGGCTCGTCGGCGAAGATGATGTCGGGCCGGGAGACGAGGGCGCGGGCGCACGCCACCCGTTGCTGCTGGCCGCCGGAAAGCTCGGTGGGCCGGTGGCCGAGCCGCTCGCTGAGCCCGACGGTCGTGATCACCTGGTCGAACCAGGCGGGGTCGGGCTCGCGCCCGGCGATCGAGAGCGGCAACAGGATGTTCTCCTTGGCCGTCAACGTCGGGATCAGGTTGAAGGCCTGGAAGATGAACCCGATGCGGTCGCGACGCAGCCGGGTCAGGTCCTTCTCGTTCAGGGACGTCAACTCGACGTCACCGATGAAGACCCGCCCGGACGTGGCCTCATCGAGGCCGGCCGCGCAGTGCATGAGCGTGGATTTGCCCGAGCCCGACGGCCCCATGACCGCCGTGAACTCGTGAGCGTTGAGGGCGACGCTGACGCCGCCGAGCGCGACGACTTGGGCATCGCCCTTGCCGTAGATCTTGGTCAGGCCCTCGGTGCGAGCGGCGATCGGCGACGTGGTCGCGGAATCCTCGAACGCGGGCGCGGTTGATGAAGTGGTCACCCCTGCTTGAACCATGAGCCCGAGACTACCCGCGCATGCCGGCGCGCGCACGTGGCTTCCTCCCTGACACGACCCGGATCTGATTACCGTCCAGGATCCGGAACAACCCCGATTCGTGTGGCACCGGGGTCGGCGTGCCGAGGCTCACCGACAGCTGGTCTGCCGCGTGCCGCACCCTGGCCCCCGGGGCCGGCTTCGATGAGTATGAGCGCCGGTCAAATCGGCGGCCCCGAGACCACGCGTCGCTGGATCTCCGCCAGACCCGCAGGGCCTTCCTCGACGTCCCACCAGGACTCGACCCACCAGGTGGCGCCCGCCTCGGCCCAGGGCTGCGTCGGGCCATGGATATCGCCGAAGTCGCCGAAGCTGTCCCCTTCGACGACGACGTCGTAACTCTCCCAAGGCAATCCGACCGCACGGCGCAAAGCCCGGAGTCGCTCGACGATCTCACCAAAAGCCTCAATTGTCAGGCCGGAGAAGCCTTCTTGGCCGGCGGCGACCGCGGGGAAGACGCCCTGCCACCGGGCAGCCCGCTCCAGCGAGGGTTGCCGCTTGCGTCCCGGAACCAGGGCACCGACGCACCAGACGGGCGGGTGCGGACGCTGAACCGGCGGCGGGGGGAGAAGCTCGGTGACTGGCTGCGCGGACCAGTGCTGCCCAGCATACGAAAAAGGTTGTCCGGCAAGGAGACCGACATAGATGTCGAGGCACTCGTCGAGCTTCTCGGCGCGCTGTTTGCGTGGCTCGTCGGGCTCGAGGGCGAGCCAGTTTTGATTGAGAGCGCCGAGGCCGACGCCGAGGGTGACGCGACCGCCCGAGAGCCGATCGACCGAGGCGACCCGCTGAGTCAAGTCCCACGGTTTGTAGCGTGCGGCCGGAGTGATCAGGGTGCCGAGGCGGACCCGCTCGGTCCGCATCGCCGCTGCTGCGAGCGTGGCCCATGCGTCGCAGCGATAGACGCCCTCCCAGGTGAACACCATGTCCCAGCCGTGTTGCTCACCGAGGGCGGCGAGTTCGGCGAACTCGGGTTCGCTGGCGTACGGGACGACGAATCCATAGCGCATGCTGCGACGCTACCGAGGCCGACGAGGAATGGCTTGATCGAGTTTGCGGTCACTCGGAGCCGAGGTCGAGGAGAGCATCGCGCAGGGCGGCCAGGTCGGCGCCGCTGTCACGCAAAGCTGCCAGCGCGGCGCTGTCGCGCTCGTTGAGCACGGCGAGCAGCACGTGCTCGGCGCGCACTTCGCCCGCGCCGAGCGCCTCGGCCCAGCCGTGCGCCCGCCTGGTCACCTCGGCCACCCACGGACCGAGAGCGGGTCCAGGCTGGCGGGCGGGTGGCGACGTGGCCCCGCGCCGCGGCTGGTCGGCGGACA
Organism: Nostocoides sp.; assembly: GCF_037045025.1. Lineage (GTDB taxonomy): Bacteria > Actinomycetota > Actinomycetes > Actinomycetales > Dermatophilaceae > Nostocoides_A. The sequence goes on along the minus strand of NZ_JBAOHM010000011.1, from coordinate 242,250 downwards.
GCAGGTGAGGGCGCAGCAGGTCGGCGGTCACGCCGAGGTGGGCCAGCGCCACCGCAGCCGGGTCGTCGGCTGCGGAAACCACGCCGAGCAGCAGATGGGCCGCGGTGATCGAGCCGGAGCCCTCGCGCAGCGATTCTCGCAGCGCGCTCTCCAGCGCCTGCTTGGCCACGGGCGTGAACGGCACATTGAGCGGCGAGGGCGGCCGTCGCTCGGGGCTTCGGGTCGCGATCTCGGCCAGAACCGCGTCCCGGATGGTCTCGCTGGGCCACGATGTGGCGGTGAGGGCGACATCGATGCCGGCATCGTCCACAACGCTGAGCAGCAGGTGCTCGCACCCGATCTCGGCACTCTTGAGCTCTCGGGCCTTCTCCTGCGCCCGGGCGACGACGCGGCGGGCCGCGTCGGTGAACCGTTCGAACATTTCCCTCCAGTGGGATTGGCTAGTGTCTTCGCTGGCAGCGGCCGCACCAAAAGAGGTTACGCCCGGCGAGGACGCGCGTGCGGATTCGTGACCCGCACACCAAACACGGCAGGCCGTCGCGTTGGTAGACGGCGAAGTCCCGCGGAAAGTGCCCGCCGGTGCGCCCGCGCACGAAGTCGCCGCGTTCGCCGGGCATCAGCCCCGCCCAGCCCGGGTCGTATGCCGTCGGGTCACGTTCCCCGAGAATCGTTTTGGCTTCGATGACCTGGTCTTGCAGGGTGAGGATCTGGCCGAAGGCGACGCCGAGCCGCATCAGCTCGATCAGGTCGTCCCAGATGGTCAACCAGGTCCGCTTCTTGACCTTGGCGCCCGGGACGAAGGGATCGACGCGGTGGCGGAAGAGCACCTCGCAGCGGTAGAGGTTGCCGACGCCGGCGATGATCGTCTGGTCCATGAGGCATTCGGCGACCGGCCGGGTGGTGCGGGCCAGCCGGGCGAGCGAGCGTTCCGGCTCGTTGCCGGCGGTGCCGGCGCGCAGCGGGTCCGGGCCGAGGCGGGCGATGGTGGCCGCCATCTCGGCGGGCGTGACCAGCTGCACGGTCGTCGCGCCGCGCAGATCGGCATACGCGCTGTCGTTGACCAGCCGGACGCGCACGGCCCCGACGGGCGCCGGCGGACCGGCGGGATCGGCATACGGAAGCACGTCGAAGGAGCCGATCAGGCCGAGGTGGACGTTCAGCACGGCGTCACCGGCGAAGCGGACGAAGAGGTGTTTGCCGTAGGCCTCGGCGGACTCCAGCGGCCGGCCGGTCAGCAGCGCGGCTCCGTCGGCAAAGCGCCCCTGCGGGCTGGTCACGGTCGGGGTCGTGCCGGCGAACGCGTGGTCGAGCGCGCCCGCGAGCCGGTGCAGCGTGTGACCCTCGGGCATGCCGCGACTCTAACCCCGCCTCAGCGCAGGTTGGTCGGCCTCCCTATAGGCAGCAACCTAGTGGGAGGCGAGCAACCTCTGCTAGACCCTATGGGGGTTGGCGAGTGTTCCGGGTGTTCGGCCTCGGCAAGGTTCCATTCGCCGGCGCGGGTGATTGTCTGCCATCGCTTGTCGGTCTCAACGTCGTTCATGCTCGCTGCGCTGCGCGTGCTCCACGTTGACTCCTCTGGCGCGTTGGCAGGTTTGGCCCGGGTCCGGTGAGTGGATGATCTTGTGGGGGTTGTGGCCGGAGCCTCGCGTATGCCACAACTCGGGGATCACCTGGCCAGAAGGGCTGGCTGGTGGCCGATGGATAGGAGGCTCCGGTGTTTACTGAGCGTACAAGTCTTGGGTTGGATGTCCACGCCCGGTCGGTGCGGGCGGCCGCGATCGACACGAGGACCGGTGAGGTGATCGAGCGGGTGGTCTGGCCGCGGACCGTGGATGTGGTCGGGTTCGTCACGGATCTGACGCGGCAGCATGGTCCGGTGCTGGTGACCTATGAGGCGGGCCCGACCGGGTATGGCCTGGCGCGGGGGTTGCTAGCCGCTGGTCACCGCACGCAGGTGGCGGCTCCGTCGAAGTTGTTGCGTCCGAGCGGGGAGCGGGTTAAGACCGACCGGCGGGATGCGATGTTGTTGGCGCGGTTGGCCCGCAATGACGACATCGTCGCGGTGACCATCCCGACGCCGGCGCAGGAATCGGCCCGGGATCTGGTCCGGGCCCGCGAGGATGTCCGGGCGGCGTTGATGAGCGCCCGCCACCAGCTGTCGAAGTTGTTGCTGCGGCACGGCTATGTCTACCTGCAGGGCAAGGCCTGGACCGGTGGCCATGACCGGTGGCTGCGCCGGATCGGCACGCACGAGCTGGGGGCTGACGGCGTGGGGACACGGGCCGCGTTCGATGATGGCTACACCGCGGTCACCCAGCTCCTGGCCCGCCGCGACCGGCTCGATGAGCAGATCCTGGCGTTGGCCGCGGACAGCGAGTACACCGCGATCACCCGACGGTTGGGGTGCCTGCGGGGGATCTCGACACTGACGGGGTTCGCGTTAGCGGTGGAGATCGGGGACTGGCACCGGTTGACCGGGTCCTCGATCGGCTCCTACCTCGGGCTGGTGCCGTCCGAGTCGTCCTCCGGCGCCAGCCGGGTCCAAGGAGGGATCACCAAGACCGGCAACAGCCACGCCCGGCGGCTGCTGATCGAGGCCGCCTGGCACCACAAGAAGGCCTACACCCCCGGGAAAACCATGCAGCAACGGTGGGCGCTGGCACCGGCCGTGGCCGCTGAACGCGGTGACGCCGGCAACCGGCGGCTGCACCGGTCCTGGCAGCGGATGACCGCACACAAGAAACGGCACACCGTCGCCAACACCGCCATCGCCCGCGAACTGGCCGGCTGGTGCTGGTCTTTGGCCACCATGGACACCTAACCACACACCACGCCTCGTTCACGGAACACCCCTGGTGTCCGGGCAGCAGCGCGAGGAGAGAACCAGCGAACCTGCTATGAGTAACCCCGAGCCTTGCCGGGGCGACGCTCGACCCTAACCGAAGTTGCGAGTGGTTTGAGGGCTGATCCCCGTTTTGACCTGCAGTGATGCGGCTTCTAACCCCTCGGTGTGTCGTCACTAAAGTGGATCGATCGATCCGGCATGGTGTGATATTTTGGCGGTATGGCGAAACGTGGTGGAGCGGTTCATGTGACCACGCACCGTCGTCACTATGTTGGTAAGGACGGGGTGGCCCGGGACTACGAGACCCACCTGTTGCGGCGTTCCTGGCGGGAGAACGGCAAGGTGCGCAACGAGACGGTCGCGAACCTCTCCCACCTGCCGGCCGAGCTGATCGAGGTGATCCGGGCCTGCCTGGCCGGGCAGGCGTTCATCCCGGCCGACCAGGCCGCCACCATCACCCGCTCCCTGCCGCACGGGCATGTGGCCGCGGTGTGGGCCCAAGCCCGGGCCCTGGGCCTACCCGGGCTACTCGGGCCGCCCGGGCGGGCCCGGGACCTGGCGATGGGGCTGATCATCGCCCGAGTGCTGGCACCCGGCTCGAAGCTGGCGACCATCTCCTGGTGGGCCGACACCACCCTGGGCGTCGACCTCGACCTGGCCGGTGCCTCCACCGACGAGGTCTACGCGGCGATGGACTGGCTACTCGGGCGCCAGGACGCGATCGAGAAGCAGCTGGCCCGGCGCCACCTGGCCGCCGACGCCAACCCCGCCCGGATGGCGCTGTTCGACCTATCGTCCTCGTGGATGGAAGGCAGCCACTGCCCACTGGCCCGGCGCGGCTACTCCCGCGACGGGAAGAAGAACCGCACCCAGATCGAGTACGGGCTGCTGACCGACCCGGCCGGTCGCCCGGTCGCGATCCGGGTCTTCCCCGGCAACACCGCCGACCCCACCGCGTTCATCGAGGCCGTCACCCTGGTGCGGGACACCTTCAAACTCACCGAGATGGTCATGGTCGGCGACCGCGGCATGATCACCACCGCCCGGATCACCGCGATCCGCCACACCAACACCGACCCGGCCACCCGAGCCGACCTCGGCTGGATCACCGCGCTCCGCGCCCCCGCGATCAAAACCCTTGCCGCCGAGGGCGGCCCGCTTCAACCAACCCTGTTCGATGAACACAACCTGGCCGAAATCAGCCACCCCGACTACCCCGGGGAACGGCTGATCGCCTGCCGCAACCCGTTCCTGGCCACCGAACGCGCCCGCAAACGCGAGGACCTGCTCACCGCCACCGAAACCGCCCTGGCCCCCACCCAGCGAGCAGTGGCCGAGGGCCGGCTAGCCGGCGCCGACACGATCGGCCTGCGGGTCGGCAAACTCCTCAACAAATACCCGATGGCCAAACACTTCGACCTGACCATCACCGACACCACCGTGGTGATCACCCGCAAAACCAGCCAGATCGCCGCCGAAGCCGCCCTCGACGGCATCTACGTGCTACGCACCCCAACGCCCGCCGAGACCCTCACCCCCGCCAGCATCGTCCAGGCCTACAAAAACCTCGCCCACGTCGAACGCGACTTCCGCAGCATCAAAGCCACCGACCTCGACCTGCGCCCGATCTACCACCGCCTCGAAGACCGCGTCCGCGCCCACGTCCTGATTGTGATGCTCGCCGCCTACCTGACTGGCACCTACGCGCCACCCTAGCCCCCCTGACCTACACCGACGAACACCCGCCAACACCCGCCGACCCGGTCGCCCCCGCCCACCGCTCCCCAGCCGCGGACCGCAAAGCCTCCCGACACACCGACGACCACGACCAGCCCGTGCGGTCCTTCCCGGCCCTGCTCAAACACCTCGCCACCCTGACCCGCAACGACCTGCGCTACGGCACCGACCACACCACACCCCTCGTGCCCACCCTGGCCGAACCCACCCCCACCCAACGCCACACCTTCGCCCTCCTAAACGCCCCCATCCCCCTAACCATCAACGGCAAGTAGACAGAACCACCAACACCCAAACCAGCGAACCCCCTGCCCAGCAGGGGGTTCGCCACGTCAACCAGCCGTAACTTCGGCCTAGACCAGCCGAGACTCTCCAGCCGAAACCAGGGCCCTGCGGTAACCAACCCGCGTATATCAGACTGACCGCGCGTCGATTGACACGCTGTCTCCCGGCCACCACTTTCCGATGAACGACGAAGCGGGGTCCCCTCCGGCCAGAGAGGACCCCGCTTCACCCTGCCACTTGACAAACGGGCCCTACATATCAGCAGAAGTTCCTCGGGGGCTCTACGGCAGGGGCGCCAAGGCGACGGCGGTGGCGAGGGCGGCCACGGCGGCCTCGTGACCCTTGTCCTCGGCCGAGCCGGGCAGGCCGGCGCGGTCGCGGGCCTGCTCGACGTCGTCGCAGGTCAACACCCCAAAGCCGATGGGTATGCCGGTTCGCACCGCGACCTCGGTCAGGCCGTAGGTCACGCTCTGGCAGACATAGTCGAAGTGCGGGGTGCCGCCGCGGATCACGACGCCGAGCGCGACTAGCGCGTCGTGGGACGGGGCCAGCCGGGCGCAGGCCACGCTGAGTTCGATCGTTCCCGGGACCCGGACCACGAGCGGGTCGGCCACGCCGCAGTCCGCCAACCCGCGGCGGGCGCCGGCGAGCAGGCCGCCCATGACCTCCTCGTGCCAGGACGCGGCGACGACGGCCACGCGCATCCCGGACCCGTCGACGGCAACACTCGGGGCGCCGGCGCCGCTCACCCCAGGCTCCGCACGCCGCAGACAGCAGCGACCGCCCGACCGCGCCGCGGCGCTCGCGGCTGGGCGACCTCGGGGTCCGGATCGGGGTCGAGGTCGTGGCCGAGCCGGTCGCGCTTGGTGCGCAGATAGGCAAGATTGGTGGGCAGCGGCGGAATTCGCAGGCTCTCGGTCTCGGCGACCCTGATGCCGTGGGCGCGCACGCCCTCGACCTTGGCGGGATTGTTGGTGAGCAGCCGGACGGCGCCGACGCCGAGGTCGTGCAGGATCGCCGCCCCGGCCGTGTAGTCGCGGGCGTCAACGGGCAACCCGAGGGCCACCTGCGCATCGACGGTGTCCATGCCGAGATCCTGCAGTTCATAGGCGCGCAGCTTCTCGGCCAGCCCCACTCCGCGGCCCTCGTGGCCGGTCAGATAGATGACCGCGCCCCCCTCCGCGGCGACGCGCGCGAGCGCCTGCTGCAGCTGCGGGCCGCAATCGCAGCGGGCCGACCCGAAGACGTCGCCGGTCAGGCATTCCGAGTGCAGCCGCACCAGCGGCGCCTCCGAGCCGAGGCCGCGGGGGCTGATCAGGGCAAGGTGTTCATCGCCGGTCAGGCTGTCCCGGTAGGCGATCGAGCGGAACCGGCCGTGCGTAGTGGGAATCACGGTGTCAGCGACCCGGACCAACCGGTCGTGACGCTGGCGCCAGGCGATCAGGTCGGCGATCGTCAGCACCGCCAGGCCGTGCCGCTCCCCCAGTGCCAGCACCCCGGGCAGCCGCGTCATCGTCCCGTCGTCCTCGACGAGTTCGCCAATCACACCGACCGGCGCGAGCCCGGCGAGGCGGCACAGGTCGACGGTCGCCTCGGTGTGTCCCGGCCGCACCAGCACCCCGCCCTCGCGGGCACGCAACGGGATCAGGTGTCCCGGCCGGATCAGATCGGCTGGGCCGGCGCCGGGGTCGGCCAGAACGCGCGCGGTGCGGGTGCGATCGGCCGCCGAGATCCCCGTGGTCACGCCGCTGGCGGCGTCCACGCTGACGGTGTATGCCGTGCGCAGCGGGTCGCGATTCTTGGGCACCATCAGCGCCAGGTCGAGCCGGTCGGCCACCTGCGCGGTCAGCGGCGCGCAGAGGTATCCCGAGCTGTGCCGGATCGTCCAGGCCAACCACTCCGGCGTGAGCGTCTGTGCGGCGAGCACGACATCGCCCTCGTTTTCGCGGTTTTCGTCGTCGACGACCAGGACGGGCAGCCCGGCACGCAGGGCGTCCAGGGCGGTCTCGACGGTGGCCAGACCGGTCATGTGGTCTGCTCCTTGGTTGCGGGGCGAGGGGCGCTGTCGAGCCGGGCGGCCAGCAGCCGCTCGACGTATTTGGCGAGGACATCGACCTCGAGGTTGACGGTGGCGCCGACGGCCTTGGTCCCCAAGGTCGTCAACTCCAGCGTGGTCGGGATGAGCGAGACCGAGAACTCCTGCGGCCCGACATCGACAACGGTCAGCGAGACCCCGTCGACCGTGATCGAGCCCTTGGGCACGAGATAAGGGGCGAGGTCGGGTGGCAGCGAGCAGCGGACGATCTCCCAGCGTTCGCCCGGCTCGCGGGCCGAGATGACCGCGGTGGCGTCGACGTGCCCCTGGACGATGTGCCCGCCGAAGCGGCCGGCGGCGGACATCGCCCGCTCGAGGTTGACCCGATCCCCCGGGGAAAGGGCGCCGAGGTCGGTGCGGTGCAGGGTCTCGGCCATGACGTCGACGGCGAACTCGCCGCCCGCGCAGTCGGTGACCGTCAAGCAGACGCCGTTGACGGCGATCGAGGCCCCGTGAACGGCGTCCGCGGTGACGAGCGGCCCGCGCACCCGCAGGCGGGCAGAGTCGGCGCCGTGCTCGATAGCTACGACGGTGCCGAGTTCTTCGACGATTCCGGTGAACACGGGTTATCTCCTTCGCTGGGGTCGGGCGGTGACGCGGACATCGCCGCCGACGATGGCGGCGTCGGTGATCTCAAAGCGAAGGGCGTCGGTGATCGTCGTGATCCCCAGGTCGGCGAGGACGGCGGGGCCGGCCCCGAGCAGGGCCGGGGCGAGATAGGCGACGAACTCATCGACCAGGCCCGCCGCGACAAAGGCGGCCGCCAGGGTCGGGCCACCCTCGAGCAGCACATGGTGGATGCCCCGCTCGCCGATCGCGGCGAGCGCGGCAGCCGGATCGTGGGTGGACAGCAACAGGGTCGGCGCGGCGTCATCGCGCACCCGCGCCGCCTCCGGGAGGTCGCGCGTCCCGACCACGACCCGCAACGGCTGCGCGGGCGTGGGCTGCCCGTCCGGCCCGCGCACGGTGAGTTCCGGGTCGTCGGCCAGCGCCGTACCGGTCCCGACGACGACCGCTCCGCAACGCGCGCGCAGCGCGTGCGCCTGCGCCCGGGCGGCCGCGCCGGTGATCCACCGGCTCGACCCGTCGCGCGCGGCCACCTTGCCATCGAGGGTGCTCGCGCTCTTCCACGTGACAAACGGGCGACCGGTGCGGGCCGCGAACAGCCAGGTGCGGTTGATGGCCTCGGCGTCGGTCGCCAATGGACCGGGCGCGGCCTCGATCCCGGCGGCGGCGAGCCGGGCGGCCCCGCCGCCGGCTCGCGCCCCCGGGTCGGCGACCGCATACCGCACCTGGGTGATCCCCGCTTCAATGAGCGCGAGCGAGCACGGCCCCGTGCGCCCGGTGTGGTCGCACGGCTCCAGGGTGACGTATGCCGCTCCCCCGCGTGCCGCCTCGCCCGCCTGCCGCAGGGCGTCGACCTCCGCGTGCGGCGTCCCCGCCCCACGATGGTGGCCGACGCCGACGACCTGGCCAAACGCGTCGGTGAGCACGCACCCGACGCGCGGGTTGGGGTCGACTTCGGGCCCAAGGAGGGCAGCCGCCAGCGCCCGCCGCATCAAGCCGGTCGCCGGATCCACTGTGGTGCCCTCACGCTCGTCGTGCCGAGCCCCGGGCAATGGCAAGAAGCGGCCGGCGCGCGGGCGCCGAACCTTGCCGCCGCGGCACAACGCCGCGGCCACGCGCTGCCTCCCATCCGGACTTTCACCGTCGGTCCAGGAATTGCACCTGGTCAACCGACCGCTGGCTGCGGCCGGGTCGCGGACTGTCACCGCCGGTTCGGAATTACACCGACCCCGGAGCACGTTGGGCCCCAGTCTGTCACCGGCCGGCACGGCTGGCCAGCGGCGCCCACGTCGTGGGCGTCACACCGGGCGGCGCCGGCGTGCTCAGTCGGCGCCGGCGTGCTCAGCCGGCCTTCTTTTTGGCCGCGGTCTTGGCGGCGGCCTTCTTGGCCGGCTTCGCCTCCGGCGGCGGCTCGGACGCCTCCCCGCGGGCCGCCTTGGCCTTCTCGACCGATTTGGCGAGCGCGGCGAGCAGGTCGACGACCTCGCCGGACTCCTCCGCCGGCTTGGGCAGGTCCGTGACCTCGCCGCCCTCGACCTTCGCGCGCACCAACTCCTGCAGTGCCCTGGCGTAGTCGTCCTCGTATTCGCTCGGGTCGTAGTCGCCGGCCAACTGCTCGACGAGTAGGTGCGCCATTGCCAGCTCCTTTTCGCTGGCCTCCTGGTCGTCACCGAGCGCCGCGAAGTCGGGGTTGCGGATCTCGTCCGGCCACAACATCGTCTGCATGACGATGACGCCGTCCTTGACCCGCAAGACCGCCATCGTCATCCGGGTGCGGATGGAGACGGTGACCAGCGCCATCCGCTGCTCGGTCTCGAGCGCATCACGCAACAGCAGATAGGGCTTGGCGGCCGCCTTGTCGGGCTCGAGGTAGTAGCACTTGTCGAGCAGCATCGGGTCGATCTGATCGGCTGGCACGAACTTCTCGACGGCAATCTCCTTGCTGGACTTGGTCGGCAGCTCGGCGAAGTCCTCGTCGGTCAGCACGACCATGTCGCCGTCCTCGGTCTCATACCCCTTGGCGATATCGTCATAGGAGACAAGTTCGCCGTCGATCGAGCACACCCGCTGGTATTTGATCCGGCCACCGTCGGTGCGGTGCACTTGCCGGAACTGCACGTCGTGATTCTCGGTCGCGGCATAGAGCCGGACCGGGACGTTGACCAGCCCGAAGGAGACGGCACCCTTCCAGATCGCGCGCATGGCCGCAGTCTCCCACGCTGGCGCGGGCACGGGGTCAGGAGCACGGTGTCAGGATGGGCCCATGCAGCCGATGCTCGCGACCATGGCGGACACCGTGCCGTCCGGGCCGGACTGGGTGCACGAGGTCAAATGGGACGGGATGCGGCTGCTGGCCGACGTCCGAGACGGGCAGCTGACCCTGTATTCGCGACGCGGCAATGACGTCTCGGCCAGCTTCCCCGAGTTGGCCGGGCTGACCCGCGCCTATGACGACCTGCTGATCGACGGCGAAGTGGTCGCCCTCGACGGCGGCCGGCCGTCCTTCGCCGCCCTCGCCGCGCGGATGCACGTCCAAGACCGCCGCAAGGCCGAGCGGCTCGCGGCGACCCGGCCGGTCACCTACATGATCTTTGACCTGCTGCGCCTGTTTGGTCAGGACGTCACCGGGCTGCCGTGGACGGCACGGCGCGAGTTGCTCGAGCGCCTGGCCCTGGACGGGCTCCACTGGCAGGTGCCGCCCACCTATGACGCGGGGGCGCAGTTGCTCGCGGCCACGCGTGAGCAGGGTTTGGAGGGGATCGTCAGCAAGCGCCGGTCCGCCGCCTATCTGGCCGGTCGCCGCACGCCGGATTGGCGCAAGACGAGCAACCGGCAGACGGTGTCGGTCGTCGTCGGCGGCTGGCGCGCCGAGACCGGCAGCGCGGCACGCCTGGGGGCCCTGCTCATCGGGGTGCCCATCACCTCGGGCTGGGCCTATGCCGGCCGGATCGGCGCGGGATTGGCCGGCCGGGTCGCCGCGGACGTGGCCGCCCTGCTCGCCCCGTTGACCCGCCCCGATTCGCCCTTCGCCGACGAGGTGCCCGCGGTCGACGCGCGCGAGACCACCTGGGTCGAGCCTCAGGTGGTGATCGACGTGCGCGCCCTCGGCGTCACCGATGCCGGGCGGTTGAGGCAGCCGGCCTTCCTCGGAGTGCGGCACGACCTCGATCCGGAGGCACTGCGGCCGTGGAGCGCCGAGTCCTGATGGCCGCGCCCGCGACCGGGACCCGGGTGGAGGTGGCCGGGCGAACGCTGCGGCTGTCCAGCCTCGACAAGATCCTCTACCCGGCGACGGAGACCACCAAGGCCGAGGTGCTCCACTACTACGCGCAGGTCGGCGCGGTCATGCTCCCCCACATGGCCGGGCGCCCGGTGACGCGCGTGCGCTGGCCGCACGGGGTGGCCGGCCCGTCCTTCTTCGAGAAGAACCTGCCGTCCGGGGCGCCGTCGTGGTTGCCGCGCACCCGGATCGACGACATCACCTATCCCATGATCACGGATTTGGCCGACCTGACCTATCTGGTCAACTTGAATTCGGTGGAGTTCCACGTGCCCCAGTGGCAGGTGGCGGGCGAGGGGATCCGGGCCAACCCGGATCGGATGGTGATCGATCTCGATCCCGGCAAACCCGCCGGGCTGCGCGAATGTGCACAAGTGGCGGTGCACGTCCGCGAACGGCTCGAAGACCTGGGACTGGAGTTGTTCCCGGTGACCTCGGGAAGCAAAGGGATGCAGCTGTATGCCGCGCTGGGCGGGGACCTTCGCTCCGATCAGGTTCGCGATCTCGCGGCAACGCTCGCCCAGGAACTGACCAAGCGCTTTCCGGATCTCATTCTGTGGAAAATGACGAAGTCCTTGCGGCCCGGCAAGGTGTTCTTGGACTGGAGCCAGAATGTCGCCGCCAAGACAACGATCTGCCCCTACTCGCTGCGCGGCCGGGAAACACCCACCGTGGCCGCGCCACGCACCTGGTCCGAAATCGAGGCGGCGGCACACGGCGAGGGCGTCATCGAACAGGTGCTGTTCGATGACGCCATTGACCGACTCGCCGCATGGGGGGATCTGCTCGCGCCGCTCACGACTCGGTAGGCAGCCTGCCCCACGAGCCTACTTATGTGCGGCGTCGTAGGCCTCCTGGACCACGGCCGAGATGCGCCCGCGATCGCTGACCTGAAAACCGTTGTCCCTCGCCCACTCCCGGATCTTGCCCAGATCCTCGCGCCGGCCCGCACCCCGAATCGTGGCTCCGGCTGGAGCGGAGGACTTGCGTCCGCCGGTGCGCCGACCGTGGCCGATCCATTTGGCCAGGTCGCCACGCAACGCGTCGGAGTGCGCCTCATTGAGGTCGATCTCGTAGGTGATGCCGTCGAGGCCGAAGCTCACCGTCTCGGCAGCGGCCGACTCGTCGATGTCATCGACAAGCATGACCTGCACGCGCTGAACCATTAATAGCCGCCCTTCGTCTAACTAGTGGATGCTCCCACCATACTCGATCCGGCACCGAATCTTGATGCCGCGGCAGAATAGCCGCCGAGAAATGTCGCGGCCCAACCGGCAGGGAAAGCTCCCGGCTAGGGCTGAGTCCGAGGATCGGGTGATTGTCCCGCGACCGCCCGCTCCTGCTCCTTTTCCCAACGCGCTTGCGCCAGCCGTTCGTTCCGATCACCCTCAAGGATGTTCTTGATGATCAGATAGAAGATGTAGCCGACTCCGATCGAGGGGAGTAACGCCGCGGCATACGGCCAGATGGAGTTCATGAGTTGGCCTCCGGCTTCAGATGGGGGAACAAGATCGTCTCACGCAAGCTGGCGCTGGTGAACAACGCGACCAGCCGGTCCAAGCCCACCCCAACCCCGCCCATCGGCGGCGCGCCATACTCCAGCGCGCGCAAGAAGTCCTCGTCCAACTGCATGGCTTCCGGATCGCCGCCGGCGGCGAGCAACGACTGCGCGGTCAGCACCTCCCGTTGGATCACCGGGTCGACCAGCTCAGAGAACCCGGTCGCCCGCTCGACCCCGGCAATGATCAGATCCCAGGCCTCGATCTGCCCCGGCAGCGAGCGGTGTGGCCGGGCCAGCGGCTGGGCGATCGCCGGGTAGTCGCACAAAAAGGTTGGTTGCGCCAGGTGCGGCTCGACCAGCTCCGAGAGCAGCTCGAGGAAGATCTTGTCCTTGTCCCATCCCGGCTCGAGCGCGACCGTATGCCGTTGCGCGATCGCCCGCAGCGTGGCCGCGTCGGTCTCGATCGTGACCTGCTGGCCCACCGCCTCGCTGACCGCGTCGTAGACCGGGAGCCACCGCCACGGCCCGTCGAGATCGACGACGCCCTTGGGGGTCTCGAACTGCCGGGAACCGATCGCGTCGGCGGCGGCCAGATAGATCTCGGTGGTCAGCTCGGCGATCGTGGTTTGGTCGCCATAGGCCTGATAGGCCTCGAGCATCGTGAACTCGGGCGAGTGGGTGGCATCGACGCCCTCGTTGCGGAAGATCCGGCCCATCTCGAAGACCCGGTCGACGCCGCCGACGATGGCCTTCTTGAGGTTGAGTTCCAAGGCGATGCGCAGCACCATCTCCTGGTCGAAGGCGTTCATGTGCGTGCGAAACGGTCGGGCGTGGGCGCCCCCGTGGATCAGCTGCAAAATCGGGGTCTCGACCTCGATATAGCCGTGGGCGTGCATGGTCTCGCGGATCGCGCGCATCGTCACCGCCTTGAGCCGGACCATGTCGCGCGCTTCCTGGCGGACGATCAGGTCGGCATACCGCTGCCGGACGCGCGTCTCCTCGGCGAGGTCCTTGTGCAGCACCGGCAGCGGGCGCAGCGCCTTGCTGGCCAGCTGCCACCGCGTGGCCAGCACCGACAATTCGCCGCGCTTGGAGGAGATCACCCGTCCCTGCACGGCGACGTGGTCGCCTAGGTCGACCTCGGCCTTCCACGCATCCAGGGACTCCTGACCGACCTCGGCCAGGGAGAGCATGACCTGCAGCCGGGTGCCGATGCCCTCCTGGAGGGTGGCGAAGGCGAGCTTGCCGGTGGTGCGGCTGAACACCACACGCCCGGCGACGGTGACGACGTCCTCGGTTTCCTCACCGGTCGCCAGGCCCCCCCACCGCTCGCGGACCTCGGCGAGGGTATGGGTGCGGCCCACATCGACGGGATAGGGCTCGATCCCCTCGGCGAGCAGGCGCGCGCGCTTGGCCAGCCGGATGCGCATCTGCTCGGAGATGTCGTGGGGCGGCTGCTGGTCGGTCACCGGCAAAGCCTACGTTGAGCCAGCGGCCCGGGCCGGCGCTTGCTCACGCATCGACCACATGCCGCAGATAGCGCTGCGGCTGGTCTAAGAAGCGGCGATAGTGGTCGACGACCTCCAGATCGGCCCACTCGCGCTCGTGATAACCCGACTCGTCGAGCTCGAGAATCCGCGCTCCCGGAATGCTGGCCAACACCGGTGAGTGCGTCGCGATCAGCACCTGGGAGCTGCGTGCCTGCGCGAAGCCGTGCAGTTGGCCGATGAGGGCGAGCTGGGCCGAGAACGACAGCCCCGCCTCGGGCTCGTCCATGACAAAGAACCCATCGCCGCGGAAGCGCCCCGAACTCAGCATGGCGAGGAAGGACTCCCCGTGGCTGAAGCGGTGGAAGTCGGGATCCCGAGCGCCGGGGTTGAGCGCGAGGTAGGTGAACAGCCCGTGGGTCGTCTCCGCGCGCAGGAAGTATCCCCAGCGCGATCCGCCGGGGCCGCGCTCGATCGTCAACGCCTCGTGCAGCGGCGACTCGCTCGGATAGCTCGCGTGCATCGCGCCGGTCGAGCCGCCCTCACCGGGCATCCCGAAGGCCATCGCGATCGCCTCGACCAGCGTGGACTTGCCGGTGCCGTTCTCACCGACCAAGATCGTGACCCGGCCCAGCTCCAGGCCGTCGCGCAGCAGCTGGCGCACCGGCCCCATCGTGAGCGGCCACTGGTCGTCGGGCAGGTCGGCGTCCGCGGCGCGACGAATCCGCCGCACCGGCAGCGGCTCCAACCACCTCATGCCGGAACGCTATCCGCAGCCACCGACACCCCCACGCTGGCCTGCTTCGCCGTCCTGCAGGAGGTGCCGTATACCTCACCTATTGCAGGACACCCCGTCGCTGGCCCGACCCGCCGTCCTGCAGGAGGTGCCGTATACCTCACCTGTCGCAGGACACCCGTCGCTGGCCCGACCCGCCGTCCTGCAGGAGGTGCCGTATACCTCACCTGTTGCAGGACACCCGTCGCTAGCCGATCGGGATCTTGACGACCCCGCCGGCATCAACGATCAGGTGGGAGGCGCCGACCATCTCGATCGACGTCGGGTTGGTGTCCACGCCCTGCGCATGCGGGTTATGGGCAGCCTCGTAGGCGCCGAGGTCAGCGGTTATCGAGCGGCGCCCGCCGAGCCGGCCACCCAAGACCGTTGCGAACTGCTTGCCGGCGGGCGGCAGGTCGGCACGCACGGCCGGGTTGCCGCCCAGCCCCATGACCAGCGCATAGCTGCCGTCCCCGTGCACGACGATGTCTGCCGGCCCGGTCGCGGCGGCCCCGCCCTCGCCGGCGAGCGAGGGAAGACCGGTGATGACCCGAGATTGGCGTCCACCCGCCACGCGCGTCACCGACCCCGTAGGCCCAAAGCAGACCTCGCCCTCCGCGCCGTCCACGCACGGGCCGGAGCCGCCCGTCCCGGCCTCGGCGACATACAGAGCGCCATTTGGCGCGAAGCTGAGTTGGCGCGGATTGTTCAACCCGCTCGCCACCGGAACCGGCCCGGACGCCTCGCCCGGGACGGCGGCTCCCGGGCCAGCACCAATGGCCGCGAGCGCGGTCACCGCGCTCGAGACCGCGAGCAAACGCGTCACATACCGAGCCATGATGGCTCCTTCCGCCGCGGGGAGCCTGCTCCTCCAGGCTGCCAGCGCCACCGCTGGCCTCGCAGCGTTTTGGCGAAACTCGTGGACTGCGGATCAGACCAGATCCAACGCGATGTCCAAGATCGCGGCCGAATGGGTCAACGCCCCGACGCTGAGATAGTCGACTCCGGTCGCGGCATACTCGCCGGCGCGCTCCAGCGTCAAGCCGCCGGTCGCTTCCACCTCGACCTCCTCGCCGGCAGCCTCGATGGCCTCGACCGTGGCTCGCAGCGTCTCGGGAGACATGTTGTCGCACATGATGAACCGCGCTCCGGCGGCGATCGCCTCTCGGGCCTCGTCGGCGGTCGTGACCTCGACCTGGATCGGCACATCCGGGAAGCGTTCGCGGATCCGGTCGAAGGCAGCGGTGATCGAGCCCGCGGCGAGCTTGTGGTTGTCCTTGATCATCGCGACGTCATACAGGCCCATCCGCTTGTTGGTGCCGCCGCCCGCGCGCACGGCATATTTTTGGAGCGCACGCAGGCCGGGCGTCGTCTTGCGGGTGTCGAGGATCGTGGTCTCGTATGCCGCGAGCGCATCGGCCCACTCCCGGGTCACCGTCGCGACCCCCGAGATGCGGGAGAGGATGTTGAGCATCGTCCGTTCCCCGGTCAAGATCGCCTGGGTCGAGCCGGTCACCTCGGCGAGCACGTCGCCGCGCTCGACCCGGTCCCCGTCGGCGGCGCGCAGGGCGACGTCGACCCGGGTGTCGTCGCTGCCGGCGCACACTTCGGCAAAGACCATGGCGATGACGGGCAGGCCGGCCACGACCCCGCCGGCCCGAGCGACGACGTGACCGGTCGACGTCGCGGCGGGGTCGATCGTCGCCTCGGTCGTGACATCGACGCCGTCCAGCCCGCCGAGGTCCTCCGCGAGCGCCTGCCGGACCACACGCAGCGCCTCCTCGGTGGGGAAGCCGAGGTCCTGCTCGTTGCTCATCGGGTGAACTCCTTTGCCGGGGTGTAGGTCATCACGATGCCCTCGGGGCCACGGACGTGACTGAGGTGACCGAGCCAGTTGACGTCGTCCCGATCGGGGAAATCGGCGCGCTCGTGCCCACCGCGGGTTTCCTCCCGGGCGTGCGCGGCGATCGTCAACGCCAGCCCGATCTGGGCGAGGTTGGTGGTTTCCCAGGCCGCGGGGGTGATCTCCTTGCCCGGCCGGGTCAACAACTCCTCCAGGACGGCGCGGGTGGTCAGCGTCGAGTCCGCCGAGCGCACCGGTCCCGAGCCCGCGGTCATGGCGCGCTGCACCTCCAGGCGGCGCTCGGCGTCCACGAGCCCGCCGCGCTTGCCGGGCTCGCGCCGCAACTGGACGACGACCTCGGGCAGCTCACCGGCGGCTACCCGGTCGGCGATATCCTCGGCGATCCGGTGGGCAAAGACCAGACCCTCGAGCAGCGAATTGGAGGCGAGCCGGTTGGCGCCGTGAACCCCGGTGCAGGCGGTTTCCCCGCAGGCATACAGGCCATCGAGCGAGGAGCGGCCACGCAGATCGGTCCAAACCCCGCCGGAGGCGTAGTGCTGGGCCGGGGCCACCGGGACCAGTTGCGTCGCGGGGTCGAAGCCCAGCTCGCGGCAGCGGGCGACGATCGACGGGAAGCGCTGCTCGAGGAACTCCTCGCCGAGATGGCGGGCGTCCAGCCACACGTGCTCGGCGCCGTTCTGGCGCATCCGGGCGATGATCGCTCGGGCAACGACATCGCGGGGGGCGAGGTCGGCGAGCGGGTGCAGGCCCTGCATGAAGCGCACCCCCTGATCGTCGACGAGGACGGCGCCCTCGCCGCGCACGGCCTCGGAGATCAACGGCTGCTGGCCGGTTGAGCCCTCGCCGAGATACATCACCGTGGGGTGGAATTGAACGAACTCCAGGTCGCCAAGCCGGGCGCCCGCGCGCAGGGCGGCGGCCATGCCGTCGCCGGTCGCCACGCTGGGGTTGGTTGTCGAGGAGTAGATCTGGCCCAAGCCACCGGTCGCGAGCACGACGGCGCGGGCGTGGACGGCGCCGACGCCGTCGACCTGGCCCTCGCCGAGCACGTGCAGCGTGACGCCACAGACCCGGTCGCCGTCATCGTGGAGGAGGTCGACGACCAGGGCGTGCTCGATCACCTCGATGCCGGGGTCGTCACGGACCCGGCCGAGCGCTTCGATGAGCGCGCGGGAGATCTCGGCGCCGGTGGCATCGCCCCCGGCGTGAGCGATCCGGTCGCGGTGATGGCCGCCCTCGCGGGTGAGCAGGATCTCGCCGTCGGCCGCCCGGTCGAAGTTCGCGCCGAGAGCGACGAGTTCGCGCACCCGTTGCGGGCCCTCGGTGACCAGGGCTTGCACCGCGCCTTCGTCGCACAGGCCGACTCCGGCCACCAGGGTGTCTTGGAGGTGCTCCCCGGGGGAGTCCTCCGGGTCCAGCGCGGCGGCGATGCCGCCCTGGGCCCAGGTCGTCGAGCCCTCGTTAAGGACGGTCTTCGTGACGAGCAGGACCTTCAGGCCGCGTTCGCGCAGGCGCAGCACGCAGGTCAGGCCGGCGATCCCCGAGCCGACGACGACGACATCGGCGGCCGCGATCCACCCGGGTTTGGGGGCGCGCAGCCAGCGCGGGATCGGCATACGGGGCATCAGAGCATCCCGGTCTCGGGCGCGGCGTCGGGGTTGCTGAACACGTCGAGCGCGCCGCCTCCGGGGCCGACCAGGACCGGGCTGTTGTCGATCAGGCGGGTCGTGCCGACCTTGCCCGCGACGGCGAGCAGCGCTTCCCCGCGATACCACTCGGGCACGTCGCGCAGCGAGGTCGGGTGGACCAGCACGAGATAGTCGACGAGCACCAGCGGCTCGGCGACCAGCACCGCCCGGGCCGCCCGCCGGATCGCCGACGGGCCCTCCGGGGCGGCGGCAGCCCCGGCGCGCAACGCCTTGGACAGGCAGAGGGCAACTTCGCGGTCGGACTCGGTGAGGTAGGCATTCCGGCTGGACATCGCCAGCCCGTCCGGGTCACGGACGGTGGGGACCGACACGATCCGGCTGGCGAAGTCGAGGTCGCGGGCCATCCGGCGGATGAGCAGCAGTTGCTGCGCGTCCTTTTGGCCGAAGTAGAAGGCCGTGCCCGCGGTCAGGTGCATGAGCTTGGCCACGACCGTGAGCATTCCGTCGAAGTGCCCGGGCCGGGACTGGCCTTCCAGGACCGTGCCGAGAGGGCCCGCGGAGATGCGCACCCCGGGGTCACCCTCGGGATAGACGACATCGGGGCTGGGGGCAAAGACGAGGTCGGCGCCTTCGCGGGTGCAGATCGCCAGATCGGCGTCGAAGGTGCGCGGATAGCGGGAGAGATCCTCCTTCGGCCCGAACTGGAGCGGGTTGAGGAAGATCGTCACGATGACATGGTCGGCGTCTTCGCGGGCTCGGCGGATCAACGTGGCGTGACCCTCATGCAGCGCCCCCATGGTCATCACCACCGCGATGCTCGCGCCGCTCAGCTGGGCTCGCGCGGCCCGCAACTCGTCGCGGGTGCGGCACACGACCGGCCCGGCAGCGGCCGCGGCGCTCGGTGTGGCCTCGTCAGTCGCGCTGGTCACGTTCGTCCTCCTCGTCGAGTACGGCATCGATGGCCCGGGCGGCCGCCGCGCCCAGGCGCCCCTGGCGCTCGGCCCGGACCACCGTGGCCCGGGCCAGGACACGATAGACCTCCCGGACGTCCGCGTGCTCGGCGGGCAGGACCTGGAGGTGCTCGGCAACGGTACCGGCATCGCCGCGGGCCACGGGACCGGTGAGAGCGGCGTCACCGGCGCGCAACGCGTTGTCGAGGGCGGCGTTCATCAGCGGTCGCAGCACCCGCCCCGGATCGCTCACGCTCGCGCCCCGCAGGATCTCCAACGCCTGGGCGGTCAGCGTGATCAGGTAGTTGGAGCCATGCACCAGCGCCAGGTGATAGCGCACCCGGTCGAACTCATCGATGACCACCGGCTCGCCACCCATCTCGACGACCAGCGCCTCCGCGACCGGCTGCAGCTCGGGTGGTGCGGTGATCCCGAAACAGCAGTCGCGCAGCCGGACGATGTCCATTTCGGTGCCGGTGAAGCTCATCGCCGGGTGGACGGCCATGCCGCCGACGCCGGCGGCGATGGCCGGGGCGAGCGGGGCCAGCCCGGACCGGCCGCTGCTGTGCGCGGCGAGCTGACCGGGACGCCACACTCCGGTGGTGGCCAGGCCCGCCACGAGCGGGGTCAGCGCGTCGTCCGGCACGGTCAACAGCACCAGGTCGCTGGCCGCAACGACCTCGTCAACGGGCACGATCGGGGTGTCCGGCAAGAGCGCCTCGGCCCGGGCGATGGAGGCCTCGCTGACCGCGCTGGCTGCCACGACGAGGTGGCCGGTGCGGCCCAGGGCCGCCCCGAGCACGGCGCCCACCCGGCCGACCCCGACGACCCCGACACGCAACCGCCCCGGTGGCAGCAGTGGCGGCGTGGTCACCGGCTTATCTTGTCACCGCCGCGAGGCCCGGGGGCGTGGGCGCATCACCGAATGGCGCGCGTCGCCCCCGGTTGGCGATCACCTGCTCCTGTCGCGTTGGCAGGGCAACGCGCGGCTGGTGGGATCTCGACGACTCGCGGATCACCGTGTCATTGCGGGCCGATGAGGCGGGTAAGGGAGACGGGGCTCAGTTGCTTGGCGAGTAGGCCGGAAAGTATGCCCGGGAGCGCCTCGACAGTGCGGCTACGGTCGACGTCTTGGGGATTGGGGCCGTCGAGACGACCACCGTCATGACAGAGAATGATCGCGCCTGGCGAGGCGTCCTCGACGACGATTCGCGTCGCCTCGGCGACCCCCTTGGCCTGATGCCCCTCAAAGCTGCCGCTCCAAAAGACCGAGCGCAGTCCCTGGTCACGCGCCTCCCGTGCCACCTCGTGGTTGGTCCACCCACGCGGCGGCCGGAACCACCGCCCAGCGGAATAGCCTTCTATTATCTCTTCCGCGCTGCGGATCTGCTCCGCGATCACATTGGCCGCAGCTGAGTCCAACCACAAATGGTCGTGCGTGTGATTGGCGATCTCGTGCCCTTCAGCCGCGATCCGAGCCACAAGTTCTGGGTACTTCGCTGCATTGAGGCTTATTCACGGTTGGGGAATGTAATACAATCGCGACATTCTGATCGGAGCGCCTGACAAAGCGACAGCCCGCTCCAAGAGAAGATTTGGTTTCCACACTCAAACCTCCAGATCGGACTGTCGCGAATGTATTCTACCACCGGTTACACCAGGGGCCAGATCGACCGTCTCGTCCTCCTGATCCGCGACCTGGAGAACGCGGGATATTCGCTGGCCTACCCGCCGTCGCTGGGATTACGGAAGTCGATCATCATCACCCTGACCTATTTGCGGCGAAACCACACCCAAGACGACCTGGCCGACCGGTACGCCACCTCCCAGCCCACGATCTCGCGGACGATCGCCGCGATGACCCCGGTGCTGGCCGACGCCACCGCCGACTGGATCCCGGTCGCGGACGACCTCGACCCCGAGGTCGTGCTGATCATCGACGGAACTCTGCTCCCGTGCTGGTCCTGGGCCGATGTTCCCGACCTCTACTCCGGCAAACACCACACCACCGGTGTCAACGTCCAGGTCGCCGCCACCTTGTCGGGTCGCCTGCTGTGGGTCTCCGATCCCCTTCCCGGGTCCACCCACGACCTGACCGCCCTGCGCGCCAGCGGCCTCCTGGACGGCGACCGTGACGCCACGATCATCGCGGACAAAGGCTACATCGGCGCCGGCCTGATTACCCCCATCAAAAAGCCACCCAAGGGAGAACTCACCGACGACCGGAAACAATTCAACAAAGAACTCAACGCGATCCGCGCCACCATCGAACGAACCATCGCCCACCTGAAAACCTGGCGGATCCTCCACACCGACTACCGGCGGCCTTACCACACATTCGCTCAAACCATCACCGCTGTCCTCGGGCTACAATTCCTGAAACTAGCCTCGTGAATAAGCCTCATTGCGACCGATGACGAAAAAGGTGGCGGTTGCGTTCCAGTCGTTGAGCACGTCCAGCACGGCAGGGGTGAACCGGGGATCGGGCCCGTCGTCAAAGGTCAGCGCGACAACGCCCACGGCAGTGCTGACAGAGCTGATCGCCTCGGGGTCAACGCGACTGCGCTCTCGCGGAGTATCCGTGTGACCAGTTCCGTTGACTGCGCCGGCCGCAGCCACCGCGCCGAGAAGACAGGCTGCACCCCCCCAGCGCCATTCGCCGTGGGATCGCCGTCGACTTCTACATCACCGAGACCAGCCGGTATGCCGATGTCATCCTCCCCCCGGCCGGCCCGCTCGAGCGCGAGCACTACGACTTGATCTTCCACGCCCTCGCCGTCCGCAACACCGCTCGCTGGAGCCCGGCGCTCTTTGAGAAACCTCAGGACGCGCGCCACGACTGGCAGATCGCGAGCGCGCTGGCGCTGCGGATCCGGGCTAGGCGCGCCGCCGCCAAACCCGACCCCAGTCGGCTCGGCCTCGCAAAACGTATGCTGCACAAAGCGATCGGACTTCCGGGCGCCATCGAGGCCCAGGCCAGGTTCCGGACAACGCCCAAACAGCAGGTCGACGTGCTGCTGCGCACCGGCCGGCGGGGACTGTCGGTCGCCACGCTGGCCCAGACCCCGGGCGGCGTCGACCTTGGCCCGCTGCAGCCGCAGCTACCCGGGCGGCTGCACACCAAGAATAAGCGCATCGACCTGGCCGTCCCGCTCGTCCTCGACGCCCTCCCCGCACTCCTTGATGCCGCCCCGGTGACCACCGAGGGTGACTTGTTGCTCGTCGGCCGACGCAGCCAGCGCGACGGCAACTCGTGGATGCACAACCTTCCCCGGCTGACCAGCGGCCGCCCCCGCCACCGGCTGCTCATCCATCCCGACGACGCGGCCACCCGCGACATCTCGGATGGCGACGTTGTCGAGGTGACCTCCAGCACCGGCAAGGTGCGCATCGACACCCACGTCAGCGACGAGATGATGCCGGGAGTCGTCAGCCTTCCCCACGGCTACGGCCACGCCATGCCGGGCGTGCAACTCCGGAACGCGACCACCCTCCCGGGCGTGAGCATCAACGACCTCACCGACCCCGAGCGCACCGAGAGCATCGGCGCCAATGCCGTGCTCAACGGCATACCGGTCACCATCCAGCTCGTCCCACCCACCGCCGCGCGCACGACATGAGGAGGAGAAGCGTCGCGGTATGGCGACACGAATAGCGTGGTCGCCATACGACTCCTTTGCTAGTGTCGCCGTATGACGACAGTCACCTCCGCGCATGCGTTCGGTCGGCTGGTCAAGGAGACGCGCGAAGCCCGCGGGCTCACTCAGGCTCGGCTCGCCGAGCTGGCGGGCGTCGGTCGACAGTGGCTGGTGGGATTTGAATCGGGAGACAAACGATCCGCGCCATTGGCCATGATCTTCCGCGTTTTGGGTGCGCTCGGGCTGGAGGTGACGCTGGCGCCCCCTCCGCCGAGCCCGCCGCCGAGTCCGCCGGTCGATCTGAGCGCGATCATCGCCGCGCACACGAGGTCGACGGATGGCTGAGTCCGGGCGGCTCCTTCTCATCGTCCGCGAGACGAGCGTTGTCGGCGAACTCGAGTGGCTTCGCAACGGGCGGATGCGCCTGCGTTACCTCCCCGCAGCCGACGCGATCGGTCCGTTGTCGGTATCACTGCCCCTCACTCAAACCCGGCACCAAGACAAGGCGATCCGGCCGTGGATCGAAGGACTCTTCCCCGACCGCCCACCCCTGGTGAGGGCGTGGCGCCGCCGGTTCGGGATCATCGCAGATCAACCCTTCCCCCTGCTCGCCGCAGTCGGAGAGGACGTGGCCGGGGCCGCGCAGTTCGTCCGCCCCGAGCGACTGGACACCGTTCTCGCCCGGCCAGAGACGATTGAGCCGTTGACCGAAGCCGACGTGCGCGACCTCGTCGTGGCGGCCCTCGCGGACGTCCCGATCACCGACGACCTCGCCGGCACCGGGCGGTTCAGCCTCGCCGGGGCACAGGCGAAAGTCGCTCTGCGGCATACGGATGACGGGTGGGCGCTGCCGTCGGGTGCCGCCGCATCCACCCCACATCCTCAAGCCCGCGATCCCGTCGCTGCCTGACCAGGACGCGGTCGAGGCCTGGACCATGCGCACCGCGGCGGCGATCGGGTTGGCGGTCGCCGCTGTCGACCTACTCGACCTTTGCCGGCGTCCGCGTCCTGGTGACCGAGCGCTTCGACCGGCTAGTCACCCCGGCCGGGGTGGTGCGCGTGCACCAGGAGGACGGCGCCCAGGCCCTCGGCGTGGAGCCGCG
The DNA here is from genome assembly GCF_037045025.1 of Nostocoides sp. GTDB lineage: Bacteria > Actinomycetota > Actinomycetes > Actinomycetales > Dermatophilaceae > Nostocoides_A. The sequence goes on along the minus strand of NZ_JBAOHM010000011.1, from coordinate 218,474 downwards.
GCGCAAGTACGAGTCGGAGGGCGGCCCGACCGCGGGTGCCCTCGGGGCGCTGATCCGGTCGGTGAGTTCGGCTCCCGCCGACGATACCTTCCGGTTCGCCCAAGCCCTGGTGTTCAATGCGCTCGTCGGCGGCACGGACGCCCACGCGCGCAACTACGCGCTGCTGTTGGGCCGGGAGGAGGTCCGGCTAGCGCCGCTTTTCGACCTGAACAGCTGGGGCGCCTTCGGGCCGCTGCCAACCGCCCGGCCGGCGATGAGCATCGGCGGCGAGTCCCGGGTGGGCGCGCTTGCCCATCATCGTGTAGCTCAATGGTCGCCAGAGCAGCCGTTGACCTACACGATCGGTCAACTCGGCGAACGAACCCGGGACTACCGACGAGTAACTCGCATCACACGGCGCCCCCATCGCACGGCACATACCCCCAGCGGTACTAAAGTGGCTTGGTAAGCATTCGGTAAAGATCCCACCGGGAGCGCGTTCCACATGGATGCCCTGGACCTGGCGCGGTGGCAGTTCGCCATCACGACCGTCTATCACTTCCTCATTGTCCCCATCACCATCGGGATGTCCGCGATCGTCGCCTACTTCCACATCCAGTGGGTGCGCACGCACAACCCCGACTACCTGCGGCTGACCAAGTTCTTCGGGAAGCTGTTCACGATCAACTTCGCCCTCGGGTTGGTCACCGGCATCGTCCAGGAGTTCCAGTTCGGGATGAACTGGAGCGACTACAGCCGCTTCGTCGGCGACATCTTCGGCGCTCCGCTGGCGTTCGAGGCGCTGCTCGCCTTCTTCCTCGAGTCGACCTTCCTCGGACTGTGGATCTTTGGCTGGGGCAAGATCCCCGAAAAGCTGCACGCGCTGACGATGCTGCTCGTGCACATCGGCACGGTCTTCTCAGCCTACTTCATCCTCGCGGCAAACTCGTTCATGCAGAACCCGGTCGGCTACACGTTCAACCCCGAGACCGGGCGCGCCGAGATGACCGACTTCCTCGCGGTGCTCACCAACAAGGTCCAGCTCGTCACCTTCCCCCACGTCATCACCAGTGCCTATATGGTCGGCGGGGCCGTCGTCATGGGGGTCTCGGTCTGGCTGATGCGGCGCAACCGGCCAGCCGAGGACACCCCGCTGTATCGCCGCTCGGCCCGCCTCGGGGCCATCGTCGCGCTCGTCGCCAGCCTCGGCGTGATCGTCTCCGGCGACGCGCAGGGAAAGATCATGACCGAAGTCCAGCCGATGAAGATGGCTGCGGCAGAGGCCCTTTATCAAAACTCCGACTCGTGCGCGCCGTTCTCGATCTTCACCGTCGGCACGCCCGACGGGCTCAACGAGAAGTTCGCGGTCAAGGTCCCCTGCGTGCTCGGCTTCATGGCGACGGGCAGCCTCGACAAGCCGGTCGAAGGCATCAACGACGTGCGCGAGCAGTTGATCGCAAAATACGGCACGAGTTCCTCCTCGCTCGTGCAGGATTCGACCTACACCCCGTTCATTCCGCTGACCTACTGGTCGTTCCGCTGGATGATGGGCTTCGGCTTCCTGACGATGGCGATGGCCATCGCGGTCCTCTGGTCGACCCACAAGGGCGGCGTGCCGCGCAGCCCGTGGTGGACGTTCGTCGCCATCGGCGCCCCGCTGGCTCCGGTGCTGGCCAACAGTTTTGGCTGGGTCTTCACCGAAGTCGGCCGGCAACCGTGGATCGTCAATGGGCTGATGACGACGTCGACCGGCGTCTCGCCATCGGTCTCGGCCGCCGAGGTGCTGATCTCGATGATCGTCTACACCCTGCTGTACGCCGCTCTCGCCGTCGTCGAGGTCAAGCTGTTCACCGACTACGTCAAGAAGGGCGCCGAACCCTTCGAACCACCCACGGCACCAGGCGATCTCACCGAAGACTCGCCGCTGCAATTCGCGTACTGAGAACGGAGAACCGACATGGACCTCGCAGTGATCTGGTTCCTTCTCATCGCGGTGCTGTGGACCGGCTACCTCGTTCTCGAAGGATTCGACTTCGGCGTCGGCATGCTGCTGCCGATCCTCGGCAAGGGCGTCGACGCCGAGGACACCGAGAAGCGTAAGCGTGTGCTGCTCAACACGATCGGCCCGGTCTGGGACGGCAACGAGGTGTGGATCCTCACCGCCGGCGGCTCTACCTTCGCCGCCTTCCCGCACTGGTACGCAACGCTGTTCAGCGGCTTCTACCTGCCGCTGTTGCTCATCCTGGTCGCGCTGATCGTCCGCAACATGGGCTTCGACTACCGTGGCAAGCGCGCGTCATCCTCGTGGAAAGCTAAGTGGGACATCGCGATTGTCGTCGGCTCGGTGCTCCCGGCGCTGCTGTGGGGCGTCGCCCTGACCAATATCGTCAACGGCGTCCCGATCGACGAGAACATGGAATACACCGGCAACCTGTTCACGCTGCTCAACCCGGTCGGGTTGATCGGCGGCCTCACCTTCGTCGCGCTTTTCCTCACCCACGGCGCCTACTTCGTCGCCCTCAAGACCGACGGGCCGATCCGCGCCGACGCCCGCCGGTTCGCCGCCAAGACCGGCCTGATGACGGCGGTCCTCGCCGTCGCCCTGCTGCTCGTCCTCGGCGTCACCCGAGGCAGCATCTGGTCGTGGGCCACAACCGTCCTCGCCGCCCTGTGCCTGCTCGCCTCCCTGGCGTTCAACAACACCGGCGCCGAGGGCAAGGCGTTCCTCGCGACCGCGTTGACGATCGGCCTCGCCGTGGCGACCTACTTCCTCATGCTCTATCCGGACGTGATGCCGAGCAGCACGGCCGCCGCCAACAGCCTGACGATCGACAACGCGTCCAGCACCGACTACACGCTGAAGATCATGACGATCGCCGCTCTCGTCTTCACCCCGATCGTCCTGCTCTATCAGGGATGGACCTACTGGGTCTTCCGCAAACGGATCAGCACCGCACACATCCCGCCGGCGCAGGACCCGCTGGAGGTCCCGGCAGCGGCGGCGCGCTGACGCGTGCGGCCGCTCGATCCCCGGCTCTTCCGTGCCATCCCCGAGGCCCGTCGCCCCTTCGTGGCCTTGGGGATGGTCGGTGTTGCCCAAGGGATCTCGACGATCGCAACTGCCTTCGCCCTGACCGGCGTGGTGGTCGCGATCGCCCGCTCCGAGCCGGTGCTGACGCCGGCCCTGTGGCTCACCGGCCTGTTCGCCGCTCGCGCCCTGCTCGCCGCCCTTGCCGAGTATGCCGCGGCCTGGGCCGGCGTCAGCGTCGCCACCGCCCTGCGCCAGCGGCTGCTGGCCGCCTGGGCATCCCGCCCCGCCGAGGAACGCCCCGCTCCGGCAACGGCATTGACGCTCGCCACCGCTGGAAGCACGGCCATTGAGCCGTATGCCGCTCGCTACCTCCCCGCGCTGCTCACCGCCGCGGTCGTCCCGGTCGGAGCGATCGGCATCCTGGCGCTGGTCGATTGGCCGAGCGCGCTGGTCGTCGTGTTAACGCTCCCGCTGTTGCCGCTCTTTGCCGCGTTGATCGGCAAGACCACCCAGCAGCAGACCGAGCGGCGCTGGCGGGCGCTCGCCGATTTGGCCGGGCACTTCCTCGACGTCGTCCGGGGACTGCCCACCCTGGTGAGCTACGGCCGGGCCGAGAAGCAGATCGCGGCCATCGGCGAGGTGAGCGACCGGCACCGCGCGGCGACGATGAAGACGCTGCGGCTGGCCTTTCTCTCCTCGGCCGCACTCGAGCTGCTCGCCACGATCTCGGTCGCCATTGTTGCCGTCCTGAGCGGAGTACGGTTGGCGCACGGGTCGATGGACCTGTCGTCCGCGATGGTGGCCATTCTACTTGCCCCGGAGGCCTATTGGCCGGTGCGCCGAGTCGGCCAGGAGTTTCACAATGCCGCCGACGGGGCCAGCGCGCTCGCCGAGATCACCGTGGCGCTAGCGCCTGACGCGGACGACGACTCGAGCGCAGGAGACACACCGAAGACGGACATGCCGAAGACCACGCCTACGCTTCGGCGGGTCGCCTCACCTCGACCGCGAACCGGACCAGACGAGGGCACGGGAGCAGCGGCATACGAAGTCGAACTCAGCGGTGTCGGCTATTCCCATCCCGGCGCGAACGAGCGGGTCATCAACGACCTGACCCTGCGAGCCGGGCCCGGGTTGACCGTGGTGACCGGCGCGTCCGGCGTCGGCAAGACCACGCTGCTCGACCTCATCGCCGGCCTGCGGCGCCCCGATGCCGGGGGGCTGCGAGCCCCACGGGCTCATCTGGTCACCCAGCGGCCGTTCATCCCGACCGGCACGGTGGCCGCCGCTCTCGCCCTCGGGACCGGCGCACCGACCGCTGCCCAGTGGGGGGCACTGCGGGCCGTCGGGCTCGACGGCACCGTGGCCGGCCTGCCCCAGGGGCTGCAAACCACGTTGGGGGACGACGGTTTTGGGCTGTCGGCCGGACAGCGGGCCCGGCTCGGCCTCGCCCGGGCGCTGCTTGCGCCCGAATCGGTGATCCTGCTCGACGAGCCGACCGCACACCTCGACGACGCGAGCGCCGCCATCGCCCACACGGCGATCGCCGAACTGGCGACCCGGGCCTGCGTCCTGGCCGTCACCCATCGCCGCGAGTTGGTCGACATCGCCGACGCCCACGTCCACCTGACCCGGCCCGCCGGAACCCCCGCCGAGTGGGCCGAGGTAGTCGACCAGTCGTTGGGGAACCACCCGGTCGAGGGGGCCTCATCGTGAGCGACCTGCCCGACCTGCGCATCCTGCGCCTGACCCGGCCGCTGGTCCTCGCCGGAGTCATCGGCGGCCTCGCCCTCGCCAGCGGTGTGGCGCTGACGGCCACGTCCGGCTGGCTGATTGTCAGGGCCAGCGAGCGGCCGGTCATCCTGACCCTGCTCGCCGCCATCGTCGCCGTCCGCGCCTTTGGCATGGCTCGCCCGGCGCTGCGCTATTGGGAACGGCAGCTCACCCACGACGCCGCCCTGCGTGACCTCGCGGGCCGGCGCACCTCGACGTATGCCGCCCTCATCCCGCTCACCCCCGCGCGCCTCGGCCGGCGCGGGCGCGCCGACCTGCTCACCGGGGTCGTCGACGATCTCGACGACGTCGTCGGCGCGCAGATCCGGGTGACCGTGCCCGGGTTGTCCGCGATCGTCGCCTGGGCGCTGACCACGCTGGTCACCGGGCTGATCGACATCCGCACCGGCGGCATCCTGCTCGCCCTCGGGGTTGCCGTGACCGCGATCTGCGCGATCAGCTACCGGCTGGAACTTTTCGGGAACGCCGAGATCGGCCAGGCGCGGGCCGACATCACCCGCCTCGCCGCGCTCATTACCATCCAGGGGGAGGAGATCCGGGCAGTCAATGGCACCGCCGAGGTCCTGGCCCAGGCGGCGGCCGCGCACGACGACCTGCGTCGCCGGGTGCTGCACCAAGCGCGGGGCCGGGCGCTCGCCGCCGCCGGGATCATGCTTGCCGTCGGCCTGGCCACGCTCGCCGTCACCCTCCTGCTCGGTAACGACCCGACGACGCACGCACCCCCCGTCGCGGCCCTGCTCGTCCTTGCCCCGGTCGCCGCCGCCGACGCGCTCACCCCGCTCGCCGAAGCCGCGCGCGCTCTGGCGCGCTCACGCGGCAGCGCCGACCGCCTGCGGCGCGTCCTCGCCCAGGACCCCGCTGTTGCCGCTCCCCAGTCGACCGCGATCACGCCCAGCCTCGACACCGGCGCCCACACACCAACTCGCCAAGCCCCGCACCTACGGCTGACCGGCATCAGCGCGCGCTGGGCACCGGATCGGCCGCTGGCCCTCGCGCCCACCGACCTGGATCTGCCACCGGGCACCCACCTGACGATCGCCGGCCCCAACGGCGGCGGGAAATCGACGATCCTGGCCGTCCTGGCCCGGCAGCTGGACCCCGAGGACGGCCGCTATCGGATCGACGCCGACGACGCGCTCGCCCTCCCCCTGCGCCGGGCCCGCGCCCGGTTTGCCGTCGTGGACGACGGCCCCCACGTCTTTGCGTCCACCCTGCGGGAGAACCTGCGCTTCGCCTCGGGCGGTATGGCCGGGGACGACGCCATCCGCGACGCCCTCGGGCAGGCCGGGCTCGGCCCCTGGCTGGCCGCGCTACCGGACGGCCTCGACACCCGGCTCGGCACCGGGGGGCGGGGCCTGTCCGGCGGTGAGCAGGCCCGGCTCGCCTTGGCGCGCGCACTACTGTCGCAGCGCCCCGTCATTCTGCTCGACGAACCGGTGGCCCACCTCGACTCGGCAACCGCCCGCGAGGTCGTCGCCGACCTGATCGCCGGCTCCCGCGGGCGCACGCTGGTCATGGTCTCCCACCGCAAGGACGGCCGCGATGGGTTCGGCGCGACGCTGTGGCTCGCCGCTCCGGACACCTCCACGCCCGCCCATAACCCGTCCGCTGACACCGCGCCGTGACACACCGCGCCGCCTGAGCGACGAGCCGAACGCCACCGCCTACCATCGACCGGTGTCGCCCACCCAGCCCCGGCCCCGACCGCAGGTGCCGGCCACCACGCGGCGATCCCTTCTGCTCGGGGCCGCGGCCACCATGACCGCGTCGGCCTGCACCGACTCCGCCGGCGACCGGGCGGGCGAGCGGGGCATCCGGCTGACGAGCGGCGAGAGCGTTGTGCTTCCCGCCAGCGACACCCCGAAGGCGTTGCGCGCCGCCGCCCGGGCCTTCTTCACCGGTGCCCCGGTCGTGGTCGTCGCCGGTGACGATCGCGCCCGCTGGCCGGCCGCCGCAGCCGCAGCCGCGCACCTCGGCGTCCCCGTCCTGCGGGTTGACGAGCACCTGGCCGCCGAACTCGATCGCCTCGGCGCCCGCGAGATCATCTCGTATGCCGGTCGCGATCTGCCGGTGGGTGACCGCCGGATCGTCGAATCAACCGGCTCCACCCCGCCGAAACCGCGCATTGACCTGCCCGCGGTCCCGGGCCCCGGGCGCGCGCTGCTGCTGGCCGACGGCACAGACACTCCCGAGCTGATCGCCGCGGCCGCGACGGCCGCCGGGGCCAAGCGCCTCCACGCCACGAATGCCGACCCCCGCGCCGATGCCGCCACGATCACGGCACTGCGCGCCGCACCCGAGGCCACCGTCGTGGCCGTGGGCTCGGCCTTCGGCAGCACCAGCCGCTTCGTCGCGCGCCTCGCCACCGCCCGCACTGCGCCCGAGATCCCCGGCGGCGGCATCCTCGCCCTGCCCGCCAACCACTACGTCGCGATCTATGGCAACCCGCTGACGGCGTCTCTCGGCCTGCTGGGGGAGCAGGATGCCCAAAGCGCCGTCAGCCGGGCCGGCGACCTCGCCGCGCAGTATGCCGAGGTGCTCAAGCAGCCCGTGCGCCCGGCGTTCGAACTCATCGCGACGGTCGCGGCCGCGGCGCCCGGCAGCGACGGCAGCTATTCGGCGGCCACCGATCCGGACGTGCTGGCCGAGTGGATCGACGTCGCGGAGAAGGCCGGCATCTATTGCATCCTCGACCTCCAGCCCGGCCGCAGCGACTTCCTCACCCAAGCGCAGTCGTATGCCGATCTGCTCGCCCGCCCCGGTGTCGGCCTCGCCCTCGACCCGGAGTGGCGGCTGCAACCGGGCGAGCTGCCGCTCAGTCGGATCGGGCACGTCGAGGCCGCCGAGGTCAACGCGGTCGCCGCCTGGCTCGCCGACGTGGTCCGCAGCCATAACCTCCCACCAAAACTGTTGGTGCTGCATCAATTCCAGCTGCAGATGCTCCGCGACCGAAGCCTGATCAACCTCGATCACGACGAGCTGCAGGTGGTCATCCATGTCGATGGTTCCGGGAGCCAGCCGATGAAGCAGACCACCTGGGACGTCATTCGCAGGGACCTTCCGGACGGGGTCTTCCTCGGCTGGAAAAACTTCATCGACGAGGACACCCCGATGCTCACGCCGGCCCAGACCGTCGCCGAGGTCAAGCCGTTCCCGTCGCTGGTCACCTATCAGTAGCCGGGCGCCCGTCGCGACGGTCACATCCCCGTCCGGGTGCCCGAAGTTGCGCTACCGTGGAGTTCTCCCCCAAGGACGGAGGACGCGTCGTGAGCACTGCTGCGATCCGCACCCATTCCCTCGCCCGCGCGCGCCACCTCGGAGCACCCAGCCACCGCCCGATCCTCGCCAAACGGACCTTCAGCGCGCTCACCTTTGTGCTGGCGCCGCCGAACGCCGTCTGGTTTGCCCTCACCGATCCCGCCGCGACCGCGCGCTACTGGAATCACGCGATCCGCTCCTCCTGGCAGCCGGGCGAGCGGTGGGACCACCTGCGGACCGACGGCTCCGGCGTCGCGGACGCCGGCGGGATCGTCTTGGCGCTCGAGCGTCCCCGCCATCTCGACTTCACCTTCGGCCCGTCGCGGGTGCCGGCCTATGAGGGCGCGTCCCGGGTCCACGTGACCTTGACGCCGACCCGCACGATGACTCGAATCGACCTGCGCCACGAGGGATTGCGCGACGAGCGCGAGTTCGAGCGGGCCGCGCTGGGGTGGAGCGCCATGCTCGCCGGGCTGAAGACCTATCTCGAAGTGGGCCGGCCGCTGCCGCGCGAACTCTGGGAGATCACGCCGAGCCGGCGCGGCTGAGCCGGCGGCACGGCGGACAATGGGCCGGTGACCTACCGCATTTGCGTCGTCTGCACCGGCAATATCTGTCGCTCCCCGATGCTGGAGTTCCTGCTGCGCGAGGCCGTCGACCGAGAAGGCCTGACCGGGCAGGTCGAGATCGACTCGGCCGGCACCTCGGCGGAGGAATTCGGCAACCCGGCGGACGCACGCACCCTCGCGGTCCTGACCCGCAACGGGCACGCCGACTGGGGCGGCGGCGCCCACCGAGCCAGGCGCATCGAGCGCTCGTGGATCGCCGAGCGGGACCTGATCCTGGCCGCCGACAGCTGGCACCTGCGCTCGCTGCAGCGGCTCGCCGGCGACGGCGAGCGCGATCACCTCCGGCTGATCCGCAGCTTCGACCCCGAAGCCGTCGCCGCGGGCACGCTCGACGTCGACGACCCGTGGTATGGCCGCGCCGCGGCCTTCGATCAGACGTATGCCGAGATGCAGGCCGCCGTGCCCGGCATCATCGCGCACGTCAAGAATGCGCTGGCAGGCGGCTGATCGCCAGGGTCGGTCGCGGCCGGTGTCATTCTGGCAACCAGCCGGCTGGCCCACTCCTTGTCGGTGCGATAGCCGAGCGAATGATAGAGCGTGCGGGCGACGGTGTTGTCGGCATACATCCCGAGAGTGCAGACGCCCTCGCGCTCGACGGCGCCGCGGGTCAGCGCGGCGCTGATCGCGCGGCCGAGGCCCTGGCCGCGCACCCGCTCGGCGCTGAGGATCCCGGCCAGATGCGCAACTCCCGACCCGAGTCGCTGAATCGCGCCGCAGGCCACCAGGTCGCCGGCCTCGTCGCGAACGCCCAACCAGGACGCGGACTGGCCGGTCCCGGGATGGCCCTCGAAGCGCGGATTCTCCCGCGCCGCGAAGGCGGTGATCTCGGCCGCGTCGCGCGTGTCGTCGAGCGCGACCAACCGCTCCTCGCCCGGCACGACCGCCGGCATGCCGTCGGTCCACATCCAGTCCCAGTCGCCTCCTGCCCGGAGCGCGAACCGCTGCCCAACAACCGCGAAGTCGCTGCGCGGCACCGTGATCCACCCCAGTCGGAGGCCGTCCAGGACGCCCGCCCCGGACAACGCGTCGATGAACTCGGCCAGCCGCGGCCCCCACGCGGTGAAGGAGGGTTTGCGGGTGATCGAGGTGCGCAGCCAGCCGACGGTCGCGCCCAGGGCATAGGCCTCGTCGAGTACCTCCGGCGGGTCGAGGCGCGCGAACGCGTCATCGGCGCCGGCGGCTGCACACAACTCGGCCCGCGTGCGGACCAGCTGAACCTCGGGGATGGCTGACACGACACACCATCCAACCACCAGCGCATTCGGCCGGTGATCACAGCTCCCGGACGAAGGACAACCGTTGGGCGTGGGTGAACCCGTTGTGGGCAAAGAAGCGCACCAGCGCGACGTCGTCCCAGGCGACCTCGGTGCGCAGCACGTCGACGCACAGGGACTTCAGGTTGCCGAGGAGTTGGCCGAGCATGGCCCGGGCCACGTGCCGGCCCTCCAGGCCCGGCTCGACGACCACCGTGTCCAAAACCGCGCCCGACTCGACCTTGCCGAACTCGCCGTAGTCCGCGCGCACCATCATCACGCCGACGAGGCGGCCCTCCAACTCGGCAACGAGCGACAGCCGGATCCCGGTGAGGTGCAGCGCCTCCTCGACCATCCGCTGGTAATACTCGACCCGGTTCTGCCCGGTGGCGAGCCGGTCGAGTTGCACCACGTCCTCGAGATCGGACTCCTCCAACGAGCGCACCAACACGACGTCGGGCGGCACCTCTGGCGCGAAGTCGACCTCGAGGGCGCGGTCGGGCTCCACCCAGGCGTCCTCGTCCAGGGTCGCCAGTGGCGGCACCCGGCTCTGGAACTCGTCGTCGAGCGGCAGGTCCACCGGTCGATCGATCGCGATTCGTGGGGCGAGCTGGAAACCGTTGGCCGCGAAGAACTCGACGAGGTTGTGCTCGTTCCACGCCGCTTGGGTGCGCATCTGGTGCACCCCACGGCGATCGAGTTCGTCGACCGTGGCGTCCAACAAGATCCGGCCGACGCCGGCCCCGCGCTGTGGGGGATCCACGCCGATCCAGTCGAGGACGCCGACGGGGGCGGCCATCCCGAGTTCGCCCTCGAAGACCCGGGTGAAGGCGAATCCGACCGTCTGGCCGTCGCGTTCGGCCACGAGCGCGATGTCGCGGTCGTCCTGATCCAGGGAGATGACCCGTTTTCTGTGGAATCGAGGGCGCGGCCGGCCGGTCGTCGCCTCGTCGATCCGAACAACGTCCGGGAGGGCCTCCGGGGTCATCCGCCGCACGGAGACGCCGGCGATCGGGGTGGTCGTGGTCATGACGCGCTCCCTACTGCTAGTGGGACCCGCTGGGCGGCGAGCTTGTCGTGGCGGAAGGCGGCCCACAGCGCGGCGCCGATCGCGCCGGCATAGATCGCGTCGTCGTGGCTGGCCACCTGCAACGGGATCTTGGCCTCCGCGAAGGAGTTCTGCAGCGCTCCGATCAGGCCGGGATCCAACCCGAGTCCGCCGGTCACCAGGACGGTCCCGCCCCGCAGCTTCAGCCGGCGGATGAGCTGAGTGAGCCGGCCGGCCATCGACAGGTGAATGCCGCGCAGGATGTCGGGAGCCGCGATGCCGCGCGAGACCATGTTGATGACGTCGGTCTCGGCGAGCACGGCACAGATCGAGGACACCTTCTCCGGGTTTTGCCCCTCGAGCGAGATCAGGCCGATCTCGTCCTGGGCGATGCCGAGATAGCGGGCGATGTTCTCCAGGAACTGCCCGGACCCGGACGCACACTGGCTGGTCATCTGCGAGGCGAGCACCTTGCCGCGGGGGTCGATGTGGATCGCCCGGCCGTGCAGGGCCCCGACGTCAAGGACGGCGACCGCGTCGGGCTGCAGATAGATGGCGCCCCGGGCGTGGGTCGTCATCGAATAGAAGTGCCCGGTGCTCCACTCGATGCCGTCGGCGTCTCCGGTGGTCGCGATGTAGTCGACGTCCTCGCGGGTGATGCCGTGCTCGGCGAGCATGCGGTCGACGGCTTCGCCGGCGAGCCGATAGGGATCGCGCTGGCGGATTCGTTCGACCTGCCGGCCGAGCCAGCGGGTGTCGTCGCCGACCTCGAACAGGACGGTTTTGGCGGCACCGGCTCCGATGTCGATGCCGATTGTGGTGGTCATGTCGTGTCTCCTTCCGGTGCCGGTCAGACGGCGGCCCGCCGGGCGAACTCGGCACCGCCGAGCGCCCCGGTATAGATCGAGTCCGGGTTGATGTTGATCGTGCGTTCGCCGTAGTTGTCGGCGACCAGCTGGCGCAGCTCGTGGACGGCCGCCTCGTTCTTGGCGACCCCACCGGTGAACGTGAACTGGTCCCGGATGCCGCCGGAGCGAGCGATGATCGACATCGCCCGCAAGATGATCGCGCGGTGCAACCCGGCGAGGATGTCCTCGCGCCGGTCGCCGAGCGCCAGCCGGTCGCGCAACTCGGCGCCGGCGAACACCGTGCACGTCGAGTTGATCCGCAACGTCTTGTGCGCCTTCATCGCCAGCGGACCGAGCTCGTGCAGGCCCATCTTCATCTCGTCGGCGACATAGCCGAGATAGCGTCCGGTCCCGGCCGCGCACCGGTCGTTCATCTGGAAGCTCTCGACGATCCCGTCGCCGTCGACCTGGATGGCCTTGGTGTCCTGGCCGCCGATGTCAAGGACGGTGCGGGTCCCGTCATACATCATGTGCGCGCCCAGGCCGTGGCAGAGGATCTCGGAGCGGATGTGCTCCTTGGGGAACGGCAACCGGACCCGGCCGTAGCCGGTCCCGACGACGTAGGTCTCTTCCAGGGGAACACCGAGGGCGTCCTGCACCGCGGAGTTCACCAGCTCGGTGGGCAGGCTGGTGCCGTCCTCGAGCAGCCCGTCGAGGGCGCGCATGAACGTCGATTCGACGCTGCCGGCGGGGGGCCGGTTCTCGACCTCGATGATCGACTTGTCATAGACGTTGAGCAGGGTGTCGAAGGGCAACGCCAGCTCGGCGCAAACCGGCTCACCGAGCGTCATCACCCGGGAGCCGGCGATGTCACGGAAGAAGTCCGACTTGCGGGTCGCGCCCTTGGCGAAGATCTCCGCAGCGTGGCCGCGCAACTGGCCGAACACGGTGTCGAACGCTTCCGCCAGCGCCTTCTGGTCCTGCTGGGTCGGCGCGCTGCCACGGCCGACGTTGGCCCGCTTGCCGCCGTTGCCGGAACTGTAGCGGGCGCACGTCGCCTCGAGGTCGTCGACCTGGTCGAGGAACTGCACGCGGCGATAGTGGCGTTCGAGGTCGGCGAGGAACTCATCGACGCCGTCCGCCGCCGATGCTGCCCCGGCAAGGAGAGCGCGCCGGAACAGCGTGAACCGGGTATCGACGGTGGCCTCCAGCTTCGACACCGCTGCCGCCGTGTCGTAGTTGGAGCGGGAGTTCGTGATGCCCCGCCCGAGGGAGGCACCGGACTCGTCCATCATCACGGCCTTGGTCGTCGTCGACCCGAGGTCGATTCCCACGAAGGTCCTCATCGCGATACTCCCTCGGTGGCCGAAGCGCCGGAGCGCTTCTGTTCGATCATCTGGAAGTAGCTCTCCAACCGGTTCTTGACGTTGGCGGCGGAGAAATAGCGCGGATCGACGAGGTCGGTCTCGATGAAGGCGCCGGGTTTGCCGGTGCGTTTCTCGACCTCGCGCATCATCATCAGTTGGCCGGCGGAGAAGCTGTTGCAGCTCTTGACGGAGTTGATCAGCAACCCGTCCGCCTTGTACTCCTCGATGTAGCGGGTGATCTGATCGACCCGCTGCGGCAGGTTCCGGTTGGTGTAGCAGGTCAAGCAGTATTCCGCGAGCGACTCCAGCGGATGGTCGGGGTCGTGCCGGAAGCCGAGGTCGTAGGTGCCGCCGACCTTGGTGTAGGTCGAGGCGACGACGACGGCGCCCTCCTCGTAGAACATCTTCCAGAACTCGCGGAAGTTGGTCCAGTTCGGGGGGCCTTCGACGACCAGGCGGTAACGCTGATCGGTCATGTCCCCGATCGGCGTCACCGGCCCGAGACCGGCGGCGAGGCGCTGCTCGATCTCTGAGCGCAGCAGCCGGTAGAAGTCGGTCGCCTTCTCGGTGCCCCGGAACGCGGTGAAGATCGGCCCGATGTAGTAGACGCCGCCGAAGTAGGCGTCGATCGGGGAGGGATCGTTCTTGGCGCTCTGGACGACCCAGACCAGGTCTTCCTCGGCCTTGCGCGACTCGGTCAGATACTGCCGCAGCCGGTCGATGTCGAACTTGACCCCGGAGACCTGCTCCAGGGTGGGGATGACGTCTTCCTTCAACTGCTTGACGATGTATTGCCGCATGTTGTCGGTGATCTCGCCGTCGCCCTGGTAGGGGACCTGGAGCATCACGGTCGGGCACTTGTATTCGTCGCGCACCAACTCGAACCACTTCATGAACGTGAAGCAGCCGGTGTAGCACAGCAGCAGGACATCGGGTTTGGGCAGTGGCTTGCCGTTGGGCGAGAGGTTGCCCTTGGCCATCATGCCGATGTCGGCCTTGACATAGGTGCACACGTCCTCGGAGTGACCGTGCTTCTCGGCCTCGGCGATGTAGTCACCGGACAGTTTGCGCATGCCGTTTTGGATCGCGTTGATCTCGGGCAGGTTGTTGACCAGGTCGAAGCACATGATCAACTCGTTGAGGTTGCCCGGGACGAACGTCGAGGCGACCTTGCGGCCGGTCTCGTGTGCGCTGGTCAACGCCTCGTAATTGCTCGCGATGAGCGCCTTCTGACGCTCCATCGAGTCGTCTTTGACGACGGGTGCGGCGGTGGTCGCAGTGGTCATGATGTGCTCCAGAGTTTGAGGGAGTCGGCGAAGGTGCCGGCCTGCTCCCGGACGGGCTGCATTTGGCCGGAGTTCTCGGCATACTTCAATCCGATGTAGGGTATTCCGGCTGCGTCGCAACGGGTTTCGAGCATCGGCCGCTCCAGCAGGGCGGGGTCGCAGAAGCTTGGCGCCGCGAAGATCACGCCCTCGGCCCCGTTGTCGCGCACCGAGTCGACGACGTATTTGCCCTTGACGGCCAGGTCCGGCTGGTATTTCGCGGCGTTTTCCATCGACCGGGTCAGGTAGGTGTCGGACAGATTGGTCAGCACATCCCCCTCGGTGGAGACGTCGTCCAGGAGCCACCGGTTGACGAGCATGAAGTCGTCGTCGACGACATAGCAGCCGGACATCTCGATGGCCTTGATGAGGTTGAGCGGTGGCTGCTCGCAGAACGCCCCGCTGATGACGACCCGCCCGTTGTCGCGCATCGCCCGTGGCTGGGCCCGGGTGGCCGCGAGGTAGTCGACGAGCAGGGTGTTGTGCTCCTCGACCGGGAGCACCATACCGGCCCGCATCAGCAGATAGACCTCCGATGTCGGTGCCAGCCAAGGGGATTCGGCGCGCAGCCCATACACCTCACGGACCAGGCGACGATTCTCGTTGTATGCCGCGACGCTCGCCCCCAGCTCGTCGTCGGTGATCGGCGCGCCCCGCAGCTCCTCCAGCCCGGAGCGCAACTCGCGCAGCTCGCGGATGTAGTACTCCCCGGCGATGTCCTTGCGGAAGGTCTGCGGCACGTCGAAGTAGCGGACATAGACGTTGGGGAAGAGGAGCTTCCAGATCCCGGAGAGGTTGCGGACGACATCGCACAACGACGGGAACACGAAGCCGTCGACGAAGTCGAGCCGGCCGGTGATGCCCAGCTCGAGGGTGGAGCGGGGGATGCGGCAGATGTAGCTCTGGTAGTAGGCGTCGCCGTGGATGACCTCGAGGTTGTCGCCCCCGCCGAGAACTCCCAGGGGGAGCATCCCGGCGGCGTGGATGAGTTCGCGAGGGACATACGTGGGCATGAAGGCCACGACGCGGCGGTTCTCGCCGGCGGCCTTCCAGGCGCGCGCGGTGCCGAAGTCCAGGTCGTCGAAGATCTCTCGAGCCCGGGCCACGAGTTCGTCGACGCCGTGCGCCGGCTCACCCGCAGCGGTGGTGTCGTGAGTCACGGTTGTCGTCATTGTCAGCCGTCCTTCCATTGGGCGGGACGCTTCTCCAGGAAGGCGGTGAGGCCTTCGAGAGCGTCGTGGGTTGACATCAGGTCAGTGAGGTAGAGGTGCTCCACCTCGGTGAGGCGGGCACGGATGCGGTCGACGAACGGGCCGCGCGCGGCGGTGACCGCCAGGCGCAGCGCCGCCGCGGACTTCCCGGCGAGGTGGGTGTCATACCACGCCAGGGCGGCGGCTTCGGGGTCGTCGGCGACGGCGGCGACCAGCCCGAGCCGGAGCCCGTCGTCGGCGGCGATGTGTGCCCCCGAGAGCAGCAGCTCGTCGGCGGCCTGCTGACCCATCCGTTCGGGGAGGATGCAGCTGGCGACCGGCGCGAAGACGCCGAGCAGGATCTCGGGTTGGCCGAGCCGGGCGTCGGGTGCGGCAAACAGGAGGGTGCCGGCGCTGGCCAGCTCGAGGCCGCCGCCGAGGCAGTTGCCGCGAACGGCGACCAGCACCGGCACCGGGCAGGCCAGCATCTCCAGGATGAGGGCGTGGAAGCCGGCGAGCATCCCGGCTACCGCGTCGGGGAGGTGCTCTTCGATGCTGGCGCCGAAACTGAAGTGCGGGCCGGCGGCGTCGAGCACGACCGCCTTGACGTGCCCGTCCCTCGCGACGACTCCGAATGCCTCGCGCAGCTGGGCGACCATGTCGGCATCGAGCACGTTGGCCTTTGGGCGGGCGAGCCGGACGCGCACGACCCGGTCGTCGCGGTCGTGCCAGACGTCCACCGAGGCGGGCGGGGCGCCCTCCCGGCTCGAGGTGGTCATCAGGCCGTCCCCTTGCCGGGAAGGACGGACTCGATGAGGTTCTCGGTCCATGGCATACCGGCGGCGAGTGCCTGCCGCAGGCCGATGAAGTCGGTCTCGCGGTCGGCCTTGGTGCCCTCGTTGAAGGCGCGGAAGCCGGTGCGGGCCTCGGTCATCATGTTCAGCGCCAGCCAGTCGCGCGAGTTCTCCTTGTTGGCGTTCCAGGCGATCAGCTTGGGCTTGCGGATCTCGAAGACCGTCTTGTTGGTGCAGTCGGGGAAGGTGAGGGACAACTCGGTGCACAGCTGCTCGACCGCGGCGTCGAGCAGGCTGAGGTCGACCGTCCCGGAGGCCATGACCTGCTTGGCGGCATCGAGATCGGCGCCGGCCTTGGAGTCGCCATGGATGATCCGGCCGCGGTCGTCGAGCATCCGGTCGGTCCACACCAGCGGGTTGGGCACCCACTCACCGTCGACCCGCAAGGCCGGGACGACGTCGGTGATCAGCCCCTCGCGCAGGGCCCGGTGGGCCGACCACGGCTTGCACAAGACGATCGACTCCATCGCCCGTTCGACCCCGACGAGCACGGGCAGAAAGTCCGTGGCGCCGCCGATCGGGGCCGAGCCGTGCTTGGGGCCGGCCTGGCCGAAGCGGGCCAGATCGGAGGCGACGGAGAAGTCGCAGGCCATCCCGATCTCCTGGCCGCCGCCGATGCGCATGCCGTTGACACGGCAGACGACCGGCTTGTCGCAGCCGAGGATCGAGCTGACCATGTCGTTGAAGAGCCGCATGTACTGCTTGTATTCCTGCGGGTTGCCCGCGTAATACTCGGCGTATTCCTTGGTGTTGCCGCCGGTGCAAAAGGCCTTGTCACCGGCTCCGGTGAAGACCACGGCGACCACGTCGCGTGCGTTCGATGCGGCGCGGAAGCCGAGGATCACCTGCTTGACCATGTCCGTTGTGTAGGAGTTGAACTGGGACGGGTTGTCCAACGTGATCCAGGCGTTGTAGAGGCCCTCGACCGGCGCGCCGTCGCCGTCGAGCAGCGGACGCTTCTCATAAAGCACCCCCAACCCGTCGAGGAAGGGCGCGACGTTGTGATCCGCCAGATCGACCGGTGCTCCGGCGGAAACGAGTGCCTGGGTGTCGGGACGCATTGCGGGAACCTCCAAGAGGGCGTGGTGGAGCGGGGTGGCAGGAAGGGCGACGAGCAGCCGGGTGGGGCGGTGCCACGGGAGCCGTTGTCGACGAGACGGACCTGCCCGATGGCAGCGGTGACGCAACCGGTGCCGGCGCGTTGATGACGAGTCGGTGCCCCCGGCAGGGGGACCCCGGCTAGGGAACGACGATCGCCCGCCGCGTGATGCGGCGCTCGTGCACGGCGGTCAGGACGTCGTTGATGTCCTCGAGCGAGTGACGCTCGATGAACGGCGATATGGCGACCCGCCCGTCGAGGACCAGATCGACGACGGCGGGGTAGAGCTCTGGCGGGCAACCCCAATTGCCGAGGGCCCGGGCGTGCAAGGCCATGAGGTTGGACAGGCGGATCTCCACCTTGTCCATCGTGAATCCCACCACGGCGAGGGTGGCGCCGTGGACGAGAAGTCCCCAGGCGGTCGACTGCCCGGCCGCGGTGCCCGAGCACTCGAAGATCGTCCATTCGCGCGAGCGCAGGCCCCGTTCGGCCGCGAACGCCGCGATCTGGCGCTTGAGTCCGCGCGGGTCCTGCTCGCGCGAGTTCACGGTCAGCGCCGCACCGTGATTGGCCACCACCGCCAACTTGGCGTCGTCGACGTCGATGGCGACCACGGCGGCGCCCATGGCGGCGGCGATCTGCACGCACCCGGAGCCGACGCCGCCGGCGCCGATGACCACGGCGACGTCGCCGACAGCGACCTCGGCCTGGACCACTGCCTGATAGGGAGTGGTGAAGGCGTCGGCGATGACCGCGATGTCGGCGAGGTCGAGTCCCACCGCGGCGAGGCGGTCCTCGTCGATGGGGCACAGCCCCGACGTGGGCACCGTGACGTGGGTGGCGAACCCGCCGTCGATGTCGTTGCCCGGCATTTGCTGATCGGGACAGATCGTGCTCCGTCCCCGAGCACAGGTCTCGCACCGGCCGCACGGGATCACCGCACAGACGAGAACGGCCCGTCCTTGCCAGTCCGCCGTATCCGCAGCGGTGCCGACGACGCGGCCGCTGATTTCGTGCCCGAGGACGAGCGGCAGCGCCTGGTTGGTGCGGACTCCGTCGAAGAGATAGCCGAGGTCGGTATGACAAATGCCGCAGCCGGCCACCTCCACGACCACGTGACCCGCGGGCGGAGCGACCACGTCCATCTCGGTCCGCTCAAGGGGAGCGCTTGGGCTTGTCATCTGCCAGCGATGCCCCATATCCGCACCTCCATCTCTATCGCGATCACGATGTGACGGGGAGCCACTGCCTAAAACGGTACCGCTATACCTATTTAGCGTCAACCGCTCGATCCGACCGCTCTGTCGCGCGCGCAGCCCTCGCTATTGGACGTTATTCTCTTGTCGGACAACCAATTCCGCAGATAACCGGATCATCGTCGCGATGCTTATCGAGTCTAGCGTGAGCCGGGTCACATCGTCGATCTCCCGGAGGATCTGATCGAGAACCGGCACGTCCGGCAATTGCGCGTCGAGGATGCGACTCGACTCACCGACCGGATCTTCGAAGAGCTCGATCACCTCGAGCAGGGTGAGTCGCTTGGCGTTGCCGACGAAGCGATAGCCGCCTCCCACGCCCCGGGCGCCCTCGACCAGGCCCGCCGCAGCGAGCGTCCGCATGACCTTGGACAGGTGGTTGACCGAGACGCCCCGGCGCTCGGCGATCTCGGTGACCGAGCGCGCCTGCAACGGCGACGCCGCGAGGTCGAGCACGGCATACACCCCGAGGCGGGTGGCGGTCTGCAGCTTCACTCGGACTCGCGCATCCCGTGACGCGGCAACCGCATCTGCATCTGGACGAACGGTCCGGCCGTCATCCCCTGACTGCGCAGGAACGCCATGTCCAGCGCCTCGTCCTTGCGGACCATCGCCCGCACGACATCGACCCCAGCCGCGGTGAACCGGTCGCATAGGGCCTCGAACAACACACTGCCGATACCCGCCTCGCGCGACTCGGGTGAGGTGACGGTGGCGAACAGATTGCCCGACGGTCGCGATCGGAATTCGAGCGCACGGACCTCGCCCAGGATTGCGCCAACGCAGCGACCGTCATGTTCGGCGGCCAGGAAGAATCGCTTGTCGGGCTCCTCGGTGCACGCGCGCAACCGGCCCCGCCAATAGGCGTCGTCGAAGCCCTCGGCTGCGGGGAACATCGCCACGATCGCCGCGATGTCGTCCTCCCGGGCAGTACGCACCCGAATGGGGTCAGCGGTCACGGCATCCGGCATGGGGGCAGGCTAATCGACGGGGGAGGGCAGCAGCGGCGGCGGCCCTCGGCAGCACCGCCTCTGCGCACGTCTCTCACCCCACGAGACGATGCTCTCGCGCACATCCGGTTGCGTCGATGGGTTCACCGACCCATCGGCCATCGCCGAATCACCAGGTTCCGGCGTGCCCCGGTTGCCGCGCTTCGACGATCTGCTTGATCGTCGCCAATCCCGCCCGCATGCCCTGCTCCAGTTCGTCGGAGTGCTCGTCATTGCCGCCCAGCAGAGCTGCGGTGAACGTCGCGGACAGGCGCGTGACGCCGGCGCTCGCCTCGCGCCGCTCGGTCAGCCGGGTGCCAGTCGCCGAGGGTTCCAGCTCGTAGGACCAGGTCGTGCCGTTCTCGGTGACCCGCCAGGCGATCGCCTTGCCCGGCTCGCACCGGACCACCTTGGCCGTGGTCGGCCAGACGATCAGGCCCCGCCGGTTGAGCCCCACGATCCGCGAGCCCTCGCTCACGGGCCCTCGAGCAAGCACCTTGCGGCACTCGGGTGACCACTCCCCGGTGCGCCGCACATCGGAGACCACCGCCCACACCGCCTCCGCAGGTGCGGCGATCTCGATCGTGGCGGCAAGTGGACGCGCGGCGACGCTCATGTCGGCAATTGAACCCCATCCACCAGCTCACCCGGCCACCATGCCCGCCACCGGCACCGGCGGCAGAAACGAGCATGAAATTGCCGCGGTGATGACGAACGCGCCCCCGCTCGCCGTCATCACCGCGGCTCCCGTGGCAGCTATTGTGGGCCGGACTTGCGCTGCTGTCGATGGGGTGACCACCCCATAGACAAAACCGCCGAAATGCCTCGCGAGCTGCGACCGGCAGACGTGCTGGTTACTCCAAGTCGGTTTCCGTGGCCGAGTCCTCGACCACGGTGTCCTCCACAGCCAGGGTCGTCGTCGGGTCGATCAGCCCGAAGACCTCGCCCTGCGGCCCGGTGACAACCGACATCCGTCCGAACGCGCTGTCGTCCGGTCCGGTCATCACCGTGGCACCGAGCTCGGCAGCCTTGGTCGTGGCGGCGTCACAGTCGGCGACCTGGAACCAGGTCAGCCAATAGGACATCTCGGCGCCGCCCATCATGGTCTCGTCGTTGATCCCGCCGATCGAGGACTCGGCCCCGCCGCGGTCGATGGAGAACGTCGAGTAGGCGAAGTTCTCGCCGTCACCGATCTCGGTGAAGGTGTAGCCGAAGACCTTGCCGTAGAACGCTTTCGCCGCCTCATAGTCGAGCGTGTGCAATTCGTTCCAGCAGTAGGCACCGTCCTCGTTGAAGACCCCGGCACCATTGTGCCCCTTGGCCTGCCACACCCCGAAGGCGGCACCGATCGGGTCATTGGCGATGACCATCCGGCCGACGTCGCCCACGTCGAAGGGCGGCATCTGGTTGGTCCCACCTGCGGCCGTGACCTCCTCGGCGATCGCGTCGGCGGAGTCAGCCGCGATGTAGGTCGTCCACACCGAGGGCATCGGCATACCCTCCGGTTTGGTGCCGAGCGGCCCGGCCGGCCGCGCGGCGTCCCATCGTGGTACGCGCCGCCGCTCGAGACCAGATAGGTCATGCGGCATTCATCCGGTGGACGCCGCCGCGATCCCCGCGTGGGCGTGCGGGAGACTGGCGGCATGTTCTCCCTCGCCGGAGCCGAGCCCCCGATCGCCCTCGGCACCCTCGACGGCCGTTATCGCGACGCCATTGCCCCCCTGGTCGACCATCTTTCCGAGCCGGCGCTCAACCGCGAGCGCATCCGGGTAGAGATTGAATGGCTGATCTACCTGACCGATAACAGTGTTATCTCCGGTGTTGGGGTGCTCAGCGCGCAAGAGCAGGCGGCGCTGCGCGGCATACCGGAAAGCTTTGGGCCGCAGGAGATTACGGCGCTCGCCCGGATCGAGGCGACGACGCAGCACGATGTCAAGGCGGTCGAGTATTTCCTCAAGGAGCGGTTCGCCGCGCTCCCGGGACGTGCCGCCGACGACCCGCTGACCGAGCTCATTCACTTCGGCGCGACCTCCGAGGACGTCAACAACCTGTCCTATGCCCTGATGGTGCGCGGTGCGATCACCTCGGTGTGGCTACCCAAAGCGAGCGCCGTCCTGGGCCAGCTGGAGGCGATGGCCCGGGAACTGCGCGCGGTGCCACTGCTCGCGCATACGCACGGGCAACCGGCCACCCCGACGACAATGGGCAAGGAGCTAGCCGTCATCGCCTGGCGGCTGCGTCGGCAACTGCGCCGCATCGAGAACGCGGAATATCTCGGCAAGTTCAACGGCGCGACCGGCACCTATGGAGCCCATCTGGCCGCGGTTCCGGACGCCGGCTGGGAGGCGATCAGCCGGGCCTTCGTCGAGAGTCT
The DNA here is from genome assembly GCF_037045025.1 of Nostocoides sp. GTDB lineage: Bacteria > Actinomycetota > Actinomycetes > Actinomycetales > Dermatophilaceae > Nostocoides_A. Next base: position 196,180 of record NZ_JBAOHM010000011.1, on the reverse strand, counting down.
CGGCCTGACGTGGAATCCATTGACGACCCAGATCGAGAGCCACGACTGGCAGGCCGAGCTGTATGCCGATCTGGCCCGGTTCAACCGGATCCTGCACAACCTCTGCACGGACGTCTGGAGCTACATCTCGCTCGGCTACTTCGCCCAGGTGCGGGGGCAGGGGACGATCGGGTCGAGCACGATGCCGCACAAGGTCAACCCGATTCGCTTCGAGAACGCCGAGGCCAACCTCGAGGTGAGCAATGCCCTGCTCGACGTCCTCGCCGCGACGCTGGTCTCCTCGCGCCTGCAACGCGACCTGTCCGACTCCTCGATGCAGCGCAACATCGGGACCGCGCTCGGGCATTCGCTGCTCGCGCTCGACAACGTCTCGCGTGGTCTCGCCGGGCTGGACGTGGCCCCCGAGGTCATGGCCGTCGATCTCGACGCGAACTGGGAGGTGCTCGCCGAGCCCATCCAGTCCGTGATGAGAGCCCTTGCCGCCCAAGGGATCCCGGGGATGGCCAACCCTTATGAGCGGCTCAAGGAGCTGACCCGCGGACGCCGGATCGGCGCGGCCGAGCTGCGCGCCTTCGTCGACGGGCTCGGCCTGCCCCCCGAGGCGGCGAGCCGGCTGCGGGAGCTGAGCCCGGCGGCATACGTCGGTCTGGCGCCGCGCCTGGTCGACCACCTCGACGACTGAAACCTCCTGCTCGCGAAAACGGTTCCACCGGTCTGGCGGTGGCGGACCGTGGTCATGAGCACCCCTTGGGGTGTGCCACGATGAGCCCATGCGCGTGGATCACGTTTCCTATGCCGCAGAGCGCGACGGCCTGCAGGCGACGGCCGAGCGCCTGGCAGCCGAACTCGGGGTCGAGCCGGTCGAGGGCGGGATTCACGCGAGATTCGGCACGCGCAATGTCATTTTGCCGTTGGCGCACGAGCGTTATCTCGAGGTGGTCGAGGTCCTCGACCACCCGGCCGCCGACAAGGCGCCCTTCGGTCAGGCAGTCCGTGCCCGCAGCGAGATGGGCGGCGGCTGGATCGGCTGGGTCGTGCGGGTGGACGACCTGGCCGGCCTCGAGCGTCGGATCGGCCGCTCGGCGGTTGACGGCAACCGGCGCACCGCCGACGGGCGCGAATTCCGGTGGCGCCAGCTCGGGGTCCGGGGCCTGCAGTCCGATCCGCAGTTGCCGTTCTTTGTCGAGTGGGAAGCCGACAGCCCGCACCCGTCCGATGAGGCCCACACCGAGGTCACGATCGAGTCGTTGGAGATCGGCGGCGACCCCGAGCGGGTCAAGGACTGGCTCGGCCTGCCCGCCGAGACGACCTCCTCGGTCATCCACTTCACGTTCGTCGCGCCGCACGGCACGCCGGGGCTGATGGCGGTCACGTTCAACACTCCCGACGGCAGGGTCACGATCTGAGTCAGCCGCGCTGGCGGATTGCCTCATACAGGACGATCGCGGCCGAGGTCGCGGCGTTGAGCGAGTCGGCGCGACCCGCCATCGGGATCCGCACCCGGATCGTCGCGGCGGCCAGCATCGCCGCGTCCAGGCCCCACTTCTCGGCGCCCACAGCGACGGCAATCGAGCCGGTCAGCTCGGCCTGGGTGTGCAGCAGCTCGGTCGCCGGTGTCGTGGCGACGAGGACATAGCGGCGCTCGGCGAGCCAGGTCAGTGTGGTGGCCGTATCCGCGCTGGCCACCGGGACCGAAAAGACCGTCCCCTTGCTCGCCCGGATGACGTTGGGGTTGCCCCAGTCGGTGACCGGATCGGCGGCGATGACGGCGGCGACCCCCGCGGCGTCGGCGGTCCGCAGCATCGCCCCGAGGTTGCCGGGCTTCTCGATCGCCTGGGCGATCAGGATCAGCCCGCCCGCGGCCACCTCGAGGTCGCCGAGCGCTATGCCGGGGCTGGCCACCACGGCGAGGAAACCGTCGGGACCCTCTCGATAGGCCACCTTCTCGAATGCCGCCCGCCCGAGGGCGACGGTCTCGGCGCCCCGCGTCCGGACGTCGTCCACCACCGAACCGCCGCCGGGAGCCATCAGTTCGGCGCAGTGGAAGAGCGTGCGCGGGAGCACGCCCGCACCTAAGGCCAGCGCGAGCTCGTCGCGCCCCTCCACGCAGGTCAGTCCGCTCGCCGTGCGGCCGCGGCGCGTGCGTAGCGCAATGACCTGCTTCAGGCGGGGATTGGCCGGTGAGGTGATGAGCAGGTCAGGCATGTCCGGACGCTCCTGCCCCGCCGCGGATCGCGTCGTGGAGGATCCCCGGAAGGGAGTCGAGCACCTGGGCCAGCCCGTCCTCCTCGACCGTGCCGGTCACCTCGTCGGCGACGTCCTGGACCTCCGCGGGGGCGTTGCCCATCGCCACGCCGCGCCGGGCCCACCGGAGCATCTCGATGTCATTGCGCTGATCCCCGACGGCGACGGTGTGGTGCGCGTCCACCCCGAGGCGGCGGCGGACATGTTCCAAGGCGGACCCCTTGGAGACGCCCTCGGGGTTGATGTCGAGCCAGGCCGAGAAGCCGACCGCGTAGTTCATCTCGTGCAACCCGATCCGGTGCGCCAGCCGGAGGAAGTCCTCGCTCGTCCCGGTCGCGCTGCGGAAGGTCAGCCGGGTGACCGGCGCCGCCATCAGTTCCTCCCACGGGACGACCGTGACGACCCCGTCGAGCGCATCGGGGAAGGGCGCGCTCACCTTGAACCCGACCCCGAGGTCTTCGACGGCGACCACGGCATCGGGCCAGGCGTCCCGCAACAACTCCAGCGCAGGCGCCGGGTCGAAGGTCACCGCCTCGATGATGTCGTAGCCGCTCGGGTGACCCGGGTCGAGGGCGACCGTGACGGCGCCATTGGAGCAGACGGCATACCCACTGCGCAGGTTCAGCCGATCGAGGATCGGCAGCGTGCCGAGGACGGTGCGGCCGGTGGCGAGCACGAGGTGATGCCCCGCCGCGGCTGCGCGAGCCACGGCATCTCGGACCGGGTCGCGCAGGTCTCCGGTGTGGGTGATCGTGGTCCCGTCGATGTCGAGGGCGACGAGGTGGGCCGGATGCACACCCGAACGTTATCCGCTGCGCCGCAAACCCGGCCGCTATCGTGGATCCATCGGGGTTGGTCGGCAAGGGGGTTGACATGGGTGCACGATCCGAGCCGAGTGACGAGCGCCTGCTGCTGGAGCTTCACGATCTCTTCGACGATCTCGATCCGGTGCCGGTGAGTCTGGCCGAGGATGCCAAGTTCGCCATCGCGGTGGCCGGCCTCGAGGCCGAACTCGCCCAGATCGTCGATGCAGACCTGCTGGCGGTGCGCGACCGCACGCTGCCCGGCGCGGCGGTCACCCTCACCAGTTCGGCCGTGAGCGTCCTGATTGCGCCCTCCCCACTGCCCGACGGCACCGTGCGGCTGGACGGCTGGGCCACCCGCCCCGGCGCCGAGATCGGTGCGTATGCCGATCCCGACCCCCTCCTCCTGCAAACTCTGGACCCGGCGGCGCACACGACCGCCGACGAGTTCGGCCGGTTCGTGTTGGAGGGGCTGCGGCCGGGCCGGCATGTCTTCCTCGTCCGCGTGGCCGAGCCGCGGCACACCCTGCTGTCCGCGCCGATACCGCTTGGGCTCGAACGCGACGGGGACGCCGCGAGACCCTGACTGCAGCGCCCGGCGGCGGGGAGGCGCTACGCTGCCGGGCGAGCTGACCGCATCATCCAGGAAGGGCCACCTGTGTCCGGCCCGCCGCACCCGCCCACCGCGCCCCCGGCGCCGGCCGTCGCGGCGCCTTCGCGCGCCCTGCCCGAGCTGTGGGAACTGCGCGAACGCGCCCTCGCCCACAACAACGCCGGCCGGCACGCCCCGGCCGAGCACGACTACGCCGAGCTGCTGGCGCGCCTGGCCGACATGACGCCGACCGAGACGCAAGTGGCTGAGCACCGCGAACTCGCCGTGCGCGCGCGCATCGGGCTCGCCTTCGTCGACGTGACCGCGGGAAAACTGCGCCACGGCCTGGCCCTGCTCGACGAGGCGAGCACCATCGCCGGCCCGGACCAACCACACCTGCACGCCCTCATCGCACGCCAGCGCGCCGTCTTGCTGGCCAATGTCGGGCGGCTGCGGGACGCGCTGGCCGAGATGCAGGCGCTGCGCCCCGTCCAACACCTGCTGACCGAGCAGGACCTCATCATCGTGCTGCTCAACCGGGCCCTGCTGCACGCCCATCTGGGCAACCACAGCGCGGCCGCCGCCGACAACGAGCAATTGCTGGCGCTGGCGACGCTCGAGCGCTACCCGACCGAGCATTTCATGGCGACCTACAACTCCGGCACCCTCGCCTACCTCTCCGGCGACCTGCCCCGGGCGCTGGCGACGATGGCCCGCGCCGACGCGATGGAGGTCACGGTCACCCGGGGGCCGGGCCGCCTCGACCAGGGCAAGGTTCTCTTGGAGGCGGGCCTGGTCGAGGAGGCGATCGAGGTCCTCGCTGCCGCCGTCCCCGAGAGCTTGGCCGCCGGACAAAACCTCATCGTCGCGCAGATCGAGACCACGCTCTCCCAGGCCTTGCGGCTTGCCGGCCGGCACCAGGAGGCGTATGCCGCGGCCCTGGCCGCCGAGGAGCATCTCGGCAGGCAGGCAGCCGGGCCGCAGGGGGATCCGGCCCGGCTCGCGGGCCTGGCCGCCCGGTTCGCGCTCGGCGAGGAGCCGGCGCTGATCCGGCACGCGGCCGCGGCGATCGCCCGGCGGGCGCTGCGCACCCGCAGCGACCTCGAGCTACCCGCGCATCTGCTGGTCGCCGAGGCCACCCTGGCCGCCGAACCGGCCGCCGCGGAGACGCTGCTCCATCGCCCGCGGGTGCCCGCCGCTGCATCGTTGAGCGACCGGCTGCGGTGGCGGCGCATCCGGGCGGCCAGCGCCCTGGCCCGTGGTGAGCAGACGCGGGCGCGACGGGAGCTACGTCGAGCCGCCGACGAACTGACCAGGGAGCAGTCCCGGATCGTCAGCCTCGACCTGGGCACCGCGCGAGCGCTGCACACCGAGCCGCTGATCGACCTTGATCTGGAGCAGGCGGTGGCGTCGGGACCCGGCGCGGTCTACTCCGCCACCGAGCGCTGGCGGGCGGCGACCGCGAACCTCGCGGCGGTGCGGCCGCCGGACGACCCGCGCACGGCGGAACTGGTCGCCCGGCTGCGCGGGGCGCGCGCTCAGCTCGCCGGGGCCGGGAGTGCGAGCGCCGCGGGCAGCATACGGGCCGAGATCGCCGCGATCGAGCGGGAAATCCGGCTGCGGGACTGGTCACTTCACGCCGAGGGCACCAGCGCCGGCGTGCCGGTGCTGCCCTTCCGCGAGGCCCGGGAGCGGCTGGACAGCGACGGCGCCGACCTGTGCAGCTTCCTGCGCGTCGACGATGCGATCGCGGTCCTGGTCGTCTCCTCGGGAGGCGCGCGTGTGGTCCCGTGCCTTCCCGCCGACCGGGCAGTGGAACTCGTCCGCCGCGTCCACGCCGACCTGCGCGCCGCCCTCACCCAGCCACGCAGCCCGCTCGCGGGTGCGGTGCGGGATTCGCTGGCCGCCGAACTTGCCGAACTGGACGCGGCCTTGCTCGCCGAGGTGCGCAGGAGCGACCTGCGGCTGGTGGTCGTTCCGACGCGGCCGATCAGCGGTCTGCCGTGGGCGCTGCTGCCCTCGCTCGCCGGTCGTCCCGTGACCGTCGCGCGGTCGGTGACCAGCTACCTGCGCACGCGAGGAGATGATCCTGCCCGGTCGGCCGATCCGGCCATTCCGGCGATGGCGCTCGTGGCTGGCCCGGGACTGGGCGCCGCCGCTGACGTGGAACGGGCGGCCGTCCGTGCCGCCTGGCGCCGACGCGGAGTGGCCCCCGACCGGTTGAGCACCCGGGCCGAGGTGCTGACCGCAGTTGCGCGTTGCGACCTGGTGCACATCGCCGCGCACGGGCACCACGAGCCGCGCAGCCCGCTCTTCTCCCACCTCGAACTCGCCGACGGGCCACTCTTCGCCCACGAGTTGCAAGCCCGGGGCGTGAGCGCCCGGCACGTCGTCCTGGCGGCCTGCGAGGTCGGCCGCGCCACCCCCCGTCCAGGCGAGGAGGCGCTCGGGTTCGCGGCGACCCTGCTGGCCCTGGGGGCGGCTTGCGTCGTCGCCGCGCATACCGCTGTCCCAGACGACCTCGCCGCCGCAGTCATGACGCGCTATCACCGCCGGCTCGCCGACGGCGCGCCCACGGACGAGGCCCTGGCCGAGGCCATCACCAGCACCGACGAGCTGGCCGGCGTGTTCGCGGCATTCGGCTCCCGGCTGGCTTTCTGACTCGAAGAGTTCTCTCTTCCCGCCTCCACTGTGGCCGGCGCAGCCGGCCCGGGCCACTGATCCGAAGAGTTCGGTGAGTGGCGTGGTGGCTGGACCGATGCTGGGCGCCGGACGACGGGCTACCGGTGGGTAGGTCCGGCCGGGTCGAGAGGACCGTGTTGGTACGTTTTGGCGCGCGACAACCGTGCCGACCGGGTCCTTTCCGCCACCGGCGTGTGCCGGTCGGTCCGGGTGCCGTCGCCGAGTTCCCCGTGCGTGTTGCTACCCCAGCACCGGAGTGAGCCATCGGTCATGCGGGCGCGAATGTGGTCGTTCGACGCTGTCACTGCCGCGACCTGCGACCGCAGGCCGCGCACCTGCGCCGGAACGAGCCGGTTGACGGTGCTGCCGTCCCCGACCTGGCCGCTGCCGTTGAAGCCCCAGCATTTCGCGACCCCGTTAGCATTGACGGCGCACGCGAACAATCCACCGGCCGAGATCGCGACGACGCCCGATTGCAGACCGACGACACGGGCCGGGGTCGGGCGGTTGGTAGTGGTCCCGTCTCCGATGGCGCCGAACGCGTGATAGCCCCAGCAGCGCACCCCGCAGCGGCTGGTCAGCACGCACGAGTTCTCGAATCCGGCCGAGATCGCCGTGACACCCGCGCCGAGGCCGTGCTCCGAGACCGGCGGAAATCGAGCGGACCCGGATCCCCCGGACCGCGATCGGGCGCACGCGGTCGATCGTCGTCCCGTCACCGAGTTGGCCGAACCCGTTGGCACCCCAGCACTTCGCGCGGCCGTCTTCGAGGACCGCGCAGGAGGTGAGGTGTCCGGCCGTCACCGACAAGACATCGGACCCGAGGCCGAGAACGGCCACGGGTTTGGTTCTGGTCGTCCGGGTCCCATCTGCCGAGTTGGCCCGCGGAATTGTCCCCCCAACACACGGCTGCCCCCGCCGTGGTGACCGCGCACGTGTGCGTGCGGCCAGCGGCCACCTGGCGCAGGGCCGTCCCCGCGGCGAGTGTCGCACCGGCCGCGGCCGGTGAAGAAGACACAGCACCCACGCCCCGTCGGCGCGCGGCGCATGGAAAGCTCCCTTCGGATCGGCTGCCGTCACGCTAGGTGGAGCGATCGACCCGCGTCGGCAGAATGGCGAAATAGGCCCGGTCAGAACGCGACGCCGCTTAGGCCGCCGCGGGCTCCGGACGGCCGGTGAAGACCAGCACGACCCCGAGCAGGATCATCATTGCCCCGCCGGCAACCTCCATCCGCCGCAGCCGGGCCGGAGAGCGGGCAAACCAGTCTCGCGCCGACCCCGCGGCCAGCGCGACCATGCTGTCGCTGGTCACCGCGACCGCAAAGAAGGTCAACCCGAGGACGATCATCTGCGCGGCGACCGGCCCCGACCGGTTGACGAACTGCGGCAACAAGGCGACGAAGAACACGATCGTCTTGGGGTTAGTCACGCCGACGAGGAAACCGTCGCGCAGGGCGTGCCGCGCGCGCCGGCGCGGCCGTTCCACGCCGGCGAGCACCCGCTCGGCCCCGCCGCGATGGCGGATCCCCTGGATCCCGAGCCAGAGCAGATAGGCCGCCCCGGCGAGCTTCAACAGCCCGTATGCCGTCGCGCTCGCCGCGACGAGCGGCCCCAGTCCCAGCGCGATCGCCACGATTTGGACCAGGATGCCGCTGGCATTGCCGAGCACCGACAACAGGGCGACCCGCTTGCCCTCGGCAAGCGCCCGGCCGATGACGAAGAGCAGGCTCGGCCCGGGGATGGCAACGATGATCACGCACGCCAGGAGGAACCCCAGCCACAGGTTGAATGCGGGCATCGCTGCTTAGGCCCGAACGTCCCACAGGTGGTGCACGAGGTCGTGCACGAGGTACTGCCCGAGGGTATGCAGGGTGAACACCGAGCCGTTGCTGCGGCGGCCGGGACGTTCCCAGGCCCCGTCGGGGACGGCGGCATACGTCTGCGTGAGCCGCTCGGCCGCGGCGGCGAGGTCGCCAGCGACGACAACGGGGTCCTGGGCCCAATAGCGGCCGGTCAGCGCCGAGCGGTCCTGGTCCCAGTTCGCGAACAACGGGTCGTCCTCGTCGAGGATGGCGCGGGCGCGGGTGGTGAAGATGCGGCATACGTCCCGGATGTGGCAGCCGTATTCCAGCGGCGACCACACCTTCGGCGCGGGACGCCGGGCGGCGTCCGGGCGGGCGAGGATCGCCGCCCACGGCAGCGTCGCCTGCGCGATCGCGCCGGCGAGGTCGGCGGGCGCGATGGCGCCCGCAGCGAGGCCACATTCGGGGCAGGCCCGGTCCAGGACCCAGGTCCAGTCCTTGTCGTCCGGCTGGGGTGCCGCGGGCGTCTCGCGGTCGGTCTGGTCGGTCACAACTGCCATGCTGCCGTATGCCGTTCCCGCCCCGCTGATAGTTTCATCCTCCGTGACGAACGCCCTCGCCCTGGTGCTCGTCCTCGCCGTGTGCGCGAGCCTGGTCGCGGTGGCGCTCGTGCTGGCGGCGAACATCCGACCGGGACGCCCGGTGGCCACGCGGCCGCACCGGGACAGCTTCCGCCGGATGAGTGCCCAGCCGCGGCAGCGGCGCTTCGCGGTCGTCGTCAACCCGACGAAGTTTCCCGATCTCGACGCGGTCACCGACCGCCTCAACGGGATCGCCCACGAGTTGGCCTGGGCGCCGCCGCTGATCTATCAGACGACCGTCGAAGACCCCGGGACCGGGCAGACCCGGCTGGCGCTCGCCGAGGGCGTCGACATGGTCGCCTCGCTCGGGGGCGACGGCACGGTCCGGGCGGTCGCCACCGCGCTCGTCGGAACCGACACGCCGCTCGGCCTGCTGCCCGCCGGCACCGGCAACCTGCTGGCGCGCAACCTCGAGCTGCCGCTGGACGACCTCTCCGCCGCGTTGCGCCTGGCGTTGCAGGGCCGCAACCGCCCGATCGACGTCGGCTGGGTCAGCCTCGACCCGCCGACCCCGCAGCCGCCGACGGCTTCCACCGAGGCCGCGCTCGCTGCGGAGGCTGCGCTCGCCGCGGAGGCGGTGCCCGCCGCCGCGGACCCAGCGGGCGACTCCTCGGCGCCCGAGGCACTCGCGGCTCCAGCCGCGGCCGAAGCAGAAGCACCGGACGAGCCGATCCGGCATCACTTCCTGGTGATGGCCGGCGTCGGGTTGGACGCGACGATCATGGCCGAGACCACCGCGGAGGCCAAGGCCAAGATGGGCTGGCCGGCCTATGTCGCCACCGGATTGCGCAATATGCTCGGGCCCCGGTTCAAGGTGGAGGTCCAGGTCGACGGCGGGGACCCCGTGCGGGCCTATGCGCGCACGGTGCTGGTCGGCAACTGTGGCCGTCTCACCGGCGGGATCAACCTGATGCCCGATGCCCAGCCGGACGACGGCGTGCTCGACTGTGTTCTGCTCTCGCCCAAGGGCTTTGCCGGTTGGGTGATCATTCTCGCTCGGGTGCTCACGCTCGATCGCAAGGCGCGCCACGAGCGGATGGCGCGGCATACGGGCTTGCGCTTTGACGTCACGACCGACAACCCGACGGTCGTCCAGGTCGACGGCGACATCATCGGCGAGGCGGCGCACGTGCGCGTCCAACTCGCCCCGCGCGCCCTCCTCGTGCGGGTCGGCGCGACCGTCGAGGTGCGCCCGCGCGTCGAGGACGCCTCGAGCGCGAGCACCGGCCACCACATGCCCTGAGGTCTGCACTTTTCGCTGAGGTCGTACTAAATTTCGTACGACCTCAGCGAAAAGTGCAGACCTCGGCGGGGTTGGGGGTCGGCGGGGTTGGTCAGCTCGGCTCGCGCCACTTGCGCTCGAAGGGCAGCCGCCAGGCGAAGGGCGCGATCAGCTGGTGGATCTGGTTGGGGCCATAGGTGCCCGGGTCGTACGGCCGCACGATCGGCGGGTTGTCGATCAGTGGCTGGCTGATCTCCCAGAGGCGCTCGACTCCGCTGGCCGAGGTGAACAGCGTGCTGTCGCCGCGGGTGGCGTCATAGATCAGCCGCTCGTAGGCCTCCAGGAGCGCGCCGGCCCACGTGGTCTCCGACATCGCGAACTGCATCGACAGCTTGTCGAGGCGATAGCCCGGACCGGGATGTTTGCCATAGAACGACAGCGACATCCGCGGCTGGTCGGACAGGTCAAAGGTCAGGTGGTCCGGGCCATGGTCGCCGACGCCGGAACCGGGCGGGAACATCGAACGCGGTGGCTCCTTGAACGCGATCGAGATGATCCGGGCACCCTCGGCCATCCGCTTTCCGGTCCGCAGGAAGAACGGCACGCCGGCCCAGCGCCAGTTGTCGACGAAGCACTTCAGCGCCACGAAGGTCTCAGTTTCGGAGTCGGCGGCGACGCCCGGCTCCAGTCGGTAGCCCTGGTATTGGCCGCGCACGACATTGGCCGGCTCGACCGGCATCATCGAGCGGAAGACCTTGGTCTTCTCCCGGTTGATCGCCGCCGGCTCCAGCGCGGTCGGAGGCTCCATCGCGGTGAAGGCCAGCACCTGGAACAGGTGGGTTACGACCATATCCCGGTAGGCGCCGGTGTGCTCGTAAAAGTCGGCGCGCTGGGTCAGCCCGAGCGTCTCCGGGACATCGATCTGCACGTGGTCGATGTGGTTGCGGTGCCAGATCGGCTCGAACAGGCCGTTGGCGAAGCGGAAGGCGAGGATGTTCTGCGCCGCCTCCTTGCCGAGGAAGTGGTCGATGCGGAAGATCTGCTCCTCGTCGAAAACCTCGTGCAGTTGGCTGTTGAGTTTGCGGGAGGAGGCGTAGTCGGTGCCGAACGGCTTCTCCATGATGATCCGCGAGCGCTCGACCAATCCGGCGTCGCGGATCATCCCGACGGCGGCGAGGGCCGCCTTGGGCGGCACCGACAGGTAGTGCAGCCGCAATTCGTTGTCGCCCGGCAGTTCCTCCTCGGCGCGCAGCACGGCGTCCTTGAGCGCCTGGGGGCCGGCGGACAGCGGGACGTAGTCGAGGCGCTTGCTGAACTCGGCCCAGTCCTCGTCCTTGAGCGTCCGGGTGCTGTGTTCGCGGATGGCGACCAGTGCCAGGTCCCGGAAGGCGTCCACGCTGATGTCGTCGAGCGAGGTCCCCACCACGCGCATGTCGTCGAGCAGCCGGCTCTGGAAGAGGTGGAGCAGCCCGGGGATCAGTTTGCGCTTGGATAGATCACCGGTAGCACCGAAGAGGATGACGGTCAGCGGGGCAGCCATGCGCCCATCCTGGCCCCGGTGCGGCGCGGGCGCCAGCGCTGACCCGCAGCCGCGAGCGGTAACCGGAGTTCAGTAGTGGGAGACCACAGGGGTGCCGACCGGCGCCCAGTCATAAACCCACTTGGCCGTCGGGATCGGCAGGTTGACACAGCCGTGCGAGGCGGCATACCCGAAGCTGGATCGCCAGTAGGCCCCGTGCAACGCCTCGCCACCGTTGAAGAACGACGACCAGGGCACGTCGGGCGTCTCGTAGTCGGTGCCGTCGGCGTTTTGGCCCCGCATCGTCATCAGCGGGTTCTTCCAGTAGATGCTGAATGTGCCGACGTCCGTCGGCGTTGCCGGAGCCCCGTTGACCATCAGGACCGGCCCGAAGGCGGTCGAGCCGCCGACATACGCGGTCATCGTGTGCCGGGAGAGGTTGAGGTCGATCCACTTCTCGCCCGCCACCGCGGGGTAGGCGAGGTTCTCGGCGCCCGGGGCGAGCGTGCGCTCGGTCCACGTCGCCTTCAGGGTCTTGGTCGCGAAGCGCGTCTTGGCGTCCGAGCCAGCGTCCAAGGCGGTCACGATGCTCGCGGCGACGTCGTCGGCATTGGTCACCTTGACGCCGTCAACGGCCTGCGTGACGACTCGCACCACCTTGCCCTTCGAACTCAGGTGCCGGCTGCCGTCCTGGGGTTCGGTGTCGACGGACTTGACGGCCTTGGCCACCCACGACGCGACCCGGCTGCGGCTGACGACCGGCTCGACCGGCTCGCCGTCCTGGTCGGGGATGCTCACCCAGGACGCCTTCTCGCCGGTGGACGCCGTGAACTTCTCCTTGCCGGCGCTGATCTGGACCGGGCGACGCACCAGCGCATTGGCCGCGTCGGCGACCTCCTTGGCCTCGGCCGTCGTGACCTCGGGGGCCTGGTCGACGATGGCGACCGAGGCCGACGCCGACGTCAACGAATTGGCCGCCCGCGCGGCTACCTCCTGCAGCGCCGTGGCGTCGGCGGCGTGGCCGGTCACCGATGGGGTCACGGCGAAGGACTTCTTGTCCTTGGCGCGGGCCACCGTGGCACTCGTCGCGGGCCGCACCTCGCTCGCGGCCAGCTTGGCGACATAGGCGTCGAAGGCCGCAGGGTCGCGAGTGACGACCACATCGACCGGCGAGTCGCCAAAGAGCGATCGGGCGTATGCCGACCAGTCACCGTTGGCGTCGAAGACGCGCTCGACGCTGGCGTCGACATCGACGGCATACCCGAGTTCGGCGAGCGAGGCCTTGCCGGAGCCGGCAGACGAACTCACGTCGACGGCGACCCCCGCGGCCCGCTCGCGCAGCGCCGTGGCCACCTCGTCCCGGCTCATGCCGGCGACGTCGAGCCCGGCGATGCTGCTGCCCGGCAGCGCCCGGTGCCGGTAGTGCGCGGCATACGCGGTCGCCCCGCTGGCCAACACGAGCGGAACGGCGACCGCCGACGAGACGAGAACCTTGGCGCGCTTGTTCACGGTGTGCTTGCCCCTCCTTGCGACCGCAGGTCACAGCCGCCCAGACGAATGCCCCAGTATGCCGCATTCCCGGCACGGCGGCTCGCCGTGTCCGCTCTGCGCGACGCTCGGTTACGCGGGGATGAATAGGCTGTCGCGGGTGAGTTCGCGCACAACGGCCTTCGTGCTCGGCGGCGGCGGCGTGCTCGGGGCGACCCAGGTCGGCATGCTGCGCGCCCTCGCAAGCGCCGGCATCACCCCCGATCTCGTGCTCGGCACGAGCATCGGCGCCCTCAACGGGGCCTTCGCCGCTGCCGACCCCAGCGAGGCAGGCGCCGACCGCCTCGGCGAGGTGTGGCACGAGGTGGTCCGCAAGGGGTTGTTCACCCAGCGGCCGTTGCGTCAGGTGGCACAGATCCCACGCAACCGCACCCATGTCCTCTCCCACGCCCCGCTGCAGCTGCTCGTCGAGCGCTATCTGCCGGTCACGACGTTCGAGGAGTTGACCGTGCCCTTCCAGTGTGTGGCCGCCGAGATTGAGGACTGCGCGGCGACGTGGTTCGACTCCGGCCCGCTGGCTCCGCCGGTGCTCGCGTCCTGCTCGGTGCCCGGCCTGTTCGCCGCGGTGCAGATCGGCGGCCGGCACTATCTCGACGGCGGCCTGGTGCACTCGATCCCGGTCGGGCGGGCGCTCTCCCTCGGCGCCAGCGAGATCTACGTGCTCCAGGTGGGGAGGGTCGAGCAGCAACTCAAGCCGCCAACGACGCCGTGGGCGGTGGCGGCTGTGGCCTTCGAGATCTCCCGCCGGCACCGGTTCGTCGACGAGATCGCCTCGGTGCCCGACGATGTCGCATTGCACATCCTCCCGAGCGGGGTGAGCAGCTCCCCGACGGTGTCGATCGCGCAGGCGCGCGGCCAGCGAATGCGCGAGCGGATGGACGCGGCATACGCTGCGTCGATCGACTATCTGGAGGGAGTCGAGCGGTGGCGCTGACCTCGGTGCGGCCGCCGCCGGTGATCGTGCGGCGGTTGCTGCGGCTGGTGTGGCCGAGCGTGGCTATCCTGACGACCATCCTCGGCCTGCCGGTCCTGGTTGCGGGCGCCGTGGCGTCGCTGGTGGACCGGAGGGCCCGGCTCTTCCGCGCCACCGGGCTGACGCTGCTCGTCGTCTGGTTGGACGTGCAGCTGCTCTCCGGATGCTGGCGGCTGCGGCTGGCCGACCCCCGCGGCAGCGGACCGACCTGGAAGGCCGACCACGAACAGCTGCTGGCCGATGTCCTCGACACCGCGATGCGGGTGGGCAAGAAGTGGGTCGGGTTCGAGGTGCGGCTGGATACGGTGATGGACTTCGGTGACCCGGAGCGTCCGCTGCTCGCCTTCGCCCGGCACGCCGGGCCGGCGGACTCGCTGGCGGTGGCCTGGCTGTTGTCGCGCACCGCCGGGCGACTCCCGCGGATCGTGCTGGCCGACGCGCTGCGCTGGGATCCCGGAATCGACCTGATCTTGACCCGGCTCGGCTCCGACTTCGTCCCGTCCCTGTCCGGCGCCGGGGATGACCGGCTGAGCGGCGTGCGCCGCCTGGCCGACTCGCTCGGGCGCGACGATGCCTTGCTGATGTTCCCCGAGGGGCAGAACTTCAGTCCCTCGCGGCGCTCTCGGCTGATCGCCCGGTTGCGTGAACGCGGTCAGGCGGCCCGAGTGAAGCAGGCGGAGCGGTTGCGGAATGTGTTGCCGCCCAAGACCAAAGGCGTCATCGCGACCCTGCAGGCCCGCCCCGACGCCGACGTCATGATCGTCGCCCACGCCGGCCTGGGCCGGCTGACCGGCGTCCGCGACATCTATGCCGCGATCCCCTTCGAGCACCCCTTCCTCGTCCACACCTGGACGTATGCCGCCGAGTCCGTCCCCCGCGACCCTGCCGCCATCGAGGCCTGGCTCGCGCAGCGCTGGACCGAGATCGACACCTGGGTCGAGGGCCGCGACTAGGCCCGACAAAACCGGACGGGGCGACTTGCGACCGCGACGGGGCGGTGAGCGGCATCACATTCCCTCCGGTTGCGAGCCTGCACGCCTGAGCGTTGACTGCACATGGGGGCCAACAATCCCCAGGTCCTCGCCAATCGAGAGAGAGAAAGAGAGAGATGGCAAGGAAGTATGTGGGTGCGGCGCTTGCGGGGGCCTTAGCCCTGGCGACCATCCCTTCCGATGCGGCTGCCACTGAAGGCCAACGGGCTCCCTACGTCGTCAGCGGGCACTGCTATGCCGACGGCGAGGATTTCACCGTCACCCTCCGCTACATCACCGGCGACACCGACGAGTGGTACGTCGACTACATGACGTACACGATCAACAACGACGCTACGTACAACAACGTAGTTCTTCGGGTCAGGGATACCGACAACCACACCTATTGGCAGTGGACCTCGGGCGATGACGTAACGGGTGGAGTCTCGCACCGCAAGGAAGTGGACACGTACGTGCCGAAGGCGAAGGCCACCTATGGATACGGATGGGTAAACGCCGACCAGCCGGTTGATTCCACCTGCTCAACGAGAACCACCACGTTCTGATCTTGCCGGATTATCGACGTGGGAAGGCCCGCAATTGCGCCGACAGGTTCCGGCGACGACCTGGTTGTGGATGCAGTCAGTAAGAGCGTCGTCAGTGGTTTTCGACGCAGGCAGAAACTGTTGCTTGACGGCGTCCAATTGCGGGCTTCCTGCGGCGAGGTGCACGCTCTCCTGGGACCCAACGGCGCCGGTAAGTCCACACTGATGAGAATAATTCTTGGATTATACTCACCCACTTCGGGCCACGTGAGCTTCGCGGGGGTGTCAATAGACCGAGTCATCCGGGGCTCGTTTGGCGCGGCACTAGAGCAGCCGCGATTCATCGAGCAGCTCTCCGGCCGCGACAACCTAGCGGTACTCGCCCGCGGAGCGGGGGTGCCGTTGAGCCGCGTGGAAGATGTCGTCGAGCTATGCTCCATTTCCCGTTTCGTAAACCGCCGAACCCGCCAGTACTCCACCGGCGAACGCCAGAGCTTGGCGATGGCCGCCTCCCTGATCCATGATCCGCAGGTGCTAATCCTCGATGAGCCCACAAACGGACTCGACTACGACGGCACTACACGAATGCAACAGTTGATGCGCCAACTCGCCGACGGGGGAAAGCTCGTCATGGTGTCGAGTCACAAACTTTACGAGTTGGAACCGATCGCGGATTCGGCGACGGTCCTGCAAGGGGGACGGGTCGTTGCGGCTGGATCCATGGGTCAGCTCCTCCGCGCTCCACGGTCAGTCATTGTCGGGTTCCCGAGTGCGGACGATCGCGACCGTGCCGCCGAGACACTCACCCAACGGGGCTGGGGCCACACGGCAGAGGACGACGACGCGTTGCGCGTGACTGGCGCTCCTTCACAAGTCATCGTCCGCTGTCTGGCCGGTGCCGAACTATTCCCCGACCGGGTGATACCCGCGTCGACTTCCCTTGAAGAATTCTTCGTTACCGCGACAAGCCAGAACGCGCACCCGTCCGCGCTCCCAGCGCGCCAATCGAGGCGGAGGTCAATCGGTGTCCGTTAAGGGATTGACATGGAATCGTGCACGTCCCCGATACTTCGCGCGAACGGCAGCCAGACCGGTTGCGCTTGCGGCGCATGCGATCGCCTGCGTTGTTGGCACGGCACTGCTAATTGGCTTTTGGATGGATCACCGTCCTCCACCCGCGACCCAGGTCGCCGCAATGGAGGAGCAATGGGAACAAGCCCAGGCGCAGTGGGCCCAGGACGGCGCAGACCGACTGCGTGGATGCGAGGAGGCAAAGGTCACGGGTTCACTACCACCGTCATACGACTGTGGTGCAGAAGAGCCGCAGCGGTCTGCATATGTCCGGCTTAACGAAGCGTCACCCAAGGATGCCGTGCGCTTGTTTGCATGGCTTTCGCTGGTCTTTTGCGCCACCGCGTTCGGCGGAATGCTGTTGGGCACCGGAATGGACTTCACGTCCTCGAATGTCGACCTGGATTCAGTAGTCAACCAAGTCAAGGGACGATACTTTCGCGAACGGTTGGGTGCAACCGGGGCGTGGGCGACCCAGCACATGGCGTTGGGCGTACTCGTGGGGAGCATAGGTGGTGCACTTGCCTGGGCGCTGGCTCGCACCCAACGGCACCAATTCCAGTGGGGCCCGGTTGCGCCAGCCGCGGCGCGCGCTGCCGGTATAGTTTTTTTGGCAGCGATTCTCGGATTCGGTGTGGGGATGTTGGCGAGATCAGCACTGGGCGGAATCGCCGCCATCGCAATCTGGACCACCCTTGTAGAACTCCCACCTCAGGCATGGGCCGCCTTAGTTCATCTCAGCCCATGGACCATGTTGAGCAATGTTTTTGGCTTCATTTACGGCCGCGGTAGTTACACCTACACGGTGTGTCCGCCGAATGCGGGCTATGGGTGTGATCTCGCCTCGAGGGGTTTCTCACTTTGGCACGCGACCGCCTATCTTGTTGGGACAACCGCACTTCTCGTTGGCCTTGCCTATGTTCGACACACACGATCGGATCTCGTGAAGCGGCGCACATAGCGTCGAATGCTCGCCACCATGCGTTGCGGCACCCGGGTCACCCGAAGAGCTGGGCGCCCCAGTCCTGGCTCTCGCTAAGACCGGGCGGGCAGGCAAAGACGGCCGAGCCGGTGTGCTCGATGTATTCGTTGAGCAGGTCCCGGGCGGCAAGGGCGCGCTGCA
This sequence comes from Nostocoides sp., assembly GCF_037045025.1. GTDB lineage: Bacteria > Actinomycetota > Actinomycetes > Actinomycetales > Dermatophilaceae > Nostocoides_A. Next base: position 178,444 of record NZ_JBAOHM010000011.1, on the reverse strand, counting down.
TCGGGACGAACTGGGCGTGGGCGTCGCGCATGAACGCGATGAAGAACAGCCCGGCGTTCAGATGACCTTGGCCGTCGGAGCCGTCGGTGAAGTTGTAGCCGCGGCGCAGCAGCTTGATGCCGTCGAGGTTGTCGGCGTGTGCGAGGCGCACATGGGAGGCGAGCGGGATCGCCGGCTCCCCGTCAGTTCGCTTGGCGGAGAAGTTGATCGCGTCGAACTCCGCCTTCTGCCCCAGCGGCTCGCCGGCGAGCTTGCCACGGCCGATGACGTCCTGCTGCTCCTGCAGGTGGGTGCGGTCCCAGACCTCGATGTGCATCCGGATGCGGCGGGCGACGAGATAGCTGCCACCGGTCATCCACTCGGCCGCGCCGGGCACGTCCTCGGCCGCCACCCACACGTGCCGCGCCAAGGCGGCCGCATCCTCGGCCTTGATGTTGGCGGTGCCGTCCTTGAAGCCGAACAGATTCCGCGGCGTCGCCTGGCTGGTGCTCGTCGAACTCGTTCTGCCAAAACCCAATTGGCTCCAGCGGCCGGCGACGACCCCGAAGCCGAGCCGGATCAGGTTGCGCACCGCGTGGACGGCAACCTGCGGATCATCCGCGCACGCCTGGATCGCTATATCGCCGCCGCACGCCGCCGGATCGAGGTCGTCACCGCGGAACCCGGGCAGCTCCCGCAGCCCGGCCGGCTTGCGGTGCGCCAGCCCAAAGCGGTCAAACAGGCTGGGACCGTAGCCGATCGTGATCGTCAGATTGGACGGGGGCAGGTCGAGCGCCTCCCCGGTGTCGGCCGGCACCCGGTACGGTCCGCCACCCACCGAGCCGCCGGGGACCGCCTCCGCGCCATACGTCATCCGCTCGGCGGCCAGGGTCCACGCGGTGAGCAGCGCACGCAGCTGCTCGCCGTCCTCGGTGATCACATCGAGCGCGACGAAGTGCATCCGGTCCTGAGCGGGTGTGACGATCCCGGCCTGGTGGACCCCGCGGAATGGCACCTGGCCGTCGGGGACGGCCGGGCCCGCGGGGTGCGCGGCGGGCATCTCCTCCCGCATCAGCCCGTATGCCGCTCCGCCCGCCAGCGCGCCGACGGCGAGTCCCGCCCCGGTGCCGATCACCCCGCGCCGGCTGGTGACCGACGCGCGCAGCTCACTGCTCGGCAACGACACCGGCCACCTGGGCAACGTTCTCGGAGAAGGCATCCAGTGCCTGGGTCAGCTTGTTGACGTCCTTCTTGGTCAGGTCGGTGTAGAGCACGAAGCCGTCACCGTCACGGTAGGTCTCCAGCAGGTCACCGAGGGAGGTGCCCGTCGCGTCGATCTCGGCTACCAGCTCGGGTGCCTGCGTGGTCAAGAACGGTCGCAGCTCGGCGATGGCCTGCTTGGAGCCCTCGAAGTTGGCCTCGAAGTCCCACAGATCGGTGTGGCTGTAGCGTTCTTCCTCCCCGGTGACCTTGCCCGTGGCGATCTCGTCGAGCAGCGCCTTGGACCCGTTGGCCAGCTGCAGGGGGTTGAGCTCGACCTTCTTGGTCAGGCCGACCAGCTCGGTGACGTCGGCGAGCAACTGGTCGGCGATCGCGTCGCTGTCGTCCTGCAGGCCGTCGACCCAGAGGTCCTTCTCCAACCGGTGATAGCCGGTGAACTCCATCCCCTCCTCAATGACGTCCTCGCGGCCGTCGATCTTGGGGTCGAGGTCGCCGAAGGACTCGGCGACCGGCTCGATCCGCTCCCAATAGGACCGGGCGACCGGATAGAGCGCCTTGGCCTGCGCCACCTTGCCGGCCTTGACCAAAGCAACGAATTCCGTTGTGCGCGCGAGGAAAGCGTCCGCCTGGCTGCCCACCCACCGCTGATAGCCGGCGACGGCGGCCTGCAGGTCCTGATCGGCGGTCTTGGGGGCCGGTGCGTCACCGGTCACCGTGAACGCCGCCCGGATGCCGTCACCGACCATCCCCGGCTTGCAGGCCGTTTGATAGTCTCCCGGCTCGGCGACAGTGACGTGGAAGTCCCGGCTCAGCCCGGGCGTGACGTTCTCGACCTCGCCGACGATCCGGTCGCCCTCGGCATAGACATAGAATTCGTTGATCTTGCTGCCGGCGTTGGTGACCCGGAAGACGATCGTCCCGGCCGCTGCGGTGTTGGTCGCGACCGTGCATTCGGTGTCGGTCGCGGTCACGGCGATCGGGCCGGCACCGGACCCATCACCACCGGCCGAACTGGCGGTTGTGCCCGCGCCCCCGCACGCGCTCAACGCGAGCGCGGCGGCGCCGGCGAGAGCGAGGCTGGGCGGCAACGGCATACGAACTGACATCCAGAAAACTCCTTGGACAAGATCGGGTTTGACGGGCAGGAGGGTGGACGAGGGTGGGTCAGCGCGCCGAGGCGGAAGCCGCCACCGGGGGGCGCACGGGCGCGCGCATCGGGCGCAGGAAGAGCGGCAGGACGATCGCGATATAGGCGCTCCAGGCGATCGCCTGCAGCCAGGTCGTCGCCGGGGTGAAGTTGACGATCCCCTTCAGCAGGGTCGCCACCCAGCCGCCGGGCTCGATGAGGTGGCTGACGTCGAAGGCGAGGGCGTTCAGGCCCGGCAGGAAAGCGGCCTCCTGCAGGTCGTGGATGCCATAGGCGAGGATGCCGGCAGCCACGATCACGAGGAAAATCCCGGTGTAGCGGAAGAACTTCCCGATGTCGAAGCGGATCGCGCCGTGATACATCAAGACCCCGAGCACGACCGCGCCGCCGATACCCAGCACCCAGCCAAGAAGCGGAGTCAGCGTCCCGGCGCCTGCCGCCTGCGCGGTCGCGTAGAAAAAGATCGCGGTCTCCAGACCCTCTCGTCCGACGCCGAGGAAGGCAACGAGCGCGACCCACAGGCCTCCGGCCGAGAGTGCCCGGTCCATCGACCCCTTGAGTTCGCCGGACAGGGTGCGCGCGGCGCGGCGCATCCAGAACACCATCGCGGTCACGAAGCCAACGGCGAGGATCGAGGCGCTGCCTCCGATCAGCTCTTGCATCTCGAAGGAGAGCTGCCGGGTGCCATAGGTCAAGGCGCCGGCGAGGGCGACCGAGAGCACCACCGCGGTGGCGACTCCCGCCCAGACCCAACGCAGCCCCCACCGCCGCTCGGTCTTGACGAGGAAGGCGATGAGGATGATCACGACCAGGCTGGCCTCGAGTCCCTCACGCAGCCCGACGAGGGCATTGCTGAGCAGCATGACGTCACTCCGGTCGACCGAGGGTTGGGAGAACTAAGGTAAGCCTAACCTAACTTCCCGCGTCAATCCAGTCTCACTACCCCATGGCCCAGAGGTCACGCAGTTTCGCAGTGGTGGTGCGGTGACCTCTGCCAACACTGCGGATTCAGCCGACGTGCCCGCGGATGCCATCCAGCCAGCGGGCCGCGGCGCGGAAGTCGCCATCGGCGTTGAACGGCGCAATGTGGGCCCGGGCGCGATCCGCGCGGGGATAGCTGCCGAGGAAGACGACGTCGGCGCACACCCGCTTCAGGCCCATCAGCGCCTCACCCACCCGCTCGTCCTGGACGTGGCCCTCGATGTCGACCGAAAAGCAGTAGTCGCCCATTGAGTGCTTCGTCGGTCGCGACTCCAGACGGGTCATATTGATCCCGCGGGCCGCGAACTGCTCCAGCAACCCCATCAACCCGCCCGCGTGATCGGCCCGCTGATAGAGGACGAGCGTCGTCTTGTCGGCGCCGGTTGGCGCGGGGATGTGATCGGGCCGAGCCACGACGACGAAGCGGGTGACCGCCTTCTTGACATCCCCGATATCGTCCGCGAGGACCTCCAGGCCGGCCTGCTTCGCGGCGATCGGCGCACACACCGCGGCATCGTGCCGGCCCTCGCCGCCCGGCGCGAGGTCGACCGCGGCCGAGGCGGTCGACAGCGTCGGGACATAGGTGACCTCGGGCAGGTGGCCAGCCATCCAACCGCGCACCTGCGCCCAGCCGTGCGAGTGCGTGCCGACGGTGCGGATCTGATCGAGCGTCGTGCCGGGACGGGCCGCCAGCACGAAGCGGATCTTGACGAGCACCTCGCCGACGACAATCAGGGGCTCGCCCGTGGCCAGGTTGTCCAAGGTCGCGCTCACGCCGCCCTCGACCGAGTTCTCGATCGGCACAACGGCCGCGTCGACCGCCCGCTCGCGGACGGCCGCGAGCGTCGCATCCACCGAGGCGTATGCCGCATGCTCGGCCCCGCGCGCCGGCCCCCAGTCGAGCAGCGCCATCTGGGTGAAGGTTCCGGCGGGGCCGAAGTAGCCATAACGGGCGGTGGTGGGCGTGGGCACGGGCGGAAGCTTAAAGGTGCGGCTACGCTTGCCCGCGATGACGTTCAGCATTGCGACCGCTGCGATCGTTTTCGCGCTCATCTTCCCGGTCGAGTTGCCCGACAAGACGTTCATCGCCACGCTGGTCCTCGCCACTCGCTATCCCCCGCTCCAGGTCTGGCTCGGGGTCGCGTCGGCCTTCCTCGTCCAGACGGCCGTGGCGGTCACCTTGGGCGGGCTGTTGTCCCGGCTGCCGCATCAGCCGGTGCAGATCCTGGCGGCGGCGATGTTTGCCCTCGGCGGCCTACTCCTCCTGCGGGGCGCGTCCAAGGCCGACGCCGAGGAAGCCGAGGCCGAGGAGGAATTCGCCGCCAAGGCCAGCGCGCCGGCGACCGGGCTGCGTGCGGTCGGGGCCAGCTTCCTGGTGCTCTTCCTCGCCGAGTGGGGTGACCTCTCCCAGATCCTGACCGCCTCGCTCGCCGCGCGCTATCACGATCCGCTCTCGGTGGGCGTTGGCTCGTTCACCGCGCTGGCGCTGATCGCCGCGCTCGCCGCCGCGCTTGGCCGCACGGTCTTGCGCTACCTGCGGCTGGCGACCATCCGCCGGATCGGCGGCATCGTCTGCCTGCTGCTCGCCACCCTCACGGTGATCGAGCTGGTGCGCTGAGCGTGCCGGACGGGTCCGTCAGAGCGTGGGGCCCTCCGCGCGCAGCTTGTCGACCTCGCTCATCGCCTCGCGCAACTGCTCCAGCCACTCGGCGCTGTGCTCGCCGACCAGGCGCACCGCCCAGGCCAGCGCATCGGAGCGCGACCGGGCGACTCCGGCGTCGACGAGGGTGTCGAGCACTTGCCGCTCGGGCTGCTTCAGCCGGGTCATCACCGGCACCGAGACGTGGGTGAAGATCTCGGTGGCCGTCCCGAGCCGCGCGCCCCAGCTGACCTTGCGGCCATAGCGGGCCTGGGCCTCTTGGGCAATGGCGATCCGCTCGGCCCGGGTATCGGCGCGGAAGCGGGCGATCCGACCTTGGTCTTGGGCGGCATCAGTGGCGTCCTCGGCGAGCGTGCCGATCACGGTGATCTCCTCGCGGTCGACGATCACATCGACCGAGGTGAACCACCCCTGGGGCAACCGGCCGGCGAACCACGACGCCGCGTCGTCGGCGTTGGGCAGGCCGTCGACCTGCCAACCCCCGGGCCGGCCGAAACCGCCCCGCGCCCGCGGCCCGCGCTCGCCACCACGCCCACCCGGGCCGCAGTCCATTCCCGCAAACGGATACATACCGATCTCCTCTCACTCGCTGCGTTGCTTACTTAATTACAACACATCACGTGTGCGTGTTTGGAGCCGGGAGGTTGGTGAGCTGCGCGGGGGTGTGCCGTTGCGGTCGGGGGGGGTGACGACAAAACCGAGTTGCGTCAGACTCGCGGGGTGAGGTATCACCGCGGTCGCCGGGTGCTCCTTGCCTTGTGACCGATCCACCCCCGCCGGACCGAAGGGCCGCCATGAGCGCGCAGGAGACGCTGATCGACCGCGCCACCGCGGCGTTCGCGGCCTATCGCGACGGCGATCCCGCGGGGATGAGCGACCTGGTCGATCTGCTCACGCCGATGTTGTGGCGCCTCGCCCGCGCCCAGGGCCTCTCCAGTGACGACGCCCGCGATTCGGTCCAATCGGCCTGGCTGCAATTGGTCACCCACAGCGACGGCATCAACGATCCCCACGCCGTCGTCGGGTGGCTGCTTGTCACCGTGCGTCGCGATGCCTGGCGCCGCTCCTCACGGCCATCCCGGAACGAGGTCGAGTTGGACGAAACGGCCCACCTGCCGACCTTCACGCCCGGGCCGCAGGCCCTGGCCGAACTCAACGAACGGCAAGCGATCCTCTGGGAACACATCAGCGGCCTGACCGCCTTGTGCCAACAGCTGATGAGCGTGATCGCGTATGCCGATCGTCCCGACTATGCCGGGTTGGCTGCCCACCTCGGCATCCCCGTCGGGAGCATCGGACCCACCCGGGGCCGGTGTCTGGGCAAGCTCCGCACATCCCTCTCCAACGACCCCCGCTGGACGGAGTGATCACATGATCCGTCGCACCTTCGACACCCCGGAATCCCCTCTGCTCGACGAGGTCCGCGATGTCCTCGACGCGCTCGATCCCATGCCCGACGACTTGGTCGAGGAGGTGAAGTTCGCGCTGACCGTCCGACTCCTCAACGCCGAGGTCGCCGCGTTGACCGCCGCCGCGGTTCCGGCGCTGCGGACGATCGCCGAAAGCCCCCCGTCGATCACCTTCTCCAGCGCGAGCCTGAGCGTCATGCTCGGCGTGAGCGAGGACGACCGTGGCCTGCTGCGGCTGGACGGTTGGGTCACCCACGGCGGGGCCGAGGTGAGCGTCCACCGGCCCGAGGTCACCTCAACCCCACTGGCCCGTGCCGTCACCGACAGCCACGGCCGCTTCGTCCTCGACGAACTCCCCCACGGCCGGATGTGCTTCGTCATCCGCACCGGTCCCGCGCACGGCCCGAGCCGGCCGGCCATCGTCACCCAAGTCATCGAGCTGTGACCGCGAGCCCGAGAAGCTGGAATGCGAACACTCAAACGATCAAAGTCCGCCCCCGGGGCAGATATGACCGTTCAAGTAGGGCTCGCCTGGGTCCATTGATCGTTTGACTGTCCGGGATCACGCTCCCCCAGCGGCCGGGACCAGGCCAGCAACCACAACGCGACGAGCGCCCCGAGCAGGTCGGCGTTCTGCAGGATCCGGCCGACGACCAGCGGTGGCCAGGCGCTGGCGATCCACGAGATCCCCCACCACGGCAGCCGGCACAGGAACCACCCGGTGACCAGCGCGCCGGCGAGCAAGCGCCGCCGGTCGCGCCACGGGTCCGGGCCCAGGATCGCCAGGATGACCACGACGATCCAGTGGAAGTGGTGGATCCATGCGACCGGCGACAGCAGACAGGCAAGGAGCCCGACGGTGGCGACCTCGGCGATCGAGTCGCCCGCGGCATACGCGCGCTTGGCCAGGCGGAACCCGAACCAGCCGACGCCCGCAACCAGCACGAGCCACAGCAGCGTGCCGGGCAACCCCTGCGGCCCCAGGCGCAAGAGCACCCCGCGGATCGACTGATTGCTTGTGCCACGGTTGGGTCCGAGCCGGGCCGGGTCCTGCAGGGCCGAGCCCCAGAAGGTGACCGACGCCGCCGGTGCCGCGAGCGCAGCGAGCACGGTGACCAGCACGGCGGTCCCGATCGCCGTGGCCGCCTCGCGCCAGCGTCGGCAGAGCAGATAGTGGATCACGAACACGCCGGGCGTCAGCTTGACCGCCATCGCCAGCCCGACGAGCACCCCGGGCGGCACCCCGCGTAGCAGCCGCGGCCGCGGCCGGCGCAGATCCATCAGCACCGCGAGGACGAGGAAGGCGTTGATCTGCCCGAAGCGGATGCCGTCGGAGACCGGATGCAGCCACAACATCAGCGCCGTCAGCCCGGCCAGGATGAGCGGGTCGGCGCGGCCGTGCCGGTGGATGAGCCGGTATCCGGCATACCAGACAATCGCGGTGGTCGCGAGCACCTGGCCGAACGTCCACGCCCAGGCAGCGACCGGGAAGGGCACCAGCGCCAGCGGCAGCGCCAGGAAGGCCGCGAACGGCGGATAAGTGAACGGCAGCAGCTGCGGCGCCTCGGTCAACGCCGAATAGACCGGCCGCCCGATGAGCAACGAGACCCCGGCCTCCCGATAGACCTCGACGTCGACCTGCCACTGATCGAGCGGCCAGAAGATGAGATAGCGAGCGACGGGGATCGCCGCCGCGGCGGCGATGATGACGGCCGCGAGCAGCCAGCGTCCGGTAGATCCGGTATGCCGCTGCGTCGCCGTCGCGGGCGACAACGGTGCGGCGGTGCTCACGTGCCCCATTGTGACCTTTAGCCTGGGCGAGTGCCGCGACCCGCCCACCGAGTCCTCGTCGTGCTGGGTCTATTCCTCCTCCCGGCCACCCTGCTCGCGGCCCTGCTCTCGCCGGGCGCCTCGGCCGAAGCCGGGCAGCGCACCGAAGCCGGGCAGGGCACCGAGACGGGGTCAGCCAACTCGGCGATCGGCGCGGCCGGCGCCCCGCTCGTCGTGATCGGGTCCGGCGGCTTCACCTGGGCCGACGTCACCCCGGAGGCCACGCCCGCGCTGTGGGGGCTGCTGCGCGCGGGCGCGTCGGCGACCGTCAGCGTCCGCTCGGTCAACCCCAACACCTGCCCGGTCGACGGCTGGCTGTCGTTGTCGGCCGGGCAACGCGCGGCAGCACCGCTCGGCGATAAGTCGCTTCGCCCGCTGACCGACGGCTGTCCCGGCATCGCGCCGGTCCGCGCCGGACGGGTCGACGGCTGGGATGCCTATGTCGCGGCGGCGCACAGCCTGCGGTTCGACGCCGAGCCGGGCACGCTGGGCGACCAGCTCGCCGCGACGGGAGTGCGGGCCGCGGCATACGGGCCGGGGGCGGCGCTGGCGCTCGCGCGCAGCGACGGGCGGGTCGAGGAGTCCCATCCGGTGACGGACGCAGCCCAGGGGTTGCCCCCCGGCGCCCGCGTGGTCGTCATCGACGCCGGATCGGTGCGCGATCCCGCCGACCTCGGCACCGGGGAGAGCGCGCCCGGCCCGAGCACCGCCGAGCAACTGCGCGGGATCGACCACACCGTCGGCACGATCGCCGAACGGCTGCCGCCCAACGCCACGCTCATCGTCGCCGGGTTGAGCGACGCCGGCCGGTCCAGCCGGTTGCGTCCGATCGTCGCCCGCGGCGACGGTGTCGCCCCGGGACATCTCTATTCGCCCTCGACGCGCCAGCTCGGCCTGACCCAAAGCTCCGACCTCACCGTGACGATCCTGCGGGCCGCCGGCGCGAGCATTCCCGCCGGCCAGGGCGGCAAGGCCCTCGATGCGCGGGCCGACGGTGGCGACAGCGACGCCGGCGCCGAGGACCGCCGTCGCCACCTGGTCGACCTCGACCAGGCCTCGCACGAGATCCACGACCTCGTGCCGCCGTTCTTCCACGGCCTGGTCATCGCTCAGCTGGTCATCTATCTGGTGGTCTGGCGGGTGTGGGCGACCCGCACCGGCAGCGACGCGACCCGCACCCGGCTGGTGCGCTGGGTGCGACGCATCGCGCTCGCCGCGTCGGCTGTGCCGGCGGCGAGCTTCCTGGCCAACTTGCTGCCGTGGTGGCGCGCCGACCATCCGTTGCCGGCGATCATCGGCTCGGTCGCACTGTTCGTCGCGCTCATCTTGGCGCCGGCCGTCTTGCCTCCCGCCGGGCGGCGGTTGCTCGGCCCGGTCGCGGTCGTCGCGGCGGCCACGGTGCTCGTCCTGGCGATCGACGTCATGACGGGTTCGCGACTGCAGCAGTCCTCGCTGATGGGGCTGCAACCGGTCGTCGGCGGCCGCTTCTATGGGATGGGCAATGTCACCTTCTCGCTCTTTGCCAGCGCCACCTTGATGCTGGCGATCGCGCTCAGCCACCCGCTGGTCCGCGCCGGGCGGCGCGGTGGCGCGGCGGCGCTGGTGGCCACGGTGGGGCTGATTGCCGTCGTCATCGACGGCAATCCGGCCTGGGGAGCCGATGGCGGTGGGCCGCCCGCCCTGCTGCCCGGCCTGGCCTATCTCGTACTCGCCATCCTCGGGCTGCGGATGACCTGGCGCCGCGGGCTGCTGACCGGCGCCGTGACGGCCGGGCTGTTCCTGCTCGTGGCCTTCCTCGACTCGCTGCGCCCGCCCGAGAAACAGTCCCACCTCGGCCGCTTCTTCGACGCGCTCGGCTCCGGCGGCGCGTGGGACATCGTGGTGCGCAAGGCCGAGCAGAACCTCGGGATCTTGTTCAGCAACACCCTTTCCCTGCTCGTGCCCTTCGGGTTGCTGTTCACGATCCTCGTGCTGTTGCGGCCGACCTCGTGGGGCTCCCGGGCGTTGCACGCCTCCTTCGAACGCATCCCGGCACTGCGTCCCGGCCTGATCGCCTGGCTAATCGTGATGACGATCGGTTTCTTCATCAACGACTCCGGCGTGGCGATCCCGGCCGTCGGCGCCACCGTGACGATCCCCCTGGCCATCGTCATCGCCACGCACACGCTGTTGCGGGAGCTGGCGGCCGGGCATGAGCCGGTTGCCTAGCCCCAGCCCGGGAACCGCTAGGGTCCTCGCCGTGCGCCCGGTCATCGGCATCACCTGCTACGTCGAGCCGATCGATCGCGCCGGGTGGATCGGCGCCCCGAGCAGCGTGCTGCCGCAGACCTACGTCGAGTCTGTCCAGGCGGCCGGTGGCCTGGCCCTGGTCATCCCGCCGCGCCTGGACTGCGACGATGCCCTCGCCGCCGAGCTGTTGGAGCACGTCGACGCCCTCGTCCTCGTCGGCGGGGCCGATGTCGAGCCGAGCCGCTACGGGGCCCAGCCGCACCCGAGCGTCCAGGCGGGCCGCCCGGACCGCGATACGAGCGAACTGGCGCTGGCGCGCATGAGCGCGGCGAGCGGCATACCGACGCTGGGGATTTGCCGGGGAATGCAGGTGATGGCGGTGGCGGCGGGCGGCACCCTCATCCAGCACCTGCCCGACGTCGTCGGCAGCGACGAGCACGCGGTCGCGGTGGCAACCTTCAACAACCACCCGGTCGCCGTCGTGCAGGGGACGCGGCTGGCCGGGATCCTCGGCGAGAGCGTGACCGTGCCGAGCTACCACCACCAGGCGGTGGCGACGCATCCGGGGTATGTCGCGGCGGCATACGCGCCGGACGGGACGCTGGAGGCGATGGAGGACCCGGCGCAGCCGTGGCGGCTGGCCGTGCAGTGGCATCCGGAGGCAGGGACCGATCTGCGGCTGTTCGAGGCCCTCGTGACGGCCGCTTCCGCGAGCGTGACTCAGCCCCCGGGGTGAGGCCTGAGCAGGCCCTGGCCGGCGAGCGCCGCCACGGACTCGCCGATGATCCGGTCGGCCTCCGGATGCGGCCCATGCGCCGCGAGGACCGCCGCAGCCAGCTCGGCGACGGTGCGCGGGCGATCGGCGGCCAGCCACAGCGTCGACCCCAGTCCCATCAGCCGCATTGGCCCGGGCCCGTTGAGGACCAACACCTCGTCCGCGACGCGCACCGCATCGACCCACGCCCCGCGCGTCACCACAAGTTCGGGGGTGATCGACAGTTCGGTCACCCCCGGCTCGGACACCCAGGCCTGTCCCTCGTATGCCGCATCCGGCCCGACCAGCTCGAGTTCCGGAGCGCTGCTGTCCCCGCGCGCGACCTGACCGAGGACCTCGAGCAGGAGCGGGGCGGCCTCGTCGATCTCACCATAGTGCAGGACGTGCACGCCCGCGCCGGCCGTGAGCACCCCGACGAGCGCGGAAAAGGGCGCCGCCTGCGCCGGCAGCGACGAGGACTGCGGGATCACCGCGACCAGCGCATCCACCAAGGCGACCGGCTCCAATTGCGGCGCCCGCCCCTCCTCCCGATCCAGCAGCACGGTCAGCGCAACCCACGCGTCCCGCCGCACCGGCAGCAGGCCGAGGTCGGCTGGCGCGGCTTCGGCCTTGCCGCCGCCCGGTTGCACGATCGACGGCGGTTTGGCGTGCGCGATCACGCTCAGGTCGGCGCGGACCGCTGCGGTCTCGTCGCTCAGATAGCTCAGCCGCCGCCCCAACCGGCACGCGGCGGTGGTCTTGCCCGTGCCCGAGGAAGCGATGAGCAAGACGGTAGCGCCGGTCTCCGGGTGGGCGAGAGCCGCGCTGTGCAGCAAGGTGAGCCGGCCGGCCTGGGCGGCGATGGCCTTGGCGGTCAGCTCTCCGGAGAAGGCATACGCGATGGCCTCCGGTTCCCCCGGCAGGAGCAGGTGCCGCTCCCCGAGCGGGTCGTCGCCCGGGGGCTCGTGCGCAGCCCGCAGCCGACGAGGAAAACCCGGCGGCTCACTCGGGTCGGCGGTCCAGTCGCCGCAGTCACGCCACAACCGGCGTAGTCCGTCGGCGCTGTCCCGCTCCAGCCCGTCGAGGTCGACCTCCCAGCGCGTGCCGAGCGTGTTGATGCGCAGGGGCGGCATACGACGACATCACTCCGGGCGGCGGTCGATCAGGTGGACCAGCCGATCATCTCATCGGCGATCGCTTCCACCCAGCCACGCGCTGTTGACCCTAGCCGATGAGCCGGACGGCCAGTCATCGATCAGTTCGGCGCCCCCGCCTGGTCGATCATCCGCTGAACTGATCAGCGCGAGCGTCGGGTCCCGGCAACCACCCGTGACGGTTGGCCGCGACAGGAACTGACCTCAGCCGGGGGTTGGGGTTGACGGGCAACCCAACTACTGTGCCTGCCATGGCCAAGCCGCACGCCGCCGCAGTCCTAGAGGACCGGTGGAATGCGGCCAAGTCGGCGGCACTCGCGCGCAGCGGCTGGACACTGCGGTTCATCGGGTTCACCGGCTATGGGTCCACCGGACACGTGCGCGTGCTCGCGCGGCTGCTGATGACCCGTCACCCGCACGACGTCGAGGAGGCCGATGCGGTGGCTTCGCCGCTGCAGCGCACCCACGCGCTGCGGCTGCGGCGCGGCTGGCGCTCCTTCCTCACGACACCCGCAATGAACACCCCAGTCACCATTGAGGTCGGCGCCCGAACGATCCGCGCGCGGACCGACCGCAGCGGCATACTCGACGTGCTCGTCGCCGACCACGACCTCCCCCCGGGCTGGCACACCGCCAACCTGACCACCGCCAGCGGCGTGCGCGGCGAGGCCCCCCTCGTGATCACCGATCCCCAGACAACCTTCGGGATCGTCAGCGATATCGACGACACGGTGATCAAGACGATGCTCCCCCGCCCGCTGATCGCCGCGTGGAACACCTTCGTCCGGCACGAGGGCGCCCGCAAGGCGGTCCCCGGCATGGCGACGCTCTATCGCGACCTGCTGCAGCGGCATCCGGGAGCCCCGATCGTCTATGTCTCGACCGGCGCGTGGAACACCGTGCCGCAGCTGACCCGCTTCCTCACCGACAAGGGCTATCCGCTCGGCCCGCTGCTGATGACCGACTGGGGGCCGACCAACACCGGCTGGTTCCGCAGCGGCCAGGATCACAAGCGCGCCTGCCTGCACCGGCTGGCCCGCGAGCTGCCGCAGATCGAATGGGTGCTGATCGGCGACGACGGCCAGCACGACCCGAGCATCTACGGCGAGTTCGCCGAGCAACGCCCCGAGACGGTCCGCGCGATCGCCATCCGGGTGCTGTCGGCGCGCGAGCAGTTGCTCTCGCACTTCACGCCGGTGGCCAGCGACCCCCTCGGCCCCACCCGGCGTCGCCGGGCGACGGTGCCGATCTGCCGGGCGAGCGACGGCTACGGCCTGGCCCGGCTGCTGTGCGTCGCCCTGGACGGTATGCCGGTCCCCAGCGATGTCGTCGTCGAGAACTGAATTGTCGAGAACTGATCGCGAGGAGCCGACATGCCCGAGTTGCCCGAGGTCGAGGCGCTGCGCGCGTTCCTGGAGTCGCGCGCCGTCGGGCAGGCCGTCGTCGGCGTCGAGCTGGGATCGATCTCGGTGCTGAAGACCTTCGACCCGCCCCCGGCCGCGCTGGTCGGCGCCCCGGTCGACTCGGTCTCCCGGCACGGCAAGTTCCTCGACCTGGACTGCGGCGGAACGCAGTTGATCTTCCACCTGGCCCGTGCGGGCTGGCTGCGCTGGTCGGATACGCTCTCGACGGCGACGCTGCGGCCGGGCAAGTCGCCGATCGCGCTGCGCGTGCGGCTGTCCGACGGCTCCGGATTCGACCTGACCGAGGCGGGCACCAAGAAGCGGCTCGCGGCATACATCGTCGGCGATCCGCAGCAGGTGCCCGGGATCGCCTCGCTCGGGCCGGACCCGCTCGCCGCCGACTTCACCCGGGAGGCGTTCGCGGCGATCCTTGCCGGGCGCCGCGCCCAGATCAAGGGGGTGCTGCGCGACCAGGGGATCATCGCCGGCATCGGCAATGCCTATTCCGACGAGATCCTGCACGTGGCCAAGATGTCCCCCTTTGCCCTGGCTGCCGGTCTCGACGCGGATGCCGTCGCCCGGCTCTACGAGGCGATGACCGAGACGCTGGCCCACGCCGTGAGCGCCGCGTCCGGCAAACCCGCCGCCGAACTCAAGGACGCCAAACGCGCCGGAATGCGCGTGCACGGCCGCACCGGCGAGGCCTGCCCGGAGTGTGGCGACGTCGTGCGCGAGGTGTCCTTCGCCGACTCCTCGCTGCAGTATTGCGCGACCTGCCAGACCGGCGGCAAACCGCTCGCCGACCGGAGAACCTCGAAGTTTCTCAAGTGAGCGGCCGGGCCCGCACTAGGGTCTTCGCCGTGACCACCCCCACACCGCCGACGCAGCCCGAGCCGACCACCCCACCGGACACCTCGCCCCCGCTGGAGCAGCCGCGGACCGTCGTCTCGACCCAGACCTCGACGACCCAGACGACCAGCCGCCCGGCCGAGCCCAAGGACGACCTGGTCACCACGCGGCATACCCTCCGCGTGGGCGAGCAGACGCTGACCTACACGGCGACGGCCGGGCGGGTCGTGCTGCGCGAGGAAAAGCTGGAAGACGGTGTCTTCGGCGGCCTGCAACCGCGGGCCGAGGTGTTCCTCACCGCCTACACCCTCGATGACGCCGACCCGTCGCAGCGCCCGGTGGCGTTCGTCTTCAACGGCGGTCCCGGCAGCTCCAGCGTCTGGCTGCACCTGGGCCTGCTCGGTCCGCGACGCGTGGTGAGCGGCGATGTGGACGCGCCCGAACCGCCGCCATACGGGCTGGTCGACAATCCCGAAACCCTTCTGGCACATAGCGATCTGGTGTTCATCGACCCGATGTCGACCGGCTACACCCGGGCGGTCGAGGGCGGCAAGCCAGCCGACTGGCACGGCTATGCCCCCGACATCGAGCTGATCGGCGAGCTGATCCGGATGTGGACCACACGCAACAACCGGTGGCTCTCGCCCAAGTTCCTGGTCGGCGAGTCCTATGGCACGCTCCGCGGCGCCGCGCTCGTCGAGCACCTGCAGCGCCGCCGCGGGATGCACCTCAACGGACTGATCCTCATCTCCAGCGTGCTCGATTTGTCGTCGGTCGACTTCGACAAGCAGCGCAACGACCGCGCGCACGTCCTCTACCTGCCGTTCTATGCCGCGACCGCCCACCGGCACGGCAAGCACCCCGGCCGCACCCGCGAGGAGGTCGTCGCCGCCGCCGAGTCGTATGCCGAGCGCGACTACCCGTGGGTCCTGTCCCGGGGCGCTCGCCTCGCCCCGGCGGAGCGGGCCGCGGCCGTCGAGCGGCTGGCCGAGCTGACCGGCCTGAGCGCCGACTACATCGACCGCGCCGAGTTGCGGATCGAGCATTGGCGGTACTTCGGCGAGTTGCTGCGTGACCAGCGGCTCACCGTGGGCCGGCTCGACTCCCGTGCCACTGGCCCCGCCGGCAGCGCGATCGCCGAACAGATGGACGCCGACCCGTCCATGGACGCGATCGACGGGGCGTTCGCCGCGGCGATCAACCACTACCTGCGCGTCGAACTCGGCTACGAGAACGACCTCGCCTACGAATGGATCACCGAACGCGTGCACCCGTGGTCTTACAAGGATTTCGAGGGCCGGCCGATCGACGTCTCGCCGCTGTTGGAGCGGGCGATGCGGCAAAACCCGCACCTGCTGGTGCATGTTGCCTTCGGCGTCTATGACGGCGCGACGCCGCCCGCCGCCGCCGAGGAGGTCCTCGCCCGGCTGCAACTGCCCGACCGGCTGCGCGCCAACATCGAGCGCGCCTACTACGACGCCGGCCACATGATGTATGTCCACGAGGAGTCCCGGCTGCGGCAAAGCGCCGACCTGGCCGACTTCGTCCACCGCGCCAGCCGACGTTAACCCCCGGTAACCAACCCCCAAAAAATACGCTGAGGTCTGGTGTTTTCGCTGAGGTCTGATGAGCGGTAGTACGACCTCGGCGAAAACACCAGACCTCGGCGTGGGGGAGCCGGGGGCGCACTATCCTGCGGCCATGACCTGGGTCCGGGCGCGGTGAGTGCGGAGCGCGCGGGCCGGTTCGAGCGGAGGGTGCTCGGGCCGGGCGCGGAGCCGGACCCGCGCTACAGCCTCGCCAACGAGCGAACCTTCCTTGCCTGGATCCGGACCAGCCTAACCTTGCTCGCCGGGGGTGTGGCGATCGAGGCGTTCGCCGGCGATGCGCTGAGCGTGTCAGCCCGGCGCGCGCTCGCGCTCGTGCTCGTCTGCCTCGGTATGGCGCTTGCCGCCGCCTCCTGCTGGCGTTGGGTCACGCTAGAGCGGGCAATGCGACAGGGCAGGCCGCTGCCACTAAACCCGATCGCGATCGTCCTGGCGGGCGGGGTCGCCCTGGCCGCCGCTGCGCTCGCGCTCTCGATCATCGTGCACGGCTGACCCGCCATGCCTGGTTGGCGCCACGCCCCCGACCCGGCGGCGATTCCGCGCGACGTCGGCCTGGCGGGCGAGCGCACCGACCTGTCCTGGGGCCGGACCCTGCTCGCCGTGCTCGCCCTCTCGTCGGTCTTCTTGCGCTGGTTGCCCTCCCAGGGGTTCACGGCGCTGCTCCCGGTGATCGCCGGGCTCGTGACCGCGGGCGGTCTGGCCCGCCTGCGCCACCGGCGGCGCCGCGAGGTGCTGGCCGAGCACGGCAGCGCCGCGGAGGAGGTGGTCGGGCTGACCGCCTTGTGTCTCGTCGTCGGGGCAGTCGCGCTCGGCATCATCGTGACGAGCTGAGCAGGGTCACCCCCGGCGAGCGGTGAGCAGGAACAGTGGGAAGGCGCGCGCCACCCCGTCGACCTCCTTGGTGACCTCTAAGGGCGTGCTAAACGCGATGTCGGTGAAGCCGGCCGCCCGCGCTTGGGTTCCCAACGCCGCCCGGTCGAAGCCGTTGTGCCCGGTGAAGTCGTGGTCATGGCTGTGGAACGAGCCGTCCTCGGCGTCGAGATCGGACAGCGCGATCGTGCCGCCCGAGGCGAGCAGGCCGTGCAGGGCGGTGAGCAGTGCCGGGATGTCGGGGACATGGTGAAGGGTCATCGCGCTGACGACGAGATCGAACTCCTCGTCCGGCGCCGGGTCGGTGAGCAGGTCGAGTTGTATGGCGCGATCCGGGTCGAGCCCCGCGGCACCCAGCCGCTCGCGCGCGACCGCGATCATCCCGGCCGACGCGTCGGCCAGCATCACCGTGGCGACGTGCGGGGCGAGGGCGAGGGCGAGTTGCCCGGTTCCTGCGCCATACTCGAACAGCCGGGTGCTCGAGCGAAGCTCCACCCGGTCGCGGATCGCTGCTGCCAGGGCTCGCGAACGGGCGATCTTGTCGGGGTCGTCATCCCAGGTTTTCGCCCTGGCGTCGAAGTCGCTCACACGCTTTAGTCTGCCTCGGCCAGATACCCTGAACGCTCCCGACCCAAAACAAAGGAGCACGACCCCATGGCTGGCGGCCTCGTCGCGCTGCTCGACGACATCGCCGCGCTGGCCAAGCTCGCGGCCGCCTCCATCGACGACGTGGGCGCCGCGGCCGGCCGGGCCAGCGCCAAGGCTGCCGGCGTCGTCGTCGACGACACGGCAGTGACGCCGCGTTATGTTCACGGCTTCACCGCCGACCGCGAGCTGCCGATCATCAAGCGGATCGCCATTGGGTCGCTGCGCAACAAGCTGCTGTTCATCCTCCCGGCCGCTCTGCTGTTCAGCCAGTTCGTCCCCTGGCTGTTGACCCCACTGCTCATGGTTGGCGGGACCTATCTGTGTTACGAGGGCGCGGAAAAGATCTGGGAGAAGTTCGGCGGTGGCCACCACGGCGAGGTCGAGGCGCCGGCCGCGATGCAAAGCGAGGACCAGGAAAAGACCATGGTCGCCGGTGCCATCCGCACCGACTTCATCCTGTCTGCCGAGATCATGGTGATCGCCCTCAACGAGGTCAGCCACGAGCCGTTCATCTCCCGCGCGATCATCTTGATCGTCGTCGCGATCGTGATCACGGCCCTCGTCTATGGCGTGGTCGCCCTCATCGTCAAGATGGACGACATCGGGCTCAGCCTCGCCGAGCGCCCGTCGGCCGGCGCTCAGCGCGTCGGTCGCCTCCTGGTCGCCGGTATGCCGAAGCTACTCGCCGCGCTCTCCACGATCGGCATCGTCGCAATGCTGTGGGTCGGCGGCCATATCCTGCTCGTCGGCGCCGACGACCTCGGCTGGCACGGCCCCTATGGGCTGGTCCACCACCTGGAGGAGAACGTCGCACCACGCGACCGGCGCCCTCGGCGGATTCCTCGGCTGGTGCGTCAACACCCTCGGTTCGGCAATCGTCGGCCTGATCGTCGGCGCGATCGTCGTGGCGATCATGACCGTGGTCCACCGTGTTCGAGGCGACAGCCACGCCCCCGCCGAGCACCACTAGGACGATGCGACGAGTCACGGCACGCACGGCGCACGACATCCCCGAACGGCCCCCGCTGCGGGTCGCCCCCGGCGAGCAGGTTGAGTGCGGCCGGCGCGACGAGACCTGGCCGGAGTTCGTCTTCGTCACCACTGCGCACGGCAGTGGGTGGGTCCCGGCACGCCACCTCCTCGGCGACGAGGGCCCGACGGAGGTGGTCGCGGCATACGACACCACCGAACTGCCCACCGAGGTGGGCCAGGTCCTCGAGGTGCTCGATGAGGACCTTGTGAGCGGTTGGTACTGGTGCCGCGCAGCCGACGGGCGGGAAGGCTGGGTGCCGATCTCGACGCTGGAGCCCTGAACGAGTCTGGGCCCTCCCACCGGCAACCTGCACTGCCTCAGGCGCCGGCGAGGACCTGCCGGTAGATCTCCAGTCCGCGCTGGGCCTGCTCGTCGGTGATGACGCACGGCGGGACGACGTGGATGCGGTTGTCCTGGACGAACGACAGCATGCGCGCCTCGAGCACCCCCGCCTTGATCGCCCCCACCCGGGACGTGGTCAGCCCAACAGGATCGCGCACAGGTGGCCGGCGACCCAGGTCTCGGCTTCATCCCAGCTCCAACCGCGGCGCAGCAGGAGTGACCAGAACTCGGGGGACATCGCCATCCACACCAGGTCGACGGCCCGGGCCTCCTGCACCCCGGGTCCGAGCGCGCCCATCGCCCTGAGGTCGGCAACGATTCCTCGGGCGCCGAAGAGCCGTTCGGTGTCTGCGGTGTCGGCGATCGGCGCCAGATCCTCATCTCCGGCGGTCGCCGCCGCTCGGATCTGTTCGTAGACCGGCAGGATGCGTTCGGCGACCAGCCGCATCAGATGGGCATATCCCGCCACCTTCGACGCCGGGTCAGGGTCGTCGAGGACGGCCCGGAACTCCGGCCGTTCGCGAAAGGGCACGTCCGCCTGGTCGCCGACGAGCGTGACGTCGTACACCCGCTTGACGAGGTCGGCCTTGGTCCGAAAAGCCTTGTACAGCATCGCCGATGAGACGCCGGCCTCGTCGGCGACATCGCTCAGGGTCGTGCCGGCCCAGCCCTTGTCCCGAAGCAAGCTTGCGGCTGCGTCGACGATGCGGCGTTCGGTCTGCTCGGCCCGGGCCCGGCGCGTGGGGCTGTTGTATGCGCGGCGGGCCTGCGTCGCGGGTTCCGGCACTGCTCCTCCTCATTTGGGTTGACACGAATCTTACCAAAAAGCTACTTCGGGTGAGTCACTGATCTACTTAATTTGGAAGGAGGAACCCCATGGACCTGCCCGTCATCCTCGGGGCCGTGGCGGCGACACTCTTCGCCGGCAGCAACCTCCCGATGCTTTATCGTGCACAACCGAGATCACCCTGCACCGTGCGACCACCCGGCCGGATGCGCGGCACGCATCGCGTCGTCACGGCGGGTCAACTGTGTGTCCGTCACGCCGCTGCACGCGATAGAGATCGTCTCGGGGCCAGCGTCGGCCCGTGCCAGCGTGTCCCACGGGTAACGCGATACCTGAGCTACACGGATCGGCCAAAAGCTCGGTTTCCGAGCCGTCCTTTCGGCCGGGCCTATTGGAGTCCTCGGGCTGATGTGCCGGCATACGGGGTGCAGTCATCGTGATGGGACCAACCATCCGACGCACGCAACGGAGTTTCCAGATGACAACCCAGAGAACAGAACTCACCCGAGCACGGGACCACGTGGTTCCGATCCGGGTCAGGCTCGCCGCAGCCTGGACCAGCTTCATGGTCCTCTACGTCTACGTCGACCTGCTCGGCCTCTACAAGCCGGGTGTGATCGAGGACATCCTCGACGGCAAGGTCTTCACCTTCGAGATCACCCAGACGTTCGCGGTCACTGCGCTCGCGGCCACGTCGATCCCGGCCCTGATGATCCTGCTCTCCACGACCCTGCCCGCCCGCGCGAACCGCGCCACGAACCTCGTCGTGGCCACCCTCCTCATCCCCTACATGGCGTTCAACCTCGCCGGCGGGGAGTGGCTGGCCTATTACGGTCTCGGTCTCGCGGTCGAGCTGATCTGCCTCGGCTGCATCCTGCACTCCGCCTGGACCTGGCGTCGCACGCCGTCGGCATCGACCTCCGACCCCGCGGCTCTGGTCCTACGCTGAGGCGGTGATCCTCTGGCGCTCCATCTGGCGCGAGCCGCGGCCCGCGGGCGCCCCACCCGTGAGCCGACTCGACTGGCTCCTGGTCAGCGGATTCGAAGCCGCCGCGCTGGTCGAGGGCCTCGCCCGTGCGGACCTGGCCGGGCAGCCCTTCGTGACCGTCCTGGCCATGGCGCTGACGCCGGCCCTGCTGTGGCGCCGCAGTCGTCCGCTGCTGGCCTGCGTGGCCGGCTTCGGCGTCGCCGGTGTGCTGTCCGTCATCCAGTTGTCCACGCGCAGCGGCGATCTTGGCCTGTACTCCATGATGGTCGTCCTGATCCTGCTTTATTCCCTCGTGCGGTGGGGCGCAGGACGAGAGATAGCGCTGGGTATGCCGTTCGTCGCGGCGGTCGTCGCGCTCGGCATGTCCGCCACCTCGGCGGGCGGGGCAGAACTCGTCGGCGGGAGCCTGCTACTGCTCCTGATCGCCGCCCTCGCGGCGGTGTTCCGCTATCGCGCCGCCCTCTGGCAGCGCCAGCACCGCGAGATCCGCAACCAGGAGCGACTGGCCCTGGCCCGCGAACTGCACGACACCGTGGCCCACCACATCTCGGCCATCGCCGTGCAGGCGCAGGCCGGCGGCGTGGTGGCCAGCAGCCAGCCCCTGCAGGCGGCCCAGATCCTGGCCGCGATCGAGTCGGAGGCGTCGCGCACCCTCGCGGAGATGCGGGCCATGGTGCGGGTGCTGCGTGATGACGAATGGGACGCCTACGCACCGCGATTGGGCGTCGCGGACCTGGCCGGCCTGGCCCGCACCGACTCCAGCCCCGCGATCGAGATCTCGCTCGCCGGCGCCGTGACCCGATTGCCGGCTCCCGTGGATGCCGCGATCTACCGCTTGGTGCAGGAGGCCCTGACCAACGCCATCCGGCATGCGCGCAGCGCCACCCGTGTCGGGATCGAGATATGCCGCGTGGGCGAGGTGGTCAGGGTGCGCATCGCCGATGACGGACTGCCCCATCCCGGCCCAGGTCCCGAGCCCGGCTTCGGCCTGACTGGTATGACCGAACGCGCTCACCTCCTCGGCGGATCCCTCGCTGCCGGGCCGGGGGCCGAGGGTGGCTGGGTCGTCGAGGCAGAACTCCCGGCGGAGGTCCGCGCGTGACCATCCGCGTTGTCGTGGCAGACGACCAGGACCTGGTCCGCACGGGGCTAGTGATGATCCTGAATGCACAACCCGGCCTCGAGGTCGTGGGGGAAGCGGCCGACGGGCCCGGGGCGCTGGAGGCCGCGACCCGGCTGCGTCCCGATGTCCTCCTGGCGGACATCCGGATGCCCGGGCTCGACGGCGTGGAGGTGACGCGGCGGCTGGCCGGGCCGGACGTGCCGGATCCGATGGCGGTCGTCGTCATCACGACCTTCGATCTCGACGAGTACATCCTCGGCGCCCTGTCCGCCGGGGCTCGCGGGTTCCTGCTCAAGGACGCCGGGCCGGATCTCCTCGTCCAGGCCATCCACGCCGCCGCGGCCGGGGACGCCCTGATCGCTCCGAATGTCACGCGCAGGGTGCTGGAAACCTTCGTCGACCGGGCGCCGCAGGTGGCGATCCAACCGATCGACCCACTCACCGAGCGCGAGGAGGAGGTGCTGCTGTTGGTCGCCCGCGGCCGGACCAATGCCGAGATCGCCGCTGACCTCTTCATCAGCCTGAGCACGGTCAAGACCCACGTCGCGTCGTTGATGGCCAAGCTCGCGGTCCGCAACCGGGTCGAGATCGCCATGTGGGCCTACCACACCAAGCGCGTGTGACCCTGTCAGGTAGACCGGGGGCTGGCCCGACAAGCGAGGCCACCGGAAGGAGGAACCAGTGGCGGTGCCGGCAGTGGATCTTCGCGTGCTCGATCGATCGAACGGGTCTCGGGCGCGGTCGATGCTCTGATCGGCCCGTTCGCCACCGAGGGTGACCTACTGACCACGATCCCCGGAGTGGACCAGTCGCATCGCCGAGGCCATCATCGCGAGATCGGCCTCAACATAACCGTATTCGGCACATCCGCGCGCCTGGCGTCCAGGGCCGGGATGTGCCCCGGTCAGCACGAGTGCGCCGGCAAGTCCCGCTCCGGACGTTCCCGACACGGCAACACCCACCTACAGAAGCACCTTAGCGTGGCCCGTCCTTTTCACGCCCAGAGCGGTGCTACCTGGACGGCCGGCAGTATCGTCTGGGCTGGCCGAGACGTGAGGGGACGCCACAGGATCGGGGGTGCGAGCAGGGACTCCGGTTAGGTCTGGAGCTGCGTCAGCCGCCAAAAGGCCGCCCCGAGGGCAGGGTCGCGCTCCGCGGCGAGGAGCACCCGGCAGGCATACCGATCGATCAGCCGCGCGGGGATTCCGGCGCGCGGCGCACGCCGTTGCGAAGGGATCGCTCAGCTCTGGTGCGAGCGTTCCTTTCACCCCTGAGGGTCTCTCGTCGTGGACATCGCCGCTTTCATCGACGCGGTGGATCGGGGTGGCGTCCGGGGTCGTGCTCGACCCGGACGTCGTGCGGCGTATGCTTTTTTATGAAAGTGCAGGAATATAAAGATCCATACATCATGGAGGCCCGGTGCTGCCCAACCCCTACACCCCCGGCCAGGTGCCTCGCCACCTGGCCGGCCGCAAGGCTGAACAGGAGGCGATCCGCGACTACCTGGCCCCGGTCATCGCCTATGGAGACATGGCCGGACCACCCATGGTCATCACCGGGCCCCGTGGAATCGGCAAAACCTCCCTCCTTGACTCCATTCGCGATCAAGCCCACCAGGACGGGTTCATCACCGCCTGGACGTCTTGTCAGCGCGGCCAGCCGTTCCTCGGAGATCTGACCTACACCATCGATCGCGCCCTCCGCGCAGCAGACGCTCTCCCGGCCCCCAATCGCTGGAGCAACGCCGTTGACCGGATCGGCGTCGAGTTCGCCGTCCCCGCCGTGGCGAACCTCGGCCTGAGCCTCTCCCGTTCCCGCCAAGAACACCCCCACCCACCCGCTGGCGCCATCTCCGCCGTCGAGGACGCCCTCCACCTTGCCGCCCGCGCCGCCAGCGGCAGCGGCGGACGGCAAGGCGTCGGACTGCTGATCGTCATCGACGAACTGCACGCCGGCGCACCCGGCGAACTCGCGATCCTGCTTAACGCCCTGCAAAACCTCAGCCACGACCGACACCACAACCCCTTCGCGCTGATGGGGGCCGGCATCCCCTCCGTCGGAGGTGTCCTGACCGCCGCCGCCACATTCGGGGAACGCAGCCGCTGGCTGACCCTGCCCGAGCTAACGGACACGGAACTGTCTGACGCCCTCCAAGCCCCGGCCCGCGACCTCGACGTCACCTGGGAACCGGACGCTCTCGACATCGCCGTCACGGCCGCCCAGCACTACCCCCACTTCGTCCAAATCATCGGCTCAGCCACTTGGCGCACTGCCCGCCCCAACGCCGGCGCCATCATCACAAGCGGCGTCGCAGACGCCGGCGCGGCTGCCGGCACGGCAGAAATCACCGCCCTCTACGACGCGCGCTGGGCCTCCGTCTCCGAGGTCGAACGCACCGTCCTGGCCGCCATGGCGACCGCAGCCCCCACCCCCAGCGGGGACATCGCCCGCCGCGACATCGAGCAAGCCGTCGCCACCGATATCAGCACCTACCGAGCCCGGCTGATCGATAAGGCCATCATCGATGACACCCAGCGTGGCTACCTGCGCTTCACCCTCCCCGGCTTCGCCGACTACATTCGCCGCCACACCGCACCCGGCTAGGCGGCCACGAAAACGGTGTAACCGGTTCGACACGCCAACGGGCGTTGGGAGTCTCCACTTTGGCCAGCTCGGCTTCGGCGCTGGCTCGCGGCGGGCGTTGCCGTCGAGGACAAACCCGTCCGCGAGCAGCCGCTGACCGTCGAGGCGCAAACATGGACCAGGCCCTCCCGCGAGTCGCAGGCGCCAAACTTGTATGCAGGATCTCCAGGTGATCGCCGAGCCGGTGGTCGCTGCGGCGGCGCTCGAGCCGACCCGGGTGTAAGTCCTCGCCGCGCTGGTCGAGGCGGGGTCGGCCAGCAGCGTCGGTGCGGCGCTCGGCATACCCCGGCAGCGGGTGAACTATCACCTGCGGGCGCTGGAGGATCACGGCTTGGTCGTCCAGGTGGGGGTGCGCCAGCGCCGCGGCTTGCAGGAGCGCCTTGTGCAGGCGAGCGCGACGGCGTACCTCGTCGCTCCGGACGCCCTCGGGCCATTGGCGCCGGCCCCCGAGCGGACCGACCGGCTCTCGACGCGTTATCTCCTTGCGCTCCCGGCCCGCGTGATCCGTGAGGTCTCCCTGCTCGCCGGTCTGGCCGAGGCTGCAGGAAAACCGTTGGCCAGCTTGGCGATCGACACCGAGATCCGGTTCGCGAGCGCGACGGACCGGGCGGCCTTCACCGCCGACCTGCGGGATGCGGTTATCGCCCTGACAGCGAAATACCACGACGAGACCGCTCCCGATGTCCGCCGGCACCGGCTGGTTGTCGCCGCGCATCCGATCCCACCCGAAGCGATCACCCACGAAGAGCAGGAGCAGCGATGACCACCGAGAAGCACGCCACGACCGAAGCGCAAGCGAACAGCCTTGCCGGACACCACGGGCGGATCATCGACCTGTCCGTCACCGTCCCCGAAACCCCGGAGCAGGTGTGGAGACCATCGCCACCGGGCATCTCCTCGTGGTATGTCCCGACCCAGGTCCCCCGAACGGGCGCACAGCGTCAGCATCAGCGCGGCGGCAGCTGCGACCCGGATGTCCGGCATAAATCCATGCTCGCACGGGCGCGTCGGCCCGGGGTCAGGCGCTGGCGAGCACCTCGCGGTAGATCTCCAGCCCGCGCTGGGCCTGCTCGTCGGTGATCGAGCACGGCGGGACGACGTGGATCCGGTTGTCCTGGACGAACGGCAGCATGCCCGCGTTGAGCAAGCCCGCTTTGATCGCGCCCATCCGGGCGGCGGACAGCGGTGCCCGGCTCGCCCGGTCCTCGACGAGTTCGATCGCCCAGAAGACGCCCAGGCCACGGACCTCACCGATGATCTCGATCTCCTGCGCCAGCGCCTGCAGCCCCGGGGCGAGGACCTGCTCGCCGATGCGGGCGGCGTTCTCGACGATCCCCTCGGACTCCATCGCGGTCAGCGCGCCGACAATCGAGGCCATCGCCAGCGGATGCCCCGAATAGGTCAGCCCGCCGGGGAAGACCCGCTCGTCGAATTGCTTGGCGATCGGCTCGCTGATCATCACGCCACCGACCGGGACATAGCCGGAGTTGACGCCCTTGGCGAAGGTGATCAGGTCCGGCACCACCCCGTAGTTGTCGAGCGCCAGCCACGCCCCGGTCCGGCCGAACCCCGCCATGACCTCATCGAGGATGAGGACGATCCCGTGCTGGTGGGCCAGCTCGCGGACACCCTGGAGGTATCCCGGCGGCGGAACCATGATCCCGGCCGTGCCGGGAACGGTCTCCAGCAGGATGGCCGCGATCGTCTGCGGTCCCTCGGCCTCGATCACCCGGCGCAGGTGGTGCAGCGCGCGCTCGCTCTCCTCCTGCGGCGTGCTCGCCCAGAACTCCGAGCGATACAGGTAGGGGCCAAAAAAGTGGACGTGCCCCACGGCATACTCATTGGGCATCCGGCGCCAGTCACCGGTGGCGACGATCGCCGCGCCGGTATTGCCGTGGTAACTCCGGTAGGTCGAGAGCACCTTGGTCCGGCCGGTGGTCAGGCGCGCCAGCCGGATGGCGTTTTCGTTGGCGTCGGCGCCGCCGTTGGTGAAGAACACCTTCGTGAACCCGCCCGGCGCGCGGTCGAGGATCAGCCGGGCCGCCTCGCCCCGCACCCGGGAGCCGAACGCCGGGCCGACCGTCGCCAAGGTCGCCGCCTGCTCCTGAATCGCCGCCACCACCGCCGGGTGCTGGTGACCGATGTTGACGTTGACGAGCATGCACGAGAAGTCGAGGTATTCCGTTCCCGCGGCATCGCGGATCACGGCACCCGATCCGCCGACCAGTTCCAGCGGATTGAGCGCCGCCTGCGCCGACCAGGAGTGGAAGACGAGTTCGGGATCGTGCATCGCTGAGTCGGTCATGGCCGGGCTCCTTCGCCTCATTTTCTGGTATGCCGCGTTCTCGGGATGGCGCGAACGCCGCGGTCGGTCCGGTGTCCGCGTCCGACACTAGCGCGCACGGCCCCGGGGCCGATCGGGTCAGCCGATCTGTCGGCGATTGGGCAGGGCCGACGCCCGGGTATCCTAGGTGTCTAAGAACCCCATGAAAGCGCTACCACGGCGCCGCCCCCGGCAGCGTTGCCCGGGAGGGCGCTGTCCCCATCCGCAACGAAGGACATCCTGTGACCATCGCTGTGCCTGCCGAACCCTTCCGGACGACCCTGGACGCCGTCCCTGCCGACGAGCGGCCGAGCACCGACGAGCATCGCTACGGCCCGGAGTCCACCGCCACCCACCCGTTGGCGACCGGTCCCATCGTCACCCCCCCGCACTCGGTCGAGGGGTTCGTGCGGGAGTTCCTCCGCGAACTCAACTACGGCCAAGGCGTCGCGCTCGCCCGGGCAACGGTCAACGACCAATACCTCGCGTTGGCGCGGACCGTCGCCCACTACCTTGCCGCGCGTTGGCTGGAGACCAGCCGGGTGCAGCGCGAGACCAAGGCCAAGACCGTCGGCTATCTGTCCGCCGAATACCTCCTCGGCCGCCAGCTGGGCAACGCCCTGCTCGCGACCGATCTGCGCGACATCGTCGAGGACGGCCTGGCGGCCTGCGGGATCAGTCTGGCGACGTTGCGGGCCCAGGAGGTCGAGCCGGGCCTCGGTAATGGCGGCCTCGGGCGGCTGGCGGCCTGCTTCATTGATTCGCTAGCCACGCTGAACATCCCGTGCATCGGCTACGGCATCCGCTACGAGTACGGCATCTTCCGGCAGACCTTCGTTGACGGCCGGCAGGTCGAGCAGCCCGACGCATGGCTCGCGCTCGGCTCACCGTGGGAGTATCCACACCCGGAAAACTCGGTGCGGGTCGACTTCGGTGGGCACACCGAGACCTACACCGACGAGGACGGGGAGACGCGCACCCGGTGGGTGCCGTCGTGGAATGTCCTCGGCATCCCCTACAACTACATGGTCCCCGGATATCACAACGGCCGGGTCAACACCTTGCGGCTGTGGTCGGCGCAGGCGACCAAGGCCTTCGACCTCGACATCTTCAACTCGGGCGACTACGCCGAGGCGGTGCGCGCCCAGACCTTCGCCGAGAACATCTCCAAGGTCCTCTATCCGGAGGACTCGACCCCGCAAGGCCGCGAGCTGCGCCTGCAACAGCAGTACTTCTTCGTTGCCTGCTCGCTGCGTGACTTCATCGATCGCGAGCTTCCGCAAGACTTCGACCTGCACCATCTGCCCGAGCGGATCATCTTCCAGCTCAACGACACCCACCCGGTCATCGCCGTCCCCGAGTTGATGCGCATCCTCGTCGACGAGCGCGATATGCCGTGGGCGGAGGCGTGGCAGGTCACCCAGCAATGCTTCGCCTACACCTGCCACACCCTGCTCCCCGAGGCCCTGGAGGTCTGGCCGACCGAGTTGCTCGGGCGCTTGCTCCCACGTCACCTGGAGATCATCTGCCGGATCAACGACGACTTCCTCGCGGACGTGCGCGCGGCCTACCCGGGTGACGAGATGCGAGTGCGGCGGATGTCGATCGTCGCCGACTATCCCGAGCGCGCGGTGCGGATGGCCTACCTCGCGACCGTCGCCGGCTCGAAGGTCAACGGGGTCGCGGAGCTGCACTCCCAGCTGCTGCGCGACAAGGTGCTGCCGGACTTCTCCGACTATTGGCCCGAGAAGTTCACCAATGTCACCAATGGCGTCACCCCGCGCCGGTTCATCCGGCTGGCGAACTGGAACTTCTCCCAGCTAATCAACGAGACGATCGGGGTCGGCTGGGTGACCGACCTCGACCGGCTCGCCGAGCTCGAGCCGTATGCCGAGGAGGCCGACTTCCGGGCCCGCTTCCGCGCGGTGAAGTCGGCCAACAAGGAGCGGCTGCGTCAGCTCCTACTCGCCCGCGACGGCATCGACCTGCCGGCCGACCACCTGCTCGACGCCATGGTCAAGCGGCTGCACGAATACAAGCGGCAGTCGCTGAAGCTGCTGCATATCGTCTCCACCTACGAGCAGATCCTCTCGGGCGCGGTCGACCCGGCGCACGTGACGCCCCGGACGTTCATTTTCGGCGCCAAGGCCGCACCCGGCTATCGGATGGCCAAGGAGATCATCCACCTGATCAACGCGGTCGGTGCCACGATCAACACCGACCCGCGCACGCAGGGCCGGCTGTATGTCGCCTTCCCGCCCAACTACAACGTCACCCTCGCCGAGAAGCTCATCCCGGCCGCCGACTTGTCCGAGCAGATCTCGCTGGCCGGCAAGGAGGCGTCGGGAACGGGCAACATGAAGTTCGCGCTCAATGGCGCGCTGACGATCGGCACCGACGACGGCGCCAATGTCGAGATCCGCGAGCTGGTCGGCGACGACAACTTCTTCCTTTTCGGGATGACCGAGCCCGAGGTCGTCGAGTTGCAGTCGCACGGCTATGTCCCCAGCCAGGTCTACGAATCGAACCCGCTGCTGAAGTCGGCGATCGACCTGATCGCCAGCGGTCACTTCACCGAAGGCAACCGCGAGTCGGTCGCTCCCGTGCTCGACGACCTGCTCTACAACGACCGCTTCTTGACCCTGGCCGACTTCCAGTCCTATATCGACGCCCAGGCCCGGGTGGACGCCGCATACGCCGACCGGGACGCCTGGTCCCGCAAGGCGATCCTCAATGTGGCGCGCAGCGGCTTCTTCTCCTCCGACCGCTCGATGCGCGACTACATCGACCGGATCTGGCACACCAAGCCGCTGAAGTAGCGCGGGCTGCGGGGCGGGCTGCGGGGCGGGCCGAGGAACCTCTGCTAGCAGAAGTTCCTCGATGGGCAATACGGTGCTGCTTATCGGCAGGTTGACCAGGGTGCGCTAAGTCGTCAGGGACCTGTGTGCGCGAAGTCGTCGGCACCTGCGGACACCGACGTGGTACCTCAGGTGGAGGCGGTGGCACCGCGCGGCATACGATGCTAACGGGGTGAGAGGGGAACCCACCATGCGCCGGGTCGCGGTCATCGAGGCGGACCGCACCCACTGGTCCGATTCGGTGATCGCCGGCCTCGCCGAGCGCCACGAGGTGGTGCGCCTGAGCGTCCATTCGCGGCTGTGGCACCTCGGCAGCCAGCTTCTCGGCGAATCGCCCGCGGCTAGCCTGGCCGCGGCGGTATCGGTGCTGGCCACCGCCGACCTGGCCATGCCGCTTTCGGGTGACCCCAATCTGGCCGCGCTGTGCGCGCTCGCCGGCGTGCCCGTCGCCGGGAGCCGGCCCGCCGCGATCATGCTCGGCCACAACTGGTGGGCGACCCGGCTGGCCGCGCAGGATGCCGGCCTCGACGTCGCCCCGGGCGTCCGGGTCTCCCGGTCTCTGGCCCGCGGCCTCGACTACCTCGACCCTGTCGAGGTGCGCCCGGCAACCCGCGGGCCGGTGCCCGGCCGCACTCACGTCGCGTGCGCCACCGAGTTCCCGCTCGCCTTGGAGCGCGCTTTCACGTATGCCGATCACGCCGTCGTCGAGCAAGCCCTCGACGGCGAGCGGGTCACCGTGGCCGTCTTGCGGCGCGCGGACGGCGCGGCGCTGGTCTCACCGCCCTACCTCGAACGGCCGGCGGCGGGGGCGGCAACGCCCTCCTGGACCGGCGAGATCCCGGTGGGGGCGGGGCGCCCCTTCGGCGGCGGCGGGCGGACGGGGGCCCGCCCGCCGCACACCGGCCCGGGACCCGACCTGGGTCGCCCCGGCTCTGGCATGCCGGTCGGCACCGGACGGGGCAGCGCCGTGACCGTGGCGCAACTGGATCCGATCCAACGGCGCCGGATCGACCACGACGCGCTGACCTTGCTCACCGCGCTCGGAGCCACCGGGGCGATGACCGTGACGTTCACCCTCGGGGCGCGGGCCGCCGTGCTCGATGACGTCGACCTGGCGCCGGCGCTCGGCCGGCGGGATGCCGTGCCTCGCCTGTTTGCGGCCGCGGGGACCAGCTATCCCGCGCTGCTCGACGCCCTCGTGGAGACGGCCCGCTGATGTCCAGCGCCGGACCGGTCACAACCGCTAGCCATACTGACCCAGTGACCCCTGAACCCCCGAGCGCCACTGGCGCACCCGGGGACACCTCTGCCGGCGAGGGCGCGGCAGCGCCCGCGGCGGGCCCGGCCCCCCATACGGGCGCAAGCGGTTCCGGCGCGAGCGGCGACAGCGGGTCCGGCTCGGGCTGGTCCGGGCCTTCTGGTTCCAGCTACTGGCACCAGGGGCCACCCGATGGAGGAGCGCCGTGGGCGACCGGCCTGCCCGAGCCGCGGCGGCCGGGGCGGCCGGAACTGCCGCCGCTGCAACTGCCCACCGGCGCAGTCGACCTCGCTCGAGAGTGGTGGCCGGAGGTTCTCGCTGTCCTGATCGTCGTCGCCGTCTATTGGTCGATGGACGTCAGCGGCTACTATCCCTCCCCCGGCGTGTCCGCGCTGATGTTGCTGTCGGCGGTGGCGGCGGGCGGCAGCTTCCGGCGTGTGCCGGGAGTCGGCCTGCTGCTGCTGATCGTCAGTTTCGGCGTGGGCCTGCTGACCGGGGCGGCCCTGTTCGCCCAAATCGCAACGGCGTCGATCATCGTGTTCGGCTGCGCGCGCTTCGGCAGCCGCGGATTGCGGTGGCTGAGCGGGACGGTCGTCCTGCTCTCCCCCATCGCCGGCCTGGTGGCGTTGGCGGCGCCCCACATCGATGTCCTCTCCCGGCAGTGGAACGCGGGCGCTCCGTTCGCCCTGCCCTGGGATCAGATAGCGAGCCAAGCGGCCGCTCCCGGCATGGCCTGGGCCCTCCTCCTCGTGCTGCCGTGGACGGTTGGACGGTTCGGACGTTCCCTCCAGCTTTCCCGGGAGCGGGAAGAGTCGGCCCAGGCCCAGCGCGAACTGGCCGAACGCGAACGCGGCTACGCCCAGCAGGTTGCCGAACTCAAGGCCGGGCAGGCGCAGCTGGCCCGCGATGTCCACGATGTCGTCGGCCACTCCCTGGCGGTCATCCTCGCCCAGGCCCAATCTGCGCAATACCTCGGCGATGACGAGGTGGACAAGATGCGCGAGACGCTGAGCAATGTCGCCACGTCGGCGCGCCGGTCGCTGCAGGACGTCCGTCACGTGCTGCAGCCCTCGCCCACCGGGGAGCAGGCGCCCCAGACCGGGCTGGACGCGCTCATCGACGGGGTGGCCACCGCCGGCAACGACGTGCGCCGGCATGTGATCGGCACCCCGCGGCCGCTGCCGCCCGATCTGGAACAGGTCGCCTACCGGGTGCTGCAGGAAATGCTGACCAACGCGCTCAAGCACGGCCGCCGCAGTGGCCCGGTCTGGGTGGAGCAGGAGTGGCCGGTCGACTGGCGGGCCGCCCAGCTACGGATCAGCGTGCGCAACCTTGTGGAGTCCGAGTCGACCCGTCCCCTGCCCACTGCGGGCCCGAACGCCAGCGGCGGTCTCGGGGTCGATTCGATGCGCTATCGGCTCGAATCGGTGGGTGGCCAGTTGGTCACCGACGTCGAGCCGGACGCCGGTGGCAGAGTGTTCACCGCGACCGCGTGGCTCCCGCTGCGCTCGGCCGAGGTGACTGCGGAAGGGCAGGAATGAGCGATATCGGAGTGCTCCTGGTCGATGACCAGGAGCTTTTCCGCGCCGGGGTGGCGCGCATCCTCAACGCCCACGACGGAATCACGGTGGTCGGCGAGGCCGCCGATGGAGCGGAGGCGGTCGCCGCCGTCGAGTCGCTCGCCCCCGATGTCGTGCTCATGGATATCCGGATGCCGATCATGGACGGCGTCGAGGCCACCCGCCAGATCTTCGCTCCCGCCCGCATCGCCGCCCGGGAGAAGCCGGTGCGGGTGATCGTGCTGACCACGTTCAACCTCGACGACCGCGCCGCAACCGCGATCCGGTTGGGCGCCAGCGGCTTCCTCCTCAAAGACGCGACCCCCACAATGCTCGCAGAGGCGATCTTCACCGTGCACGCCGGCAACGCCGTCCTCGCCCCTCGCGATCTGACGACGCTGCTCGACGGCCAGTTCCGGACCAAGGCGGCGGTGCCTGCGGCCTACGGAATGCTGACCGAGAAGGAGCGGGAGGTCTTGGCACTGATCGCCAAGGGCTACTCCAACGCCGAGATCGGGGCCAGCGTCTTCGCCAGCGAATCGACGGTCAAGACCCATGTCGGGGCAATCCTGCGCAAGCTCGCCCTGCGCGACCGGGTCCAGATCGTCGTCTTCGCCCACGAGCACGGGCTGACCGGCGCCAGCTGAGTCGATGAGTTGGTCCCTGGCGCAAACCACGGACCCGACCACCTCATACTTGGCCGGGTCCTTATTCCATGGTTCTATCCCGTGGTGCGATGACATGCTGGTAGCGACACGCATCACGTAGGTAAACGCGAGCCGATCGCCGCGAAACGTGACGGTGAAGGCTTCCGCCCGGCATCCGGGCCGATGAGAGGATGACGCCATGAGCAAGGGCAGCCCGAAGCGGTCGGTTCCGGACGAGGAGACCAAGCGGAAGTTCCGCGAGGCGCTCGAGCGCAAGGCCAAGGGCGGCGGCGTCGACGTCTCCGACACCGGCGAGCACGGCAAGGTGGAGCACTCGCACGGCCCCGAGGCGCACCAGAAGATGTTCCGCCGCAAGGCCGGCGGATAACCCACGCGCGGGTGGCAGGATTGCCACCCGTGACAGCACGCGTCATCCATACCGCGCAGGCTCTGGTCGACGAGGTCGTCGAGATCCCGGCCTTGCCGCGCCGCGGCGGCAATGTCATGGCGCAGATGCACCAGCTGTATGCCGCGGGCGCCGTCAACATCCTCCTCGCCGCCGCGCGCTCCGGGGCCACGTGCGTGCATGCCGGCGCCCACGGCACCGGACCGAACGGCGACCGGATCCGCGCGGCCCTGGCCGCCGAGGGCGTCACGCTGAGCGCTGCCCCGATCCCCGATCTCGACACCGGCATCTGTTTCGTGATGATCGAGCCGACCGCCGAGCGCACGTTCGTCACCACTCAGGGCGCCGAGCGGCAGATCACCCCGGAGTCGCTGCACGCGTGCCAGCCGGCACCGGGCGATCTCGTGTGCGTCAGCGGCTACTCGCTGCTCGGGCGCACCCGGGATCCGCTGCTGAGCTGGCTGGAAACCCTCGCGCCGGGCGTGGTCGTGGTGCTCGACCCGGGCGCCGAGTTCGCCGCCCTCGAACCCTCGCTGCAGGAGCGGATGTTGGCCCGGACCTCGGTGTGGACGTCCAACGCCGATGAGGCCGAGGACCTGACCGGCCTGGCCCCGATCGCCAAGTCCTGCATGGCGGTCGCCGACCGGCTTGGCTCCGACGCCGTCGTCGTGGTCCGCGACGGGCCCAGGGGATGCATCGTGCGCGTCGCCGGGGGAAACACACCGGTCCCCGGGTTTCCGCAGACCCCGGTGGACACCAATGGCGCCGGCGACACCCATACCGGCGTCCTGGTCGCCGTGCGCGCCTCCGGCGCCGACTGGGTCGAGGCCGCCCGGCGAGCCAACGCCGCCGGCGCGATCAAGGTGACCCGCAAGGGCCCCAACACCGCCCCCACCGCTGCCGAGATCGACGCCTTCCTCGCGTCGTGGCCCTCCCCTGGTGACGACCCAAGAGCCGGCACCCACGCTCCCGCACCCACGTCCCTGCGAACTGACCGATAACTTAGAGTCTGTGTCCAGCGCCACCGACGTCGACGTCCTGATCATCGGGGCCGGCCTGTCCGGCATCGGCGCCGCCTGCCACCTGCAGCGCGAACTGCCCGGCACCAGTTACCTCATCCTCGAAGCCCGCGAGGCGATTGGCGGGACGTGGGACCTCTTCCGCTACCCGGGCGTCCGCTCCGACTCCGACATGTATACCCTCGGCTACGCCTTCCGCCCCTGGCGCGGCGCGCACGCGCTCGCCGACGGCGACGATATCCGGAGCTACATCCAGGACACCGCCCGCGAGTTTGCCGTCGAGGATCACATCCGCTACCGCCACAACGTGATTCGCGCCGAGTGGTCGAGCTCGCAGGCCCGTTGGACGGTCACCGCGACCCACACCGACGCTGATGGCATCGCCAGCGAACGCACGGTCACCGCCCGCTTCCTGTATGCCTGCTCGGGCTACTACGACTACGAGAACCCGCACGCCCCGGACCTGCCCGGCCTGGGGAGCTTCGGCGGCCGGGTCGTCCACCCGCAGTTTTGGCCGGACGACCTCGACTTCACCGGCCAGCGGGTGGTCGTCATCGGTTCCGGCGCGACCGCGGTCACGATCGTCCCGGCGATGGCCCGTGGTGGCGCCGGGCACGTGACGATGCTGCAACGCTCCCCGACCTACGTCCTCAATATGCCCTCGAAGGACCCCATCGCCGACGTTGCCGAGCGAGCGCTGCCGGCGCGAGCGGCATACGGACTGACCCGGTGGAGTCACATCATTCAGGCGTGGGGGCTCTATCAGGTCAGCCGTCGCCGGCCGGACCTCGTGCGCCGGTTCATTCGCAGCGACGCGGCCAAACTCCTCCCGCCGGACTATCCACTCGATGTACACTTCAACCCGCGCTACAACCCGTGGGACCAGCGGCTGTGCCTCGTCCCCGACGGGGACCTGTATGCCGCGCTGAGCGACGGCAGCGCCGAGATCGTCACCGACACGATCGAAACGTTCACCGAGCATGGGATCGCGCTGCGCAGCGGGCGGCACCTCGACGCCGACATCGTCGTCACCGCGACCGGGCTACGCCTGCGCCCTGGCGGCGGCGCCGAGTTGGTCGTCGACGGCCGGCCGGTCGACCTGGCCAGCACCGTCACCTACCGCGGGATCATGCTCTGTGGAGTGCCCAATTTTGCTCTCGCCGTGGGCTATATCAACGCCTCGTGGACGTTGCGGGTCGATCTCGTCAGTCGTTATGTATGCCGGCTGATCGGCTACCTGGACCGGCATGGCTTCGGCTCGGCCTGGCCGGATGCGCCGGCACCGGGGGAGCCGACCCGGCCGCTGATGGACTTCGCCGCCGGCTACATCCAGCGCGGAGCGGACGTGCTGCCGCGGCAGACGGGGC
This sequence comes from Nostocoides sp., assembly GCF_037045025.1. Classification (GTDB taxonomy): domain Bacteria; phylum Actinomycetota; class Actinomycetes; order Actinomycetales; family Dermatophilaceae; genus Nostocoides_A. The sequence goes on along the minus strand of NZ_JBAOHM010000011.1, from coordinate 142,350 downwards.
GCGGCGTGTGGCAGGTGCGGCAGAACTACCTCGCCGAGCGGCGGCGCCTGGGCCGGCATGCCCGGGTCGAGGAGGGCATGACTTTTCGCCGCACGCCAGCGCCAGTCCGGCGATCTCTGGCCGGGTAGCCTCGGGCCCGGAAAGCCGAGCGCCGGGAAAACTCGCACGCGGGAAGCCGAACAGCACGAAGGGGACCGATGGTGGACAAGGCCAGCACATCCGGCGCGAAGGACGCGTCCGAGAGGCCCAAGGCCAGCCGGCCCAAGGTCGACCTCGACGAGTTCGGGGGGACGATCGGGGTCGGGAATGCCCGCACGATCCGGGCACCGTGGCGCGGCTCGTCCATCCCGCGGGTGCGGACCGCTATCTGTCGGGACCTGGCCGCCCGCGAGGTGGACGAGGAGACGATCGACGAGGTCGCGATCGTGGCCAGCGAGCTCGTCGCAAATGCTTTGCGTCATGCAAAACCGTTGCATGACAACACTGTCCGGGTCCATTGGACGGAGAAGAACGGCGTCGTCGAGGTGGACGTCACCGATGGCGGGGGTGAGACCGCGCCCAAGGCGATGCCCAAGGCCGTCTTCGCCCCGTCCGGCCGCGGGCTGCGGATCGTGCGCTCGCTGGCGCACGAGTGGGGGGTCAGCGAGAAGAAGGGCTCGATCACGGTGTGGGCCTCCCTCGGCGGCCCCTCGCGGCGTCGGGCATGATCGCTTCCCATGGGTAAGGCATCGCGACGCAAGCAAGCCGGGCAGCAGGAGCGCGGTCAGGACCGTGGGCGCGGGCCCGCGGCATACGCCTCCCGGCCGTTCGCCGGCATGCCCGGTGAGACCGACTGGGTAGCGATGAAGGAGATCCTCCCGGCCGCGACGGTGACCCTGCCGCTAGCGGCCGGGGTGGCTCCGGAGAGCGGCCCCGACGCGGTGACGGTCGCGACCGTGTTGCCGATGGCGTGGCCGGCCATCCGGCGCAGCGACGGGGCGGTGCTGATCGGCACGCAATCGGGCAGCGGAAGCGGCGATGCCTCCCGGGACCTGGCCAGCGCGCTGCTCGCCGCACTGGACGCCGCGCCGGGCACCCCGTTGCCGCGCGTGCCACTGGCCACCGATGCAACCCCGCCGCTGGCCGACCTGGTCGACACCAGCCAAGCGCCGCAGGTGGACGTCCACGAGGGCTTCGACTTCTGGGTCGAGGGCCAGGACCTGGACGGCGAGGCCCAGCAGTCGCTCGAGCGCGCCAACGCCTCGGTCGTTCCGACGACCAAGATGACCTCGGCACCGTCGGCCTATTGGTGCCTGCTCGCGGGACGCGCCCACCTGCGCCTGGTGCTTCCCGACGACGAAGACACGGCGACCGACGCCCTGGCCCGGCTGCATGCCGCCGGCAGCGACACGCTGGGACACGGCACCCGGCTGCTAGGTGCCTTCCGCGCGTGTGGCCTGCTCGTGCCGGTGTGGCAACTGGTCGGCGACACGCCCGCGGCGGACTACGAGGACGCGCTGGCCGCCTTCACCGAGCGGTATGCCGCCGCCCGCAGCGACGCCGTCCTCACCCCCGACGAGCGGCGCGCCAAGAACGGCTTGCTCGGCCGGCAGGTCACGCTGCGTTGACCGGCGGGGAAGCCCGGTGACGGCGGGCGCGGGCCTGCCAGGCGCGGCAGCTCCGGCCGCGGTTGCGGTCGTCATCCCGGCCAATGACGAGGCCGACCGGATCGCCGACACGGTGGCTGCGGCGGCGCAATTGCCGCACGTCGAGCTGGTCGTCGTCGTGGACGACGGCAGCACCGACGCCACCGCGCAGCTCGCCGCCAGTGCCGGCGCCGACGTCGTGCGGCATCCGGCCAACCGGGGCAAGGCGGCGGCGATGACCACCGGCGCGGCGCGGGTCGCTGCGGTGGACGCCCCCGACCGGCCACACGCGTTGCTCTTCATCGACGCCGACCTCGTGGCAAGCGCCGCGGGGTTGGCCCCGCTCATCCCTCCTGTGCTGTCCGGGAAAGCGGATGTGACCGTCGCCAATATCCCGCGCGAGAACAGCTCCCGCGGCGGCGGCCGCGCGGTCCGGATGGCCCAGCGCGAGATCGCCCGCGCGACCGGGGTCGCGATCAATCAGCCGCTGAACGGCATGCGCTGCCTGACCCGGCCGGCGTTCGACGCCGCGCTCCCGCTCGCCCCCGGCTGGGGCGTCGAGGTCGGCCTGCTGCTGGCCGTGTTGCGCGCCGGGCTGCGGGTGCAGGAGGTCCCGGTCAGCTTCACCCACCGCGCCTCCGGCACCGACTGGCGCGGGCGGCTACACCGCGCCAAGCAGCTGCGCGACATCGCCCGCGTGGTCGCCGCAAGCCGGCGCACCGGTCGCCGCACTGGAGGGTGAGCGCTTTTTCGCACGGCGCGGACGGTGACGCCGGCCAGCGGGCGGGTGTCCTGCAACAGGTGAGGTATACGGCACCTCCTGCAGGACAGCGACGCTTGGCACCGTCCTTGCTCGACGGGACGTAGCCAGGGCGCCACGGTCGGCCGGCGACCTGCCGTGGTTAGACTGACCCGCATGCCCCGGCCGCGTTCGTTCCTGGCCGGGCGGGCAGCACTCGCGACCGCGTTCGCCCTGTTCGTCCTTATCGGCATCCTCGGTAAGAGCGCCGCCAAGCCGCCGCTGGGGCCCCGCGGTTGGGCGCCCGGGGCGCTGCCGTGGGCCCTAGGGCCGGCGGCAACGTCCGTGGCGCTGGCCGCGGCATACGTGCTTGGCGCCGTGGGTGTTGTTCTGGCGCTGCGCGATCCGCGTCCCGCCCGGCCGACAGTGATCGCTGCGCTCGCTATCGCCGCGCTGGTGACAATGCCGTTCGGGTCGGCGGATCACACGAACTACGCGGCCTACGGGCGGATCGCGCTACTCGGCGGGGATCCGTGGGTGGAATCCCCGATCGCGTGGGGCGGAGGGCACGATCCGGTGACCAGCGGGGTGCAGCCGCCCTGGCAACAGACGCCGAGCATCTATGGGCCGGTGGCGACCCTCGCCCAGGCCGTCGCCGCGTGGGGTGGGGGCGAGAACCTGCGCCAGGTCGTCTGGGTCTGGCAGCTGCTCATCGTCCTGGCCTGGCTGGCCGCGAGGTGGCTGCTGCGCCGGCTCTTCCCCCAGCATGCCGGGAGGGTCGATGCGCTGTGGACGCTCAACCCGGTGCTGTTCGCCACCGCGGTCCTGGGCGCCCACGTCGACCTGCTCGCCACGGCCGCCGCACTCGCCGCACTCCTACTCGCCCGGTCCCACCGCCTGACTCTGGCCCTCGCGGCCGGGCTGGCCGCCGGTGCGGCGATCGGGGCGAAGGTGACCGCCGGCGTCGTCCTTGTCGCCATCGTCGCCGGCTGGGTGGTCGAGTCCCGCCGGCGATTGGCCGGGCCGTCGACGGGTGACGCTCGCTCGCCAACGCGATCGGCCGGGCGGATCGCGCTGCTCCTCCTCGGCGCGGGGCTGGTCGTTGCCCCCACCCAGCTATGGGCCGGGCCACACGTCTTTGACCAACTCGGCCGCTCCCGTCGGTCGATCTCGCTGGCCACGCCGTGGCGCAAGGCCTACGGGTGGTTCGGGGGGGCGCTGGGCGACTCGACGCTTCGCTCGGTGATCTTTGTCGCCGCGGCGATCATGTGCCTGCTCCTCGCGTGGTGCCTGTGGCGGATCGTCGGACCGGGCAACGGCCGGCCGGGCGACGTCGCGATCCGCCTCACGCTCGTCCTCTCCCTCGCGTATGCCGCCGCCGCGCCCTATTCGCTGCCGTGGTACGACCAGCTCGTCTGGGCGCTCCTCCCGCCCATCGTCGTGACCGCGCTCGACCGGTTGCAGATCGCCCGCGCCCTCGTCCTGGGTCTGGCCTATGTTCCCGGGCGCGTGGTCGGCATGACCCCGGCCGTCGAGGCCGTCACGCTCGGCTGGCGACGGGATGCCGCCCCCGCGGCCGCCGTGCTGGTCTGGCTGGCGCTCGCCTGGCTCGCGAGCACGTCGTCCTCGGTTCGACGCCGGCCGCGCGCGGGGTGACCTGCGCGGGTGCGGCATGCCTCACCTCCTGCAGGTCACCTGTCGCGGCGCTAATGTCATTCGCATGGCCCTGCTTATCGTCCATGTCGATATCGCCGTGCTGCCCGATCGGGTGGAGGACTTCCTCGCCGCGAGCGAGGCCAACGCCCGCGCCAGCCGGGAGGAGCCTGGTGTCGTGCGCTTCGACGTCATCCAAAACCGCGACGACCCGGCCCACGTCGTGCTCGTGGAGATCTATCACGACGAGGCCGCAGCGGCCGCCCACAAGGAGACCGCGCACTATGCCGCCTGGCGCGACGCCGTCGCCCCGATGATGGCCCGGCCGCGGCAGGCAACGAAATTCGCCAACCACTCACCCGGCGACCTCGGCTGGGTGAGTACGCAGTCGTGAGCGCCGGTTGTGAGCGCCGTTGCCAGCCGTCGCGAGTTCCCGTCGTGAGTTCCCGTCGGGAAGGCCCGTCGTGAGCGACTCCCGCAAGCTCGCCTCGAAGGCTCCTGTCACGAGGACTCTGTGGTGACCACACCCCGCTTCGAGCTGGTCACGCCGGCCGATATCCGCTTCGGCGCCGGGCGGGTGAGCGAGGTCCCGGACATCCTCACCGCGCTCGGGGTCACCCGCGTCCTCGTGGTCACCGGCGCAACCACCAGCCGCGCCGAGGAGATCCGCGCGGCGCTGCGAGAGAAGGGGATCGAGTCCGACGCCGTCGCGACTGCCGGAGAGCCCTCGGTGGAGCTGATCCGCGACGGGGTCGCGGCGCTGCTCGGCAGCGGCTGCGACGGCGTGCTCGGCTACGGCGGCGGGAGCGCCCTGGATGCCGCCAAGGCGCTGGCCGCGCTCGCCGCCTCGGGCACCGACCCGCTCGATCACCTCGAGGTCGTCGGCCACGGCCGGCCATTGAGCACGCCATCGCTGCCGTGCGTGGCCGTGCCGACGACCGCCGGCACCGGCTCGGAGGTCACCCGCAACGCCGTCCTGTCGGCGCGAGACGTCAAGGCGAGCCTGCGCAGCCCGCTGCTGCTGCCGCGCGCTGCTGTCGTCGACCCCGACCTCTTGCTCGCCACCCCCGCCGCCACCGTGGCGGCCAGCGGCTCCGATGCGCTTTCCCAACTCATCGAACCGCTGCTGTCGGCCCGGGCCAATCCGGTCACCGACGCCCTGGCCCGCGACGGCATCCGCCGCTCGGCCCGCTCGCTGGCCCGCGGCGTGCGGGATGGGCTTGGGGACCCGCAGGTGCGGGCCGATCTCGCCCTGGCCAGCCTGCTCGGCGGGTTGTGCCTGGCCAACTCCGGGCTGGGCGCGGTGCACGGCCTCGCCGCCGTCCTCGGTGCCCGGTATGCCGCTCCCCACGGCGCCGTGTGCGGCGTGCTCCTCCCGGCGGTCGTCGAGGTCAACCTGGCCGCGCTGCGCCGTCGCGACATCGAGCATCCGGCGCTCGACAAGCTCACCGAGATCGCCGTCCTGCTCACCGGCAACCCGGACGCAAGTCCCGATGACGTTCCGCCCTGGCTGCACGCTCAACGCCAGGCGCTCGGGTTGTCGGGGCTGGCGGCCTACGGCGTGCTCGCCGAGCACATCCCCGAGTTGATCGGCCGGGGCATGCAGGCCAGCAGCATGAAGGCCAACCCCGTGGAGTTGACCCACGACGACCTCGGCGCGATCCTCACCGGGTCGCTGTAACTGCTGGCTACCCGCAAGTAGCGACCGTGGCCAGCCACCACCCGGCACTCACCGCAGCGAACGACCCGGCCACGCTCGCCCCGGTATTGAGCGCGGCGACCACCCACGAGCCGGTCTGCGCCAACCGGACCGTCTCGTAGCTGAATGTCGAGAATGTCGTCAGCGCCCCACACAGGCCGACGCCGAGCAGGGTCAGCAGCCATGCCGCTGCGGCGTGAGCCGCCACCACGGCGGCGACGACACCCAGAATGAGGGACCCGAGGACATTGACCATGAGCGTGCCCCACGGGAAGACGCTGTCATGCCGCGCCTGGATCTGCCGGTCGACCAGATAGCGCAGCGGCGCTCCGACCGCACCGCCGGTCACGACGAGCAGCGGCGTGACCCAGCCGGCGCTCACCGCTGCCCCGCCGAGCCGCCGCGCCCGGCATATTTGACGACCTCCACCGGATCGAGCATCACCAGCCCCTCGGTGACCAGCTCCTCAACGACCGGCAAGAAGGCCTCGATCCGCTCCCGCGAGGAGACGATGACGATCAGCACCGGCAGGTCCTCGCTCAGCGAGACCAGCCGGTTGGTATGGATCCGGCTCGACTTGCCGAACCCCTCGATCCCGCGCATCACCGTGGCGCCGCCGAGATTGGCGGCGTGGGCGCGATGAAGGATCTCGGTATAGAGCGGCCGGTGATGCCACTGGTCGCTCTCGCCGATGATGATCGTCAACCGCGTGGCCGGGCCGAGCAGGGTCATCTGTCCTCCTTGTCCAGCCGCCGCCGGGGGCCCCGGGCGGCGACGGCGGCCCGCACGGCAGCGATCCCGAGCCAGGCGGCGAGCAGGCCGGTGACGATCGTGCCGGCGAGATACACCCCCGCAGCCGGTCCCGCCCCGGAACGCAGCAGGGTATGAATGTCGAGCACATAGGTGGAAAACGTCGTGTAGCCGCCGAGAACCCCGACCCCCCAGAACGGACGCAGGTAGCGCCGCGGCGGCCACACCTCGGTCACCAACACCATCAGTGCGCCCAGGACGACGGCACCGGTCACATTGGCGATCCACGTCGCCGTCGGTATGCCGCTCGCCGGGTGGGGCAGCGCCGCCGCCAGGCCCCAGCGGGCCAGGCTTCCGAGCGCCCCGCCGGCGGCGATCACGGCCAGGACGTCGCGCTGCTCGCCGGGGCTCACGGCACCGGTGTCCCCACCGGCTCGGGCTCGTCCACCTCGGTGAGCGCCCCGGCGAACTGCGCGGCATACAGCCGGGAGAAGGCGCCCCCGACGGCGAGCAACTCGGCATGGGAGCCCTGCTCGACGATCCGGCCGTCCTCCATGACGAGGATCAGGTCGGCGTCCCGGATCGTTGAGAGCCGGTGGGCGATGACGAAGCTGGTCCGGTCCTGGCGCAGGGCATGCATCGCCTGCTGCACCAGCAACTCCGTCCGCGTATCGACCGAGGAGGTCGCCTCGTCGAGAATGAGCAGCGCCGGCTCGGAGATGAACGCCCGGGCGATCGTGATCAACTGCTTCTCCCCGGCGCTGATGTTGCTGGCCTCGGAGTCCAGCTTGGTGTCGTATCCCTCTGGGAGGGAATGGACGAACCGGTCGACATAGGTCGCCTCGGCCGCCGCGCGCACCTCGGCGGCGGTGGCGCCCGGCTTGCCGTAGGCGATGTTGTCGCGGATCGTCCCCTCGAAGAGCCAGGTGTCCTGCAGCACCATGCCGATCTCGTCGCGCAGGCCGGAGCGGCTCAGCTCGGCGATGTCGACGTCGTCGAGGGTGATCCGGCCACCGTCCAGCTCGTAAAACCGCATGATCAGGTTGACCAGGGTCGTCTTGCCGGCGCCGGTCGGACCGACGATGGCCACGGTCTGACCCGGCTCGACACACAGGTTCAGGTGCTCGATCAGCGGCTTGTCCGGCCGGTAGGAGAACGACACGTCCTCGAAGGCCACCCGTCCGTGCGGGTCCTCGACGACCACCGGATCGGCGGCATCGGGCACCTGCTCCTGCGCGTCGAGCACCTCGAAAACCCGCTCGGCAGAGGCGACTCCACTCTGCATGAGGTTGGCCATCGAGGCGACCTGGGTGAGCGGCTGGGTGAACTGGCGCGAGTACTGGATAAATGCCTGGACATCGCCGATGCTCATCGTCCCGTGGGCGACGCGCAGCCCGCCGACGACGGCGACAAGGACGTAGTTGAGGTTCCCGACAAACATCATCAGCGGCATGATCAGCCCGGAGATGAACTGCGCACCGAAGGTCGCCGTGCGCAGGTCGCTCATTGGCCGCCGCGAACGCTCCGGCGACCTCCCGCTGGCGGCCGAACACCTTGACCAGTCCGTGGCCGGTGAAGGTCTCCTCGACGATCGAGTTGACGTCGCCGGTGCTCTTCCACTGCTGGACGAACTGGACCTGGGACCGTTTGCCGACCGCCACCGTGATGGCGAGCGACACCGGGATCGTCACCAGCGCGATGATCGCCAGCAGCGGCGAAACCCAAAACATCATGACGAGCATCGCCGACCACCGTCAGCAAGCTGGTCACCAGTTGGCTCGAGGGTCTGTTGCAGCGAGGTGCCGATATTGTCGACGTCGTTGGTGACCCGCGACAGCAACTCACCACGCGGCTGGGAATCGAAGTAGGACAACGGCAGCCGCGCCAGCTTTTCCTCCACGTCACGACGCAGGCGATAGACCGCGCCGTTGACGATATGGACGATGATCCGCCCCTGCGCCCAGGACAGCAGTCCGGCGAGCGCATACAAGCCCAGCACGAGGAGGAGGATGCGCCCGAGCGCGGTGACATCCTCAAGCATGTGCCGGTGAAGCGCCAGACGCTCTTCTTCTCGGCCACCATGCCGGACGAAATCCGCGGCCTGGCCGGCGACATCCTCACCCACCCGGTCACGGTGCAGATCGGCATGATCGCACCCGCCGAGACGGTGTCGCACGCGCTCTACCCGGTGCCCGACGGTCTCAAGACCAAGCTGCTGCTCACGATGCTCCAGCAGACGCCGACGGAACGTGTGCTGATCTTCACGCGCACCAAGCGCCGCGCCCGCTCTCTGGCCGAAACGCTGGAGAAGAGCGGCTATCGCGTCGCCGCGCTGCAAGGCAACATGGCGCAGAACAAACGGCAGGCTGCGATCAACGGCTTTCGCGGCGGCCAGTACGACATCCTCGTCGCCACCGACATCGCCGCCCGCGGCATCGACGTGGCTTCGGTCTCGCACGTGATCAACTACGACATGCCCGACACGGTGGACGCGTACACGCACCGCATCGGGCGCACCGGCCGCGCCCAGTTGACCGGCGAAGCGTTCACCTTCACCGAACAGGACGACGAACCGATGGTGCGGGCCATCGAGAAGGTGCTGGGCAACCCGGTGGAACGCCGCCGTCTGGCCGGGTTCGACTATGCCGGCTATGCCGCTAGCGCCGGCGGGCAGAGCCGTCCGGCGCAGCCGAGCTACGCCAGCCGCCAGTCCCAGCCCAGCCGTGGCACGGAATCACGCAACAGCAGCAAACAGGGCTACACCAAGCCCAGTCTCTGCATCCCACGCCGGCGACCGAAGTGGCGGCCAGCAGGGCTATTCCAAACATCAGCCGCTGCCGGCCCACACGGCAGAGCCGGGCGGCAGCCAGTCTGGCCAGGCCAAGCACGGCACACGGCAGCGCAGCGCAGCAGCAGCCGGCGCCGCCGGTCAAATCCCACGCCCAGGAGAAGCCGCCCGCAACTGAGGCGGCCTCCAGGCCAAGTCTGCGCCGGCCCGCCCGCCGTCGCCAGGGGACGCAGGCATAGCGCTTGTCAAGGCGATAATGGACAAGGCGCCCGTTACTTTCATGCAGATTTACAGATAGGGCTTCCGCCGGCTGCGACATGCGCAGCCGGCGGAAGCCCTGACAAATAGATTCGGCAACAATGCAGGGGCATGAAATTTCATGTCCCTGCATTGTTTACCGGTTGATTTTGTTAACCTTCATCAAAGTGACAGGCGCCCGCACCTCCAAGTACTGGCGATCGAACAGACGCTCAGCCTGCTCTCAGTCAGCGCCGCTGGGCCATGCCCTGCAGCGCCGGCGCCTGCGGCGCAACCGCCACCGCACCCAGACCTTCTCGATTTCCGCCGCTACAAACACCAGGCCGCCCGCCACAAATGTCAGCAGCAGGTCCTGCCCGCTCAACGGCGTCGTGCCAATGAACGACTGGAGCCACGGCAGATAGATGGCAGCCAGTTGCAGGACGACCACCAGGACAGCCAGGCCAAGCAGCGGCAGATTGGTGAACAGCCCGGCGCGGAAGAGCGACTCGTTGCCGGTGCGGATGCCGAGGGCCTGCCACACCTGGGCAAAGGCCAGCGTGGCGAAAAGCATCGTCTGCCAGCCGGGGTTGCCCGCCCAGTAGGCGTACAGCCCCACGCCCAAGCCCACGGCGCCGATCACGATGCCCGTGCGCACGATGTGGCCACCCACGCCGCCGCTGAAGATGCCGGCATCCGCCGGCACCGGCGCCCGGCGCATCACGTTGCGTTCCGCCGGTTCGACGCCCAGGCCCACGCCCAACAGGCCATCGGTGAGCAGGTTCAACCAGAGCAATTGCAGCGGCAGCAGCGGCGTCGTGATGCCGGCCAGCACACCGCCGACCATGGCCGTAATCTTGCCGACATTGCCGCCGATGCTGAACTTGATGAACTTGCGCAGGTTGTCGTAGATGACGCGGCCTTCTTCGACCGCCGCCACGATCGTAGAAAAATTGTCGTCGCGCAGCACCATGTCGGCCGCCTCTTTGGAGACGTCGGTGCCGGTGATGCCCATCGCCACGCCGATGTCCGCCTGTTTGAGCGCCGGCGCATCGTTGACGCCGTCGCCGGTCATTGCCACAATCTGGCCCTGGCGGCGCAAAGCCTCGACGATGCGCAGTTTGTGCTCGGGCGAGACGCGGGCAAACACGGAAACGCCGCCGACGTTGGCGTCCAGTTCCTCACTGCTCAATCGCTCCAGTTCGACGCCGGTCAGGACGCGACTCTGCGCGTCGGCAATGCCCAGTTCTTTGGCGATGTGCAGCGCGGTCAGCGGGTGGTCGCCCGTGATCATCACCGGACGGATGCCGGCGCTCTTGCAGGTGGCAACCGCCGCCTTCACCTCGGGCCGCGGTGGGTCGATGATGCCCATGAAGCCGATGAAGGTGAGGTCGTTTTCGACGATCGCCGTATCGCGCTGCGTGCGGAAGGCGACGCCCAACACGCGCATCCCGTTTTCGGCCAGGCTGCGGTTGGCGTCCTCGATGCGCCGGCGGTAGGTTGTCGTCCAGCGGCTGGGTGCGGCCGCCCTCCCAGACCTGCGTGCTGATGTCGAGCAGGCCATCGACCGACCCCTTGGTGAAGGCGATAGTTTCATCCTCGCTCAGGGTCACGGGGAGTAACGCGGCGTGGCCAGGCCGGTGCAGCGTGGTCATGCGCTTGCGTTCCGAGTCGAAGGGCAACTCACCCACGCGGGGCATTTCCTGATCGATCGCCTGTTTCATCAGGCCGAAACGAGCCGCGGCGATGACCAGCGCGCCTTCGGTCGGGTCGCCGATGGCGTGGTAGTGCTGGCTGCCGTTGGCGTAGTCGAGTTGGAGTTCGGCGTCGTTGACCAGGGCGCCGCCAACCAGGAGCAGTTTGAGCGCACTGTCCGGTGTGTCCAGGTGATCGGCCGTATCAAGTTTGGCGTCGCCGCGCGCGTTCAACGTCTCGTCCACCACGGCGCGGTGGCCGGCGACATCCAAAATGGTCACGGTCATGCGGTTCTCCGTGAGGGTGCCGGTCTTGTCCGAGCAGATCACCGTGACAGACCCCAGCGTTTCCACCGCCGGCAGTTTGCGGATGAGCGCCTGCCGCGCCAGCATCCGCCGCGCGCCGAGGGCCAGCGTGATCGTCACCACCGCGGGCAGCCCTTCGGGCACGACGGCGACGGCGATGCCGACGGCCAGCAGAAAGACCTCGTCGAGCGATTCGCCCTGCAGGTAGCCGGCGACGCCGATGGCCGCGGCCACGGCGACGCCTACCAGCGCCAGCACCTTGCCCACATAGTCGAGGCGTTTCTGCAGCGGCGTGGCTTCGGCTGCCACATCTTGCAGCAGCCCGGCGATGTTGCCCAGTTCGGTCTGCATGCCCGTGGCGACGACCACGCCGGCGCCGCGCCCGTAGGTCACAGTCGTGCCCATGTAGGCCATGTTGCGCCGGTCGCCGAGCGGCAGGTCGGCGCGGTCGATGGCCTCCACCTGTTTTTCCACCGCTTCCGACTCGCCGGTGAGCGCCGCCTCCTGCACGCGCAGGTTGATGCTCTCGAGCAAGCGCAGATCGGCAGGCACACGGTTGCCGGCCTCCAGCAGGATGATGTCCCCAGGGACAAGGTCGTGCGCCGGCAGTTCCTGGATGCGTCCGTCACGGCGCACACGCACGTTGGGCACGGCGAGTTTCTTGAGCGCCGCCATCGCGCGCTCCGCACGGTATTCCTGGATGAAACCCAGGAAGGCAAAGAGGAGCACGATGGCCAGGATGGCCGCCGCCTCCTGCCACTTCTGCAAGAACGCCGACACGACCACGGCGGCCAGCAGGATCAGCACCATCGTGGCGGTGAGCTGCTCCCACAGGATCTGCCAGGGGGACCGCCCGCCGCGCTCGATCAGCTCGTTGGGGCCGACCTGCTGGAGCCGGGTTGCGGCTTCTGCGCTGCTCAGACCCTGCGCGGCATCTGTATTGAGTTCCTTTTGTACTGCGTCGGCTGTTTGCCGATACCATTGCGCCATCGTTCGCTACCTTCTCCAAGACAAACAAAAAGGCGAGACCATCGCCTCGAAAGGTCGATGGTCTCGCCTACAGAAATGACTTCTGCCGGGCAACCGGAGCTGTTCAGCTCGTCATGACGATTGCCCACACCGCAGATGCGGTGGCTACTCCCCAAGTCCGCCATTATGACGATATTTGCCGCCGAAGCCGGTAAGGGTTGTTCCATTGGTAGATTGGGAAGGCAGGCGCCAAACTTCAGGCGTCAGGCGTCAATGGGCGCACGGATACAGCGTGACGCATGACGTTTGACGTTTGACGTCCTCATCACCACAGACCAGATGATCGCGGCGGCGCTTTTCGGACGAGATCTGCGAAATCTGCAACCTTCTTGCGCAGACCCTCGTAATGTTCACCGACAGCGCACAAAACCGGTAGGAACGCTGCTGAATGAGGCAACAATGCCCAGCAGCGCCTGCCGCAGCAGAATTGGCGAAGGCTCGAACAGGGTTTCGAGGAAAGTTGACGGAGAAGGAGTCTCTATGAACACTGTACAAGATCAAACCGGCGCCACCCAGCAGGGCACGCAGCAGAACGGCCAGAACGCCGTCCCAGTGCGGCGCATGCTCTATCGCAGCGCCACCGACAAAATCATCGGCGGCGTCTGTGGCGGCGTGGCTGAATACCTGGGCATCAATCCCGTGCTGGTGCGGGTGATCTGGATCGTGGCGACCTTTGCCACCTGGGGCGGCGGTTTCCTGGCCTACCTGATGCTGGCGCTGCTCTTGCCCGTGGGCGACAACCGCGTGGGCCAGGTGGCGCCGCCTGCCGTGCAGTTGAACCAGCAGGGCATCACCTGGGCCGCCGGCATCCTGGTAGGTCTCGGCGCCTTCTGGCTGCTGGCCAACCTGGGCATCCTGCCTGGTTTGTGGGGCGCCTTCTGGACCATCGTCAATGTGCTCTTCTGGCCGACCCTGTTGATCGGTGCGGGCTACCTGCTCTGGCGGGCCAACACGCAGCGCAACGTCGACCAGGACATTGCCGACGCCACGGCCAAGGTGAAGGGCGCCATGGGTTCGATGGGCGAGAAACTGCCCAGCGGCGACCAGGTCAAGGACGGCTTCACCAACCTGCGCAACAGCGTGCCGGTCAAGCGCAGCACGACGAACCGGGTCTTCATGGGCGTCTGCGGTGGGCTGGGCGAGCGCTACGGCATCGACCCGAACCTGATTCGCCTGATCTGGGCCGCCTTTGCCGTCGGCACCCTGGGGCTGGGCGCCATGCTCTACGCCGTGGTTGGCCTGTTCATGCCCGACGGCAATGCGCCCATCGTTCCGGTGAACGGCCAGGCGCAGGGCGCAGTCAAGGTGCAGGATATCGATATCACCGACGGCAGTGCGAGTTAGAATGACTGACGGGTGAGGGGGTGACGAGGGTAATGCATCTGTCTCACCCGCTCACCCGTTTCTCCCCCGCATCCTCTCATTCACCGCCTCCCGCCATACTCACTGGCGGGAGGTTTTCTTTTCTCTCTTCCCGCGTATCTTCTCAATAATCTGGGGAGCGCCAACCGTACGGGCACGATATATCGTGCCCGTACCCGGAATATTGAGAAGATACCTTCCGCCGTTATAATGGCGGAAAGTCAAAGCAACCAGCGGAGGGAAGCACACACGTGGGCAAAACATCCTATCTACTGATCGGCGCGGTGGCCGGCGCCGCGGTGGCCATGGTCTATCATTATTTCTTCGGCCCGGCGCCCAAGACCACCTATGACGAGAACTATCGCTCGCGGCTGGACTACGCGCTGGACGAGGGCGAGCGCGCCGCGCTGGCGCAGCAAGCCAGGTTGCAGCGCCAGTTCGAGGAATACAAGCAGCGCCCCGCCGGCGAGCAGCGTCCCGCCAGCGCTACTGGTCCCGTTGCCTGATCGACCCACATCGGAAAGGAGACCCGTCATGCGCGCACGCCCGCACGTCCTCATCCTGCTACCCACCGGCGCGATCGTCATTGCGGCGCCGCTGAAGTTGGTTGCCGGTTCGGGCAGCCCGCTGCGAGTCATCGCCCTGGTTCCCAGCGAGTAACGACCATGATCATCCACAACGCCACACGTCATCACCTTTGACGACGAAAACCGCATCCTGGCCGACGGCGCCGTCCGCTTACAGCGGCGCGCAGATCGACGCCGTGGGCGCCAGCGCCGACCTGTTGGCCGCCTACCCCGACGACGAACGCTGGGACGCCCACGGCCTCGTGCTGATGCCGGGGCAGATCTGCGCGCACACCCATTTCTACGGCGCCTTTGCCCGCGGCATGTACATTCCCGGCCCGCCGGCCAAGGATTTCCCGGAGATTCTCGAACTCGCTCTGGTGGAAGCTGGACAAGGCGCTGGACCTGGACGGCGTGCGCGCTTCGGCGGAGGTCTGCCTGGTCGGATGCCATCCGCAACGGCACGACGACGCTGATCGACCACCACGCCAGCCAGACCGCCATCGACGGCAGCCTGGATGTGATTGCCGACGGCGGTGACGGCCAGCGGGCTGCGCGCCGCGCTCTGCTACGAGGTCACCGACCGCGACGGCGACGGCCGCGGCGCACGCCGGCATCCGCGAGAATGTGCGCTTTCGCGCAGCGGCTGGCGCAGTGGCGACAGACGGCCGACGGGCGGCTGGCCGCCACCTTTGGCCTGCACGCCAGCCTGACCCTCGCCGACGCCACGCTGGAGGCCTGCCGCGGCAGAGGCCAGCACGCTTCCACGTCCATGTGGCCGAACACCCGGTTGACGAATACGACAGCCTGGCCACGCTCGGGCAAGCGCTGCGTGGAACGGCTGCACAGCTTCGGCATCACCGGGCCCGAAAGCATCATGGCCCACTGCATCCACATCGATGCCTGGGAGACGGCGCTGCTGGCTGAGACCGGCACCTTCGTCACCCACCAGCCGCGCTCGAACATGAACAACGCGGTGGGCGCAGCCGAGATCACGCCGATGCTGCGCGGCGGGATGCCCGTCTGCCTGGGCAACGATGGCTTCAGCAACGACATGTTCGCCGAGATGAAGGTGGCCGACATGCTGCAGAAGTTGGCGCACGGCGACCCGCGCTATCTGGGCGCCGACAAGGTGATCCAGATGGCGGTGCACAACAACCGGCGGCTGGCTGGCGTCTTCTTCGATCACCCGGTGGGCGATCATTGCGCCGGGCGCCTACGCCGACCTGATCCTGCTCGACTACTACCCGACGACGCCGCTGACAGCCGGAGAACCTGCCCTGGCATATCCTCTTTGGCGTGAGCGGCGGCCACGTCCACAGCACCATCGCCCATGGCCAGGTGCTCATGCGCGACCGCGCGCTGCTGACGCTGGACGAGGCGGCGATCACCGCCCGCAGCCGGGAGATCGCTGCCCGCACCTGGGAGCGCTACTGGGCGATGTTCTGACGAGAACTTCTCAACGCAATGAGCTTTTTAACGCAAAGACGCAAAGGTGCGAAGACGCAAAGGGTTTGATGGCGTCATTATCCACACCTGAGCGGATAGCTAACAGGATACGCCTACTTCTCAATTCACAATTGATCATTCACAATTCACAATTTGTTGAGGCAGTTTATGACCAAACCAACCATCGCCGTCATCGGCGGGACAGGTGCAGAAGGTTCCGGGCTGGCCGTGCGCTGGGCCAGTTGCCGGCTATCCGATCGTGCATCGGCAGCCGCAGTGCGGAGAAGGCCGTGACCGTGGCCGCCGAGTTGAGCGCACTGCTGCCGCCGGGCAGCGCGGCCGATCAGCGGCGAGACCAACGCCGGCGCTGCTGCAGCCGCGGACCTGGTCGTGCTCAGCGTGCCCTACGAGGCGCAGCACGGCACCGCGGAGCAGATCATTGCCGGCAGCCAGGGCAAGACGGTGATCACCGTGGTCGTGCCGCTCAAGCCGCCCAAGGTGGCGACGGTCTGGCGGCCCGCTGCCGGTTCTGCTGCCGAGGAGTTGCAGGCCCAGCTTGGCCCGGAAGCCATCGTCGTGGCGGCGTTCCAGAACATCGCTGCCGGGCACCTCAAGGACTTGAACTGGCAGGCTGACTGCGATGTGCTCTACACCGGCGACAGCAAAGAGGCCAAGGCTGTCACCCGTGAGATTCATTGCTGCCGCCGGCTTCTTCGGCGTGGACGCCGGCCCGCTGGCCAACTCGTCCGTCGTCGAAGGGCTGACCGCCATGTTGATCGGCGTCAACGTGCGCAATAAGGTGCAAGGCAGCGGGATTCGGATTACGGGGATTCCGCGCGCATGACCACATCCACCCACATCGAAACCATCGCCGTCCACGCGGGCCGGCGCCCGGACCCGGCGACCGGCGCCGTGATGCCGCCGATCCATCTTTCCACGACCTTCGAGCGCCAGGCGGATGGCTCCTACACCGATGGCTATGTTTATTCTCGCTCGGAGAATCCGAATCGCCGCGCGCTGGAAGCAGGCGCTGGCCGCACTGGAAGGCGGCGCAGCGGCGTTGGCCTTTGGCTCAGGCATGGCAGCCACCACCGCGCTCTTGCAAGCGCTGGCGCCGGGCGACCACGTCATCATGCCCGACGATGTCTACTTCGGGACCGGGCGCCTCGTCCGCGAGGTGCTGGGGCAGTGGGGACTGCAATTCAGCGTGGTGGACATGACCGACCTTGCCGCGGTGCACAGCGCCATGCGACCCAACACGCGGCTGGTCTGGGTAGAAACGCCGTCGAACCCGCTGCTCAAGATTACCGACATCGCCGCGGTGGCTGAGCTGGCGCATGCCGCGGGCGCGCTGCTGGCGGTCGACAACACATGGCCATCGCCGCTGGGCCAGCGCCCGTTCGAGCACGGCGCCGACGTGGTGATGCACGCGACCACCAAGTATCTGGGCGGGCACAGCGACCTGCTTGGCGGCGCGCTCATCTGCGCGCGCGAGGGCCAGTGTACGACCGCATCCGCACCGTGCAGACGCTGGGCGGCGCGGTGCCGTCGCCTTTCGACTGCTGGCTGCTGCTGCGCAGCATCCGTACGCTGCCTTACCGCATGGCCGCGCACAGCGCCAACGCACAGCGGGTGGTCGAGTTCCTGGCCGGCCATCCCGCCGTCGCCGTGGTCCATTATCCGGGGCTGCCCACGCATCCGGGCCATGCCATCGCCACGCGCCAGATGCAACTCTTCGGCGGCATGTTGTCGATCCAGGTGCACGGCGGTGCAGTGGCAGCAATGGCGGTGGCGGCGCGCGTGCAGTTGTTCACCCGCGCCACCAGCCTCGGCGGCATTGAGAGCCTGATTGAACACCGCGCGCTTCGGTGGAAGGTCTGCACACCACCACGCCACCCGACCTGCTGCGCATCTCCATCGGCCTGGAACACCCGGATGATTTGATCGCCGATCTGGCTGCGGCGCTGAAGCAGCCAGAATCTCCGATCTCATAATCTCGCCGCCGCCCAGGAGATTATGAGATTGAGAGATTGTGAAAATCTGGACTCGTGGGGCAAATGTACCATTTTTCACCGATTACGACGGAAGAGGCCAGCGCCGTGCTGCGCTGGCGCTATCACGATCTGACCCATCTGATCCAGCCGAACGCGGAGAATTTCGACAGCGACCTGGCGGCGTTGCTGCGGCCAGACTATCACTACTATGCTGTGCGCGACGCCAGCGACGCGAGTGGCGAAATGGTGGGGTTTTGTTGCTACGGTGAAGACGCCCAGGTGGTTGGCGGCGACTACACTGCGCCGGCGCTCGATGTGGGCATGGGGTTGCGGCCTGACCTGGTGGGACAAGGGCGCGCGCGCGCTTTCCTGCAAGCGGTGCTCGACTGGGGTGCGGTCGAATTTTGAGCCGGAGATGTTTCGCTGCACCGTTGCCGCCGCCGATCAGCGTTCACAGCGCATGTTCGCCCGCGCCGGCTTCATGACCGTGCAGCGCTTCTCCGCGCCGGAAATCGTCGATCTCGAATTCATCGTGATGGTGCGCGTGGCCGCGGCAATTACGACCCTGGCTCCTCCACCAGCGTAAACGTCACCTGCATCTCCTGCCCGTTGCGCAGGAGCGTCAGCGTCACCTCGGCGCCCACCACATACTCACTCTCAACCAACGCTTCCAACTGTTCCAGCGAACGCAGGGGAATATCGTCGAGCACGACCAGAATGTCGCCGCCTGTGTAGACGCGCTGGTTGCCGACGATTGTTTCTTGCTGCGCGCCAGCTACGCCCACCTGATCCAGCGGCGAGCCACGGTAGAGTTGCACCAGCAGCACGCCAGCGCTGACGGGCAGTTTCAGCACTTCGGTCAGCCCGGGCGTCAGGTTGTAGCCGTAACGCACGCCCAGCCACGGGTGTCGATAGCGCCCCAACGTGAGCAGGTCCGGCAGCATCCGCTTGATGGTGTCGATGGGCACGGCAAAGCCCACGCCAGCGCTGGCCCCTGTCGGGCTGAAGATCGCGGAGTTGATGCCGATGACACGCCCGCTGAGTCTAGCAGTGGCCCGCCGGAGTTGCCCTGGTTGATGGCGGCGTCTGTCTGGATGACGCCGTTGATCGGACGGTTGTCCGGTCCTTCCAGCGTGCGGTTGAGCGCGCTGATGACGCCCGTTGTCAGCGTGCGGCTGAACTGGCCGAAGGGGTTGCCGATGGCGATGGCCCACTGGCCGACAGCGCAGGTTTTGCGATGAACCCAATTCGACCGGTTTGAGCACATCTGCCGGTGCGTCCACCTTGAGGACGGCGACGTCGTTGCGCTGGTCGGCGCCCACGACGGTCGCGGCGACAACCAGTTGATCGCCAAAGCTGACTTCGATGTACTCGGCGTCGGCGATGACATGATAGTTGGTCAGGATGTGGCCCACGGTGTCGAGGACGAAGCCGGAGCCAGCGCCCTCCTGTGGGAGAACGTTGTAGAAGAAGTCGCGGCGCAGGACGCGGGTGGTGATGTTGACGACCGACGGCGCCACCCTGTCGTACAAAGCGACGATGCGCTGCTCGGCGGCATCCAGTTCCGCAGCCTCGACTGCCGCCGTGCCGTCCGGGGTGGGTGTTGACTGGTTGGCGCCTGGGGCGGTGGGCGTCGGCAGCAGTTGGCGCGCGGGCGCCTGCTCGATGGCGGCACGCGGGGCAGAGGGAAACGACGCAAGTCCGCCCAGCACAAAACCACTGCCGACGAGCAGCCCGGCCAGGGCCAGGGTGATCGTGGTGCGCCGCCAGCGCCCACGGCGGCGCGTCCCCGGTTTGCTGAATCTCCATCGCAGCGTGCGTATCCTTACATCAACCGGCTGGCTTCATCCAGGCTGGCCAGACCCTCTTTGAGGGCATAGAGCAGCGGCCTGGGTGCGGTTGGCCAGATGGAGTTTGCTCAGGATGTTGCTCACATGGGTGCGCACCGTGCGTTCGCTAATGACCGACTCGTCGGCGATCTCCTGGTTGGAATAGCCCGCGGGCCACGTAGACCAGCACCTCGACCTCGCGGTCGGTGAGCGGCTCATCGGATGGCGGCAGGTGGGTGGCCGCGGTTCAATTCGCGGATCAACTTGCGCGCAATCGCGGGGTGCAGCGACGATTCGCCATTGTAGACGTCGCGAATCGCCTGGATCAATTCCTGGGTCGAGGAGTCCTTGAGCAGATAGCCCAGCGCACCGGCCTTGATCGCGGCAAAGACCTTGTCATCGTCGGAGAAGCTGGTGAGCACCAGAATCCGCATATCCGGGTTTTCTGTCTTGATCGCCTCGATGGCCTCGATCCCGGTCATGCGCGGCATCACCAGGTCCAAGAGAATTACGTCCGGATTGAGTGACCACGACCCGCGGCGACCGCTTCCAGGCCGTCCGATGCTTCACCTACGACGACGATGCCTTCCTCGGTGTCCAGGAGCAGCGCGGCAGCCCGCTCCGCACGACATTGTGGTCGTCAGCGATCAACACCTTGATCTGTTCGCTCACGCCTGCCTCCCTCTTTCTATCCTGATCATTTCGCAGTGACGGCATTTCTTACTCACACCCCATGACTCTGTCGGATTCTGTATCACGTGTTGCGTCTCACCACGTGCCACGCAACTGCTGCTCGTATGCGTTACTGTTTGGGGGTGTCTCGTCACTGTGGTTCATCGTGGCGCCGATGCCCGGGACGAGCACGGTCACGGTGCACGCGTGTGCCGCTGCCGGGTGCGGATTCGATGGCCAGGTCCGCGTTAGCATGCGGCCGGCACCTTCGTGCATGTGCAGCAGGCCGATGCTGCTCGCATCGATCGCCGCCGGCGGCGTAAACCCGACCCCATCGTCGGCGCATCTCCAGGGTGACGACATCGCCGCTCGACTGCGCCCGCACCAGGCGGTCGACGGCGTGCGCGGCGATGCATGTTTCAGGGCGTTGTTCAGCGCCTCCTGGGCGATGCGATAGAGACCGTCCTCGACGCAGGCGGCAGGCGAAAGGGGCTGGCGACTTCCAGGTGTGCTTCGATGCCCGCGCCGGCGCTCCACCACATCCAGCCGCTGCTCCAACGCGCCCAGCAGCCCGATCTGTTCGAGCACGGTAGGCCGCAGCTTCGTAGAGCAAGAGCCGCATCTGTTTCATGGCCTGCCGTGCAGTCTCGCTCAACTGCTGCAAATATGCCTGCGCCCGTTCGATCTGCCCGCTCGACGCCTGGCGGCGACCAGCCTCCGCAAAGAGGCTGAGGCTATAGATCGTTCTGGGTGACTGCATCATGCAGTTCGCCGGCCAACCGCTCTCGCTCTTTCAGCGCCGCAGCCTCCTGGGCGCGTTCTTGCAGCCGGTTGCTGCGCGACGGCCACAAAGGCTTGTTCGCTCAACACCACGGCCGTGTCGATCTGATCGCCGGTAAATTCGCGGTGCGCCATAAAGAAGTAGACCACAATGCCGATCACCTCGCTGCCGACGACCATCGGCACCACCAGATGCGTGTGATACCGACCGTCGGTCGGCGCCGACCGCTCGGCGCCGTAAGCGGTCAGCGGCTGGCGTTGCTGCAGCACCCGGTCGATCGACGCCTCCACCTCGTCCAGGTCCGCAGCAGTGATATTCGAGTAGGGGTCGCCGACGTCAAGCCGCACAAAGGCGCCGCCGCCATCTTTGCCCTGCGCCTGCAAGATGGTGACGGCATCGGCGCCGAGCATGCTTTCCGCCTGGCGCACGATGTTATCCAGGATCACGGACAGCGGCTGATCTGGAGAATCGGCATGCCCAAGACATCATGCACGCCCATCGCTGCGTGGCGCCGCCGGGTTACCTCCTGCGTGCGTTCCGTGACGATGCGTTCCAGGCTGGTGGTATATTGCTGGATCTGTGCGCGCACATTGTCGCGGAAGAGCACCTGTGTCAGCCGGGTGGCGACCGCGTCCACAAAGCGTTGCGCTTCCCCACGCAGGGCCTTGCCCGCGCAGAGCACAAGCTCCAGTTCCCCCGAAGGTGATGCCCTGAGCCTGGAGCGGCAGGACAATCTGCTCGCCCGGTTTCAGTGGTTCGCTTGCGGTTGCCGACGCCACCACCAGGCGGTCGTTCGGGGCTACGCGCTCCGCGTCGAGCACCAGGGTGCGCTGGTTCAGTCGCAGCGTCACTGCGCAGCAGCCGACGAGTTCGAGCAGACTGTGAACGGCCAGCGCACCGATTCTTTTCGAGTTTTGCCTCGGTGCTCAGTGCGCTGTCGAGGGCAAGCAGGGCGCCCTGCCGCTGCTTGCGCCGCTGCACGGCCAGGCGCACCCTGTTGCGTGACGAAGCACCCTGTACGTGGATGAGGACTGAATCGATGTGGCCATCCGTGCCGATGCAAGGATAGCAGAGGCAGGTCAGGTCGAGCCGGCCCAAAATCGCATGCGTCGTCAGCAGCGCCACGCCCGCGACTTCGCCGGCGAATGCGCGTTCGATGGCGGGACGGATGTGCTCGTCGTACGCATCCAGGCCGATGCGCAGCCCGGCCGGTTGCCCGATCATCTCTTCTTGTTGCGCCGCCCAGCAGACGACAAAAGGCTTCGTCGATGCTCACATAGCGGTGGCGCCGGTCGACCAGGAGCAGCGACTCAACCGTGGATGGGCCGGCCTGCCGGGCAGTTGTGGGACCGGCAGACGCGGCCAGCGGCTGTGAGTCATGCACGATCAAGCGGCGCTCCTGGTGCGTTTTGGCGTTGTCTTCCATCTTGGAATTGCCTTGCCGACCACAAACCGGTTGAGGCGGGCCATGCCAGCCCTTGGAAGTCTTGCGGTTCAGCTACCTATTATATCAGAACCTGCCTCCAAATTTTCGTTCGAGGCGTGCAGACGGTGCGAACGCAAAATTCTGGCATGCACCCGAACGCACCGTAGCATACCACAGCGGCTGTATGGCTGTGCTATACTGCTTGGGCCTGCGTATATCCAACAGCCAACTGTGACCGAGCCACAATTCTGAGCCGACTATGACGACGCCGATGCGGCAGCAATACCTGTCGATCAAACAACAGCACCCGGACTGCATCCTGCTCTTTCGCCTGGGCGATTTCTACGAGACCTTCGACGACGACGCCAAGATCGTGGCGCGCGTCTGCGATGTGGTGCTTACCAGCCGGCCGGTGGGCAACGACCAGCGTGTGCCGCTGGCGGGCGTTCCCTACCACAGCGTCGACGGTTACATAGCCAAGCTGGTGGCAGGCAGGCTACCGTGTGGCCATCGCCGAACAGGTGAGCGAGCCGGGCAAGGGCCTGGTCGAGCGGGAGGTGCGCCGTGTCGTGACCAAGGGCACGGTGGTCGAGCCGGGGATGCTGGACGAGCGGCGCAACAACTACCTGGTGGCTGTCGTGGCCTGCGGCAGCGCGGGCACGCTCGCGGGCCTGGCCTACTGCGACATCACCACCGGCGAGTTTGCCGCCACACAGCTGGCGGGCGCAGCCCGCCGCCGAGATGGAGCAGCGGCTGGGCGAGGAAGTCGAGCCGCCTGCAGCCCAGCGAGTTGATCACCGTGGACTGGCAGCCGAGCACAGTCGAGCATCCACTGGCCTGGTGGAGGCGCTGCGCGCCGTTATCTCCAGCGTGGAGGCGTGGCAGGTGGAGCCGGAGACCGCCAGCGCCAGTCTGAAACGCCATTTCGGTGTGAGCCAGCCTGGACGGCTTTGGGCTGCAAGGGCACGGCCCGAAGCTGTGCGCGCGGCGGCCGCCATCCTGACCTATGTGCAGGCGATGCAGTCCAGCGCCCTTGGCCTGCTCACCCGGCTGCACGGCTACACCATCGGCGAGTTCATGACGCTGGACGAGGCGACGCGGCGCAACCTGGAATTGACCGAGACGCATGCGCGGCGGCGACACCACGCGGCAGCCTGCTCGGCGTGCTCGATGACACGCTCACACCGATGGGCGGCCGGCTGCTGCGCCGCTGGCTCAACCAGCCACTGCTCGATGTCGCTGCCATCAACCGGCGGCTGGACGCCGTGCAGCTGCTTCATCGACAACACGGTGCTGCGTCTCGAAGCGCGCGCGCATCTGCACCAGCATCGGCGACCTGGAGCGCTGGAGCAACCGCGTCATCCAGGGCATTGCGCAGCCGCGCGACCTGGTGGGGATGCGCGAAGTGCTGGGACGCGTACCGCAATTGAGTGGGGTTGTGAGGTTGCTGGGGTCTTGGGGACGTAGGGGAAGTGAGCCGCTGACGACCCGAAGACCGGCTAGAACCCTGCGACCGCCGAAACCCTAATCCATCACCCCTCCCTCCCCTCCCGCCCTGCACCGACGTCCTCGCCCTCCTCGACCGTCGGCCCTCGCCGATGAGCCGCCGGCCACGCTGGCCGACGCCGGGCATCCTGCGCGCCGGCTTCGACGCCGAGCTGGATGGCCTGGTCGACAAGAGCCGCCACGCCAAGGAGTGGATCGCCAACCTGGAGCAGACCGAGCGCGAACGGCTGGACATCAAGAGCCTCAAGGTGGGCTACAACAAGGTCTTCGGCTACTACATCGAGATCACCAACACGCCACGAGCGGCAAGGTGCCGCCCGACTACATCCGCAAGCAGACCATCGCCAACGGCGAGCGCTACATCACGCCCGACTTGAAGGAGTACGAGACGCTGGTGCTCAACGCCGACGAGCGGCGGCTGGAGATCGAGCAGGCGCATCTTCGCCGAGGTCTGCAGCGCAGATCGCCGCACCACGGCGCGCAGTTGCTGCGCACTGGCCGCGGCGCTGGCCGAGCTGGACGTGTTCGCCACGCCTGGCCGAGGTGGCGCCTGATGCGCCGCTACGTGCGGCCCGAGCGTGGACGAGGGCGCCGGCCATCGAGATCGTCGGCGGGCGCCACCCGGTGGTGGAACTGAGCCTGACGCGACGAACCCTTTGTGCCCAACGACACCGCGCCTGCTCGCCGGAAGCCTGCAGTGCACATCATCACCGGGCCGAACATGAGCGGGCAAGAGCACCTACCTGCGCCAGACCGCGCTGATCACGCTGATGGCGCAGATCGGCTGCTTTGTGCCGGCCGACGCGGCGCACATCGGCGTGGTGGACCGCATCTTCACCGCGCATCGGCGCCAGCGACGAGATCCACCGCGGGCCAGTCCACCTTCATGGTCGAGATGGTGGAGACCGCCAACATCCTGCAACCACGCCACCAGCCGCAGCCTGCTGGTGCTGGACGAGATCGGGCGCGGCACCAGCACCTATGACGGGCTGGCCATCGCCTGGGCGGTGATCGAGTACATCCACAACCACCCGAAGCTGCGCGCCAAGACGCTCTTTGCCACCCACTACCACGAACTGACCGACCTGGCCGAGCGGCTGCCCCACGTGGTCAACTACAACGTGGCGGTGGACGACAGCGGCGGCGGCGAGGATGTGGTCTTCCTGCGGCGCATCATCCCCGGCAAGGCGGACCGCTCCTACGGCGTGCACGTGGCGCGGATGGCCGGGCTGCCGCTGGCCGTGGTCAACCGCGCCGAGGAGATTCTGGACCGACCTGGAACGCAGCGGCGCGGCCGGCCCGCGGCGGCTCTACGAAGCCGGAAGCAAAGCGGGGCAAGAGCGCCGCTGCGACTGCAGGTTTCGCTCTTTGCCGAGGTGCACCCGGCGGTGGAGGCGCTGCGCAAGCTGGACGTGAACGGGCTGACGCCGCTCGACGCGCTGAACCGGCTGTATGAGTTGCAGAAACTCGCACAGTAACAGTAAAGGAGCACCGACATCACGCTGGCGCAGCGCATCGACGCAGTGGTGTGAGCAGGGCGCTTATCCTGTCCCCACCTCAGTTGCCACCGCGAAACTGCACCAACTTCTCCGGTGCGAACTCCAGGTATTCCACCTGCCGCCGGTTCACGCCGATCTCATGCTCCACCAGCAGGTCTACCAGCTTCTCGCCGTCGATCAGCGTGATCGGCGCTGCACCGCGCTCGAAGGCCGCCTCTTCCACGCCCTTGGAGAAGCGCCCGGTGGTGATGATCGTTCCGCGCACGGCATTGAAGCGGTGGAGCGAGCCGCGCAGTTGGTCCAGCACCGGCTGGTTGATCGTCCCCTTGTGCCGCTTCGCCTGGAGCACTTCACGCACAGCGCTGATGCCCAGTTCGATGGTGCCGACGACGTCGACGCCTTTGTCGTTGGTGGGTGACGTGGTCGCCACGTTGTCGTAGCCCATCTCTTCCAGCAGGAGTTTGATGAGTTCCTCGAACTTGAACGCATCCATCTCCAGCAGATAGGCGTGCAGCCGCGCCCTCACCTCGTCGTTGACGGCGCGCGCCAGGCGGAAGAGTTCTGAGCCTTTGCCGGCGCTGGGCTGCCTGTTCCGGCGCATAGCCGGCGTAGCGTTCCAGGTATTGCAGACCGGCCTCGGTGACTGTGTAGGTTGCACACGCGGGCGGTGACAAGATCACGGTCGATCAGGTTGCGCAGGCGGTCGTAGAGGGACGACTTGAGCACGTTGTCGCTCTGGAAGGTCGTCTGGCTGCGGCTGTAGGCGCTGTAGCTGGGCAGCAGCGTGTTGCGCCGGGCGGCGCCCTGTTCGGCCACCAGTTGCAGCACGGTGAGCACGCCCTCGTAGACGTCGATCTCGGCGATCAGGGGCGCCGCCGGCTCGCTGACGAACAGGCGGCCGCGGTCGGTAACGTGCAGGGTGTCGCCACGATACGCGACTCAGCAGATCGTGTCTGGCCGCAAAGTACCAGCAACCCCGTGTATAGCGAGGATTGAGTTGGCGCTGCGAATCGTGCCAGAGACGCAGCGCCAGCATCCGGTTGTCCCCGTCCAGCCGGGCGGCAATCCATGCGTCGGGGTCGCTCCAGTCGACCTGCTCGCGGGGATTGCCCCGCTGATCCCAGATGGCGCTGGCCATGCCCAAGTAGGCCGCGGCGCTGACGCCGTCGAGGATGCGCAGAAAGTGACGGGCGTTGGTGTAGGTGGGCAGCAGCGGCGTCGGCGAACGCAGGCCGGGCGCTGACGCCACCGGCTGAGATCGGGGCGCCTGCTCCACGGCCAGGCCCGGAAAGATCGGCGCCTGGCCACCCTTCTCCACTGCGCGGGCGCGCATCTGGCTGCGCACGGCGCGCACGACTTCCGCCGGATCGACCGTTTCTGTCTGCCAGCCGGCCGGCGTGAGCAGCCAGTGGCCGCGGCGCGTGCTGTCGATCAGGCCGGATTGGCGCAGGTAGGTGCGCGTCCACTGCAGGCGATATTCGAGTTCGGTGAGTGCGGCGCCCTCCTTGTGCTGTCGTTCCGTGACCGTGGGCGGCAGCAGCAGCGTCCACGCCACATAGGCGGCGATCTCCCACGTTGGACGCCTGGCCGTCGTGGGCGTGGAGCGCGGCCAGAACATGCTGCATCATGGCGTCGTAGCTTGGGACGGTTGCATCGCTCATTTCGATATCAGCCTTGTCTGCCGTTGGATGCCGATGAGGAACTGCCTGGCAGTGTAACGTAGCTTGTCGCTGCGCGCAACACGAACTGCACACCCGCCATGTGCGCAGCGACACAGCGCACGCCTGCGCATGTGTCGCTATCCTGGGACCATTCAACGCAACTGTGCAAGCCTGTAGCAAGGAGAGGAAACCATGCGCCAGATTATCGAGATCGTTATTTTGGCTGCCCTGCTGCTCGTGTTGTCCGTGCTGCCGGGCTATGCCCAGGAGCGCGGCAACGCCACGCCCACCCCCACGACGACGTTGGCCGCCGCACCGGCTGTCGCAGCGCGGCGTTCGATGCGTTTCTGTTCATTGATGGCATCGATGGTGAAACTGACGATGCCGGCGCCGATGACGGCGCCGGTGGTCGGAGGATCCACACCCCACTGTTACGAAGACGAAGAACTGCAAATGAGCATCTGCGAATAGGTGGCGCCGACATGGTGGAATGTTTGACAGGATACCGCCTGAGTCGATGGCCGATGCCGACACAGTATCTTGACAAATCAGGAAAAATTGTCATAATCGTCAATAACGCATAGGAAATAGGCGCGAATGACGACACCGAACCTGAGTTCTCCACCAGCTAGCACCCAAATTCGCCGCAGCGGCCGGTTGATCTTCGTTGGCTTGCTTGCCCTTTGCCTGTTGTTTGCCATTGGCTATGTGCAGCGCAGCAGTGACAAGGCCGCGGTCGAAGCGGAGATTCGGGCGCTAGAGGCGCAGATTGCCCAGGCACGGCAGCAGCAGGCAGTATTGCAGGATGAGTTGAAGACAATTGAGCAGCCCAATGCAATCGACGCGGCCGCCCGCAACGATCTTGGTCTGGTTCAGCCGGGCGACCAGCCGATAGTCGTGCTCGTCCCTCCGGCGACCGCAACGTCAGCGCCGGTTGCCCTGCCGCCAGCCCAGCCTGCTGCCCAATGGGACTGGCAGCGTTGGCTGGAAGACCTCTGGCCTGCTGGCGAGCAGTGAGTAGCCAGGCAGCAACAACGCTATTCATTCCCGATCCCGCGCAATTTGACGGCAACCGCGGCCTGTGATACTGTACTTAATACAACGCGGGGTGGAGCAGCGGTAGCTCGTCGGGCTCATAACCCGAAGGTCGTAGGTTCGATTCCTACCCCCGCAACCTCAAAGAATCGCCGGCAATCTGCCGGCGATTCTTTTTATGTGCGGATGTTGGTCAGGCCAGCGCGGCCCCAACTTGAATTGGGCCATTCGCTGATTGCCCGGCCAACCGCGTGCATTCAACTGCCAGTGATGATGCGGCTTTGACAGCCCTCCCTCCTGCGCCTATCATGCGGCCAGGAGAACTGCTTATGCCCAAATGGCGACGCCCCAATTTTTCAACCTTCCGCGCGCTGCCCCCAGACCGGCGGGCGGCGCTGAACGCCGGCAAGTCACGCGCGCACCATTTGCTGGAGCGCGGCCAGATCGAGCAGGCGCGGGCCGGAACTGGAACGGCTCGTAATTGACTACCCAGACGATGCCGACCTTGCAGATGCTGCTTGCTATGTGCCTCGCGGCGGCGGGTGACGACGACACAGCGTTGATTCACTATGAACGCGCCTACACGTTGGACAAAGACCCCGCGGTGCTGTTTCCCCTGGGGCTGGCGTATGTGCAACTGGCAATGTTCGGCTCAGCATCTCATTCCGTTGAGCGACGCGTAACGATTATCCTACGGAAACAGGAGACAATCCATGGCCCAATTCGTTGGCATTCTCACGGCCGGCGGCGACAGCCCCGGCCTCAATGCGGCGATCCGCGGCGTCGGCAAGGCGGCTATCGGCGCCTACGGCATGCAGATCATCGGCTTCCGCGACGGCTTCCGCGGGCTGATGCAGGACCGCACGATCCGGCTGACCGGCGCAGAGATGTCGGGCATCCTCACCGTGGGCGGCACGATCCTGGGCACCAGCCGCGACAAGCCGCACAAGATGCCGGTGGGCGACCAGACCATGGACATGACCAGCGTGATGCTGGAGACCTACCACAAGCATCACCTGGACGCGCTGGTCTGTCTCGGCGGCGGCGGCACGCAGAAGAACGCCTACCACCTGAGCCAGCATGGCATGAACGTGATTACGCTGCCGAAGACGATCGACAACGATGTCTGCGGGCACCGACATGACCTTCGGCTTCGACACCGCGCTGGGCATCGCCACCGAGGCCATCGACCGGCTGCACAGCACGGCGCACAGCCATCACCGCATCATCGTGGTGGAACTGATGGGCCACAACGCGGGCTGGCTGGCGCTGGGCGCGGGCATTGCCGGCGGCGCCGACGTGATCCTGCTGCCCGAGATTCCCTACGACACCGAGGTCGTGGCCGAGGCGATCCGCCAGCGCCAACGCCGCGGCAGCGGCTTCAGCATCGTCGCCGTCTCCGAGGGCGCCATGTCCAAGGAGGATGCGGCGGCGCTGGCTAAGGTTGCCGCGGATAAAGCGGCGGCCAAAGATGAGAAGGACGATAAGAAGAAGGAGCGGGCGAAGGTGAAGTTGGAGAAGCTCACTCTCACGATGCTGGACAAGACCTTCCGCCTCTCGCGCCGGCTGGAGGAACTGACCGGGCTGGAATCGCGCGTGACGATCCTGGGCCACTTGCAGCGCGGCGGCACGCCCTCCGCCGCCGACCGGCTGCTGGCGACGCGGCTGGGGACGGCCTGCGCCGACCTGATCAACCAGGGCGTCTTTGGCGTGATGGTGGCGGCGCGCGGCGACGGCGCGGAAGCGGTGCCGCTGGCCGAGGTGGTGGGCAAGGTGAAACTCGTCCCGCCCGACCATCCGTGGATCAAGACCGCGCGCGACATCGGCGTCTGCCTGGGCGAGCGGTAGCGATTGCGAAGACAGTAATAGACCGCGGATTAGGCGGATTCTGCGCGGATTAAAATCCGCGAGAATCCGCCTAATCCGCATCCGCGTCTATTACAATGCTCCTTGACGCGATCTTTTCGCGACTCTGTCAGAGCGTGACCCAGGCCTGGCGGGCGGCGGCGGCGTAGAACGCCTCCATCACGGCGCTCCGTGCCGCGGCTTCCTGCGCAGTGACGAGTGGGACGTCCGGCTTGCCGACCACTGCATCCAGGAATAGTTCGAAAGCGTGCGGCCATGCCTCCGGCAGCGCGGTCCACGGTGCTTCGCCGGTGGCGCCGTCTACGTGCTTGCTCTGGAAATAGAGCGCGCCGTCGCGCACATAGGCGTGTCCTTCGGTGCCGCTGACGAGCACTGTCACCGGATTGGCGACATCGACCCAGCCGGCGGCCAGCGTGCCCACGACGCCGTTTGCGAAGACCATCAGCCCCTCACCAAACTCGTCGGTCGGCCCATAGTTGGCCACGGCCACATCCATCGTCGCGGTTACCCGCGCCACATCGCCCATCAGCCACATCAGAATGTCGAGCGAATGGGTGCCCAGGTCGCCGAAAGCGCCCACGCCGGCCTGCGCCGGGTCCGTCATCCACAGCCACCCGGCGTCGAACCAACGTCCGAGCGAACCGGAGTGACAGTTCGAGTGACGCACTCGGGTGATCTTGCCGAAGGCGCCGCGCTGAATCTGTTCGCGCAGAAAGAGGTGAACGGGCTGTCCGCGCATGAAGTAGCCGGTCTGGAAGAGCACGCCGGCCGCATCGATGGCGTGCGCCATCTGCGCGGCGTCGGCGGCGCCGATGCCCAATGGCTTCTCGACGAACAAGTGCTTTCGGGCCGCAACCGCCGGCAGCACCAGGTCGCGGTGGCGATCGGTTTCAGAGCAGACAATCACCGCGGCGACCGCCGCGTCGTCCCAAATCCGGGTCAGGTCGGTCACCGCCGCGGCGCCGAGTTCGGCGGCCCACCGTTCTGCCCGCGGCGGTTGGTGATCCCAGACGTAGGCAATACTGACATCGGTGCGCGCCTGAAGGCGTTTGACGAAGTTGGGTGTGTGGATGTGGGCGCCGCCCACAAGGGCGAGTTTGGTTGGCATAGGTCCTCTTGTCTGGCTATCAATTGAAGAAGGAAGATTGTTGCTCCTGCACAAAAAGCACGTCGCAGGGGCAGATATCGATACGCTACCGCACCTTGTCGAATCTGACAAGGCTGAACGTCCGGTCTGGCGTATTGCAGGTTGGAGGCGTGGGGAGTTCCAGATGTCTCTCACCCGAGCTGAACCAAATCGATTGGCAAAAGGTTGCGAAAGAAGGGGGTTGCATAAACGAAAACATTGCGTTATAGTTTGTCTGCGCAAAAGATGACTGACATACATTCGAATGGCAAAGGTTGTCGGCCCGTCGTTTTGTTGCACCACTTCAGTTTACCGTTTATCAATTCCAACCACATCGTCACTCGACAGGCATGCCTGTCCTATAGAAAGGGGGGGTGAGGCCAAAGACCCATCAGTAGAGCAAACAATTCTATACGATAGTCCTTTCTTTGTTCCCCAGTTTTTCAATCCAGGAGGTTGTATCGTATGCGCAAAGGAAAGTGGACATTTGCGATTTTGAGTGTGCTTGTCATCTTTTCGATGATACTGGCTGCATGTGGCGGCGCGGCAACGCCGGCGCCGGCCGCGCCAGCCGAGCCTGCAACCGAAGAGGCCGCGCCAGCCGAAGCCGCGACGGAAGAGGCCGCGCCAGCAGAAGCCGCGACCGAAGAAGCCGCACCGACCGAAGCGCCGGCTGAAGAAGCTGCACCCGCCGCCGAAGGCTCCGATCGATGCCAAGACCGTGATCATGGACATCGACGGTGGGCGTCTTGCAGGACTGCCGAAGGCGTCTATAACCCCTACGTCCCCGGCAACCGCCGCGACCAGGGTTTCCACCAGGTCTGTCTCGAACCGCTCCTGATCCTCAACTACCAGACCGGCGAACTGATGCCGTGGCTGGCCGAGAGCTTCACGTCGAATGAGGCCATGGACGTCTGGACGCTCAAGCTGCGCGACGGCGTCACCTGGCAGGACGGCGAGGCCTTCAATGCCGACGACGTCGTGTTCACCATGAACATGTTCCTGAACACGCCCGAACTCGAGCCATCCGGCGGCCACAGGTGCAGTGGGTGAAGGGCGTCGAGAAAATCGATGACCTGACCGTTCAGTTCAACCTGACCGCGCCGAATCCGCGCTACCCGCTGGACTACTGGTCGGTCAAGATTTGGGGCGGCCCGAACATTGCGCCCGAGCACATCTGGAAGGATGTCGACCCGGTCACCTTCACGAACTACGACCCGGAGAAGGGTCTGCCCATGTGCACCGGCCCGTACAAACTGGCCGGCACCACCCAGACCGAAGTCACCTGGGAGCGCGACGACAACTGGTGGGGCGCCAAGACCGGCGTGTTCAAGCTGCCCGAACCCGAGAAGTTCATCTGGACCTGGGCCGGCCCCGAAGAGACCCGCGCTGCGCTCATGGCCGACGGCCAGTTGGACAGCCTGATGGACATCACGCTGGGCGCGCTGCAGGCCTTGCAGACCGCGAATCCGAACGTCATCACGTGGTTTA
This sequence comes from Nostocoides sp., assembly GCF_037045025.1. GTDB lineage: Bacteria > Actinomycetota > Actinomycetes > Actinomycetales > Dermatophilaceae > Nostocoides_A. The sequence goes on along the minus strand of NZ_JBAOHM010000011.1, from coordinate 109,567 downwards.
CCGATGCGCCGTACGCCTGGGTGCCCGATCCTTGCTCCCGCACCATGGAGTTCAATACCCTCGTGGAGCCATGGAACGATCCCGAAATGCGTTGGGCTGTCAACTATGCCATCGACCGCAATGAGATCGTGAACATTGCCTATGAAGGCACCACGCTGCCCTCCCGCCACTTCTTCCCGGCCTATCCGCCGCTGGATGCCTACATTGACAACGCCATCGCGGCCGGTGCCTATGACGCAGACAAGCTGTTGACATCTGACCCGGCCATGGCGGAGGAGATCATCCAGTCCAAGGGCTGGGTCAAGGGCGACGATGGTTACTATGCCAAGGACGGCAAGCAGCTTTCCATGGACATCATCACCCACGAGGCCTTCATCGAGAAGCAGCGTATCGCGGCGGTGGTGGTCGAACAGCTCCAGCGCATCGGCATCAACGCCAGCACGCGCAACGAAGCGGGCGGCACCTGGGCCGAGGACTTCTGGATGGGTAACTTCGAGGTCAAGATGGGTTGGCAGACTTGTGGCTCCGTCAACGAGCCCTGGGCCTCCATGGACACCTTCAATACCCGCTGGCTGAAGCCGATCGGCGAGCGTGCGGCCGACGCCCAGAACTCATGGCGCTGGTCGGGCGAGAAGGCCGAAGCCTACAGCGCACTTGTGGACGAGATGGGCACCCTGCCGTTGGGCGACCCGAAGGTCCAGGATCTGTTCAATCAGGCGATGACCCTCTGGGAAGAAGAACTGCCCGTGATTCCGATCACCCAGGCCAAGAAGATCATTCCGTTCGACACCACCTACTGGACTGGCTGGCCGACCTACGACAACCAGTACATCCATCCGCCCACATGGTGGCAGCACTTCCATGTGATCATGCAGAACCTGCAGGCGACGGGCGCCCAGTAGATCTGGCGAGTTCAGTACTACTTTGAAGGAGGAGTGGAAGAAGCACCGAATGCTGCTTCTTCCACTCCCACCCGTGTCACACGCAAGTTACGGAGGGACACAACGCATCGTGTCCCTTCACCAAGCGAATTTACCTGCAACGTAAGAATCCAGAGCCGATAGGAACACTTTATGGGTGGACTCACTTGGGGCTATGTCCTGAAGCGCATTGGCATGTGGGCGCTCACCATCTGGCTGGGCACCTCGATCATCTTTATCATCCCCCGCCTGGCGCCCGGTGACCCGGTGGCCGCGATGGTGGCTCGGATGAGCGCACAATCCGGCTATGTAGAAAACAGCGACCAATTGATTGCAGTCTGGCGCGCGCGCTTTGGCCTTGACGAGCCGCTTCCCATCCAGTACATCAAGTTCGTAGGCAACTCGCTGCGTTTCGATCTTGGGTATTCGCTGGCGAACTTCCCTAGCCGCGTCGAGTCGATGGTGGCGCAGTCGCTACCCTGGACGGTCGGCCTGCTCCTGGTGGCGACCCTCATTTCGTTTGCGCTGGGCAACACTATCGGGGCGCTCATGGCCTGGGAGAAGACGCCGGGCGCACTCAAATCCATCTTGCCCATATCGCTCACATTTACCTCGATTCCCTTTTTCATGTTGGGCATCTTGTTCATCTATGTCTTCTCCTTTGGCTTGCGCTGGTTTCCGCCGTCGGGCGCCTTTGGGCGCGGGCTGGTCCAGGGCTTCAACCTGCCCTTCATGACCAGCGTGGCCTATCATGCCATCTTGCCAGCGCTTGCGATCGTGGTGGCGTCCATGGGCTTCTGGGCGCTGGGTATGCGTGGCATGATGATCACGACCACCGGCGAAGATTACGTGATCCTGGCGGAAGCAAAGGGCTTGAAGCCGAGCCGCATCTTCTGGATGTACGGTGTGCGCAATTCGATTCTGCCCCAGGTGACGGCCCTGGCCTTGAGTCTTGGCGCTATCGTCGGCGGCGCCGTGCTGGTCGAATATATCTTCGCTTATCCCGGCGTCGGCTATCTGCTCTATCAAGGCATCGTCACCGCCGACTACACGCTGATTCAGGGCATTGTGTTCATGATCATCTTTACCACCGCCACGCTGGTCTTGATTCTGGATCTGATCTACCCGCTGATCGACCCGCGTATCACCTACGGGAAGGGCTGAGTATGGCGACCTCATCTGCAAGTTCACTGCCCGCGGGGAGCCAACCGCAAGCCCGCAAAAAAGCCAAGATCAACCGCTTCGACAGCCCCTGGCTGAATGCAAAGTTCATCGTCGGCCTCTGCATGGTGGGTTCCGTCATGCTCATGGGCGTGGTCGGCCAGCTTTTCTGGCGGGTGGAACTCTCCTACCCGGCCTCGTCGCCGTTGAACCTGCCGCCGGTATGGGTGCGCGACATCTCTGGCGCACCGGACCAGGGGACAGGCGCACCGGTGACAGGTGGTCCCACAGCCAGCGCTGCGACGCCGGTTGCAGGCACACCACTGGCTACGCCTGCAGCAACAAAAGGGGGCACATCGATGACTGGCGGCAACCCCTTCGCCAAGCCTACCGCACAGGCGGGTGGCACATCGCTCACGGGTGACAATCCCCTGACCAGACCCACAGCACAGGCTACGGCGGTGGGCGCGCCCAAACCGCGCTTCGTCGGCGTGGCCGCGGCTTCGCGCTTTGGGGAGCCTACCTGGGAACACCCCCTGGGCACCGAAAGCAACGGACGCGACATGTTGGCGGTGCTGCTGGTCGGCGCGCCGCGCTCGCTTTACATCGGCCTGATTGCCGCCACCATCGGCATGTTCATCGGCATCATTCTGGGCTTCACGGCCGGCTTTATGGGCGGCTGGGTGGACGCCGTGATCCGCACCATCTCCGATTCGGTGGTCGTCATCCCCGCCCTGGCAGTGCTGATCGTCATCGGCGCCTACGTGAAGACGATCAATATCGAGAGCATGGCGCTCCTCCTGGCGCTCTTTGCCTGGCCGGCGCCGACGCGCTTTATCCGCGCCCAGGTGCTGAGCATGCGCGAACGGGGTTATGTGAACATGGCGCGCATCTCCGGCGCCAGTTCATTTGACATCATGTTCAAAGAGATGATGCCCAATATGTTGCCTTACCTGGCGGCATCCTACACGGGCAATGTCTCGGGCGCGATTCTGGCCGCCACGAGTCTTGAAGTGCTGGGGCTGGGACCAACCCGCATCCCTACTTTGGGCATGACCATCTTTTACGCCATTCGCGCCGCGGCGATCTTGCGCGGCATGTGGTGGTGGTGGGGCATTCCCATTGCCGCGTTGGTCGTGGTCTTTTCCGGCCTGTTCCTCATGACGACGGGCCTCGACGAAATCGCTAACCCGCGCCTGCGTGGGCGGAAGAAGGCGGCAGCAGCATGACAGCATCTATCATCGAGCAGCGCGCAGCAAGTTCTGGCTGCTGGCAGCCCCAGCGACGGCAGCCGCGAGGTTGTACTGGATGTCCGCAACCTCAAGGTCTATTACTCTACGCCGCTGGGCGCTGTACGCGCCGTGGACGATGTAAGTTTCAAGGTCTATCAAGGCGAAATCCTCGGCCTGGTCGGCGAATCAGGCTGCGGCAAGACGACGACCGCGATGGCCATCCTGCGCATGGTGCAGCCGCCGGGCGGCATCGTGGGCGGCGCAATCATGCTAGATGGTATGGACCTGGTGCCGTTGGGCGAGGCCGAACTGCGCGATGTCCGCTGGAATACCCTGGCGTTGGTGCCGCAAGGCGCCATGAACTCGCTGAACCCAGTCATGCGGATCAGCACCCAAATCAAGGAGGCTATCGAGACGCACGAGGGCAAACAGAATAAGCAGAAACTCAGGGAGCGAATTCTCAACCTGTTCACCCTGGTTGGGCTGCCCTCACGCATCTACGACATGTATCCTCATGAATTGAGCGGCGGCATGAAGCAGCGCGTCTGCATCGCCATGGCCATCGTCCTCAACCCCTCCCTGATCATCGCCGACGAGCCGACCAGTGCGCTGGATGTGGTGGTGCAGCGCGTAGTGGGGCAGACGCTGCTGGACGTGAAGGAGCGCCTCGGCGTCTCCATGATCCTGATCGGCCACGACATGGGCCTCCAGGCGCAGTTGGTGGACCGGCTGGCCGTCATGTACGCCGGCCACATGGTGGAGATTTCACCGGTGGCGACCATTTTCAAAGAGCCGCTCCACCCGTACACCCAACTGCTCATCGAGTCGATTCCTTCCATCAAGGAGAAGAAGCCACTAAAGCTGACCGAGGGGCTCACCCATGACCTGCGCAACCCGCCGCCCGGCTGCATCTTCCAGGCGCAGCTGCCCCAAGGTGATGGACATCTGCCGGCAGGTTAAGCCGCCCCTGGAGGAGATCAAACTGGACCATCAAGTGGCGTGTCATTTGTATGATTGAAGACCCGGCGGTACTGTAGCGCTATGGAAAAATCAGGTTCGATGTACAAGATTCGGTTGGCGCTTGAACTGAACGAGGAGAGCGGCGTGTACACCGTCACGAGTCCGGACGTACCTGGCCTGGTGACCGAAGGCGCGACCCCCGACGAAATCAACCGGAATGTCGAAGAGGCGCTGCAAGGACTGATCGAGGTATGGGCTGAACTGGGCATGGAACCGCCGGCGACGCTGCGGCGCGCACAATCTACCCTGCCCAAAACAGTTGACGTACTTGTCGCGGCATGAGATACCAGCAGCTTGCACGACGCCTGCGTGAGTTGGGTTGCGAAGAGCTTCGCCAGGCCAAGGGTAGTCACCGCTTCTGGCGCAATCCTGCCACTAATCAAGTCACAGCGACGCCGGACTGGGGTGCAAAGGATTTGGCGCCGGGCACCGTACGCAGCATCATTCGCCAGTTGGGGATCAGCCGCGAGGACTTCGGCCCCATCAAGTGAGTCAGGACAGTCAAGACGATGGCTCCACTACTTGAAATCAAGAGCGCAACCAAGATCTACGGCGGTGGCTTCTTTCACGCCAAAAGCGTGACTGTCGCTCTGCAGGACTTCGACCTGACGATCGACGATCGCCCCGCGACCATCACCACCATTGCCGGCGAGAGCGGCAGCGGCAAGACGACGCTGGCCAACCTGGTATTGGGCTTCACCAAGATCACCACCGGCCAGATCATCTACAAGGGCGTCGACGTGGGCACCATGAACAAAGCGCAGCTCATGGACTACCGGCGCGAGGTGCAGGCGGTCTTTCAGGACCCCTACGCCGTCTACAACCCCTTCTACCGCGTCAAGCACATCTTCGACATGGTGCTCAAGAACTTCAAGCTGGCGCGCAACAAAGAGGAAGGGCGGGCATTGGTCGAAGCTGCCCTCAACGTCGTCGGCATGCGCGGCGAAGAGGTGCTGGAGAAGTACCCGCACCAGCTCTCCGGCGGCCAGCGCCAGCGCATGATGGTGGCCCGCGCCTACCTGCTCAAGCCGCGGCTGATCGTAGCCGACGAGCCGGTCTCCATGGTCGATGCCTCGTTGCGCGCCATGATCCTGGACATCATGCTGCGCCTGCGCGACGAGCACAACATCTCGTTCCTGTACATCACCCACGATCTCTCCACGGCCTATCAGATCGGCGACCAGATCTACATGCTCTACCAGGGCGCAGTGGCAGAGGCCGGCGGCACGGGCGAGGTGATCGAGCATCCCAAGCATCCCTATGTGCAGTTGCTGATCGATTCGATACCAGTGCCGGATCCAGAGATAAAGTGGGGCGGCGAGGATGTGCTCACCCTGGACGACGAGCAGTCCCGGGTCAGCGTCACGAGCGGCTGCCGCTTCTACGGTCGCTGCAAGCACCGCATGGATGTCTGCCTGACCAAGCTGCCGCCCATGTACGACGGTCGGGACCGGCGCATCATGTGGCAGCCTGTTATCTCTATGACCAGGAGCACATGGCTGCGCCATCGCCCGATGACGTGGCGCCCACGCCCGCCAACGCCGAGATCCGCACCGACAACCAGATCGGCGCCCTCTATGAGAAGGAGCCGAAATAGAAGGTATTGCGTGTTGCGTGTTACGTGTCGTGACTGGCTGCCGTAACACGTAACACGTACCACGCAACACGCCTCACGCCTCAATTTTCACTTCGCCGCCTGCCCGCTGGCTGCGGTAGATGCCGTCGAGAATGGCCAGAACCTGCAGCGAGTGTTCCGGCGGCACCGGCGAGGGGCGGCCTTCGGCGATGGCTCTGGCAAACTCGACGCATTCCAGCGCATGGGGTTCCATCGGATCCTTGGTCAGTTTGAGCGTCTTGTTGTAGAGTTGGCGGGTTTCGTAGTTGGAAGAATAGACCTCGCACTTGGGCCAGTGGGAGCCGCCCTCCACACCGTAGAGCCACATCTGCATGTCCTCGCCTTCGACATCGTGATGCAGCAGCCAACTCACCTCCAGGACCAACGTCGCCCCGTTCTCGAAGCGCACAAAGGCCGCCGCAAAATCCTCTACGTCGAAGTCCTGAGGGATGGGCGCGTCGCGCCAGGTGGCCCACTGGCCGGGCAGCGTGCGCCAGGGGCGCCGCGGCCACGCCGGTCACTGCCACCGGCTTGGGGTTGCCCATCATCCACAGCGTCAGGTCCAGGATGTGCACGCCGATGTCGATGCAGGGGCCGCCGCCGCTCAGTTCCTGCCTGATAAACGTCGGTGTGGGGATCAGCCCGTTGCGCCGCAGCATCCAGGCTGCGCGCATGGTAAATCTCGCCCAGCGCGCCGGCTGCGATCTCTTTCTTCAGCGCCTGGGAATTGCCCTTGAAGCGGAAGTGCTGGGCGGTCATCAGCAGCTTGCCGGCGCGGTCGCGGGCGGCGATCATGCGGCGAATCTCGTCCGGCGTGGGGGCCAGCGGTTTCTCGCAGATCACATGTTTGCCCGCTTCCAGGGCGGCGATCACCTGGTCGGCGTGGAGCATGTTGGGGGTGCAGATGTCGATGATGTCGATTGCCGGGTCGGCCAGCAACTCGCGCCAGTCGGTGGTGAGGCGCGTGACGCCAAAAGTCTTCCCCCAATCCTGGAGGCCGGGTTCATAGATATCTGAAGCGGCGACGACTTCGGCGTGTTCGGAGGCCTGCCACCCCGGCATATGCGTGCGTGAGATGCCGCCCGCGCCGATGACGCCCACCTTGAGGCGCTTGCTCATGGTATTTTTCTCCTATTCTGGTTGCACGGATTACAATAGTAGGACTTACGCAGGCTGAGCTTGTCGAGGCCAGCCTCGACAAGCTCAGCCTGCGTGATTAGGAAAGTATCGCTACCATAATATCTGATCGAGACAGCCCCGCCAAACCAGGGATGGACGCCCTTTTTGCGTGCATCCGATTGGTGATTCGAGGGGCATGATCGCTGCAGAATGGCTGGCGCACGAATTTTCGGGTAGACAGTATGCACAACGCCCAAAGTACGTCACAGCGCGCGCTGAGCGCCTCTATCTGATTCTGGTGATCGGCATCCCGCTGCTGGCGATGATCGCGTACTTTGTCTTTGTCTTCTTCCTGCGCGAGCGCATCGGCTCCTGTCCGCCCGCCTGCCGCGACCGCGATCTGACGGCGCAGTCCATGTTCCAGGAGGACTATCAGGGCGCAGATTTGCGCGCGGCCAACCTGACGCATGTCAATCTCTTCCGCACCAACTTCGCCAACGCCGACCTCTCCTTTGCCAACCTGGCCGGTGCAGATTTGACGCGCGCCAATTTGCAGGGCGCCAATCTGACCGGCGCGGCATTGACCGGCGCCATCTTCGACCGGGCGGACCTCCGTGGCGCCGATCTGGGCGGCGCGCGCCTGCAAGACGCCGATCTGGCCGGGGCAGACCTGCGCGGCGCCGACATCCGGGCGACGCTGCTTGCCGGCGCAAATCTGCATGGGGCTATCGTCGACGACACGACCCAACTCGACGAGCGATGGCGCACCGCATGGGCGATCGTCAACCAGCCGCAGCCTGGCCGCACGCTCGCCGGCGCAGACTTGCGCGACGCCAACCTGACCCAGGCTGATCTCAGGCGCGCTGACCTTACGGGTGCTGACCTGCGCGGCGCCCTCCTGATCGGCGCCGATTTGACCGACGCCCGGTTGGAAGGCGCCAGACTTCAACAAACGGCGCTGGACGAATCCACCCAATTGGCGCCCAAATGGCGGTTGGTGTGGGAACTCGTCAACACGACCAGACGCCAGCGCGACCTGGCTGGCGCCGACCTGGCCCAGGCCGATCTGGCCGGCGCCTATCTGCGCGCCGCAGACCTCACGGGCGCCCAACTCGACGGCGCCAATCTCCAGGAGGCCGACCTGCGCTTCGCCACGCTGGAGGGCGCCGACCTCCGGGGCGCGGACTTGACCCATGCCAGCATCCAGGAAGGTTCGCTGCGCAACGCCGACCTGCGCGGCGCCAATCTCACCCTGGCGGACCTGCGCTTGACCGATCTGCGCGGCGCGCAGGTGGACGCGACGACGCAAATGTCAGACCATCAGCGGCTGGCCTTCGACCTGGTGAACAACGGCGGCGCCGGGCGCGATCTCGCGCGGCGCCTTCCTGGTCTGGAGCGATTTCGCCGGCGTCGACTTCGCCGGTGCGAACCTGGCGGGAGCTGACCTGCGCAACAGCGATCTGTCGGGCGCAAACCTGACCGGCGCGAACCTGCAACGCGCCAATCTCAGAGATGCCGTGCTGGACGGAGCGCAACTCGACGGCGCAAACCTGGAAGGGGCGACATTACTGATATCGCCATAATCCTAACTCGGTTGTTATTATCCGCAGATGACGCAGATTGCGCAGATGAAAGGCGTGAAAATCTGCGCAATCTGCGGATAAATAGTCATGATTCACAGACAAGTCGACCATCGACGTTTATTGAGCTATTCGCCAGGAGGAATTCGTGTATCACAAGACCTATTGGACCGCAGACAAAATCGCCAGCCGCCTCCGCCTGATCGAGCAGGCGCAACTGGTCTATCGCCAGCAGGCGCCGCTGCCAGCCTTTCTCTACCAGACGTTGCCGGACCCCATGACGCCGCCGCCCATCGGCGGCGATGTGGACCGGTCGGCGTGGACCCCGATCCAGCCGCCCGCCTACTGGGGCAGCCGCTTCACCAATTTCATGCTGCACACGACCTTCACCGTACCAGAGGGCTGGGATGCCGATGCCCAGGCCGCGCTCTATCTGCCCCTGGGCGAGGCGGGCGACTTCAGCCACCCGGAGACGCTGGCCTATATCGACGGCGTCCCCTACGCGGCGGGCGATCGCCATCACCAGGAGATCCGCCTTGACCGACGTTGGTGCGACGGGCAGCCGCACGAGCTAGACCTGCACGGTTGGACGGGTCTCTTCGGCGACGACATTGATCCCCAACCAGGAGGCGCTCTATATGCGTGCGTGCTTCGTGGTCCAGGTGGACCAGCCCACGCGCGACTTTTTGGTGCATGGCGCGGGTCGCACTGGAGACCGCCAATATCATCGACGACAACGAGCCGGCCAAGGGGGCGCTGCTCAACGCGCTCGACGCCGCGTTCAAGGTGCTGGACACGCGCGAGCCGTTCGGCGCTGGCTTCTACGCCAGCGTGCCCGCCGCCCATGCGGCGCTGGCCGCCGGCATCGCCAAAGCCGGCCCGGCGCTCGGCGTCGAAGTGATCGGATCCGGTCACGCCCACATCGATGTTGCCTGGAAGTGGACGCTGGGCCAGACCCGGCGCAAGGCCGGTCGCACCTTCCATACCGTGATGCGGCTGATGGAGCAATTCCCGAATTATCATTTCACCCAGAGCCAACCGCAGCTATACGATTATGTACGTCAGGACTACCCGGCCCTGTTCGACGCCATCAAGGCGCGCATCCAGGAAGGGCGCTGGGAACCCATCGGCGGCATGTGGGTCGAGGCGGACTGCAACCTGAGCGGCTCCGAATCGCTGGCGCGCCAGTTCTTGCTGGGCCGCAACTTCTTTCGCCAGCACTTCGGCGCAGACGTGGAATCGCCGGTGCTCTGGCTGCCCGACGTTTTCGGCTATGCCTGGAATCTGCCGCAGTTGATCAAGGAGGCGGGGCTGGAGTATTTCTTCACCATCAAGATCGGCTGGAGCCAGTACAACCGCCTGCCCTACGACTCCTTCTGGTGGCAGGGGTTGGACGGCACCAAGGTGCTCACCCACTTCAGCACCACGCCCGACTTCGGCGCCTACGCCAGCACCTACAATGCGATGGCCACGCCAGAACAAAACCTGGGCACGTGGACCAACTTCCTGCAAAAGGAACATCAACAGACGCTGCTGATGGCCTTCGGTTATGGTGATGGCGGCGGCGGCCCGACGCGCGAGATGCTGGAAAACATCGAAGCCATGCGGCGATTTCCCAGCGCTGCCGCACATGCGCAACGGCTCGGTCAAGGAGTTCTACCAGACGCTGGAAGCGGAGTCCGGCGCCAGCCTGCCCACCTGGAACGGCGAGCTTTATCTGGAACTGCACCGCGGCACCTACACCACGCAGAGCCGCAATAAACGCGCCAACCGCAAGAGCGAGTTCCTGCTCCACGACGCCGAATTCCTGGCGACGCTGGCCGCATTAGCCGGCGGCTACGCCTATCCGCAGGCCACGCTCAACAAAGCCTGGGAACTCGTCTGCCTCAACCAGTTCCACGACATCATCCCCGGCAGCAGCATTGGGCCGGTCTACGTGGAGTCGCAGGAGCAATATGCCGAGGTGCGCAGCATGGCAGCGGAGGTGATCGACGGCGCCATCGCCGCGGTGGCGCCTGCTGGCGCGGCTGTGATGATCGTCAACCCGGGCAGCTATGCGCGCCGCGATCTGGCCTTCATGCCCGGCTCACTGCCGGTCGGCCAACAACTCACCCGTGGCGGCCAGCCAGTGACGGCCCAGGCCACGGCGGACGGTGTCTGGATCGACGCCGGGCTGCTCGAACCGTACTCGGTTACCGCGCTGGCGCTGGGCCACTGGTGCGAGCGCCAATGCTGCACTACCCACCGGGCTGATCGCCGACGCTGGACCTGCTGGAAAACGACCTGGTGCGGGTCGAGCTGAACGCGGCGGGCGACATCACGCGCATCTTCGACAAGGCGAATGGCCGTGAGGTGCTGCCCGCCGGCGCTATCGCCAACCAGTTCCAGGCGTTCGAGGACCGGCCCCTGAACTGGGATGCGTGGGATGTGGACATCTACCTGGGCGACAAGTGCTGGCTGGCCGAGCCGGCGGATGCGATCACCGTCGTGGAAAGTGGCCCGCTGCACGCCGCGGTGGAGATTCGCCGGCGCATTCTCAACAGCAGCTATGTGCAGCGCATCGCCCTGGCCTACAACCGCGCGCAGATCGACGTGACGACCGACATCGACTGGCAGGACCGCCACATCTTCCTCAAAGTGGCCTTCCCCGTGGATGTCTTCACCCCGGCCGCCACCTACGAGATTCAGTGGGGCAACACCGAGCGCCCCACCCACCGCAACACCAGTTGGGACTGGGCGCGCTTCGAGACCTGCGCGCAGAAGTGGGTGGACCTGAGCGAAGGCGACTACGGCGTCAGTCTGCTCAACGACTGCAAGTATGGCCACGACATCAAGGACAACGTGATCCGGCTCAGCCTGCTGCGCGGGCCGGGGATGCCCGACCCCACCGCCGACCTGGGCCAGCATCGCTTTGCCTACAGCCTGCTGCCCCATCGCGGGCGCTGGAACGAGGGCACCGTGGCCGCAGCCTACGCCTTGAACGACCCGCTGCTGGTGCGCCAGGTCGCCGGGACGACCGGTTCCAGCGCGCCGATGGCAGACGGCAGTCTGGTGGCGGTGGACGCGTCCAATGTCGTCATCGAGACGGTGAAGCAGGCGGAAGATGGCAATGGCGTGATCGTCCGGCTCTACGAAAGCCAGCGCCGCCGCGGTGAGATCAAGGTGACGGCGGGCTTCCCTGTGCGCGCGGCCTGGCGCACGAACCTGCTGGAAGAGGCGCAGGCCGAGCTGGCCGTCGCCGGCAACACGGTGAGCTATGCCGTCCGCCCGTATGAGATCGCCACGTTCCGGATCGTGCCGGCGTAACCGTACATAAGGGGTGAGGGGGTGCGAGGGTGATGAATACACCCTCGCACCCCCTCAAGCAGTGACCCTTCACCTTTGTCACGAATTTTGACGGATGCACACGAGTCTTCGGTTTCAATTCGTCAGAATTCGTGCAATTCGTGTCCCCAAAGTTTGTATGCCCGAACAGTCAGGCATACAAACCCGTTCACGCAACGGTCAGCAGCAGCGTTGCCACACGCCGCGGCGCCAGCGACAGGCTGACCGCGCCATCCTGCACCGGCGCTTCGCCTTCGACGCGTTCCAGCATATCGCAGGTGGCGGCAGCCGTAATCCGCAGCAGGCCGGACCCGACCGTTGCCACTTGTTCCGTATCGCTGGCGTTGAGCAGCCGCACATAGAGTTGATTGCCGGTGGCCGGCTTTACATGCAAGACCATCACAGGCGGCTGCGGCAAGGCCAGCAGCGAACCGCTGGCCGGCCAAGAGCGCGCGTCTGACTCCTCTCCCATGTGCTGGAACAGCGGCGCGTCGTACATTGCCTCCAGGCCCGTGCGATGCGCCTGGCTCTCGTCGAAGGCGCCGGCGTGGGGTTGCACCCGGTAGCGCGCCGTCACCAGCCCCGGTTGGTGGGAGCGGAAGTTGGTCTCCCAGTAGGTGTTGGTCACCCAACCCAGCAACATGGGCCGTTCCAGTTCGAAGGTGGATTGGTTGGCGGCGAAATGAAAACCGCCAAGCTGGACCATGGGGTTTTCCGGCGTTGCCACCGTGACGCCCATCTGTTCATTGGAGAAGTCCACCCAGTTCTGCACCGTGAAATAGTCGCGGCAGACGCCGGGAATCTGGTCGGCTTCGACGCGCATCGCCTGCGGGCCGAGATCCAGCCGGGCTTGCGCGCCGGGCAGATTGAACGGGAAGAGCAGGTAGGTTGCTTCCGGGTGATCGTCCAGCCCCATGCGCCACTGCGCGCGGAATTCCACCCAGTCGGCGTAGTTGGGCAGGAAGACGGTCTGGGTCAGCGGCGAAGCAATGCCAGGCGCCGTTCAGCACCTGTACGACTTCGATGCCCAGCGGCGTGTGACAGACGCGGTGGCTGACCACCGTCGTCGGTGTGCGGCGGCGGGCGCGCCAATCAGGTTTCCAGCCGCGTGCCCGTTCGACCTGCTCCGAATCCCATTTCATGTGGAAGAGGCGATGGCGCGGTGGCAGCGTGTCGCGGTCTGCGACTTCTTCGTGGACGAAGCCGTTGATGGGGTAACCGGCCGTGGCATCCACCCACTCGTGGTTGAGCGCGCGATCCTGCCAGGAAACGACGCCGCCCTGCTCGCGGTCGAACACGAGCCGGTGGCGTGCGGTCGCGACGACGGCCGCTTCGCTGGTGTGCGCCGCCGGCGCAAACTCGGCCAACGCGGCGCGCTCCACGACTACATAGCCGAAGGCGGGCACCGTGGTCGGCGGAATGATGGTCTGCACGGCTGCCGGATCGTCACTGGCAAAGACATGGCGCCCCACCTCCTTGGTCCGGCGGTCCTGGAAGTGACGCCCCGCCGTCGTGTCGTCGGCCGTACCGCGCGGCTTGAGCAGATGGCCGGGCGCGGTGAAGGTCATTGTCTGCGGCCAGGGCAGTGGATTCACCAGCAGCAAGTCTTCCGGTTTGGCGCCGCCGACGCGTCGGGCCAGCGCAGCAAGGGCGTCGCGTTGCAGCATGAGGCTCAAACTGCGCGCTTTGTAGGCAAAGCCGGCCTTGGCGTTCCACTGGCTCGCCGTGTCCTCGCTGTCCGGTTGGGAAACGGCGAGGTCCGCGCCCCAGGTATGTTCATCCCAGAGGTGGAGATTGTCCCAGGCTTCCGTCCGATGCAGGGCGAGGCTGCGCGCCAGCCAGGGGTCGGCGGACGGCGGCGCGTCGGTGGCCAGCATCGCCGCCGCGAACGCGTCGGCATTGCGCAGCCGGGCGCGGCTCTGGCGGTTGATGGTCTGTTCGCGCGCACTGCTGCCGCAGCCGAAGTTCCAGTAATCGGTCCAGTCCCCGCTGTAGACGGGCAGTTGCTGCGCATAGGGCTTGACCGCCGCCCACCACTGGCGCGGGGTGGCGAACTTGATGTGCGGCGTCTTGCCCTGGGCGTTCCACGCGTCGATCCAGGCGACAAAGCCGTCGAAGGCCGACCCGTTGTCGCCGAACGGGTGGTAGCTCTGCACCATGACCACCGGCAGCGGATAGTCGATTTCGTCCAGGCGTGCCAGCACGCGCGGCCACCAGACTTGCTCGAAATCGTCGTGGCTGCGGCCAATGCCGTAGCGCCAGCCCTGGTCATAGGGCCAGCCGCTGTAGGCCAGCACAGTGCGACCGCTCGGCCCCTGCCAGTGGAAGAGATCCGGGCGCGCCAGCGGTGCGCCGCCGAAATGGGTGTTGATCGCCATCGTGAAGCCTTCGATGCCGGCGTCCAGCAACAGGTCGGGCAAAGACCACGATTCGCCGTTGACATCGCAATTCATGGCGGACGTAATGGTGAAGCCGTAATCATCGCGCAGGGTGCGCAGCGGTGCGAAGGTCTCGATCAACTGGTCGGCGTCGAGCAGGGGTGTAAGGTTGGCGAACATGCCTGTGACTTCGATCCGCCCCGCCTTTTCCATTGCCTGGAAGCGCGCGATCTCGCTTGGGCTGGCATGTTCCAGCCAGCGCAGCAGGACATAGGTGTTCTCCACCGTCCATCGAAACGCGCCGTCGCTGTCGCTGCCGGCATGGCGTTCGGCCAGCGCCAGCGCCTGTGAGATGAAACGTTCATGCAGATCGAAGACGATCGGCTGGTCGTGGGTGTAGCCGATGTCGGTGTGGCTGTGATGGATAAAATAGAGTGTCTCAATACGTGCCACTGGCGCTCTCCTGGAATAACGAATGGTGGTGGTTTGAAAATAACCCCTAGCGCAATCGGGTTCACCCTGCTACACTTGCATGATGTAGGCACTGATTGCGCGTGAGTGAGCTATTATCGCGCAGCCAGGATACAGCGCAACCATTATGAAGCCATTGACAGCAGACAAGGAGGCATGACCATGAGCAACTCACCCAGCCAGCCGCCCGCCAACAAACCACCGCCCGATATCAAGCGCAGCCCCATCGGCATCGGCCTGGGCGTCGGGGTGGCTGTGGGCGTCGCCATCGGGGTCGCCATCAACAACATCATCGTCGGAATCGTGATCGGGATCATTCTCGGTATGGCGTTTGGGGCAGTCATCGGCCGCCAGCGGGCGCGCAAACAGTAGCAAACGGAGGGACAACATGAACTTCTCGGAAATATGGCAGACCTGGCTCAAAGCATCCACCAGTCCAAGCGACGCGACCTTTGCCGACCTGCGCCAGAAGCCCAACGCCACCGTTGCAACCGCCGTGATCTGGATGGCCATCTACGGCGCCGTCTGCTGCGATCGCCGGCTTGATTTCGTCGTTCATCTTCGCCGGCACGATGCAAAGCGCCTTGCCTTCCATGCTCAACCAGTTGAATCTGTCGCCCGAAGAGATGGCGCAGGCGGAGCAGGCGTTGCGCTTCCTGCCAGGCAATCTGGCTGCGGGCGCCGGTCTCTCCAGCCTGGCCAACATTCTGTGGATTCCGGTCTGGTTCCTGATCGGCGTGGGCATCTACCACCTGATCGCCAAGCTGTTGGGTGGAACCGGCGAGTATGGCCGCCTGGCCTACCTGAGCGCCGCCTTCAACGCACCTTTGGGCATCCTGATGACGTTGCTGTCGCTGATTCCACTGGCCGGCTGTGTCACGCCGCTGATCGGCATCTACATGCTGGTGCTCTCCTACTTTGCCGTCAAGGTCGAACATCAGCTCTCCAGCGGGCGCGCGATCATGGTAATCTTGATCCCGCTGCTGGTGGTGATTGTGCTGGCCATGTGTTTCATCTTCGGCATTGCCGGTTTGGCGCTGTCACTGAGCAACTCCCAGTAATCTGTGAGGCGTGACTTTCTGGCAGGGGCGCGACATGCCGCGCCCCTGCCAGAAAGTCACGCTTGCCACTGCGGACGGCGCTATGCAGTTCCTCTGCGTCAAAGAACTCCTGTTATCTAGCCGGCGGCTGGCAGGGCCGCGGTTGGACAGCTTCCGACGAACTGGTTATACTGGGCGCAATGTTCAGCAGGTATGCAGTTGCCCATGTCCGACTATGATTTGACGCCGGCTCCTGCCGGGCCGCCAGAAAATCAGCCCCAGCCGCAAGAGAATGCCGGCTTCTGGGACGCGCTGCGCACCGCCGTCCAGGAGGCCTTGCAGATTATAGCGCCGGCACTGGTGCTGGCCTTGATTGTCCACCTCTTCCTGGCCCAGGCGACCATTGTTTTCGGTCAGAGCATGGAGCCAAATCTCCATCAAAACGAGCGACTGATTGTCGACAAGCTCAGCTATCGCGTGCGCGCTCCGGCACGCGGCGACATCGTCGTGGTGGACATGCCGTCGATGGAGGAGATGCTGGTCAAACGCATCGTGGCGCTGCCCGGCGAACAGGTGGAAATCCAGCGCGGCGTCGTCTATGTCAACGACGCGCCGCTCTACGAGCCTTTTGCGCACGACACAGTCGAGTACGACATGCCCCCGTTGACGCTGGGGCCACTCTCCTATTTCGTGCTCGGCGATAACCGCGGCAATAGCAACGACAGCCGTTCCTTTGGCCCCATCACGCGCGACCAGATCATGGGTCGCGTCTGGCTCCGCTACTGGCCGCTAGACAACGCCGCTTTGTTCTAGCCGGGTGACGGTATGCGTGCCCCGCTGCAGGACCTGTGCGGCTGGGAGTGCGAACATCTTGGTCGCTGCCGGCAAGATGCCCATATCCCCCGGATCCCTGCGTAAGCCCTGGTGTAGACGCTCTGGGACCTTGCCCGGTTTGTTCAACCAGAATCTATGCTATGATTGTGTTGCCTGCGGACAGTGCGCGATGGTTTTGCGCAGCCTCCGGAGGGTCTCTGCTAATGCAACAACTGCGTATCGTTCGTTGCGCTTTGGCCATGTGCCAGGTCCCCGTTGTTCATTGTCGTGGTTGCAAGGTGGATTGAGGTGAGCGGGCAACGATGCGGGCAATATTGCGCAAGGCACTGCAGGCGCCTGACGGCGCGGCGCCGATCCAACAACGCAGAATCTACGTGCTGTACGTGGCGAACTGCATTTTTATTGCCGGGGTTGCAGCGCTGGCGGTGTCGCTGGTCTTCAGCAAAAGTGCCACGGGCGTCAAGACCGTACTGTTTGCCGTCGATCTTGCCGTTCTGCTCCTGTGCCTTTTCATACTCTGGTTGACCCGCCAGGGTCATGTCACACCGGCTGCTCACCTGACGACTCTGCTGCTATTTGCAGCCAGTATCTACCCTACTGTTTTTGTCTACGGTTCTATCTATGCCCCCAATACAATGGGGTTGATCGTGCTTAGTCCCGTGGCAGGTTTGCTGCTCGGTCGCAAGATGATGACGCGCTACGCGGGCATCAGCCTGATTACCCTCACGTTACTCTATTTGCTTGAATGGCTGCAGTTGCTGCCCGCGCAAAGTGAGAGTCAGGCCGGGTTTGACTATTTCATAGCTGTGATACTGGCGATTGCGATCAACACGGTCATGCTGCGCCTGACGCTGCGCGAAAGCGAAACCAGCGCAGAACAGGCACGCGTGGCTGCCAACGAATTGGCGCAGCGCAACGCCGAGTTGACACGGAGCCAGGCGCAGCTAGAAGAGGCGCGCGACGAGTTGGAGCATCGGGTCCAGCAGCGCACCGCGCAACTGGATGAGGCCAATCGACAGTTGCGCATCGAGATCGCCGAACGCAACCGCAGTGAGCAGCGCTTCCGCTCGCTGGCAGAGCGCTCGCCGGACTTCATCTTCATCCTGGACACGGCGACAAACAGGTGGACATACACCAATCGCGACACGCTCTTTGGCCACACTGCCGCGCACTTTGCCAGTGTGGCTGAGGTGCTTCCCCTGATCGTGCCAGAAGACCGGGCATTGGTGCAGGAGCATTGGCAGGCGCTGCCAGATGCCAGCGCATTCCCGCCGAGTATCGAGTTTCGGCTGCTGGACAACGATGGCGACACAATATGGCTGCAAAGCCACGCGACGGCGTTATCACATGAGGAATCCTACCAGCGTGGTCTGTTGTTGATTACCCTGACCGACATCACGGCGCTCAAAGCGCGCGAAGCAGAGTTGCGCGCAGCCAAGGAACAGGCTGAAGCAGCAGACAGGGCCAAGAGTGAGTTTCTCGCCAATATCAGCCACGAAATCCGCACGCCGATGAACGGCGTCATTGGCATGACCGACCTGTTGCTGGGTACGCCGCTGACCACCGAGCAGCGCGATTTTGTGGACACCGTGCAGCAGAGTTCGCGCAGCATGCTCGCCATCATCAGCGATATTCTCGACTTTTCTAAGTTGGCCGCAGGCACCGCGCAACTGCGCAGCGAACCTTTTGACCTGCGCCGGTGCGTCGAAGATGCCCTCGATGTGATCGTAGCCGCAGCCAGCGAAAAACGGCTGGAACTTCTGTACCAATTTGCACCTGACGTGCCGGCCGCGGTGATTGGCGACCAACAGCGCCTGCGGCAAGTTCTGGTCAATCTGCTCTCTAACGCGGTCAAATTTACGACGGAAGGTGAGATCGCAGTGACGGTGAGCGTCGAGCCGGACACAGCACCGGACCGTTCCGAGCAGTGGGGTGATGGCAGCCATCACCCCGCCGACATGCGCACCGCCAACCTGCACATCACCGTGCGCGATACGGGCATTGGTATTCCGGCGGACAAGATCGACCTGATCTTTCGTTCTTTCAGCCAGGTGGACACATCTTATACGCGCAGCCACGGCGGCACGGGGCTGGGGCTGGCCATCTGCAAACAGATCAGCGAGCAGATGGGCGGCAGGATCTGGGTTGAAAGCCGCGAACATGCCGGCTCGATCTTCCATACGACGCTCCGGCTCGGCGTGAACCCTGACGATGGAGCGACGTCCTCAACTCTCCAGCAATTTGCTGGAAGACGGGTGGCGATTTTTGAACCCAATGCCGTCGGGCGGGAGATCTTGCAGAACTATCTGCGCACCTGGCAGATGCAGGTCAGCACGCTCGGATCAATCATGCACCCGCTGCCAGACTTGCAACACCCCGAACCGATCGATCTGCTGATCATTGTGCTGTCCGCGGCTGACATCGATCTGCCCGGTCTGATTAGCGCCCTGCGTAAGGACCGACCAAATCTGGCCCTGCTTTTCTATGCCACTGTCAGCGACATTCAGTTCAGGGCGCACACCGCGGGGGTGGAACGTTGCGAATTTCTCTTCAAGCCCGTGAAGCCGCGCGAGTTGGCCGGCGCCCTGGAGCGTTTGCTGGCGCCAAAGCTGGCGGCCCTGGCGCCGCCGACGGCTCAGAGCGATACGCCCTTCGCCGTTACGCACCCGGCGCGCATTCTTGTCGTCGAGGATAACCTGGTCAATCAGAAGGTGCTGCTGCGGATCCTGGGCAAACTTGGCTATCAGCCGGACCTCGCCGCCGACGGACAATTGGCCGTGGACGCCTTTGGCAATCAATGTTTCGACCTGGTGTTCATGGACTTGCAGATGCCGGTGATGGATGGGTTGGCCGCCACCCGTGCCATCCGGGCGATGACACACCTTGCGGCCCGCCCGATCATTCTTGCCATGACAGCGGCCGTGACCGACGAGGATCAGCAGGCATGTGCCGATGCCGGCATGGATGGGTTTCTTGCGAAGCCCGCTGGCATAGAGCAGATATCAGCGGCGCTCTCGCGACACCTGTCGTCATCCGCCGCATCACCCAATGCGTGATGCGCGCAGCCACGCGATGGCTGCCGGTGCGTCGGCCACACTCGTGACGATGCGCGCCGACAAGTCGCATTGCGTGCGGCGGCGGTCGACATGAAAGGCGTGCATGCCAACTTGTTGCGCACCCGCTACGCAGACCGGTTCGTCGTCAAAAAAGAGCGTCTCGGCGGCGGTCACCCCTAACCGCTCCAGGATCGCATGATAGGCTGCTGCCTCCGGCTTGGAGGCGCCAATGACCGTGGCCGCTGCGGTGGCGTCGATCCATGCGCCAAGCCCGGCAGCCTCCAGTGAGTCGTCGAGGCTGGCCAGCGAGAAGTTGGAAAGCACCCCGATACGCAGCCCGGCTGCGTGCAGTTCCGCCAGCGTCATCCGTGTATCGGGGAAGGCGCGCACGTAGTCGGTGTAGCGCATGGCATAAAGCGCTGCTTGCCGCGCCGGCGGGATCGCGTATGCCGTGAACACGCGCGGCCAGTAGGTGCGAAAGAACTCTGTTTCCTGGGCGAGCGACGTTGGAAAGCCGTACTCGCGCCCGTGCATTTCCCATTGCTGCAATAGATCATAGGGTGTCAGCGGCGGCGCCTGACGCAGATAGTCGGTCGCCGCGGCTACGTCGAAGTAGGTCAACACCCCATCGCGGTCAAAGACTACGGCGCGGATGACCATACACGTTCTTGCCAGTTCCCTTCCGTGCACGGAGCTTGCAGACAGGGATCGCCAGCAGGCTGTGGCGCGGCGAAGGGCTGCGGATACCAGAAGGGACCAAGCCGCTGTCCGAGGCCGAGAATTGACCCGTTCTGCCAGACATCGGCATTGGCCAGCGCTGCTTCGGCAGCGGCCGGTTTTGTCGGCCTGCCAGGTCGGGCGCAAAAACGCGTAGTCGTACAGAATCCGCCGCAGTTCGTCCTCGCTCAATGCGTACCCTGGCCGCTGCGACCAGTAGCACTGTACGTCGCCCGTCAACAATGGCGGGAGCAATTCCGGTGCTATCGTCGGTTTGCCGAAGGCAAGGTAGAGGCTCACCAGCGGCACTTTTTCGCCGTAGAGCGCCGTCACCAGCTCCGCCCGGCTGTGCGGGTGGCAGCGTTCTATTGCCTGGAACATCCAGCGCCACGGTGCTTCCGCATCGGGGATGACCTGAAACCACACCGTGACCGCGCCGGTCGTGGCTGCCAGCGCGCGCTGCGCCCGGTCAAGCTGCGGAATGCCTTCGTCGCACAGCAGGCGCACCCGCCAGTTGCGCCGGCGGAATTCTGCCAGGGCTTCCCGGCTGGCAATGCCCCAGTCGATCCAGTCCAGCAATCGCGCGCGGTAGGCGCCGACCTCGTTGAACTGGCCTGGCCCGGCAAGCAGCGTAAAGACGTGGCGAACGCCGTGGTCAAAGAGCAGTTGCACGGCATTGAGTGCTTGCACATGCGACCACATGACATAGGCGTCACTATCGGCGTCAATCCCGGCCAGCGCGGCCTGGCGTCGCGTGCCCGATGCTGCGTAGACCATCGTTGCCGGCGCCACCCGCATGACCTCACTGCGTGGCGCAGCCAGGAATTCGTCCAGCGTCATCGTCGGGTCGGGCATGTTGAATGTGCGGTGCCCTGCCGGCGCCGTCTGCGGCAGGCTGGCGCGCGCCAGCCTGCCGCCGTTGAAGGGGTGAATGCCATCTTGTTGTTCAGTTCGCTCACGTGGCGACAGTGAAGAAGTCATTGGCGACCTTGCTTCTTGGGTGATCATGCTTGGGTGATCATGGCTTGTTATTTGCGCAAGTCGGGCAAGATGAGCTTGGTGAGCAACTTCTTGGATGTTCCGGTCACGATGAATGCATTGGCAGGTTCCCGCACATAGATTGTGCCGAGTGCGGCATCCAGGTTGAAACCAGGAACAGTGAAAGCGCTCGCGGCTAGTGCACTCAGTTCGGCATCGTCGGCGATCATCGATATACGCTCCGAGAAGCTTATCCCCACCACCGACGCGCCACGCGTCTGGCCCGGCTCCAAAACCATCTTGACCAGGGCTTCCTGCGCCGTACCAATCCCCGGATCGAGGGTGTAGGCCGCGGCCACGGCATCGGGGATCGTCGCTTTGCCTGTGTTTTGCAACTGGACGGTGACATACTGTTGCAGCGCCGGCGCCAGGAAACTGACTGCCGGATTGCGGCTGCCGAAGAGTTTTTCGACATCCTTGAGATCGACGGTGGGTGTAGTGAACGAATCCAGCGGGACGATGTTCAGCGGCAGACCGGCGGAAAGCACGATGTGCGCCGCTTCCGGATCTTGCCAGAAATTGAATTCCGCGACCGGCGTTTTGTTGCCACCGAACTTGGCGCCACCCAACACGATGACACTGCCCAGCGTCTCCATCGTACCCGGTGGGCAGGATCTGATGGCATTGGCAACGTTCGTTAGCGGCCCCAGTGCAAGCAGCGTCGCCCCGGGGTGCGCGGCAATGGTGGTGCAATAGAATGTGACTGCATCGTATGACGACACACCGTTGGGAAATATCGGGCTATTTGCCCCGTGGAACCAAAGCCCGTCTGGACCATGGATGAACCAACTGGTCTTGCTTAACGTTTGCGTGATCGGCATCGCTGCACCCACGACCACGGGCACATCGCCTATTTGCAGCCGCGTCAGCACGTTGAGCACATTGTTGGTGGCGTTATAGACGTCGGTGTTGCCCGCCACGGTCACAACGCCGAGCAGTTGCACGGGAACCTTTCTCTGACTGAGCAGCCATGTCAGGGCGATGGCATCGTCAACGCCTGGATCGGTGTCAACCAGGAGTTGAAGCGGAACGCTGTTGTGCCGCTGATTCCCATTGGCGCTGGCGTGTTCAGGGGGCGCCGTAACGGGAAGCGTGCGGAGAAAGGGCAGGTTCACAGGCGGGATTGGCACGCCCGGTTCGTCGGGTGGCTCCTGGGCGTAGGCGCTTGGGGAGAACAGGAAGAGCGCGAGTGGAGCCACAGCCAACACAATGGCGAGTACACGGGTTACACGATCAATGAGAGTGCGATGAAGCGACATTGTGTAATCCTTTCATAACTGCCGAACGAAATCTGACATAGAAACCCAGGTGAAGGACAAGCAACGAGTCTGGAGTATACAATATAATCCGAACAGTCACGCTTTGAAAGCAAGCAATAAATAATGGTGGATACATAACGATTCGTAAGGTTAATATTACCAGCAATCTGTATAGAGATCATCCGACAAATGTAGGCTTAGGAGAACACGACGAGGTGGACTTCGCCACATACTCATTCGGGTTTGAATCTATGTAAATCTATGCTAGAGTATGGCCCATGAACTGGCGCAAAGTCATCCAATTTACCTTGGTCCACGTCGGCGTTGCGATTACGGCGGTGCCGATCAGCAGCACACTCAACCGTATCATGATTGCCGATATGCAGCTTTCAGCGCTGCTGGTCGGCTTCCTGGTGGCCATGCCCTATCTGCTCTCGCCGCTGCAGATCCTGGTCGGCAACTGGGCTGACCATCGTCCGGTTTGGGGCTACCACCGCTCGCCGTGGATTCTGCTCGGCGGGTTGATGGCCTCGTTCGGCTGCTATGCCGCCGCACATGCGGTCTTCTTGATTCCCGATAACTACGCGCTGGGGGTGGCCGCGGCGCTGCTTACCTTTACAGTCTGGGGCGTGGGCGTCAACGTCGCTTCGGTCAGCTACCTCTCGCTGCTTAGCGAAGAGAGCCAGGGCCATACCGGCTGGCGCAGCCGCACGGTCAGCATCATGTTCACAACCATGATCCTCACCACCATCGTCACCAGCATCGGCCTGTCGCGCATACTCGACCCGTTCAGCGAGGCGGCGCTCTACACGGCCTTCGGCGTGATCTGGTTCATTGCCACCTTCTTTGTCATCTTCGGCGCCGCTGGCATCGAACCGGCCGCACCGGACCAGGCGCGGCAGAACAGCGCCGACAATCCGGCGACAGCACTGCGGGCGCTGGCCAATAATGCCACTGCGCAGCGCTTCTTTGTCTATCTGCTGTTGGTGCTGATCAGCATCCACGCCCAGGATGTGCTGCTGGAGCCGTATGGCGCCGAGGTGCTCGGCATGTCTGTTTCCGCCACCTCACGGCTGACGGCAATCTGGGGCGTCGGCGTGCTGCTGACGATGGTCGGTGGGCTGCCGCTGGTGCGCCGCGCCGGCAAGAAGCGCGCCGCCAACATCGGTGCGGTGGTGGCAGCCATCGGCTTTGGCGCAATCATCGTGACCGGACTGCTGCAACAAGTCAATCTGTTTTTAGTGGCCGTCTTTGTCCTGGGTCTGGGCGGCGGGCTGATGACGGTCAGCAATTTGAGCTTCATGCTCGATATGACGGTGACCGGCGCGGCGGGTCTCTACATGGGCGCCTGGGGCGTCGCCAACTTCGCCGGCCAGTCGCTCGGCAACATCTCCAGCGGGCTGATCCGCGACGTGGCCTACAACGTCACGGGCAGCGCCATTTTTGGCTACGTGATCGTCTTTGGGTTGGAGATTGCCGGCCTGGTTGTCGCCATGCTCATCTTCCGCACCATCAGCGTGGCGGAGTTCCAAGAGGAGGCAGCGGTTAGTTTGCCGGACGTACTGGCCATCGCCGGCGACTGAAAGACAACCCGCTTCGGAAACTTGCTTGCAGCAGCATGTTGTGGCTATGATACACTCGCATAGAGCAACAGGAGGCGATTATGGTAAAAGTTATCATTAGCTACGACATGCTGCAGGGCAAAGAACAGGAATGCCAGGATTACCTGGTGAACAAGCTGGCGCCTGGGCTGGCGCGCCTGGGGTTTCAGTTCTCTGATCTCTGGTACACGGTCTGGGGCAACTCGCCGGAAATCCTCGGCGGCGGGGAACTCGATGACCTGGACAAGGCGCGCACCATCTTCCTGTCCAGCACCTGGAACAAACTCGCCAGCGGCATAGAGCCGTTCACCGAGAATTTCAAGGTGCGCGTCACCGCTGGCGATGCCGATAACTGAACCACTGCTGCAACCAGACCTGAATGAGCCGGGCGCACACCAGCCCGGCTCATTGTTGTCAGCGCCGAAACCGCTGGCGCTGGTCGTCTTCCTCGAAAACGTCGGTCACGTGGCGTCGTTGCGCCTGCCCCGCTGGGTCATGGCGTCCGTCGATTTTCTCACCGAAGAGTACGCCAAGATTCTGCTGCAACTCTACGGCGCCTATCGCCGCTATGACCGTGTCATCATTCTGGAAGATGCGCGGGCAACGGGGCCGGAGCTGGCCGCCGCGCTGCTCGCGGTCAGCCGCACCCATACCGTCGATGTGCTCCTGCTGGTGCACGGCCACGCCGGCATGCTGGTCGGCCATCGCGGGCAGCACACCGTCGGCGCCGAGACTTTTGCGCCTCTGCTGGCACGCTGTGCCGCCGACCCGACAGCGCTCGCTTTGCGCATGGTCTACGGGCTGAACTGCTACGGCGTCACGCTGGCGCCGACCTGGCTGGCATTGGGCGCCCAGGTCGTCAACGGCGCTTTCGGCGTCAACTGGTTCCCAGAACCGAGCCTCTCCGTCTTTCTGCGCCGTTGGCTTGCCGGCGCTCCCTACAGTGAGGCGGTGGTCGCCAGCAACGTGACCGCCAACCGTTGGTGGCGGCGCATCCTGCGCAGCAGTCCTGCCGGCCCGCCGCACCCGTGGCTGGTCAGCAGCCAGCAGGTGGTGTATGGCCGGCGCGATGTGCGGATCGATAGTAAATGAGGCGCCCCATGTTGAATCGCTTTTGGCAACTGCTGTGGCTCTGCACGGTCATGCTCCTGGCTGTGGCTTGCAGCGCCGGACTGCCGGCTGAACCGGCGGAGGAAGCGCCCCGCACTGGCCGCATCCTGCTCTGGCACACCTGGACCGGCGCCGAGGGTGGCGCCCTGGACAAGATGCTCGCCAGGTATCAGGAACTCAATCCAGGCATCGAGATCATCAGCATCGGTACGGATGCCGCCGCGTTTGTCGACCGCTTCGCCGATCGCAGCAAAGGTGGCCTTGGCCCCGACCTGATCCTCGCCGACGCCGGCATCATCTACGAATTGACCGAACGTGACCTGATCCGCGATCTGGCGCCGCTGGATCTCGATCTCTCCAGCTACCTGGCCACGGCCGGTGCGCATGGTCGCCGATGACGATCACCTCTACGCCTTGCCCTTCTCCGGCCACACCGAGGTGCTCTACTACAACAAGGACCTGGCGCAGACACCGCCGACGACGATTGCCGAGTTGTTGGACCGCGTCGCCGCCGGCGAGACCTTCGCCCAGGGCACGCGTTTTGTCGATTCTTACTGGGGTGTCGGCGCCTATGATGGCGGGATTATCGACAGCCGCGGGCGCCTGCTCTTTGGGCTGGGCGGCTTCACCAACTGGCTCGATTTTCTTGCCGCCGCCCGCGCTATGCCCGGCTTCATGCTCGACGCTGACCCGGCAGTGCTGCAACAAGCCTTCATCGACGGCAAAGCTGCCTACTACGTGGCCGATTCAGATGAGATCCCCGATCTGTCAGCGGCGATAGGCGCCGACAAGCTCGGCGTTGCCCTGCTGCCATCCGGCCCCAATGGCGGCGTGCCGCGACCTTTCCTGGGGCTCGATGCTCTGGCCTTCAGCCAGGTTGCCAGCGAGGCTGAATTCAGCCTGGCGCTCGATCTTGCCCAGTTTCTGGGTGGCGCGCAGAACCAACTCTTCATGGCAACCGAGAATCTGGGCAGCGTGCCGGTCAACAGCCAGATCCGCCTGACCCCCAGCCTGCCGGCCGACACGCTCACCGTGGCGCGCCAGACGCGCTCCGTGGAGCCGATCCTCTATGCCAATCGCCAGCTTTGGAAAGACTTGAACGCCGGGACCACGGGTTTCTTCGACAACTATCGCCAGGTCAGCGACGGGATTCTGACCCCGCGCAAAATGGTCGAGCAGGCCACAGCAGCCTTTAATGCAACCTATGGGATGGAGCCCGCGCGTCATCGAACCGGCAGAACTCTGTCCCAGGCAGCCGGGTAGCATCATCATCTGGCACGCGCTGCACGCCGACGAGGCACGCGTCTTCGAGGAACTGGCGCGCCGGTTCGAGGCGACCTGTCCCGGCGCCAAGATCGACATCGCCCAGGCGCCCTACGACGAGATTGCCGACCGGTTTGCCGCCGCCGCGCGGGCAGGCGGCGGCCCGGACGTGCTCTTCGAGTCTAGCCGGTGGATGGCGCCGCTGGCCGAGGAAGGTCTGTTGCTGGACCTGACCGAGCGGGTGGCGCCCCGTTTTCTCCAGCAGTTCATGCCCAACACAGTCGCGACCATGCGCTACCGTGGGCGGCTGTACGGCATTCCAGAATCGGTCACGGTGCTGGCGCTCTTTTACAACAACACTGCCGTGAGCGAACCACCCATCGACGTGCAGATGTTGGCGCTAGGCGTCAGCGCCACCCAGCGCCTGGCGCTGCCGGTGGGTTTCTTCTGGGGTTATTGGGGCATGGATCCCTTCGGCGGCTTCACCTTCGACAGCTACTCCGGCAAAATTCTGGAGTCGGCAGGTCTTGTCGCCTGGCTCCAGGCTTTGCAGCACGTCGATCCTATGCC
Organism: Nostocoides sp.; assembly: GCF_037045025.1. Taxonomy (GTDB): domain Bacteria; phylum Actinomycetota; class Actinomycetes; order Actinomycetales; family Dermatophilaceae; genus Nostocoides_A. Next base: position 82,259 of record NZ_JBAOHM010000011.1, on the reverse strand, counting down.
GGGCGTCGAACTCTATTTTGACTTTGGTGCGGCGGAAGATGCTTTCGCCTATGAGGAGGCCGCCTACCTGGTGAGTGGCCCTTGGTCACTGCCGCGGCTGCGCCAGACAGTCGGCCTTGACAACTTCCAGGTAACACCCCTGCCCAATGGCCCGGTAGGGCCGGGCAGCCCCATGTTGCAGGTGCAGGGCACCATGATCAACGGCAATGCAAGCACGCTGGCGATCGACGTGGCATTGGCTTTTGGCCAGTTCATCAATTTGCCTGAAAGCCAGGAGCGTTTCCTGCCCACCGAAAGCCACGTCACGGCCAGTGTTACGGTGGACCTGACCGACTATCCGAATCTTGAAAGTTTCCGCGAGCAGGCAAAAGCAGCCGCGCTGGTAGTCGAGAACAGCAATTTCGTGCTGCTGGAGGACCTCGGCGATCAACTCTACCGCGACGTGCTTGGCACGGGTGCGGACCCGACCGTCGCCGTGCCAGCATTCGTCGAAGCTGTACACGCTGCCACCACCGGCAAATAGGTGAGCCAAAGGAGCAGGGCATGGATACCGCACCGACCGTATTCCACGTGTTCGTCAACTTCTGGCTAAGCCTCATCAAACTGCTGGGCCGGCCTGCCGTGCAGATGCAGTTGCTGGCCGCAGCCGGCGCCGTGCTGCTGGCCTGGCTGCTGGCGCGCTGGATCGTCGGTGCGCTGCGGCGCCGTCAGGCCGTGCACCGGCGACGGCTGCGCACGTTGATGGTTGCCGAGGAACAGGCCCGCCTGTGCACGGAAGTTGCCGCCGACGCCGATGCCGACGACGATGGCGCGGGCGGTGCACCGCCGCTCGACGAAGACGCATTGAACAAGGCTGTTGACAAGCGGCTGGGCGCCGGCAGTCGTTTCTCGCTGCTGGTCGTGCAGCTTGTCTTTCCGGTGCTGGCCGTTCTCTTTCTCTATGGTTTGTATGTCTACTTTGTGGCGCAGGACTGGTACAGCGGTCTGCTCGTCAACCTGATCACCCTGTTCGTCATCTATTTTGTCTTTCGCCTGGCCTTGGGATTGGCGTACGCCTTTGGCAGCCCTGGCCGCGTGCATTATTACCACCAGCGCCTTTTCGGCCCCCTCTTCGGGGTGTTCGTGCTGCTGCTCATCGCCAATACCATCACCGACATCGACACACTGGCCGCGGCCACGGTCTTTCAAGTGGAAAACACATGGTTGACGCTGGGGTCGATCTTTGTTGCCACCGTTGGCTTCTATTTCTGGATTATGGGCGTCAGCCTGCTCAAGGATCTGGTCGCGGCCTTCTTTGGCCGGCAGACCAACGTCAATACCGGCTCGCTGGATGCAGCGTTGACGCTGGTGCAATATGGCCTGATTGCCCTCGGTCTCTTCGGCGTCCTCCAACTCCTTGAGTTCAACACGACGACGATTGCGGCGATCACCGGTGGTCTCTCCATCGGCGTCGGCTTTGCGCTTCAGGATGTGTTGAAGAACTTCCTGGGCGGCATCATTCTGCTCTTTGAAGGTTCGGTGCGCCCGGGTGACATGGTCGAGGTCTCCGGCGCCGAGGGCGTGGTTGACAAGCTCAGCATCCGCTCCACGATCGTCCGCACTGCCGACAATGTCGAGTACATCGTGCCCAACCAGAATTGGCTTAATTCGATCGTGACAACCTACACGCGCAACAGCCGGCGCGTGCGGGCGCGCGTACCCGTCGGCGTCAGTTATGATGCCGATCCCCACTTTGTGCAGAAGCTGTTGATCGAAACCGCCAGGGCGCACCCGGATGTTCTGCACGAGCCATCACCCGCGGCGCCGTTGGTCGATTTCGGCGCCTCCAGCGTGGATTTCGTCGTGTTGGCGTGGGTGGACGACGCCAGGATCAAGGGCAAGGTGACCGCAGAACTGCGCATGGGTATCTGGGATGTCCTCAAGGCGAACGGAATCGAAATTCCTTATCCGCAGCAAGATCTGCACATCCGCAGTGGCCTGTTGCCACCGGCAGGGGATGGCGCTGCGGTCGCTGCCGGGCAAACGGAGGCGTGGTCGCATGAAGACGATATTCCATAGACGCCGTTGGTTCGCCCGCCCCCGCACCCTGGTGGGGCTGGCGTTTGTCATGTTTGGCGCCATGCTGGCGGGCTGCACGACCCCTGACCTGCCGGCGCCAATTCCTGTGCAGGCAGGTCCGCCGACCAGCGCCCCGCCTGCCGCAGCAACGGCGGCGGCAACGCCGACGCCCGCGCCGGTCACCCTGCGTTACGCCTTCTGGGATGCACGGCAGGCGCCGGCCTATGCCGCCTGCGCTGAGCAGTTCATGGCGCAGCATCCGCACATCACCGTGGTCATCGAACAAACGGACTGGCCGGAATACTGGGATAAATTGGCGGCCGACCTGGCCGCCACTGCCGGGCCGGATGTCTTTGTCAATCACACGACGCGCCTGCCCGACCTGGCGGCTGGCGGCCATCTGGTCGACATCCAGCCCCTGGTGGAACGTGACGGCATCGACGACACGATCTACCTGCGCCGGCTGCCGCGCCTGTGGATACGCGCCGGGCAGCGGTTCGGTCTCCCGAAGGACTGGGACGCCATCGCCCTGGTCTATAACAAGCAGTTGCTGGACGCGGCTGGCGTCACGGCGGCAGAGATGAACGCGCTTGACTGGAACCCGGACGACGGCGGTTCCTTCGAGCAGATGCTGGCGCGCTTGACGGTGGACACGGCGGGCGCCAACGCCCTCAGTCCCACCTTCGACGCGCAGCACGTTGCCCACTATGGCCTGACCATGGCCGACAGCGATGGCGGCGGCGCCTACGGCCACCAGCAGTGGAGCTATCTTGCCGCCAGTAATGGTTTCCGGTTCATCGACTATCTGTATGCCGACCGCTACCATTATGACGACCCGACGCTGATCGCAACGCTGGCGTGGTATCAGCGCCTGATCAACGAGCAAGGTTTTCACACGCCCTTCGCCCAGATTGCCGAGCAGGATGGGCGCCAGTTGTTTCTGGAGGGCAAGGCGGCGGTGATCGCCGACGGTTCTTGGATGATCAGCCAATATGTGAACGATGCCCCGTTCGAGGTTGGCTTTGCCCGGCTGCCGGTCGGCCCCCAGGGGCGCAAGAGCATGTTCAATGGGCTGGCGGATTCCATCTGGTCGGGCACGGCCCATCCTGAGGAGGCCTGGCTCTGGGTGCAGCACCTGGGTTCCGTCGCCTGCCAGTTGACCGTCGGCGACCATGCGGTGACGTTTCCGGCGCTGCAATCTGGCGTTGACCGGATGATCGCGCACTACGCCGCACAAGGCATCGACGTGAGTGCGTACACGGCGCAGGTGCTGGAGGAGGACGGCCTCTTTTTCTTCCCGGTGACAGAGCACGCCACCGAAATTGTCGCCATCATGCAGCCCGTGATTGAGGCGATCCTGCGCGGGGAAGCTGACCCAGCCAGCGTATTGCCGGCGGCGAACGACCAGGTGAACGCACTCTTTGCGCAGTAAGCAGGTGGCTTTTATTCTGCGTAGACATATCAAGTCCAGGCTCACCTCATTCCCCCGATCGGCGCAGTCCCCATTTTGTGGCACAATCATTGGCATGGCGCTGCTCACAGAAACCTGGAACTATTTCCTGCAAGACCAAGAGCGCTTCCTCCGGTTGCTAGGCCAGCATCTGGTGCTGAGTCTGGCCCGCGCTGGCCATTGCCGTGGCGATCTGCCTGCCGCTAGCGCAGCGTCATCGCCCACCGCGGGCGCATCGCCCAACCAGTAATCAATTTCTTCAACAGCCTCCGCGTGCTGCCCAGCCTGGTCACTCTCTTCCTGGCCCTGCCCTACCTGGGGCTGGGTTTCTGGCCGTCGCTGGTGGCGCTCACGGTGCTGGCCTGCCCGCCCGTGCTCGTCAACACCTACGCCGGTCTGCGCAACGTCGATGCCGCCACACGCGAGGCGGCGCTGGGCATCGGCATGTCACCCTGGCAGGCGCTGCTGCGCGTCGAACTGCCGCTGGCCTACCCGGTGATCATGACCGGCGTGCGCATCGCCGCCGTGGAGGTGATCGCCAGCGCCACACTGGCGGCGTTCATCGCCGGCGGCGGGCTGGGCGAATATGTGACAGCGCGGCTTTGCGCTCAACGACACAAAGATCATGCTGGTCGGCGCGATTGCCGTAGCCCTGCTGGCACTGGTCTCAGAGGCGCTCTTCGTCATGCTGCAACGCGCGCCGCGGCTGCTGGGGTACACGGAGGAATTGACCGCGGATTAAGCGGATGAGGCGGATTTACATGGATTTTCTTTTGCTTCTATCCGTGTAAATCCGTGCAAATCCGCGGTCTATCGCTGCTCATTTACCGCTGATCTCTGTCTATTGGCAGACGCAACTCCTGTTGCTTTGTGACAGGATTGGTTTGCTTCGATTGTTTCCTACTTGAAACAGGCTCAACCGAAAGGACAAAAACCATGTTATCGAATGCGCAAGGTCGTTCCAGCATGCTGACGCTGCTGGTGGGAATGTTGCTGGTATTTGCGCTGCTCGTCGCCGGCTGTGCATCGGTCAGTGGCCCGGCGGCTGCACCGGCAGCGTCCGATGACACCGCCGCCGCACCGGCAGCAGGCCCCATCAAGATCGGCTCGAAAGATTTCACCGAGGCCATTCTGGTCGCCGAACTCTACGCCCAGGTGCTCGAAAAAACGGGCTTCCAGGTGGAGCGCAAGTTCAACCTGGGCGCGACGCCGATTGCCCACGAAGCGCTGCTCAAGGGTGACATCGACCTCTACCCGGAATACACTTCTACTGGGTTGCAGGAGGTGCTCAAGGACACGGCGCGCTACGACAGCGCCGGGGCCATTCTCGACGCGGTGCCGCGCCGGCTACGAGGCGCAGTTCCAGGCGACCTGGCTCGCCGCCTCGCCCTTCAACGATACCAACGCCTTCGCCACCACGCAGGCGATCGCCGACCAGTATGGGCTGAAGACCTACAGCGACGTGGCCGCTAATGCCGCCAATTTGCGGCTGGGCGGCCCGGCGGAATTCCCTGACCGCGTCGATACCCAGGGGCTGGACGAAGCCTACGGTGGCTTCCTCGCCAACTTCAAGGAGTTCAAGCCGCTGGGCACCGGCACCCTGCGCTACGATGCGCTGCAGAGCGGCGACGTCAATCTCATTGTCGCCTTTGGCACCGACGAGCCGCATCAAGGGCGACAACCTGGTGCTGCTGCAGGATGACAAGAGCTTCTATCCCATCTACAACATTGCGCCGGTCGTGCGCATGGACACCCTCGCCGCCAACCCAGCTATCGCCGATGCACTCAACGCCCTGGCGCCGCTGCTCACCGACGACGTCATGTCCGGCCTGAACTTCCAGGTGGACGGCCCCGACAAGAAGGAGCCGGGTGAGGTGATCGAGCGCGTTCCTGGCGGAGAACGGCCAGTAACAAAGCGATTATGGGATTAGGAGATTGAGAGATTGCGCGGCCAGGTGGCCCGTCGGGCACTCAATCGCCTAATCCCATAATCGCTTAATCTCCCAATCTCCTCTTTTATGAGCGCCATCCTCATCGACCACGTCAGCCGCCAGTTCAGCCAGGCTGCCGCGCCGGCTGTGGACGACGTGAGCCTGACCGTGGAGCAGGGCAGCTTTGTCACGCTGCTGGGGCCGTCGGGCTGCGGCAAGACGACGCTGCTCAAGATGATCAACCGGCTCTATGAGCCGAACGGCCGGACGCATCTTTGTCAACGGCGAAGATACAGCCACGGTCTCGCCTACCCATCTGCGCCGCCACATCGGCTATGTGATCCAGCAGACCGGCCTCTTTCCCCACATGCACGTCGAGGACAACATCGCCGCAGTGCCGCGCCTGCTGGGCTGGGAGAAAGCGCGCAGCGACGCCCGCGTCGACGAAATGCTGGCCCTGGTGGGTCTGCCGGTGAGATACCGCAGCCGCTTCCCGCGCCAGCTTTCCGGCGGCGAGCAGCAGCGGGTCGGCGTGGCGCGCGCCCTGGCTGCCGACCCGCCCATCGTGCTGATGGACGAACCCTTCGGTGCGATCGACGCGATCAACCGCGCGCGCTTGCAGGACGAGCTGATCTCGATCCAGACTAAGCTTCACAAGACCATTCTTTTCGTCACGCACGACGTCGAAGAAGCGTTTAAGCTGGGTGACCGGGTTGTCATCATGCGCGCCGGCAAGATCGTGCAGGTGGATGCACCGCTGGCGCTGGCAACCGCGCCCGTCGACGACTTCGTGCGCGAGTTAATCGGCGCCGACGATATGCTGCGCCGGCTGGGGCTGCTGCCGGTGGCAGCAGCGGCACTGCGCCCCAGCGGTGCCGCGCCCCACCCAACGCAACAGTCGATCCCCAGCAGCAGCAACCTGCGCACGGCGCTGAGCCTGCTCCTGCAAAGCGGCGCCGACGCGATCACCGTGGTGGATGCGCAAGGCCGGCCGCTGGGCGATCTCACCTTTGCCGACATCCGTACGCTGTTGAGCCAGCCAGACGCAGCAGCAGGTGCGCCGTAGCCGATGCAATACTTCATCAACAACCTGCCGCGGGTCGGCATCCTCTTTGGGCAACATCTCTATTTGACGGTGACGGCGCTGCTCATCGCCGTCGTGCTGGGCATCCCGTTGGGTGTCCTGATCTACCAGGTGCGCTGGCTGCGCGGCCCGGTGCTGAGCGTGCTGGGCATCATCTACACCATCCCCAGCCTGTCGCTGCTCATCCTGCTCATCCCGTTGACCGGGCTGTCGCCAACCACCGCCATCATCGTACTGGTGGCCTACGCGCAACTGGTGCTGGTGCGCAACACGCTGGCGGGGCTTAGTGGCGTCGATCCGCATATCATCGAAGCGGCGCGGGGCATGGGCATGAACGGCTGGCAGCGGCTCTGGCGGGTGGAACTGCCGCTGGCCGCGCCGGTGATCCTGGCGGGGGTGCGCCTGGCGACGATTGCCACCATCGGCATCGGCACGGTGGCCGCCTTTATCAGCGCCGGCGGGCTGGGCGTGCTGCTCTTCGAGGGGGTGCGCACCAGCAACTATGACAAGATCGTGGCCGGCGCGATCGGCAGTATCGCTGCTGGCCTTCGCCATCAACGCGTTGCTGCGAGAGATGGAGAAACGCGCCGAGTTGCGCACGCGTGGCGAGGTGTGAGTCGCAAATCCTTCTTGCTGTGCAACCTCAAGCACCCTGCCGCGCGCGCCATGCGGCGCAGCGCCAGCAGCGCGACCAGCATCACCAGGCAGAAGACGATATTCAGGGCAAAAGCCAGTTCGATGCCGACCACGTCGGCGGCCGCGCCGATCAACCAGGGACCCAGCGCACCACCCAAACCGCCAAAGGTGAAGAGCACGCCCAGAATCGCGCCCATGTTGGCAACCTGCAGGGCGGAAACCGATGCCGTGGCCGTGGGAAACATGATCGAAAAGAACAACCCGGTGAGCGGCACCAGGATCGTCAACGCCGGTGGACCGAAGATGCCGGCGCTCAGACAGGCGATGGCAGCCACGGTGGCCGCCAACATCACCGTGAGATAGCCGATCCGCTCGACGACAAAGCTGCCCGCCAGCCGGCCGACCATGATCATGGCGAAAAAGAGCGACAGGTAGAGCGAACTGACGCCAATGTCGAAGCCGCGCACCTGTTGCAAGTACTCAACGATCCAGGCTGCGATCCCGATCTCGGCGGCCACGTAGACCGCAACCAGCAGATAATACCAACTCATGCGCCAGGTGAAACCGGCGGCAAACAGGGTGCGCAGGTTGAAGCGCTCACTGCTCGTGCGCGGGCGGCGCGGGTAACGGACGAAGAGAAAGAACGCCGCCATGCCGACAGCCAGGATGATCGACAACTGGTAGACCTGGCGCCAGGTGAACGCCGCGGCCAACAACTGCGCGGCAAAGAGCGGCACGACCAGCGAACCGACGCCGTGAAACACTGCCAGCAAGTTCAGATAGCGCCCGCGGTTCGAGCTGTGCAGGTCGACGATCAGCCCGTTGCCCCCCACCTCGATGGCGCCCAGCCCCAGCCCAACCACGAACAACGCCGCGGCCAGCAGCCAGAATGAACTGACGAGACTGAAGGCCGTCAGACCGACGACCAGACTGACGCCGGCCAGCAGCAGCACCGTTTTGATGCCGGCGGCATCGGCCAGCACGCCGGTCAGCAGCGTCGCCACCATGAAGCCGAGATAGGCAGCAAAGAGAATGGCGCCGCCCTGGCTGTAGCTGAAGTCCAGATCGCGCAGCAGCGCCGGCAGCGTGGGGCCTTTCAGGTTATCGACGAACCCGAAGACGAAAAACGCGTAGAAGCCGCCCACGGTGAGCAGCCAGAGATGGGCGGGGGTGAGTGAACGTGCCGGTTGAGCCTTCGGCTCTGCGGATTGGATGGCCAAGTTCGTTTTGATGCACCGTAGTCTTTCAATGTTGGCGGTTTACGGCTGTTTATTTGTGACTGATTGTACGCCATTGCGGTCGTGTTGGCCCGCAGAATGGCGGGTCGTGCGTGTGCAGAATGTCGCCTTACACAAAGGTCGCAATCGCAGCCAGCGGCTTCTTGGTGATCACCGGCACCTGCACATCTGCGGCGGGGTAGCCGACCACGAGCAGCAGAAAAGGGCGCTCGTGCTCCGGGCGGCCCAAAATCGTATTGAGGAAGCCCATCGGGCTGGGTGTATGGGTCAGCGTGGCCAGCCCGGCATGGTGCAGCGCTGCGATCAGGAAACCGGTGGCGATGCCGACCGATTCGGTCACATAGTAGTGCTTGACCTTGCGTCCATCCTCGGCCACACCGTAGGGCTGCGCAAAGATTGCGATCAGGTAGGGCGCGATCTCCAGGAATGGCTTGTGTTCATCCGTGCCCAGGGGCGCCAGCGTGTCCAGCCAATCCTGCGGCGCCCGTTCCTGGTAGAAGGCGCGTTCCTCTTCCTCCGCCGCCAGGCGGATGCGCTGCTTGACGACCGGGTCGCTCACGGCGACGAAGTGCCAGGGTTGCAGGTTGGCGCCGTTGGGCGCCGTGCCCGCTGCGGCCAGGCAGCGCTCGATGATTGCCCGCGGCACCGGCCGGTCGGCGAAGGCGCGCACGCTGCGCCGCCGGCGCATCTCGGCGTAGAACTCTTCGGCGCGGCGGTGCATCTCTGCTTCAGGATATTCCTGGTAGGTAGTGTAGGGCTGGAATTGTGCAGTCGTCATGGTCAACCTCTGGCATAGCTGGCAGACATGAAGGTGATTGTAGCACAATGCCGCCTCGCACGCTTGCCTCATAGTGGCGGCACACTGTGGCGCCATCGCGCCAAAACAACTGGCCAGGAACAAACCCGCGCGAAGATGCGATAACTGAGCTCTTTCACAGGGAAACAACCCAATGGCTGTCACGCTGTGTTCGTGCAGTCGTCTACTTGCGAAGAAGGAGAGATACCATGGCTCATCATACCGTCCGTTCCGGTTATGAGTCCCTGGTCGAGCGGCTGAATCGTTTGCCCCAGGGTGCGCCACCGTCCGATACGCTCTACGCCATTCTCAAGCTGCTTTTCAGCGAAAAGGAGGCTGGGCTGGTGGCGCAACTGCCCATCCGCGCCTTCACGGCCAGCCACGCCGCCAAAGTCTGGAAGATGAACCTGGCTGAGGCGCAGAAGGTGCTCGACGCGTTGGCGGGCCGCGCCATCCTGCTCGATATCGTCGCCCCCGATGGCGCCACAACGTACGTGCTGCCGCCACCCATGGCCGGCTTCTTCGAGTTCTCGATGATGCGGCTGCGCGGCGACGTGGACCAGAAGCTGCTGGCCGAACTCTTCTACCAGTACATCAACGTCGAGGAAGATTTCATCACCGCGCTCTTCATGAGCCAGACGCAGCTCGGCCGCGCGTTTGTCAACGAGGACGTACTTCTGCCCGAACACACGCTGACCGTGCTCGACTACGAGCGCGCCAGTGAGGTCATGCGCAGCGCCAGCCACCGTGCCATCGGCATCTGCTACTGCCGCCACAAGATGATGCACATGCACCGCGCCTGTGATGCGCCCATGGAAATCTGCATGACCTTCAACGTCTCCGCCGCGCTCGCTCGTGCGCCATGAGCTATGCGCGGGAGATGGACGTTGCGGAAGGGCTGGACCTGCTGCAGGAGGCGCGCGACCGCGGGCTGGTGCAGTTCGGCGAGAACAGCCAGCGCGGCGTCAACTTCATCTGCAACTGCTGCGGCTGTTGCTGCGAGGCGATGATCGCGGCGCGACGCCTCGGCTTCACCCATGCCGTCCAGACGACCAACTTCCTGCCGGAGGTGGACGAGAGCCTGTGCAACGGCTGCGGCAAATGTGTCAACGCCTGCCCGGTGGAGGCGATGGCGCTGGTTTCGGCCAACGATCCCAATCACCCCAAGCTGCGCAAGGCACACGTCAACACGGACCTTTGCCTGGGCTGCGGCGTCTGCGTCAAGCAGTGCAGCCGCGGCGGCTTGCAGCTGACGGGCGCGGCCGCAGCGCGTCATCACGCCGGTCGATTCGGTGCACAAGACCGTGCTGATGGCCGTCGAGCGTGGGATGCTGCCCAACCTGATCTTCGACAACCAGGCGCTGGCCAGCCACCGCGTGATGGCCGCGATCCTGGGTGGCATTTTGCGCCTGCCGCCACTCCAGCAGGCGATGGCCAGCCAACAGATGCGCAGCCGCTATCTGGTCAAACTGCTCGAATGGGGCGAGCAGCGCTTCGTGGAAAACTAGGCTCGATTGGCGATCGGAAGTCTCACGCAAAGACGCCACGACGCAAAGGTGGTTTCTCTGTTGCGTGAGGCGCAATCACGACAGCTTCACGCGGCTTCATACCCCGCAACCTTAAGACATCACCCCGCTATTGCGCCGGTGCGGGCGGCACGATCATCTCGTCGCCCGTAATCAACACTCCCCACGGCCGGCGCAAGTGCCAGTTGACGGCCCAGAGCAGCGTCTGGCTGATCTCGAAGTCGGCGGCGATGCTGTACCATGATTCACCAGGTTGCACGATGTAGATGACGATAGACGACCGCGGCCAATCGGGTTGCGGCAGCACAGGAATCTGCAGCACCTCATTCGTGAGCAGCCATTCGTTGTCGCGAATAGCTTGTGGGTTGGCAGCCTGCAGGTCGGCGATGGCGACACCGGTGCGACCAGAGACGATGGTCCAGCTTTCATTGGGCAGCACCTTGTAGGGGTAAATGTCAGCCCCGGCATTCGCTGCCGCGCCAGCTTCAGCCGCAGCCGCTGGCGTCGATGAGGGCGGCGTTGCCGCTGTTACTGCACTGGCTGGTGTCGCCACATTTGTCGCGATCGGCTGAGCAGCCGGGGTTGCCGTTTCCGCAACGCTGCCTCCCGGGACGTCGGTTGGCGTGGTCGCAGCGCCCGGCCCGTCAGTTGTCGCTGGCGCAAGCGTGGCAGCAGCAACCGGTGCAGCCGGCGGTGTGGTTGGCGTTGGTTCCGGGCTTTCCGGTCTGGCGCCGGCAGTTTGTGCCGGCGCAGGTGTGGAAGTCGCGCCGGGCGCAGCCGCTGTTGCTGCGATTGCAGGTGCTGCCGGTGTGGCAGACACCACGGCTGTTGCGGATGCTTCAGTTGTCGGTTCAGTGGCTGGTGTGGCCCCGGCCAGAGACTCCATCAATCTCTGCACCAGGGTGAAGACCAGGACGTTTTTCGTGATCCAGCCCAAGTCGGGCATGGCGGCAGTCGGCGCTGCGCCAGCCGTTGCGGCAGATGTGGCAGCAGCTTTTGGCGTCGGGGTAGCAGCGATCGTCCCCAAGATTTCCGGCTTCGCCGCGCCTGCTTCCGGCGTGGCGCCCGCCGCAGCGGCTGCGTCTTGGGCAGCAACAGTCTCAGTGATCGCACCGGTGGCTTCCGGCTTTGCCGCGCCTGCTTCGGGCGTAGGCCCGGGTTCAGCAGTTGCGCCCGGTGCAGCAGCGGCTTCGGTGATCGCGCCGGTGGCTTCCGGCTTCGCCGCACCCGCTTCGGGCGTAGCGCCGGCGGCAACGGTTGCGCCTGGCGCAATGGTGGTTTCGGTGATCTCGCCGGTGGCTCCCGGTTTTGCTGTGCCTGCTTCAGGTGTTTTACCTGGCATGACAACGGTTTCGGTGATCGCGCCGGTGGCTCCCGGCTGCGCCGCGCCTGCTTCGGCAGTTGCGCCTGGCGCGACAGCGGTTTCGGTGATCGCGCCGGTGGCTCCCGGCTGCGCCGCGCCTGCTTCGGGTGTTGCACCCGGTGCAGCGGCGGTTTCGGTGACTGCTCCAGTAGCTCCCGGTTCCCCTGGGCCTGCTTCGGGTGTTGCACCCGCGGCAACGGTTGCGCTCGGTTCGGCGGCAGTCGCGGTGATCGCGCCGGTGGCTCCCGGCTTCGCCGCGCCTGCTTCGGCAGTTGCACCTGGCGCGACAGTGGTTTCGGTGATCGCACCGGTGGCTCCTGGCTTCGCCGTGACTGCTTCGGGTGTTGCACCTGGTGCGGCGGCGGTTTCGGTGATTGCACCGGTGGCTTCCGGTTTCGTCGCACCTGCCTCGGGTGTAGCGCCTGGCTCGCGGCGGCAGTCGCGGTGATCGCGCCGGTGGCTCCCGGCTTCGCCTGCGCCTGCTTCGGGCAGTGGCACCAGTTCGGCGGTTGCACCCGGTGCGGCAGCGGTTTCGGTGATCGCGCCGGTGGCTCCCGGCTTCGCCGCGCCTGCTTCGGGTGTTGCGCCCGCTCAGCGGTTGCGCCCGGTGCGGCAGCGGTTTCGGTGATCGCACCGGTGGCTTCCGGCTTCGCCGCGCCTGCTTCGCGTGCAGTTGCGCCTGGCGCGACAGCGGTTTCGGTGATCGCGCCGGTGGCTCCCGGCTTCGCCGCGCCTGCTTCGGGTGTTGCGCCTCGCGTGCGCGAGCGGCGGTTTCGGTGATCGCTCCGGTGGCTTCCGGTTCCGCCTGCGCCTGCTTCGGGTGTTGCACCTGCGGCAGCGGTTGCGCTCGGTTCGGCGGCAGTCTCGGTGATCGCGCCGGTGGCTCCCGGCTTCGCCGCGCCTGCTTTCGGGTGTTGCGCCTGGCGCGAGCAGTGGTTTCGGTGATCGCACCGGTGGCTCCCGGCTTCGCCGCGCCTGCTTCGGGTGTTGCGCCTGGCGGCGGCGGTTTCGGTGATCGCAGCGGTGGCTTCCGGCTTCGCCACGGCTTCGGTGTGGCGCCGGTCGGCTGCACGGCTTCGGTGACGCGCCGGTGGCTCCGGCTTCGCCGCGCCTGCTTCGGCGTGTTGCGCCTGGCGCGACAGTGGTTTCGGTGATCGCGCCGGTGGCTCCCGGCTTCGCCGCGCCTGCTTCCGGGTGTTGCGCCCGGTGCAGCGGCGGTTTCGGTGATTGCACCGGTGGCTTCCGGTTCGCCGCGCCTGCTTCGGGTGGCACCGGCAGCGGTTGCGCCGGTCGGCGGCAGTCGCGGTGATTGCACCGGTGGCTTCCGGCTTCGCCGCGCCTGCTTCCGGTGTGGCCCCGGCATCGGCGGTTGCGCCCGGTGCAGCGGCAGTCGCAGTGACCGCGCCGGTGGCTCCTGGCTGCGCCGCGCCTGCTTCGGCAGTTGCACCCGGTGCGGCAGCGGTTTCGGTGACCGCGCCGGTGGCTCCCGGCTTCGCCGCGCCTGCTTCCGGCAGTTGCAGCTCGGCTGCAGCGGTTGCGCCTGGCGCGGCAACAGTCTCGGTGACTGCACCGGTGGCTTCCGGCTTCGCCGCGACTGCTTCGGGTGTTGCGCCTGGTGCAGCGGCAGTCGCGGTGATCGCGCCGGTGGCTCCTGGCTTCGCCGCGCCTGCTTCGGCAGTTGCACCCGGTGCGGCAGCGGTTTCGGCGATCGCGCCGGTGGCTCCCGGCTTCGCTGCGCCTGCTTCGGGTGTTGCGCCTGGTGCAGCAGCGGTTTCGGTGATTGCGCCGGTGGCTTCCGGCCTCGCCGCGCCTGCTTCGGCATGTTGCGCCTGGTGCGGTGGCAGTCGCGGTGATTGCACCGGTGGCTTCCGGTTCGCGTCGCTGCCTGGTGCGCGTTGCGCTGGTGCGGCAGCGGTCTCGGTGATTGCGCCGGTGGCTTCCGGCTGCCGCGCCTGCTTCGGCAGTTGCTGTCCGGTGCGATGCAGCAGTGGTTTCGGTGATCGCGCCGGTGGCTCCCGGCTTCGCCACGCCTGCTTCCGGCGTGGCCCTGGGTTCGGCAGTTGCACCCGGTGCAGCAGCGGTTTCGGTGACTGCACCGGTGGCTTCCGGCTTCGCCGCGCCTGCTTCCGGTGTTGCGCCAGCTTCAGCGGTTGCGCCTGGTGCGGCGGCAGTCTCGGTGATCGCACCGGTGGCTTCCGGCTTCGCCGCGCCTGCTTCGGCGTGTTGCGCCTGGTGCGGTCAGCAGTCGCGGTGATCGCACCGGTGGCTTCCGGCTTCGCCGCGCCTGCTTCCGGTGTTGGCGCCAGTTGCGCCCGGTCCGGCAGCGGTTTCGGTGATTGCACCGGTGGCTCCCGGCTTCGCCGCGCCTGCTTCGGGTGTTGCGCCTGGCTGCAGCAGCGGTTTCGGTGATCGCACCGGTGGCTCCGGCTTCGCCGCGCCTGCGGGTGTTGCGGCTAGGTTGCGCCTGGCGCAGCGGCGGTTTCGGTGGATTGCGCCGCGCTTGCTTCCGGTGTGGCGCCTGCCGCCGCGGTTGCGCCTGGCGCGGCAACAGTCTCGGTGACTGCACTGGTTGCTTCCGGCTTCGCCGTAACTGCTTCTGGCGTGGCACCGGCTGTGGCGGCTGCGTCCGGTGCGGCAGAGGTTACGGTGATCGCACCGTTGGCTGCTGGTGGCGGCGCATCCGCTTCGGGTGCAACTCCCGCTGTGGCGATGCTTGGCGCGGCCATCGTCGCACTGACCGTGCTGGTGGCTGCCGGTGACGCAACGCCGGCTGGCGTCACCGGCGCAGCGGGTGGGTTGGTGCCCCAGCCGTTCAGCCCGGCATAAGCGACGGCGCCCAGGATCGCCAGCCCCACCAGTGGCCCCAGATTTTCCTTCAGCCACGTGCTGTTGCTTGGCGTGTTCAGTGGATCGCCGGCTGGATTCGTGGACACAAGCTGCTCCTGTTATCAGATGGCCGGTTGGAATTGCGCTGCAGATGTAGTGTAGACAGCTTTGCGAATTCGTCAAACTTGGCTGAACCAACTGTGCCAGACCGGGGCTCCGGTTGGCTCTTTTCGCGGGCGGACTGCGCATGGTTTTGCTGTCTTTTGGCAACGGTCAACGTACAGGGTACACTGGCAAATCGGTTCCAGATTGCTTGCCATTTGAACAGAGAGGGTCAACTGATGCACACGCCAATCACGCTCGTCGTCAACGACACCGTGCATTCCGTTACGGTCGATCCCGCGCGCACCTTGCTCAGCGTCCTGCGCGACGAACTGGGTCTCACCGGGGCGAAGTATGGCTGCGGCGACGGCAAGTGCGGGGCCTGCACCGTACACGTCGACGGCAAGCCGGTCCAGGCGTGCAGCATCACCGTGGGCGCAGCCGCGGGCAATCGCATCACCACGATTGAAGGGTTGGCGCAGCACGGCCGGCTGCACGCGTTGCAGGCCGCCTTTCTGGATGTCGGCGCGCTGCAGTGCGGCTATTGCACGCCCGGCATGATCATGGCGGCGGTCGCGTTGCTGGCGGAAAACCCCAGCCCGACGGATGGCGCGATCATCCATGCGCTGCAGGACAATCTCTGCCGCTGCGGCGCCCATCCGCGCATCCTGGCGGCGGTGCGCACGGCCGCCAGGTGGCTGGTTGAAGGCAACATACCCGACATCGCCCTGGCGCCGGAAGTTGTATCAGCCCCGTGGGAAGCGGTGGAAACCTTCGAAGAGGGCCTGCTCGTCGCCTATCCCGACCCTGATGTCACCGCGGCGGAATTTGGTGACGATGCCCCAGCGCCCGATCAGCGCCCGTTGACCCAGATCGGACCGCTGGTGCACATTGCCGAAGATGGCGCCGTGCGCGTCTATGTGGGCAAGGCCGAGGTCGGCCAGAACATGCGCGCCCAGGTTGCACAGTTGGTGGCGGAAGAGTTGCGCGATCGCGCCCGAACAGGTCACCGTGGTTGCCGGCGACACGGGCCGCGTGCCCTACGATGTCGGCACCTTCGGCAGCCGCTCGACGCCTGTCACCGGCCCGCAGGTCCTGCGCGCGGGCGCGGCGATGCGTGATCTGCTGTTGGACCTGGCCGCCGCTGCCTGGCACGTGGACCGCCATGCGCTGCGTGTGGAGAATGGCGCGGTCGTGCATCCGGCGACGAACCGCGCGGCAACCTACGGCGATCTTGCCCGCGACCGCCGCATCGTGCGCATCGTCGACCCGGAGCAGCCGGTCACGCCGCCGGCGGACTGGACGATCGCTGGCCAGCCGATGCGCAAAGCCAACGGCCAGGCGTTTGTCACCGGGCAGCATCGTTTCGTAGCCGATATAGCGCTGCCGGGCATGCTGGTGGGCAAGGTGCTGCGACCGCCGGCCTTCCGCGCCACGTTGCAGGAATTGGACGCCAGCGCCGCCGCCGCAATGGCCGATGTCACGGTTGTCCAGCGACGGTGATTTCGTCGGCGTGGTGGCGCCGGACGAACTGACCGCCACGCGTGCCGTCGCGGCCATCCGTGCGCGCTGGCAGACAGAACTGCAGGTGTCGCAGCCGGAGCTTTTCGACTACCTCAAGGCAAGCGCGCTGGAACGGGAGAGCCGGCGCACGCCCGACACGCCTGCCGACGGCTGGATCGGGCCCTATTTCTCCGCCGCAGGTGACGCCGGCGCGGCGCTCGCAGTCGCAGCCCAGACTGCAGAGGAACGCTACACAGTTGACTACATTGCCCACGTCCCGCTGGAACCGCGGGCCGCGCTGGCGCAGTGGGGCGACGACCGGTCTCACGGTGTGGACAGGGACCCAGCGCCCCTTTGGCGTGCGCGACCAGTTGGTGACCGCGTTTGGGCTTGACAAGTCGCAAGTGCGCGTGATCGCGCCGGAGACCGGCGCCGGCTATGGCGGCAAACACGCCGGCGATGCGGCCATCGAAGCGGCGCGGCTGGCGAAGGCGGTAGGGCAGCCGGTCAGGGTTGTCTGGACGCGCGCGGAGGAATTCACCTGGGCCTACTTCCGGCCCGCCGGCCTGATCGAGATTGCCAGCGGCGTCGATGCGCAGGGGCAGTTGACCGCGCTGGAGATGGTCAACTACAACTCGGGCGCGGCCGGCATCGAGCCGCTTTACGCCATTCCCAACCGGCGCATCACCTATTTGCCCGCCGACCCGCCGTTGCGCCAGGGCGCGTATCGCGCGCTGGCCGCCACCGCCAACAACTTTGCCCGCGAGTCGCATATCGACGGCTGGGCGCACCGGCTGGGTGAAGACCCGCTTGCGTTCCGTCTGCGCCATATCACGGACCCGCGGCTGCGCGCCGTCTTGGAAGCGGCGGCCGCTGCCGTTTGGCTGGGGCGCACGTACACCGGCCGCAACACCACGGCTTTGGCATCGCTGTGCGGCTCCGACAAAGGCTCCTATGTGGCGGCGTGTGCGGAGGTCTGCGTCGATGCCAGCGACCGGCGCCGTGCAGGTGCTGCATGTGGTGGAAGCGTTCGAGTGCGGCGCGCTCATCAACCCGGACAACGTGCGCGCCCAGGTGGAAGGCGCCGTCATCCAGGGGCTGGGCGGCGCGCTCTTCGAACGCGTGCGCTTTGCCAATGGCCGCATCCTCAACCCGGACTTTGCGGGCTATCGTGTCCCGCGCTTCGCCGACATCCCGCGTGATCGAGGTGGTGCTGCTCGACCGCAAGGATATTCCGTCGGTGGGTGCAGGCGAGACGCCCATCATTGCAGTCGCGCCTGCCATCGGCAATGCCATCTTCCACGCGACAGGGCCGGCGGCTGTGTACGATGCCGCTCGCGCCGGATGGTCTGGTGCGTGGCGAACGATAGACAAATTCAAGGAGAAGAATCATGACAGAGCACGATGCACGCGGCGCCGGAACACGCGCTGACCCCTGGTGCTTGAAGACGCCCAGCGGCTCTTCAGAGTACCAGATGTATCGGGACGAGACGGCCAATCCTCCGGCGTTGGTCTGTGTGGTGGGCAAGACGGAACTGCGCTATCACCTGCGTTGTATCGAGGATCTGCACGCGATGCTCGCAGCGCACGGCGACTGGATGTTGCTGGGCAGCGCCGACGAGCAGAAACCGGCAGCAGAAGGCACGGTGGAAGCATGGGGCCGCTCGCCCGACAATCCCGTCGGCGGCTGGTATGGCCTGAAAAAGGGGCTGCGCGGCCGCTTTGGGATGTATCTGCCGCCGCTGCTGGAGGCGCTTGGTCTGGCCGAAGTCGAGCACAATGCGCGCAACAATCGCATGCGGGCGCTGTAGACGCCAAATTTTGCGTCAACGCGGTCACGCGGCGTTCCTGTGCCGTGATATGACCCCGGTCATGGCGCAAAGTGCCGCCAGCCACTAGCTCACGCGCCCCCATCCTGTTACGCTCATCACAGAGTGAGTCCAAACAGGATGGAGGCGCAACGATGCTGGCAATCTTCAGCAGACAACCAAAGCATAAACCGCAAACCAGCCCGGCGTGGGGCCAGCCGGTGTACGCAATGGCGAGCAGCACGAACGGTGTCGCCAAGCCAGCGCCACTGATCCAGATCGACCACCTGGTCAAAGAGTATGACACCGGCGCGGGGCCGCTGCGCGTGCTGCACGAAGCTGCACTCACGGTTTGGCCGGGTGAGTTCGTGGCCGTGGTCGGCGCCAGCGGGTCGGGCAAGTCGACGTTGATCAACATGATCACCGGCATCGACCGACCCACGGGCGGCGACGGTCAGCGTGGCAGGCAACCGGCTCAACGATCTCGACGAGAATCAGATGGCGCGCTGGCGCGGGCGGCACGTGGGCGTGATCTTCCAGTTCTTCCAACTGCTGCCGGCGCTGACCGATCCTCGAAAACGTGATCCTGCCCATGGATTTCTGCCACATGTGGCCGGCGCACGAACGCACCGCGCGCGCGCATGCATCTGCTTGAACAGGTCGAAATGGCCGATCAGGCGCACAAGCTGCCCGGCGCGGTGAGCGGCGGGCAGAAGCAGCGCGCCGCCATCGCCCGTGCGCTGGCCAACGACCCGCCGCTGCTGGTGGGCGACGAACCGACCGGCAACCTCGACAGCAAGACCGCCGACCGCATCTTCAGCCTCTTCGCAGATCTGGTGGGCGCAGGGCAAGACGCTGGTGATGGTCACCCACGACCGGGAGATCGCACAGCGGGCGCCGCGGGTGATCCAGGTGATCGACGGGCGGACGGTAGAACAAATAGCGTTCCATTCCAACTTTGGTGACCCATGAACGCACTGCGAACGGTTTACAAGAAAAGTCTGCGCGAGTTGTGGCGCAACCGTGGGCGCACGGTGATGGTTGCGCTGAGTGTGGCGATTGGCGTGCTCGGCGTCGGGCTGATCGTGACGACCTACGACGTGCTCGTCACCGACCTCTACCGGCGCTATGATGCGATCAACCCGGCCGAGGTCGAGGTGATCATCGTGGGCGGCGTACAGCAGGAGGATCTGCAAGGGGCTGGCGGCCCTGCCCGGCGTGGACGCGGTGCAGGGGCCGCGCCACCTACCTGGCGCGCTATCGAGATGGCGCCGGCGACTGGCAGAGCATCGAGTTCATCGCGTTTCCTGTGACCGCGGCGCAGACTGTCAACCTGGTGCAGCTTGAAGCGGGCGAGTGGCCGGATCGCCGCCGGGAGACCGCGGTCGAGCGCGCGTCGCTCGACGCCGCTGGGGCTGGCCGTGGGCGACATGCTTCACGTGGAGGCCGACGGGCGCGAGTTCGACCTGCCCATCGTCGGGCAAGTGCATCAGCAGGACAGCCTCAATGTCAACGTGCGTGGGCTGGCTGTGGCCGTCGTCGACCTGGACACGATGCTTCTGCTGCGCGGGCACGACCGCATCGACACGCTCTACCTGACGGTGGACGAACAAGGCAAACAAACCGGGTTTCTTCAAGAAACCCGGTTTGTGGCTGACGCGGCGCGTGACCGGCTGGAGCGCGCCGGCTACACCGTAAGCCGCGTCACGGTCAAAGATCCGACCGGTCCATCCGCTGCAAGAGACGATCGACGTGCTGCTGCTGATCATGGGCGCGCTGGGCGTGCTGGCGTTGGTGTTGAGCGGCGCGCTGGTCACCAACACCATGAGTGCGCTGGTGGCGCAGCAGATCGACCAGATCGGCATGATGAAGGCCATCGGCGCCGACGCGCGGCTGATCCGGCGCATCTACAACCAGACGGTGCTGGCCTACGGGCTGCTGGGCCTGGCCGTCGGTGCGCCGTTGGCCAGCCGGCTGGGCTATCGGCTGGCAGGCCTTCCTGGCGGCGAATCTCAACTTCGACCTCTACCCGCCGCGGCGCTTCCTGGCTGGCGCTGGGCGTGATGCTCGTCGTCGGGCTGGCCGTGCCCTTTCTGGCGGCGGCGTGGCCGCTGCGCCGGGGCGCGGCCATCACCGTGCGCGCGGCCATCGCCGACTACGGCCTGGCCGACCAGAGCAACGTCCTGGTGCGGTGGCTGGGCCGCATCCACGGGCTGGCGCGGGTATGGGCGCTGGCGCTGCGCAACAGCGTGCGCAACCCGTCACGGCTGGCGCTTGACGCTGCTCACTCTCAGCCTGGGTGGCGGCATCTTCATGGCGGTGCTCACTACCAATCGCTCGCTGCAACGTCAGCCTCGACCAGATGGTGGAAGTGCAGAGCAGCATGGATGTGCTCCTCGTCCTGGGGTGGGAGGAGCGCACCAGCGCGGTGCTGCCCATCGTGGCGGCGCATCCAGCCGTGGCACTGGCCGAACCCTGGCACTTCGAGGAGACGGTGATGGGCGCGCCTCGGTGGCCAGGAGGTGAAAGTGACCGTCATTGCCGGGCCGGCGGATACGCAGTTGTACACGCCGGAGCTCGTCACGGGGCGCTGGTACACGCCCGGCGCCGGCAAAGAGATCGTCCTCAACCAGCAACTGGGCCAGGACCGCCGGCGTGGAACTGGGCGATACGGTCACGCTGCGCCTCGACGGCGAAGCGATCGCGTGGACGGTGGTCGGCTTCAACCAGGACAAGCGCGCCGAAGAGACGGGCGTCTACGTTGATCTGGGCGACCTCGACCGCGCTCTGCATCGTTTCGACCACACGCAGAGCCTGCAAGTGCGCTTTGTGAACCAGGAGCCGGCGCAGCAGCTCGCCCAGACCCAGGCGCTGGTCGCCTACCTGGATGCACGCGGCGTCGACGTCTTCTCGACGCTGGCGATCGCCACGATCAAGGAGCGCATCTTCGAGTTGTTTGGCGTGCTCGTCACCTTTCTGCTGGCAATGGCAATCCTGATCGCACTGGTGGGCGGGCTTGGGCTGATGGGGATGATGAGCATCAACGTGCTGGAGCGCAGCAAGGAGATCGGCGTAATGCGCGCCATCGGGCGCGGACACGCGCGCCATTCTCCAGAATCTTCTGGGGTGAGAGCATGGTGGTGACGCTTGTGAGCTTTGTGCTGGCAGTGGCGGCCAGTTTCCCGCTGGCGCGGCTTCTGACGACGCTGATCGGCCGGTCGTTCCTGGACCGTCCGCTGGATTTTGCCTATGCGACCAACGGCATCGGCTACTGGCTGGTCATCGTGCTGCTCATCGGGACGCTGGCGAGCATTCTGCCCGGCGCGCAACGCGGCGAGGCTGAGCGTGCGGGAGAGTTTGAGCTATGAATGAGTTTGAGGTCTGGCGTTCAGTACATTGCTGTCCAGCCACCGCCAAAGCCGAGCGATGAACAGCCCGCGTAGACTCTTGTGCAACAAGCAGCGGCGAATGCAGTGGCCACCGTCACCCGACCGCATGACCGCAGTGACTACACCTCGAGCCCCGTCAGCGCGACACTCTTGATGACGACGGATCCGTTGTCACACAGCATGTCATCAGGAGGCAAGCGCAATGACCACCCAAACAAAACCCAAGACAACCCGCAGACGCTGGATCATCCTGCTGATCGCTGCGCTGCTGGCGACGGCTGCCTGGTTCCTGATCGACCAATCTGTCCTGCGCGGCATTGTCCGCGTCGATGATGGCGCCACAACAGCAGAAGTCGCCGCAGCCGCGCCGGAGTCAGCCAGCCAGCCCAGCGTCACCGCCGACGGCTACCTGGCGCCAACCCACTACGCCCTGCTCGAGCTTTGCCGCGTCCAACACCGTGGCGACGATCCACGTGCAAGAGGGCGACTGGGCGGCGGCCGGCGCGCGTTGATCACCCTCGAAAATCGCGCACAGCAGGCGGCGCTGGCGCAAGCCACAGCGAATCTCGGCCAGGCGCAGGCGCACCTGGCAACCGTGCGGGCCGGCGCCCGCCCCGAGGAGATCGCCCAGGCTGAGGCCGCCGCCGAGGTCGCCACCATGAACCTCTACCGCTTGGCGGATGGCGCCACGCTGGAGCAGGTGGCCAGCGCCGATCGCGCCATCGCGGCGGCGCAGGCGAGCCTGGCACGGGTGCAGGCCGGCGCGGCGCCCGCAGGAACTCACCGCCGCGGAGGCGACGCTGCGCCAGGCCGAAGCCGCGCGGCGCAACGCTCAGTCGGCGTATGATCAGGTGGCGTGGGCCAACGACATTGGCGCCCGGCCCGAGTCGCTGCGGCTGGAGCAGGCGACTTTTGAGTACGAACGGGCAAAAGCGCAGTATGACAACGTGGCCAGCGGCGCCACGCCGGAAGACATTCAAGTTGCCAGGGCGCAGGTTGCGCAGGCGCAGGCAGCCAGGGACGAGGTGATCGCTGACGCACATCCGGCCGACGTGGCGCGGGCGCAGGCGAATGTGCGTTCCGCGACTGCGGCACTAGACCTGCTCAAGGCAGGGGCGCGCCCCGAAGAGATCGCTGTGGCAACCGCGCAGGTGCAGGCCGCTCAGGCGGCGGTCGCGCAGGCGCAGGCTGCGCTGGACGCGACGATCCTCACAGCGCCCTTCGCCGGGGAAGTCAGCAGCATCGCGGTCGCTGTCGGCGAGTTTGTGGCGCCCGGCGCGCCGGTAGTGAAGTTGGGCGATACACGGCAGTGGGCCGTGGAGACCGACACGCTGAGCGAACTGGAGGTCGTCAACCTGCACGAGGGCGAGGCCGTCATGGTGACCTTCGATGCCTTGCCCGGTGCGAACTTCCGCGGTACAGTAGAGCACATCCAGCCAGCAAGCGATTTCAAGCGCGGCGACGTCACTTTCACGGCGACGATTGCGCTGGATGTCACAGGCGAGAGCGCCGCAGCCGCTGGCCTGCGCTGGGGCATGTCCGCCGCAGTGAGTAAGCAGCAATAGACCGCGGATGACGCGGATTTGGCGGCGGTGTCCTGAGCGTGCCGAAGGGATATACGCGGATTCTTTTCGGCTGCGGGTTGGAAATCTCGACCATGAGCATTCAGGCGCTGTCACGCCAAAACCCCAAAACGCCAGAACGCCAAGCCACCATCGCCCCCGGCCTGCTGCCCGTCTTTCGCCTGGCTGCCGGGATTCGGCTGGGCTTCATGCTGCTGGTGGTGGCGTTAGCGTTGACCCTGCCCATCTCCGGCCAGGCGTTGGCGCTGGCAGTGCTGGTGGAGAGCGTGCTGCTGCTGGCGGCGCTGAGTTGGCCGCGGCTGCAACGATTGCTGGGGCGCGGGTTCCTGCCGGCCATGCTGGCCTGGGCGCTGCTCAGTCCCCTGCTGGTGCGCGGCTTGCTGCTGGGCGATTTAGCGCAGACAGGGCTGCCCGGCGCAGAGCTGCCCGGCGGCCTGACCGACTACGATCTCTTTGTCGATGCCAGTTTCAATCTGGCCTGGCTGGCTGTGCCGGTGGTGTTGGCAACCTGGCAGTACGGCCGCCGGGGGCTGGTCATCACGATGACCGTGGTCGTAGCTGGCAATCTGCTGGGGGCGTTGCTGCCGGAGAACAGTGCGGCGGCGCGGGCGGCGCTCGTCGTGGATACTGGCAGGCCGGCTGGCGATCATCGGGCTGGTGGCAATCGTCGTGGAGCGGCTGGCCGCGGCGCAGCGACGTGAACAGGCGGCGCTGGAGGCGGCCGATCGCCAGCTTGCCCGCACGCGCCGCTACGGTAGAGCAGTTGACCGAGAGCCGTGAGCGCAACCGGCTGGCGCGCGAACTGCACGACACGTTGGCCCACACGCTGACCGGGTTGAGCGTGCAATTGCAGGCGCTGGGCAAGTTGATGGCGACGGATCCTGCGGCGGCGCAAGTACAACTCAAGGCGGCGCAAGCGACCGTGCGCGACGGCATCGGCGAAGCGCGGCGTGCGATCCAGGCGCTGCGGGCAACGCCCCTGGCGGACCTGGGGCTGAGCGAAGCGCTGCGCCAACTCTGCCGTGGCTTTGCGGAGCGATCAGGCATTGCGTTCGACTGCCGGATCGAGGATACGGACCCACTGGAGCCGGCGGTTGCGCAGGCGATCTACCGTACGGCCGAGGCGGCGCTGGCTAATGTGGAGCAGCACGCCAACGCCGGCAACATCACCGTTACCTTGACGCGGCAGGATGCTGTGTTGCGCCTGGTTGTGCGCGACGACGGCGCCGGCTTCGACCCGGCGCAGGTGGCGGCGGATCGCTACGGGCTGGCGGGCATGCGCGAACGTGCCGCTGCCGGTCGGGGCGACGCTGACAGTGCACAGCGCGCCGGGGCGCGGGACGGAAATTGTGCTGGATACAGGGACATAGACCATGCTGACACAATCCGGCATTCGCATTCTTATCGCCGACGACCAGGCCATCGTCCGTCAGGGGCTGGAGGTGATCCTGGGCCTCGAGCCTGACCTGCACGTGGTCGGCGCAGCGGCAAACGGCGGGGAGGCGGTGGCGCTCGCCGCTGCGTTGCAGCCGGATGTCGTGTTGATGGATCTCAAGATGCCGAAGATGAATGGCATCCACGCCACGCGGCGCATCACCCAGGAACTGCCCGCGGTGAAGGTGCTGGTGCTCACGACCTACGACGGCGACGAATGGCTCTTCGACGCGCTGCGCGCCGGTGCGTGTGGCTATCTGCTCAAGGACAGCGACAGTGATGCCATCGTCGCGGCGATCCGTGGCGCGGTGGCCGGGGAAGTGCACCTGGACCCGCACGTGGCCGGCAAGGTGCTGCACGAGTTCAACCGCGTCGCCGCCGCAAACCAGCCTCTGCCACCGGCCAGACCGACGGCGCCAATGCTGCTTGAACCGCTTTATGAAACCTTGAGCGAGCGGGAACTGGCGGTCTTGCAGGAACTGGCGCAGGGCAAGAGCAACCAGGAGATCGCGGCGACGCTCTTTCTGGCTGAGGGCACGGTCAAGAACTACGTGAGCACGATCATGGCCAAACTGCACGCCAACGACCGCACCCAAGCCGCGATCTACGCCCTGAAGCGCGGCCTGGCGCGGCTGGACTAACCAGGCGGCACAAACAGCCAAACCACAAGACGCAAAGAGCGTTTTCTTTGTGCACCTTCGTGTTCTTTGCGTCTCTGTGGCTATGCTTCGACGGCATCCTCTATCCGGATGCGCGCTACCGGCTGCAGCGTAGCCAAACCCGCCAGCAGATGCGCAACCTCTGGCTCATAGGCCGCCAGCAGCTCCGGCAGCGGCCAGATGCGCAGGTTGCTGTCGAGGAGGAGCAGCGCGCTGCGCGCCACGCCGGTCATCAGCGTGATCGCGAACTCAAGATCGTCGCGGCGAACGTGCGCCGACGTGGACGCGGAACGCCTGCATAGCCTGGGCGGCGGCGACGGCCACCGCCGCCATGTCACGCGGGCCATCGCAGAGCAGCGCGTAGCCAGTGAGCGCTGCGCCCCGCGCTTCAAGCGCCACATATTCGAGGATCGCGTTGGCGTCCTGGTCGGCCAGGCGCAGGAAGTCGGCGCGGGCGGCGGCCATTGTAGCCTGCATGGCGCGGGCGGCGTCCGCCTGACCGCGCGCTGGGTTTTCGATGAGGGTGCTGTTGGCGGTGGCCTGCGCCAGCGCAGCAGCCAGCGCACCGCTCAACGCAGTGGCGCCGCCAGCTTGGCAGTGGTTGTCGTCGCCGATGCGCGCTACAGCGTCGCGCACCGTCAATGTCGAAATCGCACCGAGTGCCGTCATGGTTGGGACCTTGCGGACGTGCTGGAGTGGATCGTCGGCAGGTAGTTGAAGAGCGTCAGCAGCCCCGTCGTCGTGACGATGTTGGGCGGGAAGGCGAGGCTGTCGCGCAGCCCGATGGCAAAGGCGTCGCGATAATCGCCCGCGGCGATAAAGAAGGGCGGCATATCGAAAACTTCGATGAGTGAACAGCCCAGCACCCAGATCTTCCAGTCATGGAAACCAGGGTCGAGGGGCAGATTGGCGGCCGGCTCGCCATAGTTCACAGTGACTACAAGGTCGCCGTCATCGGTGCAGATGTTGACGGCGGTCAACCCGGTGACAGGCGCAAGGTGCCCCAGGGTGACCAACGCTTTGCCCGCTGGGATTGCCGTAATTACCGGCGTCTGGATCAATTTGGATGGGAAACCGTTGGCGCCGCCGATGGCCAGCAGATAGTAGCTGGTGTCGGCATTGAATTGTGCCGTGGCGGACACGATCACTGTCTCCGTGCCCGGCGTCAGCAGATCGATTACCACACTGCCAACGGGAAACTCGACGTTGTCCACGTAGTTCCCGTAGACCATGCCGGTGAGGATCGCCGTGCCGTTTACGCGCACGTCCACTGCCGTGCTGGCAACGTCGGCGGCAAAGGGCGCAAAATGGCCGATGGTGACCGTGGGGTTAGCCGCAGGCGCTGCCGGCGTCTCCCCATCCTGTGCCAGGGCCGGTTGCGCCGCCAACAGCCCGGCGGCCACGGCCAGCCAGACCAGAGCAATCTTGAAAAAGGTGTACATCGCTTACTCCTTGTGAAGTGTCCATCGAAGCTGGCGGGATTCCGCAATTGCATTATACACGACTCCAGGCCGCGTGCGCCGTTCCCCTAGGCATGGTTTTGCCGCGCTTCGTCTGCAAACAAGCGTCACGGGCAGGTGTGCTACAATAGGTGTTCGCCCTGGATTTGGCTCATCGACGCACAGGGCTGAGGGTAGCGTTTATGCACGGGAAATTCTCCATCTATCGCCGCCTGCTCGGCTATTTGCGACCCTACCCTGGCGCCGTCGCCCTTGGCTATGGCGGGATGCTGGTGGCGACGCTGCTCAATCTGGCCGTGCCCCAACTGCTCAAGTTCGCCATCGATCAGGGGTTGGCGGCCGACGACCCCAGCGCCCTCTTCTGGGCCGGCGGTGCGATTATGCTGATCGCCCTGGTGCGCGCCGGCGCCGGCTATTTGCAGCGCTTCTATGGCGAGTGGCTCACCTTCCGCGTCGCCTATGACCTGCGCAACGACTTCTACCAGGCGGTGCAACATCTCTCCTTCGCCTTCCACGACCGCGCCCACACCGGCGACCTGATGAGCCGCGCCACCGGCGACATCGGCGAGACGGAGCGCTTTGTGGGCATCGGCCTGATGGAACTGCGTCGCAGTGGTGGCGTTGGGCGGTGGCGTGCTGGTGGCCATGTTCCTGATGAATGCGCAACTGGCGCTGCTGGCGCTGCCGTCGGTGCTGCTGCTGCTCTTCCTGGCGGTGCGCTTTGGCCGCGTCGTCAAGCCGAAGTTTCAGGACGATTCAGCAGCAGATGGGCGTGGTCTCCACCATCATGCAGGAGAGCCTGACCGGCATCAACCTGGTCAAGGCCTTTGCCCGCGAGCCGCACGAGTTCGCCAAGTTCGACGCCGAAAACGAGGATTGGCTGCGCCGCCGCGTCGATGTGATCCGCACCTGGGGCAACTACTGGCCCAGTTTCACGTTGATCCTGGCCGCTCGGTGTCTTCCTGCTGCTCTGGGTGGGCGGCCCGTGGGCGCTCTCCGGCGCGATCACCGCCGGCACGCTGTTTGCCATGATCTCCTACCTGCTGATGCTCAACGCGCCGGCGCAGCAGTTGGGCAACCTGATCAACCTGGCCGCCAACGCCGGCGCCAGTTCCCAACGCGTCTTCGAGATCGTCGACACGCCGAACGACTATCGTCGAACCAGCCAGGCGCCGTGACCCTGCACGATGTCCGACGGCGCGGTGCACTTCGCGCACGTGAGCTTTGCCTACGGCGGCGACAGCCATGTGTTGCACGATATTGACTTCGCCGTCACGCCAGGACAGACGGTGGCGCTGGTCGGCCCCACGGGGTCGGGCAAGTCGTCGATCGTCGACGCTGCTGCCCCGCTTCTACGACCCGACCGCAGGTGCAGTGCTGCATCGACGGCGTCGACGTGCGCACGGTGACGCTGCAGAGCCTGCGCCGCCACATCGGCGTCGTCCTGCAAAACCCGTTCCTCTTTAGCGCCACCATCGCCGAGAACATCGCCTACGGTGTGACCGACGCCGACCAGGCCGCCATCGAGGCTGCCGCCGGCGCGGCGAACGCCCACGACTTTATCCTGCGCTTTCCGCACGGCTACGCGACCCACGTCGGCGAGCGGGGCGTAACGCTGAGCGGCGGGCAGCGCCAGCGCATCGCCATCGCCCGCGCCCTGCTCTACAACCCGCGCATCTTGATCCTGGACGACTCGACCAGCAGCGTGGACACCGAAACCGAGCACCTGATCCAGCAGGCGCTGGCCAACTTGATGCGCAACCGCACGACCTTCATCATCGCCCAGCGGCTGCTGACACTGAAGAACGCCGACCTGATCCTCGTCCTGGAGTACGGCCGCATCATCCAGCGCGGCACGCACAAGGAACTATTGACGCAGGGCGGTCTGTACCGGCAGATTTACGATATGCAACTGCGGGATCAGGAAGCGTATCTGGAGGGAGCGAGACCTTGACCCAGACGATCCTTTCCCGCCGGCCAGACACACCGGAGGATCGCGCGCGGCGTGAGGAGAAGGTGCGCAGCCTGCTGCACGACGACGATGAGATTCTCGGTCGCGCCTATGACGCCCGGCTGGTGCGCCGGCTCTGGCAGTTTGCCGCGCCCTACCGCAGCCAGATTCGTGCTCGCCGTCGCCGCCATGACCGTCGCCACGCTGATGAGCGTGGCCGGCCCGTGGGTGATCGGACACGCGGTCGATGCCGGGCTGGAGCACGCCGACCCGGCCGCGCTGCGCTTCTGGACGCTGACCTTCTGGCGGCGTCGCGCTTGGCTGAATGGTTCTTCAACCGTCAGCGCATCTACCTGATGGCCTACGTGGGCACGCGCGTCGTCAGCCGACATGCGCAGCGCGCTCTTTCGCCATCTGCACGCGCTCTCGCTCAATTACCACAACAACATGAGCGTCGGCCGCCTGATGAGCCGGCTGATCGGCGATGTGGGCGTCCTGCAGGAGTTCTGTCACCTGGTCGATCACCGGGCTGGCGCGTTCGCTCTTCAACCTGTTTGGCATCACCGTCGCCATGCTGCTGTTGAACTGGCAGCTTGCCCTGGTCGACCTACGCTGGTCGCTGCCGCTGATGGTGCTGCCTGACGCTCTACTGGCGAGCGCCACGTCCGCGACGCCTACCGGTCGACCCGCCAGCGGCTGGCGCTGATCAACGGCTATCTCAACGAGTCGATCCAGGGCATTCGGGTCACGCAGAGCTTCACATCGGACGGTGCGCAACTTTGCCCACTTCGACGACCTGAACCGCTCGTTTTTTGACGCCAACGTCGGCGCCGCGCTGGCTGGCCGCCATCTTCTTCCCCGGCGTGGATTTCATGGGGTCGCTGGCGACGGCGCTGGTCGTGGGCGTCGGCGGCTGGCTGGTCCTGGGCGATGCGCTGACTGCCGGCACGCTGGTCGCCTTTGTGCTCTACGTCGAACGCTTCTTCGACCCGATCCGCGAACTGGCGCAGCGCTACAACACTTTCCAGGCCACGATGGCCGCCAGCGAGCGCATCTTCGCTCTGCTCGACACCCAGCCCGACTTGCAAGATGCGCCGGATGCAGTCGAACTGCCGCCGATTGTGGGGCGGGTGACTTTCGACAACGTCACGCTTCCACTACAAAGCCAGATGAGCCGGTGCTCGACGGTGTCGACCTGACCGCGGCGCCGGGCCAGCGCATCGCCCTGGTGGGCGAGACGGGCGCCGGCAAGAGCACGATCATCCGCCTGCTGGCCCGCTTCTTCGATGTGACCGGCGGCGCGGTGCGCGTGGACGGCCACGATGTGCGCGACGGTGACGATGGCCAGCCTGCGCTCGCAGATGGGAATCGTCTTGCAGGATACGTTTCTCTTTGGCGGCACCATTGCCGACAACATCCGCTATGGCCGGCTGGACGCCAGCGACGCAGAGGTGATCGCCGCGGCGCAGGCGGTGGGCGCTGACGCGTTTATCACGCGGCTGCCCGACGGCTATCAGACCGTGGTGCGAGGAGAACGGCGGCCAACCTGAGCGTCGGCCAGCGCCAGATCATCCTGGCCCTGGCCCGCGCGCTTCCTGGCCGACCCGCGCATCTTGATCATGGACGAGGCGACCAGCAGCGTCGACACGGCCACCGAGAAGATCATGCAGCAGGCGATGGACACGCTGATGGAAGGGCGCACCGCCTTTGTCATCGCCCACCGGCTGAGCACCATCGTCAACGCCGACAAGATCGTGGTGATGGACCGTGGGCGCATCGTCGAGGATGGGTTCCCACGCCGAACTGCTGGCGCAGCCGCGGGCGCTATTTCAATTTGTATACGCTGCAGTGGCAAACCGCATCCTGATCGTCGCCGATGACCCGCTGGTGCGGGCGGGGCTGGGCGCGATCCTGGCCGGGCAGGCGGGGGTGACGGTGGCCGGGCAGACCGGCAGCGCCGATCTCGCCGCCGCGCTGCGTGCCTTCCTGCCTGACGTGGTGGTCTGGGATTTGGGCTGGGAGCCGGAGCGCCGCTGTCGGGGCAGTGAGCACCTTTGCCGACAACAGTGCGATGCCGGTGATCGCGCTGCTGGCGACGCCGGCTGCGGCGGGCGCAGTGCTCGCAGCCGGCGTCCGCGGGCTGTTGCCGCGGCGAGGTGGACGGCGCGCAGATCGCCGCGGCGGCCGGTGCGGTGGCGCAGGGGCTGATGGTCTTCGGCGCGCATCTGGTCACGCTGCCCGCCGCGCCCGTGGGCAACAGTGAACCGGTCGAGCCGCTCTCTGCGCGCGCGAGTTGGATGTGCTGCGGCGCATGGCCGAGGGTCTCTCCAACAAGCAGATTGCGCGCGACCTGGAGATCTCCGAGCATACGGTGAAGTTTCACGTCAACGCCGTGTTGGGCAAACTCGGCGCGGCAAAGCCGCACTGAGGCGGTGGTGCGGGCGACGCGTGTGGGATTGATCCTGTTGTGAACACCCTGCCGGGAGGCTGCGGGCCTAAGTCGCAGGTTGCCAGTGACCGGCATAGCTTTCGCCGGTAGGCGGCGACAGTGCTAGAATAGCGCCACGTAACGCAGCTATCATGCCAGGAACAGGTGCCATGCCCGACAATCCAACGAAAACCAGCCCTCCTCCACAACCCGCCACACAGCCGTCTGCGCGCCGCGCCGTTCAGCGTGCTCGCACCAAGAGCTACCTGCTCTGGACCTTGGTCGCGCTGGCAGCGTCGGTGATCGTGACGCGCACCTATCTGGAAGTGACCGGCTACCCGCAGATCGGCGGCGGCGATTTGCACATCGCCCACGCCATCTGGGGCGGCCTGCTGCTTTATGTGGCTGCGCTGCTCCCGCTGATCTTCGTCAACAACTGGGCGCTCACGGCAAGCGCTATCTTGAACGGCGTGGGAGCTGGCCTGTTTGTCGACGAGATCGGCAAGTTCATCACCCGCAACAACGACTATTTCTATCCGCCGGCTGCGCCATTGGTCTACTCCTTCTTTTTGCTCACCGTGCTGCTCTTCGTCCTCTTACGCCGCACACGGCGGCGCGATCCGCGCGCCGAGCTGTTCCGGGCGCTGGAAGAACTGCAAGACCTGGTCGACGGCAATCTCGACACGGGGGCGGTGCAGCGGCTTGAGGCGCGTCTGGAGGCCGTGACCGCGGCGTCCGACGCGAACCTGGCGCAGTTAGGCGGGACACTGCGCGCCTATGTCCAGCAGGTTGAGAATGACCTGGAACGCCCACAGCCTGGTTGGGCCAGGCGGCTCTCGCTGCGCATCGAGGGTTGGGGGCGCCGCCTGGGCCGCCGCAACCATCGTATCGTGATCGTGATCATGCTGCTGTGGGGCAGCCTCACTGCGCTGGCCAACGTGGCGATCCTCACCACCGTAGCCGTGGCGCCGGACTTGCTCGATGAATCGGTCGTGGCGCTATTGGTCAGCACGGGTGAACTGCGCAGCGTGAACGAGTTGCCGTGGTTTGTGGCGCGGCTGGTGCTGGAGAGCACCGCCGGACTGCTGACGATGTGCGCCATCGTGCTGCTTTTCATGCGGCGCGAGGCGCGGGCGATCGGCGTCGCCATCTTTGCCGTGACGCTCTCCTTGACCACCGTCGTCCTGCTCACGTTTTATCTCGACCAGTTCGGCGCGATGTACGGCGCCCTGCTCGAGTTTTTCAGTCTTATGATCCTGATTACCTACCGGCGCTGGTATCTGGAGAACCCAACCGGCGCACCCTGACCTGCACCAGAAGGAATGCCACCATGTCCGCAGATTCACCGGCGTTGGCTGCTGTGCCTGCCGCACACCAGCGCGATGAGAGCCTCACCTACGAAGTCTTCATCACGGCGGTGACGCTGCTCACCCTCGCCATGACCGCCGCCTACTACCTGCATCTGACGTCGGAATTGGTCAAGCAGGTGCTGATCGCCGTCGACACCGTCGTCATCGTACCGATTCTGCTCTTTGACTTCATCCGCACCCTTGCCCGGAGCCAGCACAAGACGCGCTACCTGCTGACCTGGGGGTGGCTGGACCTGATTGGCAGTTTTCCCTACCTGCCGATTCTGCGCCTGCTGCGTCTGGCCCGCGTGCTGATGGCCTGGCGGCGGCTGCGCGGTACCACCCAGGCCGAAACTATTGCGGAGGCGCGCCGCAAACTGGGCCAGAGCAGCTTTCTGATTGCCTTCTTTGTCGGCGTCCTGGTGCTGATTTTCGGCAGCATTGCAATTGCCACCGTAGAGGCAAACGCGCCGCTGGCCAATATTCGCAGCGGTGAGGATGCGGTGTGGTGGGCGTTTGTCACCGTGGCCACGGTCGGCTATGGCGACTTCTACCCGGTGACCGACATCGGTAGAAACATCGCAATCGGGGTCATGTTTGTCGGCATCGGCATCTTCAGCATCTTCACCGGCTATTTGTTGACCGCGTTTCAGGCGCGGCGGCGGCGCGAAGAAGAATACACCATTGCCGCCTTGCGCCGCGAGGTGGCGGAAATGCGCACCCTACTGGAGGAACTCACCCGTGAACGACGTTGACACCGGCGCTGCCCCGGACCTGGCCGCGGCCCTTTGGCGCATCCACCGGCGGCCCGGACGGCCCCAGGCGTGGGTGGGCGGCGGCAACCTGCCCTGGAACGACCCGGCTTTTTCGGCGCGCATGCTGCGCGAGCACCTGGACGAATCACACGGTGCAGCGTCGCGGCGCAGCGCCGAACGTGCGGCACAGATCGACTGGCTGTGGGCCAGGCTCGCCCTGGCGCCGGGCAAGCGCGTCCTCGACCTCACCTGCGGCCCCGGTCTCTACGCCGTGGCACTGGCGCGCCGCGGCTGCCAGGTCACCGGCGTCGACTTCGGCCCGGCGTCGATTGCCTACGCGCGGCAGCTTGCCGCAGAGCACGCGGTTACGGCAGCCTGCAATTTCATCGAACAGGATGTGCGCACCGTCACCCCGCCCGCGGCAAGCTATGACGCCGCGCTCATCCTCTATGGCCAGTTGGCGGTCTTTACCCGGGCCGAAGCGGCGGCGCTGGTGAAAACCGCCGCAGCCAGCTTGCAGCCGGGCGGTCGCCTCTGCATCGAACTGCTGGATCAGGACCGGGTGGACAAGAAACAGAGCACCTGGTGGTTCACCGATGACCGCGGCCTATGGGGCGATGCGCCTTTTGTGCATCTGGGCGAACGTTTCTGGGACGACGAGCAGGCGCTGTCGCTGGAACGCTTCTACACGCTGCACCTGGAAACGGGCCAATTGGATGAGGTGCTGCTCTGCGACCAGACGTATGGCGTGGACGAGATGTGCGGTCTGCTGCAAGCGGCGGACTGCGATCTGGTAGATGTCTACCCGGCGTGGGATGGCCTGCCGCTGCCTGACGCCGCGGAGTGGCACGTCTACGTTGCGCAGAAATCTATTAGGTAGGGTGAATGCAATAGACCGCGGATTTGCGCTGATTTTTGAATTTAACTGTGAGAATCCGCCTTATCCGCCAAATCCGCGGTCTATCGTGTTCTTCTAGGCGAGCACCCGCGGCGCGGCGAACTCGCGGGGATCCGCGGCCAGGTTGATGGCGCTGCCGGCCTCCAGGTCTTCCAGGAAGCGCGTGGCAGACATGGCCGCGGCGCAGCCCTGGCCGACGCTGGTGGCGACCTGCTTGAAGACCTTGTCCTGAATTTCACCGGCGGCGAAGATGCCAGGTACGTTGGTGCGCAGCGTGCGGTCGGTGATCAGATGGCCGTCCTCGTCCAGGTCAAACTTGCCTGGATACAGGTCGTTGTTGGGGATGTGGCCCACGAAGATAAAGACGCCGTCGGTCTCCAGCCGCCCCTCTTCGCCGGTGACGGTGTTGCGGGTGCGCACGCCGGCCACCTTGCCGTTTTCGCCTTCGATGGCGGTCGGCGCCGTGTTCCAGAGCACCTCGATCTTCTCATTGGCGAAGACCCGATCCTGCAAGATTTTGCTGGCGCGGAACTTGTCGCGGCGGTGCAGGATGCGCACGCGGCTGGCGTAGCGCGTCAGGAAGAGCGCCTCCTCGGCTGCGCTGTCGCCGCCACCGACCACCAAGCACATCTTTGCCGCGGAAGAAGAAGCCGTCGCAGGTGGCGCAATAGCTGATGCCTTTGCCGGTGTACTCTTTTTCGCCGGGAATCTCCAGGTAGCGCGGGCGCGCGCCGGTGCAGAGGATCAGCGACAGCGCGCGATATTCGGCGCCGTTGGCGGTGCGCACGACGAAGGGGTGGCGGTCGACGACGATCTCGCTGACATAGTCGAACTCGACGCGCGTGCCGAACTTTTCCGCCTGCGCCTTCATCTTCTCGACCAGGTCCGGCCCGCTCAGGCTCTCCGGGAAGCCGGGGTAGTTCTCGATGTCATAGGTGATGCTGACCTGGCCGCCGTAGTCGTTGCCGGTGATCAGCAGCGGATTCAGGTTGGCGCGCGCGAGTGTAAAGTCCAGCGGTGAAACCCGCCGGCCCGCTGCCGATGACGATCACGTTTTCTACTTTGGGTGCGCCGTTTGCGCCGTTGCCGTGTGCAGATGTCATATTCATACGCGTGACTCCTTATATTTTACTCACTATATTTTTCATAGCGAATCATACATCTTATCGCCCGCCGCTGTCAATTCCAGCCCCTCTCCCGCTCCCGCTGTTTGCCCGCGACAATCATAAACCAAATCATGCGCCATGACTTTGGCCACTTGTCATCTGTATGATAGGATAGGCAAGTTGATGGATTGACAGCAAACATGTCATCAAACATGTCGTCAAACATGTCATCGGCGCCGCATGTGGCGGCGGGCTACTGATAGGTGGCCTGCCAGCCGCAGCTTCGAGGTCGTGGCCGGGACATGGAATGAGCGAACCAATTGAACGAGGGAAAACCATGTCGTCATTTACAGTCACAACCGAACAGCGCCCGGACCGCCAACTGGCGGTTACCATCGAGGTGGCGCCGGAAGAGGTGCAGCGCGAGTTGCGCAAGGCCGCCAACAAGGTGGCCAGCCAGTACCGCATCCCTGGCTTTCGCAAAGGCAAGGCCCCCTATCACATCGTCGTACAGCAGTTTGGCCTGGCCAACCTCTACGGCGAGTTTGTCGACGACCTGGGGCAGAAGCTCTTTTCCGAAGCGATCGAGCGAGAAGGCATCAATCCCTACGCCCAATCCAGCCTGGAAGACATCAAGCTCGAACCGCTGACCTATCAACTGCTGGTGCCGCTGGAGCCGGAGGTCAAGCTGGGTGACTACCGCAGCCTGCGCATGGCGAAGCCGGCGCCGGAGGTGGATGAGGCCGCGGTCGATGCGCGCATCAATCAACTGCTTGACGAATACGCAAGTTGGGGACCGATCGAGCGACCCAGCGCCTATGGTGACATGATGACGATCGATGTGCGCAGCGTCATTCCCGCGAGCGCCGCTGGCGAGGAAGAGATTGTCGTCCTCGACGAGACCGACTGGGACGTGACGCCTGATCTGGAGAATCCGATGGAGCCGCCCGGTTTCGACCAGGAGTTGCTTGGCCTGGTCTCAGGGGATACGAAGCAGTTCGTCCTGCCCTGGCCCGCAGACAGCCAGAGCATCTATGCCGGCAAGTCCGCCAACTTCACTATCACCGTGAAACAGGTCGAAGCGTATGCCAAGCCCGCGCTGGACGACAGTTTCGCGGAATTGGTTGGCCCGGATTTTGCCACGCTCGACGATTTGAAGGCCAGCATCCGCGCCAGCCTGGCATCCGAGCAGGAAAGCTCCGCTCAGAACAAATTTCTCACCGACGTGCTCGACGCCATCGTGGTGATGAGCGAGTTGAACTATCCGCCGGTTGTGGTCGAGGATCAGATCGACGGCATGGTGCAAGACCTGGATCAGCAGTTGCGCCGCTATGGGCTTGACGGGATCGATGCGCTGCTCCAGCGCCAGGGTCAGGACGATCGCACAGTACCGCGCCGGCATCGCCGACCAGGCCAAGAGCATTGCCCTGCGCAACCTGGTGCTCTCGGAACTGATCCGGGCCGAACAGTTGACCGTAAGCGAAGAAGAGCTGGCTGAGCGCGCCACGCGCATTGCCACCCAGGATTATGCCGAGCATGATGCCGAGGCGGATGAGGCTGGCGAAGAACACCAGCACGACCACACGGCCGAAATCAAGGGGCTGGTGGAGTTCTTCACCCAGGGCGGCGGCCGCACCATGCTGGCGAGCCAGTTGCTGACCGAAAAGGCCTTCACGCGACTTACGGCGATTGTGAGTGGTGAGGAAGTCTCCGGCCCTGATCAACAGCGAATCCGGCGACGTCAGTGCTGTGGACGCGCCGCGCGCGGACGCTGAGGCGGCGTAATCGTCGCGCGCTCGCCACGCGCTAACCTAACGCAAACGTGCAACTGGAGACCGCTTACATTGCACAGCACGGTGACGGCGTATCGTGATAACGTCGTCTATTGAATCTGTGTATCAGCAAGGGAGCACCTTTATGATCAACCCCAGCAATGTAATTCCGATGGTCATCGACAACTCTGGCCGCGGCGAGCGGGCGTATGACATCTACAGCCTGCTGCTCAAAGAGCGCATCGTCTTTCTCGGCATGCCGATCAACGACCAGGTGGCCAACCTGATCGTCGCCCAGTTGCTCTACCTCAACGGCGAGGATCCCAACCAGCCGATCAACATGTACATCAACAGCCCCGGCGGCAGCATCTATGCCGGCCTGGCCATCTACGACACCATGCAGATGATCCAGGCGCCGGTCGCCACCTATGCCGTGGGCGTGACCGCCAGCATGGGCACCGTGCTGCTGGCGGCAGGCGCCAAGGGCAAGCGCTATGCGCTGCCCCACGCCACCATCCACATGCACCCGGCCAGCAGCGGCGCCCAGGGCTATACCGAAGACGTGCGCATCGCCTTCCGCGAGCAAGAGCGCGTGCA
Source organism: Nostocoides sp. (assembly GCF_037045025.1). Classification (GTDB taxonomy): domain Bacteria; phylum Actinomycetota; class Actinomycetes; order Actinomycetales; family Dermatophilaceae; genus Nostocoides_A. The sequence goes on along the minus strand of NZ_JBAOHM010000011.1, from coordinate 44,557 downwards.
GACGCAGCTCTTCCATCTGGTCGGCAAGCACACCGGCCACGACTGGCGCGAGATCGAAGAGATGTTCATCCGCGACCGCTACATGAACGCGGTGGAGGCCAGGAACTACGGTCTGATCGACGAAGTGCTGGGCGACACCAGCGACATCGTCGTGATTATCGAAGGAACGGTCAGATCACGCATCGGCTGTGCGGCGTTGATCGACGGCGCTCATGCAGCCAATCGACATAGCGAGCTTCACGGTCGCAACTGGTTGGACGGCAAGCACGTCACGTACCATGCCGCTAACCTGACGGTAGACACATGGCGACATCCGATCAGCAGTCCACATTGTTCCTTCTGCGGCAAAGAGCGCACGCGAAGTGCGCCGGCTGATCGAAGGCGCAGGATGGCGTCTATATCTGCGACGACTGCGTGCTGCTCGGCGCCGAGATCCTGGCCGAAGAGGGGCTGGTGACAGGCGCCGCGCCGCGTGCCCGACCAGCGGCGCGCAAGCCAGGCGCCGCGCGCCATTCCCAGCCCGCGCGCAATCGTCGCAGCATCTGGACCAGTATGTGATCGGCCAGGAGCGCGCCAAAAAGGTGCTCTCCGTGGCCGTGTACAACCACTACAAGCGCGTCTTTGGCGCGCGCGCCGCCGTGACGCCGAACGCACGCCCGTCGAGATGCCGGACACGGCGATGTCGAACTGGCCAAGAGCAACGTGCTGCTGATCGGCCCGACCGGCAGCGGCAAGACGCTGCTGGCGCAGACGCTGGCGCAAGTATGCTCGACGTGCCCTTCACCATCGCCGACGCCACCACGCTCACCGAAGCGGGCTACGTCGGCGAAGATGTGGAGACGATCCTGGTTGGGCTGCTTGCAGAATGCCAATTGGGACGCCGCACGCGCGCCGCCTACGGCATCATCTACATCGACGAGATCGACAAAATTGCACGCAAGAGCGGCGACAACCCCAGCATCACCCGCGACGTGAGCGGCGAAGGCGTGCAGCAGGCGCTGCTCAAGATCATCGAAGGCAACGTCGTCAACGTGCCGCCGGGGTCAGGGCGCAAGCACCCGCAGCAGGAGTTCATCCAGCTCGACACGCGCAACATGCTCTTCATCTGCGGCGGCGCTTTTGCCCGCCTGGATGAGGTAGTGCGCGCGCCGGGTGCAGCGCAAAGGCGCGCTGGGCTTTGTGGACGAAGACGCAGCTGCTCCGGCCGCAGGCGACTGACCAGCGCCGACCGAAAGCCAGAGCAGCCGCTGCCCGGACGACCCGACCGAACGCCAGCGCGAGCAGCGCATCCGCCGCATGGAAAAGGAGAGCCGCGAGGAAAGCGCGCTGCTGCGCCAGGTGATGCCGGACGATCTGCTCAGCTTCGGCTTGATCCCGGAGTTCATCGGCCGCCTGCCGGTGGCTCGTCAGCCTGGAAGCGCTCGACCGCCAGACCCTGGTGCGCATCCTCACCGAGCCGCAAAGACAGCGTCGTGCGCCAGTATCCAGCGCCTCTTTGCCATGGACAACGTGCGCGCTGGAGTTTGAGCCGGACGCGCTGGAAACCGTGGCAACCGAGGCGTTCCTGCGCCGCACCGGCGCGCGCGCGGCCTGCGCAGCATTGTCGAAGATGCGCTGCTCGACGCGATGTTCGAGATCCCCAGCCGCAACGATATTGCGCTGCTGTGTCGTGAACAAGGATGTGTTCACCCAGCACAAACCGCCGCTGCTTTTCAACGCCCAGGGTCAGTTAGTGCATCTGAGCAAAGAACTGCGCACGGCCGCATAGGCCGTGTGATCGGCTTCCGATCGATGCGCAGCAGCATATAAGAGGCGAACCAGCCATGGTGTTCGCCTCTTTTGTTTTGGTTCACCAGGATATGACCGAAATCTGGATTGTACGCCACGGCCAGACGGACTGGAATGTCGAGGGCCGCTATCAAGGCCAGGCCGACCGGCCGCTCAATGCCGTTGGGCTGGCGCAGGCTGAAGCAGCTGCTGCACAGTTGCAGGGCATGCGCTTTGCCGCCATCTATAGCAGCGATCTGCAGCGCGCCGCGTCACCGCGGAGATCATTGCCGGGCAACTGGGGCTGCCGGTGCAGGTGGACCGCCGGCTGCGTGAGGTCAACCAGGGCGAGTGGGAGGGGCTGCTTACCGCCAACATTCAGCAGCGCTACGCTGAACAATGGGCGGCGCGCCAGCAAGATCGGCTCCACACCGCGCCGCCCGGCGGTGAGTCACTGGCGCAAGTGGCGGCGCGTGTCCTGGAGAGTGTGCGCGATGTTGCGCAGCGTCACCTGGAGCAGAGAATCTTGATTGTGTCACACGGCCTGGCGCTGGGCGTAGTCCTTTGTGCGGCAGCCGGGGCGCCGCTTACCGAAGCATTTCAGCGTATCCCCGAAAACGCGCAACCAATGATCGTAAACTGGACGCAGACCATCGTCCAATGACCTCTGCATCGCACAATCGTCCTTTCTCATGTGACAAATCAGGACTTACGCAGGCTGAGCTTGTCGCAGCCGGCTGCGACAAGCTCAGCCTGCGTAGTCCTAAAATCAGATTTCGTTGAGCAGTGCGGCGATGATCTTCTGATCCGTTACCGGGAATGGGTAGGCGGCGAGGTCGTCGAACGCCACCCAACGCCAGTCAGCGCAGCCGAGCGCCTGCGGTTCGCCGCCGACATGTCTGGTGTGAAACGCGTGCAGCGTAATTCGAAAGTGGGTGTAGGCGTGACGCACCACCGTCACCGGCGCGCCCGACCTCAATGGCGATGCCCAGTTCCTCCATGATCTCGCGGCGCAGACAGGCCGGCAGATCGACATCCGTCGCCTCCTGTTTGCCGCCGGGGAACTCCCACAATCCGCCCAATAGCCCCTTGTGTGGTCGCTGGGCAATCAGCAACGGCGACGCAAAGGGTTCACCCTGCCAGATCACGCCCGCGGCGACGTCGTAATGCGGCGTTGTCTTGCGTGGCGGCATGACGGGCCGGTCTGCCTGTGTGCCGCGGGCGGCAGCCAGGCAGAGGTCAACCAGCGGGCAGAGCAGGCAGCGCGGGCTTTGCGGCGTGCAGACGGTGGCGCCCAGTTCCATGAGCGCCTCGTTGCAGGCGCCGGCGGCATCGGGCGGCGCCGTCTCCACCAACAGCCTTGCCAGACGCCACAGTTCGCGCAGCGTCGCCGGCGCGTCCACCGGATCGCCGATGTCGCAGAGCCGCGCCAGCACCCGCTTCACATTGCCGTCGAGGATCGGCTCCGGTTGGTTGAAGGCCATGCTCAGGATCGCGCCGACGGTATATTCGCCGATGCCCGGCAGCCGCAGCAACTGGCGGCGATCGGCCGGCAACTGGCCGCCATGTTCGGCGACGAGCTGCTGCGCGGCGGCGTGGGCGTTGCGCGCGCGTGCGCATAGTAGCCGAGTCCTTCCCACACCTTGAGCACGGTCTGCAGGTCGGCGGCGGCCAGCGCTGCTACGCTGGGAAAGCTCGCCATCCAGCGCATAAAGTAGTCGATCACCGTTTCGACGCCGCGTCTGTTGCAACATGATCTCGCTGATCCAGACGCGGTAGGGGTCGCGCCCGCCCGCGGGCGCGTCGCGCCAGGGCAGGACGCGTTGGTGCGACGGCGTGCCACGCCACCAGCCGGCGCGCGATCTCCTCGCTGGGGCGGGTGGGTACGGTCATGCTGTCGGTTTCAGGCGCGGCGCGGTGGTCAGAGTGTGACCGGGAAGAAGTAGCACTGGGCGAGCATGGCCAGCGCAAAGAGCATGGCCATGACCACCCAAAACCAGGGCGGAAAGCCGGTCGTCCGTTTCTTCTTGGTTGGCTTAGGTTTGGGCATCGGCGTCTGGCAGCGCCAGCAGACATCCTTGTCGTCTGGATTCCAGGTGTTGCAGTTTGGGCAATTCATGGCGTCGTCCTGAGCCGAAAATGCTTCAACGCAAAGGCGCAAGGCGCAAGCGACGCAAAGCGATTTTCATAGGCGATTGTGGCCCCGGAAGGGCATAAAGGCTGATAGCACTTACGCCGGCTGAGCTTGTCGAAGCCGGCCTCGACAAGCTCAGCCGGCGTAAGTCCTGGCTAATTTGAATGCAATGAAGGCATGGTAGCAGAGAAGTTCAGCCGCGCAAAACCGGCGCATTTACGGCGCGGCCATCGCCGGCGCATTCTCCTCCAGGCTGCGCAGGAACGCGGTGATGGCGGCAATGTCCGCCTCGCTCAGGTAGCCGCCCCAGGCCGGCATCGTCGTGCCGGGCACGCCGCCAGCGATGATCTGCTGGATGGCGGCGTCCTCGGTCTGGCTCAAGAAAGTCTGGTTGTTGAGCGCGGGCGCCAACGGCGTGCCGTAGCCGCTCGCCGCCGTGACACTGCGTGCAAAGCAGGCCGTAAAGCTGGCTGCCCGCGGCGATTGCCTCAGGACTCATGTCCAGCGGCGCTGCCTCGACCACCGGCATCGTCAGGCCGGCGGCGCCAATTTCTGGCCAGCGGCGCACCAACATCGTCACGGCGGCAATGTCGTCGGGCGTGAGCGCGCGCTCCCAGCCGGCCATGAGCGTGCCCGGCGACACCTTGCGCCACGATGCGCGTGATATCGGCGTCGGTCAGGCGAGCCGCGCAGTTCGTCGCTGTTGAGCGCCGGCGCCAGCGTCGTCCCTTCACCGTTGGCGCCGTGACAGGCCACGCAGTTGGCCGCGTAGATCTGTAGCCCGCTGGCCAGGATATCGCCCTCGGGCAGCGCGGCCACCTGGGTCAGCATCGCATCGTCGAGCGTGGCGGCCGGCATCGGCGGCGGCGTCAGGCCGAGGGCGTCGACGCGCGTCGCCACCACATCCCACGGCGCGTCCTGGATCATGGCGACCAGGCTGCGCACCTGCATGTTGGTCAGGATGCCGCCCTCATCCACGCCGTAGGCTGCCATCGCCGTGTTGTAGCGGCCGCGCTCGATGGTGTGCAGCAGCGTTTCTGCATCCATCTCGCGGCACGCCGTCATTATCGAGCGGTGGGTATGCGCCCATCCCTTCACCGGTCGCGCCGTGACAGACGACGCAGTTGGTGGCGTACAGTTCGACGCCTTCGGCGACCGCGTCCGTGCGAATGTCGGTGGCGGCCTGCGGCCTGGCGCGCCGGCTCACGCAAAATGGCGATGGCCAGCGCGGCGACGATCAGCATGATGCCCAGCAAACCCAGCAGCGATTGTCTCTGTGTCATGGCAGCCTCCCTTAGGCGTAGACCAGGTCGTCGGTTGACGTGTGGTCGCGTTGAATGGCGTTGCCGGTGTCCACCAGCACGACGCCATCCACGATGGTGACGGCGAAGCGGTCGAGCGGGCGGGGCGCCGGCGCATTGATCAGCTCGCCGTCGCGCTCGAAGGCCGAAGCGTGGCAGGGACAGACAAACTGTCCCGTCCGCCGGCTCCCAGGGCACGGCGCAGCCCAGGTGCGTGCATTTGCGATAGAGCGCCACAAAGCCGCCGTCATCCTCCCGCACCAGGTAGAAACGCCCGGCTGTGAAGGGCGTCACGCTGCCCGGCGGGAACTCATCCACCGCACCGGCAGTGAAGACGCCGCCGAATTCGCCCGCCGATCGTGCGCGGGGAGAGGAAGCATGTAGGACGACGGCGCCGGCTTCGGCCACCGCGGCCACGCCGAGGACGCCCCAGGTCAGCTTGAGAAAATTGCGACGCGACGTAACCGCACTCATCAGCAGCACCTCCCACGGCCACATCAGGGCCATGCCTTCGCCGCGGAAGGCGACGCCGATCACCGTCAACACCATGAAGCCCACCACCAGCAGGACAAAGAGACTCTGGCGCGTCTCGCACGCGGTGGCGCGGAACAGCGCGCCGCAGTAGTTCGTAGATGGCCACCAACCCCAGCAGCAGGGCAGCCAGCGGCACCCAGCCGTTCGAGATGATCGTCGGCAGGCTGGGCAGCAGCGCCGGCAGGTCGAGCCAGTATTCGTCGAGCAGCACCAGCGCGGGCGTCAGGATCAGCGCCAGCACCGCGGCCACCACGGCCATCACCCGGCCGCGCCGGGAGCGGAACCAGATGCCCTCGGCAGAAAGGTCGAAGCGCTGGTAGGGGATGAGCGCCAGCGCCACCAGAGCCAGGGCCGGGATGACGATGGCGCCAAAGGTCGGATGAAAGTGGAGCAGCAGTTCCTGCAAGCCCATAAAGTACCATGCCGCTTTGGCCGGGTTGGGGCTGTGATCGGGGTTGGCCGCGCCCTCCAGCGGGGCATTGACCCACACCGACCACATCAGGATCAGCCCGGTCATCACCAGCGCAAAGACGAACTCGATGGAGACCAGGTGCGGCAGCGTCGTCACTTTGACGTTGGGTTCGGGCAGCGTACCGTCCACGTTGTGCGGGATCGTCAGCGTGTCTTTGCGCACGCGCCAGATGTGGAAGGAGACGATGCCGATCAGCGTCAGCGGCAGGATCGCCACATGCAGCCCGTAGAAGTTGGTCAGCGTGGCGCCGCTCACCTCCGGCCCGCCCAGCAGGAAGTTGCGCAGCGGCTCGCCGATCAGCGGCAGATAGCTTAACAGGCTGGAGCCGACCGTCACCGCCCAGTAGGCCAGTTGGTCCCAGGGCAGCAGGTAGCCGGTGAAGTTTTCCGCCACTACCAGCAGCAGCATCGCCACACCCAGCACCCAGTTGAACTCACGCGGGGTGCGAAAGCCGCCGGTGAAGAAGACCCGCAGCAGGTGCAGAAAGGTCACGATCAGGAGCAGGTTGCCGCTCCAGTGGTGCACGTTGCGGATCAACTGGCCGAACCAGACCTGGCTTTGCAGCGTCAACATGTCGCTGTACGCCTGGTCGGGCGAGGGGGTGTAGGCGAACATCAGCAGCACCCCCGTGCCGGCCAGCAGCATGATCAACAGCAGCGCCAGCCCGCCCAGGCCCCAGGTGTAGGTGAAGCGCAGCGTGGGTTTGGCCACCTTCGCCGGGTGCAGATGCAGCACCAGGTTGTTCATCACCAGCTTCATGCGCTCCCGGTCGTCGGTCGGCGGCAGTGAATCGCGCTGGATCGACTCCCACACACGCTGCGGCAATGGTTCGGGGCGTGGATCAAGATCGCTGCTCATCGGTTACTCCTCTGTCGGTTGAACATCGCATTCTCAGAAATACCTCACGCAAAGGCGCAAAGACGCTAAGAATACTTTTTCTTAGCGTCTTTGCGCCTTTGCGTGAGCCAATTGTTATCCATTGCTCGGCGCTGCGCTGCTGACCACCCTGGCGGCCGGGGCCACCCCAGAGCGGGCGACCGTTCGGGTCGCGCAGGAGGAGGCGTTCGCCCGTCGTCGTGTTCGTCACCTGGCCGGTCTGGAACTGTCCGTCCTGCCAGAAACCTTTGACCTCGACGGCGTCGCCCGCAGTGAACTGCACGGCCTGTTCCTGCCAGAAGCGAGCGTTGCCAAAGGTCAGCGCCAGCACCTCGCCGGCAGCGGTCTCGATGGTCAGGCCGTTGCGATTGACGGCAACCACCGTCGCCGCCAACGTCTCCCAATCTTCCGGCGCCACCTGCACCTGACCGGTTGCGCCGCCCTGCCCACCATGCGTGGCGCTGGCGTCTGTACCCGCAGCGCCGCTGCTGGCTCCGCCCGACCAGAGCGGCTGGCCCGTCGCAGAACGCAGCGCCAGCACGACGTCGTCAGGCTTGCTGACATTGCGCCGCGTGGTACTGTTCGCCGTTGAAGAAGCCGTCGATCGTGACCGTCTCGCCCGGCGCCAGCGTTCCCTGCGCCTGCCAGTAAAAGGACGGCCCGAGTTCCACGTAGATTTGCGCACCGTCGGCCAGCGCCAGCGTCAGCCCCGCGTCGCCGATTTCCACGATCGTGCCGGTATCCGACCAGGCTTCGCCGACACTGTCGACGGCCTGGTTCAGTTGTTGCTCGACCGGGGCGCCGGCGGCGCCAGTCTGCCCCTGCCCACGCTGCGCCTGGCCATTGCCGCTCATTGCGGCGGGCTGCGGCGTCGGGGTCGGCAGGTGTATGCCTGCGGCTGTCTGGCTGCCGGCTCGTCCGTCGCCGCCGCTCTGCCCTGTGCGTCAAGCACCGCCACAACGCCGGCGCCGATCAACGTTACCACCAACACCGCTATCATGATTTTCTGCCACATACGATTGCCTCCTCAGCGCGTTCAACGTGTTGCACTAGATGTCGACAGGATGACGGAGGGCTGTGAAGAAGCTGATGAAGAAACGATGGGGTCTTTTTGTGGAAATGGGATGAGTTGCGAGTTGCGAGGGGCGGTCGTGGTTTGTCAAGCATGGAGTAGAGCAGCGCTCCATCCTTGCAAATTCAGGAACGAAACTCCATAATTGCATCCATGTCCCACATCGATCTGCTCGACACACCCGGATTTCCGCCATCAAGCTGGACCAGTGCATCCACTGCGGCCTCTGTCTCTCCGCCTGCCCGACCTATGCCGTGAATCAACTGGAGATGGACAGCCCGCGCGGGCGCATTGCGCTGATGCGCGGCGCGGCCGACGGGCGCATCGGGCTGGAGGGCGCGTTTCAGGCGCACATCGACCTCTGCCTGGGCTGCCGCGCCTGCGAGACCGCCTGTCCATCGGGCGTGCAGTACGGCGCTGCTGCTCGAAACCGCCAAGGCTGCGCTGGCAGAGGAACGACCAACTGCTCGACGCAGAGACGCGGAGATGCAGAGATTCGCAGAGACAACGGAGCGAATCGCCCCTCGCCCCTCGCCCCGCGCATCTCCTCCGCACTTCAGCGCTTCGGCCTGCGCGCACTGATGCCAAGCCGCGACCGGCTGCGCTGGCTGGCGCGCGGGCTGTGGCTTTACCAACGCCTGGGGTTGAGCGCCGTGGCCGACGCGCGCTGCCAAGCTGCCCGCCGCCCTGACGCACGATGGAAGGGCATGGCGCCGCCGATCCGGCTCGATTATCCCGATTACAGCCGTCCGGCGTCAGCTTACCGGCAGCGCCGCGGCAAGGTGGCCTTCTTCACCGGCTGCGTGCAGGATGCCTTCCTGGCCAATGTCAACCGCGCCACGATCCGCGTCTTGCAGCACAATGGCTACGAGGTGCACTTCCCGTCCGGCCAGACCTGCTGCGACGCGGCCGCGCTCCACAGCGGCGACTTGGCGTTCACGCGTGACCTGGCGCGGCAGCAACGTCGATGCATTTGCCGGTGACGACTTCGTAGCTATCGTCAACAACGCGGGCGGCTGCGGCGCAACCCTCAACGAATACGCCCACGTGCTGGCCGACGACCCCGCCTATGCTGCGCGTGCCGCGGCCTTTGTGGACAAGGTGCAGCGATATCAGCGAATTTCTCTGCGACCACCTGCACAATCCGCCCACCGGCCGGGTGCAGGCGCGCGTCACCTACGTTGATTCATGTCATCTGCGCCACGGGCAGAAGGTCAGCAAGCAGCCGCGGGCGCTGCTGCGCGGCATTTCCGGCCTGGAACTCGTCGAGTTGAATCAGCCCGACATGTGCTGCGGCAGCGCGGGCATCTACAACCTGCTGCAGCCGGCGATGGCGAACGAAGTGCTCGACCGGAAGATGGCTGATGTGCGCGCCGCGGCGCCCGGCATCATCGTCACCGCCAACACCGGCTGCTACATGCAGATGGTCTACGGCGTCAAGCGCGCCGGCCTCAACGCCACGGTGATGCACGTGGTAGAACTTCTGGAGCGATCCTATGCAAATGCAAAATGAGTTTTTGCGCGACCTGCAGGCGCAGCTTGCCGCCGATCCGCAGGTGCGGGCCGCGTGGCTGGCCGGCAGCTTTGGCCGAGGCATTGCCGATCGCTATTCCGACATCGACCTGCATCTGCTGCTGCGCGATGTCGCCGCATTCCGCGCGGCGCGCGGGCATGGCTAGAATCGCTGCGTCCGCTGGTGCTCTACAAGGTGATCTTCGATGGGCAGATGATCAACGCCCTGACCGACGCCGGGTTGCGCATCGATGTGTGGCTGCACGATGAAGCCCAAACGCTCGATCCGGCCAAAGTCAAGGTGCTGACCGACCGGTCTGGGGAAATCCAGCTGGAAGCGACTCCAGAGACTATACAGGACAGCGCGCAGCTTGCCGCCGGTCTGCTCGCCCAGATCGAGGAATTCTGGCGCTGCATTGTGCTGCTGCCTACGGTCATCGGGCGGCGCGAGTTATTCGGTCTCCTTCTACGGCCTCAATGTGGAAGTCACCCTTGCCGCCGACATCCTGATGACGGGCTACGGTCGCCCGCGTGATCGTGGCGTCAAGGTGCTCAACGCCTATCTTGGCGACGAACGCCGCGACGAGATCGAAGCCGCGCTTCAGCTTCAGGGGCTGAACACCGCGAGTCTGGTCATGGCGCATTCGGCGCTGGCCGGCGTGATCCGCAAGCACGGCCGGATCCTCGCGGCGCGCCACGGCTTCGCCTATCCGCTGACGCTGGAAGAGGCGGTGCTGCGCTATGTCGCCCAGGAATTGCAGGAAATGGCCTGGGTACGGGCGCCGATGTTTGCCAAGGAGTGAGCTATGTCCGTTGCTCTGCTTGACCAGCTTTTCACCTCGCGCCAGCTTGTCACCGACCCCGCCGAACTGATCACCTTCGAGGTGGACGCCGGCTTCGACCGCGGCAAGCCCGACGCCGTCTTCTACCCAGAGTCCGCCGCCGACGTGAGCCAACTCGTGCAGTGGGCGCGCACCAAGGGCCTGCCTATCGTGGCGCGCGGCGCGGGAACCGGGCTGTCGGGCGGCGCCGTGCCCGAACGCGGCGGCGTGATCGTCGAGTTTGCGCGCATGAAGCAGATCGTCGAACTGAACACGACCGGGCGCAACGGCGTCGTGCAGACCGGCGTCGTCAACCTGACGCTGGACGCGGCGGCCAAAGCAGCTGGGCCTTCTACTATCCGCCCGACCCGTCGAGCGGGCGCTCGTCGCTGCTCGGCGGCAACATCGGCGAGAATGCCGGCGGGCCGCACTGCTTCAAGTACGGCGTCACCACCAACTACATCACCGGCGTCGAAGCCGTGCTGGCCGACGGCCGCGTCATCCGCACCGGCGGGCAGGCGTTCGACTACCCCGAACTCGACCTGACCGGGCTGATCGTCGGCAGCGAGGGCACGCTGGCGCTCGTCACCGAGGCGTCGATCCGGCTGATCCGCAACCCGCCGGCGGTCAAGACGATGATGGTCTCGTTTCGGTCCGACGAAGCCGCGGGCGCGGCGGTCTCCGCCATCATCGCCGCGGGGCTGGTGCCCGCCACGCTGGAGATGATGGACCGGACGGTCATGGGCATGATCGAGGCGTATGTGCCGGTGGGGCTGCCGGTGACCGCGCAGGCCGCGCTGATCGTGGAGGTGGACGGCTACCCTGCCAGCCTGGACAGCCAGGTCGCGGAGATCGCCGCCATCCTCACCGCGCACGGCGGCTACGACCTGCGCATCGCCCAGAGCGAGGAGGAGCGGCAGGGCATCTGGTACGGGCGCAAGAGTGCGGCGGGTGCGTTCTCGCGGCTGGCGCCGGCCTTCTACCTGGTCGATGTGACGGTGCCGCGCTCGCATCCTGGCGGCGACGCTGCGCGAGATCGGCGCAGGTGCTGGCGCGCTACGAACTGGAAACCGGCCACGTCTTTCACGCCGGCGACGGCAACCTGCATCCCTGCATTCTCTGCGACCCGAAGGACGCCGCGCAGATGGAACGCGTCTTCGCCGCCACGCACGAGATCGTCGCGATCTGCATCGCCAAAGACGGCAGCATCACCGGCGAGCACGGCGTCGGCATCGAGAAGCGCCAGCACATGCCGGCGATGTACAGCGCGCGCCGAACTGGCCGCCATGCGCGACGTCAAGCTGGCCTTCGACCCCGCCGGGCTGCTCAACCCCGGCAAGGTGCTGCCCGACGACCTGCCGCAACCGGTGTACGCTGCGCCGCGTCCTGCACCGACTGGCGATGCGATATTGGCGCCCGCGTTCTGCCGAGGAAGCTGCCGCGATCCTGGCCGGCTTGCACCGCCGAAGCAGCAGACGCGTGCGGATCGCCTCTCTGCACGACGAATCTGCACCGTCGCTGTGGCGCCGACCGCGCTGCTGCTTTCCACCCACGAATTGCCGCGGCGATCCACGACCTTTGCGCCCGACGACCTCTACGTCACCGTGGGCGCGGGGACGCCCTTCGCCGAACTGGCCGCTTTCCTCGCCGGGCACGGCTTCCAGGCGCCGCTCGCCGCGCCCTGGCCGGACGCCACCGTGGGCGGGCTGCTGGCGACCAACCTCAACGCGCCGCAGCGGATGCGCTACGGCGGCTGGCGCGACAACGTGCTGGCGGTGCAAGGCGGCGCTGCCCGACGGCCGCGTGATCCGCGCCGGGCGGCCCGTGGTCAAGAATGTGGCCGGCTACGACCTGGCTAAGCTCTTTGTGGGCGCACAAGGCAGCACTGGGCGTGATGACGGACGCTCACGCTCAAGCTGACGCCGCTGCCGCGCATGCGCCAGACGATCCACGTTGCCGTCGACGACGTGCTGCAAGGCATCCGCTGGGCGCAGGCGACCGCGCCGTGCTGGCTGATGGCGGCGGGCGTGGTCGTGGATCAGCGACGCGACCGGACGGCATCGCGCTGACGATCACGCTGGAAGGGCTGGCGGAGGATGTGCGCGCCGAGGCAGAGGAGATCACAGCCGCACTGCGCAAGGCCGGCGCCGCAGGTCATCGCGAAGGGCGAACGCACGGCCACGGCGTGCTGGTGCGACCATCTCGCCGCCGCGGGCGTCGGCGATCTGCTGGTGCGCGCCGGCGTGCCGCCGCAGCATCTGGCGCTCTACTGGCAGATGCTGCCGGAGGAGGTGCGCGGTCGACGGTGCGTGGTTTGTCGACGTGGCGTCCGGGCTGCTCTATCGTGCGCATGGCCGGTCGACGATCGTGGAGATGACGCAGCGGCGGGTGGAGCAGATGCGCCAGCCCGCGCTGGCCTTGCGCGGCTATGCGGTTGTGCTGGCTGCGCCGGACAGCGGTGCTGGGTGAGATCGACCGGTGGGGGTATCGGGCGGATGGCGCGAAAGTTGTGAATGCGATCAAGACAAGCTGGGATCCGGCGGGGGTGCTGATTGCCAGTTGAACTTTATGTTGATAGGCACAGCGCTCAAGCACCGTCGAGCAACGTTTATGGCAGCAACGGGGCTAACGGTTGCTGCGTTTGACCAATTGCTGCCTGCGTTCCAGAGCCCAGCTACAGAGTTGTACCTTCCACATCTGACAGCAAAGGGGCCTTTCGGAATTCATCGTCTGCGTTCACTTTGGCGCCAGCCCAGCAGAGGCAGCGCGTTCCAGCAGAAACGCCATTTCTGCGATCAGACCGCGGGTGAACAGAATGCTGCGCGTCTCAAGCGCGTCAGAGAGCATGAATCGCTGACGGCCATGCGCTGCCTCATTGCGTAGTATACGGATTGCGTCAAGATGGATCGGCACCTGCACCAACCACGCATCAATTCTGCCTGACTCGATCTTAAGATCCTTCAAGAAGCCATACACCGCATGCTTATCGCGCAGTTGCTGGACAGCAAAGAGCAACCCAAGCGATTTGCTGAAGTTGAGAGCATCCAGGCACTGGATCCACTTCTTGCCCTGATAGGGTGGCCCAAAATCCTCTGTTTGTGACTTGTCACGGAAAGGTGGCTTAACGAATACAATAGGCGAAGTACAATGTATCCGATCAAGATAGTTGGCCATCGGCGCCAGGAAACTGGCGGTCAGCAGGGTCTCGGTGATCTTGCCCCACTGGACTATCGGCATTCCGTACTCTGGTATCGAGTATTCAGAGAAAAGAACGCTCATTGTCTCAGCGACTACGAGTTGCTCCTGCACATGGGGCGGGAGCAGCGGCCAGATGCGGTGCAAGTCGATCTGGCATTTTCGGCTGAATGTCATTCAGCAGGGCTGTCTGCTTGCCAATGATCTGCAGAAAACTGCGTCGCTTACTGCCTCTGCGACCCGAGCACGCGATCTCATCGGCGTCCTGGCCTTCCTGTCCGGATGGCGGGATATGGGGCATCTGCAGATTCTGGAGCGCAGTGGTCAGCGTCTCGCCCAGATTGTTTACCAGCCCGTAGACAGTGTCGATCTTTCCTACAAGTCGGTCTATGGAGGCCGGTAGACGCTCGACACTCCGCAAGACTTCAGATCGCGCATGGTCTCGTTCTGCCAATCCTGCGGATGAGCAGGTCTCTCTGTGTCTGCCCTGGCAATGTGCGAAGGAGCCTCACGGATTCATCTGACTTGCCCTGCTCTTCCTTTGCTGTTGCTAGATCAAGAATCAAATCGGATTCAACCGGCATTTCGCGATAGGCCAGGCTCAAATAGCGTTCCGCCTTGTCCCACTCTCGTCTGTGGAGATAGCAGCGACCGAGATACCAATTCAAGTCTTGCCCGCCCCGCGACTGCGTCAGGTCGAGCCAACCCGACGATTCCAATTGACAAGATTATGTCGGCTGTTTCAGATACTTCTCGACCAAGAATGGATGATCTATAGAGAAAATTCTCGGTCTCATCAGGATAGTAGTCTGGGGACGTCGTAGGCGGTTACACGTCGCCAATGCGAGTGTCTGCCAGTTTCAACATGCAGTTCTCAACATTTCGGCAAACCTGCGCAATTCAATCAGCCCCTGAGCCGGGTCTCCGCCATACACGACGTGGATTGATGCTCAGACAAGTTGTGCTTGACAGCATTGCGCCTGAAATACATATCTCCGCTGCTCGACGTTAGCACCCATTGCGAATGCCCACCTGGCCTGCTCATATGCACTCTTGGCGCTATCTTGTGCACTACCATTTGCCTGAACATAAACCCATGCAATCTCCCCATTCCATAATAGAGCAAAGGGAGCCGAAACCTATCAGTTGCTACCTGCGGCAGCATCTGTTTCAGTAACTTTGACCATGCAGGCGGCTCAAATGGGTAGAGGTAAAACCAGGAACCCTGCAATACTTGTTCCAAACTGTCACCGTTGATGAAACAGTTGCCAGTGCCGGCGCGCCGCTTCGTATTCGGCAGTTTCTAAAAGTATTGATTCTGCTCGGATGTTTCTGGATCAATTCTCAGAGAAAATGCTGTCTCGCTCACGTCTGGCTGCTATCCCAGTAGAGGTATGCGAGCATAAAATGTGCTTCAACACGCTCCGAGTCCAGCTCCAGCACACGTTCATACGTGTCCTCTCAATCAATCTCGAAGTGACGGGTGGTCGTCAGCATAGCCCTTCGTGATCGCCCAGCTGATAGAATTGCAGCGCCCAGCCCTTCCAAAACCAGAACGCGCAGTCGTCAGGGTACGCATGCGATTACCTGTTCGAGCACTCGCCAGTCAGATAGGCGTATTCATCCGAGGCGCTAGTGGGGTAACGGCGTCACGACTGCATGCATGAAGGAAGACTGGGAGCAGCCGGATCTGGGCAACGTTGTCGAAGTCGTCCACCAGGCAGGTTGTCGTAGTCGTCGCTCCCCATGGTTGGTGGCTCTCATACGGAATCATCGGCGAAAACTGCACAGATCATGGTGTCAATTTGGCTTCGCAGTGTAGCATCTGCAGTCGGCTCGCGCCAACTTGCCTCTGTCACAATAGCTCGACGCATCTCCAGCGTGGCCATACGCTGTTGTGCTCTCAACCTCAGTTGTGCTATAACATGCATGAACAGTTATGTGCACATATCGTGAGAACCCCGAGGCACGGATGAGCGAGTACGAATTTTGGTGGGATGACAATAATATTGCGCATGTTGCCGATCATGGCGTTCAACCCCATGAAGTAGAGGAAGTAGTCATCAATCGCTCCGTGGATCAAGCGCACCAGCGACGGCAAATATCTGGCATATGGGCAGACGAATGCAGGAAGGTTTCTGCTGGTTGTCCTTGCCCCAAAAGCATACAACCGCATGCGCCCCGTGACAGCACGAGATATGACGGTCGCGGAAAAGCGCCGCTTTCGGCAACGTTGACAGTGTTCCGAGACAAACAATAATGCCAACCCTACCTACATTTTCAACTGACGAAGAACTTGCGGCTTGGATCGACACCAACGATACAGCGCCTTACCTGGATGAGCTGGAAGACGTCGAGGAACCCTTCACCGTAAAGCGGACACAGTTTGCTTCGCTTCCCCTGGACGTGTGCCTGCGCGCCGACCTTTACGCCGCGCTCGAAGTAGCAGGCTCGACGTCACGGCGTTCCCTATCAGGTCCTTGTCCAGGCCTGGCTGCGCGAGAAACTGCTGCAAGAGACGCCGGACCTGGCGCTCCGCAGCTAGATCGCCACACCTGCTCCCCCCGGATGCTTCGTAGGCGAGGTTGCCTGCGCGCACCTGTGGTACAATCGCCTCTATGCGCATCGTCACCTACAACATCCGCGGCTGGCGCACGCTGAACGGCACGCCGAACTTGCACGGACTCACTGATACACTGCGCTGCCTCGGTGGCGACGTGGTCGGTCTCAACGAAGTCTTCTACCCGCGTGCCGTCGCCGGGGAGAGCCGCCCCGCGCTGACCGTGCTCGCGGCGAACCTGGGCATGCACTACGTTTTCGGCCCCTGTCTGCGGTGGCCGGCACAGGACGACATGCCCGCCACCGCCTACGGCAACGCCATCCTCAGCCGCTGGCCTATCATCGCCAGTGCGGCCCATCACCTGACCTCGAAAGAAGAAGATACCCAGGGTCTGCTCTTGCAGCGCGCAACAGCGCGGACTGCTGGAAGCGCGCATCCTGCTGCCGGACGGCAAGACTTTCACCGTCTACCAGACCCACCTGGACCACCACGGCGAGACGACCCGCGCCATCCAATTGCGCATCGCCCGCACCTGGCTGGTGCGCGACCGCAACCGGCCTCATCTGGTTATGGGCGATTTCAACACCGTCAGCCCGTGGGACTTTGCCGCCAACCCGTCGGTGCTGGCGGAGATCGCCGCCGTCGACCACGGGCCGCGGCTCTGCGCAATCGAGGAGTTGCAGGCGGTGCCGCAGATGGAGAAGGCCGGCTACGTGGACCTCTACCGGCGTTTCGGCGCGCCGCAGGCGCGCACCTTCCTGCCCTCGCCGCAGCCGCTGCGCGTCGACTTTATCTTTGCCAGCCAGGCGCTGGTACCCAACGTGACCGCCTGCGCCATCTGGCCGGACGCCGACGGCGTCTCCGACCACCGCCCGGTCTACGCCGATCTGACCTTACCATGAACGCCGCACCCGACCTCTTCGACCAGGCCAACGCTGAACGGATGGAGCAGGATGCGCCGCTGGCTGCACGCATGCGCCCGCGCACTCTGGCCGAGTACATCGGCCAGGAGCACATCGTCGGCCCTGGGCGGCTGCTGCGCCGCGCCATCGAGGCCGACCAGCTGGGCAGCCTGATCTTCTATGGCCCACCGGGCACGGGCAAGACGACACTGGCGCGGGTCATCGCCAACACCACCCGCGCCCACTTCATCGCGCTCAACGCGGTGCTCTCCGGCGTCAAGGAGATTCGCGAGGCCGTGGCCGAGGCGCAGGAACGCGCCCGCCTCTACCGCCAACGCACCATCCTCTTTGTCGACGAGGTACATCGCTTTAACAAGGCGCAGCAGGACGCGCTGCTGCCCTGGGTGGAGAACGGCACGGTCATCTTTATCGGCGCCACCACCGAGAACCCCTACTTCGAGGTCAACAAGGCGCTCGTCAGCCGCAGCCGCATCTTCCAACTCACACCGCTGACCGCAGGATCACCTGCGCCAGATCGTGCACCAGGCGCTGGCCGACCCGCAGCGCGGCTACGGCGACCGCGCCGTCACCCTCGACGACGACGCGCTCGACCACCTGGTGGAAGTCGCCAACGGCGACGCGCGGGCGGTCTTGAATGCGCTGGAACTGGCGGTGGAGACGACGGCGGGACGGAGATTGGAGACTGGAGATCGGAGATTGAAGCGGGCGCCGCTGATGCCAGTCACGCAATCGCTCAATCTCCTCAACTCCACATCACGCTCGCCGTCGCCGAAGAATCGATCCAGCGCCGCGCCGTGCTCTACGACAAAGAGGGCGACTATCACTTCGACACGATCAGCGCCTTCATCAAGAGCTTGCGCGGCAGCGACCCTGACGCCGCGATGTACTGGATGGCCAAGATGGTCTATGCCGGCGAGGCGCCGCGCTTCATCTTCCGCCGCATGTTGATCTTTGCCGGCGAGGATGTGGGCATGGCCGACCCCAACGCCATCCAGGTGGTCAACGCCTGCGCCCAGGCCTTCGAGCAGGTGGGCATGCCCGAAGGGCGCTTTCACCTGGCTACGGCTGCGCTCTATCTGGCCACGGCCAAGAAATCCAACACCGCCTTCGCCTTTTTCGATGCGCTGGAGCAGGTCAGCCGAGGAAGGCGACAGCGGCGTGCCCAACCACCTCAAGGATGGCAACCGCGACAGCGAAGGCTTTGGCCACGGCGAAGGCTATCTCTATCCCCACGCCTACCGCGACCACTGGGTCGCCCAGCAGTATCTGCCCACGTCGCTGCAAGGGCAAGGTCTTTTACCAGCCCTCCGACCAGGGCTACGAGGCGCAGATTCGCACCGAGGTGGCGCGGCGCCGCGAGGCGCAGTTGGCCGCCATGCTGGAGAGTGACGACGAGCACGGCGACGTCCTCACCTTCTCGCCCGACGACCCGGTGCGCGAGCGCTGGCTCCAGCGCACCATCTCCGGCGCGGGCGAGCGGCTGGGCGACCTGCGCGACCGCATCTTCGCCGCCGCGCGACCTGGCGCGGCACAGCGTCGTGCTCGATCTCAAGGCCGGGTCCGGGCCTGCTCACCTGGGAGGCGCTGCGCCGCGTGCCGGAAGGCGGCGTCTATGCCCTGGCGCGCAGCCGCCGCGATGCCGACGCTCTGCGCCAGACAGCGGACAAACTGCCCGCCGTCGAACGCCCCACCGTGATGGAAGGCAGCCTCGACGAACTGCCGCTGCTGCTGAAACTGGCCGGGGGAAGTTGGTATGCTTCGATCGCTCACGCTCACGGTTCGGAGACCGCCCCACACCTCACTTTCGACGCCATTGTCGGCTACAACGCCCTGCTCGACAGCGCGGACAAAGCGGCGGTTGTGGCGCTGCTGGCCGCGCTGCTGGCGCCACAGGGCGTTCTCGTCCTGGCAGAGCGCGTGCCACGCTACACGCAGCGGCTGCACGGGCTGGTTGACCTGGCCGGGCTGGGTGCAGGAGCTGGCGCAGCGCGTGGTCGCGGCCGAGGAGGCGATCTACATCGCCGCCGCCGACCCGCTGGTCAACTGGGACGAGGAGACGCTGCGCGCCGCCTGTGCCGCGGCGGGTCTCACGGCTACCGTCACCGTCGAGAACGAGACGACGCCAACGCCGATCACGCCCGCAATGCTGGTGCGCTGGTTCACACCCGCCGGCGCCGACCGCCCCAGCTACGCCGACCACCTGGGCCGGCTGTTGGCGCCCGCCGAAGTGGCCCAAGTGCGTGACCTCTTCCACCGACAGATTGCAGGGCAGCAAGTTGCCTGGGCCAGCCGCACACTCCTGCTCACCGGCCGGCGCCCTTGAGTTGGCCACCTTGATTGGGGTTTCCGCAAGAGTGGTGTAGGATTGCATGCATCATTTAGTTAAAAGTGCAAGCACTTTCTGTGGCGGCATGGGCGTATCTGGGGGTTTGTAGAGGGCGCATGATACAGGGAATCATTGAGTACATTATGCTCGTCTTCACGGCGATCGGTTATGCGCTGCGCCTCGACGAGCGCGTCTATGCCGCCGCCGTGATCCACCCGCGTGGCGTAGAGATTATCATGGGAATTGTGTTCCTGGCCGGCGTCTCTATGTTTCTGGGCCAGAGCGTCATCCTCTTTGTGAATCGGGTGCGCCGCGGGCGCTTTTTCTTCAGTTTGCTGACGAATGGCGTTGTCTTCCTGGTCAGTTATTTGATCTGGGGCCTCGCCATCGCCTTTATCGGCTGGCTGATGTTTGACGTCGAAGCGAAGGATCTCATCATTGTGGCGGCGCTGATCGGCCTGAGCACGGCGCCGTTGGTCTTCGGTTTTCTGATCCTGATCCCTTATACAGGACCGGCGATCGGCAAGCTGCTCAACGTCTGGCAGTTGCTGATCATGATCACGGTCGTGGAGTTCACTTTGCGCGTCGGCCTCTTTGCGGCGATCGCTTGCGTCGGCTTGAGTTGGCTGCTCATGCTGCTCCTGACGAACACGATCGGCAGGCCGGTCGTGCGGCTGCGCAACGCGCTTTACCGGAAGGTGACCGGCTCCGATCTCGAATCGACCACGCAGGACATTCTGCTCGAATTCAGCGGCGGGCAGGGTTTGGCCGACCAAGCGCCAGAGGGAGGCCAGGCATGATCATCACGTTGCTCTTTGGCGTTTTCGCCCTGATCATTGTCGCCGCCGCGCTGGCGCCGCTCGAATCTCTGGGCTGGTGGGCATGGAGCGGCAGCAAACCAGCCGATCCCGATAGCCTGGAGGCCCTGGCCGAAGCGCAGGGCGTCGAGGAACCCAACAAGGATTTCTACCTGGTTTATCTATCCGGCATCGGCGCGATTTCCGGCACGTCGATTCCCGACGAGGAGTACCCGTTCATTCACGGGCTGGAAGAGCGGCTGACCAACTGCGAAGTGATCAGCGACATCTATCCCTACTCCGTCACCAACAACGGGCTGACCGGCCAGCGCGCCTTTGCTGGCCTGTGGCGCCAGGTGGAAAAGCTGCGGCTCAAAAATCCGAACAGCGCCCTGGCCATGATCGTCAACGTGCGCAACATCTTCCAACTCTTCGTGTCAGCCGACCGACGCTACGGCCCGATCTACAATCTGGGCATCGCCGGCGAGATCATGCGTGGCCTGATTCGCCACGGTTATCGACCAATCAAACGCAAGCCGGTGGTGCTGCTGGGTTGGAGCGGCGGCGGCCAGATTGCGATTGGCTCCGCAGCCTTCCTCGCGCCCATGGTCGGTGATGTCTACGAGATTTCGGTCGGCGGGATGCTCTCCGATGACCCCGGTTTTTACAATGTCAAACATCTCTGGCATCTATATGGTGAAAAGGACAAATTGCAGGCGCTGGGGCACTTGCTATTCGCCGGACGCTGGCAGATCAAGCCGCAGTCGCCGTGGAACCGCGCCATGCGCGCGGGCAAGATCGACCTGATCCCACTCGGCCCGGTCAATCATAACGGCAAGGGCAACTATTTCGACATGGAAACCAAACTGCCCGACGATGCTCAGGATCGCACCTATGGCGAAAAAACACTGGAGACGATCCAGCAAGTGCTGACCGAAGCTGGGCTGTTGAAGGTAACGCCAGTTATCCCTGTTCTTCCATCCACGGTTTGACCCGTGGCCAGGCATGCAGGGCAAAGGCGGCCATTGCCGCAGCCTGAAGCACGCGCCCCGTTGCCAGCATCCCTGCTGGCGCCGCCAGCCAACTCGCCAACACAACCAACCAGATCCCCGCATTGAGCAACACGAATGCCAGCCACGCCGGACGCACGTCGCCACGCTGCGTCTGCCAGCGCGGCAGAATCCAGAACGCCACGCCAAACGCCAACTGCACGGTCCAGCCAAAGAGCAGAAACTCGATGTGCGCGGGCAGCAGCCGCCAGGTCAGCGGATGCTAGCGGGACGCCCTTGTTGGCCAGCAGCAGTGCGCCAAAGGTGAAGCCGAGGGCCAGATAGCAGCAGCGGCGGTGCGCACAAACCAGACGCTTAGCCGCGGCATGCTCATTTCTCCTTGACGCGCGGCCAGGTGTTGGCCACAAAGGCCATCCCGGCCAGCCACTGGAGCAGCGCCGCCAGCCACGATCAGCCAACCCCAGCCAGGCCATGCAGCTCACTGTCTGTGCCGGTTCGGCCACGCACGCGCAGCAGCAGGCCGACGTTGAGCAGCCAGATAGGTGGCCAACGCCAGCGCATCATAGCCGCGTGGCTGTGTCGCTGGCTCCACTTGGGGAACATCCAGTAGGCGACGCCCGACGATCAACTGCGTCACCCAGCCGACCATGAATAGATGAAAATAGACAGGCATCAAACCGCCCACCACCGCCGGCAGCGTCACTGCCGGCCGCAGCGCCAGCAGCACCCCGGCCAGCAAGGCGGCCACCAGGTAGAGCAGGCTACTTCTGACAAAGAGGCGTGTGATCGGCGGCATAGGTTCAACGGGATGCTGCCCGCGGGCGCAGCGAGGTCACTGTGATGACAAGAAAGGCGAGCAGCACAATGGCATTGAGCAGCCCGCCCCACAGCCGCCCCGGCCACCACCCGGCCAGGTCGCCCGTGACGCGCAGCAGCAGCGACAGGTGGAGCAGCACCAACGGTGCATAGAAGCGGTTCGAGTAAACCATCGGGATGCCCAGCACTGCCGGGAAGACGATGGGGGCGTGGGCCAGGATCATGGCGAAGACAAAGCCGAGAAAGATGCTGTGCAGCGCCGCGTCATAGTAGGGGCCGGCCATCTGGCCGGGATGCCAGAGAAAGAGCGCGCCGCCGATGCCCAGCCAGACATAGCCCGAAAGCAGCGCCGCGGCCATGAAGCGCGCCTGGCCGCCCGCCTTGAGCCGACGGCGGGCGATGTCGTAGGCACCAAGCCACACTGCGATGCCGATCAGCGCCACCCCAACCCCCAGCGTACCCGCCGCGTAGTTGACCAGGCCCAGGCCGATGCCGCCGCAAAGCAGCAGCGCAGCAGCCATAAAGACGCGTTGCACCGTGGGCGTCAGCTTGAGCATGCGGCTCAACTCCAGCCGTTCGCCGGCGATGGTCAGCACGAGAAAGCCGATCCACCAGAGCGCCACGACGTACAGGGGCCAGCCCAGCCACCAGAGCAAGTTGCCAATCACCCAGGCGCCGCCGCCCACGGCCATCGTCACCGTGTAGTTGGCCGGATGCAGCCGCGCCAGGCCGACCAACACGAGCGTCACGATGGCGCTCCCCAACGTCACCAGCAGCGGGCCAGCATTGCCGGGCATACCCAGCAGCGCCAGCAACACACCGAAGGCCACCAACGCCGGCCCCAGGTACGCCCAGTGCTTGCCCGTGCCCACCGCCCGCTCGACGCCGATCAACGTGCCGAGGAAGCCGCAAGCCATGAGTGGGCCATGCAGCATGGGCAACACTGGGGCGAGCGGTGGCCACGGCCAGCCCAGCCGCACCAGCCCAGCCCACATCCCCAGCAGCAGCCCTGCCACCGCTGCTATCAGCAGCGCAGCGCGCAACAGGCGCATGCGTGGGGTGATTGAAGTCGTGATGTTCATGGCGGCTCGCGATTTGACAGGTGATGGGGTGACAGGTGATGCATCACCCATCACCTGTCACCTGTCAGTTCAACATGTAAAGCAGCAGCCGCAGTTCGGTCGTGGCAACGACGCTGTGTGGCAGGCGCGGGTCCATGCGCACCAGCGTGCCTGGTCCGGCGGCAATCTCGTCGCCATCCAGCCCGATGACGCCGCTGCCCGCCAGCACGTGGATCACCACCTCATGCGTCGAAGTGTGCTCGGACAACTCCTGTCCGGGCGCAAAGCCAAACCAGATGACCTTCAGCCCGGCGCCACTGTAGATCGTGCGGCTCACAATGCTGTCCGGTGCGATCTCCGTGGTCACTGCTGCCACATTGGGCAGCAACGTATACGCTTTCATTGGATTACCCTTCCCCACTCGTCATGCGTCACATGCTCACCGCCCCGGCGGGAAGACATGCACTTCATCGCCGGGGTGCAGGGCCAGTTCTGGCCCGCCGATAAAGCTCAGGTCCTTGCCGTTGAGCAGTACGCGCCACATCGGCTTGACGGCGTAGCGCCGTTCCGTCGTAAACCAGGGGGTGCCGTGGCTGTCCACGCGCTCGCCGCCGGCCCATTCCACATCGAAGACCTCGGCCCGCGCCTGCGGATAATAGTTGAAGAACTTGCGCAGGGCGTGCTGCACATCGGCGCCGTCGGCCACGTGCACCGGCAGGTCGTGGGCGCCCGTCACTGTGCGCATGCGCCCAAACATGACGAAGGGCACGGCAAAGTCGCCGGCGTCGAGCGCCTGCGCCGCCTGATAGCCCATCTGCATCAGGTGCAGGTGCATGGTGAGCACCTTGTTCCAGCCGGCCATCGCCAGCGGCGCCTGCGGATGGCCGGGCATCTCTTCCATGATGAAGCGGGCAAAGGATGGCGTTGACCAGGCTGATCGAACCGGTCACATAGACCGGCGGCACGTGCGTGCGCCGCGGGCCGTGCGCGGCGTGCAGTTTGCCGGCGCGGAAGAGATAGCGCGCCAGGTCGGTGCTGAAGTCCATGCCCAGCAGTCGCGCCAGCCAGATCGTGAAGAAGCGGCGCCGTTCGGCCAGGTGTGTCTGGTCGGCGCCATCTTCCCAGCCCAGGATCGCCGCGGTTTCCGGGTTGTGCAGCAGATAGTCGTAGGTGCCCACCACCAGTTCGTGGCCGCGGCGGAAGAGCGCCTCCACCGTGGTGAGCATGGCGCCGACTTCGGCATCGTTGAGCGCGACAAAGCCACGCATGCGCTGCCACTCCTCTTCAGGCAGCGGGTCCAGCCCGCCGATCTGCCAGGGCTGCGGCTTGCCATCGTCGTTGAAACCGGCAAACGGATCCATGATACACCTCACTTTCACACCATAGACCGCGGATGCAGCGGATTTACGCGGATTCTTTTTCTGATTTATCCGCGTAAATCCGCCTCATCCGCCAAATCTGCGGTCTAGCCAATCTCATCCCCACGCCAAGCGCTTTCGTATAGCGCGCCGATCAGCTTGCCGAGGTGGCGCGGGTAGACGCGGTCCTGGCAAGTGATGCGCAGCGTCCACGGCGCGTCGCCGTCATTATGCAGGCTGTGGGCAACGCCGGCCGGCACGAAGGCGCAGCGACCTGGCCCGCTCGTCACCGGGCGCCCCGCCACTTCGATGACGCCGCTGCCCTCCAACACGTCGAAGATCTCGTGCTTGTTCTCGTGGCTGTGGCGTTCGATGTGTCCACCGGGCGGCACCACGAGCATGTAAGCGTGAATCTCCTCGCCCTCGAACAGCCGCACCAACTGCGCTTCGCGCACTTGCGGATTGCGCAGACTATAGATGTTGAGTTGACCAGGTTGCAGCATATCAGTTCTGGTGAATCGAACGCACAAAGGCCACGATATCGGCGATCTCCTGCTCGCTCATGGCCGGGTTGCCACCCTTGGGCGGCATGGCCACGCCGGTCGTGTTGAGCGGGTCGGCGGCATCGCGGCCTTTCTTGATGAACTCGACCAGTTGCGCGTCGCTCTGTTGGCCCACCCATTCGCTGGTGGTCAGGTCTTTGCCCAGCCCAGTGACGCCTTTGGCTTCGGGGCCGTGACAGGCGACGCAGGCTGTGGAAAAGATCTTCCCGCCGTTCGCCGCATCGCCGACCGGGGCAGCGGCAACTTCCTGCGCAGCCGGCGCCGCCGTGGGTTCAGCCTTCGGCTCTTCGCCGCCACAGCCGGCCACCAGCATGACTGCCAGAACTACCATTGTGATGAGGTAAAGCTTTTTCGACATTGTCTTTCTCTCCTAAAAGAATCTGATTATGTGAATAGGGATTAGGAGATTGAGAGACTAGGCGATTATGGGGGCACGATACCACGAAATCGCACAGTCTCTCCATCTCTTTATCTCCAAATTCCCTCAATGATGATGCTCCGCCATTGCGTGCTCGATCCGTATGTGATCCCAGTCGAGTACCTTGCCGTCCACCTCGGCGGCAAAAGTCTCGGCGGCGGCTTGCGTCGCAAACGCAGCCAGCCCGTGGCCCATCGGCGTCTTGATCTGCTCGCTTTCGACATAATAGGCCGTCGTCGCGTCGATCCACTCCTCGCTGGTGTAGTCATGCACCCAGACGCCTGCCGGGATGATCTCGGCGTGTTTGCGCAGATAAGCCAGCATGTCGCCAATGTCGTCGAAGGGGAGACTCTGATAGCGCCCCGGACTCTCTTCGACGGCAATCGAACCGGCGAACTTCGGCTCGTTGATGATCATGCCACAGTCGGCGCACATTGTCTCACCGTAGTGAATCTTGGCCGGTGCGGGCGCGGCTGGCGTGGGTGTACAAGCCGCCAGCAGGACCACGAGCAACCCCATCAACCACCATCGCAGAACCATTCTCATCCTACACACTCCTTTCGTTTGCGTCTGCAGATACAACAGTATCCGCAGATGACGCAGATTTTCGCAGATGAATGCAGTCCCACTCTGCGAAAATCTGCGTCATCTGCGGATAACCTGTGAATCGCTCGCTGCGCCCAGAGTACAAACTCTCTGAGCTCCTGTGCGCCCTCCGCGCCCTCTGTGTAGTGCTCTACAAATCCCCGCGGAGGTTGAACCGCAGATACGCCGCCGCCGCCGGGCAACGCAATCCACGCCGCCATGATCGCCAGGAAGAGGAAGCGCAACTGCGCCCCGTACTCCTGCATGGCGTAGATGCCCGCCGGCCCCAGCAAGTCCAGCGTGGCGTTGATGTCCAGGATCGCCGCCATCTTGAAGGTCTGCAACGGGTTGGCCAGCGACAGCCACAACAGTTGGTCGATGGGCAGGCGCATGGTGATGGCCGTGCCCATCAGCCCCAGGTCGCCCAAAAAGACAAAGGCCAGCCACAGGAAGAGGCCGATGCCAATCGCAACGCCGGCGCGCTTGGTCAGCGCCGAAATCAGAAAACCGACGCTGAGCATGGTCAGGCTGAGCAGAAAGGTCTGCCCTGTCAGGCTCACGTAGGCGGTGGGCGAGCCGGCCCCGCCGTTGAGCGCCAGCACCACGCCGGCGATGCCAAAGCCCAGCGCCAGCGAGGCCAGCAGGCTCAACGCCAGCCCCAGATACTTGCCAGTGAAGACCTCGGCGCGGGTGACCGGCTGCGCCAGCAGATAAGCCAGTGTGCCCTGCTCCTGCCTCGTGCGCCAGGCTCTGCGCGCCGACGGTCAGCGCCATCAACGGGATGATCAGCAGCACCAGGTTGATCAGGCTGGCGGCGGTGCGGCCAAAGCCGGCAAAGCCGGAAATCCCCGCGCCGGCCAGCGACATATAGGAGAGCGCCAGCGCCAGCCCGATAAAGGCCAGTGTATAGAGCACGAACCAGCGGTTGTGCAGCGCATCGCGCAACTCTTTCTGCGCCAATGTCCAGATGATGCACTGATACTCATTGCTTCTACTCCATCTCGAAATCGGTCACGTGGATGTCGGCCTGGCGCAGCGTGTGGATCGGCCGCGCCTTCTCGCCGTGCGCCACGTCGACGATCACACCGACGCCGTTGCGGCGGGCGTTGAGGCCATCTGCGCGCAGCACTTCGAGCGCGCGATCGAGCTGACCAGCCGGCGCCATGAACTTGACCTGGGTGCGCAGCCCCACGCGCCGCGCCAGTTCGTCTCGCCGGGCAGGTGATACTGCAGCTGCCCTCGTTCCATCACCGCCACCCGGTCAGCCAGTGCTTCCACCTCTTCGATGCGGTGCGACGTAAAGACGACCGTCTTCCCAGCTTCCTTGACCTGCACCAGCAGTTGCAGCAACTGGCTGCGCGCCGCAGTGTCCAGGTTGGAGGTTGGCTCGTCCATGACCAGCACGGGCGGGTCGGCCAGCAGCGCCAGGCCCAGCGCCAGCCGCTGCTTCATGCCGCCGGAGAGCGCGCCCACCGGCTTGGCCGTGTGCTCCGCCAGCCCGACCTGTTCCAGGATCGGGGCGATGCGCGCCGATGGCGTGGCCTTGAGGCGGGCGTAGAAGTGCGCCATGTCCAGCGTGCTCATCTCCTTGTAGAAGGCGAGTTCCTGGGGCACGTAGCCGATCAGCCGGCGGGCGGCGCGCCCCTGTTTGCGCACGTCGCAGCCGTTGACCTGGATCTGCCCGCGGTAGCGCAGCAGCCCCAACAGGCACTTGATGACCGTGGTCTTGCCCGCGCCGTTGACGCCCCACAGGGCCACCGCTTCCTGCGGCGCTACGTCCAGCGTGAGATCGTCCACGGCGACGAACTTTCCATAGGTTTTGTGCAAATGCGTAAATGCAATCATAGCTCGTTCCAGCTTTCTTCAGCGTGGGCGCAGCCGCAAACCGGCCAGCAGCACAATCATTGCCACGGCAACCAGCGCCAGCGACAGCGTCAGATTGGCTACAAGTGGCGCCGGTGCAATGCCCGGCACAGGTGGCAGGCCCGGCGGCGCGGTCAGCGGCGCCGGGTCCGCCATCTTGGGCTGCGGCGCAAAAATCGGGAAGGCCTTGGCTGCCAGGTCCAGGGCGTCCGCCGCCGGGCCGAGTTGGAAAAGGCGCAACTCTGGATGGGCGCCGGCCAGGTTCTCGAAGAGGCTCTTGGACGTGTAGGGCAGGTCGCCGATCTGGTCGCCGTCGGCGTCGTAGCCGGCGTAGTCGCTCCAGTAGTTGCCGCGGCCCGCCGTGGCCCATGCGTTGCGCGTCAGGTCGCCGCCGCCGGCCACGTCGATCTGCTCGCCGTTGTCCAGGAAGATGTTGTCCTGAAAGTGATTTGCCTGGGTATTGGCGAGCAGTCTCCAGCCCGATCTCGTTGTAGGCGATCAGGTTGTTGCGATAGGTGACGGTCGTCCCCGGTTGCAGCGGCGAACTGTCCGAATAGACGCCGGCGCGGTTGTTGACGATGCGGTTGCCCTCCAGCAGCACGTCGCTGGCTTCCTTGAGGCCGATGCCATAGCCGCTGGGGCCGCGGTTGTCGGCGAGCAAGTTGCGCAGCAGCGTGAACCCTGTGCCGTACATCACATAGATGCCGACCGAGTTGTTGCGGAAAATATTCTCCTCGATCACATGATGGTCGGACTGCATCATGTGGAGGCCATAGCGGCCCTCGGCGAAGTCGTTGCCGCGCACGATGCTGTAGGGCGAGTACCAGAGCAGCGCGTCGCGCGTGTCGCGCATCACGTTCGCCTCGACCAGCGTGCGCGGGCTGTAGAAGATCTTCAGCCCGTCGCCGCGCCGCGAAATCGGCAGGTCCATGCCGTGGATCGTGTTGCCGCGGACGATGCTGTCGGGCGCCTGCTCCAGGTAGATGCCAAAGAGCGCGTCCTCGATGCGGTTGTTCTCCAGCACCGTGTTGGCGCCGGAGGAGCGAATGCCCGCGTCCTCGCGGTCGAGCGACTTGCCCGACCCGCGCACCTCAAAGCCGCGCACCGTCACGTCCGGCGCGGTGATGCGCACCACGTCGCCGCTGCCGTCACCCTGGATCACCGGCCAGCCCTGGCCTTCCAGCGTGAGCGGCTTGTCGATGAGGAGCGGCGCAGCGTAGGTTCCCGGCAGCACGACCAGCGTGTCGCCCGGCTGCGGCCGCGTCGATGCGGTCTTGCAGGGTGGCGTGGCCGCACTGCGGCGTCTCCGTGGTTGTTTGGTTGACGACCCGATCTGACGCAGAGACGCGGAGCGGCAGAGAAAACGCAGAGGCGGACATCAAGATCACGGCTCATCAGCGCAATTCCCGCCCATCTCACTCGATCTGCCATCTTTGTCTTCACTGCGTGCCTCGCCCCGTCCATCATTCACAATTCACAGTTCAGCATTCACAATTCACATCAACCAGCGTACTTACCCTGCCGCTGCACCCTTCTGCTTGCGCCTCCACCAGCGGCTTATACGCCCGCCGGTGAAAGAACAGCCCCACCAGGATCAGCGCGGACGCCGTCACTGCCAGCCAGAAGCCGGTCAACAGCCGCGGCACAGTGCTGAACTGGGCGATCTTGCCCACCCAGAGCACCGGCGGGATAAACGGATCGACGCTGCTGGAGAGCGGCGCTGCCGGGTCCAGATTCAGCCCGAAGTTGGCGAGCCAGAACTGCAGATCGGCCAGAAAGATGACCGGCAGAAAGAGCGCCGGCAGCACCAGCAGCGTCACCCACTTGGTGTGCACAAAGGCCGCCGCCAGGATCAGCAGCGGCCAGGGCCAATGATGCCGAAGACCGAAATCGACTGCTCGAAGACAGCCGCTTCGTTGAGCGGGCGCATGCCGATGTAATGGTTCAGCCCGTCGATCTCGGCGACGTCGCCGGTCATCTGGTTCACGTAGGCGGTGACGTAACAGCCCCGCCGGGTACTGCGGCGCGTTCAGCTTGAGCCGCCACCACGGCTGCTGGATCGAGATGATCAGCAGCACGGCCGCCGCCACAAAGAGCAACGTGGGCATGATGTAGCGTGCTCGATGCGCCTTGAATTCATCCGCCGGCACACGCGGCCCGATGAATTTTTCCATATCCGATGACATGTCAGGTCCTCTCTTAGAGATTGACTGGAGACTGGAGATTGAGAGATTGAGACTAGAGATCGGCCGTGGCGGCCAGCCAATCTCCCATCTCTCAATCTCCTAATCTCACTCCTTACGGCTCCACCATCATGTAGCCCATCATCTCCAGGTGCAGCGCCGAGCAGAACTCGGTGCAGTAGTAGGCGTAGGTGCCGTCATGGTCGGCGACGAACTGGAAGGTGGCGGTCTCGCCCGGCTCGATGCTCAGGCTCAGGTTCTGGCCGCCCAGGTCGAAGCCGTGGGTGGCGTCCGGCGCCGTCTCGATGTTGGTGATGTGCCAGGTGACATTGTCGCCCTTCTTCAGGTTCACATGCTCTGGCGTCAGGTGCGACCGAATCGAGGTCATGAAGATCGTCACGTTGTTGCCGTCACGCTCGATGCGTTCTTCGCCGGCTTGCCGTGGCGAATTCCGACGGCGCCTGGGCGATCGGATCCCAGCCCGTCTCCGGGTAGACTTCCCACGCATTGATCTTGTCGGCCTTGATCATCTGGGCGTAGTGCGGCTCGCCGATGCCCATGGGCATGTCGTAGATCACCTTCATGGCGTCGCCGCCGATGTCCAGCAGTTGCTCGTTTTGCGGCTTCAGCGGGCCGACGGGCAGGAAGCGATCCACGGCCCACTTGTTGAGCGCCACCAGGTACTGGCCATCCGGGCTGACCGTGTCGCCTTCCGCGGCGGAGATATGGCCGATGTTGTACTGCACCGGCAGCTTCTCCAACAGCTTGTAGCCGGCCGGGTCTTCGCCGCCCAGCGACCACTTGGCCACCGCGCTGTCCAGGAAGAGGCTCGTGTAGGCGTTGCCCTTGTCGTCATATTGCGTGTGCAGCGGCCCCAGGCCAAGTTCGACCTGCGCCAGCATCACTTCGTCGAAGTCCAGCACCGGGATGCCGAAGTCGTCGGTCGTCCAGTTGCCACCCTCGATGGCCTTCATGATCTTGTCGAAGGAGTAGATCGTCACGTGCGGGTCGAGCTTGCCGGCGACCGTGATGTATTTGCCGTCAGGCGTGACGTCCGCGCCGTGCGGGCTTTTGGGTTCCGGCGCCAGGAAGAGGATGCCTTCTTCCACCGCGGTGGGGATGCGAATCACGCGCATGCCGTTGATCACCTCGGTCTTGCCGGCCTGCTCGGCCACTTCCGCCGCCTTCTTCCAGTTGAAGATGTGCAGGTAGTCGGTGTCGCGCTGGCTGACGCCGGCCTCGAAGGGCGGGTTGCCCGACTCGACGCCGCCGGTCGCCATCTCTGTGTTGAAGCTGTTGCAGAAGCCCCAGCCGTCGGAGACCAACTTGCCAGCATCGCAGAGATCCTGCCAGTAGGGCGGAATCTCGATGCTGAAGGAGTTCTCCATGTCGATGCGGCCCTTTTCGCGGTCGAACTTGTACATGGTGATCAAGCCGCGGTACTTCTCCTTGTACTCGCTGATCGGCGCGTACTCCCAGCCCAGCGGCGTAGCATACTGGCTGGTCTGGATCACATACTCGGTGTTGGGCGGCACAAAGGACGAACCGTGATTGCTGATCAGGTTGGGGTCCTTGACGATCTGCTTGGTCTCGAAGTCGCGCAGGTCGATCACGGCGACGCGGGCGCTGGCCTTGTCGTTGATGAACAACCACTGGCCGTCATAGTCGCCGGCCGTCTCGCTCAGCGCGGGGTGATGGGTGTCGCCCATGCGGATCTTCGTCCCATCCACATTGCCGCCGTCGAGCACGGCCTCGGAGCCGACATCGCCGTAGCCGTAGCCTTGCCAGGACTCTGGCGTGAAGACGGCGATGTTCTTGAGGATGCGCATCGACGGCACGCCGATCACGACGACGTTGCCCGACTGGCCGCCGGACGAAAAGAGATAGTAGTCGTCCAGCTTGCCGCTGGGTACGTAGGTCTTGAGCGCAGCGTTGATGTCGTCGGGCGTCAGTCCGCGCGCAGCCGCAATGTCCATGGCCTCCGCGGGCATGCCGGCCTCCACATTGACCGCTTCGGGTGTAGGCGTTTCCTCTTCGCCGCCACAGGCCGTAATGAGGCCAGTAAGGAAGACGGCAATGAACAGCACTGACAATACTCGTCGCATACAGATTTCTCCTTTTGGTTTGGTTGGATGTTCCTATGACCGAAAAAGCGAACTGTTCTTGCTGCCTGCCGCGCTGGTAATCATTGTCGGCAAAGACAATCAAGAAAGGGAGCGCAATCGCATCCGTGGGGCAGACATCTTCGCACGCCGTGCAATAGGTGCAGCGGTCCGGGTAGAGCAGGACGGCCTTATCCTCGATTTGCGCCAGCGCCTGCGTTGGGCAAATGTCCACACAGCGGGCGCAGCCGGTGCAGCGGCTGGCGACGATTTGTGGTTGGATGGAAGGGTTCATGGCGCCTGTTCCTGTGCCGAAGTCTGTCTGCATGGCAACAGGGTACATGTGGCGCCGGCACTGCGCTGCGACTAAAGTCACATGCCAGAAAACGGAGAGAAATAGAAAACGGCGGCAGGTGCATCACCTGCCGCCGCAAAGAAGTGTGGACTATGGATTATGGATTAACGCACGGCAGCGCCGCCTGCCTCCAGTGCCACCTGGCTCGGCGTGGCGCCGACCTGGGGCGGGGCGGGCGTAGCGGTGGATGTCGCCTGGGCGGTCGGAACTGGCGTCCACCCACTCGGCGGGTCGCTGTAGACCGTCACTGGAATTGGCCCGCGCATCTGCCAGCGCTGTCCGGTCTCCCAGTCCACGTCCACCACCCAGCCCCGCCGCAGCAGACCAGGAATATCGTGGCGCGCGGCGACGTCGGTCACAAAGTAGGGGCCTTCCACTGCGCCGTCGCCCACCTGGATCCAGACCCGGCGGCCGATGTCGCCGGCGCGCAGCAGCGCTATGCGGCCGATGCACTCGGTGCACTCTGGCAGGTTGTTCACCCGCTCGCGGTAGTCGACGACCCGGTCCATCACGTAGGGTGCATAGTACATCGCCAGACCGCCGGCTGGGAGCGGCGTCTGCTCGAAATAGCCAGGCGCCAGGTGCTGCCAGTTGGCGACGTAAGGCATGAGCGGGGCATAGGTGTGGGCCAGCGGCGTGCGCGCCGCAGCAGGCGCTGGCGTAGTAGTCGGCTTCCCGGTTGCGGCGGCGCTAACCGTCGTCGTCACACCGGCGGCCGGCGTAATTGTTGTTGTGGGTGAAGGCGTAGCTGTCGGGGCCGTCGGTTGGTGTGGCGGATGGGTGTGGAAGTCGATGTTTCGGTGGGTGTAGCTGTCGGTGTTTCGGTTGGTGCGGCGGTGGGCGTGGAAGTCGATGTTTCGGTAGGTGTAGCTGTCGGCGTTTCGGTTGGTGCAGCGGTGGGCGTGGGTGCAGGTGCTGGCACGGTCTCCGTCACCAGCACGATCTGTTCGACCTGGATGACGTCGGTCACAACAACCGTCTGCGTCACCGGCACGATGACTTCGACGCGCACGGTTTCAGTCACCGGCACGATCTGCTCCACCTTGACGACGTCGGTCACAACAACCGTCTGTGTCACCGGCACGACCTGCTCGACCTTGACGACGTCGGTCACAACAACCGTCTGCGTCACCGGCACGATGACTTCGACACGCACGGTTTCAGTCACCGGCATGATCTGCTCGATCCGAACCACCTGCTCCACCGGCACAACCTGGGTCACAAGCACGGTCTGTTCCACCGGCACGATCTGTTCCACGGTGATTACCTGGGTCACGGGCACGATCTCATCCACGCGCACTGTCTCCGTGACGTAGACGGTCGCGACGACCGGCACGATCTCCTGAACCTGGACAGTCTCGGTGACATAGATCGTTTCGACCACGGGAATTACCTCGCGGACGGTCTCGGTCACATAGACGGTCTGGGTGACGGGAACAATGACTTGGACAGGGATGGTTTCGGTCACATAGCGGGTTTCGGTGACATATTCAGTGACAACGACAGTTTCGACGACCGGCTGGGGCGCGCCCGCCTCCAGATCTGGGTTGGCGGTGCTGCCGGACGGTTCTTCATCGTCCCCCCCCGCCTGTTCCACTCCGGCGCCGGGTGATGGCGCTGCTGCCAGGGCTGTCAGTGGGGTAAGACGCGAGCCAGGCTGCGAACATCAAACGGACAAGATAACGCGACACTTACGATTGACGGCTCCTTTCCGTGATTGCCTGCCGCAGGAATTCAGAGTCAGCGGGGGAAGCAGCGGCAGGTTCACGAAGTCCACGCTGTTCGCTAATGCGCCACCGCGGGCGTCGCCCGCAACGATCGCTAGAAACAGACGATGCCAGCGCGGATCATTGGTCAGTTCGGGGTGGAAAGCGGTGGCCAGAATCTTGTCCTGACGCACTGCCACCACCACCGCAGCGTCGCGGCCTGGCACAGTGGCCAGGACGGCGACAGTAGGTCCATAGGCGACAATGGCCGGCGCGCGGATGAAGACGGCATGAAACGGTTCCTCACCGAGTTGCGGCGCATCGAGCAAAGCCTCAAAGCTCTCCGTTTGCCGGCCAAAGTAGTTGCGGTTGACAGTAACATCCAGCCCGCCGATCAGCGGTTGACCGCCCGGCTTTCTGGTCGGTCACCCGATCGGCCAGGAGGATCAGCCCGGCGCAAGTGCCCCAGGTAGGCCTTCCGCCGTGCACCCAGGCGCGCAGCGGGTCCACCATGCCCTTGACGCTCGGCGATCAGCCCCATGGTCGTGCTCTCGCCGCCGGGCAGGATCAAACCGTCCAGCCCGATCAACTGCTCTGGCTTGCGCACCTCAACGGCCTGTGCGCCCACCTGGCGGATCATGGCGGCGTGTTCAGCAAAAGCCCCCTGGAGGGCGAGTACTCCGATCGTCGTGGTCATTGTTCTGTCATGATGAGGAAAGAGTGAGGGGGTGAGAGGGTAAAATCGCTCACCCTCTCACCCTCCCTCACAAATCACCACCCGCGGCGCCGCCATCTTCTCATTGTCAGCCAGCGTGTCGATGTTGATGCCGACCATCGGCTCGCCCAGGTTTTCGCTCACTTCGGCCAGCACCTGCGGGTCGTTGT
This sequence comes from Nostocoides sp., assembly GCF_037045025.1. Lineage (GTDB taxonomy): Bacteria > Actinomycetota > Actinomycetes > Actinomycetales > Dermatophilaceae > Nostocoides_A. The sequence goes on along the minus strand of NZ_JBAOHM010000011.1, from coordinate 9,362 downwards.
AATGGGTCACGGCCATGACGATGGCACGGGCGCGCTTGGCCGGGTCGCCGCTCTTGAAGATGCCAGAGCCGACGAAGACGCCGTCCACGCCCAACTGCATCATCAACGCGGCATCCGCCGGTGTGGCGACGCCGCCTGCGGCAAAGTTCACCACCGGCAGCCGGCCCAGCGCCGCGGTCTGCGCCACGAGTTCATAGGGCGCCTGGATCTCTTTGGCGAAGGTGAACATTTCGTCTTCGTCCATGGTCTGCAGGCGGCGGATGTCGCGGTTCATCTGGCGGGCGTGGCGCACCGCTTCGACAACATTGCCGGTGCCCGCTTCGCCCTTGGTGCGAATCATCGCCGCGCCTTCGGCGATGCGGCGGAGCGCCTCGCCCAGGTTGCGTGCGCCGCAGACAAAGGGCACGGTGAACTTGTGTTTGTTGATGTGGTTCTCTTCATCTGCCGGGGTCAGCACTTCGCTTTCGTCGATGTAATCCACGCCCAGCGCCTGGAGAATCTGCGCCTCGACAAAGTGGCCGATGCGCGCCTTAGCCATGACCGGCACCGTGACCGCAGCGATGATGCTCTTGATCATCTGCGGATCGCTCATGCGCGACACGCCGCCGTCGCTGACGAATGTCGGCAGGCACCCGCTCCAGCGCCATTACCGCGCAGGCGCCGGCCTCTTCGGCAATCCGCGCCTGCTCCGCCGTGACGACGTCCATAATTACGCCGCCCTTGAGCATCTGCGCCAGTCCGGCCTTCACCGCCAGGGTGCCGGTGAGTTTTTCATCGTTGCCGGGACCATTCTGCTTTCCATTCTGATTCGTCATCTTCATATTCCCTGTTTGTCAAGCTAAATCCATGCACCAGACCAGATACGGTACCAGATCATCGACGGTTTGTCCATTTGGCGCGCGGGCAAGGGATTTTCGCCCGCTTGCAGGGCAAGACGTCCGCAGCTTGAGATGAAGCGGTGTGCTTCAGGCCGGTGGGTCTGTCGTGTACGCGCACTTTTAGTTCGTGCAATGTACCTGGTACACTATGCGCATCCTGGTGTAGTTGGGCGATGAGATCGTCATTGATCGTCCATGCGCTATCTGTAGATGCGGTCTGTGCGCTTGTTCACTCTACACGGGCTATCGCATGACGCGAATCGTCTTTCACGAAGATGAGGAACTGCGCGTAACTGTCAATCTCGCCACGGTCGCGAACCACCAGGTGGCGTTCGTCTTTTCATATCACCGGCAGACCAACGAGCCGCTTCCCGACACCGGCTACGCTGAATCGTGGCTGACCAGAAACGCATTTGATGTCGTGGCCTTCATGGCCAAGCAGAACAACTGGTTTCAGTCGATCAGCACAGTGCTGTTGGATGAACTCAATGCCTACCTTCATCAGACGGCGCCCCACCACCGGTTGCGGGTGGCACTGGGCGCATCAATGGGGGGGTATGGCGCCATGCAGTTTGCCAAGTTGCTAGGTTGCAGGCGGGTGCTCGCCTTCTCCCCGCAGTATTCGATTGCCGATAACTTCGATAGCCGCTATCTCGCCGAATCGCAAGCGATCACATTCAATTGGGCGGTTACTGCGGAGATGTGCCAACGTGATATCGAGTATTACATTGTCTATGACCCTTTCCACAAGATGGATCGCCGCCACACTGCCATGTACGAAGCAGTCGAGACCTGCACGGTGCAGAAATACCCAGTGCGCGGTTCAGGTCACTTGACACCCGTTTATTTGCAGCAAATCGGCTGTCTGAACGCCCTGGTGGAATCCGTTCTGCAGGGCAGGGGTTTTCCCACTATCGACCATCGGACCCTGCGCAAGCAGTCGGTGCTCTACCTGTACAATGTGGCTAAAGCCATGTTGAAACGAAAGAAGCCGGGGATCGCCGCCAGCATCCTGGATGCAGCGGTGCTGGCTTATCCTGACGCGGCGGAGTTGTGCAGCCTGCAAAGCCGTGCTCGCGACGCGCAACTCGCCGGCGGCAGAGGCGACGCCGTATAGACTGCTGCGGTGAGCAGCGCCGGGGATTGATCCCCCGGCGCAAAGACTGCCCCGCGCCCGCGTCCGTGCTTGACAGAGTATGTTACACTACACGTGTGCCACCATTGACCGGGCCGTGCGCGTGCGTCCGGGGCCGGTCGGCAATCACATCAGGTTCTGTGTACACCCCTGGCAAGGCTCTACTGAAAGGAACACAGATGGATTTCCAAACTGTTGCCAGCCGTCAAAGGGTTGCCCTGGTGGCCTGTCCGCTTGCCTCGCGCAACACGATCCCGCTGGCGTTGCCCAGCATTGCCGCCTATGCCGAACTGCACGGCTATCCGGTTGCCTGCTGGGATCTGAACCTGGAGTTCCAGGAGATTCTGCACGCGCGCGGTGTGCCGGCTGACTTCTGGAATGTGCTGAACTGGTACGGTCTGGAGTCAGAGCGGGAGTGCATCATGGAGGAACTGGCGGACGAATGGGCCGCGATCATCCTGCGCGATGCACCGACGGTTGTCGGTTTCTCGGTCACGGCAGTTTCGGCGGCGGTCAGCCTGATCGTTGCCAAGGCCGTCAAGCGGCTCGACCCAACCGTGAAGACGGTTTTCGGCGGCCCCGAATGCATTGTGGGCTGGCCCCGCTTCATCGCCAAAAAGTCCGTGGACTTTGTCGTGGTGGGTGAAGGTGAACAGCCCTTTGTGGAGTTGCTGCAGGCGCTGGATCAGGGGCGTGAGCAGATCGACATGCCGGCGGTTGTCACGAAGCAGTCAAACGGTGCTGCGCCGCAGAATGCTGTCAATCATAACCTGGACGCGCTGCCCTATCCTGCGTTTTCAAAGATGGCGCTGGCGCGCTATGCCCGCAACGGGCGCCTCGAACTGCCGATTCTGGGCAGCGTCGGCTGCGTTCAGAACTGCACGTTCTGCTCGCGCCATTTTCTGCATGGCGGCTTCCGCTGCCAAGTCCCCGCAGCGCATCGTCGACGAACTGCAGCACAACATTGCGACCTACGGCGCCCGTGAATTCCTCTTTGTCGATTCGCTGATCAATGGCAAGATCAAGCAGTTGACCGGCTGGACAACGGCTGTTATCGCACAGGGGCTGGATATCCGCTGGCATGCCAACGCAATTCTCAGCCCCAAGAACACCGCGGAGCTGCTGCAGACCATGCGCGATGCCGGCTGCATGCGCCTCTGGTACGGACTGGAGAGCGGTTCGTCACCGGTGCTGAAAGATATGCGGAAGCTTGCAGACGTGGCGCGCATCGAGCAGAATTTGCGGGACACGCACGCCGCGGGCATTTACGTCACCTGCTATATGTTCGTTGGTTATCCGACCGAAACCGAAGCCGATTTTCAGGCGTCACTCGACTTCCTGGAACGCAATCATGCGTCAATCGATTCGATTCTCCCCAGCATCTGCTACATCGGCGAGGGCACGACGCTGGACGAGAAACAGGCGGCATACGGGCTGGTCGGCGGCAGGGTCGACTGGCAGAATGAAAACAGCACACCGGCGTTGCGCGAAGCCCGCTATGCGCAACTCGTCGCTTTCGCCGAGAGAGCTCGGCATCGTGGTGCATCGCCGCGGCCTGGTTGACTTTCTGCCTATACCGAAGGCGCACGCAACACCAGCATAGAATGATTGCCGCCCGTATGAGGTGCGGCGCAACCGCAGGATTGAGGGGGGAGGGCGTATGAGCGCGACACCATCCATGCCGGCTGGCGTGCAGCCGCAGACCGGGCAGAAGCCACCGGCACAAAAGCCGTCTGACCAGAAACCATCAAAACCGCCGGGTGCGCCGGCGTCGCCCCTGGGCCTCGACGACCTGCTCCGCGTCACGGGGCCGCGTATCTGGATTGGATTGCTCGCCCTGCTGACCGTCGTCGTCGGCATCCTGGTCTGGAGCATCGTGGGCGTCATCCCGCAGATTGTACCCGGCGATGGGATGCTCCTCCGCGCCGACGTGCAGAAAATCATGGCGCCGACGGACGGCTCCATCAAGACGGTTGCAGTCACTGAGGATCAACAGGTGAAGGCTGGCGACGTGGTCGCAACGCTGCTCAGCGCGGATGGTGCTGTCGTGGATTTGAAGGCATCCCAGGACGGCCTTGTCACCGGCATCAATATTCCGCCCGGCTTTCCCGTGAAGCAAGGCGATGCGATCATGACAATTGAGGATACCTCGGTGCCGCTGCTCGGCGTTGTCTATGTGCCATTGTCAACCGGCAAGCAGATCACGCCAGGCATGAAAGTGCAGCTTGCGCCCTCGGTGGTGGATACCGACAATTACGGCTACTTGACGGGCGTTGTGAATGCCATCTCCGAATTTCCGATCACCCAGGATGACCTGCTCGGCGGCGCCATGGCCGCGGTCGCCGCTTCCCGACAATTGGGTGAAGGCGGCCCTGTCCTGCGGTTGATCGTCAACCTGGATACTGCCGACACGCCTTCGGGGTACAACTGGTCATCGTCGAAGGGGCCGAATTACGAGTTGCGCAACGGTACGGCAACTCAAGCTCGCATCATTATCGGCGAAAGTCGCCCCATCGAGTATTTCTTGCCGCTGGGCCAGTAACCGGGTACTGCTATGGCTAACGCACCTGCTCCACCTACCAGCACCAAAGCGCCGGCTCAGCCGGCGCCCGCGCTCCGCACGCAGAAACGCCGCCGCACGCCGACCATCGTTCAGATGGAGACGACGGAATCAGGCGCCGTTGCCCTGGCCATCGTCCTCGGCGCCTACGGCCTCTACATGGATCAGGACATCCTGCGCAAGGCTTGCGGCACTGGCCGCGATGGCGCTGCGCCGGAGAATGTAGTCAAGGCCGCCATCAGCTTCGGCATGACGGCCGAACTGTACAACGACATCAGCACCGCCGAGGTTCTCACCCTGCCCGCGCCGCTGATTGCGCTCGGTGAAGGCGGCCAGTACGTAGTCGTGGAGGGGTACAGCGCCAGCGAAGTCTACGTCAACAACCCTGCCAGCGGCGCCAAGACCTACACTCGCCGCGATTTCAAGAGCCTGTTCGACAATCGGGCCATCACCCTGGCGCCGGGACCGGGTTTCAAGAAGGGTGGGAAAGCGCCGAATAACCTGGCTGCGCTGACGGCGCGCCTGCACGGCAGCAAGATCTCATTGGCGTTTGTCCTGCTTGCGAGCATCGGCCTCATCCTGCCCCTGCTGCTCACCCCGCTCTTCACCCAGGTCTTCATCGACCAGTTCCTGGGCAGCCAGACCAACAACATGCTCATCTTGTTGTTGGCCGGCATGTTGATTACGGCGCTGCTGCGCGGCGCCCTGACCTGGCTGCAGACCCAGTATCTGCTGCGGCTGCAGACCAAACTCTCGCTGGGCATGTCGGCCGACTTCTTCTGGCATGTGCTGCGCCTGCCCATCGACTTTTTTACCCAGCGCTACCGTGGCGAGATCAGCTCGCGCATCAGCCTGAACGATACGGTGGCCGCGGTGCTTTCCCAAGAACTGACGATGGCCACGGTCAACATCATCATGGCCGTCTTCTACCTGGGGATGATGCTCTACTACGATATTGTGCTGACGACAGTGGTGCTCGCCTTCGGCTTGTTGAACATTGTAATCCTGCGTTTCATCTCACGCCTGATTTCTGACTCTAACAAGCGGCTGCTCCAGCAAAGCGGCAAGCTGCAGGGCGTCTCCATGAACGGCATCCAGACCATTGAGACGCTCAAATCCACCGGACGCGAATCTGACTTTTTTGCCCGCTGGACTGGGCTGCAGGCCAATGTGTACAATGCCCAGCAGGGGCTGCAAGTCCCGATCCAGATTCTCAACGCCGTGCCGGCGCTGCTTTCGTCGCTGAGCGTGGCGCTGATTTTGGTCCTCGGCGGTCTGCGCATCATGGACGGCGACTTCACGGTCGGTATGCTCGTCGCCTTTCAGTCACTGGCCGTCAGTTTTCTTGCCCCGATGGGCGACCTGCTGGATCTCGGCAGCACCTACCAGCAGGCAACCAGTGCCGTCCTCCGCCTGGACGACATGCTGCAGACCCCGGCCGATGAGATGCTCACCGTGACCGGCAGCCAGGCCCCCCAGGCCGCCGCGGTTACGCCCAAGCTCACCGGGCGGCTGGAACTGCGCAATGTCACCTTTGGCTATGACCCGTTCGGACCGGCCCTCATCGAGAACCTGGACCTCGCACTGGAACCCGGCAGCCGCGTCGCCCTGATCGGCGGTTCCGGCAGCGGCAAGTCGACCATCGCCAATCTCGTGGTGGGGCTGTACATGCCCTGGTCGGGCGACATCTTGTTCGACGGCCAGCCGCGCAGCGCCATTCCCCTCCAGGTGATGACCAACTCGCTGGCCAAAGTCGACCAGAGCATCTTTCTCTTCGAAGGTACTGTGCACGATAATCTCACCCTTTGGGATCCCACCGTACCACAGGAGCACGTGCTGCAAGCGGCGCGCGATGCCTGCATCCATGACACCGTCTCGGCGCGGGCCGGCGCCTACCAGAGCATCGTGGCCGAAGGCGGCGCCAACTTCAGCGGTGGTCAGGCGCAGCGCCTGGAGATCGCCCGGTCGCTGGTTTTCAATCCATCGATTTTGATCCTCGATGAAGCGACCAGTGCCCTCGACCCGCCCACCGAAGCAGAAATCGACAACTACCTGCGCCGGCGCGGTTGCACCTGCCTGATCGTCGCTCACCGCCTGAGCACGATTCGCGACTGTGACGAAATCATCGTGCTCCAGCACGGCAAAGTAGTGCAGCGGGGCACGCACGAAGCGATGTACCAGATCGCCGGTCCTTACCGTGACCTGATCCAGGCCCAGACCGCCGAGGACACCCAACAGGATGCGGCTTCACCCGGTGCGGACAGTGCGGCTGATCCGCAAGGTGCAGCGGTCGAAGCAGCAGGGAGCGCAGCCGCTGCATCAGCACCCGGCGCCGACAGTGTGGCTGATCCGCCCGGCGCAGCATCCGACCCGCCCGGCGCAGCCGGCGTCCCGGCGTCTGGCGCGCCGGCTGAACCGGCAGACAGTGCGGCGGCGGATTCACCGGCGCCTGCCGAAGCAGACCAGGGGCGTGACGCATGAGCACACCGGCAGATGTGACGTCATCGACCACAGAAAACACCCTGGCCGCGGTGGCGGCGCAGGCCAGCGCGCCCATCGCCATGGGCGGCAATCGTCCCGTGTTGCTCATCGACCCGAACCAGGTGTTGGTCGTGATCGACGGCGCCGTCGACCTCTTCTCCGTGCCGGTCAAGGACAATGCCGTTGCCGGCGCCCGCGAGTTTATCGGACAAGTAACCGCCGGTGGCCTGCTGATGGGCATTGCCCAGGTGGCCGCCGACGCGACCCAGACCTTCGCCGTGCTGGCCGTTGGGACGGTCAACACGACGATCAGCAAACTGGATCGGGCCTGGCTGACGACGGTTCAAGCCGATCCCGCTTTGCAGGCGGAATTGGCGGCTGGCATCGACGCCTGGCTCAGCGCGCTCTCTGGTGTGTTCGTCGAAGATGTACCGCCCAGCACCGCGGTCTCGCTGGAGGCTGGCAACACGGTCACGCTCCGGGCAGGTGCGGATGCCGTCCCCGGTGCGCGCGTTGTGTGGATGCGCACTGAGACGGGCAGCGTACAGATCGGTGGCGACGCCACGCAGCCGGCCCTCCCCGCCGATAACTGGTTCCCCTTGGCCCAGTTGGACAGCACAAGCGATGTGTGGATCCGCGCCAGCGCAGCAGCCACTCTGCATGTCTGCAGCACGCTCGACCTGATTCGCACTGCTGCGCTTGCGTCGGCGCTGGCGGCCTTCCAGCCAATCCTGGCCAGCGGCATTCAACGCCGGCACCTGGCGATCCTCGCCGATGCCCAGGCGCAGCTTGCCGAGCGCACCGCCCTTGTCCAGACAAAAATTACCGCGGCCGCGCACGAACTGGCCCAAGCCATGCGACTGCCTCACCGCAGCAAGGTCAGCGCCCCTGCGGTCGCCCCTGCGATCCCCGCCGCCGATGGCTCGGCGCTGTTGACAGCCTGCCAACTGGTCGGCGATACCCTGGGCATTGTCTTTTCACCGCCGACGCAGGCCGAGCGGGTGCTGGCCAACCGCGACCCGCTCTCCCAGATTACCTTTGCGTCGCGCATCCGTTCACGCCGGGTGCGGCTTGATCTCCGACTGGTGGCGCGGGGACAGCGGTCCGCTGCTCGGCTACTTCAAAGATGGCTCGCCGGTGGCCTTGCTGCCCCACTCCACCTCCAGCTACGACGCCGTCGACCCGCGCACCCTGCAGCACACGCGCATCGATGCCGACTTCGCCGAAAAGCTGCAGGACGATGCCTACACCTTCTACCGCCGGCTCCACGACGAACCGGTGACCATCGGCGATACGATCCGTTTCTCCCTGCGCGGTCTGGGTAGAGACCTCACGCTCATCTTCGTCTTTGGGCTGGCACTGGCGCTGCTCGGCTTGTTGGTGCCGATTGCCACCGGTTGGTTGGTGGACACGGTGATTCCCAGCGGGCGCCGCAGCGATCTGCTGGCGTTGGGCGTCGTCCTGGTGGCGGCATCCATTGCCGCCATGCTCTTTTCTATCGCCCAGCAGTTCGCTGTGCTGCGGATGCAAACCCGGAGCACAGCAGCACTGTCGTCCGCTGTCTGGGACCGCCTGCTGGGGCTGCCGGCCGGTTTCTTTCGCCAGTACACCGCCGGCGATCTGGCCAATCGCGCCTATGGCGTCAGCCGTATTCGCCAGTTGCTCAGCGATGCGACCGTAACCGCCATGGTCAGCGGCCTCTTCTCCCTGGTCAATTTTGCCTTGCTCTTCTACTACAGCGTGGAACTGGCGCTGGTCGCCGTCGTCCTGGCGCTGATCATCCTGATGGTGACGCTGAGCGTCAGCTTCTTCCAACTGCGGACACGGCGCAAGGTGAGTGACGCGCAGGGTGAGGTGTCGGGCGTGGAACTTCAGCTTCTGAACGGCGTCACCAAGCTGCGCGTGGCTGGGGCCGAAGCCAATGCCATGGGCGTCTGGTCGAATGTCTACGCCAAGCAGCAGATGTACACCTACAAGGCGGGCACGATCGACAATGGCCTCATGGTCTTCGAGTCGATCTTTCCGCTGCTGAGTTCGATCTGTCTCTTTGCCGCCATCGGCTACTGGTTGGGCGGCAGCACGTTCGCCACCGGGACGTTCGTCGCCTTCAATGTCGCGTTTGGCCAGTTCCTGAACGCGGCGATCAAGCAGGTGAATGCCTTCACCAGCGTTGTTGGAAGCGGTTCCCTACTACGAACGCGCCAAGCCCATCCTGGACATGCAGCCGGAAGTCACCAGCTGACAAGGTTGACCCGGGCACGTTGAGCGGGCGGCTGGACGTGAACCACATCCAGTTCCGCTACAGCGA
>NZ_JBAOHM010000010.1:0-23882 GCF_037045025.1 Nostocoides sp. | reverse complement strand
CCGCCGAATCCGGTTGATGCTCAACCGCGTTCGGTAACTGTGGTGTTGGGGTGACGTGCGGCCGTGGAGCCCTTCACGAACTTGCCGGTGATGGCACTGCGGTGATGGGTTCCGCTGCTGCGGTTGGAGCCCCGTTCGGTGACCGTGGTCTTGGGGTTGCGCGCCGCGGTGGACGCCTTGACGTAGCGACCGGTGGTCGCGCTGCGGTGATGTCCCTTGGCCATTGTCTTGTCCTTTCGGTTTGTCCGGCCCGGTGTTGAGCCGGATACCGGTCTATAAGTGCGCTCGTCGGCTCGACCCCTGAATTTCTCGGAATCGTCGTGCCCCTGGCCGCTCTCGGCGGCGCGGCGGGCCAGGGCGTCGCCTTCGGCGGCGGTCACCGACCGGCGGGCTACTCGCCCGGTGCGGGTGCCCAACGAGCTGGCGTTGATGAGTGCGGTGAGGTGCTTGATGGTGGTCACGACGTCCTCTTTCGGTTTCGGAGTTGGCGGAGTTGGTGGCCGAGGAGGTTCTCCACGCTCTTGGCGTCGCGCAACCCCAGCTTGTCGGCGATCTCCCGCTGGGTGAAGCCGTGTTCCTGCAGGAACAGTGCTCGGCGCGCCCGGTCGGTGGTCAGCAGCGCCATCGCTTCGGCCACCGTGTCGTTGGCGACGATGGTCTCCTCGATGCCCTTGATGACGTCGAACCGGTCTTCGGGGAGTTCGTCCGTCGGCGTGGTGGCCTCCCGGATGCGCTCCTTCTCGGCCCGCAGTGCGCTGCGGTAGATGTTGGCGAACTGATAGAGGCACTGGCCGATGAAGAAGGTGCCCAGTGACGCCCCACCCGAGGATTGCCAGCGGTGGGTCTTGAGCACCTTGTCGCGGAAGTAGATCAGGGCGGCGACCACGGTGTCGGTGGCGATGTCGTCGATGGTCTGGTCGTCGGGCCAGCCCTCGATGCGGCCCAGACCGTAGCCGGTCAGCGCCTTGGCCTTGCCGTAGATGGTGCCGTGGCGGATCCAGGCGCGCAGCACGCCGAGGCCGTAGCGGGTCAGCTCGCGGGAGAACCGCTCCCACAGCCGGCCGGTGAACTGCTCCAACTGCAGCGTCAGCAGCAGTTCCTCATCGGCTTGAAGGCGCCGGAGTCGTTCCAGTTCGTCGGCAAGTTCGGCGGCCAGGTCAGGGTCATCGAGCCAGGTGCCGACCAAGCCCTCGTCGACGCCCTGGATGTCGCCCTGGTTGTCCGGTTGTAAGCGCGCGGCATCAACGGGCGGGCCGGGACGGCGTGCCGGTCGATCCATGGCTACATCTCCAGGAGGCGAGAAAGAGACAACCGATCCCTACGGTTGTCGCTTCCTCTTAAGTCCGCGCGTACCGCGAACCCCTGAAACCTGGAGAAAGTTTTTTCCAGGCAAGCGGTAGCGGGCCGTGCTGTCACCATTGTCCCAGGTCGAGCCGACAATCCCCCGCATACACAAGAGGGCTGGTGACGGCCCCTGGGTCCGCGAGTGGTCCCAGTTGGCGGGCCGCTGGACCGCCAATGTGCGGCGCTCCCCTCGCGTGATGAGGTCGGTTCGCCCGTGTCCGGCATGAAAGAGCCCCCGCGGGTGAATCGACAGAAGCGTGAGGCGCGGGTGGGGGGCCCCAATGAAAAACCCCGGCCGCGTCATGGCTCCAGGCCAGAGAGGCGGTGTCCGGGGACTTCTGCCAGTTATGTTACCTCGGACCACGAAAAGGAGTCCAGTGGTAGAAACCCCCCAGCAAGCAGAAGCGCGTCGCGCCGCTGCGCTCGATCGAGCCATATCGACCCCGCGCTACGCGTCCTATCTGAACGCCGCCGGCCAAGACGCCGACCGTGCCCGCAAGCTCTACGTCTGGGACCGTGACCTTTCGACAGCCGTCCTCGCGGACCTGGCCATCGTCGAAGTGGCGTTACGCAACGCCCTACACAACGCGTTGACCAGCACCTATGGACCCGAGTGGTACCAGAACATCGCCCTCGATGACCGCTCGATGAAGCAGGTCGAACGAGCGTGGGGCTACCTCCGTAATCCTCGGCAAGGCCACCCATCGACACCTGGACGAGTGATTGCGCAGTGCACCTTCGGAATGTGGGTCAACCTTCTCGATGCCGGCGGCTACGCCGGCCGGGAGCCCCGCCGCGTCCACGCCGACTACGAGCAGCTATGGCGATCGACGCTGCGCTCCGCATTCCCCGGCGGCCGCATCGAAGCACGAAACGACCCGAGCCCCCATGCGAGCTTCACCAGGACGTGGGTTCACTCCGTCGCCAAGACCGTCAACGTCCTACGCAACCGGGTCGCCCACCACGAACCCCTGCACAACGGATTCCCGTTGCCTGGCCAACGGTCGGGTCAACAGCAGCCGAACCGTCTCACCGCCGCCGAGGGCGTCGAGGCCTACATGAAGCTCACTCGCATGATCGACCGCAACCTCGCAGAGTGGATCGTCAACAACACCAAGGTCACCACCCTGCTGGCCACACGTCCGTGAGTCTCCCCTGGGGCAACACCACCGCAGGTTCCGAGACCACAGCACATGCATACATACATGCTTTCTTACATGTAAGTATGCATGTAGACATGTTTGCATGCAGATTGATAGACTTCCTGTCATGACCGTTTCGGCAGATAAGCAGTGCGAAATCCTGGCCGTGGCGCTGCAGAAGGGTGGCGTCGGCAAGACCACCACCACGATCAACCTCGGCGCGAACCTGGCCGCGATGGGTCTGCGCATCCTCGTGATCGACATGGATCAGCAGGCGCACAGCACCAAGGGGTTGGGCATCGAACTCGACGCCGAGGACGCGTCCATGTACGAGGTTCTGCACCCGGACCGGGCGATGCGCGTCCCGCTGGCCAAGGTCATCGTTCCGACGCAGTTCGGTATCGACGTCGCGCCCGGTCATCTCGCGCTCAAGGAGCTCGAGCGAACCGGGCTCGGATCGGGCGGCCAGTTGCGGCTAGCGCGCCAGCTCGACGACATCGAGGGCTACGACTTCGTGCTCCTGGATTGCCCGCCGGCATTGGGGGAGCTGACCACCGCGGCGCTCGCGGCGGCCGACTACGTGTTGGCCGTCCTCAAGGCCGGCCCCGACGAGGTTGACGGCCTGGTGGAGCTGGGCAACTCGATCCTCGACGTTCAAGAGACGCTCAACCCAGACGTGGAGATCCGGTACGTGCTGCTGGCCGACTTCGACGGCAACCCGAAGGCGAGCAAGGACGTACGTCGTCAACTGCGTGCCGACTGGGGGGAGTGGTCTGACGGCGGGGCCTATCTGGGCGAGATCCCGCACACGGTGCGGGTGGTGGAGGCCAAGGGCAAACGCGTGCCGGTCAATGTGCACGCCCCGACCAGCACGGCGGCGGTGGCCTACCGCGAGGTCGCAGAGCGTATCGCGGCAAGGCGGCACGCAGCATGAACGCCGCATCCAAACCCGCCGGATTGCAGGTCGGCTCCACCCGGCCGTTGTCGCGCGCAGAGCGACGCGCCCAAGCCGCACGGGTCACCGCCGACGAAACCGCGCCGGCCGCGCCGGAGCCGCAGAACACCGATATCCCGCCCGCGCCCGTGGCGACGCCACCCGATGGTGAGCAGGAGGCCCGGCAGGCCGAGCCGGTTCGGTTGAAAGCCCGTCTCCGCAAGGTGAAGAGTCCGTTCGCCACACAGCTGCACGCGGGAACCCTCGCGCGGCTCGAATGGATCAAGGCCCGCGGATACGTCATCACCGACACCGTCGACGAGGCCATCAACCGCTACCTCGACAACGCCGGCATTCCAAAGCCGGACCGCAACGACCGCATGCCTTGAGGGCGGGCGCGCGCCGCCCCCCTCTAAGGGCTGACGCAAAGTTGTCTTGATTCTCTCGTTCGACGACGCTCCAGCTCATCCGCTGAGGCCCGCCCCCGCGCGGGAACGTGCTTCAGCCTGCGTTTTTCTTGTTGTGATCTGACCGTAACCACACGAGTTGTCGGGATTCCGGCCCCCAAGGGGTCATTAGAGGCCGTGACACCAACCCCTGACAACCCGTTTCTCGCGGTGCCGTGCATTCGGCAATCGGCCGCTGCACCCCGCAGGTCTATACCTGCTCAGGCGAGACCTAGAACTGCCGCCACGCCACACGACGGAAACCAGCTCTAGGGCCGGTACTTCCCGTGTACCGGAACCACGACGAGAAAGGTGCGGCCAGTGCCCTGTAAAGCACGCTGTGCCAGCGCACAAGAAGAGAGCGGGACGACAGCCAGCTCCAGGAGCCATCTCCTGACCACCGAACCAGGAGACGCCCAATGAGCGAATCCATCCTGATCGCAGTGGCGATCATCGTCGTGGCCATCACGGTGCTGGGTCTGGCGATCTGCGTGCTCGCCGGCTACCTGGCCCGCATTCCCGACTGCAAGGTCACCATCGGCGAAGTCGGCCGAGCGATCGGCGCCATCGTCGGCGTGGGCATCGAAGCGGTAGCCACGATCATCACGTCCGCGCGACGACCGTGAGCGCCCACCGCCGCATACGGGGAGGGGAGCGGGCTTCCTCGGCCTCGATTGTGGCGAAACGGTGGGTGGTGGTCGTCAAGGCCGGTAACCGCCGCTGCGCGGTCGACCTGCGGTCGAGCCTGGACAGCCGCCACCCACCGCGCAAACGGGCCAGTACGAGGAAGCCGGGCGGGGAACGTGCTGGCCAGGCTCCGGGGGCGAGCTACTCGGACGGGGGCACCCCGGCACGGTCCAAGAACTCGTTGAGCGCCGCATCCACGATGTCGGTGACCGCGTACCCGCGGTCCTTCAACACCTCCACGCGCTGCTGGGTGCCTGGCCGCACATAGGTGTTCAACGGCACCTTCTGCTGTCGCTTACGCAAGGGCAGCGCGCTACCGCCAGCGTCGGGCGCACCGCCGTCGAGCGCATCCCCAGCCGAATCGGGCATGCATGCATCCTACATGCACGTCTAAAAGTAGTTTACATGCAAGTTGCTTGCATGTATGCACGCACGCTCTTACAGTGGTGGCATGGATACCCTCGGCACGGTCCAAGACGACGTGAGTGCGGTCCGGGACTTCGCGTCCCAGGTCCGTGCGCTGTGCGCGCAGCTGACAGCCAATCCGTTCAACACCCCCGCCGCAGAAAAGCTCCTCGATCTGCTCCTGGAAGACGCCCCGGCAGTGGATCTCGCCTTCCAACGGGTGTTGCGGTCGGTGATCTACGAGCCCGCATCGACCGGCGCCCCGATCCTGGACATGCTCGGCGGCCCACGCTGTACCGCGCTGGTCGTCGGCGCGGCGGCCTAAAGTCGGCCCTGATGAGCACACCCTCGCCGCCGCCGAAGCCAGGCTCCACCGAGCACTGGCAGGCATGGCTGCAGCGGTACGGCGGTGACTACACCGATGACGCCGAGCGCCGCGCCGCCTACCGGGACTTCACGACGAACCTGGACACCATCCAAGCCGTCTTCTCCCAGTCCGATGACATGCACGTCGCCGGCTACCTCGAAGCCCACGAACGGGTGGCCAGCGGCGACGCAGACAGCCCCGACGCCGCCGAGACATGGGTTCCAGGCCATCTCACCGGCCACGCGCGGGCGGACTGGCTCGAAGGCTTCCGCTCCCACTTCGAGCCGTAGGCCCGGTCTGGGGCTGGCTCGTTCAGCGCTGGACCGGCCACACCACGTGGTGCTGCGCGCGAGGCGGGCTGTGGTCGAAGACAGCTTCAGCCATCAACTGTGCGCTCCTGCTGGCGATCATCTCGGTCAGGTCGTACTGCACTTCGCTGCAGGCCTCATCGAGCAGAACCTGTTGCGCCGAGGCGATCATCGTGGACTCGTCCGCGCCGCTGACTTGTGATCGGGCCGTCCAGTCGCTCATCCGGTCGTTGATCGCGTCCAACTCTGAGAGCACCAGGCACGCCGCCTCGCTGGCGTACTCCTCGATGAACGCCGCCCGCGCTTCGGCCGGCCACCAGACCGGGATCGGCAGCTGGGCCGCGTACACCGTCGCGATGGCCGCCTCCAGTTCCAGTGAGTCGATCACCACTCGAACGGTAGCCGTGTGAAAGGAGGGACGGGATGTGCGCGTGTCGGTACCAGGTACATGGACCTTTTTGCGTAAGGATCAGGGCCATGGCCCAACCGCACAAAGGTCCGCGTGAGCAGATCAAGGTTCGCGCTGACGCATCCGTCTACGCCCGGCTTCGTGAAATGGCCGCCGAACGCGGCACAAGCGTCAGCCAGCTTTCGGCCGACCTGCTCGCTATCGCGGTCGGGCGGCCCGAGGCTGTTCGCGAACTCGACAAGGAGGTTCTGCCGCTGGCGATGTGATTCACCCGCCAAAGGCCTCAGACCTTGCTGGACGAGCTAGGGGGTCTTGGCATACGTGACATCTGAATAGCTGGTGTGCGGATTACCCCGCTGACATGACGAAGGCCCCGCGTTAGCGGGGCCCCTGTCGGGGGTTCGAACCGAGTTGGCGCTCGGTTCCGGGTCCGCACCCGATATCCCCGAAGGGACTTTGCTTGATAGGCAAGTCTCACGGTAGCGCACGCCTCGAAGCTGCACCAGATTCGGCGCGCGATCGGTGCGCAAACCGTGACCTTTTGAACGCCCGCGTACGTCGGGCGGACAGTGCTTGGCCGACGCCGCTCGGCGCTGCTGTAGCCCCTGCTGCTCCCAGCCCTCATGTGGTGCGGGCACTGGCGCATGAGCGTCGCCGTGAGTGGGTGACGCGCGCGGGCTCTTGCGCACCGTCTGCGCCGATGTGGACCAGTCGCGCGGGCTGGCTCGACGGGTTGTCGCGGTGGGTGCACTCCCCGGCGTTCGGCGCGCTGTGCGCTGAGGCGCGGGTGTCGATCACCACGGCCACGTTGTTGTCGATCGCCGCTGTGATGGCCGAGCACGCCGATCACGGCACCGGCCGCCACGTCGCGGTCACCCGCGCGACAATCGCCGACAGGGTGGGGTGTGACGTGCGCACCGTGACCGCCGCGTGGCGCGTGCTGAGGGTCTCCAGATGGGCCGTGGAGGCGCAGCGGGGCCACGGTTCGACAAGCACTCCCAGCGTCGGCCGCAGACCCTCGGTGTACCACCTGGTGCCGCGTCGCGAAGTACGTCCAGTGACGCCACCGCTTGTGCATGATTTCCACCTACCGCCGTCAGGCGGTGTTGGTTGTTCTTCTCCCGTAGGGAATTACTCACCAAGCGGGCGCGCGAGCGCGCCCGCCATCCGAAGCTGCGACAAAACGCGACAAGCACGGCCGCGGCGCGCTACCGCGCGACCGCTGGCCACCCAGAAACTGGCCGCTGGACTGGTCGCGCTCACCCACGGTCTCGACCGCGCCCACATCGGTGCCATCTGCGATGCACTCACCAGCGTCGGCATCGACCCCGCGGTGTGGTCCGCGCGTGCGGTCAACGACGCCCTCAACGCCGACATGCGCGCCCGAGGAACGACCTGGCCCGACCACATCGCCAACCCCGGCGCGTTCCTCGCCAGCCGGTTGCGACGGCTGTCCTGGACATCCCCCGACACGGCCCCGACAAAGGCCGGCAGCATCGACCAGACGCCGCGCCCAGTGGTGCTCACCGACGCAGCGCGAGCCCGGATCACCGCCGCCCGAGAAGAGATCCGCCGAGTGCTCACCGAGCGCGCCCAACTCAGCCGTGAGGACCAGACCAGCAGCACGCCCGCCGCGTCGTCGCGGCGCGACATCCGGCTGGCGGTCCAGACACGGCACGGCGGCGCGATGAACCGACTCGCAGCAGACCACCGCGCCGTCCGCGGAGACGCGATGGAGCGCGCACCGTTGAACGTTCCGGTTCGACGACGCACCTAGTGGTTGCGAACCGGCGCGCTGACGTTGCGGCCAGACGCGACTCTCAGCACCCGCACCAGCGCCCTCTTCGTCGCTTCTCACTCACGTCTTCCGCACTGCCTCCCGCTTCTCTCCCCACCCTCTCGCTGTTCCATCTTCGCCCGCTCATCGCATCTCCGCTGCGCTCTCACAACCCACCCCTGACCCTCAGTACTGCTCTACCACCGTAACGATATGGCACATTTGCACAATGTGTGCGAGGCTGGGCGGGAGCGCGCCGTGGGCGCGCTCCCGCGAGGTCGGTGGTGGTCGCGTTGGCGGGAGGCGTGAGGGTTCGGTGTTGACGATCGCCAAGCTCGGGGCGTGGTCGGTGGCGTACTACGTCGACACCGCGCGTTCGGCGGCCGCGGCGGCACTCGAATCGCGGGCTGCCGGTGGGGGTTTGGGCGAGTACTACAGCGAGTCCGAGACGCGGCTTCCGGTGTGGTTTTCCGCCGGCCGGGACACGACCGCGGCGAGGGGTTTGACGGGCGCCGGCCGCGCCGGTGAGAACGCCGATTTGGACGCCGTGACGCGTTGGTTGGACGACGGGGAATCGCCGTGCGGAGCCAGTGGTCGGGCGTTCCAAAAGCGGGCCGGTGTGCACGGCTATGACTTGACGTTCTGTGCCCCGAAAAGCGTGTCGTTGATGCGTGGTTTGGGCAACGACGTGACCGTTAAAGCGGTCGCGGATGCGCACGCCTTCGCGATCACCGAGGCGATGGAGTATCTGGCCGAACACGGGGGCTACACCCGTGTGCACAATCCGCGCACGGGTGAGAAGGATCTGGTGCGGTTGCCGGGGATCGTGGCGGCGGGTTTTCAGCACGAAACCTCGCGGGCCGGGGACCCGCATCTGCACACCCACGTGTTGGTCCCGAACCGGCAGGCCCGCGCGGATGGGCGGCTGGTGTCTCTGGACGGCACGAGTCTCTATCACGAAGCGAAGGCCGCCGGGATCATCTATCAGGCCACACTGCGGCGGGAGCTGACGCGTTCGATCGGCGTGGAGTGGAACGACGTCGATCCGCACACCGGGATGGCCGACATCGCCGGGGCCGATCGCGGGGATCTGCGGTCGTGGTCGACACGCTCCACACAGCTGCGCGAGTGGGCCAGCGGGCATCTGCGGGTGGAGTGCGACGAGCTTTCGGCTGCGCAGCTGGCGACCGCGCAGAAGGCCACACGGCCACGGAAACCCGAAGGTGTCGCATGGGCGTCGCTGCGTGTCGCATGGGCCGATGACACCCGCACATTTCGGGTCGACGAGACCGTCCAGCAGGCTGCGCGAGATGCGCGTCGGGCTGCCGGTGTGGACTACGCGGAGGTGGTGCGTCGCGCGGTGTCGCACGGCCTGAGAAAGGCGGCGTTCACACGCGCGGATCTCATCGAGGCGATCGGCGCGCGGATGCCGGTCGACGACGCCGATGGACCGTCGCCACGAGAGGTCATCGAGCGCCTCGCCGATGGTGTGGCACTGCGCATCGGAGACGAGCGGGCCGCCCACCAACGGGAGGGGTCGATCCGCTACACCGCCGCCGATCTGGTCGCCGAAGAACGCGCCATCATCGAGGTGATGGGCCGCCGCCACAGCGCCGCGGTTCTGCCGTCTGTGGACACCGCTGGGCTGTCGCCGGATCAGGCCCGCGCCGTCACAGCCATCGCGACCTCAGAACGGCTCGTACAGCCCCTCAGCGCCCCCGCAGGGGCCGGAAAAACCCACTCACTGCGAGCGCTGCGCGCCGCCGCACACGACGCCGGGAAACGCGTTCTGGTGGCCGCTCCCACCGGGCGTGCGGTCGACGTGGCGGTGCGCGAGCAGGCGGGCGATCACGGGGCCACCCTGGACGCGTTGTTGGGCCGCCTCGAGCGCGGCCAAGAGGTCCTCGACGCCGACACCGTGGTCGTCGTCGACGAGGCCGGCATGGTCGGCACCCAACACCTGCGCCGGTTGCTGGAGAGGGCCACCGCCGCCGGAACGAAGGTCGTGTTGGTCGGTGACGAGCACCAGCTCGCACCGGTCGCGCAACGCGGCGGCACCTTCGCCCAACTGGTCACCGATCTGCCGTGGGCGCAACGCCTGTCGCAGGTGTGGCGGATGCACGACCACGACGAGCGCAACGCCTCACTGGCGGTCCGCGACGGTGGGCCGGCGGCGTTGCGCCGCGCGGTGGGCTGGTACCGCCGCCACGATCGGCTGCACATCGGGGATCAGGTCACCATGGCCGATGACGCCGTAGCGGCCTGGACGGCCGACGTCGCCGCCGGCCGTGACGGTCTGCTCATCGCCGATCGGTGGGAGATGGCCGATGCCCTCAACATCCGCATCCACTCCGAACGGATCAGCGACGATGCGCCCACCGTGGCCGCCGCGCGCGGGCACCGCGTCGCGGCCGGCGACGTGGTGATCACCCGCCAGAACACCACCGACATCCCCACCCGCACCGACCGTGGTGCCGACGCCGATCCGATTCGCAACGGCCAACGCTGGGAGGTCCTCGCCGTCGACCCCGACGCGGGGCGGATCGCGGCGCGGCGTCTCGACGACAGGGCGGTCGCGGTCCTATCCGGGGACTACCTGCGCCAGTACACCCATCTGGGGTACGCGGTGACCGTGCACGCCGCCCAGGGCGTCACCGCCGACACCTGCCACACCCTGCTCTCGGCCGAGGCCGCGACCCGCTCGATCGCCTACGTCGGTCTGACCCGCGGCCGGCACACCAACACCGTGCGCCTCTACGACACCCGAGCCGGGGAAGCCGACCACGAACACGCCGACCCCATCGCCACGGGTGTCCACACCGCACGCCGCGGCACCCCGGCGCAGGCCGCGACCGCACTGCGCAGCGTCCTGGGCCGCGACGACCGCGCCGCCACCATCACCGCCGCCGCGGCCGACGAGGACCGACTTCCCGACCAGGTGGCCGACCTGCGCCGCCACCACCGCACCGTGACCGCGCGGCTGCGCCGCGAGCACCGCATCGACCGCCACGCCGCCCACGACCGCAGCGCGCACGCCTCGGACCGGGCGCTCGTCGAGGTCCTGGCCGCCACCCACCGCTACGGCACCCCCCTGCCCTCCTCGCAGCAGCGCAGCGACCCGGTGGCCGTGGCGCTCTCGGCTCCCTACGTCGTGACCACACTGGCCGCCGACCGCTACACCCCCGACCTCGCCGACACCGTGCGCCAGGCCGCCGCCGGCACCGACCGGCGCTACGTCCAGATCGCCGCCGCACCCTCCCGTCCCGACCAACGTCGCCTCGACCAGTTCGCCGAACGCCTGACCGCCCATCCCCCATCGCCGAGGGAGGTCGTCGTCGTCGAGGACGCCGCGGCCGCCGACCCGGCGCATCTCGCGGCGGTGGCCACCGCCCTGGTCCCCGCCCGCGGCCGGCTCCTGCTCATCGACAGCGGCGAGCCCGGCCCCGGCCGCCGGCTCCTCGACGGACTCGCCCTACCCTGGTCTGAAAACGCCCGCCCCACACCGGATGTCGCCGACCCCGCACTAGCGGCACTCGCGGACAGTCACCGCGCCGCCGCCGATCGCAGCTGGCGCATCCTCAACCCACCCCACCGCGACCGTGGACGAGAACGAACCAGAGACCAGGGATACGGCCTCGAACTCGACTGAGGCGGCGGCGGTCAGCCTGCGTCCAGTCGCCACCATGCGCCGGCCTCGCGGCAGCGCGCCACGGCCTGAGGATCGACCGCCTCGATATCGCGGAGAACCGCTTCGCATTCGTCGACCGGACAGCCGAACTGCGCAAGCTCTCTCAACCACATCAGCAGAGGCCGCTCGCTGTCTTCCGAAGTGGGCCACGTCGCCCATATCCGGCCGTAGGTGGCGGCCACGCTGTCTCGGAAAGCCACACGAATCGTGTCATGGGCGATGTCGAACAGTCCCTGGGCCTGCTCCGCGTACACGGCGAGCTGCGGTATCCCCAGATGGCTTTCGAGCACCGACGGTGCGGCGAATCCGAGTGCAGTGCGCCAATGCTGTTGCGCGGTAACAATATCGGAAGTCGGAGCGCTTGGGCGGATGAGGAGAAGATATCGGCCGCCCTCGAAGTAGTCGGCGTCTCGCCAATCGGGGTCGCGGCCCGGTACCCGGATCGGCGACGGTGCGCTCAGCGTCGCGCGATCCCACCTCGGTATCGGAGGGTTCAAAGATGCGTTCGCGCACACCATCTTCAGCGTTGCGCCGATCGTCTCCAGCCGTTCGGCGTACCCGAGCAGCGGATAGCTCGGTGGTGCCGAGCTATCGCCCCGGAGTCGATCCCCGGTACGCACGTGGAACTCCCGCGCCCACAGGGAGGCTTGGTAGATGGTGTTGGCCAACTCGGCGTGCCAGCGTTCCAGCTCGACCCTCCAGGCTGCGCCGTCCACGTCCTCTGGTGTCGTCACCGAGGAGCCTCGTAGTGGAGGTCCTCTTCGACGCTCACCAAGGCCCTGACGATCATGTCGGACAACTCAGTATCGCCGGAAAGAACTGCGCCATAACACATGTCGGGTAGCGGCAGCGGACGGGCCGCCCAGCCGCCGATGTGTTCGGCGGTACGCGCAACCAGCCAGTGCGCCCGGTAGACAGCCAGATCTTCGCTGTAATCGCGGGGATGGCCGGCCCCGCCGGTCATGAACGCGGGCCGGGTCATGGCAGTGGTGCCGTTGAAGATCTGGGCTTCCGCGTTGTACTTAGCCCATTGCTGCGTGGTGGGCTCGCGGTCACCGCCGCGAATCTCCCAGATGTGGCGCACCGCGTCGGGAATATCGACAGGCTGGGCCTGCGACGTTGCCGCACGGATCAGCGCCGCGGTCACCGCGGAGACGATCCGGTCCTGATAAATCGGGTCGGCGTCCATGATGCGCAGCAGCCGCGGGTACATCTCGGGCCACAGCAGCGCCAGCCGATGCGCGTGCATGTCGTCGAGCACCGGGGCGGGTACCTGGACACCGGGCTGCAGCAGCGGGTTGGTTTCCCGTGTGCATGCAGGCGGATGCTCGACCCCCGCGTCCCTCAGTGCGGGCGTCGGGAGCGTGCTCGCAGCGGCGACCAGTCGCCAGCCCCACTGGGCGCGCAGCTGGGCGTACTCGACGAGGATCTGGGCGGGATCGGCCCAACCGAACCACAACTGCCGGAAGTCGTTGTCTACCAGAGGATCTGTGGCCAACACCCGCACGGAGCGCGGAACGAACACGCCCGCCGGGATGTAACCGGCTCCGTCGTTGGTGGTGATCACGATCTCGGTGCCGCTCGGGGAGCGGAACACCCCGACCGCCCACCCCGTCATGGGGCTGCCCGCCAGGTAAGCGGCGTGCTGAAGCTTCGAGACCAACTCCCTGGCCGCCGCGGCGTCGGCGGACTCGCGGCGCTCCTGGGCGGCCGCGGTCTGGCCCGCAGCGACCACGCTGGCCGGGATCAGTGTCGGGCCGGCGGCCGCGCCCGCTGCGGCCGACGTGGGCGCCGCCGGGGCTGTGTTCGTCGAACCGACCGTGCCCGCGGGCACGGTCGCCGCAGGGGGTGGAATGGCTGCGGCTGGCGGTCCCATCGAACCGGGCGGCAGCATCATCGGCGCACCCCCACCGGCCCCCACACCTACACCGGTAGGTGCGGAGGCAGGGGCGGCGGGGGCCACCACACCGGGCTGCGCCGCGGCCGGCGACACACCCCCGCCGGGGGCGGCTGCGGCCGGTGCCGCATGCCCACCGGCCGACGGAGCCGGCGACGGGCTCGCCGGTGCCGGCGGCGGCGCAGGTGGTATCCCGCCGCCCATGCCCGCCGTCGCTGCTGCTCCCTGATTGAATGCCGACAACGGCGACGCGCCCCCCGCGTTCGATGCCGTAGGGAGGCCACCAGCATTCGGCAATCCGCTTCCCGCGCCGGGCATTTGGCCTACGCCGCTCAGAGGATTAGAGCCCGTCCCCGGCATGCCGCCGCTTCCCAGACCGCCGGGCATCTTCGGAATCCCGCCACCGGAACCCATCCCACCGCCACCACTGCCCAATCCGCTCATCGACGGCGCACCGCCGCCGAGCGGCGACGCCGCCGCCGGCCGCGGCGCAGGAGTCATCCCCGGCTGAGTGACCGGACTCGACGTCGCGAGTCCCTCATCGCCAACATCCGCTTTGCCCGTCCCCGCGTCGGCGCCAGGGGACACCCCCGGTTGCGTGACGGAGGTACCGGCTTTGTCTGTTGGTGCGTCTGCCACAGGCTCGGGTGCGTCGGCCCCGGCTTTCGGCTTCTCGGTATAGCGGCGAGGGTCTTCGTCCTGTTCGATACCGGGCGATGGGTTGTCGAGGGGCTGCGCGGGAGGTGCAGCGGGTACATCGCCCCACTTGGTCAAAAGGTCTAGCGCTCTGACGTTTTCGCTGCTCTTCTTGAACGAGGTGTGCGCGGCCATCGCGGCCGTAACGCCTGCCTCGGTCTGATACCTGGCCATGCCGTGATACTGAGCTACGAGCGCTTCGGCTTCGCCGGGCAGCTTCGCGGCGGCGATCTTGGGATCGGCCTCGCGGATCAGCTGCTCCTGACCGGCGCGCGTGTCACGCAACACGGTGGCGATGTCGGCGCACTTGTTGGCCACTTTGTCGTGCCACTCGGCGATCGTCTTGGCCTCCTCGGCCAACACCGCACCCGCCCGGTGCGCCTCGTCGAAGCCCCGAGAGTCAGCGGCATCTCGGAACGCTGCGTTGTCGGTGACGATCTTCTGGTGGATGCCGTCCCATGCCGTCGCGCTGGCCCGGTAGGCCTGCTCCTGGGCGTCCCAGTGCGAGGCGTCGGGCGGTTCCATGTCCGGTGTGACGATCAGCCGCCCATACGAACCGGCAGAACTCCCGACGGCCGCCATCAGCGCAACCCGCACTCAGACGTGAGGACATCCGTCAGATCGTTGCCGCGTTTTAGTTGGCGATCGGCGTCGTCCCAATGCCGCATGTTCAGCGCGTGGAGCATGTCGATGTTGGCCGACATCCACTCATGCAGCGGTATCGCCGTTGAAGCTGGTGTGGCGTCAGACAGCTGCGTACGCAGATACGAGACCGCAGCCACACCAGTGCGTTTCTCCGTGGCCAATGCGGCGAGACTCTTTGGGCTTGTCCAGCTCTGCTCCAGCGCCTCGGCGCTGGACTTGCTCGCCAACGCCGTCGACCGTGCGGCCCGATCCCACGCAGCACATGCCGTAGCCTTCGCGGCTTGCGTCTCGCTGCTGCTGTGAGCGGCTGGCGGGGGTGCAACCACGTTGACCGTGTGCTGAGCCGGGGCGATGGGGCGCACCAGCGCCAGGCCGCTGGTCACCGCTGCACCAGCGGCGATCACTAGCGCGGTCGCTGCGACGGCCACCCCGGTGCGGTGGGGCCGCCGATACCCCATCGTCATGAAACGACCGTATCGCGATCGACAGACATCCAGCCACAGCCACAGCCACATTCAAACCCGCGAGTTTCCGCAGCTCATGTCGCCTATAGGCAACATCGAGCAATTCAGCGAACGTCACGTGGTGTGTGTATAAAATGACGGTTTTAGACGCACTTAAGCATGGTGATCACCGATTGCGGCTGAGCAGCTCGCGCAGGCGCTTGGCTCCGCGGTCGGACACCGACTGCGACGACAAGGCATACGCAGCGGCCTGATCGGGAGTCAGTCGGCCGCCGCCGATGTGATCGCTCAGAAACCGTCGCACCTGCGCCTTTTCATCTGCCCCTGTCCAGCCGTTACGACCGCCGTAGAAGATGACGGAGTCAAGGTCTTTGCGGACATCATCGTCGACTTGGGACGTTGTGACCTGTCCGGTCAGCAGGTTGATTGCGGCCGCGCCAGCAGCCCATTCGGCTAAGGACGTGGAGCCCTCGACGACAGCAAGCGAATAGCCCCGAGCCAAGCCCATCGCGAAGTGCAACGACCGTTCGTCTGGCACGAACGTCAGTACCGGACCGCGATCGGGTCGGCTACGGCTCTGCGGTGTGGCGTGACCCCCCGCTCGGATGATCTCGTCGAGGTCGGCATAACCAAAGCTCGCCGCGTTCTGCGCGTTGCTCACCAGCAGCGGCGCTAGATCCTCCTCGCGACTGCGTTCCCAAATCCAGTCGGCGGCCAGGGTGATGGCTTCTTCCCACGGCCCGATCTTCGACGTCATCGGGGACCCACGCTGCGGCCCGCAGGTGAGTGGAGGGGTGCAAATCGTCGGCGGTCATCACGCGACTCCTGACTGGGAACTGAGTTTGGCCAGGTAGCGGTAGGCCGTCGCCCGGCTGATTCCGAACGCTTGGGCAAGTTCGGGTACGGGTTCGCCCGTGCCGGCGAGGCGGCGCAGCTGTTCTTGACGTTCAGGGGTCAGTTTGGCCGGCTTGGTAGCCGGCAGTTGGCGGGCTCGCCGGGAGTCGCGCGAGGCGGCGCGGCGCTCACGCCCCAGTTCGAGTTCGAGCTCAGCCAGCGTCGCCATGATGGTGGCCACCGCACGCCCTGTTGGTGTGCCGGTGTCCACACTTTCACGTAAGGCGCGCAACAGAATTCGGCGCTCACCCAAATCCGCGATGGTGCGGGTTACTTCCGCGACGGATCGACCCAGCCGATCGATGGCGGTGACCACCACAGTGTCGCCCTCGCGGGCGTAATGCAGCAGGGCCGCCAGGCCCGGCCGAACGGTGTTCACCGTACCCGACAGCTTGTCGGTAAAAATTCGGCCGGATTCGACGCCTTGGGCGGCGAGCGCGGCGAGCTGCGCATCGAGGTCCTGACCCAGCGTGCTGACCCGCGCGTACCCGAGAATCGCTGTCACACCGCTACCGTCTCATTGCCCTCCGACATCGAGGATGTGAGACACGCCGTGTGAGACAAGAAAGGAGACGCCGCGACCTGGCGTTATCCCACCGCAGCGTGGACCACGTAGGGCCGTCTCGTTTCTTTAGTAATGAGAAGCCGCTGGCGGGTATCGAGCCGAGGTTATCTGTGATGGTTCAGCAGCCAAGTTCGACGACGGCGGCGGCGATGATGTCAACGGCGGCGGGCACGGAGACGGCGAGATCTTTGGTGACCATGGGGATGGCATCGGATGAGCCGTGACCGCTGCGGGTCAGTTGGCACACCCTGTAGCCCTCGGTAAGGATCTGGTCGCGGGTGAGTTGTGCCATGCGGGGTTCGATGCGCTGCACGTAACTGTTCTCGTCGGCGACGGCAACGGGTGGGGTGGCGATGGCGGTCATGAGAAGACCCAGTGCGAGGACAGTTTTCATTGGATAGCCCCGATGGGTCGTGGGGACGGTTGCGGCGACGGGGAGGGTTTGGGGCGTCGCTGCGGGCGGTGGGGCCACCAGCTGGCTTCGCGTAGGAGTGTGGCGATGGCGGGCACGGTGAGGGTGCGTACGAGGAAGGTGTCGAGTAGGAGTCCGAAGCCGATGATGAGGCCGGCTTGAATCATGATGGCCACGGAGCCGACCATGAGGCCGAACATGCTGGCGGCGAAGATCAGGCCGGCGGAGGTGATGACGGCGCCGGTGTTGGCGACGGTGCGCAGCACTCCGACGCGGATGCTGGGTCCGGATTCCTCGCGTAGTCGGGAGACGAGCAGCATGTTGTAGTCGGCGCCGACGGCGACGAGGATGATGAAAGCCAATAGAGGCACGGGCCAAGCGATTTCATGTCCGAGTATCCATTGGAAGATCAGGACGCCGAATCCGATGGAGGCGAGGTAGTTGAGCAGGACGGTGCCGAGCAGGTAGATCGGTGCCAGTAGTGCTCGTAATAGCAGCACCAGGATGAGGCCGACGATGACGGTGGTGGCCAGGGCCAGTTGGGCGAAGTCTGCCCAGAGGAATCGTTGGATGTCGGAGTTGACGGCGGGGAAGCCGGCGACCGAGACGGTGGCCTCAGCCAGGGAGGTGTTGGGGCGCGCGGCGTTGGCGACGTCGGTGATCTGGTGGGCGAGGTCCATGGCCTCGACGCTGTAGGGGTCGTAGCTGGTTTCGATCATGAACCGTGCTGTTTTGCCGTCTGGTGAGAGGAATTGTTTCGCGACGTCGGTGAATTGGCGGTTCTCGAAGGCGTTGGCCGGCAGATAGAAACCGCTTGCTGAGTCGGAGTCCTGGGCGGCGCGTGCAGAGTTCTGGAGTTGGGTGGCGATCTGGCTCATCCCGGAGAGCATTTCGATGTTGCTGTCGGCCAGGGTGCGCACACCGGTGGCCAACGCTTGGGCTCCGGAGGCGAGTTGGCCGATCCCGTCTTGGAGGCGGCGCAGGTTGCCGGCCAGATCAGCGGGGTTTCCCAGCGCCCCGAAAGCGTTGTCCAGCGAGGTGACGGCGTTTTGGACGGTGGTGAGGGTGCCGGCGACGGTGGCATTGCTGGCGGGGTTGTAGCGGTCGCCGAGGTCGGCGATCTGGGTGAAGAATCCATTGTTGCGCAGGGTGATCAGGATCTGTACTTGATCGCGGATCTGGGCGCATTGGGGTGTGGTGGCACACCACGGCGAGGTGTTGAGAGCACCGACGAGCGGGTCCAAGGTGGTGATGGCGTGTTGCGCTTGGTCGGCCAGGGGGCGTAGGCCGGGGCCGGCTTGAATGGCCTGATCGACCGCAGGGGCGGTCGCTGAGAGTTGTTGCAGCAGCGGTCGGAACTGGTTGACCTGAGCGCCGGCGGATTGGGCTTGAGTGAGGATGCCCGCCAGGGGGGCTAAGGCGGTGCGCACGGTGGTGTCGAGTTGGGCCAGTCCGCCGGCGAGTTGATCGGCGCCGTCAGTGAGCTTGGTGAGGTCGTCTCGGCGAGCGTTGCCGTCGGCGACCGCGCCGGCCATCTTGTCTCCGATCTGACCGTTCTGCCAGGCCAGTTGCGCTTGATCGAGGCGCTCCCCGGTGGGGCGGGTGACGCCGGAGACTTTGGTGACACCGGGAACCTGGGAGACGCGGGAGGCCATTTCGTCGAGATCGGCCAGTCCCTTGCCGGTGCGCATGTCGGTGGGGTTCTCGACGACGAGGAATTCGGTGATGACGACGTCTTTGCGGAAGTGGCGGTCCAACAGTTGGTAGCCCTGGTTGCTGGCGGTGGTGGCGGGTTGGCCTTTGCGGTCGTCGTAGCTGATTTTGATGGTCGCGGCCACCGCGGACAGCGCGAGCAGGATGACGAGGCTGACGATCAGCAGTGGCACCGGGCGGCGCACCACCGCGACGGCGACACTGTTCCAATACCGGCGGGTGCGATCGGATTTGGGTTCACCGATACCGCGTTTAGCTGCCAGTGCCAGCACGGGCGGGAGCAGGGTGACGGTGGCCAGGAAACCGAACAGGACCGCGATGGCGCATGCGGGGCCTAGGGCAGCGAACACGCTCAAGCGGGCGAACACCATGGCCAGGAAGGCCAGGGCCACGGTGGCGGCGGAGGCCAGGATGACGCGGCCGATGCTGGCGGTGGCGTGAATGATGGCCTGCTCGGCCGGCACCTGTGCGCGGCGCTGCTCGTGGTAGCGGCTGATCAGGAACACGGTGTAGTCGGTGCCGGCGCCGAGCAGGATCGCGGTCATGAACGCGACGGTGAATTGTGAGACCGGCATGCCCATCTCGCCCAGCGCGGACAGGACGCCGCGCCCGACGGCCAGGCTCAGCCCGATGACCAGCAGCGGTAGCAGCGCGGTAAACACCGACCGGTAGACGATCAGCAGGATCAGCGCGATCATGGCGGCGGTGGCGATCGAGATCAACAGCAGATCATGCTCGGCGGCGGCGATCATGTCACTGAACGTCGCCGGCGGCCCGGTCACCTGCGCGGTGGTGGATGAACCGGCGAACACTTCTGCGGTGATGTCCCGCACCGCCTGGACGGATTCGGCGGCGGTGGGGTCACCTAGCGTGCCGCTCACTCCCACCGGCAGGTACCAGGATTGGCCGTCGGCGCTGAGGGCTTGGGTTCTGGTGACCGGATCGGCCAGCAGATCCTGCACCAACAGGACGTGCTCGCTGTCAGCGCGCAGTCGTTCCAGAAGGCGGTCGTAGCGCTGTTGGCTTGCCGGGGTCAGCCCGGCTGGGTCTTCCATGGCCACGAACAGCATGGTTTTCGACCCCTGCTCGTTGAAGGCGGTACTCAGCCGCTCCACCGTTTGCAGCGACGGGGCGTCGCGCGGAATCAAATCCACCGACTGCTGGCGCACCACCGTTTCCAGCTGCGGGAACAGCAGCGCCAAGACGATCGCGGCGCCGATCCACACACCGATGGTCAAGGCTTTGTGCCGCACAGTGAATCGTCCCAACGCTGCGAGCCGGGCGCTGTATTCGCGGCTGCGTGCGGGATCGGCGGGAGTCTCGCGCCGGGCAGCGCGGGCCGGTGTTACCGAGGAGCCTGCCGTGCGGTCGGTCACCAAACCCCCTAAACGATCAACGATACTATTGGTATCGCTACGCTACATTATGTAGCGAACATCGGATAGTCGATGGGGCCTGCGCGCGGTGGGGGCTTATCGGTTCACGATGTTGGCGTCGTCGCTTTCGGGGATGTCGTGTCGGACCACGCGGACACGCCCGTGCGGTAGACAGGCCATGTACCCGTGCCGCTTGCCGTACAGCTCCCACGCGGTGAACTGCTCGTCGGGATCAACGTCGATGCGGTGACCACGGGAGAAGCCCAGGTGCAACCCTCCGTCGTCACCGGACCAGGCCTGGGTGCACACTGCGCCGGCCAGGTTCAGCAGCGGGCGCTCGTAGACCGAGATCTGCAAGGGATTGATGAGGACTGCCTCGGCGGGAAAGCGATCTGCTGCGGGCAGAGTGAGCAGCAGGGGGCGCGAGATGACGACTTCGTTGTAGTCGTCCAGGTCGAGTACCAAGCCGTCGCGCACCGAAACCCGTTGCACGACACAATCTTCGATCCACTGGGTGTACATGGCGTTCTCCTTCGACGCATCATCGAGTCGCACCCCTAAGGGTACGGCAGGTATCGCTGCGATACTAGGAGTATCGTTACGGTTCCTCGGAGTGCGCGGCGGCGCTGTCGAGTAGCCGATGAACGGCCCGGTCGATGCGGTCACGGGTCTCCTCGGCGGACACCCGCCCGCTGATGAAGGCGAGCAGGTTGGCCAGCCAGATGTCGGAGATGAGGCCGGCGACAACCAGATGTGTCGGTGTCGGCTCGCCCGCGCTGAGGGTGCGGGCCAGCAGCGTGTGGATCGTTGCGGCGGCAGAATCAAGTTCCGCGGCGGCGCGGGTGTCGGCCGCGGCGAAAGCCCGGGTCATGGCGTCGGTCAGCAGCGGCTCGCGCTGCCACCGGTCGTGGAGGTGGCTGGTCAGTCGCTCCAATCGCTGCCGCGGTGTGCCGGCACCGGTTGTCCAGTTGCCGGCGACGTCGAGACGCTGAAATTCTCGACTCAGCGCCGCGACCAGCAGATGTGTTTTGGCCGGGAAATAGCGGTACAGCGTGCCCACGGCCATGCCGACGTGCTCGGCGACCGTCCGCATGTGCACCGCGTCGTACCCGCCGGTGGCAGCTATAGCCAGGGCGGCATCCATGATGGCCTCGCGACGACGGGCCGAGACGCGCGAACGTGGCACCCCGGCTGTGTGAACCTGATCGGCAACCGAATGCTCCTCGTCGAGCCCGGTAGGCGCGTCGCTCGCTCGGGCGCTGGTGACGGTCATGGTGTGTGATCGCCGCCGCGGCGCGAGAACTGCTCGAGGATCTCCCCGAAACCGCTGATATCGCCGTGGGCGGCGAAGTGTGCG
Source organism: Nostocoides sp. (assembly GCF_037045025.1). Classification (GTDB taxonomy): domain Bacteria; phylum Actinomycetota; class Actinomycetes; order Actinomycetales; family Dermatophilaceae; genus Nostocoides_A. Next base: position 2,356 of record NZ_JBAOHM010000010.1, on the reverse strand, counting down.
GTATCAACCACGATGAATACGGCCGTCGCGGTGAACCGGGTGGCCCCTTCGCAGGTGCCGGTCGCCGCGACGTGCAGCGCCCGGCCCTCGCGGGCGCTGATGTGCGCGGTGATCCGGTGGGGCCGGTGCAGCGGCACTGGTTGCAGATACTCCACCGTCAGACTGCGCGTCACCGCAGGCGTGCCGGCGATCCACAGCGTGAAGCCCAGCACGTCATCGCAGGCGGCGGCGACGGCCCCACCGTGCGCCAGGCCGGGGGCTCCGATGTGGCGCTCGTCGAATGTGACATCGGCATACACCGAATCCGCACTGCGGTAGACCTCCACGTGCAGGCCGTGCGGATTGTCCGGGCCACACCCCATACAGGTCGGGGTATGAGAAGGCAGCCGTTCCGACGGCGCCGCACGATCTGACACGAAAACACTCCCGCTACTTCAAGTTTCGCTGCGATACTGGTAGTACCACAACTGCTAGACTTTCCGGTGCGACATCGCCTAAATCGACCGCCGAGGTGACCCGTGAGCGACAGCAATCAGCCCTCCCTGCCCGATGATGACGACATCGATCCGCGGCGGATCCGGTCACGGAATCGACTATTGGATGCTGCGGCAACACTGTTGAGCACCGGAGGGGTCGAGGCCGTCACCATCGATGCCGTCACCAAGGCATCCAAGGTGGCCCGTACCACTCTTTATCGGCATTTTCAGAGCTCGTCGCATCTGCTGGCTGCCACCTTCGAGCGGCTACTACCGCAGGTAAGCACACCAGCACCGACCAGCGGTTCCCTACGCGAACAGCTGATCGAGCTGCTCAGCCGCCAAGCCGCCCTGTTCAACGACGCCCCGCTGCACGTCACCACCCTGGCATGGCTCTCACTCGGCCCCACCGGCGCCAAAGAAGAGACCGACAACAGTCACGCATCCGGGGCGCTGCGGGCCCGCGTCGTCGACCAGTACCGCCAACCGTTCGACACGATCCTCACCAGCTCGAAAGCCCACACCGAACTCGGCAACATCGACCGCGACCTCGCGATCTGCCAACTCGTCGGACCCCTCGCATTCGCACGCATGACCGGCCTGCGCACCATCACGCGCGAGGACTGCACAACCCTCATCGACAACTTCCTCGCAACCCACCGCAGAGCCGCCACCCCCGCAGACGTAGGCGAAGTCGTCTGAACGGACCCAGAGCGACATCGCGGAGATGCGGTCGCTCTGAGCCATCCGAACATCTTTACTGCTCTGGATCATGATCGTGCACGGTTGGCGAACTGCGGCTAGCTCCCCGTGTTCGAGGAGGCGGCCTATCCTGCGAAGGTGACGGAAGAGAGCAGCGATACCGGGGTGGTGCAGGGCCGCTGCTCCCCCGCGCCGGTGCGTCAACGGCCCGACCTCGGTATCCCGGATGACCGCGATGAGCCGTCTGCCGAGGACGACTGGCCTGTTGATGATCTTGACGACTGGCCCTTCGATGATCCATCCGTTGACGTGGCGCGTCTCCGCGAAACGCTACGAGAAGCAGATGCCGACATCGCCGCCGGCCGCACGTTCGGCGAAGACGAGATCCGCGCCCGCTACGGCCTTCCCCCAAAATGAGGTCGAAGTGATGATTCACGTGGAAGCCGAGCCCGACCCGGATGACCTCGATGTCGGCTACGCCCAGCTGGCGTCGGCGACACCGCCAATGGTGAACGCCTAGCTGCGCGGGAACGGCTATGCGGGTCCGACGGCGAGCCTTAGAAAAGAACGCCCCGCCTGTTCAGATGAGCCGGGGATCGCCGTCTTCGTCGAGGATGATGTGCCGTTCGCCGCGCTGGAGTGCGTCGAGTGCGAGGTCTATCTCGTGGACGGCAAGATCGGTTATCCGGCTGGGGCCGAGGACGATGATCTCGTCAGCGTGTTCAGCACCGCCGCCGGCCGCCAGACCGACGTACTCCGCGTTGGGGGCGACGACGAACTGCAGATCCCAGCCGATAACGCCTCCCACCTCGCGCGCGCGTCGGTCGAGAGCTTGCACGTCGTCGGCGGTCAGCACGTGATGCCCCTCCCCCGCCATCAGGCGTTGTCGGCGGTTATGCGGCGCAGCGTGTTCAGCTCGTCGAGCAGCTGCTCATAGCGCTGAAGGGACATGACAACGGCGGCGGGCTTGCCGGCGGTGTCGGCCAGGACGACGTTGCCGCCACTGGTGGTCACCTGATTGAGCAGACGCTGATGCAGTTCGCGGACCGGGATCAGCTCACTGGGGACGGCTTGCGCGCCGCCGAGGGCTTCAACGGTGGTACGGATCATGGGATTTCGCCTTTCGGAAGTGGGTCGGTCTGGTGTCCCCTCGGCCCGTCTGTCGAGCCGAGGGGACA
>NZ_JBAOHM010000009.1:0-338255 GCF_037045025.1 Nostocoides sp. | reverse complement strand
GTCGGAGGAATAGAGCGCGAGCGCGACCGGCAGGGTGTAGGCGTCGTTGCGCTGCGCGACGACCAGCGGCCAGAGGAAGTTGTTCCAGCTGCCGAGGAAGGTGATGATGCCGAGCGTCGCCATGGCCGGGCCGGCCAGCGGCAGGAAGATCCGGAAGAAGATCTTCAGTTCACCGGCGCCGTCGACCCGGCCGGCATCCAGCAACTCCCGCGGGAGTGAGGACATGAACTGCCGCATGAGGAAGACTCCGAAGGGTGCCGCGAGGAACGGCAGGAACAGCCCCGGCAAGGTGTTGAGCAGGCCGAGGTTGGCGACCAGGACGAAGAGCGGGATGAAGGTCACCACGCCCGGGATCATCAGCGTCGCCATCACCAGGCCGAACACCAGCTTCTTGCCGCGGAAGTCGAGCATCGCCAGGGCGTAGCCGAGCATCGAGCAGAAGACCAGGTTGGCGACGGTGACGATGACGGCGACGATCGTCGAATTGACGAAGTAGGTCGAAAACGACAGCTTCGAGAACAGCGTGGTGAAGTTGGCGAAGGTCACCGACTCCGGCAAGAAGGTCGGTGGCACCTGGCGGAGTTCGTGGTCGGTCTTTAGGCTGCCGAGCATCATCCAGATGAGCGGCGCCATGACGATCAGGGCCGAGATCGTCACGACGATGTAGGTGATCGCCGTCGCGATCGGTGAGCGTTGACTGCGCATGGCTACCTCACGTGTTGTCCCGCATGACGCGGAACTGGATCGCAGTGACCACGGCGATGATGACGAAGATGATGTAGCTCATCGCCGTCGCATAGCCGTAGTTGCCGTACCCGAACTGCTTGTAGGTGTACATCGACATCGAGATCGTGCTGTTGAGCGGGCCACCATTGGTCATCACGAACGGCTCCTCGAAGAATTGCAGGTAGCCGATCAGCGTGGTCACCGACACGAACAGGATCGTCGGCCGAAGCATGGGGATGGTGATCTTGGTGAACCGCTGCCAGGCGCTGGCCCCGTCGATGGCGGCTGCCTCGTGCAGCGCCCACGGCACCGACTGGAGGCCCGCGAGGAAGATGACCATCGCGGTGCCGAAGTTGCGCCAGGCGGCCATCATGATCAGGCTCGGCATCGAGGTCTTCTCGTTGCCGAGCCAGTTCGGCCCGTCGATGCCGAACCACCCCAAAGCGGTGTTGAGCAGGCCGGAATCCGGTTGCAGCAGGAACCGCCAGACCACGGCCACGGCCACGATCGAGGTGATGACCGGCATATAGAAGCCGAGCCGGAAGAACGCCCGGAACCGGGTGATTCCCTTGTCCAGCGCGACGGCAGCCGCGAGCGCGATGATCAGCGTCAGCGGCATACCGACCAAGACGAAGTAGGCGGTGTTGGCCGCCGCCTTGCGGAAGGTCGGGTCCGCGAAGGCCTTGGTGTAGTTCTTGAGCCCGACAATGTTGACGGCGAAGGGGTGCTTGAGGTCGCGGAACTTGGTGTCGGTGAAGCTCATGAACAGCGACTGGATCAGCGGCCAGGCCGTGAACACCAAGAACAGCAGCATGAACGGCAGGGCGAGAATCCACCCCGCCCGGGTCTCCCGGGAGCGGCCCTTGCCGCTTGCCCGGGAGACCGCGGTCGCGGACTGCGTCATGTCACTCGCCGGTGCCGATCGAGTCGGCGTCCGCCTGCGCCTGCTTGAGCGCTTCGGCGGGGTCGGTGCCCTTCTTGGTCACCAACTCGACCTGGGTGTCGAACTTGCCGGCGACCTCTTCCCAGGTCGGGAAGGAGGGCGGCGCCTGGGCCGTCTTGAGCTGCTCGCCGAACTTGGCCAGCTTGGCGTCCGACTTCAGCGTGCCTTCTTCCCAGGCGGACTGGACCGAGGGCAGGTCGGTGGAGATGCCATACCACTTGGCCTGCACCTTGGGGTCGGTGAGGAAGGAGACCAGCTTCCAGGCGGCGTCCCGGTTCTTGGTATTCTTAAAGACCGCGAGATCGGCGCCACCGACGAAGGAGGAGGACTCCGTCTTGGCCGGGATGAGCATGACGTCGTACTTGTCCTTGAAGGTGTCATCGCCCTTGGCGGCGGCCTCGACGACCGTGATCATCCACGGGCCGGAGATGAACATCGGCACCTTGCCGCTGACGAAGTCGGCGTCGGTGGTCGGCTGGACCGGGGCCGCCTTGTCGGCGATGCCTTCCTTAAAGAACGACTGGTAGTAGGTCAGCGCCTCAGTCAGCTCCGGGCTGTCGAAGTTGTAGGCCTTCCCGTCGTCCTTGGTCAGGTTGGCGCCGGCGGACCAGGCGAACGGCAGCACGCCCTGCCAGGAGCCCTGCCCACCCGGTTGCAGGCCGATGCCCCACTTGGCGCCGGCCTTGTCCTGCATCGCCTTGGCCATCGCCTTCAGGCCATCCCAGTCGGTGGGGGCCTCGTTGATCCCGGCCTTCTTGGCCAGGTCGGTGCGGTAGTAGATCAGGCGGGTCTCGACATACCACGGGACGCCGTAGGAGGTGCCGCCCACCTCGGTGGTCGACCAGGCCCCGGGGAAGAAGGCGGCCTTGTCAATCGACGGCGGGGTGGGGTCGAGGGCGTCGGGCCCGAATTCGCCCATCCACGTCGTGCCCACCATCGCCACGTCCGGCGTGGCGTTGCCGGCGATCGCGGCCTTGAACTTGTCGTGGGCGGCATCCCAGGGGACGGCCGTGACGTTGACCTTGACGCCCGGGTTGGCGGTTTCGAAGTCCTTGACGAGTTCGGGCAGCTTGTCGCCCTCGGCGCCCATGGCCCACATAGAGAGTTCGCCCTTAACCTCGCCGGTGTTGACGGCCGAGCCGGTCTGGGAGGCGGTGGCTTCGGTGCTGTCTCGCCCGCACGCGGCCAGGCCGAGCGCGGAGAGGGCGAGGACGGTGATGGTTGCGGTGGTCCGTTTCATCTGTCGAAAGTGCCTTTCAATGGTGGGCGGGATGCGAAGTCCCAGGATCGGAGGTGCCGCACGAGTCACGGACGATCACCTCACAGGGAATGACGTGGTCACCTCCCCACGGCCGATCGATGGTGAGCCGGTCGTGGAGCAGGCCGGCCGCGAGCGCGGCGATTTCCCGGACCGGCTGCCGGACGGTGGTCAGGCGCGGCCGGACATAGCGGGCGGCGAGGATGTCGTCCCAGCCGGTGAGCGCGATCTCTTCGGGAACCCCGATGCCGGCGGCGGCGAGCCGCTCGAGCAGGGCGAGCGCCAGCAGGTCGTTGGCGCAGACCAGCCCCTCGGTCAGCGGGATCTCCCGCAGCAGCAGCTCCGCCGCCGCGCGACCCCCGCTCTCGTCGAACGGGACGAGGACGGGATCGGCCGCCGGCAGCCCGTATGCCGCGTGCGCCGCCACGAATCCCGCATGCCGGTCGCGCACGTCGATCGCCCCGGCCGGGTCGCCGACGAACCGCAGCCGCCGCCGGCCGGCGCTCAGCAGGCGGGTGGTCAACTCGCGTGCCGGTTCGGCGCTCTCGGCGCGGACGCACTCGATGCCGGTCGCGGGATCGCCGGCCAGCACGAGCGTGGCGACGCGTGCGGCGAGCGAGTCGACGCCCGAGCGCGGCAGCCCGGTCGAGGCCATGATGGCCAGGCCGTCGACCCGGACGGCCAGGCGCCGGGCGGCCCGAGCCAGATCGGAGCGGCCGGCGGCAAGAACGAGGACGACGCTCAGGTCGCGCTCCCCGGCTGCCGCTTCGAAGCCGGCGATCAGGTCGGCGTAATACTGCCCGGTAATCTCGGGGACGATCAGGCCGAGGGCCTCGTGGCTACGGGCGGCGAGCGTCTGGGCGGCACCCAGCGGCTCGTAGCCGAGTTCGACGATGGCCCGCTGCACCCGCTGCCGGTTGGCTTCGCGAACCTGGGCGGGATTGTGCAGATAGCGCGAGACGGTGGCGATGGAGACGCCGGCGCGCTCGGCGACGGCATAGATGGTCGCGCCGCGGCCGTGAGCCCGAGATCCCGCCATCCGTCACCTCCTCGTGCCGGAACCGCAGCGCGACTGTAAGCGCTTACGGCTACGTCACAGGACAGTCTGCACCGTTCCGGGCGACCCGGCGGGATTTGATAGCGGCGTTTTTTTGACGCGAGTTCGCGCTCCGGTCAGGTGCCCGAGCCGGTCAGTGCCATCGCGGGGTTGCCGATGAACGCCCAGCCGAGGGCGGCGTCCTGGGCCAGCCGGGCATCCAGCAGCTCGGCAACATGCGCCGGCCAGGGCGCCACCCGACGAGCGGTCAAATCGACACTCACCGTGACATATTCGAGGGTGTTGGCGATTTCCTGCCGGGACTGGTTGAGCAGGAAATGAACGACGTGCAGCGCCTTGGCCGAGCGTTCGAGCATCCGGACATGGAGGGTGAGGGTGTCCCCGCAGTGGACCTCACGCAGATAGCGCAGGTGATGTTCGACGTCGAAGGAGGCACCGGAGCCGGCCTGCGCATGTTCGGGGCCCAGCCCGACGGAGGAGAGGAAGGCCCAGCCGCCGTCGTTGTGGATCTGCATGTAGCGCACGATGTTCATGTGCCCGTTGGCGTCGCCGAACTCCGGGGGCACCACGAGCGTGTAGCAGGCCTCGAGCTGGACAACGTCCGCGTAGGTCGGCACGACGTGGCCCCGGCTTAGACCCGGCGCAGCAGCGCGGCGAGCGCCTGCCCACCGCCGATGCACATCGTCACGATGGCGAGTTCGCCGTCGGTGCGGGCCAGGTGCTTGACCGCCCGGAGCGTGAGGATCGCCCCGGTCGCGCCAACCGGGTGCCCGAGGGCGATCGCCCCGCCATACGGATTGGTCTTGTCCGGGTCGAGCCCGGCGTCGCGGACGACGGCCACGGCCTGCGCGGCAAAGGCCTCGTTGCACTCGACGACGTCGATGTCCTTGGGGGTGGTGCCGGTCTGCTCAAAAAGCGCCTCCAGCGCCAGCACGGGCGCATACCCCATGATCTCCGGCTCGAGCGCGCCGGTCGCGATCGACTCAACGACGGCCAACGGCTTCAGCCCGTATGCCGCGACCGCCCCCTCGCTCGCCAGCACGACCATCGCGGCGCCGTCGTTGATGCCGGAGGCGTTGCCGGCGGTGACGCTACCGTCCTTGGCGAAGGCCGGGCGCAGACCGGCGAGGGTCTCCAGCGTCGTGCCCGGCTTGGGGTGCTCGTCGGCGCTCACGGTGACCGGTTTGCGGCCCGGCGTCGTGATCGGCTCGATCTCTTCGGCGAAGGCCGCCTGGGCCTCGGCACTGGCCGCCCGCTGCTGCGAGCGCAGCGCGAACTCGTCCTGCTCCTGGCGGCTCACGTCGTACTTCGCGGCGACGTTCTCGGCGGTGACGCCCATGTGGACGCCGGAGAAGGGATCGGTGAGCATAAAGACGGTGCCGTCGACGAGGCTGCGGTTGCCGAGCTTGTAGCCGGCGCGGGCGTCGAAGTCGTAGAACGGCATCCGGGTCATCGACTCGGCGCCGCCGGCGAGCGCGATGTCCAGGCCGCTCCAGCGCATCTCCATCGCCGCCGACCAGATCGCCTGCAGCCCGCTGCCGCACAGCCGGTTGACGGTGTATGCCGGTGTCGCCACCGGCAGGCCTGCCCCCAGCGCGACCCGCCGGGCGATGTAGGCATCCCCGCCGACCTGCCCGATCGTCCCGCAGACGACTTCCCGGACAGCGTCGTCGGCCACGCCGGCGCGGGTGAGGGCCGCCCGGGCGGCGTGGGCACCGAGCTCGTGGGCGGGCACGTCCTTCAAGACCCCGCCGAAGCTGCCCACCGGCGTGCGCGCCCCGTCGACGATGTAGATGCGATCAGCGGACATGAGGACTCCTCCTCGAGCTCACGGTCGGGTCACCTCCGACCCTACTGGCCGGCGCGGCGCCTGCCCCCGGTGCCCCCCCCCACTCGGGTAACCTCGCGGTCCTATGTCCTTATCACCCGAGCCGCTCCCGTCAGCGCAGCCGCCGATCGAGCGACCCGGATTCCAGCACCTCTCCCCCGCCTTCCCCGGTCGGGCCCCGTGGGGCACAGCGTCCAGCCTGCGCGCCTGGCAGGCGCAGGCGCTGGACCACTATCTGGCGGCCTCGCCGCGGGACTTCCTCGCGGTGGCCACACCGGGGGCGGGTAAGACGACGTTCGCGCTCCGCGTGGCCAAGGAGCTGCTCGAGCGCCGGATCGTGCGCAAGGTGATCGTGGTGACCCCGACCGAGCACCTGAAGGTCCAGTGGGCCGAAGCGGCGCACAAGGTGGGCCTGGCCATCGACCCCGGGCTCGGCGCTTCCTCCCGCCGTGGGCGCAGCCGCGAATACGCCGGCAGCGCGGTCACCTATGCCGGGGTTGCCGCCCGGATGTTCCACTACCGGGCCGTGGTCGAGAAGCAGAACACGCTGGTCATCCTCGATGAGGTCCACCATGCCGGCGACGCGCGCAGTTGGGGCGAGGCGGTCAAGGAGTGCTTCGAGCCGGCCACCCGGCGCCTGGCCTTGACCGGCACGCCGTTCCGCTCCGATGACAACCCGATCCCGTTCGTGCGCTACGAGCCGACCCCCGACGGCGGGCTGCGCTCGGCCGCCGACTACACCTATGGCTACGCCGAGGCGCTGCGCGATCACGTCGTGCGCCCGGTGCTGTTCATGAACTATGGCGGGCCGATGCGCTGGCGCACCAAGGCCGGAGACGAGCTGGAGGCCAACCTCGGCGACCCGCTGACCAAGGACGTGACCGCGCACGCCTGGCGAACCGCGTTGGACCCCAAGGGCGAATGGATCACCGCCGTCCTGCGCGCCGCCGACCACCGGCTGAGCGAGGTGCGCCGCCACATCCCCGACGCCGGCGGCCTGGTGATCGCCACCGACCAGGCGAGCGCACGGGCATACGCGCGCGTGTTGCAGGCGCTCACCGGCAGCCCGCCGGCCGTCGTCTTGTCCGACGACGCCGGCGCGTCCAACCGCATCGAGTCGTATGCCGCTTCCACCGACCGCTGGCTGGTCGCCGTCCGGATGGTCTCCGAGGGCGTCGACGTCCCTCGTCTCGCGGTCGGTGTCTATGCGACCGCCACGTCCACGCCGTTGTTCTTTGCCCAGGCGGTCGGCCGGTTCGTGCGCGCCCGGCGACGCGGTGAGCTGGCCACGGTCTTCCTCCCGACGGTGGCGCTGATCCTCTCCCACGCCGCGCTGCTGGAGCGCCAGCGCGACCACGTCCTCGGCGCGCCCACGGACAAGGAGGGCCTGTGGGATGAGGAGGCGGTCGATGCGGCCAACCGCGACGGGGGCGCGTCGGAGGACCTGCTCGGGCAGTGGGAGGCGCTGGGGTCGGCGGCCGAGTTCGACCACGTCATGTATGACGCTCACCAGTTCGGGCTGGCCGCCGTTCCCGGCAGCCAGGACGAGCACGACTACCTCGGCCTGCCCGGCCTGCTCGAACCCGACCAGGTGCACGCCGTGCTGCAGGAGCGTCAGCGCCGCCACCTGGCCCGCCAGCAGCGCCGCGACCGTCGCGAGAAGGTGCCGGCCGATGTCAGCCTGCACCGGGCGCTGGAGGCCAAGCGCAAGGAGCTGAACTCGCTCGTCAACCAATACGCCCGCCATCGCGGTATGCCGCACAGCCACGTCCACGCCGAGCTGCGCCGCCAGGCCGGCGGCCCCCCGCTGTCCCGCGCGACCACCGAGCAGGTCGAGCACCGGATCGCCCTGATCCGCCGCTGGCACACCGGGCGGTGAGCCTCGCCTCTGTTTTGCCTCTCCCGCCACCCGACGGCATTATTTGCATGTGCAAGCAACTGAATCACCGGCTGCGGGCGGGTGTCCGGCCCGGCAGGGCGCGGCCTTCCCGTCCGCCCCGGACGAGCTCGCCTATCAGCTGGTGCGGGTCGCCAAGCTGATCCGCTCGGTTCGCACGACCGCCCCCCGCGCGCACTGGGCGGTCGACGCGAACGCCTATCCGCTGCTGTTCAACCTCTGCGGCGACCCGATCCGGATCTCGGCGCTGGCCGAGCGAACCCACCTCGAGGTCTCCACGGTCAGCCGCCACGTTTCTGGGCTGGAGCGGGACGGGATCGTCCGGCGCATCCCCGACCCGGCCGACCGGCGCGCCCAGCTGGTCACGCTCACCGCCGAGGGGCAGGCGGCCCTGCGGGCGTTGCAGGAGCAGCGCCAGGGCTGGTTCGCCGACCTGCTCGCCGAGTGGGACGCGGCCGACGTCACCCAACTGATCGACCTGCTCACCCGCTTCGGCGACACCGTCGAGACCCGCCGCGCCGAGCACGGACGCGCAGCCGCCGCCCATGACGACACCCCCTTCGTGAAGGACCCTTCGTGAACCTCCCCAGCACGACCCGCCCCAAGCCCGGCCGGCACCGGCGCCCCAAGGGGGCACCCGCTCCCGCTCGCGCGACCGACCACGCGCCCGCAGCCCACGCGTCGCCGAGCCCGGCCTCGGCGGGCGACACGGCGACCGACCTGCCCCCAGCGGCCGGCCACGATCACCCCGAGGCCCCGCTTAGCCACGCGCAGATCGTCACGATCCTGACCGGGTTGATGACCGGCATGTTCCTCGCCGCCCTCGATCAGACGATTGTCGCGACGGCGATCCGCACGATCGCCGACGACCTGCACGGGCTGGACCGGCAGGCGTGGGCGACCACGGCGTACCTGATCACCTCGACGATCGTCACGCCGCTCTACGGCAAGCTCTCCGACATTTACGGCCGCAAGCAGTTCTTCGTCGCCGCGATCTCGATCTTCGTCCTCGGCTCGATCCTGTGCACCCTGGCCCACTCGATGACCTCGCTGGCGGTGTATCGCGCCGTCCAGGGGGTCGGCGCCGGCGGCCTGTTCAGCCTCGCGCTGGCGATCATCGGCGACATCGTGCCCCCGATGGAGCGGGCCAAATACCAGGGCTACTTCCTCGCGGTCTTCGGCACCTCCAGCGTGCTCGGCCCGGTCATCGGCGGCTTCTTCGCCGGTATGGACAGTCTCCTCGGCCTCGCCGGCTGGCGCTGGGTCTTCCTCGTCAACGTCCCGATCGGGATCGTCGCCCTCGTCGTCGTCATCCGGACCCTGCATTTGCGGCATACGCGGCTGGACCACCGGATCGACTGGTGGGGCGCGGTCGCGCTGTCGATCGGGATGGTGCCCCTCCTGCTCGTCGCCGAGCAAGGCCGCGAATGGGGCTGGAGTTCCGGGCGAGCCATCGCCTGCTATCTCATCGGGGCCGCGGGGGTCATCGCCTTCCACCTCATCGAGCGGTGGATGGGCGACGAGGCCCTGCTGCCGATGCGGCTGTTCACCAACAAGACGATCGGGATCTCCTCGATCGCCTCGACCGTGCTCGGTATCGCGCTGTTCGGCGGGATCGCCTGCCTGCCGCTGTATCTGCAGATCGTCAAGGGCTCCTCACCGACCGAGGCCGGCCTGCAGCTGCTGCCGCTGACCCTCGGCATCATGGCGGGCTCGATCATCAGCGGGCAGACGATCAGCCGCACCGGCCGCTACCGCCCGTTCCTGCGGATCGGTGCCCCGGTCCTGGCCGCAGCGCTGCTCATCCTGCACTGGCTGCGCTATGACACCCCGATGTGGCAGCTGATGCCGGTCATGGTCCTCTTCGGTCTCGGGATGGGCTTCATGATGCAGCCGCTCATGCTCGCCGTCCAGGCCGCCGCCGACCGCGGCGACATGGGGATCGCGACCGCCTCGGCCACCTTCACCCGGCAGATCGGCGGGACCCTGGGCACCGCGGTCTTCCTCTCGATCCTGTTCTCGGCGTTGCCGGACCGGATCGCCTCGGCGATGGCGGCGGCGCGTGGGACCAGCGATTTCCGGGCCGCGCTCGCCGACCCCGCCAACGCGGCGATCGTGCGGGAGATGCAATCCGGCGGCGCCTCGTCGTCGGTGCTGAAGGACTCCTCCTTCCTCACCTCCCTCGACCCGCGCCTGGCCAAGCCCTTCCTGCAAGGCTTCGCCGAGGCGATGGACGTGGTCTTCCTCTGGGGAGCGGCGGTCATGGCGGTCGGCGTGGTCGTCACCTGGATGATCCCGCAGATCTCGCTGCGACGACCGGCGCCGGGTGAGGCGCCGATCGTCGCCGAATAGCCCGAGGGGTCAGCGCCGCCCGCCGGCGAACGCCCAGGCCGAGACGTTGAGCGTGTCCTCCACCCCGGACAGCCCCTCGACGAGCGAAAAGCGGTCGGTGGCGAAGTCGGTGTCGCCGTCGTCCGCCGTGCCCGGGATCAGGTCGGGACCGACCTGGAACATCCGCCAGTAGCCGGCGCCGCCGCTGTCCATCAGCGAGGTCACCGAGTTGGCGTTGTTGGTGTGCCAGTTGCCGATGTAGTGCCCGACCTCGTGGCTGACGACGTTTCCGATCGCGGTGCCGATAAAGCGCACCTTGTTGGTGCTCGGCCGGACGTAGGCGTTCAACGAGGACGGCGGGTCCGCGACGCCCACGGCGGGCTCGCTCAGCTTGTCCAGCAGAACCAGGGCGGTGTCGGTGCGGCTGTAGTTGCCCGGGTCGATGTATTGGGCGATCCCAATCGTCTCAATGCCGCACTCGTCGATCGTTCCCCCGACGATGACACGGGAGACGCCAGGTTTGCCGAAGTCGTCCGGCATCCGCGAACCGTTGACAATCTCCACCTTGACGTTGGGGTTGAGCCCGTGCGCGATCAGGTCCGCCTTGAGGTTCTCGGTTGCCGACCGGGTGATCTGTGCCATCAGCGGCTCAAGCTGCGATGGGTTCAGGCCCCACTTGGGCAGGAAGGACGTCAGCGGCGACAGGTGCGCGGTGCCGGGCGGGCCGTGGACGATCGAGGGGTCGATCGTCGCCCCGTTGAAGTCGAGATAGATCTTCTGCACCCGCGTGCGCGGGTCGGACTCCCCGCCGGGTCGATAGACCTCGACCGTGTTCGCGTAGCTCCCGGCGCCACGGTCGACGATCACGCCATACCAGCCGGATTCCTCGGCGACATAGCTCACCGACGCATTCCCGCCGCCTGGCAGGGGCGATGACGGCGGGAAGGCACTCGAGAAGTCGGAGTCGGCGGTGGCGGCGACATAGGTCCCATCCCATTTCTGGACCGCGACCCCACGCGCGTTGCCGGCGACCGAGGTGCCGAGGACATCGCCGGAGCGCAGCTTGACGAGCACGGCGTCGCGATCGGCTTTCCAGGCGCCGATGTTGAGGGTGTAGGCGCCGGGCGCCTGGGTCGAGCCGGAGCCCGAGCCGGAGTCGAAGACGTCGAGTTGGAAGGCGTCCAGCGGCCAGATCCCCACGTAGTAGGTGCCCGCTCGCGCCGGCCGGCAGATCAGTGGCCGCCCCGCTTGTCCGCCGGCCCAGGGAATCTCGACCGCCAGCGCGGTCCCGGCAGCGTCGGCGAGGACAAGAATGCTCTCGGTGCGCGTGCCACTCGCATCGACGGTGATGCTCTCGCCGGCTTTGGTCTGCAGCGAGAACCAGTCGAAGTCGCCGGATGTGTCCCCGCTCGCCCCGTGCGGGCCGTCCCCAATCGTTCCGGTGACCCGGACCCGCGCATTGCCCCGGATGCGGGTGTCGGCGGCCAGCGATATCGAGCCGTTGTCCTCCACGGGCGTGGCCAGCCGCCGCGTCGGCGGCGCGGTGTCGGCGAGGTCGCCGCGCACGAGCATCCGGTTGTGCTTGCCTGTTCCCAGGCCGAAGGCGCTCACCTTCTCCGCGCGCCACACCGTGTCATTCTCGCCAACGATGCCCAGGGCCTCCTTCTCCCGGTAGACGAAGGGGGTTTGCAGCCGGCCCTGCGGGCTGGCCGCGGCGCGCGCGGCGTCCATCCGCGCCGTGTCGGCGGCCCGGGCGGCGCTGCGCCGGGTCAATTCCTGTCGCCAGGCGCGGAAGTCGGTGTGCCGCAACGACGGCAGGTAGCCCAGGACGGGGTTTGCGCCCTGCAGCCCGGTGCCATAGGGGGCGAGTTGGAGCCCGAGCGCCAACCGCGCTTCGTCGAGTGGAGACAGGTCGCCGGTCGGCGCCTGTAGTGGATCGAGCGAACTCGGCGGGCCGGCCGGCGACGGTGGGCCGGCCACGGCTAGTGGGGCGATGACGACGCCGAGAGCGGCGAGCCCGGCCACGGCAGCGGACATGCGCATGTGTGATCCTCCCTGCTGACCGGCCACGGCGCCCGTCGCCGCGGCCCGTGATACCGAACCTAGCGCTCGATCCGATCGCTGGGGGAAGCGGGTGTAGCTCTGCGGCAGCTCTGCCCGGTCAAACAGAACTCGGCACCGAACGTGACTTCCGGCATCGAGTGGATCTCAGCCCCAAACCAGCCCCCGGGCGGGGTCGGCGAGGATGGCGGCGACATCGGCAAGGAACCGGCTGCCAAGTTCCCCGTCGACCAGCCGGTGGTCGAAGGACACCGCGAGCGTCGTCACCCAGCGTGGCTCGATCCGCTCCTGCTCGCCGGTGCCGACCACCCAGGGGCGCCGGGCGATCGTGCCGAAGGCGACGATCGCCGACTCGCCGGGGTTGATGATCGGGGTGCCCGCGTCGATCCCGAACACCCCGATGTTGGTGATCGTGATCGTGCCGCCGCTCATCTCGGCCGGCTGGGTCTTGCCGGCGCGGGCCGTCTCGGCGAGCGCGGTGATCGCCGCGCCGAGCTCGCGCATCGTGAGCAAGTCGGCGTCCTTGATGTTGGGCACGAGCAGCCCCCGCGGGGTGGCCGCGGCGATCCCGAGGTTGACATAGCCCTTTTGGACGATCTCCTGCGCCTGCTCGTCCCAGGTCGCGTTGATCCCCGGGTTGCGCCGGATCGCGACGCAGATCGCCTTGGCGAGCACGAGCAGCGGCGAGACCTTGACGCCGCTGAACTCCTTGTCCCGCTTGAGCCGCTCGACCAACTCCATCGTGGCGGTGACATCGACGCTCACCCACTCGCTGACGTGCGGAGCGGTGAACGCCGACCCCACCATGGCCGCAGCGGTCACCTTGCGCACGCCCTTGATCGGGATGCGCTGCTCTCCACGCCCGGATGCCGCTCCCCCGCCTGGCGCGCCCGGCTCGCTGCCCGCTCCCGGCACCCCGGCAGCTGGGCTCGCCTGCACGGCAACGGAACCGATCGCTGCCGATTCGACATCGGCGCGGGTGACGATCCCGCCCTCGCCGCTGCCGCGGACCCGGGCCAGGTCAACCCCGAGGTCGGCGGCCAGCTTGCGCACCGGCGGCTTGGCGAGCACCCGGATCTTGGCCTCGGCCTCGGGCGAAGGATATGCCAGCTCCGCCAGCGGCCGGCGGTCGCGCAGCACGTGCATCGAGTGCTCGGCGACGAGTTCACCGGGGCCGGCCGAGATGCCCTGGGTGTCGACGTGTTCCTCTTCGTCGGGACGATGGGCGATCGTCTGCTTGAGCTGCTCCTTGCGCCGAGGGCGGCGCTTGGCCTCGGTCACCTTGACGCCGTAGCCGACAAGGACCGGGGTGCGTTTGGGCTCGCCGGCCGCGTCGCCGCTGGAGCCGGTCGACCCACTCGCGCCGGCGGGGGTGTCCCCGGTAGCGGCCTGGGCGAGCGCCTCCTCTCGCGGCGGGGCGCCGTCGTCGCGTTCGGTAGCTGCGCCTGCAGGTCCGGCCTGCAGGGACGCAGCCACGCCATCGGCGACGTCACCGGCGTCGGCACCGCCCCCGGCCACGGTTACGCCGCTGGCAGCGCCGGGGAAGGACCCGTCCTCGACACCGTCGTCGACGGCGATGATCGGGGTGCCGACCTCGACCGTGGTGCCCTCGTCGACAAGCAGCGCGGTGATGGTCCCGGCATACGGAATCGGCAGCTCGACAAGCGATTTGGCGGTCTCGATCTCGACCACGATGTCGTTGACCGCGACGACATCCCCGACGGCCACCCGCCAGGTGACGATGTCAGCCTCGGTCAACCCTTCACCCGGGTCGGGGAGGCGGAACTCGCGCACTGTCATTGCTCTCTCCTTCAGTGGGCGAGCGAGCGGTCGACGGCGTCCAGGACGCGGTCGAGGTCGGGCAGGAAATCCTCTTCGAGCCGGCTCGGCGGATAGGGGAGGTTGTAGCCACCGACGCGCAGCACCGGCGCCTCCAGCGAGTAGAAGCACTCCTGCTGGATCTGGGCGGCCAACTCGGCACCGAGCCCGAGGAAGGTCGATGCCTCGTGGACCACGACGCACCGCCCGGTGCGGCGCACCGAGTCGAAGATGGCCGGCGTGTCCAGCGGGGTGAGCGAGCGCAGGTCGATCACCTCCAGCGAGACGCCGTCCTCCTCGGCGGCCTGGGCGGCCTGCAGGCAAGAGCGGACCATCGGCCCATAGGCAAGGATCGTGACGTCCGCGCCGGGACGGATGACGTTGGCGGCGAACAGATCCCGCTCGGGTGCATCGGTGACCTCACCCTTGTCCCAGTAGCGCCGCTTGGGCTCATAGAAGACGATCGGGTCGGGGTGCTCGATGGCCTCCTGGATCATCCAGTGGGCGTCGGAGGGGTTGGAGCACGAGACGACCCGCAGGCCGGCGGTGTGCGCGAAGTAGGTCTCGTTGGATTCGCTATGGTGCTCGACCGCGCCGATGCCGCCGCCGACCGGGATGCGGATGACCATCGGCACGGTGACATTCCCGAGGGAACGGGCGTGCAGCTTGGCGACCTGGCTGGTGATGTGGTCGAAGGCCGGATAGACGAAGCCGTCGAACTGGATCTCCACGACCGGCTTGTAGCCGCGCAGCGCCAAGCCGATCGCCGTGGCGACGATCCCGGCCTCGGCGAGCGGGGTGTCGATCACCCGGTCCTGGCCGAAGTCCTTCTGCAGGCCCTCGGTGATCCGGAAGACGCCGCCGAGTTTGCCGATGTCCTCCCCCATCAGCACGACCTTTGGGTCCTTGTCCATGGCCGCGCGCAGGCCGGAGTTGAGCGCCTTGGCCATCGTCATCGTCGCCATCTCAGTGCGCTCCTTCGAAGCTGTCGAGGTAGGCAAGCAGGGCGGCGCGCTCGGCCGCCATGACCGGGTGATCGGCGGCATACACATGATCGAACATCGACCCCGGTGTCGGGTCGGGCAGCGCCAGGCAGCGCTCGCGCAGATCGGCGGAGAAGTTGGCCGCCTCGGCGTCGCAGGCCGCGAAAAAGTCGGCGTCGACGCCGTATTCGCGTTGCAATAGGCTGCGCAGCCGGGCGATCGGGTCGCGGTGTTTCCACACTTCCACCTCCGCGAGGACCCGATACTTGGTCGGGTCGTCGCTGGTGGTGTGCGCGCCCATCCGATAGGTGAACGCCTCGATGAGCGCCGGCCCCTGGCCCTCGCGGGCGGCGTCGAGGGCGGCCTTGGTCACGGCATACGTCCCGAGAACGTCGTTGCCGTCGACCCGCACGCCCGGGAAGCCGTATCCCGCGGCACGCTGATAAATCGGCGCGCGCATCTCGATCTCGTTGGCCGAGCTGATCGCCCACTGGTTGTTCTGGCAGAAGAAGACGACCGGGGCGTTGTTGACGCCGGCGAAGACGAACGCCTCCGCGACGTCGCCCTGCGCGCTGGCGCCGTCGCCGAAATAGGTGATGACGGCCGTATCCCGGTCGGGATCGCCGGTGCCGACCGCGCCGTCGCGCTGGACACCCATCGCATAGCCGGTCGCGTGCAATGTCTGCGCGCCGATGATGATCGTGTAAAGGTGGAAGTTCTTCTCGAACGGATCCCAGCCGCCGTTATGGACGCCGCGGAACATCCCGAGCAGGTTGAGCGGATCCACCTCGCGGCACCAGGCGACCCCGTGCTCGCGATAGGTCGGGAAGGCGAAGTCCTGTGCCTGCAGCGCCCGGCCGGAGCCGACCTGGGCGGCCTCTTGCCCCAGGCAAGGCGCCCACAGCCCAAGTTCGCCCTGGCGTTGCAAGGCGGTCGCCTCGTTGTCGAAGCGGCGCACGATCACCATGTCGCGATAAAACCCGCGCAACTGCTCGTCGCTGACCGCGTCGGCGATCTCGTCGTATGCCGTGCCCCGGACTCGCTCGCCCTCGGGCGTCACGAGCTGGATCATGTCGGGTCCACCATCGCGGGCACGCCCGCTGCTGGCCTGCGTATCCACTGCCAACTCCGTCCTGCCCGCGAGGGGTCACCCCGGGGGCGCTCAGGCCGCTGCCCAGCACCGTCGCGGGATCTCCGACCTCGGCGCTGGTCGCGGCAGGCTTGGCGGTCACGACGTCGTGCCCGCCCGCTGTTGCGTTGGGCCATAACCTACCGTCCTCACGGCCGCGGTGGCAGCGCGTCGGCCGGGGTGCGCCCCCTGCGCACACCCCGGCCGCGGCGGTCGGTGTCGGTCGCGGCGACGTCAGTCGCGGCGGGTGACGGTGGGCGCCTTGCGGATCGACAGACCGGCGATGACCGCAGCGATTAGCGGCACACCGATCAGGATGCTGGCCAGCCAGATCACGGGTATGCCGATCGTCGGGCTCAGCGTGATCTGCTGCTGGGTCACCTCATCCCAGCCCGACGACGTGGATGGGTAGCTGATGGCGACCCCGGCGACCAGGCCGATGACGATGCCCAGCCCGACTCCGAGCAGGCCGACGGTGGCGGCTTGGGCGGCGGCGAAGCGACGGCGGGTGCCCTTGGTGGCCCCGACCGCGGCGAGCGTGCCCATGTCCGACTGTTGCTCGGCCAACGCCAGCGCGGTGCTGATCAGCGTGACGGTGACCAGCAAGAAGGCGGTGATGGCAAAGACGATGAGCATGATCCGGAAGCTCTGCGATTGATAGCCGCGCTCGATCTCGATGCCGCCATCGGCGCTCAGCCGCTCGACGACCTTCTTTTCGGAGTCGCGGGAGATCGGGCCGTTCGGATCGTAGATGTGCATCGCGGCGTTGACGGTTTGGACCCCGAGGCGGTTGGTCACCTCCTGAGGGATGAGCAGGCCGGTGTAGGTCTCCACGCCGCCGCGGGCATACTGGCTCGCCGGGATGGGCAGGGCGGGTAGATCGACGGTCTTCGACGTCGCGATTGTCGGCTGCTGCGTGTCCGGCTCTTTCACCTCGCCATAGGCGATCCGGACGGTCCCACCGGAGATCCAGGCCCGATCGGCGACGAGGATGGCGCCGTCACGGACGGCTTGCGCGTCGGCGCCGGTGAGCTGCAGGCGGCGCACGATCTCGGCCGCGGGGAGGACCAGCAGGCCGCTGCGGGCCGGTCCCCCGACGCTGCCGGCCTTCAGGCAGGTCCGGTCGGCATACGGGTCTGCTTGGCCCGAGTAGCCGGGCATCGTGTCGGCGGGGGTGCAACCCTTGGCGAGCACGCTGAGGAAGGGCCCGGTCGTGGGCGCAGTGTCGGAGGTGTTGGCGTAGTCGATGCTGACGGCATACTCCGGCACCAGCTTCCACGTCGGGGCGTTGGCGGCGATGATCCCCTCGAGTTCGGCTCGGGACTCCTTGTCGCCGACATATGTTGTTCCTTCGCCGGCGATGGTGCGTGGCTGGTATTGCCGGGCCTCGAATTTCGTGGAGCTGGCATAGGCGACGGCGAAGGTCGCGAGCAGAGCGGCGCCCGCCATGACCGCCGCTACGGTTGGCACCGAGCGGTGGCGTTGGCGGGAGGCATCGCGGGTAGCCATCCGCACCGCGGCCGGGAAGCGGGCGGCGAGCCGGCCCGCCCAGACCAGCAGGATCGGAATACAGAGCAGGGGGCCGATGAACAGGCCGAGGATGGCGACGACCGCCCCGACCGGTGAGTTGGCGGTCACCGCATAGAACGCGCCGGCGCTGCCGATGAGGAAGAGAACGAGGCCGACGACCGGCAGTTTGCGGCTGTGCGGCGGGGAGACGTTCTGGCCCTTCATGACCCCGACGATGTCGAGGCGCCCGAGGCGCAGCGCCGGGATGAGCGCGGCGGTGAGGGCGGCGAGGATCGCGCAGGCGGCAACGATAATGACGGCGATCCACGGGATGTCGGTGGGACCGAATAGCGTCGTCCACGGCCGGCTGCTGCGCCAGTATCCCGCGCCCGCCGCGGCCACGGCGATCCCCGCCGCGGCACCGATGACGACGGCGAGCGCGCCGAGGACGACGGCCGAGGCCAGGACGGAGCGGCGCAGCTGGCGGGTCTCGGCGCCATTGCTGGCGGCCAGGGCGAGCGAGCGCCGCTGCCGGCCGGCGCTGACCGCGAAGGCCGGTCCGACGAGCAGGGCGGTGATGACGAACAGTAGCGCGCCGAGCATGGCCGCGGCCAGGCGCATGGCGGCGACGTCCTCACCTTGCGGGGTTTGCGCCTCGGCCGGGAGTTCGGCCGGCGACGGCGGGTTCTCGACAACCGCCCTGCTGGTGACGGCCAGCCCGTAGCCGTTGAGTTTGCGCACCTCCGGCCACAGCACCGGGGTCGGCCGCATGATCAAGAAGGTGGTTTGCCAGACGCGGTCGGCGACCCAGGGGGCGGTGGTGACCAGGTGCGGCATACCGATATTGCTGTCCCGGGCGTCCACGACGCCGACGACGGTGACGACCTCCTTCTCGTCGCCGAGCTTCAGCTCGATCGTCCCCGAGGAGGGCAGCCCCTCGCGCTCGCCCAGGGGCGTGACCGCGACCTCCGCATTGCTCGTCGGCCAGCGTCCAGAGGTCAGCCGCGCCTTGGCGCCGTAGTCGACCTTGGGGTCGAGAAAGACAACGGATCCGTAGGGGCGGCGCTCACCGGCAGTCCAGCGGAAATCCCCGGTCTGGATGACCGCGACCGGGCCGCCGACGAGCCGGCTGATCGCGGCCGCCTGCTCGGCGGCCGGCGCATTCCGGTCGTAGCCGGGGATTGTGGTTGCCTTCTTGGGTTTCTCGCCCGAGCCGCCGAAGCCGTAGCTGCCATCCGCGCCCTGGACGACGACGTCCTCGCTGATCGAGTCGATCACGGCGGCGGCATTGCCGAGCCGGGACGGCAGTTGTTCTCGGGACGAGATGTTCGAGGTGGCGCCGAAGGTCAGGCCGCCGACGATGAGGGCCACCGGGAGGGCGACCATGACGACAATGAGCGCGCTGCGGCCCCGGTAGCGGCGGGCGTCGCGACGAGCCATCGTCAGCGAGACCCGCCAGCTGTTGCGCCACCGGCCAAGCCGGCCGCCGCCGCGGCGCTCGGGCGGCGTCGGCGTGGCGGCGGCCGCCGGTGGCCGCGTGGTTGTGGTGGTCATCGCTCAGTGCCCCGATCCGACGAGCAGGTCGTCGATCTCGCTGGCGTTGCCGGTGGTGTCGACGACCACGCCGTCGCGCAGGAAGACCACGCGGTCGGCCCAGGCAGCGTGCCGCGCCTCATGGGTGACGAGCAGCCCGGCCGCGCCGGAGTCGCAGCGCTCGCGCAGCACGCGCAGCACGCCTTCGCCGGTGTGGGAGTCGAGGGCGCCGGTCGGCTCGTCGGCGAGCACGAGGCGACGGTCGCCGACCAGGGCCCGGGCGATCGCCACTCGCTGCTGTTGCCCACCGGACATCTTGTCGGGGAAGCGGTCGATCAGCTCGCTCAACCCGACCAGGTCCAAGGCCGCCTTGGCCAGCCGGCGGGCGGGTCGCGGTGAGGTGCCGTCGAGTTCCAGCGGCAGGGCGACGTTTTCGCCGGCGGTCAGCGACGGGATCAGGTTGAAGTCCTGGAAGACGAAGCCGACCCGGCGGCGGCGCAAGGCAGCAAGTTGGGCGGCGTTGAGGGAGCCGATCTCGGCGTCCTCGACGAACACCTGCCCGCTGGTGGCCTTGTCGAGGCCGCCGGCGAGGTTGAGCAGCGTCGACTTGCCCGACCCGGACGGGCCCATGACCGCTACCAGTTCGCCGGGAGCGACCTCCAGGCTGACCCCGCGCAGCGCGTGGACCGCGGTCTCTCCCTCACCGTGGGTGCGGTGGACATCGACGAGTTTGAGGATCGGTGCGGTCATCGTGAGGCCCCTGCGTGGTCGGGTTGCTGGCGGTCGAGTCGGTTGCAATACCGAGTATGTCGCAGCATATACCGGGTATGACCGCCGGTCAACGACCGGTTGCCCCCCTCTCGCCGGCGATAGGGTCCGGCAGGTGGGCATGATCTGGGTTGGGTATTGCCGCGACGAGGCCGAACTGCGGCAACTGGCCGAGTACCCCGACGGCTTCGCCGCCCTCCTGGAGTCCGACGACGACGCACCCTCGGTCGACCTCGATAAGGCGTGGCACGGCATCCACTGGCTACTGACCGGTTCGGCCGAGCCAACCGGGGACGTCCTTTCCGATGCGATCTTCGGCGGCCGGCAGGTTGGTGACGACCTCGGCTATGGCCCGGCCCGGGTGTTGACCGTCGACCGGGTTGCCGCGGTCGCGGCGGCAATGGCGAGGATCGACCCGGCAACCTTCGGCGACGACCTCGATCCGAGCGCCGCCGAGGACGCCGAGGTTTATCCCCGCCGGTGCCGCCCTCGGAGCGGCGGGATCGGGACCGCCGGTCAGGAGGAGTTCACTCCTGCCCGACGATCCTGCGGATCGTCAGCTTGTCGAGTTTCCCGGAGGCGTTGCGCGGCATGAGGGTGACCGTCTCGATGCGCGAGGGCAGCTTGTAGCGGGCCAGGCGTTCACTGCCGAAGGCACGCACCTGCTCCAGGTCCACCTCAACGCCCTCGGCGAGCGTGAGCACGGCGACGACGGCCTCGCCCCACTTCTCATCCGGCATCCCGACGACGGCAATGTCGACGACGCCGGGCATGTCGGCATACGCGCGCTCCACCTCGGCCGGATAGACGTTCTCCCCGCCGGTGATGATCATGTCCTTGAGCCGGTCGACGATGAACAGGCAGCCGTCGTCGTCGAGATACCCGATGTCGCCGGAGCGGAACCAGCCGTCGGCAGTGAATGCGGCCGCTGTGGCCTGTGGGTTCTCCCAGTAGCCGGGAGTGACGTTCGGCCCGCGCACCAGGATCTCGCCGGAGACACCGGTTTCGGCGGGGTTGCCTTCCAGGTCGAGGACCGTGACCTGCGTGTGCGGCATCGCGATGCCGGCCGAGCCGATCTTCTCGATCGTCCACTCGGCGGGAAGGTGGGTGGCGAACGGCGCCGTCTCGGTGAGGCCCCAGGCCTGCTGGAGCAGCACGCCATGCTCTGCGAACGTGTGGACGAGCGAGGGTGGGACCGGCGCACCGGCGACGATGATGCCGCGCACGTGCGACAGGTCGGCAGCCCACAGCCCGGGGACGCGGACGAGGGCGGCAAACATCGCCGGCACGCCGAACATCGAGTTGACCTTGAGCTCGACCAGATCGGCGAGCATCTCGGCGGGGTCGAAGACGCGACGCAGGACGGCGGTGCCACCCCGGGAAATCGTCCGCAACAGGAAGGAGTTGAGGGCGCCGATGTGGAAGATCGGTGCGGCGCAGTAGGTCACGTCCCCACGCAGGGTGTCGACGCGGCTGTCGACGTTGACCTGATTCCAGAAGATGTTGCCGTGGGTGAGGATGACGCCCTTCGGCAGGCCGGTCGTGCCGGAGGTGAACATCAGGATCGCCGGATCATCCATATCCCGCGAGTGGTAGGTCGTTGCGGGCTGCGCCGCCTCCAGGAGCGGTTGCCACCGTTCCCACCCGGGAATTTCGCCCTCGGCCTCCACGGGGATCGCCGGGTCGTCGTCGACGAGCAGGAAGCGCCGGACCTGCGTCTGGTCGCGGACCCGATCCACCTCGGCGCGATGGCCCTCCTCCGCAATCAGGGTGACGGCGCCGCTCGCGGACAGGATCCGGGACAGTTCGGGACCAGCCAGGCGGAAGTTCACCGGGACGAAGATCGCGCCCAGCCGGAAGGCGGCATACATCGTGACGAGGAAGGTCGGCGAATTCAGGCCCACATAGGCGACCCGGTCGCCCACGCCCACGAGGCCGTCGGCGAGGACGGTCGCGAGCCGTTGGACCCGGTCCTGAAGTTGTGCGTAGGTGAGGTCTCCACCGGGGTAGATCACCGCCACGTGGTCCGGGGTGGTCGCGGCATTCTTGGCCAATCCCGCTGCCGGGCTGACATCGACATGATGGCCGGAGTTGGCCTCGTGTCCCAGGCTCATGATCAATCCTCGCTGTGGCCGGTTTGGGTGGACGGCGTCCCGCGACCGTCAGGTCTTCTTGGTCGGGACGATATCGCCACCGGCCGCGCTCGGCCAGGGAGTGTGATCGGGTTCGCCGTCACCGACCGCGACGGAGTCCAGCGCGACCGTGGTGTAGAGCGGCGGCTCCTGGTCCGGGGTGAGCGCGGTCGCGCCATAGATCCAGTCGACGAAGGAGTAGTCGTCGACCTTGCGCGCCGAGAGGATCGCGTTGCGCTGCAATCGCTTCACGCCGTCCACGTGCCACAACTCGCCCCAGGCGCGGGCGGTCTGGACGACCCGCTTGCAGTGCTCGGGCCGCACGGCGTTGTATGCCGCGAGCACGCTCTCCCAGTCGATGCCGGTGCCGTCCTCGGAGCGGTCGACGCCTTGGGCGCCGGCGTGCTCGGCGAGCACCCAGCCGTCCTCGAGAGCCATGACGGCGCCCTGGGCCATGTATTGCAGCGGCGCGTGGGCGGAGTCGCCGAGCAGCGCGATCCGGCCGTGGACCCAGTTGCTGATCGGGTTGCGGTCGAACATCCGCCACCAGCGGTCGCGCCACATCAGTGGCAGCCCCTCCTGGACCTGCGCGCAGGTGCCCTCGAAGGCGGCATCCATCTCGTCGGGGGTTCCCCAGTCCTCAACTCCGGCAAGGGCTTTGGGAGACTCGAAGACGGCGACCTGGTTGAACATCTCCCCGCCGCGCAGCGGGTATTGCACAAAGTGGCAGCGCGGACCGACATACACCACGACCTCGTCGGCTGCTGATGTCGTGCGCGGCGACGGTCTCCATCGGCATCGCCCCGCGATAGGCGACGTATGCCGAGTTGACCGGCTGGTCGTCGACGAGCAGCTTGCGCGCGACCGAGTGCAGCCCGTCGGCGGCGATGACGACCTCGGCCTCCTCGATGTGGCCGTCGGCGAAGACCGCCCGCGCGCCGCGCTCGCTGTTCTCATAGGCGAAGCACTGCTGGCCGGTGAACAACTCGACCCCCGCCCGCTCGCACGCCCGCAGCAGCACACTGTGCAGGTCGCTGCGGTGGATGACCATGTAGGGGAAGCCGTAGCGGCGCTCGAGGTCGCGCAGGTCCAGGCTGGTCAGCTCACCGCCGTCGACGGCGTCCTTCATCACCATCCGGTCGGGCAGCACACCGAGGCTCTTGACCTCGTCGAGCAGCCCAAGATCGTCGAGGATGCGGGTGCAGTTCGGGGCGATCTGCAGGCCGGCGCCGACCTCGCCGAAGGCGTTCGCGCGCTCCAGCAGCCGCACGCGAAGACCTTTGCGGGAGAGGGCGTATGCCGCTCCCAGGCCGCCGATGCCGCCGCCGACGACGATGACGTCCGGGCGGGAGGTTGGGGCGGACGACGTGGTCATGGCAGGTTCTCCTCAGGTCGGTGGAGCGTAGACGTTCGTGGGGTCGAGTTCAGAGCCACGGCCCGATGGTCGGGGAGGGCTCGCCGGTCGCGCCGATCAGCGGCGCGTGGTCGCGGCCGGCGAGGTATGCCGTGACATCGGCCAGCGGGCCGCGCACCTCGACCGGGTTTCCGTCGCCGGCGACCGTCCAGCTCCGGCCGGCGTCGGTGGCGGTCACGACGAGCGCCGGGCCCGCGCCGGCGGATCGCTTGGCGGCGATGTCGGCGGCGAGGGCGGCGAGGAAGCCGGCCGGCAAGTCCGAAAAGGTCACGCCGGTGGCGAGATCGACCGCGTGCACGCACGTCTCGCGGGCGCGCATCCACGG
This sequence comes from Nostocoides sp., assembly GCF_037045025.1. Classification (GTDB taxonomy): domain Bacteria; phylum Actinomycetota; class Actinomycetes; order Actinomycetales; family Dermatophilaceae; genus Nostocoides_A. The sequence goes on along the minus strand of NZ_JBAOHM010000009.1, from coordinate 314,543 downwards.
GGTTTCGCTCGCGGGGACGGTCCGGCCCTGGGCGGTGACGACCTCGTGGGTCCACTGCTCGTCGGTGAGCGCGTCCATGGCGTTCTCCAGCGCCCCGGCCGAACGGTCGAACCACGCGGCCAGCGCCTCCCCCGGCTTGCCGGCCCCGGCTTCGATGTCGGCGTTCCGCTGCTCCGGGGAGGAGTACATCGGGGTCTGCTCTCCGGTCGCCGCCCAGTGGATGAGGTTGCCGACCGCGTCAGCGTTGGCGGCGAGGTGGGCGCCGAGGTGCTTGCGCGTCCAGCCGGGCAGCCCCGAGGGGGCGGCCCAGTCGGACTCGTCGAATCCCTGGATCGCGGTGCGGCACAGGTCCTCTCCAGCGGCGACCCAGGCGCGGGCGTCGGCCAGGGACCGCGCGTCGGGGGAGCTGCCGGTGCCAGCCGGGGACGAGGGCTGCGTCATACCGATCTGCGTCATACCGATCCGCCGTCGGCGACGACGACATTCTCGAGGCGGCCGAGGCCGTCGATCTCGGTGATCACGCTCTGGCCGGCCTGCAGATAGACCGGGGGCTTGCGGGCGTGACCGACGCCGCCGGGGGTGCCGGTGGCGATCAGGTCGCCGGGGTTGAGCCGGATCATCGTCGAGCAGTATTCGACGAGGTGGACCGGGTCGAAGAGCAGGTCACTCGTGTTGTCCTGCTGCATGACCTGGCCGTCGACGGTGCAGCTGACCGCAAGGGCCGGGCGGACGCCGCCGGGCAACTCGTCGGGGGTGACCAGGTAGGGGCCGACCGGAGTCGTCGCGTCCCAGTTCTTGCCCTGCAGCCATTCGCGGGTGCGGAACTGCCAGTCGCGGCAGGTGATGTCGTTCAGGACGGTGAAGCCGGCGATGGCCGCCTCGGCGTCGGCGCCAGACGCGCGGCGGGCCGGGGCGCCGATGACGACGGCCAGCTCGACCTCCCAGTCGAATTCCTCGGTCTCGGCCGGGCGCTGGATCTCATCGCCCGCGCCGATCAGGGTGTCGGCGAACTTGCAGAACAGCGTCGGGTATTCGGGCAGGTCGCGTCCCATCTCCTGGATGTGGGTCTTGTAGTTCAGGCCCACACACACGACCTTGCTCGGGTTGGGGACGAGCGTGGCGAAGTCGGCGTCAGCAGCGGCATACCGCTCGCCGTCGGCGGACTCGGCGAGCTCGCGCCAATCGGGCTGCGCGAGAAGGGCGCCGACGTCGCTCACCCCGAGGTCGACCAGGTCCTCGCCGTCGAGGCGGACGGCCGTGGTGCGGTCGGCGAGGCGGATGGTGGCCAGCTTCATGAGGGGTCTCCTGCGGTGAGGGTGTGGGTGCGATAGAGGTTGAGCTTCTCAAAGAGGGGGGCGTCGTTGAACTCGAAGAGGTCGAGCGCACCCGAGTCGGAGTCGGAGCCGGAGGCCTCGCTGACGATCGACAGCGGCTGCCAGGACGGGACGACGAACATGTCGCCGCGGCATACGCTCCAGGAGAACTGGCCGACGGTGACCCGGCCGGCGCCGTCGAAGACCTGGTAGACCGACGAGCCGGTGGTCTGGACCGGCGCGGTCTCGACGCCGCGGGCGATGCGGTGGAACTGGGTGCGGATCGTCGGCAGCACATCGGCGCCGTTGGTCGGGTTGGTGAACCGGATCGCCGCATGGCCGGGCTCGACGGTGCCGCCGAAGCCCTCCTTCTCCAGCAGCAACTGGTCGGCCAGCGCCCGGTCGGTGTTCTCCCAGCGGTAGCTCAGCAGCGGGCTGCCTGCGGTCGACCCGATGGCGCTGACCGGCGCGATGCCGGGGTAGCCCCACAGGCGCTGGCTGCGGGAGCGGTCGGGGGTCGCGTGCTCGGCCTCGGAGATCTCATCCCGGCCGAAGTCGAAGAACTGCGACTCCACCTCATACTGGAAGGGGATGTCCAGTCCGTCGATCCAGGCCATCGGGGCGCTGGCCGCGTTGTGGTGGGCGTGCCAGTTCCATCCCGCCTGCGGGAGGAAGTCACCACGGCGCATCGGTATGCCGTCGCCCTCGACGACCGTCCACACACCTTCGCCCTCCACCACGAAGCGGAACGCATTTTGGGTATGCCGGTGCTCCGGCGCGTCCTCGCCCGGCATGAGGTACTGGATCGCGGCCCACAGGGTCGGGGAGGCATAGGGTTTGCCGCCGAGCGACGGGTTGGCCAGGGCGATCGCCCGGCGCTCCCCGCCCCGGCCAACGGGGACCAAATTCCCTGCGCGGCCGGCGAGTTCAAGCAGCTTGGTCCATTCCCACAGGTGCGGCTGGGCCTTGCTGCGCGGGTGGGGCGGCATCAGGTCGCCGATCTCGGTCCACAGCGGGACGAGGAGTTCCTTCTCGAAGCCGCGGTAGAGGTCTTCGAGCTCGGGGGTGACCACGGGCTGGCCGGGTCCGTCGACGGCGGTGAGGCTCACGGGTGAGACAGTCGGTGCGGTCATGGCGACTCCTTAGGGTTCCTGGCGGTTATCAGTGGGCGAGAACGGGTTCGGTAGGCCGGTCGGTCGACGGCTTGGTGACCACGAGGGTGGCCAGCAGCAGGATCGCGGCGAGGGCGGCGGCGACCGAGAAGGCGATGAAGTTGCTGCCGACGCCGAGGTTCGCGGCGAGCAGCCAGCCGCCGACCTGCGGGGCGAGGACGGCGCCGATCCGGCCGATGCCGAGGGCGAAGCCGAGCGCCGTGCCGCGCAGCGCCGGCGGGTAATGGCTGGCGACGGCCGCGATGATCAGGCACTGGGTGCCGTGGGTGCCGACGCCGGCGAGGATCAGCGCGGCATAGATCGGGGTGACGGTGCCGGGATAGGTCAGCAGGTAGGCGAGCCCGACGGCCGCGAGCGCGGCGGCGGCGATCGCCGAGCGCAGCGGTCCGAAGCGGACGCCGGCCCAGGCGGTGACGAAGGACCCGATGACGGCGCCGATATTGAGGGCGATGAGGAAGTTGAGCGGGTTGCCCATATCGAACCGGTCGTCGCTGCCCATCAGCTTCGGCAGCCAGGTGCCCAGGCCGTACCACGCGAACAAGGTTGCCACGGTGGCGACGGCGAACATCACGGACGCGGCGAGCCAGGGGGCGCGCAGGATGGCTCCGAAACCGGTCGGGTGCTCCTCGGTGGTCTCATCCAGCGCGTGGTCAACGGCATACGTCGCCTCGATCTGCTTGGCCTCCTCGATCCGGCCCCGGGAGCGCAGCCAGGTGGGGCTCTCCGGCAGCGCGACGTAGCACAGCGGGAGGAGGACGACGACGGCCAGGACGGCAACGGCATACATCCAGCGCCAGCCGTGGGCGGCGATGACCTCCCGGCCGAGGAGGGCCGCGATCGTGCCGCCGATCGGGACACCGGACATCATGATCGTCGCGACCGCCGACCGGTGGGCCTTCTTGACGAATTCCGCGGTCAGCGCGTTGGCCGAGGGGACCAGGCCGCCGAGGCCGATGCCGGCGAGTAGCCGCAGCACGCCGAACGCCTCGCGGTTTGGGGCCCAGGCGCACAGGGCGGTGAACAGGGAAAACCAAAACGTCGACCACAAGATCGTGCGTCGCCGCCCCAAGCGGTCGGCGAGCGCGCCGGCCCCGAGGGCGCCGATCAGCATACCGGCGAAGGCGAGGGAGCCGATGAAGCCGGCGGTGGCGGCGGTCAGGTTCCAGCCGGGTTCCTTGATGATCGACGGCAAGGTCGTGCCATAGACGATGAGGTCATAACCGTCGAAGACGACGATCGACCAACACAGCAAGATGACGAGCCACGCGGGGCGGCGCAGGGTGGTGCGGGCCTGGCTCTCGGCGGTGAGATTAGCGGTCATGTCACTTAGTGTGGCAGTGTCCCACGATGAGGAATCAACTATTCTGTTTTGCAGAACACGGCGGTATGCTGCGGGCATGTCAGCCGAGATGCGCAAGCCGCCGACGTATGCCATCACGAGCGTCGATCACGCGCTGCGGATCGCGACCCTGCTGCAGTTGGAGGGGTCGATCACGGTCTCCGGTGCGGCCGAGCGCCTCGGCGTCGCGCGCTCGACCGCCCACCGGCTGCTGACGATGCTCGTTTATCGGGACTTTGCGGTCCAGGACGCCGGCCGGGGTTATCGGGCGGGCCCGGTGCTGGAGCTGGCGGCGATCTCGCATTCGCTCACCGCGCGCCTGCGCGCCGCCGCCTTGCAGCCGTTGCGGATCCTAGCCGACACCTTCGACGAGACCGCCAATGTGCTCGTCCGCACCGGTGACACGGTGCGGTTCATCGCCTCGGCCGAGGGATCCCAGCCGCTGCGTGTCGGCGACCGGGAGGGCATGGTCTTCCCCGCCCACCGCACGACCGCCGGCCTGCTCCTGCTCGCCGAGCTGGATCCCGCCGACCTGGAGGCGATCTATGCCCCCGAGCGGTTCGCCGACCGCCCGGCCGAGCGCCCGGACATGGCCCGCCTGCGCCGCGACCTGGACCGCACCCGCCGCACCGGCCAGGTCGTCAACGAGGGCCGCTCCGAGCGCGGCGTCGTCGCGGTCGGCCGCCTCGTCCGCGACGCCGCCGGCGTCGCGCTGGGTGCGGTCTCGATCTCGATGCCGAGCATCCGCTATCAACCTCCCGAACTGCCCCGGTATGACGCCGCCCTCCGCTCCGCCTCCGCCGCCATCGAGGCGGGCCTGATTTAGCAAGGGCGCCGAGGGATCCGCATCATGGGCGAGGGCGACCACCGAACCCTCGCGGCTGCCGTCGTGGAGCGTGGCGACCGTGATGGTTATAGGGTTACGTCCGTCACAATGAGCGCTTTCACTTTGGGGTCGTAGAAGCACAGCGCACGTGGCTCAGATCAGACTTGGCGGCCCCATCCGGGGTGCGGCCCCAGGGGCGGGCTATCCCGGTGTCGCGGCCAGACGGGACGACCAGGACTTGAGCGAAGTCGTTGCGGATCTGCTCTTCGAAGGTGCGGGTCTCGACAACGTTCCAGGTCTCCGCGGGCTCGATAATCAAGTAGGCCGTGCCACGCTTGTCGAGCAAGCCGCGGCGACGCCAGAAGAAGTGCACACCGGTAGCGAAGCACGCCACGGTGAGCGTGACGTAGGCCAGGAAAAACCCACAGGCGGCCGGATTTCGGCTCGTCCAGATAGTCGGCGAACGCCCCCAGGGAGGCTCCGCCAAAGGCGGTGCCGAGGGCGACCATAAATGCAGCGGCGACCGTCAGCTTGGCGGTGTCCGACGTCCAACTCTTGGTAATCGGCGTGGAGAAGGCACCGGAACGTCCCTCAGGGACTTCGACGGGCTCCTCACGCAGTAAATCCTCGTGCTGGCTCAGGACTCTTGCTGCCAGTAAAACGGGATCGGGACCGATCCGTCGGGCGCGTCCACGGCATACCGCAGCTGCAAGGTTGTCGGGTCGGGCACTCCCGTGGCGGCGGCGTGGTCCTTGGCCGCGGCGACCTGCCCTCGGTCGCCCCAGGCGCAAAGCTCGTCCCCGTCGCCTGCCCGAACGGCCAGGGTCGCCAGGAAGGTCACGCCGCCGTCGAGACGGAGCCGATATGCCGTTGTGCCCTGGCCAGCTTGTCTCCACGCCCACATAATCGAGGTCAGTGGAGGGTTCTCGGGTGCCCCAGTGAGGTGAAAGCCGTCCAGGTCGAGCCACATACACGTGGCCAAGTCGAGTGCAGCGCGCACCTCGGACCACTGCGTGACTTTCACGCGCCACCACCTGTTTGAAGTCGCCACTGGTCAAGCACCCGCTTCGCTTCAGCGAGTTTGGGGAGCCAGTCCTCTCCGACCGGCGTCAGCTGCACCGATCCGTAGCCTCGAGTGGTCGCGGCCCCGAAGCCCACAAGCCCGTCGTTGACGTCCTCGACAACAAGCCGGATCGTGGCAAGGAAGCGCTGGACGTCCTCGGGCTTCGTCAGTTCCTTGAGGTCCAACTGGATCTCGAAGGTGCCGGACTCGGGCGCCTTGAGCTGGTACAGCTTCCCGCCTCGCGTCCCCGGTGGGTGAATGGCGGCATCGACCGGCGTGTCCTGTGACACCCCACCTGTCCAGCGGTCCAGTGCGACGTGCGTACGCGTCCGCATCCGCGCCCCGTCGACGAGAGCGTCCGGGATCCTCACCTTGGCGCGCGCGCCCACCGAGGTGGCCGAGGCATCCTCCCCGCCGCCCTGGCCGAACCAGCGACAGGTGTGGCATTTGCCGCAGCACTGGGTGGGGCAGGCGGCGATACCGACAGTGTTGAGGATGAACTCGCACCGAGAACGCAAGACGCCCTTGATGCTCGTCCCGGGCACGAGGGGCCTCCCGCCACGCATGAGCGGCTGCCGTTCGCGGGAGTCAGGCGCATCCCTCCTGCTCTCGAGTGCCTTGGTGTCGCCGTCCCGCGCCGCCGGTTGGTTCTTCGCCGGGCGGACTCGCTTGTCGCCAACGAACAGCGGTCCACTCAGGGTTGCCCTGAGCGCCCGGATCTGCGCTGGGGCACGACTGTCGGCGGCCCGCGTGTCGAGCACCCGGCCGCGCGCTGGATCATGCGTCAGCTCATCGACGAGCGCGGGTCCGCTGCGCTCGAGCCACAGCAGCAGGTCGTGCCTATTGCCCAAGTCCAGGGTCGCCGTGCGAGCCTCGCGCACAGCGAGCTGCCCATGCCCCGTGGACACGCCACGGCCAATGGCCGGTGCCCATCCCACGAGGGCCCGGGAGATGCCACGCTCCACGTCTGCGGCGGCGTCTTCCAGCCACAGACGCGCCACAAAGCGAGTGCCGGTGGGCAACATCTCGACGCCACGGAGGGTATGCAGCCTTGCGGCCCCCCGCTCCCGGTCGATCGCCGTCGACCAGCGCACCGAGGGCGTGGGAGGAGCGCCTTGGTCGGGCGACTCCATTTCCGCGTTCATCACCCACATCCGGCTGGCGTCGGCGTCGGTTGTGCCGTCGTCCCGCTTCCCGTCGCCGTCGACATGTCCGAAGATGTGCTGAGCCCGGTCCGGCCCCGCGGTCTCGGACACCCTTTCCTTCAACGCCCCGGCCAACGAGGTGCCGGGGATGTGCGGACGCTCGAAGGGGTCGATGTCGATCAGGGCATCGGGCTTGTCGCGAACGGCGGGCCCGGGGGTCGTGACACCCCCTTGCTCGGTCATCTCGAGCACGACTCGGAAGTAGGTGAGCCGTGTCATGCCGACAGTCCTCCGTCCGTCATCCCCAACGACTCCAGGGCCATGCTCGGATCCGCGGCAACGACCTCGCGCAACACCTTGCCCAGTTGCGAACTGCGAGAAACCTGCTCAATTCGTGCTTTGAACTGAGCGGTTGCGTCCCCGCCCCTGAGAAACCCGACAACGAGGGTCAGGTCGTCGGGATGTTCGGCGAGAAGCCGCACCGCCCTGGCAGACAGGCCGGTGCGTTGCGAGGCCATCCAGCCTTCCGGCGCGACGTGGCCGAACCCTTCGTGCCGGCGCAGCCCGAGCCCGCGGGTGAGCAGGTGGGCGAGCGCCTCGTCAGGTGGGCGAGTTCCGGTCCTGATGAGGTATGTCGATCCGGCGGCAACGGCGATCTCGACCGGCTTCGGCAAGCGGCTCGCGGCGTGCCAGCCGCCGATGTGCTCCCAACGCGACCAATGTCGCACCACCTGCGCGTGTTGGACGCGCAGCACGCCCGCGAGCTCGTCCGTGTCTGGAACGGGCTGGGGGCGGCCGTCCTGGTTCACAAACACCGATGGCGACTCCATCCGAAGCACCAGCAGTCCGTCATCCCGGATCAAGGGAAGGCCCACCTGACCCGGGGGACTATCCGCGAACTGCGCCTTGACCATGCCCTTGGTGGTGCGTCTGCCGCCTATCGACACGTTTACCTCGTCAGCGATCTCCTTGAGAAGTTCCAGGGCCTGCGAGTCCCCAATGAGGCTGCCGGAGAAGGACAGTCCAGACCGGAGCGAGTCGCGGCTGTGCAGTGTCTCCGCGACCGCGACGCCTCGTGCCGCGACCTGAGTGCTCGTATGCCGATCGACCGGCGGCCGCTTGGGTAGGCCGCGCAAACCTTTGAGCGGCTCGCTGCAATCGGCGCAGCGCAGACTCGCTTCGAGCGTGAGGGGCTGCAGGGCCAGGTCGAGATCACCTGCCTGGCAGCCCCGCGGACCATACTTGTGCGTCAAGACCGACAGTGGGTATGGACGGTCCTTGTTGAAGAGCGGCGGAAAGCGCACTCCCCCTTCGAACAGGGAGACGAAGTCCTCCCGGTAGTGGGGGTCGGTGGGCGGACCGAAGCATCGGATGTATGCAGCAGCGAACGCCCCGCGCACGACCCAGCCGGGCAGGTGGTCGGCCGTCTCGCGCACGTTGTCGCTGCGGCGCCCGGTGCTCACCTGGGCCGGTTGGAGCAGGGTCACGGTGAGGTTGGTCATGCAGCACCGCCCGCCTGAGCAGCGACGAGGTCGAGGTCTTCCGCCGCCGAAGGGGCATCCGCGGTTGGGGCGATCGTCACCCAGCCGAGTCCGCGGCGCCGCCACGACCCAATGTGGTGGGTATGGCGCGCTGACAGCCGCAGAATGGCGAGATGGCGCTCGACCTCGTCGACGGGATCGAGTTGACGCACCGCGAAGGTCGCGGTGGCCGTCCAGGCCTGCGCTCCGGTGACCAGCATGTCTTTCGCGGCGGCGTGGGTTGCGGCGTGGATACAGACCCGATTCCGGTTCGTCACGTCATACGCGCCGTCATCTGCCTCGGCACTGAGCCAGGTCCAAGGACACGGGTTTCGGACCGTGCCGAACACGTCCTCGACGAGCGAGGCCGGCACGAACCCCGATCCCGCGAGGCTGTCCGCGGCCGCCCGCATGACCCCCTTGAGGTGGTCCGCGGGCAACGGGTTCTGGGGATCCACACTCAGGTCGACCCCGTCGATTCCGTAAGGCCCGCCGACCCGGAAGCGGCTGTGGAATGTGACCTGAAACTCGCAACGACTAGGCATGAGAGGCTCCGGCGGAGGCAACGCCTTCAGCGGTTTCGGCGGGCGGTCGGCCGGGGGCTCCCTCCCTCGGGGGCCACCAGCGGGCGGTGTCCAAGTGGAGGCGCAGCCGCTGCTGGGCTGCTTGGGCGTGCTTGCCTTGTAGCTGGCGCTCCACGTCCTCACTCGTGACGGGGTGCCGTGGACCGCCCTCGTCGCAGACCAGCTGCCACAACACGTCATGCCCCATGGTGGCGACACGGCGGGCGAGCGCCGCTTGGAGTTCCGTCCGGGATGCCACATCCGCGGGTTTCACTTTCGCAATCTCGCGCAGAAGGGTCAAGAGTTGATTGCGGTGTGCCGCTGGGACAGCCGCAATGAGGCCAAGACGGTCGGCTGAGTCGGTCAGGCTGAACGACGCCGGGTCGGACGCGATAAGCCATTCGCGGTCGCCGACCGGCTCGGCCCCATCCGCGGTCATGTCCAGGAAGGAGACGGAGCTGGCGCGGCCGGCGCTGAACTTCTTGGCGACCGCGATACGCATCTCGGCGCGCTCGATGACGTCGGCGAACGGCTCGCTGGCATGGTGAAAGACCAGGCCGGCCGAGAGCGTGAAGGGTGCGTCGACGAACTCCCGGACTGCCTGGTCCCAGCCGTCACGGGGTCCTACTTCCTGCGTGGCGCGCACCGTCAGTCCGTCATGCACGCGTCGCGTGAACGCGTCGGAGAGGACCCTGAGGAAGGTCCAACCCATGCCCGCCGGGACGCTGACGAAGATGTCGTCGCCGGCTGCGACGTGGACGACCACGGGCGGGCGAGCGGACCAGTCCTCGAGCGGCTCGCCTGCCTCGTTCATCGCGGGTGTGATGACGAGTTCCCCCCTAACGAACGTCCCTTGGACGGCTTCGACGATGGCACCCTTGCTCGCCTCGTCGATGGCGGCGGCGATGTCGGCCTTGACCAGCCTCCGCGCCTGGTTGGTAGTCGTCTGGTCGCTACTCTTCTGGGCCTCGATCAGACGGTGCAGGAGGTCGCCTATGCGATTGCCATCCGCATAGATCAGCGCCAATTGCGTCGGCGCGTCGTCAACGGCGCGCCGCCCGCGCTTGGCCAGGTCGGTGAAGTCGTTCGGGAAATCGAGTTCCTCAACGCCGGGAAGCGCCAGCATCCGCTCGTACAGTTTCCGTTGCGACTCGGGCAGCTCGTTAAGGTCCTTGCTGCTGCTGAAGCCGGCGTGTGGTGATAGTCGAGTGTGGCAGTCGCGGCACAGATCGTGGAAGTCCTCCTTGAACGCATGCGTCTGCGGGTGGGTCACGACGCGCGCTCCGCACGTTGTGCATGGCAGGCTGACCGGCGACTCATCCGGGCCTGCAGGCAAGTCGAGCAGCACGTCGCCGACGAGGACTGCCCTTTCCTTGGCTTCATAGGCCTCCAGATAGCTGGCGCCGCGTCCGATGGCTGCCGACAGCGGGCAGGCGGGGATGTCGCGGCGAATCCGCGTGGTCACGGTCGCAGCGACGCGGCGGGCGAGGTTCGTGGCCTCCGCGTCGCTCAGGTTCCCGGGAAGGACCAGGCTCACCACGCCGGATACCTTCAGACGCCTCGGTCGCCTATCCCACAGGGCGCGGCGGCGACCAGTTCGAGTTCTGGAAGAGATCCGCAGGGGTGAGCGTGAAGGTGCACGGCCAAATCGAGCGGCGCCCCCTCGGTCAGCCGCCCCTGCCCCTCGATGCTCCCGAGACAACGGTATGACCACCGAACCCATACCCCCGGCCGAGCAGGGGTGGTATGTCGGCTCATCCCAAACGAGAGTGTAGTTGGGGTCTGAATCCGCCGGCTTCGAGCAGACTGCGGGCAATGTAGTTGGTCAGGTTCCGGAACCCGAGGGCGGAGCCGCGCAGGTGTTCGAGCCGGCCGTTCAGGGCCTCGGTGGGGCCGTTTGAGGTGCCGGGCCGGTCGAAGTAGGCCAGGATGTCCGCGGCGCGCTTCTTCAGGGTCCGGCCCAAGGTGATGATCTCGGTGAGCGCGGCCGGGACGCCGGCGCTGATGGAGTCGATGACAGCCTGCATCCGGGCCTTGGCGGCGGCACGGTCGGGATCGCGGTAGGCGCCGATCATTCGCTGGTAGATGCCCCAGGTCGCTTCGACCTCGACATGGTCCTCAACGGCAAACAACGCCTCGATGCGGGCGCGTTGGCGGTCGGTGAGCAGATCGGCGCCGGTGTGCAGGGTCCGCCGCGCGGCATACAGCGGATCGCCTTTGCGGCCGCGGTGGCCGGTCGTGGCCTGCTGGACCCGGCGGCGTGTCTGATCGAGAGCGTCGCCGCCCAAGCGGACCACGTGAAACGGATCCATCACCGCGGTGGCGGACGGGAGTTCTTGGGCGGCCGCGGATTTGTACCCGGTGAAGCCATCCATCGCGACGACCTCGATCCTCTCCCGCCAGGCCGGGTCCCGCTCCGCGAGCCAGGTCGCGAACACCGCTGAGGAGCGGCCCTCGACCATATCCAGCAGCCGGGCCGGGCCCGTCTTGTCCCGCACCGGCGTCAGATCGATGATCACGGTGACGTACTTCTCGCCCTTGCGGGTGTGCCGCCAACAGTGCTCGTCCACGCCCACAACGGCCACACCATTGAACCGGTCCGGGTCATCGATCAACACCCGGCGTCCTTCAGCCAGAACCGCGTCGTTCGCGGTGTCCCAGGCCACCGCCAACGCCTCGGCGACCCGGGCGACCGTCAGGTGGTAGAGGACCAACGCCTCCAACGCCCAGGCCAGCGCGGCCCGGGACAGCTTCGCGCGCGGCTCGGCTGCTCGGCTGGTGTCCTGGCGCCACACCTTCCCACACGCCCCGCAGCGGTAGCGGCGGACCGTGATCTCCAAAACTGTTGGCCGCCACCCGAACGGGACATGCGCCAGCCGGCGCACCACCGTGTCCCGCACCCGGCCTTCGCTCCCGCAGCGCCGACACCACGGATCGGGCTCGAGGACCCGGCAGGCCAGCACCGCACGACCGGTCTCAAGCCGCTGCCCCGTGATGACCAGACCGAGATCATCAACACCGGTGAAGGTGTCCAGGTCGGGGCAGGTGAAGGTAACGTCAGCCATGTCGAGGTCTTCCAGATGGGAAGTGTCAGAGCTTCCATCATCGGAAGACCTCGACCCTCAACCCGGCAGCGACGCGCCACCCCCCACACTCTCGTTTGGGAAGAGCCGGTACGCGGCGCCAACCCGGAAGCCGGAGTGGAAGATGATCCGGAAGTGCAGGACTATCATGTGGACCTCCACCAACGAGCGATGTCGAGATCTCGACGGAGCCGAGCGCGGGCCGCGTGCGCGGATGTCGGCGTGGCTAGTAGTTGAACAGCCTCCGCCAGAGGGACAGAGGGCATGCGGCTGGCGCGCTTGTCTGGCCGGATCGATCCGATGCTGTTTAGGATCGACGGTACGTGCGTAACACCGACGCGTCGCGTGAGTGCATCGAGTTGCGATTCGACACCAACCGTCGACAGCTGGCTACTTCCCCAAGTCGCAGAGTCAGGACGCAACAGCTGGCGAAGGGACGATCGCTGAGCCTGCGAGAGCACGGACAGCCCGTCGAGGATGGCACTGTGACGCTCAAGCTCCTCGAAAGTGACAACGCGATCAGCCAGATGGGGAGCGTCCTCGCGCGAGGCTGCGCCCTCCATCCCGTTGATGACGCCGTCCGCGGTGAGGTCGACGAAGGCGATCGCGGGCTTCTTGCCGAGGTGAAGCCGCTTGGCTTCGTGAAGGGCCTCATCCGCGCGTGAGATCACATCGGCGATCGGCTGACTGCGGTGATGGAACACCAGCCCGACGGACAGGCTCGGCTCCCCGCCAAGAAGCTGGGCAAGCGCGGGGTTTCCACGTGAAGAGTTCTCGTTGTTGGGCCGCGTCGGCAACAGATCCAAGCGTCCTGTTGCCTGTTGGAATGTCTTGGCCAGAGCGATCGAAAAGGCCCAGCCCCGAGTCGCCGCAACGGAGACGAGAACGTCGTCTCCCCCGGCCAGATGAGCAAGAATCGGCGCAACATCCTGCCTGCCCTGCCCCTGGAGCAGGCTGTCCTCGGTGGCTTTGGCGATTGCGGTCTTGGTGCAGGCGTCGAGCAACCGGACAATGAGATGCTTGTGTTTTCGCCCCTCTTCGGACAGAGCCTGGATGAGTGCCCCGACGCGATTCCCGTCGGCGAAAACCGTCGCGACCTGCGTGGCAGCATCGTCCGTGTCTTGGTCGCCGAGCAGGGCAAGTTCGCTGAAACTCTCAGCTAGACGACCGATCGACGGCGATGTACCTTCAATGCGTTCAAGCAGGTCGCGATGGGCTGCGGGGAGGTGCGGTCCCATCTTGGTCGTCTGGCCTGCGTGTTCGAGTCGATGCTCGCAGTCGACGCAGACGTCCCTCCTGTCTGGCCCTTGGTAAAGGACGACCGCGGCCGACGACCGCCGACACAGGTCGCAGGGTTTTGCGGCCGGATGAGCCGCGATACCACCCGGCGTCGAGAAAGCGCGGCGATTAGGCCGAAGTTGCGAGTGGTTTGAGGGCTGATCCCCGTTTTGACCTGCAGTGATGCGGCTTCTAACCCCTCGGTGTGTCGTCACTAAAGTGGATCGATCGATCCGGCACGGTGTGATATTTTGGCGGTATGGCGAAACGTGGTGGAGCGGTTCATGTGACCACGCACCGTCGTCACTATGTTGGTAAGGACGGGGTGGCCCGGGACTACGAGACCCACCTGTTGCGGCGTTCCTGGCGGGAGAACGGCAAGGTGCGCAACGAGACGGTCGCGAACCTCTCCCACCTGCCGGCCGAGCTGATCGAGGTGATCCGGGCCTGCCTGGCCGGGCAGGCGTTCATCCCGGCCGACCAGGCCGCCACCATCACCCGCTCCCTGCCGCACGGGCATGTGGCCGCGGTGTGGGCCTAAGCCCGGGCCCTGGGCCTACCCGGGCTACTCGGGCCGCCCGGGCGGGCCCGGGACCTGGCGATGGGGCTGATCATCGCCCGAGTGCTGGCACCCGGCTCGAAGCTGGCGACCATCTCCTGGTGGGCCGACACCACCCTGGGCGTCGACCTCGACCTGGCCGGTGCCTCCACCGACGAGGTCTACGCGGCGATGGACTGGCTACTCGGGCGCCAGGACGCGATCGAGAAGCAGCTGGCCCGGCGCCACCTGGCCGCCGACGCCAACCCCGCCCGGATGGCGCTGTTCGACCTATCGTCCTCGTGGATGGAAGGCAGCCACTGCCCACTGGCCCGGCGCGGCTACTCCCGCGACGGGAAGAAGAACCGCACCCAGATCGAGTACGGGCTGCTGACCGACCCGGCCGGTCGCCCGGTCGCGATCCGGGTCTTCCCCGGCAACACCGCCGACCCCACCGCGTTCATCGAGGCCGTCACCCTGGTGCGGGACACCTTCAAACTCACCGAGATGGTCATGGTCGGCGACCGCGGCATGATCACCACCGCCCGGATCACCGCGATCCGCCACACCAACACCGACCCGGCCACCCGAGCCGACCTCGGCTGGATCACCGCGCTCCGCGCCCCCGCGATCAAAACCCTTGCCGCCGAGGGCGGCCCGCTTCAACCAACCCTGTTCGATGAACACAACCTGGCCGAAATCAGCCACCCCGACTACCCCGGGGAACGGCTGATCGCCTGCCGCAACCCGTTCCTGGCCACCGAACGCGCCCGCAAACGCGAGGACCTGCTCACCGCCACCGAAACCGCCCTGGCCCCCACCCAGCGAGCAGTGGCCGAGGGCCGGCTAGCCGGCGCCGACACGATCGGCCTGCGGGTCGGCAAACTCCTCAACAAATACCCGATGGCCAAACACTTCGACCTGACCATCACCGACACCACCGTGGTGATCACCCGCAAAACCAGCCAGATCGCCGCCGAAGCCGCCCTCGACGGCATCTACGTGCTACGCACCCCAACGCCCGCCGAGACCCTCACCCCCGCCAGCATCGTCCAGGCCTACAAAAACCTCGCCCACGTCGAACGCGACTTCCGCAGCATCAAAGCCACCGACCTCGACCTGCGCCCGATCTACCACCGCCTCGAAGACCGCGTCCGCGCCCACGTCCTGATTGTGATGCTCGCCGCCTACCTGACTGGCACCTGCGCGCCACCCTAGCCCCCCTGACCTACACCGACGAACACCCGCCAACACCCGCCGACCCGGTCGCCCCCGCCCACCGCTCCCCAGCCGCGGACCGCAAAGCCTCCCGACACACCGACGACCACGACCAGCCCGTGCGGTCCTTCCCGGCCCTGCTCAAACACCTCGCCACCCTGACCCGCAACGACCTGCGCTACGGCACCGACCACACCACACCCCTCGTGCCCACCCTGGCCGAACCCACCCCCACCCAACGCCACACCTTCGCCCTCCTAAACGCCCCCATCCCCCTAACCATCAACGGCAAGTAGACAGAACCACCAACACCCAAACCAGCGAACCCCCTGCCCAGCAGGGGGTTCGCCAGGTCAAGTCCTGATGCGTGGTGTTTGAAGGTTTTTCATCCTTCGGGCGTGTCGGGGTTACGCGGTGATCGCGGTGAGTGGGTTCTGGGCGGGGGTTTCCTCCTTGGGGGTGAGGGCTTTGCGGCATTGGGCGAGGAGTTCGAGGCCGAGGTAGCGGCGTTGTTCGGTCCACTCGTCGTGTTGTTCGGCTAGGACCGCGCCGACCAGCCGGATCAGGGCGTCGCGGTTGGGGAAGATCCCGACCACATCGGTCCTCCTGCGGATTTCCCGGTTAAGCCGCTCCTGGGGGTTGTTCGACCAGATCTGCTTCCAGGCGCCTTTGGGGAAGACGGTGAAGGCCAGGATGTCGGCGCGGGCGTCGTCGAGGTGCGCGGCGACCGCGGGCAGTTTCTCGGTCAGGGTCTCGACGATCCGGTCGAACTGGGCGTGCACGCTTGCGGCGTCGGGCTGGTCATACACGCTGTGCAGCAACGCTTTCACCCACGGCCAACTGTTCTTCGGAGTCACCGCCATCAAGTTCGCCGCGTAGTGAGTACGACAACGCTGCCACGCCGTCCCGGGCAGCGTCGCGCCGATGGCCTCGACCAGTCCGGCGTGGGCATCGGAGGTCACCAGACCGACCGGGCCGGCGCTGGTCAGGCCGCGGGCGACCAGATCCCGGAAGAAGGTGAGCCAGCCGGCGCCGGTCTCGGCCGTGGACGCCTGGACACCGAGGATCTCCCGGTACCCCTCGGCGTTGACGCCGGTGGCGAGCATGGTCGCGATCTTGACCACGCGCCCGCCTTCACGCACCTTGATCGTCAACGCGTCCGCGGCGACAAAGGTGTACGGCCCGGCGTCCAACGGGCGGGTCCGGAACGCCTCGACCTGACCGTCGAGATCCTTGGCCATCTCACTGACCGTGGACTTCGA
The DNA here is from genome assembly GCF_037045025.1 of Nostocoides sp. GTDB lineage: Bacteria > Actinomycetota > Actinomycetes > Actinomycetales > Dermatophilaceae > Nostocoides_A. The sequence goes on along the minus strand of NZ_JBAOHM010000009.1, from coordinate 298,223 downwards.
TAGGCCGGTGATCCCGAGCGCTTGGACCAGCCGGTCCATCCGCCGGGTCGAGACCCCCAGCAGGTAGCAGGTCGCGACCACGCTGGTCAGCGCCTTCTCCGCCCGCGAATGCCGGGTCAACAACCAGTCCGGGAAGAAGGTGCCTTCCCGCAGTTTCGGGATCGCCACATCGATGGTGCCGACCCGGGTGTCGAGATCACGGTGGCGGTAGCCGTTACGACGATTCGACCGTTCCGGGGTGCGGGAGCGGTACTCCGCCCCACACACCGCATCGGCCTGCGCGGACAGGATCGTGTGGATGAACGTGGACAACATCTCCCGCATCAAGTCCGGGCTCGCCTGCGCGAGCTGTTCGTCCAAGAAACGGGCAGGGTCGATACTGGGCAATGCGACGGTCATCGGGACCATCCTTTCGAGAGTGCTGTGATGGGTTCACTCGAAGGATGCCCGGTGGCCGTCGTGTCTCCCGGGAAGGACACGAACAACCACCGGCCTCGTACACCAACGTTACGGACTCAACTGTTCGCCACGTCAACCAGCCGTAACTTCGGGTTAGGGCTCGTCGGGCTCTCGGCATACGCATCAACGTAGCTCGACGCCGTTGTCACGGTCACCGACAGCGGGAGTGCGGGCAAAGTCGAGCGAAGACCCTCGGCTACTGCTGCGGCGACCCGTATGGCCGATTCGGGTGGCGGCCCGAGCTGCGCGGACATCCGAAGCGAGATCACGCCGGAGATCTCGCCTGCCTCGGGATTCCATTCCACGGTTGCGCAATCGGTCGGATAGTGGACCGCCAACCGCGTGAGGACCTCGGTTACATAACGTTCCGAGGTGAGGCTCGCCAGTGCCACGGACGCACCGCGGCGCGCGGCAAGTTTCGGGGTTCGCGCAAGCCAGGACTGGATGCGCACACCGGCGATATCCACATACGCGTATGTGGAACTTGCCGAATCAGCAGCAACGATCGGTTCGCCACGCGCGCTGGTCGTCGCTTGAGGGTCCCGCGTCGATCGCGAGACCTCGCGCCGACTCTGCTTGGCCCGCTGCTGTGACGAAGTTGTGTTGCGGGCGGACTTCTTCTTCGAGCCTCCTCGCTTGGGCACCACATCAGATCCCTTCGACCGACATACCCTGCTCGGATGGTGGTGCTGACGCGTCAGGCAAAGGCGTGAGTGGCCGTCGGCGCTTCTCTTCAGGCAGCCCCGCGTCCGCGAGTTCTTGTCCGCTGGTGGCCTTCCAGAAGTCGAAGTTCGGCTCCCCCAACGGATTGCCAAGATCGTTGGGGTAGTGCACGTGACGATCTGAGACGTAGTCGAGCGTAAGCAGGTTGCAGAGCTGACTGGCGTTCCGTGTGAGGCCGTGATCCAAGAAGTCGTTAACACAATCCGCCGCATTGGGGGCGCCATCGTCGGCGGGGGGCGCGAGACCGAGGTAGCGCTCCGATGCGCATTCGAGATGTACATCCGAAATGCTTGCCTTCACCGCGCCCCAACCGAACGGTCGGCCACCGCCGAGTCGAGTAACAAGCTTCCCGTCCCTGGCGGGCCACGCAAGATTCGGATCGACGGCGCAAAGCAGCGAACCCAGATCCGCCGGAGACACGTTGTCGAACGCGATGCGAGTGCTGAACACCGCACCCGCGGCAATCAGTTCGATATCGGCGACTTGGCTCTCACGGTGGTGGTCCTGCCTGTGCGAGCGGTGTCGGGATCCGGGGATCTGGCCCGGCGTCCCAGCCCTAGTGGCCCAGTAGAACTTGCGGCCGCGAATGCCCCGGGGAATCCCGCCGGTGTCAGCCTCCGACCCCCATTTGGCCAGTGGTTCCGTGGAGGCTTTTCCGGTCCACCCCGCGTTGTCGAGATAGAACTGGCCGGCGCTCGGCTTCGGCGACGATAGCGGGGCACGCGAGAACTTGTGGATGGTCGGCTCTTCGACCGCAACTGCATCGTAGAAGCGCACATGGCCGCGATATGAGTTCTGTTGGGTCGCTCTGTCCACCGGCCTCTCGTCATCGCCCGCCGATCCCAGCAACCGGCAGCTCGGGCAGAGATCTGTGGGATCGACGCAGGGCAACGCCTCCCCAAGGCGTTCGCGGATCGAGAACTTGCCGACATCTCGCCAGGCCTGGGAAAGCCTGATATCTGTGACCAGCTCGCCCGCATCCGTCCTCTTGGTGCGAACCCAAATTGGAGTCCCCGGCCCCAGGGTGGAGGACATTTTCAGTCGACTGCCGATTAATTGGGAACTGGCGTCTCCTTCTCTCTTCTCGTTCAAAGGCCAGAACACTGAGGCTTATTCACGGTTGGGGAATGTAATACAATCGCGACATTCTGATCGGAGCGCCTGACAAAGCGACAGCCCGCTCCAAGAGAAGATTTGGTTTCCACACTCAAACCTCCAGATCGGACTGTCGCGAATGTATTCTACCACCGGTTACACCAGGGGCCAGATCGACCGTCTCGTCCTCCTGATCCGCGACCTGGAGAACGCGGGATATTCGCTGGCCTACCCGCCGTCGCTGGGATTACGGAAGTCGATCATCATCACCCTGACCTATTTGCGGCGAAACCACACCCAAGACGACCTGGCCGACCGGTACGCCACCTCCCAGCCCACGATCTCGCGGACGATCGCCGCGATGACCCCGGTGCTGGCCGACGCCACCGCCGACTGGATCCCGGTCGCGGACGACCTCGACCCCGAGGTCGTGCTGATCATCGACGGAACTCTGCTCCCGTGCTGGTCCTGGGCCGATGTTCCCGACCTCTACTCCGGCAAACACCACACCACCGGTGTCAACGTCCAGGTCGCCGCCACCTTGTCGGGTCGCCTGCTGTGGGTCTCCGATCCCCTTCCCGGGTCCACCCACGACCTGACCGCCCTGCGCGCCAGCGGCCTCCTGGACGGCGACCGTGACGCCACGATCATCGCGGACAAAGGCTACATCGGCGCCGGCCTGATTACCCCCATCAAAAAGCCACCCAAGGGAGAACTCACCGACGACCGGAAACAATTCAACAAAGAACTCAACGCGATCCGCGCCACCATCGAACGAACCATCGCCCACCTGAAAACCTGGCGGATCCTCCACACCGACTACCGGCGGCCTTACCACACATTCGCTCAAACCATCACCGCTGTCCTCGGGCTACAATTCCTGAAACTAGCCTCGTGAATAAGCCTCACTGGTGCGAAATCACCCGTCGACTCGGTCTTTTGGCTTCGCGGTTGACGATCCTCGGAGCCCTCGAGCGCCCGAGCCAGCCTGCGGCGCGCCGAGTCGTCGACCACAGCCCGGGAGCGGGGGGCTTGGTCGTCGCGGCCAATGACGAAGTGCACGCCACACGACTTCCCTTTGACGGAGTCCGGACGCGCTTTGGTGTCGGTGACCAGCAGAACCCACTCGCCGTTCTCGTCTTTTTTGAGGTCGCTAGGCCGCAACTTCTCACGGGCAGAAGCCTCGGCAGCGGCGCCTCGAAGTGCAAAGCGATGGCCGGTTCGCCAATCAGCGCCGCTGCTCGTCGGGACGGGATCGGCGAAAGTCACTTTTCGATCCTCAGTACACAAGGCAACCTCGAGAGGCAGGGCCCCGTGCGCACCCGCTTCAACCTTCGTGATCACCGCGAGACGCCAGCCCTCAAGCATCCAGGTAGTGACCGTGGTTCGGTGCACGGGCACGTAGTCCAGGTCGACAACCCGCAGGCAGGAGTCGGTTAAGGCCTCATGAACCGAGCGCACAGCCCCCTTAATGCTGGACCCAGGGATCTTGATCTGCGGGTTGGGCCCCGCCTCGCGGGGAATCCTGCCGTGTTCGTCGCGCAGGTAGATCGCGGTCTTTGCTCGAAACGTGACGGTCATCCACCCGGAGAGGCGCCCTGGTCGAAGCCTGTGGTGGCCCGCAGGGCGCGCCCTCTTCGGTTCACCTAGGGACACAAAGGAATACGGATTGATGCCGCCGAGCCGAGACACGGCCACTCCTTCCCAGTTCGCGCCTTGGGCATGCGTCGCGTGGACTTTCCGATAGAGTAGGCCACCCGAGCCCCCGACTTACAAACCGAATGTAGCCAACCTACGGAAGGTGGGTAACGGCCGCATGTCCCTGCATTCGAGGACATGCGCCCCCGCGTCGTTCGTGGGCTGTCGGCGATCGTTCGCGGGCTGTTGGCCGACCAAGTTGCCTTGACGGCGTGGGTATCTGTCACCGGCGCTATCGCAAATCCAGGCCGCCGATCGGCGAGCACTTTATGCACGGCCGGTGGCCACCACGTCAACGTGGTGGCCACACGCCTCACCCACGCGACGGATACGCTCGGCGCATGGGCGCGACACCCGCAACCGACGAGTGAAGCTGACCGACAGCCGCATCGGCCAGCCATACGCTCGGCGCATGGGCGCGACACCCGCAACCGACTTCGGGAGAGGTCTGGCGGCCGCTGAACGCGCCTTCCTCGATGCGCACGCTGGGGGGCCATAACCGACATGGCCCGGCACGCCTACTTCACGGTCATCCCCGATGCACACCAGGACCCGCAGTTCCAGGACGGAGCGGCCCTGCCCGGTCTGGACCAGGCGCGGGCGGCGATCCCGTCCGGCTGGGGCTCGAGCCGCCTTGCGCGGTTCATGTCCACCCCCGACGAGAACCTCGGCGGGCTCAACCCGGTGGCCTGGCTGTCCGCGAAGGACGACCCGTCGGCGGTCGCGCAGTTGTTGGCAGACGAGTCCCGCGAGTAGAGCTGGCGCCTTGCCGAGGGACCGCGCCGTTACAACGCCCCACTGATGTCACCGCAGCCGGTGCCCTGCCCGAGGATCCCGCCTTCGCCCGGCCGCTGACCCAGCCGAACACCTTCGCCTGCGTCGTCGCGGCCGCGGACCAAATCGGCTACCGGGCGCTGCCGCCATCGATCTGACCCGACCAAGGCCTTCGAGGTGTGACCTGATTGGTACTGGGGGTCGCGGCCAATACTCTGAGGGGCGTGCCGAAGTTGTCCCAATTGTCCGAGTCCTCCGCGCACCTCGACCTTGCGCAGTCCCTCCCGGTCGTCGCCGAGTCCACAACGTCGCGGGTCCTGGTCACCAACGACCTGCTGCGCGTCGTCCAGTTCACCTTCGACGCCGGGGAGTTGCTCACCGAGCACACCTCGCCGCGCGCGGTCGTCGTGCAACTGGTGAGCGGCCGGATGCGCTTCACCGTCGACGGCACCGAGCATGTCATGGGCGATGGCGACATCATTTACCTGGCGCCGGGCGCCTCCCACTCCCTGGTTGCCGAGACCGCGTGCCGGATGACGCTCGTGATGGTCGATACACCCGTCTGAACGTCATTCCCGGGACCACCCGCTCCGGGCCAGCCGCCGCACGCCCTACAGATCGAGCACCAAGCAGAGCGCGTCGTCCACCCGCTGCATCTCCTCGAGCGTCAAGAACCCTACCGGTTCGGTGAGCCGATTGAGGCCCACCGTGGCGAGCTGATCACACAGGACCAGCGTTTCGCGCCCCCCGATCACCACCGACGGCCGGAAGCTGGTCGCCCGCGCACGGGTGCTTGTGAAAGCCACGATCCAGGTGCTCAGGGACAGCCAGTCGGGCTGCAGCACGACCGCGAAGCGGCGACCACGCTGCTCGTGGCCCCTGCCTCGTGCAGGCAGCCGATAGGTCTCACCCTTCACGATGAGCGGCGATGTCGTCCAGATCGCGCGGATCTCGGCGAGGTCGTCCGGATCATTCGAGATGGCTCGGGCCTCCGCGGCGGCGATCCGCCGTCGCTGGTCGCGCTGGAGGGCGGCAAGCGCGCACACGATCACCTCGTCGGCGCTTTGGTATCGCTCGGCTCCGATCGAGCGGAGCAGGTCGCGTGTGGTGATCCGCACCTTGACCGTTGTGGTCGGCGCCGCCATTCTTTCCAGTCTACTCCTGGTATACCGAGGCAGTCCTGATTACCGCGCGTCCAGGAGCGGCGGAACGCGCTGCGCCGCTGCGGGTTGTCAGTGTCCGGGTGACGTCGACCGTGCCCGAGAGCCGGACCCGGGCCTCTTCGGCGGTGGGCGGAGAGCAGGTCGTCAGGGGGCAAGGTCGAGGAAGTCGACCAGCCAGGAGCGGATCTCCCGCAGAGTCGCGGCGTCGACGTGGCCCACGCTGCCAGTGACTCGGCGCCGATCGATGGTGCGTGGTTGCTCAGTCACGGCGAACGACTGCGCGTCCAGGCCCAGGTCGCCGCCGAGCCGGACATGGTTGGGCAGCCCGCGGTCTCGCGTCGTGATCGGCAGGACGACCAGAACGTTCGGGACGCTCGCGAGGTAGTCGTTGCCGGAGATGATCACCGCGGGGCGATGCCCGGACTGTTCGGAGCCGACGACCGGGCTGAGATTGACCCAGACGATCTGTCCGCAGAAGGGCTCGGTCACCCGTCTAACCCGTCGGCGCTGGTCGCGTCCCACGCGGCAACGTCGTCATGGTAGTCGTCGTCGGCCGCGAGTGCTGCGTACCCGGCCCGCACGGCGGCGAATCGTTGGGCGCGATCATCCGCGTCGAGGAGTGCCTCCACGAGCGCGGCCGGCGTAATGCCCCGGGCGCGTGCTCTCGCGTTGATGCGGTCGCGAGCGTGCGGCGTGACTTTGATGGTCGTGGTTGCTGCCGCCATGCGACCATGGTAGCGCCCAGAACGCGCAGGGCACGCTACGCATTCGTATACACCAGGAGGGCGAAGGCTGCGGTCACGACCCCTCGCGCACGTAGGCCGCCCGCGCGAACGCGGCCACGATGGTGCTCGTCCGGTCGAACTCGGCATCCCAGTCCTGCTGGGTCCGCCCGGCAAGAGCACGCGCCACGAGCCGCTCGGTCGCCTCCGGCGTGCCGTGCTGGCGGGCGCCGTCGGCCGAATCGGTAACCCGCAGGTGCCGCAACAGGGGTTGGCCGCGGATCGACCGGACCACCAGATGGGCGACCTCGACGGCTTCGGCGACCGAGCGCGGCCATACAGCCGGCGACTCCAGGCCAAGCCGCTCGCGCATGGCGTTAAGCGGCGACTCGGTGCGCCAGCCGATGCTCGCCAACAGGTCGGCGGCCGTCCTGTCGGGATGGCGGGACCCGGCAGCGCAGGCATACAAGAAGGTCACGTTCGCCTGACCGGCCCAGCCGTTGTCCAGCGCGCCGATCCGGCCGGCCAGATGCGACCACAGCCGCGCCGGGTCACCCATGCAGGCCTGGCCTGCCTTGGTGCGCAGCAGCTTCCCCTTGACCTTGCGCAACAACCCAGCCTTGACGACACCCTCCCGGATGAGCGCGACCTCCGGCGTCAGATCCTCGCGGTTGCCCTTGCCGAGCCACTCCTCGTCCAGGTCCAGCTCGCCGAAGATCCGGGCGACGATCACCGGCTTCATCCACCCCGCGGCCGACAGCGGGATCCCGTCCTCGCCGGCGATCTCCAGCAGCAGCGTGTACGGTCGCATCACGGTCGCGAGGGTCTCCTCCGGTACCGACCCCGGGGCAGCCACCAGGCTCTCCAGCAGCGCCGCGCCGACCGATGGCTCGAGCCGCTCGACCAGGTGACGCACTGCCGGGTGGAACTCGATAGCGGCGACATCCCCGGCCGGCCCCCGGAGCTCCTCGAGGGCGGCCTGCAGGAGATCGTCCGGACTCTTCCCCACCACCGCGAGGCGCCGGTTGGTTTCGTTCACGGAAAAGGCGTCCGGGTCATAGCCGGGCTCGAGCCATTCCCGATACTGCTCGGGCACAAGTTGATAGTCCGGCGCCTGCCGGATCAGCTCGGCCAGCTCGTTGTGCGACCAGATCCCGCCGATGTCCTCCAGCGGCCCGCAGCCGCGCCCGTCCACACAGACCGCGGGGGGAGCATCGTCCCGCAGCGGCAACACCTTCTCGACCTTGAGCGTGTGGTCCCACGAATCGCCGAAGTCGTAGCGATAGCCAGCCTTGTTCCCCCGCCGGCGCAGGACCTGATCGAGCCGGACGTCCACTTCCCGCAACTCGGTCTCGTCGAGTTCGCCCTCGTCGGCCCACGCCCCGACGGTCCGCAGCCGGTCGTCCCGGGTGCGCCCGAGCCAGAACGTGTGCAGGTGCGAATCGGTCCAGCCGAAAGCCGCCTGCACGATGTTGTGGACCTCCTCCAACGTTAGGTCGCCGCGGACATCAAGGCTGCGCCAGATCGGTGGCTCGGCATCAACCAGGTCGACCCGCAGCCGCAGCACCGCCGGCGGATCGAGGGGCTCGCGCTCGGTGATCTCGCGCGCCAGCGCCGTGAGCGCCTGCGCTCGCTCCGGGTCCAGGGGGAAGAGGCGCCTCATCCCTCACCCCTCGGGGTGCTCGACCCGCCACCGGGCGGCGATCTGCAGCAGCCGGTCGCTCGCCTCGACCTCACCGACCGTCGCGCGCACCCCATCATTCCCGTATGGCCGCACGGTCAGCGCCTGCTCCTCGCACGCGTCCGCGAACGCCTGAGTGTCCTCGCCGAGCGGGAACCAGACGAAGTTCGCCTGGCTGCGCGGCAGCTGCCAGCCCTGGGCGGCCAGCGCCTCCTCGACCCGGCCGCGCTCCGCGACCAACTCCTTGACCCGGACCTCCAATTCGTCGTATGCCGCGAGCGAGGCGACCGCGGCCGCCTGAGCCAGCGAGTTCACCCCAAACGGCGTGGCCGCCTGACGCAGCGCCTCGGCGATCGGCTCGGGCGCGACGGCATACCCGACCCGCAGGCCGGCCAGGCCATAGGCCTTGGAAAAGGTCCGCAGCACCACGACGTTGGGGTGCTCGTGCAGGATCGCGAGCGCATCCGGGGCATCGGGGTCAGTGACGAACTCCAGGTAGGCCTCGTCGATGACGACCAGCACCTCGGGCGGAACCTGCGCGAGGAACGCCCGCAGCTCGGCGTCGTGAACCAGGGTCCCGGTCGGATTGTTGGGCGTGCAGACGAGCACGACCTTGGTGCGCTCGGTGACCGCGGCGGCCATCGCCGGCAGGTCGTGCCGGTGATCGGCGGTGAGCGGCACCTCCACGGCCCGCGCCCCGGCGAGCGCGGTGACGATCGGGTAGGCCTCGAAGCTGCGCCAGGCATAGACGACCTCGTCGCCCTCCTCGCACATCGCGACGATGATCTGGCCGAGCACCCCGACGCTGCCCGTGCCCGGGGCGATCATCTCCGGCGTCACCCCGAGCCGCTCCGCGAGCGCCGCGCGGAGGGCGACATTGCCCATGTCGGGATAGCGGTTGATGCTCCCCGCCGCCTCCCGCACGACCTCGAGCACGCTCGGCAGCGGCGGATAGGGGTTTTCGTTCGAGGAGATTTTGTATGCCGCCAGCCCCGCCACCGGGGCGGGCGGCAGTCCGGGGCGGTAGCGCGGCATACGAGCAAAGACCGGGCGCGGCGCAGGCGAGGTCATCGAGGTCAGGCGTCGTCGTCGGGCAGGACGAAGTTGAGCACCATCGAGACGAGCGTGATGACCAGCGCGGCCATCACGGCATCCCAAAAGAAGTTGTTGATCGTGAAATCGAGGCCGACGGCGTCGGAGATCCACTCGGTGATCTGCAGCATGAACGCGTTGACGATGAACGTGAACAGCCCGAGCGTCAGCACGATCGCCGGGAAGGACAACACCTTGGCAATCGGCTTGACGACGGCGTTGACGAGACCGAAGACGACCGCGACCAGGACGATCGTGAGCAAGCGGGTCGAGAGCTTGTCGGCGGCGTCCTCGCCGAGGTAGACGCCCTTGACGACCATCGCCGCGACCCACAACGCGATCGCGTTGACGCCGAACTTGATCAGCATGTTCTTCATGACGGCATCCTCTCAGCCCAGGCTGTGCCTGCGGGAGCCCGACGCGCGCCGAAACGTGACCGTGACACCAGACCGTGACACCAGACCGTGACACCGCGGTGCCTTGCGCGTGACGTCGTTCGCACTACGCTTCGCCAAGGGTCGGCGATACCGCCACCCGTATCACGTATGGAGGTTTCCCGTGTTCCGCCGTAGTCCCGCCTTCACCATCGCCGTCCTCGTCGGCGCGGCGCTGAGCCTCAGCGCGTGCGGCTCCGACTCGCTGTCCACCAGCAGCACCACGTCCCCGGCAGCCGGGGCGTCCTCGGCCTCCGGGTCCGGCTCCGCGTCGGCCGGCGGTGGCGTGGACTCCGCGCTCGCCGCGAAGCTGCCGGAGAGCATCAAGAGTGCCGGGGTCATCAAGATCGGCACCGACGCGACCTACCAGCCCAACGAATACCTCGACGCCGACGGCAAGACCGTCATCGGTATGGATGTGGACCTGTTCAACGCGGTCGCCGCGAAGTTCGGCGTCAAGACCGAATGGGTGCCCTCGGCGTTCGATGCGATCATCCTCGGCGTCAGCTCCAAGAAGTACGACATGGGCATCTCCTCCTTCACGATCAACGCGGAACGGTTGAAGAAGGCGACGATGGTCAGCTACTTCAGCGCCGGGACGCAGTGGGTCACCCAGAAGGGCAACCCCAAGAGCGTCGACCCCGAGAACGCGTGCGGGCTCAAGATCGCGGCCCAGAAGGGCACCGTCCAGGTCGACGACCTCGACACCCGCAGCAAGAAGTGCACCGACGCCGGCGAGAAGCCGATCGAGCAACTCGTCGACGCCGACCAGGGCAAGGTCACCACGATGGTCGTCTCCGGCAAGGCCGACGCCATGCTCGCCGACCTGCCGCCGGCAATCGCGGCGGTCGAGACCACCGGCAGCCTCGAACTCCTCGGCGAGCAATACGACTCCGCGCCCTATGGCTACGTCCTGCCCAAGGACGGCTCGGACGACTTCGCGGGCGCCATCGTCGAGGCGCTCAAGCAGCTCCAGGCCGATGGGACGTATGAGGAGATCCTGACCAAGTGGAAGACCGAGGGCGGCGCGATCACCGACTTCGCCGTCAACCCTGACGTGGGCTGATGACCGACAGCGTGGCAGCGGACCGGCCGGGCGCAATCGAGGCCCGGCCGGTCCGGCATCCATGGCGGTGGGTAGCAATCGCCGTCATTGCCGTCATCTTGGCGATGATGATCAGCTCGTTTATCACCAACGACCGCTGGGACTTCCCGTTCGCCTTCCAGATCATGCAGCAGAAGCCGGTCCTGGAAGGCCTGTGGAAGGGCACCGTCTTCGGGACGATCGGCTCGATGATCCTCGGCGTCGTGCTGGGCGTCATCCTCGCGATCATGCGGCTGTCGGAGAACCCGGTTCTGCGCGGTGTCGCCTTCGCCTATACCTGGTTCTTCCGGGCCATGCCGCGGTATGTGCTGCTCGCGATCCTCGGCAGCGGCATCGGCTTCCTCTACAGCCAGTTCGATCTTGGCGTGCCGTTCGGCCACCAGATGGCGCACCTCTTCGGGATGTCGAACGACCTGACCTTCGCCTCCTTCTCGTGGAACGATATCTCCAGCACGATCTGGGTGGGCATCATCGGGCTCGGCCTGTCGGAGGCGGCCTATATGGCCGAGATCGCGCGCGCCGGGATCCTCTCGGTGGACACCGGCCAGGCCGAAGCAGCGGCCGCGCTGGGGATGTCGCCGGGCCAGACGATGCGCCGGATCGTGCTCCCCCAGGCGATGCGGGTGATCGTGCCACCAACAGGCAACGAGACGATCGCCATGGTCAAGGACACCTCGCTGCTCGCGGCGATCCCCATCATCACCGAGCTGTACTACCAGGCCTACCAATTCGGCCAGCGCGGCTTCAAGATCATGCCCGGCTTCGTCGCCGCCACGCTGTGGTACCTGATCGTGTGCTCGATCCTCATGGTCGGCCAGTCCTACCTGGAGCGGTACTTTGGTCGCGGGTTCGGCGCGCCCAAGGAGCGCCGGGTCCGCAACCTGCTCGGCCGGACCGGGAGCCACTGATGAGCACCGAGCCACGCACGCGGCAGCAAGACGCGCAGGCCACGATGCCGCTGGTGCACGCGGTCAACGTCGCCAAGGCCTTCCACGGCACCGAGGTGCTCAAGGGCATCGACCTCGACGTGCGGGCCGGCGAGGTGGTCTGCTTCCTCGGGCCGTCCGGCTCGGGCAAGACGACCTTCCTGCGGTGCATCAACCAGCTGGAGACCATTGACGGCGGCCGGATCTGGGTCGACGGCGAACTGATGGGGTATGAGGACCGGGGCGGCCGGCTGCACCGGCTGCACGACAAGCGGATCGCCCAGCAGCGCCGCGAGATCGGCATGGTCTTCCAGCGGTTCAACCTCTTCCCGCACAAGACCGCCCTGGAGAACATCATCGAGGCGCCGATCCAGGTCAAGGGCGAGCCGAAGAAGGAGGCGACCGATCGGGCGATGGAGCTGCTCGCGCGAGTCGGGCTGCAGGACAAGCCCGCGGCATACCCGGCGCAGTTGTCCGGCGGCCAGCAGCAGCGGGTCGCGATCGCGCGGGCGTTGGCGATGCGCCCGAAGCTGATGCTCTTTGACGAGCCGACCTCGGCGCTCGACCCCGAACTTGTCGGCGAGGTGCTCGACGTCATGCGCACGCTCGCGAGTGAGGGAATGACGATGATCGTCGTCACCCACGAGATGGGATTCGCGCGCGACGTCGCCGACCGGGTGGTGTTCATCGACCAGGGCGTCGTGGTCGAGCAGGGCGATCCCCAGCAGGTCATCCACAACCCGCAGCACGAGCGAACCAAAGCCTTCCTGCGCCGGATGCAGGCCGAGCACGAACAGTTGGCGAGCAGCCTGCAGGAGCGGATCGAATCGGCCGGGCCCGAGTCGGGCTAGGCGTCAGCCCTGATCCTGGTCGGTGCCGAGCAGGTGCCCGTCGCCGCGGGCGACCTGGGTCTCGCCGAGCTTGACCGCCACGACCCCGGCGAGGACGAGGATGCCGCCGGCGAGCTGGACGACGCGGGGCAGTTCGTCGAGCAGCAGCCAGGCAAAGAGCACGGCGAAGAGCACCTCGGTCAGCGCGACAAACGAGGCCAGCCGGGAGCCGAGGTGGCGGGTGGCCGCGATGCCCAGGCTGTACGACAGCGCTGCGGTCACCAGACCCAGCGCCAGGAGCGGGAGCCAGAACGGCAGCTCGGATGCGGCATACGTCGCCGTGTGCGTCGCGAAGTGCACCGGGAGCGCGCCGATCAGCGCAAACAGCCCGAGGAAGAGGCCACCGACGGCCAAGCCCGCGGCGGCGAGGGTCAGCGGCGGCAGGCCGTTGTCGGTGTCGGCCGAAATGACGAAGTAGGAGGCGGCGCCGACCATCGCGCCGAGGGCCCACAGCACCCCCGAGATGCTGACCGGAGCACCGCTGAGCAGGTCGAGGACGAGCACGAGACCGGCCGCAGCAAGCACCGCGCCGAGGACCGTCAGCCGACCCGGGCGTTGGCCGTGCCGCAGCCACAGCCAGACGACCACTCCCGCGGGCGCGGTGTATTCGATGAGCAGGGCCGGCCCGACCGCCATCCGCTCAACCGCCGAGAAATAACAGAACTGCGCGCCGGCGACGGCGAGTATGCCGTAGAGCACGATCACCCGGGCGTTGCGTCGCAACAGCCACCAGCGCCCGCCGAGGGCACGGATGCCGAAGGGCGCGACGAGTGCGGCGGCCAGGCCGATGCGGACGAGAACGACGCTGCCGGCGTTCCAGCCGGCGCCGAACAGTGGCTTGGCCAGCGGGCCGGAGAGGGCGAAGGCCATCGCCGAGGCCAGGGCGAGGCTTAGGCCGAGCCCGGGGTGCGTGGCCTTCTCCACCGCGATGGGGCTGTCACTGGTCATGGTCGCCATGGTTGATGACGGTACGGCCGCGGGAGTAAGGTGTCAACATGGTTTTCACCCGTGACACGGAGCTGGCGCTGCTGGCCGCCGTGGAGCTGGCGAACTCCGCCGGGGAGCCGGATGAGCTGCTCGAGCCCGGCCAGCTGACCGAGTTCCTCGACCGGTTCGGCTACACCGGTGTGCGAGCGGTCGGTGCCGCCGAACTGGATCGGGTGCGAGCGATTCGCGTTCGGCTGCGGGAGTTGCTGCTGGCTCGGGACGAGCGGGCGGTCACGCTGGTCAACGCCGTGCTCGCCGAGCACCGCGCGATTCCCCAGCTGGTGCGGCACGACGACCTCGGCTGGCACTTCCACTGCAGCCCTGAGCCAGCCCGACTGGATGTCCGGATCCTCGTCGAGACCGCGATGGCGCTCACCGACGTCATCCGGGCCGGGGAGAGTTCGCGGCTCGACGTCTGCGCCGACGAGGGGTGCCAGGGGATCGTGCTCGATCTGTCGCGCAACCGCTCCCGGCGCTATTGCTCGACCGCGTGCGGCAACCGGAACGCCGTTGCCGCCTATCGGGCGAGGCAGGGCACTCGCAGCTGACCTGCAAGAGGTGCCGTATACCTCACCTGTTGCAGGTCACCCCGCGGTTGGCTCGATCAGCCGACCTGCGAGAGGTGCGGTATACCTCACCTGTTGCAGGTCACCCCGGTAAAAAGTCAGCGCTGCCCGGGATCCCAGTGCTGGAAGCCGGCGGCGACGGCGGTCTCGACGTCCACGAACCAGACTTCGGCCCGGGTGCGCTTGAACCAGGGGCTCTCGGGCGTGTGATAGACCATCGAGGACTCGTTGCCCTTGACCATCCAGCCCTCCGGCCCACTCCCGCGCGGTCCGGCGTCGGCCGAGCCGGGGCCGTACTTGCCAGCGCCGGCCTCGGCGAGCGCTGCCGGTGCGGCATCGGTGGCCTCCGGCTCGCTGTCCAGGTCGAAGTTCAGCATGCCGGCATCGGCGAGCGTGTCGGGCGAGGCGCTGACGGCCTCGGGCTGGGCAGGCGCTGCGGCCGGGGCGGCCGCGCTCAGCGCCGCCGGTGCGGCGGCCGGCACGTCGCCAATGGCGTCGAGGTCCAGCACGCCATCCGTCAACTCGAGAGTGGACGTCCCACCGTCGGGCGACGGCGACGTGGCGGCGGGCGGTGCTGGCTCGGCCTGCGGGGGCGCGGACTCAGCCGCAGCGGCCTCGGCGGCTGCGGGCTCCGGTCCGGGCTCGGCCTCCTGCTCGGGCTCGGCCAGCTCCGGCTCCGGCGCGGATTGGGGCTCGGGCTCCAGCTCCAGCTCCGGTTCGGGCGCGGCTTGGGGCTCGGGCTCGGGCTCGGGCTCGGGCTCGGGCACGGCCGCGTGGTCAACGTCCGGCTCAACCGCGGGCTCGGGCTCCGCTGCAACCGCTTCGGGCTCCGGTGCGACCTCGGGGGCAACTCCTTCAGGCTCCGGCGCGGCTGGAACTTCGGCTTCCGGCGCGGCCGGGACTTCGGCCGAGGGCGCGGGTGTCACGGCGGGGGCGCCATCGTCGAGCGCATCGAGGTCGAGGACACCACCGTCAAAGGCCGCTGGCGCGGCCGAGGCGGCAACTGTCTCCTGCTCGACAACTGCCTCCGGCTCGGCGACCGCCTCGGCCCCGGTTTCGTCGACACCCTCCGTCGCCTCGGGCTCGGCAACCGGCTCGGTCACGGTCTCGGGCTGCACCTGCGGGGCGACGACGGGAGCCGCAGCGGCGGGCAGGTCGTCGATCTCCTCGGCGCTGTCGAGGTCGAGCAGATCGTTGTCGGTCGTGCCCGGGCCGGCTGCGGGCGCAGCCACCACGGGGGCAGGTTCGGGTTCGGGTTCGGCCGGGGTGGCGTCCGCCGCGGGCGCATCCAGGTCCAATCCCCCGTCGAGGTCGATCGCCTGGGTCTCGGCGAGATCGCTGCGCGGGACGGTCTGCGCGTCCAGGTCCACTGCACCCGCCGGCGCGGGCTGGGCCGAGGCTGCGGCCACCTCGGCCAGGTCGCTGCGCGGCACCATCTGGGCATCGAGATCAACCCCGCCGTCAGCCGACGGCGCATCCAGGTCAAGCCCTCCACCCGGGGCGTCCAGGTCGACGCCCGCCTCGGGAGCATCCAGATCCACGCCCGCTGTCGGGGCGGCGGCCGGCTGCGCCTCAGCCATCCCCGGCAAGCCCTTCTCGGGCAGGTCGAAGTCGTCGACGTCGCCGTCGAGGTTCAGCAGGTCGTCGTCGCTCGTTGACGCCGCGGGCTCCTCTCGTGGCACCGTCGCCTCCGGCGTCTCTCGCGGCACGGTGGCTTCGGCCGGCCGCGGCGCGGTCTGCTCGACTGGTTCGCGGGGAACCGTCGCGGCCGCTGCCGCACCCGCTGCGGTGGCGCCACCAGCTGCGGCAGCCCCCGTGGCGCTCGCTGCCGGTTTGGTCTCCTCGACCACGGTCTCCGCGGCGGCCTCGTCCTCGAGATCGTCGTCGGCAGCACCCTCGTCAAGCGCGGCCATGGCCTCCCGGTCGATGATCCGCACCTCGCGCGTGGCCCGGCGCACCATATAGATCCAGCTCAGCAGCGCGCCGAGCAGGAAGGCCAGAACAAACAGCCACCAGTTCATGACCGGCCTCCGATCGCGCGCGTCTCCGGAACATCGGCGAACGCCTCGTTCGCATTCGCAGCCGCGATTGTCGATCGAGCGATCAACCAGGCCACGAGCGCCCCGAGGGCGAACGCGATGACATACAGCACCCAAGCCGTCACGAAGTCCATGATCCTCATCCCACCGTTATTTCGACGCGCCGGTTGGCCTCGGTCCCGCCCGCGATCTGATCTTTCTCGCCCTTGCCGACCGCGCTCATCGACCCTTGGGGCACTCCGTCCTTCGCCAGTTGGTCCAGCACAGCCGTCGCGCGAGCCTCGCTGATCTGCTGATTCTCGGCTTCGTCGCCGCTGGGGTCGGTGTATCCGGTGATCGTCAGCCGGGCGTCGGGGCAGGCCTTGACCATCCCGGCGACCGACTCGAGCACCGGCATGGACGCCTCGCTCACCACCGAGCCCCCGCGGGAAAAGGTGATCTTGGTGGCGGCGAGCGCTTCCCCGATCCGGTCCTCCAGCGTGCTGCAGGCCGCGGCATCGCCACTAGCAGCGGACGACTGCCCGCCGGACGAACTCGCGGCCGACGTTTCGCCGCTCGGCGCGGACGCGCTCGAGGCGGTCCCCGAGCCCATCGTCGTGGCCCAACTCTTCGGTGTAGCGGCTGACGGCTCGTCGCCGCCGAGCGCGCCCCCGAGCAGGGCCAGTACCGCCGGCACCAGGAGCAGAGCCAGCCACCACCACCCGCCGAGCGGGCGCCGGTATCGCCGGGTTTCCTCCACCCACCGGGTCACCGGCTCCCCAGAGCCGGCCCGCCTCCCCGCGGCATCCGCCGCCTGCCAGCGCCCCGCACCCCCTGCGCCGGATTCCTCGCCGTTGCTCATCTTCACTCCCGTCCGGGCATACGAACCGGGGCGCGCCGATCGCGTCCTTGACGACCAACATACGGCGCCGAAGGGGCAATGGCGCGGATGTTCGTCGTGGCGTCCGCTACGTTCCGTTCACCCCGGCACCGCGCGGCCACCCGCCACCGATCACCGCCCGGGCCCTAATCCCGGCCCGCGATCACCACCGCGACCACTCCGGCGATCAACGCGCCGAGCAAACCGAAGAAAACGCCCATGAAACCCAGCTCGGTGCGCTGGCCATAATCCGGGGCGTCCGGCCCGACATAGGCGATCACCACACCGATGACCAGGCCGATCACCGCGCCGGTCCCGAGAAAGGCCCCAAAGCGCGGCTCGCGCCGCCCGCGTCCGGTCGTGGCCTTCATCGGTTCTCCTGCTCATTGGGTGCATTCCATGGATGTCCGCTCTAGGGTGGCATGGCATCCCCGAGAACCTGACATTGGAGGGACCCATCATGTCGCGCCACCTGCCCGTCCGTTCGGCTACCGCCGCGGGCGTTGCCGCCTGCCTGATCACCGCCACCGCCGCGTATGCCGCCGGCCCCGGCTCCGCGGGAATCGGCGACCCCTACTACCCCACCTACGGCAACGGCGGCTACGACGTGCGCCACTACGCCCTCGACGTCACCTACGCCCCGGCCACCACCAAGGTCAGCGGGGTCGCGACGATCACCGCCCGCGCCACGACCGACCTCAGCTCGTTCAACCTCGACCTGTTGCTCACCGCGACCAAGGTCACGGTCAACGGCAAGACGGCGAGCATCCGCAAGAGCGACCCGCACGAACTCGTCGTCACCCCCGCCACACCGGTCCGCTCCGGCAGCACGATGACGATCAAGGTCACCTACTCCGGCCAGCCGCGCGGCATCTCCTACGCCGGGGTCGCCTCGCCCTGGATCGGCTCGGGGACCGAGGCGATGGCGCTGGGCGAGCCCGAGATCGCCGCCTGGTGGTTCCCGAGCAACGACCACCCCCGCGACAAGGCCACCTTCGACCTCACCTTCCGCGTGCCCAAGGGCCTCGAAGCCGTCGGACCGGGCCGGTTGGCGGCCAAGACCAGCACCGCAACCCAGGACGTCTGGAAGTGGTCGGTGACCTCGCCGATGGCGACCTATCTGGCCTTCATGTCGATCGGCCAGTTCGATCTCTACCGCGGGACGTCGGGCGGTCGGTCCTACGCGGTGGCGATCGCCAAGAAGGTCCCGTCCTGGGCCAAGGGGGCGGCCAAGGCCGACCTGATGCGCACCCCTGAGGTGATCAACTGGGAAGCCACCCAGTTCGGCCCCTACCCGTTCGACAGCGTCGGTGGGGTCGTGCCGTCGATGTCGTTCGGCTACGCGCTGGAGACCCAGACCCGACCCGTTTATACCTACAGCTTCTGGGGCGGCGGCTCCAACATGAGCGTCGTGGTCCACGAGAACGCCCATCAGTGGTTCGGCGACTCGGTCAGCGTCCACAACTGGAAGGACATCTGGCTCAACGAGGGCTTCGCGACCTATGCCGAGTTCCTCTGGGGCGCCAAGGTCGGTGCGGGCAGCGTCAACGAGACCCTGGCGGACCTCTACAACCAATACCCCGCCAGCTACACCAACTTCTGGGGCGTGCGGCTCTCCGACCCGGGCAAGCGCAACGAGTTCAACGAAGCCGTCTATGTCCGCGGCGGGATGACGCTCGCCGCGCTACGCAACCGCATCGGCGCCGGCACCGTGCAGCGCATCCTCAAGCAGTGGAGCGCCGCCCACAAGAACGGCAACGGCACCGTCGCCCAGTTCAAGGCGCTCGCCGAGCGGGTGTCCGGCGAGAACCTGGACACCTTCTTCGCCAACTGGCTCGACGTGCGCAAGAAGCCGGCCGAGACCGCGGAAAACGGGCTGGGCAATCTGCCCCGCGTGACCGGCGGCGAGCGCTCGCGCGCCGCGGATCAGATCATCGCCAACGCCACAAGGTATGCCGCTCGCGGCCACGCCCGCTGACCTGACTCGGTGAGTCTTGGTCCCGGCGCCGCTGGGCGCCGGGGCCAGGATTCACCCGAGGATCGAGTCGGCCTTCTTGATGTATGCCGCTTCGGCGTCCTGCCTGGACATCCCCTTCAGCTTGGCCCAAGCGTCATACTTGGCCCGGCCGACCAGGTCGAACATTCCCGGTCGTTTGCCCGACGCATCGCCCTTGGTCGCCTGCTTATACAGGCCATAAAGGGCCAGCTTGGTGTCATTGCTCTGGTTGTCGGGGGACTTATCGAGCGCGGCAACGGCATCCGTGAACTCTTGACTGGGCATCGTTCCTCCTCGGTGACCGAACGCGACTCAACCTATCCCGTCGCGGCTGCGCAGGTCGATGATCGGCAGCAGCGATCCCAGGTCGGCCCGGATGCCGCTCCAGCGCACCGCGCCCCGCTCGACGGCGTCCGGCCAGTCCAGCCGGCCGGTCGCCAGCTCGAGCCAGGTGTGGGCGTCGGCTTCGACGGTGTTGGGCGGGGTGCCGCGCCGATGGACTGGCCCCGGCAGGCACTGCACCGCGCCATAGGGCGGCACCCGGATCTCGACGCTGCGCCCCGGATGCCTCTCGGCGATCTCCTCCAGCGTGAACCGCACCGCCGTCGCAACCAGGTCAGCGGCGACGGGGCACTCGGCATCCGCCCAGGCCAGGAGCGCATCGCCGCCCCGCGCGGGCGGGATTCGGCGGCGCGGCGGCATACCAAGAAATTGTGCCGTATGCCGCCGACCGGCCGGCGGTCACGCGCGGGCTTGACCGCCGGTCCGGCCGGGCACCGGGTCAGCCGGCGTGCGCCCGGGCCTGGGCGGCGGCATACCGGGCGTCGGCGGCGTCGATCGAGGCCCGCGAGGACAGGTCGACGCCGGCGCGGGCGGCGGCGGCCTTGGCCTGCGTCGTGCTCAGGTCGGGTGCGACGACCAGCTTGGGCTGGATGCGGGCATCGGCTGCGGCATACCGCCGCTGTTGGGTGGCGAGTCGCTCGGCGGAGGCGGCCGCTCGCGCGGCGACCGTGTCGGTGACCCGCACGACCGCGCCGGTGACCGACGGGCTGATGACCGGGGTGTAGCCGTAGCGGTGGCCGTCGATCTTGGGTGATAGGAGTTGACGATCGGGTTGGACAGGCCGTTGATCCACTCGGGGCTGTCACAGACCGCGCGGCCGAGGAAGGCGCCGGTCGGGTTCGCGAAGGCGTACCCCTTGGCGGCGGCCGCGGAGGCGAGCCGGCTGTTGAGCAGGTCGGCGGTCTGGTTCAGCCGCGCCTCCTCGGTCGGGGAGAACCAGGTGAATGCATTGCAGTCCTCGCCGTTGAAGATGCGCGGGTAGCCGACGATCGTGACCTTTGAGTAGGGCGCGCGCGAGCGGATGCTCGCATACAGGGTCGAGAGCGACCCGGGGAGGGTGGTGTTGATGTAGTTGACGGCACCGTCGATCGCGCCATTGCAGTTGCTCATCCAGGCCGGTTTCGCGCATTCGGTCAGGACGCTGGCGAAGCCGGCGTCGTTGCCGCCGACCGACATCGTCACATAGGACGTGCTTGAGCTGAGGGCCGAGAGCTGGCTGTTGGTGACGTCGGCGACGGTCGCGCCCGAGCAGGCCCGTAGGTTGAGCGAGTAGCCCTTGGCGGCGGCGATCAGGCTGGGATAGGCGTAGACCGAGCGCAGGCAGTTGGTGCCGTCGCTGATATAGACGCGAGTGCCCACCCCGGAGGAGTAGCTGTCACCGAGGGCGACATAGGACGATCCGGCGGCGCTGGCATTGGCTGCGGTCGCGGCGATGAGCAGGGTGGCGCTGAGGCCGGAGAGGGCCCCGGCCCGGGCGCGCCGGGAGGGGAGATAGCGGGGGATGACCATCGGTGCTCCTTGACTCCTCCGCACGTCATCGTGCGGGTTACTGAAGAGTAGGGCTTGGTCGTGCGGTTTGTCCGCAAAAGCGATAGGCCGTCCTAGCCCGCCGCGGGGGCACCACCAGCCGAGACGACGGACCGGCCGGTCAGGCGCTCGAACACCTCGACATACCGGGCCCGGGTCGCGGCAACGACGGCCTCGGGCAGCTCCGGCGGCACGGCGTCGGACGTCGTGGCCCAGCCGCTCTCGGGCGAGGTCAGCCAGTCGCGCACGAACTGCTTGTCGAACGATGGCTGCGGATGGCCGGGCTCCCATTCGGCGGCCGGCCAAAAGCGGGAGGAGTCGGGGGTGAGGACCTCGTCGGCGAGCACGAGCCGCCCGTCCGCCGCGATGCCGAACTCCACCTTGGTGTCGGCGAGCAGGATGCCGCGCTCGGCGGCAATCGCGTTGCCACGCGCCAGGATCGCGATCGTGAGATCCCGCGCCGCCGCGGCCCGGTCGGCACCGATCAGGGCGACCACATCGGCATACGAGATCGGTTGGTCGTGCTCCCCCTGGGGCGCCTTGGAGGACGGCGTGAAGATCGGCTCCGGCAGCCGATCGCCGTCGACCAGCCCCGGCGGCAGCGGCACCCCGCTGACCGATCCGGACGCGCGGTATTCACTGAGGCCACCGCCGGTCAGGTAGGCCCGGGCGACGCACTCGACGGGCAGCATCTCCAGCCGGCGCACGAGCATCGCCCGCCCCGCGACCTGCGCGGGGACATCGGTCGAGATGACCTGGTTGGGCACGAGGTCGGCCAGTTGGTCGAACCACCACAGCGACAGCTGCGTCAGGATCTCGCCCTTGTCCGGGATTGGGGGACTGAGGACGTGGTCATACGCGGAGATCCGGTCCGACGCGACGAGCAGCACCACGCTCTCGTCGGCCTCCGGGACATAGAGGTCGCGGACCTTGCCGGAGTGGATGTGCCGATAGCCGGGCAACTCGGGAGCAGCCATGGCGTCAGTCTCGCAGGGCGATCACAGGTGCGGGATGGTGATCTCGCCCCGCTCGGCGCGCAGCCCGATGTCGCTGCGGAAGCGCCCGCCGGGCAGGTGGACCCGGCCAACGCTCTCGTATGCTGCGGCCCTCGCCTCGGCCAGGGTCGCGCCTCGCCCGACGATCGACAGCACCCGGCCGCCGCCGGCCCGCAACAGCCCGTGGTCGTCGCGGGAGGTCCCGGCATGCAGGACGTATGCCACATCCGACTCGGCCTCATCCAGACCGGTCACGAGGCCGCCGGTCTGTGGCGCAGCGGGGTAGCCGGGGGCGGCCAGCACGACGGTCACCGCGGCGTCGGGGTGCCACCGCAACGGCTCGGCCTCGCCGAGCTGGCTGGTGGCGGCCGCGAGCAGCAGCTCGCCGACGGCGGTGGCGAGCCGGTCGAGGACGACCTGGGTCTCGGGGTCGCCGAACCGAACGTTGAACTCGATGACCTGGGGGCCGCGGCTGGTGAGCGCCAGGCCGATATAGAGCACCCCGACGAAGGGCATGTCGAGGTGTCGCATCCGGTCGATGGTCGGCTGGGCAACGCGGGCGACGACATCATCGACCAGTCCGTCGGGGAGCCAATCCAACGGCGAATACGCGCCCATACCACCGGTGTTGGGGCCACGGTCGTCGTCCTGGGCGCGTTTGAAGTCCTGGGCGGGCGTCAGCGGTATGACGAGATCGCCGTCGCTGATGCAAAAGAGCGACACCTCCGGGCCGTCCAGGTGCTCCTCGACGACGATGCGCCCGTCGGGCCGGGAGAGGCAGGCGTCCGCGTGATCGAGCGCCGCCACCCTGCTGTCGGTGACGATCACGCCCTTGCCCGCGGCCAGCCCGTCGTCCTTGACGACATAGGGCGGGCCGAGGGCATCCAGCGCGTCCTCGACCTCACCACGGGTGGTGCAGACGTGGGCGAATGCGGTGGGCACGCCGGCCTCGGCCATGATCCGTTTGGCGAACGCCTTGCTGCCCTCGAGCTGGGCGGCCTTGGCGGACGGGCCGAAGGTCGCGAACCCCGCAGCGCGCAGGTCGTCGGCGACTCCCTCGACCAGTGGGGCCTCGGGGCCGATGACGACGAGGTCGACCCCGTGTTTGGCCGCGACGGCCACAACATCGGGCCCGTGGGTGGCGCCCCGGGGAAGCGGCTCACAGACGGCCAGCGCGTCGATGCCCGGGTTGCCGGGCGCCGCGATGACCGCTTCGACCATGGGGTCGGCCGCGATGGCCTTGACGAGGGCATGTTCCCGAGCACCGGACCCGATCACGAGGACCTTCACGGCTCAAACCCTAGTGGGCCGGCTGCCGCGACGGGCACCCTCTCCCGGGAAGGCTCTAGTCGGTGATCTGTAGGACATGGGAACACCCCAACGCTGAGCTACCCTGGCCACGCCGCGCCCGGATTCGGGTGCATTTTCGGCGAACCGCGTTATCCAGCAAGGAGCTTTCGATGAAATCAGTGGCACGCGCCGCGGCGATTCTCGCCGTGGCCTTGAGCATCGGAGGCGCTGGCAATGCGGCGATGGGCGCCGCGCCGCCCGCCCAGGCGGCACCGGCGGCCAGCGCCAAGCTCCCCGGGCAACCCAATGTCATCCTCATCAAGACCGACGACCAGGTGTATGACGATCCGGCCAAGATGAGCCAGTTCATGCCCAACCTGGTCGCGTTCATGGCCGAGCGTGGGGTCACCTACACCAACAGCTATGTCGCGTCCCCGTCGTGCTGCCAGTCCCGGGCGGTGACCTTTGTCGGTCGCTACGGCCACAACGGCGGGGTGATCTCCCAAGGCCTCGGTGACGTGTTGGACACCCGCGGCTCGATCCCGGCCTACCTCAACAACCGGGGCTACCGCACCGGCCTGTTCGGGAAGTACCTCAACCTGGTCAACAACCCCCCGGAGT
Organism: Nostocoides sp.; assembly: GCF_037045025.1. Classification (GTDB taxonomy): domain Bacteria; phylum Actinomycetota; class Actinomycetes; order Actinomycetales; family Dermatophilaceae; genus Nostocoides_A. The sequence continues at coordinate 274,239 of NZ_JBAOHM010000009.1, read as the reverse complement.
TCGACGAGTACGTCACGATCGCCGGGTCCTGCACCCGCGAGGTGCCCAGCGAATACTGCCTGGGCGCACCGGGGGTTCCGGCGTGGTACTACAACTTCGTCGCGAACTACCCCACCGGTGAGCAGGTCAAGATCCTCGGCGACGCCGCCACCGGCACGAACTACAACACGACGTGGATCGCGGCCCAGGCCGATGCGTTCCTCGACAGCGCGCTCGCCGACCCCGCGGACACGCCGTTCTACCTCGACTACAACCCGACGGCGCCGCACACGCACGACGGCCGAATCGCCTACACCATGGTCGAGCCGCCGTACCGCTCGCTCGCCGTGCCCGGGTGCACCCGGCCACCCGTGGAAACCGATCGCAGCGACAAGCCGGCGTTCGTGCGGGCCTATCCGATGACCCAGGACAGCGGGTGGATGACCATCTGCCCGGTCGCCCAGCGCACCTTGAAGACGATCGACGACTGGTTCGGGACCGTCGTGAGCCGCCTTTCCGCCGCCGGCGAACTCGACAACACGGTGATCATCTTCACCTCGGACAACGGCCTGAACAACGGTGAGCACGGCTTGCTGAAGAAGTTCGTCGCCTATGAGCCCTCGGTTCGGGTGCCGCTGATGATCGCCTACCCCGGCGTCTTTGCGCCGGGCACCACGACGGCCTCGTATGCCGCGACGGCCAAGGTCTCCAATGTCGACCTGCTGCCGACGATCTTGGATCTGACCGGCATCGCCGTCGATCCCGCGCTGCCCCTGATCGATGGCAAGTCGCTCGTCACCCAGCCGCAAGGACACCGGGTCATCCTCAGCGAATACTGGTTCGACCGCGGTTACGCCCCGATGAAGCCCGCGCCCTATCCCACGTGGGCCTCGATCTTCGACGGTCGCTTCAAGTTCATCGTCACCTACAGCGACCGGCTGGGCCGCACCCCGGTGACTCAGGAGCTCTACGACCGCACCACCGATCCCGGCGAGCTGAAGAACCTGATCCCGCTCAAGTTCGGGACGACGTCACCGCGCTACAACGTCCCGGATTGGATTCGCCGGCTCAACGTGCAGCGCAAGTGCGTCGGATCCACCTGCCTATAAGGCGCCTGGCCGGCGAGTCGGCCGTCGAGCCGGAACTCACTCCGGCTCGACGATCAGCACCTGCGCTTCGGCGCCCACGGACAACTCGGTCCGGCTGGTGACCGTCACGTCCCGGGCGGTCGCTGACCGGTTGGGCACATAACGGCGAACCCGGCGGGAGATCGACCAGTCGAGCGACACGGCGACCCGGCCCGGGTTGAGGTAGACACGCGTGCGGGGCTCGTAGATCGCCGCCTGCGAGCGCCATACGAAAACAAGGTGTCGCCCGTCGGGGCGGGGCACCAAGACGGTGCGGACGTCGGTGTCCCGCAGGCCATCCCCAACCGTGACCCGCGGCTGCAGCGGAGCTGGCATCCCCTGCCCGCCGACGCGGAACTGGAGGTTGATGATCCGCATGAAGTTGGCGAGCGAGATGAACGCCGGCTTGCGCGAGAAGTCGAAGCGCAGCAGGCCGAAGTGGGACTCGCGGTCGTTGCCTTCGGGGTCGCGGGCGTCGTCGACCAGTTCATAGATCGCGACCTTCGGGGTGTCCCGGATGAAGTACTCGAGCAGCAGGCGCGGCGCATACACCCCGGCGACATCCTCGGGGGTGTAGAGGTGGGAGGTCCCGGTGTAGATCGCGTTGTGCCAGCCGGTCTCGGTGACCGCCTGGGGCAGCGGGCCAGTGACCCGTCGCTCGAAGTCGAGCATCAGGTCGCTGCGGTATCCCGGGACGAAGCCACCGGTGTAGATGTGGCTGTTGCCCATGTCGCAGATGTCACCGGCGTAGCCGAAGGCGTCATAGCTGTCCGGGCGCCACGGCGTGCCGAAGGCAGGCGCGAGAACCGGGACGCGGCGCGTCGCCGAGTTGGCCTTGGCGGCGCGGTAGAGCCGGGTTTGGTGGTCGCGCAACTCGGTGGGCCAGTCGACCCCACCCTTAAGGTCCCACTCGTTGGTGCCCTCGATCGAGTGCAACGCCCCCGCGACATTGCCCGCGATCCACTTGACCGTGGCCTCCGGGGTGGCGCCCTGACCGGGGCCGACCACCATGGCGTTCAACTTGACCCCGTTGGCGCCCAGTTCGCGGCACCAGGCCGCCTGGTTGTTGTTGCCCGCGCTGAACGGTGAGCGGAACCAGGTGGCCCCGAGCTCCCGCAGGGCGGTCAGGATCTTGGCGTGTTCTCCCCAGACGCCCCCGCCGGTGGTCTCCATACACACCCCGAGCATTCCGGTCAGGTCGGCGAGGGACCGCGTGCGCACGGGTGTCGGCTGCGCCGCCAGGGCGGCGCTCGTGCGACCGCCGGCGAGGAGGGCGCCGGCGGTGGCCGCGGCTTGGATTCCGGCGCGGCGGGTGAAAGCTGTCACCTGTGATCTCCTAGCGATAACGATCGTGAATCCCGGCGTGAAGGCGCGGGGTTCCTTCTCGCCTGACCGGTGTGGGCACGTGGGACCGAAAGTGATTGTCCCCCATCGTGACCGAGGAATCCGGTTCCCCACGAGCTGACTCTGGGGTGCCTGCCGGGGGTCGGTCGCTGCGGACCAGCCCGGAAATAAGGACGACGCGGGGTTCCCGGGGAGCAGGGGGGATGTTCCCCCGGGAACCCCGCGCCGTGGCGTGTGGCGCACAGTGGGGGAACCGGCGCTCTTCACGCGGGTTGACGCGGGATCAACCACGAATATCGTGGCAAAGATCTACCCGCGAGTAAAGCCCTGGGGTGTCGCCAGTCCGCCATTGGCGGAAACCCGCCAAGTCTGACACCCTTGGGGGTATGTCCGCACCGGCCGATCACGTGGGAGCCGACCCCCAACTCCTCAGCGAGGACGACCTCAATCGCGTCTATGGTGCGCTCGTTCGCCTGCCCGAGCCGAGCCGCGCGGCGCTCATCGAGACCGGGTTGCCCGCGGACCTGGTCGATCGGGCCACCAAGCTGCTCCAGGCGCGTGGCCTGCTCGCCACGGCCGATCACGGCCGGTGGGATGTCCCGGCCCCAGATATCGCCATCACCGCGTGGGCGGCCGACGCCGAGCGCCGGGCGCGCGCGTGGCGGGCCAGCGCCGGCCAGCTGCATCAGCTCTTCCTGGCCGCGCGCACCGACGAGGTGGTCGACTCGGGCAACCGCGAACTGGCCACCTTGGCCGACATCGCCTCGGCGACGGCGACGATCACCGCGGCGGCGAAGCGGGAGATCCTGTCCGTGCGTGCCGATTCGCGGCGCACCCACCAGTTGCTGCTGGACCCGTTCAACAGCCATCGGGAGCTGTTCCGCAATGCCGCCGGCGAGCTTGTCCGACTGCGTGCCGTCTATGACCCGGCGGTCCTCGATGTCCCGGGCGCGCTGGACGCCTTGCGCGAGCGGATGACCGGCGGTGAGCAGATCCGCCTCGCCAGCGGCATCCACTTCTCGGCGGTCGTCGTCGACGACGTCGCCGCGGTCGTGGAATTCAGCAACATCGAGACCAGCGGTGCCGGCTCGATGCTGCTGCGCAGACACCCGTTCGTCGCCGCGGTGATGCGCCTCGGGGAGTCGCTCTTTGCCACCGGCGTCCCCCTGCCGATGGGCGAGGATGGACCTGCGCTGGATGGCGCCGCGGACCGGGACGCGCTGATCCTCAGCCTCCTCGCCTCCGGCGCTTCCGACTCGACGATCACCCGGCGGCTCGGCATCTCGCAGCGCACGGTCGAGCGCCGGGTGCGACACATCATGGACGGCCTTGGCGCCGACACCCGCTTCCAGGCGGGCGTCCGCGCCGCCCGCCAGGGCCTGGTCTGACCCGCGCCAACAAAATCCGCCGAGGTCTGCGTTTTTGGCCGAGGTCGTACTACCGCTCAGCAGACCTCGGCGAAAAGCGCAGACCTCGGCGAGGGATGGGGACGAGGGAGGGCGACTAGTAGGCTAGAGAGTCCGCGTTCTGGCCCGAGTCGAAGGTCGAAGTTGAGTTCCACCCCATCCACCGCGACGAGCGACGCCGTCGTCGACTCCGAGATCGCCATCGAGCAGGCCCACGTCGACCGGGTCTATGGCGAGCTGGGCAAGGCCGGCGAGCGGGCCGGCCTGGTCGCCGCCGACGGCCTGGCCCGGGGCCGCACCGACCGCACGGGCGATATCCGGGACGAGGAGATCACCGGTCTGTTCGAGCGGGACGCCCTCGTGTTCAACGCCGCCCGCCGCCAGGCGGCCCTCGATACCCAATACGAGGGATTGGTTTTTGGCCGCCTCGACATCGCCCACCCGACCCTCGGCCGGGGCGCCCAGGACGGCCCCGACTGGTGGCGCGGCCGGGAGCGCGAGGTCCGCTATATCGGCCGCCTCGGCGTGCGCGACGAGGACTACGAGCCGCTGGTCATCGACTGGCGGGCCCCCGCCGCGGCGGCGTTCTATCGCGCCACCCCCGTGGTCCCCCACGACGTCATCCGCCGCCGGGTGCTGCGCAGCCAGGGCACCACCGTCGTCGGCATCGAAGACGACCTGATGGTCGCCGAGGCCCCCGACGACCTCGTGATCATCGGCGACGGCGCGCTCATGGCGGCTCTGACCCGCAGCCGCGGCGCGCAGATGCGCGACATCGTCGCGACCATCCAGCAGCACCAGGACGAGGCGATTCGTGCGCCCAGCCGCGGCGTCACCGAGATCACCGGCGGCCCCGGGACCGGCAAGACGGTCGTCGCTCTGCACCGCGCGGCCTACCTGCTCTATTCCGAACGCCGCCGCTTCGAAGGCGGCGGCATCCTCGTGGTCGGCCCGTCCACGGCATACACCGCCTATATCGAGCGGGTGTTGCCCTCCCTCGGTGAGGAGTCGGTGACGTTGCGGTCGGTCGGCGACCTGGTCGACGCGGTGAGCGCCACCCGGCTCGATCGCCCGGAGGTCGCCGCGGTCAAGGGGTCGCTACGGATCCGCAACCTGCTCGGGCGGGCCGCGTCGGCGGCCGTGCCGGGGGGACCGGACAGCTTCCGGGCCTTCGTCGGCGGTCAGGCGATCTCCCTGGGTCCCGAGGTGTTGGCCGGGGTCCGTGGCCGCGCCTTGCGCGGGCATGCGCGCAACCTCGCCGTGGACGCGGCCCGCAATTTGCTGGCCGAGGCCGGCTGGGCGAGCCACCGCACCGGTCAGCGGGCCGACTTCCTCGAGGCGTTCGAGCAGTCGCTCGCCGTGGACGAGTTCATGGCACAGTGGTGGCCCCAGCTCGATCCGCGCGAGATCTTGTTGTGGCTGACCGACACCGACCTGACCTATCGCCTCGGCCGGGGGGCGCTTACCGATGACGAATGTGCTGCGGTCGCGATGTCGATGCGGGAGGCGCTGGAGAGCGGCGAGTGGTCGGTCGCCGACGCGGCCCTGATCGACGAGCTGGCGGTCCGGCTCGGACCGGTCAAGGACGACCGCGACGAGGAACGCGGCTTCTATGAGATCGACGAGCTGGACTCGCTCTCGGCCGGCGAGTTCCGCGAACTCGGCAATCCGTATGCCGCCCCAGCCGCCGCCGGGCAACGCGCCGGCACGCCCCGCGAACTGTTGCTGCGCGGCCGGATCGGCGAACCGGGCGACTATGCCCACATCCTCATCGACGAGGCCCAAGACCTCTCCCCCATGCAGTGGCGGATGGTCGGCCGCCGCGGCGAGTGGGCCAGCTGGACGGTCGTCGGCGACGCCGCCCAAGCCTCCTGGGATCACCCGGCCGAGGCCGCCCGGGCGCGGGAGGCGGCCTTCGGCTCGGCACTGCGGCGCCACTTCCACATGGCCACCAACTACCGCAACGCCCGGGAGATCTTCGACTACGCCCGCGACGTCATCCTGCCGGTGCTGCCCGATGCGGACATCCCGGTCGCCGTCCGCGAGACCGGGGTGAGCCCGGTCGAGGCCAGCCTCGATCCCGACCCCGTCGCCGCGGTCCAGGCCGCCCTCGACGCGCTCGGCCGCGAGGTGGACGGCTCGATCGCGGTGATCACCCCGATCCGGTATGCCGATCGGCTCGCGCCGCTGCGTGGCCGGCTGGACGGCCGGGTCCAGGTCCTCGACCCGCTCTCGGTCAAGGGCCTGGAGTTCGACGCGACCGTCGTCGTCGATCCGGAGGCGATCGCCGCGGAATCACCGGGCGGCATCCGAGTGCTCTATGTCGCGCTAACCCGCGCGGCCCACCGGATGACCGTGCTGCGCCCGGCGTGACGGCTCGTCACGGAGAACGGTGACGAACGGTCGCGCGCCGGCTCACCGACCGGCCCGCCAAATGTCGTTCGTGCCCAGGACGATGATGGCGTCGACGTGGACGTCCTTGTTGGGCCGGCCGGCCGGGGTTGCATTGACCACGGTGAACCGGCCCTTCTCCGGCAGGTCGATCGCCGCGACGACCTGACGCGCCTGCCAGCGCGCGGCATACAGGTCGATCGTCTTGACCAGGTCAAGGCCGCTGTAGATCTTCATCACGCCGTTGTGCGCGCCGCGCGCCGCGACGACCGCGACGCGGTGCTCGACGTAATCACCCTCGGTTCGGTAGGTCATGCCCGTGTTGGGCGTCGAGGATCGTTTGAGGAAGCCGCCGGTGGCCGAGGCCATGCTGTCCTGAGTCCAGCCGGCGCTGTAGACCAGGCGATCTCGCGGGTCGTAGGTGGTATCGACATAGTCCTGCTCCAGCTTGTTCGGCGACACATCGATCACATCCACCCGGTCACCGCCGATCTTCAGGTAGTAGAAGACCCAATCGCCGCCGGAGAACGGGGCGACTGCCGGAATGTGGAAGGTCTGCAGCGGACCGCTGCGGGGAGAACGCTTCGACCAGATCACGGCCCCGTCCCCGCCGGGCCCGACGACCTGGCAGCCGGTCGGACAGCCGTGCACCTTGACCTCGATATCGATCCCGAGTCCCGCGTCGCCGGCGGGGAGTTGCCGGTCCGGGACGGTATAGGAGATGGTCTCGTCCCCGGACCGAGCGGGCCGCTCCTGCGGCGGGCGAGCGCCGGCGCGAGCGTCCGAACGCACCCCAAGCGTGATAAGCCCGTCGACGGCGACCTGCTTGGCGGAGCGTCCGGCGGGCGTGGCGTTCTGCATCCGGATCGCGGCCCCTTGCGGGACGCGGATCGTCCCGACAATGGCCCGTTTGGTGGTGGTGGGGCGCTTCAGGTCCACGGTCAGCGCCGTGCTCCCGCCGACGACCACACGCAGGACACCGGCGGCCGGACCACGCTCGGCGACGACGCCGACCAGGCGGTCACCGTAGGGAGATGCCGGGAAGGTCGCTGTCGCTCCCGGCGTGCTGGAGCGCAGCACCATGGTCTCGGTGGCCTGCAGGTCGAGTTCGCGCCGGAATCCGGGTCCTACCGTCGCAAGCGAGTCCGGCAACGAGAAGGCGCCTCCGGACGCCGACAGCGGCTGATCGGAGGTCCCGTCCGCGCGATAGCGCTCGACGTAGTAGCCCTGGTCCCCGATCTCGTCCACCCAGACCTGGTCCCGGACGACCTTCGCCCCGCTGGCCGGCCCGGTCCAGGTGGCCAACACCCACGCGTCACCGTCACCGTGGTTGTAGACGTATTTCCACAGCTCGCACTTGACCGAGCAATCGACTCCCGTTATCCGGAAGTCGGCCGACACCTCGGAGGGGTCGGGTTGGCCGACCACTTGGATGGGGAGGTAGGTCATCGTCAGCGATGGACTCGCGGCGCCAGCCGCCGGCGCCGTCGCGGACGCGGCGGATGCGGCGGTCGCAGCAGCCAGGACCGCCGCTGCGGCGGCGAGAGTTCGTTTCATGGCATTTCCCTTCTTCTGGCCAGACCCGTCGTCCCCCTCCCCACGCTAGACCGCTGCGGTGGCGACCACCATGGGGTGATGGACCCATGCCCGGCCGGTCGGCGGCCGGCGGCGCGCGAACCGGCGTCGAACGTAACGAATCGGCCTCGACCTGGGATCACAGCGGCCGGGCGCGGTTGCGAGGAACCGCGAGCACTGCCACGATGGCCGAGGCCGCATTTGAGTGGATTAAAAAGGATAATGCGAATGTCCGCGTCTGCCGCACCGCCACCCGCCCGCCGTCCCGCCCATGGCGGCGCCATCGCGGTCCCCGATCACCCGCACCGCAACGATCGCCGCTGGTGGATTGCGCTGCTCGTCGTCGTCCTCGGGTCCTTCGCGGTGCTGCTCTACATGGGCGCCAAGATCAACCAGGACAAGCCGCCGGTCCCGCAAACCGTCCAGGTCCGCGGCGACGGGCAGGTGATGACGCACGACGACATCGTCCAAGGTCAACGGATCTGGCAGTCCCTCGGCGGCCAGGAGATCGGGTCGGTGTGGGGCCACGGCGCCTATGTCGCCCCCGACTGGACCGCCGACTGGCTGCACCGCGAGGCGGTCTTCATCCTCGACGCGTGGGCCAAGGAGGACGGCGGCACGACATATGCCGACCTTCCGGCCGAGCAGCAGGCGCTGTTCAAGGGCCGGCTCATGGAGGTCCTGCGCACCAACACCTACGACGCGGACTCGGGCACGGTCACGATCGACCCGATCCGGGAGCAGGCCTGGCGGGCCAACTCCGCCTACTACGCCAAGTTGTTCGCCGACGGTCACGACCATTACGCGATCCAAAAGGGCCTGCTCACCGATCCGGTGCAGGCCCAGCAGATGGCGGACTTCTTCTGGTGGACCAGCTGGTCGGCCTCGACCAACCGCCCCGGTGACGATGTCACCTACACCCAGAACTGGCCGCACGAGCCGCTGATCGACAACGTCCCACCGGCCGACAACATCCTGTGGAGCATCATCAGCTTCATCCTGCTCCTCGGCGGCATCGCGGGCATGGTCTTCTACCACTCCTACCTGCGGGATGACACGCCGGAGAACCTCGACGAGATCCCGCACGACGACCCGCTGCTCGGCTACGAATCCACCCCGTCGCAGAAGGCGACGCTGAAATACTTCTTCATCGTCGGCTTCCTGTTCATGCTCCAAATTGCCATGGGGATCATCGGCGCGCACTACGGCGTCGAAGGCGGGGCGCTCTACGGCATACCGATCGACGAAATCCTGCCCTATTCCGTCGTGCGCACCTGGCACACCCAGCTCGGGATCTTCTGGATCGCGACGGCGTGGCTCGCGACCGGCCTGTATGTCGCCCCCGCCGTCGGCGGCAAGGAGCCGAAGTTCCAGCGCCTCGGCGTCAACGTCCTCTTCGGGGCGCTGCTTGTCGTCGTGCTCGGCTCGATGTTCGGCGAGTGGCTCTCGATGACCGGCCGGATGGGCTTTGGCCGCGACCGCAACTACTGGGTCGGCACCCAGGGCATGGAGTATGTCGACCTCGGCCGGCTCTTCCAGATCGGCCTGACGATCGGGCTGTTCTTGTGGTTCGCCCTGATGTGGCGCGGGGTGTCACCGGCCCTGAAACGGGCCAAGGCCAGCCCCGACGGGCACGCGACGCCGACCGCGACCGCGCCGCTGGCGGTGGGCAGCCAGCGCACGCTCACCCTCATGCTGCTGGCCAGCTGCTTCTCGATCGCCGGGTTCTATCTCGCCGCCTTCGGGATCGGCAAGTCCACCCACCTCTCGATCGCCGAATACTGGCGCTGGTGGGTCGTCCACCTGTGGGTCGAGGGCTTCTTCGAGGTCTTCGCCACCGCGGTCATCGCCTTCCTGTTTGCCCGCCTCGGGCTGATCAATGCCCGGCTCGCAGCCAGCTCGACGCTGGCGTCGACGGTGATCTTCTTGACCGGCGGCATCCTCGGCACCTTCCACCACCTCTACTTCACCGGCAGCCCGTCGGGTGTACTCGCGATCGGGGCGTCGTTCAGCGCCCTCGAGGTGATCCCGTTGGCGCTGATGGGCTTTGAAGCGTTCCGCAATCTGCGGCTGCTCAAGGTGCGCGACTGGGTGGCCGGCTACAAGTGGGCGATCTACTTCTTTGTCTCGGTCGCCTTCTGGAATATGCTCGGCGCCGGCATTTTCGGCTTCCTCATCAACCCGCCGATCTCGCTGTTCTACGTCCAGGGCCTCAACCTGACCCCGCTGCACGGCCATACGGCATTGTTCGGCGTCTATGGGATGCTCGGCATCGGCCTGATGCTCTTCTGCGTGCGCAGCCTGATGCCCGGCCGAGAGTGGAACGACCTGCCGATCAAGATCGGCTTCTGGACAATGAACGGCGGGCTGTTCCTGATGGCCATGCTCTCGCTGTTGCCGGTCGGCCTGGCCCAGGCGTGGGCGAGCATCGACAAGGGCCTATGGTGGGCCCGCTCCGATGAGTTCCTGTATGGCGACACGCTGACCATCCTGCGCTGGCTGCGCGTCCCCGGCGACACGATCTTCGCCATCGGCGCGGCCGCCATCGGCGTGTTCATGGTGGGCCTGCTCACCGGCTGGTCGTTGCGCAAGGACTCCGGCGGGGTCGTCGAGCAGGGCTCCCCCGTCGCCCACGACGAGGCTGGGGTCTAGGCCCGGGATTCAGGGCGTAAACCTCGCCGAGGTCTGCGCTTTTGGGTGAGGTCGTACTCTTTTTGGTACGACCTCAGCGAAAAGTACAGACCTCGGCGCGGGGTTAGTGAGTCAGCCGCCAGAGGCGGCGGCCAACCGGGCCTGCAGGTTAAACCACGCCGAGTTGACGTAGGCCGGCTCGTTGATCAGGTTGAACCAAACCCGGCTGTTGGACTTATAGCGGGCGCCGGCGTCGCGCCAAAAGCGGGTCATGTCGGCGGTGATCCGGTCGTAGTAGGCGCTGTCGGCGTAGCTGGATCGTCGTGGGCATCGAGCATCACGACGATGCCCTTGGCGGTGTATTCCGCAACGATCGAATCCAGTTGCCGCAAGAGGTCGGGATAGCCGTTCTGCGCGACATAGCTCCAATCGATCACGCCCGAGACGAGGAAGTTGAGCCGGACCGCATTCCAGCCCCACGCCTTGGCGTCACCCGCGTGCCCGATCGCGGTGCCCCGCCAATCGAAGGCGCTGAGGGTGCCGAGGTTGGCGCCGACGGGAACGAAGACGCGCCCGGCCGGGTCGAGGATGCGCGTGCCGGACGTGCGGAACCGGCCGGCCGGGGCGCTGGTCGCGCAGGGGCGACGTCACGCCTTGTACCACGCACTTGACACAAGTCATCCACAGGGACATGCTTGCTTGTATCGCTTACATGATACAAATTGAGAGGTCCCGCGATGGCGCTGCTGCTCGTTTATGCCCTACTGACGGTCGTCGTCATGGTCGTGATCATCGTCGCGATTGCCCGGCTGACACAACTCAATCCCGACGACGGAGACTCTCCCCCAGCGGCTTTCACGGCAGTTGCGCGCTGGACCACTAGCTGGCGCTGGCTCGGCCTGGCCGTGGGGTTCGCGGTGGGTGGCTGGGCATTCAGCCGCACCGAAGCGGGACTGGGCAGGCTTGCCCTGCTCGCTCCTGCAATCGCGGCAGCCGGTGTCCTGCTCGGCACGACGATCGGCGAGGCAACTGCCCAACCCAGACGTGGAACGCAACGCACGGCCAGCCTGATGACTCGCACCTGGTCGGACCTGTTGCCCCGAGCCCGGACCGCCATCGTCGGGGGCGGCCTGGTGCTGCTCACGACGCTCTTGACGCTGGGGTGGCTGGCCGGCAGCGCCGACGATCAGGGGCGTCCGGGACGATCGCTGACGGCCACCTGCGTTGAGACGCTGCCCGGTCTTGGCTCGGTCACGACGACGAGGTCCAACGGCCCGTGGCCGGGCAGCTTCTATGCCGTCCCCGCGGCCCTCGCTGTCGGCGCCTGCCTCCTGCTCGCTCTCCTCGGCGCCGGTGCAATCTTCCGGAGAGCCAACCCCAGCTCTGCCACGGATACGCTCGTTCTGCTGTTGCGTCGCAACGCAATCCGGAACGTGCTCAACGCACTCGGGGTCGTCCTCTTTGGTATGGCCGCGCCCACCGCGCTCTTTATAGCCAGCGCCGCGGGCGGCAATGACTGCATCCGTGGCGGAGACGCTTTCGCGCGCATCCTTCTGCTCGTCGCTGCGGCGGCGACGATCGTCGGCTTTGCGCTGCTGGCGCAGCTGCTCATCCCGGCGAGGCTGCCGACCTCGCCCCCGATGCTGGGACGGAGCCGAGCCGACCAGGACGCCCGGTGAGCCTGGAGATCGGCGTCGACCTGCGCGATCCGACACCGCCGTATGAACAGCTGCGGCGCCAGTTGGCCGGCCTCATCGCCGCCGGTCAGCTGCATGCCGGCGACCGCCTGCCGCCGGTGCGTCAGTTGGCCAAGGACCTGGACCTGGCGAACGGTACGGTGGCCCGGGCCTACGGCGAGTTGGAGTCATCCGGCCTGGTCTCGACCCGGCGTGGCGGCGGGACGACCGTCGCCGACCGGCCACCCAACGCCGCTGCAGCAGAACGGCTTCGGCTCGACGCCGCCGCGCGGACGTTCACCGAGGCGGTGCGGGCTCTTGGCCTGGCTCAAGAGGACGCGCACGAGGCGCTCGCCCGCGTCTGGCGATGACTACTGTCTGGCGATGACCGACGTCTGGCGCTGACGGGACTTAGTCGAGCAGCGGGAAGCGCTCGATGATCTCGGTCCGCGCGGGCCCGACGCCGATCGCCGAGACCCGGGCGCCAATGAGTTCCTCGACCCGCAGCACATACGCCTGCGCATTGGCCGGCAGTTCGTCGAAGGAGCGGCACCCGGTGATGTCCTCCCACCACCCGTCCAGCTCCTCATAGATCGGTGTCGCGTGGTGGAACTCGCTCTGGTTGACCGGCATCTCGTCGTGCCGGACCCCGTCGACGTCATACGCGACGCAGATCGGCACGGTCTCGAGCCCGGTCAGCACGTCGAGCTTGGTGATGACGAAATCGGTCACCCCGTTGATTCGCGTGGCATACCGCCCGATGACGGTGTCCATCCACCCGCAGCGGCGCGGCCGGCCGGTCGTGGTGCCATATTCGGCGCCGGTCTTGCGGAGGAACTCGCCGTGGTCGTCGAAAAGCTCTGTGGGGAAGGGCCCTTCGCCGACCCGGGTCGTATAGGCCTTGAGGATCGCGATCACCCGCGTCACGCGCGTCGGCGGGATCCCCGAGCCCGTGCACGCGCCCCCGGCTGTCGCCGAGGAGGACGTGACATACGGATAGGTCCCGTGATCGACGTCGAGGAGGGTCGCCTGGCCCGCCTCCAACAGCACATTCGAGCCGGCGTCCAATGCCGCCTCGAGCACCTCCGAAGTGGAGGAGACCAGCGGTCGCAGCCGATCGGCATACTGCAAGAGCTCGGCCATCACCTCATCGACGGTGATCGCGCGGCGGTTGTAGATCTTCGTGAGCACCTGGTTCTTGAAGGCGAGCGCGGCCTCGACCTTCTGCAGCAGGATGTGCTCGTCGAAGAGGTCCTGGACGCGAATCCCGGTGCGGTTCATCTTGTCCGCATAGGTCGGGCCGATGCCGCGGCCGGTCGTGCCGATCTTGCGGGAGCCGAGGAAGCGCTCGGTCACCTTGTCGAGCACCCGGTTGTAGAGCGTGATGACATGGGCGTTGGCGCTGACGAGCAGCCGCGAGGTATCGATCCCACGCTCCTCGAGCCCGTCGATCTCGCGGAAGAGCACCTCGAGATCGATGACGACGCCGTTGCCGATGACCGGCGTGCAGGTCGGGGTGAGGATGCCCGAGGGCAACAGGTGGAGCGCGTACTTCTCCCCGTCGATGACGACGGTGTGCCCGGCGTTGTTGCCGCCGTTGAACTTCACGACATAGTCGACCGAAGAGCCCATCAGGTCGGTCGCCTTGCCCTTGCCCTCGTCGCCCCATTGGGCGCCGACCAGCACGATTGCCGGCATACTCGCCTCCCCTTCGTCGGTTGACCGCAGGACAGGCTAGTCGTATGCCGCACGCCCGGCCGCGATGTCCAGCCCGGCGTGGGCGCAGCAGAGCACCGTCCTATCCCAGTGGCTTCGCGATCTGGCGCAGTCGCCTCTTCGCGACCACCTCGATGTCCAATCGTTCGTATGCCGCGACGGCCTCCTCGAAGTAGCGCAGCACGACGACGGCCCGGCCGCGCGGCGGCAAGGCGCCCACGAGCCGGACCAATTCGTCCCGGTCGCCCACGCGATGGGTGCCGTCCGGGACGGCCAACCGGGGGCTGTGGCAGCGCGGTGCCGCGCGCGGCGACATAGGCGTCGAAATCCACCGCTGCAGCGCCTCCCGTCCTGTCTCGGCTACTTGGGGCGGCGGTTGTGATGCAGTCGCCGGGGCAGGGTTATGCGCACCGGCCAGGGTCGCTAGCATCGTGACGTACCTGGTGAACGCACACGTCACCACCACCCCGAGACACAAGGAAAATGACATATGAATGCCGATCAGGCCAACCAGATGACCAGCGGCAAGGGCTTCATCGCGGCCCTGGACCAAAGCGGTGGCAGCACGCCCAAGGCGCTCGGGCAATATGGCCTGGACGAGAGCACCTGGAGCAATGACGAGGAGATGTTCGACCTCGTTCACCAGATGCGCACTCGGATCATGACCAGCCCGGCGTTCACCGGCGACCGGGTCATCGCGGCAATCCTCTTCGAAATGACGATGGACCGGGAGGTCGAGGGCAAGGAGACCGCCCACTACCTGTGGGAGGACAAGCGGGTCGTTCCCTTCCTCAAGATCGACAAGGGCCTGGCGGCCGAGGCCGATGGCGTCCAGCTGATGAAGCCGATGCCCGACCTCGACGCCCTGCTCGCGCGCGGTGCCGCCAAGGGTATCTTCGGCACCAAGGAGCGCTCGGTCATCAACTCCGCCAACGAGGCCGGTATCCAGGCGATTGCCGACCAGCAGTTCGAGGTCGGCAAGCAGGTCCGCAGCCACGGTCTGATGCCGATCCTTGAGCCCGAGGTCAACATCAAGGCCCCCGACAAGGCCGAGTGCGAGACGATCCTTAAGGCCGCGCTGCTCAAGGGCCTGGAGGATCTCCCCGAGGGCCAGCAGGTCATGTTCAAGCTCACCCTCCCCAGCGAGGACGGCTTCTATGCCGACCTGATCAGCCACCCGAAGGTCATGCGGGTCGTCGCTCTGTCCGGCGGATACACCCGCGACGACGCCAACGACAAGCTGGCCAACAACCCCGGCATGATCGCCTCGTTCTCGCGGGCGCTCGCCGAGGGCCTGACCGCGCAGATGAGCGACGAGGAGTTCAACTCCACGCTTGACGCCAGCATCCAGTCGATCTACAGCGCCTCGATCACCTGAGCTGACCCATCGAACAGCGAACCCGGCTCAGCGCGCCCGGGGCCGCTGTTCGCTGTCACCGGGGTCCCGTCGGGGCTGGCGGCGCCCGGCGTAAGGTCGGCAGGAAGCCAGTGCGCCGAAGGAGGGTTTCATGGCCCGGATCAAGGATGCCGCCGCGGATTTCCTCGCCTGTCGCCGGATCGCGGTGACCGGCGTGTCCCACGCGCCCCAAGGCCATGGCAGCAATGCGGTCTACAAGCGGCGGGCATCACCCGGGTGTGGATGCACCGCGGCTTCGGCGCGGGGAGTGTGTCGGCGAGCGCAGCGGCATACGGACGCGAGCATGGGGTCACCGTCATCGACGGTGGCTGTCCGTTGATGTTCGGCGGCGCCGCCGATAGCGGCCACCGATTCATGTGCGCGCTGCTCAAGCTGACCGGCGGCGTGCCGCGCCGGATCCCGGGCTGAGCGGGGCTGCGGTCTCACAAGCCGAGTTCGCGCGCGGCCTCGGCCGACGATGCGCGCAGGAAGTCGACGCACCGGCTCTGCTCGTCCTGCTCGTCAATCTCACCAGCCGCGCGGGTGAGCGCGGCGAGCGAACGCAGGAAGCCGCGGTTGGGCTCGTGCGACCACGGGATCGGGCCCTGACCGCGCCAGCGGCGCGGCGCAGGGCATCGAGTCCCCGGTGGTACCCGGTGCGCGCATAGGCGTAGGCCTGCACCGGGTGCCCGGCATCGAGCGCGGCCTCGGCGAGTACCGCCCAGGCCAGGCTCGAGGCGGGGTATGCCGCCGCGACCCGCCCGAGGCGCTCCTCGTCGGCGGCCACCGCCTCGGCGGCGGGGTCCGGCGGCAGAAGCGTCTCGGGGATGCCGAGCAGGTCGCTCACCCGGCTCAGCCGGCGTGGGTGCCGGCGGAGCGGAGGTTCTCGCAGGCCTCGACGACGCGCTTGGCCATCGCGGCCTCGGCCTCCTTGCCCCAGGCGCGCGGGTCGTACTGCTTCTTGTTGCCGACCTCGCTGTCGACCTTGAGGACGCCGTCGTAGTTGGACATCATCCAGCCGGCGACTGGGCGGGTGAAGGCGTACTGCGTGTCGGTGTCGACGTTCATCTTGACGACGCCATAGTCGACCGCCGCCGAGATCTCCTCCGGCAGCGAGCCCGAACCGCCGTGGAAGACAAGGTGGAATGGCTTGGCGCCGGCGGCCAGCCCGAGCTGGGCAGTGGCGGCATCCTGCGCGGCCTTGAGAACGTCGGGGCGCAGCACGACGTTGCCCGGCTTGTAGACGCCGTGGACATTACCGAAGGTCAACGCGGTCATGTAGTAGCCCTTCTCGCCCGCACCAAGCGCCTTGACCGTGGCGATCGCGTCCTCGGGGGTGGAGTAGAGCTTGTCGTTGATCTCGTTGTCGACGCCGTCTTCCTCGCCGCCGACGACGCCGACCTCGATCTCGAGGATGATCTTGGCCTTTTGGCACTTCTCCAGCAGTTCCTGGGCGATCTGCAGGTTCTCGTCCAGCGGCACCGCCGAGCCGTCCCACATGTGCGACTGGAAGATCGGCAGGCCACCAGCGTCGACCCGCTCCTGGGACAGCGCGATGAGCGGCCGGACAAAGTCGTCGAGCTTGTTCTTGGGGCAGTGGTCGGTGTGCAGCGCGATGTTGACCGGGTAGTTCTTGGCCACCACTTCCGCGAACGCGGCAAGGGCCGTCGCGCCGGTCACCATGTTCTTGATGTTTGACCCGGAGCCGTATTCCGCACCGCCGGTCGAGACCTGGATGATGCCGTCGCTGCCGGCCTCGGCGAAGCCGCGGATGGCCGCGTTGATCGTCTGGCTGGACGTGATGTTGATGGCCGGATAGGCGAACGAGCCGTTCTTGGCCCGGTCCAGCATGTCGGCGTAGACCTCGGGGGTGGCGATAGGCACGATGTGCTCCTTTTCAGGCCGGTGACGGAAGTGACTGCTTCCTCCTCGATCCTTCCACGCCCGGCCTGCGCAGCCGCGCCTGTCTCACCCCGCATCGCGGCCTCGCCGCAATCGTCCAGTCTGTAAGACATGACCGCCCGGGATGAGACGGCACGATGGGCGCAGGTGCTCGAGGACTTCGTCGTCGACAGGGGCGACGCCCGTCGACGATCTGCGTGACGGCCCCGACTCGGGCGATTTCCGTACCGCGATCCTTCCCTAGGCCGAAGTTGCGAGTGGTTTGAGGGCTGATCCCCGTTTTGACCTGCAGTGATGCGGCTTCTAACCCCTCGGTGTGTCGTCACTAAAGTGGATCGATCGATCCGGCACGGTGTGATATTTTGGCGGTATGGCGAAACGTGGTGGAGCGGTTCATGTGACCACGCACCGTCGTCACTATGTTGGTAAGGACGGGGTGGCCCGGGACTACGAGACCCACCTGTTGCGGCGTTCCTGGCGGGAGAACGGCAAGGTGCGCAACGAGACGGTCGCGAACCTCTCCCACCTGCCGGCCGAGCTGATCGAGGTGATCCGGGCCTGCCTGGCCGGGCAGGCGTTCATCCCGGCCGACCAGGCCGCCAGGCAAGGTGCGCAACGAGACGGTCGCGAACCTCTCCACCTGCCGGCCGAGCTGATCGAGGTGATCCGGGCCTGCCTGGCCGGGCAGGCGTTCATCCCGGCCGACCAGGCCGCCACCATCACCCGCTCCCTGCCGCACGGGCATGTGGCCGCGGTGTGGGCCCAAGCCCGGGCCCTGGGCCTACCCGGGCTACTCGGGCCGCCCGGGCGGGCCCGGGACCTGGCGATGGGGCTGATCATCGCCCGAGTGCTGGCACCCGGCTCGAAGCTGGCGACCATCTCCTGGTGGGCCGACACCACCCTGGGCGTCGACCTCGACCTGGCCGGTGCCTCCACCGACGAGGTCTACGCGGCGATGGACTGGCTACTCGGGCGCCAGGACGCGATCGAGAAGCAGCTGGCCCGGCGCCACCTGGCCGCCGACGCCAACCCCGCCCGGATGGCGCTGTTCGACCTATCGTCCTCGTGGATGGAAGGCAGCCACTGCCCACTGGCCCGGCGCGGCTACTCCCGCGACGGGAAGAAGAACCGCACCCAGATCGAGTACGGGCTGCTGACCGACCCGGCCGGTCGCCCGGTCGCGATCCGGGTCTTCCCCGGCAACACCGCCGACCCCACCGCGTTCATCGAGGCCGTCACCCTGGTGCGGGACACCTTCAAACTCACCGAGATGGTCATGGTCGGCGACCGCGGCATGATCACCACCGCCCGGATCACCGCGATCCGCCACACCAACACCGACCCGGCCACCCGAGCCGACCTCGGCTGGATCACCGCGCTCCGCGCCCCCGCGATCAAAACCCTTGCCGCCGAGGGCGGCCCGCTTCAACCAACCCTGTTCGATGAACACAACCTGGCCGAAATCAGCCACCCCGACTACCCCGGGGAACGGCTGATCGCCTGCCGCAACCCGTTCCTGGCCACCGAACGCGCCCGCAAACGCGAGGACCTGCTCACCGCCACCGAAACCGCCCTGGCCCCCACCCAGCGAGCAGTGGCCGAGGGCCGGCTAGCCGGCGCCGACACGATCGGCCTGCGGGTCGGCAAACTCCTCAACAAATACCCGATGGCCAAACACTTCGACCTGACCATCACCGACACCACCGTGGTGATCACCCGCAAAACCAGCCAGATCGCCGCCGAAGCCGCCCTCGACGGCATCTACGTGCTACGCACCCCAACGCCCGCCGAGACCCTCACCCCCGCCAGCATCGTCCAGGCCTACAAAAACCTCGCCCACGTCGAACGCGACTTCCGCAGCATCAAAGCCACCGACCTCGACCTGCGCCCGATCTACCACCGCCTCGAAGACCGCGTCCGCGCCCACGTCCTGATTGTGATGCCCGCCGCCTACCTGACCTGGCACCTACGCGCCACCCTAGCCCCCCTGACCTACACCGACGAACACCCGCCAACACCCGCCGACCCGGTCGCCCCCGCCCACCGCTCCCCAGCCGCGGACCGCAAAGCCTCCCGACACACCGACGACCACGACCAGCCCGTGCGGTCCTTCCCGGCCCTGCTCAAACACCTCGCCACCCTGACCCGCAACGACCTGCGCTACGGCACCGACCACACCACACCCCTCGTGCCCACCCTGGCCGAACCCACCCCCACCCAACGCCACACCTTCGCCCTCCTAAACGCCCCCATCCCCCTAACCATCAACGGCAAGTAGACAGAACCACCAACACCCAAACCAGCGAACCCCCTGCCCAGCAGGGGGTTCGCCACGTCAACCAGCCGTAACTTCGGCCTAGGCATCGAGCGCTCTGCGCGCGGCGCTCGGTCAGTCCGCAAAAGCCTTGGCGATCGCGATCATTCGCGCGCGGAAGTTGTCGGACGCCGGGGCGAACTCCGCTGCCCAGACCGCGTTGAGGACCACCCGGACGAAGGTCCAGTGTGTCACTCGCTCCGGGTCGAGACCGGCAACCTCGGCGACGATGTCGGCGCGCAGGCGCACATGGGCCCGTACGCTGAGCGCCGCGGCCGCGGCGTCGGCGCGATTCCAGACGACGGGGGCCACGGCATACGCCCATTCTCCCGAGACCGGCTTGGGATCGATGGCGAGCCACTCGCCGCGTGCCGGGTCAAGCGGCGCAAGGACATTCATGTCGTGCAGGTCCTCGTGCACCAGGCGTCCGTCCACGCCGCCGCGGAGCAGCTGGGTCAGCGTGGCGGCGGCCTGATCGGTCAGTCGCCGCGGCACGAGCGGGGTGCCGTCGGCGAGTTGACTCAGCGAGCGGGCCGCCTTCTCCGACACCCGCCGGAACTGCGGCCCGGCGGGCCGGTCGAGGTGAGTGAACAACTCGCCGATCACTTCGCACGCCTGCATGATCGGCACGCTGGTCAACTTACGTTCGCTGTCGAGCCGCTCGAGCAGCAGCACGTATGCCGCGGGGTCGGCCGCGACCAGCCGCACCGCGCCGCCGCCGTCCCACAGCCGCAGCGCGAGATGCTCCAGGCGCGCCTCGTCATGCGGCCAGGTGAGCTTGAGCACCAGTGGCTCGCCCCCGCGGCGCACCGGGATCGCGAGCGCACATTGGCCGTGCCGCACCGGGCCGTCGATGACCAGATCCCAGCGGTGCAGGTGCTCCTCGACCAGCCGCGGGAGGGTGCGCAACCAGTCGTCCCCGCTGACGTCCGGCTCGGGGTCACGCCCGGCGACCAGAGCGCGGAACGACTCGGGAATCGGCGGCGCAGGCACCGCCAGAACCTATCCGGCGAGGACCCCGTAGCCGAAGCCGTCCACCTCCAAAGACGCATCCGTCACGGTGACCCCCGACCCCCAGAGCACCCGCATGCCGCGCGCCTCGGGCACCGTCAACGAAGCGGGCTGGCGGCGGGGATTGACCACGACGAGATGGCTCTCGCCGCGCAGCCACGCGAACGGATACCCCTCGTGCACAACCCGAGTCGGCGCGTGTCCCTGCAGCTCGGGCGTGGCCCGCCGCAGCGCGAGCAGTTCGCGCACGAGGGTCAGCGTCGATCCGGGCACGCCGTGCTGGGCGGCCACCGTGGGCCGGCCGGGGTCAGGGTCGACCGGCAGATACAGGGACTGTGCGAGGGCGGTGGAGAACCCGGCGTTGGGGGTGTGGTCCCACTGCATCGGGGTCCGTGCCCCCGCCCGGTTGTATGCCGGATTGCAGATCGCCCCCTCGACATTCGGCATACCCGGCAGGTAGCGCATGCCGATCTCGTCGCCGTAATAGAGGCTCGGGATGCTTCCCCAGGTGAACAGGAAGGTGAACGCCGCGCCGAGCTGCTCGGGCGTGCGCGCGCCGCACCGCAACCGGTCGTAGTCGTGGTCGGCGCTGGCGAGCACGACCGGCCGGTCGTGCTCGGTGGAGCGCAGCCACGACCACGAGGAGAGGAACACATCAGTCGATCCGGCTCCGGCAGAGTCGAAAAACGGCTCCCGTGGCGTGTGCCACGGCAAGGCGCCGGCGCCGTGATTGTCGAAGAGGCTCGCGTGCGGCGCGTGGATGACCAGCTCGAAGTCCGCGTCGAAGGAGAAGCCGCCCTCGACGCGCGGCTCGTCACCTTCGGGAATCAACACGGCCTCGGGGTATGCCGTATCCAGCCACTCCCGGATCTCTCGCCAGACGGCCGCCGAGGCGCGGCGCCCGTCCAGCAGGTTCTCGTCCTTGACGAGCGAGAAGGCCATGTCCACCCGGAACCCGGCAACGCCGCGAGTAAGCCAGAAGTCGAGGATCTCGCGCAGCGCAGCCCGATTGCGCGCCGGTCCGGGCGCGTCGACGCCGTCGCGCCACGGCTGTCCCGGATCGGTCCGGATCCAGCCGAAGTTGAGCGCCGGCTGCGCGTCATAGAAGTTCTTCAGATACCAACCCGGCCGTGGCCCAGGCGATTTCACCCAGGCCGGTATGCCGGGCAGATCGATCCCCCAGCCCGCCCCAGGATCCTGGTGGGTCCAGATGTAGCGGTCCCCGTCGGCACTCGGCCCGTCCGCCGCCAGCTCCTCCTGGAACCACGGATGCTCGGTGGAGGTGTGCCCGACGACCAGATCGAGCAGGACCCGGATGCCGCGCTCCCCGGCCTTCTCGACCAACTCGAGCAAGTCGTCGTTGGTGCCATAGCGGGGCGCGACGCGCAGATAGTCGGCCACGTCGTAGCCGGCGTCAACGAACGGCGACACGAAGCACGGGTTGAACCAGATCGCGTCGACGCCGAGGGAGGCGATGTAGTCGAGCTTGCCGATCACCCCGCGCAGGTCGCCGATCCCGTCACCGTCGCTGTCGGCATACGACTGTGGATATACCTGATAGACGACGGCATCTCGAAGCCACGCGGCGCTCATACCGCCCATCTTGCCTGGCGGGGATCGCAGTTCGAGAAAACGCGGCTTTCGCCCGGCCGCTATCGACGTTTGGTTCGACCTACATCGGCTTGTTCACGCTCAACGTGAAGCGGCCCTTGTCGATGGTCATACACCGACTCAGCCGTGGTTGCTCGGTGGTGGCATATGGCTGCGTCCGCTCGTCGTGTCTTCGGACTCGAAGCTGGTTGTTCCAGTGGGCACGCTCCGATCGAAGGCGGGGATGGGCGTGCCTTTCCCATCCGACCGGCGCCAACGGCCTGCGAAACCAGTGTGCTTCACTTCGAGTACAAGGGCGCCGCCAAACACTCCTCGGGGTGCGGTTCATAATCGCGGCACACGTCAGCAATAGTATCGCTGATAGTTGAGGGATTGCACTGCGGCGTGCTCAAAGTAGTCTGCCCAACCGGCCGTGACTACGCGGTAGGTGTAGGTGCCGATGCCGTGGCAGTAGTATCCCACATCCTTTTCGAGCCAAGCCTAGCCTAGCCTTGGTTGTGTAGCTTTCAAAGGCGCTCTTGGCTCATCGTCTGCCAGCGCCGACGCGCCCGCGCTTCCGTTGGTCGCAAGCAATCCCGCGACGGTCACCGTGACTAAACCGGCCATCTTGCTCGAACGCCTAGACACAGCTCAAATCACCCCTGACTGAGTTGCTCCGGCCACGTACCGGAGTAGTCCGCGTACCCACGGTACAACCGGGCTTTGGCTCCCGCAACCGCTCCGCGGATCACGCCTCCGAGCCAGATTCCAGTTGCCCCACCATTTACCCCGAGTAACTAATCACGACGCTACAGATAACTGGGGTAGTCCGGGGCGAGAGCGCTCCCACATTTCTCGGTTGCTTGCGGCCGTGGAAACGCTTACCTACCCTCTCTTGCATGGACCGCCCCAAGCCGAGCGCCTTGTCGGCCCGGCCCGACGACAGCCTGTTGCGACGGGACATCCGACGGCTTGGCGAATTGCTCGGCCAGACCCTCGTGCGCCAGGAGGGCCCCGAGCTGCTGCGGGCCGTCGAGGACGTGCGGGGGCTCACCAAACGAGCCCAGAGCGGGAATGGCGCCGCCGCCCGCGACCTGGCCACCCGGCTCGCAGGAATCGACCTGCCGTTAGCCAGCCTGTTGGTGCGCGCCTTTGCGACCTACTTCCAGCTGGCAAATATTGCCGAGCAGGTCGACCGGGCAGCCCGCTTGGCACAGCGCCCCGACGACGCCGATTGGCTGTCAGCCGCGATGGATCGGATCGTCGCGGCCCGCGGTGCACCGGCACTGACGACCGCGCTCAGCCGGTTGAGCGTTCGCCCGGTCTTCACCGCCCACCCGACCGCGGCGAGCCGGCGCACCGCATTGATCAAGCTGCGCCAGGTCGCCGACGCGCTGATCGCGTTCCGCGCGAACCCGAGCCCCCGCACCGAGCGGGCTCGCGACCGCCGCCTGGCCGAGATCATCGAGTCGATGTGGCAGAGCGACGACCTACGCGTCGATCAGCCGACGGTCGCGGATGAGGCCCGAAACATGCTGTTCTTCATGGAGGGCCTCCTCGAAGAGACTGTTCCGCAACTGCTTTCCTACATGGCCGATGAGGCAAGCCGGCGCGGCGCCTTCCTTCCCGCGACCGCGCGGCCGCTCATCTTCGGCAACTGGATCGGCGGGGACCGCGACGGCAACCCCAATGTCGCCGCCCAGACCACCCTCGACGTGCTCGTGATGCAACACGCCATCGCCATCCGCGGGATGATCGAGCTGATCGACACCGGCGTCGATGAGATCTCCATGTCCACCAAGCTGGTCGACGTCACGCCCGAACTCACCGCCAGTCTGGAGCACGACCTGCGCACACTCGCCATCGAAGACCGCATTCGCCGGCTCAACGTGCAGGAACCCTACCGGCTCAAACTCAGCTGCATCCGCCGACGGCTGCTCAACACCCGCGACCGGATCGCCGCGCGGGCCGAGCCCCGCCCGGGCCAGGACTACCTCGGCCGGGATGACCTGCTGGCCGATCTCCTCCTCGTCCGCGATTCCCTCCTGGCCAACCGCGGCGAGCTGGTCGCCGCCGGCTCCCTCGAGCAATTGATCCGCACGGCAAGCGCATTCGGGCCGGAGCTAGCCACGATGGACATTCGCGAGCATGCCGAGGCCCACCACCACGTGCTCGCGCAACTGGCCGACCGGGTCAGCGGCGAGTCTGGGCAGTATGCCGCATACGCGCGCGAGCAGCGCCTGGCCTGGCTCGCCGAGGAACTCGCCGGCCGCCGGCCCCTCGGCCCCTATCCCCCGCCCCTGGATGCCGACGCTCGACGCACCTTCGAGACCTTCGTCGCGATCCGCACGGCCCAACGCTGGTTCGGCCCGCAGGTGATCGAGAGCTACATCGTCTCGATGACCCAGGGTCCGGACGATCTGCTCGCCCCGGCGATCATCGCGCGCGAAGCCGGCCTGATCGATCTCGCGGCCGGCTCCGGGAACCCGCCGCGGGCGGACATCGGCTTCGTCCCGCTCCTGGAGACGGTGGCGGAATTGCGCAGCGCTGGCGAGATCCTGGACCGTCTGCTGAGCATCCCGGCATACCGCGCGATTGTCGACGCCCGCGACGGAGTCCAGGAGGTCATGCTCGGCTATTCCGATTCCAACAAGGACGCGGGAATAACGACCAGCCAGTGGGAGATCCACCGGGCTCAACGGGTTTTGCGCGACACTGCCGCCAAACACGCTGTGCAACTGCGGCTTTTTCATGGCCGCGGGGGAAGCGTTGGTCGCGGCGGCGGCCCCACGCACGCGGCCATCCTCGCCCAGCCGTGGGGGACGCTCTCGGGGCAGATCAAGGTGACCGAGCAGGGCGAGGTCATCTCGGACAAGTATCTCTTGCCCGCGCTCGCCCGGGAGAACCTCGAGCTGACGATCGCTGCCGCACTGGAGGCGAGCGCGCTGAATACGACCTCTCGGGTCGCCAGCGACGATCTCGCCGCCTGGGATGCGACGATGACCACGATCAGCGACGCGGCGTTCGCGGCATACCGCGAGCTCATCGAGCATCCCCAGCTGCCAACGTATTTTGCCCAGTCCACTCCCGTCGAGCAACTCGGCGCCCTCAAGATCGGCTCGCGCCCCGCCAAACGCCCCGACAGCGGGCAGGGCTTGGCGGGCCTGCGCGCCATCCCGTGGGTGTTCGGCTGGACTCAGTCCCGCCAGATCGTGCCGGGCTGGTTCGGCGTGGGCACCGGATTGCACGCCGCCATCGAGGCCGGCAAGGGCGAGCAGCTGCAGGCGATGTATGCGGGCTGGCATTTCTTCCGCACTTTCGTCGCCAATGTCGAGATGATGTGCACGAAGACGCGGCTCGACATCGCCGAGCATTATGTGGTCTCGCTCGTGGACCCGGAGTTGCATCCGCTTTTCCAAAGGATCACGCAGGAGTATGCCCGCACGGTCGCCGCTGTCCTCACAATCACCGGAGAAGCTGAACTGCTGCAAGCCAATCCGACGTTGAAGCGTACGCTGGAAGTCCGCGACCGCTATCTCGACCCGATCAGCTACCTCCAGGTGTCGATGCTCGCTCGCATGCGTGCCGGAGACGCCGACCCCCAACTGCAACGGACGTTGCTGCTGGCCGTCAACGGCGTCGCGGCCGGTCTGCGCAACACCGGGTGACGATCAGCCTTTGGCGGCAGCCGCCATCAGCCGCGGTATGCCGGTCGGCCCGAGCGCCGAGCCTGCGGCGAGCACTCCGCCCATCATCGCACCGACGATCCCCAGCGCCATCGCGTCGGCGCCGGCCAGGTAGAGTCCTGGCATCACCGTTGCTGGGAACATCTTGTGCCGGAATCGATCCGGCGTCCCGGCCAGATCGGCGAAGCTGCCCGATCGATATCCCGCGAAGTTGTCGACGGTCAGTGGCGTGGACACCTCGACGTGCTCGACCAGGTCGGCGAACCCAGGCGCCTGGCGCTCGACCAGAGCAATCAACCCCGCTCCAAGACCCTTCTTGAGCATCTCGTAGTCCTCTCCGCGATTGCGCCAACGCGTTCCTGCCCAGGGCTCGAATGCCGCGACCGGGGCGGCGGTGATGATCTCGGCCGTATGCCGCGACGCCGACGGGTCCTTCAACGATGGGAACGACAAGTACCCGTAGCGCGGCTCGCCGCTGATCACCGAATCCGAGGTCGCCATGGCCTCGTGATCGAAAGTGTCAAAGTACCAGTGGTTTTCGCCACGGAAGCCCAGCCGCTCCGGCGACTCGCGGAGGCCGAGATAGGCGGTCACATTGGCCAGGCCGTGGGGATGGGAGCGTAGCGCCTCGGCTTGCGGGAGTGGTTGCCGCAGTAAGTGCTCGAAGGTCGCCCGGGCGCCGGCATCGCTGATGATGATCGGAGCGCGGATGTCCTCGACGTGGCTGTCCCGACCGCGCCTGGTGGCCACCCGAACGCCAACCGCCCGATCCTTCTCGACCAGGATCTCCTCCACCGTGCTATAGACCCGCGCATCCCCGCCGCCCTCGCGCACGATCGCCACCATCGCGTCGGTCATCGCGTCCGAGCCGCCGACGGGATACCACGCGCCGCGCAAATAGTGGTCGACGATCAGGGCGTGTTGGGCAAAGGCGGACTGCTCTGGTGGGAGCCCGTAGTCCCCCCACTGCGAAGCGAGAACCGCCCGCAGGCGGGGATCACCGACCCGGGCACGCAGGTAGTCGGCGGTCGTCGACAACCCGAGCCGTCGCGAGCGCAGCCCGAGCAGCCGCGCCGATGCGGCCAGCGGCGCGGGCAGGTTCCAGGAGACGACCTCGCGGGTGAGCCAGGAGGTCGCGCGCTTTACGTCGGTGAAATAGCTGCGAATGCTCTTGGCCTCGTGCGGAAAGCTGTCGATGAGCGCCGCGGCATACGCACGAGGGTCGGACGGAACCGACACGCTGAGATCGGGATAGTGAAAGACCTCGAAATAGTCCGGCATCGGTGCCCAGTCGACTTGGCCGCCGGTGACCAGGTCCATCACCTTGCGAGACTGCTCACCTGGACCCATGCCGCCGACGTAGTGCAGCCCGACATCCCAGTGAAATCGGTTGCGTTGAAAAGCATGGTTGAAGCCGCCGAGCTTAAAGTGCCGCTCCAGCACGAGGACTCGCTTGCCCGCTCGCCTCGTCAATAGCGAGGCCGCAGTCAGCCCGCCCATCCCCGAACCGATGACGATGGCGTCATAGTCCCGCACGTCAACTCCTTGTCTCGCCGAGACGCATCTTGACATCGTCAAGACTAACCGCGATCTAGGCAGTGTCAAGACTGCGTTATGGTGCAATCGTGAACCGGCCCTATCACCACGGCGACCTGCGCCGGGCGCTGCTCGCGGCGGCCTGGTCGTTGCTCGACGAGGGTGGCCTGGACGCCATCACGCTGCGTGCCGTCGCGCGCCGCGCGAGTGTCAGTCATGCTGCGCCGCACCATCATTTCGCCAGCAAGGCGGCCCTGGTGGAGGCGATGGTCGTCCAGGGGTTGGAGTGGTTCGCCGGCGACCTGCAGCGGGCGTGGGATGACGGCTTGAATGCCGGCCAGGACCCCCTCGCGGCCCTGCGCGACGTCGGCCTCGCCTACCTGCGCTTTGCCCGCGGCCGGCCGCACGTCTTCGCCCTCCTCAACCGTCCGGAACTGCGCCGCCCGGCGGAGGCCGACTCGCCGGACCGGGGGTCGGTGGTGGGAGCGGCTGCCGAGCAGGCCTACCTCGTGCTCGTGCGGGGGGTCGTGGCCAGTCAGCAGGCCGGTCAGATCGCGCGGGGGGATCCGGCGCCCTGGGCGCTACTGGCTTGGTCGGGCGTGCATGGCCTGGCGATGATCCTCACCGACGGCCTACTCGACGCACCCGAAGGCCTCAGCGCCGACGACGTGGCCGGCATCCTGCTCGACGGCCTCCAACACGGCCTGGCCGTCCGCCCCTGACCGCGCACCTGACGCCGAGGTCTGCGTTTTTCGCTGAGGTCGTACTACCGCTCATCAGACCTCGGCGAAAAGTGCAGACCTCGGCGATAACCTGGGTACGCGGGTGTTCCGCACGGCGGGGACCGCCTCATCGAGGGTGACTACGTGCCCAGCCAGCCGGGAAGGTCGGTGGCCAGCTCGACCGGGCGGGCCGCCGTGCCGGTCCAGTCGAAGGACTGCATCGCGCTCAGTCGATGGGAGCGAGCCACGATGGTGACCGCCGGGAGAGAGCCCTCGTTGCGCAGGTCGTGCACCTGCCCGGGCCGGATCACCCCGCTCACTCCCGGGGCGAACCGGCGGGGCAGCAAGCGACCCGCGGCGTCCGGGCGCACCTCGGTGATCTGGCCGGCGACCGCACGGAAGACTGTGGTGCTCTTGGCGTAGCTACGCAGCCGGACCCCGCAGAAGGTGCCCCACGTGGTGACGTGAACGTCGAGGTCTTCGGGGACCGGCAGTCGAACGCTGAGGCACTCGTTCCGAGGGTTGGCATCGACCAGGGATTCCCACAGGCTTGGGCAGGCTGCCACTCGCTCGACCACGTCGAGCAGCAGCGACTCCATCGACCCACCCGTCGCCGGTGCGGGGCCGAGCATCAGTTCGGCGAGCGCGGTCATCGCCGCCTCCGATCCGCCGCGTCGGCGCACGGGACACACCCATAACGAGCGACGGGCTCGGACGGCGGCACGGACATGACGGCTCCCCTGTGGTCGTGACACGTGGGCATCCCGTGAGGTCACCCACGAGAACGCGTTCCAGAGGAGAGCCAGAGACGGCCCCCGACCGGACACCAGCAACAATAACACGACGTTAGGGACCTCAAAAGGTACGGTTATGACTTGACAGCCGGGACGGCGGCCCAGGGTGGCTGGGACCGCAGCACCGACCGAGCCAGTCAGGATCCGGCGTACAACGGGCCGTCTGCCGGGCACACCGTGCCGTGGGCCGGCAGGGCACCGCTCGCGTAGTAGCGGTCATACAGCGCCGTCACGCAGGTGTTGCCGAGCGCCCCGTGGCCCCAGCCGTCCATCCGGACCAGCCGCGCGGAGTCGAAGAGCCGGGCAACCTGCTGGGCGCCGTGCCAGGGCGTCGCCGGATCGTGGGTGTTGCCGACGACGAGGATCGGGTTCGCGGTCGGCCCGCCGAACGGGCCGAGATAGCCGTCCGCCTTCGCAGCGCCGGGCCAGCCGCCACAGCCGGAGGACGCCCACGTCCAGAGGGACCCGAACCAGGGGTAGCGGGCGTCCTCCACTCGCCCCGCCTCCCACCAGGCCTCCCGCGTGCGCGGGTTGCGACTGTCGGCGCAGGCGACCCCGAAGAAGGCGTCGCCGACGACGCTCGTCCGTCGGGGGACGGGCGCATAGGGGGCCGTGGCGATCGCCGCGGCCTGGCGGCGCATTGCCTCCAGATCGACGGGCGCGGCCGGCGGCTGCGCATCTCGGGCGACGTTTTCGCGCCACAGCGTCTGATAGAAGCCGGCGAGCCCGGTGTAGTCGCTGCCGTAGAGGTTGGCCAAGGTCAGCCCGATCAGATCGGGGTAGGACATCTCCTGCCCGCCCACGGTCAGGTCACCCGCCCGGGCGATCGCCACCAACCGACGCCACTTCGCCGGCGCGTCGCCCGCGAATGAGCACGCGGGGCGGCCGACCCGATCACACTCGGCCAGCGCGGCCACCAACCCTTCGGAGGCACCGCGCGCGCTGTGCAGCCGCGTGGAAAAGGGCAGCACGGGCGGACGCTTCCAGCCGGTCGCCCAGGCCACCGGGTCGAGGACACCGTCGACCACCAGCCGGCCGACGCGGGAGGGAAACAGCGAGGCATAGGTCGAGCCGAGCTGCGTGCCATAGGAGATCCCGTAGTAGTTCAACGCGGCGTCACCAACCGCCTGACGGATCAGGTCCATGTCCCGGGCGGTGTCGGCCGTGGACATGTGATGGACGATTCGTCCCGGATTGTGGCTGCAGGCCGCCCGCTGCCATTGCGAGAAGCGCCACTGGATCGCGGCCTGGCGCTCGGTGACCGGGAACGACTGCTCCGGGTAGGCCGGTGCCGGCTCATCCGTGGTGCACGTCATCCGCGACGAGGGCCCGACGCCGCGCGGGTCGATCCCGACAACATCGAAGCGGGTGGCGACCGTCCGGCCGAGCAATTGTGCCGCCATGGGCGCGAACTCGCGCGAACTCCCACCGGGGCCCCCCGGGTTGACGAAGAGCGTGCCGAGCCGCCGCCCTTGCTCGCGCGCGGGGACCTTGAGCAGGTCGAGGATGGCCGTCGGACCCGTCGGGTCGTCGTAGTCGAGCGGCACTCGTGCCGTCGCGCACCGATAGGGATTGCCCAGGTCGAGGTCGTGGCACGGCCCCCAGCGGAGGGCTGGAACGGGCGCCACGACCTGGTCCGCGGGCGCGGGATCGGCTGCCCGGCTCGCCGTCGCCCCCAGCGACAGCATCGCGGTCAGCACAATGGCAGCCACCGCCCCACGCCGGGTCCGTCTCAATCTCACCATCACGACTCATTCCTCTCCGTATGCCGCGGTGCTGCCCGCCGCACAGCAGGAACCGGCGCGGCATACAGGAAGCACTCAGGAACGAGCACCTAACCTAGTGCGCGTGATGATCCCCTCGCTCGGCCCGGACTGGATGGACCCCGCCTGGCTGTTGGACCGGTTCGGCAATCAGTTCTTCTGGGTGAGCGCAGCGATCGTGTTCATCGAGTGCGGGCTGCTGTTCCCGATCCTTCCCGGCGACTCGCTGCTCTTTGCCGTCGGCCTCTTCATCGCCGAGGGCTCGATCGATTTCAACATCGTCACCGCCTGCCTGATCCTCACCGTCGCCGCCTTCCTCGGCAATGTCTGCGGCTACGAGATCGGTCGCGCGATCGGGACCCCGCTCTACAAGCGGCAGGGCCGCTTCATCAACCAAGCCAACTTCGACAAGACGCACGACTTCTTCAACAAGTATGGGGCCAAGGCCCTCGTCCTCGGCCGGTTCGTTCCGATCGTGCGGACGTTCATCACTGTCGTCGCCGGGGTCGGCAAGATGGAGCGGCGCCACTTCTTCGTTTGGAGCGGCGTCGGCGCGACCCTGTGGGCGTGCGGCATCACGCTGATCGGCTACTTCCTCGGCCAGAGTTTCCCGGTGTTGCGGGATCACCTGGAGGCGGCCGTGCTCCTGATCGTGCTCGTCTCGGTGATCCCGATGATCCTCGAATACCTCAAGCACCGCCGCGAGGCCAGCCACTCCCGGGTCGAGACCGGAGCCTGATCCGGCTCAGGGCGTGGTGCAGAAGCTCAGGTCGGTAATCCCGATCGCGGCGTTCCCGTGGCCCCACGCGCTGCCGCCATTGGTCAACGTGATCGACACCGTCGTGATCGGGCCGGCATACACGACGGACACGTTGTCGCTGCCGTCGGTGTCGGCGGCGTCGTATGGGGCATTCGCGTGCCATGGAGATGTCGCTGTCCCCGCGCCGAGAATGTTCCCCGCCGGGCTGGAGGTGGTCGGTGCCGGGCTGACATAGACCATGTTTTGCCAGCCCTTGTTTTGACCCTCCACGTGGTGGGTGTCGATGTCGGTCATCGTGAAGTTCAGGTCGGTCACCGGCTGGCTGAAGGTGAAGGTGACGGTCACTATGTCGTTCGGCTTAACGTTGTCGATCCCGATCCGGTAGTAGTTGCCGCTCACTCCTCCGGTGGGCCCGGCCATGACCTTTCCACTGTTGGAGCCGGGCGCGGTTCCCGAGCTGTAGCTCACCACCGGGGTAGCCGTCACCCCCGGCACGGTCGTGGCCAAGGGGGCGGTCGGCACCACGCCCGCGGCGAAGCTGTCCCAATCGAGCACGCCGCAGCGCAGCTGAGAGGCCGCCCGCACCGGGGCCGCGGCGGCCACCGCGACCACCGGAACCGTCCACGCCGCCCCCCGCGCCAGGCCGCGCCGGCTGACTTGATCCATGGCTCCCCTCCTCGGTCAGCCTACCCTCGGTAGGGTACTGTGCAGTAGGGTAGAGGCTGCGACCCGGAAAGCCGCTACCTAGCGCGTCCCCTCTTTTTCCCAACGATCCACGTTCCTGCCGGGCGAAGCGGTGGTCATCCTCCTTCTCGCGCGAGTGTCCGGCCGATGGCGCGGAAGGCGTTGATCGTCGCGACCAGCTTGTCGCCGTCCTGAGGCAGCGGCCAGGTGGAGAGCTTGACCCCGACCAGCCCGGTGGACCATTCGACAAAGACCATCTGCCCGTGGATGCCCAGGCACAGCAGGATCGGGCCATTGTCGCCCGGGACGAACCAGAACTGGTTGCGATACCACCCGCCGGGCAGGACGGGCTCGTTGACCGAGGCGGCGAAGGCCTCGCGGACGTCGACCGGCGGCGCGGCGGCGTCGCTGATCCACCAGTGCGGCAGCACCTGCCGCCCGGCGACATCGCCGTGGTCGTGCAGCATCAAGCCAAACCGGCCCAGGTCACGCAAGGTGGCCGACAGGCCCCCGTCGTGAATGGCCACGCCCAACGGGTCGGCGGTGATCTCGGCGTCGTGGAAGGCGCCGATCGGTTTCCAGACGCGCTCGCTGATCAGCTCGGACATCCGCCTTCCGGCGGCGCGCTCGACGATCCAGCCCAGGGCATCGGTCTCGATCGAGCGGTAGTCGAAGACGCCGTCGTGCGGCCGCCCGGCCGTGGTGGTCAGGATGTAGGGATACATCCCGAGGGGGTCGCCGTGGTTGCGCGGGGCCCAGCCCATCGAGCGCTCCATGACCCGCACCTCGGAGTCGGGATCGAGATAGGTCTCCCGGAAGGTGACCCCCGAGCGCATATCGAGGACCGTGCGCACGCGCGCGCCGGCATACCCGCAGCGGGCCAGTTCCGGGACGTAGGCCTCGACCGGGGCGTCCGGATCAAGCAGCCGGTCACCGGCGAGGCTGGCCGCGACGCACGCGACGATGGACTTGGTGACCGACATGACCAGGTGGCGCCGGCGCCGGCCCATCCGTCCGACATATCGCTCGTCGATGATCGCGCCGCGATGCAAGACGAGGAAGGCGTCGGTCTGGGTGCGATCGAGCAACTCCTCCACGGTTGGGGCCCAGGCCACCGGCACCTCGAGAGCCGACAGATCACTCGGCGCCTCGGGCAGCGGGCGCGGCTCGTCGGTGCCGTCGATGACCTGGCTCGGCATGAGCTCGCGCATGTGCTGGAAGGACCAGACGTGGTGCGGCTCTTCCTGCCAGTTCGCCAGGGTGACGAGGGGCGTCGGGCCGGCGAGCAGGCTGCCGGCGGTGTCGACGTGCTCCCAGGCGGTGCCGGGCTGCGGGTGGTAATAGGGGTGCTGGGTGACAGCAGGCTCGCTCACCCCTCCATCGTAGGAAGTCGCGCCGCAGCCGGCCGCGGCGCCCGCGGGATAGTCGGCTCAAGGCTGGCCTTCCGCAGCGCGCGCCACGCCCGAGCCGCGACGAGGAGTCCGGCGATACCGGCGACGACAAAGCTGAGCCGCGGTCCCAGCTGCGCGCCGGCGAAGCCCCCGAGCCCGAGCGCCAGCAAGGAGGTGGCCCGGGCCAGCCCGTTGAGCAACGCGATCGCGCGGCCACGCAGGTCGGGTGCGACCGCGCGGATGAAGACCGCGACAAGGGCGGCGTTGCTAAGGGAGTTGGCCAGCCCGAGGGCCGCGCCGAGAATGAACAGCCACCCCAACGACGGTGCGACACCGACGCCGATCTGGAGCGCCGACATGGCGGTCAAGCAGCCGACGACGACCTTGACCCGCCGGTGGTCGCTCGTGATGACGCCGCCCAGCAGCGCGCCGACGAGCGCTCCCGCCCCGGCGAGCGCCTGCCAGAACCCGAAGTCCGCGTCCGTGCCGCCCAGTTCATCCCGCACGAGGAAGACCTCGACGGCGTTCATGCTCTCCAGGGTCACGACGAAAGGCAGCAGCGCCCACAGCAAGGCCGAGGCGAGCGGGCTCGCGTGCACGGCGCGCCAGCCGTCCCGGGGCAGGAACGGCAGCCGCTCGCTTCGCCACGCCGCGACCGGAAGGACGACTCCCCGCCCGAGGCCGAGGGCTGGCGTTGCCAACACGATATAGCTCGACGCGTCGATGACGAAAACCATTGCGTCACCATGGCTTTGGACGATGACTCCCCCGAGCGCCGCGCCGATCGGCGAGGCCGCAGCATACAGGGCCTGCTGCAGGGAGGTCAACTGTCCCAAATGCTCGTCGCCGACGGCCCTGGTCAGCACGCTGGTCAGCGTCGGGTTGGTGACGGAGAACCCGAGTTGCAGCACGACTACCAGGGCGAAGGTCGCAGGCAGGGACCTCGACGTGGCCAGGCCGAGGCTGGCCAGGGCCTGCCCGAGAGCGGCGACTCCGATCAGCAGCGGCGGGTCGAGCCGGTCGGCTAGGGCCCCGGCCACCCCCATCGTCGCCACAACCGGAAGCGAGAAGCACAACAGCAGCGCGGCAACGGCATACGGACCCGCACCGGACCCGTGCACGCGCAGGGTCAGCGCGACAAAGGCCATGGCGTCGCCGACCACCGAGAGCACGAGGGCGGGCAGCGCCAGCCGGATCTCGCGAACCCCCATAATCTGAAGCATTCCCTTCATACTTATGAAAGATACGCTTCATAACTCCGCTGCGCAACTACTCTGGGGCCATGAGTACTCCCCGGACCCAACTGACCCTGACGGATCCGCGGGCACTGCGGGCGCTCGCGCATCCGGCTCGCCAGCGGGTGGTCGGCGAGCTCTACGCCGGGGAATCGCTGACGGCCACCCAGGCCGCGCGACTGTGCGGCCTGAGCCCGTCGGCGATGAGCTACCACCTACGGGCACTGGAGAAATGGGGGATCGTCCGGCGCGGGGAGTCTGAGGACGGACGCGAGCGGCCCTGGCTCTCGGCAGCCGACGACTTCACGATTCCGCCGGCGGCCTACGAGGGGATTCCGGCCGCCCTCGGAGATCAGCTGCTGGCCCTGTGGGGCGATGAGGTCGACCAGGCGCTCGCCCGGGCCGCCGGGGCCGAGGGTCGGCTGCACGAGCTGAGCACCGTTCGGCGCAGTCGGCTCTGGATCACGCCCGAGGAGGCGGCGGCCCTCAACGCCGCTATCGGCGAGGCCCTGGAGGAGTTCGGGGGGCGCACGTCGCGCGACCACCCCGAGGGCGCCGTGCCCATGGACGGCTACATCCTCCTTGTCCCCGCGGATCCCGCCGCCCTCGGCCCGGTCTGAGCCTCAGGCCGCCACCTCGTATGCCGCGTGCTCGCTCGCCGCGAGCAGCGCGGCGTAGCGCTCGCCCCGGGCACGCAGCTGGTCGTGCGTCCCGATCTCGGCCACCCGGCCGCGGTGCAGCACGGCGATCTGGTCGGCGTCGCGGATCGTCGAGAGCCGGTGGGCGATGGTGATCGTGGTCCGGCCCTCGCTGAGGTTGTCGATGGCCTGCTGAACCGCGCGCTCGGTGCGGTTGTCCAGCGCCGAGGTCGCCTCGTCGAGGATGAGCACCTTGGGATCGCGCAGGATGGTCCGGGCAATGGCGAGGCGCTGCTTCTCGCCGCCGGAGAAGCGGTGCCCGCGTGAGCCGACGACGGTGTCGAGGCCGTCCGGGAGGCGTCCGACGAGGTCGGCCACCTGGGCCGCGCCGAGCGCCGCCCACAGCTCCGCTTCGGTGGCATCGGCCTTGGCCAACAATAGATTTGCGCGGATCGTATCGTGGACGAGATAGGTCTCCTGGGTGACCACGCCGACGATCGCGGCCAGATCCTCCTCGCGCATGGCCGGCAGCGGGACGCCGTCGATCGAGACCGCCCCGTCCAAGGGATCGCGCAACCGGGCGACGAGGGAGGCGAGGGTCGACTTGCCCGAGCCGGTGTCACCGACGAGGGCCAGGCTCGACCCGGCCGGGACCACCAGCGAGACGTGAGCGACCGCGGGGGGTGCGTCCGCGGCATACGTGAAAGTCACGTCGTCGAAGCGGACCTCGCCGCGCACGGCCGTGAGGTCGACCTCGGCGGGAGACGCTGGCGCGGGCACGTCGGTGACCAGGTCGAGATAGCCGAAGATCCGGCTGAACAACGCCATCGAGCTGATCCACTGGACACCGACGTTGAGCAGCCCCATCAGCGGCCGGAAGAGCCCGGCCTGCAGTGCGGTGAAGGCGACCAGCGTGCCGATCGTCATGCCCCCGCTCGTGGCCGGGAAGCCCGCGGCCAGATAGAGCAGGGCCGGGATGGTCGCGAAGACGATGGACATCGTCGCCATCCGCCACCGCCCGGCAAGTTGCGAGCGCAGCTCGAGGTCGACGAGCTCTCCCGAGGTCGCCGCAAACCGCTCACTCGCCTGCCGGCCGGCGCCGAGGGTCTTGGTCAACAGCACACCACTCACCGAGAGGCCCTCATCGACCTGGACGTGCATGTCAGCCAACCGCTTTTGCAGTTGAGCGGTGATCTCCTGGCGAATCAGCGCAACTCGCCGGGTCAGCCAGATCGCCGGCGGCATGACGAGGAGCGAGAGCAACGACAGCCGCCAGCTCAGGGCGACCATGGCGATCGCCGTGCCGACCGCCGTGGTCAGATTGGAGGCGATCGACGTCGCGGTCGAGGTGACGACCGACTGCATCCCGCCGATGTCCTGGATGATCCGCGATTGCACTTCTCCCCCGCGGGTGCGGGTAAAAAAGCTCATCGACTGCTTCTGCAGGTGGGCAAAGACGTCGCTGCGCAGCCGGTGCATCACCCGCTGGCCGACCGTCGTGGAGATCCAGGTCTGCACGACGCCGAGTAGGGCGGTCACGATCGTGACGGCGAGCATGCCGCCCACCGCGAGCAGGAGCAGCCGGATATTGCTGTGCGGCAAGGCATCGTCGATGACCGCCTTGACGAGGAAGGGCTGGGCGAGCGCGACGACCGAGGAGATCACGATGATCCCGACGACGAGCGCCACCGGAAGCTTATGGGGCGCAAACAGCGCCAGCACACGGCGGGTGTCGACCGGGGAGAGCGCCAGTTGGGCTCGATCCCGCGGGTCGACCTTCGTGGGGGCCCGTCGGCCCCCTGCGGAGTTCATACCCTCGTTCATGGGCACGACCCTCCTTTCGCTAGGTCCACAATGGTGAGGTTACCTCAATTGTTCTAGAGGTTACCTCACTATCTGGCAACAACACAATCCCGGATGCTGTTCCCCAGGCTAGGTGGCGCGGGGACCGGCTCGTATGCTGCCTCCATGCCCAGCGCGCCAGGAAGCGACCACCGGGGTCCGGGCGAGCGATGGGGACCGGTCGCTGCCGGCCCGGCCGCAGCGGATGAGTCGCTGGACGTCTTGTTGGCGCGGACCTTGCGCGTCCTGCGACACAACTGGTCTCGTCAGGACGGCGCTCCCGACCTGGCCCCCCATCAGGGCCGGGCCCTGCGCATCGTCGACGAGGACGGGCCGCTGCGCTTGTCGGAGCTCGCCGACCGATTGCGCATCGCGCCGCGTTCGGCCACCGAGGTCGCCGACGCTCTGCAGGAACGCGGGTTGGTCGAGCGCTCCCCCGACCCGAGCGATCGCCGGGCGACACTGCTGGCCGTGACACCGCACGGGCATACGGTCGCCGCGCAGGTGGCCCGAACCCGGCGGGAGCAGGCGCAGGCGTTTTTTGGCCGGCTCTCGGAGCCCGATCGGCAGGCGCTGCGCCGGATCCTCGGCGAGTTGCTTCGGCCGTGATTCCCGCGTGACATCCTGACGTGCGTGCCGACCATCGTCTTCTTCCACGCCCATCCCGACGACGAGGCGTCCCAAACCGCCGGGGCGATGGCTAGGGCGGCGGCCGAGGGAAGCCGGGTGGTCCTCGTCTTTGCGACCAATGGCGAGCACGGGGAGGTTCCGGACGACCTCGGGGACGGCGAGAAGCTGGTCGACCGGCGCCGCGTCGAAGCGATGAATTCTGCTGCTGCTCTGGGCGTTTCCCGCGTGGAGTGGCTCGGCTACTCCGACTCAGGGATGACCGGGTGGGAGCAGAATCACCACCCGGGCGCCTTCCACAGCATCGACCCGACGGACGCCGGACTCAAGCTCGCCGCGATTTTCGACCGTGAGGACGCCGACATCGTCGTCGGGTATGACGATCACGGCGGCTACGGCCATCCCGATCACGTCCAGGTTCACCGGGTCCTGCACGCGGCCGCCCGCCTGGCCGCTCGACGCCCCCGCGTCCTCGAGGCGACGTCCAACCGCGACCTAACCCGCGGCTTCTATCAGGCGGCCCTTGCCGCCGGGATGGCCGACCTCGCCTTCGACCCCGATTCCCCAATGGATGACGGGCTGCCGTTCGGGACCCCGGAGGCCGAGATCACCTGGCAGGTCGACGTCAGCGCCTACTTGGCCCAACGGCGCCGTGCGCTGGAGGCCCACCGCAGCCAACAGACCGACATCGACGGCATGCTCGCCCTGCCCGAGGAGGTCTTCGCGGCCGCCTTCGGCGTCGAGCACTACATCGAGCCCGGCGCCGAGCCCGGGATGCGGCGTGGCTGGCCGTTCGCGGGGGAGTTGGGCGGGGCGGTCACGGCAGGTCGAGCAGACCCCGGCGATAAGCCTCGGTGACTGCGGCGGTGCGGTCGGTGACATCGAGCTTTTGGAAGGTCCGGATCAAGTGGGTCTTGACCGTGGCCTCACCGATGAACAGCCGCGCGCCGACGTCGGCGTTGCTCAACCCTTCGGCCACCAGCGCCAGCACCTCGATCTCCCGTGGTGTCAGATCGGCCCCGGCGGGTCGGCGCTGCCGCTCGCTCAGCCGCGCCGCGACCGTCGGGGCGAGCACGGTCTCACCGCGCCCGGCGGCCCGCACCGCTGCCGCGAGCAGTTCGGGCGGCGTGTCCTTGAGCAAATAGCCCCGGGCGCCGGCCTCGACGGCCCGCACGATGTCGGCATCGGTGTCATAGGTCGTCAAGATGAGAACCGGCGGAGCCTCGCGCGAGCGGGCGAGCTGGGCCGTCGCCGCGGCCCCGTCGAGCACCGGCATCCGCAGGTCCATGAGCACGACATCCGGTCGGTGCTCGGCGACGAGCGCGATGCATTCGGCCCCGTTGCCGGCCTGGGCAACGATCTCGAAGTCGGGTTGCTCGGACAGCAGCGCGATGAGGCCAGCCCGGACCACCGGATGGTCGTCGGCGACAACCAGGCGCAGCATCATCGCGACTTCCCCGAACTCTCCACCGGACGGTTGACCGGCAGGGTCACGCTCACCCGGGTTCCTTGTCCGGGACTGGCGTCCACGGCCACCGCGCCGTCCAGGGCGCCGGCCCGGGCCCGCATCCCATCCAGGCCGAATCCGCCAGAGACCGTGGTCGGATCGAAGCCGTGGCCGTTGTCGGTGACCGTCAACCCGACGTCCTGCGCATAGGCCACGGTGACCTCGGCGCGGGTCGCGGCGGCGTGCTTGCGCACATTGGCCAGCGCCTCCTGCGCCGCTCGGAAGAGCACGACCTCGCCGGCCCCACCCAACGAGCTCGGCTCCCCTTCGACCTGCAGGCGCACATCAAGGCCGCTCTCGCTGCGGACCGTCGCGCACAACCTCCCCAACGCCTCGATCAGCGAGCGCGATTCCAGGTGTCCCGGCGTCAGTTCCGCGACCATCAGGCGCGCTTCGCTGAGGTTGTCGACGGCGGTGCGTTCGATGAGATCCAGCCGGGCCGCTGCCGTCAAGGCGTCCCCGCGCCCGAGCGCCGCGTTCGCCGCCCGAGCGAGGGTCAACACACTGGTAAACCCCTGCGCGAGCGTGTCGTGGATCTCTCGGGATAGGCGCTCGCGCTCGGCGAGCACCCCCCGGTCACGCTCGGCCGCGGCGAGCTGCTCCTGGGCCGCACACAGTTGGTCGATCGTCACCGCGCGGGCATTGGCTTCCCGGATGATCGCTGAGATGAACAGCCCGAGCGCGAGCGAGAGCGTCAAGGACATGGCGGCGCCGACCCCGATCGCGGCGAGTTCCTCCGGCTCCCGCGTGGACTGCGCTAGCCGCAGCACACCGACTCCAACGGTGACCACGATCGTCAGCGCAATCGCGTGAGCGGTGCGCAACATCGCCCACAGCTGCGGATAGAGGATGAAGTAGAGGATCCACGTCTCCGTGCCCGGATTGAGCCACTGGGTGAGGATGACCAGCGTCCAGACGATGAGGAGGTAGGCCCGGGCCCGGGCCTGATCGGGTTCGAGCAGGCCGCGCCAGCCCAGCAGCACATACGCCAGCCCCACACCGACCATGCAGCCGACCTCCGGCCACAGACCGCGCGGGCCGTGGTCGTCAGCGACCGTCACGAAGAGCGCGGTAATCCACACCAGCGCAAAGAACAGATGCCAGTAGGCCTGCTGTCGTTCCCAGAACCGGTCGAGGTCCTCCCGCGAGGAAGGCTCGGCGAACGTGCTCATGGTCCTTACGGTCTCACGCCAGACCCCGTCCCTTCGATGGGCAAGAAGGGGCGGGAGACGGACCTGTCCCGGCGTAGCCGCACGCCAGCGTCAAGGATGACTTGACACGGAGAGCTTCGTCAAGTAATACTTGACGTCATGACGACCTTGACGCAGCATTCCCCGCCGACCGATGTCACCGACTGGCGCGCCTGGCTCGCCTATGGCCTCTCCTTCGCTGCGCCCACCGCTGCCGTCAACCTCGCCGGTCCGGCAGCCCGGTCCACCCACGCTGCGCCCTCCGCGCCCCGCCGGGCAGGCCAGCCCGCACTCACCTTGACCATGCACGCCTATCGCGAGGAGCGCCCCGGCGCGCGCTGGCAGGCCCTGGCCCGCCAGACCTGGCCGGCCTATCGACGCTGGTTCGACGCCGAGGGCCGCACCACCCGGCCCTCGTATGCCGCTTGCCGCGACGCACTGGCCGCCCACCTTCCCGAGTTGCTCTCCACGTGGGAGCGCCTGACCGCGCTCGCCGCCTCCGCCACCGGCGCGAGCACCGACGAGACCGGCCGCCTGCTCAGCCTGTGGTGCCCAACCCCCTTCGTCACCGGCTGCTCCCAGGCGATCCTGCCGGGCACCGACCCGGTGCTCGTGCGCAGCTACGACTATGACCCCGCCCTGTTCGAGGGCGTAGTCGCCTCGACGGACTACTCCGGCCGGCGCCGCGTGCTCGGCACCTCGGACTGCCTATGGGGACTGCTCGACGGGATGAATGACGCCGGCCTGGCGGTCTCGCTCACCTATGGCGGCCGCGCCGGCCGTGGGCCCGGACGCACCGGCGAGGGATTCGGCATACCGATTGTCCTGCGCTATCTGCTGGAGACGTGCGCGACGGTCCCCGAGGCGATCGCCCTGCTTCGGCGCGTGCCGATCGCGCAGTGCTATAACATCTCGCTGGTCGACACCGCGGGCGGTCACGCCACGGTCTTCGTCGCGCCCGGAGAACCGGCGCTGGTCAGCAGCGACCAGGTCGCGACCAATCAGCGGCTCGACACCGTCGAGGACTCGCATCTGGCCGCCCTCTTGCGCAGCCCGCTGCGGCACGACCGCCTCACTCGGTTGCTCGCCGACCGTCCGGACCGCGAACACCTGGTCGCCGCCTTTGTGGCTCCTCCGCTGCACACGACCGACTATGCCCGCGGCTTCGGGAGCCTGTATGCCGCGGCTTACCGCCCGGCCACCGGTAGCGTCGAGTACCACTGGCCCGGCCGCACCTGGACGCGCCGGTTCGACGATCCCGACGAGGTCATAACGGTGGAGGTCCCCGATGAGCCAGCCGAGCCAGCCGCCCACCGACCCGGTCAGCCACGACCGTGCCGCAGCCGAGGCGGCGATCCGCGCCCTGGCGGCAACCGCATCCGTGGAGGCCTTCTCGGCCCTGCTCGACCTGAGCGCCATCATCGGGGCAGCGCTTGGTGACTCGGCCCGGCTCCTGGCCGCGACCTCCTCCTGGAGCACGGTGGGCGACGCCTCCGGCACCACCAAGCAGGCCGCCTGGTCCCGCTGGCACTAGAGTCATGCGCCGATGTACGCCGGCGCGGAGCGCGGGACCCATTGTCGTAGAGCCGCTTCTTGCCCGCTGGTGGTCGCTTGGTTCTTGCCGGACGCCCACCTGGGTCCAGAGCAGGTTCAGGTCGGCGAATTCGGCGTCGGTTTCGTCTCAGCAGCGTTAGGCGGGTTCGCGGACCCCAGCCACGGCCGGGAT
Source organism: Nostocoides sp. (assembly GCF_037045025.1). Lineage (GTDB taxonomy): Bacteria > Actinomycetota > Actinomycetes > Actinomycetales > Dermatophilaceae > Nostocoides_A. Next base: position 232,080 of record NZ_JBAOHM010000009.1, on the reverse strand, counting down.
GCTCGACGTGCGCGTTATGGTCCTGCAGGATCGGGAGGACGTCGAGGCGTTGTGCTGGCAGCGGTAGGTCGCCGCGATGCTGTCCATCCCGGCTTTGCTGTGCGCGTGCAGTCCGTTGAGCGAACCGGATCCAGCACACGCTTTCCCAATCACTCCCCCGGCCTCAATCAAGAGATCCGGTTCGCGATTGCCTTAGCCGAGCTGAGTCGAAATCTGTTGTCACTTCCGGAAAAAAGCCATGATCATCGCTTGTTATCATAACTATATCGGAGTAGACTAGTGGCATACACAGGGGGTGTAGACCGGAGTGATTGCGGTTAGCGGGGGTATGGCGGGTGCCGGGTCGGGCGACCCGGCCATGGCAGCGCTGTGCGCGGGTCTTGCCGAGGTGGTGGCCTCGGCGTCCCAGGGGTGTGCCTCCCGGTCGCGGGCGGGCTGGCAGGCGCTGGTCGGGCAGTGCCAGGCCGCGATCAACACTTTGACCGCGGCGCAGGACGCGGCGATCGTGCGGCTGGTCGCGATCGAGGACGACTGGGACGAGGACGGGACCCTTTCGGAGCGGGTGATCGGGCTGGGCCGGGCGGTGTTGGACGGGGAAGACCTGGTCGCGCACGCGTTGACCGCGACCCGGGCGTTCGCCGCTCACCGGGTGGATGCGGCGTTGGCGATCGCCGGGGACCGGTTCACCCTGCACGAAGACTCCTGGGAGGACCCGCCGGGCGGGTTGCCGGACGAGCCGGTGCTCGGTGCCCCGCCGCAGCCGGCGTGCACCGGCCTGGGCGGGTTGCGGGCGGCGCAAGCGGCCGGGACCTTGGATGGTTACCGGGCCTCGGTGGTCGCCCAGGAGTTGGCTGAGGTTCCGCCTGATGTGGCGGCGGCGGTGGTCGCCGCGATCAGCGAGTACTTCCCGGGGGAGACGGCGCCGCAGTTGCGGCGGCGGGTCCGGCGGTTGTTGGCGTCGATTAGCCCGGAGTTCGTGCGTCAACGTGCCACCCGGGAGCGGGCCCGGGTGGGGGTGACCCGGCGGGCGGTCGGGGATGGGGTCGATGAGTGGATCGGCCGGTTCCCGTGTGAGGACGCTTTGGTGGCGTGGCAGGCGGTGGATGCGTTGGCCCACGCCTACCTGGCGGACAAGGTGTGCCCGACGATCGAGGCCGCCCGCGGCAAGGCGTTGACCGATCTGGTCTGCGGGAACGCGACCATCGACGTCTCCCTGGCCCTGGGCGTGCCCGCCACCGTCCTCGACCCCGACACCCCCGACACCCCCGACGACCCGGGCGACCCCGACACGGGCGATACCGGCGGCATGGGCGGCGGTGGCGACGACCACACTCCTGGTGACGACATTCCTAGTGACGACGACACCGACGAGCCACGCGCCGATCACCCCGGCTGTGACGACACCCACGGACCGGACGACGACGGCCCCAGCGGTCACGGTCTCGGCGGGCACGCTCCGGATGGTCGCGGTGACGGGCCCGGCGGGGCCGGGCGCCCGGATGCTCCCGGCCGCGGCACCGACAATGTGGACGATCATGACGCCGGCACCCCGGACACTGGCAGCCGGGACACCGACACCGACAGCGACGACACCGACACCGACACCGACACCGACGACGACAGCGGCGACGACAGCGACGGTGACACCGACGACGAGAGCGACGACCGGCGACACCCGCGATGACCTGGCGGGTCAGGGCCCAGGCACCGACACGCACATCGACGACCGGCGCAACCGGCGCCGGGTGACCGCGACGCCGGCGAGGAACTCACCGCGCGCGACCTGGCCGGCACCGCCTTCGCTCCCGCCGGCAAGCGACACCGACGAGCACCGGCGGCACCGGCACCGGCGCCGGTTCTCCCGGCAGCACCGGTGTGCGCGCCGGCACCGGTGTGCGCGGCGCGGGCTGCCCGCCCCGCACGGCGGGTGGGGACCTAATCGAGATCGTGACCGGCACCGCGACCGCGCCCTGGCTGGTCACCCGCGCCTGGCTCGAAGCAATCGCCGCGACCGCCACGATCACCCGGGCCCCGTGCCACCCGGTCACCGGGGCCCTGCTCGATATCGGTGACCGGCTGGCCACCACCGCCTACCGCCCCGGCAAAGACCTGACCGCCCTGGTGCGCGCCCGGGACGGGCGCTGCCGCTTCCCCGGCTGCCCGATCGGGCTACGGTTTTGCGACCTCGACCACGTCCGCGCCTGGCCCACCCGGCCGACCGCCGCGAGCAACCTGATCTGCCTGTGCCGGCGCCACCACCGGATCAAACAACGCCCCGGCTGGCACGTCCGGCTCCACCCCGACGGGACGGTGACCTGGACCAGCCCCACCGCCACCGTCCAATCGAGCATGCCCATCGACCGCCTGCACACCATCGTCCTGCCCGACCCCGAACCAGATCCCGAACTAGATCCCCGGCCAGATCCTGGGCCGGGACCGTCGCGCACCGCCTCGACCCTGCCGAGAGACGAAACGGCGGCTGATCGAGACAAACGCTGCCGCCGAATCGCCGCCCGCCGAGACAACCGCCGCCGCCGACACAACCGCCCCCGCCGAGACAACCGTTGCCGCCGACACAACCGCCCCCGCCGACACAACCGCCCCCGCCGAGACAACCGTTGCCGCCGACACAACCGCCCCCGCCGACACAACCGCCCCCGCCGAGACAACCGTTGCCGCCGAGCCGCGGCCCGCCGAGACAACCGTTGCCGCCGAGACCACCGTTGCGGCCGAGAGAACCGTTCCCACCGAGCCCGGGGCAAGCGATACCGAGACCACCGGCGCGCCCGCGGCGCCCACCCGGCAGGACCACCACCCGCCACGCGGCTGCCGAACCCGGCCCACCGACCGGATCACCGCCCTCGAGTACCACCTCGAACACGCCATCGCCGACGCCCACACCGAGACCGCCGCCCCCCAGCGAACCCGAGAACACGCTCAGCTCACCCGCGACCTGGCCCGGCTCTACCCCGACGGCAACGGCGAGGCCACGGTCAGCACCGGCCGGCCCATCCGCAGCGACACCATCACCTGCCCCAACCACACCTACCCGCACCCGGTCCACATCGACATCCCCCGGCCCGACCCCACCGACGACGAACCCCCCTTCTGACCGAAGAGTTCGGTGAATGGCGTGGCTGGGCCGTTGCTGGGCGCCGGACGAGGGGCTACCGGTGGGTAGGTCCGTGACGTTGTCCCGGAGCGGAGGATGATCGGCCCGGCCGGGTCGAGAGGAGCGTGTCGGTACGTTTTGTGGGCCAGAACCGTGCCGACCGGTCCTCTCGACCCGCGGGCCTGGTCAGCGACGCCAGCCGAGAGCAGGATCGATTGGGGAGCCAGATATGCCCCAGCCAGATGTCCCCAGTCCCGGCTGGTGATCCGCTTACGCTGGGTAACCCCCCATCCACCAGGGCCGGAATGTCCAACCTGATCGGGCGTGATGCGACGACATGTCCATGGCCGACCCGGGCACCCGCTGCCACGCTCGCAGGACATCAGCCCCCTGCAGTGTCGGAGGAGGTCGGGGCAGTGACAGCATCGACGGAGGAGGTGCGGGCCGACGGTCTGCACAAGAGCCTAAAGCAACGCCACCTGACGATGATCGCCATCGGTGGGGTCATCGGCGCCGGGCTGTTCGTCGGCTCCGGCGTCGTCATCAACGAGGCCGGGCCGGCCGCCTTCCTCACCTATGCCCTGTGCGGCGTGCTGATCATCATGGTCATGCAGATGCTCGGGGAGATGGCGGTCGCCAACCCGCACACCGGCTCCTTCTCGCACTACGCCCGGGTGGCGCTCGGCGACTGGGCCGGCTTCTCGGTCGCCTGGCTCTACTGGTACTTCTGGGTCATCATCGTCGGCTTCGAAGCGGTCGCCGGCGCCAAGATCCTGCAGTACTGGATCGACGCGCCACTATGGGTGATGTCGCTCATCCTGATGCTGATGATGACCGCGACAAACCTTTACTCCGTCAGGACATTTGGCGAGTTTGAGTACTGGTTCGCCGGGATCAAGGTCGCCACAATCCTCGTCTTCCTCATCACCGTCAGCCTGTTCGTCCTCGGCCTGTGGCCGGACAGCAAGCTCGACTTCAGCAATCTCACGGCGCACGGCGGGTTCTTCCCCAACGGCAAGGGGATCATCCTCGCCGGTATGGTCACCGCCGTCTTCTCGATGGTCGGCGCCGAGATCGCCACCATCGCCGGCGCCGAGTCCGACGACCCGGAGCGCGCGGTGACCAAGGCGACCCGCTCGGTCGTCTGGCGGATCTCACTATTCTTCGTCGGCTCAGTCTTCCTCCTCGCGGTCATTCTCCCTTGGAACTCAACCGAACTCGGCGCCTCCCCCTATGTCAGCGCGTTCGAGAAGCTCGGCATCCCGTATGCCGCGAGCATCATGAACGCCGTCGTCCTCACCTCGGTCCTGTCCTGCCTCAACTCCGGCCTGTACACCGCCTCCCGAATGCTGTTCGTCCTCGCCGCCCGCCGCGAGGCGCCACCACAGGTGCTGCACGTCAGCTCCCGGGGTGTCCCGGTATGGGCGATCGTGCTGTCCACGCTCGTCGGCTACGCGTGCGTGATCGCCGCCTACGTCTCGCCCGACACGATCTTCAGCTTCCTGATCAACTCCTCGGGCGCGGTGATCCTGTTCGCCTACATCCTCATCGCCGCATCGCAACTGGTCCTGCGCCGCCGTGCCGAGGCCGCCGGTCAGGTGTTGAAGTTCAAGATGTGGGGCTTCCCGTATCTGACCATCCTCACCATGATCGCGATGGTCGCAATCTTGATCTCGATGGCCTGGCGCGGAGACACCCGCTCCCAGATCACCCTCGGCCTGGCCTCGTGGGCCGTGCTGCTCCTCGCCTTCCGGGCGATCCGCGGCTATCGGCTCAAGGGCAGCGTCGAGCCGGAGACCGCACCGCCCGCGCCATGACCGGCACCCCCCTGGCCACCCACCCGCTCTCGCCCGCGGCGCGAGAGCGGGGCGTGACCCTGGACAATTGGGCCGAACCGGCATACAACCGGTGGACCTTCCTGCACCTCGACGAGATCCTCGCCACCACAACGATTCCCGCGTCCTCCCACCCGGAGCCCCTGACCGTCGACGAGCAGCCCTTGCTCGACCTGACCAGCCCGCGCTATGACGCGACCGGGCGGATCATCGGGCATACCAGCATCCAAGAAGTCCTCGAGGACACCTTCAGCGACGCCTTCGTCGTCCTCCATCACGGCGTCGTCAAAACCGAGTCGTATGCCGCGTCGATGACCCCGCAGACCCGGCACCTGCTGATGTCGGTCACCAAGACCGTCGTCGGTCTCGTCGCGGTGACGTTGGCGGACAACGGCATTCTCGACATCGGCGCCCGCATCGAGGAGATCGTCCCCGAGTTGGCCGGCTGCGGCTTCGGCTCTGCGACCGTGCGGGACGTGCTCGACATGCGCTCGGGGGTCCGGTTTAACGAGACCTACCACGATCCCAATGCCGACGTCTATCTGATGGAGCACGCCACGCATTGGCGCACCCCTCGCCCCGATGTGCCCGGCACGCTGCACGAGTTCTTGCGGACCCTGCCCCAGGAGCGCCCGCACGGCGAGGAGTTTCACTATCGCTCCAGCGAGACCAACGCCCTGGCCTGGGTGTGCGAGGCAGCGAGCGGCACCGACCTGGCCACGCAGATCCACGACCATGTCTGGGAGCCGATGGGCGCCGCCGACGATGCGACGATCACGATCGACAGCGCCGGCACGGCCGTCGGTGACGGCGGGATGTCGGCGACCGCCCGCGACGTCGCGCGTTTCGCGGAAATGTTGCGGCACAGCGGGATCAGCCCGTCGGGCCGCAAGGTCGGCCCGAGCTGGTTCACCGCCGACACCCTGCTCGGCACCGAGGATTTGCGGACCGCCTTTGCCAAGACCTCCTCCCCCACCGGCATGCCCGGCGGGCACTACCGCAACCAAATCTGGGTGCCGTTTGCCGACCGGACCACCTTCCTGGCGCTCGGCATCCACGGCCAGATGGTCTATGTCAACCAGCGCGCCGCGATGACCGGTGTCAAACTGTCCACGTGGCCGACCGCCCAGAACGGTGCACACTTCTATGACGCGCTCGCGGCCTTCGAGGTGATCGCCGATCACCTCGGCCGCGCCTACTTCGCCAGCCACCCACCCGCGATCCGGAGGCACCGATGAGACCGACCCACGAGCTGCGGAATATCTCCGAGATCCGCACCTTTTATCGCACCAATGACGAGCCGATCTACTTCGTCGGGCCGACCCCGTTCAACCTGCTCGGGCTCGACCGGTGGGTGCGCAACTTCAACTACCTGACCTACTACGACCCGTGGGACGGCGAGCACCCCCGGATGATCACCCCGCAGCGAGATCCGGGCAAGACGTTCACCTCGGCCGAGGAGATCACCAACCACCTGCTCACCTGTGACGAGGCCCGTACCAAGCTCGCCGCCCGGGGCGGCACCCCGCGGGTGATGGCGGTCTTTATCGACGAGGAGACCGAGGCGATCTGCGCTGATCTCGGCTATCGACTCACCCTGCCGCCGGTTGCCCTGCGCAAGCGGCTGGACTCAAAACTAGAGACGACCCGCCTGGGCAACGAGGCCGGCGCACCCAGCGTGCCCAACACGCTCGCCGCCGCCGACTCGTATGCCGACCTGTTGCGGATCGCCGGTGAGACTGGACTCGGCGACGACCTGGTCATCCAGCTGCCCTATGGCGACTCCGGAAAGACAACCTTCTTCGTTGCCAGCCAGGCCGATTGGGACAAGCACGCGATGGATCTCGCTGGCGTCGAGGCCAAGATCATGAAGCGGATCCGCAACACCGCGCTCGCCGTCGAGGGGTGCATCACCCGGCACGGAACGATCGTCGGCCCGTTCATGATCGACCTCACCGGCTACGACACGATGACGCCCTACAAGGGCGGCTGGTGCGGAAACGATGTCTTCCCCGAGGTGATGACCGCCAAACAGCGGGCCGCTGCAACGGCGTTGGTGCGCAAACTCGGTGATCGCCTTGCGCTGGAAGGCTATACCGGCTTCTTCGAGGTGGACACGCTGATCGACCTCGACACCGACGAGGTCTATCTCGGCGAGCTCAACCCGCGCATCTCCGGCGCCTCCCCGATCACGATGGTCACCGCCGGCGCGTATGCCGACCTCCCGCTCTATCTGTTCCATCTGCTCGAGCACATGGACGTCGACTACACGATCGACACCGACGAGATCAACGAGCGCTGGAGCGAGCTGGCCGCGATCGATCAGTGGAGCCAGCTGATCCTCAAGCAGCCCGAGGACGCGGTGAGCCAGATCCACGCCGCCCCACGCACCGGCACCTGGGCGATCCAGCCGGGCGGCAAGCTCGAATACCGGCGCCCGTCGCGCGACTGGCACGGCCTGCAGGATGACGGCGACCTGTTCTTCATGCGCGTCTACGGGCCCGGCGACTATCTGTTCAAGGGCGCCGACCTCGGCATCGTCATGGCCAAGACCCGCATGCAGACCGACGACCCCAAAACGCTTACCCCGCGCTGCGAGCAGATCGTCGCCGGTCTGCGCTCGCAGTATGTTTCCTCCCCCCTCGGGCAGGCGCCGATGCCGATGCCCGCCCTGCTCGGCTCCAAGGCTCTTTGATCCGGACGGGTGCTCCTGGCAAGTTATCGTTATGTGGGTGGCAGCAACGGTCCTCCCGGCTGCACTCCAGGGAGGGTTGTTGTCAAGAACTACCCCAAGGTCACACGCGGGCTGCTGGCTGTGGCGCTGCTGGCTTCGTGTGCCAGCCATGCCTCGGGGCCGACACCCACGTCACACGACGGTGCGCTGCAGTTCGGCGGGGACTCGTCGGTTCTCTGCCTGGGTGACCTGCCAGCCGGGGACTTATCCGTCGGGTGGGACGTGGCCACCAACTCGACCAGACAGCCCATCCGGGTCCTGGAGGCCGAACTCGGTGCTGACTGGGGCCACGCTGCGCCTGAGCGCAACTACCGCTGTCCGCGCACGCGCGCCACGATGTGCTCGGCGCACGCCGGCGCCACCGCGCGCACCTCGGGCGGCCAGGTCTCCTCGGCGTAGGTCGCGTTCAGGTAGAGCCAGCGCGCGTGCGCCAACGCCGGTGCCAGTTGCGGCGGCAGGCGTTCGCCGGCCCAGGTCGCCGCGGCGTCCTTGGACGTCACCGACCCGGTCTCGACGGTGAACCAGATCCGGGCGAGGGTCAGCAGCACATTGCGGGTGTCCGGGCCCAGGTCGGCGAGCAGGCCGTCGATGCCGTCGACGCTCGCCCGGACCAGATCCGCGGCGGGCACCGGCGCAAGAACCGCCGCAGGCTCAGGCCCGTGGAGGACCTGGCCGGCCGCGAGCAGCTGGGTGATCTCGATCGCCAGGTTGGGTTCGGGGAAGGGATTTGGCGGCCCGTCCCGCTCGAACTCCTCGACCAGCCACTCGCCATACAAGAAGTCACAGACCGGCGGATAACGCCACGGCACCACCTGATCGCGCACGACGACCGTGACCTCCAGCGACCGCCCCCCGGCGCCCGGGCCGGACATCGCGCGCAGCCGCTCGACCAGGTCGACCCGCTGAGCACGATCGAGCGAACAACGCACCACCGCAAGCAGATCCAGGTCGCTCGCCGGACGAAGCCCGCCCACCACCGACGACCCGTGCGGATAGACCCCGATCAGGTTGTCGCCGAGCCGCTCCCGGAGAATCCCGAGCGCGGCGTCCACCTGCCCGCTCACCGGGCCCTCCCAACCCCGGGGCTCTCGTCGCCGGGTGACGACGAGGTCAGGCTGAGCAGTTCTCGTGCCCGCAGCGCGAGCCAGACCTCGGCGCGTTCGGATGCCTGGGTCAGGTCGCGGCCGAGCAGGCCCGAGATTCGCTCGATGCGATTGCGCAGCGTATGCCGATGCACGCCAAGCGAAGCCGATGTCGCCTCCCAGTGCCCACCCTGAGCGACGAACTCGTTCACCGTGCGCAGCAGCTCGCCCGGATGGCCGTGCGCAGCAGCATCGAGCGGCCGCAGGACCGAGCCGGCGATCGCGGCGAGGGTGTCGCGGGGCTGGGTGCCGAGCAGCAGGTCAAAGATGCCGAGCTCCTCGAAGCCGAGGATCTGGCCGGGCTCGGCGGCGGCATACCGGGCGGCGGCGAAGGCCTGCCGATAACCGTCCACGACCGCCGAGAGGTCCCCCGCGGAACCGATCCCGGCCGACGGGCGCGTGCGCCGGCGCGGCGCCAGCGCTCCTTGGGCCGCCTCGGCGACCTCCCGCGCCGCGCGCGCGGCGGTGAGGATCGCCAGCCCCTTGGCGTTAGCCAATACCAGCGCCGGAACACCGAGAGCGTTGACCGCCTCGTCGACCGCCGCCTCGGCGCCACGCGGCGGCCCCGCGTCGACGAAGGCCACGACAGCGACGGGTTGTCCCTCGGCGAAGCCGACATAGCGGAGCAACCCCTGATCGACATCGGCTCCTGGCCGCAGCAGCGAGCGGAAAAGCAAGCGCCGCAAGCGCATTTCCGCTTCGTGCAGATGAGCCGGCCGGTCGAGCAGGATGGACAGCAAGGTGACCGCGTGGCTGACCAGCAACCGCTGGTTGGAGCTGAGCCGGTCCCTTCCGCCGACCGCGAGATACCCTGCCCCGGTCGACTTCGACAGCGCCTGCACGATGAAATAGCCGTCGTCGTCGCCATGGCTGAAGCTGCGTTGGCGGCGTTTGGCGCGCTGGGCGAGCTGGTCGCCGACCCGGCGTGCCAGCGCGGCCGCACCCGGCCCGGCCGACTCGACGAGTTCGCCACCCGAATCGATGGTCACCGCGGTCGCGGTCAGCGCGCGCTGCAAGGTGGCCAGAACTCCCCCCGAGCCGTGCAGGAGAGCAGCGCTGGCCAACCGCTCCTGGTCGCGGGAGATCTGGGCAACGAGGGCGACCTGATCGGCGGTCACCGCGGAGATGACCGCACGCGAGATCGCCAGGAAGGGGGTCGGTGCCGGGATCGCGATGACCGGGAGCCCGAACTCGTCGCCGGCCGCCGTTATGGCCGCGGGGATTTGCGGATGGATCATCCCGGCGTCGAAGGCGAGCCCGGCAAGGCCCGTCCCGGCCAGCCGCTCGACATACGCCCGCTGCTCGACCGGGTCCTCGGATAGCTGCAGCCCGAGGGTCATCAGCAACTCCCCGCCCTCGAGCCAGTCGGTCGGATCGACGAGTTCGCTGGTGTGCGCCCACCCGATAACATTGCGCCGGCCGGAGCGTCCGCCGACCAGACGCAGGCCGAGGCTCTCGTCGGCGCACAGCTCCTCGACGGTGAGCGGCATCGTGTTCCTCTCGATCGGCCCGTTCCTCGTTGGACGGATCGTCCCGAGTATCAGCCCTGAATGGACGTTATGTCCACAGACGTCCACCGCCTTCCTCCCTAGCGTTGAGGGACCCGCCGGGGGCGTGCCCCGGCGCAGATGAGGCGGAGGACCGTGATGGCCGCAGACCTGGCAACGATGACACCGACCCCGGGCGACCCTGCACCCGCCGCGGGCCCGGCGCCCGCCGAGGACGGCTGGCCCGAGCAGACCCGGATCGTCCGCACGCCGATCCCCGGACCGAAGTCCCTTGCGCGCCATGCCCATCGCAAGCAGGTGCTCTCCGACGGGCTGGGCACGGTCTTGCCCGTCTTCGTCGAACGTGCCGGCGGCGGCATCCTGCTCGACGCCGACGACAACCACCTGATCGACTTCGCCTCGGGCATCGCCGTCACGACCGTCGGCTCCAGCGCTCCCGCCGTGGTGCGCCGGGTCCGGGAGCAGGTCGCCAAGGTCACCCACACCTGCTTCCTGGTCACCGAATACGACGGCTATGTCCAGGTCGGCGAGATCCTCAACCGGCTCACCCCGGGCACGCACGCCAAGAAGACCGCGCTCTTCTCCACCGGCGCCGAAGCCGTCGAGAACGCCGTCAAGATCGCCCGGGTGGCCACCCACCGGCAGGCGATCGTCACGTTCGGCCACGCCTACCACGGCCGGACCCTGTTGACGATGACGATGACCGCCAAGAACATCCCCTACAAGGACGGCTTCGGCCCGTTCGCCCCGGAGATCTACCGGGCTCCGCTCGCCTACCCCTATCGCTGGCCGACCACGGCGGAGCGGTGCGCGACCGAGGCGCTCGCGGCCCTGGAGGATCTGGTCGTCAAGCAGATCGGCGCCAACAACACCGCGGCGATCGTCATCGAGCCGATCCAGGGCGAGGGCGGCTTCATCGTGCCGCCCGCGGCCTACCTCACGGGGGTCGCCGACCTCGCCCGCGCCCACGGCATCGTGCTCATCGCCGACGAGGTCCAGACCGGGATCGCCCGCACCGGCGAGATGTTCGCCTGCGAACACGACGGGGTCGTCCCGGACATCATCGTCACCGCCAAGGGCCTGGCCGGCGGGTTGCCGCTGTCCGCCGTCACCGGCCGCGCGGACTTGATGGACGCCGTTCCCGCGGGTGGTCTCGGTGGGACCTTCGCCGGCAACCCGGTCGCCTGCGCCGCCGCCCTCGGCGTCTTCGAGACCATCGAGGAACTCGACCTGCTCGCCCGGGCCCGGCAGATCGAGGCGCTCGCCCGGCCGGTGCTCGAGGCCGCCGCCGACGGCAACGGCTGGATCGGTGAGGTTCGCGGCCGCGGCGCCATGCTCGCCGTCGAATTCGTCGTCCCGGGGACCAAGGACCCGGCTCCCGACGCCGCCGCGGCGGTCATGGCCGCCTGCCACCGCCAGGGCGTGGTGACCCTGCAGTGCGGCACCTATGGCAATGTCATCCGGCTGCTCCCACCATTGGTGATGAGCGACGAGTTGCTGCTCGACGGGCTGGCCGTCCTCACGGACGCGTGCAAGGGCTTGTGACCGATGGAAGGGACCGCGAGATGACCACCTACGCCAACAGCGAGCCACCGACCGGCGCCACCGAGTCCTCGTATGCCGAGGTGCAGGCTGCCGTCGCCGCGGCCGCCGCAGCGGCCCCGGTGTTGGCGGCCACGCCCCCCGCCGACCGGGCGGGCTGGCTGGAGGCGCTCGCGCACACCGTGGAGCGGCATACCGACGAATTGGCCGCCACCGCGGACCTGGAGACCGGTCTCGGCCGGGCCCGCCTCGACGGCGAGGTGGCGCGCTGCGCGACCCAGCTGCGCTTCTATGCCCGGGTCTGCGCGGATGGCGCCTGGCTCGGGGCGACGATCGACCACGCCGCCGGCGCTGCGCCCGACCTTCGCCGGATGAATATCCCGCTCGGGCCGGTCGCCGTCTTTGGGGCGAGCAACTTCCCGTTCGGTTTCGGCACGCTCGGCAATGACACCGGCTCGGCGCTGGCGGCCGGGTGTCCGGTCGTCGTCAAGGGCCACCCGGCGCATCCCCGGACGCACGCGCGGTTGGCGGAGCTGGCCGGTGAGGCGCTCGGGGACGCCGGCGCGCCGGCGGGCAGCTTCGGCGCGGTCACCGGCATGGCCGCCGGGCAACAACTCGTCCTCGCCGAGGCCCTCGGCGCGGTCGCGTTCACCGGATCTGAGGCCGGCGGCATGGCGCTGCATCGCCTGGCCACCACCCGCCCGGTCCCCATCCCGGTGTATGCCGAGATGGGGACGGTCAACGCCGTCGTCCTCACCCAGGCCGCGGCGGCCGAGGCGGCGGCGGTGCGCGAGATCGCGGCCGGGGCGCTCGGGTCGTTCACCCTCGGACTCGGGCAGTTCTGCACCAAGCCGGGCCTGATCCTGGCGCCGTCGGGGAGCGGGTTGGGCACCGCGCTCGCGGACGCCCTGCGCGCGAATCCCCCAGCCGGCGTCATGCTCACCACCGGCATCCACGAGGCCTTCGGGACCGGCATTCAGGGACTCCTGGCCGCCGGCGCCACACCGGTGGCCAGCTCCGACGCGGCCGCGCCGCTCGGCCCGGTCGTCTGGGTGTTGACCGCCGACCCCAAGCTGCTGCAACCGGGCTCCACCCTGCTGCGGGAGTGCTTCGGTCCGGTCGTCCTGGTTGTCGAGTATGCCGATGCCGCCCAGCGGGATTCGCTGATCGCCGCCTTGCCCGGCGCGCTCGTCGCCAGCGTCATGACGGGTGGCAGCGACGACCCCGAGACGCCCGGTTTAGTGGCCGCCCTGACCCCCAAGGTCGGCCGAGTCGCCGTCGACGCCTGGCCGACGGGTGTCGCGACCACCTGGGCCCAGCAACACGGCGGCCCCTGGCCGGCAACGACCGACCCGCGGGCGACCTCCGTCGGGGCGGGCGCCCTGGACCGGTTCACTCGCCCGGTCGCCTATCAGGACGCGCCCAAGGCAGCCCTGCCGCCCGCGCTGCGCAAGGGCAACCCGTGGCGGATCGTGCGCCGCGTCGACGGCCGCGTGCGGGTGCCGCGGGAGCACCACGAGGCCCGGGTCCAAGTCCCGTGAGCGCAGATCCACATCCCGCAAGCTCAGATCCACCTCCCGTTCGCGAGCGCGAGTCTCCCCTGACCGGCCTGCTCGTCGCCGACTTCAGCCGGGTCCTCGCCGGCCCGCTGGCGACGATGTATCTCGCCGATCTGGGCGCGACTGTCGTCAAGGTCGAGCGCCCCGGGTCCGGTGACGACACCCGGGCCTGGGGACCGCCGTGGACCCCCCGGGCCAGTTCCTATTTCGAGGCGCTCAACCGGGGCAAGCTCTCGGTCGCCTGGGATCTCGGTGACCCGGACGACCTGGCCAAGGCGCGCGACCTGGCCAGCCGGGCCGATGTGTTCGTCGAGAACTTCATGACCGGCACGCTGGCCAAGTTCGGCCTCGACTACCCGAGCCTCTCGCGGGTCAACCCGGGCATCGTCTATGCCTCGGTGTCCGGCTTCGGGTCGGGCGCGGGAGCGACGTTGCCCGGATACGACTTCGTCGCCCAGGCGGTCGGCGGATTGATGAGCATCACCGGCGAGGCTGGCGGGCCACCGCAAAAGGTCGGCGTCGCCCTCGTCGACGTGCTCACCGGCAAGGACGCGACGATCGGCATCCTCGCCGCCTTGCAGGCGCGGGCAACGACCGGCATCGGCGCCCACGTGGAGGTCAACCTCTTCTCCAGCGTGCTCGGTGCACTGGTCAATCAGGCCAGCGCCTTCCTTGCCACCGGCGTGGCTCCGCGGGCGATGGGCAACGCCCACCCCTCGATCGCGCCGTATGAACCGTTGCGCTGCAGCGATACTCAACTCGCCGTGGCCTGCGGAAACGACGGACAGTTCGCGCGGCTGACGGCCGCACTCGGCATACCGGAGCTGGCGGGTGATCCCCGCTTTGCCACCAACGCCGACCGGGTGGCCCATCGCACCGCGCTGGTCGCGCTGTTGGAGGCTCGGTTGGCGACCGACACCGCCGCGCACTGGGAGCACACGGTGCGCGCGGCCGGCGTTGCGTGCGGCCCGGTCAACGACATCCCGGCCGCGTTCGCCGAAGCCGAGGAACTCGGGCTGGCCCCACTGTTCAGCGTCGGCGACGACCATCCGCAGCAGGTCCGCAACCCGATCACCATGTCCGGCAACAATTTTGACCGCACGAGTGCACCGCCCGACCTGGGCGAGCACACCACCGAAATCGAGCGGTGGCTGAGTTCGGACGAGCCGCTGCCCAGCATTGCCCACCCAACGAGGAGTTCCGCATGAGAAGCCCTGTGTCAAGCCGCCCTGTTTTGTTGGGTGAGGAGTCGTTGGAGCGCTTGGTGTCGGTCGGGGTCGTAGGCGGTGTTGTTTTGCCAGCAGTGCCAGATGACGAAGAGCCAGGCTCGGGCCAGGATGCGGACGGCGTGGGGGTGGTCGTGTCCGCGGTCGATAGCGCGTTTGTAGAGCTGTGCGGCCCAGGGGTTGTCGTGTCGGGAGTCGCCGGCGAAGTCGGTGACGGCGTCGCGCAGTTGTTTGTCGCAGGCCCAGCGGAAGGTGACCGCGCGGGCCTTGCCGGATTGGCGGGTGGAGGGGGCGACGCCGGCGAGGCAGGCCAGGGATTCGGGGGTGGGGAATTTGCCGCGGCAGTCGCCGATCTCGGCGAGCAGCCGGGCGGCGCGGACGGTTCCGGAGCGCGGCAGGCTGGTGAAGATGTGGGCATCGGTGTGCGCCGCCAGTTGTGCCTCGATTTGGGTGGTGAGGGTGGTGATCTGCTCGGCCAGGGTGGCGGCGACGGCGAGGTAGGCGCGGGTGATCCCGGCTTGGGTCTTGGCGGTCGGCCCGGTCAGGCCGCGGGGCGCGCCGGTCAGGTGGGCGTGCAGGACGGCGGGGTCCTTCTTGCCGGAGTAGCCGTGTTTGGCCAGCCAGGCGGCCAGCCGGGTGGGGGTCAGCCAGTCGGCCTGGGCTTGGCTGGTGAACCGGGAGATGAACGCGAGGCTGATGGCCGAGTCCAAGGCCGCGAAGAGGCCAACCGCGCCAGGAAAGACGTTGCGCAAGTGGGCGCGCAGCTGGTTGGTGACCGCAACCCGGTGATTGACCAGGTCCTTGCGGGCGCGGCACGCGTGCCGCAACGCGACCGTCTCCTCGGTGTCGGGGACCAAAGCCCGCAGCCGGGGCCGGTCGGTGCGCAGAGTGTCGGCGAGCACGAAGGCGTCGAACCGGTCGTCCTTGTTTCCAGCCGAGCCGTAACGACCGCGCAGGTTCTTGACCTGGTTCGGGCTGATCACCACAACGGTCAGCTTGGCCGCCAGCAGGGCGTCGATGACCGGCCCGTCCGGGCGTTCGATGGCGACCTCACCGACGCCGTGGCGGCCCAGGAACCGCACCAACGCACTCAGGCCGGAGGCGGTGTGGTCGACCATGGTGCGGGCCCGTTGACGGCCGCGGTCATCGACGATGCACACGGCATGGTCATCGCGGGCCCAATCAATGCCCGCGGTCACCGCGTTCGGGGGTGTATCGGGCAGGGTGTTACTGGCAGACTTCACGTCAGCCTCCTCGCTGCTAATCCCAGTGGGGAGGCACCCGCATGTGCCGATGGTTCCGGGACGCAGCTGCCGGTTCGCTCACTGATCGGCGCTCGGAGGCGCTCAGCCCTGTCGACGGTCCGTACGTCCCGGGTAACCACCAGACCCCGCAGATCTCATGCTGGACATCCAACGCGTCGAGCGAGCAGGGCGATGGCCTGGTGGCACCACGGGTGCATCAGCGATCAGGCGATCACTGACACAAGGAAGGTAGACCAGTGAGCACCCGCAGCATCAGTGACCGACTTGACCTCGCCGGCCTGGAGGATCTCTTCAGCGAGGACGAGCGGGCGATCCAGCAGAGCGTCCGGGCGATGTGCGAGCGCCGGATCACCCCCTATGTCGCCGACTGGTTCGAGCGCGGCGAGATCGACGACATCCGCGGCCTGACCAAGGAACTCGGTCAGCTCGGCGTCCTCGGCATGCACCTAACCGGCTACGGCTGCGCCGGCATGTCGGGCGTCGAATACGGCCTGGCCTGTTTGGAGTTGGAGGCGTGCGACTCCGGCATCCGGTCGCTGATGTCGGTGCAGGGGTCGCTGGCGATGTTTGCGATCTGGCGCTGGGGCAGCGAGGAGCACAAGCAGCGCTGGCTGCCCGACATGGCCGCCGGCGAGGCGATCGGCTGCTTCGGGCTCACCGAGCCCGACCACGGCTCCGACCCCGGCAGCATGCGCACCACCGCGCGCCGCGACGGCGAGGACTGGGTCCTCAACGGCGCCAAGATGTGGATTACCAACGGCTCGGTCGCCGACGTCGCGGTCGTCTGGGCACAGACCGACGACGGGATCCGAGGCTTCGCCGTCCCGACCGACACCCCCGGCTTTTCGGCGCCGCTGATCAAGCACAAGCTGTCGCTGCGCGCGTCGGTCACCAGCGAGCTGGTCCTCGACAACGTCCGCCTGCCCGCGGACGCGCTCTTCCCCGAGGTGCGCGGCCTGAAGGGCCCGCTCTCGTGCCTGAACGAGGCGCGCTATGGCATAACCTGGGGCGCCATGGGTGCCGCCCGCTCAGCGCTGGAGACCGCGTTGGCGTATGCCGAGGAGCGCACCCAGTTCGGCCGCCCCCTCGGCGGCTTCCAGCTGACCCAGCAAAAGCTCGCCGAGATGTACCTGGAGTATTCGAAGGGGCTGCTGCTCGCCCACCACCTCGGCCGCCGCAAGGACGCCCACACCCTGACGCCGCAGCAGGTCAGCCTCGGCAAACTCAACAATGTCCGGGCGGCCCTCGATATCTGCCGGACCACCCGAACCATATTGGGCGCCAACGGAATCTCGCTGGAGTTCCCCGTCATCCGGCACATGAACAACCTCGAGTCGGTGCTCACCTATGAGGGCACTGTCGAGATGCACACCCTCGTCGTCGGCCAGGCCCTGACCGGCGAGGCCGCCTTCCGCTGATCGGCTACCCGCACGTGGGGTGCGCCGGTCCGGCCCGGCGCTAAGCTCGCCCGCGTGACACTGCTGGCGACCCTCGAGGAGTACTACGACCGTGCTTCACGCACCTGCACGACCGTCGAAGAGGTCGGCCCGTTCACGCTGTTCATCCGGACGAGCGAGAAGGGTTTCCACTATTAGGGACGTCCACGGCTCGGGCTGACCGAACAGGTCACCGCCGAGGACGTCCGGGCGCTGGTCGGATGGCAGCAGCAGCTTGGCATCCCCGAAAAGATCGAGTGGGTGCACGAGGTGACGCCATCGCTCCTCGCGGCCGCGCGGTCCGCGGGGCTCGATGTTGCGGAGTGCCCGTTGTTGGTGCTCGAGGAGCCGGCGTTGCTGGAGCCGCCCGCGGGCTATGCCATCGAGATCCTGCCCCGTGACTCGCATCACCTCGGCGAGGTCGGGGCCGCCGTGCACGCGGGTTTCGCAGGGACCGACGAGGTCGGGGAGGCACGAGATGGGAGCGGCGTGGCCGGCCGGATCGAAGCCGGGCTGACGACGTTGGGGGGCGCGATCGAGATCAAGGACCACGGCCTCGGCGCAGCGGCCGGTGGCGGCAGCCATAACCCGCGCGGAACGACCACCGAACTCGTCGGCATCGCCGTTATCCCCCGCGCACGCCGGATCGGCCTCGGCGCGGCCATCGCCAGCGCCCTGGTCGCCGACGCCGAGCGCCTCGGCATCGACACGGTATTCCTGTCCGCCCAGGACGAGGCCGTCGCCCGGGTCTACGAGCGAGTCGGGTTCCGCCGAGTGGGCACGGCCTGCATCGCCGGCTAGCCAGGCGATACCCGGCCCGCGATCGCGCGGGATGACGATGGCCGTGCGGATCGGCAAAACGATGAGTCCACTCACGTCAGTTGAGCGGCAGCGACGCCATGGGGTCGCTGCCGCTCAACTGACACCGGGTCCACCGTCGTCCACCGGGAGGCTGATCGCCTGACCCGCCCCGAGAACTCAGCGCACGTTAGTGAACCTCCCACCAAGAAGCACGTTGCTCCCCATCGAGCAACCTCTGCTAGCAGAAGTTCCTCGCCCGGGCACTCGCCTACTACTGCGAGGGCGGGGCGGGGGGAATCTGGCCGGGCGGCGGGGTGGTCGGGATCTGCTGGGAGCGGGAGTCCTGCGGGGCGTTGTAGCCGGACGGCGGCGGGATGGTCTGGTTGGACTGTCCGAAGTCGACCTTCACGGGGTCGCGCTCGGCGCCCTCGACTTCGAAGTACTCGGCGCGCTGGACGTTGAACATCCCGGCGACGAAGTTGCTGGGCACCGTCTCGACCTTGGTGTTCAGCTCGCGGACGTTGGCGTTGTAGTAGCGGCGCGCCGAGGCGATCCGGTCCTCGGTGGAGGTCAGCTCGTTCTGCAGGGCCAGGAAGTTCTGGTTGGCTTTCAGGTCGGGATAGGCCTCGGCGACCGCGATCAGCCGGCCGAGCGCGGCGCTCAGCATGCCTTCGGTTTGGGCCTGCTGGCCCGGGCTCTGCCCGCCGGCCATCGCGGCGCTGCGGGCCTTCATGACGTCTTCGAGCGTGCCCCGCTCGTGAGCGGCATACCCCTTGACGGTCTCGACCAGGTTGCCGATCAGGTCGTGGCGGCGCTTGAGCTCGACGTCGATCTGCCGCCAGGCCTCCTGCACCAGGTTGCGCAGCTTGATCAGGCCGTTGTAGACCCCCACGGCCCACAGGCCGAGGAGAACGACGATCCCGACCAGGACGAGCAGGATGACCAGGGCGGTTCCCATGAGGACTCCTTCACCGTATGCCGCCCGGCCGCGGCCGAGCGCAGGCGAACCTCCCGCCTGCAGCGCCGATCCTAACGGCCGGGCGTCAGATATCGGGTGTAGGAGCGACGCTTGCGCGGCTCCAGCAACGCGTTGAGCACCAGGGCCGCTTGGTGATCGACATAGGCCGCCAAGGTCAGCGAGTGCTGGAAGGCCCAGTGCTTGAGCGCCCAGGCGTGCGCGAACAGCAACAAGTCGTAGGCCACCAGGTCGGGGTTGTCGCAGCGAAACAACTCGGCGTCAACGCCCTCGCGAATCAGCTCACGCAGCGGGGCGCTCGTCTCCAGTTCCAGGCGCTTGATCACCCGGCGCCCGTCGGCGGTCAGGCTCTTGCTCTCCCGGTAGGTGAGGACCGCGGCGTGGCGGTGAACGTCGATGACTTCGCAATAGGCCCGGAAGGCGGCGACGAGTCGGTCCACGGGATCGGCGCCGGCCGCCGAGATCGCCTCGTGCACGCGGTGCGCGAAGGTTTCCAACACATCGACGATCACGGCAAGGAGCAGGTCGTCCTTGCCCCCGAAATAGCGATAGATGAGCCCCACGCTGACTCCGGCCTCGTCGGCCACCGACTGCATCGACACCGCTTGGGAGCCGTCCCGCTCCATCAACCGGGCTGCGGCGCTGAGCAATTGCCGACGCCGCATTTGCGCACGCGTCTCGCTCGCGGCACGGGCGGCATCCAAGTCAGGATCCGCGCCGAGGTCGGCCTCGACGACGAATCCCGGCTCGACGTCGCGGTCGCCGGGGTCGACGCCAGCGTGCTGCGCCGTCATTGCGCGTGCCTCTCCTGCGGCATACGGCCTCCGTGGTGCGGTCCTGGCGGGACTGGGTGAGCAGCCACTCTATCGATCCCCTCTTGACGGATCGGACGAATGAATCTAGATTCATTCCCAGTGAATCTCTGTTCACACGGCCCTGTCAAGGGTCCAACCGACATGGACGAGGAATGACATGACGAGTTTCGAGGACATCACCTACACCGTCGAGGACTCCGCGGGGATCATCACGATCAACCGGCCCGAGCGCTACAACGCCTTCCGCTCCAAGACCGTCGAAGAGATGATCAAGGCCCTCCGCTCGGCGTGGGCCGACCGGCAGGTCCAGTCGGTGATCCTCACCGGCGCCGGTGACAAAGCGTTCTGCACCGGCGGCGACGTTAAGCAGCGGGCAGAGACCGGCGACTACGGTCCGAGCGAGTCCGGGATGTTCGAGATCGGCTACCTGCACAAGCTCATCCGCGACATCCCCAAGCCGGTCATCGCCGCGGTCAACGGCGTCGCCGTCGGCGGCGGCCACGTGCTGCACGTCCTGTGCGATGTCAGCATCGCCAGCGAGACCGCCCGCTTCGGCCAGGCCGGACCGCGCGTCGGCTCCTTCGACGCCGGCTTCGGCTCGGCCTACCTGGCCCGCGTCGTCGGCGAGAAGAAGGCCCGCGAGATCTGGTACTGGTGTCGTCAGTACTCAGCGCAGGAGGCCCTCGAGATGGGCCTGGTCAACAAGGTCGTCCCGGCCGCCGAGCTGATGACCGAGGCCAAGGCCTGGGCCGCCGAGGTCGCCGAGAAGAGCCCGACGGCCATCCGCTTCCTCAAGCAGTCCTTCAACGCCGACACCGACCACCAGGCCGGCCTGTCCAACCTCGCGATGTCCGCGCTCGACCTGTTCGTCGTCTCGCCCGAGGGCACCGAGGGCGCCAAGGCGTTCGCCGAGAAGCGCGTGCCCGAGTTCAACAAATACGTCCAGTCTCACTGACGAGGCCGGCAATGCACTACGCCTTTGACGAGGACCAGGAGACCTACCGCCACGAGATCCGGCGCTGGGCGACCAAGGTCTTGGCTCCCCATTACCAGAGCGACGACAAGGCCGGGGTCTTCCGGCGTCAACTCGCGCTCGACATGGCCGCCATGGGACTGACCGGGCTGCGCATCCCCGAGGAATACGGGGGCCAGCACGCCAGTGCCGTGGTCGCGGGACTGGCCGCCGAGGAGGTGGCCCGGGCCGACTTCAACGCGGCATACATCATCGTCGTCATCGGCCTGGTCAGCGACATCATCGTCCGCAACGCCACCCACGAGCAGCAGCTCGCCTGGCTGCCCGCCATTGCCGAGGGAACCAGCATCCCGTGCATCTGCATCACCGAGCCGGGCCACGGCACCGACGCGGCGAGCCTGGAACTCAAGGCCGTGCCGGACGGCGAGGACGGCTGGACGCTGCACGGTGAGAAGACGTCGATCACGCTCGGGACCGAGGCCGATGTCGCCGTGGTCCTGGCCCGTACCGGCGGACCCGGAGCGCGCGGGGTCAGCGCGTTTTGGGTCGACCTCCACCACCCCACAGTCAGCCGGGCCGGGTTCGACGACCTCGGCAGCCGCGCGATCGGCCGGGCCTCGCTCTACTTCGACGGCACGCCGGTCTCCCGGGGGGCGCTGATCGGCAAGGAGGGTGACGGCTTCGTCTCGACGATGCAGGGTTTCGACTACTCCCGAGCGATCATCGGGCTCGCCTGCCTCGGCGCCGCGCAAATCTCCCTGGAGGAGACCTACCAGTGGGTGCGTGACCGGGTCGCGTTCGGCAAACCGCTGGGCACCTTCCAGGGTGTCTCCTTCCCGCTCGCCGAGAGCGCGACCTACGTCCAAGGCGCGCGGCACGTCTGCTACGAGGCGCTGTGGCGCAAGGACCACGACCTCGAGCACAGCGTCGAGGCAGGTATGGCGAAGTTCTGGGCACCCAAGCTCGCCACCGAGGTCATCCACCGCTGCCTGCTCACCTTCGGCCACCTCGCCTACGCCAACGACAACCCGCTCGGCCAACGCCTGCGCGACGTCATCGGCCTCGAGATCGGCGACGGCACCGAGCAGGTCTCCAAGCTGGTCATCGCGCGCGGCCTGCTCGGCCGGGCCTACGCACCCTGATTCCGTCACCCACGACCACACCGACCACCGTCACCACCACCACGAAGGACCACCCATGGGGAAGCTGGACAACAAGATCGCGATCGTCACCGGCGCCGGCCAAGGCATCGGGCGAGGGATCGCCGAGAAGCTCGCCGCGGAGGGGGCCACGGTCGTGGTCTCCGACATCAACGGCGACACCGCCGCCGAGACCGCCGCGGCGCTGGGGGGCGGAGCGATCGGCATACGGACAGATGTGACCGATCGCGCCTCCGTGGACGCTATGGTCACTGAGGTGACGGACAAACTCGGCCGCATCGACATCCTGGTGAACAACGCCGGGTGGGACAAGGTTGGGCCGTTCGTCAACAGCGAACCCGCAGACTGGGACCGCATCATCGCGATCAACCTGTATGGCGTCCTCAACACCTGCAAGGCCGTCCTCCCGGTGCTCGCCAATCAAGGAAGCGGCACCGTCGTCAACATCGCCTCCGACGCCGGCCGGGTCGGCTCGTCCGGCGAGGCGGTCTATGCCGCCGCCAAGGGCGGCGTCATCGCGTTCACCAAGACCATCGCCCGGGAAATGGCCCGCTCCCAGGTGACCGCAAACTGCGTCTGCCCCGGGCCGGCCGACACCCCATTGTTCGCCTCGATCGGCGGGGACAACCCCAAGTTGCGCGAGGCGCTCATCAAGGCGATCCCGTTGCGCCGCCTGGCTCAGCCAAGCGACCTCGGCAATGTCGTCGCCTTCCTCGCCTCCGACGAGGCGTCCTTTGTCACCGGTCAGACCGTCAGCGTCAGCGGCGGCCTGACGATGAGTTGAGCGGAAGGAACCCAAGCAATGGCGCTCGAAACCATCCTCACTCCCGAGCTGATCGACCAGTACACCGAAGACGGATACTGGCCCAACAAAATCATCACCGACTTCCTCGACGAGTTCGCTGCGAGCACTCCGGACAAGCTCGCGTTCAAGGACCCCCGGCGCAGCATCACCTATGGCGAGCTGAAGAAGGAAGCCGACCGGTGCGCACTCGGTCTGCTCGAGCTGGGCGTGCAACCCGGAGACGTCGTCTCCTTCCAGTTGCCCAACTGGATCGAGTTCCTCGTCTTGGACCTCGCGGTCGCGCGGATCGGCGCCGTCGGCAACCCGCTCATCCCGATCTACCGAGAGCGCGAAGTTGGCTTCATGGTCGGCCTCGCCGAATCCAAGGTTGTTGTCGTCCCTCGCCGCTTCCGCGACTTCGACTACCCCGGGATGTATGTCAAGCTCGCTGACCAACTCCCGTCGATCGAGCACGTGCTCGTCGTCGACGCCGAGGGCGACCTCACCGAGGGCCACTCCTCGTGGGAGGAGTTCATGGCGACAGCGTGGGAGGACAAGCGCGACCCGGCCTCGCTCGCGGCGCTGCGGCCCGATCCCAACGCGGTCGCCGTGCTCATCTTCACCTCGGGGACCACGGGCGAGCCCAAGGGCGTCATGCACAGCCACAACACGGTGCTCGCGGCGCTGCAACCCATCCCCGAGCGGATGGGCATCGGCTCCGACACGGTCATCCACATGGCCTCGACGTTCGCCCACCTCACCGGCTTCCTCTATGGGGTCAGCCTGCCGATCCGCTATGGCGCGAGCTGCATCCTCCAAGACATCTGGAACGCCCAGGAGTTCGTCGACCTGGTCCAGGAATACGGCATCAACTACACCTCCGGAGCCACGCCCTTCCTCGTCGACCTGCTCGGCCACCTGCCCGAGGACCGCAGCGGCCTGGCGAGCCTGACCCGCTTCTGCTGCATGGGCGCCCCGATCCCCCGGGTGATGGTGCACCGGGCACACGAGGTGCTGCCGACGATGGCGGTGCTCGGCGGGTGGGGCCAGACCGAAAACGCGCTCGTCACCATCGGCGTCCCCGGCGACCCGGAGGAGAAGATCGTCACCGACGGACGCGCGTGGCCAGGGATGGAGGTGCGCACCGTCGACAGCAAGGACAACCCGGTCCCGGCCGGCGAGGAGGGACGGGTGCAGGTCCGCGGCCCCTTCCTCTTCGTGGGCTACGCCAAGCGGCTGGAAATGACCCGGGCGCAATACACCGCGGACGGCTGGTTCGACACCGGCGACCTGGCGACGATGGACGCCGACGGTTATCTGTCGATCTCGGGGCGCACCAAGGACATCATCATGCGCGGCGGCGAGAACATCCCGGTCGCCTACATCGAAAATGTCCTCTACGAGAACCACGACTACGCCAAGGTCGCCGTCGTCGCCATCCCGGACCCGCGCCTGCAGGAACGCGCCTGCGCCTGCATCGTGCCCGCGCCCGGCACACCGGCGCCCACGCTGGAGTCGGTCAAGGAGTATCTCCAGGCCAAGGGCGTGGCCAAGCAGTACTGGCCAGAGAAGGTTCTCTCCCTCGACGAATTCCCCGCCACCGCCAGCGGCAAGATCCAGAAGTTCCTGCTGCGGGAGCTGGCAGTCAAGGAGGCGGCCGACTCATGAGCGAGGCCTTCCTGGTCGACGGGATCCGCACCCCGTTCGGCCGACACGGTGGCGCCCTGGCGCCCGTGCGCACCGACGACCTCGCGGCGGGAGCCCTCGCCGCGTTGGTCGCGCGCAACCCGGGGGTTGATTGGGGCGCGGTCGATGACGTCCTGCTCGGCTGCGTCAATCAGGCCGGGGAGGACAACCGCAACGTCGCTCGGATGGCGAGCCTGCTCGCCGGCCTCCCGGTCGACGTCCCCGGCGCGACCACCAACCGGCTGTGCGGCTCGGGACTCGAAGCCGTGGTGAACGCGGCTCGGGCGATCCGCGCCGGCGACGCCGACCTGGTCGTGGCCGGGGGTGTTGAGAGCATGACCAGGGCGCCGTTCGTCATGCTCAAGTCGGGCACAGCGTGGTCGCGAGCCGTCGAGGTCTCGGACACGACGATCGGGTGGCGCTTCGTCAACCCGGTGATGGAGGAGCGCTACGGCTCCGACGCGATGCCCCAAACGGCCGAAAACCTCGCGGTGGAGCAGGACATCGCCCGAGCGGATCAGGATGCCTTCGCGCTGCGTTCCCAGCAGCGCACCGCCGCCGCGGTCGCGTCGGGACGGCTGGCCCGCGAGATCGCCCCGGTCACGATCCCGCAGCAGCGCGGCGAGCCGGTTGTCGTCGACCGGGACGAGCACCCACGCGAGACGACCCTGGAGGCGCTCGGCCGGCTGCGACCGATCTTCCGCGACGGCAGCGTGACCGCCGGCAACTCCTCCGGAGTCAACGACGGTGCCGGGGCGCTGCTGCTGGCCTCGGAGAAGGCCGTGTCGGCATACGGGCTGACCCCCATGGCACGCGTGACCTGCGGCGTCAGCGCCGGCGTCCCCCCACGGATCATGGGGATCGGCCCGGTGCCCGCCACCCAGCGGTTGCTCGCGCGGACCGGCCTTTCGCTAAGCGACATCGACCGGGTCGAGCTAAACGAGGCGTTCGCCGCGCAGGCGCTCGCCGTCCTGCGCGGCTTGGGGATTCCCGACGATGCCGACCACGTGAACCCACACGGCGGAGCGATCGCCCTGGGCCATCCGCTCGGCGCGAGCGGCGCTCGAATTGCCCTCAACGCCGCGCTCGACATCGCCGACGGCAACGCCCGCCGGGCCCTCGTCACGATGTGTGTCGGCGTCGGGCAAGGCATCGCCGTGCTCCTCGAAGCTGCCTGATTTCACCCCACCCTTACCTCACCCAGCGCGCCGCGGTCACCCGCGGTTTGCTCACGTGCTTTTAGGAGAACCCGATCATGGACCTCAGCCTCACCGACGAACAGCGGATGTGGCGCAGCACGGCCCGCGAGTTCCTCGACAAGGAAGTCGTGCCGTTCCGGGCGGAATGGGACCGTCGCGAATCGGTCGACACCGCGATCATCCCCAGGCTCGGCGAGATGGGCTTCTTTGGCCTGACGATCCCGGAGGAGTATGGCGGCCTTGGCGGCGACTACATCACCTATTGCATCGGGATGGAGGAACTGGGCCGGGCCGACTCCTCGGTCCGCGGGATCGTCTCGGTGTCGATGGGGCTCTTCGGCAAGATCGTGCTCAGCCACGGCACCGAGGAGCAGAAGCAGCAGTGGCTGCCCGGTATCGCCGCGGGCACCACGATCGGCTGTTTCGGGCTCACCGAGGCCGACAGCGGCTCCGACCCGGGCAGCCTGGCCACCCGCGCCGTCAAGGACGGCACCGACTGGGTGATCACCGGCTCCAAGATGTTTATCACCAACGGCTCCTGGGCCGACGTCTGCGTGGTCTTTGCCCGCACCGGCGGCCCGGGCCCAAAGGGCATTTCCGCCTTCCTCGTGCCCACCGAGGCCAAGGGATTCCAGCGCACCGAGATCCACGGCAAGCTCGGGCTGCGCGGGCAGGTCACCTCGGAGCTGGCCTTCGATGACGTCCGCGTCCCGGCGGGCGCCCTGCTTGGCCAGGAGGGCCAGGGGTTCTCGATCGCGATGCACTCCCTCGACAAGGGTCGAGTATCGGTCGGCGCCGGCTGCACCGGCATCATCGCCGGCTGCCTGGACGCGATGGTCGACTACGCCAAGGAGCGTCACCAGTTCGGCCGGCCGTTGGCATCCTTCCAACTCATCCAGGAGATGATCAGCGAGACCTCGGTCGAGTGCGATGCCGCCCGACTGCTGACCTGGCGGGCCGCCGATCTCGTCGAGCGTGACCAACCGTTCACCGTCGAGGCGTCCAAGGCCAAGTACTACGCGTCCGAGGCCGCGGTTCGCGCCGCCAACCGGGCCATTCAGCTCTTCGGTGGCTACGGCTACGTCGACGAATACCCGGTGCAGAAATACATGCGCGATGCCCGCGTCATGACCCTCTACGAAGGCACCAGCCAGATCCAGAAGCTGCTGATCGGCCGCGCCGAGACCGGCGTCAGCGCCTTTCTCTAAGCCACGCCCCTCCCACCACCCCTGCCACGCAAAGGAAGCAGATGATGGCCGCAACCACGACGCCGCTCGGCCTATTCAACACCGAGTCGCTCATCAATACCGAGGACCGCACCATCCGCGACACAGTGCGTCTGTTCGTCGAGCGCAACATCAAGCCGCAGATCGCCGATTGGTACGAGGCCGGCAACCTGCCGGTCCGCGAACTCGCCAAGGACCTCGGCCAGCTTGGCGTCCTCGGCATGCACCTGGAGGGCTACGGGTGCGCAGGGACGAGCGCGACGGCATACGGGCTGGCGTGCCTCGAACTGGAGGCAGGCGACTCGGGCATCCGCTCGCTGGTCTCGGTGCAGGGATCGCTCGCGATGTTCGCGATCTACAAGCACGGCTCTGAGGAACAGAAGCAGGAGTGGCTGCCGCGGATGGCCGCGGGCGAGGCGATCGGCTGCTTCGGCCTGACCGAGCCGGACTTCGGGTCCAACCCCGCCGGCATGCTCACCAATGCGCGCAAGGACGGCGAGGATTGGATCCTCAACGGCACCAAGATGTGGATCACCAACGGCACCGTCGCCGACGTCGCGGTCGTGTGGGCACAGACCGAGGAGGGCATCCGCGGTTTCGTGGTTCCGGCCGGCACCCCCGGCTTCACCGCTCCGGAGATCAAGAAGAAGCTGTCGCTGCGGGCGTCGGTCACGTCCGAACTCGTCCTGGACGACGTGCGCCTGCCGGGCGATGCGATCTTGCCCAACGTCTCCGGGTTGAAGGGCCCGCTGTCGTGCCTGAACGAGGCCCGCTTCGGGATCGTCTTCGGCTCGGTCGGCGCGGCCCGTGAATGCCTCGAGACCGCGATCACGTATGCCGCCACGCGCGAAATCTTCGACCGTCCCCTCAGCGGCTACCAGGCCACGCAGCTCAAGCTCGCCGACATGACCCTCGAGCTCGGCAAGGCGATGCTGTTGGCGCTGCACCTGGGCCGGATGAAGGACGCCGGGACGCTGGCGCCCGAGCAGGTCAGCCTGGGCAAGCTCAACAACGTCCGTGAAGCGATCGCCATCGCCCGGGAGAGCCGCACCATCCTGGGCGCCGCCGGAGTGACCGGCGAATACCCGATCATGCGGCACGCCAACAACTTGGAGTCGGTGCTGACCTATGAGGGCACCAGCGAGGTCCACCAGCTGATGATCGGCAAGGCGCTGACCGGGCTGGCCGCCTTCCGCTGAGCGCGCACCCTACGCGTCACAGGCCGAGATCGCCGAGCGAGTAGGCGAACCGGTAATCCAGGCCCGCCGCGGCGAACTTCTCGGCGGCGCCGGTCGCCCGGTCGGCGATGGTGGCGACGGCGACGACCTCGGCCCCCGCTTCGCGCGCCGCCGAGACCGCTTCCAGCGGGGACGCGCCGGTCGTCGAGGTGTCCTCGACGATCAGCACGCGGCGCCCGGCGATGGCCGGTCCCTCGATCCGCTGCTGCAGCCCGTGCGCCTTGCCCGCCTTGCGCACGACGAAGGCATCGAGACGCTCCCCCGCGGCGGCTGCCGCATGCAGCATCGAGGTGGCCACCGGGTCGGCGCCGAGGGTCAGCCCGCCCACGGCCACGAAGTCGAGATCGGCGACCAGGCCGCGCATGACCCGGCCGACGAGCGGAGCCGCCTGGCCGTCCAGCGTGATCCGGCGCAGGTCCACGTAGTAGTCGGCTTCCAGCCCGGAGGAGAGCGTGACCCGGCCGCGGACGATGGCCCGGTCCTTGATCAGCGTGAGCAGCCGGTCGCGGTCGGCAGTGAGGTCACTCATGCGGCCTAGCTTCTCAGCTGGCGTCGCTCAGCAGGCCTTGCGGTGCCGGTTGACCACCACCGAGCTGCGGGCCAGCGCCCGCGGGGTGACCTTGAGCAAGCCGACCACCCCCTTGTAGCGCCAGCTCGGAACGGAGACGACCCGCCCGGCGTCGGAGTCGGCCAACGCCCGCCGGACCACCTGCCGCGTGGTGAGCCAGGCGAACTCCGGCAGCCGGTCCCGGTCAAGCTCGGCGCGCTCGTGGAACTCGGTGTGCACGAAGCCGGGACACACCACGGTGGCCTTGACCTGGGTGTCCGCGAGCGAACCAGCGAGGGATTCGGTCAACACGGTCACATAGGCCTTGGCCGCGGAATAGGTGCTGCCAGCGAGGAATCCCGCGACCGAGGAGACGTTGATGATCCGCCCGTGGTCACGGGTGCGCATCGCTCGAGCGGCCGCATGGCTCAAGACAAGGACGGCTCGGCAGAGCACGTCGAGGAGTTGCTCCTCCTCGGCGATCTCGTTGCCCAGGTAGGGCCGCCCCAACCCATAACCGGCGCTGTTGACCAAAATGTCGATCGGATGCTCGGGGTCGGCCAGCCGGTCGGCGACGCGTTGCAGGTCGGCGCGGTCGGCGAGGTCGGCGGGCAGGACATCGACATGCACGCCGTATGCCGTGCGCACCTCCTCGGCGACCTGCTCCAGCCGGTCCCCGTCACGAGCCACGAGAATGAGATGGCTGCCGCGAGAGCCGAGCTGGTTGACGAACTCCCGGCCAATTCCTGAGGTGGCTCCGGTGACGAGCGCTGTCGTTATGTGGCACATCATGTCTCCCCCTGACGGACGGCGGCGCAGATCGTGATTTCGATCGCCAACCCCCAAGCGTGACCACGGCCGGGACTAGGGTGGATGAGGTGAAGGTTGCCACCTGGAACGTGAACTCGATCCGTTCGCGGATCGAACGCGTGATCGGCTGGCTAGAGCACAAGGATGTGGACGTCTTGGCGATCCAGGAGACCAAGACTCGCGAGGACCAGTTCCCGTTCTTCCGCTTCGAAGAACTCGGCTACCAGGTCGCCCATCACGGCGTCAACCAATGGAATGGCGTGGCGATTGCCTCCCGGGTCGGCCTGGATGACGTCGCCCCCGGATTCGCCAACGCGCCGACGTGGGGACAGGCCAGTGCCGCCGAGGCCCGCGTGCTCGCCGCGCGCTGCGGCGGCATCCGGATGGTCTCGGTCTATGCCCCCAACGGACGTCACATCGCCGACCCCCACATGGACTACAAGATCGAGTGGCTGACCCGGCTGCGAGACCAGGCCGGGGAGTGGCTGGCCGACGGGCCGACCATCTTGATGGGCGACTGGAATATCGCCCCCCAGGATGACGACGTGTGGTCGATGGAGTACTACCTCGACAAGTCACACGTGTCCCCGCGCGAGCGGGCGGCCTTCGCGGCATTCCTCGACGCCGGCTTCGTCGATCCCGTCCGCCCCATCCTTCCCGGCCCCAAGGTGTACACCTACTGGGACTATCAACAGCTGCGGTTCCAGAAGCGTCGGGGCATGCGGATCGACTTCCTCCTCGCCTCCCCGGATGTGGCAGCACGCGTCTCGGGGGCGCTCATCGATCGGGAGGAGCGCAAGGGCAAGGGTGCCTCCGACCACGCTCCGGTCGTGATCGAGGTGGCAGATGGCTAAGGCCTTCCGCAGCGAACCCTTCGAGGTGGACGTCGAAGGTGGAGCGCAGCTCTTCGGGGAGGTCTATCTGCCTCCCGGCCAGCCCGATCCGTCCTTGCCCGCCGTCATCCTGGCGCATGGGTGGACGCTGAACCGGACGGTGTGGGGCCGGGTGATCCGCGGCATCCAAGCACGCCTGCCGGTCGCCGTGATCGCCTACGACCAACGAGCCCACGGACAGTCCACGCCCGGGTCGCTGGCTCCGTCGGTCGGAATGCTCGGTGACGATCTGGCCGCCGTCCTGGCCGATACCATCTCGGCAAAGTCGCGCTTCGTGCTCGTCGGACACTCGATGGGCGGAATGACCGTGATGGCCTACGCCGGACGTTATTCGGATCAGCTCATCGAGCGGGCCAACGGCGTCGTTCTGCTCGGGACCGCGTCGGCCGGCGTCGAGCGCCCTGGCTGGTTCGGGCGCCTCGAGATGGGCGTGATGACCATCGCCGCCCGCGGCCCGCGGGTCGCCGCCGGCTTCCTAGTGACCAGTCCCCATCAACGCCACCTCAATTTTGGCGACAACCCGGATCCGCGCGATGTCCGGCTGATGCGGCGGGCGATCGCGGGCACGAAGGTGCGCGACATGGGCCGCTTCTTCAGCGCGCTGCGCACCATGGACGAGTCCACGTCGTTGATTGCGCTGGCCGAGGTGCCGACCACGATCATCGTCGGGTCAAAAGACCGGCTGACCCCGCCCGCCTACTCGTACGCGCTCCACGAAGGCATCGCCGGCTCGAAGCTGATCGAGGTCGAGGGCAAGGGACACATGCTCGGCTATGAGGCCACCGACCTCGTCGTCGAGACGATCATCGGCTTCGTCACGGCCTCGTGAGGCGATGAGCAGCGCTGCCGCCGGGCAGCTCACGAAGGGAAACTGGTATGAAACTCGGCCTCGGCCTCGGCTATTGGGGAGCCAAACCCGATCCGGGCCTCGCTGGCCTGGTCCGGCACGCCGAACAACTCGGCTATGAGTCGGTCTGGACGTCCGAGAGCTACGGCATGGACTGCCTGACGCCGCTCGCCTGGTTCGGACGGACCACCGAACGCATGCGGCTGGGCACCGCCGTCGTGCAGATGGCCGCGCGGACACCGACCGCGACGGCGATGGCGGCGATGACCCTCGATCAGCTGACCGGCGGGCGGATGGTCCTCGGGATCGGCGCCTCCGGGCCGCAGGTCGTCGAGGGCTGGTATGGCGAGGAGTACGGCAAGCCGCTGGCCCGGACTCGGGAGTATGTCGCGGTTATGCGCCAGGTCTTCGCCCGCGAGCGAGTCGAATTCGACCGTTCCTACTATCAGATCCCCCGGCGCGACGGGACCGGGCTGGGCAAGGCGTTGCGCTCCACCTTGCACCCACAGCGCCCGATGATCCCCATCCTGCTCGCCGCGCAGGGTCCCAAGAACGTTGCGCTGGCTGCCGAAATCGCCGACGGGTGGATCCCGGGCGTGGTACTCCCCCTACATGGGAGCCAAGGGCCGCAACTTCCACTACGACGCGGTCGCCCGCCTGGGTTTCGAGCACGACTGCGAGGTCGTCCAGGAGCACTACCTCGCTGGCCGCAAGGCCGAGGCCGCGGCCGCCGTCCCGTTGTCGCTGGTTGAGCGGATCGCGCTCGTCGGGCCGGCGGCGAAGATCCGCGACGATCTGGCCGCCTGGCGCGACTCGCTGGTGACCACCTTGCTGCTGCGCGGCTCGCCGCATACCCTGGCGGCCGTGGCCGAAGCCTGTCGGTAGCGTCACTCGGCGCTGGACCAGGCGGCTCTGATCGAGACCCGGCCCCGGTTTTGCAATAGCGAACGGCGATAGAGGCGTTCGCCGACCAGGATGGTCCCGGCGGCGAACAGTCCGAGGAGCAGGAGCGCGAGCACCGGCTGCCAGAGCGGGACACCGCCCTCGACGATCCGGATCGGCATCAAGACCGTGGACAGCGGCGGGACGAAGGAGGCGATTTCGCGGGCGGTCCCGTCCAGGAACATCCCGGAGAAGAAGACGACCATGATGATCATGGTGAGCGGGGTCGTCGTGGACTGCAGGTCCTCGGTCCGCGAGGCGAGCGAGCCGGCGACCGCCCAGAGGCTGGCCAGAGCGAGGAAGCCGGCGACGAAGAAGACGAGGAACCAGCCGACCGGACCACCGAACGCGGTGACATAGGAGCGGTAGGGCGTAAACGCCATACCGGCAAGTCCGACACCGGAATAGACGACGATCTGCAAGAGCGCGAGCACGGTGTTGCCGAGCACCTTCCCGGCGAGCAGGTGCCGCAACGGAATCGAGGTGGCGATGATCTCGACGATCCGGCTCTGCTTCTCCTCGACGACGCTGTTGGCGATCTGAATGCCGAACATGAGCGCGGCCATGTAGAAGAGGAACGAGAAGGCGAACCCGAAGGCCTTGGCGAGATTGGCCTTGGTGGCATCGCCCTTGAGGAAGGCGGCGTCGACCGTCGAGCCGGCCTGCAGGGCAGCGGCCGTGGTCCCCAACCGGCTGGCCTGACGCTCGAGAACCGTTGTGCGCACGGCCTGCTGGACCGAGTTCAGCAGCGAACTCTCCGGGCCGTCGGTGGTCAACACCCAACCACCGCCGCCGGGGTGCAACCACGCATCGGCGGCTCCGTCCCGCACCGCCGCGGTGGCGGCCGCGGAGTCCGGATAGGTCCGCGGGTGGATGACAACCTTGTCGTCGATCGACGAGGCCAGCTTGGCGCTCGCCTCGACCATGGCGGTGTCGGCGGGGAGGTTGGCCACGGTGTAGGTGGTGGTCCTTTCCCCGCGCCAGGTGCTGAACGCCAGGACACCGGCGATGATCGCGACCGTGAGCGCGGTGCCGAAGATGAACGCCTTGTCGGTCAGCTTGATCAGGATCTCCCGGCGCATGACGATCGACCAGAAGGCTTGGGGGCGTGCGCTGTTCGGCGAGTCCGCGTCCGGCTGGGCCGGCGTGGACGTGGTCGCGCGCAGGGCGGTCATGCCGCCACCTCCCGGTAGATCTCGCCCAGGGTCGGGCGCAGGCGAGCGAATTCGTGGACCGCACCCCGGCGGGCCGCCTCGTGGATGACGACCTGCTCGGCGCCCGGCTCGATGACCTCGAAGTGGGCCAGCCGGCCGTCGACGTCGACGACATGGATTCCGCGGATGTCGCGCAACCAGCCGCTGTCCCCACCCAGCGCCAGCCGATAGCGCACCGGCGCCCCGGAGCGCAGCTCGTCGGAACTCCCGGAGGCGACCACCCGTCCCTGGTTGAGGATGACCAGCCCGTCGCAGAGCCGGTCGACCAGGTCGAGTTGGTGGCTGGAGAAGAGCACCGGAGCCCCGCGCCGGGTGTGCTCACGCAACAGATCGATCATCGCGTCGACGGCGCTCGGGTCGAGACCGGAGAACGGCTCGTCGAGGATGAGGGCGGCTGGCCTGCTCATGACGGCGGCAATGATCTGCACCCGCTGCTGGTTGCCCAGGGACAGCTTCTGCACCGGGTCGGTGGCGCGCTCGGCGAGTCCGAACCGCTCCAGGTGCTCCTGCACCGCCGAGCGGGCCCGCTCGGCGCTCATCCCCTTGAGCCGGCCGAGATAGACGAGCTGGTCGAGGACGCCCTGTTTGGGATACAGCCCGCGCTCCTCGGGCATATACCCGAAGCTGCGCCGGTCCGCGGCGGTGATCGGCCGACCGGCCCAGCGCACCTCGCCGGCGTCGATCCCGAGGACGCCCATGATCATCCGCATCGTGGTCGTCTTGCCCGCACCGTTTCCACCGACGAAGCCGGTCAACCGGCCTCCCGGGACAGCGAACGAGACCCGATCGACGGCGACGACGTCGCCGAAACGCCTGGTCAATCCCGTGATCTCCAACATGCTTCGACCGTATGCCGCACACCCGGTTCGGCGGATCAGCCTCCCGGCGGAAAACTCACTCCCCCGCGCGGATGAGCCCGGCCTTGTGGGCGAGGACGACGGCCTGGACCCGGTCGCGCACGTGCAGCTTGGCCAGGCAGTTCGAGACGTGCGTCTTGACCGTGGCCTCGCCGAGGATGAGCCGGGCGGCGATCTCGGCGTTGGACAGCCCCTCCCCCATCAGGATGAGGACCTCGCGCTCTCGCTCGGTCAGGCGAGCCAGCTCGGGTGGTTCCTGGCGGGGCCCAGGCTGCGCCGATCCGGTCATCCGGGCGATGACTCGCTTGGTCACCTCGGGCGCGAGCAGGGCATGTCCATGCCCGACCGCCCGCACCGCCTCCACGAGCTGGTCGGGATCGGCGTTCTTGAGCAGGAAGCCGCTCGCTCCGGCAGCCAGAGCGTCGAAGACGTAGTCGTCCCGGTCGAAGGTCGTCAGGATCAGGACCTTGGCGGCGTCAGCGGCGACGATCCGGCGAGTCGCCTCGATCCCGTCCAGCACAGGCATCTGCACGTCCATCAGCACGACATCGGGCCGCAACTGCGCGGCCAGCTCGGCGGCCTCGGCCCCATTGGCGGCCTCGCCGACGACGTCGATGTCGCGCTCGATGGAGAGCATGAGCCTAAACCCCGACCGCACCAGCTGTTGGTCATCCGCGAGCAGCACCCTCAACGGCGCATTGTCAGACATCACTGTCCCCCAATGGAACTCGCGCCCGCACGCGGTAGCCGCCCAGGGCGCGCGGACCGACGTCGAGCTGGCCACCGTGCGAGGTGATGCGCTCGCGCATGCCGAGTTGACCCATGCCGCTCCCCGAGGTTCCGGCGAGGGGACGGCCGTCGTCGAGGATCTCGACCTCGGCATACGGCCGAGTGCCGCTCTCATCGACGCGGACGACGACCCGCGCGGTGGCTGCGCTGCTGTGCCGGGCGATATTCGCGAGCGCCTCTTGAGCGACGCGATAGAGGGACAGGCCGATCCCGCGCGGCACTCGCCCGGCGGCGCCGGGGCTGGACTCCACGACCTCGTATGCCATCGCCAACCCGGCGCCGCTCCGCTCGGCGACCAGCGCCGGCAGGTCGGTGATCCCGGGTTCTGGTGCGCGGGAGTCCGATCCGTCGATGGAGGGCTCGAGATCTCGCAACGTGCCAAGCAACGAACGCAACTGGGTGATGGCCTCGCGGGAAGACTCCTCAATGTGCCCGAGGGCGGACTCGGCGGCGGGCGGATCGACGCCGAGCACGCGCCGCGCGGCGCCGGCTTGGATGCCGATCACGGAGACGTGGTGGCCGACGACGTCGTGCAGTTCGCGAGCGATGCGCAACCGCTCATCGATCACCGCCTGTCGCCGCAGCGTGTCGGCTTGTCCGCGGATGGTCGCGGCCTGGTCGGCGAGGAGGGCCTGTTGCCGGGCGCTGCGCCACTGCGCCTGGCCGATGAGGACCGCGCCGCCGAAGTAGACGATGTTGATGAGCAGGGTCGCGAGGATGGCGGCTGGCACCGGGGCGAAGATCCCGCTGCGCTCCCTGCCCCGAGTCTCATCGACGATCTCCTGGATGGCCGAGCCGAGAGCGAACTGGACGGCGATCCAGGCGAACATGAAGACGACGATGATGCCGACGACGACGAGCATCACGCGCCGGTCCCGCGCCCAGGCCACCCCGGACAAGATCGCGCAGAAGTAGACGATCTGGAGGGTCAGCTGGCCCATGACGACCGGCATCGTCACCCCGACGACGAACATGTGCAGCGCCGCCAGCGCCGCGACGACAAGGGGCCAGCGCCGCCGGCCGACGAGCAAGGTGGCGCCGCTCAGGACGACGAGCCACTGCATCCATACCGGCTGCCGGAGCTTGTCGAACTCGGCGACGCTGCGGATCAGCTCCAAGCCCAGCAGACCGGCCACCCCGACGAGAGCCGCGAGCAGGCGGTCGCGCCGGCCGATGGGCGGGCGGGGACGCAGCCAAGGATCGTCGACACCGAAGAACCTACCGATCCGCGCCGCCGTCGACGCCCTCGGCTGATCCATGCCCCGATGGTAACCAGCAGCGCGGTAGCTCTCGGGCCCGATCACAACCCGTAGGTGCGCTGGGGGGAACCGGAAGTCCCTCGCCGGGACAGGCCGAGGAGCGGGCAGGTGAGGGCGCCGAGGACGGCGGCCACGGTGGCGCCCCGGAAGACGTAGTGCACCTGGGCGATCCCGGCATCGACGAGCGCGCGCTTGTCCGACGGGTCGGGAAGTGCGGCGACGACGGTGTAATAGTGCCGCAGCCCGATCGCGGTGAGCAGCGCGATGCCGACGACCATGCCGATCATCCGGGAGACGACGACCAGCGCGCTGGCGCTTCCGTGGGCGTCCTGCGGGGAGTCGGCCAGGGCGGCGTTGTTGATCGGGGCCAGAGCGAGGCCGAGCCCAAAACCGGCAAGGGCGAGAACGGCATACGAGGAAAGGGCGGTGAACGAGCCGCGGCCATAGGTGGACAGCACGACCAAGCCCGTTGCGGCCAGCAGCAGGCCCACACCGGCGACCAGCCCGTCGCCGAAGCGGCGCAGCAGCCACCCGCCAACGACCGCACCGACGGGCACGGCGAGCAGGAAGCGGACCAGGATCAGCGCGCCCGCAGTGGCCGGGCTGGGGCCCCCCGATGTCTGGACATGCACCAGCCGGGCGAGCAGCGGCACGTCGACGACGACCGCCACCAGCGCGACGCCGACGCAGAGCGAGACGACTAACGCCCAGCCGGTCCGCCCGCGCACGACCCCGCGCGGGATGACCGGATTGGGCGAGCGGCGGTGGACCACGGCATACCCGAGAGCCAGGAGCCCGGCGAGGGGAAGCAGCGCGAGCCCGAGCGGACCGACGACCTCCTTCTCCGGGTCCGAGGCGGCAAAGGTGAGCACGACGGCGCCGAGCGATCCCCCGAGCAGGGCCGCGCCCAGCGGATCGGCCCGCCGCAGCGCCGGCCAACTCGCAAGCACCATGAGCGTGACGGCGAGCAGGGTCAGGCCCAGGCCGAGCACGCCGATCGGGGTGGCCAGGCGCGAGGTCATCGTCCCGAACGGCACAAAGGGCGTGCCCAGCGAGACGCTCGTCGTCAACCGGTCGGGGGCCCACAACGCCAGACCGAGCGTGGCCGCCGCCAACGCCACCACAACCGTCCGGATGCCGCTCGCTCGCCACCCGCCTCCCCCCGGGGCACGCGCGACGCCTGAGACACCGGCGGCACTCGCGACCAGCAACGCGAGCACAACCCCCGCGATCGCGTTGAGCCAGAAGATCATCCGCCAATCGGCAACCATGAGAACGAGGGCGCCGAGCACGGGGCCGAGCACGGAACCCAGCTCTTGGACGCCACCGACGACGCCGAGCGGCAACCCGCGTCTCTCGGGGGGCCAGAGCGCGGCCACGATCGCCAGCGTCGCCGGCACGAGTCCCCCGCCGCCGACGCCCTGGATGACCCGGCCGGCGACGAGGACCTTCAACTCGACCGCCAACGCGGTGACGGCCGACCCGGCGACAAAGATCGCCAAGCACCCGAGCAGCACGCGTTGCCGGTCGAGCAGGTCGGCCAGGCGCCCGATGAGCGGCAGCACCGCGATATACCCGAGCAGGAAGCCGCTGATGATCGGGGCAGCGCGTTGCAGGTTCTCGATGCCCAGCCCGACGCCCTGCATCATGTCGGTCAGGGCGAGCACGACGACATAGGTGTCCGCTGCCGCCAAGCTGACCGCGATCGAAGCGAACGTCAGCAGCGTCCGCGCCCGCGCCGGCACGGGACGGCGGGTCACGATGGCTGCAGGTCACGGTCGCCCAGGTCACGGCTGCTGGATGTCGATGGTCTTGCCGTAGTCGGTCAGGATGACGGTGTAGGTGGAGCTGACTCCCTGGTAGAAGGTGCCGGTGACCTTGGCCTGGCGCAACTCGCCGGTCGCCGGCAGGATCCCGAAGTTCGCATCGAAGGTCGACGCCGCGTCACCGAGACGCAGCAAGTCCTGGATGACGTTCCCGGGGATCTTGGCCGTGTAGGTCTGCAGCACCTCCTTGCCGAACCGCTCCTCCTTGCCGAGGGCTGGCCCGGTGGCCTTGGTGAGCAGGCTGGACAGGCCGGTGTCGGGGGTGAACAGCTTCCCGGGGTTGGGCGCGCCGAGGTCCTCCAAGTCGACGGGCATCAGCTTGGGGGTGAACAGCGACATCCAGGTCTTCTCGCCGATCGCGACCATGTCGACGGTCGCCGGGGTGCCGTTGACCACGGCGCTGACCGTGCCCTTGAACTTCGGCGTGGTCGCATCGATGATCCCCGTCCCCTTGGCCGCGGACACCCCGCTGTTGCCCTGGGGGATGTCGATGCTCGACTTCAGGTCGAGCCCAACCCCCTTGGCGCCGTCGAGGACCGATTTGGCCTTGGCCAGCGCCGCCGCCGGGTCGGCCGTGGGCGCGGCCTCCTCGTCACCGCCGCAGGCGGCGACGCCGACCGGCAGGCACACCACGGCCGCGGCCAGGACGAGACGTCGACGCATGGGCCAGACGATACCCGGCCGTGCAGGGCCGGTCTCACTCCTGCCCGAGCGAACTCACCCACACGGTGGCCAGCATGAGGTTGTCGGTATGCGAGTTGGTGATCCCGAGCGTCAGGCTCCGCTCGACCGGCTCGAGCTGCTCGAGGGTGTCGTACTGCGAGTCCAAGAGCGCGGGGGGCATGAAGTGGCCTTGCCGGGCCCGCATCCGGCCGAGGATGACCTCCTTGTCCCCCGCGAGGTGGACGAACACGACACCGCCGCCGGCCCGGCGCAGCCGGTCGCGATAGACCTTGCGCAGGGCCGAGCAGCTGACGACCGTATGGTGCCCGGCCGCCCGCTGCTTGTTCATCCAGTCGACGAGCAAGTCCAGCCACGGCCAGCGGTCCTCGTCGGTCAGCGGGTGCCCGGCCGCCATCTTGTCCACATTGGCCTTGGGGTGGAACAGATCGGCCTCGCCGAACTCGGCGCCCAACTCGGTCGCCAACGCCGCACCCAGCGTCGACTTGCCACACCCGGACACACCCATCACCACGACATGCGTTGGCGCACTCATCAGTCGTCTCCGTTCTCGATCTCGCCGGCCAAGTCCACACACCGCTGAGCCGCAGCGGCATCGTCGATGCCGAGCGTCGCCAGGATCGCCGGGATCGCCCGTTCCAGCGGCTGCGCCGCCAATTCGACGTATGCCGCTCCCTGCGCGTCGGTGACCGGGGCCCCCTTTCCGCTCAGGTGCAGCACCCACGCCGCGATCGCCCGCAACGCCCCGGTGGCCGGCCGGCCGGCGGCCAACTCGCCTTGGGCCGTCGGGACGATCCGGATCGGGACCTTCTGGGAGCCGTCCGCGGCGATCTGGGCGAGCAGGTGCCGGATCCGCGGATTGGCGAAGCGCTCGACCAGGGCCTGGCGGTAGGCGGTCAGCTCGGCCTCGGGCAGCGGCAAGTGGCGGCAGGCCTCGTCCCACCACTCCTCGACCCAGCCGCGGACGACCGGGTCGGTGATCGCGTCGGCGACGGTGGCGTGGCCGCGGATCGGCGCGGCATACGCCATCAGGGAGTGGGAGCCGTTGAGCAGCCACAGCTTGCGGTGCTCCCACGGGACGATGTCAGCAACGAACCGGGCGCCGACCTCCTCCCAACGCGGGCGGCCGGCCCGGAACTCGCCGGAGAGCACCCACTCCAAATAGGGCTCGGTCACGACCGCGGCCGGGTCGTCGATCCCCCTGGCGCGCAACGCGTCCAAGTCCGCGTCGGTGGCGCGCGGGGTGATCCGGTCGACCATCGTGGTGACGAAGGTGATGTTCTCGGCGATCCAGCCGGATAGCCCCGAGTCGACGGCCTGCGCCATCTCGGTGAGCACCCGCTCGGCCATCTCGCCGTTGTCGGGGACGTTGTCGCACGGCAGGACCGTGAAGCCGCCAAAACCCTTCTCGCGGCGCACCATCAGGGCAAGGATGAGCTTGCCGGGCGCGGTCGTGACCTCCGCGCCGAGGCCGTCGGCCCGCAGCTTCGCGATGTCTGCGACCACCTCGGGGTCGCTCTGGTCGAGGCCGCCGTCGGCGGATCGGCGGTAGCCGGCCTCGGTGACCGTCGTCGAGACGAATGCGAGGTCGGGAAGCTCGAAGACCCTCCGCCAGGCGTCGAGCTCATCGGAGCCATGAACCTCGGTCAGCGACGAAATCGTCTCGGGCACATCGCCATCCGCGGCCTGAACCACAAGGGTATAGACCCCGTCCTGGTCGGCGATGTCTTGAGCCGGGCCGAGCGCCATACCGGTGAATGCCGCGATCCCCCAGTCGGCGGCATCCGGCGCATGCTCGGTGAACCAGCACTGGTGGGCGCGGAAGAAGTTCCCGAGCCCGAGGTGGACACTGCGCACGGGTGCGGCCGGGCGGCCGTCGGCGCGGGAGGGACGTCGGGCAGCGTGAGCGTCGTCGGTCACAGCTTGAAGGCCTTTCTCGGGTTGGTCGCGACCAGGGCACGGGCGGTGTCCAGCGCCTCATCCTCCTCCAACCTATGCGTTGCCACCAGCTCGGCGAGGAAGGCGCAGTCGAGCCGACGGGAGAGATCGTGCCGCGCCGGGATGGAGCAGAACGCCCGGGTGTCGTCGATGAAGCCGCTCATCCGGGAGAAGCCGGCGATATCGCTGACCGCTCCCTGGAAGCGGCGGATGGCGTCGGGGGCGTCAAGGAACCACCAGGGCGCCCCGGCGAACACGCTCGGATAGAAGCCGGCAAGCGGGGCGATCTCGCGCGAGAAGGTGTCGCCGTCGAGGGTGAACAGCACCACCTGGAAGCCGGGAGCGAGCCCGACCTCGGCAAGCAGCGACTGCAGCCCAGTGGTCCACTCGACCGCGATCGGGATGTCGCAACCGGTGTCGGCACCAAAGCGATTGAAGGATGCCTGGCTGTGGTTGCGGGCCACCGCGGGGTGCAGGGTCATCACCAGGCCGTCGTCGACGGCCATGCGGGCCATCTCGACGAGCAGGAAGCGCCGCAACGCGGTCGCCTCGTCCGCGTTGGCCTCGCCCGAGCGGCAGCGCGCGAACAGCCGGTGCGCCTCCGCGTCGTCGAGGACGAGGGTCACGACATCGGCATGGCTGTGGTCGGTCGAGACCGCGCCGTGGTCCTTGAAATACTGCCGCCTGGTCGCCAGCGCCTCGCGGAAGCCGGCGTATGTGCCGGTGTCGACGCCGGCCGCTTCCCCAAGGGCGTCGACCAACTCGCTCCAGCCCTCCCGGCCCGGCTCGAGATAACGGTCCGGGCGGAACGTCGGCATGACCCTCCCGGCGAAGGACTCGTCGGCGGCGAGCGCATCGTGGTGGTGCAGGTCGTCGCACGGATCGTCGGTTGTCGCGATGATCTCGATGCCGAACCGTTCGAACAGCGCCCGCGGCCGGAACTCGGGGGTCGCGAGCGCGGCGGCGATCTGGCCGTAAATCGCGTCCGCCGTCTCCGCGCTAGGCCGCTCGGTGACGCCGAAGATGTCGTGCAGTTCCGCCTCCATCCAAAAGCGGATCGCCGTGCCGCGATAGACCGGCCAGTGCTCGCAGAAGAGTCGCCAGGCGGCCCGTTTGCCCGCCTCATCCAGCTCACTGCCCCCGACCCCAAGCGCCGCCAGGTCGACCCCGGCCGAGTGCATCAGCCTGGTGACGTAATGGTCGGGGCTGATCAGCAGCGTCGTCGGGTCGGAGAACGGGATGTCCTGCGCCAACCACTCCGGGGGCACGTGTCCGTGCGGGCTGATGATCGGCAGACCGGAAACCTCGGCATACAGGCGCCGCGCGATGTCGCGGGTGCCGGGGTCGGCGGGGAGGAGCCGGTTGGGGTGCGGGGCGAGCTGCGGCATACGGCCTATCCTGCTGCGCCGAACTCGCGCGGACAACACCTCGGACGCGGGCGAATCGATCCCGCTTGCCTCTGCCGGGATCTCGGGGGACAGTTGGGCATGGCCAACACCCCTGTCCCCGACGGACTCGCCGCCTCGGCGGCCCGTCTCGGCGGTCCCGATGGCGCCCTCACCGACTCCGAGGCCCACGACTTCATCATCGAGCAGTTGCGCGCCCATCCCTTCGACGGCAAGAGCGTGTGCGTGCTCGTCCCCGACGCGACCCGCGTCTGTCCGCTGCCGATGCTGATGCGAGCCGTGCACGAGGGGTTGCACGGGCGGGTGAGCAAGCTGACCGTCCTGGTGGCGCTCGGGACCCACTCGGCGATGGACGAGCCGGCCCTGGCCAAGATGCTCGGGTATGACCCCGGCCGGCTGGCGGACACCTATCCCGGCACCGAAGTGCTCAACCACGAGTGGTGGAAGCCGGAGACCTTCGCCGATCTGGGGACCGTCCCGGCCGCCCGCATCGAGGAACTGTCCGGGGGTCGGATGTCCGAGGATGTCCAGGTGCTCCTCAACAAGGCCGTCGTCGAGCACGACATCGCGTTGGTCGTCGGGCCGGTGCTGCCGCACGAGGTAGTCGGGATCTCCGGCGGCAACAAGTACTTCTTCCCCGGTGTCGCCGGGCAGAAGATCATCGACGTCTCGCACTGGCTGGGCGCCCTGATCACCTCGGCAGAGATTATCGGGACCACCGGGATCACGCCGGTGCGCGCGCTGATCAACGACGGTTCCGCGCTCATCCCTGGCGAGAAGCTCGCCGTCAAGGTCGTCACCGCCGAGGGCGGGGGCCTGCACTCGGTGTCGTTCGGGACCACCGAGGCGGCCTGGGCCTCGGCGGCGGAGGTGTGCGCGGCCACGCACGTCGAGTACCTCGAGGCACCGGTCAAGCGCGTGCTCTCGATCGTGCCGGAGATGTATGACGAGATCTGGACGGGGGCAAAGGGGTTCTACAAGCTCGAGCCGGTGGTCGCCGAGGACGGCGAGGTCATCCTGTATGCCCCGCATATCACCGAGGTCGCCCGCAATCACCCGCAGATCCTCGAGATCGGCTATCACTGCCGCGACTACTTCGTGAAGCAGTGGGAGCGGT
Source organism: Nostocoides sp. (assembly GCF_037045025.1). GTDB lineage: Bacteria > Actinomycetota > Actinomycetes > Actinomycetales > Dermatophilaceae > Nostocoides_A. Next base: position 188,737 of record NZ_JBAOHM010000009.1, on the reverse strand, counting down.
TCAAGGACGTCCACTGGGGGGTGCTCGCCCACTCCACCCACCTGCGCGGAGCCGGCACGTATGACGCCGACACCGGCGAGGAGACGCTGCGTGCCAGGGTGACGCTCGCGACCCGGATCCCGCGAGAGGTGTGCGAGTCGATCAACCTCGGCTACCTCGACCCGGACTCGATCGACATCGCCGACTTCGAAGCCGACCCTGACACCCTCGTGGTGCCCAACGCCGGCGAGATCCTCTTCCGCCTCCGGGAGGGCTGAGTCGTCGAGGCCCTGATCGACGCCATCGCGCGGGAGCTCCCGGCGACCGGCCGGCTCGGCGTCGCCTATTCCGGCGGGGTCGACTCGGCGACCCTGCTGGCGGTCGCCCGGCGGGTGCTGGGCCGCGACCGGGTGCTCGCGATTCTCGCCGTGTCTGCCTCGCTGCCCGCCGCCGAGCGCCGCTCCGCGGTCGAGTTGGCTGCGGCGATCGATGCCCCGCTCGTGGAGATCGTCACCCGCGAGTTGGACCGGCCAGCGTATGCCGCCAACGGCCCGGACCGCTGCTTCCACTGCAAGGACGAGCTGTTCACCCGGATCGACGCGAGCCTCGTCGCCAAGCATGGGCTGGTCGCGATCGCCTACGGCGAGAACGCGGATGACACTCAGCGGCCGGATCGGCCCGGGACGCGAGCGGCCAGCGAGCACCGGGTGTTGCGCCCGCTCGCGGCGGCCGGGATCACCAAGGCGCAGGTGCGCCGGCTCGCCGCATCGCTGGATCTGCCCGTCGCCGACAAGCCGGCCGCCCCCTGCCTGGCCTCCCGGATCCCGCACCACGAGCCGGTGACCGCCGAGAAGTTGCGGCAGATCGAGCAGGCCGAGGACGGCGTGCGTGGACTGGGTGTGCGCGATGTCCGGGTGCGGCATCACGGTGAGATCGCTCGGGTCGAGCTCGACTCCGGCTCGTTGAATCGGTTGGGGGACGCGGATTTTCGGGCAGCGGTGCGGGAGGCTGCGCTGGCCGCCGGCTTCCGGTTCGTCACGATCGACCTGGCCGGCATCCAGTCGGGCGCGTTCACCTTGCCGCTCGTCGCCGTCCGCCATGGCTGACGATCCCCTCGACGGCATCGCCGAGCTCGATCACGACCGTCCCGCCCGGCGCGGCTTCCCCGAGGCCGTCTATGCCGAGGGCAAGACGGTGACGCACGTTCGCGCCATCGCCCGCTCGTATGCCGCGCGCGCCGCCTCCGGTGCGAGCGACCCGCCCGTGCTGTTCACCCGGTGCGATCCCGAGCGCGCCGCAGCGGTCCTCGCGGAGCTGCCGGATGCGGCATGCGACGACATCGCGCGGCTGGTCGTGTGGCCGCCGGACCCGCCGCAGCCGAGCGGCGGCCTCGTCCTCGTCGTCGCGGCCGGAACCTCCGACCTGCCGGTGGCCCGCGAAGCCCTGCTGACGCTGCGGCATCTCGGCCGCCCCGCCGACCTGGTCGCCGACGTCGGGGTGGCCGGAATCCATCGGATTCTCGGTCGCGTCCAGCGCTTGCGCGAGGCTCGGTGCATTGTCGTTGTGGCCGGCATGGACGGCGCCCTCCCGAGCGTCGTCGCAGGACTCGTCTCTGCCCCAGTCGTTGCCGTGCCGACGTCGGTGGGCTATGGCGCCGCGTTCGGCGGGATCGCGCCGCTGTTGACGATGCTCAACGCGTGCGCGCCGGGGATCGGCGTGGTCAACATCGACAATGGATATGGCGCCGGGCACCTCGCCGCACAGATCGCCAGGTCCTGATCGCCTGGGTGGCGCCCAATTCAGGGCTGGTCGGCTTCCTCGGCCAGAAGCCCTCCGGGCACGATGCCAGCCTCGTGGGCTGCGGCATGAGCCCGGGCCAAGACCTCCGATTCGGGCAGTCCCAGCACTGCCGCAGTGTCCGTGACGTCGCCGAATTCCGCTGCGGCGTGGACGATTCTCCCGCCCCGCAACCCGGCCTTGATCCGCACAGGACGACCGCCGACGGAGACGGTCGCCCATCCTCGGTCCAGTTGCGGCCGGAGCAGTTCGTGCACGCGCACGCCCAGCGTGCTGGTCTGGGTGAGAACGAGATCCACGAGATGGTCCCGGTTGTCGAGCGTGGCGAGGACCGAAAAGGTATGCGCCGGACGACCCTTCTTCATCACGATCGGGGTCAGCCAGGCGTCGGCGGCACCCGCCGCGAGGGCCGCCGCGATCAGTCCCGGCCACAGCCGCGGGTCGAGGTCATCGACATTGGCCTCGATGAGCGCCATCGTGGCTTCGCCGTCCTCGTCCGCATCCCCGAGGAGCGCCCGAACGATATTGGGGCGGTCGGGCGTGTCGCGGGTGCCGGCCCCGATTCCGGTGCGCGCCAATACCATTGATGGCATACCGGCACTAGCGGAGGCGAGAACGCGCACTAGCGCTGCGCCGGTCGGCGTCGCACACTCCCCCGCACGGTGGGCGGTCACCCGCCAGCCGGTCAGCAGCTCGGTCACCGCGGGCCCGGGAACCGGGAGCAGGCCGTGCGCGGTCGTGACCACACCGGAGCCGACCTCGACCGGGCCAGCCGTCAGCTGCGCGACGCCGAGCGACACGTAGGCCGCGCACCCCCCGACGATGTCGGCGATCGAGTCCCAGCCGCCGACCTCGTGGAAGTGGACGTCATCCGGTTCGACACCGTGCACGCGCCCTTCGGCAGCGGCCAACTCGGCGAACACCCGCAACGCCAACTCGCGCACCGGCTCATCGAGGGCGGCCCCGCCCCCGATAAGCCCACGGATATCGGCCCACGAGCGATGCGGCTGATCCGGCACGCACAGCGTGATGTCGACCTTGACCGCCCTGACCGAGCCGCGGGCTTCGGTGCGGATCGACACGTCCACGGTCTCCGGGAGCACCGCGGCGACCGAGCGGCATACAAAATCACGATCGGCACCGGCGTCGAGAAAGGCGCCAAGAAGCATGTCCCCCGAGACACCCGCCGCGAGGTCGAGCCACGCGATCCGCCGCGACGCCATGCGTCATCCAACCACGACTCGCCAGCAACTCCTGGTCTCCTGCGGTGGTGTCAGCGTCGATCCCCTGATGGAATGGGTGACCGCCCGCGGTGCGGCGGGCACTCGATCAGAGAGGACGAGACGAATGCTGCGACCGCAGGACAGCGCCACCCGGGAGACCAAGAACCTCGATGGGTTGTGGGAGTTCCGGCTGGACGGTGACGGGGTGGGACGCGAGGAGCAGTGGTTCGCCGCGCCGCTCGCCGATTCTCGGGCGATGGCGGTTCCAGCGAGCTTCAACGACATCATGACCGACCACGAGACCCGCTCCTTCTTCGGTGACATCTGGTATCAGCGCGTCGTCCGTGTCCCGCGGGGATGGGCCGGGCAACGGATCGTCCTATATGCCGAGTCGGCCACCCACCGCGCCACGGTGTGGGTTGACGACACTGAAGTCGTCTCCCACGAGGGTGGCTACCTGCCGTTCGAGGCCGACGTCACCGACCACGTCACCCCGGGCGAGGAGGTGCGGATCACGTTCTGCGTCGACAACACCCTCTCCTTCCAGAGCATCCCACCGGGCGTCATCACCGACACCCCGAGCGGCAAGAAGCAGATCTACTGGCACGACTTCTTCAACTATGCGGGAATTCACCGCAGCGTGTGGCTCACCACTCGTCCGGCCGCACACATCGACGACATCACCGTTGTCACCGGTTTCGAGGGTGCCACGGGATCGGTGGACTACACCGTAGCCACCGCCGGTGACGGCGGCAGTGTCCGGGTGATCCTGCGCGACGCCGACGGGGCCGAAGTGGCCACGGCCGACGGCGCCGAGGGCAGCCTCGCGGTGCCCGACGTGCACTTGTGGGGTCCCGGCGACGGCTACCTCTATGACCTGGAGGTCCAACTGCGCTCCGGCGACGGCGTGGCCGACTCCTATCGCCAACGCGTGGGCATCCGCACCGTCGCCGTCGACGGCATCCGCTTCCTGATCAACGGCGAGCCGTTCCACTTCCGCGGGTTCGGCATGCACGAGGACCACATCACGGTCGGCAAACAACACAACAACGCGCTCATGCTGCGCGACTTCGAGCTGTTGGAGTGGATCGGCGCCAACAGCTTCCGCACCTCGCACTATCCCTACGCCGAGGACGTGCTCGACTACGCCGACCGGATGGGAATCGTCGTCATCGACGAGACCGCGGCCGTTGGGCTCAACCAGGGCCTGGGCGGCGGCATCTTCGGCGGCCAGGGCTATCAGACGTTCTCACCCGAGACCTCCAATGACCAGACCCAGGCGGTGCACGCCCAGCACATCCGGGAGCTGATCGCCCGAGACAAGAACCATCCGTGTGTGGCGATCTGGTCGATCGCCAACGAGCCCGAGTCCGACACCGAGGGCGCCGAGAATTACTTCCGGCCCCTGTTCGACGTTGCCCGCCAAGCCGATCCGACCCGGCCGGTTGGTTTCGTCAACGTCATGCTCGCCCCGCACGGCAAGTGCCGGGTCAGCCAGTTCGGCGACGTAATCATGCTCAATCGCTACTACGGCTGGTATGTCAACACCGGGGACCTCGAGGGGGCGAAGATCGGGCTGCGGGCCGAGTTGGAGGGGTGGGCAAGCGAGGGCAAGCCGATCATCTTCACCGAGTATGGCGCCGACACGATGCCCGGCCTGCACCAACTGCCGAGCGAGCCGTGGAGCGAGGAATACCAGCTCGCCTACCTGGACGCCAACCACGCGGTGTTCGATGAGTTCGACGCCGTCGTCGGCGAGCAGATGTGGAACTTCGCCGACTTCGCGACCACGTCGGGCATCATGCGCGTTGGCGGCAACAAGAAGGGCGCGTTCACCAAGGACCGTCAGCCCAAGGCCGCCGCCTACAACTTGCGGGCCCGCTGGACCGCCCGAGACTGAACCCGCTGACTAGGGCATCTCTGTCAAATGTCGGGGTCCCCGCAAAGTATCGGAGCGACTGGGTCCCACGCTCTGCGTGGGCGAACTTCGTGGGGTGACTAGGTTTGCGCCACCTTGGCCCGCCAGGCCTGCGCGATGAGTGTGGCGGCGGTCTCGGCCGGCATTGTCGAGGTGTTGACGACCAGGTCATATTCCGCAGGGTCATTTGGGTCCCAGGCATAGAAGCGCTGGGTCATGTCGGCCCGGACCCGGTCTTCGTTCTTTTGACGCCGCTCCGCCGTGGGCTCGTCGATTCCGTCATTTGTCATCGCCCGCTTGATGCGGTCGCCCAACTTCCCGACAAGGCGCACATGCAGGGCGTCGGGCGTCTGGCGCAAGATGGCGGTGGCATTGCGCCCAAGCACGACGACGCCGTCTTTGGCCGCTTGCACGACGTGGATGTGGTTCTGCTCGAGATTCTCGTTGTCCTGCTCTTGACCGATGGCTGTCGAGCGCGCACCTTCGGGGTGCGGATTGAAGCGCCCCATCGACGACAGGAATCGGCCGATGGTGCCGTCTTCGTAGGCCTTGGTCTCCCCGGCCTCGATCGCCTCGGAGCTGAACCGTTGGCCGAGCCACTCGACGCCCAGGTCTGCGGCGACGATCGGACCGATCTGCTCGGCCCCACAGCCGTAGTCCTCGAAGATCGTGACGACGGCAGGAGGTGTCTTGCTGGTCATGGGATTCCTTTCGTCCGCTCGATCAGTGGGCGGCGGCGCTCGGTTCGGCGCCGACGGATTCGTCCGCCTTGCGGGCGCGCAACTCACTAACGATCTCGCGGAACCTGTCGTCGGTGAGCGGGTAGAACCAGAAGATGGCCACGCCGACGAGAGCAAAGACCGCCGGACCAAGGCCGATGACGGCCTTGATCGCGGTTAACGCCGAGTCCGGTTGTGACTCCGCCTTGGGCACGAACGCGCCGGCCGCGAGGGCGAAGCCGACCAGAGAGGCCGAGAGCGCCTGCGACATCTTGCGGAAGAAGGAGTAGATGGCGTAGGTCGCGCCCTCGGTGCGTTGGCCCGTCTTGTATTCGCCGTATTCGACAGCATCGGCTTCAAAGGCGAACAGCAGGGACATCGCCATGCTCTGGGCCAGCCCGAACAGGAAGAACGAGGCGAGGACCACCGGCAGCTCGATCGGCATGAAGAACAGCCAGAAGCCGACGACGATCATCAGCAGCGAGGCGACGATGAAAGTCTGCTTCTTGCCGACGCGCGAAACCATCTTTGGCACGATGGGGACGGCCACGAAGGTGGCCAGCGAGCTGGCCAGGATGAGATAGATCATCTTCGTGGAATCGCCGAGAATGTAGAGCGCGTAGTATGCCTGGGCGCCCTGTACGGCGAAGATGCCGATGAGATAGATGAAGTTCGACACACACAGGACCTGCAGGGGTTTGTTGACGACGAACGCCCGGCCGGTCTCCTTGAGCGTCACCGGCTTGCCTTCGTGGGGGATCTGCTCCTTGCAGGTGAAGAAGGTGACCATATAGAGGAGGAAGCCCACGGCCACGAAGATCAGCGTCGTCTGCGTCAGGAAGGACTGCAGCCGCTCCGGGTCCTTCTTGTAGGCGCTGATCTTGGGAGAAATGACCAACACCAGCAAGAGAATGCCGAAAACCGGGCCCATGCTGCGCCATACGCCAAGGCGCGAGCGCTCGACCGGGTCTTGGGTCATCGACGTCGCGAGCGAGCCGTAGGGGATGTTCACCAGTGAATACAGCGTGCCGAGGAGCAGATATGAGGCGTACATGTAGATGTACTCCTTGGTTTGGTCGCCGCCGAACTTCGGCATGCTGAACAGCGCGACGCTGGAGAGCAGCAGCGGCAACGAGACGAAGAGGATCCATGGGCGGAACTTGCCCCATCGCGATCGAGTGAGGTCGACCATGCGTCCCGCGGTCAAATCGGCGAATGCGTCCCAGAAGCGGACGATGAGGAACATCGTCGCAACGGGGGCGGGGTTGAGTCCGACGACGTTCGTGTAGTAGATCATAAGAAAGAGCGCCTGCATGGAAAAGGCCATATTGTTGGCCAAGTCCCCGGCGCCATAGCCGAGGTAGTTCTTCCAGGTCAGCGGCTTCATTGCCGACTCCTTCCCGCGGATTGATTACCGGTCGCCACTGTGCCAGTGGATCCGGTTGGCCGCCACCCGTTCACGTCGCGCCCACATGGAATGCGCAGCGTCCGCAAGCATGGCCCGGCGGCGGTGACCATGGCGACTCCGTGACATGAGGGACAACTGAGGCCAAGGTATCGCCTGTGACTACTGAGGCGCACCCCTCAACGGCATCGATCTGGTCACGGCCGCCTCGGTCACTGACCTGCGCTCACCGGGGTGTGCCGACCGCGCGGATCACGACCTGCCGTAAAGATGGCGCAGAACAGCCACGGTGAACGCTGGGACGCTCGACTTGTGGGTCTCGCCGGGCAGCAGTTGGTCATCCCATTGGCGCCGCCGGGAGCCGGCATAGGGCCGGGCGTCGGGGGTGACCGAGGAAGTGGCCGTGCCACCACTCGCGCCCGTCACTCGGGGTGAGGTCGCGCGTGCGTTCGGGCATGGACGAGACCATGTCGACCACGTCCGGGTAGCCGACGCCGACCACGGCGACGGGCGAGATGTCGTGGTACATCCGCAGGAAGCGCACCGTCGACGAGACGAGCGGGAAGGTCGTCGTCCCGTCGAGCACGAGCACGACCGGTGGCGGCGCCTCGGCGTCGTGCGGGAGGTCGACGTCGATGACGAACTCCTGACCGATCGCGTCACTGGGGAGCCGCGGGTTTTCACTCCACTCCACCGCGATGCGCTCGTCGTGGCCGACCTCGGCCAGCCGGACCTCGAGCAGCTGCGGCTCGGGGGTGCCGAGCACGAGCTCGCGCAGCCGCACCCCGCTGTCGGGCAGCAGCCCCGCCGGCGGCGGGGTCAGCCATTCGATCAGACTCGGGCCACGCCACCCATCGGCAACTCGCCGGGCGCGGTCAGCACCGTGCGCCAGCGGTTGTCGCCGCGGCTGAGCTCGGTGGCCTCGGGCCCGTCGAGCCCGGTGACGCGCAGGATCCAGTGGAGCAGATAGGGGGAGCGCCGCAGCTGCCGTTCGACGTCGGGCGACTCCAACCCGAGCGGGTAGACCGCGCACGGTTTGGGCACGGCCCGGTTGACGGCGAGAAGTTCGACGTATTCCTCGCCGCCGAGCGACAGCAGCAGGTTGTGGGTGCCGAACATGGCGTGTTCGCCGCCGGGCTGCAGGCGCACCCCGAGCATGTCTTCCAGCCAGGCCCGCCCCGAATCCAGGTCGCGAGCGGCGACGACGAGGTGATCGATGCGGGCGCTCATCAGTGCGCCACCTCGTCGTGGGCGGCCAACTCGCGCGGTTCGATCTGGAAGGTGGAGTGCTCGACGTCGAAGTGCCCGCTCAGGCACTCCTGGACGGCGATCAGGATGTCGGCGGCGTGGCCGGAGCGGAAGCACTCGTCCTCGACGGCGATGTGCACCGACACGGCGGGGAGGGAGTCGGTCAGCCGCCAGACGTGTAGGTCGTGGACACCGATGACGTGGTGAACCTCGAGGAGGTGGTCGCGGATCTCGTCGAGGTTGACGTCGGCCGGGGCCGCCTCGAGAAGGATCCACCCCGACTCCCGAATCAGCCCCCACCCGGACCGGAGCATCAGCGCACAGACGACGAGGGAGGCGATCGCATCGGCCTGCATCCAGCCGGTCAGGAGGATGACCGCACCGGCGATGGCGGTGCCGATGAAGGCGAACAGGTCGGTGAGGATGTGCTGATAGGCGCCTTCGACGTTGAGGCTGGTGCGGTTGGCGCGGGACATCAACCAGGTGGCGACGAGGTTGACCGCAACGCCGAAGAGGGCGACGGTCAGCACGGCGCCGCCACCGACCGCAGGCGGCTCCAGGAGCCGGTGGACGGCCTCCAAGCCCAGCAGGCCTCCCACGACCAGGAGGGTGGCGCCATTGCCGGCGGCCGAGAGAATCTCGGCGCGCTTCCAACCGAAGGTCATCCGGCCACCCGCCGGGCGGGCGGCGATCCGCATCGCGAAGAGCGCAGCCGCGATGGCGGCGATATCGGAGAGCATGTGGGCGGCATCGGTCAACAGCGCGAGCGAGTTGGTCACGAGGGCCGCCACGGCCTCGCCCGCCGTGAACGCGCTCAGCAGCGCCACCGCCCCCCACAGGTAGGGCCTGCTCGCGTCGGCCGAGATGGCGTGGGAGTGGACGTGGCTGCCGGAGTGGGCGTGACCCCCGTGGCCGTGCTCGTGCGCCGCGACGGACGCCAGGTCGTGGCCGCCCGCCGCCCGCCGCCCGGGTCCGCCGACACCTGCCGAGGAGGCAGGTGACTCGGCGCAGCCCGCGCTCATCCTCGCTCCTCGCGGTCCGCGTGCGGCGACGTGGCCCCCGCGATGGTGCTCTCGTGGGTGGGGCAGAGGGTGACCGAATCTCCGGTGGCCTCGAGCAACAGCTCGGCCGACCGCAGCAGCGCCAGCAGCTCCGGCACCGCCAGCGACCACATCGACGCGCGGCCCTTGGGCCGTGAGACGACCAAGCCACAGTCGCGCAGGCAGGCGAGATGGGCCGAGACGGTGGACTGGGCCAGGCCGAGGTGATCGGTCAGGTCGACGACGCGATGCTCGCCCAGCGAGAGGTGCTGGAGGATCGTCAGCCTGGTCTCGTCGCCGAGGCTCTTGAAGAGGCACGCGGCCGGCCCGAGGGCATGCAATTCGGCCGTGGATTCCAGGTCGTCCAGGGCCGGAGCCGGGCTGTCGTCAGAATTTCTATCGTCAGAAGGCGTTGGCATCGTCATATGACGATGTTAGCGTGTGATCGCGCTAACACCCAAATCACCCGGGGAGGTCCCCATCGTGACCGCCACCACACCCGTCGACGAACACTCCTCGGGGCAACCCACGTCAGCCGGTGTCTCGTCGTTCGGCGGCCACCCGAAGGCCCTGATCCCGATCATCAGCGTCGCCCTGTGGGACTTCGTCTCGTTCTGGGGGATGCAGTCGATCCTGATGATGTACATGCTCACCCCCGAGGACAAGGGTGGGCTCGGCCTGGCCCAGGCGTCGGGGATGGGCATCATAGGCTCCTATGTGGGGCTCGGCTTCCTCGTCACGATCCTCGGCGGCTGGGTACAGCTTCCACGCCGGCTTCGTCGTGGCCGCCATCGGCATGGCGATCGGGCTGCTCGTCTACGTCCCGTTGCGCGGCCTGGTGCGCACCGCGCAGACCAGCTCGCCCAAGGACCCGATCCCGACCGCGCAGCTGTGGCAGCCGGCGCTCGTTCTCGCCGCCTTCATCGCCTTCGTGGCGATCGCGTGGACCCAGCACTGGATCATCCCGGCCAATATGGCCCGGTGGGTTGCCGGCGTCGCCGCCCTGTGCTACTTCGCCGTCATCTTGACCAGCCGCCACGCCGAGCCCCACGAGCGGCGCCGGATGACGGCATACATCCCGATGTGGCTGTGCAGCGTGCTCTTCTGGTCGATGTTCATGCAGATCTTCAGCGTGCTCCCCGTGCTCATGCAAAGCGGTCGCATCGACTTCGGCGATTTCCCGCTGGTCGACTTCAAGCCGCCGTGGGTGTTCTCGATCAACCCGGTGTGGGTGATGGCCCTCGCACTCGTCTTCGCCGCGGTGTGGAACGCCCTGGGGGATCGAGCCCCGGCCGCGCCGGTGAAGTTCGCCATCGGCCTGACCGCCATCGGCGTCGCCTTCCTGCTCTTCGTCGTCACCATCGGCAAGGCCTCCGCGACGATCGGCCTTTATGCGCTCATCGGTGTCCTCGGGCTCTTCTCACTCGGCGAGGTCAATCAACACCCAGACCGTGGCGCTGCTCTTCCTCTCCCCGGCGATCGGCTCGGCCCTGGCCGCCGTGATCGGCGAGCACTACACGCCGGAGAGTGCCACCGGCTACTTCGCCACCCTCGGCGTGGCCGCGCTCGCTTGCGGTGTCCTCCTGTTGGCACTGAGCCGCCCCCTGACCAAGATGATGGGTGGGGTCCGCCGACCTGGTGTCCAACTGACCCATGCGTCCGGGATTGAGAATTGGCACATGACACACGACCGGCACCGCGGGGACCGGGGCACAGCGCCGCCGGCAATTGGGTCGCAGAGCCCAGCTACTGGCGGGGGCCTCGGTCGCCTACAACGTGGTCGAGGCGGTCGTCGCCATCAGCGCCGGCCTGGTGGCGGGCTCGATCGCGCTCGTCGGCTTCGGTCTCGACTCGATCGTCGAGGTCAGCAGCGGGCTGATCATTCTCTGGCAGTTCCGCCACCCGCTGCCCGAGTCCCGGGAGCGCACGGCATTGCGCCTGATGGCACTCTCGTTCTTCGCGCTCGCGGCCTATGTCACCGTCGAGTCCGTCCGGACCCTCGCCGGCGGCCACGACCCCGAGCACTCCCCGGTCGGGATCGCGTTGGCCTGCCTGTCGCTGGTGATCATGCCGCTGTTGTCGCGGGCCCAGCGACGCACCGGCCAGGAGCTTGCCTCCACCGCCGTCGTCGCCGACTCCACCCAGACCCAGCTGTGCGCCTGGTTGTCCGCCGCCCTGCTCGTCGGCCTGCTCCTCAACTCCACCCTCGGCTGGGGCTGGGCCGACCCGCTCGCCGGCCTGGTGATCGCCGCCGTGGCTGCCCGCGAAGGCCGCCAGGCCTGGCGGGGGGCTGCTGCGGACCGGGCGTCGAGCCGAGCGCGGACGCCGGCTCCTGCTGCGCGCGAGATTGCTGCGAGTGATCTCACCTGGTCCCCACCGACCAGTCCTCGGCGTGGGCGATGTTCTCAGGAGGCTTGCGCGAGGGCCTGGGCGAGCAGGTTGAGTCGCATTGTCGTCCTCGCGCCGAGGGTGCGGTCCACGAGACGGCGCCGCCCTAGGGCTCACCCCGGGCGGGAGCCCAAAGGCGGCCGTCGTCAGGACGAGACGGTCAGCTCGTCGGCGTCGGCGGCCTTGTCGACGGTGACGGTGTCGCCGTCGCGAACCTTCCCACCGAGGACTGCCTTGGCCAGACGGTCGCCGATCTCCCGCTGGACCAGCCGCCGAAGCGGACGGGCGCCGTATGCCGGGTCGTAGCCGGTCATCGCGAGCCACTCCTTGGCGGCGTCGGTCACCTCAAGGGTGATTCGCCGGTCGTGCAGGCGCGTGGCCAACTGGCGCACCTGCAACTCGACGATGTGCGACAGTTCGTCGGTGCTCAGGGCGTCGAACAGCACGACGTCATCGAGTCGGTTGAGGAACTCGGGCTTGAAGGCGACGCGCACGGCCGCCATGACCGCGTCCTTTTTGGCCTGGTCGGACATCGTCGGATCGATGAGAAACTGGCTGCCGAGGTTGGAAGTCATCACCAGGATGACGTTGCGGAAGTCGACAGTCCGCCCCTGCCCGTCGGTCAGGCGTCCATCGTCGAGGACCTGGAGCAGGATGTCGAAGGTCTCCGGGTGGGCCTTCTCGACCTCGTCGAGCAGCACGACACTGTATGGCCGCCGGCGCACCGCCTCGGTGAGCTGGCCGCCCTCGTCGTAGCCGACATACCCGGGCGGGGCACCGATCAGCCGCGCCACCGCGTGCCGCTCCGAATACTCCGACATGTCGATGCGCACCATCGCGCGTTCGTCGTCGAAGAGGAAGTCGGCGAGCGACTTGGCCAGCTCGGTCTTGCCGACACCGGTCGGGCCAAGGAAGAGAAAGGAGCCCGTGGGGCGGTTGGGATCGGAAAGGCCGGCGCGGGAGCGCCGGACGGCATCGGAGACGACCTCGACGGCGCTCTTTTGGCCGATCAGCCGGGCGCCGATGATCGACTCCATCGAGAGCAGCTTCTCGGTCTCGCCCTGGAGCAGCCGCCCGGCCGGGATGCCGGTCCACGCGGAGATGACCTCGGCGATGTCGTCGGGACCGACGCGCTCCTTGACCATCAGGTCGGTCGTTCCCTTGACGATCTCGTCCTCGTTGGCCTTGGCGAGTTGCTTCTCCAGGGCGGGAATATCGCCATACATCAGCTTGGAGGCCGCCTCGTAGTTGCCATCTCGCTGCAGCCGCTCGGCCTGGGTGCGCAGCTCGTCGAGCTGGGCCTTGAGGTCACCGATCGTGTTCAGGCCGGACTTCTCCGCCTGCCAGCGCGCGTTGAGGGCGGCGAGTTCCTCGGACTTGTCGGCGAGGTCCTTGCGCAGCTTGGCCAGCCGCTCCTTGGACGCGTCGTCGGTCTCCTTGGCCAGGTGCAGCTCCTCCATCTTCATCCGGTCGACGGAACGCTGCAGCTGGTCGATCTCGACCGGGCTGGAGTCGATCTCCATCCGCAGCCGGGAGGCGGCCTCGTCGACGAGGTCGATCGCCTTGTCCGGCAACTGCCGCCCAGAGATGTAACGGTCGGACAGCGACGCGGCGGCGACCAGCGCGGAGTCCTCGATCTCGACCTTGTGGTGCGCCTCGTAGCGCTCCTTCAGGCCGCGCAGGATCGCGATCGTGTCCTCGACACTCGGCTCGCCGACGAAGACCTGCTGGAAGCGGCGCTCGAGGGCGGGGTCCTTCTCGATGTGCTTGCGGTACTCATCGAGCGTGGTGGCACCGACGAGGCGCAACTCGCCGCGGGCGAGCATCGGCTTGAGCATGTTGCCGGCGTCCATTGCTCCCTCACCGGTGGCGCCGGCGCCGACGACGGTGTGCAGCTCGTCGATGAAGGTGATGATCTGGCCGTTGCTGGCCTTGATCTCTTCGAGGACGGCCTTGAGCCGCTCCTCGAACTCGCCGCGGTATTTCGCGCCGGCGACCATCGCGCCGAGGTCGAGGGAGACGAGTCGCTTGTCCCGCAACGATTCCGGGACATCGCCGTCGACGATGCGTTGGGCCAGGCCCTCGACGACGGCGGTCTTGCCGACGCCGGGCTCGCCGATAAGGACGGGGTTGTTCTTGGTCCGGCGCGAGAGCACCTGGACGACCCGGCGGATCTCGATGTCGCGGCCGATGACCGGGTCGAGCTTGCCGTCGCGGGCGGCCTTGGTCAGGTCGGTCGAGTATTTGTCCAGGGCCTCGGAGGTGGCCTCCGGGTTCTCGGCGGTGACCTTCTGCCCGGCGCGCAGGTGCTCGATCTGCGCCTCGACGGCCTGGGCGTCGACGTTTTTGATTGCGCCCTTCTCGATGAGGGCGAGCATCAGGGTATCGGCCGCGAGGAAGCTGTCGCCCCAGGCGTTCATCAGCGTGGTGGCGTGCTGCAGGATCGGCATGACCGCCTGGCCGAAGCCGGGGGTGGCGCCACCGCTGACATGTGGCAGGCGCGCCAGTTCGGCGCGCGCGGCGGAAGCAACCGCCTCCGGGCTGCTGCCACCGGCGGCAAGTAGGGCGGGCACCGTGGTCTCGGGGACCTCGACGATGGCCAGGGCCAGGTGGGCTGGAGTGATTTCGGGGTTGCCGGCCGCCTGCGCCGAGCGCTGCGCCACGGCGAGGATCTCGGCAACCTTGGTGGTCGGCTTGAGTTCCATAAGAGGCATGACTCCTTGGTCAGGTTGAGGGGTAATCCTCAGGGACAACCGCGCAAAAGTTGAGTGTATTCCACTCAACTTCAATCGTGAGCGGCGCGGCCTGCTTTCCTCGTGGCCGAGCGCGACCCCTCAGCTGCCTGCTCGGCTTCCGCGCCTAGAGTGAGCGTGGTGCGCGCGCTTAACAGCCCACCCGACCTCGCCAGGCCCGTCGTGCTCTATGTGACCAAGGGGCTCGTTGACGTGGCCGAGGCGGAGCTTCGCGAGATCGTCCCGCAGGTGGGGCTCCGCCAGCGCGAGGAGCGGTTCCTGGTCGCCGACCTGACTCCCAGTGAGATCGAGAGGGTCGGCGCGCTAGCGCGGGTGGTCGATGACATCCGCATCCTGGTGGCGGGCCCGTCGACGGTCCGCGACGAGGACGGGCTCGAGGCACTGTGCGCGTCCGCCGAGAAGGAGATCGGGGCGTCCGTGACCGGCGCCGACGATTCGGCGCCGTGGTCGGTCACCTTGTCAACTCGCAACCCGGCGTGGCGATGCAAGCCCCGTTGGGATCCCAAGCCGATCCTGGCCCGCACCTTGCACGATGCCGACCCGGACTCGACGCAGCGGCAGCCGGTCGATGTGCGCATCCAGCTCGACGGCGAGGGGGGCCACGCGTCGGTGAACATCTGGTCCCGCCCCCTCGGCAAGCAGGATCGCGACATCACCGCAGCCTGGCGCGGGGCACTTCACCCGACGGTCGCGGCTGCCTTGGTCCGGCTGGCCGTGGATCTGGGCGGCCCCAACGCCCTCTATGGCCCGTTCTGCGGCAGCGGCACCATCGTTGGCGAGGCCGCCCGGAGCGGCCTGCCTGTGTATGCCTCGGACCGCTCTGCAGACGCCGTCTGCCGCACCCGTGAACGCCTAACCCACGCCGGCCTTCCTGCAGACGAACTATCGCACCGGGTGTTCGTTCGCGACGTGTACTCCGGGCCCGACCCGCGCGTCGACGCCCGGCTGCTGGTAGCCAACCCGCCATGGGGCAAGCAGGTGCGGGTGAGCGACCGGGGCGCCCTGTTCGAAGCCCTGGCTCAGCTGGTCGCGCACACCCTGCGGTCCGGCGGTGCGGCTGTGCTGCTCACCACGCACGAGGAGCAGTTGATGGAGCGGCTGCGGCGGCACGGGCTCAAACCCACATCGCGGCCCGTTGGGCTACTCGGCCAGACCCCGGCCATCGTGTCGTGCACTGGGCGATACGGCGTTGGGCGACCAATTGCCTAGCTAGTCAGCCGAATTGCCCCGGTGCGCGGCCACGGCCGGCGGGGCCGGCGAATGCCTGGGCGATCGCGATCCAGGCGAGCGCGGCAGGTCCATGGACGTGCAGGCTCGTATCGTCCACGTGGCGGCGCTGGGTCACGACGAGACAGAAGTCGAGGGCCGTTCCGCTGACGACGTCGGCGGCGATCGGATCGCCCCACTCCCAGTCGGGGCCCTCTGCTGGCGGGGTCAGGGCAACCCGGATCGGGGCCGAAGGCGGATCGTGCCCGTGAGTGCGGAAGCTGTTGGGCGTCGCGAGCACCCCGATCCGGGCAATGTGGCGCAGCCGGTCGGTGGGTGTGCGGATGACGCCAAGGGCATCGGCTACGTCCTGCCCGTGTGCCCAGGTCTCCATGATCCGCGCGGTGAGCTTGGACGGCAGGCTCATCGCCGGCCCGAACCACGGCACGCGCTCCCCATGCGGCGCTGCCAGCGCGGCGGCGATCAGCCCATCCTGCTCCTCGCGCCACCACTGCAGCATCTGCGCGGACGTGCGGCGCGCGTTGGCGGGGCCGATGCCGTCGACATAGGACTGCAGGTCGGTGACCGCGTCGCGCTCGGCAAGGAACCCCTCGGGCTCGGCCAGGGCGAGCCGAGTGACCCCGTCGAAGTGGGCGAGGTGTGCCACCTGATCGTGGATTGTCCACCCGGGAGCGGGGGTTGGTCGCATCCAGTCCTGCTCGGGGAGCGGTTCGAGCAGCGCGCGCAGGTCGTCGGCCTCGGCCCGCAAGTCGACGCACAGACCGGCGACGACCGGATCCGCCCCCGAAGCTGCCCCGCTCCCGCGGTCGACGCTCATCGCGCCTCCCAGACCGGCGGCCGCTTCTCGGTGAACGCGCGCATCCCCTCCTGGGCATCCCGGCTGAGATAGACCGGGCGCCAAATGTCCTCGGCCACATCGAACGCCGCAGTGCGGCCGTGGTCGGCGACGGCATACACCATCTGCTTGGCCGCACGCACCGACAGCGGGGCATTGCCGGCAATCGTCTCGGCGAGTTCACTCGATCGCTCGGCCAGCCGATCTGCCGGGACCACCTCGTTGACCAGGCCGACCTCGCAGGCGCGGGTCGCGGACAGCGGCTCGCCGGTGAGCAACAGCTGCAACGCAATTCGCGGCGGGATCAGCCACGGCAGCGGCGCAGCCCAGGGGGCGCCACGGCCGATCCGGATCTCGGAAATGCCGAAGTTCGCGTTCGCCGCGGCGATGACGAGGTCGGCCGACTGGGCGAGCAGAAACCCCCCGCCGAAGGCGCCACCGTTGACCGCGGCAATCACCGGCTTGCTCAGCGAAACCGTCCGATTGGGTTGGGGGACATAGTCGGGCGGGGGGACCGTGAGCTGCTCCGCGGTCATCTCCTTCAGGTCCCCGCCGGCGCAAAAGACCCGATCCCCCGCACCGGTCAGCACGACGACGTGGACCTGCGGGTCCTGCTCGGCGCTCTCGAAGGCCGCCTTCAGCCCCTCGCGCACCGCCCGGTTCAACGCGTTGCGGGCCTCGGGCCGGTTGATCGTCACCCAGGCGACCGGCCCCCGTAGCTCATAGAGCACCTCATCAGCCATCGGTGACCTCCTCGCCTCTCTGGTCCTCGCCGGCGTCCTCGTCGTGCAGGATGACTAGCACCGCGCCGGTGTCAACGCCGGCGCCCTCGCGCACCGGGACCTCGGCGACGACGCCGTCGGCCGGCGCCCGGATCGTGTGCTCCATCTTCATCGCCTCGAGGACGACGAGCGCCTGCCCCCTGGTGACGTGCTCTCCCGCAGCCACATTCAGACGGATGACCGTGCCCGGCATCGGGGCAAAGAGCGAGCCCTCGTCGGCATTGTCCTCGGCGCTCGGGAAGCGCGGCACCTCGCGGAGGGTCACCGTACCCGCTGGCCCGCAGACGAGGACGAGGGCATGCTCGGGGCCGTGCGCAGATTCTTGGCGCGCCACGGCATAGCGCCGACGGACGCCGGAGATCGTGACATCGACCGCGTGCGCGGACGCCGCATGCACCTGCACCTCGACCTGCTCACCGGCCACGGTGACCGCATGGCCGCGGCCAAGGACATAGTCGACCCACACCGACTCGCCGGCGGGGACGGTCTGGAACTCGCGCGATTGCGGCTGGGAGGGGTTGTTGCGGAAGCCGGACGGGATGGTGCTCAGGACCGGTGCAACTGACCGCCCGGCAGCCGCGGTTGCCAGTGCGGCCACGATCGCCTCGGCCCGGATATCGGCACTCGTCTGCTGCCCGACAAGGGCCGCGACGTCGACCCGGTCGAGGTATTGCGTGTCGATCTCGCCGTGGAGGAACGGCTCACCTGACAGGATCGCGACGAGCAGGTCCCGGTTGGTCGTCAGCCCGAGAATGCGCGCGCGCCGCAAGGCTCGGGCGAGCAGGGCGGCCGCGGCCTCCCGGGTCTCGGCGTGGGCGATCACCTTGGCGAGCATCGGGTCGTAGCTCGTCGAGACGGTGTCGCCGGCCTCGAACCCCGAGTCGACGCGGACGCCCTCGGCCCCACCGGTTTCCGCCGTTGCGATCTCGAAGGCGGCGAGCGTGCCGGTAGTCGGGAGAAAGCCGGCGGCGGGATCCTCGGCATACAGCCGCGCCTCGATGGCGTGGCCCCGCATGGTGAGCGTGCGGCTAGACTCGGGCAACGCAAGCCCGGCTGCGGCCTCGATTTGCAGCTTGACGAGATCGAGGCCGGTGACCATTTCGGTGACCGGGTGCTCGACCTGCAGGCGGGTGTTGACCTCGAGAAAGAAGAAGCGGCCGTCGGGGCCGAGGAGGAACTCCACCGTCCCGGCCCCGACATAGCCCAACGCCTCGCCGGCGGCGACGGCGGCCGCCCCCATCGCCGCCCGCAGCTGCGGAGTGACTGCGGGAGAGGGTGATTCCTCGATCACCTTTTGGTGGCGACGCTGCAGAGAGCAATCGCGCTCCCCGAGGTGGACGACCGTCCCGTGCGTGTCGCCGACGATCTGGATCTCGACGTGCCGCGGACGCTCGACATAGTGCTCCAGGAAGACGGTGGGGTCGCCAAACGCGGATTGCGCCTCTCGCCGTGCCGATTCCACCGCCTCGGACAGCGCCGAGGGCTCGGTGACGACGCGCATGCCACGTCCGCCGCCGCCGGCCGACGCCTTGACGAGGACCGGCCAGCCCAGCTCACCCGCTCGGGCGGCCAGATTCCCCGCGTTGTCGTCCCCGTCCTGGAGGGTCAGGCCGGGCAGCACCGGCACCCCGGCCTCCTCCATCAGGGCGCGCGCCTGAACCTTGGAGCCCATCAGCTCGATCGCCCGTGGGCTCGGACCAATGAAAATGATGCCGGCATCGGCGCACGCGCTGGCAAATCCGGCGTTCTCGGACAGGAAGCCGTAGCCGGGGTGGATGGCATCGGCCCCGGTACGCCGGGCCGCATGGAGGATCAGGTCGACCCCCAAATAGGAGTCGGCCGGCTTATCACCGCCCAGGGCGACGGCCTCGTCGGCCTCGCGGACGAACGGCGCGTCGGCGTCGGTGTCGGAATAGACCGCCACCGTGTCAATGCCCATCGCCCGGCAGGTGCGCATCACCCGGCGCGCGATCTCGCCACGGTTGGCGATCAGGACCTTGCGGATCATCACGGGCCTCACATCCGGAAGACGCCGAACCCGCGGGTTCCGGCGATCGTTGTCGAGTGGCACATGGACAACGCCATGCCGAGAACGGAACGGGTGTCGCGCGGGTCGATGATGCCGTCGTCATATCCCTGGCCGCTCATGAACAGCGCCAGCGATTCCGACTCGATGCGCTCCTCCAGCACGGCCCGCCGGCGCGCGTCGGCCTCCTCGTCGAAGGGTTTGCCGGCGGCCTCCGCGGCCTGCCGGGCGACGATCGACAGCACGCCCGCGAGTTGTTCGGGGCCCATCACCGCCGACTTCGAGCCCGGCCAGATGAACAACAGCCGTGGGTCGTATGACCGCCCCGACATCCCGTAGTTGCCGGCGCCGTAGGACGCGGCGAGGTGGATCGTGATGTGCGGGACCTTGCTGTTGGTCACCGCATTGATCATCTTGGCGCCATCCTTGATGATGCCCGCCTGCTCGTAGCTCGCGCCGACCATGAAGCCGGTCGTGTTCTGCAAGAAGATCAACGGGGTGTCGGTCTGGTTGCACAACATGATGAACTCGGCGCCCTTCTTGGCCTCCTCGTTGAAGAGGATGCCGCGGGCGTTGGCGACAATCCCCACCGGGTAGCCGTGGATCGAGGCCCAGCCGGTCACCAGCGCGGTGCCATATAGCGGCTTGTATTCCTCGAAGCGGGACCCGTCGACCACTCGGGCGATGACCTCTCGCGGGTCGAAGGGGACCTTGATGTCGGTCGGTGTGATCGACAGCAAATCCTCTGCGGGATAGAGCGGTTCGTCGGGGGCCGCAGTCGGCCCGGGACCGAGTTTGCGCCAGTTGAGGTGCGCGACGATCTCCCGGCCGATCGCGATGCATTCGTGCTCGTCCCGGGCGAGGTAGTCGGCGAGCCCGGACGTTCGCGCGTGCATGTCGGCGCCGCCGAGACTCTCGTCGTCGGAGTCCTCCCCAGTCGCCATTTTGACCAGTGGCGGACCGCCGAGGAAGACCTTGGCGCGCTTTTGCACCATGACGGCGTAGTCGCACATTCCGGGGACGTAGGCGCCGCCGGCGGTGGAGTTGCCGAAGACGAGCGCGATCGTCGGTATGCCGGCCGCGGACAAGGCGGTCAGGTCGTGGAAGAGCCGGCCCGCGGGAATGAACAGCTCAACCTGACGCTCCAGGTCACCACCGCCGGACTCGACGAGGTTGATCACCGGCAGGCGGTTCTCCATCGCGATGTGGGTGGCGCGCAACACCTTCCGCCAGGTGTAGGGGTTGGAAGCGCCACCGCGGACGGTCGGGTCATGAGCGATCAGCATGCATTCGACGCCGCTGACGACGCCGATTCCGGTGACCACGCTGGCACCAACGTGGTAGTCGGTGCCCCAGCCGGCGACGCTCGACAGTTCCAGGAATGGGGCGTCGCGGTCGAGAAGCAGCTCGATCCGCTCACGCGCCAACAACTTCCCGCGCTTGCGGTGCCGCGCGACATACTTCTCGCCGCCGCCGCCGACGGAAAGTGCCTGCTGCGCCTCGACCAACTCCAACAACGCGAGGTTGCCCTCGCGATTAGCCCGGGCTTCCGCAGTGGTCGGGTCGAAGCTCGACCGAATGACTTTCACCAAGGTCCTCCGTCGATCAGTAGGAGCGGGGCAGCCCGAGGGTGTGGACCGCGACGTAGTTGAGGATCATCTCCCGGCTCACCGGGGCGATCTTGAGCAGCCGCGCCATCCCCCACAAGTGCGCCAGACCGAATTCGCTCGCCAGTCCATTGCCGCCATGGCTCTGAATGGCGGCGTCCAGGGCGTGCAGCGCGGCTTCCGCAGCCGCGTATTTCGCCAGGTTGGACTCCTGCCCGGCGGGCCGACCGTGATCGTGCAGCCAGGCTGCCTTGGTCGTCATCAGCCGGGCCAACTCGACTTCGATGGCGGCGGCCGCGAGCGGGTGAGCGATGCCTTGGTGGGAGCCGATCGGCGGTCCCCACACCCGGCGTTCGTTGGCATAGCGGGCGGCCTTGGCCAGCGCGTATCGGGCGATGCCGTTCTCGATCGCGGCACCGGTGATCCGCTCGGGGTTGAGCCCGCGGAAGACGATCTTCAGGCCCTCTCCGTCCGCGCCAACACGCCGGTCGTCGCCGACGCGCACGTTATCGAAGAACAAGGTGTACTGCTTCTCCGGAGCCCGCACCTCCACGGGGATGAGCGTGCGCTCCAGGCCGGGGGCGTCGGTGTCGACGACGAAGAGGGTCAGCCGCCCCCGGCCGGAGTCGTCGCCGCCGGTGCGGGTGACAACAAGCATGTGTGACGCTTCGTCGACGCCGGAAATGTAGTACTTCGTCCCCGAGATGACCCAGTCATTGCCGTCGCGCCGGGCGGTGGTGGACAGGTCGTGGGTGTTTGATCCGGCCTCGGGCTCGGTGATGGCAAAGACCATCTTGTCGGTCCCGGCGGCCATCGCCGGCAGCCACTGCGCCTGCTGCTCGGGTGTGCCGACATCCTTAAGCACCTCTCCGCAGATCGCCGAGGACACGAGCAGGAGAAGGAGCGGCATACCACAAGCCGCGCTCTCCTCGACGACGATCGCGAGCTCGGCGATCCCCGCCCCGCCGCCGCCATGCTCCTCCGGCAGGTTGACGCCGACGAAGCCGGCCTCCCCGAGCGCCCGCCACAGCTCGTGGGTGCGACCGTCGGCGTCGAGCACGCGGCGGAAATAGTCGTCGCCGAACCGCGTGCAGACGGCGCGGACGCTGGCACGCAGGTCGGCATGCTCCTCGGGCTCGTCGAAGTTCACGCGTCGTTCTCCTCGTCTGGTGTTCCATTGCCCGGCTGGAGAAGGTCTTCCGGGACCTCGACCGGCATCCGCAAGAGCGCCGCTCCCAGGGTCTTGCCTTGGGCGTCGCTGCGTAGCGAGACGGTTCCGCCGCCGTCGAGC
Organism: Nostocoides sp.; assembly: GCF_037045025.1. Lineage (GTDB taxonomy): Bacteria > Actinomycetota > Actinomycetes > Actinomycetales > Dermatophilaceae > Nostocoides_A. Next base: position 166,499 of record NZ_JBAOHM010000009.1, on the reverse strand, counting down.
GCGTCATGTAGCACGAGGTTGACCGCGCGCAGATTTGGCAGCTCGTGGCGCGTGACCCCGCTGGCGTGAAGCGGCCGGATGTGTTCTGACACCCGCTCCGGAGTGACCTGGTCGAGCAGGACGGGATAGGCCGCGTCCGTGGAGACCCACAGACCGACGTTGGCATCGCCACCCTTGTCGCCCGACCGGGCCGCGGCGATGGTGCTGAGCGGGACTCTCATGACGCTTCTCCTATGACCTCGACACGTGCTGACACCAGGGATTTGGGCACGAGCGCGGGCCAGAAACGCATGACCTCGCTCGGCCGCGGGCGCCCGCCGGCGAATCCAGTCAGCCCGGGGGGACCGCTCGTCAGCAATGGCGCGACCTCGGCGCCGAGCCGAGCGAGCGCCCGCCGGTCGTCCGATCGAACGGCGATGCGCAACAACACTTCCGGCGGGTCCGCTGGGTCTGCCACCGACGCCGGCATCCCGGAATACAGCGTGTTGGCGCCGATGACCTCGACGAGCACGTCCTGCGCCGGGAACGCGATCCCGTCCCGGCGTAAGCGCTCGAAGAGGATCTCCGCGGTCAGCCTCGCCTTCTCGACGGCGTCGGGGGCGCCGACGACGAGCTGGCCGACGATCCGGTAGCCGTCGGCAAGGTTGGCTGAGACCTTGAGCTCGTCGGCGGGCGCCCGGCCGCGGCACCCCGACACGGCGACCCGGTCCGGCCCGGCCTGGGTCAGCGTCGGGGAGGTGAAGTCGGCGATCACGTCCGGGCCGAGGTAGGCCTGTGGGTCACCGATCTCGTAGAGGAGTTGTGCCGTGACGGTCCCGATGTCCACGAGGCCACCCGTGCCCGCCGACTTGCTGACGACGAAATCACCCGTGGCCGCGACCTCGACGTAGGGATAGCCGATGCCGGCCAGATCGGGCACCGCGCGCCAGTTGTCGTAGTTGCCGCCGGTGCATTGCGTGCCGCACTCGATGATGTGACCGGCGACTGTCGCGGCGGCCAGCTGATCGAAATCATCCGGTTGCCAACCGAATTCATGGATCAGCGGACCGATGATGAGGGAGGCGTCGGTCACCCGCCCGGTCACGACGACGTCCGCTCCACGTCCCAGCGCCTCGGCTATCGGGAAGGCACCGAGATAGGCGTTCGCGCTGCGAACCCGGTCCAACTGCGGCTCCAGCGGCTCACCGGAAGCTAGGTGAGCAAGTGGCGCGTCGGCGGCGATGATCTCGGGCAACCGCCGCAGGAGGTCGTCTCCCGAGACGAGGGCAACACGGGCGTCGAGCCCGTGACGCTCGATGACCTGCGCGACCGCCGTCGCGCACGCGCGGGGGTTGATCCCGCCGGCGTTGGCGACGATCCGGATGCCCTTATCGACACACGCCGGCAGGATCTGGTCGAGCTGAGTGACGAAGTCGGCGGCATACCCGAGGTCGGGGTTCTTGGCGCGCGCCTTTTGCAGGATGCTCATCGTGACTTCGGCGAGGTAGTCCAGCGTGAGGTAGTCGATGACTCCAGCGTCGACGAGTTGCCGCGGCCCGATCTCGGAGTCGCCCCAAAAGCCTTGACCGTTGCCGACCCGGACGATCCGTTCGGTCACTGCTGTTCCCCGAGGGACTGGCGCAGCCGGTATTTCATGATCTTGCCGCCGACGGTCTCGGGGAGCGCGTCCACGATGACCACCCGTTTGGGGCTCTCGTATCCCGCCAGGCGGGTGCGCGCAAACGCGATGACCTCGTCCTCGGTCAGCGTGTCGTCCGCGGGCACGACAACGGCGGTGACCACCTCGCCCCACCGGTCGTCGGCCAGGCCGATCACTGCAGCCTTGGCGATCTTGGGATGCTGCACGAGAACGCTTTCGACGCGGATCGTCGAGACGTTTTCGCCGCCGGTCTTGACGATGTCCTTGAACCGGTCGAGCATGATCCGCCGACCGCCCGCGTCATATGCGCAGCAGTCGCCGGAGTGGAACCAGCCGCTGCGGAAGGCGGCGGCGGTCGCCGTCGGGTCCTTGTAGTAGCCGGCGGTGACCACCGGGGAGCGATAGACGACCTCCCCCGGCTGGCCGACGGTCCCCTCCAGCCACTCGTCGTCGACGGAGATGATTCGTGAGGCGAGCAGCGGGCTGGGCCGACCGACGTTGTTGTCCTGTGGCGCGGTCTCACGATAGATCTCCGGGTCCTGGCTGGGCCAAAACCGGTGGCAAGCAATCGCTTCGGTCTGGCCGAAGATCTCCGCGACGGTCAGCCGCGGCGCCTGCTGTTGCATCTCGTCGAGCACCGCAGGCGGTAATGCGGCCCAGCCATAGATGGCCACCGTCAGACTGGAGATGTCGCGCCCGCCCGTGGCAGCCGCCGTGGAGAAGGCCGCCATCATGGCGGGAGAGCCGCCCCACAGGGCGGTCGCCCGTTCCCGCTCCACCGCCTCGGCCGCAGCGGCCGCATCGGGACGCCGGCCGAGAACGACCGTCCCGCCCGTTGCGAAGCAGGGCAGCATGAAGACGAGATGCCCGACGTGATAGATCATCGGCAAGAAGGTGACCAGGCGCAGATGGGTCTCCACCTCGAGGCCGCGGGTGAGTGACAGCGCAAAGCCGTGTGCGGCGAGCGTCCCGCTGGTGTGCGACAGCATGACCCCCTTGGGCATGGCGGTCGCCCCGGAGGTGAACAGCAACTCGCAGATGTCGTCGCCATGGATGCGCACGTCCGGCTCGGTCTCCGGCTGGCCCGCAACGAATTCGGAGAAGCCAAGGCTTCGGTCGGCTGCCGCCCCGCCGATCTCGATGGTCACATCCACTCCCACCGCGAGGCCGGCGAGCGTCGCCGCCACCCGCGGGACGAACTCGGCGTCAACGATCGTCAACCGGGGCTGAAGCACGCCGACGACGTGGCTCAGCATGTCGCCCGCCATGGCCGGGTTGACCGGAGCCACCGCAGCCCCCATCCGGGCGGCACCCAGCTTGGCGACATACGCCTCAACCGAGTTCTCGCAAATCATCAAGATGCGGTCGCCGGGCTCGACGCCTGCAGCGATGAGAGCGTTGGCCGCCTGGTTGATCAGCGCATCCAGGCCGCGATAGGTCAGCTCCCGGAAGGCGCCATCGGCATACGCACCATCCCAGCCGATCAGCGCGGCCTTGTCCGGGGTGCTCCACGTGACCCGCTCGACAAGATCCCCGATGCACACCCGGTCCCAGCGGTTGTCTGCCCGCCGACCACGCAACGTGGTGACGTCGAAATCTGTTGTGGCGCCCAGCTCCATGGCGGTCTCCCTTCGCTTGACCGCACACGTTAGTGAATATAGATTAACTAAACAAGACCTGGAGGCGCCAATCCGTGCGGTCGGGACGAGGATTGACTAGCTAGTCAGGACCGCGAGGGCAGCAGTGGTGAGGACCTCCTGCAGCGATCGAGCATCGAGGGCGATGTTGTGGAAGAGCGCGGACTGAATCGCACCGACGGCGGCACGCACCCGCACACCCGCCTCGGCCTGCCCCAGCTCGGGACGGGCAGCCCGCAGGTGGCGGGTCCAGTCGGCGAGGTATTTCCGCTGTTTGTCCCGCAACCGGTCCCGGTCGGCCGGGGGAAGGTTGTCGACCTGCGAATACCAGATGCGGGCCACTTCGCGCCGTTGGACGACGAACGAAACCTGCGCCTCGACGATCGGCCGCAAATCGACGGTTCCCGTGGCCCGGGCGGCAATCTGCGCCTGATCCTCGCTAAGTTCGTCCATCACCTCGTCAAGGAGAACTACGAGAATCTCCGCCTTGCCGTCGAAGTGGCGATAGATGCCGGCACCCGTGATGCCGGCATCGGCACCGATCTCGGCCATCGACACCGCGTGATAGCCGCGCCGGCCGAAGAGGTCTGCCGCCGAGCGAAGAATCTTGTCCCGCCGCTCCGGGTCACGAGTGCGCGTCACCGTCATGCATCCATTCTCGCCAACCCGCCGCACCAGGAGAGCACCCATGCCGATCACACCGCTGACCGACAACCTCATCCATCGGATCAATGTGGGCGACAGCCTGACCCGCTCCGCCGCGAGGTATCCCCGCAACATCGCGATCATCGACGGCGAGCGCCGCTTCACCTATGCCGAACTCAACGCCTGGGTCAACCGGGTGGCGAACGCTTTGGCCGCAGGGGGATACGGGCCCGGTGATGCGCTGGCGCTCGCCTCGGGCAATAGCGTGGAGTTCCTTGTCACCTACTACGCCTGCGCCAAGCTCGGCGCCGTCTGTGTGCCGCTCAACCTCGGCTGGCGGCCGCAGGAAATGACTTACGTTCTCAATCACTCCGAGGCGCGGGGGCTGGTCGTCGAGTCACAGCTCGTGCCGGTGTTGGAGCGGGCCGTCGCCGAGGTGGACGGAGTGAGCGACGTCTTCATCGCGCGGGGCGTCCAGGAGCGGGAGGACCTGCCCTTTGCCGGCCGCGAGGCGGTGCCCTTCGCGAGCCTGGACACGGGAACCGACACCGAGCCGGAGCAGCTTGTCGGCGATCGGGCGCCCCTGACCTACCTCTACACCAGCGGGACGACGTCCTTCCCCAAAGGGGTCGTCGGCAGCCATACCGCCGTCTATCTCGAGTCGGTGATGATGGCGCTCGAGGCGCGGTTCACCGAGGAGGACCGCTTCGTCGCGATGATGCCGATGTTCCACACCGCCCAACTCAACTGTCACTGCACGCCGGCGATCATGGTCGGGGCGACCCTGCATGTCCGTCGCGCCTTCGACCCAGCCGATTTGCTCGACACGATCGGGCGCGAGGGCATCACCCAGATCTTCGGCCTGCCGATGATGTATCGGGCGATGCTCGAGCACCCGGCGATCGACTCGACCGACCTGTCCTCGCTGCGCCGCGCCCTGTATGCCATGGCACCGATGCCGGATGCGTTGATCCGCCGGTGCATCGAGGTCTTCGCGTGCGACTTCTATTTGCTCTTCGGCCAGACCGAGATGAGCCCGACTGCCACCTTGTTCCGCCCCGAGCACCAGCTCTCCCACAACGGCGCGGTTGGCACCCCGGTCGTCAACGTGCAGGTCGCAATCATGAATGACGGCAGGCTCGAACCGCCCGGCACTATCGGCGAGATCGTCTATCGCGGACCGCATACCATGACCGAATACCTGAAGAACCCGGAGGCGACCGAGGCCGCCTTCACGCATGGCTGGTTCCACTCCGGCGACATCGGCTCGTTCGACGACGACGGCATCTTGTGGTTCCGTGACCGCTCCAAGGACGTCATCAAGTCCGGCGGAGAAAACGTCGCGTCGATCGAGGTCGAGAAGGCCCTGTACGCCGCCGACCCCCAGATCGCCGAGGTCGTCGTCGTCGGCCTGCCGCACGAGCGGTGGACCGAGGCGATCACCGCCTTCGTCGTCGCGACGCCGGGATCGAGGATTGCTCCGGACGACGTGAAGGAGGCGCTGCGCGGCCACCTGGATTCCTACAAGATCCCGAAGTCGATCATCGTCGTCGACGAGCTGCCCAAGACGTCGACCGGGAAGATCCAGAAGAACGTCATGCGCGACTTACACCGGGAGCACTATTCGTCCTAGGCCGCCGGCGATCCGCCGTCAGCCGGCCGCGGTGGCCGGACCGAGCTCGTCCAGGTAGGCCGCCAGCACCGCCGGCGCCCATTCGGCCTCGAGTTCGCCGGTGACCATCGCGCACGCCGTGGCCGGGTCCTCCGGCGTGACTACCCATTCGCCGCGGGTCCAACCCGCGAGATAGTCGTCGGCTCCGGTGTCGCCCAGGCGCATCGCGGCTTCATCGATCGCGTCCAAGAAGCGTTGCGGCAGCTGCTCCTTGACTGTCTCGTGCGGGTTGCGTGCCGTGACCATCGACGGCAGGTCGCGCCAGAAGGTGATCTGATACTCCGTCACGAGCGGTGAGCCTAGCGACACCAACCGGTTTGGCCAAGCGTCCAACCATACGGTGGGGGGCAAGGGTCGGTCCGACGCGCTCCCTCGAGCGGCAAAACAGCGGCGCCAACCAACTCGCTGCCGGCTTAGCCAAGCTGCGCGACGGCGCGGGCACCTATCTCGTGCTCCTTGCGGTGCTGCAGGTCGCCATGCTCGAGGGCGTGCTCACCTGGGAACTCGGAATGCAGATCGGACACCGGCTGCCCTTGGCTCGCCGGCACCCTCGTCGTCGCCTGGTTCACCGTGCGTCGTCGGCGCACCTGGAGGGCGGGTGGACTGGCGGCGGGCTACCAGGACCCGCCGGGCTACCAGGACCTGCCGCCGCCTCCGCCGGACGAGCCACCACCACCCGAGCCACTGGACGAGCTCGACGAGTCGGAGCCGACCATCGAGCTGTAGTGCATCGAGCTGCTGAGTGAGTCGCCGAAGGCCGTCGCGAAGTACGCGTCATAAAAGAAGAAGGCACAGATCAGCGCCGCGGCCGCCAGGAGGCACCCGGGCAGGAGCACCTTCCCCGGCGCACCCACCCCAGTTGCAGCAGTTCTTGATCCACCGATCGCGTGAGCGCCGTCGCCGCGAGGCCGGTGCCGCGGGCCCGTGCCCGACTCGGCCGGTCCAGGACCACGGGCTCATGCGGGACGGTGAACAGCGCGGAGACAAACCGCTGCTGGTATGCCGTCGCGCACCGGCTCGAATCGCGCAGGCTCGCGCTGCGCGCCAGGCCCGCCGACTTGCGGTGCTTGCGTTCCGAGCTCGGCACGACGGAGATCGTGATTGCGCCGAGATGGCACAGTTCGGCGAGCGTCGCTGCCGTCACCTGGTGCCCCGCGGCCGAGCCGAGGAGCCGGCCGCCCACGGCTGCCGGCATCGCCGGGGGATGGAACTGGACCGGGATTCGGTCGGGGTCGAGCGTGTCCCGGACTACCGGCGCGGAGCCGTCGACGACGCCGGGCGCGACCCAATCAAAGCGCCGATCGCGCATCGCGAAGCGGGTTCGTGCAGCATACGCAACCGATAAGAGCGCGATCGCGCTGGTGAGGGCCACCGGTGTCCCCAGGCCGAACGGAAGCCGAGAGGGCTCGGAGTCCTCGGCCCGCGATTGGCCGCCCTCGACGGCGAGACGCCCGTGGTGCTGGACGCCCGGGCCATCACCGTTCTCGTTGATGCCACTCCCTCGTGCCTGGCGGGGCTGGCCGGGCGGTGGTCTTGACCCCCCAATCGAGCCGAGCTCGCCCGTCTCGCCGGAGTGGACGATCTCGACGAGGATGCCCTGCTCGAGACGACCGCCGATGCCGCGCGCCGCTTCGACGCGGTCGTCACCTGTCGGGGCTGGATCGTCGGGGGTGAGGGGGTGTGGCGGGTGAGCACCGGAGATACCGGTCTCAGCACCTCTGGCAGCGGCGACGTCCTCGCCGGCGCGGTGGCCGGGCTTCTCGCGAGGGGGGCCGAGTCGGCCCAAGCCGCGGTATGGGGAACCCATGTTCACGCGGCCGCGGGCGATGCCCCTCGCTGTCCGGCTAGGACGGGTCGGCTTCCTGGCCGGCGAACTGCTCACCCAACTTCCGCTCGTCCTGCGGTCCCTGCGCGGGGACTGACCTGCCCGACGTATGCCGCGTCAGCTGCCCCCCGCGAGGGGCCCGGTGAGGTAACGCTGGATCGTGCCGCCCACGTCCTCGGCCAAGCGGTCGATGTCGGCGACGGTCAGCGGTTGGATCTCGGCGGCCACGCGCGTGATGAGCAGGCCCGCGAACTGACTGACGACGAGAGCCGCACGGTATTCGGCCTCCGCGTGGGGACACTCGAGTCGTTCGGCGAGTGCCCCGACCATGACGGGCATCCAGTACTCGCGCAGCAGCGCCCAGGGATCGGCAGATCCGAGGATCGCCTCGACGACATTGCGCACCGCCGGCGTCGACGCGTCCGTCCACGCGGAGAGGGCGGCCCGGGTCAAAGCGAGACCGAGGGTCTCGAGTGGCTCATCGAGCGTTTCCTCGATCACTTCCCGAGGGTTGAGCGGGAATTCCATCGACGCGAGGAAGAGCCGCTCCTTCGTGCCGAAGTAGTAGGCAACGAGGGCGGCATCGACACCCGCGCGGCGGGCAACGCCCCGCATGGACGTGTGCGTGTAGCCCACCGTCGTGAAGGCCTGCCTGGCCGCGTCGAGGATCGCACGGCGGGCGTCACCGCCTGCCGCCGACCTCGGGCCGCGACGTGGCGACTCCGTGGCCGGACACACCACCTCGTGCGGTCTCGACGGCACGCGACCAACTTACGCCCCCGGGCTGTGCACCCACCGCCACACATCTGCTGTGTGGATCGCATCACGCCCGACGGCCGGCGTTTCATCGGTGTTGAAATACCGCGGTCGGCATGCCTAGTCTGGATGGAGCGGTCACGCCTTGGCGCAGGAGGGCAGATGTCGCGACCCACCCTTAGGTTCGGGCTCGACGTCGGCTCGACGACTGTCAAACTGGTTCTCCTCAAAGGTGATTCGCTGGAATACGCGACCTACCGCCGGCACCATGCCGACATCACGGGTGAGCTCGACGAGGTCTATACCGACGTCCTCGCGCAATTCCCCGACGCCGACGTCATCGCCGGTGTCACCGGGTCGGGCGGCCTCGGGGTCGCGCAGATCCTCGACATCCCGTTCGTACAGGAGGTCATCGCCGGCACGGCGGCGATCGCCCACAAGGACCCGCACGCCGATGTCGTCATCGAGCTCGGCGGTGAGGATGCGAAGATCACCTTCCTCAAACCCGTTCCCGAGCAACGGATGAACGGCACCTGCGCGGGCGGGACGGGCGCCTTCATCGACCAGATGGCGACCCTGCTGGGCACCGACGCCGCCGGTCTCGACGAGCTGGCCGGACGGCATACGACTCTCTATCCGATCGCTTCCCGGTGCGGTGTGTTCGCGAAGTCCGACCTCCAACCGCTGCTCAACGAGGGCGCTCCGCACGCCGACCTCGCCGCGTCCATCTTCGCCGCCGTGGCCACCCAGACGATCGCCGGGCTTGCCTGTGGCCGCCCGATCCGTGGGTCGGTGGTCCTCCTCGGCGGACCATTCCACTTCCTGCCCCGGTTGCGCGAGGCCTATGCCCGGGCCCTCGGCGACAAGGCGACGTCGATCCACACGCCGGAGGCGGCCCAGCTCTATGTCGCCATCGGCGCTGCGCTCCTGGCCGAATCGGCGCCGATTCCGTTGGCCGAGTTGGTCAATCGCGCCCGCAGCAGCCGCCGGGTCACCGCTGGCATGCACCGGATGCGGCCGCTGTTCGCCGACGAGGCGGAGCGTTCGGAATTCGTGGCGCGTCATCGCAGCGCCGTGATCCCCCGGGGTCGGCTCGAATCGGCCACCGGGGACTGCTTCCTCGGGATCGACGCCGGCTCGACCACGATCAAGGCCGTGCTCGTCGATGACCGGCGGCGAATTGTCTTCAGCCACTACGCCGGCAACGAGGGCGATCCCGTCGGGGCCGCCGTCGCCATCCTCGCCCGGATCTACGAGGACCTTCCGGACACCGCGCGGATCGCCCGGACCTGCACGACCGGGTATGGCGAGGGGCTGGTCAAGGCCGCCCTGCGCGCCGAGGACGGCGAGGTCGAGACGATGGCCCACTACCGGGCCGCCGATCACCTCTGCCCCGGGGTCACCTCCGTCATCGACATCGGTGGCCAGGACATGAAGTACCTCCGGATCCACGAGGGGACGATCGACTCGATCGCCGTCAACGAGGCCTGCTCGTCGGGCTGCGGCAGCTTCCTGCAGACCTTCGCGGCGACGATGGGCACCGATGTCGAGGAATTCGCCGTTCGCGCAGTGGCATCCGGGGCTCCGGTCGACCTCGGGTCGCGGTGCACCGTGTTCATGAACTCCTCGGTCAAGCAGGCCCAGAAGGAGGGCGCGTCCCCGGGCGAGATCGCCGCCGGCCTGTCCTACTCCGTCGTGCGCAATGCCCTGCACAAGGTCATCAAGATCAAGGATCCGGCCGAGCTGGGCGACCGCGTCGTCGTCCAGGGCGGCACCTTCCTCAACGACGCGGTGTTGCGGGCCTTCGAACTGCTCACCGAGCGGGACGTGGTCCGGCCCGATATCGCCGGGCTGATGGGGGCCTTCGGGGCCGCCTTGACGGCGCGGGAGAACCACCACCGGGCAACCGGGACCGAGCCGGACGGTGGGCCAACGCTTCGCCCGCGAAGTGAACTGCGGGACTTCAGTATCGGCTCGGAGCAGTCGACCTGTGAGCAGTGCGCGAATCACTGCCGGCGCACGGTGACGACCTTCGACGACGGCGCGCAGCACATCTCCGGGAACCGGTGCGAACGCGGCGAGACCCTCGAGCGACCCCGCGGCAAGAGGGCCAGCACCCTGCCCAACGTCGTCGACGAGAAATACCGGCGGCTGTTCGCCTATCGGCGGCTGACCGAGTCGGCCGCGCATCGGGGTGACATCGGCCTGCCGCGGACGCTGAACATGTACGAGAACTACCCGTTCTGGTTCACGACGCTGAGCCACCTCGGCTTCCGGGTGCTCGTGTCCGGCCGGTCGAGCCATGAGCTCTTCGAGCGGGGCATGGACTCCATCCCGAGCGAGAACATCTGTTACCCCGCCAAACTCTCCCACGGCCACATCGCGGACCTGGTCAGTCGCGGGGTCCGCACGATCTTCTACCCCTGTGTGCGGTTCGAGCGCCGCGTGACCGCGGGGGCCGATGGTCACTTCTCGTGCCCCGTCGTCGCCTCCCAACCCGAGGTCATCGACAAGAACGTCGAATCCCTTCGCGCCGAAGGAGTTCGGCTGCTCACTCCCTTCCTCAACCTGGACGATCCGGTGACCCTGGCCAGGCGGTTGGCCGAGACATTCGCCGACGACGGGGTGACGATCGCGCAGGCGGCGGCCGCGCTCCAAGCGGGGTATGCCGAGGACGCGGCCGTGCGCGCCGACATCGCCCGGATGGGGCGAGCGGCGTTGGATTTCATGGAGCGCACCGGAACGCCGGGCATCGTTCTCGCCGGCCGGCCCTATCACGTCGACCCCGAGGTGCATCACGGCATCCCCGAGCTGATCAACTCGCTCGGCATGGCCGTTCTCACCGAGGACTCGGTCAGCCCGCTCGGAGAACCCTTGCTGGAGCGGCCGCTGCGCGTGCGCGACCAATGGGCCTACCACTCGAGGCTGTATGCCGCAGCGGCCTTCGTGGCAAGTCGTCCCGACCTGGAGATGGTGGAGCTCAATAGCTTCGGGTGCGGGCTCGACGCGATCGCGGGAGACCAGGTGGGCGAGATCCTCGAGGCGCGCGGACGGATTCACACGGCGATGAAGATCGACGAGGTCGCGGCGTTGGGCGCCGCGCGAATTCGGGTGCGCTCGCTGCAAGCGGCGTCCCGCGCGCGGGCCAGCCGTGATCGACGCGTCGCTGCCTCGAGCTCGCACGTGGTTCCGCGCGTCGAATTCACCGAGCAGATGCGGGGTGAGCACACCATCCTCATGGGTCAACTCGCGCCCGCGCACATGCCGCTCTTCACCGCGGCCCTGCAACGGTCCGGCTATCGCGTGCGGCACTTGGACTCGGTTGGACGGCCCGCGGTGGAAGCCGGTTTGAGATTCGTCAACAACGACGCGTGTTTCCCGGCCCTCGTCATCATCGGGCAGGCGCTGGAGGCGCTGCGCTCGGGCGAGGCCGACCCGGCGCGGACGACGGTCCTGCTCGTCCAGACGGGCGGCATGTGCCGGGCGACGAACTACGTATCTCTCACCCGGAAAGCCCTGGTGGACAGCGGGTTCGGACACGTCCCGGTGTTGGCCCTCTCCTTCGGCGGACTCGAATCACACAGCGGGTTCTCACTCACCCTCCCGATGCTGCACCGCCTCGTCCAGGCCATCGTTCTGGGTGACCTGCTCCAAACCGTGTTGCTGCGCACTCGGCCGTACGAAGCGGCGGACGGGTCGGCAGACGCGCTCTACCGGCAGTGGAGCCGCATTGCCCAGGATTTCCTCAGGAATGGCCGCTCGGACCTGCTCGGTCGCCGGGTCAGCTATGGGGGTTTGATTCGCGAGATCGTCGCAGCCTTCGACGGGCTGGCGTTGCGTGATGTGCCGCGCCGCCCGCGGGTCGGGGTTGTCGGGGAGATCCTCGTCAAGTACCACCACGACGCGAACAACCACGTCGTCGAGGTGTTGGAGGCCGACGGCTGCGAAGCGGTCGTCCCCGGATTGATGGGGTTCGTCCTCAACTCCCTCCACACCGGCCAGTTCAACTGGGAGACCTTCGGGACCGACCGGCGGGCCCGCCATGTCAAGAAGGCCCTCACTCGGTTGATCGAGCACTACGAGTCACCGGCCCGGGCGGCGCTCGCCGGCACGGGTGGGAAGTTCGACGTTCGCACGCCGATCGCCGACCTGGCCGCCAAGGCATCCGGACTGGTCTCCCTCGGCAATCAAGCGGGCGAAGGTTGGTATCTCGTGGGCGAGATGGTCGACCTGATCGACCACGGCATACCCAATATCGTGTGCGTGCAGCCGTTCGCCTGCCTGCCCAACCACAGCATGGGAAAGGGCATGTTCCACTCGCTGCGACAACGCTATCCGGGGGCCAACATCGTCGGCGTCGACTACGACCCCGGCGCGAGCGAGGTCAACCAGCTCAACCGCATCCGGCTGATGACCGCGACAGCCCTGGGGGCACACAAGCGAGAGACGCCGGCCGATACGACAGCCGACGTCGACTCCGATGCGGTGACTGCTCGTCGCCGATGACCCGTGGCGTGGAGGCCGCGTTCGACCCCGGGATCACGCGGAGACCAGCCTCGCGATGACTTCGGCGCGGGCTGACGCAGAGAGGCCAGCGCCGGGACTGTCGTCGCGAGCGCGACGACGACCCCGCAGACGGCAACGCTCATCGCGAGCAGAGCCCACGGGATCGCGAGCGAGGAGTCGAGGTTCAACCGGCCGAGCCCATAGCTGATCAGCAGGCCCCCGGTGATGGCCATGATCAGGCCGAGCACGCTTGTGGTCACGGTGATGATGAGGGCCTCGAAGAGCGGCACGAGGACCTGCTGGCGTGGCGTGGCGCCCACGACACCGTCGAGGGCGAGCTCGGCGCTGCGTTGCCGCGACATCATGACGAGGTTGCCGACCGATCCCGCCACGGCGATCGACAGGGCCGCACCGAACATCGTCAACAGGGTCACCGCTGGGTCCTTGGCGATGACGGCGATGACCGGCCGAGCGAGCAGCGCGGCGAGCACCGCGCCGATCGCGCCGGTGACGAGTGCCACGACCGCGATCTGAATGGTGAGCATTCGGGTGAGCTGGCCGGGGGTCATGCCGCCCAGGAGCAATCGAGCGATCGAGCCGCGCCGCGAGGTGACGACGAGGCTGGTGGACCCGCCGATGACCGCCATCCCGACGAGCGCGCAAAGGATGAGGTTGACGGTGCCGTAGCCGCCACTGATGAGGGCGCGTTCGTCGGCAGAGAGCACACCGGCGTCTCGCGCCGCGTCGGCCGAGCCCATCAGGACGACCCACAAGACGATGGCGGCGTCAGTGACGACAAAGGCGAGGCAGACGCCGGCCCAGCCAGGACTCGCGCAGGTCGGCCAGGGACAACCGGGTCATGCCGCATCACCCTCGCGACGGGAGCCGAGGTCGGTGAGGAGCCAGGCGACCTCGGCCGCCTCGGGCCGGATGAGTTCACGCACCAGGTGACCGTCGCGCAGGAAGAGCACCCGGTCGCACTCGGAGGCGACCACCGGGTCGTGGGTCACGGCCAAGACGCACTGGTCCGGGTGGTGGGCGATGCGTCTCAGCTCGGCGAGGACGACCTGGCCGCTATGCGTGTCCAGGGCACCGGTGGATTCGTCGGCGAAGACGATTTCGGTCGCTGCGCCAGCACGCGGGCCAACGCCACTCGCTGTTGCTCGCCGCCGGACATGACGACGGGCATCGCGGCATCCATGCCCGAGAGGCCGACCGTGTCCAGCGTGCTGAGGATCAGGTCCCGCGGCGGTTTGTCGCCGCGTAGCCGGTAGGGAAGGGCGACGTTCTCGAAGGCCGACAGGGTGGGGATGAGGTTGTAGCTCTGGAAGACGAAGCCGACCTCACTGCGTCGGAGCTTGGCGAGCTCGGCGCGCGACAGCGACGAGGTCGGGCGGCCGACCAGGCTGGCCGTGCCGGTCGTGGGCGCCTCGAGCCCGGCCAGAGTGTAGAGCAGGGTCGACTTCCCCGACCCTGACGGGCCCATGACGGCGCACATCTCCCCGGCCGTCACGCTCAAGGTGATCCCGTGGAGGATCTCGACCTCCCGGTTGCCCGCCCGGTAGGACTTCGTGACATTGTCGGCGGCGATGAGAGCCGGCACCGGTGCAGCCGTGGCGGCGTTCTGCGAGAGGGTCATGCATCGATCCAATCGCCGCCTCCGGCCGGCCGCGTCGCGCCCCGGTCACGAGTTGGGCATGACACCGGTCATGGTGGGCGCCGAAATGGTGACCGTCGGGCCATGCGCCCGCCTGCGCCAGGTCGTTACCGTGGTCCACATGCGCCGGGTGGATCTAGAGGTGGAGGCGCCGCGCTGGAGTCGTGTGCTCGACCTCGTCGCTGCCCTCGCCGTGCTGTTCTCGGTTCTCGGCGTGGGCGCTGCCTTCCGCGCCGGCTGGACGCGGGGCTGGTTCGCTCTCGGCCTTCTCGTCCTCGCCCTCGTGCTTCTCGAACGCACGCGCCGGCTGCGCGAGGATCGCGCGACGATTGCGCTCTTGGCCGTCTCGGTTGTCCTGGCCGGCGTCCCCGAGACCGGCCCATTCGTGGTCGTCCTCGTCTTCTTCGCCATTGTGATTGCCGGGCTCAACCTCGGCCTCGTCCCGGCCCTCGTTGGGGTCGGGACCGTCGTGGTCCTCCAGGCGGTGTCGATGGCGTGGCTTTCCGACTCGGGCCTCGAGTCGATCGTGCTGCAGTGCTCGGGCACGCTCGCCTTCTTCGCGATCGCGGCCAGCTTCGGTGGGATGCTCCGCGATCTGGAATGCGAGGGTGGCGGCCACGACCCGGGGCCGGGAGCTGTGGGAGGCCAACGAGCGGCTTCGGTCCGCCATGTCCACGGAGCGGGACCTCGTCCTGGCGCAGGAACGCACCCGAGCCGCCAGGGAGCTGCATGACGGGCTGGGGCACCGACTGACGCTGGTGGCGATGTCCTTCGAGTATGCCCAAAGAATGCGCCACCGAGATCCAGAACCGGCCTGGGCGGAGATCGAAAACGCCGCCAAGACCAACCAGGAAGCGCTGGACCATATGCGCCTGTGGGTGCGCGCTGCACCCCCCGAGTCATTGCCCGATCCGGTGAACCTGTTCGCGACGCGGCTGGTGCAGGAGGGCTGACCAATGTGCTGCGGCACACGGACGCGCGCAGTGTGCTCATCGAGATGGTGCAGGACTCGGCCCAGGTCCGGATCAGCCTCGGCGACGATGGCGCCCCGGAGGGCAACGGCTCCGTGAGGGGTTCGGCCTGCGATCGCTGCGCGAGCGAGCCGAGGGACTCGGCGGCGAACTCAGCGTGCGCGCGTCCGCCTCGGGCGGCTGGGAGCTCCTCGGCGCCGCACCGCTCGACCACCCCCTTGAACTCTTGCCGGTCCTCCCCCAACCGGATCGCCTCGACGTTGGCGCCGATCAGCGGGCAGTTGAACCGGGGCGAACCCCAGCGTGGTGGCCACCATCAAGAAGTGCACCCCCGCGGTGAGGGCGAACTCCCAGCGGGCGATGGTCAGGGCGTCCACGGCAGCGCTTCCTCGCCAGCGGTTCCGATCCGGAAGCTTTCAAGCGGGTTGCGCGGGCTCCCCGAACATGAACACGTCACATCAACATGACCACGTCACATCTGGGGTTCTACCGGTGATTTGGTGTGTTCATGTTGGGAAGGACAACCCAACGCCGCCGTCAATGCCCGCCTTCACCGGGCAATCCGGGCTCGGACAAAACTCCGCCCAGTCCAACTCCGGCTCCTCGCCTTTCGCGCCGGCGGCACGCGAGGTGTCCACGTCGAGGAGTTGCCCGCACTCCTTGCACGTCGTCGGCACCCTTGCCTCTTTGTCCACAGCCATACCGGTCATCGTCGCAGGCGCCCTCACGGTCCAGCCAGAGGCAGGCCGGGTTAGGCGCGTCACTCACGCCGGGTCAGGCGGGCCACCGGGTGATCGCAAACCGATCGCCATACATTCACCACACGATCGGCACGCGCATGCCGGGGTTGGAGGCAGCAGGTGCCGGTGGGCACCCGAGCGGCCATCGAGCTGGTAGTCGCCCCAGGCCTTCAGGACGCGGTCGCGAGATCGCGTCAACGCCAGAAGATTGGCGCCCTCGGTGCCGCCCGCGGACGGCGGCGGTGCCTAGTCGGCCGCAGCGGCGACGATCCCGCCGAAGGACTGCCAATCGGCGCCCGGCCCGTGGTTGACCGAGATGTCATAGCGGATCGCCAGGCCCAGCGGGCCGACCCCGTCACGCCGTGCCTGCGCGAGCGCGGGGGCCCAATAGACCCGGTCCCGCTCGTCGGTTTGCGCCCGCCGGAAGGCGGTCAGGCGCGCCGACCCTCGCCAAGCCCGCAGGTATGCCGCGCCGAGCAGCCGGTGACAGTTCCGGGCGATCGGCGTACGGAGCCTGCATGATCCGAGCAAGACGCGGCTCGTAGCCGGCGAGAAGGTTGCCGGGCGCAATCGCCCGGTAGTGGCGGACCAGGGTCAGCATGTCTCCCGTGCCGCTGCAGAAGCCGACGATCCCGCCGGTGTAGCCGCGCCCGTCGCCGATGTCCTCGATGTAGCCAAACGAACTGCGCCAGTTCAAGGTCGAATTCTCGGCGGTGGAGGTCAGCTCGAGCGCGACCTCCTTCCAGCGAGCATCGCCAATGTCGCGCCTCGGGCCGGTCGCCAGACCAGTGAGACCGATGCCAACCGCGGCGAGGCTCTCGCGCCGGCTCACGACCGGCAAGGCAGCTGCACAGACGACCACGCCCCTATTCTCTCCCCCCGTCTCCCGCTGGAGACGGCGAGGTCAGCGGCCGAACAGCTTGCTCAAGAAGCCACCCGAGGAGGGCTCGTCCTGGTGCCCTGGGCACCACTGCGCCGCCGGCACGCCGGCCTTAACCTGCGCAACGTGCTGGCCGCAGCCGGCCCACGTCGTCTTGCCACACTTCTTGCACGTCACCGCACGACACATAAGGATTCTCCTGAGACGAGGTCCCGAGCAGCATACCCCATAGGGTATGCCTGGCAGAGCCCGTGGCCGACCGCGCCTCGCAGGTGGTGCTCACCCGCGCAGCCACGAGCAACGCCGGCCCTCGCGACGCACCCTCGGTCAGCGACATCGCGCGCCACATCCCGGCGTGCGTGCGCGCCCGCGCTCTAGCCTTGGCTCCATGACAACGGTGCACTGGGCGATCGCGGGTCCGGGGCGAATGGCAGCCAAGATGGCTCGCGCATTCCCACTGGTAGGGAATGGCGAACTCGTCGCCGTGGGCTCTCGTTCGCCGGGGAGAGCCCGGGCCTTCGCCGAGGAGCACGCCATCCCCCGCGCGTTCGGCTCGTATGCCGATCTGGTCGCCGACCCCGAGATCGACGCGATCTACATCGCGACGCCGCATCCGCAGCATACGGACATCGCGTTGGCGGCGATCGCCGCGGGAAAGCCGATCCTCGTCGAAAAGGCGTTCACGAGCACCATCGGCGACACCGAGCGAATCATCGAAGCCGCCCGCGCGGCCAAGGTCTTTGCGATGGAGGCCATGTGGACACGGTTCAATCCCGGAGTGGTCCGCATCCGGGAGCTGATCGCCGAGGGGGCGATCGGCGACCTGCGGGGGATCCAGGGAGACCTGACCGCCTTCCGGGCTTATGACCCGAAGGATCGGCTGTTCGACCCGGACCTCGGGGGCGGGGCGGTGCTCGATCTCGGGGTCTATGTGCTGTCCTTTGCCCAGCATTTCCTGGGCGTCCCGGACGTCGTCCACGCCGTCGGCGGACGGCTGCCGTCCGGCGTCGAGGGGGAGTTCTCGGTGCTCCTCGGCTACCCCGAAGGGAGGTCGGCGACGCTGAGTGCGGCGTTCACGGCATACGGGCCGGGGCGGATGATGCTCGTCGGGAGCGAGGGGTGGATCGACGTGCATCCCCGATTCCACCGCGCCCCGGCGATCACCCTGTGGCGCGGCAAGTCGCCCGAGGAGTTCACCTTCGACTCGGGATATCAGTTCGAGGTCATCCACGTGGGCGAGTGCCTCGCGGATGGACTGACCGAGAGCCCGGTCATGCCGCTCGAGGACACCCTGGCCGTCCAGCGGCTGATGGCCGAGGTGCTCGCCCAACTCGACCCGCCGAGCCACTGAGCTGATATCCGGTCGTTCGGTCAGGACAATCGGTCAGTGTTTTGGTGCACACTGGACTGCGCACCGCGACATCGACGTCAGGAGTCCGCCATGAAGCTCGCCCTTTATCTGCCCAACTTCCGCGAGAAGGTCACGGTGACCGAGCTGGAGGACCTGGCCGCCCTTGCCGAGGAATTGGACTTCGACTCGGTGTGGACTCTCGACCGGATCGTCGTGCCGGAGGCATCGGACCGGGCCGAGCTGCAGCATGCCTTCGGGATGATCGAGGGCTTCCCCAAGCAGATGCCGGTATCCTCCCGGGGCGAGTTCCTGCAGGGTTGGCCATTGATCCCGTGGCTGGCCGCGAAGACCAGCAAGGTCCGAATCGGGATGAGCATCACCGACACCCCCTATCGCTCCCCCGGCGTTCTCGCCGCCGAGTTCGCCACCGTCGACCACCTGTGCAACGGCCGGCTCAATGTCGGGATCGGGGCCGGTTGGATGCCGGAGGAGTTCGCGGCCGCGAGCGCCGCGCACATTTTCCCGCGACGGCATACCCACGTGCGGGAGACGCTGGAGATCCTCCATGGTGTCTGGAGCAACGAAACCTTTGAGTACCACGGCGAATTCGCCGACTTCGGGCCCTGCGGATTTGGCGCCAAACCCGTCCAGCAACCGCATCCGCCGATCTTCTTCAGCGGCCTGAAGGACGCCAAGCGCTCGGCGAACCGGATCGCGAAATACAATCTCGCCGGTTGGATCGGCATCCAAGACTCGCCGGAGGACCTGCTGACTTGGCGGGCTGCCATCCAGACCGAGCTGGACCGGATGGGCAGCACCAAGTCGATGGACGACCTGGAGATCGTCAGCATGATCTGGTTCGTCATCACCGACGCCGACATGGACCAGACCCCGATGGGCAAGGGCACCAACCTGCTCGCGGGCTCGAAGCGGCAGATCACCGACATGCTCAAGCGCTACAAAGAGGCCGGGCTGACCATGCCGATGCTGTGGCCGCCGTTTGCGGACGTCCCGGTAGCCAAGACCTTGGACGACATGAAAACCCTCGTCCACGAGATCATGCCGGAGGTTGAGGCATCATGACGTCTTACGACCTGAGCGGGCGCAAGGCCCTCGTCACCGGTGGCGCCCAGGGCCTCGGTGAGGGCATGGCCAAGGCGCTCGCCGCCGCCGGGGCGAGTGTGATGATCGGCGACGTGCAGGAGGCGGGTGCGGAAACGGCGAGTGCGCTCGGTGAGGACCACGGCTTCGTGCGGCTCGACGTCACGGACGACGCCTCCTGGGAGGCAGCGATCACGGCTAGCGTGGCGCATCTCGGCGGTCTCGACATCCTGGTCAACAATGCTGGCATCGAGATCACCTCGCTGATCACCGAGCTCAACCCCAACCAGGTGCGAAAGCAGTTGGAGGTCAACGTCCTCGGCACCGCCCTCGGACTCAAACACGGCCTGCGGGCGATGCGGCCGGGTGGCTTAGCCGGTGACGGCGGTGCGATCGTCAATGTCGCTTCAGTCGCGGCGACGATCGCCTTCCCGGGCATCGCGGTCTATTCGGCGACGAAGTCCGCCGTCGACCGGCTCACCCGGGTTGCGGCGATGGAAGCCGGCAAGCTCGGCTATGGCGTGCGCGTCAACTGCGTTTACCCCGGGCTTGTGCCGACCGCAATGGGTGCGGGGCTCGCCAGGGACGTCGCCGCGATCGGGCTGTTCGAGTCGCCGGAGGCCGCGGTCGGCGCGGTCGTCGAGTTGACGCCGGCCGGCCGGCTGGGCACCGTGGAGGACATGGCCGATGCTGTCGTCTTCCTCGCCTCCGACGCCGCCCGTTTCGTCACCGGGGCGGGCCTGCCGGTCGACGGCGGCATAGGCGACCATGGGCATGCGATTGGTCGAGTATCTCGACAAGGGAGCCTCCCTCGGTCCGAATGCCGGGTGTCTGACCACGGACGGCCAGGCGCGCTCGTATGCCGAAGTGCAGGCGTTGTCGTTCGCGATCGCCGCGGCATTGCGCGCCCATGGAGTCCGGCCGGGGGACAAGGTTGCGATCATCTCGGGCAACGATCCGGATGCTTTCAGTTGCGTCTTCGGAATCAGTCGGGCCGGCGCCATCTGGTGCCCGATCAACCCCCGGAACGAGGCCGCCGAGAACCGCGAGCTGCTCGATCTCTTCGATTGTTCCGTTGTGCTCTTCCGCTCGCCTTATGCCGAACTCGTCGACCGCATCCGCCCCGGCCTGCCGAAGTTGCGCGTCTGGGTCTGCCTTGATGCCGACCTCGAGCAAGCACTCGGGTGGGCAGACTTCCTCGCGTCCGGCGGGGAGCGGTCGGGCGAGCCGGTGGGCGGAGTGGTGGTCGATGAGGCTGCGGTCGACGATCTAGCGATGATCGTCGGCACGGGCGGCACCACGGGCCGGCCGAAAGGGGTCATGCTCACCGGAGCCAACCTCGAGGCGATGACGGCGCTGACCCTGATGTCGTATCCGTGGCCGGCCGATGGGCGCCCGGTCTATCTCGCGCTCGCCCCGTTGACGCATGCCGCCGGCGTGTTGTGTTTCCCGGTCATGGCCCGCGGTGGCGAGATCGTCATCATGCGGGCGCCGGATGTGGGCGAGTTCCTCGCGTTGATCGAACGGCACGGCGTCACGCACACCTTCCTTCCGCCGACCGTGATCTACATGGCCCTGAGTCACGAGTCCCTGGACACAACCGATCTCGGCTCACTGCAATGCTTTTGGTATGGCGCGGCGCCGATGTCCGCTGCTCGCCTGGAGGAGGCCCTGACGCGGATTGGTCCAGTGATGGCGCAGCTTTTTGGCCAGACCGAGGCGCCGATGATGATCTCGACGATGGCCCCTCTCGATCATTTCAATCCCGACCGAAGTGTTGCCCGCCAACGTCTTTCTTCAGCTGGTCGGCCGACGCCGCTGGTGACGGTGGGGATCATGGGCAACGACGGTCGGCTGTTGGACACCGGCGAGCGCGGCGAGATCGTCGTCCGCGGCACCCTGGTGATGCCCGGCTATTACAACAATCCCGAGGCGACGGCAGAGGCGTCGGCGGGCGGGTGGCACCATACCGGCGATATCGGCTACCTGGACGACGAGGGATATCTCTTCATCGTCGACCGGGCCAAGGACATGATCATCACCGGCGGTTTCAACGTCTACTCCACCGAGGTCGAGCAGGCGCTGCTGACCCACCCGGATGTTCAGGACTGCGCGGTGATTGGCCTGCCCGACGAGAAGTGGGGCGAGCGTGTCGTTGCCGTGGTCCAGCCCGCGGCGGGCAAGGTGATCGACGGGGGCGGGCTGGCGGCATACGTCAAGGAGCGGATCGGCAGCGTGAAGTCGCCCAAGCAGGTGGAGGTCTGGGACGACTTGCCGCGCTCGAAGGTCGGCAAGGTTCTCAAGAACGAAATCAAGGCGAGCCTGACGTCGCAGTGACGCCGAGCTGAAGGCGTGCCAGGGGTCAGCCCCAGAAGATGTCGGTGGGGTCGGCGTCGACCTCCGCGAGTAGGTCGGCAATCGCGGCGGTGGGCCGCGCCCGCTCGTAGGCGCGGAATTTGAGGTTTCGGTCCCGCGCGCTGAGCGACCACAGCCCCGTGGCGGCCGTGTACGTGTTAGGAGGGCTGTCCCAGAGCGGTCGTCAGCCGGGCGGGCGGCCGTTGACCCGTGTTCGGTGAGTCGGCACATCGGCCAGGGGTCGACACTGGTCTACGTTTGGCCGGACGGCGCCCGCGGGGTCAGGTGGGGCGGTGTCCCCAGCCGAGGGCTGGGGGTGGGATGGAGAGGTAGGTGTGGCCGGTGGGGGTGGTGATCGCGGTGATGTGGGTGCGGGGCCTGGCGTTGCGGGCGATGTGGGTGTTGCGGTCGGTCTCGGGTCCGGCGGCGTAGGCGGCGATCTCGGCGCGGGTCAGGACGCGGGTGGTGAACCCGGGCAGGTCTTTGGTGTAGTTGCAGCCGGCGGACAGGCCTTGCCCGTTCTGGTAGCTGGTGGGCCCGCCCTTCGCGGCCGGGACGGCGTGGTCAGCGTGGCGGATGGGGGCATCGCAGTGGGGCATCCGGCAGCGGTCGTCGCGCAGGATGAGCAGGGAGCGCAGCAGGGGTGGGAAGAGGCGGGCGGCGGATTCGAGGGCGATCAGGTCGCGCCGGTCGGGGCTGGTGAACGCCCGCCGCAGGGACGCCGCGGCGGGGTGTTCGCCGGGGCCCGGCGGACCGCAGTGGTTGTCGGGGGTGTCGGTGTCGGTGTCGGGGGTGTCGCAGCCGCAGAGGAGCCATTCGCGGGCGAGGGCGGCGGGGATGGTGCCGTGGCCGAGGATGCGGACCGGGTCGGCGGCGCCGGCGCAGCGGCTGCCCTCGCCGGGGCGGTGCCAGGCAGGCTCGGTGGGTGGGTGCTGCTCCGTCGGGGTTGGCGGCTCGCCCGCCGGGGCTTCGGTGATGGGGTCGGACTCGGTGGCGGGGCGGCTGTCGGGATGCGTGTCGGCGGGGTCGGTGTCCTCGGGATCGGCGGCCTTGTCCGGGTCGCCGCGATCGTCACCGGGGGATCGCGCGGGCGCGGCGGGTTCCGCGGCGGGACGACTCTCATCGGCCGGCTGGGTCCTGCTGCCCGCGCGGGTGTCGGCGGGCTCGGCGCCGTCATCGTTCGGCTCGCCGTGGGTGTCGGGCTCTCCAGGCGACGGCTGGTCGGTGGGCTCGCCGTCGTCGGTGGGGTCAGCGTCGGCGGTGGCATCGCCGGGAACCGTCTCGGCCGGCGAGCTGGCAGCAGGCTCGGACTCGGGCTCGGCAGCGTCGGCTTCGGCGGGCCAAGGTTCGGGTTCGCCAGCGCCGGCGTCGTCGCCAGTGTGGGTGTCGGCAGTCTCGGTCGCGCCGCTGTCGCTGCCGGTGGTTTCGGTGGCACGGCTGTCGGCGGTGCTGTCGCTGCCGGTGGTTTCGGTGGCACGGCTGTCGGCGGTGCTGTCGCTGCCGGTGGTGTCGGGAGCGCCGGTGGTGTCGGTGTCGGTGTTGTCGATGTCGGGAGCGCCGGTGGTGTCGGTGTCGGTGGTGTCGGTGGTGTCACTGGCGGTGGGGGTGAACAGGTCGCCCAGGTCGTTGAGGTTCTTGCCGTACAGGTTGTCGGGGGTCATCACCAGGGTGACCGCGGCCGGGGGGAACTGCCCGGACGCCAGCCCAGACAGCCGCGCGATGGCGGTGTCGGCCAGCACCTGCGAATAGGTCCGCTCCCCCGGCGGGTCGTCCGGGTCGGCGCCGGCGAGCACGCCGGTGGCGTGCCGGTGCAAACACGCGTACGCCGACACGATCCGCGGCAACGTGTCCAAGAGGGTCAGGTAGGCCATCCCGTCCGGCGCCGGCCGGGTCCACGCTCCCCGGGAGGAGACCGCTTTGGCGTGCCTGGCCAGGACGGCGTCCGGGTCGAGCCGGGCGGCGACCTGGGCGGCGGCGGCCCGCGCCTGCGCCAGGGTCAACACCGGCAACCGCTCCCCGAGCTCGGCGTCCAGGAGGCGCTGGTCGTCCTCGGACAACCCGGCGGCTTCGGCACAGACCGCGCCCGCGACCGCCGGGGAGATCAGGCCCGCGGTCAGGGCGGCCAGGGTGTGCGGTAACACGCTAGTCAACGCCCGCGACTGGGACAGCTGCGCCTGCGCCGCCGACGGGCTACACCCGCGGGCCAGCGCGAGTTGCGGGGTGATTCCCCGCCCCGCCGCCCGCGGCGAGAGCCCGCGGGCGTGCGCGTCGGCGGTATGGGTGTCGGCGAACGCGACGCTCACTCGCGCCTGGGCCGCCGCCAGGGCCGCTTTGAGGCGTTCACACACGCTCAACACCTCGATCCGCTCCCCCTGCCCCGCGTCCTGGGCCAGGCCGTCGACCTCGGCCAACGCGTCGGTGATCGCGGTCAGCCAGGCCACCTGATCGCTCGCCCGCTGTGGTGCCCCCACCAGCTCCGCGAACCGCGACCCGCACTCATCCCCACCCTCGCCGCCGCCGGGGTCGCCGCCGCCGCCGCGACGGGGGAACTGGGCGGCCTCGTAGTCCTCCATGTCCGCCCGGATCTGGGCGAAGAACGCGGCCTCCTCGGCCGCGTCGGCGAACATCGGCTCCTCATCCCCGCGTTGCAGCAGCGCCAGCTCTTCCTCCGGACTCAGCTGACCGGCCAGCCCGTCACAGTCATCAAAGAAGTCATTCACGGTGTGGTCCCAGCCGCCATCGTCCCCGGGGGTTCCGGGGGTGGTGGGTAGGATCGCCGTCATGCCACAATTGTATAGGATTAGCAGGTATGGAGCAAGAACAAATATCAGATTTATGGGGCAAAAACGTTGCAGTTAGATGGTTCATTGAGGTTTTCTCACCAGGCCGGGGTTGACCGCTGGGTGTGACGCGTGTAACCTGGGGTGATGGCGTGTCGGATGTGCCACGCGGGGTCCATGGGGCCAGAGTCGGTTTCGACAAAGTCCCCGTCTCGACCCAGGACCCCGCGTGCTGTCATATCGTGCCACCCTCGACGTCCCCGTTTCCACCGTCGCCCGGGTCTCCCGCTGGCTACAAGCCCACCGCCGCCGAGTCGATCGCCGGCCATGGCAGCGGGCCGCGACCTGCTGGACCCAGGCCATCCTCGTCCTACGCTGGCTCAAGGACGGCACCGACATCGACCTGCTCGCCCGCGACGCGAAGGTCAGCCAGGCGAGCGGGTACCGCTACCTACACGAAGCGATATCGGTGATCGCCGCCCACCTGCCGGACCTGCCCGAGGTGCTGGCCGCCGGACACGCGGCCGGGTGGGCGTACGTGTGCCTCGATGGCACCCTGATCGGATCCACCCGCTCGTCGGCGACATCCGCTGCCGGACATGACCTGTGGTAGGCCGGGAAACACAAACGACACGGCGGGAACATCCAGGTCGTCGCCGACCCGAGCGGGTTCCCGGTCTGGGTCTCGCCGGTCGAACCCGGCTCCACCCACGACCTGAGCGCCGCCCGCCGGCACGTTCTGCCCGCCCTCTATCCGGCCGCCGCCGCCGGGTTGCCGACCCTGGCCGACAAGGGCTACGTCGGCGCCGGGATCGGCATCCACCTCCCCTACAAGGGCGCCAACCTCTGCCCCGACAACCGCACCCACAACCTGCTCCTGTGCTCCCTGCGCGCCCCGGCCGAACGCGCCAACGCCCTCCTGAAGTCCTTCAAAGCCCTCCGCCGGGTCACCCTCTGCCCACCCTCTGCCCCTGGGCGGATCGGCGATATCACCGCCGCCGCCCTCGTCATTCTCACCATGCAACGAGGCCGCTAGTGAGAAAACCTCATTGCTCCGTATCCACCGCTGGGTGCTTTCGCGAGCACGCAGCAGGTCTCTTGGAGGTTGTGTTGACCCGAAAGCCCGAACTGGCGCCGTGGCTGCCGCAGCTTTCACCGCCCCCTGCGAAGGGCACGCGACATTGAGGAAAGGCGGTCCCCGCCAGGGTCGTGGCAAGGTCCGGAGGTAGGCGCGCTGACCTGGGGTTTTGTGCGGCGGCGGTTGCCGTTGTGTCGCGCCGGGTTCTCCGCACACATCGGCGTGACCGGCGTGGCGTGTGGGGCGGATATGGCCTGCGGGGCTTGACTGGCGGTTACCACACTGCTGCCGAGCCGAGAGACCACACCCGCGCATGTCATTTTCGCGTACTCCTGCCCCAGGGCGGGTCTCGACACGGTCGTTGTTGTCGGTGCTCACGCAGTTGTCGGATCCTCGGGCTCGGCAGGGGCCGGCGCTACGACCCTGGTGCCGTTGGTGGCTGCGGCCATAGCGGCCACGCTGGCTGGAGCCAGCTCTTCCGTGGCGGTCGCGTCCTGGCTGGCCGACCAAGACGCGTCGACCGCGGCAGCGTTGGGGTTTCCCTCGAGGCCTCGCAGCCCGGAGGCATCGGTGTTCCGGCGGCTGTTTACCAGGCTGGACCCCGAGGTGCTGGATGCGGTGATCGGGGCATGGATGTGGACCACGACCACGGTGGTCAAGGGTCGGCGGGTGATCGCCGTGGACGGCAAGACCATCCGCGGCGCCCGCCGGGCTGGCGTGGTCACGCCCTACCTGGTCGCGGCGTTCGACCACCCGCGTGGTGTCGTCATCGGTCAGGCCGCCGCGGGTGAGAAAACCAACGAGATCCCCAC
The DNA here is from genome assembly GCF_037045025.1 of Nostocoides sp. GTDB lineage: Bacteria > Actinomycetota > Actinomycetes > Actinomycetales > Dermatophilaceae > Nostocoides_A. The sequence goes on along the minus strand of NZ_JBAOHM010000009.1, from coordinate 140,094 downwards.
CGTCAGAACACTGTTGACGTCCCTGGCCAGCGTGTTCGACCTGGCCAGGACCGTGGTCACGATCGATGCGATGCACCGCCAGGACGAGATCGCGACAACCATCACCGGCGCCCGGGCGGACGACATCTTCACCGTCAAGAACAACCGCCCGAAACTACGGGCTGCGCTCAAGACGCTGCCGTTGGGCGCAGGTCCCGGAACACTCCACCGTGGAGAAAACCAAGGGCCGCCGGGCCCGGCGCACCATCAAGACCGTCCAGGTCCCAACCTGGATCTCCTTCCCCGTCGCTACCCACGTCGCTCAGCTACCCCGCACCGTCACGGTGAACGGGAAGAAGAGCGTCGAGGTCGTCTACCTGACCACCTCCACGACCGCTACCCCGGCCGACCTCGCCGCGATGGTTCAAGGCCACTTGGGGATCGAAAACAAGCTCCCCTACGTCCGCGACGTCGCCTACAACGAGGACGCCTCCCGGATCCGTACCGGGAACGCACCCCGGGTCATGGCCACCCTCCGCACCATCGCCATCGGACTCCACCGCCTGGCCGGCACCACCAACATCACCACCGCGCTACGCCACCACAACCGACGACCAGACAAGGTCATCACCCTGCTGACCTGCACAAACTGGACTTTGCCATGACCCTGCGGTCCCCGCGCTCCCAGACCCGCCTCGTAGCGCTCAGCGGGCCTGCGCCCGGGCGTTGATTTCGGCAACTTGCCGGCCGGGGTCGTCGAGGCTGAGGATGAGCCGGTCTTAGTGTTCGTCGGTCAGTTCAATGACGACTGCGTCCGCGTAGCCGCTGACATTCCAGAATTGGCGTTCGCCGTCAGCGTGGAAGGTCCCGGACAACTTGCCACCGAATCGCAGGCCCGGGCCACGCCAACCCTTGGGCTCAGCCTCCATACCAGGATCGTGCGTGGCGCCACGCACGTGACTCCACGGCACCTGCAGTTGCCCGGTGAAGGACCACAACTTGTCCAGGCCGACCGGCTCGATGATCAGGTCGGTTTCGGTTAACGTGACGGCGTTGCGCATGAGAAACCTCATTCTGGGAGAAGGAGCCCGGCACGCCTGGCGAGGTGGGTGCCGATCTTGGCCGGGTCGGCGTCGAAGCAGTTGTCGATGGCCTGTGCGCACAGGGCGCGGATCGACTCGTCGGTTGGGGCGAGTTCGAGAAGGGCGACGAGGGTCAGGTCCTTGGCGCGATCATCACGCGAACGTCGACTCAGGATGTTGGTCACGCTCGCTCGCAGCAGGCCGTACTTGCTGCCATAGATCTTGTACAGGCTGGCCCGGCTGATCCCGAGTTCGGACACCAACGCATCGACCGAGAGCCCGTCGTAGCCGCGATGTCCGAACAGCCGGATCGCCGACCGCAGGACGTCGTCCTCGTCAAAGCTTCGGGGCCGTCCCATGCATTACAGACTACTCGTTACAGAACAATTAGTCTAGTATTGAGATGGCCGGAACTCACGCACTGGCCTGGAAGGCACCAACGACCTCGAAGGTCTCCGGGCTGAGTTCGACCTGGGTGAGCAGGATCCCGTAGCCAGCGCCGGGGTCGACGAAGAAGTCGGTGCCTTGTCCCCCCGACCAGCCGAAGCGACCGGCGTGCTCGCCGACGAGGTCGATCCCCACGCCATACCCCCAGCCGTTGCCGGACCAGAATCCCGGGAAGAAGCTGTCCGGGGTCTTGCTCTCGGCAGCAACCTGATCGCTGGTCATCGCCGCGACGTGGTCGGCGGTGATGAGCGGCGTGCCGTCGGGCAGCCGGAAACCGTCGCGCAAGAGCTGGGCAAGCCACGCGAAATCCGCTGCGGTGGAGACGAGTTCGGTGTGACTGACATCGAACGGCGGCGGCCCGGCATAGAACCCACCACCGGCCGGCTCGGTCTCGACCGGTGCACCATCCTCCAGCCGGTATGCCGCTGGCAGCCTTCTGTGTTTGTCCTCGGGGACCCAGAAGCCGGTGTCAGGCATGCCGATCCGCTCGAAGAGGTCCGCCCGCAGATAGTCATCCAGAGTCATCCCAACAACCCGTGAGACCAGGACCCCGAGCAGGCCGAACGAATGATGATAGCGCCAGCCGCGGCCCGGCTGGAAGGCAAGGGGCAGATCGGCGAGGGCGGCGACCCACTCATCGGCGCCGAGGGTGACTGGCTCCGGGCCGGCCTTCGGTCTCGTTGGCGCGCATGGCGTCCAAAAGAGGACAATCGTCCATCGGTATGCCGTACCCGCTCTGGCAGGTCAGCAGATCGCGGACGGTGATGTCGCGATCGGCGGGAACCGTCCGGTCCAACGGCCCGTCGGGAGCGCGCAGCACACGCCGGCCGGACAATTCGGGCAGCCAGGTCGTCACCGGGTCGTCCAATCCCAGGCGGCCGGCCTCCACCAGTCGGAGCGTGGCGAGCGCGGTGATCGGCTTGGTCATCGACTGAATCCGCACGATCGCGTCCGTGGCCATGTTGCCGACAGCGACGACGACCGGCTCCCCCTGATGGGCACGCACGGCGACCGCGCCGGGGAGCCGTCCAGCGTCGACGAAGGGCTGAAGAAGTTCGCGGAGGTGCTCGGGGTCGGTCATGTCGTCCTATCGGTTCGTGGCCGCGTCGACGAACGCGGCGATGAGCGGATGAGCTTGGGCTGCAGCTAATTCGGGCTGGAACAGGGAGGTCAAGAAGTGCGGGTGGTCGCTCACCTCGATAATCCGGACCGCACCCTCACCGTCGCGGCCGGGCACGACCAGTCCTCGCTCGACGAGGACCGCGTCGGCGCCCGGAGCCAAGCCGAAGTTGCAGTGAAACCGTTCCCGGCTCGACGGCATACCGAGATCGCCACGCGCACGGCGGTCAGCGCACCCGCCTCACTGGCGTAGGGGGAGCCCGGCACTAGCCAGACGCCATCGGCCGCGGCGAGCCCAGCCGGGTCGACGCGATCGGTTGGCACCCACGTGTGCTCGGCGCCGAGCGCGGCGAGGATGCCCGGAATGCGGCCGTGGGAGGCGATGTGCGGCGATTCGTCCCCGACGAGGAGGATGTGTGTGCTCATCGGATCATTCCCGCCATTGTCCGTTGGACATCAGGACCGGCACGGCTTCGCGCGTGGAATCGAGCAGCGCCCCTGCTTGCCGGCATCGACAACGACGCCACCGATCCAGCGGCTTTGATCCGAATCCATGCCCCACATGGCGAACCCGACCCCCTCGTCGCCGGGCATCACCGCCACCGGGTTCCAGGTATCGCCATACACGCACAGGCCCAGGTGGTAGGCCACATCCGCGACAAACTCACGCTGATGCGGATGAACGGCCAACCCGACGCAGTCCCGCCAGTTGTCCGCCGAGACCGGGACGATGCTGAGGCCGACGCTCATGGCGCCATGATCGCACCCGCCTGGCCCGCGGAGAGATCGACGTGTCGTCACCGCCTCACAGGCGAGCGGAGCCGATCCGTCGATCGCGATGCTGGGCTGCCACACGTAACAGGGTTCTTGACGTTTTGGCTGGTCACCGCTACGGTGTGTCCACCTTGTTTCTGCTCTCACCTGGCCTCCCGCCACCCCGGAGCACCGACCAGCAGCTCCGGACCATCGACCGAAGACCCACCCGTCATCGACGTCGGAAGGCATCTTGGCCATCGGCCGCCACGACGCGCGGCCAGCTTTTCTCCAAGGAGACCCTCAATGTCGCAGGTCGCCGTCGACTCCTCCCCCAGCCTCGATCCGGCCATGGAGGCCAAACGCCGAAGTACCGTCACCTGGGTGGTGACGCTCGCCACTATCGGACTCATCTTCGACGGCTACGACCTGGTGGTCTATGGCGTTATCTTGCCGATGTTTCGCAAGAACCCGGACCTCATTGGTCCCGTCAACGAGTCGACAGCGGGCCTGCTGGGTAGTTATGCCCTCTTCGGCGTGCTGGTCGGCGCGCTGACCGCGGGGGCGTTTGGCGACACCATCGGTCGCCGCAAGGTGCTCTTGACGGCATACGTCTGGTTCAGCGTCGGCATGCTGATCTCGTCATTCATGACGACCACGACATCGTTCGGGATCATGCGCTTTATCACCGGCCTGGGCATCGGGGCGGTGGTCGGAACGACTGCCGCCCTCGTCGCGGAATTCGCGCCCCCGGGCAAGAAGAACCTCATCAACGCGATCACCTACTCGGGTGTCCCCTTAGGGAGCATGCTGGCTGCCCTGGCCGCAATCACTTTGGCCAGCAAGGTCGGCTGGACCGGCCTGTTCCGCATCGGCGCCCTCCCGATCCTCACGCTGTTCCCACTGGCGCTATGGAAGATGCCCGAGTCGGTTGCCTGGCTGGCGGCACGGGGACGGATGGACGAGGCACGCCGCACCTCAGCGAAGACCGGTATGCCGATCCCGGCCGCGCCCAGCCCCTCCGGCGACAGCACCCGGCGGGTTGAGGCCGGCCCGGTCGGCTTTGCTGGGCTGTTCAGCAACCACTACCTGCTGGCCACGATCCTGCTCGGCTTGACCAGCGCAACCGGGCTCATGGTTGTCTACATGCTGCAGACGTGGCTGCCGACGCTCATGGGTCCGCTGCTGGGCAGCAAGGCCGCCTTGTGGATCCTCTTCTTCGTCAACGCCGGCGCCGCCATCGGTGCGCTGTTCGCCTCCCGGGTGGCCGATCGATTCGGGGCGCAACCCGTCGTGGCCGTCTGCTTCCTCCTCGGAGCGATCTTTGTCGTGCTGCTGACGATGAGCCGCAATCTGTGGCTGCTCGTTCCCATCGCCATGGTCGTCGGCCTGGGCTCCAGCGGCACCCAGATCCTCATCTATGGCATGGTCGCTTCGTATTATAGAACTAATGTAAGAGGTGCCGGGACGGCCTGGTGCGCCGGCTTCGGGCGCCTCGGTGGCGTGGGAGGCCCCTATGTCGGCGGTTTGCTTGCGGCGACATTCGCGACGACCGCTCAGGTGACGAAGAATCCGGCTGCCGGGCGGCCGATCTTCTGGGCGATCGCCGGGATCGCGGTCGTCGGTATGGTCTTCTGCCTGCTGGTGCCCAAGTCCAAGGACTTGGCCGTCTCGGAGATCGCCCAAACCACTCCCTCGATTGGTCTTGCCGAGCGGACAGCCGCCGCGCCTGCCGCCTCACCTAGGATGACCGCGCCCGCGGCTGGAGCGGCGCCCGGCTCAGGCGTGCCGGCTGCCGCACCCGCGCCTGGCCAGGGCCTGACGGCCACTGGTGCGAAGCCCAGGCTCTATTCACGGATCCTCATTGCCATCGACCCCACCCCGAATCGAGAGCACGAACAGCTGATGCGCCGCTGCCACGAACTCGGCGAGATCACCGGCGCCTCGATCTATGTCCTGTATGTCGCGCCCGGCCACATCGCGCCACGAGTATCGCCCGGCAGCGGCCACGTGAGCGCCGGGGTGGACGCTGACGTCGACCATTCCCACGTGCAGGCCATGCAGGCCTTCATCGACTCGCTCACCGCCTCGGGCATCGAGGCCCGAGGGGAGATCGTCGCCGCAACCGAACACGACATTGCGGAGGTGATCCTCGCCCGGGCGACACAACACGATGTCGACCTGATCATCCTCGGCCACGAATTGCACGTGAAGGGGCGGCATACCCACGTGGCCGAGCGGGTCCTGGAGAGCCACCCCCACCGCTCGATTCTGCTCGCAAAGCCGCCCGTCGGCACCTAGTCACCCCACGAAGTTCGCCCACGCAGAGCGTGGGCCCTCGCTCCTGCCCACGCAGAGCGTGGGACCCAGGCGCTCCGATACTTCGCGGGGACCCCGACATTTGACAGACATGCGTTGGTGACGAGCAGTTGACCGCTCCCCCGGTGCCGTAGGTCAACACGCGCCTCGCCGAGCCCACCCAAAGGGCCTGCGCGATCCGTCAACGAGAAGACGGGAGGATCAGGCATCGGCGAAGGAGTGACGTGGACGCGCGGGCGGATTTCGCGGCATACGTGCAGGGGCGGTGAGCTCGACTTGCGAGGGCCCCTCGCCGCCGCCGCCCTCCGGGCGATCACCCCGCGGCAGCGCGCGGTGATCGTGCTGCGCTTCTATGAGGACAAGACCGAGGTCGAAACCGCCGCGACCCTCGGCTGCTCGGTGAGCACGGTCGCCATGGGGCTAGTGGCCTTCGCGGCCTGGCCGACCGGCGAGACGTCGATGACGGCGCCGCCCGCCGCGACGCCATCGAGTGTCGTCTCGGGCTATCCGCGCGCCATCGCCAAGCCTCCCTTCACCCCTGGCCTGGCCGACCACCTTGGCCCCAAAGCGGTGGCGCTCACGTCCTCGGACAACCGTCCCTGGGTGGTCGACCCCAACGGCCAGGTCGCCCGAGTCGAGCCCGGGCCGCCGATGGCGTCCACCGCTGCGCTCTCGCCCGACGGCCGGTGGCTGACCATCGGGGTGGCGCTCCTGACCTGACGACCGGCAAGAGCCAGGAGCCCGCGGGCCGCGCCGGCGACTTGGCGGCCGCCGACGAAACCAGCTCCGGCTGGTGGAGCGAGGACTCCCGGCGGGCAGCGGAAAGGTTGCCGCCTCGCTCGCGCCGAACCACAAACGCGTGCTCGTGCGCTGGAAGAGCGACGATCCCGACGACGGACTCAAGATATACGCCATGCAGTTCGACGTGGCCACCGGCGACCGAGCTGGTATGCCGCTCGCGAACGGCGAGGTGGACAAGAAGTACTGGGCATTCGGCTTGGGAGTTGGTTGGGAGGGCTGGGGCTGCCGCCCAGCGTGGCACTCCGGTCTGCCGGTGATCACCGATCGACAGATCTCGGCGAGCCACGAGCGCGACCCGAAGATCACCGTGTCGAACCGCTTCGACCTGCGCTGCGCGAGCTTTGCCGGGGACCGGATCGAGGGCCAGGCCGCCAGCAACCGCCTCCGCGTGGTCCAGGCGTGGCTCTGGTACCCCGGCCTTCCCGGCCTACTCCTGGCCACCTTCGCCGGCGCTGTTGCCCTGTTCGGTTGGCGGAGCATGCGAAGCCGGTGACACGATCATCATTTGGGCAGCGGACGGGTCGGTGTCAGCGGATGTGGATGAGCTGGTTTTTTTCGATCACCCACAGGTCGGCTCCTGAGGCCGCCATGACCGAGGGAAACTCGACGGAATGAGGGCGCCAGTCGAGCGCTGGCCCGCAGCCCTCGGCGTCGAGGTTCTGGATCAGCAGCCGATCTGGTCCCGAGGCCCCCGACAATAGCCATGCGTGCTCATTTGAGCCGACCAGGCGGGGCTCCTCGGTTCGGCAACCGGGCAGGTCTGCCGCCGACCCTGTCTTTCCAGTCACTCTCTTGACCTCCGCAGACGGGAGGTCCGCGGCGGATCCTCCCGTCGTTCGCGATGGGGGGGCAACATCGCCGGCGGCGAAGACATCGCGGCCGGCCGACACGAGTGTTTCGCCGCCGTTGCCGACAGCCCTGGCCACACGCTCGTAATTCCCGGTTTCCACGTCCACGCGGAAGACAACCCGGCCCGCATCGGGCCCGCATCGTTCGTGATGGTCGCAACATAGAGCCCAGTCCCGGAGAGGGCGAGCACGGACATGCCCAGGTTGGAGATCTCGCGGTCCCTGATCGTCGTGACCTCTCGGGTGACGCCGCCCTCCAGACGCAGCACGGTCGGATGGGCGCCTGTCCAGCGGATCACGTATGCCGCCGGGCCCGAGGCTGCCACAGCGCCCCCGATCCCCGGGTAGGTGCGCAGTTTCCTGCCTTCAGAATCGAATTCCGCCACTGCGGCGGAGCGATCGCCAAATCCCACGCGACTGACCCAAATCCGCTCGTCGGAGGCCGCCAGCCAGCCGGGCTCCGGGCCCAAGTCGGCCAGCTTGGTCCCCTTTCCGGTCCGCGGATCCAGCCGCACCAGAGCTTCCTGGATAAAGCGTTCCGATCCGACACTGACAAGGATTCCGTGGGTGGTCGCCACCGCATTGCGCGGCCACGGCCGTTTCCCGTCATCGAGCCCGGGCCAACTGATTGGCAGGGTCTGCACGACCTTCGGCGCGGGCCGATTCGGTGCCGAGCCGGTCACCGTGGGCCCGGCCGGGGGCGTGGGATCGGTTCGGTTGTACGGCAGCTGGGTTGCGGCAACCAATGCAAGTAGTGCAGCACGACGACGCGCCGTTGCTCGATCGGCAACTCGCCGACGGCCTGAATCAGCGCGATCCGCACCGGATCGGGCTCAGCGATCACGGCAGGCTGCCAGGACCGTTCGAGCAGCTCCTGCCCCCGCCTTCTGCGGCGCCACTAGCTCACCGCCAGCCGGTATGCCGTCTGCCGCACCCAGGCATCCCGGCCCACCTCGATGAGCCGGTCGCGATGCTGTCAGGCGCGCACGAACGCGACCTGGACGCAGTCCTGCGCCTCGGCGCGATCGCCGATCATCAGCGTCAGTTGGGCGACGATGCGGGCGAAGGACGCGGCATACCAAAGATCGAACTCCTCCTCGTCCATCGCCCACCTCCCTCCCGTCACCCGGCCTGCTCCCGGTCTACGCTCCCCGAGGCGAGAAGGTTGCACCCATCACCCACCTTTTCCAGGCGGCCCGTCAGCGCTCCCAGTGGCTGTCCTCCACGAACGATCCCCGGGCAGCCAGTTCGGCAACGATCCGGGCATGCTCGGCCTCGTCGACGCGGAAGCGGGCACGCCAGACCAGATAGGCGAGGGCGATCAGGATCGCGGGCAGCACGAGCATCGAGAACTTCATCAGCCGGATGCCGCCCGCGGTCACCTCGGCCGCGGTGTCGGCATCGTTGATGCCCGCCAGGATGATCGTCGCCGAGATGATCCAGGTGTTCATTGCCGCCGAGGTCTTGTTGATAAAGGGTTGCAGCGCAAAGGTGACCGCGTTGTTGCGGCGGCCGAGCTTCCACTGGCCATACTCGATCGTGTCGGCCTGGAAGACGAGCATCAGCAGCATGATCCAGGACGCGAGGAAGAACATGACGAACGCGAGCGCCCCGAGGATGGCGAGCTTCATCGGGGCGGCGACGAACGCGGCATAGGCGATCACGATGATGACCGTGGACCACGTGTAGATCCGTCCTCGCGGCCACCGCTTGCGCACGAGGGGGAAGGTCATCAGCCCGGCGATCTGCCCCAGGCCGACGAAGAGCGCGAAGACGGGAAAGACGTTCTCGTCGCCGTAGGCGTACTTGAAGAAGTACCAACCAAACGTGATCGTCGTGCCATAGCCGAGCATGAACAACAGGTATGCCGCTGCCGCCCAGAGCAATTGGTCGTTGCGGAAGAGCACCCTCGCCAGTTGGCGCAGGTCGGTGTGGGCCCCGTCGAGGTCGATGTCCCGACGCTCTCGCACCCCGACGAAGGTGACCGCCATCAACGCCACCATGACGGTGACGGCGATGACCGCGAACAACTGCCACGAGGCGGGCGAGCCGCCCTCCGTGCCCGCCAGAACGGCCACGACGATCGGCGCCCCGGACACGACGGCGAACTGGCCGACGCTGGCAAACGTCTTCGCGGTCGCCGCCAGCCGTTCCCGCTCACTCGGGTTGAGCGACAGCGCCGGCAACATCCCCCAATAGCCGAGATCATGGGCCGACCAGGCGATCCCCCAGACCAGCAGGATCACCCCAAAGGCGACGACAAAGGCGCTGCCGCTCAACCCAAAATCGGTGAACAGCAGCACCGTCGCCACCGCCGAGACCACTCCCCCGCCGGCCAGCCACGGCTTGAACTGCCCCCACCGGCTGCGGCTGCTGTCCACGAGCGCACCGATCACCGGGTCGAGGAAGGCGTCGCCGAGCCGGACGATCAGCATGACCGCCGAGATCCACCACATCGTCGCGCTGGGCACATCGAGGACGTCGGTCAGATAAACGACGAGATAGAACGCGACGAGCGTATAGACCCCGTCGCGCCCGAGCGTGCCGACACCGAAGGTCCACAGGTTGCGGCGGAAGTCGGGCGAGGCCTGGGATCTCAGGTCGGCGCCCGCCGCCTGCCGGGGGCCGGCGTCGGTCATAGCCGCACCCTACTGGCCGGTCACCCCGGTCCACACCCGCCGGGCGCGTAGCGGCACATCGACCGCCCGAGCGCGGCGAGCGTCTTCTCGTCCTCGGCCTTCCACGCGGCGATCCGGTTGGGCGTGGCCATGGCTTCGCTCGAGGCGCTGATCGTGAGCAGCGCATTGCCGACCCTCTTCAGGCCCATGTGGCCGCTCCAGATGTAGAGCTTGCCGTTGGTGCGCACAATCTGGGCGATAAGCGCCTCGTCCGCGCCAAGGGGTTCGACGGCGAACTCGTGCGTGAGGCCCGGCGCGCCACCCTTGGTGTCGGGCGCGACGCCGGAGCATGACCGGGCCGACTCGATCCACGCCTCGTATGCCGCCGCCGCCTCGCGGTCGTCGGCAAACAGCCGAAGTTGCCGCACCACGTTCCCGGCGGGGCTGGATAGCTCCGCCATGATCGCGTCGGTGCCGTCATGGTTGCCCTCGGGGAACAAGCACGGCTGCAAGGCTCCGGCCGTGGTGATCTCCCTGGTCAACTCGGTGAACTTGTCATCGCCGGTGTGTTTCATCCCCTGCGCCAGGGGGAAGTTCTCGATCCTGGTCACCCAGCCGCCCCGCGGCGAGGACCCCGGGCCGAAGGACGCGCTGGACGTCGCCGAACCCGGCGACGCCGTGCCGCCGGTTGCCGGCCGGATCGCCGAGATGGCATCGGGCCGGGGGATCACGGCATACCCCGCCGTCCCCGGACAGACCTGGGTGAACGTCGTGTCGTCGCGCGGGGAGAGCGTAAACCCCGCGGTGAGCCGCGAGCCGGCGGCAACCTGACGGCCGTCGGTCAGCTGAGCAGCGCCGCCGCCAGTCGGGGGTTGTCCCACCCAACCCGTTGTCCGCCAATGGGTTCCGACGGGCAGCACGAGCACCCGCGGCATGGCTTCGCGCGATCCTTCCGGTGGCGCGGGCTCGTTGGTTGACGTGACCACCGCGCACTTGCCGTGGACAACGACCTTGACCTCCGCGGTGACGTCGACGCCGCTGAGGCCGGAGCCGCCCGGGGAGTTGGCAAACGCCCGGGGGTCCCGATTCAGCAATTCGAATCCGACCGGCGCCTCGGCCGCGGTCGTGGCGGCCCGGCCACTGCTGGAGGGGCCGCCCGGCAGTGGGGCCGGCGGCCCACCGTGGAAACCGGCGGCCACGACGATTGCTGCCAACGCACTCGCTGCCGCCACCCCGAGCCCCAGGTGTCGCCGCACCCGGCGCCGGGCACCGCGGGCCCGGATCTCGGCGGCGGGCACCGTGGGGTCGGCTCGCAACTCGTCCGCGAGTGAACGCACAGCGACGTCGAGGTCGGTCATGACGTCTCTCCCCTCTGGGTCATGGGGGCGCTCGCGTTCGCCGGATCCCCCAGCAACCCGGCGAGGGCGGCACGCCCGTAATGAAGGCGGGCCTTCACGGTGCCTTCGGCGACGCCGATCTCGTCGGCGATCTGGGCGACGCTCCGGTCGGCGAGATAGTGCAGCACGATCACCACCCGCTGCCCGTCGGGCAGTTTGGCCAGTGCGGCCAGCAGGTCGGCGCGGTCGTCGCTCACCGCCGGGTCCGGCATGACCGATGCCGAGGCGCGAGCGCCGAGTTCCTGCCCGCGCCGCCACCGCCGCCACCGGCTGACGGCCAGCCGGTGGGCGGTCGTGCGCACCCAGGCGTCCATCGAGGCCTGGGTGGCCAGCGAGACGCGCTTGTCCCACGCCCGGACGAACGCCTCTTGGACACAGTCCTGGGCCTCTGCGCGATCGCCGATCAGCGCCGTGAGCTGGCCGACGAGGCGCGGGAAGGAGGCGTCATACCACCGGTCGAACTCAGCCGCGTCCACGGCGTGCCCTCCCTCCGACTGACCTCATTCCCATTGACGCACGCCGACCCCGCAAAGGTTGTCCCGTCGGGGTCAGGCGCCAAAATCGCGTGCGGTCAGGCGGGGTGGTGCGGTTCAATCGACGCTCATGGTCACAACGGTTCGCGGCGCGCGGCTCCCCGAGGGATTGACCTGCAGAGATCTGACGATGGCCGACGCCCGAGCGGTGTATGAGTTGATGGCTGCCGACCAGCTCGCGCACATCGGACGGGTCGAGATCGAGGAGGCCGACATCGTCGGCGACTGGCAGCGCCCGTCGTTCGACGTGCCGGCCCGGGTCGTCGGCGTCTTCGATGCCGGCCGGCTGGTCGGGTATGCCGAGGCCGGCGAGCGCGGTGACGCCGCCGTCCACCCCGACCTGCTCGGCCGTGGAATCGGCACCTGGCTGGCCTTCGAAATGCAGCGCCGGGCGCGCGAACTCGGAGCCACGGTCGTCGGAATGCCGGTGCACCAGGGCTCACCCGGGGATCGGTTGCTGGCGGAGCTGGGCTATCACATCCGCTGGACCTCCTGGGTCTTGCAGCTACCCGAGGGGGCACAAGTCCCCGACCGCCCCCTGCCGGAGGGGTATGCCGTGCGCGCCGCCCGGGACGAGGAGTCGGAGCGGCGCGCGGTCCATGACGTTGTGGAAGACGCCTTCGGTGAATGGTCGAACCGGGAGCGCGAGTCGTTCGCGGACTTCACGGCCAGCGTCCTGCGGCGGCCGGGGTTCGCCCCGTGGAACCTGCGGGTGGTCTCCGCGCCGGACGGATCGATCGCCGCAGCGGCCATCGTCCTGGTCTTCCGAGGAGCCCAAGCCGGAGGCCTACGTTTCGCGGCTCGCGACCCGCGCCGACCAGCGCCATCGGGGTCTCGCCCAGGCATTGTTGGTCGACGCGTTCGCGGTGGCGCGTGAGCACGGCGCGGTCGTGTGTGGACTGTCCACCGACAGCCGCACGGGCGCGCTCGGGCTTTATGAAAAGGTCGGTATGCGGGTCGTCGACACCTGGGTCAACCGGGCGATCACGCTCTGAATTCGGCTCACTCGACGGTCGACTCCAGCCAGGCATGCACGAGCGGGATGACGCTCGCGCCCTCCCCGGCCGCGCTCGCCACCCGCTTCATCGAGCCGGCCCGCACATCGCCAGCAGCGAAGATGCCAGGGACCGTCGTCCCCAGGCTCGTCGGCGGGATGCCGTCGCGCCAGAACTCTTGCGGCACATCGCTACCGGTCAGCACGAAGCCGTGATCGTCGCGGGCGATGTCGGGTGGCATCCAGCCACAGCGGGGTTCGGCACCAAGGAGGAGGAACAGGCCGCGACAGGGCACCCGTGACGGCTCGCCGGTCCCGGTGTCCTGCAACTCGATCCAGTCCAAGACGTCCGAATCACTGCCGCCGTCGACGACCTCGGCATTGCCGTGGACCCGGATGCGCGGGTTGTAGGTGATCTCGTCGATGAGATACCGCGACATCGTCGCCGACAAGTCGGGCCGGCGCACGACGATCGTCACCGACCGGGCAAACCGCGCCAAGTGGACGGCCGCCTGGCCCGCCGAGTTGCCGCCGCCGACGACGATGGCGTCGGCGTCCTCAAGTTCCCGGGCTGCGGTCATGGCGGCCCCGTAATAGACGCCGCGACCGATGAACGGCTCCAGCGACGGCACATCGAGCTTTCGGTAGTCCACGCCGCACGCGATGACGACCGCCCGCGCCCGCACGTCCCCGCCCGCGGTGCACAGGACGTGCGGGTCGCCGTCGAATCCGGGCTTCAACGCCGTAGCCGGCCAGCCGGTGAAGAACCGGGTGCCAAACCGGATCGCCTGGTTGCGCGCGCGTTGGGCAAGTTTGCCGCCGGAGATGCCGCGCGGGAAGCCGAGATAGTTGCGGATCATCGATGAGGTGCCCGCTTGGCCACCGATCGCGTCGGACTCGATGCACATCGTCGACAGGCCCTCGCTGGCGGCATACACCGCGGTGGCCAGCCCGGCCGGGCCGGCGCCGACGATGACCACGTCGACGACGGTGTCGACGTCGATGTCGTCCGGGCGGCCGTAGATGACGATCGCGACGTCGCGCACGGACGTGGGCGTGAACACGTGGTCGGATTTGAAGGTCCGCACCAGCGGGAAGACCGGCTCCGGGCCGGCGAGGGCGATCATCTCCAGCCCAACCGGGGAATCCGGGGCATAGACCCGGCACGGGGAGCCGATCCGGAAGAGATAGTCGCGGATCTCCAACACCAGCCCGTCCCCGCCGGGCGCGACGATCTGCACCGAATCCACCAGCGGCGCAGCGACGCTCGCGCCCCACTCGTTGAGCAGCTCGGTGATCGCCAGGTGGAATTCCTCATCCCGGATGCCGCGCGGCATGAGCAGGAAGGCGTCGTACTTCCCCTTCGTCAGCGGCGGGCGCAACCGCTCGGCGTCCTCGCGGAAGTTGTCCCACGCCGCGGTAATCACCCGCCGGCTGGTGGGAACCAAGGAGCGCAGCATGTGCAACATCGCCGGGGCCTCGATGTCCGCGACCCGGGAATCGCAGACGAACATCGCGATCTGTGCGCCCCGCCGCACGGCGCTCATCGTCGCCTGCACCGCCTCGTCCACGGATCGGGCGCTGACGAGGTCGTATTCGGCGGCATACCGCGCGAACACCTCGCGCAGGCGATCGGCGTGGATGGAAGACACCAGCACGATGGCCGGAGTGATCGGCTCGGTCACAGCCGAATGGTAAACAACCTCTCGACGGGCCGGTCAGTAGCGCGGCTCGGGGTGCGGGTCATACCAGCCGTCGTGCTCGCTCGTCAGCGCGACGAAGCGATCGTGCAGACCACCGGCGACGGCGCCGGTCTCGTCGACGACATTCGCTTCCCGGACATAGACCGCCCATTCGTCGGCCTCGGGATCGTCCTCGCCGGCGAGCGGCGCGCGGATCACGCGGACCTCGGTGAAGCCCTCCTCGCGCAGTTCCGCGGCGATCTGCTCGGCCACGCCCTGGTCGGGGAAGATCAGCAGATGCTCGCTCACGCTCACAGGGTAAGCGGGGGGTCGCCGATCCGGGGGAGGGAATCGGCATGCGCGCTCGGGTGTTTGCACTCTCGCGACGTGCGATCGTGGACACTGCCAACTGATGGAGGCCATATGACCGCTCCGGCCCGCGGGCGCGCCTGGCTGCCCCTGCTCGTCGTCGCGCTGCTCACGCTGGGCGCGGCCTTCTTCCTCGCCGACCCGTTGGGCCGGCTCAAGGACGTGATCCTCGGCGCGCCGCAGCCGCCGAACGCCAGCGATGTGACGCTGCTGGAACTGCAGCGCACCTCGCAGCTGCGGGCGGCGAGCGGGACCTTCTCGGTTCCGGTCTATTACGGGATGGACGAGAGCGGCCTGCGGCAATACATCCCCGACGTTCTCGACCAGGATGCCGGCGTGGCGATCTATCAGGGCAGCGTCGATGCGCTGATCGAGCTGGACGGGCTCACCCGGGAGAACCTGAGCGTCGACAAGGCGACCAACACGGTGACGATCACCTTGCCGCCGCCGACGCTGACCGAGCCCAATATCGACGAAGAGCGCTCCCGGGTCGTGGTTCAGCAACGGGGCTTGACCACGCGGGTGAAGGACTTCTTCGCGGCCGCGCCGCTGCAGAAGAAGCAGGAGCTCGACCGGGAGGCCGTGGCCGCGCTTCGTGCCGCCGCTGCCCAGTCGGAGCTGGGCGAGACCGCCCGCGCCAACGGCCGGGACTTCCTGGTGTCGGTGGCCAAGCGGATGGGGTTCACCTATGTCGTCGTGCGCTATAGCGACGAGGCGACGACACCCGGTCAGAACAACTGACGACCGCCCCCCACCCGCCGAGGAGTAATCTCGGCTACTCGGCCGGGACGCGGCACGCTTGGCCCATGGAGAGTTCCCGCCGAAACCTGCTGCGCTCCGGGATGTTCTAGTCAAGACGCAGGACACGCCGCTGACCGGCCGCGTCCGGCGCGCCCCGCTCAGCGATGCCCAAAAGATCTCGCGGACACCCTCGCCGTGGATTCCGCGCCGCGCACGCGCTCTAATTCGATTGACAGCCCCGTGGGGCACTGACACCGTGCCCCGGTGAGCCAACGGAAACGCCCTCCCTTCGATGCCGACGAACGCACCCAGCTGCTCGGCTGGTATCAACTGCAGCGCGACATCATCATCCTCAAGACCGACGGCCTCAGCGAGGAGGATGCCCACCGCGTCGTCGTCGCCACGTCGCCGTTGATGACCGTCGCGGGCGTGGTCTCGCACCTGCGCTGGGTCGAACACACCTGGTATGAGGTGGCCTTCCTCGGCCACGATCCGGTCGGCAGCCCCGCGTTCGCCGACGGCCCGGAGGACCTCGACTTCATCGTCGCCGCCGAGCGACCGCTGGCCGAGCTGATCGCCGACTATCGTGCCCAGTGCGCACGTTCCGACGAGATCATCGCCGGCGCAAGCCTGGATGATCTCGGCCGGTTCAACGGCTTCCCCGCAGGCCACGCGAGCCTGCGCTGGATGGTCATCCACATGGTCGAGGAGACCGCCCGGCACGCCGGCCAACTCGACATCATCCGGGAACTGTTGGACGGCGCGACGTCCTATTACTGACCCGTGCGTCGTCGGGACGCCGTGCCTCAGCGCTTGGCCGCGCCCACGCCGAGCGCCTCCAGCACCGCATCGGCGATCAACCGATGTCCCGCGGCATTGGGATGATTGCCGTCGCCCGCGAGCGCGCCGGTGGGGTCGAGGCTGCCGTTGCCCTTGAATGGCGTGAAGGCATCCACATAGAGGGCCCCGGTCCGCCTCGCGACATCGGCGATCACATCGTTGACCTCGCGGGTCAGGCTGTCGCTAATGGCGACATAGATATGCCCTCGCCCCCGGCCAACCGCGCCGTCGCGGAAGACATTCCAATATCCGAGAAGTGCGACCCTGGCATCCGCGGGTTGCTGGAGGTGGTGGATCTGCGCGATGGTGAACTCCAGATTGCGCCGCGACTGCGGCAGCATATCGGCGAAGCAGTCGGGCGCAGATGGGTCGGCACAGCTGGGATTTAGGCTTGCTGCGGATCGAAGCCGGGCAGCGTCGTGGTCAGCCAGGCGGCCATGGCCGGGAGGGTGGGTGGGATCGTCGCGACATTATGGCCGCCGTGCTGGAGGATGTAGCCCGTCACCGACAGGGGGGCCCGGGCGGCGTGCAGGAACGGGACGAGCGCGCCGTAGGCGCCGCGGTCTTCCTTGCTCGCCATCAACCACATCGCCACCGGTGGCGGGTTGACGTGCGCCAGCCGGGTCAAGTCGTATGTCTCCAGCCCTTCCGGATCGTTGGCGAACGGACGATAGCCGTAGAACTCCGGTGCGAGATAACCCATGAAGGACACTACGGCGCCGAAGGTGCCCGGGTAGTGCATGCCGGCGTTGGCAGCGCACCAGCCACCGTACGAGGCACCCAACACCGCCCACGAGGTCCGCGCGTGGGCGACCCGGAAGTGGTCTGCGGCCCATTGCGGAACGTCGTGGCCGATCCAGGTGAGCGTATGCGGGCCACCGCCCCCGGGTGGCGGGTTGACGCATTCGGTGTCGAGATTGAGGGGGGTGTTGATCTGGGGCATGAGGACGATCGGATCGGCCAGTTTGTGCTCGTCGATCAACCGTTGGAACCTGCCCCGCAGGTCGATCTCGTGAGCGACTGCGCCGGGCCCGCCGGGCCACCCGTGGAGCGCCTCGATGACGGGATAGGTGCGCCTGGACCTCGGGTCATAATCGGTGGGGAGTTGCACGAGGACGTGGCCGGTGACTCCGCTCGTCCGACCCGTCACGGTAAAAACTTGCTGCCGGGCGCCGGGCTGGGGCAGTCGCGGCAACGGTGCTGTGTCCGAGAGGAATCGCAGTCCAGAGGGCAGCGTCGAGGTGAGCGGCCCAGTGGCTCCCCGACCGATACTCGCGGCGCTATCCGGCGCAGGGAGTAGGTCTGCCCAACTGACGTAGAAGAGGTAGCTGTCGTTCAACAGCACGGCGCTCAGCGCGACGGTCAGGACGTTCAGGCCGAGGACCTGCGCGGCTCGCCACACGGTTGCCAACACTCCCGGTCTGGCCGCACGGGGACGCACGATCACGACGAAGAGCACGAGCGCGGCCAGGGCGAGCACGACGGGAACCAGGGAGCCGGTGAGTGACATGGTCAGTGACCTCGCGACGTGGTCGGGCGCATGAATGGGAAAGCCAGCACGCCGCGAATCGGAGCATTCGTCACGAGCATGGCAAGCCGGTCGATGCCGATGCCGAGACCGCCGGCGGGCGGCATACCGAGCTCGAGATCGTGCAGGAAGTCCTCGTCGAGTTGCATGGCCTCCGGGTCCCCGCCGGCGGCCTTGAGGGACTGCGTGGTCAGCCGCTCGCGTTGCTCGATCGGGTCGGTCAACTCGCTGTATGCCGTGGCTACCTCCATGCCGCCGATGACCAGATCCCAGCGCTCGACGAGGCCGGGCGCGCTGCGGTGCGGGCGGGTCAGCGGCGAGGTCTCGACCGGAAAGTCGGTGTAGAAGGTCGGCGCGATGGTCGCGGGCTCGACGAGTTCGGCATACAACTCCTCCAGGATGGCGCCGGGCCCCATGTCCGCGCGAACGGGTATGTCGTGCTGGCGCGCGATGCCGAGCAGGACGTCCGGATCGGTGTCCAGATCGACGTCTCGGCCCACGGCCGCGCCGACGGCCGCGAGCATCGGCACCACCGGCCAGTCGCCCGCGATATCCACCAGTCCCACGCCGGCCAGTCCCTTGCGGATCTGCTCCCCCACCGGGGCGGGGATGACCTCACGGCCATGAACCGCTCGCGCGGCCGCCCGCACGAGCCGCTCGGCCAGGTGGCGCATGGTCGTGTAGTCCCCGAACGGCTGATAGACCTCGAGCGAGGTGAACTCGGGGTTGTGGGTGGCGTCGGCGCCCTCGTTGCGGAAGTTGCGACCCATTTCATAGATCGGCCCGGCCCCAGCGACCAGTAGGCGCTTGAGGAACAGTTCGGGGGCTATCCGCAGGAACAGGTCGATGCCGTAGGCGTTGCTGAAGGTTCGGAAGGGCCGCGCGCTCGCACCGCCATGGATCACCTGCAGCATCGGCGTCTCGACCTCCACGTACCCGTCCGTCGCCAGCGTCTGGCGAATGGCGCCGATCACGGCCGAGCGCCGATGGATGGCCTCCAGCCCGTCGGGATCGACGAGGAGATCGACGGCCCGGTGGCGGCTGCGAGCATCACCGTCGTGGGCTCCACGCCACGGAAGGGGGTGCAGGCACTTGGCCAGGATCTGCCACGAGTTCACAAGCAGACTCGGTGTGCCCGTTCGGGATTCACCCAGCCGTCCTCGTATGCCGACCAGATCTCCCTCGTCGACCTGCCGGGTGAAGGAGCGGGTGTGCGCTCGGCCGATCCGGCCACTGTCGAGGAGGATCTGCACCTGGTTCGGGCCGTCGCGCAGGCCGGCGAAGACGACCCCGCCGAAATCGCGGACTCGCACGATTCGACCCACCACATCAGCCTTGGCACCCGCAGCCCACGTGGTGCACAGGTCGCAGATCGTGTCGGGCGCGGCGCCGGTCCCGACCGGGTAGGCGTCGACGCCGCTGTCGCGCAATAGCTCCAGCCGCGCCAGCCGGGTGCGGGTCTGATCACTGCGGCGCACTGTCGTGGTCGTCGGATCAGCGGGCTCGGTCTCCAGTGACCGGACACGGCTGAGCTGTTCTTCGGTGAAGTGACCGGAGGCACCGGGACTGCGCCAGGGAACGAAGCCCTCGGCCGCTCCCGCGGCGAGCGCGACGTGTGGGAGCGATATGACATCTTCATAGCAGAGGAATCGAGGAACCCACTCCGGCTCGTACTTCTGGTTCGAGCGGTACAACCGCTCCAGCTGCCAGAAGCGATCCAGCACGCCGAGGATGGAATAGCTTGCGCGGGTGAGCGATCCGGCCCCGATCCGCTCGGCGTCGGCATACGTGCGGCGAAACATGCAGAAGTTGAGCGAGACCCGCCGCACCCCATGATCTCCGGCGTGGGCGAGCAACTCGGTGACCAATAGCTCGGTGATGCCGTTGGGTGCGTCGGGGCTGCGTCGCATGAGATCGAGGGAGATGCCGCTGCGGCCCCACGGGACGAAGGAAAGAAGGCTCGCCAGCCGGCCGTCGGAAAAGTGCGCGGTGACAAAAAGGATGCGTTCGTCGGCGGGATCGCCCGCCCGGTTGAGCGCCATCGAAAAGCCGCGCTCGGGTTCGTCGCCGCGCCAGGCCTCGGCGCACTGTTCGACCTCGCGCAGTTCACTCGCTTCCAGTTCGCCCTGTCGCCGGATCCGGACCGTGATGCCAGAGCGGGCCGCTCGCTTGGCGGCGTGCCGGACGGGGGTCATCGAGATGCGCCGCAGGTCGAATTGGGCCGGGTGCAAGATCGCCTCGTCGCCGATGCAGAGCGCGCGCAGGCCCTCCCTGGCGTATGCCGCTGCCCCCGCTTCGCTGGCCCCCAGCACGGCCGGTGTCCAACCGTAGCGGCGGGCTTCGGCCTTCCACTCGCCGATGGCGTCGGGCCAGGACTCCCTCCGGCCGAGGGGATCGCCGGCGGCCATGCTCACCCCGCCGATGACACGATAGGTGACGACCGCGCGCTGGTCGGGCGAGAAGATCGCCGACCGGTCCCGGCGGGTCGCGAAATAGCCCAGCGAATCGGGGTCGCTCGCACGCAGCATCCGGCGAATGGCAATTTCGCGATCGGGCGTCCAGTCGCTCCCGCGGCGAGAGGTGGCGAGGAAGGCGACGACCGCGGCGATGACGCTCAACCCGAGCAGCGTCGCGACGACATCGCTGATCCACCTCTCGTCCCGGCCGCCGGCCGTTCCGGTCAACGCATGCACCCCGGTCCGCAGGAGGCTGCCCAGGTCGGCTCCGGTGGCTCGGGTCGCGGTCAGCAGAGCCCAGGCGACGACGGCGGTGAGCACGCCACCGAGCGCGAGCGTTGCGCCCGCGAACACCCACGACCCGCGACGCAACCGGCCGGAGAAGTCTGTGCGAAGGCGCCGCAATCCGGCGAGGGTGGCGATCGCGATCAGCATGGAGACGATGTCGAGGCCGCGGCCGAGGTCGCCTCGGGTCTCCCACGCCTCGGCGAGCGGCAGTGCCGGCTGGCCGATGAGCGCCAACACCCCGAGGTAGATGCCGAAAACCTGGAAGGCCGCCACCAACCACAGCCCGATTCGCTTGCGGAAGGCGAGGGTTCCAGTGATCAGGGCGAGCACGACAACCGACAGGAAGGTCGGCGCGACGGGCACATTGAGCAGCCCGAAGGTTATTTCGACGCGGGTCTCGCGCATTTGGCGGCCGACGAACAGGGTCAGCAGGGTAGCGGTGAGTACGCCCGCGGCATACGTCGCGGTGAGCAGGCGTCCCCACCCATGGATCGTCTGGTCGGCAGGCGAAGACCCGGGGCTCACACCGCCGACACTCGTCCTCGTCCCTGGGGATTCGCTGGGAGTCAGCCGAGGGTCTTCGGTTCGCCAGGAGGTGCGCCCCACGTGCTCGCGAGCGGGGAGATGGTCACAACGGCGTGGGCTGAGGACGAGCAACATCCTTCGGGAGAGCAAGGAAGGCCTAGCACGCGATCGCAACGAGAACGGCGGAAGCCATCAATAAAGCGGCCGTGCAACCGCTTTCGAAGGCCGACTTGACCTCATCGGATGCTCGCTCCCCGGCGAACGATAAGGACGGCGACGACCGCCACCGGGACGTTGACGACGAAAGCCACCGCCCAGATGGCCGCCCTCGACCCGGCGCGCTTCCCGCACATCACGTCATTGGTCACGACCTTGCGACAACACACCGAGCGCGACCAGTATGAGCAGGGACTCGACCTCATCCTGGCCGGCATCGACGCTGTTGCACAGGCGCACGGCGCCCGTCGGTAGGCGGCTCGAGTCCAGGTCGAGCCGCTGCTGCGGCCTACGCCCGCGGCTCCCAGACGACCAAGGCCTGGGAACGGTGGTGGCGCGGTCGCTGTCCCGGACGCAGCATCACCGCGTCGCCACCGGAGCCGACCGCAAAGATCCGCCGGCCGCGCTCGGCCTCGGCCCGATCGAGCGCCTTGGCGAGCTCGCCGACCCGGGCGCGCAGGGCCTCGACCTGGTTCTCCAGCTCCAGGATGCGCTGGATGCCGGCGAGGCTGATGCCCTCCTCCTGGGAGAGCCGCTGCACCTCGCGCAACTGGGTGACATCGCGCGGTGAGTAGCGCCGGCCCCCGCCCCGCGTGCGGGACGGGGACACCAGGCCGAGCCGGTCGTATTGCCGCAGCGTCTGTGCGTGCATTCCGGCAAGCTCGGCCGCGACGGAGATGACGAACAGGGGGGTCTCGTCGTCGGGACCGAGCCCGTCGAAGATCGCCATCGTCACTCCTTTTGTGCGTCCGTGAACAATGCTGCCCGCGGGTCGAGGTCACCCTCCTGGGCTTGCAGTTTCTCGACCGCTTCTCGGGCCTCGTCCGAGAGGCGTTGCGGGACAATGACCTGCACCTTGGCGAGCAGGTCACCGGCACCGTCCTTGGTCTTGACGCCCCGGCCCCGGACCCGGAGCACGCGCCCGGACGGTGTGCCCGGAGCGATCTTGACCTTGACCGGGCTTCCTTCCAACGTGGGAACGGAAACCGTTGCCCCCAAAGCCGCTTCGGCGAAGGTGACCGGCAGGTCGACGGTCAGGTTGTTGCCGTCCCGGCCAAAGACCGGGTGTTTGGTGACCGTCACGGTGAGGATCAGGTCGCCTTTCGAGGCGCCCGGGTCACCCTCAGCGCCCTTGCCGCGCAACCGGATTTTCTGGCCGTCCTTGACCCCGGCGGGGATCTTGGTGGTGATCCGGTTGCCATCCAAGCCGGATAGCGTCACGGTCGAGCCAGTGACCGCATCGCGGAAGCTCAGCGTGGTCTTGGCTTCGATGTCCTGGCCCTTCTGCGGACCGCGGGGAGCGCCATACCCACCATAACCGCCTGCGCCACCTGGGAATCCGCCCTGCTGGCCGTAGCCACCCTGGGCTGAACAGCCCGCTGAGTAGGTCCTCGAGGTCGGGCTGAGCGCCACCGCCTCGGGCACCGCCGGGGAAACCTTGGGTGCTGAACCGGACGTTGCCGCCGCCCCCGCCGAACATCTGCGAGAACACATCTTCGAAGCCGCCCGCGCCCGCGCCACCGGGACCGCCCGCGCCCGCAGTGAATCGCGCACCGCCGCGAGTCATTTGCCGGATCGCGTCGTACTGCTGGCGCTGCTCGGGGTCGGAGAGAACGGCATACGCCTCGCCGATCTCCTTAAAACGCGCCTCGGCGTTGGGGTCGTTCGGGTTTTGGTCCGGGTGCTCCTTGCGGGCGCGCTTGCGATAGGTCTTCTTGATCGTCGCCTCGTCGGCGTCGGCAGGGACGCCGAGGATCGCATAGAAGTCCTTCTCAAACCAGTCTTGGCTTGCCATCGTGGCGTCCTCCTCTCACAAACTTATTGTCTCGTATGCCGATCGCCGCCTAACTCGGATCTGCTACCGCGACCCGGGCGGGCCGCAGCACGCGAGAGCCGACGCGGTAGCCGCCCTGGAGCACCTTCACGACAGTCGTCGTGGTGGCGCCGTCGGGCATCGCGCCGGGGAAGGCGGACTGGTCAACGTGCATGAGCGCCTCGTGGATCTCGGGGTCGAAGACTTCACCGACGGCGCCATAACGTTCGGCGCCGAACTTGGCCAAGGTCGCTTCGAATTTGTCGGCGATGGCCGCGAACGGGCCGTCGGTCAGTTCGCCGTGATCACGCGCGCCCTGGATGTCATCGAGCACCGGCAATAGCGCCTCGATGACGTCCTGGATCGCCCGCTCCTGGATGAGCGGCCGGTCGCGGTCGACACGGCGCTTGTAGTTGACGTATTCGGCGTTGAGCCGCTGCAGGTCGTTCAGCCGCTCAGCGGCGAGAACGGTGTCGGGGTGAACGGCGTCGGCCGGCTCCTCGGGAGCGACCGCTGCGGCGGGGTCGACGGCTGGGATGTCCTGCGGGGGGAGGGCGCCGCCCGAAGCGGGCGGCATACCTCCTCCATGGGCAGGGCCCGCGGATCCGGCCGCAGCCGGATCCGCAGGCGCCCCAGCGTCATTGACCGCTTCTCCGTTCACCGCGTCGCCGTTCGGCTGGTGGCCGGACTGCGCCTTTGGGAACTCGGTCACTTCTTCTCCTCGTCGTCCTCCACGACCTCGGCGTCGACGACGTCGGAGTCGTCATTGGCCGTGGTGCCCTGGGCGCTGTCGGTGAACTCGCCGCCGGGGACGTCGCCGGACTCACCCTGCTGCGCCGAAGCGGCATACAGGGCAGCGCCCATCTTTTGCGACTCCTCGTTGAGCTTGTCGACCTTCTTGGTGAGGTCCTCGACCGAGGTGTTGGCCTCGGGCTTGATGGCCTCCTTGAGGTCAGCCAGGGCCGTGTCGACCGGGCTCGCGCATGTCGGCGGTCAGCTTGTCGCCGCTGTCGGCGAGGAACTTCTCGGTCGAGTAGACGAGCTGCTCGGCGTTGTTGCGGGACTCGGTCTCCTCGCGGCGCTTGGCGTCCTCGGCGGCGTGCGCCTCGGCGTCCTTGACCATCCGGTCGATCTCGTCCTTGGACAGGGCCGAACCACCGGAGATGGTGATCTTCTGCTCCTTGCCGGTGCCGCGGTCCTTGGCCGTGACGTGGACGATGCCGTTGGCGTCGATGTCGAAGGTGACCTCGATCTGCGGGACGCCGCGGGGAGCGGGCGCGATGCCGGAGAGTTCGAAGGTGCCGAGCGGCTTGTTGAGCTGGGCCATCTCGCGCTCACCCTGGAAGACCTGGATCAGCACCGACGGCTGGTTGTCCTCGGCGGTCGAGAAGACTTCGGACCGCTTGGTCGGGATCGCGGTGTTGCGCTCGATGAGCTTGGTGAACAGGCCACCCTTGGTCTCGATGCCCAGGCTGAGCGGGGTGACGTCGATGAGCAGGACGTCCTTGCGCTCGCCCTTGAGCACACCGGCCTGCAGCGCCGCGCCGAGCGCGACGACCTCGTCGGGGTTGACGCCCTTGTTGGGCTCCTTGCCGCCGGTCATCTCCTTGACCAGGGCCGAAACCGCGGGCATGCGGGTCGAGCCGCCGACGAGAACGACGTGGTCGATGTCGCTGACCTTGATGCCGGCATCGCGGATGACGTTCTGGAAGGGCTGCTTGCACCGGTCGAGCAGGTCCTTGGTCATCTGCTCGAAGTTGGCCCGGGTCAGCGTCTCGTCGAGGTGGATGGGGCCGTTCTCGGACATGCTGAGGTATTGCAGCGAGATGTTGGTGCTCGTCGCCGAGGACAGTTCCTTCTTGGCCTGCTCGGCGGCATCGCGCAGCCGCTGCATGGCGATCTTGTCCTTGGACAGGTCGACGCCGGTGGTGTTCTTGACCGTGGTGAGCAGGTGCTGGACGATCCGGTCGTCCCAGTCGTCGCCACCGAGCTGGTTGTCACCGCTGGTCGCGCGGACCTGGATGGTCGAGAAGCCGTCCTCGGGGTCCTTGCCGACCTCGAGCAGGGAGACGTCGAAGGTGCCGCCACCGAGGTCGAAGACGAGGATGAGCTCGTCCTCCTTGCCCTTGTCGAGGCCGTAGGCCAGCGCGGCCGCGGTCGGCTCGTTGATGATCCGCAGGACGTTCAGGCCGGCGATCTCGCCGGCCTCCTTGGTGGCCTGACGCTCGGCGTCGTCGAAGTAGGCGGGGACGGTGATGACCGCGTCGGTGATCGTCTCGCCGAGGTAGGACTCGGCATCCCGCTTCAGCTTCTGCAGCGTGCGGGCGCTGATCTCCTGCGCGGTGTACTTCTTGCCGTCGATGTCGCCGGTGCGCCAGTCGGTGCCCATGTGGCGCTTGACCGAGCGGAGGGTGCGGTCGGCGTTGGTGACGGCCTGCCGCTTGGCGACCTCGCCGACGAGGACCTCGCCGCTCTTGGAGAAAGCGACGACGGACGGGGTGGTGCGACCGCCTTCGGCGTTCGCGATGATAGTGGGCTCGCCGCCTTCGAGGACGGCGACGGCCGAGTTGGTGGTTCCGAGGTCGATACCGACTGCACGGGCCATGTGGTGGTGCTCCTTGTGTGTTGAGAGTTGAGCTGCTTGCACTCAAGTTAAGGCCCGTGTGCCGCTTGCGCAACTTCGAGTCCGGAAACTTGCGTCTGATTGGCTCAACTCTTGGCGCTGCCTGGATGTTCCCGGTTCGGCGACCTTCTTGAGCGCGACCTGTTGTAGGTTCCGGCGCAAGTTGTCACTTTCCGGGTTTCCTGTCACTTGCGTGTCACTTCCGGGTTTCTTGTCACGCCGGGAGGACGCTGGATCCATGGCCAGGGCGCCGCGAGGCGAGGTCGAGTTCCGGTACACGTCCTTCGAGGGCGAGGACGTCGTGACGACACTGGACCGCTCGCCGGCCGATGAGGTCGTCCGCGGGTTGCCCGTGCGGAGGTTCGGCTCGCACGCGGGGATGGGCCACTACCCGGGCTGGTGGTGGTCAGCGACGATGTCGGCCCACGTCGGCTACGAGAGCCTGCTGGAACGGAACCGGCTGATGCTCGCCGACTTCGACCGGGGCGTGACTGCCGTGGCCAGCCAGCCGTTTGGACTGACCGGGCGGGATGGCGATGTCACCCGTCGACACGTCCCCGATTACCTGCTTGCCGGACCCAGCGGGGTTGCCGTGGTCGACGTGAAGCCCGCTGGGCAGCTCGACAAGCCCGAGGTGTCGGCGTCCTTGGAGTGGACCGCACGGCTCATGGCCGAGCGGGGTTGGCGGTACGAGGTCTGGTCAGGCGCCAGCGAGGTGCTGCTGACCAACGTCCGCTTCATCGCTCAGGGTCGTCGGCCCGCTCTGGTTCATACCCCTGCGCTGGCCGGGCTGGCCGCTGTGGGAGAGCCTGGGCGAACGCTGGGGGAGGCACTCGAGGTCGCCGACTGGGACGTGGCGACCGATCTCCGCGCCGCGCTCCTGGTGTTGCTCTGGCAGCAGGCCTGGCGGGTCGATCTCGATACGCCGCTCAGCACGACCACCACCATTTTGGACATCGGAGGTGACCATCTCCGGCAATGTGCTTGAGCTGAAGGTCGGCGCCCGCGCCTGGTTCGACGGCGGCGCCTGGACTGTGTGCGAGGTCCTCGGAGCTGAGGTGCGCTTGCGCGACTCCGACGACCGGTACCGGCTCACCGCGATCGACGAATTGCTTGGCCGAGCACGCGGCCTCGATGCGGACGCCGGTCCATCATGACCGGGGAGCAGGTGACGCCCGAGATGATGCGCTCCGGGGCCTACAAGAAGACACTTGAACCCATCTCGGCGGGCATGCTGTTCTCGACCGACTCCCCACCGACGCTCTCCGCATGGGGCGAGCTCGACAGGGTCGCCCCGTACGCCGTCAGCAAGAAGTTCGCACAGAAGCTGCATTCCAGCAGCGTCCCCCACGACGTGCTGGTCTTCCCCAACTCGGGCCACGCCCTCAACCGTGACCCCGATATGAACGAGTTGCTGGGCACCAAGATCAACGACTACCTCGACCGACACGCCCCCTTGGGCTGACCTCATCCACACTCCTGCCGAATGGAAGAACCCACATCATGCTTACCGAACCCGAGGCGAGCACGCCTCGCACGAGTAGAGCCAAGAAGATCCGCAAGCGTGTCCTCATGACACTCCTGGTGATCGTCGGCGTGATTGCGATTTTGATCGCGGCGCTCTTCGGTTTCATGACGTACAAGAACACGCACTACTACGACTTCGTGAAGACCGGTGGCCCGATCGAAACCAAGTACACGCCCATGGGTTCCCTCGACGTCACCCACGTCTCGGTCAGCGATGGTGGCGATAAGTTCGGTCAACAGCAGGTCTGGTACCCGACCGAGCTTGAGAAATCCGACAAGAGCTACCCGGTCGTGATCATTGCCAACGGGACGGGCAGCATCGCCTCGACCATCGAACCGGTCCTCGAGCATTTGGCGTCCTGGGGGTTCATCGTGGTCGGCAACGACGACGAGAACTCGCGGACCGGTGAGTCCTCGGAAGCCAGCCTTAATTTCATTCTCGGTAGCAATGACGATGCCAAAAGCATCTTCAAAGGCCACGTCGACGTCGACCACATCGGCATCGCTGGCCACTCTCAGGGTGGCGTCGGAGCGATCAACGCGGCAACGAAACAGCCCAGCGCGAAGAGATACTCGGCGCTGTTTCTTGCCAGTCCTACGGGAGAGTACTGGGGAACGAACCCGGACTTCGGGCCGGAATGGTCGTACGACCCTGCGAAACTGTCGGCCCCGACCTTCGCCATTGCCGGCACCGGGTCCTTCGACGCCGGGACGGCCTCGGACATCAAGGCCACCGAGGGTCAAGGGATCATCCCGCTCTGGTCGCTCCAGAATACTTTCGACGCCATCCCGGACGACGTCGCGAAGATCATCGCCCGTCGCGCTGAGGCGGACCACAGTGACACCCTGACCAGCGGCAGCGGATACATGACCGCTTGGTTCGCCTACTGGCTGAAAGGCGATCAAGAGGCGCACCCCGCGTTCTCCGGCGATCGACCTGAGATCGCCGCCAACCCCGAGTGGCAGGACGTCAAGATCAAGATCGGCGGCTGACGGAGACCAACCGACAGGATCGGGCAGGCTCCCTCAAGTGCGGTCACAAACTGCATAACCACCCGGTCATCCTGGCCTGCGAGGTGACGATCGCCGAGGCGGCGCGCAAGGAGAGTGGCGCAGGCAGCCGAGCGGGCGCGGAGCTGACGACCCGGGCGGTTCGCCGAGCACCAGCCTCTGCGACTGACCGTCAGAGGCGTGGCGCCCGGACAAGAAGAGCTGGAACCTACACCTGTTGTTTGTTTGTTGTTGTTGTAGGTTCCGGCGCAAGGTGTCACTCCGGTTCACGTCCTTTGAGGGCGAGGACGCCATGCTTGTCATCTGGTCGGTCGGTGGGCTCTTCGGGGTCGATTCTTAGGCGACTTCGGACACCGTCACCAATGGCCCCGCCCGGTGCCCTCCACTGCGGCTGGCGACATCCGAGTCACAACTCCCCGGGTAGTGTCGTGGTGGCCCGAGCCCCCGATCCGAGAGGCGTAAGCGATGAGCACCAGACCCGAGGCACTGAGCAACCCGTTGACCAATCGGGGGACGGCGTTCACGCGGGAGGAGCGGGCCAAGTTGGGCTTGACCGGTCGGCTCCCGGCCGCGGTCGAGACGCTCGCTGAGCAGGCCGCCCGCTCGTACGCCCAGTTGACGTCGTATGCCACCCCGATGGAGCAGTACGTCTTCCTCGACCAGCTGCACAGCCGCAACGAGGTCCTCTACTACCGGCTGCTGGCCGACCACCTCGCCGAGCTGCTCCCGGTCGTCTACGACCCCACCGTCGGTGAGGCGATCAAGAAGTGGAGCCGGGACTACCGCCGCTCCCGCGCCATCTACCTGTCCATCGACCACCCCGAGGACATCCGAGCGTCCTTCGCGACTTTAGGTCTCGGCCCAGACGACGTCGACCTCATCGTCGTCTCGGATGCCGAGGAGATCCTCGGGATCGGCGACTGGGGCGTCAACGGCACGGACATATCGGTCGGCAAGCTCGCCGTCTATACCGCCGCGGCGGGCATCCACCCCGAGCGAACGATCGCTGTCAACCTCGACTGCGGCACCAACAATGAGGCGCTCCTGAACGATCCGGCCTATCTCGGCAACCGCCACTCCCGGATCCGGGGGCAGCGGTATGACGATCTGATCGCGGCATACCTGCGGGTCGCCTCCGAACTCTTCCCCAACGCGCTCCTGCACTTCGAGGACTTCGGCCCGTCCAACGCCCGACGCATTCTGGTCGAGAACGCCGATACCTACCGGATCTTCAACGACGACATGCAGGGCACCGGGGCCATCGTGATGGCCTCGGTCTTCTCGGCGCTCAAGGTCACCAAGCAGACCTTCGCCGACCAGCGGCTGATCATCTTCGGCGCCGGCACCGCCGGCACCGGCATGGCCGACCAGATCCACGCCGCGATGGTCCGCGACGGCCTCGGCGCCGAGGAAGCGAAGGCGCGCGTCTGGCTCATCGATATCAACGGCCTGGTCACCGACGACATGTCCGACCTGCCGGACTACCAGCAGGCGTATGCCCGTCCGGCGGGCGAGGTGACCGGCTGGGCCCGGCCGGACGGGAAAATCCGCCTTCTCGAGGTCGTCCGGCAGGTCAAGCCGACCATCCTGATCGGCACCTCGACCGACCACAACGCCTTCACGCAGGAGGTCATCGAAGCCGCAGCTGCCGGGGTCGAGCGGCCCCTCATCTTGCCGCTGTCGAACCCGACCGAACGGATCGAGGCCATGCCCGATGACGTCATCGCCTGGACCAAGGGCAAGGCGCTCGTCGCGACCGGGATCCCGGTGGACCCAGTGACCTACGACGGGGTGACATATACGATCGGCCAGGGCAACAACGCCCTGCTCTATCCCGGACTCGGGCTGGGCACGATCATCTCCGGAGCCAGGCACGTCACCGACGGCATGCTCCTCGCGGCGGCGGAGGCCGTCGCGAGCCAGGTCGACCCGACCGCCCTCGGGGCCTCCCTGCTCCCGCCGGTGGACAACCTACGCGCCTCCTCCGCCACCGTCGCCCTCGCCGTCGCCAGACAAGCCGCCACCGACGGCGTCGCCACCACCACCCACCCCGACCTCGTCCAAGCCGTCCAAGACGCCATGTGGCAACCCGTCTACCCCAAGACCCTTCCGAAGGGCTGAGCACCCTGACGTGTCGTGATCCCGCCGCCGACCCGCACGACCCGAGGCGTCTGCGGCTCGTCGCCACGGCCGCCGATCTCCTCCTGAGCAACGGCAACACCACATCGGGCACCGTGACGGTTGTCGATGACCTTGCCAAACGACTTGACGTCCCCGTTCACGTCGTCCCTGGTTGGGACGGATGCACCCTGCTCGACGAGGGCGGCCGGACCCAGCACCGCGTCGAGGGCTCACCTACGAGGGTGCACATGTCGGTGGCCGTCGCGGCGCTCGACTCAGCTCACGCTTCCCATCTGTCCTGCCTGTCGACGGTCCGCGATCACAAACCGCACTGGCGGGCCATGCGGCGTTCGAGGTTTACGCCGTTCTGACCCGGATGCCGGGCGATCTTTCGATGACGGCCAGTGATGCTGCAGCCCTGGTCGAGCGGGTCTTCCCGGAGGCCGCGTGGCTGACCGCCACCGAGTTGACCGCGCTTCACCGTCGGCCGTCCGTTGGCGGCATCGTCGGCGGGGCGGTCTATGACGCTCGTCGGCGAGGCGGATCGCGCCAACGGTCGACGACTGCTGACGCGCAATCTGCGGGCCCGCTGCACCTACGCTCTGCTCGGCGTCGACTGCGTGCTTGTCGGGCCTGAGGTCAGCACGCCACAACGTCACCGCCGTTCCGCCCCAGCCGTGCAGTACCGACTGCACCCAACACACTCTCTGGTTGACTGGGCGGGTGGTGAGCACCGACGACATCCTGTCGTTCCCGGACGCTGCGGCCTTCGAAGAATGGCTGGCGGGCCAGCACGACACGTCGACCGGCATCTGGCTCAAACTCGCGCGCGGCGACCGCGCCTTCGCCTACTCTCACGCCCTCGACGTCGCCCTGTGTTACGGCTGGATCGACGGGCAGAAGAAGTCGCTCGACGAGCAGCATTGGCTGCAACGGTTCACCCCGCGCCGCCCGGACAGCAAGTGGTCAAAAGTTAACCGCCACAAGGCAATCACGCTCGTCGCGTCCGGTCGCATGCAGCCCGCCGGCCAGCGCGAGATCGAACGCGCGCAGGCCGACGGGCGGTGGGACGCGGCATACGACGGTATGCGGACCGCGCCCGTCCCCGACGACCTCGCCGCCGCGCTCGCTGCCCACCCGTCCGCGGCCGACTTCTTCGCGACCCTCGGCCGCCGCAATAGATATTCGGTGCTCTATCGGATCCAGGACGCCAAGAAGCCGGAGACCCGCGCGCGCCGGATCGCGCAGTACGTCGAGATGCTCGGGAAGGGCGAAACGATCCACTAGCGCATTGCTCAGCGTCGACTTTGCCCGTTTCTTGGACGAACAGCCCGTGGGGGGTGCGGCCTTTGAGGTGGGTCATAACTCCATGGCCACGAGGACGCCGAGCGCGACGACGAGGACCCCGCTAGCCCGCGACAGCCACAGCATCCGCCCGTCCGAGGAGCCGAACCAGTCCCGTGCGAGGGTGGCCACCAGCACCCACAAGGTGTCGCACATCAGCCCCACGAGCAAGGGGATGCTGGAGAGGAGAAAAGTGCGGGAACCGCGGATTGCCCTGGGCCTGCGGGCGTCAAGAAGCTCGGCACCACAACCCCGAACATGATGAACCCCTTCGGGTTTTCGTCATGCCAACCCCCACGCTGCTCCACACCACGGTGCGGCGAGAGGCGCTCTGCCCCAAGGTATCTCGGCGGTCGGAGTGCTGAGCCGCGGCGAGCAGATAGCGCACGCCGATCGCCACCAAGAGCAGCCCACCGCCAATGCGGATGACACTCAGTGCCAACGGTGACCGCGACACCACCGCACCGACCCCGAGGGCCATGACGATGGCCGTCAGCGCCATCCCCAGACTGTTGCCGGCAACGCTTGTCAGCGCCGACCGGCGTCCGGCCCCGAGCGCGTGACCGATCAGAAACATCACACTCGGCCCGGGGACGGCGATGATGACGATCGAGGCGATGAGCAGTTGGGTCACCCCCGCCGGCGAGATCCCGGGGATGGCGAAGCCGGGCTCGGAGGCGGCGTCGGCCAGGCAGCCGAGGGCGGCTGCGCAGACAGCAGCAGATATCACGTGGAGCCTCCGTCCCGGGTGACGGCGGGCCCACAGGACGCGAAATGGACCCTACGGCGGTGGGTGAGTCCTCTTGGTATGTCGCGACCCACCTACCGGAGGGGCGCACCACTGCTGATTCGCGCGCGCCAGAAGGGTGAGTCATGGCGGCATGCTACGCCGATGCCAGGCCCTGTCCCGGTCGGCCCCGAGCGCCGAGCCCCGGCGCCAGCGGGCGGCTCACGTCCGCTGTGCTCTAAGCGACCTGACCCCCGGGCGGGCATGCCATCGTGGAGGCATGGCGAAGTATCACGTGAACGACGAGGCAGTGCGCTTCGCGGAGGAGCTGATTCACAAGCGCCGCTATGTCCTGAAAAGCCAATGGACTGAAGCGAATCCGGACGCCGAGGCGGAGAACGCCTATCTCGACAAGCACGGGTGGGACGACTACGGGAGGTGGTTCCTCGGTCTCACCGACGGCGCCGCTGAGGAGACCAAGGGCCGATACGCCTTCGGCTTCGGCGACTTCTCCCGGTTGCATCGCAGCGCCCTGATCGCCTGCGTCTACCGGGCCGCGGAGTGGAATCACAAGGACGTCGAACTCGCCGCGCACGAGCTCCTGCAGAAGCTCGACGCCGCCACTGGGTGAGCCTTGCCCCACGCCCTCGACATCGCCCCGTGCTTTGGCCGGATCGACGGGTCGGAGAAACCCTTCGGCCAGGTCGTCGAGATGGCGGCCGAGCCGGATGGGTCGCGGCGCGTGGGCCGGGACAGCTCCGATAGCCCCGCTCGATCGCCCGCGCCGGCTAGGAGGCACCAGGTGTACCTGTCAGGAATGCTGTATGGCGCGAAGCTGCTTGAACGTGTTTTGCGTCAACGTCGATGTCCTGATCGCGACGCTGCTGCTCAAGCTGTTGTGGCGGCGCTACCGGGACGGCTCGTTCACCGAACACGACCTGGAGGACGCCGCCTTCACCGTCTTCCTGTTCGGGCGGATGATCGGTTGCGCCGCCGAGATGGACGGCCACCAAAACCCGCGGCCGCAATATGGACACCCGCACCCCGCAGAAGTCGGTCACGTTCGTGTCGTGACCGCGCCCCCGACGCCGGTCACGACCCTCAGGGTTTGCTGACCGCTCAGGGTTCGATCAACCCCACTCGGATCGCGTAGCGGGTCAGTTCGAGCCGGTCTTTCAGCCCCAGCTTCCCGAGGATGTTCGTGCGGTGCCGCTCGACGGTCTTCGGGCTGAGGAAGAGTGTCTCGGCGATGTCCTTGCCGGAATAGCCTTCGGCGATCAGTTTGACGATCTCCTCCTCCCGGGGCGAGAGCACCGGCCCGTCGTCGTCCTGCGGCCGGGCGAGATAGCCGCG
Source organism: Nostocoides sp. (assembly GCF_037045025.1). Taxonomy (GTDB): domain Bacteria; phylum Actinomycetota; class Actinomycetes; order Actinomycetales; family Dermatophilaceae; genus Nostocoides_A. The sequence goes on along the minus strand of NZ_JBAOHM010000009.1, from coordinate 106,040 downwards.
GATGAGGGCGGTCAGCGCCCCCGGATAGAGGAAGGGTTCCCCGCGCAACGCGGCGTGACACGCGGCGAGCAGGTCGCGGTCGGCGACCGACTTGTGGACGAAACCGGCCGCTCCGACCTTGAGGGCCTCGAAGAGATACTGCTCGTTGTCGTGCATGGAGAGCATGAGTACCGCCACCGGCAGTGACTGGCGCTGGATCTCGCGGGCCGCCTGCAGCCCGGTCAGCCGGGGCATCGAGATGTCGAGAATGACGAGGTCGACATCTCCCTTGGCGGCTTCCTCGACCGCCGCCGCACCGTTGGACACCTCCCCGACCACCGTGAACGCGGGATCCGACTCGAGGATCAGGCGCACCCCCTGACGCACGAGCGCGTGATCGTCGGCCAGCAGGATCCGGGCCGGTTCCGCTGACTCCGCGGGCGCGGACGGATGCGGCGAGGGGGCGGCGGCATCGTCGAAGGCCTGGGGTGGAGGTGGATCGGACGTCGTCATGGGTTCTCCTCGGGATAGAGCAAGGAGGTATGCCGTGGCATGGTCAAGGTCACCGTGGTGCCGCCGCCCGGGGTTGCGCCCAGCGCGAGGTCGCCGCCGACGAGGAGGGCGCGCTCACGCATCCCGTTGACCCCGCTCCCGGCGCGGCCTTGCAGGCCGACGCCGTCGTCGGTGACGGTGAGCGTGATGGCGGCGGCGTCGCCGCGCAGGACGACCGAGACGCTCTCGGCGCACGCGTGGCGCAGCACGTTGGTCAGGGCCTCCTGCGCCACCCGGTAGATCGTCAGCTCCTGCTCCGGCGACAGGTCGCCGCTCGAGGCGATATCGCGGCGGAGCAGCAGTCCACCGGTATCCGCAGCGTCGGAGGCCAGCGTCGTCAGCGCCGCCGTCAGCCCGAGATCCTCCAGCGCCCCGGGTCGCAACCGGGCCGCGAGCGCCCGGACCTCGCCGAGGGCCGAGCGGGTGACGTCCTGCGTCGCCGCGACATCGTCGGCGAGCGCGGCCGGCGCCTGGTCCGCGAGCCGCTTCAGCCGCAAGAGGACGACCGTCAGACTCTGGCCGACCTCATCGTGCAACTCCCGGCCAACCCGGCGCCGCTCGGCCTCCTGCGCATCGACGACGAGCCGCACCGCCCGTGCGCGTTCGCCCGCCAGCCGGTCGAGCAGGGCGTTGTACGCCGCGGCGACCCGCCCGACCTCGTCATCGCGCCGGACCGGCACCCGCGCCGGCTCGGCACGGCCGGGCTCGAGGACGGCCTGGCGCTGCTCGATGGCCGCGCGCAACTCCTCCAGGGGCCGCAAGGCGCGGTGCACCACCACCGCCATTCCCGCAAGCAGCGCGGTGAAGCCGAGGGCGATCTCGACGACTTCGGTGCGGCTGAGCGGGAGCGTGAGCGTCGTCGGTGCGGCGATCAGGGCGGCCGTCGCCAACGTGAGCACCGCCGCGAGCGCCGTGAAGATCCGCCAGAACAGCGACACGCGCCACCTCCTGGTCCCCACCCTGCCACGGATCGGTCGGCACCCGACGCTGGCACAGCTCCGCGAGAGCAGTTGCGGGTCGCACAGCGCCCAAATGGGGGTCTCTACCCCCCGCCAGTTCGCGGCCGGGTTGAGATGGTGGATTCATCACCGCGATGCCGGATCGCGACATACCGAAAGGACGCCGCCATGACCAGAGAACGCCTCGGTACTGTCGGTTTGGGGATCGGTGGCGGATTCACCGACGCCGACGCCGCCATCATCGACCAGGCGACCCGCCAGGTCCGCGAGCGGCTCGAACGGATCCACACCGCCGTCGAGACCGAATTGAGCGTGCGCGACCGCGACCGGCGCGGCATGAAGACCACCCTCGAGGTGTGGGTGCCCGGTCTGCCGCGCATCGTCGCCACCTCCGCCAAGGAGGACCTGCGCGACGCCATCAACGAGGTCAGCGCCCGCGCGGTAAGCGCGATCGACAGCGTCACCCGACGGCGGCGGCCCGTGCGTGAGCGAGTGCGCGCCTTCCGCCGCCACGCCGATGCCCGCCACTCAGCAAGGATGTGAGACCCCCATGACCAAAACGGCGACCTTCACGGACATCACCGACGAGATCACCCTCGACGACCTCATCGCGCTGGCCAACCTCGACGGCCCGTGCATCTCGATCTACCTGCCCACCCGACGGGCCCAGCACGATCCGGCCCACGACGGTCTGGTCCTGCGGGAGCTGATCGACCGGGCCGCCCTCGAGCTGCAGACCATGTCGCTCGGCCCGGGCGACGCGCACACGCTGCTGACGCCGCTGCGGGAGTTGACCGACGACCGCCGGTTCTGGACCACGCAAGCCGACGGACTGGCTCTCTTCGCCACCGCGGAAGAGCTGACCGTCCTGCGGCTGCCGGCCCCCGTCGCCGCGTCGGTTCGCGCCGGATGGCGGGCGCACGTCCTGCCGCTGATTCCGCTCGCGACAGGCGAGGAGACCTTCCATGTGCTCGCCTTCAGCCCCAACCGGGTGCGCCTGTTCGCCGGCTCGCCGAGCCGACTGACCGAGGTACCGCTCGGGTCCATCCCCGCCTCCATCGCGGATATGGAGCGCCGGCACGAGCGGGAGAAGCAGACCCAGTACCAGCCGGCTCCGCGGCTGCGGACGACGATGGGCCCCCACGGCCACGGTGGCGTCAACGTGCGCGACGCGGCCCTTCGCTCCTTGGTCAAGGAGGTCTCGGACGGCGTGCGGCGCGAGCTCGGCGCCGACCGCCGCACCCCTCTGGTGCTGGCCGCCGTGAGCGAACACCTGCCCCTCTTCCAATCGGTCCGGAGCATCACCGGCCTGCTCGATGAGGTCATCCCGGGCAATCCGGACCAGGCCAGCGCGCAGGACTTGCACGCGGCCGGGTGGCCGATGATCGAGCAGGTGGTGGCGCAGCGGCATGCCGAGGTGTCCGCGCGGGCCCAGACCGCGCTCGCGCACGACATCGCGGCGACCGGTCCGTCGGACATTCTGCACGCCGGCTTGCACGGACGCATCGACACCCTCGTCGTCGGGTCCGTGGACCCCTTCGCGCCAGCCGACCTGTTGGACCAGGCCGTGCAGGCCGCGTTGAATACCGGAGCCACGGTTGTGCTCGATGACTCACCCGAGGCGCTGCCCGCGATCGCCGTCTTGCGGCACTGACCACACCGTCCGCGTCACGGCGGGACGCGGCATACCGGCGCCACCTGGACCACCGGACCAGGTGGCGCTGGCGCCTGTCGTCATCCCGCGGGCGCATCCGCCGCGGCGGGGGCGTCGGACTCGGGCGGTGCCTCCTCCTCGGACTCCCCGTGCGGCTGTTGTGCGCGGGACGCCCGCAGCCAGGCTGGCGTGGCCTCGCCGAGCCGCCGGGGCGTGGTGATCTTCGGTATGCCGTCGGCGAGCTGGCGCGGCGAACTCAGCAGTGCCGACCCGCCTCCGTCCAGGCCGGGGAAGGGGTCGCGACCGGCGAGATAGGCGGCGGTCGTGTTCAGGGTGGCCGCGACCGGCACGGCGAACAGCGCCCCGACGAAGCCGAAGAGATAGGTGCCCCCGATGACGACGAGCAGCACCGCGAGGGGATGCAGGCTCACGGCCTTGCCCATGAGGATCGGGCCGAGGACGCTGGATTCGAACTGCTGGACGGCGACCACGACGGCCAGCATGATGAGTGCGGTGGTCCAGCCCTTGAAGGCCAAGGCCACCAGGACGAACAGCGCTCCCGAGACGACGGCGCCGAGGACGGGGATGAAGCACAGCACGAAGGTGATGGCGATGAGCGGCAACACGAAGGGCACCCCGAGCAGCACCGCACCGATGCCGATGCCGATGGCGTCGAAGCCGCTGACGACGGCCTGCATCTTGGCGTAGGTCCCGAGGGTGACCCAGCCGCGCCGGCCCGCTTCATACGCGCGTCCACGCCACGACCGCGGGAGCAACTCGACGATCCAGGCGGCGATCCGGTCGCCTTCGGCGAGGAAGAAGAAGGTGCTGATGAGCGCGACGAAAGTGCCCAGCATGACACTCGTCGCGCGGCTGCCCGCCCCGGCCACGCCGCGCGCCAGGTCGCTGCTGTTGGCCTGGACCACGTGATCGCCGCGTCGATGGCCTCGTTGATCTCCTCGCGCCCGACGGGCAGCGGGGAGTCGACGATCCACGCCTTGATGTCGTCCAGTTCGTGGGCCGCGGTCTGCGAGACCTCGGCCACGCCGGTGGCCAACTGCTGCCCGGCCACAAAAAGGAGCAGGGCGATCCCGCCGATGACGCTCGCCAGGGTCAGGGCCGCGCCGAGAGTGCGCGGCATTCCCAGGCGCCGGTTCACAAGCACCTGCACGGGCATGAGCAGACCCGTCAGCAGCACCGCCACGGCAAGCGGGATCACGACGGGCGCCACCACGGCGCCGATGGCGGCGAGCGCCCACCCGCCGGCGACGATGGCGACGAGGGTCAGCGCCCACGTCAGCACCATCCGCAGTCTCGGATGCTCCGGCAAGAACCGGACCCAGGTCGTCACGGCCCGCCCTCCTGCACGCTCGCGCCGCGCCGATCCCGGCCCCATGACCACATTGTGTGCCCTAGCAGCCCGGCGGCCAGCAGCGGAGCGACGAAGGCGACCATAACCCGGGTGAAGCCGTGCAAGGCATCGTGCCCGGTCGCGTCGAGCAGCACGTATGCCGTGTAGGCGGCATACAGCAGCACCAGGACGGCGCCTTCGGCGCGATGAATGCGGCGATCGGTCAGGGCGATCGGCACGAGCACGACCACGCTCGCGAGCATGAACGGAATGTCTAGCGCCACGGCCGCGGCCGGCACGGGCACCCCGCCGCCCAGGAGCGCCGGCACGCCCAGCACCAGCCCCATATTGGCGATATTGCTGCCGAGGACATTGCCGACGGCCAGGTCGGTCTCACCCCGCAGGGCCGCACTAACGCAGGCGGCGACCTCGGGCAACGAGGTCCCGACCGCCACGACCGTCAGGCCGATGATCAACTGGCTGACGCCGAAAGCTGCCGCAATCGCCACGGCGCCGTCAACGAGCAACGACGCGCCGGCGACGAGCAGCGCCACGCCACCGACGACGAAAAGGGCCGCTCGCCCACCGCCCATCGTGGCCGGGCCGTCCCCGGCGGCTGGTGCGGGGTCGCGACGTCCACGGCGCACCGCCAGCCACATCGCCGCGCCGAAACACGTGAGCAGCATCGCCCCGTCGAGGGCACCGATCGTCCCGTCCAGGGCGAGCACCAGCATCAGCAGGCTCAGCGCGACGACGATCGGCAGGTCCATCCGCAGCAAGCCGGGCGCGACGACGACAGCGCTGACGAGCGCGGTGACGCCGAGGACGAGGAGGATGTTGACAATGTTGCTGCCGACGACATTGCCGAGGGCGAGCGCGATGTCGCCACTGGTCAGGGCCCGCAGCGTCACCGCGAGTTCCGGCGCGGACGTCGCGACCGAGACGACGGTCAGGCCGACGACGAGCGGGGACAGACCCAGGCGGACGGCGAGCGCCCCGGCGCCGCGGACCAGGGTCTGCCCGCCGGCGACCAGGAGGATCAGGCCGGCGAGCACCCGGACGACGTCGAGGGCCTGCACCCCGCAACTCTAGGGGGCCAGTCGGGCCCAGTCGTCCGCGACCGCGTGCCCGACGAGCACAGGGCACGGCGGGCGCCGCAAGACGCGACGGCGCACATGACCTCGCCGAGGCTGCGCGCCCCGATGACGAGCAGCTGGGCATCGGCGCTGGCATCGATGAGCAGGTCGGCTCCCCTGCCTGGGCCCACGACGGTCTCGACCTGGCTCCCCTCCATCGTCTGGTGAACCGCGCGCTCGCGACCTTGGGGCAGACCCCAAGCAGCGGGGGGCCAACCCCCATCCGGCCGGCTCCAGGGTCAGCCGTGGTCGCTGCGGCCGGCGTCGTCGGCGGTATGCGGATGGGCCAGGTCGTCGGGCCGGGCCGTGTCGGACGCGGTGTGCATGGGCGTGCCCACGAGATAGGCGGCACGCGCCACCGCCATACTGCCGACGGCGGAGGTGGCGAGTTGCAGCAGGACGGCCGCGACCAGCTTGCCGGCTCCGGGCCAGCTGGGGTGGAGGAGGAAGACTCCGACGAGCACGAGGCTGATCCCGGTCCCGGCAGCGGTCGCGGTGGCCGACGACCGGGCGTAGACGTCGCGCAACCGCACCAGGCCGACACCGGCGGCCAGGAAGACGAGGCCGCCGAGGACGACGAGAACCTGCCCCATCACGTCGAGAACGCCCGAGCCGCTCATCGCCGGCCTCTGGTGATAGCGCGCGCGAGCGAGACGGAGGCGAGGAAGCCGACGACCGCGGCGATGAGGACGACATCGAAGACGACCTCGCTGAAGAGCAGCGTCCCCAGCATGGCGAAGAGCCCGACGACAGCGAAGAAGAGCAGGTCGGAGGCGATGGCCCGGTCGGCATCGTCGGGGCCGGCGAGCATCCGCCAGCCCGCCAGGGCGACGGACAGGGCCATGAGGACGACGCAGATCACGACCCCGGTCATTCCGGCCTCCCCCGCACCCGGATCGCGCGGAGCAGCCGCCGCTCCAGCCGCGCGACATCCGCCGTGGCCTCGTCCAGGCTCTCGTACATTGTGTGGACGAACAACGAGCGCACCCGAGCCCTGGCGGCGCCATCCGTCTCGGGCGCGTCCTCCTCGCCCAGGCTCAGGACAAGCGTGCCCGGGGTGAGGCTGACGAGGATGGCGAGCAGGGCGATCTCGGCCTCGCTGCGGCACTGGGTGGGCTGGCGCACGACGAGGGGGTGGGACTCGTCGTGCGGGGTGACGATGTCGCGCAGCACCCGGCTGCCGGAGCGGACCACCTGCAGCGCGAACCAGAACGCGAAGCCCAGGACGCGCAGCGGCAGCAGGGCAGCGGTCATACGCCACCTCCGGAGAGAGCCGCGAGATAGGCGGCCGGATGCAGCAGCCCCGCCGCGGCTGTCTCGCACAGCGCCAGAACGGGTTGGCCAGTGACTCCGAGGGCGAGGCTGAGCACTGCGAGGAAGGCCGCCGGGGCGATCGTGCGGATGCCGATGCGTGGCCCTTCGTCCGCGGCCAGCGGCGGGTCGGGCTCGCCGAGGAAGGCCGCCCCCCAGATCTTGAGCATCGACAACAAGGTGAACAGGCTGACCCCGAGCGCGACCGCCCCGGCCGCCCACTGCTGGTCCGCGAAGGCCGCCGAGATGATCGCGAGCTTGGCCACGAAGCCGGAGAACGGCGGCAGGCCCGCGAGGGAGACCGCTGCCGCCAGGAAGGTCAGGCCCGTCACGGTCTCCCGCCACAGCAAACCGCGCACCTCCCCCAGCCGGTGGCGTCCATAGCGCAGTTCGACCGCACCCGTGGACAGGAAGAGGGAGGCCTTGGCGATGACATTGTGGATGAGATAGAAGATCCCCGCGCTCAGGCTGGCGCCGGTGAAGATGCCGACGCCGAGCAACACGTAGCCGATCTGGCTGACCATGTGAAAGGACAGGATCGCCCGGGCGTTGTCCTCCCCAACCGCGCCAAGGACGCCGACGACCATCGAGATGCAGAAGACGGTCGTGATCAGCCAGCCGAGCCGGCGCTCGTCGAAGAGCACGGCATACAGCCGGAAGATGGCATAGACGGCGACCTTGGTATGCAAGCTGGCGAAGAGCGCGGACACCGTCGGCGACAAGTGGGGATAGGTGCGTCCTAGCCAGCCGTGGACGGGGACGACGGCGGCCTTGACGGACAGGGCGAACAGGACGATTCCGCAGGCGAGCAGGGTCCACGGGGACCGCTCGGCCCGCCCGGCGAGGCCGGCCAGGTCGACCGCGCCGAGCGTCGCATAGATCGCCGCGACCCCGGCGAGGAAGAGCGCGGACGTCAGCAGGTTGACCGTCACATAGATCCGGGAGGCGCTGACTTGCATGCGTTTGCCGCGGCCCCGGTGGGCCAGGATGATCAGCCCGTATGACGGCAGCAGCATGATCTCGATGAAGACGAAGAGGTTGAACAGGTCGGCGGTCATCAGCGCCCCGTTGACGCCCGCAGTCACGACGAGGACGAGCGGGCAGAAATACGGTTCGTCCGCCGCCCGCGACCGGAGGGCGAAGGCGCACACGACGGTGGTCAGCAAGACGGTGAGCACCAACATGAGGGCGCTGAACGCGTCGACGGCGAAGGGGACGCCGATGGGCGCGGGCCATCCGCCGAGCCGGGTCACCAGGACAGCACCACCGCTCGTTGCCGCTACGAGCCAGGCGGCCGCGGCGAGGCTGCCCACCAGGACCGCGAACAGGACGGCCTGCCGGGTTCGGCGGCTGACCCGCAGGCCCACGAGGGCACCGGCGACCACCATCGGCCCGAGGATGACAAGTGGCAGCAGCGCGGTCACCGCAGCTCCCCTTCCTCGATCGCGGATGCGGTCTCCGCGGGCTCAGTGGGGAGGTCGTCGGCGCGGTCGAGATAGGCGTGCCAGTCCTGCGGGGCATGGCGCCGGTCGTGCGGGCGCTCCGCCTCGATGAGGTCGGGAGTCTCGCTCTCGCGCCCCTCGACCGCGAAGGTCGTGTCATCGTCCCCGTCACCGAGGACGGCCAGGACGAGCAGGTAGACCGTCACGGCGAACGCGATGACGACGGCGGTGAGCACAAAGGCCTGCGGCAGCGGGTCGGCCGTGCTGCTCGGGTCCAGATCGCGCCCGATCGCCGGCTGCCGCCGGGAGGTGCCGCCGGCGGAGATGAGGAGCAGATTGACGCCGTGGCTGATCAGTACGAACCCGACGACGACCCGCATCATCCCGCGGCGCAGGAGCATGAACACGCCGCCGGCGACGAGGACGCCGATCGTCAGGGCGAGGGCCATCAGTCGCTCTCCTCACGCGCCGTGATCTCCCCGGGCTGGCGCAGCGGCACCGGGTCCGGGCCGTCGAGGCCGAGCCGGGCCAATGTGGCCAACACCAACCCGAGGACGGTCAGATAGACCCCGACGTCGAAGACGAGACCGGTCGAGACCTGGACGCCGAGGACCTCGAGATAGAGCGGGCGCAGGATCGCGCCGTCGAGGAGCCCGACCACGGCCATGCTCACGGCGAGGACGATCCCGGCACCGATGATCCGCAGGTAGGCGACGTGGAGGCGGGCGACCCAGTCGTCCTTGGCGGCGAGGAAGATCAAGGTCAACGCGGCCCCGGCGGCGAGGGCCCCGATGAACCCGCCACCGGGCTGGTAGTGCCCGCGCAGGAACAGCCACGCCGAGATGACCACCAACAGCGGCCCGACGACCCGGTCGATGACCCGCAAGGGGATGGTGTTGGCTGCGCTGTCGCGCGCCGGGCTGTCCGCGGCGACGGTGATTGGGCTGGGCCGCCGCGGAAGCAAGCCCCGCGACGTGAGGGCCACGACGATGACGACGGCCGCGACGCCGAGGACGACCATCTCGCCGAGCGTGTCGATCGCGCGGAAGTCGACGAGGATCGTGTTGACGGCATTCGTGCCGCCGGATAACGCATAGGCCTGCGCGACGAAGGCCTCCCCCGCGGGCGCCGGTTCCGGGTGCGCCAGGACGACGAGCCCGAGGTATGCCGCCGCCGCGCCGACGAGCGCCGCCGTCACGCCCGCGCCGACCGTCTGCGCGCGGCCGGTCGGGTGGAAGCCTGCGGGCAGCCGGACGAGCAGGAGCACCATGACGACCACGGTGAGGATCTCGACGAGGAGTTGGGTGATCGCGACATCGGGTGCGCCGAGGGCGAAGAAGAGCAGGGCGGTCGAGAAGCCGACCACCCCGACCGTGGTGACGAGGGCGACCCGGCTGCTGGCGCGTAGGGCCAAGATGACCCCGAGGGTGACCAGGGCGGCCAGCACCCAGTCGAGGGGGCGATCCGTGTCGCCCGGCGGCAGCGGCACGCCCTGGCCCATCGCGACGGCGACGATGACGGTGAACGCGAGGAGGGGGGCGAGCAGGTGCCGGGTCGGCGCGTCGCTGCGGGTGGCGCCGCCGACCCGGCCACCGACGCGCACCGCTGCGGAGCGGAAGGCTTCGACGACGTCGACGGCCCGCACGGGCGCGAATGCCCGCCCGATCAGCACCCGGTCGACGCGGCCCCGGCCCCAGACCAGGAGCGTGCCGCCGACGATGACCGTCACCGACATCAGCAGCGCCGAGTTGAGGCCGTGCCACAGGTTCAGATCCGCCGCCGGTGCCGCGTCCAACACCGCGCGGGCGGCCGCGTCGATCAGGGGTGCGGCCACCGGGCCCGCCACCCCGAGGACGACACCGGCGAGAGCGGTGACGCCCACCGGCGCGACCATCGCGGCCGGGGCCTCGTGGGGTGGCTCGGGCATCGCGGCCCCGAAGAGCGGACGCAGCATCCGGGCCGAGTAGGCGAAGGTGCACACCGCCCCGGCCACGGCCGCGCCGGCGATCGCCGCGACCGGCAGCGCGCCCCAGCCGGTCTTGGTCATCGCCCCGAACATCGCCTCCTTCGAGACGAAGCCGAACAGGGGCGGCAGGCCGGCCATCGACGCGGCGGCCAGGGCGAGCACGAGGGCTGTGGCGGGCATGGCGCGCCGCAGTCCCGAGAGCCGGCGGATGTCGCGGGTCGAGGCCTCGTGGTCGATCAACCCGACGGCCATGAACAGGCCCGACTTGAACAGGGCGTGGGCCAGCACGTGCACGAGGGCGCCGACGACGGCATACCCGGTCCCGAGACCGATCGTCGCGACGAGGAAACCGAGCTGGCTGACGGTGGAATAGGCGAGCAACTCCTTGAGGTCGAAGCGCTGCAGGGCGAAGACGGCGCCGAGGACGGCGGTGAGCAGGCCGACGGTGACGAGCAGTCCGCGCCAGACCGGCACCGCGTGCAGGGCGGTCGAGAAGCGGAGCAGGACGAAGATCCCCGCCTTGACCATCGCCGCCGCGTGCAGGTAGGCGCTGACCGGGGTCGAGGCGACCATCGCGTCGGGCAACCAGCCGTGGAAGGGGAACTGGGCGCTCTTGGTGAACGCGGCCAGGGCCACGAGCACGGCGACACACCCGGCGACGCCGGGACGCTCCTGCCAAACCGGAGAGGAGAGGGCGGCGCTCAGCTGGGTCGTCCCGGTCGCGGTCGCCGTCAGCACGACCGCCGCGAGCAGACACAACCCGCCGCCGCCGGTCACGACGAGGGTGCGGATCGCCGGGTCGCGCCCCTTCGGGCCGGCTTGCTGGATCAGGAGGAAGGAGCAGAGGGTCGTCAGCTCCCACATCACCCACAGCAAGACGACGTCGTCGGCGAGGACGAGGCCCAGCATGGCCGCCGCGAAGAAGGTGAGCAGGCCGAAGAAGACACCGTGCCGGCCCGGCGGCAGGTAGCTCGCGGCATACGCCAGCACGAGCGCGCCCACACCGAGGACGACGAGGGCGAAGAGCAGCCCGAGGCCATCGAGGCGCAGGCGGATCGCGACGTCGAGGCTCGGGAGCCAGGCATACCGCTCGCCGTGGCCCGGGCCGGCGCGAGGGGACTCCCACAGCCACGCGACACCGCCCGCGAGCGCGGCCAGCCCGGCCGCGAGGACCCAGCCGGCCCGGGGGCCGAGCCGTTGCCCCAGCGCGACGGCGGCCACGCAAAGGCCGGTCGCGAGGAGCAGCAGGGTCAGCAGCACGGTTTCGCACTCTCGGGAGGGGACTGCCGGCGCCGGCGGCGCCTCGTCCACCCTACGAGCAGCCGCCCTCCCGGAGCGAGTCCTCGAGATCCAGCGCCGCGATGACCAGGTCCAGCTGGGAGAAGACCTGGGGGAGTTTACCGAGCATCTCGCCACCCGCCTCCAACTCCTCGGCGCACAGACCGAGCGGGCCGCTCAGGCGCAGGACTGTGTCCATGAGGGCGCCCGCCTCGTCGCGGCGGCGCAGCCACGCGTAGGCGGAGACGAGCCAGAACGTGCACAGCACGAACGGATGCTCATCGCCCTCGAGGCCGTCGACGCCGGAGGCAGGCTTTAACTGAACACCCAGGGCCCGGCAGGTCACAGGGCACGCGATGCCGGGCCTTCCGTCGATAACCATCGACACCCGCGCACCCAGATCAAATCAGGTCAAGTAGAGCCTCGCCCCGCGCGCACGAGCGGTTATGTAGGCAAGTTTAGTAGAGTATAGGGTTTTGCTATATAGCCGTACATTTCGGTACAGATGAGGTGACGGCGGTGGATCCGCGACGAAATCCGTATAGCCCAGGCGCTGGCCGGCCACCGGCTGCGCTGGTTGGTCGTGACGCCGAGATGACTGAGTGGGCGATCCGGCTGGATCGGATCGAGGGTGGGCTGTCGATTCAGCCCCTTGCCCTGTATGGGCTGCGGGGTGTCGGGAAGACCGTGTTGCTGACGTCGATGGCGAAGGAGGCAGAGTCTCGGGATTGGGTTGTCGCGCAGATCGAGGCGGGGACCGACAAGTCGTTGCGTGCCACGCTGGGGGAGGCCTTGTATGGGCCGCTTTCCGACCTACTGCGGCCGTCGGCAGGGCGTCGGCTCCTTCGGGCGTTGAAGACGGCCTTGTCGTTCAAGGCGTCGTACGACTCGAGCGGGGCCTGGTCCTTCGGGCTGGATTTGCAGGATGCCCCCGGTGGAGGAGCGGACTCGGGGTCGTTGGAGACCGACTTGGCCAAGCTGGTGAAGGATCTCAGCGCGGCCGCCGCTGAGGCGGGTGTCGGGTTGGCGATTCTTATCGATGAGGCTCAAGACCTCAGCCAGGAGGAGCTGGTCGCGGTCTGCGCCACAGCGCACAAGGCCTCCCAGGAGGGTTGGGCGTTCCTGCTGTGCATCGCAGGCTTGCCGTCGCTGCCGAAGGATGTCGCGGAAGCCAAGTCGTATGCCGAGCGGCTCTTTGCGTTCCACCCGATCACCGCGCTGCCGACCCAGAGCGCCGGCGACGCACTGGTAGTGCCCGCGACCCGCGCTGGGGTGCGGTGGGCAGCCGCGGCTGTCGCCTTCACTGTTGATGAGGCTCGCGGGTATCCGTACTTCCTGCAGCAGTATGGCCAGGAGGCGTGGAACAACGCCTCGGGTGAGGTGATCACCATCCTGGACGCTCAGGTGGGGATAGCTCGCGGACGAACCGCCCTGGACAACGGGTTCTTCCGGGCGCGGTGGGATCGAGCGACGAAGGCGGAACAGGGCTACTTGCGGGCGATGGCCGAGGACGGTGACGGTGGCAGCGCCTCGGGTGCGGTCGCTCGCCGGCTCCACCGGAAGCCGGCGAGTCTGGGGCCAGCGCGGGCCTCGTTGATCTCGAAGGGTCTGGTGTATGCGCCTGAGCATGGCCGGATCGCTTTCACTGTGCCGGGCATGGCGGATTTCATTGCCCGGCAACCAGATCCAGACTGAGCGGGCGGAACCGCGTGTTGGAGAGTGGAAGATGCCTCAGCAGTTTCCGGCGTTGGAGTGGTTGCCGCGGCGTGCGGAGGGGGAATCGGTTGGTGGCGTTGGTGCCGTCGTGGGCAGGCTCGGTGTGAGGGTGTGGGGGTGAGCGAGATCGCGCCCGGTTCGGGGTGTCTCGTGCCCGGGTCAGTTATGTGGGGCGTACGCGCGCCGCCCGGGTGTTCACGCCGCCATGGCCCACCGCTAGGTGCCGCACCGCGGGCGGCCGTCGCGATCCCCCCTAGGTGGTGGTCGGCTCGCCGGCTCGTGGGAGAACTGGCGCTCCGACGCCGGCGCCTTCCCCGGCCGGGTAAATGGCAAGCCCCTGTCGGGATGGAAGGGCGAGCGCTGGCTCGACACCCGCGCCCTCAAGGTGCTCCTGCCGATCATGGCCAAGCGGATGGATGCCTGCAAGGCAAGGGGGATTCGAGGCGGTCCACCCCGAGAACGTCGACGGCTACCAGAATGCAACCGGCTTCTCCCTGACGAGGGCCGACTCCACGGCAAACCTGCGGGCGTTGCTCTCGCTGGCCCACCAGCGCGAGTTGTCGATGGGGCTGAAGAACGCCGTCGGCCCGATTCCCACCCTCGGCGCCGAGATGGACTTCGCCGGCACGAGTCATGCGAGCAGTATGCCGAATGCGGCACCTACCGGCCAATGATCAACTCGGGCAAGGCAATTCTTCACATCGAAGACAATGCCCGATCGGCACGGTCTGCGCGAATCGCCCCCGGGCAGTGCTCGACCCTGCTGAAGAACCGCGACCTGGACGCCGCCATCCTCGGCCAGTGCTGACCATAATGTCCGCGTGACCGTCACGATCGCCACGGCAGCGCTCGTGCGCGACGGGCGCCTACTGCTGGCTCATCGCCACCCGGAGCGGGAGTGGTATCCGGACTGCTGGGACCTGATCGGCGGACACGTCGAGCCGGGTGAGACGCCTCGCGAAGCGGCCATCCGCGAGTGCGCGGAAGAACTCGGCGTCGCGGTCCTCGATCCCGAACCCGTGATGTTGCCGTGCGACTTGCCTGGCCTCGAGATGCACCACTTTCTCGTCACGAGCTGGCGCGGGACCCCGCGCAATATGGCGCCGGACGAGCACGACGGGCTGAAGTGGTTCACGGCCGACGAGATCGCGGATCTCGTGCTCGCCGACCCCACGGCCCGAACCCCGTTGCAGGAGCTGGCCTCTCGCGCCTGATGCCGATCGTGCTCACGGGGCCCGGGCCGAGGCGTCGGTCCCGGCGAGTACGGCGGTGGCCAGGGCCACGATCTCCTCGACGTGCGCTTCGGGTTCGGCGAACGCCTCGGTGCCGAACTGCTCGAACACCTCGGCCGTGACGGCCCCCATGATCATGTCCCAGGCAGCCAGACCGAGGGTCAGCCGCGTGGCGTCGGCACCTATCGCTTGCACCTGCGGATCCGCGAGGAGGCCGTCCAAGCCCACCCAGCCGGGCGCCCCGGCATACCCCGCCGGCGGGTGCGGCGGCAGCCGGCCCAGCGCCGCCATTAACCGCCCGGTGATGCGCGTGTCGGCGCGCAGTTTGGGTCCATCGCACACACGCCGCGCCGGTGGGCACTCGCGCACCCCGAGCAGTACGCCCTCGTCTTCGGCTCGCCGGTGCCGGGGTGTGCCGCGCCCGTCGACCGCACGACGCCCGCGCCGCAACGATCGTCAACGCCGTCAACCCCGCCAGCTACATCCACTGGGACCGGGACTGGCCGCCGATGGCGAACGCCTTCCTGGCCGACGCCGAGCGCAGCGGCGCCGGGCTGATCACCACCTCGAATCTCTATGGGTATGGCCGCGTCAACGCTCCCATGACCGAGGAGACTCCGTTGCGCCCCAACGGAAAGAAGGCGCGACTCGGGTCGCGATGTGGCAGGACGCGCTCGCGGCGCACGAGGCCGGACGGGTCCGCGCGACGGAGCTTCGGGCCTCGGACTACTTCGGTCCGGGGGCCTCCCAGGGCGTGAGCTACCTGCAGCAGTATGTGATCGGACCGACCTTGGCGGGCAAGTCCACGGTGCGCATCCCGATGGGCCGCGCGGACACCCCGCATTCCATACTCCTACGACCCATCGTCAGTGCCTGCTGTTAGTTAGCGGGTCGCTCTCCCACCGAAAGAGCCGATCGAGATGGGAGTCGTCGAGTGGGACCAGTCGGATCGTCATACTTCAAGACGCTATCCGTCGCCTCCGACAGCCGAGCCTGCCAGGATGGACACCTCACCGAGGAGGCCGCCATGTCCGATGTTGTCGTCACGAACAATCCCGCACAGAATCGCTACGAGGCGCACGTGGGTGGGGACCTGGCCGGGTTCGCCGAGTACATCGTCACCGACGACCTGATCGTCTTTACCCATACGGAAGTGGACGAGAAGTTCGAAGGGCAGGGCGTCGGCAGTGAGCTTGCCCGATTTGCCCTCGACGACGTGCGCGAGGGCAGCCGCCGGGTGATGCCGCAATGCCAGTTCATCAAGGGTTGGATCCAGCGCCACCCCGAGTATGTCGACCTGGTCACCCGCGGCGAGCACCACTGACATGTGCGGCGCACGTCATCTGCGCGCCCCCTAGGGTCGGCCGCGCCCCAAGGCATAACGGCCGTCCCGGGTGAAACCTTCGATGCGCCAGACGCCGAGCAGCGCACCCAGCGTCTCCCGGACGGCCAGGCGCCATTCCCGGCCCAGGGCGGGATCCGCCGCCCGGATTGCGTCGATGTCCGGCGGGAGGGCGACCCAGGTGCGTTCCCCCGTCGCGCCACCTCGCACGGGACGGCCTGCCGGATCCCGGTCGAGGGCAGCGTCCGCACGGGCCGTCCTCGACGGGCGGGCGCAGGTCACGGATATCCACCGACCCAGTCTCCCGTACCCCGCGTCGATTGCCCTCTCGACGGAGTCGAGTTGCCCAGTCGACGGGGGTTAGATGAAAAGGGTCTGGGCGCCCTCGCTGATCTCGATGAAGTCGGCGGCGCTGATGACGGCCTCGACGCCGGGATGCAGGTCAGCCTCGATCATCTCCATCATGTCGAAGGAGAGCTTGCACGCATACATGTGCACGCCGGCGGCGGCCAGCAGGTCGAGGAACTCGGGCACGTCCGGGATCTCCAGGTCGGCCATCTGCTTCTTCATCATCTTGGTCGCCATGGCCGTCATGCCGGGCATCTGCCCCATCAGCTGGGGCATCGACTTATGCTCCAAACCCGGTCGCAGATAACCTAATTCGGCCATGTGCATCGCGGTATTGCCGAGCATCGTGAACTTGAGGTTGTCGTTGGTCTTCGTGTTGACGATGTCCAGCCCCCAGAAGGTGAAGAACATGTGCACCTCGACGCCCTCGCCCGCCGCGGCGTTGCCGAGGATCAGGCCCGGGTAGGCCATATCGAGGTTGCCCTTGGAGCAGATGAGCGCGAGCTTGCGCGGGCCGCTGTATGCCGCAGCCTCGCCGCCACCCGCCGGCTCACCAGCCGTGGATGTCACCCGAGTGGCGCTGCCGCCGAAGCCGGGGATGATGAATCCGTCTGGGACAGTTCGCATTTCACACGCATCCTACGGGCTTGGGGAGGCCGGCGAGATAGGCCATCTTCTTGGCCGGTTTGCCGGGATAGAGGGTGAAGAGGTCCTTGACGTCGAAGCCACCGACAGCCTGCATGCGTCGCAGAGTCGGCGTAACGCCGGTCTTGGCGGAGTCCTCTCGCATAAACCGCAGGGGAGCCCAGTGCGCTTCGGTCAGCTCCTCGATGCCAACCAGATCGGCGAGGATGGCAGCAAGGTCTTCGCTCCACTCCTCGCGGTTGGTGAAGAAGCCTTCGTCGTTGACGGCGAAGGTATGGCCGTCGATCGTGTTGGTAGGCATTAGTCTCAATCCTTCTGTCCCGCAGGGACCTTGCCGGCCATCGACATCACGGTCGGCACGGGCAGCGACCGCCCAGGAAGCAGCATGTTCCAGTAGATCTTCTCGAACGCGAGCTTGCCCAGGTGGTTGAGCCGGGACTCGCCAAGGAGCTTCATCGGCCCCACTTTGGAGGCCGGGAAGGTGCCACGCAGCGGCTCGGTGTCATAATTGAAATCGAGCAGCAGCGCCTTGCCGCGGCCGGATTCGACGAAGCAGTTCGCGTGACCGTCGAACTTCCTCGGCAGTGGCTGTCCTGCGATGGCGGCTTCGAGGTTCTTGACGAGGTGTTCGACCTCGAAATGGGCAACGGCGCCGGCCTTGGACGTCGGCACATTGGTGGCGTCGCCGATGGCGAAGATGCGGTCGGAGATCTCTGAGCGCAGCGTGTGCTTGTCGACCGGGACGAACCCGAGGTCGTCACCGAGACCGGAGTCGATGACGAACTGTTGACCCATGTTCAGCGGCACGGTGACGAGGAGGTCGAAGGGAAGTTCTCGACCGTCGTACGCGACGATCGACTTCGCGTCCGGGTCGACGTGCGAGATAGCGAAGTCGGGAGCAACGCGAATGCTTCTGTCCTCCAACAAGCCTCCTAGCGCCGCCGACGCGACCGGCTTTGTGAAGGCACCGTCGAGGGGTGTCACATAGGTGATGTCCACCTTGTGCCGCATCCGCCGCTTCCGGAAGTAGTCGTCGGCGAGGAAGGCGAACTCCAGCGGCGCCACCGGGCATTTGATCGGCATCTCGGTGATGTGCACGAGCAGTCGGCCACCCTCGAACGCCGCCAGCGCCTCACGCAAGGCGGTGGCGCCTTCAAGGGTGTAGAAGTCGAACGCGCATGTGCGCCAAACCCGTTCGTCGAGCAGACCGGGTGTCTGGTCCGGCCGCGGCACCGTGCCGCTGGCGATGATCAGCCACTCATAGGATAGTTGCCGGTCGCTGGCCAGCCGGACCTGTTGGTGCGCGGGGTCGACGTGTGCCACCGCGTCGACCACGAACTCCACGCCGTCGTCGAGTTGCGCTCTGCGAGAACGAGACACGCGCTCAGGCGCATACGTGCCGAACGGAACGAAGAGGTAGCCGGGCTGGTAGTGGTGCTCGTCGTCCTTGTCGACGACGGTGATCGACCAGTCGTGCGGCAGGGCCTTGCGGAGTTTGTTGGCGAGCATCGTGCCAGCTGTTCCGGCACCCAGGATCACCACTGTTGACATGACTCCACAGTAATACCTATGGGGGTATTCCGTGTGCGCCGGAGAATGTTCCGGTGATCACGCCCCCGACAACAGAATTAGGGGGCCGTGGTGGGGGCTTCGCGCGATGGCCTCGCCGTCCAGGCGCAGGACGGGCCGTCCCGCCGGACGTCATAGCCGTCCGTCCCCTGCCGCGGGGGACGCCTTCCATCGACAGGTGGGCGATCGGCATCCGGTCACGTGCTGCGGCGAGCGCCGCGTCGACGGCCGCCGACTCCTCCGCGGCGTTGCGACGGACGTCGAGCGAGCTTCCACACCATCGTGTACAACAAGGCGGTCAATCTCCCGATCGGCTTCACCGACGAGAGGTCCGGCTGGGGCAATATCTGGCGCAACAACACTCCCCTTGCTGGCCACCCGACGATCGGGCCGGCGCACGCGTGGCAGAAGGCGGGCGGCATACCCAGAAGCGATCGCATCGTCCAGGAGTGCGGGGTCGGCCTGGTCGAGGTGTCGTATGCCGATCGGCTCGCCTTCGCCGCGGCTCGGGCGCGACGGCAGAGTGCGCGTCCACGCGGCCGGCGGTCAGATCTGGGTTGGCGGGGATGCGGTGTCAGTGCGCAGAGGTACCGTGGCTATGTGACATGGGAACAAGGGGGCTCGACACACATGACTGATGCCGAGCTCAACCCGCAGCCGCCACCGCCCACCGCGAAACCGCCTGCCTTGGCCATCCGGGGCCTCGTCAAGGCCTTCGGCGGCCGGGTGGCGGTCAATGGCATCAACCTCGACGTGCCCGCCGGCTCCTTCTACGGGCTGGTCGGTCCCAACGGCGCCGGCAAGACGACCACGCTGTCGATGGTCACCGGCTTGTTGCGGCCTGACCAGGGTCGGGTGTGGGTGGAGGGCATCGACGTGTGGGCGGACCCGGTGGCCGCCAAAGCGGCGATGGGCGTCTTGCCCGACGGGTTGCGGCTCTTCGAGCGGCTATCCGGCACGGAGCTGCTGTCCTACCTCGGCAGGTTGCGCGGCATACCACGGGATGTCGTCGCCGAGCGCAGCCGCGAACTGCTCGAAGTCCTCGACCTCACGGGCGCGGGGGGCAAGCTCGTCGCCGACTACTCGACCGGGATGCGCAAGAAGATCACCCTCGCCGCAGCGCTGCTGCACTCGCCGCCACTGCTCCTGCTCGACGAGCCGCTCGAGGCGGTCGACCCGGTCTCGGCGCGCATCATCCGCGAGGTGCTGCACGCCTATGTCCGCGGTGGCCGCACCGTCATCCTGTCCTCGCACGTCATGGACCTCGTCGAGGACAACTGCACCCACCTGGCCGTGATGAACGAGGGCAAAATCGTCGCGGACGGCCCGATCGCGCAGGTCCGCGGCGACGCCGCCTCGCTCGACGATGCCTTTTTCCACATCGTCGGCGGCCGCGATATCGCCGAGGGGGGCCTGGAATGGTTGCGCTCTTCGCAGGACTGAAACTGCGGCTCATCCGCAACCGGGCGATGAACCACGGCGACCTCGGGGTCCTGTGGCTGGTCCTCGGTGTCCTCGCCGCGATTGCGGCCGGCGGCCTGGTCGGACTGGGTTTCGCGATCTTGCGGACTTCGCCCGATTCCGCCCCGCTCGGGCTGGCGAGCTTCTTTTTCAGTTTGCTGCTCGCGTGGATGGTCATGCCGCTGGTGGCCTTCGGCGTCGACGAGACCGTGGACCCGCGGCGGTTCGCGCTGCTGCCCATCCCCGCCGGGCGGCTGCAACGGGGCCTGCTTGCGTCCTCTCTCGTCGGCTACCTGCCGCTGGCCAACGCCATCGCCCTCACCGGAGCGGCAATCGGCCTCTCCCCCAAGTGGTCCATGCTTCCGGTTGCCCTGGTGTGCGTCATCGGGGTGTTGCTGATGTGCGTCATCGGCTCCCGGGCGCTTGCCGCGTCGATGGCCTCGTTGATGGGCTCTCGCCGTGGCCGCGACCTGGGGATGGCGGTCACCTTCGTCCTCTTCATCATTTACTTCCTGCTCTCCGGGGCGGCCGGCGGCGCCCGGGGGTCCTTTGCCGATCCGCTCGCCGGCGCCATCGGTCGCGTGCTCGGGTGGACCCCGCCCGGCGGACTGGCCGTCATCCCGTCCGATCTGGACGCCTGCCGCTGGCTGCCGGCCGCGGCGCGCGCCGTGATCGCGGGCGCCTTCCTCGTGGCGTTATGGGTGTGGTGGGGCCGGGCGCTGCGCACGAGCCTGACGACGATCGGGTCGACCACCGAGTCCTCGGCGGTGTCGCGCGGGCTCATCGACGACGATGCGGTGGCCACCGACACCCGCTCCACGGCCCAGCTCATGTTCGGGCGCGATCTGACGATGATCTGGCGCGACCCGATGCGTCGCCTTCCGCTGCTCATGGTCGGGCTGCTAGCGGTGGGCTGGCCGTTCCTCACCACCGGCAGCGAGCGGTCCGGGTACGCCGTCGCCTTCGCCGCCGCCATGGCCGGCATGCAGGCCGCGACCTCCTACGCCACCGAGGGATCCGGATTGTGGCTGCACCTGACCGCGTTCGCCGACCGGGCCCGCGCCCGCGGCGAATTGTGGGGGCACGCCGTCGCTGCCGTCGTGCCGGGGCTGGTCATCAGCGTCATCGGGGTGTTGATTCAGGTCATCGTCCGCGACGGGTGGTCGCACCTGCCGGGCATGCTAGGCCTGTGTTTCGGCGCGGTGCTCACCTCGACCGCTGCCGCGCTGTTCGTCTCGGCCTGCCTGCCGTATGCCGTGCCGCAAAGCCGCACGTCCATGTTCGCCTCCCGCGTGCCCGGCCAAGGCGGCCGAGCCTTCGCTGCCTCCCTCGCGACGATGGCCGGGGGCGCGTTGCTCTGCATTCCGATCATCGTGCTCGTGGTCCTGGGCGAGACAGTGGACTCGGGATTTGCCTGGGCGGCATTGGTTTTGGGCCCGCTCTACGGGCTGGTTCTCCTGTGGTTCTCCGTGCGCCTGTCCGCCGGCCGCTATCTGGCGACCGCCCCGGAGATCCTTCAGACCGTCAGCGCCGGCGACTGGGTTTGAGTCACCCACGACGTTCTCCGCTCCTGCCCACGCAGAGCGTGGGACCCAGACGCTCCGATACTTTGGACCGGGCGACCGCTGCCGAAGGGGGCGACAGCCGTTGCGGACCATGGGGCGAGGCCGACCCCGTCCGCGACCTCGCCGGCGCATGAGGTGGGTGATCCGCAAGACATGCACACTTGCATGTTAGGATGGGAGGATGCCTCGAACGATTCAGATCCGCGACGTCGATGACGAGGTCTACGACGCTCTGGCCCAGCGTGCCGCCGAAGTCGGACTGTCGGTGCCCGAGTACCTCCGGCGAGAGACCAAGCGACTCGCGGCACGCCCCTCGATCGGCGAGTGGCTCGAGCGCACGCGGCGTCGCTCGGGCGCCCAGAGTCCTCGGGACACCCTCGAGGCGCTGGACGAGCTGCGCGGCGCCTGGCCGACGTGATCGTCGTCGACGCCTCCTGCCTTTATGATGTGCTCGTCGACTCCCCGAACGCCGAGGCGATCCGGCAACGACTTTCCCGGGAGCCCGACCAGGCCGCCCCGCACGTCATCGATGTCGAGGTCTTCAGCTTGATCAGAAGAGACTATCTGGCCGGCACTCTCGACGACACGCTTGCCGCACTGGCAGTCGATGACCTGCGCAGTTGGCCCGCTGACCGGTACGACCACCGGGCCCTCCTGGCCCGGGCCTGGGAACTGCGCCATACCGTGCGCGGGTGGGACGCCGCATACGTTGCTCTTGCCGAGGCGCTGGACGCGACCCTGCTCACCCTCGACCGACGCTTGTCCGCGGCGAGCGGACCCACGTGCCCGATAGAGGTGCCGATCCAGCCGTAGAGCGCCGGAGCGGTCGGCAGACTGGCGCGTGCAGGACCTCCTAGAGTTCACGAGTGGTCCGGTCGGTGCTGGTGCTCCCGAGCCCACTGCTTCCCGAGCTCGCCTATCACGACCTTGCGATGGCCCTTCGGCCGCAGGGCCGCCAGGTCGTGATCGCCCCCATCCCGACTCCCCCGGCAACGCCTCACGATCTGATCCAGGTCTGAAGCGCCTTCGCCCAGGATGCGATGCCGTTTGCCCTTCCTGCACGACCCCCACGGCGTCGCCGAGGCAGCGATAATCCTGCTCGACCAGTTCGGGCAGTGAGAGACCGGCCGCCTTCGGGCGGCAATCCCCGGGGCTTGCGCGGCTGGATATGTTGGACGTCATCGGCTCAACGCAGAACCGGGTGGACCAGCTTGTCGACATTCGGCAGCCGCGGGGGCCAACAACCGATCAACGCTGGAGGCACCAGGTGAACCTGACCGGAATGCTGTATGGCGCGAAACTGCTCGAGTTCGCCGGATTCCCCGCCGCGGAGGTGCTCGGGCCGGACGCGAGCGAGGAGGAGATCAAGGATCTGATCTCCCGGCATGGGGAGATCATGATCAAGCCGGTCTTCAAGGGCGGCATCGGCAAGAAGGGCAAGGCGGGCCTGATCGGCCGGGCCAAGGACCTGCCGACGGCGTTGGCCGAGAAGGAGCGGCTCTACTTCGCCGAGCACCGCGTCGGCACGACGGTGGCCAAGGCCAATGGCGTCACCTTCGAGGCGATGGTGCCCGCCGAGCACGAGGTCTATTTCTCGCTTACCGACTCCACCCACTACCGGGCCCCGACGATGACGATCACCCACCACGGCGGCATCGCCATCGAGGAACTCGACAAGGAGCTCGTCGCCCAGGTGCCCTTCGAGGCCCTCACCGGCATGCGCGCTTTCGTCGTCGCCAACGCCCTCTCCCAGCTGAAGGCCCCCAACGAGATCGTCTCGCCGCTGGTCCAGCACCTGCCGTCGCTGTGGGAACTCTTCCACGAGTTCGGGATGACGACCCTCGAGCTCAACCCCATCCGGATGCGAGCGGACCAACGCGGCCGCCTGACCCCCGTCGCGTGCGACTTCAAGTGCGCTTTCGACCGCGACGACCCCCGCGTGCAGCGGCTCGGGCTGCCCCGCTCGCTGTTCTCGTCATCGTTCTCCGATTTCGAGCACGAGGTAAACCAACTGCGCACCTATCAGGGCCAAAGCGACGTCTACGTCGTCAACGACCAGGGCACCATCCTCGCTCCCACCTTCGGCGGCGGCGCCAACTCCCTGGTCTCCGAGATGCTCGGGGATGCCGCGATCATCTCCACCGACTTCGGCGGCAATCCGCCGTATGCGAAGATGCGCGAGCTGGCGAGCATCTGCTATCGCTACTGGCTGCCGCAGTCCAACGTGCTGTTCATCATCGGCGGCAAGGCCAACAACACCGACATCTTCGAGACCTTCCGCGCCATGGCCGACGCCCTGCGCGACTACTTCGCCACCCACGGACCCACCCCGGTGTATGCCGTGGTGGGCCGCGGCGGACCGAACCTCATCCGCGGCATGGGGGTGCTGCGCGACACCTTCGAGACGCTGAAGGTCCCCTACAAGATGTTCGGCTTCGACTCCGATATGTCCGAGGTCATCCACTACGCCCTCGCGGCCGACGCCTGGATGAAGGAATCCGGTCGCGAGCAAATCCTGCGCCAACACCAGGCGCTCGCGGGCTGACGGGAGGCGAAGATGTATACGAAGGGTGTCGGCGATTTCCACTACTACGTCGGGATCAGTTCGCTGTCCCAGATCGCGACCCGGGGCGACCGGGTGTGCGTGCTCAACATCCTCGGTGGCGAGTCCACCGACGTGACCCCGGTCAGCCACGAATACTCCAGCGGCAATGTCGTCTTCGGCACCGCGCCGGGTCGCGGCGGCTCCGAGATGGAGACCGCGCTCGGCACGATCCCGGTCTACAACAACGTTCTTGAAGGCATCGCCGACGGACACACCTTCAACTGCGGCGTGGTCTACCTCCCGCCCGCTGCCGCGCGACACGGCGTGGGCGAGCTGATCCGGGTCAACCCCGACATCCGCAAGATCTTCATCGTCACCGAGAAGATCCCCGCGCACGACGCCCGGGAGATCCGCGCCATCGCCCAGTCCAACGGCGTCGACATCTTCGGCGCCAACAGTCTCGGGGTCGCCGACTCCTGGAACCACGTGCGCATCGGCGGGGCTCTCGGCGGCAATACCCCCGAGGAGGCGCTACGCAAGGGCTCGATCGCGATCCACTCCAACTCGGGCAACTTCACCACGACCATCTCGACCTATCTGCGGATGGCTGGCTGGGGTACGACGACCCTGGTCTCGAGCGGCAAGGACGTCTATATCCATTACGCCGCACCGGAATTCGCGTTTGCGCTCGCCAATGACATGCGCAGCAAGGCCGCGGTCCTCTATGTCGAGCCCGGTGGCTACTACGAGCTCGACGCCGACTTCACCAAGCCCGTCGTCGCCTGCGTCGTCGGCCGGTGGAAGTCGCGCCTGACCCGCTCGGTCGGACACGCCGGCGCGATGGCCGGCAGCGGCGACGACGCGGCCAGCAAAGAACGCTGGTTCATGGAGAAGTTCGGCGTCGACGGCGTGTGGTCGCCGGAGCATCCGGTGTGCTCGCGCATGGGCGCCGTCGTCACCAATATCGCCCACGTCCCCGCCGCCCTCACCGACGTCATGGCCCGGAACGCCACCCTGCCCGACTTCGCCCCCGAGGGCAGCCTCAACCTCAAGCCGTGGTTCGGCCGGGCGCGTGACCTCGACCTGGCCCCCGAGCTCGACCTGCCCAATGTCGTCGCGGCGCCGCCGTATGACGAGCAGATCGCCGCGCTGAACGCGCACGTCGGCGCGGTGCGGGCGCGGCAGTCGATGAAGGATGCCTCCGGCGTCTCGCAGATGGACGCGGTCACGCAGGTCTCGAGCCTGCGCGGCATGTCGATCCTGCGCGCCGCCGAGCAGCCAATGGCGGCCAATATCGTTCTGGCCCTTCTCGGTCGGCGGGCCACCGAGCAGGACCGGGCCCTCGTCGACGTCGCCGTCGGCGCCCAGGTCAACCTGTTTGACAGCGTCGAACTCGCCGCCGTGCGGGCGGCTCGTGAGTCGGGCAACACCCCCAATACGGTCCTGGCGGCAGCGCTTGCTCTGCGCGGCCCGGCCCACTCGCAGCCGGCACGGCTGGCCATGCACGGCTTCATCGAACTCTTCCGCGAGACGAAGCTGACGGCCGACGACATCGACGCCGACGTCACCGCATACGCAGCGGGCGAGGACTTGCGCGCGCTCATTGTCGGCGACCAGCCCGATCCCCGCGCCGAGGCTATCCTGGCCGGACTGCGCGAGCGGGGTATCGACGCGCTCCCGCTGCGGTGGCTGGCAGCCCAAGGCGGTCATCCGACAGCCGATGGCGTGCTCGCGGCCATCGCGATGACCCTCACCTGGCGGGCCTTGACGCGCAAGGAGATTTCCCGGCTGACCGCCGAGGAACTGCCGTGGTGGCTGGAGATCTTCGGCACCCTGATCGGTGCCGCGGCGCCGGTGGCGGGACACACCGCCGACGCGTTCTGCGGCATACCGATGAGCGAGGTCCTCGCCCGGTGCACGGTCACCGAACTCGCGGCCGCGGCGCTGCTCGGCGAGTCGCCAGCGGCCGACGTGCTCGACTCGTTCGCCATGCTGACCGGGCTGCTGCTGACCAACGGTCCCGGAGCGATCACGGCGCAGGGCGCGAAGGGCGCGGTCTCGGCCGACGGGCCGCAGTCCCCGGACCGCATCCAGCTGAACAAGGCGATGATCGGCTTCCTCACGCACGCCGGATATGCCCACGGCGGCAACGGTTTTGAGGGTATGGCCTTCCTGATCGACCGCTTCCGCGACGCCGAGCTGAGCGACCCGGGAGACCCTGAGCACGGCATCGACCTCGACGCGCTGACCCACGCGTATGCCGCAGAGTTCGCCGCGCTGAAGGTCACCCGCAAGGAGGCCGGGGCCGACCGCCCGACGATCCCGTGCGTCAACCACCCGGTGTTCAAGGGCAAGGACGTCAATATCGACCCGCGCGAGGAACACGTCCGCACGGTCATGGCGCAGCGCGGCGAATACAATGTTTTCCACGACTACTACCGGCGCCTAGTCGTGGCCCTGCGCGAGGAGGGCGCCACGGCAAACGTGTTCTGCGTCAACGTCGATGCGCTCATCGCGACGTTATTGCTCAAGTTGTTGTGGGGTCGCTACCGGGACGGCTCGTTCACCACCCACGACCTGGAGGACGCCGCTTTCACCGTCTTCCTGTTCGGCCGGATGATCGGCTGCGCCGCCGAGATCGACGACCACCAAAACCGCGGCCGCAATATGGACACCCGCACCCCGCAGAAGTCGCTGTCGTTCGTCTCCTGACTCCAAAGCACTCAGGGGGCGATCCTCATCCTGCGCGCCGGGGCGCCCCTCCGGGCAGACTGCCCTCGCGCCTTGGGCGAGTACCTGCCTCGCGAGCGAATGGTCGCGCCTGTCCGCAGACCTTACAGGGTCTAAGATGTGCGAATGTGGAGCGTGGACGTCGAGCAAGTCGCTGGATGGCTTGCTTCCTTGGACCAAGAAAGCCTGGAGCAGGTGGTCGCGGCCATCGAGCTTCTGGAGGAACTCGGTCCACAGCTTGGGCGGCCCATCGTTGACACGGTAAAGCATTCTCGTCACCGGAACATGAAGGAACTCCGCCCAGGCTCCTCCGGACGTTCCGAATTGCGGATCCTGTTCGCGTTTGACCCCCAACGAGCAGCGATTCTGCTCATCGCCGGCGACAAGACCGGCAACTGGCAGCGTTGGTACAAGAAGAACATCCCCTCGCCGACGATCGCTTCGATGACCATCTCCGCAAGTTGAAAGGACAGTGAGAGCTATGCCCCAGTCACTGGACGACTTCCTGGCCGAGCACCCGGTGGACCGGGCTCGGGTCGACAAGCACAAGCAGCGGATGCTCACCGAGGTCCGCGCCTACCGGCTGCGTGAACTTCGCGAACGTGCAGGCCTCACCCAGGCTCAAGTCGCCGAACGCATCGGCGTGGGTCAGCGCCAGGTGTCGAAGATCGAGCACGGTGATCTCGATAACGCCAAGATCGGCACGATCCGTGGCTACCTGCAGGCCGTTGGTGGCGACCTGACCATCGACTATGTGATTGGTGACGAACGCTTTTCACGTTGCGTGATTCCGACCAGCCCGACAAACGCCAGGCCACGAAAGGTTAACGCCGCCATCCCGGCGGCCGGTGACCTCCCATTCGGGAAGGTTCCTGCACGGCGCACCGAGCAATTGTCCAGGCAGCGCGGAAGCCGGAGCCTTGGGTGGTGATGCGCTGCCGTAGCCGCACGGCCGCGGCAGCGCCTCGGAGACATCGTCGAATTGGTGGGTCAGGGTCATCATCCGAGGCGAGGTCGACCTTGGCCACCCTGAGCCCGCCGGCCCGCAGATGACAGCAGGATGTCGCGGAGTTCGTGCCGACCATGCCCAAGCAGCCGTCCTATCTCGTGACAGCCTCGATGTCCGTGTGCGCAAAGTCGTCGCCCTTGAAGAGCAATGCCTCCCCCTCGACCGAGGCAACGGCATACGCCATGCAGTCCCCGTAGTTCAGTCGGGCCGGGTGCCCACTGTTGCGACCGTAGCGGCGGTAGGCCGAGCGCGCCGCGCGAGCATGCTCCGGCGTGAACGCGACGATGTCGACGCCAACAGCCGTCGCACCCACCACTGCTCGCCCCGGGGAGCGAACCCCGGCGGTTGGGCGCGGTCCCGCGACCCCGGACCCCGATCGCCATTCTGCTGGGGTGGGTGCCGCCGGAGAGGGAGGTGATCGAGTTGCCCAAATCGCCGAGGATCGCGGCCTTCGACAGCTGCGCCTTGAACCTCGGTGCGCAGGGCGCGCCAGTCGAGGATGCCGGACTTGGGCGTGCGGCCCGGGACGCGCAGAGACCCGGGCGACCGCATCGTCCTGGGTTGGAGATGGAGGAGTCTGCCGCGCTATGCATCGCGTTACGGGATGAACGGCTCATAGAGGATTCTTAGCCGTATGAAGACGACGATCGAGCTGCCGGACGAGCTTGCGGCCCAGGTTCGCGCCGTCGCCCGGGAGCAAGGGACCACTCTGCGCGACCTCGTGGTCACGGGGCTGCAACACGAAGTTCGCCGCCGCACGGTTCGCGACCTGGGCCCTGCAGACGTGCCTGCCGAGCCCGAAAGCTGCAACACGAAGTTCGCCGCCGCACGGTTCGCGACTCCCTTCCGGAGTTCTCCTTTCCCACGGCATCGGGCACCGCATTGCTCGTGCCGCCTGCCGACGCGATCCCGCTTGCGTATGGCGACCCGTCGTGATCGCGCTCGACACCAACCTGCTGGTTTACGCCCATCGGGCGGACTCACCTCACCATGCGGCCGCGGCCGCGGTGCTGCGACAAGGCGTGCGGGCCCCTCAGGGCGCAGCGGTCCCCTGGCCGTGCGTCCACGAGTTCCTCGCGGTGGTCACCCACTCGCGTATCTACGCACCACCCTCAACGATGGCCGTGGCCCTCGCTTCCGTCGGCGCGCTCGCCGACGAGCCGGGCGTCCACTTCATCGGGGAAGGCCGCGATCACGTCGCAGTGCTCACGTCGCTGTTGGCGTCGGGATCGGTGGTCGGCCCGAGGGTCTACGACGCCCGGATCGCGGCCATCTGCCTCGCGCACGGGATCGACGAGCTGTGGTCCGCCGACCGCGACTTCTCGTGGTTCCCGCAGCTGCACGTGGTCAATCCCCTCGCGCGCCCGCAGTGAGGAGCGCCGGAGGCGGCGTTCGCGACGTTGACCGGACCATCCGGCATACGCTCGCCCGGTGACCCGGTCGCTCCTCGTGCTCCCGAGCCCACTGCTGCCGGCCCTCGCCTACCGCGACCTGGCGGCGGCGCTGACGCCCGACACCGAGCGAATCGAGATCGCGACCATCGACCCCGCGCTGTCCGGCGGGGCGGACGGCGTGATCGACGCGTGGAGCGAGCAGGCCCGAGCACACGATGCCCTGGTCGCGCACAGCAACGCCGGCTACCTGGCCCCGCTGGTCCGAGAACGGTGCGGTCACGACCTGCCCGTTGTCTTCCTGGATGCCGCGCTTTTGCCGTCGACCGGTTCGAGCCGGCTGGCGCCATTTCGATTCCTCGCGTTCGTCGCCGGGCTCGTGGCGGACGACGGACTCCTGCCGCCCTGGACGCGCTGGTGGACGCGCGAGGAGTTGCGGGACGTCATACCGGATGCTCGTTTCGCCGAGATCGACCGGGCCTGTCCGCGGCTGCCGCTCAGCTATTTCCAGTCAACGGTGGCCGCTCCGGCCGGCTGGGTGACCACGCCCAATGCCTATCTCGCCCTTGGGTCCACGTATGCCGATGAACTCGCCTGCGCACGGACGTGGAGGTGGTCGCACACCCAGATCGACGGCGGGCACCTGCACTTCCTGCACCAACCCGAGGCCGTCGCCGCCGCGGTGCTCGCGCTGCTCGATGCCCTGGATCCGCGGATATGACGGCAACGACGCCCTGGGATCTCCCCACCGTTGACGCGACGTGGTGCGCGGGCCGCGTGGACGAGGTGGCGACGATCGGCTATCGCGAGGATGAGCCCATCACTCCGGCGTCCGTGATGAAGGTGCAGGTCGCCATCGCCGCCGCTAGCGCCATGCACGACGGCCGGATCGACGGGCCCGCTCCCCTGCTGCTCGACCCCGCGAGTCGGACCCCGGGACCGGTCGGGATGTCGCTGCTGCACGATCCCGTGACCACGACGCCCCGCGATCTGCTGCCGCCGATGCTCACGCTCAGCGATAACGCCGCCACCGACGCGCTGCTCAGCCTCCTGGGCGTCGAGGCCGTCAACGCGGCCACTGCTGCCTGGGGAATGCCGGGCACCTGGCTATCGGAGGACCTCGCCATGCTCGATGGGCTCGCGCGCGAGATCGGCTTCGCCCGGTATGCCGAGTTGGCGGCTCACGATCACACGCTCCAGGGGCCGCGTGGTGCCGAGAACATCCGTCACGCGATCGCCCGTTCGGCTGCGCTCGACCCCGCGCGGGGGTCGAGGACGACCCCGGCGGACATGGTGCGGTTGCTACGGCTGATTTGGACCGATGCCGCCGGACCGGCCCCGGCCTGCGCGCTCATCCGCGAACTGATGAGTCAGCAACTCACCCAGCACCGCATCGCCTCCGGCGCCGCCCGCGGCTGGTCCGTCGCGGCCAAGAGCGGCGGCCTGTTCGGCATCGTCCGTAACGAAGTGGGAGTGGTCATCGACGAGACCGGCACGGCATACGTGATCGCTGTCTTCACCCGGCAATCAGTCGACGACGACACCGACCCCCGCGACATCGATGCGGCGATCGGGCGACTCGCGCGTCGGTTGGTCGACCGGCTCCGCGACCGAGGTTCTTGACGGCGATCGCCGCTTTAGGCACGACGGTCCGGGCCACAATGGGACATGGCCTACCACCCGATGTCCGAGCCTGAAGTCCGCGACTTCCTGGCGGCGGTTCCCGCCCGACCGGCCATCTTGGCAACGGTCCGCAAGGACGGCCGACCGCACGCCGCACCGATTTGGTATGACGTTGAGCCGGACGGGTCGTTGATCTTCAACACCGGGGCCCAGACCGTCAAGGGCCGCAACCTGCGCCGCACCGGGCGCGCGGTACTGACCGTGCAGGACGACCACGCCCCCTTCTCCTTCGTCACCGTCGAAGGCGATGTCGAACTCGTCGACGACCCGGCACAGGTCCGCACGACCGCCGCCCGCATTGGTGGCCGCTACATGGGCGCGGACCTGGCCGAGCAGTATGGCGAGCGCAACGGCGTGCCGGGTGAACTCCTGGTCCGCCTGCGCCCGGCACACGTCGTCAGCGCCGCGGACGTGGCCGGCGTCTGAGACCAGGCCAACGGGCTACGCCACTGGTCGGTTCGCTCGCGCCGCCCGCAGCGCCTTCTCCAGCCGCAGCAACTCATCGAGCATCGCGTCTGCGGATTGCACCATCACCTCGTTGGGCTCCACCGACCCGTCGGGACGCAGGAACTGCGGGAAGAACGGGATATTCACCGAATCGGTCACCGGCACCATCCGCAACGAGCCGACCACCTGCTTGAGTTGTTGCACCGCCCGGGTGCCGGCGGAAACCCCGCCATACGAGACGAAGCCGACCGGCTTGTCGAACCACTCGTTGTGCAGGTAGTCGATCGCGTTCTTCAACGGAGCCGGGTAGCCGTAGTTGTACTCCGCGGTGACGATCACGATCGCGTCGGCGCGGCTGACCCGCTCGCTCCACTCTCTCGTGTGGTCGTTCTCATATTCGTGCAGGCGCGGATGGTGCGGCTCATCGAGGAAGGGCAGCCCCAGCTCGGCGAGATCGACGACGTCGAGTTGGAAACCGCCATGGGCGCGGGCACGCTCGGCGAACCAGGTCCCGATGGGTAGCCCGGCGCGACCAGGACGGGTCGAGCCGATGATGATCATCAAGCGCGGTAGCGCCTCGGCGGGTTCGGTCATGATCTTCCTCCATCGTCGGTTGCGATAAGCCACGTCAATCTGCAACGATGAGCAGCGTACCGCATTGCGGATCTATGTTCCACGTTACGGATCGATCCCCTGCCATGCCACCACGACAAGGAGCTGCCGATGTCGTCCTTCCGCGACCACCTCTTCCCGCTGGACCACCCACGACTGGCGGGCCTGTCGGAACTCGATGCCTACGAGTACGCCGACGCTCACCGGACCCATCCCGTGGCGGGGCCGGCGATCGCCGGGTGGCTCGCCCTGGCCGAAGCGGAGTTCGGCGGCGTGACCACCGACGGTGAGATCATCCCCGGGCGCTTCCAGCCAGGGCCCGCCGAGAACGCCCCCACACGAGCCGCGGCCGCGGCCGCCGAGGCGCTCATCGCGGCCGTGCCTGACGAGGATGCCGAGCGACTGCGCCATCCGATCGACAGCGCGGTATGGCGCGCCTGGATGAACCCCGAGTTCTACCTCAATCGCCACGGCCTGCGCCTGGAGGAACTCGACCCCTCGGTGCGCGACCTGGCACTCGAGGTGGTCCGGGCGAGCCTCAGTGAATCCGGGTATGCCGTCGCACGCGGCGTCATGCGGACCAACCACTTCCTTGGTGAGCTCGTCGAGCTCCCCCGCATCTTGAACGAGTACAGCTACAACCTCAACATCTTCGGCACTCCCTCGGCCGACGAGCCGTGGGGCTGGAATCTGTACGGCCATCACCTGTGCCTCAACACGGTTTTCGTTGGTGGGCAACAGTTTTTCACCCCGGTCTTCTTCGGCGCGGAGCCCAATGTCATCGACAAGGGTCCGTATGCCGGCACTCGCCTCTTCGATCGCCACGAGGAGCTAGCCCTCGCCTTCCGCCGGGGGCTGCCCCCCGCCAAGGCCGCGGCCGCGACGCTCTTTGACCGCAAGCGCGACCCCGCGATGCCGCCCGACCGGCTCCACCCGGGGGACGAGTTGCACCTCGGCGGCGCCTTCCAGGACAACCGCGTCATCCCTTACGAAGGGCTCCCCCTGGTCGACGCCACCGCCGAGGAGCGGGCCGCTGTGCTCGCCATCGTCGCCGCCTATCTCCACTACATCCCCGACGGCCCGCGGGCTGCCCGCCTCCGCGAATTCGAGGCCCACCTCGACGAGACCTGGTTCGCCTGGATTGGTGGCACCGACGACGACTCGCCGTTCTACTACCGGATCCAGAGTCCGGTCATCCTCGTCGAATTCGACCACCACGCGGGCATTTTCCTCGCCAATCCCGAGCCCGAGCGCTTCCACATCCATACTCTCGTGCGCACTCCCAATGGCAACGACTATGGCGCAGCGGTGGTCGCGCAGGTGCGCGGCGCGGACTCGAAACTGAGCGGCCCGGCATGACCCCGGCCAACGGCATACCCCAGACTCCGGCAGAACAGACTCCGGCAGAACTGCCCCTCGCCGGCATCCGGATCCTCGATCTGTCGCGGGCTCTCTCCGGTCCGATGTGCTCCTCGATACTGGCCGATCTCGGCGCGGAGGTCGTCAAGGTCGAGGGCACACCCGCCGGTGACTCGACCCGCCACTGGCCACCCTTCGAGGGCGATCGCAGCCTGTATTACCTCTCCGCCAACCGCAACAAGCGTTCGATCGCGCTCGACCTGCGCGCCCCGGAATCGCGAGTCATCCTGCGCCGGCTCGCCGAGCGGGCGGACGTGCTGCTCGAGAACTTCCGCCCCGGCACCCTGGCGAGGATGGGGCTGGACCCCGCGGAATTGCAGCAGTCCTTGCCCGACCTGATCATCGCCAGCATCACCGGGTTTGGTGATCGCGGCCCGTTGCGGGACGCGGCCGGCCTCGACCAGGTCGCGCAGGGCGTCTCCGGGCTGATGTCGGTGACCGGCGCGGGAGAGCACACGCCGATGCGGGTCGGCGTCCCGATCGCCGACATGACCACGGGGCTGTATGCCGCGGTGGGCATCACGGCCGCCATCGCCGACCGGGCACGCACCGGGAACGTCCACCGGGTGAGCACCTCGCTGCTCGAGGCGACCACGTCGCTGATGACCTTCCAGGCCCAACGCTACCTCTCCCTCGGCGAGGTCGCGCACGCGCAGGGCAACGACCATCCGCTGATCGCAGCATACGGAGCATTCCAGGCCGCGGATCTGCAGCTCAACGTCGCGACGGGCACGCACGCACACTGGATCTCGTTGTGCCGCATCCTCGGAGCGCCCGAACTCACCGAACGACCCGAGTACGCCACCCCGCCCAACCGCAGCGCCAACCGCGCGGCCCTCGCCGCCGAGCTGAACCTGCTGTTCGCGGCCAAGCCGGCCGCCGACTGGGTCGCCGAGCTGCGGGCGGCCGGCATCCCGTGCGGCCCGATCTATGCCATGGACGGCGTCTTCGAGGACGAACAGGTCAAGGTGCTCGGCCTTGTCGAGGAGGTGCCCGGCCCGGACGGAGCCGTCGACCGGCTGATGCGTGGCCCGCTGTGGATCGACGGCGAGCCGACGCACATCCGCCGCCACCCGCCGCGGATGGGCGAACACAGCCGGGAGGTGCTGACCGAACTCGCCTACGAGCCGGAGACCATCGACGACCTCGTCAGCCGTGGGGTCGTCCGCGACCCGCTGCATCGAGAAGGAGCCGCACGATGACCGACACGACGACCGACCTGCCCGAGGGCGCTTTGGCCCGAGTCGAGCTGCCCTCCGGTCAGCCCGCGGTCGTGATGGTGGGCGGCGGAGGTGATCTCGCGTATGCCGAGGTGGACGGCTACCGTTTCGCCGATCTGCCCGAGTTGTTGACCGCTGCGGGCGGGGACCGATCTCGGATCAGCGGCGGCCCGCTGGTCGCCCGCGGCCCCGAGCTGCGGCTGCTGCCCCCGGTCGGGCGGCCGCGAAAGATCCTGTGCGTCGGGCAGAACTACCTCGACCACGTCCACGAAGGCGGCCGAACGGCCGGTCCCGAGCACCCCGACCTGTTTGCGAAGTGGGACAACGCCCTCACCGGCCCCGGCGACGTCCTTCCCCTGCCACCGGAATCGGACCAGATCGACTTCGAGTCCGAGCTGGCCGTCGTCATCGGCACGCGGGCACGACGGGTGCCCGCCGAGCGGGTCGGCGAGGTGGTCTTCGGCTATACCGCGGTCAACGACGGGTCGGTCCGCGACTTCCAGTTCCACACCGGACAGCGCACGGCAGGCAAGGCGTGGGACCGGCTGACCCCGCTGGGACCGGTCGTCGTTGCGGCCGCCGAGCTGGGCGGCATACGACCCGATCTGGAGATCACCGGCCTGCTCAACGGCGAGGTGATGCAGTCCGACCGGACCTCGAACCTGCTCTTCGACATCCCGGCGCTGATCGCCTACGTCACGACCTTCCTCACCCTCGAACCGGGCGACCTCATCCTGACCGGCACCCCGGCCGGTGTGGGAGCCGCCCGAAAGCCCCCCGTGTGGCTGCGCGACGGCGACGTGTTCGAGGTCCGGGTCGAGGGCATCGGGTCGCTGCGCAACCGCTGCGCGACGGAAGTGCTCCCGTGAGCGGACGGGTGCACGCCGTGGTCCAGGACGGCCTCGGCTGGGCCAGCCTGGACAATCCGGCCAAGCGCAATGCGCTGAGCACCGAGATGATGGCGAGCCTCGGGGAGATCCTCGCGCGATTCGACGCCGACGCCGGCGTCCACGCCATCGTCATCCGCGGGTCGGGGACGGAGGCCTTCGCCGCCGGGGCCGACATCACGGGCCTGGCCACCCACGCCGACGACGCAGGGGCCCAACAGGATTTCGACGATGCCGTAGGCGCGCTGTTCTCAGCGCTGCACGAGGCGAGCACGCCGGTGATCGCCATGATCCACGGCTACTGCCTGGGCGCCGGGCTGGCCATCGCGCTGGGGTGCGATATCCGGCTGGGTGACGAGCGGAGTTCGTTCGCGATCCCGGCCGCGAGGCTCGGCATCGGGTATCCGGTGGACCTCACCCAGGCCCTGGTGGCCACGGTCGGTCCTGCGCACGCCTCTCAGATCCTATTCAGCGGGAACCGGATCGACGCGACAAACGCCGAACGCATCGGCCTGGTCAACGAGGTGTATGCCGTGGACGAGCTCGAGGCGGCTGCCGTCACGCTTGGTTCGATGATCGCCGGGAACGCGCCCCTGTCGATCCGCGAGGCGAAGCTCGCGATCCGGTCCGGCGGCGACGCCGACCGCGCCGCGATGGCGCGGGCCGCCGTCGAGGCCTGCCGTGGCTCCGCCGACGCCGCCGAAGGCCCGCGCGCCTTCCGGGAGAAGCGCCCCCCGCGCTTCATCGGTCGCTAGGACACCCCAGCCCGCCGAAGGAGACCCGCAATGGGACCTGATCTGCTGCCGAGCGAGGGCATATCGAACCACGGCACACCGGATGCCAGCCTCGACGTGGCCGGCATCGCCGATGCCTGCCACCGGGTTGTCGTCGAGTTCGCCCATCGCCTTGACCATCGCGAGTTCGACCGTGCCGCAGCTCTTTTCACCCCCGATGGGGTTTGGCACCGGCACGGTGAGGACCTGGTCGGCACCGAGCAGATTCTCGAGACGATCTCGGCGCGACCGCCCAAGCTCGTCGAGCGGCATGTCATGACGACGATCCACGTCGAGGTCGAATCCGCCGACCACGCGCGGGCCACGGCATACGTCCTGATCGTCCGCGGCGAGGGCGACGCGAGCGGGCCGGTGGAGATCCCGCAACCGCAAGCGCTCGGGGAGTTCCACGACCGGTTGCGCCGTACCGCGCACGGGTGGCGGATCGCGGAGCGCTCCTCGACACCGGTGTTCGTTCTCGCCAAACCGGGTGAGGAACGCCCTTGACCATCGGTGGTCGGATTGACTACCTTTGGACCACGATGCAGTTCAGTGAACTATCTAGCGGTTCACAAGATCCATCTTGATCTGGCGGCAGCCCGCCGAGACCCACCCATAGGAGACGTGATGACACAGGTTGACGACGCAGCGCTGGCGGCACCCGGGGGCACGACCGCCGTGGTCCGGACCGATGTCCTGGTTGTCGGGGCCGGGCCCGCGGGCCTGACGGCCGCGGCTTTCCTCGCGAAGTACGGAGTCGAGGCGATCACGATCGGGAAATACTCCTCGACCGCGCCGACGCCTCGGGCGCACGTCACCAACCAGCGCACCGTCGAGATCCTGCGCGACTTGGGGATCGAGGACCGCGTCGAGGCGGTCTCGATGGGCGATCACCTGATGGGCCACAACATCTGGTCGACGACCTTCTCCGGGACCGAGCTGGCGCGGATCATGACGTGGGGACAGGGGTGGGACCGTCGGGGAGACTACGAGACCGCAAGCCCCTCGCGAATGTGCAACGCCCCCCAAAACGTCCTCGAGCCGGTGATCCTCCAGGCCGCCCGCGAACTCGGCGCGGATGTCCGGTTCAACTCCGAGCTCGTCGCGATCGAGAACCTGGAAGGCAAGGTCCGCGCGACCGTGCGCAGCCGTGTCGACGACAGCGAATACGTCATCGAGGCCAAGTACGCGATCGGGGCCGACGGAGCCAACAGTGTCGTTGCCGAGTTGCTCGGCTTCGAGCACGAAGGCAACCCCGATCTCGGCGCCGCCTTCACCGTCTGGCTCGAGGCCGACCTGTCGAAGTACGTCGCCCACCGCCCGGGCGCCCTGTTCTGGGTGGCCCCGCCCGGCACCAACGTCGTGTGGGCACCGTGGACCGCGGTGGTCCCCCACAACGAGTGGATGGCGCTCTACCTCATGCACGAGTTCCTTCCCGCCGACACCTCGGACGAGGCGGTCGCCGAGATCGTGCGCCGCTCGATCGACGACGACAGTGTGCAGGTCAAGATCAAGCACATCGGCCAGTGGAAGATCCGCCAGCAGGTGGCCGCCGAGTATCGCTTGGGCCGGGTCTTCCTCGCCGGCGACGCCGCCCACCGGCACCCTCCGGCAAATGGCCTGGGCAGCAACACCTCCATCCAGGACACCTACAACTTGGCGTGGAAACTGGCCTATGTGCTGCAGGGCAAGGCCGACCCGTCGCTGCTCGACACCTACCACGACGAGCGCAAGCCGGTCGGCCGGCAGATCATCGACCGCGCGATCAAGAGCATCGGCGAACTCACGCCCCTGGCGGAGGCCCTCGGACTGGCTCCAGGGCAGAGCGTCGAGCAGGCGATGGCCAATGTCGACGACCTGTTCGCCGCCACCCCGGAAGGTGAGGCCCGGCGCACCACGATGCTCGAGGCGGCCCGCGGGGTCGACTGGCAGCTCAACTGTCACGGCGTGGAACTCGGGCAGCGGTATGCATCGCCGGCGGTCGTCGACGACGGCACGCCGTGGCCGGCATACACCCGCGACCCGGAGCTGTACTACCACCCGACCACCCATCCCGGTGCCCATCTGCCCCACGTGTGGCTCCAGCGCGGCAGCGAGAAGATCTCGACGCTCGACCTGGTCGGCCAGGGGCGCTTCACCTTGCTGACCGGCGTCGCCGATGCCGCGTGGCGCGAGGCGGCCGCCGAGGTATCCCGCGACCTGGGTGTCGAGGTGGCCGTGGTGACGATCGGCCTGCGCGCGGAGAACGACGACGTGCTCGGCGAGTGGATCAGGACCCGGGAGCACAGCGACGCCGGGGCCATCCTTGTGCGCCCCGACCGGCACGTCGCCTGGCGCGCGGCCGGCGCCGTGACCGATCCGACCGGTGCGCTGCGCGACGCGCTGGGCGCGGTGCTCGGCATACGGACCCCGGTCACGGCCTGAGCACCCGGCTGGGCCTTCCGCGCCGACCGGCACGCAGAGCCCAGCCATGCGGTACCTTCGAGCGCGTCCGGATAAGCGCGCGGGGAACTCGGAGGTGAGCGGCGTGCCCGATGGGGAGCCAGTACGCGGCGGCATGCAGTCGGTCCTTCGCTCGCTGGATACCCTCGAAGCGATCTCCCGGATGCAACCAATCCGGTTGAGCGAGTTGTCCCGTGCCGTCGGTTTGCCCAAGACGACGGTCGCTCGCATCGTCCGCACTCTCGGTGAGGCTGGCTGGATCGCCGCCGATTCAAGCCGGGGCGACCCGCGGTGGTCGCTGACGCCGCGGGCGCTCGCGGTCGGCGCCACCGTCAGCCAGGTCGACCTGCGCGAGGTCGCCCGGCCGGCCCTCGAAGAGATCGGCGCCGCAACCGACGAGAACATCCATCTATCGGCCCCGGACGAGGACACCATGGTGCTGATCGAGCGGGTGGCATCGAGCCGGAGTGTGCAGACGGTGGCCAATATCGGCGACCGGGTGCCGATGCATCTGACCGCCTCCGGCTGGGCCTACCTCTCCTGTCTTTCCGACGCCGAGGCGCAGGCGGTGCTCCCGGACGTTCTGGTCCCCACCACCGATCGTTCGGTGGTCGATCGGGAGGAGTTGTTGGGTGACTTGGTCACAGTCCGAGAGCGTGGGTATGCCGTCAACCCCGGACGATGGAGATCCGATGTCGCCGCCATCGGCGCGGCCGTGGTCAACGGTGCGGGACACCCGATCGCCGCCATCTCGATCTCGATGCCGTCCTACCGATTCAACGACGATCTGGCCGCTCCCTATGGCGAGT
Source organism: Nostocoides sp. (assembly GCF_037045025.1). GTDB lineage: Bacteria > Actinomycetota > Actinomycetes > Actinomycetales > Dermatophilaceae > Nostocoides_A. The sequence continues at coordinate 66,567 of NZ_JBAOHM010000009.1, read as the reverse complement.
TGGTCCGCGAGGCGACCGCCCGGGTCTCTCGCGACATGGCGCGGCTGTCCGGCGTCGGTGTGCGCATCCCCACCCGTCCTCGCTAGCACCACGTGAGTTCCGCTCCGCCATAGCGCTGGGGCCCAGCCCGGTAGTCCAGCGCGACCCCGTCGATCGTGAGCGACGGCGGGACGTAGGTCAACTCGCCATACGGGCTGGGCGTTGTGTGCAGCGGGACATCCAGCGCGGTGACGGCCGCATCCGCCGGAGGTGGCGGCGCAGCGAGCAGGTGAGCCGCCGTGCCGGCCAGGGACAGGTGCGCACTTCCCAGGCGCCCCTCGGCGCGGGCGGCGAGCAAGGCCACCACCGCCGATGCGACCCCCATTCCGGTTGCGTGGTCGAGAGCCTGCACGGGCAAGGCGCCCGGTCGCCAGCCGTCCTCGGTCTCGATGCCATACAGCTGGGCGATGCCAACGGCTGCCTGGACGATGCTGTCGAAGCCGCGCCGCTCGCCCCACGGCCCGGAGTCACCCCACGCATCCAGGGCGACGGTGACCAGCCGCGGATGGCGAGCGCGCAATCCACTGGGGTCCCAACCGAATCGGGCCAACGCGCCGGGGCGATAACCGATCACGACGGCATCGGCATCCGCCAAAAGCTCCTCCAGAGCAACCCTTTCGACCGGATCGCCCAGGTCGGCGATTACCGACCGCTTGGCAAATCCGGTGTCGACGTGCTGGTCCCACAACTCCGGATGAGCGGGCGGGTCGAGCCGCAGCACATCGGCACCTAGGCACCCGAGCGCACGACGGAGCGCGCGCTCATGATGGGGGTAGTTGCCGTGGGTGCGCCACCCAACCGCCGGCCGCTGGGAAGAAGCCCGAACTCGGCGCGAACCCCGCCCGGGCCTGCCCGTCGATGCGGAGGTGGCCGAAGGAGGCGAAGGAGGCGGCGACCGCACCGGCATCGACGGCGTACCCGCGGGTTGCGCCTCGTGCCCGCTCGAGCGCGCCCAAGGCAGTGATGAGAGCCGTCATGGACCCCAGCGCCGGGCCCTCGACATCGAGTGCGCCGGCCCACCACCACCGAGGGCCGGACCAGGCAGCGGGTCGATGGCTCCCCACGACGGGGTCCAGGGCCTGCCACAGGGAGATCAGATCGTTACTGCGGGTCTCCACCACGCTCCCATGGTCTCGGTGCGCTGGGCTTAACGCAATGGGTACCTTGACGGTTACGTATCACCTATGTTACATATAGGCCGTGTCCACCTGGGAAGCCCTTGTCGATCCCACTCGCCGGTCGATCGTCACCCGCCTCGCCGCGGGCGACCTCACCGCCGGGGAGATCGCCGACGGCTTCGCCATCAGTCGCCCCGGGGTCTCGCGCCATCTGCGCGTGCTGCGCGAGGCCGACCTGGTGACCTCCCGACGCGAGGGCACCCGGCAGATCTACTCCCTCAACCGGTCGGCAACGGCCGAGATCGAGGAGTGGGCCGCCGAGGTGCGCCGCTTCTGGGAGAGCCGGCTCGACGCGCTGGACACCGAGATCCGCCGAGGCCACAAAGGAACCGAGATGAAGGAGCCGAAATGATTGCCCTCACCCCCAACGCCACCATCGACCGCACCCACGACCAAATCCGCCTGAGCTTCGAGCGGCGCTTCGACACCAGCGCCGACGAACTGTGGGATGCGGTCACCAACCCCGACCGCATCGCCCGCTGGCTCTTCCCGGTGCGCGAGGGACGCCCCGGGCCGGACGCGTCGATCCACATGGACGCCGGGCCCGACGACCAGCCCGTATGGCGCGTCACTCGCTGGGAGCCGAAGTCGGCCTGGGCCTTCCGTTGGGACCACCCGACCCACGCCGGTCTGTCCACGCTGGTCACGATCGAGGTCGCCGCGGACGGCGAGGAGGCCGTGCTCCGGCTAACCCATGATGAACTCACCGCTCACGATGCTCCGGAGTATGCCGCTGGCTGGCAGGTCCACCTCGACAAGGGTCTGGTGCCGCTGCTGTCCTCCCCCGCCGGCCCTGATCTGGACTGGTCGCAGTGGACGCCGCTGCATGCGGCATACACCCACGTGATCGCCGGCGAGAGGTGGGCATCAGCCCGCGTCGATGCCGACGAGAGCGCCGGCTAGGGCGACGATCACCTCGAAGTGCGCGGCGGGGTCGCTGAAGGCGGCCGCGCCATACTGCCCGAACACCTCGGAGGTCAGCGCGCCCCGCACCATGTCCCAGGCCGCGAGGCCAAGAGTGAGTTCGAGGGCCCCGATCCCGAGAGCCTCCACTCGCGCGTCGTCGAGCAGCGCACCGATCCCGCCGGTGCCGACGAGGGGGGCGACTGCCGGCGCCGCCCGCACCGGCAGCGCGACCAGCGCCTGCAGCAACCGGGTGGTGATCCGGGTGCCGGCCGGGTTGGTGCGATCGGACGGCGCGGCATACCCGGGCACGGGCGAGCCATAGATCAAGGCGTATTGCTCCGGGTGGGCCAGCGCCCACGTGCGTAGGGTGCGCGCGATCGTACCGAATTGGTGCGCGGGGTCATCGACGCCGGCCAGTGCCGCATCGACGGCGTCGCCGAGGGAGTCGTATGCCGCCACGATCAGCCGGGTCAGCAGCTCATCGCGGCTGTCGACATAGCGATAGACGGCCGAGGAGGCGACACCCAGATCGCGCGCAATCGCGCGCAGCGAGAGCGCGGCGGCGCCATCTCGGGCCAGATGCTGCCCGGCGAGCCGCAGAATCCGCTCCTCCATCCGGGCGCGATTGGCGGCACGGACACCGGTCTCTGGGCTCATGCCGGACGAGTCTAGCCAAATGTGAGCAGTGCTCTTGTTTTTCGGTTGACTCTCTGATTCAATACAAGAGCACTGCTCTCGTTTCTTCGAAGGAGAACGCCTTGTCCCACCACCTCGTCCTCGGCGCCGGCGGAATCGGCCGGGCCACCGCCATCGCTCTCGTTCGCCGCGGTCACCGCGTCACGCTGGCCAGCCGGCGAGGCACCGATCCCGCGATCCCCGGCACGGCAGTGCTCGCACTCGACGCGTACGACGCGGCAGCGCTCACGGCCGCCGCCCGCGACGCCGACGCGATCGTCAACGCGGTCAACCCGGCGAGCTACGTCCACTGGGATCGCGACTGGCCGCCGCTGGCCGCGTCGATCCTCACCGCTGCCGAGCGCACCGGCGCGGTCTTGGTGACCGTGTCCAATCTCTATGCCTATGGCCGGGTCAGCGCGCCGATGACCGAGGAGACCCCGTTGCGGCCAAACGGAATCAAGGGGGAGATGCGCGCCCGGATGTGGCGCGACGCGCTCGCCGCGCACTCTGCCGGCCGGATTCGAGCCACCGAGCTGCGCGCGTCCGACTACTTCGGGCCCGAGGCCGGCACGGGCATCAGCTATCTGCAGACGTACGTGGTCGGCCCGGCCTTGGCCGGCAAGCGGATCGCGCGGATCCCCATGGGCGACCCGCACGCGCCGCACTCGTGGACCTACCTGCCCGATATCGGCGAGCTGGCGGCCGTGCTCTCGACCGACGAGCGCGCCTGGGGCCAGGCGTGGCACGTGCCCACGGCGCAGCCGCGCTCGATGGCGCAGGTGGCTGCCGACGTTGCCGTGATCACCGGCCAGCCCGCGCCCGTGGTCAAGCGCCTGCCGGCGGCCCTGCTGCTCGCGGCCCGGGTGAGCCCGCTGGTGCGCGGTCTCGATGAGACCAAGCATCAGTTCAAGGGTCCTTTTGTGCTGGATTCCGCACTCGCGCAGTCAACTTTTGGGCTGACATCGACCAACTGGGAAGACGCCCTTGCCGCGACGATCCGTTGGTCAGTCGAGCCACGTCAGCGGGCGGCTCGCCCGGACATCGGTGCCGCAGCCTGAGGGAAGAGCGCCCGTGGCCGGGCGTCCCGAACGCATCCGCACGGTGGTCGAGATAGATCAGCAGGAAGGGCATGAACACCTGAGTCGAGATCCCCCACAACGCCCAGCACGAGAGCGTGAGATAGAGCAGTGGGTTGGTGCGCACCGCATTCGGCCGTATGCCGTGCAGCACGCTCGCGACATAGGACTCCCCGGCGCTCGTGGGAGCCACGACATCGCGCACCAGGAAGTGCGCCGCGACGCCGACGAGCGTGACGACTGCCCCGACGACACCGAAGAAGCCCAGCCAGTGCCCGGCCTTGGTCAGCGGGTCCAGGGCGACGAACACCAGGAGCATCGCGACCAACGGCAGCGACTGCACGACCGCGTCCACGCGCCCACGGACCGCGGGCGTGGTGACGTCGGTGACCCACGCCTGATAGGCGGCGTCGTTGGCGGTCGAGCCGAAGAAGGTCATGACGCAATCGAGCAGGATCACGGCGACGATCGCTGCACCGGCCGACAGCCCGAGGGGCCCGCCGGTCGCGATCAGGCCGAAGGCTGCCGTGGCCAACCCCCACGCCAGATAGCCGCCGGAGATGAACGGCCGGCGCGTGCCCACCCGATCGGAGAGCGGCCCATTGAGCACGGTAGTGACTGCGGCGGTGACCGCGCTGGCGGCGACGACGGTCGCGATGACCGCGGGGTTGTCGGTGATCGTCTCGAAGATGAAGACGTTGAGATACATGTTCTCGACCGTCCAGGCGAGCTGACCGACGAGGCCGACCAGGACGATCGTCACCCACAGCCGGCGAGAGAGGCGCATATGGCCGAATCTAGAGGACCGAGTCCCGCCCCCGGCTACGCCGCGGTCGTATCGTGGAGGCATGCCTGTCCACCCCAACACGACCCTGGGCGATCTGGTCACCGAAGACCCCCGCCGCACGCGCGTCCTGGAGCGGTTCGGCCTCGACTACTGCTGCAACGGCCAGCGCTCCCTCGCCGAAGCCGCGGGTGCCGCAGGACTCGCCGTCGACGAGGTCGCGGGCGCCCTCGACATCCCCGATCCTGCCCCGGCGCCGCCGTGGCAGCACCTCGAGAACGCCGCGCTGGCGCACGACATCGTGGACACCCACCACGCCTACCTGTGGGAGGAGATGCCGCGGCTGCAGGCGCTTGTCGACAAGGTGCACGGTGTCCACGGCGAGCGGCACCCCGAACTCGGGCGCGTGCAAGCGGCATACACCGAGGCGGTCGCCGACCTCGAGCCGCACCTGACCAAGGAGGAGCGCGTGCTCTTCCCGGCGATCAGCCGGCTGGAGAAGGCACACGCGCCGGTTGCCTTCCCCTTCGGTTCGCTCGCCAACCCGATCGGCCAGATGATGGCCGAGCACGATGTCGTCGGCGAGCTGTTCAAGGAAATCCGTTCTCTGACAACTGGGTATGCCGTTCCCGACGACGCGTGCAACTCCTACCGGGCGATGCTCGCCGGCCTGGAGGAGATGGAACTCGACCTGCACGAGCACATCCACAAGGAGAACAACGTCCTCTTCCCGCGGGTCCTGGAGATGGAGCGCCGCATCGTCGGGTGAGCGGTCACGATCCCGTCCACGGGGGCCGGACCCAGTCCCACGTGGGGACCGGCTCGGGGACATCGGGAGCCTGCTCGCTCGCGGAGAAGACGACGGCGAGCCGGGTGCCCCACTCCAAGTAGGAGACAAAAGACGCGCGGAACTCGGGGTCGGACGGCAGCCCAACCTCGTCCGTCGTGTCGAGCACTAGCGTCAGCCAACGGCGCCGCTGCGCCTCGGTGAGCCGTCGGCCGCGATGGCGGCGAATCATCCCGAGGTGCCCGCCGCGATGTTCTGAGTATGCCGTGGGGCCGCCGAGAACCTCAGCCAACCAGTCAGCGACGTGTTCGGCGTGGTCGGGCGGCGCCGCCGCGAAGACGGGTGCCAGCTCAGCGTCCTCGTGGACCTGGTCATAGAAGCGCCGGATCCAACGGCGGAGCGGCTCGATCCCGCCTAGCCATTCGAAGAGTGTTGGCGCGGAATATGCTTCCAGTTACTCGTAATGCTGCATCTCCTCGATCTGATCGATGAAGGGAGCGACCAGCGAGAGGAAATGCGCAAACTCCGGCGCGCGACGGAAGCCCTCGAGATGGTCGCCGATCGACGGGCGCGAGACTGATGACCAGCAGGCCCCGACTGCCTGTCCTCCCGCGGGCCAGCGACCAACCACAAAGTTAACAGCCGAGTGGTCGCCGTCGCGGAACTTCAGCGGAAACCCGAGGGCGCCGGTGTAGAACGCGATCGAGGCGTCGAGGTCGTCGGTCGACATGATGATCATGCGGATGTCGTGATCGGCCATCTGCCGCTCCTTCCAGGTCTCACCGATCCTGGGGTGAACAGCAACCGCGGTTGAACCAGTCCGGGCGTCAGTGAACGAGCTTCAGCCCGACGACTGCGGCCACGATCATGGCGAGGAAGAGGACCTTGAGGTCTCACGGCCGCTATGCCAGTGACGTGACGGCGGGTGGTCCATCCCCATGTAGACCCCTCCCTGCCTCAGTTCGGCGAGCATTTGGTCGAGCCGCTTCAGCCGCGTCTCCTGCGTCTTTGCCTGGCCGATCCAGACGAGATAGTCGTTGCGCTGGTAGCGCGGACGTTCGTCATACGCGTCCTGGAGGCCGCTCTCGCGCAGGACGCTCTGGACGTCCTCGGGCATGGGATGTCGTTGGCGAGCCACTCAACCAGAATAACCGGTTAATATGGTTATGAGGAGGTGAGCGATGGGCCAGCAGGTGACGACCAAGGACGGCCGGACGTGGTTCTTTGACCCCGCCGCGCTGTTCCTTGACGTCGTCTATACCGGCGACCTCGAGACCGACGATCCCTGGTGGGAGCAGTGGCACACCCCTGCTGACCTGGACGAGTGGGTTGCTGCCCATCTCGACGCCCCGGTGCGCCCAGCGGCCAGCATCGACCTGCGCCGCGCCAGGAAGCTGCGGCTCACCCTGAGCCACATAGTCATGGCACTATCACGCGCCGAATCCGTTGCGCCGGAGCATTATCACGCGCTTGCCCAGGAAGCGGCACGCCCGGATATCCCGCCCATTCTGCCTGCCATCGCCGCGCCCCCGGCGACCGTGGCTCAGGCTCTCGCCACTATCGCCCGGGACGCGGTTCGACATCTCGCCGCTCACCCGGAGCGGCTCAAGGTCTGCGCCGCGCACGACTGCCCGCTCGTGTTCCTCGACACCTCCCGCGCGGGGACCCGCACCTGGTGCTCGATGGCCCGCTGCGGCAACCGCGCCAAGGCGCGCACTCACCGCAACACCCACGCCGAAGGACGACCCGCATGATCGAGCACATCAACCCGAAGACGCTGCACCAGTCCGAGTTCTACGACCAGGCCACGATCGTGCGCGGGCCGCTGCTGGTCATCGGCGGACAGAACGGCGTCACGGCCGACGGTGACCTCCTGGAGGATCCGGCCGCGCAGGCGGAGCAGGCCATGCGCAACGTCCTCGCCGTGCTTGCCGACGTCGGCGCCAACCAGTCGCATGTCGCGCGCCTGGGCATCCAGATCGTCGCTGGTTCACCGCTGGCGGAACTGAGTCAGGCGGCGCTGCGCGTCTGGGGCCGACAGCGAACGGCCGTCGTCGTCTCCGTCGTTGCCGGGCTGGCGCGCCCGGGTGCCGTTGTGGAGATCGACGCCCTCGCGGGATTGGACTAACCTCGACGGGCGGGCCGTCCCGCAGAAGGTGCCGTATACCTCACCTGTTGCCGGACAGCCCCTCAGTGGCTAGCGACACACGCGGCGGTTAACGTCATAAGCGCGGACGTGGCCTCGCGCGGATCGCAGCCACTGCCCGGTCAGTTGGTCGGCAGGCAGGAAGGTCTCCAGGTGCAGCTCCGCGAGAGTGACGTCTCGGGGCGTCACCGCTGCGCGACCATGCCGAAGACGCGCAGGACCTGCCCGTCCTCCACGAGTTCCAAGGCGAGGACCGGGTTGTCGCTCAGCAGGGCGACTCCGCGGAAATCGACATGGCCACGGATCTCGTCGGCGAGATCCCGCAGGGCGGGATCGCCGGTGCGTTCGGCCCGCGCGGACACCCGCTGGTGCAAGTGGCTCGCCCACTCGGCGAGGTTGCGCACCCGCGGCGCCAGACCTGCAGGATGCACGCTGAGCCGGATGATGTTGATCGGCGGCTCCAGCAGCTCCGGGGCACATCCGGTGCCGAGGGCCCAGGCGGCGTCGTTGGCATCGACGACATTCCAGCAGTCGTCCAGCAGGAGCGCCGGATTCGGCAGCAGCGCCGCGAGCACCGTGCGGAGCCCCTCGAGCACCGGGGCGACCGCGACGTCATCGATCGACCTGGCGCCATACCGGGGCGCGAATCCCGACGCGAGCAGCAAGTGATTGCGTTCCCGCAGTGGGACATCGAGGTGCTCGGCAAGCCGGTCGACGAGACCCGCGGTGGGCCGAGATCGCCCCGTCTCGACGCAACTGAAGTGCCGCAGGCTGACCTGCGCCAGGGCCGCGAGTTGTTCCTGCGTCAACCGGCGCCGGGCCCGCCAGTCTCGCAGGAGCACCCCCACCGCCACGTCGCTCATCGCCGGGGAGCACCTGACGCCGGCCCTCAGCCGGGATTGGGTCACCCCCTACCTCACCGACGCCCGGATCCGCTCACACCCATCCGAGCTGCGTCACGTGAGCCGCAGCGACGTCATGGCGTCGCTGCGGCTCACCTGACCATTTCTGCGCTATTCGTCCCGGCGCCGGATCACGAGGACCGCGAGGACCGGCAGCAGCACGGCATACGCCGACAAGGTCCACGCGGCCCGGGTGCCGGACAGCACCGTGAGCACTCCCGGCGTGCCGTCACCGCCTTGCTCGCCGAAGGCACCGACCAACGAGCCCGCCGCGGTTCCCGGGAGGAGATGGGTGAAGGTCTCCACGGCGCCCAATAGACCGGCGACCCCGCGCAGCAGGTTCTCGACAACCAGCGCCCACAACAGACCGAATCCGACGGAGAGTGCCGGCGAGCGGGTCACGGTGCCAAGGAGATACCCGTCGCTCTCGGGCAGCCCGCGATAGCGCGCCATCACGCGCAGGTTGTCGCGGCCGGACAGGAACGGGTAGAAGCCCGGCCCCTCGATGAGGGCGCCGATGCGATGCATCGTCTCGGGACGCCCGGCGGGCCCCTCGAGAACGCGAACGGTGCCGCTGGTCGGCCGGACCAGCCCGAGCAGCATCCGCAGGGTCGTCGTCTTCCCGGCCCCGTTGGCCGAGGAAGCCGTAGACCTCCCCGCGGTGCACGGTCATGGTCACGCGGTCGACGGCGAGCCGCTCGGCATACCGCTTGGTCAGCTTGGCGATGTCCACGATGGTGTCGTCCATGGCCATCAGCCTCGGGGCGCGGGCCCGTCGCGGTCGTCCCCGGGCGAGCGGCTGCCGCATACGCGATTTCACGTATGCCGCGGCCGCCCCGACTCGTATGCCGTCCGGTCCGACGGGAATAGCCTCAAGGGGTGAGGTCGTCGCCGGCGTTCGCCCTGCCCGCATCGCGGCTGTGGAGCCTGGCCTGGCTGCTCCCCATCGTGTTCGTCGCCGCCGGATCGGCGGGGTCCCAGCCGGATGCTGGGTCGGCCCGAGCCGTCGCCGGCCTCCTCGGGGCGGTTGCCGCCGCCTGCCTGCCGCTGGCCCAGGTGCGCCCGCTGGTCGCGATCACCCTCAACGCCGTCTCGGTGGGGGGCTACTTCGCGCTCGGCTACGCGGAAGGACCGATCTTCACCACCTTGGGGGCGACGGCTTTCGTTGCCGCGCTTGCTGGTCCACCGCGCGCCCTGGGGAGGACGATTGCCGCGACCTATCCGCTGGTGATCGCCGGGTTGGTGACTCGGTGGGCCACAACCAGGACAGACTCCGGGTGGGTGACCGCCACGCAGTCGGTCGTCAACCTTGCCTTGATGGCGCTGGGCGCGGCGGCGGGGCTGTGGATCCGCGATCGGGCCGCGATCCGCCGCGAGCGGGCCCAGCGGGCGGCCACCGAGGAGCAGCTGCGGATGGCGCGCGACCTGCACGACGGGGTCGGTCACGGGCTGGCGTTGATCGCGATGCAGGCCGGAGTCGCCCTGCACGTGCTCGACCGCGACCCAGCGGGTGCCCGTCGTTCCCTCGAGGCGATCCGCGAGACCAGCCGCGAGGCCCTCGACACCCTCCGGATCAACCTCTCGGCCATGACCGGCGACGAGGTGCAGGGACGCCGCTCGCCCGGCCATGCGCTGGCCGATCTGCCGACGCTGGTCGGCCGGGTTCGCGACGCCGGGCCGCGGGTGGAGCTGACCATCGACGACGACCTGGCAACCAGGCGCTTCACCCACATTCCCGGCCCGGTTCAGGCCGCGGCCTATCTCGTCGTCCAGGAGGCGCTGACGAATGCGCTCAAGCACAGGTCGCAGCCGACCCGGCGCTGGGCGACGTGCGCGTCGTCATGCTGACCACCTTCGAGCTGGACGAGTACATCTTCGAGGCGCTCCGGCTCGGCGCCAGCGGCTTCCTACTGAAAGATGCCGAGCCCACCGACATCATCGGGGCGATCCGGATCGTGGCCGGGGGCGGGTCCTTGCTGGCGCCGTCGGTGACGACACGCGTCATCGCGCATTTTGCCCACGCCGGGACGCCGCCGCCAGCCCCGCATCCCCAGCTGACCGATTTGACCGACCGGGAGCGGGAGATCCTCGCCTGGGTTGCCTCCGGCCGGTCCAATCAGGAGATCGCCACCGAGCTGGTGCTCAGCCCGGAGACGGTGCGCACCCACGTCTCGCGAGCGATGGTCAAGCTGGCCGCCCGCGACCGGGCCCAGCTGGTCGTCTTTGCGATTCAGTCCGGGCTGCAGGCGCCGTGAGCCGATGTCCCTCCCCAGCCTCATCGACGTGCTGCGCGAGCGGTATCGCGCGGGCAGCACGCCGGGTTCCCGGCGCGACGATTACCGGGTGGCCCTGGTCATCGAAGGCGGCAGCGCACGCGGCGCCTTCTCCAGCGGGATGACGGTCCCCATCGAGGACTTGGGGCTGCTCCGGTGCCTGGACGCGGCATACGGCTCATCGGCGGGGACCTTGAACGCGGCGTGGCTGTTGTGCGGCCGGGCGCGCGAAACGATCCACGCGTGGTGGACTCCGGAGATCATGCACGCGGTGATCAGCACCCGGAATCCGTTGCGCCGCAAACCGATAGTCGACACCAGGCACCTCGTCGAGACCGTGTATGAGGAGATCACCCCGATGGACTTCGCCGCGATCTTGGCCAGTCCGGTCTCCTTCCACCCGCTGGCGACGGACGCCGACGACGGGGTGTCGGTCGACTTGGCCACGCTGATCCACGACACTCCCAGCCTCAAGTTGGCCCTGCGGGCAACGACAAGCATCCCGATCGTCGCCGGCGGCCCGGTCCGACTCGGCGGCCGCCGGTTCATCGACGCCGGCGTCACCGAGTTGGTCCCCGTCCGGACCGCCCTTGCGGACGGCGCGACCCATGTGCTCGCCCTGCGGACCAAGCGTCCCTCCGAGCGGCCGCAGCCGCCCTCTCGGCTGGAACAGCGGGCGGTGCGCAGCTGGCTGGTGCGCAAGGCCCCCGGGGCGGTGACCGCGTGGGCGGCCATGCATGCGCGGCATACCGAGGAGGAGTGGTTGCTCGCCGGGCATCCGGGGGTGCTGCAGATTCGGCCACCAGAGGACGGACCGGTCATCGGCATGACCCACCGGGATCTCGCCACCCTGCGCGCGGCCGTCGAGGCCGGGTATGCCGCGGCGTGGGACGCCCTCGCGCCGGTCACCGGCCAGCGGCCGGGCCGAGTGCTCTTCCCTCGCGGCCCCGGGCCGGCGGACTTCGCCGAGGGCTCACCCCCCGCGTCGCCCGAGTCCTGAGCCATGCTGTGCGGATGAGCGACTATCAGGAGGAGCAGCCGCTCCGCGAGGAGATCGACGCCCTTGCCGGGCCTGCCGTTCTCGCGTTCGGGACGAACTGGTGCGGCTATTGCCGGGTCGCCGATCGATTCGTGGAACCGGCGCTCGCCGACCATCCCGAGGTGCCCCTGCTCCAGGTCGAGGACGGCCGGGGCCGCCGGCTCGGCCGGTCCTTCCGGGTCAAGCTGTGGCCGACGCTGATCTTCCTGCGCGACGGCACGGAAGTGGCGCGAGTGGTCCGGCCGGCCAGCCGCGCACCTCTCGACGCCGCCCTGGCCCGGCTGCTGACGCCGTCGCCCGACGATGGCGCGTCGGCGATCGACGTGGAGTGACGATCGGAACTCTCGGTCAGCTGCCCAGTGGCTCGAACCGCGCCTGGAAGAAGCGCAGGTACTTCGGCTCGTAGACCATCCGCAGACCCCTCGCCGACTCCCGGGCGTCGAAGCAGGCCTTGACGCTCTCCGCGACCAGATCCATGTGCGCCTGGGTATAGACCCGGCGTGGGATCGTCAACCGGGTCAGCTCCAGCCGCGGGTGGCGGTTCTCGCCGGTCTCGGGGTCACGGCCGGCCGAGACGATGCCGCGCTCCATCGAGCGGATACCGGAATCGGCATACAACTGCGCGGCGAGGGTCTGCGCGGGGAAGCGTTCCTGGTCCAGGTGCGGATAGAAGGCCCGGGCATCGAGGAAGATCGCGTGTCCGCCAACGGGTTTGACGAAGGGGACGTCCCATTGCTCGAGCAACTCGCCGAGGTAGCGGATCTGCCCGATGCGCGAGCGCAGGTAGGGCATCTCCAGTGACTCCTCGATGCCTATGGCCATGGCCTCCATGTCGCGCCCGGCCATGCCGCCGTAGGTGTGCAAACCCTCATACACGACAACGAGATTGCGCACCTCTTCGAAGAGGTTGTCGTCGTTGGTGGCGAACCAGCCGCCGATGTTGACCAAGTGGTCCTTCTTGCCCGACATCGTCGCACCGTCGCTGTAGGAGCAGAACTCGCGTAGGACCTCGGCGAGGGTCTTGTCGGCATACCCCTCCTCGCGCTCGATGATGAAGTAGGCGTTCTCGACCGCGCGAGTCGCGTCGAGGTAAACCTTGATGCCGTAGCGGTCGGTCAGCTCGCGCACGGCCCGGGCGTTGGCCATCGAGATCGGCTGTCCGCCAGCCATGTTCACCGTGGCGGCCAAGCAGACATAGGGGATCTTGTCGGCGCCGACTTCGTCGATGAGGGCCTGGAGCTTGTCGAGATCAATGTTGCCCTTGAACGGGTGGACCGAGGACGTGTCGTGCGCCTCGTCGATGATGACGTCGTGGAAGGTCGCGCCCGCCTTCTCCTGGTGAAAGCGGGTTGTCGTGAAATACATATTCCCCGGGACGTGGTCGCCGGGCGTGATTGCCGCCTGGGACAACAGGTTTTCCGCTCCGCGGCCCTGGTGGGTGGGGACGAGGTGTGTGTAGCCATAGTACTTCTTGACCGTCTCCTCGAGCCGGTAGAAGTTGACGCTGCCGGCATACGCCTCGTCGCCGAGCATCATCCCGGCCCACTGCCGATCCGACATCGCCGAGGTCCCGGAGTCGGTCAGCAGGTCGATGTAGACATCGCGGGAACGCAGCAAGAAGGTGTTCCAGCCCGCCTCGGCGATCGCCCGGTCGCGTTCCTCTCGGGTGGTGGTCCGCAGCGGCTCGACGACCTTGATCTTGTAGGGCTCGGCCCAACTGCGCCGGTCATGCTGCTGGCCCATGGTGTGCAAGGCGGGGGTGTGCAAGGTGGGGGTGTGCAACGTGGTCATGAAGGGAACCTTTCGTCCAGTCGACCCCAAGCGGTCCGACGTTGCAGCGGACCGCCCCTGCGAGCCTCCTCGTGGGGTTCAGCCCCAACGTTACGCGCTGAGCGGGACGGGGCACGACGGACCCGGCTACTCTCGACATCGCCAGGCGAGCGGGCTCCCGCTACGCGGACGGCTCCACCACACGCGAGACGATCCACGCGTGCTTGCCCACCTGGCGCACGCGCTCAAACCCGAGATCCTCCAACAGTTCCACGGTCGCGCTGAATAGGAACCTCCCCTGGGCCACGCGGCCATCGGTGACCTCGGAAATCGCCTCGACCAGCCCGCCACCCTCCGCGGCGATCATGGCGATCGCGCCCTCGACCGCTGCCCGGGCGATGCCCTGGCCGCGGTGACGCTTATCGGCGAAGACACAGGTGATCCGCCAGTCGGGCAGTTGCGGCGGCTCCTTGTCGTAGGCCCGCTTGTGCTTGATCCCGGCGAGTTCGTCCGGATCACCCCACTGGGCCCAGCCCTGCGCGAGTCCGTCCGCGTCCAGGACGAGCGCGGCGTGCGCCCGGCCGGTGCGCACTCGCTCCTCCTTGGCCGCCCGATGATCCAGGCCGCGCTGGCCGCACTCGGGGTGGAAACCGATGCACCAGCAGCCACCGAAGACACCGTTGTTGCGCTCGACCAGTTCGGCAAAGGCATCCCAAGTGGAGGAGTCCAGGGGCGTGATTGTCCAGGTCATGTCGGATCCTTTCGGCTGCGCCCATCCTGGCGCCAAAACCGGACGACCTGCATCCGCAAGCACCGCACCGGAACGGTCCTCCATTCGGAATAGATCAGAGAGTGAATGATTTGGCAGCGATAGAGTCGGCCCGTGCCGCACAGGTCCACCGCTTTGCAACTCGCCCAGCTCGGCTCGTTGGCCGCGAGCCGGTGGGCGGCGCGTGTCCAGGACCTGGGTCTGACGCCGAGCGAAGGCCTCGTCCTGCGGATCATCACGTCCACCGGGGGGCTCAGCCAACGGGAGCTGGCCCAGGAGATGGGCATCGTGCCGAGCCGGGTGGTGGTCGTGGTCGATGCCCTCGAGGGCAAGGGTATGGTGCGGCGCGTGCGATCCGAGCGCGACCGACGCCGCTACGCGCTCGAGCTCACTACCGCCGGCCAGACCGCCCTGGACGCGCTCGCTCGCCACGGGCGCGAACACGACGCCGCCCTGACCGCACCGCTGTCCGACGTCGAACGCGAGGAACTGGGCCGGTTGCTCGCCAAACTCGTCGAGCATCACGGGATGCGGCCGGGGATTCATCCAGAGGTCGGCCGGACCTAGCCGGCCTCGCTGATCAGCTCACCACCAGCGGCGCAACGCTCGCCTCGACCCCGCTTCGCGCCAACTCCTCGCGAATGAACCCGGAAGACTTCAGCTCCTCGACGAACGCAGCAACCTGGGCAACGGCCTGCCCTGACGTCGCTCGCGGCAACCCCACGGCCTGATTGATCTGCATGAACGCCGGCTCCAGGATGCGGCGCCCCGTTTCGGCGACATCGGCCATCAGTGGCTGACGCACTCCCGCAGCCGCATCGAGTCCCTGCTCCTCGAAGACATCCGTGGCCTCGGCTGCTCGAACGATCTCCGCGTGCTCAAGGGTTCGGGTGAGGAACAGATCGTAGGCCGAACCCTCGCGCACCCCCACCCGCACGCCCTCACGGTCCACCTCGGCCGAGGTTGCCAGGGGCGAATCGGAGTCGGTGACATAGACCCCTTCGATCACGACATAGGGGGCGGTGAAGACAATGCTCTCCTCGCGAGCCGGCTCGATGGCCAGGAAGCACACATCAACGCGGCCGTCGACGATGACCAGGCATGCCGCGCGGGCCGCGTCGACGGCCACCAGCTCCAGCGCAACGCCAAGCCATTGCGCCAGCCTCCGGGCGATCGCGACGCTGACCCCCTGGAGATGATCGGGGTCCCCTTGCGCAAGCACCGGGTTGCCCAGGTTGATCACGGCGCGCAGGGCGCCGGTGGGCGCGAGGTGGGAGATCAGGGCGTGGTCGATCAAGGCCCGTTGATCTCGATGGCCCACCGCGACAAGGTCGCGGGCATTGTTGACCGGGCGCGTGGCTACGCCCGGATCGTCACCGGCGCAACGATTCCCGGCGGAGAACTCGCGGCCTCCTACTACGCCCCGACGCTCGTCGCCGATGCCGACCCGGCCAGCGAGATCGTCCGCGAGGAGGTCTTCGGACCCGTCCTGGCCGCGTTGCCGTTCGACAGCGACGACGAGGCAATCAGGCTGGCCAACGACACGGCATACGGGCTGGCGGCCTCGGCATGGACCCGCGATGTCTATCGCGCGCTGCGCGCCACCGAGCAGATCCGCGCCGGCTGCGTCTGGATCAACGACCACATCCCGATCATCAGCGAGATGCCGCACGGCGGGATGAAGCAGTCCGGGTTCGGCAAGGACATGTCGGCCCACTCCTTCGAGGACTACACGGTCGTCAAGCATGTCATGTTCGACCGCACGAATACACCCCAAAAAGACTGGCACCGCACGATTTTCACTCTCCCCGACGCCGAGCGGGACGGCCGCTGACGCACGCCCGTCATCCCGGCTTGCGCCAGACCGAGACGTGACTGGGGCTGTCGGCGGTGAATGCGCTGCGGTCCCAATCCGCATACCGCGCCTCGAACTCCAGCCCCGCCAGCTGCGCCATCAGGTCGCACTCGGGGGGCCAGATGTAGCGGAAGTTGGTGGCGCTGTAGCGGATCGAGCCGTCCGCCTCCCGGGTGTAGTGGTGTGAGGTGCCCTGTTGGGTGGTCAGGTCATAGGTGTCCAAGCCGGTATGCCGTTCGCTCACCTCGAACGGAACGCCCGCCTGCCCGGGCGGGAACCGGCGGATCTGCGGCACCCACAGCTCGATCACGAACCGCCCACCCGGGGCCAGATGCCGGGCGGCGTTGCGGAAACACTCGACCTGCTCGGCCTGGGTGCGCAGGTTGCCGATCGTGTTGAACACCAGGTAGACGAGCGCGAACTCGCCCTCGACCCGCGTGGTCGCCATGTCGCCGATCGTCACCGGAAGCTCGTCAGCGCTCACCTTGCGGCGCAACTGGGTGACCATCGGCGCGGACAGCTCGATCCCGGCGACGGGGACCCCGGCTCGCAGCAGCGGTATGCCGATCCGGCCCGTCCCGATCGCGAACTCCAACGCCCGGCCCGAGCCGGCGAGCCCGGCGAGGAACCGCACGGTGGCCGCCAGGACTTCCGGGGAGGACATCTCCCCCAGCTCCGCGTCATACCGCGCCGCGGCGGCCTCGTCCCACACATCACTGCTCGTCACCGGCGCAGCCTCGCGCAGGCGACCGCGCGTCGTCCACCGCAAATTGCGCGTTTCTGCGCAAGAACGAGGTTCTCCCTCGACAAATCACCGGCCGAGGGAGTGGAATTCGAGTCATCCCCCAGGCAAGGACGTCCGGCATGAGCGCCACCGCTGCCCACCCCCGCCCCGCACCCATCGGCAACTCCCGCGAGGACCTCACCATCCCCGCGGCGGTGCGGATGAAGGAGGCGGCGATCCCACCGCCCGGAGCCCCGCCCGGGCGCGTCCCGGCACCCGTGCCGGAACCAAGCGCCGCCGATGAGGCGGCGGTGCGCGCCGGCTTGCCCGACGGGCGCGCGGCGACCGTGCGCTCGCCGTTCCTGCCCAATGTGCCGCTCACCGCGGACCCGATCTGGCACCTCGCCCGCCGGGTCGCCCCCGGCCCGACTACCGCCGTCGTCGCCGAGATCCGCGCCGCCGGCCGAGCGGCCTGGCTGAACAAACAACTTGCGCCCGCCACGATTGACGACTCCGCGTGCGCAGCTATCATCGCTAAGCTGCCGGCCGCCACGATGACCGCCTCGCAGGCGGTGCTGAACTACTACTCCTACAACACCGGCTGGAAGATCGCGCCGACGGTCATCCGGGCGAGCCTGCTGCGCCGGATGTTCTCCAAGCGCTACCTGCTGGAGTCGATGGTCGAGTTCTGGCACGACCAGGTGCACGTCATGGCCGAGGCCGACGCGCCGGCCTACTGGATCGGCGACTACGACACCTTCGTCATCCGCAAGCACGCGCTGGGCAAGTTCGCCAATCTGCTGTATGCCGCGACCACCCACGGCGCGATGCTCGACTACCTCGACAACTCCTCCTCGACCAAGGACGACCCCAACGAGAACCTCGGCCGCGAGTTCCTCGAACTGCACACCCTCGGCGTCGGGAACTTCACCGAGGACGACGTCAAGGCGATGACCCTGCTGCTGACCGGCTGGTATGGCGACTGGGGGTCGATGACCGGCCGGTTCGAGGCCGCTAACCACCACGTCGGGCCGATCACCGTGGCCGGCTTCACCCACGCCAACTCCAGCGCGAGCGCTGGGCCCGCGGCCTTGGCGTATATTGCCGGCCGGATCGCCCGCCACCGCAAGACGGCGACCCGCATCTGCACCCGGCTGGCGACCCGGTTCGTCTCGGACACGCCCCCACAGGCCCTGATCGACCGCATGGTCACCAGCTATCTGGCGGGCGACACCGCGATCGTCCCGGTCCTGCGGGTGCTGTTCAACAGCACGGAGTTCAAGGCAGCAACCGGGCGCAAATGGCGCCGCCCGAGCGAGTCCGTTGTCACGTCGCTGCGTGCCGCCCGCCCGGTGACCAGAGCGATCGACCAGGCGGCCGTCAAGGACAACCCCTACAACCTGATGGGCACCGAGTGCTGGCTGCTTGACTCGGCCGGCCACGCGCCGCTCAACTGGCCGGGTCCGGACGGCTACCCCGATGTGTCCACCCGGTGGATGCACACCAACGGGATGCTGATGGCCTGGAACATGGCCGAGGCGCACGCCGGCCGCTGGGAGGAATCGATCAGCTGGCAGCCGTGGACCCAGGCGCTCGCCGTGAGCGCCACGATGACGCCCGGCGCCGTCGCGGCCCGGCTGTATCTCGCGCTGACCGGTTTCGCCGGCGACGCCGGCGCCAAGAACCAGCTGACCCGTTTCCTCTGGTCGGGCGACCCCAATGGCGACCTGCCGCCGACGACGAGCACGCCGATCGGCGCCGACCGGCTCTCCTGGTATCTCGACGAGGCGGTCCGCATCGTCATGGCCTCCCCCTACTTCCAGATCCGCTGACAGGACCCAACGATGACCCCCACCCCTGGGAGCGGCGCCGGCCGGGCGCGCGCGAACGCGGCTTACACCCTCGACGAGAGCATCGTCCCGATGCACCACCACTCCGGCCGTGCCCGAGACGACTTCCTGTGCGCGATCGAGCCCGACGGGCCCCGCCCGATCTCGGTCGCCGAGGCCAACCACCGGGCCGTCCACGGCTGCGGGATCGCCGACCTGACGTCGGCCGCGAAGGCCGACGACGGCCCGGCCGGGCTGAGCCGGCGGATGGTGCTGCGCGGCGGCGCCGGCGCCCTCGGTCTGCTCGCCGCGCCGAACGTCCAGCCTCGGATGGTGTACTCGGCCGGACCCACCGACAAGGACATCCTGATCTGCATCTTCCTGCGCGGCGGCTTCGACGGGTTGTCCGCCGTCGTGCCGGCCGGGGATCCGCACTATCTCAACGCCCGGCCCTCCCTCGGCGTGACCGCAGCCAAGGGCCTGATCCCGCTCAACTCGTTCTGGGGGTTGCACCCCCAGCTGTCCGCGCTCACCCCGATCTGGAACGCCGGCGAGCTGGCCCTCGTCCACGCCACCGGCAACACCGACCCGACCCGGTCCCACTTCGCCGGGATGTGGTCGATGGAGCGAGCGGCCGGCTATGGCGCCTCCGCGGCGCAGGTCTCCTCGGGCTGGCTGGGCCGGCACCTGGCCTCCTCCTCCAGCACGCAGGGAACCTTCCGCGCGATCACCCTCGGCAACAAGGCCGTCGCCTCGCTGTCCACGTCCTTCCCGACGGTCGCGTTCGCGTCGATCGCGGACTTCGAGATCTGGGTGTGGGAGGGGATCCAGAACGAGGTGCGCACGATGATCGACTCGGCATACCGGACCGTCGGCGGGCCGGCCGGGGCGATGGCGGCCAAGACGCTCGCCGCGGTCGGCGGGCTCGCCGATCTGCGCAGCACGCCCTACACCCCCGACAACGGGGCGGTCTATCCTGACACCTACTTCGGCCACGGCCTGATCGACATCGCCCGGATGATCAAGTCGGGCAAGGGCCTGGAGGTCGCGTGCATCGACATCGGCGACTGGGACATGCACGCCGACCTGGGCCAGGCCACCGACCAGGCGTCCTGGTTCTCCCGCAAGGCGCGCGACCTCGCTCAGGGCCTGGCCGCCCTACGCACCGACCTCGGATCACGCTGGGCCAATGTCTGCGTCGTGACGATGTCGGAATTCGGCCGCCGGGTCGGTGAGAACGCCTCCGGCGGCGTCGACCACGGCCACGGCAACACGATGTTCGTGCTCGGCGGGCAGGTCAACGGCGGCCAGGTCTATGGCAGCTGGCCCGGCCTTGCGCCCGAGGACCTGGACATGAACGAGGGCGGCTACAACGGGGACGTGACGATCACCACCGACTACCGCACGGTCCTCGCCGAACTCATCTCCGACCGCCTTCAGAACGGCGCGCTGGGCACGGTCTTCCCGAACTTCAGCTATCCCGGGCCGGTGGGCGTCTTCCGCTGACCACGATCCGGGGCCTGTTCATTCGTCGCCGGGCCCGATTCGCCCGTAGTCTCGACGAATGTTGCTGCGGGTGGGGTTCGACCTGGAATACGGTGTGCAGCCGGGCACCTCGATGATTCACCTGGTGCGCATCCACCCGTCGATGCGGGATCGGATCGTCGGCGAGGAGACGGTCACGATCAGCGGGGCCTCCCCGGAGCGGGTCTACACCGACCGATTCGGCAATCTCTGTGGCCGCCTTGTCTCGGCGCCGGACGCCCGCCGTGGTCCGCTATCAGGGGGGCGCCACCGTCGAGGTCGACGACGAACCCGACCCGGTGGCCCCGGACGCCGTCCAGCACGACATCGCCGACCTGCCCGACGAGACCCTGGCCTTCCTGCTGCCCAGCCGATACTGCGAGGTCGACGGCGAGCTGATGCAGGTGGCCTGGGACCGCTTCGGTGGCCTGGCCCCGGGGTGGGGCCGAGTCCAGGCGGTGTGCGACTTCGTCCACGAGTGGCTGACCTTCGACTACCAGCAAGCCCGGCCCACTCGCACCGCGCTCGACGCCTATCGGGAGCGGGTCGGGGTCTGCCGTGACTTCACCCACCTGTTCGTCACCCTGTGCCGCTGCCTGAACATCCCGGCGCGCTATGTCGCCGGCTACCTGGGCGACATCGGCGTGCCGCCCGACCCGGCACCGATGGACTTCAGCGCGTGGGCCCGGGTCTTCCTCGGCGGGCAGTGGCACACCTTCGACCCGCGGCACAACGAGCGCCGCATTGGCCGCGTCCTGATGGCGCAGGGTCGTGACGCGACCGACATCGCGGTCGTCACCGTCTTCGGGCCACAATGGCTGCACCGCTTCGACGTGGTCACCGAGGAGCAGTCGCCGTCCTGAGAGCGGGGTGTCGAACATGCGCGCCTGGAGTGTCGCGCAGCCGGGTCCGATCGACGAGCACCCGGTGCGTTTCGGCGAACGGCCCAACCCCGAGCCAGGCCCCCGCGAGGTGCTCGTCGAGGTGCACGTGTGCGGGGTGTGCCGGACCGATTTGCACGTCAGCGAGGGCGACCTGGCCGTCCACCGGCCCGATGTCGTCCCGGGACACGAGATCGTCGGCCATGTCGCCGCCCGCGGCCCGGGCGCCGACCGGTTCACCCTCGGGGACCGGATCGGGGTGGCGTGGCTGCGGCATACCTGCGGGGTCTGTCGCTGGTGTCGTTCCGGCAGGGAGAACCTCTGCCCCGAATCCCGCTACACCGGTTGGGACTCCGACGGCGGCTACGCCGAATTCGCCGTTGTCCCAGAGGCTTTTGCGTATGCCGTTCCCGACGCCTTCGAGGACGCGCAGGCGGCCCCGCTGCTGTGCGCCGGGATCATCGGCTACCGCGCGCTCCGGCGCGCGAACCTCCCTCCCGGCGGACGGCTCGGCATCTACGGCTTCGGCGGGAGCGCCCACATCACCGCGCAGATCGCGATCGCCCAAGGTGCGGAGGTGCATGTGCTCACCCGCGGGGAAGACGCCCGCGCGCTGGCGCTGCGCCTCGGCGCGGCATCGGCCGATGAGGCGTATGCCGCACCGCCCGACCCGCTCGACGCCGCCATCCTCTTTGCCCCGGTCGGCGACCTGGTCCCGGTCGCCCTCGCCGCCCTCGACCGCGGCGGCACGCTGGCGATCGCGGGCATCCACCTCAGCGACGTCCCGGTCCTGGACTATCAGCACCATCTCTTCCGTGAGCGGACGCTGACCAGCGTGACGAGCAACACCCGGCGCGATGGCGAGGAACTGCTCACGCTCGCAGCCCGATTGGGTGTGCGGCCGCAGACCACGGCATACGAGCTGGCGGACGCCGATCGTGCGCTGCGCGACCTGGCTCACGGCGACGTGACCGGCGCCGCTGTGCTGCGGGCGCGCTGACGGGCATAGACTGAGAGAGCGGCGGGTCCCCCAGCCAGGACTGCCAACATCCGTGGCAAGTCGGTTCCCGCGGTCGGCCGCAGCCGCACCGGAGTACCACCATGGTCGCACCCTCGTCCGCATCGGCTCCCGCCCGACGCCGCATTCTCATCCTCGGGGCGGCCGGTCGCGATTTCCACGATTTCAACGTCCGGTATCGCGATAACCCCGCGGTCGAGGTGGTCGCCTTCACCGCAACGCAGATCCCCGACATCGACGATCGCATATATCCGGCGGAGCTCGCCGGGCCCTACTACCCCAACGGGATTCCCGTCCTGGACGAGGCAATCTTCACCGACGTCATTGCCCGGGAGGAGGTGGACACGGTCGTCCTCGCCTACTCCGACCTGCCGCACACCCAGGTGATGCATTTGGCCTCGCGGGCCGTCGCCGCGGGCGCCGACTTCGTGCTGCACGGCTCGCGCACGACGATGCTGCGCTCCAGCAAACCGGTGATAGCGGTGACCGCGGTGCGCACCGGCGTCGGCAAGTCCCAGACCACCCGCTATCTGACCCGGATCCTGCGCGATCTCGGCAAACAGGTCGTGGCGGTCCGTCACCCGATGCCCTATGGCGATCTGGCCGCCCAGGCCTGCCAGCGGTTCGCGGATTATGCCGACCTCGACCGGCACAAGTGCACGATCGAGGAGCGCGAGGAGTACGAGCCGCACATCGACAACGGCTGCATCGTCTATGCCGGGGTCGACTACGAGCGGATCCTGCGGGAGGCCGAGCAGGAGGCGGACGTCATCTTGTGGGACGGCGGCAACAACGACACGCCGTTCTATGCCCCCGATCTGCATATCGTGCTCGCCGACCCGCTGCGGCCGGGGCACGAGGCCGCCTATCACCCCGGCGAAACCAATGTCCGGATGGCCGACATCGTGATCGTCAACAAGTGCGACTCCGCGGCGCTGGAGGATGTGGAGGCCGTCGAACGCACTGTGGCCAAACTCAATCCGCGCGCCCAGATCCTGCGATGCGACTCCCCGGTCACCTTGGAGCACCCCGAGACGGTAGCCGGCAAGAGCGTCGTCGTCATCGAGGACGGCCCGACCCTAACGCACGGGTCGATGAGCTTCGGCGCCGGCGTCGTCGGGGCCCGGGCCGCAGGAGTGGCCGACATCGTCGACCCGGTGCCCTATGCCGTCTCCTCGATCGCCGCGACGTTTGCGACGTATCCGAACGCGGCCGGCGTTCTCCCGGCGATGGGCTACGGCGAGAGTCAGATCCACGATCTCGAAGCAACGATCGTCACCATGCCGGTCCAGGCGATTGTCTCGGGCACCCCGATCGACATCTCCCGGGTCCTGCGGGTCGACAAGCCGTTGGTGCGGGCGCGCTATGAGTTGCGCGAGCAGCAGCCCGGGCGGCTCGAGGCGGCGGTCCGCGCGGCCCTCGGCTGAGCGGCCGGTCGGCCAACCGACGCTCGGGGACGGCATACTGCCCTCTCGATGCCGTCTGATGCCTCCGCCCCTCCTGACCCCGGCCCCGTCGACCCTGCCCCGCCCCGGATCCCCCGCGAGATCTGGGTGCTCATCGCCGCCGCGTTTGTCATTGCGGTCGGCTTCGGGCTGATCACACCCGTGCTGCCCCAGTTCGCGCAGAGCTTCGGGGTGGGGGCGACCGCCAGCTCGATCGTGGTCAGCGCGTTCGCGTTCTTCCGGCTGGTGTTTGCCCCCGGTGGTGGCCGATTGATCGCGCGCTTCGGGGAACGCCCCATCTATCTGAGCGGATTGCTCGACGTCGCGCTGTCCACGGGCGCCACCGCCTTCGCCCAGTCCTACTGGCAGCTGCTCGTCTTCCGCGGGCTCGGCGGGATCGGCTCGGTGATGTTCACGGTCTCGGCGGTCGCCCTGCTGGTGCGGCTGTCGCCGCCGCAGATCCGCGGGCGGGTGTCCTCAGCATACGGGTCGGCGTTCCTGCTCGGCGGGATCGCCGGCCCGGTCGTCGGCGGCACGCTCGGCGGTCTGGGTTTGCGGGTGCCCTTCTTGGTGTATGCCGCTGCGCTGCTCCTCGCGGCGACAATCGTTGCGGTGCTGGTGAGCGGCGCTACGCTGCGGCCGGCCTCCGATGCGCCGGAGCGACCGACGTTCACCGTGCGGGACGCGTTGCAGGACAATGCTTATCGCGCCGCCCTCGGCAGCTCGTTCGCCAACGGGTGGGCGAACTTCGGGGTCCGCAACGCGATCCTGCCGCTCTTTGCCGCGGCGACGATCAGCCACGAACCGTGGGTCGCCGGGGCGGCGCTTGCCGTCTTTGCCACCGGGAATGCCGTGGGGTTGACCGTGGCGGGGCGCCGCTCGGACCTGCTCGGTCGCAAGCCGTTCATCCTCGCCGGGTTGGCGATCAGCGGCGTGGCGACCCTGGTGACCGGGCTGGCCGGGACGCTCCCGCTGCTCGTCACGATCTCGGCGGTCGCCGGGCTCGGTGCGGGCGCGCTCAACCCCGCCCAGCAGGCGGCGCTCGCGGACATTGTCGGTCAGCGCCGCAATGGCGGCCCCGCCCTGGCCGCCTTCCAGATGGCCGCCGATACCGGCGCGATCGTCGGCCCGATCCTCGCCGGTGTCCTGATCGACCGTGGCTCCTATGCGCTGGCCTTCGCCGTGACCCGCCTGGTCACGCTGGCCGCGGCCCTCCCGTGGGTGCGGGTCCGGGAAACGCTCGGCTCCCTAAGCTGACGCGGCTCGCAGCGACCGCGTCGGGGGTCGCCGAGCGCGAGAATTGCGCGGGCGCGACCTCGAGGATCCCCGCCTGGAAGCGCGCAATGCACCGCAACCACAGGCTGATCAGGACGTGCGTCCGGGTCGCGCAGCGGTAGTAGATCGACCCGACCGGGGCTCCCATCTCGGCACTGATGTCGGCGACGGTCACGCCCGGTCCCTGCGCCGCGATCCGCCACCTGATCGTGCCCCTCCATGACCAGATCCTCGAAGAACTGCTCGACAATGTCGCGGCCGCCTCCGCGGGGCGGCCGCACCCAACCGCGCGCCGGCCACTGCCGGTGTGCCTGCGCCTCGCCGCCCTGGACGCCCTGACGCCCGCCCCGCTCCCGGACCGGAACTCACCGCCCTGCGGCCGTCGCTCACATCCTGTCGGCGAGCCTCCTGGGCGTGGCTGCGCTGCATGCCGCCTGGGGGCTGGGGTCGGCTTGGCCGGCGCCGGATCGCGCGCGGCTTGCCGCAGCCGTGGTCGGGGGTGATGCCGTCCCCGGACCATTGGCCTGTCACGCCGCCGCAGGCGCACTGACCGCTGGCGCGGTCCTGACTCAACTCGCGATCCGCGGTGGCCAGGCCTATCCCCTCGCCCGGCGTGGCGTGCGTGCCATGAGCGCCGCTCTGGCCACGCGTGCGGCGGCGGGCCTGGTGCTCTCCGGCCTCGCCAACGCCGGCCCGCCGGCGTATCGGCGATTGGACCTGATCGTCTACTCCCCCATATGTCTTTGCCTCGCCGTGCTGGGGCGTCGCGTCGCACCCCGCTGATGCAACGTCACCCGCTGGTCAATCACCGCGTCAACACCAGGATGGGGTGGGCCGTCCCGGCCGCGGCGGAGCGGACGGCGGCGAGGCCGACGCTCACGCCGGCGGGTCGATAGGGGTTGGTGAGCGGCGCGGTGGCCAGTTCGTGCTCGCCGACGTGGACCGAAAGGACGCCGTGGCCGAGGCTCCCCGGGCGCAGCACGAGATCGACGAGGCGGCCGTCGAGCGGAAGACGGGCCCGGACCTCACCCAGGGCAGGGTCGAGCACGGGGTCGATCTCCAGCCGCACGGCCCGGCGGCGAACCCCGAGCAGGCACTCGACGAGCAAGCGCAGCAGCAGGCCGGGGCCGGAGGAATAGGTGCGCCAGCCGCCCTCGAGCGGGACCCGGCCGGCGAGCAGATCGGCATACCGTGCCTCGGCGTCGGCGCGGTCGGCAAAGACACCATCGGAGGAGGAGGCATAGGTCGTCGTCTGCCGCGGCCGCGCCGCCACGACCAGCCGGGAGGCGCCGAGGGGAGTCGCGAGCGCCAGCGCGCGCAGCAAGCCGGGGCCGTCGCCGACCCGGGCGAGCGCCTCGGCCCAGCGCAGGTGGGCGTGGACATACATCAGCCCGATCTCCCGGCCCCAGAAGGTGCTCGCCTCGGCTCGCTGGAAGATCGACATCGGCCCGCCGGAATAGTGGACCGGGCGGTTAAACAGCCGGGCACCGTCGGGGCCGGTCAGATGTGCCCCAATCAGGGCCAGGTGCTGGCGAGCCTGCTCGGGGGTGAGCAGGTCCGCGGTGATCGCGTGGATCCACGGCAAGATCCCGTAGTCGAGGCCGGTGCGCAGATCGCCGGGGCGCACCAGCCGCTCGCGGACGGCGCCGTCCTCAAGGAGCAGATAACCCGCCAGCACCGGCTCCGCGGCGAGCAGGCCCGCGATCGCGTCGGCCGTGCGGGAGGCGATCCGCTCGGCCCGATCGGCCAGCCCCGCCTCCGCCGCGGCGGCACGCAGTCCCGCCGCGAGACTACGCATCCCCTGGACCTGCAAGACGGCCGTCCACGTCGAGACCATCCGGCGCGCCAGCGAGGGATCGACCGGCTGGAGCGCGTCATTCCAATCTCCATGCCCGTATGCCGGCCACGCGCCGCCGCGCACCATGCCGTCCTCGACCGCCGCCACCGCCCGCCGCACGTGCTCGGCCACGCTGACCGGTCGGGTCGGTCCGTGCTCGCCCACGAGGCTGACCTGCGCGGCGAGCAGGCTCGCATCGCCGGTGGCCTGGAGGTAGTCGCCGGCGGCAAGCAGCGGCCAGTGGACGACGTCACCGTGCGAGTCGACCTGGCCGCGCTCGCGCAGGGGCGGGAGGAAGTCGAAGGCCTGCGGCCAGTCACCGCGTGCGTTCTGGTCACGGAAGACCCGCAGCAGGACGTCCCGGAGTTCCGCCGGCCGGTCGAGGGCACTGAGCAGGCCGACCGGCCCCTGACAGACGTCGCGGGTTCCCCATGCGCCGCCGGTGTATTGCTCCAAGCCGCGCGGGGACAGGTAGTGCACGAGCGCGTCATGTGCCAGCCACGGCAGCGAGAGCGCCAGCGCCGACCAGGCCCGCTGGGCATCCTCAGGTTCCGAGGCGTCGACCGCCAATGTCACGGCCGTGTTCAGCCAGCCGGTGAAGCCGTCGCCGACTCGCGCGTCCTCGGCCGGCGCGACCTGCTCCACGGCGTGCACCGCGGTCGCGGTCAGGCGCAGCGCCACGGCGCGCGTCGCGGCATAGGTCGCGGTCAGCCAGGGGGTGCCCCGCCCCCGACCATCCCGCCACAGCACCTCGTCGGCACCGATGAGTGGCGCCGGCCCGCAGCCACCGGCCGCTGTCTCGAGGCGCCAGGCGGCCCCGGACGGATCGCGTTGCCGCAGAACGACCGTCGCCTGCTCGGCCGCGACGTCCACGCCGGCCTCGCCCGGGTCGATCGCGACCGCGACGAGGACGTCCAACTCGGGCCCCTCGCGCACGGTCAGGTCGAGCCACGCCTCGTGCGGTGTCGCCCGGCAGCCGGCGCTGACGTCGACGCGCCGGCCCTCGGCGGCATACACCCAAGTGCACGAATCGGGCGTGACCCGCCACGCCGAGGGTCGCCCGAGCAGCTGCCACGACCTCACCTCTGCACCCGCGCCCACCCCGGCATCCGCGTCCGAACCAGCCGGGCGGACAAAGATCCGCACTCCGTGGGCGGCCAGCACCTCCAGATAGGTCCGCCGCAGCGTCACCAGCGGGCGCCGGGAGGCCTCGCCCCGGGTCAGCTGGGAGGCAAACGTGCCGCCCATCCAGACCGTCGACGTCAGCGTCCCGGTGTCCGGCGTCAGGGCGTCGCCGGAGCGCATGATTATCCCGTGCGGGCGCAACACGGCGGCCTCCTTGGCGCGCGTGACGACCTGGGCACCGGCGCCGGTCAGCGCCCAGGTCGCGCCGTCGGGCGAGCGCTCGATGTCGAGCACCTCGCCACCGAGCAGGGCATGCAGGTCGCTCTCGTCCAGGTCGTCCGTGGCCATCGCGGAGGAGTCGGTGAACAGCGTGCGCGCACAGGGGTTTCCGATCTCGGCCCCAACGGGTTCGCGCCCGAGCGCCGCGGCGTGAATCACCCGCTCGGCGTAGGCCCGGTCGCTCGGTCCGCTCGCGCCGGGGTGGTCGGGAACGACCATGCCGGCGAAGCCGGTTGACGTGCTCTCCCCGGGCCAAGCCGCACCGGCGTGGCCTGCAGCCCGAGCAGCGTGTGTTCGTGCTGCAGCCGGGTCGAGGGCAGGGTTGGCCGGCCCAATCCCGCCCAGGCGACCGGGTCGTCCCGGTCGACCAATTGCAGGGCATCGGTGGACCAGGACGCGATCGCCCCGATCCCGGCCACGATCAACCAGGGCGCGGCATCGCCCGGCATGTTCTGGCGCACCGCCAGCGCGACCCCGTGGTCCGGAACGTCAACCGGGGTCACGTCGAGATACTGGCTGACAAAATACTCGTTGCGGCGCACTGCACCCCACGGCGTGAGCGCGGGGTCCTGGGTGAGCACGACATCGACCTCGACGTCGCGGTCGATCGCGTTCCGCAGTTCCACGCGCCACGTCCACACCGGGCCGGGCCCGAGGACGAGCGCGGCGGCATACCCGATCCCGTCCCACTCCCCGCGGACGACGACGGTGTCCTCACCGGCGCTCCATGCCCCGTGTCCGCTCGGGCCAAAGAGCGGCGTATGCCGCACCGCGCCGCCCTCGTGGCGGCGCAGGTGGAGGTTGCACAGGCCGGCCGCCATCGCGGTCGCCGGGTGCTGGATCAGGCTGAGCTCGTCCACCTCAAGCCGGGCGATGCCGCCACTGGGCGTCACCTGCGCCCACGCCCGGCCGTCCGGAGCCGACACCCTGGTCAGGCCGATGGGACCGAACTGCGGGGGAATCGCCATCTGCCTACTCCTGACTGGCGCCACTGTCGCCGAGGATTTGCTGTGAGCTAGCGTCACACACATGCGCCGGCACCAGACCGTGTGCCGTTCACCGATCCGATCGAGCATCCTCGGGCTCGCCGTCGCCCTCCTGCTCGCCGGTCCCGGGAGCGCCGCGCCGCTGGGAGCAGCCGACAGGAACGCCGGCGGCCCCACCCAGCGCGAGTATGCCGGCGCGGGTCTCCCGCGGCGGCACCCTGGTCCGGCCGGCGAGCGAACTCGACGGCCCGGCCGCGCACAGCTCACCCGGGGCGATCGCGCTGCCCCGGTCGGGCGGCGAGCCCGGCAAGGTGACCGGGGAGCACCGGCATGCTCGGGGCGCCGGTGTTGCTGACCGACACCACCGGCTCCCAGACCCGGCCAAGGCCGAGTTGCAGCGGCTGGCTCCGGGCAAGATCGTCGTTCTGGGCGGGCCCAACACGATCTCGTATGCCGTCCAGGCGGAGGCGGCGGCCTTCACCCAGAACGCACGCGCCGGCAAGAAGTAGCGTCCGGGGATTGGTGCCGATATTGGTCATCGACGTATGGTCGCTGGCATGTCCGGCCGACATGCCCGCAGCTCGCGCGCACCCGTGCTGGCGATCGTGGGCGCACTTGCCCTGGTCGCGGCGGGTGCCGTGGGGTTCGCGCTGCGCGACGATGACCCCGGAAGATCGGCCGGTGGCCGGCCGAGCGCAGCGGCGTCACCCGGGTCGTGCCCGGACGGCGCCGAGCCGTTGAGTGTGGTCGTCGCCCCGGAGCTGCGGGAGATCACGCAGGCGGCGGCGCGCCGGGCCGGGGCGGCCGATCCGTGTCACCGCTACTCCGTCACCGCGCCCGACGGCAACGCCGCGATCACCACCGCGATGGCCCAAGAGCCGCCCGCGGTGTGGGTTCCCGACTCGAGCACCTGGCTGGATGCCCTGCCCGCCGACCTCGCCGGCCGCTGGAGCGCCGGCTCGCCGGTCGCCACCTCCCCGGTCGGCCTGGTCGTGCCCAGCGGCCAGGCCGAAGCCCCTGCCCCGGATTCCTGGGCGAGCGTCGTGCGCGGGACGCAGCCCCTGCAGTTGGCCGACCCCGACCGGGACGCTGCCTCGCGGCTGGCGTTCTATACCTCGATGGTCGAGCAGGCGGGCCCGCTGGACCGCGCCACCGGGGCCCGGCTGATCGTCATGTCGCGCTTCACCAAGCCGAGCAACACCGCGCTCTTGGACGGCTACGCCGCCGACCCGGCCGCGGCACCCGCCTTCCCCAGCTCCGAGCGCGCCGCTTTTGCGTATGCCGCGCAGCACCCGAAGACTCCGCTCGCCATCACCTTCCCCAAGGCGGGGACGACCAACTTGGACTACCCGTGGCTGCGGCGTGCCGACCTCGACGCCGATGCCGCGGCGAGCGCCGAGGCACTGCGCACCGAGCTGGCCTCGGCGGCCAGCCGCGCGGCGCTCACCTCGGCCGGGTTCCGCGCAGCCGACGGTAGCGGGCCGGGGCCCGAGATCGACGACCGGCCGGGCCCGACGTTGACCACGCTGCCGGTTCCCACCCCGGCCCAGCGCGACCAGGCCGCCGCGCAATGGCATGTGTTGCGCACCGACATGCGCATGCTCGCGGTCCTGGACGTCTCCGGGTCGATGGCCTGGGACAGCGGCACCGCCGGGCTGACCCGGATGGACGTCCTGCTCGGGTCGGCCTCTCGCGCGTTGCAGAATCTCGCGCCCGGCAGCAAGATCGGCGCCTGGGTCTTCTCCACAGCCCAGACCGGATCGAGGCAGGACTGGCGGGAGCTGGCCCCCCTGCGGCGCCTGGACGCCAAGGTCGGCGCACGCACCCGGCGGGAGGAACTGGTCCGGCTGCTCGGCACCGTTCGCGGACGCGTTCGCGGTGACACCGGCCTGTATGACACGACGCTCGCCGCCGTCGACCACATGCTCGCGACCTACGAGCCGGACTATGTCAATTCGGTGGTGCTGATGACCGACGGGGTCAACGACGACACCACCGGCGGGATCAGCCTGTCCACCCTGCTGGCTCGTCTGCGGGACCGATTCGACCCCGACCGTCCAATCCGGATCGTCACGATCGGCATGGGCGAAGCCGACGCCCGGGCGCTGAAGCGGATCTCCGCAGCGACCGGCGGCACGTCCTATATCGCGAACACCCCAGCAGACATCGACCGGGTGCTCGTCCAGGCGCTGCTCGCCCGGCCGCTGCCGGTGACCAAGTAGGCCACCGGGCAGCGGCGGGGCATCGGCCTCAGTGCCGCTGGGCCGTCGACAACGCGTCCCGGACAGCCGTGGGCAGCCGGTCGGCCGTCGCCGCCTTGGCCGTGGGGTCCGGCTGGGGCACAGGCGGGCACCGGACGTCCGAGGTCCATGCGCCCGGTTTGCGGGCATCCAGCCGGCCGGTGAGCAAATACCGGCCGATGCGGTTGTCCGTGCAGGCGATCCCGGACAGCGAGCCCGAGTGCGTCGTCCCGCCGACACCTTCGATGAGGACCGAGCGCGGGAAGAGGCTGCGCGCCAACAGCGCACCGGTGAACGGCGTCGCCCCATCTCCGGTTTCGGCGATGAACAGCACCGGCGCCACCCGCGAGCCGTTCACGGTCACCTTGGTCCCGGGCCTGCCCGGCCAGGTCAGGCACGGAGCGTTGAACCAGGCGTTGGACCAGGTGATGAACGGCGCCTCGCGATGAACCGCCCAGTTGTCCCGGCTGGTCTGGGCCCACCCCGGCCACTTGACGTCGGTGCATTGGACCGCGTTGTAGACGGCGAACAGGTTGTCCGAGCCGGGCCCGGAGCCATAGACACCGCCATACAGCTCGACGATCGGGTCGTAGTTGCCCCCGGCGGTTGCGGCGAACACACCGGCGAAGGTGGGCCAGCCGCCCACCCCATAGGCAGCGCTGAGGAAGGAGTCGGTCCACTCGTCGGGTCCGACCTTGCCGGCGAAGGGCGCCCGGCGGGATTGGCGCAGCAGGGCATACCACCGGTCGCGGACGACCTCGGTCGTCTTGCCGAGGTGGTAGACCGAGTTGTATTTCGCGACCCAGCCGAAGAAGACGTCCATGTTGCGGTCGAACTGGCGGTCCTGGTCGAGGTTGGCGAGGTAGTAGGCGCGGCGGCTGTTGAGGACGCCGTCCATCACCATGCGGCGGACCCGGTCGGGATGCAGGGTCGCGTAGACCTGCCCGAGGTAGGTGCCGTAGGAGAAGCCGTAGTAGTTGATTGTGTTCGCGCCCAGCGCCTTGCGGATGCTCTCCATGTCGTTGACGCTGTCGGTGGTCTTCAGATGATCGAGCAGGGCGCCCCCGGCCTGGCCGCACATCGCGGCATACCGGGCGGACTTGGCCAGCCAGAAGTCGCGCAGCGCCGCGGTCCGCGGAACGTAGTCGGGCCGGTTGTAGGGGAAGTAGCCGCCAGTGCAGGCGAGCCTGGGTTGGCTCTCGCCGACGCCGCGCGGGTCGAACCCGATCCAGTCGTATGGCGCCCCGCCCCCGCCGGGGATGAAGTTGCCGAGAACGGACAACACCAGGCCCGAGCCTCCCGGTCCGCCGGGGTTGGTGAGCATGATCCCTTGGGCGTCGGCGTCCGAGGTTGTGTGCTTGATCCGGGAGACGGCGATCTTGATCTTGGGGCCACTCGGGTTGGCGTAGTCGAGCGGCACGGTGAGCAGGGCGCACTTGGCGCCGAACTGGACGAGCGTGGAGTTCGTGCACTCCCGCCAGACCAGCGGTGGTGGTTGATAGTCCGCGGGTGCGGTCATCGGCGCTCGGGTGGGCAACCGGCCGCGGTGCGGCCGCCGCTGACGTGCCGAGCAGCGTCGCACCGCCGACGGCGCAGGTGAGGACAAGGGCCAGGGTCCGGCTCGTGGAGCGCATGCTCCACCATGGCATCCCGGGCGGCCTGATGTCTCCCCCCTGGGCGAAGGGATGTCGGGTCACCGCGGGGTCGTGAAGCCCGGGTCTGCCGGCAGCGTGAAACCCCACCGAGGCACCCGCCTGGATGCGCAGCCAGCCGCTGGCCGACCCGGCGTATGCCGTCCCGAAGGCCGCGCGGGTGGCCCGGCGGGTCCCGGCGGGGAAGGTGAGCGGCGCGCTGACACTGCTCGTGCTCGTGTTGGTGACGGTCACGCGCCGACCCTCCAACCGGATCCGGACGCGCGGCTTCGCGGTTCGCCAGGTCGCGAGCCGGTTCATCGCCGTGCCCGCGTCGGCGTGGGTGGCGTTGACGATCGGGGCTTTGGCGGCATCCGTCGCCCGGTAGGCCCCGAGGATTGAGTCCAGCACCGGATAGAGGATGCGGTCCTCGGTGAGGTTGGATTGATGGGCATAGTGCGGCATCGGGTCGTTGGCGGCGATGTGCGAGAGCGCGATCCGGGTCGCGATCGGCACGATGTAGTCGTCGAACCCGGTGACCGGGTCAAGCGGTTCGATGCACGTCTCGGTGGCCGGGTGGTCGGTGCAGCAGCCGGAGCCGCCGTCCTCGCGGGAGGTGTAGATCCAGTTGTATTCGGCGATCTCCTCGGCCTTTGTGCCCACGTTGTAGAAGATGTTCATCGGGTGGCGCGGGACGGTCAGGGCGCTGCCGACCCGGCGCACCTCCGTCTCCCGGGAGGCGTCGGCAGCGATCCATTGGACTCCGCTGCGGCGCAAGGCGATCGGGAGGTTTGGGTTGTCAACTGGCATCTGCGGCAAGGACTTTAGCCCGGAGTGCTCGCCGGTGACCAGCTCGCTGGCGCGGACGGACAGGCCGTTGGCCTTGCCCCACGTCAGGTTCTTGACGATCTGCTTCTCGATGACGTCGGCGGAGACCCACTTCGTCCCACCGCTCGGTGTCGTCGCGCACCGCCACGGGTCGGTGGACCAGTCCTGGACGCACCCGAGATACGGGTGGGACCAGGTGTGGTTGAGGAAGCGCAGCGAATATTTGCCCGAGCCGAACGACGCTGCCACGCAACGAGATTGGTGACATCGGCCGGCTTCATCCGGATCCAGCTGGTGATATCGGAGGGGTAGTCGTCGGGATCGCAGTCGGCGCCGCGGGTGCAGTGACCCTCGATGCTCCAGCGGTCGTCGGGGAGGAAGACGTCGTCGGTGTGGATCGAGAACCAGTTGCGATAGATGCCACCCGAGACCCCGCGGGTCAGCCAGGAGACGACGCCGTGACCGAGAACCTTGAAGTGGGCGTCCGAGCCCGGGATGGGCGCGGTCAGCAGCGGCGTGAAGGACTGCCCGGGCTGGAGTTGCTCGGCCGGGAGCGCGGGCGCGAGATAGCCATAGGACTCATCGACATTGGGGTCGCCGTCGTCCAGGGTGACCGGGCCGTTGAGGTATCCCCAGCCGGCGGCCTTGGCTTGCGGCGTCACCGTCGTCCGCATCCCGTCGACCACCCCCGACCACTGCGGCCAGTCGAAGCCGAGCGCCGGGTTGGGCCAGGTGTAGGACACGATCTGGGCACCCCAAAACGGCGCTCGTATGCCGCGATCGCCGCCAACTCGGCGGCGCTCAGCGCCGGCGGCGCCTCGTTGGGCAGGACGATCCCGGAGAACTTGCCGTAGCGGCCGCCGTTGTCGGTGCCGGTGAGGAAGTCCGCGGTCACGGTGGGTCGCCCGGAATCGCCGAGGGAGATCCGGGTATAGGGCACGCCCTCCTCATCGAGCCGGGAGGCGACGGCCGCGACGCCCGAGTCGCCGTCGTCCAGGACGAGGACATTCAGGTCAAGCCCGGCCGCGGCGGGAGCCGAGGTGGACCCACTCGCCCCGGCGCTGTGGGGGACGGCTGCGGGAGGTGCTGCCGAGGCGAGCGAAGCGGCATACGGCATCAGCGAGAGCGCGGCAATGATCGCGAGCGGGTAGCGGGCGGCGGACATGAGCACTCCTTTGTGGCCGAATGCTCGCCACTGTGGCCCGGACTGCGCGCCGAACCCAGGTGTCGCGCAGCGATACTGCGCACCTGCGCAGCGTGGCTGCGTGCCCGGACGCGGCGGCGGCTTAGAGGGTGCCGTCCGCGGGTCTGCCGGAGGTGACCAGCCGGCCGCTGCCGCGCCGCGCCGCCGGCCAGGACGGGACGTCGACGACCGCGATCGCCGCCGTGGGCAAGGACGCGGCCTGGCCGGTGAGCGTCCGGACGAGTTCTTCGACGGCCGGATTGTGGCCGACGACGGCCGCGATCGCGCTGGCGTCGGGGAGGGTGTTCACCAGGTCGAGCAGGAGGGCGCCGGAAAAGGTGTAGGCCGCCTCGGCGATCTGCGGCTGTGGCGCGCTCGCACCGATCTCGGCCGCGACCATCTCCCACGTCTCGCGGGCGCGCTGGGCCGAGGAGACGAGGGCGACATCGGGGATCAGGTCGTGCTCGGCGAGCCACCGGCCGACGGGTGGGGCCTGGCGCCGGCCGCGCTTGGCCAGCGGGCGCTGGTGATCGCTGACCGGCACATCCCAATCGGACTTCGCGTGCCGGATGACGATGAGCGTGTGCGCCATTCGCCGACCCTATCGGCGACCATCGGCCACGGGAATGGTGATCGGCGACACCCGCGGGCAGCAGCGATGACGTTGGATAGGGCAAGGAGGTGTGGCTGTGCACGTGCCCGCGGAGTTCACTGCGTTCGTGCGCGCCTGCCGCCCGACGCTGTTGCGCACGGCCTACCTGCTCGCCGGGGATCGACACCGCGCCGAGGACCTGGTGCAGGAGACCCTGCTGCGGGTCGCCCGGCGCTGGGAGCGGTGCGCGGAGGCGCCCCTCGGGTACGCCCGGGTGACGCTGCACCGGGTGGCGATCGACCAGCACCGGTGGCGGTCGCGCCGGCCGGAGTCGCCGCCGGCGCAGGTCACGGGGTCGGTGCAGGTGGATGTGACCGGCGGCGTGGACACCAAGGTGGTGCTGGCGCGCGCACTCGCCAGGCTGACACCGGCACAGCGGGCGGTCTTGGTCGCCCGGTTCTATGACGACCTGACCGAGGTGCAGGCGGCCCGGGCCCTCGGCGTCTCGCCGAACACCGTCAAGTCGCAGACCCGGCGCGCGTTGCAGCGGCTGCGCGAACTGGCACCCGAACTGCTGGCGGACGTGGCCGACCCGTTAGGAGGTGGGCGATGAGGAGCGATTTGCCGGCATTGCTGGCGCAGCTGGCCAGCGAGGCCGACGACTGGGAACCTCCGGCTGGGGAGGATGCCTTGGCACGGCAGGCGTGGTCCACCGGACGCCGCCGGCGCGGCACGCGGCTGCTGGCCGCGGCCGCCGCGGTGGTGGTGCTGCTGCTGCTCGGGTGGCCGGTCGCGGCGTGGTTGCGCGGCTCCTCCGGGCCGCTGGGGCCGGACCTGCCCGCGGCCCCGACTCCGTCGGTCGGCGCCCGACTTCCCGAACGGATCAGTAAACCGGGATCCCTCACTGGCACCTACCCGCTCGGGACGCACGGGCTTGACCATGGCGGGCCGGTGGCAGCCGTCCTGTGGCACGCGGACTATGCGCTGGCACTGGGCGGCGACGGCGATTTCATGATGTTCGACGAGCCCGGGACCGCCTGGGCAACCGTCTCCCCCGATGGCACCCTGGTCGCCTGGGGATCGTGTGGCCGCTACCTTGCGGAGGAGGACTGCGACCGCGATGAGGTGCTCGTGCGCAACCAAGTCACCGACGCATCAGGGTCGGGCCGGGTTATCTCGATCGGCGAGCTGCGGTGGGGCGAGGAGGCGGTCACGCTCGATCCGGACATCCTGCGCTGGTCCCCGGCGGGAGACAAGCTGCTGATCGGCGCGCAGCCGGTGGCCGCCAGTGGGGTGGCGCCGATCCGGGCCTTGGTCATCGACCCCGCCACCACCGTGGTGACGCCGGTGCGCTCGATTGGTTCGATCGCCGGGTGGCGCGACGAGACCCACGTCGTGGCCTGGCAGATCCCCTCGGACGAGGCGACGACGAGTGGGAGCAACGGCCCCGGCTCGACCCTGCGCCTGACCAGCGTCACGGTCGGCACCGATGAGCGAGCGGCCCTGGCCGAGGCTGTGCCGCCTCCGGGGCAGCAGGTGAGCCTTCCGGTCGTGATGTCCGGAGACGGCCGCCAGCTATCCGCCGCCGGGTCCGGGGGACGGGTGCTCGCCTGGTCGCTCGGCGAGGCGCCTGGCGGTGAGTCCGGGCCCGAGTCTGGCACTGGTTCCGTTGTCGGTGTCCCGGTGGCGATGCGCGCGTCGATCGATTCGGTCGACCAGCTGCTCCCGGCCGGCCACGGCTTCCTTGTCTGGCGCGCGTACCACTGCCTGACCGAGGCCCGGACGGCACGCTGCCTGATCGCCGTCGACCCGCGCGTGGGCGCACGCCCCCCGGCGATCGCCGTCGACGCGCTCGACCGGCCGCTCGTCCCGTCCTTCCTCGGCACCCGGACCGGTTGGGCCTTCTGGCACTGGCCGTGGGTGGTTGGCGGGGTGGCCGCGGCGCTGGTGGTCGGTGTCTGGCTGGCCTGGCGACGGATGCGAGCTCGGTAGCGGCGCGAAAGGTCTTGCGCTAGCCGGCGAGTTCGGTGGGGGAGCGCAGGACGCAGAACTCGTTGCCTTCGGGGTCGGCAAGGGTGACCCAGCCGGTCCCGGGTCCGTGGATGCCGCGATGGTCGGCCACAACGCTCGCGCCGAGGTCGAGCAGGCGCTCCAGCTCGGCGTCCCGGGTGCCGGTGCGCGGCCGGATGTCGAAGTGGATGCGGTTCTTGACCGTTTTGGCCTCGGGGACCTCGATGAACAACATCGTGTGGCCCGACTCGGCGTCGTGGATCGGGCACTCCTCGTCACCGGGTCCGTTGGGATCGTCGGGATCCTCGACATAGCCGAGCACCCGGGACCAAAAGAGCGACTGGGCGTAGGCGTCGCGGGCATCGACGCTGGTATGGGACACGAAACACGTCATGGGGCAACCCAAACATGGTCGCGATCGGCCGGTCTACGGAATTCCTGGCAGCCCGCGCCGATGCCTATCTAGGGTGGGCACTATGGACGAGCACCAGGTGAACGACACGGCGACGTTGACCGCGATCATCGGAGAGCCCAACCAGCGCGTGCGCGACAAGGTGCGCCCCAGCCTCGATGACGCCGACCGGCGCTGGCTGGCCGCCGCGACCCTGTGCCTGATCGCGACCAGCGACGCCGATGGCCGGTTCGATGTCTCCCCCAAGGGTGACCCGGCGGGCTCCCTCGTGCACGTCATTGACGACAGGACGATCGCCATCGCCGAGCGTCCGGGCAACCGGCGCGTCGACGGCTATCACAACGTCCTGGCCAACCCGCACGCCGGACTGATCTTCATCGTGCCTGGACGCTCCGACACCCTGCGCGTCAACGGCCGGGCGCGGCTGGTTTCCGACGCCCAGTGGTTCGATGACCTGAGCGTCACCGGATCGCGCCCGGTGCTCGCCCTGGTGATCGAGATCGAGGAGGTCTTCGGTCACTGCGCCAAGAGCCTGGCTCGCGGGCGGGTGTGGCACCCCGAGACATGGGACCCGACGGCCGTCCTGGAAGTCGGCTCGACCCCTCGCGACCGGCGGGCCCGCGGCGAGTCGACGGATGTCACCGGCACGGTGAGTGAGATCGAGGAGCGGCAGCTCGCGGCATACGGCGTGCCGCTGTATTAAACGACGGATCCGGTCAGGCCCGGCGCGAATAGGCCCAGCCGGGGCCGCGCAGCAGGTAGCCGAAGCGGTCGGCCCAAATGCGTGAGCCGGCGATATCGCGGGCGACATCGCGCCATTCGTGGGTGGCGACCTGCAGCGGATTGGCGGTGTTGATGTTGCGGGTCAGGCCATAGATCGGGCGCTCGGTCTCGGGCTCGAAGGTCCCGAACAGCTTGTCCCAGATGATCAGGATGCTGCCGTGGTTGCGGTCGAGATAGCGCCGATTCGAGCCGTGGTGAACCCGGTGATGGGAGGGGGTGTTCAGCACCTTTTCCAGCCAGCCAATCGAGCGGATTGCCTCGGTGTGGATCCAGAACTGATAGATCAGGTTGATCGCGCGCGCGTTCTCGATGGTGGACGGTCGCACGCCGAGGAGGGCGAGCAGGCCATACGGGACGCTGAGCGTGACGCCCTCGGCGACCGGCTGGCGCAGCGCGGTGGAGAGGTTGTAGCGCTCGCTGCTGTGATGGACGACGTGGACGGCCCACAGCCACCGGCACTCGTGGGAGAGACGGTGATTCCAGTAGTAGATGGCGTCCCAGCCGAGGATCGCCACAATCGTCGCGGCCGCCCCGGCGCCGAGGTCGCGCTCGGTGCGTGCGAACAGGCGCTCGCCGCTGGTCTGCGCCGCCCAGGTCGTGGCAGCCGTCAGCGCCGTGACCCCGACCGCCGCGACCGCCGCGAAACCACCTAGTCGGGCAACGGATTCCCCGTTCGGGCCGCGTGCTGGCCGGGCATCGCCCGCCGCGGGCAGCTCGGCCCGGCGGCGGACGATGTCGGCGGCCGTAGTGAGAGCGGCGGCACCGACCGCCGTTCCGACGAGCGCCCGCGCCCACCGGCCGACTCCTGGGGTCAGCGGATCCAGGAGGCGCTTGCTGAGCAGCGGGGCGAGCAGCGAACCCAAGCCCATCGTCAGGCTGGTCACCGTGTCGGTGAGGTCATAGTCCCCCGCGCGGGTGGTCCCAGCCGTGCCCGGATGCCGCCGCTGCCACGCAAATTCGGCTCCCATCGCCCCGACGAACGCGGGGATGGCGAGCACGGTCGGGTCGAGATGCGGCATACCGGCTGGTCCTCCTATCGGTCGCACGATAGGCGTCGGCGCCTCGCTTGGCGAGCCGCGGGGCTAGTGTCCGTGGCCAGCAGAAGGTCCCACTGGTGGCCCGGCCGGCGCTGTTGGCGGCGGCTGTGGTCCTCTGGGCGGCTCTGGGCGTCTCGGCGGCTCTGGGCGTCTCAGCTGGCCAGCTGGCGCGGAGCGGGAACCGCGTCGAGAGTTCCGCTGGACTCCGGACTCTCGCTTCGCGGGGGTGCCTCCTCCCCCGCTCCGGGATGCACCACGGCGACAGCTTGTGACGCCTGAGCAAAGAGGGACGTGATGGCATCGAGCAGATCACGGGGCATGAGGTCATCTCCCGATCGGGGAACGGAGCGATCCGACTATACCCCCTGGGGTATGCGTGGCCTTCCGTGGGGTACCCGATCGCGATCCAGTCGCCAGGAGAGTCAGTCAGTCGTGCGCCGGTTGAATGCGCGCAGCGCGAGCGGCGCGACCACCGCGGTGATCGCCAACGACCACAGTGCCGTCGCCAGCTCGGGATGATGCATCGGCCAGGGGGCGTCGGCCCTGACCGCGGCGCCGGCGACGCCCCAGTTGTCGCGCATCGCCTGGGAGAGTGCACTGATCGGGTTCCACTCGGCGAGGGTCCGCAGCCAGGCGGGCATGACGTCAGTGCGGGCAAAGGCGTTGGATAGGAAGGTAACCGGGAAGATCGTTGTGAACATCAGGCCGTTGACCGCTTCGACCGAGCGCATGGCCGAGCCGACGAGAATCCCGATCCAGATCATCGCGAAACCGAAAAGGAGCAGCAGGGCGTAGCCGAGCAGTCCCCGCGCGATGCCTTCGCCGATGCGCCAGCCGATGAACAGCCCGGTCACCGACATCACGGCGACGCCGATGCTCGAGTGGATCAGTGCCGACAGGGCCCGCGAAACCAGGATCGAAGACCGTTGAATCGGCAAGGAGCGCAGCCGGTCGACCATGCCCTTGCCGATGTCGGTGTTGAGTCCGATCGCGACGATGAAGGCACTAAAGGCGATCGTCTGCGCCATGATCCCGGGCAGCAGCCACGGCTTATAGTCGACGCCGGGCACCTGGATCGAACCGCCGAAGACGTAGGCGAAGAGCAAGACGAACATGACCGGCTGGATCGTGACGTCGGTCAACATCTCCGGTTGTCGCTTGATGTGAGTCAGGTTGCGCCGGACCAAAGTCAGGATTTGGCGAACCCGTCTGGAGCCGGTCGGCCGCTCCGGGCGGGAGCGGACCGCGATAGCTTCCGGTGCGGCGGTCATACGGGTGCCTCCTCGTTTGCGGTCTCCTCGGCCCGGTGCCCGGTCAGGGCGAGGAAGACGTCGTCCAGGCTGGGACGCTGCATCCCCAGGTCATCCACCTCGATGCCGGCTGCCTCCAACCGGCTGGCGATTTGCGCGAGCGCCGCGACGTCGCCGCCCGGCGCGGCGAGCCGGCGCGCGTCGTGGTCGACGTGCAGGCCATCGACGAGTTCCCGGAGCAGATCGGCGGCCGGCGCCACGGCGTCGTGCCGGGAGACGGTGATGACCAAACTCGTTGCCCCCGATTGGTTCTTCAACTCCAGCGGAGTCCCCTCGGCGATGATCCGGCCATGGTCGATGACGACCAGCCGGTCGGCGAGCTGGTCGGCTTCGTCGAGATATTGGGTCGTGAGCAGCAGCGTCGTGCCGTCGCGGACCAGGTCGCGCAGCACCTCCCACAACTCGACCCGGCTGCGCGGGTCGAGGCCGGTGGTCGGCTCGTCCAGGAGGAGGACCGGCGGGTGGGCGATGAGGCTGACCGCGAGGTCGATGCGCCGGCGCATACCGCCGGAGTAGTCCTTGACGACCTTGTCGCCGGCCTCGGTGAGCGAGAACCGCTCGAGGAGTTCGTCGGCGCGGGAGCGGACCTGCCCGCGCGGCATACCGTAAAGGTCACCGATGAGCCGAAGGTTCTCGCGGCCGGTCAGCAACTCATCGACGGTCGCGCTCTGGGCGGTCAGCCCCATGCTGGCGCGAACCGCCTCGGGCGCGCGAACGACGTCGTGGCCGGCGACTCGCGCCGTCCCGCGGGTGGGGATCGCGAGCGTCGTCAGCATCCGCACGATCGTCGTCTTGCCCGCGCCATTGGGACCGAGCAGGCCAAAGACGCTGCCCTGCGGCACCGCGAAGCTCACGTCGTCCACGGCGGTGAAGTCGCCGAACTTCTTGACCAAGCGCTCGGCCTCGATCACGGCTCTCGTCATGGCCACAGCCTCTCAGGTGGCGCCGACAGCCTCTACCGGTTTAGCGCCAGCGGGGGTGCGTCAGCCGGTCACCCCCCTCGGTAGCAAGCGCCGCCGACCTGCAGAAGGTGCCGTATACCTCACCTATATTGCAGGACACCGCATGCTGGCCGCGATGAGATCGTTCGCGGCTAGCGCCGAGACGGTTGCGTCACGCGATCAGGTCGGCTGGGCGGATCGTGACCGGGTAGGGCAGGCCAAGAGCCACGGCTTCATCCCCCGAGGCGAAGCCGACCTGGACGTAAACCCCATCCCGCAGGTCCCAGGCAATGATGCTCGGCACATCCGGATCCACCACCCAATACGACGGGCACCCCGCAGCCTCCAGCCGAGAACGCTTGAGCAACAAATCGATCCGCCGCGTGCTCGGCGAGAGGATCTCCACGGCAAGCACCGGAGCCGTGGGCAGATTGCGCTCGGTCAAATCCGCCCGACGCACCACCAACACGTCCGGCTGCAGCACGGTGTCGTCGGCCAGCACCACATCGAATGGGGCATGCAAGATCGCATACCCCGGCGGCAGGCCGCTGAGCAGGGTGACCCCGAGCTGGAAGGACGCCAGTTGATGCCGCGTTGCGGGAGCCGGGGTCACGACCAGGACCCCGTCGATGAGTTCATACCGATGCCCATCCTCCGGCGTGCTCTCCAGATCCGCCACCGTCAGCGGTCGACTCCTGGGCAAGGTGGTCATAGCTGTCATGGTCCCTCAATTCCTCCGTCACCGTCATCCCCACAGCCTGGCAGCAACCCCGGACAAGCTCGCCGAGTTATCCACAGCTCGCAGCTCAGGCTGCTCCTCCGCTGGCGGCTCATCAACGGGCAGCTGTGGATAACTGCACACCGGCGTCGGGCCTTGCCGTCAGGCTGACGTTATGACATCGGGCGACGAAATGAGGAACGATGACGGCCATGACCGCCTTGCCCCGGAGTCGACCGCTGACGGTGGCGGATCTCGACGCTGCGCCCGAGGACGGGCACCGGTATGAGCTCATCGACGGGGCCCTGGTCGTGACGCCCGCACCGGTGCCCCTGCACCAGCGTGCCGCCTTCGAGTTGGCCGTCGCCCTGCGGCAGGGCCGGCCACAGGAGTTGGAGATCATGCTCGCCCCCCTTGATGTGGTGCTGGCCGACGACACCGTGCTACAACCCGATGTGGTGGTGGTGCGGCGCGCGGATCTGACCGAACGCAATCTGCCGACGGCTCCGGTGCTGGCGGTCGAGATCCTTTCGCCGAGCACACGGCGGATCGATTTGTTGTTGAAGCGCTCTCGGTTGGAGGCGGCGGGGTGCCCGTCGTATTGGGTGGTGGATCCGGATGTGCCGAGCATCATCGCCTGGGACCTGCACGACGGGGTGTACGTCGAGACGGGCGCCGCCACGGCCGAGCAGGAGGTGCGGCTGGACCTGCCTTATCCGGTCGTCATCTGCCCGGCCAACCTGATCGCCTGACCACGGAGGACGTCATGGCAGACCTGACCCCCTATCTCGCCGTCCGCGACGCCCGCGCCGCCATTGACTGGTATGCCGAGGCGTTCGGCGCGACCGTATCGTTCGATCCGATCGTCATGCCCGACAACCGGATCGGCCACGTCGAGCTGGCTCTTGGTGATGCCCGGATGATGATGGCCGACGAGCACCCCGAGATCGGTGTCGTCGCCCCGGAGCCGGACCAGGCTGCGGTGACGCTGCACCTGCGTGTGGCCGACTGCGCCCAGACCACGGAGCGCGCAGTCGCGGCCGGGGCGCGGCTCGACCGGGAGCCGGCGGAGTCCGCGGGCGGGATCGGGTCGGTGATCACCGACCCCTTCGGGCATCGGCGGATGCTGCGCCAGGAGTGACGGCGCGGCGCAGGCCGCGGATCGCCAACGGGGTGAGCGCGCCCTTGACGGCTCGCATGGCCTCGGCGACGACGAGGGCCACCGGGAGGTGACGCTCACCGACGAGCGGGTTCGGAACCGCGAACATCACCGTGAAGAACAGCCCCCACGAGGCGACGATCGCGGAGCCCACCCACGCCAGCGCCATCGGTATCCAGGCCGGCCAGGGCCCCGGGCGCCGCCGCGCCAGCAGCGTCAGCCCACCGAGGCACAGCAGGGCTGCCAAGACCGCCAGCACATCGTGCCCCCCGACCCCCAGGCCAGTGCTTGTCGAGGCGAGTGCCGCCGTGGTCAGGCAGATCCCGACCATGAACACCCCGTGCGCGAGGCCGACGCGCCGAGCCCGGGCCGGGGCGGATGGCAGGTCGGCAAGCCGCATACGCCAGATCGGTCGCACCCAGCGCTCCCACGCGTGCAACGCGAAGAGCAGGCCCAGGCAGACACCCAGCACCGCGAACGCGCCATAGACGAC
The DNA here is from genome assembly GCF_037045025.1 of Nostocoides sp. Classification (GTDB taxonomy): domain Bacteria; phylum Actinomycetota; class Actinomycetes; order Actinomycetales; family Dermatophilaceae; genus Nostocoides_A. Next base: position 22,105 of record NZ_JBAOHM010000009.1, on the reverse strand, counting down.
GGTGTAGACCCACGGTTGGGCGGCATCGCTCGCGGGCGGCCGCGCCGGGCCCGTGCCGCTCACGGCGAGGATCCCTCGGATCGGCAGGAGAAGCAGGATGCCTCCCAGCAGGCCGCTGCCCACATACATCGGCACGGCGATGAGCCAGCCCGGCCGGCACGGGCGGCGTCCCCGGCATCGTCGCCCGCGACGTGGTTCCCGAGGTGCAAGCGTTGGCGCGGCAGAGCGGCATACCGATCGAGCTGGCGCTCCCAGCGCTCCTGCGGGTCGACGCCGCGGTGGCGGACGCGGCCTACCGCGTCGTGCAGGAGGGGGTGACCAATGCCGGCAAGCATGGCGCCGGTGCAGCGCGGGTGGCCGTGGGCGTCAGGGAGGGAACGATCGAGATCGTCGTGAGCAATCCGTTACCCAACAGGGCTGTCGGCACGGGGGGTGGTGCCGGTCTGGCCGGCTTGAGGGAACGGGTTCTGCTCGCTGGCGGCGCGCTCGAGGCTGGCGCCGACGGGACGACGTGGGTGCTGCGCGCCCGCATACCAGGATGAGCGGCATACCTATTCGCGTCGTTGTTGCCGACGACGACGCGCTCGTCCGCTCGGGATTGTCGGCGATCCTGTCCACGGAGGACGACATCGACGTGGTCGGCGAGGCGATCGACGGTGCCGACGTGCTTGGGGTGGTCGCCCGCACGCGCCCGGACATCGTGCTGATGGATGTGCGGATGCCGCGGATCGACGGGATCGAGGCCACCCGGCGGCTGGCCGGCCGCGCCGACGGCCCCGCGGTCGTCGTGATCACGACCTTCGAGAGCGACTCGGCCGTGGGCGACGCACTGGCTGCGGGAGCGCGGTCCGTCGCGTGGCTGGCGTGCGCCGGGCAGCCGCCACGCCGGCCTGGACGGCCCGGCTCACCGCGCGCGAACGCGAGGTGCTGGCCCTGATCGCTCGGGGACTGACCAACGCCGAGGTGGCGAGCGCGCTCGTCCTCTCCACCGAAACCGTCAAGACCCACGTTCGGGCCCTGCTCGCCAAGTCAGGTTCGCGACACCGCACCGAACCCGTCGTGCGGGCCTACGAGGCCGGCGTCCTGGAGTGATCCGCGGCGAGCCCTGGAACGACACCGGCGAGTTCAGGGCCGGGGAGTGCGATCCCCGCCTGCCCGTCGGCCGAGGTGGACGATGACGTCAGCGCAAACCTTCACCTCGCCGGGCAGGACCCGCGCGATCGCCGACAGCGCCTGCCTCCGGGTGTGCTCCGGAAGCTGCAGATAGGCCGAGACCGTCCCCAGGTAGCCGACGAACCCGGCCCGGGAGAGCCTGATTCGCCGCTTGATGACGAGTTGGGTGACATCCTCGAAGAGACCGCAGGCAGCCACCTCCGTCCCGGGCCAGAGCATCGGCGAATCGGCCGCGGCCCCATCCGGTGGGGGCACCTCGCCCGTCTCGAGATAGGGGGAATGCGCGGCCTGGACGCGGGCGGCCAGCATAGGGTCGGCGAGCCGGACGGGTCCACCCACATTGGTGAAGACGCCGCCCGGTTCCACCCAGGCCGCCACCCGGTCCCAGCGGCCATCCGGCTGGGTCCAGTGCAGCGCGGCTGCGGCGAGCACGAGGTCGTAGCGACGGGAGATCGCGATGTCCTCGAACGCCGCCTGGATGATCTCGGCCGCGGGAACCTGGGTCCGGAGTTCGGCGAGCATGGCCGGGTCGGGATCGGTGGCGGTCACCGCCACCCCGTTGGCGACGAGCAGCCGGGTCGCCTTCCCCGTGCCGGCGCCGATCTCCAGCGCGGAGCGGATCGGGTGGGCGGCATACGCGCGGATGACGTCCACGAGCCGCTGCGGATAGCCCGGCCGGAAGCGCTCGTAGGCTTCGGCCGTGGAGCCGAAGCTGAGCGCACGCGTCGACATACCCGCCAGCCTCTCATGTCACACGGAGCGAAGCCTCCGGCTCGACTTAGCGCACGGTGGTCAAGGTCCCCATAGGCAGCACCCTGGTGGGGGGCCGCGAACTAACTTCTGCTAGCAGAAGTTCCTCGGCCCCCCGGCCCCGTCTCGAGCCGCGCCCGGTGATCAGTTGGCGGTGGTGGCCGAGCTGGGCGCACCCGGCAACGTGGTGCCCTGCTGTCCAGTTCCGCCCTGCTGAGCGCCGCCCTGCTGGCCGCCGGGGACGCCGCCAGGGCCCATTCCTCCGTGCGGGCCGCCCATGCCCGGGCCGCCGGTGCGCTCGGTGATCGTCTTGAGGTCGGCGCTGACGTCGTAGGACATCGGCGAGCCGTCCTTGGTGCCGCGCACGTCATACGAACCGTCCGCGTCCTTCTCGACCGACTCGACCGTAAAGCCCGAGTCCTTCGCCTTGACCGCAGCGACGACCTTGTCCTTCTCCGAGCCGGTGACCGCGGTGTGCTGCCCGCCCATGTCACCGTGGGGACCTCCCATGCCCGGGCCGCCGGTGCGCTCGGTGATCGTCTTGAGGTCGGCGCTGACGTCGTAGGACATCGGCGAGCCGTCCTTGGTGCCGCGCACGTCATACGAACCGTCCGCGTCCTTCTCGACCGACTCGACCGTAAAGCCCGAGTCCTTGGCCGTCACCGCGGCGACCACCTTGTCCTTCTCCGAGCCGGTGACCGCGGTGTGCTGCCCGCCCATGCCCCCGTCACGGCCCATTCCCGGCGCCCCGGCCGGGGCCTGGCCCTGGTTGGCGGAACCGGATCCGCCTCCTGCCTGGCCGCCGTTGGCTTGGGCCGCGCCGTTGCTCGCTGCGCTGGAGGAGGTCGTCGTCGGGCTGGCTTGATCGTCGGCGTTCGCGAGCGCGGCCGCACCGGCGACGACGACGCCGGCGGCGGCGAACGAGGCGACCGCCAGGCCAATCTTGGAAACTGCCATGGGTGTTGTGCTCCTTGATGTCGTGGACGGCGCCGTTCGCCGTCCGCTGCGATGTCTCCACGATCGAGACCGCGGCTGTCAGCAGGCTGTGGTCGACCTCGGCGGCCGATAAGCATCCCCGCTCAAACCGAGCACCGCTACTCACGTGCGGCGCCGCAGCCGCGGCATACGGTGAAGAGGTCCGCAACCGATGAGGAGACCCCCGCATGCGCTGGATCGGCAGGATTCTCGGCGGCGTGCTCGCGCTCGTGCTCGTCGTCTACCTTGCGATGAACCTCTATGCCTGGTTCTCCGCCAAGAACAACAAGAACGCCGCGCGCGAGCGGTTGACCACCCAGCTGACCACCGCGTTGCCCGCGGCGCGCGAGCACCAACGTCAGATCGCCGAGGCCCTCGGCCCGCCGGATCACAGCTGGCGCACCCAGCGGTGCGACGTCAAGACCCACGATGTCGGCTGGATGGTGCAGAACTACCGGCAGGAGTGTCAGCTGCAGGCCATCGATGCGTATGCTGCGGACTCGCTGGAGGAGGCTCGCGCCCGTCTCGCCGCCGCGCCCGCCGAACTGGTCGGCGATCCCTCCGACGAGGAGGCCATCGGCCGGTGCACGACTATCCGGGCCCGGGCCGACGACGGTAGCGGACAGGCCGGCGACACGAGCGTGGCGTCGGTCTTGGTCGGGCCCGACCCGGGCGGGTCGGAGTACTGGTGCGGCGCCGGTTTCGCGCCGTCCCAATATCGGCCCGAGCAGGTCGTCAGCGGCGACCATGTCAGCCTCGACGGCGACCGGTCCTGGCTCGTCGTCAGCCGGATGCAGCATCTCGGCAGCGACTCAATCGGCTGCTCCCGCTGGACGGTGCTGTTTTGCAGCGAGCCGTCCGGGCTGCCGGTTTTTGGCTCGGTGAACAGCCGCTGACGCGCGCACCCTGCGGATGCGCGAGACTGAGGCCATGAGCACGGAGCCCGCTACCACCCCCACGACCGGCACGCGCGCGGACGGGGGCGGCCCGGGGCGCACGATCGCCGTTCTGGGTGCCGGCGGAGTAGGTGGTCTGCTCGCGGCACTGCTCGCTCGCGCGGGCCATCGCGTGCTCGTCCTCGCCCGGGAGGAAAGCGCATTCCAACTCGTCACCGACGGCATCACCGTGCGCAGTGGGGTCTTCGGCGACTTCACCGCAACGGTCTCTGCCGCGCCCGTCCTACACGAGCCGGTCGATGCCGTCCTGGTGACGGTCAAGGGCACCGCGCTGGACGAAGCGCTCGGCCGCGTGCCCGCGCGGGCTCTGGGCGGCGCCTCGGTCGTGCCCTTCCTCAACGGGTTCGAGCACGTGGCCACGCTGCGCCGCCGCTACCCGGCCGAGCAGGTGATCCCGGGGACCATCCGGGTCGAGTCGACCCGAGTCGCGCCTGGGGAGATCGTGCACGACAGCGCGTTCGCCGATATCGAGCTCGCCGGCCCGGACCTCGCCCGGGCCGAGCACTTGGCGCAGCTCTTCCGCGGCGCCGGCCTGCAGGCGAGTGTGGCCGACGACGAGAACGCGATGCTATGGCGCAAGCTGGCTTTCCTCGCCCCGTTCGCCGCGCTGACCACGCGCCACCGCGTTTCCGGGGACATCGTGATCGCGAGGCACCGCGACGAGCTGAACGCCGTCGTGCGCGAGATTGCCGCCGTCGCTGCCGCCGCTGGCTGTCAGACCGATCCGGACGCGACGGTCGCTGCCGTCAGGCGGTTTGCGCCCGGGGCCAAGTCCTCGATGCTCCGCGACGCCGAGGCGGGCCGGTCGCTGGAACTCGATAGCATCCTCGGCGCCGTGCTGCGGGCGGCCGAAGCCCGCGGCATACCGACTCCCAGGCTGCGCGAGGCAATCGCGGCAATTGTGTCGGCGCCCGATGTCGAGAGCCGGTGATCGGCTCCGACGTCTCCCGCACGAGGCCCTGATCCGGGGCCACCGACGAGAGGCACCTCGATGAAGTACGTCATCTTGATTCACTCCAACCCCCAGCCCTGGGGACACCCGACCAGCGACTTCAACGCCGAATACCAGAAGCTGTCGCCGCAGGAGCGGGAGCGGGGCGGCGCCGCGTTCGAGGCGTTGCTGACGCAGATGCAGGACGCCAGCGAGCTGGTCAGCGCCGAAGCGCTCGGCGACCCCGCGGCCGCGACCCTTTATCGCTGGGACGGCGGCGTAGTCGCCTCCGACGGCCCGTATGCCGAGACCAAGGAACACTTCGCCGGCTATTTCCTGATCGACGTGGCCAGCCGGGAGCGCGCCGAGGAGATCGCGGCCGCCTTCGCCTGCCCGGGCGACATCATCGAGCTGCGGCCAACGATGTGGCCCGGTGGCGACGACGCGTGACCCGTTGGCGGTGACGACCGGGGTCGATCCCGCCCAATGGCGGGTGCACACCCCGGCCGTCCTGGCCGCGCTGCTGCGGCGCAGCGGGGACTTCGGGGCCTGCGAGGACGCCGTCCAGGAGGCGCTGCTCGCCGCGGCACTCCAGTGGCCCCGAGACGGTATGCCGCAGGACCCCAAGGCCTGGCTGATCCGCGTCGCCGCGCGCCGGCTGATCGACGCCGACCGCGCCCGGCTGGCGCGGGAGCGTCGCGAGGACGACCTCGCCGCGCGGGAGCCGATGCACGCGTGGGTCGCGCCGGGCGCCGACGCGGCGATCACCGAGTTCGAGCCTCGACAGGGCCAGGACGACACGCTCCGGATGCTGCTCTTGTGCGCCCACCCGGCGCTGCCGCCGACCTCCCAGGTGGCGCTCGCGCTGCGAGCGGTCGCGGGCCTGACGACCAAGCAGATCGCCGCCGGCTTCCTGGTGCCGGAGGCAACGATGGCGCAGCGGATCAGCCGCGCGAAGGCGACCCTGCGCGCGGCCGGTGGCCACTTCCCGGATCCCGCGCAGGACGAACTCGCCGTGCGACTCGCCGCGGTGCGTCAGGTGCTCTATCTCGCCTTCACCGAAGGCCACACCGCCTCCAGCGGAACGCAATTGACGGACGGCGATCTGACCAGCGAGGCGGTGCGGTTGACCGAACGCCTGCACCGCGCGACGCCCGATGACCCCGAGACCGCCGGCCTGCTCGCGCTGATGCTCCTCACCGAGGCGAGAGCAGCGGCCCGCATGACGGCCGGCGGCGACCTGATCCCGCTCGGCGAGCAGGACAGGCGGCTGTGGCGGCATACGGACATCGAGCGGGGCATCGCCCTGGTGACCGCCGCGCTGCCGCGCGGGCCGACCGGGCCGTTCCAGCTGCAGGCGGCGATCGCCGCGGTTCACGCCGAGGCACCTTCGCCGGAGGAGACCGACTGGCTGCAGATCACGATCCTCTATCGGATGCTGCTGCGCGCCGGCCCTTCACCGGCCGCGCAGATCGGCTACGCCGTGGCGACCGGTATGGCGCACGGTGCGGATGCGGGACTGGCCGCCCTGGCGCCGTTGTTGCGCGACAAGGCGTTCTCCCGCAACCATCGCCTGCACGCGGCACACGGGCATCTGCTCGAGCTGGCCGGCCAGAGTGAACAGGCGCGGGCGGCCTTCGAGCTGGCGGCGCGGCTGACCGCGAGCATCCCCGAGCAGCGCTATCTCGCCCGCAAGGCCGCCGCCGATCTACCCTCGCAGGCGTGCCGCCCCATTCGCTGATCGTCGCCGACGGCCGCAAGTCGACCTATGGCATCGCGGCGATTCTCGGGGCGATCGAGGAGCTGGACGAGGCGGCATACCCGGTGATCGAGTGGCCGACGCGGGCGCGGCCGCTCACCGATCTGATCGGGAGAGCCGTGGGCGCCGGTCGGCGGGCCGTGGTGCTGTGGTTGTTCTTCTCGACGAGCTTCACGAGCGCGACGGCGCTGGTCGCCGCACTCAACGCCGGCGAACCGCTCGCCGCCGTCCCCGGGCTGGCGAGCCTGGACGAATCCGGGTCTTTCGCGCCTCGAAGGGTCGTCCGCTCGACCACCTCGATGACTGCCCGAGCTTTTCCGTGCGCGCCGGACGCGTCGGGCCGATCGAGATCACCCGCGGCTGCATCTATGCCTGCAAATTCTGCCAGACGCCGTTCCTCTTCAAAGCGCGCTTCCGGCACCGCTCGATCGCCAGCGTGCGGGAACACGTACGCCGCCAGCTGACCCTCGACATGACCGACGTGCGCTTCCTAACGCCCACGTCGATGTCCTATGGCGCCCAAGGCGAAACGCCGGATCTGGACGCGATCGAGCGGCTGCTCCTCGCTGTGCGTGCGGAGTTGCCCAGCCATGGCCGCGTCTATTTCGGTAGCTTCCCCAGCGAGATTCGCCCCGAGCATGCAAGTGTCGAGGCGCTGTCTCTCGTGAAGCGCTTGTGCGACAACAACAATGTGATCATCGGTGGCCAATCCGGCTCTGACCGTATGCTGCTCGCCGCCGGCCGCGGACACGACACCCAGGTCGTGCTCACGGCAAGTCGAGAACTGCAACCGGGTCGGCATCCGGGCCAATGTCGATGTCTTGTTTGGGATGCCCGGCGAAAGCGAGGCGGATGCGGAGGCGACGATCGCCTTGTGCCGGGACCTGGCCGCGCGGGGGGCGCGCATCCACACGCACACCTTCATGCCGCTGCCCGGCACTCCGTGGAGCCATCAGCTGCCCGGGGTGATCGGCGCTCCGCTGCGGCGGGCGATTCAGGAGTTGGAGGCGCGCGGGCAGGCATACGGCTCGTGGGAGGCCCAGCAGGCGCTCGCGCAGGAGCTGGCCGCCTTTGAGTCGTTCACCAATCGGCGCAAGGCCGCGCGCAGCCGAGCATGACGGGGGTCACGTAGGGTTAGCGTGCTGGCATGATTGAGCGGCAGCCCGCGCCCGGCCCGGACCAGCCGGTCACCGACGCGCAGTTGGCGGCCGAGCGGCTCACCGAGGTGCCCGGGATCGTGGGTGTCGTGCTCGGCGGGAGCCGGGCGCGGGGAACGCACACGGCCCGCGTCCGACGTCGACCTCGGCCTGTACTACGTGGCGCCGCTCGATCTCGACGCGCTCGCCGCGCTGGCCCGTGCGGTGGCCGGTCCCGAGGAGCGGGTCACGCCGCTGGGGGCGTGGGGGCCCGTGGGTCGACGGCGGCGCCTGGCTGCGCGTCGACGGGCATCCGGTCGACTGGATCTATCGTGACCTGACCCGGGTGCAGGAGTCGATCGACGAGGCCCTCGCCGGACGATTCGGGTGGCATCACCAGACGGGACATCCGCTCGGGGTGCCGTCCTTCTTGTATGCCGCTGAGCTCGCCACCGGGCGGATTCTCAGCGACCCGTCCGGGCGGCTGGCGGCGGCTCGGGAGGCGGTGGTGAGCTATCCACCGACGCTGGCCGAGCGGGTCATTGAGGGCGGCCTGTGGGAGTCGGGATTCACTCTGGAGATCGCCGCCAAGGCCGCCGCACGGGGCGACGTCGACTATGTCGCCGGCTGCCTTTTCCGCGCCGTACTGCTGCTCGCCCACGTCATCCACGCCCGGGCGGGGGTCTGGCTGACCAACGAGAAGGGAGCGATGACCGCGGCAGACCGGCTCCGCGGCGCCCCGCCCGACTTCGCGGCGCGCGCGGTTGCCACCTTCACCGGGTTGGATTCTCGGCGGGAGGATCTGGAGAGCGCGATCGATGCCGCCAGGCGGCTGCGGGCAGACGTGAGCATGGTCGACGTCGCCTCTTAGCCTCGATCCGTGGATCGGTTGTGAGTCGCGGGTCGTGTGCGGTGTGCCGGGTTGTGGGGTGCCTTCTGGGACAGAAGGATTGATCTCGTGCGCCGGGCTGGCTCCGGTGATGGCGCTGGCTGAACAGGCGCGGATAGTATCGATCACAGTATCGATGATCTGCAGGTGGTCCGCTCGGGGGGATCAAGCGGCTGTGCGCGCAGGTGTATGCGCCGACGACCTTGGGCCAGTTCGTGCGGGAGTTCACCCGCGGGCACGCCAGTCAGCTTGCCTCGGTTGCGCGGGCGCACTCGGTGGCGCTGGCCGAGCGCACGCCGGTGCTGGCGGGGATCGAGGCGCAGGCGTACTTCGATGTTGATTCGCTGTTGGGGCCGGTGTCCCGCAAGACCAAGCAGGGCGCCAGCTTTGGCCGCCACTTAGCGTTGGGCGCCACTCAGCGTCGGGCGCGAGCAGCCGCGAGGGTCCTGTCGCCCGAACAGTCCCAACCCGCCAAGCCCAGCCAGACATCCTCACCAGATCGCAGCCTCCCCCGCCACCAACCAAAGGCCCCACCCCCCAGCAACATCGAACGGCCAAGCAGCCGCGGCACGCAACCAAAAGACCCGTCCCCACAGCGATAATTCCTCCATTTGTTCTTGTCTACCGACAGGTAATATAGTACAATTGTGGCATGACGGCGATCCTACCCACCACCCCCGGAACCCCCGGGGACGATGGCGGTTGCCTCGCCACGGTCGCCACGGTCGTCGAACGACTTCTTTGATGACTGTGACGGGCTGGCCGGTCAGCTGAGTCCGGAGGAAGAGCTGGCGCTGCTGCAACGCGGGGATGAGGAGCCGATGTTCGCCGACGCGGCCGAGGAGGCCGCGTTCTTCGCCCAGATCCGCGCGGACATGGAGGACTACGAGGCCGCCCAGTTCCCCCGCCGCGGCCGCGGCGGCGACCCCGGCGGCGGCGAGGGTGGGGATGAGTGCGGGTCGCGGTTCGCGGAGCTGGTGGGGGCACCACAGCGGGCGAGCGATCAGGTGGCCTGGCTGACCGCGATCACCGACGCGTTGGCCGAGGTCGACGGCCTGGCCCAGGACGCGGGGCAGGGGGAGCGGATCGAGGTGTTGAGCGTGTGTGAACGCCTCAAAGCGGCCCTGGCGGCGGCCCAGGCGCGAGTGAGCGTCGCGTTCGCCGACACCCATACCGCCGACGCGCACGCCCGCGGGCTCTCGCCGCGGGCGGCGGGGCGGGGAATCACCCCGCAACTCGCGCTGGCCCGCGGGTGTAGCCCGTCGGCGGCGCAGGCGCAGCTGTCCCAGTCGCGGGCGTTGACCAGCGTGTTACCGCACACCCTGGCCGCCCTGACCGCGGGCCTGATCTCCCCGGCGGTCGCGGGCGCGGTCTGCGCCGAAGCCGCCGGGTTGTCCGAGGACGACCAGCGCCTCCTGGACGCCGAGCTCGGGGAGCGGTTGCCGGTGTTGACCCTGGCGCAGGCGCGGGCCGCCGCCGCCCAGGTCGCCGCCCGGCTCGACCCGGACGCCGTCCTGGCCAGGCACGCCAAAGCGGTCTCCTCCCGGGGAGCGTGGACCCGGCCGGCGCCGGACGGGATGGCCTACCTGACCCTCTTGGACACGTTGCCGCGGATCGTGTCCGCGTACGCGTGTTTGCACCGGCACGCCACCGGCGTGCTCGCCGGCGCCGACCCGGATGACCCGGCGGGGGAGCGGACCTATTCGCAGGTGCTGGCCGACACCGCCATCGCGCGGCTGTCTGGGCTGGCGTCCGGGCAGTTCCCCCCGGCCGCGGTCACCCTGGTGATGACCCCCGACAACCTGTACGGCAAGAACCTCAACGACCTGGGCGACCTATTCACCCCCACCGCCCCCAGTGACACCACCGACACACACCGACACCGACACCACCGGCGCTCCCGACACCACCGGCAGCGACAGCACCGCCGACAGCCGTGCCACCGAAACCACCGGCAGCGACAGCGGCGCGACCGAGACCGCCGACACCCGCACTGGCGACGACGCCGGCGCCGGCGAACCCGAACCTTGGCCCGCCGAAGCCGACGCTGCCGAGCCCGAGTCCGAGCCTGCTGCCGGCTCGCCGGCCGAGACGGTTCCCGGCGATGCCACCGCCGACGCTGACCCCACCGACGACGGCGAGCCCGCCGACCAGCCGTCGCCTGGAGAGCCTGACACCCACGGCGAGCCGAACGATGACGGCGCCGAGCCCGCCGACACCCGTGCGGGCAGCAGGACCCAGCCGGCCGGCCCCAGCGGCCCCAGCGGCACCCGCCGCGCCCGCGCCATCCCCCGGTGACGATCGCGGCGACCCGGACAAGGCCGCCGATCCCGACGACACCGACCCCGCTGGCGTCCTCGCCGACCAGCGGCCCCCTGACCCCGCCGACACGCATCCCGACAGCCACCCCGCCACCGAGTCCGACCCCATCACCGAAGCCCCGGCGGGCGAGCCGCCAACCCCGACGGACCAGCACCCACCCACCGAGCCTGCCTGGCACCGCCCCGGCGAGGGCAGCCGCTGCGCCGGCGCCGCCGACCCCGTCCGCATCCTCGGCCACGGCACCATCCCCGCCGCCCTCGCCCGCGAATGGCTCCTCTGCGGCTGCGACACCCCCGACACCGACACCGACACCCCCGACAACCACTGCGGTCCGCCGGGCCCCGGCGAACACCCCGCCGCGGCGTCCCTGCGGCGGGCGTTCACCAGCCCCGACCGGCGCGACCTGATCGCCCTCGAATCCGCCGCCCGCCTCTTCCCACCCCTGCTGCGCTCCCTGCTCATCCTGCGCGACGATCGCTGCCGCATGCCCCACTGCGATGCCCCCATCCGCCACGCTGACCACGCCGTCCCCGCCGCGAAGGGCGGGCCCACCAGCTACCAGAACGGGCAAGGCCTGTCCGCCGGCTGCAACTACACCAAAGACCTCCCCGGGTTCACCACCCGCGTCCTGACCCGCGCCGAGATCGCCGCCTACGCCGCCGGACCCGAGACCGACCGCAACACCCACATCGCCCGCAACGCCAGGCCCCGCACCCACATCACCGCGATCACCACCCCCACCGGCCACACCTACCTCTCCATCCCACCGCCGGCCCTCGGCTGGGGACACCGCCCCACCTGACCGGCCCTGACCGGCGTGAGGCGCCGCCCAACCCCGGCCCCACCAGCCTGACAGCCAGAACCGACCTCTCTTACCCGGCGTGACCCGCCGGCAAACAACGGCGACTCACCGAGTTCTTTCGGGGCCGAAGCCTTGCAGGGCTCCGGAAAGGTCGGTCGATGGGCCTGTGACCTGGGAAAACCGTGGCCGGGTGACGGCGTGGCACGTGTGACGGATGGGGCTCGTGGGGCTTGGATTGGAGTTACTACACAGCCACTCCAGCCCGAGAGCCCCACCCGTCGATGCCATCGTCCCCAATGGTCGACGCGAACGCCGATGTACGCGCCGATCTGCTCACTGTCCTTGCCCGCGTCCCTGATCCTCGCGACCCGCGAGGTGTTCGCTTCCCACTCGTCGGAATGCTCGCGGTCGCGGTGTCCGCGGTCCTGGCGGGCGCGAAGTCGTTCGCCGCGATCGGTGAGTTCGCCGCCGACCTCGACACCGTGCAACTCGGTCGGCTCGGGCTCGGCAAGGCACCGGTGGAGTCCACGCTACGCAAGCTCTTCGCCCGTCTCGACGCCGCCGCACAGACACACAGGTGGGGCCAGTTCAAGCCGTCACAGTGGGGCCAAATCAGGCTGCCAAACTCAGAGAGGACCGCGCCGCACTTGATCGCCGCGCTCGACCACGCCACCGGCGTCGTCCTGGGCCAGAATCAGGTCGAGGCGAAGTCCAATGAGATCCCCGCCGTGCGCGACCTGCTGACCGGCTTCGATCCCTGTGACCTGCGCGGATGCGTGATCACCGTGGATGCGATGCACACCCAAGACGACACCGCCGCGACCATCCTCGACGCGGGCGCGGACTACGTGTTCACTGTCAAAGCCAACCGCCCCACGCTCCTGAGCGCGTTGAAGAAGCTGCCCTGGAACAAGGTCCCCGTCGGCTCGCGGACGACCCAACTCGGTCACGGCCGTCGTGCGACCCGGACCATCAAGGTCATCGACCTACCGATGCTGCCGGACTGGCCCGAGTTCGTCGGGTGTCGCCCAGGTCGCGCAACTACGCAGGACCGTCACCAAGAACGGGAAGAAGTCCGTGGAGGTGGTCTACCTCATCACCTCCGCCAGCCATCACGACGCACAACCGGCCACCCTGGCCGCGTGGGTGCAGGGCCATTGGGGAATCGAGAACCGCGTCCATTGGGTGCGTGATGCCACCTTCGACGAGGACCGCTCCCAGGTCCGCACCGGCGTCTTGCCCCGCATCATGGCCAGCCTTACGAACACCGCGATCAGCATCCTGAGGCTGACCGGCCGCTCCAACATCGCAGCCGCGACCAGGCATCACTCACGCAACCCAGAACGAGCCATCACATGCGCGCTGACCTGGTGAGATACGACCTTTCCGGGACCCTGCGAAGCCTTGGCCTCCCCTGTCTGTCAGGCTTCGGTGAGACGCCCCGATTGATCGGGGAGTATGTCCTTTGACGGGGCGAGAGATCGAGATTCTCTCATGACTATGACTTCTGCTGACATGGCTTCTGCCGGGAGAAGCCGAGCGCAACGACGTACGTTCACCAATGAGGACAAGCTGCGGATGGTGGCCGAGTACGACTCCGCGACCGACCCCGGTGCCCGGGGTGCTCTGCTGCGCCGTGAGGGCCTGTACGACTCCCATATCGGCAAGTGGCGCACGGCGCGCGACGCCGGCCGGCTGTCCCCGTCGGGAGCCACGCCACCCGCTCAGACGCTGCTCGTCGCGCAGCGGGAGAACGAGCGGTTGCAAGCCCAGGTCGAGGCGTTGACCGCTGAGCTGGACTCGACCAAGGCAGTGCTGGACATCGTGGGAAAAGCCTCCAGGCTCTTGCAGATGATCTCCGATCGGCAGGAGCCCGCGACCAGGTCGCCCAGGTGATGAACCAGGCGTTGGAACAGGTTGAGCAGCACACCAGTACCACGTCGGCGTGCGCCCTGTTGGGGCTGTCCCGGGCCAGTGTGTACCGGGCCCGGGGAGCGCGGGTGCACGGGCCGGGGCGCAAGCCCGGCGGTGGCAGCCAGCCCGCGGCGCTGAGCCCGGAGGAGATCCAGGAGGTGATCGATGTGTTGACCAGCGACCGGTTCGCCGACACCGGATTCGGTGCCTCCGAGGCGGCCGGGACCACCAAGGTGATCGATGTGTTGACCAGCGACCGGTTCGCCGACCCCTTCTGGCCAGGTGATCCCCGAGTTGTGGCATACGCGAGGCTCCGGCCACAACCCCCACAAGATCATCCATTCACCGGACCCGGGCCAAACCTGCCAACGCGCCAGAGGGTCAACGTGGAGCACGCGCAGCGCAGTGAGCATGAACGACGTTGACACCGACAAGCGATGGCAGACAATCACCCGCGCCGGCGAATGGAACCTTGCCGAGACCGAACACCCGGAACACTCGCCAACCCCCATAGGGTCTAGCAGCAGTTGCACGAGCTGGGCGGACCCAAGACGAGCCGGACGAGCCGGGACGAGCCGGACGCGGGAGGGCAGATGGCGAGCGGGCCGAGTGGGTTCTTCGCGGCCGAGCAGCACGCGGAGCACAGCCACGCGCCAACCCCGTGGCTGCGCCTTGCCGATCTCGCCGACGATCCGCAGCCCCTGCTCGCCCGGATCGCCGAGGTGCGCCAGCACCTCCGCGGTGTTGCCTGCCAGGAGGTCGAGCTGCGGGTTGCCGCGTCCACGGTGCACCTCGGGCTGGTCGCCCGGCTGGCGGCGGCCGGGCTGGCGGCCGCGGTGTCGGCAAGCGGGCGGCTGGGGCCGGACGACTGTTGGTGGCAACCCGGCAGCCGTGACCCGGTGCCGCTGTCGGTCGCGAGCAGCCGCCCAGCGGACCGAGCCAGCCGCCCCGCGGACCGAGCCAGCCGCCCAGCGGACCGAGCCAGCCGCCCAGCAAACGGGACCAGCCGCCCGGCGGCGCTCGGCTGGCTCGAGAGCGCCGCGCTCGTCACCGACGTTGTGCGGCGGCATACGGGCACCTCGAGGCGAGTCCTGTGGGGCAATGTCGCCTCCGGGATCAACACCGCGGCAGTCCTGCTCGCCCTGCACGCCCCGAACGATCGCGAAGCGATCGTCCGCCACCTCGCCGCGGCCACCGGCGACCCGCGCCTGGCCGGTGAGCCCGGACCCTATGGCTCTGGCTTCCGTCGGCGCAGCTGTTGCCTGGCCTATCGCGCCGACCTCGGCTACTGCGGCGACTGTGTCCTCACACATCCGGCCCGCCGCACGTCTACCGAGTGATGACACCCCCGACCAGGATCTCCGCCGCCAGCCCGAAGACACCCTTCGAGCAGATCGTCTCCCGGCACGGGCCGACGGTGTTGCGGGTATGCCGGGCCGTGCTCGGCTCGCACACCGACGCCGACGACGCCTGGTCGGAGACCTTTCTCGCCGCCTTGCGGGCCTATCCGGACCTGCCAGCCGACGCCAACACCCAGGCCTGGCTGGTCACCATCGCCCACCGCAAGGCCATCGACATCACCCGCGCCCGCGCCCGGCACGCGGTGCCGGTGGCCGTGCCCCCCGATCGGGCAGCGCCCGAGACCGACCCCACCGACACGTCCGTATGGCGCGCGGTCGCCGCCCTGCCCCGCCGCCAGCGCGAGGTGATCGCCTACCGCTATCTCGGTGGCCTCGACTACGCCGGCATCGCCGAAATCACCGGCGGCACCGCCGCCGCCGCCCGTCGCGCGGCAGCGGACGGGCTGAACCGACTACGCACCCAAGGATTCCTCCAGGAAGGAAGCAACCGATGACCACCACCTCGGACCACACCCGAAACCTCGAGACCGACGCCCCCACACGGGAGTCGGGAGGCGCACCCGCCGTCCCGCTCGACGCCCCGACACTCGATGCCCCGACACTCGACGCCCCGACACTCGACGAGGTGGACGCCCTCGACGCCGCCCTGCTGGATGCCATCACCGCCACGCACACCGTTACCGCAGCCGGCGAGGACACCAGGCTTGCGGGCTTGCACCACCGCCTGGAAGCCGACGCGACGGCGGCCGGCCTGCTCGACGTCGCCTATCGGACGCTGGATTCCCCGGTCGGTCCGTTGCTGGTGGCCCGCACGCGGCGGGGGCTGGTACGCATCGCATTTGCGGGCCAGCGGCACGAGGATGTCCTCGCCGACCTCAGCACGCGCCTCAGCCCCCGGATCCTCCACTCCACCGGCGCCCTCGACGACGCTGCCCGGCAGCTCGACGCCTATTTCGCGGGCCGGGCGATTGGCTTCGATCTGCCCCTCGACCACGCCCTGTCGCACGGCTTCCGCGCGCTTGTGCAGTCCCTCCTGCCGGCCATCCGGTATGGCGAAACGATCAGCTATGCCGAGTTGGCCCGGCGAGCCGGCAACGCGGCGGCCGTCCGGGCCGTCGGTACGGCCTGCGGCGCCAACCCGCTGCCGATCGTCGTCCCCTGCCACCGGGTGGTGCGCGCCGACGGCTCCCTCGGCGGCTATGCCGGCGGCCTCGACGCCAAGCGCTCCCTGCTCGCCCTGGAGGCAAACCACCGCCGAGGCGAGCATTCTGGGGACACCGAGCAATCGTTGGGGCGCCGGAACCGCTAGGACAGGTGCGGGGAGGCCGGGGGCTTGGGGAGCTGATCGAGCCAGTCGGCGCCATCGCCGAAGGTGCGCCGATACCAGCGTCCGTAGGCCTGCACGGCGGTCGGCAGGGTCGGATAGATCCGGCTGCGGCCGACGGCGACATCGAATCCGGAGGCGACCAGCTGGTCCATCTCGTCCTGTTTGACGCGCGCCAGGGCCAAGACGATGCCGCGCGAGTCCAGCTCGACGCGCAACTCCCCCAGGACATCAATCGCGGTCAGGTCGAGCGTGACATTGGCCTCGGAGTTGAGCACGAACCAGTGCACGGGCTGCTCGGCCGCGGCAATGGCACCCAGTGCGCGACGTCGGAAGTTCTCGGCGTTGGCGAAGAAGATCGGCGCGTCATAGCGATAGACGACCAGACCCGGCACCTGATGGACGTGCGGATAGTCGTCGATGTCGTGCATCCCCGCCAGCCCGGGCACATAGCCGAGCACGGCGTCGTGCGGGTCGGCGATGCGGCGCAGGAGGTCGAGCACCGACAGCACGACGGCGACCGCGATCCCGGTGAGCACGTCGAAGAGCACGACCGACGCGGTCGTCGTCAGCGCCAAGGCCAGCTCGGCCACGCGGAATCTCGCCAGTCGGCGGAACTCGGCGACGTCGATCAGCCGCAGCGCGGCATAGACGACCACTCCGCCGAGCGCGGCGGCGGGGAAGGCCGCCAGGATCGGCCCGAAGAGGTACATCGTCGCGATGATCATGACGAACGCCACCAGCGAGTAGCCCTGGGTCTTGGCGCCCATCGAATCGCCGAGGACGGTGCGCGACCCGCTGCTGGACACAGGAAACCCGTGGAACAGACCCGAGCCGACGTTGGCCGCCCCAAGGGCGAGCAGCTCCTGGTTGGCGTCGATGGTCTCGCCCCGCTTGGCGGCAAAAGCGCGCGCGGTCAACACGTTGTCGCTGTAGCCGACGACCGCGACCGCGGCGGCCGCGGTCACCATCGAGCGCCAGTCGATTCCGGTCAGATCGGGCAGGCTCGGCCGCGGCAGCCCGGCCGGGACCTCCCCGACCACGGCGACTCCCCGCGCCGCCAGGCCGGCCAGGCTGACGACGGCAGCCGCGGCCAGCATGACCAGCAGCGGCCCCGGCCAGCGGGGCAGGAACCGGCGCATGACGACCAAGGCGAGCACGACGCTCGCGGCGAGCAGCAGCGTCGGGAGATGGACCTCGGCGAGGTGGCCGGCGCCATACGAGATCTTGGCGAGGACCGTCTCGCCCTCGACGTGCATCCCGGTGGCCCTGCCGAGTTGGCTGACGATCATCAACACGGCCACGCCGGCCATATAGCCGACGAGCACCGGGCGGGACAACAGGCCCGCGATGAATCCCAGCCGCAGCACGAACCCGGTGATGCAGATCAGGCCGGCGATAACCGCGAGGACCGAGGCGAGCGCCGCGAAGCGCGCCGGATCACCCGCCGCCAGCGGCGCCACCGCGAGCGCGGTCATCAGTGCGGTCGTCGACTCCGGGCCGACGGAGAGCACGCGCGAGGAGCCGAGCAGGGCATAGACGAGCAGCGGCGGCACGACCGCCCACAGCCCGGCAATCGCCGGCAGGCCGGCGACCTCGGCATAGGCCATCACCTGCGGGATGAGGTATGCCGCGACCGTCACCCCACCGAGGATGTCGCCGCGCAGCCACTCGCGGCGATAGCCCCGCAACACCGCCACCCCCGGCGCGATCCGGGCAACCATCGCGGACCGCGGGGGCGTCGGCGACGACATGAATCAACGGTAAACCCCACGAGGCCAGCGGATGAACGGCCAGGCGCAGCCTCACATCGGGTTGGGTGTCACGGGTTGGGTGTCACGGATTCGGGGTCACGGGTTCGGTGTCACCCGCAGAATCTTGTCGGCGGAGGCGCCATTGGACGTCAGCACATAGAGCGCGCCGTCGGGTCCCATCCGGACGGTGCGCAGGCGCCCATAGGTGTCGTTCAGCTCGGGGACCTCCGCGGTCGACAGCACGGTTCCCGCCGCGTCCAGCCAGAGGGCCAGCACGCCCGAGCCCTTGAGCTGAGCGACGAAAGCAACCCCGTTGTAGTCGCCCCACGACGCGCCACTGATGAACGTCATACCGGAGGTCGCGAGCGTCGGAACGCCCGAAGACCACTTGGCCGCAACGGCATTGGGGAACTCGGCCAGGTCGGTCATCGGGACCTGTTGGTAGTAGCTCGGGTCGCTCGCGTTGCGCACCGGGTTCCACCCGTAGTTGCGGGCCTTGAGCACGAGGTTGACCTCGTCGTCGCGGTCGGGGCCGTGCTCGGAGTTCCACAGCTGGGTCGTGCCGGGGCGCCAGGCCAAGCCCTGCGGATTGCGGTGGCCGTAGTTCCACACATAGCGCCGCTTGGGGTCGGCCGCATTCGGCCACGGGTTGTCCCGCGGGATGGTGCCGTCCTTGTTGACCCGCAAGATCTTGCCGCCGAGGTTGGTCAGGCTCTGCGGCGCCCGGCCCGTCGCCGCGTCGCCGGTGCTGACGAACAGCTTGCCGCCGGGGCCGAAGAGGACGCGGCAGCCGTTGTGGATGGTTCCGCGCGGGATGCCTTTGACCACGGGGGCGCCGGCGCGGACTGCGCTGACCCCGCCCGCAGCCAGTGTCCAGCGGACCACCCGGTTGTCGTTGGCCGGGCCGTTGGTTTGGCAGGTATAGAACCGGCGGTTGCTCGCAAACGCGGGATCGACGGCCAGGCCGAGCAGCCCGCCCTCGCCCGCGGCCGGGACGTCGCTTTGGTTCGCGCTCACCTGGGTCAGCGAGCCGGTCGTGCGATCGCCATACGAGATCTTCCCCGAGCGCTCGGTGAGCAAGTAGTGGGTCGAGTCGACGAACGCGATGTCCCACGGGATGTTCAGCCCGCTGCGCAGCTCGGTCACGGTCAGGCTCGGGACCGTGCGGGCGCCGCTGGCCGCGCCCCCCTGCGCGGAACTCACCCCCGGGGCACCAGCTAGGCCCACTCCGAGAGCAGTGACAACGGCCAACGACAGTCCACGCGCGCGCATACCCCTGTTCCTAGCAGTGACCGGCACGGATGTCGATCCTTGAGCATTCAGCTTGGCGGTCAGCGCCCAATGTGGTCCGATGGTCCCCGATCCGTGGAACCGAGCGCGCTGGAGGCAGGCATGGGACGAGTCATCCACTTCGAGATCCAAGCGGACGATCTCGAGCGCGCGAAAACGTTCTACGGCACGGTGTTCGGATGGACCTTCCCGGACTACAGCGCGGCCGTCGACGCCCCCTACTTCGGGGTGATCACCGGATCCGACGAGGAACCGGGGATCAACGGCGGGCTGTTGCCGCGTCCGGCCGAGAACCCGGGACCGGGATTCGGCGTGACCGCCTATGTGTGCACGGTCGGGGTCGCGGACTACGACGCCGCCGACGCCGCCATCCTCGGCGCGGGTGGCCGGGTCGCCCTGCCCAAGATGGCAATCCCGGGTATGGCGTGGCAGGGCTACTACCTCGACACCGAGGGCAACACCTTCGGCATCCACCAACCCGACCCGGACGCCGCCTAGCCACCGAGCCCGGCGTCGAGAGGAGCCTCTCGGCACGGTTTCGCCAATGGGCGTACCGACACACTCCTCTCGACCTCGCTGGGCGAGCCGATCAGCCGTTCCTCACATGAGCGCGCCGTCGTCGGCGTAGACTCGCCAGGCCTCGACTCGTCGAGCCACTTGGGTGTCACCTCGGGCGTCAGCACCGCGAACAACCGCCTCATCGAGGCCAACGCGCTCGGCACGTCGACGATGTCGGTCACCCATACCGGTATGCCGCGGCCCCGCAGCCGTTCGACGTCCAGCTCCCGGTTCTCCTGCTGCTGGGGGCACCTCCCGCTTGCGGGGGCAGAACGCGGCGGGGCAGCGGGACCCGGAGATGCGGGCGACGAAGAATTAGTGGGTCGGCGGCTGCGGTGTCTGGCTGTTGGGGCCGGCGGGCGGAGGGCGTCGCGGTGTGGCCGGGCAGGGCGGGGGAGTGGCGGCCGCGGGCAGCCCGGGGCCGAGGTGGTCGATGCCGGTGATCTCGCGCACGAACTCCGCGAAGGTGGGCATGGTGAACCGCAGTGTTCCTCGGCCGTTGGATTCGATCAGGCCTTTGTCGATCAGGCTGCGCCGGGCCAGGCTCCACTGCGGCGTGCTGCGCCCCGTGGCAGCCACCAGGTCACTGGTGGTGACCATCCCGTCGGGTCCGGCGACGGTCGCCATCCCGCTCAGGAGGGCTTGTTCCATGGGGCTGGCTTTGGCCCACCGCCCCCGAAACATCCCGCCGGCGAGGCTGGCAGCTGTTGCCGCCTGCGCGGCGTGCACGTCCTGCAGGCCGATAACGTCGCGCGCTTGATCGGGGGAGCGGGCTAGCCACGACTCATGCCCGAGCTTTGCAGCATGAACGGGTTCCCGGCTGCGACGGTCACCACCTCCTGCAGTGCCGGCGGCGCCCACCGCACGCCCAGGTCGAGCGCCGGGTCGAGGAGCACGCGATGGGCCGCGTCGACGGTGAGCCGGGGAACTGGCAGGTAGTCGAACCTCTCGGCGAACGAGTTGGCGCTGATCAGCACCTCGGGGGTCTCAGGAAGGCCGGCCAGGAACACCACCAGCGGGGTCCGCGGGGTTTGGATGAGGTCCTGCACGGCCGTGGCCACCGTGCGCAGATCGTCGACGGGCGCTTCATGCACCTCGTCGATGAACACCGCGACGCGTCCGCGACCGCGGACGCCAGCGCCCGATGATTGCCATTCGCGGGTGTCGAACAGAATCACGGCCGTCTCAAACCCGCGACGCACCGCCTCGTCCCGGATCACCTGCAGCAGCACCGTTTTCCCGACGCCACGCGGCCCGGTGATGACCATCGGCGCCGGCGCGGCCGCGCCCGAGTTCGCCACCGCGGCCAGCATCCGCTCAGCGCGTTGCACCTGTGCGCCACGGCCGGCGAACATCATCGGCCGAGCGCCCACACCCGGGCGGTGCGGACTGTCCACGACCACATAAGTCCTTATAAAGACATCCGGTTTATAGGGACTTATGTGGTTGGGTGTTCGCTCAATGCTTGGCCGCGCTGGACGGGCAGCTTAGGAGAAGTCACGGCGGGGCGCCGCGGCGCCCGGGCGTCGTTGTGCCTCTCGGCATGGGCTGACCAGCGAGAGCCACCTGCGGGGCGCGAGGCAGCTGCTTGCCGATGCTGTCGTGGTGAGCGGTGATGGTGGGTGCGTCGAGGCGTCGCCGGGCCGCAAGGAGGGGGTCGCTGGTCCACCGGTTGGCGGCCGGAGGTGCGCGGTGAGGGGTCGGCGGGGATGTCAAGGTGTGGGGTGCCGGACTGTTTTCGGAGTCGGTGACTTTGGTTCTCAGGCTGCTGGCCGGTGGTTTTGGTACCCGTCCAACATTTCCCGCGGGGTCTGGTATCCCAGTCCGGAGTGGATCCTTTGATGATTATAGTAGATTTCGATGTACGCCGCAATAGCCGCGGACGCTGATTTCCGGGTCGGCCACTTCTCCCGGTTGACTAACTCGACCTTGATCGCCCCATTGGTGGACCCGGCCAGGGCATTGTCGTAGCAGATCCCGGTCCGACCCACGGACCGGGAAATCCCCAACTCGCCCAACACGCGGCCGTACTCGTCGGACGTATAATTACTGCCCCGGTCCGAATGAAACACCGCGCCGGCCGGCAGCTTGACGTTCCGGGCGGCCATCTGAATGGCGTCGGTGATCAACTCGGTCCGGTAGTGATCGGCCATGGCCCACCCGATAATAGCGCGGGAGAAACAATCGATGACCAACGCCAGATACAACCAG
>NZ_JBAOHM010000008.1:0-76595 GCF_037045025.1 Nostocoides sp. | reverse complement strand
CCGGACAACTCACTAGTGTAAGCAAAATCAATGGGTTGGTCTAGTTCCTGGCGCGGGAAATCGCTCAATTCTGGCGCGAGAATTTTCGTCTGATGTCATGATCCTACGGGTCTGATTGCCAGAGCAAGTAGCGGGTGTTCATAGGTGATGCGCCAATCCTGGGGAACGGCTGGACCATTCCCGATCTCGACGCCTCATCCCGTGTCGAGAAACGCGCACAGGGCTCTCACGCGTTCTGGCGTCACCTCTGGGGTCACGACCGCCGCTGATGACGCGGATGAACTCGATCCACGCCTGCTCGTTGTCCGTCAACTGGTCCCACGGTCCCGCCGGGGCCGTGGGGATGGCGATCGGTCCCGTCTTTCATTTTCCGAAGATCCCGCGAAGCACTGACCGCGAGCGAGCGGTGAGCCTCGGGTCGCTGTTGTCGGAGGCATCGCGCAGCTCGGCGAGCCAGCCACGCTCGTTCTCCGTGGAGGGTGTGCCGAAGATGTCCGTGATGGCCTTTGCTGCCGTCGCTCCGACCGCCTGGTCGAGCGCCAGACGCATCAGATAGGCCGGGTCGACCTCCAGGGCCTTCGCGAGTGAGGGAACCCGGTCAAGCGGCACCTTGTTCCTTCCGTTCTTCAGGAAGGTCATCATGTTCGCGTTGGCGAAGCCTGCTTCGCTCGCGATCTCGGCTTGGGTCTTCTTGTAGGCAAGATCACGCACCCGGTCAGCGATCAGCTTCGCGGTAGCGGTGTTCTGGTAGGGGTTGGTCAAGGTTCTTCTCATGTGGTTGGTCGCAACACCTACCTACCGTTCTTCGTTACCGGGTTCGGGTGGAGACTTCACATGGTCAGAGGGAACTTCGCAGCGACCGAAGTCCTAGGAAACTGAAGCGGTCTCGATGGGGATGCCTCGGGTGCCAGCCGGTCCGGGGCGGCGCTGTTTGCCACTCCCTGAACGGGATGGAACTCGTGGACGAGGCGAACAATCTTCCGCACGGTCACGTGGACCGCTCGACATAAGCACCTTTGGTTCGGAGGTTTGCGCGTTGTTGATCTCAGGAAGGGAAAATCCCTGATCGGGCTAGAAGTTCAAAGCTAGGGAAATGCCGGAAAGTCATTTCGCCGATATCTCTCGACCATGTCGCGCAGGCGATCAGGAGCGAGGACGGTGACCGCGTCCCCCTAAGAATAGAGATGCCAGGCCATCTCGAGATGACCCGCGGAGGCAAAGCGCACTGTCAGGCTACCGTCTTCCTCTTCGGTCAGGGTCTGGGCGGGGTGGAACAGGAATTCTCGGGCCGTCGCGGCCGCCTTGGGTGCAAAGCGCCAGACGACTTCGCCGAATTCCTCGTCGGCGTGAAAGCTGCCGAAGGCCCGTGCGGAATGGGCGGAAAGGTCGAAATCGGGGGCCCTGGCAAAGCTGTCGGGCTCAAGCCGGACCGAGGTGATGCGGTCCAGCCTATAGTGCTGCATCCGCCCGTTGCCGCCCGCCTCGCGCGCGACAAGGTAGCGCCGCGTTCCCAAGAGCAGGCCATGCGGCTCCAGCCGCCGCGCGCGGTCGGGGTCGCGCCCACCGGCGTAGACCACCGTCAGGACATGGGGGCCCTTCAGGGCCGTGCCGATGACCCCCATCAGATCGGCCGAGACCCGGACCCGGGCCCCGGACGCGAGGCGTAGCCATGCGCTTCCAGCATCGGCCTCGGCATCGGCTTCGGCGCGACGGGCCAGCACCCCGGGCATGGCGGCCAGAAGCCGGTCGCGCAGGACCGCAAGCGATCGCGCCTCGGTCGGCAGGCCCTCGCGTTCGGCCCGGCGGATCGACAGTTCCAGCGCCGCCAACTCGCTGTCGCGGATGCCCTGCGCCAGCATCAGCCGGGCGTCGTCGGGCTTCAGCTTCCAGAACTTGCGGCGGTCCTCGCCGACGCGGGTGATGCAGTTCGGAAAGGTATCTTCCAGCGCCCGCGTCATCCGCTGCGCGGTGCGCCGGTCGACCGAGAAGGTCTCTTCGATGTCCGACAGCGTCACCCCCTGATACCGCGACGTCGCTATCTCGGCGAGGCGAAGAAGATCGGTGGCCTTCTGGAACGACATCGGCGACCCCACGGTCAGGTGACAGGAATTGCCACCCTTATGGCGCATTCTGCAGCTGTTGACAATTCCTTTACCAAGCGCGCCGCAGCCACCGCCCAGGGAGACGACGATGCAGATGAACCATGCCGACTTCGCCCGCTCGCCGGCCCTGCGCGCCTCGCTCAAGCGCGGGCTGGCCCGCCAGGCCATCGCCGCGGCCGACCGCTGC
The DNA here is from genome assembly GCF_037045025.1 of Nostocoides sp. GTDB lineage: Bacteria > Actinomycetota > Actinomycetes > Actinomycetales > Dermatophilaceae > Nostocoides_A. The sequence goes on along the minus strand of NZ_JBAOHM010000008.1, from coordinate 74,306 downwards.
CGCCCCGATCTGCCGGGCCTCATCCGCATGGCGGCGGGCCTGCGCCCCAATCCCAAAGGGGTGGAGCGGATGGCGGCGCGCATCAAGGCCCACCCCGGCGTGACCCGCGTGACCGCCGCACGGGACGGGCGGTCGCTGACCTTCATCGCGCGTCTGGTGCGCATGGTCGACGCACGGGTCGGCGGCGATACCATGCTTCACGAGACCGGGCTGATCTACCTGCGCTGCCGGGTCGGCATGATGGGGCAGGGCCTGAGCTTCGAGCTGAGCGCGGTCGGCTTCTGCTGCCACGCGCTGGAGCGGCTGGTGGAACGGTCCGACCTGCCGCTGGACCGGGCGCTGCTGCCGCAGGTCGATGCCGAGGCGCAGCAGATCCTGCGGGCGCTGGGACAGCGGTTCCGGGATCGTCGAGGACGGCGACGACTACCATGCCGCCCGGACCGAAGGCGTCTGGGCCGGAAGCCATGATCTGATGGCGCTGGACCCGGACTGGAACCTGACCAATCGCTGCGGGCGGATGCCGGTCTTCTCGGCCCGCACCTTCCTGTCGCCGGCCGAGATGCGCCCGACCGTCTGGCTGCGCTGGAAGAACGATCCGGCCTGCCGGGATGACCTAATGCAAGGGATTGATCCTGCGATGGTTCGCGGCAAGGCTGCACGGGTGACAAGGGTAGGCATGACATGAACGCGTTCCGGTTCCTCCACGCTTCGGACCTGCATCTGGGGCGGGCCTTCGGCGGCTATCCCGAAGGCATCCGCCAGCCGCCTGCGCGAGGCGCGGCACGGTGCGATTGCGCGGCTGGCGGTGGCGGCCCGCAAAGGCGGCGCAGGGCCAGGCGCTGCTGGCCGGCGACAGCTTTCGACGCCGAGAACTCCGGCACCCGACACCCTGCGCCAGGCCGCCCTGACCGCGATGCGCGAAGAGACCGACCTGACCTGGGTCCTCTTGCCCGGCAACCACGACAGCCTCGCCGCAACTCGGAAGCTGCTGGCGCCGGATCGCTCGGCTGAATGCGCCCTGCCAACCTTTTGCGCGCCGATGCACCTCGGACGCCCCGATGGAACTGGCCGCCGGCCGTCTGGCTGCTGCCCGCCCCCTGCGCCCGGCGCCGCCCGGGGCGCGACCTGACCCAGGCGATGTCAGCGCCCACGCCTGCCGGCGCGATCCGTGCGCATCGGGCTGGGCCATGGCGCGATCACCGACTTTCACCGCGAAGAGGGGCACGCCCCGGCGTCGTCCGCTCCGACCGGGCGCGGCCCGGTCGAGCCTGGATTACCTGGGCCCTGGGCGACTTGGCGCAAGGCCAGCATGCAGGTCGCGCCCCGCCGACCTGGTATTCCGGCACGCCCGAACCCGACGGCTTCAAGCACGATCATGCCGGCGCGCCGTCGCTGCTGCGTCGCAGCCGGACGGTGCCCTGGCGCAGGTCACCCCGGTCGCCGACCAGCCCAGTTCCGCTGGCTGCCGCCCGGCGCTGGACCTGCTGCCCGGCGAGGCTGCCGCTGCGCGCGCCTGGCCGACGATGCTGCCCCCGGACGCGTGCGCGCGCGCGATCATCATGGCGCGCCTGACCGCTGCCGGGGCGCCTGCCGCTGGCCGACCGCGCGGCGCTTCGAGGCCGCACCTGCGCCGCCCGCGCGCGCCTGATTTCGGCTGGTTCGATGGCCGACCTGTCGGCCCTGGCCGCCGAGGTCGCTGCCCAGTGACCTGGACCAGATCGACCGCGGCGGCGCCTTGCGCCAGCGCGGCCGACGCGCTCTGCTGGCCGAGGCCGCCGATCGCGGCGGCGCTGTGCACAGAGCCGACCGCGGCCTCGCGGCAGGCGCTGTGGCCCGCCTTTACGCCCTGGCGCAAGAGGTGCGACGCATGAGGCTCCGCGCCATCGAACTGACCAACCTGCGCCGCTTTGCCGGCCAGCGCGCGCTGCGATCTGGGCGGCATCGGCGACGGCATCACCGTCCTGTGCCAGGCCCAACGAGTCTGGCAAGTCGACCTTCTTCGACGCCCTCCACGCCGCTGTTTCTTCGAGCCCCATCGGCAGCCGCAACGGCCCCGGTCAAGGCGCTGCAACCCCACGCCGGCGGCGCGCCCCAGGTCGCGGTCGAGGTCGAGTCTGCCCGAGGGCCGCTTTCCGCGTCGCCAAGCGCTGGCTCGGCCCGCCCGACTGGCCCGGGTCGCTGGATGCTGCAGGCCAGGCGCCTGATCGCCCAGGCCGACGAGGCCGAGGCCTGGATCGACCGGCTGCTGCGGGGCGGGCCTTGGCCGGGCCGTCGGGCCTGCTCTGGGGTGCGGCCGGGCCTGATCGGGGCTGGAGCCCGAAGGCGGAGGTGCCTCCGACGAAGTCGGAGCGCGAGCGGGCGCTATGCGGCCCGGCGCGACCTGTCTCTCCTCCGTCGCGGGCGAGATCGACCTGATGACCGGCGGGCGTCGGATGGACGCGGTGCTGGACCGGGTGAACGAGGCGCTGACGAGGTTGGCCACGGCGACCGGCAAGCCCAAGGCCGGCGGTCTTTGGGCGGCCGCGGCGGACGAAGCCGCCACCCTGGCGGCCGAAGAGGCAAGGCTGCGCGCCCGGGGGCCGAGGGTCTGTCCACCGACCTGGCCCGCCGGTCCGAGGTGCAGCGCAGCCTTGCCCGCCTTGCCGATCCGGCCGAGGTCGCGGCCCGTGCCCAGGCGCTGGACCAGGCCGAAGCCGCGCACCGGGCCGCGCTGGCCCATCAGGCCGAGGTCGACAAGGCCGAGACGGCGTTGCGGCTGGTCCGGATGGATGCCGACCGGGCGCGAAACGACATCGCGGCGGCCGAGGCTTTGGCCGCCCGGCTTGACAAGGCCCGCGCCGATCTGGCCCGGACCGAAGAGGCCGCGCCGCCGCCCGCGCCCGGGCCGAGACCTGGCCGGGCGCGACCGCCGTGCGGCCGAGGCGGCCGAAGGGCCTGCGGCGCCAGGTCCTTGACCTGCGCCACGCGCCTGCAGCGGGCAACGCGGACCCAAGGGGCGCGTCAGGCCGCCGGGCAGGCCGCCAGGCCCTGCAGCGCCGCCTGGACCGCGCCGCGGCCCTGCAGGAAACCTTAGCCGAGGCGCGAGCCCGTCGCGCCCGCATCCGCGTCACCGCCCGGCTGCTCGAGTCCGCCAACGCCGCCCAGTCGGACCTTGACCTTGCCCGTGCCCGGGCCGAGGCGCAGGCCGTGACCATCGAGGCGCATCCCCGATGGTCCTGGGGCCCTCGATCGACGGCCGCCCGCTGCCCCGGGGTCCGGTGGCCGTCCTGACGGCGTCCGGATCCTCTTGCCGGGCTTCGGTCGCCTGCGCATTGACCCCGGCGCCGACCGGAGCGAGGGTGCCGCCGCGATCGCGCGGGCGGACCGGGCCCTGTCGGACCTGCTGGCCGAGGCCGGAACCGAAACCCTCGCCATCGCCCGCACCCGCTGGAACGAGGCGCAGGCGCTGGACGCTGAAATCCGGCAGGCCGCCGCCCTTCTGGATGAAGTGGCGCCGGACGGGCTTGATCCGCTGCGCGCGGCCTTTGCCGCGGCCCTTGTCGCCGCGGCGGACCCGACCGAAGAGCCGGGTGACCCGGCCGCGCTGACCGCCGCTCTGGCGGCGGCCGAGGCCGAAGAACAGGCCGCAAGGGCGGCCGCCAGGACCGCCCACGACCTGGCCGTCGCCGCCGGAGAGGACCGCGCCGCCGCCGAGGCCAGCCGCCAGGGTGCCGACCGGCAACGGACGGCCGCGCTGGCCGAGGCGGGTGATCCGGCCACCCTTGCGGCCCGCCTGGCCGAGCTTGCGGCCCAGTCGCCCGCCCTGGCCGAGGCCGTGAGCCGCGCCGATCAGGCGCTTGCCCGCGCTGCGCGCCGCGGCCCCCGACCTTGTCACCTCCGAGGCCCGCCTGACCCGCGCCCGCACGGCCATCGACCAGGCCCGCATCGCCGAACAGAAGGACCGCCTGACGCTGGCCAGCCTGAACGCCACGATCTCGACCCTGGCCGAGGAAGGCATCGAGGAACGCCTTGCCAGCCTTGCCGGCGCCCGCGCCGAGGCCGAGGCCCGCAGCCGGCGCTACGAGGCCGAGGTCCGCGCGCTGTCCCGGCTGAAGCGGGCGCTCGAGGACGCGCGGGCGAAGGCGCGCGACGCCTATTTCGGCCCCGTCATGCAAGAGTTGCAGCCGCTGCTGGCGATCTTGCACCCCGGCGCGCAGCTGACTATCGACGACCAGAGCCTGCTGCCCTCTGCCCTGACCCGCAATGGGCAGGAAGAGGGGCTGGAGATCCTGTCGGGCGGCACCCGCGAACAGGTGGCGATCCTGACCCGTCTGGCCTTTGCCCGGCTTTTCGCCCGGGACGGCCGCCCGGTTCCGGTGGTTCTGGACGATGCGCTGGTGCATTCCGACGACGACCGCATCGAGGCGATGTTCGACGCCCTTCACCGCACCGCCCGCGACCAGCAGATCCTGATCCTGACCTGCCGACAGCGCGCCTTTGCGGCGCTAGGCGGAGAGCGGGCGCAGGTGCAGGTGGAAACGACCTGAGGCCGTCGGTCTTCGCTATTCTCATCCATCGGCCTCGTGGTTTCATCGAGAGGATGGGTTGATCGATCTAGCATTCGGTGAGAAACTGCGCTGTGGCGATGAACTTCTTTCGAAATAGCGTCCGCAGGGCGAAATGAGGCGCCTCTATGCCCAATCTCATCAGTGAAATTCGATTGAAGACCCCACTAGCTTGTTTTTTGTAGCGCTGATTCATGTTTCACCCTTAGAGCTAGTGACTTATAGTGCCGGATACGGGCGAATTGAGCTACGATTTGTCGCAAAATAACTTATCCTGCTCGCCTATTGCGGTCCCCAGGAGATCCGGCGCGGAACTGGGCGCCGTATTTCTCGTAAAGTGACGTCTCAAATCTCGGTGAATGGACCGGTATGAAGATCACAATCGAAATTAATGAAATCTAATTCAGGCGTGGAACTCTTCTATCACACTCTGGCAGACATGATAGGTCGGCATGTCGCGGAGGTTTCATCTCAAGGGAACATGGGTATCGAGTTCGTGGCTTGCATTTATCGCAAGATAGCCGACGAGATTGATGCGGGTCGACTAACTAAAGAAAGTCTTTCGGGTGAAGAAGGGGCAAAGGCAATTAAAGAGGGATTCCTAGAAGGATTGGACCATGATGGAAACGCCGAGGCTCGTGGGGGTGATACTCAATCAGAGTGGCCTGGTAGGAATTGGGCCTCATCTACTACTAAAGCAAGAAGTTTCTGGGATGACGTCGAACGAATACCTGAGGTTTTAAGGGTCAGACAGACAGGCTTGATGCTGCCCCATAACATGTCCGGCATCCTGATCGAGGACCTCGCGCGGATGTATGCGGGCAAGTTGGGCGTGATTGCGAAGATCATGAGGAAGGGAATGCCGAAGGTTTCTGCACTTGCCGCTGAGTTCGGCGTAACTATCGTTGATGATGCGGAAAAGTTCCTTTACGAGAACAATGGATTTTTTGAATTGAGCCGGAAGCCAGGAGTGAATTCAGAGGGCGAAGGGCAGCCGGTCGTCCAGTGGGCTGATATATTTGACTTTCCTCTTGACTTTGACTTTGATTTTGAGCGGATGCTCAAGATGATAGTGACCGGTCGAGGTAGGAAGGCCTATCAGATTGTATCGAGCGCAGTCAGTCAGCTTCCAGAGTCTATTCAAATTCGGGTGCGCAGTGAAGTCCCGGGCAACCTAGATGTGTTCGATCAGATAGATGCTTTTGAGGTGTGGGTCGAGGCCGAGTTAGAAAACGGCTTGCCGCAAATCGTAGTGGATAGAAAGATCAAGGCCGATTTTCCTTTGATCGCTCCCTATGCCCACCATTTCATCAGTAGCATAGAATTCATGTTTCCAGGCCGTGAAGTGTTGCGAAAGGAGGTGGGCGGACGGTTGACGTTTCGTTGGAGAAATTCATGAAGCCTCGCTTTACGGGTATGACTTTCAATTCTTTGTTGAGGTCTACGCGAGTATTTCGTTGTTCTCTAGGTTGACAAATGTCAACTTGGACGCGTTCACCGTCAACTTGGCGAGGGGTTCCGTCAACCTTTTCGTCAACTTGGCGCGGGATCTTGTCAACTTCTTCTGGTTCCAAAGGCAACTTTCGACCGGGATAGTTGTCGCTGTCGACCAGAATTCCCTTTATTTTACAGGCGCCTTCGGTCATCAAGTTGACAGAAATGTCCACAAATGCATTTTTCTACCGAGAGACGGACCTCGTGATGGCTCTTGACCTGCCCCCCGGTCGTCCCTCGTTCATAACGAGAGTCCTTGGGGTTGATAGTGGTCGGTTTCGGGTTGGGCAAGCGCGCCGGGCGCGGAGCCCTCAGATTGCTCAAGCGCCCGGCGCGCTTCTGCTGGCGTCTTGTTGGCCAGCGAGGAATGCGGCCTGACGTTGTTGTAGTCGTATCGCCAAAGGGCCAGCTTGCGGCGGGCGTCAGCCAGGCTGTCGAAGATCTCCTCGTTCAGGCATTCATCCCGCAGGCTGCCGTTGAAGCTCTCGATGTAGCCGTTCTGCTGGGGCTTGCCCGGGTCGATGTAATGCCATTCGACGCCGTTTTCGTTGGCCCATTTCAGGATCGCCTTGCTGGTGAACTCGGTGCCATTGTCGCGAGACGATGCAGCCCGGTTTGCCGTAGAGCCTGACCAGCGCATCGAGTTCCCGTGCCACCCTGGCCCCGGAGATGCTGGTGTCGGCGATCAGGGCGAGGTTCTCGCGGCAGCAATCGTCGTTCACGGCCAGGATGCGGAACTTCCGGCAGGCTCCGAAGGTGTCGGACAGGAAGTCGAGGGACCAGCGCTGGTTCGGCCGCAGGGGCGCCGGCATCGGTGTGCGGCTGCCACGCGCCCGCTTGCGGCCACGTCTCCGGCGCACTGACAGCCCCTCCTCCCGGTAAATCCGGTAGAGCTTCTTCTCGTTCATGATCATGCCCTTGCGCTCCAGCAGGATGCCCACGCGCCGATACCCGAAGCGACGACGCTTCTCGGCGATCTTGTGCATCTCCTCACGGATTTCCGGGTTATCGGGCGGCTGCTCGCGCCGCACCGTCTTCGGATCGACACCGATCAGGACGCAGGCCCGGCGTTGAGAGATCGGATGATCCTTCATCGCCCGCAGCACCGCATCCCGCCGCGCCATCGGCGTCGTCAGGGTTTTCCCAAGAGGTCTTTCAAGACCACATTGTCCAGCATCGCATCCGCCAGCAGGCGCTTGAGCTTCGCGTTCTCGTCTTCGAGCTGCTTCAGCCGCTTGGCGTCGGACAGGTCCATCCCGCCATACTTGGCCTTGAGCTTGTAGAAGGTCGCGGGGCTCAACCCGTGCTTCCGGCACAGCTCGGAGGTCGGCAAACCGGCCTCCTGCTCCTTGATCATCCCGATAATCTGCGCCTCGGTGAAACGGCTTTTCCTCATATCGTCTGCTCCTTCAGGTTGGGCAGACTCTACATCACGGCGAGGGAATTTCCGGGGGGCAGGTCATTCTCAAGCGCCTTGCCTGTGTTGCTCAGCTTTGGCTGGTAGTTCAGCGTGGCTTGCAGCTGGTGAAGCGCCTCTGCCTCTGTATAGCCGGACTCTCGGTTCCTGATGAGCTTCGGCGCCGCCTGGGTTGAGCTACTCCCCAACTTTTGGACAGTTTTCTGGATGATTTAAGCTACTGCCTGGACCTGCTGATCGGTTTTCATGCTGTTGAAGTAGACCACGGCGGGCGGTTGTCCGCCATGGGCAGTGTGGGGGCGATGGTGGTTGTAGAAGGTGATCCAGCGCTCAATGCCAGCCCTGGCTTGAGAGCCGGTGTCCCAAGCGTGCAGGTAGACGCATTCATACTTCAGGGAGCGCCACAGACGCTCGATGAAGATGTTGTCCAGGCACCGGCCCTTTCCGTCCATCGATATCCGGGTGCCGACCCGCTTCAGCCGGTCTGTCCAGACAAAGGACGTGAACTGGCTGCCCTGATCGGTATTCATGATCTCGGGCGGGCCGAACCTGTGGATTGCCTCGCTCAGTGCGTCGATGCAGAAGTCGGCCTCAAGCGTGTTCGATATCCGCCAGGCCAGAACCTTGCGCGTGAACCAGTCCATGATGGCGACCAGATAGAGAAAGCCTTTCCGCATCGGTAAATAGGTGATGTCGGCGCACCAGACCTGATTGGGCCGCTCTACCCGCAGCCCGCCCAGCAGGTAGGGGTAGGTCTTGTGTCCCTTCGCAGGTCGGCTGGTGTCGGGCTTCTGGTAGATCGGCGTCAAGCGCATAAGGCGCATCAGCCGCCGGATGCGCTTCTGGTTCACGGCATGGCCCTCGTTCTGCAAGTGCCAGGTCATCTGCCGAACGCCGTAGAACGGGGTGTCCAGGAACTGCTTGTCGATCAGCAGCATGAGGTCGAGGTTCATCGTCGTCTCGCCCTGCGGCGCGTAGTAAAACGATGACCGTGAGATCGACAGCAGACGGCACTGCGCGCCCACCGACAGCTTGGGATGGGATCGTTCGATCATCCCGCACCTCACTTGCCGATCCATGGCTTGAGCTTTCGTGACAAAAAATCGTTGGCCACAGCCAGCTCTCCGATCTTGGCGTGCAGGTCACGGACCGTTTCCTCAGCAACCTCGGCCGCAGCTGCAGCCTTGCCGCCACGCTCAAAGATGCCGACCGCACCCTCAAGCAGCGACCGTCTTCCATTGATGGATCATCGTCGGATGCACGCCATACTCGGCTGCCAGCTCCGACACCGTGCGCTCTCCCTTCACGGCCTCCAGCGCCACCCGCGCCTTGAATGCCGCATCGTGGTTCCTGCGCTTCGACATGTTCTGATCTCCTCATCTTGGGGATCAGCAGACCTCAGATCGTAGCTTCCGTCACTGTCCGATTTTCGGGGCGTAGCTCACACCACGCCCGAGCTGATCAAGTTCGGCGGGCCGGCAGTGGAAGGCGTGATCTTCCCCGGCTTCTACTACCCCGATGGCGAACGCTATCCCGGGTCGCTGGAATTCGTCGCCGCCTACAAGGAAAAATTCGGCGAAGAGCCGGAAACCTATGCCGCCCTGGCCTATGACGCCACCAACATGGTGCTGCAGGCGATGCGGGAAGGCGGGGTCAGCCGCCAGGCGATCCGCGACTATCTGGAAACGATGGACGGCTTCAGCGGCGTGACGGGCAAGCACAAGTTCGATGCCAATCACGACACCGAAGTTCCGATCATCCTTCTGACCGTCAAGGACGGACAGATCGTCCTGGCCGAAAAGCAGCTCTGAACCTGGACCAACGCGCCCGGGCGTATGCAGCGCCCGGGCTTCTCCTCGGAAGGAGCGATGATGGACTACCTGTTGCAACAACTCTTGAACGGCCTGGTGATCGGCAGTTTCCTGGCGCTGATGGCGGTCGGGTTCTCGATGACCTACGGCGTGATCCGGCTGGCGAACTTTGCCCATGGCGACATCGGCTACATGTTCGGCACCTATCTTGCCGTCAGCGCCTTCAACGCCGGACTGCCGATCCTGCCGTCCATCATCGTCGGAATTGCGCTTGCGGGAATCCTGGGGCTGGTCGTGGTGCGGGTGGCCTACAAGCCCGTGCTGTTCGCGCCCCGGCTGGTCATGCTGCTGACAACGCTGGGCGTGTCGATCTTTCTGCAGAACCTGGCCATGATCCTCTGGGGCGCGCAGGCGCGGCCCTTCCCGGTCATGGTCGACAACCCCTATGTCCAGATCGGATCGGTGCGTGTCTTCCTGTTGCAGGGGATCGTCATCGCCACGACCGTGATCCTGGCGATCGCGATGTACTACCTGGTGCACCACACCCGGATGGGCAAGGCGATGCGCGCCACGGCCGAAGACATGGACACGGCCCGCATCATGGGCATCAACGTGGACCGGGTCGTCTATGGCACCTTCGTGCTGGGGACGTTCCTGGGCTGCGTGGCGGGCATGCTGGCCGCCATCTACTACAACAGCCTCTCGCCCGTGATGGGCTTTACCCCCACGCTGAAGGCCTTTTGCATCTCGGTGCTGGGCGGCATCGGCAGCCTGCCGGGCGCGCTCTTGGGCGGCGTGCTGATGGGCGTGACCGAGGCTTTGGGCGCGGGCTACATCTTCTCGGGCTTCCGCGACGGCTTTGCCTATCTCTTGCTGTTCGCCTTCCTGATCTTCCTGCCCAACGGGCTGTTCGGCAAATCCAGGGATCGCGCGTGATGGCCAAGACAAAGCAAAACCGCGCCTCCGGCCCCTCGGGACTGGTCCTCGCGCTGGCGGTGGCGGTCCTGGTGGTGCTGCCCTGGGTGGTGACCAACGACTACCACTTGCGCATCGTCGTGCTGAGCGGGTTCTATGTGATCCTGGCGCTTAGCCTGAACATCACCACAGGCTTCGCCGGCCTCCTGTCGCTGGGGCATGCGGCCTTCTTCGGCCTCGGGTCCTATACGACAGCCCTGCTGATGGTGAATGCCGGCTGGTCGTTCTGGCCCGCGATGGTGGCGGGCACGGCCATGGCCGGGGTGATCGGGGCGCTTCTGGGCATCATGTCGCTGCGCCTGCGCGGGGATTACCTGGCCATCGCCACGATCTGCTTTGCCGAGGTGCTGCGACTTCTGGCGCTGAACTGGGTCAGCGTCACACGCGGGCCGATGGGCATTCCCGGCATCCCCGCACCCGAGCTGTTCGGGTATTCCTTCGACAGCCAGCCGGCCTTCTACTACCTGGTCGGGGTGCTGGTGGTTGTGGTCATCTACACCGCCACTGTGATCGCCAGATCGCCCTTCGGCCGGGCCCTCTTCGCGCTGCGCGACAACGAACTGGCGGCCGAGGCCATGGGCATCGACACCCGCCGTTACAAGGTGGCGGCCTTTACGGTCGGGGCCATGTTCGCCGGCCTGGCCGGCACGCTTTATGCGCCCTGGCAGACCTTCATCAGCCCGGACAATTTCACCCTGCTGGAATCCGTCTTGATCCTTTGCATGCTGATCGTCGGCGGCCTGGGCAGTATCTGGGGCGTTGTCTGCGGGGCCATCCTGCTGACGCTGAGCCTCGAAATCCTTCGGCCCCTGGAGGACTATCGCATGGCGGTCTACGGCGCCTTGCTGGTCGTGCTGATGATCTTTCGGCCGCAGGGAATTCTGGGCGATTTCAGCGCCCGCGCCCTGGTCCAGCGCCTGCGCGGCCTGGTGGGCGAACCCGGCACGGCAGCAAAGGAGCGCAATCAATGACCCTGTTCCAGGTCGGCGGGCTCGGCAAGCGCTTTGGCGGGCTGAACGCCGTGAACGACGTCAGCTTTCATGTGGCCAGCGGCGAAGTCCTGGGGATCATCGGGCCGAACGGTGCGGGCAAGACCACGCTGTTCAACCTGATGACCGGGCTGTTGCGGCCGTCCAGCGGAAGCATCCTTTTCCAGGGCGAAAGCCTGGATGGGCTGCGGCCCTCGCGCATCGCGGCCCGTGGCATCGCGCGGACGTTCCAGAACATCCGGCTGTTCGGCACCCTGTCCGTGCAGGAGAACGTTCTGGTCGGGGCGCATACCCATGTCCGCGACAAGTTCTGGGGCGCGTTCTTTCACACGGGTGGCTATCGCGATCAGCAACAGCATCTGGACAACGAGGCCGAGCGCGTCCTGCGGCTGGTGTCGCTTCATGACCAGCGCGATGCGCTTGCGGGCAGTCTGCCCTATGGCGCGCAGCGCCGGCTGGAGATTGCCCGGGCGCTGATGAGCAATCCGACGCTCTTGCTGCTGGACGAACCGGCGGCGGGGATGAACGCCTCGGAACGCGATGGCCTGGCCGAGACGATCCGCAACATCCGCGCCAATGGCCTGACGGTGGCCATGATCGAACATGACATGAAGTTCATGATGAGCCTGTGCGACAGGATCATCGTCATCGACCACGGGCAGAAGATCTTTGAGGGCACCCCCGAAGGCGCAAAGGCGGATCGCCGCGTCATCGAAGCCTATCTGGGAGTCGAGGAATGAGCGGCAACATGCTTGAGATCCAGGGCCTGTCCAGCTGGTACGGGCCTATCCAGGCGCTGGACCGCGTGACGATCACGGTGCCGGTCGGCAAGGTCGTCGCCCTCTTGGGGGCGAATGGCGCCGGCAAGTCGACCACGCTGAAATCCATCTTCGGGCTGGTGCCACGGCGGTCGGGCAAGATCCGCTTCGACGGCGAGGACATCACGGCGCTGGACCCCGGATCAATCGTGAAGCGAGGCCTGGTGATGGTGCCCGAGGGGCGCCGGATCTTCGGCAACCTGACCGCGCGAGAGAACCTTGAGGTCGGCGCCGTCACCGTGTCCGACAAGCGCGAGGTCGGGCGACGGCTTGAGCATGTCTTCTCGATCTTTCCGCGGCTTGAGGAACGCTCCGGTCAGGCCGGCGGAACCTTCAGCGGCGGCGAGCAGCAGATGATCGCCATCGGACGCGCCCTGATGGCGAACCCGCGGTTCATCATGTTCGACGAACCCTCGATGGGGCTGGCGCCGATCGTCGTGAACCAGGTGTTCGAGGTCATTTGCACGATTGCGGCGCAGGGAACCACCGTCCTCCTGGTCGAACAGAACGCGCGCAAGGCACTGAAACTGGCCGATTCCGCCTATGTGCTGGAGGTGGGCAACGTCGCCGTCGAAGGCAGCGCGCGCGATCTGCAGAACGATGACCGCATCCGGCAGATCTATCTCGGGGGCTGACATATGTGCCCCACTGCCCCGGACCCCAGCCTGCTGCCTGAGAAGCGGCGGCAGAAGGATGAAGCATGAGCACGTCTGACCTGATCGGGATGGATGCCTGCAACGTGGTGGCATCCTTGCAGGATGGCACCCTGTCGCCCCACGACCTGCTGGATGCGCTGGAGCAGCGGATTGCCCAGGTCGATCCGCTGGTGAACGCCTTGCCGACGCTGTGCCTGGACCGGGCGCGGCAGGCGGCGGACCGACTGCTGGCTCGCCCCCGGACCGAGCGGGGGGCCCTGGCGGGCCTGCCCTTGCCGATCAAGGACCTGACCGACGTGGCCGAGGTGCGCACCACCTATGGCTCGCTGGCCTTTGCCGATCATGTCCCGCAGACCTCGAACCTTTTGGTGGAGAGGATCGAGGACCAGGGCGGCATCGTCTTCGCCAAGTCGAACACGCCGGAGTTCGGGGCAGGGGGGCAGACCTTCAACGCGGTCTTCGGGGTCACGCGGAACCCTTGGGATACGTCGAAATCCTCGGCCGGGTCGTCGGGCGGGGCGGCGGCGGCGCTGGCCAGCGGCATGGCCTGGGTGGCGCATGGCTCGGACATGGGCGGATCGCTGCGCAATCCGGCCTCGTTCTGCGGCGTCGTGGGGCTGCGCCCGTCCATCGGGCGGGTGGCCGCTACGCCCAAGGCGCAGATCGACGGCACGCTGAGCGTGGAGGGGCCGATGGCCCGCAATGTCCGCGATCTTGCCCTGCTGATGGATGCGATGGCGGGCGACCATCCGGCCGACCCACTGTCCTTGCCCGCCGTGCCGGGGCAATACCGGCAAGCGGTGCAATCGGGGTGGAAGCCCGCGCGCATCGCCTATTCGGCGACGCTGGGCCTGACGCCAGTGGACCCCGAGGTTGCCCGCATCACCCGGGCGGCGGCGGAACGGCTGGCGGGCGAGGGTGTCATCGTCGAGGAAACGCACCCCGACCTCTCCGAAGCGCATGAGTGTTTCCAGGTCTTGCGGGCCCTGTCCTATGCCACCTCGTTCGGGCGACTGCTGCCCGCGCATCGCCACCAGTTCAAGCCGGATGTCGTCTGGAACATCGAAAAGGGCCTGGCGCTGACGGTCGACCAGATCGCCCGGGCCGAAGCGCAGCGCGTCGTCCTGAAGAACCGGATGCGGGCGTTCTTTGCCGGATATGACCTGCTGCTTTGCCCGACGACCATCGTGCCACCCTTCCCGGTGGACCAGAAGCATGTGACGCACTGCGACGGCGTTGCCTTCGAGACGTACATCGACTGGCTGGCCATCGTCTATGCGGCGACCATCTCCTGCTGCCCGGCGCTGTCCATCCCTTGCGGGTTCACCAAAGACGGCCTGCCCGTCGGCCTGCAAATTCTGGCCGCGCCGCGCAGCGATGCGCAGTGCCTGGCCGGCGGGCGGTTCGCCGAACAGGTGCTGGGCCTTGGCCGCATCACCCCGATCCTGCCGCGCGTCCCCGTGGCCGCGTCGCCCGCCTTGACCACCCATTAACCCGGACTGGACCCGACATGATCAAGAACCCGCCCCCCTGGCCCAATGGCGCAAGATGCGCCGTCTCGCTGACCTTCGACGAAGATGCCGACAGCATCCTGCATCTGGCGCATCATTCCAGCGCGCATAACCGCGTCGCGGCCAGTTCCATGCTGCGCTATGGCCCGGAAATCGCCACGCCGCGCATCCTGGACATGTATCGCCGGTTCGGCCTGCGCCAGACCTTCTTTGTCCCGGCCTGGTGCATCGAACGCTATCCGCACACGATGGAGATGATCCTGCGGGACGGCCACGAAATCGGCCATCACGGCTATCTGCACGAACATCCGAACGAATTGCCCGAGGATCAGCAGATCTACTGGATCCAGCGCGCCAGCGAGGTGATCGAGAAGTTCACCGGCAAGAAGCCACGCGGCATGCGCGCGCCGACCTACAAGTTCTCGTCCACCACCATCAACCATCTGGTCGATGGCGGCTTCGACTATGACGCCTCGCTGATGGGCAATGATGTGCCCTATCTGCTGTCCAACGGGCGGGGCAGCGTGGTCGAACTGCCAACGCATTACGGCGTCGACGATTTCCCGCATTACATGGCCTCGCGCGACTTCAACTACATCATGCCGATCAAGGCCCCGACGCAGGCGATGGAAGGCTTCCGGGCCGAATTCGACGCCGCCTGGGAATATGGCGGGATGTTCGTGCCGATCTGGCACCCGTTCCTGTCGGGGCGGCTGGCGCGGGCCCACGCGATTTCGCAGTTCATCGAATACATGCTGAACAAGGGCAAGGTCTGGTTCGCGCCGATGGAAGAGATCGCGGCCCATGTCCGCAGTCTGGTGGCGCAGAACCTGTGGCAACCGCATGTCGACCGGATGCCGCATTACGACGGTCCGATCCCGGAACTGGGCACGGTCGCTCCAAGCCTGTCGCGGTGACGGGATGCCCGCGACCCTGCAAGGCCACCGCCGCCCGGCGCTGCTGGGTGACCTGTTCGAAAGCCTGACCGACCGGGGGCGCCGGCTTCTGGGCTGGCGCGAGGGGGCGGGGCCGGGGGCGGTCCCGGCGCCGAACCTGACGGAACTGGGCGAACGGCTGCTGTCGCGTCGGGGCGAGGCCTCGGGCGTGGTGATCGCCCGGGCCTTGCTTGCCGCCTATCAGGATGCTGATCCCGCGGCGCGCCTGGATTTCCTGACATCGCTGGCCCGCGATTTCGGCCCGGATGCCAAGGCAGTCAAGGCCGCGCTGGCCGGGGTTCAGGGGGCGCCTGACTCTCCCGAAGCTCTGGAAGCCCTTCACAGCGCTGCCGAGCCCCGTCGGCAAGAGTTGCTGTGCCGTCTGAACCTGGCGCCCGGCGGCACGGCCGCGCTGGTTCGCATGCGCGAGGATCTGTTGCGCCATGTGCGCGACAGCCCCGACCTGCGTCGGGTGGACAACGATTTCGCCCATCTCTTCGCCTCGTGGTTCAACCGGGGCTTTCTGGGGTTGCGGACGATCGACTGGAACACGCCGGCCAGCATCCTGGAAAAGATCATCCGGTATGAGGCGGTGCATGCCATCCAGAACTGGGATGACCTGCGCAACCGCCTGCAACCCACCGACCGCCGCTGCTATGGCTTCTTTCATCCGCAACTGGTGGACGAACCGCTGATCTTCGTGGAAGTGGCGCTGACCCGCACCATTCCCGACAAGGTGGCGGGCCTTCTGGACCTGCGCCGCGCGCCGATCCGGGCCGATGAGGCGGATACGGCGGTGTTCTATTCGATCTCGAACACGCAGCGGGGACTTGCCGGGGTGTCCTTCGGCAATTTCCTGATCAAGCAGGTGGTCGAAGATCTGAAGGCCGAACTTCCCAATGTGCGCAGCTTCGTGACGCTCTCGCCCGTGCCCGGTTTTGCCGCCTGGCTGGAGGTTCAGCGGGGCGATCCGGCGTCCGACCTGATCACCCAGGACCAGCGCCTTGCCCTGGCGGCCCTGGACCAGCCCGACTGGCACCGCGACGCAGCCCTGGCCGAGGCGCTGCGCGCGCCGCTTCTGGCGGCGGCCGCAAGCTATTTCCTGCGCGCCCGCGACAAGGGCAAGCGCGTGGTCGACCCGGTGGCGCGGTTCCATCTGGGCAATGGCGCCCGACTTGAGCGGCTGAACCACCTGGGCGATGTGTCGGCCAACGGCCTGCGCCAGTCGCATGGGCTGATGGTGAACTACCTGTACGATCCCGGCCAGATCGAGGCGAACCACGAAGGCTTTGCCGAACGCGGCCATGTTGCCGCCTCGGACAGCGTGAAGGCCGCGCTGTCGGGGCGGAAAGGCTGATGCTGCAAGAGGACAATCCATGACCGCCAACCTGTTCGACACCCTGGCCCGCACGATCACCGACCCCGACGCCACGGCGATCGAGACCCTGTCCTGCCAGCAGATCACCTATGGCGATCTGGTCCGGCGCACCGCTCGGATGGCGCAGGCGCTGGCGGGCCTTGGGCTGAAGCCCGGGGATCGTCTGGCGGCGCAGGTGGAAAAATCGGTCGAGGCGATCATCCTTTACCTCGCGACGGTGCGGGCGGGGGGCGTCTATCTGCCCTTGAACACCGGCTATACCACGGCCGAGATGGATTACTTCATCGGCGACGCCGAACCGGCGATCCTGGTCTGCGACCCTGCGCGGGCGGGGGATCTGGCGGATTGCGCCGCCAAGGTGGGGGCGCGGCTTTTGACGCTGGATGCTGCGGGCCAAGGCAGCCTCGCCACGGCGACGGATGCCGCCACCGATGATTTCGCGACGGTTCCCCGCGCGCCCGACGATCTGGCTGCGCTGCTTTACACCTCGGGCACCACGGGGCGGTCCAAGGGGGCGATGCTGACCCATGGCAATCTGGTGTCCAACGCCATGGCGCTGCGCGAGGTCTGGCAGCTTCACGCCCCGACGACGTGCTGATCCATGCCCTGCCGATCTTTCACACCCACGGCCTGTTCGTCGCCACCAACGTGACGCTGTTTTCGCGGCGCGACGATGATCTTCCTGCCGAAATTCGACATCGACGTCATCCTGGACTGGATGCCGCGCGCTACGCGTGCTGATGGGCGTGCCGACCTTCTACACCCGGCTGCTGGACGACCCGCGGCTCGACGCCCGAAGTCACGGCAAACATGCGGCTTTTCGTGTCAGGCTCGGCGCCGCTGCTTGGCCGAGACGCACCGCGGAATGGCAGGCCCGGACCGGGCACGCCATTCTGGAACGCTATGGCATGACCGAAACCAACATGAACACCTCGAACCCCTATGCGGGCGACCGCGTCGCCGGAACCGTCGGCCTGCCGCTGCCGGGAGTCGAAGTCATCGTGACCCGATCCCGAAGCAGGGGCCGTGCTGCCCGCAGGGCGAGATCGGCATGATCGAGGTGCGCGGCCCCAACGTGTTCAGGGGCTACTGGCGGATGCCGGACAAGACCGCCGCCGAGCTGCGCGCCCAACGGCTTCTTCATCACCGGCGACCTGGGCCGTATCGACGAGAGCGGCTATGTCCACATCGTCGGGCGCGGCAAGGATCTGATCATCACCGGCGGCTACAACGTCTATCCCAAAGAGGTTGAGGCCGAGATCGACGCGATTCCCGGCGTGCTGGAATCCGCCGTCATCGGCGTGCCGCACACGGATTTCGGCGACGGCGGTCACGGCGGTTGTCGTGCCCACGGGGCGCCCGACCCTGACCGAGGCCGACATCACCGCGGCCCTGGCTGGCCGTCTGGCCCGCTTCAAGCAACCCAAGCGTGTCGTCTTCGTCCCCGAACTGCCGCGCAACACGATGGGCAAGGTTCAGAAAAACCTCTTGCGCGACAGGTTCGCCGGTTGAGTGGCCGGTCCGCCTCAAAGGCCGAAGTCGCCGCTCTTCTTGCTGAATTCGGCCTGCAGGAAGGTCTTGAACGCCTCGGCCACGGGTCTCAGTTGCAGGTCGGAATTCTGGATGCAGACTATGCGAACAGGTGGAACGGGTTCGGCAATTCGCGCCCGAACCAAACGCTTGCCATCGAAAACCTCAAGGGAGGGTATCGGCTGAGTTAAAATGGAGTAGCCCAATCCATTCGCCACAAAACTCCGCGCTGCTTCAATGGTCGTGGTGCGGAAACATATGTTCGGTGTAATCTGCACAGCATCGAACAGGGATTTAAAATATCGACGGCTGATCGTCAGATCCGGTAATACGCAGGGATCGTTTTCCAGCGAATGAAGCGTGATCTCCTTTTGCCCGGCGAAGCGATGGTCGGCCGACAGAAGCAGATAGGGTACGGTCTGTACCAGAGTCGTGAGGGTGATATTGTCCTCTGGTAGAAGATCGTAAGTCACCCCCAACTCAAATTCGCCCAGCCTGACACCCTCGACCAGTTCTTCTTGGGCAACATCGCGGAACTGGATCGTGACCTCGGGGTGGAGGTTGCGGAACTTGGCCAGGATTTCCCCGAAGTAGAGCGGCGAGAGGTTGTTCAGGCAAGCCACATGGAGGTTGCCCCTGATTTCCAGGTTGGCTTCCTGAACCGTGCGCACGAAATCGTCTACCCGACTCAACAGATCGCGTGCCTGCTGAAGCGCCACACGACCTATGGGGGTGGGCGCAATGCCTTTGGAATGGTAGCGCAGAAAAAGCTGTGCCTTCAGCTCCTCTTCCAACTGCGAGATTGCCACGGAAATGGACGGCTGCGAGACGTTGAGCGCCTGAGCCGCGCTTGTGATGTTGCCGTGCTCCGCCGCGGTCACGAAGTACCGCAGCTTCCGAAAGGACAATTCCATAGCGCCAGCCTATCCCGTCCATGAAGATATAGTATTTTTATATTGGATTGCCGCATGTGACAATCTCGAAGTCGGCCCCATCCGACCAGAGGGAGGAAATAATGAACGTGAAAGTCGACCAAAACTTGACCAAAGAGTACGTGGTCAGCAAGGTTGTTCCCGCTCATGCCGTAGAGCCGAATTTGCGTGATGGCCGGATGTATCGCGAAAGCCTGCGGGATGGTCGCGTCGTGATCGTGGACGGCAAAGAGGTTGGGGATGTTACCCAGGTTCCGACGCTTGCACGCGGAATTGACACGGTGGCGTCCTATTACGATGCGCAGTTCGATCCGGCGACGCGCGACGAGGTGACCTCCATCGACCCTGCGACGGGCGAACGGTTTTCCACCGCCTGGCTGATCCCGCGGACCAAAGAGGATCTCTATGCGCATGAGCGCGCCATCCGCCTGACCACGTCGCAGACCTTTGGCGTGTTCGGCCGCCCGCCGGATTACGGTGCCACCAAGGCGATCTCGTTCGTAGCCTGGAACCACCTGATCTCGAAGGGCGACAAGGATGCGCTCGCCAAGGTCGAGAATTTCATCAAGGTCGGCCGCCGCAACAACCTGATGAGCGCCGACATCGTGGCCGACATCCAGGCCAACCGGAAGCTGGCGCCCGAAGAGATGAAGGGCCGCCTGCGCGTCGTAGAAGAGCGCAAGGACGGGGTGATCCTGCATGGGGCCAAGGCTGCGGCATCGAACCTGGCGCAGGGCAACATCGGCACGATCTCGATGCCGCCCCCATCGCAGAACCCGCCCGAGGATTCCCGGATCTGGGCGGCGCTGCCCGCCAACGCGCCGGGCCTGCGCTATCTTCAGCGTGAACAGCTGACCACGGGGTTCGAGAACATCGACGACCACCCGATCGACAGCCTGGGCGAGGAGTCGGACTGCGTTCTGATCTTCGACAATGTATTCGTGCCCTGGGAATACGTGTTCAGCTACAAGAACGCGGCGACGGTCAATTCCTATACCACCCTGGGCCAGTTCGCCTTCTGGAAGATCGCCAACCGCCTGTCCTATCGTGCGGAAATCTTCGCCGGCGCGGCGCAGATGATCGTCGATGCACTGGGAACCGACCACATCCCCGCCGTGCGGCAGATGGTGGCCGAGGTCGTGCAATATTCGGCCATCCTGCGCGGCATGATGCAAGCGGCGGTCGAGAACTGTGCGCCGACCGAAAGCGGCGTCATGTTGCCCAACCACGGCTACGTCACCGCCGGACGGCTGTTCTCGATCGAGCATTATCCCCGGATCATGCAGACGCTGCGCGACCTCAGCGGACAGGGCCTGATCGGCCGCGTCCCGCGCGAAACGTGGGAGCGGGCCGACGTCAAGGGGATGCTCGACGAATACCTGCCGGGCTATCGCATGGACGCCTGGACGAAGAACAAGCTGTTCAACCTGATCTGGGACATGACCTGCAGCCCGCATGCGATGCGCGTGGCCCTGTTCGAGAACATCAACGCCACGCCGGCGCCCGCCCTGCGGGAAGAGCTGTATCGGTCCTATGACCGGTCGCCGGGCCTGCGCATCGTGAAGAAACGGCTGGGGATCGACTGAGGGGCCTTTGGCCGGCAAGGGCCCTTCCCGATCCGCCGAAGCCTTGGCGGGTCGGGCGTTCTGAGCGTGCATTGATGCGCTTAGTCTGCGGGAGAAGGTTAGACGGCAGGCCCAAATCCTCCGCCACAGACTTTCATTAACATATTGATTTTTAATGGCGTTTTCTTCCGGCGTAGGGGTTCGGATACAGATCCGGATACACTTTCTCATTGCTTCGGCTGTCAGCCGAAGCGCTGCCTGCAATCGTCATGGATTGAATCAGCTTGCCATTCTTGCCAGCCAGCCGGAAGTGGCTCTGCTAGTAGGTCAGCGGAAACCGTACTTCACGCGGTGCCAGGCGAGGTAGGGTGAGTGGGCGGGGGGAGGGGAAGCTGGGCCTTGGCGGGCAGGAGAATGCGGGCCTCGGCAGACAGCGTCTCGGAGTAGAGGGCCGCGCCGGTGTCGGCAAAGCTGACCAGGCCGCGGTCGAAGGCGGCGTCCCAGAGGGCCGAGAGGAGGAGGCCGTTCATCGGATCCAGCCGTTCGGCGTCGGTGGTGCAGTCGGCCCAGGGCTTGATGTGCGAGGCGCGGAGGAGGGCGGGGTCGGTTATGCCGGTCAGGGGGCAGCGGGCGTTCCACTGCCGCATGAGGGCGTCGCGGAAGAGGTCCTGGCCGATCCGCTGGATGGTCAGGCGTTCGGCCTCGGTCGTGGCGGGGAGGTTGGCGGTGGCGGCCGCAAAGGTGGCGGCGAGGGAGAAGGGGAGGCTGTGGATCAGGGGGTAGAGGCGGGAGAGGGTCTCGAACAGGGCGAGGGTGGAGGGCAGCGAGATCCGGGCGAGGCCGGGGCCGGGCACGGGGGCGGCGGGGAGCGAGAGGGCCTGCAGGGCGGCGGCGTGGTCGAGGGCGAGGAACCACTCCACCGGGGCGGGGGAGGTGCCCTCTTTCCGGGCGGCGATCCAGATCGTCGCGGGGCTGCGGGTCGACTGGAAGGGGAGCCAGGCCCCCTCCTCGGGCAGGGCGCGGGTGAAGCCGGTGTTCCAGGACTGCATCGCGGCAGGGGTGCGGATGTCGAAATCGAGGGGGCTGGGGGCGGGCATCTGGGGTCATCCGGGACAGGGGGGGCCCGCGCTGGGTAGGGAGGCGGACGCAAAGGATTCCAAGGGGTTGGCTTTGGGCGTTAGGGATTTGTTAGGGATTGCGCCACAGGCCATCCGGTCAAACCCCACGTTTCCACATCTGCGTTGACGACATCCCCATCGCGGTTTCCACCGCATTCACCGCCCGCAACACGACGGACTGGTCGAACGAGAGAAACCCGTCGATGTAGTCGCCAAGATACTTTTCGGACAGCGGCGTCACGCCTGCGCGGCGGGCGACGATCCAGGCGGTCATCTCGGCCTCCACCTCATCCTGGGCATGAGAGCCGAACCGCCGGTCGGACACGCGCAACCGGCGATCTTCGCCCAGATGCCCGAGATAAAGATGCGCCAGTTCATGCGCCAGCGTCACGAACTGCGTCGCTGGCGGGTGGCCGGCGTTCAGGAACACCTCATACTCCGGCTTGCCCTTTGGCCCGGCCTGACGGCGGATCATCCCGGCGCGGCCGTCGCCGTCCTTTGGCAGATGCACCGTGAACGCCTTGCGCACCCGCGACAGGATGGCGGCCCAGTCGGTTTCCGGCACTGACCCGAATGTGGGAAAGACAAAGGCCCCGGCGGGCAGCGGGTCGCCTTCGGTGTCGAGGACGTCGAAGACGAAATCCACCGGCCCCATCGTCCGCAGGATGATCAGCGGCCGGGCGGTCGCCGTGGGACGGCGGTTGAACCGGACCTGCCAGTCACTTGCCGTGGCGGCATGGGTCAGGCCGGGGCGCTGGGCCTGCAAGAGCATCGCATTGAAGGGGGCCACGCTGCGAAAGCGGACGACGAAATCGAGCATATCTTGCCGCGCTTCGGCCGTATCGTATAGCCGCGTCGCGTTAATCAGCTGGTCGATCAGCGGGCGGTTTATGGCGGCGTCTTCATCTTCGGCCCAGTCGAACAGGTCTTCGCTGTCGCGGGGGCGGCGCGGGGGCATGTCACCGCCGGGATACTGGGGAATGGCCATCGCTACATCCCCATCCCTGCAAAGGTGCCGTCCGCTTCCATCCGGTCCCAGGCCTTCAGCACCAGGCGGCGGGTGCGGTATTCGCCCATGCTGCGGGTCTCCTTTTCCTTCAGGACGCGGAAGGTCTCGGACGGGTAGTCCTCGCCCATGACGTCGGCGGGGTCGAGGATATACGCCAGGTCCTCGCGCGACAGGCGGTAGGCGCGGGCGAAGAAGGCGTCGAGATCGGCGCGCAGCGTGGCGCGGCGGGCGTCATCCCAGGGGAAGGGCGGGCCGTCGTGGCCCAGGTCGGCCGCAAAGGGGGCCAGCGCGTGGGAGGTATAGGTCAGCTCCAGCACCCGGGGGGTGAGGAAGGCGAGTTTTTCGGGGGTGTAGAAGCTGGGGGGGAGGATGGGGAACTGCTTGAGGTTACCGGAAGTCAGATGCAGGCCAGAGACCTTTATTCGGGCGACATAGTCCAGGACCATTGCGGACAGGTTCGCAATCAGTGGGCCAACTAGACTTGGATCACATCCGGGGAACATGAGCGGCATCGAATGCCCGACCGCGACACGCGGTACAATTGAGAAGATCGCAGTGCGCTCATTCGTGTTGGAGGTTACGTCCTTCCAGCCAGTCAGCCAACCGCGCGACCAAGACATCTCACTCAGGCGACGTTCGACCTCAGCTTCCAGAACCCAGTAGAAGGGTTCAGGTTCAAAGAGCGGGTCTTGGTGCTCGCCTTCGGTGGTTTCCGGGAGGACGCGGTATCCACGGTCATCGCCTCTTGACCCATATCCGGCTGCGCGGTGATCGAAATGTAGGGTCATCTTCGCCTCATAGAGTGGGACGAAGGTTTCTGAGGGCGTCGTCGGGGCAGGCCCCGACCTGCGCCAGTTCACGCCGTCGCGGATCAGCCCCTCGGCAGTGAGTTGCGCGGCGGTACGGAACCATTCGGAGTCCTCGGCCATGTGCCAGATACGAGTGTGGAAGGTCATGTTCCACGGGTTCCCCTCCTCCCCCTTCGCCTCTTCGATCAGCACGGGGGCGGCGTTGTAGATGCGGGCGGTGAGTTCGGCGTCCTTGCGGCTGCGGAAGACCGGGGCGGTGCGGGTGTTGGGGTTGAGCCTCGCGATCTGGGCGGGGGAGAGGGTGAAGTTCCTCTCAGGCTCTGCCAGTTGCGAAGGTTCGGTCAGGAAGAAGGCGAAGCGGGCGAGGGGTTCGTTGCGGCCAAGGGTCAGGAGGCAGAACTTCATGCGGCTGTCGACGGCGGGGAAGAGGCCGGCGCGGTTCTCGAAATCCACCAGTTGCGACAGGCGCTGTTTCGCCACGAGGTCGGCGAAGAACGGCGCGGTGGTGGCGTCGGTGGCGATGCCGGTGGGCACGATCACGCCGGAGCGGCCCTTTGGCCCGGTGAGGCGCGCAAAAAGCTCGGCAAACAGCGCGTAGGTGTTCACGTCGCCCCGGCCGGTCAGCGGGAAGCGGCCCCCCAGCGGTCGCTTGCGAACCACGCGGTCCTTGCCGGTGAAATCCTCGAACTCGGGCAGGCGCATGAATTCGGAACTGGCCTCGGCCAGGCGCTTGGCCTGCTGAAACTCATCATAAAGCGCGCGGTCGGGGGTGCCTTCGTCGGCCAGCGCAAGGGATTTGATCAGGCGGTCGCGGGCGGCCTTGTTCGCGGCGGTGGCGATGGCGGGAGAGCGGGCGGCGAAGAACTCTTGCTCTTGCAGCTTGATGCGCTCCCACGGCGGGTTGCCGAGGACGACATCGAAGCCGCCGGTGGCGAAGACGTGCGGGAAACTCCAGCGGCCAGTGGAAGGCGCGGGCTGTTCGGGCGACGGTGGCATGGCCGATCAGCGGGCCCCAGACGCTGGCCCGAGCGTTGTGCGCCAGTCCAGACGTCTTCGGAGGTGGGGACGGCGCGGGCGCCGCGCGAGGGGGGGATGGCGGTCTTCGGCAAAAGGAAGGCGGCGGTGTAAAGGTCGCAGGCCATCTCATCCAGGTGGAAGCGCTGCGAGTTGCGGTAGGCGTCGTAGCGGGCGCCCTTGGCCTGAACCTGTTCGAGGGTATCCTCGGCGAGGTCGCGGAAGCCGGTGTAGTCGGCGGCAAGGGCGGGAAGTTCGGGCAGGCCCTTGTCACCGGCGCTGCGCTGGCCCGACTTTGCGTCGCGGTTGGCCTGAAGCGTAGTATTTCGCGGCGGTCTTGTCGTCGCCGGCCAGAGGGTTTGTAGGCGGCGTCGGGGATGCCTTGGTCGAGGGTCTTCAGGTCGAAGACGCCGAGGAGCGCGTCGCCGCAGCGGATGTGGTGCGTCGAGGAAGCCGAGGGGCTTGCCGGGGTCGACGGTCTCGATCCAGAGGGCGACGCTTGGCGAGCTCGACGGCCATGGGGTTGCGTGTCCACGCCGTAGAGGCAGTGGCGCGGCGACGTCGCGCAGGGCGTGGCGGTAGTCGGCGGCGGTGGGCGTGCCCGTCGGTGCGGACGCGGGCGAGGCGGGCTCGGCGATGCGGCGGGCGGCGGCGAGCAGGAAGTGGCCGGAGCCGCAGGCGGGGTCGCATGACGGTGAGGTCGAGGAGGGCCTTGGCGGGGTCTGGCGCGGGCTGGCAGCTAGCGGTTGCGCAATGACGGGGTCGAGGGCGGTGTCGATGAGCGCCTGCACCAGGCTGTCGGGGGTGTAGTAGGAGCCGGTGGTCTTGCGCTGGTTCCCCTTTTGCTCGGCCGTGTCGGTGGCGAAGATCAGGCGGGTGCCGTCGAGTTGCGGTTGCAGTTCGAGGAGGGATTCGTAGACGGAGCCAAGCTCCTCTGTCTCCATCGCGCGCCAGTTGACGGGGACCATGGCGGTGCCGTCGGAGAGGTGGGAGAGTTTCCACAGCGCGTGGAGGAAGGCGCGGTTTGGCAGGCGGGCGGTGTGGAGGTTGTGGAGGGAAGTGGGGGCGAAGAGGCCGCCGAGCGCGGTGAGGCCGAGGCGGGGTTCGCCGCGGGCGAGGCGGTCGAAGGTGATGCGGATGGTTTCCCAGCGGTCGGTGTGGCGGTCCCAGGCGGCGCGGCGGGTGGCGGTGCGGCGCAGCGCGGTGAGGGAGTAGCCTTTGAGGTAAAGGTCGCGCGCCTCGGCCGGGGTGTCTTCGGAGTGAAGAAGGTCGCGGTCCTCGGCCACCATGAGGAAGATCAGGCGGTAGACGAGGCGGAGAAGCTCGTTGAAGTAGTCGGTGAGGGGGATGTCGCCCGACTGGACGCGGGCGCGCAGGTCGGGGTTGGCGTCGAGAAAGCCGGTGCCGAGGATTTTCAGCGCCTCTTCCACCTGGCCTGCAAGGCGGTTGCGGGCGGTTTCGCCTTCGCGCGCGCCCTGGTCGCGCCAGCGTTCCAATGTGCAGTCGGTGGCGGGGGTGCCTGCAAGCCCGAAGCGGGAGCGGTGGATGAGGAGCCAGAGCGCGGTGAAGGAGGCGATGTCTTCGGTGGCGAAGATCTGGCGCAGGTCGGCCTCGACATGCGCGGGGCGGGTGAGGGAGGCGTTGTCGCGCATCAGGCGCAGGTGGTGGCCGTTGGTGGCGAGGCCCCAGAGCGCGTCGTCCCGGGCGTTGAGGTGGTTCTGCAGCGCGAAGGCGGCCGAGAGCGGGCGGTCGAGCGAGAGGAAGGCTGAGCGTTTGTCGATGCCGTCGGAGGGCGGGCAGACGGCAACGGGGATGCGGCCTTCACCGGCAAGGAAGGCCAGCGGGACGGCGGCCGGGGAGAGGTCGGCGAAACCGAAAGCCTCGGTCAGGAGGCCGCGGATGAAGCGGGCGGTGGCTTCGGGTGAGGGCAGGGTGAGCTTTGCGAAATCGTCGAAATGCGCCCGGCCGACGCGGTAGGCCTGAGAGATTTCCTCTCGCAATGTCAGGCCCTTGCGCAGGCCGTAGGTTTCGGCCTCGGCCCCGGCGATGTCGGGATCGGTGATGCGGGCCAGCATGGCGGGGGCGATCAGGTTGCCTTCAAGCGTAAGCGAGGGCCAGACGATCGCAGAGGTGGGTTTGCGGGCCATGTCAGTCCTCGGCCGGGAGAAGGGTGAAGAGGCCGATCACGTCGGGCGGCAGGGCCGGGTCGACGCTGACGCGGGTGATGCCAAGGGTTGCGCGCAGGCGGCCGTGGTCTTCAAGCAGCGCGGCGGCGCGGGTGCGGGCGTGGTCGGCCAGGGGGCCGGGGATCAGCGTGGCAAGGGCCTGGTGCGCCTGGCCGATGAGCCGGTCACGGGCGGCGGCGGCCAGTTCGGCGGCGGCGGGCTGGCCGAGCCAGGCGCGCACTTCGTCGCCGGTCGCGATGATCCGGTTGCCTTGGAGGGCGACAAGGGCGGCCTCTTCGGCGAGGAGAAGGCGGTCGCGGCGGCCATGCACCGTCAGCTTGAAGCGCAGCCGGAGCAGGGCAACGCAGTGTGCGTTCCGGCACGGCGGCGGTGACCCAGGCACCGACCCGGCCAAGCCCGAGATCGGGCAGGGCCAATGGGTCGAGCGCGCCTTCCAGAAGCCCCTCGGCCAGGGTTTCGGTCAGCGGATGGGTGCGGGTCAGCAGGTCGGCCCCGGCGGGCGCGGGGTCTTCGCTTACGCGAGCCGCAGCGACCCCTTCAGCCCCCGTTCGTCCAGCCGTTCGCGCAAGGTCTGCGGCAGGTGGGCCAGCGGGGCGACCGATGTCGCGGGGCCGCCGATCCAGCGGCGCATCGAAGGCGCGCAGGGCGCGCATCGACGAAAGCCAAGCGTCGCCGCCGGATCGCCCATCACGGCGCGCGCCCGCTGCCATTCGGGTAGAACCTCGGCCGGTTTCATGGCGTTCTGGGCGAAGCGGGCGCGGGAGCGTTTCTCGTTTTCCTCGGCGTCGCGCCAGCGGACATCCATCTGCTTGCGTGCCGTCGTCGAGCCGCAGGTCGAAGGCTCATCTGCTGCTGTGCCGCCGCGCCGCAGGAGCATGGCGTTCATCAGCGCGTCGGTGACCGGGCCGCGTTCGTCGGGCAGGGGCACGGTGACGCCGGTCGCCTTGCTGGATCGCGTCGGGCCTTGCGCAGGATCACCTCGAGCACGGCGCCGTCGATGGCGCTGTCGGGCGAGAACATCAGGACCGAACGGACGCGGGGCGAGGGCTGGCCGAAGCGGTCGACGCGGCCTTCGCGCTGCTGGTGGCGGGTGGGGTTCCACGACAGGTCGTAGTGGATGACGGCGTCGAAGAGCTGCTTGAAGGTTGATGCCCTCGGACAGGCAATCGGTGGCGACGAGGATGCGTTGCGTCGCCGTCGCCCATGGTCGGCCACGCGGTCGCGCCGGTCGTCGGCGGTCAGGGCACCGGTGACGGCCTCGACGTCGGAGTTTCGGGAAGGCCTTGGCGGAGGGCGTCGCGCGACATGTTCGGCGGTGGCGATGAAGCGGCAGAAGACGACGGGGTTCGTGCCCTTGGCGATCAGGGGCTTCAGAAGGCCGATCAGCGGCCGTCGAGCCTTGGGATCGGGGCGTGCGGACAAGGCTCTCGGCCATGGCGACAGCTAGGCGCGGCAGGTCTTCGATCGGCGGTCGAAGCTGGCCGGGTTCGACGTCGACGGCGTCTTCGTCGTCGCCGTCCTCGTCGATAGACTTGGGGCTCCAGCCGGTCGGGGTCGGTCGGCGAGCGCGGTTGCGCAGGGCGGACAGCGGCGGCGGCGGGCGAGGAGCCGACGCAGCGCATCAGCGCGAGCGTGCCCCAGAAGGCGAGGCGGCGTTCGCGCTGGCCGCCGCCGGCGCGGTGCGACGACGCCGAAGCAGTAGTCGAGCACGGCCTCGTGGAAGGCGAGGTGAGCCGGCGTCGAGGCGGTAGTCGCGATCGGCGCGTTTTGTGCTCGGGGAAGGTGCGGTCTTCGCCCCATTCGCGGGCCTGCACGAGGTCGATGCGGCGGCGCTGGACGAAATGGCGGGCGAGGCGTTCGCGGAACTTCGGCGTCTGTCGAAGTGGACGGTGGCGAATTCGGGTCGAGATGAGGCGAGAGCAGGCGGGCGAAGGCCTCTTCGTCGCCGCGAGTGGGGTGTGGCGGTGAGCAGGATCAGGCGCGTTCGGGATCGCTTGGCGAGGTCCGCTGAGGAGGTCGAAACGCTGCTGCCGGCCCTGGTGGGTGCCGACGCAGGAATGCGCCTCGTCCACGATGACGAAGGCGGGGCAGGCGCGGGCGAAATCGTCGCGGCGTTTCTCGGCCTTGATGTAGTCGAGACTAGACGACGGTGAAGGGATGGGCGTCGAACAGCGTCTGCGACAGCGGGCAGGCCGCGCTCCAGGCGGGCGGCCGTGCCGGAGGTGACGGCGACGGCGTCGATGCCGAAGCGGATCTGCAGCTCGCGCACCCATTGCTCGCACGAGATGCGGCGGGCACAGAACGGCGAAGGCGATCGACCTCGCCACGATCGATGAGTTCGCGCAGGATCAGGCCGGCCTCGATGGTTTTGCCGATGCCGACGTCGTCGGCGATCAGGAGGCGCGGCACGGGCATGGCGGAGCGCCATGAGGAGGGGGACAAGCTGATAGGACGCGCGGCTCGAACGCGAGGTGGGCGGCGGAGCGGAAGGGGCCGGCGCCTCGGCGCAGGGTGAGGCGCAGGGCGTCGGCTAGAAGGGCGGCGCGTGACTGCAGGGTGGTGGCGGGCATCGGCGGGCAGGTCGAAGCGTGGCGGGGCGGACCGGACTGAGCTCCAGCCGCGGGTCGAGGAGGATGGCGTCCGCTTCTCGCGCCGGACAGGGGGCGCAGGGCCAGCGAGGTCTCGCTGCGGGCGCGGGCAGGGCGACCCATTCGCGGCCGCGCGCGAAGACCAGGTCGCCGGGGGCAAAACGGTGGCGTCATAAGGGATCAGGCCTTCAGGAGCGCGCGACAGGTCGGCCGGAAGGCATCGCGCCGTCCCAGGGCAGCTGACAGGGTGCAGCCCATGTCGCGTCGGCATGCGCAGCTGCAGCGTCGGGCGGTACGGGCGCGGCGGCAGAGCGCCACCCGCCAGTCGCGCCAGACGGCGGTGAACTCGTGGTGCCGGCCAGGGTCAAGCGGTTTGGCGTCGGGGGCAGGCAGTGGTCGCGCCGCCTGCGCCAAGGCGTGTCCGGCCGATGGCTGCGCTGGAGCTCGTGGCGGTGCCGGTGGACGCGACGTTCACCGCGGGCCAGCGTCGATCAGAAGCTGCGCGCGCCTCGTGCGCTGGTGCGGTCGATCAGTTCGTGGTCGGGCTGGTTGTAGTAGGACAGCAGGCAACGGTAGCAGCCGCTGGACGCAGTTGCGCCTGCGGGTCGTCCTGTCAACAGCGCGGGATCGCCGGCGGCAATCGCCGCATCGACACGTTCGACAGGTGCATCAGCGCCAAGGGCGGCGCCGGGCCAGCGCAGGCAGCGCGTCGCGGTCCTGCGACCAGGCGGGCGAGGACACCCGCGCCGCCCTCGGTCGCTTCGTAGACGAGGAGCGCGCGGCGGTTGTCGCGGGCGGGCAGGGGTTCGCCGAGCACTTCGCCTTCTTCCAACTGGATAGCCCCGCTCGATCGCCGCGCAGAAGGGCGTGCTGGATCGTCGCCATCGTGTCTGGCGTGCAAGCTGCAGGTGTCGCGTGAACCGCAGGTGGAGGGCGTTCTTGCGGTCCTGCACGATGGGAACGATGCGGACAGCGGCGTGGCAGCATCGGGTCGGGGGACGTCCTCCTCAGCTCCCGTCGCCGGGCATGCCGACCCAGCGGCCGG
The DNA here is from genome assembly GCF_037045025.1 of Nostocoides sp. Classification (GTDB taxonomy): domain Bacteria; phylum Actinomycetota; class Actinomycetes; order Actinomycetales; family Dermatophilaceae; genus Nostocoides_A. Next base: position 43,982 of record NZ_JBAOHM010000008.1, on the reverse strand, counting down.
ACCGCGGGTCGATGCCGAATCCGAAGATCGATCTGGTCCTTGCGCCGCTTCAGTCCCTTGTTCATGCGGCTGATTTCGGCGCCGCTGGCCGTATTGCAGCGCCAGCATCGGACGTCTTCGCCTCGAGGTCAGCGCGGCCGTTCCAGACATCCACGCCGCCCGTCGCGGCGCGGCCAGGAGAACACGGTCTGGATGTCGAAGCCCTGGCGCACGCGTTCTTCGTCATTGGCGGTGATGCGTTCGGCGGGCGACGGTTTCGACGTTGTCGATGCGCAGCGTGCGTTCTGCACCTGATTCTGCCCCGGCCATGGGGGCGTCGCAGGCATGGCAACGCTCGACGTCACGTCGTCGTGGACAGGCACCGCAGTTCGGGCAGATGCAGCAGTGTCCTTGGTCGCAAGTCCGTCGCCATCGCCGGCGCGGACTCGGGCGGAAGCTTGGCCTTGTACGACCCGGTAGGCGCGGCCCTCGTGGTAGATCAGGCTGCGGGGGCCGAACTCGGAGATGGCGAGGAAGCGCGGCGCGTTGCAGGAAGGCGCCGACCTTGCCTTCGCGCCGGGATGCACAGGCATAGAGCGGCAGGCGCGGGAAGTTGTAGCCGGGCAGGAAGCCCTCGGTGGCGAGGTAGCGGTAGGAGTAAAAATTCGGACCCGTTCGACTGGCGGCCCTGTTCCAGGGGGCTTCAGTTGTTCATTGGCCTGCCCATAGGCGGCCTTGTTCAGGTCACGCTCTTTGCCGGACAGCCCGGTCTGCTGTCCGCGGTCGGAGGCCTGTTTCGAGCTGGGCTTGTGCGGTCAGGTAAAGGCCGCGCCAGCGGTCGAAGGCGCGGTCGAAGGCGGTGGCGGCGCCTTCGGCGACCTGGGCTGCATAGGCGTCGGGGTCGGGCATCCAGGGGGGCAAGGTGCCGCCTTCGCTGTCCAGGACCTGTTGCAGGACCCGGCGCATGGTAGGCAGGGCACGGGCTGAAAGTCCCGGGGTGGTGGTCGCGGCGCGGATGTCGTCGCGCAGGGGGGCGTCGGGCCTCGACAGGTCCAGGATGTTCGGGATGTCGGGCGACAGCGCGAGGCCCGAAGCCGCCAGCCAAGCGGCCTGCAGGTGCGAGGTCAGAAGCTGTTCGTTGGTCAGGTCCAGCGCCGGGGCGCGGACCACGCCTGACACCATCGCGTCGCGGTCGCGGAAGAAGTACTGGTCATGCGGGCTTTGCGCGGCGCAATAGGTGACGATCACAGCCGCCTGGCCGGACCGGCCGGCACGGCCGGCACGTTGGGCATAGTTGGCGGGCGTGGGCGGCACGTTGCGCAGGTAGACCGCGTTCAGCGCCGAGATGTCGACGCCCAGTTCCATGGTCGGAGAGCAGAAGAGCGCAGGCAGGAAGGACGCGCTTTCGCTGTCGCCCTTGAGGTCGGCCAGGTTCGCCGGATCGGCGAGGTAGCGCCTTGTCGGCCGGGTCCTGACGGAACCGCGCCTCGCGCCAGAGGCGCAGTTGCTGGGTGACCTGGGCGGTATGCTCCCGCCCCTCGAAGCCAAGGAAGCGGTCGGTTCCGGCGGCAAGGGCATCGGCGATGGCGGCTGTAAAGCGCGTGGAAATAGGGGTTGCCGCGCGGGCCCGCGCCGTCCAGCGCAGGGCCGGGCATGCAGGCGCAGGGCGCCGGGCAGCAGGCGCCAGCCGGCGCAGGTCCTGGGTGGTCGGCTCGACCTGTGTCACGAGGCCCGCCTCGTCAGCCAGAAGCGATCAGCAGGCAGGGGCTAGGCGCCAGCAGGTAATCGTCGGATTCAGCTTGGCCCCGCCCCACCAGCGAGCCTTGTTCAGGGCGCGGCCCAGACGCGAGGTCACGCCGCCACGCAGGATGGCGCCTTCGTCGCGCTTGCGCGTATCGGCCTTGGAGGGCGGGGCCAGGATCAGCGCCGACCGGCTGCGCAGCGTTTCCTCGCGGTCGATGGCCCAGGGGTCGCGCAGATGGCTGCGCGAGGTCTGGGCGATCTGGTCCAGGTCGATGGCGTTCGAGATCCTCGGTCTCGATGGCGAGGCCTTCATAGGAGGGTGTCGAGGAGGATGCGGCAGATGGTTTCGCGGTCTGCGGCAGACAGGGCGGTAAGGGCGGGGTGGACGTCGTCGAAGAGGGTGGCGTTCGCGCAAAGGTCCGAAAGGCCCGGATAGTCGACCGCGACCAGGTTCAGAGACCGACAGGCTGGGGTTGGTGTAGCGCCAGCCGCGGCGCAGGTCGGTCCAGACGCGGTGGGCCAGCACGCGCAGGGCTGCGCGTTCGGCATCGGTGCGGGCCGCGCCCTTGCGGTCGGGGTCGGCCATCCAGTAGCGGTGCCGGGCCGTGTTCGCGGCGGAAAAGCCCAAGCGCGCGGGCGGTGCGGCGGCCGAAGTCGTCGGGGTGAAGGCCATCCGGGCCGGCATCGGTCACGGCGCGCAGGATGGCGCCGCGCACGAGGCTGACGAAGATGAAATCGTTGAAATGCCCGGCCTGAAGGGCGGCGTCCTGGCGGTTGTCGGTGAAGCCGAGAATCTTGCGCTTTTCGGGGGGGATGGTCTGGTCGGGGGCGTTCAGCCCCTCAAGCAGGGCGGTTGCGATGGTGGTGGTGGCCGATGACCGGCCTTCGGCCGACAGCCCGGCCAGCTTGGAGCGTTCGCGCGCAGGCGGAGGAAGGCTGGTCGTTGCAGGCGGGGCAGAAGGCGAGGCGCCCCTTGAGGAACCAGAAGGCGCGGCCGGACGGGTCGGGGCGGCCGTCGGCGGCCACATGCACGGCCACCGGCACCTTTGGGCGGCGGTTGGTGCGCACGGCAGGGCCGGAGGAACGGTCCTCGATCCAGTCTTCGGGCAGGCTGCCCACCGAGCCGTCATACTGATAGTCGGAATCTCCGGGCACGGCCCGTGGGGTCGAGGTAGCCCGCCTCGTCGGTGCTGTTGGCATCGTCGCGCGGTTACGTTCGTCGATGGGGCGGGGCAGGAAGGTGCGCTGGCCTTCGGCGTCGGTCAGGGTGACGGGGTGGAGACTCCTGCCCGCAGTCACGGCAGAAGCGGGTCGGATACAATCGGTCCCATTCAGCCTGTGGGTCAAAGCGCTGGCCTTCGAGGTAGGTGTTGCGCGGCGGCGTCGCGCAGGGTGGTGAAGACCTCTCCCGAACCCGAGATGAAGCGGTGCAGCTTGAAGGCGAGGAAGGCGTTTCCGCCCGGAGCCGCCGCGCTGATCCTCGGGCTGCGAGGCGCGCGGTCAGGAAGGTCTGCAATGCAGCAGAGCATTCGGCCAGCGGCAGGCCGGAGGCCTGCGCCAATAGATAGGCCGCCGCGCCGAAGGACATCGGGCGGCGGCGGGACGAATCCGCCTTCGTCCTGTCAGCCCAAGCGCCATTTCCGCCCAGATCGCCAGCGGGTGCGCTGTGCAGCGCGGCATCCGGCAGGGCATCGGGCAGGGGCGTGCGGATCGCCTGTGCCAGAAGGGGTTGCACCGTCGGACAGGCCCAGCCGGTCGTCGGTGGCGCGCGCGCAGGGTTTCGCCGATCACGGCATCGGGTCCGATCGTTCGTGCCGAAGAGTACGCGAGGCGACGGCGGCGACGGTGGCACTGGCTGCAGGCCGCATCGCCCTCGTTCGCCATGGTGGCAGAGGTGCCGATGCAGATGCAGCGTTGTCGGCCGAAGGCGCTCGCGCACGCGGCGCACCAGCATCGCCACGTCGGCGCCCTGGCGGCCGCGGTAGGTGTGCAGCTCGTCCAGCACCAGGAAGTCGCAGGCCCTTGGCAGTTGCGCGATGACGGCCTGGTCGATGCTCGTCCTGCCGGGTCATGCAGCAGTTCCAGCATCATGAAGTTGGTCAGCAGGATGTCGGGCGGCGTTGCGGCGATGCGCCTGGCGCTCGTCGTCGCTCTCCTGGCCGGTGTAGCGCGCGAACGGTGACGGTGCCGTCGGTTGCCGGGTCAGCCTGCAGGAACTTCTCGAGTTCCTCAAGCTGGCTGTTGGCCAGCGCGTTCATCGGATAGACGATGATCGCCCGCGTGCGTGCACCCTGGCCCGCAAGGCGCGCGCGGATGCAGGCATCGACGATGGGCACGAAGAAGCACAGCGACTTGCCCGACCCGGTGCCGGTGGTGACGGCCAGGCTTTTGCCGTCGCGCGCGATCTTGATCGCCTGTTCCTGGTGGCGGTGAAAGCGGATCGGCTGGCCGTCGCGGGCAAAGACGCGGGCGGTTTCAGGCAGGATGACGCCCTGAGCGGCCAGGTCATCGGCGGTGGGCCCCTGTTCATAGGCCGGGTTCAGCGACAGAAGCGCATCGGGCCAGAACCGCCCGGCTGCGTATTCGGCATCGACCGCTGCCTGGATGTCGGGCGCGCGGATGGTCGAGAAGGACCGCGAGAACGCCGCGTAGCTGTCGATGACCCGCCGGTCCAGTTCGAACGCCTTCACCCCAAGACCCCCCGCCACAGCCGCAACCCCTGATGGCAGATTGCCTTGGTTGCGCGCGGGTTTGCAAGCCGTCCGAAGGGGTTGGCGCTGGGCGGCGGCCTGCAAACGGTACGCCTTGGAGGCCTGTACGCCACTCCTTGGCACCGGCCAGGGTTTCGCGCCCTCGTGGAGCTGGGAAACCGGGCTGAGAGTAATGGCTGAAGGCAACGACAAGGCGGTGGAGAGCCAAGCTGTCCAAGATTGCGCGTACACCGTGAAAATCGGAGGCAACCCTAACGATAGAATGCCCTAGCACGCGTCGCCTTGATCCCTGCGCAGCGGCATGCCCTGGATACGACCTGCGGCGGCCATTGCGTCCAGCCAGGTCGCGATCGACTTGCCGGTCCCGTACTTGGTAGAATTGCAGGTGTTGGGCGAGGCTCTCCAGGGCCTTGGCGCGATCCTCGAAACGGTAGCGCAGGCCTGTCTGGATCTGCTCAAGCCCGGCGAACACGGCTCGTTCTGCCTAGGTCAATAGACGCGTGTCCTTGAACACGACCTCGGAAACACCGCGACCGTCGCATTCGGGACAGTCTGGATTTGGGGCGAGGTTCCTTGAGTAGCCGAACCCGCGCTCATTCGTCGGTTGGACTTGCCCGTCTATTGCGGAGAGCGTTTGGCTCACTTCCCTGGCCTTTCGCGTGAAGGCGATGGGGCTTTGGAAGCCGGTCGATGAATGCCTCCTGACGGGGTTATGGAACCCGTCGATGTATCTGGCGGCGGCGTTTTCGGCCTGGGGTCGTGATTGCCATGCGACCGGCCAGACCAGGTCCGACTTGATGGTCCTGAAGAAGGTGAGGAGGATCAGAAAACAGTCCAGTGGACTGTTTTCCCGACGCAAGACCATCGAGGTGTCGCAGCAGTTCCCGCGCCCGCTCATCCTTTGCCGGCAGGCGATTGCCTGCAAGCGCCGAGAGGGAGATCAGGGTGCCGCGTCTGCGGAGCAGCGCCTGATCGCCGACCGGGCAGTATTGCGATCCGCGGTCGGAATGGTGAACCAGCCCCGGCGCGGCGCGGCGCGAGAAGAGGTTCAAGACGACAGCGAGGGAGAGCCAGCCCCCTGGCGTCCAGATGTAGGAGATGTCCGCCCCCCACTTCCTGTCCGGGCCATCCGCCGTGAAGTCCTGCGCCACCAGGTTCGGGGCGACGGGCCAGGCATGTTCGCTGTCCGTCATGCGCTTGAAGCGCCGCTTCTGCCGCGCGATCAACGGGGTCTCGCGCATCAGCCGCGCCGTGCGATGGCGCCCGATATCTCATGGCCCTTCATCGACGAGATCGCGATGCATCCGAGGGCTGCCGCAGGTGCCGTTCGACAGGGTGAAGGTCGTCCTGATATGCGCCGGACAGACCAAGTCCTGCTGCCGGCGGCGACAGGCCGCACGGTCCTGGCCCGGGCGAAGAAGCCGCTCTGGCCGACGCCGAGGACGCGGCACATCCGGCGGATCGGGAAGCAGGCCCTCGCCATTGGGCTCGAACCGACGGCGCCTCGATGGCTCGTTCCGCTTCGATGAAACCGAAGGTCATTATCGGGGACTTGCCTTCCAGTATAGCGGCGGGGTGCTGACCCTGTTCATCGCGGTCCAATCCATTGGCTGCGCTGCATCACCCCGGCGGCCCGGTAATGTCGGCGTAAGCAGGCGCTGACGGCGGTCGGCTGCCATAACCCCGCGGAACACGCCCATAAACCGGATACCTAGGCAGTCGGAAATGCACATTTGGTTGATTGTTCCCGGATCGGAACCAGTTGTGGTGCGGCGGATCACCAACCCAAGGATCCGCCATGCCCATCCCGAACACCAAGGTCAACCTCGCCAGTGCGATTGCTTCGGGCGGCGGCTTCACCCTTCTGTCGCCACAGCCCGGCGATCTTCTGGCAACGCCGCTGGGCATCGCAGGGGCCGGGTCGGTCGCGGCCGCCGGCGACCTGAACGGCGACGGGTTCGCAGACCTGGTCGTCGGCACTCCGGGCAGCGATGACAAGGCTGTCGACGCCGGGCGGGTGTTCATCACCCTGGGCCATGCGGTGGCGGGTTCCTCGCAGGACATGTCGCACGGGACACCGGATGTCGTGGTCATTGACGGCGTGCGGGCCGGCGACATGGCGGGCTTTGCCGTGGGCAGCGTGTCCGACCTGAACGGCGACGGGCTGGCCGAGATCCTTGTCGGCGCGCCCGGCATGGCCGTCGGCGCCGCCGCCGATGCCGGGGCTGGCTTTGTCCTCTGGGGCCAGGCGGTGGGCGCGGGCAACGGCATCGACCTGGCCGATCCCTTCGCGGGAGACGGCAAGGGCTATGCGATCAAGGGCCAGGTCGCGGGCGACATGGCGGGCTATGCCATGGTCTCGGTCGATGACATGAACGGCGACGGCCGGGCCGAGGTGATCATCGGCGCGCCGGGCCAGGACGCGGGCGGCGGCGATGCCGGGGCGGTCTATGTCACCTGGGGCCGCACCGTCGAGACGCCGCTGTCGCTGAACAGCGTCGCCGCCGGGGTCGGCGGCTTTCGCATCCTGGGGGCCGAAGCGGGCGACGCCATCGGCCGCGTGATCGGCACGTTGTCCGACCAGGGCGGCGACGGCAGGGATGAAATCCTGATCGGCAGCGCCACCGCCGGCGGCGGCGCGGGGGCGGTCTGGGTGGTCGACGGCCAGGCCACCGGCGCCACCGTGAACCTGGGCAGCCTGACCAGCGGTTACCGCATCCTCGGCCAGGCCGGCGAGGGCGCGGGCGCCTCGGTCTCGCGCGCCTCGGATCTGAACGGCGACGGGCTGGAAGACATCCTGATTGGCACCACCAGCGGCAATGCGGCCTACCTTGTCTACGGACAGGCGGGGCACACGGACGTGAACCTGGCCGATGTCGCCGCCGGAACCGGAGGGCTGCGCATCACCGGCACCAACCTGGCCGGGATGACCGTTCTGGGCAACGTCGACCTGAACCGCGACGGCATCGAGGACCTGGTGATCGGCACCCCGCACGATGCCGAAGGCGGCACCGATGCCGGGGCCGTCTATGTGGTCTGGGGCGATCAGCTTTACCGTCCGATCAACCTGGCCGAAGTGGCGCAGGGCATCGGCGGCGCCAAGATCGTCGGCAGCGCCGGCAGTCTGACCGGCAGCGCCATCGCGGTCGCGGGCGACCAGAACGGCGACGGCACCGCCGACCTGGCGATCCTGTCGCCCGGCACCGGCGAAAGCCTGCGCATCCTCTACACCCCCGCGACCTGGGGCCCCGACGCCAACGTCTACGGCACCTCCGGGGCCGACCTGCTGGGCGAAGGCTACGGCGGGCCGCTGCATGCCATCGGGGCGGGCAACGATTCCGTCCTGGGTCTGGGCGGCAACGACACGATCGAAACCGGCGCGGGCAACGACACGATCGAGGGCGGCCTTGGGGTCGACAGCCTGATCGGCGGGACGGGCGATGATACCTATGTTGTCGACACCATCGGCGACGTGGTCGTCGAGGCGGCGGGCGAAGGTATCGACACGCTGCGCACCGCGCTGAACGCCAGCCTTGGCGCCAATGTCGAGAACCTGATCCTGACCGGCCTGGCCGAGAACGGCTTTGGCAACGAGTTGGATAACCAGATCACCGGCAACGTGGTCGCCAACTGGCTGGTCGGCGGCGCGGGCAACGACACCATGACCGGCGGCCAGGGCAATGACGCCTATTCGGTCAACTCGGCGGGCGACGTGGTGGTCGAAGCCACGGGCGGCGGCACCGATACGGTGCGTTCGACCATCGACTACACGCTGGGCCTGAACCTCGAGAACCTGATCCTGGAAGGCACGGCGCTGCGGGGCACCGGCAACGGCGGCTTGAACGCGATCACCGGCACTGCGGGCAACAACGTGCTGGACGGCGGCGCGGGCATGGATTCGCTGCGCGGGCTGGGCGGCGACGATGCCTACTATGTCGACAACGCCCTGGACCAGGTGTTCGAGAACGCGGGCGAGGGCAACGACACCGTTTATGCCAGCGCAGACTTCACCCTGCGCGGCTGGGTCGAGACGCTGGTGATGACCGCCCCCGGCCATCGCGGCACCGGCAGCGACATCGACAACACCCTGATCGGCAGCACGGGCCAGGACACGCTGGACGGCGGCGTCGGGAACGACCTGCTGCAGGGCGGACGGGGCAACGACAGCTATGTCGTCGATAGCCTGGGCGACCAGACCGTCGAACTGACCGGCGGCGGGCGAGACACCGTCACCGCCGCGCTGGACTGGACCCTGGCGCTGAACGTCGAGGATCTGGTGCTGATCGGGGCCGCGCATTCCGGCACCGGCAACGCCCTTGGCAACCGGATCACCGGCACGGCCCTGGCCGACACGCTGAACGGCGCCGCCGGGGCCGATACCCTGATCGGCGGCGACGGCGACGACATCTACCGCGTCGACAACCTGCGCGACACGGTGGTCGAAACCGCAGGTGGCGGCAACGACAGCGTGATCTCGTCGGTCAGCCACACCCTTGCCGACGGGGTCGAGACGCTGACCCTGACCCGCGGCCGGCTGACCGGCACGGGCAATGCGGCCGACAACCTGCTGAACGGCAGCACCGGCGCCGACCACCTGCTGGGCCTTGCGGGCGACGACACGCTGGACGGCGGCGCCGGCGCCGACACGATGGAGGGCGGGGCCGGCAACGATATCTACCTGATCGACAACGCCGGAGACCTGATCATCGAGGGCGCCGACGGCGGCATCGACGTGGCCATCGTGACCCGCGCGGGCATCGTGGTGAACGGCGATGTCGAGATCATCCGCCTGGGCGGCACCGTGCACAGCCTGACCGGCGGCACCGGCGACAACACGCTTGAGGGCAGCGGCGGCGGCGATACGCTGGACGGCGGCGCGGGCAACGACCACATCCTGGCCGGCGCGGGCGATGACGTGATCGAGGCCACCTCGGGCCACGACACCCTGTCGGGTGGCGAAGGCGACGATCTCTACCACGTCCACGGCGCCGCGGTCGAGATCGAGGATTTCCTGGGCGACGACACGCTGGACGGATCGGACAGCGCCTCGAACGACTACATCGACCTGTCGGGCGAAACCGAATGCGAGATCGAACACGAGATCGTCCACATCACGCCCGGCGGCACCACCTCGGGCCCGCTGGACGTGCAGTTCCTGCAGGATCTGACCGGCAGCTTCGCCGACGACATCGCCACCGTGCGGGGCCTTGTGCCGCAGTTGGTGGCGGCGATCCAGGCGGTGCAGGCGAACGCGGAATTCGGCGTCTCCAGCTTTGTCGACAAGCCCATCTCGCCCTTCGGTGCGACGGGGGAATGGGTCTATGAGCAGGAACTGGGCCTGACCGCCGATGCCACCGCGCTGGCGGGCACCTACAACGGGCTGACCACGCTTAACGGCGCCAATTCGCCTGAAAGCCAGCTCGAGGCGCTGATGCAGCTGCCCGCTGGAGCAATGCGCTCCAGGAGGTGGCGGCGCAGGCGCCGCACGGCATACCGGTGACGATCTCGACCGACCCGCGTCACGGGTTCATCGAGAACTCCGGGGCCTCGTTCACGGCGGGCCCGTTCTCGCAGTGGCCGGAGCCGCTCGGCCTGGCCGCGCTGCGCGACCCGGACCTGATGCGCGCATTCGCCGACATCGCCCGGCGCGAGTATGTCGCGGTGGGCATCCGGGCCGCGCTGCACCCGGTGATCGACCTCGGCACCGAGCCGCGGTGGGCGCGCCTGGTCGGCACCTTCGGCCAGGACCCGGAGCTGACCGCCGCTCTCGGCGCGGCCTATGTCGCCGGCTTCCAAGGGGAGCGCCTCGGCCCCGGCTCGGTGGCGTGCACGGCCAAACACTTCCCCGGCGGTGGGCCGCAGCAAGGCGGTGAGGACGCGCACTTCCCCTACGGCCGCGAGCAGGTCTATCCGGGCGGCCGCGGGGAGGACCACCTGCGACCCTTCGAGCCGCTCATCGCCGCCGGTGTCGCCGCGATGATGCCCTACTACGGTGTGCCGATCGGCCTGTCGCTGCGGGGGATCGACCTCCCGCCGGTCGGGTTCGGCTTCAGCCGCGAGGTCGTCACCGAGCTGCTGCGCGAGCGGCTCGGCTATGCCGGTGTGGTGATCAGCGACTGGGAGCTGGTCAACGACAACCACGTCGGCGATCAGGTGCTCCCGGCCCGCGCCTGGGGCGTGGAGGACCTCGACCCGACGGAGCGGATGCTGCGCATCCTCGACGCCGGCGCCGACCAGTTCGGCGGCGAGGAGTGCGTCGAGCTGCTCCTGGACCTCGTGGCGGCGGGGCGCGTCCCGGTCGACCGGATCGACGCCTCGGCCCGGCGCCTGCTCGAGATCAAATTCCGCCTCGGCCTGTTCGACGACCCGTTCGTCGATGAGGAGGCCGCGGCGCAGACCGTCGGCTGCGCGGACTTCCGGGAGGCCGGGCATGCCGCCCAGGCGCGCTCGGTCACGGTGCTCACCGCGGCGCCCGGCGGCCCGCTGCCGCTGCGGCCGGGGGCGCGCATCTATGCCGAAGGCCTCGCGGACGACGCGGTCGCGGTCGTCGGCACCCGGGTGCCGCGCCCCGAGGACGCGGACGTCGCGCTGGTGCGGCTGGATGCACCATACGAGCCGCGCAGCGATCTCTTCCTGGAGGCCGACTTCCACCAGGGCAGCCTCGACTTCCCGCCCGGCCTGCCGGTGCTCCTGCGCCGGATCGCGCGGCACTGCCCGCTCGTCATCGACGTCACGCTCGACCGGGCGGCGGTCCTGACCCCGCTGGTCGAGGTGTGTGCGGCCCTGACCGTGAGCTATGGCGCCTGCGACGCCGCCTGGCTGGCCGCGATCACCGGCCGCATCCCGCCCGCCGGCCGGCTCCCGGTCGCCCTGCCCCGCTCGATGGCGCAGGTGCGCGAACACCCCGAGGACGTGCCCGGCTTCGCCGACCCGCTCTACGATTTCGGTCACGGTCTCGACCTGCCTGGCGCCAACGGGAGCCCACCTCCTTAGGCTGTCCGGTATGACGCCCTTTGCCCCGGCGGGCCCACCGCGCCGGGCAGTCCTCTCCTTGGCCATCCCGGCCGTCGTGGCCGTCGCGGTGTTCGCGATCCTCGGCAAGGTGGTGGCCGCCTACACGGTCGGTGATCCGGGCGTGGTGATGCGCTGGCTCGGCCCGCTCGCCGGCGTCGGCACCATGATCGGCGCCTGCGGCACGGTCGGTTTCCTGTTGCTCGGCGCCTTCCTCGCCCCGGAGACCACGCGCACCCATCGCCGCGCCGCCGCGGCCCGGTATGCCGCGGGCTTCGCCGGCCTCTGGCTGGCCGGCCTGCTCGCCAACCAGGTCGCCTACTTCGCCAGCGCCTCCGGCTTCCGGCCGAGCCAGCCGCAGTTCTGGTCGCAATTCTTCGGTCTGGCCTGGGAGTTGCAGCCGTCCCGGATGGACATCATCAGTGCCGTTGTCGTCGCGGTCATGCTCGCGACGTGCGTGCAGACCCACACCACGACCGCGCTCGCGTGGTGTTGGTTCGGCGCATTGTTCGCGCTGCTGCCCACGGCGCTCGCCGGCCACTCGGCGGTCAGCCGCGATCACATGAGTTCGATCAACGCGCTGGCGATCCACCTGCTCGCGGTCACCACCTGGGTCGGCGGGCTGCTCGCGCTGGTGATCCTGCGCCGCGGGCTCGGCCCGCACTTGCCCGTCGCCGCGCGCCGCTTCTCCCGGGCCGCCGCCTGGTCGTATGCCGCGCTCGGCCTCAGCGGCATCCTCGCCGCCTGGTTCAACCTCACCGCGATCGGTGACTTGGCCACGGCATACGGGGCGATGCTGCTGGTCAAGGTGGGCGCGTTCGTGCTGCTCGGGTTCGCGGGATACCGGAACCGCACCCTGGCGCTGCGGACCCTCGATGCCGACCCCGGCAGCGGGTCGGCCTTTGCCCGGCTGGCCCTCGGTGAACTGCTGCTCATGGGCGTGGCGATCGGCACGGCGGTTGCGCTGGCCCGCACGCCCGCGCCGGCGATCGAGTCCATTCCGGCCGACCCGACGACCGTCTATGCGCTGACCGGATACGGCGACCCCGGGGCGCCGCCGGACCACGCGTGGCTGGTCACCTGGCACGCCGATTGGCTGTGGATCGCCGTGGCCGCCGTCGCGATCGGGGTCTATGCCAACTGGATGCACCGGCTGCACCAGCGCGGTGACCGGTGGCCGGCGTGGCAGCTGATCTGCTGGGTCGCGGGCTGGCTCGTGTTTGTCTATTCCATGTGCGGGGCGCCCGGGGTCTATGGGCGAGTCCTGTTCTCCTGGCACATGATCATGCACATGACGGTGGCGATGCTGGTGCCGCTGCTGCTCGTGCCCGCCGCGCCGATCACGCTCGCGCTGCGTGCCCTGCCGGCCCGCCACGACAAGACCCGCGGGCCGCGGGAGCTGATCCTCGCGCTCGTGCACTCGCGCTATCTGCACGTGGTCGCCAATCCGGTCGTCGCCGCGGTGATCTTCTTCTTCTCCCTGGCGACCTTCTATTTCACGCCGCTGTTCTACTACGCGCTGGCCACCCACACTGGTCACATCCTGATGACCGTCCACTTCCTGCTCTCGGGCTATCTGTTCACCTGGGTGCTGGTCGGCACCGACCCCGGGCCGAAGCGCTGGCCGCCGTTGATCCTGCTCGTCGTCCTCTTTGCGACGATCTCCTTCCACGCCTTCCTCGGGGTGATCATCACCAGCAGCAACAACCTGCTCGCCCCGGACTTCTTCGGCCAGCTCGGGCTGCCGTGGATGACCGACCCGCTCGGCGACCAACACATCGGCGGCGCGATCGCCTGGGGCGTCGGCGAGGCCCCGACGCTCGTGCTGGCGCTGATGGTCACCTGGCAGTGGGTGCGCGCCGACCGGCGTGAGACCGAGCGCCTGGATCGCCAAGCCGACCGCGACCACGATGCCGAACTCGCGGCATACAACGCCCGGCTCGCCGACATCGCCGCCCACGACCGGCGCGAAGGAGCCAGCCGGTGAAGGTCGCCCTCATCCAGCTCGGGTATGCCGATGGCGAGCCGCTCGACGAGCGCCGCGAGCGTGCCGCGGCCCTGGTCCGCGAGCAGGCCGGGCACGACCTGGTGATCCTGCCGGAGTTGTGGGCGCCGACCGGCTTCGGTTATCGGGGGTGGGAAGCCGCCGCCGAGCCGGTGGACGGGCCGACCGTGGCCGCCATCGCATCGGCGGCCATGGACATCGGCGCGATGGTCCATGCCGGCTCGATCATCGAGGCGCTTCCCGAGCCCGGGCCGGACGGCAAGTCGCTGGCCAACACGGCGGTTGTCGTTGCGGCGTCGGGGCAGGTCGTCGGGGTCTATCGCAAGATTCACCGGTTCGGCTTCGCCGAGGGTGAGCCGTCGCTGCTGGAGGCCGGCACGGACGACGTGCTGCTCGACCTGCCCGGCGGGGCCCGCGCGGCGTTGTCGACGTGCTATGACCTGCGCTTCCCCGAGCTCTATCGCCGCCAGCTCGATGCCGGCGCCGAGGTCTACTTGATCCCGGCAGCGTGGCCGATGCCGCGGGTGGCGCACTGGTCGCTGCTCGGCCGCGCGCGGGCCGTCGAGAACCAGTGTGTTGTGATCGCGTGCAACACCGCGGGCACGCACGCCGGGGTGCAGATGGGCGGCGCCTCGCAGGTGGTCTCCCCGCGCGGGGAGGTGCTCGCCGAGGCGGGCGCGGATCAGCAGGTGGTCTCGGTGGAGGTGGACCTCGGCGAGGTCGCGGCATACCGGGAGCAGTTCCCCGTCTGGGCCGACCGGCGGCTTTGACGCCCGACTCGTCAAGGTCCACGGCGCGTTAGCGCCCCTCGCGGGGATCGGCTGGCTATCGTCGGGGCGTCGGCTCGTTCAGCCGGCGCGAGTTCAGCTGCAAGGAGTTTCGCATGTACATCGGTGTCGGCATCTTCCTCCTCGTCGTTGGCGCGATCCTCTCCTTCGCGGTGAGGGACTCGATCAGCGCTGTGGACCTGACCATGGTCGGCTATATCTGCATGGGCGCCGGCGCGCTGGCCATCGTGCTGTCCTTCCTGGTTCAGGCCGGTGGGCGGCGCACCGGCGAATACAACGCACGCCGGGTCACGACGACCGACCCCAACACCGGCACGACGGTGGACGAGACGCACGTCGACCGCGGCCAGGGGCCCGGCCAGTACTGACGTCATAATGACGTCGATATGACTTGACGTGACGTCTCCATGACACCATAATGGTGTCATGGATCTTTCTCCATATGCCGAGCGCCTCCGCGCCGAACTACTCGCCGCCCTCTCCGGGGCCCCCGTCGAGGTCCAGGACGCCGGTGAGCGCCTGAGCCGAGTCCTGGACGCCAGCGTCCGGCTGACCCTTTTCGAGGTCCTCGCCGACGCGGCAGCCGAAATCACCAGCGCCCTGCCATCGGACAGCGTCTCGGCCCGCCTGAACGGGCGTGAGATCGACTTCGTCGTCGAACAGGCGCCGTTCGCGGGCCAGCCGCGGATGATCCCGGTCGCCAGGCCAGCTGCGGCAGCTGCGTTCCGGTCCGCGGTCGTGCCGCCGCCGCCGGCTTCCCCCGGGGCTCCGTTCCCCCCTCCTGCAGCGCCGCCGAGCACGCCACCGCACGGCGAGGTCCAGGACGAGGGCGACCTGGCCCGGATCACCGTCCGGCTGCCGGAGGGCGTCAAGGAGAAGGCCGAGGCTCGAGCCGGTCGCTCCAGCCAATCGCTGAACAGCTGGATCGTCAACACCCTGCGCCAGGCGACCGGTCCGGGCGGCGTCGACATCGATCTCGACTTCTCCCACATCCCGTTTTTCGACAAGGACTTCCCGCACGGCAGCTCCGGTCGCGGCCGGATGTCGGGCTGGGTGTGAGGGGCCGCGCCATGGAATGGACGTTTGCGACCCCGGAGCCGGTCGAGTTGTCCGCCGGTCTGCACGCGGGATCCCTGACCGTCGTCGCCGAGGCTAGGGACGACACGATCGTGACCATCACCGGTCGCCGCAGCGAGGTCTTCGACGTCGCGCAGAGCGGCCGCACCATCGTTGTGCGTCCGCCCCGGGAGTGGCAGGACACCGGAAGGCACGAGATCCACATCCGACTGCCCGCCGAAAGCGACCTCGACATTGGCGCCGGGGCGGCCGACGTTGATCTCCAGACCCCCGGATGCCGACTCGGTGAGGTATCTGCGAAGACGGGCTCGGGCAGCATCCGGATCGATCGGGTCGGCACGGCCGCGCTGTCGTCCGGCTCCGGGACCATCCGGTGCGACGAGGTCGAGCAGGTGCGCGCCAAAAGCGGCTCCGGCGACATCAGCGTGGGCCGGCTGTCCGCCGACGCGACCATCTCGACCGGGTCGGGCGACGTCCGGCTCGATGACGCGGCCGGTGCCGTGGCAGTCAAGACCGGATCGGGTGACCTGACGGTCGGCCAGCTCGCCGGGGATGTTCGCTATGGCACGGCCTCCGGCCTGCTGACCGTCGAACTGGTCCGGCGGGGCCGGGTCGACGCCAAGACCGCGTCGGGCGGGGTCCGGCTGGGCATCGCCGCGGGCACGCCGGTGTGGACCGAGATCGTCTCCGCCTTCGGCCGAGTGGAGTCGCATCTGCCGCACGTCGGCGAGCCGGCGCCAGGGCAGGACAGCGTCCGGGTCCGGGTCCACAGCGCCAGCGGCAAGGTCGTGCTCGTCCCGATCGATGCGCCCCCACAAGACGCGCCCGCTCCTCCCCAGGACGAGCCCCTTGCCCCGCAGGACGCGCCGGTCTGACGCGCGCGAGGAAGTTCTGCTAGCAGCAGTTAGTCGACCTCTCCATAGGCAGCAACCTATGGAGAGGTCGACTAACTCGTGCTAGCAGAAGGTGCACGGGCGGGCGGATGGCGCGACCCGCTCGGCCCGCCGTCAGAAGGCCGACTCGGGGACTTCCATCAGCATGTTGTCGATGCCCTCGGCGATCGTGCGCTCGGCGGTCAGCTTCGGCAGGACGGTGCGGGCATAGAACTGCGCGGCGGCGACCTTGCCGGTGTAGAAGTCGACGTCCGAGCCGCTGACCCCGGCGTCGAGCTTGTCCTGGGCGACGGCTGCCTGGCGAAGCAGCAGCCAGCCGACGATCAGGTCACCGGCGGCGAGCAGCAGGCGAGAGGTGTTCTGGCCGACCTTGTAGAGGTTGGTCAGGTCGCCACCCATCCGCGGGTCGGAGGCCATCAGCGCCGGCACCATCGCACCGAGGATGCCCTGGACGTCCTCGACGCCCTTGGCGAGCAGCTCGCGATCCTTGTCGAGCTTGCCGTTCTGGGCGCCGGTGTCCTTGGCGAACTCCTGGATCTGCATCGACAGCGCGGTCAGGGCCTGGGCCTTGTCGCGGATGATCTTGCGGAAGAAGAAGTCCAGGCCCTGGATCGCGGTCGTGCCCTCATACAGGGTGTCGATCTTGGCGTCGCGGACGTATTGCTCGATCGGGTAGTCGGCCAGGTAGCCGGACCCGCCGAGGGTCTGCAGCGACTCGGTCCCGAGGAGCACCCAGGCCCGCTCCGAGCCCAGGCCCTTGACGATCGGCAGCAGCAGGTCGTTGGTGCGGGCGGCCAGGTCGGCGCCGCTGCCCTCGATCTTCTCGTTCCCGGTTTCGAGGTAGTGCTGGTCGGCGACGTCCTGCTGGCAGGCGGTGAACAGCACGAGCGCGCGCAAGCCCTCGGCATACGCCTTCTGCAGCATGAGCGAGCGGCGGACGTCGGGGTGGTGGGTGATCGTCACCCGCGGCGCCGACTTGTCGGTCATGCGGGTCAGGTCGGCGCCCTGGACGCGGTGCTTGGCATAGTCGAGCGCGTTGAGATAGCCGGTCGAGAGGGTCGCGATCGCCTTGGTGCCCACCAGCATCCGGGCGTTCTCGATCACGTGGAACATCTGGGCGATGCCGTCGTGGACGTCGCCGAGCAGGGTGCCGGTGGCCGGCATACCGTCGCCGAAGGTCAGCTCGCAGGTCGTGGAGACCTTCAGGCCCATCTTCTTCTCGACGTTGGTGACCAGGACGCCGTTGCGCTCGCCGAGTTCACCGGTCTCAAGGTCGACGTCGAACTTGGAGAGGATGAACAGCGAGAGGCCCTTGGTGCCCTCGGAGGCGCCCTCGGGGCGGGCGAGGACGAAGTGAACGACGTTGTCGGTCATGTCGGATTCGGCGCTGGTGATGAACCGCTTGACGCCGGTGAGGCTCCAGGTGCCGTCCTCGTTCTGGACCGCCTTGGTGCGCCCGGCACCGACATCGGAGCCGGCCTCGGGCTCGGTCAGCACCATCGTGCAGTGCCAGCCCTTCTCGACGATCCACTTGGCCAGCTTCTTTTGGTCCTCGGTGCCGAGGGTGTAGAGCAACTCGGCGAAGCCGTAGGACGCGCCGAACATCGCGATCGCCGGGTTGGCGCCGAGGATCATCTCGTTGATCGCCCACTTCAGCGACGGCGGGCACGGGGTGCCGCCGAGCTCGTGCTGGATGGTCACATGCCAAAAGCCGGAGTCCTGGTAGGCCTGGTAGGACTTCTTGAACGACTCCGGCATGGTGATCAGCTGGGTCTTGGGGTCATAGACCGGCGGGTTGCGGTCACCGTCGGTGAAGGATTCGGCCAGCTCGCCCTCGGCGAGTTCGCGCACGTGCTTGAGCAGCTCGCGGGCGGTGTCTTCCTCGAAGTCCTCGTAGGCTCCGTGGCCGAGCAGCTCCTGGCGGTTGAAGACCTCGAATAGGTTGAACTCGATGTCGCGCAGATTGGCCTTGTAATGGCCCATAGCGGTAGCCCCTTAGGTATGACTGACTAAGCGCTTGCTTAGCGCTCTTGCCAGGATAGTGTGCCCAGTGGGGCGACGCCGCGCAATGGGGTGTAACGCACGGCTCACTTTCGGCGGGCGAGCGAGGCGTCAGACATAGGTGCGGGCGGCGGCGACGGCCTGGGCGGCATACCCGCCACCGAAGAGCACGGCGTGCAACAGCAGCGGATGCAACTGGTGCAGCGCGACCCGCTCGCGCCACCCGGGGGCGAGCGGATGGATCTCCTCGTATGCCGCGACGATCCGCTCCAGGTGCGGCGCGCCGAACAGCGCGAGCATCGCCAGGTCGCTCTCGCGGTGGCCGCCGTGCGCGGCTGGGTCGATCATCTTGGCGCCCTCGGGCGTGAACAGTAGGTTGCCCGACCACAAATCGCCGTGGATGCGCGCCGGCCGGTCGTCGTCGTCGAAGTCGCCGGCCCGGGCCCGCTCGGCCACCGCGCGGAACGGGCCGACATCGCCGCGGCCCCACGCGCCGCGCGTCAGCCCGAGGTCGACGACGGCAAGGATGCGCTGGTCGGCCCAGAATTCGCCCCAGCGCTGAGTCGGGCGCAGCCGCAGGGGGAGGGGCTCGTCGGCCGGGCCGAGGAAGCCGTCTCCCTCCCAGCCCTCCGGCGGGCTCCCGTATGCCGCCGCCCCGCTGTCGTGGATCGCCGCCAGTCGGCGGCCGAACTCCTCGGCCGCCTCGGCCGTGGCCGGGATCCGGCTGAGGTGCGTCATCGTCAGGTGGTCGGCCCCCACGTCGATCACGTCGGGAACGCAGCCGCTGTCGGCCGCGGCGAGCCAGCGCAGGCCGGCCGCCTCCCATTCCGCATAGCCGGCCGGACCGGCGGGGAGGTGCTTGCGGTAGGTGCTTGTCGGCATACGGTCTATCGAAGCAGGCCGACTGGAAGACGGGGAGAGGGATCAGGGAGGGAAGGGCATCAGGTGCGACTGGACGAGGACGATGCCGGGGCCGTACTTCTCGTCCAGTTCGCGTTGCAGACGGCCGTCGTCGAAGAAGACCTCGACCTGAACCTGCCCCTTTTGGGAGTCGACGCCGCTGCCGGTGACGGCGTCGTTGCCGGCGTGGATCTCCTGCTGGATCTGCAGGAGGTCCGCCTCGCTGCGCCCGCCGGACGACACGCACAGCATGCCGCCCCACGTCTGGCGAAGCACGCGTTCCACCCCCGGCGCATCGGCGGTGACGCGGACGTTGAGAATCAGCTTCTCGGGGTTGTTCATCTCGGCCTCGATCTCGGCCGGGTCGGCATCGGGATCGCTCGGCGCGGGGTTGATCGACTGGTCCAGCCAGAGGCCACCGAAGCTCGCCAGGGCCTGGGCCGCGGCGATGGTCTTGTCCATCGTGGCCTGGGTGGTCCTCGCCCGGTCGACGACGACCCACCCGCCAGCCGGCTCGGGGCAGGGGGTGGATGTGGATCCGGGGTCAAGGGGCAAGGAGTGTTCGGCGCGGAAGTCTTCCGGTGTGATCGGCGGCTGGGTGAGGGTGAGCTTCGTGCCGTCCCAGCGGCCGATGAGCGCGACCCCGTCGTTCCACCGCACCCCGGAGGCCGCGTCGTTCTTGCCCGGTGCCGTTGCCCAGTCCCAGCCGACGATCTTGGGGCCACTGCACTGAGGGGGAAGCGAGGTGGCGACCGCCGAGCAGGCCATCGGTCCGCTGTCGCCCTTCTCCAAGACGGTGAACATCCCGAAGAGCTCACCGCCGGGAGAGACGCTCGCGCTTGCTGCCGTCGAGGGCGAGGAGGACCGCGTCGAAGGCGAAGCGGAGGATGTTGCGCTCGGCGACGGAGTCCTCGAGGCGCCGCTCGAGCTGGGTGACGTGGTGGCCGTGCCGCAGCCGGCGAGCACAGCGAGGAGCAAGGCAGCAGGCGCAAACCGGCGGGTCATTCCGGTGCGACGTTTGGGGGGGCCGATTCGTTCCGGGTTACCCGCTGCCGCGGGGGTGACCTGCACTGGGTGAGCTATGCCGCACCTGTTGCAGGTCGGTCTCGCGTGTCGGGTGGGGGGTGACCTGCACTGGGTGAGCTATACCGCACCTGTTGCAGGTCGGCGTCGCGCGCCCGAGGACCGCGTTGTTTCGTCGTTCTCGCATCAGGCCCTAACGTCTTCTCCATGCCGGACGGACTGGACGAACTCGCCGCGGCCGTGGCCGCGGACGATCCGGTGCGCTCGCGCGATCTCGTCCGGGACGCATGCCCGGAGGGCGCTGACGACGTGCTGCGCCTGCTCGCCACGGACGCGGCCAGCGGGTCGGCGCTGGCGACCGAGCTGCTCATCGAACAACTCGACGGGTCCGGCATCGTCCGGCGTTTGGTCCGCAGCTCGCTGCTCGACGAGGCGGCGGTTGACGACGTGTGCCAGGACGTGCTCATCTCAGTTGCCGGATCGATCGGCTCCTTCCGTGGGGATGCCAAGGTGACGACCTGGGTGCACACCATCGTGCGCAACCGGGTCATCGACCACCTGCGCCGGCAGCGGGCGAGCGTGCCGCTGCCCGAGGACGATGTCATGCTCGGCCAGCGGATGAGTTCGTTGCTGGCGACCCGGGCGACCGTGCAGGCCGCGCTGGCGCGGCTACCCGAGCGCTATCGCGAGCCGGTGACGCTGCGCGATCTCGACGGCCTGAGCTACGCCGAGATCGCCGAGCGCCTCGGTCGCGCCGAAGGGACGATCAAGGCGCAGATCTCCCGCGGGCGGGCCCTGGTGGCCGCCGACCTGCGCGGTGACGACGGTCTTGGCGATGCGGCCTGGGACGGGCCAGGGGAGGCCGGCCGCGAATGAGCGTCAACGAGACACGGGTGGGGCGCTATCGGCTGGAGGAGGTCATCGGCGTCGGCTCCTTCGCCACCGTGCACCGGGCGGTCGACGAACGTCTGGACGACACCATCGTCGTCAAGATCCTCGCCGAGAACCATAGCCTCAATCCCGAAGTCCGGGAGCGATTTATCGCCGAGGGGCGGGCACTGCGGCGGATCGCGAGCCCGCACGTCGTCACCGTCCACGACATCGGCGAGAGCGAGCGGCAACAGCCGTATCTCGTGCTCGACCTGGCCGATCGCGGCACGCTGGCGCAGCGGGTCGCCGAGCTGCGGGACCAGGGCTGGACGGCCGGGCCCGAGGATGTGCTCGATGTGTCGCGGCAGCTGGCCCGCGCGCTGGAGGCGATGCACACGGCCCAACTCGTCCACCGGGATCTCAGCCCGCCCAATGTCCTGCTCACCACGACCCCCGATGCCGAGGCCGTGCACGGCTCGGTCATCCGGGCCGACGAGCGGCTGCTCCTCGCCGACCTGGGGATGTGCAAGGACCTGGCGCTGAACTCCGGGCTGACCGTGGCCGGCGGCACCGCCGGTTTCCGGCCCCCCGAGATGGATGCCGGGCCGGCGGTGATCGACACGCGCGCCGACTTGTGGTCGCTCTCGGCGTTGATCCGCTGGCTGGCCGAGGGAGGCGACCTTCCCGCAGCGTTCTGGACGGTCGTGGACCGCGGGCAGTCGGCCGCGCCCGACCAGCGCCATCCCGACGTCACTGCGTGGCTCGCCGAGGTGGAGGCGGCCCTCGCGCCGGCGCCGCGGGAGAGCCCGTCCGAGGCGAGCCCGCCCGAGGCGAGCGGGACCGGGACCAGCGCGGCCGGGGCGCGCGAGCGGCATACGGAATCAGCGCCGGATGGCGCCCAGGCGCGACGGCCGACCCGCCGGCAGCTGGCGATCCTCGTAGCGGCGATCGCCGCGCTCCTGCTCGGCCTCGGCGGCGGCTGGCTGCTGCACGGGCTGCGGTCGACGCCGACCGCCTCCAGCGCGAGCGCGCGGCTGGCGATCCAAGGCCCGCAGCAGGTGGGGGTCGGCGCGACGGCGACCTTCACGCTGGTCCACCAGGGCGTGGACTCGTGGGTGTGGATCCTGCCGACCGGCCGGCATATCGCCGACACCGCCAGCGTCTCGCTGAAGCCGAGCGGCGCCGGATCCTCCCGGGTCACGGTGCGGGCGGTCGACGATGAGGGTCGGCAGTTGCAGGCGAGTCACGAGTTCACGGTCACCGGGTCGTGAGCGGGTCGTGAGGAAAAAAGTTCGCGATCGATGCAACCGCAGACGCCATCCGCGCCGACGTACCTGATAATCGCACGATCACGCAGACCGCAAGGAGAACAGCGATGAACAGCACGCATGGCCGCCGGTTCGCCGCGCTCACCCTCGGCGCCGGCCTCGCGCTCACCGGGTGCAGCAAGGCTCCCGAGGCCACCTTCGAGAGCAGCGCGACCCAACAAAGCGCCGCCGCCTCCGGCTCGTCCGCCGCGTCCGCCGGTGAGCAGTCGCCGCAGGACGACGCTGCGGCCGACTCGGCCGCTGCCGCCGGCATCGACCTGACCACGCTTGGGGAGCCGATCGCCACCGCCGAGATCCCCGCGAGCGTCGAGGGCGACCCCAAGGCGACGATGAAGGTTGTCCTCCACAGCCTGACCCGCGAGGGCGAGACGCTGGTCGGCACCTACTCCTTCACCCTCGAGTCGACCGCCGACCCGGAGAAGGACGCCTGGCTCTATGACTATCTCGGCGACCACAGTTGGTCACCCCACCTGATCGACCCGGTCAACCTGGCCCGGCACGACGTCCTCGAGGCCGACCTGAAGTGGGCCAAGACCGACTCGCAGGGCTCCAAGTTCGGCCCCGGCGACACGTTCTATACGTATGCCGCCTTCGCCGCCCCACCGGCCGGGGTCACCTCGATGACGGCGATCCTGGTCGAGGGGGCTCCTCCGGCGGAGGTGACGATCCAGTGAGGTCCACGCTCTGCGGGCTCGTCGCGGCGCTGACGCTTGCCGCGCCGACGGCAGCGGCGGCCAACGACCGTGACGAGGCCCTGGCATCCTTGCCCAAGTCGGCCTGGCCGGCGAGCATCACCAAGCTGGATCGCTCGGTCACCGAACTCGATCGGAATGTCACCAAGGTGGACACCAAGAGCACCGAGGGGCCACAGACCGTGATCTCGCTGGCCTCCGACGTCCTCTTCGCCTTCGACAAGGACACGATCTCCGATCGTGCCGAGGACAAGATCCGCGAGCTGATCGCCGACATCCCCGATGGCGCCACCGTTCAGGTGCACGGCCACACCGACAACATCGGCGAGCAGGCCTACAACCAGAAGCTATCCGAGAGCCGGGCCAAGACCGTGGCCAATGTGATCAGCGCCGAGCGCGCCGATCTGCGGTTGGAGGTCAAGGGATTCGGTATGAGCGATCCGGTCGAGTCCAACGAGAAGCCCGAGGGCCGGGCGCTCAACCGGCGAGTCGAGATCCGATACCGGGACTGACCGGTTCACGCCGTGAGGTATGCCGCGATGCTCGCCTTCTCCCGGGCGAGCGTCGCGGCATCGATCTGTCCGGAGCTGGCGATCAGGGTGACAAGGGCGTCGAGCCGGCCCGCGGCATACCCACCGGCGATCAGTTCGGAGCGCAATCGTGCGCTCTCCGAGGTGATTTGGAACGCGTAGTCGGGCGTGGTTTCGAACCGGCGGGAGAGGACATTGCCGGTTTGGTTGCCACGGCGGCCCGGTGCCCCGCCACCCGCTCCGCCGCCGGGCTGACCCATGGGGCCTCGGCCGCCTTGTCCCCCAGGGCGATTGGTGACGCCGAAGGTGAGATTGTGGTCCCACGCGACGACCGTCATCCGGGCCTTGGCCGGGTCGTGGAAAAGGTAGGAGTTGTTGCCCGGCCCGTCGATCGCGTCATAGTTGTCGATCAGGCCCTCGAACGCTAGGTAGGTCGCGAAGGCGTCAGCGTCGAGATGTTTCGTTAAGCCAGAACTAAATTCGTCAACGCTACTTTGATTTACCCACTGCAAGAACGCGATCAGCGGGGCGAGGTCATCTTCACCGGCCTCCTGCTCGAAGCGGTCGGCATACCTCGCCGGGTCGTCACCGAGGTAGTCGTAGTTCGCCGTGGCCTGGGCCTTGTAGAGCATCCCCTGGGTGCCGAAGTTGGCGAGCATCCATGCGTCCGAAGGGTTTTCGACGAGGAGTCGCAGCGAAGGGGCAGCGCCGGCGACCGTGACCTGGGCGTAGGCCCAGCCCTGCGCGGCCAGTCCGGTGCGCGCGAGCAGGTCGAGGCTGAGTGCCTCGTTGAGGGCGGATGCGGTGTTGTTGGCACGCACCGATACCTCGGTGATCCCGCCATGCGCCTGGCCGTCGACGTACTTGTCAAAGCGCACCAGCCACGGATAGTCCGCAGCCGTGGCACCCGCGGTGTCGTTGACCCGCCACAGCGTCGAGTTTCCCTTCAACCGCACTCCACAGCGCTCGTATGCCGTCCCGTCGGCCCGCACCGCGCACTCGACCCACTCCTTGGCGCCGCTCGTCTCGTATGCCGCGAGCGCAGCACCGAACTGCTCGGCGGTCATCGCGATGTCGAGCTCGTGAACCTGATAGTTGGCCAACAGGTTTCGTCCGATTGACGCCGCGGGCGGCGAGCTGCTCGTGCTAGAGGAGTCCGGTTCGCTGCACGCGGCGGTCGCCGAGGCGAGGGTGGCGAGCCCGGCCAGGCGCAGGACGTGACGCCGCTCGAGCGCGGCGGGGTGGATCGGCATACGGACGAGTTGACCGGTCTTGGCTGTCGGGTCGGGAGCAATCGGCTGTGTCAGGACTGTGCCCTCGAGGGTGGACCGCCGTTAACGTGGTTGTATGCACCGCAGTCGGATTGGCGTCGTCCTGATCGATCACCCGGAGGAGACCTATGCCGCCGGCGCGGCCTTTTGGGCCGGGGTGACCGGCTCGCCACGCTCCGCTGCGGATGCCTCGCCGGGTGCGGAGCCGTACGAGTCTCTCGACTCGCTTCCGGGGGGCGTGCTGGTGGAGTTGCAGCGCACCGGAGCCGGCACGCCGGCGCGGATCCACCTCGACATCGAGACCGACGACGTGGCCGCCGAGGTGGCGCGGGTGCTGGCCCTTGGAGCCCGGGTGGTCGAGCGCCGGGAGGGCTACGTCATCCTCGCCGATCCCGGTGGGCTGCTGTTCTGCGCCGTCCCTGTGCAAACGGGCGCCGACTTCGAGGGGCACGCCCAAACCTGGCCCTGACCTGATCCCCTCTGCTGCCAACCGCGAATAGCGGCCACGCGGGGAACGATCGGAGCCCGCGGGGCGTGGCTCGGAGTTGCCGGAACCCGAGAATGCTGCCTGTCGCAGGTATCACACCTCACCTCGACGCCTCTAGATGAGTATCACCTGTAGGGACCTGCGCCACCGGATACGCCGTCGCGTCGCAATGGGGCAGACCTCGCCCATCGAGACAAGATAGGTACTCACCCATGCCTGAAAACGCCTTCCCCAGAGGGGCATTGCCTTCGCCGCGAAGTGCGGTGCTCGCCGCCCGGCGGCACGCCCGCACGCTCGGTGCTCCGGCGTCCTTCCTGTGGCGCCCGCAACAGATCTCCATGTGGGGCAATGACGCCCATGGCGACTGCGTGACCGCAGAGGAGGCCTTCGCCAAGGCCTGCAACGCCCCGGAGATCTTCATCCCGGACAACGAGGTGATCGGCTGGGCGACCCGACTCGGAGTCCTGGAAGGCGCCGTCATCGTCGACGTCCTCAACTGGATGCAAAATGACGGCTTCCACAACCAGGGCCACACCTACACCGACGGGCCCTATTCCTACGTCGACTGGACCAGCGCAGGCGTCCTGCGGAGCGCAATCGCGATCGGGCCGGTCAAGCTCGGCATCGCCGCCGACCAGGTCAGCGCCGCCTATGGGGCGGCAAACGGCCACACCGGATGGGTCGGCACCGGTTTCCACAGCGACCCCAACATCGATCACTGCGTGGCGTTGTGTGGCTACGGCAGCATGGCCTGGCTGGCGCAGCAGCTCGGGACGGCGCTACCCGACGGGGTCGACGGCTCGGCACCGGGGTATGCCATGTTCACCTGGAACTCGATCGGCATCATTGATGTGCCGTCGATGCTGGCCATCACCGCTGAGGCGTGGCTGCGGAATCCGACGACCGTCGTGAAGTCGGACAACGGCTGGGAAGGCTTCGAGTTGGCTGCGGCTGGGGCGTCGTCGCCCACGGGCGGCATCGCCGCGGTCTCGCGGATCCCCGGCAGCATGGAGGTCTTCTACGTCGGCGCGAACGGGTCGGTGCAGGATTGCTTCTGGTATGAGGGGCAGCCGTGGCAGCATTTCGAGCTGGCCCCGCCCGGCAGCGCCTCCACGAGTGGCGGCATCGCCGCGGTCTCGCGGATCCCCGGCAGCATGGAGATCTTCTACGTCGGCGCGAACGGGTCAGTGCAGGATTGCTTCTGGTATGACGGGCAGCCGTGGCAGCGCTTCGAGCTGGCCCCGCCCGGCAGCGCCTCCACGAGTGGCGGCATCGCCGCGGTCTCGCGGATCCCCGGCAGCATGGAGGTCTTCTACGTCGGCGCGAACGGGTCGGTGCAGGATTGCTTCTGGTATGACGGGCAGCCGTGGCAGCGCTTCGAGCTGGCCCCAGCGGGCAGCGCGTCCACGAGTGGCGGCATCGCCGCGGTCTCGCGGATCCCCGGCAGCATGGAGGTCTTCTACGTCGGCGCGAACGGGTCGGTGCAGGATTGCTTCTGGTATGACGGGCAGCCGTGGCAGCGCTTCGAGCTGGCCCCGCCCGGCAGCGCCTCCACGAGTGGCGGCATCGCCGCGGTCTCGCGGATCCCCGGCAGCATGGAGATCTTCTACGTCGGCGCGAACGGGTCGGTGCAGGATTGCTTCTGGTATGACGGGCACCCGTGGCAGCGCTTCGAGCTGGCCCCAGCGGGCAGCGCGTCCACGAGTGGCGGCATCGCCGCGGTCTCGCGGGTCCCTGGGAGCATGGAGATCTTCTACAGCGGCGCCGACGGCTCGCTCCAGGACTGCTACTGGTATGACGGCAATCCCTGGCAGCGCTTCACGCTCAACGGCCCCGGCAGCGCCGCGGGGAACGCCAAGGTCGCCGCGGTGTCCCGGATCGCGGGCAGCATGGAGGTCTTCTACATCGGGTCGGGCGGAACGGTCCGCGACTGCTACTGGTACGGGTAATCGTTCGGACCCACCCCTCCCAGCCGGGTGTCCGGCGGGCGAGTATGTGTGCACACGCTCCCGCCTGCCGGGCGCCCGCCCGACGCCGACGCAAGGAGGCAACAGAGTGATATCCGACCCTGGTCCCGACGCTGCCGCCGAATTCTGCGAGGACGACCCCTCGCCGGCCGATTCCCAGAGTCCTCCCGTCGAGAGTCCACCACAGGTCAAACGCGGAGCCATCCCGACCCCACGTACGGTGATCGAGAACGCTCCGCTGTACGCACCCACCGATTTGCCAGACGAGGAGGGCGATGACGACCAGTGCGATACGAGCCGATGACGGGAATCGAACCCGCGTGTCCAGCTTGGGAAGCTGGCGCTCTACCATTGAGCTACATCGGCGTGCCAGCCTTCGGGGATAAATCTCGGCAGGCAGCCCCGGCAGTCTAACCCAGCCCCGGGCTGGCGCTGATCCCGGCTGCGGCGGCGAACCGCATACCCCACGACGCGATCATCTCCCGGACACCCGGGCTGGCCTCCTCGATGGCGAAGGGGGCATCGAGGACGCCCATGCCATGGAGGAGATAGCCGGCGTGCTGCGCCTCGCCGCGCACGCGGCAGCGCCCGTCGCCCAGGTCGGTGACCTCCACCCACCGGCCGATCTTCGCCTCGACTTCCGCTGCCGGCGCGGTGACGACCGCGACCAGCCGGTGCTCCGCGTCACGCTCGGACAACCCTCTGCGCACGTATGCCGCGGCGTCGCCTCCCGGGACCTCGCGGCGCCGGAAGAGCGAGCGGGATCCCGCCGGATCCGTGAGCCGATCCAACCGGAAGGAGCGCCAGTCGCCACGGTCGAGGTCGTAGGCGACGAGATACCAGCGGCGGGCGACCCGAACGAGTTGGTGGGGTTCGGCATACCGGCGCACCAACTCGCCCGGAGCGGAACCACCCCGGGCGGTGTAGGAGAAGCGGATTCGCTCGCAGTCGCGGATCGCCTGCGCAATCAACCCGAGCACCGACGCCTCGACTTCGGGCGCCGACCCGAAGGGGGAGTCGACGGTCACCGCGTGCAGCGCCTCGGCTCGGCGCCGCAATCGCGCCGGCAGCACCTGCATCACCTTTGACAGCGCCGAGAGCGTGGCGTCCGAGAGCGCCCCGGACTGGGCGGCGGCGGTCTGGCCCAAGGCGACGACCATCGCGATCGCCTCCTCTTCGTCGACGACGAGCGGCGGCATCGAGCCACCCGCGCCCAGCTGATAGCCGCCATCGGTGCCGCGGGAGGACTTCACGGGATAACCCAGCTCACGGAGCCGGTCGACGTCGCGGCGCAGGGTGCGCTCGGAGACCTCGAGCCGGTCGGCCAGCTCCGGCCCCGGCCAGAAGCGGTGCGTCTGCAGCAGGGACAGCAGCCGCAGGGTCCGAGAACTCGTGTTCGCCATCCCCTAAGAGTGCCCGAAATAGCGGTCGGAAACTGACCGGAAGGGTCTCTAGCGTCGTCGGCATGGACACGATGACGCTCGAACCACGCAGCGAAACCGCTGCCCCGACACCCCTCGCCCGCGAGGCGACCGCCCGTCCCGCCGCGCAGATCGAGGGACGCGCACGCACTCTCGCCCTGGTCAGCCTGCTGCTGGCCTCGGCCATGGAACTGATCGACGTGACGATCGTCAACGTCGCCCTGCCGACCATCGAGCGCTCCCTCGGCGCGAGCGGGGCGATGCTGCAGTGGGTCGTCGCGGCATACCCGCTCGCGTTTGGCATCTCGCTGATCACCGGCGCGCGCCTCGGCGACCGCTTCGGGCGCCGCCGGCTCTTCGTGATCGGCCTCATCGGCTTCACCCTCGCCTCGGCCGCCTGCGGCCTGGCCCCCAGCGCGCTGGGACTGGTCGCCTTCCGCGCGGTCCAGGGGATCGCCGCGGCGGCGATGGTGCCGCAGGTCCTCACGAGCATCCAGGTGATGTATGCCGCGCACGAGCGCGGCAAGGCGATGGCCGCCTTCTCCGCGCTCGCCGGCATCGCCGCGGTCGTCGGCCCGATCCTCGGTGCCGTCCTGACCGAGACGGCCGGCTGGCGCTGGGTGTTCTTGGTCAACGTGCCGGTGGGCGTCCTCGCGCTGGTCGCCGCGTTGCGCTTCGTCCCCGAATCCCGTGCCGCACATGCCGACCGGGTCGACTTTCGCGGGGTCGCGGTGCTCACCGCCGGCCTGCTCGCGCTGCTATATCCGCTGGTCATGGGTCACGAGCTCGGCTGGCCGGCGTGGTCGTATGCCGTGCTGCTCGCCGGCGCGCTCATCCTCGCCATCTTCGTCGTCGCCGAGGCGCGTCACGAGCGGTCCGGTGACGAGCCGCTGCTGGCCACCTCCCTCTATCGGGACCGTGCGTTCGCCGGCGGCAGCCTCGTCGGCGGTCTGGTGTTCATCGCCGGAACCGGCTATTTCCTCGCCGGCACGCTCTATTTCCAGGCCGGGCTCGGCTGGTCGGTCCTGAAGGCCGGACTGGTCAACATCCCGTTCGCGCTCGTCTGCACGGTCACGGCCGGTGCCGGTGCGGCGATGTTGATGCCGCGGATTGGGCGGCGGGTGCTGACCCTCGGCGCGATTGTCATGGCGGCCGGTGCCCTCGTGATGTGGGTGACCGTGCGCGCGGCGGACGCCCAGACGAGCTTTTGGGCGTTCGTCCCGGCGATCTCGTTGGTGGGCGCCGGCTTCGGGTTCGTGGTCTCCTCGACCGCTCCGCTGGCCCTGGTCGCGGTGCCGGACCGACAGGCCGGTTCGGCGTCCGGGCAGTTCAACACCACCGGTCAGCTCGCCAATGCGGTCGGCGCGGCGGTGATGGGCACGCTCTTCTTCGAGGTCGCTGCGAGTCACGCCGGGCCGGTCCCGGTCGAGATGTTCCGCCCGGCCCATCTGGCGGTGCTGCTCGTCATGGCCGCGCTGCTCGCGGTCGTCGCCCTCGCCTCGAGGGTCATCCCCGCCGGCGCCCACGAGCACGCCGACCTCGCCGCGGGTCACTGAAACCTGGTCATCGAACCCGAGTCACCGAAACCGGAACGCGGTCCGTGCGCGCGGCACGGACCGCGCCTTCGGTAGGTTGACGCCGTGTTGCTCTCCGACCGTGACATCCGCGCCGAGATCGACAACCGGCGGGTTCGGCTCGACCCGTGGGACCCAGGGATGGTCCAGCCGAGCAGCATCGACGTCCGGCTGGACAAGTACTTCCGGCTCTTCGACAACCACAAGTACCCGGTCATCGACCCCGCCCAGGACCAGCCCGACCTGACCCGGCTGGTGGAGGTCGACCCGGCCGAGGGGTTCGTGCTGCACCCCGGGGAGTTCGTCCTCGGCTCCACGCTGGAGGCGATCACCCTTCCCGACGACCTGGCGGCGCGCGTGGAGGGCAAGTCCAGCCTGGGCCGGCTCGGCCTGCTCACCCATGCGACCGCCGGCTTCGTCGATCCCGGCTTCAGCGGCCACGTCACCCTGGAACTGTCCAACGTCGCGACGCTGCCAATCATGCTCTGGCCCGGCATGAAGATCGGCCAGCTCTGTTTCTTCCGGCTCAGCTCGCCCGCCGAGCACCCGTATGGCAGCTCGGCCTACGGCTCGCACTACCAGGGACAGCGCGGACCGACCGCCAGCCGCAGCTTCCAGAACTTCCACACCACACCCCTTTAGCCGTATGCCGTGCCCGGCCTCGAGCGGCAGCCACCGTGCGGGTGTCCTGCAATAGGTGAGGTATACGGCACCTCCTGCAGGTCGGCCCGCCGGTCGAGGTCACGTCGGCCCGAGGCACCTCTGCTGACCTTCTCCCGCGCCGATTGTCGGATCCCTCGGTTACGGTGGGGCGCAGCCGAGGGCAGGCGGGCCCCGGGGGAAGGCGGGATCGATGATCCGCTTCGACGGCGTCACCAAGCGCTACGGGCAGGATGCCGTAGCGGTCGATGACCTGACCCTGGAGGCACCGACCGGCAAGATCACCGTCCTGGTCGGTCCCTCCGGGTGCGGCAAGACGACGACGCTGCGCATGGTCAATCGGATGATTGAGGCCACCTCGGGCAGCATCACGATCGACGGGGTCGACACGGCGAGCATGGATCCGGCCCAGCTGCGTCGCGGGATCGGCTATGTCATCCAGCACGGCGGGCTCTTTCCCCATCACACCGTCGAGCGCAATATCGCGACGGTGCCACTGCTGCTCGGCCAGAAGAAGAAGGCCGCCCTCGCCCGGGCCCGCGAGTTGCTCGAGACGGTCGGCCTGCCGCAAACACTCGCCCGCCGCTATCCCGCGCAGCTGAGCGGGGGTCAGCAACAACGCGTGGGTGTGGCCCGGGCCCTGGCCGCCGACCCGCCGGTCATGCTGATGGACGAGCCGTTCTCGGCCGTCGACCCCGTCGTGCGCGACCAGCTGCAGG
Source organism: Nostocoides sp. (assembly GCF_037045025.1). GTDB lineage: Bacteria > Actinomycetota > Actinomycetes > Actinomycetales > Dermatophilaceae > Nostocoides_A. Next base: position 12,332 of record NZ_JBAOHM010000008.1, on the reverse strand, counting down.
AGGAGTTCCTCCGCCTGCAGGGCCACCTGGGCAAGACGATCCTGTTTGTCACCCACGACATCGACGAGGCCATCAAGCTCGGCGACCAGGTTGCGGTGCTGCGCGTCGGTGGCCGGCTGGCCCAGGTCGCGCCGCCCGCCGAGTTGCTCGCTCACCCGGCCGACGATTTCGTGGCCGGATTTGTCGGGCGCGACCGCGGCTATCGCGCGCTGAGCTTCGTGACCGCAGAGGTGCCCGTGCATCCGGAGCGCACGGTCGATATCGACGGCGAGGTGACGACAGCCGACGGCTGGGTGCTCGTGACCGAGGGCGGGGCTCCGGTCGGCTGGATCGATGCCGCGGCCCACCCGGGGCGTGTGCGTCGAGAAGCCCTCGCGCTCGGCGGCACCCTGGCCGAGTCCGGCGGATCCCTGCGGGCCGCCCTGGACGCCGCCTTGTCCAGCCCGAGCGGCCGCGGGGTGATCCTCACACCCGAGGGCAGGGTCGCCGGGACGGTGCGCGCGGCTGAGGTGTTGCGCGCCATCGAGGTCGAGCGCGGGGCCAGCGGCGAGGTGGACAGGTGAGCTGGGCGCTCTCCCATCTGGGGTTGATCGGCGAACTCGCGCTGCGGCATACGGCCTTGGCGGGGATCCCGCTGGTGATCGGCCTGCTGATCGCGATCCCCCTGGGGTGGCTCGCGGTGCGCTTCCCGGCGCTCGCGCCGATCACGGTCGTGGGGACCGGGCTGCTCTATACGATCCCCTCGCTCGCGCTGTTCGTGCTCATGCCGCTCCTCCTCGGCACCAAAATCCTCGACCCCGTCAATGTCGTCGTGGCGATGACCATCTATACGGTCGCGCTCCTGGTGCGCACGGTCGTCGACGGGTTGCGCTCGGTGCCGGCAGATGTCGACGCGGCCGCGAGCGCGATGGGCTATGGCGGTCTCCGGCGCCTGCTCGGCATCCAGCTCCCCCTGGCCGTGCCGGTCATCGCCGCCGGAGTGCGGGTGGCCGCGGTCAGCAATGTCAGCATTGTCAGCATTGCTTCGATCATCGGTGTCGCCCAACTCGGGAATCTGCTGACCGACGGCTACAACCGCTATATCACCGGTGAGCTGTGGGCCGGCATCATCGCCTGCCTGGTGCTGGCGCTGCTTTTTGACCTCGCCATCGTCGCGCTCGCTCGCGCGCTGACCCCCTGGCGCAGCGCATGATCGCGACCGTCTGGCAGTGGTTGAGCGACCCGGCCAACTGGCGGGGAGCCGGTGGCATCGGCGCTCGCCTGGGTGAGCACCTTCGTTACAGCCTGATCGTGCTGCTCATCGCCGCCGCGATCGGTATACCCGTGGGCTTGTGGGCCGGCCACACCGGCCGCGGCCGGCTGGTCATCGCGATCGCCAACGCGGCCCGGGCGATCCCGACCATCGGGCTGCTCTTTGCGATCGCGTTGTGGCTCGGCCCGCACATCCACGGCGACCTCGCCTTCACGCTGCCGAGCATCCTCGTCCTGGTGCTGCTGGCCCTGCCCCCGATCCTCGCCGGAGCCTATGCCGGGGTGGACGCGATCAGTCCCGCGGTGCGCGACGCCGCCCGCGGGATGGGCCTGACCCCGATGGGGGTGCTCGGCAAGGTCGAGCTGCCGCTGGCCATGCCGCTGCTCGTCTCGGGGCTGCGCTCGGCCGTCTTGCAGGTCGTCGCCACGGCGACCATCGCCGCCTACGTCGGGCTCGGGGGCCTGGGCCGCTTCCTCATCGATGGCCTGGCCTCCGGCCAATACTTCGTCGTCGCCGCCGGCGCTGCCCTCGTCGGGGCCCTCGCGCTGATCGCCGACCTGCTCATGGCCGCGGCTCAACGGGCAGCAACCAGCCCGGGAGTGCGGGCCGCCAAGAAAACACCTCGCCGCGGGAAGCAACCACGCCCAGCCCCTGTTGATCCTCTTCAACCGGGGCTTTCGACCGTCGACCGCTGACCACCCAAAGGAGTCCTCCGTATGTCTGCTCGCTTCGTCCGGCTCACCGTCGCCGCAGTCGGCGTCGCTCTCCTGGCCGCCTGCGGCTCGGGCGGCGACCCGCTCGCCAGCGGCTCCAGCACCAGCGGCGCCACCGGGTCGGGATCCGCCAGCGGCGCAGCGACGAACATCGTGGTCGGCTCGGCCGACTTCTCCGAGAGCCAGCTGCTCGCCGAGATCTATGCCGGGGCGCTGATCGCCAAGGGCATCAACGCGAGCACCAAGCTCAATATCGGTGCCCGCGAGATCTATCTCAAGGCGCTCGACGACGGCTCGATCGACCTGATCCCCGAATACACCGGGGCGCTGGCGTTCTTCTATGACAACAACTTCGCCGAAACCGATCCCGACAAGGTCTACACCGCGTTGTTGGGGCTGCTCCCCGACAACCTCGAGCTGCTCGCCAAGTCGGCGGCCGAGGACAACGACTCGATCAACGTCACCAAAGAGACCGCGGACAAATACCAGCTCGCGGGCATCGCCGACCTTGCCTCGGTTGCAGGCGAACTCACCTTGGGGGCGCCGCCGGAGTTCCAGACCCGGCCCCAGGGCGTCGAGGGCCTGACCAAGACCTATGGCGTCACCTTCAAGTCCTTCCGGCCGCTGAAGGGTCAGGCGTTGGTGCAGGCGCTCAAGAACGGGCAGGTGGACGCCGCCAACATCTTCAGCACCGACCCGGCCATCGCCGAGAACGGCTTCGTCACCCTCACCGACACCTTGCGGCTCTTCGGCGCTCAGAATGTCGTTCCGCTCATCGTGAAGGACAAGAACACCCCCGAGGTCACTGCGGCGCTGGACGCCGTCTCGCAGAAGCTGACCACCAGCACCCTTGCCGGCCTGCTCAAGCAGGTCGATGTCGACAAGCAGGACCCGGCCACGGTGGCCAAGACCTTCCTCGCCGACAACGGCCTGAGCTGACCCGCGCTGGCGCGTTCCTCGCCCATGAGGCGCTCGCGGGTGATCGCGACGGCGTGACTCTGCGCGGGTTGGGCCGGGCGGAGGGGCACGCCAGTGAGGCGGTCCAGCCCCCCGGCTGAACCGCCTCACTCAGGCGCGCCGCGTCCCCCGACCGGCGGCCTGTCCCGACTCGGTCACAACCGGTCCCTCCACGGCTGCGTCCTCACCGGCTCTGGGTTTCCGGTGGTCGGTAGGTACTACTGTGCCCGGAAGTCGTGCCCGGCACATGCGTAATTCCACTCAACTTCTCGCTCAGCTAGCCTGAGCGAATGCTTCCGCCGTGCCTGGGCCGCCGCGAGCTGCTCGGTCAGGTGCGTGCCGAACTGACCACCCGCCGGTGGGTGACCCTCGTTGGGCCACCGGGAGTGGGGAAGACGTTGGTGGCGCGGCATACGGTCGCGGGGCGCGGCGACGTCGCCTGGGTGACGCTCGCCCCGGCAACGACACTCGAGGGTGTCGTTGCCGCCTGCCTGGACGAGTTGACACCTGACACGGCCCCCGGGGACACCGACGTCTTCGCCTTGAAGCGCTCCCTCGACGAGGTCGGCCGCCTGCTCGTTCTCGACGGGATCGACGAGGCCAGCCCGGACGGGCTGGGCGAGTTGATCGGCTCGCTCGTGGCGGCGACGAATGACGCTCGGTTCCTGTGCACGGCGACGCTTCCGGCGGGTCAGCCCGGCGAAACCGTGGTGCGGATCGAACCCCTCCCCGTCCCCGGCCCGGACGACGAACTTGCCGGGCCGGCACTTGAGCTCTTCGTGAGCAAGCTCGCCGGCGCCGGCGGCGAGATCGTCGATCTCGATCAGGACGAGGCGACGCTGCGCTCCCTGCTCGCCGCCAGCGGGGGCCTGCCGCTGCTGCTGGAGCAGTTCGCGGTGCAGGGCGCCGTGGTCGGGGTCGGGCAGGTCGTGCCGGGCGACTCCGTCGGCGCCGCCGTCGCCGCCTCGTATGCCATGGTCGACGCGAGGTCCCAGCAGGCCTACCGGCGGCTGGCGGCGCTGCCGTCGCATGTCAGCCTCGACGTCGCTGCCCACGTCATCGGAGTGCCGCGGGCCATCGCTATCGGCACGATCGCCCGCCTGGAGCGTCACGGTCTGGTGGAGTTGCGCAGCGATGAGCGGGTGGGGATGCTCGCTCCGGTGCGGCGCCACGCCCTCGACCTGGCTCGGGCCAGCGGCGATGTCGAGGCGGCAACCGCAGGCATCGTCCGCTGGGCCGATGCGGCGCTACCCCAGAACGAGGACGAGGGTGCCGCCAATGCGCCGTGGCTTGCCGATCTCGACGTCCTGCATGGTGCGGTCGCGACCGCCTGCGCCGACCCCGGGACGCTCGATCTCGGCTACCGCCTGGCCAACCGGGCCTTCGGCGCCTTGTATGTCGCGATGAAGCCGCGCGAGGCGCTCGCCCTGTGTGAGTTGGCGCTCGGCGCCGGCTCCGGGCCGGCGGATGTCGGGGGTCAGGTTGCCCGGCGCGCCGGGATCTGCGCCTCCGAGGTCCGCGGCACCTTCGAGGGATTGCGGTTCCTCGATATCGCCGAGGAGCACGCCCGGCGTTCCACGATCGCCGGGGTGCAACTAGCCCGCACGGCCTCCATCCGGGCGGAGATGTTCCTCGACGCCGGACAGCTGGAGCGGGCCAGGACCGAGGCGCGCTCGATCCTGGACTCCGATGTCGTTGACAGCTATGTGCGCCGCCAGGCCGCCCGCACGTTGATGGATGCCGAGGTCGGCGAGGGGCACCTTGCCGCCGCCGAGATGCTGGCTCCGGACATCATCGACGGGGCCGCACCGCAGGAGCACTGGCTCGCGATCGCCGCCCGCGTGCTGCTCGCCCACATCGCCTGGGAGCAGGGCCGGGACCTGGAAGCGGCCGCGATGGCCCGCGGCGCCCGCAACGAGGCGCTCGACCTCGCCGAGGATCGGGTCGCGCTGTTGGCCGACATCCTGCACCGGCGCGTCACCGGCGACCCGGCCGTCCTGACGCCCGAGCCGGAGTCGCTGCCCTGGGCGGTGCGGCTCGGCTACCAGGCCCAGCACGCCCGGGAGATGCTCAGCTCCGGCGAGCCGATGCGGGCTGCCGGTCAGGCCGCCGATGTCGTCATGCTCGCCGACAGCGCCCGCCTCGAGCGCGACGGCGTTGAGGCACGGATCGTCCTCGGTGACGCCCTGTTGGCCGCTGAGGACGAGGCCCAGGCCCGCAGCTCGTATGCCGCGGCCGTGCGTCGTGCGGCCACCTGCCCGATGCCGCTTCGGGTCGCCGACGCCCTCGACGGGCTCGCTGCCGCGCTCGCCTCGACGGGCCGCTCGCGCGCGGAACGCTTCGCGGGAGCCGCCTTCCACCTGCGTTCGGTCGCAGGCGCGGTGCATCGACCGCGACCCGGGTTTCCCGAGGGCCGGGTCCCGAAGCCACGCTCCCCGGGCAATTGGGTCGACGGGGACGGACTGTCCGCCGAGGGCCTGCGCCAAGCCAGCCGACTAGAGGACGGCAGTCTCGGCGAGGCCAGCCCGCGCCTGGCGGCCAGCTTGACCAAGGCCCAATTGGCGGTCGCCGAACTCGTCGGGAAGGGGTTGACCAGCAAGGAGATCGCCGAGCAGCTCTTCTTGTCCCCCCGCACCGTCGACAACCACCTCGCGCAGATCTATCGCCGGCTCGACATCCCCTCCCGGGCCCGCTTGGCCGCGCTGATGGCCGACGTCTGACCTAGGGTCGCCGAAGCTGGGCCGCCCCTGACCATGAGCACCTGCCCAATCACGTTCCCCGCTCCCTACCATGTGCTGATGGTGACCTTTGCGCCGCGGCCCGGTGGCGTCGACGAGGTGCTCTTTGCCGTGGCCGACGGCGTCGGCCACGTCCTGCTCACCCGGCCGCGGGCGATCAACAGCCTCAGCCACGCGATGGTCGGTGATCTCGCGGCCACCCTGATCCAGTGGCGTGCTGACCCGAGGATCGACGAAGTCGTCGTGCGCGGTGCGGGGGAGCGGGGTCTGTGTGCGGGCGGCGATATCAAGGCGGCTCGGGCGGCCATCCTCGCCGGCGAACCGGGCAAGGCCGCCAGGTTCTGGGCCGATGAATACGCCCTGTTCGGACTGATCGCCGCCTATCCCAAGCCGGTCGAGGTCGTGATGGCCGGGGTCGTCATGGGCGGCGGGCTCGGGCTCGGCATGCATGCCCAGCGCCGCCCCGTCTCGCCCGATGCGCGGCTGGCCATGCCCGAGACCGGGATCGGTTTCTTCCCCGACGCCGGCTCCACCCAGGTGCTGGCCCGTGCCCCCGGTGAATTGGGAACCTACCTGGCACTCACCGGCGCCGTCGTGAGCGCGGCCGACGCGATCGCCGTCGGGCTCGCCGACGATATCGACGTGCGCGAGCCCACCACGGCCCCACTACTTCGCGAGCGGGAGTGGATTGACGCCTGCTTCGCCGGGGACGACCCGGGCGCGATCGCGGGGCGGCTGGAGCGGCATACGGCCAACAGGGCACGAGCGTGCGGCGAGCTGCTGCGCAGCCGGTCGCCGTTGTCGGTGGCGATCGCCTTGGAGCGCATTCGCCGGGCCGCGGGCGAGACCGAGCTGGACGAGACGCTGGCGGTCGACGCCCACGTCGCCGCGGCGATGATGCACGACAGCGATTTCGTCGAGGGCGTGCGCGCCACCGTCATCGACCGGGACACGCCCCGCTGGCGGCACGCCCGGATCGAGGACGTGCCGCGGGACGCGGTGCTCGGCTACTTCCCCTAACCCGCCGCTCAGATCGTGGCCGCGCCCGCGCCGGCCGGGACGTCCGGCTCCTCGCCCCGGCGGACCGCGGCCAGCAGCATCTGGGCGATATCGACGACCTCGACCTGGTCGAACCGGCCGTCGGCCTGCCGCTCGACGACCCCGTCGGTGAGCATGACCCGGCAGAACGGGCAGCCGATCGCGATCCGCTGGGCGCCGGTGGCCAGCGCCTCGTCGGTCCGGTTGTTGTTGATCCGGGTCCCGATCGTCTCCTCCATCCACATCCGGGCGCCGCCGGCGCCGCAGCAGAAGGAGGTGTCCCCGCTGCGGGGCATTTCGGTGAGGGTCACGCCGGGCAGGGCACCGATCAGCTCGCGCGGCGCGGCATACACCTGGTTGTGCCGGCCGAGGTAGCACGGGTCGTGGTAGGTGACCGTCGCGGCCGTGGAGGCGACGTTCTTGCCCGTCGACATCCCCGGCACCTCGTCGGGCCGGGCGACCGGAGTCAGCCGCCGCTCACGGACGAGCCGGTTGAGCAGCTGGGTGTGGTGCAGCACTTCGTATTTGCCGCCGAACTGCGGGTACTCGTTCTTGATCGTGTTGAAGCAGTGGGCGCAGGTGACGACGATCTTGGTCGCCTTGAACTCGCCCAAGATCTCGACGTTCTGCTCGGCGAGCATCTGGAAGAGGAACTCGTTGCCGGCGCGCCTGGCCGAGTCACCGGTGCAGGTCTCGGAGTCGCCGAGGACGGCGAACTCGACGCCTGCGGTGTGCAGCAGCTCGGCCACCGCGCGGGTCGTCTTCTTGGCGCGGTCCTCGAACGCTCCGGCGCAGCCGACCCAGAAGAGGTAGTCGACTTCCTCCAGGTCCTCGACGTCGGCGCCGACGACCTTGACCTCAAACGGCAGGTCCTTGGCCCAGTCCATCCGCACGCGCGCGCCCATGCCCCAGGGGTCGCCCTTGTTCTCCATATTGCGGAAGAGGCCACCCAGCTCCTTGGGGAAGGCGCTCTCGACAAGCGTCTGGTAGCGGCGCATCTCGATGATGTGGTCGACATGCTCGATGTCGACCGGGCACTGGTTGACGCACGCTCCACAGGTCACGCACGACCACAGCACGTCGGTGTCGATGACCGCGCCGCCGGTGGGGTGCCAGGGCTCGCCCTCGGTCTCGCCGACCAACGGGCGGTCGACCTCGGCCTTGGCCTTGTCGGAGACCTTCTCGCGGGCGGCTTCGTCGGCGGCGAGGATCCACGGGCCCTTGGCGTAGGCGTGGTCGCGCAGGTTCATGATGAGCAGCTTGGGCGACAGCGGCTTGTCGGTGTTCCAGGCCGGGCACTGGCTCTGGCAGCGGCCGCACTCGGTGCAGGTCGCGAAGTCGAGCATGCTCTTCCAGGTGAAGTCCTCGATCTTGCCGACCCCGAGGACCGGCTCCTCCTCCATCTCCTCCAGATCCTCCATGGTGACCGGCTTGCCGGCGACCATGAGCGGCTGAGCGGCGCCGAGGGCCACCGGCGGGCGCTTGAAGGCGACGTTGACCGGGCCGGCCATGATGTGCAGGTGCTTGCTGTGCACGACCTCGATCAGGAAGACGAGCATGACACCGATATGCAGCAGCAGCCCGAGGCCCTCGAGGAACTCGAGCGTGTTCTTGCCGAGGCCATCCATGGCCCGGCCGATGGCCTGGGACACCCAGGCGCCCTCGTTGGTGTAGTTGCCGAGGGCGGCGGCCGCGCCGCGGAAGAGGAACATCGTCCAGATCACGGTGAAGATGAAGAACAACACCAGCCAGGCCCCGCCCATGTGCGAGCCGAGGAAGCGTGACTTGCGCCCGAGCTTGGCCGGCGAGTTCGCGGCGCGGACGATGCCGAAGACGATGATCCCGAGCAGACAGAACAGCGCGATCGTGTCCTGCGCGAAGCCGAGGATGCGCCAGTGCCCGATGAGGGGGATCTCGAAGTCGGACTTGAACAGAGCGCCATACGCCTCGATGTAGACGGTCGAGAGGATCATGAACGCCCAGAAGACGGCGAAGTGGGCCATGCCCGGCACGGTCCACTTCAGCAACCGTCGCTGACCCAAGACCTCGGTCAACTCGGCCTTTAGGGCCGTGTCGACTCGCCCGCCCGCGCCGTCGAGGCGATCCGGGGCCGGCTGGCCGTTGGTGATCAGCCGATAGAGGAAAACCAGGCGACGGATCACGATGGGCAGGGCGATCAAATTGAGCAGCAGCCCGAGGATCAGCACGATGCGCACGTTGCGTCACTCCAACCGCCCGGCGTCCGGGCATCGTCGGTGTCCTCGCGCCCGTCCACGCCGGCGAGGATCTTTCGGCAGTCTACGCAGGCAGCAGGGGTGGCCGTGAGGCCTGTGACGTGTGTCAACGGTGTTGCGTGCGCCACGGCCGGGCCTTGCGACCGGTGGGTGAGATGCGGCCCCGGCATCGGCGCTGGGCGGGGAATGCGTTAGCATAACGTCGCGTTTGTGCAGGCATAACGCCACGATGTTCTTGTTCCGCTTCGAGCCCGCCAGGAGTCACCGCAGTGCCCATCTATGACGACGTCACCAAGCTGATCGGCAACACCCCACTGGTGCGGATCAACCGGATCATCGACAGCGACGCCACCGTCGCCGCCAAGCTGGAGTTCTACAACCCGGCGAACTCGGTCAAGGACCGCATTGGTGTCTCGATCATCGACGCTGCCGAGGAGGCGGGTGCGCTCAAGCCGGGCGGCACGATCGTCGAGGCCACCTCCGGGAACACCGGGATTGCCCTGGCCATGGTCGGCGCCGCGCGCGGCTACAACGTCGTGCTGACCATGCCCGAGTCGATGTCCAAGGAACGGCGGGCGCTGCTGCGCGCCTTCGGCGCCGAACTCATCCTGACGCCGGCATCGGAGGGGATGAAGGGCGCGGTCAACCGCGCCGACGAGATCGTCGCCGAGCGCGACGGGTCCATCCTGGCCCGCCAGTTCGGCAACGAGGCCAACCCGGCCATTCACCGCAAGACGACCGCCGAGGAGATCTGGAAGGACACCGACGGCGCCGTCGACATCGTCATCTCCGGCATCGGCACCGGCGGCACGATCACCGGTGTCGGCCAGGTGCTCAAGGAACGCAAGCCCAGCGTGCAGATGATCGCCGTCGAGCCGGAGGAGTCCCCGATCCTCAACGGCGGCCAGCCCGGCCCGCACAAGATCCAGGGCATCGGCGCCAACTTCGTGCCGGAGATCCTCGACACCTCGATCTATGACGAGGTCATCGACATCAACGCCGACCAGGCCGTCGAGTGGGCCCGCAAGGCCGCCAACGAGGAGGGACTGCTCGTCGGCCTCTCCTCCGGTGCCGCGCTCGCCGCGGCCGACCTGGTCGCCCGCCGCCCCGAGAACGCCGGCAAGACGATCGTCGTCATCATCCCCAGCTTCGGCGAGCGCTATCTGTCCACCATTTTGTTCTCCGATCTCCTCGATTGATCCGTATGCCGCCTCCCGCGGCCCGCGGATCGGTCACCGATCCCCAGAAGGTGAGTTCCATGTTGGTTTCTCCTCCGGTGCAGGGGCCGGGCTCGCTGGGCCAGGCGCGTGGCGGCATACGGGAGGATCTGGACGCGGCGATGCGCCGCGATCCCGCGGCGACGTCGCGCGCGGTGGTGTTCTTCACCTCCGCCGGTTTGCACGCCATTTGGCTGCACCGGTTGGCCCATGAACTCTGGGGCACCCGCCTGCTGCGGCCGCTCGCTCGATTGATCGCCTATGTGTCGCGCTCTGTCACCGGCGTGGAGATCCACCCGGGCGCGACGATCGGCCGGCGGTTCTTCATCGATCACGGCATGGGTGTCGTGATCGGGGAGACCGCCGAGATCGGCGACGACTGCATGCTCTATCACCAGGTGACGCTCGGCGGACGCTCGATGGAGCGCGTCAAGCGGCACCCCACGCTTGGGGATCGCGTCACCATCGGCGCCGGCGCCAAGGTGCTCGGTCCGGTCTATATCGGGGACGACGCCCAGGTCGGCGCCAACTCGGTCGTGGTCAAGGACGTTCCGGCCGGCGCGATCGCCACCGGAGTCCCCGCGGTCTATCGCTTCCCCAAGAAGGCCGACGAGGACCCCTACGAGGCGCTGTTCAACGAGCCGGCGCTGTTTATTTGACGCCGCGACCCTCCCGCTATTTCGGGTAGCGATGTATCGTCATCCGTAATAGCGGATGGAGGCTCGGGTGGCGAAGCTCGACGCTGTGGGCGGCCCGCGGATGCTGATCCTGTTGTCGCTGGTCGACGGCCCCAAGCATGGCTACGCGCTGATGGAGGACATCGCGTCCGTGGCCGGTGTCCGGCTCGGGCCGGGCACGTTGTATGGCGCTCTCGAATGGCTGGAGGACAACGGCCAGATCCGCGCGTGCGCGGCCGAGGGGCGCCGGCGGCCATACGAGATCACGACCGCGGGCCGCGAGGCGGTGATCGCCCAGGAGCGGCTCTGGAGCGCGCTGGCGAGCACGGCCCGGCTGCGGTTGCGCGCGGCGGGGGCATCATGAGACGCCGCGCGCTGGTTCGCCTTTATCCACTCTCGTGGCGGCGCCGTTATGAGGAGGAGTTCCTCGACGTGCTCGGGCAGCGGCCGCTCACGGTGGCGGTCGTGGTGGACGTGTTTCGTGGTGCCGCAGCGGCGCGCGCACGGGCGGCATCCGGCCGCCTGATGGGGCCGTGGACGAGTGGCCCGCTGACCACGCTGACGGTGCTCGCGATGTTTGCCGCCGCGCTGTTCTATGCCGCCTGGCACGACATCTACGCGGGAGACCACGGCGGCGAGCAGGAGGCGGCGGCGGTCATCGCGATCCTGTACGCCGTGCTCGGCCTGCTCTTGTGCGCGCGGCGCTGGTGGATCCACGGCGTTCTGACGATCGGCGCCGCGGCCTTAGCCATCGCTTGGCAATTCTCGCTCGGCCCGGTGCCGGGCTGGCAGGAGAACAGCGCCGTTGGGTGGGTTCCGCTCGCAGGCTTCCTGGTGTCTGCCGTGCTGCTGGGCCGACGGACCAGGCAGGCACCGCTAGGCCGTCGGTAACCGCAAGGAGTCATGCATCACCGCACGGGCCGACGCGTGACGGCGGCGACCTAGGGCAGCTTGCCCGGGCCCGGGCCGAAGTTGTGCTCCGGGTGCAGCTTGCCGTCGGTGCCGCGGTGCAGTGTCGGCGGCAGATCTTCGTCCTTCTCGCCGCCGACGCTGTCCTTGACGTCCCGCAACTTGCTGGCAGTCGCCTTGGCCGCATCGCTGACGACATCGGCGACGAACGGCGCCGCCTTGGTCTTGGCCGCGTCGGTCGCCTGACTGACCTTGGTCTGGACCGGCTCACTGGACCAGACCTTGTTGGCTTGGGTCTTGATCTGCTCGTAGCGCTGGGTGCCCGCACGAGCGCCGAGGACATAGCCGACGGCAGCCCCCGCGAGGAATGACAGTTTCGACATGCGAACTTCCTTTCGGGTCTCGCCCGACCCTAGCTCGCTCGCCCCCCGAACGGGCGATTGTGACCGCGGCGGTTCGGAGCATGCCGACGAGCGGGATACGCTCGGCGGGTCCGCCTCGCGGACGCCATGGAGGGCTCGCATAGTGGCCTAGTGCGGCGGTCTTGAAAACCGCTATGGCGGCAACGTCATCGTGGGTTCGAATCCCACGCCCTCC
>NZ_JBAOHM010000007.1:0-817797 GCF_037045025.1 Nostocoides sp. | reverse complement strand
TCGGTCCCCAGATGCGGACGGCCCGCGCGCTGACCGTGATAGTTGTAGGCCACGCCCTGCTTCGTCGGCCCGTACACCTCCACATCGGTGGAATCCAAGTCCACCGTCACCGCCGCCGCCAGCACCGCCCGGCGGAACGCCCGGCAACAACCCGACCGCATGACCGGTCAGGTCCGCGACCGCACTCTCCAGGCCGGCCAGCTGCGCCGGCCCGAACCGGCGGGCCAACCCCGCCGCCGTGCTCGAGGCCAACACCGGCACCGCCGACAACGCGGACCCGGCCACATCCTGGCGCTGCCGGTCCAACGCGGCCAGCACATCCCCGCCGAGCAACTGGCACTGCGCCAGCGACACCAGCACCTGCCCGCCCGTCGCGCCCCGCTCCCGCTCCTTGATCGCACCGATCCCCGGTCCAGGCGCCCGACCAGATCCAGCTTCTCGATGAACTCCGCGAGCGCTGCCACCCCCGAGATCCCGGTCAACGACGGATCCGGCGCGCCGATCCGCACCCGCTTCCGCACCCGGCCACGACCACGTACTCTCTTCATCGACAAGGTGCTTCTCCTCGCTGGACGATCGAAGGCTTCGTAACCCCGATTCTCCCAGTAGGACAAGCACCTTCGTCACATCACACGCCGATCACCCCACCACTACTCGCGGATCCGGGTCTGATCATGGGGGAGAAGGCGATCGAGCCGCTGTTCGACTCCCGGCCGGCATACGAAATGTGTCGAGATCGCCAAACGCCTTGGCGTGGAGAAGGAATTCACCGAGGGCCGCACCCTGGAGGAGTGGGCCCGGTGGATGCAGGCCGAGACGGTCAAGGAGAACCCGGACTTCCCCGACTTCGACGCCTTGCGGGAGAAGGGCGTTCATCGTTACACCAGTCCCGACGGGCTCACCGTCGCGCTCAAGGACTTCCGCGATGACCCGGAGAAGAACCCGCTCGACACGCCCTCGGGTAAGATCGAGATCTTCAGCTCCGAGCTGTGGAAGCTCGCCAAGGAGTGGACGTTCACGGGAGATGTGCCGGGCGACAAGATCACGCCCCTGCCTGAGCACGTCGACACCTGGGAAGGCGCCGCGGCGGCCAAGAGCGACGCGAAGTACCCACTGCAGATCATCGGGCACCACTTCAAGGGGCGCACCCCCAGAAGGCGTGGATGAACCCGATCGACGCGCAGGAGCGCGGGATCGAGAACGAGGACCGGGTCAAATTCTGGAACGACCGCGGCGCGATCAGCGTCCCGGTCATGGTCACCCCGCGGATCATGCCGGGCGTCGTGTCCGTTCCCCAGGGCGCGTGGATCGAGCGCGGCGCCGACGGCACCGACAACGGCGGAGCCGTCACTATCCTCACCAGCTTGCACCCGACGCCCCTAGCCAAGGGCAACGCGCAGCACACCGTGCTGGCGCAGGCCGAGAAGGTTGCCGCCGTCGACGGTGCCGGCGCCCCCACTCCGCGCACCGGCCGGCCGGTCTGACCCGAAGGAGACGTCATGCTCGGATTCGCCTTCGACCAGAGCGCCTGCAATGGGTGCAAGGCCTGCCAGATCGCCTGCAAGGACAAGCACGACCTGCCGATTGGCGTCACCTGGCGGCGGGTTGTCGAATACACCGGCGGCACTTGGAGCCGCGACGGGGATGTGGTGACCCCCAATGTCTTTTCCTACTACACCTCGATCTCGTGCAACCACTGCGAGACGCGATCTGTATGCAGGTGTGCCCCACGACCGCGATGTCGCGACGCGACGACGGCACGGTCTATGTCAACGCGGACAAGTGCGTCGGCTGTCGCTACTGCGAGTGGGCGTGCCCCTATTCGGCGCCGCAGTTCAACGCGGCGACCGGGCACATGAGCAAGTGCGACGGGTGCTACGACTACCGCCAGCAGGGGCAGGAGCCGGCGTGCGTCTCGGCCTGCCCGTCACGAGCGCTGGTGTGGGGCGAGGTCGATGACCTCAAGAAGACCTTCGGCGACGGCGCCACCGTCGAGCCGTTGCCCGACCCGGCGATCACCAAACCCAACCTCGTCCTCAAACCGCACCGCAACGCCCAGCCGAGCGGCTCGGGCACCGGCGCCGTCGCCAACCCCGCGGAGATCTGAGATGAACGCCGGCGAACTCCCGATGATCGCCTTCACCGTGTTGGCGCAGATGTCCGTCGGCGCCTTCGTCGTCCTCGGCATCGTCAACGTCGTCGGTCGCCTACGCGGCTACTCGACAGCGGTGCTGGACGAGGTCAGCGACCCCGGGGCATACGCCATCGGGGGCACGCTCGTGCTCGGGCTGATCGCCTCAATGTTCCACATACACGATGTGTTCAACGTGATGAACGTCCTCCGGCACGTCGATTCCTCGTGGCTCAGCCGCGAGATCGTCGCCGGGATGGCCTTTGCCGCAGCCGGTTTTGTGTATGCCGCCTGCCAGCTGCGGTCGTGGGGCTCGCCCGGCTTCCGGCAGGCCGTCGCCCTCGTCGCCGCGGTGCTCGGCGTCGTGCTGGTCTGGTGCATGAGCATGGTCTACTACTCGCTCACGACCGTGCCTGCGTGGAACACCTGGCTGGGCGCCTTCGCGATCGGCGCGGCGTTTATGACGACGATCATGCTGCGACGTCACGGGGGTGCCGTCGGTGAGAAGCTCGGCCCGGCGCAGGCCTCGCCCGCCGATGGGGAGCTGATCTTGTCCGCGCTGCGGTGGATCGCCGTCGCCGGGGTCGTGCTGCTGGGCGCCCAGTTCGTCATGCAGCCGATGCACCTGACCAACCTGATGAATGCCGGGCAGGTCGGGATCGAGAGCGCGCACGCCTTCTCCGGTGGGCTCAACGTCGTGCGGATCATCCTGCTGGTCCTTGGCGCCGGCGTGGTTTCGCTCTTCCTCTTCCGGCTCGCCAGCAAACCCGAGGCCACCGAGCGACCGGTCGCGGCGCTCGTCACGGTCGCGTTCGTGTGCGTCCTGGCCGCGGAGTTTCTCGGCCGGGCCCAGTTCTACGAGCAGATGATCCGGATCGGGATGTGACCCAGCTTCCCGGGCCGCGGCCACGGGTCTTCGTGCCGCTGGAGCAGCTCGGCTGCGGGCCCGTGACCGAGCCGACGGCGACGCACGAGGTGCACGCCGGGGATCTGGACGCGGTGGCTGCCGCGGCAACCACCCTGTCACGCTGGTTGCTCGCACCCCCGGAGGCGAAGGTTCTCTCAGCGGCGCTCGAACCCGAGGTGCTCGCCGGCTGGCCCTTGCCCGGGCGCGGTCACACCTCGACCGGGCTGGCCGCGCTCCGCCGCGCTCGCCAGGAGGAGGGGCCGGCCGACATCGCGAGTGACCACCGGCGGTTGCTCACCGGGCCGGGCTCACTGCTTGCCCCGCCCTACGAGTCCGTGCACCGCTCAGCGGAGGGCCTGCTGTTCGACGAGCACACGCTGCGGGTGCGGGAGTGGTACCACCACTACGGCATCAGCGCCCCGCGCGAGGGTAAGGAACCGACGACCACATCGGCCTGGAGCTGGAGTTCGTCGCGACGCTACTTGGCTGGTCTTTGGAGGCCCATGACGCCGGGTCCGCCGCGGATGCCGCCGCCTATGCGGAAGCGGCCGGCGTTTTCCTGGATGAGCACGTGGCCCGCTGGGCGCCGGCACTGTTCGCGCTGGTTATCGACCATGCCCGCACCGACTTCTATCGGGGCGTGGCCCACCTCGGCCTCGGGCTGCTCGACGAGGCCGGCCGGATCTGGCCCGCGGCAACGTGAGCGAGCACGGCTCCGGCGCCGATTAGAGACAAGACCGGGCCCGGATGCCGCGCGTTGTCGACGCGACCCGGCTTCCGGTCGACCGGCGTGCGCTGCTGGGCGCGCCCCCAGCCGGGCGTGAGTTCGACCCACGGCCGCCCACTCCGACCCCCACCGACCACGCACGGTTGATTGCCGCTTTGCGTCGGCTGTTGCCCGCGGTGCCGGTGAACCTCGCGGAGGGGCCGGCACCCGGCATCCGGTTGCGGGTCCTGCCACACTCCGGCCCCGGCGGGTCACCCTCCGCCGGCTGCACCGCCTGCCTAACGTGCGTGCGCACCTGTCCCGAGTCCGCGCTGGAGATGCCGGTGACGGGGGAGGTGGCCCGCCTCCGGGAGCATCCGGCCCGCTGCTCCGGCTGCCGGGCCTGCCTGGCGGCCTGCCCCGAGGGCGTGCTTGTGGTCGACCGGCAGCTGCGCTGGAGTGACCAACTGGGCGCGGATGCGGCATACCCTCTCATCGCGGTGGAGACCGCCGTGTGCGCCCGCTGCGGGGCGCGATTCCCGGCCGCGGCCGGCCGGCATTGCGCGGTGTGTGCCTTCCGCATCGCCCACCCCTTCGGCTCACAGCTGCCGCCGGCCGCCGACGCGGTCCGGCGCCGCGCGCTATCGCGGGAGGCGGGAACCGACGCAACCTGACTGGCTCGTGGCGCGTCTGCACTGGTGACGGGGCCGCGGCCGCCGCGTGTAGCGAAGGAGACGATGGGGATGCGTGGGATCACCAAGGTGGGCGCGTCGGTGTCTGCAGCGGTCATGATGGTTTCGGGGTTCGTGACGTCGACGAGCGCGTCCGCAGCGTCCGGGGACCGCCCCGGCAGGCAGCTGGAGGCCGCGGTCGGACCGGAGACCTCCCCGCCGCCGGCGGGCTTTGACAACCGGCGCGCCGCCAGCGCCGACCCCAAGGTCAAGCAGGCCCAGGAGATCCTCTCCGGCTTCGGCATACCGACCGGCGCGGTGGATGGCTATTGGGGTCCCGAGACGGCCCGCGGCGTGTGCGCCTTCCGGCGGATCGCCGGGATCGGCACCAGCCGCGACCCCCTCGATACCAAGACCCTGAACACCCTGGTCTCGTATGACCGGAAGTACCGCTATCTGCGCGACATCCCGGCCGCGGACTACCTCGGCAAGCACACCTACCTGGTCGCGCAGCAGACCTGCCAGACGATCTTCTATGTCGAGGACAACCACTACCGGCGGGTGTTCCCGACCTCGACCGGTGTCAGTGGACACCGCACGCCCAATGGGCACTACTCCCTCGGGAGCACGCTGAAGGGGTGGTATTGCAGCACGCTCTACCCCGAGGGCTGCCGCAACCACACCGAGGGCTTCTTCGCCTCGGTCAGCCCCTACGGGAATATGTACAACCCGCGCCAGGTCGTCGGCGACATTTTCGTGCACGGCTCTATGAGCGTGCCGGCCTATCCGGCCAGCCATGGCTGCGTGCGGTTGGTGGTCAATGACGCCGACTGGATGTACTGGCACATCCCGAACTACACCCCGCTCTTCATCACCGGCACGCCCGCCTGATGGTGACCGCCCCCAGGATCCGGCAGGTCGTGCTCGACTGCGAGCAGCCGCGCGACGTGGCCGAGTTCTATCGCGCACTCTTCCCCGAATTGGCCTACCGGCCCGGGGACGAGCAGCCGCCAGCCGGTGAGCCGGATCCGCTCGGCCAAGACTGGCTGGTGCTGCGCGGCCCCGGTTTCGGGCTGGCCTTCCAAGCCGTCAGGACCAACCCGCGCCCCACCTGGCCCGACGCCCAGATCCCCCAACAGCTGCACCTGGACACCACTGTGCCAGACGTGGATTCCCTTGCTGCGGCGCGGGCTCGGGTGCGCGAGCTGGGCGGTGTCGAACTGCTCGACCGGAGCGACGACGACGAGGAGCCGCTGGTCGTCTTCGCCGATCCCGCCGGCCACCCGTTCTGCATCTTCGTGGACAAATAGCGGACAAATCCTCGCCGCCTGCATCTGCGCTGCGCAGGTGCGCTCCTTTGCTGGTGTCCGGCGACTCACCCGGGCACTCACCACGAAAAGGCAGAGGGACATCATGCGGCGATCGACGACGTCCAGCATCGGCAAGCGCACCACCGGCGGGGGTGCCACCCGGGCCGTGGCGCTCCTGGCGATCACCTCCATCGCGACGCTTTCCGGCGCCGCCGCAGCAGCCCCGGCCCCGGTAGCGGCTGACGCTCCGGCCAGCGGCGGCACGATCCTGTTGACGATCAACGGCAATCTCTTCACGATGAGCGCCGACGGTTCCGGCCTGGCGAAGCTGACCTCGGGCGGCGGGGTCGGCGATGCCGCCTATTCCAACGACGGCACCAAGATCGCCTTCCACAAGAAGGGCGACCTCTATGTCATGAAGGCCAATGGCACCCAGGTCGTGCGGCTGACCGCCACGCCCACCGTCTCCGAAACCAACCCGAGCTGGTCGCCCGATGGCACGCAACTCGCCTTCGAACGCGACGAGCCAGCGCATACCTACGACCGCAGCGGCGTGGCGGTGATGAACGCCCGGCCAGGCGCCACCTACCGGCTGGTGCGCGCCAATACCTGGACCTGCCACAGCGGCGCCTGCTGGGCTAGCTTCTACGGGCGACCCGACTGGTCCCCCGCGGGAGGCAAGTTGGCCATCCACAACACCTTCAGTCCCGAGGAGGGGCACAGTTTCACCGCCGTCGAGGTGATCTCGTTGACCGGGGCGTCGGTGAGCTTCCCTGGACCCGCCGAATCCATCCAGCCCGAATTCAACCCGACGGGCACCCAGGTCGCCACCGTCTACACCGGCGACTACTTGAACTCGGCGGAGCAGGTCGTCCGCACACCGGTCTTGGGCGGGCCCGAGTCGGAGGTGACCCCCGAGACCGCGTTGGCGAGCGACCCGGTCTGGTCGCCCGACGGAAAGAGGTTGCTGGTGCGCTACAACGCGAGCGGCGACCACACCGCGCCGTACCACGTGTATGTGGTGAACGCCGACGGTAGCGGCAAGCACAAGCTGCTCACCGGGTCGAGCAGCTATTCCGTGATCCCGCGCGGGTGGCGCGCCGCCGGCTGATCCCGTTCAGGTGACGGGAATCCGCGTGTGAGCGGTCGGTGGGCTCGCATAAACTGACCGCTGCTTATGACCCGAGCGAGAGTTGAGTGTTGCGCCGTCATGGAAACCGCTGAGATCCGCCGCCGCTGGCTGTCCTTCTTCGAGCGCAACGGCCACCTCGTGGTGCCCTCGGCCCCGCTGGTCCACGACGACCCCAACCTGCTGTTCGTCAATGCCGGAATGGTTCCCTTCAAGCCCTACTTCCTCGGCCAGGAGACCCCGCCGGCTCCGCGGGCGACGAGCGTGCAGAAGTGCGTGCGCACCCAGGACATCGAGGAGGTCGGCAAGACTTCCCGGCACGGCACCTTCTTCCAGATGAACGGCAACTTCTCCTTCGGCGACTACTTCAAGGCCGGCGCCATCGAACTCGCGTGGGAACTGGTCACCTCCTCGGTCGAGTCCGGCGGCTTCGGCATCGACGGCGATCGGCTGTGGGCGACGGTTTATGTCGACGACGACGAGGCGATCGCGTTGTGGCTGGAGCTGACCGGAATCCCGATCGAGCGGATCGTCAAGCGGGGCAAGGCCGACAACTACTGGCACATGGGCGTTCCCGGCCCGGGCGGTCCGTGCAGTGAGATCTACTTCGACCGCGGCCCCGAGTACGGTCCCGAGGGCGGCCCCGCGGTCGATGAGGACCGGTTCATGGAGTTCTGGAACCTCGTCTTCATGCAGGACGAGTTGTCCGCGGTCCGGTCCAAGGAGGACTTCGTCATCGCGGGCAGCCTGCCCAAGAAGAATATTGACACCGGGATGGGGCTGGAGCGGATCGCCAGCATCCTGCAAGGCGTCGACAACCTCTACGAGATCGACGAGGTCCGCCCGGTCCTGGACAAGGCTGCCGCGATGACCGGCAAGGCGTATGCCGTCCACTCCGGTCACGACGCCGCCCACTCCCACCCCGACGACGTCCGCCTGCGCGTGGTCGCCGACCATGTGCGCACCTGCCTGATGCTCATCGGCGACGGGGTCACTCCCGGCAACGAGGGCCGCGGCTATGTGCTGCGCCGGATGCTGCGGCGGGCGGTGCGCTCGATGCGCCTGCTCGGGTATGCCGATCCCTGCCTCCCCGAGCTGCTGCCGGTCTCGATGGAGAAGATGAAGCTGTCCTATCCCGAGCTGGAGACCGGGTTCGCCCGGATCTCCCAGATCGCGTATGCCGAGGAGGAGGCCTTCCGCCGCACCCTCACCGCCGGCACGACGATCCTCGACACCGCGGTCGCGCGAACCAAGAACGCGGGCGCGGCGACCCTGTCCGGCGCCGACGCGTTCGCGCTCCACGACACCTACGGCTTCCCGATCGACCTGACCCTGGAGATGGCGGCCGAGCAGGGGCTCGACGTCGACCGCGACGGGTTCACCCGGCTGATGACCGAGCAGCGCCAGCGGGCCAAGGCCGACGCGTTGGCCAAGCGCCACGGGCACGGCGACGCGACGGCATACCGAACCGTGGCGGACGAGCTCGGGCACGAGGTGGAGTTCACCGGCTATGCGGAGGTGACCAGCGAGGGCCGGGTGAGCGGGCTGCTGCGCGACGGCAAGGTGGTCGGCTCGGCGAGCGCCGGCCAGGACGTCGAGCTGGTCTTGGACCGGACCCCGTTCTATGCCGAGGGGGGCGGGCAACTCGCCGACGGCGGGCGGATCGTGCTGCAGAACGGGGCGGTCGTCGAGGTCCGCGACGTCCAGAAGCCGATCGGCGGCCTGGTCGTCCACAAGGGCACCGTCCTCGAGGGCGAGGTGATCACCGGCGAGCTCGCCGAGGCCTTTGTCGACATCGGCCGCCGGAAGGCGATCTCGCGCGCACACACGGCGACCCACATGGTGCACAAGGCGATTCGCGAGGCCCTCGGCGAGACGGCGACCCAGGCCGGCTCGGAGAATGCGCCCGGGCGGTTCCGGTTCGACTTCAACGCCAGCCAGGCGGTCCCGGTCTCGGTGCTGCGCGACGTCGAGGCGCGGGTCAACGCGGTGCTCTTGGACGATCTCGCCGTCCACGCCGAGGTGATGACCCAGGCGCAGGCGCGCGACGCGGGCGCGATGGCGCTCTTCGGTGAGAAGTATGGCGACGCGGTTCGCGTTGTCTCCGTTGGGGATTGGGCGCGCGAGCTGTGCGGCGGCACGCACGCAGAGCGCACCACCCAGCTTGGCACGGTCACCCTGCTCGGGGAGTCCTCGATCGGCTCGGGGGTGCGCCGTGTCGAGGCGCTCGTCGGCACCGACGCGCATGCCTTCCTCGCCCGCGAGCACGCGATCGTCGGGCAGCTGACCGAGATGATCAAGGCACGCCCCGACGAGCTGCCCGAGCGGATCGCCGCGATGCTGACCAAGATCAAGGACTCCGAGCGCGAGATCGAGCGGATGCGCGGCGAGGCGCTGCGCGCGGCGGCGGGGTCGCTGACCGACCTGGCCCGCGACCTCGGCGGGGTCACCTTCGTCGGCCATCACGCCGCCGGCGCCAGCGGCGACGATGCCCGGACGATGGTGCTCGATACACGCGGCAAGCTCGGCACCGACCGGCCGGTCGTCGTCGCGATCGCGGCCGACGGCGGCGGCAAGCCGGCGATCGTCGTCGCGACCAACGAGGCGGCCCGCAGCCGGGGCATCAAGGCGGGCGCTCTGGTGCGCGCCGGCGCGCAGGCGCTCGGTGGCGGGGGCGGCGGCAAGGACGACATCGCCCAGGGCGGCGGCCAGGACGCGACCAAGATCCCCGATGCGCTGGCGGCGGTCGAGGCGGCGGTCGCGGGGGTGGGCAGCTGAGCTCGTTCCGGCCGGGCGTGCGCCTCGGTGTCGACGTCGGGACGGCGCGAGTCGGGCTGGCCGCGTGTGACGCGGACAGCGTGCTCGCCTATCCGGTCGCCACGTTGTCTCGTCAGCCGGTCGCAACCGACGCCGGCGAGCCCGGGCGGTCGGGGATCACGGATGGTCCGCCTGCCGACATCGCCGAGATTGCCCGCGTAGCGTCGGAGCGGGACGTGATCGAGATCATTGTGGGCCTGCCGCGTTCGCTCGACGGGAGCGAAGGAGCCGCCGCCGCCGGCGCCCGCGATTACGCGCTGACGCTGGCCCGAGCGTGCTCGCCGGTGCCCGTCCGCCTAGTCGATGAGCGGCTAACGACGGTCGATGCGCACCGGGCACTGCACGAGAGCGGCGTGGCGGGTCGCCGCCATCGGCGTGTCGTTGATCAGGCCGCGGCAGTAATCATCCTGCAGAATGCCCTAGAGGCCGAACGCTTAACCGGAACCGCACCCGGCCAGCCGGCGTTGACCGTGCGGCGCAAGGCACGACGACGGAAGGGCACGAAGCAATGACGCAGCACCTGGAGGAGGAGATCTTCGGCTCCGACCAGCGACCCGCGGGTGATGGTGCCTCCCCACCTCAACCGAAGCGGACGATGCAGTCCTTCGCCGCTCTCGTCGTCGCTCTTACGGTGCTCGTCGGCGGCGGGTTCGCGGCCTATCACTTCATCGGACCGGCGATCGACAAGTTCGTCGCGACCAGTGACTATCCGGGCCCCGGGAGCAGCACAACCGATGTGGAAGTGGCTGAGGGCCAGTCGGGGGCGGAAATCGCAGCGACGCTGGCCAATGCCGGGGTGATCAAGACCAGTCAGGCCTTCGTCGACGCGGCCGGCCGAGCGCCCGACCTGGCCAAGGCGATCCAACCCGGCACCTACACCCTCAAGAAGGAGATGGCCGCCAAGGACGCCCTGGAGTGGCTGGCCAACCCGGCCCACCGCACCGCCCCGCGGGTGACGATCCCGGAGGGATTGTGGGCCAGCGACATCTACGCACGCCTGTCCAAGGCGACCGGCGTCCCGGTCAAGGACTACGAGCGGGCCGCCAAGAACACCAAGGCCCTCGGGCTGCCCGCCGCCGCCAAGGGCAATGTCGAGGGTTGGCTGTTCCCGTCGACCTATGAGTTCCCCAAGAAGTCCACCGCCGCCGACCAGCTCAAGGTGATGGTCACCAAAGCGGTCGAGGTCATGTCGGCGGAGAAGATCCCGCAGTCGGAGTGGGAGCGGACGATGATTCTCGCCTCGATCGTCGAGTCCGAGGCCGGCTCGAGCAACGACCGCCGCAAGGTCGCCCGCGTGTTCATCAACCGGCTTGAGCAACCGAGCGCCGGGACGGTCGGCAAGCTGGATTCCGATGCGACGGTCTCCTATGGCGCCAAGCGTCGCGCGGTCGCCCCGACCGAGGAGGAGCGAAACGACGAGTCCAACCCCTACAACACCAAACTGCACAAGGGACTGCCTCCCGGACCGATCTCCAATCCCGGCCAGGATTCCATCGACGCCGTCGTCCATCCCGCCGACGGTCCCTGGTTCTATTTCGTGACGGTCAACCCCGACACCGGCGAGACGAAGTTCGCCGTCACCTATGCCGAGCACGAGCGGAACTCGCTGCAGTTCCAGCAATGGTGCAAGGACAACCCAAAGGCGAAGTGCTGACCAAAAGGACTGCTCCGCCATGCCACGCGCCTTTGTCCTCGGATCGCCGATCTCGCACTCGCTCTCGCCCGTGCTCCACACCGCGGCTTATCGCTCGCTCGGGCTGCGGGATTGGTCGTATGCCGCCGCCGAGGTCGACGAAGCGGGCTTCGCGAAGTTCATGGCTGACTGCGGTCCGGATGTGGCGGGGTTTTCGCTGACGATGCCGCTGAAGGAGATGGGCTTCACCGTCGCCGAGCAGGTCTCCCACCGCGCCGAACTCGCGGGCGCGATCAACACCCTGGTGCGAACCAAGACCGGATGGTCGGCGGACAACACCGACATCCTCGGGGTCATCCGCGCCCTCTCACCCGACGGCCACCGAACGGGGGTGAGCCTGGGCCGCGCGGACCTACCCGGCCTGGTCATCGGTGCCGGCGCGACCGCGCGCTCCGCCGTGATCGCCCTGCGCGAACTCGGCTGCCATGCCGTGACCGTCTGTGCGCGCAACCGGGACAAGGCACGCGAGTCCGTCGGTGAACTCGCCGACAAGCTCGATGTGGAGTTGACGGTGAGCGATTTGGGAGACTGGACGGCCGTGCCCGCCACGCTCGCCGTCTCCACGTTGCCCGAGGACGGCGCACTCGCCGCGGTGGCGGCGCTCGCCGCATACGACGAGGCGGACCTGAGTGGGTTGCGCCTGCTCGACGTGGTCTATGCCGACTGGCCGACCCCGCTGGCGCGCGCCGCCGCCGAGCGCGGCGCCGACGTCGTCAACGGCCTGGACATGCTCGTGTTCCAGGCCGTTGAGCAGGTGGAGCTGATGACCGGCCTGCGGCCGAACTGGCGCGTGATGTTGGCCGCGGCGTCCTAGCTAGACGTCCGGCAAGCACGGGACGGGGTCCCCGTCGCTCGGTCGAGGAACTTCTGCTAGACCCCTATGGGGGTTGGCGAGTGTTCCGGGTGTTCGGTCTCGGCAAGGTTCCATTCGCCGGCGCGGGTGATTGTCTGCCATCGCTTGTCGGTGTCAACGTCGTTCATGCTCGCTGCGCTGCGCGTGTTCCACGTTGACTCCTCTGGCGCGTTGGCAGGTTTGGCCCGGGTCCGGTGAGTGGATGATCTTGTGGGGGTTGTGGCCGGAGCCTCGCGTATGCCACAACTCGGGGATCACCTGGCCAGAAGGGCTGGCTGGTGGCCGATGGATAGGAGGCTCCGGTGTTTACCGAGCGTACAAGTCTTGGGTTGGATGTCCACGCCCGGTCGGTGCGGGCGGCCGCGATCGACACGAGGACCGGTGAGGTGATCGAGCGGGTGGTCTGGCCGCGGACCGTGGATGTGGTCGGGTTCGTCACGGATCTGACGCGGCAGCATGGTCCGGTGCTGGTGACCTATGAGGCGGGCCCGACCGGGTATGGCCTGGCGCGGGGGTTGCTAGCCGCTGGTCACCGCACGCAGGTGGCGGCTCCGTCGAAGTTGTTGCGTCCGAGCGGGGAGCGGGTTAAGACCGACCGGCGGGATGCGATGTTGTTGGCGCGGTTGGCCCGCAATGACGACATCGTCGCGGTGACCATCCCGACGCCGGCGCAGGAATCGGCCCGGGATCTGGTCCGGGCCCGCGAGGATGTCCGGGCGGCGTTGATGAGCGCCCGCCACCAGCTGTCGAAGTTGTTGCTGCGGCACGGCTATGTCTACCTGCAGGGCAAGGCCTGGACCGGTGGCCATGACCGGTGGCTGCGCCGGATCGGCACGCACGAGCTGGGGGCTGACGGCGTGGGGACACGGGCCGCGTTCGATGATGGCTACACCGCGGTCACCCAGCTCCTGGCCCGCCGCGACCGGCTCGATGAGCAGATCCTGGCGTTGGCCGCGGACAGCGAGTACACCGCGATCACCCGACGGTTGGGGTGCCTGCGGGGGATCTCGACACTGACGGGGTTCGCGTTAGCGGTGGAGATCGGGGACTGGCACCAGTTGACCGGGTCCTCGATCGGCTCCTACCTCGGGCTGGTGCCGTCCGAGTCGTCCTCCGGCGCCAGCCGGGTCCAAGGAGGGATCACCAAGACCGGCAACAGCCACGCCCGGCGGCTGCTGATCGAGGCCGCCTGGCACCACAAGAAGGCCTACACCCCCGGGAAAACCATGCAGCAACGGTGGGCGCTGGCACCGGCCGTGGCCGCTGAACGCGGTGACGCCGGCAACCGGCGGCTGCACCGGTCCTGGCAGCGGATGACCGCACACAAGAAACGGCACACCGTCGCCAACACCGCCATCGCCCGCGAACTGGCCGGCTGGTGCTGGTCTTTGGCCACCATGGACACCTAACCGCACACCACGCCTCGTTCACGGAACACCCCTGGTGTCCGGGCAGCAGCGCGAGGAGAGAACCAGCGAACCTGCTATGAGTAACCCCGAGCCTTGCCGGGGCGACGCTCGACCCTAGACCAGCCGAGACTCTCCAGCCGAAACCAGGGCCCTGCGGTAACCAACCCGCGTATATCAGACTGACCGCGCGTCGATTGACACGCTGTCTCCCGGCCACCACTTTCCGATGAACGACGAAGCGGGGTCCCCTCCGGCCAGAGAGGACCCCGCTTCACCCTGCCACTTGACAAACGGGCCCTACATATCAGCAGGGCTTAGTCGACCTCCCACTAGGTTGCAACGTGGTGGGAGGTTGACTAACTGCTGCTAGCAGAGGTTCGTCGAGCCGGTTCGTTGAGTCCGTGGGGAGTGACCGGGTCGGCTGCGCTAGGCGCCGATGTCGTAGACGGGGGCTCCGGTGCGGCGCAGCCCGCCGGCGACGACGGTGCGGTGGATCTCGGAGGTGCCGTCGAAGATCCGGTAGATGCGGGCGTCGCGATAGAGCCGCTCAACGACAAAGCCGTGGGTGTAGCCGATCCCACCGAAGACTTGCACGGTTCGATCGGCGACCCGCCCCAGCGTCTCGGCGGCATCGACCTTGACCATCGAGATGAGGTTGCGCCAGCCGGTCTCGTCGCCGTCATCGATCGCCGCGGCGGCCCGCCACAGGAGCAGCCGGGAGCGGTTGATCTCGATGGCGCTGTCGGCCAGCATCGCCTGGATCATCTGGAAGTTGCCGATCGGCTGGCCGAACTGCTCGCGCTGCTGGGCGTAGTCGTTGGCCAGGGTCAACAACCGGCAGGCCTTGCCGATCGCGCGGGCACCGACCTGGGCCAGGCGGACCCGCCCGAGCGTCGTCAGGGCGAGCCGTAGGCCTTGGCCCTCGCCGCCGAGAAGGGTGTCCGGCGCGAGACGGACGTTGTCGAAGAACAACTCGACGTGCGTCGACCCGGTCAGTCCCATCATCGTGGTGTCGGCGCCGACCGTGACCCCCGGTTGGTCCTTGTCGACGATGAACATCGAGATGTGCCGCGGGCGGTTCTGCGGGCTGGTCACGGCCGAGACGAGGAAGAAGTCGGAGTACACGCCATCGCTGACGAAATACTTGTAGCCGTTGAGGATCCAGTCGTCTCCGTCGCGTTCGGCGTGGGTGGAGATGCCGGCGGCATCGGATCCCGCGCCCGGCTCGGTGATGGCGATCGAGCAGGTCCGTTCACCGGCGGTCGCCGGCACGAGCCAGCGCTGCTTCTGCTCCTGCGTGCCGGCGAGCAGCGACTCGTAGACATTGCCGAACGCCCGCCGGATCAGGATGTCCTTGGCGTGTCCGAACTGCTCCTCCACCAGCATGGTCTCGACGGCGCTCAGACCGCCGCCGCCATACTCCTCGGGGATATTGGTGGCGTAGAAGCCGAGGTCGCGTGACTTCTCGAAGATCTGCCGGGCCAGCTCGGGTGCGAGCCCACCGGTCTCCTCGATGCCGTCCTCAAGCGGCAACAGCTCCTGGTAGACGAACTTGCGGACTGTTTCGACGAGCATCTTCTGTTCACTGCTCAGCCGAAAGTCAACCATTGACCTCATTCCTTTCACTTCGACGGTGCGGGCGTATGCCGTGCTGCGTGCGGACGGCCGTGCTCTCGAGTCAACGACGGCTCGCGCGCCACACCAGGAGGTTCCCGATGATGCCCAGCACCCCGACGACGATGAACGCCGTCCCCATGAAGGCTGCCGTGCCACCCGGCTGGGTCCGCACGTAAAGGCCGGTGAGCAGGAGCACCGCCGAGACGGCGACGCCGATGATCGGGTTGCCCGTGGTGCGCACGAGCGCCTCCTTCTTTGTCGAGTTCGTCGAGCCGGGGTGCCGACCCAGCTGGTGACCTATAGCCGTGACCCGGCCGCTTTGGCCGCAGCGAGCGACTCTGCTCGAAGCCGGTCGTATTCGTCCTTGGGGATGGGCTGGGCGTTGGGGTCACCGAGGTCGTCGCGGCTCATCCGGTAGGTTTCGGGGGAGAGATAGGCCCCGATTGCCGCGATGACCGTCAGGAGGAACGTCAGGCCACCGACCACGAGAATGATCGTCCGGTGCGAGGTGCCGGGGGGAACGATCGCGGCAAAGACGATGCTCATGGCCGAGGAGGCGACC
Organism: Nostocoides sp.; assembly: GCF_037045025.1. GTDB lineage: Bacteria > Actinomycetota > Actinomycetes > Actinomycetales > Dermatophilaceae > Nostocoides_A. The sequence goes on along the minus strand of NZ_JBAOHM010000007.1, from coordinate 801,992 downwards.
GTGCCGAGGTTTTGGGCAACGGCCATGCCGGTGACCCGGGTCTTGGTCGGGAACTGCTCGGGGTAGAACGCCGGGAAGACCGCGTTGTAGCCCTGGTAGACGGCGCCCCACATGATCAGCGAGAACACCACCGCGAGGACGAGGTTGCGGTTGCTTACCGCCCACAGGTAGGCGAAGGACATCGCGCCGGACGCCAGCGCGCCGACCATGATGCACGGTCGCCGCCCGATCCGGTCCGACAAGTTGCCGACGTAGGGGATCACGAGAACGGCGATGAGGTTGCCGGCCAGCGGGATCCACAGGTAGACGTCGGCATGGAAGCCCACTCCATAGTCCTTGTTCGTCGCATACGTGGCACCGAAGATCGCCGTGGTGACCGCGACGATATTGGTCAGCGCCATGCAGAACACGAGCAAGATCGTGCGCCCGTTCTCGCGGAAGGCGACGGCGATGGGTGACTCGACAATCGCTCCCTCTTCGGCCTCTTCCTCGAAGGCGGGGGTCTCGTCCACCCGGCGGCGGATCAGATAACCGGCCACCACGACCAGAGAGCTCAGCGCGAAGGGCACGCGCCAGCCCCAGCTGTGGAAGGCGTCGTCGGAGAGGAAGTGGGCGAGCGGCAAGAAGACGGCGGCGGCGAGGATCTGGCCGAATTGGGTGCCTTGGAGGGTGAAGCTGCCCAAGAATCCTCGACGACCGTATGGTGCGTGCTCGAGGATCATCGAACTGGCGCCCGAGATCTCACCGGCGACGGCGAAGCCCTGGACGAGCCGCAGGGCCATGAGCGCAGCCGGCGCCCAGATGCCCACCTGCTGGTAGGTGGGGAGGATGGCCACGAGCATCGTGGCGGACCCCATGAGGAGCATGCACAAGACCAGGACGTTCTTGCGGCCGTGCTTGTCACCCCACTGACCGAGATAGAACGCCCCGATGGGGCGGGCGACATAGCCCACGACGTAGGTGCCGAGGGCCCCGATGATGCCCATCTTGGGATCGTTCTTGTCGAACATGATCGTCGGGAAGATCAGGGCCGCCGCTTGGGCATAGATGAAGAAGTCGTAGTACTCCAGGGCACTGCCGATCCAACCGCTTGCCGCGGCCTTGGTCGACTGCCCCGAATGGGTTTCGGTGTCGGACATCATCGTCCTTTCGCTGTTCGGCCACTGTGGCCGTCACATGGGTCGTTCAGCGCCCAGCGGGGTCTCCGCTGCGGCCCCGTGTCGGCTGGTCGTCAGGTGGTGGCGACCAGGGAGCGCAGATCGGTCCGGGTCCGGGGTTGCCGGTTAGGACGGGACCTTTGGAGCGGCCAGGAAGGACTTGGCGTCTTCGAGGCAACGGCGTGCGTAGGCGATCGGTCCCATGGCGCGGGTCCGGTCCAGATTGGGAAGCTCGATGCTGTAGACCATGGGCGGCAGCCGGTCGAGCAGGGTGCGGATGTCGACATCGCCCTCGCTGACCAGCAGCCGGTCCTCGCGCAGTTCGTGGCGCACCTCTTCGATATCGTCCGGGATCACCGTCGTGGCCCCGCAGATCTGGGTGAAGCGGAACCACTCGCGCGGCAGCTCATCCAGCGCCAACGGGTCGGTGTGCGCCCAGTTCGCGTGGTACATGTCGAGCATCAGCCCGGCATTAGGCGCGGCCACGGTGCGCAAGACATCCACGGCGAGGGGGAGGGTGTTGACCGCGGCGATCGGGACATACTCCAGGCCGACAAACAACCCGGCCCGGTCCGCCAGACGGCAGACCTCCTCAAACCGGCGCAGGTAGAGGTCACGGTCGGGCATCCAGATGCTGGACAGCACTGCTCGTGCGCCGAGCTCGGCGGCCACCTCGAAGGACTCGGCATACGTGCTCGGCTCCCGCTCCAGGCACACGCGCGCGAGCTCGATGTCGTGCAACCGGATCCCGTTGTCCGCCAACGCCTGGCGAGTGTCCTCGCGCATCGAGCGATAGCCGGCGAGGTCGTATTTGTGCTCCCCGGGCAGCCCCATATAGATCGAGCGGATGCTGACGTAGTCATAGCCAGCCTCCGCGGCGATCCGGACGAGTTCGGGGGGTGGCTCGTCGAGCAGGGTCAGATGGCCCAGCGAGTAGCCGAGGGCCGTGGCCCCCGAGGCGGCCTCGTCGGGCATCAGGGGGCACCACTCTCGTCCCCCGTGGCTGGGTCCGCCGGCGTGGCGGCCGCGGCCTGGTCGGTGCTGACGTGATGGACCTTCTTACCGGGCGAGTAGATGTCCATGATGTTCCAGTGCCCCGCGGTCGGGGTCGGGACATTGACCATGCGCACGTCGATGACGGTGGGCACGCCGGCGGCAATGGCCTCCTGAAGCGCGGGCTTGAAGTCCGCGGCGTGATCGACACGGATTCCCTTGACGCCGTATGCCGTGGCGATCGCGGCGAAGTCAGTCACCACCGGCCCGTCGGCGTTCTCGAAGACGGTGCCGTAGGTGGTGTCGTAGTGTGCCAACTCCAGCCCGGCGATCGTGCCGAACGCGTTGTTGTTCATCACCACCCAGATGGCCGCGACGTTCTTCTCGCGCGCGGTGTAGAGAACCGCGGGGTTCTGCCCGAAGCCGCCGTCCCCGACCAGGGAGATGACCAGCTTGTCGGGGTGGGCGATCTTGACCCCGACGGCTGCCGGTGAGCCGAAGCCCATGGTGGCGAAGCCGCCCGGCGTGAAGACGTGGCCCGGGGTGTAGATGTCGAACTGCTGGGCCATGCCGTTCTTGTTCCAGCCGACGTCGGTCGTGATGTAGCCGTCGCGGGGCAGCACCTCGCGGACCTCGGCGAGGATCCGCTCGGGCCGCATGGGGAAGTCGTCCGAGGCGACGGCGGCGGCATTGCTCTGTTTGAACGCCTCGCGCTCCGAGCGAATCCGCTCGACCAGCTCGGGCCGCTGAACGCCTTGCGGGGCAAGCCGCTTGGCCACTTGGACGAGAAGCCGAAGGGCCGGCTTCAGGTCAGCGACGGCGCCGACCTGCACGGGGTAGTTGCGGCCGATCTCCTGCGGGTCGATGTCGATCTGCATCAGCTTCGAGCCGCCGTCGCCGATCTTGAAGGTGTATTCCTCCTCCCAGGAGGAGCAGTCGGCTTCGGAGAAGCGGGTCCCCAGGCCGAGGATCCAGTCGGCACCGAGAGTCATGTCGTTGATGAACTTCGTTCCCCAAAAGCCGGTCATGCCGAGCACCATCGGGTTGTCGTCGGCGACGACGCCCTTGCCCATCAGGGTGTGGGCCACCGGGAGCTGGAGGTGGTCGACGAACTCGGCAAGTTCGCTGGTCGCGTTGGCGAGGACGACGCCGCCGCCCACATAGAGCAGCGGGTCGGTCGCGTCGAGCAGATTGCGCACGATCGTCTCCGCGGTGGCCTCGTCCAGGCTCGGCTTGGCCAGGGTTGGGTTGTTGAGCTTGACCCGGTCCCAGAGGGCGACGTCGATCTCCTTGGAGAAGATGTCCATCGGGACATCGATCAGGACCGGGCCCGGACGCCCGGACTCGGCGAGAACGAACGCCTTCTCGATGATCTCGGGGAAGAGGTGGGCGCTGTCCACCCGCCAGACCCGCTTGCAGAACGGGCGGTAGATCTCCCACTGGTCGGCGTCGGCGTGCAGGTTGACCTCTTGGTGGGGTCCCTTGCCGAAGTAGTGCGACGGGACATCGCCGGCGATGACGACCATGGGGATCGAATCCAAGGCCGCGTTGGCCACCCCGGTGGCCGCGTTGGTCAGCCCGGGGGACAGGTGCGAGAGGACCACCGCCGCCTTGCCGGTCGCGCGAGCGTAGCCGTCGGCCATGTGCGAGGCGAGTTGCTCGTGGCGGGTGTTGACGAACTCGATCTGCTCGCTCGTGGACAGCGCCGCGAGGACGGCAATATTGGTGTGCCCGCACAGGCCGAAGATGTGCCGCACGCCACGGTGTTCGAGGTAGCTGACAAGCTGGTTGCTGATGAGGTCCTGGGCCATGTCTATATCTCCTTGTGATCAGCGGCCGGCAGCCGGCTCGAGGGAACGATCGGGACGGGCCGGCACGTCGCGGCGAGCCGGCCCGGCATACGTGTAGTCGATGGACTTCGGCATCGGGCCCTTGATGCGCCCACCTTGCTGCTTCTGCTCCCAGGCGTGGGAGAGGATCCCGACGGAGCGGGAGAGGATGAACACGCCCCGGCCCAGCTCGGGTTCGAGGCCGAGTTCGCAGTAGATGACGGCGGTCGCCGCGTCGATGTTCATCGGGATGATCCGCGAGCGCCCCGCGCTGATCTCGGCCTCGACGGCACGGCCGATCCGGGCGAAGCGCCCGTCGACCGCACCGGCGGCGGCGGCCTCGTCCACGAGTGCGAGCAGGCGCGGGGCCCGGGGGTCGAGGGGGTGGAAGCGGTGCCCGAAGCCGGGGAAGTATTTCGTCCCGCGCTCGCGCCAGCGGGTGGTGACGGTTGCGGTGGCGGCGGCGATCTCGGCGTCGCTGATCTGACCGGCCTCACCGGGGCTCGCCAGCTCCTCGGCGATCTCGTAGAGCATCGTCATGCACTGCTGGCCGGCTCCGCCGTGGACGTCGTCGAGGACGTTAATCGCGCTCGCCATGGCGCCGTTGACCGGAAGTCCACAGGTGACGGACATTCGCGAGATCGAGATCGAGGGGGCGTGCGGTCCGTGGTCGACGGCGGCGACGAGCGCGGCCTCGAGCAGCCGGGAGCGGCCCGGCGCCAGCAGCTCGCCCTTGAGCATCAGCCAGATCATCTCGGGGAAGGTGACAGTCCCGATGAGCTGTTCGATGGGGTAGCCCCGCATCGCGATCTTGCCGGGGTGAATGTCGATGATCTCGGTGGTCCACCAGGCGTGGGCCTCGTCGACGATCTCCTGTGCGCTCTTGTCGGTCATGACGTCCTCGTCACTTCGGCTAGGGGGGCGATGGTCAGGACATCGTGACTGCGGCGTCGGTGGGCTTGGCCTCGCCCTCGGGCTCGAGCGCCGGGTCGTAGAAGTCGCCGAAGAGATCGGCATCCGAGGGCCGGTCGGCCTCGATCTTGCGCGCCACCCAGGTCGTGTTCAGGTAGTGCTTGAGGCAGACGTTCTCGCTGAGGATGTTGCCGCCCCAGGTGCCGCAGCCCATTGAGGAAGTCATCGGCATACCGTTGTTGAAGGCCCCCGCGTTGGCGCGCGAGTTCGGCTGGTTGACCATGATGCGCGAGACCGGCATGGTCTTGCCGAAGTAGTCGATGTGGGCGTCGTCGGTGGAGGCTATCCCGCAGCTGTGGCCCTTGCCGCCGACCTCGTAGAGCTCAAGGGCCAGGTCGACGCCGTCCTCGAACGAGCCGTCGTAGGGGTGGACCGCCATCAGCGTGGTCAGCTTCTCCTTGCAGAAGTTGTGCTCCTCGCCGATGCCGGTGCCCTCGACGAAGATGAACTTCTTGTCCTCGGGGATGCTCAGGCCGGCGGCGGCGGCGAGCTGCTGGGGCGAGATGGCCACGGTGTCGGGCAGGCGGTGCCCCTCGGCGTCCCACATGACCGCGCCGAGCGCGGCCCGCTCCTTTTCGTCGGCGCGGTAGCCGCCGACCTCTTCGAGGGCGTCGAGCATCTCGCCATAGAGCGAGCGCGGGACCAGGACGTTGCCGTCGGCGGAACATCCCGAGCCGAAGTCCGAGGTCTTCGACAGCATGCAGTTCATTGCCGTGGCCTTGACATCGGCCGTTTCGTCGAGGAACTCGGTGGCATTGCCGGCGCCGACACCGTAGGCCGGCTTGCCCGAGCTGTAGGCCTGGCGCACCAGCGCCTGGCCGCCGGTGGCGATGATCAGGTCGGCGCGCTTCATCAGCTCCTGGCTGACCAGCAGGCTCGGCTTGGTCAGGCACTGCAGGATGTCGGCGGGGGCGCCCTCGGCCTCGAGGGCCTCGCGCATCAACCGCACGGTCTCGAAGGTCGTGTCCTTGCTGCGCGGGTGGGGCGAGAAGATGACGACATCCCGGGCCTTGATCGCATAGATCGCGTTGCCGGCGGGGGTGAGGTCGGGGTTTGTCGTCGGTACGATGCAGCCGATGATTCCGGCCGGCTTGCCGTACTTGACCAGACCCTTCTCGGGGATCTCCTCGATGATGCCGACGCTGGGCTGGCGCAGGGCATCGCGCAGGACGCCGCGGATCTTCATCCGCTTGTTCATCCGGCTGCCGTAGTCGCCCAGCCCCGATTCCGCGATGCCCATCTCGACGAGACGGTGGAACGTCGTGGTGTTGGCGACCGCCCACGCCACCGCCTGGCACAGCCGATCGACCCGTGCCTGGTCGTAGGTCTCGATGACCTTCAGCGCCGCACGCGCCCGCTCGAAGGCTTCCTGGAGCTCCTGCTCCTGCTCGGGGGAGAGTTCGCTGCGCTTGACATCGGCCATGTGGCTGATCCCTTCATTCTGCGTCGGTGCACGAGAGGTCGGATCGGGTGTGCTCGTTCAGTTCGGCGGCGGCTTCCCCGGGTCCTGGGAAGTTATGTACGAACTTGTTACTTAATAATGACCATAGTGGTCAGTATATTGACCGTAAATGTGATCTAGCTCACGTTAGCGTCCCACCGGCCGCTCCGGCTACGCGGACGCCAGCCGGTGCGCGCAGAGGTCGAGCGCCATCGAGTAGCCGTAGACGCCGCAGCCGACGACGATCCCGGCGGCGATCGGGGAGAGGAAGGAGTGGTGCCGGAAGCTGTCGCGGGCATGGACATTCGAGATGTGCACCTCGACGAAAGGCACCTCGGCCCCCTCGAAGGCATCACGGATCGCGACGCTGGTGTGGGTGAATGCCCCCGGGTTGATGACGATGAAGCGGGTTCCGTCGGTGCGGCACTGGTGGATCCGGTCGATGATCGCCCCCTCGTGGTTGCTCTGGAAACAGTCCACCTGCAGGCCGCGCTCGGCGCCCTGGCGGCGGAAGCTCGCCTCGACGTCGGCCAGCGTGGTGCTGCCGTAGAACTCCGGCTTCCGGGTGCCGAGCAGGTTGAGGTTGGGGCCGTTGATGAGCAGGACGTCCATTGGTGAGTGCCTTTCGCGCAAGTTGGGTGGACGGGCAAGTTGGGTGGACGGGTTGGGCTCGGCTGCCGCGAGTCACGGTGTCGGGATGTCGACCGGCGCCCCGGTGGCCGCCGATTCGCGGACGGCCTCGACGACGCGGACATTGGTCAGCCCGTCCGCGACGGTGCACAGCGGCGCTGCCTCGCCGCGGACGACCGCCCCGAAGTGCTCCATTTGGAGGCGGATCGGGTCGGCCCGGTGCAATTCGGCCACCGCGATCTCGAAGGGCTTCCACCACGAGCGGTCGGCCGCGGTGGCATACGTCTTGAGCCGGAACGTCGGGATCGACACCGAACCGAGGGTGCCGGCCACGTGGTAGCAATCCTCGTCGGCGTACGTCGGGTAGGCGGGGTTCTCCGCAGCCGTCTGCTCCCAGCTGCGGGCCGAACCGACGGCGTCCGAGAGGAGGAAAGTCCCGAGAACACCGTTCGCGAAGCGGAGGGCCACCGCGGCCGTCTCCTCGACGGCAAAGCCGCGGGTGGCGTTGGACGTGAACGCCTGCACCTGCACGATCTCCCCGCACAGGATGCGCAGGTTGTGGACTTCGTGGATGAGGTTGAGCAGGATCGGGCCGGCCCCGGGCTCCTTGCGCCACGGCGCTTGCTCGAAGTACTCGTCCGGCTTGCACAGCAATGTCGTGCCGTTGACCGCGACGAGCTGGCCGAGGCGGCCGGAGTCGATGATCTCGCGGGCCAGGCGCATGATCGGCGAGTGGGTCCGGTGGTGGCCGACGAGGACGGTCGCCCGCCGCTCCAGCGCTGCCTGGTGGATTGCCGCACTCGCGGCCACCGAGTCCGCCAGCGGCTTCTCGATCAGGACCGGCACGCCGGCGTCCATGCACGTGCTGGCGTGGGCCAGGTGGAGCTGGTTCGGGGTCGCGAGGACGATTCCGTCGGGCCGGTCCCGCTCGAACAGGGCCGCGAGATCCGGATAGAGCGGCACGCCGGCGTCGGCAGCGACGCTGGCCGCGTTCGGGGCGGGATCGACGATGGCCGACAGCTCGACGGTGTCGCTGGCTCGAGCGGCGGCGATATGGTCACGGCCGATATAGCCGGCTCCCGCGACGGCGATCCGGGTTGCTGGCATCTCTGCTCCTTCGATGTCGGCGTTCTGCAGGTTTGGGTCAACGGGCCGGGGCCGGCGCGTAGAGGATCCCGCGAGACTCCAAGGACTCGATCTCCTCGGTGGAGAAGCCGAGTTCGGCGGCGATCTCGGCGTTGTGCTGGCCCAGTGTCGGCGCCACCCGCGTCGGGGAGGTGTCCGCGTCGGAGAACCGGAGCGGATGGTTCGGCAGCCGGATCGGGCCGAGGACGGGATGGTCGATGTCGAGGATCATGCCGCGCGCGGCGATCTGGGGATCCTCGACGACGTCCTTGATGGTCTGGATCTTGGAGCAGACCAGCCCGGCGGCACCGAGTTCGGCGACGACGTCGGCGACGGACTCCTGGCTCATCGACCAGGCCTCGATGAGTTCTCGGATGCGGTCGGCATTATCGTTGCGGCCGGTGACACTCCAATAGGTCTGGTCCGCGGCGAGGTCCTCGCCGCCGATCACCCGGGCCAGACGCTTCCAGCTGTCTTCCATCTGGGCGGCCACGACGAAGGCGCCGTCGCGGGCGGCATACACCCCGTAGACGATCGAGGAGGCGAGTTCCTTGCCCATCTGCGGGGGCGTGATCGCGCCATCGCTGAGCAGGTATTCCTGCACGGCATACTCGTGCATCGAGACCATGCAGTCATAGAGCGAGAGGTCGATGAACTGTCCCTTGCCGGTCTTGACGCGACCGAGCAGGGCGGCGCAAACGGCCGCGACGCCATGGGCCCCGGTGTACATGTCGGCCAACGACATCCCATAGACCGGTGGCGCCTCGCCCGGGGTGCCGAGCATGGACATCCCCCCGCACTTCGCCTCCGCGATGAGGCCGAATCCGGCTCTGTCCCAGTCGGGTCCGGTGTGGCCGTTGGCGCTGATCGAGCAGTAGACGAGCGCCGGGTTGAGCCCTGCGAGGCTGTCGTAGTCCAGACCCATGCGCTTCATCGCACCGGGCCGCAGGTTTTCGACGAGGACGTCGGCCTTCTTGACCAGCCGGTGGAAGAGGTCGAGCCCGTCGGGGTCCTTGACGTTGAGGCAGAGTCCGCGCTTGCCCATGTTCTGCTGCATGAAGTAGCCCGAGTAGCCGTGATCGACGACGAGCGGGCTCAGCCGCGCGGCATCACCGATCGTGGGGCGCTCGACCTTGATCACATCGGCCCCCATCGCGGCCAGGCAGCGCGACAGGTAGGGGCCGGCGAGATAGTGGGAGTTGTCGATGACGGTGACGCCGTCGAGCAGCCGGCTGCCACTGGTGGTCATGATCGTCGTTCTCCTTCGATTGGGCGCTGCGCCGGATCAACGAGCGGTTCAGTGGAGCGATCGCTGCGAGGGGTGCGTAGCCAGGCGAGGACCATGTCGGTCACCGTCTCGATCGACTGCTCCCGGCGAGCTGCGCTCCCGATATCGACGCCGAAGGTCGCCTCGATGGTGGCGACGTTCGTGACGGGATAGAGGGCAAGCGCGGACATGAACAGGTGCAACTCCAAGGCATCTGCCCGCCTCTGGAACTCGCCGCTGGCCCGACCGCGAGCCAGGATGTCATCGAGGATCCCGACAATCGGCAGGTTCACCGAGGCGCGGCGCGTCGAGGAGCGCAGCGCCTCGGCGCCCAGCGCGTTCTCTGCCGACACCAGGCGGCCGAGTTCGGGGTGCGCGGCGTGGTAGTCGAAGGTGTGCCGGATGAGCAGCGCCATCGCCGCGCTCGGCGGGAGGTCGGCGAGATGGAGGGCCTGTTCGGCGGCCCGGATACCGGCATACGCCTGCTCCAGGACCGCGGTATAGAGCCCGCGCTTGTCACGGAAGTAGTAGTAGATCATCCGCTTGGTGGTCGCCGACTTGTCGGCGATCTCATCGACCCGGGCGCCGAAATAGCCGAGCCGGGCGAACTCCTGGGTGGCCACGGCGAGCAGATCCGCCTGGGTGCGCTCCGGGTCGCGGGAGCGCTTGGGGGCGGCCGGCGCGCCCTCGGCATCCCCTCTCGCCGCTCGTTTGCTCATCGCTGTGCTCGCCGAGCCCACGCTCATGCGTGGCCGACCATCTCGCGCAGGTGAGCGAGCATGCGCCCGCGATCGGGTTGGACCCCGGTGAACTGGAAGAAGGCCTCGACCGCCTGCTCGCAGGCCATTCCGCCGCCGTCTGAGACCCGGCAGCCCGTGGCCCGTGCCCGCCGCACCAGCTCGGTCTCCAACGGGAAGTAGACGATCTCGCTGACCCACAGGTCGGCCCGCAACAGCTCGTCGGGGATGGCGCAGCCCGGGTGGGCCGCCATGCCCATCGGCGTGCAGTTGACGACGCCGTCAGCCTCGGCCAACGCCCCGGCGAGGTCCGCCCCGACCTCGACCCGGTCGGGCGAGTAGAGGCGGGCCATCCGGTCCGCGACCGCAGCCGCCCGCTCGTGGTCGAGGTCGATCAGGGTGACCTTGGCGGCTCCGCTGTCCAGCAGGCCGTAGGCGACCGCAGAACCGGCTCCGCCGGCGCCGACCTGCACGACCGTGGCACCGGCCATCACGCCGGGAAGCTGCCCCTCCATGCCGCGGGTGAAGCCACACCAGTCGGTGTTGTGGCCGACCGCCACGCCGTCACGGATCACGACCGTATTCACCGCCTCCAGGGCCTGAGCACGCTCGGACAGCTCGTCCAGGTGCGGGATGATCGCCGCCTTGAAGGGGTGGGTGACGTTAAACCCGGTGTAGCCCAGGCGCCGGGCCCACTGCAAGACGTCGGCGAGGTCATCGACGGTCAGGCCGTGGACGCTGGCGTCGAGCAGCCGGTAGGTGGTGGACATCCCGAGTTCGCGACCCTCCTTCATGTGCATGGCGGGGGTGCGGCTCCCCCCGATGCCCTGGCCGATGAGGAAGAGAGCGTGTGTCGCGAAGGGCAGCTGGCTGGTCATGCTGGGCTCTTTCTGTGGGCGTCGTCGCGATACCCACCATCGTGCCGTACATCTGCCGCTAACGCACTAGATAGTTAGTAATTCCGGGGTATTTCCGGTCACCTCCGACTCAGTGACCCGGGCCGCCCCTGCGGGGCGGCCACGTGGAGGCGGGAGGAGAGAACTCTTCGTTCAGGGTCAGTCCGGGGCGTCCAGCGCGAGGTCGGCCAGGGCGGCAGCGACGTCCTCCGGTGTCGGGGACACGCCTGCCTCGGCACGGCCGAGCCGGTCGAGCACCACGAAGCGCCACCCGCGCCGGTACTTCTTGTCGCGGGCGAAGGCCGCGTCCAGGTCGTCCAGGCGCACACGCACACTCGTCGGCAAGTCCAGGGCGGCCAGGGTGTCCCGGTGCGCGGCAACGCCGGCGTCATCGAGGCGGCCGAGGCGGCGGCTGAGATGTGCGGCCGCCATCAGCCCCAGGGCAAGGGTGTTCCCGGACGCCGCGGCGGCCGGCACGTGGTCGAAGGCGCGGGAGAAGGTGTGCCCGTAGTTGAGATTGCGGCGCCCTCCCTCCTCGCGCTCGTCGGCGGTGACGATGTCCGCCTTGATCTCCACGCTGCGCCGCACCAGCTCCACGAGCCGCGCTGGGTCGCGCCCGAGGACCGCGGCCCGATCGGTTCGGAGCGTCTCAAGCAGCGCTGGGTCGGCGACCAGACCGTGCTTGACGATTTCCGCCATGCCCGCGTCGAAGTCGGCCGCATTGGCCGCAGCGATTGCCACATCGCAGACGACGACGACCGGTTGGTGGATGACGCCGAGGGCGTTCTGCTGCTCGCCCAGGTCGACCCCGCACTTCCCGCCGACCGACGAATCCGCCTGCGCCTCCAGGGTTGTCGGCACGAGGGCGTGCGGCATACCGCGATGGAAGGTGGCGGCGAGGAAGCCGGTGATATCGCAGACGGCCTCCCCGCCGACGCCCACCAGCAGGTCGCCCCGGTGACAGTTCAGCTTGGTGAGTTCGCCCGCCAGCTCGCCCACGGTCGCGAAGGTCTTGGCGTCGGCACCTGCCGGGACGGAGAGCTGGTGAACCGGCAGGCCACGTTCACCGAAGCAGTCGGCGACGATCGCCGCGGTGGGATCGTTGGCGCCAGCCAGGACGACGACCCGCTCGGCGTCCGCCAGAGCGGGGGCGAGCCGCGAGGCCTGGGCGGCGATACCGAGCCCGACGTGCACCCGGTAGGACCCGCCCGGGGGAGCCACGAGAATGCCGCGGGTGCCATCGAGTTCTGGCCGGCCGACGATCCGATCGATGATCTCCAGGGCGATGTCCTCGACCCTGCGGCCCGTGGTGTATGACGTCAGCGTCGCGGTGTCCGCGTAGAGCTGCAGCCGTCCGGCATACAGGCCGGGAAGGCCCGGGTTGTGCAGCATCGGCCGGTACTCGTCCCGGCCGACGCGCACGATCGCCTCGTCGTATTCGACGTGCAGGTAGATCACGGTGTGGGTGGCGAGTCGCTCCCGCGTGGCGGCGCGCCCGCACGCTCCCCCGCCTAGGGAGAGCACGCAGGCAGGGCCCTCCAGGAGTGCGGCGATCGTCGCTTCCTCCACGTCACGGAACCCGGGTTCGCCGTGCTCGGCGAAGATCTCCCTGATCGAGCGCTGCTGCTCATGCTCGATGACCAGGTCCGAATCGACGAACGGCACGCCGAGCCGTTCGGCCAGGAACCGCCCGACGGTGGTCTTGCCCGCACCCATAAAGCCGATGACGACGATCATCGGCGCAACCAACGCAGCATGCTCGGCATCCTGCCATCACCGCCTCCGTTGCCAATGGGCGCTCTTGGAGGCCGGACGCGGAGCGAGCGGCGCACGCCGAGCGTGCGAGGATCTGGGCATGGTGCGTTGGCTGACCGCGGGGGAGTCCCACGGGCAGGCGTTGGTGGCGACCCTGGACGGGTTCCCGGCCGGGATCTCGCTGACCACCGCCGATGTCCAGGGGGCCTTGGCCAGGCGGCGGCTCGGGGTCGGCCGCGGCGCCCGGATGGCATTCGAGCAGGATGCGGTGACGTTTCTCGGGGGCGTGCGGCACGGGCGCACGCTGGGGTCGCCGATCGCCATCATGATCGGCAACAGCGAATGGCCAAAATGGCAGACCGTCATGTCGGCCGACCCGGTGGCTTCGGCCGACTTCGCGGCCAGCAACGACGTCAACGCCCCCCAGGAGATCGCTCGCAATCGCCCGCTGACCCGGCCCCGGCCCGGCCACGCCGACCTCGTCGGGATGCAGAAGTACGGGTTCACGGACGCCCGCCCGATCCTCGAGCGGGCCTCGGCGCGCGAGACGGCGGCCCGGGTCGCCCTCGGCGAGGTGGCCGCGCGGCTGCTGGCGCAGGCATACGGAATCCAGATTGTCTCCCACACCATTTCGATCGGTATGGCACGCGTCGCTGACTCCGCTTCCGTGCCGGAACCCGGCGATGTGCAGCGGCTCGACGCCGACCCGGTGCGGACCCTCGACGCCGCCGGCTCCGCGGCGATGGTCGCCGAGGTCGAAGCCGCCAAGAAGGACGGCGACACGCTCGGCGGGGTCGTCGAGGTGATCGCGTATGCCGTTCCGCCCGGCCTCGGCTCGCACGTCCAGTGGGACCGCAAACTCGATGCGCGGCTCGCCGCGGCGCTGATGAGCATCCAGGCGATCAAGGGCGTCGAGGTCGGTGACGGGTTCGCCACCGCCCGGCGGCGCGGCTCGCAGGCGCACGACGAGATGGAGCGCGATGCGGCGGGGGTGATTCGCCGCCGCACCGGCCGTGCCGGGGGAACCGAGGGCGGCATGTCCGCCGGGGGCGTGCTTCGGGTGCGCGCGGCAATGAAGCCGATCTCGACGGTGCCGCGCTCCCTGGACACCGTCGATGTCGCCGATCCCCTCGCCGAGGCCAAGGCCATCCATCAACGCTCCGACGTGTGTGCGGTCCCGGCGGCGGGCGTGGTGGCCGAAGCAATGGTCGCGCTCGTTCTCGCCGAGGCCTGCCTGGAGAAGTTCGGCGGCGACTCGGTGGGGGAGACCCGGCGCAACTTCGAGAACTATCTCGCGGCGATTCCGCAGGAGATGCGCACATGGTGAAGCCCGTCGTGGTCCTGATCGGGCCGCCAGGGTCGGGAAAGTCAGCCGTCGGAGCCCGGCTCGCGGAGCTATTGGGCGTCGCCTACGCCGATACGGACGAACGGATCGAGGGTCACGAGCGACGCCCGATCGCCGAGATCTTCATCGACTCGGGGGAGGAGTATTTCCGCGATGTCGAGCGCGCCGTCGTCCTGCACGCCATCCACGCGGACGGTGGGGTGCTGGCGCTCGGTGGGGGCGCCCCGATGGACCCCGAGGTGCAGACCGGGCTGGCCGATCGGCGGGTGGTCTTCCTTGATGTCGGAATCGCGGACGCCGCCAAACGAATCGGCCTCGACCAGAGCCGAACACCCCTTGCGGTCAACCCCCGGGCGAGCTGGGTGGCCATGATGACCGCCCGCCGGCCGACGTATGAGGGTCTGGCGTGGAAGCGGGTCGACACCGCCAGCAAGACCCCGGACGAGGTCGCCGCCGAGGTGGCCGCGTTGATTCGAGGCGAATCGTGAACGCGCCCAAGGCTTCCGGGGAGGTGGGCCGGGTGCGCGTGGGCGCGGCATACGATGTCGTGCTCGGTCGCGGGATTCTCGGTGAGGTTGCCGCGCTCGTGCCTGACGCTGCGCGACGGGTGCTGATCGTCCATGGCGGCACCCTGCCGCGGGTCGTGGAGCCAGTGCGGGAAGCGTTGCGCACCAACGGATTGCACGTCGTCGACGGCGTCGTTCCGGATGCAGAGGCGGCCAAGACGATCGAGGTCGCCGCGTCGTTGTGGGGGCTGCTTGGCCGGGAATCGTTCACTCGCACCGATGTCGTCGTCGGGGTGGGCGGCGGGACCATCACCGATCTCGCTGGGTTCGTCGCCGCGGCCTGGTTGCGAGGGGTGCCCTTCGTCAATGTGCCGACCACCGTGTTGGCGATGGTCGATGCGGCGGTCGGCGGGAAGACCGGGATCAACACCGCCGAGGGCAAGAACCTCGTCGGTGCGTTCTATGAGCCGCTGGGCGTGGTCTGCGACGTCGAGGTCCTGGCGACGCTGCCGGCGGCGGATTTCGCGTCCGGCATGGCCGAGGTGCTCAAGGCGGGGTTTATCGCCGATCCGCGGATTCTCGAACTGGCGGAAGGGGATCCGGGGTCGTTGCGCCACGTGGGGCCGGCGACGGTCGAGCTGATCGCCCGCGCCATCGGGATGAAGGCCGAGGTCGTCAGCCAGGATCTGCGGGAGGCCGGGCTGCGCGAGATCCTCAACTATGGGCACACTCTCGGGCACGCCATCGAGCAGCACGCGGCATACACCATGCGCCACGGCGAGGCGGTCGCCATCGGGATGGTGTTTGCCGCCGAACTCGCTCACCGAAGCGGCCTGATCGACGAGGCGCTCGTGGCCCGGCATCGCTCGGCGCTCACCCTCGCCGGCCTCCCGACGACGTATGCCGACGCATCCCTCGATCAGCTGCTCGCCGCCATGGGCCGGGATAAGAAGACCCGCGGCTCGACGCTGCGCTTCGTCGTCCTCGACGGCCTCGCCTCGCCCACGCGCCTGGTCGGTCCCGACCCTGCCCTGTTGCATGCCGCCTTCGATGCCCTCGTGCCGGGCTAATCAGCAATTCGCGAACACCGGCGCGTTACCAGGTCCTCGGCTCGACGCTGCGCCTCGGCCTTCTCGGCGGACGCAACGGGAATCAGACGAAGCGGTGTCCCCACTTGACGACTTCGAGGACGGCGACCGCCGTGACCCAGGCGATCAGGGCGATGGTCAGCCAGCCCCCACGGACGAGGCCAAGTGCCTTGCGCTGGGCGCCCTCGGGCAGGAAGAGGTTGTTCTCGCGGATGTTCCACTGGGTCATCGACATGAAGACGAAGGTCGTCGACACCGTCACCAGCAGGCACCAGGGGCACAGGGCGCCGATGACGAACGTCGACTGGTAGAGCAGCCAGTAGGCGAAGATGACGCCGAGCAGGTAGCAGACGTTGCCGACGAACATAAACCAGCGCGGGAAGCGCACACCCGCGAGCGAGGCGACGGCGATCGTCATCACGACCGGCTCGGAGACCATGCCCAGGTAGGCGTTCGGGAAGCCGAAGATATTGGCCTGCCAGGTCAAGCCGACCTTGGCGCAGTCGAGCACCGCGTTGATCGAGCAACTCAGCTGGGCCTCGGGGTCGCGGGCGAGCACGATTGCGTCATACGAGAGCACCCAGGAGGCGAGCAGGCTCAAGATCGCAAAGATCAGCATCTCGCTGAAGAGGATCGTGCGGATCCTCGGGTTGGTGTCCTCCAGCGAGTCGTCGGCGCCGTCGACGAGATCGCCGCTCACGCGAGCGCCTTCGTCCACGGACATGCGCATTCCTCACCTTGTACTTGGGGCAGCCGTGCCCAAACGCTACCTCGCACCTACTCGACGCCCGAAATGGGTCGGGAGTTCCCGCCCGCGTAGGCCGCTCCTCCAGGGGGGTCAGGTTGGGCGGGCTGTGCGCGCCGGCCAGTCCGGGCGATACTGGCCAGATGAACGCCGATGCAGCTTCGTTGGTCAAGGTGGTCCGTCACGAGAGTCACGTCGTCGAGGTGGTGCTCGACCGCCCGGACGCGATGAACGCGGTGTCCACAGCGCTGGCGAGCGCCCTGCGCGCGGCGGCCGAGGAGGTCGCCGCCGACGAGTCGGTCCGCGCAGTCGTGTTAACGTCCTCGGGGGAGAAGGCATTCTGCGTGGGCGCCGACCTAAAGGAGCGCAACTCCTTCACCGACGACGATTTGCGGGCGCAGCGGCCGGGCAATCGGGCGGCCTACCGGTGCCTGCACGACCTCGCCGTGCCCACGATCGCCGCGGTCGACGGTTACGCCCTCGGCGGCGGCTGCGAGCTGGCGCTCGCGTGCGACGTCATCGTCGCCTCACCACGGGCGGTGTTCGCGCTGCCCGAGGTCGCGGTGGGTGTCATCCCGGGTGGCGGCGCCACGCAGTTGCTGGTCCGGCGGATCGGGTGGTCCCGGGCCGCCGATCTGATCTTCACCGCCCGCCGGATCGACGCCGAGGAGGCCTACCGGCTCGGGCTCGCCGACCGCGTGGTCGCCGCGCCCCGGGAGGAGGCGCTCGCCCTGGCCGCAGCCATCGCCGCAAACTCACCGGTCGGCGTGCGCAACGCCAAGAAGGCGATGCGGTTGGGCCAGGACGTGCCGCTCGACGACGGCCTGAACATCGAGAACGAGTGCTGGGCGGACACGGCGTTCAGCGCCGACCGCGCCGAAGGGGTGCGGGCATTCGCCGAGAAACGACCCCCGCAGTGGCCGGGCTGGGCCGCCCGCGGCGGCGCGTGACCCGAACGGCTTGCCGACGCGGCTAGCTTTGCGCGGCGCGCTCGCGGCCCTCGTCGGTGACGATCCGATCCTGTGCCGAGGTGACCACTAGCGGCGGGTCGGCACGGTAGAGCGCGGCGACACCAGCCCGGTCCAGGCCGACCTCACGGGCGGCGTGATGGGCCTCGAGCTTGTTCATCCGCCCGCCCGCGGCCACGATCCGAGCGAGGAAGGCACCCACCGGATCGGCCGCCGGCGGCGGCGCCGAGTCCCCGGCCGTGCCCTGCCAGGTGCGTTTGGGGTGGCGGCGCAGATACTCCTGCTCCAGCTCGAGCATTCGGTCGGTATGGTGCGCGAACTGCTCGGCGCTGCCGTGCAGGAACACCCAGTTGCGCGTGTCGTGGGCCTGCTTGCCCTGCGCCTCCAGCTCCTCGTCGCTGAGTTCGCTCGCGGGCACACCGCGCTGGTCCTGCTGCTCCATCTCGCTACCTTCCTTCGTGATGTCGTATGCCGAGTGGCATCGTGCGTCGGCTCACCCGCGTCGGCGACCCGCCGGGACTCAGCCGCCCCCGAGCCCGAGGTAGAGCGAGCGTGCGTTGCCGGCCAGCACGGCCGCCCGGAGGTCTTCGGGGACGACCTCGGCCACCGCCTTGGCGTTGCCGGCGACCGAGGGCACGCCCGGCCAGTCCGTGGCGAAGACGAAGCGGCAGGCCAGCCGCCTCAGGTCGTGCTTGGCGTAGTAGTGCGACAGCCGCCGCGGCGGCAGACCGGACAACTCGACCCAGACGTTGTCGTGGGCCTGGGCGAGGAAGGCGACGGCGTCATACCACCAGCCCCGCCCGCCGTGGGCGAGGATGATCTGCAGGCCGGGGAAGTCGCTCACCACCGGGAGCATCAGCTCGGGGTCGGCGAGTTCGTTGCGGGACCCGGGGAAGGTGCTCGTTCCCGAGTGCACGACCAGCGGCGCGCCCAACTCCTCCAGCAGCGCATAGGCCGGGTAGAGCTCGGCAGCGGCCAAGGAGAAGCCCGCGTGCACCGGATGCAGCTTGAGCCCGGCGGCGCCGAGGTCGAGTTGCCGGCGCAACTCCTTGACCACCGGGAAGTGCAGGTGCGGGTTGACATTGGCCATCGGCCGGAAGCGCTGCGGGTTGAACTCGACCAGGGGGAGGAGGTCGTCGAACGTCTGCATCCCGGTGGCGCGGGGGCTGTACTCGCAAAAAAGGATCGCGGTGTCGACTCCCTGCTCGGCAAAGTGCTCATCGAGAGCCTGCGGGCGGGGCCGGCCCTCACCGTCCCAGACTCGTTCGAGCAGCCCATCCGGGCCGAACTGGCGGGCCCAGTCCATCCACGCCGGTGCGAGGGTGCCCAGCACCGGCACGTGGACGTGGGCGTCAACGACATCGTGACCGTCGATCACCGGTGCGCCCTAGAGATCGCGCACCATCGGGGTGTCGACCCCGACCGGGCCCACCTTGTGCGAACCGCCGGGGGCCCCGAGCGGCGCGTCCCGACCCTCGAGCACTTCGGTGAAGAAGGCCCGGTTGTCGGCGATGTGCGGCTTGTGCTCTTCGGGAACCCGCCGGTCCTGGCTGATCGCCTCGACGGGGCAAACGGGCTCGCAGGCGCCGCAGTCGATGCACTCCTTGGGATTGATGTAGAGCTTGCGCTCGCCCTCATAGATGCAGTCGACCGGACACTCCTCGGTGCATGACTTGTCCATGACGTCGAGGCAGTTCCCTCCGATGACATAGGGCATCAGGCGATCTCCTTCGTTGGGTGGACCGTGCTCATCGTAAGGTAGCGGGCCGCCGCCGCAGCGGTGCCGGTCACGTGGTCAGCGCCACCGGATGGGGGTTGTCGGTGGAGTGTCCGGGGAAGAGCTGGGCCTCGGGGTCGATATGCACCGCCGCGTTGTTGACCGCGGTCGCAACTTCGCCGAAGCCGACGGCAATCAGGCGCACCTTGCCGTCGTATTCGGTGATGTCACCGGCCGAGAAGATGCCCGGCACATTGGTCCGCATCGCGCTGTCGACGATCAGGTGCCGGTTGTCATGCAAGTCGACGCCCCACTCCCGCAGCGGCCCGAGATTCGCCGTGAAGCCGAGGGCGGCGACGAGGCGCTCGCACGGGAGCGTCTGCGGCTCGCCCTTGACCACCCCATCTGGACCCTTAACCGGGTTCGGGGTGATCGTCACCTCTTCTAGGGTGCGGTCACCGCGGGTCGCGGTCACCTGAGCGTTGGTGATGACCGTGACCGGCGACGCGTGCAGCGCCTCGACCGAGCCGTGGTGAGCGCGGAACTGGTCGCGGCGGTGCACCAGGGTGACCGACGACGCGATCGGATGCAGCATGAGCGCCCAGTCGACGGCACTGTCGCCGCCGCCGACGATGACGACGGCACGGCCGACGTAGCTCGCCGGGTCGGGCACGAAGTATTCCAGGCCGCGGCCGAGGAAGTCCTCGCCGGCCGGCAACGGGCGGGGGGTGAAGGTGCCGATCCCGCCGGTTACGACGATCGTGCGGGTCACAATCTTGGTGCCGGCGCTGGTGGTGACGACGAGCCGGTCGATGCCACCGCCGGGATCGGGTTCGCGATGCAGGGTCTGTGCTTCTTGTCCCAGCAGATACGTCGGCTGGTATTGCGCGGCCTGCTCGACGAGCCCGGCGATCAGGTCGCGGCCGCTGACGGCCGGGAAGCCGGCGATGTCGTAGATCTGCTTCTCCGGGTACATGGCGCTCACTTGGCCACCGACCTGACTGAGCGAGTCGACAACGGCCGTGCGCAGGCCCCGGACCCCGGCATAGTAGGCCCCGAACAGACCGACCGGACCGGCGCCGACGATGAGAACGTCGACGTCGTCGGTCAAGGCGCTCGGCGAGGAGCCGTTGTTGCTCATGGCGACCCGTACTCGATGGCGTGGACGATTTCGCGCACCTTGTAGCGCTGCAGCTTGCCGGTGGCGGTCTTGGGGATTTCGTCCACAAAGTAGACCCGCCGGGGTCGTTTGAAGGCAGCCAGACCGGCCCGGCACCAGGCATCGAGCTCGTCCTCGGTCACCTCGCCCTGGGTGATGACGCAGGCCACCGGTTTGTCGATGCCCTCGTGGTCGGGCAGGGCGACGACGACGCACTCCAGGACGGCGTCATGAGCCAGCAGACGCGACTCGACCTCGGCAGGGGAGACCCACATGCCGCCCGCCTTGAGCATGTCGCCGCTGCGGCCGAGGCAGGTGTAGTAGCCGTCCTCGTCGCGCACGTAGGTGTCGCCGGTGTTGACCCATTCGCCCTGGAAGACCTGCCGGGAGGCGTCGGTGCGTCGCCAGTAGCCGAGGGCGATCGACTCACCGCGCACGTAAAGGGTGCCCGGTTCGCCGTCTCCGAGGAGATTGCCGTCGGAGTCGCGGAGCACGATGTCGTAGCCGGGAACCGGTTTACCGGTCGTGCCTTCGCGAATGTCGCCAGGGGAGTTCGACAAGAAGATGTGCAGGCATTCGGTCGACCCGATTCCGTCGAGGATGTCCAGACCGAAGCGTTGTTTGACCTTCTGCTGCAACGGCTTGGGCAGGGCCTCCCCGGCCGATGCGGAGTAGCGGATCCCGGCGAAAATGTCATCCGGAATGTCACTGCTCGCGACGAGCCCGGCAAAGAAGGTCGGGACCCCGAAGAAAAGCGTCGGTGCGCCGGCCCGGATTCGCTCGACCATCCCGGCGGGCGTCGAGCGGGCGGGTTCGAGAACCGTCGTCGCGCCGACTGCGAGCGGGAAGAACATGCTGTTGCCGATGCCGTAGGCGAAGAACAACTTGGCCACAGACAAGCAGCGGTCGTTGGGTTGGATCTGCAGGACCTGTTTGCCGTAGGTCTCGACGACGTGCCTGATGTTCGCGTGCCGGTGCATCGCGCCCTTGGGCTTGCCGGTGGTGCCGGACGTGTAGAGCCACAGCGCCCAGGCGTCCTCGTCGGTCGGCACCACCGCGCGCTCGGCCTCGTCCGCCGCAGCACCAGCCGAGACGACATCGTCGAATGGCATGGAGCTCACCCGCTCGGGGAGGGTGACGTCGCCGGGGTCGCCATCCCAGATGATCGTGCGCAGCTCCGGGCAGTTCTGGGCCGCCGCGGCCACCTGCGGTGCGAAGGCGGCGCTCGCGCACACGACCTGTGCCCCCGAGTCGGCGATCACCGTCGTCAACTCTTGGGGGCCGAACATCGTGGAGACCGGGATGGCGACGAAGCCGCCGCGGAAGGCCCCAAGGATGCCGGAGAAGCTCGGCAGGTCGTCGTTGGCGACAAAGACGATCCGGTCGTCCCGCCGCAACCCGAGAGAGCGCAGGCCGGCGGCGACCTTGCCGGTCAGCTCGCTCAGCTCGGCATAGGTCGTCGTTCCGCTGGGCGTGTCGACGGCGATCCGGTCGCCACCGCCCTCGGCAAGGTGTCGGTCGATCAGCCACTCGGCGGCGTTGAATGTCAAGTCACACCCGCTTCTTGTCGTAGGAGCCCTTTTGCCCGCTGCCGAACCGGCGCAGCGCGCCCTCGGGTCCGGAGGCGTTGGGTCGGATGAAGATCCAGTTCTGCCAGGCCGTCAGCCGGCCGAAGACCTTGGTCTCGACGGTCTCGGGACCGACGAAGCGATGGTTGGCTTCCATGCCGGTGAGTGCGTCCGGGGATAGCGAGGCGCGCTCTTCGAGGACGATTCGCAGTTCGTCCTCGAAGTCGATGTCGTCCAAGGCCATCGTGACCAGGCCAGCCGCGTCGGCGGCCTTGGCGTCGAGATCGGTCCCCACCGTGGCGGTCGCGCGCTCGAACTCGTCCGGGCGTCCCCAGAACCGGGACTGCAGCCGGCTGAGACCGTTGCCCATCGGGTATCGGCCGGTGTTGGCGCTGGTGAGGCGGATCGTGGCCGGTTCAGCGTCGGGGTCGATGTCCTCGTAGACACCGTCGAGCATGTATTGCCGATCGCTGGCCAGCGCGACCTCGGCGAGGACTCCGACGAAAGCGCTGCCCGGCTCGATGACCGAGATGAGGCTGCGGCTGGTGACGTCGAGGCGCTTGAGGGTGCGCTTGAGGTAGTGGTTGATCTCGTTGACGAGCCAGTTGTCGGCGAGTTCTTCCAGCTGAGCGTCGTACTGGAGCACGAGGTCCTGGTCGCCGGTGGTGCGCAGGACCCAGGTGCCCATCTCGAGTTCGTTCGTGCGCAGGTGCAGGATCAGGTCGTCGAGTTCGCGGGTCAGCGCGAGCGGCCAGTAGGCAGCGCCCTGGCCGTGGATAGCGGTAGCGTCGGCTGGGGGTGCCTCGCTCGGTCCGGTGAGCACGATGTCGACCCGCCGGCCGGCCCGGTCGATGGTCGCGCTGACGTGCGGATAGGTGATCGTGTCGCCGTCCGTGGACCGCTCGAGCGGGGTGAGTTTGATGCCCTGCTCGCCGTCGCGGGTGGACGCCTGCGCGGCCTCGAGCGCCCGCTTGCGGATCTCGGTCGCCCAGGCGTTGCGTGGCACGGTGGCGTCGATCAGCCCCCACTCCAAGGCGGTCTTGCCGCGATACCCTTCCGACTTGGTGGCAAAGAGGTCGGCGCGGTCCTTGCGGACGTGTCGCTTGTCGACGACCCGGGTCAGGCCGCCGGTGCCGGGAAGCACGCCGAGCAGCGGCACCTCGGGCAGGGAGACGACCGAGGCGCCGTCGTCGATCAGGACGATGTCGTCGCAGGCGAGGGCGAGCTCGTAGCCGCCGCCCGCGGCGGTCCCGTTGAGAGCGGCGATCCAGCGCTGTCCGGAGTTCTCGGTGGCGTCCTCGATGCCGTTGCGAGTCTCGTTGGTGAACTTGCAGAAGTTCACCTTCCACGAGTGCGGGGAGGCGGCGAGCATGCGGATGTTGGCGCCGGCGCAGAACATCCGCTCCAGACCACCGGTCATGACGACCGCCTTGACCTCGGGGTGCTCGAAGCGCAGGCGCTGGACGAGGTCGTAGAGTTCGATGTCGACGCCGAGGTCGTAGCTGTTCATCTTCAGCTCATACCCCTCGACGAGGCCGCCGTGCTCGTCGACGGCGAGGGTGGCCGTCGCGACGGGGCCGTCGACATCGAGGCGCCAGTGCTTGTACTGTTCGGGCGAAGTGGCGAAGGAGACGACCGGCGCGCCCGATGGCTGCTGGGGTTGGCTCGTGGCGGGGTTGTCCCGCTCGATGGTGGCGGTGGGATCGGACATTGTTCCTCCGTAGGCACGACGGGTCACGAAAGGCAGGCTCTGATTTTCTACGATATGCCTCCGTCTCGTCAAGTTCCTGTAGAGCATTTGGACGGTCGCGTGCGCTCCCGGTCGGTGCCTCGGATTGGGACGCCACTTTTCACACGCCGAGGAGTTCGCGGGCGCGGCCTGGGTCGGATCGGAAGGCCGCGATGCTCGCCTCGTGGACGATCTGGCCCTTGCTCATAACGACGACGCGGCCGGCGACGCTGAAGGCGGCGCGGAGGTCCTGTTCGACGATGAGGACCGAGATCCCGGTCGCGGTCAATGACTTCACCACCGCCATCACCTGGTCGACAACCGTCGGCGCGAGCCCGTCACTGGGCTCGTCGAGGAGCACTAGCTTGGGACCGAGCAGCAGCGCCCGGCCGATCGCGAGCATCTGCTGATCACCGCCGGCGAGCTGGTCACCACGGTTGTGGCGGCGCTCCCGCAGCCGTGGCATCAGGTCATAGACGCGCTCGATGGCCCACTCTCCGGGCTGACTCGGCGATGCGCAGGTTGTTGTGCACGGTGAGCGACGCGAAGACACGGCGGCCCTGGGGGACGATCGCGATTTGGGCCCGGGCGATCTGGGTGGGTGGGTCGTCCGGCGAGGTCGAGGCCGTCGAGGGTGATCGAGCCCCGGGTCTGACGCACGAGGCCGATGATCGTTTCCAGGAGCGTTGTCATGCCGACCCCATTGCGACCGAGGAGCGCCAGGGTCTCACCCGCGCCGTTGTCGCCGAACCCGGCCCGGGGTTTCGGGGCTAGCTGTCTCCGCGGTTCGCTCGACAACCAAGCGTGCTTGCGTCACGGTTCTGAGGAATGATTTGCTGGTTCTACCCACGTGAGCGCTGCGCCGCGCGAATCGGGGCCGAGGCCGTGCCGAACGAAGGGAGTCGAGGTGATGGATGCTCTCGCGGCGGATGAGCTGTCGCCGAGTCCAGCGAGCGCGCGCGCTTTGTTGACCACGATTCTCGGCGAATTCGTCCACGCGGGCACCGGCCAAGCCTGGACCGGCTCGCTCGTCGAGGCCCTCGCCGCCCTCGGCGTGGAGGAAAAGGCCGCCCGGCAGGCCCTGGCTCGCATCGCGGCCGACGGGCTGCTGCGCTCGACGCGACACGGCCGCCGGGTGCGGTGGGAACTCACCGACGCCGGCGCGGCGCTGCTCACCGAGGGGCAGGAGCGGATCTACACCTTCCTGCGCACCCATCGCCGCTGGGATCGAAAATGGGTTGTCCTCTCGGTGGGAGTCCCCGAAACCCAACGCCGGCTGCGTCACCGGCTGCGCACCCGCCTCAGCTGGATGGGCATGGGCTCCCCGTCCCCCGGCCTGTGGGTCATTCCGGACGCCTCCCGCGAAGCGGAAGTGCTCGCCACGGTCGACGAACTGGGGTTGACCGAGCGTGCGTTCACCTGGACCGGCCCGTATGCCGGTGCGACGCCGGAGTCCGAGCTGATCGCGAGCGCGTGGGACCTGGACTCGGTCGCCACGCTCTATCTGGGCTTCCTGGACACCTTCGGTGATCTCGAGGTCCACAGCGACGCGGAGGCCTTCGTCGCCCAGGTGCGCCTCATCCACGAGTGGCGGGCCTTCCCGTTCCTCGACGCCGCGCTGCCGGCCGAGTTGCTGCGTCGGGACTGGCCCGGTATCACGGCGGCGGCCCTCTTTCACCGGCGCCGAGACCAGTGGCACCGCTCCGCTCAGCGGGAGTGGCGGCGAATGGAAGCCGTTTGGGACGCCCGCATTTGATAGGCCCTGGCGCCGGGCGGCGCCAGGGCCTATCAAACGGGTTCCGAGCGGGTCGGCCTAGGGGGCGTCTGGCAATTGTCGGGGTCCCCGCAAAGTATCGGAGCGAGCTTGCGAGCGCAGAACTTTGTGGGGTGACTAGTACTGGTGCTCCTCGACGGACACGTAGCCGCCGCTCTCCTCGTGGCCCGGCCCGCGAGCGTCGTCCGGGAGCGTGGCGGCTGCCG
Organism: Nostocoides sp.; assembly: GCF_037045025.1. Taxonomy (GTDB): domain Bacteria; phylum Actinomycetota; class Actinomycetes; order Actinomycetales; family Dermatophilaceae; genus Nostocoides_A. The sequence goes on along the minus strand of NZ_JBAOHM010000007.1, from coordinate 776,385 downwards.
CGGGCGCCGACGACGCCGCCGGTGCCGAGGACGTCGGGAGGCCGACCCGCTTGCGCAAGGTGGCGTCGCTCTCGTTGCCGCGGTAGCCGCGCACCAGCAGCCAGTCGTGAACCGTGTCGCGGTCCGGGTGAGAGTCGCGGACCGTGTTGTAGACGTAGTTCACGCCCCGGGCCGCGGCCTCACCCTCGACCTGTTCCATCACCCAGGACCCGACGCCCTTGCCACGTGCGGACGGGTCGACGGCGAAGAGCACCTCGGCGTCGCCGCCCCAGGTGACGTCCAGCCAGCCGTAGCCGACCACACTGTCACCCTCGCGGGCCGCGAACCAGTCCCCGGGGAGCGCCTGACCGTCCGTGAACGCGAGGTCGAAGACCCCGGCCGGGGCCCCGCCGACGATGCGCTGCTTGTCGGCGTCCCAGGTCGGATTGTCCTCGCGGGTCCAGCTCAAGGTCATGAGAGTCCCTCTTCCTCCAGGGCCTTGGTGTAGTCGTAGTCACCGTAGAGGTGGACGTAGTCGAATTCAACGGGCTTGTCGTTGATGCCCGTCGACGGCGGCGCAATCCAACCGGCGAACTTGCCGTACTCGTACTCCGGCCGCATCAAGGCCGCGACGCGCTCGCGGTCCTCATCGCTGGGCAGCCACTCGTCCTTGCGTGCCGCCCAGGTGGCGTCATCAAGGACCTCGCCGTCCGGGCTGACGTGGTGGCCGGCGTAAACGCCGACCGCACGGTTGAAGCCTTCGTGCGGCAGGTGCAGCCGGACATCGAGACCGGCGTCCTCCAGGGCCTGGTTCCAGCGGTTGACCCCGTTGGCGCAGTCGGCCGAGTACTCGTCACGCAGGTCGAGGTTGAGCACCGAGAGCGCCGGCACGGTCCGGGTCTTGATCTGACCGTCCTCGACGTAACGCATCTCCCGGGTGTCGTCGACCAGCACGTGGTCGTCCTTGCGGCGGGTCTCCATCCAGCGGCCCTTGAGGCCGGCGGTGTAGTAGTTGCCCGCGTTGGTCGACTGCTCGGACCCGAACAGGTCCATCGAGACCGAGTACTGGAAGTTGAGGTACTTCTGGACGACGTTGACCGGGATGCCGCCGTATTGCCAGATGTGGTCGGTCCCGTGCTCCTTGACCAGCTGCGCGGAGCGCTCCAGGGTCCGCTGGACGCCGGTCGTGCCGACGAACATATGGTGCGCCTCTTCCTTGAGCATGAACTCGCAGGAACGGGCCAGCGGGTCGAACGCCGACTCCTTGAGCGCGCCGAGCTGGTATTTGCCGTCGCGGTCGGTGAAGTAGGTGAACATGAAGAACTGCAGCCAGTCGGTCGTCTTCTCGTTGAAGGCGCCAAGGATGCGCGGGTTGTCGTAGTCACCGGAGTTGCGCTTGAGCAGCTGCTCGGCCTCTTCGCGTCCCTCGCGGCCGAAGTAGGCGTGCAGCAGGTAGACCATGGCCCACAGGTGGCGGCCCTCTTCGACGTTGACCTGGAAGAGGTTGCGCATGTCGTAGATGCTCGGTGCGGTCATCGCGAGGCGCCGTTGCTGTTCCACCGAGGCGGGCTCGGTGTCGCCCTGGACGACGATCAGCCGCATGAGGTCGGCGCGGTGCTCGCCCGGGACCTCCTGCCAGGCCGGCTCGCCCTTGTGCTTGCCGAAGTTGACCTTGCGCTCCGGGTCCTGGTTGGCCAAGAAGATGCCCCATCGGTATTCCTCCATGGGCACGTGCTCGAAGTGGGCCCAGCCGTCGCGCCCGACCGCGACCGCGGTGCGCAGATAGACCTCCTCGGTGGGCAGGGCTGGCCCGAGGCTCTTCCACCAGTCGATGAACTTCGGCTGCCAGCCTTCCAGGGCCCGCTGCAGGCGGCGGTCGCTGGCGAGGTCGACGTTGTTGGGGATTTTCTGGGAGTAGTCGATCGGGCTGGTGGGGCCCTCGGGCTCCGGCGCCGTGCCGATGCGGTTGTCAACGGTCGTCATGGGTTCTCCTCGATTCTGGTGTCTAATAAGTTCTACATGAAGGCGGTCGATCGATCAATGCCTTGTGGAGTATTTCATGCGGGCACGTCCTCGCCGGCGAGCATCGCCAAGGCCGTCGGGCTGCCCTGCACGGCGGTGCGGTGCAGATGGGCGTGGACGGCGCGCAACCCGCCCTCCTCCTCGCCGCCGCCGGCGCGGCCCGGGCCGCCGTGCACCAGCTGCGGCATCGGGATGCCGTGCCCGGTGGACTCGGCAGCGCAATCGCGGTCGAGGACGAGGATCCGGCCGTGGTGGGACGCCGCACCGAGCACGACCTCGCGCACGAAGTCCGGGTCGTGCGAGACGACCGACCCCGCCAGCGAGCCCTGACCGCGGGCGAGGATCGGCACGACGTCGGCCGGATCGGCATACGGCAGCAGGGTGCTCACCGGGCCGAACGCCTCGACCTCATGCGGGGCGACCTGCTGCGGGTCAGCGCTGATGAGCAGCGGGGAGAGGAAGGCGCCGCGGTCGGCGTCGGCGCCGACGACCGCGACCTGCTGGGGATCGCCGAAGACGAGTCGACCTGCGGCCGCGAGCCGGTCGGCCGCGGCGCGCACGTCATCGCGTTGTTCGGTGCCGACCAGCGCGCCCATGCGCACCCCTTCGGCGCCGGGGGCACCGACGACCACCTTGCCGAGCGCCGCGCTGGCCGCCTCGGTGACCGCCTCAAGCTGGGCGGCGGGAACGAGGGCGCGCCGGATCGCGGTGCACTTCTGCCCGGCCTTGACGGTCATCTCGGTGACCAGGCCCTTGACGAATAGCCCGAACTCGGGAGAGTCGGGGGTGGCGTCCGGGCCGAGCACCGAGGCGTTGAGCGAGTCGGCCTCGACGTTGAGGTGCAGCGAGCGCTGGGTGACCGCCGCATCGCCGCGCAGCCGGGCCGCGGTGGCAGCCGACCCGGTGAACCCGACGTGGTCTTGCCCGCCGAGCTGATCGAACAGGCCGGGAATGCTGCCGCAGACGAGCTGGAGCGCGCCCTCCGGCAAGGCGCCCGACTCGAGCATGATCTCGACTGCCCGCTGAGCGATGTATGCCGTCGGCGTGGCCGGCTTGACGATGTTCGGCACGCCGGCGATGAGCGCCGGGGCGAGCTTTTCGAGCATCCCCCAGACCGGGAAGTTGAACGCGTTGATCTGGACGGCCACGCCGCCACGCGGGGTGGTGAGCAGGTGGCGGCCGCCGAAGCTGCCCTCCTTGCCGAGGCCGATGAACTCGTCCTCGGCCACGACGGTGGCATCCGGCAGGCCCTTGCGGGCAAGTGAGGAGAAGACGAGCGCGGTGCCGAAGCCGCCGTCCACGTCGACCCCGGCGTCCCGGGCGGTGGCGCCGGCGCGGGCGGAGAGTTCGTAGAGCTCGGCCTTGCGCTCGGAGAGGGCGAGGGCGAGCTGCTTGACGATGCCGGCGCGCTCGTGGAAGGTCAGGGCCGCCAAGGCGGGGGCGCCGACGGTGCGGGCATGCTCGACCGCAGCGGCGATGTCGAGCCCCGCGCTGCTGACGCGGCATACGGTCTCGCCGGTCACGGCATCCTTGACCTCGGCGCCGTCGCCGGTGCCGGACTGCCACGAGCCGACGAGATAGCTGGGCAGGATCGCGGTGTCGTTCACGGGGTCTCCTTTGTCCAGGTGTGCAGGATGCGGCCGCCTGCGGCCGACCGGGTTGCGGTGAATCCGGCCATCTCAGCCGCCGGTCGCGTCGACCGTGGCCCCGGTCACCCAGCCGGCAGCGGGGGAGACGAGCATCGCGACGGCCCCGGCGATATCCTCCGGGGTGCCGAGCCGACGCATCGCGTTTTGGCGAGACATCGCCTCGATGGCCTTGGGCGAGGTGGTCTCATGCAGCGTCTCGGTGTCCGTGGATCCGGGGCGGACGACGTTGACGGTGACGCCCCGGGAGCCGAGTTCCTTGGCGGCGACCCGCGAGGCGGCCTCGAGGCCGGCCTTGGCTGCGGCATACGTCGCGTGCCGGGGTGGGGCCAGCGCCGCGGCAACGCTCGAGATCATGACGATCCGGCCGCCGTCACAAACCCGGCGGGCGCTCTCGCGCAGGATGAGCAGCGCCGAGCGCAGGTTAAGGGCGAGCGAGGAGTCGATTTCCGCGGCGCTCAGCTCGGTCAGCCGCGGGAAGTCCCAGCGCCCGACGCAGTCGACGACGACGGCGAGTTCGCCGAGTGCTTCGGCCGCATCGAACGCGGCGAGCACCCCCTCCTCCGTCGTCGCGTCGGAGCCGAGTGTCTCGGCGTGCGACCCGCCCGCGCGCACCTCGGCCTCGAGGGCCTCGGCGCGGTCGGCATGGGTGTGGTAGTGGATCAGGACGGTGTGGTCGCTGGCCAGTCGGCGCACCACCGCGGCGCCGATCCCGCCCCCACCTCCCAGCACGAGCGCAACCGCGGCTGCCATGGTCACCTTCCTCACAGCGGGGGACTGATCGTTCTACACTCTAGACGATTCGCGCCATCGATGTGTAGCGCATGTCGGGACGTTCTCAGGCGCCGGTAGAATGGAGCATCCCCACCACCCCCTCGGGTGGTGACGCGTGTCCCGGTAGGGCACGCGGCATACGATCCGATGCGCGAGAGAGACTTTCCGTGGCGACCACCAATGACCTCAAGAACGGTCTTGTCCTCAATATCGACGGGCAGCTGTGGACCGTCGTGGAGTTCCAGCACGTCAAGCCCGGCAAGGGGCCGGCGTTCGTGCGCACCAAGCTCAAAAACGTCATGTCCGGCAAGGTCGTCGACAAGACCTTCAATGCCGGGGTCAAGGTCGAAACCGCCAATGTCGACAAGCGGACGATGCAATACCTCTACAACGACGGCAGCGACTACGTCTTCATGGACCCGGACACCTACGACCAGCTACCGGTCGGCCCGGAGGTCGTCGGTGATGCGGCGAAGTACATGCTGGAGAACCAGGACGCGATCGTCGCCCGGCACGACGGGTCCGTGCTCTACATCGAGCTGCCCGCCTCCGTGGTCTTGGAGATCACCTACACCGAGCCCGGCCTGCAGGGTGACCGCTCCACCGGCGGCACCAAGCCGGCGACGGTGCAGACGGGGGCCCAGATCCAGGTGCCGCTGTTCATCGAGACCGGCGAGAAGGTCAAGGTGGACACCCGCGACGGGTCTTACCTCGGCCGCGTCAACTGATTCTCGATCTCGGATGGCGGCACGCACCAAGGCTCGCAAACGCGCTCTCGACCTGCTCTTCGAGGCCGAAGCGCGCGGGCTCAACCTCGGCGAGTTGCTGCAGCAGCGGCTCGCCGAGCCGGTGACACCGGCGCCGCTGAGCCCCTACACCGCGGCGCTCGTCGACGGGGTCGTCGCGCACTGGCGGGACATCAACGAGTTGCTGTCCACCTATAGCCAGGGCTGGGCGCTGGAGCGGATGCCGGCTGTCGACCGGGCGATCTTGCGGTTGGGCGCCTTCGAGATCCTGTATGGCGATGACGTCCCCGCGCCGGTAGCGATCAGCGAGGCCGTCGCGCTGGCGTCGCAATTGTCGACCGACGACTCGCCGAAGTTCGTGGGTGGCCTGCTCGGCCGCCTCGCCCAGGTCAAGCCAACGCTCGCCTGACTGCTTCGCCGATGTTGACGACCACCGCGATCCGGTATGCCGAGCCGGACGACCTCGGTGCGCTCGCCGCCATTGAGGCATCCGGGGACGTGCTCTTCGAGAAGCTGTCCCGTGCGCGCGGGCTGGACCACCGTGTGCTCGGTGAGTCCGTTCCGGGGGAGCAGCGGGCGGCGCAGCCCGGGTTCCTGCTCGTTGCCGGGCAGCCGGTATGCGGCTTCGCCCACGTCCTCGATCTCGGCGGGCACCTCCACCTGGAGCAGGTGTCGGTGCACGCCGACGTCCGCGAGCGGGGGATCGGGACCTCGCTGCTGCGGGCCGCGCTCGGGGCCGCCTTGGACCGGGGGGTCTCGACGATCACGTTGCGCACCTTTGCCGAGGTGGCCTGGAACGGCCCGTTCTATGCCCGGCACGGCTTCGTCGAGGTGCCCGACCCGCCGTGGGTCGAGGGGCTCGTGGCCGCCGAGCGCGCGGCCGGGCTCGAGCGCTGGGGCCGGCGGATCACGATGGCCTGCGAGGTGCGCGATGAGCCGGCGCCCGTGCCGGCGGTGAGCGTCATACCGATCCGGGACGGCCCGAGCGGGATCGAGGCCTTCGTTCAACATCGAGTCGCCACAATGGATTTCGCCGCAGGGGCCGTGGTTTTCCCGGGCGGGCGGATCGATCGGATCGACCGCACCGCGCAGCTCGACGTTTCGGCGGATCTGCTGGAGGAGCACGCCGCGGCATGGGCGGGGACGGGTGCGGCGGCGTTGTCCGGGTCGGCACACGGTGCCGCCCGTCTCCTGCTGGCCACTGGGGTGCGCGAGGTGCGCGAGGAGGCGGCAGCGGTGATCGACCCCGCCGGCCTGATTCCCTGGGACAACTGGATCACCCCGATCGACTGCCCCAAACGCTTCGATGTCTACTTCTTCCTCGCCGCGGTGACCCCGGATCGGTGGGGGGAGTGGCGGCATACGACCACCGAGGCCAGCGATTCCCGCTGGGAGCCATTGGCCGGCGTCGCCGCTGCGGCCGAGGCCGGCGAGGTGTTGCTGCTCCCCCCCACGCGCACGATCATCGACGAACTGATTCGCCTCGGTGACGCCGCCACGGCGGCCTCGCTGCGCCCCCGGGTGAGCGCCGTCCACCACGACATCATCGGCCGTCGGCCGCGCCGGCCGGGCCGTCCTGCAGACGGTGCGGTATAGCTCACCCGGTGCAGGTCACCCGCGACCCCGTTAGGGTTCCACGTCATGGAGTCACTCCGAGCACGACGTCTCATCCAGGTCATTGGCGCCGGCACGGGGGTGGTTGGCCTGGCCGCGGGGGTGGGCGGCCTGGGGGCGGCGGCCGAGCAGGCGCGCCCCAGCGTGATGATGCCGACCGGCGGCGACTACGACCCGGTGACCCTGGACGCCTTCGCGGCCGCAGCAGCCGCGCGCAGCGCCGACGAGACGGTCACCATCGCCGTCGTGCCCTCGGCGTATGGCGACGCCATGGCGGATCGCCCGGAGAACATCGCGCTGGCGCGCGAACGCACCGGTGAGGTGGTGGCCGCCTGCCGGCGGGTCGTCTCGGCCCCGAAGCGGTGCGTCGGCCGGCTCGCCGTGCTGCTCAACCGCGCCGACGCCCTCAACCCCGATCGGTCCGCGGCGCTGCGGCTGCCCAGCCTGGACGGCGTCTACATCCTCGGCGGCGACCAGGGCATCGCGATGGACGTCCTCGCCGAATCACCCGCCGAGAGCGCCCTGACCGCGGCCATTCGGCGAGGTGTCGTCCTCGCCGGCACGAGCGCCGGCGCGGCCGTCGAATCACGAACGATGATCAACGGCTATGTCGGCGACTACGGGCCGGCCGACGGCCTGCGCCGCGAGGCGACCCTGATCTGGTGGGGCGCGGACGGCGACCGGGAGCGCGGGTTGGCCGTCGGGTCACGCCGGGCGATCTATGACCAGCACTTCTACCAGCGCGGCCGGTTCGGGCGCAGCCTGTCGACGATCGCCCTGGCCGACGAACGCTCCGCCGGCGCCAGCCCGGTCGGAGTGGGCGCCGACTACCAGACCGGGATCACCAACACCGGCGACGCGCGGCTGTCCGGCGTGTTTGGGCACAGCGGCGTCGCGACCATCGACTACGAGACCTTCACCGCAACCCACCGGTGGGTCGGGCCGGAGCGGCTGCTGTCGGCACGCACGGTGGTGACCAACCTGCTCACTGACCGCACGGCATACGACCTGCGCACGCGCGTCCTGTCCCGCGACGGCCGCTCGGTGACCGTCGGCCGGCCGGCTGACTATCGCTTCCCGGCGGGCCCGGGGACAGGCCGGCTGTTCCTCGGTGGCGGCGCCCTCGGCACCGACGGGGTCATCCCAAGCTTCGTGCGGGCGGGGTTGGGCGCGGGGCCTGGGCCAAACCCGCGGCTCGTGGTGATCTCCGCCGATGGCTACGCCTCGGCCACCGACTACCGGGCCGCCATCGAGGCGGCGGGCTGGACCGGGCGGATCGAGACGGTCAGCTATGGCGCGGCCGGCTGGCAGGACGTCGACCTCACCGGTGCCGCCGCGATCGCCCTGGTCGCCTCCGCGCCGCCGCGCATGCGGCCCGCGCTGGCCGACTCTCGTTTCCGGGACCTGGTCGCGGCGGCCGTGCGCTCGGACAAGGTTGTCCTGGCTGACGGCCCGATGGCCGCGGCACTCGGGGCCCGCTGGTCCCCAGTGGCTCGACCCGACGACGACAACTACGAAGACATGGCTGTGGCCACGTTCAAGGCGAGCGACGCGCGCTGGCTGCCCGGGTTGCGGCTGCTTCCGGTGACGATCGTTCCCTGGCTGACCAGTGACTACCAGTGGGGCCGGCTGTATGCCGGGGTGCGCGCCGCCCGCGGCGAACTCGCCGTCGGCATCGCGTCCGGCGCGGGCCTGGAGGTGGGTGTGCGTGGCGCCAGGGTGATCGACGGCTCGGTCGTCGTTGCCGACGGCCGGGGCGCGCGGTCGTGGACCGGCGCGAACGGCACGATGGGCGCCGCCGGGGTCGTGCTCGACGTCTTCGCCCCGGGCGAGTCCGTGCGCCGCGGCTCCTGAGGCCCTGAGACTAACCGGTCACTCCCGAACTCGTCGGTCAGCGTTTGGCGGAGAAGGCCCAGGCGGCGACGTTGAGGGTGTTCTCGGTGCCGACGAACGGCTCGGCGGGGAAGAAGGTGTCGGTGGCCAGGTCGGTGTCGCCGTCGTCGGCGGTGCCGCCGACCTTGTCCGGGCCGGTGCCGAAAAGCCGCCAAAAGCCCGTCCCCCCGGCATCCATCAGCGAGGTGACGTTGTTGCCGTTGTCGGTGTGGTAGTTGCCGATCAGGTGGCCGATCTCGTGCGAGACCACATTGCCGATGGCCTGCCCGACGAAGTCGAGCCGGTTGCTGCCGGGGGTGAGGTAGGTGTTCAGCGAGCCGTCGGAGGAGCCCTTGGGGGCGCTCATGACATCAAGCAACACCAGCGCGGAGTCCTCCTGGCTGAAATTGCCCGGATCGATGAACTGGGCGATCCCGATCGTCTCGATGCCGGCCTGCTTGATCGTCCCACCGACGACGACCTTGGCGACATTGGGCTTGCCGAAGTCGTCCGGGGCCTTCAGGCCGTTGACGATCTCGACGGCCACATTGGGGTTGTTGCCTTTGGCGATCAGATCGGCCCGGAGGTTCTCGGCGACCGTTGCGGTGATCTTGTCGGCCAGCGCAGGTAGGGCCGTGGCGGGTAGGCCCCACTTGGCAACGAAGGACTTCAACGGGCCGAGCGTCGCCGACCCGGCGCTGCCGCCATAGGTGGCGGGGTTGACCGTCGCCCCGTTGAAGTCGAGCACCACCTTCTGGACGGCCGATGACGGGTCGCTCTCCGGAGCGGGACGGTAGACATCGGCGCTCAGCGTGTAGGGACCGGCGCCGCGCTCGGTGACCAGGGCATACCACCCGTCGGTCTCGGCCACGAAGGCCACCGTGGCCAGACCGCCGCCCGGCAGGGGCGAGCCGGGCGGGTAGTTGCCGCTCAGGTCGTTGTTGGTCGTCCCGGTCGCATAACTGCCGTCGAGGCGCTGGACCGAAAGGGAGTGTGCTTGGCCGTCGACCGTGGCGCCGAGGACGTCGCCCTTGCTCAGGCGCACGAGGAAGGCATCCCGGTCGGCCACCCACGAGCCGACGGTCAGGGTATAGAGCCCCTCCTCTCCGACCCCACCTCCGGAGCCGGAATTGAACGGGTCGTTCTGCCAGGAGGACATGCCCTCAACGAAGATGTAGTACGTTCCACCGGTCGTGCTGAGATAGCGGGCCGCGGCGTTGGGGAAACCTGGGCTGCCGAAGCTCAAGCCGGTGCCCAGCTCGTTGCCGCGGTCGTCGGTGATCATGATGATTGCCGGGACCATCGAGCCTTGGAGGTCGGCCACGATCGTCTCGCCCGGCTTGGCGACGACCTTGTACCAGTCGAAGTCGCCCTTGCGGTCGCCGCGTGACCCGTGTGGTCCGTCGCCGATCTGTCCGGGGATCCTGACGGCGGCATTGCCTCGGATTCCGGTGTCGGCGGCCAGCGGGATGGAGCCGTTGTCCTCCGGCGCGTGCAGTCGGGGGCGCACTGCCGGACCGGAGTCCGCGAGTGTCCCGCCGATGCGGACCTGGTTATTGCGCCCCGAGCCCAGGCCAAAGCCGTCGATCCGCTCGGCGGTGGCCAGGTTGTCGTTGCCCCCGGCGATCGACCCCGTCTCGCGCTCGGTGTAGGAGAGCGCCTCCCGCAGCCCGCGGGTGCGAGCCGCGGCCCGCACCTGCTGCACGGCCGGGTCGGCCGCGCGGGTGCGCGCCTCCTGCCGGGCCTTGGCGGCCCAGGCGGCGAAGTCCACGCCACGCAGGCTCGGCAGCAGCCCGAGATAGGGGTTGGCCTGCTCGACCGGGCGAGCCGAATCGATCGGCGCCACACCATCGGCGGACAGCGGCTCGGTTTGTGACGGGGTCAAGGTCTCGGAGGCCGCGGCCGAGCCGGGTGCGTTCCCTCCTTGGCCTGACGAGGACGGCTGGCTCGCGCCGGTCGCGGTCGAGTTGGGCCGTTGCCCGCCAGGATCGGCGGACGACACCGATGTCGCGGATGCTGTGAGCAATCCCACTGTCACCAGGCAGCCCGCAGCAACTCTGCGCATTTCCCTCAGCCCCATTCGCCGCATCGTTAAGGCACTCGCCCGTTCCTGGCCACCAGAGTAGAGGCAAGAGCGGACACCCGACGAACCCGCCCGATGGCGAACTGGCGAAATCGAGCCGGCCCACGCGGACTAGACTCGCGCTCGATCGCATCCTTTAACGACCTGTCCGGCGAGGCAGGGAAGGAGCCGCCGCATGGCACCCATCGGGTCGCCCGTGCCCGCACAGCAACCCCTCGATCCGTCCGGTCGGACGGTCTTGACCGCGGTCGACATCGGCCGTTGCCTGCGCCGGATCGCCCACGAGATCATCGAGCACAACAAGGGTGGCGCCGACCTGCTCCTGCTCGGCATACCCACCCGGGGTGTCGCCCTGGCCCGGCGCCTGGCCGACCTGATCGGCGAGGTGGAGGGGATCACGGTCCCCGTCGGGGAACTCGACATCACGATGCACCGCGACGACCTGCGCCGCCAGCCCACCCGAGCGCCGATGCGCACGCTCATCCCGGATGGGGGAATCGACGGCGCCGTCGTCGTGCTCGTCGACGATGTGCTCTATTCCGGGCGGACCATCCGGGCGGCGCTCGATGCCCTCAACGACCTCGGCCGACCCCGCGCCGTGCGGCTGGCCGTGCTCGTCGACCGCGGCCACCGCGAGTTGCCGATCCGCGCTGATCACGTCGGCAAGAATCTCCCGACAGCATCGAGCGAGAAGGTCCAGGTGCGCCTGGCCGAGGTCGATCACCTCGAGGACACCGTGCGGATCGCCGGCGGGGAGGAGCGATGACCAAGCACCTGATCTCGGCCGCCGACCTGGAGCGGGAGGAGATCGAGGCGATCTTGGCGACGGCCGCGTCGATGCACGATGTGCAGCGGCGCGAGGTCAAGAAGCTGCCCACGCTGCGCGGACGCACGATCATCAACTTCTTCTTCGAGGACTCCACCCGCACCCGCTCCAGCTTTGAGATCGCCGGGAAGTGGATGTCGGCCGACACGATCAACCTCTCCGCCAAGGGCTCCTCGACGTCCAAGGGGGAGTCCCTGCGTGACAGCGTGCAGACCATCAACGCGATGGCCGTCGACGCCCTCGTGGTGCGGCACAACCAGAGCGGCGCGTGCCACCAGATCGCCGGCTGGGTCGATGCGTCGGTGATCAACGCCGGCGACGGCACCCACGAGCACCCGACGCAGGCGCTGCTCGATGCCTACACGCTGCGCTCGCGAATCGGCGACCTCGACGGCAAACACGTCGTCCTTGTGGGCGACCTGACGCACAGTCGGGTCTTCCGCAGCAATGTCATCACGCTCAAGACGCTGGGGGCGCGGGTCACGGTGGTCGCCCCGCCGACCTTGATGCCGGCCGGGATCGAGTCGTGGTCCGCCGAGGAGGAGTTCGGCGTGTCCTGGGACCTTGACGATGTGCTCGCTGGGGATGACGTCCCCGATGCGGTGATGATGCTGCGAGTCCAGCGCGAGCGGATGAGCGGCGGCTTCTTCCCGACCGCCCGGGAATACACGGTGGGCTACGGCTTGACCCGCACTCGGCTGGCGGATCTGCTGCGGCGCAACCCCGAGGCCCTGGTCATGCACCCGGGCCCGATGAACCGGGGGTTGGAGATCAGCGCCGACGCGGCCGAATCGGACGCCTCGATCATCCTCGACCAAGTCTCCGGAGGGCTCGCGGTGCGGATGGCCGTGCTCTATCACCTGCTGGCTGGAGAGGAAGTCGCATGACCACCTCGCGTGATCCCCGCGCAGGCAGCCTGCTGATCACCGGAGCACGGATCCTGGATGGCGAGCGCGGCGACATCCTCGTGCGTGACGGTGTCGTCGCCGAGATCGGCGCGGTCGACGCGCCCGCGGATCTCGAGCGCATCGACGCGGACGGGCTCGTGCTGCTGCCCGGCTTCGTCGACCTGCACACCCACCTGCGCGAGCCGGGCCGCGAGGATGCCGAGACGATCGCCTCCGGATCGGCTGCCGCGGCCGCGGGCGGGTTCACGGCCGTGCTCGCGATGGCCAACACCTCCCCGGTCACCGACACGGCGGAAGCCGCCGAGTTCGTCCTCGACCGAGGGCGTGCGGCTGGCCTGGTCGACGTCGTTCCCGTCGGGGCGGTGACGAAGGGTCTTGCGGGGGAAGAACTCGCGGAGCTGGGGCTGATGGCGCGCTCCCGCGCGCGCGTTCGGGTCTTCTCCGACGACGGCAGGTGCGTGCAGAACGCTCGGGTCATGCGCCGCGCACTGGAATACCTCAAGCCCTTCGACAGTGTCATCTCCCAGCACGCGCAGGATCCCTCGCTTGCCGGGGAGTCGGCGTGCTGCCACGAAGGCGAGATCTCCGGCCGCCTCGGCCTGCCGGGCTGGCCCGGCGTCGCCGAATCGGTCATCGTCGCGCGCGATGTGCAGCTGGCACGGCATACCGGCTCCCGGGTTCACGTCGCCCACGTCTCGACCGCGGAGTCGGTCGAGATCATCCGCTGGGCGAAAGGCCAGGGCATCGCCATCACGGCCGAGGTGACGCCGCACCACCTGGCCCTGGGGACCGAACTCGTGCGCGGTTATGACCCGGTATTCAAGGTCAATCCGCCGCTGCGGCCCAGCGAGGACCAGGAGGCGCTGCGGGCGGCGCTGGCCGACGGCACCCTCGACGCGGTCGCCACCGATCACGCGCCGCACGCGCGGCACGACAAGGAGCACGCCTTCGAGGCCGCCGCCGTTGGCATGCTCGGGTTGGAGAGCGCCTTCGCCGTGGTGCACGACCTCATGGTGGAGACTGGGCGGATGTCGTTGGCCGAGTTGGCGTTTCGGATGTCGGCGCGGCCCGCGCAGATTGCCCGGCTCGCCGGTCACGGACGGCCGATCGCGGTCGGTGAGCCCGCCAACCTCGTGCTGGTCGACCCGTCCGCACGCCGCACCGTTGCCAAGGACGCGTCGAACTCGTTGTCCCGCAACAATCCCTGGCACGGTATGTCGTTCACCGGCGCCGTGCACGCGACGATCGTGCGCGGTGTGGTCACCGCGCGGGACGGAAAGGTGGTGGCCGGGTGAGCGCCGCTGTGGTGTCCACCGACCTGCTTGCCGGCGAGCCGGCGGTCCTCGTCTTGGAGGACGGCCGGTCCTTCACCGGCCATGCATACGGCGCTCGCGGGATCGCCGTGGGGGAAGCGGTCTTCAACACCGGCATGACCGGCTATCAGGAGACGCTCACCGATCCGTCCTATCACCGCCAGGTCGTGATCATGACCGCCCCGCACATCGGCAACACCGGGTGGAACGACGAGGACGATGAGTCCGCGCAGATCTGGGTTAGCGGCTATGTCGTGCGCGATCCTGCTCCGCGGCCGTCCAATTGGCGCTCCCGGCGCCCGCTGGAGGAGGAGCTGGCTGCGCAAGGCGTCGTCGGCATCAGCGGCATCGACACCCGGGCGCTGACTCGGCACCTGCGCGAGCGCGGCGTCATGCGGGTCGGAATCTTCAGCGGTGACGCGGCGGCCAAGAGCCTGCCCGACCTGATCACCATCGTCTTGGAGTCGGCCCCGATGAGCGGCGCCCAGCTCGCGCCCGAGGTTGCCACGCAGGAGCCGTATGTCGTTGCCGCCCAAGGCGAGAAACGTTTCGTCGTCGCCGCCCTGGATCTCGGGATCAAGGCGATGACCCCGGAGCTGATGGCGCGGCGAGGAATCGAGGTCCACGTCCTGCCGGCCACGTCGACCTTCGCCGACATCCTCGCCGTCGAGCCGGACGGGGTGTTCTTCTCCAACGGTCCCGGCGACCCGGCGACTGCCGATCACGAGGTCGAGGTGCTTCGGCGGGTCCTCTCGGCCCGAATCCCGTTCTTCGGCATCTGCTTCGGCAACCAGATCCTCGGGCGGGCCCTCGGCTTCGGCACCTACAAGCTGCGCTACGGCCACCGGGGGATCAACCAGCCGGTCAAGGACTTAACGACCGGCAAGGTCGAGGTCACCGCCCACAACCACGGCTTCGCCGTGGACGCCCCGCTCGGCGAGCCGGTCATCGCGCCGGCGGACGCGGCATACGGGCGCGTGCGGGTCTCCCACGTCAACCTGAACGACGACGTGGTCGAGGGCTTGGAATGCCTCGACCTGCCGGCGTTCTCGGTGCAATATCACCCCGAGGCCGCGGCCGGGCCGCACGATGCCGGCTATCTCTTCGACCGGTTTGTCACCATGTTGGCGGCGTCTCGCTAGTGGGGCGTCGCTGAAACATGTTTACGTTTGCGGTTGATTTTGGCGATGACGTCGTCGGCGGGTTTGACCCAGACGAAGGGATGACGGCGCTCGTTCCAGCCGGTGATGAAGGCGCGGATCTTCGTCATCAGGTCACGCACGGAGGTGAAGGTTGCGCGGTGGATGGCTTGGCGTTCGATGATGCTGAACCAGACCTCGACGAGGTTGAGCCAGGACCCGGACGTCGGGGTGAAGTGGACGTGGATCCGCGGGTTCTTCGCCAGCCACTCTCGCGGACTTTCGCGTGCTTGTGGGTGGCGTAGTTGTCCATGACCAGGTGCATCTCGACGTCGGGGTAGGCGCGGGCGAGATGTTTGAGGAAGACCAGGAACTCCTGGTGACGATGCCGGTTCTTGGTCAGCCCGGTCACTTTGCCGGTCGCGATCTCCAGGGCGGCGAAGAGCGTGGCGGTGCCGTGGCGGACGTCTGCCGATCCCCATCCCGCAACGTCAACGCTGGAGGCTTATTCACGAGGCTAGTTTCAGGAATTGTAGCCCGAGGACAGCGGTGATGGTTTGAGCGAATGTGTGGTAAGGCCGCCGGTAGTCGGTGTGGAGGATCCGCCAGGTTTTCAGGTGGGCGATGGTTCGTTCGATGGTGGCGCGGATCGCGTTGAGTTCTTTGTTGAATTGTTTCCGGTCGTCGGTGAGTTCTCCCTTGGGTGGCTTTTTGATGGGGGTAATCAGGCCGGCGCCGATGTAGCCTTTGTCAGCGATGATCGTGGCGGCACGGTCGCCGTCCAGGAGGCCGCTGGCGCGCAGGGCGGTCAGGTCGTGGGTGGACCCGGGAAGGGGATCGGAGACCCACAGCAGGCGGCCGGAGAGGGTGGCGGCGACCTGGACGTTGACACCGGTGGTGTGGTGTTTGCCGGAGTAGAGGTCGGGGGCATCGGCCCAGGACCAGCACGGGAGCAGAGTTCCGTCGATGATCAGCACGACCTCGGGGTCGAGGTCGTCCGCGACCGGGATCCAGTCGGCGGTGGCGTCGGCCAGCACCGGGGTCATCGCGGCGATCGTCCGCGAGATCGTGGGCTGGGAGGTGGCGTACCGGTCGGCCAGGTCGTCTTGGGTGTGGTTTCGCCGCAGATAGGTCAGGGTGATGATGATCGACTTCCGCAGCCCCAGCGACGGCGGGTAGGCCAGCGAATATCCCGCGTTCTGCAGGTCGCGGATCAGGAGGACGAGACGGTCGATCTGGGTCGTGGTGAAACCGGTGGTAGAATACATTCGCGACGGCCCGATCTGGAGGTTTGAGTGTGGTAACCCAATCTTCTCTTGGAGCGGGCTGTGGCTTTGTCAGGCGCTCCGATCAGAATGTCGCGATTGTATTACATTCCCCCACCGTGAATAAGCCTCATAGTAAAGTTATTTCATCGACACGCCACTAGAAAGACACGGTTACCTCATCGGCTTTGACGGGAGAGTCCCGAGTATGATCTTCCAGTGGCCGTCCTTGTTCACGAGTTCGAACCCTGACGTGAAGGGACTTCCATCGGACAGTCCGGAAACATCCACGATCGGTAGGTCGGTGCTAACCGGGTAGGAAACCGAGATCTTAAGGCCCGTGAATGGCGCTGCACCTAGTTGTTGCGAGAGGTACTGCCGGGTTCCCGCCTCTCCGCTCAAAATGAAACCTTCGGCCGCCTCACGATCGTCATTGTTAAGCGCCGAATAGTAGTGGCTAATGAACTCGGTTGGGTCTTGGATGCTCGAGCGACGAAGAATTAGGATGCCTGCTGTGATGGCGGTAACCGCAACTAGGGCGACAGCGACGATGGCGGCCCACTTGGGCGGCGGCATCTTTAGGTTCGCCATCCGTACCAATGCGCATGGGGATAATAGGCTCGTATATACGCGAAAGAGCGGTTGCGGTAATCCGAAGTGTGCCCCGTGAGCCATAGATCGCCATCATGCCTGTCGGTGACGATTAGGGAATGGTTCATAACGCCATCTCGCTCGGCATCCAACTGAATAATGAGGCTTATTCACGAGGCTAGTTTCAGGAATTGTAGCCCGAGGACGGCGGTGATGGTTTGAGCGAATGTGTGGTAGGGCCGCCGGTAGTCGGTGTGGAGGATCCGCCAGGTTTTCAAATGCGCGATGGTTCGTTCGATGGTGGCGCGGATCGCGTTGAGTTCTTTGTTGAATTGCTTCTGGTCGTCGGTGAGTTCTCCACCGGGTGGTTTCTTGATCGGGGTGATCAGGCCGGCGCCGATATAGCCTTTGTCGGCGACGATGGTGAGGAGGTCCTCGGTGTCGAGGACTCCGTGGGTGCGCAGGGCGGTCAGGTCGTGGGTGGACCCGGGAAGGGGATCGGAGACCCACAGCAGCCGGCCGGAGAGGGTGGCGGCGATTTGGACGTTGACACCGGTGGTGTGGTGTTTGCCGGAGTACAGGTCGGGGATGTCGGCCCAGGACCAGCACGGGAGCAGGGTTTCGTCGATGATCAGGGGGACGTCGGGGTCGAGGTCGTCCGCGACCGGGATCCAGTCGGCGGTGGCGTCGGCGAGGGCGGGGGTCATCGCGGCGATGGTCCGCGAGATCGTGGGCTGGGAGGTGGCGTACCGGTCGGCCAGGTCTTCTTGGGTGTGGTTTCGGCGCAGATAGGTCAGGGTGATGATGATCGACTTTCGCAGCCCCAGCGACGGCGGGTAGGCCAGCGAATATCCTGCGTTCTGCAGGTCGCGGATCAGGAGGACGAGACGGTCGATCTGGCCCCTGGTGAAACCGGTGGTAGAATACATTCGCGACGGCCCGTTCTGGAGTGTTTGAGTGTGCTAACCCAATTCTCTCTAAGGGCGGGCTGTCGCTTTGTTAGGCGCTCCGGTCAGAATGTCGCGTTTGTATTACGTTCCTCCCCCTGAATAAGCCTCAATATCTGACGGGATGGCGTCCCACACGTTGCTCAACAAGCTGACCCGGGAAAGTTCGTTGTACGCAAACACCTTCCAATTCTGCGTACCTGCCCATGACCAGCTAGGTGTAGGTGTAGGTGTAGGTGTAGGTGTAGGTGTAGGTGTAGGTGTAGGTGTAGGTGTAGGTGTAGGTGTAGGTGTATCTCTCGGCATAGTCAACCATTGCAGCATAATCGTAACCCTTAGCCGCATTCGTTGTCTTCGCATTAGACTTGGCACCGCTCCTTTGGCTCTCGTAGAGAGCCATCTTCTCTTTAGAGGCTTCGACTTCCCGCGCGTCTCGTGGAACGGACGGGTCGCTCGACGACGCACTGAGGCTTATTCACGAGGCTAGTTTCAGGAATTGTAGCCCGAGGACGGCGGTGATGGTTTGAGCGAATGTGTGGTAGGGCCGCCGGTAGTCGGTGTGGAGGATCCGCCAGGTTTTCAGGTGGGCGATGGTTCGTTCGATGGTGGCGCGGATCGCGTTGAGTTCTTTGTTGAATTGTTTCCGGTCGTCGGTGAGTTCTCCCTTGGGTGGCTTTTTGATGGGGGTAATCAGGCCGGCGCCGATGTAGCCTTTGTCAGCGATGATCGTGGCGGCACGGTCGCCGTCCAGGAGGCCGCTGGCGCGCAGGGCGGTCAGGTCGTGGGTGGACCCGGGAAGGGGATCGGAGACCCACAGCAGGCGGCCGGAGAGGGTGGCGGCGACCTGGACGTTGACACCGGTGGTGTGGTGTTTGCCGGAGTAGAGGTCGGGGACATCGGCCCAGGACCAGCACGGGAGCAGAGTTCCGTCGATGATCAGCACGACCTCGGGGTCGAGGTCGTCCGCGACCGGGATCCAGTCGGCGGTGGCGTCGGCCAGCACCGGGGTCATCGCGGCGATCGTCCGCGAGATCGTGGGCTGGGAGGTGGCGTACCGGTCGGCCAGGTCGTCTTGGGTGTGGTTTCGCCGCAGATAGGTCAGGGTGATGATGATCGACTTCCGCAGCCCCAGCGACGGCGGGTAGGCCAGCGAATATCCCGCGTTCTGCAGGTCGCGGATCAGGAGGACGAGACGGTCGATCTGGGTCGTGGTGAAACCGGTGGTAAAATACATTCGCGACGGCCCGATCTGGAGGTTTGAGTGTGGTAACCCAATCTTCTCTTGGAGCGGGCTGTGGCTTTGTCAGGCGCTCCGATCAGAATGTCGCGATTGTATTACATTCCCCCACCGTGAATAAGCCTCACTGTGCCCCATTTTCTTCAGAATGGCGCTCGGCGACATATCCCTCGCGTTCCATTGGACAGCCGTGGTGCCGTCCGCCGGCGGAAGCGAGTTTTCACGCGGATTAGCGTAGCGCTCAGCCGAGATGACCCATCCCGTTCGCGTTGGAATCATGGTGAAAATTCGTCCGAGGACATACTCCTCCTGCGTCGCAACGCCGCGATACTCCATCGTGGTGTGATCCTTGACGTAGACGTCGACTTGATTGCCGCGGTCGACCATTTTGGAAACCGCCACGGAGACAGACCCGGATCCGCGAGTAGCTTGCGTGTGGGTTGGGCGGCCAGTGAACGGCGGATAGATTTTGTGTTGTGGCAGTGTGTTTTTGGGTGCGGGCAGGGTGGATGGCCCGGTGGCGCTCGGGTGGGCGGGTCTTCGGGGTCCTGGGTCGTCGGGACGGGGGATTCGCGGGTTAGGCCGCGGTGGGTAAGGCCCGGATCCGGGCCAGGACGGTGGGCAGGAGCTGGCGGTCGGGCGGCAGCCGCAGGATCAGCTGGCGGCCGTGGCGGACTATGCGGGCTGGGACGCAGAGCAGTTCGTGGCGTAGGCGGGCGCCGTGGGCGCGGTGACGCTGGTCGATCCCGGTCAGGGCTTGCAGCAGAACGGAGATGTTCCCGGCGAGCAGGGCAGCCCACATCCACACCGTGTTGATGGCGTGGTCGCCCGACGGCAGATGCCGCAGCGCGGCCCCGAGTTTGGCTTCCCGGATCCGGTCCTCAATGTCGGTGCGGCGGCGGAACCAGGACTCGACCTGCGTGATCGAGGCAACCGGTGCGGCCGCCTCACCCGGCTCCGCCGGCTCCGCCGGCTCGGCCGGCTCGGCCGGCTCGGTGGGGTTGGCCGGGTGGTCGTTGGCGGGGATATTGGTGACGATGAAGGAGACCGCGTGGGCGTGACTGGCCGCGCCCTCCAACGCCAGGGCGAGCTGGTTCGTCTCGATGGTGCGCCGACGCCGGGAGCAGGGGTCGCCCGAGATGTCCTCGGCCTCGATGCGGACCCGGCGCACGATGGTGTACGTGTGCGGCGGCCACCCCTGCGGGGCGTAGTCGACCGCGGCGACCTGCGCGCCGGGCATCCCGCTCGCCGCACCCCAGGCGTCCTCGGTGATCGCGGCGTAGGCGCGCCACATCGCGGTGTTCCGTTTCGCGGCGATGGCGAAGTCACACCCGGCCTCCACCGCGGCGTGGGCCAGGTCGGCGGTGAAGTAGCCGGCATCCGCGCGCACCCGCAACCGATCCCAGTCGGCCGCGGCCGAGCGGATGTCCTCGGGGATCCCGGCCAGGGTGCGGCGCAGCAGGTCAGCGGCCCGGGGCCTCACATCCTCATTCCCCGCGAGCAACTCCGCGGCCAGGGTCAGCCCGGCCTCGGCCCAGGTCCCCAGATGCGGACGGCCCGCGCGCTGACCGTGATAGTTGTAGGCCACGCCCTGCTTCGTCGGCCCGTACACCTCCACATCGGTGGAATCCAAGTCCACCGTCACCGCCGCCGCCAACACCGCCCGGCGGGACGCCGGCAACAACCCGACCGCATGACCGGTCAGGTCCGCGACCGCACTCTCCAGGCCGGCCAGCTGCGCCGGCCCGAACCGGCGGGCCAACCCCGCCGCCGTGGTCGAGGCCAACACCGGCACCGCCGACAACGCGGACCCGGCCACATCCTGGCGCTGCCGGTCCAACGCGGCCAGCACATCCCCGCCGAGCAACTGGCACTGCGCCAGCGACACCAGCACCTGCCCGCCCGTCGCGCCCCGCTCCCGCTCCTTGATCGCACCGATCCCCCGGTCCAGGCGCCCGACCAGGTCCAGTTTCTCGATGAACTCCGCGAGCGCTGCCACCCCCGAGGTCCCGGTCAACGACGGATCCGGCGCGCCGATCCGCACCCGCTTCCGCACCCGGCCACGACCACGTACTCTCTTCATCGACAAGGTGCTTCTCCTCGCTGGACGATCGAAGGCTTCGTAACCCCGATTCTCCCAGTAGGACAAGCACCTTCGTCACATCACACGCCGATCACCCCACCACTACTCGCGGATCCGGGACAGAACTGCCCGCATATGGGTGATTCGTCTTGACTCTGTGCCGGAGCCCGTCCACGCTGGAAATGCGCCCGCGCAATTCGATGGCGTAGCCAGTCGAAATACGCAGGGTGCTGATTCGTTGTTCGCCGTCACCGGACGTCAAATTGTTCGCTCTTGCGGTTAAGATCTCCCAAACCGCGCGCCGTGCGAAGTCACTCGTGGGGAATTGTGCGCCATCTCCGCGCGCCGCAGGGCTGCCTACAAGCAGAAATGGGCAGGTGACTGAGAAGATCCAAGCGAGTCCCTTAAATGAGCAGACACGCGCTCCACTTGGTGGTTGTTGTGCGTCACTGTGCCGTGGCGACTCCCCAGCGTGGCGACTTCCCATGATGTCCCCATGATGTGCCCCATGCGCAGATCCTCACGTGCTGGCTGCAACGCACCCTCCGCTCTATAGGTTGCCCCCGGTCGAGCGATCCCGCAACCGGAACGGCCAAGGCCGACTCCCGCGGGCGGGTTCGGCCGGTTGCCCGTGTTGAGCTACGCCTGCGCGCGAGCGGTCCGAGCCGTGGGCCGCGGACAGCGGCATACGGAGCGATGGGTATCGTGGGGGGTGCATCGTTCGTCTCCTTTAAGGCCTGTCCGGTGAGGCAGGGAAGGGATGGTCATGGCTGCTCGGCCGCGCCCGTCGGATCACGCCACCGGTCCGGTCAATGGGCCATCCCTCGGGGGCGAGAACTGATGCCCCGCCGCGAGGACATCACCTCGGTCCTGGTCATCGGCTCCGGGCCGATTGTCATCGGGCAGGCGTGCGAGTTCGACTACTCGGGCACCCAGGCCTGCCGGGTGCTGCGCGAGGAAGGCATCCGGGTCGTCCTGGTCAACTCCAACCCGGCGACGATCATGACCGACCCGGAGTTCGCCGACGCGACCTATGTCGAGCCGATCACCCCCGAGATCGTCGCCAAGATCATCGAGAAGGAGCGGCCCGACGCCGTCCTGGCCACCCTCGGCGGGCAAACCGCGCTCAACACGGCGATGGCGTTGCACGAGAACGGCATCCTGGAGAAGTTCAACTGCCCGCTGATCGGCGCCAACGTCGAGGCGATCCGGTTGGGGGAGGACCGGCAAGAGTTCAAGGGGGTGGTCGAGCGGTGCGGCGCCGAGGTGGCGCGCAGCATCATCGCGCACTCGATCGAGGACTGCCTGGCCGCGGCCGAGCAACTCGGCTACCCGCTCGTTGTGCGCCCGTCGTTCACCATGGGCGGCCTCGGCTCCGGTTTCGCCCACGACGAGGAGGACCTGCGCCGCATCGCCGGAGCGGGGCTGCACTACAGCCCGACCACCGAGGTGCTCCTCGAGGAATCGATCCTGGGCTGGAAGGAATACGAGCTGGAGGTCATGCGCGACCGCGCCGACAATGTCGTGGTCGTCTGCTCGATCGAGAACCTCGACCCGATGGGTGTCCACACCGGCGACTCCATCACGGTCGCACCCGCGTTGACGCTGACCGACCGCGAATATCAACGCCTGCGCGACATCGGGATCGCCGTCATCCGGGAGGTCGGCGTCGACACCGGCGGCTGCAACATCCAGTTCGCCGTCAACCCCCGCGACGGCCGGGTCATCGTGATCGAGATGAACCCCCGCGTATCCCGTTCCAGCGCACTGGCATCCAAAGCCACCGGCTTCCCGATCGCCAAGATCGCAGCCAAGATGGCGATCGGCTACACCCTAGACGAGGTCCCCAACGACATAACCCGCGAGACACCGGCCAGCTTCGAGCCGGCGCTGGACTACATCGTCCTCAAGGTTCCGCGGTTCGCGTTCGAAAAGTTCCCCTCGGCCGACCCGACGCTGACGACGACGATGAAGTCGGTCGGCGAGGCGATGTCGCTCGGGCGCTGCTTCACCGAAGCACTGCAAAAAGCGTTGCGCTCGTTGGAAAAGAAGGACTCCTCCTTCCACTGGCACGGCGCGCCCGCCACCGGGGCCGAGCTCGACGCGCTGCTTGACCAGATCGCCATACCGACCGACGGCCGGATCGTGCTGGTGCAGCAGGCATTGCGCACCGGAGTCGACGTCGAGCGGGTACACGCGATCACCGGCATCGACCCGTGGTTCCTCGACCAGATCGCCTTGATCAACGACCTCGCCGAGGAGATCGCGCGGGCTGATCGGCTCGCCCCCGAGCTGCTGCGGCTGGCCAAACGCCACGGTTTCTCCGACGCCCAACTCGCCCAACTGCGCAAGACCCCGGAGCAGGTGGTCCGCGGCGTGCGGCAGGCGCTCGGCATCCGGCCGGTGTTCAAGACGGTCGACACCTGCGCGGCCGAGTTCGCGGCGACCACGCCCTACTACTACTCGGCATACGACGAAGAGAGCGAGGTCGAACCGCGCGAGCGGGAGGCGGTGATCATCCTCGGCTCGGGCCCCAACCGGATCGGCCAGGGCGTGGAGTTCGACTACTCCTGCGTGCACGCCAGCTTCGCGCTGCGCGAGCGCTACGACACCGTGATGGTCAACTGCAACCCCGAGACCGTCTCCACCGACTACGACACCAGCTCCCGCCTTTATTTCGAGCCGCTCACGCTCGAGGACGTCCTGGAGGTCGTCCACGCCGAGCAACAGGCCGGTCCGGTCGCCGGCGTGATCGTCCAACTCGGCGGGCAGACCCCGCTCGGCCTGGCCCAGGCCCTCAAGGACGAGGGCGTCCCGATCGTCGGCACCTCCCCGGAGGCGATCCATCTGGCCGAGGACCGCGGCGCCTTCGGCCGGGTGCTCGCCGCAGCGGGCCTGCCGGCGCCCAAGCACGGCACCGCGTTCAGCGCGCCGGAGGCGATCGCGATTGCCGCGGAGATTGGCTATCCCGTGCTGGTCCGCCCGTCCTATGTCCTCGGTGGGCGGGGCATGGAGATCGTCTATGACGACGAGACGCTGACCGAATATGTCACCCGCGCCGCATTGGCCTCACCCGAGCACCCCATCCTCGTCGACCGCTTCCTCGATGACGCCATCGAGATCGACGTCGATGTCCTATATGACGGGCAGGAGATGTTTGTCGGCGGGATCATGGAGCACATCGAGGAGGCCGGCATCCACTCCGGCGACTCGGCCTGCACCCTGCCGCCCGTCACGCTCGGCGTCGAAGAACTCGACCGGGTGCGCCGCTCCTCGCTCGCCCTCGCCGAAGGCATCGGCGTGCGCGGCCTGATGAACGTCCAATTCGCGCTCGCCCACGACGTTCTCTATGTGCTGGAAGCCAATCCGCGTGCCTCGCGCACCGTCCCCTTCGTCGCCAAGGCCACCGGCATCCCGCTGGCCAAGGCCGCCGCGCGAGTGATGCTCGGCGACTCCATCGCGCAACTGCGGGCCGAGGGGCTGCTGCCGGCCCACGGCGACGGCGGCAAACTGCCGCCGGAGTCACACATGTCGGTCAAGGAGGTCGTGCTGCCCTTCCGGCGCTTCCGGACCAACGACGGCTACACGGTCGACTCCCTCCTCGGGCCCGAGATGCGCTCGACC
Organism: Nostocoides sp.; assembly: GCF_037045025.1. GTDB lineage: Bacteria > Actinomycetota > Actinomycetes > Actinomycetales > Dermatophilaceae > Nostocoides_A. Next base: position 751,716 of record NZ_JBAOHM010000007.1, on the reverse strand, counting down.
GGCGAGGTGATGGGCATCGACCGCGACTTCGGCTCGGCCTTTGCCAAGAGTCAGCTCGGCGCTGTCGGGGGGCTCCCCGCATCCGGGCGGGTGTTCGTGTCGATGGCCAACCGCGACAAGCGGGCCATGGTCTTCCCGGTGATGCGGTTGCGCGACCTCGGGTTCACGATCGTGGCGACCACGGGGACGGCGGATGTGTTGCGGCGCAACGGCATACAGTCGGAGGTGGTCAAGAAGGTCAGCGAGCGCGACACCGCCGCGGGCAGCATCGTCGACCAGATCCTCGCCGGCGAGATCGACATGGTCGTCAACACGCCATCCGGGCCGAACGCACGCGCCGACGGCTATCGCATCCGGCAGGCCACCACGGCCATGGACAAACCGATCATCACCACCGTGCAGCAACTCGGCGCGGCCGTGCAGGCGATCGAGGCGGCGATCGGGGAAGAGCCCCGCGTCAAGTCGCTGCAGGACCACGCTGCCGACCTCGACCTGTATGGGCGGGCCGGCGCGTGACGGCCTCTGCGGCAACGGTTCTCGCGACTGGTGACGGCGTCGTGCAGGTCGACGGCCCGGTGCTGAGCAACGAGCCGGCCGGTGACTACCGGCTGCTGCGCCTCGCGGTCCCCGGGATCGCCGCGTTGGCGCGCCCCGGGCAATTTGCCGCACTGACCGTGGGTGGGCCCACCTCGGGCCTGCTGCTGCGGCGCTCGTTCTCGATCCACCGCGTCGGAGCCGACCACGTCGACCTGGTCATTGCCGACGCCGGCCCCGGCACGCACTGGCTGACCCGCTGCCGACCCGGCGACGTCGTCAACATCGTCGCTCCGCTGGGGCAGGGTTTCGCACCGCCGGCGCAGCCCGGGGCGTGTGTCCTCGTCGGCGGCGGCTATGGGAGCGCTCCGCTGTTCTGGTTCGCGAAGACCGTGCGCGCCGCCGGCTGCGCGGCTCACCTGGTCTTGGGCGCGGCGAGCGCCGGGCGGCTCTTCGGCGCCGATCTCGCTGCGGCGAGCACCGATTCGGTGCACGTGACAACAGACGACGGCTCGCTCGGCACCAGGGGGCAGGTCACCGCGGTGCTCCCCGACCTGCTGCTCGCGACCGGGGCCCGCACGGTCGTTGCCTGCGGGCCGATGGGGATGTTGCGCGCGGTCACCGAGGTCGCGACGGCGCATGGGGCGACCGCGCAGGTGGCCGTCGAGGAGGCCATGGCCTGCGGCGTCGGGGTCTGCATGACCTGCGTGCTCCCGGTCGTCGGTGACGACGGGCGCACCCGGATGACCCGCTCGTGCGTCGACGGGCCGGTCTTCGCCGGCGCCCGGGTGCGTTGGGATGCCATCGCCGACGGGCGGGTGGCCGTTCCTGACGACGCCGTCGGCGCCGCGCCGCTCGCCCCGATCGGCCCGGCCCGATGACCGCTCCAACTCCTCCCGACCTGCGCGTCACCCTGGCCGGTATGCCGCTCCCCAACCCGGTGATGACCGCCTCCGGGTGCGCCGCCAATGGTCGTGAGCTGCACCGCTTTTTCGACATCTCCCGGCTCGGTGCGTTCGTCACCAAATCGGTCAAACGTGACCCCCAATCCGGTCGGGGGACGCCGCGGATGGCCGAGACCAGCGGCGGGATGCTCAACTCGATCGGCTTGCAGGGCCCGGGAATTCACGCCTTCGTCGCCGAGGACCTGCCCTGGCTGGCCGAGGTCGGTGCCCGGGTCCTGGTCTCGATCGCCGGCGCACGGGCGGAGGAATTCGCCGAGGTCGCCCACGTGCTCCTTGACTCTCCCGCACGGGAGGCCGTCGCCGGCATCGAGGTGAACATCTCCTGTCCCAATGTCGCCAACCGCGGGCTGGTCTTTGCCTGCGGCCCTGACAGCTCGGCCGAGGTGCTCCGGCAGGTGCGCGCGGTCGTGCCGGCGTCGTTCCCGCTCGTTGCCAAGCTCACGCCGGATGTGACCGACCTGGTGCCGATCGCCGAGGCCGCGCTGGCCGGCGGCGCCGACGGGCTGACCATGATCAACACCCTGCTCGGTATGGCGATCGACACCGACCGGATGCGTCCCCACCTGTTCGGCGTGACCGGGGGCCTGTCCGGTCCGGCCATCCGCCCGGTCGCGGTCCGCGCGATCTGGCAGGTCCACGCGGCGATGCGCGCCGGGACCATCCCCGAGGCGCCGATCATCGGGGTCGGCGGGGTCCGCACCGGCCGGGACGCGCTCGAGCTCATCGCCGCGGGCGCCGCGGCGGTGCAAGTGGGGACGGCGACCTTCGCCGACCCGTGCGCTCCGGTCCGGGTCCTGGAGGAGCTGACCAGCCTGCTCGCGGCGCGCGGGTGCGAGCGCATCAGCGATCTGGTCGGCGCCGCCCACGGACCCGGCGCCGGAGATCAACGAGCAGCCGCGCGCGCGTCGCGCGAGGCAACCGCACGAGAAGGCGAGCGAGCATGACGACGGGAGCATTCGGCATACGGCTGCAGGAGGCGATGGCGCAGTTCGGGCCGTTGTGTGTCGGCATCGACCCGCACCCGGAGTTGCTGCAGGCGTGGGGGCTGCCGCTCGACCCGGACGGGTTGGGTGCCTTCGCCCGCACCTGCGTCGACGCGTTCGCCGGTCACGTGGCGATCGTCAAACCGCAGTCGGCCTTCTTCGAGGAGTATGGCAGCGTCGGCATCGCCGTCTTAGAGGAGACCCTGGCGGCCTTCCGGGGGTCAGGAACCCTGACGCTGCTCGACGTCAAGCGCGGTGATATCGGCTCGACGATGGCCGGCTACGCACGCGCCTACCTCGCCGATGGCTCCCCGCTGGCGGCCGACGCGATCACGGTCAGCCCCTATGTCGGGTTCGGCTCGCTGCAACCGGCCATCGATCTGGCCCACGACACCGGGCGCGGCGTCTTCGTGCTCACGCTGACCTCCAACCCGGAGGGCCCGAGCGTCCAGCACGCGAACCGCGACGGAATCAGCGTCGCCGGCTCGATCGTCGCCGGGGTCACCGCCGCCAATGCGGCCGCACGCTCGGCCGGGCATCTCGGGAGCATCGGCATGGTCGTCGGCGCGACCGTCGGCGCCGCCGTCGCCGACCTCGGCCTCGACCTCGCTGGCGCGAAGGCTCCGCTGCTCGCCCCGGGACTGGGTGCCCAAGGCGCCGACGCCGCGGCCATCCAGGAGGTCTTCGGCCCGGCGATGCCGGCGGTTTTGCCCAGTTCCAGCCGCGAGGTGCTTGCCGCCGGCCCCGAGATCACGGCGATCCGGGCCGCGGCGTGGCACAGCTGGCCGGTGACCGGCACCCCCTCCGGGCCGTAGGAAGCCGGGCGCATCGGCCACCTATCTGGCCGAACCGCAGCGGAGTGTCCTAGGCTCGGTTCACTATGGTTTGGGCGCGTGTCCGGAACCGGGATTCCGGCGCCGCGATGGTGCCCATCGACACATCTGAGAGGAGCCGAGCGTGGCGCTCCCCCCGCTCACCCCTGAACAGCGTGCCGCCGCCTTGGAGAAGGCCGCCGCCGCCCGCCGCGAGCGAGCCGCCGTGAAGGACCGCCTGAAGCACGCCAGCGGCTCGATCGCCCAAGTGATCGAGGAGGGCCGCACCAACGACATCATCGGCAAGATGAGAGTCTCGGCGCTGCTGGAGTCCCTTCCGGGCGTCGGCCGGGTGCGCGCCGCCGCCGTCATCGAGGAACTCGGCATCTCCCCGACGCGGCGGGTCCGCGGCTTGGGGGCCAACCAGGCTGCGGCGCTGATCGCGCGCTTCGAGACCAGGTGAGGGCGGGGCGGCTCGTCGTCCTCGCCGGCCCGACCGCGGTCGGCAAGGGCAGCGTCGCCGCCTACATCCGCCGGCACTATCCGCAGGTGTGGTTGTCGGTCTCGGTGACGACTCGGGCTCCCCGCCCCGGTGAGGTCGATGGCGTCCACTATCACTTCGTCGACGACGCCGAGTTCACCCGGATGCAGCACTCAGACCAGCTGCTCGAGTGGGCGGTTGTGCACGGGCGGGCCAAATACGGCACGCCCCGGGCGCCGGTCGAGGCGGCCGTCCGCGCCGGGCAATGGCCGTTGCTGGAGATCGACATCCAAGGGGCCCGGCAGGTCCGCGCCACGATGCCCGAGGCGCTCTTCGTCTTCCTTGCCCCACCCGACTGGGAGGAACTCGTCCGCCGGCTCGTCGGGCGCGGGACCGAGGACGCCGACGAGCAGCGCGCCCGCCTGGCCACGGCCCGGGCCGAGTTGGCCGCCGCCGACGAGTTCGACGTGACGATCGTCAACCACGACATTCGCCAGGCGGCCGAAGAACTCGTATCATTGCTGGGTTCACCCCCTGTTCTCTCGTGAAACGAGCTTGGCCACGTGTCTGGAACCGCACCGAACCCCATCGGTATCACCTCGCCGCCGATCGATGACCTGCTGACCCATTCCGACAGCAAGTACGCCCTCGTCATCTACGCCGCCAAGCGGGCCCGGCAGATCAACGCCTACTACTCGCAGCTGCAGGAGGGCCTGCTCGAATACGTCGGCCCCCTGGTCGACTCCCAGATGCACGAGAAGCCGCTGTCGATCGCCCTGCGCGAGATCGATGAGAACCTGCTCGTGGCCGAGCCGACCGACACCCCAGTCAACGCTTAACACCCAGGCCGTCCCCGCCGCATAAGGACCCGCGTTGAAGATCGTCCTCGGAGTCAGCGGCGGGATCGCCGCATACAAGGCCGCCTTGCTGTTGCGGCTGTTCACCGAGTCCGGGCACGACGTGACGGTCGTCCCGACCGCCGCCGCCCTCCACTTCGTCGGCGCCCCCACGTGGGAGGCGTTGTCCGGCAAGCCGGTCGCCAGCGACGTCTGGTCGCGCGTCGAGCAGGTGCCGCACGTGCGGCTCGGCAAGGAAGCCGACCTTGTCGTGGTCGCTCCCGCGACCGCCGACCTGCTCGCCCGGGCCGCGAACGGCCTTGCCGACGACCTGCTCACCAATGTGCTGTTGACCGCCCGCTGCCCGGTCGTCTACGCGCCGGCGATGCATACCGAGATGTGGGAGCACCCAGCCACCCAGGCCAATGTCGAGACGCTCATCGAGCGCGGCGCCCACGTCATCCCGCCCGCATCCGGCCGCCTCACCGGCGCCGACACCGGGCCCGGCCGGCTGCCCGAGCCGGAAGACATTTTTGCCGTATGCCGCCGCCTCCTGGCCGAGCATCCCCACCCGTCGCCGACGGCTCACCGCGATCACCCCGCGAGCACTGCCGCCCCGGTCGACCCGGCGACACCCGCCGCTGCGTCGGAGCCGGCACCTGCCGGACGGGACGATTACAGCGGTTGGCGGGTCGTCGTCACCGCAGGTGGCACGCGTGAGCCGCTCGACCCGGTGCGCTTTTTGGGCAATCGCAGCTCGGGTAAGCAGGGCTACGCCCTGGCGGCACGCGCCGCCGCGCGTGGGGCGCTGGTGCGGCTGATCAGCGCCAACGTGTCCCTGCCCGTCCCGCCCGACGTGCAGGTCGCCCACGTCGAGACGGCCCAACAACTGCAGGCCGCCGTTCGCGAAGACGCCGGGTGGGCCGACCTGATCATCATGGCCGCGGCGGTCGCCGACTACCGGCCGGCGGCATACGCCGAAAGCAAAATGAAGAAGACGCACGAGCCGGGGCAGGAGCACGCCGCGCCGACGATCACGCTGGTGCGCAATCCCGACATCCTGGCCGGCCTGGTCGCCGAGCGGGGGGCCGCGGCCCACCCGGTGATCGTCGGCTTTGCCGCCGAGACCGGCGAGCCCGGCAAGAGCGTGCTCGAGCTTGGTCAGGAGAAGCTCGCCCGCAAGGGCTGCGACCTGCTCGTCGTCAACGAGGTCGGGGTCGATGTGACGTTCGGGCGCGACGAGAACACCGTGCACATCCTGCGCCGAGACGGCCAGCCGCAGGTGGACGTCGGCCCGGCCGGCAAGGAGGTCATCGCCGATGCCGTGCTCGATGTTGCCCGCCGTGTCCTCACCTGAAGCGGCCCCCGGGTGTGTCCGGGGCCGTCGACGGCGGCGATTAGACTAGCTCCTCGGCCCGGCGCCCGCGCCGTCCGCAGCATCCCTTAACCGTCCAGGAGTCAACCGCGTGTCCGCTCGCCTGTTCACCTCGGAGTCCGTCACCGAGGGCCACCCCGACAAGATCTGCGACCAGGTCTCCGACACCATCCTCGACGCCATGCTCGAGCAGGACTCCGGCGCCCGGGTGGCCGTCGAGACGATGGTGACGACCGGGCTGGTGCACGTCGCCGGGGAGGTGACCACCGAGGCCTATGTCGAGATCCCGCGACTGGTCCGCGACCGCGTTCTCGAGATCGGCTACGACTCCTCGACCAAGGGGTTCGACGGCGCCTCATGCGGAGTCTCGGTCTCGATCGGGCAGCAGAGCCCGGACATCGCGCAAGGGGTGGACTCGGCATACGAGGCCCGGATGGGCACCGTCGACGCCTATGACAAGCAGGGCGCCGGCGACCAGGGCCTGATGTTCGGCTATGCCTGCGACGACACCGCAGAACTCATGCCGCTGCCCATCTATCTCGCCCACCGGCTCGCCGAGCGGCTGACCGCGGTGCGCAAGGCCGGGCTGGTCAGCTACCTGCGGCCCGACGGCAAGACCCAGGTGACGATCGAATACGCGGGGGATAAGGCCGTCCGCCTGGACACCGTGGTCGTCTCGACCCAGCACGCCGACGGCATCTCGCTGGAGGACTTGCTCGCGCCCGACCTGGAGCAACACGTGATCGGATCGGTGCTCGCCGAGCTCGCCGACTCCGGCACCGAGCTGGACACCTCCGGATATCGCTCGCTGATCAACCCGACCGGCAAGTTCGTCATCGGCGGGCCGATGGGCGATGCCGGGTTGACCGGGCGCAAGATCATCGTCGACACCTATGGCGGCATGGCCCGCCACGGCGGTGGGGCGTTCTCCGGCAAGGACCCGTCCAAGGTCGACCGGTCGGCGGCCTATGCGACCCGATGGGTGGCCAAGAACGTCGTCGCCGCCGGCCTGGCGCGCCGCTGCGAGGTGCAGGTTGCCTATGCGATCGGCAAGGCCCAGCCGGTCGGCCTCTATGTCGAGACCTTCGGCACCGAGACCGCGCCCGTCGATGCCATCCAGCAGGCGATCACGACGGTCTTCGACCTGCGGCCCGCCGCGATCGTCCACGACCTCGACCTGCTGCGTCCGATCTATGTCCCGACCGCGGCCTACGGCCACTTCGGCCGCACCTCGGCTGCCGGCGTCGAGCGCGCCTTCACCTGGGAGCAAACCGACCGCGTCGAAGAGCTGCGCCGCGCCGTCGCCGGCTGAGCAGGCGCGAGGAGTGGTTCGTCTGCGCGGGTGCGCGAGTAAGTTCTGCTAGCAGCACGTAGTCGACCTCCCCATAGCTTGCAACCTGTTGGGGGGCAAGGAAGTTCTGCTAGCAGAACTTCGTTGGGGGAGGCGACGTCGGTGGGCGGTGTCGGTGGCGGGCGCTAGATTCGCTGCCCGTGGATGATGAGCAGGAGGCGGTTGCCGATCCGGTGGCGCGGGTGCTCGTCGATACGGGGTTGCCCCACCTGGACCGGCCGTTTGAGTATGCCGTTCCGCCCGCGCTCGCGCAGAGCGCGGTGCCCGGCGTGCGGGTCAAGGTCCGGTTCGCCGGCCGCGATGTCGCCGGCTATGTCATGGAGCGGTGTGCCGCCGCCGAGCATGAGGGCCGGCTGACGCCGCTGCGCACCGTGGTCTCGCCGGAGCCGGTGTTGACGCCACCGATCCTGCGGTTGGCGCAGGAGTTGGCCGTCGCGTATGCCGGAACCGTCGCCGATGTGCTCCGGCTCGCGATCCCTCCCCGCCACGCCCGCGCCGAACGCGCGTTGGCCCCTGGACCGAGCGCCGACAACGGCAGCGATGCCGAGGACGGCACGGCAGACGGCCAGGCGACGCACGCTGCGGATGAGCCCGTCGCCGCCATCGCTGAAGGCCCTGCGGCGACGGCGAGCGGGCCGGGGCTCGCGAGCTGCTGGAGTCGGAGGGCAGCGGCGTCGAGCGGGGAGGCGTGGGCGGCCTACCCGGCCGGGCCGGCCCTGCTGCGCCGCCTCGCGGCCGGCCAGGCGCCGATCGCGGTGTGGATGGCGCTTCCCGCGGGCGGCGACCTCGCGCGGGATTGGCCGCGCGCACTGGCCGAGGCCGCGGCGGCGACCCAGACCGGCGGGAGGGGGGCCCTCGTCGTCGTCCCGGACGGCCGCGACCTCGACCGCCTCGACGCGGCGATGACGGCGGTCCTCGGCCCGGGAAAGCACGTGCGGCTGAGCGCCGAGCAGGGGCCGCAAGCGCGCTACACCGCCTGGCTGAAGGTGCTCCGCGGCCAGGTGCGTGTCGCGATCGGGACCCGTGCCGCGGCATACGCACCAGTGCGCGATCTCGGGTTGATCGCCGTCTGGGACGACGGTGACGACCTGCACGCCGAGCCGCGCGCCCCCTATCCGCACGTGCCCGACATCGCCCTCCGTCGGGCCGCCATCGAAGGCGCCGGGATGCTGCTCGGCGGCTACGGCCGCAGCGTCTGGGCGCAACAGCTCGTCGCGACCGGCGCAGCCCGTGAGGTCGCCGCCAGCGCCGGCGCGACCCGGGCCGCCGCCCCCCGGGTGCTGGTTGCCGGCGAGGACCGGGAGCAGGAGCGGGACGTCGCAGCGACCAATGCCCGCCTACCCTCACTGGCCTGGCGCACCGCCTCGGCCGCACTCAAGCTCGGACCAGTGCTCGTGCAGGTCCCGCGGCGCGGCTACATCCCAGCGGTCGCCTGCCAAACCTGCCGGGCGCGCGCTCGCTGCGCCCGTTGCCAGGGCCCGCTCGAGCTCGGCGGGGACGGCGTCGCGCCGCGCTGCCGCTGGTGCGCCACGCCGGCGCTGCGCTGGGTCTGCCCGGTGTGCGGCGAGACCCGGCTGCGCTCGCTCGTCATCGGCGCGCGGCGCACCGCCGAGGAGCTGGGCCGGGCTTTCCCCGGGGTGGCGGTGATCACCTCCGGCGCCGACCAGGTCCGCGCCGACGTCCCGGGCACGCCGGCGCTGGTCATCGCCACGCCCGGAGCCGAGCCGGTCGCCGAGGGCGGCTATGCCGCCGCCCTCCTGCTGGACGCGTGGGCGCTGCTCGACCGGCCGGACCTCGACTGCGCCCCCGAGGCGCTGCGCCGCTGGCTCGCCGCGGCCGCCCTCGTGCGTCCCGCCACGGCAGGGGGCGCCGTCGTGCTGTGCGGCGTTGCGCCGGGCGTCGTGCTTCCTCCTGTTGAGGCCCTGGTGCGGTGGGACCCCGGCTGGCTCGCTGCCCGCGAGCTGGCCGACCGGACCGAGCTCGCCCTGCCCCCGGTCACCACGCTCGCGGCGGTGACCGGTTCCCGGGGCGCGCTGGAGGCGCTGGCCGCCGACCCCCGGCTGCCGCCGACGATCGAGCGTTACGGCGTCACGCCGGGGCGGCATACCGACGAGCATCGGCTCATCCTCAAGGCCGCCCCGGGCGACGCGCTTGGCCTCGGCGGCGTTCTCGCCGCGGAACGGGCCGCCCGCAGCGCCCGCAAGGATCCCGACCAGATCGCGGTCCGGCTCGGCGTCACCGACCTGTCCTGACGCGGGAGGCCGGGCTCGGTGTCCTAAACTCCCACGCGTGTCGGTCCAGCGCATCCGCCTCTTCGGTGACCCCGTCCTGCGCACGCGCGCCGACGAGGTCGTCGACTTCGACAAGGAGCTGCGGGTCCTCGTCCAGGACCTCGCCGACACGATGATCGACGCCCCGGGCTCGGGGCTAGCCGCCCCACAGATCGGGGTGGGGCTGCGCGTGTTCACCTATCACGTCGACGGGATCCTCGGCCATCTCGTCAACCCGGTGCTCGAGCTCGGGCCCGAGGAGCAGGACGGGCTCGAGGGGTGCCTGTCGATCCCCGAGGTGACGATCGACACCAAACGCGCGCTGAATGTCGTTGCCCGCGGCCAGAATATGTGGGGCGAGCCGGTCTTCCTCGAGGGCTGCGAGTTGCTCGCCCGCGCCATCCAGCACGAGAGCGACCACCTCGACGGCGTGCTGTTCATCGACCGCCTCGAGCCGGCGGCCCGCCGGGAGGCGATGAAGGCGATCCGGGCTGCTGACTGGTTCGGCGACCCCGAGGTGCGGGTCAAGGTGTCTCCGCACTCCACCTTCGGGTTGGGGATGTAGGTGCGCCTCGTCTTCGCCGGCACTCCTGAGGCCGCCCTGCCGGCGCTCGATCTGCTCGCCTGCTCCGGCCACGACCTGCTCGCGGTGATCACCCGCCCCGATGCCCGCTCGGGCCGCGGGCGCACGCTGAGCCTGTCGCCGGCCAAGGTCCGCGCGCTCGAGTTCGGTCTGCCGGTATGGACGCCGGCCTCGGTGCGTGACCCGGAGCTCCAGTCGCAGCTGGCTCAGCTGGCGCCGGACGCCTGCCCGGTCGTCGCCTATGGCAACCTGATCCCGCCCGCGGCGCTGGCCATCCCGGCGCACGGCTGGATCAACCTGCACTTCTCGCTGCTGCCCGCCTGGCGCGGCGCCGCACCCGTCCAGCACGCGCTGATCGCCGGCGATGAGATCACCGGCGCCACCACCTTCCGGTTGGAGGCGGGCCTGGACACCGGCCCGGTCTTTGGAACCCTCACCGAGCGCATCCGGCCCGCCGACACCGCCGGGGATCTCCTCGAGCGCCTCTCGTATGCCGGAGCGCAGCTCCTGCTCGCCACCCTCGACGGCATCGCGGCCGGCACGCTCACCCCCGTGCCGCAGCCGGCCGACGGGATTTCCCTGGCGCCGAAGATCGACGTCGCCGACGCCCGCCTCGACCTCGCCCAGCCGGCGTTCGCGATCGAGCGGCGCATCCGCGGCTGCACTCCGGCGCCCGGGGCGTGGACGATGTTCCGCGGTGAGCGTCTCAAGCTCGGCCCGGTCACGCTCCGCGGTCCGGAGGCCGACCCGCTGCCGCCCGGGGAGTTGCGGGTCACCAAGAGCCGGGTCGAACTGGGGACGGCGACCGTGCCGCTCGTCCTTCAGCAGGTCCACCCGCTCGGCAAGAAGCCGATGCCGGCGCCCGACTGGGCCCGCGGTGTGCGGATCGCCCCCGGCGAGCGGGTCGACCTGCCGCCGGGCACAGTGCGCTGAGTCGGGCATAGTGCGCTGAGTCGGGCATAGTGCGCTCAGTCGGGCATAGTGCGCTGAGGTCGTCATCTTTGGGTGAGGTCGTACTCCAAAACGTACGACCTCACCCAAACATGCAGACCTCAGCGGATGGGGTGGGGGTCGGCTGCGCACAGCCGGGCCAGCTCGGCGGTGGTCTGCTCGCGGTGGCTGAGCGGGAAGGCGTGGCTGGCGCGGGGGACGGTCACGATCCGGACCGAGCGGGCGCTTCGGGCGGCCGCGGCATACCGGCGGGTGTGGATGCGTAGCTGGTCGAACTGGCCGGCCACCAGCAAGACGTCGCCGGTGAACTCGGCCAACTGCGCGGAGCCGCACCGGGCCATGACCTCCGTCCAGGCCGGGGTGACGCCCGTGAAGCTATAGCCGGCGGCGAGCAGCGCGTCGGCCGTCGCGGCCGGGGTGCCCAGCCGCCGCAGCTGACGGTCCAGGATCCGGGACATCCGGGCCGGACCAAGGCGGCGGTTGACGCGGGCGATCACCCGGTAGCTGGCTGCGCCGCGGCCACCCGGTTCGCCCGCGGCGCCGAGCAGGCCGAGTCCGGCGAGGCGGCCGGGGCAATCCGCCGCATACGCGGTCGCGAGATAGCCGCCGAGGCTGTGCCCGGCGAGGACGACGCGCGTCCCCGGCGACGCGCCGCTGACCGCGGAGTCGATCACGGCCATCGCGGCCGCCCAGGTGAACGGCTGGTCGCGACGGGTTCCGTGCGCGGGCAGATCCGGTGTCTGCACGTCGATGCCGGGCAGGGCTGCGGCATACCCCAGCCATTGGGCGCTGTTGAGCTGCGTGCCGTGCAGCAGGACGAGCCGGACCGATTCCACACCGACCATTGTGCGTTGACGTCGGCGCCCCGATCGGGTTGGGTCGAGGGTATGACCGCCGCCGCCGGCACCAAAGCACTGGCCCGCGTGACCGCGCAGTTGCGCGGCCGCTTCCGAGCCGGCGCGGTGATCGACGACCCCGCCGAGCTGGCGACCTACGAGTGCGACGGCCTCGCCGCCTACCGGGTGACACCAGGCCTGGTCGTGCTCGCCGAGAGCGCCGGCGATGTCGCCGACACGGTGCGGGCCTGTGCCGAGAACGGCGTGCCGTTCGTCGCTCGCGGGTCGGGGACCGGCCTGTCGGGCGGCGCGTTGCCCCATGCCGACGGGGTGCTCGTGGTGACCTCGCGCATGCAGGCAATCCGCTCCCTTGACACCGGCAACGCCCGCGCCGTCGTCGAGCCCGGCGTGGTCAACCTCGAGCTGACCCGGGCGGCCACGCCGGGGGGCTACTACTTCGCCCCCGACCCCTCCAGCCAGCAGATCTGCTCGATCGGCGGCAATGTCGCCGAGAACTCCGGCGGCGCCCACTGCCTGAAATACGGGTTCACCTCTCACCACGTGCTCGCCCTCGACATCGTCACGGCTGCGGGCGAGCAGGTGAGCCTGGGCACGGCGGCCGCCGATGCGCCCGGCTACGACCTCGTCGGGGCGTTCGTCGGCTCCGAGGGAACGCTCGGCGTCGCGACCGCGGCGACGGTCCGCCTCACCCGCCTCCCCGAGGACGTGCGCACCGTTCTGGCCGGCTTCCGCCACACCGACGACGCGGGCGCGGCGACCAGCGCGATCATCGCCGCCGGCGTGGTCCCGGCCGCGATCGAAATCATGGACGCCCTGGCCATCGAGGCCGCCGAGGCCGCGGTCGCGTGCGGTTATCCCGCCGGCGCCGGGGCCGTGCTTGTCGTCGAAGTGGACGGTCCGACCGCCGAAGTCGACGCGGAACTCGCTGCAGTGCAAGAGATTTGTGAGCAGTCGGGGGCCTTCGAGATCCGGTTGGCGACCGATCCGGCCGACCGGGCAGCGATCTGGCGGGGGCGCAAGTCGGCCTTTGCGGCGGTGGGCCGAATCAGCCCCGACTACCTCGTCCAGGATGGCGTCGTGCCCCGCACCGCGCTCCCGGCGGTCCTGCGCGATCTCGCCGCCCTGAGCGAGGAGCGCGGCCTGCGGATCGCCAACGTCTTCCACGCCGGCGACGGCAACCTACACCCGCTCGTGCTGTTCGACTCCTCGGTGCCCGGCCAGACCGAGCTGGCCGAGGAATTCTCGGGCGCGATCCTCGATCTCTGTCTCGCCGCGGGCGGATCGATCACCGGCGAGCACGGCGTCGGCGCCGACAAGGCGGCATACCTGCCCAAGATGTTCACTGCCGAGGACCTGGACACCATGCAGCTGGTCAAGTGCGCCTTCGATCCCGACCATTTGGCCAACCCGGGCAAGATCTATCCGACACCGCGGTTGTGCGGCGAGGTGCCGGGCTTCCATCGCGGGGTGCATCCGCTCGCCGAGGCCGGGGTCGCCGAGGTGTTCTGATGATCGATCCGCTCACCCTTTCGTCCGTATGCCGGGTGCGGCCCGCCGCCCCCAGCGACACCGTCGGCACCATGCCGGCCCGTGTCGTCGCCACCCCGGCAAGCACGGCCGAGGCGGGCGCGTTGCTCGCCCGCTGCCACGAGCAGGACTGGGCGCTCACGCCTCGCGGGAGTGGGACCAAGCTCACGTGGGGCAATCCGCCCGAGCGGCTCGACGTCATCTGCGAGACCACCGGTCTCGACAGCATCATCGAGCACGTCCGCGGCGATCTGGTCGCGACGGTGCAGTCGGGCTGCACCGTTGCCGCGGTCAACCGCGTTCTGGGGGAGGCGAATCAGCGGCTGCTCCTCGATGTCATGGTGAGTGGAGCCACCATTGGGGGCGTGCTCGCCACCAACGCCAACGGGCCACGACGCGCGCACGCTGGCCCCGCTCGCGACCTGCTCATCGGCATCACCATGGTTCGCGCCGACGGGACGATTGCCAAGGCCGGCGGCAAGGTGGTCAAGAATGTCGCCGGCGATGACCTCGGCAAGCTGCTCGTCGGTTCCTTCGGGACGCTCGGGCTGATCACCGAAGCGACCTTCCGGCTGCATCCCATTCCGGCGCAACGCAGCTGGCTGTGCGGCGCGGTGTCGGCCGACGAACTCGGCCAGGTCCTCGGGCTCCTTGACGAGATCCAGATCGCCCCGTCCGCGGTGGAGGTCCGGGTCGAGCCGGGAGCGGCGCACGTGGACCTGGCAGTGTTGCTCGCGGGGACCGAGGCCGGGGTTGCGCGACGCGCCGACGACCTCGCCACGGCCTGCGGTCAGCTGCTCTCGCCGCTGTCGTTGGGAGAGCCGGACTGGGTCGACCAATTCCCCTGGCAGGCGGGCGGGCCCGGGGCGCTAGCGGTCAAACTCGCTGTCCTACGCACCGCCGTTCCGGAGCTGCTGGCCCGGTGCCGGCAGGCGGGCCTGACGGTCACCGGGTCTGCCGCGGCTGGCGTGCTGCACGCGACCGGGCCCGAGGAGGCGATTGCGGCGCTGCCGCGGCTGCGGGAACACTGTGTGAGGCAAGGCGGCAGCCTGGTGCTGCTCGACGGACCGGCGCTGCCGGGCGTGGACCGCTGGGGCTCAATCCCCGCAATCGACCTGATGCGTCGTGTTAAGGCCGAGTTCGATCCGCGCCGAATCTTGTCGCCGGGCCGCTTCGTCGGAGGAATCTGATGGGACACAAACCAATCCACTTCGCCGCCACGGGAGCGACCGGGCCCGCAGAACCGGCCTTCGACCACAACAATCCGCCCGACGCGGCGCTGGTTGATGATTGCGTTCACTGCGGCTTCTGCCTGCCGACCTGCCCGACCTATCGCCTGTGGGGCGAGGAAATGGACAGCCCCCGTGGCCGGATCCACCTGATCAAAACGGGATTGGAGGGTGCACCGCTCACCGACGCGATGGTCGGCCACATCGACGCCTGCCTCGGCTGTATGGCGTGCCTGACCGCCTGCCCGTCCGGCGTGCACTACGACGAACTCCTCGAGGCGACCCGCGGCCAGATCGAACGTCGTTACCCGCGCTCGCGCGCCGATCGCGCACTGCGCGAGGCGATCTTTGCGCTCTTCCCTTATCCGCGGCGGCTGCTCCTGACCCGCGGCCCGCTCCACCTCGCCCAACGGATGGGGCTCGATCGGGCGGCGAGCACCGTGCTCAACCGGCTCGCCCCGCAGCTGGCTGCACTCACCCGGTTGGCGCCTCGTCTCGGCGACGCGGGGGCGCTCCCAACCCGGGTGGCTGCCCTCGGCACCCCTCGTGCCGAGGTCATCATGCTCACCGGCTGCGTCCAGTCGGTCTTCTTCCCCGGTGTCAACGCAGCCACCGCGCGCGTCCTGGCTGCCGAGGGCTGCGAGGTGCGAATCCCGGCGGGTCAAGGCTGCTGCGGCGCGCTGAGCGGCCACGCCGGCCGCCGGGAGGAAGCCCGCCGCTTCGCCCGCGACCTCATCGACACCTTCGCCGGCGACGTGCCGACAATCGTCAACGCCGCGGGTTGTGGGTCGGCGATGAAGGAATATGGCCGCCTGCTTGCCGATGATCCCGCGTATGCCGCACGCGCCCAGGCGTTTTCGGCTCGCGTCCGTGACCTGGCCGAGTTCCTGACCGAGATCGGCCCGGTGGCGCCGCGCCGCCGGCTGCCGCTTGTCGCGGCCTATCACGACGCCTGCCATCTCGGGCACGCCCAGCGGGTCCGCAGCCAGCCGCGGGAGTTGCTGCGCGGCATACCGGAATTGGAGCTGCGTGAGCTTGCGGACGCCGAAATCTGTTGCGGGAGCGCAGGAATCTATAACGTCCTCAACCCCGAGCCGGCCGCGGAATTGGGCGCCGCCAAGGCGGCCGCGGTCCTGGCGAGCGGGGCCGAGCTGCTGGTGACCGCTAACCCGGGCTGCCTGCTGCAGATCGCGGCGGCGGTCGAGCAGGCCGGGGGTCAGGTGCAGCTGGCGCACACCGCGCAGGTACTCGACGCGGCGATCAACGGCACGCCGTTGCGCTAGCGTCGCAACCATGGCCCACCGCACCGACCGCCTCGACCTGGCCGATCAAGCGCTGCGCGAGTGGGACGCGGTCGTCCTCGCCGCCGAGGACGGCGAGATCGTGCTCGACCGCTCCGCGTTCTATCCCGGCGGAGGGGGCCAACCTCCCGATCATGGGGTGCTGCTCTGGGGCGGTGTCGAGACGCGAATCGTCGGCGCGCGCAAGGGTGATGACATCTATCTCGTTGCTGCGCAGGGCGATCCGCTGCCCGCTCCCGGAATGCGGGTGCGCGGCGCGATCGAGGATGCGCGGCGAAGCGCTCTCATGCGGACGCACTCGGCACTGCACCTGCTCTCCGGGGTCGTTTTCCGCGACCACGGCTCGTTGGTCACCGGCAGCAATATGGAACCGGGCTCGGCGCGGATGGACTTCAACCTCCCGCAGGTGCCCGCCGGGTTCAAGGAGACGATCGAGGCGGCGTGCGCGGCCGAGGTGGCCGCCGACGGGGCGATCACGGTCAGTATGCTGCCGCGAGCAGAAGCGTTCGCGATCCCCGACATCATCCGCACCGCCACCAACCTCATTCCGGACGACGTCGAGATCGTGCGGATCGTCGACATCGCCGGCCTGGACACGCAGGCCGACGGCGGCACCCACGTGGCCTCGACGGCGCAGATCGGGCGGATCGAGGTGGCCAAGATCGAGAACAAGGGTCGCGGCTTCCGCCGGCTGCGTATCCGCCTGGCCGACCTCGGCTAAAGCGGAGTCTCACCTAGCCGGAGGCGTCCGGCTCGAGCGCGGGGCAGGCCTGGCCCTTGGCCGGGGCGAGCAGTTCGAAGTGCCAGTACTCGTTCTGGTAGCGCCGGCACAGGCCGAACTTCACGCCGTTCTGCTCCAGCCACTGGGCCGCGGCATACGGGCCGATATCGACGGCCTCCCCGGTGACGTGCGCGGACTTGTCCGGCGACAGCACCCAGCGGCTGGCCTCCTGCGGGCTGCCGTACTTGATCACGGCCTTGTCGAACAGCTGCTGTTGGGTGGCCGCGGTGCGCTTGCCCGACACGATGTCGATCGTGATCCCGTTGGGGCTCGCGGCCGAGCGGGCCCGGGTGATCGCGCGGACCATCGGTGCGGTCAGGCCGTCGGTTCCCACGTCCGGGCCGGTGGGGGCGTGCTCCCCCTGGTCCGCGGGCGGCGTGGGGGCCGCGTTGGCTGGCTCCGCGGCCGCCCGGGTGTGCTCGCGGTAGCCGTGGATGACGCTCGCGCCAATGCCGACGGTCAGGGCCACGGGCACGGCAATGGACGCGGCGAGCCCGATGGCGCGGCCGTTGACTCGCCGGCGCCGGGGCCGGCCGAAGGTCATCGGGGGCCGGGAACGGGGCGGCTCGGAGGGCGCCGGTGGACGGGTGCGCATCGGCTGGCTGGTCGTCGTCATCGGTCATCCTCGTCTCGGGCCGGCCGTCGGCCGACGGCGTCCAGTGTCGAGTGTATACCGAGTATGTTACCGAGTCTCCCCCTTCTCCGGCGTGTCGGCCCGGCGCCCGCTCGCAACGAGCGGACGCCGTCGTCGTGGGTCAGTCCTCGACCCGCACCACCAGCGCCATCCCACTGTCGCCGGCGGCGCATCCGGTGAACAGGCCCACGCCGCCGCCGCGAACGCGCAACTCCTCGGTCAGTTCGGCGATCGAGCGCAGCCCGGTGGGGCCTTGCGGGTGGCCGAAGATCAGGCTGCATCCACGAACGTTCATCTTGTCCAACGGAATACCGGTCTCCTTGGCGAAGTACAGGTCGTTGACCGCGAACGGGTTGTGCGTGGTGACCAGGTCGACATCGTCGAAGCCGAGCCCGGCGGCATCCAGGGCAGCCTTGGCCGCCGGCACCGGGGCCTCCGGCATCCGGGAGGGCCCGACCCGCCCGGTGCCGGACGCGAGAAGGCGCACGATTCCGGCGCCGCGGGAGATTTCGCGGGCTGCGTCGACGGTGGCGACGACGGCGCCGGCGCAGCCGTCCGCGGGATGGGTTTGCGTGCCGAAGGTATGAATCCCCTCGGGGTCGACCGGGCGCAGCCCGGCCAGGGCCGCCGCCTGGATCGGGCGTACCCCCTCGTCCTCCTCGAGCACCACGGCGCGCTTGCCCTGGCCGATTTCGATCGGGACGACATAGCGGCGTTGGAAGGCCCGGTCGTCGGCGAGGGCACTGGCGTATTGCTCCCAGCGCAGCACCTTGACCTCGTCGGCCTGCTCGCGGGTAAACCCGTTGTCACGCGCGACCAGGTCCGCCGTGGCGAGCATGCCCTTACCCGTTCCCGGGTCGCTCGCAAAGGAATCCAGCACCCAGTGCGTGGTGGCGGCGGCGCCACCTTGGGCCGAGGGCTGGGGATAGAACAGCGTGGGGCCGTTGCTCGTCCGGTCGGTCGCGACGACGAGTTGCGGGCCGCCACCGCACGAGACGGTCGCCGCCGCCGCGTGGACCGCGGCGACCGATGTCGCGCACGCCTGGCTGATCATCGGACCGGTCAGGTGCGGCGCTCCCAGGCGCGCTGCCAGCCAGGGAGCGCCATAGAAGATCTGTTTGGACGGAACCGACCAGCCGAGCACCAACCCGTCGAGCGCGGCGGAGTCGATCCCGCGATCGCGCAGCGCCCGGCCGGTCACCGCCTCCGCGACGTCCAGGCTGCTGATCTCGGCGAGCGAACCCTGCCACTTGGCGAACGGCGAACTCCACACCGCGCCTGCGGGGAAGGCCGAATCGCCATACGAGAAACCTTTCACTTTCTTCCTCCAGTCACAATGACAGCCGGGTCCGGCTCGGCGGCGAATAGTCGCTCGACGAGTTCGGCCCGCAGGGCGAGCACCCGGCGCTGATTGACGTAGCCCTTGTCGGTGATCTCACCGGCGTCCAGATCGGCCGGCGTTGTCATCAAGATCAGCCGCCGGATCCGGTCGGAAGACCCGAGGCTCGGGTCGGAATCGGCCCGCTTGCCGACCCACGCCGCCAACTCCGGGTCGGCATAGACCGCCCCGTCCGCGATCGGCTCCCGGCCGAGGATCTTGGTCGCCTCGGCGACGTTGAGCCACGCCAGTGCGCAGACCCGGTCAAAGCCCTCCCCGGCGATGACGGCGTCGGTGAGCACCGGGAGCGCCGAGAGCAAGTTGGTGCGCACCGCGCCGACCCGCACGAAGGTGCCGGTCGTGAGCTTGAAATCCTCGGCGACCCGGCCGCGGAAGGCGACTCCCCGGCTGGGGTCGGCCTCATCGATCAGCGAGACGGCGTCGCCGGTGCGATAGAAGCCCTCGTCATCGAAGGCTTCCGTGGTCGCATCCGGGCGCCGGAGATAGCCCGGCGTGACGATCGAGCCGCGCACGCGCGCCTCATACGCGTCCTCGTCGCAGGGCACGAGCAGCAGTTCGGTCCCGGGAAGGGGCACCCCGATGCACCGGGAGTCGGTGAACGGGAAGTGCGCCGTGGTCACGGCCGGCGCGGTCTCGGTCAGCCCCCATGACCCGGTGATCACCGCAGGTCGGCCGAGGGTGCGCTCGGAGACCCCGACCAAGCGCTCGCGCACCGCTGCGGGGAGCGCCGCCGCGGCGTTGAACACCAACCGAAGCCGGGAGAAGAAGGCCTGCGCCAGGCCCTCGTCCCCTTCGAGCGCGCTGACCAGGAGGGCGTATCCGGCCGGAACGTTGAAGCAGATGGTCGGCTTGATCTCGGCGAGATTAGCGAGCGTCTGGTCGAACAGCCCGGGAGCCGGACGCCCGGCGTCGATATAGAGGCTGCCGCCGTTTGTGATGACCATGCCGACGTTGTGGTTGCCGCCGAAGGTGTGGCTCCACGGCAGCCAGTCGACGATGACCGGCTGCTCCTGGGTGAGGAAGGGCCAGGCGTGCTGCATCCCGCGCTGGTCGGCGGCCCACATTCCGTGCGTGTTGAGAACGCCCTTCGGAACCCCGGTCGACCCGGAGGTGAGCAGGATCTTGGCCACGGTTTCGGCGTCGATGGCGGCATACGCGTCCTCGACCCGCGTGGTCGGCGTGGTCGCGCGTAGTTCCTCCAGGCTTCGGGCTCCGTCAGGGACGTTGGTCTTGGCGATCACGGGGATGGAGTCGTCGATGTCGGCGATTGCGGCCAGGGCGGAGGCGAACTGGGCGCCGTCCTCGACGTAGACCGCGCCCGGCGTGGTCAGTTCGGTCACCTCCCGGACCCGGGCGTGATCGTGGGAGAGCAGGGAGTAGGCGACGCTGATGGGGACGGCCGGGATGCCCGCGGTCAGGGCGCCGAGAGTCATCAGCAGATGGCCGACGGAGTTGCCTGAGGGGATGAGCAGGGGACGCTCGGGCGTCAGGCCCAACTCCAGTAGCGCCTCGCCGATTGAGCGCGCGGCAGCATCCGCCTCGGCGTAGGTGACCGATTGCCACTGCCCGTTCCCGGGCTCGCGCTCGGCGGCGAGGAGATGGTCGGGCGCCTCGAGCGCCCACCGTCGCAGATCATGCAGCACCGAGGGCGGGTGGTCGCCGAGGGGTGTGGTGGCGCGAAGCAAAATGCTGCCGTCCGGCCGGTGCTCGCGAGAGACATCCGGAGTGGCAAAGAGGGCAGCATGGTCCACGGTGATCTCCTGCTCCTGACGGGCATCGCGACGACACCGCGCCCCTACAGGCGAAGTCGGCGCCAAGGGCAACATGCCACCACAATGGTCTACAAATCGTCAAGGGCACGTCATCAACATGTGGACCGATTGGGGACGGGGATTCGTCGACGACCGCGCCCGCCGCCGGCTGAGCCGCGCGTAGACTCACCGCTCGTGAGCGATGGCCCGAGGCGGCCCGGCCGCGAGCGGCGCGAGTCGGGTCAAGCGCGTGGGCGGGGCGAGCCGGGGGAGCAGCGCGGGCGCCCGCAGCGCGCCGGACCGCGCGGGCGTTCGGCGAGCCGGCCAGCCGAGCGGGGACGGGCGGGAGATCCCCCGCGGCTGGCGGCATACACCGTGATGCGGGCCGTCGCCGACGGCGGCTATGCCAACCTCGAGTTGCCGGGCGAGTTGCGCCGGCGCCGGTTGCGCGGACGGGATGCGGCCTTCGCCACCGAGTTGACCTATGGCGCGACGCGGATGCGCGGCGTCTATGACCGGATCATTGCGATCGCGGCGGACCGGCCGATCACGCGGATCGACGGTGGGGTGCTCGACACGCTGCGGCTGGGGCTGCACCAGGTCCTGTCCATGCGGGTGCCGCCGCACGCCGCCGCCGACGAGAGCGTCGCCCTGGCCCGCCAGGTCAACGGCGCCGGCGCGGCCGGGCTCGTCAATGCGGTGTTGCGGCGGGTCACCGAGGCCGATCTGGCCACCTGGCTGACCCGGATCATTCCTAGCGACGCCGACGTGACCACCGCCTTGGCGATCGAGCACTCCCACCCCGAGTGGATCGCCAAGGCCCTGCGGCAGGCGCTGCTCGGCCACGACCGCGCCACGCCGCAGACCGTCGATGCCGAGCTGGCCGCCCTGCTCGCCGCCGACAATTCACCGGGCGAGGTCACGCTCGTCGCCCGTCCGGGGTTGTCGACGCTGGCCGATCTCGAGAGCGCCGGAGCGCGCCAGCATCCCCATGTGCCGACGGCCGTGCTACTGGCCGGCGGCGATCCCGGCGGCCTCGCTGCCGTCCGCACCGGCCGGGCCGCGGTCCAGGACGCCGGCTCCCAGGTCGTCGCCCTGGCGCTCGCGGCGCTCCCCCGGGGCGACACCGCGGGAAGCGGACCGGGCGGGCGCGAACGCTGGCTCGACCTGTGCGCCGGGCCGGGCGGCAAGGCCGGGCTGCTGGCCGCGCTGGCGATCGAGCGCGGCGCCGACCTGGTCGCCAACGAGATCGCCCCGCACCGCGCCCAGCTCGTCGCCCAGACCCTCATCCCGGCGGTGGAGCGCGCGGCGGCCGCGGGTCTCGACCTGGAGGTGCGCACCCGCGACGGCCGGCTGCTCGGGGGGGAGGAGCCCGCGGCATACGACCGGGTGTTGATCGACGCCCCGTGCACCGGCCTCGGTGCGCTGCGGCGGCGGCCGGAGGCGCGGTGGCGACGCACCCCGGCCGATCTGAGCGCGCTCGGCCAACTGCAGCACGAGCTGCTCGACAGCGCGCTGACCGCGCTCGCTCCGGGGGGCGTCGCGGCCTACGCGACGTGCAGCCCGCACCTGGCCGAGACCGGCTTCGTGGTCGCCGATGTGCTCAGGCGGCACCCGGACGTCATTGAAGTTGACGCGCGGGAGGCCGTCGCTGCCGTCACGACCGGATGGGCGGACCTGCTCGGTCCGGGGCCGGCGGTGCAGCTGTGGCCGCACGTGCACGACACCGACGCGATGTTCCTCGCGCTGCTGCGCAAGCGGTCGTGAGGCTACGGTCCCGGGCGGCGGCTGTCTAGGCTGGGGGACGTGCTGATCTCGCCGAGCATCCTGTCCGCCGACTTTGCCAACCTGGAGGAGGAGCTGGACGCCATCGCGAGCGCCGACTGGGCGCATGTCGATGTCATGGACGGCCATTTCGTGCCGAACCTGACCATCGGCTTGCCCGTCGTCGAGCGTCTCGTCGAGGTCAGCCCGGTCCCCATCGACACCCACCTGATGATCGAGGACCCCGACCGCTGGGCGCCGATGTATGCCGAACTGGGCGCCAAGTCGGTGACCTTCCACATCGAGGCCGCTGCTGATCCGAAAACGCTGGCGCGCAACCTGCGGGCGCTCGGCGCGCGCGCCTCGATGGCGCTGAAGCCGAAGACGCCGTGGGAGCCGTATGCGGAGCTGCTGCCCGAGCTGGACATGGTGTTGGTGATGACCGTCGAGCCCGGGTTCGGCGGGCAGGCGTTCATGGCCGACCAGATGCCCAAGGTCCGCGCGGTGCGCGAGTCGGTGCGCCGGTATGGCGGCGAGGTGTGGATCCAGGTCGACGGCGGCGTCAGCGCCTCGACGATCGAGCAGTGCGCCGAGGCCGGGGCGGATGTGTTCGTTGCCGGTTCGGCGGTCTACAACGCCGACGACGCGGCGGGGAACGTCGATAAGCTGCGCGCGCTCGTTGCCGCGCACCAGCACTGAGCCCGGGAGAACGCGAGATCGTGTAGGTCTTTGGTCGCCAGGGCGGCCGATGACCTACACGATCCGAGAACTGGACGGGTTCAGGCGACCCAGAAGGTGCGGGTGTTGGTGAAGGCGAGCAGGCCGAGGTCGGCGAGTTCGCGGCCATACCCGCTGCGTTTGGTGCCGCCGAAAGGAACCCGTGGGTCGCTGGCGACCACGGCGTTGACGAACGCCGCGCCGCTGGTGATCCGGCGCGCGACGGCGACCGCGTGCTCGGGGGAGCGGCTCCACACCGACAGGCCGAGGCCATAATCGCTGGCATTGGCCAGCTCGGCCGCGTGATCGTCGTCGCGGGCGACCGCGATCGCGGCGACCGGACCGAAGGTCTCCTCGTCGAACGCGGCCATGCCGGGAGCGACGCCGGTCAGCACCGTCGGCTGATAGAAGTAGCCGTCGCCGGTGACGGCGTGGCCACCGAGGACCAGCCTCGCGCCGCTCGCGACCGAGCGATCAACCTGTGACTGTATGCCGTCACGCAGGTCGGCACGCGCCATCGGCCCAACCTGGGTCGCCGGGTCGGTCGGGTCTCCGAGGACGAGAGCGCTTGTGCCAGCGACGAATAACTCGGTGAACCGGTCGGCGACAGCGGCGCCGACGATGAACCGCTTCGCGCACACGCAGCTCTGACCGGCGTTGTGGAAGCGGGCCTTGACTGCAGCGGCGGCGGCCGCCTCGACGTCGGCGTCGTCGAGCACGACGAACGCATCCGAGCCGCCGAGTTCGAGCACCGACGGCTTGCTGGCCCGGCCGGCCGCGGCCCCGACGGCCTCGCCGGCGCGGTTGGAGCCGGTCAGGGTCACCGCGGCGATGCGCGGGTCGGCGATCAGCGCATCGATCGTCGCCGGGACAGCCGGCTCATCGACGACGAGGACCCCGACCAGCCCCGGGGGAAGCCGGCGGCGACGAAGAGTTCGCCGAGCGCCAGCGCGGATCCGGTGACATTGGGGGAGTGCTTGAGCACAAAAGCGTTGCCCGCCATGACGATCGGGATGGCGGCGCGCATGACCTGCCAGATCGGGAAGTTCCAGGGCATGACACCGAGGACCACCCCGACCGGCTCCTGAGCCACCCACGCGCTGATGCCAGCCGGACCGTCGATCTCCACGGGAGTATCGGCGAGCAGCCCCGGTCCGGCGGCGGCGTAGTACTCGGCGGTCACGGCCGACTTTCCCACCTCACCGCGACTCTCGGCGAGCGGCTTGCCCATCTCGGCCGTCGCGAGGACGGCCAGCGGCTCGGCCTGTTCGCGCAGGGCGGCCGCCAGGGCAAGCAGACGCTCCGCGCGGTGCGCGGGCGCGGTCGCCCCCCATCCGGATTGCGCCTCGACCGCCGCAGCCACGGTGGCCTCGACGTCGGAGTCGGACATCGCGGCATACGCACCGAGGTGCTCGCCCGTTGCCGGATTGATCGTGACGATCTGGGTCATTGGGCGCTCGGTGGTCATTGGGCGCTCGGTGGTCATTGGGCGCTCGGTGGTCATGGTGTGCTCAGCCCGCCACGGTCGCTCTCCGAGAGATGCTCAAAGGTCTCGCCGGTCGCGACGATCGTCCGGGTGACGTCGCGCCCGCCGTAGACCCAGTAGATGCGCATTGTCCCGCTGCCGCGGTTGTAGAACCGGTGTGGGATGCCGGCCGGCACCCAGGTGGCGTCACCGGCGACGAGGTCGAAGGTTTGCCCGTCGACCTCGGCGACGGCGTCACCTTCGAGGATGAGGACGGACTCCTCGACATTGTGCGTATGCAGCGGCAGCCCCGTGCCTTCAGCGAACTGGGTCTGTCCGGTTGTGACGCAGTTGGTTTCGCAGTTCCACTTGCCGACGTAGGGGATCGTGCGCACCCCGTTACCGCGGTCGAACGGCTCGACCTGGTCGGGGTGGATCAGCAGGGTGGGGGCGGCGGGCTGGTCAGTCATCGGTGGCCTCATTCGTGGGTGGGATGGTGGTCGTGGTCAGCCCGGCCAGGATGGCCGCGGTGACCTGCGCGGTGGTCAGCGTGCCGCCGAGATCGGGCGTTCGGGTGGTGGGATCGGCGATCACGCGATCGACAGCCACTTCGATGGCCGCGGCGGCTGCGGCATAGGCCTCGCTGTCGTGGCGGCGGCCGAGCCAATCGAGCATCATCGCCGCAGAGCGGATCAGCGAGACCGGGTTGGCGATGCCCTGGCCGGCGATGTCCGGAGCGGAACCGTGCTGGGCCTGGGCGACGCAGACCTCGCGGCTGATGTTGATCGAGCCGCCGAGGCCGAGGCTGCCGCACAGCTCGCTGGCCTCATCGGACAGGATGTCGCCGAACATATTCGTCGTCACGATGACGTCGAAATCGCCTGGGGCGCGGATCAATCGGGCCGAGGCCCCGTCAACGATCAACTCGCGCAACTCCACCTGCGGGAAGTCGGCAGCGACCGCGCGGACCGATTCCAAGAACAGGCCGTCGGACAGCTTCAGGACATTGGCCTTGTGCACCGCCGTGACCCGCTTGCGCCGCGTCATGGCCAGCTCGAAGGCGGCCCGAGCGGCCTCGGTGCTTGCCCGCCGGGTGATCTTGCGGACCGACAAGGCGGTGTCGGCGTCGGGCATGAATTCGCCGGTTCCCGCGACCATCGACCGGTCACTGTAGAAGCCTTCGGTGTTCTCCCGCACCATGATCAGGTCCATCGGGGTGCGCAGCACGGACAGATCGGCGACCGAGCGGCACGGGCGCACATTGGCGTGCAGTTGGTAGGTCGCCCGCAACGCGGCAGACGGATTGATGCCGCCCTCTGCGCGCGGTGGGTACTCGTAGTGCGAGACCGGCCCGAGCACGGTAGCGTCGACTTCACGCACCCGGTCGAGTGCCTCCTGGGGCATCGTCGTGCCGAGCGTCGGGAGGCTCGCCAAGCCGATGTCCCGGGTTTCCAACTCAAGCCCGAGCCCGTATGCCGCGTCGGCGGCTTCCAGCACGGCCACCGTGGCCGCGGTGATCTCCGGCCCGATACCGTCACCGGGGAGGACGAGGATCTTCATCTCGGTTTCCCTCTCGCTCAGCGGTTCTCGTCGGCGGTCTGCCCGTCGGTGTGATGGGCGATGACATCGCCGAGAGTGTTGAGCTGCGAGCCGGGCACGAGATAGGCGGCGGCGGCTTCGCGCCATACGGCAAAGTGCGGGGCCGCCTTGTGCGCGGCGAACGCATCCAGGTCGTCGTATCGCTCGTAGAGCACGAAGTCGTGCGGATCGTCATGCGCCTGAACGATGTCGAACTGCCGGCAGCCGGGCTCGTCGGCGATGCTGCGCGCGGCGTTTGTGGTGATTGCGGCGAGGAAGGGCTCAAGCGCCCCCTCGCGCACGCGAAGGGTGACTTTCAGGGCGATCACGACGGTTCCTTTGCGGTGTCGGGGGTCGGGCGGACCTGGGTGAACGTGGGGAGTGCGAGGTCGGTCTCGACGCACAGCGCGGCGAGGCTGTCCCAGGTGCTGTCGGCGAGCACGATGCCCTCGGCTTCGTGCCGGGTGCGGGCGCGGTCCTCCAACTCGCCGGGGACAAGGATCTCGTCCGCCCACGCCGCCTTGTCAGCGCCTCGGGTCTGTTCGACGAGCTGCTCGGCGCGGGCGGCGTATTCCGTCGGATCGCCAAGTGCGGCAACGTCAATGCAGATCAGCAAGTGCCCGACTCCGCTGCGGGCGGTGGGGTTGTAGGGGCCGGCGACGGTGGCGCCAAAGTTGGCGCCGGTCAGCACCCCGGCGAGCACATCCATCATGAACGCGATGACGTAGCCCTTGGGCCCGGCCATCGGCATGATCAGGCCGTCAACGGCGACCGCCGCATCGGTGGTGGGGTTGCCCTCCTGATCGGCCGCCCATCCCTGCGGGATGTCGGTGCCGCGCTCCTTGGCGAGATAGATCTTGCCGCGCGCGACCGCGGTGTTGGCCAGGTCGATGCAGAGCACGCCATATTTGCCGGCCGGCGCGGCAATCGACCAGGGGTTGGTGCCGATCGCCTTGGTCCGTCCGCCCCAGGGGGCCATCGCGGGGGACGCGTTGGTAGCGAGGAAGGCGACGCAGCCGGCCTCGGCGGCGCGCCGGGTGAAATAGGCGGCGGTGCCGAAATGCCCCGAACCGCGCACACCAATCGCGCTGACACCGTGCGCTTTTGCCCGCTCGATGCCGAGGTCGACCATCCGCGCCGTGATGACCTGGCCGATTCCGTCCTGCCCGTCGAGGGCCACGACGGCGCCATTGTCGAAGGCCGTGGCGACCTCGGTGACGGCGCGCATCGCCCCAGAGCGAAGGCGCTCGACATACCAGGGCAGGCGCAGCGCGCCGTGCGAGGCGTGACCCCACAACTCGGCGACCGTCAGGCTGTCGGCCAGCAGCTGGGCGTCGGCCCGGGGAACGTGGAAGCCCTCCAGAACAGCGGTCATCGTGGCGGTGAGGTCGTCCGGGGCGACCCGGAAGCCTTCGCGTGCATCAGCGCTCATTCCTGCTCCTGTCGCCCGTGGTGTGCTTGAATGCTGACACAGAGTTAAGCATACTTGTATACAAAAATGCAAACGGAGGGACAATGGCACTCGTCGACGGGCCGATGCGTCGGCCGAGCGGTAGCAACGCCGTCTATGCCGAGCTGCTTCGGCGGATTCTGCACGAGGAGTTGCCCCCGGGGGAGCGGCTGCACGAGGCCGCGCTCTCGGCCGACCTTGGGGTCAGCCGCACGCCCTACCGCGAAGCCGTCCGCCTGCTCATGGCCGAAGGCCTGCTGGAGCAACTGCCGACCGGTGGTGTTGTTGTGCGCGGAGTTTCGGCGCGCGACATCGAGGAGTTGTATGCCGTGCGCGCCGCCCTGGAGGGCCTGATGACCGCATCGGCCGCAACGGTCGCCGGCCAGGCGGATCGAACCCGCCTGGAGAGCTTGCTGGACCGCAACGCCCGCCTCGTCGACCTGCCGCAGCAGGCCGGCGAGGCCGGCCACGACATCCATCTGGCGCTCGCCGAGATCGCCGGCAACTCCTGGGCGCGGCGCCTGCATGCCCAGGTCGATGTGCAGATGGCCCGCTACCGGCGCTACACCAACGAGACGCAGGAGCGCCGTGAAGCCGCCCTGGCCGAACACCGCGGCATCGTCGCGGCGGTGACCGCGGCCGACGCGGCGGCGGCACGGGCGAGAGCCGAGGCGCACGTCCTGGCCGCCCGGGAGGTCGCTCTCGCCTCGATTGCCCGCCGGCTGGGCGCCTAGCTAGCCAGGGGGCTGCTTCCCGCAGTGGCTGCGAGACTGGCGCCCATGCCCACCGCCCGGCCGCGCCTATGCGATGTACTCTCCGGCCTGCCGTATGCCGCTGATCGCACGTTCACCGGCTCGCTCGCCGAGGGCGAGCTGCTCGCTGGTGTCGAGTCCGGCGGTGTCGAGTTCGACGGCTGCCGGTTCGAGGGCTGCGTCCTGGCCGGCGGCGTGCTCAGCGGATGCACCTTCACCGAGTGTGCCTTTGTCGAGTGCGATCTGTCCCGAGCGGTCGTGACCGACGCGCGGTTCAGCGAGTGCGCATTCGTGGACTGCCGTCTATTGGGCGTGAATTTCGCTCTGGCCCAAACCGGTTCGCTGGCGCCGCCATTTGCCTTCGAGCGCTGCCGCCTCGACTATGCCTCGTTCCGAGCCCTCGACATCACCGGCTCGGCGTTCCGGGACTGCCGACTGCACGACGCCGACTTCGGTGAGGCGGTCGCGCGGCGGGTGGCCTTCACGGGGTGCGATCTGGTCGGCGCGTCGTTCGGCGGGACGGACCTGCGCGAAGCCGACCTGGTCGGTGCCGTCAACTACGCCTTCGACGTGCGAGACAACCAGGTGCGCGGCGCCCGGGTCGATGCCGCCGGAGCCACAAACTTGCTGCGCCCCTTAGGGATCGACGTCGTCGGCTGATCCTCAGGCGGACGGCTCGGCCACCCGGCCGGCAAAGAGCGGCACCCCATTGGCGACGTCGTGGATGACGAAGAAGAACGGCCGGTCGAACACGAGCTTTTCCGGCTGGGCAGGGGCGGCGCCGGCAACCATCGTCACCGCGGTCGCGGCCGCCGCCTCGGTGCCCGCCTCGTCGACCGCGATGAAGGTCTCGTGGAGAACTTCGGAAATCGAGAGCGGCTCGGTTCGGGTCATCCCGGTGAAGTCGGCGCCGTCGGTGAAGGCAAGCGGCATACCCATTTCGGAGAGAACGCTTTTGAGCGCGACCGGATAACGGAAGGTCCATCGCGGCAGTCGCACCTCGACTTGGGTCTGCTCGGCACCCGTCAGCGAGGCGGCGAGGTTCTCCGGCGTGAACCAGGCGGCAGCGGCGGCGGGGCTGGAGTCGTCCGGAAGAATCAGGGTCATCGCGAGGGCGCGACCGGCATACGGCAAGGTCGTTGCCCGCCAGCCCGATCCCGCGGCGTAGGCCGTGTGCAGCCCGGTGACCATCATCGGCACCTCGCTGCGTGAACCGTCGGCGCGAGTGAACGGGCCCGGGCGGGTGGCGTCTTTGGTGAACGGCCTCCCATGGGGCCTTGAGATACAGCGCGTTGACGAGCACCAGCCGGGTGAGTGCGTCGATGGTGCCCGGGGGAACCAGTTCCGGGATTTTGGCGTGTGTCTGCTCGCTCGTCCGCCCGTTGATCGCCGCCCGCGCCTGTTCAGCGGCGCTCTTGTAGTCCACCGTGTGCACCCCTGCGCCGAACCAGCGCGTCAGCGCCTGCAGGAACGGTTGCTCCCACGCCAGATCCTGTTGTGCCCACAGTGAGTTCGCCGAATCCAGAATGATCTCGTATGCCGTACCGTCCCCCCGCTTCCCCTTCCCCGCCAGCCCCTCGACAGCAGCGACAACGCCGGCCAAGCCCTCGTCGAGCGCGTCGATCGAATCGACCTGCAGGACACCGAGCATCTCGCTCGCCGTCCGGCCCTGGGCCCCGTTCGCGGTCATCCCGAGCGCAACCGCCACGGAGAGCGGCGAGCAGGCGAAGTTGCCGGGTTCACCCGTGAGCAGTCGGGGGAGCAGGTCGGCAGAGAACCGGTGCAGTGACGCGGCTCCCGCGCCGGCCGCGCCGGCCGCCGGGGTTGCGCGGGCGGCATCGGCGCTGACGACATCGCCGACGTCGCGCCGACCGACCGGCCCGGAGGCCCCGCACCCAGACAGCGCAACCCCACCGAGGGCCCACCAGGCGAGCAGGCCGCTCCCGCGCAGGAGCGAGCGGCGAGACGGTGACGGCGGCGAGCTGCTCATACGGCATCCGACGTGGCGAGCGGCGGTGGAGTTCCGCCTCGCCGGGTGCTTTTACTCGGTGATCTGGTCCGACGCCAGATGCGGGGTCCAGCCCAGGCGACGGGCGATGCAGGTGCCGGGTCGCCGAACGTCGTCCTCGAACAGACAGATCGAGGTGTTCACGATCTCGATCCACCCGGTCATCACCTCGATGCCGAGAAGGGCCCGGATGAGGTGCTGGGTGAACGCCCCATGCGTGACGAGGGCGACAACATCGCCCTCGTCGTGCCCGCTTCGCAAGGCAGCGATCGCGCGCCGGGCGCGGGCCGCGGAGATCTCCCACCCATCCTCGACCGAGCTGCGCCACCACCCGTCCGCGCCGGCCGCGTCGGGCAGGTCGAGCCGCGTGGACAGGGCCAGCAAGTCGGCGCGCAATGCACCCGGGTGCGGCGACCGCGCCCCGGTCACCTCGTCCTCCTCATACGGCCCGCTCGTCTCATAGATGTCCAGGCTCCCGCGAAGCGGCAGGTCGAGGGCGTCCGCCAGCGGGGCGGCCGTCTGCACCGCGCGGGTCATCAGGCTGGTGTAGAGGTGCGTGACCGGCCAGGGCAACACCCCGTCGGCGGCCGCCGCGGCCAGCCGGCGGGCCTGCTCGTGGCCGAGGTCGGTCAGCGGCGCGTCCGGGTGCCGGCCGGTCGACCCTCCAGTCTGTGCCCAGAGGAGGTTGTTGCCGGACTGGCCGTGCCGGATCAGGACGAAGCGCACCGGCTCATTGTCGCCGAACCTGGCGCCACGGCAGGCCACGCGGACCGCGATGCCGGTGGTGCGGCATACTGGGGCCCCGTGTCAGCGCTCGTCATGGCCGCCAGTGCGGACCAGAACATCTTCCAGCGGGCCATCGAGGCCGTCATCCCGATCGGGAAATACGAGCTGCACTGGCTCGAGCTGATCGGGGTTGTCATCGGCGTCGTCTCGGCGTACTTCGGGATGAAGCGCCGGGTGTGGGCCTGGCCGGTGGGCATCACCGCCAACATCATGCTGTTCTTTGTCTATATCGGCGCGCTCGTGTCCGCCGACCAGCGGATCCCGTTGTTCGGCCAGGCCGGGCGGCAGGTGTTCTTCATCATCACGAGCATCTATGGCTGGTGGCGGTGGAACACCATCCGCAAGGCGCGCGGCGCGGCCGTCGACGCCCCGGCGATCACCCCCCGCTGGGCCAGCCCCAAGGAACGCCTCGCGATCGTCGTCTTCTGGCTGCTCGCCACCGTCGTCGTGCACCAGGTCTTCGTGTGGCTGTGGAACCTCTCCCCGAACCCCTACTGGACACCGCAGTGGTGGTACTACTGGTGCGACGCTTGGATTTTCGTCGGCTCCATCGTGGCGACCTACGCCATGGCCCGCGGCTGGAACGAATTCTGGCTCGCCTGGATCGGCGTCGACCTGGTCGGTGTCCCGCTCGGCTTCGCCACCGACTACGTCCCGACCGCGGTGATGTACACCTTCTATGGCCTGTTCGTCCTTTATGGCTTCACCCAGTGGGTCAAGGCCTCGCGGGCAGAGACCCCGACGGCGGCCGATCACGACGCCCTCCCGGCGTGACGCGGACGGCACAGGCAACGCGAGGCGGGGCGGCATACCCTTGGTGCACGTGAAGACGTTCGATCAGCTGTATGCCGAACTCGCCGGCAAGGCCGCGACCCGCCCACCCGGGTCCGGGACGGTCAAGGCGTTGGACGCGGGCGTGCATACGATCGGCAAAAAGATCGTCGAGGAGGCCGCCGAGGTGTGGATGGCCGCCGAGCACGAAGGCAAGGACAAGACCGCCGAGGAGATCAGCCAGCTGATCTATCACCTCCAGGTCCTCATGCTCGCCTGCGAGCTGACCCCCGATGACGTCTACGCCTATCTCTAGGAGCAGGATTCGTATGCTGCGCGTCGCCGTCCCCAACAAGGGCTCCCTCGCCGAGGCCGCCGCGGAGATGCTCCGCGAGGCCGGCTACCGGACCCGCCGGGACCTCAAGGAACTCATCTGCGCCGACCCCGACAACAATGTCGAGTTCTTCTACCTGCGCCCGCGCGATATCGCGGTCTATGTCGGATCCGGGACCGTCGATGCCGGCATCACCGGCCGGGACCTGCTGCTGGACTGCGGCAACGCCGCCGAGGAGGTCATGCCGCTCGGCTTCGGCGGCTCGACCTTCCGGTATGCCGCGCGCCCCGGCCAGATCGCCAACCTCGCCGACATCGGCGGCCGTCGCGTGGCCACGTCCTATGCGGGGCTGGTGGAGAAACACCTCGCCGACAACGGAATCCAGGCGGATGTCGTGCGGCTGGACGGCGCCGTCGAGACCGCAATCACCCTCGGGGTGGCCGACGTCATCGCCGACGTCGTCGAGACCGGCTCCACGCTGCGGGCTCAGGGGTTGGAGGTGTTCGGTGAGCCGATCCTGCGCAGCGAAGCGGTCTTCATCCGGCGCCCCGGGACCAGCGAGGCGGGTGCGGTCGAGGTGCTGCGCCGTCGGCTGGTTGGCGTGGTCACCGCCCGCCACTACGTGCTGTTGGACTACGACTGTCCCGCGGATCTGGTCGATCGGGCGTGCGCCCTGACGCCCGGGCTCGAATCGCCGACCGTCTCCCCGTTGCAAAATCCGCACTGGGTCGCCGTGCGCGCCATGGTGCCGCGCGCCCAGACCAACCGGGTGATGGATGCGCTCTACGACCTCGGCGCGCGCGCGATCCTCGTCACCGACATCGCCGCCTGTCGGTTGTGAGCGCCGCACCGGACGAGCGTCCTTTCCGGCCCCGGCGTGGACGCCAGGTCGCCGGCGCCGGCATCGCGGTCGCGCTCGTCCTCTTCGGTGTCGTTGCCCTGCTGCTGCCCGGGCCGGCCAGCGGGGGCAACTGGACCGCGCTCGACAAGGCGATGGTGTGGGGCCTGGGCTGGGGCGTGGCCCTCCTGCTCGTGCGCTATTCGCGGATCGAAGCCGTCCCACGGGCCGGCGGGCTGTTCGTCCGCAACCTGTTCCTCAGCCGGACCATCCCCTGGGCGGAGATTGAGGACCTGCGCTTCGGCGGCGGCGAGCCGTGGGTCGCGCTCGAACTCTTCGACGGCGAGCACGTCGCGTTGATGGCGATCCAGCGCGCCGACGGGCTGTATGCCGCGGACGAGGCGGCCCGGTTGGCCGCCCTCGTCGACCTCCGCCAACAGGGAAGCCGGGAACCAGGTTTCGGCGAATCCACCGGGCCGAGCGAGCCCGCCTGATAAATTCACCCTCGGCCAACCGGCCCAGCCGGGAGATCTTCCCGGTGGCACATTCGGAGGGAATCAGCACAATATGCGCATTGCACGCACCACGACGATCGCTTTCGGCGCCGCCGCAGCGCTGCTCGGCACCGCCGGATCGGTGACCGCCACGGCGTCGGACGAGCCGGCCCGCCAGCCCGGTTGGCAGGTCCCGGTCTACGCCGGCCCGGGAGGATCGGCGCCCACCGTCATCGAGGACACCGCCGCCACCAAGGCCGCCCCGACCGTGCAGTTCAAGGTCACCTATGTCGGCTTCTCGGCGCCTGCCAAGGCCGCCTTCCAGCGCGCCGTCAACAAGTGGGCCGCCAAGCTCAGCTCGCCCGTCCCGATCACCGTCCGGGCCAGCTGGGAGCCGCTCGGCTCCAACATCCTCGGCTCGGCGGGTCCGAGCTACGGCTGGACGATGGGCGGGGTCATCTACATCGACGCGATCGCCAACAAGAAGGCCGGCCGCGACCTGGACTCGGCCCCCGACATCGTGGCCCGCTTCAGCAGCAACTTCTCCAACTGGCACTTCGGCACCGGCCCGGCACCGAGGGGCAAGTACGACTTCGAGAGCGTCGTCATGCACGAGCTCGGCCACGGCGTCGGCTTCCTCGGCGCGGGTCGGGTCAACGGCAACCTCGGCACCGTGCGGTTCAGCGGCAAGAACATCAGCTACGACCGGTTCACCAAGCTCGGCTCGCAGGCGAGCAGCCCGCTGCTGTGGAAGATGCCCGACAACTCGGTCAAGCTCGGCAATGCGCTGCGCAGCAACAACGTCTACTTCGACAGCACCAAGGTCCGCGCCGCTAATGGTGGCCGCGCTGCCAAGCTCTACGCCCCAGGCGCGTGGCGTCAGGGCAGCAGCTACTCCCACCTGGACGAGAGCACCTACCCCCAGGGCAACCCCAACTCGTTGATGACCTACGCCATCAACGATGGCGAAACCATCCGCAGCCAGGGCAAGATCACCATGGCTCTGCTGAAGTCCATCGGCTGGTAGGCGCTGGCGTCTCGCTGCGAGCCATCCGGCCCGGCCGCCTGCGT
Source organism: Nostocoides sp. (assembly GCF_037045025.1). Lineage (GTDB taxonomy): Bacteria > Actinomycetota > Actinomycetes > Actinomycetales > Dermatophilaceae > Nostocoides_A. Next base: position 717,068 of record NZ_JBAOHM010000007.1, on the reverse strand, counting down.
GGCGGCCGGTCCGGTCGTCGATGCTGGCTCTCCGACCGGTGTGGCCCTTCGAGGCGCGAGCAGCGAACACGCCTGACGGTCGTAGCATGCGCGACCCTGGGCTCGGCTGAGGCCGAGTTGAGGCCGAGTTCGGTGACAACCATGGTGCTCGCTGCGCTCGCGCGCCTGCCTGTTGCGCCGAATCAAGGCTCGCTCCGCTCGCGGTTGGGCGCGGCATAGGGTTGCCGACATGAGTTTGGCGGTGCGGGTGATTCCGTGTCTCGACGTCGATGCCGGGCGGGTGGTCAAGGGCGTCAACTTCGACGAACCTCCGCGACGCCGGGGACCCCGTCGAGCTGGCCCGGGCCTACAACGACCAGGGGGCCGACGAACTCACCTTCCTCGACGTGACGGCCAGCTCCGCGGGTCGGGAGACGACCTACGACGTCGTGCGCCGCACCGCGGAGGCGGTGTTCATCCCGTTGACCGTCGGCGGCGGGGTGCGCACCGTGGATGACGTCGACCGGTTGTTGCGGGCGGGTGCGGACAAGGTGGGGGTCAACACCGCCGCCATCGACCGGCCACCGCTGATCGCCGAGGTCGCCGACCGGTTCGGGGCTCAGGTGCTCGTCCTGTCCGCCGATGTCCGTCGCCGCCGCGGTCCGGCCGGGGAGTTGCTCGGCGGTTTCGAGGTCACCACCCACGGCGGCCGCAAGAGCGCCGACCTCGACGCCATCGAGTGGTGCTCGCGGGCCGCCGAATTGGGCGCGGGGGAGATCCTGCTCAACTCGATGGACGCCGACGGCACCACCGCCGGCTTCGACCTCGAGCTGATCCGGCTCGTCCGCGAGGCAGTGACCATCCCGGTCATCGCCAGCGGCGGAGCGGGGACGCCGGAGCACTTCGCCGAGGCCCTCGACGCGGGCGCCGACGCCGTGCTGGCCGCGTCGGTCTTCCACTTCGCCACCTTGACCATCGGGCAGGTCAAGGACGCCATCCGAACCCACGGCCACCCGGTGCGGTGACGGGGTCACGCCCGGCGCCCGCCCGCTTGGGGGTTCACGCCGGGTGGTTCACCTCGCCTGCTCGGTTCACCTCGACTGCTCGGTTCACCTCGACTGCTCGGTTCACCTCGACTGCTCACCCGGCGTCGGGCTGTCGGTGGGATCGGCGAGGATAGCCCCATGAGCCGTTTTGCCAAACAAGAACGCGCCGACCTGTGCGAGAGCTTCCTCGACGTCGGTCCAGACGCCCCGACCCTGTGTGCGGGCTGGACCACCACCGACCTGGCCACCCACCTCGTGATCCGTGACGGGCGGCCCGACCTGATCGTCGGCCCGATGCTGCCCGTGGTGGGCGGGTGGGCCAAGGGGCGCGTGCGGGCCATCAAGGGCCAGCCGTGGCCCGACCTGGTCAGTGCGGTCGCGTCCGGGCCACCGATCTATAGCCCGACGTCGATCCCACCGGTCGATGAGTTCGTCAACCACGTCGAGTTCTTCATCCACCACGAGGACGTCCGCCGCGCTAAGGAGGGATGGAGCCCCCGAGTGCTGCCCGAGGAGCAACGGCAGGCCCTCTGGAGTGCGCTGTCGCGGATGGCGCGGCTGATGTTCCGCAAGGCCGCCGTCGGCGTCGAGTTGGTCAGCCCACTCGGGCGGGTGCGAGCCAAGCCCCCCACGCCGGCCGGTGAGGTCGTCGTGGAGGGCGAGCCCGCGGAGCTGCTGCTCGCGGCATACGGCCGCCGCCCCGCCGCCGAGGTGACCAGCCTCGGCGCCGAAGACGCGATCCACGCGCTGTGGGCGAGCAAACTCGGGCTCGCCTGACGTCAGCGACTGGATGAGCGACGACCTCGGCGCGGGGATGGGCCCGCGCGAGACCTTGCGCCGGGCTGCTCGCGTCGTGGCGCTCGGCGTGCGGGCCGAGCCGCGCATGTTCGCCCTCGCCGTGGGCGGGAGCGCGCTCTATGGCGTCATGACCGCGGTCATGGCGGCGGCCGTGGGCTGGGCCATCCGCACCCAGGTCACCCCGGCGATCGCTGAGCGTCAGCTCAGCGGGCACCGCGCGCTCGTCATCGGCGCGACGATCACCGGCGTGGTCCTGCTGACCACGATCGGGGTGCTGCTTCGCCGGATCGCCGGAGGCTTCACGATGTTCAACGTCGCCGCCGACTATCGCGGCCAGGTGACCCGGCAATATCTCCGGCTGCCGCTCGCCTGGCATCACCGCCACCCGTCCGGACAGTTGCTGTCCAACGCCAACGCCGACGTCGAGGCCGCGTGGGGCATCTTCATGCCGCTGCCGATGGCGCTCGGCGTGCTCGTCATGCTGATCACCGGTGCCGTGCAGATGATCCTCGTCGACTGGGTGCTCGCCCTGGTCGGGTTCGTCATCTTCCCCGCCCTCTTCCTCGCCAACGCCGTCTTTCAACGCCGGATGAGCGCCCGGGTCACCCTCGCCCAGCAGCTGCGCGCCGAGGTGGCCGAGGTAGCCCACGAGAGCTTCGAGGGAGCCCTTCTGGTCAAGGCGATGGGCCGAGAGAGCACCGAGACCGCCCGCTTCGCCGAGGTGACCCAGCGGCTGCGTGACGCGGGGATCGCCGTCGGCCGCACCCGCGGGACCTTCGACCCGATCATCGAAGCGATCCCCACGGTCGGCACGTTGGCGGTGCTCGCCGTTGGCACCACGCGGCTGGCCGGGGGCTCGATCACCACGCCCGAGGTCGTCCAGATCGCCTATCTGATCTCCGTCCTCGCCTTCCCCGTGCGGGCCTTCGGCTGGGTGCTTGGCGAGATCCCGCGCACCCTGGTCGGCTGGGAGCGGGTCAACTCGGTCCTCGGCGCCCACGGCGCGATGTCCTATGGCGAGCGCCGACTCGCCCGGGCCAGCGGCGGTGCCCACCTGGCGCTCGAGCACGTCAGCTACGACTACGACGCCGACGCCCACGGCCCCGACGCGCTCGACCTGCTCGCCGGTGGCCCGGCGGCCGCGGTTCACGACGTCAGCGTCGACATCTCCGCGGGGCGGACCGTCGCGATCGTCGGGGCCACCGGCTCCGGCAAGTCGACCCTGGCCGGGATGCTGATGCGCCTGGTCGACCCCACCCGCGGGGTGATCCGACTCGACGGCCACGACCTGCGCGACCTCGCCCCCGGAGTGCTCGCCGAGCAAGTGGCGCTCGTGCCCCAGCAGACGTTCGCCTTCGACGACAGCATCCGTGGCAATGTCACGCTCGGCGCGGACCTGCCCGACGACGAGGTGTGGCGGGCGTTGCGCATCGCCCAGGCCGAGGGCTTCGTCCGTGCCCTGCCGGCCGGCCTCGACGCGGTCGTTGGGGAGCGAGGCACGAGCCTGTCGGGCGGGCAGCGCCAGCGCCTGGCCCTGGCGCGGGCACTCGTCCGCGGCCCGCGGCTGCTGGTCCTCGACGACGCGACCAGCGCCGTGGACCCGAGCGTCGAGCAGGCCATCCTGGGCGCGCTCGGTGCCGGCAGCGGCGGCAGCACCCTGGTGATCGTCGCCTACCGGATGTCGACCATTGCGCTGGCCGACGAGGTCCTCTACCTGCAGGACGGCATGCTCGCCGACCGCGGATCGCACGCAGAGCTGATGGCGCGCTGCACGGCATACCGCGAGCTGGTCACCGCCTATGCCACCGACGCTCAGGCGCGGGCGAGCGCGGCCGATGCGGCGGCCACGTCCTGGGAGGCGCGATGAGCGTGGCCTCGGCGCCCACCCGCGGGTCCACGATGGCGACCCTGCGACGCGGGCTTGCCCTCTCGCCCGAGGTTGCCACCGGCCTGTGGGTCACCCTGCTGCTCGCGCTGCTCGCGACGGCCGGACGCATCGTCGTGCCCGTCGTGGTCCAAAAGGTGACCGACGACGGCCTCCTGGCCGCGGCCGGACCGGACACCGGCCTGGTCCGCCGCTACCTGGTCATCGCCCTCGTTGTGGTCCTCGCGACCAGCTGCGCCACGTATGCCGTCAACGTTCGGCTCTTCCGCGCCTCCGAGTCCGGCCTGGCGACGCTGCGGGCTACGGCATTCCGGCACATCCACGACCTATCGGTGCTGACCCAGAATGCCGAACGGCGCGGCGCGATGGTCTCTCGGGTGACCTCCGATGTCGACACGATCAGCCAGTTCGTCCAGTTCGGCGGGATCATGCTGCTCGTCTCCCTCGGCCAGATCCTGCTGGCGACCGGGTTGATGATCTCCTATAACCCGATCCTCGCCGCGGTGACGTGGGGATGTTTCATCCCGCTGCTGATCGTGGTCCGCCGCATGCAACGCTCGCTCGGCGATGCCTACGACCGGGTCCGCGAGCGAGTGGGTGACCTGCTTGCCGCCGTCTCCGAGAGCGTGGTCGGCGCGGCGACCATCCGCAGCTTCGGCGTCGAGGAGCGCACCGCCGAGCGACTCGACAGCGCCATTGAGGAGCACCGACGGGCCGCGATCCGGGCGCACATCCGCTCCTCGGTGGCCTTCTCCGCCGGGCAGTTCGTCGCCGGGTTCACCCTCGCCGTCGTCCTGGTCGTCGGATCGTGGCTCGCGGCGACCGGGCGGATGCAGCTCGGCGAGCTCGTCGCCTATCTCTTCCTCGTCGGGCTGTTCACCCAGCCGGTGCAGCTGGCCACCGAGATCCTCAACGAGCTGCAGAACGCCGTCGCCGGCTGGCGCCGGGTCATCGAGGTGGTCGACACGCCCCTGGACGTCCCCGATCCGGGGCCCGACGGGGTCGATCTGCCCCGTGGGGCGGTCTCGGTCGACCTGGAGCAGGTGAGCTTCGCCTATCCCGGGGGTGAGCCGGTGCTGCGGGACGTCGATCTGCACATCGCCCCGGGACGGCGGGTCGCCGTGGTGGGCGAGACCGGGTCGGGCAAGTCCACGCTCGCCAAGCTCATCGTGCGCCTGGTCGATCCCGGTGAGGGCACGGTCCGGATCGACGGCGTCGACCTGCGCCGCGTGCGCTTCGCCTCGCTGCGCGAGCGCGTCGTCCTCGTGCCGCAGGAGGGCTTCCTCTTCGATGCCAGCATCCTCGACAACGCGCGCTTCGGCGCCCCCGTCGATCGCGACACGGTCGAGCGGGCGATGACCGAGCTCGGCCTCGACGGCTGGGTCGCCGGCCTGCCCGCCGGCCTGGACACCCGCGTCGGGCAACGCGGGGAGTCGCTGTCGTCGGGGGAGCGGCAGCTGGTCGCGATCGCCCGCGCCTACCTCGCCGACCCCGACCTGCTCGTCCTCGACGAGGCCACCTCCGCCCTCGACCCAGCCACCGAGGTTCGCGTCCAGCGCGCCCTGGAGTCACTTGCTCGCGGCCGGACCGCGATCGCGATCGCCCACCGCATTGCCACAGCCGAGGCCGCCGACGAGGTGATCGTCATGGACCAGGGGCGGGTCGTGCAGCGCGGCCCCCATCGCGACCTGGCCCATCAGCAGGGCCCGTATGCCGCGCTGCACGCCTCCTGGCTCGCCAACCAAGGCGGCAGCAGTCGCTGACTCGGCGCCCCACGATCCCCACGATCCGAACGCTGCGCCCAGTGCTCCTGGGCGGTTGGCACAATGTCCCGGTGACGAACGACCCGGCGAGCCTCGACCCCGCGATCGCCGCCCGCCTGAAGCGCGATGCCCACGGCCTGGTCGCCGCGATCATCCAGCAACACGACACCGGCGAAGTGCTCATGCTCGGCTGGATGGACGAGGTCGCGCTGCACCGCACGCTCACCACCGGCCGGGTGACCTTCTGGTCGCGCAGCCGCGGCGAATACTGGCGCAAGGGCGACACCAGCGGCCACATCCAACTCGTCCGTTCGGTGGCCATCGACTGTGACGGCGACGCCGTGCTCGTGGGCGTCGACCAGGTCGGCGCGGCCTGCCACACCGGCGCGCACACCTGCTTCGACGGGCGCGCATTGCCGGTGCCACTGCCGACAGCCGTCGCGGATACTCAGCCGACTCCGACACCGACTCCGACACCGACGCCGATGGCAGGGCGCTAGCGATGAGCATTGCCGCGCCCAGCTTGGCCTTCGGTGCCACCTGGCCATCGCTGGACACCTTCCTCGTCCTGGCCCAAGACCGCCGGGTCGTGCCCGTCGTGCGACGGCTGATGGCCGACGGCGAGACGCCGCTCGCGCTCTATCGCAAGCTCGCGGCCGACAAGCCGGGCACGTTCCTCCTCGAGTCCGCCGAGCACGGCGGCATGTGGAGCCGCTACTCGATCATCGGCGCCGCCAGCCGGGCCACGTTGACCGAGCGCACCGGCCAGGCGCTCTGGCTCGGTGATCCGCCGGTCGGGGTCCCGAGAAGCGGCAATCCCGTCGAAGCGGTCCGCGCCACGCTCGCCGCGCTGGCCACCGAGGCGATCCCCGGCCTGCCGCCGTTGACCGGGGGCCTGGTTGGCGCCCTGTCCTATGACATCGTCCGGCACTGGGAGCGCCTGCCCGAGCACGCGGTGGCCGACCTCGACCTGCCCGAGCTGGCGCTGGTGCTGGCCACCGATGTCGCCGTCCTCGACCACGCCGACGGCTCGGTACTGCTGATCGCCAATGCGATCAACTACGACGACACCGACAAGCGGGTCGAGTGGGCCTGGCGCGATGCCGTCGAGCGGCTCGACGCGATGACCGCCGCCCTCGCCGAGCCGGCGCCGAGCACGGTGGCCGTCCTCGACACCGAAGCGGCGGCGGCCGCGCTGCAGACGGTCACCAGCACCTTCACCCAGCCCGACTTCGAGGACATGGTCGAGCGGGCCAAGGAGGACATCCGCGCCGGGGAGGCCTTCCAAATCGTCGTCTCGCAACGGTTCACGATGCCGTGCCCCGCCGATGCCCTCGACGTCTACCGGGTGTTGCGCTCGACGAACCCGAGCCCCTACATGTACTTGTTCCGCTTCCCCCACCCGGACGGCTCGACCTTCGACGTGGTCGGCTCCTCCCCGGAAGTGCACGTCAAGGTGACCGGCCGCGAGGTGATCCTGCATCCGATTGCGGGAACCCGCCCGCGGGGCAAGTCGCCCGAGCACGACCTCGACATCGAGCACGAACTGCTCGCCGACCCCAAGGAACGCGCCGAGCACGTCATGCTCGTCGACCTCGGCCGCAACGACCTGCAGCGGGTCTGCGACGCAGGCACCGTCGACGTCGTCGAGTTCATGAACGCCCGCCGCTACAGCCACGTCATCCACATCGAATCGACGCTCGCCGGGTTGCTCAGCCCGGGCAACGCCGCGTATGACGCGCTCGCCGCGACCTTCCCTGCGGGCACCCTGTCGGGGGCGCCCAAACCCCGCGCGATGGCGCTCATCGACGAATACGAGCCGACCCGGCGCGGGCTGTATGGCGGCGTGGTCGGCTACTTCGACTTCCACGGCGACATGGACGCCGCGATCGCCATCCGCACCGCGATCGTCCGCGCCGGCACCGCTTATGTCCAAGCCGGGGCCGGGATCGTCGCCGACAGTGTGCCGCTCTTCGAATACGAGGAGACCCGCAACAAGGCCGCCGCCGTGCTTCGGGCGATCGCCGCCGCGGGCACGCTCGCGGCGCCGACGCCCACCTCCCGACCCGGCCCCGTCACATGACCCGGTCCCAACCCCGTGACCCGGCCCGTCACCTGACCCGGTCTAGCCTCGTGACCGGCCCAGCATCGTGACCCGGCTCAGCAGCCCGCGAGTCGTCCTGCCCGCCGGCCTCGCCGCGGCCGCCCTCACCGTCGTGTCGGGCCGGCGCACCTGGCTGACCGGGACCGGCGACGATCCAGTGCTCGGCAGCGGCAGGGTCGACGCGACCGGCACCCAGGTCGTGCCGGGACTCGTCGCGCTCGCGCTCGTCGTCGCGGCCGCCGTCGTCGCGGCGGCGACGGCGGGCGCGCTGCTGCGTCGGCTGACGCTCATCGCGGCGGGCGTTGCCGGGCTGGCCGTGGCCGCACTCGCAGGACGTGCACTCCTGGACGCGGATGCCGCCCTCGGCACGATCGCGGCCGAGGCCTCCGGCCGCACCGGGCAGGTGGCGGTCAGCGCCACCGCCTCGATCTGGCCGTATGCCGTGCTCGCCGCCGGCCTGCTCGCCGCGGCCGCAGCAGTGCTCGGCTTGAGCCGCGCAGCTTCCTGGCGCGGGTTGGGACAACGCTACGAGGCACCGGCCGGCGGCGACGTCGCCGGCGCCCGCGGCCAGCGGGTGGCCTCTGCGTGGGAGCGCCTCGACCGCGGCGAGGACCCGACGAGCACCGAACCGGCGGACCCTGCGCCGATCGCTGCGGACGATCTGCCAGAATCGGACCAGCCAGGGCCCGGCCACACCGGGCCACGCTCGTGACCGCGCCACCGAAGGAGCCAGTCCCCATGATCGAGGAAGACCATGAAGGCCACGGCAACAGCGTCGCTGCCTGGGCCAGCGTGATCATCATGCTGTTCGGCTTCGCCGTCGCCGCCCTCGGCGTCATGAACGCCAGTGTCCCGACCGCGATCGGCGGCGGCGTTGTGATCTTGATCGGCGCGGCCGTGTGGCCGATCCTGGCGCGCATGGGTATGGGAGACAAGCACAAGCCGCAGTCGCTCTACAACTGAGTAGATCGACGAGCGAGCCGATCCGGACGGCTGACCCGGACACTTGACCGGCCCGATTCCGGACCTGCGAGCCGGGCCGCCAGCCCCCGGCTAATCTTGTCCACCATGCCGACTCCCTCTCCCGACACCGTGCTGGACGCGATCGTGGCCGGTGTCCGCGAGGATGTCGCCGCGCGCAGCGCCGCCGTCCCGCTCGATCAGGTGATCCGGGTGGCCGAGGCGGCGCCCCCCGTCCGGCCGGTGCTGCCCCGCCTCGCCGGGCCGGGGCTCGGGGTCATCGCGGAGGTGAAGCGGGCCAGCCCGAGCAAGGGCACCCTCGCCGCGATCCCCGACCCCGCCGCCCTCGCCCGGTCGTATGCCGCCGGCGGCGCCGCCGCGATCTCGGTCCTGACCGAACGCCGCCGCTTCAACGGTTCACTTGCCGACCTCGACGACGTCCGGGCCGCCGTCGAGATCCCGGTCCTGCGCAAGGATTTCATGGTCGCCGACTACCAGTTCTACGAAGCCCGGGCCCACGGCGCCGACCTGGTCCTGCTCATCGTCGCCGCCTTGACCGATGGCGAACTGGCCCGCTTCCACGCCCTGGCCACCGAGTTGGGCATGACCGCGCTCGTCGAGGTCCACGACGCCCACGAGATCGAGCGCGCCTTGGCCATAGCCCCGGAACTGCTCGGCGTCAACGCGCGCAACCTCAAGACGCTAGCTGTCGACCCCGGGGCGTTCGCCGCGCTGGTGACCAGCATCCCGCCGGACGTGCTCGCGGTGGCCGAGAGCGGCATACGGGATGCCGCGGATGCGGCCCGTTATGCCGCCCAGGGCGCCCAGGCGGTCCTCGTCGGCGAGGCGCTCGTCAAGGACGGGGAGCCGAGCGGCGCGGTCGCCGCCATGGCCGCGATCCCCACCCCGGCGCGCCGCTCCGAGGAGGCCAGCGCATGAGTGTCGGCCGGTTCGGGTCCTTCGGCGGGCGCTTCGTGCCCGAGGCGCTCATCCCCGCGCTCGAGCAACTCGACGAGGTCCGGCAAAAGGCCGGGGTCGACCCGGAGTTCCTCGACGAACTCGACCGCCTGCACCGCACCTACACCGGCCGGCCGAGCATCATCACCGAGGTGCCCCGCTTCGCGGCGCACGCCGGGGGCGCCCGGGTCATCCTCAAACGCGAAGACCTCAACCACACCGGCTCGCACAAAATCAACAACGTCCTGGCCCAAGCCTTGCTGACCAAGCGGATGGGCAAACGACGGATCATCGCCGAGACCGGCGCCGGACAGCACGGCGTCGCCACCGCCACCGCCGCCGCGCTGATGGGCCTGGACTGCACCGTCTATATGGGCAAGGTCGACACCGAGCGGCAGGCGCTCAACGTCGCCCGGATGCGGATCCTCGGCGCCGAGGTCGTGGCCGTCGAGCAGGGCAGCCAGACCCTCAAGGACGCGATCAATGAGGCGTTGCGCGACTGGGTGACCAATGTGCACGACACGCACTACTGCATCGGCACAGTGACCGGCCCGCACCCCTTCCCCGAGATGGTCCGCGACTTCCACCGGATCATCGGCGTCGAGGCCCGCCAACAAGTGCTCGAGCTGACCGGGCGGCTGCCCGATGCCGTGCTCGCGTGCGTCGGCGGCGGCTCCAACGCGATGGGCATCTTCCACCGCTTCGTCGAGGACGACGGCGTGCGCCTGATCGGGGTCGAGGCCGGGGGCGAGGGCATCGAGTCCGGGCGGCACGCCGCCCGGTTCGCCGGCTCGGCCGAGCCGGGCGTGCTGCACGGCGCCCGCAGCTACCTGATGCAGGACGAGGATGGGCAGACCCTCGAGTCGCACTCGGTCAGCGCCGGCCTCGACTACCCGAGCGTCGGGCCCGAGCACGCCTACCTGCGCGATATCGGCCGCGCCGAATACCGCTATGCCACCGACGAGCAGACGATGGCCGCCTTCCGGCTGCTGTGCCGCACCGAGGGGATCATCCCCGCTCTGGAATCGGCGCACGCCCTCGCTGCGACAATCGATGTCGGCCGCGAGCTCGGCCCCGACGCGCTGCTGCTCGTCAACCTCTCCGGGCGCGGCGACAAGGACATGCACACCGCCGCCGCCTGGTTCGGGCTGATCGAGCCCGGAGCCGAGCACGGGGAGCCGGTATGACGACCACCACCGCAATCGGGACCAGCGAGGTCTTCGCCCGCTGCCGCGCGCAGGGCCGCGCCGCCCTGGTCGGCTACCTGCCGGTCGGCTTCCCCGACCTGGACACCTCGATCCGCGCGCTGATCACGCTGGTCGAGAACGGCTGCGACATCGTCGAGGTCGGCATCCCCTATAGCGATCCGGTCATCGACGGACCCACCGTCCAACGCGCGGCTGCCGAGGCCCTCGCCGCCGGCACCCGGGTCGCCGATGTGTTCACCGCCACTCGGGCCGTCCGCGACGCCGGCGCGCCTCCGGTGGTGATGACCTACTGGAATCTCGTGCTGCGCCGCGGCGTCGATCGGTTCGCCGACGAACTCGCCGCCGCCGGGGGAGCGGGGCTGATCACCCCCGACCTGATCCCCGACGAGGCCGAGGACTGGATCGCGGCCAGCGACCGCACCGGTCTCGACCGGGTCTTCCTCGTCGCCCCCAGCTCCACCCCGGAGCGACTGACGACGGTGACCACCGCCTGTCGCGGGCTCGTCTATGCGACCGCGGTGATGGGTGTCACCGGCGCCCGCTCGAGCGTCGGCACGGCCGCCCACGAGCTCGTCGAGCGCACCCGCGCCGTCACCGACCTGCCAATCGGTGTCGGGCTCGGCGTGAGCACCGGCAACCAAGCCGCCGAAGTAGCCGGGTTCGCCGACGCGGTGATCGTCGGCTCCGCCCTGGTCGCCACGCTCTTCGATGTCGCCCCCGACGAGGGTCTGCGCCGCCTCGGCGCGCTCACCCGCGAACTGGCAGACGGTGTCGGCCCTCCGGGTTAGTTTAGGCTCGTGGGGAACCCGAGCGGCGCAACCGTTCGTTTCGGCCCATGCGGGCCGGCAACCACTCCGGCCCGCGGACTCCGTCCACCCGTGGTGACCACGAACCGGTCTCGCCTCACCCGCTCGAAAGGGAACGACCGCCCACATGGCTAGCAAGAAGACGACTGCTCCGTCCGACGCCTCCGGAGCCCGGCAAGCCAAGATCCAACAGGCCGCCGGCAAGGGGCGCACCGGCCCCAGCCCGGTGACAATTGCCGGTATCGTCGCCATCTTGGCGATCATCGCCGTCGTCGCCTGGGTGATCATCGCCAACCACAACGCCAACGACGGCAAGGGCGAGGGGGGTTCGGCGTTGCCGGCCGGCGTGAGCGCCATGGGCCAGCCGATCGAGCGGGGCACGGCCAAGGAGGGTGCGCCGACCCTGGACATCTATGAGGACTTCCAGTGCCCCGGCTGTCACCAGTTAGAGACGATCCTCGGGCCGACGGTTGCCGAGATGGCAGCCGACGGGTCGGCAAAGGTCCGCTACCACGTGATGAACTTCCTCGATGAGCGCTACCCGGGGGAGAACTCCACTCGCGCGGCAATCGGCAGCTTCTGCGCGGCCGCCGACGGCAAGTTTGGCGCTTTCCACGACACGGTGTATGCCGCCCAGCCCGCGACTGAGGGCCAGGGCTGGACCGACGAGCAGTTCAAGCAGATCGCCAAGGACGCCGGCCTCAGCGGGGCCGCCTACACCACGTGGGAGACCTGCTACACCAACCAAGACATGAAGCAATACGCCACCTCGATGCAAGCGGCGTCGGCGAAGGACGGCGTACAGAGTACGCCGACCGTCAAGCTCAACGGGAAGGTCATGGACATGGCCAACATGACCGCCGAGACCTTCAAGAAGGCCGTCCTGGGCGGCTGAGGTGTCCGAGGACATCTCTGCCTCCAACGACGTGGCCAGCACGGCGGGGGTCCCGCTGCCCAAGATAGGGTAACGCGGTGCTCACGGCCATCCCCAGCCCGACCGTCGGTGCCTGGCACCTCGGTCCGTTCACCGTGCACATGTATGCCGTGTGCATCCTGCTGGGCATCTTCACCGCCGCGTGGGTGGCCGGGCGGCGCCTGGAACACCGCGGCTGGCCGGCCACCGCTGCCTTCGACATCGCCGCCTGGGCGGTGCCCTTCGGCATCGTGGGAGCGCGCCTCTACCACGTGATCACCTCGCCGCAGGCCTACTTCGGCGAGGGCGGGCGCCCGCTGGATGCGCTGAAGATCTGGCAGGGCGGCCTCGGCGTCTGGGGCGCCATCGCGATGGGTGCCCTGGGGGCGTGGTTCGGCGCGCGCCGCGTCAAGGTCCCGTTCGCCGACTTCGCCGACGCCGCCGCCCCGGGGATCCTGCTCGCCCAGGCGATCGGCCGCTTCGGCAACTGGTTCAACAACGAGCTCTACGGCAAGCGCACCGACCTTCCGTGGGGGCTGACCATCCACCAATGGGACCAGGCGACCGGGCGAGCGGTGACGGACGCCCAGGGACACGCGGTCGTGCTCGGCACCTACCACCCGGTGTTTCTCTACGAGTTCCTCTTCTGCGTCCTGCTCGCGATGCTGCTCATCTGGCTGGACGGGCGGCGGGCCTTCGCTCCCGGACAGATCCTCGCGCTCTACGTCGCGGGATACCCGCTGGGGCGGCTGGTCATCGAGAAGATGCGCACCGACGATGCGACGATTATCCTCGGCCAGCGGCTCAATGTCTGGACCTGCTTGATCGTTTTCCTGCTCGGCGTCATCCTATTTATCATCCGCGGCCGGCGGCCCAGCCCCAGCCCGGACAACGTTCCACAGGGCGAGACGAAAACGTTCATATCGTAGGACGCCGGTCTGCTATCGTGCGGTCAAGTGGCCGGAGCCGTCCACGGACCCCTCTCGGCCTCCGGCCGAGCTGCCCTCCTTCCCGGCCTGGCGCGCCGGCCGACACCTTGGCGGTGACATGACTCGCGTACCGTTCAGCACCCTCCCCGCCGACACCGGTCTCTACCGAGGCGAGCAGGAGCACGACGCCTGTGGCGTCGCCATGGTCGCCACCTTGCGCGGGACTCCCGGGCACGACATCGTCCGGCACGCCCTGACCGGGCTGATCAACCTCGACCACCGCGGCGCGACCGGCGCCGACCCGTTCGTCGGTGACGGCGCCGGCATTCTTACCCAGGTGCCCGACGGCTTCCTGCGCGAGGTCGTGCCGTTCGGCCTGCCCGCCAAGGGGTCGTATGCCGTGGGCATGGTCTTCCTCCCGGCCGACCCGGACGCCCGCGCCGGCGTCGTCGCCCGGATCGAGGACATCGCCGAGGACGAGGGCCTGGACACCCTCGGCTGGCGCGACGTCCCCCACCTGCCCGACCTGGTCGGCGAGGCCGCACGCGCGTGTATGCCGCACTTCGCCCAGCTTTTCCTCGCGCCCTCCGACGGCGCCGTGCGCGGCATACACCTGGATCGGCGGGCCTATTGCCTGCGCAAGCGGGCCGAGCGTGAGCTCGACGTCTACTTCGCCTCCCTGTCCGCCCGCACGCTGGTCTACAAGGGGATGTTGACCACCGGGCAGCTCGAGCCGTTCTTTCCCGATCTGTCCGATGAGCGGTTCGCGACCGAGCTGGCGCTGGTCCACTCCCGGTTCTCCACCAACACCTTCCCCTCGTGGCCGCTGTCCCACCCCTACCGGTTGATTGCCCACAACGGTGAGATCAACACCGTCAAGGGCAACAAGAACTGGATGGCGGCCCGCGAGTCCCAGCTGGTCAGCGACCTCATTCCCGGCGACCTGTCCCGGCTGTCGCCGATCTGCCCACCCGGGCAGTCCGACTCGGCCTCCTTCGATGAGGTCCTAGAGCTGCTCCACCTCGGCGGGCGCTCACTGCCGCACGCCGTCTTGATGATGATCCCCGAGGCGTGGGAGAACCATGACGAGATGGATCCCGACCGGCGGGCGTTCTATGAGTTCCATTCGCTGTTCATGGAGCCCTGGGACGGGCCGGCCTGCGTCACCTTCACCGACGGCACGGTCATCGGCGCGGTGCTGGACCGCAACGGGCTGCGCCCCGGCCGGTTCTGGGTCACCGACGACGGCCTGGTCGTCCTGGCCTCCGAGGCCGGCGTCCTGGACATCGCCCCCGACAAGATCGTCCGCAAGGGCCGGCTGCAGCCGGGGCGGATGTTCCTCGTCGACACCGGCCGGGGCCGGATCGTCGAGGACGAGGAGATCAAGACCGAACTCGCCACCGAGCTCCCGTATGCCGAGTGGCTGCACGCCGGCCTGATCCACTTGGAGCAGTTGCCCGAGCGCGAGCACATCGTGCACACCCACAAGTCGGTCATGCGGCGCCAGCAGACGTTCGGCTACACCCAAGAGGAACTGCGCATCCTGCTCACCCCGATGGCGCGCACGGGGGCCGAGGCACTCGGCTCGATGGGCACCGACAGCCCGATCGCCGTACTGTCGAGCAAGCCGCGGCTGTTGTTCGACTACTTCACCCAGCAGTTCGCGCAGGTCACCAATCCGCCGCTGGACGCGATCCGGGAGGAACTGGTCACCTCGCTGGCGACCGCGGTCGGGCCCGAAGGGCAATCTGCTCACGGCCACTCCGGCGCACGCCCGCCAGTTGGTGCTCAACTTCCCGGTGATCGACAACGATGAGTTGGCCAAGATCATCCGGATCAATGCCGACGGCGACCTGCCCGGCTACGCGACGGTCGTGATCAGGGGGCTGTATGACGTGCATGGCGGCGCCGCCGCCCTGCAGGCTCGCCTGGACGAGATCTTCGCCGAGGTGTCTGCGGCCATCGCCGCCGGTGCCCGCTTCGTCGTGCTGTCCGACCGGGACAGCAACCGCGACCTGGCCCCGATCCCGTCGCTGCTGCTCTGCTCGGCCGTCCATCACCACCTGATCCGGGAGAAGACTCGCACCCAGGTCGGGCTGATCGTCGAGGCCGGCGACGTCCGCGAGGTGCATCACGTCGCGCTGCTCATCGGGTATGGCGCGGCCTGCGTCAACCCGTATCTGGCCATGGAGACCGTCGAGCAGATGGTTCGCTCCGGCTCGGTCACCGGCGTCTCGGGTGAGCAGGCCGTCAGGAACCTGATCAAGGCGCTCGGCAAGGGCGTGCTTGAAGGTCATGTCCAAGATGGGCATCTCGACCGTCGCCTCCTATCGCGGTGCCCAGGTGTTCGAGGCGATCGGCCTGTCTCATGACCTGGTCGAGAAGTACTTCACGGGCACCGTCTCCCAGCTTGGCGGGATCGGACTGGACGTCCTCGCCGCCGAGTGCGCGGCCCGCCACTCGGCGGCCTACCCGCCCGAGGGTGTCCGGCTACCGCACCGCACGCTGGAGGTCGGCGGCGAATACCAGTGGCGCCGCGAGGGCGAGCCGCACCTCTTCGACCCGCAGACGGTCTTCACCTTGCAGCACTCCACCCGGCAGCGCCGCTACGACGTCTTCAAGCAGTACACCGCCCGGGTTGACGACCAGGCCCTCCGGCTGATGACGCTGCGCGGGCTGTTCGCGTTCAAGGCGGGCGAGCGGGCGCCGGTGCCGATCGAGGAGGTCGAGCCGGTCAGCGAGATCGTCAAGCGGTTCAACACCGGCGCGATGAGCTATGGCTCGATCAGCCTCGAGGCCCACCAGACCCTCGCGATCGCGATGAACCGGCTCGGCGGCCGCTCCAACACCGGCGAGGGCGGGGAGGACCTTGAGCGTCTCCTCGATCCCGAGCGCCGCTCGGCGATCAAGCAGGTCGCCTCCGGCCGCTTCGGGGTCACCTCGGCCTATCTGACCCACGCCGACGACATCCAGATCAAGATGGCCCAGGGCGCCAAGCCGGGCGAGGGCGGGCAGCTTCCGGGCCACAAGGTCTACCCGTGGGTGGCCAGGACCCGGCACTCCACACCCGGGGTCGGGCTGATCTCGCCGCCCCCGCACCACGACATCTATTCGATCGAGGACCTCGCCCAGCTCATTCACGACCTCAAGAACGCCAACCCGGACGCGCGGATCCACGTCAAGCTCGTCGCCGAGGTGGGCGTCGGGACGGTCGCGGCCGGGGTCTCGAAGGCGCACTCCGATGTCGTGCTGATCTCCGGCCACGACGGCGGCACCGGCGCCTCGCCGCTCACCTCGCTCAAGCACGCGGGCGGGCCGTGGGAACTCGGGCTCGCCGAGACCCAGCAGACCCTCGTGCTGAACGGGCTGCGTGACCGGATCGTGGTCCAGGTCGACGGCCAGCTGAAGACCGGCCGGGATGTCGTCATCGCGGCGCTGCTTGGCGCCGAGGAGTTCGGCTTCGCCACCGCCCCCCTCGTGGTCAGCGGCTGCATCATGATGCGGGTCTGCCACCTGGACACCTGCCCGGTCGGCGTCGCCACCCAAAACCCCGAGCTGCGCGCGCGGTTCACCGGCAAGCCGGAGTTCGTCGAGACCTTCTTCGAGTACATCGCCGAGGAGGTCCGCGAGCATCTGGCCGCGCTGGGCTTCCGCAGCCTCGCCGAGGCGATTGGCCAGGTCGGCGTGATCGACACCTCGGCCGCCGTCGCGCACTGGAAGGCCAGCGGCCTCGACCTCGCCCCGATCCTGCAGGAAGCGGCACCGGCTGACGGCTCAACCCGCTACCAGAGCGTCGGGCAGGACCACGGCCTGGAGAAGGCGCTCGACCACCAACTGATCGCGATTGCCCGCCCGGCGCTCGACGACGGCGATGTGGCGCACGGCCAGCTCGGCATCCGGAATGTCAACCGGACGGTCGGCACCCTGCTCGGGCATGAGGTGACCAAACGCTTCGTCAGTGGCCTGGCCGACGGCACGATCGACATCACGTTGACCGGTTCCGCGGGGCAGTCCTTTGGCGCCTTCCTGCCCGCCGGGGTCACCCTGCGGTTGATCGGCGACGCCAACGACTACCTCGGCAAGGGCCTGTCCGGCGGCCGGGTGATCGTGCGCCCGCATCCGAGCGCCCCGTTTGCCGCCGAGGAGAATGTCATTGCCGGCAATGTCATCGCCTACGGCGCGACCAACGGCGAGATCTTCCTGCGCGGCGTCGTCGGCGAACGGTTCTGCGTGCGCAACTCCGGTGCTGTCGCGGTCGTCGAAGGTGTCGGCGATCACGGTTGCGAGTACATGACCGGCGGAACGGTCGTCATCCTCGGCTCCATCGGGCGCAACTTCGCCGCCGGGATGAGCGGCGGGCTCGCCTATGTCCTCGAGCTGCCGGCCCACCGGGTCAACCCCGAGTTCGTCGACATCTTTCCGCTGCGCGGCCAGGACGCCGACGTGGTCCACGACCTGGTCCGCAGGCATGCCGAGCTGACCGAGTCGCCGGTTGCCGCCGCCCTGCTGGCCGACTGGGCCGCCACCCGCGAGCGGTTCTCGCTCGTGCTGCCCCGGGACTACGCCCGGGTGCTGCAGGTGCGCGCCCAGGCCGCGGCCGAGGGGTTCGACGGCGAAAGCGAACAGGTGTGGGAGCGAATCATGGAGGCTGCTCGTGGCTGACCCCCAAGGATTTCTGGCGACCCGGGAGCGGGAGCTGCCCGCGCGCCGACCGGTGCCGGTGCGGATCTTGGACTGGAAGGAGGTCTATGAGGAGCAGAGCCTGGAGACCCTGCGCCGCCAGGCCGGCCGGTGCATGGACTGCGGTATCCCGTTCTGCCACTCCGGTTGCCCGCTCGGCAACCTGATCCCCGAGTGGAACGACCTGGTCTGGCGCGGCGACTGGCGCGAGGCGATCGAGCGGCTGCACGCGACCAACAACTTCCCCGAGTTCACCGGCCGGCTGTGCCCCGCGCCCTGTGAGACCGCCTGCGTGCTCGGCATCAACCAGCCCGCCGTGACGATCAAGCAGGTCGAGGTCACCACGATCGACCAGGCGTGGGCTCACGGCCTGGTCACCCCGCAACCGCCCGAGCGGCTGTCCGGCAAGACCGTCGCCGTCGTCGGCTCCGGCCCGACCGGTCTGGCCGTCGCCCAGCAGCTGACCCGGGCGGGGCATACCGTCGCGGTCTATGAGCGCGCCGACAAGCCGGGCGGGCTGCTGCGCTACGGCATACCCGAGTTCAAGATGGAAAAGGCCGTGCTCGATCGCCGGCTGCAACAGATGGAGGCCGAGGGAACGCGCTTCCGGTGCGGGGTCGACGTCGGCCGTGGCGTCACCGGCACCCAGTTGCGGGACCGCTATGACGCCGTGGTCTTGGCCATCGGGGCGACGACCCCGCGTGACCTGGCCGTTCCCGGGCGAGAAGCGAGCGGGGTGGTCCAGGCGATGGACTTCCTTCCCCCCGCCAACCGGGTCAGCCTCGGCGAGCGGGTGACCGGGCAGATCACCGCCGAGGGCAAGGACGTGATCGTCATTGGCGGCGGCGACACCGGCGCCGACTGCATCGGCACGGCGCACCGCCAAGGTGCCCGGTCGGTCACCAGCTTGGAGATCCTGCCGCGCCCCGGTGAGGAGCGCTCCGCGCTGCAGCCGTGGCCGACCTACCCGGCGATCTTCCGCGTTGCCAGCGCCCACGAGGAGGGCGGGGAGCGGCTGTATGCCGTCAGCACCACCGCGATCCTCGCCGACCAAGCCGGCCACGTCAGCGGGCTGGAGGTCACCGAAGTGGCGTTGGGGGAGAAGGGGTTCGAGTCGGTCGAGGGCACCGAGCGGGTTCTGCCCGCGCAGCTGGTGCTGCTCGCCATGGGCTTCCTCGGGCCGCAGCGCGAGGGCGTCGTCGAGCAACTCGGCGTGGAGTTGGACGCGCGCGGAAACATCGTGCGCGACCGCAGCTATATGACCTCCGTGCCCGGCGTCTTCGTGGCTGGGGACGCCGGCCGTGGGCAGTCGCTGATCGTTTGGGCGATCGCCGAGGGCCGGGCGGCGGCGCACGGGGTGGATGCCTACCTCACGACCGGCTTCTCCACCCTGCCGCGGCCGATTGAGCCGACCGACCGCCCGCTGGCCGTCTGACCAGCCACGCCGCTGGTGACTCGGTTGTTTACCGACGTGCCACCGGCCGGCCACTCCACGCCGAATCGCTGAAAGCGCTTACATCGATAGGATGAGGTAATGCGTCGCGCCAAAATCGTCTGCACCCTCGGTCCGGCCACCGCCACCGCCGAACGCGTCGCCCAACTCGTCGCGGCCGGCATGGACGTCGCCCGGCTCAACCTCTCGCACGGCAGCTATGCCGACCACGAGGCGGTCTATGCCCTCGTCCGGGAGGCATCCAACACCGCTGAGCGCTCGGTCGGTGTGCTCGTGGACCTGCAGGGGCCCAAGATCCGCACGACCCGGTTCAGCGGCGGGCCGGTGGAACTGATCGCCGGCGACACCTTCACGATCACCACCCGCGACATCGACGGCACCCAAGAGATCGTCGGCACGACGTTCACGGGACTGCCTGGCGACGTCTCCCCGGGAGACACTCTGCTCATTGATGACGGCAAGGTCGAGCTGGTCGCCACCGAGGTGACCGCCACCGACGTCATCTGCCAGGTCGTCGACGGCGGCACCGTCTCCAATAACAAGGGCATTAACCTGCCGGGCGTCGCCGTCAGCGTCCCCGCCTTGTCCGAGAAGGACGAGGCCGACCTGCGCTGGGCGCTGCATCTGACCGCCGACTTCGTCGCCCTCTCCTTCGTCCGCACGGCCGAGGACGTCCGGCGCGTCCACGAGATCATGGACGAGGAGGGCGTGCGGTTGCCGGTCATCGCCAAGATCGAAAAGCCCCAGGCCGTCGACAACCTCGAGGACATCGTTGCCGCCTTTGACGGGATCATGGTCGCCCGTGGCGACCTCGGCGTCGAGCTGCCGCTCGAACAGGTCCCGATCGTCCAAAAGCGCGCGATCGAGATCTCCCGGCGCAACGCCAAACCGGTCATCGTTGCCACCCAGGTTCTCGAGTCGATGATCGAGCAGCCCCGGCCCACCCGTGCCGAGGCCTCCGATGCGGCCAACGCCGTCCTCGACGGCGCCGACGCCCTCATGCTCTCGGGCGAGACGAGCATGGGCGCCCACCCCATCGAGGCGGTGACGACGATGGCCAAGATCATCGAGAACACCGAGGAGACCGGATTCGAGCGGATCGCACCGCTCTATGCCCCCCCGCAGACCGTCTCCGGTGCGATCACCCGCGCCGCCGCCGATATCGCCCAGCTCGTCGGGGCCCGCTACCTGGTGACCTTCACCACCTCCGGCGGCTCGGCTCGGGCGCTGTCCCGGCTGCGGCCCCGAATGCCGATGCTCGCGTTCACACCCAACCCCGCCACCCGCTCCCAACTGGCCCTGACCTGGGGCGTGGAGACCTTCCTGGTGCCCAACGTGCGGCATACCGACGATATGGCCGTGCAGGTCGACCAGGCGCTGCTCGACCAGCGGCGCTGCCCCGAGGGCGACCGGGTCGTCATCGCCGCGGGCTCGCCTCCCGGGGTCGCGGGAACCACCAACGCGCTACGCGTTCACATCGTCGGTGACGCTGTGCGCCGCACCGGAGCCTTCAGTCCGTCGACCTGACGAGTATGCTGCAGGCTGGCCCTCGCCGGGGTGGTGGAATGGCAGACACGGCGCACTCAAAATGCGTTGCTCGCAAGGGCGTGCGGGTTCAAGTCCCGCCCTCGGCACACACGCGGTGGCCCTGACCACGCCGCCGTGCCCGACACCATGGTGAGGATGAGATGACCAAGGCAGGAGCGAGCGAGCCGGCCACACGGGCCAAGCGGGTGGTTGTCGCCGAGGACGAGGCCCTGATCCGACTCGACCTGATCGAACTGCTCGGCGAAGCCGGCTACGACGTCGTCGGCCAAGCCAGCAACGGCGAGCAGGCGGTAGAGCTGGCGCTCGACCTGCAACCCGACCTGGTGATCATGGACGTCAAGATGCCGGTGATGGACGGCCTGAGCGCCGCCGAGGAGATCGGCAAGCAGCGGCTGTGCCCGGTGATCATGCTCACCGCCTTCTCCCAGGCCGAGTTGGTCGAGCGCGCCCGTGACGCGGGCGTGATGGCCTATATCGTCAAACCGTTCACCGCCGCCGACCTCTCCCCGGCCATCGACATCGCGCTCTCGCGGTGGCGCGAGCTGAAGGAACTCGAGCGGGAAGTCGCCGACCTCGGCGAGGCCCTTGAGACGCGCAAGGCCGTCGAACGCGCCAAGGGAGTGCTGATGAAGAAGCTGAAGCTGTCCGAGGCCGAGGCCTTCCGGTGGATCCAAAAGACCGCCATGGACCGGCGCCTCGGCATGCGCGAGGTCGCCGAGGCCGTGATCGCCGGGATCGACAAGGCCTAAGCCGGCCCCCCTGTGAGAAGCCGCACTTCCGCGCCGGGACCGCTCGCCCCTAGAGTGCGGGTGTAATCGTTTTCTAGGCAGCCGTCAAGCGTTGCCCGCGCGTGGAGAAGGAGGCCCGGTGGCCCGGTCGGTCGTCGCGGTGGGTCGCGTCGTTCCCGAGGACGTCGGCGCGCTCACCCAGCTGTGGATGCACGCGGCCCTGGCCGGCGGGGTGAGCGAGGAGATCGCCGCCCGGGCAGCGGCCGGCGGCCGGGTCGCAGAGGCGCTGCGCCGGACGGGCTGCGCCGCCTTCGTCGCGACCTACGAGTCCGTCCCTGCGGGCTTCGCCGTCGTCAACGCCCGCCACCAGGGACTGCTCGACGCCTCGAACCTGGTCATCGACGAGCTCTATGTACTGCCCGATCTGCGCCAGCACGGCATCGGCCGGCACCTGCTCTCCGCGGTCGCCACCTTCGCCGAGACCGAGGCGCACGACCGGGTCTTTAGCAATGTGCCGGCCGGGGACCGGCCGACCAACCGCTTCTTTGCCCGGTTGGGCTTCACCTCCACCGTCACCCGCCGGGTCGTGCCCACGGCGATGCTGCGGCGCAAGCTCGGCGAGGACAAGGACGCCACCGTCGAGGTGCTCGTCGGCCGGCGGCGGCTGCTCAAGGCCCGCGCAGGACGCTCTGCCGACCCGGCCCCGAGCATCGTCCGCGCCCCACGGCAGGGCCTCGGGCGCCGACCCGCGACCGGCTGACGGCGCCCGCCGCGACTTCGCGAGCGGCTGTCCCTTAATTGTTCGACCTGCCGGTCCGGATTTGTCCCGAGCGGCAATCGCATTACTGCGCAACGGTGAATACCCTGGTCGCGTGCCGCGCGGCTCCCCGCCGCGCCCAACCCCCGCGAGAGTGGCTTTTTATGACTCCTCCTGCCTCCGCCCCCGCCGTGCCGGCCCTCGCTGCCGGCTCCGCCGATCGCTACGCGAGCATCTCGCGGGCGGCACACATCGCCCGCCGCGCGAGCTTTGCCGCGACGGCGTCGCTGACCGCCGAGATCGCGGCGATGACCCCAAATGCGTGGATTGACGCCCAACTCAACCCGAGCGCCATACCAGACGCCGCCTGTGACGCGATGCTTGCCGAGGAGTTCCCCTGGCTGGCCCTGACCAGCAAGCAGATCAGCGACGTCACCGGACGGAAGTCGCACAAGGCGGCCACCCTGCTGCCGAGAGCGACGATCGCGCGCCGACTGCTGACCAAGCGCCACCTGCTCGAGGTAGTCGTCGACGTGCTCACCAGCCACATCTACGTCCCTGTCCTCGAGGCCCAATTCGTTATCGACTTCGACCGGGAGGTCACCCGCAAGTACGCCCTCGGCCGCTACAGCGACTACCTGCAAAAGGCGCTGCGCCACCCGGCCGTCCTCGCCTTCCTCGACAACGCCTCCTCAACCAAGGTCAAGCCCAACGAGAATCTCGGCCGGGAGCTGCTCGAACTGTTCACCGTCGGCACCGGCAACTACACCGAGGACGACGTCCTCGCCAGCGCCAAACTGCTGACCGGGCACAGCTACTCGTATGCGTCGATGACCTACCAATATGTCGCGGCCAACCACTACGTCGGCCCGCTGAAGATCATGGGCTTCACGACCGCCAACGGGACCGCGGCGGGCGGGCCGGCCGTGCTCACGGCATACCTGAACTATCTCGCCCGGCATCCGGCGACCGCCAAACGGCTCTGTCGCCGCCTGGCCGTCCGGTTCGTCTCCGACACCCCGTCCGAGGCGCTGGTCAACAGCCTGGTCAAGGTCTACCTGAGCAATGGCACGAGCATCAAGGCCGTGGTGCGCGCGCTGCTGCGCCACCCCGAGTTCCTCGCCTCCGCCGGACTGAAGTGGCGCACCCCGCAGGAGTGGCTGACCGCCATGTATGCCGCTGCGCAGGCGCCGTACACGCCGGTCTTCGACTACACGGTCAACCCGTATGCCGTGATGAAGCTGGTCACCAACACGCTCAACACGTGCGGCGCGGCGCCGCGGGGCTGGCCGACGGTCGACGGCTACAAGGACATTGCCTCGGCCTGGACGACGACGGTGTCGCTGCAACAGGCCTGGCAATGCGCCGAGACGTGCGCCTGGGGACTCGACCCGGACTTCGTGTCCGCGCCGTGGGCGAGCACCCTCGGGGTCGCCGAGGGGCAGAACGTCTGGACCGCGGCCACCTCGATCACCCGGCAACTGACCGGCTTCGTGTGGCCCACCGAGCAGCTGAGCGCCATCGCCAGCATGCTGGCCAGCGCCGGCACCGTCGCATCCCCGCCGACCGAAACCCTCCTCGACGCGACCATGATCCAAAACCACCTACCCGAGACGGTCCGGCTCGTCCTGGCCTCGCCGGCCTTCATGACGAGGTGAGCCCGATGTCACCCTGCACCTGCTCCGACGCCCTCCTGCACGAGGACCTGATCACGCCGCTGCACCACGACGGTGCGCCCGACGAATACGTCTTGACCCTGCCCGGCCAGGCGCCGCGCACGGCCACCTTGCACGAGGCAAGCGAGGCGATCGCCCAGCACCGTCCGGTCACCGCGCTGAACGAAGCCGACCAGGCCCCGGACGGCCCTCGCGGCGTCGACCGTCGCCGGCTGCTGGCGGGTGCCGGGTTCGGCGCCCTGCTCGCGCCGAGCGCCGGCGTGCGCTATGCGTTCGCCGCCGACGCCGCCACCGGCAGCGCCGGGCGAGAAGGCAGCAGCGAGCTGCTCGTGTGCATCTTCCTGCGCGGGGGGATGGACAGCCTCTCGCTGCTCCCACCGGACGATCCGGCATACCGCGCCGCGCGCCCGGGAATCGCGGTCCCAATCGAGACCAGCCTCGACCTCGGCCACCCGAGCATGCGGTTGAACCCCAACGCCGGGCCGCTGCTGCCGATGTGGAACGAGGGCGACCTGGCCTTTGTCGTCGGTGCCGGCCGCCCCGCCGCGACCCGGTCGCACTTCGATGAGATGGTCGCCGTCGAGGGCGCCGGCGCGCCCGCCAACGTGCGCTCCGGCTGGCTCGGGCGTCACCTGGCGACCTCATCAAGCGTCCAGGGCACCTTCCGGGCGATCTCCTGGGGCACCCAGTCGATCCTCTCGCTCGCGACCACGTTCTCGACGCTGACGATGAGCAGCATCGACGCCTTCAACCTCGGCGTGCAGCCGTCCGAATACCGCCCCGACGTGCTCCGGCTGATCGACTCGATGTATCGCCAAAACGGCGGCCCCGCCGCGAGCGCGGCCGAGGTCGTCCTCGACACCGTCGGGCAACTCGGCTCGGTGCCGCCGCTGTCCCCCGAGAACGGCGCCATTTATCCGGTCACGCCCTTCGGCCAGGGGTTGGCGGACACCGCGCGGCTGTTCCGGGCCGGCAAGGGCCTGGAGGTCGCCTGCGTCGACATCCCCAACTGGGATATGCATCTCGGGCTCGGCACGACCGACCCGACCGGCTGGTTCTCGCGGAATATCGCCGACTTCGCCGGCGGTCTGGCCGCCTTCCGGACCGACCTCGGTGCGCTGTGGAGCCAGGTGACGGTGGTCGCGATGTCGGAGTTCGGCCGCCGGGTCGCCCAGAACGGCACCCTGGGCTGCGACCACGGCACCGGCGGCGCGGTCGTTGTCGCCGGCGGTAATGTCAACGGCGCCATCTATGGCTCGATCCCCTCGCTGGAGCCGGCCAACCTCTACGAGGGCGACATCCCGACGACGACCGACTACCGGCGCCCGCTCGCCGAGATCGTCGCCAAACGACTGAACAACGCCGCCAACCTCGCCACCGTCTTCCCCGGGTTCACTCGCAACGATCTCGGCATCGTCAATTAACCCCATGACGTTCGCCCAGCCTCGACCTGCGCCGGCGGACGCTCGCGGATCAGGCAGGTCAACCGGCTGGTGCAGACGCGCCCGCCGGACTCGTCGGCGACGACGATCTCGACCGTGCACATCGTCTTTCCCGCGTGCACGATTCGGGTCGTGCCGGTGACCCAGCCGGCTCGGACGGCCCGGTGATGGGTGGCGTTGACCTCGATGCCGACGGTGGCCCGCTCGGGCCCGGCATGGATGGCGGCCGCCACGGAGCCGAGCGTCTCCGCGAGCACCACAGTCGCGCCGCCGTGCAGCAGCCCATACGGCTGGGTGTTACCGGCCACCGGCATCCGGGCGCTGATCTCCTCGGGGCCGACGTGCACGAACTCGATGCCCACCCGCTCGATCAGCGTTCCGCGCGATGCCCGGTCAACCCAAGCCAGCAGGTCGGCATCCGGGGGCATCGCGCTGTCAGTCATGCCCCCTAGGCTGCCAGGTGTGAGTCGCCTCCTCCTACTCGACGGTCACTCCCTGGCCTACCGCGCGTTCTTCGCGCTGCCGGCCGAGAACTTCTCGACCAAGACCGGGCAGCATACGAACGCCGTCTATGGCTTCACCTCGATGCTGATCAATGTGTTGCGCGACGAGGACCCGACCCATATCGCGGTCGCGTTCGACGTCTCCCGTGACACCTTCCGTGCTCGGGAGTATGCCGAATACAAGGCCGGCCGGTCGGCGACGCCCAGCGAGTTCTCCGGCCAGCTGCCGCTGCTTCGCGAGGTCCTCGACGCCCTCAAGATCCGGCACATCGAGTTCCCCGGCTACGAGGCCGACGACATCATCGCGACGCTGACCGCCGCGGCCCGCCGCGCGGACATGGAGGTCGTCATCTGCTCCGGCGACCGCGACACCTTCCAACTGGTCAGCTCCGAGGTCACCCTGCTCTATCCCGTGCGTGGCGTCTCCGAGGTGTGGCGGATGACCCCGGAAAAGGTCGAGGAGAAATACGGCGTCCCGCCGGGCAGCTACCGCGACCTGGCCGCCTTGGTCGGGGAGTCGAGCGACAATCTGCCCGGGGTCCCGGGCGTCGGGCCCAAGACCGCGGCCAAATGGATCGGCCTGTACGGCGGGTTGGAGGGCCTGGTTGCCCAGGTCGATCAGATCAAGGGCAAGGTCGGTGACGCCTTGCGCGCCAACGTCGATCAGGTGGTGCGCAACAAGCGACTCAACCGGCTCGTGCCCGATCTTGATCTCGGCGTCGAGATGGCCGACTTGGAGCGACGGATGTGGGATCGCGAGCAGGTGCACGCGGTCTTCGATGCGCTGGAGTTCCGGGTGTTGCGCGACCGGCTGTTTACCACCTTCGACACCACGGCGCAGGAGGCCACCGAGGGGGGCTTCGACATCGCCGCCGAGCGGCTGCAACCGGTACACATTGCGCCCTGGCTGGCGGAGCACGCTGGGGCGGGACGCGACGTCGGGGTGCATGTCGTCGGCTCGTGGGCCCGGGGCAGGGGCGACGTCGGCGCGGTGGCGCTGGCCAGCGCGGACGGGCCCGCGGCATACGTCGATGTGACCGAGCTCGACCCGTTCAGCGAGCGCGCCCTCGCGCAGTGGCTGGCCGACCCCGAGCGGGCCAAGATCTTGCACGACGCCAAGGGGCCGAGCAACGCCCTGGCCGCGCGGGGGCTGCCCCTGGCGGGGGTGGTCCTCGACACCGCCGTCGCCGCCTATCTCGTGCGCCCCGACCAACGTGACTACGACCTGTCCGACCTCGTCGTGCGCACCCTCGGCCGCGACCTGCGCACCGAGAAGGAGCCGCAGGAGCAGGGCATGCTCGACTTCGCGGCCGATCAGGAGGGCGAGGTCGAGCAGGCGTGTGTCCGCGCCCGGGCGGTGCTCGACCTCGGCCAGGCGCTGCGCGAGCAGGTCGAGGCGGCCGGCGGCCTGGAGCTGATGCGCGACATCGAGCTGCCCCTGACCGAGGTGCTCGCCGAGCTGGAGCGCACCGGCATCGCCGTCGACAGCGACGGCCTGGACGCCCTCGAGACGGACTTCGCCAATGCCGTGGATCGGGCCCAGCAGGACGCCTACGCCGCGATCGGCGGTGAGCGGATCAATCTCGGCTCACCCAAGCAGCTGCAGGTCGTCCTGTTCGACACCCTGGGCATGCCCAAGACCAAGCGCACCAAGACCGGGTGGACCACCGACGCCGACGCGCTCGCGGAGCTGTTCGCCAAGACCGAGCACCCCTTCTTGGAGGCGCTGCTGCGTCATCGCGACGCAACCCGGCTGCGGGTGACCGTCGAGGGGCTGTTGAAGTCGGTGTCCGACGACGGGCGCATCCACACGACCTTCGAGCAGACGATCGCCGCGACCGGCCGGTTGTCGTCCAAGGACCCCAACCTGCAGAACATCCCGATCCGCACCGAGGAGGGCCGGCGCATCCGCGAGGCCTTCGTCGTCGGGCCCGGCTATGAGCAGCTGATGACCGTCGACTACAGCCAGATCGAGATGCGGATCATGGCGCACCTGTCCGGCGACGAGGGGTTGATCGAGGCCTTCCGCACGGGGGAGGACCTGCACCGGTTCGTGGGGTCCCGGGTCTTCGGGGTGGAGCCGGAGGCGGTCACTGCGGCGATGCGCAGCAAGGTCAAGGCGATGTCCTACGGCCTCGCCTACGGCCTGTCCGCCTTTGGCCTGTCCCGGCAGCTGACGATCCCGGTCGAAGAGGCCCGGGCGCTGATGGCCGAATACTTCGCCCGGTTCGGCGGGGTGCGCGACTATCTCGCCGATGTTGTTCGCGAGGCCCGGGGCACCGGCTACACCGAGACCATGCTGGGGCGGCGCCGCTACCTGCCCGACCTGACCAGCGACAACCGGCAGCGCCGCGAGATGGCCGAGCGGATGGCGCTCAACGCGCCCATCCAGGGCAGCGCCGCCGACATCATGAAGGTCGCCATGCTCGGCGTCCACCGGGCGATCACCGGGGGCGAGATGCGTTCGCGGCTGCTGTTGCAGGTCCACGACGAGCTGGTCCTTGAGGTCGCTCCGGGGGAGGCGGTCGCGTTGGAGGAACTTGTCCGGCGCGAGATGGGCAGCGCGATCGCCTTGGATGTCCCGCTCGACGTGAGCGTCGGGCTCGGACACAGCTGGCACGAGGCCGGGCACTGACCTTCCCACCGGACCACCGGCGCCCCCTCGCCGGCCGCGCCGAGTTTGCCTTTGTGCACCGCTGGCGGGTCCAGGATGCCTCGACGGCAACGGTGTTCGATGTGCTCGCCGACGCCGATCACTACGGCAAGTGGTGGCCCCAGGTCCGGCGCGTGCAGCGGTTGTCCGACGACGTCGGCCTGGTGTGGGTCCGCAGTGCGCTGCCGATCACGTTGAGGCTGAGGTTGACCCGGAGGGTGACCGACCCGGACGCGGGCGCCCTCGCGGTGGCGATCGCCGGCGATTTGCGCGGCTGGGCGCGGTGGGAGGTGCGCGACGATCCGCTCACTCCGGGGGCGGTGATCGCGGACTACCGGCAGCAGGTGGCGGTGATCGCGCCGCTGCTGCGGCGGGCGGCGGCATACGCGCGACCGGTGGTGATCGCCAACCATCACTGGATGATGCGCTCCGGCGAGCGCGGGCTGCGCCGCCGGCTGCGGGCACCTTAGGGTGGACGCATGCCGGCCGACCACCCCACGATCCTCGCCACCTCGGGCGGCTTCCGCTTCGGGACGCGCACCCGCGTGGAGTTCGCGCCGCTGGTGCATCATGCCGTCGCCCTATCAGGAGTCACCGGTCGCAAGCCGCGCGTATGCACGCTGGGCACCGCGAGCGGCGACCAGCGCTGGTTCGCCGGCGAACTGGACGACGCGGCCCGGCTTGCCGGTTTTGAGCTGACCCACCTGCACCTGTTCCCGATGCCGAACATCGAGGATGTCGAGGGGCATCTGCTCTCCCAGGACGTCGTCTGGGTGGGAGGGGGCAGCGTCGCCAACCTGCTCGCGGTGTGGGACGTGCACGAGTTGCGGCCGGTCTTTCGGCGGGTCTGGGCGGCCGGGGTCGTGCTGTCCGGGGTCTCGGCCGGCTCGATCTGCTGGTATCAGGGCGGCTGCACCGACTCCTTCGGACCCGACCTGCGGGCGGTGACCAACGGGCTGGGGTTGCTGCCCTATGGCAACGGCGTGCACTATGACTCCGAGAAGCAGCGCCGCCCCACGGTCCATCGGCTCGTAGGTGCCGGCACGCTCGGGCCGACCCACTGCACGGACGACGGCGTCGGCCTTGTCTATCACGGCACCGACCTGGTCGAGGCGGTCACCGAGCAACCGGGCAAGGGCGCCTATCTCGTCCAGCGGAGCTTCGACGGCACGGTCACCGAGGACCGGATCGAGCCGCGCGCGCTATAGCGGCGTGAACGCACCCCGGGTTCGTGCAGGATCGTCAGGATGCCGACCAACGCCGTCGCGGCCAGGACAGCATTGGCCGTCCACACAACGCCGGGGACGCTGGGCGGCGCGGCCACCCGGATCAGCACGATGAGGAGCAGGCTGGCGCACCAGACGGCAATCCCGACCGTATGCCGCGCCCGCGCCACATCGACATAGGTCGCCAATTGCACCACGGCCAAGAGCACTCCGGCGGTGGCGAAGGCCGGCGCGTGACCGGCCGCGGGCAGGTAGCTTTCGCCGGCGAGCAGCCGCACCAGCGGCCGGCCGAACAGCCACGCCCCGAGCACCGCTGCCGCACCGACAAGGACCACCACGCCGAGCGCGGCCCGCACGGCACGCGTCGTTGACCCCTTGGCAGCCACGTGCGGAAAGATCCACAGCGACAAAAAGTTCGTGCCCCAGAAAGTGAATCGCCCGAAGACGACGAGGAAGGCATACCACCCGGACTCGCGGCTCGGCAGCACCCCGCGGCTGGCCAGCAGGTCGGCGTTGAGCAGCACCATCAGAGCGCCCGCCCCCGCCGCGGCCCGCGCCAGCCCGGCCCAGCCGAAGGCCTCCGGCGCGACACCGGCGTCGGACGGCTCGCTGATCAGCACCTGCCAGACCCCGAGGGCGCACGCGGCCAGGCCCCCGACCACCGCGGTGACCAGGGCGAAGGTTTCGTCCCCGCCCACCGCCAAGGTCGCCACCGCCGCCAGCATCCGGCTGGCGCCGGTGGCCACGAGCAGCATTCCGAACTGGGTTGTCAAGCCGCGGCCGAGCAGGATTCCGAGCAGGCCGCCGCTGAAGGTCTGCGGCACGAGCAGTGAGGCCATGACCAAGGCGTCGGTCAGCCCGTCGACATGCAGCAGCCGCACGAGGAGCGGGCAGAGCAGCCCGACGACGAGCGCGGTGGCGATCGAGACGGCCAGCGAGTGGCGCATCAGCACCACGCCCGACGTCACCCGGCCCGAGGCGACCAGCCGGGTGTTCTCCAGTTGCACCGCGGTCATCGTCACGGTCGAGATCAGCGCGACCCCGAGGAGCGCGGCCACCGCGCCATACCGCTCCGGGCCGAGTGCCCGGCTGAGGATGAGGATGAACGCGTAGCCGAGGACGCCGGCGATAAGCGTCGCCGCGGCGAGAACCGCGCCCGAGCGCGCGCCGGGTCCGGCGCTCGCCGGCTCGGTGCTGGAGCGGACGGCCACGGACGACTCTCGACGCATGAACAGGGACATCGGATTATGCCAGGCCCCGATTGCCGGTCCCCACTTGCCTAGAATGCCGCCCGTGCCGTCGCCGACTCCTGCCACCCACCCGTGGCCCGCGGGGAGTCTGCGCCGCTCGGTCGGGCTGTTCCGCGTTTTCCTCAACGAGCAGACCGATCCCGACCTGTTCTATTTGACGCTTGCCCGGGATTCGGTCGCCGAGCTTTCCCGCTGGTGCGACCTCGACGGCGCCGATGTGCTCGACGTCGGCGGGGGCCCGGGCTATTTTGCCGACGCCTTCACGACGGCCGGTGCGCGGTATCTCGGCGTCGAGCCGGACGCGGGAGAAATGACCGCTCACGGCGCCCCTGGCGGGATCTCGGTGCGCGCGTCCGGCCTGGCGCTGCCGTTCGCCGACGCCAGCTTCGCGGTCACCTACTCCAGCAATGTCCTCGAGCACGTGGCCGAGCCGGAGCGGATGGGGCGGGAGATGGTGCGCGTGACCGCCCCCGGTGGGCTGGTCGTGCTGTCGTGGACCCCGTGGCTCTCCCCGTGGGGTGGGCATGAGACCTCGCCGTGGCACTACCTGCTCGGCGGCCCCCGAGCCGCCGACCGGTATGCCGCGCGGCACGGCCACCGACCCAAGAACGACTACGGCCGCACTCTCTTCGCGTGCTCGGTCGCGCGGATGGTGCGCTGGGCTCGCGCCGGCGTCGCCCACGGCGAGATCGACGTCGTCGACATCCTGCCGCGATACCACCCCTCCTGGGCCCGCTGGGTGATCCGGGTGCCGGGCGCGCGGGAGGTGCTCAGCTGGAACGCCGTCCTGGTCGTGACCAAGCGCCGGTGAGCGCCGCTGGCACGCCCGGTCAGCTGATCTGGCGGGCCCGGCTGCTCGCGGCCTGCACCGCGCTGGCCGCCATTGCCTTCCGGCAACAGCCCGGACTGGTCGTCGGCGACACCAAAGCCGACCTGACCCTCAACCCGTGGGGCTTCCTGCGCGACGCGCTGCACCTGTGGGACCCGCAGCTGTACTTCGGCCAGTTGCAAAATCAGGCCTACGGCTACCTCTTCCCAATGGGCCCGTTCCACGGTCTGCTGATCTCCGCGGGAATCCCCGCCTGGATCACCCAACGGCTGTGGTGGACCCTGCTGCTGGTGCTCGCCTTCCTTGGCACCTGGCGGGTCGCCGGGGAACTTGCCGCCGGCCGGCGCTGGCTGCGCCTGGCCGGGGCGCTGTTCTATGCCCTCTCGCCCCGCATCGTCGGCGAGCTGACAACGACCTCGGTCGAGGTGTGGCCGATGGCGATCGCCCCCTGGGTGCTGCTGCCGCTGATCGTCCGCCAGGAGCGCAGCTGGCGGTGGCGGATCACCCGCTCCGCGCTCGCGGTTGCGCTGTGTGGCGGGGTCAATGCCGTCGCCACCGGCGCCGTGCTCGTCATGCCGACGCTGTGGTTCCTCACCCGGCGCCCGTCCCGGGATCTCGCCCGGGCCTTCGTCGGCTGGCTGGGTGCGGCCGTGGCCGCGATGTTGTGGTGGTTGCTCCCGCTGGCCATCCTCGGCGCCAACAGCCCTCCCTTCCTCGACTGGATCGAGAGCGCGGTCACCACGACCGGGACGGCGAGCACCTTCGAGGCGTTGCGTGGCACCAGCGCCTGGCTGGGCTATCTGACAACACCCACCGGTCCACACTGGCCCGGCGGGTGGGCCTATGTCACCCGGCCGATTCTCATCGTCACCACGGCGCTCGTCGTCGCCGCCGGCCTGGCCGGCCTCGCCACCCGCCGCCTTGCCGAGCGGGCGTTCCTGGCGACCTGTCTGGTCGTCGGTCTGGTCCTGGTCACCCTCGGGCACCGCGGCCCGCTGGGGCCGGTCTGGACCGAGCTGAGCTTCCGCCTCCTGGACGGCCCGCTGGCGCCGCTGCGCAATGCGCACAAGTTCGATCTCGTCGTCCGCCTGCCGCTGGCCGTCGCGGCAGTCGCCGGTATGGAGGCCGGCGTCGAGTGGCTGCGCCGGGTCGGCGTGCAGCGGTGGGTGCAGGCCACCGTCGTCGGCGCGCTGATTGTCGCCGCGGCCAGCCCGGCCTTAACTGCCCGGCTCGCCCGGGACGAGGGCTATCCCGCTCTCCCGTCGTATTGGCAGCAGGCGGCCACCTGGCTGGATCGGCAGCGGGGAGACGGATCGGTCCTCATGCTCCCGGCCACCGCGTTCGCCGACTTCACTTGGGGCTCGACCAAGGACAACCCGCTGCAGGCGATCATGCGCCGCCCGTTCGTGCTGCGGGACGCCGTCCCGCTCGGGTCGGCCGGCTCGACCCGCTTCCTCGACGGCGTCAACAAGACCATTGCCAGCGGCCGCGGAGACCCGAGCATCGCGCAGGCGCTCGCCAGCGCCGGCGTCGCCTATGTCGTCGTCCCGGCCGACCTGCGGCCGGGCGCCCAAGTCGACCCGCTGGTGGCCGTCGAGGAGGGGCTGCGCACCAGCGGATTGCGCTCGGTCGCCCAGTTCGGACCCCAGATCGTCGACCCGGAGGAGTCGCCCGAAACGACCATCGACAACCGCACCCGGGGGTCGCGTCCGAGCATCACGGTGTATGCCGTTCCCCAGCCGCGCCAGGCCGGCATGCTGTCCGCGCACACGGCCCCCACAGCGCTCGCCGGGCCCGAGGACATGCTCGCCCTGACCCGGATCGGCATCCCGTTTGCCCTGCTCGGCACCGACGCGCGCGCCGTCATCGGCGGCTTCGCGAGCGCAGCCGCCAGCGTCCTGACCGACGGGTTGCGCCGCCGGGAGGTCTTCTTCGGCGCGGCCGCCAACAACACCTCCGCGGTGTTGTCATCGGACGCCAAGTTCGGCCAGGACCGGCCCGTTCACGATGTGATCGCCGACCCCGACGCCCCCCAGACGACGAGCACCTGGCGCGGGGTGCGCTCGGTGACCGCATCTTCCTCGGCGTCCGACGCGGGGGCAACGCTGCGCCTCGGCGCCGCCTATTCCCCGGCCGCCGCGGTTGACGGCGATTTCACGACGCGGTGGGTGTCCGGCCGCTACGGTCAGGCCGAGGGGGAGTGGCTCGAGGTGCGGTTGCTGGAGCCGAAACGGATCGGGTCGGTGCGCCTGGTCGCCTCCCGCGTTTCCCCGATCGGGTCGCCGCCACGCCGCATCCTCGTCTCGACGGCCACCGGCAGCCGGTCGATGAGCCTGGACAGCAATGGATTTGGGACTGTTGTCCCGGCCGAGGGAGCCACCGACTGGATCCGGTTCACGCTCTCGGCGGTGGCGTCCGGGGTGCCCAACGGGATGTCGATCACCGAGCTTGCCATCGACGGGGTGACGCCCTCGCTGCTGTTGGAAACCCCCGTGGCCGCCACCCCAGACGTGATCGACCTGCGTGCCGATGACGGCTTCCGCACCGGCTGCTGGTCGCTGGCCGCCGGCGAGGTGTGCTCGCCGGCCACGGTCTCGCCGAGGGAGCCCCCGGCCGGCATCGGCCGGGTCGTGCGAATCGGGAGTGCCGGCTCTTATCGGCTGGAGGGCACGGCCTTGGCGGCGCGGACGTCCGCGGCGGACGTGCTGCTGGACGGGACCGACCGGATCCGTGCGACCGGGTCCTCGCGGCTGGTGCCCGGTCTCGCCGACCGGCCGGGGGCGGTCGTGGACACCGATCCGGCCACCGGCTGGGTGGCGGCCAGCACCGACCCGCAGCCCCGGCTGACCCTTCACCTGCCCACGAAGCGGGTGGTGCGGGGGCTGCAGTTCATCCCGTCACGGATGGAGAACTCCTCGCTGCCCAAGGAGGTCCGATTGCGCTTCGGCGACGGCTACCCGGTCACCGCGACCACCGACGAGGACGGCTACGTCTGGTTCCCGGCCCGGCGCACCGACCTGGTGCGGGTGTGGTTCGAGGCCACCCGGCCCCGCGTCGGCATCGACGGCGCGACGCGAGAGCGGACCTTCCTGCCCGTCGGTTTCGGCGAGGTCCGCGTCGTTGGCGCCGACGACCTGCGCCGCCCGATCGATCCCACCCAGCCGCTCGACCCCGCCTGCGGCAGCGGACCGGACGTCCTCGTGAACGGCGCGCGCATCCAGACTCGGGTCACCGGCACCAGTGGTGATGTGCTCGAAGGGCGCCCGGTTGCCTGGGTGGCCTGCGGAGACGGCAGGATCGCGCTCGCCGCCGGGTCCAACGAGATCGTCGCCGCGCCCAGCGACCGGTTCGAGCCGGCGACGCTGACCTTGCACCGCAGCACCGGCACGGGCACCGCGCTGCGCCCAGTCCCGATGCACCGCGAGGGCGCGGTCCAGCTGAGCCTCGATGTTCCGGCTCGATCGGATGCCGCTCTGGTCACCATCGGGCAGAACTACCATCCCGGGTGGGAGGCACGGTTGCCGGGCGGGGATCCGGTGCAGGGAGTCCGGGTCAACGGGTGGATGCAGGGGTGGCTGGTTCCGGCCGGCCCGCCCGTCACGCTGACGGCTGGCTTTGTCCCGGACACGGGCTACCGGCTCGGCTTGGGCGCCGGGGTCCTCGCGCTGCTGCTCCTGCTCGGTGCCGCCCCGCTCGCCCCGTATGCCGCCCGGTTGCCGCGCCTGGCCGCCCTCGGCGACCGCGGTGAACCCACGGGCCCGGCCCCGGCGCTGCGGCTCACCGGCCGAGGCGGCCGGGTCCTCGCCGAGATGCTGCCGGTTCTCGCCGGTCTTGCGCTCGGGGGGCTCGCGGGCGCAGCGTTGGGGCTCGTGCTGCTGGTTGCGCTTCGGCAGCGGCCGCCGCATGCTCGGCTGGTCGCTCCGTTGGCCGGGCTGGCCGGCCTGGCCGTAGCGACCGCGGCAGTGGCTGCCGCTCCCTGGCCACGCAGCGGGGCCGCCTTCGACTCGGGCGTGGTGCAGGCCGGCGCCGTCCTCGCCGTCGTGGCGTTAATCGCCCAGCTCAGCTGCCGGACGCCGGCCTCCTCCGGGGCAGGCCGGCGCTGGCCGGGTCAGGGGGTGCTCACGGCGCGCCGGCCGTGGCGCGGGCATGACTCCCCGCCCGCCGGGGAGCCCAGCCCCGACCGCGGCGCATCACCGGCAACTCCATCCCGTAGTAGCTCACACTCGCGGCCGCGATCGTCAACACGAGCGTGACACCGAGACGCGGGAAGAAACCGCCGTCGAAGGTCTCACGCCCGAGCAGCCGCTCGGCCAGATAGAGCATGAGCACGTGATACGCGAAGATGCCATAGGAGATGCGGCCGAGGAAGGACCCGATCCGACCGGATAGGGCGCCGAGGAAGGCCGCGTTGGTCGGCCTCGGCGCCAGCACCGTCGGAGCAACGACGAGCAGCCCGATCACGCCATACGCGAGGTTTTTCAGCGCCGCCTGGGCCGGCGTCGGCTCGGTGAGATCGAGCGGGCCAACGAGCGGCGTCGAGACCAGGACGAACAGCGCCGCGGCGATGGCCCACACGGTCCCCGGGCGCTCCAGCAGCGCATCGACGCGCCCCGGCGCGAGGACGCCGCGGTCCCGGGCGACCTGCCAGGCGGCCAAGGCGATCCCGCCGCCGAACCAGCCGGCATAACCGGGCAGCCACAGCCGGGCATCCGGCTGACCGGCCGCGGTCACCGCGGCCATCCACACGCAGGAGAGAGCGGCACCGGCCGCCCCAACGGCGATCGTGCGGCGCGCCCAGGACCGCGCGTCCCGCCCGCGCAGGAGCAGCCGCCCGAACAGGGGCAGCACGAGATAGAAGGCCACCTCCGTCGCCAGGCTCCACAGCTGGGTCAGCGCGTGCAGCAGCGGGTTGCCGGTATAGATCTGGATCAGCGCGGCATGCTCGGCGTATGCCGCCCAGCCGGCCCCGGCGGTGGGGGCCAGCACCGCGCAGGCCAGCACGGTCACCCACAACACGGGCAGGATGCGCAGCGCCCGGTGCCACAGATAGGGCCCGACCGCGGGTGGGGGCCGGTCGCTCAGGCGCGCGACGGGATACGGGCGGAACAGCAAGAAGCCGGAGACGACGAAGAACAGCGCGACCCCGCAGTCGAACCGGGCGAGGATGCCCGCGAAGGGGCCGGTGAGCGCGGCCCCGCTTTGGAAACCGACGTGGGTGAGCATGACCGCGAGCGCCCCCACGGCCCGCAGCCCGTCGAGGGCGGCAAATCGCGGGGTTGGCCGCGGCGCGTCGGCGCTCGCCACGACTTAGCCCTTCGGCATCGGCGTGCCGACCTGGGCGTCGCCGACGCAGAAGTTGACCCCGTTGGGCAGGCCGGTGATCGTCAACCGGCTCCCGCTGCCGGTCACCCGCACGAAGACCTCTCCCAAGCCCTTCCCGAAGGGCACCGTGGCCGTCCCCGAGCCGAGCCGAACCGTGCCGGTGACCGGGGCGTCGGCGAGATAACCGATGCGGATGACCCATCTCCACTCAAAGACCGGCCCCGCCAGCGGCACGACGACGCGCCCGTCCTGGACCACCCGGCATCCCTCACCCGCGGACGGCACCACGGTGTTGACCGCCATCGGCACCAACGTGCCGGTGTGGTCGAGGATGTAGGGTCTGGTGTAGTTGACCCGGTTGCGCGCCTCGGCGCGGCGATTGGTGTCCAGCAGCGGCGAGAGGTAGCGGCTGACCAGGTTGTACTCGGCGAAGATCGGCCCGATGATCCCGGCCGGTACTTCGGTGTCGACGATCTGGGCGTCATCGGGCAACGCGGCCAGCGAGGACTTGGTGTTCTCCAGGAAGGCTCGGGAGGGGTTGCCGGTCGCGATCGTGGCATACCGGCCCATCGAGTGGAAGGACAGCGAGATGACGACGAGGGCGGCCACGACGGCAACGCCGTGCCACACGCCCGCGGGGATCGTGGCGCGCAGCCGCTGACCCATGGACGTCCACGGCCGGGTCTGCCCCCGCACGGGCAACAGTGCCGCACCGAGGGCGATGACCAGAGGAACCGCCGCGTCGGCGAGATAGCGCGTCTCCAGCGCCACGATCGAGCCGCCATACGCGACCCGGCCCGCGGCCACGGTCAGGATCGAGCCGCCGACATAGACCAACAGGGCGACCCAAAACCGCAGCACGTGGCGGCGCACGACCAGCGACCCGACGATGACGACCAGGGCCAGGACCCAACAAACCCAGTCGAAGGCGCGCGGGGAGTCGACGATGCCGAGGGCATAGCTGACCCGCTGCCAACTCCACGGCCCGCCGAAGCTCGCCGGGATCAGGGTTCGGAAGATGCTGAGGAAGGTGAACTCCG
The DNA here is from genome assembly GCF_037045025.1 of Nostocoides sp. Classification (GTDB taxonomy): domain Bacteria; phylum Actinomycetota; class Actinomycetes; order Actinomycetales; family Dermatophilaceae; genus Nostocoides_A. The sequence goes on along the minus strand of NZ_JBAOHM010000007.1, from coordinate 678,613 downwards.
ACAACGTCCCGGCATGCGGGGCCGTGACCGGGGTGTCGTTGCCGAGGCTGCGGTATCCGGGCAGGTAGATCGCCAGATAGAGCAGGCCGGCGACGGCATACCCGGCCCAGATCACCCAGGTGCGCCGCAGCAACGCGAGCAAGGGACGGGGGCGCAGCCGGACGCCCGGTTCCAGGGCGAGGGTGTAGACGATGACGTAGGGGACGAAGATCGCGATCTTTTCGAAGCTGGCGCACCCGACCAGAAACCAGGCGATCGCGGCGAGGGCGGCGGGCGTGCTCCCGGTGCGCAGGTAGCGCGCGTGCCACCGCAAGGCGCCGGCGAGGGCGGCCATCAGCGGCAGCCACAAGATCGCCGCGGACAGCCAGGCCACCGCGGGCAGGGTCAGCGGCGTGAACGCGAAGATCACGTAGGGAATCAGGATGAGCGGGTGACGCCCGAAGAGCTCGCGGAGCAACTGCCAGACGAGGACCGAGACGACCAGCTGCCCGGCGAGCAGGGCGACGACCGTCCAGCCCCACTGCAGTGGCGCGAAATGCGCCAGCGCCCACATGATCGCGAAGCCGATCGGCTCGAAGTGGCCGGTGTGCACCCGGGTCAGGTAGCTCCACGAGAACGGGTTCTCCATCGCCCGGGCGCTCAGCATGAAGTCGTCGGTGATAAACGAAGCGTCCTTCAGGACGCTCACGCGCACACCCAAGGCGAGCGCGGTGACCAGCAGGAAGCCCAGCCGGACCCAGTCCCGCGGGCCCTCTTCCGGCTCGGCGTCGGGAGGCTCGCAGGCGGCGGTGCGATCCGGCTCGAGCGGCTCGGCCTGGTCCGCGGACGCGGGGGAGGGGTGTGTCACGGTCATCCTGGGAACGGAATAGCAGCGTGGGAACTGTACCCGGTCCCGCTCGGCCGCAGGGCGTGCGCGTCGCGCTGCGAGCCGCGCCGAAGTGCCCGCAAAGATCGGACCGAACGCCGCCGAGGCAAGCCCAAGGGCCGCCTGGTAGCTTCCGGCGGGTAACAACTCCGCCGGATAAAGGAGCGGCCCCCGATGGCGCGGATGCGCAGCTTGATCGCTGCGCTCGGCTGGTATGCCGCCCCGCTCGCCGTCGCTGTCGTCCTCGCCCTACTCGTGCTCGGGCCGGCGCTCGGTCCCGGGGTCGTGCTCGCCTATGACCTCGGCTGGTCGCCGGATCCGCGGTTGACTCCGTTTGTCACCGGCACCGGGTCGGTGGCGCCCCGCGCGGTCCCGAGCGATGCGGTGGGCGTCGTCCTCGGTCGGGTGGTCGGCGCGGGCGCCGCGCAGACCATCGTCCTGCTCGCCGTGGTGATCCTCGCCGGGCTCGGCCCGGTGGCGTTGCTGCGCCGGCTGCGGCCGCAGGTCGGCGTCCTCGGCAGGTGCGCCGCGGCGACGGTGGGGATCTGGAATCCGTTCGTCGCCGAGCGGCTGGCGATCGGGCAGTGGACGATCGTCTTGGGCTACGGGCTGAGCGCCTTGGGGTTGCGGGCGGTGCTCGGCTGGCGGGCCGGGACAACCAGGTTGACCGTGGTCTGCGGCTGCATCGGTGCGGCGGCTTTGGGCGGCGCGAACACCCTGCTCATGGTCGTCGGGCCGGTCGTGCTGCTCACGATCTGGCCGGCGCGGTGGACGCCAGGGCCGGCGCCGCTGGCGCGGCTGCGGGCTGGCCTTTCGATCGTGGCGGTGACGCTCGGACTGGCGGCGGTGTGGGCCCTGCCCGCGATCGCCGCGGACGTCCGCGGCGATCCGGTTGGCGGCCGCGCCTTTGCCGCGCGTCCCGACACCCCCTTCGGGCTCGTCGTTTCGCTGCTGAGCGGCGGCGGGATGTGGAACCAGGCGAGCCACCCAGCGCCGCGGGCGGCGCTGTTGCCGGCGGCGGCGGCCACGGCGCTCGTCATGATGGTGGTGGCGATCGCCGCGCGCGTGGTGCGCCTGGACGCCCGTGGCCGTGGGGCGACGATTGCCGTCGCCGCGAGTGGTGTTCTCGGACTGTGTGCCGTGGCCGTCAGCGGCCTGGAGCCGCTGGCCGCGGGGTGGGCGCGGGGCCTTGACCTGCTGCCGGGTGGCGCCTTGCTGCGCGACTCCCAGAAGCTGCTCGCCGGGTGGGTTCTCGTGCTCGCGCTCGCCTCGGGGCTGGCCGTCGAGCGGCTCTGGCGCCGTCCGGGGCAGGATCCCACCCGGGTGCTGGCGGTCGTTCTCGCGCTGCTGCCGCTGGCGGTGTTGCCCACGCTCGCGTGGGGTGTGGGCGGCCGCTGGCGGCCGGTGGACGTGCCGGGCGACTTCCGTGCCGCGGCGGCGGAGCTGTCCACGCGTCCGCCGGGGCTGGTCGCGGTCTTGCCGTGGCTGCAGTACCGGCGCTACCCGTGGAATGACGACCGGGTGGCGCTGACCGTGGCACCGCGGATCGTCGATCAGCCCGTTCTGGTGAGCGATGACCTGCTGACCTGGGCCGGCTGGGTGCGTGGGGAGGACGGCCGCGCGGCGCTGGTGCGCGAGGCGATTGATGCCGGGGAGGATCCGGTCACGGCCGTGCGCCGGGCGGGGGCTCGCTATGTCTTCATCGAACTGGACTCGGCGGTGCCGCTGCCCAGCACGTCCGAGGGGACGATCGTGCACCGCTCGGCGACGGTCCTGGTCGTCGACCTCGGGGAGGTGAGAGTCCGGCCGCCGGCCGGCCCGGCACGCTGGCCGATCCGCGTGGGTTGGGCCGTGAGTTTGTTCACCGAGGCCAGCGTGCTCGCCGGGCTCGGATTTCACCGGCGCTTCTCTGGCCAGCTGCGAGTTAACCCTTTGCTACCCTTCGGTACATGAAGTCCCGGAGCACGAACGCCGCATCCCTCATCGGCGGCGTGATCCTCGCATTGTTTGCGATCATCGGCGCGGTCAGCGCCATCACTCCGGACCCCAACCCGACGCCCGGGCAGCTCGCTCAGTACGACACCAAGTAGGCCTCAGGCCGCTGAGGCCTTAGCCCGCGTCGGTCCCGTCGCCGTCACCCTCGCCGATTAAAAGCCGCTCCCACGCATCGATCGTTTCCTCCCACCGGAAGCGCGCCACCCACTCGTGCACGTTGGCCGAGAGCCGGGTTCGCAGCTGCTCGTCGTCCAGGAAGCGGGCGAGCGCAGCGGTGAAGGCCTCGATTCCCTCCTCGCACAGCAGGCCGGTCTCGCCGTCCCGGATGGAGTCCTGCACGCCCCCGGCGTCGCGAAAGCCGACCGCGGGCGTGCCGTGGACCCCGGCTTCGACGACGGCCAGCCCCCACCCCTCTTTCAGGGACGGGAGGGCGAGGACCCAGGCCTGGGCCAGCAGCCGATGCTTCTCGGCCTCGGACACGTGATCGGTGAAGGTGATCAGGTCGGTCACGCCGGCGGCCTCGGCATACTCCTCCAGTCGTGGCTTCCACCATCCCGACCCGACGATCTGCATGCGCAGGCCGGGCCGTTCGGTCGCGAGCTTGGCGAGCGCGTCGATGGCCAGTTCGACGCGCTTGTGGGGCACGAGCCGTCCCAGCACGATGATCGAGGGCGTGGGGGAGCGCTCGATGCCGTCGTCGCGAACGACGTCGGTGCCGTTGAAGATGATCTCGGTTCGTTCGGGCGCAACGCCCAGCCCGGCGAGTTCTCGGCGAGTGGCGGGGGAGACCGTCACATAGGTCGTATTCCGGTAGACGCGCGGCGCGACCTGGGATTCCAGCCACCAGCCGACGCTGGCGGCCCGCGGTCCGAGAACGACCGGCCACTGTTCCTTGTGCACGTGATGGACGAGGTTGACCACCCGCGAGCGGCCCCCGAGCGGGGACAGGAACGGCACGCCGTTTTGGATGTCGACGACGACATCGGCCCGGGCGCGACCGGTCAGGCGGGAAGCCAAGGCTCGGGGGTAGACGCCGAAGCGGCCACCGCGGCGGCAGTAGGCGACGCCGCGGACCACCTCATCCGGTAGGGCCCCGGCATACGCGGCTGTGCGGATCGTGACCTGGTGGCCGCGGTCGGCGAGTCCCTCGGCCACCTCGGTGAGGTACTTCTCGGCCCCGCCGGCTTCGGGATGCTCGTGGTCGCGCCAGCTCAGGAAGAGGATGCGGATCTGACGCGGCAACACAAGGTCCTCGGGGGGTGATCGGCGGGTGGGTGGCGCGCCGGCCTGCGAACAGGTGACAGCGCGGCGGCCCACCAAAATACCCGAAAGTAACTACGGGTCGGTGGCTAGCGGTCGGGCGATTCCGATGACCGTGGGTGATCAGGCAGGCCACGGCGGCGCGGCGGCCTGTGGGTGTTGCCGAAGGGCGCCTACCCACTGGTAGCATCAGGCGATCGTGCCATTCCTTCGAGGAGAGCGAGCCCATGCGGAAAATTCTTGCCCCGCTCCTGCTCGGCGTCGGGGCATTCTGCTGGACCACCGCTCTCCTGTTGTTGGTATGGGTGCCCGGGCAGGTCAAGAAGACGCCGCTGGACACCAACAGCCTCACTCGGCTGCAGGGCGAGGCGGCCTATTTGACCGAGAGTCGCGGCCCGGTCAAGGCGATCAGCCGGACGGTCGCCGACGGCACCGCATCCACCGGTGACACCGTGGTCTTCCAGACCTTCACCTGCCTGGTGCGCAACGGCGACGGCCAGGCCGGGGACTGCGCCAGCGCCGAGGGGGAAGGGTCCCGGCTGATCAACGCCGGCACCGACGCCTTCGCCACCGACCGGGTCAGCGGGCTGGCCGTCCAAGACCAGGAGAAGTACCTCGGCGCCGATGCCTCACCGCATGACGGTTTGATCAACAAGTTCCCGTTCGACACCGAGGAGAAGACCTACCCCTTCTGGGACGGCATCCTCGACAAGGCGGTCGACGCGACCTTTGAGGGCAAAGAAGACGTTCTCGGGCTGCCGACCTACAAATTCAACCTTAAGGTCGATCAGGCCCCCGCGGAGATCTCCTCCGGCATCGAGGGGATCTACTCGGTGGACAAGACGATGTGGATCGACCCGGTCACCGGCGCCATCATGAAGCAGCAGGAGACCCAGGTGCGCACCCTCCCCGACGGGGGGAACGCGCTCAATATGGCGCTGGCGTTCACCGACGAGACCGTCGCCGCTAACGTCGACTCGGCAAAGAAGAACGGGAGCAAGCTCGCCCTCGTCGGACGGCTACCGTGGATCGCCGGAGCGATCGGGTTGGTGGCGATCGGGCTCGGCCTGATCCTGGCCCGCATCAACGGGCGCGAGGAGGAGCAGGCGCAGCCGGTGATGGCGAGCGAGTCCGGGCACATCGGGTCGAGCCGTTTCGGTGAGCAGCCAGCGCTCGGTGGAGCGACTGCGGTTGCGCCGGCGGCGGCCGGTGCGGGCGAGGCGACCGCGCCGCGCCGAGTGACCCTGGAAAAGGAGTGACCAGGGCCGCCCAAGGAAGTTCTGCTAGCAGGCATTAGTCGAGGTCCCACTAGGTTGCAAGCTATTGGGGGGCGACGAACTGCTGCTAGCAGAAGTTAGTCGGCCCCTCGCCGGCGCGCTCAGTCGGCCGCGAGCGCTGCGGCGCCGACGATGCCGGCCTGATTCTCCAGCGCCGCGGGCACGATCGGGGTGCGCAGCGTGAGTAGCGGCAGGAACTTCTCGTGCTTGCGGGAGACGCCGCCGCCGACGACGAACAGGTCCGGCCACAGCATCTGTTCCATCATCGCGTAGTAGGGCTGCAGCCGCTTGGTCGCCCAGGCCTTGTAGCTGAGCCCCTCGCGTTCCCGGGCGCTCGAGGCGGCGCGGGTCTCGGCGTCGTGACCCCCGACCTCGATATGTCCCATTTCGCAGTTCGGGATCAGCACCCCGTTGTGCAGCAACGCGATGCCGATGCCGGTGCCCAACGTCGTCAAGATGATCAGGCCCTGCTCGCCCTTGGCTGCGCCATAGCGCTGCTCGGCGACGCCGGCGGCGTCGGCGTCGTTGACGAGCAGGCAGCGGCGGCCGAGGGCCTCGCTGAAGATCTCCTCGCCCGCGGCGTCGATCCAACTCTTGTCGATGTTGGCCGCCGTGCGGACCACGCCGTGCTGGACTACGCCGGGGATGGTCACGCCGATCGGGGCGTCCGCGGGCAGATCGTCGGTGAACTCGTCGGCGATCTGGTCGACGATGGCGGCGACCGCCGTGGGGGTCGACTTCGCCGGGGTGGCCACCTTGCGCCGCGGTTGCAGGAACTGGCCGGTCGTCAGGTCGACGGGGGCTCCCTTGATGCCGGATCCGCCGATGTCGATCCCGAGGGCGACGGTGTGCTTAGCCATCTGCGACAGCCTCCTTGGCCGGGGCGGGCCGCGATGCCCGCGCCCCCCATCTTTGTGCACGCATCGATCCGGCGCTAGCCGCGGGCGCGGCCGTCGGGCTTGCGAGCGACAAAGATGGCCGTCCCCGGGATGAGTGCGCCACGCAACGGCGACCAGCCGCCCCACTCGTGCTCGTTGCGGCTCGGCCACGTCGGTTCGACAAGGTCGACGAGTTCCAAGCCGGCCGCGACGACCTCGCGGACCCGCTCACCGAGCGTGCGGTGATGCTCGACATAGGTGACCTGGCCGCGGTCGTCGCACTCGGCATACGGAGTGGTGTCGAAGTAGCTCTGCGTGACGGTCAAACCCGCCCGCCCGGGCACATCGGGGAAGCCCCACCGGATCGGGTGGCTGGTCGCAAACACCAATCGGCCGCCCGGCAGCAGCACCCGCGCTGCCTCCCGCATCACCGCACCCGAGTCGGCGACAAAGGGGATCACTCCGTATGCCGTGAACACCGCCGCGAAGCTCCCCGCCGCGAACGGCAACCGCGAGCCGTCGGCCTGCACGAGCGGGACGGGCTCGGCTGCGCGGTCGATCGCGCGCGCCTGGGCGAGCATCCCGCCGGACAGGTCGGTGGCGACCACGGCGGCCCCCTCGCCGGCGAGCCAACGGGAGCATTGGGCCGCCCCGGCGCCGATCTCGAGAAGAGGTCCGGGCGGCATACCGGCGGGGTCGATCAGGCCCAGCTCGGCCTCGGTCCACCCCTCCGGGCCCCACACAAAGCCGCGGTCACCGAGGAAGGCGCCGTGCTCGGTGTAGTAGTCGCCCGCCGCCCGGTCCCACCACGCTCGCTGGGCCCGGACCGACACCTCCTGGTCGACCACTCGGCGGCCGGCCCAACTCACGCCAGGCCTCCTCGGCCGATGTTTTGACCCCGTATTACTGCGCCGATTAGACTTGTGGCGCACTCGTGTGTGCGTTCTGGCTTGCGCTGATTCGGCGAACGCCTCGCGCAGGCGAGTTGCACTGTCCCTATCCGCACAACGCCATCATCCACAATCGGAGTTCCTACTACATGACTGCAAGCACGGTCGCCACGACCGCCCCTCAGATCGCCATCAACGACATCGGCTCTGAGGAAGAACTTCTCGCCGCCATCGACGAGACCATCAAGCACTTTAACGACGGCGACATCGTCGCCGGTCGCATCGTCAAGGTCGACCGGGACGAGGTCCTGCTCGACATCGGCTACAAGACCGAGGGCGTCATCCCCAGCCGGGAGCTGTCCATCAAGCACGACGTCGACCCGAGTGAGATCGTCACCGTCGGTGACGAGGTCGAGGCCCTGGTCCTGCAAAAGGAGGACAAGGAAGGCCGGCTGATCCTGTCCAAGAAGCGGGCGCAATACGAGCGCGCGTGGGGCACGATCGAGAAGGTCAAGGAGGAGGACGGCGTCGTCAAGGGCACCGTCATCGAGGTCGTCAAGGGCGGCCTGATCCTCGACATCGGCCTGCGCGGCTTCCTGCCCGCCTCCCTGGTCGAGATGCGCCGGGTGCGCGACCTGCAGCCCTATGTCGGCAATGAGATCGAGGCCAAGATCATCGAGCTCGACAAGAACCGCAACAATGTGGTGCTGTCGCGCCGGGCATGGCTGGAGCAGACCCAGTCCGAGGTTCGCTCGACATTCCTGCGCGAGCTGCAGCCCGGCCAGGTCCGCTCCGGTGTCGTCTCTTCGATCGTCAACTTCGGCGCCTTCGTCGACCTCGGTGGGGTCGACGGTCTGGTGCACGTGTCCGAACTGTCCTGGAAGCACATCGACCACCCGTCCGAGGTCGTCGAGGTCGGGGACGAGGTCACCGTCGAGGTGCTCGACGTCGACATGGACCGCGAGCGGGTCTCGTTGTCGCTGAAGGCGACCCAGGAAGACCCGTGGCAGCACTTCGCCCGCACCCACGCGATCGGTCAGGTCGTGCCGGGCAAGGTCACCAAACTGGTGCCGTTCGGCGCGTTCGTGCGCGTCGCGGACGGCATCGAGGGTCTGGTGCACATCTCCGAGCTGGCCGAGCGGCACGTCGAGCTGCCCGAGCAGGTCGTCACCGTGGGCACCGAGATCTTTGTCAAGGTCATCGACATCGACCTGGAGCGTCGGCGGATCTCGCTGTCGCTCAAGCAGGCCAACGAGGACGGCGCGAGCCAGACTGAGTTCGACCCGACCCTCTACGGCATGGCCGCGGAGTACGACGAGCAGGGCAACTACAAGTACCCCGAGGGCTTCGACCCGGAGACCAACGAGTGGCTTGAGGGCTTCGAGAAGCAGCGCGAGGCATGGGAGAAGCAGTACGCCCAGGCGTTCTCCCGCTGGGAGGCCCACCGCGCCCAGATCGAGAAGGCGGCCGAGGCCGACGCCGAGGCGGGCGCCGAGGCCGAGGCGCCGACGTCCTACTCCTCGGGTGGCTCCTCGAGCAGCTCCTCGGCCCCGGTCGAGGGCACCCTCGCCTCCGACGAGGCGCTGGCCGCCTTGCGCGAGAAGCTCACCGGGAACTGACACCGGCGGCATACGAGCCCGTATGCCGCGAGCAACGGCCCGCGCTCCACTCCCGGAGCGCGGGTCGCTCGGTTGCTTATAACAGGTTTGCCGCCCGTGCTCGAAGGGTGTTCTCCCAGGCGTGCGGCAGGATGGCGGTATGGCACGCATGATTGCGACCACACGTGTGGTCGACCGGGATGGCATGCACGAGTTCGTGCGGTCACGCCACCACATGGTGTTGGTCACCTCGCGCCGCGACGGTGGCCCGCAGCTCTCGCCGGTGACCGGCGGTCTCGACCAGGACGGCCGGATCGTCATCTCGAGCTATCCGGAGCGCGCGAAAACGGCCAACGCGCGGCGTGAGCCCGCCGTGTCCGTGGTTGTGTTGTCGGACGATTTCGGTGGGCCGTGGATGCAGGTCGACGGCGAATGCGAGGTGCTTGAGCTGCCCGAGGCCCTCGAGCCGCTCGTCGACTACTTCCGGTGCATCAGCGGGGAGCATCCGGACTGGGACGAATACCGTCAGGCGATGCGCGAGCAGGGCAAGTCGTTGCTGCGGATCACGCCCACCCGTTGGGGACCCATCGCGACCGGGGGCTTCCCGGCCCGATTGGCGCAGGCGTGAGCGGCCTGCGGGTCGGCCTCAGCGGGGGGATCGGGTCGGGCAAGTCGAGTGTCGCGGCCCAGTTGCGCGAGCTCGGGGCGGTGATCGTCGACGCCGACCGCATCGCCCGCGAGGTCGTCGCGCCCGGCACCGATGGGCTGGCCGCCGTCATCGATCGTTTCGGTGCTGCCGTGCGGGCGCCGGACGGCACCCTCGACAGGGCAGCGCTGGCCGGGATCGTTTTTGCCGATCCGGGCGCGCTGCGCGACCTGGAGGCGATCACGCACCCGCTGATCTTCGCCGAGACCGACCGGCAGCTGGCGGCGGTGCCCGAGGACAAGATCGCGGTGCACGACATGCCGCTGCTCGTCGAGAAGCAGATGTCCGCGGCATACCACCTGGTGATCGTCGTGCTCGCGGACGCCGAGGTGCGCGTGCGTCGGCTCGTGGAGCACCGCGGGCTGGCCGAGGCCGATGCGCGCGCGCGCATCCGGGCGCAGGCGGATGACGGCGCTCGCCGCGCGGCGGCGGACGTGCTCTTGGACAATGACGGCTCGCCGGCAGACCTCGAGGCCGCAACCACGCAGCTGTATGCCGCGCGCCTGCTGCCCTTCGCCGCCAACCTCCGCACGACCACGTGCGCGACGCAAGCACGGACCGTCCCTCCCCCCGGGTTCGCGGCTGCGCAGGCCCGGCGGATCGCGGCCCGGGTCGCCCGCGCCGTCGGCGAGCCATGTGCCGCGTCCGGGACCACCGGCTGGAGCGCCGGCCGGTTGCAGCTCGAGCTGCGGATCGGCGCTGGCCGCTCGCCCGATGTCCGCGCGCTGGGGGCGGCCGGGTTCCCGCGCTGCCGCAACGACGCGCGCCCGGGTGTCGTCTTCGGTAATTGTGATCCGCTGTGGCCCAGCCGGATCGGCCTCGTCGCCGCCGACTGACGCACTGGGATGCGCTGGGAGGCAAACGCCTCCGACGCCGGCACGCGGCCCCGATGCCGTCGCTCGATGCGTACGATTCGGCCATGCCTGATCTGTCCACCGCCGCACAGCAGGGGCATGTCTATGACACCTGCCGACCCGAGATCCTCCCGTTCGTGCCCGACGGGATCGGCTCACTGCTAGATGTGGGGTGCGGAACGGGCGGCTTCGGCAGGCTCGTGCGGGAGCGCTTCGGTCCTGGGCTGCATCTTGAGGGAATCGAGCCGGTTGCGGCGGCCCGGGAGTCAGCCGAGGCCGCTGGGTTCGACGTCGTCCGCGGGGGCTACTTCCCGGAGGCTCTCGAGCGCGGCGATCGCTTCGACTGCGTGGTCTTCAACGACGTCCTGGAGCACATGCTGGACCCGTGGGCGGCGCTGGCTCGCACGCGCGCGCACCTGAGCCGGGGCGGCTGGGTCGTGGCGAGCCTGCCCAATATTCTCTATCTGCCGGTGATCGCTCGTGTGATCGCCCGGCGCCGCTGGGATTACACCGACGAGGGGACGCTGGATCGCACGCACCTGCGCTTTTTCACCCGGTCGACCATGCTGGAGATGTTTGCGGGCGCGGGGTTCGAAGTGGCCCGAGCGGAGGGCATCAACAACCAGTGGTACACCGGCCGCTGGGATCGGCTGCAGCCGATCGCGCCGCTGACCGGGCAGTTCCAGTACCTTCAGTTCGTCATCGTGGCCCGACCGGCGGCTGCTCGGTGAGTTGAGCGAGGCAGTCCCGGATCCGCTTGCGCCACCAGGCAATCCGGTCCGGGGCCGCGGCATACCGGCTGAGCAGGTCTGCGGACACGACCGCCCGGCGCGGGCGGAGCATCCCGGCGTCGGGAACCATCGGCTCTCGGGTGACGTCGCCGCCCATGAGGGCCAGCGTGCCGAGGCCGCACGGCCCGTCGAGCGCCGGGAGCGCGGCGGCGAGCGCCACCCCCGCCGAAATGCCCACGGAGCTGTCCAGCGCCGAGGAGACCACCGCCGGCAGCCCGGCTTCACGGACGATGTCGAGGGCACGGGCGACCCCGCCGAGGGGAGCGACTTTGACGACCAGCAGGTCGGCGGCGTGCTCCCGCGCCACCCGTAGCGGATCCGCGGCCTTGCGGATCGATTCGTCGGCGGCGATTCTGACGTTGATCCCGTTGCGGGCCAGGGATATCCGGAGTCGTTTGAGGGATTCGACAGTGGCACAGGGCTGTTCGGCATAGTCGATGTCGTATGCCGCGAGCGACTGTAGTGCCTCCCTCGCCTGGGCCTCATCCCAGGATCCGTTGGCGTCCACTCGGATCCGGACGTCCCGGCCGACGACGGCTCGCACGGCGGCGACCCGGTCCAGGTCGTCGGCGAGGGCCTGGCCACGTTCGGCGACCTTGACCTTGACCGCCATGCATCCCGGAAACCGTTCCAGCAGAGTGGCAACCGCGTCCGCTGGCACGGCCGGGACAGTGGCGTTCACCGGTACGGAATCGCGTATGGGCCGCGGCCACTGACCGTAAGCGGCTTCGATGGCGGCGCCGAGCCAGTGCGCGGCTTCGAGTGGCTCGTAGTCAAGGAAGGGGCTGAACTCGCCCCACCCACTCGGCCCCCTGACTAGGGCGATTTCCCGGAATCGTATGCCGCGGAACGGAACCCGCATCGGGAGAGTGACGACCTGCAGGTCCTCCAGAAGGTCCGGCAGGGCTGGCGCGCCGGGTGTCGCTGACCCTGCTAGAGACAGCGTCCAAGGAGGACTCACTCGAGTGAGCTGGCGTCGTCGGGCACGTCGACGGCATACGCGCGTAAGACATCCAGGGGGATGATCTCTAATGTTGCCTCGTGAGTGGCCGCCAGGACCACGGGCGCGGCGGCACCGTCGCGGTGGGCATGCAACCAGCGGGCAGCAACGACGCACCACGTGTCGCCTGGCTTCAGGCCCGGGAAGCGATAGGCCGGAATGGGAGTGACGAGGTCGTTCCCGGTGCGCACCTGATGCTCGAGAAAGCCCGCCGTCATCACCGCACACACCGTATGGCGCCCGACGTCCTCCGGAGACGTCCAGCAGAATCCGTTCCGGTAGAACCCGGTCATCGGATCCACCCCGCACTCGGTCAAGGCCCCGCCGAGCACATTCCGCGGGCTGGGATCGGGCGTCATAGCCTCCACCGTAGCCCGGGGCGGTCTCCACACGCTAAGTCACTGCTTCCGTTTCGGAAGCACAGACGAGTCACTGCTTCCGAAACGGAAGCAGTGACTTAGCACCAAGCAAATCCTCCCACGCACCTGTCGGCCCCCCAGTTCACGAGGCGCTGCTAAGCGACCCGGACGCCAGCGTCGGGCAAGGAAGCGCCCAGGTTGCGGATCTCCAGCCGAGCAAGGGCGTCGATGACCGGCCGATCCGGAGGACGCCGAGGACGCCACCCAGGAGGCGTTGATCGCCGTCAGCAGCGGCATCCACGGATTCGAAGGACGGAGCGCGTTCACGACCTGGCTCTACCCGCTCGTCGCGCGGAGCGCGTTGGCGACCTATCGGCGGATGCGCACCGGCACGGCCGAATTGCCCGCGGAGGTGCCCGACCCGCAGCGCGTCAGCGTGCTCGCTGGCGTCCGCGTCGATCTGGTCGATGCCATCGAGCGGCTGCGGGTCGTGACCAGCGCCGGAAGCTGACCAGCGCCGTCGCCAGCGTCACCCCCGCCAGGCGTCGGAGAAGTCGGCATACGAGCGCACCCAGGCGTGCATGGCAATCGCGGCAGCAACCGAGGCGTTGATCGAGCGCGTCGAGCCGAACTGGGCGATCGAGAAAGTCGCCGAGCAGGCGGCGCGGGCCGCTGGTGACAGGCCCGGGCCCTCTTGGCCGAAGAGGAAGCACACCCGCTCCGGCAAGGTTGCCGACTCCAGGTGGAGTGACCCGGGCAGGTTGTCCACTCCCCACAGCGGGACCGCGCATTCCCCGAGGTATTCGGCCAGGCTCTGGGCATCCGGGTGATAGCGCACGTGCTGGTAGCGGTCGGTGACCATCGCGCCGCGCCGATTCCAGCGGCGGTTGCCGACGATGTGGATCTCCTTGGCGAGGAAGGCGTTTGCCGTCCGGACGATGGTCCCGATGTTGAAATCGTGCTGCCAGTTCTCGATCGCGACGTGGAAGCCGTGCCGTCGAGTGTCGAGGTCGGCGACGATGGCCGCCATCGACCAGTAGCGGTAGCGATCGACGACGTTGCGCCGATCCCCGTCGCGAAGGAGGTCGGGGTCGTAGACCTCACTGCCTGGCCCGGTGGGCCACTCGCCCTCCCACGGCCCGAGGCCCACCTCGCCCGGTCCGTGCGGCATCGGGTCGTATGGCGCCCGCTGCTGCTCACTCACCTCACTCACCCGTTCTCACGCTCGCCCACGCTAGCCGGTCTACCGTGGCGGCTGTCGTCCCAGGCTGCGAGGTGACGGCCGGGGTCACCACCCGTCGAAGGCGGCGGGATAGATCACCTCCCCCCGAAGCGTCGGGTCACCAGGGACGTAGCGGGACAGCAGGGCCACCTGGGCCGCCTCGCGGGGTGCCCAGTCCGGTAGCGAGCGGCAGGCGGATCCCGTAGCTGCCCGCGAAATCAAACCCGCGGGCGCCGTAGCAGCGCGGGCTGCCCTCCAGCACCACCAGTGGCTCGCCCGCTGCGTCGGCGGCGGACAAGGCGGCGGCCACCAAGGCGGTGCCTCCACGCTGGCCCGCGTCGCCGTCCTGCAGAAGGTGCCGTATACCTCACCTATTGCAGGACACCACCTCCTTGACCCCAGCGTCATCCTGCATGGGACGAGGCGCCGACCAGAGCCCGGTCTTGAGCGGCCTGGAGTTACGCAGGCAGGCCTCCACCTCCGCCGGTTCGATCCGGTAGCCGTTGACCTTGACCTGTGCGTCCCGCCGTCCGCGGAAGTCCAAGGTGTCGTCGGGGAGCCAGCAGGCCAGGTCGCCGGTGGCATACCAGCCGGGCTCCCACGCGTCCGTGCGGTGCCCCCGGGTGGCGCCGAACGCGGCAGCGGTCTGCTCCGGCCGGTCCAGGTAGCCGGCAGCGACGCCGAGGCCGCCGATCCACAACTGCCCGACACACCCGGGGGGAACCGGGCGGCGGTCGGGCCCGGCAACGCGGACGCGCGCGCCGGGCAGAGGCCGGCCGATCGACATGGGTGCTCCCCGGCCGGCCGCATCGGCGACGTGCTCGGGGGTCATGGCCAGCGCGGTCGCATAGACGGTCGCTTCGGTGGGGCCATAAAAGGTTCCAGCCGATCCGGGCGCGGGTGACGACCTTGCCGGCGACGTCGGCCGGCAGGGGCTCGCCGCAACTCAGCACGGCGACGTCACCGCCGCGCCAGCCGCCGTCGGTCAGGACGCGCAGCCCGTTGGGGGTTGCCTGGATCGCTCCCGCCGCGTTCGCGTCGAGCACGGCGGCGAATTTCGCACCGTCCCGGGCCAGTTCGTCCGGGGCGACGACGACCGTGCCGCCGCAGATCAACGCGGGCCAGAGTTCGGCTACGGAGATGTCGAACGTCAGCGACGTCGTCAGCAGCACGCGGCTGCCTGCGGGCACGACCGCGGCCTGTAGCACGCTGTGCGTCAGCCAGCTCAGGTTGCGGCGGCTGACCGGCACGCCCTTGGGAGTGCCCGTCGATCCCGACGTGTGCAGCACGTATGCCGCGGACTCGTCCGGCCACGCGGGTGGCGGTGCCGGAATCGGGTCGTCGGGGGAGTCCGGGCCGGGCAGGTCGACGACAGTGACCGGGTCGGCGACCGGCACCGCGGCCACCACATCGCGCAGTTGCGGACAGGTCAACACCACGCCCACCCCGGCGTCCGCGGCGAGGAAGGCGAGGCGGGCCGGTGGATAGCCCGGGTGCCAGGGCTGGTATGCGGCCCCGGCGGCGAGAACTCCGAGTAGCGCCGCGGGCAGCCGGGCATCGCGGGGGAGGGCGACCGCGACCGTGTCGCCGGGGCGCACGCCGGCGGCGCGCAAGATCGTCGCGGTCCGTGCGGCAAGGTGGACGAGGTCTCGATAGGTCAGCCGTTCGGGGGGCTTGGAAGGTCCTGGTAAAGAGGCAGTTTCGGTGGCAACTTGCCCGGGATGGCGTTGCGCCGCGGCCCAGATCCGTTGGGTGACGTCCACCAACCCGCTCGCCAGTGGTGGGCCCTCGGTCAACCGGTCGAGCCGGTCGAGTTCCGCGGGGCTCAGGATGGGGAGTTCGGCGAGGGGTGCCCGGGGAGCCGCCAGCATCGCGTGCAGCACGCGCACATAGCGGTCGGCGAAGTCGGCGACCGCGCCCCCGTCCGGCACCCGAGTGGTGTCGTGCTCGACGATCAGTTCGGGTCCGGCCGATCCTGCGTTGATCATGATCGTCAGATCAGCCTGGGAACTGCCGCAATCCATTTCGCCGGCGATGTCCACGCGCTGACCCGCGGCACTGGCGGTGACCGGGCCATCAGGCTGCACGGTGAGCAACACGGGTAGCGGCAACGCGCCGGGTGGCAAGTCCGCCCACGCTGCTGCCGTCGCCACCGCGTCCGGGTCGAGGTCGATGAGGCGCAACGTGCGCTGCAGCGCCTCGCCGGCGTCGCGGATCACGGCTTCGACGATCCGGTCGGGGTCGATCTGCATGCGCAGCGGCAGCACGGTGAGCAGCGGGGCGACCACGGTGTCGGTGCCGGGGCGGTGCCGCTGGGCGACGGCGACGCCGAGGAGGAGGTCGTCGAGGCGGCCCAGCCGGGCGAGGAGCGTCGCGGTGACCGCGACGTGCACGGCGGCGGGACTGACACCGAGCCGCGCGGCATACGCGTCGATGTCGTCGACAGACCAGGGGTGGCCGCGGATGATGCGACGCCCGCGGCCGGCAACCGGCGCGCCTGGGGCGCCGACTCCGAGTGGGTCGTCGATGCGCTGTCCGCCGGCGATGATCCGCTCGAGTTCGGCGAGCAGTTCGGCCAGCTGAGCGGCCACCACGCCGAGCGACCACCCGTCGAGGGCCAGATGGTCGGCGTGGATGATGACGTCAATCCCGGCCTGCCTGGTGTCCGGCTCGACGAGCGCCGCCCGCAGCGGCGGCGTCGACCCGTCCAGCGTGACCGCGACCCGGAGGAACTCGTCGGGCGTGCCTCGGCCGCCACGCAGGTCGTGCAGGTCGAACCCGGGAGCGAGGACCTCGCCCACCGGGCCCCCGGCGCTCTCCCGGACGGCCGTCCGCAGCGACGGATGCAGTTCGGTGAGCCGGGTGAGGGCGGCGCCGAGTGCCGCCGTCCCCGGATCGGGGTCGAGGTGCAGGCGCGCCGCGACGGCGGTGACGGCCGGGTCATCGGCCAGCTGTCGTCGCACCCACAGCCGGCGCTGGGTGGCGGTCAGCGGCACCCGGTCACCGACAGCGGCGGTGACGTCCTCGCTGGGCGCCGCCGTGACCCGCGCGGACTGCAGGGCTGCGGCGGCCGAGCCAATGGTGGCCTCGCCCAGGAAGTCGCCGGGCTGCAGGAGCTTCCCGGTGGCGGTGGCGAGGGCGGCGGCCGCGCGGGCCGCACCGAGGCTGTGCAGTCCCTGGGCCGCGAGTGGGCGCGCGGGGTCCGGCAGGCCGCCGAGGACGCCCGCCACCGCGTGAGCGACCGCCTGCTCGCCGGGATCGTACGGCATCCCGACCGGGCGGGGATCGCCCGTGGCGGCAGCGACCAGCGCGGCCAGCGCCCGCTGATCGGCCTTGCCCGCCGTGGTCAGCGGTAGCGCCTCGACCACGACGAACCGGCCCGGCAGCAGGAACTCCGGGAGCCGGGCGGCGGCGGCCGCGCGGACCGACTCCACATCGAGGCCGGGATGCTCTGGGACGAGGACCGCGGCGAGTTCGGCACCGGCCGCGGTCGTGACGACGAGCGCGGCGGCCTGCCCGACACCGGGGATTCCGAGCAGCGCGGTCTCGACCTCCGCGGGCTCGACTCGGTGGCCGCGGACCTTGACCTGGTCATCGAGGCGGCCGTGATAGACGAGTTCGCCGCCGGACCAGCTGACCAGGTCGCCGGTGCGGTAGGCCCGGCCCGGCAGCGCGGGAATCCCGTCGCGGAAGGCGGTGGCCGTGCGCTCGGGCTCCCCGAGATAGCCGCGCGCGACGCGGTTGCCGCCGATCCACAGCTCCCCGACGGCCTTGCCAGCGACCGGTTGCAGATCGGCGTCGAGCACGGCCGCGGTGACCCCGGGCAGCGGTGCGCCGATGGTGGCGCGAGGCGGGTCTTCGCGCCGGAAGACGATGCCCGTGCAGGCGATCGTTGTTTCCGTCGGGCCATACATGTTGAGGACGCGTTCGACGCCGGGGTTGGCGAAGGCGCGCTCGATAAGCGGCAGCGGCAGCGGCAGCGCTTCACCACCAAAGACCACGGTTCGCACCGACGCCGGCAGCGGCCGTTCGAGCAGCAACGCCATCGGCGTCGGGACCCCATGCAAGAGCGTCAATTGCCCGTATGCCGGGTGCTCCGGCAGCGTAAACGCATCCTCGGCGAGGACGAGGCACCCGCCCCGGGTCAACGGGAGCAGCAGCTCGTGCAGCGAGTAGTCGAACTCCGCCGACGCGACGGCGCCGGCGGCGCCCAGGTCGGCGTCGGGGAAGAGGTGGGCGACGCTGTCGAGATAGGACGCCACCTGCCCGTGCTCGACGCACACCCCCTTCGGGGTTCCGGTGGAGCCGCTGATGTAGAGGACATAGGCGAGGTCCTCGGCAGCTACGGGCGGCGCCAACAGCCGGGCCGCCAGCGCGATCGATCCGGGCTCGGGAAGGACAACCACCGCAACCGGCAACGGCGGCAGTTGGGAATCGAGGTTGTCGGTGGAGGCGTTTACCGTTGCACCATGCGTCCGACCACTGACCTCAAGCGGCGGGTGGCTCCCTTCGCCGTGGTCTCCGACTTCGAGCCCAACGGCGACCAGCCGACGGCGATCAGCGACCTGGCCCGGCGGGTCAAGGCGGGGGAGCAGGACATCGTGCTCCTCGGCGCGACCGGCACCGGCAAGTCGGCGACCACGGCCTGGCTGATCGAGCAGGTCCAGCGGCCGACGCTGGTGATGGCCCCCAACAAGACGCTCGCCGCTCAGCTCGCCAACGAGTTTCGCGAGCTTCTGCCCAACAACGCGGTCGAATACTTCGTCTCCTACTACGACTACTACCAGCCCGAGGCCTACGTCCCCCAGACCGACACCTACATCGAGAAGGACTCCTCGATCAACGACGAGGTCGAGCGGCTGCGGCACAGCGCCACCAACTCGCTGCTGACCCGCCGCGATGTCGTCGTCGTCGCCTCGGTGAGCTGCATTTACGGCCTCGGCACCCCGCAGGAATACGTCGACCGCATGGTCCCGCTGCGGGTCGGCGATGTCATCGAGCGCGATGAGCTGCTGCGCAAGTTCGTCACGATGCAATACACGCGCAACGATCTGTCGTTCACCCGGGGCACCTTCCGGGTGCGCGGCGACACGGTCGAGATCATCCCGGTCTATGAGGAGCTGGCGATCCGGATCGAGTTCTTCGGCGATGAGATCGAGCGGCTCTATACCCTGCACCCGATCACCGGCGAGGTCGTGCGCGAGGAGCAGGAAATGTATGTCTTCCCGGCAACGCACTATGTCGCCGGCCCGGAGCGGATGGAGCGGGCGATCAGCGGCATCGAGAAGGAGCTGGCCGAGCAACTCGCGCTGTTCGAGAAGCAGGGCAAGATGCTCGAGGCCCAGCGGCTGCGGATGCGCACGACCTACGACATCGAGATGATGCGCCAGATCGGCTCGTGCGCGGGCATCGAGAACTATTCGATGCACATCGACGGCCGCACCCGCGGCAGTGCCCCCAACTGCCTGCTCGACTACTTCCCCGAGGACTTCCTGCTCGTTCTGGACGAGTCGCACCAGACCGTGCCGCAGATCGGCGCCATGTATGAAGGCGATATGTCCCGCAAGCGCACGCTCGTCGAGCACGGCTTCCGCCTGCCGAGCGCGATGGACAACCGGCCGCTGATGTGGGAGGAGTTCCTCGACCGGATCGGGCAGACCGTCTACCTGTCGGCGACCCCGGGCGACTACGAGCTGGCCAAGTCCGACGGCGTCGTCGAGCAGGTCATCCGCCCGACCGGCCTGGTCGACCCCGAGATCATCGTCAAGCGGCACCCGCGGGCAGATCGATGACCTCCTCGACCAGATCTTCCAGCGGGCCAAGCGGGACGAGCGGGTGCTGGTGACCACGCTGACCAAGAAGATGGCCGAGGACCTGACCGACTACCTCCTCGAGAAGGGAGTGCGCGTCCGCTACCTGCACTCCGACATCGACACGTTGCGACGCGTGGAGTTGTTGCGGGAGCTGCGGCTCGGCGAGTTCGATGTCCTCGTCGGGATCAACCTGCTGCGCGAGGGACTGGACCTGCCCGAGGTCTCGCTGGTCAGCATTCTCGATGCCGACAAGGAGGGATTCTTGCGCTCCGCGCGCTCGCTGATCCAGACGATCGGCCGCGCCGCCCGGCACGTCTGCGGCCAAGTGCACATGTATGCCGATCAGCTCACCCCGAGCATGCAGCACGCCATCGAGGAGACCAACCGGCGTCGCGAGAAGCAACTCGCCTACAACCGGGAGAACGGCATCGACCCCCAGCCGCTGCGCAAGCGGATCGCCGACATCACCGACCTGCTCGGCCGCGAGGACGCCGACACCGAGACCCTGCATCGGATCCGGGCGCAGCCAATCGCGCGGTGTGCGCGGGGCGGGCCGGGGCGGGCGGGGCGCGATGATGGCCGACACCGGCCAGGTTGCGACGGTCAAGGGGCTGCCGGCGAGCGAGCTGGCCGCGCTGATCCAGGAACTCACCGAGCAGATGCACCAGGCCGCCGGCGAGTTGAAGTTCGAGCTCGCCGCGCGGCTGCGTGACGAGATCGGCGACCTCAAGAAGGAGTTGCGGCAGATGAGCGAGGCCACCCGATGAGCGGCCTGACCCCCGAGCAGGTGAGCGCGCATGCGCTCGGCAAGCGCGGCGCGTATGCCGACGAGCCGTGGGAGGGCGACCACGTCGCCAAGGTCGCCGGCAAGATATTCGCCTTCGGGCTCGGCGGCGAAAGCGTCGGTGTCAAGTGCGGCGCCAACCGGGCCGAAGCCGACGAGTGGCTGCACCAATACCCCAAGGACGTGGTCGTCATGCCGTATATCGGCCGCAACGGCTGGAACACGCTCACGATCGGGGGCGCGATCCCCGACGAGGAGATCCTCGACGCGGTCGACCTGTCCTACGAGCTGGTCGTCAGCAAGCTGCCGAAGTCGAAGCGGCCCGCCGCCACCTGAGACCCCAGCCGTCGAGCAGGCCCGAGACGGTCAGCCGTCGAGCAGGTCCGAGACGGTTGTGAAGGTGAACCCCCGCGCTCGCAGGGTGGTGACGATCGTCGGGAGTGCCTCGCCGGTGTGGTAGCCGCCGAGGTGGGCCAGCACGATCGTGCCGCTCGCCGGCGATGGGTTGAGCACGCGGTCGATGATCTGGGCGGTGGTGGTCGACTCGCTCCAGTCGATGGTGTCCCGGCTCCACATGATCGTCTTCGGATACCCCACCGAGGCGGCGAGACCGCGCACCCGCGAGTCGTGCGAGCCGAACGGCGGACGCCAGTAGGGCCGGATCGGCATACCGCCGCTGAGCGAGCGGAGCGCGGACTCGGCGCCGGACAGCTCGGAGCGGACGAAGTCGTCGGTCATCGGACGGTCGCACGGCGGCGCGGTCGGCGATCCGCCGCCGCCGAGCACGAGATCGCAGTGGTGGACGGTGTGGTTGCCGACCTCGAAGAGTTCCGGATGGGCCGCGATCAGGGCGAGGACTTCTCGTCCCTCATCGGTCGCCGCCATGATCGACGTCGGGAAGAACGTCGTGCACACCTGGTGATCGGTCAGGATAGCGGACGATGTCGGCCGCCCCGGTCAGCCGCCCGCCCATGTCCAACGTGAACGCGAGTTTGGCGCCGCTCACTCCGTCGGCCTGGGTGACGATTTCCTGACTGGTGGAGGTGGGCGCGAACCCGGCCCAGCACAGGCCGAGCTGGCGCTGGACCAGACGGGGCACGGCGATCGAGACCGATGCCGTCCCGCCGATGATGTATGCCGTATCCGGCCCCAGCCGGGACAGTTCGGCCTCCGTGCCACTCGCCAGGGACGTGGTCCGGGTCAGGAGGATTGGCCCGCGGGTCGCGCGGGTGGCGGGCACGCCGGCCAGGGCATCCGGGTAGCTCGCGCCGGTGGCGAGCAGGAGGCCGGGCCGGTCCGGACCGAACACACGCCGCGAGACGGCGAGCGCGGTCGCGTAGCGGTCGTCTCCCCACACCCGTTCCACCGGAGCGATGGTGGCTAGGTCCGCCGCCGCGCCCGAACTCACCGATGCGGTGCCGCCGAGCAGCATGATCCGGTCCGGAGCGAGCCGCCGCAGCTCGTCGCGGATCGAGGTCGGGACGCTGTGGGTGTCCGTCAACAGCATCGGCGCGCCCTGGACCGCGGCCGCGGCACCACCGGCGAGCGCGTCCGGCCAGACGCCGTCCGGAGGCGACATAGGCGATGTCCGCGCCCGACGCGAACGCGGCGCTGACTGACGGCGGCGGCTACGGCGAACCGGTCGGTGCCGCTGACTCGGGTCGTCGATGCGCTCGTCGATCCGGCGATCGCCGCGAAGGTGGCGTCGTCGATCGTCGCCGTTCCGCCGAGGACGAGCACGCGCCCTGGTCGCAGCCGTTGCAGTTCAGCGCGGGTCGACCTCGGGGACATGATCCTTCTTGACGAACAGGACCGGACCGCCGAGCTGGTCCGCGGCCGGGCCAGCGGCCAGGCCATCGGCATACACCTCGCCGCTGGCGACGACGGCAACGGCCGCGGATGACGGGAAGAACTCGCGACTGATCGCCGCAGCAGCCTCGTAGCGGTTGGCGCCGGCCGAACCGCTCGATCCGGAATCCCGGGTCGCCCGAGCGGCTGGCTGAGGGTGGTTGGCTCGTCGGATGGGCGCTGGCGAGGCCGACGCCGGTGAGGGCGAGCGCGGAAGCGATGGTGAGGCCGAGCATGCGGCGACGGCGTCGTGAGAATGGGGTGGTCTGTGGTGTGGCCGGCGATGGCGAACTCTCCTCGCGTGGTGGCCGTGAGCAGGTCACCACGCTGCTGGCACGCGCGAGCGGTCTCGGCGGTTGACGGCTCGGTGCCTGTGAGCGGGCGGGGCGTCGTAGCTGTCGAAGGCGCTAGACGGGGCGTCTTAGTTGCCGAAGGCGCTAGACTGCCCGCACGCGAAGGGGAGTATCCCCACGCGGTAGCCTCGTCAGCACAGCTCGCCACCGGGCTCGGGGCCGCCGGCCCAACTGGTGGGAGAGACCTTCGGGACTGATTTGCTCGTGTCCGGAAGGTGCCCATGACCGCAACCCTTGCCACGGCCAACGCCACGCAGCTCGACTTGCACGCGTGGGTGTGGTGGCTGACCATCGCCGTCGCGGCCGCCGTGCTGGCCTTCGACGTCCTGTGGATCGCGCGGAACCCGCACCGACCGAGCACCAAGGAATTGGTGGTCGCGCTGGGCCTCTACATCGGCGCGGCGGTCGCTTTTGGGATCATGTTGTTGGTGACCAAGGGCGGCAAGCTGTCCGGGGAGTTCTTCGCAGGGTGGCTGACCGAGTACTCGCTCAGCGTCGACAACCTGTTTATCTTCTTGCTGATCATGGCGAAGTTCGCGGTGCCGGAGAAGCTGCAACAGTTCGCGTTGATGATCGGCATTATCATCGCGATCATCCTGCGTGGCCTGTTCATCTGGGCCGGTGCGGCGGCGATCAACAACTTCTCTTGGGTCTTCTACATCTTCGGCGCCTTCCTCATCTACACCGCGGTCAAACTCGCGACCGAGGGTGAGTCGGACGATGAGGAGTTCGAGGAGAACCGGTTCATGAAGGCCATCGAGAAGCGCTTCCCGTCGACGCCGCAGTTCCAGGGGACCAAGCTCTTCGTCAAGGATGGCGCGCGCCGGCTTGCCACGCCGATGCTGTTCGTCATCCTCGCGCTCGGCACCACCGACCTGCTGTTCGCGTTGGACTCCATCCCGGCGATCTACGGCCTGACCAAGGAGCCTTATATCGTCCTGGTGGCCAACCTGTTCGCCCTGATGGGCCTGCGGCAGCTCTATTTCCTCCTTGGCGGGCTGCTGCAGAAGCTGGTCTATCTCAGCATCGGGCTCGCCGTGCTGTTGGCGTTCATCGGGGTCAAGCTGCTGCTACACGCCCTGCATGAGAACGAGTTGCCGTTCATCAACGGTGGTGAGCATGTCAGCGTCCCGGACATCCCGATCTCGGTCTCGCTCGGCGCCATCCTCGTCATTCTCGGCGTCACGACGATCGCCAGCCTGTGGAAGTCCAGCCGTGACGCTCGCAACTCACCCCAGGACGCCGTATAACGAAGGGCTGATTTGCGCGATTTGGTCAATCGCGCAGTCCAGCTGGCGCGTGAGGAGGCCCAGCCGGCGATGGGTTTCAGGCGTGGCGGGACTGGGTGTGGCGGGGTCAGGTGGGGCGGTGTCCCCAGCCGAGGGCCGGCGGTGGGATGGAGAGGTAGGTGTGGCCGGTGGGGGTGGTGATCGCGGTGATGTGGGTGCGGGGCCTGGCGTTGCGGGCGATGTGGGTGTTGCGGTCGGTCTCGGGTCCGGCGGCGTAGGCGGCGATCTCGGCGCGGGTTAGGACGCGGGTGGTGAACCCGGGCAGGTCTTTGGTGTAGTTGCAGCCGGCGGACAGGCCTTGCCCGTTCTGGTAGCTGGTGGGCCCGCCCTTCGCGGCGGGGACGGCGTGGTCAGCGTGGCGGATGGGGGCATCGCAGTGGGGCATGCGGCAGCGGTCGTCGCGCAGGATGAGCAGGGAGCGCAGTAGGGGTGGGAAGAGGCGGGCGGCGGATTCGAGGGCGATCAGGTCGCGCCGGTCGGGGCTGGTGAACGCCCGCCGCAGGGACACCGCGGCGGGGTGTTCGCCGGGGCCCGGCGGACCGCAGTGGTTGTCGGGGGTGTCGGTGTCGGTGTCGGGGGTGTCGCAGCCGCAGAGGAGCCATTCGCGGGCGAGGGCGGCGGGGATGGTGCCGTGGCCGAGGATGCGGACCGGGTCGGCGGCGCCGGCGCAGCGGCTGCCCTCGCCGGGGCGGTGCCAGGCAGGCTCGGTGGGTGGGTGCTGGTCCGTCGGGGTTGGCGGCTCGCCCGCCGGGGCTTCGGTGATGGGGTCGGACTCGGTGGCGGGGTGGCTGTCGGGATGCGTGTCGGCGGGGTCGGTGTCCGTCGGGATCGGCGGCCTTGTCCGGGTCGCCGCGATCGTCACCGGGGGATCGCGCGGGCGCGGCGGGTTCCGCGGCGGGGCCGCTGGGGCCGGCCGGCTGGCTCCTGCTGCCCGCGCGGGTGTCGGCGGGCTCGGCGCCGTCATCGTTCGGCTCGCCGTGGGTGTCAGGGCTCTCCAGGCGACGGCTGGTCGGTGGGCTCGCCGTCGTCGGTGGGGTCAGCGTCGGCGGTGGCATCGCCGGGAACCGTCTCGGCCGGCGAGCCGGCAGCAGGCTCGGACTCGGGCTCGGCAGCGTCGGCTTCGGCGGGCCAAGGTTCGGGTTCGCCGGCGCCGGCGTCGTCGCCAGTGTGGGTGTCGGCAGTCTCGGTCGCGCCGCTGTCGCTGCCGGTGGTTTCGGTGGCACGGCTGTCGGCGGTGCTGTCGCTGCCGGTGGTGTCGGGAGCGCCGGTGGTGTCGGTGGTGTCGGTGGTGTCGGTGTCGGTGTTGTCGGTGGTGTCACTGGGGGCGGTGGGGGTGAATAGGTCGCCCAGGTCGTTGAGGTTCTTGCCGTACAGGTTGTCGGGGGTCATCACCAGGGTGACCGCGGCCGGGGGGAACTGCCCGGACGCCAGCCCAGACAGCCGCGCGATGGCGGTGTCGGCCAGCACCTGCGAATAGGTCCGCTCCCCCGCCGGGTCATCCGGGTCGGCGCCGGCGAGCACGCCGGTGGCGTGCCGGTGCAAACACGCGTACGCCGACACGATCCGCGGCAACGTGTCCAAGAGGGTCAGGTAGGCCATCCCGTCCGGCGCCGGCCGGGTCCACGCTCCCCGGGAGGAGACCGCTTTGGCGTGCCTGGCCAGGACGGCGTCCGGGTCGAGCCGGGCGGCGACCTGGGCGGCGGCGGCCCGCGCCTGCGCCAGGGTCAACACCGGCAACCGCTCCCCGAGCTCGGCGTCCAGGAGGCGCTGGTCGTCCTCGGACAACCCGGCGGCTTCGGCGCAGACCGCGCCCGCGACCGCCGGGGAGATCAGGCCCGCGGTCAGGGCGGCCAGGGTGTGCGGTAACACGCTGGTCAACGCCCGCGACTGGGACAGCTGCGCCTGCGCCGCCGACGGGCTACACCCGCGGGCCAGCGCGAGTTGCGGGGTGATTCCCCGGCTCGCCGCCCGCGGCGAGAGCCCGCGGGCGTGCGCGTCGGCGGTATGGGTGTCGGCGAACGCGACGCTCACTCGCGCCTGGGCCGCCGCCAGGGCCGCTTTGAGGCGTTCACACACGCTCAACACCTCGATCCGCTCCCCCTGCCCCGCGTCCTGGGCCAGGCCGTCGACCTCGGCCAACGCGTCGGTGATCGCGGTCAGCCAGGCCACCTGATCGCTCGCCCGCTGTGGTGCCCCCACCAGCTCCGCGAACCGCGACCCGCACTCATCCCCACCCTCGCCGCCGCCGGGGTAGCCGCCGCGGCCGCGGCGGGGGAACTGGGCGGCCTCGTAGTCCTCCATGTCCGCGCGGATCTGGGCGAAGAACGCGGCCTCCTCGGCCGCGTCGGCGAACATCGGCTCCTCATCCCCGCGTTGCAGCAGCGCCAGCTCTTCCTCCGGAGTCAGCTGACCGGCCAGCCCGTCACAGTCATCAAAGAAGTCATTCACGACCGTGGCGACCGCGTCGTCCCTGCCGCCATCGTCCCCGGGGGTTCCGGGGGTGGTGGGTAGGATCGCCGTCATGCCACAATTATACTAGATTACCGGTCGGTAGACAAGAACAAATCTCGGATATATGCCCTTGCTATTCACCCGACTCGTGCCACCGGGATGTGTCTGCAACCGGGTAGATCGCGTCGTCGGGCTGAATCGACGGGCAGAGTTCGGGCGAATCTCCCGACTCGAGGGGCCGCGAGTTCCGCCGCTCTTTGCTTGGCGCGATTCCGGGAGAGAGGGACCGGAATGAGCCGATCCCGGCCCCTGGATCTCGACAGAGGGGCGGGCGACATGGCCACCGGGCTCAGGTCGCCGCGGCCTCGGCCGGATCCGGCCGCGCGCCGAAGCCCATGATCAGCACGCTGGCGCCCACGACCAACGCCATACCGACCAACTGGGCTGGGTGCAGTCGTTGCCCGAGCACCAGCAGGCCGGCGAGCGCTGCACACGCCGGCTCCAGGCTGAGCATCACGCCGAACACCTTCGCCGACATCCGCCGCAACGCGAGCAGTTCCAGCGAATAGGGCAGCAGCGAGGACAGCACGGCGATGCCGAGCCCCTTGAGCGCCAGCGGGCCGGTCCAGTCCGGGACGCTCCCAATGCCGACCGGCAACGTCACCGCGGTCGCGACGACCATCGCCAAGGCGAGCCCGTCCAGGGCGGGGAAATGCGCCCCGGCTCGGCCGGACAAGATGACGTATGCCGCCCAGCATCCTCCGGCGGTCAGCGCCAGCGCGATTCCGGTCCACTCCAGATCGGCCAACGGCGTGTGCAGTGCCTCGGAGATCAATACCACACCGACCCCGGCAGCCAGCACGGCGATGATGTCCAGCAGCCGCCGGGACAGGGCGGACGCGAGCAGCAGCGGCCCGATGAACTCGATCGTGACCGCCACCCCGATCGGCAGGTGGGCGAGCGACCCATAGAAGGTGTAGTTCATCAGACCGAGCGCGAGGCCAAACAGCAGCACGGTCGTCCACTCCGCCCGCCCGTAGCCACGCCAGCGGGGCCGCAGCACGGCGAGCATGATGGTCGTGGACAGCAGCAGTCGCAACACCACCGTCCCACCGGCGCCGAGGACGGGGATGAGCGTTTGGGCGATGGCCCCACCGAACTGGACCGAGACGATGCCACCGAGCACCAAGATGGACGCGGGGACCCGGTTGACGGCGGACACCGGTGCAGCCTACGCGGGTCCTTGCGTCGATCCCGGTCACCCATCATCCGAGGATCTCGGTAGGCACCCACACATCCGTTCGGGCTTGGTCCGATTGCATCGGGACTCGGCCAGGCCCTGCCCGAGTTCCTGAAGGACACGGAGACGACCCGGCGTCACGGATGGAGCGCACACGTGCTCCGACCCGGCCAACGACCGGACTTCACCAGCCGCGAGCGCGCCATTCGTCGAGATTGGGGCGCTCGGCGCCGATCGTCGAGTCCGCGCCGTGCCCTGGGTAGAACCACGTGTCGTCGTCGTACACGCCGAAGACCCGCGCCACGACGTCCGCATAGAGGGACTCGAAGCTTTGACCCGGCATCTTCGTGTTGCCCACCCCGCCGGGGAAGAGGGAGTCGCCGGTGAAGAGGTGCGTGTGGCCTTCGTGATCGGCATACGCCAGAGCCACCGAGCCGGGAGTATGCCCGCGCAGGTGGATCACATCGAAGGTCAACTCGCCCACGCTGACCGTGTCCCCATGTTCGAGGCGGACGTCGGGCGCTACCGGCAGGGCGTCGGCGTCGTCGGCGCCGGCATACGTTCGAGCGCCGGTGGCCGCGGCGACCTCGGTGAGCGCGCGAGTGTGGTCCCAATGCCGATGCGTGGTGACCAGGTGCTGCACTGTCCCGGTGCCTTCTGCGATCAACCTGGCGATCCGCGGCGCGTCATCGGCGGCGTCGATAAGCAGTTGCTCGCCGGTCGCGGTGCAGGTCACGAGATAGACGTTGTTGTGCTGCTCCGACACAGCGATTTTGCGTATGGTGGCCCGGCCCAGTTCACGAACGTCGCTCGGGCCACCAGGCGTCACCTCGCCGGTGTAGGTCATCTCGGAACTCCTCTCGGTTCTGGGCCACAGGTTATGGCCAACCGGTCGCGGGGAGTGCCGGCGCTCTCACCCGGGTGGAGAGGTCACGCGCATTTGCAGAGGTCACACATATCCGCAGAGGTCACACGGAGTACGTGTGACCTCTGCGAAATTCCCCCACTCCTGCGAAATCCCCCCACTTCTGCGACACCTCCCCACGTCTGGTCCGTCGGCAAGGTCAGGCTCCTCGGGGAAGGTCGGGCAGGCCACTCCCGTCGCGGGTCGTCACGCCGGACGGGTCGCGCCGGGCCAGCCACAACAGCATCGCGGCCCGCTCGCCGTGGACCTCCGGGCCGCCGTCGGCGATCAGATAGCGGGACTCGTCGGGCAGGACGATCGTCAGGGCGGGCCGCTCGGGGTGGGCGTCGAGCCGGGCGACCTCCTCCTCGAGGAAGGTGCGGATCAGAGCGTCGTCGACATCGGCGAAGCCGAAGCCGGCGTCGAGGTCGACGTGGTGATAGACGACCTCACGCAGCCGCAGCACGGGCAGATCGCCGGGGGCGAGCACCCGGCCGCCGCGCATCTCCACGCCGGGGACCACGGCATCGTCCAGGCCACCAAAGGCGAGAGCCAGAGCGGCGGCGCTCGTGGCCACGTCGCCGACCAACTCGGCGTGCGGTCGTCCGGCGCCGGCCTCGATCTCGGCGTCCCGCGCACCGGGGCCGCCGGGATACATCTCCTCCCGCACGCCGGTCACCGCCCAGGAAACCAACCGCCCGAGCGCATCGGCGTTGCGGGCAACGTGGGTCAGCACGTGCGCCCGGGTCCAGCCTTCGCAGCGGCTCGGCGCGGCGACATCGTCCAGTCCCGCCGCTGTCGTGATCAATGCGTTCGTATGCCGCGTCAACACCCCCAGCACATCCTCCGCGTGCGCGTGCTCGTCCATGACGCTCCCTTCGCTGCTGCTGGTTGGGTCGGGACCGGTCAGCCGGCCTTGCGGATGCGCCGCACGGCCGCCTTGGTCGCCGCGCTCTTGGCCGGCGCCGGTTGCGCCGCAGCCGATGTCGTTGCTGGGGCGGTCTTGGCCGGTGCCGCCGATACTTTCGCCGCCGCGGTCTCTGTCGCCGCGGCCGCTGTCGTGGCGGTCTTGGCCGGTGCCGCCTTGCCTGTTCTCGCCTTCGTTGCCGATGCCTTCGTAGCCGATGCCTTCCTTGCCTCCGCCTTCGTGGCTGCCGGCTCCGTGGCCGTTGTCGCCGTCTTCCCCGGGTCCGGCGTGGCGCCGGCCCGTTCCGGCGTGCGGGCCGTCCGGGCGAGGATTGGAGCCAGGAAGCGTCCGGTGTGGCTGTCGGGTAGCGCGGCGACCTGCTCGGGGGTGCCCTCGGCGAGCACCCGGCCACCACCGGAGCCGCCCTCGGGGCCGAGGTCGATGATCCAGTCGGCGTTCTTGATGACGTCGAGGTTGTGTTCGATGACGATCACCGTGTTGCCCTTGTCGACCAGGCCCTGCAGCACGAGCAGCAGCTTGCGGATGTCCTCGAAGTGCAGACCTGTGGTCGGCTCGTCGAGGACATAGACGGTGCGGCCGGTGGAGCGCTTCTGCAGCTCGCTCGCCAGCTTGACCCGCTGCGCCTCACCACCGGACAGAGTCGGTCGCCGGCTGCCCGAGCCGGACATAGCCCGAGCCCGACGGCGTTCAGCGTCGTCATGTGCCGGGCGATCGCCGGGACCGCGGCGAAGAACTCCTCGGCCTCCTCGATCGGCATCGCCGAGCACGTCGGCGATGGTCTTGCCCTTGAAATGGACCTCGAGCGTCTCGCGGTTGTAGCGCGAGCCGTGGCAGACCTCGCACGGGACGTAGACGTCGGGCAGGAAGTTCATCTCGATCTTGATCGTCCCGTCACCGGAGCAGGCCTCGCACCGGCCGCCCTTGACGTTGAAGCTGAACCGGCCCTGCTGATAGCCGCGGATCTTGGCCTCGGTCGTCGTCGCGAACAGCTTGCGGACGTGGTCGAAGACGCCCGGTATAGGTCGCCGGATTGCTCCGCGGGGTCCGTCCGATCGGGCTCTGGTCGACGTGCACGACCTTGTCGAGGTGCTCCAACCCGGTCACGCGTCTTGTGCCGCCCCGGCACGTGTCGGGCGCCGTTGAGCTTGTTGGCCAGCACGTTGTAGAGGATGTCGTTGACCAGCGTCGACTTGCCCGAGCCGGAGACGCCGGTGACGGCGATGAAGGCGCCGAGGGGGAAGGAGACCGTCACATCCTCGCAGGTTGTGTTCCTTGGCACCGACGACCGTGACCATGCTTGGTCTTGTCGATCGGCCGCCGGATCGGCGGCGTCGGGATCTCCAACCGGCCGCTGAGGTATTTGCCGGTGATCGAGTCGGCGTGACCCAGCAACCCGGCAACCGGGCCGCTGTGCACAACATGCCCGCCGTGCTCGCCGGCGCCCGGTCCGATGTCGACCACCCAATCGGCGGTCGCGATCGTGTCCTCGTCGTGCTCGACGACGATCAGGGTGTTGCCCAGGTCACGCAGGCGGACGAGGGTCTCGATGAGCCGGTGGTTGTCGCGCTGGTGCAGCCCGATCGACGGTTCGTCGAGGACATAGAGCACCCCGACTAGCCCGGACCCGATCTGGGTCGCCAACCGGATCCGCTGCGCCTCGCCGCCGGAGAGCGTCGCCGCGGCCCGGTCGAGCGAGAGGTAGTCGAGGCCGACGTCCAGCAGGAAGCCGAGGCGCGCGCCGATCTCCTTGATCACTCGCTCGGCAATCTGCCGCTCCCGCTCGGTGAAGTCGATGTCGACGAGGAAGTCGGCGGCCCCCCGGATCGACAGCGCGGACACTTGGGCGATGCTGCGCCCGCCGACCAGCACGGCCAGGGACTCCGGCTTCAGCCGCGATCCGCGGCAGGCCGGGCACGGGCATCTCCCGCATGAACCCCTCATAACGCTCCCGGCTCCAGTCGGACTCGGTCTCGGCGTGCCGGCGCTTGACGAAGGGCACCGCGCCCTCGAAGCCGGTGCTGTAGGAGCGCTCGCGCCCGTAGCGGTTGCGGTATTTGACGTGCACCTTGTGGTTCTTGCCGTGCAGCACCGCCTCCTTGGCGCGCTGCGGCAGCGCCCGCCACGGCGAGTCCATTGAGAACCCGAGGTCGTCGGCGAGAGCGGTCAACACCCGCTGGAAGTATTCTGCCGAGCCCCAGCCCTGGCCCCACGGGGCGATCGCCCCCTGGGCGAGTGAGAGGTCCTCGTCGGGGACGATCAGCTCGGGGTCGACCTCGAGCTCGGTGCCGATGCCGGTGCACGTCGGGCAGGCACCGAACGGGCTGTTGAACGAGAACGACCGCGGCTCGATCTCGTCCATCTGCAGCGGATGGTCGTTGGGGCAGGCCATCCGCTCCGAGAACCGTCGCTCCCGGCCCGGGTCGTCCTCGGCGAGGTCGACGAACTCGACGACGGCCAGCCCGCCGGCCAGCCCGAGCGCGGTCTCGACCGAGTCGGTCAGTCGCCGCTTGGCCGAGCGCCCGGCGTCGGTCGTGACGTCCTTGGCGACCAACCGGTCGACGACGACGTCGATCGTGTGCTTGACCTGCTTTTCCAGCTTGGGTGGCTCGGTTAGCGTCACGACCTGCCCGTCGACGCGGGCGCGTGCGTAGCCCTTGCTCTGCAGCTCGGCGAACAGGTCGACATACTCGCCCTTGCGGGCGCGGACCACCGGCGCCAGCACCTGGAAGCGGGTGCCGTCGGGCAGCTCCAGCAGCCGGTCGACGATTTGTTGCGGCGTCTGCCGGGTGATCGGCTCCATACAGACCGGGCAGTGCGGCCGACCTGCCCGGGCGAACAGCAGTCGCAGGTAGTCATAGACCTCGGTGATCGTGCCGACCGTCGAGCGCGGGTTGCGGTTGGTCGACTTCTGGTCGATCGAGACGGCGGGGGAGAGGCCCTCGATGAAGTCGACGTCGGGCTTGTCCATCTGCCCGAGGAACTGCCGCGCGTATGCCGAGAGCGATTCGACATAGCGCCGTTGTCCCTCGGCGAAGATCGTGTCGAAGGCGAGGGAGGACTTGCCCGACCCGGACAGGCCGGTGAAGACGACGAGCGCGTCCCGGGGCAACTCGACCGAGATGTCCTTGAGGTTGTGCTCCCGCGCGCCGCGCACGATCAACTGGTCGTGGTGGCGGCTTCCGGAGGCGCGTGCGGCGGTCGCTCGGGTCACGTCCGCCATCGTATGTCGCGCCACCGACAGCCCCATGTCGATGACCGCGGCCGCGACGGTGTTGCCCGGTCGCGGACCTGCGGCTGCGGACCGGTCATCGTCTGCGGCTGTGGGTTTCCACACCGCGCCGGCGCCCTTTGATATGGCGCCTCCACGACGGGTGCCCTACCCTCGTTTGCGTGAGCCTCAACGGAGAAGCTCTTCTCGAGATCGCGTGAGGAGCCAAGATGCCTTACGACGTGAACCCCGCTTCCACCGACATCGGCCCGGTCGCGCTCCATCCCCTGCTGTGGGTGGCGATGGCCGGTGTCTTCGGCGTCATCCTGCTGCAGTCGATCATCTACTACCGGGCCATCAGGCGGGCCGGGCCGGCGGTGGACCTGACACCCGATCAGGTGTCCGCGTCGGTCCGCTCCGGTGCCGTGGCCGCCATCGGGCCGTCGCTGGCCGTGGCCCTCGTGGCGATTTCCTTGCTCCCTCTGTTCGGGACGCCAGCGGTCCTGACCCGGATCGGCCTGGTCGGCTCGGCGGCCTTCGATGTGGCCGCCGCCGGCATGGCCGCGGGCACCCAGAACGCCGAACTCGGTGGCCCCACCTACACCCAGAAGGTGTTCGCGATCGGGTTCTCGGCGATGACCCTGGGCGGGCTCGCCTGGATGCTCAGCGCACTGATCCTGACGCCGATCCTCGCCAAGGGCGACAAGTCGCTGCGCAAGGTCGATCCGACGATCATGCTGATCGTGCCCGGAGCCGCGATGCTGGGCGCATTCTTCACTCTCACCCTGGCCGAGGGGCTCAAGTCGCGCGTGCACCTCACCCTCCTGTTCGTGTCGGCGGCGACGATGGGGTTATGCCTCCTCGGCGCCACGCACCTGAACAAACCCTTCCTGCGGGAATGGGGATTGGGCATCGCCATCGTCGTCGCCCTCACGGTCGCCCACTTCATGACCAGCGCCTGAGCGAGGAGGCACGATGTCCGTTGACGCCCGGCAACCGGGGATGCTCGCCCAATTCGATCGCACGATCTCGATCTGGGGTCCGGTCACGCTCTTCCTCGGCTTCCTCGTCTCGCTGTTCGCTGCCCTGTTCGCTGCCTTCGGCCTGGGCCTCGGCCTGACCGCGGGGGAGGTGTGGAAAGCGGTGAGCGTCGTGTTGGGGACCTTCGGCATCATCGCCATCGTCGAGCCGATTTCCTACTATCCGATCCTCGGGCGGGCGGCTACCTACCAGGCGTTCATGATCGGCAATATCTCCAACAAGCTGCTCCCCGCCGCCATCATCGCCCAGAGCAACCTCGACGAGAAGCCGGGCACCCGCCGCGGCGAGTTCATCGCGTGCGCGGCGATCATCGGCGCCGTCCTGGTCCACCTGACCACGCTCATCCTCTTCGTGGGAATCGGGGGCAGCATGCTCATCGACGTCCTGCCCGAGTCACTGATCGACGTCGCCCGTCGCTATATCCTGCCCGCCGTCTTCGGTGCCGTCCTGGTTCAGGTCGTCGTCGCCATGAAGGCACCGCGCACCACGATGATCGCGATCGTGGTGGCGTGCCTGGTCAACTTCCTCCTCATCCCCTATGTGGGAGCGCTGGCGAACTACGGCACGCCGATCGCCGTGATCATCACGATCCTGGGCGCGTGGTACGGCCGCGACCAAACCACCAAGCCGGCAGCGTCCACGACGAGCCAAGGAGAACCAGAATGAGTGAAGAACACGCGCAGCTGGCGACCGGGATAGCGGTGCCCCGGGACTTCCTCGACGAGCACATAGCGCTGTACAAGGAGTTCCACGCTGACCCCGAACTGTCGGCCCAGGAGCACCGCACCGCGGCGCGGATCGAGGGGCGCCTGGACAGCCTCGGCATCGAACATTTCCGGTGCGGTGGAACGGGAGTCGTCGCCACCATCCGCAATGGCGACGGCCCGACGGTTGCCTTCCGGGCCGATATCGACGGCCTGCCGATCGCCGAGGAAACCGGGGTCGATTATGCGTCCACGGCCACGGGGACCCTCCCGGACGGGACGACTGTAGGCACGATGCATGGGTGTGGGCACGACACGCACATCACGTCGGCGCTCGCCGCTGCCGCCTTCTTGACCCAACACCCGGACCGGTGGGCGGGGACGACGGTATTCGTCTTCCAACCCGGCGAAGAAAGCGCCTACGGCGCCAAGGCGATGGTGGCCGACGGGCTCTGGGACAAGGCGCCCAGGCCCGAGGTGGTGCTGGCGCAGCATTCCTGGCCCGACGACGCCGGCACGGTCGTCATCCGACCAGGCAATATGGCTTCCCTCGGCGATTCGTTGCGGGTCACGGTCACCGGCCAGCAAGCGCATGGTTCGCAACCGCAGAAGTCGAAGGACCCGATCGTTGCGGCGGCGTCCATGGTGGTGCGCCTGCAGACGGTGGTCTCGCGTGAGGTGGACCCGGAACTGCCGGCCGTAGTGACCGTCGGCACATTCCGCGCGGGAACGAAGGAGAACATCATCCCGGAAACGGCTGAGTTCAGCCTGAACATCCGCACCCCGGATCAGGAGGTCCGTGATCACGTCATCTCGGCGGTCAAGCGCATCATCGCCGCCGAGGCGATGGCGTCCGGCATCGCCGAACCCACCTTCGAGCCGATCAACAACTTCCCCCGGCTCTACAACGAGCCGGAGCAGACGGCCAAGGTCACCGAAGCCCTCGTCGCCGCGTTCGGCGCCGACCGGGTCGGTGACGGCCGCCTCGGCATGGGCTCCGAGGACGCGGGCTGGCTGAGCGACGCGATCGGCGTTCCCGGCGTGTTCTGGGCCTTCGGAGTGTTCGCCCCCGGGCAGGAGCAGCGATCCGGGGTGCATACTCCCGGCTACACCCCCGACCCCGAACATGCCATCAGCGCCGGCGCCGGCGCCGCGTTGAGTGCGCTGCTGGCCTACGTCGGGCGTTGACGGGGAGCCGCCTCACTCCTCGCCGAGATAGGCCTTGCGGACGTCGTCGGAGGACAACAGCTCCCGGCCGGTGCCGGACAGCACGACCTTGCCGACCTCCAGGACATAGCCGTGGTTGGCCAGCTTCAGCGCCGCCTGGGCGTTCTGCTCGACGAGCAGGATCGTCGTGCCCTGCTCCTGCAGGGTTCGCACGGTCGACATGATCCGCTTCATCATCAGCGGCGACAGCCCCATCGACGGTTCGTCGAGCATCAGCAGCTTGGGCCGGCTCATCATCGCCCGGCCCATCGCGAGCATCTGCTGCTCCCCGCCGGAGAACGTGCCGGCCGCCTGGTTGCTCCGCTCGCCGAGAATCGGGAACAGTTCGTATGCCGCCTGCAGATCCTTGGCGATCCCGGCGTGGTCGGTGCGCGAGAACGCCCCAAGCATGAGGTTCTCCTCGACGGTCATCCGCGGGAAGATGCGCCGGCCCTCGGGGGACTGGGCGATGCCCAGGGAGACGATGTCGTGCGCCGGGACATTGTCGATGCGCTTGCCCTGATAGACGATGCGTCCCGCGGACGGGCGCAGCAACCCCGAGATCGTCCGCAGCGTGGTCGTCTTCCCGGCGCCGTTGGTGCCGATCAGCGTGACGACCTCGCCCTCGCCGACGCTAAAGCTGATCCCCTTGACCGCCTTGATCTTGCCGTAGCTCACCTCGAGGTCGGCGACCTCCAGCATGGCGCTCACGCGTCCTCCTCGTCGTCGGTCTCGGCGCCGCCGATGTAGGCCTCGATCACCCGAGGGTCGCTTTGCACCTGGGCCGGGGTGCCCCAGACGAGCGCCGCGCCGCGCACGAGACACAGGACCCGGTCGCACAGTCCGAAGATGAACCGCATGTCGTGCTCGATGACGACGACCGCCAGGCCCTGGTCGCGGATCTTGAACACCAGCTCGCTGGTCTGTTGGGTTTCGAGGGGGTTCATCCCGGCTGTCGGTTCGTCGAGCAGGAGCACCTTGGGGTCGGTCGCCAGCGCCCGGGCGATCTCGAGGCGACGCTGATCGCCATACGGCAAATTGCGGGCGAGCAACTCCGCGGACTTGCCGAGACCGACAAAGTCGAGCAGTTCCTGCGCCCGGTCGCGGGACTCGCGCTCCTCGCGCTGATACTTGGGGCCCCGCAGGATCGAGGTGATCGCCCCCGACGAGGTGCGGCAGTAGCGGCCGACCATGACGTTCTCCAGCGCCGTCATGTTGCCGAACAGCCGGATGTTCTGGAAGGTGCGGGCCATCCCGGCCTTGACGACCGCGCGCGGCTTGGGCGGCAGCACCTGGCCAAAGAAGGTCACCGTGCCCGACGTCGGCTTATACATGCCGGTCAGGCAGTTGAAGAAGGTTGTCTTGCCGGCGCCGTTGGGTCCGATCAGGCCGACGATCTCGCCCTCGCGGACCTCGAAGTCGACATTGTCGACGGCCACGAGCCCGCCAAACCGCATGACGATCTTGTTGGCCTGCAGGACGATCTTGCCGGCCGGTTCCGCTGCCGCGTCGTGCGGGCCGCGCCCGGTGGTGACCGCGCTCATGCGCGCGACTCCGCGTCGACGTCGATCAGATGATCCTGCTGGATCTCATCCATCAGTTCCTCGTCTTCCTCGTGGAACTCCAGCTGCCGGCGCTTGCTGGCGATGATCCCCTCGGGCCGGAAGCGCATCATCAGCACGAGGAGCAGGCCAAAGAGCAGCAGCCGGTATTCGCTGAAGAAACGCAATTTCTCGGGCAGCAACTTCAAGATCGTCGCGCCGATCAGGACTCCGGCGACCGTGCCCATACCCCCGAGAACAACCGCGGCAAGCAGGAACGCCGATTCGAGGAAGATGTATTGGTCGGGCGAACTGGCCGTGTCCTGGTGGGCCTTGATCGTCCCGGCTAGACCGGCGAGGAAGGCGCCACCGGCGAAGGCGAACAGCTTGAGCGCGAAGGTGTTCACGCCCAT
Source organism: Nostocoides sp. (assembly GCF_037045025.1). GTDB lineage: Bacteria > Actinomycetota > Actinomycetes > Actinomycetales > Dermatophilaceae > Nostocoides_A. Next base: position 641,195 of record NZ_JBAOHM010000007.1, on the reverse strand, counting down.
CGCCTCGGCCGCCCGCTCGTCCTCGCGGATGGCGACCCATCCCCGGCCGATCCGGCTGTTGTTCAACCGGGTGAACACCAGGATGACGAACCCGACGAGCAACAACAGCAAGAAGTAGTAGTTGCTGAACCGGCCCAGCTGGAAGCCGAACACGGTGTGCGGTTTGCCGAAGTCGAAACCGAAGAAATTGAGATCGGGAATGCCCGGTATGCCGTTGGGCCCGTTGGTCAGGTCCGGCCCGTTGTTGCCGTCGAGGTTGAACATCGACAGCCGGAAGATCTCCCCGAAGGCGAGGGTAACGATCGCCAGGTAGTCACCGGATACGCGCAGGGTCGGGCTGCCGATGATCAGACCGAAGGTGGCGGCGACGCAGGCGCCGATGAGCATCACGACGATGAAGGGCGGCTTGAATCCGATCGTCGCCGAGGCGGCATGGGACATCATGGCGGCGACATACGCGCCCGAGCCGAGGAAGGCGATATAGCCGAGGTCGAGCAGGCCGGCGAGCCCGACGACGATGTTCAGGCCGATCGCGGTGGCGGCAAAGATGAGCACCTGCGTGGCGATCGACATGTTGGCGTCGGAGCCGTCCTGGGTGAACGGGAACAGGAAGGCGACGACGAACGCGGCCAGCGTGAGCACCGGGCGGTGCCGCTGGGCGACGTGGCTCAGCCAGGTGAAGAAGCGCGCCTTGGCCAAGGCGGCCGTGATGACCGCGACCATGACGAGGAAGAGGATGAACACCCACGGGTCGTTCCGGCCGAGGACGTAGGCGCTGCCGAAAAGCACGAGCGCCATCAGCACGACGATCGTGAGGATCTCCAGGATCGGGCGGGTCAATGCCTTGGCCAAGGACCGGAGCCGGGGCGTCGGCAGCAGCAGCCCGCCCACGGCGATGAGCAGCGCGGCCAGCAGCGCTAACCAGCCGCCCGGGTCGATGTTGACCAGGCCGCCGGCCTGCCAGGCGATGGCGACGAGCGAAAGCACGACGAATCCGATCGCGCCCAACCCCAGAGCGCGCAGTCCCGCGGCCGTGTCGAACCAGGCGCCGAGCCTGGCGAGCGGGCCGCGGTGAGCGAGGGCAAGGACGAGCCCGGCCAGGCCGATGAACATCGCGAACAACTGCACGCTCGCCGGCCACATGGTGACCGAGACGTCCTCCAGGATGCTGGGGTCGTAGCTCCACGACAGCAGCCCGCTGGCGATGAGCAGCACCGAACCGACCAGCGCGAGCGGCCAGCCCTTGCCGGCGTGCGCTTCCCGGGAGCCGGCGGGGATCTCTCGGCGCGAGCTCATGCCCGGTCCACCACCTTGGCACCGAGCAGCCCTTGTGGCCGGAAGACGAGGATGAGGATGAGCAGGCCGAACGCCCACACGTCCTTCCACGTCGACCCGCCGAACTGGCCGAGGATGCCCGGCAGATAGCGCGAGTATTGCGTCACGAGGGCCTCCAGGACGCCGAGGACGAGCCCGCCGACGACGGCACCCCAGATATTGCCGATGCCGCCGAGGACCGCGGCGGTGAAGGCCTTAAGCCCGGCGAGGAAGCCGATCTTGAAGTGGACATTGGTGACGAGCAGCCCCTGCGCGACACCGGCGATGGCGGCCAGCGCCGCTCCGAGGGCGAAGGCGACCACAATGATCCGGTCCACGTTGATCCCCATCAACCGGGCGGTGTCGGCATCCTGTGAGACCGCCTGCATGCCGCGCCCCACCTTGGTCTTGTTGATGAAGTACCACAACAAGGCGGCCGCCAGCAGCAGCGAGCCGATCGTGAAGATCGCCGCCCGCTGGATGCTGACGCCACCGGGAGTGAACGCGGGGCCGGTTACGACGTCGATCTGCGGGAAGGGGATTTTCGCCTTGGCCGAGGGAAAGTCGGCTCCGGGGACCTTGTCGAAGAAGAGCCGGACGAACTCCTGCAGGAAGACCGAGATCCCGATCGCCGTGATGAGCGGCGCGAGCCGGGGCGCATTGCGCAACGGCCGATAGGCCGCCCGCTCCATGAGCACTGCGGTCCCCACCGAGGCGAGCATCGCGCCGACGATCATGATCGGCAAAATCCAGAGCGCGGTCTGGCCCTTGAAGAACAGCAAATAGGTTGCCAGCGCCCCGAAGGCGCCGATCATGAATACCTCGCCGTGCGCGAAGTTGATCAGCTGCACGATGCCATAAACGACGGTGTAGCCAACGGCGATCAGCGCGTAGAGCGAGCCCAGCGTCAGTCCGTTGACCAACTGTTGGAGGAAAAGGGACACCGCCGGTGCACTCCTTGGACGAGATGGGACAGGCGCGTGACCCCGGTCACGCTGGGAGAACGGTAAATGACACGGCGCGTCGGCGGGGGGCAGGCAACGCTGTCCCCCGTCGACGCGTCATTGATGTCGTATGCCGACCGGCCGGTCCCCGGTCAGTCGAAGGAGTCCGTGCTCTCCGCCTTCCATTCGCCGCCGGTCACCTTGTAGACCGTCAACACTTTGGACGTGGTGTCGCCGAACTCGTCGAAGGAGACCTTCCCGGTCACGCCCTCGAAGTCGATCTTGCCGAGTTCGGTGATCGTGTTCTGCTTGGCGGCCTCGACACTGTCGGCGTCCTTGAGGCTGACCTTGAGGGCGTTGATGATCGCGTTCGCGGCGTCATACGAGTAGCCGCCATAGGCCGCGGACGGGTCCTTGTAGCCGGCCGTCTTGTACTGTTCCAGGAAGGCCTTGCCCGCCGCGGTGGTGTCCGTGGGCGCGCCGACCGAGGTGGCCAGGTCACCGTCGGAGCCCGAGCCGGCAAGCTCGATGAACTTGGGGTCGAAGATGCCGTCGCCACCCATGAGCGGGACGTTGAGGCCCTGGGCCTTCATTTGCTGGCTGAGCGGGCCAGCCTGCGGGTATTCACCGCCGTAGTAGACGGCCTGAGGGGCTTTCGGCTTGATCGCGGAGATGACGGGGTCGTACTTGTCGTCGTCGGGGTTGATCGTCTCGGCCGCGACCACGGTGCCGCCGAGCTTCTCGAACTCCGCGGTGAATGCCTCGACGAGCCCCTGGCCGTAGGCCTTCTTGTCGTGGATGGTGGCAACCTGCTTGAGGCCGGCCTTCTCGAAGAGGTAGCGCGCGGCGAACGGGCCCTGCACGGCGTCGGTGGTGCAGGTGCGGAAGTAGGTGGGGAACGGCCGCTTCGGGTTGGCTGCGTCGTCACCCTTGGTCAACGACACACCGGTGTTGGCCGGCGAGACCTGGACGATATTGGCGGCCGCCAGGACCGGCTGGACCTGCAAGGCCACCGAGGAGTTCAGCGTGCCGACGACGCCGATGACGTCCTTGTCGCCGGCGAGCTTGGTGGCGGCGTTCTTGCCGACATCCGCGCTGGCCTGGTCGTCTTCGGGGGCGATCTCGAGCTTCCAGCCCGGGATCGCATTGGACTCGTTGGCCTGCTTGATTGCCAGGTCGACGGAGTTTTGGATGCCGAGCCCGAGGGCCGCGAGGTCGCCCGAGAGGGGGGCGATGACACCGATCTTGGCCACCTTGGTGCTGCCACCATTGTCGCCGCCACCGGCGCTGGTGGACGACTCGTTCCCGCCCCGCGAGCCACAGCCCGCCATGATCAGGGAGGTGGCGAGCAGGGTGGCGCCGACAGAAACGACGGAGCGCTTGGTCAACGGATTGCCTCCTGTTAAAGAATCTGACGAGCTCCCGCCCGCCCGCTCCGCCTATGCATGGGAGCAGGGGCACATTAACCGCAAATGCTCCGGTTGCGACATACCCCCGGCGGTGGCGTGTCCCTCTCGTTATGCGTGCGGAGGCTATTTTCCCGGTCTGACACGGGGCCGACACCTGCTCGACACAGGGAGCTCGGTTAGCGTGTGCGGGCCAGCACAGCGAGCGAAGGAGCCACCCAATGCCCAGCAGCCGTCCTGCCGGAAAGTCCCGGCGCACTCTGTTGACCGCCGGTGGTGTGGGTGCCGCCGGACTGGCCCTGAGTGGCTGCGGGAGCGAGGACTCGGGAACGTCGAGCCCGTCCGGCTCCTCGGCCGCGGCTGCCGGGGGCGCGGCCACGGTGGCCGCCGCCGACGTCCCCGTCGGTGGCGGGGCGATCCTGACCGACGCCAAGGTCGTCGTGACCCAGCCGACCGAGGGGGAGTTCAAGGCGTTCAGCGCGGTCTGCACCCATGAGGGGTGCGTGGTCAGTGGCGTGACCGAGACCATCGACTGCGCCTGCCACAACAGCAAATTCTCCGTGACCGATGGCTCGGTGGTCTCCGGTCCAGCCACCGCCTCGTTGCCCGCCAAGACGGTCACTGCCGACGGCGACTCGTTGTCGGTCTCCTGACCGGGGGGCGCGCCCCGCGCGTGGCTCGGCGCGAGCGGCATCCGCGGGTGTCGCCGCGGCGGCATACAGTGATTTGCCGTGGCTGACCCGTCGAGCTATCGTCCCGCGCCGGGGTCGATCCCGACCGACCCGGGCGTCTATCGCTTCCGCGATCAGCACGGCCGGGTCATCTATGTCGGCAAGGCCAAGTCGCTGCGCTCGCGGCTGTCCAGCTACTTCCAGGACATCGCCGCCCTGCACCCACGCACGGCCCGGATGGTGCGGACCGGGGCCTCGGTCGAGTGGACGGTCGTGCACAACGAGGTCGAGGCCCTGCAGCTCGAATACTCGTGGATCAAGGAGTTCGACCCCCGCTTCAACGTCAAGTACCGCGACGACAAGTCCTATCCCTTCCTCGCGGTGACGATGGGCGATCCGTTCCCGCGAGCCCAGGTCATGCGCGGTGCCAAGAAGCCCAAGACCCGCTACTTCGGGCCCTATTCCCATGCGTGGGCGATCCGGGAGACCCTCGATCTATTGCTGCGCGTCTTCCCGATCCGCACGTGCAGCACCGGGGTGTTCAAGCGCGCCGGCCAGGTGGGGCGGCCGTGCCTGCTCGGCTATATCGACAAGTGCTCGGCGCCTTGCGTCGGCCGGATCGGCGAGGACGAGCACCGGTCAATCGCCGAGGACTTCTGCGACTTCATGGCCGGCAACACCAGCCGTTTCGTCAAGTCGCTCACCGCGCAGATGAAGGCCGCCGCCGCCGACCTCGACTTCGAGCGGGCTGCCCGGCTGCGCGACGACATCGAGGCGATGACCAAGGCCCTCGAACGCAATGCGGTCGTCCTCGGCGACGGCACCGACGCCGACGTCTTCGCGATCGCCGACGACGAACTCGAGATGGCCATCCAGGTCTTCCACGTCCGCGGGGGCCGGGTGCGCGGCCAGCGCGGCTGGGTTGCCGACAAGGACGCCGAGGGCGTCCCGAGCCTGATCGAGCACCTCCTGCTCCAGGTGTATGCCGGGGAGTCCGGCGACGGCATACCTCGCGAAATCCTGTTGCCGGTCCTGCCCACCGACCCCGCGGCCATGGGTGAGTTGCTCGGCTCCGTCCGCGGCCACAAGGTCGAGCTGCGGGTGCCACAGCGGGGCGACAAGCGGACCCTGATGGAGACCGTCCGGCGCAACGCCGAGCAGTCGCTGGCCCGGCATAAGGTCGCGCGGGCGGGGGACCTGTCGGCCCGGGCGCAGGCCCTGGAGGAGTTGACCACCCACCTCGCGCTCGACCAGTCCCCGCTGCGGATCGAGTGCTTCGACGTCAGCCACGTCCAGGGCACCAATGTCGTCGCCTCGATGGTCGTCTTCGAGGACGGGCTGGCCCGCAAGTCGGAGTATCGCCGGTTCATCATCGGCCGCGACGGCGACGGGCAAGTCGACGACACCGCCGCGATGCGCGAGGTGCTGACCCGACGCTTTCGCCGCTACCTCAGCGAGCGGCACGAACTGGACGAGGACGGTAAGGCCAAGAAGTTCGCCTACCCGCCCAATCTCGTCGTCGTCGACGGCGGCCTGCCGCAGGTCAACGCGGCCGCGCAGGTGCTGCAGGAGCTGGGTGTCGTCGACGTGGCCTGCGTCGGTCTGGCCAAGCGGCTGGAGGAGGTGTGGGTTCCCGGTGACGACTTCCCGGTCATCCTGCCGCGGGGAAGCCAGGGCCTGTATCTGCTGCAGCGGGTCCGGGATGAGGCGCACCGGTTCGCGATCACCTTCCACCGGGAGCGGCGCAGCAAGGCGATGACGGTCAGCGGGCTCGACGGCATACCCGGTCTCGGCACGGCCCGGCAGCAGGCCCTGCGCAAACACTTTGGGTCGGTCAAGAGGATTCGCGCCGCCAGCGCCGAGCAGATCGCCGAGGTTCCTGGCATCGGCCCGGCTCTCGCCGCGACGATCGTCGCCCGGCTCGGAGCGCAGCCGTCCGAGCCGGCCGTCAATGTCACCACCGGCGAAGTCCTGGACTGACCGGCGCGCGAGCCGGTGTTGAATAGGGCCGTGACGCAGGAGCCCATCGCCCCGGCCCCGACCCGACTGCGCCGGTTGAGCACCGACTTCGTCATCGTCACGGGGATGAGCGGTGCCGGGCGCTCGACGGTCGCCAACGTCATGGAGGACATGGGCTGGTATGTCGTGGACAACCTGCCCCCGCGGCTGATCCTCGATCTCGTCGAACTCGCCCATGACGTCTCGGCGGTCCGGGACGGGCGCCCGAGCAGGGTGGCCGCGGTGGTGGACGTGCGGGCGGGGGAGTTCTTTGCCTCGCTCCACGAGGCGGTCACCGACATGCGCCGGCGTGGGTGGACCCCGAACATCATCTTCCTCGACGCCACCGACGAGGCCTTGGTGCGCCGGTTCGAGAGCGTGCGCCGGCCGCATCCGCTCCAGGGCGACGGGCGGCTGCTCGACGGGATCCAGACCGAGCGGGCGTTGCTGCAGGAGCTGCGGTCCACGGCGAGCGTCGTCATCGACACCTCGGGCCTGAACGTCCATCAACTGACCCGCAAGGTCACGCCGCTGTTCAGCGTCAGCGACGAGCTGCCGCTTCGGCTGGCCGTGCTGTCCTTCGGGTTCAAGTATGGCGTTCCGCTCGATGCCGATTTCGTCTTCGACATGCGCTTCCTGCCCAACCCTTTCTGGGTGCCCGAGCTGCGCCTGCTCACCGGGCAGGACCAGGCCGTCGCCGACTATGTGCTCGCCCAGGAAGGTGCCGGCGACTTCGTCGCGCAGGTGCGCGAGCTGATGGCCACCGTCACTGCCGGCTATCTGCGCGAAGGCCGACGCTATGTCACGCTCGCCGTCGGCTGCACGGGCGGCAAGCATCGCTCCGTGGCGGTCGCCGAGCGACTGGTTCACGAGCTGGGCGGGCCCGAGATTGCGACCTTCGCCCTCCACCGCGACCTGGGCCGCGAATGAGCTCCCACCGGGTTGTCGCCCTCGGCGGTGGTCACGGCCTGGCCGCCTCACTGGCCGCCTTGCGGCTGGTGTGCGACCGGATCACCGCGGTGGTCACCGTCGCCGACGACGGCGGGTCGAGCGGGCGGCTGCGCCAGGAGTTCGGCGTGCTCCCGCCGGGTGACCTACGGATGGCGCTGGCCGCCTTGTGCGATAACACCGCCTGGGGCCAAAAGTGGAGCGATGTGCTGCAACACCGCTTCTCTGGGGAGGGACCGCTCGGCGGGCACGCTCTGGGGAATCTGCTGATCCTGGCGCTGTGGGATCTCGACCCCGACCCGGTAGCCGGCCTCGACCTCGTCGGTCGGCTGCTCAACGCGCGCGGACGCGTCCTGCCGATGGCGGCCGTGCCGTTGGAGATCCGCGCCCAGGTCGCGCTCGACCCGAGCCGGCCGGATGCCGTGATGACCGTCACCGGGCAGCACAATGTCGCGAGCACCGGCGGTCTGGTCAAGTCGATCGCGCTGGAACCGGCGTCACCCCCCTGCCGGGAGGAGACCCTCCAGGCGATCGCCGACGCCGACTGCGTCATCCTCGGGCCGGGCTCGTGGTTCACCTCCGTGCTGCCGCACCTGCTCGTCCCACAGCTCCTTGCCGCCCTCCAGCGCACCCGGGCCCGCCGGGTGTTGACGCTCAACCTCGAAATGCACACCGACGAGACCATCGGCTTCTCCGCATCCGGGCACATCGATTCGCTCGCCCAGCACGCCCCGGGACTTCGCCTGGATGCCGTGCTCGCCGACCCGTCGGTCGTCCGGGAGGATCCGGGCCTGGCGCAGGCCGTGCATCGCATCGGCGCCGAACTCATCGTGGCCACCGTGGCCGGACGCGACCCGGGCCACCACGATCTGCTGCGACTCGCCGCGGCCTATCGCGACCTGCTGCTGACCCCGTGAGTCCCCCAGCCGAGGCGGGGTGATCGTGGCTCCTCCCGGTAGCCACCTGGCCTCCGGGGAAATGCGAGGATGTCCCGATGGCGATGACAGCGTCCGTCAAGGACGAACTCAGCAGACTCGAGGTCACCAAGACCTGTTGCCGCAAGGCCGAGGTTGCCGCCATGCTGCGCTTCGCCGGGGGACTGCACATCGTCGGGGGTCGCATCGTCGTCGAAGCCGAGCTCGACACCGCCAACACCGCCCGGCGGCTGCGCCGCGAGATCGCCACCCTCTATGGCCACTCGAGTGAGGTCATCGTTGTCGCGGCCGGCGGGCTGCGCAAGGGCAGCCGATATGTCGTGCGCGTCGTCGAGGCCGGCGACGTCCTCGCCCGTCAGACCGGACTGATCGACGTGCGGGGACGGCCGGTGCGTGGGCTGCCGGCCAAGGTCGTCGGCGGCGCGATGTGCGACGCGGTCGCCGCCTGGCGCGGCGCCTTCCTCGCGCACGGCTCCCTGACCGAACCGGGCCGCTCGTCTGCGCTCGAGGTCACCTGTCCCGGCCCGGAAGCGGGGCTCGCACTCGTCGGCGCCGCCCGGCGGATCGAGATCGCCGCCAAGGCGCGGGAGGTGCGCGGAGTGGACCGGGTGGTCATCCGGGACGGCGACGCGATCGGCGCGATGCTCACCCGGATGGGCGCACACGAGGCAGTCCTCGTCTGGGAGGAGCGGCGGCTGCGCCGCGAGGTGCGGGCCACCGCCAATCGCCTGGCCAACTTCGACGACGCCAACCTGCGCCGCTCGGCGCGCGCCGCTGTCGCCGCCGGGGCCCGCGTCCAGCGGGCGATGGAGATCCTCGGACCGGAGGTCCCCGATCACCTGCGCTTCGCCGGCGAGTTGCGGCTGGCTCACAAGCAGGCCTCGCTCGAAGAGCTTGGTCAACTCGCCGAACCACCGATGACCAAGGACGCCGTCGCCGGGCGGATCCGGCGGCTGCTGGCGATGGCCGACAAACGAGCGGGTGAACTCGGCATACCCGACACCGAGGCGTCGATCACCGCCGACATGCTCGACAGTTGAGCGCAAACGGCTCATTCTGTCCGAACCTTGGGCGGGGTGCACGGCACCCCTTGCTACCAATAGGCTGGCTTCTGGATTCGAAGTCGCACCGATGCGGCTTCCCCCACCTCGAACCGGAAGGTATGTGAGCATGACTGTTCGCGTTGGCATCAACGGCTTCGGCCGCATTGGGCGCAACTTCTTCCGCGCCGTGCAGGCGTCGGGAGCCGACATCGAGATCGTGGCCGTCAACGATTTGACGGACAACAAGACGCTCGCAACCCTCCTGAAGTACGACTCGGTGCTCGGCCGCCTCGACGGCGACGTCACCTTCGACGAGGAGTCGATCACGGTCAACGGCAAGTCCTTCAAGGTCTTCGAGGACCGCGACCCCGCCAACCTGGACTGGAAGGCCGTGGGCGCCGACGTCGTCATCGAATCCACCGGCTTCTTCACCGACGCCACCAAGGCCAAGGCCCACATCGACGGCGGGGCCAAGAAGGTCATCATCTCCGCTCCGGCCAAGAACGAGGACGCGACCTTCGTCATGGGCGTCAACGACGGCGACTACGACCCGGAGAAGCACAACATCATCTCCAACGCGTCCTGCACCACCAACTGCCTGGCCCCGATGGCCAAGGCCCTCAACGACGAGCTCGGCATCGTCAAGGGCCTGATGACCACCATCCACGCCTACACCGGCGACCAGAACCTGCTCGACGCCCCGCACAAGGACCTGCGCCGCGCCCGCGCCGCCGCCCTCAACATCGTGCCGACCACGACCGGTGCCGCCAAGGCGGTCGCCTTGGTGCTGCCCGAGCTGAAGGGCAAGCTCGATGGCTACGCGCTGCGCGTGCCCACGCCCACGGGCTCGGCCACCGACCTGACCTTCGAGGCCTCGCGCGAGACCACCGTCGACGAGGTCAACGCCGCCGTCAAGGCTGCCGCCGAGGGCCCGCTCAAGGGCTACCTGCGCTACTCCGAGGACCCGATCGTCTCGATGGACATCGTCACCGACCCGGCGTCCTGCATCTTCGACGCCCCGCTGACCAAGGTCATCGGCAACCAGGTCAAGGTCGTCGGCTGGTACGACAACGAGTGGGGCTACTCCAACCGGCTCGTCGACCTCGTCGTGCTCGTGGGCAAGAGCCTCTGATCCGTCATGGGTGATCTCGCTTCGCTGGGCGACCTGCGCGGCAAGCGCGTGCTCGTCCGCTCCGATCTCAATGTGCCGCTGGACGGCACGACGATCACCGACGACGGCCGGATCCGGGCCTCGCTCCCGACGATCACGGCCCTGACCGAGGCGGGCGCACGCGTCATCGTGTGTGCCCACCTCGGGCGGCCCAAGGGCGCCCCGGAGGCCAAGTACTCCTTGGCCCCGGTCGCCGCCCGGCTCGGTGAGCTGCTGGGTCACGAGGTGACGTTCGCGACCGACACCGTCGGCGAGTCCGCGCGGGCCGCCGTCGACGCGATGGCCGACGGCGACGTCGTCCTCCTCGAGAACCTCCGGTTCAACGCCGGCGAGACCGCCAAGACCGACGAGGGGCGGGCCGAGTTCGCCGACGCCCTCGCCGGCCTTGCCGACGCCTACGTCTCCGATGGCTTCGGCGTCGTCCACCGCAAGCAGGCGTCGGTCTATGACGTCGCGACCCGGTTGCCGTCGGCGATGGGCGGTCTGGTCAAGACCGAGGTCGATGTCCTGAAGCGCCTGACCGAGGACCCCGAGCGGCCCTATGTCGTCGTGCTCGGTGGCGCGAAGGTCGCCGACAAGCTGGCGGTCATCGACAACCTGCTCGGCAAGGCCGACCGGTTGCTGATCGGCGGCGGCATGCTGTTCACCTTCCTCGCCGCGCAGGGCCACGAGATCGGCAAGAGCCTCTTCGACGCCGAGTCGCTGGGGGCGTGCACGGGCTATCTGCAGCGCGCCGCCGACAGCGGCGTCGAGATCGTCCTGCCGGTCGATGTCGTCTGCGGCAAGGACTTCGCCGCCGACACCGAGACCGCCGTGGTGGACGCCGACAAGATTCCCGCCGACATGATGGGTCTCGACATCGGTCCGCGCTCCGCGCAGCTGTATGCCGACAAGCTGGCCGACGCCAAGACGGTCTTTTGGAACGGCCCGATGGGCGCCTTCGAGATGGCCCCCTTTGCGGCCGGCACCAAGGCCCTGGCCGACGCCCTGGTCGACATCACCGCCAAGGGTGCCCTGACCGTCGTCGGCGGCGGCGACTCCGCGGCCGCGGTCCGGCAGATGGGCTTTGCCGACGACCAGTTCGGTCACATCTCCACCGGCGGCGGCGCCAGCCTCGAATACCTCGAGGGCAAGGCTCTCCCCGGCATCACGATTCTGGAGGGTTCTCAATGAGCCGCACACCCCTGATGGCGGGCAACTGGAAGATGAACCTCGACCACCTCGAGGCGACTCATCTGGTGCAAAAGCTCGACTGGACGTTGCGCGACGCCAAGCACGACTTCGCCGACGTCGAGGTCGCGGTGTGCCCGCCGTTCACCGACCTGCGCACCGTCCAGACGCTGGTCGATGGTGACAAGCTGGAGGTGAAATATGGCGCCCAGGACATCTCCGTTCACGACAGTGGCGCCTACACCGGTGAGGTCAGCGGCAAGTTCCTCGCGAAGCTCGGCTGCACCTATGTGATCGTCGGGCACAGCGAGCGCCGCGAGTATCACAACGAGACCGACGCGGTCGTCGCCGACAAGGTCGTGGCGGCATACCGCTATGGCCTGACGCCGATTTTCTGCTGCGGTGAGGGTCTGGAGATCCGCAAGGAGGGCCGGCATGTCGCGCACGTGCTCGAGCAGGTCCGCGCGGGCCTCGCGCAGATCACCCCGGAGCAGGTCCGTTCGATCGTCGTCGCCTATGAGCCGATCTGGGCGATCGGCACCGGCGAGGTCGCCACGCCGGAGGACGCCCAGGAGGTGTGCGGCGCGATCCGCACCCAGCTGGCCGACATGTATGGCGGCGACACCGCCGACGGCATCCGCATCCTGTATGGCGGCTCGGTCAAGTCGAGCAACATCGCCCAGATCATGGCCGGCGGCGACGTCGACGGGGCCTTGATCGGCGGCGCGTCACTCGACCCGGTCGAATTCGCCGCGATCTGCCGGTTCAAGCAGCACTTCGCTCCCGGCTGAGCTAGCCCGACCCGGCAATGGGCCGAACACCGATCACGGTGTTCGGCCCATTGCTAACCCCCAAGGGGGCGCCTGGATGCCGTGCCCTTCGCAGGGGTCAGGCCACGGCCACAGCGCTGCGCCTGGCTGCCCGGCGGGTCGCTACCCGCGTGCCGAGGAGGGTCAGGCCGATCCCTAGCCGAGGCGACGTCGGCCGAACGCCGCCGGCTGGAGCGCGACCTGCACGACGGGGTGCAGCAGCGTGTCCTCGCGACGGGCGTGCGGTTGCGGCTGTTGCAGGCGCGGCTGCCGCCCGGCCACGCGGCCGAGGTCGACGCGGCGGTTGCCGAACTGCGCGAGACAATCAACGAACTGCGCCGGATCGCGCATGGCATCCGCCCCAGCCAACTCGACGGCGGACTCGCCGCGGCACTCGAGGCCATCAGGGCGGCCTCGCCGATCCCGATCGAGGTCCACGCGGCCGGTCCGAATGCCGCCGCTGATGGAGTCCGACGGGGCGCGGGCGGCTGCCGCACTCCGGAGGTCGTCCGTGCGCTCGTGCGTGCTCGGGGCGGATCGGCCCGCGAGGAGTTGTCGCCTCGGGAACTCGATGTGCTCCGGCTGGTGGCCGAGGGGCACTCGAATGCCGTTATCGCCGAGAAGCTGGTCCTGTCCGGCCGCACGGTTGAGTCGCACGTACGGTCGGTGTTTGCCAAGCTCGCGCTCGATGACGACGGCAGCACCCACCGGCGGGTCTTGGCCGTGGTCACCTATCTCGAATCGCGGCTGCCTCCCTGACGCAGGGTGCGCGGTTCGCCGACGGAACCCGCCGGGCCGGCGGAACGTTTGGCCATCGCGACCTGCTCACCGTGGGGTTAGACTGTCAAAGCTGCCGGCCCGCCCGGTGGCACTCGAATGTTGAGGAAAGGGGCATCGTGAACTCGGTGCGCATCGGCCTGCAGGTGCTGCTGGTGATCTCTGGGCTCTTCTTGACCCTGTTGATCCTGCTGCACAAGGGCAAGGGCGGCGGGCTGTCCGACATGTTCGGCGGCGGGCTGTCCACGTCGATGAGTTCGTCCTCGGTCGCCGAGCGGAATCTGACCCGCATCACGATCATGATCGCGCTCATCTGGGTGACCGCGATCGTCGGGATCGGCCTCATCGACCGCTTCAACGTTCAATAGCTCCCTCCTACGCCCGTGGGCAATGCCGCCCCGGACGTCCCCCACTGAGAGGATCGTCGAGCGAACAATGGTCGGTGGCAATGCAATTCGTGGGAGCCGGGTCGGCGCCGGTCCCATGGGAGAAGCCGAGCGCGGCGAGGTCGCGCCGCGGCTGTATATCTCCTATTTCTGTGCCAACGGGCACGTGACCCGGCCGAGTTTCGCCCAAGAGCCCGGGCTGGTGGTTCCGGAGTTGTGGGATTGCCCCCGCTGCGGCCTGCCCGCCGGCACCGACGCCGACAACCCGCCGGACGCCCCGCGGGTCGAGCCCTACAAGACCCACCTCGCCTATGTCAAGGAGCGCCGCTCCGACGCCGACGGCGCCCAGATCCTCGACGAGGCTTTGGAATCACTCCGCGATCGCGGCCTGATCCGCTAAAGCTAAAAGACAACCGATCCCGTCAGCTCGCCGAGGTCGTGGGGGAGGCGGCACAAGGGCGGCGAGCCCTCGGCTGCACACCACAACCGTTCCCGATCCCTCACCTTGTGGCCGAGACCTTGGCTCACTATGTGGTCCTGCGATCCGAGGCCCACGTCCTCGTGGATAGAGTGTTCTAGACCGACCGTCGGTCTAGAGCGCCGGTCATCACGGAGGAGCAGATGCCCCGGCCACGACAACCCGAGGTGCGCAAACGCGACATCCTAGATGCCGCGGAGCGGTTGTTCGTCACGCGCGGGTTCGACCAGACCTCCGTGCAGCAAATCCTCGATGCGACGGGCTTGGCGAAGGGGACCTTCTACCACCACTTTGCGAGCAAAGAGGCGCTCATGGCGGCCATCCTCGACCGCGAGGTCGAGGGCATCCGTGACCGGTGCCTCGGGGTGCTGGAATCTCCCGGGCTGTCCTCACCGCAGCGGCTGATGGCCGTCGTGGCCACCGGCCAGGCCCGGTCGGCAAGTCAGCAGGACATGCTCGCCGAACTGCACCGGCCGCAGAACATCCGCTTCCACCACGAGGCACTCGAGAAGACCATGCACGCCGTCCTGCCGATCCTCACCCAAGTCGTCCTTGACGGAATCGCCGATGGCGACTTTCGGACCGACTACCCAGAAGAGGCGTTAGAGATGCTCCTGCGCTATTCGGACGCCGCCTTCGACGAATTGGCGATCGTCGCCGACGCAGCACTGGAGCGCAGACGCCACGCCTTCGTGCATCACGCCGAGCTGCTTCTCGGCGCGGCGCCCGCGTCCTTCGACTTCCTCCTTGAGTTGCTGTCCCAGGCCGAGAAGGAGGCACGGCCATGATCCGCACGATGGTGCGAGCCAGCCTGGGAGCCAACCGGCTCGTGTCGGTGTTCCTGGCGGGCTTCCTCCTGCTTGCCTCCGCGCTCTTGTCGTCGGCACTCATTCTGACCCTGGGTGTGTTCGGCAGCGTCGACCGCTTCATGGAGCAGGCGAAACTCCCGCACTACATGCAGATGCACTCGGGGCCGGTCAACGCCGAGCGCATGCAGCGATTCGTCGACGCTCGCCCCGAGGTCACCGACTACGAGCTGATCGAGATCCTCAATGTCGACAATGGCGCCCTGGCCTTCGATGGCACGTCGCTGGGTGCCGAGATCCAGCAGAACGTTTTTGCGACCCAGTCGAAGCGCATGGACCTGTTGTTGTCGACCGACGGCACGCTGATCCATCCGAAGCCGGGCGAGATCTACGTCCCGCTCTTCTACCAAAGCACATACGATCTCAAGCAGGGCCAGCAGGTCAGCGTCCGCACGCCGGACGGTGAACGGATCTTCACGATCGCCGGCGTCTTCCGGGACGCGCAAATGAACTCCACCATGTCCTCCTCCAAGCGCCTGCTAATCAGCGACGCGGATTATGCGCAGTTGCGCGAGACTCCCGGTACCTCACCCGAATACCTCATCGACTTCCGGCTGCGTTCGCCTGGCGACGCCAAGGCGTTCGAAGCGGCCTACGCGAAGGCCGGTCTCGAGGCCGACGGTCCGTCGCTGACCTGGGGGCTCTTCCGGCTGGTGAACAGCCTCAACGACATGGTGACCGTGCTGTTGATCTCCCTGATGTCGTTCATCATCTTGCTGATCTCCTTCCTATGCATCCGCTATACCCTGCTGACGACCATCGAAGAGGACCTGCGCGAGATCGGCGTCATGAAGGCGATCGGCGTGCGGGACAAACGGATCCGGGCGATCTACCTCGGCAAGTACCGGTGGCTGCTGGGCGGCGGCTGCGTCGTGGGGTTCCTCCTCGCCGTGGCAGCGCGCGGCGCCATCCTCGCCAATGTCAAGCGCCAGATGGGCGCGGTCAACCACCCGTGGCTCGGGTTGCTTGCCGGCCTGCTCGGCGCGGCGATCGTCTATCTGGTCGCGGAGGGGTATGTCCGTCGCGTCCTTAAGAAGTTGCGCAAGATCTCCCCGCTCAACGCCCTCCACGGGGTCTCGGGTCTCAGCAGGACCAAGCAACGCCCGCGCCCGGCGATCGCGCCGGCCACGGGCCGGGCGGTCAATCGTCGATATGCGCTCGCCGCTATTCGGCGCGATCCGTCGCGCCACCTGACGATTCTCGTCGTGGCCTTCCTGGTCACTCTCGTCCTGCTCGTGCCCTTCCGAGTCGGCGCCACGGTGGGCTCGGAGAAGTTCGTGACCTATATGGGCATGGGCGACTACGACCTGCGGATCGACCTGCTCAACCGCGACGACGCCACCGCCGTAGCCCGCCGGATTCAGGACGCGCTCGCCGGGAACCGCGAGGTGCGGCAGCTGGCGACCTACACCCTGGAGACGGAGTCGGTCACGACGCCGAAGGGCGAGACTCACCCGCTGCGGATCGACTACGGCGACCCGCGGGCCTTCCCCCTGCGCTATGGCTCCGGACACGCCCCGCACACCGCAAGCGAGATCGGCCTGTCCGAACTCAACGCCGACTGACTGGGCGTCGGCTTGGGCGAGACGCTCGAGGTCGCTGCCGCCGCAGGCGCCAGGAAGTTAACGATCACCGGCCTCTACCAGGACATCACCAACGGCGGCAAGACGGCCAAGGCAGTGGACGGCCCGACGCGAGACGACCCCCATCCCGGCGTCACGATCGCCATCGGCCTGCGGGAGGCCTCCTCGGCGCCCGATGTCGCCCGCGCCGTCACCACGGCGGTGCCCGGCGTGAACGTCATCGACACGGGCGAGTATCTGCGGCAGATGATGGCCGATCTCATCAGGGTGATGAGCGTCCTGGCGTGGGTCTTTTCGGTGGTTGCCGTGGCGATTGCCGCCCTCATCGCCGGGATGTCGATCCGGCTCATGCTCACCCAGGAACGCAAGAGCACGGCGGTCATGGGGGCGATGGGCTTCACGTCCACGGATCTGCGCAGTCAATTCCTGCTCCGGATCCTCTCGATGGTCGCGATCGGCGTCCTCGTCGCCATCCTGGCGGCCGGTCCGGTCGGAAACGCCGTCGCCGACGTCATCTTCAGCACCGTCAATGTGTCCGGGCTCAAGCTCGTGTTCAGCCCGGTCAGCACCGCCCTCGGCGCGGCCCTTGTCCTGGCCAGCGCCTGGCTGGTCACCGCCATCAACACGAGAGCCAATTTCAACTCGGCCTTGGCCGACCGACTCAAGGCGTAGGAGAGCCGCGATGACCGCCTTGCTGTCCGCCCACGGCGTCAACAAAAGCTTCGCCCAGGGGGATGCTCGCAACCAGGTCCTGACCGATGTGTCAGTCACCATCAACTCCGGCGATTTCGTCGCGATCATGGGCCCGTCCGGATCCGGGAAATCGACCCTGCTCTACTGCCTCAGCGGGATGGACCCGGTCGACTCCGGCGAGATCCGCCTCGAAGACGTCGACATCGCCACTCTCTCCGAGGACGAGCGGACGAGCCTGCGCGGTGAGCGGATGGGCTTCGTCTTCCAGGACGCCAATCTGTTGGAGTCGCTCAATGTCCTCGACAACATCCTGTTCGCGGCCGCACTGCGGGGCCACGCGCGGATGGACGAACTGCGTGCCCGGGCGCGCGAGTTGATGGAACTCACCGGGATCTCGGGACTGGAGGATCGCGGCGTCACCGAGGTGTCCGGTGGGCAACGGCAACGGGTGAGCCTGTGCCGCGCCCTGCTGCACCAGCCCGCCGTGCTCTTCGGCGACGAACCGACGGGCGCCTTGAACTCTCAGGCGTCCGCCGACGTCATCGCCCTGTTCCGCACGCTCAATGCCCAGGGAACTACCATGCTTATCGTCACCCACGATGCGCGCGTCGCCGCCAGCGCCTCGCGCGTCCTCTTCCTCTCCGATGGGCGCACCGTCGACGAGGTGCACCTCATGCGGGACCTCACGCCGGGCGAGCGGGAGGAACGGGTCGGCGCGGCGATGAGCCGGCTGGGCATCTGACCTCTCCTTCGGGTGTCAAGCCCCCCGGGCCCACGGGGCGCGAGCGAAACCTCACGCTCTGGGCGCCTCGCCGGCGGCCACCGCCTGGCTCGCCGTCGTCGACCGGCGGCGGGAGAGCTTCGGCATACCGCGGACGAGCGCATCTGCATAGACCTCGTCGGCGTCGAGCCGGCGCAGCTCGTCGGCGAGGCACTCGGCGTCGCTGCGGTGCGGCAAGGCGATCCGGCGCAGCGGCTGGCCGGGCTGCTCGAGCGTCGCGGTATTGCCCTCGGGCCGGACCAGGTCGATATTGCCGCTTTTGCGTTCGAGCCGGACGCTGATGATGCCCGATCCCGAACGCGCCTTGGCCAGGGTGACCGGGCACTTCAGCTCGTTCTCCAACCAGGCCGCGAGCAGCAGGGCCGACGGCGAGTCACCCGCGCCGACGACCGTCGCCGCGGTGACCGACTCGTAGGGCGCGTGATCCAAGGAGGCGGCCAGGCGCCCGCGCCACAGGGTCACCCGCGACCAGGCCAGATCGGTGTCGCCCGGGCTGTAGCTCGACGCCCGTGCGGCGAGCGCGGCGTGCGGCCGTTTGACGGCGCCGGCGTCGGTGATCCGACGGCTGGCCATCGCCCCGATCGGGTCGGCGCTCGGATTGGCGGGAGCATCGCTCGGCCACCAGGCCACGATCGGGGAGTCGGGCAACAGCAGCGGGATGACGACCGCACGGCCGTGCTTGGTCAACTGCCCATACAGGCGGAAGACCACGACCTCGCTCGCGCCCGCGTCGCCGCCGACCCGGATCTGGGCATCCAGGCGGGTGGAACCGCGCGCATTGGCCGTGACGACGCAGATCACCCGACACGGGTGCTGGCGGCTCGCGTCATTGGCGACGTCGATGGCGGCGTCGATCTCGGCCTCGGTGCACACGACGATGAGCGTCAACACCCGCCCGAGTGCCATCGCGCCGACGTCGTCGCGCAACTGGATGAGTTTCTTGCTCACCGCCCCGGTGGTCGTGCTCGGCAGGTCGATGATCATGGCAGCCTCCAGTAGCGACCGTCCCGGCCCATCAGGTCGTCGGCCTCGCGGGGACCCCACGTCCCCGCCTCGTACTGATCGAGGCCTCCCGACTGGCGCGCCCAGTGAGCCTCGATGGGGTCGAGGATCTGCCAGGACAGCTCGACCTCCTCGTGCCGGGGGAAGAGCGGCGGGTCCCCGAGCAGCACGTCGAGAATCAACCGCTCGTAGGCCTCCGGCGAGGACTCGGTGAACGCGCGACCATAGCCGAAGTCCATCGTGACGTCGCGAACTTCCATTTGTGCCCCAGGCACTTTGGCGCCGAAGCGCATCGTCACGCCCTCGTCGGGCTGGACCCGGATGACGATGGCGTTCTCGCCCAACTCCTCGGTCGCGGTGTCGGCGAACGGCAGGTGCGGCGCCCGCTTCAAGACGACCGCGATCTCGGTCACGCGCTTGCCGAGGCGTTTGCCAGTACGCAGATAGAAGGGCACCCCCGCCCAGCGGCGAGTGGCGACTTCCAGTTTGACCGCGGCATAGGTCTCGGTGGTCGAGCTGCCGGCGACGCCCTGCTCGTCCAGGTATCCGCCGACCTGCTCGCCACCTTGCCAGCCCGCGGCATACTGCCCGCGGGCGGTGGCTGCCCCGATGTCGGCGGGGACGCGGACCGCCGCGAGCACCTTCTCCTTCTCGGCACGAAGTTGGTTGGCGGTGAAGGAAGCCGGCTCCTCCATGGCGGTGAGCGCAAGCAACTGCAGCAGATGGTTTTGGATGACGTCGCGGGCGGCGCCGATCCCGTCGTAGTAGCCGGCCCGGCCACCGATGCCGATGTCCTCGGCCATGGTGATCTGGACGTGATCGACGTAGTGGCTGTTCCAGATCGGCTCGTACATTTGGTTGGCGAAGCGCAGGGCGAGCATGTTCTGGACGGTCTCTTTGCCGAGATAATGGTCGATCCTAAAGACCGCATCCGGCGGGAAGACGCCCTCGACGATGCTGTTCAGCTCGCGGGCGCTGGCCAGGTCGTGCCCGAACGGTTTCTCGATGACCACCCGCCGCCAGGTGCCTTCCTTGGGGGTGGAGAGCCCGGAGCGCTCCAGCTGTTGGCAGACGGTGGCAAAGAAGCCCGGCGGGATCGAGAGATAGAAGGCGGTGTTGCCTCCCGTTCCCCGGGCCTCGTCGAGCTCGTGCAAGGTGGTGGCGAGCTGGTCGAAGGCGGCGTCGTCGTCGAAAGCCCCCGGCACGAAGCGCAGGCCCTCGGACAGCGCCCGCCACACCTCCTCGCGGAAGGGAGTGCGCGCATACTGCTTGACCGACTCGTGGACCACCTTGCCGAAGTCCTGATCGGCCCAGTCGCGCCGCGCGAACCCGACCAGCGAAAACCCCGGCGGCAGCAGCCCGCGATTGGACAGGTCATAGATCGCCGGCATCAGCTTCTTGCGGGCCAGGTCGCCGGTGACGCCAAAAAGGACCATTCCGCACGGGCCGGCGATGCGCGGGAGCCGCTTGTCGCGGGGATCTCGGAGCGGGTTGATTCCTGGTGCGACACGAGCGGGAGACATCACGATCCTTTCCGTATGCCGTGCCGTCGGTGCCGCGTCTTTCGGCCGCAGCGCCGACCGCACGGGCGGCTATTTGGCGGCGTCCAGCGCGCTCTGCAGGTCGGTCAACAGGCTGGTCCAGGCCTGTTCGAACTTATCAACGCCCTCCTGCTCCAACAACGCGGTGACTTCGTCGTAGGAAATCCCTTGAGCGGCAATGTCATCGAGGACCTTGGCGGCGTCGCCATAGTGGGCGGTGACGGCGTCGCCCGCGATATTGCCGTGGTCGATAACCGCGGTCAGGGTCTTCTCGGGCATCGTGTTTACGGTGTTGGCGGCGACCAGATCGGTGACATAGAGCGTGTCGGGGTAGTCCGGGTCCTTCACGCCGGTCGACGCCCACAGCGGCCGCTGCTTGTGCGCCCCGGCGGCTTCGAGCTCCGCCCAGCGGGGAGTGGAGAAGACCTCTTCATAAGCCTGATAGGCGAGTTGGGCGTTGGCGACCGCGGCCCTGCCCTTGAGCGCGAGCGCGTCCGGGGTGGCGATGGCGTCCAGGCGCTTGTCGATCTCGGTGTCGACCCGGGAGACAAAGAACGATGCCACCGAACGGATCTGGGCGAGATCCTTGCCGGCTGCCTGGGCCCGCTCCAGCCCCTCGAGGTAGGCGTTCATGACCGCGCGATAACGCTCGAGGCTGAAGATCAGCGTCACATTGACGCTGATGCCCTCGCCGATCACGGCCGTGATCGCCGGGAGGCCCTCGATCGTCGCCGGGATCTTGATCATCACATTGGGCCGGTCCACCGCGGCATACAGCGCCTTGGCCTGCTCGATCGTCGCGCCCTCCTGGTGGGCCAGGCGGGGATCGACCTCGATCGAGACCCGGCCGTCCTGGCCGGCGGTGGCGTCATAGATCGGCCGGAAGACGTCGCACGCGTCGCGCACATCCTGCGTGGTGATCGCAAAGACCGCGTCGTCGACGGACGTGCCGGCCTCTGCGAGTTCGGCGACCTGAGCGGCATACGCATCACCGTCCTTGAGCGCCGCCTGGAAGATCGACGGGTTGGTCGTCACCCCGACGACGCCGCTGTGCTCCATGACGTCCTTGAGGTTCCCGGAAGTGATGCGCTCGCGGGAGAGATCATCGAGCCAGACGGAGACACCGGCCTCGGTCAGGGCGGTGAGATTGGCGTTGGCGGTCACTGTGCTGCTCCTTTCGATACGGCGTGCGAACGAGGATCAGGAGTTCTCGGCCGGGACGTCGGTTGTCGCGGACTCCGTCGGCGGAACGACCGGGCCGCGCCGTTCGGAGTTCGACCGGATGCTGCGCCGCGCCGCCGCGACGACCCGCTCCGGGGTGAACCCGAACTCGCGGAACAGAGTTGCCGCATCCGCCGATGCCCCGAAGTGGTTGATGCTGATGATCTCGCCGGCGTCGCCGACCAGGTCGCGCCAGCCCATCGACACGCCGGCCTCGATGCTGACTCGTGCTCGGACGGCTTGCGGCAGCACCTTCTCCTGGTATGCCGCGGTCTGCCGCTCGAACCACTCCCGGCACGGCATCGAGACGACCCGGGTGCCGACCTTGGACTTCTCCAGCTTGTCCGCCGCGGCCAGCGCGATGGCGACCTCGGAGCCGGTGGCGATAAGGATGACTTCGGGTGTCGCCGTGGACGATTCGCGCAGGACATAGGCGCCCTTGCGGACGTTGGTGAGCTTGCCCGAGACCTTGGGGTCCTGGGTGGGCAGCGCCTGCCGGGACAGGCACAGACCGGCAGGGCGGCCGTTCTCGAGGATCGTCACCCAGGCGGCGGCGGTCTCGTTGGCGTCGGCCGGGCGGACGACGTCGAAGCCGGGGATGGCCCGCAACGCGGCGATGTGCTCGATCGGCTGGTGGGTCGGGCCGTCTTCGCCCAAACCGATGGAGTCGTGGGTCCACACGAAGGTGACCGGCAGTTCCTGGATCGACGCGAGCCGGACGGCCGGGCGCATGTAGTCGGAGAAGACCAGAAAGGTGCCGCCATACGGGCGAGTCAGGCCCTCGAGCGCGATCCCGTTGAGGATCAAGCCCATCCCGAACTCGCGGATGCCGAAGTGCAGCGTGCGCCCATAGGGGTCGCCGGGCCATTCGCGGGTCTGCTTGCCGGTCGGGATGAAGGACGGCTGCCCGTCCATCGTGGTGTTGTTGGACTCGGCCAGGTCCGCCGACCCGCCCCAGAGTTCCGGCACGACGTCGGCGAGCGCAGTGAGGACCTTGCCGGATGCCGCCCGCGTGGCGATGCCCTTCTCATCGGCGGGGAAGGTCGGCACCGCGCGGGCTAGGCCGCTCGGCAACTCCCCGGCCAGGATCCGGTCAAGCATTTCGGCGGCGCCGGGATTGGTCTTGCGCCAGGCCGCGAACGTCTTGTCCCACTCGCGGTGGGCCGCCTTGCCGCGCACCTTGACCTTGCGGGTGTGCGTGATCAACGAGCGCGGCACCTCGAAGGTCTTCTTCGGGTCGAACCCGAGCACTTCCTTGAGCCCGGCGATCTCGTCGGCGCCCAGCGCGGAGCCGTGCGACTTGCCGGTGTCCTGCTTGGTGGGCGCGGGCCAGGCGATGATCGTGCGCAGGATGATGAGGGTCGGCCGGGTCGCCCCGCGGCTGGCCTCGCAGGCGGCCAGGAGGGCATCGACGTCCTCGACATAGCTGGCGCCGTCGCCGTCGCCGCGCCAGTCGATGGTCTCGACATTCCAGCCGTAGGCCTGGTAACGCTTGCCGACATCCTCGGAGAAGGAGATCTCGGTTTTGTCCTCGATGGAGATCGTGTTCTGGTCGTAGATGACCGTCAGGTTGCCCAACTCCTGGTGTCCCGCAAGGGCGCTCGCCTCGTGGGTGACGCCCTCCATGATGTCGCCGTCGCTGGCGAGGACCCAGATGTGATGATCGAACGGGCTGGCGCCCTTCTTGGCCGCGGGGTCGAACAGGCCCCGCTGGCGCCGCTGCGCCATCGCCATGCCCACGGCCGAGGCGAGGCCGGAGCCGAGCGGGCCGGTGGTGATCTCGACACCGGCGGTGTGATGCACTTCCGGGTGGCCGGGAGTCTTGGATCCCCACGTCCGCAGGGCCTGCAGGTCGGCCAGCTCGAGGCCGTATCCCGACAGGTAGAGCTGGATGTATTGGGTCAGGCTGGAGTGGCCGCAGGACAGCACGAAGCGGTCCCGGCCGAGCCAGTGCGGGTCGGCGGGGTCGTGCCGCATGACATTCTGATACAGCAGGTATGCCGCCGGCGCCAGGCTCATCGCCGTGCCGGGATGGCCGTTGCCGACCTTCTGCACGGCGTCCGCGGCTAGCACCCGGACGGTGTCGACCGCCCTGACATCGAGATCACTCCACCCGGCCTTCTTGGCCTTCGGCGCGGGCACCTGACGCGCCGGCGTCGGCGCAGGCTTGCGGGTCGCGCGCTTGGTGGGGGTGCGGGCGGCGACATCGGTCACGGCATACCTCTTCGTCTGCGTGGGGACGGGTTTCAATGCTCCAGCGTAGTCGGGGAGTGACCCGCGTCGCAGTGTGCGCGCCGGTAGACTGCTTCGGGTCGCTATCGCGACCACGTTTCGCCGACCGACAGGGACAGATCATCGTGACCACGCTCGACTCCCCGGCCGCCGCGCGGACGGGACGGGCACCGTGGCGGCGGACCGTCGCGGCATACGTCGCCTTGACCAAGCCGCGCATCATCGAGCTCCTGCTGGTGACGACCGTTCCCACGATGTTCCTCGCCGAGCGCGGGGTCCCGTCGTGGTGGCTGGTGGTCGCGACGCTGATCGGGGGCACGCTGAGCGCCGGTGCCGCCAACACGTTCAACATGGTCTATGACCGGGACATCGACGCCCACATGGGCCGGACCGCCAACCGGCCGCTCGTCACCGGTGAGGTGACGCCACGCGCCGCGCTCGTCTTTGCCGTTGTGCTGTCGGTGATCTCGACGGTTTGGTTCGCGTGGCAGGTTAATCTTCTTTCTGCCGCACTATCGTTCACGGCGATCGTCCTGTATGCCGTTGGCTACACGATGATTTTGAAGCGTCGCACGACCCAGAACATCGTCTGGGGAGGCGCCGCCGGCTGTATGCCGGTGCTCATCGGCTGGTCCGCTGTCACCAACACGGTCGGCTGGGCGGCGGTCATTCTCTTCCTGGTGATCTTCTTCTGGACCCCGCCGCACTACTGGCCGCTGTCGATGCGGTTCAAGGAGGACTACGCCCGGGCCGGCGTGCCGATGCTGCCGGTCGTCGAGTCCAATGTCGTCGTCGGCAAGCAGATCGTCGCCTATGCGTGGGCGATGGTGCTCGCCTCGTTCGCGCTGATCCCGGTCGCGCCGATGGGCTGGCTGTATGCCGCGGCCGCGGTGCTTTCGGGCGGCCTGTTCCTGGCCGAGGCACACCGGCTGCTGCGCACCGCCCGCCGGGAGGCATCGATCGCGGCGCTGAAACCGATGCGGCTGTTCCACTACTCGATCACCTATGTGACGGTGCTCTTCCTGGCCGTCGCCCTCGACCCGCTGCTCTATTTCGCGATCGGGTGACGTCGGGCGCGGTCAACGGCCGGTCGCCGAGAAGTGCTGGTAGTCCTTCAGGCTGTGCCAGTCCCCGCCCCAGGGCCAGCCGACGGCGGCGAACGCGCGGACGACCGGATCATCCGGGTGGATCATCCCCTCGACGTCCTGGGAGCGGTCGACGTAGGCGCCGGCGGTGGCGGGATAGACCCTGCCGTCCTTGACCATTGGGTTCTCGAGGGGATTGACGTCGATCGCTCGTCCGTAGGCATGCTGCGAGCAGGTGGTCGTCCCTTCGACGAAGCGGCCGTTGAACGCGGAGGTGTTGTCGGCCCGCATCGAGGTCTCGTCATCGGCGTCGTACTCCTCGACGGTCACCATCCGGCGGATCGGGAAGCGCGCGGCATACAGATCCCGCATCGCCGAGGCAACCGCGTTCACGGCGTCGCGGTGCAGCACCAACTCGCCGGTGTGCGGCCGGTCGTCGAAGCCCCAGTAGCTCAGCGTCACCAGCCGCAAGTCGTCGAGCGAGACCGAGCAGGAGGTGTTCCACGATCCCACGTCGATCATCCGTTGCCTTCGGCTCGCATCAAGGACGGTGACGGTGGACGAGAACTCGGGCGCCGCCGTGGTCGTCGTGGACGTCGTGGACGTGGTGGTCGTGGACGTGGTGGTCGTGGACGTGGTGGTCGTGGACGTGGTGGTCGTGGACGTGGTGGTCGTGGATGCGCTCGATTCGGCGGGCCTTGTCGAACTCGCCTGGGTGGGCGAAGAACTCGCTGAGGTGACGGCTGAGGTGGCCGAGCACGCCGTCAACGTCACCGCCACGAGGCTCGCCGCCCAGATCCGTGCCTGCCTCACAGGGCCCGCAACTCCTCGGGAGTGAAGTCGCCGAAGCCGAGTGAGTCCGGCGTGCGGGCGGCCTCGGCGCGGAAGTCGCGGTCGAGAACCACCGAGGCGAGCTGGATGATGGCATCGACGCTCGGGGTGGGCACCTGCAACCGGCGGGCCAGTTCGGAGAGGAAAACCAAGCCGTAGCCGACGTCTTCGACGAGGTAGCGGAAGTCCAAGGTCGCCGGGGCGCGCGAGGTCGCGAAGCCGACGCCCTGGTTGTAGCCGCTCAGGTAGGTCGCATCGCCCATGTAGCCCTGACGCAGCCCCATCACCGGATCGGGCACGATCGTGATCCCAAGCGCCGCCCCGACCGCGGCCCGCTCCTTGTCGACGGCCTCGATGAGCCGGGCGGACGCCGTGGTCACGCCGTCGGTATAGAAGAAGAAGTCGCCCGCGGTGTTCTCGATCCGGCAGGCGTTCAACAGCATGATGGCCGGGTGGATGACCGGGTTGCCGTTCTGCAGGGTGGTCTGCAGGACGCTGTCGGCGGCCTCGAAGCCCGGCCATACCGGCAGGAGTTTGGCGCGCAGTTCCTCGGTGCGGGCGCGCGGAAGTGCGGCGACGAGCAGCCCGTCGCGCACCCGGGTGGTGATCCGGACCAGGCCCGGCTCGAGCAGCCGGGTGCCATAGGGGAGCGTCTGGGTCTCGCCGATCAGATGGCGCTCGGCGCGCACGTCCAGGCCGAGCGCTTCCTTGAGCACGAAGGCACCACCGCACGAGCCGGGGAGGGCCACCACGGCCAGGTCCGGGCGCAGGTGTGGCCGCAGCGCGGCGCCCATCGCCGCGGTCGCGTAGGCGGGCCCGACGAGCAGGGCCAACTCGGCCCCGTCGAGGGCCACCGCGAGGTCGTGACCGGCATACGCGATGGGCGCGCTGCCCTCCAGCTTGCCGGTGCAGCGCAGCGAACCCGAGGCCGCGATCGCGGCGATGTTGGTGTCGAACTCGGGAAAGTCCCACATCGCAACGTGGTGGTCGTGGCTGGCCCAATCGAATGCCGCCGCTGAGGCCCCGTTGCCGGAGCCGAGAATCGTGACGCGCATGGTTTCCTCTCCGGCCGCCGCACTCGTCCGGCCGGTCACCAGCCTGCCACGTCGCGCAGCGTGGCCCGAGCCGACCGGGCGGCCTCGATCATGCCGCCGAGCGTGGTCCGCATGGCGGCGGCGTCGAGTGGCGCCCGGTCGAGGAAGACGAGGTAGGCCCGGCCGAAGTCGGTGCGCGCCGCCTCGAGCGCGCGTTCACCGGTGGGGGTCAGCGAGATTCGTTGCCGCCGTCGGTCACGCGGATCGCGTTCGCGGGTCAGCAGCCCGCGGCCGTCCATCCGGGTCAGCCATGCCGAGACCGTCGTCAGCGGCACCGCGAAGTCGTCGGCCAGAGCGCTGGCGGTGACCGCCCGGCCGGTGGCGACTGCGCTCGCCACGGCATACTCCAGCGGCTCGAGCGCGCTGCCGGTCATGGCCTCGGCGAGCAGCGCGGTGACGGCGCGAGAGAGCACCGCGATGTCGTAGAACGGCGTCAGCTCGATCTCGGTTTCGTCGCCTGCGGCCATGTCGTCATCGTAGGGTCGAGACACCGAATACTACGATCTCGTAGTATTCGGTTATGGGTCTGGGCAACGTCGGTGCGGTTGCGGTAATCCTGACGCTCGCTCTGGGCGGCTGCGCTGCCGGCTGCGGGACCGGGGCAGGGTCGACTCGGCCGTCGGCCGGGGCATCCGGGTCTTCGGGCAGCGCTACTCCATCTCCGATCGATCTCAGCGGCTGGCGAGACACCGTCCTCGATGACTCCGTGGCCGTGCCCCGTGCCGTGGTGCCCCTTGATGGCGGGCGCCTGCTCGTCGCCGGCCAGGAGGGTCTGGTCCTGGTCATCGAGGACGGCAAGCGCCGATCTCGCCCGTTCCTCGACATCTCCACGCGGATCGACGGCCCGACGGCTGGCTACCTCGAACTCGGCATGCCCGGGTTCGCCCTCGCACCCGACTTCGCGACGTCGGGCAGGTTCTATACCTTCGCCACGCTGCCGCCGCGTGCCGATGATCCCGAGGGGAGCGTGCGGGTCGACACGCTCTCGCGATGGCGGGCCGACCCCACGTCACTGATCGCCGACCCGAAGTCACGCGAGGACTTGCTTGCCGTGCCGCGCCCGATGGCCGATCACGTCGCCGGGGAGATCGTCTTCGATGCGAGCGGCCGGCTCTACACCGCCTTCGGCGCGGAGAGCTTCTCGGCGACCGCGCAGGATCCGAATGACCTGGCGGGCAAGGTGATCCGGATCGACCCGAGGCAACCTGGAGACGCGAACACGCCCTACGGCATACCCGACGACAATCCGTATGCCGCGGGCGGCGGCCGCAAGGAAATCTTCTCCTCCGGATACCGCAACCCATGGCGGCTGGCCTGGACTGGCGATCTGGGATTGCTGGTCGGGTCGGCGATGTTCACCGACAAACCGCAACAGCTGAATGCGCCCCGGCCAGGGGACAACGCGGGTTATCCGGAGGTGCGCACGGCGTGCTGGGTCGCGGGTGCGGTGTCCCAGGCGTGCCGGACCACCGCGGCCGGAGCTGCGATCACCCCGCCGGTGCTCGAGTATGGCGTGCAGGTCGGCACGATCCTCAGCGGCGTGGCGCCGATCACCGGTGGTGCGACCGACAATCCCCTCCGCGGCCAGGTTCTGGTCGCCGACTGGTCCGGCTCGGTGCTCGCGGCCCAGCCCGGCCAGGCCCCGTGGCCGTTCCGGAATGTGTTGCTGCCCAAGGACGTCCACAACCGCAGCCAGCATCTGTGGGATCTCGCCGCCGGCCCCGACGGCAGCGTCTATGCCCTGATCACCGCCAAGTCGATGACCTCCGGCAAGGTCGTCCACCTCGCGCCCTGAGCCCGCCTGGACGAGTCATCTCGTCGTCGACTCAGCCGAGCCCGGACAGGCGATAGAGCACCAGGCTGCCGGCGACGGCGACGTTCAGGCTGGCCCCCTGACCGTGCATCGGGATCTCGACGCACACATCAGCGGCCGCCACCCATTCGTCCGGTACTCCCTGGTGCTCGTGACCCAAGAGCACGACCGTTGGCTGGTCGAGCGGCCGCAGGCGCGGCAGCGGCACGGCTCCCTCGGCGAGTTCGACCGCGACCAGACTCCAGCCGGAATCGCGTTGTGCCTGAATCCAGTTGTCGCGGCCGTGTCGGATCCAGTGGATGCACGGCCGGCGCGATCTCAGCGTGTCGCCGTGCTGCAACGACTCGCGGTAGAAGTCGGTGTCGAGGACGGCGACGCATGCGCCGACGGCATCGCACGTGCGCATCAGGGTTCCGAGATTGGCCCGGAACGCCATCCACAGGGGGGCGACGATCAGGTGTCCGGAGCAGCGGCGGCTGGTGCGGCGGACCCGTCGGAGCTCGGCGGGCCGGGACTTGCGGGGGCTCACCGCAGGTCGGCAGATCCTTCGCGGGCAGCACTGGTCATGTCGTGGCGCCATTCGCGGCGGCGCCGGTCCATCGACGGGGACGTCGGACGTGGCACAGCATACGGCGTCGCCCTGGGCGATTACCCCATTGGCGTGGCCCTCGTGACCGAGCCGGGAGCGCCCTGGATCGCGAACTCGCCGGATCTCTCGGGCATCACGCGGGGAGTAGTCCCCTCTGCTGGTCGTGACAACCCGGTCACCCAGCATAGGAGCACGTCATGTCTCACCTCTCGCGTTTGGCCCCCCGCCGCGTTGACTGCCGGCCTCATCACCGCCTTGGCGTTTGCACCGCAGGCCAGCAGCTCGGCAGACCACGCTCCACGATGTCGCCGAGCGGCTGGTCGCGGCCAAGGGCCCCGGGTTCGCCGGGGTGCGCCTCTCGCCCGAGACCGGCGGGGTCGTCCTGTATTACCGGGGCGCGATGGACGCGAAGACCGCGGCCGCCGTCCGCGCGGCCGGTGGCAGCGTCCAGGTGCGTTCCGCGCGCTACACCGAGCGCGAACTCGTGGCGCAGTCGGCACGGCTTGTCCACCCAGTGCGGCGTGGCGTCGGTGACCGCGAAGGTCGACGGGTCCGGTCTCGAGGCGACCATGGCGAGCGCCTCGACGAGCCGCAGCGCAGGCGAGGCCCAGCTCCGCCGCTGGCGCGCGGCCGCGAAGGTCACCGCGCCGGTGACGCTCGGCGTGGCCTTCGGCGTCAACAAGGCCTACGACCGGCTGCTCATCAATGCGCGCGGCGGTGGCCGGATCTTTGACGGTGGCGTCGGCACCGGCGAGTTCAGCAAGCCGGTGGTCGGTGCGGCCACGCCCTTCGTGGGGGAGTGGCTCTGCCAGTCGGGCTCCTTCTCCGGAGCCCGCTGCAATATCGTCGTCAAGGCCAAGAACGTCAACATCAACACCGACCTCGGTTATGTCAACTATGGCACCGTCAAGGCAGAGCAGGTCGATCACCAAAACGCGGTCGCCAAGGGTGACAGCGGCGGCCCGATGTTCGCGCTGAACTGGCCGAACGCCAACCAGGTGATCGCCAAGGGAACGAACACCGCGATCGACCTCGGCGCCCAGACCGCGTGCACCGGTGTCGCGACCGTGTGCGCGTGGCGGACCTACTTCACCGACATCACGACTTCACTCGCGGGATACCCGGGGGCGTCGATCGTCACCAGGTGAGCCACGTCCCACCATGGGTCGGATTGGCAGTGATTCGTCGCCGCTTCGTGGACTACCCGTCAGCCGGCTCGGTGAGAGACTTCACGCCATACGTCATGGCGACGACGAGCAGGCTGGCGAGCAGCATGTGCACCAGGACGAGAACCTCGGGCAGCTTGGTGAAGTACTGCGTGTAGCCCACGGCGCCCTGGGCGAGGGTGACGAGCAGCACCGCGCGCCAGGCATCGACCGGACGGGCGGAGGTGCCGCGCAGGCGCGTGCCGAGCCAGGTCGCGACGACCAGGCCGAGGAAGAGCATCACCGCGTCGGCGTGCAGCCAGGACGCCGAGCGCGGGTCGAAGCCCAGGCGCGCCGGCTCATCCGCGTCGCCGGAATGCGGGCCCGAGCCGGTGACGATGGTCCCCAGCACGAGCACCACTACCGCGAGCGCCGTTGTCGCCCAAGCGATCTGGCGCACGATTGGCGGCACGGTCGGGCGGCGCGGGCCGCCGGGGAGGGCGGACTCGGCATACGCCGCCGTGGCCGCGGCGACAAGGAGCATCGACACGAGGAAGTGCGTCGCGACCGTCGCCGGGTTGAGTCCGGTGCGGACGGTGATCCCACCGACCACCGCCTGGATACCGACACCGACGAGGACCCCGATCGCCGGCCACAGCAGCGCGCGCCGGCGGTCGGTCCAGCGCCAGATCGCAATGATGCCGGCGATCGCGACGAAGCCGACCAGTCCGGTGAGCGTGCGGTTGCCGAACTCGATGTACTTGTGGAAACCCTCGGCCTGCTCCCGCACCGGGATATAGGAGCCGGCGGTGCATTGCGGCCAGCTAGGGCAGCCCAGCCCGCTGCCGGTCAGCCGCACCAGGCCGCCGGTGACGACGATCAGCACCTCGACCACGACATTGAGGAGCAGGATGCGCCGCAGCCACGGGTTGCCCGGCGGCGCCGAGCGGGTTGGTGCGGGCGGAGCCTGGCCGAGCGTGGTCACCCTGCCAGGGTAGTCGCGCCCGAGTTTGCCGGATCGTGTAGGTCATCGGTCACCCTGGCGACCGATGACCTACACGATCTTGGGCGGGTTCTGCGCGGAGCGCGCAATCGGCCCGGCGGCACGGGTGCGCCGCCCAGGTCGCGCCCCGGACGCGAGCCGATGCGACGAGTTCTGCGGCGGCGTTGCACGGCTCCTGGGTCACTTCCGACCAGCCATACCGCAGCTGCCCCCGCCCGATCAAAGTCGTCGCGTTGGACTTTTGCCGGTCGACCAGGGAACGACTTCGGTCGTGGAAGAGAAAGCCGTCCAGTTCCACGCGCAGGTTCGCGTCGTCGAACTCCAGGTCGTGCCGGCGGCCGACCCCGGCGATCACTTGCCGAACCTGCCGCGTGGCCGGAGGTATGCCGTGTGGCCGCTCGACGTCGCGCACCCACCGCAGTTCCAGCGCTGACTCGGCGCCTTCGGAATCGCAGGTCAGCACGTCTTGGAGGAATCTGCGTGACCTGTGCCGGGGCCAGCGTGCCAACTCGTCCGCGAGCCTGGCCATGGTCGAGCGGTGTTGTTGAAGCGTGCGGCCGATGAGCGCCAACGAGTCGTCTGCCGCTGCGCCCTGCGTCAAGAAGATGACCGTGGACTCGACCGTGGTGCGCGGGGGCCATACCTGCGTACGCAGCTGTTGGACATCGGAGCGGATGACGTCGCAGCCGGTGGGCGGGACGATCACTCGAGCGCGGGGCACGAGGATCGTGACGTTGTCCGGGGGCAGGTCGATCAGCCCGTCGACGTAGGCGGCCGACCAGCCGGCAAGTCCCGCCCGGCGTTCCGGGAGGGCGGCGGCTTCGCCCTTGTCCGCCGCTGTACGCACCCGGTGGATCGCGGTGACCGATGGGCGCGTTGCCGCCAGGATGGCCGCGGCCGCTCGGGTCGGCCAGTCGATCGGACCGGTATGGGTGACATAAACCCCGGGATGGGGTTGCTGCCAGCGCCCGCTGCGCACCTGCCAGCGGCGTGCCGAAGGGGTCAGGCCCAGGCCATTCAAGGTGACGACCGGGAGCGCGTCAAGGCTCGGGAAGACCTCCGAGTCACGCCCGCCCGCCCGCTTGCCCATGCCACGATGGTGCCCCTTTCCGGCGTTGCCCGCGCAGCGTTATCCACAGGCCAGGGATCGTGTAGGTCATCGGTCACCCTGGCGACCGATGACCTACCCGATCTCGGGTGCCCGAGGTCAGTACGCTGGCGGGTATGACGATCGTCGACCCGACCACGACCACCGCCTGGGCAACGCTGACCGGTCTGAAGACGGCATACACGCCGGATTTGCGCTCGGCCTTCGCCAACGACCCGAACCGCGCTGCCACGCTGACCCGCACCGTCGGGGACCTCTTTGTCGACCTGTCCAAGAACCTCATCGACGAGCACATCCTGGCCGCGCTCGTGGACCTGGCGACCGAATGCGATGTCGCCGGCCGACGCGAGGCGATGTTCCGCGGCGACCGGATAAATGTCACCGAGAACCGGTCGGTGCTGCATACGGCCCTGCGGCGCCCGAAGGGAGACTCGCTCGTCGTCGACGGCACCGACGTCGTGCCCGAGGTCCACGAGGTGCTGGAGAAGATCTATGCCTTCGCCGACCAGGTCCGCGACGGGCAGTGGACCGGCGTGACCGGCAAGCGCATCCATACCGTCGTCAATGTCGGCATCGGCGGCTCCGACCTCGGCCCGGTGATGGTCTATGAAGCGCTCAAACCCTATGTGCACGACCAGATCCGGTGCCGGTTTATCTCCAACATCGACCCGACCGACCTCGCCGAGAAGGTCGCCGACCTCGACCCCGAGACGACGCTGTTCATCATCGCGTCGAAGACCTTCACGACACTGGAAACCTTGACCAACGCCCGGATGGCGCGCGCCTGGCTCCTCGACGCGCTCGTCGCCACGGGCGCGATCGAGGACACCGAGGAGGCGCGCACGGGCGCCGTCGCCAAGCACTTCGTTGCGGTGTCGACGGCGCTGGACAAGGTCGCCGAGTTCGGCATCGACCCCGCCAACGCGTTCGGCTTCTGGGACTGGGTCGGCGGGCGCTACTCGGTCGACTCCGCCGTCGGGACGGTGCTCGCCGTCGCCATCGGCAAGGAGAACTTCGCCGGCTTCCTCGGCGGCTTCCACACCGTCGACGAGCACTTCGTCGGCGCGCCGTTCGAGCAGAACGTCCCGGTCCTGATGGGGCTGTTGAACATCTGGTATGTCGACTTCTTCGGCGCCGAGAGTCACGCCGTGCTGCCGTATGCGCAGTATCTCCACCGGTTCGCGGCCTACCTGCAGCAGCTGACGATGGAGTCCAACGGCAAGGGCGTGCGCGCCGACGGGAGCCCTGTGACGTGCGCGACCGGCGAGATCTTCTGGGGCGAGCCGGGCACCAACGGACAGCACGCGTTCTACCAGCTGATCCACCAGGGCACCCGGCTGATTCCGTGCGACTTCATCGCGATGGCCAACACCGCCCACCCGGCCAAGGACGGCGACCAGGACGTTCACGAACTGTTCCTCGCCAACTTCCTCGCCCAGACCAAGGCGCTGGCCTTCGGCAAGACCGAGGCCGAGGTGCGCGCCGAAGGCGTTGCCGAAGAACTGGTCTCGGCCAAGGTGTTTAAGGGAAACCGGCCATCGACCTCGATCATCGGCCCGGCGCTGACCCCCGCCGTGGTCGGCCAGCTGATCGCGCTATATGAGCACAGCACGTTCGTCCAGGGCGTGATCTGGGGCATCGACTCCTTCGACCAGTGGGGCGTCGAGCTCGGCAAGCAGCTCGCGATGCAGATCGCCCCGGCGATCTCGAAGGACGACGCGGCCCTGGCCGATCAGGATTCCTCGACCCGCGGCTTGATCGAGTACTACCGCGCCCAGCGCCACTGACCGCCGAGCCGGCCCCGTCGGCCGAACCGCTCGTGCAGATCGGCGATCAGTCGCTGATCGACTGCCGGTCGTAGGACGCCTGCCGGACGGCGAGGCACGCCGCGACTGCGGGATCCGGGTGGGCGGCGGCCAGCACGGCGAACAGGGCCGGCACGGCCGGATCGACGCGATCGGCCGGCCGCTGCCACCGGGCGATCGAAACCGGCTCATACCTAAACCAGCCGTACGCCGCGCTCTCGCGAGGCCCGGGAGGACGGCAGCGCGGGCCTGCGAGTCTGGGGCAGCATCCATGCCCTGTGCGCAGTAGCGGGCCCGGTAGGTCGTGAGCACGGGCAGCGTCACGTCGTGGAAGTCGTCGACGGCGCTGAGCACGAGTTCGGTCGATTCCGGCTCGAAGCTCACCTCGACGACGTCCTCCCACTCGTCGGCCAGCGCCGGCGGCTCCTCGCCGATCTGGATCCGGAAGGGGACCCATCCGATGTGCATTCCGGTGGTCATGGCCAGGGCCTCGGGGAATGCCGCCCCACAGGCTGTTCCGCTCCCCCCGCGAGCATGGATCAGGTCCGGCGGCGCCTCATAACGGGTGCCCAAGAAGACGAACCCGTAGTGCACGTACACGACCAAGTCCATCGTGATCGCCTGCATCCGGAAACCCTAGTCAGTGCGCCGCCGCCGCGCGCTTTGCTTGTGAAGGCGAGCTCGCGCCCCAGCCGCTGAAGTGTTCATGTTGGAGAACGCACATCGGCCCAGGTGGGGCCGCGCTCAGTCAGTTGACGACGAGAGATTTCGAATTTAGGTGGGAGTCACCCGACCGATATCTCGATCGTATGTCGCCGGCTCACGCCGTCGGCCAGGTCCAGCGCCACTGGCGCCGGCAGTGGCCAACCGAAGTGCTGAGCATCTGATCGGTTCCCGGCCGGATCCCGGCGAACCGCAGCACATACCGGATCAGCACGCCTCGTCGGGCTGGGCACAGCCCGATAGGTCTTGCCTCGGAATGACGGATCTACTTGCCTCGGAATGACGGATCTGCTAGCCTCGAACGCGACGACGTCGAGGGGGCTCACATTGACGCTTGTAACGCGGAGTGAGATCTGGGGCGCGCCGACATATCACGAGGCGACGACCAGTGGAGGCAGCGCTTTTCCTATTTCCTTCACCTACGAGTCTGCCTTCTATTCCAGATTGGAAACTTGGCTCGCGTTCTACTACTCGAGCACTCCTGGCAACTGGTTGTCCCCGCTGAGGCTGTACTCACTTGGAGTGTATAACCCAAGTAGCCCCGGTGCTCACCAACAGTACCGAGGAATCGACATCACTCGTTTTTATGCGACGGTTGATGGCTCCCTTAGGCAAACGGCAAGCGCGAGGTACAACCTTTGGAAGAATTACTCGTCCTCACAGGTGACTGCCTATAGGAAGCAATATTGGGCGCTCAGTGCGAGCCTCTTCTATCATTTCCAGTACGTGCTCCATTATCTGTACAACTACTTGCACGAAGACCACCTGCACGTTGACAATCTCGTGTCCGGATCTGGCAATACTTCGTTCTCGACCTCTTCCGAGACACAAGTGAAATTCGTTCAAGCGTCGTTGAGGTATATATGGGGTTACTCGAGCGTGGCTATTGACGGTGACTATGGCCCGGTATCCAGTGCGTATGCCAGCAGCGCCCTCGACAGGTCCGGCTCGGCCGGGTCTCTTGGAAGCCAGAGCAACTGGCAACGGTTTTGCCTGACGACAACTCGTTTCGGCAGTGGGCGACAGAGTTATTAGACGCGACCTTTGGGGAGGCCAATTGTGTTCGAGGGTATAGATGCGGTGCCAGGTTCCGGGGCGCGCGTCAGTCGTCGATTCCTGCTTGAACGAGTTGTGCCAGGCGCCGCGCTAGTTGCCGGATTGGGCGTCCTGGGTGGCTGCGGTGAGGCGACAGCGACTTCCTCCTCTGGCGCTGCCACTCGATCCCCGGCGACGGTGATGACCAGTTCACCGGTATCGAGTTCCGAAGGAAGCCGGGCACTTGGTGGCGTTCGAGTGGAGGGGGGTGTTTTGCGTGGCCTCGACCGGCCGATCGCGATCCCGAAGGACTGGTCGGTCCTGGCTGTCTACCTCGCCCGCGACGATGTCGTCTTGGATGTGTCCTCCTTTGACGAGCGGTTCGCCGTCCTCGCCACGGGGACGACGCTCGAACGACTCACGGCGGTTGCACCCCCCCTGGCCATCGACCGTTTCGGACAGGTGCTGCTGGGGCGGTCGGTCCCCGCGACGGTGCCTCCGGTGGACTCCGCGACCCCGTCCGTTGCCGCTCTCTTTTCGCTCGCCGACCGCAAGGTCCTCGACATCGTCCAACTCCCCGACGACACCTCGGTCGTTGACGTATGCCGGGATGCTGGTCTCGCGCTAGTCGAAACCGCCACGGGCACGGCATACCTCAGCGACATCTCGAGCGGGAGGGCGCGAGAACTCCCCGTGCCTGGCGAGGTGCGCGCGCGGCTCAGCGCCACCGGGGACGCGGTCTTCGTAACGACAGACCAGGGCCGGTTGCTGCGACTCGAGCCCGCCGATCTGAGTACGGCCTGGGAGGGGCCGGTCCTCGGAACCGCCCCGGTCCTATCACCGGACGGGCGATACGTCGCCGGGGTGAGCGATCGAAAGGTAGTCGTTGTCGAGGCCGCCTCGGGACGCCAGGCGAAGCCCGCCACTTTGTTGAGGAGTCCGACTCCTGAGCCGATGGCCGCGCTGGTCTGGGAGTCCGACAAGGCCATCCTCGTCACCGATCACGACGCGGTTGAGCAGCACTGGCAACGGTGCACGCTGAGCACGGGCACGTGCGCGTCAGTGCCCACGACGTCGAGCGGGACCGTCGTCGCGTCACCCCGGCCGGACTGAATCGTCCGACGGCTGGACGAGAGTGCGCCAAGGGTGCTGGCGGATGCCGCAGCCTTCTTCCGCGCCACACGTCGCGCGGTTGGGCGGCCGTGTACGTCATCGACGGATATCGACGGCGCTCAACTCACCGATATCTCGATCGTATGCAGCCCGCTCGCCCCATCGGGCGCCGGCTCGGCAACCGTCGTGGTCTGCCGCGTGCTCTCGCCGTCGGTTGCCCGCACCGTGATCCGGTGCTCGCCGGCTGTTGCCCGCCACGTCCACCGCCACTGCCGCCAGTAATGGCCACCGACGTCGGGGCCGAGGTCGGCCTCGTGCCAGTCGCCGTCATCGACCTGCACCTCCACGCGCGAAATCCCGTGGTGCGCTTGCGACCACGCGACGCCGGCGATCACGACCTCACCACCAGCCGAGAACTGTTCACTGCTGCGCGGCACGTCGATCCGGGACTGGGTCTTGACCGGCGCCTGCTCGGCCCAGCCGCGGGTGCTCCAATAAGCCTTGCTATCCGCATACGTGGTCGCGGTCATCCGGGTCAGCCACTTGGTGGCGCCGACATAGCCATAGAGCCCCGGGGTGATCATCCGCACCGGATAACCGTGCCGACGCGGCAGCGGCTTGCCGTCCATCGCGACGGCGAGCATCGCCCCGCGATCGTCGGTCAGCGCGGCGAGCGGGGTGGAGATCGTCATCCCGTCCTGGGAGGTGCACAACAGCTGCTCGACGCCCGGCCGCACGCCGGCCCGGGCCAACAGCTCGCGGGTGGGAACGCCGAGCCACCGGGTGGAGCCGACATACTCCCCACCCACCGGATTGCTCACGCAGTTGAGCGTGATGTCCGCTTCGATCATCGGCAGGCGCACCAACTCGGCAAAGGACAGCTCGTATGGATGCTCCACGTCGCCGTCGATCCGCAGCCGCCACGTCGCGGCATCGACCCGCGGAATGCCGAGGGCGGTGTCGATGCGATAGAAGTCCGCGACCGGCGTGCGCAACGGGGTCAGGCCGGGAACGGACCGCTCCAGCCCGGCGGGCAGGGACGGCAGCGGGGAGGCGGGCCGCGGAAGCACGAGGGTGGCAGCGTCGCTCGTGGCCGGCGCGTTGACCCGTACACCCAGATAGGCCAAACCCGCACCCGCGGCCGTCGTGCCCGCCGCCAGCAGAACGGTGCGCCGCTCGGCGCCGGGATCGGTGACGGCGGCGGGCGGGATGTCGTCGTGGACGGCAGCGGGCAGCTGGGTGGGTGCTGGCCGCCGTGGCACCCGCAGAGCGGCGAGCGCGGTCACGCTGGCGAGGAGCGCGGGCAGAACGGCATACGACCCGGTGGCAGGACGTGTGATTGCTGCCAATGCGGCGATCCCCGCGAGCGCAACCAGCAACCAGCTTCCTCGCCCGGTGCGCGCCTGCAGCACGCCCGCGAGCCCGCCGAGCGCGAGCACGAGGAGCACGACGCCCGCGACGAGGACCGGCTTGTCGGCCGTCCCGAGTGTCGCGACCGCCCACTCCTTCAACCAGAGCGGCGTGAAATCGATGACGGCGCCGCCGACGGCGAGCACCGGGGAGGCACCGGGATCCACGTACGCGGCGACGAGGTGGCCGGCCCCAAGACCGAGCACGCTCGTCCCCGCACCGACCGCGGCTGCCCGTCGGTCACCGGCTCCCCACATGCCCGTCACCGTATGCCGCGCGGCCACCTCGCGCGCGGCAGTGCTGATTACGAAGTTCTGACAGATCGCCGGGGACGTGCCCAATCAGGGCTTCCCATCGTCAGTCCGACCAGCGGAAGATGCGGGTCGCCACGACGGCGGCGACCCCGGCCCACACGAGGAGCACGAGCCAGGCACCGACGGGCCAGCCGCCGTCGACGAACGCCACGCGCATCGCCTCACCGAGGGCCCCCGACGGGAGCCAAGTAGCGATTCGGGCGACGGCGGCGGGCAGGGTGCTGGCCGGAAGCAACAGACCCAGGCCGAGGAAGAGGACCCAGAGCAGGTTGGCGACGGCGAGGACGGCTTCGGCGCGCAACCGCCCGGCGACGACCATGGCCAGGGCGACGAAGCAGGCCGCGCCGAGCAAGATCGTGACCAGACCCGGGAGAAGGCCACCGAGGCGCGGCCGCCAGCCGAGCGTCATACCGATGACGGCCAGGACGATCAGGTTGACCGCCAGCGTTGCCACGACGGCAATCATTTTGGCGCCGAGCAGGCCGTCGCGGCCCAGGGGAGTAGTGCCGAGCAGCCGCAAGACCCCGTTGCGCCGGTCAAAGGCGGTGGCGATCGCCTGCCCGGTGAACGCCGTCGAGACGACAGCGAGGGCGAGGACTCCGGGGACGATCACGTTGATCCGGTGCGCCCCGAGGTCGGGAACGGAGGCCCAATCCAGGCCGAGCATCGCCAGCGCCGGCAGGATGATCGCCACCAACAGCTGCTCGCCGTTGCGCAGCACGGTCGTGGCCTCGAAGGCCGCCTGGGCACGGATGCGCGCTCCGGCGGGCGCGGCGCGGCCGGGCGCGGCGCGATCCGGTCCGGGGTAGTCCGCTCCGGGGGGATCTGGTCCGGTGCGATCGGGTCCGGGGTTGCTCGGGGCGGGGTTCATTGTCGGCTCCGTGCGGTCAGGCGGAAGTACACGCTCTCCAGCGTCTCCCCGCCCTCGACGGCGGCGCGCTCTCCCGCCGCCCGCACCTGGCCATGGTCGAGGATCACGATGTCGTCGGCAATCCGCTCGGCCTCCTCGAACGAATGCGTCGCCAGCACGACGGCCCGCCCGTCGCGCGCCTGCTCCCGCACGATGTCCCAGACGATCAATCGAGTATGCGGATCCAGCCCCGCCGTCGGCTCGTCGAGGAAGACGACGTCCGGTCGGCCGATCAGCGCAGCGGCCAGCGCCACTCGCTGCCGCTGCCCGCCGGACAGCCGCCGCACGATCGTCCCGGCGAACTCGTCGATGCCGAGCCGGGCGGCGAGATCGGCGGGCGAGGCGGGAGCGGCATACAGGCGGGAGAGGTGGTGCAGGAGCGGGAGTGGCTTAACCATCGCGGGCAGGCCGCCGTCCTGGAGCATCAGCCCGACGCGGGCGCGGTGCTCGGCGCTCGCGGTCCACGGCTCGGCGCCCAGGACGCGCGCGCTTCCCGCGTCGGGGCGGGACAGTCCCTGCAGGCATTCGAACGTCGTCGACTTCCCAGCACCGTTGGGCCCGAGCACGGCGGTCACCCGGCCGGCCGCCGCGGACCAGGTCGCGTCGTCGACGGCGCGAGTGACGCCATAGGTCTTGGCGAGATTGCGGACCTCGACTGCAAGCACGCCCGGCAGTCTAAGGACCTCGGCTTTCGGTGTGCCTTCCGGGTCGTGGCCTACGGTCGAGGGATGCGTCGAATGCTGGCCGTGGCCGCGCTCACCGCCCTCGTGGGCTGTTCGAGCACCGAACCTCCGGCGACGAGCCCCGCCGGATCTGCTGGCGGGACGACGTCGGAGTCGGCCGACCGGCCGTTCACGGTCACCGAGCTCGGCGACTATGACGAGCCGTGGGCGATGACCTTCCTTCCCGGCTCGCCGTATGCCGCGATCACCCAGCGGGGCGGCAAGCTCCTGCTGCGTGACGTGGACGGCACCGAAAGCATCGAGGTCGACGGGGTTCCCGAGGTGCGCGCCGCCGGTCAGGGCGGGCTCGGCGACATCATCGCGGCGCCGAGCTTCGAGGAGGACGCCAGCATCTATCTCAGCTGGGTGGAGAGCGGCGACGGCGGCAGCGGGGCCGCCGTCGGTCTCGGCCGGCTGGTGATCGACGGGGGCAGCGCTCGTTTGGAGGGTCTACGGGTGATTTGGCGCCAGCAGCCCAAGGTCGACGGCGACGGCCACTTCGGCCACCGGCTCGCGATCAGCCCCGACGGGAAGTATCTTTTCGTCAGTTCCGGCGAGCGGCAGAAGTTCGACCCGGCCCAGGACCTGGGTGTCAACCTCGGCAAGATCCTCCGCCTGAACCTCGATGGCACCCCCGCCGCCGGCAATCCATATGCCGACCGGGGCAGCCCGAGCGACCAGATCTGGTCCTACGGCCATCGCAACCCGCTGGGGATCGCCTTCGACGCCGACGGGAACCTCTGGGAATCGGAGATGGGACCCAGGGGCGGCGACGAGGTCAACCTCATCCTGCAGGGCAAGAACTATGGCTGGCCGAAGGCATCCAACGGCAGCCACTACAGCGGAGAGGACATCCCCGACCACAAACTGGGCGACGGCTTCGAGGCGCCCAAGGTGTGGTGGAATCCGTCGATCTCGCCGGGGAGCCTGATGATCTATTCGGGCTCGCTGTTCCCCTCCTGGCAAGGCGATGCGTTCATCGGGGCGCTGTCCGGAGAGGCGCTGATCCGGGTCGATCTGGACGGCACGGATGCGACCGTGGGAGACACCTGGGCGATGGGGGCGCGCATCCGCGAGGTCGAGCAGGGCCCGGACGGGGCGATCTACCTGCTGCAGGACGGCGCCGGCGGCCAGCTGCTGCGGCTGACGCCACGCTGAGACAGCCGTGAAGTGAGACGCCCTTTGACTGAACGACCACAATTATCTAACCTAGATGTGTGGTTAATTCGCCAGCGGCTTGGCGTGCCCCTGTGGACACGCCACCGGCGCCCTCGCGCCAGCGGGTGCTGCGCGCGATCAGCCGGCACGGCCCGGTGACCACAACCGCGCTCGGTGACCTGCTCGGCATCACCGACACCGCCGTGCGCCGCCAGGTCGATCTCCTCCTCGAGGCCGGGCTGATCGCCGAGCATGACAACCCACTCGCCCGCCGCGGCCGCGGCCGTCCCGCCCGCGCCTATGTCGTCTCCGACGCGGGACACAGGCGGCTGACCTCCGACTACGACCAGCTCGCCGAGGAGGCGCTGCGCTTCCTCGCCGAGACCGGCGGCTCCGAGGCGGTGGCCGCCTTTGCCCGCCAGCGCACCCGCGACTGGGAGGATCGGTATGCCGCCGAACTGGCCGGCATCGACGACCCCCACGCGCGAGTCACGGCCCTCGTCACCGCGCTCACGCGCGACGGCTTCGACGCGACGGCGCGCCCACTCGGCATACCGCGGCGCTCCGGCGCCGGAACCGGAATCCAGCTGTGCCAAGGGCATTGCCCGGTGCAACATGTCGCGGCGCAGTTCCCGCAATTCTGTGACGCCGAGGCCGAGGCGTTCTCGCGCCTGCTCGGCGTGCACGTTCAGCGACTCGCTACGCTCGCCCACGGCGACCACGTCTGCACGACCTATGTCCCCACCGAATCCCCCACCGAAGGGACGACCCGATGACCCAGAATATCGAAGACCTCAACCCCGGCCTGAAGGATCTCGGCCGTTACGAATACGGGTGGCACGACGGCGATGCCGCCGGCGCCTCGGCCCGCCGCGGCCTGAGCGAGGAGGTTGTCAAGGACATCTCGGGGCGCAAGAACGAGCCGGCGTGGATGACCGCGCTGCGGCTGAAGGCGCTCGGACTGTTCGACAAGAAGCCGATGCCAAGCTGGGGGAGCGACCTGTCGGGCATCGACTTCCAGAACATCAAGTACTTCGTGAAGTCCACCGAGAAGCAGGCCACGACCTGGGATGAGCTTCCGGAAGACATCAAGAATACATATGATAAAC
The DNA here is from genome assembly GCF_037045025.1 of Nostocoides sp. Classification (GTDB taxonomy): domain Bacteria; phylum Actinomycetota; class Actinomycetes; order Actinomycetales; family Dermatophilaceae; genus Nostocoides_A. The sequence continues at coordinate 598,259 of NZ_JBAOHM010000007.1, read as the reverse complement.
TGGGAATACCCGAGGCGGAAAAGCAGCGGCTCATCGCGGGAGTGGCCGCGCAATATGAATCAGAAGTGGTATATCATCAAATCCGAGAGGATTTGGAGGAAAAGGGTGTCATATTCGTCGACACCGACACCGGCCTGCGCGAGCACGAGGACCTTTTCCGCGAGTACTTCGGCAGCGTGATCCCCCCCGGGGACAACAAGTTCGCCGCACTCAACACGGCCGTATGGAGCGGCGGCTCGTTCATCTACGTCCCGCCGGGCGTCCACGTCGATATCCCGTTGCAGGCCTACTTCCGGATCAACACCGAGAACATGGGCCAGTTCGAGCGGACCCTGATCATCGCCGACGAAGGCTCCTATGTGCATTACGTCGAGGGATGCCTGCCGGCCGGTGAGCTGATCGCCACCGCGGACGGCGGCTTCACCCCCATCGAGACGATCCGCGTCGGCGACCACGTTCTGACCCATGAGGGAAAGCCCGGTCGGGTGAGTGCCATCCAGATCCGCGATCACCGCGGGGCGCTGCACCGGTTCACGCCGGTCTCCTCGGCCAATGCGTTCAGCGTGACCAGCGAGCACCCGCTGCTGGTCGTCAAGCGGGACGACGTCCGCGTCAAGCGCCTGCCCAGGAACGGCTGGCTGCCCGAAGTCGAGACCACAAAGCTCCTTGCTGCGCAGCCAGATTGGGTGCCGGCGAAGGACGTCCAGGAGGGCGACTTCCTGGTCTACCCGAAACCGAAGCTGGCCCCGCCCCGCGTTGCCATGCCGACCGAACTCGCACGCTTGCTCGGCTACTATCTCGCCGAGGGCCACGCGACGCTGACCAACGGCTGCGAGTCGCTCGTCTTCTCCTTCCACATCGACGAGACCGCCTACGTCAACGAGGTCCAGGACCTCTGCAAGGTGCTCTACGACGCGTCCGGCTCGGTGCGGCTGGACGAGACCAAGCACGAGGCACGTGTCCTCGTCTACTCCAAGGCCGCCTACCGCGCGATGAAGGCACTTGCCGGAACCGGCTCGGCCACAAAGAAACTCGCCGTCGACGTGCTCGCGCAAGACTCGGTCTTCCTCCGCAACCTCGTCGACACCTATGTCGCCGGAGACGGCAATATCCCGGTGCGCGGCGGCAACAACTGGCACCGCGCCCACACCGTTTCGCGCGTCTGGGCGTTGCAGCTCCAGGGCATTCTGGCTCGGCTCGGCCACTTCGCGACGGTCGACATCGACCGCGTCGGCGGGCCCGGCGAGATCCTCGGGCGCGCGGTCTTGCGCCACGACCGCTACCGCGTCCAGTGGACCGAGGTGCCCGACGGCGGCAAGCGCGGGCCACGTCAGGTTCGCGACGCCGGCGACTACTACCTCGTCCCGATCCGCCGTCGCGAGGACTCCGAGGTGGCCGAACCGGTCTTCAACCTCGATGTCGAGGCTCCGGACAGCTATCTCGCCTTCGGTATGGCCGTGCACAACTGCACTGCTCCGATCTACAAATCCGACTCACTCCACAGCGCGGTCGTCGAGATCATCGTCAAGAAGAACGCGCGGGTGCGTTATACGACCATTCAGAACTGGTCCAACAACGTCTACAACCTGGTCACCAAGCGCTCCACCTGCGCGCAGGGCGCGACGATGGAATGGATCGACGGCAATATCGGCTCCAAGGTGACGATGAAATATCCCGCCGTTTATCTGCTCGGCGAGCACGCCCGCGGCGAGACCCTCTCGATCGCGTTCGCCGGCGAAGGCCAGCACCAGGACGCCGGCTCCAAGATGGTGCACGCGGCCCCCAACACCTCCAGCTCGATCGTCTCCAAGTCGGTCGCCCGCGGGGGTGGCCGCACGTCCTACCGGGGGCTGGTCCAGGTCCTCGACGGCGCCCACGGCTCCAAATCCAATGTCGTCTGCGACGCGCTGCTCGTCGACACGATCAGCCGCTCCGACACCTACCCCTATGTCGACATCCGCGAGGACGACGTGCAGATGGGGCACGAGGCGAGCGTCTCGAAGGTCTCCGAGAACCAGTTGTTCTATCTGATGTCCCGGGGCCTGTCCGAGGAAGAGGCGATGGCGATGATCGTGCGCGGCTTCGTCGAGCCGATCGCCCGCGAGCTGCCGATGGAATATGCCCTGGAGCTCAACCGCCTGATCGAACTGCAAATGGAAGGAGCGGTCGGGTAGCCAATGAGCCTGCTCGCCGAAAAGACCCAGCGACCCGGGTTGGAGCCGCACAGCCATACCGCGGCGACGATGGTCCCGGATGCCTCGCGCGCCGAGCGCACCCGGTCCTATGCCGTCGCCGACTTCCCGCTGCCCACCGGCCGCGAGGAGGACTGGCGGTTCACGCCCGTCGACCGGTTGCGCGCGCTGCTGCGCGACGAGCCGACCGGGCTGCGCCTGGACCAGGAGGAGTCCCTGCCCGCCGGCGTGGCCCTCGGCGCGATGAGCGTCGCCGACTGGCAAGCCTCTGGTGCCCCCGCTCCCGGTGATCGCGCGGCAGCGGTCGCGGCCGCGCACAGCGGCGGCGTGACGGTCATCGACATCCCGGCCGACGTCGCTCTCACCGAGCCGGTCAAGCTCACGCTCACCGGCGCCGACGGCCAATTGGTCCACGGCCACGTGCTGATTCGAGCCGGCCGGTTCAGCACCGCGACGGTGATCCTCACCCATGGGGGGCGCGCGGCATACAGCCAAGTCGTGACGATCGACGCCGGCGACGGCGCCGAGCTGACCGTCGTCAGCCTGCAGGAGTGGGACGATGACGCGATCCACCTCGGTGAGCACGACGTGATCGTCGGTCGCGACGCCCGCGTCAAGCACATCGCGGTCACCCTCGGCGGCGGCATCGTGCGCCTGAACACCAATGCCACGTATGCCGCCTCCGGCGGCTCCTTCGAGGGATTCGGCGTGTATTTCGCCGACGCCGGCCAGCATCTGGAGCATCGGCTGTTCGTTGATCACGGTGCGCCGCACTGCCGCTCGAACGTCGAATACAAGGGCGCCCTCCAGGGCGAGACCGCGCGCACGGTCTGGGTGGGCGATGTCCTCATCCGCGCCAGCGCCGAAGGCACCGACACCTATGAGCTGAACCGCAACCTGATCCTCTCCGACGGGGCCCGGGCCGACTCGATCCCCAACCTGGAGATCGAGACCGGCGAGATCGCCGGCGCCGGACACGCCTCGGCGACAGGCCGGTTCGACGACGAGCAACTGTTCTATCTGCAGGCGCGCGGCATCCCTGAGGCCGAGGCCCGCCGGCTCGTCGTCCGCGGCTTCTTTGCCGCGCTGGTCAGCCGGATCGGCGTCCCCGAGGTCATCGGCCACCTGATGGCCGCCATCGATGAGGAGTTGGCCGGCGCATGACCACCGTCCCGACCCCCGACGCCGGCACGAGCACCCCCGTGACCGTATGCCGCCTCGACGAACTCCCCGAGGTCGGCCCGGCCCAAGCCGACATCCACGGCCACCTGATCGCCATCGTTCGCACCGAGGACGGGGACGTCTATGCGATCGACGACACCTGCACCCACGCCAATGTGTCGCTCTCCGAGGGCGAATTGGATGGCTGCCAGCTCGAATGCTGGCTGCACGGCTCCCGTTTCGACGTCCGCACCGGCGACCCCAGTGGGTTGCCCGCGACCGTCCCCGTCGCCACCTATCCAGTCACGATCGAGGACGGCCAGGTCGTCGTCTCGGTCCCCGCCGCATTCGTCCCCGCCTGAGTTTGTCACCGATCGAGCCCAAAGCCTGAGCACAGAGAAGGAAGCACCAATGACCACGCTCGAGATCCGCGGCCTGCACGTCAGTGTCGAGGCCGAGGAAGGGCCCAAGGAGATCCTCACCGGCGTGGACCTGACCGTCCGCTCCGGCGAGACCCACGCGATCATGGGTCCCAACGGCTCCGGCAAGTCCACGCTCGCCTATTCGATTGCGGGACACCCCAAATACACCGTCACCGCGGGCAGCGTCACGCTCGACGGCGAGGACGTGCTGGCGATGTCGGTGGACGAGCGCGCCCGGGCCGGTCTCTTCCTCGGTATGCAGTATCCCGTCGAGATCCCCGGCGTCACGCTGAGCAACTTCCTGCGCACCGCCAAGACCGCGGTCGAGGGCGAGGCACCGAAGCTGCGCACCTGGGTCAAGGACGTCAAGGCGGCCATGGGCAACCTGCGGATGGACCCCTCCTTCGCCGAGCGCAACGTCAACGAGGGCTTCTCCGGCGGCGAGAAGAAGCGCAGCGAGATCCTCCAGTTGGAGCTGCTCCGGCCGCGGATCGCCGTGCTCGACGAGACCGACTCCGGCCTCGACGTCGACGCCCTGCGCGTGGTCTCCGAGGGTGTCAACCGGGCCAAGGAAACCAACGACATGGGCGTGCTGCTGATCACGCACTACACGCGGATCCTGCGCTACATCAAGCCCGACTTCGTCCACGTCTTCGTCGACGGCAAGATCGCCGAGGAGGGTGGCCCCGAGCTGGCCGACCGGTTGGAGGACGAGGGCTACGACCGCTTCCTCACCACCGCCGAGAGTGCCGTATGACGCTGTCCCCACCCGTCGCTGCACCGTTCAGCGACGCCGAACTCGCCCGGATCAGGGACGACTTCCCGATCCTGACCCGGCGCGTGCGCGACGACCGGCCGCTCGTCTACCTTGACTCCGGCGCCACCTCGCAGAAGCCGTATGCCGTTCTGGATGCCGAGCGCGGCTGGTATGAGCGACTGAACGCCGCACCGCACCGCGGCGCGCACGCGTTGTCCGAGGAGGGCACCGAGGGCTATGAGGCCGCCCGAGCGACGATCGGCGGATTCATCGGCGCGCCCGCGCACGAGATCGTCTTCACCAAAAACGCGACCGAGGCGATCAACCTGGTTGCCTACGCCTTCTCCAATGCGAGCACCGGCGGCGGGGGCGGAAGCGGCGACCCCCGGTTCGGGCTCGGCCCGGGCGACGAGATCGTCGTCACCGTGATGGAGCATCACGCCAATTTGATTCCGTGGCAGGAGCTGTGCCGGCGCACCGGCGCGACCCTGCGCTGGTTCGACGTCACCGACTCCGGACGGCTCGACCTGACCGGATTGACCGGCGTCGTCACCGAGCGCACCAAGGTGCTCGCCTTCGTGCACGCCTCCAACGTCCTCGGCACCGTCAACCCCGTCCCCGAACTCGTCGACCGGGCCAAGGCAGTCGGTGCGGTCGTCGTCCTGGACGCCTGCCAGTCGGTGCCACACCTGCCGCTCGACGTCGCCGAGCTGGGCGTGGACCTGCTGGCCTTCTCCGGCCACAAGATGCTCGGCCCGATGGGGATCGGTGTGCTGTGGGGTCGGTCGGACATCCTGGACGCTATGCCGGTCTTCCTTAGCGGCGGCTCGATGATCGAGACCGTGACGATGGAGCGGGCCACCTATGCGCCGGTCCCGCAGAAGTTCGAGGCCGGCGTGCCCAATGCCGCCCAGGCCATCGGCCTGGCCGCGGCCTGCGACTACCTCACCGACTTAGGTATGGACCGGGTGAGCGCCCACGAGCACGCGCTGACCGGGTTGCTGCTGGACGGCATCCGAGAGCGGCCGTGGGTGCGGTTGATCGGACCCGACGATCTCGTTGACCGCGGGGGAGCGGTCTCCTTCGTTGTCGAGGAGGTGCACGCCCACGATGTCGGGCAGATTCTCGACGACCAGGGGGTTGCCGTGCGCGTTGGACATCACTGCGCCTGGCCGCTGCACCGACGGTTCGGCATCGCCGCGACAACGCGGGCGAGCGTCGCGCCATACAACACCCCGGAGGAGATCGCGGCCTTCTTCACCGCCCTCGACCGGGTCCCGGCGATCTTTGGAGTCGGGCGCTGATGGACCTCTATCAGGAACTGATCATCGAGCACGCGAAGCGGCCGGTGCGGGCGGGGCTGCGCGAGCCGTTCGACGCCGAGGTGCATCACGTCAACCCGACCTGCGGCGACGAGATCACGCTTCGCGTCGACGTCGATGGAGACCGGATCGCCGATGTCTCGTATGACAGTCTCGGCTGCTCGATCTCCGTCGCATCCGCCTCCATGCTTGCCGACCTGGTGACCGGCGAGTCGCTGCCGCAGGCGGCGGCGACCTTTGATGCGGTGCACTCGATGCTGACTTCCAAGGGGCAAGACCCGGGGGATGAGGAGGTCATCGGCGATGCCGTCGCCCTGGCCGGCGTCGCGCGTTATCCGGCCCGTGTTAAATGCGGCTTGCTCGCGTGGTTCGCCTTGACCGATGCTCTGGCCAAGGCCGGAGTCGACCTGCGGAAGGAAAGCAATGTCTGAGACCGCCACCATGCCGGCCAATGTCGCCGACCTCGAAGAGGCCATGCGTGATGTCGTCGACCCCGAACTCGGGATCAATGTCGTCGATCTCGGATTGGTGTATGGGATTTCCGTCGACACGCAAAACCATGCGATCATCGACATGACACTGACGTCGGCGGCCTGCCCGCTGACCGACGTGATCGAAGACCAGACGGCAAGCGCCTTGGAGGGTCTGGTCGCGAGCCATCGCATCAATTGGGTCTGGATGCCGCCTTGGGGTCCGGACAAGATCACCGACGACGGCCGGGAGCAACTGCGTGCCCTTGGTTTCAACATCTAGCCCGGACGGCGCATCCACCTCGCCCCGTGAGGTCGAGGTGGCGACAACGCGCCTGCCTCAATGGATCGCCGGCTTTCACGAGCGGCACGGCGGTTCGATTCCCGCTGCCCCGCGCCCGCGAGAGCTGATCGGCGCCGACGGGACCCTGGCTCAGCTGCACTACTTCGACCACGACCCGCTCGGGGTCATCCTCGTGCGCCGTGGTGGGTATGCCGTCGCTCGCCTTCGCGGCGGCAAGATGGTGCTGCACAAGGTCGGCACCCGCTATGTCCAGTCCCGCACGGCCGCGGGCGGCTGGTCGCAGCAGCGCTTCGCCCGGCGCCGGGACAATCAGGCCGACGAGCTGGTGACCGCCGTGGCCGACCACGCGGCCCGCATCCTGATCGACCTGGCCTCCTCGGCAACTGACGAGACGGGCGAGATCCCGGTGGGCCGAACGCCATACGGACCCGGGGTGATCGTCGGCGGTGACCGCCAACTGGTGGCGCAGGTGCTCTCCGATCGCCGCCTGGCCACGCTGCGCGACCTGCCCCGGCGCGCGCTCTATGACCTGGGCGACCCCAACCGCGCCGTGCTCGAGGCCGCGATCAAGCGCGGCACCGCCGTGCGGGTCGCGATCTCCGAGCACGCCGTCAACTGAGCGCAGCCGCCTGCAGACCGCGGGTTAGCCGGCGACCGTTTCTGTCTCAGGGTCGTTGACGTTGAACGTGTTGCACTGGTTGATGTCGTCCTTGGCCTTCATGCCGGCGATGAACCAGCGCTGCCGGGCCTCGGATGAGCCGTGGGTCCAGTTCTCCGGGGTCACCCTGCCTTGGGTCTTGGCCTGGATGCGGTCGTCGCCGACGGCCGACGCGGCCGAGAGGGCGTCGCGCACGTCGTTCTCGGTGAGCTGCTTGAGGAACGGCGTGCCGCTCGCGTCCTTGGTGCTCGACGCGTGATTGGCCCACATCCCGCCGAAGCAGTCGGCCATCAGCTCGATCCGGACGGCGCCGCTGTCGGCGCCCTGCGGGTCTTGCTGGGCCCGGCCGAGCAGGCCGAGAAGGTTTTGGATGTGGTGGCCGTATTCGTGGGCGACGACATATTCCTGGGCGAGCTTGCCGCTGCTGGAGCCGAACTGCTGCTCCAGGATGTCGAAGAACGAGGCGTCGATGTAGATCTTTTCGTCCAGCGGGCAATAGAACGGTCCCACCTGGTTGGAGGCGGTGCCGCACGCCGACTGGGTGGCGCCGCTGTAGATGATCGTCCCGGGCTCGCGGAACTCCTTGCCGTAGCGCGGCAGCTCCTCCTCCCAGAACGCCTTGGCGGAGTTCACGGTGCCGACGATGAGGCACTCGGTGTATTTGTTGGCGTCGGCGCCGGTCTTGCACTTCTCCTTGATCGCGGTGCCGTCGATCGACTGGGCGCTGCCGCCGGTGTCCTGGGTCTGACTGCCGGGGATGTTGCTGGGGTCGCCGCCGAGCAGCATGACGATGATGGCGATGATCAAGCCGCCGATGCCGCCGCCGACCACGAGGCCGCCGCGCCCGCCACCCCCGCCGCCACCGGAGCCGATGGAGGAGGTGTCGAGTTGGACGTTGTCGTTGAAACTCATTCGTTGAGCCTTTCCCGGCAGGTGGGCGCATCGACGTTTGCGCGCTTAAGCCTAACCGTCAGGTCGTCGCCGGTTGTTCCGCAGCGCTGATAACAAATTGGGCGCGTCGGCGCTGGTCTCGTAGGGTGGGGGCGCCCGCCTGCCGCCCCCTGCCGATCGAGGAGTTCCACGATGATCGCCGTCAGCGGCTTGGAGTTGCGCGCGGGCTCGCGGCTGCTGCTCGACGAGGCGAGTTTCCGGATCAACCCGGGGGACCGGGTCGGCCTGGTCGGGCGCAACGGCGCCGGCAAGACCACCCTGTCCAAGGTCCTCGCCGGTGAGGGCCTGCCCGCCGCGGGCACCGCCACGACCTCCGGCACGGTGGGCTATCTGCCGCAGGACCCACGGACCGGGGATCTGAGCGTCACCGGCCGCGACCGCATCCTGTCCGCGCGCGGGCTCGACCACATCGTGCGCGACCTGCGCAAGGCCGAGCACGCGATGGCCGCAGCCACCGAGGAGGCACGGGAGAAGGCGATGCGGCGCTATGCCCGCCTGGACGCCGAGTTCACCGCCGCTGGGGGGTATGCCGCGGAGTCCGAGGCCGCGGCCATCGCCGCCGCGCTCGGGTTGAGCGAGCAGCAGTTGGAGCAGCAGATCGGGACGCTCTCGGGCGGGCAGCGGCGCCGGATCGAGTTGGCGCGGATCCTCTTCTCCGGAGCGACGACGCTCCTGCTGGACGAGCCGACCAACCACCTGGACGCCGACTCGATCGTCTGGCTGCGGGACTATCTCAAGGGCTATCCGGGCGGACTCGTGGTGATCTCCCACGACGTCGACCTGCTCGGGGTAGTCGTCAACCGGGTCTTCCACCTGGACGCCAACCGGGCCGTCATCGACATCTACAACGTCGGCTGGAAGGCCTACCTCGAGCAGCGCGAGGCCGATGAGAAACGGCGCAAGCGCGAATACGCCAACGCGCAGAAGAAGGCATCCGCGCTGCTGGAGCAGGCGGAGAAGATGCGGGCGAAGGCGACCAAGGCGGTCGCCGCGCAGAACATGATCCGCCGGGCTGAGCGGCTGCTCGCCGGGGTCGAAGGCGAGCGGCAGCACGACCGGGTGGCCAAGCTGCGCTTCCCCAAACCCTCCCCGTGCGGCCGGACACCGTTGCGCGCGTCCGGGCTGTCGCGGTCATACGGCTCGACGGAGGTCTTCACCGATGTAGACCTGGCGATCGACCGGGGCTCCAAGGTCGTCGTCCTCGGGCTCAACGGCGCCGGCAAGACGACGTTGTTGCGGATCCTCGCCGGGCTCGACGAACCCGACACCGGCCAGGTCGAGCCGGGCCACGGGCTGAAGATCGGCTACTACGCCCAGGAGCACGAAAACCTCGACCTGTCGCGGACGGTCCTGGAGAATATGAAATCCGCCGCGCCCGACCTGGGCGAGACTGAGGTCCGCAAGGTGCTCGGGTCCTTCCTTTTCGTCGGCGACGACGTCGACAAACCGGCGCGCGTGCTCTCCGGCGGCGAGAAGACCCGGCTGTCGCTGGCGCTGCTCGTCGTCTCGTCGGCCAATGTGCTGCTGCTGGACGAGCCGACCAACAACCTCGACCCCGCCTCCCGGGCCGAGATCCTCGGCGCGCTGTCGACCTATCAGGGCGCCGTCGTCCTGGTCACCCACGACGAGGGCGCCGTCGCCGCCTTGTCACCGGAGCGGATCCTGCTGCTCCCCGACGGCGTCGAGGACCTCTACGGCCCGGACTATCTGGACCTCATCGCGCTGGCCTGAAACCGCCCCGGCGGACACCTCGGTCGACCGAGTCGTTCAGGGCCGGTTCCACGTGGTCCCCTGACTGGCCAGCGCGTCCCAGGTCAATGACTTCGAGTTCCGCGTCAGCTGGTGATCTCGAGGAACCACGCCAATATCGCCTCCGGCTGCGCACGCGCCACGTCGTCGGTGAAGCAGGACATCGGGAGGTTTGGCCTCAGGCTCAATTCCGAGTTGTATCCGGTGAGCGTGAGATTGCCCAGCGTGTGCACGATGGCCCGATGGATCTCCTCGGCGGACTCACCCGGTGCCAGGTCCCGGACCAGTGCCGCACGCCACTCACTGGTCAGGGATTGGGGCAGAACGTGTTCGATCGTCAACCCCGATGCGATGCATCGACCTGCTCCTTGCTTGCATAGGACTCTTCGAGCCGTTGCAGGACGAGCTTGCGCTGGGGCGCACGCCCATTGAGATAGAAGGGAACACTCATCAGAGCGACTGCTATTTCCGCATCGCTCGCATAGAGCTTCCGGCCGGATGACAGATAGCGATGCAGCGCATGCGCCGGGTCAGCTGCCTGGTCGATCTCCGGTGCGGCGCCGAGCAGCGTCCGGTTGAGGTTCGTGGTGGCTCGGCCGACCAGGAGGCGCCGGGCCAGGAAGCTTTCGAGATAGCGAAGGCTCGTGGCAACGCTGGCTCCGTCGATCTCGCCGCGGGCGCGTCGGTCCAGAAGGTGGAGCACGAGAGGGTAAACGGTTGTCGTTCCCCAGTCCTTGAGCCGCACCAATCGCTCGCGGACACCCGCGTCGGATTCGGACGAGGGTTCGCGGATGAGGCGAAGGAGCGTCCCGAGCCGGGCAAGCCGTTCCACCTCCGCACGCACGGCGTCTTCTCCGATGCGGGCGATGTCCAAGTCGTCGTCCGGGTCGTCCGCCGAGAGCAGCGCTCCTCGGACGAATCGGTATGCCGCGCCGATGGCATCGACGCCTCCGGATGTGGGGGTCGCTTCGATGCAGGCGAGATAGTTGGTGCGGTCGGCCTGGGTTGGAAGCAGCTTCAGCCGCTGGCGGTCGGCCTTCCATTTGTTGAATCAGCAGGCCCACCGCGCACTCGGCAACGCTGCCTCGGTGCTCAGGTTCAGCGGAAGCGATGCGCTATCTCGAGAAGACGCTCGTCGAGGTAGGCCGTGTGCCCGGGCAACGGCGCCATGACACTGCGAGCAGAGTCCCAGGCGGCTTCGAGCAGCCCGGCTGTTTCCCTGACCGTGGCCAAGGTCTGCCCCTTCGGGGCGCCCACGCGCTCGGCTAAGTGCCGGAAGGACTCGGGCGAAACGGTATCGAAGCGACGCGATCTTCCCAGCTTGAGACCGAGATCTTCCGGGCCAGAGAGGTAGGGGGCGGTGCAGACCAGGTCGTATGCCGGTGAGATCGTCGGTCGCCGGGGATCGGCATACATCAGCGATGTGTTCTTCAGATGCATGTCGCCGTTGCCGATCGCATAGGAGAAGAAGAGGCGGCGCACGAACTGCAGGTAGGACGAGAGGTCATGGCGGCGGTAGACGAGGGCGGCAGCGGTTTCAAACGACCCGGCATACTTCTCCTCTGGGTAGAAGCCGCGAACCTGTGCCAGGTCTTCGATGTGGATGCGGCCAAAGTCCGTGCGGTCGAATCGCTTGATGGCGTAGGCAGTGCCCTGCCGGGCAGGCCACGCCGCGGAGGGAAGGTCTGGCAGCTCGTCGCGCCTGACGAGCTTGACGTCCGGCGTCGTGATGTCGACCGCCTTGGCCATGGTCATCATGGTGAACTCGTTGCCGGGCAGACCCTGGTGGGCGGCATCGGGCATTTTGGCGATCCAGTCACCGGCACCATCCGTGCTGGGGATGGTCAGCCGGTCGCCCGCCTGCAACATCGAGAACTTCAAGGCGACGCCGGCGAGGCTGAAGCGGTGCTCGGATCCGGGAGGCGATGGGCGGCGCGCAGGTTCGGGGATCACCTGGTCGGGTTCCCAGTCCGGGCTCACCGGACCCGTCACCGCCTCGATCATGATGGCGCCAGGGAGATCGTTGCCCAGGCGACGAAGGAGCATCATTTCCCGATCCGGCTTCACCCCCGCATCCCGGGCGACCCATTCGCGCTGAAGGCCCTCGGGAAGCAAGTTGGAGAACCACGGCGGGAGGCGAAGCGCCGAGGAGACGCGAGCTCGCGGTTGATCCTCGAAGCGCAAACCGAGGACGGGGCGGTTGGGGTCGTCCCAGTAGCCGTCCTGCCATTCCAGCCAGGTGTGGTCGCCGCGCTGTCGCAGGTGACCGACGATCCGGCCACCAAGGGTCACGCGATGGGTCGCGAGTTCCACCTCAGTCGGTCCACGCGTCGGAGGGGTCCTCGTCGTCGTCCAGGTCGAGGTCGGCTAGTGGCGGGGTTGATTCAAATCCCAGACCGGCTTTGAGACTCAAGAAGTTGGCAAGATCGTCGGCGATGAGCTGGGTTCGCTGCTCGACGAGGACGTCCGGAGACACCATGGCTCCGGAATCGTTGAGCCCGGGAAGGAAATGGGACTCGCGGACGTCGGGGGCGTCGTCACGAGTGAACAGGTCATCACCCTCGGCAAGATCGCGCACCAGCTCGACCGGCATGCCGGGCAAGATGAGGCGGTTGCCGACAGCGGCGGAGTTCTCCGGACGTAGCCTCGCCCGAGGAAACAGTTCCGGGACGGCGGCACCGGGAGACGAGGCGCTGTCGAGCGCCGTCGCCAGGTCAGTGTCGGTAAACGGCTCCCCACTGTCGGGAGACAACGGGCCCCGCTGCCACAGGGCGCACAACATGATGTGGCCCGAGGCGTGGTTGGTGCGGAAGCGCGTGGGGTCTGGCCGGTGGAGGTCCGTCTCCGGGGTCGCGGCTAGCAAGGCTTGCACCGATGCGGATTCCTCGCCTGGTCGGATACAGGCAGCCAAAGTCCGCAGCACCCCGGTGGTGCTGCCCTTGGCGACGATGGGGCCGGCCAGTGCTGCCCGCCAGTACCACCGCCGCAGCAGTTCCACATTGCGGGGTCCCGGATCTGGGAAGTGTGCGAAGAATCGTGACAACACGATCAGGAGGTAGCGATAGGCCAAGAACGTGAAATGCGGGACGCCGGCCTCGACCTTGAGGAAGGTGACCGTTCGCTCAAGTGCCGCCAGCGCCTCGGTGTGGGCCGTCTCCATGGTCTCCCCAGGGAAATCGTTGCGCTCCCGCCTCTCGTCATCGAACTCCTGGTGGATGTCCCTCGCCACATCGTGCCCGCGGCGGGCCAGGAAGACCCGCAGGATCGTGTCGTCATCGATGTGCCCCCAATGCAATGCCGTCGCCACGTGCTCTTGCAGGGTGGTCAACGTCGTCGCGGTCCGCGCGGTGACGGCGTCGGGAGCGTGGAGGCCCCAAAAGGCCTCCGCCCGGCTCAGTCGCTTTCCGGCGTTGTTCATCCGGTCGTAGATGTCGCGCAGAGCCTCGTCGTCGTCGGAGCGGACCTCGTAGGCCGGAACGTGAAATTCGCGCAGGCGGGTAGTCGCCTGGTTGATCTCGTCGATCTGGTCGACATACTCGGCGTTTTCCCGTGTCCAGCGAAGCAGCAGATTAAGGTCGAACAGGGTCGGCAGTGGGATCGAGGCGCGCTCGTGAGCGCGGGCGGCCCGCACGCGGAAGGGCTGTTCACTCAGGTCATAGACAAGCTGGAACGGCGGCTTCCCGCCAGCGACCGGGTCGAAGACATTGCTGAACGTCGTGACCCGCTGCTGCCCATCCACGACGTAGAGCGCTTCGTCCAGCTTCGGCGCCGCAATGGTCAGGCCGCCCAGCGTGATCTGCTCCGCCGGGCCCGGGCGTTTCCACATCAGGAGACTGCCGATCGGAAAGCCGCGCAGCACACTGTCGATGAGCGCGACTGCGTCGGGTGTGCCCCACCGCAATCTGCGCTGGAAGTGGGGCACCCGAACTCGCCCCTCGCGGACCAGCGTTACGAGATTGGCCAATGTATAGGTGCGCGCGCTGGGTTCCACATGAAGCGCGGAGGGCCGCTGGGTGCCGGGCTGGATAGCCGTCAACGCTTTCTCCCGTCACGGTCTAGAAGTGTGTCGGGTCTCAGCTTCTCGCATAGCACCGACAGCCGCGGCGTCGGCGCTCCGGGCTGATCGTGTAGCTCAACGGTCGCCCTGGCAGCCGATGACCTACACGATCCTGGCAGGCGGCCGGAGGGACACGGCAGAATGCCGAAGGTGACTGCCGACCGCCCGGAGCCATCGGCCGCCCCGCCGCGGCCGGAACCGCAGCGGGACGACCGGGCGGGCCGGATCATCCTGGTGCTAGCGCTGTGCGGGACGCTGGTCTCGCTGCAGCAGACCCTGGTGCTGCCGTTGCTGCCCGACTTCCCCGAGATTCTCGACACTTCTAGCGAGAACGCCTCGTGGCTGGTCACCATCGTGCTGCTGGCCGCCGCCGTGGGCACGCCGATCGTCTCGCGGCTGGCGGACATGCTCGGCAAGCGCCGGCTGCTCATCGTGTGCCTGATCGCGGTGATTCTGGGCTCGGTGATCGCGGCGCTGAGCCCGTCCTTGCCGGTGGTCATCACCGGCCGCGCCCTCTCGGGACTGGGCGCCTGCCTGATCCCGGTGGGGATCAGCATCATGCGCGACCATCTCCCGGGGGAACGGGTCGGCTCGGGTGTGGCGCTGATGAGCGCCACGCTCGGCATCGGGGGAGCGATCGGCATACCGCTGGCCGGGGTGATCTATCAGCATTTCGACTGGCACGTCCTCTTCCTGGTCTCCGGTGCGTTCGCGGTCCTGATGCTGCTGGCCGTGCTGGCTTTCGTGCCGGAATCGACGGTCGCGACGGGCGGCTCGTTCGACTTGGTCGGCGCCCTGCTGTTGTCCGTGGCGCTCACCTGCTTCCTGCTGCCGGTGAGCAAGGCGGGGGCCTGGGGATGGACGGCGCCGGCGACGTTGACCCTGCTCGCCGCGTCCGGGCTGCTGCTGGCCGCGTGGGTGCCGTGGGAGTTGCGTGTCGGGCAGCCGGTGGTGGACATCCGCACCTCCACCCGGCGCACCGTCCTGCTGACCAATGCCGCCTCGGTGCTGGTCGGGTTCGCGATGTTCGGCAACTTCCTCACCAGCGTCCAGCAGGTCCAGATGCCGACGGCGACCGGCTACGGCTTCGGCCTGAGCGTGGTCGCCACCGGGATGGCGCTGCTGCCCAGCGGGATCATCATGGTCGCCGCATCGCCTGTCGCGGCGTGGCTGATCCGCCGGTTCGGCCCGCGCGAAATCCTCATCGCCGGCTCGATCACCATCGCCATCGGGTATGTCCTGCGCAGCACCTTCCACGGTTCGCTCGCCGAAGTGATCGTCACGGCCGCAGTCGCGAGCCTGGGCACCGCGCTGGCGTTCGCGGCGATGCCGACGCTGATCATGCGCTCGGTGCCGATCACCGAAACCGCATCCGCCAACGGGCTGAACACCCTCCTGCGCTCCATCGGCACCTCCAGCGCTTCGGCGCTGGTCGCGGCGGTCTTCTCGGCGATGGTGCTCGACGGGTATGGGGATGCGGCGGTCCCAAGCTTCTCGGCATACCAGGTCGTCTTTTGGGCGGGCGCGGCCGCCTCCCTCGGGGCGGCCTTCATCGCCGCCTTTATCCGGCCCCGGCAGGCGCCCGTTATCGAGGCCGACCGCGGCGTGCGGCCGGTGGAGAAGGAACGGGTCAAGCATGTTGACGCCGAGCACGAGGTCCTCGTCCGCGGCGTGGTCATTGCCGACGGGGCACCGCGCAAACACGCTGTGGTCACCGTGCTGCACCCGGACGGACGCCACGTCGACTGGTCGCGCGCGGACAACGAGGGCCGCTACGTCCTGGCGCTTCCCGGTCCCGGTCGCTACCTCGTCGTGGTCACCGCCAAGGGCTGGGTGCCGCAATCCGGGCTGCTCGATCTGGCCGGCGGCGACATGGGTGTGCTCGAGCTACCGCGCCGCCTGCTGCTCCTAGGCACGGTCACGGACAATGGCGTCCCCGCGCCCAACGTGCTGCTGTCGGTGATCAGACAATCCGGGGAGTATGTCGCGACCGACCACACCGACCTGATGGGCCGGTATGAGTTGCCGCTGCCGCCGGTCGGCTCGTATGTGCTGACCGCCGTGGACCAGGACAGCGGCCGCACCCGCTCGCGAGCCGTGCACGTCACCGACATGACCACGACGATGGACATCGACCTGGCCACCGGCATCCCCGGATATCACAGCCTGCAGCGCTGAGCGGCCGAGTCCGGATGATCCCCGCCGTCAGGAGTCTCGACGGCCCTCGCGGCGGGCGGCGTTGCGAGCCTGCTTGTAGGCGTCGTGTTCCAGGGCCTGGTCGCGCAGCACGGTCCGCCCGAACCCCCACCAGAGTCCGGAGACAACGCCGGCGATCGCGACGAACATCCAGTGCACGGTGCCGAGGCCGACGAGTAGGCCGAGAACGGCGGTGATGACGGTCAGCACCATGCCGACTCTCGAGTATGTGTTCACGTGAATACCCTGCGTCGTGGGCCGGCGTGCCCGGCCTGCCGTGACATTCTGCTGGCAACGCGGCTGGCGTGGCGTCCACCAGCCGGTGGACGACCCGGGCGAGGGCCGGCCGACCCAGACCCCACGTTGTCCGGCTGGACCGTAATCCCGTGGGCGCGGCCCGGTGCCGAGGGCTGCGGTGACGGCTGTGGCGTGTCAGCACGGGGATCGCTAACTTCGGGGTATGAGCAGCCTCGTGGAGCACAAACTGATGTCGGCACGGGAGGCCATCGACCTGGTGGGGGATGGCCAGACCATTGTCGTCCCGACGGGGGCGGGGGAGCCGCCCACGCTGTTGGCGGAGTTGTCCAAGCGGCGCCGGGAGTTCCACGGCGTCACGATCTCGCAGATCCTGGCCACGAAAGCGTTTGAGTATTTCGACGCGGAGACCGCGGACAACATCCGGCACTGCGCCTACTTCCTTGGGTCGGCGGCGCGACCGGGGGCGCGCGAGGGTTATGGCGACGTCGTCCCCACCCACTTCTCGATGATTCCGGAGATGTTGCGACGCGGGGTGCTTCCCGTTGACATCGTCCTGAGCGTGTGCTCCCCGCCCAATGACAACGACTACGTCTATCTCGGGCTCGCCGCCGACTATGCCATGGCGGCAATCTCGCGGGCGCGCACCGTCATTTTGGAGATCCACCCGGGGGTGCCGCAGACCAACGGGCTGTGCCGGGTGCACTTGTCCGAGGTCACCGCGATCATCGAGAGCCGCGGGGATCTGACCGAGGTTGGCCCCAACCCGATCGGTCCCACCGAGGTCGCGATCGCCCAGCATGTCGCCGAACTCATCCCGGATGGCGCCACCCTGCAGATCGGCTACGGCTCGATACCGGATGCGATCGTCCAGCAATTGACCCACAAACAGGACCTCGGCGTGCATACCGAGATGTTCGGCAACGGCCTGCTCGACCTGATCGAATCCGGCGCGGTGACCAACGAACGCAAGTCGCTGCATACCGGCCAAACCGTGATGACTTTCGCGATGGGCACGACGCGGCTGTACGAGTATCTGCACCGGAACCCGAAGATGCTGATGCTTCCCGTCGACCTCGTCAACGACCCTTATCTCGCCGGCCAGAACGACCTGCTGCACTCGATCAACGGGTCGCTGCAGATCGATCTGATCGGCCAGTGCGGCTCGGAATCGCTTGGCAGCGTGCCCTATTCGGGCACGGGCGGCCAAACCGACTTCGTGCGTGCCGCCAACCGCTCGCGCGGTGGGAAGTCGTTCATCGTCATGCCGTCGACGGCCAAGGGCGGGACCATTTCGCGGATCGTCCCCGTCCTCTCACCGGGCACCCATGTGACGACTCCCAAGAACGACACCGACATTGTCGTCACCGAATTCGGCGTCGCCCGGCTGCGCGGCAAGAACCTCAACCAGCGTGCCCGTGAACTCATCGCGATCGCCCACCCGGACTTCCGCGGCGAACTGACGCATGCAGCCAAGGCGCTGAACCTCACCTACTGACGGCTCCGGGCGGGACGGTGCGCTGCCGGCCTGGTCGTGTGCCCTCGGGGGAACTACGGTTGTTCGTCGGAGGGCGCCGGCGTGTCGCGGTCGCGCTCGAACCGATCGGCCCAGTCCAACAACCCCTCCAGCCCGTATGCCGTGTCATCGATTCTCTCGTGCGGGTCACCGATCGCGGCGAACCGGGCCGGAACGCTGGCCAAGGTCAGGTCGCGGGGGTCGACATCGACGACCTCGTCCCACCGGATCGGCGCCGAGACGCTCCCGGACGGCAGGCCGCGCAGGCTGTATGCCGCGGCGAGGGTGTGATCGCGCGCGTTCTGGTTGAAGTCGATGAAGACGTGTGCCGGGTCGCGGTCCTTGCGCCACCACGCGACGGTTGCCTCCAACGGCAGCCGCGTGGCCACCTCGGTCGCGAACGCCCAGGCGGCGCGACGGACCTCGGCGAACTCCCAATCGGGCCGGATTCGCACATACACATGCAGCCCCGAGCCACCGGACGTCTTCGGGAATCCGATGATCCCCAGCTCGTCGAGCACCTCCCGGGCCACGCCGGCGACTCGCCGCACCCGGTCGAACCCGGCGTCGGGCATCGGGTCGAGATCGATCCGCCACTCGTCGGGGCGGTCGACGTCGGTGGCGCGCACATTCCACGGGTGGAACTCCACCGTCGACATCTGGCACGCCCAGACGATGTCGGCGAGCGAGGAGGGGCAGAGTTCGTCGGCGTGCAGGTGGTAGCGCGGGAAATCGAGCCGCACGGTCGGGACCCAGGCGGGAGCGCCGGAAGGCAGCCGCTTCTGGTAGACCTTCGGCCCGTCGAGCCCGTCCGGGAAACGGTGCAGCATCGTCGGCCGGTCCCGCAGCGCCCGCAGTATGCCGGGTCCGACCGCGACGTAGTAGCGTGCCACGTCCTCCTTGGTCCACCCGTGCTCCGGGAAATAGACCCGCTGCGGACTGGACAGCCGCACCGACCGGCCCTCGACGTCGAGCATGATCGGCTCACCTGCGGGCTCCTTCCTGCCGCCTCCACGCCGTGCCCCCGATCCTGCCCACTTGGCCGAACTCGGTCGCCCCCACCCGGCCTCCTGCGCTGCCTGCCGCCACGCGCGCGGCCCCTGGCCCGCGTCGGCGAAGGGAGTGCCGCGCTCGGCCAGCGCGTCCGCCAACACCATGATCGCCTTGGGCCCAACGCCTTTGACCGCTGCGACCTCGACAATGGTCTTGCTCGCTAGGTCGGCCAACCCGCTCCACCCCTTCGCCTCCAGCGCGCGCTGCGCGGCAGCCGTCAAACCGGCCGGCCGACCCCGAGTTCTCGTCGCTCACGCCACCATCGTGGACCACATCCGGGTGGCGCGCGGCCGGGACGCTAGTTCAACTGGCCCCAGAGCGGGCCACTCACCAAGGCGCTGCCGTCAATCGTGTAGTCGAGTCGATATCCCCAACTGCTCCGCCAGGTTTGCGTGGACTGATAGCACGTGGATGTCCGGAAGTCGAAGGCCGGCAACGTGGTCAGGGAGTTCTGCGCCGTTATGGTGCAGGTATACGTGGTCTTGTAGGCGTATAGGACGTGGCCCGAGGTGGGATGGGTCTGGTCCGGCTGTGAGGTGTCCCGGGCCATCACAGTCCAGCATGCGTTGTTCCCGCTTTGGGCCGTCCAGGTCATGTCGGGGAACGGGAAGCAGGCCGTCACCGAGACGCCGGAGATGGACGTCGTGGTCTTGGTGTTGCGCCACCGGATGTAGACGCTGCTACTCACGTGCTTGGAGCAGCAACGTACCAGGCTACTCGCGGTCAACTCGGCGTTAGTGGCCGGTGATCGGCGCCACCTGCCCGACATAATGACACGTTATCGGTCGCATAACATCATGTTGTATGCTGCAGCCCGTGACCGAGACGATCAAGCGGCCCACGCGGACGGCCGCCACGGGGGCCTGGGCCGACGGCGACCGAACGCCACTGAACGCCAACGAGCGCTTCAAGCAGGCCGACGACGCGCTCAACGTGCAGCAGCGCATCATCGACGTCTACGCCAAGGACGGCTTCGCCTCGATCCCGGGGGAGGACCTCCGGGGGCGGATGCGGTGGCTGGGCCTCTACACCCAGCGCAAGGAAGGCATCGACGGCGGCCAGACGGCGACCCTCGCCCCCGAGGAGTTGGACGCCGAGTACTTCATGATGCGGGTGCGCAGTGACGGCGGCATCCTGTCCACCGAGCAGTTACGGACCATCGGGACCATCAGCACCGACTTCGCCCGCGACAGCGCCGACATTACCGACCGGCAGAACATCCAGCTGCACTGGATCCGCATCGAGGACGTTCCCGAGATCTGGGAGCGCCTGGCCGCGGTCGGGCTGCACACCCTGGAGGCCTGCGGTGACGCGCCCCGCGTGCTGCTCGGTTCACCGGTCGCCGGCATCGCCGCCGACGAGATCGTCGACGGCACGTGGGCGATCGAGCAGATCCGCCGCCGCTACATCGGCAGCCCCGAGTTCTCCAACCTTCCCCGCAAGTTCAAGACCGCGATCTCCGGCTCGCCCGCCCTCGACGTCGTCCACGAAATCAACGACGTCTCCTTCGTCGGCGTGCGCCACCCCCAGCTCGGCCCGGGCTTCGACCTGTGGGTCGGCGGCGGACTGTCCACCAACCCCATCTTCGCCCAACGACTCGGTGCCTTCGTCACGCTGGAGCAGGTGCCCGAGGTCTGGGCCGGCGTCATCGGGATCTTCCGAGACTACGGCTATCGCCGACTGCGCAACCGGGCCCGGTTGAAGTTCCTCATGGCCGACATCGGCCCCGAGCGCTTCCGCGACATCCTCGAGGCCGACTACCTCAACTATCGCCTCCCGGACGGGCCCGCGCCGGCGGAGCCCGAGGGTGGCCGGCGCGACCACGTCGGCATCCACAAGCAACGCGACGGCCGCGTCTGGGTCGGGGCATCCCCGATCGCCGGTCGGGTGAGCGGCGCCATCCTCACCGCGGTCGCCGACCTCGCCGAACGCTTTGGCTCCCAACGGATTCGGCTCACCCCACACCAGAAGCTGCTCATCCTCGACATCGACGAGCGCGACGCGGACGTCGTGGCGGACGCCCTTGCGGCATACGACCTGATTGTGCGGCCGAGTGAGTTCCGGCGGAATGTGTTGGCGTGCACCGGGATCGAGTATTGCAAGCTCGCCTTGACCGAGACCAAGGCACGGGCACGCACGGTCGTCGTCGAGCTTGAGCGGCGTCGACCCGACTTCGACACGCCCCTCGGCATTCACGTCAACGGCTGCCCCAACGCCTGCGCCCGCACCCAGGTCGGCGACATCGGCCTGAAGGGCATGGTGCACCGCACCGCGGACGACGACCTGGAAGAGGTCTTCCAGGTCCACCTCGGCGGCGGCCTTGGCGCCACTCCCAGCGTTGCCCGCAAGACCCGCGCCCTGAAGGTGACTGCCGAGGAATTGCCCGACTACATCGAGCGGGTCACCGGGAAGTATCTCGAACAGCGCCGCGACACCGAGAGTTTCGCGGCCTGGGCCCACCGAGCAGACGAGGACGACCTGCGATGACCGCCATCCCCGCAGCGAGCCTGACCGCCGACATCGAGGACTTCCTCGCCCGCGAGCAGCAGGCGACGGCATACGAAGCGAAGGTGCAACTGGGACGCGACGTGCTTGCCTGGGCGCGCGAGACCTATGGCGACTCGCTGACCATCGCCAGCTCGATGGGCGACGAGATCCTCTTGCACCTGGCCGGGACTGACGGCCCCCGGTTTCGACGTCTTCTTCCTCGACACCGGCTATCACTTCGCCGAGACGCTCGGGACGCGGGACGCGTATGAGGTCATGCTGCCGTTGACGATTCGCACGGTTCATCCCAAGGAGAGCGTTGAGCGTCAAGACGTGCGCTTCGGCCCGCGGCTGCACGACCGCAACCCCGACCTGTGCTGCCGGATGCGCAAGGTCGCTCCGCTCAACGCCGCCCTCGAGGGGTATGCCGCCTGGGTCACCGGCGTGCGCCGCGCTGACGCCACGACCCGGGCCGACTCGCAGCTGATCGAGTGGGACGCCAAGCGGTCGATGATCAAGGTCAATCCGGTCGTCGGGTGGAGTCACGACGAGGCGGATCGGTATGCCGTGGAGAACGGTGTGTTCATGAACCCGTTGCGGGAGTTGGGCTTCGCCTCCATCGGGTGCGCACCGTGCACACGCCCAGTCGGGGCCGGCGAGGACCCCCGTGCCGGACGGTGGTCGGGACAGGACAAGGTCGAATGCGGACTGCACATCTGAGCCGGCCGGACTATCCGGTGACCGTCGATTTGCGCGGCAAGCGGGTCCTCGTCGTCGGTGGGGGAGCGGTGGCCGAGCGGCGCGTGGCCCGGCTGGTCGAGTCCGGCGCCGTCGTCGATCTCGTTGCCCCGCAGGTGACTCCGGAGATCCTCGAGCTGGCCGGCGCGGGCGTCATCATCTGGCATGCCCGCGAATTCGCGCCCACGGATGCCCTGGTGCCGCAGCGCGCGTGGTTGGTGCACACCGCCACCGGCGTGGCCGCCGTGGACTCGGCAGTCGCGGAAGCTGCTGCCGCGGAAGCGATCTGGTGTGTCCGCGCCGATGAGGCCACGGCGTCCGCCGCGTGGACACCCGCCGTCGGCGTCGGCAGGGGGGACGCCGACGGCATCCAGGTCGCCGTCACCGCGGGTGGGGACCCGCGCCGGGCCATGGCTCTGCGCGATGCGATCGTGCTGGGCCTGGAGACCGGTGAGCTGCCCAGTCGCCGTTTGCGGGAGCCCGCCGAGCCGAGGGAGTGCCGGGTCGCGCTCGTCGGTGGCGGCCCGGGCGCCGAGGACCTGATCACGGTCCGCGGCCGCAAACTGCTCGCCCAGGCCGACGTCGTCGTCACCGACCGGCTTGGACCCACAACGCTGTTGGCGGGGTTGGCGCCAGGGGTCGAGGTCATTGACGTCGGCAAGACCCCAGGCAATCACCCGGTCCCGCAATTGGAAATCAACGAGACCCTGGTGCGGCATGCCAAGGAGGGCGCGCTCGTGGTGCGCCTCAAGGGCGGCGACCCGTTCGTGCTCGGCCGCGGCGGCGAGGAGATGCTGCATTGCGCGGCCCACGGCATACCGGTTGAGGTTGTGCCCGGCGTGACCTCCGCGGTCTCCGTGCCCGCCGCAGCCGGAATCCCGGTGACCCACCGCGGGGTCACCGCGTCCTTCGTGGTCGCCTCCGCGCACGACGGACCCGACTCGGTGCTGGCCGCCGCGCGCCACGCCGCCGCGGACGCGACCCTCGTGCTGCTGATGGGCACGACGCGGCTCGCCGATACCGCGAGGGCACTCATCGCCGCCGGCCGCAGCCCGGACACGCCCGTCGCGATCATCGAGTCCGGCTGGACCGAGCGGCAGCGCACCACGATCACCACCCTGGCCGATGCGCCCGCCGCGGCCCGAGCGGCCGGCGTCCGCCCACCCGCCGTCGTCGTGGTCGGCGATGTCGTCGGCGTGCGCGAGCAGCTGCTCGCGCTCGCGCCCGCCGCGCCCGCACTGGTCTGAACGTCGGCGCCGAGGGTGACTGATGTCGTCGTGCTCGCGCACGGCTCGCCCGACCCGCGCCACGCTCGCGACATCGACCATCTCGTATGCCGCGTGGCCGCCCTCGCCCCCCACCTGCGGCCCCGGGTCGCCTCCCTCGACCACCACCGGCCGACAATCGGTGACGCCGCAGCTGCGTTGAAGGGCGGCGCGGGCCCGATCGTCGTGGTGCCGGCTCTGGTGACCCGCGCCTACCACGCCCGCGTCGACGTCCCTACGGCCGCGGGCGAACTCGCTACCCGGAGCGGGCGTCGGGTTATCACGACAGATTCACTCGGCCCCCATCCGCTCCTTGCTGTCGGCGTCGGCGAACTGGTGGCCGGTCATGCCGGCGATGTCATCATCTTCCTCGGCGGGTCGACGCAGCCGGGCGCCATCGAAGAGGTAGTAGACGTGCTGTCGGCCTACCTGCCCGCGATCCGCCGCTATGCGTTCGCCACCCTCGACGGCCGGCTGCCCCTGCAGGAGGCCATCGACGACCTGGCCGGGCCCGCCGATGTCACCGCGGTCGGTGCGGTCCTCGCCGACGGCGTGCTGCGCGACCGCATGGCGCGGCAGTGCGCGGCATACGGCATCGAGCTGGTCCCGGGAGTCCTGGCGCGCACCGAAGCGATCGCTCGGCTGGTGCTCGCGCGGGTCGACGCGCAAGAGCAGCGGAAATCGCCATCGGGCGGCTAGGGTCTGTCTGGTTGTGGTCGGGGTCCCCGCGAAGTATCGGAGCGACGAAGGAGCGGAGAACTTTGTGGGGTGACTAGTGGCTATCGACCGTCATCGAGCAGCGCTTCGAGAATGGGCCGGAAGGGACCGAGATCGATGTCGTGCTGGTCTGCATAGACGACGACCGAGGTCCCGGCCGCCCCGCCCGCGTGTGCGAGTTGCAACCGGGCCCGCTCCTGGACCACGTCAGCGCCAAGCTGCACGGCCCCGAGGAACACCAGCGGAGTGACCAGCACACCGAGGGCGATCGCTAGCCCGGCCAGCCCACGGCGCGGCCCACGCACCAGGGCTATCGCACCCAAGATAAGTCCCACCGTGACGACGATATCCATCGCCACCCACCCGGTGAGCCACAGCAGCCCGTCGCCCAGGGGGTCCTTCGAGATGAGGCTTATCGAAGCGATCGCTTGATAGAGCAACAAGGCTCCAAGCAAGGTCCCGGCGATGACCACCGTAAGCGCCGTCCAGCTCAGTCGCGCCCGCTTGACGCTCTTGGGTCGGCTGCCCGCTGGTGTCGAGGCGGCAACCGGAGTGTCGAAGGGCGTGACTGGCGACGACGAATACGGACGGGCCGGCAGTTCCGAACCAGGGCTGGATGCGGGCGGATACGCCGGCGTCGAAAAGTCAAAGGCAGCGTGGGAATCAGTGCCTCCCCTGAGGGGAGCGCCGTCGATGAAAGGCTTTCGAATGGGGCGGTCGCCCGAGTAGGCGTCCGGATCGGTAAGCCGAAGGTCATCGGGCGACCAGGGTGGATCGTCCATCCGGACATCTCCTTCCCGGTTAGCGCCGTAGACCTCATGGTACGAATCCCCTGGCGCGGTGTATGTCCCCCAATGAGGGGACTGGTTGTTACCCACCTTTCGCGGCAAGTTGACCATGGCTGGCGCCGACTACTCGGCGGTGCCGGGCCAGGGCTGGCACTTGGTGCGGGAGGACGATCATGAGCTGGAACTTCGACGACCCCCCTGGCGGGGAGGGTGGGACTCAGGCCGCTGCAGGCACCGGGTCGGGCCCCGCCTTTTCGGCCCCGAGCCTCGGATCACCTGAGCGCGCCCCCATGACGAGAGCCCCGAGTTTCGAGTGGCCTGAACCAGCTGGCGGACCCGCCACACCCATGAGTGGAAATGCCGACCCGTGGGGCTACGACGTGCCAGATCCGAATAGCGGGGGCGGGGTTGCCCTTCCTCCGGGGAAGCCACCGACGCTGTGGATCGCCGCGGCGGCCGCCTGTGCCAGCCTTGCGCTCGTGGGTGGACTGGCCGCCGTGTTCGTGCTCGACCGGTCGCTTGTCCTCGCCGCGATCTGTTGGCTCCTCGCCGGTCCGGTGGCCGTTCTCGTTCTGGGCCAGTTCGTTCGGCTCGACGAGCGGCAACGGGCACGCGCCTTCTACGAGGGGGACTGGGCGCGACCAGCCTCGATCGCCGTGGGGGTGGCCGCCTTGCTCGGCGTGGTCGTCTCTGCATACGTCATCGCGGATTGGGTGGCCACCCGATGATCCGCGTCGGTAGCCTCGCATCCGGGATTGCTCTCTCGCTTGGTCTGGCCGGCCTGACCGGCATCGGTGTCCCATCGACGGGGGCACAGCCAGTGGCCGGCGAGCAACCTGCCGAAGCGGCCCTGTCCGCCGCCTCGAGCGGCATCGCCAAGTTCGGTTCCTGCATGAGCGGCAAGCGCACGGCAGACGTGGTTCTGCTGCTGGACGAGTCCGGGTCACTTGCCACCAGCGACCCGAACGGCGCGCGCGTCGACGCCGCGCAATACCTGGTCAAGCAATGGAGCGCGCTGAGTATTGAGACCAGTGTCAAGATCGCCATCCAGACGATGGGCTTTTCCGAGAACGTCCAGGATGCGTCCGGGAAGTGGCTCGACGCGGGCAAGGACTATCCCCAGCTGAAGGCCGACCTGGAGGCCTTCCGGGCCAGGAATACCGGTGCCCAAACCGACTACTGGATGGCGCTGGACGGAGCACGCAAGGCGTTGGCCGAACGTGCCCAAAAGGGCGGCTCCACGTGTCAGGCAATCCTGTGGTTCAGCGACGGCAAGCTCGATGCCTTTTCGACCTACACGGCCGTGATTGATGGCAAGCAACAGTCCGTCACCAAGCCCTACCTCGACTCGAAGTCCACCGACAACGCCGCCGCTACCGCGGCGGCGAGCAAGGACTTGTGCCGCAAGGGCGGGGTGGCCGATCAGGTCCGCTCCTCCGATGTCGCCACCTTTGCTGTGGGGCTTGCCGCGGGGACCGCGACCCGGGCCGACTTCGACCTGATGGAGGCAATCGCCCTGGGCAAGAACGGCTGTGGTGCCGTGTCGGCGTCTGGGACGGGGGACTTCCACCTGGCCACCGATATCGACGAACTCATCCTCGCCTTCGACGCCGTCCGCACGCCCGGCCAACTCCCGATCGAACAGCGCCTCGGCGTCTGCCAGGGTCAGATCTGCCCGGCCCATTCCCACCGATTCGTGCTCGATGACTCGATAACGCGGGTCCATATCACCGCGTCGGCGACCGTCCCAGGACTCAAACTCTTCGTCGTCCCGCCCACGGGCAAGGCCGTCGAACTGCCCAGGGAGCAGGAGACGAAAACCCGCGTCGGCGCCGCAACGGTGACCAGCGATGGGCTCTCGCAACGGACCACGTCCTTGGACTTCGCCTCCGCGGGAACGTGGACCGGAGTGTGGTCGGTCGTCTTCGTCGACCCCGATAAGGCTTCCGGAAACGCGAAGTCCATTACCAACCTCGAACTGTCTGCCGACGTGGAGCCGGCCATCACCTTGCCCGACAAAATCTACGCTGGCGAGAAGTCGGCGCCGGTTAAGATCGGGCTGCAGCATCACGACGGAAGCGTCATCAACCCGGCCGACCTGCTGGGCACGTTCGCGATGTCCTTGGATTTCACCGACTCGGCAGGTAAGCGACTCCCCGTCGCGGCCGGACTTGACGCGGCGGCCCTGCGCGAGCCACTGACGCTCGATCTGACCAACGCGGCCGATGGGAAGGGAACTCTGACGGCCACCGTTGCCCTGACAACCGCGCCCGTCAAACCGGCCAAGGGATCGAGGATCCCCGGCACCAAGCTGAGCCCGGAATCGGCCGATTTCGATGTCGCGGTGCTTCCCCCCGTCAACTTCCCGATCGTCGCTGACGCCGTGAACTTCGGCACCTCCACGGGCGCCGCCAAGGCAGCTGCGGCCCTGAAGGTCACCGGGCCAGGCTGCGTCTGGATCGATGCACCAGCGGTGACTGCGTCCCCGGAGAGGGCCGGGGAGATCGGTGTTACGAGTTCGGCGAACTCGTCCTCGAATTGCCTGCGGCTGGCCCAGGGCGAGTCGGGGACCCTCCCGATCACGTTCACGTCCACGGCGGCAGCGAACGGGGCCGTTACCGGCACGGTCACCGCCCACCTCGCTCCCGAAGGCGAACTGGATCGGGCCCGCACGAAACCGGTGGCGTTCACCGCGAACCTCGACAAAGCGCCCAACACCACCAAGAAGCTGTTCGCCTTCTTCGTTGCGCTGGCTCTCGGCATTGGCATCCCCGTTGCGCTGATGTATCTCGTCAAACGGCTGAACTCGAAGATTCCGCCGCTGCCGCTCATTCCCGGCGTCTTCGACATCGCGCTCGAGGGTGGGCAGGTCGTTCGAGACGGTATGCCGTTTGCCGTCCAACCGCACGAGTTGCGCGATCCGATCCCGATCCCGGCCGGAGGAGCCTCCCGGCTGACCATCGGTCCGGCCGAGTTGCGGGTGAGCAACGGGTGGTCGCCGTTCGGCCCGGGACAGGTGCTCGCCAGCGTCGCCGGCGCCGCCGGCATCTCCGCCACCCGAACGACCCCCCGCAAGGACGGTGCCGCGGAACTGCCGCTCGCCATACACAACAACTGGGCGCTCTTCAATGCACCGGAACGCGGGCCGGGACACGGCCGCCTGCTTCTGCTCGTGGGCGGGGACGCCTCGCCGGACAAGAAACAGGGATTGATCTCCGAGGCCCTGGGCCAGGTTCCCCAGCGCCTTCTCGAGTTGGCCGGGGCCGCGTCCACCGCGGCATCGACCGGGCTCACCGATCCCGGCGGCGGCGAGCAACCGGGCCCGCGCCTGACCGACCCCGACGCCGCCTGGACTCACTCGCCGACCGCCACCCGCGACCCGTGGGAGGAGGCCGGGGTGTTTGGCTCCGCTCCTTCGGGCGCGGCGGAAACGCGGCAGTCGCCGGAACCGGCCGGTGCGGGAGACCCGTGGTCCTTCGCCGAGCCTTCCCCCGGCACCGAAACCGACAATCCGTGGGCCGCTCCAACGGTGTCTTCGTCGGGCCAGTCAGACCCATGGGCCCCCACCGGACCCGTGCCGCCGAGCCCGCAGACCGACCCTTGGTCGAGCCAACCCGCCAGCGCCCCCGCAGGTACGGGAGCGGCGTTCGCCCACCCGGACGATGTGACGATGCCACGGGCTGGCAGTTCGGTCGAGGATCCCGATCAGTGGCAGACGCAACCTCGCCCCAAGCCCGAGGGCGAGCCGCCGGTTGCCGCGCCGGAGGCGAACCGCACGCCCCCACCACCGAGCTTCGACTTCTCGGCCCTCGACAACCCCGACCAAGCGCGCTGACGCGCCGCAAAGGAGAATCCTGTGCGCAACATCCTGTTCGTGGGCTGTGGTGGTTCCGGCGGGGCCCTGCTGGGCTATCTGATGGACCAGCTGCGCTCCGACCTGCGCCGCCACGGCATCGAGAACCTGCCGGGCGGCTGGGGATTTGTTCACGTCGATTGCCCCCCGGCACCCGATGAGGTGGCCCCTGGTTTGGGGACGGTATGGGATCTGGGCGGCAAATACATCGCGCTGGCGCCTCAGGTCGGGTCCTACGCGATTGTCGACCGGGCGGTGACGAGCGGCAGCGCGGTGGGCCACATCGCAACGTGGGCCCCGCGACGACCCGATCGCGTCAACGTGCCCATTCAACTTGGGGCTGGCCAGCAACGGGTTCTCGGTAGGGTCCTGCTGGCCTCGCGCGCCCCCAGCCTGATCGAGCAGCTCAAGTCGGTCGTCGACGGGATGAAATCGGCCGAGTCGACCAGCCAGATGTATGCCGTAGCGCGGGCGCTGGGGGAGTCGTATGACGCGTCGCAGGCGTCATACACCATCGTGTTGTCGTCGATGGCCGGAGGCACTGGTGCCTCGATTGCCCTCGACGTGTGCCGCATCCTCGGCCAGATCGTCGACAGCTCGTTGATGTCGGTCTTCATGTGTTCACCGGATGTCTTCGACTCGATTCCGGCATCGCTGCGTGCCGGCGTGCGCCCGAACGCTCTGGCAATGCTCGGTGAGATCGTCGCCAGCCAGTTGGGGGAGTCCCATGAACACGATCTGGCACTCCTCGCCGCCGTCGGAGCGCCAGTGACTGGCGCCGCGCCGGTTCCCTTCGCTCGGGTCATTCCGGTGGGGCGATTCCTCGGCACGGCGGGGACGCCATTTGGCGACGGGAATATGCAGACGATCTATCGCGGCGTCGGCCAGTGTCTGGCGGCATTGACCGTGAGCGAAAAGGCGTTGGACAACTACCGCAAGTTCATCTTGGAGAACTTCACTCCACGGGCGCACACCCGGGTGTCGGCGTTCGGGTGGGGCGCCCACAACAACCCCGACATCCAGTGGGGATCGATCGGGTACGCCTCGTTGTCCATGGGCCGAGATCGCTATGCGGAGTATTCCGCACAGCGGATGGCTCGGGCCGCGCTCGACCACCTGATCGGTGGGCACTTGCAGCGTGGCAATCCCAACTCGGGACAACTGCAGGCCCGGGCACTGGTCACCTCCCAATGGCCTTATGTATGCAGCCAACTCGGCCTCCCTGCCGGTGGCGGCCAAGACCCGCAGGCGCTCGTGCGCTGGGTATACGACTTCGGGTTGCCGCGACAAAAGTCGGCGCAAATCGCCCGATCGGTGGTCGAGCGAGGTCTGGCGGCCGAGATGCCGGTCGCGACCGCCGGGATGCCGGCGGAGCAGTTCATGCCGACCCTGATGAACTTCCTGGCCGCCAAGCGGGCTCGGTTGGCCCAGCTGGCCAAGGACGCCGCCTATGCGGAGGCCTACACCTGGGAAGGGGCGTTCGTTGCCCGGATCGAGCGGGTCATCGGCGAGGCCATCGCGACCCATGGGCTGGTCTATGCCAAGGAACTGGTGTCCGTGCTCCAGGAGCACCTGTCCGGCAACTATGGCGCTGCCGGGTTGGCGGCGCTGGGCGCCCAGACGCCTGATGCGGAGCAAATCCCACCGGCCGTGGGTGAACTGGCGTCCTCGGTTCGAGGGGTGATCAACCGCGGGCAGGAATTGGCCGATCAGGTCCGCGAGCGTTACCACGCCATGATCGACGTCTCCGCCCGAGGGCAGTGGTGCGTCCTGGCGGCCCAGATCCTCGGCGACATCTCCAGCGGTGTGCTCGCTCCCCTGGGCGAGGCCGTCATGGCCGCGTTGCGAGATGTCGAGACCGCCCAGCAGACCGCCGCCACGCGCACGGGCCTGGCGACGGTCGCCACCTACCAGTACGCCCTATGGCCTGCGGATGGGGAGGCCATTGTCGATGCCCGATGGAGCGCCGCCGACAACGAGGTCTTGCTCACCCCGGCCAGCGCCTTCCCCGACCAATATCTGCGAGACCAGGCCGCCGCCTGCAAGTCCGACGGCGACGAGGCCCCACCCGCGCCCGCGGAGGCGCGCCGGCGGACCATCCAGGCGGTCGTCACCGGCCTGTGGGCGACTGCGGGCGGCTACTCACCACCCGGCGGCCTGATCACGACCGATCCGCCGTTCGTCGCCAAGTCGCTGCCCATCGACCCGGCCACCGGCAAGCCGCAAATCCCGACCCGTGCGGTTTACACGGTGCATGTCACGGCGACCAACGTCTTGGACCGGGCGCGGCAGTACGTCAACCGGACCCAGTCCTCGTTCGCCATCTTCGTCGGTGAGTCCATCCGGTCCTATCTCGACTCCGGCGGCGGACACCGCGGGGACGAAGTCGTCGGCAAGTTCCGTCAGGTTCTGACCAAGGCGGTCCCCTTTGCCCAGGTCAGCCCGCAGGTTGTGGACGAAGTCCATGATGGCCCGGCAACGGTGAACTTCTTCTTCTCCGACATCCCCTTCGCCGGCCTGCCGATCGCGGCCGAGTTGGAGGCCCTGGTCACCCAGGACGCCTCGGTCGATGCCCTCACTACCCAGAACCTCACGCGCGCGCTGAGCCAGGCTCCGGCGACCCGCATCGACGTCTTCGGTTACTACCCCAACGAATTGCCGGTCGTCTATTCCGGCCTGCTCGAGCCCACCCGGTCCCAATGGGCGCAGTCGCTCTCCGCGGATGCTCGCACTACGTTCTGGCACGGGCGGCGCAGCCGGCCCCTTCCCGCGGCGCTGGCGCTGAGCAACGCCGAGCGACAGGCGATGATCGGTGGCTGGTTCCTGGGGCAGATCACCGGCGAGATCGAGATCCCGCCGCCGCCCTACACCCAGCCCGTGCGAGTGTGGGACCACCAGAAGAACACCTGGCAGCCCTTCCCCAACCCGCTGCTGACGCCCCCGGAGCGATTCCTGCGCAACTTCGACTGGCTCCCTGCTGTCTTGGAGTCCCATTTGCTGGCCGTCGCCAACTTCGGAGCTAGCCCGGTCGGGCAGGCCATGGCCCCATATGAATCGCTGCGCCGGCTCTGGGACGACAACCCCGACGGACCCACCCAGGTGGCCGCGGGAATGTTCCAGCTGCGCGCCGCGGGCGCCATCGCGAACTGGCTCACCGACGGCCGGACCCCGCCGGGGCCCGGCTCCCGTGTGCCCGGCCTGGAGCCCACCTCCACCGGAGAAGAGCGCCGCACCGCAGCCTTGGAGTGGCTCAACTCCATCCTGAGCCTCGTCACCGAGCACTTCGACAGCAACGGTCGCGGGGAATTCGCCCAGATCCACACCGCGGATCAACGCGAAAAGGTGCCCTACTTCCGCGATCTCGCGCCCGATTTGATGGTCGTCCTGCCACGCCTAATCGACACCGTCACCGACGCTCCCATCGGTGCCGCCGACCCGGGCACCACCGCGCTGATGAACTCCACGTTCTAAAGACCAGGATCGTATGCCGATGAATGACTTGACGATTATCGTCACCGAGAGCCCGGGCCTGGCGTGTATTCCGGCTGCCTTGCGAGATTGGTCGGCTGCCGGCCTGATCCGGCCCTTTGTGTGGGTCGCGCGGCCCGACGCCGCCGGGCGCGCGTTGGTGGCGCGCCTGATCGAGGCGGGGGATGTGACCGTCTCCTCAATGGGGGACATTCTCGCGCGCCGATCCCCTGCTCATGTGCGGATTATTGCTTTGACCAGCGACCTCGAGCCGGGAGCCGACTCCACCCAGGCGGCCCAATTCGTCCTCGCCGGAGTCCGCGAGGCGGGCGGCCAGATGCGTACCACCCAGGCGCAGGTGCTCGTCACCCGGCTCGGCGTTCGCACAGCGGCGTTGACGGCGATCGTTGGCTGGCACAACCTGGTCATTTCCCCCGACGATGCCTCCGGCCCGGCCCGTGCCCACACCACACTGGAAGGCACGGCAACCGACGACGACGTGGCGCGGTTCGCGCTGCCTGCCGTCGCGGTGATCGGTGCGCTCTTCGACAGCGTCGATGCCGGCCCCCTCGATGAGCAAAATCCCCCGCCCGGCGCGTCATTTAGGGTGCTGCGCGCCTTTGCCCGCCACCTCGACGGAGGAGCGGTGCGCGAGGCGATGCAGGCCCAGGTGCTAGGGCTTTCGGAGGGCTATCCCCTCGTTTACGAAGGGGGGACGACGAGCGCGACATATATCGAGAACATCGACCGGGCAAACCTCGACATGGCGGCCGCCCTGTGGAACCGACACGGCGATGTCTTGATGAGTGCGCGGCGGCAGCCGCAGGTGCCGCCGATCGAGTCGCTCACCCTCTGGAAAGCATTCCGGATGCTGTGGTCGTTCCTGTGGGCGGCGTTGAAGAACGCACCATTGGATTGGGCGAATCGGGTCATCTACACAGGCAAGGCCTGGGCCGCCAATGCGGCGACCAAGGCGATCTTCGGCCACAACAGCGCGTTCGCCGTGGTGGTGGGTGGGGTGCGAGGTGGAGACGGTGGGAATTGGGAGGCGCAGGTCCGCGCGCTCGGCGATCTGGAGAGTAGCCTCGGCCCGGCGGGGGAGGGTCACCAGGTCCACGCCCGGCTCGACAGTCTTTGGCAGGATTTCGTCGCCGGCGGACTGACGCTGCTTGACGGGCAGCCGCGACGATCCGATATGGACGCGACGCGCATCGGCACCGAACTGGGAATTCTGCGCTCCGGTCGGATGCTCGCGCCGTCGAGCGTCACGGATGCGTTCACGGAGATCCCTGGTGGCGTGCGCGCAGCGACCCGGACGGATTCGCTCGCGCCGTATGACGCCTTGGCGATTCGCCGCTTTGCCCACGCGCTCAACGGCTTGGCCGCCGACCCCGTGGCCGGGGCCGAGGCGAGCGGGGTCGTGGAGAGGTTCCAGGGCTGGTGGCGTCGGGTCGGAACGACCTATACCGCCAAGGTCGCCCTGCGGCTGTCCGATGAGTTCGAGCAGCGACTCGCGGAGATTGCCGAGAACACCAAGATCCTCCAGGCGGCGGCGGCAACCTCCGGACTTCCCGATGAGATCCGTCAGGAGCAGGGGCGTCTGGCCAAGCGGATGCGCCTGCTGGTCATCGTGGCACTCGTGCTGGTCGTCGCCACGGTTGTTCTCGGCGCGCTGTCGATCATCGCTTGGCTGATCGCCGCAATCGCGATCGCCGTGTGGATTCTCGGGTGGCTGATCGGGTCCGTGATCACCTTCATGCGGGGACAGCACCGCTTGTTCCAGCTGAAGAACATGCGGGCGCAAGCACTGGGCAAGGCCGATGCGGCCGAATACAACCTCGCCGCCGCGATCCGCGACGCGCGGCGCTGCGGCGATGCCTATCGGCTGCTGCAGTTGTGGGCGGAGGCCCTGGCCATCTTCGCGGGCGATCCCCTCGGACGCGCGAGTGCCGAGGGCAGCGATGGTCGCGGACCAGGCACGGATCATCCCCTCGCCATCCAATTCGGCCGGGCCGAAGTCAACGACCTGGAGGTCGCCCGCAGGGCCACCCAGATCCGGCGCCAGGTCTTCCCGGTGGGTTGGCTCGACGGTGTCTGGGGGACATTCCTGGCCTCGGCCGGCTCACTTCTCGGCGCTCGAGGGACCGTCCTGCTCGACGAGCCCCAACTGCTCTACCGCCAGCGAGCGATCCAGGAAGACACCCTCTTGCCCATGTGGGTCGCCGCACTCCAGCGCGATGGAGTTCCGGGAGTCGCCGGGGCCGACCTGTGGGACGCGATCGTGTCCGCACTGCAGACCACGGCACGCCCCCAGCTGGAGGCCCTACTGGGGCACGTCCGCACCGAGAGCGGGGCGACCGAGACCCTGACCGAGTTCCTCGGCGGGCTGACCGGGCAGGTTAGCCACCCGACCGGGTTCCCGAGTGAACTGTTCTCTGCGGCAGCCGTCACGCGAGACCTGACCCGACCGGTGACCACGTGGTGCGAGGAGCGCGCCGAAGGGCTGTCGAGGACTGTGGTTCTCACGCAGTCCTCCGACGCGATGCCGCCGGAGGATCTGCAACCGCAACAGGATTCGCCGGGGAAACCCCGCCAGCCTGACCAGACGATTGGGTCCGCGGAGACTCCGATCCCTGGGCCCCGAGACCCCGAACCAATCGACAACCGCGTCTTTTGACTGTGAGGATCCGTCGTGTGTGACCAGAAGGACTGCATCCTTCTCCGTTGGCGCGCCGCCATGGTGGCCAAGGGCGTCTCACCGTTGCCCTCCGAGGCCGAACTGAGCGCCATCTGTGCACACGGCCGGATCCCCGACCAGCCGTCCCCGGTCGTCGCGCAGTGGGGACACGTCATTGCCTTTCTCCAGAGTCAGAGCCGATTCGGCGTGACCTGGGAGGCGGTGCATTTGACGCCGGACCTGTTGCGCCCCGCCCCGCTGGCCCCACGGGAAAACAACCCGTCACCCGACTCCCCAGATCGGCCGGCAAAAGCCACCACCGGACGCCCTGGCAGTCCGATGGAGCGACTGCGGGCCTGGCGTGATCGCGCAGTTCAGGACGGACGCCTCGACGCGCAGGCAGCGAACGATCAGTCGCTGATGCGTCTGGTCGCGCCCATGCGGTCGCCGGATGACGTCGGACACCGGGTGAGCAGTCTGGCCGGGTTCGCCCGCGAGATCTATGACCTGCTTACCCAAGCCTCGCCACCGTCGGTGACGGCCGCGGACTCCGTCGATGACGTCGTCAAGACGAGGCCACGCAGTTCACTTACCAGCGAGAGCCCAGAGTCGTCACCTCGAGAGCCTGCTGCCACCAGCAGCCCAGCCTCGCCACGAACACCGTGGAACCCGTCGACGTCCACGCCAATCTACCCACCCACGTCGTGGTATGCCGGGGCCGCGGGGTCAACGCCGGCCCCCCAGGCCAATTCCCTGGCGCCCGCTAAGTCCTCGTCTGCGCCGAGTGCGGCTGCGCCGGACATTCGACCGGCGCAGGGTGACAGATCAGCTCCTGGAATCAGCCGCTCGCATGCTGCGCCGGCACCGTCACCAGTCAGTCCCATTGCACCACCGAGTCCCACCTCACGTGCTGGTGCCGCACCTGCTCCTCCCGCACCAGCTCCTCCCGCACCTGGTCCCACCGCGCCGGCGCCACCAGCGGGCTCGGACGTTCGTGGGGAGAGCGACGCGGATGGCATCGACGATCTCGCTGCCGGATACGCCGAAGCGACCAGTGCGGTAGCTATTCCCGTGACGACGAAGATCGATTGGGCGCAGACCGAGGCGGGGAGCGCCTATCACTGGCCCGCCGACCCGGCGCCCGGGACCATTTACCGCGTGATCGTCTCCGGTGAGCGCCCGTTGCTCCCCGAGATGGGCGAGCTGCTGAGCGCCACGATGTCGACGTCGGCCGTTGATCCCGAGCCCGTCAGCAGTCTCTTCCGCTACGTCCAGGTGTGGGCCAACAGCGGGGAGTCGATCGCTGCCGCAAAGGCGAGCCAACCGCGGCTGATTGCCGAATGTGTTCGCGTGGGCATGATCCAGGGGCCGTCGGGCGTGCCCGACTACGGTCAGGTCAACCTGGCGTGGACCTGCCCCAGGGGCGCCGAGCGGGTCCGGGTCTATCGGCTCTCGAGCGGTGACCCCTCGGGCCATGGCGCAGACCTGCGTGAAGTCGAGCCCGGGAGTACCAACCTCGCCGGATGCGTCGACCGTGGCGGCGAGGCTGGCACGACCTACACCTACCGCATGGTCGTCGAGGCGCGGGATGCGCGCGGGGCGATCGAAAGCTCGGATCCGGTGCACCTCGACGTGGAATGGCCCGCGGTCCTTCGTGAGGTCACTGATCTGACGATCCATCAGATGCAGCCACCAACCAAGTTCGAGCCGGGAATCGTCAACCTGGAATGGACGCCACCGTCCGTGGGCACGTGCATCATCTTTCGGGTCGATCAACCGATTGTGGCCGGCATCGTCGGGGTTGAAGTCGATAAGGGCGCGCTGCCGCAGATGGGGCTCACCGACCGGGAACAGTGCCGCAATCCGGTCGAACTGCCCGACGGGCCCGGCACGGCCCAGATGCTCGGCGTGGTGTGGCCACCCAACTGGCCCCGCGTCCATTTCGTGCCGGTGACCGTCCTGGGAAACCGTGCCCTTCCCGGGAAGCCGGTCACTGATGAAAGCATCGTCCCGCCGGGTGATCCCCGCCTCGTTGACCGGGTGACCGAGCAAGTCGTGACCTTCGTCTGGCCACCGGGGGCGACCTACGTCCGGGCACACGTCGGCCCGATCGGCGCGGACGCCACGTCGGTGTGCGGCGGGACGGCCTTCTGCCAGGTCTCGGAGGAGGACTACCGCCGCCACGGCGGGATGCGGTTCTCCGCTCGCTTTCCCCAGGACGCCGCGATCTTCCTTACGGGTGTCCGGGGCGAGGTCACAAGCGCAGCGTCCAGCGTGCCCTTCGCAAAACGGCTGCTGATTCACTACTCCGTCGAGGTCCGCCGGCGCTATCGCGTCGGACCCGTCGACCACGCCAGGATCGTCCTGTGGGCTCCCCATGACCAGGTCACCGGTTCGCCGCCGTTCCTGGCCGTCTTCCGCGACGACCGCCTGCCGATGCATGCGGGCGATGGGAAGGTCTTGGAAGCCGTCCCGGACGACACCCCGGATGCAGTTCGTAGCCTGGTGATCAAACCTGCGACGCTCATGGGGGGACAAGGCTCGCCGCGGTGGCGCGTGCTGATACCTGGGGGCTCGGCGCGCGGCTACGTCCGCCTGTTCGTTGCCCCCTCGGTCGGGGTCGACCGATTGAGCAAGATCGTGGTCCTCGATCCACCTGTGGCGCAATTGCGGTGGGGATCATGACGGATGTCGCTGGCAGGCCGACCAGCCGGTTCGCCCAAATCGCCTACACCTCCAGCCGTGGCGGTTTCGGCATCCACTCCGAGGCGGGGGAGCCCACCGCGGCAGAGAAGGATGTGCTCGTGCGCGGAGCCGATCCCGAGCGCACCGACTTCGGACAGCAACTGCCCCGGTTCGCTGCGCCGGACGAGGTTGCTCGGTTCAATCGCAACCTCGTCTCCGTCTCGCTGGACGAGCACACGACCGCCACGTGGCACAGCGCGCCGGCAGGATCGGACCAGAGCGGGCGACCGGGGAATGTGTTCGTGCATGCCGTGCTCGACCGGACGTCCGCGCATCACGGGGAACGCGTCATCGACACCTGGCGCTCCCCGGACTGGGTCACGCCATACGGTGCATCGGAAGTCGGGGCCGCTGCCTTACCCGCGGTGGCGCCGAGTTCCGGGGAGATGGTCGGGCACCGGCCCGTGTGCGACTTCCTTCTCGACCCGGCCGTGTGGCGCCTCGGCGTGTTGTCGCGGCTCTGCGACGAACTGGCAATTCCCCGGGGAGAGCGTGGCCCGGTCGTCCTTGGCGTCTCGAGCCCGGATGCGGGTGCCTTGTGGATCGGAGCGCTCGCTCACCTGATGTCACCCGGCGCTGCCGCCCAGTTTGGCTTCGGCGTCTGGGAGACCAGCCGTGCCCTTCAGTCAGACCGTGCCCCTCGACTCGAGCTGATCTGCATACCGACCAGCGGTGTCGATTCCGTCCGCGAGCGATTCCCGAAGTTGACCATCCTGCGCGAAACGGACGACTGCCCCCTGCGCGAGTGGAGAGCTGACGGGGCGCCGGGAGGGGACGCGTGGGGGGCTCTCGCTGTGGGGATGTTCAGTCTCGCCCCGGATCCGGAGGTGGTTCTCCTCGAGGTCGACGACTTGGCGCGCCGTGTCGGCGACCACGGCTTAGTCCGGCACTGGCCGTTGGCCATGGCCATGGCTCGTCGATTGGACAGCTGGGACTTCCTCTCGCACCCGATTGCCGCCGCGTTACGGGCGGGGACGCCGCCGGAGCTGGCGGGGCACCTCGACCTCATGGACACGACGGTGGACCTGGTCGCCCGCCACACCGGTGAGTCCGCCGCCGATGCTTGGGCAGCGGTGACGGACGCTGCCCAAGGCCCGATCACATCGGTTCTGCAGAGGATCTACGTTGGGCGCGCCGTCGCGGACGACGCGTGGCTCACCCAGGGAGGCGGCGCACCGGCTCGCCGGGACCCGACGTGGGATCCCTCGGGCGACCTTGCCCTCAGCACCGAGGTCGCAGTGGCTCTCAATCGGATTGCGGCGTATGCCGATCCACTGACTCGCGCCGTCACGATGGTGAATCTCGCCGACCTACTCGTGCGCGTTGGCTGGCCAACCACGGACCCGGACGCTGTGCTCGACGGGCGCCTGGTCGGCGCTCTCGATCACGCGGTTCGTCCCGCGTTGGCCGATCCCGCCGTGCGTGACCGGCTGACGTCGATGATCCACCCCTGTGAAGGCACCCGCCAGGACCTGCTGCGGCCGGCGCTCGCGGACTGGCCGATGGACGTGCGCACCCTGGCCCCGAGTCCCGTGGGTCACCGGGTGCCACCGGAAGTGTTGGACTGGCTCTATCCGGGGGAGGAGGCGACCAGCACGAGGTCTGCGTGGCCGTCTCAACTCGACCTCGAGGCGCTCGCTCGCGCGGCGGTGGACGGAGTGAGCGAGACACACCGAGCCACGGCCAGAAGCCAACTGCTCGAACATGCGATCACCCTGCCCGCGCCCGAGCGGGACGGCGAGTTCGCCGAAATCCTCGCCGCCGTTGGCGAGTCCAGCCCCTTACGGGCGGCCGAAGCGCGCCGGCTCATCTCGGCCGGGCACCATCTGTCGGATGCCCAGGTGGCTGCCGCCGTCGTCGGTGCCGGCGACGCCGAGGCGAGCGACGTTCTCAGCTTGTTGCGGGACCTCGTTCCGGCCGCCGACCGACCCGGGATTGCTAACGCTCTTCATGTCCTCCACCTCATGACCCAGCCTGCCTGGGGCGCCCCCACCGTTGACGTCGTTGTCGATCGTTACGCCGACAAGGTCCTCGAGGCCTTCGATGCGCTGTGGCTATCCGCACGCCAACCCGCGGGCCCGTTCTGGGCGGGCTACATCGCCGCTGCCGCCGAGTTCGCGAACCTGAATCAGGCCGCCTCTGGGGCCCTGGCGGCGCTGCAGCCCCCGGGCGTTGCGCCCGGGGCGGCTGCCCTCTTCGCCTCCCTGCTTAGCCTGCCGATGACCGAGCAGACCACCGCCAGACGCCTCGACGTCATCGCCGCGCGAGCCATGGTGTGCGACCCCGGCTTCCCCAAGCCGTCGGCGCCGACCAGCCCGCATATGGTCACCCACGCCATCCTCGATCCGAGCGGGCAACCGGCGTTGACGGTTGGTCTGGCGCAGTACTTCGCGGGCTTGGACAAGGAGGCTCTGACCGCCTGCCGGGACGGCCTGTTGAACGTGACGTCCGCAAGGTACGGAGAGGACCCCGAGATCCTGGACTTTGCGCGCAGCTGGTTCGGACGAGTCAGTGGGAATCGAGGAGTCGGCGAGCGGCTCCGAAACGTCGGCGGCCGGATCTTCGGCCGATGAATTGCAGCGCGGGAATTTGCCGCAAGGGAGAATCACATGGCGAACTATGAGCTGGGAGAGCGCCCGGTACGACTGCGCCGGGGGCGGGTGACCTTCGAGGCGAGGATCGGGGAAGAGTCGGTCCCTGTTCGTTTGCGCACCGCGGATCCGGGTGCCCCCATCGGGGGGCTATGGATCCCGCAGAGTGTCGGCTATCTCGGCATGTTCAATCGGGACGCCAAGGACTTGCCCCGCGAGGTGACGCTGTCGGTCGCCCAAGCCAGCGGGAGTCCCTTCCCGACGAGCCCTCCGTTGCGCGTGGCCGCCTCCGTCGGTAGCGATGTCATCGCATGGAGCGTCACCGGCCTGGGTGGGATGCCCGCCTGCGACGTGGTCACGCTCACCGTGGCCGATGACTGGCTTGAGTTCGCTCGCCCAGCGGGCATTCTCGAGGAGGACGTCCTGACCCCCAAGGCGACTCGGATGGCCGCGGCTGCGCGGCACGCGCTGGGTGTGGCAAGCGTTCCCGAGACCCAGCGTGCCCATGTCGTGGTGGTGGTCGATGCCTCGGGTTCGATGAAGACGGCCCGTGCACGCGACTGCCTCAATGAGGCGGTGGAGGCACTCACGGGGATACACGCGATGCTCGGCGGCAAGAGCAAACGCCTCGAATGGCATCTGGCTACCGCGCCACAGTGCAGCTTCGACAACGCCGAGGCATTGCTTGTCGCGTTGGACGCGATGCCCTACGGCCTGGGTTGCTCGCTGGACCTACC
Source organism: Nostocoides sp. (assembly GCF_037045025.1). Taxonomy (GTDB): domain Bacteria; phylum Actinomycetota; class Actinomycetes; order Actinomycetales; family Dermatophilaceae; genus Nostocoides_A. The sequence goes on along the minus strand of NZ_JBAOHM010000007.1, from coordinate 557,130 downwards.
GAGCATCGCCAGCACGACCGGGAACGAATTGACCGTTGTCTATCTCGTCAGCGACGACGTTCCCGGCAGGCTGGCCGACTTCGTCGACGTCGCGATGCAGGCTCGCCACCTGGTTGTGCTCGCCAACCCTTCCCCAGCTCCGCCGACCGTGGGACCGGTGGATGTGACCGTCTGGCCCGCTGGTCCCCTCGACGATGCTCGCCTGCCCAGCCTCGCCAAGGATCTACTCCGGGGCTGCTTCGACGCCAACAGCGCCTGCGGACGAGCGGTGAGCACATGAGTAAATGCCCGTTGTGTTTCAGTGATTTGGACCCCACTCGTGCGCGCTTTCATTGCGCAAACAGCGAGTGTTCCGAGGAGTCCACGGCTGAGCCGCTAGCCGAGGCCTATCTCGGTAATAAGTTCACGGTCAAGCAGCATCGGGAGGAGGTGCGGCCCAGCGACTTCCGGGGGACCTGGCGGCCGTCGGGGGATCAGTTCTGCACCTCCTGCGGCCACGAGATGGAACGTGCATGCACCGTATGCCGCTATCAGATACCACAGGATATCGGGGAATCCGATGTGACGTGCGTTGCGCTGGCCGGGGCGCGGGCGACCGGCAAGTCCGTCTCGATCGGTGTGATGCGACTGTTCCTGGAGAAGCTCATCGAAGAGCTTCGGTCGTCGCTGAACTTTGAGCAGCGCTACTCTCGAACGGATGAAAGGGAGGAATACATCGAGCAAATTCTCACCGGCAACATCTATCCACCGACTCCTCCCGGAACTGCCCGGTCGGTTATGTACAGCCTCGGCCAGATCGGCGGCAAGCGTCGCTACCTCGCCATCCGAGATATTGCCGGCGAGGACTTGGAGGTCAACAGCAGCCGCATCAACTTAAGCTTCCTGGGTCGCGCCGATCTCATCATCTTCCTTTTCGACCCGCTGGCGATCCGGAGCATCCGCGATGCGCTGGAGAACCTTATCCCGCCCCAAGAGAGACCGAGCGCGGAGCAGGAGCCGCAACGGGTCCTGCAGAACGTGCTGCGATACATCGGCTCCGGCCGGCCGCACCTTGCGGTTTGTCTGGCCAAGGTCGATGCCCTGCAGACGCTGGCGGGACACAACAACCCGATTAGTCCAGTCTTCGCCAATCCGGGAACCACCCTGGTCCGCGAATCAACGCAACGGACCCAGGGCGCCGGCCCAGGATATGACGTCGATGCCGCCGAATTGCTGAGCGAAGAGGTGCGTTCGACGTTGATGCTGCTCAATGGGACCGTCATCGTCAATATGGTCGAGAATCCCGCCAACAAAACGGTCTTGCCGCATCGCTTCTTCGCGACATCGGCGTTGGGTGATGCGGCGAATGGTCAGGTTCTGCCGCCACGCGGGATCACCCCGTTCCGCGTGCTGGACCCACTTCTGTGGATATTCCACAAAAAGGGGATTATTCCCGCAATAGTCTCCGCTAGATAGTAGTTAGTCAACGAAAGAGAGAAGAACAACATGGCAATCAACCTGTCCAAGGGCGGCGTCGTCTCCTTGAGCAAGGAGTCCGGACCGGCTCCGCTGGACCGCATCATGATCGGCCTCGGGTGGGACCCGGCGCAGGCCAGCGTCGAGTTCGACCTGGACGCGTCGGTCTTCCTGACCGACTCGTGGGGGCGATGCGCATCGGACGGTGACTTCGTCTTCTATGGCAGCAAGGTCCACTACTCGGGCGCCGTGACGCACTGCGGCGACAGCCGAACCGGCGAGGGCGAGGGCGACGACGAGGAGATCCTGGCCGTGCTCAGCCAGGTTCCCGCGCAGGTCGAACGTCTACGAGTTGTCGTCAGCATCCACGAGGCCGCGGGCCGAGGACAGCATTTCGGACAGGTGCACAATGCGTTCATTCGCGTTGTCAATCAGAGCGACAACCGGGAGCTGGCGCGATTCTCGCTGACCGACGGCGCGGCCGGTCAGGACTGCCTGATCTTCGGAGAGCTTTTCCGCGAAGGGACAGAGTGGCATTTCCGCGCAATCGGTGACTTCAACATGGGCGGTCTCGCCGGAGCGTTGTCGGCGCACGGGCTCCTCGCGGGCTGACCGGGACGGCGCTGGCTGCCAGGCCGGCATGCCCGGGAAGAAGAGTCGGCTGCCCGCGGTTGACTAGGGCCATGAGCATGTCGGCCTGGCAGGTCATGCACAGCCTCACCCGCGACGGCAGCGTCGCCGATGCCACGCTGCCGCCGGGCACGGCGCGCCGCGTGCTGTCGTATGCCGCGCCCTTCCGCCGCATCATCGCGGCCTTCCTCGCGCTCGTCGTCCTGGACTCGATCCTCGTCGTGTCGGTGCCGCTGCTGCTGGCCCGGCTGATCGACCACGGCGTGATCCCCAAGGATCGCTCGCTGGTCGTCACGCTCGCATTGATCGTCGCCGGCATCGCCGTCCTCGACCTGTTGGTGTCGGTGTGGTCGCGATGGTATTCCGCCCGCATCGGGGAGGGGCTGATCTATCACCTGCGCACCGAGGTGTTCGCGCACGTGCTGCGTCAGCCGATCGCGTTCTTCACTCGCGCCCAGACCGGAGCGCTCGTCTCGCGGGTCAACAACGACGTCATCGGAGCGCAACAGGCGTTCACCAGCGTGCTGTCCAGCGTCGTGAGCAACGCGGTCTCGCTGACCCTCATCCTGATCGCGATGTTCGCCCTGTCCTGGCAGCTCACGCTCGCCGCACTGATCCTCGTGCCCGTCTTCCTGCTGCCTGCGCGCTGGATGGGCCGACGCCTGGCCGGCTTGACCCACGAGCAGATGTCGCTCAACGCCGAGCTGGGCACGCGGATGACCGAGCGGTTCAACGTCGGTGGCGCGCTGCTCGTCAAACTCTTTGGTGACGTCGGCCGCGAGGACCGGGAGTATGCCGATCGGGCCGCCCGGGTGCGCGACATCGGGGTCAAGATCGCGATGAACCGCACCGTGCTCTTCGTCGCGCTCACCTTCATCGCCTCGCTGGCGACGGCAATGGTCTATGGCGTCGGCGGAGTCATGGCGATCGATGCGAGCTTGACTGTCGGGACGCTGATCGCGCTCGCGGCGCTGCTCGGGCGGCTCTATGGCCCGCTGACGACGCTGAGCAACGTTCGGGTCGACATCATGACCGCCCTGGTGTCGTTCACCCGCGTGTTCGAGATCCTCGACCTTGCCCCGGCGATCGTCGAGGCCCCGGATGCCCGGGCGCTGCCGAGCGGGCCGGTCGCCGTCGAGTTCGACGGGGTTGGCTTCCACTATCCCGGCGCCGACGAGGTCTCGTTGCGCTCGCTCGAGGTCACCGCCAGCGGCGATCGCAAAGCGGGAGCCGAGGTGCTCAGCGACGTGACTTTCCGCGCCGAGCCGGGCGAGCTGATCGCGCTCGTCGGGCCGAGCGGCGCCGGCAAGACGACGATCACCAACCTGGTCGCGCGGCTCTATGACCCCACGTGGGGTACGGTCCGGCTGCAGGGGATCGACGTGCGCGAGGCGACGATCGGCTCGGTCACCGCGGCCGTCGGTGTCGTCACCCAGGAGTCGCACCTCTTCCATGACACGATCCGCGGCAACCTGTTGTTCGCCCGTCCGGAGGCAACCGAGGAGCAGATGCGCGAGGCGATGCGCGCCGCCCAGATCCTCCACCTCGTTGACGCGCTGCCGCAGGGCCTGGACACCGTCGTGGGCGACCGCGGCTATCGCCTCTCCGGTGGTGAGAAGCAGCGCCTGGCGATCGCCCGGCTGCTGCTCAAGGGCCCCGGGCTGCTGGTCCTCGACGAGGCCACCGCCCACCTGGACAGCGAATCCGAGCTCATGGTGCAGCGTGCCCTCGACACCGCCTTGCAGGGCCGCACCGCGATCGTCATCGCCCACCGGCTCTCGACCATCCGGCGCGCCGATCAGATCCTCGTCGTCGACGCCGGCCGGATCGTCGAGCGTGGCCGCCACCGCGACCTGCTTGCCCACGGCGGGCTGTATGCCGATCTCTACCGCACCCAGTTCCTCGATGAGGACGCGCCAGTCGCCGGCTGACCCAGGGGCGGCCAGCCCCGCGGGCTTCGTCCGGTCCGGGCTCCGTCCGGTCAGGCGTCCTCCTCGTCCCAGATCCGCACCTTCTTGGGCTTGGCGGCCGTGGGCGTTTTGGCTGGCGTGGTGGCCTGGTCAGACGCGTCTGCGTCGCGGCCGGCCGCCAATTCGCGCCGCAGGCCAAAGAAGACGAGGACGAAGCCGAGCGGCATACTGACCCACCACTGGTAGGCGTAGGCCTGATGCGGGCCGAGGCTGGTGTCCGGGCGCCCCAGCGGGCGCGGCAGTTGCGGAGCGCTGTTCTGTGGGAGCGGACTGGTGTCCGGGATCGGACCGTCGAGCTGGAGGTAGCCACCAAGCACCGGCCGCCCCACCTGCGCCGCCGCTTCGGCGAGGTCAATGCTCGCCAACTGGCCGGTCGGCAAGGCCTTCCCGCGGGAGCGTTCGCCCCCACGCAGCCAGCCGACGAGGTGTTGCGGCCCGGCCGGGGCGGCCGTGACCGCCGGCAACGTCGCGGCCCCGGCGCCGGAGGGCGAAACCCAGCCACGATCGACAAGGAGCGTCCGGCCGTCGCCGAGATCGAGCGGAGTGAGCACCTCGTATCCGTTGGTCCCATCCAGGGTGCGGTTGCGGACGAGCAGCTCGGGAGCGGCATACGTGCCCTGGACACGGACATGCGTCCACTCGCGCTCGATCGGCATCGGGCCGGCGCCGAGCAGGCCATCGAGGGGGACGGGGTCGGCACGGAGGTGAGCGGCGATCCGGTCGTTGCGGTCGTGCTTGGTCACGTAGCGGCCGTATTGCCAGTGCCCGAGGTGGTAGGCGGCGACGGCGAACAGCGCCGACAGGAGCAGCGCGCCGAGCCAGCGCGGAGTCAGCAGCGCCCGGATCACCTGGTCACGGTACCTGGCTTGCCGCGGCGGGTTTGGGCCGGATCGCCGCGCGAGCCGCGCGAGCGCCGTCTGGCCGCTTAGGCTGGGCGTCGTGACCGACCTGCCCATGCCGAGCGTGCGCCCCGACGCGCCCGCAGATGGGCCGCTGCTCGACACCTTCGGCCGAGTGGCGCGCGACCTGCGGGTCTCGGTCACCGACCGGTGCAATCTGCGGTGCACCTATTGCATGCCGGCGGAGGGCCTGCCCTGGCTGCCCAAGCCGCAGATGCTCACCGATGCCGAGCTGGTCCGGCTCGTCGGCATCCTCGTCGGACTGGGCGTGCGCCAGGTCCGCCTCACCGGCGGCGAGCCATTGCTGCGCCGCTCGCTTGTGGACGTCGTCGCCGGTATCGCGGCACTGACGCCGCGGCCGATGATCGCGATGACGACCAATGGCGTGGGCCTAGACCGGCTGGCGGCCCCGCTGGCCGCCGCCGGGCTCGATCGGGTCAACGTTTCGCTGGACACGATCGACCGCGACGAATTCGTCGCCCTCACCCGCCGCGACCGGCTGGCCGACGTCGAGGCCGGTTTGAAGGCGGCGGCCGACGCCGGGCTGGCGCCGGTCAAGGTCAACGCGGTGGCCATGCGCGGCGTCAACGACGGCGATGTCGCCGACCTGCTCAGCTGGTGCATCGATCGCGGCTACGAGCTGCGGTTCATCGAGCAGATGCCGCTCGATGCGCAGCACACCTGGCGGGCCGGGGCGATGGTCACCGCCGACGAGATCGAGCAGCGCCTGACCGAGCGGTTCACGCTCACCCCGGTCGCGGGCCGCGGCAGCGCCCCGGCCGAGCGCTTCCTGGTCGATGGCGGCCCCGCGAGCGTCGGAATCATCGCCAGCGTCAGCCGGCCGTTTTGCGGCGAGTGCGACCGGGTCCGGCTTACGGCCGATGGGCAACTGCGCAACTGCCTGTTCGCGAACTCCGAGGCCAACCTGCGCGATCCCCTGCGGGCCGGGGCCACCGACGCGGAGATCGTGGCGGTCATCCGCGCCGAGATGTGGCGCAAGGGGGCCGGACACGGTATCGGCACCCCCGGCTTCCATCAGCCCGACCGGCCGATGTCGGCGATCGGCGGATAGCCCTGGCTTGCGCTATCAGGCGGGGCGCTCGCGGTCGACGACATAGCTCGGTGCCACGTCAGCCTCGTGATGAATCAGCGGTACAACCGGGGTGACCGACTGCATGTCGCCGGCCAACCGCGGCCGGACGGCGTTGGCCATGACGACCGCGAAATAGGGCAGGACCACGGCCAGCGCGACCGATGTCCAGCGCATCCACCCCTGCAACGGGACGGCCGCGACAAAACAGATGGTTCGGATGGCCATCGTGACCAGGTAGCGCTTGATCCGGTGCAGTTGCTCGGCTTCGAGACTCTCGTGCGCGGTCGTGACCGACTGAACGGCCCCGGGCTGAACCTTGCGCACGCGTCAAGCGTACGTCGCGATGGCGGGCGCTGACCCCTCTTTGTCCACTAGGTTCGTCCTAGCCGTTCTCGACTGTGCACCATCTCGGCCCAAGGAGGCGTCCCGATGACCGCTCGCAACGTCTTGGTGACCGGCGGAAACCGCGGCATCGGCCTCGCGATCGCCCTGGCGATGCGAGAGGCCGGCCACCATGTCGTGGTCATGTCCCGATCCGGTGAGGCGCCCGACGACCTGCTCGCCGTCGCGGGGGATGTGAGTGACACTGCCTCGGTGGACGCCGCGTTCACGGCAGCCGAGGAGCAGCTGGGCGGGCCCGTCGAAGTAGTCGTCGCGAACGCCGGCATCACCAAGGACGGCCTGTTGATGCGGATGCCGGACGCGGACTTCGACGCGGTCATCGACACGAACCTGGCCGGGGCCTTTCGCTGCGCCCGGCGAGCCAGCACCGGGATGATCAAGAAGCGCTTCGGTCGGCTGATCTTCGTCTCCAGCGTCGTCGGCCTGTATGGCGGGCAGGGCCAGACGAACTACTCGGCGAGCAAGTCCGGCCTGGTCGGCCTGGCCCGCTCGATCACTCGCGAGCTGGGCGGGCGGGGCATCACCGCGAATGTCGTCGCGCCGGGCTTCATCGAGACCGAGATGACTGCCGAGCTGCCCGAGGAACGCCAAAAGGCGTACAAGGCGTCGATCCCGGCCGGACGGTTCGCGACGCCCGCGGAGGTCGCCGCGGCCGTCGTTTTCCTCGCCTCCGACGAAGCGGCATACATCTGCGGCGCCGTCATCCCGGTCGACGGCGGCCTCGGCATGGGGCACTGACCGAACGCGCACGACCTCCTCCGCATACGGCAATGAAAGGAACGGCATGCTCCTGAAGGACAAGACCCTGCTGATCACCGGCGTGTTGATGGACTCATCGATCGCCTTCCATGTGGCGCGGCTCGCGCAGGAGCAGGGAGCCACGGTCATCTTGACCTCCTTCGGCAGAACAATGAAGATCACCCAGACGATCGCCAAGCGCCTGCCGAGCACCCCGCCGGTGATCGAACTCGACGTCGCCAACCAGGACGACCTGAACTCCCTCACCGAGCGCTTGGGCGAGCACACCGACCGCCTCGACGGCGTGTTGCACTCGATCGGCTTTGCTCCGCAGGGCGCCTTCAACTTCCTCGAGTGCGGGTGGGAGGACGTGGCGACGGCCATTCAGATCAGCTCCTTCAGCCTCAAGGCCCTCGGCGTCGCCGCGCTACCGCTGATGGGCGAGGGTGGCTCGATCGTCGGCCTGACCTTCGATGCCCGGTATGCCTGGCCGGTCTATGACTGGATGGGCGTCGCCAAGGCCGCCTTCGAGTCGACCAACCGTTATCTCGCTCGTGACCTCGGGCCGAAGGGCATCCGCTGCAATCTCGTCTCGGCCGGCCCGATCCGCACGACGGCGGCCAAGTCGATTCCCGGCTTCGAGCAGTTCGAGCGGGTCTGGGACGAGCGCGCCCCGCTGGGCTGGAATGTCAGCGACCCCGTGCCGACCGCGCAAGCGTGCGTCATGCTGCTCTCCGATTGGTTCCCCGCGACGACCGGCGAGATGCTGCACGTCGACGGCGGCGTGCACGCCATGGGTCAATAGGCCGTATGCCGGACGTCGTCGCCGAGGAGGTCCGCCTCCTCGAGGGACCTAACCTGTATTTCACCCGGCCCGCCGTCAAGGTCCGGCTCGACCTCGGCTCGTATGCTGCCGCGCCCGCGCCGCAGCTAGAGTCCCTGGCGCGCGTCCTCGGCCTGCGCGCCCGCATCGGGGAACCGGAATCGGCCCAGCGGCAGGCGTTCTTGGCGCGCCTGGTCCCGCACGTCATCCGGTCCGTGGCTCGCGCCGCCGGCACGCAGCGGGTCGGCATCCGGGTGCGGGCGGGGCAACGGCCGGGGGAGTTGACGGTCGCCGCGGTGTGGCGTCGCCGCGGCCGGGCACGGGTCCTGGGCGAGGGGTTGGCGCCACTGCTGCAGGGGTTGCTCGACGGCGCCGATGGCCCAGCAGCGATCGCCGACCTTGGGCGTGCCGTGGCCACGGCCGAGCCGGGAGCGCCGCCTGCGGTGCGCGCCCCGCAGGTCCCGGTCGTCTCCATCACCGGCACCAACGGAAAAACGACGACCACCAGGCTGCTCGCCCACCTGTGCATGACCGCGGGCCGCACGACCGCCTGGAGTTCCACCGACGGGATCGTGGCGATGGGGGAGGTGGTCGAGCCCGGCGACTACTCCGGCCCGGCCGGAGCGCGGGGAGTCCTTGATACCCCTGGGCTCGAGGTCGGCGTGCTCGAGACCGCCCGGGGCGGGCTGCTGTTGCGGGGGATGGGCGTTAGCGCCAACGACGTCAGCGTCGTCACCAATGTCTCGGCCGACCATCTCGGTTTGCAGGGCATCGACACCCTCGACCAACTCGCCGAAGTCAAGGCGATCATCGTCACGGTGACCAAGCCGGACGGCTGGGCCGTGCTGAACGGTGAGGATCCGCGGGTGTGGGCGATGCGGGCACGCACCAAGGCCCGGCCGTGGGCCTTTGCCCTCGACCCGGCGGCGCCCGCGCTGCGGGAGGGAATCAACGGCGGCGGGCGCGGGATCACCGTGATGGACGGGGACATCACCGTGCTGTTGCCGGGCGGGGTCACCGAACGGATCGTCGCGCTCGATCAGGTTCCGGCGGCCCTGGCTGGATTGTCTCGGCACAACACGGCAAACGTCCTCGCCGCAACGGCGGCGGCGCTCGCGCTCGACCTGCCCCGCGAGCAGGTCGTCGCGGGCTTGCGCGACTTCGTCACCGACGACCTGCTGAACCCGGGCCGGATGAACATTTATACGCTGCCGGTCACCGGTGGGGCCGCAACGATCATCCTCGACCTGGCGCACAACGAGGCCGGTCTCGATGCGCTGCTCGATGTCGCCACCGGGTTGCGGCGGCCAGGTGACCGTGTGTTCCTCGCCCTCGGGACGGCGGGCGATCGCACCGACGACATCCTTCTCGCGCTCGGCGAGGTCGCCGGTCAACGGGCCGATCGGGTGGTCATCGCCCACAAGGAGAAGTACCTGCGCGGCCGCTCGCCCGAGGAGTTCCAGACGCTTTTTGGGGCCGGTCTCGCCCGGGCGGGGGTTGCGCAGGTGACCGCCCATGCGAACGAGTTCGCCGCCGCGGCGGCGCTGGCAGCCGTCGCCACCGACGGCGATGTCATCGCGGTGATGACCCATGAGCAGCGGGCGCGGCTCGTCGAGTGGATCACCGAGCGCGGCCGGGCACGCGGACGACGCGAACGGCATCCGGGAAAAGGTCCTTGCCGCGCAAGGAGAACACCGCGACGAGGCGGAGTTTGAGCGGCTCTGGGCGCTCCCGGAGGACGAGCGGCTGGAGCGTGCCGCCGAGCTGCTGACAGGAGCGCCGGACGATCCGCGTGTGCTTTTCGAGGTCGCCGGCGCCCACGATGCGGCCGGCCGCGAAGCCGAGGCGGTCGACCTCTATGAGCGGGCCCTCGCCCGTGGCCTGCGGGAGCCGCACCGCCACCGGGCCCAACTGCAGTTGGCCTCCAGCCTGCGCAACCTCGGGCGCCTCGACTCCGCGGCCACACTGGTCGCGCAGTTGCGTCAGGAGCGGACCGAAAGCGCCGCGGTCTCCGCGTTCGCTGCGCTGATCGCCCTCGACGCAGGGTTAGCCGATCACGCCGTCGCTGACCTAATCGACGCCCTCCTGGCCCGCGCCACCGACGACGACACCCGGCTCTATCGCGCAGCCCTCACCCGGTATGCCGCCGAGCTGCGCGGCGGCTGATCCAACGCGTGCCCGGCCCGGCGCTGTTGGGTGTTCGGCCGACGTGCTAAGTCACTGCTTCCGTTATGGAAGCAGTGACTCGTCTGTGCTTCCATAACGGAAGCAGTGACTCGTCTGTGCTTCCATTTTGGAAGCAGTGACTTAGCTTCCCGCTGAAGCTTCCGCGGCCTTCGCAGCGGCGCCGAAGCCGGCCCGCCCGTAGCGCGGGCGCGTGGAGAGGTTGGATGTTATGCCTCGGGTTCTGGGGTTCCCTCGTCCGCTCGGGATCCGGCCTGGACCGAGTGGGTGATCGACTCCAGTTCGGCCATGACCTTGACGTGCTGGTCGACGCACAGGACGACGATGTCGCCGGGGTTGGCCCGGGCCAGGCAGTGGCGCACGGCGGCGACTTCGTCGAGGACGGTCTCGATCTGGCGCACCCGCCCCCCGCCCGCGGCCTGCGCGGCCCGGGCGCCCTCGACCAGCAACGTGGCAGCCTCCCCGGGCGGGCGGCCCCGCAGCCGGGTGTCCTCGCGGACCACGAGCACGTCGAAGTACTTGGCCGCGGCCGCGCCCAGGTCGCGCAGATCCTGATCGCGCCGGTCGCCGGCGGTGGCGACCATCCCGATCCGGCTGATCTTGCCCCACTCCGAGGTCAGCGCCTTGGCGTCGGCGTAGCGGTCCACGAACTGCCCGAGCACCTCCATTCCGGGGGCGTTGTGGCAGTAGTCGACGAAGACCTCCACACCGCGGACGTTGATCTGGTTCATCCGGCCGGGGGAGAGGTAGTAGCTCGTGGTGAACGTGCGCAGCCCCTGGCGGATGTCGTGCAGCCCGACCCCCGTGGCAAAGGCCGCGCCGGCCGCGGCCATCGCGTTGGCGACGTTGAACATCGCCGTGCCGCCAAAGGTCGACGGGAGCAGGTGAGTCCACGCCAACTGCATCGAGCGGGCACCCTGGCGAATAACGATCATGTCGCCACGGTCGGTCGGCTCGAGCACCACGGCCCGTCCGCCGCGGCGCAGCCGCTGGTCGATAAAGCGCCGCTCGGCGCTGTCCGGCGACTGGATGGAGAACCAGACGATAGCGCCCGAGCAACGGCTGCGCATCGCCCGCACCAGCGGGTCGTCAGCGTTCAACACCGCAAAACCGGCGCGCGGCACCGCTTCCACGACGACAGCCTTGACGTGGGCGAGTTGCTCGAGGGTGTCGATTCCCTTCATCCCGAGGTGATCCGGGGCGACGTTGGTGACCACCGCGACGTCATTGCGGTCATAGCCCAGACCCTCGCGCAGGATCCCGCCGCGCGCGACCTCCATGACGGCGACCTCGACCCGCGGGTTCTGCAGCACCATCCGGGCCGACCGAGGACCGGACGCGTCAGCCTTGATCACCAGCCGCTCGTCGATGACGACGCCGTCGGTGGAGGTCATGCCGACCTTCTTGCCGGTCTCCTTCAGGATGTGCGCGATCATCCGTGCGGTCGTCGTCTTGCCATTGGTCCCGGTCACCGCAACGATCGGCACCCGCGACGGCGCGCCCGGCGGAAACAACAGGTCGACCACCGGCTTGGCGATGAACTGCGGCTCCCCGATCGTCGGGTGAGTGTGCATCCGGAACCCCGGCGCGGCGTTGACCTCACAGATCGCGCCGCCGGTCTCGCGCACGGGTGCGGTGATATCGGGGCAGATGAAGTCGATCCCGGCGACGTCCAACCCGATCATCCGGGCCGCCTCTTCGGCGATCTCGACGTTATCGGGGTGGGCGTCGAACGTCCGGTCGATCGAGATGCCGCCGGTCGACATGTTGCCGGTGAGAGCGAGTTTGACCATCCTCCCCTCGGGCGGCACGTCGTCCATCCCGAAGCCCTGCTCGCGGACCAGTTCCACCGCGGCGCCGTCGACTTTGAGGCGGGTCAACACTTTTTCGTGTCCCACGCCGCGTCGCGGGTCGGCATTGGTGATCGCCACCAATTCCGCGACCGTATGCTGCCCATCGCCGACGACATGGGCCGGGACCCGCTCGGCGATCGCCTGCATTCGCCCACCGACGATCAGGCAGCGATAGTCCTTGCCGGTGACGAAGGACTCGACGATGATCCAGCCGCGCCGCGACTCGGCTTGGGCGACGGCGAAGGCGCCTCGCACCTCGCTCTCGTCCTGCAGGTCGAGGCAAACCCCGCGGCCGTGGTTGCCGTCGAGCGGCTTGACGACGACGGGATAGCCGATCTGCCGGGCGGCGGCGACGGCCCCCTCCACCGTCCGCACCGTCTCCTGCTTGGGCACGGGAAGGCCCGCGGAGGCGAGCAACTTCCCGGTCAGTTCCTTGTCGCTGGCGATGTCGACGGCGAGGGCACCGGTCCTGCTCGTCATCGTGGCCCGGATGCGCTGGGCGTGCACGCCCTGCCCAAGTTGGACGAGCGAGGCCGAGTTGAGCCGGATGAACGGAATGTCGCGGCTGACCGCTTCCTCCAAGATCGCCTGCGTCGAGGGGCCGAACGCGGTCCGCTCGGCCCGGCGCAAGAAGAGGTCGAGCTCCTCGGCGAAGTCGAAGCCCTCCTCGGGCAGGATCAGGTGGTTGATCAGGCGCACCGCCAGCCGTCCGGCGGACAGCCCGACGCCCTCGTCGGCATACCCATAAACGACGTTGTAGACCCCCGGTCGCCCCGTGATCATCCGGGTCTTGCCGCGCCGCTGGTCGTGCCCGGCCTCCTGCTCCAGTTGCAGTGCCACGTGCTCGGCGACATGCCCCAGCCACGTGCCCTCGCGCAGCCTCTCCCCGAAGCCGCCCTCGCGCCCGCGCGAACACGAAGGGCTGGCTACGCCAGGCAGGAGTTCCATTAGCCGGTCCGTGAACCCGGGAATCGTGTCGGTCGGATATCCCTCCAGGACACCGAGATCGACGACCAAGTGGATGGCCGGCTCATAGGACCAGATGTTGCCGCCGCGATAGACCCGCTCGCTGAGGATGCGCAGGTCCGCAGCCAGCGGACCGGCGGGGGTGGGGCGCGAATCGCTCATCGGCTGCTCCGTGTCGGGGGAAAGCGGTCAGGGGACGGGGGGCGTGGATCAGGCGCGGGCGCCGGCTTGGCTGATACCGGCATCCAGGTGCTTCTCGACGAAGTCGACGAGCACCCGCTTGTCCAAGTCGAAAGTCGCGCCCGCCGGGAGGGCGTGGACCACGGCATTCGACACCAGCAGCGGAGCACCGGTGCGCGCGTCCGGGGCGTCGGTGATCGCCGCCCGGCAGTCGAGAATGTGGACACCGCCCCGACCGAGCACCGTCGCCGTGATCCCGTCGACGACCTCCAGCGCGGTGTTCTCGTCGATGCCGATGCCGATCAGGTTGGGGGACATGGCGATCACCGACATCAGCCGGCCATAGCGTTGCCGCTGAGCGAAGTGCTGGTCGATGACCACGCCGGGGAGTAGGCCCAGGCCGTGGCTGAGCTGGCTGGCGCGCTGCCGTGGGGTGACGCCTTCGTCGCCGAGGGCGATCATGAACTCGCTCATGATCGAGGCGCCGGCAGAGGTCCCGCCGATCACCGCGCCCCGACGGTAGGCGCGGTGGATGGCCTCGCCGCTCGGCGTGCCGGCGACGACTTGGCTTAGCCGCAGCTGCGACCCCCCGGTCAGGAAGACGCCGGTGGCTTCATCGAGCCGGGCGACGAGGCGCTCGTCGCTCGCCTCGGACCGGTCGCGGGGGTCGACCACCGCGCACGTGCGGGCGCCCAAGCGAGCGAAGACCTCGGCATACGCGCTGCTGACCTCGTCCTGGAAGGAGGATGCGGTCGGGATGATCGCGATCGTCGCCTGCTTGCCGCCGGCCAGACGCACGAAGCGGCGCAGAATTGAGGACCGGCCGCGTCGGTCCTCGGCTCCGCCGATGATGAGCAGAGTGGGGCGGTGGGCGGGCGCGGCCATTGCGTCAGCCTAGAGGAGCGGGCCACCTATAGACCCGTCAGGGTGCTACCGCGCGCCGGGGTCAAGCACGTCGAGGAGATCGTCCAACCGCGGCCCGGGGAGGGCGACATCGGCGACGCCGACGGCGGCCGGTTTGCCGGCGAAGGCAACCGCCAGGCCGGCGCGCGCCATCATCGCCACGTCGTTGGCGCCGTCGCCGATGGCGACGCAGGCGGCCTCCGGCAACCCCTCGGCGCGAGCGAACTCGCTGAGCGCGAGGGCCTTGGCCGCGCGATCGATGATCGGTCCGGCGAGGTCACCGGTCAACCGGCCGTTCGCGGTGGCAAACCGGTTGGCGCGCACGTGTCGGATGCCATGGGTGGCCGCCAGCGGGTCGATGATCTCGTGGAAGCCTCCGGACACCAACCCGACGGAGTGACCGCGCCGCCGCGCCCACGCCAGCAGCTCGACCACTCCCGGCGTCAGGCTCACCTGCTCGCGGACGGCCGCCAGCGCCTCGATGGGCACGCCTGCCAGGGCCGCCACCCGGGCGCGCAGGCTCGCAGCGAAGTCCAACTCACCGCGCATGGCCGCCGCGGTGATGGCCTCGACCTCGATCTGTGCGCCCGCGTGGGCGGCAACCAGGTCGATGACCTCCTGGCCGATGAACGTCGAGTCGACATCGCTGACGAGCAGCAGGCGAGCGTTCGCGCGCACGGCCGCGACACGCTCAGGTCGGGCGATCAACACGCCTTAACCGTATGCCGCGGGCCGCCCCCCTCGCGCCAGGCGTCGAACCGCGGGGCGATCAGGGCCCGACCACGGCCTCCTTGCCGACGACCGTCAGGCCGGACTCGGTGATCGTGAAGCCCCGGGCCCGGTCTCGTTCGACGTCGAAACCGATGGTGGTCCCCTCGGCGAGCGTGACGCCCTTGTCGATGATCGCCCGGCGCACCTGGCAGCCCCGACCGATTTCGACGCCATCGAGGATGACCGAGTCGGCCACCTCGGTGTAGCTGTGGATCTTGACCGCGGGCCCGATCACCGAGCCGGTCACCCGGGCGCCGGAGATCACCACTCCGGGGGAGACGGCCGAGTTGAGCGCCTCGCCGAACCGGCCGTGGCTGCCGTGGACGAACTTGGCCGGCGGGAAGAACCCGTAATGGGTGTAGATCGGCCACTCGTAGTTGTAGAGGTTGAACACCGGGTGCACCGAGACCAGGTCCATGTGGGCCTCGTAGTAGGAGTCCAAGGTGCCGACGTCGCGCCAGTAGCCGCGGTCGCGGTCGGTGCTGCCGTCGACGTCGTTGTTCTTGAAGTCGTAGACGTAGCCGCGTTCCCGCCTGACGAAGGACGGCACGATATCGCCGCCCATGTCGTGCTTGCTGCCCTCGAGGCTGTGATCGCTGGTGACCGCGTCGACCAGGACGTCGGCGTCAAAGACGTAGTTGCCCATCGACGCGAACACCTCGTGCGGCGCGTCGGGCAGGCCGACGGCGTCGGTCGGCTTCTCCTTGAACTCCTTGATCCGCTTGGGGTCGGCCGGGTCGACCTCGATGACGCCGAACTGGTCGGCCAGCCCGATGGGTTGGCGGATCGCCGAAACGGTCACTCCGGCTTGGGTTTCGACGTGTTGCTCGACCATCTGGCTGAAGTCCATGCGGTAGACGTGGTCGGCCCCGACGACGACGACGATGTCGGGCTTCTCGTCCTTGATCGTGTTCAGCGACTGATAGATCGCGTCGGCGCTGCCGAGATACCAGCTCTTGCCGACCCGCTGCTGGGCGGGGATCGGGGCGACATAGTTGCCGAGCATCGTCGACATCCGCCAGGTCTTGGAGATGTGCCGGTCGAGGCTGTGGGACTTGTACTGGGTCAGCACGACGACCTGCCGGTAGCCGGAGTTGACGATATTGCTCAGCGCGAAGTCGATCAGCCGATAGATGCCGCCGAAGGGCACGGCCGGTTTGGCGCGGTCGGCGGTCAACGGCATCAGCCGCTTGCCCTCCCCACCGGCGAGCACGATCGCGAGAACCTTCGTCCCATTCCTTCTGGCCATACGAGAAAACCTAGTCGCTCGGCGGGCCGCGTGCGAGGGATCCCCGGGGTGTTTGTGTGATCGTCACCCGCACTGGCCGGTGACGGCGCGAGCCACTAGGTTGGGCTTCGTGCGCGTCGACATCCTCAGCAAGGAGTATCCGCCGAACATCTACGGAGGCGCGGGCGTCCACGTCGCCGAACTCGTCCGGGCGCTCCGTGCCCGGGGCGACATGACCGTTCGCGTCCACTGCTTCGGCGAGGCCCGGGAGGAGGCGGACACTTTTGGGTATGGCGATCTGGCCCAGCTTTCCGGCGCCAACGCCGCCATCCAGACGATGGGCATCGACCTGTCGATGGTCGCC
Organism: Nostocoides sp.; assembly: GCF_037045025.1. GTDB lineage: Bacteria > Actinomycetota > Actinomycetes > Actinomycetales > Dermatophilaceae > Nostocoides_A. The sequence goes on along the minus strand of NZ_JBAOHM010000007.1, from coordinate 540,671 downwards.
GGCACCGACGGCGCCGACCTGGTGCATTCGCACACCTGGTATGCCAACTTCGGTGGGCTGGTCGCCAGCCTGCTCGGCGGGATGCCGCACGTCATCACCGCTCACAGCCTGGAGCCGCTGCGCCCGTGGAAGGCCGAGCAGCTCGGCGGCGGCTACCGCGTCTCCTCGTGGGTGGAGAAGACGGCATACGAAGCGGCGGCGGCGGTGATCGCGGTCAGCGAGGGCATGCGCCAGGACGTGCTGCGCAGCTATCCGTCGATCGACCCGGCCAACGTCAAGGTCGTCCACAACGGCATCGACTCCCAGATTTGGCAGCCCAACCACGACCTCGACGCGGTCCGCTCACACGGGGTCGACCCGGACAAGCCGGCAGTTATCTTCGTCGGCCGGATCACCCGCCAAAAGGGCCTGCCCTATCTGCTGCGCGCCTGCCAGCAGCTGCCGCCGGACGTCCAGGTCGTGCTGCTCGCCGGCGCCCCAGATACCCCGGAAATCATGGCCGAGGTCGAGGGCTTGATGCAGGAGCTGCGCACGACCCGCCAGGGCGTTGTCTGGATCCCCGAGATGCTCCCGCGACGGCAGGTCACCGCGATGCTGACGGCGGCAACGGTTTTCGTCTGCCCGTCGGTTTATGAGCCGCTCGGCATCGTCAACCTCGAAGCGATGGCCTGCGAGCTGCCGGTGGTGGCGACCGCGACGGGCGGCATCCCCGAGGTCGTGATGGACGGCGAAACCGGCTGGCTGGTGCCGATCGAGCAGGTCCAGGACGGCACCGGCACCCCGGTCGACCCCGACACATTCGTCGCCGATCTGGCCGCCGCCCTCAACGAGGCGGTCAGCAACCGCGAGAGGGCCCGCGCCTTCGGCCTGGCCGGCCGCGTCCGCGCCGTCGACTCCTTCTCGTGGGCAAGCATCGGCGACCGCACGCTCGCCGTCTATCGCGAGGTCCTCGGCGCCTGAGCGAGCGGAGCGTCGCCGCGGCCGCCCAGGAGCTACGGCGCGTCCAGCACGAGCACGAGGGAGGCGCGGGAAGCGTCATACGAGCGCTGTTTGCCGGCCGGCAGGTCGGAGACCGAGCCGGGGACGAACCCGTGCTCGAGGAACCAGTGCGGGGTGCGGGTGGTGAGGGCGAAGAGCCTGCGGTAGCCGCGGGCGCGAGCGGTGGCGCGGGCGCGCCGCAGCAGCACGGCGGCCAGGTCGCGACGGCGATAGTCGGGGTGCACGACGACGCAGGCGAACTCCGCGGCCTTCTCGGCGGGGAAGTCGACCAGCGCATTGCAAGCGATGACCAGGCCGTCACGGACGATGACCGAAAAGGTCGCGATGTCCAGCTCGAGCTGCTCGCGAGAACGCGGCCGCAGGATGCCGGCCTGCTCCAGCGGCTGGATCAGCTCCGCGATCGCGGTCGCGTCCTCGACTCGGGCAGGGCGGATCGAGTCGTAGTCGTCGTCCCGCACGATCATCAACCCGCACCCGTCGCGGGTATACAGCTCGCGCAGCAACGGCGAGTGTCCCTCGGTGCCGATCAGGTGCACGCGGCGCACCCCGGAGCGCACCGCGGCGACCCCGGCGCGCAGGCAGTTGCGGTCCTCCGCGGACAGGCTCTCGCCGAACTCGCCGCGCAGCGGCGCCACCTCGCGCACCGACAACTGCAGCGAATCGCCGGCGGACGCGGCCAGCGGCCAGGAGCGGGGCTCGGATTCCAGGACAAAGATCAGCTTGTCCGCGCCGAGCCCGATGGCCACGGCCTCGGCAATGTCGGCGTTGCGCAGGTTGAAGGTTTCGCCGGTGGGGGAGTATCCGATCGGGGAGAGCAGGACGACCTGGCCGCTGGCCAGCGCACCGCGGATTTGGGCGATGTCGACTCGGCGCACCTCGCCGGTCAGGCCGTGATCGACGCCACCGCGCACCCCCACCGGGCGGGCGGTCACCCAGGTCCCGCCGACGACGCGCAACTGCGTCTCCTGCCGCACGGTCAGGCTGCGGCTGGCCGACAGCCGCGCCTCCAGATCCATCCGCAGATCTCCGACGGCCGCCTTGACCGCCCGCATCGCCGCCGCGTCGGTGACCCGCAGGTCGCCCTCAAAACGGCTCGGCACGCCCTGCAGGCGCAAGTGCTCCTCGATCTGCGGGCGCGCGCCGTGAACCAGAACCAGCCGCACGCCGAGGGAGTGCAGCAACGCGATGTCGCCGATCAGCCGGTCGGTGTCGGCGCGGGCGCACACTTCACCGGGCACGACGATGACGACGGTCTTGCCGTGGTGGGCGTGCACATACGGTGCGGCGCCGCGCAACGCGGCGACGAACGTCTCGCCGTCCACCGGCGCCAAGCCGCTGCCGCGCAGCGCATCGTGGGTCACGAGGACACCGGTTGAAGGGTCACGGTTCCCGACTCTAACCGGCCCGCCGGGAGCGCTTCGCTGCCCGGCCCGAGAACTGGTGTGTACTACTGTCGAGACCATGAGTGATGTCCTGGCGTTCGCCGGCGTCAGCGTGGTGCGCGGGGGCAAATACCTCGTCAAGGAGATCGACTGGGAGGTCGAGGAAGGCCAGCGCTGGGTCGTGCTGGGCCCCAACGGCGCCGGCAAGACGACGCTGATCCAGATCGCGGCCGGCCGGCTGCACCCGACCAGCGGCGTGGCCGGAGTCCTCGGTGAGGTCCTCGGCGCCGTCGACGTCTTCGAGTTGCGTCCCCGTGTCGGGCTGGCGTCGGCGTCGCTGGCCGAGCGCATCCCGGGCCACGAGCGCGTCCGCGATGTCGTCGTCACCGCCTCGTATGGCGTGGTCGGTCGCTGGCGGGAGAGTTATGACCGCCTCGATCAGTCGCGAGCGGCGGAGTTGCTCGCCGCTGTCGGCGCCGCGCACCTCGCCGAGCGCACCTTCGGGACCCTTTCCGAAGGGGAGCGCAAGCGGGTGCAGATCGCTCGCGCCCTGATGAGCGATCCCGAGCTGTTGTTGCTCGACGAGCCCGGCGCGGGTCTGGACTTGGCGGGCAGGGAGGACGTCGTCGCCCGGCTCGGCGCCCTGGCCGCCGATCTCGAGGCACCCGCCCTGGTGCTGATCACCCACCACGTCGAGGAGATCCCTCCGAATTTCACCGACGTGCTGCTGCTGCGCGATGGCGAAGTCGTGGCCCAAGGGCCGATCGAGATCACGCTGACCGCGGCCAATCTGTCGACAACATTCGGTATGCCGCTGCACCTGGACCGGCATGGTGACCGGTTCAGCGCGTGGGCGGCCGCGGTGACGGAGTCCGGAACTCCTGCGGCCGCAGCGGCGTCATAACCAGGAAGAACAGGGAGGATAAGCCCGGCGATGAGGGAGTGGCTGAGCGACAACGAGTGGCTGGCCTGGCTCGGCCTGGCGCTGGCCCTGGCCGCCGTGGAAGTGGCCACCGTCGACTTCGTGTTCGTCATGCTGGCGGGCGGGGCGCTTGCCGGCGCGTTGGCCGCCTCGCTGGGAGCAGCCTTCCCCGCCCAGGTGATCATCGCCGTGATCGTCGGCGCGCTGCTCGTCTTCGTCGTGCGGCCGATGGCCCGCTCGCGCTTCCTGGACACCGTGACCGATCACGGCATCGGCAGCGCCTCCCTGGTCGGGCGCAGCGCCCGGGTGGTCGAGTCGGTGACCTCGACCGACGGGCGGATCAAGCTGGCCGGCGACATTTGGTCGGCACGCACCGCTGCCGGCGAGCGGGTGTGCGAGCCCGGTGAAGAGGTCCGGGTCATCGAGATCCAGGGGGCCACCGCCATCGTCAGCGGCGCCCCCACCATCCCCCAAGACGCACTCGAATAGGGTGCGGCACAAGCACATAGGTGCCGAATCGGCATACCGAAGGAGCGAACCCACATGACGCCAGGGCTGATCGTCCTTGCCCTGCTGGTGATCTTTGCGATCATCGTCATCATCCGCACAGTGCGGATCGTGCCGCAGCAGACCTCGCTGATCATCGAGCGGCTCGGCCGCTATTCACGCAGCCTCGAGGGCGGCATCCACTTCCTGGTGCCCTTCGTCGACAAGGTGCGCGCCAATATCGACCTGCGCGAGCAGGTCGTCTCCTTCCCGCCGCAGCCGGTGATCACCTCCGACAACCTCGTCGTGAACATCGACACCGTCATCTACTACTCGGTCATCGACGCGAAGTCCGCGGTCTATGAGATCGCCAACTTCATCCAGGGCATCGAGCAGCTGACCGTCACCACGCTGCGCAACGTCATCGGATCCCTCGACCTCGAGCAGACCTTGACCTCGCGCGACCAGATCAACGGCCAGCTGCGCGGCGTCCTCGATGAGGCGACCGGCAAGTGGGGAATCCGGGTCAACCGCGTCGAGCTGAAGGCAATCGACCCGCCGATGTCGGTGCAGGAGTCGATGGAAAAGCAGATGAAGGCCGAGCGGGACCGCCGCGCCGCGATCCTTAACGCCGAAGGCGTCAAGGCCAGCCAGATCCTCACCGCCGAGGGCGAGAAGCAGTCGGCAATCCTGCGGGCCGAGGGCTCGGCCCAGGCGCGCATCCTGGAGGCTCAGGGGCAAGCCAGGGCGATCCAGCAGGTCTTCGACGCCATCCACCGCGGCAAGCCGACCCAGAAGCTGCTCGCCTACCAATACCTCCAGACCCTCCCGCAGCTCGCCCGGGGCGATGCGAACAAGATGTGGATCATCCCCTCCGAGCTGACCGACGCGCTGCGCGGGATCGGCAACACCCTCGGCGGGACCGGGGGCGGCGCCACCCCCTCCGAAGAGGACGACGAATGGGTCGAGCCGACCGAGGAGTTGGCCAACGCCTTCGCCGAGACGACCTTGGAGGACCCGGCCAAGGCGCTGGAAGAAGCCCGTGGACAGGCCGGTCAGGCCGAGAACGAGGCCAATCAGCGATCGATCTCCGGGCGCGAGGAGCGCTCGATCACCGGGCGCGAGGAGCGGCCGACGTTGGCTGCCGCGCCCCGCCGCGCCGAACTTCAGGTGGAGGTTGACCCGCAGCCCGGCGCCGAGGGCGAGGCCGCGCTCGAACCAGAGGAGCGCACCCAGGCCCAGCCGTCCCCGGCGCTCGCGCCCCCTCCGCCTCCCGCCGGCGGGGCCTCGCCGACGCCCCAGGGCCAACCGTTCCCGCCGGCGAACTACCCGCCCCCGCCGTCGGCGTAGCGTCAGCCGCCCACCTTCGGCCGGCGCACGGTCATCCAGATGCTCACCACGAGGTAGTAGCCGACATAGAGCAGCGACACGGCGACCAGCAGCGGCGACGGGTCGGGCAGGCCGGCAGTGATCGCGGCATACAGGATCAGCCAAAGCGTCGCGAGCGTCATGTTGGCGCGCCACAAAAAGGCCGTGCGGCTCGGGTAGATGTACTTGATCGGCACGAAGACCAACACGGCGAGCGCGATCACGATCCCCGAGGTGAGCGCCGGTGACAGCGACCCGACGACGGCATAAAAGGCGAGGATGTTCCAGTAGCTCGGGAAGCCGAGGAAGAAGTGGTCCTCGGTCTTGGCGTCGGTGCGACAGAACTGATAGCACGACGCCAGGACCGGGATCGCCGCCACAACTCCGCCGAGCAGGCCGCCCGGGAGGTAGCCGGTCGCCCAGAGCAGCACCATCGGGGCGAAGGCATAGGTGATGAAGTCGACGATATTGTCCAGCAGCGCCCCGTCGAACCACGGCAGCACGTGCTTGACGTCGAAGCGGCGGGCGAGGAAGCCGTCGGTGCCGTCGATGACCATCGCGATCAGAAACAGCCAGAGCACATCGCGGGTGCGGCCCTGATAGGACCAGTTCACCATCATGAGCGCGAGCACGGCGCCGACCGCGGTATAGCCGTGCACGAGCAGCGCGGGAATGCGCGCTTCTAGTCCGGCAACGGTCACCTGCGTCACCCTAGGGGTTCATGCGCCGTATGGTGAGCCCGTGTCCGTTCTCGACGCACTTCTCGTCATCCTCGCCGGGGTCGGAGCGGGCACGATCAACGCGATCGTCGGGTCGGGGTCATTGATCACCTTCCCCGCCCTGCTCGTCCTTGGGTATCCCGCCGTGACCGCCAATGTGTCCAACAACATTGGGATGGTCGCCGGGGGCCTGACCGCGTCCTTCGGCTACCGGCGCGAATTGGCCGGACACGGCCGGCAGTTGCGGCGCCTCGTGCCCGTCTCGATGCTCGGCTCGACGATCGGGGCGGTGCTTCTGCTCGTGCTGCCCGCCAAGGCGTTCTCGGCGATCGTGCCGGTGCTCATTCTCTTTGGGCTGCTCATGGTCGTCTTCGGTGGCCGGATCCAGGCGTGGGCCCGCGCGCGCCACCACGACGAGGCCGCCGGTCCGGGCTGGCAGTACCCCGCCCTGCTCGCGGGCATTCTGATCGCCGGGATGTATGGCGGCTACTTCGGGGCCGCCCAGGGGGTCATCCTGATGGGCCTGCTCAGCACCCTGGCCCACGGGGACCTGCAGACTCTCAACGGCTACAAGAACGTCCTGGCGACCACGGCGAACTCCCTTGCCGCCGTGGTCTTTATCGTCTTTGCGCGGGAGCACATCAACTGGTGGGTCGTGCTGTGGATTGCGGTTGGCACCTTCGCCGGCGGGTTGATCGGGGCCAGCGTGGGACGCCGCCTGCCGGCACCGGCGCTGCGCGCGATCATCATCGCCGTCGGCATCGCGGGCATCGTGAAGATCGTGTGGTTCCCGTGACGTGAGCGCCTGACCGTGCCGATCGAGATCACCGCCGTCGACGACCCGGCGCTGGGCGACTACGTCGGCCTGACCGATGTTGCCCTGCGCCGCCGGGCCGAGCCCGCCGGGGGGCTGTTCATCGCCGAGTCGGAGAAGGTCATCCGCCGAGCCCTGGCCGCCGGATACCGTCCCCGGTCCTATCTGATGGCCCGGCGCTGGCTGGCCGACCTCGCCGACCTCGTGGCCGCGGCGGAGGCGGACGGCATACCCGTGTATGTCAGTGACCCGCCGGTCCTGGAGGAGCTGACCGGCTTCCACCTGCATCGCGGTGCGCTCGCCGCGATGCATCGTCTGCCGCTCCCACCGCTCGCCGACGTGCTCGCCGGCGCGCGGCGGGTCGTGGTCCTGGAGGACATTGTCGACCACACCAATGTGGGGGCGATCTTCCGCTCGGCCGCGGCCTTGTCGGTCGATGCCGTGCTCGTCACGCCGCGCTGCGCCGACCCGCTCTATCGGCGCGCGATCCGGGTCTCGATGGGCACCGTCTTCCAGGTGCCGTGGACGCGGATCGAGCCCTGGCCGGGCGGGTTGGCGACCCTGCGCGGACTCGGTTTCACGACGGCGGCGCTGGCGCTGGCGCCCCAGGCGGTGGCCCTGGATGCGTTGGCCGCAAACGCGCCGGAGCGGCTGGCGGTGTTGCTCGGCACCGAGGGGGATGGTCTTGCCCGCCGCACCCTGGACGGGGTGGACGTCCTTGTCCGCATCCCGATGGCCGGCGGCGTCGATTCGCTCAACGTCGCCGCGGCCGCCGCAGTGGCCGCGTGGGCGTTGCGGGCGCCGTGATCAGCCCACCAGCCGGGCGGCCGGAGGCGATCCGGGACCACGGCGGGCGGCGGCATTGCCCCGGGCGATCAGGACCAGCCCGATGCCGATCAGCACCAGCGCGCCGAGGACGAGCAGGCCGGCCCGGGCCAATCCCGGGCGCGGCGCGCTCGATGCCCACCGTTCGTGGAGCAGTGGCTGCGCCGCCGTGAGCGCCAGCGGCTCGACAGCGATGCGCCGCGCCTCGGCATCGAGCGGCGTCAGGGTCTGGCCGGCGAGCATCCAGTGGCCGAGCCCGGCCGGCCCCTCGACGTAGTAGCCGCTGCCGGTGGCTTCCAGCGCAGCGGCCAGGTCGGCGCTCATCGTGAACCGGGCCGGCGAGATCGCGCCGTCCTGCTCCTCGACGGACGCGACGCCCACGCCGGCGCGGCCGGCGCGCAACACCCCCGACCAGTGCTTGAGGGAGCGGATCGGGTCGGCGGCGGCGTCGCCGCGCAGGAAGTCGGTGGTGAACCCGAACGCCTCGTGGACGGTGTCGACGCCGGTGATCTTGCCGATCTGGTCGGCGTCCTTGCCGTCGGGATCGGCGACCACCCACGCCAGCACGTCCTTGGCGAAGACGTCGGCGACCTCCTCGGGGACCGTCGGAGCCGGCAGCGCCGCGTCACCCCGGGGAGCGGCGAGGATGAACAGCGCGGCCAGGACTGCCAGGACGGTCGCGAGCCGGCCGCGCATGTCGCCCACCTTAGGTCGAAACCAGTCGAGAACTGAGTTCCTCCAGTATCCGTGCCGGATCGTCGGTCAGCCCGCCGTGGACAGGTCCCGATTGCACAACGGTGCTGCGGGGGGCGGCCAGCCAGCCGAACCGTTTGCCGAGCGAGGGCAGGTCCGGGCCGCCGCGGGAGGTGAGCCCGCGGCATACGGCATCCACGGCGGCGAGTGCGCGTTCGACGGCGTCGATGTCGAGGTCGGGGGCGAATCGCGCCAGCCGGTCGCGATCGACGTCGACGGCGGTGGCGAGAAAGTCGGCCTGCTGGGCATAGACGACCACACCGACGTTGACGAACTCCTCGCGGTCGACCTTGGGGACGCAACGCAGCACGATGTATTGATAGGGGATCATGCCTGCCCGCCTCCCGGCAGCCACGCGCCCGGCCGCTGGATCCGGGCAAGCAGATGCTCCCGGTATGCCGCGCGCAGCGCCGCGGGATCGGCGAGCCACTCGGTGGGCTCGAGCCAGTCGTCGGGGATCGCGTCGAGGACGTCGTCGACCAGCTCGGGCAGCCGCGGGGCGAGGCGCTCGTGGGCGGCATCGAGGGGCGCGGCGATGCCGGCCAGGACGTGACCGGTCGGGTCGAACGGCTGGGCGGCGAACCGCTCCGGGTCGGGGGGTCTGCGGGGCCAGGAGTGGTGGAAATAGAGGGCGGCGCCGTGGTCGATCGTCCAGGTCCGGCCGTGCCAGACCAGCAGGTTGGGGTTGTGCCACGTCCGGTCGACGTTGGCGGTGAAGGCGTCCAGCCAGAGGATGTCGGCGGCCTCGCTGGCCGGGGGCGGGGTGTTGCCGTCGTAGCCGAAGGACCCGGGCAGGTAGTCGACGCCGAGGTTGCGGCCCAGGCTGGCGGTCAGCAGGTCTTGCACTTCCTCGTCGGCCTCGTGCGTGGCGATCGGTTCGGGCAGGTCGATGACGACCAGTCGGGGGCTGCGGATGGCGAGGGCCCGGGCGAGTTCACCGACGATGACCTCGGCGACCAGGACCTTCAGGCCCTGGCCGGCGCCGCGGAATTTGACGACATAGGTGCCCAAGTCGTCGGCCTCGACGATCCCGGGGAGGGAGCCGCCCTCCCGCAGCGGGGTGACATAGCGCGTGGCGCCGACCTGGTCGAGCACGTGACCCACCCTAGGGGGCATGCTTGCGCACCGAGACCGCGGTGACATCGAGGTCCATGACGGCGCGCAGGGCGGCGACCGGCGCGGCCAGTTCGGCCACGCGGGGCTTGCGGGTCCCGGCGAAGTAGGCGACCTCCAGGATGCGGCGCCGCCCGGTTCCGGCCAGCCGCCAGTGCCCGCTGAGTCGTCCGTCGAGCAGGAGCGGCGCCAGCAGCAGCCCGTTCTCCTGCTGCCACAGGATGCGATAGTGCGCGGCGTCGACGAAGCGTTCGCGGGCGGGCGGGTCGAAGCCGCACAGCAGGGCGTCGAACTCCGGGAGCAGGCGCACGCCCGGCAGCTCGATCGGCGCGGGGCCGCCGGGCAGGTCCCAATAGGTGCGGCCGTCCGGGCCTTCGTGGGCGGTCAGCTCGTTGGCGGCGCGGTCGAGGGCCGCGTCGACCAGCCGCAGGCCGAGGCCGGAGAACCAGGCGATGTCCTGCCGGCTCGATGGTCCGTATGCCGTCAGGTGCCGCCGCACCAGCGCGTCCGTTGCTGCGTCGGCGTCGGCGAGCAGGACCGCTCGGCGGCTGGTGTCGTCTGGCCCGAGAAGTGTTGTCGCCGTGTGATATCCGGGCGACCCCTGGCCGGACCACGGCCCGGTGAGGGGTCGCCGGATCAGCCCGCCGTGGCCGAACGCGAAATACCGGCCGGCGCTGTTGTCCAGCCGCGGCGTGGCGTCGGGGTCGTGCTCGGCGATCCACGCGCGCAGGTGGTCGGCCAGTTCCGCGGGCGTGCGCCAGGTGTCCGCGGCATAGGCCTCGATGGCCGACCAGACCTCCTCCATCCTGGCGTCGGCCAGCCGGAGGGTGCGGGCCCACAGCGCCCGCTGCCCCAGCCGGGTGGCCGCGTCCAGCACCGCATGGTCTGGGCCGGTCGAGGTGTGCACGGTGCCGCGCAGGTTGCTTCCGCGGACGACGCCCAGCTGCTCGTATGCCGCGCTCACCTGCTCGTGGGTGACCCCGGGCAGACGGGCGGCGAGCCCGAGGAAGGGGGAGCGGGCCGTCTGGGCCTGGATCGGTCCGACGGCGCCGACCACGCGCACGACATCTGCCGCGTCGGGCCCAGGACGCTGTTGGCCGGCTGCCCCGGACCCGGACACGGCGGTTTCCGAGGACGCGGACACGGCGGTCTCGGACCCCGCGGAGGCGACCGAAGCGGGGAACTGGCGGGCCAGCGTGCGCGCGGCCAAGTCGGCCCAGGTGAGCGGCATACCGGCAAGGCTAGTTGCGCGGCCCAATCAGCGACCGGGGCAGCGGCGTCGGCGGGAGCGACGCCTCCGGTGAGCTCTCGTTGAGCCCCGATCAGCCGGAGACGGCCTCGTCGAGCTTGACCAGGGTGTCCTCGAGCTGGGCCTCAGTGACAAGCGGGAACTTGACCTTGGCGAGCAGGTCCTTGTCGGTGACCTTCGACCAGTCGTAGGTGTGCCGCACCAGCGTGCTGTCCGGGCCTTGGGCCGCCAGCTCCCAGACCCACTCCCAGCCGGGCGGCTGGGTGCCGGCCGGCGCGGTCTGCCAGGCGAGCAGGGCGTTCTCGGCGTAGCCGGTGACGTGGTTGTCGGTCTGGTATTCGCCGCCCATGTGATCGCCCTCCATGTTCATCGTGAACACATCGCCGACGGCCTTGATCCGCTGGGCGCCCTGATCGGAGCGGATGAAGCCGGAGCCGTCGAGTTCGAGGTGGCGCTGGGGGTTGCTGAGCACGTCGAAGATGTCCGCGGTGCTCGCCGGGATGAGCCGTTCAACGGTGACCTTGGTGTCGTCCATGTCTCGACGATACGAGGATCGGCGAGGCGGAGTGGCCGTTAGTCACCCCACAAAGTTCTCCGCTCCTTCGTCGCTCCGATAATTTGCGGGGACCCCGACCATAACCAGACAGACCCCAGCGGCTGGCGGATGGCCCCTGCTCACGCATAGGCGCCGGCCTGGATCGCGTAGAGCTCGGCATACGGGCCGCGGGCGGCGATCAGCTCGGCGTGGCTGCCGACCTCGGCGACGCGGGTGCCGTCCAAGACGACGATCAGGTCGGCCATCCGGACAGTCGAGAAGCGGTGGGACACCAAGACCGTGACCCGCCCGTTGTCGGCGGCCCGGCGGGCGCCCGCGGCGAACTGCTCGAAGAGCGCATGCTCGGTCTCGGCGTCGAGGCCGGCGGTGGGTTCGTCGAGCATGAGCAGCAGCGGCTCGGGCCGCATGTAGCCGCGGGCGAGGGCCAGCTTTTGCCACTGGCCGAAGCTGACGTCGACCCCGTCGTCCCAGGAGGCGCCGAGTTGGGTGTCGAGTCCGGCGGCGAGCTGGTCGATGACCTGGTCGGCGCCGGCGCGGTCGAGGGCCGCCTGGACCGCGGGGCGATCCCGGCTGCGGGGGAGGTCCCCGACGCCGACGGTGGTCTGAGCGAGGAACTCCAAGCGGGCGAAATCCTGGAAGGCGCCGCTGATCCGGGAGCGCCACTGCTGGATGTCGATCCGGGCGATGTCGGTGCCGTCGGCGGTGATCTCGCCGGCGTTCGGCTCATACATGCGGGCGAGCAGTTTGACCAGGGTGGACTTGCCGGCCCCGTTTTCGCCGACGACGGCAACGACGCTGCCGGCGGGCAGGTGCAGGTCGATGTCCTCCAGGACGCGCCGGCTGCTGCCGGGATAGGTGAACGAGACGCCGCGAAGCCGGATGCCGTCGCTGAGCCGCTCGGGCGCGGGGGAGTCGGCGGCCTGATCCGCGCGGGCGGCCAGGCTCTAGCTCTAGCCAGGCCAGGCGCTGGGCCGAGTCGAGCCAGATCCCGCGCAGGAAGCCGAGTTCACCGACCGCCGACCCGACGTATGCCGTCAACCGGCTCCCCGCGGTCAACACCAGGACGACCACGCCGGCGCTCGCCCCCGGCCGGCCGGCGACCCAGGCGACGGCAGCGACGAAGGTGGCCCCGAAGAGGGCCCATGCCACGCCGAGCCACACCGCGGTGGCCAGGCTCGCCTGGCGCAGGGGGGAAAACCACCTGCCCCAGGCCGCGCGTCGCCGGCCGCTCACATCGTCCTGGTTGCCGGTGACCCGGATCTCCTTGCCCGGGGAAGGGCTGGTCGCGAGCAGGAAGAGGTGGCGACCGAGACGGGCGAACGGCGCCACCGATTCCTCGGCCGCCTTCTCGACCTTGGGCCGCCAGGTGGCGACCGCCAGGAGCGGCAGCGCGGCGGGCAGCAGGAGCAGCAGCCCGGGGTGGATGGTGGCGAGCAAGACGGCGACGAACGCCAGGCGAAGGCTCCAGCCGAGCATCGTGAACATCGAACCGAAGAGGTGATCGAGCGCGAAGACACCGGTGCGCAAGACGGCGATCCGGTCGAGATAGCCCGGCCGCTCGTGATGCTCGATGGTCCCGATCCGGGCCTGGAGTGCGGCGACGTGGCCCTGGAAGTAGATGTCGAGCCGGTCACCGAGTCGGCGTTTGGTCCGCCCCAGGGTCACCGATAGCGCCCAGGTGGCGGTCGCCGACGCGGCCAGCCCGCCGGCGCCGATGAGCAATTTGCCGCGGTCGTGAGCGACGAACCCGTCGGTGAGCAGCGCCAGCCAGAGCGCGACGAGCACATCGGGCAGCACCTCCAGCAAGGTCATCGCGAGCGAGGCCACCAACAGCTTGGGCTCGGCGAGATACCCGTGCTTGACGATCCCTACCATCGCGGGGACGGCCTTGGGCAGCGGCTCGAGCTGCTGCTCGGCGGGCGAGGCCAGCGGATCAGAGCGGCTCATAGATGACCTCCTCGCCCTGCTCATTCAGCTCGACGAACCGGCTGGCCTGCAGCTCGTACATCGTCTGATAGCGCCCGCCGCGCGCGATCAGCTCGCCGTGGCTGCCGGTCTCGATCGCCTGCCCGTGCTCGACGACGCAGATCCGGTCCACCTGGCGCACGGTGGAGAAGCGGTGCGAGATGAGAATCGTCGTCGCGGCCTCGGTGGCAGCGAGCAGCCGCCGGAAGATCTCCGCCTCGCCGCGCACGTCGAGCATCGCGGTCGGCTCGTCGAGCAAGACAACGTCGGCGCCGCCGCCGACCGTGGCGATCGCGCGCCCGAGCGCGACGCGCTGCTGCCACTGCCCGCCGGACAGGTCGACGCCGCGCGGATAGCCCTTGGCCAGCGGCGTGTCCAGGCCGGCGAGCCCGTCGGCGCCGGCCTGGGCGAGCGCCTTCTCGATCAGCCGATCAGGGGCGCCGAGCGGGGCGATGTTGTCGCGCAGCGGCAATTCGTAGCGCACGAAGTCCTGGAAGACGGCCGCGAGCCTGGTCCGCCACGCCGGCAGGGGCAGCTCGCGCAGGTCGATTCCGTCGACGCGGATCGACCCCTGCTGTGGATCGTAGAGCCGGCACAGCAGCTTGGCGATCGTCGTCTTGCCGGCGCCATTGGTACCGACGATCGCCAGGCTGCTCCCCCGCCGGGATCGTCAGGTCGAACCCGCGCAGGATGGGGCGCTCGGTCCCGGGGTAGGTGAACCCCACCTGGTCGAACACGATCTCTGGGTCGACGCCACATCGAGCGTCCCCGGATGCCGCCCGACGCGGTCGGGCTCCGCTCGGCTCACCGAGTGGGGTGCCCCCGTGGCCAGCACCGTGGGTCCCCGTCAGCACGTGCGGATCGCGGGCCGTGGGGGCTGGCGGCTCGACCGGGGGAGCTGGCGCGACCGGGCCAAGCGCACCTGCGGGTCGCATCGCGGGCTCGAGCGCCTCGATGGCGAGGACCGGAGCGGACGCGACGTCCATCGCCCAGCTCAACCCGCCGAAAGCGATCATGCTGGCGCCGAAGGCGGCCCCGGCATAGGTGATCAGCTGTTGGACCCCAATGGCCCCGGAGTCGGCGCTGCGGGCGAGCATCCACATCAGGAATGCATTGGCGCACAGCACGATTGCCAAGGCGCCGGCGAGCGACCGCTCGCGCAGGCGGGTGGCGGCATACTGCAGCTCGTGCATCCGCAGCCGGTTGGTGGTGAGCCGCTCCAGCAGCCAGTCGGCCAGGTCGAAGAGGCGCACCTCCTTGGCGGCGGCGGGCTCGGTGGCCAGGCCATAGGCATAGTCGGTGTGCCGGCGGGCGATCTTGACCTCGTGGGTGTTGCGGTCGCGCCACACGCCGCTCTCGCGCAGCAGCCAATGGGTCGAGCCCCACGCGGCGAGCAGGAGCAGCGGCGCCCACCACGCGTAACCGGCGAGCACCAGCGCAGAGGCGATCCCGCCGAGCAGCGTGACCAGGCCGGCGGCGATGAAGTCGATGTTGAGAAACATCGGCGGGCCGCTCATGCCGAGGTCAAAGTGGCGGGCGGTCGTCAGGTCGTTGGTCAGGTCACCGCGCTCCAGGTGACCGATGCCGGCCGGCGTCAAGGTCGCCGTCATTAGCCGTTCGTTGAGCTCGGAACTCAACCGGTGCCCGACGAGCGTCCCGATGACCTGGTGCAGCGGAGGTGCGACCTGGGCGGCGACGAACACGATGCCGAATGCAGTCAGCGGCCCGCTCACCTCCGACCGGTCGGCCACGGCCCCGACGAGCCAGCCGGTCGTGACTGCCAGCCCGGGCGCGACCAGCGCCCGCAGGGCGAGCAGCACCCACCACACGGCCGCCAGCCCGGGGACGGCGCGCGTCATCGTCACGAAGAAGCGCCACGCGGGGCGCTCGGAGATGCCGCGGAGAGTCACGGAAAGGAACCTAGATCACGGGTCCGACAGCCCGCTTGGACAAATCGGAACCCGTCAGCGGCGCGCGGGCAGCACCCCGGTGGTCGTCAGCAGATAGGCGAGGTCGTCGGCGACGACGCGGGCATATTGGATCGACAAATGCAGATAGTCGGTCTTCATCCCGGTGTCGCCGACCGCGGAGAACATCGGACAGTGGCCGTCCGCGCACCACCAGTGCGTCGTGTCGATGATCGTCGCGCCGGTGATCGTGCGCTCGGCCTTGCGGGCGACCTCCCACCAGCCGGGTATGCCGGTGACGCACCGGCCGGGCGAGCCACCGGGGCGGTAGCAGTCGCGGAAGCCGACGCCGGGCATCGACGGGGTCAGCACGACGACCTGGTCGACGTAGGGGGCGACCGAGTCGACGAAATCCTGCCCCGCGGCGGCCCACTCCTTGCCGGCAGCGGCGCCCTTGGCCCCGGAGAGCAGACGCAGCGACCAGGCGTAGTTCTCGGTGAGGACCAGGACCTTGGGCCGGACCTTCTTGACATAGCGGATGGTCATCAGCCGGTGGTTCGTGCACGGGATGGCCCAGTCGGGCTTGCCGAAGTCCGCCTTGGCGCCATTGGCGGCGCAGGCGAGCTTGGTCAGACCACGCACCTTGTAGGTCTTGCCGTAGGCCTCGACGAACGCGGGGAGCACGGCGAGGGCGAGCGAGTCGCCATACACAATGATCTCGGGTCCGCTGCTCCGGTGGAAGGTGCACGACGCCGGATTGGTCGCGTCGGTGGCCACGCAGGCGGCGTATGCCGGGCCCTGCGCCGTCTGGTCCCACCTGTCCGGCTGGGGGTTGAGGTCACCGGGCCAGGCGCCGGAGGCGAGCGCGGTGAGCAGTCCGTTGCGGAGCCGGGAACCGGTCGAGCCCAACGGGATTTCTGTGTATCCGGGACGTGGTGGTGGTGTTGTCGGCCGCTTGGTCGGTGGGAGGGCGCTCGCGTGGGGCGGCGACAGCGTGCTGGTTGTCGCCGTGACCTGCGGCGGCGGGGTGGTCGAGCTGGCCGCGGATGATGGCGGCGGCGCCGCGATCACCGGTGCCGGTATGGCCGCCTGAATGATCAGGGAGCCGGCCGCGGCCAGCGCCACCAAGGCGGCGGCCGAGGCAACGATGCCGGTGCGCTGCGTGCGCCACCACGTCGACCAGGACCGGTGCGATCGCCGCCGCGGGGCTTCCAGGATGGGGCGTTCGAGGAGGTAGTGGCTGACCGCGGCGAGGGCGAGGGTTCCGGTGACGGTGAGCAGCCGCAGTTCCAGCGAGCCGGGAGTGAGGTAGGCGCCAAGGAGGACCAGGAGGGGCAGGTGCCACAGGTAGAGGCCATAGGAGATATCCCCCAGCCACCGGCTGACCGGATTGGTGAGCACCGCCGGGCCACCGCCCGGTGTCCCGATCCCGGCACCGAGCACCAATCCAGCGCCGAGGACTGCAGGAAGGACGGCGGGGACGGGGATACCGGCCTGCGGGCGCACCCAGACGGCGCCGGCGACGATGCTGGCCAGGCCGAGCCAGGCCAGCGCGAGCCGGGCCCTCGGGCCGAGGCGGACCACTCGCGCTGGGATCAGCGCGAGCAGGGCGCCGAGCGCGATCTCCCAGGCTCGGGTCAGCGAGGAGAAGTATGCCGTGGCCGGCTGCGCGGTCTGCTGCGCGAGCGACCAGCCCACCGAGGCGATCAGCACCGTGGCGAGCACCACCGTCAGCCGCCGGCGCGGCAGCGGCCCGGAGTGGCGGGCCGTGGAACCGGCCAGCACGAGAGCAAACAGCGCCGGCCAGAGGAGATAGAACTGTTCCTCGACGCCGAGCGACCAGTAGTGCTCGAGCGGCGAGCCGGCCTCACCGATGCGGAAGTAGTCGCCGCCGATCGCGGCGAAGCGCCACTTGGCGGCAAAGAGCGCGGCCCACCAGGCATCGACGCGCACGTCCGCGACCCGCTGGGGGGAGAACGCGTGCGGCGCCGCGAGGAGCACCACGCCGATGACGACCAGGGCGAGCGGCAGGATACGGCGCGCCCGGCGGGCATAGAACGTGCGCAGCGAGGTGGCCCCGGTGCCGGCGCGCTCGCGCAGCAGGACACCGGTGATGACGAACCCGGAGATCACGAAGAAGACATCGACCCCCAGGTGCCCGAACGCGGGGCGGCCGGTGACGTGGGCGGCGATGACGAGGATCACGGCTAGCGCCCGCAGGCCCTGGATGTCGGCCCGCCGGGTGCCCGCCGTCACCATCCGCGCATCGCCGTCACGGTCTCGATCGTATCGGCCTCGGCGGCGCTCTTGTCGTCGCGATAGCGCAGCACCCGGGCGAAGCGCAGCGCCATACCGCCCGGATAGCGCGAGGACTTCTGGATGCCGTCGAAGGCGATCTCGACGACCTGCTCGGGTCGGACATGGACGGTGTAGGAGTCGCGGTGGGTCTCCAGTTGCTGGAAGCGCTCGGTCTGCCAGGCGAGCATCGCGTCGGTCATCCCCTTGAACGTCTTGCCGAGCATGACGAAACCGCCCGTGCTCGGGTCACGCGCCCCGAGATGGATATTGGACAGTGTCCCGCGGCGCCGCCCGCTGCCCCATTCGACGGCGAGCACGACCAAATCGAGGGTATGCCGCGGCTTGACCTTGACCCAGCCCCCGCCGCGGCGGCCCGCGGCATACGGGCTCGAGGGGTCTTTGACGATGACTCCCTCGTGCCCGGCGGCCACTTGGTCGGCAAAGAACTCTGCGGCCTGCGCGGCGGTGGCCGTGCGCATCCGGGGGATGCGGGCGGGTTCGGGCACGACCTCGTCGAGCTGCTCGATGCGGCGCTGAAGGGGCAGGTCGAGCAGGTCCTGGCCGTCGAGGTGGAGCAGGTCGAAGAAGCTGGTCGTTAGCGGCGTCTTGGCGCGCAGCTGGGCGGGATCGATCGAGCTGGCGGTGCGCGAACCGGTGACCTGGAAGGGCTGCGGCCGCCCGTCGGCGCGCAGCGCGACCGTCTCCCCATCGAGGACCGCCCGGGCGACGGGCAGGCCGGCCACGAGTTCGACGACCTCGGGCAGCCGCTCGGTGATCTCCTCCAGCGACCGGGTGAACAGCCGCACGTCGGCGCCGTCCTTGTGGGCCTGGATCCGGATGCCGTCGATCTTGCGTTCCAGATAGACGTTGGTGCCGTCCGGGACGGCGGCGGCCACGTCGGGTGCGCTGCCGGCGAGCATGGGGCGCAGCGGCCGGCCGACCTCGAGCGAGATGGCTGCCAGCGCGGCTTGGCCGCCGCTCAGGGCGGCCGCGGCGACCGGCCCGGCGAAGCCCGCGAGCATCACCGCCCGCCGCACCGCCACCTCGGGGACCTGCGCGGCTTGGGCAATCGCGGCGAGCATGACACCGTCCTGCGCGCCCTGCCGAACCCCGCCGAGGATGAGCCCGCGCAGGTAGTGCTGCTCGGCGGCGCTCGCCCGGCCGAGCACCTCCTCGAGGGCCGCTCGCCTGGCCGCGGCCGAGCCGGCGCCGCTCGCGCCAGCCAGCCGGGTGAGCGCCGCGTCGACCTCGGGCACCGTCAGCGTTGCCTGGGCCGCGGGCGGGGGAAGGGCTGCCAAGGTGGCCCAGCCGACGCCGACGCGCCGCTGCGGCAGGGTGTTGGACAGGTATGCCGCAACCGTGGCCACCTCACCCGGCCCCGCCTGGCGCAGCGCCTGCGCGACGAGCGCGATCTTGGCGTTGCGGGCGGGCGTCGCGACCAACTGCTCGGAGGTCGCGAGCACGTCGGCGAGCTGCATACCGGCATTGTGGACCGCCCCAGTGACAACCGGGGCTCCGCGCGTCCTCGGTTAGGGCGCGGCCTGGCCCGCGTGCTAATCTCTCCCACCGGTGCGGCGCTCGCGAGCGTCACGCCAACACCTCGTCCGGGTGGCGGAATTGGCAGACGCGCTAGCTTGAGGTGCTAGTCCTCGCAAGGGGATGGGGGTTCAAGTCCCCCCTCGGACACACACATGTGCAGGACCGTCAAACTATCAATGGGCGTGGTTCACGCCGATTTGATCGTGCAATTGCCCTGGATCGATCGGCATTGATTGTTTGAGTGTCCCGCGGCCGGGGAATGCGTCCGGGCCGGTGCGCAGCTCGGTGTCGACGGTGAAGGACGAGGCCCCCAGGTGGCCGATCCACATGGTCAGCAGGAAGGGCTTGGCGGGATTGACGCGGAACTCGGCGCGGTATTCCACCCGCTGGCCCGCGACGAGGATCGTGACCTCGTCCTCGATTCCCACAAGGACCCCCGGCAGGTCAACGACTCCGGGGACGCCGCGCGCGCCGAAGAAGAGATGGCGGCCTTCGTCAAGCAAGCGCATCGCTGCGACATTGTCGACGTGGCGGGCCAGGTTGAGGTCGCGCAGCCGGCCGTGGATCTCGCAGGAGAATTGCATGGATCGATCCTGCCGCACCAGATGATGTCGGCTCGGGTCAGTAGACCAACAGTGCGATCGCGACGTACTGACAGGTCCAGGCGGCGATCGTGAAGGCGTGGAAGATCTCGTGGAAGCCGAACCAGCGCGGCCACGGGTTGGGGCGCTTGAGCCCATAGAGGATGCCGCCGACCGTGTAGCAGACGCCGCCGACGAGCGTCAGCACCCCGACCGCGACGCCGGCCTCACTGAACACCCGACCCATGACCGGCACGACCGACCAGCCGAGCACGACATACAGCAGGGTGTAAAGGATCCGCGGCGCCTGCACCCAAAAGACGCGGAAGGCGACGCCGAGGAGCGCGCCGACCCACACCGTCCACAGCAAGGCCGTGCGCGCGGTGCCCGACAGGCCGACGGCAACAATCGGGGTGTAGCTGCCCGCGATGAGCAGATAGATGTTGGCGTGGTCCCATCGCTTGAGAACCCCGAGCGGGCGGGGTGACCAGTTGAACCGGTGGTAGGTCGCGCTGGTGGCGAACAATACAAACCCGGCAGCCGCATAAATGGCCGACGCGATGCGCTCGACGGCGTTGTCCGCCAAACAAATCAGCACGATTCCGGCGGCCAGGACCAAGGGGGCCGCGCTGGCGTGCAACCAGCCGCGCAGCTTGGGCTTAAGTGGTGGTAGGGACGAATCGGCCAGCGTCATTGATGCCGATCCCGCGAGCGTGGCGTTCATATGCGCCCTCACTTCCTGATCGGTGCCTCCATCGTCTCACTCGGTCGCCCCACAGTGCTGGAACTTCCACACTGTGGTATGAGCGTGCCGCGCCGACCCGGGCCATGATGTGGCCATGAGACGCCATGCATTCTCCGCAGCCGTATGCGCAGCTGCCACCATCGCCGCCGGAGGGCTCGCCCCGGCATCCAGTGCCGCGGTGGATCCGCCCGGCGCCAATCCGGCCACGCCCGCGATGACCCTGCGCCAGGAGTTCAACGCGGCCTTCGCCGGCAATCTCTCACCCGACGGGAAGCTGCGCATCAACGGCGACTGGCCGGGCACCGGCGGCAACACCATCCTGCTTGCCAACAGCCAAATAGCCAATGGCCGCTTACGTTTCCGCGCCAATGCCACCTCCAGCGCCGAGGTTCAGACCATCCCCGAGCGACTGTATGGCGCCGGCTGCTACGCCACGCGGCTGAAGACCGCCCGGGTGCCCGGGGTCGTGACGAGCTACTTCTGGATCGGCGACGGCTACAACCTGCCCGAGGTGGACATCGAGTTCCTCTCCAAGGATCGCCGGGGGACGTGGGGCAAGGTGTGGCTGACCGTCCACCTGGCCGATGGCGAGGCTCGCACCTCCACGGTGCGGATGCCCTTCGACCCCTCGGCCGCCTTCCACACCTACGCTTTCGCGTTCACCTCGACGAGCGTGACCTGGTATGTCGACGGCCGGGTCGTCAAGCGGTTGACCGGCCTACCAGCCGGATTGGGCACCGGCCAGCCGCTGGCCGGCTACGTCATGGCCAACGCGTGGTCGGGCGCCTACGAATGGGTCGGCCCGCCGCCGACGCGGGACACGTTCGCGGCCTACGACTGGATGCGCGGCTGGGAAGGCGCGACCACCTGCCCATCCTGAAGGCGACCACCCCTTAGTCCGAAGTTGCGAGTGGTTTGAGGGCTGATCCCCGTTTTGACCTGCAGTGATGCGGCTTCTAACCCCTCGGTGTGTCGTCACTAAAGTGGATCGATCGATCCGGCACGGTGTGATATTTTGGCGGTATGGCGAAACGTGGTGGAGCGGTTCATGTGACCACGCACCGTCGTCACTATGTTGGTAAGGACGGGGTGGCCCGGGACTACGAGACCCACCTGTTGCGGCGTTCCTGGCGGGAGAACGGCAAGGTGCGCAACGAGACGGTCGCGAACCTCTCCCACCTGCCGGCCGAGCTGATCGAGGTGATCCGGGCCTGCCTGGCCGGGCAGGCGTTCATCCCGGCCGACCAGGCCGCCACCATCACCCGCTCCCTGCCGCACGGGCATGTGGCCGCGGTGTGGGCCCAAGCCCGGGCCCTGGGCCTACCCGGGCTACTCGGGCCGCCCGGGCGGGCCCGGGACCTGGCGATGGGGCTGATCATCGCCCGAGTGCTGGCACCCGGCTCGAAGCTGGCGACCATCTCCTGGTGGGCCGACACCACCCTGGGCGTCGACCTCGACCTGGCCGGTGCCTCCACCGACGAGGTCTACGCGGCGATGGACTGGCTACTCGGGCGCCAGGACGCGATCGAGAAGCAGCTGGCCCGGCGCCACCTGGCCGCCGACGCCAACCCCGCCCGGATGGCGCTGTTCGACCTATCGTCCTCGTGGATGGAAGGCAGCCACTGCCCACTGGCCCGGCGCGGCTACTCCCGCGACGGGAAGAAGAACCGCACCCAGATCGAGTACGGGCTGCTGACCGACCCGGCCGGTCGCCCGGTCGCGATCCGGGTCTTCCCCGGCAACACCGCCGACCCCACCGCGTTCGTCGAGGCCGTCACCCTGGTGCGGGACACCTTCAAACTCACCGAGATGGTCATGGTCGGCGACCGCGGCATGATCACCACCGCCCGGATCACCGCGATCCGCCACACCAACACCGACCCGGCCACCCGAGCCGACCTCGGCTGGATCACCGCGCTCCGCGCCCCCGCGATCAAAACCCTTGCCGCCGAGGGCGGCCCGCTTCAACCAACCCTGTTCGATGAACACAACCTGGCCGAAATCAGCCACCCCGACTACCCCGGGGAACGGCTGATCGCCTGCCGCAACCCGTTTGTTGACCGTCGCTCATTCTGCGGATGGCGGCGTCATCGGGTT
Organism: Nostocoides sp.; assembly: GCF_037045025.1. Lineage (GTDB taxonomy): Bacteria > Actinomycetota > Actinomycetes > Actinomycetales > Dermatophilaceae > Nostocoides_A. The sequence goes on along the minus strand of NZ_JBAOHM010000007.1, from coordinate 518,353 downwards.
TGCCGATGGTCTGGGTGTGGAACGGCCCCGTCCGCGGTTGGCGGGCGGGGCCGTGGTCGGCGTGGTGACGGGGTGCTCGGCGTGGTGACGGGGGTTGGTTAGTCCGCGCCGGTTTCGGAGATCGCGATGCGGGCGGCTTTCTCGTCGACGATGTTGGTGTCTTTGGCGAATGCGGCCATCAGGGCGTTGACGGCGAGGTTGTTGATGGCGCGTGGGTATCCTCGGGAGGCGTTGTGGATCAGGGTGATCGCGTCGTTGCTGAAGAGGGTGTCGGTGCGTCCGGCGATCTTGACGTGGTGGGTGATGTAGTCGCTGGTTTCGTCGGGGGTCATCCCGGTGAGGGTGTATCGGACGGCGATGCGTTGGTCGAGGGCGGCGAGCACGCCGAGGCGGAGTCGTTGGCGCAGGGTGGGTTGTCCGACTAGCAGCGCGGCGAACGGGGCGCCGGAGTCCATGCCGTGGTTGGTCATCATGCGGACGGCTTCGAGTTGGGGGTTGTCGAGCAGGTGTGCTTCGTCGAAGACCAGGACGGGGGTGCGGCCGCGTTCGGCGTGTTCGGCGGCGAGGGCCTCGGCGGCTTGGGGGACCAGGGTGGCGGTGTAGAAGGTGGGGGTTTGCCCGAGGGCGGAGGTGATGTGGTGCAGCATGCCGCGGACGCCGACGGAGGGGTTGGGCAGGTAGATGACCACGTGTCGGGAGGTGTCCAGGGCGGCGGTGGCGGCGCGGATGGCGACGGTCTTGCCGGCGCCGACCTCGCCGGTGATCACCCCGAGGGCGTGTTGGCTGATGCACCAGTCGATGCGGGCCATGGCCTCGGCGTGCCCGGCGTGGCGGTGCAGCATCGAGGGGGCCAGGGACCGGCCGAACGGCATGGCCGTGAATCCCCAGTAGGATTGCAGGCGTTGGATACTCACCGGGCCGCGTCCTGCCGCGAGGTGGTGTCGGTGAGCATTTCATCGAGGGACAGTTGCCCGGGGATCTGCTCGGTGGTGGCTTCGGGGCTGTTGGCGTAGAGGGCGTGGAAGCCGATCCGTTCGTCGTCGGCGACGTGGGTGTGGTGGGTGTCGGTGAGCAGGTTCAGGTAGTTGATCCCGGTCGTGGCGGGGGCTGGTTCGGGGGTCTCGGGTCGGGCCTTGGGGTGGGTGTGTCGGGTGATCACGTGTGGGACGGCTTGGCCGTAGGAGCGTCCGCTGTGGCGGACCTCGATCTGTTCGAGGTTGAACGGGGAGAAGACGAGTTCGACCTTGCGTCCGACCAGGGCGGGTTCGACCTGGTAGGTGTTGCCGTGCAGGCTGATGGTGGCGGTCTTGGTGACGGTGCGCAGCTGGGACCATAAGAACGCCTCGGTCAACGCGTCCGCGGCTGGCATGGTCGGGCCGTGCCCGGCGGCCTGCCAGCCGTCGTTCCAGCGGGTCAGTGGGCTCTGACCGGTTTCGGAGTGCACCTGGTGGTGATAGAGCGACTCGACCCAGGCGGTGAACTGCGCGTTCAGTTCCAGCAGCGCCGCCGCGGCGGTGGTGGCCTGTTCGGCCAGGTCGGCGGCGCTGGTGTCGGGGACCTCGACGAGGAACTGCTCGCGTACGGTGCGGAAAAATCGTTCGATTTTGCCTTTGCCTTGGGGTCGGTGTGGGGTGGCGTGGATCAGCCGGATACCGAGCTTGGCGCAGGCTCGCAGCAGCCACGCATCGACGTAGGCCGAGCCGTTGTCGACATAGCAGGCGCCGGGCACCCCGCGGCAGGCCAACGCGCGCTCCAAGGCGACGGCCAGTCGGATCACGTCCTCGGCGAACCCGAACCGGTAGCCGACCACCAGGCGGGAGTGATCGTCCAAGAAGGCGAACAGGTAGGTCTTGCGCCCGCCGATCTTCGGCCCGTGCAACGCGTCCCCGACCCACCGCTGGTTCGGCGCGTCGGCCTCGTACCGGCCGAACACCGGCGCCTGCCCGGTCGCTGGGCCGATCAGCTCGTGCCGGTGGAAGAGCCGCAGCAGCGTCGACTCGGACGGGGAGTACCCCGAGGAAGCCCGCAGGATCCGCGCGACCTGCGCCGCTGTCCGGGCCGGGTTCTCCCGTTTGAGCGCGACCGCCAGCTCCAGCACCGCCGTGTCGATCCGGGAACCCGGCTGACGCAGCGAGGGCGTCAACGCCTCGAACCCGCCGGCGCGGTACCGGCGGATCCACCGATCCAATGTGTCCCGCGAGTAGGTGTGCTGCCCACCGAACGGGCCGACGTGGCTGCGGGCCGCGATCGCGCGCACCACCTTCCCGCGGGCCTTGCGCGACAAGCCCGGATCCAGGGCCGGACTAATCAGCTGGTAGCGGAACAACGCCACCAGCTGCGCGCGCTCACGCCGCTTGTGCGCCTCCTGCTCGGGTGTGCACTCCACGACAACTCCTCTGAAGCAAGGGGAATACCTGACCGCGGCACGGTCAGGGACAACCCTTACGACGATGCCGCCTGCCCGGGCCAGGCGTCAGGGGCAACTCGTGTTGCCGCCCCGCCCCGGCCAGACCGGCGGCCACCCCGGCGCCAACAGCCGACCACCGGAACAGGCGACGGCGACCTGCCAGCCCGTCACCGGGCCGAGCACCCCATCCCGGCCGAACCGGCCCGTGACCGCCTCGCTCGCCGCGGCCAGGGCAGCCAACAGGTCCCGCCACCGACACCCCTGCGCTTGGGGCACCACCCAGTCCACCCCGGCCAGGGCCGCGACCTGCAGCAACCACGACCGGACCGGGTCAAGCCGGGAGCCCATCACCCGCAGCCAGCCTCGGACCGTCGCCCCCGGCACCCCCAACGCCTGCCCGATCGGCCGGTGTCCCAACCCCCTCGCGCGAGCGGTCAGCGCGGCACCGACCACCCCGGCCGCGTACCCCCGCCGCAACAACAGCGTCACCGGCAACAGCACGTGCGTCAGCAAACACCCCGGACAGCGAGCCCGCCGCGGACGCACCACCGCCTCGATGCCATGCACCCGCCGCGGCCGCGCCCACCCCCACGGGCGCAGCTCTCCAGAACACCCCGGACAACCGATCTGTCCGGACACCAACCGCGACTCGACCCGAGCCTGATCACCTTCTACTGTGAGCACCGATGCCTCCGCGCATCCGGCACGGCCCTCCCGCGACGTCTTCCACGACACCTCACGCGCGAGGGCCGTGAACGTCCAATACCCCACCCATCTTGCCCGAGCCCGGCACAGTGATGGCGCCGAGGACCACGAACACCACACTCAAACCAATGCGACCGCCCGTCGGCAACCTCGATGACAGATCACGGCCCCCACGTCGTCACCCAGAGCGACGGTCAACACCCGTTCCTGGCCACCGAACGCGCCCGCAAACGCGAGGACCTGCTCACCGCCACCGAAACCGCCCTGGCCCCCACCCAGCGAGCAGTGGCCGAGGGCCGGCTAGCCGGCGCCGACACGATCGGCCTGCGGGTCGGCAAACTCCTCAACAAATACCGGATGGCCAAACACTTCGACCTGACCATCACCGACACCACCGTGGTGATCACCCGCAAAACCAGCCAGATCGCCGCCGAAGCCGCCCTCGACGGCATCTACGTGCTACGCACCCCAACGCCCGCCGAGACCCTCACCCCCGCCAGCATCGTCCAGGCCTACAAAAACCTCGCCCACGTCGAACGCGACTTCCGCAGCATCAAAGCCACCGACCTCGACCTGCGCCCGATCTACCACCGCCTCGAAGACCGCGTCCGCGCCCACGTCCTGATTGTGATGCTCGCCGCCTACCTGACCTGGCACCTACGCGCCACCCTAGCCCCCCTGACCTACACCGACGAACACCCGCCAACACCCGCCGACCCGGTCGCCCCCGCCCACCGCTCCCCAGCCGCGGACCGCAAAGCCTCCCGACACACCGACGACCACGACCAGCCCGTGCGGTCCTTCCCGGCCCTGCTCAAACACCTCGCCACCCTGACCCGCAACGACCTGCGCTACGGCACCGACCACACCACACCCCTCGTGCCCACCCTGGCCGAACCCACCCCCACCCAACGCCACACCTTCGCCCTCCTAAACGCCCCCATCCCCCTAACCATCAACGGCAAGTAGACAGAACCACCAACACCCAAACCAGCGAACCCCCTGCCCAGCAGGGGGTTCGCCACGTCAACCAGCCGTAACTTCGGCTTAGTTGCGGACGCGGTGTTGTTCACCATTCCCGTCGTCATCAGATTGGCGCCGCCGTATGCCGTGGTCTTGTTCCAGCACACCCCCGCGTAGGGAGACGTGCGCGGCCAGTACCAGTCGGCCGAAGCCGACGGTGCGGTCGTGAAAAGAAGGGCCCCAACGGCCGCAACCAGGGCGAGGAATCGGATCTTTCTCATCGCGGGCTTCCTTGGCAGAAACGAATGAGAAGGAGCGGCCACTGCTAACGCGGACGTGCTCCGTGCGGGCAAGCGAAGGCCTGCCGTGCCGAGTTACCGACGCCGGAATCCGTGTCGTGGAGGCGGATTCCGTCTTGCGAACTTCCGCGATTCGACGCTACTCCTGGGCGAGAACGCCGGCAACCCGAGCGGCCGGCAGCTGCGAGAGTTCAGTCGTCGGACGCCGGTTGTTTGCGCGGTCGCCCGCGTGGCCGCACCGGCGCCGCGCCCGACGGTGCCCGCCCTGCCTCGGCCAGCGCCCGCCGCAGGACGAGTTCGACCTGCGCGTTGACGCTGCGCAGCTCGTCCCTCGCCCAGCGTGAAAGCGCCTCGTGCACAGCCGGATCCAGCCGGAGCAGCATGGTATGCCGCTCCGGCCGTCCGGATGGTCGCTGACCCGTCGGCATGGCGACCTAGGTGTAGAGGCTGCCCGCGTTGAGGACCGGGGCGGCGTTCTGCTCGCTGCACAGGACGACGAGCAGGTTGGAGACCATCGCCGCCTTGCGCTCCTCGTCCAGGGCGACCAGGTCGCCCTCCTCCAGCTTGTCGAGGGCCATCTCGACCATGCCGACGGCGCCCTCGACGATCTTGGCCCGGGCCGCGACGACCGCTGACGCTTGCTGGCGGCGCAGCATTGCCTGGGCGATCTCGGGCGCATAGGCCAGGTGGGAGATCCGCACCTCAATGATCTCCACGCCGGCGACCGCGACCCGGGCGGCGACCTCCTGAGCGAGCTCGGCGGAGACGATGTCGGTCGAGCCGCGCAGCGACTCCCCTTCACCGGAGGCATCGTCATAGGGATGCGACGTGGCGACGTGGCGCAGCGCGGCCTCGGACTGGACCCGCACGAAGCTCGAATAGTCCTCGACCGAGAACGACGCCTTGGCGGTGTCGGCGACCTGCCAGACGACGATCGCCGCGATTTCGACGGGGTTGCCGCTGGCGTCGTTGACCTTCAGCGCGTTGGTCTCGAAGTTGTTGACCCGCAACGAGACCCGCCGGCGGGTTGTCAGCGGGAGAACCATCGACAAGCCGGTGCGCCGGTTGGTGCCGACATAGCGGCCGAAGAACTGGATGACCTTGCTCTGTCCCGGCTGGACGATGACGATCGCGGACAGCACGATCATGCCGACGATAAGCAGCAGGGCGCCACCGATCAGGGCCCCGGGGGAGGGAGTGTGGTCGATGGAACCGGTGATGCTCAACACGACGGCCGCGATGGCGCCGGCGATGAGCACCAGGGCGAGGAGCAGCGCGAGGAAACCGTTGACCGCAAAGGCGGGCCGCTCGTCGATGTCGACCCGGGCACCGCCGTGGCCGACGGGTTGGACGCTGACCTCCTCGGGGAGGCGGTCAGCTGGCTGGGTGGTCGGTGTGGTCATCGTGGGCCCCTCTCTCTCGCCCCGTTCCGTCTGATCCGGGGCGATATCTAATTGATATCACATTTAGGACGCGATGGGGCGGGCGATGGTTCCATCGAGGAGGTGATGTGCGGCATACGGGAGAATGGCTCGTGTGACCCTCGCCGCCGCCCTCGACGATCTCGGCGAGCGACCCGATCCCGAGGACGTGCTCGGCGCGGTCGAGCAGTGGACCACCGGGCTCGGCCTGACGCTCTACCCCGCGCAGGAGGAAGCCGTCCTGGCGCTGCTGACCGGCGCCAATGTCGTCCTGGCGACGCCCACCGGTTCGGGCAAGTCCTTGGTCGCGGTCGCCGCGCACGCCATGTCGTATGCCGCTGGCGAACGCAGTTGGTATACCGCGCCGATCAAGGCCCTGGTGTCGGAGAAGTTCTTTGCGCTGATCGAGATCTTTGGCCCGGCCAATGTCGGCATGCTCACCGGTGACGCCGCCGTCAACCCGGATGCCCCGATCATCTGCGCAACGGCCGAGGTGCTCGCCAATCAAGCGCTGCGGGAACGGGATCAGACCGGAATCGGCCTGGTCGTCATGGACGAGTTCCACTTCTATGCCGAGCCCGACCGCGGCTGGGCCTGGCAGGTTCCGCTGCTACTCATGCCGAGCACGCAGGTCCTGCTGATGTCGGCGACCTTGGGCGACACGCGCTTCTTCGAGGAGGACCTGTCCCGGCGCGCCGGACGGGAGACGGTCGCGGTCACCAACGCCGAACGGCCGGTGCCGCTCGACTTCTCCTGGGTGATGACGCCGATCCACGAGACGATCGAGGACCTGTTGCGCGAGGGCAAGGCGCCCGTCTATGTCGTCCACTTCACCCAGCAGGCCGCGGTCGAGCGGGCGCTGGCGTTGATGAGCGTCAACGTCTCCAGCGCGGCCGACAAGGACGCGATCAAACGGCTGGTCGGCGGCTTCCGCTTCGGCAAGGGATTCGGAGCGGCGCTCAAACGCCTGGTGCTGCACGGCATCGGCGTCCACCACGCCGGCATGCTGCCGAAATACCGGCGCCTGGTCGAGACGCTCGCGCAGGCCGGACTGCTCAAAGTCGTCTGTGGCACAGACACTCTCGGCGTGGGCATCAATGTGCCGATCCGCTCGGTCCTGCTCACGTCGCTGACCAAGTACGACGGCCGGCGTCAGCGGGTGCTGCGCGCCCGGGAGTTCCACCAGATCGCCGGCCGCGCCGGGCGGGCCGGCTACGACACCGAAGGTTTCGTCGTCGTCCAGGCACCCGAGCACGTCATCGAGAACCACCGCGCGCTGCTCAAGGCGGGCGACGATCCCAAGAAGCGTCGCAAGGTGGTGCGCAAGGGGCCGCCCGAGGGTGCCCTCAGCTTCACCGAGGCGACCTATGACCGGCTCGTGGCCGCGCCCCCGGAGCCGCTGCGCTCCCGGATGCGGGTCACCCACGCGATGATCCTCAACGTCCTCGACAACCTCGACGGTCAAGGCGAAGCGATGCGGATCCTGTTGGAGGACAACCACGAAGAGGAGTCCGCACGACCTCGTCTCGTGGTCCGCGCCGCGCAGATCATCGCCTCGCTCGAGCACGCCGACATCATCGAGCCCGTGCCGGGGGCGACCGGCTACACCGTGAGCGTCCCGCTCCCCGAGCCCGAGGCCGTTCCCGACGAGCCGGTCGAGCAGCGCCGAGCCGAGCACGAGGTGACCGAGCGTGCCGAAGCCGAGGGTGCGGCAACTCCGGAACTAACCGAGGTGACCGACACCCATCCGTTGGACGTCGCCGGAACGCTGGCCGCGGCATACCAGGTCGTCGAGGACTTGCAGGAGGGCTTCGCCCTCAACCAGCCGCTGTCCGCCTTCGCCCTCGCGGCCCTGGAGTTGCTCGACCAGCATGACGCGGCATACGCCCTCGACGTCGTCAGCGTCATCGAGGCCACGTTGGAGGACCCGCGGCCGGTGCTGCTCGCCCAACAGTTCGCCGCGCGCGGCGCCGCGGTCGCCGAAATGAAGGCCGACGGCCTGGAATACGACGAGCGGATGGAACTGCTCGAGGACGTCAGCTGGCCAAAACCGCTGGAGGAGTTGCTGACCGACGCCTTTGCCATCTATCGGCAAAGCCACCCATGGGTCTATGCCGTTGACCTATCACCCAAAGCGGTCGTCCGCGAGATGTATGAGCTGGGCTCGACCTTCGCCGAATTCATCACCCGCTATCAGCTCGCCCGCGCCGAAGGTGTCGTGCTGCGCTACCTCTCGGACGCCTATCGCGCGCTGCGCCAGACGGTTCCGCTCTCACTGCGCACCGAGGAACTGGAGGAGGTGATCGAGTGGCTCGGCGAGTTGGTCCGTCAGACCGACTCCAGTCTGCTCGACGAGTGGGAGTCGCTCGCCCACCCCGGCGCCGAGGTGGCCGAGGTGCGGCCCGGTGAGACCCGCGCGCTCAGCGCCAACCCCCGAGCCCTGCGGGTGATGGTGCGCCAGAGCATCTTCCGCCGGGTTGAGCTGCTTGCCCGCGAGGCGTATGCCGCGCTGGCCGCCCTCGACGCCGGGCTGTCCGAGGCGGACTGGCGCGCGGCGGGAGAGGACTACTTCGCGGAGTATGCCGATATCGGCACCGGCCCGGAAGCGCGCGGCCCGAGCCTGTTCTCGGTCCGTGAAGAACCGGGGGAGTGGGTGGTCACCCAGATTCTCGACGACCCGGAAGGCGACCGCGACTGGCGGCTGACCGCCCGGCTCGATCTGGTGGCCACCGACGATGCCGGCGAGCCCGTCCTGCTCACCGAATCGTTCGGTCCTGCCCGGCCGACGCACTGACGGCTCCCGCGACACCGCTTATGGCGAGAGCACCTCGCAGCGCAGCCCTGGTGCACCCCCGATCTTGCGATCAAGCGTCACCAGAGGGATCTCCAGGTCCTCAGCCAGAGCCACGTAGCTGGCGTCATACGCGGTCAGGTTTCGGCGCAACTGCCACGCCCTCCTAGCGAGGAGGCCATACGGCCACAGTTCGACGGTCAGATCGAGCAGATCGGCATGGGCTTGAGCGGCTTGGTCCGAGGTGATGGATCCGGCAAGTTCGAGGCGACGGACGATGTTGGCCGTCTCGAACGGGAACAAGGCCGGCGCAGCGAGTTCCACATCGTGAAGGACGTCGGTCACCCAGCGTCCGTCGCGGCCTGCATCCAACAGCAGGGCCGCCACGGCCGAGGCGTCACAAACCGCACGCGACCTCACCGTCGATCCGCGTCGCGGGCAGCCAGGATGGACTCGGCATCCACGCGCACCCCGGTGGCGTCGACACGCGATCGAGCACGGGCAATAACGTCACCAACGGTTGGGCGAGATGCGTTGTCCACCAGCAGTGCTCGCAGATACTCCTGCAGGGACATGCCAGCGCGCGCGGCTCGTGCCGCCAACTCGTCTCTGACCTCGTCGGGAACATCACGAACGGTGACGGCAACACTCATGCTGCTATTATAGCAGCAGTGCCAGCAAAGTGGCGGCACGGCACTGGCGACGTCCGGCAACCGACCCGACGGCCGAGACCCGCCACCGGTCCGGCGAAGCAACGACGCTGCGGGACTTAGGGTGAGCGGATGGACCTGCCCGTCATGCCGCCCGTGCAGCCGATGCTGGCCAAGTCGGTCAAGGGCATTCCCGACCCGGCCAAGCACGCGCCCGGGCTGTCTTTCGAGCCGAAGTGGGACGGCTTCCGGTGCCTGGTCTTCAAGGACGGCGACGAGGTCGAGCTGACCTCGCGCAACACCAAGCCGCTGACCCGCTACTTCCCCGAGGTCGTGGCTGCGCTGCGAACGGCGTTGCCGGACAAGTGCGTTCTCGATGGCGAGATCTTCGTCGCGGTCGGGGACCGGCTGGAGTTCGAAGTGTTGCAGGAGCGCATCCATCCGGCCGCCTCGCGGATCACGATGTTGAGCGAGCAGACCCCGGCGCAGTATGTCGCCTTCGACCTGCTCGCGATCGGCGACGCCAACCTGATGGGCGAGCCGTTCTCGGTGCGGCGCGAGCGGCTCACCACCATGCCGATGACCCCCAGTGAGATCGTCCACGTGACCCGGACGACCACCGATCCCGTTGTCGCGCAGTCGTGGTTCGAGACCTTCGAGGGCGCCGGACTTGACGGGGTCATCGCCAAGCCGCTGGGCGCCGCATACACGCCAAACCAGCGGACGATGTTCAAGATCAAGCACGAGCGCACCGCGGACGTCGTCCTCGCCGGCTACCGGCTGCACAAGAACTCCACACCGGCCACCCCGTTGCTCGGCTCGCTCCTGCTCGGCCTGTATGACGCCGACGGCCAGCTGCAGCACATCGGCGTCAGCGCGTCCTTCACCCAGGCGCGCCGGGTCAGCCTGCTGCACGAACTCAAGCCGCTCGAAGACGGGTGCGAGAACCATCCCTGGGGCGACTGGGCCGCGTGGGCGATCGCCAACCCGGACCGGATGCCCGGCACGCAGAGCCGGTGGAGCCAAGGCAAGGACCTCTCCTTCGTCCCGCTGCGGCCCGAGCGGGTGCTCGAGGTCGGCTACGACCACATGGAGGGGCGCCGGTTCCGGCATACCGCGCAGTTCAAGCGCTGGCGTCCGGACCGGGATCCGCGCTCGTGCGGTTATGACCAGCTCGAGGAGGTCGCGGGCTACGACCTGGCCGAGATCCTCCGCGCGGGCTGAAGACCCACACGCCGTAGGCTAGGACCTCGTCCCCGGAGCCGATTCCGGGTTCCGGACTGACCTCAAGGAGAGATCCCACATGCGTTACCGCACTGCCGCCTTGACTGCCGCGGCGTCGGCTGGCCTGCTCGTCGCCGGATGTGGTGGCGGCGACTCGGACCCGACCACGACGTCACCGAGCACCAGTGCGGCCGCGCCGTCATCGTCGACCCCGAGCGCGGCGTCGGAGACCTCCTCGTCCTCGTCCTCGGGCGGCGGCCTGATCGGCAATCTGGAGGCGTGCAGCGAGGCCGCGACCACCGGCCTGGCGATCGCCGGGGTCGGACTCGATGCCCTCTCCGGGAACTTCGACCAGGCCGACTTCGACAAGACGTTTGCGTCCGGGACGGCGGACAAGCTGCCCGAGGAGTTGCGCGACGAATACGCCGCGGTCGAGGAGGCGGCCAAGAAGCTGATCGGCAAGGACACGACCGAGGCGGTCGACCTGTCCAACGACTACACCGCGACGCTGGAGAAGTACACCAACGCGATGACCAAGGTCTGCACCGGCTAAGCGCGCCGATCGGTCCCGCTCGACGATCCATCTCCTCGCGAGCGGGCCGCCCGCGCGCGCTGTCAGCGCCCGTCGAGCAACGGCTGGCGCGGGTCCCACCGGGTGCCGTCGAGGGCGTCCTTGCGTCGCCGTGCGATCCCGGAAAGCGCCTCCAGCGCAACCCGGTTAGCCAGGAACGAGGTGATCTCGGCGTGATCGTATGGGGGTGAGACCTCCACGATGTCCACCCCCGCGACCGGAAGCTCGTAGGCGATCCGCCGCACCGCGTCGAGCAGTTGGCGCGCCGACAGCCCACCCGGCTCGGGAGTTCCCGTTCCGGGTGCGTGCCCCGGGTCGCAGACATCGATGTCGACCGAGAGGAAGACGCCGTCGCACTCGTCGGTGGCGATCGCGAAGGCCTCGGTCAGGCACTCGTCCAGGCCGCGGGCGACGATCTCGGTCATCTCGAAGGACCGCATCCCCTGCGCCGCCATCCAGTCCAGCGTCTCCGGGCCCGGCCAGTAGCCGCGCAACCCGACCTGCAGGAACCGGTCACCGCGCAAGGCGCCGGACTCGATGAGCCGGCGCATCGGCTGCCCGTGCCCGATCAACGAGCCGAACTCGATATCGCCGGTGTCGGCGTGGGCGTCGAAGTGGATCATCGAGACCCGGCCCTGCCCGAGATGCTGGGCCACGCCGGCGGCGTCGGGCCAGGCGATTGTGTGGTCGCCGCCGAGGACGAGCGGGATCGCGCCGCCGCGGGCTACGGCATACACCGCAGCCTGCAGGTCGCGCACCGAGCGCTCGGCGTCCCCGGAGAACATCTCGACGTCGCCGGCGTCATACACGCGGAGATCCTGCAGCCCGTCGACCCGCAGCGCCAGCGAGGGCCGGGAGCCGTCGTGCGGGAGGTAGCACGTCTGGCGAATGTACTGCGGCCCAAAGCGGGTCCCGGACCGGTGGGAGGTGCCCCCGTCGAAGGGCGCGCCGAGGATGACGACGTCGGCGTCGGCATACGAGGCGGGCTCGGCCCAATCGCAGCGCTCCACCCCGAGGAAGGTGATGTCTGGACCGAATTGAGCGCCATACCGAGCCATGCCGTGATCGTGCCAGACCGCGCGAGTCCGCGCGGGTGCCTACAGTGATCCGTATGCCGATCGCTGCCGAGGACGAGGTCGCCCGGATCTGCCAGGAGCTGATCCGGATCGACACCAGCAACTATGGGGACGGATCCGGACCGGGGGAGCGGGCCGCCGCCGACTATGTCGTCGGCCTGCTGGAGGAGGTCGGGCTCACCCCGATCGTGCTCGAATCGCAACCCGGGCGGACGAGCGTCTTTGTCCGCATCCCCGGGGCCGACCGCACCCGGCCTGGCCTGTGCATCCACGGCCATCTCGACGTCGTGCCGGCCCGGGCCGCTGACTGGCAGGTCGACCCCTTTGCCGGGGAGGAGCGCGACGGACTGATCTGGGGCCGCGGGGCTGTCGACATGAAGGGCATGGACGCGATGATCCTCGCCAGCGTGCGCCAGCTCGCGCGCGCAGGCCTGGTGCCGCCCCGCGATCTGGTCATCGGCTTCTTCGCCGACGAGGAGGCCGGCGGGGTCTATGGCTCGGGTTGGGTCGTGGCCAACCACCCGGAGATCTTCGCGGGGGTCAGTGAGGCGATCAGCGAGGTCGGGGGCTACAGCGTCACGCTCACCGGCGCCGACGGGCAGGACCGCCGCGCCTATCTGCTGCAGACCGCCGAGAAGGGCATCCTCTGGCTGCGCCTGATCGCCCACGGCCGCGCCGGGCATGGCTCGGTTCCCAACGACGAGAACCCGATCGTCCGGCTCGCCCAGGCGATCGCCCGGATCGACGCCCACGAGTGGCCGCAGGAGTTCATCCCGTCGGTGCAGGAACTCTTGGACGGCCTCTCCCGCCTTACCGGCATCTCGTATGCCGCGCGCCGCCTGGACGAGCTGCTCGCCCAGCTCGGCCCGGCCGCCGCCTTCGTCACCGCCACGCTGCGCGACACCGCGAACCCGACGATGCTGGAGGCGGGCTACAAGCACAACGTGATCCCGCAGGACGCGGTTGCCGCCGTGGATGCCCGTTTCCTGCCCGGCCACGACGAGACCATGCTCAAGACGCTGCGGGAGTTGGCCGGCGACCACGTCGACGTCGAGATCCTCCATGAGGACATCTCCTTGGACTCCCCCTTCCACGGCGGCCTGGTCCAGGCGATGATCGCCGCCATCCGGGCCGAAGACCCCGGCGCCGAGGTGCTGCCCTACTGCCTGTCCGGGGGGACGGACAACAAGGCCCTCAACCGGCTCGGCATCACCGGCTATGGGTTCGCGCCGCTGCAACTGCCCAAGGGCCTGGAGTTCGCCCCGATGTTCCACGGGATCGACGAGCGGGTGCCGGTCGAATCGCTGCGTTTCGGATCCCGTGTCCTCGGCCGGCTGATCGCCACCTGCTAGGACCCACCCTCGATGCGTCGTGGTGACCCCAGGTCGGGTTCGTAACATCCGCAGGCCCGAATCGATGGTGGCCGACCTCGGCATTGGCGCTACGGTGGGAGCATGGCCGAACCGCGCGTTGCCCTCGCCGCCCTCGTGACCGCCTTCGAGCGCCACCTGGAGGCGTGCGCCCAGCGGCGCGGTGAAGACGACCCGAGTGTCGTTGCGGCATACGACGATCTGGCCGACGCGTTCGAGGTCTATGACGAGGCCCTGCTCGAGGCGTATGGCGAGATGACCCCGCTCGACGTGTACTCCGAGACCGATGACGAGGTCGGCGACGATGACGACGATGCGGAGGACGGTCGCTACCTCGGGCTCGACGAGGAGGAGTTTGACGAGGATGACCTCGATGACGACCCCGATGACGAGGACGACTCGGACGACGATGACGACTCGGATGACGATGAGGGCGCCGACGAGGATAACTCCGACGACGAGTCGGACGATGACGATGACGAGTCCGAGGACGATGACGACCCGGCGACCGACGACGAGCCCGCGGCGCACCCGAGCTGAGCCGGTGACGGCCGGTGAGGTCGTCGCGGGTTAAACTAGCGCGTCCATCGGCGCTCGCTCAGGCAACGTTCAGCCTGGCGTGGCAGCCTGCGCGGGGCCATTTCCGGCCCTGACCCGACCCCCCGAGGATTCCCGTGCTCAGCTACTTCGACGCCGTCGTGCTCGGTGTCGTCGAGGGACTCACCGAGTTCCTCCCCGTCTCCTCCACCGGCCACCTGACGGTCGCCGAGAAGATCCTTGGGTCGCAGGTCGACGACCCGGTCGTGACGGCCTACACGATCATCATCCAGTTCGGCGCGATCGTGGCCACCTTCATCTTCTTCGCCCGCAAGATCGGCCGGCTTTTTCTCGCCTGGGTGCGGGGGCTGTTCGATGCCGAGCGGCGCGGGCACGATTACACCCTGGCGTGGGCGGTCATCGTCGGGTCGCTGCCTGTGGGCGTGGCCGGCTTCCTCGGCCGGGACCTGATCGCCGGCCCGCTGCGCAATCTGTGGGTGGTCGCCGGAGCGCTGGTGTTGTGGAGTGCCGTCATGGTGTGGGCCGAGCGCCGGCACGACGCCCTCGCGGCCGTCGGCGACCAGCGTGGCGAGGGTCAGGTCAGCCTGCGTGACGGCGTGCTTATCGGTCTGGCGCAATGCTTCTCGCTGATCCCGGGCGTCTCTCGCTCCGGCGCGACGATCTCGGCCGGGCTGCTGCGCGGCATCGACCGGGTCACCGCGACCGAGCTGAGCTTCTTCATGGCCATCCCCGCGCTCACCGCGGCCGGAGTCTTCCAGGCCGTCGAGGAACGCCACGGCTTGGCCAGCCTGGGCATCGGCCAGATGATCGTCGGCATCGTGGTCGCCTTCGTCGTCGCCTACGCCTCGATCGCGTGGCTGTTGAAGTTCGTCGCGACCAACTCCCTGATGAGCTTCGTCAGCTACCGGGTCGTCGCCGGCCTGGCGCTGGCCGCCGCACTGGGCCTCGGCTGGCTCGCCGCCACCTGACCGCGCTCATGACGATGCCGTGAGATGGGGCCGCGCCAGCGGACCCGCCGAGCGGGGGAGGAATGAGCGCAAATGTGATCAGAGCCAGCCGGACTTGCGGAAGGCGCGATAGAGCACCACGCAGACGGTGATCATGACCGCGAGCAGCGCGAAGTAGCCGTACTTCCACCGTAACTCGGGCATGTTGTCGAAGTTCATGCCATAGACGCCAGCCATCATGGTGGGGACCGCGGCGATCGCCACCCACGCCGAGATCTTGCGCATGTCCTCGTTCTGCCGCACCCCGACCCGGGCGAGATGGGCGTTGAGGACATCGGTGAGCAGGCGTTCATACGACTCGATGTGGTCGATGACGCGGGCGAGGTGGTCGGCGACATCGCGCAGCAGCAGCTTGGCCTCAGTGCTGGTGACCGGGCTGCTCGGGCCGGTCATCATCGCCAGCGAAACCCGCAGCGGCTCGGCCGCACGCTTGAATTCCAGCACCTCGCGTTTGAGCAGATAGATCCGCTCGGAGTGCACATCCCTGGCCCCGGCGAAAACCCCGGACTCGATGGCCTCGAGGTCGACCTGCAACTCCTCGTCGATGCGCATGTAGTTGTCGACGACCGAGTCGATCACGGCGTGGAAGGCGGCCACCGAGCCTAGGCGCAGCGTCTCGGGGTGCCTTTCTAGCCGCTGCCGGACCCCGGTCAGCTCGTTGAGTTCGCCCTGGCGGACCGTGACCAGGAAGCGGTCGCCGAGGAAGACCATGACCTGGCCGGTCTCGATGTCGGAGGTGGCATCGACATACCGCAGCGTCTTGAGCACGGCGAAAACATTGCCGTGATAACGCTCGATCTTGGCGCGCTGGGAGTCGCTGAACACATCCTCCACCGCCAGTTGGTGCAGCCCGAGCTCGTCCTGCACCAGTTTGAACTCCTCCCAGGCTGGGTCCTTCAACCCGATCCACAGGAAGGACGGCTCGTCCGGCTCCAGTCGCAGGGATGCGAGTTCGTCGCTCAGGTCCCCGCACGGCATCCGCTCGCCGTGGATGTATTTAGCCTGATCGACGATCACAAGGGACACCCAACCATGCGGCCCGACTCGGCGCATCACTTCGGCGCCTAGGCTTTGGCCGTATGCCGCTCCTCCTGCTGATCCGCCACGGCCGCACCGCCGCCAACACCGGCGCCGTGCTCGCCGGCTGGACCCCCGGCGTGGGCCTGGACGAGACCGGGCAGGGCCAGGTCAGTGCCCTGGCCGAGTTGCTCGGCGGGCTCCCCGTGCGACGGCTGGTCGCCAGCCCGCTGCAACGGGCCCGCGAAACCGCGGCGCCGCTCGCCGCCGCCTGGGGCCTGGAGCCGGTGATCGAGGAGGACCTGGGGGAGTGCCGCTATGGTGCCTGGACGGGCCGCCCGATTGCCGAACTCGTCAAGGAACCGCTGTGGCCGACGATTCAGGCCACGCCATCGCGGGCCCGCTTCCCCGACGGCCCGGACCATCCCGGCGAGTCCCTCGCCGAGATGTCCGCCCGCGCCGTTGCTGCCGTGTGCCGGCATGACCACCTGGTCGCCGACGAGCACGGCCCGCACGCGATCTGGGCCGCAGTCAGTCACGGTGACGTCGTCAAGGCGATCATCGCGGACGCCCTCGGCAGCCACCTCGACCAGTTCCAGCGGATCCACGTCGCGACCGCGTCGGTGTCGGTGCTGCGGATCGGCCCGGGCCGCCCGATGCTGCTGCGCGTCAATGGCACCGGCCACGACCTGACCGAGTTGCTCGCGCCGCCGCCGGACCCGACACCGGCAGGGGATGGCCAGGTCGGCGGCGGCCGGTGACCGGGCGGCGGGTTAGGGTCGCTCCATGACCCTTGTCGACTACGACCCGCCGGACCGGTTCGTCGCCGGCACGGTTGGGCCGCCCGGGCAGCGCACGTTCTTCTTGCAGGCCACCCGCGGTGCCCAACGGACGACGGCTTCCTTGGAGAAGGTCCATGTCGACGTGGTCGCCGACCGGATCAAGGATCTGCTCGAGGCCACCGCCCAGGTCCCGGCCACCCCGGCCGCCGCCGACAACGGCCCCCTGGACACCCCGTTCGAGGACGACTTCCGGATCGCCAGCATGTCGCTGGCCTGGGACGACGCCCGCCACGTCGTCGTCTTGGAATGCCACGACCGCGACCCCGGTGCGGACGAGGAGGAGCAGGCCAAGATCCGCGCCGCCGGCTTGCCGGCGCAGCTGCAGGGCATGCGCGTGACGCTGGCCCCGGATGCGGCCCAGGAGTTCGCCCGCCGGTGCAAGGCGCTGATCTCGGCCGGCCGGCCGCCGTGCCCCTTCTGTGGCGGCCCCCTCGACCCGGAGGGTCACATCTGCCCACGAGCCAACGGGTACCGACGCTGATCGGCGCCACGGACCTCGCGCACGCCCCGGTGCACGTCATCGGGCAGATCCGCGGCGCCTCCAACACCACGGTCCTGGCCCGGCTGGACGACCCCGACGCGGGCCCGCTCGTTATCTACAAGCCGATCTCCGGCGAACGCTGGCTGTGGGACTTCCCCGAGGGCACGCTCGCCGGCCGCGAGCGCGCGGCATACCTGCTGAGCGAAGCCGGCGGCTGGGGATGCATCCCCCGCACCGTGCTGCGGGACGGTCCGCGCGGCCCGGGCATGGTCCAGGAGTGGATCGGCGAGCCCGGACAGGTCGCCTCGGTCGTGCGGCTCATCCGGGCCGGCTCCTCCGCCCGGGGGCTGATCCCGGTGATGCGGGCGAGCGACGAGCGGGACCGGCCGGTGCTGCTCGCCCACGAGGATGCCGATGACGTGCGGGCGCTGGCTGTGCTCGATGTCGTGCTGAACAACACCGACCGCAAGGGCGCGCACGCCTTCCGGCACGAGGGCCGGCTGTATGCCGTCGACCACGGCGTGACCTTCCACGTCGAGGACAAGCTGCGCACCGTGCTGTGGGGGTGGGCCGGGGATCCGCTTCCCGACGCTGAGGTCGACCGGTTGCACGGCGTGGCGCGTGCCTTGGCGCCCGATGGGCCGCTGGTTGCCGAGTTGGGCGAGCTGATCGCGCTCGCCGAGATCGCCGGGCTGCGACGGCGAGTGGCCGACCTGCTGCACGATCGCTGCCATCCGCAGCCGTCGGGCGGATGGCCGGCGATCCCGTGGCCACCGATCTGAGCTGAGCTGCCGATCTGAGCGGGGCTGCCGATTTGAGCTGGGCTGCAGACGCGTTCTGCGGCTGCGTAGAGTTTGCCGGGTGCAGACCTGGCCCACCGTCGTCATTCCCGCGATCCCCGGTCGCGGGCAGAGCCTGTCCATTCACGACACCGTCGCCGGCGCAGAGCCGGTGCCGGTCACCGGGCACGACGGGCAGGTCTCGATCTATGTCTGCGGGATCACGCCGTATGACGCCACCCACCTCGGTCATGCCGCCACCTATGTCACGTTCGACGTCATCGGTCGAGTGCTGCGGGATGCCGGCCTGCGGGTGCGTTATGTCCAGAATGTCACCGACGTCGACGAGCCGCTGCTGCAGCGGGCCGTCCGCGACGGCGTCGACTGGCGCGATCTTGCCGAGGCCGAGACCGCGCTCTTCCGCGAGGACATGACCGCGCTCGCGGTGCTGCCGCCCGACGAACTCGTCGGGGTCGTTGAGTCGATCGACCTGATCGCCGCTGCCGTGCAGCGGTTGGTCACCGACGGGGTGACCTATGCCCTGCCCGTCGAGGACAGCGCCGGGGAGGATATCTACCTCGACCTCGCCTCGGTGCCGGGCTTCGGTGAGGTCAGCTCGTGGTCGCGCGAGCAGATGGACGCCGTCATCGTCGAGCGCGGCGGCGACCCGAACCGGCCGGGCAAGCGTGACCCGCTCGACCCGTTGTTGTGGCGGGCCGAGCGGCCGGGCGAACCGTCGTGGAGCGCCGCCGGACTGGCGCCCGGCCGCCCCGGCTGGCATATCGAATGCACGGCGATTGCCGCCGACCGGCTCGGCCTGCCGATCGACATCCAGGGGGGCGGCAGCGACCTGGTCTTCCCACACCATGAGATGAGCGCCGCGCAGGCGACGGCGGCGGGGGCGGAGTTCGCCGCGGCATACGTCCACCAGGAGATGGTCGGGCTGCACGGGCACAAGATGAGCAAGTCCAAGGGCAACCTCGTCCTCGTCTCCCGGCTGCGCGCGGACGGGGTCAGCCCGATGGCGATCCGGCTGCTCCTGCTCGCCCACCGCTACGACGCCCCGTGGGACTACACCGAGGACGCGATGGCCGCGGCGACGACCCGGCTGGAGCGGTGGCGCGAGGGGCTGTCGGTCAACGAGGGGCCGAGCGCCGAGCCGGTGATCGCGGCCATCCGCGAGACGCTCGCCAACGGGCTGGACACCCCGCATGCGCTGCGGCTCGTCGACGCCTGGGTCGAGCAGGCCGTGCGGGGCGAGCCGGGCGACCCGGCCGCCCCCGGGCTGCTGGCGCGCACCATCGACGCCCTGCTCGGCGTGCGCGTCTAGCGATGGGGGCCTTCGCCGGCCGGTGCCACTGGACAAAAACGGGACGAGTTCTCCATTCACCAGCGGATCTCCTGCCCGATTCGTAGCGTCGAGCTGTCCTCGCCGACGAGGACCTCGCATGATCAATCGGAGGAGAAATGTCCAAACTAGCTGCACCACTTGCCGCCATCACGCTCGGCGTCCTGGCAACGTCGGGGCTGTCTCTGCAGTCGCTGCCCCGCCCGCGGCCGCCGCTCCGGCCGCGTCCGCGGCCGCTGCCCTCGGGCCCGCGCGCTCCGAGGCCGCCCTGACCGAGAGGATCTTGATTACCATCAGCGGCAACCTCTACACGATCAAGCCCGACGGAAGCGCGTTGCGCCAACTCACCACGGGGGGACGGGCACCCGACAGCGAACGGATCGCCTTCCAGCGGGTGGATGTGAACAACTACAAGAACGGGGGTATCGCCGTCATGCGGGCCACCCCCGGGGCCGCGGTGAAGATCCTGCGCAAGAACCCGCATAACTCGGACGCGTACTCCGAGTTGTGGATTCAGCCGGACTGGTCGCCCAGGGGCGACAAGATCGCGATCGGCCACGAATCGAACTACGACCACACCTTCGTCGACGCCCACGTCATTTCGGAACCACCGGAGCCGACCTGGACATCTCGGTCGCGGGCTGGGAGACCGAGTTCGATCCCCACGGGCACCTGGGTGGCCGGCTACGACTGGGATTACGACGCCCGGCACGACGTCATTCAAGACGAACATCAAGACCGGCCAGGTCGTTGAATTCCACCTCCCGGCGAGGCCGACCCGCCCACATACATGGTGTGGTCACCGAACGGCGCGATGCTGGTCGCGCGCTATGACGCGAACGGCGACTACGACGACGATCTGTGCCTGATGCGTCCGGACGGAACCGGGACCCGGATGATCAAGGCCGGCTCGGCCACCCGCAAGATCGCCCCCCGGAGCTGGCGGAACTTCTAGTCGAGGTGCTACGTCACTGCTTCCCTGGCGGAAGCACAAGACTGGTCACTGCTTCCGCAGCGGAAGCACAGACGAGTCACTGCTTCCACAGTGGAAGCAGTGACGTAGCGTCGCCGAGGTCAGCTCTCGGGTTCGGTGTCGGGCTGCTGTCGCAGGTAGCGCTCGAATTCGCGGGCGATCGCATCGCCGCTGGCCTCGGGCAACTCGGCCGTGTCCTGGGCCTGCTCGAGGGCTTCGACGTATTCGGCGACTTCTTCGTCGGTCTCGGCCAGCTCGTTGATGCCGCTCTCCCAGGCACGGGCGGAGTCGGCGAGATCGCCGAGGGGCAGCGGGTGGCCGAGGATCTGCGCCAGTCGGGTCAGCAGCGCCAGCGTCGCTTTGGGGGAGGGGGAGTGGCCGGCATAGTGCGGGACGGCGGCCCAGCACGAGATGGTCGTCAGGCCGGCCTGGGTCGCCGCGTCGGCTAGGACGCCGACGATTCCGGTCGGCCCCTCGTAGCTGCTGTGCTCCAGATCGAAGCGGTGCTGGGTCTGCTCGTCCTCGGAGGTCGCCGTCACCGGGATCGGGCGGGTGTGCGCGATATCGGCCATCAGCGCGCCGAGGCTGAGCACCGTCGAGATGCCGGCGTCCTGCGCATACGCCATGAGTTCGACGATGAAGCCGCGCCAGCGGAAGCTCGGCTCGATGCCGCTGACGAGCAGCACGTCCCGGCCGAGTTCGCGCGGCCGGGCCAGCAGGATGCGGGTCGTGCGCCATTGGATGCGGCGACGACCGTCTTCCAGCACCGCGCGCGGGCGATTGACCTGGAAGTCGTAGTAGTCCTCCGGGTCCAAGGCCGCCACCGGCACCGCGTTCCAGGCCACGGCCAGGTGGTGCACGGCGTCGCTGGCGGCCTCACCGGCGTCGTTCCAGCCCTCGAAGGCCACGATCATCACCGGGTCGCGCAGCTCCGGCAGGTCTTCGAGTTCGATCATGCGACCACCCTACGACCGCTATCGGTGTCCGGGGCCGGCTTCCTCGTAGACTCACCCGGTGGCGAAGTCCCACCCGATGGCGGCGGTCATGTGGGACATGGACGGCACGCTGGTGGACACCGAGCCCTACTGGATTGCCGCCGAGCACGAGCTGGTGGCCAACCACGGCGGCCACTGGAGCGAGGAATTCGCCCACCAGCTCGTCGGCAACCCGCTGCTGGTCTCGGCGCAGTTCATCATCGACAACTCGCCGGTTTCGCTCTCGCCCGAGGAGGTCGTCGCCGCCCTCTTAGACCGGGTCGTCGCCCAGGTGACCGAGCACGTCCCGTGGCGCCCGGGCGCGTTGGACCTGCTCGCGGACCTGCGCGCCGGCGGGATCCCGTGCGCTCTGGTGACGATGTCGTGGCGCCGACTGGCCGACGCCGTCACTTCGGCGATGCCCGGCCCGCCCTTTGAGGTCGTCATCACCGGCGAGCATGTCGAGAACGGCAAACCCCACCCCGAGCCCTACCTTGCGGCCGCCGCGGCGCTCGGCGTCGATCCCGGCGACTGCGTGGCGATCGAGGACTCGGCCAAGGGGGTCGCATCGGCCGTCGCCGCCGGCATCCCGACCATCGCCGTCCCCCACGTCGTGCCGATCCCGCCGCTCGCCGGCGCGGTGCAGATCGACACCCTGGCCGGTCTGACCACGGCCCAGCTCCGGCAGCTGACGGCTGGCCTGGCCGCGCGCTCGGGGTGACGGGTCACTCGGGGTGACGGGTCACTCGGGGTGACGACTCACTCGGGGTGATAGGCGAGGTTGGGGCCGAGCCAACGCTCGGCCTCGGCGAGCGCCCAGCCCTTGCGGGCGGCGTACAACTCGACCTGGTCACGGCCGAGGCGACCGACGACGAAGTACTGCGCCTGCGGATGGGCGAAATAGAGGCCGCTGACGGCCGCACCGGGCCACATCGCCATCGACTCGGTCAGTTCGATGCCGGCGACCGCGTGGGCATCGAGCAGCTCCCAGATGGCCTGCTTCTCGGTGTGGTCGGGGCAGGCCGGATAGCCCGGGGCAGGCCGGACACCGCGGTAGGCCTCTGCGATCAACGCCTCGTTATCGAGGTCCTCCTCCGGGGCGTAGCCCCAGAATTCGGTGCGCATCCGCTGGTGCAGCCGCTCGGCGAACGCTTCGGCCAGCCGGTCGGCCAGCGACTCCAGCAGGATCGCCGAATAGTCGTCGTGCTCGGCCTTGAACGCCTGCACCCGCTCGGCGGCCCCGAGGCCGGCGGTCACGGCGAAGGCGCCGACCCAGTCGGGGATGGCGTCCTCGGGGCGGGCGACGAAGTCGGCGTTGGACCGGTTGGGCACGCCCTCGCGGTGCTGGCCCTGCTGGCGCAGGTGATGCAGCCGCAGCCGCTCGCGGGTGCGGGACTCGTCGGCAAAAACGATCGTGTCGTCGCCGTCCCGGACGGCCGGAAAGATCCCGGCAATACCATTGGCCGTCAACCACTTTTCAGCGATGATCCGGTCGAGCATGGTCTGGGCGTCGTCATAGAGCTTGCGCGCCGCGTCGGCCGAGGCCGGATGATTGAGGATGTCGGGGAAGCGGCCGCGCATCTCCCAAGCGGCAAAGAACGGAGTCCAGTCGATGCACTCACGCAGCTCGGCCAGGTCGTAGTCGAGGAAGTGATGGATCCCGGGCTGCTTCGGCTGGGTCACCGTCTCCTCGGTGAAGGCGAGGGCGGGGGCGGCGGCCCGGGCCGCGGCATACGAGAGCAGCGGGCGCTCAGTGGACTTGGCGGCGTGCCGGGCGCGGATCGCGTCGTAGTC
This sequence comes from Nostocoides sp., assembly GCF_037045025.1. Classification (GTDB taxonomy): domain Bacteria; phylum Actinomycetota; class Actinomycetes; order Actinomycetales; family Dermatophilaceae; genus Nostocoides_A. Next base: position 495,103 of record NZ_JBAOHM010000007.1, on the reverse strand, counting down.
CTGCGCGACCCCGGCCATCAGCGCCGGCCGATGTTCGTCGGAAAGCAGCTGCGCGACAACGGGAACCGAGCGAGAGGCGTCCTTGACCCAAATCACCGGACCGTGGTAGCGCTCGTCGACCTTGACCGCCGTGTGTGCCTTGGACGTCGTCGCCCCACCGATCAGCAGCGGGATCTCGAACCCCTGCCGCTCCATCTCGGCTGCGACATTGACCATCTCATCGAGCGACGGCGTGATCAGGCCGGACAGGCCGATCGCATCGGCGCCGATCTCGCGGGCGGTGTCGAGGATCTTTTGCGCGGGCACCATCACGCCGAGGTCGTGCACCTCGTAGTTGTTGCATTGCAGCACAACGCCGACGATGTTCTTGCCGATGTCGTGGACATCGCCCTTCACGGTCGCGGTGACCAGCGTGCCCTTGGTGCGCTCGGCGTCGCCGGGCTGTTTCTCCGCCTCGATGAAGGGCACCAGGTGGGCGACCGCCTTCTTCATCACGCGCGCCGATTTCACCACCTGCGGCAGGAACATCTTCCCGGCGCCAAAAAGGTCGCCGACGACGTTCATGCCGTCCATCAACGGACCCTCGATGACCTCCAGCGGGCGCCCGCCGCGGCCGGCAATCTCCCGGCGCAGCTCCTCGGTGTCATCGACGACAAAATCGTCGATCCCCTTGACGAGCGCATGCGTGATCCGTTCCCCGACAGGGAGATTGCGCCACTCCGGTGCGCCCGCCTCGTCCTCGCCGGCGGCGATGTTGAAGCGTTCGGCGATCTCCAACAGCCGGTCGGCCGCATCGGGGCGCCGGTTGAGGATGACGTCCTCGATCCGCTCGCGCAGCTCCGGGTCGATCTGGTCATAGACGACGAGCTGGCCGGCGTTGACGATGCCCATGTCCATGCCGGCCTTGATCGAGTGGAACAAGAACACCGCATGGATCGCCTCGCGGACCGGGTTGTTGCCGCGGAAGCTGAACGACACATTTGACACGCCGCCGGAGACGAGCACGCCGGGCAGGTGCCCCTTGATCCACCGGGTCGCCTCGATGAAATCGCTCCCGTATGCCGCGTGCTCCTCGATCCCGGTCGCCACCGCGAAGATGTTGGGATCGATGATGATGTCCTCGGCCGGGAAGCCGACCTCGCCGGTCAGGATGTCGTATGCCCGCCGGCTGATCTCGGTGCGCCGCTGCAGCGTGTCGGCCTGGCCGTGCTCGTCGAACGCCATGACAACAACCGCCGCGCCGTATTTGCGGCACAGCCGGGCCTGCTCGACGAACGGCCCGACCCCCTCCTTCATCGAGATCGAGTTGACGATCGGCTTGCCCTGCACCACCTGCAGGCCGGCCTCGATGACCTCCCACTTGGAGGAGTCGATCATCAGCGGGACCGTGGAGATATCCGGCTCGGAGGCAATGAGTTTGAGGAAGCGATCCATCGCGGCGACGCCGTCGATCATGCCCTCGTCCATGTTGACGTCGATGACCTGCGCGCCGGCCTCGACCTGCTGGCGGGCGACCGACAGCGCCGCGGGATAGTCCTCGGCCTGGATCAGCTTGCGGAAGCGCGCGGAACCGGTGAAATTGGTCCGCTCGCCGACGTTGACGAACAGGCTGTCCGCGGTGATGCTCAGCGGCTCCAGGCCGGACAGGCGCATCGCGGGGGGAGCCGTCGGAACCTGCCGGGGTGCCAGCCTCTCGACCGCCGCGGCGATCGCGGCGATGTGCTCGGGGGTCGTGCCACAACAGCCGCCGACCAGGTTCACCAGCCCGGACCGCGCGAATTCGCCCACGGCCGCGGCGGTTTCAGCGGCGGTCTCGTCATACTCGCCAAAAGCGTTGGGTAGTCCGGCATTCGGATAGCAGGAGACGAACGTGTCTGCGACGGCGGCGACTTCGGCGATAAACGGGCGCATTTGCGCGGCACCGAGCGCGCAGTTGAAGCCGACCGCGATCGGGCGTGCGTGCCGCACCGAGTGCCAGAACGCCTGCGCGGTCTGGCCCGCGAGGGTGCGCCCGGAGGCGTCGGTGATCGTCCCGGAGATGATCACCGGCCAGCGCCGGCCGTGGTCCTCGAAGAGGGACTCGAGGGCGAAGATCGCCGCTTTGGCGTTGAGCGTGTCGAAGATCGTCTCGACGGCAAGGACGTCGGCGCCGCCCGCGATCAGGCCCTCGGCCTGCTCGCGATAGGCGGCGACCAGTTCGGCATACGTGATATTGCGCGCCCCGGGGTCGGTGACGTCGGGAGAGACCGAGGCGGTCTTGTTGGTCGGCCCGAGCGAACCGACGACGAACCGCGCAATGCCCGGGTCGGCGGCGAGCGCTGCGTCGACGGCCTCGCGGGCTAGGGTCGCGGCCGCGACATTGAGTTCGTGGGCCAGCTCCTGCATCCCGTAGTCGGCGAGCGAGATCCGCTGGCCGTTGAAGGTGTTGGTCGAGATCAGGTTGGCCCCGGCGGCGAGGTAGTCGTCGTGGATGGCCCGGATGAGCTGCGGCTGGGTGAGCGAGAGCAGGTCGTTGTTTCCGACCAGGTCGCTGGACCAGTCGGCGAACCGCTCGCCGCGGTAGTCGGCCTCGCCGAGCCGGTGGCGCTGAATCATGGTACCCATCGCGCCGTCGAGGACGAGCAGCCGCTGCCGCAACAGCGTGGTCAGGGTCTCGGTGGCGTCCGGGCGAACAGGCATGCGGGACATTATCCGGGACGGCGACGAGTAGCCGTGATCCACCAGCGCAGGAGCTTCCGATCGCTCGGCAGGACAGTCGGGGCCCGCACGAGTAACCTTGCCGTATCCGTCCCCACGCCAATGAGCCTCGAGCGGAAGGGTGACACTTTGAAACACGAGACTACCCACGCTCATCGCATGATCGTCCTCGGGACCCGGCCGGCCCTGGGGGCGCCAACCACGGAGCTGTCCGGGCGGTGGGATAGGTTCCTCGCCATGAGCAGCGCGCCGGATCCGCATCGCCGCGCGGGCATCCGCCTGGCGACGATCGCCGGCGTGCCGGTCTATCTCGGCACCACCTGGCTGATCCTGGCGGCGGTGATCATCGTGCTGATCGGCCCGCAGGTCAACGCCAGCCGCCCCGACCTGGGGACGGCGGCGGCATACGGCATCGGGGCGCTGTATGCCGTGATCCTGCTGGTCGCGGTCCTGGTCCATGAGGCGGCGCACGCGGTCGCCGCCCGCGCCTTCGGCTTCCCCGTCCACCGCGTCGTCGCCGACGTGTGGGGCGGGCACACCGCCCTCGACGTCAGCAAGGCGCGCCCCGGCGCGAGCGCGATCGTCGCCGCGGTCGGGCCCGCGTCCAATGCCGTGCTCTGCGCCATCGGCTTCGCCGTCGCCGCCGGTATGGACAGTGGCGTCCCCCGCGGGCTGGTCCACGCCTTCGGATACCTCAACGGCATGCTCGCCCTGTTCAACATCCTGCCCGGCCTGCCGCTGGACGGCGGCCAGATCGTCGAGGCGCTCGTCTGGCGGGTCACCGGCAGCCGGGCGCGGGGACGCATGGTCGCCGGGTATGCCGGGCTGGGCATCGCCGCAATCGTGCTGTGGTGGTTCATCGCTCGCCCGCTGGCCGCCGGGGAGCGGCTCGATCTCGGCTATTCCGGATGGGGCCTGCTGATCGCGTTCTTCCTCTTCCAAGGCGCCCGCTCGGCGATCGGCTGGGGCAAGGTCACCCAGCGGATCGAGGGAGTGCGGGTGGTCGACGTCCTCACCCCGGTCGTCGCCGTCCCCCAGCAGACGAGCATCGCCGACCTGCCCACCGGGCTGCCTCCCGTCATCGTCGACGCCACCGGGCGTCCCGTCGGGCTGATCGACGCCCAGGCGCTCGCGGCGGTGCCGCCCGAGCAGGCACGGCAGACGCCGGTCGCGGCGGTGACCGTGCCGCAGCCGCCCGCGTGGGTCGTCGACGTCGACCCCGATGCGCCGCTGACGAGCGCGGTCGGCTCGTTTGCCGATATCCCGTCCGGCATCCTCGCGCTCTACCTCGACGGTCGCCTCCTCGGCGTGCTCACCGCCGCCCGCGTCAACGAGCGCCTTCAGTCCCGCTGACCCAACAACGAGGTCCGTATCGTCCCAAGGTCTGGATGATCGGGTGAGGGTGTCCTTGAGGTTGATGGAGGGCCATCGTGAAGAAGAACCGCATCGTCACAATGCTCACCGCGACGCTGCTGCTCGCCCTGGCCGGCACCGGGGCAGCAGCCGATCCAACGGATCACCGAGAGGTCATCAACGGCGACTTGCTCATAACCCACGGGGGCGAACTCTTCCTCGTGGACGCCGCCGGCGGGAATTCGCGTCAGATCACCCACGACGCCGATCCCTTTACCACCGCGGAGTTCTCGCCAGACGGGAGTCGCATCGTTTTCGCGGCCTTCCCGGACTACGACGAGACCGGGAGCGACAATGTCGACCTGTTCGTCATGAACGCCGACGGCACCGGCGTGGTCCGGGTGACCTCGACGGCCAACGCCATTGAGGACTATCCGACCTGGTCGCCGGACGGCTCCGAGATCGCCTTCGTCAAATTGTCCGCAAGCAGCAACTGGAGCCCCGACCTGATGGCCATGGCACCGGCCCCGGGGCAGCTCAGCGAACGATCCGTTCCGCTGTGGGACGGCCGCACTGCAGCCCGTTGAGTTGGGCCCATCCACGTTGGTCGCCGGTCAGGAACCGCATCGCCACAGTTCGTCGGTGTGAGCGTCGGGGTGACCAATACACGACCCTTCAGATGGTCGCCCCAGACGGAAGCCTGGGCAGATCGGTTCCTGCAGACGTGTCCGTTTCCGTCAATCGGGCCGGCACGCGGGTGGCTACCTGGAACCCGATGCACCCGCTTAAGGGCATGACGATCATCCGAATGGACACCGGCGCGGCGACCAAGATCACACCGAACCTGGTCGAAAGCGCGCACGGCGTCTGGTCACCCGCGGGAGACCTGATCGCCTCCTGGGAGGAGGAGGACGACGTGAGCGGCGTCGTGATCAGGCGGCTGGATGGGTCGGGCAAGCGGCTGATCGTGCCGAATGCCTCGCCGCTGTCTTGGCGAGGCGCGCGGTGAGACTTTGCCTGGCGGCTAGGCTGGCCCGCCGTGGCGGTGATCGACGCAAACCTGCGACGCGGGCCCTTCCGGCCGGGTGACCGGGTGCAGCTGACCGACCCCAAGGGACGCCTGCATACGATCACCCTGGAGGCCGGCAAGCAGTTCCACACCCACCGCGGCTTCCTGCGCCACGATGACCTGATCGGGGCGCCGGACGGCTCGACGATCACCAACACCGCCGGCACGCAATACCTGGCGATCCGGCCTCTGCTCGCCGACTACGTCATGTCGATGCCGCGCGGGGCCGCCGTCGTCTATCCCAAGGACGCCGGCCAGATCGTCACGATGGCCGACATCTTCCCCGGGGCGGTCGTCGTCGAGGCCGGTGTCGGCTCGGGCGCCCTGTCGATGTCGCTGCTACGGGCGATCGGCGAGGAGGGGCGGCTGCTGTCCTTCGAGCGGCGCGCCGACTTCGCCCAGATCGCCCGCGGCAACGCCCGCGCCTTCTTCGGCGCCGACCACCCGGCGTGGACGGTCACCGTTGGCGACCTCATCGAGGCGCTGCCCGCGGCCGTCGAACCAGCGAGCGTCGACCGCGTCGTCCTCGACATGCTCGCCCCGTGGGAGTGCCTCGACGTCGTCGCCGACGCGCTGCTGCCCGGCGGGGTGCTCATCTGCTATGTCGCGACCGCCACCCAGCTTTCCCGCGTCGCCGAGGCGATCCGCGACCACGGCGGCTACACCGAGCCGCAGGCCTGGGAGTCGCTGGTCCGCGGCTGGCACCTGGAGGGCCTGGCCGTCCGCCCCCAGCACCGGATGCACGGCCACACCGGCTTCCTGATCACCACCCGCCGCCTGGCCCCCGGCGTCACCCCGCCGCTGCGCAAGCGCCGCCCCGGCGGCTACACCGTCGACGCCGACCGGCAGGACGGGTGGAGCGAGGACGACTTCGGCGAACGGGTGCCCAGCCCCAAACGGGTGCGCCGCACCGCGCGCGCCCTCGCGCCCCCGGCGGGGGACGGGTGACCGGCGAACGCCCCCGTGCCCAAAATCGCACGGCTCGCCAGGTGATCCCTCTGCCCGTTTGCCGCGCCCGCGGGTTAAGGTCAAAGGGCATGGCCGCGCCACGTGGCGCGGCCCTTTGACTCAAAGGGGGTCGTCATGGCCGAGGAGCAGCGCATCGAATTGCGCCGTCTGCAGTCGCAGCTGGCGACGATGTCCGCCCAGAACGACCGGCTGGTGCGCACGCTGCGCGACGCGCGCGAGCAGTTGGTCAACCTCAAGGCAGAGGTGGACCGGCTGGCGAGTCCGCCTGCGGCATACGGAATCGTCGTCGAGGTCCGCGAGGACTCGACCGCCGACATCCTCACCGGTGGCCGCAAGATGCACGTCGCGGTCAGCCCCACGGTCAACCTCGGCGAACTCAAGCCGGGCCGGGAGGTGCGCCTGAACGAGGCGCTCAACATCGTGGCCACCTGCGGCTTCGAGCGGGTCGGCGAGGTCGTGCTGATCAAGGAGTTGCTCGAGCCCGACCGGGTCCTGGTCGTCGCTCACGCCGACGAGGAGCGCGTATGCCGCCTGGCCGACTCGCTGCTCGACGAACCGATCCGCGTCGGTGACGCGCTGCTGCTGGAGCCGCGCTCCGGTTTCGTCTTCGAGCGCATCCCCAAGGCCGAGGTCGCCGACCTCGTGCTGGAGGAGGTCCCCGACATCGGGTATGAGGACATCGGCGGCCTACGCGGGCAGATCGAGATGATCCGCGACAGCGTGGAGCTGCCCTACCTGCATCCCGACCTGTTCACCGAGCACCAGCTCAAGGCCCCCAAGGGCGTGCTGCTGTATGGACCGCCCGGGTGCGGCAAGACGATGATCGCCAAGGCGGTGGCCGCCTCGCTGGCCCGCAAGGTCGCCGAGAAGGAGGGCAAGCCGCTGGCGAAGTCCTACTTCCTGAACATCAAGGGCCCCGAACTGCTCAACAAGTATGTCGGGGAGACCGAACGGCACATCCGGCTGATCTTCCACCGGGCGCGCGAGAAGTCCAATGACGGAACGCCCGTGGTCGTCTTCTTCGACGAAATGGATTCGCTGTTCCGCACCCGCGGCTCGGGGGTGTCGAGCGATGTCGAGACGACGATCGTCCCGCAGTTGCTCGCCGAGATCGACGGCGTCGAGGGCCTGGAGAACGTCATCGTCATCGGCGCGACCAACCGGGAGGACATGATCGACCCGGCGATCCTGCGCCCGGGCCGACTCGATGTGAAGATCAAGATCGAGCGCCCGGATGCCGAATCGGCGCGCGACGTGTTCCGCAAGTACCTCACCCCCGACCTCCCGCTGCACGCCGACGACCTCGCCGAGAACGGCGGCTCGCCCGAGGCGACGGTCGAGGCGATGATCGAGGCGGCGGTGACCCGGATGTATTCGGAGCAGGACGAGAACCGTTTCCTCGAGGTCACCTACGCCGGGGGAGATAAGGAGATCCTTTACTTCAAGGACTTCAACTCCGGGGCGATGATCCAGAACGTCGTCGACCGGGCCAAGAAGACCGCGATCAAGGACTTCCTGACCACCGGGCAGCGCGGCATCCGAGTCGAGCACGTGTTGAACTCGTGCATCGATGAGTTCAAGGAGAACGAGGACCTGCCCAACACGACCAACCCCGACGACTGGGCGCGGATCTCGGGCAAGAAGGGCGAGCGGATTATCTATGTCCGCACGCTGGTTGCAACCAAGTCCGGCACCGAGCCGGGCCGCACGATCGACACGGTCACCAACACCGGCCAGTACCTCTAATCCGTCCCGCTCACCAGGCCCGGCCACCCCGGGCGTTGGCTCGCCGGAAGCGCCAGGCGAGGCCGGCGAGCAGCACGCCGAGCACCCCCGCGCCGACCGACGGCCACCTCCATCTTTCACCGCCGACCGCTCTCACCGGGTATTACGCACCTGGGGTGGGAATGGTTGGAAGCCGTCGGCGGGGATTGTCCCCAGCTCATGCCCGGCTCATGTCGCTGAGGTCGGCATTTCTGGCTGAGGTCTGCTGAGCAAACGTACGACCTCACCCAGAGATGCCGACCTCGGCGGTTCTTGGGGGAGCGGCGCCGCGGCGGGGTCGATCGGCACCGCGGGCGCCGGTTGCGAGTAGCGTTCGGGGCATGGCCCAGATAACGGTGATCGGCGGGGGTGTGGCCGGTCTGACCTGCACCCTGGAGCTGGCCCGGGCCGGGCACATCGTCCGGTGCGTGCGGGAAATCCCGGCCTCGTTGACGGTCTCCCGGGTGGCGGGCGGGTTGTGGTTCCCGTATCACGTCGAGCCGCGCGAACGCGTCCTGGAGTGGGGAATAGCCACCTTTCGCCGGTTCGCCGAACTCGCCGAAGACCCGTTCGCCGGGGTGCGTTTCGTTGAGGGGCTGATGGTTCACCGGGGAGAACCGGACCTGTGGTGGACCGCCGGTATCCCGATGGTCCGACCAGCTCACCCCGAGGAACTCCCTGACGGCGCCGTCGCCGGGACCGTGGCCAGCGTGCCGCTGATCGAGACCGGCGCACACCTGGCCTGGCTGGAGCGGCAGTGCTGGCTGGCCGGCGCCGAGGTCGCCTCCGGCAGGGTGGAGTCGCTGTCCCATGCGGCGCTCGCCGGTGCCGATGTCGTCGTCGTCGCCGCGGGACTGGGCTCGAGCGAGTTGGTCGATGACCCCGAGCTGGTGCCGGGGCGTGGGCAGGTCGTCCGTCTCCTCGACCCCGGGCTGCGGCGATGGTATGTCGACGGCGATGATCCCAACGCGCTGACCTATATCCTTCCGCACGGCAATGACGTGGTCTGCGGCGGCACCGACGTGGCCGGGTCGTGGGACACCGAACCTGACCCCGAGGTCGAGGCGGACATCCTCGCCCGGTGCCGGGCGGCCGTTCCGGAACTCGCCGACGCCCCGGTCGTCGGCCGGGCCGTCGGGCTGCGACCGAACGCACCCGCGGTCCGGCTGGAGCGACTGACGATCGCGGGCCGGACGGTGATCACCAACTACGGCCACGGGGGCGCCGGACTGACCTTGGCCTGGGGGTGCGCCGCCGAGGTCGTCAGCCTGGTCGAGCGCGGCTGAGCTGCCAGCCGGGCGGATCCGAGTGGCTGCGCGGGCCCGGCCGGTCAGCCGGCCAGAGCGGTGAAGGCGCCGAGGCCACACAACTCGGCGAGCGTTGCGGCAATCGCCGCATCCGCCGAGACCCCGCAGGCGACCGCGAGCGCCAGCACCGCGCGCAGCCGGGGACGGTCTCCGTCAAGCGCCGCCGCCCGCAATGCGGCGGCGACGACGAGCGCCGAATCGCGCACCGGCGGGCCGACGCTCGGCGGGGTGTCAGCGGCCGAGCTGGGAGCAGGGCCGACTTCGATGTCCGACGTGTGGGTGTCCGACGTGTGGAGGGACGCGAGGTGTTCACCCACGCGCCGGTCGGTGTCGGTCGCTGCCCACGGTTCGGGCACGCCGCCATGCTCCAGGGCGAGCGCCATGACCAGGGCGACCGAAAGCGTGGTCTCCAGGCCAGGTGCGAGTTCGCCGAGCGAGGCGGCGACGAGCAGCTCGTCGAGGGCGCAGCGCGCCGGCGCGGTCCACGGGGCCCCGAGAAGCGGCCAGGTGGCGAGCAATCGGGCGGTCAGCTCGTGGTCGCCAGCGGCGAGCGCGGCCCCGAGCGCCGCCTCGGCGTCGTCGAGCAGTTGCGGGACGGGCCGGGGCAGTCGGGGCAGGCAGCACCCGGCCTTGGTCGCCCGCACGAGTGCCTCGGTGAAGGCGATCAGGTCGGCGCGTTGGCTGTGCAGGACGTCGACCGGAGGGATCCAGGTGGTCGAGGACAGCAGCGCCGCCTCGACCGGGTCCCCGTCCCCGGCCAGCGCGGCGCGCAGTTCGGCGGCGGCGGTGGTAACGGCGGGATCGATCGCGCCCACCCGCGCGGCGCGCCGCACGACGGTGAGCACGGCGCTCGCCTGGCACGTGGCGCGGGTGCCGGCGACGGAGTCGTCACTCAATCCGGGAAGCTCGAGAGCGACTTCCCCGATCGCTCGACTCAGCGCCGCCGTCATGGCCGCACGGCGCTCGTTCAGTTGGTGGACCGTCTGCCGGGCAAGCATCTCGTCCCTTCCTACCTCGTCCCTACATCATCACTATGTGATGCTCAGATGACCGGCGGACACGCCGGGTTGATACATCTTGGGCACTGCAACCGAGTTGTGACCATGGGTGGATCGACCCACCGGTCCCCGGCGCGCCCCCCAAGGCAGGGGGCCCCAATCCCCGTAAGAATGTGGCCCGTTAGGGCACGACGACGGCCCGCGCGGTGAGCGCGCCCTCCTCGAGCTGGCGGTAGGCCTCGCCGGCCTGATCGAGGCCGAAGCGTTGGATGCTCGGGCGGATCTGGCCGCAGCGGGCCATCGCGACGACCTCGGTCAGCTCGGGCAGGCTGCCCCAATAGGTCGTGGCGAGGTTGCATTCATACGGGACAGTGAAGAAGCTCACCGCGACGCTGCCGCCGCCGATCCCGACGATCGTGACTGCCGAGCGGTGCTTGGCGCTGGCGACGGCCAGCTCCATCGTGGGCGTGGCCCCGACAAAGTCGAAGACGGCATCGCAGCCGCGCCCGCCGGTCAACTCCCGGACCTGGGCAGCGGCATCAGCGCCCGCCGCGACGACGTGGTCGGCGGCGTTCTCGGTGGCCAGGGTGAGCGCTTCGGGTTTGGCGTCGACGGCGATGACCACGGCACCGGTCAGCGCCTTGAGGATCTGCACGCCCACCTGGCCCAGGCCGCCGAGCCCGATTGCCAGGGCGTAGGAGCCGCCGACACCAAGATAGGGAAGCGCCCGTTTGATCGCGTGATAGGGGGTCAACCCGGCGTCGGCGAGCGGGGCGGCGAGCGCCGGATCAAGGTCGCCGATCGGCACCAGGTGGCGTGCCGGGACCGTCATGAACTCGGCCATCCCGCCGTCGCGGCCGAGACCGACCGCGGCCGGCAGCTCCGCGGCCCGCTCGCAATAGGTTTCGAAGCCCTCCAGGCAGGGCGGGCACAAACCACACCCGGTCGGGCCATAGACGAGGTATGCCGCGCCCTCGTCGACGCTCTTCACTCCGGCGCCGAGCGCGTGCACCCAGCCGGCGTTCTCGTGGCCGAGGACGAACGGCGGATTCCACGGGACGACGCCGGCCTCGAATTCGTTGTATAGGTGGACGTCGGAGTGGCAGCAGCCGGCGCCGCCGATCTTGAGCACGACCTCGCCGGGGCCAGGCTCCGGGTCGGGGAGTTCGACGAGTTCCGGGCGGGTCTTCCAGGCCGACAGCACGAGCGCGCGCATGGCGTCTTCTTTCTTGCTCAGGGGAATAGGGGCAACTGCGGTGGGGCATGCATGGGGTCGACGCCGTCGAAGAGGGTGGAGATCGAGGTGCCGGCATGGATGCGATAGATCGCCTCGGCGAACAAGCCGGCGACCGACCGGATCCGCAGCTGTGGCCAGCCCGGTGGCTCGGGCACGGTGTCGGTGGTGATGACTTGGCTGATCATCGGGTGCGTGGACAGCCGCTCGACGGCCTGGCCGCGGAAGAGCCCGTGTGTGCAGGCGACGGCCGCCTCGGTGCAGCCGAAGTCCTTGAGCCGATCCAGCAGTTCGATGATTGAGCCGCCGGTCGCGATCTCGTCATCGAGGATGATCGCCCGCTTGCCCGAGACGTCACCCACGATGGCGTCGATGACGACCTTGTCGTCGGCCTTGCGCTGCTTGGAGCCGGCCGCCACCGGCAGACCGAGCAGCCGGGAAAACTGAGTCGCCGTCTTGGCGTTGCCGAGATCCGGGGAGACGACCACCGAGTCGCTCAGGTCGTCCCCGCGGAAGTGGTCGGCAAGGATGCCGATCGCCGTCAGGTGGTCGACCGGCACCCGGAAGAAGCCGTGCACCTGCGGGGCGTGCAGGGTCATGGTCAGCACCCGGTCCACGCCGGCCGCGCCGAGCATGTCGGCGACCAACCGGCCGCCGAGCGAGATCCGCGAGGCGTCCTTCTTGTCGGAGCGGGCATACGCAAAGTGCGGAACGACCGCGGTGATCTGGGCGGCGCTGGCCCCCTTGGCCGCGTCGATCATCAACAGCAACTCCATCAGCGCCTCCTGCGTTGGGGGCGCGATCGACTGGATGATGTAGACATCCCGCTGACGGCAGTTGGCGAGCAGCTGCGCCTGCAGGCAGTCGTTGCTGAACCGGCTGGTGTGGCTGGCGGCGAGCGGGACCCCGAGGGCGTCGCAGATACGTTCGGCAAGCACGGGGTGGTTTGCCCCGGAGAAGACGACGATCTCCCGCATCCGAAGGGCTCCCTCGCGTTCGGCGGCCGTTCTCACGCTGTTCAAACCCTACGTCCGTGCGGGGGCTCTCGGCGAGGGCCGTCCACCGGAAGTCGGCCAGTTCACGCACTGGTCCGAGGTGCAATCCCGTTACTCGCTCGGGCGGACCCAGCGCCGGCACGCACGGCAAGAGAAAGTGCGCACCTGCTGTTTCTGCGCGTCCGCAGTTTATGGGCTAGGCTGGCCGGATGACGCTGCGGCAGGATTTGGCATACGAGCAGATCCGTGCGGCCATCGACGCCGCCGAGGGCAAGCCACCCGAGGAAGCCCTGCCGCAGCTGCGTGCCGCCGCCGAGCAGATCACCGAACTCATCGACGAATCGCTCGCCGCTGCCGTGCTCGACGGCGGCGCGTCGCTGCGGGCCGCCGGCGCGGCGGCCGGGCTGACCGAGAATGCGGTCGGCCCGCGGCTGGCCCGCACCCGCTCCCTCGCGCCCTATGCCAACGAGTCCGGCCGGGTGACCGCCGACGGCGTGCGGCGGGCGCAATACGACGCGGAACGGGGCATGCCCCCGCCCGCGTCCACACCCCAGGCGTCGCTGCGGTTCAAGCCGCGCCGGCGCGCCACCTGACCCCACCAGCACCGAGGACGAGGGCCCGCATGACCGACGCCAACCTGACCCACATCTACTTCCTGCTCGACCGCTCCGGCTCGATGCAGTCGATCAAGTCCGACACCGAGGGCGGGTTCGCCGCCTTTGTCGAGGCGCAGAAGAAGGCCGGCGGCGCCTGCAAGGTCACGCTCGCCCAGTTCGACACGCTGTATGATGTCGTCTACCAGGGCGTGGCTATCGCCGCGGTGGAGCCGCTGGACCTGCAGCCGCGCGGGATGACTGCCTTGCTCGACGCCGTCGGCCGCCTGGTCACCGATGCCGGCACCGCGCTGGCCGCCAAGCCGGAGCACGAGCGGCCGGGCACCGTGGTCGTCGCGATCATGACCGATGGGCTGGAGAACTCCAGCCGCGAATGGACCCACCCCGCGATCAAGGCCCTGATCGAGCAACAGGAGCGCGACTACAACTGGCAGTTCCTCTATATGGGCGCCGACCAGGACGCCATCGAGGTCGGTAAGTCGATCGGTATCGCCGCGCAGAACTCGCTGACCTATGGCCGCGGCTCGGTCGCTCCCGCCATGGCCGCCGCCGCCAGCATGGTCGGCGACCTGCGCCGCGCCCGGGCGGCCAGCCCGGCGGCCAAGCTGCGCGGCTACACCGCCGAGGAGCGGGCGAACTCGGCCGACTAGCGGCGGCATACGCTGGGGGACATGTCGGTGCGGCGCGTGATGGGGATCGAGACGGAATACGGGATCTCGATGCCCGGGGCGCCGCACGCCAACCCGATGGTCTTGTCCGGTCAGGTCGTCAGCGCGTATGCCGTGGCGCACGGCGTGCGCGCCGCCCGGGGAAGCTGGGACTACGCCGACGAGGCGCCGCTGCGGGATGCCCGCGGGTTCGAGATGAGCCGCGGGGTGGCCCACCCGTCGCAGCTGACCGACGAGTGGGGGATCACCGACGCCGCCGACGACCCGACGCTCGCGAACGTCGTGCTCACCAACGGCGCGCGGCTGTATGTCGATCACGCCCACCCGGAATACAGCTCACCGGAGGTGACCAACCCCCGGGATGCGGTCACCTGGGACCGCGCCGGCGAGCTGGTGATGCGCGAATCGGTCGCCACCTTGGCCGCCTCCCCGCCGGGGGTCAACCTCTACAAGAACAACACCGACGGCAAGGGCGCCTCCTACGGCACGCACGAGAACTACCTCATGCGGCGCAGCACGGCCTTTGCCGACATCGTCCGGCACCTGACTCCGTTCTTTGTCGCCCGGCAGGTCATGTGCGGGTCCGGGCGGGTCGGCGTCGGCACCGACAGCCAGTGGCCGGGCTATCAGATCGCCCAGCGCAGCGACTTCTTCGAGGTCGAGGTCGGACTGGAGACCACGCTCAAGCGGCCGATCATCAACACGCGCGACGAGCCGCACGCGACCGCGGACAAGTATCGCCGGCTGCACGTCATTATCGGCGACGCCAACCACTGCGATGTCGCCAACCTGCTCAAGCTGGGCACCACCGCGCTCGTCCTCGACCTGATCGAGGCCGGCGCGGTCACCGACGACCTGACCGTCCGCAACCCGGTCTCGACGCTGCAGGCGATCTCCCGCGACCCGTCCTGCACCCACAAGCTCGAGCTCGCCGACGGCCGCCGGCTGACCGCGATCGAGTTGCTCTGGCGCTACTTCGAGATGAGCCGGGCGCGGCTGGAGGCGACGGGGGAGGGGAGCGAGCGGCATACGGCCGAAGTCATGCGCTGGTGGGAAGACGTGCTGACCAAGCTCGAAGCTGACCCGATGGGCGCCGCCCGCGAGGTCGACTGGGTCGCCAAACTCCAGGTGCTGGAAGGCTTCCGGCAGCGCGAGGGCCTGGAGTGGAACGACCCGAAGCTCAAGGCGATCGACATCCAGTGGTCGGATGTCCGCCCGGACAAGGGTCTGTTCAACAAGCTGCGCGCCGCGGGCCGGTTCACCGAGTTGGTCGCCGAGGACGCCGTGCGCGCCGCCGTCACCGACCCGCCGCACGACACCCGCGCCTACTTCCGTGGCCGCTGCCTCGATCGCTTCGGCGACAATGTCGTCGCGGCCTCTTGGGACTCGGTGATCTTCGAGGTCCCCGGCCAGCGCGCCCTGCACCGGGTGCCGATGCTCGAGCCGTTGCGCGGCACCCGCGAGGCTGTCAGGGAGCTGTTGGACCAGGCCGACGACGTGGCCGACCTGATCCGATCACTTGCCGTCGCCGATTAGTCACCGACAAAGCTCGGCGCCGGAGGCGCTAAACCGTCGCGAACGCCGTTGGCGTCCCGATCGGTTCGGCCGCCGCCTCTTCGCGTCCCTGCTCGGCGAGGTGTCCCAAGGCGGCGGTGATCACCTGGGTGTCGCAAAAGATGTGCAACGACCGGATCTTGCCCCAAGCCAGCCGGACGACGTGCACGCCCTGGTTGGTGTAAGCCGCTCCTGCCGGATCGGTGAAATGGTCGATCCACTCGACCATCGCCACGGTGTCGTTGGGCAGGCCGCTGACCGAGATGCCGGTGATCTCGAACCGCAGATCAGGCAGCACCCGCCCGAGCCGGTCATACCACTGCTGAATTTGCGCGCTGCCCTGCCGACGCCCGCTCAGGGCGTGATCGCCCGAGAACCAGTGCTCGGCGTCAGGAGTGAACTGAGCGACGATCGCATCAAGGTTGCCGGCGTTCACCTGAGCGAACGACGACCGCAGCTTCTGTTTGACGATGGTGTGATACATGGAATTCCCCCTGGGACTCCAGCCAGTGTGATGGTTGACGAGGTCCGCGATGACCCGGGCGCCGATTGCGCCGCGGCGTGCGGACGCGGGCTAGCGTCCGCCGCCGGCCCAGACTATGACGCTCTCCGGTCACCGTGAAGTCCGGTTACGTTACATCCAAGTGAAACCTTGATCACGCGCTTGCTCGACGCATCGGCGGCTGTCTAGGCTGACGTTGTCGGCACGTGGGGGTGCCGGATGATCGAGGCACGGGGATGTGCCCGACGATTTCGACGCGGTTCCGTCGGGACCGCGACTCTCCTGGTTAGCCAAAGTCCGCCAATGTCGACCCCTGCCTGTCCGCGGGGTAGTGATTCCTATCCGCGATTCCCATTCGCCTGGAGGGCCATTCGCCATGCCATCACGCCAACTCATCGCCCTGTTCCCCGGTCAGGGCTCCTATCTGCCAAGCGCTCTCGCGAGCCTGGCTGCGAGCAATCCCGACATCGAGAGGATTATCGCCGACGTCGACGCGGCCGCGCAAAAGGTCCTGGGCCGCAGCGTCTCTCAGAGCCTGCTCGACCCCGGCGGGCCCGGGATCGACACCCTGCTGGAGACGGATCCCGAACTCCTGCAGTTGGCGATCTACGCCATCGACGTCGCCGCGTACGCGGCGGCGCGATCCCAGGGGCTCACGGCGGACATTCTCCTCGGCCATAGCTTCGGTGAGATCCCTGCCCTGGTTTCGGCGGGTGCATGGACAATCGCCCAGGGCGCGGAGATCGTGTGCCACCGCACTAGGGTCCTGGCCGAGCATGCCGACCCGGGTGCGGCTATGTTCGCCCTCGGCCTGGATCGGTCGGCCGCAGAACACCTGCTCGCTCTCGTTGACGGGCGGAGTGTCGTCTCGGTCGAGAATCATGCCCGGCAAACGGTCGTCACCGTGCCGGACGATGCGCTACCAGCGGTGTCCGCTTTGACGGCCGCGCTGCGGGTGTCGCACGTGCGGCTGAACTCGCCCTATGCCTTCCACTCGCCGTTCGTCGCCGCGGCCGAGGCCGCCTTCGCCGAACGCGTAGCTGGTTCCCATCCGAGCTCACCCCTGCGCACACCGGTGTATTCACCCATCGAACAGCGCTACTACAACGAGGATGAGGACCTGGCGCGGGTCCTGACCACGCACCTGACCCGCCCGGTCCGGTTCGACAGTGCCGTGCGGTGGCTCAGCGACAACGGAGCCAGCGTCTTTGTCGAATGTGGCGCGCTGGGAAACCTCTCGGGGATGGTGGCCAAGATCCTGGCGGACCGGGCCCACGAGACGGTCATCTTGTTGCGGCGGGACGCCGCAAGTGGCGCGGGGATCGCGGACGCGGTGGCCGGCTTGGTGCGTGCGCCCCAGGCTCGGGCGGTTTCGGTGGCTGCGCTGCGAGAGGCATTCGCCCCCGACTGCGCGAGTGATCTGTTCGCGGCGTTCTGGAAGGACCAAGGCCCACGCGTCTCGTCCCTGGTCGGTTCCGCGTATGCCGAATGGGCCCGCTCGAAGCCGGCCGCGGTGGCGCCCCAACCGGAGGACAACGGTCGGCCCGGACTTGCTGTTGTTGCGACTTCCCCGGGCAGTCCTGGCGGAGAACCAACTACCCCGGGGATGCCAGCTCGGGCGGAGGTACTGGCGAGGGTCGTGCGGATCTATGCCGAGGCCTTGGAGTACCCGCCCGAGGTCCTCGTCGAACACACCGACCTGGAGAGTGAACTGGGCGTCGACTCCGTCAAACAGGCCGAGCTCCTCGCTCGCGTCGGTGAGGTCTTCGACCTGCCGCCTCGTCCAGATGGGTTCCGCGCCACCGATTTCGGCACCCTCGGCCGGGTCACCGACCTCGTCCTGGCGAATCTGCCAGACGCGCCATCGCCAACACCCGCCGCGGAATCGATGGCTCCTGCGGACTCCCGGGCAGTCGTGGGATTGAACCGCGAGGAAGTGCTGGCGAGGGTCGTGCGGATCTACGCCGACGCCTTGGAATACCCGCCCGAGGTCCTCGTCGAACACACCGACCTGGAGAGTGAACTGGGCGTCGACTCCGTCAAACAGGCCGAGCTCCTCGCTCGCGTCGGTGAGGTCTTCGACCTGCCGCCTCGTCCAGATGGGTTTCGCGCCACCGATTTCGGCACCCTCGGCCGGGTCACCGACCTCGTCTTAGGCGTGGCGGCATGAGTGCCCGGGTCGGCCTGGTCACGGGAGGGGGCCGCGGCATGGGACGATCCATCGCGCTGCGCCTCGCGGATGACCTGGACGTCGTGATCGTCAACTTCTTCCGCAGCCCCGAAGCGGCCCGGGAGACCGTCTCGCTGTTGCGGCGCAAGGGCGTCGACGCTCTCTCCTATCGTGCCTCGGTTGCCCGCGCCGAACAGCGAGACCAGATGTTCGCCGAGATCAGGGAGCGATTCGGCCGTCTCGACGTGCTCGTCAACAGCGCGGCCGACGGTGCTCTCGTGCCCGCGAGCGAAGTCACCGAGGCCCACCTCGACCGGGCGTTCGCGACCAACGTCAAGGGCGCACTCGGTTGCTCAATGGAAGCAACCGCACTGATGTCCGCCGGAGCGAGCATCGTCAACGTCTCGACACTGGGCGGTGGCGAACTCGTCATGGGGGGCTACCTCGCCTGCGCCCCCGCCAAGGCCGGCCTGGAGACACTCACCCGCTATCTCGCGGTGGAGCTGGCCGCCCAGGGAATCCGGGTCAACACCGCGATCGCCGGCCTCGTCGAAAGCACTGTGGTCGACCAGTTCCCGGACGCCGAAGAGATGCAGCATGCCGTCCGCCGCGCCACCCCGTGGGGTCGTCTCGGCAGGCCCGAGGAGCTGGCTGAGGTCGTCGCCTTCCTCGCCAGCGACAAGGCCAGTTGGATCACCGGCCAAACGATTGTCGCCGATGGTGGCCTGTCCACCGGCGCGGCGCTGTTGTCCGCCCCCCTGGTCACCGGGCGGCCGACGGCGCCCGCTCCGGCGACCTTCCCGGTTGCCCACGCGGACAGCCCGGGACGCGAGGGCGCACGGGATGCCGGTTCCCCCGACGACATCGTCGTCGTGGGCATGGGGCTGGCGGTCCCCGGCGCGAGTTCCCCGGAGGAGTTCGCCGAACTCATCGAGCGCGGCCCGGACATGATGCTGCCCATTCCCGCGCAGCGATGGGACAACGGCAACTTCTGGACCCATGACGGTCGCGCCGAAGACAAGACCTATAGCGGCCACTCGGGTTTCATCACCGACCTCACCCCCCACCCACGTCTGGCCGCGGAGTTGGGTGTCGCCGTAGGCGAAACGGTCGGGGCGGGGCCGGTCGACCTGGAGCACACGACGGTGTGGTTGCGCCACAGCCTGATGCAGGCGTTGGACGGTGTCACGCTCTCACCGACCGACCGCTGCACGCTGACCGTCGGCTACACCGCCGACGGGAGCCAGCACCTGGAGGAGGCAACGGTTCGGGCCGCCGCCAGCGCTCGGCTCCCCGCCCTGATCCGGGCGGCCGGGCTGCCCGCCGAGACCTGCCACCGGGTGCAGGAGGCCCTTGCCGAGCGGTATCCGCGCACCGCGTCCGACATGCTCGACGTCCAGCCCCATCGCGTGCTCGTCCGCGCCATGGACGGAGTGCTCCCCCCGGACACCGAGACGGTGATCGTCGACACCGCCTGCTCGTCCTCGCTCTATTCGCTGGACATTGGCCTGCTCGGCCTGGTCCAGGGACGCGCAGATATCGCCGTCTGTGGCGGCGCCTTCGCCGTCGGCCCGCGCGGGTCGGTGCTCTTCTCCAAACTCAACGGACTGTCTCGCAGCGGCCAGGTGCGTAGCCTGGACGGCAGCGCCGACGGCGTGCTCTTCTCCGACGGCGCTGGCGTAATTGTCCTTAAGCGTCGCGCTCGTGCGGTTGCGGACGGCGATCGAATTCTCGCCACCATCTGTGGTTTCGGCGCCTCCTCGGACGGCAAGGGCAAGGCGATCTATGCACCCAACCCGATCGGACAGCGGATCGCAGTCGACCGCGCCTACCAGAGCCTCGATATTCCCCGGCCGGGCTGGGTGGTCGCGCACGCGACCGGGACTCCAGCCGGAGATCTCGCCGAGCTGACAGCGCTGAGCGAGTTCTTCGCCGAAGGCCACCTTGTCCACGTCACCTCGAACAAATCTGTCATCGGCCACACGGGTTGGGCCGCCGGGGTGGCGTCGGTCATCCACGCGATCACCTCATTGCACCGCAGCCGGATTGCGGCGCAGCCACGCGTGAGCGCGAACCGCCCGCAGCTGACCGAAGCGGCAAGTTCCCTGTCGGTGCCGACCAGCCCGATCTCTTGGCCGGTCGGTGAGGTCCCGCGCACCGTGGCCGTGTCCGGGTTCGGTTTCGGCGGGACCAACGCCCACCTGATCGTCGGTGATCACGACGCCAGCTCCAGCTCCACCGTGCAGACCGGCCCGGACCCGGCGGCCACACCCGAGCGGATCGTCGTGGTCGCGTTCGCCACTCACCTACCTGGGCAGGATGAGGACGAGCCGGTCGGGTCCGCCGCCTCCGCGAGCACCTTCGGTGAGAGCTATCCGCTACCTCCGTTCAGCACCCTGCGTATGCCGCCCGGCACACTACGGGCCATCGACCGCTCCCAACTGATGATCCTGCAGTGCGCCCGCCGGATCATTGCTGAGCTGGGCAAGGCGTGGTCTGATCATCGCGACACGACCGGCGTGGTGGTCGGGCATGCAGGGGCAACCCGCAACGCCATGCTGTACGCCACCCGCTGCTATGCCGATGACCTGCGCGCCGCGGTCGGCGGTGCCGGAAGCGACGCTCGGTCCGGAGTGGAAGCCCTAATCGAAGGCGTGCGGGCGTCCTGCCCGCCGTCGAGCGAGGACACCTTCCCGGGGATGATGCCCAATGTCATTGCCGCTCGGGTGGCCAATTATCACGATCTGCACGGGCCGAATATGACCATCGACACGGGACTGACCTCCTCGGTGGCCGCGTTACGAGTCGCCGCCAGCTACCTCCGGGCCGGTCGGATGACGCTCGCCCTCGTCGCCGGCATCAACGGCAACACCACCGCCGAGTTGGCTCAGCTGCTTCAGCCGGAGGTCACCCATAACCGGCCGCTCGCCGAGGGCGCCTTCATGGTTGCGGTCACAACCGAGGCCACGGCAGCCGACCTCGGCTTGGACCCGCTGGCCATCGTGGATCTGGACCAGCAGAGCGGCGACGACGCGGACACGCCTAGCGTCACATGCGGCGCCGTCGACGACCCGGCGGGCTCCTACCTCGGGGCAGAGGCCATGCGCGTGCTCGTCGAGGTGCTCCAACGGCCTCCGGCAGAGCGCGCCGTGCGCATCCACTGCCGCGCCGAGCCCGGAGCACAGAGCGCGATGCTGACGGTCCGCCCGCAGGCAACCGGGGCCGGCGTGGCGGACGCCCCCCTGGAAGGCGAGATGGCAGCCGCCGAGGTGACCGCGGACGTCGTGAGTGCCGATGAGCCCGCCGACGTGGTGGACCGCTGGACGGTCGCGCTCACACCGAGCGCCGTCACTCCCGTCCCCTCTTCGGTGTGGGTCGAGCCGGAGGCGACGATCGTCCTGACCGACGACCCCACCCTGGTGCCGGCCGAGGCACACGGGGTCTTGGTTGTCCGGGTTGGTGGACCGGCCGGCGGCGCCGTGGGCGCCCAACTCCCGGACGAGCCGAGCGAGGATTCGCTGGCCCGGCTCACCAGCGGTCGGGTTGTGCGCCATGTGCGGATCGTCACCCGGCTCTCACCCGATCAGCAGGCCAGTGATGATGTCCTTCGGCTGCACGACGCCACCTTCTTGGCCGCCAAACTCTTAGGTGAATCCGGCGGTGACACAACGATGCTCGCGCTGCTGCTCGGCGGTGCGGATCACGATCGGCCACACGCCGCCGTCGGGCTGTTTACCGGGCTGTTCAAGGTCGCCCGACTTGAGGGCCTGGCTCCGGAGGCCCTTGTGGTCGCGGTGGAGAGCGGTGACCCCAGCGCCGGCTGGGCGGTCGCGGCCAGCGAAGCGGGCGCCAGCCATCCGGCTGCGCTGATTGTGTCCGGCTCGGCGGGACGCCTGTCTCCCACGGCGACGCCGGCGCCGCTCGCGAATGAGCCCGGGCCGGTGCCCGCCGGCGACGATGTCGTCGTTGCCGTCGGCGGTGGTCGAGGTATCACGGCGGAGCTGCTGGTGGCCCTGGCGCGCACCAGCGCGCCCCGGATCGTCGTCCTCGGGAGCAACCGACTCGACGACCACCCCCGTGAGCTGCTCGTCTTGGACGACGAGCAATTCGCCGGGGCACGACCGGCATACATCCGCGACCAGCTCGCGAAGCGGCCGGGAGAGAGTGTCGGCGACATCAGCCGGGCCTTCGAGCGGATCGCCCAGGCGCGGATGGTGGCCAGCGCCCTTGACCGGATGAGCGAGCACAGCGGCCCCGACCGGGTCCACTACTACGTGTGCGATGTGCGTCGGCAACCGATGTCGCCCAGACCCTGGCGCAGGTCCATCGCGATTGGGGTTCGATCCGGCTGCTGATCCACGCCGCCGGTTTGAACCGCTCGACGCCGCTGGTGACCAAGCCGCTCGATGAGTTCCGCCGGATCCGCGATCTGAAGGTTCGTGGCCACGTTCACCTTGCCGCGGCGCTCGCCGGCAGCCCGCCCGGGCTGTGGCTCAACTTTGGCTCCCTGCTCGGTATGACCGGGCAGGCCGGGGAGGCGGACTACGCCTCGGCCAACGATTTCCTCGGGTTCGCGCCTTGGCGCGGACCGGACCGGGCACCAGCGAATGCACCGTCGGGTGGACCCTGTGGGGCGAAGTCGGCTTAGGGGCCAACGCGTTGACCAAGTCCTACTTCGACAAGGCGGGCCTGTATTCGAGCATGAGCACCCAAGAGGGCGTGCGCCACTTCCTGCGCGAGCTCGGCCAGGCGCAACCTGCCCCATACACGGTCCATATGGGCCAAGCCGAGCAGGCAGCGGTGCGGCGCCTGCTTCCCGGCTTCCTGGAGCAGCAGCGGCGCGAGCCGTTCTATCTCGGCAGGATCATCCAGCAGAGCCGCGACCGGCTGGTCACCGAACGCGTGTTCAGCCGCGACGACGACGGCTACCTGGCCGGACACGTGGTGGACGGGCGCCCGACGCTCCCCGGCGCCTTCGTCACCGAGATTGCCGTTGAGGCCGCCACGGGGTTGCGTCCCGACCTGTTCGCTACCGCGGTGACCGACCTCAGCTTCGAGCACTTTCTCAAGCTCGCCGAGCGTCCCGGCACAAAGCGCATCGTCGCCGAGGTGATTCGGGTCGGCGATGACGGCGTCGATGTTGGTGTGCGGGTCCTCGAAGACGTGATCGCTCCCACGGGGCAGGTTCTGGTCCGCGGCCGACGGCACTTCAGCGCCACCGTGGAACTGCGCCGCGAGCCACGACCACCCGCCCGCTGGCGAAGCTGGCCCGAAGACGGCGCAACCCCGGTGCCCGACCCGTATCACTCCGGCGCCTCTCCGGTCGTGCTCAGCGGCGAGTTCCACTCCACCGAGCGGACCCGGGTGCTACCCGACGGCGGCCGGTCCGCCTACACCAACCCAGTCCCGGCGACGCACCCGGTTTATCGCCGCTTCTCGGTGCCGGTGCTGCTGCTGGATGGCCTGCTTCGCACCGGTGTGCTCGAACTCCTCGACGGGCGATATGTGCCCATCTGCGCGCCCGTACGCATCGGCCGCATCGAACTTTTCGAGCCGGTGAGCGATGCCGCCTTGGCCGACCGGGAAATTGAGCTGTTCGCGGCCCGCGAATTCTCGCCCTCGCAGGGGTCCGGCGGGTCGTGCCGTTTCGTGGCGGCCGACCGCAGTGGCCAGGTGGTGCTGCAGGTGCTCGACCTCGACTGGGTCCAGCTCGGCTACCTCGACACGATCACCGACGGTCACGTCCACCACCCTCCCGTACACCCCCACCCGATCGGAGTCGCCCCATGACCACGACAGTGAACCGCGCGGGGGTGCCACCCCAACCGCTCCACAGCTGGCCGAGGACAACCGCGCCGGCCGCCCCTGGCCCCGCAGGGGGCGCGCAGGCATGGCGCAACCTGCGTCGGTTTGCCCGCAACGCGCCGATGCTCTTTCAGGAGCTGCGCCAGACGTATGGCGATACCGTCCGGCTGCCGCTGGGCTGTTTCACCGTCCACCTGCCGTTCGCGCCCGACGACATCTCGTATGTGCTGCAGGAAGGAAACCGCAACTTCGTGCGGGGCAAGGGTTATGACTTCTTCCGCATCTTCATGGGGACCGGGCTACTCACCACCGACGGGGAGGAGTGGAAAACCCGGCGGCGCATCGTCAACCCGCTGTTCCACCACCGGGCCGTCGAGGCGATGTGCGCGACGATGGTCTCGGCCACAAGACGGGTCCTGGATCGCTGGGAGCGAGAGAACAGCGGCGGCACGCTCGACGTCGTACCCCAGGCGATGCACATCACCCTCGACGCGCTCGGCTCGGTCATGTTCGACCGGGACCTCGAGAACGACCACGACCGCGTCGGTCCCGCCATGGACCGGGCGATCGAGGCGATGGTTTTCCGCGGGGAGCCGCGCCAGTTGCTGCCGTCCGGCACGCCCTTCGGCTATCAGCGGCGCATCCGCGGCGCCCGCGCCGAACTGCACGACCTGGTCGCCGACATCGTCACCGCCCATCGCCGCGGCAGTCAGGCCGGACGCGTCGATCTCGTCTCCCTGCTGCTGGCCGCCCAGGACGAGGACGCCGGCACGCTCAGCGATGACGATGTCCGCGACGAACTGATGACGATCTTCATGGCCGGGCACGAGACCATCGGCACCGGTCTCGCCTGGGTCCTTGCCGAACTCGCCCGCCACCCGGACATCCAGGAGGCGGGCCATGCCGAAGTCGAGCGTGTTCTCACCGGCCGGGAGCCGACGCTGGCCGACCTCCCCACCCTGGGGTATGTGCGCCAGATCGTTGACGAGACCCTGCGCCTGCACCCGCCGATCTGGGTCTTTCCGCGCGACGCCGTGGCCGACGATGTCATCGGCGGCCATCGGGTGCCAGCGGGCGAGTCGGTCTTCCTCTGTCCCTACGTCACCCACCGCCACCCGGACCTGTGGGCCGCACCGCACACCTTCGACCCGGATCGCTTCGCGCCCGGGCGAATCGCCCGGCTGCCCAAGTTCGCCTACTTCCCGTTCGGTGGGGGGCAACGCAAATGCATCGGCAGCGCGATCGCGCTGCAGCAAAGCTACCTGTCCACCGCGATGATTCTGCAGCGCTTCGTCCTGCGGCCGGCCCCGGACCTGCGCCTAGATCTCGGCACGCTCGTCTCCCTCCGGCCGCTGTCCGGGTTGCCGTTGCGGGTGGATCGGAGGACGCCATGAGCACCGTCACGACGGCGAGCGGGCCTCCCGCACCCGCGGCTCCCGTCACCGACCCAGCCCCGCAGCGGGAGGACCCGAACGCACCGACTGCCAAGGATCGCGCCGTGCGGTGTCGGTGGGTCAGCACCGCGGTGCCGACACCACCGGACCCGTGCCCGGGTGATCTCGCCGGATGGACCGTGGCCGTCCTGGGAACCGACGGCGCGTTGACGACCGCCGTGCACTCCCGGCTCGCGGCTCTCGGCGCCACGGTGATCGCCGTCACCCAGACAGGCGCTCCCGCCGCTCCCGAGTGGCCCGACCTGGCCAGCGACGTCACCGAGAAGGTGGACGCCGTGGTCGACCTGGGCTGTGAGGAAGTGGACGGAAACGACGCGGGTGCCTGGTGGCCACCCCTATCTCGGACGATGGCGGTCTTGCGCAAGGTCCAACCGGTCTGGACGCAACGTCCCGACCTGGGCTCGACCCGCTACCTGGTGGTCACCAGGACAGGAGGCCACTGCGGAACCCGCCCCGGCCCGGTGCCGAAACCGATGAGCGGCCTGTGGGCCGGCCTGGCCAAGGGCTTGCCGCACAAACTACCCACCACGGCCATCCGGGTGCTCGACCTCGCCCCCGATGGGATCGCGACCGAGTGTGCGGCGATCGCCCGCGAACTGCTCCACCCCGGCCCCATCGAGATCGGGTATGCCGCTGGGAAGCGCCACCACCTGCGCGCCGTCCCGCAGGCGGTCGGCCCACCGCGCCGGACGCTCGGCCCGAACGACCTCGTCCTGATCACCGGTGGTGGGCGAGGGATCGGCTTCGCCCTGGCCGGCCATCTCGCCCGACGGCACGGCACACAGGTGGTGGTCACCAGCCGGTGGGGCCCACTACCCGCCGGCGATCCGTGGCTGACCGAGGACCCCGCCGCGTTGACCGCGCTGCGGGAGGCCACGCTGCGGCGGGTAGCCGCCTCCTCGGGGGTGGCGGCCGGGCGCGCCGCCGTCGAGCGGGCCCTCCACCGGCGCCGACTGACTCTCGGACTGGACGCCGCCGCGCGCGCGGGCTGGCCCATCCGGTGCGAGGTCGCCGACGCCGTGGACCCGGAATCCATGGCCGCCCTCGTGCGCCGACTGCCGTGCCGACCGACGGTCGTCGTGCACAACGCCGGCGTGGACAAGCCCACTCGCCTCTCCCGGAAGCGCCCGGAAACGGTGCTGGCAACCATTGCCGTCAAGACGGATGGCTTCCTCGCTCTGCAGTCGGCCCTCGGCAGCGGACCGCCGCCAGATGTGTGGTGCAACGTCGGGTCGATGACCGGGCGTTGGGGCGGAATGCTCGGGCAGCTCGAGTATGGGGCCGCCAACGAGGCACTCGCCCGGCTAGGTCAGTGGGCCGCGCACGACCCGACGGCCACGCCGGCGGGACGCACGACCGTGACGGTCGCCTGGCCGACGTGGGAACGCCTCGGCGGGATGATCAGCAACTTTGAGGCCACCTTGGCCTACATGGAGGCGATGCCCGTCGAGGAGGGTCTGCGGCACTGGGAGGCCGAACTCCTCGGGACGACGGACGGGGAGTCCGGTTTCCTCGCGCCGGTGGGCCCAGGTCTCGGACCGGGGGTGTTGCGGGGCTATCAGCAACCGCGCCAGCTGCCCGGCGCCACCCGCCTGGGCGCCGCGGGCGTCCTCGCCGGTGGGACCCGGCTGCGCTGGCAACCGGGGCAGTTCGCCGCCACGCTCGCCTTCGAGGCAGCCGAGTGGCCGGTGATGCAGGACGTCACCAGCGGCGGCGAGCCGATCCTGCCCGTGGCCTGGGCGCTGGAACTGGCGTTGGCTGTCGGGCCCTGGGCAGCCGAGCCGGGCCGGTTTCATCCGGCCCGGCTCGCCGAGGTGGTGATTGACCTCGCGGCGCTGCGGTGTCGCGACGGGTGCACCGAGGCACAGGTCAGCGCCATTTCGCGAGGCGGACCCCCTGGAATGCAGCGGATCCGCGCCGAGGTCCTGCTCAATGGTCGTCCGGCGCTGAGCGCCGTCATCCTCGACGGGCCGCCCGCCTCGTTCCCCACAGACGATCTGGACGCTGGAGCGCACGTTCCTGATCTGCGGCGTCCAGCCGCGTCCGCCCAGATCTCCTGGGCCGGGCAGGTCCTGCCGATCGCGGCATGGCGGATGAGCAGCGAGCGGGATCTGTGGCGGGCCGAAGTCACCGAGCCTCGCCCCGAGTCGCAATGCCTGCATGACCCCGTGGCCATTCCACGGCTGCCGATCGCCGCCATCGAGACCTGCGTGCGCGCCACCGTTCACGGCGTCGGGCCGGCTCGGCCCAGCCACGGCACCCATCTCGTCATCCCCGTCCTGGACATCGTTGACCTCGACCGGCCGGCTCGGGGGCTGCTCACTGCGGGAAGCCGAACCGCGATCGTGGATGCGGCGGACCACCCGGTCGCCATCCTGCGCGGCCCGCACCGGCGCAGCCAACCCGCCCACGCCCACCCCAGCACGCGAAACCGCCGCTCCCATCGAGACCCTCAGGAGTCGACATGATCACGCATGACCCGCCCGTCCACGACCGCACCGATCGCTACTGCATCATCGGTGCCGGCGCCGGCGGGCTGACCGCTGCCAAGAACCTGCTAGACGCCGGTGTCGTCGTCGATGTCATCGAGCGCGAGAGCGCGCTCGGCGGCATCTGGAACCCGGACAATCCACACAGCCCCGCCTACCGCTCGATCCACCTGATCACCTCGAAGCGGTGGATCGAGTACACCGACTTCCCGATCCCGGAGCACTACCCGACCTATCTGGGGTTGCGGGAGGCACACACCTACCTGTCCACCTACGCGGTCTGGTCGGGGGTCCGGGACCACATCGAGTTCGGACGCACCGCGTGCGATGTCGACCGCACCGACGGCGACCCGGCCTGGCTGGTCACCCTCGACAACGGCGAGCGGCGCCGCTATGCGGGCCTGGTGATCGCCAACGGACACAACAGCCAGCCCCGGTGGCCCGAGCTGGTGGGCGACTTCGACGGCCCGATCATGCACGCGGCGCAATACGACGAGCCGAGCATCTTCGACGGCCGCCGTGTCCTGGTCATCGGCGGCGGGACGTCTGGGGCCGACATCGCCGTGGAGGCATCCGCGCGCGCGTCCGCGACCTTCTTGAGCGTGCGCCGCGGCTGCTACTACTGGCCCAAGCACGTGCTCGGGATGCCCACCGACGAGTTCTACGAGAGGGTGCTTCGGCTGCGTATACCGCGCCCCCTGCTCCGGTCAGGCGCCGCGCTGGTCCTGCGGGCCAGCCGGGCCGGCGACCCGGCGGCATACGGCCTGCCCACTCCGCCGCACAAGCTGCTGGAGGAGCACTTCGTCATCAACACCACGCTGCTCTACAACCTCGGCCACGGTGCGATCGGCGCGAAGCCGGCGATCGAACGGCTGGACGGGGACGGCGTGCGCTTCACCGATGGAACGCGCGAACGCATCGACCTCATCGTCTGCGCCACCGGCTACGAGCAGACCTATCTGCCGTTCATCGACCGGCGCCACCTCAATTGGACCGGGTCGATCCCGGGCTTGCATCTGCACGCCTTCCATCCCGACTACGACAACCTCTTCGTCGTCGGGCTGTTTCAGACCAGCACGGGCAACTGGCAGATCATGGACTATCAGGCCCAGGTCATCGCCCAGTTCATCTATTGGATGTCGCGCGACCCGGCCCGCGTGAGCGAGTTGCGCCGAGCCAAAGCGCACCCGCGCTATGGCCGCGCCCTAGCCGGCGGCATCAATTTCTATGACTCCGATCGCCACCAGCTCCAGGTCGACCACGTCACGCTCCGCGACACTCTGCGCCGGCTGTCCGCCCGGTATGCGCTGCCGAGGGAGGTGGCGGCATGACCGTGCTCAGCAGCCTGGTGACGCGCCGTCGCTGGCTCGTCCTGCTGATCGGCCTGGCCCTTTTCCGGGGCCGCAGCGCTCTTCGGGATCCCGGTCCTTGGTCAACTCGGCGGCGGGAACCCCGACTTCGTCACCCCCGGATCCGGATCCCAGCAGGCGGTCGCCCGGATCGAGCAGGCAACCGGCACCGTTCCGGACGGCGGCCTGATCGCCCTGATCCGCAGCGGGCAGCCGGTCGGTGACCGCGAAACTCAACGGACGGTGCGGGAAGTGCTTGCGGCCATGGATGCCGAGCCTGCCGTCGCGGCGGTGACCGGCCCCGACGGCGGCCAGGCCCGACAGATCTCCTCGGACGGCATGAGCACCTATGTCGTCGGCACCTGGGATGCCGCGGCCGGAGATGCTGCCATTCAGGACACGATCGAGCGACTGCAGGAGCGCTTCGACGGGCGCTTCGACGTCCGTTTCGGCGGCAGCGAGGTGGTGGGCAACCAGGTGGTGAACACGGTCAAACGAGACCTTGCCCGGGCCGAACTGTTCGCCTTCCCCCTCCTCGCGGTGCTGTCATTGCTCGTCTTCCGGGGCGTGGTCGCGGCCCTGCTCCCGCTGCTGCTCGGCGGCCTGAACATCGCAGTCGCCACTGCGGGCTTGCGGCTGGTCAACGAGTGGACCGAGCTGTCGATCTTCGCGATGAACCTCGTCAGCGCCCTGGGACTCGGGCTGGCGATCGACTACACCCTGCTGATCGTCTCGCGGTTCCGCTCCGAGCTCTCCCAGGGGCACGACCCGGCCGCCGCGTTGCGGACCACGCTGAACACCGCCGGCCGCACCGTCCTGCTCAGCGCCGTGACCGTGGGCGCGGCCATGGCGTGCCTGTTCGTCTTCGACCAACGCTTCCTCGACTCGATGGCCGTCGGCGGTGTCCTCGTCGCCGCGTCGGGAGCCGTTGCGGCCCTGGTGATTCTGCCCGCCCTGCTGGCCGTGCTCGGCTCACGGGTCAACGCCTGGTCGCCACGCCGCTGGCGTCAAGATCTCGACGGCCCCGATGCAGCCGGGCCGTGGCAACGCGTCGCCCGGGCCGTCGTGCGCCGACCCGTCCTGCCCGCCCTGGTCGGCACGATCGCGCTGCTCGTCATGGCTGCGCCGATCGCCGGCGTCGACTTCACCACCGTCAGCGCCAAGGACGTGCCGTCGCACCTTTCGGCTCGCCAGGTCGATGATGCCTTGGCGCTCGACTTCCCGGCAAACCCCCGCGAAGACGTCGTGGTCGTTGCCCAGGGCCCCGCGCAGTCACCGGCCGTCGAGAAGCTCGCGGACCGGCTGGCGGGCCTGGACGATGCCGCCCAGGTCTCGCCGGTCCTGCCGCTGAATGCCGACACCTCTGTGCTGCTGGTCGATCCGCGGCACGGCGGTACCGACGAGCGCAGCCTGGACCTGGTCCGGACGATCCGCTCGTACTCCACCGCCGAGCTCCCGGTCGAGGTCGGCGGCGAGAGCGCCAACTTCGTCGACTTGCGCGCGAGCATCGAGGATCGGTTGCCCGAGGCCACCCTCCTCGTCGTCCTCGCCACCATGGTCGTGCTTTGGCTGCTCACCGGCTCGGTGCTGTTGCCCGTGCTGTCGGTCGTGCTCAACACGCTGACGCTCGCGGCGACATACGGCGTCCTGGTCGTCATCTTCCAAACCGGTCACCTGAGCGGGCTGCTCGGCTTCACCCCGCAGCATGCCCTGGACGTGACGATGCCGGTCCTGCTATTCGCCCTGGTCTTCGGATTGTCGACGGACTACGGCGTCTTCCTGCTCGCGCGGATCCGCGAGTTCCGCGAGAGCGGACTCGCGGACCGGGAGGCGGTGGTCCTCGGGGTTGCCTTCACCGGGCGCATCGTCACCGCGGCGGCCCTGCTGTTCTGCGTCGCCTTGGGGGCATTGGTCACCAGCGAGATCACGTTCATCAAGCAACTCGGGCTGGGGACGGCTCTGGGGGTCATGGTCGACGCCACCGTGGTACGGGTCCTGCTCGTGCCCTCGCTCCTGGTCCTCGCCGGGCGGGCGACGTGGTGGGCTCCCAAGCCCGCCAAGTGGCTGCACGAGCGGATCGGGGTCAGCGAGGGCCCACTGGAGCCCGCCACGATGCGAGAGGGCTGGTCATGACCGAGCCAATCCGATCTCTGCCCGACCCGCCGCCGGCAGCCGTGTCGTCGCCGGCCAGCCTGGTCCAGCGCACCCTCACCCACGGCGACATGCGCCAGCGCGCGCGCATGGTCGGGGTCCTCGACCGGCTGGCCGAAGACCAGGTGCACCCGCACGCCAGGGAAGGTCACAAGGACAAGGGCAAGCTCACCGTCCGGCAGCGGATCGAGCTGCTCTTCGACCCGGACACCTTCCAGGAGACGGGCGGGCTGCGCCGGCGCCGGGCTAGCGGCTTGGGAATGGACGGTGACCGCCCATACAGCGACGGCGTCGTCACCGGCTGGGGGCAGATTCACGGGCGCACCGTCTTTTGCTATGCGCTGGACGCACGCGTCTTCGGTGGGTCCCTCGGCGAGGCCCAGGCGGACAAGATCCATCACTGCATGGATATGGCGGTCGCCGCCGACGCCCCGATCGTCGCGATCCACGACGGAGCGGGAGCGCGCGTTCAAGAGGGTGGTCTCGCGCTGGCCGGCTTCGGCGGCATCTTCCAACGGCATGTGGCGGCGTCCGGCGTCGTTCCGCAGATCAGCGTCATCCTCGGTGCCTGCGCCGGTGGATCGGCATACGCCCCGGCACTGACCGACCTGGTCTTCATGGTGCGCGGGGTCTCCCAAATGGTCATCACCGGGCCTGACGTCGTCGCCGCGGTGACCGGGGAGCGCCCTGGACTGGAGGAGCTCGGCGGCGCCGACGTGCACGGGTCGCGCAGCGGCGTGGCGAATTTCGTCTACGACGACGAACAATCGTGCTTGGAAGAAGTCCGCTGGCTGCTCCAGCTGTTGCCTTCGTCGAGCCACGAACTGCCGCCGGACTACGACTGCGACGACCCCCCGGACCGCGGCAACGAAGCCCTTTTGGATCTGGTTCCGGTCGAGGACCATCGCGCCTACGACGTGCGCGAGGTGATCGCCCACATCGTCGACGACGGGGAGTATTTGGAGGTGCACGAGGGCTTTGCCCGCAATGTCGTGTGTGCCCTTGCGCGCATCCGTGGCATCACCGTGGGCCTGGTTGCCAACCAGCCGCTGGTGCTCGCCGGCGCCATCGACATCGACGCCTCGTCCAAGGCGGCCCGGTTCGTCGGCTTTTGCGATGCCTTCCATCTGCCGATCGTCTCCCTCGTGGACGTCCCCGGGTTCCTGCCCGGGGTCGAACAGGAACACGGCGGGATCATCCGGCACGGGGCGAAGCTGATCTTCGCTTACTGCCGCGCGAGCGTTCCCCGGATTCAGTTGATCCTGCGCAAGGCCTACGGCGGCGCCTACATCGTGATGGACTCGCCGTCGGTCGGTGCCGATCTGTCCCTGGCCTGGCCGACTCACCGGATCGCGGTCATGGGAGCCGCCGGGGCCGTCGATGTGATCTATCGGCGAGAGATCACCGCCGCGGCCGACCCGGTCGCCCGCCGGACGGAGCTGATCGCCCAATATGAGGACGGGGTGCTGCACCCCCTCTGGCCGCCGAGCTGGGGCTGGTCGATCGGATCATCGACCCGGCCGCCACCCGCCGGGTACTGGGTGAGGCGCTGGTTGCCCTGAGGGGCAAGCGCCGGCCGGAGAAGGCTGCCCGGCACGGTGTCCATCCCACCTAGCGCCGGCTGTGGCGCCCTCAACCGGCGGCGCCACAGAGCCACGCTGTCCGGCACGTGGCATAGGCTCGGGACAAACGCGGCATACGGAAGGATGCGAGCCATGGCCGGTCAGGAGCAGGTGCGCCCGCGTGGGCGCGGTGGTGACGGCGACGAGGGCCCCGAGGGCGATGCCGGGCAGGTGAGTGCCCGCAAGGAGTCGATCGACGCCGACGTCGACAGCGTCCTCGACGAGATCGACGGGGTGCTGGAGTCCAACGCCGAGGAGTTCGTCCGCAGCTTCGTCCAGAAGGGCGGGCAGTGACCGCTGCCGAGACCGGCCGGCTCCCCGCGCCCTTCCGCGCGCCGGGAACCGCCTCGTTCACCGAGTTCCTCACCGCGCACGCGCCCGAGCTGATCCCGGCTCGGCGCGCGTTGCCGCCGCGCCCGGTCGATGCGCCCCACGGCACGACGATCGTCACCCTCGCCTTTGCCGACGGGCTGGTCATGGCCGGCGACCGTCGGGCCACGATGGGCAATATCATCGCCAACCGCGACATGGAGAAGGTCTTCGCCGCCGACGAGTTCAGCGTCGTCGGGATCGCCGGCACCGCGGGCCTGGCGATCGAGCTGGTCAAGCTCTTCCAGGTCGAGCTGGAGCATTATGAAAAGATCGAGGGCGCGCTGATGTCCTTGGAGGGCAAGGCAAATCGCCTCGCCACGATGATCCGCGGCAACCTTGGAATGGCCATGCAGGGGCTGTCGGTCGTTCCCCTGTTCGGCGGCTATGACCTCGACACCGCGTCCGGGCGGATGTTCTCCTACGACGTGACCGGCGGCTGCTACGAGGAGCACGACCACCACAGCATCGGCTCCGGCTCGCTCTTTGCCCGCGGCTCGCTGAAGAAGCTATGGCGACCCGGCCTCGACCGCGCCGGTGCGCTTAACGTGGCCGTCGAGGCCCTCTATGACGCCGCCGACGACGACTCGGCGACCGGCGGGCCCGATGTGCAGCGGCGAATCTGGCCGACCGTGGCCGTCGTGGACGCCGAGGGCGTGCAGTTCGTCGACGACGCCACCGTGATGGCCAGCGTCGAGCAGGTGCTCGCCGCCCGGACCGGCAACCCGGGAGGTGCCCGATGACCCAGATGCCGTTCTACGTTTCGCCCGAGCAGTTGATGAAGGACCGGGCCGACTTCGCGCGCAAGGGCATCGCCCGCGGCCGTTCGGTCGTCGTCCTCGGTTATGACCTCGGGGTCGCATTCGTCGCCGAGAACCCGTCCAAGGCGCTGCACAAGATCTCCGAGATCTATGACCGGATCGGCTTCGCCGCGGTCGGCAAATACAACGAGTTCGAGAACCTGCGGGTCGCCGGGATCCGGTATGCCGATCTGCGCGGCTACTCCTACGACCGCTCCGACGTCACCGCCCGCGGCCTGGCCAACGCCTACGCCCAGACGCTCGGCGTCGATCTTCACCCAGGAATCCAAGCCCTACGAGGTCGAGATCATCGTCGCCGAGGTCGGCGCGGGCGAGGCCGAGGACCAGATCTACCGGCTGACCTACGACGGCTCGGTCACCGACGTCGGCGGGTTCGCCGCGATGGGCGGGGCCGCCGAGCCGATCGAGGCCGGGCTGAAGGAGCGTTGGCACTCCGGTATGCCGCTCGGCGAGGCACTCGGCCTGGCCGTCGCGCTACTCGCCGCCGACCCGGCCGGGGGCGAGGCCCGGACCCTGGAAGCCGGCTCCTCGAGGTCGCCGTCCTGGACCGGACCCGCCCGCGCCGCAAGTTCCGCCGGATCACCGGCGACCTGCTCGCCAGCCTGCTCAGCCCCGCCGACCCGACCCAGGCCGCGCCGCCCGACGAGGCCCACCCCGGCCAGCGCGACGTGTTGACCGGCGAGGAGCATGCCGATGTCGCGGGGGCGAGCCCGCGGCATACGTCGACCAATCCGCAGACCCAGCGGCAACCGGACGGTGCGTCCGGCGAGGCCGACGGCGACTAGGGCCGCAGCACGCCAGGAAGGAGCGCGATGGAGCGGCGCATCTATGGCATCGAGACGGAGTTCGGGATCACCTGCACCTCGGGCGGCCAGCGCACGCTCACGCCCGACGAGGTGGCCCGCTATCTCTTCCGCAAGGTCGTCTCCTGGGGGCGCAGCTCAAATGTCTTCCTGGCCAACGGTTCCCGGCTGTATCTCGATGTCGGCTCGCACCCGGAATACGCGACCGCCGAGTGCGATGACATCCGCACCCTGATCGCCCACGACAAGGCGGGCGAGCGGATCCTCGACGGCCTGGTCACCGACGCCCAGGAGCGGCTCGCTGAGGACGCGGTCACCGGCGAGATCTATGTGTTCAAGAACAACACCGATTCGGCCGGCAACTCCTACGGCTGCCACGAGAACTACCTGATCGGGCGCGGGGGAGAGTTCCAGAGCTTCTCCGAGGTGCTCATCCCGTTCCTGGTGACCCGCCAGCTGATCTGCGGGGCGGGCAAGGTGGTCGCGACGTCCAAGGGAGCGGCATACAGCCTCAGTCAGCGGGCCGACCACATCTGGGAGGGCGTCTCCTCGGCGACGACTCGCAGCCGGCCGATCATCAACACCCGCGACGAGCCACACGCCGACGCCGAGCGTTATCGCCGGCTGCACGTCATCGTCGGCGACTCCAATATGAGCGAGACGACCAACCTGCTCAAGGTGGGCTCCTGCGACCTGGTGCTGCGGATGATCGAGGAGGGCGTCACGATGCGCGACCTCACCCTCGATAACGCGATTCGGGCGATCCGCGACGTCAGCCACGACCTGTCCGGCCGCAAACGGGTCAAGCTCGCCTCCGGCAAGGAACTGTCCGGGCTCGATGTGCAGA
This sequence comes from Nostocoides sp., assembly GCF_037045025.1. Taxonomy (GTDB): domain Bacteria; phylum Actinomycetota; class Actinomycetes; order Actinomycetales; family Dermatophilaceae; genus Nostocoides_A. Next base: position 459,499 of record NZ_JBAOHM010000007.1, on the reverse strand, counting down.
GCGAATACCTGCAGCGGGCAAAGGATTTCGCCGACTCGCGCGGGATTGATGATCCGCTGACCAAGCAGGTCCTCGACCTGTGGGAGCGCACTCTTGTCGCGGTCGAGGCCGACGATCCGTCGCTGATCGACCGCGAGATCGACTGGGCGATCAAACACAAACTGCTGTTTGCGTATGCCGATCGGCACGGCCTCGCCGCTCGACCACCCGCGCATCGCCCAGCTCGACCTCGCCTACCACGACATCTCGCCGCGACGCGGCCTGTTTGCGATCCTCGAGCGCAAGGGCCTGGCCGAGCGGGTGGTCACCGACGCGGAGATCGAGACCGCCAAGGAGCTGCCGCCGCAGACGACGCGGGCCAAACTGCGCGGTGACTTCATCGCGGCGGCCAAGGAGCACCGGCGCGACTACACGGTCGACTGGGTGCACCTGAAGCTGAACGACCAGGCCCAGCGCACGGTGTTGTGCAAGGACCCGTTTGCCGCCTCCGACCCGCGGGTCACCAAGCTGATCGATGGGATCCGCAGCGCCCGCATTCCGCAGCCGTGAGTGCCCTGCTGCCGTGAGGTCCCGCAGCCGTGAGCGCGGCGTGGACGCTCAGCCGGCACTCAGGCGCCCGGGTTATCGTTGACGAAGCTGATCGTCGTCCCCGACCCGAAGGTTTCCCGTTGTCTCCTCGCTTCCGTTTTGCTGCCCCTGCGCTGGCCGCCGCGCTGGCTGTGACCATCGCCGGTTGTGGCGAAGAGTCCAGCACGGGGTCGTCCTCGAGCCCGTCCGCCGCGTCGGCCGGCCAGAACTCGGCGGCCCTGGACGGGGTGAAGGTCGCCGGCGGCAGCGACAAGGCCGCCCCGAAGGTGGAACTGGCCAAGAAGCCGTTCACAACCGCGACGTTCGCATCCAAGGTCCTCAAGGAGGGCACCGGTGACGCCGCGACCGACAAGGATGTCGCGGTCATCGACTACGTGCTGGTCAACGGCCGCACCGGCGAGACGATGGACTCGACGTATGAGAAGAAGGAGACCGTGTTCCCCCTGTCGGATGAACAGCTGCTCGCCGGGCTGCGCAAGTCCCTGATCGGCGCCAAACAGGGCGCCCGGATGGTCTCGGCCATCCCGCCGGCGGATGCGTTCGGCTCCGAAGGCAGCACACAACTCGGGGTGCAGGGCACCGACACCCTGGTTCTGGTCTATGACGTGATCAAGAAGATCACCCCGCTGGCCACGGCGGAGGGCACTGCGCAGAAGGTCGACAGCACGCTGCCGCAGGCCATCTTCAACGACGGCAAGCCGGCGACGATCACGATGCCGAAGTCGGATCCGCCCAAGGAACTCGTCGTCGAACCGCTGATCACCGGCAAGGGCGCCAAGGTCGAGTCCGGTCAGACCGCGCTGGTCACCTACACCGGCGCCCTGTGGCGCGACGGCAAGGTTTTCGACTCCAGCTTCAACCGCAACTCACCGTTCCCGTTCCAGGTCGGCGCCGGGCAGGTCATTGCCGGCTGGGACAAGGGACTCAAGGGCCAGCCGGTCGGCTCCCGGCTGCTGCTTGTCATCCCGCCCAAGGAGGGCTACGGCGAGGCCGGCAGCGGTGAAATCAAGGGCACCGACACGATCGTCTTCGTCGTCGATATCCTCGCCGCCTACTGACCCTTGCCCCTCCGCAGGCTCCCGGACAACCCACGAGAGGACAGCCATGCCATTCGACCCGACCACCGAGCGTCCCGAGATCGACTTCCCCGACGGTGAGCCGCCCACCGAACTGCTGATCGACGACATCAGCGAGGGCGACGGACCCGAAGCCAAGGCGGGCGACACGGTGCGCGCCCACTACGTCGGGGTGGCGCACTCGAGCGGTGAGGAGTTCGACGCCTCGTGGAACCGGGGGGCGCCGCTGGACTTCCGGCTCGGCGTGGGGCAGGTCATCGCCGGCTGGGACCAGGGGATCGCGGGCATGAAGGTCGGCGGCCGCCGCAAGCTGACCATCCCCCCGCACCTGGGCTATGGCGACCGTGGCGCTGGCGCGCTGATCAAGCCGGGCGAGACCCTGATCTTCGTCGTCGACCTCTTCGACGTGCGCTAACCGGCCAGCAGCCCCCCTCGGATAACCCGGTTATGGAAATCCGCTGGCCCGTTAGGGCCCACTTGAGCCACGAAAGTCAATACGTTGACCACGGATCGGCCGACGGTTGGCCGGTCCCATGGTTACCCAACCATGGTCTCAGTTTGGGAGGGCTCCCCTCATGAAGTATGTTCGCAAGCTCGCGGTGATCACCGTCTCCCTCGGGACGATCCCGCTGGCCGCCCCGGCCGCCTACCCAGCGGCCACGCCGGCATCCGGTGTGTCCGCAGCGGCGACCACGACCGTCCGGGTCTCGCCCGGCAACCGGCGCGGCTGGACCAGCGTGGCCTTCGATGCCGCCACCAACGCCGACCTGAAGAGCACCCAATCCCTGGTCAAGGGGCCCGGGCGCCCCGCGCTCGGCATCGGCAGCCTCCGCTACGCGATCGGCGACAACTCCAACCGCGTCGAGCAGTTCCGCACCGCCCGTTATGACGGCAAGCGTCTCGCCAGCGTGACGGCGCTGAAGTACAGCACCTGGCAGCGCAGTGTCGACGGCGCCAACCCGCAACAGCCGGTCTACTTGCGCCTCAACATCGACTACACCGGCGACAACGTCATGGACGAGCAGCTCTACTACATCCCGGCCAACAACGGGACGGTGCTGCAGCGCACCTGGCAGACGTGGAACGCGTTCACGGGCATCTGGGGCATCAACGGTGACGACGGCCCGCAGAACGACGTCACGCTCACGCAGTACCTCGCCGCCCACCCGAACGCCAAACTGGTCAACAACGGCCCCGGCGGCGCAGCGGGCGGAGCTGTCGACTTCCAGGTCGGCGCGGCCGGAGCCAACCAGCAGAACGGTCGCTTCTTCCTTGATGCCGTGACGATCGGCTTCTCCGGGAACACCACCATCTTCAACCTGGAGCCGGCGACCTGAGCACCGCCACGTCCAGATCCAGCGCGGCAGATTCGGGTGCGTGACCTTCGGGCACGCACCCGCGTCCGTATGCTGGCGCGGCCGCAGCCTCGACCGGCGGCTGGGCACCCATACGGGCATCCCCTAGCCTGATCCGATGAGCAGCGCAGCCGAGAATAACCAGACCCCGCGCCACGACGAGCAGGCTCCCCCCGGGTCGGTGATCGTCGGTGTCCAAGGTTCCGACCGGGATGCGCTGGTGATCGGCTACGCCACTGCCGAGGCGCAGCGCCTCGGCACCGGCGTCCACCTCGTGCGGGTGGCGGAGGTGGAGACCTCGACGCTCAACCCCGAGGCGCCGATCCCGATGTCGTGGCTCGCCGAACTCGGCGAGCGCCTCGACACCCAACTCGACAAGGCCGTCGACTTCGCGCGCCGCACCGGAATCCCCGTCAGCGCCGCCCTGGTCGGCGGCTCCCCGACCCGCGAACTGCTCGCCGCGGCAACCGACGCGGCCTGCATCGTCGTCGGCTCGGCCCGCAGCACCGGCCGCGAGCGCTCGTATGCCGGCACGAGCGCGTTGTCGATCGTCGCCCATGCCCACTGCCCGGTGGTCGTCGTCATGCCGCATGCCGATTACGCCTCCGGGATCATCGTCGGCGTCGACGGCAGCAAGCACAGCGCCGCCGCGCTCGACTACGCGCTCGATGCCGCCCGGCGGCGCGGCACCTCACTGACGGTGATGTCGACCTGGTATCTGGAGGTCGTCGACGGCGTTGTGGCCACAACCCCTGGCTCGGAGGCCTACCAGGAGGTCGAGGCGCGCTATCAGCGCCTGGTGGACAAGATGCTCGAGCCGCGGCGAGCGGCATACCAGGACGTGGAGGTCCGGGTGGACATCCGGCGCGGCCCGGCCGCCGCCACGCTGGTCGAGGCCGCCGCCGCTGCCGAATTGCTGGTCCTCGGCAGCCGCGGCCGCGGCGGCCTGGCCGGCACCCTGCTCGGTTCGGTCACCCGCAAGGTCCTGGAGTCGGCGACGTGCCCGGTCGCGCTGCTGCACGCCTGATTGCCGAATCTCCGGCCCGGGAAGTGCGCCGAGGTCTGCGTTTCTCGCTGAGGTCGTACTACCGGTAGTACGACCTCAGCGAGAAACGCAGACCTCAGCGGATTGGGTGGTGGTGGTGGTGGTGTCTCACGGGCGCCGGAGAGCGAGGCGGGCGGCGTGGCGGCCGGCGGCGGCGTTGGCGAGGAAATAGGGCGAGTCGGCGGCCAGGCCGCGGCCCATGCTCGCCAGCGGGACGGGGCAGTCAGCCAACGCCTCCTCCAGCCCGGTCACCGGCTCCTCAGCCAGGGTCAGCCGGCCGCGCGCCGAGGCGGCCAGCGCGCGCGCCTCGGCCGCGATCTGCGCCCCAAACGCCCCCGGCAGCTGCGGCACAACCAGCGTCGCCGCCCCCAAAACGATTCTCCCGTATGCCGTTCGGCAGTGATGCGAAATCCCCCGGTGCCGCTCGCGCGGGTCCGCGGTCGAAACCCGCAGCGCGCCGAGACCGTGGCCGCCGAGGACGTCGACCGCGTTGAGCGCCTCACCGGCGGCGATCCCGGTGAACCCATAGGGCGTGCCGGTCCCGACATTGCCCGGCCCCTGGATCACCACGGCCAGGTCGGCGCGCAGCACATGCCGGGCGGCCAGCAACGCCGAGTGCAGCGACACCGCCTCATGATCGCCGCCGAACGCCTGCCCGACGGTGATCGTCGCGGCGAGCCACCCGGATGCACCGAGCCCGGCCACCGATTGCGAAAACGCCAGCGGCAACGCGCCGCCGTCGGTCATCACATAGACCACCCGCGCGTGCGGCGCCACGTCGCGCACCCCGCACAGAATCGGCGCGAGCGCCGAGTGCAGGTCGGCGACAAGCACCGGCATACCCCCCAAGTCACCGGCGGCAGGAACGCCGGAGGTCATCGCCGCGTGCGCCGGGCTCTCCTGCTCATCGATCGCCAGCAACAGCTGCTGCATCGGGGTATACCGAGCCTTGACGATGTGCCCCGGGCCCGGTGGGGGGTCGGCCGGCAGCCGGCCCGGGGCCACGACGACGAACGCATATCCTCCGGTCCCGAGGCCGCGCAGCAACGCCGAGGCATTGAGCAGCACCCGGTCACCCACCGCCAACTCACCGACCAGCGAGACGTAGCCCAGCGCCCGCACCGGATCGGGCAGGCCAGAGCCCGGGTCGGGGGCGACGGCATACTCGACCGCGTCTCCCCAACCGCCGAGTCGGGCGGTGACCTTGCCGGCTCGCCAATGCACGCCGGCAGCCTAAACGCAGCGCCACCACAGGTGGGGTAGCGTCGGCGGCGATGCCTGCCCCCAACTCCCCGGCCGCCAAGACCGAGCGGCTGATGAACCTGGTCATGACGCTGCTCTATACCCGGCGTCCGATGACCAAGGCGCGCATCCGCGAGGTCGTCGAGCAATACCGGATGGCGCCCAGCGACGAAGCCTTCGACCGGATGTTCGAGCGGGACAAGGAGGATCTGCGCGAGTTGGGCATCCCGCTGGTCACCGAGGAGTTGTCGACGGTGTGGGAGGACGAACCGGCCTACCGGATCAACCAGCGCGACTATGCGCTGCCGGACATTGCGTTCGCGCCCGACGAACTCGCCGTGCTCGGCCTGGCCGCGCGCACCTGGTCACGCGCGACCTTCGCCGGGCCAGCCGCCCAGGCGCTGCGCAAGCTGCGGGCCAGCGGGCTCGAACCCGACCCCGACAGCCTCACCGGCATCGAGCCGCGGCTGGCGACCAGCGAGCCGGCGTTCGCCCCGCTCGTCGACGCGCTGCTCGCCCGCGCCCCGGTCAGCTTCGACTATCGCCGACCGGGAGCGTCGAACGCCACGACCCGGCACGTCCAGCCGTGGGGGCTCACCTCGCGCAGCGGCCGGTGGTACCTCACGGCATACGACAGCGACCGCGAGCAGCCGCGCATCTTCCGCCTCTCCCGCATCACCGGGCCGGTGCGCCGCACCGGGCGCGCCGGCGCCTACACCCCGCCGCCGGAGCACGATCCGCGCCGGATGCTCGCCGCCGACCTGCCTGCCGAGCCCGCCGGCAGCGCCCGGATCGCCGTCCGCGACGGGCGCGGGGGAGAGCTGCGCCGCCGGGCCAGTGCCGTCGAGACCGCCGCGAACGGCTGGTCAACCCTGCTGATTCCGTATGCCGCTCTCGACCGGTTCGCCGAGGAACTCGCCTCCTATGGGGCCTCGGTGCGCGCGCTGGACCCGCCCGAGATGGTCGGCGCCACCCGCGCGGTGCTCGCCGCGGCGGCACGCGCCCACGCCGGGGGGTCGCCGTGACGCCGGAGGCGGCCAGCGCCCGCGTCTCCCGGCTGCTGACCATGGTCCCGTGGCTGGTCAACCGGCAGGGCGTCGACATCGAGCAGGCCGCCCGCGACTTGGGGATCGGCGTCGAGCAACTGCACGACGACCTCGAGCTGTTGTTCATGTGCGGCTACGGCTCGCTCACCGACGAACTCATCGACGTCTCCACCGAGGGCGGGCGGATCTTCATCGCCAACGCCGAGACGATCGCCCGCCCGCTGCGGCTGACCCGGGCCGAGGCGCTGACCCTCGTCGTCGGCCTGCGGGCGCTCGCGTATGCCGAGGGCGTCACCGACTTCGACGTCGTCGAGCGCACCCTGGTCAAGCTCGAGGACGCGATCGGGGCCGCCGGGCCCGATGCCGCCGGCCCGCTCGGGGTCGACGCCATCACGATCGATGCTGTCAAGATCGACGCCGTCAAGATCGACGCCCGGCTCAGCGACGACTCGGCCGAGGAAACCCGCGCCCTCGTGACCGACGCGCTGCGCCGTCATCGCCGGTTGCGGCTGCGTTATGTCGTGCCCGCCCGCGACGAGGTCACCGAGCGTGACGTCGACCCGATGCGCGTGCTCAATCTCGACGGCCGCTGGTATCTCGAGGGCTGGTGCCATCGCGCCGAGGACACCCGGCTCTTCCGGCTCGACCGCGTCGAGGACGCCCAGATCCTCGACGCCGACGGCACCCCGCCGGCACACGCGCGCCAGCGCGACCTGCGCGCGGGCGTCTTCGTGCCCACCGCGGACGATGAGGTCGTCACCCTCGACCTCGACCCGGCCTGGGAGTGGGTCGCCGAGTACTACCCGGTCGAATCCGTACAGAGCAACGAGCCCGGCGCCGACGACTATGACGACAACACATCCGGCGAGGGCGGAGAAACCGGCGACGTTTCCGTCGCCGAATCCATCCAAGGCGGCGGACCGATCCCTCAGAAGCGACCGGTCCGGATCACGCTGCGGGCCAGCGACACCAGCTGGGTGGTGCGACTGGCGCTGCGCGCCGGCGGCGGCGTGCGGGTGGTCAGCCCGGCGGGGCTGGGCGAGCAGGTGGCGGCGGCAGCGGGAGAGGCGCTGGCGGCATACGAGCATGACGTGGTCGACGCCCCCGGGAACCCGGCCCAACCCGCCGCCGAACACCCCACGAACGACGACCGCGACGAACCCGCCAAACCATGAATTCGCTGTGCAACCGGCCCCGGCGACGCCTGACGGGAACGCCTGGCGGCGGGCGAGGCGTTTCGGCACATGCGCGGGGCACGGCTGCTGGAGAACCGGCCATCCCGGGCCCGGCGTTAGACTCTCCTCGACCCAACCGCTGAAAGGCCTCCAATGTTTTCCAGTCTCGGCCCCGGCGAGATCATCCTCATCGCCCTCGTGGTGATCCTCCTCTTTGGCTTCAAGCGACTCCCCGACGCCGCCCGCTCCCTCGGCCGGTCCGCCCGCGTGTTCAAGTCCGAGGTCAGCGAGATGAAGGCCGAGGACGAGGCCCGCAAACAGGCCGCCGCCCCACCGCCCACCTCGCCGAACCCGCCGGCCCAGCCGACGCCCTCCCAGCTGCGCGAGGCCGACGGCAACGCCGTGCGCGAGGACAATTCCTCCCGGACGGACAACCAGTCCGGCCCGATCGCCTAACCCGTGGCCGCCGCCGACGCGGTCATGCCCAAACGCAAGAAGGTCAAGCGCAAGGACAACCCCGAGGGCCGGATGTCCCTCGTCGATCACCTGCTCGAGTTCCGCAGCCGCTTGGTCAAATCCGCCATCGCCTTGCTCCTCGGCTCGGTCGTCGGCTGGATCTTCTACGAGTGGGTCTATGAGCAGCTGACCGCCCCCATCCGGGCGGTCGCCGAGGAGCGCGGCATCCAGGGCGTCCTGGTCAACCTCAACTACGCCGGCGCGACCGCGGCCTTCAGCCAGCGGGTCAACCTCTCGATCTGGGTCGGCATCATCGTGTCCAGCCCGGTCATCCTGTATCAGGCGTGGGCCTACATCCTCCCGGCCCTGACCAAGAAGGAAAAGCGGATCTCGCTCGCGTTCATCGGAGCGACCATCCCGCTGTTCCTGCTCGGCTGCGCCTTCGGCTACTGGATCATGCCGCGCGCCTGGGAGATCCTCTATGGCTTCACCCCCGAAGGAGCGGCCAACCTCACCGAGGCGGCCCTGTATTTCCGCACGGTCACCCGGTTCATCCTCATCTTTGGCATCACCTGGATCACCCCGGTCTTCCTCGTCGGGCTGATCGCCGTCGGCGTGATCCCCGGTCGGGCCCTGCTGCGGCAGTGGCGGCCGGCGCTGGTGACGATCTTCATCGTCTCGGCGATCGTGACCCCCACCCCCGACCCGGTGACGATGTTCTTCATGGCCGCCCCCCTGATCCTGCTCTATTTCATCGCCGCCGGGATCGGGCTGTGGATCGACCGCCGCCGCAAGGCCGCCGAGCCCGACTGGATCGGTGTCGCCGACGACGAGGCCTCCACGTTGTAGTCAAGGTAGCGTGCCCCATCATGAGGCCACCCCGGTGAGCCATCGCCTCGGCGTGGCCGTCAACCCGATCGCGGGCCGCGGACGCTGCGCGCAGTTAGCACCCGACCTGCTCGCCATGCTGGCCGGCCGTGGCCACGAGATCCACGACCTCAGCGGCACCGACGCAGTCGACACCCTCTCCCGCGCCCGCGCCGCCGTCCACGACGGCCACCTCGACGCGCTCGTCGTCGTCGGCGGCGACGGGATGGCCCACCTCGGCGTCAACGCGTGCGCCGGGACGGCCGTGCCCTTCGCCGTCGTCCCCGCCGGCACCGGCAACGACATCGCTGCGGCGCTCGGCTACCTGCCCGCCAACCTGCTGCAGGCAGTCGCCGCCATTGAGGCGCTGGGCACCCGCACCGTCGACGCGGGGCGGCTGTGCGGCGACACCCCGGCCGACGAGCGGCCCTGGTTCGCCGGGAGCCTGTATGCCGGGTTCGACGCGATCGTCAACGCGCGCGCCAACCGGTGGTCCTGGCCGCGCGGGCAGATGCGCTACAACCTGGCGATCCTGCGGGAGCTGCCGGTCTTCCGGCCCATCCCCTATGCCATCGAGGTCGACGCCGAGCGGGTCGAGACCGAGGCGATGCTCGTCGTGATCGCCAACGCGGCGTCCTACGGTGGCGGTATGCAGGTCGCCCCGGACGCGCGGATCGACGACGGGCTCCTCGATGTCGTGATCGTCCACCGGATCTCGCGCGCGGAATTCCTCCGGGTTTTCCCGCGGGTGTTCACCGGCGCGCACATCGAGCACCCGGCCGTGTCGGTGCTGCGCGGCACCCGGGTGCGGCTGGAGGCGCGGGGCGTGCCGGTCTTTGCCGACGGGGAGCCGTTCACCGACCTCCCCGTCGCGTGCGAGGTCGTCCCGGGGGCGCTGACGGTGGTGGCGCCATGACTGGTCGTGGCGCCATGACAACGCCCGGGAGCGAGTTCGCGCGCTTCGCCGCGGGCCTGGACTTCCCGCTCGACCCCTTCCAGGAGCAGGCCTGCCTGGCGGTCGAGGCCGGCCGCGGCGTCCTCGTCGCCGCGCCGACCGGGGCGGGCAAGACCGTCGTGGGCGAGTTTGCCGTGCAGTTGGCGCTCGCCCGCGGCCAGAAGGCGTTCTATACGACCCCGATCAAGGCCCTGTCCAATCAGAAGTATGCCGATCTCGCCCGCCGCCACGGCCCCGAGCACGTCGGCCTGCTCACCGGCGACAGCTCGATCAACGGCGAGGCCCCGGTTGTCGTCATGACCACCGAAGTGCTCCGCAACATGATGTATGCCGGGTCGGCCACCCTCGCCGGGCTCGCCTTCGTCGTCATGGACGAGGTGCACTATCTCGCCGACCGCTTCCGCGGCGCCGTGTGGGAAGAGGTCATCATCCACCTGCCGCCATCGGTGCAGCTGATCTCGCTGTCGGCGACGGTGAGCAACGCCGAGGAGTTCGGCGACTGGCTGGAGCAGGTGCGCGGCAACCACGAGGTGATCGTCTCCGAGCACCGGCCGGTGCCGCTGTGGCAGCACATGCAGGTTGGCCAGCGGATGTTCGACCTGTTCGCCGACTCCACCGCCGGCCCGCGCCTGGACGGTAACATCCCGCGGCTCAGCCCCTATCTCACCGACGCGATCCGCCAGGCCCAGGAGCGTTCGTATGCCGCGGACGCCGCCCGCCGCGGGGCCCGCTCCCGCGGCGGCGACCCCGACCGGCGCCGCCGCCCGTCGGCGACCGTGGGCGGGGCCACATCCGGCGGCCACGCCAGCCGGACCGACATCGTCCGCGAACTCGACCGGGCCGGCCTGCTCCCGGCGATCACCTTCATCTTCAGCCGGGTCGGCTGTGACGGGGCGGTGGCGCAGCTGCTGAGCAGCGGCATACGGCTGATCCCGGAGGAGTTCGGCGAGCGCAATCGCCGGCTGGTCGAGGAACGCTCGGCGGGGATTGCCGACGAGGACTTGGGCGTGCTCGGCTATTGGGAGTTCGCCCAGGGGATCTCGCGTGGGTTCGCCGCGCACCACGCGGGGATGCTGCCGACCTTCCGCGAGATCGTCGAGGAACTGTTCACCCGCGGGGAGATCCGCGCGGTGTTTGCGACCGAGACGCTTGCGCTCGGGATCAACATGCCGGCGCGGACCGTGGTGCTGGAGAAGCTGGTCAAGTTCAACGGCGAGTCGCACGTGGACCTCTCGCCCGCGGAATACACCCAGCTGACCGGGCGGGCGGGGCGGCGCGGCATCGACATCGAGGGGCACGCGCTCGTGCTGTGGCGGCGCGGGCTGGACCCGGTGCACGTTGCCTCGCTGGCGTCGGCGCGGACCTTCCCGCTGCGCTCGAGCTTCCGACCGTCATACAACATGGCGGTCAATCTCGTTGCCCAAGTAGGGCGGTCGCGCTCGGTGGAGATCCTGCAGACCTCGTTTGCGCAGTTCCAGGCCGACCGGTCGGTCGTCGGGTTGGTGCGCTCGGGCAAGGAGAAGGAGGAGGCGCTGGCGGGCTATGCCGAGGCGATGACCTGCCACCTCGGCGACTTCGCGGAGTATGCCGCGCTGCGCCACCGGATCGGCGTGCTCGAGAAGGAGGGCGCCAAGGCCCGCTCGGCGGCGCGGCGGGCCGAGGCGGCGGTGTCGCTGGAGACGCTGCGGCTCGGCGACATCTTCCGCATCCCGTCGGGGCGCCGCTCGGGGCTGGCCGTCGTCATCGAGCCCGCGCGGACCAATCGCGGCGAGCCCAGCCTGCCGACCGTGCTCACCGAGGACAAGCACGTCCACCGGGTCTCGCTGCAGGACGTCCCCGAACCGGTGACGGCGCTCGGCTCGATGCCGGTGCCGCGAGGCTTCAACGCCCGCTCACCCAAGGCGCGCCGCGACCTGGCGACGACGCTGCGGATCAAGGCGCCGGGACGGCCGGCGCCCGCCGTGTCTGCGCGGGAGGTGGCGGGCGGGGAGGACGCCGCGATCGCCGAGCTGCGCCGCCAGTTGCGGGCCCACCCGTGCCACGCCTGCCCCGACCGGGAGCAGCACGCCCGCTGGTCGGATCGGTGGTGGCGCCTGACGAAGGAGTCCGCGGCGGTGCGCCGCCAGGTCGAGGGGCGCACCAACACGGTCGCGCGGACCTTCGAGCGGATCTGCACGCTGCTGGCGGACATCGGCTACCTCGCCCCCGGCGGCGACGCGCTGACCGAGGACGGGCAGCGGCTGCGGCGGATCTATTCCGACCGCGACCTGCTCGTCGCCGAGTGCCTCCGCCAGGGGGTATGGCGCCGCCTCGAGCCGGCCGAGCTGGCCGCCGTGGTCTCCCTCCTGGTGCACGAGCCGCGGCACGACGAGGCCGAGGTCGACCCCCGGCAGCCGACCTCCGCCGTGGCTGCGGCCGGCGTCGAGATGACCCGGATCTGGAGCGGCTTGGAGGACCGCGAGCGGGAGGCGGGGCTGCCACTCACCGCGCCGCCGGACTCCGGGCTGGCCTGGGCGGTGCACCGGTGGGCGTCCGGGCAGCGCTTGGACGTCGTGCTACGCGGGCATGACCTGGCCGCGGGCGACTTCGTGCGCCGGTGCAAGCAGGTGGTCGACCTGCTCGACCAGATCGCCGACGCCGCCCCCGAGCCGCAGCTGCGCACGGTCGCCCGCAAGGCGATCGACGGTGTCCTGCGCGGCGTGGTCGCCGCCGACCGGCTCGACTAAGGGCCTGTGAGGAAATAAGCTAGGCTGTGGCGAGTTGGTCGCCCGTCGGATCGTACGTGGGGCCGGAGGTCCAGGAGTCGCTGATCGGGATCGTCTTTATCAGAGTCCCGTTCGGTCGGAAGATGGCGATGACCTCCCTGCCTTCGCTGCCGCAGAGGGCGTCGACCGCGATCTCGGCGCGGGTCGGAGACCAGACCGGCGAGCCGTAAAACGGGGCGTCACACCCGCGAATGTCCCTCTCGTTGTGTGCCACTACCCGATAGGCGGCGCCTTTGTGAGCCGGCATGGTCACGATGGCGCTGAAATTATCGGAGGCGAGATACGAAACGCGCCAAAACACGATCTGAGTGCCGTCCGGCGACCAATCGGGGTCGCGCTCGGCGACCACTGATCCGGAGGTGAGATTGACCGCGCCGGTCCCGTCGGACCTCATCACATAGAGATTGGTGAACCGGTCGCGCTCTTTGGAATAGACAATCCGGGAGCGGTCGGGCGAGAAGGAGGCCCCGCCGACGTCCCCGGACGTTGTCAGGCGGCGGGGCTTGTGGCTGCCGTCCGGACTGACGAGGTAAAGGTCGTGGTCCACGTTGACGAGGACGTCGGGGTTGGCCGCCGGCGCCTTCGCGTCGCTGGCTGGCGCCGCCGTCGCGGCGACGCCCCCGCCAGCGAGGCAGGTAGTCGCCGCGGCCGCAGCGACACAGGCACCGAGGGTCCGGCGGGTGCGTCGAGGTGGGAGCGTGCCAGCGACCGGAACGGTCACGCGAGGCACACGGGAAGGGGTGTTGACCATGAAGTTTTCTCCTCTGCCGGGCGGCTTGGCCAGCCGCGTGTCCCAGCCTAGAGAGCCTGACGGACGAGCCGCGGCCGGGCCCGTCGTCATCGCCGTGAGCCGTCGCCGTGATGTGGCTCGACCAGATCGCCGACGCCGCCCCCGAGCCGCACCTGCGCACGGTCGCCCGCAGGGCGATCGACGGCGTCCTGCGCGGCGTGGTCGCCGTCGACCGGCTCGGCTACGGATCGCCGGGCCGAACTCACCAATCCTGCGCAAAAGCGGCCGACCCGTATGCGCCCGCGAAGATGGTTCGGGCGTTCGTGCCGTCCACCTTGATGTTTCGCAGGTGGAAGCCGTTGTTGCTGTCCTCCGAATAGGCGATCCGGCGGCCATCGGGCGACCACACAGGACCCCAGACATAGGGTCGGTTCCACATGTTGGGCAATACGAAGGTGAGCCGTCCCGTGGCCCGGTTGATCCGGAATAGGCTCTGACCGTCGGCTGACGCGAGCTGGTCGCCGGTCGGATCGTAGGTGAGGCCGGAGGTCCAGCGGTCGCCCAGTGAGATCGTTTTCACCCAAGTGCCGGTCGGTCGGAAGATGGCGACGACGGCCTCCCAACCGGGGTTGCTGCACGAGGCTTCGATCGCGATCTCGGTGCGGGTCGGTGACCACACAGCAGAGCTGTATGACGGGTGGTGACACCCGCGAATGTCTATGTCGTCGCGGGTGACTTCCCGGTGGGTGGCGCCCTTGCGGGCCGGCATGATCGCGATGGCGTGGACAACGTCGTCATCGACCTGCCAGTAGCGATGGAACACGATCCGAGTTCCGTCCGGCGACCAGTCGGGGCTGCCCTCTTCGACATCTGGCGTGGCGGTGAGGTTGATCGCGCCGGTTCCGTCGGACTTCATCACGTAGATATCCCGGACCCGGCCGGTCCCTTGGGAATAGACAATCCGGGAGCGGTCCGGCGAGAAGGAGGCTCCGCCGATATCTCCAGAGGTGGTCAGCCGGCGGTTGCGGGTGCCGTCAGGTCTGACGAGGTAGAGGTCGCCGTCCATGTTGACGAGGATGTCGGGATTGGCAGCCGGTGCTTCCAAGGCTGGTGCCGCCGCCGCGGCGACAGTCCCGCCGAGCAGGCAGGCAGTCGCCGCCGCCGCAGCGAAGCAGGTGCGTACGTTCCGGCGGCTCCGTCGAGGCAGGGGCATGCGGGCGGCGGGAACGGTCACGAGGGACAGGACGTCGACCATCAGGTTTCCTCTCGGACGAGGCGGCTCGGCGAGCCGGGGTCTCACTCCATCTCTGACGGACGAAGCGCAGCGCGTACGTGGCGAGACCACCGGCCTCGCCAGCACCCGGCACAATAGGCCGAGTGATAGTTGCGCGTGCGCTCGGTGCCGGCGTGGCCGGGCTCCTGGTGCTGACCGCGTGCGCTGCCAACTCGAGCGATCCGACAGACTCGAGTGGTCGGCACGGCTCCGGATCGAGCCGGACGTCGAGGCCGCCGACGCACTCAATGACCCGTGACCCGACCGGGGCGACCCGGTCCCTGGGCAAGGCGGCAACCGCGGCCGAGCCGGCCATCCCGGCCGGAGCCGAGAGCGTCCATGTGGGCGATGTCGCCGCACTCGGGTCGGCGCTCGCGTCGGCCACGCCGGGCACGATCATCGACCTGGCCGACGGGGTCTACACGCGCGACGGCGGCGACCGGTTTATCGCCGCCGCCGACGGCACCGCGAAGCAGCCGATCACCCTGCGCGGCGGCCGCGGCGCGGTGTTGACCTCCGATGATGCCAAGGGCGACTACGGGCTGCACGTGACCGGCGACCACTGGCAGCTGATCGGCTTCTCCGTGCGCGATGCCACCAAGGGCATCGTCTTGGACGGCTCGGTCGGCACGATCATTAGCGGCGTCGACGTCGGCCAGGTGGGGGAGGAGGGCGTGCACTTCCGGATGTGCTCCAGCAACGGCGTGCTGCGCGACTCGACGATCCACGACACCGGCCTGGTCAAGCGCCGCTTCGGTGAAGGGGTCTATGTCGGCTCGGCGAGTTCCAACTGGGGCAAATACGCCTGCGACGGCGAGATGGACGACACCGAGGGCGTCGTCATCCAGGGCAACACCTTTTTGCACATCCCCGCCGAGGGCGCCGATATCAAGGAGGGCACCGACTCCGGCACCATCCGCGACAACGTCTTCGACGACACCGGCTACGCCGGCGAAAACTCCGCGGACAGCGCGATCGACGTCAAGGGCAACGGCTGGGTCGTCGTCGAGAACACAATCACGAACCCGAGCGGGGAGGCGTTGGACGCGATCCAGACGCACCAGGTTGCCGAGGGATACGGGATGCGGAACACGTTCGTCGACAACGTGATCGAGGGCAACTGGCCGGGCTTCGGACTCGGGCTTTACCCGCTCGGTGACAACGTCGTGGCCTGTTCCAACACCGCCGCCGACGCGGAGCTCGGCCTCGTCGGCGACAACTCCACGCCAACTCGCTGCTCCTGACGCCAACCTAACCTCTGACCCGGCGTCACGTGAGCCGCAGCGACGCCATGGGGTCGCTGCGACTCACGTGACGGCACTTCCCCGCTTGCGTGTATCAATCGGGCTGCCCCGTGGCTCTTCTCAGCAGTCGGGCATCCGGCCCGGGCACCATGCGAGGGCACGTGCCCGGGTCCTGGCCGTCGAACGCTGAAGCCGTCGATCTCGAACGCGGATGCTGTCGACCTCGAGCCGCGGTAGCGCGCGTCGGACCCGGCCGCCGGAATCACCAATCGGTCGGCCAAGCGCCCCACTCCGAGTCGCTCGACAGGACCAACCGGTCGTTGCTGCCGTCCGGCCTGACCGCACGCACGTCCGAACTGCTGCTGTCTTCGTATTTCGAGTACGCGATCCATTGACCATCGGGTGACCACTCCGGAGAGGAGGCATAGCCGTAGGTGGTGACTCGAGTGCGCTTGCCGGTGGCGTGGTTGATCCGGAACAGGCCCAGTTCGCTCATGGCCGCGAGCTGGTCACCGGCGGGGTCATAGGTCAGGCCGTGGGACATAGTCGGTGACAGGCGAAGGACCTTGGTGATCCCGCCCGTCGGCCGGGTGAGAACAATGACCGATGTGCTTCCTGCGTCCCCGAAGCAATTGGCAACCACGGCGATCTCCATGCGGGTCGGTGACCAGACCGGGGAGTTGTATGCGGGGTCCGAACACCCGGGCACCGAGGCGTTTTCGTGGAAAACATTCCGAGGACGCGCTCCGGGTCGGGGGGCCATGACCACGATTCCCTCAATGGGCAGGTCGGCGTTCGACCAGCGATTCAGCACGATTTGCGATCCATCGGGCGACCAGCGGGGCTGCTCCTCGCCGACACCGTGCGTGTAGGTGAGTCGAGTCATGTCGCTGCCATCGGAGCGCATCATGAACAGGTCGGAGTACCCCGAGTCGTAGCTGCGCGACAGCACGATCTTGCTGCGGTCGGGCGAGAAGGATGCCCCTCCGATGTCACCAACCCGGGTCAGGCGCCGCCGGTTCGTCCCGTCCGGACGCACGAGGAAGAGGTCGTGATTGTCGTTGACCAGAATGTCACTCGCGGTGACCGGCGCGGGCGCGCCGGTCACGTGCCCCGGTGCCGCAGCGTCGCCGGAAGCACCGGCGGCAAGAGACATGATCGCCGCCGCGACGCTCAGCCGCCGGCCTTTCCCACGACTCGGACGCGACTGTGCCCTGCGGGCAATCCGATCGACGACGGTGGGATTGGCTTCGAACATGGGAGTCCTCCTTCGTTGGCACCGCGGACGGTTGTCGCGCTGGAAGGGGCTGACGGACGAGACTCCTTTGCGGTGCTCCGGGCGCGGATCGCCTCGACCTCGGCCAGGGTGCGCGCGATATCGCGGTCGGATTCCAGGTCGAAGCCGAAGGGCATACGGGAGAGGTGTTGGGTGCGCCGGTGGGTGCGCTCCAGCAGCGCGACCGGGACCAGGAGAACGGCGATAACAAGCACGATCACGAGAGCATCCATGGCAGGAAGTTTTCTCTCGACCAGATCGCGCCACCAGTGGCGCAAATGTCGCCTACCAACAATTTCCTGCCATGCTTGCTCGTATGCCGCTCGCCACCGTCGCCGTCCTGGTCCCCGAGCAGGCGGCCGTCTTCGAGTTCGGGGTCGTGTGCGAGGTGTTCGGCATCGACCGCACCGAACAGGGTGTGCCGCTCGTCGACTTCCGCGTGTGCACCGAGAATCCGGACCGGCCGGTCGAGCTGACCAACGGTCTGCGGCTGAGCGTCCCCCACGGCTTGGACGGCCTCGACGGCGCCGATCTGGTGGCCCTGCCGGCCACGCGGGAGCGCACGTTCAGCCCGGCCCTCCTCGACGCGATCCGGTCGGCGCACGCGGCCGGCGCGGTCGTGCTCACCGTCTGCTCGGGCGTGTTCATCGCCGGAGAGGCCGGGCTGCTCGACGGTCGGCGCTGTGCCGCGCACTGGATGAATGCCGTCGAGGTCTCCCGCCGCTATCCGAGCGCGCAGGTCGACGAGAACCTCCTCTTCGTCGACGACGGCGACCTGATCACCAGCGCCGGGACCGCGGCGGGCATCGACGCCTGCTTGCACGTCGTGCGCCGCGAACAGGGCGCCACGGTCGCCGCCACGATCGCCCGCCGGATGGTCGTTCCCCCGCATCGCGACGGCGGGCAGCGCCAGTTCATCGACCAGCCCGTCCCCGAGTGCACCACCGACTCCCTGGCGCCGCTCCTGGCCTGGATGCAGGAGCACCTCGCCGAGGAACTGCCGGTGCGGAGCTTGGCAGCTCGGGCGGCGATGTCGGAGCGCACCTTCGCCCGACGCTTTGCCGCCGAGGTCGGGACGACGCCCGCAAAATGGATTGCGCAACAACGCATTCAGCATGCCCGCCGGCTGTTGGAGGCGACCGATCTGCCGGTCGAGGGGATCGCGGCCCGCACCGGCTTCGGCAGCGCCGCCCTGCTGCGCCACCACTTCACCCAGCAGGTGGGCGTGGCGCCGAGCGACTATCGCAAGGCCTTCTCAGGCTAGGCTGAGCGCGTCGATCACCCGGTTGATCGGGCTGGTCAGGCCGTATTCCGAGGCCAACCGCGACACCGTGCGCAGGTCGGCGACCTCGGTCGGCAGTTCGCCGGTCTCCTCGGGCACCGGCGCGTCGCGCGCCACCCGGACCACGAGCGGACCGACGTCCAAATAGGCAGCACCGGCCTCAAGATTGCGCCGTTGAGCGCCCTTAAGGGCCGGGTCGCCGGAGTCGATCGCCGCCCTCAACCCCGCCAGCGATCCGTATGCCGCGATCAGCTTCGCCGCCGTCTTCTCGCCGATCCCGGCCACCCCGGGCAGCCCGTCGCTCGGATCGCCGCGCAGCACCGCCAGGTCGACGTACTGATCGCCGGTGTCGACGGCATACCGCTCCCGCAGGTAGGTCTGGTCGACGATGTCGGGCGAGCGGACTCCACCGCGAGCGGTATAGAGCACGCGCACCCCGGCGGCGTCGTCGACGAGCTGGAAAAGGTCGCGATCCCCGGTGACCACATCGATCGGCATCCGCCCCCGGTGGCGCTCGACGAGCGTGCCGATGGCGTCGTCGGCCTCATAGCCGTCGGCGCCGAGCCGGCACATGCCGAGCGCAGCGAGCGCCTCCTCGATCACCGGCACCTGCACGGCGAGGTCGTCGGGCACCTCTTCCTCGACCACCTCGGACTCGGCCGCGACCCGGTGGGTCTTGTAGCTCGGGATCGCGTCGACCCGGAACTGCGGGCGCCAGTCGTTGTCCCAGCAGGCGATCAGGTGGGTTGGGTGATGATCGCGAACGAGCGTGGCGATGAAGTCGAGGAACCCGCGGATCGCGTTGACCGGCATCCGGGAGGAGTCGGCACGGTCGTCCGGGACGCCGAAAAAGGCCCGGAAATAGAGGCTGGCCGAGTCGAGCAGCATCAACCGCGAGGTCGTCATGGGCTCGATCGTAGGGGCGCACACCGGAAGATCTGCTGCCGAATCCCGTCCGGGGCTCTAGTGTGTCCACGTGGAAGACGTCGATCGGTCCCTGGTTGCCCTGCTCCGCCAGGACGGCCGCATGAGTTATACCGATCTCGGCAAGGCGGTCGGGCTGTCCACGTCCGCGGTCCACCAGCGCGTGCGCCGGCTGGAGGAACGGGGCGTGATTCGCGGCTACACGGCGCGCGTCGCGCACGAGGCGCTCGGCAACCCCCTGACGGCCTTCATTGCGGTGACGCCGTTCGATCAGTCCGCGCCCGACGATGTGCCCGACCGGTTGCGCGAGATCCCCGAGATTGAAGCATGCTATTCGATCGCCGGGGAGGCCAACTACCTGCTGAAGGTGCGCGTCTCCACGCCCGGCGACCTGGAGGACCTGCTCAGCCGGATCCGCACCGGCGCAAGCGTGTCCACGCATACGACGATCGTGCTCTCGACCCCCTGGGAGTGAGTCACCGTGCGATCGGGGCGTAGCTGGCGCCGGTGGCCCGGATCAGGTCCTCGGGGGCGATGCCGATGTCGAAGCCGCGTTTGCCGCCGGAGACATAGATCTTGTCGTATGCCGCGGCGCTGTCGGCCAGCACCGTCGGGAGTTGGCGCTTTTGCCCGACCGGAGATATCCCGCCGATGACATAGCCGGTGATCCGCTCGGCGTTCACCGGCGGGCACAGGCCGGCCCGTTTGGCGCCGAGCGCGACGGCGATCGCCTTCAGATCGAGGTGCTTGTCCACCGGAACGATGCCGACGCCGAGGGTGATGGGCGAGTCGTCGAGTTCGACGAGCAGGGTCTTGAACACCCGCGCCGGGTCGAGCCCGAGCGCTGCCGCCGCCTCCAGCCCGTATGCCGCCACCGCCGGGTTGTGCTCGTAGGCGTGGGTGGTGAACGCGATGCCGGCCTTGGTCAGTGCCTTGGTTGCCGGTGTTCCCCCGCTGCTCTTCTTGGCCACACGCTCGACGCTAGCCGATGGGGAGGCGGCAAGGCGCACCGGGAGGTTAGGGCGCCGGAAGCTCCAGCCATCCGGGCGCGGCGGCCTGGAAGCATGCGCCATCCCAGGCGCCGGCGCCGCCGGGGATGGCGCCCAGGAAGGGCGCCGCGAGGCCGGCCAGGTGTTCGCGGTTGGTGGTCTCGACTGGTCCTGGCGTGGCCGGCCACGCACCGATGACGAGGCCGGCAACGCCGATGCCACGGCGGGCGATCGCCTCGAGGGTCAGCTCGGTGTGGTTCAGCGTGCCGAGAGCGGCCCGGGTGACGACTACGACCGGCGCATCCAGGGCGGCGGCGAGGTCGGCAAAGGTGCCTGCGGCGGCGTCGAGTCTCACCAGCAGCCCGCCGACGCCCTCCACGAGCAGCACGTCGACTCCGTCGGCGAGCGAGCGCAACCGTTCGGCGTGCGCGGCGATCGTGGGCAGGCCGACGCCGTCGATCGCCGCGGCCGGGATGGGAGCCATCGGCTCGCGTAGCCGCAGGCCCTCGCTGGTCGAGACCCGGCCGGCCAGGGCCCGCACGTGCCCCATGTCGCCCGGCTCCGCCGGGGCGACGCCGGTCTGCACGGGCTTGTCGATGTGCACTCGGGCTCCGTGAGCGGCGAACGCGCAGGCCAGCGCCGCTGTAGCCACCGTCTTACCGACCCCGGTGTCGGTGCCGGTGACGCAGAGCACGAGCGTCACGCAGGTCCCCCGCCCGCCGCCGCGGTTGTCTGTGCAGGTGCTGCTCGGTGCGCCTCGACCGTCTCCGCCACGACTGTCTCCGCCGCGCCGCCCGCGGCGGCGTGCGGCTCGGTCGCCCGAACGGCGCCGCCCTCGTCGAGCTTCGGCTCGGTCGCGCAAACAGCGTCGAACTCCGCGCGCACCAGCGTGGCCGCCGCCGTCGCCGCGTCGAGGGTGAGCGCGCCGTTGGCGGTGATCCGGATGCGGGAGATCCCGTCGGGGACGCTCGGGGGGCGGAAGCAGCCGACGAGCACCCCGCGCTCCCCGACGCGTTCGGTCGTCACCCGGGCCACCTCGGCGCTCGGGCAGGGGATCGACTGCACCGGCCCCGCCGCCCTCGGTATGCCGCATACCCGCGCGATCGCGTCCGCGTTCGCCGCGAGCTGGTCGACCCGCTCCGGCTCGGCCGCGATGATCCGGCAGGCCTCGGCCGCGCCGGCGGCGGCCGCGGGTGTCACGCCGGTGTCGAAAATGAAACTGCGCGCCCGGTTGACTAGGTGCTCGCGCAGCTCGACCGGGCCGAGGACGGCCCCACCCTGGGTGCCCAACGCCTTCGACATCGTCGCGGTGAGATAGACGTGATCGGCCCCGGCCAGGCCGGCCGCATGAACGCCGCCGCGGCCACCGCCGATCACCCCGAGACCGTGCGCCTCGTCGACGAGCAGCACGGCGTCGGACTCGGCGCACACCCGAGCGAGCGCGACCACATCCGCGGCATCCCCGAGCACGCTGTAGATCGACTCGACGACCACCAGGGCGCGCGGAAGACTCCGGTGCCGCAACGCATCCCGCACCGCATCGACGTCGCCATGCGGCACGAACTGCACCTCGCACCGGGCGAGCTTGGCCGCGTCGTGCACCGAGGCGTGGATGTGCGCGTCGAGCACGAGCAGCAGGTCCGGGCCGCCGAGCGCGGCAATGACGCCGAGGTTGGCGGCATAGCCGCTGGCGAAGCCGAGCGCGCTGGGCTGCCCGGTCAACGCGCACAGCTCGGCCTCCAGCTCCTCGTGCGCCGCGCTCGTTCCGGTGACCACCCGTGAGGCTCGCGCACCTGCGCCGTGGGTGTCGAGCGCGGCGTGCGCGGCCGCGAGCACGCGCGGGTCGCGGGACAGGCCGAGATAGTCATTGGATGCGAGATCCAGTGCGCCGGAGCGGATTCGGGTAGCGCGGACGATTCCACGCTCGCGCCGCGTGCGGTCCTGAGCGGCGAGGAAGTCCATCATTGACGAGTTCACCGGTCCCCTCCTCCATACACCTGCGCCACGGCGGCAACCATCCCGGCCCCGATCGCCGCGATATCGGCCGCGCTGCAGACATAGGGCGGCATCGCATAGACGAGCGAACGGAACGGCCGCACCCACACTCCGCGCTCCACCGCCTCTCGGGTCACCCGGGGAATGTCCACCGGCCCAGTCAATTCGATCACGCCAACGGCGCCGAGCACGCGGACGTCCCGGACCTGGGGGATCTCCCGCGCCGGCGCGAGCGCCGCGGCTAGCGCGGGTTCGATGCGCGCCACGTCGCAAAACCAGTTCTGCCGCAACAGCGTCAGCGACGCGAGCGCGACGGCACAAGCGAGCGGATTGCCCATGAACGTCGGCCCGTGCAGCAGCGCCGGATGATCCGAGGCGCCGATCGCCTCGGCCACCCGCCGCGAGACCAGCACGGCCCCCAGCGTGAGGTAGCCCCCGCTGAGCGCCTTGCCAACGCACATGATGTCGGGAACGACTGCGGCCCAGTCACATCCGAACAACCGACCGGTGCGCCCGAAGCCGGTCGCGATCTCGTCGGCCAACAAGATCAGGTCGTATGCCGTCGCCAGCCGCCGCAGCGCCGCGAGGCACTCGGGCGCGTAGACATACATCCCGCCGGCTCCTTGGAGCACCGGCTCGACGACGATTGCCGCGATCTCGCCCTCGAGCCGCGCGACGGTCTCCTCGGCGTGGGCGATCCAGGCTGCGACGGCATCGGCGTCGGCAACCAGGCCCTCGCCCACCCGCTGCGCCGGGGGAGGGCGCGGCAAAAAGCGCTGGCGAGGAACGTATTCGGGGAAGTCAGCGTGCATTCCGTCGACCGGGTCGCAGACGCTCATCGCGCCGAGCGTGTCGCCGTGGTAGCCACCGCGCAACGCGAGGAAGCGGTGCCGCGAGCGCCGCCCACGGGCCCGCTGGTATTGCACGGCCGCCTTCAACGCCACCTCGACCGACACCGACCCCGAGTCGGCGAGGAAGACGTGGTCCAAGCCCTCCGGGGTGAGATCGACCAACACCTCCGCCAGCGCCACCCCCGGCACGTGGGTGAGCCCCCCGAACATCACGTGAGCAAACCGGTCGAGCTGCTCGCGCACCGCCGCGTCGAGCACTGGGTTGCGGTAGCCGTGGATGACCGCCCACCAGGAACTCATCGCATCCCGGCACCGGAACCGCTCGCCGTCGTCGGCGACCAGGTCGAGCCAGATCCCCTCGGCGGCGGCAACGGCATACGGCACCGTGCCGGTCAGCGGCGCATAGGGGTGCCAGACCAGCCCGCGGTCGCGAGCGAGGACGTCCGCCGGGGACGCCGCCGGCCCCGCGGTCACCTCAGGCGTTGGCCGGGGCGGCGGTGCCGGCGCCCCGTTCACGGATGACGGGACGCTCGTGCTCAGCGTCGGCGCTCTCGCGCTCGTCGTGCTGGCCGACAATCTGCCAGCCACCGTCCTTGATCATCGCCAGATCCTCGGCCGCGGCCTGCCCCTGGGAGGTGAGGTAGTCGCCGAGGAAGAGGCTGTTGGCGATGTGCAACGCGAGCGGCTGCAGGGTGCGTAGGTGCATCTCGCGGCCGCCGGCCATCCGGACCTCGCGGTCGGGGCAGGCAAAGCGCGCGAGCGCGAGGATGCGCAGCGCGCGTTGCGGGGTGAGGTTCCAGTCCTGGCCGAGTGGGGTGCCCTCGAAGGGCATGAGGAAGTTGACCGGGATCGAGTCGGAATCGATGGCGCGCAACGCGAAAACCGCCTCGACTAGCTCCTCGTCGCTCTCGCCCATCCCGGCGATCAGCCCGGAGCAGGCCGACATCCCCGAGCCCTTGGCGTGCTCGATGGTCTCCAGCCGATCGGCATACGTGTGGGTCGAGCAGATCTCGGCGTAGTTGGACTCGCTGGTGTTGATGTTGTGGTTATAGGCGTCGACACCGGCCTCGCGCAGCGCCTCGGCCTGGCCGTCCTTGAGCAAGCCCAGGCAGGCGCACACCTCGACGCCGGGGTGGCTGGACTTGATGTCCTCGACGATCCCGCTCACGCGCTCGATGTCGCGGTTGCTTGGCCCGCGGCCACTGGCGACGAGGCACACCCGGGAGGCGCCGCCGGAGATGCCGTGGCCGGCCTGCTCGACGGCATCGTCGGATTTCAGCCAGCTGTACTTGAGAATCGGGGCCTCGGAGCCAAGCCGTTGCGAACAGTAGGAGCAGTCCTCCGGGCACAGACCGGACTTGAGGTTGACCAGGTAGTTGACCTTGACGAGGTTGCCGAAGTGGGCTCGCCGCAGCCGGGCGGCGGCCGCGACCAGGTCGAGGAGGTCGGCGTCGGTGGATCGCAGGATGTCGAGGCCTTGGGCGACGCTCAGCGTGCCTCCGGCCAGCTGCTGGTCGGCGAGGGCGGCGAAGTCGATCACCGGGCCACCCTAGCCGCTACCCCACGCCCGGTCGCGTCGTGTCCACCGGGCCAGCCTCAGTGCAGCACGAGCAGGGAGGCCTCGCGCGAGGAGGTGGCCCGCTCGACCGCGGCCTTGTGGGCCTCCAGGGCGTCGCCCTGGGTGCGCCACCACTGCTGCCCCTTCTTGGGCAGGGTGTAGAGCGGGTCGTAGTAGACGTATTCGCGCGAGAGTGCCTCGACGTCGTCGCCCTCGATCGAGGTGCGGTAGTTCTTGCGCCAGAACGACATGCCGCGCTCGGTGTCGTAGTCCTCGACCTGGTGGACCCAGCGCTTGCCGACGAACGGCACGTCACACACGATCCGCGGGGTCGCGAAGCCGGGCAGGTAGCCCATGATCGCGTGCTGCAGCTCCTGGGCCTCCTTCAGCGACATCCGCCAGTGCTCGCTGAACGGGATCATGTCGCACATGTAGAAGTAGTAGGGCGTGATCATCGCCTCGTCGAGCAGCGCGAACGACAGGTCGAGCAGCGCCTCGGGGGAGTCGTTGACCCCGCGCATCAGCACGCCCTGGTTGCGGACGTCGCGCACGCCGGCGGCGAGCATCGCCTTGGCCGCCTCGGCCACCAGCGGCGTCACCGAGGCCGCGTTGTTGACATGGGTATGAATGGCCAGCGAGACCCCGTGCGCGCACGCCTTGGCCGCGACCCGCCCCACGCCATCGACGACGTCCTCCTGGAGCCAGTGCTGCGGCAACCCCATCAGGGCCTTGGTCGCCAGCCGGATGTCGCGGATGTTCTCGATCTGCAGCAGCTTGTCGAGGAAGGCTTCGAGGTTCTTCCACGGCATGTTCGCCACATCACCGCCGGAGACCACGACATCGCGCACGCTCGGGGTGGATTGCAGGTAGCCGAGCATCGCCGAGTAGCGGTCGACCGGCTTGCCCGCCAGCTTGAGCTTGGCGACCTGGGGGGTGGAGTTGCCCACCAGGTCCATCCGGGTGCAGTGGCCGCAATACTGCGGGCAGGTCGGCAACATCTCGGCGAGGACCTTGGTGGGATAGCGGTGGGTCAGCCCCTCGACGGCCCACATGTCGTGCTCGTGCAGGCTGTCGCGGGTCGCGAACGGGTGGCTCGGCCAGTCGGTCCGGCGGTCGGAGAAGACCGGCAGCATGTAGCGGCGCACCGGGTCGGCGAGGAAGGCGGCGGTAAAATCGGCTCCGGCGCAAGGCATCTCGCCCTCGGTCGCCGGCACCATCGTGTTGAGCATCTGCGGCGGAACGAGCATCGACATGGTCGCGCGATCGGCCTGATCGCGCTCCAGGTCGGCATAGAAGTCGTCGGTGAGCAGATCGCCCATGAGTTCGCGCAGCTGCTTGACGTTCTTGACGCAGTGGGCGCGTTGCCACTGCGCGCTGGCCCACTCTTGCTCGGTGACGCCGCGCCACCCGGGCAGTCGCGTCCAATCCGGCTCCACCAGCGCGCGGCGGCGGTAGGCGTAGGGCTGCTCGACGTGCGTACTCATGCGTGACAGGATAGAGGAGACTATCCCGTTTGCGCGACATATCAACGCAAGAACTACGGTTATAGGTCGCAGAACAAGGAGAATATTTCGTGTCGAGTCCTTCCGCGGCAACATCCCCCGTCGGCCTGCACCGGGTCCTGGAGCCGGCCGGCCAGGCCCTTCCGCAAGCGGCGCGCCGCCTCGATGCGCGCCGCGAGATTTGGCCCGACGAGGTGCGGATCGACGTCGAGACCCTTAACCTCGACGCCGCCTCCTATCGCCAGCTCGCCGAGAGCCACCGCGACCCGGCGGGGGACCTCGATGCCAGCGCGCTGAAGGCGACCGTGCTGGACATCGTCGCCACGCGCGGCAAGATGCAAAACCCGGTCACCGGATCGGGCGGGATGCTGATCGGGCGGGTCGCCGAGGTGGGTCCGGAATCGACGCTGGGCCTGGCCGTCGGTGACCACGTCGCCACCCTGGTGTCGCTGTCGCTCACCCCGCTCGTCATCACCGACGGCCTGGCCCGCTGGGACGGCCGCGGCGAGCGCATCCCCACGGCCGGCCACGCGATCCTCTTCGGCCGCTCGATTGCCGCGCGGCTGCCGGACGACCTCGATCCCGAGCTTGCGCTCATGGTCATGGATGTCTGCGGTGCGCCTGCCCTCGTGCGCCGGGTCGTCGGCTCGTATGCCGCGAGCCCCCCCACCGTGCTCGTCCTCGGTGGCGCCGGCAAGTCCGGCTCGCTCGCTCTCGCCGCGGCAGCGGATGCCGGCGCCGGCCGGCGTATCGCGGTCGTGCCCACCGACACCGAGGCGCACGCGCTGCGGGCGACCAGCCTGGCCGACGAGGTGATCATCGCCGACGCCCGCTCTCCGCTCGGCCTCTCCCAGGCGGTCGAGGCGGCCGGCGGCCCCGCGGACATCACCGTCGTCTGCGTCGACGTCCCCGGCTGCGAGCAGCCCGCGATCCTCAGCACCGCCCAGGGCGGCACGGTGATCTTCTTCTCGATGGCCACCAACTTCGCGGCGGCCGCGCTGGGAGCCGAGGGCCTGGCCGCCGACGTGACCATGCTCGTCGGCAACGGCTATGTGCCGGGGCATGCGGCATACGCGCTCGATCTGGTGCGCGCCAACCCCGGCGTCCGCGCGCTCTTCGAGGCCCGCCTGGGCGGCTGACCCCACCCGCCCAACATGGCCGGACGGTGAGGATGTGATCTCGGGCGAGGACGCGATAATCACGGCTGGCCGGACATTACCCGGCATGAGACCACGCGAACCCGGAGGCTGGAATGGATGAGGCCCCGCAGGGAAGTCCGTCCACCTCAGCATCACCGAGGCCCAGCGCGGCTCACAGGACACCGTTTCGAGAGCTTCGGCACCGCCACTGCCGACCTGGTTGAGGAGAGATTCGTCGGAGCTCAGCTGAGCTACCGGGCCGTCACGACCGATCATCCGCTCGCCGACGCTGTCCCGCGCGAGGTCCTCGACACGGCCGTCGACCCTAAGCAGCGCCCGAAGGCCAAGCCCGCCGGCTGACTCCCCAACGATCTCCCTAGGTCGCGGACGAGGCCGCCCACAGGTTGATTCCCGAGTCGACGGCGTGCTTGTTGATCGCGGCGAGTTCGGTGTCGGTGAAGTCGAGCTGCCGCACCGCCGCGAGGCTGTCCTCCAGCTGCTTGACCGATGAGGCACCGACCAGCGCCGAGGTCACCCGCGGGTCGCGCAGCACCCAGGCGATCGCCATCTGCGCGAGGGTCTGACCCCGCTTCTTGGCGATCTTGTCCAGCGCCGCAATGTGGTTCAGCGCCTCCTCGCTGAGCAATGACTGGTCGAGGCTCTTATCCTGCGCGGCCCGAGACCCCTCCGGGATGCCGTTCAGGTACTTACTGGTGAGCATCCCCTGGGCGAGCGGGCTGAACGCGATGCACCCGACCCCGGTGTCACCGAGAACGTCGAGCAAGTCCTCCTCGATCCACCGGTTGAGCATCGAATAGGACGGCTGGTGGATGAGCAGTGGGGTGCCCAGGTCACGCAGAATCCGGACCGCCTCGCTGGTCTTGGCGCCGCTGTAGGACGAGATCCCGGCATACAGTGCCCGGCCGGAGCGCACGATGTGGTCAAGGGCGCCCATCGTCTCCTCCAGCGGGGTGTCGGGGTCGAAGCGGTGGCTGTAGAAGATGTCGACATAGTCCAGGCCCATCCGCCGCAGCGACTGGTCGCAGCTGGCGAGCAGATACTTCCGGCAACCCCCGCCTTGGCCATACGGCCCGGGCCACATGTCGTAGCCGGCCTTGGAGGAGATGATCAGCTCATCGCGGTAGGGCCGGAAGTCGCGCGCCATGAGGACGCCGAAGTTGCGTTCGGCACTGCCATACGGCGGCCCGTAGTTGTTGGCCAGGTCAAAGTGCGTCACCCCGAGATCGAAGGCGCGACGCAGCGTCGCCTGCTGGCGATCAAGCGGCACGTCATCGCCGAAGTTGTGCCACATCCCAAGGCTGATCGCCGGCAGGCGCAGGCCGGAACGGCCCAGTGGGCGATAGGGCATACCGGCGTCGTAGCGATCCGCTGCAGCCTGGTATTCGTCGGCGTGGAAGGTCATTTCGCGACGTTAGCAGCGCGCCCGACCGGTCTGCTTAAACCGCCTCGACCTGCGGATAGAAGGGCTGCCACATCCGGTCATAGATCTGCTGGATCGGGTCGGTGAGGGGCTCCCGCGCCAGGCCTTCGATCGCGGCCTGCTTGGCGACCGCGACCGCGACGGTGGCCGAGACCTGGCGCAGCTGGCTGATCGTCGGCAGCAGGGGGGCGCCACGCCGGTAGGCGTTGACCATCCCGGCGAGGGCCTCGGCCGCGGCGGCGATCATCCCCTCGCTGATCCGGGTGGCCATGCAGGTCGCGACGCCAAGCCCGAGCCCGGGAAAGATCAGCGCGTTGTTGGCCTGGGCGATCGCATACCGGTCGCCGTCGAAGTCCACCGGCCCGAACGGGCTGCCGGTCGCCACCAGCGCTCGGCCCTCGGTCCAGGTCAGCAGGTCCGCCGGGGTCGCCTCGGCCCGGCTGGTCGGGTTCGAGAGCGGGAAGATGATTGGCCGGGCGCAATACGAGCCCATCTCCTCGACGACCCCACGCGTGAACGCCCCGCCGCGCGTCGAGGTGCCGATCAGGATCGTCGGTTTGGCGTTGCGGATCACGTCCGCCAGCGTGATGTGCGACTGGTCGGCAACCGCCCAGGTCGCGACCTCGCTTCGGGCGCGGGACCAGGGACGCTGGAAGGGAAGCAGGTCCGCGTGATCATCGACATACAGCCCCTGTATGCCGATCGCAAAGAACCGGGCGTAGGCCTCCTCCTCGGTCTCCGAGGCGCCGGTGCGGAGCATCGTGTCGCGAATGAGGTGGGCGATCCCGATACCGGCGCTGCCGGCCCCGAAGATGCACACCCGATGGTCGTCGAGCGGCAGACCGGTCACGTCAACGGCGGCCAGGATGGCCGCCAAGACCACCGCGGCGGTCCCTTGGATGTCGTCGTTGAAGGTGCAGATCTGGTCGCGGTATTTCGTCAGCAGCCGGTGGGCGTTGGTCGTGCCGAAGTCCTCCCAGTGGAGCATCGCATTGGGAAACAGCTCGGTGACCACGCGCACGAAAAGGTCGAGGAACACGTCATATTTCTCGCCGCGCACGCGAGCGTGCCGCTCCCCGAGGTACATCTCGTTGCTGAGCAGGCCGAGGTTGTCGGTGCCGACGTCGAGAACGACCGGGATGCAGCGGCGCGGATGGAGGCCGGCAGCCGCGGTGTAGACCGACTGCTTGCCGATTGCGATCTGGATCCCGCCGATGCCCTGGTCGCCGATCCCGAGGATGCCCTCGCTGTCGGTGACGATGACCAGGTCGACCTCGTCAGGCTCGAGGCCGAAGTTGCGGAACGACTTCTCCATCAGTTCGGGGTGGTCGATTGACAAAAAAACACCTCGGGGACGAGAGAATTCGTGGCTGAATCGCTCGATGGCTTCCCCAATCGTCGGCGTGTAGATGATCGGCAGCATCTCCTCGACGTTGCTGGTGAGCAGGCGGTGGAACAGGACCTCGTTGCGGTCGCGCAGATTGCTCAAGTGGAGGTACTTGCCGAGGTTGGTGGTCGTCCGGCGGTATTGCTGGTAGACCCGGCGGACCTGGTTCTCCAAGGTAGTGACGCCCGTCGGCACCAGGCCGTCGATGCCCAGCTCACGGCGCTCCTCGTGGGTGAAGGCCGTCCCCCGATTGGTCGTCGGGTTGGTCATCACCGCGCGGCCGCGCGCGCGGATGCGCAGCGGCCCGAATCCAGTGGTCGTGTCCTGGGTGTAGTCGCTGCTCGGCATGCTGCCACGATACGCAGTCCGCGAGTCGACGACACGAGTTCGGCGTGGCCGCCCAGAGTTAACCTCGCGTTTACCTGCACGCCGCCTGCCACCGTTGGCGCGATGGGATGAACAGGGGTTGGATGGGGGGCATGGGAACACCATCGGGAACGACCTACACCGACGCGGACCTTGACCTCGACCTGAGGTGGTGGGCGGCCGCCAACTATCTGACCGTCGGCCAGATCTATCTCCAAGAGAACGTCCTGGTCCGCGAACCCCTCGCCAACGACCACATCAAGCCACGGCTGCTCGGCCACTGGGGGACCAGCCCGGGTCTGTCGATGATTTATGCCCTGCTGAACCGGATCATCAAGCAGACCGACTCCGATTGGCTCTATGTCACCGGCCCCGGCCATGGCGGACCCAGCCTCGTCGCCGCTGCCTGGCTCGAAGGCACCTACTCCGAGGTCTATCCGCGCGTCGGTGACGACGCGGCCGGGATCCGCCGGCTGTGTCGTCAATTCTCTTCTCCCGGTGGCATTCCCAGCCATGTCAGCGTCCAGACTCCGGGTTCGATCCATGAGGGCGGCGAACTCGGCTACGCGCTCATTCACGCCGGTGGGGCGGCCATGGACCACCCCGACCTGTTCGTCGCCTGCGTGGTCGGCGACGGGGAGGCCGAGACCGGCCCGATGTCCGGCTCGTGGCGGCTGCCCTATTTCCTCAACCCCCGCCGCGACGGCGCGGTCATCCCGATCGTCCATCTCAACGGCTACAAGATCGCCGGCCCGACCGTCTTCGGCCGAACCAGCGACGAGGACGTCGCCAACTACCTGACCGCGCAGGGCTGGGACCCGGTCTTCGTCGAGGGCGACGACCCGCGCCAGGTCTTCACCGAGCTGTATGCCGCCTTGACCAAGGCCCAGCAGGACATCCTCGCGATGCGGGCCGAGGCGCGCAGCGACGAGGCACTCGGGGGCGCCAGCCCGCACCAGCGCTACACCTGGCCGGCGATCGTGCTCCGCACGCCCAAGGGCTGGACCGGACCGCACGAGGTCGACGGCGTCCAGGTCGAGGGCACCAACCTCAGCCACCAGGTCCCGCTGTCCGGGGTCATCGACAACCCCGAGCACCTGAAGATCCTTCAGGGCTGGCTGAAGTCCTACAAGCCCGAGGAACTCTTCGACGAGGCCGGCCGCCTCGTTCCGGAGCTGAAGGCGCTGAATCCGGTGGGGGAGAAGCGGATGTCGGCCACGGCATACGCCAATGGGGGCAAGCTGCGGCGCGATCTGCCGATCCCTGAGCTGCCCGACTATGAGGTCGACATCGCCGACAACCGCGGCGCCGTGTGGTTCGAGAACACCAAGTCCTCGGGCGCGCTCATGCGCGACATCTATGCCGCCGACCGGCGTCCCGACGGCGGCGGCACCTTCCGGCTGTTCTGCCCGGACGAGACCGCCTCGAACCGGCTGCAGGACGTCTTCGAGGTCACCGATCGCTGTTTCATGGCGCCCTCGGCCCCGACCGACAAGCAGATCGGCCCGGACGGGCGCGTGATGGAAGTGCTCTCCGAGCACCTGTGCCAGGGCTGGCTCGAGGGCTATCTGCTCAGCGGGCGGCACGGGCTGTTCGCGACCTACGAAGCGTTCGCGATGGTCTCGGCGTCGATGGCCATCCAACACGTCAAGTGGATGCAGCACCAGCAGACGCTGCGTTGGCGCGAGGCGGTCAGTTCGCTGAACATCCTGCTGACCTCGACGTGCTGGCGCAACGACCACAACGGCTTTAGCCACCAGGGCCCCGGCCTGATCGACTGCCTCATCCCGCTGGCGCCGGACGTGGTCCGGGTGTGGCTGCCGCCGGACGCCAACACGACGTTGTCGATCATGGACCACTGCCTCAAGTCCAAGGACCACGTCAACCTGATCGTCGTCGACAAGCAGAAGCACCTGCAGTTCCTCACCCTGGAAGAGGCGCACGATCACTGCGCCGCCGGGGCCGGGACCTGGGATTGGGCCTCCAACCTCGACGAATCGGGAGAGCCCGACATCGTCATCGCCTGCGCGGGCGATGTCCCCACGCAGGAGGCGCTGGCCGCGGCCGAGCTGATGCGGCACTTCACGCCGGATCTGCGCGTGAAATTCGTCAACGTCGTCGACATCATGGCGCTGCTGCCCGAGAACGACCATCCGCACGGGTTCACCGACACCCAGTTCGATGACCTGTTCACCAAGGACAAGCACGTGGTCTTCGCCTTCCACGGCTACCCGCGGGCCATCCACCAGCTCGTCCACGGCCGGACCAACCCGGGCCGCTTCCACGTGCGCGGGTTCAACGAACAGGGCACGACGACAACGCCATTCGACATGGTGGTGCTCAACCGGATGAGCCGATTCCACCTGGCCAAGGAAGCCCTGCGACGCTCCGCGCGGCGTACGGCCGGCTGGAACGAACTGGTCCGCTACTGCGACCAGCGTCTCGCCGAGCACGAGGTCTACATCACCGAGCACCTCGCCGACATGCCCGACATCGCGAACTGGACCTGGGGCGCCGGCGCCAATATCTAGGGCCCAACCCGCTCGCGGCGCCGGGATCCGTCTCGGCGCCGCGCGGCGGGCCGTCAAACGATCAATCGGCTCCCTGCGGGCGGGTTTGCACGGTCAAACCCAGCCGTGGCCGGCCCATTGATCGTTTGACTGTCCGGTCCAGTTATCCACAGGCCGGGTCGGCTCCGGCTGCGCGACGACGCAGGTGGGAGCAGGCTCGGAGCATGTCGGTTTGCGCCACGCTCACCCGCCTGGGCGGCGTCTGCTCGTATGCCGAGCTGCGCGCGGAACACTCCCGGCGTGCGATTCGTGCCGCCGTGGCAAGCGGCAGCATCGTCAGGCTCGCGCGGGGACGGTACGCGCTTGCCGCGGTCGAGGAGCACCGGGGGCTGGCTCACGAACACTCGGCTGTCCGGTCGCATCTGAGCGCTGCGCAGGCGCACGGGTGGAAGGTTAAGGACCCACCCGAGGGGGCCTGGCTCACGGTGCCACGCGGCCGCAAGATGCCCGCCGACATGGCCGGCATTGGGAGGTTCTCGTGGGCGGAACTGACTCCCGCGGAGCGCCGCTCGGGGACAACTGCCCCGCTTCGGACGGTGCTGGACTGTGCCCGCGCGCTTCCCTTCGACGCCGCCCTCGCGGTGGCGGACCAGGCCCTGCGCACGGGGGATGTGGGCCCAAAACAGCTGCGTCAGGCTGCCGAGCGCGCACGTGGCCCCGGCAGCGCCGCGGTGCGACGGGTTGCGAGGCACGCGGATGGCCGCGCCGCCAACCCGTTTGATTCGGTGTTGCGCGCCATTGTGTCCGAGATACCTGGTCTGCGGTTGGAGCTGCAGGCCGAGATTGCCGAGCCCGGGTTGTTCGCCGTCGTGGATCTGGCCGACCGCGGGCGCGATCTGGTGTTGGAGGCGGAAGGATTCGAACATCACGGGACCAAGGGCGGGTTTGTGCGCGAC
Organism: Nostocoides sp.; assembly: GCF_037045025.1. Lineage (GTDB taxonomy): Bacteria > Actinomycetota > Actinomycetes > Actinomycetales > Dermatophilaceae > Nostocoides_A. Next base: position 425,506 of record NZ_JBAOHM010000007.1, on the reverse strand, counting down.
CGACGCCGCTACACCGAGTTGACGATTCACGGCTGGCGGATGCTGCCGTTCGTGTGGATCGACGTGATGCGCCATCCCGAGTGGGTGCGGTGGTGCGTGGAGGCTCTCCTTGCACACGATGCCGGTCGGCCCACGCCTCCACTTCCGGCGAACCTCCCCTCGGTGCGCGACGTCGGTTGAGTTGCGCCCACGCCGTCGCGCGGTGCCGGTCACCGGCGGACACTCAAACGATCAATGCGCGGCTGGGCCGGGGATTTGATCGTGCAAATCACGCTGATCCGGGCCTATTGATCGTTTGAGTGTCCGCGTGCTCGGCGAGCCGCGCGAGAAGGAAGTTGCGGACGATGCTCGCCCCAACCAAACATGCTCCTGTTGTATGTGCAGTAGACCGGAGAATCTTGCGCATAGGGTAGAGTTGACCGGTGGTCTTGCGGCAACTCGAACTCGATCCCGGTCAGGTGAAACAGGCGCGGGCGCTGGCGCGCCGAGCGGGGCGGCCGGTCGTCGGCCTGGCCAAGCGGCATACGACCGTGTCGGTGGAACGAGCCACCCTGCGACTGGCCGGCCTCAGCGGCGCCGATCATGAGAACATCCCCTGGGTCAACCACCTCGTCGACGCGGTGCGCACCCAGGTCGGGCTCGAGCACGGCGTGACCACACCCGTGTGGGATGCCTTGCGCCGCGGCGAGGCGCCCGACCTGCTGACGCTGGCCCAAAGAGCCTCAGGGGGAGCGGTCATGTTCGACATCCCCGAGGGTGCCAAAGCCCGTGCCGCACAACGCAAGGCGCGGACGGCCGTGGCTCGCGGCATACGGGCAATTGACAAACAGCGCACGCAGCGGGACAAACTCATTGCCCGCCACGGAGATCCGAAGCAGAAGCCGTGGATCTATCTTATTGTCGCCACCGGCGATATCTATGAGGACATCCCGCAGGCACAGGCCGCGGCCCGGGAGGGGGCCGACGTCATCGCCGTGATCCGCAGCACCGGGCAGAGCCTGCTCGATTACGTCCCCGAAGGCGCGACGCGGGAGGGCTTCGCCGGAACCTATGCGACGCAAGAGAATTTCCGGCTCATGCGGGCCGCGCTCGATCAGACGAGCAAGGAACTTGGCCGCTACATCCGGCTGACCAACTACGCCTCGGGCCTGTGTATGCCGGAGATCGCCACCCTCGCCGGCCTCGAGCGGCTCGACATGATGCTCAACGATTCCATGTACGGCATCCTCTTCCGCGACATCAACCCGATCAGAACCTTTGTCGACCAGCGCTTTTCACGGCAGATCCACGCCCGTGCGGGCATCATCATCAACACCGGTGAGGACAACTACCTCACGACCGCGGATGCCGTCGAGGCCGCCCACACGGTGACGGTCAGCCAGTTGCTCAACGAATACTTCGCCAAGGAGGCCGGCCTGCAGGACTGGCAGCTCGGCCTGGGGCACGCCTTCGAGATCGACCCGAGCATCCCGGACAGCTTCCGGCTCGAGTTGGCCCACGCCCTCTTGGCGCGCACGCTCTTTCCCAAGGCCCCGTTGAAGTGGATGCCGCCAACCAAGCACATGACCGGTGACATCTTCCGCGGCTACTTGCTCGACGGCTTCTTCAACCTCGCCGGCGCGATGACCGGCCAAGGCATTCTCCTCGTCGGCATGATGACCGAAGCCGTTGTGACACCGTGGATTTCCGACCGAGACCTCGCCCTGCAGAATGTGCGCTATGTGCTCGAAGCAGCCGGCGGGCTGACCGAGGACTTCCACCCGCCACGCGACGGGGTGATCCAAATCCGCGCCCGGCAGGTCCTGGGCGAAGGCATCGACCTGCTCGATGACATCGTCAGCGACAGCGACACCGCCGGCGACCCGCCGCTGCTCGCGGCGATCGCCGACGGGACGTTCGGAGCGATGAAGCGACCCCCGACCAAGGGCAAAGGGCTGGAGGGCGTGGTGCGCAAGGCCGCGGCATACGACAATCCGGCGATCACCCTCCTGGAGAGCGGGGCCGACCGATGAGCGCCCGCCGCACCGACGCGCACGAGGCCCGCCGCCGGCGGGAGAACGCGCTCCCCGGTGAACTCAGCCTGCAGGAGCCCGGCCCGATCGTTCGTCCGTATGGCGACACGACCGGCGACGGGATGGTCCAGGTCTCCTTCACCCTCCCGCTGCCGCACGACAAGCGCTCCGAAGGTGCCGCGGTCAAGCTCGCCATGCAGATGGGCATCGAACCGGCATTGCTGGTGCACGCCAAGGCGATCGGGAAGCACTTCACCTTCTTCGTCGTCTACGGACCGGTCAAGCACCTCGTCGACATCCGCGAATTCCAGCTCGTGGAGCGGGAATACGAGCTGCTGTCCTCCAAGGAGGTCAACGCGGCCATCAAGAAGCACCTGCGTCGTGAACTCGTCGTCGTCGGCGCCTGCATCGGCACCGACGCGCACACGGTCGGCATCGACGCGATCCTCAACATCAAGGGTTTCGCCGGGGAGAAGGGCCTGGAGTATTACCGCGAACTGGACGTCCACAATCTCGGCGCCCAGGTCGCCATCCCCGACTTGGTCAACGCGGCCGTCGACCTCAACGCCGACGCCGTCCTCGTCTCCCAGGTCGTCACCCAAAAGGATGCCCACATCCACAACACCAAGGCAATGAGCGCCGCCTTCCGCGAGGCCTTCCCGGCCGGGAAGGTGCCGCACCTGATCGTCGGCGGCCCGCGCTTCGAGGAGGGCTCGGCGGCCGCGCTCGGTGTCGACCGGATCTTTGGGCGCGGAACGACCCCCGGCGAGGTCGCCTCCTATCTCGTGCACGCGCTCGTTCAGCCCACAGCGAAGGGAAAACGCTCATGACGACGGCAACGGTTGGCCTGGAGGTTGTTCACCGGCGCTACGTGCCCTACTCGCACGCGCACTACGCCGGCAATCTGGTCGACGGTGCCTATTCGCTGGCCGCGTTCGGCGACGTCGCCACCGAGATGTGCATCCGCACCGATGGTGACGAGGGGCTGTTCGCGTCCTACTCCGACGTCCAGTTCCGGGCCCCGGTCCGAGCGGGTGACTGCATCGAGATCAGCGCCCGGCTCGTGCGCGTCGGTTCGCGCAGCCGGGAGATGGACTTCGAGGTGCGGGTCGTCGCCCGCGGCAACCCCGCCCGCGGCGAGTCCGCCGCCGATGTGCTCGACCCGCCGATCCTCGCCACCACGGCGCGCGGCGTTGTCGTCGTGCCACCGCGCTGACCCGCCATTCGGCCGCTGCGAGGGGCATACCATCGCGTCATGGCGGACTTCGCGGATCGTCTCTACCAGCAGTTCGATCCGCTGCGTCCGTTGGAACCTCAGGAGACCGCACTCTATGGGCCTGTGACGAAATAGCGTCGTTTTCGTGGGTTGTGGCGGCGACGGTTGTGGTACGTCCGCGGAGACGGTGTCGGAGTTGTTGGGTCGTCGGTATGCCGTGCTGGCGCCGCTCTGTCGGCGTTCCAGCGCCGGTTGTGGTTGGGGGTCGAGGCGGGCGAGTTCGGCGCTGAGGGGGTCGGCGAGTTCCTTCTTCCACAACCGGTTGCGGTAGCCGTTAAAGCCGCCGCCGTCGGCGCAGATCAACAGCCGGGTGGCGCCCGGGTGAAGCGGCGGACCCGATCCGCTGCCACCAGGTGTCGATGGTGTGCACCGCCAAGGCGGCGGTGTCGTGATCGGTCCCGACGCTGACCCAGCCGCAGTTGTGGGCCACGTCGTAGACGCCGTAGGGGGTGACCTTGCCCAGGTGGTTGTCGGGGAAGTCGTGGACGGTGACCCGCTCGGGCTGGCCCTTCGGGTGCCATTCTCGGCCGCCGTTCTTGAACTCGCCGACCAGTTCCTTCTTCTTGGTGTCCACGCTGATCACCGGGTTCCCGCCGCCGATGTGGTCGCTGGCCTGGGCGGCCAGGTAGTGGAACTGGGCGTCCCGGTCCGGATCGACTTGCTCGTCCACCGCAACGCCGTCATCGGGTCCCCACGGGTGACCGGCTCGATCAACGCATCGAAATCCGTGGTCAGCGTCGGATCACTCGTCGACGTCCTGCACCAAGTCGCCGGGGACGGGGCAAAGGGGCTCTTCCCAAACGAGAGTGTGGGGGGTGGCGCGTCGCTGCCGGGTTGAGGGTCGAGGTCTTCCGATGATGGAAGCTCTGACACTTCCCATCTGGAAGACCTCGACATGGCTGACGTTACCTTCACCTGCCCCGACCTGGACACCTTCACCGGTGTTGATGATCTCGGTCTGGTCATCACGGGGCAGCGGCTTGAGACCGGTCGTGCGGTGCTGGCCTGCCGGGTCCTCGAGCCCGATCCGTGGTGTCGGCGCTGCGGGAGCGAAGGCCGGGTGCGGGACACGGTGGTGCGCCGGCTGGCGCATGTCCCGTTCGGGTGGCGGCCAACAGTTTTGGAGATCACGGTCCGCCGCTACCGCTGCGGGGCGTGTGGGAAGGTGTGGCGCCAGGACACCAGCCGAGCAGCCGAGCCGCGCGCGAAGCTGTCCCGGGCCGCGCTGGCCTGGGCGTTGGAGGCGTTGGTCCTCTACCACCTGACGGTCGCCCGGGTCGCCGAGGCGTTGGCGGTGGCCTGGGACACCGCGAACGACGCGGTTCTGGCTGAAGGACGCCGGGTGTTGATCGATGACCCGGACCGGTTCAATGGTGTGGCCGTTGTGGGCGTGGACGAGCACTGTTGGCGGCACACCCGCAAGGGCGAGAAGTACGTCACCGTGATCATCGATCTGACGCCGGTGCGGGACAAGACGGGCCCGGCCCGGCTGCTGGATATGGTCGAGGGCCGCTCCTCAGCGGTGTTCGCGACCTGGCTCGCGGAGCGGGACCCGGCCTGGCGGGAGAGGATCGAGGTCGTCGCGATGGATGGCTTCACCGGGTACAAATCCGCGGCCGCCCAAGAACTCCCGTCCGCCACCGCGGTGATGGATCCGTTTCACGTGGTCCGCTTGGGCGGCGACGCTCTCGATCAGACACGCCGCCGGGTCCAGCAGGCCACGACCGGCCACCGCGGCCGCAAAGGCGATCCGCTGTATGCCGCGCGGCGGACCCTGCACACCGGCGCCGATCTGCTCACCGACCGCCAACGCGCCCGCATCGAGGCGTTGTTTGCCGTTGAGGACCATGTCGAGGTCGAAGCGACCTGGGGCATCTACCAGCGAATGATCGGCGCCTACCGCGATCCCGACCGTGCCGCCGCCAAGGCCCGGATGCAGGCTGTCATCGACTCCATCAGCGCCGGCGTCCCGGCCGCGCTCACCGAGATCATCACCTTGGGCCGGACCCTGAAGAAGCGCGCCGCGGACATCCTGGCCTACTTCGACCGGCCCGGCACCTCAAACGGCCCCACCGAGGCCTTGAACGGCCGGCTCGAACACCTGCGCGGCTCCGCCCTCGGGTTCCGGAACCTGACCAACTACATTGCCCGCAGTCTGCTCGAAGCCGGCGGATTCAGACCCCAACTACACTCTCGTTTGGGATGAGCCGGCAAGGCTCGATTCGGAGGAGTTCTTCCGGCTGCTCCGCAATGGTTACATCCTCGCCTACCAGGACGACGAGCAGGACTGGTATGCCCCGCATCCGTGGCTCGGAGTCTCGCGGTGACCCGGGCACCCGGCGTCACGGGACTGGCCGGCGCGGCCGCCGTCGAGCTGGACTATCTGCGCCGCCACCTGCGCCGCGCCCACGGATTCTCGCTGGCGCTGGTCGTCAGCAATCACGAGGCGCTGACGCGAGCCGTGGCTCGGGACATCGTGGCCGACGGCGGCGTCGTGGTCGATCTCGACGCCGACGGACCCGGCCCGGTGGCACAACTGGAGCAGGCCCTCAGCGGGCGCACCGCTTCCCGTGTGGTCCTGCTCGGGCTCGGGCGGCTGCTCGACGATCCGCGCAGCCCCGCTCTGGGGCCCCCGGACCTCGGATGCCACGGCGTAATAGAAATGTGACCGAACCCATTTCGGTTCGTCCGCGCCGGCATTGCACAAGCGGAGTTGCATTAGTACTCTCAACCCAACACGACGACGTGAGGGGATGTGGCTGTGCCTGAGGAGACCATGGATGCCCGGGCGACATATCGCACCCTCGATGAGCAACGTGAAGTTCTGACTGCGGGCGAACAGCGTTTTGAGCGGGCCCGGCAGTCGATCGGTCTGTTCCTGGGGCCGATCGCGCTTTTCGCAATGTTGCTCGCGCCGCTGCCGCTCGAGCCCAATCAGAAATCGCTCGCCGCGATCTTTGTTTTCGTCATGATCTACTGGTTGACCGAGGCAATTCCGATCCCCGTCACAGCGATCCTCGCTCTCGCGCTGTGCGTCTTCTTCCAGGTGCCGGCCGACAAGGAGAAGAGCGCGAGTGCGGTCGTTTTCGGCAGCTTTACCTCCTCGACGATCTTCCTCTTCATGGGCGCCTTCATCATCGCCAAGGCGATGTCGCGACATGGGTTGGACCGCCGCTTCGCGCTGTGGGTGCTGTCCTTGCCCGGGGTCGGCGGCTCGACCTATGGCGTCATCGTCGGTTTCGGGCTGATCGCCATGTGCCACGGTTTCGTGGGCATCTCCAACACCGCGACCACGGCGATGCTGCTGCCCATCGGCCTCGGCATGATGGGGACGCTCGGACGGTTCGTCAAGGAGCAATCCGGCACCGACACCGACACCAGTCGGCTCAAGTTCGGCACCTGTTTGATGCTCATGATCGCCTATGGCGCGAGCGTCGGTGGATTGACCACCCCGATCGGCAGCCCGCCGAACCTCATCGGCCTCGGCTTCATCGAGAAGCAAACCGGCAACAAGATTTCGTTCTTTGAATGGGTCATCACCGCCTTGCCGATCGTCCTGCTCATGTTCGTCGCGCTGTGTGTCATCCTCATCCTGCTCAACCGGCCCGAGGTCGGGAAGATCTCCGGCGTGCGCGAATATGTCGCCGAGGAGCGCAATGAACTCGGACCGTGGTCTCGGGGCGAGAAGAACACGATGTTCGTCTTCGTCTTCGCTGTGTTCTTCTGGTTCTTCCCCGGCTTCATGTCGCTGGTCGCCGGCGAGGATTCACACATCGCGACCGTGCTGGGCGAGCGCCTCGATGAAGGCGTGGTCGCCATTCTCGGGGCGGCGCTGCTCTTTTTCTTGCCGACCAACTGGAAAGAGCGGCAATTCACGCTCACCTGGAATCAAGCCGCACAGATCGACTGGGGCACGATCCTTTTGTTCGGCAGCGGCATCACGCTGGGCTCGCTACTGTCCAGCACCGGTCTGGCCAAGACCATCGGCGAGGCCGTCGCCGAGGGGCTGGGCGTCACCAGTCTGTTGTCGCTGACGATCCTCGCGACCGTCGTTGCGATCCTCATCTCCGAAACGACGAGCAATACCGCCAGCGTCGGCATCGTCGTGCCGATCATCATCCCGATCGCGGTCGCGGCCGGAGTCAGTCCGGTCATCCCCGCCCTGGCCGCCGTCTTCGGCGCCTCCTATGGCTTCATGCTTCCGGTCTCGACGCCCCCGAACGCCATCGTCTATGGCTCCGGGATGGTCCCGATCACCAAGATGGTGCGGTCCGGGATCGTCTTCGACATCATCGGCGCGGCGCTCATCGTGGCCGGCGTCACGATCATGGCGCACCTTGTCGGCATTGCCTGACCCGCGAGTTGAGGACCTACCCGCGCGAGCCGAGGAACTACCGTGTGATCCGTGAAACGTGAGCCTGCTGCGAGCGCCGGGCTGATCCTGCCCGCGCGGCTGCTGCTCGCGCTGGCGGCCGGGCTGCTCATCTGGCTCGCCTTCCCATCCCACAACCTCTGGTATGCCGCACAGCTTGGCTGCGCGCTACTCGCCGCCGCTGGCTGGGCCGCCGGCTTCCGCCGCGGCGTGCTCGTTGGGCTGTTCGCCGGGCTGGCGTACTTCGTACCGACGCTGTCGTGGTCGGGCGTTTATGTCGGTCCGCTGCCGTGGCTCGCGCTCGCGACCGTCGAGGCCGTCTATGTCGCGGGCATGGTTGGGGTCGTCGGCTGGCTGCAGCGGCGCCTGGTCGCCCGCGGCCGGGAGTGGGCGGCATACGGCGTGGTGCCGTTGGGCTGGGTCGTGGGGGAGTGGGCGCGGAGCACGACCCCCTTCGGCGGCTTCCCATGGGCCCGGCTGGCGTTCAGCCAGGCCGACGCCCCGATCCGCAATCTGGCCAGCCTCGGCGGCGCACCGCTGCTGAGCGCCGCCGTCGCCACGATCGGCGTTCTGCTGTATGCCGCTGCCCGCGCCCTGCGCCCTCGGCCCCTGACCGCTTGGATGCTGGCGGGCCTGGCCGCGGCGGTCGCGCTCGCCCCGCTCGCCATCACGCTCAACGTCGGGGCCAAGCAGGTCACCGCTCGTATCGGCCTGGTCCAGGGCAATGTCCCCAAACCCGGGCTGGACTTCAACGCCGAGCGGCGCGCCGTGCTCGACAATCACGTCCGCGAGACCGAGCGGCTTGCGCAGACCGAGGCGGGCGGGCTCGACCTGGTCGTCTGGCCCGAGAACGCCGCCGACATCGACCCGCTGCGCAATCCCGACGCCGCGGCCGCAATCCAGCAGGCACTGCGGGCAATCCGGGCGCCGCTCCTGCTGGGCGCGCTGCTCGACGAGCCACGGCCGCTGGTGTCCAATGCGTCGCTGCTCTACCGCCCCGGCGTGGTGGACCCGGAACGCTATGTCAAACAGCACCCGGTGCCCTTTGCCGAATACATCCCATACAAGGACTTCTTCCGGCACTTCAGCGACAAGGTCGACCTGGTGCGGACGGGCATGGCCGCGGGTGATCGGGTCGGCTCGTTCGAACTCGCCACCGCCGACGGAGCCAGCTTCGCCGTGCTGCCGACGATCTGCTTCGAAGTCGCCTACGACGAACTCGTGCGCGCCGGGGTCACCGGCAACGATCAGCTCCCGAGCGTGCTGCTCGTGCAGACCAACAACGCCACCTTCGGCTACACCGCCGAATCGGAGCAGCAATACGCGATCTCCCGGATCCGCGCGATCGAGCACGGCCGCGCCGTCGTGCACGTCTCGACGGTCGGGATCAGCGGCTTCATCGCCCCGGACGGCGCCAGCTCACCTCCGTCGCGGCTGTTCACCCCGTATGCCGCGGCCGCCCCCGTGCCCGTGCTCGCCGGGTTGACGTTCGCCGACCGGATCGGGCGAGCGCCGGAATACCTCGCGCTGCTCGGGCTGTTGCTCGCTGTGGGGTTGGGTCGGCGCCGCCCAAGCGTCGATAATGGCCCATCCGCCTCGCCCGATGTCCCGAAGGAACTCGTTGCCTCCTGAGCCTGCCACGACCACGCGCGAGCCGATCGAGCGCGTCCTGGTCTGCATTCCGACCTACAACGAACGCGAGAACCTCCCGCGGATCGTGGCGCGGGTCCGCGAGCACGCTCCCGGCGCCGACATCCTCGTCCTCGACGACAACAGCCCCGACGGCACCGGCCAGGTCGCCGACGAGCTGGCCGCGGCCGACCCGCACGTCCACGTGCTGCATCGGCTGGGCAAGGAGGGCCTCGGCCGCGCCTATCTCGCCGGCTTCGACTGGGCGTTGGAGCACGGCTACGACGCGATCGTCGAGATGGACGCCGACGGCTCGCACCAGCCCGAGCACCTGGGCGCGATGCTTGCCGCTGCGGCGGACGCCGATGTCGTCATCGGCTCTCGCTATGTGCCCGGCGGGGGGGTCGTCAATTGGCCGGCCAGCCGCAAGGCGCTGAGCATGGGAGGCAATGTCTACACCCGCATCCTGCTCGGTATGCCGATCAAGGACGCCACCGCGGGCTACCGGGTCTATCGCGCGAGCGCGCTGCGTGGGCTGCGGCTGGAGACGGTCGATTCACAGGGCTATTGCTTCCAGGTGGACCTAACCCGCCGCGCGATCCGGGAGCGCCTGCGCGTCGTCGAAGTGCCGATCACCTTCGTCGAACGCGCCATCGGGGATTCGAAGATGAACTCCGACGTCGCCTCGGAATCCCTCAAGCGGATCACGCGTTGGGGAGTGCAACACCGGTTGACGCAGGCTCGCCGGGCGATGGGACGGGACGCGAAATGGCACACCCTGTAGGCGCCACGCCGTATGCCGCGCGGGGGCGCCGCCCGCGCTGGCTCCGGGTCGTCTTCCTCGCCCTGCTCTTGGTCCCGATCATCGAGATCGCGGCGATTGTTGCCGTCGGCAAGGTCATCGGTGGCTGGCCGACGTTCGGGCTGCTGGTTTTCGAGTCGCTGCTCGGCGCCTGGCTGATGCGCCGGGAAGGACGGCGCACCTGGGTGGCGCTCAACCAGGCGCTGCAGACCGGGCGGATGCCTTCGCGGGAGCTGTCCGACGCCGCGCTCGTTCTCATCGGCGGCACCTTGCTGCTCACGCCGGGCTTCGTCACGGACATTGTCGGCTTCTTTTTCATTCTGCCCCTGACCCGCCCGCTGGCCCGCGGGTTCTTGGAGAAGGTGGTGCGCGCCCACATGCTGGCGAGCGCGCCGATGCCCGGCTGGGCCCGCCCACCCGGCTCGTCCGCCGGCGCCCAGACCGTCGAGGGCACGATCGTCGACGACCCCCGCCGCTAGCACGCCGAGGTCCGTGCATCCGTGGAGGTCGCACTCCCGAGCGTCAGACCTTACGCGGGAGGACAGACCCCGGCTGGTTACCCCCGGAATTTGATCGTTAACCATGCGCGTTGGTACCATGAAGGATCGTCCGCGCGACGCTGCGCGACACCACGGCCGACCTCCCGGGCCCGCCCCGGGATCTCGGGCAGGAAACCTTTACCCGCTCAGAAGCGTCGGAACACCGTCAGCGCGTCGTGCGTTGACTCACCTGAAGTGCCACCACCAGCTGGCACCTTTGTCAAGCACGTTAGTAGGGAGAACCCCGTCATGGCCGATCGCACGCTTCGCGGTAGCCGCATGGTGTCGTTCAGCATGGAGACGTCCCAAAATGTCGTCCCCAGCGAGCGCCAGATCGTCGTATATGTCTGCCCGCAGGAGCACCGCATCGAGCTGCCGTTCTCGATCGAGGCGGAGATCCCGGCAACGTGGGAATGCCGGTGCGGCGAGGAGGCACTGCTCCTGGACGGCGCGCTACCCGACCGCAAGCCGGTCAAGCCCGCACGCACCCACTGGGACATGCTGCTCGAGCGCCGCTCCATCCCCGAGCTGGAAGAATTGCTCGAGGAGCGCCTGGAGCTGTTGCGCGCCGCCCGCGGCGAGAAGCCGAGCAAGCGCAGCGCCTAGGGCGCGTGAACCAAACGGCCCGCCACTCCCCGGGGTGGCGGGCCGTTCGTCATCCCGGGGCCGATCAGACGAGCACGGGCTGCTCGTTGCCGGCCTGGCGGATACCCTCGCGGAAATCGACGCGCGCGAGCAGCACGCCGCCGAGGACAAAGAAGACGATCAAGGCGATGATCGCCAGCCGGTAGGTGTGCGTCAGCTGATAGACGACCCCAAAGAGCAGCGTCCCGAACCAGCTCGTCCCGCGCTCCATCGCCTGGTAGAGCGCGAAGTACTCGGCCTCGCGTGCTCGGGGGACGAGCTGGCTGTAGAGGCTGCGCGATAGCGCCTGTGATCCCCCGAGGACGATCCCGATGGCAACACCGAGCGCGATGAACGGAAGGAAGGCCTTCTCAGGCACGAAATAGGCCGCGGCGACGATGAACGTCCACAAAACCAACGAGCCGAGCACGGTCTTGGATGCGCCGACTCGGGCGGCCACCCGGCCAAAGAGCAGCGCTCCGCCGAAGGCGACGAACTGCACGAGCAGGATGAGCGCGATGAGCTGGGATTGTTCGAACTTCAGCTCCTCGGCGCCATACAGGCTGGAGGAGGCGATGACGGTCTGGATGCCGTCGTTGTAGAAGAGATAGGCAAACAGGAAGAGCAAGGTCTGCGGGTGGTGGCGGCGTAGGTCCCCGAAGGTGTTGCTCAGCTGGGCGAGGCTGCCGCCGACCGCGCTCTCGCCGGGTGCCACGGGTGGCTTGTCGCGGTGGCGCAACTCCCACATGCCGCGCACCGGGATGATCGCGAAGATCGCCCACCACAGCGCGGCGCTGAGCATGCTGATCCGCACCGCCATACCCGTGCTGAGCCCGAAGGGCTTCATCGTGACCAGAACCAGGTTGGCGGCGAGCAGCAGGCCGCCGCCGAGGTAGCCCAGCGCCCAGCCGCGCGAGGAGACCCGGTCGCGGTCGTCGGGGTGCGCGATCAAGTTGAGGATCGAGTCGTAGGTGACCAGCGAGGAGCCGAGGAAGACCGTCGCGAGGATCATCAACATCGCGCCGAGCTGCCAATTGGTCCCGGTGACGAGAAAAAGGCCCGCCGCGCTCAGCGCACCACCCCAGGCACACAACCCGAGGAAGCGTGCGGGGCGGTCCATCCGGTCGACGATCGCGCCGACGAAGATGAGCACGATCGCCGACAGGATCGTCGCGAACGTCGTCGTGTAGGGAGCTAGCGATCCCGGGGCGATCGGTATGCCGAGGACGCTGAGATTGGTCGTGCACTCCAGGTCGCTGTCTTGACCGGGGCAGGCGGCCGCCTTGGCGATCGTGGTGATGTAGGGGCCGTACAGGACCGTGCCGATCGTGGTGACAAATGCCGAGTTCGCCCAGTCATACCAGTACCAGGGGCGGATGTACTTGACGTTGGCGGCATAGTCGGGGCTGTCGGCCAGATCGGCCGGCGCGGAACTCATGGTCAGACTCTGACACATCCGTATGCCGCGTTCGCCCAAGCGCGGCTGGCGACGTGCCGCGGGTCAGCGACGAGGCGCCCAGGGGGCCCTAGCCAGCAAACTCCCAGTGCCAGGGCTCGGGAAGCGTGCCGCCCTGGGCGGCCCACGAGGGGTGGAACCAGCCATACAGCGGAGCGTTGCGCTGCATCCACAAGTGGGCCGGGTTGGAGTAGTCGTTAATGCCGCAGCCGAGGTCGACCGCCTTGCCGAGGCCGTGCTCGCTCGTGCCAGGTGTGGCGGCCCACGGGCCTCGGATCGCCTTTATCGCGACCTGCTCGGCATAGGAGCGGTAGCCGTCGGTGACGCAGATGAACGAGCCGGTCTCCTCGGCATAGGCCTTGCTCATCGCGTTGAACGCGGCCGCGGCGTCGGGGATGAGGAACTCGTCGGCAGAGCCGACGAGCGGGCACAGTGCCGATGGGGGGATCTGCCCATTGGGCCAGGTGCCGGTCTTGTCGGTGCACGGGGTCAGCTTGAGATCGGAGACGTCGACATTGGCCGACTTCAGCGCGGCAGACAGGGCCATCGCCGCATCCTCGGCCCCCGGGTCGCCTGAGCCCAGGAGCATCGTTGCCAGCGGCCCGGCCTCGGCCAGCGCGTCCTGGTTGGTCTTTTGGATCTCGCTCTGCTGTTTGTGCAGCGCCTCGACCGTCTCGTTGGCGGCGATCTTGGCCTTCTTGGCCTTCGCCGCCTCTTTGGTGGCCTTCTCGCGGGCCTCGTCGCGTTTCATCGACGCGAGCTTTTGTTGAACGGTGATCTCGCGCAGTTCCTCGACCGAGCGGATCTGGTTGTCGGTCAGGTAGTTGAGGTCGTTGAGCGGGTTGGAGGCCTCGTTGGCGTCCTTGCCCAGGGCATCGAGGAAGGACAGCGCGTCGGCCCACTCCCCGCCTTGGGTGTAGGCGTTGACGGCCCATTCGCGCAGCCCGTCGCGCGCCTTGTCGAGCCGCTCCTGGAAGGCCTGGGCGATGTCGTCCTGACGGGCGGCTTCGGCGGTGGCCTCTTGGGCCGCGGCTTTGGCGGTGCTATAGGCCTCAAGCGCGGCGTTGGCCTTCTTGACGGCCTTGTCGAGCTTGGCCAGGACGGCGGCAAGGTCCTTGTTGGCGGCGAGCAGCTGATCGCGCAGCTCACCGGCGCGGGCGATCTGCTTGGCCAGTTCCTCCGGCGACAGCCGGGGCTCACCTGCGGGTCCCTCGCTGCCGGAACCGGTGGGGGAGGTGGAGGAGGAGGTCGCTGAGGAGTTGCCCGAGGTGTTGCTGGCGAAGGGGGAGGACGGCGGGGGTGAACTGGTGTCGGCCGCCGCGCTGAGGCAGGGCCCGACCACGAGGGCGGCAGCCGCGAGGACCACCGTCGAGACCAGCCGTTTGCGCACACTCACTCCGAACCTCACCAAACGCCCTGACGGACACTTCTTGCTCGAACTGTCCTGACGGACGGGGCCGGCGGGCGCACTAGCGCGAGGCTCTTCATGCGATCCGGACCGCCCGTAATCATAGCGTGACCTCTCCCCAGCAATAGCCCGGGGGGAGGAATTCACCGGGAAAACACAGCAAGTCCGTTATCCACAGGCTCTCCGGTTCACGCGCCGCACTTTTCCACAGCTGACTCGGCTGACGGTCGCCGATTGTCGGTGGGCATCGGCAGGCTAGGGTGACCGCGATCCAATGGGCCGCGGGGACCAGAAAGGGGGACGGGGTTGAAGCACGACCTCGATAGCGTGTCAACCGACAGCGTCACCAACGACAAGGTGACAACCGACAAGGTGACAACCGACAGCGTCTCCAACGACAGCCTGACCCGCGGCGCCCGGAAACGCCGACGAACGAACGAGCCAACCACGAAATCGGACACTCCGGAACACAGCAGGGAGAGCCACGCCAGCGGGTCCAATGACCGGGCACGCGGCCCGGGCCGGCCGGATGGGCTGAACAGCGTCCAACTCAGCGGTCGGGTCAGCGGCGTCGATGACGAGCGGGCGCTGCCCAGCGGCGACGTCCTGCGCACCTTCCGCCTGGTGGTGCCTCGACCCGAGCGGGCCAGGGGCCAGGTCAAGACCAAGACAACCGTCGACACCATCGACTGCGTGTGTTGGTCGGGCAGCACCCGGCGAGCGGTCGCCCGGCTCCAGACGGGGGATCAGGTCGAGGTTCACGGCGCGCTCCGCCGCCGGTTCTTTCGGCTCGGTGGGGCCGTGGCCAGCCGCTACGAGGTCGAGGTCAGCACGGTGCGCCGGGCGCGAGCCGCCGCTCAGACGCCGCCGTGACTGGGAGGCTCGCTCCCAGGCTCACTCCTCGGGCGGGACGATCAGCAGCGACCGGCCCTCGTGGGGTTGCAGCAGGACGTGCCAGCTGTGCAGGTCGTCCACCTCCCCAACCGTGGAGTTGGTCACCATGTCGATCACGGTGCTGCCCGGCTGAAGCTCCTCCGAGCGCACGCTGCCAGAGACAGTGGTGGCGGTGAAGTTCAGCACGGTGACCTGGTCGGCCTGCTGCAGCCGGTGGACGAGCACAAGCATTCCCTTGTTGGAGACGGCCGGGATGTCGAGTTGCCGGGCCGTGGCGATGCCGTGGCGGGCACGCACCTCCAAGATCTGGCGCAACTGGGAGGCAAACGAGGCGTCGTCGGCCAACTGTTCCGAGAGGGGACCATAAAGCGAGCGTGCGCGCGGCATCTTCGATGCCGACTCGGTCGCCTCGGGCTGGAAGTCGAGCAAGTCGTAGGCGCCGCGGTGGATCCACCGGGTGTCGCCGTGTCGAATCAGCGCGCTGACCTGACGGCGCTCCAGCGGCAAGGCGCCGACCAGGTCCCAGCCGGACAGGGCGAAGACCCCGGGTTGCCAGGCGTTATACATCGCGAGCAACAGGTGCGCCTTCGTGATCGCCTCGACGTCGGCGTCGGTCAACGCTGCCAGGTCGGTCATCCCGAGGGAGGCGGCGATGATCGAGGCGGTCGTCGAGGCGATCCCATTGGTCGTGAACACCGCGTTGTAGGGGCCGGCATCGCCGGTCAGTCGCTCGGTCAGCTCCGCCCGAATGAGCGTGGCCAGGTCAGCGCCGGAGATCTCCCGGCGCCGGAAGGTGAAGGTGTCCGCGGGATGGAGGCTGGCGAAGTGAACCAGCTCATAGGTCATCTCGTCGTGATTTTGCAGGGCGTGGACCAGTGAGGCGGTGTCAACCCCGATCTCGCGGGCCGCCCGCATCGTCAGGCGGAGGAACTCGGTGTCCCCGGTGGCCATCGCGTGGTGATACGCGGGGCGGTTGACGAAATCGTAGGAGAGGTCGGCGCCTCGCTCGGCAGTGTTGTGGATGTCATCGATGCTCAGGTTGAGCTCTTGGAAGGTGAACCCCCCGACCTTGCGCACCATGCTGGCGATCAGCTGATTGGCCGCCTCCGAGAGCGGGTGTCCCTCCGACCAGGCCGGGCCGCCGCTGGCGCTCTTTTCGACGCCGAGGAAGCCGTTGGCGTCCAGGCGCAACGCGCCGCTGCCGAGATCACCGAGGGAGTGCAGGGCATCACCAATGACCAGGCGCATCCCGGCAAAGGTCGGGTCGAGCCAGTTGAGCGACGGCTGGCCCTCCTTGAAGTAGTGCAGGTAGACCCAGCGATGCTCCACACCATCCGGGCCGAGGACCGCGTCGGTGGCCGACCAGTTGGTCTCCTTCACCCCGGGCTCGTAGAAAATCACCCGTTGCATTTCGCCAACGATGTAGCCGGCGTCGGTCAGTTTCTTCTCGGCGACGGGATCGAGATTGACCGAGTCGCGTCCCCGGGGCACCGACGGGAGCAGGTCCCAGTCCTCGCGGAGGATCTCCACCATGTGGTAGATGCCCGGGTAATCCCCGACCTTCATCTCCGCGAGCCGGAAGTCGGCGCCCTTGCCGGTGTGGCCCGGAACAATGTCGTCGATGACCATGCCCCCGTGCTCGGCGGCGACCTCACACATGGCACGGAACTCGTCCTCGGTGCCGAACGTCTCATCGAACTGCGTCGAGATCCGATCGAAGTGGCCGTCGACGCTCGGCGTGGTGTCCCAACCGCTGATGCCGCCGGCGCGCTTGACCGGCCCGGTGTGGATGGCCGTGATGCCGATCTGTTGGAACGCACGCCACAGCTGGGGGTCGCCGAGCGTGGCGAGGAAGGTTGCACCGTCGCGGGTGATCATCGAGATCGGGTATGCCGTGAACCAGACCGGGGCCTTTTCGATGGCCGCCCGCGGGTCGGGAGCGGCATAGGGGTTTTGCCACATGCTGCCCTGGCCGGTGAACTGGCGGGCGAAGGCGCGGGCATCGGAGAGCATCGACTCCGACTCCAGCCAACTGACATAGTCGGGGTTGTCGCCGCTGGGGGAGCCCGGCTGCTTGGGCTTGCGCTGCCAGAGCCGGTCACGCAGCCGGGCGCGCGGGCGCAGCCGAGCGGGGCGCGCCGGATAAAACGCGCGCTCGAAACTGACCTCCTCCGCCACGGGTTCGCTGGCCTGCTGCTCTTCGGTCGCCGGGGTGTCCGGTGGTTCTTTATCGGTCACAAGTGACCATGGTAGAGATGTCCGGCGGGTGGGTGCCGGTAATGGTGGCGTAGCGCGGTTACCTTTTTCGCCAGATCTGCCCGATTTCGGGCAGCGTTTTGGTATTCCGCGCCCTGCGAGGCATGATGTGCGTCGTGCCCGACCCCGAACTTGTCGCTCACGTCAGCGCGACCACGGGGCTCGGCGCGCGCGAGGCCGGCCGGGTCGTTGACGACGTCTTGGCCTGGTATCGCGAATCGGTCGAAGACTACGTTCGGCGCCGCCACGCCACCTTGCATCGGCACGGGGTGCGCAACGAGCAAGCCTTCGAACTCATCGCGGTCGAACTGGCCGAGCGCGTCGTGGCAGCGCCACGGCTCTCGCACCGCCAGCTTCGCCGACTCGTTTACGGCTGATCGACCACCCACCCAAGGAGAACCAGATATGTGCGGAATCGTCGGCTATGTCGGCGACCAACCGGCCGCCCCCTTCCTCATCGAGGGCCTCAAGAGCCTCGAGTACCGCGGCTACGACTCCGCGGGGATCGCGGTGCTTGGTGCCAAGGGGGCCACGGTGGTCCGGGCGGTCGGACGGATTCGCGAGCTGGAGGCCAAACTGCCCAAGCGGCTGAGTGGGCGCGCCGGAATCGGCCACACCCGCTGGGCCACGCACGGCCCGGCGACCGAGGCCAATGCGCATCCGCATCGCAGCGAGGACGGCCGGATCTCGGTCGTTCACAACGGCATCATCGACAATGCGGTGATCCTGCGCACCGAACTCCAGGACGCCGGGGTCACCCTGCGCAGCGACACCGACACCGAGGTGGTGGCCCACCTCGTCGCCCGTTCGACGGCGCCGACCCTCGAGGGGGCCGTCCTGGATGCCCTCGGCAAGATCACCGGGACCTATGCCCTCGCGGTCATGGACGCCGATCGTCCGGACCGGATCGTGGTGGCGCGCAATGGGTCGCCGCTGATCCTTGGGGTGGGGGAGAAGGAGACGCTGGTTGCCAGCGACGCGGCGGCGCTGGTGCGGCATACCTCTCAGGTCGTCCATCTCGACGACGGCGAACTCGCGACGGTCACAGCCGGCGGCTTCCGCACCTTTGACCGCAATGCCCGCGACACCGGTCGCCGGGCCGAGGAGATCGACATTGCAGCCACCGAATGGGAGCTGACCGGTCACCAGCACTACATGCTCAAGGAGATCCTCGAGCAGCCCGAAAAGGCTGCCGCGGTGATCCGGGCCGGCTCGACGACCGGTTCGCGACCGCCCGGCTGAACGGGCTCAACCTCAGCCCGCGCGAGCTGCGCGCCTTCCGGCGGGTCAAATTCCTCGGCTGCGGCTCGGCGTTCTATGTCGGTCAGATCGGCGCCCAACTCGTCGAGGATTTGGCCCGGATGCCGGCGGATGCGGAGGCGGCTTCGGAGTTCCGCTATCGGAATCCGCTCATCGAGCCGGACACGCTTTATGTCGTGGTCTCCCAGTCCGGGGAGACGGCGGACACGGCCTTTGCCGTCGCCGAGATCACTCGCAAGGGCGGCACCGTCGTTGGCGTCGTCAACGCCGTCGGATCGACCATCGCGCGGGAAGTCCAGGGGGGGATCTATATCCACGCCGGACCCGAGATCGCCGTGGCGTCCACCAAGGCGTTGACCAACATGGCGATGGCCGTCGCCATGCTTGCCCTGCACCTCGGGCGGCTGCGCGATCTATCGGTCGCCGACGGTCAGCGGATCCTCAAGGCCCTTAAGCGGATCCCCGACCAGATCCAGCAGATTCTCGAGGCGGACGAGTCGATCAAGCTCGTTGCCAAGTCCTTGGCGCAGGCCTCGAACGCCTTCTACATCGGCCGGGTCCGGCAATATCCCGTCGCCCGGGAAGGCGCGCAGAAGCTGAAGGAGATCAGCTATGTGCATGCCGAGGCCTATCCCACCAGCGAGTTGAAGCACGGCCCGCTCGCTCTGATCGACGACCAGCTGCTCACCGTGGCGATCGTCCCCGACGACGATCTGACCGAGCGCAATATCGCTGCCGTCCAGCAGGTTCAGGCGCGTGGTGGACGCGTCGTCGTGATCACCCATCCGAACGTCGACCTCCAGGGCATGGACGTCGAGCGGATCGACGTGCCGAAGTCCGAGCCCGAACTCGACCCGATCCTGCTGATCATCCCGACCCAGTTGCTCGCCTATCACGCGGCGCTGACGTTGGGCCATGACATCGACAAGCCCCGCAACCTGGCCAAGTCGGTAACCGTGGAATAGTCACCGGGAGCCAGGCGGCCGATCTCAGCCGGACACCTCGCTGCGCACGACCATGACCGGTCGAGCCATGAAGTGAATCACGGCGTGGCTGACCGACCCCAGGGCCAGGCCGGCAAAGCCGCCGCGCCCGCGCGAGCCAACGACAACCAGCCCGGCGTCGATATCGCGGGCCTCATCGGCCAAGGCGTGACCTTGATTCCCGCGAAGAATCGCGGTCGTGACGTTGAGCCCGACCTGGCGGGCCTGGACCCGCTCCTGCGCTTCTCGCAGGATCTCGGTGGCTTCGCGCTCTAGGGCCGACAAATAGAGCTGTTCGGCGTCCTTGGATTCCGCGTAGGCCCACGCCCAGGGTTCGAAATGGACCACCCGCACGATGCGCAGCTCGGCACCGGACTTGACGGCTTCGTCGGCCGCTGCATCCAAGGCGGCGCCAGTGTGCTCGACGTCATCGACACCTACCAGGACCGGGTGATCCGGACCGGACTGGAGCGCGTGACCCGCTGGTTGCGATCCCCGAACGATCACGACCGGGCAGTGGGCGTGCGCGGCAACGGCATACGCGGTGGATCCGAGGACACCGGCAGCCAAGGCTCCCCGTCCCCGGGTGCCGGTCACGACGAGGTGGGCCTCCCGGGATAGCTCCACGAGGTGGGCCGAGGGCGGCCCGACCACGCGCACAACCCGGACCCGGTCATCCCCGAGCGCGGTGACGGCCGGTGCGAGACCGTCGGCTTCGAGCCACGGCGCGGTGCCCGGCCCCAGCGGTAGCCATTCGGTCACCGGGTCAAAGCTGGAGTTGACTTCGACCGGCAAGGAGTGGACGAGGATCAGTTCGTGGCCATCGCGCTGGGCGGTGGCGATAGCCCAATCGAGCGCTAGTGCTGACTCCTTCGACCCATCGAAACCCACGAGGATCCCGGTACCGCCCTTGGCCATGCTCTTCCCTTCGTCATCGTTCCCCGACTGGCGATCAGGCAGGAGCACCAGTCCGGTAGCTACCATTCGAGCCTAGCGTTCACCGACCCGTGACGATCCCGGAGGGTGACCGACGCCTCGGGAGGGTGCGCATCTGCTGACCTCGTGTTTAAACGGTCATCCCGAGCAGGATGATCGCCGGCAGGGAGACCAGCGACGCCATCGCGGTCACGGTCGTGAGGGACTTGAGCGCGCCGGTGGTCGACAGGCCGAGCAGGGACTTGAACATCCAGAAGAAATTCGAGTTGACGTGCAGGGCAAAGAGCGAGCCCGCGGCGATCTGGGTGGTCGGGCCTACGGCAGATTCCGTATGCCGCTGCCCTCAGCCGGATGATTCGCTCGCCGTGGGGGTTGACGCACGCTGGATGAATTTAGCAGCCGAGGAGGCGGACGACATGGAGCAGAGCCAAAGCCGAGCCGAGCACTCCGAGCACTCCCTGCGGGCGCGAGCCGACCTGGTCGGGGCACTGGCCCAGACCCTGCAGATCGTCGTGGACGCGCGCCGGGTTGTGCGCGACGGTGGCGCCCGCGATGCGGACGTCCTCGACGCCGAGATCGACATGACCGTCGATATCGTTGCGCGCCGCACCCGTGCGTATGCCGCCGAGCCGGACCTGGCGTCCGCGGTCGATGCCGTCCGGCGGGCCTGGCCACTCGAGGCGGCGCACGCAACCGGATCGCCGGCCGCGGCACCACAAGTGACCATGCCAGCCGACCTGCTGCGCGCCGGCCGCGGCGAAGTCATCCTCTATTGCCGCATGCTTGCCGATGTCACCGAGGCCGGGCGCAGCCTGCAGTGGTTACCCGCGCCCGTCCCGAAGATCCTCGCCGACGCCGAGGCAGTTCTCGGGGATGCCGTCGTCGCCCAGGATCACGAGTTGACCGCCCGCTTGCTGGCCACCTGGCCGCTGCTCGGCGCTCCGTGGACCGCGCCGGCCCGGTGCGCTCTCGATCGGCTGTTGGCGGCGCGCGCGGCATACGGCTTCTTGCCCCCGACGACCGGGCCGGTCGCCGCCGCGCGCGACGAGTTGCTGCGGACGGTGGCCCGACCGAGCATCGCGTTGGCGCTCGCCTTGTCCCTCGCGCTGGAACACGGCCCGATCCCGCAGCCCTGGACGCCGAGCGAAGTCGATCTGCGAGTGCGCGATCGGCTGGGTGCCGGCGGGCCGGTCGTCGATGCCACTCTTCTGGTCTCGGCCGCCGTGCTACGCGCCGACGATCACCGGCAGTTGCGCGCCGTCCTGGACATCGCGGCCGACGGCGTCGCCGCGGACTCGGCGCTCGCTTTGGCTATCGATGAACTTAGCGGCACCGGTCCGTTCGCCGCCCGCGCGGCCTGAATTGCCAGCCAAATTACCAGATGCGTCCTACTCCCCGAAGGCCTCGATGACCGCCTGGTCGACGGTGTGCTTCGGACCGGTGAACCACCGGCGCGCCGAGGCGAACCACCATACGGCCAGGGCGAGCAGGGCGCCGAGGGTGACGATCGGCGCGTAGTTGACGAACTTCCAGCCGAAGTTCTCGTTTCCGGGGACCGCTTGCGGGACGAACGGGAGCATCAGGTAGGTGCACACGATGAGGATCTCGGCCACCGCGAGCGGGTTCATCCACGTGTACTTGGCGCCGTTGTTCCACGAGCCAGCCTCGAATTTGTCACCGTGCTTCCAGCGCAGATAGATCGGGATCGCGAAGGCCAAGTAGAGCCCGATGACGGCAATTGAGGTCACGGCATAGAAGGCCACCGGCACGATGAGCGGGGCCTCCTCGGTGCCGAGGTTGACGCGGATCAACGCCGGCAAGGTCACCAGGGCAGAGACCACGGCGACCAGCAACACCGACATCGACGGCACCTTGCTGCGGTTGAGCTTCTGCCACAGCCGCGACCCGGGGATGGCGCCGTCGCGGGCGAACGCGAACGTCATCCGGGATGCCGAGGTCTGACAGGCGATCGCGCAGAAGAACTGTCCGGCCGCCGAGATGAACAGCACCAGCGCCCCGAGTTTGGTGCCGAGCGCCTGGGTGAAGATGTAGGCGACGCCGCCGGCACCAACCCCGGCATTGTCGGGATTGCCCGCGGCGTCGTCCGGGATCGCGAAGACGACCGCGAGCAGCAGGATGTAGCCGCCGAGCACCGAATACGCGATCGACTGCCACAGCCCTCTGGCCGCCGCCTTGGAGGCGGACGAGGTCTCCTCGGACAGGTGCGCCGACGCGTCGAACCCGGTGATCGTGTACTGGGTCAACAGGAAGCCGAACGGGACGATCATGAACCAGAACGTCCCGCCGCTGGTGTCGCCGTCGGCGAAGCCGGAGTTGTTGAACCGCTCGGTGAAGACGTAGCCGAAGGACTGGTGCTGGTCGGGGACGACGACCAGCAGCACCACGATGGCTAGGGCGCCGAAGACGTGCCACCACACCGAGATGTTGTTAAGGACGGCCATCAGGTGGGCGCGCATGATGTTGAGCACCGAGCCGATGGCCAAGACGACGAGGAAGATCAGGAAGACCCGGGTGAGGGAGTAGCCCGCGGCATACCCCTCGGAGAAGGTGCTGAGGGTCAGGTCGATGAACGTGGCGCAGCCATAGGAGACGCCCGCGGTCACCGCCATCAGCCCGATGAGGTTGAGCCACCCGGTGAAGAAACCCGCCGCCGGGCCGCCGAGTTTGGCCGCCCACCAATAGATTCCGCCCGAGGTCGGGTATGCCGAGACCAGCTCGCTCATCGTGAAACCGACGACGAGGATCAGCGCGCCGAGGATCGGCCACGACCACGACACCGAGATCGGCCCGCCGTTGTTGAAGCCGGCACCGAAGTTGGTGAAGCACCCGGCCAGGATCGAGATGATCGAAAACGAGATGGCGAAGTTGGAAAATCCCGACCAGGACCGGTCGAGGTCTTGGCGGTAGCCCAGTTTGGCGAGATGCTTCTCGTCCTCGGTGAGCTCGACGACCGGCTCAGGCATGACGGTGGAACCCTTCGTTGGAGAACTTCCCGACCGCGTTGTCGGGTGAGTCTGCTGGACATCAAAGAGCTTCCCGGCCCGTTTAGTCCAGCACCTCGGGGGCCGTGTCAGTCATGTCGCCGCCGCGGCTAGGACCCGGTCGATCGCCGCGTCGACGCCGGGCGTGTCCGGGCCCAGCTCGGCCGCCACGGCGGAGCGGAGAGCGGCACGCAGCGCATCGTCGCTGGTGATGCCTGACGCGCTCGCTGAGAGTCCTTGTCCCGGAGTGCTTCCCACGCGCGTGACATCGACGCCGAGGTCACGCGCGCGGGTGCGCCGCTTCATCGGTGAGCACGTCCCGCGGCCCGAGTTCCACCCCGCGCCCGGCCGCCTTGGCGTCCTCGACGTCGGCACGGGTGACGAACCGCCGCCGGGTCGGCTCAGGCGCGGCCATCGAGGCTCTCCAGGGCCTTGACGACCGCGTCCCGGGCGGTCATGACATCGGCCTCGCTGCCGGCCATCCACAGCCGGCCATAGACGCCGACCGAGGTCACGTGCATGAGGTTGACCGTCGCCGCCTTCTCGGCCTCGTTGGCGGCCAGGTTGATGTATGCCGCCGGCGTGCATTCGACGACCAGCATGGTCTGGCCGGCCACCAGCATCATGCCCCGGGTGAACCGGTTGAGCAGTTGCGACTGGTAGGGGCTCACATTGGTGATCACCTGCAGCGAGGCGATCTGCGGCCGGATCCGGTCGCTCGCCTGCAGCCCGAGCTCGGCGAGCACCACCTCCCCGGCCTGGAGCACCTCGGCCTGCGACTGCGAATGCAGCTCGAACATCCCGAACTGCCGCTCGACGATCTGGGCGCCGGGACGGGCCTCGGTGGCCTTGACCGCCACGTCGACGACCCGGAAGACGTGATTGCCCGGCGCCATCTCGACATAGAGCGCGGCCATTCCCTCCACCGGCAGGTCACCCTGGGTGACCGTGCCGACGAACGAGGCATACTGCGGCTGCATCCGGTCCAGATAGCAGTAGGCGCGCAGTTCGAGCTCCTCGGCGGCCATCGGGGGTCCTTTCGGTGGGGTTGTTCGGTGGGTCGGTGGTCGGGGTCGGCTGGTCGGTGGTCGGGGTCGGCTGTCGACTGGTTGGTGTCCGGGTCAGGGCGGTGAGTCGCTGCGGGCGATCCCGAGCGGGGTGACCAGGAGCGGGATGGGGCGGGACGAGCGCGGTGCGGCCGGTGACCTCGGTGACCACCTCGGCGAATCCAGGAAAGGCGACCGCGCCGCCGACAAGGTGAATGGCGCCGCCCGGCCAATCCGCGGTATGCCGCGCGACGATCGCCCCGACCTTCTCGATGACCGGCCGGACCAGAGGGAAGAGCTCGGCCTGCCGGGCGGGGTCGGCCTTGGTCTTCTCGGCCACGTCGAGGGAGACGCCCGAGGGCGCCGGCGACGACGAGGGAGAAGTGGTGGCCGCCTGTCGGCTCGTCGGCCGGTATGCACGACCGCGCCGCCCGCGCACGACCGCGATGCCGGTGGTGCCACCCGCCGACGTCCACGACCACGCCATCGCCCAGGCCCAGCACCGCGTTGGCCGCGGTGGGCTCGTCGACGAGGCCGGAGCACTCGAGGCCGCAGGCCTCGATGACGTGCCGCACCGGGCGGGCGTCGGCCTCGGGGATGCCCGGCGGATAGGCGCCGTGCGCCTGCTGCAACCCGCGGCCCAGACGGGCGGTCGACCCGGTCGATGAGGGAGCGCAGCAGCGTCGACGGCTCCGGTGAAGTCGACCACGACGCCGTCGCGCACGACGTCGGCGGCCGCGCTGGCGCCGGCGAGGGGCCGGTCGTGCTCGTCCAGAACGAGCACGACCGTGTAGGCCGTGCCGAGGTCGACGCCGACCTTGATCCGACCGCCGGCACCGGATGTCAGGCCGTCCCAGGGGAGCCCTGCGTCATGCTGGGGGAGCCCTGCGTCATCGAGGGAGAGCCCTGTGCCGCCGCGGGACGCCGGCGGGTCATCCTGGGGCACCCTCCGGTCGCTGTGGGACACCGGCCGGTCGTCGTGGATGACGGCGGCGGCGCGCCCCATCACTTCGTCCAGGCCGGTCATGCCGGGTTCCAGTCCGCCGGATAGGTGACATAGAGGAACTTCGCCCAGCTCGGGGTGCCGAATGTGATCGAGCTGCCCTTGGGCACGGCGATGACATCGCCGGGCAGCCCGACGACGCGCTGGGTCGCGGTCGTGATGTGCAGCTCCCCCTCGAGGACGTATTCGATCTCGTCGTAGTCGAGTCGCCACGGGAAGGCGCCGGCCCGCAGGCTGAGCACTCCGGCCGCGATCGGCAGCCCGTCGCGGCCGGTGACGACATCGCGCAGCCGGACATCCATTTCGGGACGTCCGATGTCGGCGGGGAACGGATCGAGGCCGAGCCGCCCGACCTGCGCCACGTGCGTGATCCGCGGCTCACCTGCGAACGTGCCGGCCGTGGTCGGTGTCGGCCCGGCCTGCGGTGCTGGCCACCCGGGCGGCGCGGCGCGACTGGCGGCGTTCGGGTTGGCGTGCGCCCCGCTGATAGGTGCCCCGACGGTGTTGGCCCCGACGGGTGCCACGACGATCGTGACCCCGCGCTCGCGGGCGGTGTCACGGGCGAGCGCGGTCAGCCGGTCGTCGGGGCCGACGACCATTTCACGACCGCCCTCGCGCACCAGTCGCAGCACGTCCTCGGCGGTGAACACCCGGCGCGAGACCGGCGCCGGCTCGCCGGGCAGGGAAGCGCTCACCGCGCGGCCTCAGCGCGGCATACCAGCGAGTTCACACGCCGGTGCTGGGCAGGATCTGCTCGACGTCGGAGTGCGGGCGCGGGATGACGTGCACGCTGACCAGGTCGCCGACGCGCTGGGCGGCGGCGGCGCCGGCGTCGGTCGCGGCCTTGACGGCCCCGACGTCGCCACGGACCATCACCGTGACATACCCGCCGCCGATGACCTCCTTGCCGATGAGAGTGACATTGGCGGCCTTGACCATCGCGTCGGCGGCCTCGATGGCTCCGACGAGGCCGCGCGTCTCGATCATGCCGAGCGCGATCAGCTGGGGAGTGGGTGCCACTTCCGTTCCTTTCCTGGGGTGGTGCTGCTACTTCGTGGGGTGGTCAGGTCTGCTGGCCGAGCCGGGCCATGACGGCGGCGACGATGCGGTCCAGCTGGGGGTCGTCGGGTCCCGGCCTCGCCGCTGGGGCCAGCGGGCGGCCGGCGCGTCCCTGCGCGCGCACGCCGGGCGCAAGCTCGTAGGCGACCGCCGGCGGCTCGCGCAGCGGCCACGCCACCCGCTTGACGTTGAGCAGGTGGCGGGTGGTGATGTTGTCGCCGACGACGGCGCCGCCCACCCCGCCCGGCCCGAGGGTCATCGACGGCATGACACCGGTCGTCGCGCCGATGGCGCCGAGGGTGCCCCAGCCGTTGACGATGATCCGGAAGGCGGGCTTTTCTAGCCCGAAGGCGAGGATGACGTCGTCGTCGGTGGCGTGGATGACCAGCGAGTGCCCGTCACCGCCGTAGCGCAACAGCTCCAGCGCCCGGTCACAGCCGGCGTGCCAGCCGTCGGCCTCGTAGAACCCGAGCACGGTGGTCAGCTTCTCACCAGAGAGCGGCTCCTCCCGGCCGACGGCGTGCAAGTCGGCGACCAGGATGCGGGCGTGGTCGGGGACGTCGATACCGGCCTTGGCGGCCAGCACCTGCGGGGTGCGCCCCACCGCGGAGGCGTCCATGCCGAGCGTCGGGGTGAACAAGACCGCGGCCAGCTTGGCCTTGTCCGCCTCGGGCACCCAGTAGGCGCCCTCGGCCGCCATCGCGGCGCGCAGCTGGGCGGCAATCGGCCGGTCGGCGACAACCGCCTGCTCGGTCGCGCAGATCACCGAGCAGTCGAAGGCCTTGCTGTTGACGATCGACCGGGCGGCGGCGGGAATGTCGGCGCTACGGTCGACATACGCCGGGACATTGCCCGGGCCGACGCCGAAGGCGGGCTTGCCGGTGGAGTGCGCGGCCCGCACCATCGGCGTCCCTCCGGTGGCGAGGATGACCGAGGTGGCGTGGTGGCGCATCAGCTCCTGGGTGCCTTCGAGGCGGACCTCGGTCAGGCACGAGACTAGGCCGCGCGGCATACCGGCTCGCTCCCCGGCAGCGATCATCACGCGCACCGCCTCGAACGTGCACTCCACCGCCGAGGGGTGCGGCGCGATGACGATGCCATTGCGCGCCTTGACCGCGATCAGCACCTTAAAGACCGCGGTTGAGTTCGGATTGGTCGACGGGGTGAGCCCAACGACGACCCCCATCGGCCAGCCGATTTCCAGAATCCGTCGCTCGTCGTCGCGGCGGATCACGCCGACGGTCGGCTGGTCCTTGATCGACTCCCACACGGTGCGGCTGGCGAACTCGACCTTCAGGCGCTTGTGCGCGGCGACGCCGTAGCCGGTCTCGTCGTGCGCGAGCTGGCCGAGGCGGGCGGCATCGGCATACACCGCATCGGCCATCGCCTGGCAGACCCGGTCGACCTGCTGCTGGCTGAAGGACAGGAACTCCCGTTGGGCCGCGCGCGCGGCGGTGGCCAGCTCGCGGGCCTGCTGGATCGATCGCAGATCGGGGTCGTATGCCGTCATCTCACGCCTCCCTCGGCGCCGCGGCGACACCGAGCACGGCATCCCGGAAGGCGTTGCACGCCTCCAGCACCGCGCTCTGCTCGCCGGTGAGCAGGCCGCCGGAGAAGTTCGTCTCGCTGGGGGGAGCGAACCATACCTTCAGCTCGACGGCGGTGGCCTTGAGGACGGCGTCGAGGCCGATGGTCGCCTCCAGTGGGGGAGCGATCAGGTAGGCGAGCGGCTCGCCGGCAGCGATCCCGGCCTCGGCGCTGAGGTAGCTGCCGGTGCGGGCGATGGGGTGGGCGAAGAAGGCGTGCTCGCCGGCCGCGTCGGCGGACTCGAACCAGGCGCCGTGCTCGGCGTGGTCGACGCAGGCGGTCAGGGCGGCGCGAGCCTCGGCGGGGTCGGGGGCGGCGAGGATGCCGATGATCTCACCGGACAGCGGGCCGGAGGCGTGAGCGGAGCCGGCATAGAAGCTGCGGGCATAGGCGACCCGGCAGTCGGCCTTCTTGGTGGCCTCGTCGAGGGCGACATACAGGACGTCGTCGCTCGTGCTGGTGATCAGCGCGATGCTCCGCTCGTCCGGAGTCAGGCCGAGCTTGTCGGCGAGTGGCCGCTCCACGGCGGGGATCACCCGGCTGGCGAGCACCGTGGCGCGGATCGGATCGAGGATGGCCATCAGCGATCACCGTGCTGCTTCAGCCGCAGCTCGACGCCGCTGGCTTGTTGGGCAAGAACGGTTTTGATGTGTTCCACGACGTAGGCGCCGGCCTCGAGGGGGTTGGTGCCGCCGTGCTCGGTGATCATGCAGACCACGTCGCGGTGGGCGTCGGACTTCCCGGGCCCGGGCCGGTAGCCGGAGTAGACGCTGAGGGCGTCGGCGACGCCGAGACCGGGGCGTTCGCCGATGAGCAGCACCACGGCGTCGGCCCGGACGATCTCGTTGATGTCGTTGATGATCCCGACCCGACAGTAGCGGACGAAGAAGGGGGTGCCCAGGGTGAGGCCAGCCGCGGCGAAGCCGTTGGTGAGCACCGGATAGATGCGGTCGAGGTTGTTGGCGATGGCGGCCGCGGACAGCCCGTCGCCGACGACGATCTGGACGTTAGCGCCGGTGGCGCAGCGCTGTTGCACGTGGGCGCGGCCCTCGTCGCCGAGCCGTCGGCCGAGGTCGGGGCGCAGCAGGAACTCCTCCTGGTCGGTCACCTGCGACTGCACGGTGAACAGCCCGAACCGATCGAGCAGCGCCGACGGCACGTCACCGAAGATCGCGTCCTGGGTGACGGCGTGATCGGCCTGGAAGAGCAACAGATCCGCGGTGCGTGGCCGCGGCCCGGCGCGGCCGACACCGATCCGAGCGGTGGTCGAGCCGACCAGGTTGGCCAGCCCGGCCGGGTTGGCCGGGTTGACGACACCGGGCACGCGGCGGGAGGTGGGGGTGGTCGGGTCCGGCACGTCGATGTCGGGCGAGGCGGGGGGCGCGGCAGCGGGAGGTGTCGCCGCCCGCGTTGGACCAGCAGCGAGTTCGGCGAGCACCTCGGCGACCAGGGCGCGGACCTCGGACTCGGTGTAGCGCTGGGGGGTGGGCTGCGGCATACGATCAGCGCCCCAGGAAGAAGGAGGCATCGCCGGCCTTCTCGGTCAGCCGGCCGCCGCGGAGCAGGCCGATCCCTTCCATCCACGCCTCGAACTCCGGCAGCGGGCGCAGCCCGAGGAGTTGGCGCAGGCTGGGGGCGTCGTGGTAGCTGGTCGTCTGGTAGCTGAGCATCGCGTCGTCACCCATCGGGATACCCATGACGAAGTTGACACCGGCAGCGGCCAGCAGCACGGCGAGGTTGTCGTTGTCGTTCTGGGTGGCCCGGGCGTGGTTGGTGTAGCAGACATCGCACCCCATCGACAGGCCGGTCAGCTTGCCCATGAAGTGGTCTTCGAGGCCGGCGCGGATGATCTGGACCGAGTCGTAGAGGTATTCGGGGCCGATGAAGCCGACGACGGTGTTGACCTGGAAGGGGTCGTAGCGTTTGGCCAGGCCATAGCAGCGGGCCTCCATGACGACCTGGTCGGCGCCGTGGTGGGCGTCGGCGGACAGCTCGGCGCCCTGGCCGGTCTCGAAGTACATCCGGTTGGGCCCGGCAGCGACGCCGTGCTTCTGGGCAACCTCGTGGGCCTCATCGAGCATTCCGACCGAGATGCCGAAGGACTCACAGCCGGTCTGCGACCCGGCGAGCGACTGGAAGACCAGCCCGGCTGGGGCGCCCTTGCGCATGGCTTCGACCTGTGTGCTGACGTGGGCGAGCACACAGTTTTGGGTGGGGATCTCCCAGCGGGTGATGATCTCGTGGGTCATCTCCAGCAGCCGGGAGACGCTGCCGAGGGAGTCGTCGGAGGGGTTGATGCCAATGACGCTGTCGCCGCTGCCGTAGCTGAGCCCGTCATAGATCGCCGCGCGGATCCCCTCGACCGCGTCGGTGGGGTGGTTGGGCTGGCAGCGCGACCCCAGCGTCCCGCGCAGGCCGATGGTGTTGTTGGCCTTCTTGACATTACGGATCTTGCTCGCGGCATACATCAGGTCGAGGTTGGACATCAGCTTGGTGACCGCGGCGATCATCTCGGCGGTCAGCCCGGCGGAGAGGCGGTGGATCATCTCCTCGGTGGTGGTGTCGGCCAGCAGCCACTCGCGCAGATCGCCGACGGTGGTCGAGCGGAACTCCTGGTAGACGGTGTCGTCGACGGCGTCGTCGATGACGCGGGTGACTTCGTCCGCGTCATACGGAACCGCCGGGTTGTGCCGGAGAGTCTCCAAAGTTACCTCGGCGAGAACGTGTTTGGCAGCCATCCGCTCGGCCGCCGACTCGGCGGCGATTCCCGCGAGGCGGTCGCCCGACTTCTCCTCGTTGGCCTTGGCGAGCAGGTCCTTGACGTCCCGGAACTCGTAGCGGTGTCCGAACAGGGTCGCGGCCAGCATCACCGCCGCCTCCTTGCGTTCGTCGGTCCGTCCGTCATCGGTGCCCTGCTCATCGGTGTGCTAGTCATTGGTGTGCTGGTCATAAAACACCAGCGTCTTGATGGACAAGGGCACGGCTCGGCCATCAAGCATCGGCAGGCCAATGTCGACGAAGTCTCCCTCACCGAGCCCGACCTGGTCCACCACCAGCAGGGGCAGATCGGGGCGTGCCGCCCGGATGGTCTGGCCGAGAACCTGGGCGTAGTCCTGCGTCATCACCAGGACGAGGGGCCGGGCGCCACCGTTGTGTTGGTGGTGGGCGACGATGTCGCGGGCGACGGCGGTCAGCTCGTCGTAGCCCAAACCCTGGGGCAGGTCCACGACGGTTGCCGCGAGCGCGTCGTCGGTGAGGTCGCAGCGGGCGCGGGCCTGCCGGACGGCATCGGCATACGAGACCGGTCCTCCGCGGCCGCTCAGCGCCGGCCGCACCACGGGCAGATTGCGCAACGGCAGCAGCGCGGCGTCGGCCCAGATTGTCGACCCGCTGAGGGTGACGGTTTGGCCGGCGGCACCGAGCACGGTCGCCTGGCGGGTCTCGGGCGGTTGCCGGATGGTGTGGGCTTGCAGCCGGGGATTGCGGCGCATGGAGTCGGCCAGGAGGGGACCGACGTCGCCGTGGGCGGCCACCTGGGCCACGGTGTCGCAGGGGGCGGTTTCGTAGTAGGAGGCGCCGATGCCGCCGGTGAAGAACAGCGAGGTCGAGGCCTTGGTCCCGGTGAGCGGCGGCGTGAGTTGCACCTCGGGGATGTCGACGGCGGTGCCGTCGGCGAGATCGGCGAGCAGGTCGGCCATCCGGTCGGTGAACCGGCGCAGGCTCGCCAGGCTGGTTGTCGCGCCCTCGCGCAGGTCCGATCCCAATGCCGCGGCGATGGCCCGGCCGGGAGGTGGCAGGCGCAGCACCCGGCCGTCGGGGTCGATCTCGACCTGCCGGCCCCCCACGGCAAGCGCGGAGGAGCACAGGTGGCGGCCCATCGTGAAGATGGCGGCGTTGGCGGTGCCGCCACCGACGTCGATGGTCGTGACCTGCTGGTAGTGATCGGTGGACCAGCGGGCAACGCCCGAGCCG
This sequence comes from Nostocoides sp., assembly GCF_037045025.1. Taxonomy (GTDB): domain Bacteria; phylum Actinomycetota; class Actinomycetes; order Actinomycetales; family Dermatophilaceae; genus Nostocoides_A. The sequence goes on along the minus strand of NZ_JBAOHM010000007.1, from coordinate 393,390 downwards.
CGTCCGGCGATCTGGGCCTCGGCGTTGGGCCCGGCGACGGTGACGACGAAGTCGCCGGCCTGCGACGACAGGGCCGCCAAGATCGCGTCGGCGTTGCGGGTGCGGGCAGTCTCGCCGGTGATGATCACCGCGCCGGTCTCGATCTGCTCGGGACGGATGCCGGCCGCGGCATACTCGCCCCGGACGAGTTCGGCGAGTGCGGGGGCATTGACTTCGTCCGGTCCCAGCAGGGGAGTGCGGTGCGTGGGGCTGCGGTGCAGGACCGACTTCTCGTCGACCTGGAGGCGTGGGATCTGCCCCGGGCGGGCCACGTCGTGCAGGCTGAGTTGGGAGAAGACGACCTGCGTGGTGCTAGTACCGACGTCGATGCCGACGCTGAGGACATCGCGGCCTGCGAGCGGCACGAGCGGGTCAGTCCTTCCGGAAGGTGACCGTGCCGTCGACATCCATGGAGTCGAGGATGCCGACGACGAGGGCGTCGCTGGCCTGGTCGTTGTTGTGCTGCCCGTGCCTGGCCGCGCTGCCCTGGGCGACGAGAACGAGTTCGCCGCTGCCGGCGCCCACCCCGTCGACCGCCACTTGCATCGGTCCGGTCGCGCTTCCGTGCTCGTCGCAGGGCTGGACGAGCAGCAGCTTGTGACCGGACAGGCTGGGGTCCTTGATCGTGGAGACCGCCGCGCCGCGGACACGGGCGATGAGCATGTTCCCTCCTGAGGGCCTGGATGGGGCCGACTCTAGGCCGCGCGTGCCCGCGCGCGCTACGACCCCTGGCCACGGCGCTGCCGCAGGGAGGCCGGCTCCCGGCTTCCGTGTCGCTGGGTCCTCGCTGCGCGATTGCCGACGGGCGCTGGTGATCACCGCCGCATCACGGGTGCATCAGGTATGATGCACGGGTGCGAACCACCGTTGACCTGCCACCCGGGGTGCATCGCCGAGCGAGGGAACTCGCCGAGCAACGCGGAATGTCACTCTCAGCCGTGATCGCGGACCTCACCGTGCGCGGTCTCGCGCAGTGCGATGGGGAGGTCACCCTCGATACCGACCAGCGCACCGGGTTGCCCGTGTTGTCCTTGGGGCGCCGCATCACGAGCGAGGAGGTCGAGAAGGTCCTGGACGACGAATGAGGGTGCATCTGCTTGACGCCAACGTGCTTATCGCCCTGACCGTGCGCGAGCACGAGCACCACGACACCGCAAGCGCCTGGTTGGGCAGTATTGGCCAATTCGCCCTGTGCCCGATCGTCGAGGGTGCCCTGATCCGGTTCCTGATCCGGGTGGGGGAGACGGCGCCAACGGCCGCAGCGGTGCTCGAGGGCGTGCGGCGAAGTAGGCGGTGTGAGTTCTGGCCGGACGAGCTCTCGTATGCCGATGTCGACCTCGTCGAGATCCGGGGGCACCGGCAGGTGACGGCTGCCTATCTCGCGGGACTCGCCGGCGCCCGGGGAGCACACCTGGCGACGTTCGATCGAGCACTGGCGCTGCGCTTTCCCGGAACAGCCGTCCTGGTGACCTAAGCGGCGAGCCCACTCTCGAGGTTTCTACACTCCGGTCATGACCGCCCCCGCAGACGCGTTGCTTATCATCGACATGCAGCGCGCCTTCGTGGTGGGCTCGACCGCAGTGCCGGGAGCCGAATTTTGACCCGCGCCATCAGTCGTCTTCTTGCGCCCGCGCGCTCTGCCGGGGCATTGGTCGTCCACCTCCCGAATGACGGACCTGTTGGCGCCGCCGATGAGCCCGGCACGGACGGATGGACGCTAGTCTTCCCCCCCCGGCCGCGGAGGAGCTGGTGGTCCGCAAGCGCGGGGATGACGGGTTTGCCGGCACCGACCTCGAGTCGGTGCTCGTCAAGCACGGCGTGCACACCGTGGTGCTCTGTGGCATCCAATCCGAGATGTGCGTGGCGGCAACCGCGCGAGGGGCGATGCAGCGAGGCTTGTCGGTCGTGCTGCCGCGGGACGCGCACGGCACCTATCCGATTCCTGCCGACCACGGCGGCATCGCCGTCCCTGCCGCACACGTGAGCCGCGTCGCGGCGTGGTCCCTGGGCGATGCCGTGTCGGCGCCTGCGTCGGTCAGCGGAATCGCGTTCACGAGAGTCGTTCGGTAGCCGTCCGACTGACTCGCCACGTGCAGGTCGGCCAAGCAGCCCAGCGGGGGGTGTCCTGCAATAGGTGAGGTATACGGCACCTCTTGCAGGACGGCGGCTCGCGACGGCACCTCCTGCAGGATGGCCCGCCCGTTGAGGATCACGTCGGCGCCGGCGGCGGGAGTTGGTGAGACGGGAGTGGACTGCCATAATGGCGATATTCTCGTCATCGATTATCGCCACAGGAGGCCGCGATGGACATCGGGGTTCGGGAGTTGCGTGACGGGCTGAGCCGGCACTTGGCATTCGTCCGCGCGGGACACACGATCACCGTGACCGACCACGGTCGACCCGTTGCGCGCATCGTCCCGGTGGGCGTGCCGTCGAGGTTGGAGCAATTGATTGCCGAGGGCAAGGTGACTCCAGCGGCGCGCCGCAAGTCGTCGCGCCCTCAGCCGATCAAGACCACGGCGACCGTCAGCGACCTTGTCGACAAGCAGCGCCGGTGATCGTCTACCTCGATACATCGGCCTTGGTACCACTGATGATCGAGGAGCCCACGTCCACGGCCTGCGGCGAACTCTGGGACATGCACGACGCCTCCCGACGTGCGGTTCACCATGGCCTCCGCGGCTACGACGCCACGCACCTTGCAGCCGCCATCCAGATGCGCGACGCCGAGCTCGTAGCCGCCTCGGGAGACAAGCGACTGCTCGCCGCTTGGCGGCGCGAGCAGCTAAACGTCCGCGACGTCTCTGCGTGACGCCGACTGGGACACGGAAGTTCGTTTCGCATGTGCGGCAACTCCCGATTCTCCGCCGATAATGATGATTATGTAAAGTTCTCGTCTGCGTATCGCAGCAGATGAATCAACCAGTGTCCGCACGCCACTACCCCGGCAACCTTACGGCCGTTGGGTCGGACGCATCGGCCGATCCGGCCGCAAGGGGTGGCGGGCCGCCTACCGATTCGCCGTGATGATGAAGGTCGCCTACGCCTACGGGCTCCGGTTCAACGAGCTGCGCCACCTCCAAACAGTCGATTTCGCCCGCAACCCGCATGCCCGGGAGTTCGGTGCCTTCGGTGTCTGCACTCGTTCCGCCGCTCCTACGCAACACACTTGCTCGAGGCCGGATGGGATCCACGCTTCGTTCAGGACCAGCTTGGACACGAATACGCCTCGACCACCGGCATCTATCAGTTCGTGTCCGACGAGTTCCGTCGGTCCACTCTTCGGAGTGCGCTGGACCGTACGGTGAGGGAAGCCATGACACGCACGACCGAGGACGGGACATCATGAAGCGGAAGGTTGACTACACGTGGCGGTTGTCCGAGCTCATGGCGGCTCGCGGCTTGCACAACACCACTGACCTCATCCCCCTGCTCGCCGAACGCGACATCACCTTGTCCCGGCCGCAGGTTTACCGCTTGGTGAACCAGCGCCCCGAACGCGTCTCCCTGCAGGTGATCGCTGCTCTGTGCGACATCTTCGACTGCACACCCGCCGATGTGCTCACGACCACCGCAGCCGACGCACGTGTCCGCAAGACAGGTACCGCCGCGTCGCCGAACGTTGTTCGGTTGGATCGCACCGTCCGGCCCCGCCGCGCGAACATCCTGGACGAATAGGCCTGTGGCAGCTATGGACCCGCAACCCGCTGGCCTCTCCCCTCACCGCCTTGTCCGTGGCCGCCCACGCACCACCGGCGACCGGAACGACCCGTGCGCACGCTGTGGTCGTCACATGCCGCGCCTGGCAGCGAGCTGGCCCGAAGGACGGCTCTGCTTCACCTGCTACTTCGATGCCGTGCACACGCGCGGGACGCGTCCTGGATGCGGTCAAGAGCGGCTGCTGCCCGGACCGCCTGACGCCAACGGACAACGGCGCTGCTCGACCTGCGCCTCCATCCCCGATGACTTTCACTGCGAACGATGCGGTCTTGAAGCCGGTCACCATCGCGGTCGATTGTGCGCGCGGTGTGCTTTGCGCGATGACCTTTACGACATCCTCGGCGGCAAACCAACTGACCCCGCGCTGATAGGGCTCGTCGACGCGCTCTGCGCCGCCGAGCGACCCGAATCACTCCTTGTCTGGAAGCGATCCGCGAAAGTCCAACACCTTCTCCGCTCCCTCGCCGACGGCTCGATCCCCGTCGCCCACAAAGGACTCGACACGGTGCCCGGCAAACCGACCGAGCACCTGCGGGCGATCATGCAACACCATGGTCTCCTCCCCCACCGCGACGAATACCTGCCTCGCTTCGAGCAATGGATCGATGCCAAGCTCGCAGGTCTGCCCGAAGAGGTCCGCCAGCCGGTGCGGCACTTCGCCACCTGGCATCACCTGCAACGCATCCGCGCGAAAGCGACCGCTGGCGCACCGACACGAGGACCGGTGCACGCTGCCAAACAGGAGATCACCGAAACCGTGAGGTTCCTCCTCTGGCTCCACGAAACATACATCATACGAACGCACCGCCAGCACCTGCACTCAGCAAGACATCGACGAGTGGCTGGCCAATGGGCCGACGACACGCACCGCAATTTGCGCGATCGCCTCGGTCAGGGCCTGCTTGTGGTCGGCGGCGGTGTTCGAGCCAGCATTCCCCGGCCGCAGGCGGGCGGCGAGCAGTTCGCCGGTGTTATCGCACCAGACCCCGAGCGGGTGATACCCAAAGGTTTTCTTGAACGTACGGGCTGCGTGTTCCTTCTCGGAGTGCGCGAGAACGATGGTGGCGTCGACATCCAGCACGACCAGATCCGTCGGCAAAAGGGTGTCGGCCACCCGCGCCGCCGGGAGCCCGTCCGGCATTAGCTCCCATACCCGCGCCCGGGTCTTCGCCCGCGCGGCCGCGACCCGCTTCGCTGGGGGATCAGCGAGCTGGTCCAGGGCACGCCACACCGTCGCCGGGGACGCCACCGGCCCGAGGACCTGGTCCTGATGCCGCAAGGTGTCGATATCGGCGATCGCTTCACCCCCAGCAACCAGCATCGTAGCCACATCCACCAGGACCCGGCCACGGTCATGACCCGGCGTGAAATCCCGCCGTCCCAGCGCGCCCGAGAGCGTGTCGGTCAGACCCGGATCCGCGAGTAGCTTGCGTGTGGGTTGGGCGGTCGTTGAATGGCAGTTAGATTTTGTGTTGTGGCAGTGTGTTTTTGGGTGCGGGCAGCGCGGATGGCCCGGTGGCGCTCGGGTGGGCGGGTCTTCGGGGTCCTGGGTCGTCGGGGCAGGGGCGCGGCGGGTTAGGCCGCGGTGGGTAAGGCCCGGATCCGGGCCAGGACGGTGGGCAGGAGCTGGCGGTCGGGCGGCAGCCGCAGGATCAGCTGGCGGCCGTGGTGGACTATGCGGGCTGGGACGCAGAGCAGTTCGTGGCGTAGGCGGGCGCCGTGGGCGCGGTGACGCTGGTCGATCCCGGTCAGGGCTTGCAGCAGAACGGAGATGTTCCCGGCGAGCAGGGCAGCCCACATCCACACCGTGTTGATGGCGTGGTCGCCCGACGGCAGGTGCCGCAGCGCGGCCCCGAGTTTGGCTTCCCGGATCCGGTCCTCAATGTCGGTGCGGCGGCGGAACCAGGACTCGACCTGCGTGATCGAGGCAACCGGTGCGGCCGCCTCACCCGGCTCCGCCGGCTCCGCCGGCTCGGCCGGCTCGGCCGGCTCGGTGGGGTTGGCCGGGTGGTCGTTGGCGGGGATATTGGTGGCGATGAAGGAGACGGCGTGGGCGTGGGTGGCCGCGCCCTCCAAGGCGAGGGTGAGTTGGTTCTTCTCGATGGTGCGTCGACGCCGTGAGCGGGGGTCGTCGGAGATGTCCTCGGCCTCGATGCGGACCCGGCGCACGATGGTGTACGTGTGCGGCGGCCACCCCTGCGGGGCGTAGTCGACCGCGGCGACCTGCGCGCCGGGCATCCCCTCCGCGCACCCCAGGCGTCCTCGGGGATGGCGGCGTAGGCGCGCCACATCGCGGTGTTCCGTTTCGCGGCGATGGCGAAGTCACACCCGGCCGCCACCGCGGCGTGGGCCAGGTCGGCGGTGAAGTCGCCGGCATCCGCGCGCACCCGCAACCGATCCCAGTCGGCCGCGGCCGAGCGGATGTCCTCGGGGATCCCGGCCAGGGTGCGGCGCAGCAGGTCAGCGGCCCGGGGCCTCACATCCTCATTCCCCGCGAGCAACTCCGCGGCCAGGGTCAGCCCGGCCTCGGCCCAGGTCCCCAGATGCGGACGGCCCGCGCGCTGACCGTGATAGTTGTAGGCCACGCCCTGCTTCGTCGGCCCGTACACCTCCACATCGGTGGAATCCAAGTCCACCGTCACCGCCGCGGCCAGCACCGCCCGGCGGGAATCCGGCAACAACCCGACCGCATGACACCGGTCAGGTCCGCGACCGCACCCTCCAGCGGCCAGCTGCGCCGGCCCGAACCGGCGGGCCAACCCCGCCGCCGTGCTCGAGGCCAACACCGGCACCGCCGACAACGCGGACCCGGCCACATCCTGGCGCTGCCGGTCCAACGCGGCCAGCACATCCCCGCCGAGCAGCTGGCACTGCGCCAGCGACACCAGCACCTGCCCGGCCGTCGCGCCCCGCTCCCGCTCCTTGATCGCACCGATCCCCCGGTCCAGGCGCCCGACCAGGTCCAGTTTCTCGATGAACTCCGCGAGCGCTGCCACCCCCGAGGTCCCGGTCAACGACGGATCCGGCGCGCCGATCCGCACCCGCTTCCGCACCCGGCCACGACCACGTACTCTCTTCATCGACAAGGTGCTTCTCCTCGCTGGCCAATCGAAGGCTTCGTAACCCCGATTCTCCCAGTAGGACAAGCACCTTCGTCACATCACACGCCGATCACCCCACCACTACTCGCGGATCCGGGTTCAGACCGACCCGATCAGCCAGCAACCGCACCGCGACACTACCCGCGTGGGCAACCACACCGCGGCCGTCACCAGATACCGCCAACCCGGACGACCACGAAGTACGCTTCACCTACGGAGTGCCTTCCCGCTCAGGAGCATTGACTGTCGCAAGTCCAATTATCCCGTTGCAGGACAGGCACTTCCGTACTCCCGCCCCCCAGGCGCGCCGATAACCCGTGCACGATCGAGGCCAGCTCACCGCTGATCCCCGTTGGGTCTCGGACTCAAGATCCGGGACCCAACGGTCGGACTATCCGCGCAGCGCAACGAACCATCCAGACTCTTGTTGCCGGTTCCCGAACAACCAACAGATACTTCAAACCAAGGAAGCCGCTGCTTGAATATGCGCCGCATTGATACGCAGGCTCCCCAGCAATACGCGCCGTTGATGCTAATATGGGTTTATGCGTACGACAATCGACCTGCCTGACGACCTCATTCGCGCGGCCCGCGTGCGCGCAGCGGCAAGCGACGAGAGCCTTAAAGAACTCTTCACCCGCGCGCTGGCCAAGGAGCTCGACCGCGCCGCCCGTAAGCAGCGACGAAAGCTCCCAGTTATCGGCTCAAGTCGGCCCGGCAGGTCCAGCATCACTCCCGCCGAGCTTGAGCAGGTCCTGGGTGACGACGACCTCGACCGCGACGTCGTGTGATCCTCCTCGACGTCAGCATCTGCCTGGTTGGATTCTGGGCCGGACACCTCCACCATGAGCAGGCCCGCAACTGGTTTGATCGCGCCGAGGACGATTCCCTCGGCCTGTGCCGGATCGTCCACCTCGGCTGGCTGCGACACCTCACCAACCCGGCCGTGCTCGGAGAGGACGCACTTACCCGGCGCGATGCCTGGAATTTCGTCGCCTCCGTCCTCACCGACGCACGCTTCGGGTGGATCGAGGAGTCCGAGGACATCGACACGCACTTCGCTTCGCACGCAGCCCACGGCGACCGCAGTCACAAACTGTGGACCGACGACTATCTCGCCGCGCTCGCAGTCGCCGGCAACCACTCGTTCGCGACCCTCGACACCAAGATCGCCCGTCGTTACCCGGGCCTGGCCGTTATCAACCCGCTCCTGGCGTAGCGTCGATCGGCATCACAGGATGAGCGCGTGGGCAATACGACTGACCTCGATACGCAGGCTCTCCAGTAGGGCCCAGGCACGCTACGCCACACCTACCCCGCTACACCGTATGGTTGCCCTCAACGTGTTCGACCATCGGCCGGTTCTCGACACCGACTTCGATGACCGAGCGGCAGCGTGGCACGAGAACCTAAGGGAGCAAGCCGGCGTGAGCGTCGATCAGCAGAAGGCCCGCTCCGTCGATGACTTGTGGGACGCCGCGGAACGGGTCATCGGCTGGGCCTGGTGGTGGTGGTCTCCCTGGCTACCGAGCCGGCAGCCGGACGACAAGGACGGGCCGCCGCCTCCGGAGGAACTCATCCTGCCCGATGGCACCAAGGCGTGGATCCGCCCGATCCTCCCGACCGACCGTGACCTGCACGTCGCCAACTTCGAGCGGCTCTCGGACGATTCCAAGTACAAGCGTTTCCTCGGGCGTGTTCCGCACCTGACCGAGGACCTCCTCCAGCGGCTCGTGGACGAGGTCGATGGCGTCAACCATGTCGGCTACTTCCTCTTCCTCGAAGACGAGGACTCGGCACTCCCCACGGCGATCGGCCGTATCGTCCGAGACCCGCAAAACCCCGCGGTGGCCGATGCGGCAGTCACCGTGAACGATTCCTTGCAGGGGCACGGCATCGGGACGGCGTTGCTGCGCCTTCTCGTTCAGCGGCGACCGCACGGGGTGAAGGAACTGGAGACGCTCGTGCTCGCCGGCAACAAGGCATCGTTGGGCATGCTTCGGCACATCGGGCCGACCCGGGAGGTCGAACTCGGCTCCGGGACGATCCTGGTGCGACTCAATGTCGAAGACACCACGGCGCCACCTCCCGAGGCGCCACCGGCGAAACACATCGAGCCATGGCGTCTGGCGTTGCGTCGACGCGACCACATCTGCCGGTGGCTCTACGAGCGCACGCCCTAGCGACAGCCCCCAACACCACCGGCCTAGGCCCAGGCGCCGCAACCCCTTTCGCTCGGTAGGGTCCTGGTTGTGCCTGTCCCGCTCGATCACCTCCTCGCCGGTATGCCCGCGGCGCGAGAGGTTCCGGCGACGGAGATCGCGGCCCTCGCCCAGGCGGCCAACCGGGTTCTCGTCGTCCTCGACGACGATCCGACCGGCACCCAGTCCGTGCACGACCTGCCGGTGGTGTTGGACTGGAGCATCGCCTCGCTCACCTGGGCGCTGCGCCAGGGTGCGCCCGCCGTCTTTGTCCTGACCAACACACGCAGCCTCGACGCGGGCGACGCCGAGCGTCGCAACCGCGACGCCGCCCGGGCTGCGTTCGCTGCCGCCGCCGTCGCCGGCGTGGACATCGCGCTGGTCTCTCGCTCCGATTCCACCCTGCGCGGCCACTTCCCGCTCGAGCCGCTGGCGCTCGCCGAGGAGGTCGAGCAGGCGAGGGGCATACCGGTGGACGGCCTCGTCGTCGTGCCCGCATTCGGCGACGCCGGCAGGATCACCGTCGACTCAATCCACTACGCCGGCAACCCGATCGAGGGCTATACCCCGGTCGGCGAGACCGAATTCGCCCGCGACGCGACCTTCGGCTATCGCAGCTCCGACCTGCGCGAGTGGATTCAGGAAAAGTCCGGAGGCAGGTATGCCGCCGCCGACGTGGCCCGCATCGACCTGCGCACCCTGCGCACCGATCCCGAGGGTGTCGTCGCCGCACTCACGGCGCTCACCGATCGCCAACCGATCGTGTGCGACATCGTCGACGAGTTCGACCTGCGCCGGCTCGCCACAGCCCTGTATGCCGCGCAGGCGGCCGGCAGCACGCTGGTCTTTCGCGTTGGTCCGCCCTTCGTGCGGGCGCTGATCGGTCAACCAGCCCGGCAGCCGCTACAACCCGCCGACATCACCGAGATCCGCGGCGGCGCTATGGAGGCGAGCGGCGGTTTGGTGGTCGTGGGCTCGCACGTGTCGCTGACCACTCGCCAGCTGGAGGAGTTGCTCGCCCGCGATCGTCCCGCACAGGCCGAACTGGACGTCGCCGTCATCTCTGGGGGCGATCCCCAGGCGCTCGATGCGCACGTGGCGGCCGTCGCGGCGCAGGTGGCGGCCGCCCTCACCCGAGGCAACGTCGTCCTGTCCACCAGCCGGACCCTCGCGCGGACCGAGGACCCGCGGGAGTCGCTGGCGATCGCCCGGTCCGTGTCGAATGCGGTCGTCTCGGTGGTGCAGCGGGTGCTCGCGGCGAGGGCGCCCCGATTCGTCGTCGCCAAGGGGGGCATCACCGCCTCCGATGTCGCCGCTCGGGGCCTGTCGATCGAGCGGGCGATGGTTCGCGGATCCCTCCTGCCGGGCATGGTGTCGCTGTGGGAACCGATGGACGGCCCGGCGCGGTGCATACCGTATGCCGTCTTTCCCGGCAATGTCGGCGATCCCGGATCGCTCGCCGAGATTGTCCGCACGTTGTCGGCCTCGTGAGTTCCGCACTCTGGAAGGGATGGCCCGCCCATGCGCATCGTCGTCACCGGTGGACACGGCTTCGTCGGCTCGGCCCTGACTTCGGAACTGCTGCGGCGAGGCCGTTTCCGTGGCGAGGCCGTGGACTCCATCGTGCTCCTCGACAAGGTCGCGCCCCCGGGGGCATTCGATGGGGTCCCCCTGATCCACACCATCCGCGGCGAGCTAGTCGACACCCTGCCGGCCGCATTTGCCGAGCCGGTCGACGCGGTCGCCCACCTGGCCGCGGCCGTCTCGGCCGAGTGCGAGCGCGACTTCGACTTGGGCATGCGCGCCAATCTCGCATCGACGCTCGCGGTGCTCGATGCCGCTCGGACGCAACGCGCGCAGGGCGGCCCGCTCGCGACCGTCGTGTTCTCCTCCAGCGTGGCGGTCTATGGCTCGGATCCGGCCGTGCCGCTACCGCCGGTCGTCTCCGAAACGACGCTGCCGACGCCCCAATCCAGTTATGGCACACAGAAGCTCGCCTGCGAGCAAGTCCTCGCCGACTTCACCCGCAAGGGGTTCGTCGACGGACGGGTGGTGCGGCTGATGACCGTCGCTGTCCGGCCGGGAAAACCCAACGCCGCCGCCTCCGCTTTCGTCTCCGGCATCATCCGGGAGCCGCTGGCCGGGGTGGAAGCGCCGTGCCCCGTCGGTCGGGATGTGCAGCTGGCGATCGCCTCGCCGCGCCGGACGGTCGCGGGCATCTTGCGCATCGCCGAGGTCGAGCGCGGCGACGGCCCGGGCCAGCTGTCCGGTCGCCTGCCGGTCAACCTGCCCGCGCTGACGGTGACTGTGGGCGAGATGGTGGACGCCCTACGTGCCGTGGCAGGCGACGCGGTCGCCGACCGCGTGATCCACTCCCCCGATCCCGCCATTGAGGCGATCGTCAGGTCGTGGCCGGCCCGCTTCGACAACGCCCGGGCACGCGCGCTCGGCCTGGAGCCCGACCTCGACGTCGCGGACGTGATCCGGCACTACCTCGACGACCACGGCATAACCACCCCGCGGACGCAATAGCCTCCCTGCGGACGCAATAACCGTCAGGCGCGACCGAGGTGGCGCAGGAGGCGCACCGCTCCGGTCATGACGGTGGCGTAGGCCTGGTCGGTCAGCCCCCAGTGCGGCCCGAACCGCAGGAAGTGCTGGGTCGCAACCGACTGGACCTCGGTGTAGCGGTGAATGCCCTCGGCGCCCTGGCGGCGCCCCATACCGGACGAACGCATGCCACCCATCGGGGCGTCAATGCTCGCGAAGGTCGCGCTGAACGCCTCGTTGACGTTGACCGTGCCGCACTTGATCTGATTGGCGACACGGCGGGCCCGCTTGCTGTCGCGGCTGTAGACCGCGGCATTGAGGCCGTAGTCGCCGCTATTGGCCAAGGCGATCGCTTCGTCCTCGGAGGTGAACGGATAAACCGAGATCACCGGGCCGAAGGTCTCATCGCCATGGCAGGCCATGTCCGCGGTGACGCCCTCGAGGATCGTCGGCTCGTAGAAGTAGGGGCCGAGGTCGGGGCGGGGCTTCCCGCCCGCCAGGATGCGCGCCCCGTGCTTGACGGCATCCTTGACGTGCTCATCGACCGTGGCCAACTGCTCGGCCGAGATCAGCGATCCCATGTCGACGCCCCAGTCGTGCGACGGGCTCAGCCGCATCGCCTCGGTCCGTGCGACGAACTTGCCGACAAAGTCGTCGTAGACGTCGTGAGCGACATACAGCCGCTCGGTCGAGACGCACAACTGCCCGCCATTGGAGAAGGCCGCGCGGACGGCGCCCTCGGCGGCCCGATCCAGGTCGGCGTCGGCGAGGACGAGGATGGGGTTCTTGCCACCCAGTTCCAACGAGCACCCGATCAGCCGCTCCGCGCACTGGCGGGCAATGATCTTGCCGGTGCCGGTCGAGCCGGTGAAGCAGATGTAGTCCGCGTGCTCGATCATCGGGCCGCCGAGCACGCGCCCCTCCCCCGCCACCATCTGCCACAGCCCCGGCGGCATACCCGCCTCCTCGAGCAACTGGAGTCCAAGCAGGGCCGACAGCGGTGTGTGGTGGTCGGGTTTGGAGACCACGCCATTGCCCGCCGCGAGAGCCGCGATGCCGTCGGCGAGGGCCATCGTGAACGGATAGTTCCACGGCGAGATGATGCCAACGACGCCCTTGGGCAAGCGGTGCTCTTCGATGTGGGTCAGGAACGGCACGACGCCGTCGCGCCGCTTCGGCTCCAGATGCCGCTTGAGGGTCCGGGAATAGTAGCGGGCGGTCAGCGCGACGTGCAGCGGCTCGTCGAAGGCGTGGATCCTCGCCTTGCCCGACTCCCAGCAGATCAGGTCCATGATTTCTTCACGCCGATCCAGGATGAGGTCGTGTAGCCGCAGCAACACCGCGGAGCGCTCACTAAAACTCGCGGCAGCCCAATCTTTAGCGGCCGCCCGCGCCCGCGCGAAGGCGACCGGGACGTCCTCCGCGCCGGACTTGGGCACCGCACCCAGCGGCTGTCCGGTCGCGGGCGCGTGGATTGTCGTCGTCACCCCCGAGGTCGCCACCAGGCGCCGCGTGAGGCCGCGCACAAAGCTCTGATCCAGGGCGTAGCTGGCCGCAACGTCGTGCTCGGGATCCAGCGGGCCGCCGGGAAGGGCCGCCTTCCGTTTGGTCGTTCTGGTCACCTTTTTGGCCTGCGGATTGGTCACCCTCCCAGGCTAGGGATGGATGCCCCCGAGGGTAAGAGCCAGCGCGGATCAGAAGCCTCAGCGTGACCACACTCACGTCCTCCTTCCCCGTAGGATAGGGAAGTCATGGCAACCCAGATCGCAGTGTCGGACCTGACCTGGCTGCTGATGGACCGACCCAACAACCTCATGCAGGTGCACGGGCTGTTCTCCTTCGATGAACTCCCGCCGCTGGAGGAGATCCGCCAGGCCGTCTTCGACCGCGTCGTCTCGAAGTACCGCGTGATGAGCCAGATCCCGGTCAACAAGCGCGGTCGGTGGTATTGGGAGGACGACGTCGACTTCGACATCGCCCGCCACGTGCCGCGGATCGTGCTGGAAGACGCGCGCCCGGAAACCATGCGCGCTCATGTGAGCGCCCAGTTTTCGCGGCCCATCGACCGCAGCCGCCCGCTGTGGGAATACCAGGTGATCAGCGGACCGCCCGAGCAGAGCACGGCCGGGGTCATCCTCACCCGCCATCACCACGGCCTGGCCGACGGCATCCGCCTCGTGCAGTTGCTCATGGGCATGTGCGATCCGCGTGAGGACGCCATGCCGGGCAAGGTCGGCCGCGGCGACACGGCGAGCATTGCCGACCGTGTCCTCCACCTCGCCGAGCACACCGTGCGCGACACGGTCGACTATGTGCAGCACGCCGGTGAGGCCGTCGCTCACCACGGGCGCGCGATCTTCGCCACCTTGAACCCGTTGGACTTCCCCCACCAGTTGGAGAGGGTCGCCGACCTGGCCAGGCACCCGGTGAAGGCCATCGACGCGGTCACTTCGGTGGCGGCGGACGACAACGAGTTCTCCAACTCCTGGCGCGAGCTGTCCCGGCTGCTCTTGCACGACCGCGCGGACACCGGCGGAGCCTGGAGCGGTCACCCGGGGGTGGCCAAGAAGGTCGATTGGCTCGAAGGCCTCTCGCTCGCCGATGTGCGGGCCGCCGCGAAACGCCACGGGTCGACCATCAACGACACCTTGATGGCGGCCGTCTCCCTCGCGCTGACCGACTACCTCGACGAGCGCGGCGTCGAGGAGATCACCGACCTCGGCTGGATGATGCCGATCTCGCTGCGGCCGATTGATGCGAGCCTGCCGGACCAGCTGGGCAATCACTTCGCGGTCATCCTCTTTGAGATGCCGCTCGGCATCCGCGACCCGAGCGAGTTGATCGCCGAGATCCATCTGCGCTCCACCCGGCTAAAGAACAGCGTCGAGCCGGTCGTCTCCTTCGGTATGCAGCGGTTCATCGCCGAATCGCCCCTCGGGGTTGCGCGCCGCGTGACCAACTTCTTCTCCGGCAAGACGGTCGGCCAGTTGTCCAACGTCCCTGGGCCGCGGGTTCAACTCGACTTCGTCGGGCACCCGGTGCGCTCGATCATCGGCTGGGTGCCCACCTCCGGGGACCAGCCGCTCGGCATCTGTCTGTTCAGCTACAACGGGACGGTCGCCGTCGGCATCGCGAGCGACGCGCGGATGGTCCCTGACCCGGAGCACATCAGTGAGCTGATCCGCCGGAACATCACCCGGCTAGCCCGCGGCTGACCGTGACTGGCTGCCGGGCCCGGCGTCCGTTAGGGTCGGCTTCCCGGAAGCAATCGCTTTTCGCCCAGCTCTCCCATAGGTGATCGGTATGCCGCCTCGCAAACGCCTCCTCGTCGTCAACGTCACCCTGCAAAGCAATGAGTGGGACTACGACGAAGAGGTGAGCTTCGCCGGCCGCGACTACCGGCTGGTGCGCGTGGGCACCAGCGGTGACGTCAAGGCTGCCGAGGATCTCGTCTGGCGCTGGTCGCTGACCGCCGACGCGATCGCCGTCACCGGCGGACGCGAGGCCGCCGCCGTCGGGCTCTTTCACGGCGACCTCGCCGAAGTCCGCAAGGTGGCTCGCACCACCAAACGAGTGCCGATCCAAAACGGCCGGATGCTTGCGGATGTCCTGCAGGAGTGGGCCATCCGCCATGTCCAGGCCGAGATGCCCGGATACTTCAACAACGCCCGGGTCGTCGTCGTCGGCGACGGGATGCGGCATACGGCCGAGGTGCTGCGCGAGTTCACCCACAACATCGACTTCACCGATCCGATGCTGCGCACCGATGTCCCCGTGGCGCTAAGCACGATTCCCGTCGCCTCCCGCGTGGTGGAGTTGGGCATGCGGTCGTGGCGCAGCACGCCCGAGTTCGTCAAGGAGCAGGCTCACGCCCCCGCCGAATGGGTGAGCGACAAGCTCGCCCACGCTGCGGCGAAGGACGCCGACATCATCGTCGGCACCTTCGTCGAGATCGACAATTTCGGCCTGGAGGATCTGGCCGGGCGCACCGTGATCACCAACGCGGTCTCCGACGAACGGCTCGAATCGCTCGCCGCGCGTGGCGTCGATCTCGTGATCGACGCGACCCCGCGCCCCTTCCCATTCATGGTCGTCACGGCAATGCTCGAAGCCATGACCGCGGCCCTCCTTGGGCCCAACCACGAACTAGCGACCGATCACGTTGTGACGATGATCGAAAAGGGCGGGCTCGAACCGCGGGTTCTGCGTCCCAATGGCGATCGGCGCAAGAGCCGCTTCGCCTTCGTCATCCACCCGCTGTCGACGCAGTACTTCAACAACGTCCAACCGCTCGGCGCCGTCCAGAAGGTCCCCGGAATGTCGACGGTCGTCGAGAAGTCGATGGCCTACCTGCCGCCCTTCCTCTATGCCCACATCCCAAGCGTGAAATCGCCCACCGGCGCCGAGGCCGAGGGATGGTTGATCACGGTCGGGGGCACCCCGAAGGAGATGCTCGCCCACTCCCCCGAGTTCACCTACAGCCGCCTGCTCGAAGCCGCCGAACTCGGGCAGCGGCTCGGCGCCCAGATCATGGGCCTCGGCGCCTTCACCAAGGTCGTCGGTGACGCCGGCGTCACCGTGGCCAAGCAGGCCAAGTTGCCGATCACCACGGGCAACAGTTACAGCGCCTCCGGGGCGCTGTGGGCCGCGGCCGAGGCCGTGCGCCGGCTCGGACTGATCGAGGTCGACGAGATGGGCAGGCTGCGCGGCAAGGCCATGGTCGTCGGCGCCTCGGGCGCGATCGGCTCCGTCTGCGCGCGGCTGCTCGCGCTGGTCAGCGACGAGCTGTGGCTCGTCTCCCCCGAGACCGCCAAGCTGTTGGCGCTGAAACGGGACATCCAACGCGAGAACCCCCGGGCCGAGTTGCACGTCGCCACCGACCCCGGCGAGGCGCTCGCCGACATGGACGTCATCGTCACCGCCACCTCGGCAGCCGGCAACAAGGTCCTCGACATCATGAAGGTCAAACCCGGGTGCGTGATCACCGACGTGGCCCGCCCGTTGGATATGTCCGCCGAGGACATCGCCAAGCGCCCCGATGTCCTGGTCATCGAGTCCGGCGAGGTCAAGCTGCCGGGTGAGGTCCACATCCGCGACATCGGGTTGCCCGAGGGGGTGGCCTACGCGTGCCTGGCCGAGACGATCGTCCTGGCCCTGGAGGGGCGGTATGAGACGTTCACCGTCGGACGCAATATCGAGTGGCCCAAGGTCAAGGAGATCTACGAACTCGGCCTCAAGCACGGGATGAAGCTCGCCACCATTTCCGGAGTCAACGGGGTCTACACCGACGCAGACTTCGACCGCATCCGCTCGGCCGCGCTCGCCGCCCGGGCGGCCAAGGAGGGAGAGTCCGGCCAGGACAAGGCCGCTAGTGGGCACAACACCGCCGACCGGGACCAGACGACCGGCGAGGGCAACACCGCCAGCGAAGAGAAGCCGGCTGCGCCGAAACGCGCGGTCAAGCGGCATACCGAAGCAAAGCAGGTGGCCTGCCCGCGCTGTGGAGCGAGCGGCGACGCCCCGTGTGTCAGCGCCAGCGGGCGGCCGACCAAGCGGCACGCGGGGCGGGACGCGACCTAGTCACCCCACGAAGTTCTGCGCTCTTTCCCACGCAGCGCGTGCGTGGGAACGTCGCTCCGGTACTTCGCGGGGACCCCGACGATCGGCAGACGCGACCTAGCCCACGTCCGACCGATGGTGGCCGGGCGCGGCCTGAGTGCCAGGATGGTCTCCAGGGCCGACGAAGGAGTCACCGTGAAGTCAGTCAAGGGCAAGACCGTGCTTGTCACCGGCGCGGCGATGGGGATGGGACGGCTGTTCGCCGAGCGGGCGATCGCCGAGAAGGCCGCGGCGGTCATCCTGTGGGATATTAACGAGGACACGCTCAACGCCACGCTCGCCGATCTTTCCGGGACCGAGGTCCCGGTGCATGGCTATGTCGTCAACGTGGGTGAGCCCGACGAGATCGAGGCGAGCGCCCAGGACGTCCTGCAGGAGATCGGCCCGGTCGAGATCCTCGTCAACAACGCCGGGGTCGTCCGGGGAAACAAGTACTTCTGGGAGTCCGACCCGATCACCGACACCAAGCTGACAATCGACGTCAACACGCTGGCGCCGATGTATGTCACGCACGCCTTCCTCCCGGCGATGGTCACCGACGCCAAGGACTGCCGGATCCTCAACCTCGCCTCGGCCGCCGGCTTCACCCCCAACCCTCGGATGGCCGCGTATGCCGGATCCAAGTGGGCGGTGATCGGCTGGTCGGATTCGGTGCGGCTGGAGCTGAAACAGGCCGGCCTGGACCACATCAAGGTCACCACGGTCTGTCCGTACTATGTCAACACCGGGATGTTCGACGGCGCCAAGTCGGCCCCGCTGCTTCCCATCCTCGAACCCGACGACGTCGTCAACGGCGCCTGGGACGCGATGTGCGCCGGGAATTCCTTCCTCGTCCTCCCCCGCACCGTCCTGCTGGCCGAGATGCTCAAGGGTCTGGTGCCGATCGGCGTGCGCGACTTCATCGCCGACAATGTCATCGGGATCTATCACACGATGGACGACTTCAAGGGCCGCTCGGACCAGAAGTCGTGACCCGGCGCAGGATGCCGGCGGCGTGCTTGAGCACCGGGCCGTCGACCATCTTGCCGGCGAAGGTGAACACGCCGCCGTCGTGTTCCTTGGCCGCCTCGGTGACCGCCTGTGCCCACTCGACGTCGGCCGCCTCGGGCCGGTATGCCGCGCGGATCGCCGCCACCTGACTCGGGTGGATCGCCGCCTTGGCGTCGAAGCCGATCGCGACCGCGTCGGCGCTCTCGGCGGCCATCGTGTCGGCGTCGGTGATATCGAGCACCACCGAGTCGATCGCCAGGACACCGCGTGCCTTGGCCGCTATCAGCGTGGCGGAGCGGGCGAACCGGGCAACATCGCGATAGGTGCCGCTCGGCAACCGGCTGCTCGACCCACCCAGGCCGGCGACCAGATCCTCGGCGCCCCACATCGCCCCGACGACGTTGGCCGGGGCGATGAGGTCGCGGACCCGGTCGATGCCAGCTGGCGACTCGACCAGGACGATCACCTCCAGCGGCGCCAGGGCCTCGATGTCCGCGGCGCGCTCGGCCTTGGCGAGCATCACCCGGGGGATGCCGAGCTCCCCCATCAACGCGACGTCAAGGGCGTGGTCGGCCGTGTCGGCGGCGTTGATCCGCACCACGGTCCGCTGCGGATCGATGCCGTCGAGGGCGCGGACCGCCTCGCGGGCCGTGGCCTTGCGGGTCGGCGCGACCGCGTCCTCCAGGTCGAGGAGCACCAGATCGGAGCGCTCCAGCGCCTTGCCATAGCGCTCCGGCCGGTCGGCGGGACAGAACAGCCAGGCAGGCCCAGGCTGCCATTCAGTCATGACGGATTCCCTTCGTGCTCAGGTGTTTCCGACGGGCGCATGCGGACGAGCGTCTGCCGGCTGGCGGTGGCGACCACGTCACCGTGTTGATTGCGGGCGGTGTGATCGAGGGAGACGATCCCCTCCCCCGGCCGTTTCGCGGACGCACGTTTGTCGCTGACCAGCGTCTCGGCATACAGCGTGTCACCGTGGAAGACCGGCTTGGGGAAGGCGATCGCCGAAAAGCCGAGGTTGGCGACGATCGTTCCCTGCGTCAGTTGGGCTACCGACAGCCCGACGAGCGTGGAGAGGGTGAACATCGAGTTCACCAGGCGGGAGTGGAACGGCCCCTGCGCCTCGCTCTCGGCGGCGTCGAGATGCAGCGGCTGGGTGTTCATCGTCAACGTCGTGAACAGGACGTTGTCGGCCTCGGTGACCGTGCGTCCTGGGCGATGGACATAGATCGTCCCCACCTCGAACTCCTCGAACCACAAACCCCTTTGGACAACCCGGCGGGGTTGTTCACTCATCGCTGCCTCACCTTTCGAATCGAGATGGGTCGCCGGCGCCATGCCGAACGACCTCGGGCACATTGGTGCTGAAATCCACGACCGTTGTCGGGTCGCTGCCGCACGGGGACTCGACGACCACGTCGACCGCGTGGTCGAGCTCCTCCTTGACCAACCATCCCTCGGTCATCGGCTCGCTCTCGCCGGGAAGGATCAGCGTGCTGCTCAACATCGGCTCGCCGAGTTCCTCGACCAGCGCCAGCGCAACGCGGTGATCGGGGATGCGCACACCGACCGTCTTCTTGCGCGGATGCAGCAGCCGCCGCGGCACCTCCTTGGTCGCCCGGAGGATGAAGGTATAGGGCCCTGGAGTCACGGCACGGATGACCCGGAAGACGTCATTGTCGAGGATGACGAACTGGCCGAGTTGACCGAAGTCCTTGCACACCAAGGTGTAATGGTGCTTGTCATCAAGCCGGCGAATCTCCCGGATCCGATCCTTGGCGTGCTGATTGCCGAGCGCCGCGCCGAGGGCATAGCCGGAGTCGGTCGGGTAGGCGATCAATCCGCCGTCGCGCAGCGCCGCGACGGCCTGCCCGACGAGCCGCGGCTGCGGGTCGACCGGGTGGATATCGAGGTAGCGCGCCATACGATCACCCTAGAGCCAGGAGGTTTCATCACCCGTGCAGTGCGACTATCACGACACCGGCCGCTGCCGCTCGTGCACGCTCCTCGAGATGCCGTATGCCGAGCAGCTCGCCCGCAAGCAGGCCCACCTCGCGCAGCAACTCGCCGATGTGGTCCCCTCGGCGGCCTGGCATGAACCCGTCGCCAGCGTGCCAACCGGCTTCCGCAACAAGGCCAAACTGGTCATCGGCGGGCAGGTGGGTGCCCTCACCGCCGGCATCCTCGACACCGCTGGCCAGGGCGTCGATCTGCGGGCCTGCGGCCTCTATGAGGTCGCGCTCAGCGCGGCCATCCCCGCGATCGTCGCCTTCGCCGAGGACGCCCGGCTGATTCCGTATGCCGTTCCCGAGCGCCGCGGCGAAGTCAAGCACATCGTGGTCACCGCCGCGCCCGAAGGGGCGTTGATGATCCGCTTCGTGCTGCGCAGCACCCACCATCTGGCCGGCCTGCGCAGCCGGCTGCCCCGGCTGCTCGCCGCACTGCCGACGACGCAGGTGGTCTCGGTCAACATCCAGCCCGCGCACGCCGCGATCCTGGAGGGTCAGCGCGAGATCGTGCTCACCGAGTGCGAGGCGCTGCAGCTGTCGGTCAACGGGATTGCCCTCTTCCTGCGGCCGGGCAGCTTCTTCCAGACCAACTCGGCCGTCGCGGCTGCCTTGTATCGCCAGGCCCGGTGGTGGATCGACGCGTCCGCGCCTGGCTCGGTCTGGGATCTCTACTGCGGTGTGGGCGGATTCGCGCTGCACGCCGCGGCGCCCGGGAGGCGGGTCGTCGGTGTGGAGGTCAGTGGCGAGGCGATCGCGTCCGCGCGGATGTCGTTGCGGGCGCTGGCACCGCAGGTCGTCGACGGCGTGACCTTCGTCGCCGGTGACGCCGGGGAGGCCGGCACGCTGGTGGTCGAGGCTCCCGAGTTCGTGGTCGTCAATCCGCCGCGGCGTGGGCTCGACCCGACCGTGACGGCGTGGATCGCCGCCTCTCCCGCCACGGCACTGGTCTATTCGAGCTGCAATCCGGCGACGCTGGCACGCGACCTCGATGCCCTGGCGGATTGGCGAGTCCGTGAGGCGCGCTTGTTCGACATGTTCCCGCAGACCAGTCACCACGAGGTGGCCGTGCTGTGCACCCGGTGACCGGCTGCGGGGGAAGTCAAGCGGTTAGGCGTCCTGCGACGCAACGGCATACGTCTGACGCAGGTCGCGTTTGAGGATCTTGCCACTGGGGTTCTTGGGCAACGCGTTGGCGATCACGACCTGCTTGGGGGTCTTGAACCCCGCGAGCACGGAGCGGGCGTGGGCGATCACGTCATCCTCGCTCAGCTCGGCCCCCGGTTTGGGGACGACGACCGCCACGACCGCCTCGATCCAGACCGGATGCGGGACACCGAAGACGGCGACTTCGGCCACCCCCTCCAGGCCGTAGATCGCCTCCTCGACCTCGCGGCTGGCGACATTCTCGCCGCCGGTCTTGATCATGTCCTTCTTGCGGTCGACGACATGCAGGTGCCCGTCCCCGTCGATATAGCCGAGGTCACCGGAGTGGAACCACCCGCCGGCGAAGGCGGCGGCCGTCTTCTCGTCGTCGTTGTAGTAGCCCAGCGTGGCGTGTGGGCTGCGGTGCACGATCTCTCCGATCGTGCCGGCCTCGACCTCCCGATCGGCGTCGTCGACGATCCGAGTCTCGACGTTGAGCCCGGCTCGGCCGGCCGAGCCGGCGTGGCTGAGCTGCTCGTGCGGACGCAAGATCGTGGCCAGCGGTGACATCTCGGTTTGGCCGTAGAAGTTCCACAGCGCGACCTGCGGCAGCCGCTGTTGCATCTCTTTGAGCACTTCGACAGGCATCGGGGAGGCGCCGTAGTAGCCCTTGCGCAGGCTCGTCAGGTCGGTGGAGTCGAACTCGGGGTGCCGCAGCAGGCTGATCCAAATCGTCGGCGGCGCAAAGAACTTCGTGATTCGTTCCCGCGCGATTGTCGCCAGGATTTGTCCGGGGTCGGGCGCGGGAAGAAGGAAGCTGCTCGCCCCGAGATAGACATCGGGGCCGAGGAAGCAGTCCAGTTGGGCACAGTGATAGAGCGGCAGCGTATGCAGCTCGATGTCGCCGGGCTCCATGTGCCCGTCGACGATGCAGCTGACGTATTGCCACTGCAGCGACCGGCTGGACAAGAGCACCCCCTTGGGCCGGGACTCCGTGCCGGAGGTATACATGATCCGCACCGGATCGTCGTCGCCGACAACGACATCCGGCGCGGAGGCACCCGGAGTGAACCAGGCTCCGGCATCGGCCCAGCCCGCGGGCGGCGTCTCCGGCAGGGAAGATCCCCCGCCGTCGGCCAGCACCCCACGCACTCGGACGGCGCCCGAGGACGAGGCCTCGAGCGCCCGGGTGGCGATGGGCAGGAAGCCTGCCTGAACGACGAACGCGCTGGCGCCACTGTGGTCGAGGATGAACGCGATTTCGCCCGCGCCCAGCATGAAATTGACAGGCACGAGAACGACGCCGATGCGGGCCGCGGCGAAATTGAGCACCGCGAAGTGCCAGCTGTTGCGGGCCAGCAGCCCCAGCCGGTCGCCCTTGACCAGGCCAGCTTCGGCGAGCGCGGCGGCGACGCCGTCGACCATGGCGTCCAGTTCGGCATACGTCAGCCGCGTCTGCCCGTCGGCGATCGCCAACCGGTCGGGAAACCGGCAGGCGCTGCGGTGGACCAGGTCGGCGAGCGAGTGGCTTCGGACGCGGGCAACGAGCTCACTGACCGTCACGGCGTCAGCCGAGCGCTGCGACGGCGGCGTCGTAGTCGGGTTCCTGGGTGATCTCGGGAACCAGCTCCGTGTGCAGGACCGAGCCGTCGGTGTCGAGGACGACCACCGACCGGGCGAGCAGGCCGCGCAACGGGCCGTCGGTCATCGTGACGCCATAGTCGGCGCCGAAGCCGCTGCGGAAGCTGGAGGCCGCGACGACATTGTCGATGCCTTCGGCGCCGCAAAACCGCCCGAGCGCAAACGGCAGATCGGCCGAGGCACAGACGACCGTCGTATTGTCGAGCCCGGCCGCGAGTTCGTTGAACTTGCGCACGCTGGTCGCGCAAACGCCGGTGTCAACGCTGGGGAAGATGTTCAAGACCACGCGGCGGCCGTGCAGGCCCGCGGAGGTGACGTCGCTCAAATCGGTTCCGGTCAGCTCGAACGCCGGGGCGGATGCTCCACTGGCGGGCAGCTCGCCGGAGGTCTGGACGGGGTTTCCCTGGAATGCTGTTTGGGCCATGCACCGTGTCTAGCACGTTTGGCCGTCCGGGGGGACCCCACTCCCATCTCCCGGGCTGCCGTCAGGAGTCCACCACCCACCACGCGCTGAACGGCGGCAGCCACACATTGCCATCGGTCTCGGCAGCGACGGAGTGCCGGTTGCCCAGCGCGTTCACCGGCGCGCCCATTCCCAACCCGGCGATCACGCTCCACGGGAATGGTCGCCAATCCTCGGTGACGTTGTACAGGCCGAGCATGGGGCCGGACGCGTGCTGACGAACGGTGGCGAACACGCCGCGATCGATTCCCTCGTCGAGCACCTCGGTGTCGGCGCTGGCGTGCAACTGACTCAACGACTTACGCACCCGCGCCAGGTGAGACAGCCCCTGGAACACCTTCCCAGTCACGGTGCGCAGGTCCTCGCGCTCGGCGGCACGGGCCCAGTCCACCGCCGGTCGATGTGCCCACCGGTTGTCCCCCTCGTGGCCGGGGACCGCCGCCCAGCCGGGATCGTTGAACAGCGCGAGTTCGTCGCCCGACCACAGCACCGGCACCCCGCCCCACCCGAAGGCAATGGCGTGCAGGAGGAAGATCCGCGCCATCGCCCGGTCGATCTCCGGCTGCGTCGTGGCGGCCTCAAGCCCGGCGAGGGACGCCGTGGTGCCACTCGTTCGCCTATCCCCGGTCTCCTCGTTGAATTGGAAGACCAGTCCACGCGCCCACGAGCCGGCGACATTCCCGGCATACCAGTCGGCGAGGAAGCGACGGTGAAAAAAGCCGTTGAGCCCCACCGCCTCGGCGTCCCGATCATCGATCGCCCAACCGATGTCGTCGTGGCAGCGCACATAGGTGATCCACGTGCCGGACGAAGGTGTCTCGGGCAGATTGCGCAGCGCCCGCCTGCTCAGCACGGTGTCTCCGGCAGCCAACATCGACCAGCCTTGGACCATGAGCGAGTTGTGATAGGCCAGGTCACTGACCCGACCGACGTGGGAGCCGGTGCCGAGATACTGGATGAGGTCGCGAGGACCGACGATCGCCTCGGCCTTGAAGGCAACACCCGGAGCCGCCAACCGGGCCACAGCGTGCAGAACTTGGGTCAAATCGTGCACTTCGGGCTGGTTCTGGCAATTGGTGCCGAGCCGCTTCCAGGTGAACGCAATGGCATCGAGCCGGATGACCTCGACGCCGAGGTTGGCCAAGAACAAGATGATCTCGGCATACTCGATCAGCACCTGTGGGTTGGACCAGTTGACGTCCCACTGCCACGAGTTGAAGGTGGTCCACACCCAGCCGCTTAGTTCCTCGTCCCAGGTGAAGCTGCCGGGTGCGAAGTCTGGAAAAACCTCAGGGAGAGTGGCTTCGTAGGCGTCCGGCTGCTGGCGGTCGGGAAAGACATGGAAGTAGTCGCGATACTTTTGCTCACCCGCTCGTGCCCGCTGCGCCCACTCGTGTTCGCGGGCAACGTGATTGAGCACGAGATCCATGACCAGCGACATCCCTCGGTGCCGCATCTCGGCCGCGAGCGCGCGCACATCGTCGATCGAGCCGAGGTCGGTGCGGACCTGTCGATAGTCGGCTACGGCATATCCGCCGTCGTTGTCGCCCGCGCGCGGGCGCAACAAGGGCATCAGGTGGAGATAGGTGACGCCGAGTTCGGCAAGATAATCCAGATGCGCCTCAACCTGCGCAATCGTCCCCGCGAATCGGTCGGCGTAACAGGCATATCCGATGACGTCCGGCTGTTGGAGCCAGTCCGGGGTCAAGAGCCGCTCCCGGTCATGGGTCAGCAGGTCGGAGTCTCGCTCGGCATACGCCTGGGCGGCGCGGGCAAGCAAGTCCGACGCCACCTGCGCGCAGCGGTCGGCGCCGTAGAGCGCCGTGAGGCCGTCGAGAAGGTCGTCACCCCACCGGTCGAGCCGGAGCCGGAATTCCTCCCGCCTGAGGGGGTCGACCGAGGCGAGGACGGAGTCGGCCTGGGCGGTCACCGAGGGTGGTAGGGGCTGGCGCATGCGCCCATTCAAGCGCACCCGCATGGCGCGGCTCGCGACCTGGTCCGCGGGCCGCTTCCCCGGGTCTTCGGGCCTGGCGACGTAGGCTGACCCGGTGAGCGCCACCCCACCCCCCACGCACCCGCACGAGGCGGCGGGAAAGCTCGTCCTGCTGCGTCACGGGGAGACCGAGTGGTCGAAGTCCGGGCAGCACACCGGGCGCACGGATCTGCCGCTCACCGAGCACGGCGAGGTGCTCGCCCGCGCGGCCGGGAAGTTGCTCACCGGCTACAACTTCGCCCTGCAACTGGCCTCTCCACTGCAACGGGCACAACGAACCGCGCAGCTCGCCGGCCTGAGCCCGCAGACCGAGGAGGACCTCCTCGAGTGGGATTACGGCGGATATGAGGGGCGCACGACCAAGGAGATTCGCGCCGAACTCGGCTATGCATGGTCGGTCTTCCGCGACGGGGTGGTCCCCGGTCAGACCCCGGGCGAGACCGTCGAAGAGGTCGCCGCCCGCGCCTCCCGGGTGCTCGCCCGCGTCATCCCGGCATTGGCCGACGGCGACGTCGCCCTCGTCGGGCACGGACACGCCTTGCGCATCCTCACGACGGTCTTCTTGCGCCAGGAGGTGCGGATGGCCGCGCAGCTGTTGCTCGACGCCGGTTCGGTGAGCGTGCTGCAGTTCGAGCGGGAGCAGCCGGCGGTTCGGACCTGGAACCGGCTGCCGTCGTTGCCCACCGACTAAGCCCGCGCCCCGAGTCTCACGCCGCTAAACCCCCGCGGGACTACCAGGTGTGCACCGGCTCGTTGGTGTGCATCCGCTCGACGTATTCGGCGAGCATCAAGCGCAGCGCGGTCGGCCGGTCGGCGCCGGCCGCCTCGTGCTGCGCGACCTTTTCGGTCTGCCACACGGCCCCGTTGAGCCGGGTGGTGCACCGGCCCTCGATCACCGTCAGGTAGCGGGTGCGGACCTTCTCCGAGACCCCCCACTCCTGCAGGCCCTGGTGGGCGAGCGGCAACAGGTGGCGCAAGACCAACTCGTCCGCGCCGACTTCGCCGAAGCCCGGCCAGTAGATCCGCGCATCGATGCCGTCGCGCGCGCACCGGTGGAAGTTCTCCTCGCACGCCGCAAAGCTCATCTTGGTCCAGATCGGCCGATCCTCGGTGGCCAGCACGCGGATGACGCCGTAATAGAAGGCCGCGTTGGCCAGGACGTCGATCATCGTCGGCCCGGCTGGCAGGACCCGGTTCTCGACCCGCAGATGCGGCCGGCCCCCGACGACGTCATAAATCGGCCGGTTCCAGCGATAGACGGTCCCGTTGTGCAGGCGCAACTCCGGCAACGACGGTGCCTCCCCGCGCTCCAGCAACGCGACCGGATCCTCGTCGGCGCACTCGGCGAGCAGGGCGGGGAAATAGCGGACGTTCTCCTCGAACAGGTCGAAGATGGAGGTGATCCACCGCTCGCCGAAGAACACCCGCGGGCGGACGCCCTGGTTCTTCAACTCGATCGGCCGGGTGTCGGTCGCCTGCTTGAACAACTCGATCCGGGTCTCGGCGTGCAACCGCTTGCCGAAGAAGAACGGCGAGTTCGCCGCCAGCGCGAGTTGGGGACCGGTCAGCGCCTGGGCGGCGTTCCAATGGTCGGCGAAGGTGTGTGGGGAGACCTGCAGATGCAGCTGCATCGACGTGCACGCCGACTCGGGGGCGATCGTGTCGCTGTAGGCCGCAACCCGCTCGCCCGTCGGGCCCTCGATCTCGATGAAGATATCCTCCCCGCGCGCGAAAAAGATCGAGTCGTTCAGCGCGGCATACCGATTGTTCTCGGTGATCCACTCGCCGGCAAAGTGCTCCGGCATGATCGTCGGCAGGATGCCGATGGGCACGATCCGCGCCCCGGTCTCTCGCGCCTTGGCCTCGGCGGCGTTCAGCGAGGCGCGCAGATCCTCCTCCAGTTCCA
Organism: Nostocoides sp.; assembly: GCF_037045025.1. Lineage (GTDB taxonomy): Bacteria > Actinomycetota > Actinomycetes > Actinomycetales > Dermatophilaceae > Nostocoides_A. The sequence continues at coordinate 366,015 of NZ_JBAOHM010000007.1, read as the reverse complement.
GGGCGGCATCCCCGGGCAGCGGCCGCGGCCGGACGTTCATTTCGATGTTGTATTGCGCCAACTCGGTCTGGAAATCGGCGTCGGCGATCGCCGCGAGCACCTCGGCGTTGGCGAATCGGGGCTGGTAGTTGTCGTCGACGAGGTTCAGTTCGAGCTCCATGCCGGTCATCGGCCGCTCGAACTCGAACTGGCTGCTGGCCAACATCCGCTCGAAAACGTCGAGATTTTGCCGCACCTTTTCGCGATAGCGCTGCCGTTCCTCGCGCGAATAGCTCTTCGACTCGACCTCGACGCCCACGCGCTCACCCAACCACACGGTTAGGGCGATCGCCAGACGAGCACGCGTGCTTCTCAGCGATGGTCGAGCTGGTGCGCGGCTCACCGACGCGAATGCCCGGGGGTTGTCGGTGCCAGCTCCTAGTCTGCCAAGCATGCGGTTCCTGCACACCTCCGACTGGCACCTCGGGCGCGCGCTCTGCGGCGTCAGCCTGCTCGGCGCCCAGGCCGGTGTGCTCGACCATCTCGTTGCGACCGCCGCCGCGGAGCGGGTCGACGCCGTGGTGATCAGCGGCGATGTCTATGACAAGGCACTGCCCAACCCCGATGCCGTCGCCCTGCTGTCACAGACCCTGGAGCGATTGGTTGCGGTCGGCGCGCAGGTTGTCGTGACCAGCGGCAACCATGACTCGGCGATTCGGCTCGGCTTCGCGTCCGGCCTGCTCGCCCACGCCGGTGTGCATGTCCGCACCGCGCTGTCCACGGCCGCCGACCCCGTGGTCATCCGCGACGTCGTCGTCCACCCCATCCCCTATCTCGAGCCGGCAGTCGCCGCTGACCACGTCGGTGCCACCGAGCGGACGCACGCGGCGGTGCTGCGGTCGGTTCTGAGCCGGATCGGCGAGGTCAGCGGTGGCGATCGGCCCGTCGTGGTGATGGCGCACGGCTTCGTCACGGGCGCCACCGGGTGCGAGTCGGAGCGGGACATTTCCAGCGGCGGGGTCAGCGCGGTCAATCCCGATATCTTCGCGGGCGCGGCCTATGTCGCGATGGGTCATCTGCACCGGCCACAGCGCGTCGCCGACAATGTCCGCTACAGCGGCTCACCCGTCGCGATGTCCTTTGGCGAAGCCCAGCACGTCAAGGGCTATGCCCTCGTCGAGATCGAGACCGGGCGCCACCCGCGGGTCGAGTTGGTCTCCGCCCCGGTCGATCGCCCGCTCGCGGTGCTGCGCGGTCGACTGGCCGAGCTGCTCACCGACCCCCGACACGCCGGTGCCGAGCGCGCCTGGGTCGCCGCGACGTTGACCGATCCGATCCGCCCTCTCGGCGCCATGGATCAGTTGCGCCGCCGCTTCCCGCACGCGCTCAAACTCGACTGGGTCCCGGAGGGCGAGCGGGTGCACCGGCCGTATGCCGCGCGCGTCACCGACCGCAGCGACCTGGACATCTGCTGCGACTTCCTCGAGCACGTCCGTGGCGGCCTGGCTGCCGGCCCGGCAGAGCGCCGGTTGCTGCGGGAGTCGCTTGAGGCGGCCCGCATCGGCCGGCACACCGCCGACACCGAGTCCGCGTCCGCGGCGGTGGCGGCGGCCGCGGACGGCGAGGTCGCCTAGGATGCGGCTGCACACGCTCACGGTCGAGGCCTTCGGGCCCTTTGTCGAGGCGCAGGAGATCGACTTCGACACGCTTGCTTCCGGCGGGCTCTTCCTGATTCACGGCGCCACCGGCGCGGGCAAGACCAGCATCCTCGATGCCGTCTGTTTCGCCCTGTTCGCCGACGTGCCCGGTGACCGGCAGGCGCGCGGCTTGCGCAGTGACCTGGCCCCGGCAGAGCAACCGGCGGTGGTCAGCCTCGACTTCACCGCGGGCGGCCGACGGCTGCGGATCACCCGCCGCGCCGAGCATCAGCGGCCCAAGAAGCGCGGGACCGGATTCGTTCGAGTGGCCAGCAGCGTTGCGCTGCAGGAGCGGTTGGGCACCGACTGGCGGGTCGTCAGCACCCGCATCGATGAGAGCGCCGACATTGTGCACGATCTCCTCGGGCTGGGGCTGGCCCAGTTCCGGCGGGTTGCGCTGCTGCCCCAGGGGGACTTCGCGGCCTTCCTCACCGCCAGCCCGGAGGAGCGACGGGCACTGCTCGAGCGGCTGTTCGACGTCACCTGCTTCACCGACCTCGAGGAGTGGCTGAGCGAGCAACGGCGCTGCCTCGGCCAACGGGCTCTGGTGCAGGAGCGTTTCCTCGCGGCCACCGTCGGGCAGCTCACCGACCTGATCGCCACCCTCCCGATGGCGGCGGCGAGCGAGAGCCGTGCCCTCGTTGAGTCCGGCGCTGCCGGGCCGGTGCTGCCGGCGGATCTGACCCATATGCCGCTCGAGCGATGGCACCAGGTGGGGGCCGAGATCGGTGGCGCGCTCGAGCATTGGGCAGCCGAGCGGATGACGGCCAGTTCCGCCGCCGAGACCGTCGAGCGGCAGACGGCCGAGCGTCTCGAGGAGGCGCTGGAGCGGGCCGGCAGGCGCCAGCGCGGGCAGTTTGCGTCCATCGAGTTGGATCGGCTCGCCGGCGAGTCCGCAGACGTTTCTCGCATCCGGGTCCGGGTTGAGAGCGCGTCCCGGGCACAGCGCGCCGCCGGGGACCTACGACGCCTGCAGGCCAGTTCGGCCGAAGCCGAGCGGGCTGCCGACGAGCTGCGCCGAGTCGAGGAGATGCTCGCGGCAGCGTTGCCCGGCCGCGACCGGGCTGCAAGCGCCGGCCTGCCCCGGTTGGTTGGCGACCTTGACCGGGGAAACGCTCATCTCGCTGCTGCCGCCCACGACGTCGAGGCTGCACGGGAGGCTGCCACTGACAACGACACCGCCCAGACGGCGCTCGCCGTCGCCCAGGCCGACCATGCCGCCAGCTGGGTCGCCCTGCGGGCCTGGGAGGTCGACGTGCGCGAAGCCGCCGATGCCGCCGACGCCCAGGCTGCGCTCGCAGCGACGTGCTCCGATCGGGCCCACCGGTTGGAGCTCCTTGTGCGCCTGGCCCGGATGCGTGATCAGCTGTCGGCTGCGACGGCACAAGAGGCCACCGCAGACAAGCGACTCCTCGCTGCGCGCGAAGGCCTCCTGGAGGCCGGCCAGGCTCTGCTCGCTTTGGAGCAAGCCCGCGTGAGCGACCTGGCCGCCCAACTGGCGACCGGCCTTGTCGCGGGCGAGCCCTGCCCCGTGTGCGGATCCCGCTCCCACCCGGTGCCGCGGTCACGCGGTGGCACGTGGAGCCCCGAGCTGATCGCGGCGGCGTCAGACCGACGAACCGCGAGCGAGGCAGCCGTCGAGCAGCGAACCAGCGAGCATGCAGCTGCCCGGATGTTCCGCGAGACCCGCGCCGAGGATGTGGCGGCCACGCTGGCCGAACTCGGCCTTGACCCGAGCGCGCTCGGTCGGCTCCCGGACGAACTCGCCCACGCCCGGCGGGCCCACGCCGAGGCCGTCCAAGCGGCCTCCGATCTGCAGCTCGCCCGCGAGACCCTGGCGGCGGCAGATACCGAACACGCCCGGCTCACCGCCCAGGTGGCCGACCATGAGCTGGCGGCCGCGGCTGCCGGAGCGCGCGCGCATGCGCTGGAGCAGCGGCATACGAACGTGGTGGAGCGGGCCCAGGCGGCCCTGGCCGAGCACAATCGCCGCTGTCCGTGCTCCGCCCCGGCCGGCCCGCAGGCGCGCGCTACCGCGGCCGCCGCAGCGAGTGCGGCGCAGCACGAGAGCCGGTCCACCCAGGATCTCGCGGCCGCCCTGCAGGCTGCGCACGCTCGCCACCGGCGCAGCGCGACCGCGGCGGCGGCCGTCGGCGTCGCCCGCCACCAGCTCGATGTGGTCACGGCGGCACACGAGCAGGCCGGTGTTGCCTTGGCGAAGGCCTTGGCCACCAACGGGTTCACCGGACGGGCCGAGCTGGAGACAGCGCTCCTGTCCGACGCGGACCTGGCCACGCTGGCCGCGCGGGCCCGCGCCCACGAGCAGGACGTCGCGGTCCACCGCGCCACGCTCGCCGACCCCGACGTGGAAGCCGCTCTCGCCGACACCGCACCGGTCGATCCCGAGCACGCACGTGCCACGCACGAACAGGCTCGCCACACCCACCTCGGCATCGCCCGCGAGGCCGCCGCCGCCCAACGGGTCGCGACCTTGGCTCAGGGCGTGCTGGCGCACCTGGCTCCCGCGGCAGCCACGCTCATGGCCACGCGATCACACCAGCTCGAGATCACCGCACTCGCCGATCTCGTCGGCGGCACCGGGCCGGACAACCTGCTGCGCATGCGGCTTTCCGCATTCGTCCTCGCTGCCCGCCTCGAACGTGTCGTGGACCTGGCCAACGACCGGCTCGCGCACATGGGCCAGGGCCGCTTCCGGCTGCAGCACGACGATGGCCGGGCCGCCCGCGGAGCGCGCAGCGGCCTCGGGCTGGTCGTCTTCGACGAATGGAGCGGGGTTGCCCGCGAGCCGGCGAGCCTGTCCGGAGGTGAGTCGTTCATGGCATCGCTCGCGCTGGCTCTTGGGCTCGCCGAGGCGATCCGCGAAGCGAGCGGGGGTTTCGAGGTCCAAACCCTCTTCGTCGACGAAGGCTTCGGCAGCCTCGACGAGGAGAGTCTGGACACGGTCATGGCCCTGCTCGACGCGCTGCGCGATGGCGGCCGGGCGGTCGGCATCGTCAGTCATCTCGCCGACCTGCGTGACCGCATCCCGATGCGGCTGCAGGTGCACAAGTCGCCGCACGGCTCCCAGGCGCGCTTGATCACCAGGGTCCCTCCGGCTGCCTGACCGGCTGACTCCCGGGCCCGTGCGGAGTCAGCCCACCGGGGTCAAGATTGGGGCCTCGGCGCCGTCTACCAAGCCGGGACGGGGTGCGGTCAGATAGATGACATAGCCGCTGTCACCGAGCGGGCGCGCCGAGACGATCTCCTCGGCGCCCGCATAGGAGACCCGCAAGCGTTCCACGCCGGCGCTCGCGACCCCGAGGATCGCCCACGGCGCCAGGGTCGTACCCGGGCTGCTCTGCGCGGCCCAAATCGCCGGGCCGCGACCAACGGGCGCGAAGCGGGCGATGCTGTGCCCGAGTTTCACCACGCCCGGCTCCAGATCCGCAGGGTTGACGACGACGTGGTCCATCCGACCGGGTGCTCGCTCCTACACGCCGGTAGAGACGGTCACCGTGACCCGCTGCCCGTCGACCGTGAACGGGAAGGATTGCGTGTGGGTGATGTCGGGATACTCGACCCGAACTCCGGCGGTGCCGAGGACGACGCCTTGCTCCATGGTGACCGGCGCGCCGTCGACGGTGATCGCACCCGGTGGCGCCAATCCGGTCGGCGTGGCCTCAACCGACGGGTGCACCAACCTGGCCACCCAGCCGCGGCCGAGGGCGACGACCTGCTCGTCCGCGCGTGCAGCGGCGCCGTCGGGATACCCGACAGTCGCCGTCGCGGGGCTGATCAGCACCGGGAGCGACCCGAAGCCGCCGCCGTCCCGGTCGGCCAACGGAAGCGCCCCCGCGAACGCTCTCATCGGCAGGCCCTCGGCGACCGGCTGGTCCGGCAGCGCGCCGACCAGATAGCCGCCCAGGCCGGGGCTGGCCAGCCGAGCGGAGACGCCGCAGGTTGATCAGCACCCGGCGTGCATAGGCGTGCGTGCCGCCGGCGTCTATTCGCGACCAGCGGACATAGCAACGCTCCAGCGTGCCCTGGACGAGGTCCTCGGCGTCCACGCCGTTGCCGGTGAGCAGCCAGGCAAGCTTGAGCAGGCGCGGCGATCTCGCGGCCACAAAACTGGCAAAAGCGACCTCGTCCCGCTGTCCCATGGCTACCTCCCGGTTTGGGGCTGACGCCTCTAGATACCGGGACGGGGCCAAAAAGGTTGAGCCGAGGTTTGCGGTGGCGCGATGCAGCTATTCGAACGCCTCCGGCGGTGGGCAGGAGCAGACGAGGTGCCGGTCGCCGTAGGCCCCATCGATCCGCGCGACCGGCGGCCAGTACTTGGCCACGTGCAGCCCCTGGGGGAAGCAGGCGGTCACCCGGTCGTAGGCATGCGGCCACTCCCCCACCAATGCCTGCGCCGTGTGCGGCGCGTGGCGCAACACGCTGTCCCCAATGCCCAGCTGGCCGTCGAGAACCTGCTGGATCTCGCGCCGGATGGCGATCATCGCGTCACAGAAGCGGTCAATCTCGCTGCGGTCCTCGCTCTCGGTCGGCTCGACCATGAGGGTGCCGGCGACCGGGAAGGACATGGTCGGCGCGTGGAAGCCGTAGTCGATCAGCCGTTTGGCGATGTCGTCGACCGTGACGCCGCTCTGCTTGGTCAGCGGCCGGACATCGAGGATGCACTCGTGCGCGACGAGACCGTTCTTGCCGGTGTACAGGATCGGGTAGTGATCGCCGAGCCGGGCGGCGATGTAGTTGGCGTTCAGGATCGCCACCTGCGTCGCCCGGGTCAACCCAGCCCCACCCATCAGCCGCAGATACGCCCACGAGATCGGCAAGATCCCGGCCGAGCCATAAGCCGCGGCCGCCACTTGGGCACCCTGCACGGCCCTGCCGCGGTGGGCTGGCCGGGCAGATACGGAGCCAGGTGCTCGCGAACGCCGATCGGACCGACGCCGGGGCCGCCGCCGCCATGAGGGATGCAGAAGGTCTTGTGCAGGTTCAGGTGAGAGACGTCGGAGCCGAACTTGCCCGGCTGGGCGAGCCCGACGAGAGCGTTCAGGTTGGCTCCGTCGACGTATACCTGCCCGCCGGCGTCGTGGATCATGGCGCACAGCTCGGCGATCGTGTCCTCATAGACGCCGTGGGTGGATGGGTAGGTCACCATGATGGCGGCGAGGTTGTCCCCGTGCTGGGCGATCTTGTCCTTCAGGTCCACCATGTCGATGTCGCCGCCGGGGCCGGTGGCGACGACGACGACCTTCATGCCGGCCATGACCGCGCTGGCGGCGTTGGTGCCATGCGCGCTCTGCGGGATGAGGCACACCCGCCGGTGTTCTTGGCCCTGGGCGCGGTGATAGGCGCGGATGGCGAGCAGGCCGGCGAACTCACCCTGCGAGCCGGCGTTGGGCTGGACCGATACGGCGTCGTAGCCGGTGATCGTGCACAGCCACGCCTCAAACTCGGCAATCAGCGCGTGATAGCCGTCGGCTTGATCCGCGGGCGCCAGCGGATGCAGGTTGGCGAACTGGGGCCAGGTGATTGCGGCCATCTCGGTCGTGGCATTGAGCTTCATCGTGCAGGACCCCAGCGGAATCATGCCGCGGTCGAGCGCGAAGTCCTTGTCGGCGAGCGTCCGCAAATAGCGCAGCATCGCGGTCTCGCTGCGGTAGGCGTGGAAGGTCGGATGGGTCAAGAAGTCCGGTGCGCCATCCGGTCCCGGCGTGCGGCGCAACTCGGCGATCGCATCCTCGGCAGCCTCACCGGGCTCGGCGTCGGTGCCACCGAAGGCGGTCAGCAGCCGCCGGACCTGCTCGGTCGTCGTGGTCTCGTCGACGCTGATCGACACCCGGTCGGCGTCCACTCGCCAGATGTTGATCTCCTGCTGCAGCGCCGCGTCCACGAGTTGATCGGCCCTGCCCGGAACCGCCAGGCAGAGGGTGTCGAAGAAGCCGTCCTCGTGGGCCAGGCCGAAGCCCGCCGCACCCAACCGCGCCTTCAGCTGCGCCGCGTAGCCGTGGACGCGCTCGGCGATCGCCTGCAGGCCCGCCGGGCCGTGGTAGACGGCATACATCGACGCCATCACCGCGAGCAGAACCTGGGCGGTGCAGATATTCGAGGTGGCCTTCTCCCGGCGGATGTGCTGCTCGCGCGTTTGCAGTGCCAGCCGGTATGCCGGGTAACCGGCCGCGTCGACGGACACACCGACCAGGCGGCCGGGCATCGTCCGCTCCAACCCCTTGCGGACGCTCATGAAGCCCGCGTGCGGGCCACCGAACATCATGGGCACGCCGAAGCGCTGGGCGGAACCCACGGCGATGTCAGCGCCCCACACCCCCGGCGGCGCGATCACCGTGAGGGCCAGCAGGTCGCAGGCCGCAGTGACGAGGGCTCCGGCCGCATGAGCGGCCTCGGTGAGTGCCGCCCAGGAGCGGATCGCACCACGGGCGTCGGGATATTGCACCAGGACGCCAAAGACGTCGGCGCCGCCAGCAGCCTCCCGCAACGCGTCGGCCGTGTCGACTCCGCTGAGATCGGCGACCACGACGGGAATCTCGATGGCGTCGGCGCGAGTGCGGATGACGGCCATCGTCTGGCCAAACACGTGCTCATCGACAAGCAGCGCGGCGCCGGGTTTGGCCCGGGTCGAGCGATGCATAAGGGTCATCGCCTCGGCCGCGGCGGTCGCCTCATCCAGGAGCGAAGACCCGGCGATGTCCAACCCGGTCAGGTCGGTGATCATCGTCTGGAAGTTGACGAGCGCCTCCAGGCGGCCTTGCGAAATCTCGGGCTGGTAGGGCGTATAGGCCGTATACCACCCCGGGTTCTCCAGCACGTTGCGCTGGATAACGCCCGGCGTGAAAGTGCCGTAGTAGCCCTGGCCGATCATGCTCGTCACGATCCGGTTTCGGTCCGCATAGGCGGCAAGTTCGTCCAGTACGGCGTTCTCGGAGACCGCGGCCTCAATGTCCAGGGGCTCGCTCGAGCGGATCGTCTGGGGAATCGCGGCGTCAACCAACGCCACCAAGCTCGGTTGACCCACCACCTGCAGCATGGCCTCGACATCGGCCGTGCCCGGCCCGATGTGACGGAAGCTGAATTCGGGCAGGTCGGTCGTCACCAGGGCTCCTCATCGGGTCGGTGCTGCAGCGCCAGCCAAGATACCAACCCGCGGGGGTATGGGGCAGTGCGTCGAGCGGTTATCCGACGCGCGCGGCGCGGCGAGCGCTCAACTCGTCGCCCGGATGCACCGGGATGGAGGGGCCACCATCGGGGGTTTCGCTTGGCAAATGCGCAAGCGAGCCCTCGACTTCAAGCCAGACCTTGCCCAGGGCGATGCCAAAGACGCCCTGCCCGCCCTGGAGCAGGTCGAACATCTCGGTGGGCGAGGTGCACTCGAACACCGACGCCCCATCGCTAAGCAGGGTCACCTGAGCGAGGTCGTGGACGCCGCGCTCGCGCAGATGCTCGATCGCCAGCCGGATCTGGTGCAGGGAAACCCCGGTATCGAGCAGGCGTTTGACGACCTTGAGGACGAGGATGTCGCGGAAGCCGTAAAGCCGCTGCGACCCCGAGCCGCTGGCCGTGCGAACGGAGGGCTCGACGAGCCCGGTGCGCGCCCAATAGTCGAGCTGCCGGTAGGTGATGCCGGCCGCCTTGCACGCGGTCACGCCACGATAGCCGACGTCCTCATAGGCATTCTCCAGGTCGTCGAAGAGCACGTCTTGGGTGGCGTGCACGAGGCCTGCATCCTCCGACCCGTTCGTCGATGTGCCCACGCTGCCTCCAGAGAATAACCGGGGTGTGATTCAGACGGTAAGACGTCGCCAGTCTCGCGTCAACGACCAAAGCTCAACTGACCCTTCGGGCGTGTCGCGCCACATGAATCCCATTTGTAACATGACCATAAAGTTAACCTTTAAGGATTGTCGGGCTGGGCCTGGTCGAAGTCTTCCGGCGAGACGTGGTCCAGGAACTCCTTGAAGCGCTCGACCTCGTCGTCGCTTTCCTCGGCCATCGTGATCCCCGCGGTGTCGAGCACCTCGTCGGTCGTGACGACGTCGGCGCCGACGCGGATCGCCAGCGCGATGGCGTCCGAGGACCGGGAATCGACCTCCACGCCGCCGTCGAAAACCAGCGTCGCGTGAAAGACCCCGTCGGTCAGCTTGTCGATCCGCACCCGTTGAATCCGGCTGCCCAGGGCGGCGATGACGCTGGCCAGCAGATCATGGGTCATCGGCCGCGGCGGCACGACCCCCTGCTGGGCATAGGCGATGGCAGTGGCCTCCGCGGCGCCGATCCAGATCGGCAGGTGCCGGGCGCCGTCCCGCTCCCGCAGCAGGACGATCGGCTGATTGGTCGGAAGTTCGACCCGCACGCCGAGGACGTCGAGATGCTTCATCTGACCACCGTACCCTCGCCGCTGCCCGCCCGGCTGACGCCGGGCCCGGGCGAGCCGGGATTGGCGCAGCCGGATCAGGGCCGACGAGCCAACTCGTCCTTGACCAAGGCCGTGTGCAAGGCGAGCCCGGCCTGGGCGATCTCCGCCGGATCGGGGCGGCCGGCGGTCGCCGCCGCGTAGTCGATCAAGCCGACTTCCCGTTCGGCGGCCACGCGGAAGGGGCGCAGGTGGCGGACCTCGATCCCCGCGGCCACCAGCCGGGCCGCGGCCGCCGTGATCCGCGCCGACTCTCCGGGGAAGAGCCCATCTCGATCTGGGCGCAGCAGCCCGAAGTTGGCGAGTTCACCGATCAGCTCCGCGCTGGCCCCCTCTGCTTCGGCCAACTCGGCCGCGGTCAGCCGTGGCCCGTCGCACACTCGAAGCGCGGAACTGTCGGGAAGGTCGGGGTCCGCGCTCGCCGCCGGCACTCGTGGCCGCCCGCTCACGGCGGTATCACCCGGGATCGGCAACCCCCGGTCCTTGGCGTCGAGTGCTTCCCGGATGACTTTCAGCGGCCAGAACCGATCCCGCTGCGCCGTCAAGACAAAGCGGAGCCGGTCAACGTCGGCGGCGGTGAACTGGCGATAGCCCGATGCTGTCCGCACCGGCGTGATTAGCCCTTCGGTCTCGAGGAACCGAATCTTGGACAGGGTGAGATCGGGGAAGTCCTCCTGCAACCGCCGCAGGACGGTGCCGATGCTCAGCAGGGACGAACGAGACGGGTGCACGAGTGCTGGCTCAGCCCTTGGCCTGATGGAAGACCAGCCGGAACTTGCCGATCTGCACCTCATCACGATTGGCGAGCACAACCTCATCGATCCGCGTGCGATTGACGTAGGTGCCGTTGAGCGAGCCGACATCACGCACGCTGAAGCGTTCGTCCTCCCGCGAGAAGACGGCATGCCGACGTGAGACCGTGACATCGTCGAGAAAGATGTCGCTGTCTGGGCCGCGCCCCGCCGTGACCACGGCGTTGTCCAGCAGGAAGCGGGCGCCGGTGTTGGCGCCACGCTGCACAATCAGCAACGCGGTGCCGGGTCGGAGGGCATCGATCAAGCCGATGTCCTCCCTCGTCATCCCGACGTCGTAGTCGGCCCACTCGGCCGGCTCGGTCCCGGCCGCAGGAATGCGCTGGGTGGCCGGATCTGGGCGCGGCGACGGAGCTGTCTCCGGTGCCTCCTGCCCGGGCCCGGATTGACCGGGAGGCGGTTGACCGGGACCCGGGGGGTTCTCGCTCATCACTGCTGCTCTCCTGCCGCCACACCCGGGTGCGGGTGCGGCATGACTGATTATCCGAGGTTGGCCTTATAGGCGGTTGCATCCATCAGCGCATCGAGGGCTGCGGGATCATCGAGTTCCAGCTCATAGCACCAGCCCTCACCATAGGGGTCGCTGTTGAGCAGCTCTGGGGCGTCCTCGAGGGCGGCGTTGACGGCCGTGACCGTGCCGGACAGCGGTGCGGAGAGGTCGCTCACCGACTTGGTGGACTCGATCTCCCCGCAGGCGTCCCCAGCGGTGATCGTGTCGCCGGTCGCGGGGAGAGAGACATAGACCACGTCGCCCAGGGCGTCCTGCGCATAAGCCGTGATCCCGATGCGGACCTGGCCGTCGGCCCCGACGCGCACCCACTCGTGATCACTGGTGTATCGCAGTTCCTCGGGATAATCGAATTCGCTCACGTCAGGTCTCCTTGATGGTGGGGTGTGATCACCTTAACGGGCCGCGGCGACGCGCACACCCGGCTACGTGGTCGGACTCCCCGACGGGGACGCCGGCGCGGCGTGCCGCATGCTGGCACGCGAGGCCAGCGCGGTGATCCGGACGGTCTCGCGCGGGCGCACGTCGGCGGTCCCGCCGAGGCGCTGGACGGACTCGACTACTCCTCCCGGGATCTCCATCGCGGAGGCCAACGTGGCGGAGTCACCGATGGCCCACAAGGAGTAGGGGGCGCTGACCGTCTCCCCCGCCGCCAGCACTCCCCCGTCGGCATCGGTCAAGGCCGTGGACGCAACCACCCGCACCTCGCCCAACTGGATCGCCTCGGCCCCGGCGTCACGCAACTCCTGGACCGCGTCGAGCAGGAGGGTGGACGTGACCTTGTGGCCGGGGTCGGTGATGGTGATCTGGATTCCCGGGCCGATCGCCGGCACGGTGCCCGCGAGAATCCCCAACGCATCGGCCCGTTCACGGGCAGTGTCAAGGGCCGCGGTGCTGTCCGACGCGCTATTGCGCAGGGCATCTCGGGTCCGTTCCAACTCGCGCACCTCGGCGCCGAGTCGTTGCCCATTTTGGGTGACGTCCTCCAAGACCCGCACGAGTTCGTCCTCGCGCAAGGTCTCCAGCGGCTGGGTGCGATTGGCTTGCACCTGGGTGGCGATGGCGAAGCCGAGCAGCGTGGCCAACGCCGTGACGAAGAGATTGGCCCGGGTTAGGCGCGGGCTGGCCATGCGCGCCAGGCGCCGCCAGATAGCGGCCGTGGATGCCGGCGCGGCGCCGCCCAACCGGTCGCGTTCTCGGGGTGTCATGCGTGGAACAGGTGACGCCGGATCGAGGCGACATTGGAAAAGATCCGCACCCCGAGCACGACGATGACACCGGTCGACATCTGGGAGCCGACGCCGAGCTTGTCACCGAGGAAGACGATGAACGCGGCCACCAGGACATTGGACAGGAACGAGACGACGAAGACCTTGTCGTCAAAGATGCCGTCCAGGACGGCGCGCACGCCGCCGAAGACGGCATCGAGGGCGGCGATCACCGCGATCGGCAGATAAGGGAGCAGCCAGATCGGGACGTCCGGCCGGAAGACCACCCCGATGACGATGCCCGCGATCAGGCCAAGCGCGGGGATCATCGGCCGGGCTCCAACGGTTTGGCCAGGCTCGTGGTCAGGCCGCTCGCTGCGGGCAGATCCACGTGATCAGCGATCGTCACATCGGTCACCACCCCGAAATTGTCGCTCAGCGACTTCAGGTATGCCGCGCCGTCGCCCTGTGCGAAGGCCGCCGGCAGCGATTCCGGGTCACCGATGGCCTCGATCGCATAGGGAGGCACCAGGGGCCGGAAGTTGACCAGGATCGCATCCCCCGCGAACCGGATCGCCGAACGCGCCGACAGCCGTTGATCGTCGATCGCGATTGCCTCGGCCCCGGCCGCCCACAGGGCGTTGACGACGATGGCCAGATCGCGCGACAGGACGATGCCTTCCCCGTCCGCCGGTGTGTCCCGGGCGCGGGGGTCGTCATCGAGCGTGACGACCAGCCCCGGACCGGTCACCGCCACCGTGCCAGCGGCCAACCGCAGCTGCTCGACGCGGGCCGCTACCCCCCCGAAGCGCCCCTGCTCCAAGGCCGCGCTCTCCAGCCCGGCGATCTCTCCCTCGGTGGCGGCGATGTGCGCGGCGCGGTCGTCAGCCTCGACGCGCCGGCTCTCGATGCGCTCGATCAGGTTCGCGCGCACCACGGCTGAATCGGAGGCACCCGAGCGCAGCGCCATCGCGCCCACCGACAAGACGAGCCCCACGAGCAGCGCCGCCGCGAATGCTCCGGGGGTGCGGACCGAGACCGACGCTGGCTGGCCGCTACGTCGGCGCCGCTGCGCAGCCGCGGCATATCCGGGATCGAGGGGGCGCTCCTGCATGGAGGTGAGCAAGGTCATCGACTCATCGAGCCGGCGGGCAGGCGGCCCGCTGGCCGAAGCGCGAGTCATGTGCGGGGGCGCACCGCGGCCCGGAAGCGGCGCAACTGCACGACATACATCAGTCCGGCAACCCAATAGAGGCTGACACCCCACCAGGCGAAGCCCCAGCCGATCGGCCGGGCCCAGCTGGCGAGGGTGCCGCTCCCCTCGGCGAGGAGCAAGCAGGGGAAGGCGTAGAGGAGGTTGAACGTGGCCGCCTTGCCGACGAAGTTGACCGGCAGCTCACGCAGGCCGTCGCGGCGGCTGATCAGGAGCAGAATTGTCAGCAGCGCTTCGCGGGCGACGATGACGCCGACGAGCCACCACGGGATGATCTCGCGCCAGCCCAGTCCGAGGAGGGTGGCGAAAATGTAGAGCCGGTCGGCGATCGGGTCGAGGACCTCGCCGAGTTTGGACATCATCCCGAATGTCCGGGCGATTTTGCCGTCCAGGTAGTCGGTGATCCCGGACAGCATGAGGATGACGAGCGCGAGCGTGTCGTGCCGGCTCAGGATCGCCCAGAGGAAGACCGGGACGCCGACCAGGCGCACCATCGAAAGGATGTTGGGGATCGTCCAGACGCGATCGGACGGGGCCGCAGCTGCGCCTGAACTCCCTGCCGCCTGCACGGACGAAGCCTAAACGTTCGTGCGGGGTCGACTACATTCGCCCCCATGCCCGAGCCCATCTTTGGTTTGCCCCTCGAGCAGTTGCGCGAGCGGGTGAGCGCCAAATGGCGTCTTTATCCCGACGACATCATCCCGGCGTGGGTGGCCGAGATGGACTGCACGATCGCCGAGCCCGTCCAGGACGCGATTCGCCGCATGCTCGAACTCGGCGACACCGGCTATCCCCTCAAGGATCGCTACGTCGAGGCGTTCGCGGCGTTCGCCGACCGGCACTGGGACTGGGCCGTCGAGCCGGACCGGGCCGTGCTCTCGCCGGACGTCATGATGGGCATCCTCGTCGTGTTGCTCCAGGTGACCGATCCCGGCGATGTCGTCGTGATCAACGATCCGGTATATCCGCCCTTCGAGCATTTCCCGGCGCTGATCGGCCGACAGGTGCGGCGGGCGGCCATGACCGAGAGCGGTCGCCTCGATCTGGCCGGGCTGGAGGAGGCGTTCGCGGGTGCGGCTGCAGGCGGGCGGCGCGCGGCATACCTGCTGTGCAATCCGCACAACCCGACGGGTGTGGTGCACACGGAAGCCGAGTTGAGCGAGGTCGCCCGGCTCGCCGACCAGCACGGCGTCAGCGTGATCTCCGATGAGATCCACGGCCCGTTGGTGTATGCCGAGGCGCGGTTCACGCCGTATCTGAGCCTTCCCGGGATCGAGCGGGGCTTTGCCGTTCACTCGGCGGCCAAGACGTTCTCGCTCGCGGCGCTCAAGGCCGGGGTGGTCGTGGCCGCGCCCGGGGACACGGGCGCCTTTGCCGGGATGGCTCACGGCCCGAACGCCAGCCTGTCTGGGGTCTATGCGCACGCGGCGGCGTGGAACCACGGCGACGCCTGGCTGGTGCAGTTGCTCACCGAACTCGATGCCAACCGGCGGCTGGTCGTAGACCGGCTGGCCGCGCAGCTGCCGGGCGTCGCTGTCCGGATGCCGGAGGCGACCTATCTGATGTGGCTGGACTGCCGGGCCCTGGGCCTCGGGGAGGATCCGGCCACCTTCTTCCGCGACCGGGCCAAGGTCGCGCTGAACTCGGGGCCTAGCTTCGGGCCGGCGGGCGAGGGTCACGCCCGGCTGAATATCGCGACCTCACCGGAGATCTTGGCCGAGATTATCGACCGGATTGCCGTAGCTTCAACGTTCAGGTGACGGTAATGCATGGGATGACCGATCGAGTGAACGCGACCGCCGTGACCGTCCTGGGCGGACTGCGGCGCTTCGCGCTCACTCGATGGTTCGGCCGCGGACTCGTCAGCTGGTAGCGATCGTCACGCCCCAGTAGGCGGCCACCTTGCCCCACTTCTCCGCAAAGGTTGTCGTGCGGTTGCCGGCGATGACGTGCCCGCGAATCCACACGTTGGAGCTGTCCTTGACGTAGTACGGGGCTCCGGAGTCGCCCGCCTTGGCCATTGTGCCGCCCTTCAACGCGACGACGGGATACTTGCAGCCGGTGTTGGTGCACACCTGGGCGTTGACATTGGCGGCCCGGTGGCCGCAGCGCTCGCCGGTGGCCCGGCCGCTGTGGCAGTAGTTGGCGTAGCCCTGCACGGCATCGCCCGCGCCGACGACGGGCAGGCTGCTGGCGCTCCAGACCCCGCCGGTGAAGATCCGGTAGGAGTAGGACGCCCCATAGATCGCGCCCATGTCGCGCGGACCGCCGCCGTTGTTAGGCAGTACCCGGGCGACCATCGTGCCGTACGCATTGGCGCCGGACTCGGTGGTGACCGCCGCATTGACGGGGAAGCAGTGCCCGGCGGTGACCATGTACCTGAACCCGGCGGAGTCGATGATCGTATATCCGGAGGAGCACAGGCCGCCGCCGTAACGGATGCCGCCGCCGCCATAGAACGGCGCGACATCGTCGCGTCGGCTGTACAGATCATCGGTGCCGGTCGATGTGGTCGTGATCCGCGCCCCGGCCGCGGCGCGCTGCCCACTGAGGTCGGTCAGCTTGGCGACCAGGGCGGCGGGTGCGTCGGACTCGACGACGACCTTGCCCGTGCTGACATCGAGGTAGCTGGCGAAGGAGTACGTCGTGCCGTGCTTGGCGACATACGCGGCGATCCGCTTGCGGACCAGGGTCTCGGCGGCGCGGCCGTTCGCCGGGGTCGAGACCCGCGCTCCCGCGGCGGCCTCGGTGGCGAGGATGGACCGGTCGACGCTGGTCGGGGGTGCAGG
Organism: Nostocoides sp.; assembly: GCF_037045025.1. GTDB lineage: Bacteria > Actinomycetota > Actinomycetes > Actinomycetales > Dermatophilaceae > Nostocoides_A. The sequence continues at coordinate 349,372 of NZ_JBAOHM010000007.1, read as the reverse complement.
AACCGGCTTGGACCCCTGACTCGCGGCACCGGCCGGCACGCTGCTGGCAGCGATTGCGCCCAACGCGCCGACGGTGGTGACGGCGCTCAACAGGGTTCGCTTGCTGATCGTGGACATTGGTCTTTCCCTCCGGGTGTCGGTGCTCGCTCGTGCTGCGGCGCACTGACGATCAAGAGCGGCTGCTGACCTACCTGATACCTGTCCGGTTACATTTTTCTCCCGGCCGGCCGGCGCTAGGTTGGAGCCATGAGCCTCGAACGTACTCAGTCGCCCGATCCCTACCCGCTCCTTCCCCATGTGCCGTCCTTCGTCGTCACCAGCTCCGACGTCACCGATGGCCAGCCACTCAAGGACGATCAGGTCGCCGCCCACGGCAACAGGTCGCCGCAACTGTCCTGGTCGGGCGCCCCGGAGGGCACCAAGAGCTTCACCGTCACCTGCTTCGACCCGGACGCCCCGACGCCCTGTGGCTTCTGGCACTGGATCCTCGTGGACGTGCCCGCCGACGTGACCAGCCTCGACGCAGGCGCGGGTGCCGCGGGCGCGGCGCTGCCCGGATCAGCGTTCATGTGCAAGCACGACATGGGGGAGCACGCGTTCATGGGCGCCGCGCCCCCTTCAGGGGACGCCTTCCCGCACCGCTACTACTTCGTCGTGCACGCGGTGACCGAGGAGTCTTTGGGTGTCGATGAGAACGCCAGCGGCGCCGTCGTGTCGTTCAACCTCGCCTTCAAGACCGCTGGCCGGGCAATTGTGCACGGCACCTACGCCTGTTGAGTGCCTAACCGCCCCAGAAGTAGCTGCGGTGGCGCGTGCCGCGAGCCCCGCGTGTTGTTTGCGCGACTGGTGTGTAACGCATGTCTGCCCCTCACCATGCTCATGTCTGGCGTCCTCGTCCCACCTGGACGGCCGTTACGCTAGGCAGCCCGTGTGCCGGGACGATGCCCCATCCGTGCAGCGGCGAAGACTGTCCGGGTGCTGTCCGGGTGCTGTGCCCGACCGCGGGGGCTCGCTAACCTGGGCCGATGACGACAACCGCCACGTCCTGAGGGCGGGATCCGGTCATGGCCCTGGGCGAGGAGCTGCGCCGGCTGCGGCGTAGCCGTGGGCTGACCCAAGCCGACCTGGCCGAGTTGTCCGGCATGAGTGTCGAGGGCGTCTCCTTGCTGGAGCGGGGCCGCCGCACCCCGCGGATCTCGACCCTGGTCCTCCTCGCCGAGGCCATGGAACTCGACGAGAGCGAGCGGTCGTCGTGGCTGCGGGTGCCCGACGCCGGAGGTAGCGCCCCGCCGCCGGTGCCGACGTGGGTCGGGGACCTGGTCGGGCGGGACGGCGATGTCGCCGCAGTCAGCGAGTTGCTGGATACCGGCAGCCGCCTCGTCACGCTCACCGGGCCGGGCGGGGTCGGCAAGACCCGGTGCGCCGCGGCCGTGGCCGAGCGGGCCAGCGCCGGCCGGCCCGATGGCGTGGTGTGGATCCGGATGGCGACCCTGCGCGATCCGCAGGCCTGGTGGGACGGGATCGCCGAGGCGTTCGGGGTCCGCTGCGGAGGAAGCGTGGAGTCGTTGGCCGCGAACGTCGCCGGGCGGGAGATGCTCGTCGTCTGCGACAACGCCGAGCACGTGCTGGACCGCTGCCGGCACCTCGTTGTGGCCCTGGTGTCCCGGACACCGGGGCTGCAATTCCTCGTCACCTCCAGGCGGCGGTTGCGGATCCCCGGCGAACGCAGTCACGCCCTCCTTCCGCTTGCTGTGGCGTGCAGGCCGCAGACCGAGCAGGACTTGCGGGCTGCGCCTGCGACCGAGCTGTTCTTGCGCGTGGCCGACCGCCCGCCGGGCCGGTCGATGAGCCTGGCGGATGTCGATGCGGTCCACCGGATTTGCGCACAGGTGGACGGGCTGCCACTGGCCATCGAGGTGGTGGCCAGACGCACCGACATCATGGGCCTGCCCGAGCTGGCCGCCGCCGTCTCCACCAGCTTGGCCGACGATCGCTTCGTCCGCCTCGCCGAGCCCGACGACCTGACGAGCACGCTCGCCGAGGGCGTCGTCGGTTGGAGCCGGGAGGTGTTGCGGCCGGATGAGCGCGACATCGTGTCCCGGCTGTCGGTCTTTGCTGCCGCGTTCAGTCAGGCGGACGCCCAACAGCTGTTGGGGATATCAGCCGCCGACACGGCTGCCGGGCTCTCGACCCTGGTCGCCACCTCGTTGCTGGTCCGGGCCCCGGATCTGGATGGTCAAGCCATGTTCCGGATGCTCTCGGTCGTGCGCGCCGTCGCGGCGCGGGAACTGGCCGGGCGCGGCGAGACGGATCTGGTGCGGCGGCGGCATACCGAGCTGGTCGCTGCGAAGCTGGCCGGCGCCGACCCGCAGTTGGCCGGTGAATCGGCCGATGCCATCTTGCGGGCGCTGGACGCGAGCGCTGAGGATGTGGATGCGGCGATGGCGTGGGCTGCCCTCAACGATCCGCTGCTGGCGTTGCGCGTCGCGGGTTCGGTATGGCGATGGTGTTACCTTCGCGGCCGCTACGCCCAGGGGCGGGCGTGGGCGCGAGAGGCCCTCGCGGCGGCTGCCGGGCTGAACGAGGACGATCGGCTTCACCAGCTGCGGGCGCGAGCCCTCGGTGTGTCCGGGGGGTTGGCCTTTCTCGAATGCGACTACGAGAACGCCTACCCGGCGGTCGACGCCGCGCGCGCGCTCTTCCACGCCGGCGGTGAACGCTCGGCCGAGGCGTGGGCGCTGGGCCGGCTGGGAGCCATCTGCCGGGAACGCGCCCAGTATGTCGCGGCCCGCGCATGGCATCGCCAGGCGCTGGCGATCCTGGAGGATCTGGCCGAGGAGCCCACGCCCGACAACCCGGCCGCGCTCAGCCTGGCCGAGCAGTTGAACGCGCTCGTCCTCGTCGAGTGGCTAGCCGGTGATATCGACAGCGCCGTGACGGAGGCGGGACGCGCTCAGCGCGCAGCCGCCCGCCTGCCCGAGGGCGAGGTCACCGTGTGGGCGGCTATGAACCGCGGTGTCATCGCCCGCCTGCAGGGCCGGCTCGGCGAGGCCGACGCCCTGCTGCGCCGGGCCCAGGACATCAGCGAGCGCCACGACTTCCCCGAAGGCATCGCCTGGAGCCTCAACCAGCGCGGCGTCATCGCCAGGCTGCGCGGGGATGAGCAGCGGGCCCGCCGGATGCAGCAGGCCGCGCTCATCGAGCACCGCCGCCTCGGGGACCGGTGGCGCCAGGCCAGTTCTGCCGAGGAACTCGCCCTGCTCGCCGCGCTCGCCGGGGACGTGGATGAGGCCGCCGACCGACTGGCCGAAGCCACCGGCTTGCGTGAGCAGATCGGGGCGCCCGTGCCCACGGCCGAACAGGACGTGCTCGACCGAACGCTGGAACTTCTCGGCGCATAAGCCCACAGCTATCGCCTGATATGCACGAGGCGAGGGAACCATCGGTACTGCTTTCCCCGTAGTCCCGAAAATCTGATTACCGGTCCTTGTGGAGGAAGAATTCAGCAGGCAGGAGAACTCGCCCAGCGGTCAAAGCCGCTGAACTACGTGGTCGGGCTGACAGGATTTGAACCTGCGACCCCTTGACCCCCAGTCAAGTGCGCTACCAAGCTGCGCCACAGCCCGTGGCAATGCCCCCCACGCAGCGGGAGGCGGTCGTCACCTTACCCCACGGCGTGCCCGCGCCTCGAATCGGTTCCGTGCGGCGCGATGATGTGCGCATGGCGGGCGAGCAGGCAGCGAAGGAGGGTGAGTACCGGCGGCGCCTGCTCGCGACAGGAGCGGCATACGGTCTCGGGCATCACCTTGGTGTGCTGCCGCCTGGAGACGCGCGCTGGCGCGGGAGCAGCTGGGTGGACTGGGCCGATCTGCTTCTCCCGTATGCCGTGCTCGGGCTCGCCGCTGGCACGCTGCTCGCGGCGGGCGTGGGTCGGCGGACCTGGATCGGGTTTGGGGTGGCCGGCCTCCTCTACACCCAGGGTCACGGGATCCACTTGGCCGCCAACTCGATCGGCAACGCCCAGCCGAGCGCAGCCGCGTTCTTGTGGGACGAGCTGGCCGGCCACGCGATCTGGTATGCCGGCGCGGCCATGGTCGTGGCCACGCTTGCCGCGACCATGGCCGAGCGGGCGGCGACCCGGAATCCCGCGGCGATCGCCGTCGCGATCGCGGTCGGCGCGACCTGGGCGACCAATGCGCTCGGCGGGCACTTCCTCATCCCCGGAACGGTCCTCTCGGGAGCGGCGGCTGGTTACGGCGCGGCGCAGCGGCATACCCTCGCGTGGCTGGTCGGGCTCGCGGGCCTGAGCGCGCTCGTGGTGCTCGGCGGCGCGGTGCTCGGCGGCTAGCGGCGACGCTTCTCGCGCACCCGGACCGAGATCTCGATCGGCGTGCCGTCAAACCCGAACTGCTCGCGCAGTTTGCGCTCCAGGAAGCGGCGATAGCCGGCCTCGAGGAAGCCGGAGGCAAAGATGACGAACCGCGGCGGGCGGGTGCCCGCCTGGGTCGCGAACAGGATCCGCGGCTGCTTCCCGCCGCGAACCGGGTGTGGTTGGGCCGCAACAACCTCGCCGAGGAAGGCGTTCAGGCGCGCGGTCGGCACCCGTTGATCCCAGGAGCCGAGCGCCGTCTCCAGCGCCGCAACCAGTTTGTCCGTATGCCGCCCGGTCCGGGCCGAGATGTTCGCTCGCGGCGCCCAGGTGACCTGGACCAGTTCGCGCTCGATCTCCTTCTCCAAGTAGTAGCGCCGCTCCTCATCGAGCAGATCCCACTTGTTGTAGGCGATGACCAGTGCCCGGCCGGCGTCGATGACCTGCTGGACCACGCGGATGTCCTGTTCGCTGATCGGCTCGCTGACGTCGATGAGGACGATCGCGACCTCGGCCTTTTCCAGCGCCGTCTGGGTGCGCAGCGAGGCATAGAAGTCGGCGCCACGGCTTTGGTGCACCCGTCGGCGGATCCCCGCGGTGTCGACGAACCGCCAGGTCTGGCCGCCGAGCTCGATCAGCTCGTCGACCGGGTCCCTGGTCGTCCCGGCGACCGCATCGACGACCACCCGGTCCGTGCCGGCCAGCTTGTTGAGCAGCGAGGACTTGCCGACATTGGGCCGCCCGATCAGCGCGACGCGGCGGGGGCCGCTGCGTGGATACGCCTCGGCGACCGCGGAGGTTTCGGGCAGCACCTCGAGGATGGCATCGAGCAGGTCACCTGATCCGCGGCCGTGCAGCGCGGAGACGGGGTGCGGCTGGCCGAGCCCGAGGTTCCACAACGTCATCGCGTCGGCCTCGGTCCGTTCGTCGTCGACCTTGTTGGCGACCAACAGGACCGGCTTGCCGGCCCGACGCAGCATCCGCACAACCGCCTCGTCGTCATCGGTCGCGCCGACGGTCGCGTCGACGACAAAGAGGACGGCGTCGGCCAGCTCGACGGCGACCTCGGCCTGCTCGGCGACCCGCAGGTGGATGCCGGTCGCATCCAGGACCCAGCCGCCGGTGTCGACGATCGTGAACCGGCGACCGGACCACTCGGCGGCATAGGCCACTCGGTCGCGGGTGACGCCGGGGACGTCCTCGACGACCGCCTCCCGGCGGCGCAGGATCCGGTTGACGAGCGTGGACTTGCCGACATTGGGCCGACCGATGATGGCGAGCACCGGGAGCGGCCCGTCCTGGTCCTCCTCCCCCCCGTGGACGAGGTGACCGTCGACGAGCGCCTGGTCCTCGGGCGTCAGCTCGAAGTCGGCCAGCCCGGCGCGCAGGGCAGTCGTCAGGTCGCTCTCGGTGCTCACCGTGGGTCCTCCACGTTGTGCTGCCGTGCCTCGACCACGGCGATCACCGCGGCCACGCTCTGCGCGAAGCTCAAGGCGGAGGTGTCGAGCGTGACCACACCATCGGCGGCAACCTGGAATTCGGACACGGTGGCATCGTCCCTGTCCCGGCGCACGATCTCGTCGTGGGTAGCGGCGACCGTATCATCGTCGGCGCGCCCGTGCAGTTCGGTGCTGCGCCTGGCCAGGCGCGCGGCCTCGCTGGCCGTGAGCAGCACGCGCACGTCGGCGTCCGGGGCGACGACCGTGGTGATGTCGCGGCCCTCGGCGACCACCCCACCCCAGTCCTCGCCGATTGCCTCGATGAGCGCCCGCTGCTGGCCTTGCAGGATCGCGCGGACGTCGAGGTTGGTCGCCACCGCCGACACCACCGCCGAGACCGCGCTGCTGCGGATCACCTCGGACACATCCTCGCCGTCCAGCTCGACACTCGCGTCGTTGGGGTCGGCCCCGAGGGCAAGCGGCAGGTCGTCGGCCGCGGCGGCGACCGCCGCCTGGTCGCCGAGATCAATGCCCTGGCGCTGACACCAGACAGTGACGGCGCGGTACATGGCGCCCGTGTCGAGGTAGCCGATGCCGAAGTGCCGGGCGATCGCCTTGGACACGCTGGATTTGCCCGAGCCGGACGGCCCGTCGATCGCGATGACGAGGGGCCGGCTCATGGGCGCTCAGCCTAGTTGGTGGCCCGGGGCACGCAGGCCTTGGCCGTCGCGAGGTGACTGTGGGGTGACTCAGGCATGCAGCCGCCAGCCCTTGCGGGTCAGCTCGGTCCGCAGCTCGGCTTCGACACCGGGCAGCACAGACAGCTCGAGCAACCCGAACTGGGCCCCCAGGCTGTGCTCGAGAACGAGTTCTTCGAGGTTGATCCCGGCGTCAGCGACATCCTGGAATAGCCGCCCGAGCTGCCCCGGGCGGTCGGAAATCAAGACCACAACCTTGGCGTATGCCGTCGGTGCCGCCCCATGCTTGCCCGGGATCCGGGCGTGCCCGGCATTGCCGGCCTGGATCGCCCCGGCCAGCGCCGCCCGTGCCCCCGGGGCCACGACCGCTCCGGTCGGCTCCGGCCCGAGGGCCTCCAATGCCGTGATGAGGCCGCTGAGGTCCGTGGCGATTGCGCGGAGCACTCGGGCGACCGCCGGGGCGTTCCCGGCGAGGATCTGGGTCCACAGCTGCGGGTCGCTCGCGGCGATCCGAGTGACATCGCGCACCCCCTGCCCGGCCAGGGCCACGGCCGTGTCGGGTAGGTCGGCCAGCCGCGCCGCGACCAAGCTAGCCGCGATCTGCGGCACGTGCGAGACGGCGGCAACGGCTTCGTCGTGCTCGCCCGGATCGAGCAGCGTCACGACCGATCCGACCGCCTCGGCCATCCCCTTGACCAGTGCCACCGCGTCCGGCTCGGTGTCCGCCACGGCGGCGACCACCCACGGGCGGCCCTCGAACAGGTCCCCGCGCGCCGAGATCGCCCCGGACCGCTCGCGGCCGGCCATGGGGTGGCCCCCGACATACCGGCCGAGGCCGGGTGCGCCTGCGGCGGCGAGCTCCGCCCGGACGACGCCCTTGACTGAGGCGACATCGGTCACCGTTGCCTCCGGGTGCCGCGCCAACGCCGCCGCCACGACCGCCGCCGTCACATCGGGCGGGGTGGCCACGACGACGATGTCGGCGGCCAGTCCGTCGGCGACCTCCCCGCCGCTCAGGTCAGCGGCTAGGGCCGCGGTCGTCGGTGAGGCGTCGGCGAGGGTCACCTCGACGGTGTGCTGAGTCAAGGCGATGGCGAGCGAGGTGCCTATCAGCCCGGTGCCGATGATGTGCACGCGCTCGGGCACGCGCCCAGTGAGCGGCGCTCGACGCGGCATCTACAGGCCCGCTTCGGCATACAGGCTGGTGATCTCGCGCGAGGTCAGCGGCCGGAACTTGCCGGGTTTGGTGTCACCGAGGCGGACCGGGCCGACCTGGGTGCGCGCGAGCGCACGCACGGGATGGCCAACGGCCTCCAGCAGCCGCCGAACGATGTGTTTGCGGCCCTCGTGCAGCACGATCTCGACGATTGCCTTGCCCGGCAGGGCATCGACCAGCCGGAAGGAGTCGACGGTGACCAGTCCGTCCTCCAACTCGACTCCCTCCTTGAGCCGCTTGCCGAGGTCACGCGGGATCGGCCCGTCGACTTGGGCCACATACGTTTTGCGGATGCCGTATGCCGGGTGTTGCAGCCGGTGGGCCAGCTCGCCGTCGTTGGTGAGCAGCAGCAGGCCCTCGGTGTCGACATCGAGGCGGCCGACGTGGAAGAGCCGCTCCCGGCGGCGCGCGACATAATCGCCGATGTTGGGGCGGCCGAGGTCGTCGCTCATCGTTGTTACGACGCCGACTGGCTTGTTGAACGCGAGGTATACCCGCTCGGGATCGGTTTGGACGCGTTCGCCGTCAACGTGCACGACCGCGGTTGGTGAGACCCGCACGCCGAGTTCGGTGACGAGGTGGCCGTCGACCTCGACCCGGGCGTCGGCGATCAGCTGCTCGCATTTGCGGCGAGAGCCGACGCCCGCGGCGGCGAGCAGCTTCTGCAGCCGGATGCCGTCGGGCACGTGCACGTCGACGTGCTCCTCCGGCGAGCGCTTTGGGGGGCGGGTGGGCTGGCTGGGCTTGGTCTTGCCGGTGCGCCGCGGCTTGGACGCGCCGCCCTTGCCTCCGGAACGCTTGTGGGGCGGGGTCATTCGGAGCCTCTTTCGGCAAGTTCGTTGATGATGTCCACATCGGGCAGATAGGGCGCAAGGGCGGGCAGCTCACCGAGGTCGCTGAGGCCGAGACGCTCGAGGAAGTAGCCGGTCGTGCCGTAGAGCACGGCGCCGCTCTCGGGGTCGGTGCCGGTCTCCTCGATCAGGCCACGGGTCAGCAGGGTGCGCACCACGCCGTCGACGTTGACCCCACGGACCGCGCTGACCCGGCCGCGCGAGATCGGCTGGCGATAGGCGATGACGGCGAGCGTCTCCAGCGACGCCTGGGTGAGCTTGGCCTGGGCACCGTCGAGCAGGAACTTCTCCACAGCGCCGACATACTCCGGGCGGGAATAGATCCGCCAGCCGCCGGCGAGCTTGCGCAGCGCAAACCCGCGCCCCTCGTAGTCGGCCTGCAACGCCGCGAGCGCCTCGATCACGACGGGGACGGGCACCGCCAAGGCGCTGGCCAAGGCGACCTCCTCGACCGGGCTGTCGACGACCATGAGGATCGCCTCGATCGCTGCGCTGATCCCTGTCGCGCCATCCCCCTCCGCGCCGTCCTCCCTCAATCCGCTGAGGTCGTCATTTTTCGTCGAGGTCGGTGGTTTTGTAGTCAGACCTCGGCCAAAAGTGACGACCTCGGCGGGGTTGTTGACGGGATTGTTGACGGGGTTGTTGTCAGTTGTCACCGCGCGCCTCCTGGTCGAATTCGGCGCTCACCGCGACCGCGCCCAGGCTCGGGCCGATCCAGCGGATCGTCAACTCGCCCAACGCCTGCGGCTGCTCGAAAGCGACGGCCGCCTCCCGATACAGCTCGAGCAGGGCGAGGAAGCGGGCCACGATCACCAGCGTCGTGTCGGCATCGGCAACCAGTTCCCGGAAGGAGACCGCGCCCTCGTCCCTCAGCCGGTCCGCGATCAGAGCGGCCTGCTCCTGGACGCTGACCGCCGGGGCGTGCAGGTGCTCGACACCCACGCTCGGCGGCGCCTTCGGGGTGAGCGCCCGGGCCGCGATCATCGCTAGCTGCTGCGGAGTGACACCCATGACCAGCTCAGGCAACAGGTCGGCAAAGCGGGGCTCCGGGCCGGCCTGGCGGGGCACGAAGGCGGCGCTGCGCAGCATCCGGTCGTCAAAGAGCGCGGCGACTTGCTTGAACGCGCGATACTGCAACAGCCGGGCAAACAACAAATCCCGGGCCTCGATCAGCGCGAGATCGTCGTCGTCCTCCGGGTCGAGCTGAGGCAGCAGGCGGGCAGCCTTCAGGTCGAGCAAGGTCGCGGCGATGAGGAGGAACTCGCTGGCCTGGGACAGATCCCAGTCCCCCGCATTCCGGCGCTGGCGGATGTGGCCGATGAACTCGTCGGTCACCTGCGCCAACGCGATCTCGGTGATGTCCAGCTTGTGCTTGGCGATCAGGCCGAGCAGCAGGTCGAACGGTCCCTCGAAGTTGTCCAGATGCACGTGGAAGGCGACCTGAGGAGCGCGGCGGGTGATCACCCCGCCGGGGACCGTCACCTGCGCGGTGATGGTGTCGGCGTCCATGGCGGCTAGGGGGCCCCGCCCCGGGCGATCAGCTCGCGAGCCAGCTGCCGGTATGCCGCCGCCCCCTGGTGCGCCGAGGCGTACGTCGTGATCGGCTCGGCGGCCAAGGTTGCGTCCGGGAACTTCACCGTCCGCGAGATCACCGTATGGAAGACCCGGTCACCGAAGTGCCCGACCACGCTTTCGACGACCTCCCGAGCGTGCAGGGTGCGCCCGTCATACATGGTCGCGAGGATCCCGTCGACCTGCAGGCGCGGATTGAGCCGGTCGGTGACCTTCTCGATCGTCTCAACGAGCAGGGCGACCCCGCGCATCGCGAAGTATTCGGTCTCCAGCGGGATGATCACCCCGTGCGCCGCGGTGAGCGCATTGACGGTGAGCAGCCCGAGGGACGGTTGGCAGTCGATGAGCACGACGTCGTAGCGGTCGAGCACCGGTCGCAGGATCCGCGCGAGCACCTGCTCGCGGGCGACCTCGCCGACCAGTTGCACTTCGGCGGCCGACAAGTCGATATTGGCCGGCACGAGATCCAGGCCCGAGACCCGGGTGGGGCGGATCATCTCGTTGATGTCGTGTCCACGCTCGATGAGCAGGTTGTAGACCGTCACATCGAGTTCGTTGGCGTTGATGCCGAGCCCGACCGACAGGGCGCCCTGCGGATCGAAGTCGACGAGCAGCACGGTGCGGCCGTATTCGGCGAGCGCGGCGCCGAGGTTGATCGTCGTCGTGGTCTTGCCGACGCCACCCTTCTGGTTGCACATGGCGATCACCCGGGCCGGACCGTGCTCGCTCAGCGGCGCCGGCTCGGGGAAGGCGGGCAACGGCCGACCGGTCGGGCCATACTGCCCCAACGCTGCTTCCTCGGTGCCGAGCAAATGCACGTCGGCGCGGTCCACGGTGCTCTTGCCTCCAGGGGTCAGTGCTGGTCAGCCTCCCGCTGATCGAACCCGACCTTATCAGCGTGCCCGTGGGTGACTGCCGGCATACACCTCCCGCAGCTGGGTGATGCTCACCTTGGTATAGATCTGGGTGGTCGTCACGGAGGCGTGCCCGAGCAGTTCCTGGACGATCCGCACGTCCGCGCCCCCCTCCAGCAGGTGGGTGGCAAAGGAGTGCCGCAGGGTATGCGGGCTCACCCTCCCCCCCAGATCGGCTCGTTCGGCCGCCACCCGCAGGATGCCCCAGGCGCCCTGCCGGGTCAGCCGCCCGCCGCGCTGGTTGAGGAAGAGCGCCGGCGTGCCCCGTCCGCGGGTGGCCAGGCCCGAGCGGGCGCGCACCAGGTAGGCGGTGACGGCGGCGGCGGCATACGACCCGATCGGGACGATCCGCTCCTTGGCGCCCTTTCCGCGCAGCCGCACCACCGCCTCGGGCAGGTCAAGGTCGTCGACGTCCAGGCCGGTCGCCTCCGAGATGCGAGCACCAACTCCATAGAGCACCTCCACCAAGGCGCGGTCCCGCAACGCCGCCGGCGTATCCCCCAGCGACGCGGCCTCCAGCAGACGCGTGACCTCCTCGAGCGTGATCGCCTTGGGGAGACGAACCGGCCCGGCCGGGGGTCGCACTCCGGCGGCCGGATCGTCGGGCAGCGCGTCGTCAAGGGTGAGGAAGCGGTGGAAGGTCCGCACGGCAACCAGCGTGCGCGCCGCCGAGGAAGCGGCGAGCGGCTGGTGCTCGGCATCCCCGGCGCGCAGCGCGGCGAGGAAGGCGGTCACGTCGGCCTCGGTGACCGCGGCGAGATCGTCGATCCCGCGGGCCCGCAGGAAGGCGAGATAGCGCCGCCCGTCACGTCGATAAGCCGCGAGCGTATGCCGCGACAGCCCCCGCTCGACGTCAAGCTGGGTCAGCCACCCCGCCAGCGCCCGGCCGAGGCCATCGGGCCGGGCGCCGGCGGTGCTCACGCCAGGGCGGTCGCTAGCTGGGTGCAGGGCAGGCCGAAGGCCTCGGCGACACCCGGGCAGGTGACCTCACCGGCGTGGGTGTTGAGCCCGAGCGCCAGTGCCGCGTCGGCCCGCAGGGCCTCCTGCCAACCGCGGTCGGCGAGGCGAACGGCATACGGCAACGTGGCGTTGGTCAGGCCCCACGTGGACGTATTGGGCACCGCCCCGGGCATGTTGGCGACGCAGTAGTAGACCGACTCGTGCACCGGGAAGGTCGGGTCGGCGTGGGTCGTCGGCCGGCTGCCCTCGAAGCAACCGCCCTGGTCGATCGCGACGTCCACGAGCACGGAGCCGGGCTTCATCGCCGCGACCATCGCGTCGGTGACCAGCTTGGGGGCTTTGGCTCCGGGGATGAGCACGGTGCCGATGACCATGTCGGCCGCGAGGACTTCCTTCTCGACCGACAAGGCGTTGGAGGCGATTTGCCGCACCCGGTTGTCGTAGCGCCAAAAGCTCATCCGCAGCTTGTCGAGGTCGGTGTCGAGAAGGGTCACCTCGGCGCCCATGCCGAGCGCGATATTGGCGGCGTTCTGGCCGGCGACGCCGGCGCCGAGGACGACGACCTTGGCGTTGGCGACGCCGCCGACACAGCCCATCAGCACCCCTCGGCCGCCCTGCGGCTTCATCATCGCGTGGGCCCCGACCTGTGGCGCCAGGCACCCGGCGACCTCCGACATCGGATAGAGCAGCGGCAGCAGGCCCGAGGGCAGCTGGACGGTCTCGTAGGCGATCGAGGTGACCTTCTTGGCCATCAGCTCCTCGGTGAGCGGCTGGTCGGCCGCGAGATGGAGGTAGGTGAACAGGATCAGGTCGGGCCGCAGCCGGTGGTATTCCTCGGCGACCGGCTCCTTGACCTTGAGCACCATCTCGGCCTCGCCCCACACATCGTCGGCCGAGTCGAGGATGCGGGCTCCTTGCGCGGCGAACTCCTCGTCGGTGAACGACGAGCCCGCCCCGGCGTCCTTTTCGATCAGCACCTCGTGCCCGTGCCGCACGAGTTCGTTGACCCCCACCGGCGTGATGCCGACCCGATACTCGTGGTTCTTGACCTCTTTGGGGACGCCAACCTTCACGGGGACTCCTCGCTCCTTCGCGATCGGATCGTGACGCCCGCTCGGGGGTCACCCTGCCCGGTGATGGGCCGGTCCTCGGCAGTCTATTGCGGCCCGGGCCCCCTTCCCCGATCGTGATCCTTTCCCTCAGCGAGGAACCTCTGCTAACCGAGGTTACTGGCTGAGCAATAGGCTGCTGCCTAGGGGGAGGATGACCAACGTGCGCTGAGCCGCGGACTGCGGCGGCCGGCGCCGTCCGGGGGATCGTTCCGAACCGGCCGAGCCAACCCCGAAACCGCGTGTGGCGTGCGAGCGGCGCGTCTAAGGGTCTGTTTATGGTCGGGGTCCCCGAAACGTATCGGAGCGACTGGGTCCCACGCTCTGCGTGGGCAGGAGCGGAGAGCTTTGTGGTGTTTCTAGCCGCTGAACTCCGCCAGCCCGCCGCGGGCCTGCTCCAGCCACGAGCGTTGCGCCGCCAGCTTGGCGGTCAGGTCGGCGACCTGTTTGGTGTTGCCAGCGCTCTCGGCCGCCGCGAGCTGCTTCTCCAGCTTCTCGACCGAAGCCTCCAACTGCGTAGCCAGCGAGTGGGCCCGCGAGGCGACCTCGGGGTTGGTGCGGCGCCACTTCTTCTCCTCGGCGTCCCGGATCGCGCCTTCGATCCGGCGCAGGCCCTTCTCGGTCCGGTCGATGTCGGCGCGTGGCACCTTGCCGGCGTGCTCCCATTTGTCCTGGATCGTGCGCAGGGCGGCCTTGGCGGCATCGAGGTTGGTGATCGGCAGGAGTCGCTCGGCCTCGGCGAGCAGCCCAAGTTTGACCTCGAGGTTGGCCCGGAACTCCGCGTCCTCGGCGGCCACGACGGCATCCTTGGCGGCAAAGAAGCTGTCCTGGGCGGCCTTGAACCGCTCCCACAGCGCGTCATCTTCGCTGCGGGACGCGCGCCCGGCCTGGCGCCACTGATCCATCAGCCGCTTGAAGGCACCGGCGGTGGCCGCCCAGTCCTTGCTGGCCGCCAACGCCTCGGCCTCTTTGACCAACCGCTCCTTGGCTGCCCGGGCACTCGAGCGGGTCGCCTCGAGGTCGGCGAAGTGGGCACGGCGGGCCTTGTCGAAGGAGTTGCGGGCACGGCTGAATCGCTGCCACAACGCCGCCTCGGCCTCCTTATCGAGACGCACCCGCCCGCGTTGCTGGTCCTTCCACTGATCCAGCAGCGCGCGCATCGCCTCTCCGGAGGACTTCCACTGCACTCGCTCCGGGGGTTGCGCCGCGATCCGCTCGGCCTCGACGACCAGTGCCTCGCGGACGGTCATCGCCTCGGCCTTGGCCTGCTGCCGGGCCTGGGTCTCGGCCTCCCGTTTCGCGGCGACCTCAGTCTCGATCGAGGTCAGCAACGCATCGAGCGCGGCGAGGTCACCGACGACATTCGCTCCGGCGGCGTGCTCGCGCACCGCCTTCAGGCCGTCGGCCAGATCCTTGCTGGCCACCTCGGGGACGACCGCGCGCTGGTGCAGCAAGTCCGCCGTGGCGAACAGCTCGTCGTACTTGCGCGCGAAGTATTGCAGCGCCTCGTCGGCGGTGGCGCCCGGATAGGAGCCGACCGCTCGCTCGCCCTCTGCCCCGGTGACATAGACGGTGCCGTCCTCGCCGACACGCCCGAAGCGGGCCGAGTCCGACCGCGGAAGTGCCGGCGCCGCGGGGGTCGCCGCCGGCTTGGGCCGCGCGGCGAACATCGCCGGGCTCGGCATCGGCACGGCGTGAGAAGCTGGCTGCTCGGCCACCGGCTCGGGTGCGGCAGGTTCAACCACCTCGGCCACCTCAGCCACTGGCTCAGGTTCGACACCCTCGGGCTCGCTCACCTCGGCGACGGCCTCCATGTCCCCCGCCACCGGCTTCGGCTCCGGCTCGACGGGCTCCGAATTCGCCAACCTCTCCTCGGGCGCGGCCACCGACGATTGGTCAACGGCGAATTCGGCGTCGGCAGCGGGCGCGGTGGGCTGCGGGTCGGCGTCCGCAGCCGGTGGGGTGGGCGTGTCGCTCACTGGTCAGTCCTTCGTCTCCGTGGTGATCGACAGGGTACTGATCGGGAAGATCGGCGAGCCATCCACTTCCCCACCGACCACCCCGCCCGCGGCGATCTCGTCCACGATATCGAGCCCCGACGTGACGGTGCCAAAGACCGTGTAGCCGCCCGCGTCGTCAGCGGGGATCGTCGAGTCTTGGTAGACGATGAAGTACTGGCCGCCGTTGCCCTCCGCATTGTTGCCCGGCCGCGCCATCGCGAGGACGCCGCGCTTGTAGAGATCGTCCTTGGGGGTGTTCTCCAGCCCGAAGCTGTAGCCTGGCGTGCCCTGGGAGGTGCCGGTCGGATCGCCGCACTGCAGGACGAAGATCCCCTTCGTGGTCAACCGGTGGCACGGGGCGTTCTGCCAGTAGCCGTTGCGGCTGAGCTGCAAGAAGGACGCCACTGCCTGCGGCGCTTTAGCACCGTCCAGGTCGATGACGATGTCGCCGCAGTTGGTGGTGATCCGCGCCCGGATGGTCTTGCCGGTCACCGCCTTGATGTCCCCTGCGGAGGGCTTGCTCAGCTGGGCGGTGTTGCCCGGCACTCCCGGCGGGGCGTGGCAGCCGGCGGCCAGGGCACCCGCGCTCGGCTCCACCGACGCACTCGTCGTGCTCGAGGACTGCCCGGCCGTGCTCGTGCCCCCGCCGACGCTCTTGGCGATGACGATGAACAGCGCGACCATGCCGATGATCACGGCGGTCACGATCGCGGCCTGCCGGGTCCGCTTGGCCTCGGCGGCCTTCTTTGCCTCGCGGACCTGCTGGCGCTCGTAGCGCCGCTTGGCGCGGGCGCGTTCCTGCTCCTTTGTCACGGCCGTCAGTCTGTCACGGCACCCGAGGCCGAACTCGCCAGTAGGGATTGCGCCGAGGTCTGGTGTTTTCGCCGAGGTCTGATGATCGGTAGTACGACCTCGGCAAGAAAACCAGACCTCGGGGGAATGGGGGCCAGCCGCCCTGATCTCGGCTCGATAGGGTCAGCTCGTGTTCGTGCTCTCCTTCCCGGCCATGGCGTTCGCGACGAACTGCTTTGTGATCGCGAGGGCCCTGGGAGAGGAGTGCCTCGTCGTCGACCCCGGGATCGGGGTCGTCGACACCTTGCGGCAGGTGTTCGACGAGCATCGGCTGCGGCCGGCCGCCGTGATCCTCACCCACGGTCACCTCGATCACGTCTACTCCGTCACTCCCGTATGCCGCTCCGGCGGCGCCGCCTTCCTCCCCGCCTATATCCACGACGACGACCGCTACCGGTTGACCAATCCGGTATCGACCCTCGGTCCCGATCTGCGCGAGATGTTCGAGCAGGAGTTCGGCCCGGCGCACAAATGGCAAGAGCCCGAGGACATTCGCACCCTCACCGACGGCCAGCAGCTCACCATCGCGGGTATCGACCTCGGCGTGCTGCTCGCTCCCGGCCACACCGAGGGCTCGGTGATGTTCGGCATCGACGCCGTTCCTGACGGGGTGCCCGACGAGCTGGACCGCACGATGATCACCGGTGACGTCGTCTTCGCCGGCTCCATCGGGCGCACCGACCTGCCCGGCGGCGACGACCGGGCGATGCAGCGTTCGCTACGCGATGTCGTTCTGCCGCTGCCCGATTCCACCCTCCTACTGACCGGCCACGGCCCGGCGACGACGATGAAAAGGGAGCGCGCCGTCAATCCCTTCCTGCGAGGATTGGCCGGGTGAGCAAGATCGCGCCCATCTCGGGCTTCCCGGAGTATTCGCCTGCCCAGCGCATTGTCGAGCAGCGCTTCCTCGACGTCATCCGGGAGACCTTCGAGCTGCACGGGTTCTGCTCGATCGAGACCCGGGCGATCGAGCCGGTCGAGCGGCTGCGCGCGCAAGGCGAGGACGCCGACAAGGAGATCTACGGCATCTCCCGGCTGGCCGCCTACGCCGAGGAGGTCCGTTGGGGCCTGCACTTCGACCTGACCGTCCCGTTTGCGCGCTACGTCCTGGAGAACGCCGGCACCCTCGATTTCCCGTTCCGCCGCTATCAGATCCAAAAGGCGTGGCGCGGCGAACGGCCGCAGGAGGGCCGCTATCGGGAGTTCACCCAGGCCGATATCGATGTGGTCGACGTCGGGATGCTGGCGCCGCACTTCGAAGCCGAGATTCCGTTGGTCGTCGCCGACGTCTTCGCGAAATTCCCGATCGGCGACTTCGTCATCCAGGTCAACAACCGCAAGCTCGCCAACGGCTTCTTCGCCGGGCTCGGCATTGCTGACATCGCGGGCACGCTGCGCATCATCGACAAACTCGACAAGATCGGCCCCGACGCCGTCCGCGACCTGCTGATCGAAGGTGGTGCCTCGGCGGCCCAGGCTCAGGCCTGCCTGCGGCTGGCCGAGATCCGCACTCCCGACCTTGCTTTCATCGAGCAGGTCCGCGCCCTCGGCGTCGAGCACCCGCTGCTCGACGAGGGCATCGACGCGCTCGCCCAGGTCATCGAGATCGCCGCGCACAACGCCCCCGGCAAGGTTGTCGCCGCCCTTAAGATCGCCCGCGGTCTGGACTACTACACCGGCACCGTCTACGAGACCCAGATCGTCGGCCAGGAATCCTGGGGCGCGGTCTGCTCCGGTGGCCGCTATGACGCCCTCGCCTCCGATGGCAAGACGACCTATCCCGGGGTCGGGATCTCGATCGGCGTCAGCCGCATCCTCGGGCTGCTCTTCGGGCTCGACCGGCTGACCGCCTCGCGCGCGACGCCGAGCGCCGTCCTCGTCGCGGTCAACGACGAGGCCGACCGGCCGCGATCGACCGCGATCGCGACCGCCCTGCGGGCACGCGGCATACCGTGCGAAGTGGCGCCCAAGGCAGACAAATTCGGCAAGCAGATTCGGTATGCCGATCGGCGGGGCATCCCGTTCGTCTGGTTCCCGCACGCCGACGGCGATCAGGTCAAGGACATTCGCAGCGGCGATCAGACTCCCGTCGACGCCGCCGAGTGGAGCCCGCCGGACGACGACCTACGCGCCGCTATCGTGCTCAGGTGAGTCGGGCGCACCCTGTTCTGGGCTGGCGTGGGCGTCAGCCTCGGCCGGGGTCTCGTCGGGGCCGCTCGTGACGCCCGGTGCGCTGGAGCCACGCACCACGTCGAAGACGCCGTTGACGCCGCGGACGGCGCTGATGACGTGCTCCAGGTGGGCCGGGTCGCCCATCTCGAACATGAACGTCGAGACCGCAAACCGCTGCTTGGTCGTCGTCACATTGGCGCCGAGAATGTTGACGCCATTGTCGGCGAGCACCCGGGTGATGTCCGAGAGCAGCCCCTCGCGGTCGAGGGCGGCGACCTGGATCTGGACGAGGAAGAGCGCGCCCGCACCTGGGTCCCACTCGACGTCGATGATCCGCTCGGGGTGGCTGCGCAGCGACTGGGCATTGGTGCAGTCGACCCGGTGCACCGAGACGCCGGCGCTACGAGTGACGAACCCCATGATCTCGTCCCCGGGCACCGGGGTGCAGCAGCGGGCGAGCTTGATGTAGACCTCGCCGGTCATGCCGCGAACGATGACGCCCGGCTCGCCGCTGCGGCGCCGTATCGGCCGGTCGACATGGACCGACTCGGCGAGGTCCTCCTTGGCTCCTTCCTCGCCGCCGAAGGAGGAGACCAACCGGGCGACCACGCTCTGGGCGGAGACATGGCCCTCGCCGACGGCGGCATACAGGGCCTCGATGTCGGTGTAGCGCAGCTCCTTGGCGATCGCGGTGACGTGCTGGGCGGTCATCATCCGCTGCAGCGGCAGGTGCTGCTTGCGCATCGCCTTGGCGATCGCCTCCTTGCCGACCTCGACCTTCTCCTCGCGGCGCGACTTGGAGAACCACTGCCGGATCTTGTTGCGGGCCCGCGGGGAGCGCACGATGCCGAGCCAGTCCCGGGACGGGCCGGCGCCCTCGGCCTTGGAGGTCAGCACGTCAACGACGTCACCGTTCTCGAGGGTCGACTCCAGGCCGACCAGGCGCCCGTTGACGCGGGCGCCGACGCAGCGGTGGCCGACCTCGGTGTGTACGGCATACGCAAAGTCGATCGGGCAGGACCCGGCCGGCAGCACGATGACATCGCCCTTGGGGGTGAAGACATAGACCTCCCGGGCGTTCATCTCATAACGCAGCGACTCCAAGAACTCGCTCGGGTCCTCGGTCTCGCGCTGCCAGTCGAGCAGCTGGCGCAGCCAGGCCATGTCGGTGATCGGCCCGGTGTCGCTCTCGCGCACCATGGCCCGGCCGCCAACGCCGTCGGTGCGGTCCTCCTTGTATTTCCAGTGCGCCGCAACGCCATATTCGGCGCGGCGGTGCATCGCGTTGGTGCGGATTTGGATCTCGACCGGGCGCCCGGACGGCCCGATGACCGTGGTATGCAAGGACTGGTACATGTTGAATTTCGGCATCGCGATGTAGTCCTTGAACCGCCCGCCGATCGGCTTCCACCGGGCGTGCAGCGCACCGAGCGCGGCATAACAGTCGCGGGTGGTCTCGACCAGCACCCGAACGCCGACCAGGTCGTAGATGTCGTCAAAGGTCCGGTGCCCGACGACCATCTTCTGGTAAATGCTGTAGTAATGCTTGGGCCGGCCGGTCACCGTGGCCTTGATCTTGGCCTCGGCGAGATCGGCGCGGACCTGGTTTTGGACCACGCCGAGATAGTCGGCGCGCTCCCCCGCCCGCTCGCTGACCTGGCGGCGGATCTCCTCGTAGACCTTGGGATACAAGGTGCGGAAGGACAGGTCCTCCAGCTCCCACTTGATCGTGTTCATCCCGAGCCGGTGGGCCAGCGGCGCGAAAATGTCCAGGGTTTCGGTGGCCTTGCGCTGAGCGGACTCGCGCGACATGTGGTCCCAGGTGCGCGCATTGTGCAGCCGGTCGGCGAGTTTGATGACCAGCACGCGGATGTCGCCGGCCATCGCCACGATCATCTTGCGCACGGTCTGGGCGGCGGCCATCTCGCCGAACTTCACCTTGTCGAGCTTGGTCACCCCGTCGACCATGTGCGCGACCTCGGCGCCGAACTCCTCCTCGATCCGCGCCAGCGGGTAGCCGGTGTCCTCGACGACATCGTGCAGGAGCGCCGCGGCGAGCGTGACCGGGGTCATGCCGAGTTCGGCGAGGATCATCGCCACGGCCAGGGGGTGGGTGATGTAAGGGTCGCCGGAGCGGCGGGTCTGCCCGGAGTGGGCCTCGGCCGCGACGACATACGCGCGCTGGATGATGCTCGTCTCGGCCTTGGGATGGGTATGCCGCACCAGCGACATCAGCGGTTCGAGGACCGGGTCATAGGTCAACCGCGGTCGGCTGATCCACTCCAATCGGGCAAAAGCTCGCCCTCGGGCGCTCGGCACCGAGGCTGCGGTCGCCCCAACCGAGTCCTCGCTCATAACCGAAGGGTAGTCGCTTCGGTCGAGTGTCAAGAATCACGCGGCAGGGTCCGGGTGCGCGCGCGGCTTGGCTGCGGCTCGGGAGGGTCGGTGCTTAGGTCGTAAAGACGCTGTAGACCGAACGGCCGGCGAGCGTGGCACGGCCATCGAGCTGGGCGAGTTCGACGACGACGTCCACGCCGACCACCTCGGCGCCGATCTGGCCCATCAGCTCACACGCGGCCGCCGCGGTCCCGCCGGTGGCGAGCACATCGTCGACCACGACGGCCTTCTGACCGGGATCAACAACCCCCGCCTGGACGGCGAGCCGGGCTTGGGCGTACTCGAGTTCGTAGGGCAGCTCGATGACCGGGCCGGGCAGCTTGCCGGCCTTGCGGACGGGGATGAAGCCCACACCGAGGGCGTGGGCGAGGGCCGCCCCAAAGATGAAGCCGCGAGCCTCCACCCCGGCGACGAGGTCGATGCGGCCATGGTGGCGCCCGGCGAAGTGCTCGATCACGGCGTCGAACGCCATGGGATCGACGAGCAGCGGACCAATGTCCTTGAACAAGATCCCCGGGCGCGGGAAGTCCGGCACATCGCGCAGGCGCAACGCGACCAAGTCCGCGAGCGCCGGCGGGGCGTGCTGGGGCTCGCCCAGGTGCTCGCTCATCGCTTCGACTTCGGGACGCGGCGCGGCTGGTTGCGCGGGCCCTGTTGGGCGTATTTATGGACCTTCCTGCCGGTCAGGGTGTCGGCGGCGCCGTCGACATGATCGCCGGCTGCGTGATCGGCAGCGTCGTGAATCGGCGTGTCAACGGGCGTGTGGTCCGGCGCGTCCTGGGGCCCGGAACGGACGCTGGCCGCGGCGCCGGCCCCTGCCACCGTGGCCCCGGCCCGGGTCGCTCCCGCGCGGGAGTTGCCGGCTCGGCTACCTCCGGCGGGCGCGACGGCACCCGCGGCGACCGGCGCAGCCTCCCGCTTGGCGGCCGAGGCGGCGACGCGGCTCTCGTGCCGCTCGGCCTGCTTGGCGAGTTTGACGACCTCCTCCTCGCGGGCCCGCAGGTGCACGAGCACCGGCGGGGCGATGAAGATCGACGAATACGCGCCCACCGTCATTCCGATGAACAGGGCCAGCGACAGGTCCATCAAGGTCCCGGGGCCGAGGCGGGTGAACGCCAAGACGAGGACGGCGATGATCGGGAGCACCGCGACGACCGTCGTGTTGATCGAGCGGACCAGGGTCTGGTTGACCGCGAGGTTGGCGGCCGCGGCATACGACATGCGGTGGTTGGCAAAGGCCGCGTCGGTGTTCTCCCGGATCTTGTCGAAGACGACGACGGTGTCATAGAGCGAATAGCCCAGCACGGTCAAGAAGCCGATCATCGTCGCCGGGGACACCTCTACGCCGGTCAGCGCATAGATGCCGACGGTGAAGATCAGGTCGTGGATGAGCGCGGCGAGCGCCGCGACCGCCATTTTCCAGGTCCGGAAGTAGACGGCCATGACGAGGGCGACAAGGATCAGGAAGACGATCAGGGCGCGCAACGCCTGTTTGCTGACCGACTCCCCCCAGGACGGGCCGATAAAGCTCGCCGACACGTTGGCCTGCGGGGCGTCGAAGGCACGCGCGAGCGAGGTGCGGACCTGGGCGCTGGCGGCGTCGTCGAGCTTTTCGGTCTGGACCCGGACCGTCTCCGAGCCGAGGCGGCTGACCTTGGCGGTCGTGTCCGGCGCCACCGCCGCGACCGCGTCCTCGGCGCGCCGCTCGTAGTCATCGGTCACCGTGGTGTTGGACACGCGGAATTCCGAGCCGCCGGTGAACTCGATCCCGAGATTGAGGTGACGCACCCCGAGGCCGAGCAACGCCAGGATGAGTCCCACGGCGGAAATGGCATACCAAGTCCGGGACCGGCCGATGAAATCGATCGAGCGTTTGCCGGTGTAGAGATCGTTGCCGAATTGGGCGAACTTGCTCATGCTCGGCTCCCTTCGCCGCTGGCCGCCGGTCGCGGCGTCGTGAACCGGCCCCGTCCGGCATACCGCGAGGAGGTGGTGACGCCGAGGCGCTCCGGATCGACACCCGACCAGCGGTGGCCGCTGGCGAAGAAGTGCCTGCCCGCCAGCAGCGAGACCAGCGGATGAGTGAAGAAGTAGACGACGAGGATGTCGATCAGCGTGGTCAGCCCGAGGGTGAACGCGAACCCGCGAACGCTGGAGGAGGCCAGCAAATAGAGCACCGCGGCGCCAAGGAAGTTGACGCCGTCGGCGATCAGGATCGTGCGCTTGGCCCGTGCCCAGCCGGTGTCGACCGCGGTCCGCAGCGTGCGCCCGTCGCGGACCTCGTCGCGGATCCGCTCGAAATAGACGATGAACGAGTCGGCGGTGACACCAATGGCGACGATCAGGCCGGTCACCCCAGCCATGTCGAGGCGGTAGTTCTGCGCCCAACCCAGCAGCGTGATCGTCAGATAGGTGAGGATTGCGGCAATGACGATCGAGCCGACGGTCACCAGCGCCAGCGCGCGGTATTGGACAATCGAGTAGAGGACGACCAGGCCGAGGCCGACGAGGCCCGCGAGCAGACCGAGACGCAGCTGCTCCTCACCAAGGGTCGGGCTGATCTGGCTGCGGGTCTGCAGGTCGAAGGACAGCGGGAGGGCACCGAACTTCAGCTGCTTGGCCAACTCCGTGGCGCTGTCGAAGGTGAACCCGCCGGTGATCGATGCCCGCCCGTTCGGGATCACGGCATTGAACGTCGGGGCGATCAGCACTCGGGAGTCGAGGACGGTCGCCAGCTGGTTGCGGGGACTCGGCAGCGAGATCATTTCCTTGGACAGATCGCCATAGACCTTGGTGGCCTTGGAGCTGAAGGACAGCCGGATTTCGACCTCGGGCGTTGGCTGGCCGTTGGGACCGGGCACATAACCGGCGACGGCATCGGTGATGTCTTGGCCGCCGACAGCGACGGGACCGAGGAGGTACTTGGCATCGCCCTCGGAGGAACACGTCACCAGCGGCGTGGTCGGATCATCGACCAGATTGCGCAGCGCCTCCGGGTCGGAGCAATTCAGCTTGGTGAATGCGGCAACCACGTCGGTAGTGGCCCACGCGGGGTCGGTCGGGCTCGTCGGCTTGGCTGCGGGCGTCGCGGACGCCGAGGCGGTGGCCGAGGACGACTTCGTGGACTTGGTGGCCGACCCGGACGAGGTGCCGCCGGTGGTGCTCGCCGAGCCGCTCGCGCTTTCGGCCGCCGGGATGGCCGAGCGCTCGCGGGAGCGAGAGGCGCTGGTCGAGGTGCCCGTGGACGTCGCCGAGTCGGAGGCCGACGCACTCGAACTCGCTGATCCCGAGGAGGTGGCCGACCCGGATGTGGTTGCCGACCCGGATTTGCTCGCCGATCCGCTCGGGTTCGCCGTGGCCGAGGGAGCGGCGGGTGGCGGGCTTCCCTGCTGGACATCGAGCACCGGCCGGAACTGCAGGGCCGAGGAGCGGCGCAGGTTCTCCTCCTGCTGCCGCGTCGGGTCGCCGGGCATGCTGACGACGATGTTGTTGGCGCCTTGGGTGGTCACCTCGGCGCCGCTGACTCCCTGGGAGTCGACGCGCTCGCTGATGATGTCGCGGGCCTGGGACACCTGTTCGGCGGTGACCCGCTGGTCCCCCACAACGCGGGGGGTGAGGACGAGTTGCGTGCCGCCTTCAAGGTCGAGGCCGAGCTTGGGCGCCAGCGATGCCGTGCCGCCGAGGTGGACGCCGACGAGCAGGCCGGCAAGCGCGGCGGTGACGGCGAGCACCGCGAGCAGGGTGCGCAGCGCGTGATTCGGCTTGGCCGCGGTCGATCGGCGCGCCATCACGACTCCTTGCCCGGGTTGTCGGGCGTGCGGTCGCCGGTGGCCGGGTTGTCAGCGACGGGCCCGTCGGCGACCGGGTCTTCAGCGGCCCCCGGTTCGGCGGGCAGACCAGGCGGGTCGGCTGCGTTGCGTCGGGCGCCGATGGCGCGCCGGTCGAAGCGCACGATGACGCCGGGGGCGATTTCGAGGTCGACCTCGCCGTCACCTAGCGCCTGGATGCGGCCGAACATGCCGGCGGTGGTGACGACCTCATCGCCCACGTTCAGTGACTGCTGCATCGCGAGGGTCTCGCGGGAGCGGCGGCGCTGACCGAGCATGAGGAAGACGAGCAGCGCCAACGGCAGGAGCAGGAGCAGCAAACTGCCGACTCCCGACCCCTGCGAGGCGGCGAGCGCGAGGCCCGAGTACATCGTGGGACGTCCTTAGTGACAAGCCGTGGGCATACAAAAACGCGGCATCTGCAAAGGCCGCCGTTACCGGCAGTCTAGGTGACGAGACGCCGACCCTCCCAACGGCCACGCGGGATGCCCTGGTTCCGAGCAGGCGCACTGCGGGTCGAACTCGCCCCCGGACGAGTCTCACCGGCCGCGTTGGATCCGCCTATCGAGGTAATCGGCATACTCCGGCGCGCCTGCTGTCGGTGTCGGCCTCCCGCAGATCGGCTCTTCGGTCGTTGTTCGATGAGGGCTATTCAGGGAACGGGCGGTGAGGGGCTATTCGGTGAACCGGCCGCCCGCGGGATCCTCGTCCAGCGGCAGGTAGGCCTGATCGGGCAGTGGAGCCGGTGGGGTCAGGCCGAGGTGGGCCCAGGCGGTGGGCGTGGCGACCCGCCCGCGTGGCGTGCGGCGGATCAGACCCTGGCGCTCCAGATAGGGCTCGGCGACGGTCTCGACGGTGTCCGGCTCCTCGGCCACCGCCACCGCCAAGGTGGTGATGCCGACCGGTCCGCCGCCATAGCGGCGACAGAGCGCCTCCAGCACCGCCCGGTCGAGGCGGTCCAAGCCGATGGGATCGACATCGAAGAGGTCGAGCGCCGCGTGGGCGGCCGCCGCGTCGATCCGCCCATCGCCGTAAACCTGAGCCCAGTCCCGCACCCGGCGCAGCAGCCGGTTGGCGATGCGCGGGGTGCCGCGGGAGCGCCCGGCGATCTCCTCGATCGCGTCCTCGGAGACGCTGACCGCGAGCAGCCGGGCCGAGCGGCGCAGGATCTGGGCGAGTTCGGCCGGGTCATAGAAGTCGAGGTGGCCGGTGAACCCGAACCGATCCCGCAACGGAGCCGGGAGCAGGCCTTGCCGGGTGGTGGCCCCGACGACCGTGAACGGAGCCAGCTCCAGGGGGATCGCGGTGGCGCCGGGACCCTTGCCGACGACGATGTCGACCCGGAAGTCCTCCATTGCCAGATAGAGCATCTCCTCGGCCGCCCGGGACATGCGGTGGATCTCGTCGAGGAAAAGCACCTCGTGCTCGGCCAGCGAGGACAGCACCGCCGCCAGGTCGCCGGCGTGTTGGATCGCCGGGCCGCTCGTCACCCGGATCGGGCGCTCCAGCTCGGCGGCCACGATCATCGCCAAGGTGGTCTTGCCCAGCCCGGGAGGCCCGGAGAGCAGGATGTGGTCGGGGGCGCTGCCGCGCTGCTTGGCGGCGCGCAGCACCAGGTCGAGTTGCTCGCGGACACGGACCTGGCCGTCGAACTCGCTCAGCCGTTTGGGGCGCAGCGCCGCCTCGATCAGCTGCTCGTCGGCATCGCGATTGGGGTCGACCACCCGGGCGGTCTCGGGGCCCTCGCCGGGCTCGGCGCCATACCTTCCGGCGGTGGGCATCGTGTTGGCCGGGCTCTCAATTGCCCGGCTCTCATTTGTCCGGCTCTCATGGGCCCCAGTCCCGCCGGCCCGGATCTCGTTGGAGTAGCCCTCCATCAGCGGCCCAACTCGCGCAAGGCCGCGCGCAGCAGCCCGGCGACATCCTCGGGTGCGGCGTCACCCGCCAACACCGTGTCCACCGCGTCTGCCGCCGCCTTGGCCGACCAGCCGAGGCCGGCGAGGGCCTCGGCCACCTGCTCCTTGGCGCCGGCGCCGACCGCCGGTGACGTCTCCTGCCCGGCCGCGTCGGCGGCGACCTTGTCGCGCAGCTCGAGCGCGATCCGCTCGGCGCCCTTGCGACCCACCCCCGGGACCTTGGTCAAGGTCGCGAGATCACTCGTGGCGATCGCCTGCCGCAGCGCCTGCGCCGACAACACCGAGAGCATGGCCAGGGCGAGCC
Source organism: Nostocoides sp. (assembly GCF_037045025.1). Classification (GTDB taxonomy): domain Bacteria; phylum Actinomycetota; class Actinomycetes; order Actinomycetales; family Dermatophilaceae; genus Nostocoides_A. The sequence goes on along the minus strand of NZ_JBAOHM010000007.1, from coordinate 322,776 downwards.
GCGGCCCGACACCCGAGACGGTCTGGACCGTCTCGAACATCTCCCGCTCCCCCGCACTCGGGAATCCATAGAGCGTCAGGCTGTCCTCGCGCACCACGAGACTGGTGGCCAAGGTCACCTCATTCCCGGTCCGGGTGGCGGCGGCCGCCGCCGGCGTGGTGTGCACGAGCAGACCCACGCCCCCGACCTCGACGACGACCCGGTCGAGCCCGACCTGGGTTGCGATGCCCCGCAGGCTGGCGATCACCGGCCCACCCGCGCTTGCGGCCGGCCTGGTTGGTCCTGCTGGCTCCTAAGTTGCTGCCGGAGCTGACGTTCGTGCTGGGCCCGGCGTTCTTGGCGGGCCTGGCGTTCGTGCTGGGCGCGGACCGCACGGTCGACCTCCTGCTGGGCCGGCCCGCGCCATACCTGACAGATCGCCAGGGCCAGGGCATCCGCGGCATCGGCGGGCCGTGGCGGCGCATCGAGACCCAGGATGCGGGTGATCATGCCGGCCACCTGGGCCTTGCCAGCCCGTCCGGAGCCGGTGACGGCAGCCTTGACCTCGGTGGGTGTGTGAAACGCGATCGGCAGCCCTCGCTTGGCAGCAGCGAGCGCGGCGATCGCGCTGGCGTGGGCCGTCGTCATCACGCTGGCGACGTTGACATCGGCAAAGACTCGCTCGATCGCCACGACGTCGGGCACGAACCGGTCGAGCCAGACATCCAGTTGCTCCTCGAGATAGACCAGGCGAGGTCCGAGGTCGTCGCCGGACGGAGTGCGGACGACACCGACCGCCACCATCGCGGCCCGCCCTCTGCTGCCGTCGACGACGCCGAGGCCACAGCGTGTCAGGCCGGGATCGATGCCGAGGACGCGCAACGGATGCTCCTGGGAGGCGTGGACCGGGTGCGTCCGGCTACGCCGAACGCCTGTTCGGTTGCTACCGTACCTCGCCGGACCGCGGCAGGGCGGCCGACACGCGGAGCCGGCGCGGCGGCATACGGCCCGGTCTTAGTCGTTCTCGAGAGCGAGGAGGACGTCGTCGGGAATGTCGCCATTGGCGAAGACATTCTGCACATCGTCGCTGTCCTCGAGGGCATCGACGACCCGGATCATCTTCTTGGCGCCGTCGAGGTCGAGCGGGACTTGCAGGCTCGGCACCCAGGAGGCCTCCGCCGAGTCGAAGTCGACCCCGGCGTCCTGCAGCGCCGTGCGGACCGCGATGACATCGCTGGCCTCGGAAACGATCTCCCAGCTGTCGCCGTTGTCGTTGACTTCCTCGGCGCCGGCGTCGAGCACGACCTCGAGGATGTCGTCCTCGGTGGTGGCACCCTTGGGGACGATCACGACGCCCTTGCGGTTGAAGATGTAGGCGACCGAGCCCGGGTCGGCGAGGTTGCCCCCATTGCGAGTCAAGGCGGTGCGGACCTCGGCGGCGGCGCGGTTGCGGTTGTCGGTGAGGCACTCGATGAGTAGCGCGACCCCACCGGGCGCGTAGCCCTCATAGGTGATCGTCTGCCAGTCGGCGCCACCGGCTTCGGCGCCGGATCCGCGCTTGACGGCTCGGTCGATATTGTCGTTGGGGACCGAGGACTTCTTGGCTTTGTAGATCGCGTCCCACAGCGTCGGGTTGCCTTCGGGATCGCCGCCGCCTTGGCGCGCGGCGACCTCGATGTTCTTGATCAACTTGGCGAACAGCTTGCCGCGTTTGGCGTCCTTGGCGGCCTTCTGGTGCTTGGTGGTGGCCCATTTGGAGTGGCCGGACATGCCTCGTCCTTCGGTGTCGGTGCGTGTGGATCGTGGTGCGTGCCCACGTGTGGACTGAGGATCGATCCTACCGGCGCGGCACCCCACCCCTGGGTTGCTCGCCCCCACCCCCGGTTCCCCGACTCCCACCCCCGGGTTGCCCGACTCCCACCCCCGGGTTGCTCGCCAGTTTGACGATTGCTCGCCAGTTTGAAGGCCGTGAAACTGGCGAGGAACCGTCAAACTGGCGAGGAAGCTGTGGGCAAGGGCGGTGTGGGGTTGATGGGAAGAGGTGGCAGGGAAGCGGACCCGGAGTCGATATCAGCAGGGTTATCCACAACAACGCGTGTGGCGGTGCGCATGGGCGCCGTGCCGGGCACGCTGACGTCATGACTGAATACCCCACGCCGCGCAAACTGCCGCGGATTGTCCTGACCCGAGACCTCTCCCCCAAGGCATTGCGCGATGCGCTCCACGATCACGAACTCGTCCGTGTCGGCTGGGGGATCTACACCGACCCGCCCGAGGGCCACAAATGGCAGCGCGACGAGCACATGGAGGTGGCCGCGATCGCTGCGACGGCACGACAAATGCCGAAGGAAGGCGTGGTCAGCATCACCTCGGCGGCGAGGCATCACGGGCTCTGGGTCGGCCCGTGGGATGGGCGCACTCATGTGACGACTCCGACCAATCCATCGCATCAGCGCAGCGATATCCGCCGGCACGTCGCTCGGCTCCCCGACGAGGACATCGTGGAGATCTACGGCACTCTGGTTACGAGCCTGATGCGGACCATCCTGGACTGCGCGCGCCTGTGTCGTCCCCGGTGGGGTTTGGCCATCGCGGACAGTGGCTTGCGGGCATTGATTCGGCCGGACCGGACACGCCAAGACCCAGCCCGGGAGGCGATGACGGATATCCGTGCCGAGCTGACGCAGAAGCTCCGGCGCTTCGTGTGGTGTGACGGCGTCCCGCTGGCTCGCGAGATCGTGCCGCATGCGGGACTGCTTCGCCGAGTCGTCCGGCGAATCCGGCGGGCGCTGGGTCGCCGTGGCAGGCGGGCTCCCCGACCCGATCTGTCAACTGCCGGTCCCCGTCTTGGGCAAGACGTATTACCCCGATGCGGCCTGGCGGATGTGCGGACCAAGGGGGCAGCAGTGGGTGATCGCCGAGGAGTATGACGGCGAAGACAAGTACCGCACCGCCCCCGAGGAGGACCCACTCGCGCCTGTTCTGGCGGAGAAGGAGCGCGAGGATGCCCTCCGCGAGGTGAACGTCTTCATCAAGCGCCGCCGCCGGCAGGATCTCGCCAACCCCGCCCAACTCTTCGCCCAGATACTCGCCGGGTTCCCGGCGTCGACGACAGCGGATCTCACGCCCAACCCCCTTCTCCAGCAGGGTTGGTGATCCCGCCCCCCTCTCCCCGTCCCCATCCCCGCCTCCGTCCAGTCCCAGGTTGCTCGCCAGGTTCGCGATTCCTCGCCAGTTTGAACGCCGTGAAACTGGCGAGCAACCGCAGAACTGGCGAGCAACCTGGGATTGCGGTGGGGTCCAGGAAGGGGTCGAGCCTGCGTGTTTCAGTCAGGTCGGGCGGGACCCACCATCTCGACGAAGTAGCGGTGGACGCGGTGGTCGCCGGTGACCTCCGGGTGGAAGGAGGTGGCCAGCAGGGTGCCCTGGCGGACCGCGACGATCCGGCCCGCAGCGGGGCCGGTTTCGACCCGGGCGAGGACCTGGACCTCGGGCCCCACCACCTCGACCCAGGGGGCCCGGATGAAGACCGCTCGCAGCGGCTGCGGGCCGAGTTCGCGGATGTGCAGGTCGTCCTCGAAGGAGTCGACCTGACGGCCGAAGGCGTTGCGACGCACCGTGATGTCGAGGCCACCGAGCGTCTGCTGGTCGGGGCGGCCGTCCTCGACGCGGTCGGCGAGCATGATCATGCCGGCACACGAGCCGTATGCCGGCATCCCGCCCGCCAGCCGCGCGCGCAAGGGCTCGTGGAGGCCGAACATCCGCACCAGTTTGTCGATGACGGTCGACTCCCCGCCCGGGATGACGAGAGCGTCAATCGCCTCGACCTCCGTCGGCCGGCGCACCCGGATCGCTCGGGCTCCGACCGCCTCAAGCGCGCCGAGATGCTCGCGAACGTCCCCTTGCACGGCGAGCACGCCGACGGTGGGTTCAGCCACGTCGGCCTCGCGCCGGAGTATTGCCGGCCGCGGATACTCGCTTGGATCGCTTGGCGGGGGGTTGGCGGTCGCCGGATTTCCCCTGCGTGGCGGGGATCTGGGCAGCGGGGACCCGGGCGGGTGGGCCGAGGTCAGCCGGGATCTGGGCGGCAATGCCGGCGATGAAGATGTCGACGCCGAAGGCGAAACGCTCGTCGCCGCCGCCCGACATCATGCTCCAGAGGTTCGAGGCGATCGCCGGATAGCGCTCCGGGGGTAGGGCCGCGAGGCGCTCCCCGAATTCGCGGAAGTATTCCTGGCCGACCTCTTCGGTCGAGCGCCCGGACCCGTCCTCGAAGATCCGTCCCATGATCCAGCCCTCGTAGGCATCCGCGGCGACGTAGAGCGAGAGCACATCGACGCCCCAGGTCGCCACCCGGGCCGGCACTCCTGCCGACTGCATGGCGCCGAGGATGCGTTCCATGATTTCGATGAATCCGTCGCCCTCCGGGATGACCCCGAAACTAAGCCGGGCGATATCGCCGTGTGCCGCAAGGGTATTGCGGGTGCCGACGGCCCACGACCGGAGAACTTCGGGCCACGTCTCCCCCCGCGGCATGGGCGTCTCCGAGACCACTCGCCGCAGGCAGTGGGTGAGCAGTTCATCCTTGTTGGCGACATAGGCGTAAAGGCTCGCGGGACCGGTGTCGAACTCCCCCGCGATCCTGCGCATCGAGACCTCGTCGATGCCTTCGCGATCGATGATGCGCATGGCCTCGTCGACGATGGCAGCCAGGCTGAGCACCCCGCGGGCGCGGCCTCGGGTGGCGGAGGGACGGCGAGGCTGGGGCGGCATACGGGTGAGTGTAGGCACCGACCGGCCCATCGGGCCTGGCCCACGGGCTCCCGCCGCGCTCTCCCCTCCCTTGACAACGAACATTGTTCGCTGTAGAACAGTGTTCGTACACGAACACTGTTCGAAAGGACGTATACTCATGACCACCACCGCATCCCCACCCATCACCATCGGCTATCGGCTGCGCTGGCCGGCCCTCTTCGTCGTCCTCGCCGCCGAGATCCTCGACCTGCTCGATGCCCTCATCACCTCCATTGCCGGACCGACGATCGTGCGTGACCTCGGCGGTGGCGAGACGCTCATCCAATGGCTCACGGCGGCATACACCCTGGCCATGGCCGGCGGATTGCTGCTCGGGGGCCGGCTCGGCGACATCTATGGCCGCCGGCGCATGTTCCTGATGGCCATGGCCGGTTTCACGGCGCTTTCGGCCGCCTGCGCTCTCGCGCAGTCCCCCGGCCAACTCGTCACGCTCCGCGCGATCCAAGGGTTCGTCGGAGCGATGATGCTGCCGCAAGGGCTCGGCCTGATCAAGGAGATGTTCCCGCCCCAGGAGGTCGGCAAGGCCTTCGGGATGTTCGGGCCGATCATGGGGTTGAGCTCGGTGGGTGGGCCGATCCTCGCCGGTGTCCTGGTCGACGCCGACGTCTTCGGCTGGGCTTGGCGAACGATCTTCGCCATCAACATCCCCATCGGCCTGGTCGCCCTCGCCGTCGGGCTGCGCGTCCTGCCTCCCTCACGGCCCAACCGGTCACTGCACATCGAAACCACCAGCGCCGCAATCGCCGCTGCCTCCATGGTGGCAATCGTCTACCCACTGATCCAGGGCCACGAATTGGGTTGGCCCGTATGGTGTTTCGCCCTGATTGCCGCAGGTGTCGCGGGCTTCGCGCTCCTCGCCCTCGTCGAACGCCGCCGCGAACGAGCCGGCCGCGTCACGCTCATCGTCCCCAGCCTGTTCACCAAGCGTGCGTTCACCGGAGGCGTGGCCGCCGGGACGGCATTGTTCGGCTCCCTCATGGGCATGATGATCGTCTTCACCCTGCTCGTCCAAGTGGGCCTCGGCTGGTCGCCCACCAAGGCCGGCGTCGCCGGCATACCGCAAGCGCTCGGGATGGTCGTCGGGTTCATCGTCAGCCAGCCCCTGATGGCGCGCCTCGGACGGACGGTGATGCAGATCGGCGAGGCAGTGGCTATCGCTGGGCTCGGCGGCTTGGCCATGACGATCCGCCTGGCCGGTGACGACCTGAACGCCTGGCACCTGGCCCCGGCGCTCGCCGCCCTCGGCCTCGGGTTCGGTATGACGATGGCTCCCTACTTCGACATCGCCCTTGCGGGGGTCGAAGAGCATGAGTCCGGGTCGGCGTCCGGGGTGCTGTCCTCGGTGCAGCAACTCGGCGGCGCCATCGGTGTCGGAGCCCTCGGCACCCTCTTCTGGCACACCCTCGCGGGCTCCGGCGCCGCCTCCCCGCTCGAGGGTTTCCGCACCGCGGCAACCGCCGCGCTATTGCTTGCGGCCGGTTTCATGGCGGCCGCCCTCCTCCTCACCTTCCTCCTGCCCAGGCGGGCCCGCCCCGACGCCGTCGGGCACTGACGCCGTGGCCACTGACGGTGCGGGGCACTGACGGCGCCGCACGGTCGACCGGGAGGGCGGGTTCGGCGCGAACGCGGCCGCGGGTGTGGCGCGGATCGGTTCGGGGCCGGGCACCTACCTGGCCGCGATGGCCGCCCTGACCCGGTTCGCCGGCGACGCCGGATAAGGCCTCGACACCGAACGCCTGGTCCTGCGAGGCTGGCGGCCATGGGAGGCATCACCGCCGAGCCACTCGTGCGGCCCGCGAGGCCCGCGGACTCCGCTGAGCTGGCCCGACTCTTCTGGCGGATCCGGCAGGAGTGCGTGCCTGCCATCCCGATGATCGTGCACCCTCGCGAGAGCGTAGAGCCGTTCTTGCGCAAGCAGATCGAGGACACTGAGGTGGTCGTGGCCATCGACGCCGGCGGGACCATTGTCGGGTTTCTCGCGCTGGCCGAACCCGATCACCTCAACCACCTCTACCTTGCCCGCGAGCACACCGGCCGAGGGCTCGGTGCCCGGCTGATGGCGCTCGCCAAGGAATGTTTCCCCCGCGGCCTGCAGCTGTGGGCCTTCCAGGCCAACACGGACGCGATCCGGTTCTATGAGCGTCACGGCTTCCGGCAGGTCCGTTGGACCGACGGCGACAACGACGAGGGCGCCCCCGACGTCCTCATGCGCTGGCCGTGAGCCACTCGGCGCCCGACGCAGCGTCCGGGTGAGTGGGGTGGGGCCGCCTATCGCTCGATCGTGGCGCCGGCGCCGTGCAGGGCGTAGCGGAACTCATCGGCATACCGGTTCTCGCGCAAGCGTTTCAGGTCGTTCTCGGCGAGCCGGTTGAGATGCTTCCGGCTCACGCTGACGTCCAACTGCCCGACAGCTGGTTCGATGAGCCACAGCTGGGCCCGGGCGAGGGCGGGATGCAGGCCCGCTCGGATTTCGCGCGCCGGCACCTGACACACCGCAGCCGCCGAACCGTCGGGGACGAACATCAACACCCCCTCCGTGAGCCGCAGCCGGCCGAAGCCCGACAGCGGCCGCAAACCGTCCGTCGCCGCGTCGACCTTGGCGTTCCACTCCCCCGCCGGCACGGCACTTGCGGACACGCCGAGTTCACCCGGCGGGGCGGGCGGCAGCACCGGCATGCGGGGGTGGCGCACGCGCACCAGCGAATAGAGGCCGAACCCGAGCAAGGCCGCCATCGCGACGGCGACGAGGCTGACGACCAGCGTCGCCGCATCAGGAATGCTCAGGTCACCACCCACGCTCGGCGAGCCGGTGCGGCTGCGGGATCTCCTCGACGTTGATCCCGACCATGGCCTCACCCAGGCCGCGGGAGACCTTGGCGACAACGTCCGGGTCGTCATAGAAGGTCGTCGCCTGTACGATCGCCTCGGCCCGCTGCGCGGGGTTGCCGGACTTGAAGATGCCCGAGCCGACGAAGACACCCTCGGCGCCCAGTTGCATCATCATTGCCGCGTCCGCCGGGGTGGCGATGCCGCCGGCGGTGAAGAGCACCACGGGCAGTTTGCCGGCCGTCGCGACCTCCTTGACCAGCTCGTAGGGGGCCTGCAACTCCTTGGCCGCGACGAAGAGCTCGTCTTCCGGGAGGTTTTGCAGCCGCCGGATCTCGCCGCGGATCTGGCGCATGTGGGTGGTCGCATTGGAGACGTCTCCGGTGCCGGCTTCGCCCTTGGACCGGATCATCGCGGCGCCCTCGGTGATCCGGCGCAGGGCTTCGCCGAGATTGGTTGCGCCACAGACGAAGGGGACCGTGAAGGCCCACTTGTCGATGTGATTGGCATAGTCGGCCGGGGTCAGCACCTCGGACTCGTCGATGTAGTCGACCCCGAGCGCCTGCAGCACCTGGGCCTCGACGAAGTGGCCGATCCGGGCCTTGGCCATCACCGGGATCGAGACGGCGGCGATGATGCCGTCGATCATGTCGGGGTCGCTCATCCGGGAGACCCCGCCCTGGGCGCGGATGTCGGCCGGCACCCGCTCAAGCGCCATGACCGCGACGGCGCCGGCGTCTTCGGCGATGCGGGCCTGCTCGGGGGTGACGACGTCCATGATGACGCCACCCTTGAGCATCTCGGCCATGCCGCGCTTGACCCGCGCGGTGCCGACATCGGGCGTGGTGGTCTGGGACATCGGTGCCTCACTGAGCGTCGGAATGCGGACCTGCCCGTCAGTGTAGGTCTCGCTCGGTCACCTTCGGGCCGGACAGTCAAACCATCAATGGGCCCCTCACCCGCCGATTTGATCGTGCATTTGGGGTGGATTGAAACCCTTTGATCGTTTGAGTGTCCGCGACGGAAGCCACACCCGCGCCACCGTGGAACCGATCAATCTAGGGCGCGCGCTCGCCGGGCAGCGCGTCGTCGAACTCCACCGTCTGGGGCAGGTCGGCGTGCCCCGCCAGCCGGAAGGCTCGGACCACGACCTTGCCGCGCACCCGCTGGACGTCCTTGACCGCCCCATTGTGGAAGCGGCGAGCCAACTGCACGCGACGGCCGGCGGCCTCGACCCGCTCCAGGGCGTCCGCGGCGGGCCCGTCCTGGGCGGCGATACCCGCCAGCACCGGCGGTGTGAGGGCCAGCTGCAGGGCCTCGGTCAGCTCCGACTCGATGCTCTCCCGGCCGCCGAAGTGCTGGCCCTCCAGCAGATCCTCACCAAGCCGGTCGGTCGTCCGTTCCAGCGCCTGGGAGGCGGCGGAGGCAAGCAGCAACGCCGACGCCGGATCGAGCGCGCCGGTATTGGCCAGCTCCAAGGTCGCCTCGGCGCGGCGAACCAGGTGGGCATCGAGCGCCGAGAGGGCGCCCTCGACCCGGGCGTGTAGCCGATCAAGCCGGGAGGCGCTGTAGGACAGATACCAAGCGATCGCGAGCAGGACGGCGACGGCCAGCACCGCCCAGGTGATCAGTTCCATCGGTGTCCCTCCTCGCCGGGGACGGTGGTGACGGTGTCATAGACGGCGATGATGTCCTCGGCAACGACCGACCAGTCGAAGTCCCACGCCCGGGCGTGACCGAGTGTGGCCAGCCGCGACCGCTCGCCGGGGTCGGCGAGCAGCGCGAGGATCCGCTCGGCCAGGGCCTCGGCGTCCCCCGTCGGGAAGCTGACCCCCGCCTGCTGACCCGACGGCCCGGTCAGCACCCGCACGAACGCCGGTAGGTCCGAGGCGATCACCGCGGCCCCGGCGGCCATCGCCTCGACCAGGACGATGCCGAAGCTCTCCCCGCCGGTCTGCGGGGCGACATAGACATCCGCGGCGGCAAAGAGCGCCGCTTTGTCGGCGTCGCTCACCGTGCCGAGGAATTCGCTGGCCCGCGCCACGGCGGGGGTCATCCGGGCGCGGGCCTCCTCGATCGGTCCGGGACCGGCGATCAGCAGGCGAGCCCCCGGCACACGGGCAAGGGCGCGATCCAAGGCGCCGGCGAGGACGTGCAGGCCCTTGCGGGGCTCATCGATCCGCCCCAAGAAGGCGATCGTCGGACGCTGCCCATCCCCCTGCCAGGCCGGCGCGGGTGCGCGACCTTCGAAGTTGGCCACCTTCACGCCGTTGGGGATGACCACGGCGTCGCCCCCGAGGTGGGTGGTGACGGTGCGGCGCGCGTCTTCGCTCACCGCGATCCGGCCGCTGATCTTTTCCAGCGACGGGCGGATCAACGGGTAGGCCGCCTGCATCGCCCGGGAACGCAGGTTGGAGGTGTGGAAGGTCGCGACGATCGGCCCCTCGGCGGCCCACAACGCCAAGACAGCGGCGCTCGGTGTCACCGGCTCGTGGATGTGCACGACGTCGAAGTTCCCCTCAGCGAGCCACCGGTTGACCCGGGTCGCGGTGACCGGGCCGAAGCTGAGCCGGGCGACCGAGCCGTTGTAGCGCACCGGCACCGCCCGACCGCACGAGACGAGATACGGCGGCAGCGTGGCGCTCTCGTCGGCCGGCGCGAGCACCGAGGCCTCGTGCCCCGCGGCCAGCAGGTATTCGGCGAGGTCGCGCACGTGGAATTGCACGCCGCCGGGCACATCGAAGCTATAAGGGCAGACGATCCCGACGCGCATCACGGCCCCCGCGGCGCGGTCACGTCGGCGCTGAACACGCGCTGCAACATATGCCAATCGGCCGTATGCCGCTGCACCGCCGCTCCCAGCGCGGCGGCGCACGCTTGGGTCATCGCCGCGGTCCGCTCGCGAGCCGTCCCGACGCCCGGGTCGCGGACCTGGTCGTGGAAGGTGATTTCGATGCCCCAGCCGCGCCGGCGGGGAAGGTGGCGGATGGAGACCGGGAAGAGCACCGCATCGCCGGTGACGGCCAGGGCCGCCGGGCCGACCGCCATCCGCGCCGGGTGCCCGCAGAAGTCGACCTCAAGCCCCCCGCCGGTCAGGTCGCGGTCGGCGAGCAAGGGCACGACGACCGACGCGGCCATCTCCCGCTGCAACTCGGCGAAGACATCCCCGGCGCCGGTGAGCGGGATGATCGTCATCCCCAAGCCGGTCCGGAAGTCGAGGAATTCGGCAAACACCTCGGCCGGCTCCAGTCGCTCGGCGACGGTGACCACCCGCCCGAGCGCCCGGCAACACCAGGCACCCGCCAGATCCCAGTTGCCCATGTGCCCAAGGAAACAGACAACCGGCCGGCCAAGCGCGAGCTGCTCCCTGACCGGTCCGTCACCGACGGCGACGACCCGCTCGTCGACCTGGGCCGCGGTCAGTGCCGGCAGCCGGAAGGCCTCGCAGTAGTAGCGCAGGTAGGCGCGCATTCCCGCGCGCACGAGAGCATCCAGGTCGCTGTCGTTCAGCTCGGGGCGAACCCGCGCATAGTTGGCCCGCAACCGGCGCACCCCACGCGTGCGCCGGCGCACGGCGACGTCCGCGATCACATCAAACAGCCGGTATGCCGCGCGCTCCGGCAGCATCCGCACGCCCGCCCAGCCCGCCCGGAACCCGGCGACCGTGAGCCGGTCGGTCACGCGGCTCACGTCGCCTCCTTAGGCCTGGGAGATGGCTTGGACGCGGACGGCCCACATCCGCTGCACGATGGTGATCAGGCTGGCCAGGGCGAGCAGCGCGAGCACGATCGTCAACACCACCTCGGGCAGGCCGAGACCGACCAGCCCGGTTGTGACCAGGGTCGCCACCAACCGGTCGGCGCGCTCGGCGATGCCGACGTCGGCGCGCATGCCCAGTCCCTCGGCGCGAGCGCGGGCATACGAGACGACGCTGCCGAGGATGAGGCAGGCGAGCGCGAGGCCGGCCATCAGGTTGTCGTCGCCGGTGCCGGAATACCAGAGCACCAGCCCACCGAAGATCGCGGCGTCGCCCATCCGGTCGAGCGTCGAGTCGAGATAGGCGCCCCATCTGCCCGACCGGCCGGACATCCGGGCCATCACCCCGTCGATCGTGTCGGAGAAGACGAACGCGGTGATAACGATCGTCCCGATGAAGAACTCGCCCCGGGGATAGAAGGCCAGCGCGCCGAAGCAGACTCCGAGGGTTCCGACGATCGTGACGATGTCCGGGCTGATGCCCAGCTTGAGAAACAGCTTGGCCACCGGAGTGAAGACCCTGGTGAAGAAGGCCCGGGCGAATCGATTGAGCATGGTGGCCCTAGCGTAGCCATCGCCAGCGGGCCGACCGGGATGCGGCGCCGCGGCGTGGCCGCCGTGCCGCGCACGCGGCGCATGCGAGGATCACGCCATGAGCGACCGGGGGGTGGTGCCTCGACTGTCCGGGGCCTCCCTGTCCTGGCGGGCGGCGCTCACGATCGCGCTGCTGATCGCCGTGACGCTCGGCACGGCCCGCGGCAACGACGAGTGGTGGCCGTTCGCGCCGATGTCTCAATACGCCTTCCTTGTCAAGAACGACGGGGTGATCAACAGCATCTATATGGAGGCGTTGACGGTGGACGGCGACCTCGTGCGCGTCCCGCTCAGCCCGACCGGGCTGGGCCTGGAGCGGGCCGAGGTCGAGGGGCAGTTGCCGCGGTTCATCAAGACTCCCCGGCTGTTGCAGGCGATCGCCGTCCTGCGCGTGCGGGTCCAGCCCGACCAGCCGCGGTATGCCGAGATCTTCCTGCGTAACCGGCAGACCGTGCTCGATGCCGATCGCACCGAGAAGATCATCGACCTGGCGCACTGGCGGGTGGTCGACCCGGACGACCCCGAGGCCTTCGACATCGGGGACGTCCCGTGACCGCGGGGGACCGGGTTGCCAGCCCTGCGCGGCGATTCCTGTTCGGGCCGTTCCCCCTGGCGCGAATCGCCTGGCTGCGGCTGGTCATCTATTCCTATGTGATCTGGGATGTCCTGCAGTGGGTCAAGGACCCGATCCCGCACGGCGACGTCCCCGAGCAGCTCTACCGGCCGGTGTGGATCCGGGAGGTGCTGCACCTGCCCGCTCCGAACCCGGCATACGTGCGTGTGCTGTTTGTTGTGATCGTGCTCAGCGCAGCGGTCGCGGCGACCGGGCGGCTGCCGCGGCTGGCCGGCGCGGTCTGTGCGTTCGGGATGATCGACTGGGTGAGCAATGCCTTCTCCTACAGCAAGGTCGACCACGACCATTTCGCGTTGATCGTCGCGCTGTGCGTGCTGCCGACCGTGCCGCGGGTGCGCTTTGGTGACGCGGCGATTCGCTCGGAGGCGGCCGGGTGGGTCATCCGCACGATTCAGGCGGCCGCGGTGTCGATCTATTTCCTGTCGGCCTGGGCCAAGATGCGGTTCGGCACCTGGGGCTGGGCCAACGGCTCGACGCTGATCTGGGCGTTGACCCGCCGGCCCAACGGGATCGGGCCGTGGATCGGCTCGCGTCCGGCGCTGACGCATGGGCTGCAATGGCTGATCCTGTGCGCCGAGTTCCTCTCGCCCGCGCTGCTGTGGCTGCGCGGGCGGGCGCTCGCCGCTGGATTGCTCTTCTTCCTCGGCTTTCACGCGAGCACCTACTACCTGCTGCGGATTCACTTCCTGCCGCTGGTTGTGTGCTTGACCGCGTTCATGCCGATGGAGCGGATCCCGGCATGGTGGGCTCGTTCGGTTCGTCCGCGGCTGCCTGCGCGGCCGCGGGCCAGGCGCTGAGCATCGACTGGCGGACATCCTCCAGCAGGGCCGGCATGGCCTTGGTGCGCGCGATGATCGGCAGGAAGTTGGCGTCACCGCCCCAGCGGGGAACGACGTGCTGATGCAGGTGGGCGGCCACGCCCGCGCCGGCGACGGCGCCCTGGTTCATGCCGATGTTGAACCCGTGCGGCGCCGAGGACAGCCGCAGGGCGTGGATCGCCGTCTTGGTCAGCGTCGTGAACTCGGCGGTCTCGGCAGCGGTCAGATCGACATACAGCGAGATGTGGCGATACGGGCAGATCAACACATGCCCGGGGTTGTAGGGGAAGAGGTTGAGCACGACGTAGTTGTGCTCCCCGCGGTGGACGATCAGGCCGGCCTCGTCATCCCGCCCGGGCGCGCGGCAGAACGGGCAGCCGTCCCCGGCGTCGGGCGAGGGCCGCTCGCCACTGACATACGCCATCCGGTGCGGGGTCCACAGGCGTTCAAATCCGTCGTCCGATCCCGGGAAATCCCGCGGATCCTCCAGGCGTTGCCCGGCGGCTGCGGGATCGCGGTCCTGCGCGCGCACCATGACGTCATCCTAGGTGGCTGGCCCGGCCCGTTTCGCCGCCCGATTGGACAGCGGATGTTACCGTCGATAAGCGTGAAGATGTTTAAGCTGTTCGCTTGCCTGCTCGGCGCCGGTGCCCTCGTCGCTGGTGCCGCGCCCGCCGGTGCCGATCCGAGCCAGGATGAGCGCGCCAGCGTCGCCTTCCACTGGCGCGACCCCAATATCACCGAGTCCAGTGGCTTGGCGTTGGTCAGCGGCTTCTTTGTCACCGCGAACGACAATGGCGATGAGGGCCGGGTCTTCACGGTCGACAGCTCGGGCTCAACGGTCGGGGTCACCAAGTGGAATCAGCGTCCGCGCGATGTCGAAGCCGTCGCCCCCGCTGGCCCGGGGAGTGTCTGGGTCGGCGACATCGGCGACAACCACGCCCAACGGTCGACGATCTCCGTGGGCAAGGTCCCGGTCGGTCGCGGCACCCGGACCGTCACGCCGTCGGCCTACACCCTTGCCTATCCGGATGGGCCGCACAACGCCGAGGCGCTGCTCGTCCACCCGGTGACCCACCGGCTCTATATCGCCACCAAGGAGTTCGTCGGCGCCAGCCTGTATGCCGCTCCGCCCACCTTGCGCGCCGGCATCGTCAACCGGCTCAGCCGGGTCGGGAGCGTGGCCTCGGTGGTCACCGACGGCGCGTTCGACGCCGACGGCTGCCACCTGGTGCTGCGCACCTACGGCAAGGCGCACGTCTATGCGCTGACCGGGTTGCGCAAGATCGGATCGGCGACGCTGCCGACGCAACAGCAGGGTGAGGGGCTGGCGCTGATGCGCGACAACACGATCTATCTCAGCAGCGAGGGCCGCTACAGCGACGTGCTGCGCTACCGCCTGCCGAGCACACTCGACAACGCGCTGCGAGCGACGGCGCCCGACCCGGACCTGATGTCCTGGCTCGCCCCGGGCACGAGTGCCGCGGCCGCCGCTGCGGCGGCGTGGGCGCAAGCCGCCCAGGACTGACCTGCCGCCGGCCGGTGTCCGCTAGCGTGCTGCGGTATGGGTGCGCTGCCAGCTGATTTCGTCTTCGGCGTCTCGACCGCCAGCTATCAGATCGAGGGTGCGGTCACTGCCGACGGCCGCGGCCGCAGCGTCTGGGACGACTTTTGCGACCGGCCCGGCGCGATCGTCGACGGCTCCTCCGGGGCGGTGGCCTGCGACAGCTATCACCGGTATGCCGAGGACGTCGCCTTGATCCGTGGGCTCGGTGCCGACGCCTACCGGTTCTCGATCGCCTGGCCGCGGGTGATCCCGGACGGGACCGGCGCGGTGAACCCGGCCGGTCTCGACTACTACGACCGGCTGGTCGACGCCCTGTGCGACGCCGGCGTCAAGCCGTGCGCGACCCTGTTTCACTGGGACCTGCCGAGCCCGCTCGAGGCGGTCGGCGGTTGGGTCGAGCGGGATACGGCGCAGGCGTTCGCGGCATACGCGCAGGTCGTCGCGGAACGACTCGCGGACCGGGTGGCGATGTGGTGCCCGGTCAACGAGCCGGTGATCGTCACCCAACTCGGCTATGGCAACGGGATGCACGCGCCCGGCAAGACGCTCGGGTTGGGGGCGTTGCCGGTCGCGCATCACCTGCTGCTCGGCCACGGGCTGGCGGTGGCGGCGCTGCGTGCGGCCGGGGCGGCGGCGGTGGGTGCGGCAAACAACCACACGCCGGTATGGCCGCTCTCGCAGGAGCCGGCCGACCTGGTCGGGGCGCAGTTCTATGACGCCCTGCACAACCGGCTGTTCGCCGATCCGATGCTGCTCGGCAGCTATCCCGACGGCTTCGCCGCCCTCGTGCCCGGGCCGGTGGCCGACGATCTGGAAATCATCTCCGCCCCACTGGATTTCTACGGGTTCAACTACTACTTCCCGACTCTCGCCGGGGCGCCGGGTGGGGCGGGTGATCCCGCCATCGACACCAGCGGCCTGCCGTTCACGATCCACCGCATTGAGGGCTATCCGCGCACTGACTTCGACTGGCCGGTCGTCCCGGACGGGCTGCGGGAGTTGCTCGTCCAGCTGCAGCAGCGGTATGCCGAGCACCTCCCGCCGATGTATGTCACCGAGAACGGGTGCGCCGATGCCGTCGAGCCGGACGCGAGTGGGCGCGCGGCGGACCCGGAGCGGATTGCCTATCTCGACGGCCACCTGGCCGCGGTTGCCCAGGCGCGGGAGGAGGGCGCCCGGATCGACGGCTACTTCTGCTGGTCGCTGATGGACAACTTCGAGTGGGCCGAGGGCTACACCAAGCGGTTCGGGCTGGTGCACATCGACCTGGAGACCGGCACGCGGACCCCGCGCGACTCCTATGCCTGGTATCGCGACTACATCGCCGCGACCCGGGCGAGTGCACCTCAGGGAGTCTGAGCGGGCGTGCCCACGGCGCCCCGGGAGATGGTCCCGGGGTGGAGGACATCGGCATACACCCCGGCGCAGTTGCCAGCGGTGCGGGCGATCCCGAGGGTGACCTCGCCGAAGGTCAGTGTGCCGCCGACCAATTCGGCGAGGTCGGCGCTCGGGACGTCGAGGACGAGGTTGGCCCGGGCCTCGGGAGCATCGTTCCCGACGAGGTGCACCGGCGCCTTCTTGCGCCGGTCGCCGCGCAGCCCCTCGGGGTCGATTTGCGCCGCGTCGAGTTCGACGCTCGGCTCGTCCTTGACCGGGTGGGTCCGGATGGCGAGGACGGTCAGCGACTGGCTCATGGCGCTCATTGTCCCGCACGCGGTTAGCCGCCGCCTCGCACGACCTCGTCGGGGTGCTTGTCCGGGCGCCAGCCGCGCCAGGCAGGATGGCGCAGCCGGCCGGTGTCGGTCCACTCGGTGAACGCGACCTCACCGACGAGTGCCGGTGTGACCCAGTGGGCGTCCTTTGCGTCCGGGCGCGGGACGTCGGCCAGGGTTGGGGTCTTTCGCTCGATCGACGCGAGCTTGGCCTGGATCTGCTGCAGCGCCTTCTCGGTGAATCCGGTGCCGACCTTGCCGGCATAGACGAGCCCGTCCTTGCCGGTGACCGCCAGCAGCAGGCTGCCGATGGTGCCGGCGCGCCGGCCGGCGCCGGGGGTCCAGCCGGCGACGATCACCTCCTGGGTGCGCAGGTTCTTGATCTTGAGCCAGCTCTTGGCACGGCCGCCGGCCTGATAGATCCCGTCGGTGGTCTTGGCGATCACGCCCTCCAGCTTCAGCTCCCGGCTGGTGCGTAGCGCGAGGTCCTGGTCAGTGCCGAAGGTGACCGGGACATGGACGTGCCGGCCGGCGATAGCGAGGTTGTCGAGCAGGGCGCGGCGTTCGGCATACGGCGTGCGCAGCAGCGAGCGGCCGTCCAGGTGAAGGATGTCGAAGATCATGTAATGCGCTGCGGCGCTTGCCCTTTTATCGCCGTGGTTCTGCAAGCGGCCGAAGCTGGAACGGCCGTCGGCGTCGAGGGCGACGATCTCGCCGTCGAGGACCGCCGCGTGCTGGCCGATGACCGTCGCGATCTCCTGCAACTCCGGATAGGTCCCGCTGACGTCAATCCCATTGCGGCTGCGGAAGATTGCCCGGCCGCCAGCCACCTCGGCGATGGCGCGGTAGCCGTCCCACTTGCTCTCGTAGGCCCAGTCGCGTCCGGCGAGGTCTGCCACGGTTCCGAGGGTCGCGAGCATGGGCGTGATCCGGGGCAGGTCGGTTGGAGCGGTGGCCGCCGGCTGGGGTTGGGCCGGATTGGGTTGGCCTGGATTCGATTGGGCCGGTGCGGGATCGGCCATCCGGTGGATGAGCCACTGGTTGTCCTTGCCCCCCTTGCCCGTATGGATGAGCGCGAACTTCGCGCTGCCACCAAGCCCGCCGCCCGGGCGGCCGTGCAGCGTCGCGATGACCTCCTTGCCGGCGATCCACTTCTCGCAGTCATAGCTGCCCGAATCCCAGATCGTCACCTCTCCCCCGCCGTATTGGCCCTTGGGGATCGTGCCTTCGAAGCTGCCGTATTCGAGTGGGTGGTCCTCGGTCATCACGGCCAGGTGGTTCTTCTTGGGATCGGTCGGCGGGCCCTTGGGCAGTGCCCAGGAGACGAGCACGCCGTCGTGCTCCAGCCGGAAGTCGTGGTGGAGGCGGCGGGCGTGGTGCTCTTGGATGACGAACGAATTGCCTTCTCCGGCAGTGGGAGCGGCGGGGGGGACCGGCTCGGGGGTCTTGGCGTCGTCGCGCATGCTCCGGTATGTCGTGAGCTTGTCCTCCTCCGGCGGCAGCAGGACGGCCAGCGGATCGCCGAACGTCTGCAGTCGGTCGAGCACCTCGGCATACGTGAGCTGGCGCAGGTCGGCGGTGAGTTCGTCCCAGGAGCGGGGGGCCGCGGCATACGGCTGAGCACGGCCGCGCAGCGAATAGGGAGCGACGGTGGTCTTGCTGCCGTCGTTCTGGCTCCAGTCAATAAACACCCGGCCCCCGCGCAGCGAGCGTTTCATCTCGGCGACGATCAGGTCCTTGTGGTCGGCGGCCAGCGCCCGGGCAAGCTCGCGGGCGACCGTGGTCGCTTGGCCGGAGGTGGTGGCGCCGTCGAGGGCGGCATACAGGTGAATTCCTTTGCTGCCGCTGGTGACCGGCACGCTCGGGAGGTCCATGCCGTCGAGGATCTCTTTGCACAGCAACGCGACTCGCACGCACTCGGCCAGGCCGGCGCCGTCACCCGGGTCGAGGTCCAGGACCAGGCGGTCGGGATTGTGGTGCCCGCCGCGCGGCCCGATACGCCATTGCGGCACGTGGATCTCCAGCGCCGCCAGTTGGGCGAACCAGACGAGCGTGGCGGGGTTGTCGGCGAGCGGATAGGCGGCCTCCCGTTCACGATGGGTGAGGGTGACGGTGTCCACCCACGACGGGGTTCCGGAGTCAAGGTTCTTGGTGAAGAACGCCTGTCCGGGGTGCTCGGCGGTGCCGACGCCGTTGACCCAGCGCTTGCGGGTCGCCGGTCGGCGCCCGTTGTGCCGGATGAACCAGGGCGCGACCGCGCGGTAATAGTCGATGACCTCGCCCTTGGTCGTGCCCGTCTCGGGATACATGACCTTGTCGAGGTTGGTCAGCGTGATCTGGTGACCATCGACCGTGACCCGGGTGCCGCTCGTTCGCGCCATGGGGGACAGTCTGGCCCCTCCGGTTGCCCTGGCCTTTGCACGTGTCGGGACGAGATGCGGCAAAAGTCGGCCGGGTTCTCATCGCGGGCGGGGAGCTGCGTTCCCAGCCAACCAGGCCGCTAAGGTGACCAGGTGAAGGCTGCGGCAATCGACGACGTCGAGCGTGTCGTCCTGCTCGACGAGGACGGTCATGTGGTCGGCTCAATGGCCAAGAGCGGGGTCCATGGCTCAGCCACACCGCTGCACTTGGCTTTCTCCTGCTGGGTTTTCGACGACGCGGCACGTGTGCTCCTGACCCGACGGGCCCCCGGGAAGACGTTCGAGGGCGTGTGGACCAACGCCGTCTGTGGGCATCCGGCACCCGGGGAGGAGTTGGGCGACGCGGTGCGGCGCCGGTGCCGCGACGAACTCGGGCTGGACGTGGGACCCCTACGGCTTGTGCTTCCGGACTTCCGCTACCGGGCCGAGCAGGACGGGGTCGTCGAGAACGAGATTTGTCCCGTCCTGGTGGCCCGGGTCCGAGGTGGCGTCGACCTCACCCCCGAACCGGCCGAAGTCGCCGATCTCGACTGGGTGCCGTGGGACCAGCTGCGCGCAGACATCGCCAGCGGCCGGCGGGTCATCTCCGCGTGGGCGCACGAGCAGTCGCTATTGCTCGCCGGCCTCGGCGATGACCCGGCCACCTGGCCGCAGGCCGATCCCGCAGATCTCCCGCCCGCACTCCGCGCGAAGTGACGCTCAGCAATCGCCGCCCTTCCGCGGTCTTCGTCCATGGTGTTGTCGCCCGGCGGTCGCCAATCGTGACCTCTGCGCTTCTCCCGTCCGCGCGAACCACCGAATTCCCAGCCATACCGAGGACGATGGAATCGTGCAGGACCTGCTCACCCGATTGCTCAGCGAGCCGGCGTGGATCGTCTACCTCGTCGTTGGCCTCGTCGTGTTCGCCGAAGACGCCCTGTTCGTCGGCTTCATGATGCCCGGGGAGTCGGCGGCGATTCTCGGCGGGGTGAGCGCGGCGCTGGGCCACACCAGCCTGACGTGGATGATCGTGATCGTGTGTGCGGCCGCGATCGTCGGGGACAGCGTGGGTTTTGAAGTCGGGCGCCACCTCGGCGGTCGGCTGCTGGAGAATCCGCGGCTGACCCGTCACCGGCCACGAGTCGATGCAGCGCAAGGCAGCTTGCGCCGACGGGGTGCCAGCGCGGTGTTCCTCGGGCGCTGGACCGCGTTCCTGCGGGCTCTCATCCCCGCACTCGCGGGCGCGGCACGGATGCCCTACCGCACGTTCTTGGCCTGGAACGCGGTTGGCGGAATCCTGTGGGGCATTGTCATGGTCGTCGCCGGCCACCTGGCTGGAGCCAGCTACCAGCGAGTCGCCCACTGGCTCGGCACCGGCTCAGCGGTGGTCCTAGCACTGGTCGTCGTGATCGCACTCACCGTCTGGCACCTTCGGCGCTCGCACGGCCATTGACGTCCCCGGGCAGCGCGTGGCCGCCGGGCTGCATCGCTCCGGCGTTGTCACCGCGCGGCCTTCACCGCCACTACCGGGCAGTCCGCCTCCAGCAGGATCCGTTGCGCCTGGCTGCCCATGATGAGCTTCCCCACGGGCGAGCGGCGGCGCACGCCGATGACGATCAGGTCGGCGCCGACCTGCTGGGCGATGTCGATCAGGGCATCGGAAGCATCCCGGCCCGCGCTGACGGACTGGCTGAGCTCGTGCTCCACGCCGGCGGCGTTCAAGCGTTCCTGCAGGGCGTGCCAGTCGCTGTCCCCGGCATACCGTCGATCGACGAGGGAATCCCCCGTGCTGGTGTTGAGGACGATCATCCGGGTCTGCCGGCGACGAGCCTCCTCGATCGCGAAGTCGATCGCGGCGGCCCCTTCGGGGGTGGGCACATAGCCGACGACAATGGCCATCTCAGTTGCCTCCTTCGAAATTCGCGTGCGTGACGTCCACGGGCGCCTGGCCCCGGGCCGCGCGGCGCCGTTCAATGACGATCGGCACGAGGACGATCAGCGCGCAGATGACATAGACCAGGATCGAGAACGGCGTGTTCACCAGACCCGACAGCGACCCGTCGCTGATCTGCAGGGCTTGGCGCAGTTTGGCTTCCGCCAGCGGTCCGAGGATCACGCCGACGATGGTCGGTAGGACGGGAATACCGAAGCGGCGCATCAGGAATCCCAGCGCACCGATGACGAGCAGCAGCCACAGGTCCGTCGCCGAGCCATTGGCGGCATACGCGCCGATGGCGGCGAAGAACAGGATGCCGGCATACAGGTAGGGGCGCGGGATGAGCAGCAGCCGAGCCCAGACGCCGGCGAGCGGCAGGTTGAGCACGAGCAGGATGAGGTTGCCGATGAACAGGCTAGCGATCAGGCCCCACACCAGTTCGCCGTGGGTGTCGAACAGCCGCGGCCCGGGCTCGATGTTGTAGCGCTGAAAAGCGCCAAGCATGATCGCGGCGGTGGCGGTCGTCGGGATCCCCAACGTGAGCAAGGGAACCAGTCCGCCCGCGGCGGAGGCGTTGTTGGTGGCCTCCGGACCGGCCACGCCTTCGATCGCGCCGTGGCCGAACTCGTCCTTGTTCTTGGCCAGCTTCCGCTCGGTCACATAGGAAAGGAAGGTCGGGATCTCGGCGCCACCGGCCGGGATGGCCCCGAACGGGAAGCCGATGACGGTGCCCCGCAGCCACGGCTTCCACGAGCGGCGCCAATCCTCCTTGGTCATCGTGGCGCCCTTGACCGGGATCACCTGCACCGGATGGCGGCGCAGGTGAGCAGCCACCCAGAGGGCTTCGCCCATCGCGAAGAGCCCGACGGCGACCACGACAACATCGATGCCGTCCGCGAGTTCGGGTATGCCGAAGGTGAGGCGCTGCTGTCCGGAGGTCTTGTCGATGCCGATCGTGCCGATCAGCAGGCCAAGCCCGAGGGCCGCCAGCCCGCGCACCTTGGACGACCCGAGCACCGTTGTGACCGCGATGAACGCCATCACCATGATGGCGAAGAAGTCCGGCGCCCCGAGATTGATGGCGATCTTGGCGACCGGCTGCGCGAGCAGCGCCAGCCCGAGGGTTCCGATGGTGCCGGCAACAAACGATCCAATCGCCGCCGTCGCCAACGCCGCGGCACCGCGGCCCTTCTTGGCCATCATGTTTCCCTCGATGGCCGTGACCACCGAGGCGCTTTCGCCCGGGGTGTTGAGCAGGATCGACGTGGTCGACCCGCCATACATGCCGCCGTAGTAGATGCCGGCGAACATGATGAACGCCTGGGTCGGCTCCAAGGTGAACGTGATCGGCATCAGCAGCGCGATGGTCATCGCCGGGCCGATACCCGGAAGCACGCCGATGGCCGTGCCGAGCGCCACGCCGAGGAAGGCATAGAGCAGGTTCTGGAGGGTCAAGGCGGTGCCGAAACCCTCGATGAGCGAGGTGATGCCGTCCACCTACAACACCCCGTCCAGCAGCCCCAGGGGCAGGTTGATCCCCAGCGCCAGGTAGAAGAGGTACCAGGACCCGAAGGAGAGAATGACCGCGATGAGGGCGGTGCGGAGGTAATGGCGCCCGCCGAGCGCGACGGTGCACAGGAAGAACATCACCGCTCCGGTGATCGGCCAGCCGATTGACTCGATCAGGGCGGCGTTGAACGCGAAGGCGGCCACGAGCAGGGCGACCGTCCGGAAGTCGCTGCCGTGCGACAGGTCGACGTCCTCACCCTCCTCCTGTTCGCCATGACCCCCGCGGGCGATGTCGATGGCCAGGAACACTGCCGTCGCGATCAACATGATCCCAACGGCGATGGGCAGGGTCTTGGCGGTGACGAACCCGCGTGCCGCCCGGTCCTCGATGCCTACGGTGGCAAGAATCGCCCACAGGCCCATGACCAGCAGGAGGGCAACCACGCCGTATTCGGCGCGGTTGCTCCCAACACCGGGCTCGGCGTCGCGCGGGGCGAGCGTCGAGTCGGAGGTCATGCCAAGCCCAGTTCCTTCAGCACCCCGGCGACCCGGTCGCTCTCGGAGGTGAGATAGGCCTTGAACTCATCGCCGGTGATGAACGCATCGGTCCAACCCTGCTCGGCGAGCGTCTTCTTCCACTGCTCGGAGGCGTTCATCTTGGTCAACAGGTCGATGAACTCGGCCTTGCGCGCGTCGGAGATCCCCGGCGGCGCAACGATGCCGCGCCAGTTGACGAAGGTGAGGTCGACGCCCTGATCCGTAAGCGTCTTGGCGTCCACGCCATCAACCGGCTTTTCGCTGGTCACGGCCAAAACCTTGACCTCACCCGCCTTGGCCTGCTCGGCGACCTCGCTGATCCCGGTGGCGCCGAAGGCGATCTTCGAGCCGAGGAGCGCGGTCATCAGCTCACCGCCACCGTCATACGCGACATAGTTGACCTGCTTGGGGTCGAGCCCGACGGCCTTGGCCATGAGCATCGGCGTCAGGTGGTCCGGACCGCCGGCGTTGGAGGCGCCGCCGACGGGAACCTTTCCGGGATTTGCCTTCCAAGCCTCGATGAGGGACGCCAGGTCGTCGTATGACGAGTCCTTGGGCACGACGATGGCCTCGGACTCCTGGATCAGCCGGGCGATCGGGGTGGTGTCGTTCAAGGTGGCCTTGGACTTGTTGGTGTAGGACGCACCGACGACGCCGAGGCCCATCTGCATGAGCAGATCGTCCTTGCCCTTCTCGTTCACCGTGCGCTGCAGGCCGACAGTGCCGCCGGCGCCGGCGACATTGAAGACCTCGACGGTCTTGCTGAGCCCGGCGTCTTGGAGGTCCTTGGCGACGAGCCGCGCGGTCACGTCATACCCACTGCCAGCAGAGTTTGGGACGAGGATGCGCAGGCCCTCGATCGGGGCGGCGCTCGCTGCGGAACCGTTGCTGCCCGAGCTGCCCGACTCCTTCTTGCTGACGCCGCAGGCGGATAGGCTCAGCGCCAGCGCAACGACCACGGCGGCTCGACGGGTGACCTTGGGGTGTGCACGCACGGAGAACTCCTTGTGTCTGGAATGCGATCGCGGTCAGGCTGCCAACGAGGCACTACTCCCGTCACGCTTGCGTCGGCAGTGTGCGTTGTGTGCATTGTGCGCACGGTGACGCCACACTGGGGGCATGCAAGGGGCCTGGCGCCGGCGGCGATTCAGCTTGGCCGGCCAGATGCTCGCCTTCCAGCTGGGAATCGTCTTGCTCGTCCTGATCGGAGTCGGCGCGGTCTCGATCGCCCAACTGGCAGCGGCCCAGCGCTCCACCGAGGGACGCCGGGCACTGTCGCTGGCGGAGTTCCTCGTTTCCAGTCCCGGTGTGCGCGAATCGGTCGTCACGGGCGAGCCCGGGTATCTCGCGCAGGCACGGTCGGCGATGACCTCGAATCTGGCGCTGACCGGCGCGACCCGGGTGACGTTGACGGACGCGCGGGGCCGGATCATCGCCGCGACCGATCCACCGGTGGTGGGTCAAGATGTCCAGCGCAGCGATGCCTTCAACGGCCGCTCCTGGACCGGGACCGAGGACGGCACCGGTGACGCCATGGCGATGGCCCCGATCATCGAGGTCGCCAGCGGAAGCACGATCGGGGTGGTGACGGTCTCGCGCGCCTACCCGTCGGTGCTGTCCAACCTGCGCTCGGTCCTGCCCAACCTGCTGACCTATGTCGGCCTGGCTTCCCTATTGGCGATCGTCGGCTCGTATCTGTTGTCGCAGCGCGTCAAACGGCAAACCCTCGGCCTCGAACCTCGCGAGATCACCGGCCTGGTCGAACATCGCGAGGCGCTCTTGTCGGGCATCAAGGAGGGCGTCCTCGCCGTCGATCTCGACCGGCGGCTGACGATGGTGAACGAGCAGGCGGCCGGGCTCCTCGGCATACCGATGCTCTCGGTCGGTGCGTCCGTGACGCAGTTCGGCGATCACGCGATCCTCGCGACCATCTTCGACGATGACGCCCCGACGACCGACCGGGTCCTTCCGGTCGGACCCCGGCTGGTGACCGTCAACCGGATGCCCGTGCAAAGCCGGGGTCGGCAGATCGGTTGGGTGGCAACGCTGCGCGACCGCACGGCGCTGGTTGAACTCCAGAGGGAGCTTGACCTGAATAGGTCGGCGACGGATCTGTTGCGCGCGCAGGCTCACGAGTTCAGCAACCGGATGCACGTGGTGACCGGGCTGATCACCATCGAGGAGTACGACGAGGCGCGGACGTATATCCAGCAGATCACCGAGGCCCAGTCTCAGTTGGCCGCGTCAGTGACCGAATCGGTGACCGATCCCGCGGTTGCGGCGCTCGTGCTGGCGAAGGTGAGCCAGGCGGGCGAACGCGGCGTGCGGTTCACGATCGCACCCACCACCCGGCTGCCCCGAATGTGCTCGGAGATGTCGGCGGACGTGAACACGGTGCTGGGCAATCTGGTCGACAATGCCTTCGACGCCGCCGCCGCCAGCGCAGACCCCCACGTGGATGTCGAGTTGCGCACCGAGGCCTTCGACGAGGTCGAGGTCGTCGTCGTCACGGTGCGCGATTCCGGTCCTGGCGTCGACGCCACCGTCGCGGGTCAGCTCTTCGAGCGCGGGTTCACGACCAAGCAGCCGGTCGGTCAGCACGGGCACGGCATCGGTCTGGCCCTCGTGCAAGTCGTGTGCCGCGCCCGCGGCGGCGATGTCGAGGTCCACAACGACGGTGGTGCGGTCTTTGTCGCGACCTTGCGGTCCATCCCACTCCTGGCCGCAAGCGATGCCGCGAGCCCGTAACTGGCAGGATCACCAGGATGGCCGAAACAGCGGGCGCTTATCGTGTGCTCATCGTCGATGACGATTTCATGGTCGGCCGGTTGCACGGTGGCGTGATCGCCCGAATGCCCGGGTTCGAGGTGGTCGGATCGGCGCGCACGGGTGCGGAGGCGATCTCGTTGGCACGCAAGGAGAATCCCGACCTGCTCCTCCTGGACGTCTACCTGCCGGACATGACGGGGATCGAGGTGTTGCGCAAACTGCGACGCGATCGCGGCGTCGGCCCGGACGTGCTGATGCTCTCGGCGGCCAAGGACATCGAGACCGTGCGCATGGCGCAGCAGGCGGGGGTGTTCCACTACCTGATCAAGCCCTTCGACATCGAGGCGCTGCGTCTGCGGCTGAGCGAGTATGCCGTCTTTCGCAGTCAGGTCGATGCCGTCACGGAGGCGCACCAAGATGATGTCGACCGGCTGTTCCGGCCCGGACAGGTGCGTCTCGGCAAGGAACCGCCCAAGGGCATCAGCACGGAGACGATCGAGCTGGTGGTGCGAGCCCTGCGGGAGGCGACCGACGACATCTCCGCGCAGGAATGCGCCGAGGTGGTCGGCCTGTCTCGTTCGAGCGCCCGCCGCTATCTGGAACACCTGGTCGACGCCGGCCGTGCCCACGTCCGCCACCGCTACGGCGCCACCGGCCGGCCGGAGCGACGGTTTAGCGCCCAGTTGCCCCAGCACGATTGCGAACCGCCTCCCGGCACGCCCTGAGGCCGACTCGTGTGATGTCCGCACCGCAGCATGCCGGTCGTCCCCGGCTTGTTCAGGACACGACCCCGAGCGCGCACGTCGGGAGCTACTTTTCGTCGTCGAGGAACTCCCGCAGCATCGCGTCGAAGGCATCGCAGCCACGGGTCGCGGGTCTTCGCGGGCCCTGGACGACAAGCACAGGCAGGGAAAGGGAGCGGCATCGATCGAGAAGGTCCGTCTCGCGGATGAGCGAGGTCTCGGCGTTGATGGCGACCTTGCAGTCGTGGTTGATGGAGCAGGCCAGCTCCCGATCTTCGGCCGCCGACCGCCCACGCGACGCCAGGCCGGTGACGCGGGCCAGTTGCTCTGGGCCCATGCGGGAAGCCGCGGTGCGCCTCCACTCTGGTTTCCAACCCTGCCCCGTACCCGTCCCGCTCACGTACACCAGGGCGCGGACCGACTCCGGCCTCGCGAGCGTGTAATGCAGCGACAGGGTCACGCCCCAACTATGGCCGACGAGAACCGCACGTCCACCTTGCCGGGCCACGATGGCGGAGAGATCAGCCACGGAGCGCTCGATGCTGTACGGCCCGCGTGGTTCCGAGCGCCCGCACCCGCGCTGGTCCCAGCGGACTACGCGGTGGCTCGGCGCGAGGCGTTCCTGGAGGGCGCCGAGGTTATCAGCAAGACCCGGCCCTACGTGGTTGAGGACTATGGCGTTGCCGTGGCCGCGGACCTCGCTCCAGAGCTGGCACCCGTCGTCGGTGACGACCGTCTCGATGGACACAGGTCAAATGTCGCATGGCTGCATGCGGACCTAGACCGGCCACCTATGTGGGGGCGGTGGTCCGCGAGCGCCGTGTTGCAACCGGTCGAGCGCGAAATCTCCCTGCCCGCTGCCGCCCGCGTGTTGACCGTCGTTGTGGGTGACGAGGATCGCGGCGGTGTCCGTCATCGCGGGTACGGATGCACGAACCGGTGGCGGGCGAGGACATAGACCGCCCCCGAGCCCGCGTCGTAAGCCTCGAACTCGCGAGGCCCAGTACGGGCGGCCGGCATCCGGCACCGGGGACCGTCTCCACCTCGACGTCCATCGGCATGGCGGTCATCGCGCACCCCCGAACCTGCGCCACCCGGCGCACCTGCAGATGCCGGTTGACGTTCTCCCGCCGCCACTGCCCCGCCTCCTGTTCGGCGGCGAACTCCGCGACGAAGCCGCGCTCGCGCCGATCCCACCCGCCCCGTCGTGGCGCAACTGCTGCTGTCGTGATTGCTGACCTTCCCTTGTTGTCGGGAGGTCGGAAGGTCACTCGCGATCCGACACGTATCCGACACGCGCGGAAAGGCGAACGGCCCCTGACCTCTCGTTTCCGCAGGTCAAGGGCCGTTTTCGGGTGGTCGTGAAGGTGGGCCCCAGCACGACCGCGAACGGAGTGAGTGGACGTGAAGGGACTCGAACCCCTGGCCTCTCGCGTGTGAAGCGAACGCTCTAACCAACTGAGCTACACGTCCATGGCCGCGTCGCGGCCGAGCCACCATACCTCAGGTGGGGTCTCGCGTCCGAACCAGCACCGGTCGGAGTCGCGCCTGCTGGCTGGTCGCCTAGCTGGTGCGCAGGACCAGGTGGACGCGCTTGGGCTCCTTGGGGGCGACCAGGGCGGCCACGACGGAGCCATCGGCGGCCGGCTGCGCCACCAGGGCGACGGTGGTGGGCAGCAGCACGGGCTTGCGGAACCAGACGTGGCTGGAACCGGCATACGCGTGCCGGGCGCCGAGGGCGGCGAGGGTGCGCGGATAGGTCCACATGCCGTGGGCGATCGCCTTGGGGAAGCCCATGACCCGGGCGGTGAGCGGGTGCAGGTGGATCGGGTTGACGTCGCCGCTGACCGCGGCGTACCGCCGGCCGAGGTCACCGGACAGGCGCCACTGCTGCGCGACCGGCCGCTTGGGCACCTCCGGCGCCGGCTCCCCTCCGGGGCGGACTCCTCGCCACGTCCCCGGGCGAGATAGCTGCTGCGGCCCTCCCACACCACCTCGCCGCCCACCTCGGCGATCGTCACCAACTCGATCGTTCGCCCACGCCGGTGCGGACGCAGCTCCCCGGGCGTGACCGTCAGGTCAAGGACATCGCTCGCGGTGACCACTTGGTGGGTGGTGATCGTGTTCTCGATGTGCACCAGGCCGGCCATCGGCAGCGGGAAGTCACCGGCCGAGATGATCTTGGCCTGCAACGGGAACCCCAGCACATGCGGATAGGTCACGGGCAGCCGGTCGTCCACGGCGAAGCCGCAGATCCGTTGATAGGCAAGCAGATTGCTTCGCTCGATCTCGTATGCCGTGAGCCGGTAGCCCCGCTGCGGCACCTGCTCGCCGCCGCTGTTGCCGAGCGGTAATGCGGCACGGGCGAGCAGCGGCGCGAGCCGGGGCGGACCGGTCAGCTCGGTGATCTCCATCCGGTCACGCCCCCAACAGGCTCTGCCCGCACACGCGGACCACTTGCCCGGTGACGCCGGCGTTGGCATCCCACGACAACCAGCCGATGGTCTCGGCGACATCGACCGGCAGCCCGCCCTGGGCCAGCGAGTTCAGCCGGCGACCGACCTCGCGGGTGGCGAACGGGATCTTGGCGGTCATCTCGGTCTCGATGAACCCCGGCGCGACGGCGTTGACCGTGATCCCGCGACCGTGCAACTCCGGCGACGCGCCGAGCGCGCGCGTCAGCCCGGCGATCCCGGCCTTGGAGGCGGCATAGTTGGCCTGCCCGCGGTTGCCGGCGAGCCCGGCGATCGAGGAGACGAGGACCAGGTGACCGTCGTCGGCGATGCCGTCCTCGTCCAGCAGCGCCTCGTTCATCCGCAGCACCGACAGCAGGTTGACGTCGAGCACCTCGTGCCACCGGTCGGCGTCGGTGTTGGCGAGCAGTTTGTCGCGAGTGATGCCGGCGTTATGCACGACGATGTCGAGGCCGCCGTGGCGGCTGCGCGCGTGATCGGCAATGCGATCCCCCGCATCCGGGGTCGTGACGTCCAATTGCAGTGCGCTGCCACCGATCTCGTTGGCCAGCGCAGCGAGCGGGGCTCCCGCAGCGGGGATGTCCACGCAGACGACGCTCGCGCGATCCCGCGACAACACCCGCGCGATCTCGGCGCCGATGCCCCGCGCCGCCCCGGTGACCACGGCGACCTTGCCGGCCAGCGGGGCATCCCAATCCGCCGGCGCCGACACCTCGCCACCCGGCCGGCCCGCGCCCACCTCGACAACCTGACCCGACACATAGGCCGACCGACCGGACAGGAAAAACCGCAGCGTCGCAGCGATATTGGCATCGGCGCTCTCGGCGACCCGCACGAGGTTCGCGGTCCCCCCACCGCGCATCTCCTTGGCGACCGAGCGGACGATGCCTTCCAGTGCCTGCCGCGCCGCTGCCTGCTCAGGCGTGCTCGCCATCGTCGGTGGCCGGCCGAGAACGACGACCCGCCCGCTGGGCTGCAGGGTCTTGAGCGCCGGCGCCAAGGCGAACCGCAACTGCTCCAGGACGCCGGGCGTCATGATCCCGGTCATGTCGAGCACGACCCCGGCGACCGAGGTCGACGGTTGCGTGGCAACTGCGACGTCCCACCCACCGAGCAACTCCCGGATGCATTCGGCCAGTGGGGAATCCGCAGCGCCCGCGACGAGCACGGCGCCCGGCATCACGGCCGCGCCGACCTCGTGGCGCCGCAACCGGCTCGGGCGAGGCAAGCCGAGAGCGGTCGCGACCTGCTTGCCGATCCCAGAACTCACGAGCGCGCTGTAGCGATCAGCCATGGCTAGGCTCCTTCGAGGATCGCGACGACGCCTTGCCCACCGGCCGCGCAGATCGAGATCAGCCCACGCGACCCGGAGCCCTTCTCGTGCAACATCTTTGCCAGAGTCGCGACGATCCGTCCGCCGGTCGCCGCGAACGGGTGCCCGGCAGCCAGCGACGACCCGTTGACGTTGAGCTTCGCCCGGTCGATCGAGCCCACCGGCGCCTTAAGGCCGAGCCGATCCCGGGCAAAGGGTTCGGACTCCCACGCCGTCAACGTGCACAGCACCGGTCGCGGCAAACGCCTCGTGGATCTCATAGAAATCGAAGTCCGACAGCGACATTCCGTTGCGGGCAAGCAGCCGAGGCACGGCATACGCGGGAGCCATCAGCAAGCCGTCGGTGCCCGTGACGAAGTCAACCGCGGCCGTCTCCGCGTCCACCACATAAGCCAGCGGCGTGAGGCCCTTCTCGGCCGCCCACTCCGTCGAGCCGAGCAAAACCGTTGCGGCACCGTCGGTCAGCGGCGTCGAGTTGCCGGCCGTCATCGTCGCACCCTCGCCCTTGCCGAAGACCGGCTTGAGCCGTGCGAGCTTCTCCATCGAGCTGTCGGCGCGCAGGTTCTGGTCACGGGTCAACCCGAGATAGGGGGTCATCAGATCATCGAAGAACCCGCGCTCGTATGCCGCGGCCAGCTTCTGGTGGCTCGACATCGCCAGCTCGTCCTGCGCCTCGCGCGAGATCCGCCACTCCTTGGCCGTCACCGCCATGTGCTCGCCCATCGACAGGCCGGTGCGAGCTTCGGCGTTGCTCGGCGTGGCCACCGTGAAGTGCCACGGCCGCACGCCGACAAAGGGCCGCATCCGCTGCATCGTCGAGCGCCCGGCGCCGGCCTTAAGGAGGGTATGCCGCAGCGGCTCGGACACCGTGATCGGCGCGTCCGAGGAGGTGTCGGCGCCGCCGGCGATGCCGGACTCGACCTGGCCGAGCGCGATCTTGTTGGCGACCAGGATCGTGGTCTCCAAACCGGTCCCGCACGCCTGTTGCACGTCGTATGCCGGGGTCGTCGCGCGCCAGCGCCGACCCGAGCACGCTCTCGCGCACCAGGTTGAAGTCCCGGCTGTGCTTGATCACCGCGCCGCCGGCCACCTCGCCGAGCCGCTCCCCGGCCAGCCCGAAGCGGGCAATCAAGCCCGTCCAGCGCGGCGGTGAGCATGTCCTGGTTGGAGGCCTCGGCATACGCGCCGAATTGGCGGGCGAACGGGATGCGGTTGCCGCCGAGGACGGCGGCGCGGCGCGGGGCGGATCGACTCATGGGGCTCTCCAGGGCTCGGCTCGATTGACCGGTATCGACGGTAGCAATGCGCCGTTATGATCCGGGCGCCGAGAGGACGCACGTCACCTCGCCTGGATCGCAGGCCCAGGTCACAGGCCGAGGTTGGCGTGCAGGAAGGACTCGAGCCCGTCCGGGAAGAACCCCGGCACACCCGAGACCCGCAGCACGGCCCAGATCACGGCGACCACGAAGGCCGCCGTCACCACGGCCGCGAGCGCCTGCAGCCACCGCGCCTGAGCGCGAATCCAGTCGTTCCAGGCCCGAACCTTGGCGCGCACCCAGTCGAGCAGGCGTTGCGCCCACTCGAACTCGCTGGCCCAGACCGCCAAGCCGGCAAAGACGATCAGCCAGCCCGGCCCCGGCAGCGGCACGAGCAACAGGCCGCCGACGACGATGACCGTGCCCAACGCCCCGACCGCAAGCCGGTAGAGCCGCGCGGTCGTCGGGTTGCTCCGCAGCTTGCGTCGCCAGGCCCAGTCGTCGTCATACTGATCGAGCAGGATGTTGTGGTCGTGCCGCCCGATTTCGTTGCGGTCGACGTCGTCCGGCTGTCGCGGGCTCATGGGTCCACCTCGGCATCCGCTCGCGCGGCAAAGACCGCCGCCGCCTGCTCAGTCACCGGGCCGGGCGCCGGCAGCCGGCGCCCGTCGATCTGCCCGACGGCTAGCACATCCCGGGTGCTGGAGGTGATGAACACTTCGCTGGCAGGTATGCAGGACGCTGAGCGGCAGCGCCTCCTCGAGCACCCGCAGGCCCGCCTCCCGACACCATTCGATGGTGAGGTCCCGGGTGATCCCGGCCAGGCAGCCCGAGGACAGCGGCGGGGTCAAAATCTCCCCGCCGACGACGACGAAGATATTGCTGCCGGTGCACTCGCACAGTTCCCCGCGGGTATTGGCGAATACCGCTTCGACCGCGCCGCGCTCCTTGGCATAGGCGAGGGCGACGACGTTCTCGGCATACGACGTGGTTTTCAGGCCGGCGACCGCCGAGCGCTCGTTGCGAGTCCACGGGGTGACCGCCAGCGCCACCGGCCCCACGACCGGCTCGATCGGTGCAGCGGTGACGATATAGGTGGGCGGCGCGGTGCCGCGGTCGGAGCCGAGCGGGCCGGGTCCGCCGGTGACCGTATACCGCAGCCGCCCGAGAGCGATCGGCTCACCGCTTCCGAGGATCGCCTTGACGCCCTGGTCGATCAGGTCGTGGTCGATGGCGGGCAGGCCGAGACCCGCCGCGCTGCGCTCGAGGCGAGCCCGGTGCCGGGTCGGGGCGAAGGCCTCACCGTCGCGGATCTTCAGCGTCTCGAAGACGCCGTCGCCGACAGTCACGCCGTGATCGATCGCCGACAGCGACGCGGCGTCGTCGTCGCATATTTCACCGTTCACCCACACCCGGACCACGGAACTCATGGTGCCAAATCCCCCGATGCCAGGCCCACCAGCCGTGCCGCCTTCAACTGCGTTTCCTCCCATTCGGCCTGCGGATCTGATCCCCAGGTGATCCCGGCCCCCGCGCCGAACCGCAGCTGGCGACCGTGCCGTCCCTGCATCGCCCAGAACGTCCGGATGCCGACCGCGAGTTCCGCGGACTCGGCATCGGCGTCGATCCAGCCGATTGCCCCGCAATAGGGCCCTCGTGGAATCGGTTCGAGTTCGCCGATCATGCGTAGCGCCGATGACTTCGGCGCGCCGGAGACCGATCCGGGCGGGAAGGTCGCATCGAGGATAGCCCGCCACGACGCGCCGGGCGCGAGGCGACCGGTCACGTCCGTGACGAGGTGGACCAGGCCGGGATGCTGCTCGACGCCGCACAGGTGGTCGACGCGGACGCTGCCGGGGCGGCATACGTGCTGGAGGTCGTTGCGGACGAGGTCGGCGATCATGACGTTCTCGGCATAATCCTTGGGTAGCAGTTGTGTTGCGGTCACCGCGGTGCCCTTGATCGGGCTAGAGGTGAGCAGCTCCGCGTGGCGGCCCAGGTAGCGCTCGGGCGAGGCGCACACGATGTCGACGCCGTGCTCGGGGGCGTGGATCATCGCGGCATAGGGCGCCGGGTTTCCGCGAGTCAGCAGCCGAGCCAGCGCCGGCAGGTAGTGCTCCTCGGTGAGCGGATGACTGAGCACGCGGCAGAGGTTGACCTGATAGACCTCGCCGGCGGCGATCCCGGCCCGGATGGTCTCGACCCCGCGCACGTATGCCGCCCTGTCCAGGCTCGTCTCCCATGGCCCGGTCAGGGGCTGCCAGCGCCGGTAGTCAGGGGGCCGGCGCAGGGTCGCCCGGCCGTGGTTGGCGAAACGCAGCGCGGTCAGCTCCCCCTCGAAGTCGATGACGATTGCCCAAAAGCCTGCGGTCACCTCGTCGATGTCGTGGCTGACGGCAACCAGCTCGTATGCCGTCCGGTTGCCGAACCGCGCCCACGCCACCCGCCGATCCTAGGGACTCCCGCCCGGCGCAGCGTTTCGTTACTCCGATTTCACAGCGGGCAGTCGTACTGTGGCCGGCATGTTCGATGTGATCATCGGCTTGCCGGTGCACCCTCTGATCATTCACGCCGTGGTCGTCCTCGGGCCACTGGCTGCCCTGTGCCTGGTCGCGTATGCCGCGGTGCCCCGCTGGCGGGTCGGCCTGCGCTGGCCGACGCTGCTGTTGTCCGCGATCGCCGCGGGGAGCGCTTTTGTCGCAACCGAGAGTGGCGAGCAGTTGGAGCACCGGGTCGGCGAGCCGGGTTTCGACCACGCTGAGCGCGGTGATCTCGCGGCGATCAGCCTCTATGTCCTCTTCGGTGTCGCCGTCGTGGTGATCCTTATCGTGGCCCGCGTGGCGCGGCAGGTCGGTAGCCAGCCCGCACCGGCCCGCGGGACCGTCCCGGCGGTGGTGTTGACCGTCCTGGCGGCCGGCTTTGCGATCGTGGCAATCATGCTCGCCGGACACACCGGAGCCAAGAACGTGTGGGAGGAAGACGTCGCCAACACAAGTACGTCGACCGGCGGGTGACCGCCGGTCCCCGGGGCACGCGGCCACGCGGCGTGCAGCCGAATGTGGCGCCGACGCGTGCCGGTCGGGGCCTCGCGCTGCTGACGATCGTGCTAGCCGGATGCCTGCCCGCCGCGTGCTCGCTGGCCAGCGGCAGCCCCGGCGAGGCGCGTGACTCCGTCCAGCCGAGGGGTTCTGGCGAGGCACGCGGGTCCGGCGCCGGTGGCGGGTCGGCGAGCGCACCGACCCGACCAGTCACCTTGGCCTTTGGCGGCGACATTCACTTTGCCGACTATCTCGCTCCGCTGGCGACCAATCCCGCCGGACTGACGGCCTTGCGCCCGCTCTGGGGTGACGCCGACCTGCGGATGGCCAACCTCGAGACGGCAATCACCGAGCAGACCACGCCCTTCCCCAAGGCGTTCAACTTCAAAGCACCGGCCTCCGCGCTGGAGACGCTCGCCGGCGGTGGCCTGAGCGTGCTAACCCAAGCCAACAATCATGCCGCCGACTATGGCGCTGCCGGCCTGACCGAGACGCTCGCCGCGCGCGCCAAGAGCCCGGTCCCGATCGTCGGCATCGGCGGCGACGAGAAGGACGCCTTCGCCCCGCGCGTGCTCGACGTCGCCGGGCTAAAGGTCGCGGTCTTGGGCGCCACCCAGGTGGCCGAGGAGACCCTCGCCAACTTCTCGGCCGGTCCCGCCAAGCCGGGCGTCGCGAGCAGCATGCCAACCAACCGGATCGTCGCCGCGGTCACCGCGGTTCGCGATCAGGTCGACGTGGTCGTCGTCTATCTGCACTGGGGGATCGACTATCAGGAGTGCCCCGACCAGCGGTCGACCGCCACCGCAGCTGACTTGGAGAAGGCCGGCGCCGACGTCATCGTCGGCGCGCACAGCCACCGGGTGGGCGGCGCCGGCTGGCTCGGCCGGGCCTATGTCGACTATGGGCTCGGCAACTTCGTCTGGTGGCGCTCGGCCGAGCCCGACTCCCGCACGGGCATCTTGACGGTGACCGTCGATCCGGTTGCTGCCAAGGCGGCTCGCCCGGGTGCCCGCACCGCCTCGGTGGTCAGTGGAGCCAGCTGGGGCCCGCTGCTGATCGGGCGCGACGGCATACCGGCCGAGCCCCCGCCCGCCGACCGCGAGCGACTCCATGCCTTGTGGGAGCAGGCCAGCGCCTGCTCGGGGCTGCAACCCACCCGCTGAACCTGATCCTCGTGGGGCGGCCCGTCCTGCAGGAGGTGCCGTATACCTCACCTATTGCGGGACACCCTTCCGCTCGCGCGCCAGGTCGCAACCCACCCGCTAACCCGGCGGGGCGGGGGCTACCGTGGAGGCATGCTCGCCGTCGCCGCCGTCAGCCAGTCCACCGAGGATCCACTCTCCGGTCTCGTGATCGGGGACCAACCCGAGCCTGAGCTGCCGGACGGTTGGGTGCTCGTCGACGTCGAGGCCGCCGCGCTGAACCACCACGATTTGTGGTCGCTCAAGGGGGTTGGCCTGCCCGCCGACCGGCTGCCGATGATCCTCGGCTGCGATGCCGTCGGCCGCGATCCGCAGGGCAACGAGGTGCTGGTGCATGCCGTGATCTCCTCCCCCGGCTGGTCCGGCGACGAGACCCTCGACCCGCGCCGCTCGCTGCTCTCGGAGGTGCACCTCGGCACCCTGGCCGAGCGAGTGGCGGTGCCGGCACGCAACCTCGTTCCCAAGCCGGCGGGACTGAGCCTGGAGCAGGCGGCGTGCCTGCCGACGGCGTGGCTGACGGCATACCGGATGCTGTTCACCAACGCCGCGGTCCACCCCGGCGACACCGTTCTGGTCCAAGGCGCCGGCGGCGGCGTGGCCACCGCAGCGATCCAGCTTGGCGCCGCAGCCGGTCTGCGCGTGTGGGCTACCAGCCGCGACCAGGCCAAGCGGGACCTCGCCCGGGAGCTGGGCGCCGAGGAGGCGTTCGAGGCCGGCGCCCGACTGCCCGCGCGGGTGGACGCGGTCTTGGAGACGGTCGGCGCGGCGACCTGGTCGCACTCGGTGAACTCGCTGCGCCCGGGCGGCACGATCGTCATCTCCGGGGCGACGTCCGGCGACGCCCCGCCCAAGGCCGAGCTGACCAAGATCTTCTTCAAGCAGTTGCGCGTCATCGGCTCGACGATGGGCACCCGCACCGAGCTGGAGCGCCTGGCCAATTTCGTTGTCACCGCTGGCATTCAGCCGCGCATTGACAGTGTGCTTGCGCTCGACGAGGCGCGCGCGGGTTTCGAGAAGCTGGCATCCGGCGAGGTCGGCGGCAAGATCGTCCTGCTCACCTGATTCGCGGGAGTTCGGTGAGTGGCGTGGTGACTGGGCCGATGCCGAGGGCCAGACGAAGAGCTACTGTCACGTTGTCCCGGAACGGCGGATGATCGGCCCGGCCGGGTCGAGAGGAGCGTGTCGGCACGTTTTCTGCCGGCCAGAATCGTGGCGACCGAGTCCTCTCGACCCACGGGCCTGGTCAGCAACGGGGCTGGCGTTGGCCCGGGCGTAGCGTCGGGGCCGGGTGACGGCGGGCCGAGCACGTCCGCGGGACATGGATAGCGACCAGAGGCCCCCTCTTGCCGCCCCCACGGTGGCCGCCCGCCGGGGCGGCCCGGGTCACTGATCCGAAAGTGGGTGGGGTGCGCCCACAGGAGCCGGGGTCGGTCCGTGTCGTTGCGGGCGGGCGCACCGCGGGCGCACTAGCCTGAACGGAGCCGCCAATCCGGCATACCGCGTGCGCGCTCGGCCAGCGTGCCCGACCTCGGAGGATCGCATGTCGCCGACCACCTTCTCCGCCCATCTCGATCGGCGCCGGTTGCTCGCGTTGGGCGGTGGAGTCGCGGCTGCCGGAGCGCTCGCGGCCTGCGGTGGCAACACCGGCCGCGCCACCAGTTCCTCGGCCAGCGGTGGCGGCGGGTCGGCATCCGGCGGCGCCAAAGCCACGCTGCAGCAGTGGTATCACCAGTACGGCGAGGAGGGCACGCAGCAGGCGGTCGAGGGCTACGCCAAGGCCTACACCGCCGCCGACGTCAAGGTCACGTGGAAGCCGGGCGACTACGACCAGACGACCGCCGCCTCGCTGCTGACCGGCGGCGGGCCCGATGTCTTCGAATACGGCAACGGCCCGACGATCGACATGATCAAAGGCAACCAGGTGGCCGACCTGAGCGGACTGCTCGGCGATGCCGAGTCCGACTTCAACCCGGCAATCCTCAAGCGGATGACCTATGAGGGCAAACTGTGGGCGGTCCCCCAGGTCATCGACATGCAACTGCTCGTCTATCGCCAGTCCATGCTGGACTCGGCCGGGGTCACTCCCCCGGAGACGATCGACGACCTCATCGCCGCCGCGGACAAACTGACCTCCGGCGACGTCAAGGGCCTTTTCCTGGGCAACGACGGCGGCGTCAGCTTGATGGGCGCCCCGATGCTCTTCTCGGTCGGGCTCGACTACCTCACCGACGACGGCGCGTTCGGCTTCGATGACCAGAAGGCGGTGGACGCCTTCGGCAAGCTGCGGGAGCTGTTCACGAGCAAGTCCCTCCTGCTCGGCGCCCCGAAAGACTGGTATGACGCCTCCGCCCTGACCAGCGGCCAATGCGCGATGCAGTTCACCGGGCTGTGGACCTTCCCCGACCTGATCAAGTCCCTCAAGGACGACTTCGGCTGTATCCCGTGGCCCTCAATGCCGGGCGGCAACCGGTCGGTGGTCGTCGGGGCCTACGGCTCGTGCGTCAGTGCCAAGTCACAAAACGTCGACGCGGCAAAGGAATTCGTGAAGTGGCTGTGGGTCGACCAGACCGACAAGCAACTCGACTTCGCCACGGCATACGGCTTCCACATTCCGGCCCGCACCAGCCTGGTGGCACAGGCGGACACCCTCAAGGAGGGCCCCGCCAAGGACGCGGCGGCGTTCGCGCAGGAGTTCGGCCACGCGCAGAACAACGTCCTGTGGACGCCCAAGTGCGCCACCGCATTCGGCGACATGATGACCAAGGTCGTCAAGGACGGCGCGGACGCCAAGGCCGAGATCGCCAAGGTCAAGACGGTGGCCGAGGCCGAGGTCGCCCGCGTCAAGGGGTGAATCGCCTTCTCGGCCGGCAGAACCACAACCTGTGGTTCTGGGTCTTCGTCGGCCCCTTCGTGCTCGGGTTGCTCGTCTTCATCTATATCCCGATCGGCTGGAGTGTCTACCTCAGCTTCTTCGATGCCTACAACACCGTGACGCCGACCAAGTTCGTTGGGTTCGGCAACTACGTCACGATGCTGCGCGACGAGTCGTTCCGCTCCAGCCTCGGCACGTTCGTCGTCTTCGCCGCGTTCATCGTGCCGACAACCTTTGCCCTCTCGCTCCTCACCGCTGTCCTGGTCGCCCGCACCCGGGTCATGCAGACCTTCTTCCGGTCGGTCTTCTTCCTGCCCACGGCGTGCTCCTACGTCGTGGCGGCGCTGATCTGGAAGATGTCGATCTTTTCCGGCGGCCGCTCCGGCGCGGTCAATGCCGCTCTGGGGTCTGTGGGTGTCGACGCGATCCCGTTCCTGTCGCTGACCAGGCCGCCCTGGTATTGGCTGGTCATCGTCACAGCTCGGCTGTGGCTGCAGGTCGGCTTCTATATGATCCTCTTCCTCGCTGCGCTGCAACGGATCTCACCAACGCTGTATGAAGCGGCCGCGATCGACGGAGCAAGCGGCTGGCAATCCTTCCGGCACATCACCCTCCCCCAACTGCGTCCGACCTCGGCCGCGGTGCTGCTGCTCTTGCTCATCAACGCCTTCCAGGCCTTCGATGAGTTCTACAACATTCTCGCCAACTTCGGCACCTATCCCCCGTATGCCCGCCCGCCCCTGGTTTATCTCTACTACGTCGCCCTCGGGCAGGGGCAAGACTTCGGGCACGGCAGCGCGGGTGCGGTCATCTTGACGCTCGTGATCGTCATCGCCGCACTGGTCTTCAACCGCTTCTTCAGCCTGCGAGCGGAGGACTGACATGGTGGTCGTCGACACCTCACGGGCGGCCAAAGCCGCTGCGGCTCTTCGGTATGCCGCACTGATCCTCGCAGCGATCCTCTTCCTCGTCCCGTTCTTCCTGCTCGTCCGCAATGCGCTGATGACCGAGGACGCGCTCAGTTCACCGACATGGAGTTGGCTGCCGCCGACCTGGGAGTGGGGCAATTTCAGCGCGATCTTCAACGACCCGGCCTTGCCCTTGGCCCGCAGCCTGCTCAACTCGATTGCCATCGCGGTCGTGCAAACCCTCGGCGTGCTCGCCATCTCGGGCCTGGCGGGATACGGGCTGGCGCGGATCCCCTTTCGCTGGTCGAATCTGGTCTTCTATCTGATCACTGCGACGCTGCTGATTCCGGCAGCGGTCACCTTTGTCCCGAGCTTCGTGCTCGTCTCGACCCTCGGGTGGATCTCGACCCTGCGCGGCCTGATCATCCCCGGGCTGTTCCAGGCGTTGGCGACCTTCCTCTTCCGGCAGTTCTTCCTCAGCTTCCCCAAGGAGATCGAGGAGGCCGCCTTCCTCGACGGGCTGGGCTATTGGGGGACCTTCTGGCGGGTCGTGGTTCCCAACTCGATGGGTTTTGCCGCCGCGATCGGCACGATCACCTTCATCGGCTCGTGGAACGCCTTCCTTTGGCCGCTGGTGATCGGCCGTGATCAAACCACGTGGACCGTCCAGATCGCGCTCTCGACCTTCCTGACTGCGCAATCGGTCGACCTGGCCCATCTCTTCGCCGCCGCCCTGGTCGCCATCGCGCCGCTGCTGCTGATGTTCCTCTTCTTGCAGCGCTGGATCGTCGAAGGTGTCGAACGCACCGGCATGGGCGGCGACTAGTCAGGCTCATCCCAAACGAGAGTGTAGTTGGGGTCTGAATCCGCCGGCTTCGAGCAGACTGCGGGCAATGTAGTTGGTCAGGTTCCGGAACCCGAGGGCGGAGCCGCGCAGGTGTTCGAGCCGGCCGTTCAAGGCCTCGGTGGGGCCGTTTGAGGTGCCGGGCCGGTCGAAGTAGGCCAGGATGTCCGCGGCGCGCTTCTTCAGGGTCCGGCCCAAGGTGATGATCTCGGTGAGCGCGGCCGGGACGCCGGCGCTGATGGAGTCGATGACAGCCTGCATCCGGGCCTTGGCGGCGGCACGGTCGGGATCGCGGTAGGCGCCGATCATTCGCTGGTAGATGCCCCAGGTCGCTTCGACCTCGACATGGTCCTCAACGGCAAACAACGCCTCGATGCGGGCGCGTTGGCGGTCGGTGAGCAGATCGGCGCCGGTGTGCAGGGTCCGCCGCGCGGCATACAGCGGATCGCCTTTGCGGCCGCGGTGGCCGGTCGTGGCCTGCTGGACCCGGCGGCGTGTCTGATCGAGAGCGTCGCCGCCCAAGCGGACCACGTGAAACGGATCCATCACCGCGGTGGCGGACG
Organism: Nostocoides sp.; assembly: GCF_037045025.1. GTDB lineage: Bacteria > Actinomycetota > Actinomycetes > Actinomycetales > Dermatophilaceae > Nostocoides_A. Next base: position 281,692 of record NZ_JBAOHM010000007.1, on the reverse strand, counting down.
GGAGTTCTTGGGCGGCCGCGGATTTGTACCCGGTGAAGCCATCCATCGCGACGACCTCGATCCTCTCCCGCCAGGCCGGGTCCCGCTCCGCGAGCCAGGTCGCGAACACCGCTGAGGAGCGGCCCTCGACCATATCCAGCAGCCGGGCCGGGCCCGTCTTGTCCCGCACCGGCGTCAGATCGATGATCACGGTGACGTACTTCTCGCCCTTGCGGGTGTGCCGCCAACAGTGCTCGTCCACGCCCACAACGGCCACACCATTGAACCGGTCCGGGTCATCGATCAACACCCGGCGTCCTTCAGCCAGAACCGCGTCGTTCGCGGTGTCCCAGGCCACCGCCAACGCCTCGGCGACCCGGGCGACCGTCAGGTGGTAGAGGACCAACGCCTCCAACGCCCAGGCCAGCGCGGCCCGGGACAGCTTCGCGCGCGGCTCGGCTGCTCGGCTGGTGTCCTGGCGCCACACCTTCCCACACGCCCCGCAGCGGTAGCGGCGGACCGTGATCTCCAAAACTGTTGGCCGCCACCCGAACGGGACATGCGCCAGCCGGCGCACCACCGTGTCCCGCACCCGGCCTTCGCTCCCGCAGCGCCGACACCACGGATCGGGCTCGAGGACCCGGCAGGCCAGCACCGCACGACCGGTCTCAAGCCGCTGCCCCGTGATGACCAGACCGAGATCATCAACACCGGTGAAGGTGTCCAGGTCGGGGCAGGTGAAGGTAACGTCAGCCATGTCGAGGTCTTCCAGATGGGAAGTGTCAGAGCTTCCATCATCGGAAGACCTCGACCCTCAACCCGGCAGCGACGCGCCACCCCCCACACTCTCGTTTGGGAAGAGCCACTAGTCACCCCACAAAGTTCTACGCTCACAAGTTCGCTCCGATACTTTCCGGGGACCCCGACTTAGTCACCCCACAAAGTTCTACGCTCACAAGTTCGCTCCGATACTTTCCGGGGACCCCGACTTAGTCACCCCGATTTCGTCACCCCACAATCTAAGCTAAGTCAGGCCTTCGACGTCGGCGCGGCGGGCGATCGTCGCCGTCGCGCGGCGGCAGGCGTGATCGGACAGGCTCGGCACGATCTCGGTCAAGAAGCGATAGCGACGCAACAGCGAGGCGTGATAACTCCCGCTGGCCCCGCAAGACTGCAGCGCGTGCCACCAGTCGGCGACATCCCCCCAGCCGGGCGCGGCGAGCGAGCCGCCGAACTGCTGTAACGCCAACGCCGAGGACAGCGCGGCGAAGGCCAGCCGGTCCGCCAGCGGCCATCCGGCCAAGCTCCCCAGGACCACGGCCGCGCCGAAGACGTCACCGGCTCCGGTCGGGTCCAAGGCGTTGACTCGCAGCGCCGGCACCGATGCCTCTTCGCCGGTTGTCGCGTCGATCCCGACGGCGCCGTGGGGGCCGTTGGTGACGATGGCCAGCGGAACCCGGTCGGCCAGTGCATAGAGCGCCTCCTGGACGGTGTCGGTCCGGGTATAGGCCATCGCTTCGGCAGCATTCGGGGTGAACGCGTGGCAGCCCTCCAGCCGGTCCAGGACCCCGCACGGCCAGGTCTCGCTCGCATCCCAGCCGACATCGGCAAACACGAGCGCCCCGTCCTGGCGGGCGAGGCTGACCCACGAGTCGCCCGTGGCGTCCTCGGCGGCCAGGTCGATCATCACGACGTGGGAGCGCGGGGGCCGGCCGATCAACTCCGCGGCGCTGACGGGGCAGGCGTGGCCGTGGGTGACCATGCTGCGATCCCGCTCGACCGACAACGAGACCGTCACCGGCGAATGCCACTCGGGGAAGCGCCGCGATCGGGAGAGGTCGACGCCTTCCCCCTCCGCCATCGTGCGCCAGCAGAAATCACCGTAGTCGTCCTCGCTGAACGCCGCCGCGAGCGCTGTCCTCAGCCCGAGCCGCCGGGCCGCGACCGCGAGATTGGCGATCCCCCCGGGGCAGGAGGCCATCCCGTCGGCCCACTCCTCGGTTCCTGGTGCAGGGGTGCGCTGCAGCCCGGTGAAGATGATGTCGAGGAACACCGTCCCGTGCACGAACAGGTCGAACTCGGGGCCCTCGGGCGTGCGCAGTTGCGCCAGCGGGTCAAATCGCAAGTCCGGCATCAGTCCTCCTGATCGCCCATGCTGTCATCCGCGCATCCCAGCCGCGTGGTCGACACCCCTAGGCTGCCGCGTGTGAAGTTGGTGATCGTCGGTGGCGGCGGGTTCCGGGTGCCCCTGGTGTTTCGGGCGTTGCTCGACTCGCCGGGGGTCGTGGACGAGGTGGCGCTCGTCGATGTCAACCCGGCTCGGCTGACGAGCACCGTCCGCGTCCTTGACGGGATGCGTTCCGACGCGCTCGCCGCGCCGGCGCTGAGCGCAACAACCGACACGGGCGCCGCGCTGACGGGCGCCGGGGTCGTCTTCGTCGCGATGCGGGTCGGCGGCCTGGCCGGTCGGGTCGCCGACGAGCGGATCGCGCTCGACCTGGGCCTGTTGGGGCAAGAGACCACCGGTCCGGGCGGGATCGCCTTTGGCCTGCGCACGGTGGGGCCAGCCACCCAGCTCGCCCACCTGATCGCCCAGATCGCCCCCACCGCCTGGGTTATCAATTTCACCAACCCGGCGGGAATGATCACCGAAGCGATGCAGCGCGTCCTCGGCTCCCGGGTCATCGGGATCTGCGACTCCCCGATCGCCCTGGGCCGACGGGCAGCACGGGCTCTCGGGCACTCCCTGGCCGAGGTCGATCTGGGGTATGCCGGGCTGAACCACTTGGGCTGGCTGCGCTCGCTGAGCGTCGATGGAGTCGACTTGCTCCCCCGCCTGCTGGCCGACGACGCCGCCCTCGCCCCGATCGAGGAGACCCACCTCTTTGGGGCCGAGTGGTTGCGTCAGCTCGGCGCAATCCCCAACGAGTACCTCTACTTCTACTACTACTCTCGCGAAGCCATCACTGCTGCACGCGCGGCCACGCTGACTCGCGGCGAATTCCTTGCGGCCCAACAGCATCGCTATTATGTCGAGTCGCCGAGCGAGCCGACGCTGGCCCTGGCCCACTGGGAGTCGGCCCTCGCCGAGCGCAACGCGACCTACCTGAGCACCGAGCGCGGGGACGGTGTCGCCCGCGACCAAGACGACATCGTCAGCGGCGGCTACGAGGGCGTTGCCTTAGCGCTCATGCGTGCCCTCACCCACGGCGTGCCTGCCCGGCTCATCCTCAATGTCGCCAACCGCGGTGCCCTCGCGGGCCTGGACGACCAGGCGGTGGTCGAGATCCCCTGCCGCGCCGATGCAGCCGGCGTCCATCCGATGCCGACCCCCACGCTCGACGGCCCCGCGCTCGGGCTGGTCCAGCAGGTCAAGGCGGTCGACCGGTTGGTCATCGACGCTGCGCTGACCGGCGACCCTGGCCGGGCCGTGGCAGCTTTTGCCCTGCATCCCCTCGTGGACTCGGTGTCCAGCGCGCGGGCCCTGCTCGCCGGCTACCGCTTCGCGATCCCGCTCGTCGACGCAGTCTTCTCGGGCCAGACCCCGAAGCTCCCCGCCGGTGACTGCCGACCAGGTGGGTGTCCACGATCCCGATGGCCTCCATCAGCGCAAACATCGTTGTCGGCCCGACGGAGGAAAATCCCTTGCTGCGCAACGCCTTCGACAAGGCGATTGATTCCGGAGACTGAGTGGGCACCTCCGCCTGCGTCTGCGGCTGCGGGGTCCGCGCCGGTTGGAATGACCAGACAAACTCCGCGAGACCACCCTCGGCGCGCAACTGCACGGTCGCTGCGGCATTGCCGATCGTCGCCTCGATCTTGCGCCGGTTGCGCACAATGCCCGCATCTCCCATCAGCCGCTCGACGTCCGCGCTGCCGTATGCCGCCACCCGGTCGGGGTCGAAGCCCGCGAACGCGTCCCGGAACGCCGGGCGTTTGCGCAGGATCGTCGCCCACGACAGCCCCGACTGGAAGGCCTCGAGCGACAGCCGCTCGAACATCCCGCGCTCGTCGCGCACCGGCATACCCCACTCGGTGTCGTAGTAGGCCTGGAGCAGGGCGTCATGGGCGGCCCACGCCGGCCGTGCCAGGCCATCGAGGCCGAGAATCAAACTCACCCCTGCGACCATAGCGCTCCCGTCCGTCAGGACCCTCCGACCTCGACCTGGAGGTCGGGGACGATCACCACAACGGCGTGGTACCGTCCCAGGGGCGTGGCCGCAGTCACGCCTCAATAGCCGTGGGTCCCCACGTCAGGGGACTGGGGACGACACCGAACACGAGCGGAGCCTCTCAACTATGCTCAATCGACGATTTTTCAGCGGCGGCGCACGCCGCCTGGCCGCCATCGGCACCATTCCGGCTGCCGTGGCTGCCCTCGCCATCGCCGCGAATGCCCCGGCCAGCGCCGCACCGGCCGTCACATTCACCGTCAACAGCACCGGAGACGCGGCCGACTCGGGCAAGAACGGCCAGTGCCGCACCTCCGGCAACGTCTGCACCCTGCGGGCCGCGCTGATGGAGGCGAACTGGACCGGCCAGCCGGTCACGATCAACTTCAACATCTCCGGCAGCGGCGTCAAGACGATCAACGTCGGCAAGCGGCTGCCTGCGGTCGCCAACGCCAGCGGCATCACGATCAACGGCTACTCCCAGCCGGGCTCGCGCGCGAACAGCTCGTCGACCGCCAGCAACGCCCGGATCCTCATCGAGCTCAAGGGCAAGGGCCCCAAGACCTTCGACGGGCTCACGGTGACCAAGGACAACAACGTGATCCGGGGGCTGGCGGTCTACAACTTCGCCGCCCAGATCCGCCTGACCGGCAATGACGCCGACAACAACAAGGTCGTCGGCAACTTCGTTTGCACCAACGCCGCAGGCACGTTCTCCGGTTCGGGCTCCGGCCAGATGGGCGTCTTCTTGCACAACGGGCCGAGCAACAACCAAATCGGCACCGACGCGGTGGGCGACCGCAATGTCGTCTCCGGCTGTGGCAACCGTGGGGTCAACCTGTCGTTCTTGCCCACGGTCAACAACACGATCCGGAACAACCTCGTCGGGCTGGCCCCCAGTGGCACGCGGGCGCTCGCCAACAAGTCCAACGGCATCGACATCAACTACACCTCGAACAACCTGATCACCGGAAACGTCATGTCCGGCAACGGCGGGTCGGGTGCCGAGGACTCCCACGGCATGGGCAACCATGACAACAAGTTTGAGAACAACCTGATCGGCGCCACCCCGAGCGGAGGGTCGGCGTCCTACGCCGGCAACGGCCAGTGGGGCATCCGGTTCGAGGGTCCCTACCACTGCGGTCGCACCGGCCAGGCCAACCCGTCCGGATGCACCGACGCCGGAGTCGCCGAGGGGCTCCCCCACAACAACGTCGCACGCGGCAACGTCATCGTGTCCAACCGGCACGGCGGCATCTTCGTCGACAAGGGCCACAACCGGGTCCAGATCCTCGACAACTACATCGGCGTGACCCGCAGCGGCGCCAACGCGGGCAACAACACCGGCGGCATCATCGTCCAGCGTGGCCCCTACGGCCTGAAGATCACGAACAACCGGATCGCCAACACCGGCTTCGCGGTGCAAATCTCTTCGCTCGGGGGATCGCCCACTGGCAAGGAGCAGCGCACCTATGACAACCTCATCTCGCGCAACAGCATGTGGAACGTCACGACGGGCATCCAATTCAACTTCAACAACCCGGCTCTGGTCCAGGACGGAATCAAGCCACCGTCGCTGACGGCCGCCGGAGGTCGCAAGATCACGGGCAAGGCATGCGGCGGCTGCACCGTCGAGCTGTTCGTTGCTTCCGGCAGCAGCGTCAAAGCGGGCAAGACCCTGGTCTCCACGGTGACCGCGAGCAGCTCAGGGAGCTTCAGCACGACCGCACTATCTGCTCCCGCCGGGTCGCGCATCACGGGGGTGGCCATCAGTAGCACCAAGGACACCTCGCAGTTCCAGGCCCCGGTGACGCTGCGCTGACCAGCTGATCCGATCCACCAGCACGGGAGGGGGCCGCCGATCGGGCGGCCCCCTTCGGTTCCTCGTGGACTCGATTCCTCGTGGGCGCCGGTTGTTCCCCACAGAATCGCGTGCAATACTTCGCGGCGGGCCGGAGTGTGCCGTCCGGGGGGACCCGTTTCACCAGCTATGGAGTTTCGTATGTTCAAAACCGTCCGCGCGGGCCTGCTCGCGACCGCCACTGCCGCGGTGTCGGTTGGCGTCGGCCCTGCCCTGGCGCCTGCGGCAACCGCCGCTCCCGTCGCCACCTTCGTCGTCAACTCCACCGCGGATGCGCCCGACAGCGCGAACGACGGCCTGTGCAAGACGTCGACCAATGTGTGCACCCTGCGCGCCGCGCTCACCGAGGCCGGCCGCGCGAGCGGTCACGCCGAGATCGACTTCAACATCCCGGGAGGCGGCGTCAAGACGATCGCCCCGGCGACCAAGCTTCCCGGACTGACCAACCCGGCCGGGACCACGATCGACGGATACACCCAGCCCGGGGCCAGCCCCAACACGGCCGCCAAGATCAGCAATGCCTCGATCATGATCGAGATCAAGGGCAAAGGCCCCAACGGTTTCGACGGGCTCTCGATCACCACCCCCAACAACACCATCCGCGGGCTGTCGATCTACCTGTTCGCCAAGCACCTAGCCCTGTCCGGGAACGCCGCGGACAACAACGACATCGTCGGCAACTACATCTGCACCAATGCGGCCGGCACCTATAAGTACCCGAGCACGCACACCAAGAGCCTCGGCATGGTCTTGGACCGGGGCCCGAGCGGCAACCACATCGGCACGCCGGCGCTGGCCGATCGCAACGTCTTCTCCGGATGCGGTCACCGGGCGGTGACGTTGTCCTTCGCCCCGACCTCGGGCAACTACATCCAGAACAACATCATGGGCCTCAACCCCGCGGGCACAGCGGCCCTGAGCAATGGCTCCCAGGGCGTCGACATCAACTACACCAGCGGCAACTTCGTCGGCGGCCTCGGCGCCAACGAGGGCAACGTCCTGTCGGCCAACCGCGGCGCGGGCGTCGAGGTCTCCCACGGCAGCAACACTCACGACAATGTCGTCAACGGCAACCTCATCGGCACCGACCCGTTCGGCAACGTCACCGGCTACTCCGGCAATGTCAAGTTCGGAATCCGCTTCGAGGGCCCGAAGTTCTGCGGCGACCCGGCCCGGCCCAACCCCGGGGGCTGCACCAATGCCGCCGTCGCCGAAGGCCTGCCACACGACAACTCCGCCACGGGCAACGTCGTGGTCTCCAACGGCCGCGGCGGCATCCTGATCGACAAGGGCCACAACCACGTCACGATCCAGGACAACTGGGTGGGCGTGACCCCCTCGGGTGCGGCGGGTCGCAATGGTACGGCGGGAATCGACGTCCAGCGCGGCCCATATGGCCTGCTGATCAAGCAGAACCACGTCGCCAACAACCCGGTCGGCATCCGGATCACGTCCAAGGGCTACAACCCGTCCGGTCCCGAGCAGGAGACCCACGAGAACACTATTTCGCGCAACAGCACCTGGGCTGGCACCGGCATCCAGTTCACCTGGGGCACCAGCGCCGCGCTCGTCCAGGACAACATCCAGCCGCCGACGATCACCGCCCAGGCCGGCGGCATGGTCTCCGGCACGGCCTGCAGCAACTGCACGATCGAGGTGTTCGTGGCGGCCACCAAGACCGGCAAGATGGGCAAGACCTACCTGAGCACGGTCACCGCCAATGCGGCCGGGAACTGGTCGGCTAACACCGGCCAGCCGGGCGGCACGCCGATCACCGCCACCGCCACCGACGCGGCCGGCAACACCTCCGTGTTCGCCGTTCCGGTGCTCGCCAAGCCCTGAGCACCCCCGGTCGACCGAACCCCACGCTGCCCCCGCATCGGCGGGGGCAGCGTTGTCCTTTCTTGACTGATTCCACTTCAGGTGATTGATTGGAACCGACCGCACCCGCCCGATCGGAGCACCCACATGACCGTCGAAGGACCTCGCCAGGACCCCGGCAACACCGCGCCACTGACCACCGTCGCTGGCGCCCCCGTCTGGGAGAATCAGAACAGCCTGACCGCCGGCGCCCGCGGCCCCATGCTGTTGCAGGACGTCTGGTTCCTGGAGAAGCTGGCGCACTTCGACCGCGAGGTCATCCCGGAGCGGCGGATGCACGCCAAGGGCTCCGGAGCGCACGGCACGTTCACGGTGACGCACGACATCACCCAGTACACGAGCGCGAGCATCTTCGCCGAGGTCGGCAAGCAGACCGAGATGTTCGGCCGCTTCTCCACCGTCGCCGGGGAGCGCGGCGCCGCTGACACCGAGCGCGACATCCGCGGTTTCGCGTTGAAGTTCTACACCGACCAGGGCAACTGGGATGTCGTCGGCAACAACACCCCGGTCTTCTTCTTCCGCGACGCGCTGAAGTTCCCCGACCTCAACCACGCCGTCAAGCGTGACCCCAAGACCAATCTGCGCAATCCGGAGAACAACTGGGACTTCTGGACCAATCTGCCGGAGGCGCTCCACCAGGTCACGATCGTCATGTCCGACCGAGGCATCCCTGCGGGCTACCGGCACATGAATGGCTTCGGCAGCCACACCTTCTCCTTCTATACGCGCGAGGGCGTGCGGCATTGGGTCAAATTCCACTTCCGCAGCCAACAGGGCCTAAAGGCGTTCACCGACGCCGAGGCAGGCGAGATCATTGCCGGCGACCGCGAACACTCCCAGCGCGACCTGTTCGAGGCGATCGAGGCGGGCGACTTCCCGCGCTGGACCATGTTCGTGCAGGTGATGCCGGAGCAGGACGCCATGACGGTGCCCTACCACCCGTTCGACCTGACCAAGGTCTGGCCCAAGGCCGACTATCCCCTCATCGAGGTCGGCGAGTTTGTGCTGAACCGCAACCCGGAGAACTATCACGCCGAGGTCGAGCAGGCGGCCTTCTCCCCCGCCAATGTCGTCCCCGGGATCGGCTTCTCTCCTGACCGGATGCTGCAGGGCCGGCTCTTCTCGTATGGCGACGCCCAGCGCTATCGCCTCGGGGTCAACCACCATCAGATCCCGGTCAACAGCCCGCACGGCTGCCCGATGACCAACTCCTACCACCGCGACGGCGCGATGCGGTTGGCCTCCGAGCCCACGCCCGGCATCGAACCCAACAGCTACGGACGCTGGCAGGAGCAACCGGACTTCCGCGAGCCGGGCCTGGCAATCGACCCGTTCGCCGACCGGTTCAACTTCCGCGAAGACGACGACGACTATTTCGGCCAGCCGGGCGCCCTGTTCCGGACCTACACCGACGCCGAGAAGCAGCGCCTCTTCGAGAACACCGCCCGGGCGATCACCAGGGCCTCCCGGGAGACGATCGAGCGGCACATCCACAACTGCACACAGGCCGACGCGGCATACGGCCAGGGCGTGCGAGCCGCGATCGAGGCCATGGATGCCGGCAAGGACCCGATGGCCACCGACGACGACCTGGTCAAGGACCCCTCCTTCGACGGCGACCTGCTCTAAGCAACCCCGCGAAGTCTTCCGCTCCCATGCAACGCGTGGGACCCCGCCCCACTACTGCGCGGCCGAGACAGCGCCTGTCCGGTCAGAACAGGCGCCCGTCGTCGCCTGGCGGAGGACGCTCGAGGTCGAGCAGGAAGCGCTTGCGATCCAGGCCACCGGCGTAGCCGGTCAGTGTCCCATCGGCGCCGACGACCCGGTGGCAGGGGATCACGATGCTGATCGGGTTGGCGCCGTTTGCGGCGCCTACCGCCCGCGCCGCGCCCGGCCGTCCCAGCGCGGCGGCGAGGTCGCCATAGGAGCGGGTCTTGCCGTAGGGAATGTCCTGCAGCAGCGCCCAGACGTCCTGCTGGAAGGCATCTCCACGTGGAGCCAGCGGGAGGTCGAATGCCCTGCGCCGGCCCGCGAAGTACTCCGCGAGCTGACCGGCGGTGTCCTGCAGCACCGGCTCTGCGGGCAGCGCCAGCCCGGCCGGCGGCAGCGGATGGCGCCGCCGGTGACCGGCGAAATAGATCCCGATGACCGCTTCGTCCTCGGCCACCACCGTCAGCGGCCCCACTGGCGAGTCGAGGACGACGTGCACCGGCCCGCTCACGAGCCGAGCCACGAGGCCAGCGTGGCGGCCCGCCGGGGCCCCGTCCGGCGCGGGCGCCGCCGAGGAATCACGCACGATCACCGCGGCTCCGCCTCGCTGCTCACCGGGCCCGCGAGGAGCTCGTATGCCGCCCGCGCCGTCGGCGGGATCGCCGCCGGCCGGCGGGTGATCCGATCGACGTAGACGTGCACCCAGCGTCCGGCCGCGGCGACGGGATCGTCGGGACCCGCGCAGGCGGCATACAGGGCAAGGGCGAAGGTCACCGACGAGGTGCCGAGCCGCTCGACCCCGATGCCGACGACGAGATCCGCGGGATAGGCGAGTTCGCCCAGATAGCGGCAGGAGGACTCGGCGACGACCGGGATGACCGTATCGGCCATCGGGTCGGCGCCCCCGTCCCGAGCCATCCACGCGTTGATCGCGGTGTCCCACAAGGAGTAATAGACCGCGTTGTTGAGATGGCCGAACATGTCGTTGTCCACCCACCGGGTTTGCACCGGCCAGAGCAGCGGGAAGGCTCGCACCCTGGGGATCTCGCGCAGAGGGGCACTCGGCATACCGGCCAGCCTAAAGCCCGGCGAACCGAGCGCGTGGCAGAGTCGCACGAGTGACTTCTGGCTTTCCCGGCCCCCGGGCGCGTCTGGTCCTGGCCAGCGCGTTGATGCTGTTTGTCGAGTTGGCGCTGATCCGCTGGACCTCCTCGAACAACCTCTACCTCGTCCACCTGACCAACTTCGTGCTGCTGGCCAGCTTCCTCGGCATCGGGGTGGGCTTCCTGCGTGGCACCCGCGGTCCGGACCTGCTCCCGTGGGCTCCCCTGCTGCTGGCGCTGCTCGTCGGTTTCGTGCTCGCGTTTCCGGTGCGCACCGGCCTGACCAACGACCGCGGCTGGGCCCTGGTCGGCGGCTTCGGGATGGGGCCGCTGCCGCGGTGGCTGTCGCTGTCGGTGATCTTTGCGCTCACCGCGGCGAGCCTGATGGCGATCGCGCAGGAGACCGCACGGACCTTCGCCCGGTTCGCGGCGCTGGATGCCTATCGCTTCGACATCCTCGGCAGCCTCACTGGCATCCTCACCCTGACCGGCCTGTCCTTCCTGCGCCTGCCGCCGCTGGCGTGGGGGTCGCTCGCCGCGCTCACCCTGGCGCTCCTGCTGGGCCGCCGGCTGCGGATACTTCACGTTGCCGCCCTCGCTGTCGTCGTCGGGCTGCTGGGGGTGGAGTCGTTCGCCGGGTCCTACCAGTGGTCGCCCTACTACAAGATCCAGGTCCGCGACGCTCCCGGCGGCAACGTGCGGATCGACGTCAACAACACCCCGCTGCAGACCTCGGCGAGCGTGGCCGACATCCGCAAGGACTCCCCGTTCTATCTCTACCCCTACACCTATGCCGGCCCGCACGACGATGTCCTGGTGATCGGCGCGGGCACCGGCAATGACGTCGCGGTCGCGCTCGCCCAAGGCGCCAAGCGGGTCGATGCGGTCGAGATCGATCCGGCGCTGGTCGAGATCGGCCGCGCCCGCCACCCCGAGCGTCCGTATGCCGATCCCCGGGTCCACGTCCACGTCGACGACGGCCGGGCCTTCATGCAGCGCACGAAACGCCACTATGACTTGATCCTCTTTGCCCTGCCCGATTCCGCGACGATCGTCACCGGCCAGTCGGCGCTGCGGCTGGAGAACTACCTGTTCACCACCCAGGCACTCACCCGCGCCCGCGAGTTGCTCACCGCCGACGGGACGTTCGCGATGTACAACTACTACGAGCCGTGGCTGCTCGACCGCTACGCCAACACCATTGCCACGGTCTATGCCGCCGCGCCCTGCGTGCAACTCGGGCCGACCCACGGCAACCGCACTCAAGCGGTGCTCACGCTGCGCACGGACGCTTCCACTGGCGGCTGCACGACCACCTGGAAGGGCAGCCCCACTGCGCTGGAGCCGTCGGTCGACGACCGTCCCTTTCCGTATCTCGGCACCCGCACGATCCCGGCCTTCTATCTGAAGATGCTCGCGCTCATCCTGATCGCTTCGATCGCCGCGGTGCGCATCGCCGGCGGACCGCTACGCGGCATCCGGGCGTATGCCGACCTGTTCTTCATGGGCGGCGCGTTCTTGCTGTTGGAGACCAAGAACGTCGTCCAGTTCGCGTTGCTGTTCGGCACGACCTGGGTGGTCAACGCCGCCGTCTTTGCCGGCGTGTTGCTCTCGGTGCTGCTCGCGATCGAGGTCGCCCGCCGGGTCTCGATCCGGCGCCCGCTGCTGCTGTATGCCGCGCTGCTCGCCGCCCTCGGGCTCGCCTGGGCGGTGCCCAGCGATTGGCTGCTCGACCTGCCGCTGGGAGTGCGGTTCGCCGCGGGCGTAGCGATCGCCTTCGCGCCGATCTTCCTGGCCAACCTCGTCTTTGCCGTGCGCTTCCGGCAGGTGGGTGACACGACCGTGGCCTTCGGCGCCAACCTGCTGGGCGCGATGGTCGGCGGCGCGCTCGAATACCTCTCGCTGATCCTCGGCTTCAACTCCCTACTCGTGATCGTGGCGCTGCTGTACGGCTTGGCGTTCCTGACCGGGCGAAAACACCTCGCGGCCGCCTGAGCGAGCCTAGGCTGACAGCGTGGATTTCGCGATGTGGACCAGCCCGTCCCGGCCGTGGCAGGAGACGCTGGAGCGGGCGCGCTGGGCCGAGCGGGCCGGCTTCGCGGCGATCTGGTTCGCCGACCACCTGATGCCCAACACCGCCGACGATTCACCCGATTCGGGGCCGATGCAGGAATGCTGGAGCGTCCTGAGCGCTCTCGGCGCGCTCGTCCCCCGCGTTCGCCTGGTCTCGATGGTCTCCCCGAGACCTGGCATCACCCGGTGGTGCTGATCAAGCGCGCCATCCAGGCCGACCACGTCAGCGGCGGCCGGGTCGGGCTGGGGCTGGGCGCGGGGGACCTCCGGGCGGCGGATGCTGCGCCTGACCGCCCGCTGGGCAGACGGGTGGGGCACCTGGGCGGGGATCGAGACGGCCGGCGCCCGACTGGCGGACTTCCGGCGAGCCTGCGCGGACACCGGCCGCGACCCGGACAGGATGACGACCTCGGTCCAGGCGGTCTCGTGCATACCGATGATGCGGCCGAGCGCCGGCACTGGCTCGAGCAGGACATTCCCCGGGGCGTGCTCGTCGGTGGCACCGAAGAACTGCAAGATGCGCTCGGACGCTACCGCGACCTCGGTTTCGACACGTTCGGCATCAACGACGGGGTCGGTTTTGGCGACAGCGCGGCCGAACGCCGAGACCGGCTCGAGCGTCTGGCCGCCGAGGTCCTCTTCCGGCCCTGAGGTGAGCGGCGGGTCGGTTCACGAAGTCGGGCCACGGAGCCGGATCACGGAGCGCCCCGTGGCTCGTCATCGCCATAGGTCGGCGATAGCTCGTCGGTGACCAGGTTGTCGGTCTGCACCTGACCGGCGCGGAAGGAGGCCCGCCCCACCATGTGTGAGGCAATCGGCGTCGTGACGGCTTGGAAGAGCGCGATGACCGCCAGCAGCACGATCGGCAATGGCTCCCGGATCCGCACGGCCAGCCCGAGCAGGGCCAGCCCGAGACCGACGACCTGCGGTTTGGCGGCGGCGTGCATTCGGGTCAGCAGGTCCGGGAAGCGCCACATGCCGATCGCCGAGATCAGCGACAAGCCAGCGGCGGCCAGGAAGCACGCGTTCGCCAGCAGGTCCAGGATCCGGGTCAATGCAACTCGCCTCGCATACCGTCATCCGCGTCCTCACCCTCGTCGTCGCCCGCAGCCTGGCGAGCCACCTGGGTCGGGTCGATGAACCGGGCGATGGCGACCGAGCCGATGAATCCCAACAGGGTCAGCACGACCAGGATCACCAAGGTGTCGGTGCTGCGCCGCACCGCGCCTTGTAGGGCAACGGCAATGACCGTGACGGCGACGAGCACGTCGAAGGCGATCGCGCGGTCCAGCACCGTAGGGCCGATGGTGGCACGCGCGAGCAGGATCAGCGCCGCCACGGCGAGCAGGCCGACGCAGACGATGACGACGACGCTACTCACGGGGCCCTACCCCGGTCGGCCACCGGGATGCCGAAGGCCCTGATCAGGCGAGCCTCGGTGTCCAGGGTCCGGGCCCGCTCCCGTTCGACGCCAGCGGCATCGCAGACCCCGAGGGCGTGAATGTAGAGGGTGTGGCTCGAGCGACGCGCCTCGATGACGACCGATCCCGGGATGAGCGAGGTGACGACCGCGACCGCGGTGAGGATGAAGTCGGACTCCGAGCGCAGATCCACCTCGAGAACGGCATTGCGCGGTTGCGCCCCGAAGCGCAGCACGTGCCGGGAGACCTGCAGGCTGGACAACAACACCTGGACAATGAAGTAGCCGACGAACCCGAGCAGCGCCCCAGGCCGCACCCGGCCGTCCAACCGCACCGGGGGCATGGGGAACACCAGCTGCAGGGCGACGGCCAAGAGCGCGCCGCAAATTAGGGTGAAGGCGGACAGGTCCTGCCATAGGGCGGCCCAGACGAGGGTCATCCAGGCGGCGAGGACGAGGTTGACCCGACGCGGCCGGAACCGGCTCGCTGCCCGGGCGGCCTGCGAGCCGCTCACCGCGTCGCTCCGGGGAGCACGGACTCGACATATACGGCCGGGTCGCTCAGATCCGCCGCCGCCCGGCCGGTTAACCCAAACATGGGGCCGGCGACAACGGAGATGGCGACACTCACCGCGACGAGTGCGGCGGCCGCACCGAGCATGGTCCGGGGCAATCGGGTGTCGGCGCCGCGCAGCTCGCGCTCGTGCAGGGTCTCGTGGTCCTCCTCGTCGAAGGCGTCCTCTCCCGCCTCCTCCGCACGCCCACGCCGGGCCGCCGCCATCGCCTCGGCCTCGCGCAACGCGTCCGGTTGCCACCGTTGGCCCGAGATGTTCGCCGGTCCGCGGCGTTCCTGCGGCGTTGTCTCCTGTTCGTGCTCGATCAGCGCCATCGCCATCTCGTGCGCCTGGGCCGGCGTGCGCCAGAAGGCGAGCGCCCAGGCCCGGCCCATCGTATACAAGGTGAGCAGGCTGGTCACGACCCCGGCACCAACGAGCGCGTAGGCGAGTGGAGTGCCGGCCGCGACGCCCGCGCTGAGCAGCCCGATCTTGCCGAGGAAGCCGGACAAGGGCGGGATGCCCGCGAGGTTCATCGCGGGGACGAAATAGAGCACAGCGATGACCGGACTGATTCTGGCCAGCCCGCCCAGCCGCACGAGCGAGGTGCTGCCCGCGCGTCGCTCGAGCAGGCCGAGGACCAAGAACAGCGCGGTCTGGATCGTGATGTGGTGGGCGACATAGAAGACCGCGCCGGAAATCCCGCCGACGGTGGCGAGCCCGATGCCCATGATCATGTAGCCGATGTGGCTGACCAGCGTGAAGGACAGCATTCGCTTCAGGTCCGACTGGGCGACGGCGCCGAGGATGCCGACGAGCATGGTGACCAGGGCCGCCCACAACAGCAGCTCGGTCAGCGGTCGCTGCGGGAAGAGCAGGGTCTGGGTCCGCAGGATCGCATAGACGCCGACCTTGGTGAGCAGTCCGGCGAAGACGGCGGTCACCGGCGCGGGCGCCGTCGGATAGCTGTCGGGCAGCCAGAATCCGAGCGGGAAGACGGCGGCCTTGATCGCGAAGGTCGTCAGCAGCAGCAGTTGCAGCAGCAAGGCCAGCGGCTCGGACAGGACCCCAAGGGCGTAGGAGAGGCGGGCCAGGTTCACCGTCCCGGTCGCGGCATACACGGCGGCGATCGAGGTGAGGAAAAGCATCGAGCTGAGCAAGTTGACGACGACATAGATCGTCCCCGCGCGGATGCGGCTCTCGGTGCCGCCGAGGGTGAGCAGCACATAGGAGGCGAACAGCAGCATCTCGAAGCTGACGAACAGATTGAACAGGTCACCGGCAAGGAAGGCGTTCGAGACCCCGGCGACCAGCACGAGGAAGGTCGGGTGATAGATCGAGACCGGGGTCTCGTGGGCGTCGCCGGTCAGGCCCTGGCCGATGGAATAGACCAGGACGGCCAGGGCGACGGTCGTGCTGACGAGCAGCATGAGCGTCGAGAGGCGGTCGGCGACCAGCGCGATCCCCAGCGGGGGGTCCCATCCCCCGACCCACACTCCGAGCGGCCCCGACCGGTCGACCTGCCACAGCAGGTATGCCGCCAGCCCGACGACCGCGGTCAGCACCGCCACGCTCACCGCGCGCTGTGCCCGCGGGCGGCGGACCAGGACGAGGGTCAGGCCGGCGCCGAGCAGCGGCAACAGCACCGGGATGGGGACAAGGGCGTTCACCGGTTCTCGCCGCCGTCCTCGTCCGCGAGTGTTGCCTCGATGGCGGGCAGTTCGTCGGCGTCCTCGCCCTCCTCGGCATAGACCTCATCGACATCGTCGGCGGAGTGCCCGACCGTCAGATCGAAGCTGTCCGAGGCGGCGTCGGTGGCGGCCAGGCGGCGGATCGCCGCGTCCTCGGCGTCGTCCTGGACGTCGTCATGGCCGCTCAACTGCCAGCTGCGATAGGCCATGGCCAGCAGGAAGGCGGTGGTGCCGAGCGTGATGACGATCGCGGTCAAAACGAAGGCCTGCGGCAGGGGGTCGCTGATCGTCCCGGTGCCGTAGCGGTTGACGAGCGGCGGGTCGCCGGCGCGTCCACTGGCGACGAGGAAGCCGATGTTGACGCCATTGCCGAGCAGGATCAGCCCGACGAGCACGCGGGTCAGTGACCGCTCGAGCATGAGATAGACGCCGGTGCCGGAAAGCACCGCCGCGGTGAGGATCAGGGTGAGGTTGGCGCTCACGAGGCGCCCTCCTGCTCGGCACGTTGCTCACGGCGGATGTGCCGGTCGATGCCGCCACCCAGGCTGCGCAGCAGGTCGAGCATCAGGCCGAAGACGACGAGGTAGACGCCGATGTCGAAGAACAGCGAGCTGACCAGTTTGACTTGCCCCAACAGCGGCAGGTCGCCCGCCAGCGTGAAGGACTGCAGGACGTGCCCGTCGAAGGCGAGCGGTGCCAAGGCGGCCACGGCCGAGACGAACAGGCCGAGCCCGAGGACGATACCGGCGTCGACCGGGGCCGCCTCGTCGAGTTCGTAGCGACCCCCGGCGAGATAGCGCACGACCAGCGCGGTCCCGGCGACCAGCCCGCCGGCGAAGCCGCCGCCGGGATGGTTGTGACCGGCAAACAACAGATAGACGCTGACGACCAGGATCGTATGGAAGAGCAGCCGGGTGACGACCTCGAAGACGATCGAGCGCTTCTCCGGCGCCAACGTGCGCGGGGCGGGCAGCCAGGCGCGGCGGCCCGGACGGGTGGGCAGCTTGTCTACGCCCTCGGGGTAGGGGATCTCGTGAACGCGCCGGATCGGCACGATGCGGGTGTCGATGAACAGCAACGAGGCGACGCCGGTGGCGGCCACGAGCAGGACCGAGATCTCGCCGAAGGTGTCCCACGCGCGCACGTCGACGAGGGTGACGTTGACGATGTTGTAGCCCGACCCGAAGTCGACGGCGGCGGCTACGAGGTCCGTGGTCGGCGGCAACACCGTCCGCGACCCCGCGGACACCAGGAGGAAACCGGCCACGGCGACGGCGAAGGCAGCGGCAATCAGCATCCGCCAGTAGCGCGCCCGCAACAGCGGTCGCTCGGTGAAGTGCGGTGGCAGGCGGCGCAGCACCAGGACGGACACCACAAGGCTGACCGTCTCGACGAGCAACTGGGTCAACGCCAGATCGGGGGCCCCGTGGACGAGAAACAGCAGCGCGGTGCCATAGCCGGTGACGCCGGCGAGGATGACCGCACGCAGCCGCCGCCGCGAGCGCACGGTGACCACCGCGGCCGCGGCAATGAGCAGCCCCAGGAGGACCTGCAGCGGCGTGTCGAACCAGGTCGTCCGGATGGCCCCCGACGCCTGGGTCAGCGCATAGCCCGGAACGAGCACGACGACCACCAGGGCGACGCCGAGATAGACGGTTAGGGAACCGCGCTGGGTGAACCCGGTGACCTCGATGGCCAGGCGCTCGGTGGCGCGGATCACGCTCTGGTAGGCACGCTCGGCGTTGGGCCCAATGGAGATGGCTCCCTGGAAGCGGGCGAACCCGTGCCGGGTGGCAAACAGGACCAGTCCGGCCAGCACGGCGACCCCAGAGAGCAGCAGCGGCAGCCCGAGCCCGTGCCACAGCGCGAGCGGCTCGTCGTGGGCGCCGGGTGGGAACTGGCGAATATAGGGGCCGACGAGGCGGGTCAACGCCGCCCCGAGAAACCCGAGGACGAGGCCGGCGCCGGCCAGCACTGCCGGAACCAGCCAGAACCCCACCGGAACCGGCGTCGCCGTGGCTTGCACCTGCGGGCGGTCGGCGAAGGCACCCCATAAGAACCGAGCGGAGTAGGCGACGGTCAGTGCCGACCCGAGGACAAGGGCGGCCAGCAGCAACCACCCGCGGCCGCCCTGCAAATCGGTCCCGTCGCCCTCGGCAGCCACCGTGGCCAGGGCCGCCCACACGCTTTCCTTCCCGACAAAGCCGAGCAGGACCGGTATGCCGGCCATCGAGCCCGCCGCCAGCCCCGCCGCGACCGCCACGACCGGCATCCGATGTCGCAGGCCGGTCAGCTTGCGCAGGTCGCGGGTCCCGGCGTGGTGGTCGATGATCCCGACGATGAGGAAGAGGGCCGCCTTGAACAGGGCGTGCGCCAGCATCATTGCCAGGCCCGCCAGGGCGGCTGCCCGGGTCCCGATCCCCAGCACCGCGAGCAGGAACCCGAGCTGGGAGACGGTCCCGTAGGCGAGCAGCAGCTTCAGGTCGTACTGCCGCAGGCTGCGCCAGCCGCCGAGAATCATCGTCGCCGCGCCCAAGGTGCCCAAAACCAGGTGCCAGCCGGGAACGGGCGCCAGCGCGGGAGCCAGCAGGGCAACGAGGAAGACACCCGCCTTGACCATTGCCGCGGCGTGCAGGTAGGCGCTGACCGGGGTGGGGGCCGCCATGGCTCCGGGCAGCCAGAAATGGAAGGGAAAAAGCGCCGACTTCGAGATCGCACCGAGCAACAGCAGGATGACCGCGACCGAGACGGTGGCGGTGGGCGCAGGCGGGTTCGCCAGCAGCGCGCTGACCGAGTAGCTGCCGCTGCGCGCGCCGAGGAGGAGAATCCCGACGAGCATCGCCAGCCCGCCGAAGGTCGTGACGATCAGCGCCTGGGTGGCGGCCACGCGCGCTGCCCGCTTCGTCGGATCGTGCCCGATCAGCAGGAAGGACAAGATCGTGGTCAGTTCCCAGAAGACATAGAGGATCAGCAGATTGTCCGCCCAGACCAGCCCGAGCATGGCCCCGGCAAAGGCGGTGAGGCTGCCGGCGAGTAGGCCGAGGCCGGGTTCGTCGTCGGTGAAGTACCAGGCGCAGTAGCCAAGCACGAGCGCGCCAACGCCCCCGACGATCAAGGTCATCAGCCGCGGCAACGGTGCCAGCCTCAGGGTGAGGTCGAGATGGAGTTGCGGCACCCAGGTGAGTTGCTCGACGACCGTTCCCGACCTCGCGGCGCCGAACCGCAGCCCTGCCCAGATCGCCGCGGACCCCGGCACGATGGCCAACCCGACGAATGCCCAGCGCCCCCACCACCGGACGAGGGCGGGCGCGAGTGCGCCGGCCACTGCGTGGGCGAGAAGCAGAACGAGCAGGACGATCTCCAAGTCGGCTCGGGTCGCGGGACGACCGTGGTGGCCAAGGCCGCGGGTGGTCTAGGTCTACGTTTGTCGGCCTGGGGTTAGGTTCACCAACCCTATGGGCAGCGACCGACAGGGCGGGCATCGGCGGGCGCAGGGCCGGTCCGTCACGGTAGAGGCGAGCCACTAGGCTCCGACATATGGACAAAGTCGTCTCATCGCCTGCTGCCGCCATCGAGGGAATCGCCGACGGGATGACGCTGACCGTCGGCGGGTTCGGGCTGTGCGGCATACCGAGCGTCCTCATCCGGGCGATCCACGACGCCGGGATCAGCGAGCTGGAAGTCGTCTCCAACAACTGCGGCGTGGACGACTGGGGCCTGGGAATCCTTCTGGCCGACAAGCGGATCCGCCGGATGGTCTCCTCCTATGTCGGCGAGAACAAGGAGTTCGCCCGGCAATATCTGCACGGTGAACTGGAGGTCGAGCTCACTCCGCAGGGGACGCTCGCCGAGCGGATGCGGGCGGGCGGCTGCGGCATACCGGCATTTTGGACGGCGACCGGTGGCGGCACCCAGATCGCCGAGGGCGGCCTGCCATGGCGCTATGACAGCGAGGGCGCTGTGGTCGTCGCGTCGCCGCCCAAGGAGACGCGGCTGTTCGACATGGGGCACGGCGAGCGCGAATACGTCCTCGAGCACGCGATCGTCGGTGATTTTGGTCTCGTCCGCGCCTGGAAGGGCGACCGCCACGGAAACCTCGTCTTTAGGCAATCGGCGCGCAACTTCAACCCGTTGTGCGCGATGGCCGGCAGGGTGACGATCGCGGAGGTCGAGCACCTGTGCGAGCCCGGTCAACTGGATCCCGACGAGGTCCACCTGCCCGGCATCTATGTGCAGCGCGTGCTGGCGCTGACCCCCGAGCAGGCCGTCGAGAAGCGCATCGAGCGCCGCACCGTCCGCCCGCGCCCGACCACCACCGAAATGAGCTGACCCATGGCCCTCACCCGCGAGCAGATGGCCGCCCGCGCCGCCGACGAACTGTCCGACGGCGCCTATGTCAACCTCGGCATCGGGCTGCCCACCCTGGTGCCCAACTACGTCCACGACGACGTCGAGATCGTGCTGCAGTCGGAGAACGGCATCCTCGGCGTCGGCGCCTATCCGATCGACGGCGAGGAGGACCCCGACCTCATCAACGCCGGCAAGGAGACCGTGACGCTGCGCAAGGGCGCCAGCTTCTTCGACAGCGCCACCAGCTTCGGGATGATCCGCGGCGGCAAGGTCGATGCCGCGATCCTCGGCGCCATGCAGGTCTCGGAGAAGGGTGACATCGCCAACTGGATGATTCCCGGCAAGATGGTCAAGGGGATGGGCGGCGCGATGGACCTGGTCCACGGCGCCAAGCACGTCATCGTCTTGATGGAGCACGTGGCCAAGGACGGCACGCACAAGATCGTCACCGAGTGCGACCTGCCGCTCACCGGCAAACGGGTCGTCCAGCGGATCATCACCGACCTGTGCGTCATGGACGTCACCGACGACGGACTCGTCCTGCGCGAACTCGCCGAGGGGGTCACGGTCGAGGAGGTCAGGGAGAAGACCGGGCCGGACTTCGTCGTTGCCCTTGACGGCTGAGCGGCGGCCACTGGCGCCGCCGGAGTGGCTACTCGCCCGCGGGCTGGTCGATGCCGAGCTGGTGGCGTAGCACGGCGGTGTCGCTGATCATCCACCGCTCGACGGCGCGGCCAGCCTCGTCGTAGCGACGGAAAACCATGGCCGGCCAGCGCAGTTGCCGGCCGGTCGGCCGCACGCCCAGGAACAGGCCGCCGTCGTGGACGCCCGAATAGGTCAGGTGGACCGCGACGGTGTCGCCCTCGGCAACGACCGTGCGCGTGTCGATCCGCAGGCCGGACAGCGCGCTCATCATCGCGGTGAGGAAGCCGCGGTGCCCCTCGGGCGAGTTGCCGAACTCGGCCGGCAGCCCGTGCACAATCGCATCTTGGGCGTAGCCGGCGACATACCCGTCGAGGTCTCCGGCGTTGAAGGCCTCGATGGCGTCAAAGACGCGCTGCTTGTTCACCTCAGGGTCCATGGGGCACAGACTGCCATCCCCGGTCTGCCCACGCGAACCCGACTCACGCTATCGCCCCGACACAACCTTGACATACTGAGTATGGGAGCCGAGGATGGCGCGGAGGGTGTTCTGGCCGTCACGGAAGCGGGGCGTCATGGTCCATAGATTCGCAGCAATCCGGGGTCTCATCGCCGTAGCTGCTGTGGCCGCAACAGTCGCGGGCGGAGTCAGCGCAACCGCCCTACCGGGCGTGAACGCACCGCCGCCGCGTCAGCGTCGACAAAAGCGTGCCCGGTGCATCGGCGCTCGGCGCCCTGGAAGGGGTAAGTGGGGGTGGCGCGGCGACGGCCCAGGTGGGCGGCCGGGCATACGTCTTCCCGCGCAGCTTGCGGCCGGTGATTGGCACGGTCTTCGACCCGGAGTTGTTCGACGTCACTGCCCTGGCTGATCGTCCCGGCGGCCGCACGGCAGTCACCATCGACTATGCCTCGGCCACCGGCCCCACCGCCGTGCCGGGTGTCGAGGTCACCAGCCGGTCCGGCACGCGCGGCAGCGGGGTTATCACACCAGCCTCGGCGCGCGCGTTGCGGCGGCAGCTGAGCACGCGGTCCGCCCAGGACCTCTTCACTGGGGTCGCGCGCGTGGCCGGTCCCGTCGCAGGAGCGGCGAACGCACAGCGGTGGCCCATGCATACGGTCACGATCGAGGCCACGGGCGTGGACGGCCGACCGTTGAACGACATCGTCATCGCGCTCGCCGTCGACGACCCAGCCAAGGGCGGCGCCATCGCGTTCATCGTCAACGGGCGGACCAAGCTCAGCCTGCCCGCCGGCCGCTACACCCTGCTGGGCAGTCAGCTGAACACAACCACCGGCATGAGTTCGCTGGCGATGACACCCGACTTCGCGGTGACCGGCCCCACGACGACCCGGATCGACATCCGCTCGGCGACCACGCCGGTCACCTTCGGCGTGGCCGCGCCGGTCGAGTATGTGCGGTCCGCGACCTCGCTGTTGCGCCTGGTGGGCACGGGTGAGCAACGCTCCGGCGCGTCGTTGGGAACCGCCGGCGACGGCCAAACCCGAGTGCTCGTCACGCCGACGCGGAAGCCGGCCCTCGGCGAGATCCTGCTGCAAAACAACACCTTGGCCTACGCCCGCTCCGGGGCGGCGGATGGACGCTATGCGCTGAACGAGGTCCGCTCCGGAGCGATTCCGGCCACACCCCTCACGGTGACGACACCACGCTCCAGCCTGAGCACGGTCGCCAGCGTCATCCACGGACCCGCCGGCGGGCTCACCTCCCTGTATGAACGCGCCGTCTTGCCGTATCACCTGGGCGGCTGGTTCTTCGGCGAACCGGTCGACACGCCCGGCCGGATCACGGAATACCTCTCCACGGGAACGGATGTCCGCGCCAAGGCCTTCCTGACCAGCCACTTCGACGCCGCGACCGGCGAGGAGAGCGGGGTCGTCGAGTCGGAGTGGCGGCCGCTGCCCCACCCGACCTCCTACACCGAGGAGTGGTTGCGTGCCCCCCTGTCGTCGTTCATTTTCAGCACACCGAACGTCTTCGCTCCGGACAAACCGGTCTGCTTCGCCTGCGTCTTCGGCGACAAGCTGATGCTGAACATCTTCCGCGGGGACAGCTACCCCTGGCACATCGTGTATGCCGACCGTCCCGGCGGCCGCCCCGACGTCACCTGGCGATTGACCGCGGATGGGCGCAATGTCGCGACCGGCGAGGACTACTTGGCGAGTTTCGACGGTCCGTTCACGCTGCCGGCCAACACCCGCGTCCTCGGGGCCACGATCGTCTCGCGGCGCGGCGCGCCGTTCACCACGTCGACGAAACTCACCTCGACCTGGTCCCAGCCGCTGCGCTCGGCGGCTGCCCTGCCGGCCGGGTGGGAGTGTCCGCTGGACGGCGCCTGCCGGGTGGTTCCCCTGGTCACGCTCGGCTACCGGCTCCCCGTCGACCTGACCGGGCACGTGAGCGCGGGCTCGCGAACGCTGAGATTGGAGGTCGCTCAGGTCGGCCGTCGCGTTCCGACGGGCATCGCCTCGGTCACCGCCGAGGTCGACTACGGCTCGGGATGGCTGTCAGTCCCCGTGCGGGACACCGGATCCGGTTCGTATGCCGCCACCCTAACGGTCCCCACGAAGGCCACCGGCCGCACGGCCGCGAACCTGCGCGTCACCGTCCGGGGGAGCGATGGCTCGCGGTTCACCGAGACCACAGAGAACGCCTTCCTGATCCGCTGAGGGTTCCCCGGACGCATCATGATGCCTTCGGTTCTGATGCTATGATGCCTGGGTGCGAACGACCGTGACCCTCGACGACGATGTGGCACGCCTGGTCCAGGACACCCAACATCGCGAGCGCAAGTCGTTCAAACAGGTGGTCAACGAGGCTCTGCGTCGTGGGCTGCTCGAGACGGGCACCGACGTCGCTCCCTACCGGGTGCGACCGCACCGCTCCGGGGTGCGTGCCGGCGTCGAGATGACCGCCCTGAATCGCCTGGCCGACGAGCTGGAGGACGACGAACTCCTGGCCGGCCGGTCACCGTGATCGTGCCCGACGTCAACGTTCTCGTCTATGCGGTGTTCGACGGATATCCCCTGCATGCCCGGGCGGCGGCGTGGCTCAGCGAGATCTTCAGCGGCTCGGAAGATGTCGGCCTCACCGGGCCGGCGCTTTTCGGCTTCGTTCGCCTCGGCACGAGCAGCCGGGTTCATGAGCATCCGTTGACCGTGGCCCAAGCAGGCGAGTACGTCCGAGAGTGGTTGCTGCGCCCGCAGGCCCGGTTCCTGGCTCCCGGCCCCAGGCACGTCGAGTTGGCCCTCGGTCTGCTTCAGGGGGTTGGCACGGGCGGCAACCTGACCACCGACGCCCAACTCGCGGCTTATGCCATCGAATTCGGCGGCACGATCCATTCAAACGACAGCGACTTCGGCCGCTTCCCCGGCGTTCGCTGGGTGGACCCGCTGACCCGTGGAGCACCGGCTCCTTGACCAGCGAGACGGCGAATCCCCGACGGCTCACTGTTTCCCTAGCCCAGCCTGGGGCCTGAAATCTGGTGGGCGATACTGGGTTTGAAAGAGAATCGGGTATATTCCCCCAACCTGCGAAAACACCGTTTGACCTGCGGAAACAGTCTGGAAATGAGTGGAAACAAGGTACACTGAGGGGTAACGCCATTTGGCATGTATTTGGCACAACGGAAAGGACCGGGATGGCACGCCCCAAGAGCGCGAAGTGCTCGGTCTGCCGGAGGAAGGCCCACAGCAAGGGGCTGCGGCACCTGCCCTCGAAGAAGTTCCAAGCCCGGTTCCTCGACCCCGACGGTCTCGCCCGGTCCAAGACCTTCCAGACCGCCAAGGACGCGGAGATGTGGTTGGCCCAGCAGCACGCCGACATCAGTCGAGGCACCTACAACCCGGCCGAGAAGAGCACGGCGGTCCGGTTCCGGGACTACGCCCCAGCGTGGCTGGAACACCGCAAGGTCAAGGGCCGAGCGCTGGGAGACCGGACGCGCGAGGGATACCAGGACCTGCTCGACCGCTTCATCCTCGACACCTTCGGGACCTACCCGGTCCATACGATCACCCGTGAGCAGGTCGAGAAGTGGTACGACGCCCTCCCCTCGGACAAGTCCACCTATCGAGCGCGGGCCTACTCACTGCTGCGGACGATCCTCGCCAGCGCGGTCGATGAGGGCCACATGAGCCAGAACCCCGCGAGGATCAGAGGCGCGGGGCAGGCCGAGCGGAAGCACAAGGTGCGACCGGCGACCCTCCCCGAGTTGGAGGCGCTGACCGAGGCCATGCCCGCTCGGTACCGACTCATGATCCTGCTGGCCGCATGGTGCGCCCTCCGGTTCGGTGAGTTGACCGAGTTGCGACGGTCGGACGTGGACAGCAAGGAAGGGGTGCTGCGAGTTCGACGTGCCGTGGTACTCGCCAATGGCAAGTTCATCGTGAAGGAGCCGAAGAGCGACGCCGGCATCCGCGACGTGGCGATCCCGCCACACCTGCTCCCAGCCCTTCGCGAGCACCTGTTGCAGCACACCGCCCCCGGCCCGGACGGGCTGTTGTTCCCCTCCCGTCAAGACCCGAAGGAGCACCTGAGGCAATCGAGTCTGGCGAGGGTCTACTACCCAGCGCGAGCCAAGGCTGAGAGGCCAGACCTCCGGTTCCACGACCTCCGCCACACCGGGGCGGTGCTGGCAGCTCAGACCGGGGCAACGCTCGCAGAGTTGATGGGCCGACTCGGCCACTCGACCTCACAAGCGGCTCTCCGCTACCAGCACGTGGGGATGGATCGAGACGCGCTGATCGCCGCGAGGCTCAGCGAGATGGCGGCGCTGGGAGGCAACAAGTCGTGAGGGTGTCGAAGGCCGATCTTCGGTGGTGGCTAGACCTAGCGCCCACCCTGACATGGACCTTCGCCAAGACCTACGCCAAGAGCGCACCCCACTGGTACGTCACCGTCCTCGGGAACAAGACGCCGGGCCTGACCCTCGATGACTGCCTACGAGCAGGACGAGTGATCCGCACGTTCGGAGAGCCGGGCAAGTTCTACTCGTACACGAACCTCTACCTCTACGCAGACTCCATCCAACTCGGACCCCGTGCCCTGAAGTTCTGGGCCATGTGGGGCGACGACCCGCAAGAGACTGACGCCGACCTCATCAACCTCGCCACCGCCGACAGGACCTACGGACCTCAACGAGACTTCGACACAAGACGACTGGACGCGCTGCGGCTGCCGCCCGCTGACGAGTGACGGCGACGCCCCCACCGTCGAGCGGAAAACGCTCAGGAACGCCCAAACCGAGCGACCGGGCAGAATCCCCCACCGGGCAACCGAACTCGCGGGAGAAGCGCCCTACGGGACGCCATCGGCCACTAGGCACCGTTCCACCAATCCGATAGAATCGGAAGCGAGGGAAAAAGGTTGTCCGACAACGCCCCTCATCGCACGAGGCACGCGCTGGAGCCGCTCCCATGAGAGGCCCCCGGAAGAGTGCTCAGCCGGAGGTACGACCGCCACAGAGGGCGCGGTCCCGACGCTGAGCAGGCCGTCACCAGACCAACAGCGGGCGTGCGAACCACTCGGCATCCGAGGAGTTCGCCATCATGTCCACCACAATCCGTCGCCAGTACGCGACTCAGCAGCAGGCCGCTGCCAAGTTCCAAGTCACCGACCGCACGATCCGGAACTGGATCGGGCAGGGCTACATCACCGGCTTCCGGTTCGGGCCTCGCCAGATTCGCGTTGACCTCAACGAGATTGAGGCGATGCTCCAGATGGTGCCCGCCACCAAGGCCCGTGACGGTCGCAAGGTCTACGGCGAGAAGTCGCGCATCATCCCAGTCGTTCGGGCCGAGAACGTGTGAGGAGGTGACAAGTGATGACCAAGGAAGAGATCCGAGCCGCCGCCGTCGAGATTGCGGCGACGCTGCCGCCGCTGACCGATGCCCAGGTGCACAAGGTGGCCCAACTGCTCTCGATCACCATCGACAAGGCAGAGGGCACGAGCAAGGGCGGTGACCGCCGATGATCACCGCCCCGCTCGTATCCAAGGAGAAGACCCTCAGCGTAGACGACCAGCGCGAGTTCGTCTGTGCCCTAACCGAGTTCGCGGCCACACGCCCACTGGCCCAGATGACGGACTGGCGGTACGGCCTCGTGCTGAACGCCGAGCACGCCCCGGCGCTGATCAACTACAAGGTGCAGCCCTGCCGACACTGCGGGACCTTGTTCAAGGTCACGCGGTCGCGGCGGTTCTTCTGCTCGCGGCCTTGCTTCCACGGCGAGCGGCGCGCCCGACGGGAGCGAGAGCGGCAGGAAGCCCTTCGGACCGTGACGCCGGAGAGCATCCGCGCCGAGATGGTTGCGGCGTATGCCGCCTACCGAGAGGCGGTGGGGAGTGACTGACACGAGCCAATGGGCCGTGCTGCCGGTGAAGTTTGGCGGGAAGGTCCCCATCGTGGCCGACTGGCGGAACGAGTCGCGGCCACGCGATCAATGGGGCGAGAAGTGGCCGTCAGGCGACGTGAACACCGGGATCGACTGCGGCAAGTCCGGTCTGGTCGTCATTGATGAGGACGAGCCGGGTGCGTTCGAGAGGCATTTCGGCTTCGTGCCGAGCACCTACACCGTCACGACAGGGAAGGGGAAGCACTACTACTTCCGGCATGACCGCGACGAGTTCATCAATCGCCCTGGCTTCGCGCCCGGCCTTGATGTGCGGGCGCATGGGTCACAAGTCCTCGCAGTTGGCTCGACTCACGAGACCGGGGCCGTCTACGGGTTGGAACGTGACGTGGAGCCGATACCGCTCCCAGAGGAGATCAAGAGTCGGCTGCCACGACGTGACAGGCATTCCAACGGAGTCGAACTCGATCTGTCGCGTGCCTCGTTCGTGCTGCCGGAGACGATCCCGAACGGATCGAGGAACGACACCTTGTTTCGTTACGCCTCATCGCTTGTGAGCCGAAACGTTCACGACGACGAGGCGCTGGTTCTCCTTCGAGACGCCTTCAAGCGATGCGTGCCGTCCTACACCGAGACAACACCGGAGCAGATGTGGACGAGGGTCCGGCGCGAGTACGGCGGGGATCGAGAGTTCCGTCAAGACGTGGAGCGAGAGGTTCGCCGGCTCCGGGTACGTGAACAGGCCCTGATCGAGTTCACCGAGAGCCAGGCGGCAGAAAGTGCCGACGCATGGTTCGGGGTGACAGGAGACACCTTCGACCCGGACACCCCGGAGCCGGTGGCCTGCGTGTTGGAGTACGCGCCCGGCTGCCACGTCTTCGCGCCGGGCATCAACATCGTGTTCGGGGACCGGGCCAGCATCAAGACCTGGCTCTGTTACGTCGGAGTCACCCAAGAGGTCGCCAAGGGTAACCGTGCCGCGATCATCGACTACGAGATGTCTTTCAAGGAGTCGATGCGCCGGCTCTACGAACTCGGAGTCACACAAGAGACGGCCCAGCGAGTCGTCTACCTCCAACCGCCCGGCCCGATCAGTGACGCGGCACGAGCCCTCATCCTGAGCCGCTTTGAGGACACTGCGCCGTCCCTCGTGGTGATCGACTCCATCGGCATGGGCATGGGCATGGCCGGACTCGACTCAAACAGCGACATGGACGCCACCAAATGGGCACTCTCCATGCCGATGTGGATGAAGGGTCAGTGGCCTCAGGCCGTCATCGTCCTGATCGACCACGTGCCCAAGGCGCAGGGGAAGTCCCGCGACCCCATCGGGAGCCAGCGGAAGGGAGCGTTCGCAGACGCCCTCTTCAACACCGAGATCATCAGCCCGATCAGCCGCCAGCGTCGCGGCATGGGACGGCTGACTGTGACCAAGGACCGCAAGGGCCTGCACGACGTGGACCGGGCGATCCTCGACTACGAGTTCGGAGGAGGTGGCCCATTCCAGTTGCGGCCCACCGATCCCGGCGTGGTGGCCGTTGACCTCACCAGTGCCAGCGACCCGGTCGAACAGCGACGGCGTGTGGCTGCCTACGTGGGTGACCACGAGGGGGTGAAGGTCGAGGCCGCGCGGGACGAGCTCCAGATCCGAGCGCCGGAGTTCACCCTGATCAAGGACACCTTGGTCAGTAACCACGTGATCAAGCATCGCCCCCGGCTCGGCCTCTTCAAGGGCACCCAATGGGACGAGTTCATGGAGGGAGTGGGACCGGATGCCTCAACCGTCTCGGATGAGTGAGGGAGGGATGGGGAGAGAGACGAAGTCTCTCCCCCTCCTCTCCGTACGGAACGGACAGACCCTAGGAACGGAACGGATGGAACGGAAGGGTCAGACCCGGCGCAGCCGACGCGGAGATGACCAGTACAGCCGGTTGGCACGGATCACCCGGTCGGACCATGGGCCAATGACGATGCCGCGCTCATCCACGCGCCGAAGCGATGCAGATGCCCTCAGCGCTTCCGCTGGGGTCGGACGCTGGGGCGGGTTCGGGTTCTGGGCCATCGGTGGACCTCCGTGTCCTCGAAGTCGATACCCCCAAGGGGTATGTACCCATTATGCCGAAGGACGAGCCGGTCACCGTAGTACGCTGCAAAATCCGGCTCGGGCCATGGGGATCCGTCATGGCTGAGCCCCGGCGCATCGTCGCCAGCCACGACCGGACGACAGCCGCAGAGGCCCGAGCCAGAGCCGACAACGAGCGGTGGGCCGAGCCAGCACCACCGGCCCAAGCCCCCGCGACGAAGCCCAAGCAGCAGCAGCCGCCACCCACCAAGCCCCCGGCACCCAAGGCCCAGGTACCCGCGACCAAGGCCCCGCCCGGTGGCCTCGTGCTCAACGCCGAAGAGGCGGAGGCCGTGCGCTACCTGCTCAGTACTCACCCAGCCATGAGGCGCGCCAAGTTCGCGTCTCGAAAGGACCCCAAGCCATGACGACCCAGACGACCCAGACCACCGACGCCACCACCAAGCCGACGAATAGGCCACCGATGTCCGTGGCCATGGAAAAGTCCCCGCTGGTGGCCATGTGAGGTCCCCGTTGGTGGCCAAGTGAAAGTCCCCACCCTCTGCTCGTGTCGTCCGTGAGCTGAGCCCCTGGACGGTGAACGGTGGCGGTGTCTAGCCAGTCACCGCACCGCCCAGGGGAGCTCCATTGAAGAACATGAGGGAAGAGTTGGACATCATCACCGCCTACGAGAACGTGGGCACCTACCGTGGCGCGGCGCAGGTGTGCGGCACGACTCACAAGACGGTCAAGCGGGTCGTGGAACGGCACGCCTCGGGCGAGGTCCGCCCGGGGCGGGAGCCGCGGCCGGCGAACTACGAGTGCGTGCGTGACCTGGTTGCCGAGGCCGTCCGGTCGGCGCGGGGCCGGGTCAGCGCCAAGCGGCTCCTGCCCAGGGCCCGCGCGGCTGGCTATGCCGGGTCGCCGCGGAACTTCCGCCGCCTGGTCGCGGCGGAGAAGAAGACCTTCCGGGCCGAGCGGGGACACCCGCGTCGTCCGGCGGTGTGGACTCCGGGTGAGCACCTGGTCATCGACTGGGGTGTCGTTGCCGGCGTCCACGTCTTCTGCGCGGTCCTGGCGTGGTCACGGTTCCGGTTCGTCCGGTTCGCCGCGGATGAGAAGGCGGCCACGACGATGGGCATGCTCGCCGAGTGCTTCGAGGTGATCGGCGGGGCCCCGAAGGTGGTGCTGGCCGACCGGATGGGCTGCCTCAAGGGCGGCGTCGTCGCCAACCGGGTCGTCCCGACGAGTGAGTACGTCCGGTTCGCGACGCATTACCGGTTCCGGCCCGACTTCTGCGAGGCGGCCGACCCGGCCTCGAAGGGGATCGTGGAGAACCTGGTCGGGTATGGCAAGTCCGACCTGCTCCGGCCACTGCTGCTGGAGCACGCCGAGCGGCTCGGCGGCGACGAGACCGCCGCTGCCGCAACGGTCTTGGCCGACCTGGCCGCGGCGAACCGTGCCGCGGCCGAGTGGTGTGAGCAGGTCAACGCGACCGAACACTCCGAGACGTGCACGGTCCCCAAGGAGCGGCTGGTCACCGAGGCGGGGCTGTTGACGCCGTTGCCGTCGCTGAGGCCGCGGATCGGGCCGGCGCCGGCGACCCGGAAGGTCGACAAGCTGTCCACGATCCGGTGGGGCTCGGCCCGCTACTCCGCGCCGAAGGCCCTGGTCGGCGCCCAGGTCGCGGTCATCGTCGACGGGGCCCGGGTCCTGCTGATCGACCCCGCCACCGGTGTCGTCCACGCCGAGCACCCGCTCCTCGGGCCGGGTGCCACCTCGATCCTGGACGACCACTACGGCGGCCCGCGCCCGGCCACCCCAGTGCGTGCGATCCGCCCGAGAACCGTTGCCGAGCAACAGTTCTGCGCGCTCGGACCCGCCGCGGAGGCGTTCATCGCCGGCGCCGCCGCCGCCGGCCACACCCGCCTCGGACCGGAGCTGGCCGACCTGAATGCCCTCACCGCCGCCCACGGCGAAGCCGCGGTGACCGCAGCGCTGGAACGAGCGGTCGCGTTCGGACGGTGGAAAGCCAGTGACGTCCGCTCCATCCTGCAGGCCGGCCTCGGCGTGGCCAGCCCGCGCTCGGCCGGGGACGCCCTCGTCGTGGACCTCCCCGTCGCGCACCCGCGACCATTGACCGAGTACGCGCCGACGGCGGTGTCCTCGTGAGCGCCGCGACCGTCCCGGCCCTGGACGCCGACCTGACCGCGGGCCTGCGCCGCCTCAAGCTCGCCGCGATGCGTCAGCTCGCGCCCGAGCTGCTCGTCACGGCCAAGACCCAACGCTGGACACCCGAAGAGGTGCTCCGCGCCCTGGTCGAGGCCGAAATCACCGCCCGCGACGACTCCAACGCCCGAGCCCGCCTCAAGGCCGCGACCTTCCCCGTCGTCAAGACAACCGACGAGTTCGACCTGGCCGCATCCTCGATCCCCGCCCCGACCTGGGCCTACCTCACCTCGCTGGAGTGGATCCACGCCACCGAGAATCTCGCCCTGATCGGGCCGGCCGGCACCGGCAAGTCGCACACCCTCATCGCCCTCGGACACGCCGCCGTCACCCGCGGACACCGCGTCCGCTACCTCACCGCGGCCGAACTCGTCGAGACCCTCTACCGAGGACTCGCCGACAACACCGTCGGCAAAGTCATCGACACCCTGCTCCGCAACGACCTCGTGCTCATCGACGAAATCGGGTTCGCGCCCCTGGACGACACCGGCGCACAGCTCCTGTTCCGGTTCGTCGCCGCCGCCTACGAACGCCGCTCCCTCGGCGTCGCCTCCCACCACTCCTTCGAGGACTGGGGACGGTTCCTGCCCGAACACACCACCGCCGTCTCCATGCTCGATCGGCTCCTCCACCACGCCTGTCGGCGTACGACCCCACGTGTAGGTCGGGGTACGGGCTGACGTGTAGGTCGGTCCTGGCGAGTCGTCCTCTGCTCGCCCGTTGAGCGGGGCCACCCTTCGGTTCATCCACTGCCAAGTGATGAGCCCGAAGGGTGACCTGCTCATGATCCTCGATGAGGTGTCCTGGATGAATGTCCGTCGTTTCCGTGCCCTGCATGAGCGGGGCACCCCGTTGGCCGAGATCGCTCGAGAATGTTCCTGCGACTGGCGCACCGTGAAGAAGTATCTGGCCCAGGACGGGCTGGTCGGCCCGCCTCGGGCGCCGTCGCGGGCTGGTACCCAGCCTCGGCTGATCGACCCGTTCGTGGCCGTGGTGGAGTCGTGGCTGCGCGCCGACATCACGATCAAGGGGGCGGTGGTCCATGAGCGGCTGGTTGCCGAGTACGGGTTCACCGGCTCCTACCAGCGGGTCAAGGAGTACCTGGCCAAGGAACGGCCCCGGCTGGCCGCTGAGTTGGCGGTCGGGGACGAGAACCCGCTGACCGGGTTGCACCGCCGCTTCGAGGTCGTCCCGGGCGCGCAGGCCCAGGTCGACTGGGGCGAGGAAGGCGACCTACTCGGACACGTCGGTGTCGGGAACGTCTACTCCTTCCACATGACCCTGTCGTACTCGCGGGACCCGTTCGTGGCGTACACGACCAGCATGGATCTGGCCACGTTCTGGGACTGCCACCGGCGGGCGTTCGCCCACTTCGGTGGCGTTCCCGGCGCGATCGTGTACGACCGGACCAAGACCGTCGTCAAACGGCACGTCGCACCCGGAGCTGCGGTCCCTGTGCACTCCGAAGCGGCCGCGTTCGCCGACCACTACGGGTTCGTCATCGACGTGTTGGCCGCCTATCGGCCCACCGGCAAGGGCCGGGTCGAACGACAGGTCAACATCGTGCGCGAGCACGTCATCACCGGGCGCCGGT
Source organism: Nostocoides sp. (assembly GCF_037045025.1). Classification (GTDB taxonomy): domain Bacteria; phylum Actinomycetota; class Actinomycetes; order Actinomycetales; family Dermatophilaceae; genus Nostocoides_A. The sequence continues at coordinate 248,007 of NZ_JBAOHM010000007.1, read as the reverse complement.
TCGGCTCGATCGGCGACCTGGACGGGGCGTTCGCGGCCTGGCTGCCGATCCGCCGGGCCCAGGTCCACCGCACCCACGGGCAGGTCATCGCCGTCCGGGCCGAGACCGACCGGGCCGCGCTCGGCCCCCTGCCAGCCACGCCGTACCTGGTCGCCGAACAACACCTGCGGCGGGTCGGCAAGGACGCCTTGATCTCCTTCGAGGCATCGCTGTACTCCGTGCCCGCCGCCCGGGTCCGCCCCGGCCAACGCGTCGCTGTCCGCGTGTCCGCCGACACCCTCACCATCCACGCCCTGACCGCCGAAACCGGCGCTGCTGGCGCTCAACTGGCCAGCCACCCCCGGGCCAAGCTCCGCGGCGCCTGGGTGACCGACCCCACCCACTGGGCCGGCCTGCCCGATGGACACACCCGCGCCGTCACCACCGACCCGCCCGGCCCGGACCGGCCCGGCCCGACCCCAGCCCCGGCGGCCACCTCGTTGATCGCCGACGTGCTGACCCGGCACCGCGCCGACATCCCGGTTGCGACCCGCCCCCTGAGCACGTACACCGCCGCCACCCAAGGAGAACACCCGTGAACGCCCTGACCACCGACCGGATCCGCAGCCACGCCACCCGACTCGGGTTGACCCACCTGACCGAAACCATCACAGCCCTCGTCGAACGCGCCGAGACCGCCCAGCTGGGCTACCTGGAGTTCGTCGACCTGCTCCTGGAAGAAGAAGTCGGGCTGCGCGAATCCCGCCGGTTCCGCAACGCGTTGAAACTGTCCGGGCTGCCCCACCACAAAACCCTGGACGAGTTCGACTTCGCCTTCCAACCCGACCTCGACGGTCGCAAAGTCCGCGACCTAGCCACCCTGGAGTTCATCCGCGCCAAGTCCAACGTCGCCCTCCTCGGCCCGCCCGGGGTCGGCAAAACCATGCTCGCCGTCGCCCTGGCCGTCGCCGCCTGCCAAGCCGGGTTCTCCATCTACTTCACCACCCTGGACGACCTGGTCCGCCGCCTGCGCACCGCCGAAGCCACCGGCCGGTTCAACCGACAACTCCAAGCGTTCCTACGGCCCGCTGTCCTGGTCGTCGACGAAGTCGGCTACCTGCCCCTAGACCGCGCCGAAGCCAACATGTTCTTCCAACTCATCACCCGCCGCTACGAACGCGGAACCATGATCGTCACCAGCAACAAGAGCTTCACCGAATGGGGCGGCGTACTCGGCGACGACGTCCTGGCCACCGCCATCCTCGACAGGCTCCTGCACCACTGCGACGTCATCGCCATCAACGGGCCCTCCTACCGCCTCAAAGACCGCCTCACCCTGGTCACCGGAACAGAACCCATGCCATGATCACCACGCCAGGACCGACACGTCAGGCCGTACCCCCCACGACATATGAGGTCGTACGCCGACAACGCCACCACCGTCATCACCAACGGCCAGTCCTACCGCATGCTCCAAGCCCGCCAACGTCGAGGAGGACCGCCCCTGACCCCCTGAACAACCCGCAGAGGGTGGGGACTTTCACCTGGCCAAAACCGGGGACCTCCACATGGCCATTGACACCCGACACCGCCGCCGCCCCGGCCACGGATGGAGCTGGACGACCTCGCCTCAGCGGCCATGCACAGGCGGACTCTGCTCCGGTTCTGCTCGGTCCCGTGCGCCACGCACGAGGCACGGGCGGGGCTGCCCTGCTGGACGATCCCGGCAGGAGCGCCGGAGGTCGCACGGATGGAGCACATCGCCGTGTGTGGGCCACGCATCAGCGACCAGCGCCGCCGTGAGGTCCGAGGACTGGGGAGGTCGAGCCGATGAGCACCAGCCCAACCAAGCCCACCGTCCCCCTCGTGGCAACCCTGTTCGCCGGGTCGCTGGCCTGCCTCGCCTGTGGACAAGGTGTGCCCGAGGACAGCGCCGTGACAACGCTGGACGTGACGGGGAGGGTGGTGTTCCTCCCCGCTCTCGGGGTCACCAAGGTGCAGGCGGTAGAGGAGACCGTGACCTTCCGCGAGTGCTGGCCCTGCCGGGACCGGGACGATGTGGCCCACGCCGCCCTCGTGGCCCTGCCGGGGGTCGCGGCGCGGTACGGCCACGGCAACGCCAAGCACCGGCTCAGGCTGGCGCTCGACGGGCTCGCGGCCCTCGGTCACCGGCCCCCGGACAAGCTCGACGCGGCGGAGGTCAGCGCCTTGATGCGGCACCTGACGATCCCCGGTGGGTCGGCACGATGGGCAGCCCGGTTCGCGCCGGTCATGGCAGCCGACGCCGACCCCGCCACGTCAGCCCTGCACCCGTGGAGCCACCTGACCACCGAGCAACGCGCCGCCCTCCGCGAGGGGTACGGGGCACTGTTGGCCGACCGGGTGGCCCGAGTGTCCCCGCCGCCGCGACTGGCCCCGCCCGAGGGAGACCCCCAAGCTTGTGCCATGTGCGGGGTTGGGTCGGTCGAGGTGAGCGCCGCAGAGGTCCACTGCCACGGCGGGACAGTCAGAGCCCGAGAGCACGTGTGGCGACCGGTCCGGTTCAACGCCCACGTCCTCGGCGGACCACGCACCCCATCGGCCCAGCAGGGCAATCTCTGCCCGGTGTGCTCCGACGAGACCACCAAGGCCGGGGCGGTGGGAGCCGAGGCGATGGAGGGGTCCTACCTGCGAGCGCTACGGTCCGAGGGCAGGACCGACGAGGTGGCCTCGATCCGCCAAGGCGCGGTGCCCCGCCTCATCGGCTGGGCCGGGCACGACCTGAGCGAGACCAGCGCCGGACGGCCACCTGTGCCGCCCAACGAGAAGCCGTGGGAGCACATCCTCGTTCGTCGCCGCGTGGCTACTCCTTGTAATAGCCCTTCTTCGACGTGAAGTCAGACATATTCGAGACAGCCACCACGAAGGGCTGACCGGGCAGGCGCGCCCAAGCGATCTTCCATTTCAGCGTTGCTCCAGGCATAACGTCGCCGGAAGGCAAGCCCACGTTCTGAGCGGAGTCGAAGATCTGTTCGGCGGAAACATCTCCCGTGGTGCCGGTCTCGTGGACGGCAGCCATCGCGGGGATGGGCTCCTTGGTGCCGTTCACCAGGGTCGCGTCCATCACGACGTACTCCGTTAGATCCTTGTTCTGAATCATCTGCGTTACGAACTCGGATGGGGTGAACGGCTGGGGCGCACCGAGTGTGTACTCAATACCGTTGTCCCACTTAAAGGTCGATCCAAACTGCTTTGTGAGTTCGTCGGCCTTCGGAGGAGCACTTGTTGCGTCGCCCGCAGCGGTCGCTCCAGCTGAACCTGACGTGGCGGGCTGGGCCGGGGTACTAGTCGGCGCGTTGCTCCCGCACCCAGCGAGCACCGCCGTAGAGAAGAGCAAAGCCACCAGCAGTTTCCTCATGACCACTTCCGTTCAAGAATGGGCGGCACCTACGCCCGAGTAGTTGAACGCCAAAGTAGCGAACTTTCCCATTTGCCGCCATTCACGGCCGACCGTGACGCTGCGGTGGGACCAAGGTCACACTGGCTCAGCGCCTGCGCTGAAGCGGAGGCCGGAAGAACAACATTTGGCACGGGTTTGGCACAAACGAAAACCGCAGGTCAGGAAACATGTCCTGACCTGCGATTTTACTAGTGGGCGATACTGGGTTTGAACCAGTGACCTCTTCCGTGTCAAGGAAGCGCGCTACCACTGCGCTAATCGCCCGGGACTTGCGGGTATTACGAGGTGGAGACGGGATTTGAACCCGTGTACGCGGCTTTGCAGGCCGCTGCCTCGCCTCTCGGCCACTCCACCGTGGGGGCGGCTAACCCTCCGAGCGGATGACCGGCCTCGAACCGGCGACCTCAACCTTGGCAAGGTTGCGCTCTACCAACTGAGCTACATCCGCGCGCGGCGCCACCGGGTCGCGGTGACGCGCGCTCAGTGACCTTAGCCGATCCACGACCGCATCCCCAAATCGCGGCGGGTGGCTTCCCTCGGGGAAGGGGGTGAGCGGTTGGCGGATGCGTTCGCGCAGGCGAACCGCCTCCCGCTCGCTCGGGCGGACCTGCACGGTGGCGGCATTGAACGCCGCCCCGATGAGCACCGAGATGGCGATGAAATACAGCCAGATCAGCAGCACGATCGGCGTCGACAACGGGCCGAAGATCGAGCTGCCGCCGAGCGATGCCGAGATCGTGCCACGCAGCACATACGAGGCAATCACCCACAACAGCAGCGTCAACACCGCGCCCGGCACGTCGCGCACCCACGGCCGCCGCTTGGGCGTCGCGATCTGATAGAGCGTCGTCAAGGTGGCGACCACGAGCACGGTGACGACCGGCCAATAGAGCGAGACGATCGGGTCGAGCCGCTCGGGCAGCATCCGGCCGAGCAGGCTGGGGCCGATGAGCAGCAGCGGGATCACGACAACTCCGACCATCAACGTCGCGATATAGAGGCTGAAGCTGAGCGCGCGGGTGCGGACGATCCCGCGCACGCCGGACTGGCCATACATGATCGAGATGGTGTCGACGAAGACGTTCAACGCGCGCGAGCCGGACCACAGCGAGAGCAGGAACCCGATCGAGAGCAGGTCGCCGCGACCGCTGCTCAGCACGTCGTTGACGGTCGGCAACAACAGGTCGTCGATGATGTCCTGGGTGAGGAAGTTGCCCGCATACAGCTGGATTTGATGCACGAAGCTCTCGATCGTGACATCGCCCATCCACGAGCCGAGGTAGCCGACGCCGCCGAACAGGCCGAGCACCAGCGGCGGGAAAGACAAGAGCGCAAAGAACCCCGCCTCCGAGGCCAGGCCAGTGACGCGATAACGCAGGCAGACGCGGACGGTCTCGGCGACCAGCCGGGCAAGGAGCAGCCCGCCGGGCACGCGCGCGAGCGCCCGCTTCACGGCCTGCTTCTTCTCGACCACGTCGACCACCGTAACTGTGACGGATGTTCCCCGTGTGACGACACGTCGAGGCCCCCCACGCGAGTCACCTCACCGGGTCACGATTCGGTCACGACGGGCCAGGATTCACGGTTGCACGCGCGCGCGTCGAACTCCGCACGGGTCCACACCTCGCCCTCGCGGATGACGACGTGCTCGGCATCCAGGCCCTCGTATGCCGCCCGCGTCACCTGCGTCACGGTCGTCGCCATGTCCTTGTCGGACACCGCGCCGGAGACCCAGAACATTTCCTGGGCCGCCGGGTCGAACCGCCCCTCGGCCTGCCACGGCGGTCCCGGATCGGTCAGCGAGACCGTGAAGACGTCGTTGGGCGGCTCGGGCGCGGTCAGTCGCAGCACGATCGGGTCGGCGTCCGGGCCACCGGTGGCCGAGGCGACATCCGGGTGCTGGGACACCTCGACCATGTCGATCGGGGCGCCGCAGCGGGCGACGATCACCACCGGGTTGCCCTGGGCGTCGGCCGTCATGGCGATCGCCCCGACGATGTCGGTGGTGATCCAGTTGCCGCACCCGGTCAGCGCGCCGGCCGTGGCCAGCGTCAGCACCGCACTCGCGCCACGTCGCATGGGTCCAGGATGAGACCACGCCCTCACCCGCGCCTGAGTCGCACTACTCAGCCGGTCCCACCCTGAGCCCAGGGGGTCGGGGTTTCCGAGCGGGGCGGGCATACCCTGGCGCGGTGGCCACGCACGACGTCCTGAACCAACCTCCCCCGTTCGGCGGCTACGACCTGCTCGCCAGCGACCCAACCCTGGTCGCGGCGCTGGAGCGCTGGTCGCCCGGCGCTCACGGGGACGCCCGGTCCCTCGCCGAGCGCGCGGCCGGCCCCGAGCCGGCGGTGTGGGCGGCGCAGGCGGACCGGCATACGCCCGAATTGCGCACGCACGACAGCGTCGGCAACCGGATCGACGAGGTCGACTATCACCCGGCCTATCACCAACTCATCAGCGTGGCCGTCGGGCATGGGCTCGGCGCGCAGGCGTGGACGGCGCCTGCCGACAGCGGCGCGCACGTGCGCCGGGCGGCCGGCTTCTACCTGTGGTCCCAGGTCGAGGCCGCCCACCTATGCCCCATCTCGATGACGTATGCCGCCGCCCCCGCCCTGCGCGCGGCCCCCGCCCTGGCTGGGACGTGGATCCCGAAACTCGCCTCCCGCGACTACGATCCCCGCCTGATCGCGCTGCAGGACAAGAACGGCGCGATCGCCGGCATGGGGATGACCGAGAAGCAGGGCGGCTCGGATGTGCGCGCCAACACCACCACCGCAACGCCCGACCCGGCCGGCCCGCTCGGTGAGACCAGCCACCGCCTGACCGGGCACAAGTGGTTCTGCTCGGCCCCGATGAGCGACGCCTTTCTCGTCCTGGCCCAGCGCCCGGCCGGCGTGACCTGCTTCCTGCTCCCCCGGGTCCTGCCCGACGGCACCCGCAATGCCTTCGCCCTCCAGCGGCTGAAGGACAAGCTCGGCAACCGGGCCAACGCCTCCAGCGAGGTCGAGTTCGACGGTAGCTGGGCGGCGCTGGTCGGCGAGGAGGGCCGCGGGGTCCGCACGATCATCGACATGGTCGCCGCGACCCGGCTGGACTGCATCCTCGGCTCGGCCGCCACGATGCGCCAGGCGCTGCTGCGGGCGGCTCACCACACCAGCCACCGGCAGGCCTTCGGCGCCCGGCTGGCCGACCAGCCGCTGATGCGCAATGTGCTGCCCGATCTGGCGCTGGAGTCCGAGGCAGCCACCCTGCTCGCGCTGCGCCTGGCGCACGCCGTCGACGCCGGCGAAAGCGACTTCGCCCGGATCGGCGTGGCGATCGGCAAGTTCTGGGTGTGCAAGCGCACCGCGATCATGGCCGCCGAGGCCCTCGAATGCCTCGGCGGGATGGGCTATGTCGAGGAGAACGGCCTCGCCCGGCTCTATCGCGAGGCGCCGCTGAACTCGATCTGGGAAGGGTCGGGCAATGTCAACGCGCTTGACGTGCTGCGCGCGACGGTCCGCGAGCCCGCCAGCGTCGCCGCCTTGGCCAAGGAGGCCGGGATGGCCCGCGGCGCCCACCGCCAGCTGGACGCCCGGATCGACCGGATCGAGTCCCTCGCCACGCTCGCGTATGCCGCGGACGCGCCACTGCAGGCCCGCTCCCTCGTCGCCGAACTCGCGCTGACCCTGCAAGCCAGCCTGCTGGTGCAGCATGCCCCCGCGGAGGTCGCCGAAGCCTTCGTCGCCTCCCGCCTCGGCGGGGAGGGCCGGATCCTCGGCACGCTCGACCCGGGCATCGTCGAGCGCGCCGGGCGGACGTTGCTGGAGCGCTCGATGCCCCACGCGGCCGGCTAGCTCTCCTTCAGGCGAGCCTGCTCGGCGGCGACGTCGAAGTCCGCGGGTGGCCACTGCGGGTCGAGCCCACGCAAGGTGGCGACCAGGAGGTTCATCACGGCCAGGCGGGCATACCACTTCTTGTCGGCGGGCACGACATACCACGGCGCCACGTCGGTGGAGCACTTGTCGATCGCGACCTGATAGGCGGCCATGTAGTCGTCCCATTTGGCGCGTTCGTCGATGTCACCCGGGTTGTACTTCCAGTATTTCTCCGGGTTGTCCAGCCGGGCTCCCAGCCGCGCCTTTTGCTCGTCCTTGGAGATGTGCAGCATGACCTTGACGACCGTGATCTGGTCGGCGACGGCCTTCTTTTCGAAGGCGTTGATCTGGGCATAGCGCCGGGCCCATTGGGCGCGCGGGACGAGATTGTGGACCCGCACGATCAGGACATCTTCATAATGCGAGCGGTCGAAGACCCCGATGATCCCCGGCTTGGGCAGGGCATTGCGGATCCGCCACAAGAAGGGGTGGGCCCGCTCCTCGGCGGTCGGGCTCTTGAACGAGGTGATCTGCACGCCTTGCGGGTCGGCCGCCCCGACGACGTGCCGCATGATTCCGCCCTTACCGGAGGTGTCCATGCCCTGGATGATGAGCAGGACGGCGCGTTTGCCGCCCTCCTTGGACTCGGCATACAGCCGCTCCTGCAGGTCGCTGACGGCGGCGGCCAGATCGGGCATGAGCGACTCGCCGAGCGCCCGATCGCCGGAGAAGCCGGGCGTGCTCGAGGTGTCGATGTCGGCGAGGACGAACCCGGGCCCGGCGCGCAGCGCCTTGGCGAAGTCGCCGGGGCTGGCCTTCTTGGGCGCCTTGGCCATCTCGGCGCGCTTTTCCTCGACGATGGCCCTGGCGGCGGCCAGCTTGACCTGGTCTTCCTTGCTCAGCTTCTTGGCCTTCTTGCCCTTGGACTTGCCCTTGTCGCTCGTTTTGTCCTTCGCCATCCCCGCATCATGTCAGGAGTAACGGACAATTGCTGCAGACTGGCCCGGTGCACATCCGCAAGCTTGCCGTCCTCGATGCCCCGGTGGAGCTGGCAGAACTGGCGCGACTCTATGAATTCCCAGCGGGCGTGACGGTTCGGACCAACTTCGTCGCCACGATCGACGGCGGCGCGACGGGCAGTAACGGCCTGTCCGGCTCGATCAACAATGCCGCCGACAAGCTCGTCTATGACCTGAACCGGCGGCTGTGCCAGGTCGTCCTCGTGGGCGCGCGCACCGCGGATGCCGAGGGCTATCGCCCGGCCGGCCCCGGCGCGCCGCCGATCGTCGCGGCGAGCAATCACGGCCAGCTTCCAAGCGCCTGGGCCCAGCCCGAGCAAGGCGGCGGGGCGATCCTCGTCGTGCCCGAGTCGATCGCCGCCGCCCCGCTGGCTCGCGCTGTCGAGGCACTGGGAGAGGAGCAGGTATGGCGCATCGGCCGCGACCGTGTCGACCTGGCCGAACTCGTGGCCCGGATGGCCGCTCGCGGGTGGGCGCGCATCCTGTGCGAGGGTGGCCCCAGCCTGCACGCCGCGCTGCTCGCCGAAGGACTGGTCGGGCAAGTCGCGCTGTCCTGGGTGCCGAGCCTGGTCGGCGGGCCGGGACCGCGGATCGTCGACGGCGGCGCGCTCGACGTCACGCTGAGCCGCCGCCACCTGCTCGATATCGACGGGACGCTGCTCGGCCTCTGGGACATCCAGCGCTGAGCCGCCCCCGGCCCGCACGTCCCCGCCGCACTCCTCCGCCCGAATTCCTCCGCCCGAACTCCTCCGCCCGAACTCCTCCGCCCGAACTCCTCCGCCCGAAGGAACTTCTGCTAGCAGAAGTTCCAAGCCTGCCAATACCTTGCAACCTATTGGGAGGTCGAGGAACTGCTGCTAGACCCTATGGGGGTTGGCGAGTGTTCCGGGTGTTCGGTCTCGGCAAGGTTCCATTCGCCGGCGCGGGTGATTGTCTGCCATCGCTTGTCGGTGTCAACGTCGTTCATGCTCGCTGCGCTGCGCGTGCTCCACGTTGACTCCTCTGGCGCGTTGGCAGGTTTGGCCCGGGTCCGGTGAGTGGATGATCTTGTGGGGGTTGTGGCCGGAGCCTCGCGTATGCCACAACTCGGGGATCACCTGGCCAGAAGGGCTGGCTGGTGGCCGATGGATAGGAGGCTCCGGTGTTTACCGAGCGTACAAGTCTTGGGTTGGATGTCCACGCCCGGTCGGTGCGGGCGGCCGCGATCGACACGAGGACCGGTGAGGTGATCGAGCGGGTGGTCTGGCCGCGGACCGTGGATGTGGTCGGGTTCGTCACGGATCTGACGCGGCAGCATGGTCCGGTGCTGGTGACCTATGAGGCGGGCCCGACCGGGTATGGCCTGGCGCGGGGGTTGCTAGCCGCTGGTCACCGCACGCAGGTGGCGGCTCCGTCGAAGTTGTTGCGTCCGAGCGGGGAGCGGGTTAAGACCGACCGGCGGGATGCGATGTTGTTGGCGCGGTTGGCCCGCAATGACGACATCGTCGCGGTGACCATCCCGACGCCGGCGCAGGAATCGGCCCGGGATCTGGTCCGGGCCCGCGAGGATGTCCGGGCGGCGTTGATGAGCGCCCGCCACCAGCTGTCGAAGTTGTTGCTGCGGCACGGCTATGTCTACCTGCAGGGCAAGGCCTGGACCGGTGGCCATGACCGGTGGCTGCGCCGGATCGGCACGCACGAGCTGGGGGCTGACGGCGTGGGGACACGGGCCGCGTTCGATGATGGCTACACCGCGGTCACCCAGCTCCTGGCCCGCCGCGACCGGCTCGATGAGCAGATCCTGGCGTTGGCCGCGGACAGCGAGTACACCGCGATCACCCGACGGTTGGGGTGCCTGCGGGGGATCTCGACACTGACGGGGTTCGCGTTAGCGGTGGAGATCGGGGACTGGCACCGGTTGACCGGGTCCTCGATCGGCTCCTACCTCGGGCTGGTGCCGTCCGAGTCGTCCTCCGGCGCCAGCCGGGTCCAAGGAGGGATCACCAAGACCGGCAACAGCCACGCCCGGCGGCTGCTGATCGAGGCCGCCTGGCACCACAAGAAGGCCTACACCCCCGGGAAAACCATGCAGCAACGGTGGGCGCTGGCACCGGCCGTGGCCGCTGAACGCGGTGACGCCGGCAACCGGCGGCTGCACCGGTCCTGGCAGCGGATGACCGCACACAAGAAACGGCACACCGTCGCCAACACCGCCATCGCCCGCGAACTGGCCGGCTGGTGCTGGTCTTTGGCCACCATGGACACCTAACCGCACACCACGCCTCGTTCACGGAACACCCCTGGTGTCCGGGCAGCAGCGCGAGGAGAGAACCAGCGAACCTGCTATGAGTAACCCCGGAGCCTTGCCGGGGCGACGCTCGACCCTAGACCAGCCGAGACTCTCCAGCCGAAACCAGGGCCCTGCGGTAACCAACCCGCGTATATCAGACTGACCGCGCGTCGATTGACACGCTGTCTCCCGGCCACCACTTTCCGATGAACGACGAAGCGGGGTCCCCTCCGGCCAGAGAGGACCCCGCTTCACCCTGCCACTTGACAAACGGGCCCTACATATCAGCAGAGGTTCCTCGGCTCGCCCGACCCGCGCCCACCCTGCTCCAGCCCGCCCAGGAAGTCGCGCACAACGTGCTCCCACCGCCGCCAGTCGGTATTCCATTCCTTGCAATGCCGGGCGGTATCCCAGGGCACCCAGGTGACCAGATCGGGCCGCAACCGGGCCAGCTCCTGCGACGGACCACAGGGCACGAACTCGTCATCGCGGCTGTGCACCAACAGGATTCGGTGCCGCAGCTCGGCGGCGCGGGTGACCCAGTCGGTGCGGGCGACGTCGACGGCCTCGTGCACACCCACCAGCCGGCGCGACCACTGCCGGCCCATGATCGTGCTGCTCAGCCGGTGGATCGGCGGCGGCACGCGGTTTTGGCGGGCATGGTGACGCAGCACGTCGACCCAGTCGACGACCGGCCCGTCGAGCACGACGCCGGTGACCAGGTGCGCCAACGCCGACCGGTCGAGGGTCTGCAGGACGATCGCCCCACCCATCGACCACCCGAACAGGACGATCGACGTCGCGCCCTTGCCCACGGCATACGTCATCGCGGCGTCGATGTCGCGCCACTCCGACAGGCCGAGGTTGTAGCGGCCGTCGGGCCCGGCCGGCGCGTCCTCGTCGTTGCGATAGGCCGGGATCAAGCAGGTATGCCGCAGCTCCCGCGCCGCGGCCACCCCCCGCAAGCACTCGTGCCGGGTCGCGCCCCGGCCGTGCACGAGGATCGCCCAGCGGCTCGGGTCCGCTCCGGGGATCTCCCACCCGGGGATCGGCCCGACCTGGCTGTCGATCGCCACGTGGTCCAGGGGAACGCCGAGGCTTCGATCCGGAGCCGTGCCGTAGTAGTAGCCATTCCACCGGGCCGGCCCGGGCACGGGCTCCCCCACGTCGACGCCCTCCACCACCCGCCGCACCACGCCGCGCCGCTCGTCGACGGCGAGGATCTCGCCGAGTCGCAGATGCCCACGGCCCCCGTCGATCCACAGTCCATACCGGCCCGGGACGACGGTTTCGGGAGTGAGTTCGAGGTCGAGATAATCGGCCGTCACGTCAACAACATTCGTGTCGTCGGGGCGGCGCCGGTCAGGGGTCAACACCCGCCGGGCGAAGTAGGCGGCGCCGGCGAGTGAGGCCGCGCCGGTGCCCATCGCCGCACCCGCGGACGCGACGGCGACACCCGTCACCGCCTTGCGCGCGACCGACCGCTCCGTCATGCGCGCATTCTCGCACTGCATTCCCACCGCGTTTCCCCATCGCACGAGCGGAAATTCGTCCCTGATAATGAGTCGGTCATGTCCCCTTCGTGGCAGGAGCGCTGATGACCGCAAGCACCGAGCCGAGCCGCTATGCCGTCTCCAAGACCGACGACGAGTGGCGCGCCGAGCTGACCCCGCAGGAGTTCCACGTGCTGCGTCAGGCCGGGACCGAACGACCGTTCACCGGCGAATACACCGACACCAAGACGACCGGTGTCTACGCCTGCCGAGCCTGCGGGGCCGAGCTGTTCACCTCCGAGACCAAGTTCGAAAGTCATTGCGGCTGGCCGTCCTTCTTCACGCCGCTCGCCGGGGACAGCGTCGAATACATCGAGGACCGCTCGCTGTTCGGACGCCCCCGCGTCGAGGTGCGCTGCGCGAACTGCGGGAGCCACCTCGGGCACGTCTTCGAGGGCGAGGGCTATCCCACCCCCACCGACCAGCGCTACTGCATCAACTCGATCAGCCTGACGCTCAAGCCGGCCGAGTAGCCGCGCAGGCGACAGGACACCTGCTCAGGTGGGCTCGGCGATCTCGCCGTTGCGGGGCAGCCACGGCCCGCAGGGGCCTTCGAATGCGAACGGCACGCCTCGGGCGCTCGCCCAGTCGAGGGAGTCGCTGACCTGCAGGTGCACGTGCGGCTCGGTGCTATTCCCCGAGTTCCCGCACGCGCCGATCACCTCGCCGGCCTCGACCCGCTGACCCACGGCCACCACCGCACTCTCGCGCTGGAGGTGGGCGAGCAGCACATACCGACCAGTGGGACCGGCCGCGATGACCACGTGGTTGCCGGCCAGCGCACCCGCGCCACCGCGCGCCCGCCCGGCCTGGGTGAGCAGATACGGGATCGTCGTCAGCACCGAGCGACGCGCCTCGTGGTCGGCTTCGCCGTCGTGGACGGCCGCGACCGATCCGGCGAGCGGGGCGAGCACCGGCATACCGAAGCCCGCGAAGATCTCCGGCTGCTCGCTGCTCAGCCAGCGCCGCCAGCTGCTCGGCGCCGATCGGCCGTGAGCCCCGAGCGGCACCAGGTCGATGGCGTGCGAGCTGCCGAAGGCGTCGCTGCCGTGACTGGGCACCCGGTTGGCCGGGCTGTTCTGCACCAGGCAGGGCCCGTCGAGCGGGAAGCGCAGGACCAGCCCGGGTGCCGACACGTCAGGGCAGCCCGACGACCAGGTCGGCGATCGGCATACGCGGGCCGGTGAAGAACGGGATCTCCTCGCGCACGTGCAGCCGGGCGCGGGAGGCGCGCAGCTCGCGCATCAGGTCGACGATGCGGTGCAGCTCGTCGGCCTCGAACGCGAGAATCCACTCGTAGTCGCCGAGCGCGAACGCGGCGATCGTGTTGGCCCGCACGTCGGGGTAGTCGCGGGCCATCTGGCCGTGCTCGCGCAGCATGTCGCGCCGCTCGTCGTCGTCGATGACATACCAGTCATAGGACCTCACGAACGGATAGACGCAGACGAAGTCGCGGGCCTCCTCGTCGGCGAGGAACGCCGGAATGTGGCTCTTGTTGAACTCCGCCGGCCGGTGCAGCGCGGCATTGGACCACACCGGTTTCAGGTGAGCGCCGAGCTGGGTCTTCAACAGCGCGCGGTATGCCGCTTGCAGCGCCTCGATCCGCTCGGCGTGCCACCAGATCATCAGGTCCGCATCGGCCCTCATCCCGCCGAGGTCGTAGACCCCGCGCACGACGACCCCGTCGGCGGCGAGCTTGCCGACCAGGTCCTCGACCTCGCCGGCGAGGGCGGCCCGGTCGGCGTCGCCGAGGCGGGTCTCGACGGCGAAGACCGACCACATCGCATACCGGATGGTGTCGTTGATCTCGCGCATCCGCGCGGGGCTCGGTTTGCTCGGGGTCGGGCGTTCGGTCGGGCGTTCGCTCATGCCCCTAGTCTGGCAAGCCGAGCTGCGCGCGGATGACACCAGCCGCCCGCCGCCCCGAGCCGATCACGGCGGGGATGCCAACTCCGTCGTATGCCGCTCCGGCCACCTCCAGCCGCTCCACCTCGCTGATCGCCTTGCGCACCAAGGCGATCCGGTCAAGATGGCCGACGGCATACTGGGGCAGGCCGCCGCCCCAGCGCTGGATGTGGGTGTCGATGGGATCGGGCAGCGCAAGATCGAGGATGCCGGTGAGGTCGGCGAGCGCTGCGTGGAGCAGCTCGTCGTCGGGACGCTGCAGGGCGGCTTCCTCGCCGTGGCGGCCGAAGGAGGCGCGGACATAGACGACCTCGGGGGCCAGCTGCGGCAGCCACCCCCACTTGCTGGAGCTGAACGTGCTCGCCTTGACGAAGCGGCCCTCGACTGGCGGGACGAGGAAGCCGGAGCCATCGAGCGGCGGCATGTCTGCGGCCGGGAAGGCGAAGGTCGCCACAACCATCGACGCGCTCTCGATCCCGGCGAGCTGCTCCGCGGCGGCGGGGGCAAGGTCGGCGATCAGGCGGCGGGTGGGGGCGACCGGAGTGGCGAGGATGACCGCGTCCGCCTCTACGGTCGCGGGGTCGGTGGTGGATCCGGTTGTCAGCGACCAGGTTCCGCGGTCGGTGCGGCGCAGCTCGCGGACGGTCACGCCGGTGCGGACGGTCCCGCCGCGCTGCTCGATCGCCTCTTGGAGCAGGTCGGGGAAGCGGCCGACGCCGCCGCGCAGGCCGATGAACGCCGGCGGCGGCGCAGGGCTTCCCGCGGTGCGGCTGGCCGGTCGGGCCGGCGCGGCGCCGGCGCCGGCGCCGAGCAGTGGCTCCCCGGCGAGCGCGCGGGGATAGAGCATCGGCAGCGTCGCGGCGAGGGACAGGTCGCGGGCGGATCCGGCATACACCCCGCCGAGCAGCGGGTCGACGAGCCGGTCAACGACGGCGTCGCCGAGGGTGGCGGCGACATAATCCCCGACCGAGGCGTCGCCGTCGATTGGCGGCTGCTGGACGGGCGCGGCGAGCCGGGCGAGGTCCTCGGGACTCAGGATGCCGCGGGCGTCGTCCGGGGAGTTGGGGATGCCCATGAGCGAGCGGGGCGGCATGGGGTGCAGGGCGCCATACGAATAGATGGAAGCGGCCATCGTGGCCGGGGTGACGATCTGGTCGACGGCGCCGATCTGCTCGATCAGGTCGCGGGCCTCTGGGCGCAGCCCGAGCATCGCCTCGGCGCCGACGTCGGCGAGGTGCCCGGCGATGGTCTCTTGGCGCAGCTTGCCGCCCGGGCGATCGGTCGCCTCGAGCACGGTGACGTCCAAGTCGGTGCCGGCGGAGCTGGCGAGGAGGTCGACGGCGGCGGTCAGCCCGGCCATGCCGCCGCCGACGATAACGATCCGGTGCATATCTCCAACTTAGATCGCCCCTGGGGAACGGTTTGCAGGCAGGGTGCGTCGCAGCGCCATCGACACCCAGCGCCATCGACACTTGCGCGAAAGGATCCCGCCGATGCGATCACCTCACCCCTCGTCTTCAGGGCCCGTGTGTTCAGCGCCGGCACCGCCGCGTTGGCGGCGCCTGCTGGTTCTCGTCGCCGGTTGGGTTGCGGTCGCCGCCCTGCTCGCCGGGTGCAGCGGCAGCGGTGACTCGACGTCGGCGCAGACTCAAGGTGGCGTGGCCCCGGCTGCCGAGGGCGGCGCCGCCGACAGCGGCTCCGCGGCGAGTCAGGGAAGTGGTGGCGCCTCCGGGGCAAAGGCCGGTGAGACAACGACCGAGGTTGCCGCTCAGAAGCTCGTTCGCAATGCCACCTTGTCTCTGCAGGTCAAGGACATCGGTGAGGCGACCGCCAAGGTGCGGGCCGTGAACGTGGCAGCCGACGGCGTGATTATTTCGGAGAATATCGGCAGCTATCGTGACGCTGCCACCGAACCCAAGGAGGGCGTCAACCCGAGCACGTATGCCGTGCTCGTGATTTCGGTGCCAGTCGGGAAGCTCGATGCGACGCTCGACGAATTGCAGAACGTCGGCAAGGTTCTCGACCGTCGCTCCGACACCGAAAATGTCACCGCGGAATATGTCGATGTCCAGGCGCGCGTGGGCTCGATGAACAAGTCGGTCGCCCGGGTGCAGGATTTGATCGACCAGACCAACGACATCGACCAGTTGATGCGCCTGGAGCAGGAACTCTCGCAGCGGCAAGCCGACCTGGAGGCGGTCGAGGCCCGGCTGGCCAGCTTGGACCGCCAGACGGCCCGCTCGCCGATCACCATCAACTTGGCGACCGAGCCCGACCTGATCGACGACGGCGCGACGCCAGCGGAGGGTTTCGTCGGTGGCCTGAAGGCCGGGTGGAAGGCGTTCGTGGCCTCGCTCGTCGCGTTGATGGCGATCGTCGGGGCGCTCTTGCCGTTCGTGCTGTTCGCCGCGCTGGTCGGCATCCCGCTGATCTGGCTGTGGCGACGCGTCCGCGCCCGCCGGCCCAAGCGTCCGGTCGCCACGGCCTACTATCCCCCGCCCGGCCCCTCCGGACCGTCCGGTCCGCACGGCTTCCCCGGAGGCCCGGGAGGCCCGGGAAACGCGGGAGGTTCAGGGGGCCCGGGAGGCCCCAGCGGCCCGTCCGGCGCGAGCCCGGCCCCACCCAACCACCCGGGTGAGCCGCAACCCGACCCAGCCCCGGCGCCCAAGGAACCCGCCGGCGCCCGGTAGTCACGGATCTCGGGACCGAGCGGAGGCCCCGACGAGCGCGATCTTGTGGTGGTTTGGGGAAGCCGTGGCCACAAGCCACCACAACATCGCTTCGGGCGCAGCGACTCGACGACCGCCTCTGGCGACGCGGCGCGCTCGACTTCCGGAACCCCCTGAGTGAATACACTGAGTGTATAATCAGGCTCCATGACCGTGCCGATGGCCCTTCTTGCCCTGCTGGACAGCACGCCCGAGGCGCACGGCTTCGCGCTGAAACACCGCTACGACGATGTTCTCGGCCGTGGGCAGGAGCTGAAGTACGGACAGGTGTACTCGACGCTCGTCCGGCTCGAACGCGACGGGCTCGCCCGAGGGGTCGGGGTGGAACAAGCAGGGGCGCCCGACCGCAAGCTCTATGCGATCACGGCGGAGGGGGTCACCGCCTTGGAGGAGTGGCTCGCCACGCCCGAGCTCCCGGGTGGCCGCCCGGGGCAGTTGTTCACTCGCGTCGTGCTCGCGCTGATCTCGGGACGCTCGGCCGCCCAGGTCCTCGACTCCCACCGCGCGGTCTACCTCGCCCGGATGCGCGAACTCACCGGAGCCCGCGGCAGCGGCGATGTCGTCGACCGACTCGCCCGTGACCTGGAACTCGCCCACCTCGAGGCCGACCTGGCGTGGGTGGAACTGGCCGGCAGGCGGTTGGCCGAGAACCCGGAAATTGCTTCCCAGAACACCGTGAATGCGCCCAAGGACACCGTGATTGCGCCCGAGGACACCGCGAGCGGGCCCCAGAACCCAACGGCCGCGGGGGAGGCCGATCAGTGACCACCGCCGCCGAGGGCAAGGGGTTGACGCTCGCATTCGGCCCGACGCTCGTGCTCGGCGGCGTCGACATCGCGATCGAGGCTGGTGAGGTGGTCGCGCTGCTCGGGCCGAGCGGCTCGGGCAAGTCCACCCTGCTGCACTGCCTCGCCGGGCTGATTCGTCCCGACTCGGGCGAGGTGTTTCTCGAAGGAACCCGCTTGGACACCCAGAGCGAGCGCGCCCGAAGCGACCGGCGCCTGCGCAGGATCGGGTTCGTCTTCCAGAACGGCGATCTCGTCCCCGAGCTGACGTTGCGGGAGAATGTCGAACTCCCGCTGTGGCTCGCCGGCGCGCCGAGGTCGACCGTGCGTCACCGCGCCCGCGACCTGTTGCGGCGACTCGACATCGACGCGGTCGCCGACCGCCGGGCGATGGAAGTCTCCGGCGGACAACACCAGCGCGCCGCCGTGGCCCGGGCACTCGCGCATACTCCCGCGGTTGTCCTCGCGGATGAGCCGACCGGATCGTTGGACACCCTCTCCGGCGAGGTCGTCATGGACGCCCTCGTGGGTGCGGCCACCGAGCAGGGCAGCGCCGTCCTCGTCGTCACCCACTCCCATCGGATTGCCTCGTATGCCGCTCGCGAAGTGGTCCTGCGTGACGGGCAGGTCGTCGGCTCCGACCGGGTCGTGGCATGAGGTCGCTGCAGTTCGCCGTCCTGCTCGCCCGGGCCGGCGGGCTCCGCCGCGGCGTGGCGGTCGTGCTCGGCAACGCCATTGGCGCACTGATTCTCGTTCTCGCAGTGGCGATCCCGCGAGCCGCAAGCGCCGGCACGCTCGATCCCAGCCATCGGCGCCTTGTCCAGGTCGTCGTCGTCTTCCTGTGTGTCCCGATCGCCGTCCTGTTGCTGAGCATCGGCCGGCTGAGCGCGTCGGCCCGGGACCGGCGCCTGGCCGCCCTGCGGTTGATCGGCGTCACGCCCGGTCGCACCCGCACCATCGCTGCGCTGGAGAATGGCCTGCTCGCCCTGGCCGGCTCCCTAGTCGGCGCCGGACTGGGCGTCGTTCTCGCTCCGCTCGTCTCCCGGATTGCGCTCGCCCGCAACTGGATCCAGCGGGACATCCACGCGAGCCTCACGCCGACCCTCACCGTCGTCGCGGCGGTTGCGGTGCTGTCGATGATCGTGTCGCTGGCGCCGACCCGGGGCTCTCGCCGGACGGTCGCTCGGGGTGCGCAGGGGTGCCCCGAGACGACCGTCCCTGTGGCGGCTGCTTCCACTCGCCGTCGGGGCCGGCGTCCTGACCTGGGTGATCCACTACCAGGTGAGCGACACCTCCGCCGTGGGCGCGGCCGGCGTTGCAAAAGCCCTCCTCGCGGGGATCGCGATCACCGGCTTGTCCGTTCCGATCGCGGTCCCGCCCACGGGCCGCGCCGTGGCCGACCTCGGCGCCCGGTGGAGCCCCTCGCCCGCGATCCAGCTCGCCGCCCGCACCCTGCAGACCACGCCGACGGCCACCGCCCGAGTCATCGCCGGCCTGGCCGTCTCGAGCTTCCTGGTCACCGGTGCGCTCGGCGTGCTCACCGCCTTCGAGTCGGTGGGCCAATACCGCCGGCCCGCGCATGCGATCGAGCACGGACCCCAGCACCACCATCTCGGGGACAATCCGTGGGAAGTCGGGGGTCCCACGCCCACCCCCGAGCAGGCCGCCGCGATCCGAGACGTCGACGGGGTCCTCGACGTGCACCCCGACTACTCGATCTGGATAGCCTGCAAAGACGACGGGATAGACATCTGCGGCGAAGTTTTCGTCGGATCCTGTGCCCAGCTGGCCTTGCGGGTCGTGGTGCCCGATTGCCGAGATGGCATTGCGGCGCTGCTATCGAACCCGGACGGCCAAGCGGCTCCCCGTCCGGCATCCGGCAACTTCGAGATCACGAGGGACCTGGGAAACACCCAGCAAGCGGCGGCAACCCTGGCGATCAAGGGCGCTGTCTGGGACGTCGACATCGCGGCGACCCAGGAGATCTTCCCCGACGACACGCATCCGGCGGCGATCGTCCCGCCCGACTACCCCGGGCTGGCCTCCCTCGCCGGCGAGCCCACGGCATACGAGATCTTGTCGGGGCCCGGCTTTGCGGTCCGCGACCGGCTGACGGCAACCACCCAGCGGATGGGGCTCGGCATCAACCTCCAGCCCATGGAGGACTATGACGTCGTCAACGGGTATGCCGTGCTCCTGTGGACGCTCGCGGCGATCGTCCTCGGCATCGGCCTGACGTCGGTGCTGCTCACCGCGATCGACCATGCGGTCGAACGCCGGCGCCAGGTGGCGGCGCAACGCGCGCTCGGTGTCCCGGGGCGCATCCTGCGACTCAGTCAGGCCCTGCAGGTGCTCGTCCCCCTGGTCGTCGGGCAGCTCGCGGCGATCGCCCTGGGTTACCTCGCGCTGAGCGCCTATCTCGGCTACGACCGGAGCAGCCAACGGCCCACCGGGGCCGTCGTGGCGATGCTGCTCGCCTCGCTCGTCGGCGCGGCAATCGTTGCGGGAATCAGCGTCCTCGGTCTCGGTCGCGGGCTGACCCCGCAGCTGCTCCGGCGCGAATAGCCCGGTGAGCGAGACCCGATCTGGGGACCCGCCGACAACCTCAGGGGATCACTTGTAGTGGAACCTCGCCTGCATGATGACCAGGTCTTCACCATCGACCAGATAGACCAACCGGTGCTCATCGGTGATCCGTCGCGACCACGCGCCCGCGAGCAGGTGCTTGAGCGGCTCTGGCTTCCCGATTCCGGCAGCCGGATCACGGAGGGCGTCATCGATAAGCCGGTTGATGCGCCTGAGGATCTGTCGATCCGCATGAAGCCAGTGCTTGTAGTCATCCCATCCGTGTGGCGTGAAGACGAGCCTCACTCGGCAAGTTCGTGTTCGTGCCGATGACCCGTCCTGGCCTGGTGCAGGCTTTCGAGCAGGCGCTTGGCGTTGGCCGGCACCCGCAGTAAGTAGGCCGTCTCCTCAAGGGCGGCGAACTCATCCGCAGAGATAAGGACGGCATTCCCGCGCCGCGATGTGATCTCGACCGCGACGCGGTCGTCGTTGACCTTCTCGATCAACGGGAAAAGCTGCCGGCGGGCCTCGCTGGCGGTGATGGACATATGTCCCCCTCACTGGTACGGCCGGACTGTACCACTCTAGCCGGGCGCCACGCTAGCCGGGTGAGGCGTTCGCCGAGACCCTATGGACGAGATCGACAAGTCGGGTCAGGACGTCCGGGTCGGTCTCGGGCAGCACACCGTGGCCGAGGTTGAAGATGTGCCCAGGCGCGTGAGCGGCCTCGGCGAGGATGCGGCGAGTTCCGCGTTCCAACGCCTCCCAGGGCGCAAACAGCAGGGCGGGATCGAGGTTGCCTTGCACGGCATACCGGCCATCGAGGCGCGCCAGCGCATCCGGTATGCCGACCCGATAGTCCACGCCGACGACGTCGGCCCCGGCGGCGCCCATGCTGGCGAGCAACTCGCCGGTGCCGACGCCGAAGTGGATGCGCGGCACGCCGAGGTCGCCGACCGCGGCGAGCACGGCCGCCGAGTGCGGCTGCACCGCCCGCTCGTAGTCTGCCCGCGACAACGCCCCTGCCCACGAGTCGAACAGCTGGACCGCCGACGCCCCGGCCCCAACCTGCACCCGCAAGAAGGCCGCCGAGATCTGCGCCAGGCGGGCGCACAGGGCATCCCACAGCAGCGGGTCGCCGTGCATCAGCGCCTTGGTGCGAACGTGGTTCTTGCTCGGCCCGCCCTCGATCAGATAGCTGGCCAGGGTGAACGGCGCCCCCGCGAAGCCGATCAGCGGCGTCGGCCCCAGCTCGGCGACGATCTGCCGGACCGAGACGGCGATGTCCTCGATGTGTTCGGGGGTCAGCTCGGGCAGCCGGTCGAGGTCGGCGAGCGTGCGGACCGGGTCGACGGCCACCGGCCCGACGCCCGGGACGATGTCGATCCCGAAGCCGACCGCCGCGACCGGAACCACGATGTCGGAGAAGAAGATCGCCGCGTCCACCCCGTGCCTTCGCACCGGCTGCAGGGTGATCTCGGTGACCAGGTCGGGCCGGCGGCAGCTGTCCAGCATCGCGACGCCCGCGCGCACCCGGCGATATTCGGGCAGCGACCGCCCCGCCTGGCGCATAAACCACACCGGCGTATGCCGCACCGCCTCCCCCCGCGCGGCCCGCAGCAGCGGCGCGTCGGCCAGGCGGGGCGAGCTGGCGGCGGCTGCTTCGGCGGTGGTGACTGGATCGGCAGCGGCTGAACTCACCCGCCGATGCTACGGCTACCGGCGATCATCGCCCTGCCGCCTTATCGAGAGGAGCCGGTCGGCACGGTTTTCGCAAAAAACCGTGCCGAAAAACGTCCTTTCGACGCCGGGCACCGGCGATCGCCATGCGTCCGGCCCCTGCCTCATGCGGAGCCGCCGGCGATCAACGCCACCCCGGCCATCGTGAGCGCAATCCCGGCGTTCTGGACGCCGCGCAGGCGCTCGTGGAGGACGGCATACGCCCAGCCGGCGGTGACCACGGGATAGAGCGAGCCGAGGACGCTGGCGACGCTCACATAGCCGCGCGAGGAGGCCACCGCAAAGAGCGCGTTCGCGCACAGGTCCGCGACGCCGACGAACGCCAGCGCCGGGAGGTCGCTGCGCTGCATCCCGCCAAGGCGCCGCAACAGCAGCGCGGCCAGCACGAAGCAGGTGACCGACGTCGCCCGCATGCCCCACAGCGTGTGCAGGACCGAGCTGCGGGCGCCCCGGTCCAGGGAATAGAGCGTGACCCCGAAGCCCGCTCCGGCGCAGCAGGCGAGCACCACCGGACGCAACCCGACCGAGCCGTCGAGCTCAGGTCCCGACGCCAGCAGCACGCCGAGCACGGCGACGATCATCCCCGCCCAGGTCACCAGACCCGGCTGCTCGCCGCCCAGCACTCCGAGGAGGACCGGGACCACGACACCGAGCGAGGCGATCGGCGCCACCACGCCCATCGTGCCGGTGCTCAACGCGCCATAAAAACACACCAGCGCGCTGCCCCCGGAGAACCCGGCAACGACCGCCCACACCGGCCAGCCACCACCGGGCCACGCGCGCCCGGGCCAGGCGACGAGCACGCTCATCACCACCAGGCTGACCGCCTGCGACCACCCGACGACCGCCGCCGCGGGGCGGCGCTTGGCGATCAGGCCGGCAGCGAAATCCGAGGTCCCCCACACCGCCGAGGACGCCAGCGCAAGGAGGGCGATCACCCGCGGGAGCCTACCGACCCGTCCCGGCCCGCCCGACACGACGACCGCACAAACGCGCAATGCCGCGCGCCGGGGCGGTATACGGCCTAACCTGCCATGTGTGGCGAGCCGCACGATCCCGACAGCCGCGCCGGCCGTCTTTGCCGAGGCGCTCGCCGCCCTGCGCGCGGCCCGCACGCGCCCCGAGGTGCACCTGACCGAGGTGCCCCCGCCGGCCCGCATCGCTCCGTATGCCGTTGCCCTCACCGCCGAGGTCTTCGGCACCGACGAGGAGGACGACCTCGCCTCCGGCAGGTTCGTGTTGCTGCACGATCCGGCCTGCCCCGAGCCCTGGGACGGGGCGTGGCGGGTCGTGACCTTCGCGCGCGCCGAACTTGAGCCGGAGATGGGCACCGATCCCTTCCTCAGCGAGGTCGGGTGGTCGTGGCTGATCGAGTCCCTCCAGGCCCACGACGCCGGCTTCGGCGCCGAGGCCGGCACGGTGACGACCGTGGTGTCGGAGAGCTTCGGCGGCCTGGCCGACCGGCCCCGCGCGGTCGAGCTGGAGGTGCGCGCCTCGTGGACGCCGACCACGCCCGACCCCGGCCCGCACCTGCTGGCCTGGACCGATCTGTTATGCACGATTGCCGGCCTGCCGCCGCTGCCCGACGGCGTGGTCGCCCTGCCCGGGAGACGTCACTGACCCCGATGACCGAAACGCCCGCCCCCGAGGTGCTGCCCCTAGACCAGCCGGCCGACGGCGTGCCTGATGTCGTCACGTCCGAGAGCGGAGTCGACGCGGCCGCCACGGCGATCGCCGCGGGCAGCGGGCCGGTCGCCATCGACGCCGAGCGAGCCTCCGGCTACCGCTACGGCCAGCGCGCCTATCTCGTCCAGGTGCGTCGCGACGGGGCCGGCACGTGGCTGTTCGATCCGGTCGCCGTCCCGGACCTGAGCCCGATCGACGCGGCGATCGGCGGCGCCGAGTGGATCCTGCACGCCGCCACCCAAGACCTCGCCTGCCTCGCCGAGGTGGGGCTGCGCCCGCGCCAACTGTTCGACACCGAGCTGGCCGGCCGGCTGCTCGGCCTGCCGCGGGTCGGCCTGGCCGCCGTCGTCGAGCACTATCTCGGGCTGGGCCTGGCCAAGGAGCACTCGGCGGTCGACTGGTCGATGCGCCCGCTGCCGTCGTCGTGGTTGCGCTATGCGGCGCTCGATGTCGAGGTGCTCGGCGAGATCCGCAACCTCATGGGGGTCGACTTGGCCCGCGCCGGCAAGTCGGAGTGGGCCCGGCAGGAGTTCAGCGCTCTGCTCGACTGGAGCGCCACGCCGCGCGTCGATCCGTGGCGGCGTACTTCCGGCATGCACCGGGTGCGCGGCGCTCGCGGCCTGGCCTATGTCCGCGAGCTGTGGCTGGAGCGGGAGCGGATGGCAGCCGCTCGCGACATCGCGCCGGGTCGGCTCACACCCGACAGCGTGCTGGTCGAGATCGCCCAGCACGCCCAGAACGACCCGCACACGCTGCCGCCGGGCAGCCGGGTGATCGGGCGTTACCGGCGCGAGTGGCTGGCCGCGCTCGCCCGCGCCGCCGCGCTGCCGGCCGCTGCCCTGCCGCCGGCCACCTTGCCCAACGATGGCCCGCCACCGCCGCGTGCCTGGGTGGAGAAGAACCCGGTGGCCGCGCGCCGCCTGACCGCGGTCCGCGAGGCGCTCGCGCGCTTCTCCGGCGAGCACAGTGTCCCCGTCGAGAACGTCATCTCGCCCGACCCGCTGCGCCGGGTGATCTGGTCGCCGCCCGACGGTGCCCCCGAGACCGAGGCCTTCGACGCGGCGCTCACGGCCGCCGACGTGCGGCCCTGGCAGCGCGAGATCGTCATCCCCCTGCTGCAGCACTATTGGGACCGCACCACGACCGCGTGAGCGGCCTCACCCGGCCAAGCCCCCTCCACTAAGCGAGCGCTTAGTTACAGTGGCTGAGGCGGCGAGCGCCGCCCCTCACTCACGCCCAAGGAGGCAGGTATGCCGCGCAGCCCGCGCGAAGTCGTCTTCGTCGACGGCGTCCGGACACCCTTTGGGAAGGCCGGGCCGAAGGGGATCTATGCCGAGACCCGGGCCGATGATCTGGTCGTCCGGTGCATCCGAGAGTTGTTGCGCCGCAACCCGCAATTGCCGCCGGAGCGGGTCGAGGAGGTCGCGATCGCCGCGACCACCCAGATCGGCGACCAGGGCCTGACGCTGGGCCGGATCGCCGCGCTGCTGTCCGGGCTGCCCAAGACCACCCCGGGCTATTCGATCGACCGGATGTGCGCCGGCGCGATGACCGCGGTCACGAGCGCCGCCGGGGCGATCAGCTTCGGCGCCATCGACATCGCGATCGCCGGCGGCGTCGAGCACATGGGTCGCCACCCGATGGGTGAAGGCGTCGACCCCAACCCGCGGATCGTCGCCGAGAAGCTCGTCGACCCCTCGGCGCTGATCATGGGCAAGACCGCCGAGAACCTGCACGACCGCTACCCGCAGCTGACCAAGGAGCGCTGCGACGCCTATGCCGTCGCCTCCCAGGACAAGCTCGCCGCGGCATACGAGAAGCGGCAGATCCAGCCCGACCTGGTGGCGATGGCCACCCGCAACAAGGAACGCGGCTATGGCCTGGCCACCGCCGACGAGCCGCCCCGCCCGGGGACGACGGTCGCCGACCTGGCGACGCTCAAGACCCCCTTCCGCCCCCACGGCCGGGTCACCGCGGGCAACGCGGCCGGCCTCAACGACGGCGCCACCGCGTGCATCCTCGCCGCCGAGGACACCGCCACCGACCTCGGGCTGCCGATCAAGATGCGCCTGGTCGACTTCGCGTTCGTCGGCGTCGAGCCCGAAGTCATGGGCATCGGCCCCGTGCCCGCCGGCGAGAAGGCGCTCGCCAAGGCCGGCCTGAGCATCGACGACATCGGCCTGTTCGAGCTTAACGAGGCCTTCGCCGTGCAGGTCATCGCCTTCCTCGACCACTTCGGGATCCCCGACGACGACCCCCGGGTCAACCGGTATGGCGGTGCCATCGCCACCGGCCACCCGCTCGCTTCCAGCGGCGTGCGGCTGATGATCCAGCTCGCCCGCCAGTTCGAGGAGCACCCCGAGGTGCGTTATGGCATGACCGCGATGTGCATCGGCATCGGCATGGGCGGCGCCGTGATCTTCGAGAATCCCCACCACGCCGACTACGGGAAGGTGGCCTAAGCCATGACCGACACGACTGTCACTGAACCAACCGCGACCGAAACCACCACTGCCGCACCGGCATTCGATGCCGAGGTCGTGACCAAGGCGATCGTGCAGGATGTCACGATGCCCGACGGCGCCGGCGTGCTCGCGCTGATCACCCTGGACAACGGCTTCGACCACACCAAGCCCAACACCTTCGGGCCGGCCTCGATCGCCGGGATCCACGCGGCCGTCGACGCCCTGCGGGCGCGCAGCGAGGCGGGCGAGATCCAGGCCGTCGCGATCACCGGTAAGCCGTTCATCTTCGCCGTCGGAGCCGACCTGAGCGGCGTCCCCTTCGTCCGCTCGCGCGAGCAGGCGCTGGAGATCGCGCGGGCCGGCCATGCGGCATACGCGGCGATCATGGACCTGCCGGTGCCGACCTTCGCGTTCGTCAACGGTGCCGCCATGGGCGGCGGCGTCGAGATCGCGCTCGCCTGCGACTATCGCACGATCTCGGCCGGCGTGCCGGCGGTGGCGCTGCCCGAGACCTTCCTCGGCCTGGTGCCCGGCTGGGGCGGCTGCTATCTGCTGCCCCGCCTGGTCGGCGTCGCCAAGGCGCTGACGGTGATCATCGAGAACCCGATGAACACCAACAAGATGCTCAAGGGGCCGCAGGCGGTCAAGCTCGGCCTGGCCGACGCGATGTTCGCGCCGGCCGACTTCCTCGAGCACTCGATCGCCTGGGCCGCCGGTGTGGTCTCCGGCGCGGTCACCGTCGAGCGGGCCCCGGTCGACACCGCGGACGACAAGGCGTGGACCGGCGCGGTCGGCATGGCCAAGGGCTTGGTCGACGTCAAGACCGGCGGCGCCTCGCCCGCGCCCTACCGCGCGCTCGAGCTGGTCACCGCCGCCCGCACGGCCGAGCGGGAAGCCGCCTTCGCCGCCGAGGACGAGGCGCTCGCCGACCTACTCATGGGCGACCAACTGCGCGCCGGGCTCTACTCCTTCGACCTGGTGCAAAAGCGCGCCAAGCGGCCCGCCGGCGCCCCGGACAAGGCGCTCGCCCGGCCGGTCACCAAGATCGGGATCGTCGGCGCCGGGTTGATGGCCGCCCAGCTGGCACTGCTCTTTGCCCGGCTGATGGAGGTCCCGGTCGTGATGACCGACCTCGATCAGGAGCGGGTCGACAAGGGTCTGGCCTATGTCGCCACCCAGCTCGCCGAGCAGAAGAAGAAGGGGCGCCTGAACGACGACATCGTGAACAAGATCACCGCGCTGGTCACCGGCGCGACGAGCAAGGACGGCTTCGCCGACGCCGAGTTCGTCATCGAGGCGGTCTTTGAGGAGATCTCGGTCAAGAAGCAGGTCTTCGCCGAGGTCGAGGCGGTCGTCTCGCCCGAGTGCGTGCTCGCCTCCAACACCTCCTCGCTGTCGATCACCGAGATGGCCGCCGACCTGCAGCACCCCGAGCGGGTGGTCGGCTTCCACTTCTTCAACCCGGTCGCCGTGATGCCCCTGTTGGAGATCATTCCCGGCGAGAAGACCGACGACGCCGCTCTCGCAACGGCATTCGCCGTCGGCAAGGCGCTGCGCAAGACGACGATCCTGTGCAAGGACACCGCCAGCTTCATCGTCAACCGGTTGCTCGGGCGGTTCATGGGCGCCTACAGCCAGATCGTCGATGAGGGCACCCCGTCCGCGGTCGCCGACAAGGCCGTCGCCGGGATGGCGCCGATGCCGCCCTATGTCCTGCTCGGGCTGGTCGGGCCGGCGATCGCGCTGCACAACTCCGAGACCCTCCACCGCGCCTTCGGGGACCGGTTCTATGTCTCCCCGACGATGCAGGCGCTCGTCGCGGCGGGCAAGGCGGCATACGACCCGGCGGTGCAAATCACTCCGGAAAACCCGGTCGAGCTGACCGTCGAACAGGCCCGCGAGCGGGTGCTAAGCGCGATCGCCGAGGAGGTCGAGCTGATGCTCAAGGACGGGGTCGCGCAGGCGCCGATGGACATCGACCTGGCGATGATCACCGGTGCCGGCTTCCAGTTCTGGAATGGCGGCATCTGCCCCCTGCTCGATCGCGAAGGCATCTCCGAGAAGGTCCTCGGCCGCCGGTTGCTGCCCGCAGGAGCCGCCAGCGTCCCGGAGTGATCACCGCGCCCGGAGCCGCGATATCTCACATATGAGGTATGCTGGTCGCTTGTGTCTGACGATTATCGCGCGCGAATCGGCAACCTCATCCGGGATGCCCGGCGTCACAAGGGCATGACCCAAACCGATCTCGCGACCGCGCTCGCCACCAGCCAGAGCGCGGTCGCGCGCATCGAGCAGGGCGGGCAGAACTTGAGCCTGGAGATGCTCGCCCGGATCGGCGAGGCGCTCGATCGCGAGTTCGTCTCGCTCGGCCCGAGCCAGCCGCAGCACCTACGGGTCGTCGGCGGCGCCCAGCTGTCCGGCTCGATCGACGTCAAGACCTCCAAGAACGCCGCGGTGGCGCTGCTCTGCGCCGCGCTGCTCAACAAGGGCCGCACGACCTTGCGCAGCCTGGCCCGCATCGAGGAGGTCAACCGGATCATCGAGGTCCTCGGCTCGATCGGCGTCAAGACCCGCTGGCTGCCGGGGACCAGCGACCTGGAGATCGTGCCGCCGGCGCAGCTCGACCTGGACGCGATCGACGTCGACGCCGCCCGGCGCACCCGCACGGTCATCATGTTCCTCGGCCCGTTGCTGCACCAGATTCCCGAGTTCCTGCTGCCGTATGCCGGCGGCTGCGACCTCGGCACTCGCACCATCGAGCCGCACCTGATCGCGTTGCGCCACTTCGGTCTTAACGTGATGGCGACGCACGGTTTCTATGAGGCGAGGGTCACCGCGGGCGTCGGCCCGGACCGGCCGATCATCTTGACCGAGCGCGGCGACACGGTCACCGAGAATGTCCTGATGGCCGCGGCGCTGCACCCGGGTGTCACCGTGGTGCGCAATGCCTCATCGAACTACATGGTCCAAGACCTCTGCTTTTTCCTGCAGAAGCTCGGGGTGCGGATCGAGGGCATCGGGACGACCACGCTGACGATCCACGGCGTTTCGCAGATCAACGTCGACGTCGACTACCAGCCCTCCGAGGACCCGATCGAGGCGATGAGCCTGCTCGCCGCCGCGGTCGTCACCGACTCCTCGATCACGATCAACCGGGTGCCGATCGAGTTCCTCGAGATCGAGTTGGCGACGCTGGAGACGATGGGGATGAAATACGACATCACCCCCGAATACGCCTCGGCGAACGGGCACACCCGGCTGGTCGACCTGACGACGATCCCCGGCCCGCTCCGGGCGCCGGTGGACAAGATCCACCCGATGCCCTTCCCCGGCCTCAATATCGACAACCTGCCGTTCTTTGCGCTGATCGCCGCCAAGGCCGATGGCCGCACGATGATCCACGACTGGGTCTATGAGAATCGTGCGATTTATCTCACCGAGCTGACCAAGGTCGGCGCCCAGGTGCAGCTGCTCGATCCCCACCGGGTGCTGATCAACGGCCCCACCCCGAAGTGGCGAGCCGCCGAGGTCGTCTGCCCGCCGGCCCTGCGGCCCGGTGTGGTCATCCTGCTCGCCATGCTCGCCGCCCCGGGCACCTCGGTGCTGCGCAATGTCTATGTGATTCACCGCGGGTATGAGGATCTGGCCGAGCGCCTGAACAAGCTCGGCGCCCGGGTGGAGACCTTCCGCGACATCTGACCCGCAGACGAGCCGCCACAGGCCGGATACTTTACCAATTAGTGAAGTATGCCGTAGGCTGTGGTCGTGCGTGAATCGGATCGTCTCGACGCCATCGCCGTGGCGATCGCCTCCGCCCCGCGGCGGACAATCCTGGAGCGGCTGGCCGAGGGTCCGGCGACGATGTCGCAGCTCGCCGACCTGCTCGGGGTCTCACTGGCCGGGGTGACCAAGCACCTGGAGGTGCTGCTCGACGCCCAGCTCGTCCACCGCGCCAAGCGCGGCCGGACGGTCACCGTCGAGTTGGTCCCCGGCAGCCTGGAGCCGCTGCAGGAGTGGGCGACGTCCACCCGGCTGGTCTGGTCGACCCGTCTGGACCGGCTGGTCGCCTATCTGAGCCCTGCCGCCGACGAGGCAGCGAGGACACGAACTCCCCCGCCGATGTCCCGCCCTGGCTGACGCCTGGCAGCCCACACCGTCCCGCCTGACCAAAGGAGCACCATGAACACCGGAGCACCAACGAGCACGATCACGATCTCCCGCACCGTCCCGGCCTCACGGGCGGCCGCCTTCGCCGCCTGGACCGAGCCGGAGCAGCTCGCGCAGTGGTGGTGGCCGCAGTTCGCCGACACGGCATACGAGCTGGAGGTGCGGGTTGGCGGCCGGTTCCACATCCACAGCGCGCAGCTGGGCCAGGGCGCCCGCGGCGAGTTCACCGCGGTCGAGCCCGGGCGCCGGCTGGCAATGACCTGGATCTGGGAGGGCGGCAGCGGCGACGGCAGCGTCATCGACGAGGTGGTCGTCACGTTCACGCCGGTCGCGGAGGGCACCGAGGTGACCGTGCGGCATACCTCGACCGAGCATGTCGAGGGCGGCGGTGCCGAGCAGGGGTGGATCGATTGTCTCGACCGGCTGCCGGGACACCTCGCCGGCAGCCACGCCCCTCAGGGAGCCGGCTGAGATCCGCCGGGATCGTCGTGGGAGAGCCAGGTCTCGGTGCGTCCCGCCAGCTCGGTGGCCGTCGGATAACGATCGTCACGCTCCTGGCCACTCAGGGCCGCGATCTGGGTCATCAGTAGGTCGGTGACCTCGCGCCATGCCTGCGGGTCGTCCTCGCGGCCATACCACGGGCTGAGGTCGAGCGGCCGGCCATAGCTGACCGTGACCCGGCCGCGGCGAGGGTTGCTTTGGAGCGGCAACCGCACCTCGCGGGTCCCGATCACGCCGGCCGGGATCAGCGGGACGCGGGTCGGCAAGGTGAGCCGGGCAGCGCCCGTGCGTCCGCGATAGAGCTTGCCGTCGGGCGAGCGGGTGCCCTCGGGGAAGATCGCGACGACTCCGCCGTCGGCCAGGATGCGGCGCGCGGTGTCCATCGCCGGGTCGGCGGTGTCCTTGCTGCGGGTGTCGATCGGCACCTGGCCGATCGCCGTCAAGAACCAGCTCAGTGCCCGGCCGGCGAAACCGGTGCCCCCGAAGTACTTCTGCTTGGCGACATAGATGACCTTGTGGGGGACGCCAACGCTGATCCCGACCGGGTCGAGATAGGTCAGATGGTTCGATGCCACGACGAAGGGTCCGCGCCGGGGCAGGTTCTCCCGGCCGATCCAGCGCAGCCGGAGATACCAGCGGGCGATCGGCCCGAGGGCGACGAACTTGAAGAACCAGTACCACATCGCGACTGCTCCTCCTGCCTGCAGCTCAACCGGATAGCGCTGCGGCGATCGATTCGGGGGTCAGGCCGACCGCGTCGAGCACCTGCCCGCGCGCCGCGTGGTCGAGGAAGCGGCGTGGAATCCCGAAGGTCTGCACGGGAGTCGGCACGCCGGCCCGGCGCAGGGCGAGCGCCACCCGATCGCCCACTCCCCCCGTCTCGACATTGTCCTCGATGACCGCGACCCGCTCGGCCGCGCGAGCGAGGTCGACCAGACCCTCTGGCACGGGTGCCACCCACCGCGGGTCGATCACTTGGGAACGCACGCCGTCGGCGGCGAGCTTCTCGGCCACGGTGATCGCCGTCGCGACCATCGCCCCGACACCGACGATCAGCAGGTGCGGGGCCTGCCCCTCGGTCGTGTCGGCCACGACGTCGATCGCGCCGATTGTCGCGATCGCTTCGATCGGGGCGCCGACGTTGCCCTTGGGGAAGCGGATGACCGTCGGTGCATCCCCCACGTCGAGCGCCTCGCGCAAGGCTCGGCGCACCGACTGGCCGTCGCGCGGCGCGTTCAGACGCAAGCCCGGGATGATGCCGCAGATCGACAGGTCCCACATCCCGTGGTGGGAGGCGCCGTCGGGGCCGGTGATGCCGGCCCGGTCCAGGACGAGCGTGATCCCGGCCCGGTGCAGCGCGGCGTCCATGAGGAGTTGGTCGAAGGCCCGGTTGAGGAAGGTGGCATAGACCGCGACGACGGGGTGCAGCCCGGCATACGCGAGGCCGGCGGCCATCGTCACGGCGTGTTGCTCGGCGATGCCGACGTCGATGATCCGCTCGGGATAGGCAGCGGCAAACGCGCCCAGCCCGACCGGAATCGTCATCGCGGCGCTCACCGCGACGACATCGGGGCGATCGGCGCCGACGGCGACCATCTCGTCGGCGAACTCCTCGGTCCAGGTGCGGCCGGCGACCTCGAACGGCAGCCCGGTCTCGGGGTTGATCACCCCGACGGCGTGGAACTGGTCGGCCTCGTTCTGGCGCGCCGGCTCGTAGCCGCGGCCCTTTTGGGTCAGCGCGTGCACCAGCACCGGCCCGCCGAAGGACTTGGCCCGGCGCAGCGCCGCCTCCAACGCGGCCTCGTCGTGGCCATCGATGGGGCCGACATACTTCAGGCCCAGGTCTTCGAAGAGACCCTGGGGCGCCACCATGTCCTTGATGCCCTTCTTGACCCCGTGCAGCGCCCGCTCGACCGCGCCGCCGACGACCGGAGCGCGGCGCAGCGTCGTCTTGCCCCAGTCGAGGAATTGTTCGTAGCCCTGGGTCGTCCGCAGCACGGCCAGGTGGTCGGCGAGGCCGCCGATCGTCGGGGCGTAGGAGCGCTCGTTGTCGTTGACGACGATGACCAGCGGCAGGTGCTTGTCGGCGGCGATATTGTTCAACGCTTCCCACGCCATGCCGCCGGTCAGCGCGCCATCACCGATCACCGCAACGGTATGGCCGCTGCCGCGCCCGGCAATCGCCCGCCCCTTGGCGATTCCGTGGGCCCAGGACAGAGAGGTCGAGGCATGGGAGTTCTCGACGATGTCGTGCTCGGATTCGGCGCGGCTCGGATAGCCGGACAGGCCGCCGCGCGCCCGCAGGGCGGAGAAGTCGCGGCGCCCGGTCAGCACCTTGTGCACGTAGGACTGGTGCCCGGTGTCGAAGACGAGCGCGTCGCGCGGTGAGTCGAAGATGCGGTGCAGCGCGATCGTCAGCTCGACGACACCCAGGTTGGGACCGAGGTGCCCACCGGTGCGCGAGACCGCCTGCACGAGGAAGTCCCGGATCTCCTGCGCGAGCGCCGGCAACTGCTCGGCCGGGAGCGCCTTCAGGTCCGCCGGGCCACCGATTCGGTCCAAGACATTCACGTGGCGCCCGGTCCCTTCGCATCCTGACAGGCGGCGTCGGCTCGGTCCGGGTCACCGCTGGGCATCACACCAGTCTAATTCCCCGGGCGTCCTCCACGGCCCACGCCACGGCGCCACCGGCGACCTCTCACCATGTCGTCACAGCTTTGGGTCTCACAGCTTTGGCACGAAGGTCTTGCCCTGGAGAGCCTCATGGATCAGGCGCGCCCCACGCGCGGCCGCCACGAGCCGCACCCCCTCGTGCTCCAAACCGCTCATCAGCTCGGCGATGCCCTCGGGTGGGACGTAGTCGGCCATCTCCACACGGGCCTCCCGATAGGCCTGGCGCATCGCCACCAGTTGGGCGTCGACATGGCGGGCGGTCAACCAGGCCAGGGCCACGGGGTGGCGCCGCCAGCCGGCATAGGAGCGATAGTCTGCCGGGCAGTGGTCGAGCAGCCAGGAGACGGCTGGCACTTCCCATCCCGGGACCTGCGGCGGCGGGACCGCGCCCGGCCAGCCCGGCGGCCCGGCGCTCGGCCTACTTTCGAACACAGATTCGAGGATACGCCCTCTCGCTCCCTCGGGCCAGACCCCCCTCGCTCCCGCGGGCCAGACCCGCCCCCTCAACCGGTCTCGTGCGCCCCCACGTGCCGACCGCCCGCTCCTGGACTGCCCGAATCGGCGAGCCCGAAGTGTCGCCGGAGCACTCGAACCTCGCTCCCCCACTCGGTGGCGGTCAGCCGATCCGCTCGCTCGTGCAGCAGGTCGGGGAAGACACGCGCATCATCGAGGCCCTGAGCGACCGCGACAAAGAGCGCTATCGGCGCGCCGGACATCAATAGGGCCACGGCCCGGTGGTTCCCGTCCAGGATGATCGTTTCACCCGTCTGCGTTCGAAATGCCGGCGTTACCCACACGCGCGGATGGTCACCGGCCAAGATCCCGCGCTGAATTCTCTCGACATAGCCGGCACTTTCTCGGGACGGGAAGTCCGTCCTGCGCGCCGCGTCATTCACCGTGACGCGCACCGCGTGTTGATCCTGCCAGCCACCGAGCCGGTCGTCGTCGCGTACATACCAGACCGTGCTCAACGCGCCGAGTTCTTCCGGTGCGGTGATCAATTCCAAGGAGACGTGGCAGTGTTCCTCCAGGCGGGGCCAATCCACGAGGCACCGCACATCCGGTTCAAAGATGCGCCGGAAATCGCTCGTATCCACACCTGCTCCGACGTGGTCACCGGCGCTGCTTGTCGCGGCTGCCACGCAGCCGCGCGGCGTCGCGGCGTGGCCGGAGGTCACGGCCACCTCACGTCCGATCTCGCGCACGGTCGGCTCGAATTTGACATGGCATCGTCCCATCCTTCACCGTGGACGCACTCTGACCGTTCAAACCTGCCTCGACGCGTTTGAACGGTCAGACCACACCTCTCAACCTGGTGCATGATGGACTGTCACGTCAATGTCGTCAGGTCGATGGGTGGAAGCGGTATGACAGCCGACCGGGTCACGATTCGTGAGGTCGCCGCCGCCGCGGGGGTCTCGCGCCAGACCGTCTCCAACGCCCTGATTCACCCGGAGCGACTGCGGGCTCCGACGCTGGAGCGGGTTCACGCGGTCATCGACGAACTCGGCTACCGGCCCTCCAACGCCGCCCAATCGCTGCGCTCGCAACGCACCGGCGCGGTGGGCTTCGAGTTGATCTCGCATGGTGCCAAGGCCCGCAACGAGGTCATCTATCCGTTCACGGTGGCCTTGGGCGAGATGGCCATCGGCCACTCCTGTCACATCGTCACCTTCAGCAGCCTGGGCGCCGGGTCGCTCGTCGACGGGTATGCCGACATGGTCCGCTCCCAACTTGTCGATGCGTTCATTCTTGCCGACACCCACCCCGGCGACCCGCGCCCCGACTATCTCGACTCCGTCCGGGTCCCGTATGCCGCGTTCGGACGGCTCTGGGGCCGCCCCGACATCACCTCCTGGGCCGATGTCGACGGCGCCGCGGGCCTGGCGGGCGTCACCGCGCACCTGCTGACGGCCGGCTATGAGTCGATCGGCTTCCTGGGCTGGCCGGACGGCTCGGCCGTCGGCGACGACCGCCGCCGCGGCTGGGTCGAGA
Source organism: Nostocoides sp. (assembly GCF_037045025.1). Taxonomy (GTDB): domain Bacteria; phylum Actinomycetota; class Actinomycetes; order Actinomycetales; family Dermatophilaceae; genus Nostocoides_A. Next base: position 212,677 of record NZ_JBAOHM010000007.1, on the reverse strand, counting down.
CGCTCGCAGCGGCCGGCCGGACCCCCGGTGCCCACGCGAGTTGCGAGCAGGACCTCTCGCAGGCGACCACCGCGGCATACGGGCTGCTCGATCAGGTCGGGCGCGGCGGGGCGATCGCCTGTGCCTCCGACTTGCTCGCCATCGGGGTCGAGCGGGCCGTCCGAGAGCGCGGTTGGCGCCCCGGACCCGACATCGGCATCGCCGGCTTCGACGACTCCGGTATGGCGCACATGCTCGGCCTGACCACCGTCGCCCAACCGTTGAGCGAGATCGCCGACTTCCTGCTCGGCCTGGTCCACACCCGCCTCGAGGGTGGCCCCGCCCCCGAGCAGGGAACCCTCTTTCGCCCCGCGCTGCTCGCGCGCTCCAGCACGACCCGCCGGACGTGACCACGAGCAGACCCCGGCCGATCCCAGGAGGTATGCCGATGACTCGCTCCCCTCGCCGGCTCGCCGCGCTGGCCGTGATCGCCGTGAGCTTCACGAGCCTCGGTGCCTGCAGCGGCGAGAGCTTCGAGGCCACTTCGTCCACCTCGGCGCCCGCCTCCGGATCCCTCCCCCGCGGCGTTGCCTTGCGCCTGCTGATCGCATCCTCCGGTGCCGCCGAAACCGCGGCGGTCAAGGCGGCCACCAGCGCCTGGGGCAGCAAGACCGGCAACACCGTCGAGGTCACCGCCGCCGCCAATATGGACCAGGAGCTCGCCCAGGGGTTTGCCGGCGGCAACCCGGCGGACATCATCTACATGGACGCCGCCAAGTTCGCCACCTTTGCCAAGCAGGGCTCGCTTGAGCCGTATGCCGATGACTTCCCTGGGAACGACGCCTACTTCGAATCGCTGCGCCGGACCTTCACCTACGCGGGCAAGCAGTACTGCGTGCCCAAGGACTTCTCCACGCTTGCGCTGATCATCAACACGGCGATGTGGAAAGCGGCCGGACTGACCGATGCGGACATTCCGCGGACGTGGGATGAGCTGTCCGCGGTGGCCACCAAGCTCACCTCCGGCGGCGTCGTCGGACTCGGCATCGGGGTCGGTATCGACCGGCTCGGTGCCTTCGTCGTCGAGAACGGCGGCTGGTGGGTCAACGCCGACGGGAGCGCCGGCACGGCCGCCGATCCCTTGGTCGTCGGCGCGCTGAAATACGTCCAGGACAATGTCGTCGCCGGCAGCTTCGCGATGTCCAATGACCTTGGCGCCGGGTGGGGCGGCGAAGCCTTCGGCAAGAAGCAGGCGGCGATGACGATCGAGGGCAATTGGATCACCGGTGCGCTCCGGAACGATTACCCGGGCATCGACTATCGGGTGGTCGAGATGCCCGCGGGTCCGGCCGGCAAGGGGACGTTGATGTTCACCCAGTGCTGGGGGTTGGCCGCCGACTCAGCCCATAAGGATCTCGCCAAGGACCTCATCGCGGCGTTGACGACACCGCAGCAGCAGCTGGCGTTCGCCGACGCCTTCGGGGTCATGCCCTCGCGAACCGACGCGGCCGCAGAATACGCGAGCCGGCATCCCGAGGACGCCGCCTTCGTTGCCGGTGGCCAGTACGGCCATGGCCCGATCACCGTTCCCGGCCTCGGGGAGGTCGTCGCCGAGCTGAACAGTCGCTTGGAGTCGATGGCCACCGTCGACCTGCCCGGCGCGATGAAGGCCTTCGACGCCAACGCCGCGGCCGCCTTGGGCGGCTGATCGGCCCGAGGGGAAACGGCATGGCGCGCAGCAGATCCGGCGATCCCCTACGGCAACCCGTCGCCGGCTGGCTGTTCGTGACGCCAATGATCGTCATCCTCGGGCTCTTCTTGCTGGTCCCGATCGGGATGGCGCTGTGGGTCTCGGTCAGCAACTGGACCGGGCGAGGCACGCCGTTCGGTGGGGCCACCGACTTCGTGGGCGCCCGGAACTACGCGGACCTGCTCACGACACCGGGTCTGGCGCGGCGGGACTTCATGACGTCGTTGCGCAACACCTGCTTCTATGTGCTCGGCGTGGTCCCGCTGCAGACGGCGCTGGCCCTGCTGCTCGCCGTCCTCGTCAACCAGCGGTGGCTTAAGGGCCGCAGCATCTTCCGGGCGGCGTTCTACTTCCCCTCGGTGGTCTCCTCGGTGGCCATCTCGCTCGTTTTCCTCTTCCTCTTCGCCGGCTCCGGCGCCGTCAACGCGGTGCTCGCCTGGCTCGGCATCCACGGCCCCAACTGGTTCGCCGACCCACGCGGCTTGATTCACTTGGCCGGCGACGGACTCGGCCTGTGGGACAGCGCGCATCCGCCTGCGGCGTTGACGAACACGTCGGTCGTCAATCTGTCGATGTGGGAATGGATCGCCGGGCCGAGCGTCGCGCTCAGCGCGATCATGCTGCAGGTCATCTGGACCACGGCCGGGACCTTCATGCTCATCTTCATCGCGGCCCTGCAGGATCTGCCGACCGAGCTGGACGAGGCGGCGCTGGTTGACGGCGCTACCGCCCGCCAACGCTTCCGGCATGTCACGATCCCCCACCTGCGCCCGACGATCCTGCTCGTCGTGACGTTGGGGACCATCGGCACCTGGCAGGTTTTCGACCAGATGTATGTCATGAGCCAGGGCAAGCCCGGCAAGACGACGTTGACCCCGGCCTATCTGTCCTACGACGCCGCCTTCGGGCAGCAGAAGTGGGGCCAGGGCGCTGCCATGGCGTTCCTGCTCTTTGTGCTGATCTTTGGCCTGACCCTACTGCAGCGGCGCGTCCTGCGCGACCGGGATCCGGTATGACCGGACGAAACCGGCTCAGCAGAGCCGCCGGCTATGCGGTGCTCGTCCTGCTCGCGCTGCTGTACGTCATTCCCTTCGTCGTTCAGCTGGTGACCTCGGTCAAGACGCAGTCGGATGCCGCCAACAATCCGGTGGGATTGGTCCCGCACCCGGTCACGACGGCGGCATTCGCGACCCTGGCCGACACCCGCTTTCCCCGCTGGTTCGTCAACTCCCTTTGGGTTGCCGTGACCGTCACCGCGGCCCGGGTCGTCTTCTGCTCGCTGGCGGGATACGCCTTGGCCCGATTGGAGTTTCGCGGGCGGCGCGCGCTGTTCTCGGCCCTCTTGGCGGTCATGTCCGTGCCCGGCGTCGTGCTGCTGCTGCCGAAGTTCCTCGCGCTCAAGTACTACGGGATCTATAACTCACCGGCCGCCTTGGTCGTCCCGCTCATGTGCGACGCCGCCGGCGTGTTCATCATGAAACAGTTCTTCGAGTCCATCCCTCGGTCGGTAGAGGAGGCCGCCCGGATCGACGGCGCCGGGCCGATTCGCACGTTGTGGTCGGTGGTGCTGCCGATGGCCAAGCCCGCGCTCGTCACATTGACGATCCTGTCCTTCCAAGGATCCTGGAATGAGTTGGGGCACTTCATTATCGCGAGCAACCGAGAGGACCTTTATACGCTCACCCGCGGGGTCGCCGGCTTCACCAGCGGGGGCCTCGGCTCGGGCACGCAGTTCCCGGTCAAGATGGCCGCCGCACTGATCATGACCCTCCCGACCGCCGCCGTGTTCGTCGTCTTCCAGCGCTTCTTCACTCGCGGCGCCAATGCCGGCGCCGACAAGGGGTGAACCTCGACCGAGGTGATCAGGGGAAGCGGGTCAAGAAGCCCTGCAGCCGGGTGAGCAACAACTCGGTGTTGGCGGCGTCGTATTCGTCGGTCAGCTCCTTGTCGAAGAACAGGTGTCCCCTGCCCGGATAGACGTAGTCGCTGACGTCGGAGCCGGCGCGCGTCACGATGGCGACGAGCTGGGCGATCTCCGGCAAATCGCCATACGGATCATCGATGGCGTGGTGGAAGGCCACCGGCACGCCGGCCGGCCAGGTGGCCGGGGTGAAGCCCTCCCAGTGACCGCCGCCGGCGATCAGCAGCGCGCCGACGGCCTCGGGACGGCCTTCTTGAACCCAGCGCTGCGCGGTGCTGGCTCCGCGCGAGAATCCCATCACGACCCGCGGCCCGCTCAGTTGCTCGTATGCCGCATCGGCCCGTTCCTCGATCGCTGCGTCGTTCTCCGTCGAGAAGGCGATCGCTGCCGCGTATCCTTCCTCGCTGCCGTCGAAGGTCTTGCCCTCGTAGAGGTCCGGGGCCAGGACGGCGTGGCCGGACGCGCGCAGCCGCTCGGCAAGGTCGAGGACGGCCGGCCGCAGGCCGAGCGCGGAATGGATGAGCAACACCTGAGTCATGGACCCAACGCTATCGGTCCCTGCCCTAAGCCGTTGTCGCCCGGCGGAGTTCTTGCTAGGCGACGGAGAGCACCAGGCACTGCTCCGTGCGCACCAGGCGTCGCAAGATCGTGCGGAACCACCATGGGAAGGCCCAGGCCGCCTCCTCCAGCCCCACCAGCCGTGGCCCCACGAGGTGTATCCGGGTGCCGCGCATCGTCAGCCAGCACTCGTCCGCGGCCAGGATGTTGCGAACCCAGTCGGACGTGCCGCCGAAGTTCGCTCCGATTGCGACCGTCGAGTCGCGCCGAAAGGCCCGCACGGGAGTGTGTCGCGTCACTCCGGAGCGCCGCCCGACGTGCTCAAGATCCACGAGCGATCCGGCGCGGCCGGCCAGGTGCAGCGCGAGCCGGTTTCGGGTGCGGTGGAATCGACCCATCCACATCGGCCAGGGCACGTGTGCAGTATCCATCAGCCCCGGGACCATCTATCAGCACTGGGACCGGCCTCACGTCGGCGCTGCGGTGACAGCCCGGTGCGGACGCGCGACGATGGAAAGGGCCGGAGAGGATGCGGGCGGTGGACGCGAACACGGGTGAGCAGTTCTGCACCAGCCTCGCCTATATGGTCGAGTCGCTCGTGGAGGACTTCGACATCGCCGAACTCCTCGACCGCTTGGTCTCGGCGTGCAGCAGCCTGTGCTCGGCGGCGGCCGTCGGCTTCCTCGCGGTCGACCAGTCGGGCGCCCTGCGCGTGCTCGCGTCCTCCAGCGAGGAGGCACGCCACTTAGACCTCCTCGAGGTGCAAAATGCCGACGGGCCCTGCCCGGAGGCGATCGCCACCGGAGAAGTCGTGAGCGCACCGGACCTCACCGCCTGCCGCGAGAGCTGGCCGCGCTTCACTCCGGCCGCCCTGAGCGAAGGCATACTCGCGGCCTACGCGCTCCCGCTGCGGCTTCGGGGGAGGACGATCGGCGCGCTGAACCTGTTCTTCGCCGAGGCCAGGACACTCACCCCGGAGCAGCTGCAGGTCGCCCGGGTGATGACGAGCGTCGCGATGATCGCGATCCTCGGCCGCCGTCACTTGCGCGAGCAGGAGGTGATCGCCGAGCAACTGCAGACCGCCCTGGACAGCCGCGTGGTCATCGAGCAGGCCAAGGGGATCATCGCCGAACGGGCCGGTGTGGACGTGGCGACTGCCTTCGAGCAGATCCGCAGCCGCGCCCGGTCAACGCGACGGCCGCTCACCGAGGTTGCCACCGAGATCGCGCGCACCACCGCGACGCGTGATCTGCGCCTCCCCTCGGCACGGGCGGACGGGTAACCGCGTATCCTCGAAGCAAGCGATCACCGCCCCGGACCCCGGCGACCGACACCGAGGGAGATGGCTGATGACTCAGGTGACGCCCAGGGGAACGCATTTCAACCACGCGCCGAACGACGCGGATCTGTTCGCCCGGTGGCTGGCTCACACCGAGCCGCTGGAGCCGCTGATCGAGCCGCCCCACCCACCACCTGCCGCATCCCGCAAGCGGCGCAGAGCGAGCCGCCGCCGGCGCCGGCCCACCGCCTAACCCTGCCCGGGGTCTCTAGGCTGACGGGCATGGACGGATACCCCCAAATACCGATCCCCCAGGATGCTCCCGGACCACGCCGGTGCATCGTGTGTGGCGGGACCGCCTTCACACCGGGGTTCTTGGACGACCAGGCCGCCCAGGGCTATACCAAGTGGATCGTCGGCGAGCTGGAGAAGGGGATCTTCGGTGGCGCCGCCCGCATGGGCCGTCCACGCCTCGACATCATCGGACAGCGCTGCGACGCGTGTGGCCACCTCGAGCTGTTCGCCAACTGACCGTGCAGTGTCAGCAAGCGGTCATGGCCAACTAGGACAACGCAACCCCCTCCCGAAGCGGCTCCGCGCTCCCTAGCGTCGAGAGCGTCCGGGTGCACGCGAAGGGAGCAGGGGTCATGGCAAGCGAAGCCGGTTGGAATGTCGCGGAGGCGGAGTTCGACGCCTTCTACCGCCGGACGGTGGCCAAGGTCATCCACTGCATCTATGCGAGCACCGGTGATCTCACCCTCGCGCAGGACTGCGCCCAGGAAGCTTATGTCCGGGCATGGCAGCGCTGGGAAGACGTCTCTCGCTGCGACGAGCCGCTCGCGTGGATCCGCACGGTCGCCAGGCGACTGGCGATCTCGGGTTGGCGCCGCAGGCAGGCCGAGCAACGGGCCCTCGACCAGGTGCGGACCATCGATCCCGGGCGCGTGAACGACCCCCGCGACAGCTCGACCGACACGATCGCTGTTCGGGCCGCCCTGGCCCGCGTCCCGGAGGCGCTGCGCGAAACCCTGTGTCTCTACTACATCTGCGATCGATCGATCGGTCAGATCGCCGAGGAACTCGGCGTCCCGGCCAGCACGATCAAGGCGCGCCTGCACCGTGGGCGGGCGGCGCTTGCCGCCCAACTTCGGGGTCGTCGAGACCGCCGCAGCCTGACCTGCCCGCTCCCCCTAACTCCTGCCCGCTCCCCCTAACTTCTGCTAGCAGCAGTTAGTCGGCCTCCCCATAGGCAGCAACCTAGGGGGAGGCCGACTAACTTGTGCTAGCAGACGTTAGTCGAAACGGTGCGAGGGGCGGCAGTGGACAAGCGCGGTGAGCGGCTCTTCAAAGCCATCGTCGCGCACCCCCACGCCACGACCGAGGACGTCGCCCGGTCGCTCGCCGAGCTGGCGGCGCTGGATCTCGTCCAGCCCTCCCAGGTCACTCCGAAGGACTGGCGGCCGCTGAGCCCGGCACTGGTCCTCGGCAGCGCCCTCCAGGCGCAGGAGCTTGCGTTGAGTCGGGCCTTCGACTCGCTCGCCGAAAACCGGGCCCTGCTCGCCCGTCTCGAGCCGATGTATGCCGCGGGCAGCGGCGCCCGCGACGCCATCACGCACCTGACCGACCGCGACGAGGTGTTGATGACGATCTCTCGGCTCACGGCGACGGTCGAGTCCGAGCTGCGGATCTTCATGACCAACAAGCCCACCCCCACAGCCTTGGAGCAGGCCCGCCCGATCGACTCGCGTGCGGCCGACCGAGGGGTGTCCATGCGCTGCATCTGCCTCGACTCCTTCCGCCGCGGCAAGCAGTCACGCAAGGCCTTGCAGGACAGTCTCGACAACGGAATCGAGGTCCGGACCACGCCGACGCTGCCGCGGCGATTGATCATCTTCGAACAACGGCACGCGATTGTCGCCGTCGACCCGGCCGACCCCAGCCGCGGTGCCCTGCTCGTCTCCGGTGAGCCGGTCGTCGGCCTGTTGATCGACCTCTTCGAGCGCTATTGGGTCGCGGCGACACCATTCGCCGGCGACGGCGGCGAGGACGAAACCGCGCAGCCGGGGCTCTCCGAGATGGAGATGCACATCCTGCGGATGCTCGCCGCGGGCCACAAGGACGACTCGATCGCAAGGGCCACCGGGCAGTCGGCCCGCACCGTGCGCCGCGTCGTGGCGCGCATCGAGGACCAGGTCGGCGCCAAGGGGCGCTGCGACGCTGGAGGCGGCCCGCAGGGGCTGGGTCGGCTAGCTCACCAGCGAGCGCAGGACGTATTGCAGGATGCCGCCGTTGCGGTAATAGTCGGCCTCTCCGGGGGTGTCGATGCGCACGACGGCGTCGAACTCGCAGGCCAAGCCGTCCTCGCGGGTGGCGACGACCTTGACCGTCTTGGGCGTGGTGGCGTCGTTGAGGGCGGTCACCCCGGTGATCGTGAAGGTCTCGGTGCCCGCGAGGCCGAGCGACTCGGCGTTTTGGCCCTTCGGGTACTGCAGGGGCAGCACGCCCATCCCGATGAGGTTGGAGCGGTGGATGCGCTCGTAGGACTCGGCGATGACCGCCTTGACCCCAAGCAGTGCGGTGCCCTTGGCCGCCCAGTCGCGCGAGGAACCCGAGCCGTATTCCTTGCCCGCCAGGACCACGAGCGGGATGCCCGCTGCCTGGTATGCCGCGGACGCGTCGTAGATCGTCGTCTGCGGGGCATCGGGCTGGGTGAAGTCGCGGGTGAAGCCGCCCTCGACGTCGGTCAGCAGCTGGTTGCGCAGCCGGATGTTGGCGAAGGTGCCGCGGATCATCACCTCGTGGTTGCCGCGGCGGGAGCCGTAGGAGTTGAAGTCGCGCGGGCCCACGCCGTGGTCGGCGAGGTAGCGGCCTGCCGGGCTGTCGGCCTTGATCGAGCCGGCCGGGCTGATGTGGTCGGTGGTGACCGAGTCGCCGAGCTTGGCCAGGACGCGAGCGCCCTGGACGTCGGTGACGGGGGTCAGCTCCATCGCCATCCCGTCGAAGTAGGTGGGTTTGCGGACATAGGTGGAGTCGGCATCCCAGGCGAAGGTGTTGCCCTCCGGCGTCGGCAGCGACTGCCACCGCTGGTCGCCGGCGAAGACGTCGGCGTAGTCCTTCTCGAACAGCTCCCGAGAGATCGAGGAGGCGATCGTCGCCTCGACGTCCTCGGGCGCCGGCCAGATGTCCTTGAGGAAGACGTCGTTGCCGCCCTCGTCCTGCCCGAGCGGCTCGAGGTCGAAGTCGAAGTCCATCGTCCCGGCCAGGGCATAGGCGATGACGAGCGGCGGCGAGGCGAGGTAATTCATCTTGACGTCGGGGTTGATCCGGCCCTCGAAGTTCCGGTTGCCGGACAGCACCGCGGTCACCGCGAGGTCGCCCGCGTTGATCGCGGCCGAGACCTCCTCCGGCAGCGGGCCGGAGTTGCCAATGCAGGTGGCGCAGCCGTAGCCGACGAGGTTGTAGCCGAGCTTGTCGAGGTAGGGCCACAGGCCGGCCGCCTTGTAGTAGCCGGTGACGACCTTGGACCCGGGCGCCATGGAGGTCTTGACCCACGGCTTGCGGGTGAGGCCCTTCTCGACGGCATTCTTGGCGAGCATGCCCGCGGCCATCATCACGCTCGGGTTGGAGGTGTTGGTGCACGAAGTGATCGAGGCGATCACGACGGCGCCGTCCTTGAGGCCGTAGGCACCGCTCTCGCCATCGACCGGCTGCTCCCGCAACTCGCCGTCGACGCCGTAGTTCTTGACGTCGATGCCGAACTGCATCTTGGCGTCGGAGAGCACGATCCGGTCCTGCGGGCGCTTCGGGCCGGCGATCGACGGGACGACGGTGCCCAGGTCGAGTTCGAGTTTCTCGGAGAAGCGCGGCTCGGCGGCCGGGTCGAGCCACATGCCCTGCTCCTTGGCATAGGCCTCGACGAGGGCGACGTTCTCGTCGCTGCGGCCGGTCAGGCGCAGGTAGTCGAGCGTGATGTCGTCGATCGGGAAGATCGCGCAGGTCGAACCGAACTCGGGGCTCATATTGCCGATCGTCGCGCGGTTGGCCAGCGGCAGCGCGGCGACGCCGGCGCCATAGAACTCGACGAACTTGCCGACGACGCCGTGCTTGCGCAGCAGGTCGGTGATCGTCAGCACGACGTCGGTCGCCGTGACCCCCGGCTTCATCGCACCGGTCAGCTTGAAGCCAACGACGCGCGGGATGAGCATCGAGACCGGCTGGCCGAGCATGGCCGCCTCCGCCTCGATGCCGCCGACGCCCCAGCCCAGCACGCCGAGCCCGTTGACCATCGTCGTGTGGGAGTCGGTGCCGACGCAGGTGTCCGGATAGGCGACGCCGTCGCGGGTCATCGTCACGCGGGCGAGGCGCTCGATGTTGACCTGGTGGACGATGCCGGTGCCCGGCGGCACGACCTTGAAGTCGTCGAACGCGGTCTGGCCCCAGCGCAGGAACTTGTAGCGCTCGCCGTTGCGCTCGTATTCGATCTCGACATTGCGCTCGAAGGCGTCGGCGCGGCCGAAGACGTCGATCTGGACGGAGTGGTCGATGACCAGCTCGGCCGGCGCGAGCGGGTTGATCTTGGCCGGGTCGCCGCCGAGGTCGGCGACCGCCTCGCGCATGGTGGCCAGGTCGACGACGCAGGGCACACCGGTGAAGTCCTGCATGATCACCCGGGCCGGCGTGAACTGGATCTCGGTGTCGGGCTCGGCGTCCTGATCCCAGCCGCCGAGGGCGCCGATCTGGTCGGCCGTGACGTTGGCGCCGTCCTCGGTGCGCAGCAGATTCTCCAGCAGAACCTTCAAGCTGTAGGGCAGGGACTCGTGGCCGTCGACGGTGTTGATCCGGAAGATCTCGTAGCTGTTGTCGCCGACCAGCAGCTGTCCTTGTGCTCCGAAACTGTTCTTGCTGGCCACCATTGGCTCCTCTCGACGCCCGCGCGTCCTCGACCGAGATGTCTTGACGTCAAGATATCTTAGCTCACCGGGTCTTGTCGATCCTCTCACCATCGCCGCGTCCGCAGGCGGCGCCTTGACGAACCTGGTCCGCCGTCACCACTGACGAGGTCGTCCGCCGCGCGCCCCCGGCCCGCTCTCGGGTCCGGGGGCGCACGGCCGCACGTGGGCGGGTCACCGCACGCGCGTCACGGCGCCAGGACGTCCGCGCGACGGTGGTGCACACCGGCCGCCGGGCTTTGCCTCGATCCCGACGATGTGGAGCGAGACGGCGCGCAGGGTGCCGGTGTCCCCGGACCCGTCGTCGGCGATGGTGAAGGTCCACGTCCCGTTCGGAGTCGGCTCGCCGGCGAAGGCGGACAGGGGCTGCGACGGCACCCAGGAGCCGGTGAAGGGGGCCTCGGCATACGCCGCGCTGGAGAACGGACGCATGGCGGTGTCGGTGAAGACGACCTGGCAGAGGTTGTTGCCGCTGCTGCCGCCGCCATCCCAGAGCCGTACGGTCCGGCCGGAGGGCGAGGTCAGCGTCCCGCTCAGGTCGCCGACCCACGTGTGGTCGACCCCGACCGTCGTCGACCCCTCCTCGCTCGAGCAGGCCGTCCCGTCGACCGAGAACCGCACCTCGGCGACGGATCCCACGCCGGAGACGGTGATCGGCACGGTGAGGCCGGCGGGGTCGCCGTCGGGGATCGGGACGGCCGGCCCGGCATACGCGAAGGTCCGTGGCGGCGTGCGCTTGCCCGTCGGGACCTCGACGACCGACGTCGTCGGCGACAGCCGTCCGGCGAAGGTGACCGTGGCGCCGAGATGGGCGACTGTCCCGTTGACCCAGGACGCGGGGAGGCCCACGGTGAACGTGGCGCGCTTGGTCGCGCCGGGGGCCAGGGCGCCGAGGCTGCGCCGGGCGGGCGTCACCGTGACGCCGGCATCGGCGCCCCGCAGCGCGAGAGCGACCGAGGTCGCCGGACCGTCGCCGCTGTTGGTCACCGCGACCGACACCGTCCCCGTCTCGCCGGGCTCGAGGTAGGCGTCCCCGTCGCTCGTCGTGACCACCGTCGCGGACCCGGTCGTCACATAGGGCTGAGGCGTCGCTCCGGTGCGGCGCAGGATGAGGTCGGCGCGCAGGATGCCGGAGCCGGTGCGCTCGTCCCAGCCTGCGGGCGCGAGGTCGAGGGCGGTGGCCTTGAAGGCGTTGCGGACGAAAGCTGCGCCCTTGCCGGGGTTCCCGGACAGGACGAGCGCGGCGATCGCGGCGGCATGCGGGGCCGCGGCGGACGTGCCATAGAACGGCGAGTAGTCGGACAGGCTCGTCGATACACCGTCGGCCGCGGTGAAGTCGGGCTTCTTCCGCACGGCGGGCGCCGGGGAGCCGTCGGGGGCGAAGAAGACCCGGCGCGGACCGTCGGAGGTGAAGATCTCCGGCTTCTGGCTCGCCCGGAAGACGCCCGGATAGGGGCCGGACGGCGAATCGGGGTCGCCGGGCTGGCCGCCGAAGAACGGCTCGTCGGCCGGCGCCGCGGCGATGGAGAACGCGGCGGGGACGGAGGTGTGGCCGCGCAGCATACCGGGCCGGACGAAGGCCTTGAGAGAGCCGCTGTCGCGGTAGCGGCCACGCATCGTGCTGAGCTGGAAGTATTTCGCGGCGCCGCGGTACTTCACGACGGCGAGCCGCAAGTCGGAACCGCCCACCATGAGCCCCTCGATCGGGTCCTGGGTGCCGTCCTGGACATCCTGCGACATCCCGACGATATTGCCGTCGGCGTCGAGGAGATACAGGTCGTAGTCGTCCGTGGCCCGCCCGAGCGGGTCGGCCCAGTGGAGGATCGCCGGGGCGCCGGAGAAGTCGTCGTAGCTGACCGGCTCGAAGATCTGCTTCCGGGTGCCGGGGTCGAAGTCGTGGGCGGTGCCCTTCATCTTGCCGACGCCCCGGCCGGAGTCGGCGAACATCCCCTCGTAGTTGCCCGACGTCCCCGACCGGACGTTGCCGGCGTTGCCGGCGGAGCTGAAGTAGACGACGCCCTTGCGGGTCACGTCGATCACCGCCTGGGCGATCGGGGAGTCCTGGAACGGCGATTCGCGCGGATAGAGGACGTCGTCGACGATGATCGTGCACCCGGCGGATTGGAGCGCTCGGATGTTGTCGGCGAATGCCCCCGCGCCGTTGAACGCGCTGGCGAACCCAAGCTGGGCGTTGGGGGCGAGGTCGTGGATGATCTCGAGCATTGCGGTGCCCTCGTCCCCCTGGCCCTCCTGCCCTGGCAGGACGTCGACGGCCGGAAGGTCGCCGCTCGCCTGCGACGTCGAGAGGGAGTCGACGCCGTCGGAGAGGGCGCAGACCTTGACCCCGACGCCGCTGACCCGTTGGTTGCGGCGCGCGAGGTCGGCGCCGTGTGCCTTGTCGCCCTCGCTGACGACCGAGCCCTGGCTCCCGGACGCGAGGGCGGCGCGCAGGGCCGACCCGACGGCGACGGCCGGGGCGGTGGCGGGCGGGCGCCGGGCCGGCGTGGTCCCGGAAATGGCCGGGTCCGCCGGCAGGACGCGGGTGACCTCCGCCCACCCCGCCACGGTCCGTATGCTGCCCGCCGGCACGTACGCACGCACCTCGCCCACCGTCGGGGAGGCGTGGACGACCGTCGCCCGCACCGAGCGAAGGCGGGTCACCAGTGCGTCGGTCACCCGGCCTTGGATGTCGACGAGCACGCCGGCCGAGGAGCGGGTCAGCCCGGCGCGGAATCCGGGCAGCGCCCGGCGCAGGGCCGGGTCGGCGTCGCGCCGCAGGGCGACGACGAGACTGCTGCCGAGCTTGCGCTCGGCCGGCGTCAGGCTCTCCTTGATCTGCTGCGCCGCCCCGATCTGCGCCTCGGCGACCGCGTTGAGCTGGTCCGCGCCGAGCGGCCCCGGCGGTTGCGCGCCCGAGGCGGCGGCGCCGGCCGAGCCGACGGCGAGGGCGGTGGTGGCGGTGACGGCGATCGTGCGCCAGCCGGCGCGTCTGGTCGGTCGTGCGGACATCCCTTTACTCCTCCTGCGGGCCCGAACGTGGGCGGGGAGACCCCGTCGTCTCCCGTCACGCACAGTAGGAGCCGGCCGGGTAGGTGCGACACCGTTGCGGCTGACCGAAACCGTCAGTGTCAGTCCCTGCCAACCCGCGGGCTTCAGATCCAGCCGCGCCGCCCGGCCTGGACGGCCAACTGGAAGCGGCTGCTCGCGCCGAGGCGGGCCTGGAGGTGGGCGATCCGCCGCCCGACGGTCCGTCCGCTCACCCCGAGGTCGCGCCCGATCGCCTCGTCCGTCAGTCCCACGGCGAGGTGGGCGAGCAGGCGCCGGGACTCGGCGTCGGGACGATCGTCGACCGGTGCGGCGGCATCCGGCCGGTCGGAGGTGTGACCGGGCCCGGCGGGCAGCGACACGCCCATCCGCCAGAACGTCTCGAAGACATTGGCGAAGACCGAGACGAACCCCCGGTGCCGCGTCACGAGAAGGTGGCGGCGGTCGCCGCCGACCCCGGGCGCCGACACCGTCGCGACCTCGCCGTCGAAGACGAACAGGCGGATCGGCAGGCCGGGCACGACGCGGGCCTCCTCCCCGATCCGCACGCACTCCTGGACCGCGGACAGCGCGATCGGGTCGGCGAGCAGGCCCAGGTCATAGACGCCGCGGATCCGCACGCCACGGGCGAGCGCCGCCCGCTCCCCGTCGACCGTGCTGACCGGAGACGGCACGGCCTTCGGCAGGGGCGGATCCACCGGCACGACGGTGCCGATGCTCAGGGCGACGATCTCCTCCCGGGCGGTCGCCACGAGTTCGTCGATGAGCACCTTGGCCTCGAGGCCGCCCTCGATGACGTCGACCGCGCCGGTCGATCCGCGGGTGATCCACGCCGCGTCGAGGTCCGCCGCCGTCCGCCGCAGTTCCCGCAGCCGGCGATCCTGGCGGTCGATCTCGCGGTCGAAGGCGGCCGGTGCGAGCGCGCGAATCGTCGCGCCGTCGCGCGTAACGAGCCCGAACCCGGTCAATTCGCCCACGGCTCCCGCGATGTCGCCGGGGTCGGCGCCCAACCGGGCGGCGAGGTCGGCCGCCGTGAGCGGCGCGCGGGCGGTCTGGCGATAGACCGCGGCGGCGATGGCGGTCAGCGCCGGGGGTTCTTGCGGGTCCATGCCCATGCCTACCACCCGACGGGAGGCTCAGGGGGAGGGGGTGAACGTCGCGATGCACTCGACGTGGTGAGTCATCGGGAAGGCGTCGTATGCCGCCAGCCCCCGAGCGCCACCGTGTCCCGCGCCAGCGCGGCGGGGTCGCACGCGACATAGGCGATCCACCTTGGCCGCAGCCCAGCAACCGCCTCGACCACCTTCGGACCCGCTCCCGTCCGTGGCGGATCGAGAACCACCACGTCCGCACTCGGCGGCAGCAGCGGCGAAGGTCGCGGACGCCGCGGCCGCGAGGCGCGGCGCCGGTCGGGACCGCGCCTCGCGGGCCGGGCGACGCCGAGGAAGTCGTCCACCCGATTCGCCACCGCGACGGCGTGTGGCCACGGAGTCAGGTTGCTCCGGGCGAGGGCGCCCGCGACGGCGTCGGACTCGACGGTGAGCACCTGGCCCTCGGGACCGACCGCGTCGGCGAGGGCAGCGGCGAAAAGGCCTACTCCGGCATACAAATCCAGGGCGCGCTCCCCCGGCCGCGGCACCACCTCGGCGAGAACCCGCTCGACGAATATGTGCGGAGCCCGCGGATGCACCTGCCAGAAACCGCGAGCGGAGACGGCGAAGTCGTGCGCGAAACCGGCCGCTCCGACCCGCTCGGTGACCGTCGGGACCGGGTCCGTGCCCGGCAGCACGCACACGACCGGCTCACCGGCGCTCGGGGCGACGACGTCGAGGGTCGATCCGGGGGGCCATTCCCGTTGCAGCACACCGGTTCCGACCACACGCTGCGACGCGATCAGGCAGTCGTCCAGGGGCACGATCGCCTCGGACCGGTGCGCCCGCATTCCCGCCCGCCCCGCGGCGTCGACGGTGAACTCGCAGCGGCTACGCCAGCGCAAGCCGTCCTCGCGAGGATCCAGCGCGGCGACATCGACGTCGACCTCGAGACCCGCGAGGCGGCGGAACTGTTCTTGCACGACAAGGGTTTTCAGCTTACGCTGAGCCGGGAGCGCGAGGTGCTGGAAGTCGCAGCCGCCGCACGTGCCGGCATACGGACACGGGGGTGCAACGCGATCGGGCGAGGCCTCGAGCACGGCCACCGCATCGGCACGCACGAACCGGCCTCCGGGTCCGAGCTCGGTCACCCGGGCGCGGACGCGCTCCCCGGTCGCCGTATGACGCACGAAGAGCACCTGACCGTCGTGGCGGGCGATCCAGTGGCCCCCGTGGCCGATCGGCCCGATCTCGACCTCGACCTCGTCCCCGACCGCAAGGCCGGTCACTGGCCCATCCGGACCGAGCCGGGGACCGCCCCGGAGTCGAGACGGTCCTCCTGGCCCTCGGAGCTGCGCAGCTGCCAGGGGACCGAGGCGACCATGACACCGGGCGTGAAGTGCAGCCGGGCTCGCAGGCGCAACGCGCTCTGGTTGTGGAGCAACTGCTCCCACCAGTGACCGACGACGTATTCCGGGATGTAGACGACGACGATCTCGCGCGGAGACTCGCGGCGCATGCCCTTGACGTAGTTGACGATCGGGTTGGTGATCTCGCGGTAGGGGCTGTCCAGCGCCTTGAGGGTGACCGGGATGGCGCGGGCCTCCCACTCCTCCTGCAACTCGCGGGTCTCCTCGGGATCGACGTTGACCGTGAGGGCCTCCAGGCTCTGCGGGCGGGTGGCGCGGGCATACGCCAACGCTCGCAGCGTCGGCTTGTGCAGCTTGGAGACCAGCACGATCGCGTGCACGCGGGCCGGGAGCAACTGGGCGGTCGCGTCCACGACCTCCAACTCCTTGGCGACCATCGCGTAGTGCTTGTTGATCGCGGTCATGATCAGATAGATCACCGCCATCGCGGCGATCGCGTAGCCGGCACCGTGGATGAACTTGGTGGCCAGGACCACGACGAGCACCGTGCCCGACATGGCCGCACCGATGGTGTTGATGACCCGGCTGCGGATCATCCGGGCACGCTCGCGCGGGTCCCGCTCCAGGCGCAGCAACCCATTCCAGTGCCGCACCATGCCGATCTGGCTGAGCGTGAACGAGACGAAGACCCCGACGATATAGAGCTGGATCAGCCGGGTGACGTCGGCGTCGAAGATGACGATGAGCAGGGCCGCGGCGCTGGCGAGGATGAGGATGCCGTTGGAGAAGGCCAGCCGGTCCCCGCGCGAGTGCAGCTGGCGAGGCAAAAACCCGTCCCGGGCAAGAATCGACCCGAGGACGGGGAAGCCGTTGAAGGCGGTGTTGGCCGCCAAGATCAAGATGATCCCGGTGACGATCGAGATGAACACCACGCCGGCATGGAAGTCGCTGAACACGGCCTTGGCGACCTGGCCCATCACCGGATCCTGGACATAACTGTCGCCGACCGGCACACCCTCCCGCAGCAGCTGCACTGCCTCGTCGTCGGCGAACTTCACCCCGGTCCAGCGGGCCAGGCTGATCATCGACAACAGCATCGTGATGGCGATCAACCCCATCATCAACAAGGTCGTCGCGGCGTTCTTGCTCTTCGGCTTCTGGAAGGCCGGAACCCCGTTGGAGATCGCCTCGACACCGGTGAGCGCCGCACAGCCGGAGGAGAAGGCCCGCAGCAGCAAGAACGCCAGCGCCAGCCCGCCGAGCGATTCGTAGCCGTGCTCGGCGACCAGCTCGAAGTCCGCGCTCTCGGCGTTGGGCAACGTGCCGCGGAAATGCCGGAACGCGCCAACGGCGCCCATGCCGATCACGCCGAGCATGAACGCATAGGTGGGCAGGGCGAAGGCATTGCCCGATTCGCGCACGCCGCGCAGGTTCATCGCCGTCAGCAGGACGACCAGGGCGACCGCGTATGCCGCCTCGTGGCCGCGGATGAAACCGAGCGCCGTCGCGGCGTTTTGGATCCCCGAAGAGATCGAGACGGCGACGGTCAGGACGTAGTCGACGAGCAACGCGCTGGCGACCATCAACCCCGCCCGCGGGCCGAGGTTGACCGTCGCGACCTCGTAGTCGCCGCCGCCCGAGGGGTAGGCATGCACATTCTGGCGGTAGGACGCGACCACCACGAGCATGACGAACACGACCGCGAGCGCGATCATCCACGAGTGGGTCAGCGCGAGGGTGCCGCCCGCCATCCCCAGGGTCAAGAAGATCTCGTCGGGGGCATAGGCGACCGAGGACAGCGCGTCGCTGGCGAAGATGGGAAGCGCGATGCGTTTCGGCAGCAGGGTCTCGTGCAGCTTGTCGCTGCTCATCGCCTGGCCGAGGATGATGCGCTTCAGGACGCGCCCGACTGCCACGAGCGGCAAGTCTACGGCCGCGGCGGCGCCGCGCCAGTGGCGGTGTTAGCGTCGCCTCGTGCACTTCGTCATCATGGGATGCGGTCGCGTGGGGGCCTCACTGGGCCGGGCGTTGCACCGCCGCGGCCATGACGTGGCCGTCATCGACCAGGACGAGTCCGCGTTCACCCGTCTCGGCCCGACCTTCGAGGGCCGCACGGTCACCGGCGTTGGCTTCGACCGCGACACGCTGATGGAGGCCGGGGTGGAGCAGGCGTATGCGTTCGCCGCCGTCTCCAGCGGCGACAACTCCAACATCCTCTCCGCCCGGGTTGCCCGGGAGACTTTTGGTGTCGAGCACGTCGTGGCCCGGATTTACGACCCCGGTCGCGCCGAGATCTATCAGCGGCTCGGCATACCGACGGTCGCGACCGTCAAGTGGACCAGCGACCAAATGCTGCGCCGGCTGCTGCCCCAAGGGCACCTGCCGGAGTTGACCGATCCTTCCGGGCGCATCGTCATCGCCGAGGTGCCGGTCGACTCTCGCTGGATCGGGTTGCCGCTGAACGCGATCGAGAACGCGACCGGCACGCGTGTCGCCTATGTCACCCGGCTGGGCGAGGGCCTGCTCCCGCAGCCGGACACCATTTACCAGGAGGGCGATTTCGTCCACCTGTCCGCCAACCGGGACGAGCTGGCCGACATCGAGCGCACCCTCGACGGGCCACCCCCCACCCACGAGTGACCCGGAGGAGCCGTCATGCGTGTCGTCATCGCCGGGGCTGGCAGCGTCGGCCGGTCCATTGCCCGGGACCTGCTCTACAACAACCACCAGGTGCTCCTGATCGACAAGGCCGCCAACGAGGTGACGATTCGTCGCGTGCCGGAGGCCAGTTGGCTCGCCGCCGACGCCTGTGAGATCGACGCCCTCAACGAGGCCGGCCTGGCCGATTGCGATGTCGTCGTCGCGGCGACCGGTGACGACAAGGTCAACCTCGTCGTCTCCCTGCTTGCCAAGACCGAGTTCGGTGTGCCGCGCACGGTGGCGCGCGTCAACAACCCCAAGAACGAGTGGATGTTCGACGAGGCGTGGGGCGTGGACGTGGCGGTTTCGACGCCGCGTTATATGACCGCCTTGGTCGAGGAGGCGGTCACGGTTGGCGACCTCGTGCGCATCTTCGAATTCCGCAAGGGTCATGCCTCGATGGTGGAGATGACCCTGCCGAGCGACTCCCCCCACGTCGGCGAGCGGGTCGGGGACCTCGAATTGCCGCCCGACACCGTGCTGGTCGGGATCATTCGTGACCAGATGCCGATCGCGCCCAGCCCCGATGACAGCCTCGAGGCGCACGACGAGCTGCTGTTCCTCACCACCCCCGAGTCCGAGGACGAGTTGGAGAACACCCTCAGCCCGTCCGCGCGGGTCAAACGACCCCGAGAGTAGCCGCCCGGCTACCGCTCGGGGAGCGGCGTGTGCGGGGTCGCGCCGCGCATGAGCATGCCACCCATGACGGCGATCGCGGCCGCCCACAACGGCCAGCCGAGGGCGATCTTGGCGACGCCGAGCGCCGCGACGTTACCGGCGAGATAGAGCGGATACATGATCGCGACGCGGAGGGCGAACATCGCGGTCGTCACGAGGGTCAGCCGCGAGCACACGGCGACCATCGAGGGGTCGCGACGCCAGCGCAGCGGGTCGGTCTTGGCCTCCGGATCCCCCGCCCCGACCAGGAAGCCGATGAACGGCCACTTGGCGAGAACCGAGACGAGGGTGGCCGCGGCATACGCGAGATTGATCAGGATCCCGGGCAAGAAGACGTCCTGCGCGCGGCCGCTGCGCAACGCAAAGAAGGCAGCGATCGCCGTGGCGAACACCGCGGAGAGGACGTATTGCAGGCTTTGGCGCTGGGCCAGCCGCAAGCCGGCCAGGACCACGGCGGCCACGCCCGCCGCGATCAGGCTGGGGCGCAACGACGTGGTGATCGTCCACCCGATGACGAAGGCGATCGTCGGCAACGCCGTCTCCACCGAGCCGCGCCACCCGCCGACGGCGCTCGAGAGCCGGTGTCGGATGATCGCCTCGACCGTCTCGGCCGCCGGTGCCGCCTCGCTCATGACGGCCGGGGAAGGAGGTCGTAGGCGGGGTTGAAGATGGTCGGTCGGCCCTCCCGATGACACACCCGTCCCGTCACCTGGATGTTCACGCCCGGCTCGATGCCTCGGATCCGGCGCCGGCCCAGCCAAATCAGCACCAAGAGGGTGCTGCCGTCGAAGAGCTCGGCGACCAGGGCGAGGGCGCTTGACTGCGGCTGCAGGGACACCGAACGAATCGTGCCCGAGACGGTCGCGATCTGCCGGTCGGCGAGCGTGTCGATCGCGATCGTTCCCCGCGAGCGGGTTTGCTCGCGGACCTTGTCGGCGTGCAACTCGTCCGTTGACTTGGTCAGCCGCTCGCCGAGGCGCCGAAGCATGGCGCCGGGCCCCTTGCCCACTCAGCGGACCTCGGTGATCTCTGGTCCGCGCTCGAATGGGTTGAGGTCCGGCTGCTGCGGCGGTTCCGGCTCGGCCGGCGCGGTGTCCTCCGGCTCCGGCAACCGCAGCGGCAGCAACTCGCGCGGCGCCATCGGGGTGTCGCCGCGCACCACGACCAATCCGCGGACGGCCTCCAGGATGGGACTGGGGGCGTCCGGTTCGGCGGCGGCCCGGCCCGACAAGACGATCCGGAGGAACCACCGCGGCCCGTCGATGCCGAGGAAGCGGGCGGGGGCAAAGACCGTTTGGCCATCGGGGCCCTGCTGCGGCAGGTTCACGGTCAGCTCGGTGCCGTACTCGCCCGTGGACTCCTCCGCGCTGCCGCCCGCGCTGGTGATCGACGCGGCCAACTCCTCGCGGATTTCGGCCCAAAGCCCGCCCGATCGCGGCGCGGCGAAGGCCTGCACCTGCGCTGTCGAGTCGCCGACAAGCAACTGCAGCCCGGTGAGGGCATCGGCCTGCTGGTCGATCTCGACGCGCACCTCGAGGTCGGGATAGGGGGCCACCCACAACGCCCCAAGATCGAAGCGGTCACCGCGGCCGTCGACCTCGTCGGCGTCGAACGGCCCGGTCGGGCGCGGGGTGGGCCCAGCCTCCTCCACCGTGGTCGGCTGCTGCTCGCCCTGGTCGGTGTCGGTGTTGTCAGTGGGGTCGGGTTCCGAAAGTGGCGCGGCGGCGCGGCGGCGGAACAGGCTCACGGTGGATCCTTTGCTGCTCGTGGCGAAGGTGGGCGGCCTCGCCTAGGTGATGGTGTCGTGGTCGGACGGGCTGGCGCCGGCTCGGCCGAAACCGCCGGTGGAGCCGTGCCCAGTCTCCCCCCGGGCGGTGTCCGGAAGCGAATCGGCGGCCGCGAAGTGCGCCCGCGCCACCTCCTGGAGGACCAGCTGGGCGATCCGGTCGCCCGAGTGAACCGTGAACGGCTCGGTGCGGTCGGTGTTGACCAAGTTGACGAGGATCTCGCCGCGGTAGCCGGCGTCAATCGTGCCCGGCGCGTTGACGATCGTGATGCCATGCCGCGCCGCCAACCCCGAGCGCGGGTGGACCAGCCCGACCCATCCTTCGGGTATGGCCAGCGCCACTCCTGTCGGCACGAGTGCCCGCTCCCCCGGCCCCAAGGTCAGCTCGACGGTCGCCGTCAGATCGGCGCCCGCGTCACCCTCGTGGGCATAGCTCGGCAGCACGGCTGCCGGGTGCAGCAGGCGGACGGGGACGATTGGCCGGGTTGTCGTGCTCAGGCGGCGCACTCCGAACAGATGAACACGCCGGCCTTATCGGACGCAAGCTGGCTGCGATGGTGGACGAGGAAGCAACGGGAGCAGGTGAACTCGTCGGCCTGGCGGGGAATGACCCGCACCGACAGTTCCTCACCGGATAGGTCGGCTCCGGGCAGCTCGAACCCCTCGGCCTGCTCGGTCTCATCGACGTCGACGCTCGAGGTCGACTTATCGACTCGTCGGGCCTTGAGTTCCTCGATCGAGTCCTCGGAGATTTCGTCATCGGTCTTGCGTGGTGCGTCGTAGTCGGTGGCCATCGATATCCTCATTCCATCCCAGAACCCGCGTTGGCGCCGGCACCCTGTGCGGGCTCGGCTCCAGCGCCCCAGACAACGCTCGACCTCGCCTTTTTGTGCCCTGCGGCGGGGATTGTGCCCTACGAACGCCGATTAGTCACGTCCCAGGCTCGGCGGACGAGATGGTTGCCTCGTCCAGCGGGCCCACCTGATCGACAATCGTGACCAACGCCTCACGCAGAGCCGGCGCGACCGCGCCCGCGGCGATGGTCATCGCGGCGCTGGGATCGGACTCGGCGAGGCCGCACACGGTCCCGCCGGCCTCGGTGACGATCACCCACCCGGCCGCGAGATCCCACGGGTTGAGGCCGCGCTCATAGAAGCCATCCAGGCTGGCGTCGGCGACGTGGCACAGGTCGAGGGCCGCGCTGCCCACGCGCCGGATGTCGCGCACCTGCGGCAGCAGCGGCGTCAACACCCGCGCCTGCCAGGAGCGGACGTTGGCCGCGTAGCCGAAGCCGGTTCCGATCAGGGCCAGCCCGAGCTCACTGCGGTCGGAGGCCTGCAGGCGGGTGGCCGGCAGCCGGCCACGCTGGCGCCAGGCGCCACCGCGGGTGCGCGCCCAGAAGCGCTCCCCCGAGACCGGGTTGACGACCGCGCCCGCGACCGGCGCCCACTGACCGGGTGCGCGCGGATTGCCGACGACGGCGGCGACGGAAACGGCATACGCGGGGATGTCGTAGACGTAGTTGACCGTCCCGTCGATCGGGTCGACGACCCAGGTCAGCCCGCTCGTTCCGGACAGCGCTCCGTCCTCTTCGGCATAGAAGGCGTCGTCGGGGCGAAGGGCCCTCAGCCGATGCGCGATCAGCTCCTGGGACCGGCGGTCGGTCTCGGTGACGACATCGGTTGGTGTCGACTTGGTGGCGCATACCTGGGCGCTGTCACGCCCGCCGACAAGCAACGCCGCCTCGGACGCGACGCCCAGCGCGATGCGCTCCAGGTCGCGCAGCACGGGGTCCGGGACGGTGTGAAGGGTCATGCGGCCACGTCCGCCGCACACCGGGTCGCCAGCTCGCCGCGGGGATTGGGGCAGCAGTCGGCGGGGCAGGTCGGCGGAGGGCATTGCGGCACGCTCGACGACTCCCCGCGCGCCTCGGCGGCCCGGGCGAATGCCAGATCGGCCAGGGCAGACACAAAGCGTGGGTCGATTCCCAGCGTCGGGGCCCGTTCGAGTCGTATGCCGAGCGCCTCGGCCTGTGCGCGGGCCTCGGTGTCGAGGTCGTAGCGGACCTCCATGTGGTCGCTGACGAAGCCAATCGGCGCGAGCAGGACCGTCGTGACCCCGGCATCCGCCAGCTGTTCTAGGCGCTCCCCCACCCCGGGCCCGAGCCACGGCACGCGGGGCGGGCCCGAGCGAGAGCAATAGGTGAGGTCGACCGGCACCGGCCGACCAAAGCGCTCGCTCAGCCGACTGTGGAGGTGCGCACTGACCCGGGCCAGGGCCGCGGAGTAGGCGTGGCCGCCCTCCTGCGCCGGCCCGGACGAGGCGTCCATCTGCAGCGGAAGGCTGTGCGCGACCGTCAAGACGTGCCCGGCGGGGTCGTCGGCGAGAATCGGGGCGAGCGCGGTCGCGGTTAGGTGGGTGGTGGCGTCGAGCACGGCAGGATGTTCGGCATACGAGGCGATCTTGTCGACGATCAAGCCGGCGTCCGCGGCCCGAGCGAGATCCTCCCGGTATTGGCGGCAGGAGGAATAGGAGCGCAGGCCGCTGGTCAAGATCACGAGAATCCGGCCCGGTGTCAGGCCGGCCAGGACCTCCTCGGCGAACGGCTGGGTGTTGCGGTTGGCCAGGTGCACCGGCACGCTGGCGTGACGCGCCTGCAACTCGGCCGCGAGCGCCGCCACCAGCGCCCGATTCTGGGCGTTGATCGGGCTGACGCCGCCGAAGAGCAGGTAGTGCTCGGCGACCTCGGTCAGCCGATCATCTGGTATGCCCCGCCCGGCGGTCACCCGGCGCAGGAAGGGCATGACCTCATCCGGGGCTTCCGGCCCGCCGAAAGACAACACGACGAGCGCGTCATAGGGGGCAAGCGGATGCGTTGGCACGCCCCAAACCTACCCTCGCGGCGTGGCCCTCTCCCGTTGGCCGGTTCGGCATGGCAGAGTTCGGAGTCCACCATGTCGCCGCGTCGGCGACCCCGCCCCCGGCTCAGGGAGTCAGACACCCATGCAGGAGCTGCGTTTTGTCGGCGTCCACGAGGACGGCAGCCATGTCCTGCTCGCCGACGAATCCGGTGGCCGCTACCGGTTGGCGATCGATGACGGGCTGCGCGCGGCGGCCCGGCGGGCCGGCGCGGCGAGTGCCGGACCCACCGAGCCGGCGCTGACCGCGCGTGATGTCCAGACGCTGATTCGGGCCGGGCACAGCACCGATGAGGTCGCCGAGCGGGCGGGCTGGCCGGTGCGCAAGGTGGCCGTCTTTGAGGCGCCCATCCTCGCCGAGCGCGGCTATGTGGCCGGCCTCGCCATGAACACCCGCCTTCGCAGCCGGGTCGATTCCGGCGAGGGCGAGCTCCTCTCTGCGCGTGTGGAGCGACGCCTGGCCGGGCGCGGCGTGAGCGGCGAGCAAGCCGAATGGGACGCCACCCGGCCCGAGACCGGCCGCTGGCAGGTCCACGTCGTCTTTCCCGCCGGCGGCCGCGAACGGCAGGCGAGCTGGCGCTTCGAGCACGCGAGCGGCATGTTGGAGGCACTCGACGACGAGGCCCGCTGGCTCTCGGAGGAGGACAGCGCGGCCGGGTCGGCGAGCGCGCCGCGGCTGGGTGGTGAGGTGGTGTATGACGTCGACGCCGCCGGCGGCCTCGGGGCTGACGAAAGCCTGATGACCGCCATCCGGGAGCATTCGCACGCCGGCGAGCGGCGCGGACGCGCCCGGCGGGTACGTCCGCGCTCGCGCGGCGAAGACCGGCCGAGCGAGCTGCCCCAAAACACCGCAGGCCGGGCGGCGGGCGACGGCAGGCAACTAGACAACCCGGCCACCATGGTGGGCGCGCAGGAGTTGCCGATCGAGGATCTGGCGGTCGAGACACCGGCGGACCCGGTCGATCCCGATGAGGAACCGGTCCAGGACGCCTTGGACAACAACGAGGAGCTGGTGCTCGTCGCACTGCAGCCGACCACGGATAGCGCGGAGACCGACACCGCAGACACCGACACCGCAGACACCGACACCGCAGACACCGACACCGCAGCCATGGACAGCGCGCATGGCGACAAACCGTTCACAAGCCCTGTCGACAGCGCCGCTGCGGACAGCGAGTCGGTCGACGACCGAAACCGCGAGGAGGACTCGTCGGCGCCGCTGCCGGCTCCGCCAGAGGCCGAGGCCACCCCACGAAAACGCACCACCCGCCGCCGCGGCCGGGTCGGGGTGCCCGACTGGAACGACGTGATGTTCGGCCCGTCGCGCGGCGCCGACGCGCCCTAGACCTAGACAGCCCTCGCGAAGGGCGGCTGGAACGGTTCAGCATCGGCACAGTCACTCGCCGCGCAGCCCACACTTCACGCGCGGCACAGCCCCCCTCTTCCCCGGCCGCTC
This sequence comes from Nostocoides sp., assembly GCF_037045025.1. Classification (GTDB taxonomy): domain Bacteria; phylum Actinomycetota; class Actinomycetes; order Actinomycetales; family Dermatophilaceae; genus Nostocoides_A. The sequence continues at coordinate 187,197 of NZ_JBAOHM010000007.1, read as the reverse complement.
TTTCCCCGGCCGCGCAGCTCACCCACCGTGCGGGTCGTCGCCGGGGGCCGGCAGGGCGCAGGCCGCCAGCTCCAGCGGCAGGACGTCGGCCGATAGGGCAGCCGCTCGTGCCGCCCGGCTGTTCATGCGTCGCATGAAGTGGCGGCGGCAGAGCACCTCATATTCGACCTCGCCGGCCGCCGTCCCCGAGGTATCGCCGACGACCACCTGCTCCCCCTCGACCACCATCACTCCGTCGACGATCCGAGCATTGTGAGTGGCCCGCCGTCCGCACCAGCACAGCGCCTCGACCTGCGGCACCTGAACTCGGTCGGCGAGCTCGATCAGCCGCCGCGAGCCCGGGAATAGCTGGGGGCGGAAGTCCGCGGTGATCCCGAACGCGAAGACATCGACCTCCATATCGTCGACCAGCCGGGCCAGCTGCTCGACCTGCGTGGGGGTATAAAACTGGGCCTCGTCGCAGATGACGTAGTCGACCCGGTGACCGCCCGTGCGGTGGGCGACCACGACATCCCACAGGTCCATCGCGTCGGTCACCTCGATCGCCCCCGTGGCCAAACCGAGCCGGGAGGAAAGCACGGCTTCGCCCGCCCGGTCTAGCCGGGTGAAGATCAACCCTCCCCGCCCTCGCGCCCGATGATTGTGGTCCATCTGCAGGGCGAGGGTCGACTTGCCGCAGTCCATCGTCCCGGAGAAGAAGACCAGTTCCGCCACGACCGCCAACCCTAAGTCACCGGCTCCCGCGATCGGGCCTGCGGCCCAGCGCTCAGGCGGCGCGGGCGGACAGGGTCAGCAGCGGGACGGCGGTCTCCTCCAGGGTCATCGACCCGTGCATCCCGAGCAGGGTGAGCAGGATCGGTTTGGAGGTGCGGGAGTCCTCCACCGCCAGACCGGCACCAAAGGCGACCACGACGTCGCCGATCCGGGCAACATTGCGCTCGGCCGTCGGCCCGAACCAGCCGTCGGCAATCGCCTGCTCGCGCACCCGCACCAGCGCGGACTGCCCGAACCGGGAACTCCACGTCGCGGCGACCTCGGCGGCGGCACCGGGACGGCAGTAGAGGTGCGGGGCCCGCGGCTCCCCAGCCGTGGCGACAATCCCGGCGTCGAGTTCCCTGTCGACCGCCAGATCAATGCGCTGGTCAAAGGGGACATCGACCATGCCGTGATCGGCGGTGATGTGCAGGCTGGTGTGCGCGGGCAGCTGCTCGGCCAAGCGCCGCAGCTGCTCGTCGGCATGCTCCAAGGCCGAGATCCAGGCGGGCGAGTCGCACCCCGACTCGTGGCCGGCCTTGTCGATATCGCCCCAATACACATAGACGAGTGCCTGGTCATGATCGCGGAGGAACCGCACGGTCGCGGCGACGCCGCGCTGGAGAGTGGTGGCCCCGAGGAAGCGCCCGCCGCGCAACGCGGCGACGGTCAGCCCTGATCCGTCGAAGCGCGGCAGCCCGACCCGGGCTACCGCCAGGCCCTGCGCTGCGGCCAGCTCGAAGACGGTGGCCTCGGGCTGCCAGCGCCGTGGGTCCGGTCCCCCCTCCCACGACAGGTGGTCAAAGACGGCGCCGGTCTCGGGGATCTTGCTCTGATAGCCGAGCAGGCCGTGCTCGCCGGGCGCCAGACCCGTGCCGAACGACGCCGTAGACGTTGCTGTTGTGGCCGGAAACCCGCTCGCCAGCACCTGCCCATCGCCGAGCAGGCTGCGCAGGAAGGGCGCATGCCCCGCCCGGCGGCCCAGCAGTTGTGCCCCGAGCCCGTCGAGCAGAACCACCACGCTGCGCCGCGCCGGCGGCAACACCAGCGAGGCGGGTCGATCCGCCAACGGGTGGCCGAGAGCGGCCAGGACCGAGGGCAGCACATCCGGCAACGCACCGTGCCGATAGCTGGGCGGATGCAACGGCGGCGGGGCGGGTGCGAGCGGCATACGAAAGAATCAGCGGCCGATGCTGGCCGAGAGCGCGTTGGCGAACGCGAGTGCCGCGGACAGGGCGGCGCTGCCATCGGCGTCGGCGCTGATGCGCAGCACGAGATCGTCGGAGGCGATCGTCCCCTCGTAGCCGTGATCGGCCTCGCAGTTGGCGTCACCGCACCCGGCGGGCACCAAGTCGACCCGGCTGACCGTCCCCCATCCCAAGGTCAACGTCAACTCCCGTCCCAGGCTGCCGCCCCGATAGCGGCTGGGATCGGCGACAACGTGCGTGAGCATCACGCCGCGCACTACCCGCAAGGGGATCGACTCGGTCGTTGCCGTGGCGAGGTCCTCGCGGCCTTGGGGGTCGTCGGTGTAGTCGTCGGCGTGGGCGATGATCAGGCGTGTCGGGGTCAAGACGAGCACGGTCACATGCCGACGGATCGCGTCCTGGTCGAAGGTCGTCTCCTGATGGACAAGGTGCGAGCGCACTTCTTCGGGTCCCAGGGCGGCCCCGATGACGTCAGCGACGAGCTGAGGGTAGTAGCCGGCTTGTTCGATCGCGGCACGCAAGGGCGCCGGCAAAACCGGCAGCGCCGGTGTGGAAGGACGCGAAGGCATGCCGACCATTGTGCCCCAGGCCCCCGACGCGCCTTGGGGCGCGCGACGTCAGGTCAGCGTACGCCGGCTGGGGTCTTTGCGCCGAGCCCGCTTGGTGATCGTCACCGCCGCCCCCAGCACCTGCACACCCCCCGGGTGCGCGACGACCGGATCGAGGACGAGCGAGCCGATCTCGGCCATGTCATCGGCGAGCATCGAGACCCGCCCGATGACGTCGGCGAGCGCGGCCTTGTTGACCGCCGGCGCGCCCCGATAGCCGTCGAGCAGCGGGGCGCCCTTGATCGAGCCCATCAGCTCGGCAACGTCGATATCGGTCAGCGGCGGGATCCGGTAGCCGATGTCGCCGAGGATCTCGGTGGGCAGCCCGGCCAGGCTGAAGCGCACCACCGGACCGAACAGCGGGTCCTCCGAGCAGGCCACCACGCACGAGACACCCGCACGAGCCATCCGCTGAACAACCAGGTGATTGGCGTCGAACGGGGCCAGCGCCTCGTCCAGGGACGCGAACGCCGACTCGACCGCGGCCGCGTCCTTCAGATCGATGCGCACGCCGGTCAACACCGACTGCGCCCGGACAAATGGTGACGTCGATTTCAGCACGACCGGGTATCCGAGTCGGGTGGCCGCAGCCGCCGCCTCCTGCGGGCTCGTCACCGGCTCGCGCGTCCACAACTCGATTCCGTATGCCGCGAGCAGGCGCTCCGCCTCGCCCTGGGTCAGGTCGCGCCCGTGGGGCGTCTCGGCGAGCACCTCCTCGATCAGTTCCTCCGCGGCCAGGCGGTCCAGCCCGCGCCGCGGCAACAGCAAGCCCTTGTCCCGGTTGCGCCAGTTCGCATAGTGCGTGGCGGCCGCCAGCGCGCGCACCGCATCCTCGGGAGTGGAATAGAGCGGCAGCTCGCGGGCGGGTCGCTCGATGCCTGGGGCGGCAACAGCGTCCTCATCGAGCTGGCGCCGGACGGGAAGCTCGAAGCGCGTCCCGCCCGTGGTCAGGCCGACCATGCCCACGGTCGTGGCCACGCACGTCTTGGCCGAGCCGGCGACGACATCCCGGATCCGGTCGATGGCCTCGGGCCGGACCGGCTCGATCGGCGGGGTGAAGCACATCAGAACCGAGTCGATGTCTTCGACCTCGGACATCTCCCGGACGGCGTCGGCGAAGTCGGCGAGGTCGGCGTTGGGCGCCACCGTGACGGGGTCGAGTTCGACGCTCAGGCCCGATCCGGCGGCGGTCTCGGCGGCGATCCGGCACAGCTGAGCGGAATTGCCGACGATCCCCACACGGTTGCCGAGCGGTTCCGGCTGATAGATGAGGACCTGGGCGATGTCGAACATCTGGTGGATGCTCTCGACGTGGATGACGCCGGCCTGGGTCATCATCGCGGTGAACGCCTCGGCAGGCACCTGGGTCTCTCGGACCCGGTGGCCCGGAGGTGCGCCATATCGGGACAGGTGCGGCTTGATGACGATCACCGGCTTGACCATCGACAACCGTCGCGCAATCCGCGAGAACTTGCGGGGATTACCCATCGACTCCAGATACAGGCCAACGGCATGAGTGCGGACATCGTCGATGAAGAACTGCATCATGTCGTTGCTGGACACATCGAGCCGGTTGCCTGCCGAGCAGAAGACCGAAAGGCCCAAATGGCGCCGGCCGGCGGATTGGAGCACGGCGATCCCGAGCGGACCGCTTTGCGCAAACAGCCCGAAGTGACCGCCGGGAGGCAGGCTCGGCGCGAGCGAGGCGTTCATGGACACCTCGGCCGCGGTATTGATCAGACCGAAGGACGTCGGGCCTACGACCCGCATGCCGCTGTCGCGCGCCAGGCGCAGTAGGTGCTTCTCCCGCTTCAAGCCGGCCGCATTGGACTCGGCGAAGCCCGCCGAGATCACGACGAGGCCGTGCACGTTGGCGTCGGCGCAATCCTCGACGACCTTCTGAACCCGTTCGGCCGGCACGGCGATGATCACCAGGTCGACCTGCACGGGGATATCGATGACCCGGGGATAGCTCGCCAGCCCGAGGACCTCGCTCGCGTTGGGGTTGACCGCGAACACCTGGCCGGTGAATCCACCCTCGTGAACATGGCGCAGCAGCTCGTAGCCCATCTCGCCCGGGGTCCGGCTCGCGCCGACAACGGCGATGGTCTGGGGGTTGAGCAGCCGCGAGATGCTCACCGACTCGGCGCGGTGCTCGCGCGATAGCCGGACGAGTTCGGACTTCTCGGTGGGCTCGATGTCGAAGTGGACGAGCACGATGCCGTCCTCGACCCGGCGCGAGACGGTGTAGCCCGCGTCGGCGAACACCTTGAGCATCTTGCTGTTTTGCGGCAGCACCTCGGCCGAGAAGCTGGTCAGGCCCTCCTCACGGCCGATCGCCGCCAGGTGCTCCAGCAGCACCGAGCCGATCCCCTTGCCCTGATGGCGATCGGAGATGTTGAACGCCACCTCGGCGTCGGTGTCGGTGAGCCGGTCGTAGCGGCCCACGCCGATGATGTCGCCCCGGTGAGTCGCGACGAGGGCAACCCGCTCGTGGTGGTCGACGTGAGTGAAGCGGTAAAGGTCGCGCTCGCTCAGCTGCTTGATCGGGGCGAAGAACCGCAGATAGATCGACTCGTCCGACTGGCTCAGGTGGAACTTCTGCAGGCCGTCGGCGTCCTCGGGCCGGATCGGGCGGATGTGCGCCACAGCGCCGTCCCGCAGGACGACGTCGGCCTCCCATTCGACGGGATACGGTCTGGCCAGGGCTGTCTGTGCCATGGCGCAATGCTCTCATCCAGGCGGCTGTGTCCCGGCACACCCCGCACCGGTGACCTCGGCCACGCTTGGCCGGCTGCCTCGGTCATGGCGCACACTTGCTCGATGTCGTATGCCGATCTGGTCCGCTCACGCCGGATGACGCGGCGGTTCGCGGACTCGCCCCAGGTGCCAAAACCCCTGGTGAGCGAGTTGGTGGATCTCGCCTCGCGGGCGCCGAGCGCCGGCAACACCCAAGGTGGCGACTATCTCGTGCTCCAGACCGAAGCCGAGCGGGCGGCGTTTTGGCGGGCGGCCAGCCCGGTGGGCGCCGAAAGCGCCTGGCTGAGCGGGGTGAGCGCCGCCCCGACCCTGATCGTGTGCCTCAGCAACGAGGACGCCTATCGGCGGCGGTATGCCGAGCCGGACAAGGCCGCGCGCGGCCGCGGCGAGCCGGCCGAGCAGGACTGGCCGATTCCCTATTGGCACACCGACGTCGCGATGGGGGCGATGACGATTTTGCTCGGCGCGGTCGACGCGGGGCTGGGGGCGCTCTTCTTCGGTGTTCCCGGGCCGGGACATGCCCGCGTCCGGGCGGCATTCGGCATACCGGCTGATCGCGGCATCGTGGGGGTGATCGCCCTCGGCCACGAGCAGCGGCGGGTGCCTAGCCCGTCCCTGGCGCGGCCCCGCCGGCGCGGCCCGGACGTGCTCCATTGGGGGGCCTTCGGCGTTTCCGCAGGCGAGGACGCGGTGGCCCGGGAGACAATGCCCAGCGAGACAATGCCGGTACCGGCTGAAGGAGGCTGACCGCCCATGGCGCGCCCGGGACCCGGGGACCCCGACGGGGGTGAGGAACAGATCGTCGACATCGATGTCAGCGAGGAGATGCGCAACGCCTTCCTCGAGTACTCGGTGTCGGTCATCCACTCGCGGGCGCTACCGGATGCCCGCGACGGACTCAAACCCGTGCAGCGCCGGATCTTGTTTTCGATGCACGAGCTCGGGCTGCGACCCGATCGCGGCCACGTCAAGTCCAGCCGGGTCGTCGGCGATGTCATGGGCAAATACCACCCGCACGGTGACCAGGCGATCTATGACGCGCTGGTGCGGCTGGCCCAGCCGTTCACGTTGCGGATGCCGCTCATCGACGGACACGGCAATTTCGGCTCCCTCGACGCCGGGCCGGCAGCGGCCCGCTACACCGAGGCCCGGCTCGCGCAGGCGGCGATGCTGCTCGTCACCGGCCTCGATGAGGAGACCGTCGACCTCGTCCCCAACTACGACGATCAGTTCACCCAGCCCTCGGTGTTGCCGGCGGCCTATCCCAACCTGCTGGTCAACGGGGCGAGCGGCATCGCCGTCGGCATGGCCACCTCGATGCCGCCGCACAACCTCATCGAGGTGATCGGCGCGGCCCGCCACCTGATCGCCCACCCGGACTGCACGCTCGATGACCTGATGCGCTTCGTGCCCGGCCCGGACTTCCCCGAGGGTGGGCGGATCGTCGGACTCGACGGCATCCGGGATGCCTATCTGACCGGGCGGGGCAGCTTCCGCACCCGGGCGAGCGCCAAGATCGAGAAGCTGACCCCCCGCAAGATGGGCATCGTCATCACCGAGCTGCCCTACCTCGTCGGCGTCGAGAAGGTCATCGACAAGGTCAAGGACCTGGTGCAGGCCAAGCCCGCGAGGCTGACCGGGATCAGCAACCTCGTCGACCTGACCGACCGCAAGAACGGCACCCGGCTGGTCGTGGAGGTCAAGAACGGCTTCAATCCCGAGGCCGTGTTGGAACAGCTCTATCGCCTCACGCCGTTGGAAGACTCCTTCGGCATCAACAACGTCGCGCTCGTCGACGGCCAGCCCCGCACGCTCGGGCTGAAGGACTTGCTGCGGGTGTTCGTCGACTTCCGGATCGAGGTCGTGCGCCGCCGCACCGCCTATCGGCTGGCCCGGCGCGAGGAGCGGCTCCATCTGGTTTTGGGCCTGCTCATCGCCATCCTCGACATCGACGAAGTCATCCAGCTGATCCGCTCCTCGGACAACCGCGCCGAGGCCCGGCAGCGGCTGATCTCGGTTTTCGACCTGAGCGAGGCTCAGGCCGAGTACATCCTGGAGCTGCAGCTGGGCCGGTTGACGAAGTTCTCCCGCCTGGAATTGGAGAAGGAACGCGACCAGCTCACGAGTGACATTGACCAGCTACGAGCGCTGCTCAGCGACGAGAAGCTGCTGCACAAGCTGGTCTCCACCGAGTTGGCCGAGGTCGCCAAGGCCCACGGCACCCCGCGGCGCACGATCCTGCTGGAGTCTGCGGGCGCCCCCGCGGCGGCCAGCGCCCCGTTGGAGGTCGCCGACGATCCGTGCTGGGTGCTGCTGTCGGCGACCGGGCTGCTGGCCCGCACGGCCGGCGCCGACCCGGTGCCCCGCGAGGGGCGGCGCGCCAAACACGACACGATCGTGGGCGCGGTGCGGACCACCGCGCGGGGGTCGCTGGCGGCGGTCACCTCGCGGGGCCGGATGCTGCGGCTGACAGCGCTGGAGCTGCCCACCCTTCCGGCGACCAACGACGCACCGAATCTGTCCGGCGGGGCGCCGATCGCGGCATACGTCGATCTCGGCAAGGGTGAACGCGTCGTGACGATCGCGGCGATCGGAGCCGACGCGCCGAGCCTGGCTCTGGGGACGGCGGCCGGTGTCGTCAAGCGGGTGGTGGCCGACTATCCCCTCGGCCGCACCGATTGGGAGGTCATCGCGTTGCGCCCCGGTGACGAGGTCGTCGGCGCGGTGGAGCTGACCTCCGCGAGCGATGATCTGGTATTTATCACCGCGCAGGCGCAGTTGCTGCGCTTCCCGGCCGGCGCCGTGCGCCCGCAGGGGCGCGCCGCGGGCGGCATGGCGGGGATCCGGCTCGACCCGGGCGACTCGGCGCTCTTCTTCGGGGCGGTCGATCCGGGCAGCGACGCCATCGTCGTCACCTCGGCGGGTGCGTCGGGCGCGCTGCCCGGGACCCAGCCGGGAGCGCTCAAGGTCACTCCGTATGCCGAATACCCGCCTAAGGGACGCGGCACCGGCGGCGTGCGCGCGCATCGCTTCCTCAAGGGCGAGGACACGCTGGTGCTGGCCTGGGCGGGCGCGACCCCGGCGCGCGCCTGCGCCGCCAGCGGCGCGCCTCTCGACCTGCCCGCCGCCACCGGACGCCGGGACGGTTCCGGGGTCCCCGCCGCGGCGGTAATCGCCGCGATCGCCGGGCCGGTGCGCTCGTGACGACGATCGCCGACGTCGCCGCGCTGGCGGGGGTCTCGGTCGCGACCGTCTCACGCACCTTGCACGGCAGCTCGAGGGTCGACCCGCGCACCCGAGAGCGAGTCCTGGCGGCTGCGGCCGAGCTGGACTATGTCGCCTCCCCGACCGCGACGTCGTTGGCGTCCGGGCGCACCCACGTCGTTGCTGTCGTCGCCCCACTGATGAGCCGGTGGTTCTTTGCCACCGTCGTCACCGCGATCGAGCAGGAGTTGCGCGCAGCGGGCTACCACCTGCTGCTCATCACCCTCGACGGCCAGGCGGCGGACTCCGGGCTGCAGTACGAGATGTTCGCCAAACGCGTCGACGGGATCATTGCTCTCAATGTGCCGGCCACCGACGCCGATCTGGCGATGTTGCATCGCCTCGGTGTGCCCGTCGTCGCCGTCGGCATGGCCTTGGATCGCTGGCCCCGGGTGCACATCGACGATGCCGCCGCGGTGCGCACCGCGATCACCCACCTGATCGGACTCGGGCACCGCGAGATCGGGTATGTCGGGACAACCGACACCTCGGTGGCGCATATGTCCACCCCCGGAGAGCGGTCGGCGGCCTTCCGGGCGGCCCTGCGAGAGGCGGGTCTGAGCGTGCGGCCGGAGTGGGCGGTCGATTCGGATTGGACCGCCGATGCGGCCGCCCGCAAGGTCGAGCCGATGTTGCGAGCGGAGCAGCGGCCGACGGCCATTCTCGCGGGCTCGGACGAGATGGCCATCGGCGTCCTCGGGGCAGCGCGCTGGATCGGCCTGCGCGTGCCCGAGGACCTGTCGGTCATGGGGATCGACGACCACACCTTCGCGGCCGTCTTGGGGCTGTCGACGATTCATCAGGATGTGCGTGCCCAGGGACGCCTTGCCGTGTCGATGCTGCTGGACGACCTGCGCGCCGAGGCCGCACCCGCCGATCGGACCGTGGCTCGGACCGTGGAGGTGCCGACCTACCTGATCGCCCGAGAGACAACCGCGCACCCCGAGACAACCGCGCCCCCAGGGGGGTAGCCCTGGTCCGGGTGGCTTAATTCACGACGTCGTGGTCGCTGCCGAGCTCCTCCGGATCGCGGATGTAGGTCTTCTTGGCTCGCAGACCCCGGTTGGCCATCCAGGTCAGCGCCCACAACACGACGCCCAGGGCGAGCAGCCAGCCGGCGATCGTGTATTGCAGCGTGTCGCGTCCGGTCCACGGCCCGACGAAGAAGGCGCACGCGATGGCGCCAATGATCGGCAGCACCGACGGCGCCACGAAGTGGCGCCGGTTGATCCGGTCCTTGCGCAGGATGAGCACGCAGATGTTGACGATCGTGAACACGCCGAGCAGGAGCAGCGCGGTGGTGCCCCCAAGGGCGGCGATGATCTTCCCCTCGGCGCGCTGAGTCACGACGATGATCAGGCCGAAGGCGATCAAGGTGGTGAACAGGATGGACGCATACGGGGTCTGGCGGCCCTTGTGGACCCGGCCGAGGATCGGGGGCAGGACTTCCTGGCGGGACATGCCATAGAGGAGGCGGGAGGCCATCAGCATGTTGATCAGTGCGGAGTTGGCGACGGCGAACATCGAGATGAACGGCAGCAGCTTCTCGATCGGGATGCCTGGCGCAGCGGTCTCGACGACCTTGACCAGCGGCGTCTCGCTATCACCCAGCTCGCCGACCGGCACGATGGCGACCGCGAAGAGGGCGACGAGAACATAGATCAGCCCGGTCACCCCGATGCCGGTGATCATCATCTTGGGGAAGTTCTTGACCGGGTCGTGGGTCTCTTCGGCCATGTTGACCGAGTCCTCGAAGCCGACCATGGCAAAGAAGGCGAGCGAGGTGGCGGCGGTGACGGCGAAGAAGGCGCTCTTGTCGCTCGGGCTGTCGAAGACCATCGTCTGGGAGAAGTCGGTCTTGCCCTGGAAGAGGGCGAAGAAGCCGACGAAGATCACCAGGAGCAGACCGGAGAGCTCGACGCAGGTGAGGACGATGTTCGCCTTGACGCTCTCCCCCACGCCGCGGAAGTTGACGGCCGCGCACAGCGCCATGAACCCCAACGCGATGAGCATCACCAGATTGGTGTTGTCGCTGTCCATCCCGAAGCCCTTGACCAGGTTGGCGGCGAAGGCGCGGGAGGCGGTCGATGCGGAGGTGATGCCGGAGCACATGACGGTGAAGGCGACGATGAACGTCAGGAAGTGGATCCCGAACGCCTTGTGCGTATAGAGGGCGGCGCCGGCCGCCTGGGGGTATTTGGTGACCAACTCCAGATAGGAGAAGGCGGTCACCATCGCAATGGCGAAGGCGACGATGAACGGCACCCAGGCCGCACCACCGACCTCGTTGGCCACCTGGCCGGTGAGGGCATAGACCCCGGTGCCGAGGATGTCGCCGACAATGAAGAGCAGGAGCAGCTTGGGCCCCATGACCCGCCTGAGTTCGGTTTCTTCCTCGCCCGGCAGGCGATCGTGATCCACGGTCTGAGTCATGAGGTCCTCCTGAACGGATCCGGGACGGCACGCCGTCGTGCCAGGGGCAGTGTTGGACGCGCCAACGGGCAGTGTTGCAGGTCACAGCCCGGGGAGCGTCCCTGGACACGGGACCTTTCTAAAATCGTTGCCGACGTCGTATGCCGAGGTCAGGCGTCGATGCGCTCCCGGTCGAGCCGGGCGGCCCCGGCAACGATGAAGTCGCGCCGCGGGGCCACCTCATTGCCCATAAGCAGTTCGAAGGTCAGCCCGGCGTTGGCGGCGTCCTCGACGGTGACCCGCCGCAGCGTGCGCCGGGCCGGGTCCATGGTGGTCTCGGCCAGCTGGTCAGCATCCATCTCGCCGAGCCCCTTGTAGCGTTGCAGCGGCTGTTTGATCGTGCGCCCCCGCTTGGTCAGCCCGGCCACCGCCCGTCGCATCTGGGCCTCGGAGTAGGTGTAGATCAGCTCGTTGGGTTTGCTGCCCGGGTTGACCACCTCGATGCGGTGCAGTGGCGGGACGGCGGCATACAGCCGGCCGGCCTCGACCAGCGGGCGCATGTAGCGGAAGAACAAGGTGATCAGCAGCGTGCGGATGTGGGCGCCGTCGACATCGGCGTCGGTCATGATGATGACCTTGCCGTAGCGGGCGGCATCGAGATCGAAGGTGCGACCCGAGCCGGCGCCGATGACCTGGAGGATCGCGGCGCACTCGGCGTTCTTGAGGGTGTCGGCGACGGAGGCCTTTTGGACGTTGAGGATCTTGCCGCGGATCGGCAGCAGCGCCTGGAACTCGCTGGATCGGGCCAGCTTGGCGGTGCCGAGGGCGCTGTCGCCCTCGACGATGAACAACTCGGTGCGCCCGACGTCGTGGCTGCGGCAGTCGGCGAGTTTGGCCGGCAGCGAGGAGGATTCGAGCGCGTTCTTGGCGCGTTGGGTCTCGCGGTGCAGCCGGGCGCTGATCCGCGACTTCATCTCGGCGACGACCTTCTCCAGGAGCAGCGCCGGCTGCTTGTCGCCGCGCTTGGGCCGCTCGAACCGCTCGGTGAGCTCCTGCTCGACCACCTTGGCGACGATGGCCCGCACCGCGGGGGTGCCGAGCACCTCCTTGGTCTGTCCCTCAAACTGTGGCTCGGCGAGCCGGACGGTGACCACCGCGGTCAGCCCGGCGAGGATGTCGTCCTTGTCGACCTTGTCGTTGCCCACCTTCAGGCGACGGGCGTTGGCCTCCAACTGGCGGCGGAAGACCTTGAGGAGGGCCGCCTCGAAGCCCATGATGTGGGTGCCGCCCTTGGGGGTGGCGATGATATTGACGAAGCTGGAGATCACCGTGTCGAATCCGCTGCCCCAGCGCAACGCGATGTCGACGCCGCACTCCCGGGTCACCTCGGTGGGCGTCATATGGCCGCGACCATCGAGAACCGGCACGGTCTCGGTGAAGGTATGCATGCCTTGCAGCCGCCACACATCGGTCACGGGTGAGTCGGTGGCGAGGAACTCGACGAACTCGCCGATGCCGCCCTCGTGGACGAAGACCTCCTCGTGTGGGCCGTCCACGCCGGGCGTGCCCGGCCGCTGCCGCTCGTCGCGCAGGATGATCGTCAGCCCGGGCACGAGGAAGGAGGTTTGCCGGGCCCGGGAGCGCAGCGCCTCGTCGTCGAACTGGGCGTCGCTGACAAAGATTTGCCGATCGGCCCAGTAGCGCACCCGGGTGCCCGTGCGGCCCCGCGGGGCCCGGCCGACGATCGCCAGGGTCGGGGTCTCCTCGAAGGCGGTGAACGGCGCGTCCGGGTCCGGCCCCTCGGGCGGGTCGGCATACAGGCCGGGCTCGCCGCGGCGGAAGCTCATCGCGTGCACCCTGCCGGAGCGCTCGACGTGCACGTCCAGGCGAGCCGAGAGCGCGTTGACGACCGAGGCACCGACGCCGTGCAGGCCGCCGGAGGCGGTATAGGAGCCGCCGCCGAACTTCCCGCCGGCGTGGAGCTTGGTATAGACGACCTCGACCCCGGTCAGACCGGTCCGCGGCTCGATGTCGACCGGGACCCCCCGGCCGTTGTCGGCGATCTCGACCGACCCATCGGCGTGCAGGGTCACCTCGATGCGGTCGCAGTGACCGCCTAGAGCCTCGTCGACGGCGTTGTCGATGATCTCCCATACGCAGTGCATGAGGCCGCGGCCGTCGGTGGACCCGACATACATCCCCGGCCGTTTGCGGACGGCTTCCAAGCCCTCCAACACCTGCAGGTGGTGGGCGGTGTAACTGGTCTCACGTCCGCTTGGCGGCACCCGGGGGGTCCTCTCATCGATGGTCAGCGCCACCGTAACCCGTGCCACCGACAGCACCTCCCAGGCTCGCGGGCGAAGGCGTCACCGTCTTGTCATCCGTTAAATGGCGCCCGGGAAGCTTCCGACGTGCTTGACTGTTGCAACCGAGGAAGACACGAGCGCCCGAGACGATCGAGCGAGAGAAGGTAGTGACGTGACACCGGTGTTGGACACCCCCCTGACCGCGGCGGACCGCTGCGACCGTTGTGGCGCCCAGGCCTATGTCCGCGCGCGCCTGCACGCCGGCGGCGAGCTGCTCTTTTGCCTGCACCACTCCAAGGAGCACCTGCCCAAGCTGCGCGACCTCGCCGAGATAGACGACGAGACCGCTCGCCTGATCGAGACGCCGGCGTTCACCGGGCCACAGAACTGAGGCGCGCGCCCTCGTGCAGCTGGTCGGGTTGGACGTCTTCGGTGACTCCGCGGCCGCGACCTGGGTCCCCGGGCTGATCATCATCGCCGGGATCCTCGGCGTCATCGTCCCGGTCATCCCCGGCTTGATCGTCGCCCTGCTGGGCGTCTTGATCTGGGCGCTCGATCAGGGCTCCACCGGCGGCTGGATCGTCTTTGCGATCTGCGTGCTGCTGTATGCCGCGGGCCTGACCTTGCAGTTCCTCATCCCGGGCCGGCGGATGAAGGCCGCCGGGGTCGCGAACTCGACGCTGTTGATCGGGCTGCTCGTCGGGATCGTCGGCTTCTTCGTCGTCCCGGTGATCGGTGGCCCGCTCGGATTCGTTCTCGGGATCTATTTGGTGGAGCTGAGCCGCTCCCAGGACAAGGCCCGGGCGTGGACCTCCACGAAGGCGGCGTTGCGTGGCGTGCTGCACAGCATGGGCATCGAACTGCTCGCCGGCCTGGCCATCTTGACCACCTGGGTCATCGGTGTGATCGCGACCTGAGAACTACCAGCCGTTGCGGCGCTTCTCCCAGCGTGCTTCCATCCGCTGCATAAAACTTCCCGACGACCCGCTCGAGCCTGCCCGACGGGACCGTTTGCCACCGGGGATTCGTCGCGTGGCTCCCGATCCGCCGCCGCCGTCACGCACGACGCGCAGCGCTGCTTTGGCGGCCCGGGGCGGGGCAAAGGCATAGGCCAGCGCCGCCACCATCAACGCGAAGCCGACCGCACCGACAATCCAGGTCGTGCTGATGCCCACGATGACCAGGCCGAGCCCGGCAAGCGCACCGACGGCACCGATGACATGCCGCTTGTGGGACGGCCGCGCCGCCCCTTGCATCTGGGTGGCGAACCGGGGGTCTTCGGCATACAGCGCCTGCTCCATCTGGTCCAGGAGGCGCTGCTCGTGGTCTGACAGCGGCATCGCCGACCTCCTCCGAGAGCTGATGGCCCGGGCCAGCGAGCCCGGTTCAGTGGAATCGTATGTCCGATCAACGCCCCGTGCAGGGAAAAGGTTGCATCTTCTTGCCGTGCGACGGTGATCGTCCAATCTCAGGATAATTCGCGCGGCGCCTGCGGGGAAGGGTGTCGCTCCCCGCGCAGCAGGGTGGCCGGGCGTACACTGCCGCTCCCGAAGCGGGCGGCGGCCCGATCGATGGCGCGATCGGCTTCTCGCCAACCGAATTCGGGCTCGTCGAGCGTCGGCTGGACGCTCGCGCGGCCGACCGGGATGAGGTGTTCGACGCGCACCCCCACCAGCCGCAGCCGGGCACGTTGCAGGCCGAGAGCGTCATACAGCGAGCGGGCCGTGGCGAAGACCTCGGTGCTGACGTCGGTGGGATCGCGCAGGGTGCGGCTGCGGGTGATCGTCGTGAAATCGGCGAAGCGCACCTTGATCGAGACGGTGCGGCCGACCAGGCCGGCGGCACGCATCCGGCGGGTGGTCTTGACGGCCAGCCGCAGCAGCTCGCGGTGGATGTAGTCGGCATCGTCGACGTCGACGGGGAAGGTCTCGTCGGCGCCGATCGAGCGCTCGCGGTGGACCGGCTCGACGTGGCGGGGATCGCGTCCCCACGCCAGGTCGTGCAGATGCGCACCGGTGGCCTCGCCGAGGGCCCGGCGCAGGGTGTCGCGCGGGGTGTGCGCGATGTCGGCGACGGTGGCCAGCCCGAGCCGAGCGAGGTGCTCCTCGGTCTTCTCCCCCACTCCCCACAGCGCCCCCACCGGCAGTTGCTGGACGAAGGTGACGACCTCGGCGACCGGGACGACGAGCAGGCCGTCGGGTTTGCACAGGCTGGAGGCGAGCTTGGCGACGAACTTGCTGGGCGCCACCCCGACCGAGCAGGTGACGCCCTGCTCGTCGTGGACGGTGTCGCGGATCTGCTGGGCGATGTGGGCCGGGGAGCCGAGGCGGCGGATCGCCCCGGCGATGTCCAGGAAGGCCTCATCGAGGCTGAGCGGCTCGACGATCGGGGTGATGCTCGCGAAGGTCTCCATCACGGCGTCGGAGATGCGCGAGTAGAGGTCGTGATCGGGCGAGATCACCGTGGCCTGAGGGCACAGCCGTCGGGCCCGGCCCATCGGCATCGCCGAGGTGACGCCACACGCGCGCGCCTCGTAGGTCGCCGAGAGGACCACGCCCCGGTTGCCGGCCCCGCCGATGATGACCGGGGTGCCGACGAGTTCGGGGCGGGACAAGAGTGACGCGGAGGCAAAGAAGGCGTCCATGTCGACGTGCAAGACCGTGCAGCCGGTGTCGTCGGGTGGGCCGTCGCCGGCGCGGGGCGGCGGTTTGAACTGGCGGCGGGTCACCGCTTGCCTCCCAGCTGACCGGGGCCGGCGCTAGTGGCGGCGGGGCCGGCGCTAGTGGCGGCGGGCAACCACATGGATCGCCGAGCCGATCTGGCCGAGGACCGAGAACTCCGGGTGGGTGGCGAGCGCCTGCTCCAGCTCCAGCAGCGCGGCCCGGTCGGCGTCGGTATCGATCGCTGCCGAGGGGACCAGGTCGCTGAACAGGCGCACGCCGTGGCTGGAGGTGACATCGAAGCCGGCGGCGATCACGAGCGCCTCCAGCTGGGACTGGTCGAAGCGGCGCGGCAGCGGATCGGCCGGCCCCCATCGCCCGTCGGGACTCTCCAATGCCGCGCGCGCCTGGGCGAAGTGGCCGGCCAGGGTGCGCGCCAAGACCGCCGCCATCCGCTGGGCGGTGACGACCGACAGGTGGCCGCCAGGGGTGACGACGTCGGCGATCTTTGCCAGGGTGTGGCGCGGGTTGTCGACGACCTCCAAGGTGCCGTGCAGGCAGACCAGGTCAACCCGCGCCTTGAGGATCGAGCGCAGATCATCGGCGTCGCCTTGGGTGGAGCGCAGGTTGTCCTCGACACCGGCCTCGCCGACGCGCCGGCGCAGGGCGGCCAACGCGTCGGGGCTGGGATCGACGACGATCACCTCGTGCCCGGCCCGGGCGAGCGGGACGGCCAGCCCCCCGGTGCCGCCGCCGAGGTCGAGCACCCGCAGCGGCCGGGCCAGCTCGCGTCGCCGCTGCTCGGTCAAGGTGGCGACGGTCTCCCAGACCGCTGCCGTGCGCAGCTCGGTCTCGACGCCTCGCCGCGCCCGGCGCCGCTCGCTGGTCATACTCAAACTGTATGCGGTGCCCCCGACAACGGCCCGCTCACGCTCCCCAGGGGTGTGCGTCAGGTTTGAGTGTGCGTCGGGTTTGTGTGCGGTCAGGTTTGTGGTGGTGGGCCACAGTCGCCGTCCTGCAGAAGGTGCCGTATACCTCACCTGTTGCAGGGCACCCTCCCGCTGGCCAGAATCTCCGCTCTGCCACCATCCCCGCTCGGCCGCCTCTGCCTTGCGCCGACGCCTCATGGGTCACCGCCGTTGGTGCTGCCACGCCAACCGGATGGCGCGCGCGATGGCGCGCGGATCCCCGTCGAGGTCGGCTTGGAGCTTGCGGTGTTTCTCCCAGCGCGGCGGCAGGCCGAAGGTGTCCGGGTCTTCCGTGAGCAACTGTTCGCGGTCAGGGAAGTCGACCCGCACCATCAGCGTGCCCGGCTCGTCCTGACGCACGACCAGCCGGTTGTCGACATACCACGCGGCCCGTCCGGGGTGACCCTTGCGCCTGCAGCCGGCCAGCGCGCTCGCGATGGCGTCGATCTCGTCGAGCGTCATGTCCGCCAGTATGCCCACGCCCGCCCGACTGGTTAGGTCCAGCAAAAGGTGCGCTGGGGTGCACCTTTGCTGGACCTACTCTCCGGTAGTCTCATCCGGAGCGCCGTGCGGGGTCTCCGGCGAGCCAGCAGCATTCCAAGCCAGCAGCATTCCTAGCGAGCGGCATACGAGACGATGGACCGCATGGGGACCGACGACGCCGTGCTCGACTGGCTTCTCAGGGGCGACGTGGCGGTGCAGTTCCAGGCGCGCCGCGACCTGGTCGGTCAGGTGCGCCCCGACCTTCGGGCGCGGATCGGCGCCGAGGGCGAGGGAGCGACGCTGCTCGCCGCGCGCGGGGCAGACGGTGCCGCCTACTTCGGCGCGGACATCGGCTCGCTGTCGTCGGTCGTCGATTTCCTGTTGCGTGAGGAGTTGCCGGCCGGCGGGTTCAATTGCCGCTCCAACCGGGCACACCATGCCCGGGTTCGGGTCGCGTCGGTGCCGTCCACGGACGATCTCGAGCGCCGGCTCCATCCGGGGATCGAGTTCCACCTCGGCAACACGCAGGGCGTCGAGGCAGCGCAGCACGTCGAAGTACCACCTGGCCGGGTGGTGCAACCGGGCTTCGACGTTGCGCCGTCCTCGGTCGCCTGGCGGGGGTGCGAAAGCGGGTTCGACGACATCGTGGGTTCGACGACACCGTGGGTTCGACGACACCGAAAATCCGACTTCGGGACTGCCTGGTGGGCGGCAACTCTGGCGGATGAGCGGCTGCCGCCAGCCCGATCTGGCCGGTGCGATGACCCCCCACGGCGTGGCGCAGGTCATGTCCCCCACCCGGATCATCGCCCGCAGTGGCAAGCGTCGCCGTCCTGCAGGAGGTGCCGTATACCTCACCTGTTGCAGGTCACCCCCTCGTTGGCAAGCGTCGCCGTCCTGCAGAAGGTGCCGTATACCTCACCTGTTGCAGGACACCCTGTCGCTGGCTTGACCCGCCGTCCCGCACGCGGCGAGGTGACCAGGTCCGAGGCGGTGCTGGGCAGCTCGAGAGAAGCATGTCGGCACGGTGCTCGCCGACCAGGCGTGCCGGAAAGGTCCTCTCGACCAGCCGGGCGGGCCGGTGATCCGCGCTCGGCCAGACACCGAACCACCGCCCCCAACGCGCTGAGGAAACCCGCCTTCCCCAACCTAACGAACCGGCCGGACCTCGAGAAGCTCGCCGTCGGGGACCAGGCGCAGGGCGTGGTCGAAACCGTTGATTTCCCGACACCGGTCGAGATCGTCGGCGTGGACCCCCGGGAAGGCCGGATCGTCGCCGCGCACACGGCACTCGACACCTGCCGCACTGGCCACGACACGCTCCAGATATGGGCCCGGGTCCGGGGTCTCGCCGCCGATCAGAGCAGCGACTGTCGGCCGCGTCGAAAAATGAGAGTGGGACGAGGACTCTGAGAGTCGGTGAGAGTAGAGGCGCGCCTGCACGGCCACTTTGAGAGTGCGGGAGCCGTCAGGAGACTCAGCACGCGGGCGGCCGCTGCCGACCAGTTGGAGCCGGTCGGCGACCAAGTCAGTTCACGGATCTCCCTCGGCGCGAGCTCACCCAAGAGCGGCTCTGTCGGCCTACTTGATGGGGCCCAAATGATGCAGTCCCTCGCAACGAGGCGAGCGGACCGTCGGCGGTCCTGATGGCACACTCCGGATCGGTCCCTCGTCTGATGCTCGTGAACCTTGTGGCTGGACGTGGCGTGACGTCGGTCATTTCGGCACCCGGTTAGCGCAGCCCGGCGCGCCCACAAGTGACGGTGCACCGCGGGCAGTTGAGAGGATCGCCTGGTGACGCCCCGCCATCACACCGTGCCTCAGGTGTACCTGCGCTTCTTCGCCGACGATGCTCGCCGCGTCCGCCTGGTGGCGCGGGATGATTTCGCGGCTTCGCAGGTCACCTCTGTCCGCAATGCCTGCGCTGAGGTGGGCTTCTATCGGGTGGACCCCGAGGCGTTCGAGGTGCCACCGGGCCACACACCCCCTGAACCCGAAGTCATCGAGGCTTACCTCGGCGGCTTCGAAGCACGCGCCGCGCCCAGTCTGTACAAGCTCAACCACACAGGCATGGCGGACATCACCCAGGACGACTGGTACCACCTGATCCACTTCATCGCGCTACAGACCGTGCGCGGCAACAGGTTCCGTGAAGACCTCGATGCGGCAGCGAATCAGGCCATGCGGACGTACCTGGGGCAATGTGCCACCGAGGACCGGATCCGAGCATGGCTCGAGCAGCGAGGAGATCCGAGTGACCCGCCCGCGGTAGCGGTCTTCCGGGAAAGCCTTCTGGGTGACGCCCGCCCCCGGCTCCTGCCGCCTCAGGAGTTCTATGTCCAAGAGAGCATGAGGTTTGCCCTCACCACCTTGAGCGATCTCTTGGCCTCGGGACGGCGCTGGAGCGTCATCGAGAGCCGAGGGGCGGTGCTCAGTAGTGACGAACCCGTGTGTTGGTGGGGTCCAGGAGATGGACCCATCGGATATGCCACGGCTCCGGTGGTGTGGGTGCCGCTCGGACCCAGGCGCATCCTTCAGCTGGTGGTGGACGATGAAACCCCGGAATCGCTGGGATTGCCGGACAACTCACCTCGCGGCCGTGACGACCTTGTCAGGTTGGTCAACGGCTTGGTCGCCGGTCAGAGCCACCGGTGGATCGTCCACCACCCCTCTGACCATCCGCTTGACAGCCTGACCCTGGCGCCGAGGACCGAGTGGGCCGACGAACTCGTCGCCGTGCAGGAGTCCACTTTCGAACGCCGAGAACTGTGGGTACACCGGAGACTCCCCGTGCCAAGGCAGTCCGTGGAGGCTTCCCCGACGGAGGAGAGCGGTCAGTTCTCGTAGGGCTGGACGCGGCGGTGAAATGGGAGCTCCTCGTGGCGCTGCTGGGCGTTCGGCGACCTGCCCTCCAGATAGGAGTCCATGCGGTCACGAAAGAGCCGCCAGAGCTCAGCGACTTCAGCCTCGTTGAGCTCGGGTCCTGCCGCCAAGTTGTGCAGAGCCAGCCCGAGCGGGAGGTGCGGAGATGCGGGGATCGTTGGCAGCAGGTCCTCCGTGATGCCGCCGTACCGATCCAGTAGCCATTCGAGTCGGCGTTGAAGACTGACGAGTTTCTCTCGCCGTGCTGGCAGGTCATCAAACGTGAGGGTCCACGTGATGTCGGCCCATCGACGAGCAAGACGTTGCCTGGCCTGGAAGTAGTGCCGGCGGCAGTGCTCGGTGCAGAAGCGCCGCCTTCGTCCGCGACCGTTGTTCTCGTACGTGCAGGTCTTTCGGCAGTCAGGGTTTAGGCACGTGGCCACGGCCGCTGTGTCGGCCGCGTACGCCTCGAACTGTTCTTCGGTGAGTCGTCTCGGCGGCTTCATGTGGCCACGGTCCCACATTGACTAGTGTCGTGCAATCAAAACGTTCATCGAGGTCAGCGGCGTCCGCTGGTGGGGCGGGACTTCTCTTGGCACCCACGCGATTCCCCGCTCCCGGTACAGGGAGACGCGCGAGTGCCGAGGTTTGCTTGCTGTAGTTAGCAGCGTGACATATCTTCCGTTTCGCACCGTCGGGGCGCGAGAAGAGACGAAATGATGGCGCAGGCCACGGTTTGCCGCTATCGTCGCACTGGACACCCTGGGGCCCCGGACGCAAGGAAGGGGCGCCGCTCTGCAAAGCGACGCCCCAGCGGTAGGTCCTGATACGAACGTCGTCCAAGAAGCTCGAAGGACTACCTGATGGCCATGCTATCTGCCGCCACACACGCTGTCGCCTACCTGCGTGGAGGCTCCTGCCCATCAGGTGGGACAAGCGGGCGACGGCTGGCACCGTAGATCTCAGTCCCTGGCATGGACGCCCCTCCCACCGCCGTACCCCACCGCCGAGGTCGGCGGACTCTGCTGATACCGCCGCCGACAGGTCGGGTCGCTTCCTGGGCGGCGACGATTGAGACAGCTGCGGACACCGATGCATGTGCGGCAGTCGCAGGCGACGCGTGGCTGACCACCCGGCGGATCGATCCGGTCACGGGCGCCGTGAGCATCGATAGCCACCCTGTCGCCGACCTCCCACGACTCCATCCCGATCTGCTGCTGGAGGTTCGCCGTCCTACCTCCTATGTCGGGATGCGTAGCTACATCGGGCGGATGGAAGCGCCGACGGTCACCTTCCGGTCGCGGTCGGTGTGGTTCGAGTCCCGCAACGAGCTGACGCACCTGAGAGACCTCGTCCTATGCGGGCCTGCCACCGCGATGGCCACCCAGCCGATGCGCGTGACCTGGGCACTAAGCGACGGCAGTCGCCATCACTACCCCGATGCGCTGGTGGATCTCGATGGTGGCCCCCGAACCCTCATCGACGTGACTACCCGCCACAAGCTCGCCGACACCGGCGCCCTCGCCGTGTTCGCGCTGACTGCCGCGACGGCCGCAGCCGCTGGGTGGCACTACCAGCTTCGAACCGAACTCCCTCAGCAGCGTGTCGCGAACCTAGACGCGCTTCGTCGGCACCGCCTGAGTCCGCCCGAGACAGCCCTCGCGGCGGATGTCCTTGGGGACCTGCGATTCCCCGCCCAGGCCCACACCGTCGTACAGCGTCTCGGCGGACTACCCGCCGGCCTGACTCGCCTTTACCAGCTGATCGCCGCCCGTGCCCTGTTCGTGGACCTAGATCAACCACTCGAGCCCGACACGTCCATCCACCAGCAACCGCAGCTCGCGAAAGGCGACCCCGCATGGCTCGTTCCCCTCTAGCCGTCTACAACCCCGATCTCGATCCTCACCGAACACCAGTCGGTCCGAACGAACTGATGCACGTCGGAGGCGACGGCACGGCCAAACTGCTGTGCTGGACCCGGGATGCCTACGGCGCGCTCTGCGCGCTCCTCGACCACGGCGACCACGTCGAACGTCTCACCCTGAATGACCTGATGACACGCCTCACGCTCGACGGACCCACCGTGCCGCCGGCCGACCCTCGCCTCCTTCCGCCCTCCACCCCGGAGTTCGAGGAACTGCCCCCCGCCGCACGAGAGCGCATCCTCGCCTACGTACGACACCTGCTGCAGGTCGACACCGGCAGCCTGAACGGCACACCAGAGCTGGACCGGACCACCGGCCGCGTCGATCCCCGCTACGACCCGCTGACCACAACCCTCACCGGGCGAGTCAAGGCCAAGTCGGCCGAGTTGCGCGCCGCAGGCCACAGGCCGCACTCACCTGCCTCGATCTATCGTGGGCTGGCCACCCTCGCCACGGAGGGCATGACTGGCTTCGTCCACGGCAACCGGGTACTGGGCCGCGACCGCCTGGCCCGGCACGACCCGCGCGTCGTCGAACTCGGGCGCGGTTTCGTCGACCGCCACGCCACCGAGGCGCGCGTAGACCAACGTGCCCTCGCCGTCCAATTGCACGGCGAGCTCCACCGCCACGACCTGGGTCAGGACCTGACCGGCTACGGAGTCCGCCGACTGCTCGGCGACCTCACCCGCGGCCGCGGTCTGCACAAGGACGCCGCCGGGCGGCGCACTGACGCCAAGAAGCCCCTGCTCGCCTATGACCGTTGGCGCGTCGCAGGCCCGTGTGATCACGTGCAGATCGACGGTTACCGTACCGGGATCGCGCTGTGGTCGGCCGAGGCCGGTTGGTCCACCGCCACCATCCTCACGGCAGTCGACGTCTACACTCATGCACCCCTCGCGCTGCGCGTCCTGCCCTCCACCGGTACCGGAGTCACCGCCCGTGACGCAGCCGGCCTCCTGTGGGACATCGGTCGGCCCGCGATCACTCGGGCCGGTTGGCCCTACGAGATGCGCTACCACCACGGCATACCCCACCTGGTGCACGTCCCCTCGATCAGCGCGGCCGACGCAGCCCTCGACCCCACCATCGGCATGAAACTGGCGGGCATCATTGCGCTGGTCATCCTGGACCACGGGTCTGAGTTCACCAGCGCGCACTTCCTCGGGGCCGCCGCCCGGATGGGTACTGACGTGCTGTTCTGCCCCCCCGCCGGTCCGCACCACAAGGGCATCGTCGAGCGCCTCCACCTGACCTACGCGCACATTGAGGCTCTCCTCGGCGGACCGCAATTCACCGGGAACCGCCCCACCAATCGGCCCCGCGACGTCGAAGGCAACGTCGTCATGACCGCAGGGGACCTGCACGACATCTTTTGGACCTACCTGCTCGACATCTACATGCACACCCCCCACGACGGGTTGCGCGAAGCACATGGCCGCACCGGCCCGGTCACTCCCGCGATGATCCTCGAGGAGTACCTCCTCGACGGCGGCACCCTGGACGTCCCCACGGACCCGTGGTCCTTCGTCCACGCGCTGGAGACACGGGAGGTCACCATCCAAGACGGAGGCATCACGATCGACCGGCGCCGCTACAACTGCCCCGAACTGGTCGAGCTGCGCCAGTACGTCCAACGCGGCATCGGCCTCAAGAGCCGGGTCCTGACGGCGTACTTCGACCGTTACGACGTCTCGCGGATCTACCTGCGCCACGTCATCACCGGCGACTGGATGGTCATCCCCCGCGCCGGTGCCTCCACCACCGCCCTGCCGCCGTACAGCGACCTCCTAACACGGCTCGCCGTCCAACAGCAGACCGACGCCCAACCGCTCACACCCGAGGCCATCCATCACGCAGAAGTCAAGTTTCACCTGGCCTGGGGGTACGGCGCGTTCACCGGTCGCCGCGACGCCCGCATGGCCGCGATCGAGGCCAGTCGTGCGCACAGCCTGGCCCACGACTTGGCTGACACTGACGCTGAGTTCCGCGCCGTGGCCTACCCAGATCCGGTGGACCCCGAGGAAGTCAGCTACGGCGAGGATCCCGAACCTGAGGACGACATCCTGGACTACGACGAGATCTTCGGCGACCGTGACGAGAACCTGTCCGGCCAGGACCAGGCCGCGTCGTGACGCGTACCGAGCACCTGTCGCTGTCCGAGGACCTGGACGGCGCGGTTGAACGGGTCCTGGAACCCCAGTGTCCACTCGACTGGGGTCTGATGGCTTCTGCCGCGCCTCCCCCGCCGCAGCCGGTCACGGGGTCGGTCGCCGACAGCGTCGCTCGCCGGTTCATTCAGCACAACCACGCTGTCCTCGTCGAACTACCCGACCTGGTCATGGTCGCTCGCGCGATCGATCGCGCGGTCCTATACAACCGGCACGCCCCGCCCGGGGGCCGCCGCTGCGTCATCGTCCTTGGCCCATCCCACATCGGGAAATCCTTCGCCGTCCTTCAGGCGCTGCTCGCCGACTACCGCCGGCTGCTGCCCACCGCGCCACCGGGCGTCGATCCCTACCTGCCCTGGACGTGGGGTCTGATGGACGGTGAGGGGCTGGGACGCGCCATGCTCGCCGGGATCTGCGGCTTCCACTCCATCCCACAGTCCCGGACCACGGACACGACCAGCACTCTGCTGCAGCGTTACCGGTCGTTGATCGGACCGCTCGGCATCGTCGGAGTCCACATCGACGACCTGGGCTCGATGAATGTGCACGGCAACCAGATCATCGACCTCGCCGGGGTCCTGAAGGCGATGGTGACTTCACTGCCACTCACCGTCGTCCTCACAGCCATCCCGGGGACGCCTCTGATCGATGGCCACAACGCGCCCTCGGCAACGCAACAACTACTTACCAGGGCCACTATCGTCCACCTCAAACCCCTTCCCGCGCCCGCTGGCGTACCCGGAGCGTGGGAACGGATGATGTACGACCTCATTGGCAAACTCGTCATGCCCCGCGGTGCCCGCCAGATCCAACTCAACCGCCGCAGAGTCAACACCCTGCTGTACGAACGCACCGCCGGCCTGCCCGGCTCAGCGATCGTGTGGGTCAAGGAAGCAGCCGCCCTGGCGGCCATGACCGACAGCACCCTCGGGTTGGAGACGCTCCTGGCCACCGCGCCCACCAGCCCACCAGCTACCACGGTCGCTCCCGCCAACCCACGCCGTGGAGGCCCCCGATGACCGATCCGGCTCGCCTCGACCGGCTCCCGATCCGAATCCCCCCAGTCGACGGAGAGTCATGGCTCGGCTACACCCACCGGGTCGCCGCCTTCTACCACCTGCCCTGGCGGACCCTCATGCGCCACCTCATCCTCAACGACCCTCACTCGCTGCGGTACTGGCACATGCCCCGCCTCGCCGGGTATGCCGCAACAACCCCCACGCGCGAAACCTTCGCCGCGTTCTTCCGTCTCGAGCCCAGCGAGGTCGCCGACATGCACCTCAGTCGCTACCACGGGTCTGCCCTCGACTTCCCTGCGCAACTGACCCTCGCCCTGGATCCACTGAGCACCGAGACCGACCCTGCCAACGCCTCGCTGGGGTCCATCGGGCGACTCGTCTCCGTGCGCAAACCGAGGGGGTGCCCCGACTGCCTCCGAGGCCGACCTGACCACCGACCCCTCAGCTGGCATCTCACCTTCCATGTCGCCTGTGTCCACCACGGCCTGCTGCACGTTCCGC
This sequence comes from Nostocoides sp., assembly GCF_037045025.1. Lineage (GTDB taxonomy): Bacteria > Actinomycetota > Actinomycetes > Actinomycetales > Dermatophilaceae > Nostocoides_A. Next base: position 161,300 of record NZ_JBAOHM010000007.1, on the reverse strand, counting down.
TCGACCGACACACACCGATCCCCGCCGACACGAACACCATCGACGCACAAGCCCTCATCCTGCAGCGACTCACGCCCCACCCAGAGAACAGGCGCTTCTTCACCACCCTCGAGCTCATCCTGACCGCTCGCGTCGCCCAAGGCCGACCCCACCGGCTCAACGCCAAGACGACCAGCCTCGCCGAGGCACTGCCGGAAGTGGTCCCACTCGCGGCCGACCCCGACCCGAGCATCGCTCTCAGCTACGCCCTCGACACCACCAACAGGCTCGGCCACATCACCCTCCCCCGGATCAGCACCGAACCAGTCGACCCCCGCTGGATCCCACCCCTGCTACCCACCCGCCACCTCATCCCCCACCTGGCCGACCTGCTCTACCCGCTTCCCATCCGCCGGGCTCGTGAGGTCGCGGCCTGCGCCGCCCGGATGAGCCTGACCGGGGAGAGCGCCACAGCCGCCTGCAGCGTCCTGGGACAACGCCCCACCACACCAGCCGCCATCCACCACACGTTGCGCCGGCTACAAAGCCAGGGCCGACTCGGCCACTTCCTCGACGCCACCGGCCGCGCCAGCCATGCCCTGCTGGGTGAACAGATCGACTACCCCCAGCGCGCCCTACACGCGAGCCGCCCAGACCTCATAGCCGTCGCCAACCAGATCGTCATCGTCGCCTCCGGAATGGCCAAGTCATGGCTGGTCGACCAATGGGCCTGCACCTACACCAGCAGCCGAGAACGCACCACCTCCCGCGACGGCCGCCTCGAGAACTACGACCGGGAACACGGCCCCGCCATCACCGCAGCCCTCGAAACAATCCTTAACCGGGAGGCCGCGTGACCGCTGCGTTGCCGCTCACCCTCGACCCGCTCCCCGAGGAGACCTGGCCCTCCTACCTCACCCGCCGCGCCGCCCAACACCACTGCACCGTCGCACTCCTCGCAGACCACCTCGCCCTGCGCGGCCCCCGTGGCCGCTGGCCCGGCTGGTACGGCGTCACCATCGACCCCACCACCCGCGACAGGGTCGCCGCCCAACTACGACTCACCCCGACCCAGGTCGAGCAGATGCACCTGGCCCGCTACGACCAGCTCGCGATCGATTTGACCGGACTGAGCAAACCCCACGCCATCGACGCCGCCCGCGCAACCGTCCACGCAGCCTGGGTGTGGCTAGCCGGATCAAGTTTCTGCCCGCCCTGCCTCGCCCAATCCGACGGTGCGTGGTGCCTCCCCTGGCGGTTGCCGTGGATCACCAGCTGTCCGATTCACCAGGTCAAACCTCCTCGGAACCTGCCCCACCTGCGACGGCGTCCCCGGTCTCGGCAACCAGTTTCACACCAGCGCCCCCACCCGCCTCCTCGTTGCCCCAGACGGCCGTCGATGCACCCAGACAGCCGCCTCCGGAGGGGTCTGCGGTGCTGACCTGAGCAGCGCCCCGACCTCCCCAGCATCCGCTTCCCGTCTCGCCCGCAGTGAACGCTTCACCGCCCTGCTCAAGGGTCATCGCGGGACCATCTCCGGTACCAGCTACACGTCCCTGCAAGCCCTGCGCGGGTGGCAGTGCGCCATCGGCATCGCAGTCCGCCTCGGGGTCGTTGACGCCGGCGACTGGGGCCGAACCCACCGCTGGGGCAACCCACCCCGCGACCCCGACCTGCTCGACAGCCTTCACGAGGCCGTCCAACCGCTCATCGACGCACAGACCCCGACCGAGGCAGCCGACGTCCTGCAGACGTGGTGCGCGAGAGCCGGAATCACCACCCCCCACGCCGGCACCTTCAACCGGATCACCCAACCCAGCGCCGCCCTCCAACCCATCATCGACGAGCTCCTCCTGCGCCACGGCCGCGCCCACACCCTCATCCAGCGGCGACTCACCCACGGCGATGGCACCGCCATCGCCGCGCCGGACTGGGACCTCGATGACCTCCCACAACTGGTCTGGCGGTGCGCCCTCCCCGAACCATTGCGGCGACATACCCGACCCGACCAGCGGTTCCTGCGCGCCGTCCTCGCCCTCACCTTGGTTCGCTGGCGCGTCGAAGTGCCCGACTGGGCCAGCGCCGGCGTTGCCCTCGGAATGCCGCCAGCGAAGGCTCGCACATGGGCTCGGCACGTCTACGCGGGGCGATGGGGATTGAAGGTGCCCCTCCTGCGGGCGGCGGTGAACCTCCAGCGTCTCCTGGCCCAGCAGAGCACGCGGCACACGTGGGTAGCCCGGCCAGCCCTAGCTGGCTACGGCGTCCTCGCCCTTAACGAGGCACAACAGCCCGCGTGTCGGCTCGAGGACCCCGACAGCCCCTGGTGCCCATGCACCCACCCAAGGAGAACCTGATGATCACTCCACCGCTGGACTACGCCGTCTACGTCGCCGACCAATGCATGGCCCGCTTCGTCTACACCCCCGACGCCGCCCACTACCGCCAACAACTCATCCACCGGATCCGAGACCAAGCCCCCGACCTCGGCCCCGCACAGATCGCGGCCGGCGTGACCGTCGAGGAGTCACCGCACGAGTCCCTCCGCCGACAGGCCGTTGAACTTCCGGTGCAAGTCTGGCTCGTCTGGGAGGGACAGCAGCTGCTCGGCGTTCATTCGACCCGTGAGGGTGCTGAGGCCGCTCTCGAGATGCAGCGGGGGCCTCGACAGGGCGACCTGGGCGAGAGAACTGCCTCGTTAGCCGTCACCGCGGTATGGGTCGCCGAACCAAACTGAGCAAAGCCACCGCCCGAAAGCCCCTATGGTCGAGTTGTCCGCCCAAGAGCGAGGATTTGCGATGACCGACCCCGGTAAGGCAGTGCTCGAGGAGTACCTGAAAGTCAACGGGACCCACGAAATGCAGCCGGTCGACGATGAGTACGCCCGGCGGCTCTTCGCTGAGCTCGGCGACATCACCGACCTCAGTCGCGTCGAAGCCCTTCAGGCAATTCGCGCCGAGCAGATTCCCCTGCCGTCATACGTCCTCGCTGACGGAGCCACGATGATGGTGTACCCCGACCTCGCAGGCCAGATCGCCACCGCCGGCGGAGCGGACAAGTTGCGCGCGTGGTTCCTAGGACACTGGGAGGAGAACGAGCAGGCCGTGGCCGCCGCAGAGTGGGACGCCTTCCAGTCCGGCCAGTACGTGTGTCTGCGGGAGGTGACACCGAAGAACATCCAAACAATGGCACGGTCGACCGCTGCCATCGCCGAGCTCACCCAGCGCCTCGACGACGACCCCGAGGACGCCGATGCGCGCGCTGCGCTGAGGTCCGCGGTCGACCAACTGGACCTGATACTCCTCCCGATGACCGGATACGACCGCCAGCGGTTTGACGGCCCGCTGGTCCGAGAGTCCCAGATCGATCGCGTCCGCTCCACGTACCTCCAGGACGACGACTCGTACCGGATGTCGCTGAGCCTCAACGTCCTCAACCACCTGGGTATCAACCTCTACAGCAACCTCCCGGCTGTCTTGTCCGAGGCCGTCGCGAACGCTTGGGACGCCGACGCGACCCGGGTCGACATCGACATCGACCCCAAGAACGACATCGTCACCGTCAGCGACAATGGAATCGGGATGACCCGACGCGAGATCAACCAGCGCTACCTCAACGTCGGATACCGGCGCCGCGAGGACCAACACAACGTGGCCGCCAGCAGCACGATGCGCAACCGACCCGTGATGGGACGCAAGGGGATCGGCAAGCTCTCGCTCTTCTCCATCGCAAAGACCATCACGGTCCAGTCCCGCGCCCGACGGCCGATCGGCGACACCTCCGCCACGCTGCAACGAGCCGCCCTCGAGCTCGATCTCGACGCGATCATGGACCAGATCAAGGGCCATGACGTCGCAACGTACGAGCCGACCGAACTGACCCCCAGGGTCAGTTCAAAGTTGATACTGCTGTGACTGGTGTGACTCTTCGACGGCGGACGTTGGCTGGAGGGCCCCGCCTACTCGCCGGTGTGGCGCTGCCTCCTCGTCAGCGACATCCCGAACGACCGCATCCTGCGTTGGGACGAAGTGACCGGCGAGGTCAGCGTCTGGCGCAGCCCCGCGGCATTCGCCAACGGCCGCATCCTCGACCGGGCCGGCCGTATCGTGTCCTGCGAGCAGGGGTCCCGCTCGGTCACGCGCATCGAACCGGACGGCAGGGTCACCGCCATGGCCGACTCCTGGGACGGGCGCCGGCTCAACAGTCCGAACGACGTCGTGGAGCACTCCGACGGCTCCCTGTGGTTCACCGACCCGGACTACGGCGTCGCGAGCGACTACGAAGGGCATCGTGCCGAGCGGGAGCAGGAGGGATGCCACGTGTACCGGGTCGACCCCGGGGGCACCGTGCAGCGGGTCGCCGACGACTTCGACAAGCCGAACGGGCTGGCCTTCGCCGCCGATGAGCGCCAGCTGTACGTCGTCGACACCGGACGCGCCCACGTCCGGCGATTCGACGTCGGGCCCGCGGGCCGTCTGCGCGGGGGCGAGGTGCTCGCGACCTGTGACGCGGGGAGCTTCGGCGGCCTGAGGGTCGACGAGCTCGGCCGGCTGTGGGTCGCGGCCCACGACGGGCTGCACTGTTTCGACCCCGACGGCACGTTGCTCGGCAAGCTGCGCCTGCCCGAGGTGTGCTCGAACCTCACCTTCGGCGGGACCCAGGGCAACGTCCTGTTCGTCACCGCAAGCAACGCCTTGCTCTCGATCCGGCTCAACGTCCGCGCAGCGAGGTAGCCCGCATGATCGGGTCCATGCCGGTCGGCTACCTCGTCGGTGTCGGCATCGTCGCGTGCTGCACCGGAGCCAGCTTCTGGTGCCCCGTCGACGAGGCCCGGGCGCGACCGTCCAGTACCTCGCCACGATGGTCGTGAACGAAGTGCCCTTGTATGCCATGGCCGGACTCACCGCGTCGACGATCGTCGCGCTCGCGCAGGGGGATCTGACCACCCCCGGTGGCATGGTCGGGGCCGTTGCAGCTGGCCTGACGATCGTCGCGCTCGTGGGGCTCACCCTGCGCGCCCGGCGATCCCGGGACGCCCTCGACCGAGCCCTGGATGCAGGTCTCGGGGCCGACTGGCGCGCGCAGATCGACCCGGAGCTGCGTCGCCAGCCGCGCAGCAGGACCAGCTGGGTGCGCACCTTGCTGCTCCGGCTGCGGCGCCGGCGTCGCGATGTTGAGCACCGGCGCAACCTCTCCTACGGACCCCACGGCCGCCACAACCGTCTAGACGTCTACCGTCACCGCTCCCACCCTGCCGGGGCGCCCGTGCTGATCCACCTGCACGGCGGCGCCTTCGTGTCCGGCCGCAAGGACCACGAGTCGCTCCCGCTGATCCACCGGTTCGCCTCCCAGGGGTGGCTGTGCATCAGCGCCAACTACCGCATCGGCCGCCACGTCGACTTCCCCGACCACCTCGTCGACGTCAAGCGGGTGATCGCATGGGTGCGCGAGCACGGTGGGGAGTTTGGTGCGGCGCCGGAGATGCTTGTCGTGGCCGGCGACTCCGCCGGCGGGCACCTCGCCGTCACCGCGGCGCTTACCCCGGGCGACCCGGCCTACCAACCCGGGTTCGAGGACGCCGACACCTCCGTCAGCGCGGCCGTCGGCCTCTACGGGTACTACGGCCGCACGGACTCCTCACTGGTCGGCTCCAGCCCGGCGGACCACCTCCACCCGGACGCCCCGCCGATCATGCTGGTCCACGGCGACCACGACTCGAACGTCCCGGTCGCGTGGGCGCGCTCCTTCGCCAGGCGGCTCCGGGCGGGATGGCGAGGGCCGGTGGTGTATGCCGAGCTGCCCGGCGCGCAGCACACCTTCGACCTGCTCAACTCGGTCCGTGGCAGCCTGACCGTCGACGGTGTCGAGGCCTTCTGCGCCTGGGTCCGCAGCTGCTCTGGGGTCTCGCCGGTCGGCAACGCCGAAGCGCGCCAGCCGACACCAGGTGACCGGCCTCGGGCGTCGGCGGGGCCCTGCTGAAGGCGCTGCAGCGCTGGATCTCTCGCGCGCACCCGAGGGACCCGAATCGCGTGCACGCAGCGAGCGACGCGTTCCGGCTCATCGAGGGCGTCGCCCCGGCCCACTGCGCCAACGACCGGATCTCCGCCCCTCCTCACCACTGATGGGCGCCCACGGTCCCCGCCCAGATGGTCAAGACTCACCCCGCGCCGCCGGCGGTCGCCCGAGGAGCTGGGTCCGGAGCTGGCCGAGGATCCATTGTTCATAGGCGTCGATGGACCAGCCGGACTCGACGACAAGCTCTTGATAGACGCCAACCGCGGCGAGGGCTCGGTAGATCGCCTGGGCGGCCCCGACCGGGATGACGATGTGGTCGCGGATGGACTCGACGATGAGGTTCTGGACGTGGTTGCGGCCGGCGAGCTTGGCCCGCAGCATCGCCCTGGTCTCCGGGTCCTCCGCCGAGGCCGCCTCGAACAGGACCATGACGTCGAACCCGGTCTCGAAGAGCGATCGCAGGAAGCGCGCCGCCAGCGCGACGGTTCGCTCCGGGTCGGTCTCCGTCACGGCCGCCTGCACGAGCTCTCGGGCGTGTGCTTCTTCGAGCCACGCGTCGCAGATCGCCGAGAGGATCTCGCGTTTGGCCCCGTATGCCGCATACACGGTCCGTTCGGCGACCCCGGCCTCCGCGGCGATCGCCGCGACGGAGGTCATCTGGTAGCCCGACACCCCGAAGAGCCGTCGAGCCGCGGCCGCGATGCGGGTGCGTGTCGCCGCGGCCTGCTCCTGGCGGTAGGTCAGGGAGGGCTTGACAGGAGAGGACACGAGGGCCACAGTAGCAGTGCATTCATTGCAGATTCACTGCACTGAGTGCGGCGACGGTGAAGGAGACGAGATGTCGATGTACGGACTGCTCTACCGCCTCGGCCTGACCCCGTGGGAGCGCAACGAGGACACGGGTCCTCTGGGGGCGATCCTCGGCGACCGCCCGCCGGGGCGTGCGCTCGACGCCGGGTGCGGCACCGGACGCCATGCCGTGGCCCTCGCCCAGCAGGGGTGGACGGTGACGGGCGTCGACGGGGTTCCCCGGGCCCTGGCACGGGCTCGCGATCGGGCCAGCCGGGCGGGCGTCTCCGATCGCGCCACCTTCCTCGTGGGGGACGTGACCAGGCTCGACGAGGTGCTGCCGCCCGGGGACCTCGACCTCGTCCTCGACCTGGGCTGCTTCCACGGCCTGAGCCCGTCGGGCCGCGCCGCCTTCGCGACCGCGGTCATCCCTCGCTGCCAGCCCGGCGCGGTCGTCCTGCTCCATGTCGTGGGGCCACGGCGCGGTCCGGGGCCCAAGGGCGTCGACGACGACGGCATTCGGGACGCCTTCGGGCCGGGGTGGACCCTCGTGTCGTCACCCTCGACGACGGACGGCGGCGGCCCGCTGCGGGGTGTTCCCTTCCGCTGGGTGACGCTCACCCGCACCGCGCACGATGGACCCGGAGCGACGTCGTGAGCACGCCGCTGGGCCAGTTCACCCGCCTGATCGAGCAGGGCTTCAACAGCGGGGACCTGAGCGTTCTTGACGAGGTCGTCGACCCCGAATGCGTGGAGCACCAGTTCGAGCGACCGGGCCGGCCGGCGCCGGTTGTCGGGACGAGCGGTCTCGTGCGGATCATCACCGAGCTGCGCTCCGGTGGGGCCGACTTCCACCTCGCCATCGAGGACTCGAGCGTCTCTGGTGACGTCGTCTGGGCCCGGTTGCGGGCCACCGGCACCGACACCGGCGGCCAGCTCGGTCGGGCACCGACCGGTCGGCCCTTCGAGATCACGGTCATCGACATCGCCCGGTTCGTCGACGGCTTGATGGTCGAGCACTGGGGTGTGCCCGACCGCTTCGGCCTGCTCCTCCAGCTCGGGCACTTCTCGTTCTCGCCCGGGCCGAGGACGACCTAGGCGGAGCCCCGAACGAACGCGAAGGTCAGGGAATGTCGAGGCGACGGAAGCTGGGCAGTGGCGCGGCCGTGAGGATGCCGGCGATGGCCACGAGGACGAGCAGATCCGCCCAGGTCACGCCAGTGGTGATCTGCCCGTCGCCGACGGCCCAGTAGAACGGTGAGGCCCACCGGAATCGGTGGACCACATCGATGGTCGGCGCCAGTGAGCTGACGAGGTAGGCCGCCGCGGCCAGTCCGCTCGCGACGCCGAGCGCGGCCCCCTTGCTGCCGGTCAGCGCCCCGACGAGCAGGGCGACGGCCCCGAAGTCGAAGGCGAGCAGGGATGTGGACACCGTGACGGCGGCGAGGTGGGCCCAGTCGGGGGTCAGGTCGAACTGGGGGCCGGCGAGGCACACGGCATAGGAGACGACCGGGACGACGACCGCCGTCAGGGCGAGCGCGAACGTCTTCTGTCGCAGCAGGGCTCCTCGGGTGACGGGCTGGGTGGCGGTGAGGCCGAGCAGTCCGTCCCCGGCCTGTCCGGCGATCGCGGTGGCGCCGTAGCCGATGGTGAGCATGAGCGCGAGGAGCGGCCCGAAGTTGGCGTACATGTTGGCGTTGAGCCAGCCGGCGGGTGAGGTGATCGAGCCGTTGATGCCGAACGCGGCTGCGGCCGCTGGGTTGGACTGCAGCATGTCGCTGAGGCTGGTGTCGTCCTTGAAGGCCGGGTATGCCGCGACCACGACGAGGAGGTAGGCGGCCGCACCAACGGCGGTGCCGATGAGCATCCGGCGTCGCAGCCGCAGGTCGAGCCGAGCCAGTTCTGTGCTCATGCGGCGTCTCCGTCGGTGTCTCGGTAGTAGTCGTGGAAGAGCTGGTCGAGGTCGGCCGGCCGGGCGACGACGTCCTGCGGCCCGAGCGCGGAGACAGCGGACAGGAGCGGGCCGACAGGGCCGGACCAGCCCAGCCGCACCGTTCGTGGTGCCGTCGAGGTGACGGTGACCCCAGGGACGTCGGCGAGGCAGGAGGTGTCGACGTCGTGGTCGAAGGTCGCCTCCATGGTGTGCGGGACACGCGCGCGCAACGACTCGATGGTGTCGTCGACGACGACCCGTCCCGCCCGGATGATGGCGACGCGATCGGCGACCCGTTGCACCTCGTTGAGGTCGTGTGAGGACAGCAGGACGGTGCGCCCGTCGGCGACCGTCTCCTTGAGCAGGGTGTCGAACTCGTCCTGCAGCAACGGGTCCAGGCCGGACGTCGGCTCGTCGAGGATGAGGAGCCGGGGCCGGGCCATGAAGGCCAGGACGAGGCCGAGCTTCTGCTTGTTGCCCTTCGACAGGACCCCGAGCGGGCGGGTCAGGTCGGCACCGAACCGGTCGACGAGGGAGTCCCGGTATGCCGTGTCGCGCAGGCCGCGGATCCGGCCGAAACGCGCGAGTAGGTTAGCGCCGTCGAGCCGATCGGGCAGGTGCAGCTCGCCCGGCAGATAGCCCACATCTCGCCGGAAGGCCGCACTGCGCGTCGCCGGGTCGCTGCCGAGCACCCGGGCGGTGCCGCTGGTGGGGCGGTAGAGGCCGAGCAGGCACCGAATCGTCGTCGACTTGCCGGCGCCGTTTGGCCCGAGGAATCCGAACACCTGTCCCTCCGGCACGGTCATCGACACCTCATCGACGGCCCGGCGGGAACCGAAGGCCTTGGTCAGCCGGTCGAGGCTGATCGGGGGCGTGCTCATCGGACACCTCGTTCGTCGGCGATGGCGGCGATGTCGCGCAGGAGGGCCCGGTAGATCGGCGACGGGAAGGCGAGGTCGAGGATGGCGCGGGCACGGGATCCCTGCAGCCGGGCGGCCCGTTCCAGGAGGCGACGGGTCGCCACCGGGTCCGCGTCCTCGGCGACGGCGACGGTGCGGGCGGCGAGGTCACGGATGCGGGCTCGCAGGTCACCCGTCAAGTCACCGCTCGTCTCCTCGTCCAGCCGAAGGATCTGCTCCCAGAGATCGCACAAGGTGACGATGTCGCCGTCGGACAACGCATCCACGAGGACCAGCAGATCCCCTGGCAGGGCGTCACGGTAGGCGGCCAGCTCGAGCAGGTCACGCTCCTTGGTGACCGCGTGGACGACCGCCGGCGACAACGGGCGGTCAAGCAGCGCGGCATACATCCGGACGAGCGGCGGCGGAAGGGGCGAGAGTCGGCCGTGCTCGGTGACCCGGGCCAGGAGGGTCTCGACCCGCGCCCTCTGGGAGCGCAGCGCGGTGATCCGCTCATCGATGGAGCCCAGGACGGTGTGGAGGTCCTCGAGGACCAGGGTGCGCTCGTCGTCACCGTCGGGCGGCCTGAGCATGTGCCGCACCTCGGCCAGCGGCACGCCGGACTCGACCAACCACCTGATCCGCATGAGCCGGGTCAGGTGTGCGAATCCGTAGGAACGCCAGGTCGTCCCAGGCTCGGGGACTGACAGCAACCCCAACTGGTGGTAGTACCGGATCGTCCGCACCGTGGTGTCGGACAGTTCCGCGAGGTCCTTCGCGCGCATAGCGACCATCGTCGGGTGTGACGTGACGTCACAGTCAAGAGGCAGCGTGAGATCGCCTCCGCCGTCAGCACGTGGAGCTGGACCTCGAGCCCGTCTGCGAGGCCTGTGCGACGCGATGCGAGTTGGGGTGCGGCCCTGCTCTCACGCCTGTCGACCAGGATCGATGGCGCGTCGCAGGACCTCGTAACGCAGGTGAACGACGCCGCGCGACTGCGTCACGATCGGGTCAGACAGTCCTACCGGGCCTTTCGAGCCTGCGAACCATGGGATGCCGTCACCGAGGATCACGGGCACGAGAGCGACGTCGATGACGTCGAGGAGCCCAGCGTCGAGAGCGGCACGGCCCGCGGTGGCTCCAGCGACCGCGACATCCAGCTCTGCCGCAAGGGCGGTCGCGATGGTGATGGCTTCGTGGATGCCGGAGACGAAGTGATAGTCGACGCCGCCGCGCGGATGGTCGTCTGGTGGAGTGTGCGTGAGCACGACGATCGGGGCTTCGTTGCCGGGGTGCCCGTCCCAGCCGGTCGTCAGGTCGTACAGCCTGCGCCCGACCACGTGGCAGCCGGTTCGTCGCACTTGGCCGAGGAAGTAACTCGCGCTCGGCTCGAACATGTGGAAGGTGGGCCAGCCGTCCGCGACGCTGAGCTCCACATCGCCGGCGTCGTAGAAGTCGAAGATGGGGCCCGGGTCGTCATCCGGCAGAGCGACGAACCCGTCGAGGGACATGGCCATGGCGCTGATGACAGTCATGCGGGTTGGACCAGCCTCTCGTCGCGAATCCACCACAGTCACTACCGCTCAAGAATTCGGACGGCCGGCGGCGAGATCCGCAGTCTCAGACCCGGATCCGCGAGTAGTGGTGGGGTGATCGGCGTGTGATGTGACGAAGGTGCTTGTCCTACTGGGAGAATCGGGGTTACGAAGCCTTCGATTGGCCAGCGAGGAGAAGCACCTTGTCGGTGAAGAGAGTACGTGGTCGTGGCCGGGTGCGGAAGCGGGTGCGGATCGGCGCGCCGGATCCGTCGTTGACCGGGACCTCGGGGGTGGCAGCGCTCGCGGAGTTCATCGAGAAACTGGATCTGGTCGGGCGCCTGGACCGGGGGATCGGTGCGATCAAGGAGCGGGAGCGGGGCGCGACGGCCGGGCAGGTGCTGGTGTCGCTGGCGCAGTGCCAGCTGCTCGGCGGGGATGTGCTGGCCGCGTTGGACCGGCAGCGCCAGGATGTGGCCGGGTCCGCGTTGTCGGCGGTGCCGGTGTTGGCCTCGAGCACGGCGGCGGGGTTGGCCCGCCGGTTCGGGCCGGCGCAGCTGGCCGGCCTGGAGGGTGCGGTCGCGGACCTGACCGGTCATGCGGTCGGGTTGTTGCCGGCGTCCCGCCGGGCGGTGCTGGCCGCGGCGGTGACGGTGGACTTGGATTCCACCGATGTGGAGGTGTACGGGCCGACGAAGCAGGGCGTGGCCTACAACTATCACGGTCAGCGCGCGGGCCGTCCGCATCTGGGGACCTGGGCCGAGGCCGGGCTGACCCTGGCCGCGGAGTTGCTCGCGGGGAATGAGGATGTGAGGCCCCGGGCCGCTGACCTGCTGCGCCGCACCCTGGCCGGGATCCCCGAGGACATCCGCTCGGCCGCGGCCGACTGGGATCGGTTGCGGGTGCGCGCGGATGCCGGCTACTTCACCGCCGACCTGGCCCACGCCGCGGTGGAGGCCGGGTGTGACTTCGCCATCGCCGCGAAACGGAACACCGCGATGTGGCGCGCCTACGCCGCCATCCCCGAGGACGCCTGGGGTGCGGCGGAGGGGATGCCCGGCGCGCAGGTCGCCGCGGTCGACTACGCCCCGCAGGGGTGGCCGCCGCACACGTACACCATCGTGCGCCGGGTCCGCATCGAGGCCGAGGACATCTCCGACGACCCCCGCTCACGGCGTCGACGCACCATCGAGAAGAACCAACTCACCCTCGCCTTGGAGGGCGCGGCCACCCACGCCCACGCGGTCTCCTTCATCGTCACCAATATCCCCGCCAACGACCACCCGGCCAACCCCACCGAGCCGGCCGAGCCGGCCGAGCCGGCGGAGCCGGCGGAGCCGGGTGAGGCGGCCGCACCGGTTGCCTCGATCACGCAGGTCGAGTCCTGGTTCCGCCGCCGCACCGACATTGAGGACCGGATCCGGGAAGCCAAACTCGGGGCCGCGCTGCGGCATCTGCCGTCGGGCGACCACGCCATCAACACGGTGTGGATGTGGGCTGCCCTGCTCGCCGGGAACATCTCCGTTCTGCTGCAAGCCCTGACCGGGATCGACCAGCGTCACCGCGCCCACGGCGCCCGCCTACGCCACGAACTGCTCTGCGTCCCAGCCCGCATAGTCCGCCACGGCCGCCAGCTGATCCTGCGGCTGCCGCCCGACCGCCAGCTCCTGCCCACCGTCCTGGCCCGGATCCGGGCCTTACCCACCGCGGCCTAACCCGCCGCGCCCCTGCCCCGACGACCCAGGACCCCGAAGACCCGCCCACCCGAGCGCCACCGGGCCATCCGCGCTGCCCGCACCCAAAAACACACTGCCACAACACAAAATCTATCCGCCGTTCACTGGCCGCCCAACCCACACGCAAGCTACTCGCGGATCCGGGTCAGATTCCTCGTTCAGAAGCAGTCTCAAAATCCGCGCCCGGCGCACGACTCAGTCTCATTTTCCCGCGCGCCGGACAGCTGTCCATGATCAGCGAAAGTGAGACCGGGCGGCGCCAAACGAGACGCGTGAGACGCGGACGATGGGAGTCGTGAGAATTGCGACAGCGCGACGGGCATTGTGCGACAGAGGGGCCTAATCCTTCAGACGGGTGCGCCGTTCGGAGGTCGGTGCAGGGTACGCAACTGTGATCAGCAGGAGCGGTACTTCAAGTACCCGATATAGATCTCCCCGTTGCGGTTAAGGCTGACGCTGAAGCCCTTTGGTCAGGATCGCAGCCCGGCGCGGAAAACCCGGCGTGTCCGAGTTCCTGCGTCAGAAGTTTCCCGGCACGCCGGGTGCGCGATCTGGCGACGTCGGCGAGATCCTTGCGACGGCTTACCTCCGTGAAGATCTCCGGTTATGTGGTGGGTCCGAGCCGACTCATCCAGCGCGATCACCAGGAGTGGGCCATGCGAGGGGACGACGTCCTCGGCGCACGATTCGACTCGGCCTCCACGGTGTCCTTGGTCAAAGGCGAGGCCAAGAGCCGGGAACGCGCCTACGCCAGCACCGTCAGAGAGGCCCGTGATGGCCTGCAGCGCACGGGCGGGCTGCCCTCGCCGCATTCGTTGATTCAGTTCGCTGAGCGACTCCTGGGAACCGAAGACGATGCGCTGGGCGAGGCCATTCTGGAGCTTGAGATCGACAAAGGAGTGCGAGCCGCGGGAGTGACACATCTGATGTTCCTCTTCGCCGGAAACGACCCAAGCCCACACGTCATCGACGATCTGCTCGCCTATGCCGGCGAAAGCGCGCAGCGAGCGATGATCGTGCAGGTGGGTGCGCACCCGGAGTTCATCGCCGCCACCTTCGAGAAGGCGATCGACCCAGATGCGTGACGTCACACAACTCCGCCACCACCTGCAAGCCGCGACTGCGCCTCAGTTCCGCGGTCGGCTCTTGGCGCAAGGGCAGGCTAAGTCCATGATCCGCCGCGACGGAGAACTTCCCGTCGACGCCCCCAACTTCGCAGCAACTTTGGACGAGGACCTGCTGGGATACGGGTATGGGCTCCTCTCGACGAGCCTTCGGATGATCGAGGATGACGACAACGATGCGTCCGAATCTGACAATGAGGACCTGTTGCGGCAAGGCTTTATCCACGCCTCGTACGCCATCGAGGCTGCGACCAGGAATGCCTCGGTCACGGACGACCTCGCGTTTCACCGGCTGATCGCCGGTGCGGCCAGTCACCTCGCCGGGTATGGAGCCCGCGCCTACTCATTGGTTCAGGCGAGCCTCGAGTCGGGCCGGCTGACGCCCATGGAACTCACCCTTGCCGACCTGATCACGCGCGACCTGGACGGCATTGAACAGCTGGCCCAGAGTTTGCGATCGTCCTCAAGTGTGTCGGACGAGACCCTGCTCATCGAACTGCTTGATCCGGACAGCACCGCTGCCGAGGACATCGACCGTGACGAGTGGTCAGAGATGCTTGGGCCGGTTGGCCTGCTGCTCACGGAGAATTATGTGGCCGCGGTATCGCAGTCGCTCTTCGCGCTGGCGGACGGGCTGCCGCAGGCCCTTGCCGCCGCACTGGAGGATCTCGCAGAGGGACAGGAGGCGTCTCAGGACATCCGTGTTCCCGGACCGTGGTGGGTGTACCGCCTCACTCGGCGCCTCGTCCAAGACCTGGACCACAGCAGCATCCGCACCAACATCCCCAAGACCACCCCGCCCGCCGCCAGAGCCGACCCTCCATCCGCCCCCACGACGACGCAACGCCGTCGGTGGCGCTACCTTCGGCGCACGTTCGTCGCGTCGCTGTTCGCGCGCGGGCGCTCGGAAATCGACTTGTGGCCCTCGCAACTTCACGTGGTTGAGCGCATCTTCGGCAGCACCCAGGACTTGGTGGTCGCACTCCCCACGAGTGCAGGAAAGACCAGGATCGCCGAACTGTGCATCCTCGCGTGTCTGGCCCAGGATCGGCGCGTCGTTTACGTCACTCCGCTGCGCGCCCTGTCAGCCCAGACCGAACACATTCTCGACCGGACCTTCGCGGCACTGGGTGTGCGTGTCTCGTCCCTGTACGGCAGCATGGGGGTCAGCCACGTCGACGACGACGCGCTGCGTACAAGTCAGATCGTGGTCGCAACACCGGAGAAACTCGATTTCGCGCTGCGTTCCGACGCCAGCGTTCTCGACGATGTCGGCTTGGTGGTGCTCGACGAGGGTCACATGATCGGACCCTCCGAACGCGAAGTCCGCTACGAAGCCCAGATCCAACGGCTATTGCGACGGCCGGACGCACCCTCCCGCCGGATCGTCTGTCTGTCGGCGGTGTTCCCCTCCGGGCAGGATCTGGACGACTTTGTCGCCTGGGTGACCGACGACACCTCCGACGGCCTGCACCGGGAGGAATGGCGCCCCACGCACCAGCGCTTTGGTCTCGTGGAGTGGCGTGGCGACCACGCCCGACTCACGATGACCCTCGGTCAGGATCAGCCCTTCATCCCCCGCTTCCTCGAGGCAAAGAAACCTCGAAAGCCGCGACGCAATCCGTTCCCGAACGACAGTCGAGAACTCGTGATCGCGACGGCATGGACGCTCGTCCAAGAAGGTCAGACGGTCCTGATCTTTTGTCCGCAGCGCAACTCCGTGGAGCCCTACGCGCGAGAGGTGATCCGACTCCACCGACAAGGCCTGATCGAATCCGTGCTGGCCGATCACGTCGACATTGCCGATGCACTGGCCGTTGGCGCGGAATGGTTCGGCGACGATCATCCGATCCTGCAGTGCCTCAGTCTGGGCGTCGCCATTCACCACGGCGCCCTGCCTGGCCCGTTTCGCCGTGAGGTGGAGAGACTGCTCCACGAGGGAGCCATCAGGGTGACCGTCGCCTCGCCCACGCTGGCACAGGGTCTCAACCTCTCAGCGTCGGTCGTGCTCTTTCACGGACTGCGACGCGGCCAGACGCCGCTCACAGGTGCCGAATTCTCGAACGTCATCGGACGCGCCGGACGCGCCTTCGTCGACACCGAGGGGCTCGTGCTGTACCCCGTCTTCGAACCCGCAGAATGGCGCCGGCGCGAATGGATGCGCCTGACCACCGGCGACGCGGGCAAGGCGCTGCGCTCCGGAATGATCACGGTCGGCATTGCACTGATCCTTCGGATCATCGAGTCAACGGGATCCGATCACCTCGAACCGCTCCTTGACTACCTCACTGGGGGCGCCGACTGGGCACTGCCTGTCGTGCCCGCCGAGTCCGACCAGGACCGCCTCGACGCGGACCAGTCTTGGAACGGGAACTTGGCCTTGCTTGACACGGCCATCCTCAGTGTCGTCGGCGACGTGGACTGTGACCCGGACGAGATCACGCAGGTCATGATCGACGGGCTGCGGGACTCCCTCTTTGATCGACAACTGAAGCGTTTGGGCGAGGATTCTGCAGAGGCCTTGCATGAGGTCGTCGCACGCCGTGCACAGCACATCTGGAGCACGTCGACGCCCAGCCAGCGGCGGGGCTGGTACCTGGCCGGTCTGGGTGCGAACGCCGGCGTCGAACTCGCCGGGGTCTCCAGCGAGGTGATCGACCTGACCGCGGCCGCAGAGTTGGCCATCGCCGAGGGCAATCTTCGGAGCGCCACCGGCCGACTCCAAGAGGTGGCGCAGATCCTGTTCGCGACACAGACTTTCCAACCCGAGACCCGCCTGAGCAACTGGCCGGAGATTCTCGAAGACTGGGTCAACGGTCGCCCCTTGGGCGACCGGGATGTCGAGCGAACGCAGGATCGCGTCGCTGTCGCGCAGTTCGTCGAAGCCGACCTGATCTACCGCCTCGTCTGGGGCATGGAGGCATGCTGCGTCTACGAGAGTGCACAAGGCAACCAAGAGGCGGACGTACTTCTGGGGACGGCGCTGACAGCCATAGAAACCGGCACGTTCAACGTCGCGGCAGCCACCCTCATCAGGTCGGGGTTCGACCACCGCTCAGCAGCCATCTCGGCCGTCGAACAGACCTCTGCAACCTTCGAATCGACCAGTGACATGCGGACCTGGATCCGCGAGCTCGATCCGGCCTTGTCCGACTCACCGGACTGGCCGACAGCCGAGTCACACGATGCGTGGGCCACGTTCGTCAACCGGGCCGGGCGCCGCCGTGTACGCCAATGGCGTCGCCGCACCCTGCGGATCGATGACGTGATGTGGTTTGGGGACGCACCGCCGGCCGGCACATGGCTACGCCTGACGGATGCGGGACCCCAACAGGTCCACATCTGGACAGCCGGCTTCGAGCGGCTAGGGCAAGCCACGGTCCCATTCGGCGCCATCCCAGAGGGTGTCATGGCAGCACGTCGTTCCCCGAGCGGCGTTGGCATCGAAGTCCACTACCGGGGACCGCAGGCTCTTGCAGTCAGCTCGCGTGGGAACTAACCGAGCTGCGGCACCAGACACCTGATCAGACCTGTGGCCCTGAGTTCAGCCAGTGGGCGCTCGTCCTGATCACCGTGGTCGACGCAATGACGGCGCGGAGCGGTAGTGTCGCTCGCTCGGAACTAGGGGTTTCGTCATCATGATGGCAATGGCGATCACCGTAAGTTCACTCCTTGAGGCGACCGCTAGCGAGGCCGATGAGATGACCGTCGTTGAACCGCACCTGTCCTTGGCTTTTGCCTTGCACAGCTCCCCGGGTTCGCATGTCGCCATGCTCGGAGCTGGTACCTCGACCGCGGCAGGCATCTACGCCGCCTGGGAAATCCAACAAGATCTGATCAGCAAACTTGCAGCGGCCCAAGGAGCCAAGCCCGAAGATCCATTCTCGTGGTACCGGGAGCGCTACGGGACCGACTCGAGCTACGACGCGCTTCTTGACTCGCTTACCCACACCCCAGACACGCGACAGCAGCTCCTGCGTGGCTACTTCGAGCCCGACCCGACAGGCGGCGACGGTGCGCGGCAGCCCACCGCCGTGCACCATGCCCTGGCTCGCCTCGTGGCCCTAGGTCACATCCGCGTTGTTCTCACAACGAACTTCGACCACCTCGTCGAGACCGCGCTACGGGCGATTGGTATTGAGCCGGTGGTCGCCAGCAGTGCGGCCGATCTGGCCGGTCTTGCCCCGCTTCACACGATGCGCTGCCTCGTGGTCCACCTGCATGGCGACTACGTTCGCGCCGATACCCTCTTGAACACCCCCGAGGAGCTCGGCGAGTACCCCAAGCAAGTCAACGCGTTCCTCGACCGGGTCTTTGACGAGCATGGCATGGTCATCCTCGGGTGGTCTGCCAACTACGACGTCGCCTTGCGCGAGGCGTGGAGTCGCGCGGCGAACCGCAGGTTCGCGTCGTTCTGGGTCGACCCCTACCCACTCGGCGATGTCGCGAACGACCTGGCAACCCGGCGTGGAGTGGTCGTGGTCATCGATCACGCCGACAGCTTCCTTACCCGAACTGCCGATGCCGTCGAGAGCATTGCTGAAGCCGGCATCCGCCACCCGGCCACAACAGCAGCAGCCGTGAACCTGACCAAGAAGCTCTTGGCCACTGAACCCACACCCATCCGCGCCCACGACCTCTTGCGGGCCGAACTCGCCAAGGTCGAGACGTCCAAGGTCCTCAACCCTGAAGCGTGGGACTCTCAGAACGTTCCAGCGGAGGTCGACCGTCGGCGCGCCATCGTTCTGGCCGATACGGATACCGTGGCTGCACTGGTCGCCACGTTGGCGTATTGGGGCACGCCCGGGACAGATCCTTGGTGGAAGCACGATTTGGAGAACCTCGCCGTTCATCCGCATGTCGGGGGATCCACAGCCCTGATCGGGCTCGCCATGGCTCCGGCGACATTGCTCTTCTACACAGCCGGGGCGGCCGCCGCCGCTGCAGGCCGCTGGGATCTCGTCACCTCCCTGCTGACCGACCTCCACGCAACCGACATATACACGAGCGCCACTGCGAACATCGCCGACATCCTCATCCCAACCCAGGCCCTCGGCGCAGAAGCCGGTCGTACGATTCACGACTTCGTCTGTCGTGTCTGCCAAGAACATCTCGCCCTCAACCCGAACGCAGTCCGGGACGGGTGGGAGAAGTTCGCCTACCTGGACATCGTTGCGGCGCTGGTCCGGGGGAGGCACCGGCTGGACCTGGGGCCATTCATCCGAGTCACGGACCTTGAACGTCGCGAGTACCTGCCCGTCCCGACTATCTGGGCCCACCGACTCCTCGAAGACCCGCGGGGGGAGTGGATCAGAAACCTGGGTCTTAGCGATGCGGTCGAAAAGGCGATCGACGCCACAGACGCCGCACTGCACAATTTGGCTGACCGAGCGGCGTGGAAGCACGGCGGCGGAACTCTCCCCTCCGGAACATGGTTGCCGGCCGACCACACCTGATTCGCCTCAGCAGCTCGGACGACGCGCATGAAAGTCGGGTCTCAGAATGCTCGGCCAGGCCCAGTCTCAAATCGCCGCTTGCACCCTTGCCTTGGTCTCAGAATCGATCGAGCTAGACACCAGAGCCGTCCTGTCAGTGTCCGACACAAGTGAAATCGAGAGCTCGGCGCTCATTTTGAGAGTTTGTGAGAGCGCTCGATGCCCCCGCGCGTGGAATCTGAGAGAGCGTTTCCTTGGGGCTTGGGCGCGAGTCGCAGGAACTCTGCATCCCGTCCCAGCGAGCTCAACGGCGCCCATGCACAAGCCGTCGGGTCCCCGAGTAAAGGCCGGGCAACGCGAACCCAGCCATCGCCTCTCCTGTAAGCCGGGTCGATCAAGGTGCGCAGCGGGCCGACGAGGGTTTCGGGCGAGGCGTCGTCACGGGTAGAGTCGACGGTATCGTCGGCGTCCTTCATGGAATTGGGCCGTCGCGCTCCGAAATGCGTGCTCGGAGGCGTCCACCTTGGGATCGTCAGGATGGGGGCCCGGTGTGAGGTTGCGCAGGGCCACTGCTAGAGGCGGCGTGGGCTCCATGGGGAGGAGGCCCATTATGGCGGCTTCGTCGACTCCACCGTATCGAGACAGTTCCCATGTCACGTGTCGGACGAGCTGGTTCAGCTCTGTGGTGGTGATAGGGAGTTCGACGTAGTCGGCGTTCCATTCCAACGGGGCGATGGTCGGTTCCTCGGCGGTCTCAGTCACATCAGTATCATGACGAATTCGTCATGATTTTGGCCAGCGGCATCGAACCACAGGCTGGGCAGTCAGTGAGTCAGCCGTTCCGACGCACACGCCGGACTTCATGGGTCTGCGCCGAGGTCGTCGCCCCGCCGACTCCTAAGGCAAACGGTGGTCCCGGCAAACCGCCCGTCGGTAGCTGCTCCTGGCGCGACCCGGGTCGCGCGCTCGGCGTTCCAGGCACAGGTGCGGGGCGCGGGTCGGTGGGTGTGGCCCGCTCGCAAGCGCCCCTTGATTCCCTGGATCGCCAGGGAGGACCACCTGGTTGCCTGCCACATCCCGCCCGCAGCAGCCTCAGCAACGCCTGCAGACCGGTCCGTCCCAGCCAAGCCATGACACACCGCATCAGACGACCAAGCAGAACTCTTGGTCCGACAACACCTGCTGTGGCCCAGCCGAGTGCGTCTTGATCTGGCCCTCCCGGAGACCGGAGACCTCGCTCTAGCGTCGAAGGGTGCCTGCTTGGCGGGCACAGCAAACCGGACCGGGCACACGTAAACCCATGCACACGAAGGAGTCATACATGAAGGTCGGCCTATTGGGAACGGGCAATCTCGCCACAGCTCTGGGGCGCGCTTGGGCGGCGAAGGCGCACGCGATCACGGTCACCGGGAGAAGCCGGGAGCATGCCGCAGCCGCCATCGAGAAGATCGGGTTTCCCGGGGTGACCACCGTCCCGCCGGATCGTTTCGCGGAACAGGCAGACGTCGTCGTCGTTGCCGTGTCCTGGGACGGCCTGACGGAGGCGTTGACACTGGTCGGTGGCCCTGATGGCTCGCTCTCCGACAAGACCGTCATCGACTGCACCAACGCTGTCGACTCCGCCACCGGTCGCCTCATCCCCTCTGCCGGGTCGGCTGCCGACGTCGTTGCGGCGGCAGCTCTGGGGGCGAACGTGGTCAAGGCCCTGCACCTGTTCTCCGGCGCGACGTGGCCGTACATCGGGGACCCAGGCAGCTCACCCGTGGTGGCCCTGAGCGGGGACGACGCAACCGCACTCGACACGACTGCAGAGCTCGTTCACGATCTGGGCGCACGAACGGCGGTGCTCGGAGGTCTGGCCACCGCCCGACAGGCCGAAGAGACTGCCGCCTTCGTCATGCGTATCGTCGCATCCGGAGCCAATCCACGCTTCGCGATCCCTGACGTGCGTCGGTGACTCAACACAATGAGCGACGCACCCGGCGCAGCCTGCACAGCGGTCAGGAGACACGGACAGCACCGGACTCACAGCACACGGCCTTGCGATGCCCCGCCTCAACAGAGACCGGGCATCGCAGGGCCGGACTTGTCCCGCGATTAGGGCCCGACGATGTCGGCGTATGCGCAGGTGACGGTGGGGTGGAGGTTGACGTACATGCCTCGAGGGTTGTGCCGCCACAGCCACACGTGAAGGCCCCAGATGCCGGCTGCGCCGACCTCCGGGTAGAACGTGAACTTCTGCCCGAACAATTCCGGCGGGGTCGCCGTACCGGGTAGATCCCCAGCGGGGATGACGTACTCCACGGCGTTGAGTCGCCAACTGCCGTCCTTGCGCTTTTCGTACAGGAGCAGTTCGGGCTGTGATGCCTCGACGTGTCCGCCGTCGGTGAGGTAGGCGACGTTGTAGAAGTGGTTGCCCATGGTGCCGGGCTCTTCCCCGTGGAATCCCTCTGGGTAGGTCATGCACATCGGCTGCTCGGTCCATCCGGCCCGCAAGGCGTTGTCCACGTCGTGGAAGGGGGCGGTGGTGAGCGCCAAGGTGATCAGATCGCGAAACTCGCCAGTGGAGCGTGCGGCGGCCTCGGATCTGGCTGTCGGCGTTCGGTTCGCAGCGGTGGCCGAGGCGGTGCCGGCGCTGAAGGTCGCCGTCAGAGCCATGGCGGTAGCGAACGTTCGGACGAAGGTGATCATGATCCTGCTCCCTGATGACAAGCGGCCCGATGGGTGGCGGTCTCGACGGTAGAAACCGGCGTCTGGCCGGGGCAGGGCCAGGGCGAAGGGGATTGCACTGGGCCACGAACGAGGTTTGGGGGCCGGTGGGACACGGACCGTACGGTGGGATCCATGACGATCTGGCCAGCGCGGGGATGGCGACGCTGACATGGACGTGCACGTGACCCTTCAGCCCGGGGCCCCGATCGCCCGGCAGCTGTTCGACCAGATCCGTGACGCCATCGTCGATGGCCGGCTCCGCGCCGGCGACGCCCTCCCCTCCACCCGCGACCTGGCGCTCACTCTGGGGGTAGCACGCAACACTGTCGCCGTCGCGTTCGACCACCTGCGGGCGGAGGGGTACCTTAGGACCCAAGCGGGAGTCGGCACGTTCGTCAGTGCCGACGTCCACGCCGTCCGCCACGGCATCGTTCCGCCGTCGGCGCTGCGTCCCAACCGTGCGTGGCTGGAGGACTGGGCGCCCCCGGACATGTCTGCTCTCGACGGTCCGTTCGACCTGCGCACCGGCTTACCCGACGTCAAGGATTTCCCGTTCCCTACGTGGCGTCGACTCCTCGACGACGCCAGTCGCCGCTCCACCGAACATGGGCGGTACGCCGATCCGCAGGGACTCTCTGTTCTGCGTGAAGCCATCAGCCGCCATCTGGCGGTCAGCCGCGGCCTGCGGATCCGATCCAGCGAGGTCGTTGTCACCAACGGTGTCCAGCAGGCGCTGGCTCTGTTGGCTCAGGTGTTGCTCGGCCCCGGCACCGTCGCAGCCTTCGAGGATCCGGGCTACCCACCCGCACGGCGGGCGTTCCAGGCTGCCCGCGCCGAAGCGGTCCCGGTCCCGGTGGACGGAGACGGGTTGGTCGTCTCGCAGCTGCCCGAGGACGCCCGCCTGGTTTACGTGACACCGGCGCACCAGTTCCCGCTCGGTGGCCGAATGCCCCTGGCCCGCCGTTTCGAGCTGTTGGAGTGGGCCAGCCGCCACGACGCCGCCATCATCGAGGACGACTACGACACCGACTTCCGGTTCACCGCACCCCCTATCGAGACCCTGCATAGCCTCGACCGGGCCGGCCGGGTGATCTACGTCGGTTCGTTCTCCAAGACGATGATGCCGTCCCTGCGGCTGGGCTATTGCGTCACCCCTCCGGGCCTCGTCGAGGCGATGCGCCGGGCCAAGTTCGCGACCGACTGGCACAGCCCGACCTCGTTGCAGGCGGCCTTGGCGGCGTTCATCGACGAGGGGCGACTCGATCGACACATCCGACGAATGCGGCACCGGTACGCCGCCCGCAAGGACGCCCTGGCCCGCATCCTCGACGAACACCTGGCCGGGGCCTTGGCCCGCATCCCGTCGCATGCGGGCCTGCACCTGGCCGCGTGGGCCCGCTCCGAGACCGCCGACGTCGACCGGTGGGTTGAGAACGCCAGGCGGCTCGGGCTCCTCCTGCACACCGTGGCCGACTTCGCGGTCCGGCCGACGATGCCGGGGCTGGTCCTCGGCTTCGGAGCCCTCGGGGAGGATCGCGTTCCTGCGGCGATGCATGCCCTGCAGGCTGCGATCCTCGACTGAGCCCAGTACGCGAAGTACTGGCCCACCGCTGTTGCTTGTCCTGTGGCTCCTGCCGTCTCCGCGGAGACCGGCATACCGTCACCTCGTGACTGATGTCCGGGCCCGGGAAGACTCTCGTGGGCTGCAGTGGGCGGCGCTGTACGCCGCCGACCTCGTCGTGCGCGATGTCAGCAGGCAGGCCTTGGACGCCACGTTGCCGGGGCAGGCGGTCAGCGTCCGCCATGTCCTGCGGCACATGATCGGCCTCAACCGCGGGCTGGCGGTTCAACTGGAGGGTCGAGCCCCGGACGTGAGCGTGTGGGAGGGTCTGGACCTTGGCCTCGACCCCCGACCACACTGGTGGGAATCCGCGCGCCGAGTGGTCGCGGCCGCCTCCGCCAGGCCACGCCTCAGCAAACTGGCCGCACTCCCGGCCGTCGGCGTCGTGCCCGTCACCCATGCGATCGGGTTACACGCACTGGACCAGCTCACCCACGCCACCGAACTGGCGGCTACAGCGGCCGCGTCGGCGACCCTGGACTGGGACGCCTGCCAACAGGCCCAGCTATGGGCCAGCCTCTATCCCGGCGTGTGGTGGCGCTGTGTGCGGACCGTTGCGCCAGGCCCGGACACTCTTCAGGGTGGCTGCCTCGAGCGCATCCTCGGCGTCCGCCAACGCACCGACCGCCCTCGCCTGAGCCCCGCATCTGAGGCAGGCGGGAGGCCCGGTGGCCATCATCGCCGTTCTTGAGCGCCCACGGAGCCGGCAGATGCGCCCGCCGGGGGTGGGGCTACGACCACGCAGCCCCGCCCCGGGTCACTTGGCGACCTGATACCGGAGGTGGACCGCGTCAGGTGTGGAGAGACTGTCCGCGAGGGCGAGTTGGACGTGACGCGATGGCACGTTGTCGAACAGGCGGGTTCCGGACCCGAAGAGGACCGGGACGACGTGAAGGGAGATCTCGTCCAAGAGACCGGCCTCGAGGTACTGCTGTCCCATCTCCGCGCCCCCCATGATGCAGACCACCTGGTCAGCGGCCGCGTCCTGCGCCCGCTGCAGCGCCTGCTCGATGCCACCGGTCACGAACTGGTACACCCCGCCCTCCGGTGGGGTTCCCTCCCGGTGGGTCACGACGAACACCGGGCGGCGCGCCTCCCCCGATGGGCCGTCGGTGCCCCACCATGGCAGTGAGGTGTCATAGGTCTCTCGGCCCGCGATGACCGCACCCAGGTCCGCCACGGCGTCCGCCAGGAAGGACCGGTTGCGCTCGTCCTGCCCGAAGGCCCACTGGGTCAGCTGCTCCCCGCCGAGCCCGGTGGGCTGCTCCGCGCTGCGACCGGAGGCGGTCACGAAACCATCCAGCGACATGCTGATGTCGAAGACGACCTTGCCCATCGAATACTCCTCTTGCCTGATCTCGACCAGGGCGGCTGCCCTGACACCCGACGGTACGAGGCTGATCCCGGCCACCGCGCGGGCCACATCCGGGCCTGTCGGACTGGGCCACCTCCATTGCCGGATGCAGGCGGGGAGGAAATCTCCGTGCTGACCACGGATCCCTGCCCGGGTCGGCCGTTGAGACGGTGAGGTCCCCACGACGAAGGAGAACCATCATGAACACCCCCACACGGAAATCGCGGCGGCCTCGGCGAGCCACGGCGGCCTTGGGCGCGGTCCACGTCCTGCTCGCCGTGCCCATCGGGGTCGGCGGGATCCAGAAGGTGCTCGGCGACCCCACCATGGTCGACATGTTCCACGACATCGGGGCCGGACAGTGGCTGAGGGTGGTCGTCGGGACCCTGGAGATCTTGGGCGCGGTCGGCGTGCTGACACCCCGCATCTGGGGCCTGGCCGCACTCGGCCTGTCCGGGGTGCTCCTCGGTGCTACCGTCACCGACCTGCTGATCCTGCACGCGTCGCCGCTGCCGCCCCTGGTCTTCCTGGCCTTGGCCTCGACGATCGCGTACGCCCGCCGGTCCCAGTTGGCTCAGCTCAGGTCACGGGCAACGCCCGCAGGTCACCAGCAGGCCGCGGCAGACGCGCGATGACCTCCGCCGAGCTGCGCGGGCAAGCGGCCACACCTGCCGAGCAAGCGCGGCAGATCCTGACCTCGAACCGGTACCTGGTCGTGGCCACGGCGACTCCTGGTGCCGCGCCATGGGTGACGTCGGTCTACTTCGCGCACCAGGGGCTGGACACCCTGTGGTGGGTGTCGCGCCCCTCGACGCGCCACTCCCGCCTGATCGCTGCCAACCCACAGGTGGCCATCACCATCTTCGACTCCAGCGTTCCCGTCGGTCACGCCTCCGCGGTGTACGCCGAAGCCTGGGCGCAAGAATGTTCATCGGAGCTGGCAGCTGACGAGGTGCACCTCTACTCGAAGCGGTCCATAGACGACCAGGTCCGGGCCTGGACCGCCTTGGATGTTACCGGCCCCTCCGAGCTGCGCCTGTACCGAGCCCAAGTGACGGCCCTGTGGATCCTGGCCACCGGCGACGGACCCGACCGGCGCATCCGCGTCGACACAGGGTCCTCGCAGCGGACACTCGACGCACAGCACACCGAACCCTGCGACACCCGCCTCACCCACCCGACAGCACCCGCGAAAGGAACCCTCCCATGAGCGAGATCGTCTTCGACATCAGCCAGTCCCTGGACGGCTACATCGCCGCCGCGCACCGAACCCCCGAACAGCCGCTGGGCCGGAACGGAGAGCAGCTGCACCAGTGGCTCTTCGGCGACGACACGACGAGCCTGGACTACTTCACCCGGGTCTCCCAGGCCAACGGTGCCGTGATCACCGGACGGGCGAACTACGACGACTCCCTTCCCTGGTGGGGCGCGGACGGGCCGACCGGTCAGCGTCGACTCCCGGTGGTCGTGGTCACCCACACACCCCCGACGGACGCACCCGCACACGGCGTGTACACCTTCGAGACCGGAGGGCTGCAGGCCGCGGTCGACACCGCCGTCCACCTCGCGCAGGGCCACGACGTCACCGTCATGGGCGGCGCCCGGCTCGGGCAGGCATTCCTCGCCGCCGGACTCATCGACGAAGTCTCCTTGCACGTCGTCCCCGTCCTATTCGGTCAAGGGACCCGCATGTTCGACAACCTGCCCGACCAGCACGTGCAACTGGAGCTGATCGAAGCCGTCCCCGCGCCACGGGCAGTCCACCTGCGCTACACGGTGCATCGTTGACCCATGCCGTCCCACCCGCGAAGCACGTGACCACACCATGGTGGTCCACGGTTACCCCCCGGGAGGCCGACGTCCTCGCCGGCGTCCGGGGGCACGCCACCAACGCCCAGATCGCCGACGACCTGTACATCTCGGTGCGCACCGTGGAAACCCACGTCTCGGCGCTGCTGCGCAAGGCCGGTGCCGCGGACCGGCGCGAACTGGCCCGGCTGGCCGAACTCCTGGCCGCCGCACCCGAGAGGGTTGGGCTGCGCACGTTCGACAGCACGTTTGTCGGTCGCGATGACCTGACCGGCCGCATCGAGGCGGCGTTGACACGCCGGCGGGTGGTCAGCCTGATCGGGCCCGGAGGGATCGGCAAGACGCGCCTAGCCCACGAGACCTTGGTGCGAGCCGACGACACCTGGGACCCGCTGGTCGCAGTCGACCTCCTGCCAGTGCGCCCGGGTCGGGTCGCTGCCACCGTCGCCGCCGTGTTCGCGGCGCCCCTGCAGGCCGACGTGCCCGCCGCAGCCACCGTCGTCCGGGCTATCGGCGCGCGACACGTACTGCTGCTTCTCGACAACGCCGAACACCTCTTGGGAGAGGTGGCTGATCTCGTCGGTCGCGTCCACCGCGGGTGTCCACACACGACGGTGGTCACCACCAGCCGCGAACCGTTGCGGGTCCCCGAAGAGTGGGTCATTCGCGTTCCCGCCCTGGACGTTGACCCCGGCGGCGACGCGATCCGCCTGTTCCGTGACCGTTCAGGCATGCCACCCAGCCCGGACCTGGATGGCGTCGTCGCCGCCCTTGAAGGGATTCCGCTGTCGATCGAGCTCGCCGCCGCCAGGGTCGGCGCCCTCGGACTGACCGGGGTCCGGGCGGGCCTGGGTGCCCGCCTTCCGGCGCTGTCCGGTGGCCGCGATCCCGACCCGCGGCACCGCTCCGCCGCCGCCACCGTGTCCTGGAGTCTGGCGCTGCTCCCTCTGGACGAGCGGCGGCTGCTGCGACAGGTGGCCACTCTCACGCACGCCTTCGACCTCGCGACCGCCAGCGCTATCGGCAACCTCGGGCTCGACGCGGCACGTGCCACCCTGACCCGCCTGACCGAGCGGAGCCTCCTGCAACCGGCAGGTGAGCCGGATACCCCCCGGTGGCGGATGCTGGAAATGGTCCGACAAGTGGCCCTGGGCTCCGCCCCACCCGCTGGCCATGCCGAACGTGTGGCCGCGTGGGCAACGACCCGCTGCCACGAGCTGCTCGCCCAAGCGGTCACCGTCATGTCGCCGGACCTGCCCGATCTCATCGACACAACGCTCCAGCCGCCGGTCGGTGGCCCCGACCCTGCCCTTTACCTGCTGGCTGACGCGATGGGTGCGCTGTGCGCACGAATCGGAAGCCTCAACGACGCCATCGCCTGCCTCGTGCAAGCAGCCGGCGCCGCGCCCGATGCCAGCAGCGCGGTGACCAACCTTCTCGACGCGGCCAGCATCTCGGCCGCCCTGTACGGGGATGACGGGACGCACCGTCTGCTGCGACAGGCACGGGAGCGGGCCCACGACGCAGGCGACGCAAGCATCCGCAGCCACGCAGTGGCCCAGTCGATCATCGGCTGGTACCGCTACCCGAACAACCCCGCCGCACCCGCCCCACCGGGGGAGAACATCGACCACCTCCTCGCCGCAGCCACCACCGCCGCGGGCACCGACCACAGCGCCATGGCCGCCTGCGCGGCCGCAGCGGCTTGGCACCACGGCACGATCGACGCTGCAACCCACGCCGTGAACGCGGCAGAGGCCACACACGACCCCGTGCGAGTAGCCGCCGCCCTCGACGCCTACGTCACAGCCTGCGCGAATGCACACCGGCTCCGTGATGCCTACCGTGCCGCACACCGCCGGATCTCACTGCTGCGCGCCTGGCCGGCCACCACGCCCAGAGCCATCGAGGAGGCCACCGACCTGCTGCACGCCGCCGCCACCACGGCGCTGGTCACCGGCCAGGTGCAGGAGGCCCTGACCGTCGACGACCTGCGCCCCGACCTCACCCACCACGGCGCCAACCTCCCCCGCGAAGTCCGAGCACTCACCATGCTGGGCAGGTTCCCCGAAGCCCTCCAGACAGCCGAGGTCATGTGGGCCCGTTGGCTCGGCGACGGATCGCCGCCTCGGACGTGGATGTCCACCGCCGCCGCCCTCGCCGCCCTGGCCGCCGGGCTGAACGGCGCCGACGAACACCAGTGGCGGGAACGGGCTCTGCGCCTCGCCGGCGTCGACCGCCCTGACCAGTCCCCCACCTTGGCTGCCGTGTCCGCCTACGTCGACGCCCGCCTCGCCGTCCACCGCCGCGACCACGATGACGCCGAGCGGATCGTCCGCGCCTGCCACGCCTCGTTCCCCGACCGCTGGTACCAAGGGTTCGCCCGATGCGCCGGGACCGAGCTCGCCGTCGCCGCCGAACTCAACAACCGGTCCAGGCTGCTACAGCAGGTGCGGCCGTACGCCGACCAATCCGACTGGGTCGACGCCACGCTCCTGCGCTGTCAGGCCCGCCTCAACCGCGATCCCGGACCCGCCAACGCGTCACTCGCGCTCTGGACCCGCATCGGCGCCACCTTCGAGGCTGACACCACCCGCAGCGTCATCCAGGGCTGAGTGAGGGTGGGGTGAGGTCAACCTCAACCGGGCCGACCGCCCAGCGACCCGCGACACCGCGGTAGGGACGGGCTCGACGGGCGTGTAACATGGATCACTCGCAGCCCCAACTGTAGCCGCGGCCACGGCCCGGTGGAGTGGTCTCGTCCGAGTACGCCCCCATGGCGTCCACGACAAGCGGCGAGTGGGCACCAACGGAAGCATCCACGTGCGCCGTCTGTTGCTGCCCAAAATCACCCTCGCCTCTGACGGCCCTTGGGGTCGCGCCCTAGGGATTCCGCCGCTTCGAGGACACGGACCTCTCGTCCTCGCCATCGGTTGCGGCGCCGTCGGCGCCGGCGTAGCAGGCCCGCTGCTGCTGCTCTACCTGACCAAGGTCGCGGGGCTCGCCCTCCGCGACGCGGGGGCGCTGATGACCGCCTCGGGCCTGATCGCCCTGACCGTTCCCGTCATAGCCGGTAGCGCCTCGCGCCGCTTCGGGGCCCGCACGGTCGTCGTCGCCGCACAAGCCCTCCAAGCGTGCGGTGCAGCGGGTCTGGCCTTGGCCGGCCTCCCGGACCACGCCCACACCGCGGTGCTGGCGGCCTGCTGCCTGCTGCTGGGCCTGGGCCAACGCGCGTTCTGGTCCTCGATCTTCGCGCTGATCGCCGATGCCGCAGACCCCACCTCGACCCGGCCGGGCGGAGACACCGGTCGCGGATCCACCGACGAGTGGTTCGCCCTCGCCGGCATGTTGCAGGGCGCAGGGTTCAGCGTGGGAGCCCTGCTCGGAGGTGCCCTCCTGATCGCGCCGGGACCTGGGTCCTACCTGATCGGGATGGCGGCCGGTGCCGCAGGCTTTACAGTCTCCGGACTGCTCGTCGCCCGCGACCCGGGCCACCCCGCGACCAATCACCGGGGTACCCCCGAGGTCCGGATCCATCGGGCCCTGCCGTACATGATGTTCATCCTGGTCAACACGCTCTTCGCATTCTGCAGCACCATCCTCGGGGTCGGACTGCCCCTGTTCGTCGTGGACGGCTTGGAAGCGCCCGGCTGGCTGATCGGGCCCCTGCTCGCCCTAAACACTCTCCTTGGCGCGACCTGTCAAGGTCTGGCCGTCCGCAGGACCGCACGGTTCGGCAGGGTGACGATGCTCGCCGTCTCTGGGCTCCTATGGTTCGCCTGGGGAGTAGCGACGGCCTCACTGACCCTGGCCACCCTCTGGGTGGCGATACCCGGACTGGTCCTGACGGTGATCCTCTACTCGATCGCCGAGCTGCTCCACGCACCCTTCTCGATGAGCCTAGCCGCCGACGCGGCTCCCGCCGCAGTTCGAGCCGTCTACCTGTCGTGGTTCCAGTACTCCTTCGCCGTGGCGACGATGGCTGCACCGGGCGTCTTCGCGCTGACCTATGGCTGGGCTCCAGCGGTCCCGTGGCTGGCCACCTCCGCCGTCGCGGCCCTTGCCGCGGGAGGCATCCTCGGGCTGCGGTACTCCCTCGAGGGACCCAAGACCGGATAGCTCCACCCACACCGTGCGGGTCGCACGGGCGTGTGACCGCTGCGCGCACATTCGAAGACACACGCCGATCGCGGACCTACTCAGCGGGACGCGAGAGCCCATCGACGTGGCACTATGCGGTGTAGGGCCAGCCGTGCCCGGGGTGTCGTGATCAGGGTCCTTCGACGAACAGCACTCGCCGCGTCAGAGCCTCGCTGGCCACCCTGCGCGCCGCGGCTAGTCGGCCGAGTCGTACCACGCCCGCCGCCCTGCCACGTTGGGAACCCACCACGACGAGTTGGCGGCCTTGAACCCTGTCGCCTTCGACAACTCCCGGGAACCTGCGCGGGCGTGAGATAACTTCCACCATGGCTGTTCGATCGAACACGCGGCGAGGTCGCGGTATCGCTGGCCAAGCTCCTCGTCGAGCACGTGGACTTCCGAGATCAGGTAGGCGGCCACAGACTTGCCTCTTGAGTCACTCGCCACCGGCGGTGTCGGCGATGATGGCGTCAAGGACGCTTTGGTCTGGCGCCGCAGGGACGGTGACATTCGGCAGGTCTGCCAGCAGGTCGAAGGCAGGCTCGATCATGGCGCCACTGATCAGTGGGCTGTGGGCGGACGCGATCGTCGTGGCACCCAATGCCCGCACTCCTTCGACGTTGTCACGGTAGCGAGCCCCGTCGACCAAGGACAACCACGGGGCCACCGCGTGCCGGGCGAAGGTGGCCATGCCGGTCCGCCACGCCTCCGGGTCGAGCTGGTCGACGGACTCCTCGACCTCCGTCGAACAGGGGGCAGCGAACGCGTCGACCGCCCAGTACACCTTGGTTGCGGGGTCGAAGACCCCACGCGTGGTGGGCGAGTCCCACAACGGTGGCCGCACGAAGTGCAATCGCCGATCGGCGAGGTCCAGATGCGAACCGTCATCCACCCAGCGGCAACGCTCCAGCGGGAACTCGAACGCGTTGGAGAATCGCTCGACCAGCGCCCACGACGCCAGCAGAGTCGCGTTCGGGCACTGCTCCATCACCTGGGCGAGATTGCCGGTGTGGTCCACGTCATCGTGGGAGATGAAGACGTAACGCACATCCTTGGGTTCGACCAGACCGAACACGTCCTCGAGCCACTGGGCCCGGTTGGCCACGGTGCCGGTATCGATGATGACGGGCTCGGGCCCTCGAATCACCATGGAGTTGAGGTAGACGCGCAGCGGCGCCCCCAGAGCCTCTTGGACCTGGTGGATCAACCACGTCTCATCCGCGATCCGCTCGGGGCGACGGATGATGGTCGGTGCAGCCGGTTCGAAGGTCATGATCGAAGTCCTTGACGGTCGGTGGTCGGGTGGCGGAAAGCCCGTCCTCGACCGTAGGAATCACACGTGCCGAAATAACGGGCCAGAACGACCCCTGTTCAGTTGGGCCAACGCGGCGCCGGGTCTGCTCGAACATCGTGAAGCCGAAGAGGATGCCGGCGGTGAGATCCTCGACGTCAGGGCCGGCTCGTCCGTCGCGTCGATCCACTCATCGCTGACCCCACGGTGCGGTCCCGGAGGGCGAACAGACCGAGAGGCCACGAGAGCGTCCGCCTCATGGGCACGAGCGAGGTGCCGGCTCCGCACGCCGCAGCGACACCTCGGGTGTCACGTCCAGAGCCCCTGAAGGACCACATCGAGCAGCCGGTCGGCGCGCTTCGCGTCACCGGTGCCGTCGGTGGCCTGCGAGATGCCGTGGGCCAGCCACAGCAGGTCTCGTTCGTCGACGTCCTGGCGGACTACGCCAGCCTCGACACCCCCGGCCAGGATCCGGATCCCAACGTCGTACAGGGGAGCGTGGCTCTCCGCGAACACGTCATGGTCCTGTCCCATCGCCGCGACCACGGCCGTAGAAAGAGCCTTCCGCTCGCGCATGTGCTCGACGAGCAAGGCGAGCCACGCACGGACAGCCTCCTTCGGCGTCAGCGTGTCAGCAGCGGACGCGCCACGAGCCGCGAGCTCCACGACCGCGTCACGGTAAGCCTCCTGCAGCAGCGCCTCTCGGGTTGGGAAGTGCCGATAGAGGGTGCCCACCCCCACCCCAGCCCGCTTGGCGATCTGATCCAACGACGCGTCCGGGCCGCGCTCAGCGAACACATCCCTCGCGGTTGCGAGCAGACACTCCCGATTACGGCGGGCGTCGGAACGCACAGCGCTGACCTCCTTGACTAAACGGAGCCTGTCTCCGTATATTCCAATCTGAACCGGAGTCTACCTCCGGTTCAGATCCAGGGAAAGTCGGAGGTTCAGTGTGCGAAGAGTGCTCATTCTGATCGTCGCCGCCCAGTTGATGTTCGGCATCGACGCCACCGTGGTGACCGTCGCCCTGCCCAGCATCGGGCGAGACCTGGATCTGGGCCTGGTGGGACAGGCCTGGGTTCAAACGGCATACGTCGTCACGCTCGGTGGATTCCTGCTCCTGGGTAGCCGGCTCGGGGACGTCGTGGGACGTCGCCGAATGCTCATGACCGGCGTGGCGCTATTTACCGTCGCCTCGCTGGCCGGAGGGTTGGCGCCTGCCGGCGCCTGGCTCATCGGCTGCAGGGTCCTCCAGGGGGCCGGGGCGGGGTTGGCTGGCCCGAACACCATGGCGCTGCTCATGCTGACCCATCCGGCCGGGCCCCTGCGCAACCACGCCCTGGGCGTCTATTCCGCCGTGCTCGGCACCGGAGCGTCGCTCGGACTGATCCTAGGTGCGGTGCTCACCGCAGCGGCCAGTTGGCGGTGGGGCCTGCTGATCAACGTCCCCGTCGGGTTGATCCTGTGCCTGCTCGCCCCCGGTGCGCTGCCCGAGACCGAGCGGCAGGACGGACCGGTCGACCTTGCCGGGATCGGGACCTCGGCGATCGGCTTGGCATGCCTGGTCCTCGGGCTCACCAACGCCGCTTCGGGCGGCTGGACCGCTTCGACAGCCGTCCTGCCGTTGGTCGCCGCCACGACCCTGCTCACTACGTTCACCCTCATCGAACGACGCGCTGCCCGGCCCCTGGTTCCCCTGCGCCTTCTGGCACATCCACGCCGGGGTGCCGGCTACCTGGCGGCCCTCCTGGCCAGCGGCGCGATGTTCGGCACCTTCTTCCTGCTCACTCAGTTCCTGCAGTTGGTGCTGCGGTTCGACGCAATTCACGCTGGACTGGCGTTCCTGGCCGTGATGATCCCCCAGTTGGTCCTGGCCCGCCTTGTTCCGCACGCCATGAAACGCCTAAGAGCGCACGAGCTCGTACTCGCAGGAACGCTCCTGATGAGCGCCGCCATGCTGTGGCTCGGTCGCCTCGACGGTGCCTCGAGCTACCTGACTGAGATGCTCGCACCCATGGTCGTCCTCGGTGTCGGAGGAGGCTTGACCTTCGTCCCCTTGTCCAGCATCATCCTCGCCGAGGTACCCCCAGACCTGGCCGGGTCCGCGTCCGGAGTCCTCCAAGCCGCCCAGTACACCGGATCCGCTCTCGGAGTGGCGATCCTCGTCGGAGTCCTCACCGAGACCGGCCGGACCCAACCGGTTCTGGCTCGCGCGCTGGCGACCACCGTGAGCTGGGGCACTGTCCTCAGCGTCGCCGTCACGGTCTGCGCGGCGTACCTGCTCCGGAAACCGAGAACCCAATTGAACTCACCAGGACCCCCGTAGCGGATGACAGGAACCAACGCGAGCCAGACCCTTTCACCTTGACCTCCTCGGTCCCGGCTCGGTCATCTACCGCCCTAATCGATGCGCGCCGCGGTCAGCACACGCTCGAGAAGGCCTGGGAATCGAGTATCGAGGTCGTCGCGCCGCAGGCGGACGAACCGAGTCCGACCTCGCACCTCGGTGAACGTCACGCCCGCTTCGCGCAGCACACGATAGTGGTGCGACAGCGTCGACTTGTGCAGCTCCAGGCCCTCCCCGATGGCCGAGCACGTCTCGGTACCGACCTCGTCGAGGGTCGCGATGATCGCGATCCGGATCGGGTCGGCGAAGGCCTGCAGCAGGCCGACCAGACCGATGTCTTCCGTTGCGGGCTGCCAGGGCTCACCCATTACACGCCTCCCGGCTCGCATGGTGATCAACAGTTGGACACCCATCCAACCATCGAGTTAGTTTGACCAGTGTCTAACTGTACTTGACTGGAAGGGAGGCTCACGTGTCGCGTCACATGTGGCCGCTCGCATTGGCCACCTTCGCCGTGGGAACTGATGGCTTCGTGATCGCCGGGCTCTTGCCCGCGATCGGGGCTGACTTGGGAGTGTCCGTCGCCACCGCAGGACAGCTCGTCACAGCGTTCGCGGTGACGTTCGCCGTCGGCGCACCGGTACTGAGTTGGGTCACCAGTGGTCTTGACCGTCGTACGGCGCTGCTCGGCGCCTTGGTGGTCTTCGTCGTGGGAAATGCCCTGACAGCACTCGCCCCCGTATTCGCGCTCGTGCTCGCGGCCAGGATGCTCACGGCTTTGGGGGCGGCCACGATCACCTCTTCGGCCTCGAGCACCGCCGTGGCCCTAGCAGATCCGGCTCGCCGTGGCCGCGCGCTTGCCCTGGTGCTCAGTGGTCTCACGCTAGCGACCACCACCGGGCTCCCGCTGGGCACGTTGATCGGACGCGCGGACTGGCGGTTGACCCTCTGGGCGGTCGGAGCAGTCGGGACGGTGGCCGCCGTCGGCGTTGCCCTTGGTGTTCCTCTGGTTCGACTGCCCGGGACCGGATTCCGAGGGAGGCTGACGCCGCTGCGTGACGCCCGAGTGCTGCGGGTCCTCATGGTGACGCTGATGTCGATGGCGGGGCCATACCTGCTCTACACCTACATCGGGGCCGCCCTGCGCGGCACCATCGGGCCTTCGCCCTGGACCCTCACTCTGCTCCTGTTCGCGTGGGGTGTCGGAGTCCTGGCGGGGACTGTGTTGGCTGGGCGCCTCGCCGATCGCTTTCCCCCGCAGACCGTCGTGGCCGGGGCCCTGGTCGCACTCACGGCGACTCTGGGCGCCAGCCCCATGATGGTGCACGGTCTGCCGCCGACATTCATCTGGATAGTGGCGTGGGGTGTCGCGGTCGGCTTGCCCACCGTGCCGCAACAGCAACAGCTCGTCACATTCGCGCCCGCCGCGTCCCCGGTGCTGTTGGGTCTCAACTCGTCTGCGATCTACCTCGGCATCGCCGCGGGTGCTGCCTTGGGTGGCCTCGCGCAAGCTTGGTTCCCGGCGTCGGCCCTCGGCCTGCCGGCAGCAGCACTCACGGCCATGGCCCTCCCGCTCACCCTCGTTACCTCACGCCGATCGAACCCACGACCGAGCACCACTGCGACCTGCGTTGCCGGCGCGGACCCTGTGCGGTGAGGGTGGAAACAGGCTCGGCGGTTCGCTCGCTCAGGGCGAAGCCGGGTCACCCCGGTGGGTGGTGTCCCTCGCGACTACGCTCCCGATCACCACGGGACCGCCGTGACTGATGGAGGCCCAAGCGGGTTCTCCCCACGCCAGGCTGGCGCGCTCATCGAGTACGGGGCCCACGGCTCGCAGCCGACGAGAGCGTTGGTCCGGGGTGTCGAGCCTGTCATGAGCCGGCGGCTGCGTCACGGAGACAGTGGCTGCCGACGGGGCAGCACGCGTCGTACCGCGATGCGCCATCCCTTGTCGGTTCGGCGTGGCTCGTCCTCGTACACCACGCTGCCCGTGGTTCCGTCCGACATCACCGCCAGGCCCTTGCTGTGTGCGTGCGCTCGGTCGAGCCCGATCTCGAGGACCACGATGTTCGTGACGTGATGGCCCAAGGGGTTGCGGTCACCCAGAGCCAAGCCCGCGCGGGCAACCGCGTCCGGCCCGGACAGCACACCGCCGCCCAGCGCCGACACGTCGTAGACGACGTCCTCGGTGAAGACCTCGGCCAGGCTATCGAACGCACCCACGTCCACGATGTGCCCATGGCGGTTGATGGTCTCGTGGATGTGGATCCGGTCCACCTCATCACTCACGCCACCATGCTGACCCGTCGCCCGAACCGCGCGCAACGCGCAACTGTGCGGGCAGAACCCGACCAGGGCCCCCAAGGCAGCTGGTGATGCCATTCAGGCGACCAGAAACCCCGTGCTGCCCATTGGGGACGCCACGACGCCCGATGTCGGGTATCCGGGCCCCGCCAGCGGGCGGCCGCACCCGACTCGGAGGTCTGCCCGATCTGCCGGGACTGGACCCTAGGTGCGACGGTCGTAGCGCTGCCTGGCCTCGTCGACGTCAGGCATGTGTTCCTCTGCCCACGACTTCAGGTCGCCGAGGAGCTGTCCGAGGGAGGACCCCAATGGGGTGAGCTCATAGTCGACCCGCACGGGGACCTCCGCAGTCACAGTGCGGGTGAGGAGGCCGTCGCGCTCCAGATTCCGCAGTGTCTGCGTCAGCATCTTCTGGCTGACACCGGCCAGCTGCCGGGCGAGGTCGGAGTAGCGCTGGGGTCCCGCAGCCAACGACTTGAGAACAAGCGCGACCCACTTGTCGGCGATCCGGTCCAGCAGGCGCCGGCTCGGACACCCCGCAAGGTAGGCGTCGAATCGCAGTTTGGCGTCGTCGCGTCGTTGCTGCGCCGTCTGGGTCGCCACGCGCTCTCCTCCAAGGCTCTACCGCACAATCAGGTGCCTACTTCCCATTAGAGAGTAGCTCACGGATGCTGAGATCACCACAACACAGGAGGTCTTCATGCGCGCTCTGGTCGCCTACTCCACCAGCACTTCACCGGTTCTCGACCACGTCCAGGAGCCGGGTCTCGGACCCACCGATGTCCGCATCCGCGTTGCGGCCGCGGCGATCAACCCCGTCGACGTCGGCATCGTCGCCGGACCCGTTCGCGCGGCAGTTGACCTTCCCGAGCCGATCGGGCTGGGCTGGGACGTCAGCGGCACGATCGCCGAGGTCGGCCGCGCTGTCACCGACCTGGAGGTCGGGGACAGGGTCGCGGGCATGCTGAACGTGATTGCCCGCAAGCCAGGCGTCGGGACCCACGCGGACTCGACCGTCCTGCCACGACAGGCGGTCGCCCGGGTCCCGGCGACGCTCGACCTGGTGGATGCCGCATCCATGCCGTTGACCGCGCTGTCTGCGTACCAGGCTGTGGCGCTCCTGGGTCCCGGTGAGGGGCGCTCCCTGCTTGTGACCGGCGCCGCCGGGGCACTCGGCGGGCACGCGCTCTCGCTCGCTCGGCGCGCGGGCTGGGTGGTCACGGGTCTCGCCAGGGAAGCCGACGAGGAGTTCGTGACGCGCAGCGGGGCCACCCTGGCGACCAGTATCGAGGCGACGTCCTACGACGCCGTCCTCGACGCAGCCGTCCTGCCGGATGACGCCATCGCGGCTGTCCGCGACCGGGGTGTCATCGTCGGCGTCGCTCCGGCCGCACCGATCACCCCTCAACGGTCGGTCACGGTCGAGTCCCTGTTCGTCCAGGAGGACGGGGACCTGCTCGAAGCGCTCCTGGCTATGACCGTCACTGGCGACCTGCTGCCCCGAATAGCCGGCCGGGCCCCTCTCAGCGAAGCGGCGCGCGGCTACCAGCGCGTAGCAGGCGGTGGCCAGCGCGGACGGTGGATGCTGATCCCCTGAGCGGGCCCCGTTAGCGCAGCCCCCGACCGCGGGCCTACGCCGGCTCCCCGCTCGTCGGCGTGATGGCTGCGTCCTCGATGGTGCGAAGGCGCGGGATCGCCGACATCGCAATCCATATCGTGCCGGTCGGTATGCCCAACGCGCCGACCAGCATCGCTGCATGGGACCCGGTCTGGGCGGCGATGGTGCCTCCGAGACCAGCCCCGAGCGGGACGGCACCCCAGGACACCATCCGGTAGGCAGCATTGACGCGCCCTTGGAGCGCGTTGGGGACCACCGTCTGGCGAAGGCTCGTGGCGTGCACGT
Source organism: Nostocoides sp. (assembly GCF_037045025.1). Lineage (GTDB taxonomy): Bacteria > Actinomycetota > Actinomycetes > Actinomycetales > Dermatophilaceae > Nostocoides_A. The sequence continues at coordinate 122,377 of NZ_JBAOHM010000007.1, read as the reverse complement.
TGGCGACCCCCGTTCCCAGTCCCATGAGGAAGAAGACCGGCGAAAGGACCGCCATCGCCGTGGACCGGTCCGTGAACAGGATCAACAGGACCGATGCCGAGTTGCCGACCAGGATCGTGACGAGTAGGACACGGCCGTATCCGTAGCGGCCCGTCGCCCGTGCCCCGAACCAGGCACCGAGGAAGGTCCCGCACGCTCCGATCGTGAATGCCAGACCGATCAAGGCCGGACTCATCGCGAGGTCTCGGACTGCGTACGCCATGAGACCGACCAGGAAGAGCTCGAAGAAGAAGTTGAACGTCGTGGACTCCGCGACCAAGGGACGCAGGTACTTGTCGCGCGCTGCGACGCGGATACCATCCGCGACGTCGCGCCACGCGGGGCGGGCGGGGGCCCGCCGCGGCGGTTCGGTTGCGTCGATGCGCGCGATCGCGATCGCGGAGGCGAGATAGCCGGTCGCATTGACCAGGACAGCGAACGGCGCGGTAAAGGCCTGGACCAAGAGGCCCCCGAGGCCCTTACCGCCGATCTCCGCGGCCGACTGGGTTGCGGTCAGCTTGCTGTTGGCATCCAGCAGGACTCCGCTCTCCACGACGTGGGGAAGGAAGGCGAAGTCGCACAGCTGGTAGAGAACGGTCAGGACCGACGCGGCGAAGACAATCGCATACACCAGCTCGATCCGCCCGGCACCCAGCCAGATCCCGACAGGGATGGCCGCGACGAGCACGAACCGCCCCAGATCGGCGCCGATCATCAGGGGACGCTTGCGGCAGCGGTCGACGACGACGCCGAAGGGCAAGGTGAACAGCAGGAACGGCAGGAACTGCAGCACGCGCAGCAGACCCAGTTCGCCAGGGGTTGCTGACAAGGTGATCAACGCCAGCAGTGGCAGGGCGAGTTCTCCAATCTCGGCTCCGAACCAGGAGGCGCTGGACCCGACCCACAGGCGACGGAAATTGGCATCCGGCCACGCCCGCCGCCGGATCCCCGGCGGTGGGCGATGCCGGTCCCCTTTCACCGTCGCGGCACGACGGCAGGGGTGCGGTCCCCAGCTGCGAGCGTGCCCGTCACCGCCGGCGATGTGGCACGGTCATTGTGCGTGCCTCCCTCTCGCGCGTGCGGCGACCCCTGAGAGCATGTCCAAGGGCCAGCGGTCTCTCCTGACCGCAAACCCAACGGTAGGGGAGATCGACGGGGCACGAAGAGACCCAGTTCAGTCCCTTTCGTGGTGGGCCACAACGACCCGCCACTCGCTCCCACCGGTCATCTCAAGCATGAGCACGGTCGGAAGCAGGCTCAGGCACCGGGTCGAGGTGGTCGCGCGTGGCCATCAGCACGTGACGCCTCCTGCGTGGTGGCCCGAGCCGCGGCACCGGTGACATACAGGGCCAGGCCGGCGAGCGTCAGGATCGCCCCCACAACGGGAAGGGGGCGTGGACCCGTGGCGGAGTCGACGATCGCACCACCCACGATCCCGGCACTGAACGCCGCCACCTGGTAGCCAGATGCGTTGACCGCCAGCGACAGCGTCGGTGCCTTGGCGGCGGCCGCCATGACGGTGGCCTGCATCCCGGGGATGACCGAGAACGAGGCTGCTCCCAACACGCCGGTCATCACGAGGCCGACCCACGGCACCGCCACGGCGACCCAGAACAGGACCAGGACGAAAGCCAGCGTTGTGAGCGCGGCGACCTGGTAGCCGCGACCATGACGATCGAACAGGCGCCCGCCGATCAGGTTCCCGGCCACTCCTCCCAGTCCGAAGGTGAGGATCACCGCCGGCAGTTGGTCGCCCGCCACCCCCGCGACGCGTCCCAGGAACGGGCCCAGGAAGACGAACACCATCAAGGCACCACAGTTGGCGACCGCAGTCGTGGCGAGGGCGCGAACAACCCGCGGGTCGCGCAGGGCCCAAAGCTCGGTCAGCGCCGATCCGCGGCGCTGTACCGGCTGGCGTGGAACACGGAGTGCGATCCACAGGAAGCCGACGGCGCACCCGGCGGCGATCAGGGCGTAGGTGACGCGCCAGCCCCCCAGGCCACCGAGAACCGTTCCCGCCGGTGCCCCCACGACCATCGCCAAGTTCATGCCCAACGTTAGTCGTGAAACGGTGGTCGCCGCCCTGTCCGGCGGGCCGTGCTCGACGGCGATGACCAGGGCATGGGCGAAGAAAGTCGAGGTGACCAACCCGGACACGAACCGCGCACCCAGGAGCATCGAAAACGTCGAGGCGACCGCGGACGCGATGTTGCCCACCAAGGCCACGGCCAACAGGCCTAGCAGGACGTGCTGTCGGTCGGTGCGTGCCACCAGGGCGGTCAGGATCGGGCCGCCGATGATCATCCCGAGGGCGTAGGCGGTCACGATCAGGCCCGCGACACCGGGCGACACGGCGAGGTCGCCAGCCACAACCGGCAGGAGCCCAGCGGCGACGAACTCTCCGGACGTGATCGCGAAGACGCAGAACCCCAACGGTAGAACGCGTGACATGCAGGAACGGTAAAGTCTCACGTCAACGTGAAGGTCAAGCGATTGAGCGGAGGGCCCCAGGATGAGGATCGGCGAAGCCGCCCGCCGGACCGGAGCCAGCCCGCGGGCCCTGCGCCACTACGAGGACGCTGGCGTGCTGAGACCCCAACGAACCCCTAGCGGGTACCGCGTCTACAGTGACGACGACCTGCGCGTGGTGCACCTGGTGCAGACACTGCTTCGCGCTGGCCTGAACCTCGACCTCATCCGCCAGATCCTGACATGCATGGCAGGCGAGGAGCTGCTACTCGTCGACTGCCGAGAACGCCTCCTGACAGAGCGCGCCAGGATGACGGAAACGATCGCATCACTGGTTTCGGCCCGGGCCACCCTGGACGAACTGCTCGAGAGCACAACCTGACCCGTCCGCCGCCGTCGGGAGACGTGAACTCCGACGAGCATGATCCTCGGGGACTATGAGGAGAATGGGCCTCGAACCGAGACGCCACCGTCCAGGACCAACTGCTGACCGGTCATGTACCTCGCGTCGTCCGACGCCAGGTACACGGCGGCCGCAGCCACCTCTGCGCTCGTGCCGTAACGCCCCAACGGCACCTCCGCGATCCACTCGTCGGTGGGCTCGTTCGACGACGCGGCCGTTGCGATGGCCCCTGCGACGATGACGTTCATCCGGATGGAGGCGTGCGCGTACTCCGCCGCGACCGTCCGCGCCAAACTCAACAGGCCCGCCTTCATCGCGCCGTACCCGGCTTGGTGCGGTGCCGCCATCACGCCCGCGACCGATCCGACGCTCACGATCACGCCCCCGCGGCCCTGACGCTGAAGGACGGGCAGGACCAGCCGCAGCAGGCGGGCGACGTAGCGGAGGTTCAGCTCGTACATCGTGTCCCAGTCCTGGTCCTCGATGTCGTGCAGCGTCACAGCAGGAACATGTGCCATCTGACCGCCAACGACGGTGACCACGACATCAAGGCCGCCGAGCCACCGCACGGCCTGATCGACCAGGCCGGTCAGCTCGGCCCGGGACCGCACGTCCACAGTCAACGGCAAGCCACGATCAGCCAGCTCGCGGGCCGCCTCGACCGCCCGGTCGCCATCGAGATCCGCGACGACGACGCGGGCTCCCTCCTGCCCGAAAGCGCGCGTGATGGCCCGTCCGATCCCCTCACCGCCGCCCCCGACGACCAGACACCGCTTCGCCCGCAACCTCATTCGGCGACCCTAACCGTGGGAAGCGCAGCGGCGGGCGCCGATGCGTGGACCGCGGCCCGGTCTCCCAATGCAAGCACGGACAGGGCGGCATGCGTCTCAGGATCCGTTGGTGTGTACGTCACCAGGATCTGGTCGAGGTCCTCCGGCAGTACGAAGGTTTCGTACGCGAAACCGAGCCGACCAGCGCTGGGATGGGCGAGCAGCTTCGTGCCATGCGACTTGACCATCACCTCCTGTCGGGACCACAGTCGCACGAAGTCATCGCTGCCGATCGTGAGCTCTCCGATTAGAGCGAACAGCGCACGATCGTGAGGATGCCGTCCGGTCATCAGTCGCAGGTGGGCCACAGTGTCGCCGGCCACCTTCGCCCAGTCCGGGTAGAGCGCGCGAGCCGCCGGGTCCAGAAAGACCTGCTTGGCGGCATTCCGCGAAGCCGATCCGGGAGGCACGGCCAGGACCGCATCCGCGAGCCCGTTGGCCGCAACGACATCCATGCAGGTGCTCAGGACGAACGCGGGCACATCCATCGCCTCGAGAAGGGCACGCAAACCGTGACGTGCGCGCCCTGGCGACACCGAACCAGGTCCCACGGCTGCCTCGGGATGGGCCAGACGATGCAGGTGCTCGGGTCTCCACCGGATCAAGGCGGAGCGAACGGGCGATCGCATCCAGCACCTGAGCCGAGACCGAACGCGCGCGACCCTGCTCCAGACGCATGTAGTAGTCCGGGCTCACCCCGGACAACAGAGCGACTTCCTCACGCCGCAGACCGGGCACTCGTCGCTGGCCCACCTGAGGCAGCTGGCAGTCGCGGGGGGACAACCGCGCACGCTTGACGCGCAGGAACTCACCGATATCCGAAGCCATCCCCTCAGTATCCGCGAACCCAACCGTGCTGCGGGGTAGCCCTGCCAGACCCAGGATCAGCAGGGCACTGCCGCCCCACGGTGCACCGGAACACGATGACACCCATGAACGACACAACCAGCAGCAAGCAGTCCGTGGCCGGCCGCGTCGCGGTTGTGACCGGCGCCAGCAGCGGAATCGGCTCAGCCATCGCCGAACGCCTCGCCAGCGCGGGCGCCGACGCGCTCGGCCGGCGCAGCGACGAACTGCGACGCCTCGCCAGCGACGCGCCGCATGGCCGAATTCTCCCAGTCAGTGCAGACATCACCTCCGATGACGAGGTCCAGGCCGCACTGGCGCGCATCCATGACCAATTGGGAAAGGTGGACGTGCTGGTCAACGCCGCAGGGGTGATGCTGCCCAACCCACTGGTCGATGCACGCAGTGACCAGTGGGCCACCATGATCAGCACGAACCTGACCGGGTCCTGCGCGTGACCAAGACATTCCTGCCGGACCTGATCTCTCACGCAGGCAAACCAGTCACGGACATCGTGAACATCTCCTCCATCGCCGCGCACGTCCCGTTCCCGGACTACGCCGTGTACGCCGCGACCAAGGCCGCAGTCACCACCCTGTCAGCGATGCAGCCCAGCGAGATCGGCAGGCACGGGGTGCGCGTCACCAACGTCGAACCCGGGCTCACCGACACCGACCTGGGGACCCACATAGACAACCCACGCCTCCGAGCGGAACTGCAGGACATGCTTGCCACCATCCCGCCGATGACCGCCGGGGACGTGGCCGACCTCGTGGAGTTCATCGTGACCCGGCCCCCGCACGTGAACCTCCGACACGTCGTGGTCCTGCCCACCGAGCAGGTCTAGGCACCGAGCGGCTTGGTCATCTGCCGTCCCTAGCCCCGGCGGCGCCGCTGCGTCACCGGCCCAGTGCAGTCCCCGAGTGTCCGGCCCTCCCAAATCACCCGGATGCCTCCGTAGCGTCGTTACGGCCCGACGGTTCTCCGGCTCTCAATGCTTGGGCAACGGTCTGACCTGAGCCTGCCCTGTTCCCCGAATCAACCCCAAGGAGATCAGAAAAATGCGACTTACCGCAGTCATCACCCTCGCGCTCGCGCTGTTCGGTTTCGCACCCGCGCACGCGAATGCTGGCTCTGCCGCAGCGGCCGTCGGCTCGGCCCCGGCCTCGAACTCTGCCCTGCTCGCCGAGCCGCACCTGTGCGCCGGGTCGCACAGCACCAGTTGGAGATTTGTCAAGGAAACCTACTGGGGCCCGGAACGAACGGCCTGCGCGAAGTGCATGGAGTACGGCCGCTACCTCGTGGCCCACGGTCGCATCGACGACTTCACCTGCATCCGATACACCGGCCACACCGAGCTCCTGGCCGCCCTGCGGCGATGACGTCACGACCTCACACCGAAGGAACCTCCATGACACAGCGACGCATCATCACGGCCGTGCTGTTGATGCTCGGAACGCTACTGACCAGCACGCCGAGGGCACCTGCTGAGCCACGGGTTGCGACCGCGTCCGGTGACTGGTGCACGTCGGTGCGACCCGTCAGCGGATCCGTTCCCCTCGGCACGTTCCACGCAAGCAAGGGCACCGCCTGTGCCAAATGCGACGAGTACGCCCGCTACCTTCGCGCGCACGGCAAGATCAGCACCTACGCCTGCGCCTACACCTACAGGTACCCCGCGCACGCGACCCTCTGGGCACGCCGAACCGTGTGAGAGCGCTAAGCGTCGGGTCATCACGCATACGACGTGCGAGACGCGTGCGGGCGGACACGCCCGGACGTCGCGACCCGCCGGCACCATTGGGCTCGCTCTTCCTCCGAGGGACGCCCCACGGGCCGGTGGGTGAGCGCTGCCGGCCCTCCGTCCGGCCGAGAGCGACCAGATGCCCGCAGGCAGAGTGGGGTACCCCTGCTCTTCCCGGCGCACCGGGGTCGACGACGCCACACCCTTTCGAGGAGGCGTAATGATCCGGTTCGACGAGCAGATCGTCGTCGTGACCGGCGCGGGAGGTGGGCTCGGGCGAGCCTATGCGCACGGGCTCGCGAGACGCGGCGCCACCGTCGTCGTGCACTACGCCGGGGTACATCGGGACGGAACCGGTGGCGACCCGACAATTGCGGTCACGGTGGCCCACCGACTCCGACGCAAACTGCTCGACATGACCCCCTATGGTCGCCGCGAGGGCTGGGAGAACAGTCCAGACGGCTGGCCCGAGGGAGCCGAAAGCTGTTGGTATTGGCGGACGGACGCCGACGGGGTTGCGACATGGGGTCCGACCAGTCGTCCCACCGCACAATGGACTCGTCCCGGCGCCACGCCCGAGAACACACTCGGGAGAGATCACGGATCCGGCTGAAGATCAGCAGTTCCCCCCGCCCACCCCGGGGCCAAGATCTGCAAGACAGGGCAGACGCACACCATCAGCAGCTCACGGAGGGTAACCGGTCGGCATCGATGACCTCAAAGCCCACCACCCCGGGGAACTCATACGACGGTCCTCCGCTGCTCCGAATTGCCAGTCTCAGAGTCTTCGTCCAAGACCCGTCTCAAAGTCCTCGCACGGAGCACGGCTGAGTCTCATTTTCGCTCGAGGCGGACAGCGACATAGTCCGCGAGAGCGTGATCCTCATCCCCCTCGGTGGGGACGAGGAGAATCCGCTCGTGGCCCGCCAAAACCGCCGCCGTCGCACCCGCGTTGACGAACGATGCGCACAACACCTGCGGCGCCTCGCTCACCTCGTGAGCCGCCCGAGTGCCGTTTCCGGTGGCCTGGATGACGATTCGCCCGGATAGATTCACCAAGGCGATCCGGCCCGGAGCGTTGGGAAGGTCAAAGCGCGGGTCGGGAGCCCCGTCCTTGAGCAGCAGTGCCTCCGGGAAGCGCGCATCGCGTGCGGACACGGCGGCCTCGGCATTCGCTGCCAGCAGCAATCGGCGCGCCCCCTGCCGCAGGACCCACGGCGCGACCGTGAAGGCCCGGATCACATCGATGACGACAACGACATCCCAATCGCCACCCGAGAGCTCCTCCCCGAGGTCGCGAATGTGACTGATCCGAACGCCCATGCCGGAAGGCTATGAAAGCGCGCTGTGGTTTCCGCAACGCTCCGATTTCCGCAACGCTCCGATTTCCACGATGCTCGGATTTCGCGATGCGTCGGGCGCGACACGGTGGGTGTCCTCGAGCGGAGGTGATCGGCCGCCCGGTCACGTCGAGAGAAGCTTCCCGGTACGCCTGGCGGCGAAAACCGTGCCGGCCGGCTCCTCTCGACGGCGAGGTTTGGGCTCCGGCGGCCGGTGAGCGGCCGCGATCACGCCCCGGACACGAACTTCCCGTTGATCAGCGTTCCCTAGCCGGTGACGATCTCCACACGGACGCCGATCGCCTCATAGGTGGGGCGGGCGCGGGCATCCCGGGTGGCCAGGAGGAGGTCGTGCTCCCGAGCCGCAAGTGCCACCAACCCGTCGTAGGTAGCCGCACCCGAAACGCCCACACCGGCCAGTTCTCGATGCAACCGTGCAGTCACTTCGCCAGGGAGGTCGAGATGATTGATGATGTTGTCATCGATGAGCACGACCGCGTCGTCCGGCGCCACCCGGGCATCTCCCGGCAGGCGGGTTAGGACGGCATACGTCTCGGCAAGCGCCTGCACGCCCATGGCGAACGATCGCCCGGTTGCCCAGGACGCCACGGCGGCGTGCGCCTCGTGCGAGGCCACGAGCAGCGGAATGGCCACGCTGGTGTCGAGCGCAACCGGCGAGCCAGCCGTCAACGTCGACCCGAATCGATCACGGCGAACAGCATGTCGTCCGTGACGGCTGTATCCCCGCGGGAGACGAGCCGGCCTTGGGGATCGCGCTCGAGGCGCGCGGTGCGGCCACCCGGGGTGATCTGCAGCCCGTTGCCGTATGCCGAGATGTCGACCTTCGATCCCGGCGCCAGTCCCAGGGCCTCCCGCAGGCTCTTGGGCAGCAGAAGCCGTCCGCCGGAGTCGATGGTCGCTTCCATGGGATTACACTACCAGCCGACTCCCATCGCGGGGTAGGTCAGCGCTTCCGGTTGAGCGAGGTGCGCACCCACCTCATCAGACCGGGCCCGGCGACGGCCCCACCGGCGCCTCCCGTCATGCCACCGACGATGGCGCCGTTGATCTTGTCGTTGCACGTGGCGCAAACGCGGTGGCCGAGGGGGGGGTGGGATAGCTCTTGCCTCGCATTGACTTCCGGCACTTCTCGCAACGCATGTCCGCCTCCTATGCACCGGCCTGTGGGGCCCGACCTGGTGACCAGTCTGACGCATGCGGCGGAGATCGCTGACGTGCGGGAGCAGACCTACTACCTTCTCTTGGCGCTGACGGATGGTCCGTTGCATGGCTATGCGATCGCGCAACGCGTCGGGGAACTGTCGGGTGGACGGGTGACACTGTCGGCGGGGACCTTGTCTGGAGCACTAGATCGCCTTCTCTCCCAAGGTGATTTGCGGATCGACCGGGAGGAGACGGTGCAGGGCCGGTTGCGGCGCTACTACCGGTTGGCAGATCCCGGCGCAGCTGCGTCCAGGAGGAGACCGACCGGATGACGTGGGCCGTGCGCGCGGCGCGAGGCCGCCTCGGCCAGCTCCCGGGCGGCGGTGGGGACTGGCTGTTCTGGTCCCGGCGGTTTCGGTGATCTGCCAATTCGTCCTAATGGGGGTGCGTAACCACCTGGGCGAAGGACAGCCTCCGGGGATCGACGTTGTCTATATCCTGCTGCTCCTGCCCGGTCTGGTGACGATCCCCTGTCTGTGCTTCCTTCTCTCGCTCGTGGCCGACGGCGTGCGCGCCCGGCCCGTTCGCTGTCGGGCCGCGGTGGTGACCTGGATGGTCGCGGGCGGAGCGACCGTGTTGGTGGTCCTCATGATGGCCGGACCCATCGCACGCGCCATCAGCGACGGCACGTATAAGCGCCAATGGCCCACTGCCCCAGAGACCTATCTGCCCGATGGCTTCTACACGACCTACGGTTCGTCGTGGACGCCGGCGAACATCCTGGTGTGTGAGGCGATCGTGATCGTGATGATGGCACTCGTCACCGGGGCGGTGTTGCGCCTCTTTGCCCCGCGCGGCAAGATCGCCCTGGCGGTGAGCGCGTCAATCGTCGGATGCATGGGGCTGCCCCGTCGATCCGCGGGAGGCGCTCGCCGAGATCGCCGCGGTGTTGACGCAGACCGATCTCTACTGGCCGCGACAGAGCGACCCGGACTACTCCGCCTGCCGGGCGTTCGGTCATTGGTATGCCGCTCCCTACGCCCGAGACGAGACTCCCGAGTTCTCGGCCCTCCCCGACGAGGACCGCGCCCCAGCTGATCGGCGAGTTCCTCCAGGCGCGCGGGCTGGAGCGGGAGGCGACCGACTCCACTGCGGGCCTGCTCGCCGACGTGTTCGTCGACTTCGCCGACGGCTACCTGCCCGGTGGAGTGCAGGCGTGGAGCCCCGGTGCCGTCGACCGTTTCCTGCTGGACTGGCCGGAGACGCTCGCCGCCTGGGTCCAATTCATCCTCTCCCGCAAGGGATTGGCCCCGGAACACGTGGCGGCGGTGGTGGAGCGCGTGCACGAGGACGCCGGCGCCTTCCGGGAACTGGCCGAGGAGGACGACCTCGCCGGGCCGGCCAAACAGCTCATGCAGCGCGCGCTCGCGGCGGGCGTCGACCCGAGCGACCGGGGAGCGATGCAGGGCATCATCGGCGCCTACAACGCCGAGCTGAACGCCCGTCGGTTCGTGGACCCCGATCTGCGGTGAGCGAGCTCACGGCAGCCGAGGCCTGGTGTTCGCGAGCTGGAGAGCGGGCACTGCGGCCAGCTACCAGCCGGAGGAGCCGGGGCTGGCGTGCCAGGGTTTGCGGGAGGTGAGGGATTCGCCAGGGGGGCGAGTGTCGGCATACGGGCTCTGCTGGAAACCGCTGGCGTGCACGAGGACCCGGCGCTTGCCGCCGGACTCGGCAACGCCGGTCCGCTCCCCGGTGACCGGGTTGCCGCGGGCGTCGAGTGGGATGTCATGGGCGGCCAGGACATCGCGTACGGAGTCGATGCCGCCGTCCTGCCAGGCCTCCCACAGCGCCGGCAGGCCCGGCCACGGCCCCACCGGCGCCTCCGGTCATGCCACCGACGATGACGCCGTTGATCCTGTCGTTGCACGTGGCGCACACGCGGTGGCCGAGGGGGGTGGGGTAGGTCTTCCCGAGGATCGACCTCCGGCACTTGTCGCACCGCATGTCCGCCTCCTGTGCGCTGGCCGTGGGCTCGGGCTATCAGTTTGCCGCATCGCGCCGGGAGTATCAGCATACGAGCGCGGCTGGAACCGCTGGCATAGCACCGGAGCGAGGCGCGTGCAGCGGGGCTCGGCAACTCCCGTGCGCTCCCCGGCGATTGAGTCCCGCCGGCATCGGGGCGGCGGACTTGTGCCGTTGAGTCCGTAACGTTGGTGTGCAACTTTGGCGTGCCAGGCTAGTGCGGTCTTCGGCTGCCACGGTCAGGCGAGGCACCCAGGTTCAGTCTGCTTCTTCGGCGGGACGCAGCACCCAGTCTATGGGCACGAGACGACGCGTCCAAGTAATTGCTACCGATGTCGCTCCGAGTCCCAATAGCCACGGCCACCGGGTGCCTGATTCGAGCGTGCCGTCTGCCCGAAGAAGGAGCGTCATCGGTGAAAAGGACTCGAGATTCGACCATCGAGTTGGCACCCAGTACGCGAGATAGAGCCCTATTAACCAAGCCACCGAGCCGCCGAGCCGCCCTACTATCCCTAAAAGGATTACGAGGGCCATCCCGGCGACGACGACATTCTCGGCTATTGGCCACAGGGTTCGTGCTGGGGGATCTCCGTCACTCGGGTAAAGCTGGAGAACAGCGAAGAAGCCACAAACCGGTAGGAGTATTATCACCCCAGCCATTGCGAATGCCAGCAACCCCATTCGCCGCACTCCGAAACGTTCCCAAGCCATCAGCCGCGGAGCCAGCCCCACGCCCAGAGTGAATGTCATCGCAAGTGGCGCCATCTCAAAGATCCCCAGAACGCGGCCATCGAGCCCCCCGGGAACGCCGCCAACTACCACGAAGGCCTCTGGCCAGCGCCACGCCACGAGAGTAACGAACGCAGCGCTTATGACTGTCGGCCACAAGGACCTGGGCGCGAGGGCCAGCCGAACAGCTCTTACGCTGCTCACGTCGGCCCGGGGCCGGAGTAGGAGCACCGACGTAGAGCGTGGGCGTTTGAGGCATACCACCTACGCACTTCGTCATCGCTCGCACGCCATAGAGCCTGGTCACTGGGGTCGGGGCTCCCTTGCGCCTCCTCATCGCGGGCGAGCCAGCGCCCGAAGGCCAGCGCCCAATGAAGAGCCACCGGCTGGCTACCGTCGATGGGGCACTGATCCAAACCCGCAAGCCCGGTGCCGATGTCCATCCCAAGGGTTCTGGCACCGCGACTACTCACATTTATCCCTATGGAACCGGGAGCGGGGTCCCGGCCTCGACCGTTGACATCGAAACTGGCAATTCGATTGACGTCAGTTGGCCAAGCGGACCCGATCCGGTCTACCGGCTCTTCGAGTCGAGCCCGCACATCATCGAGGATGGGCCGTTGCTCGGCGATGACGCAGATGTCGAGCGTTCGCAGCTTCGCTCGGAGGGGCTGGCAAACCGCTGATTGTGGGGGGGATCGCAAGATCGGGCTCGGCAGCCCATGCGCCAATCCGACGCCCAAGGCAGCCACGCCTGGCAGCGAAAAGGCGACGGCGATCATGAGCCTCCCCGTGAGCATGCCGGCGACGAAACGCTGCCAGGCCCAAGCCGTCACTACGAACGAGGCCAAGACAATAGCCCACCAGGCCAGGAGAACCAGAAGCACGGTGTTGTTTAACGGCCCGTGGTCGGAGGCGGTCGTTTGCGGAAAAAGAAAGACTTCAAGTCCGTTGCCCGGATACGGGAAGAGCACCCCGCTGTACACGGGAATCACCCAAAGCCAGGAAGCCGCCCAGGCGACCGCCCACAAGGGAGAATGCCATCTCGCGACAAGCAGCCCAATAAGCAAGCCACTGAGGGAGAAGAACGCTAGGTTCGCGGCCGCGAAGAGAATCTCGATAGGATAGTAGCGGCCCCCTGTGGCAGGGCGGCTAGCAAAGTATGCCGTGACGGCTCCCGTCACAAGAAGCATAAGAATCCAAGAGCAGGTAACCACGCGGCCAAGGCGTGTGATCATACGGCCATCGGCGCGACGGACAATCGGCCATGCAAGGGGAGAACGCCGGTTCGCGAATCGTTCCCCGATCCACGCTGCGGCCATACAGGCGATCACCCCGCTGACGGACACAGACGCACCCACAAGCCCAGAAAGGCGAGCAGGCGCAATGTAAGCCCAATCTCGCGATGTCGAGACTGAGTAGGCACAAAGCGCCACAATGGGGATTGCTGGACCTGCCACGGACCACCAGGGCAACGGCCAAGTTGGTCTGCTCAGTTCACGCATTCACGGCGCCTCTGCACCAGCAAGGATTCGTAACCTTGTTCAAGAGGAGTACCGGGGCCGGCGTGGTCCCCTTCCACTGCATACGAAGCGAGTTCGTCGGGTTTACCCTCGAATATGACCTTCCCCTTGTCGATGACGAGAATGTGGTTACACACCGCTAGAACGTCATCGACCAAGTGCGTTGATAGGAGGATCGTCGCCCGGGCGGCGACGCCGAGCAGGGTGCGACGCAGACCCATGCGCACTTCCGGGTCCAGTCCGGCGGAAGGCTCGTCCAAGATGAGCAGCTCGGGTTCATGCACAAGGGTGGATGCCAGACCGACTCGTTGACGTTGACCCCCAGAGAGAGTGCGAACGCGACGATCCGTCAACTCGGCGAGATCGAGTTTGTCAAGGATCCTTTCGGCGGCTGGATAGGCGGATTTCGCGGTCAGCCCTTGAGCCCATCCCGCATAGGCAACAGTATCGAGTACCGTCATCGACCCGACAAGCGGATATCGCTGCGCCAGGACTCCTATCTTGGAGCGGACAGCCTCGCGACCTGCCATTGTTGTGCAATCCTGCCCAAGCACGTTGATGGTTCCGGAGCTAGGTTTCCGTTGCGTGCTCAGGAGCGAGAAGAGGGTGGATTTCCCCGCCCCGTTCGGGCCCAATAGGCCTGTAATGCCTGGGCGTATGGCCAGCGACAGGCCACCGAAGACCTGTCGCCGTCCATTAGCCGAAGACGACGTCGTGGCATTCTGCGACGACATGATTCACGACGCCAGCCTCCTCTTGGGCGTTAGTGGTTGTCAGCCCTCGCAGTCGACTTGGCTACTGGTGAAGCCCTTTCGACTTGAATCGTCAGCGGCCCCATTGTTGTCGGAAGCCTTCCCGTAGAGGGTCCGGTTCTGTGGGGTGCCCCAACGGCACTCCCATCCGTAGTCGTAATCCGAGACGGCAGGTCGCTTGCTGCCGATCGTCCCGTCGGGACCGACCCGATCCCACTTGAGGGCAACGGTGACGGGTGCTTCGCAGCCGAACCACGACCCACCGGTCCACACTCGGTTGTTTGATGCGTAGGGGGTTCTTGCATAGATCGTGCACTCTCTCGGCTGCACGTTGGCAGCTAGCGCCGCCCCCCCCCAGCGGCAAGTAGAACTCCGACGAGGACGGCCGTGCGGAGCTTATGGAGCTTGGGCATGCTTCCTCCTAACATCGGTGACGAGGGACGGATTCGCCCCTCAATTAAGGGTGACATTAGAGGCGGGTTCGTGCAACCGGAACTGTTGTGGCGTTGACGTGGCGATAGCTCACCAGCCCGAGGAGCCGGGGCTGGCGTGCCAGAGCTTGCGGGAGGTGAGGGATTCGCCTGGGGGGCGAGTGTCGGCATACGGGCTCTGCTGGAAACCGCTGGCGTGCACCAGGACTCGGCGCTTGCCGCCGGACTCGGCGACGCCGGTCCGCTCCCCCGTGACCGGGTTGCCGCGGGCATCCAGCGGGATATCCGTGGCGGCGAGGGCGTCGTGGACGGCGTCGATGCCGCCGGTCAGCCAGGCCTCCCAGAGAGCCGAGAGTTCCCAGGCGCCGGTGGCACGCAACGAGATTCCGCGGGCGCCGGTGCGGCGGGTGAGGCCGCGCACGAGGAGCAGCCAGGAGTGGAAGACGATCTCGGCATACGGGCCCTGGACATCCTCGAAGAAGGTCGAGTCGGACGGGCCGGTGCCGTCCTCGAGGGTGAGGAAGACGACCCGGCGCCCCGAGCGGACCGGCGGGGTCTGGGTGGCAACCTTGACCCCGGCGACCAGGATGGTGGAGCTGCTGCGGGCGGCGAGCACGTCCTTGCTCGCGGTGACACCGAGGGCGTGCAGCATCGGGGCATAGAAGTCCATGACGTGGCCGGTCGCGTCCAGGCCGAGGATGTCGAGCTCGGCCCGAATCCGTTCGGGCACAGCCATATCGGGCAGCCCGCAGCCGGCGCTCAGCTGCGGCTCGTCGCCGAGGTCGAGGCACAGCTGAACCGGCTCGGCCCGCACCGGCGCCGCCGCCTGCGACTGGGCGGCAGCCAGATCGCGCGGATCGAGCCCGGAGGCCACGCCCTCGGTCACCAGCCGCGCGGGTCGCGCCCGCCGCCGCCCGGTCCGTATGCCGCGATCCCACCGGTCGAGCTCGGCCACCCCGAGCAGGATGTCGCGGCGGGTGATCCGCCCGTGCCGGCCCAGGCCGCTGCCGCCAGAGCCCATGCCATACATCGCATCGAAGCCGCCGGCAAGGACGAGCTTGTCGACGATCGGCCGGGAGACCTGGGCGCGATGCCAGAAGTCGGCAAGACCGGCAAACGGCTGGCCGGCGACGACGCGGGCGACCTCGGCCTCGCTGATGCCGCTGACATCGCTGAGCGACAACCGGATTCCCCAGCCGCGGCCGTCGGCCATCCCGGGCTCGGGCTCCGCCGGGGGATGCCAGGCCGTGCCGAGCGGGGCGAGGCGCAGCGCGCTGTCGGCGGGGTCGAGCCGCTCGACGCGATAGCTGTCGCCGGAGGCGTTGACGTCGAGGCCGAGCACGGCGATCCCGTGCACCCGGGCGTCGTCGAGGATCAGCCGTTTGGGATACATCCCCGGGTCGTGGGTCAGGACGCCGGCGAGGAAGTGCGCGGGATAGTGGGTCTTGAGCCAGGCACTCTGATAGGTCGGCAACGCAAACGCCGCGGCGTGCGCCTTGCAGAACCCGAACGACGCAAATGCCTTGAGCACCGCCCAGATCCGGTCGACGTCCTCGGGGGCGTAGCCGCGGGCAACAGCCGCCGGGCGCCACCACACCTCGATCTCCTCGATCCCCGTGGGGCTGCCCATCGCCCGGCGCACCTCGTCGGCCTGGGCGAGCGAGACCCCGGTCGTCTCGGCGATGATCCGCAGCATCTGCTCGTGGAAGACGACGACGCCCTCGGTCTCCTGGAGCGCGGGAATCAGTGTGGGGTGGAGGAATTGGGCCTCGCTCCACCCGTGCCGCGCCTCCAGGAAGGGTCGGATCATGTCGGACTTGACCGGCCCGGGCCGGAACAGCGAGATGTCGATGATCAGGTCCTCAAACCGCACCGGCCCGAACTTGCCGATCAACTCCCGCTGCCCCGGACTCTCGATCTGGAAACACCCGAGGGTATGGGTCGTGCGGATCATCTCGAACGTCGGCTCGTCATCCAGCGGCACCTGGTCACGATTGTCCAGATCGACGGACTGCCCTGTGGTGCGCGCGATTTCGTCCACGGCATACGCCATGGAGGACTGCATCCGGATGCCGAGGACGTCGAGCTTGAGCAACCCGAGGACCTCGACATCGTCCTTGTCGAACTGGCTCATCGGGAACCCGAGCCAACTCGATTCGACCGGAGTGCGGTCCAACAGAGTGCCATTGGAGAGAATCACCCCGCAGGGGTGCAGGGCGATATGCCGCGGCAGCCCGTCGAGCGCCTCGACGAGGTCGAAGAGCGTGCCCAGCTGGGCGCCGTCGAGACCGCGCTTGCGCAACTCGGGCAGGTCGGCGATCGCCTGGCGGGCATCACGAGCCCGGATGTGCGGGAACGCTTTCGCGATCTCGTCGACCTCGATCGGCGGCATACCGAGGGCGGAGCCGACGTCGCGGATGGCGTGGCGGACCTTGTAGGTGTCCATCATCGAGACGCAGGTGACCCGCTCGCCGCCGAACCGGTCGAGGATGCGCTGATAGATCTCGGTGCGGCGGGCGGACTCGACGTCGATGTCGATGTCGGGCAGCTCGGCGCGCAGCGGGGAGCAGAACCGCTCCATGAGCAGGTCGTAGCGGATCGGGTCGATGCCGCTGATCCCGAGCAGATAGTTGACCAGGCTGCCGGCGCCCGAGCCCCGCGCCGCGACCCGAACCCCCATCTCGCGGATCAGGTCGACGACCGTGGCGACGGTCATGAAATAAGTTGGATAGCCCAGCGCGGCAACGACATTCAACTCTTCTCGGAGACGCGACTCGATCGTATGCCGCTCGCTCTCGTTCGCGCCCGGATAGCGGGTCGAAATCGCGGTCTGGCAGCGCTCGGCGAGCACCCGCTGCGGGTCGACACCAACCGGTATGCCGATCACCTCCGGCTCGGGCAGGTGCACCGCGCCGATGCCGAGGTCGTGGCGCGGGCTCTGGGCGCACTGCATGGCCAGGGCGAGGGTGTCGGCGATCAGCCGGTCGGCGCGCTCGTGGGTCGTGTGGCCGGCCCGCTCGGCGACCTCGCGGGCGATCCGGTGCATGGTCGCCGTGGTGGCGAGGTGGCCGGCCTCGGAGACCCGGTCGAGGTGGCGCCGGTCAAGCAGCACCAGGCGCCGGGCGGCGTCGAGGACGTCGACGATCCGGGCGTCGACCGGGTCGATATGCCGCACCGCGGAACTCAGGATTGCTGGTATGCCGCGCTCGTCGGCCAGCGAGAGCATCCGCGCCGCGTGATTGCGCGACCCCGGCGTCCCATCGGGGCCACCGTGACAGACGACCTCGACCACCAGCCCGTCGCGGGGCAGGATCTGCCGCCATTCCTTCACCAGCGCCCGTGCCCCGGCCCGGTCGCCGCGCAACACCGCACGCCCGACATCGGAGTCGGGCCCCAGGAGGACGACCAGCCGAGCCGGCTCAAGCGGGTTGCCGGAAAGGGGGGCGGGGGGGTGGCTGGGTCTGGCGGGAGCGGGAGGAAGCGCAGCGACCGACCGCGGATGGTCTTCCGCCCCGCCCCCCTTACCGACAACCCGCGCTCTCGCCGATCCGCTGGATCCCCATTCCTTCGTCGCGGCACCGGTGGCGAACGCGGCGACCCGGAACGGCGTGCTCACCGGGTTGCCCCGCTCGCCGCGCAGGTGGGTGTCGGTGACCAGGCGGCACAGGGCGGCCCAGCCGTCGGAGGGCGCCAGGCCGGTGGCCGGGCCGTGGGCACCGGAACCATTGGCAAGCACGGTGACCCGGGGCAGGCGCGGATCGACGATCGCTCCGCCACGGGCCGGTGTCCGCGGCGGGCGGCGGCGCGGGTCGGGCGGGGAGTCGAGGATGCCCCCGGCCATCGCCAGGTCGATTCCGAGCACCGGCGC
This sequence comes from Nostocoides sp., assembly GCF_037045025.1. Lineage (GTDB taxonomy): Bacteria > Actinomycetota > Actinomycetes > Actinomycetales > Dermatophilaceae > Nostocoides_A. The sequence continues at coordinate 104,217 of NZ_JBAOHM010000007.1, read as the reverse complement.
GAGCCCGGCCTTGGCGGCCGCCTGGACGAATCGGACCGCGCCATACAGCCCGTCGCGGTCGGTCAGCGCGATCGCCGGCTGGCCGTATTGCGCCGCCCGCTCGACCAGCGCCTCCGGGGTTGCCGCGCCATAGCGCATCGAGAACCCGGAGGCGAGGTGCAGGTGGGCGAAGTCGGTCATCGAGATCCACCCCCGGGGCTCCGTGCGCTAAACTAAGATCGGATCGACTCTATAAGAATCGAAATTCAGTTTAATAATACCCCTCTCTCAGGCGGCCGTGTCAACCCCACGTCGCGGATTCGGCGGCAGGCAGGTTTGGATCATCGGCGGGATGTAACGCCCGCGCACTTAAGGGCAACTGCGTCGCTCGACCCGACGACGGCATCAGTCACGACGGCAAGGAGTCCTCCCCATGACCGACCTCGACCACCTGCTTCGGCGCGCCGACCCCGCCCCCGCCCAGGTCGACCAGGGCGTCCTTGTGGACGCGTGGGCCCGCATCGCCGCCGAAGTCCACCCCGACTCGCCTACGTCCGACTGGCCCACTCCCGCGACGCAGCGGCAGCGGCGCCGTCGCAAGGTGCTCGCCCTCGCCGGCGGGTTGATCCTCGGCGGCGATGCGCCAGATCGCCGCCGACGCCCTCGCAGGGACGGCCAAGTGACCTTGTCCGAGACGGAGTTCGAGCGGCTCTACCGAGAACTCGCGCCGCGCGTGCTCGCCTACCTCACCGGCGGGTCGCTGCCGCGGACGCCCCGGACTTGTTGGCCGAGACCTTCCTCGTCGTCTGGCGCCGCAGCGACATCCCCCGCGCGGATGCCAGGTTGGCCTGGGTCTTCGGCGTCGCCCGCCGGCTGGTCCTGGCCCATCACCGCGAGGGCGCGTCCCGACCGGTGCTCACGGCGGCACCGCCCGAACCGGATCGACCGAGCCCGGCCAGCGATTCCTCCGAACGCGTGGCGGCGGTCCAGGAGGCCCTCGCGACCCTCGGCGATGTCGATCGCGAGCTGATTCTGTTGACTGTCTGGGACGGGCTGACCCCGGCGCAGGCGGTGGCATCCCTCGGCGTCACCGCCGGGGCGGCTCGGGTCCGTTTGCACCGCGTGCGAGCGCGGCTGGAAGACCAACTCCGGCCAGCGGTGAATCAGCCGGTGGTGAGCCAGCCGGTGGTGCTAGCCAGCGGTGAGGTAGCCGGTGGTGAGCTAGCTGCCCGCCGGCGGGACCTGCCGGGTCACCGGCACGAGGCGTTGACAAGGCGCAGACCTGCCTCGGGTGAGTAGTCTGGGCGCGGCTTCGAAATCGACCGGCCGAGATCCAGGAGCGCCCTTGTGAACCGTCGCATCGCGAACTGGCAGCGACCTCGGAGAGGTCCGTGGGCCAGACCCAGCACCATCGCCGCCAGGCCGTCGCCACGCCCGGCTTCGGAATACGCGGCTGCGGAATAGCTATGGTCATCCAACACGTCGTCGCTCCCCCCAGCCGGGCCGGGATGTTCCTGGTCTTCAGCCTGCAGGAGGGCGCCGAGACGCAGATCCGGCAGTTCCTCGCCGACGCGCCCGGGCTGGTGCGCGGGGTGTCCTTTCGCTACCCGGCCGATCAGTTGCTGTGCGTCCTCGGCCTGGGCGCCGGACTTTGGGACCGGCTGTATGCCGCACCGCGGCCTGCGCACCTGCACCCGTTCGCCGCGATCGAGGGCGAGCGGCATACGGCTGTCTCGACACCGGGCGACCTGTTGGTGCACCTGCGGGCCGACCACATCGATATCTGCTTCGAGATGGCGCGCCAGGTCGAGGAACGCCTGCGCGGGTTCGGCCAGGTCGTCGATGAGGTGCACGGGTTCAAGTTCTTCGACGATCGCGACCTGCTCGGCTTCGTCGACGGGACCGAGAACCCCGAGGGCGCCAAGGCGGTCGCCGCCGTCACGGTGGGCGCGGAGGATTCGGGGTATGCCGGATCGAGCTATGTGATCGTCCAGAAATACCTGCACGACCTGGACGGCTGGCGTGCCTTGAGCACCGAGGACCAAGAGCGGGCCATCGGGCGCTCGAAACTCGAGGACATCGAGATGCCCGAGGAACGCAAGCCGAGCAACTCCCACGTCGCGCTCAACACGATCACGGCTGCCGACGGCACCCAGCGCCAGATCTTCCGCGAGAATATGCCGTTCGGCGCGATCGGGACGCGCGAGTTCGGCACCTACTTCATCGGGTATGCCGCCGACCCCGGCATCACCGAGGAGATGCTGCGCAATATGTTCCTCGGCAAACCCGCGGGCAACACCGACCGCATCCTTGACTTCTCGACCCCGGTGACCGGCTCGCTGTACTTCGTGCCGACCGAGGCCTTCCTCGACGACCAGCCACCCGGCCGTGCAGAAGACGGCCCGGGACACTGATCCGGCCTGGCGCCCAAACGACCTCACCCCGCGGGCGTCAGCCGCAGCGGCGCGGACGAACGCCCGGCACGCGGGGGCAGGCCGAGCGTGCCGCGCACCAGCTCGAGGAAGTCGGCGGCGGCGCGGAGCAGGTCGTCGGCCTCACGGGCAGTGGCCAGCTCGATGCCGTCGGCGATTGCCCAGCGCCGGCGCGAGGAGTAGGCGAAGAACTCCGCCCACTCGACCAGCTCCGGCGCGATCGCCGGCACCAACTCCCAGATATTGCGCGGACTGCCACCGCCGGCACGCGGTGGATGGGCGGCGAGCACCGCGGCGGCCGCGCGCAGGGCGGCGAGGTGCGCCTCGGCATACCGCTCGGTGATCTGGCCGGCGTGGCTGGCCTCGACCAGGCTGGCCGCCGCACCCTCCAACAGGTCGAGGGCCGAGGCCACCCGGGCCGCAGACAGCGCTGTGGTCGTCACAGTTGTGGTCGTCATCGCTTTCTCCGTCAGTCCTGGACGCGCAGCAGCGTCCACGTCGGTGTCTCCGCTTGCAGATCGGTATCGAGGCCGATGTCATAGATCCCCGTCCCCGACGACCGGCCCGCCGCGGCCTCGACCCGCCAGACCGTCCGCTCCCCGGTCCGCGGCGCCCCGGCGGGGTCCTGCCACCACGAGCGGCGCTCGGTCCAGCGGTCGATCACCGAGCGCACGGCATACAGCCGCCCCCGCCAGATGAAGGCGCGCATGACCTCCTCGCGGGCATCCACCTCGACCGGCTCGTCGTAGCGACGTCCCATCCCTGACCCTCCTGTCCACGCGGCACACCCCCGGCAGGTGCCGCCGACTCATAACCACCGACTCACAGGGTCGACCACGGCACCGACAACCGGCATACTAGATACCGCATAGGAACGCTGATTCGGAGAACATATTTCCTATTACGACTCTACACCAGGACGCCGGCCAGTCAAGGCAGAACCCGGCCCCGACCCCAAGGTCCGTAAAAAGTTCGGCACGCGTTTCGGCCACGTGCGGGCCTCGCATGCGTCATCCTGTTTCCCGGCCGGTAACAAAGCCGGCCACACCGTCTCCCCCACCGGAGGAAGCATGAAGACGCCTCGCTTGCTCGCCGCCACCACCGGCCTGCTCACCCTCACCGCCCTCGCCGCCGGCGCCCCGACAGCCTCCGCGCGCCCGATCGGCGCGAGTGACGCGGGCGCCGCCTGCGTGACGCACACCGACTCGGTCAACTACGGGCGCTCCGTCAAGGGCGGAAACCGCCTCGACCCCAACACCCTCTCCCCCGACGCGGCCGCCGCGCTCGAGGCCCGCTACGCCAAGGACCGCGCCAGGAGCGACGCGCGCTTCGCGGCGACGACGGTGAACGTCTTCTTCCACGTGATCACCGACGGCGCCAAGGGCAACCTCAGTGCGACCATGATCAACAACCAGATCAGCGTCCTTAACAGCGCCTATGCGGGAACCGGTTTCAGCTTCACCCTGGCCGGGACGGACTACACCAACAACGCGACCTGGTACAACGGCCTGACCAATGGCACCACCGCCGAGCGCGCCATGAAGACCGCCCTGCGCACGGGCACCATGGACGACCTCAACCTCTACTCCGCCAGCCTCGGCGGCGGCCTGCTCGGCTGGGCAACCTTCCCCAAGAGTTCGTATGACGTGATGGACGGCGTCGTCCTGCTCGACCAGTCCCTGCCCGGCGGCACCGCATCGCCCTACAACCTCGGCGACACCGCGACCCACGAGGCCGGTCACTGGTTCGGGCTCTACCACACCTTCCAGGGCGGCTGTAACGGCCAGGGCGACTATGTCGCCGACACCCCGGCCGAGCGGTCGGCGGCCTACGGCTGCCCGACCGGCCGCGACAGCTGCCGCAACAAGGCGGGCAATGACCCGATCAAGAACTTCATGGACTACACCGACGACGCGTGCATGAACACCTTCTCCGCGGGTCAGATCTCGCGGATGCAAGGGCAGTGGACGACCTATCGTCAGGGCAAATAGCACACGAAGCACAGCCGGGCGGTGCCAGGCGCCGCCCGGCAGGTCGGGAACCGCAGCGTCGCACGAGCGCAGCAGCCACCGGTTGGGAGCACGGCCCCCCACTTGCGCACCAGCTATCGGATCATTGCCACCACTGTTGGTCGTCGTAGCTCGCCGGCAGGGCGGGGTTGACAACGTATAGAGCACCAGCAACCAGAAGGACCACAACAGACACGACCAGACGGGGCCACGACCCTACGGGATGGAAAAGCATGACGCCTTCCAAGCGCGGGAAGGCAGCACCAGCAAGGAGGCAGGCAAGTGCGTACGCGAGCATGGCACACCACGCCAGTGGCACTGCGACCCATCGCATGCAAAGCAGAGCCAATCCAAGGCCGCCGACGAAATGCGCTGGCTCGCGAAACAGCGCCCCATTCTCGGGATGTATGGCCGCACTAATCGCCATCAACGCCACGCCGTACAGGGCCAGCCCGGCAAGGGCGAAGGCTCGGCTGGGCCGCAGATCCCGAGACGCTGTCCGCTCCATGGTGGGGACAGGCGAGCCGAGAAGGGTCGCGCTCGCAATTCCCATGACAACGGATATGAGAGCGCTCGCCAGCAGCGGCACGTACACGTCGCCGAGCACCGGTTGCAAAGACGGGATCTGGAGCGCGCCAAGCGCTATCGATACCATTCCGAGAACGCCAATGACTAGGACGCCCAGGCGTGCGCGCCTCATCCGGAAGAATAGCCTCACGCAGGCCGACACTCCCGTGGCAAGGCCGCAGCGAACCAGTCCCACTGGCGCGCGTTCGACCAACTCTCAATTTCGCTCACGTGCTCGAGGGTTTGCCCCTTAGTGGGCACCAGCCGACCACTCAGCCATTGCTCTCGTGCTATTGCGCTGGGGTCACTGGCTGGCTGCCCGCAAGAGAGCCACAATAGATAGCCTTGCGCGATAGCGGAGCCAACATCAGTGCGCGTCGCATGCGGAGTTCCGAGATAGAACGATGCTGCTCCCGGTTCGGGAGAAGCAGATTCCTGCCAACGCGCGGGGGCCGGAAGGCCATTACGGTCGAGTGCCAGCAGGGCGTTCACGACCGCGAGAACATCAGGCTGTAAGGCAGCGTGGTCCCGCCAGAGGCACACGTTCACGTGGCACGAGGAGACCGCAGCCGGATCCGCTGGCAGAATCCACCGCTGGGGAGATCCCAGCAAGAGCAAGGGGGTAGCGGCAAGAAGTGGAGCAGTCCCCACGAGCAACATGCGCCCCGTGAGCCGACGCTGAAACGCTACGAGCGAAAAGAATATAAGCGACCCGAATAACGCAAGCTGACGGAGGCCGGTGGGCGTGTTGAAGACCATTCCGGGAGGACCATAGGTGGAGTCGAGAAGTGTAAAGAGGGCGGGCCTTGACTCCGGCCCAACGCCCAAGTAGCCAATCAGTAGGGCGGCACCAAGCGAGTTGAATAGGAGCCCAATCAAGACTGGAGTATGACGTCCGATAGCTAGCGCGGCTCCGACGAGGGCTAGCATCGAAAGATAGCCGATTGCCAGCGGAAGAACGGGCGGCCACACGGCCGAATTTGCTCGACCCGTGGCGACCGTTGCTCCGAGCACGACGGCGACATACGCGAGCGTGGGCCACGTGGTCGACGCCGCGAACTGAACCACGCCAATTCGGAGCGGGCTTTGCGCCGATCTTTCTGGGGCAAAGAAGCTTTCTGGGTGCCTGTCGCGGGCACCGTCCAACCCAGTCGCAGCCAGTGCGACAGGTAGGGCAAGGCCCACCGCATTCATGACAGCGACGGCGGTTGACGCGCTTCCGCCGACCCACCCTTGATCGGCGGTGAGGCTCAGGAGCGCGATGGCAGCGGTGAGCGGGGCTCCATAACGGGTCCAGCTGATACGCAACAGAATTCGGTAGGCACGCATCGCTAGACGCCCGCGATCAAGGGTCAAGAAGCCACCCTCCAAACGCATCGCGGCGGGCGTGTCGATAGGTGCGAGTCGGCGCGTACCTTCGGCTGTACCGCTAAAGAGGATGCGACCGCCGTGGATAACGACGACCCCTGGATCGAAGTGGTCGACCTCGGCGAGTTCATGTGTGCTAAAGACCAATGCGCAGTCTTGCGCAGAGCGACTGATAATGCGACGCAAGCCCGAACGTTGTTCGGGATCGAGTCCGACCGTGGGTTCGTCGAGCAGCAGGAGCTTAGGGTGAGAGACGATCGCACACGCCAAGGCGAGCCGACGGCGCATACCGCCCGACAACGTGCCAGCTTTGGCGCGGGCATGGTCCGCGAGTTCAACCATAGCGAGGCACTCTTGTTGACGCAGGACGCCACCCTGGCCGCACTTCAACCACTGGGCATAGGCAATGGCGTCACCGACGCGGATGTGCCCCGGTAGGCGGGGGTCTTGCGGCAGGTAACCGATGGTGGCCAGTTGCCGTCGATCCCACCGGGCCGACATAGTGGCGCACCCCAGTGTTATTGATCCGCTCCAGGGCGGGAGGTCTCCCGCCAAGGAACGGATCAACGTCCTCTTACCGGCGCCGTTAAGGCCGAGAAGCGCGGTGATCCCTGCATCCAACGCGACGCTAATGTCGAAGAGCACCTGGCGACTCCCGTATCCCTGGGCGAGCCCTTGGATGAGGACGCTAGTACCGGGCACTAATCCAGCCTGAGCCACTGCCCGAATTCGGCCTGTCGGTGACTCCAACACTGAAGTGGTAGCGAGCATTCGGCCACGTCAGCCCAACAACTCCATACTGGCCATCGCAAAAGCGAATATTCGATCCACTTGCGACGGTGACGTCGGGAGGGAGACCAGGGACATCCCGCATGAATTGGAACTTATAGCGGTTGTTGCAGTATCCGGACGGCGCATCCGTCCATACGGCACCATTGGACACGCTGGGTAAGATAGGATCGTCCGACGAACTCCCTGGGAGTCGTTGAGTTCCGTAAATAAACGCATTGAAATACCGCATGTACTCAGCGCCAAATGCGGGCGCTGAGATCAAACTAAGGGCGGCAGTCATCTCGAGGATGCGCCCCCTCCCAACTCATTGATTGTCTCATCCTTGTCCCCTGACTTCTCTGGGTGACTGCCTGCCACCCAAGCCTTAGGATAGCTACAGTCGGCCGACCTCGCTACTCGAACGCGTTCGGCGGCCCTGGTGCCGTTCGTTGGGCCCCCCTAACACATCGAACTTATGTTCTAAGCACTGGCCTCGTTGCAGCTGCCACATAGGGGTGCCCAGCATGGAAATGGTCAATCGGGCAGGAGGGAGATCTTCTGCCAGATCTTGCCGGCCATGCCGGTCGTCATCGTCTCGATCGTGCTAATCGTGTCCAGGACGAGACTGTCCTCGGATTCCTCGGCGCACACGGCGGCGACCTTGCCGATCAAGCTGAGCAGCTCGGAGCAGTAGTCGAGATAGTGCTCCAGGTCATCGCGATCCAGCCCCGGGTCGACCGACACCGAGGTCTTGACGAAGTCCGGGCGCAGCCGCTCGGGGTCCTTGGTCAACTGGTGCATATCGACGATGTGGGCCAGCGACCGCAGCCGGTGCAAGGTCCCCAACAGCTCCCGGCGCGCGATCCGCTCCGGCAGCGCGACCAGGAAAAACAGCGCGATCCCGGCAAAGACGAGATCGTTGATCAGCGACTCGACCAGCGGCACCCACTCGAAGGACTGATCGGGCCCGTGCAGGACGGCGTCCCGGACGGTGACGACGAGCAGGGCGGCCGTGGCGACCAGAATGACCGCCCCGACGAGCCGGGTGAACCACGCGACCGCTTTCAGGCGCCGGTGACGGCCGGGCCCGCTGTCGCACACGTCCGCCGCGATCGCGGCCAGCTCCGCCGCGACGGTGTTGAGCCCGCGCTCGGGGAAGCGGGCGCGGATCCGCTGCCCGAGCCGTTCGACGGTGCGGTGCACAAGCCGCGGATCCAGCCGCTCCACCGTGCTCCTGACCACGAAGGCCGAGCCTAGTTTCTCCCCACGGACCCTGGCGAGCGACGCCCTCGGGAAGGCGGGGCGGCTCACCCGGGCAGGCGCAACGGGTGTTCCGGCAGTGGCCGGCCCGGCCGGTAGGGCCCGAGGAGAACCGAGAGCGACGCGAGGGCGTGCAAACCAGCCAGGACCGCGATGGCCCCGCGAATTCCGAGGTGGAAGCCGAGCCAACCGGCGGCTAGCCCACCCAGCGGCATCGTGCCCATATTGATCAACGAACTCGCCGAGAGCACCCGGGCCATGACCGCGGCCGGAACATAGCGTCCCCGGAAGGCACCGCGCAACACATTGGCGCCGACGACGCCGACCCCGACACAGGCGGCGCCCAGCGGCACGAGCGCGACCAGCCGACCGGGCTGCGCGGCGGCGATCAACAACGCCGTGGGGCCACCGAACACCTGCAGCGCGACCATCGCGGGCCCCTGGCCGAGCCACGCCGAGACGCGGCGGGCGATCGCCGCCCCACCCAGGCCGCCGGCGCTCCCGACCGCAATGACCACCCCGGTCCAGCCGGCGTCGAGGTGCAGATCCCGGACCAGGAAGAGGACGAGCAGCGCACCATACCCGGTGAGCGCGAAATTGGACGCCCCGCCCTGCCACGCCATGAAGCGGACATAGGGATCGCTTCGGAGAATGCGCAGGCCGGCCCGCACGGAGGACCACATCGGCTCCCGCGGCGGCGGCTCGTGCGCCAGCAGCTGCGCGGGCTGCATCCGCCACAGACAGGCCGCGGAGACGAGGAAGGTCACGGTATCGAGGGCAACGGCATACGCGGCAGAGAGCAGGGCGACGAGAGCGCCGCCCAGGCTCGGGCCGGCGACCTGCATTGCCGACTCGGTCCCCACCAGGCGCGAGTTCGCGCTCTCTAGATCGCCTTTCGCCACCACGCGCGGGATGAGCGAGGCGTATGCCGTGCGGAAGAAGACCGCGCCCACGCCGACCCCCAGCGCCGCCAGGAGGACGTGCGCGAGCGTGAGCCGGCCCAGCGCCCAGGCGAGGGGCACGGTCACGGTGGCCAGCGCCGACCACAGGTCGGCGGCGATCATGATCCGCCGCGGGTCGCCGCGGTCGATCCACACCCCCGCGGGCAGGCTGAGCAGGAGCCAGGGCAGCCAGGTGGCCGCGGTGAGCAGGCCCATCATCCCGGGCCCGGCGTCGAACGCCGTGACCGCGAGCAGCGGGAAGACCAGCGTGGTCATCGAGCCGAGGACGCAGATGCCCTCGCCGAGCCAGAGCAGGCCGAAGTTCCGGTTGTGACCCAAGGCGGGGACAACCGGTCTGGTTGTGATGGTCATGGCGTTCGGGCGCCTCCGCGACGGATCGGAGCGACGACGGAACGCAACGGTTCGCGGGTCCTCATGGCTGCGCCGGGAATCCGCGCGCGAAGACGATCACCGACTCCCGGTCGGCGCCGTCGTCCGGGATCTGCCGCTCCCCCCACCTCAGAAGGACGGCAATCACCTCCGCGGCCACCTGGTCCAACTCCTGCGGGGTGACCTGGAGCCAGTTTTGGGTGGCGAAGGCGGCATCGCCCCAGACTGGGTCGGAGTCGGCATTGGCCAGCCAGGCCTGGACCCGCTCGATCTGGCGCCGCAGCTGCAGCGCCTCGGCCTCCCGGGCGGCCGTGAGAGCGGACGCGTCCCCTGCGAAATCGCTTGTCGTCCAACGCGTTCCGCTGGAGACCAGGCGCCACCAGCGCTCCCGCTTGTCCTTGGCGAGTTCGGGGGCCTCTTCGACCAGACCGGCGTCGGCCAGCACCTTCAGATGGTGGCTGGCGTTGCCGACGGCCTGGCCGGTGCGGCGGGCGAGCATCGATGCCGTCGACGGGCCGTCGACCTTGAGCGCGTCGAGCATGCGGGCGCGGAAGGGATGGGCGAGCGCCGCCAGGGGGGCAGCGTCGCGGAGTTGGCGCACTTCGGGTTTCGTCATACCCACAATCGTAGTTGCACAATCATTATTGCGCAATGTTGCTTTTCTATACGTCGAACTCTCGCTGCGCGGCGGCATACGCGGCCGGTGACTGCCCGACGGCGGCGGTGAAGTCGCGGGTCAGGTGCGCCTGGTCGCTGTAGCCGAGATCGGCGGCGACCTCGGCCCACCGGGCCTGCTGTCCACGCGCGACCCGCTCGGCCGCCTCGATCAGCCGCAACCGGCGCAGCATCCACGTCGGCGAGATCCCGGCATACTCCGAGAACAGTCGTTGCACGGTGCGCACGCTCATCCCCGCGTATGCCGCCAACTCCCCCACGCGATAGAGATCCGGCTTGTTCGCGGCCGCGTCGGCGAGGGCGGAGACTTCGCGCGCAGTGCGCCGTCGCTGCGGATCTGCCTGGGCCCGAACAGGTTCGAGCGCTGCCAGGAGCAGCTGGGAACGCGCGGACGCACCCTGGGCAGCCGCCATCGCCGCCCCCAGCGCCCCCGCATCCAGCGGGAGCACCTCCCCCATCGCCACCTCCTTGTCGGTGTATGCCGCCACGCTCGTCGCGATCAGCCCGCCGAGGCCGCCGACGGTCGTCTTGGCGGCGACATTCCAGCCGCTGCCGCTCAGCACGCGGGTGGTCCGGCGGCGGGCGACCCCGACGACGCGCGGGCTGACGGCATACGGCCCCGGGGGTGGGTGCGGGCCGGGCGGCGGGCCGGTGCCGACGCTGATGTTCACCGCCGGCAACGACAGCACGTCCTGGCGATGCACCTCGCCGGGCTGCAGATCCCACTCGACCGACCACACCCAGTCGAGGATGCCCTCGAAGGCGTCCGGCACCGAGAACCGGTCCAGCCGCACGTGCTCGGCCATCCGCGCCGGGTGCAGGATCGCCCGCGAGTCGGCGGCAGGGTCGGGCGGGTCGGGCACGAATCGAGGATAAATCGCGCAGTGGCGCGAATCTTCAAGCAGCGCCGCCCGACCGGGACCTAACGTCACTGGCATGACAACCAACGACACCGCCACCAACACCGGCGCCGACACCACTGCCGCCAACACCGGCGCCACGTCCACCGCCGAGCAGGTCCGCGCCGTCCTGCACCAGCTGGCCGACGTCCTCGACGGCATCCGCGACGACCAGGCCAGCGACCCCACCCCATGCACCGAATTCGACGTCACCGACCTGCGCGAGCACATCGTGGGCTGGTCGAGCGCCTTCGCCGCGGGCTTCGCCGATTCCGGCGGGCAGGCGCCCGAAGCCTCCGCGACCGCGGTCGAGGGCACCGGGGCGGCGCAAGTGCGGGCCGCCGGCGACCGGCTCGTCGAGGGCATCGCCGGCGGCGGGGCCGAGCGGCCGTTCACGCTCGCCGACGGCAACGCGATGCCGGGCGACATGGCCCTGGCAATGACGTTGTGGGAGTATCAGGTCCACGGCTGGGACCTCGCCACTGCCACCGGCCAGCCGTGGTCACCCGACGAGGCACCGGTCGAGGACTCGATCGCCTTCGCCGAGCCGATGCTGACGCCCGACTTCCAGGGCGAGGGCAAGGCGTTCGCGCCCCGGTTCGAGATCGCCGACGACGCGCCCGCGATCGACCGGCTGGTCGCCCTGTCCGGTCGCGATCCCCGGTGGACGGGTGCCGACACCGTGTCCTGATCAGCCCGCCGAACTGATATGAAGCGGGCATGACCGACGACCTGAGCCGGCATCCCGCCGTCGCCCGCGTGCTCGCCGCGCTCGCTGAGCGCGGCCTGTCCCCGCAGGTGCGCTACCTCCCCGACGCCGTGCGCACCGCCCAAGCGGCCGCGGACGCGCTCGGGATCACTCCGGCCGAGATCGCCAACTCGCTGATCTTCGCGGCGATCGACGACGAGGGCGCCGCGAGCCCGCTGCTGGTGATGGCTTCCGGCGGCCACCGGGTGGACACCGCCTTCCTCGCCGCGCGACTCGGGTTGGCCCGCTTGGATCGAGCCGACCCGGACTTCGTGCGGCGGCATACCGGGATGACGATCGGCGGGGTCGCCCCGATCGGCCACCCGGCGCCGATCCGCACGATCGTCGACACCGACCTCGAGCCGTTCGCGCACGTGTGGGCGGCCGGCGGCCACTCGCACACGGTCTTCGAGACGACGTATGCCGAACTGCTGGCGATGACGCTCGGCGCGCCGCACCCCGTCGCGGGAGCGTGACGCGCCTTAGCGCACCGCGGCGAGCCCGAGATTGCCGAAGGCCTCCAGCGTCGCGCCGGAGTGGTTCATCGTGATGAAGTGCAGGCCGGGGGCGCCCTCATCGAGCATCCGGCGAGCCAGCTCGGTGGCGATCTCGACGCCGACGCGCCGCACCGCCTCGGGATCCCCCTCGACGGCAGTGAGCCGCCGCACCACCGGCTGCGGCAGCGGGGTGCCCATGAGTTCGCTCATCCGGGCGATCTGCTTCAGGTTGGTCACCGGCATCAGGCCGGGCGCCACCGGCAGGTCGCGCCGGGCCGCCACCGCATCCCGCAGCCGCAGGTAGCTGTCGGCGTCAAAGACCATTTGGGTGACCGCGAGGTCGGCCCCGGCATCGGCCTTGCGGACGAGCACCTCGACATCGTTGTCGAAGCCGGCGGACTCCGGGTGGATGTCGGGGAAGGCCGCGACCCCGACCGTGAAATCCCCGAGGGTCTTGATCAACGCGACCAGGTCCTCGGCACGGGAAAGGCCCTCAGGGTGGGCCACCCAGCGCCCGTCACCACCGCGCGGCGGGTCGCCCCGCAGGGCGAGAATGTTGCGGATGCCGACCGCCGCATACTGCCCGACGACCCGGCGCAACTGCGCGACGCTGGCCCCCACGCAGGTCAGGTGCGCCATCGCGGTCAGCGTGGTTTCCTGGGCGATCCGCTCGGTGACGGCCACCGTGCGGTCCTGGGTGGTGCCGCCGGCGCCATAGGTCACCGACACGAAGTCGGGCTGCACCCGCTCCAGGCGGCGGATGGCATCCCACAGCGTCTCGGCGCCGGCCGGCGTGGCCGGGGGGAAGAACTCGAAGCTGATCGTCGGCCGCGATTGGCGCAGGTCGGCGGGGATGGACATGCCGTCAAGGTTACCGGCCGGTTGGGCGGCGGCTGCGGGCGCGGCATACAGTTGAGGCCAGCCACATCCAAGCCAGCCACGACGAGTCCAGCAGGAGGCGCCGGTGGGCGAGCGGATCGACCTGGACGCCGTGCGCTCGCGGGTCGATGCCGCCGTCGCCGCCCAGCTGGAGCGGGGCAGCGCCGACTTGGCCGAGCTGCAACCGGAAGCGGACGACCTGCTCGGCGTCGTCACAACCTTGCTGCGCGGCGGGAAGCGATTGCGCCCGATCTTCCTGTATGCCGGCTACCGCGCCGCCAACGCCCCCGACAGTGACGCCGTGATCGCGCTCGCCGCGGCGATGGAGTTCATCCAGGCGGGCGCCCTGATCCACGACGACGTCATCGACGCCAGCGATACTCGACGGGGTCACCCCACCGCCCACCGAGCGCTGGAGGCAACGCACGCCCGGCACGCGTGGGACGGTGACGGCGCCCGGTTCGGGGTCGCCGGCGCCATCTTGGCGGGCAATCTGTGCCTCGGCTGGGCCGACCAGGCCTTCGATGAGTGCGGCCTGCCCGCCGCGGCCCTGGCCCGCGCGCGCGGCGTCTTCGACCGGATGCGAACCCAGCTGATGGCCGGGCAATACCTCGACGTCGTCACCTCGGTGCGCCCATGGAGCGAGATGGACACCGCCGCTCGGATCGCCGCCGGCGAGCGGATGATGACCTTCAAGTCGGCGAAATACTCCATCGAGCACCCGCTGTTGGTCGGCGCTCTCGCCGGTGATCTCGACCAGGCAGCGCGCACGGCCCTCTCGGGGTATGGCGTGGCGCTCGGCCTGGCCTTCCAGCTGCGCGACGACGTCCTCGGTGTCTTCGGCGACCCGAGGGTGACCGGCAAACCGGCGGGCGACGATCTGCGCGAGGGCAAGCGCACGGTGTTGCTCGCGCACACGCTCGACGGGCTCACCACCGACGAGGTCGCGTATGCCGAGCACTGGCTCGGCCGCCCCGACCTCGGCCCCGAGCAGATCGAGCGCCTCCGTGCGCTGATCGTCGCCGCCGGCGCACTCGATACGGTGGAGGCCCGGATCACCGAGTTGGTCGCGAGCGCCCGCGCGGCGCTCGCCGGCGCGAGGATCACCCCGGCGGCTGCCGCCGCCCTGGACGAACTCGCCGACCGCACCACCGCACGCAGCACCTGAGCATTCCCCGCTCCGGAGTGGTCACATCGCCTCCTCCATCGCCCGGCGGCGCACCTCGGTCTTGAAGCCGGCCCGGATCGCGCCGAGGGCGTTCTCCCCTGCCGGCCAGGACGGATCGGGCGCGTGCAGCCAGTCGATGATCTCCTCGTCGTCGAAGCCGCCGTCCGCCAGGACGGTGAAGGTGCCCTTGAGCGCCGCCACCGGACCGTCGTCGTCGAGGAAGCCCGCCGGGATCGACAGCACCCGGCGCTCGCCCCGTCGCACCGCGACCAGGTCGCGGTCCTCGAGCAGCCGGCGGACCGCGGTGACGCGCACCGAAAGCCGCTCGGCGACCTCGGGAATGGTGAGCCAGGCTTGTACCACATCATCCTTCGGATCCACGGCAGACACACTGTCACAGGGTGGGTTATTCTCGGGCGCGTTCGTCACCCGTCTCCCCCGCACGTCCCCCGTGTCTGGCCCTGGAAGGACCACCCCTGCATGGCGCCCTTGCCGCTGCTTGCCCTGACTGCTGCCCTCTCTGCCACATTGCCGGCCGCAGTGCCCACCGCGGCGCGTCCGGCCGCCCTCGCCCCGGCGTTGTCGGTCCCGGTGGTGGTCAGCCATTCGACGACCTCGCAGCGGCACACGGTCGCCGCGGGCGAGACGCTGTTCGACCTGGCCCAGCGCTATGGGACGTCGGTCGGCGCCCTCGTGGCCGCCAACTCCCTGTCCAACCCCGGGATGATCTATCCGGGCCAGACCCTGACGATCCCCTCGGGCGCCGGGACCTCGGCGGCGGCCAGCCCGGCCGCGGCAGGCGGGGGCGGCAGCTACACCGTCCGCGCCGGTGACACGCTCAGCCACATCGCGGCGGCGACCGGCTCCAGCGTCGCGGCCATCGCCGCGGCCAATGGCATCTCGCCGGGCGCGTTCATCTTCCCCGGGCAGACCCTCAAGATCGGCGGCGGCGCCACGACCAGCGGCACCGCGTCCGCGTCCGCGGGTGCATCCGGCGCCGCCGCGAGCACCGGCCCCACCGCGGCGGCCGCGAAGTGGGCTAACACGATGCCCAGCCAGAGCCAGACCCGGGATCTGATCGCGGCGACGGCATCGGCATACGGCGTCGATCAGCGCCTCGCCAAGGCGATCGGCTGGCAGGAGTCCGGCTGGAACCAAGCCGCGCGCTCCGGCGCCGGCGCCGTCGGCGCGATGCAAGTCATGCCCGAGTCGGGCAGCTGGGCCGGCGGCCTCATCGGCCGCAGCCTCGACCTGAGCAATCCGCAGGACAATGTCACAGCCGGTGTCGTCATCTTGCGTCAGCTCGGCGCCATGGCCAAGGACCAGGACGAGGTGATCGCCGCCTACTACCAGGGTCTCGGCTCGGTGCGGGAGAACGGGTGGTTCGCCGACACCCGGCAATATGTGGCAAACGTCAAGTACTTCATGACGCGCCTGTGAGATCCGGCCGCTGAACACCGGCGCGACGAACCCGAGCGCGCGCCGGTGTGGTGGACCGGAGCGCCAAGCCGGGCACCGTAAGATTCGCGCGTGACCCTGCCCGACTCCGACCCGCTCGTCGGGGCCCTCCTCGACGGGCGCTACCGGGTCGAGGAGCTGATCGCGAGCGGGGGCATGGCGAGCGTCTACCGCGCCGTCGACACGCGCCTGGAGCGGACGGTCGCGTTGAAGGTGATGCGTCCGCACCTGGCGGCCGACGAGGCGTTCGTCTCTCGATTCCGGCGCGAGGCCCGGTCGGCCGCGCGCGTTTCACATCCCAATTTCGTCGCGGTCTTCGACCAGGGCGAGGACGACGGGCAGATCTTCCTCGCGATGGAGTTCGTCCCCGGACGGACGCTGCGGGAGGTGCTGCAGGACGAGGGTCCGCTGACGCCGCGGGCGGCGCTGGACATCATGGAACCAGTGCTGGAGGCGCTGGCCGCCGCCCACGCGGCCGGCTTGATGCACCGCGACGTCAAACCCGAGAACGTCATCCTGCGCGACGACGGCCAGGTCAAGGTCGCCGACTTCGGACTGGCCCGCGCGGTCACGGCCGAGACCGCGACCGCGGGCGCCACCGAGGTTCTCGGCACGCTGTCGTATATCTCGCCCGAGCAGATCGAGCAGAGCGCCGTCACCACCCGCTCCGATGTCTACTCGGCGGGGCTGATTCTCTTTGAATTGCTCACCGGCCGCACGGCGTTCACCGGCGACTCGATCCCCAACGTCATCTACCAGCACCTGCATCGCGGCGTGCCCGCCCCCTCGAGCATCGTCGCCGGCTTGCCCGTGGCCCTCGACTCGCTCGTTGCGATGGCGACCGCCAAGAACCCGCAGGACCGGCCGGCCGACGCCGGCGAGTTCCTCCAGGAGTTGCGCCACGTCCGCGGCCGGCTGAGCCCATCGATCCTCGACCGCCTCCCGGTCACGACCGGAGCGCTGGCCGGCGAGACCGCCCCGTTGCCGGTCCCTGGCGCCGGTACTGCGAGCGGCGTCGTGACCGACACCGCCGTCCTCGACGTCGCCGAGGTGAGCGCGACGCAGGCGTCACCGCCGGCCGCCGCGTCTTTGTCACAACCGGCCGCCCCGTCACTGTCGCGGCAGGCCGCGGCCACTGTCCCGCCTCGGGCCTCTCGGCCGTCCGCGACGAGGCGCACGCCCGATCGGACCGCCGCCCCGCGGCGGCGGCGCACCTGGATCCCGGTCCTCCTGCTCGCGCTGCTGCTGGGCATCGCCGCGGGCGCGTGGTGGATGCTTCTTGGGCCGGGAGCCACCACGACCGTGCCCCGACTGGCGGCCCTGACCCAGTCCGAGGCGGTGACCGCCCTGGACCGGGCCCACCTCGATGCCCACCTGGACCCAACCTTCAGCGAGACCGTCGCCAAGGGCATCGTAATCGCCAGCGATCCCTTGGTCGGGACCGTCGCCCACCGCGGTGACACGGTTACCGTCACCGTGTCCAAGGGCCCGGAGCGCTACGAGGTGCCCGACCTCGTCGGCAAAACCCGGGACGAGGCGGTCGCGGCACTGACCAAGGCGCGGCTGCGCGCGGGGACGGTGAGCCAGGACTACAGCGAGACGGTCTCGACCAACAGGGTGATCTCCAGCACCCCGCCGACGGGAACAGCGCTGAAACGCGGCGCCGCCGTCAATCTCGTGCTCAGCCTCGGCGTCAGGCCGATTGACGTGCCCCACCTGACCGGCAAGACCCCCCAGGAGGCCGAGAGCATCCTGACCGGATTGGGGCTGGTCATGGCCACCGGTGAGGAGGTCTACAGCCTCGACGTCGAGAAGGGCAAGGTCGCCGAGCAGCAGCCCGCCACGGGCACCCTGCCCAAGGGCGGCACGGTCACCGTGGCCATATCCAAGGGGCCCGAGATGGTGCTGGTCCCCAATGTCTATCGCAAGACCGAGGCCGAGGCGGTGGCGATCCTTGAGGCCGCCGGCTTCAAGGTCGATGTCAATCGCTTCCTCGGCGCCCCGATCGATCAGTGCACCGGGCAGACGCCCGCCGGGGACTCCATGGCGCCCAAGGGCAGCACCGTGACGATCACGATCGTCTAAGCGTGCCGGGCAGCGACCGAGCGCGGCTGTGGGCGACGCTCCTGCTCCTTGTCGTCACGGCCACCTGGGGCTCGACCTTCTTCCTCATCCGTGACCTCGTCGAGACCGTCCCGTCGGCCGACTTCCTCGTTCTGCGGTTCGCCGTTGCCGCGTTGGCTATGGCCGTGGTGTTCCACCGGCACATCCGGACTCTCCCCGCGGCGCAGTTGCGGTTCGCGCTCATCCTGGGCGCGGTCTATGGCGGCGCCCAGTTACTGCAGACCATCGGGCTGGAGCACACCACCGCATCGGTGTCCGGATTCGTCACCGGCGCCTATGTCGTGCTCACCCCGCTGATCGCGGCGCTCGTCCTACGGGATCGGGTCACCCGGGCCACCTGGGTGGCCGTGCTGCTCGCCACCGCCGGCTTGGCGGTGCTCTCGCTGCGCGGCCTGTCGGTCGGCGTCGGCGAGAGCCTGACGCTCGCTGCCGCGCTGCTGTATGCCGTGCACATCGTCGGCCTCGGCCGCTGGTCGACGGCCGCGCAGGCCACCGGCATGGCGTGCGTGCAGGCGGCCGTGATCAGCCTGGTCAATCTGCCCGCCGCCCTCCCCGGCGGGCTGACCCTGCCCCGCGGCGGGGGCCAGTGGGCCGCGCTGCTCTACATGGCGCTGATCGCCGGCGCGTTCGCGCTGTGGGCCCAGACCTGGGCCCAGGCCCACATGAGCGCCACCCGCGCGGCCATCGTGATGACCACCGAACCGGTTTTTGCCGCGCTCTTCGCCGTGCTCTTCGGCGGCGAGTCTCTGACCGCGCGGATGCTGCTCGGCGGCACGCTCGTTCTCGCCGCGATGTATCTCGCCGAATTGGGCGGTCGCCGGGAGCAGCCGCGCGCGCCCGAGGTGCCCGCGGAGGCCCTGCACCACGAGGGCCTGTAAGGGTCAACCCAAGACGGCGCTGGCGGCGGCAATCGCCGTCTCGGTGCCGGCGTCGTCGATGTCCAGATGCCAGACCAGACGCACCCGCGTCGGCGACATCGCATAGCCGCGCACGCCCCGATCCGCCAGCGCGGCAACGATATCGGCAGCGGATCGACCGACAGCGCCGGCGTCGAGCATGACGATATTGGTCTCGGCGGGCGCGGCCAGCAGGGCCGGGTCGATCTCGGCGATCGCGCCCGCAAAGCGTGCGGCCCGGTCGTGGTCGTCGCCGAGGCGCACCAGGTTGTGGTCGAGCGCATACAGGCCGGCGGCGGCGAGGATGCCGACCTGGCGCATCCCGGCGCCATAACGCTTGCGCCAGACCCGCGCCGCCGCCATCGCGTCCGCCGACCCGACGAGCACCGAGCCGACCGGCGCGCCCAGCCCCTTGCTCAGGCAGACGCTGACCGTGTCAAACAATTGCCCGTATGCCGCCAGCTCCACCCCGGTGGCGACGTGCGCGTTCCACAGCCGCGCGCCGTCGAGATGCATCCGGACGCCGTGCTGGAGGGACCCCTCGCGGATGGCCTGCAACGCGTCATACGGCGTGATGGTGCCGCCGGCGAAGTTGTGCGTGTTTTCCAGCGCGATGAGCGCGGTCGAGACCTGGTAGGCATCGGCGATCGGGGTCATCATCCCCAGCACGACAGCGGGGTCGGCTTTGCCGTCCGGCGCCGACCAGGTGCGGGAGGTGATGCCCGAAAAGGTCGCTCCCGCACCGAGTTCCGCGCGCAGGATGTGTGCGAGCGAGTCGGCGATCAACTCCCGGCCCGGTCCGGTGTGCAGCCGGATCCCCAGCTGGTTGGCCAGCGACCCGGTCGGCGCAAACAAGCCGGCCTCGTGGCCGAGCAGGCCGGCGACCCGCTCCTCCAGCGCCCGGACGGTGGGGTCCTCACCGAAGACGTCATCGCCGACGTCGGCGCCCGCCATCGCCTGGCGCATGCCCTCGCTGGGACGGGTCAGAGTGTCGGACAGCAAGTCAACCGTGATCTCGGCCATCGCCTCCCCGCTCTCAGTCGCCGAGCATCTCGGCGACCACGAAGGCCAACTCGAGACCCTGACGGTGGTTCAGGCGCGGATCGCACACGCTCTCATAGCGTTTGGTCAGGTCGGCGTCGAGGATCTTGGCGGCCCCACCGATGCACTCGGTGACGTCGTTGCCGGTCAGCTCCACATGCATCCCGCCCGGCACGCTCCCGAGCCCCCGGTGGACCTCGAAGAAGCCACGCACCTCCTCGACGATGTCGGCGAAGTCGCGGGTCTTGAAACCAGCCGAGGACTCAAAGGTGTTGCCGTGCATCGGATCGCAGATCCAGGTCGCCACCGAACCGGCCGCCTGGGCCGCCTCGATGATCGGCGGCAGCCCATCACGGACCTGGCGGGCGCCCATCCGGGTGATGAACGTCAGCCGCCCCGGCGTGCGATCGGGGTCGACCAGATCCATGACCTGCTCGACGTAGCCGGCGCTCGCCGTGGCCGACAGCTTCACCCCGACCGGGTTGTGCACCCGCGTCAGGAAGTCGATGTGCGCCCCGTCGAGTTGCCGGGTGCGCTCCCCCACCCAGACGAAGTGACCGGAGGTGTCATAGAGCCTGCCGCTGCGCGAGTCGACCCGGGTCAGCGGCCGCTCGTAGTCGAGGATGAGCGCCTCGTGGGCGGCGAAGAACTCGGTCGACTTCATCTTCTCGAAATCGGCGCCGCAGGCGATCATGAACCGCATCGCCTTGTCGATGTCGTGCGCCAGCCGCTCGTATGCCGCATTGGCCGGCGTGGCGATAAACCCCTTGTTCCAGTCGTGCACGTGCCGCAGGTCGGCGAAGCCGCCGGTCGTGAAGGCCCGCACGAGGTTCAACGTCGCCGTGCTCGCGTGATAGGCGCGCACCAGGCGCTGCGGGTCGGGGTTGCGGGCCTCCGGGGTGAACTCGAAGTCGTTGACCATGTCGCCGCGGTAGGCCGGCAGGCTGGCCTCGCCCCGGGTCTCGGTGTCGCTGCTGCGGGGTTTGGCATATTGCCCGGCCATCCGGCCGACCTTGACCACCGGCACCGAGGCGCCATAGGTCAACACCGCGGCCATCTGCAGCAGGGTCTTGACCCGGTCGCGGATATTGTCCGCGGTCGCCGCGGCGAAGGTCTCGGCGCAGTCGCCGCCCTGCAGGACGAACGCCTCCCCACGCGAGGCCGCCGCCAGGCGGTCACGCAGGACGTCGCACTCGCCGGCAAAGACGATCGGCGGCATGATCGACAGGGTGTCGACCGCCTGCTTCAGCGCAGTGTCGTCGGGCCAGACCGGCTGCTGCGCTGCCGGGCGCGCGGGCCCATCGAGCAACAGACTCATCGGTTCGGCGGTGGCGGTCACCGGACAAGGATAGGCGCCACGTGGCGGCGCCCCGAGGCGTGTCGACATGACGGACAGGGCCGCCACGACGGACAGGCTCCCCCGCGGCGTATCGCAGCCGGGGTGTCCTCAGCGCGGTTCGTCCAAGCCGCGCTCGATGGCGAAGCGGGTCAGCTCGACCCGGTTGTGCAATTGCAGCTTCCCGAGCGTGTTCTGGACGTGGTTTTGGACGGTGCGGTGGGAGATGACCAGCTGCTCGGCGATCTCCTTGCTCGACAGCCCGACGGCAACCAGCCGCAGGATCTCCACCTCCCGGTCGGTCAGCTCCGGGACCGGCCGGGAACTCTCGGCCGGTGGCTCGGCCGCCAGTTTGCGGAACTCGCCGAGAACGAGTCCGGCCAGGCCCGGGGTGAAGGTCGCGCGGCCGGCGGCGGTCTCGTGGACCGCATCGAGGATCTCCTCCCGGGTCGCGGACTTGACGAGATAGCCGGAGGCGCCGGCCTTCATCGCCGCGAGCACATCGGCCTCCTCGCCGCTCGCCGAGAGGATGAGCACCTTGGTGCCCAGCCCACTGACCTCGGCGCACACATCGGCCCCGTGCAGGCCGGGGAGGTTCAGGTCGAGCAGCAGGACGTCGGGGCGGGTCGCCTTGGTCCGGCGCACCGCCGCCGGCCCGTCGGGGGCCGTGGCGACCACGTCCATCCCGGCCTTGGCGAGGTCCTCGGCGAGGGCATCGCGCCACAGGGGGTGATCGTCGGCGACGACGACGCGCAGGGTCATGAGTGGCTTCCAGTTCTCATCGGGTGCCTCCCGTTGCTCGAGGTCGAGCCAGGGGCTGCAACTCCTTGGGGGCCCGCAGGCTGACGCAACAGCCCTTCCCCGGCGATGAGGACCACTCGGCGCTTCCGCCGAGCTCGCTGAGCCGGCCGCGGATGCTCGCGGCGACGCCGAGGCGCCCCTGGGCGGCGGCCTCGGCGAGCCGGCCAGGCGGCATACCAGACCCGTTGTCCCGCACGGTGATTTCCACGTCGGCGCCGAGATCCTCCAGCAGCACCCAGGCGCGCGCGTCGTCGCCGGCGTGCCGATAGACGTTGTCGACGGCCGCCGCGACCGCGGCCGCCAACTCCGCGCAGCGCTCGGCGGGAAGCTCGACCGGCGAGCCCGGCAGGCTGACCGAGACGGTGCTCGATTCCAGGGCCCGCAGGCGGGCGCCGAGTTCCTCTCGAGCGCGTCCGGCGGGTATGCCGCGACCGACCGTCACCAACGCCCGCAGCGAGCGCTCCTGCTCCCCGGCCATCTCAGCCAGCTCCACGCCCGGACCACCGATCTCCCGGCCCCGGCGGTGGATATAGCTCAACGTCTGGAGCACGCCGTCATGGACGACCCGCGAGAGCCGCTCGCGTTCGGCATACGCCTCCTCGGCCCGAACCGAGGCCTCGAAGAAGCCTTGGCTCTCGCGGGCCAGGCGCGCGGACAGGCCGATCAGCGAGCCGACGAGCAGCAGCAGGACGATGTTGTGCATCGTCCCCTGGTTGACCCGACCCACCTCGACGATATCGGCGAGCGCCACCACCAGGGCCGCCGCGATCCCCCAGCGCTCCCCGCCCTTGATCGCTGCGGCGACGACGCCGGAAGCCGACCAGATGCTCGGGAGCGTCATCGCTCCTGCCACGATGCCGGCGCGCGGATAGGCCCAGGTGGTGGCCAGGATCCCGGCGACCGCCAGGCCCACGTCGACGGCCACGCTGGGCCAGGTGATCGTGCGCCAGATGATGGTGACGAGGGTCCAGGCCCCCAGCCCGGCGAGGACGGCCACGGCCACCGCTGGCCGGTTCATGTCCTCGACGTGCAGCCAGGCCATCAGGGCGGCATACGCAAGGGCCAGCGGGCGGAAGGCGGTCAACCCGCGCGTCATCGCGCCGACCACGACGGGCTCGGCACGCACCGCCGTCAGCTGGCCTTGCGGGCCGTGTAGTCCTCCACCGGAGCAGTACCCGAGTCGGACGGTGTCACGATGTGTGGATCGCTCGGTGGCTCGATCGCGGTCACCAGGCGCGGCTCGCCGCCGCGGGAACGGCCACCGTGCAGCAGCCGCTTCTTGTGGCTGGAGGCATAGACGTCGACGTAGTCCTGTCCGGACAACAGCATCAGCTGATACATGATCTCGTCGGTGACCGAACGCAGCACGAACCGGTCGTCGGCCATGCCCTCGTAGCGGGAGAAGTCCAGGGGCGCACCGAAGCGGACCGTCACCGGCGTCAGCTTGGGCACGACTTGACCGGTGGGCTGCGCCTCGCCTGTGCCGACCATTGCCACCGGGATCACCGCAACCTTGCCCTCCAGGGCGAGCCGGGCCACCCCAGTGCGTCCGCGATAGAGCCGGCCATCGGGGCTGCGGGTTCCCTCGGGGTAAATGCCGAGGAGTTCACCCCGCTGCAGCACCTCCAGACCCGCGTGCAAGGCTCCGTCGCTGGCGCGCCCGCCGGAGCGATCGACCGGCACCTGGCCGGCGGCGCGGAAGAACGCCGCGGTCAGCCGACCCTTCAGCCCTCGGCCGGTGAAGTAGTCGGCCTTGGCGAGATAGGTGACCCGGCGCGTTCCGGCAGCGCCTAGGAAGAAGGAGTCGGAGAACGAGAGGTGGTTGCTCGCCAAGATGGCCGGGCCCTGGGTGGGCACGTGTTCCAGCCCCTCGACGTCGAGCTCAAAGAGCCGTCGAAGGAACGGCCCGAGCAGGACCCACCGCAAGAGCCAAAAGACCAAGACCAGCCACCTCCACGACGTGTGCCGCCCGAACTCTACGGCACCTGGCGGGCCCGCGATGGACGCGCGCACTTTCGCTGGACGTGTCGGACATGCGAGGATGGGCGTGGGGATAATCACTGTCCTCGTGGAGCGGCCTGGCGGCCGCAGGCCGTGGCAAAGGAGTCGACCCCGTGCGCGAGCAAGAGCCCCGCTTGCACGACGATGACTTCGACCAACGGTTCGCCGAGATCATCGCCTCCCTCGAGCAGGATCCCGACTTTGCCCGCGACGCCGACCCGCAAGCTATCGACGCCCCTCCCGCCGATCGCGCGCCCGGCGACGCCGAACGCGCCGTCGGTGACGCTGGGCGTGAGCCGGTCCCCCAGGAGCGCCCCGGCGGCGCGTCGGAGACCCTTCTCGGCGAGACGATCCCGGTGTGGCGCGGCGCCTACGGCCCGACGTTCGACGAGGCGCTAGACGCCGAAGACGACGAGCACTTCATCCCGCCGCCGCCCGCGCCGCTGCCTCCGCAGGACGACCTCCACTTCTGGGCGATGCTGCTTGGCCTGATCGGGGGGCCGCTAATCCTGGTGTGGCTGGTCGTCTTCAACCCCAACGTCGGCGAGTGGTGGACGTGGTTGTCGCTGTCCATGTGCGTCGGCGGCTTTGTCCTGCTCGTCCTGCGCGGTCCCCGCGAGCGCGGTCCCGGCAACGGTGCTGTCGTCTAAGACACCCAGCCTCGGATGTGCCGCGTCAGCTAAGAGCTTGTGACGAAATAACTTCGTTTTAGGGGGTTGGGACGGCTACGGTTGTGGTATGTCCACGTCCGCGGTGTCGGTGTCGGAGTCGGAGTCGTTGGCGCGCCGGTATGCGGTGGTGGCGCCGCATTTGTCGGAGTTCCAGCGTCGGTTGTGGCTTGGGGCGGAGGCGGCCGAGTTCGGCGCCGAGGGCGTGGCGGTGGTCGCCGCGGCGACCGGAGTGGCGGCGGACACGGTGCGCCGGGGTCGGGCCGAGGCCAGTGGTGGGGTGGAATTGGCGCCCGGCCGCTCGCGCCGCCCGGGCGGTGGGCGCAAGCGGGTTGAGGCCCATGATCCTTCGCTGGCAACGGATTTCGATGCGTTGATCGAACCGGCCACGCTGGGGGATCCGATGTCGACGTTGCGGTGGACGAGTAAGTCGATCCGGACCTTGACCCGGGAGTTACGCGCGAAGGGTCACCGGGTCAGTGATCATGTGACCCGCAGGTTGCTGGCCGAGGGCGGCTACTCGCTACAGGCCAACGCCAAGGTCCTCGACGGGAGCCAGCACCCGGACCGGGATGCCCAGTTCCACTACCTGGCCGACGCGGCAGCGGCCCATCAGGTCAGCGGGGACCCGGTGATCAGCGTCGACACGACGAAGAAAGAACTCATCGGACCGTTCAAGAACCCCGGTCGGGAATGGCACCGGGCCGGCCAGCCGGAACGGGTCAACGTCCACGACTTCGCCGACAAAGACCTCGGCAAGGTCAACCCCTACGGCGTCT
Source organism: Nostocoides sp. (assembly GCF_037045025.1). Taxonomy (GTDB): domain Bacteria; phylum Actinomycetota; class Actinomycetes; order Actinomycetales; family Dermatophilaceae; genus Nostocoides_A. The sequence goes on along the minus strand of NZ_JBAOHM010000007.1, from coordinate 78,530 downwards.
ACGACGTCGCCCACGACGCCGGCTGGGTATCGGTCGGGGTCGACCACGACACCGCCGCGTTCGCCGTGCACACCATCGAGACCTGGTGGCAGCGGGTGGGATCCGCGGCCCATCCCGGGGCCACCCGGCTGCTGATCTGTGCCGACGGCGGCGGCTCCAACGGCTACCGAAACCGGCTGTGGAAGAAGGAACTCGCCGACCTCGCCACCCGGACTGGGCTGACCATCACCGTCACCCACCTACCCCCCGGCACCAGCAAATGGAACAAAATCGAACACCGCCTCTTCGCGCACATCTCCATGAACTGGCGCAGCCGCCCACTGACCAGCCACGAAGTCGTCGTCAACACCATCGCCGCGACCACCACGACCACCGGCCTGCACGTCGACGCCGACCTCGACACCAACCCCTACCCCGCCGGCATCAGACCCGGATCCGCGAGTAGCTTGCGTGTGGGTTGGGCGGCCAGTGAACGGCGGATAGATTTTGTGTTGTGGCAGTGTGTTTTTGGGTGCGGGCAGCGCGGATGGCCCGGTGGCGCTCGGGTGGGCGGGTCTTCGGGGTCCTGGGTCGTCGGGGCAGGGGCGCGGCGGGTTAGGCCGCGGTGGGTAAGGCCCGGATCCGGGCCAGGACGGTGGGCAGGAGCTGGCGGTCGGGCGGCAGCCGCAGGATCAGCTGGCGGCCGTGGCGGACTATGCGGGCTGGGACGCAGAGCAGTTCGTGGCGTAGGCGGGCGCCGTGGGCGCGGTGACGCTGGTCGATCCCGGTCAGGGCTTGCAGCAGAACGGAGATGTTCCCGGCGAGCAGGGCAGCCCACATCCACACCGTGTTGATGGCGTGGTCGCCCGACGGCAGATGCCGCAGCGCGGCCCCGAGTTTGGCTTCCCGGATCCGGTCCTCAATGTCGGTGCGGCGGCGGAACCAGGACTCGACCTGCGTGATCGAGGCAACCGGTGCGGCCGCCTCACCCGGCTCCGCCGGCTCCGCCGGCTCGGCCGGCTCGGCCGGCTCGGTGGGGTTGGCCGGGTGGTCGTTGGCGGGGATATTGGTGACGATGAAGGAGACCGCGTGGGCGTGGGTGGCCGCGCCCTCCAAGGCGAGGGTGAGTTGGTTCTTCTCGATGGTGCGTCGACGCCGTGAGCGGGGGTCGTCGGAGATGTCCTCGGCCTCGATGCGGACCCGGCGCACGATGGTGTACGTGTGCGGCGGCCACCCCTGCGGGGCGTAGTCGACCGCGGCGACCTGCGCGCCGGGCATCCCCTCCGCCGCACCCCAGGCGTCCTCGGGGATGGCGGCGTAGGCGCGCCACATCGCGGTGTTCCGTTTCGCGGCGATGGCGAAGTCACACCCGGCCGCCACCGCGGCGTGGGCCAGGTCGGCGGTGAAGTAGCCGGCATCCGCGCGCACCCGCAACCGATCCCAGTCGGCCGCGGCCGAGCGGATGTCCTCGGGGATCCCGGCCAGGGTGCGGCGCAGCAGGTCAGCGGCCCGGGGCCTCACATCCTCATTCCCCGCGAGCAACTCCGCGGCCAGGGTCAGCCCGGCCTCGGCCCAGGTCCCCAGATGCGGACGGCCCGCGCGCTGACCGTGATAGTTGTAGGCCACGCCCTGCTTCGTCGGCCCGTACACCTCCACATCGGTGGAATCCAAGTCCACCGTCACCGCCGCGGCCAGCACCGCCCGGCGGGACGCCGGCAACAACCCGACCGCATGACCGGTCAGGTCCGCGACCGCACTCTCCAGGCCGGCCAGCTGCGCCGGCCCGAACCGGCGGGCCAACCCCGCCGCCGTGCTCGAGGCCAACACCGGCACCGCCGACAACGCGGACCCGGCCACATCCTGGCGCTGCCGGTCCAACGCGGCCAGCACATCCCCGCCGAGCAGCTGGCACTGCGCCAGCGACACCAGCACCTGCCCGGCCGTCGCGCCCCGCTCCCGCTCCTTGATCGCACCGATCCCCCGGTCCAGGCGCCCGACCAGATCCAGTTTCTCGATGAACTCCGCGAGCGCTGCCACCCCCGAGGTCCCGGTCAACGACGGATCCGGCGCGCCGATCCGCACCCGCTTCCGCACCCGGCCACGACCACGTACTCTCTTCACCGACAAGGTGCTTCTCCTCGCTGGCCAATCGAAGGCTTCGTAACCCCGATTCTCCCAGTAGGACAAGCACCTTCGTCACATCACACGCCGATCACCCCACCACTACTCGCGGATCCGGGTCAGAATCGCCGACACCGTCATCCCCGACCTCGAACGCCGCGGAATACTCCACCGCCACACCTTCCACGGGGAATGGAACTACACCCTCTACCCCGACACGCCCGACCCAAACTAGCTTAATTCCTCACAGGCCCTAACTGAGCGACGTCAACTAACTAACTGCTGCTAGACCCTATGGGGGTTGGCGAGTGTTCCGGGTGTTCGGTCTCGGCAAGGTTCCATTCGCCGGCGCGGGTGATTGTCTGCCATCGCTTGTCGGTGTCAACGTCGTTCATGCTCGCTGCGCTGCGCGTGCTCCACGTTGACTCCTCTGGCGCGTTGGCAGGTTTGGCCCGGGTCCGGTGAGTGGATGATCTTGTGGGGGTTGTGCCCGGAGCCTCGCGTATGCCACAACTCGGGGATCACCTGGCCAGAAGGGCTGGCTGGTGGCCGATGGATAGGAGGCTCCGGTGTTTACCGAGCGTACAAGTCTTGGGTTGGATGTCCACGCCCGGTCGGTGCGGGCGGCCGCGATCGACACGAGGACCGGTGAGGTGATCGAGCGGATGGTCTGGCCGCGGACCGTGGATGTGGTCGGGTTCGTCACGGATCTGACGCGGCAGCATGGTCCGGTGCTGGTGACCTATGAGGCGGGCCCGACCGGGTATGGCCTGGCGCGGGGGTTGCTAGCCGCTGGTCACCGCACGCAGGTGGCGGCTCCGTCGAAGTTGTTGCGTCCGAGCGGGGAGCGGGTTAAGACCGACCGGCGGGATGCGATGTTGTTGGCGCGGTTGGCCCGCAATGACGACATCGTCGCGGTGACCATCCCGACGCCGGCGCAGGAATCGGCCCGGGATCTGGTCCGGGCCCGCGAGGATGTCCGGGCGGCGTTGATGAGCGCCCGCCACCAGCTGTCGAAGTTGTTGCTGCGGCACGGCTATGTCTACCTGCAGGGCAAGGCCTGGACCGGTGGCCATGACCGGTGGCTGCGCCGGATCGGCACGCACGAGCTGGGGGCTGACGGCGTGGGGACACGGGCCGCGTTCGATGATGGCTACACCGCGGTCACCCAGCTCCTGGCCCGCCGCGACCGGCTCGATGAGCAGATCCTGGCGTTGGCCGCGGACAGCGAGTACACCGCGATCACCCGACGGTTGGGGTGCCTGCGGGGGATCTCGACACTGACGGGGTTCGCGTTAGCGGTGGAGATCGGGGACTGGCACCAGTTGACCGGGTCCTCGATCGGCTCCTACCTCGGGCTGGTGCCGTCCGAGTCGTCCTCCGGCGCCAGCCGGGTCCAAGGAGGGATCACCAAGACCGGCAACAGCCACGCCCGGCGGCTGCTGATCGAGGCCGCCTGGCACCACAAGAAGGCCTACACCCCCGGGAAAACCATGCAGCAACGGTGGGCGCTGGCACCGGCCGTGGCCGCTGAACGCGGTGACGCCGGCAACCGGCGGCTGCACCGGTCCTGGCAGCGGATGACCGCACACAAGAAACGGCACACCGTCGCCAACACCGCCATCGCCCGCGAACTGGCCGGCTGGTGCTGGTCTTTGGCCACCATGGACACCTAACCACACACCACGCCTCGTTCACGGAACACCCCTGGTGTCCGGGCAGCAGCGCGAGGAGAGAACCAGCGAACCTGCTATGAGTAACCCCGAGCCTTGCCGGGGCGACGCTCGACCCTAGACCAGCCGAGACTCTCCAGCCGAAACCAGGGCCCTGCGGTAACCAACCCGCGTATATCAGACTGACCGCGCGTCGATTGACACGCTGTCTCCCGGCCACCACTTTCCGATGAACGACGAAGCGGGGTCCCCTCCGGCCAGAGAGGACCCCGCTTCACCCTGCCACTTGACAAACGGGCCCTACATATCAGCAGGGGTTCCACGCTTCCCAATAGGTTGCAAGGTATGGGTAGGTCGACTAACTGCTGCTAGCAGAAGTTAGTTGGGAATGCCGGAGTTAGTTGGGAATGCCGGCAGGTTGATGTCCACCCAGGTGGGCCGGTGGTCGCTCGCGGCGGCAAGGTCGGCGGCGTCGAACTCGACACTCTCGTGTGGCAGGACCTCGATCTGCGGCGAGGCAAAGATGACGTCGAGCATCGTCCGAGGCGCACGCGAGGGGAAGGTCGGGCCTGCCGGCGAGATCAGCCGCAACGAGGTCGCGATCAGCTGCCAGGCCCGCCCGTCGGCGTCCTCGTTCAGGTCGCCGCAGAGGACGACCGGGGTCCCCGGCCCGATGGTGTCGAGGATGTGCTGGGCGTGGGCGGCCCGCTCCAGCGGCCGTAGGCTCAAGTGAACGGAGGCCACGGCGACCGGCAGGTGCCCGGGCGGGGCGACCTTGACGAGCGCGAACCCTCGGGTGCGCTGCGCGAGCGCGACCCGAAGCCGGAAATGGTGGGATTCGCGCACCTGCACCCGCAACGACGTCAAGATCGTCGTGCCGCCGCTGCCGCGGTGATCCCCCGACCACACCAGCCCACAGTCGGCGGCGAACAGCCCGACGCGGGTGCGCGAGAACAACCGCCGCGGCACCTCCTGCAGACAGAGCACGTCTGGCCGGATGGCCCGGATAACGCGGGCGGCGGCGGCCCGGTCGTCGAGGAAGTCGCGGGTGTTGTAGCTCGCAATCCGGATCCGCCTCATACGTCCTGACCGCTCGCGGTCAACCGGGCCAGATCGGCGGCACCGATCAACCCCGCCTCGTTGCCGAGCGAGGCCACGACGATGACGGCCTCGGGGCGATAGCCGCGGCCGGTCAGATGACGCCGGAAGGTCGTGCGGGCCGGCCCGAGCAGCAGATCCCCGGCTGCGCTGACGCCACCACCGATAACGAAGATCCCGGGGTCAAAGGCGGCCGCCAGGTCGGCGATGCCGACACCGAGCCAGTGGCCGATGTCGGCGAGCAACTCGACGGCAATCGGGTCACCCTCACGAGCCGCATCGGTGATCAACGGCCCGGTGAGCTTTTGCGGATCACCGCCGACCCGCTCGGCGAGATCCCGCACCACCGGCGAGTTGGCGGTCATCAGGCTGCGTGCCTCCCGCACGAGCGCATTGCCCGAGGCGTATTGCTCCCAGCAGCCGCGATTGCCGCATTCACAGCGTTGCCCATCGGGGACGACCTGCATGTGGCCGAATTCCCCGGCGATGCCAAACCTGCCGCGAATCACCTTGCCGCCCATGAGGATCCCGCCACCGATACCGGTGCCGAGGTTGACCATCATCACGTGCTCCTCGCCGCGGGCGGCGCCGAACTTCCCCTCGGCCCACACAGCCGCGTTGGCATCGTTGTCGATGAAGATCGGCAGGTGGATCCGCTTGGCGAGCGCGTCCCGCAGCGGCTCATTGCGCCAGGACAGGTGCGGCGAAAAGACGATTGTGGCTCGGTCGGCGGCCACGAAACCGGCCGCACCGATCCCGACCGTGGCCACCGACTGCTCGGCTCGAGCGAGCAACTCCTCGACGACGCCGACAATCGTGTCCTCGACGACCTTGGGGCTCTTGGAACGCTCCGGGGTGTCGGCTCCGGCCCGGTCGAGCACGCGCCCCTCCCGGTCGACGGTCCCGCCGGCGACCTTGGTCCCGCCGATGTCGATGCCGATGCTCAACGCGGAGGCGATGGGGTTCATTCGGGGTCCTCGTCGGTCACCGGGATGTCGAAGGTCTGCCCGGATCTGCTGGCGCTGGTCTGCGGGTGGGCTGGTGTCTCCGGAGCGTAGCCGGGCGGCACCACGCGCTCACGCAGGTGGGCGCCCAACTCGCTGAGCGCCTGGGCGAGCAAGGTGATCGCCACGGTCAACCGGTCGACGGCGGCGGGGTCGACGGCGCGGACGGCCTCGACGCCGCGGCATACGGGACACCACGTGCACGATGGTGGGTGGTCGCCCGAAGACGACTGGCTCTCGCGCAGCGCCGCGAGGAGGCGGACCGCCTCGTCCACGAGCGAGTCGGTCGCCGCCTTGGGGTCACCCGCCTCGGTCATCGCGGCCACTGGGCCGGATCGGGGACAAAGCCCACGGTCAGCGCCCCGGAGCGGACGCGGGCACTGACGACCGTGCATCGAGTCAACACTGCGGGCAAGGTGACGATGCGGCGGTGATCACCCACGGTCAGGACGAGTTCGTCCTCGCGCCGCTGCAGTCCCACCTCCCGGGCGGTGGTCAACGGCAGCGGCAACGCGAGGGTGTATCCCTCGGTCGTGCGATCGACCCGCATCGTGCGCGTTGCCACGGCGTCGAGGACGTGGCCGGTCAGGGCCTCGTCCTGCCACGCGGCCGCCAGGCCTGCCAGCGCGTCGGGCCCGACCGGCTCCTGGGGCAAATAGGGGGCCCGAATGACCGGGAGGCCATCGAAGGACTGGCTGACCTCGGCGATCCCCGCGGTTTGGGCCCGATTCCAGGACGCGAGCCAGTCCGCTGCCGCGCCGGCCTCACCGGCCGCACTTGGCGGCAGCACCTTGTTGACATAGACGGCGTCGACGGCATAGCCATACAAGCTCAGCGAGGTCCACGTGCGACGCGACTCGGCGATGACGACGGCTTCGGGAGTCATCACCAGGCGCACGGACGCGCGCGGGCTGGCCAAGATCTCATGCACGCCGAGCATGTCCTCGTATGCCGCCCGGATCACCTCCAGGAAGCGCACATCCGGCAGCGGGATGCCGAGCGCGGCGGCGGCGGCCGGACGAGCGGCCCGCCGCAGTCCCACGGTGCCGGGGATCATCCGCCCCAGATGCCAGGCGATGCTCTCCGGCAGGGCGAGCATCCGCAGCGTCTCTGCCGTGGGCGCGCAGTCGACGATCACCAGATCCCACCGGCCGGAGCGCACCTGGTCGCGCACCTCAAGGAGCGCAGCGATCTCCTCCGACCCCGGCAGGGAGGTCATCTCCTCCGCGACAAGCGGGTCGACCCCCAGGCTCGACAGGGTGCTGGCGAGATAGTCGTGGACGATGGTCCACGACCCGTCGAAGTGGGCCCGGCCGCTGGCCTGGAGGGCGTGCAGGCACGGCTCGATCGACACCGGACCGGTCGAGCCCGAGGCGCTCAGGTCTCTATCGAGGGCATCGCCGAGGGAATGGGCCGCGTCGGTGGACAACACGAGCGTGGCCGCACCGCGGCGGGCGTTGGCCAAAGCGACGGCGGCAGCGGTCGTGGTTTTGCCGACCCCACCCTTGCCGGTGAACAGCAGGATGCGGGTCTCGGGGCTGGGCGTGGGGCTGGCGGCAGCGACGGCGGGGGATGCGCTCAGAGCGACTCGACCCGCTTCTTCAGTCCGGTCAGCGCGGTGTCGATGATGACCCGTTCGGCCTTGCGCTTGAGCATCCCCAGGACCGGGATCTTCAGGTCGACGGTCAGCTCATAGGTCACTTCGGTCCCCCCGTCGTCGATAGCGCGCAGAGTATAGGTCCCGTCCATCACTTTCAGGACGCTCGCCTCGACCAGCCGCCACGACACCGACCCGGTCCCGTCGTCGGTGACATTCCAGTCGTAGTCGAGGGTGTAGGTGTCCTTGATGATTCCGGCGTCCATGGTCAGCCGGGCCCGATCGGGCCAGCCGTCGCCCTCCTCGGTCAGGACGACGACGTGGGTGATTTCTCCCGCCCACTCGGGATACACCTCGAGGTCGGCGATGACGTCGAGCACCGATCCGGCCGCCGCAGCGATCGTGATCGAGGCCTGCGTGCTGTCTGCCATGACAGGAGACATTACCGTCGCCGGTTGCTTAGGCTTGACCTGGAGTGATCCCAGCACAGCAGCCAGCTGCGCCGGGGCTCGCGGCCGTGTTCCTCGTTCGTCTCGTTTCGCCCCGGCAGGCCCAGGAGTTGTCAGTCATCGTGTCCGAATACAGCGCGCCCATGCTCGTTGACGCCAATCCCAGCGACAGCCTGGCCGATCTCCCGGGGCGCAACGCCGCGGCCGATCCACAGGCGATCGCCTTCTCCCGCAAGAGCGGCGGCGGCTGGCTGGATGTGTCTGCGGCTCAGTTCAACGCCGAGGTGCGGGCGCTGGCCAAGGGCCTGATCGCCGCGGGGCTCAACCCCGGCGACCGGGTGGCGATCATGAGCAAGACCCGCTACGAGTGGACCCTCGCCGACTTCGCTGCGTGGAGCGCCGGGCTGATCCCGGTCCCGATCTACGAGACCTCCTCAGCCGAGCAGGTCACCTGGATTCTGGCCGATTCCGGCGTGCGTGCCATCATCGTCGAGACACCCGCTCACTCGGCCCTCGTCGACTCCATTCGCGGCGAAGTCCCGCAGCTGACCCAGGTCTGGCAGATCGAGGCCGGCGACCTGGACGCGCTCGCGGCGACCGGAGACCAGGTCAGCGACGCCGACCTCGACGAGCGGGTCGCGTCCCTGGACCGCGCCAGCGTGGCCACCGTCATCTATACCTCCGGCACGACCGGGCGTCCCAAGGGCTGCGAGCTGACCCACGGCAACTTCTTGACCCTCGCCGAGCAGGCCACGGAGTCGCTGGCCGTCGTCGTCCGCGCCAACGGCGCCTCGACCTTGCTTTTCCTGCCCTTGGCCCACGTCTTTGCGCGGTTCATCGAGGTGCTGGCCGTCGTGGCGCAGTGTCGGCTGGGCCACAGCAGCGATATCGCCAACATCCTTGACGATTTCGGGTCTTTCAAACCGACCTACATCCTGGCGGTCCCCCGCATCTTCGAGAAGATCTACAACAAGGCCGAGCAGACCGCGCAGGTTGGCGGCAAGGGCAGGATCTTCGCGATGGCCTCGGCCACGGCCATCGCGTATTCGCAGGCCAAGGACCATCCCCGCGGCGCGCGCCCGCTGCTGCGGGTGCGGCACCTGGTCTTCGACCGGCTCGTCTATGCCCGGCTGCGCTCCCTGATGGGCGGGCAGGTGCACTATGCCGTCTCCGGCGGCGCGCCGCTGGGCTCCCGTCTCGGGCACTTCTTCCGCGGCATCGGCGTCACCGTGCTGGAGGGCTACGGCCTGACCGAGACGACCGCACCGGCCACGGTGAACGTGCCCGACAAGATCAAGATCGGCACCGTCGGCGCCCCGCTGCCCGGAGTGACGATCAAGATTGCCGACGACGGTGAAATCCTGATCAGCGGGGTCGGAGTCTTCCAGCAATACCGCGACAATGCGGCCGCCACCGCCGACGCGCTCGACGACGGCTGGCTGCGGACCGGCGATATCGGCGCCCTCGATGACGACGGCTACCTGAGCATCACCGGCCGCAAGAAGGAGATCCTCGTCACGGCGGGCGGCAAGAATGTCGCCCCCGCAGTCCTGGAGGACCGGTTGCGCGCCCATCCCCTGGTCTCCCAGTGCATCGTCGTCGGCGACCAGAAACCGTTCATCGGTGCGCTGCTCACCCTTGATGAGGAGATGCTCCCCGGCTGGGCACAGACCAAGGGACTCGGCGAGCTGACCACGGACGCGGCGCGCACCGACAACGTGGTGCTTCAGGAGTTGCAGCAGGCGGTCGACGACGCCAACAAGGCGGTCTCCAAGGCAGAGTCGATCCGCAAGTTCGTCGTCATCCCGGGCGACTTCACCGAGGAGAACGGCTACCTCACCCCGTCGCTGAAGCTGAAGCGCACCGTTGTCACCTCGGACTTCGCGGACGAGATCGCCGAGTTGTACTCCTGACCGCCGCAGTGCGCCGCACCGCCAGCCGCCGCCCCCGCAGCGTCCCCGGCCGGGCGGCGCCGCCCACCGCGCTGCTCCTCGCGCTCGCCTGGGTGGCCTACTTCGGAGTGCTCCAGTGGAGCGTCGTCCGCTTCCGCATCAGCATCGTCCTCACCTTGACGGTGACCGCAGCGCTGCTCGCCTGGTGGCTGCTGGCGCGCGCCAAGGTCGTGCTGGACTCGGGCGCGCTCGCCGTGGGTGTGCTCGGCAGCGTGCCGATCACGCTCGCTGTCCCCCTGTTCAGCTATGTGCCTGACCGGATTGAGCTGCGGCTGCGCCTCCTCGAAGCGCTGACGGCACTGGTGTGTGCGATCACGCTCGTCCTGCTGCGCCGGCCCACGCTCGCCTGGGCGTGCGCGGTGATCTCGTATGCCGTGGTCGGCGCCGCCGTCATCCGAGCCGATCCGGCCCCGCGGATCGATGTCTGGGTGACGCTGCAACAGGCGGCCGATGCCTTGGTCGACGGCGTGAACTTCTATTCGGTCACCTGGACCGGCTCCCCGGGCGTCAAGGATGCCTTCACCTATCTGCCGTGGAGCGCCGTGCTCTTGGCTCCCGGCCGGCTCGTGGCCGGCGATGTGCGCTGGATGATGCTCGTCTGGATGCTCCTGGCCGCTGTCGGGCTGCTCTTGATCGGCCGGACCAACACCGCCGAAGGCGTTGCCGCCCGCACCTGTGACGCCGTCGTCCGAGCCAACGCCGTCGCGGGTCAATCCAATGAGGTCGCGGTCCAAGCCAGTGGCGTCGCCGGCCAAACCGATTGCGCCGTCGTTGACACCGCTGCCGAGGCGACTGATCGAGCACGGTGGACCGCGGCTGCGGTCACGGCCTTGGTGTTGCTGGCTCCAGGGACCCTGACCCAGGTCGATCAGGCCTGGACCGAGCCGCTGCTCTTTGCCGCCCTGGTCTGGTGGGCGCTGCTGCTGGTCCGCGACCGACCCTGGTGGGCAGTCATCCCGCTGGCATTGGCGTGCGCGAGCAAACAGCATCTCGTCCTCCTGCTCCTGGTGCTGCTGGTGTGGCGACCCTTCGGTGTCGCGAAGGTGATGGCCACGGGCGCGCTCACCAGTTTGCTCATCGCTCCCTGGTTCGTCACGGCTCCCGCGGACTTCGTGCATGACACTCTCACCTTCTTGATCGACTTCCACCCCATCCGTTTTGCCAACACGTGGTATCTGCTGGCGCTCAACACCTGGGGAATAGCCCCACCGTTCTGGATGACCGGCGTCATCGTTGCCGGCACGCTCGCCCTCGCGATGCTCACCATCCGTCGTCACGACCCCCCGCTCGGGACCGTGCTGCGGTGGTCGGCGCTCGTGCTGCTGGTGGCCAATCTGGTCAACAAGCAGGCCTTCTACAACCAGTACTGGCTGGTCGCGGCCATCGTCGGGCTCTCCCTCGTGGTGGACGCGGCGACCCTCACCCACAGGTTGACAGACAGGTTCACCCCGCCACCCGACGATCGGGCCGATTCGGTCGTGCCCGAGCCGCGGCCGCGACCTGCGGGGTGATCAAGCCCGCCCCCACCAGTGCGGTGACTGCGGCCCGCTCCGCGCGATCTAGCGGCACGGTCTGCTCGGCTTCGTCGGCGTCACGTTCGGCCCGCTCAGACACCGGTGCCGGGCCACGAGAGCGCAACTCGACGAAGGCGGGCAGCACGCACGTGTGACAGTAGGCCGCCGCTCGCGCGCTGCCCTGGATGGGGCAGCCATCGCATCCAATCCACATGGCGGATCACTCCTTTACTGACCTTCACTGACCTCGGCGGCCGATCACCACCGCTCGCATCGCACGCTAATCGCCCCCACCGACAACCCCTGCCGTCGCAGCGCTCGGGGCGGACGTGACGTGATCCTCAACGGGCTACGGCTCACCCTCGCTCGTGAGGGGTTGTCGGTGCCCACGCCTACCCTCGCGTGCCATGACGGTCACCTCCTTGCCAGCTCCCGGCGCCAGCCCCGACATGCTCCCCTTCGAGGAGGCCGTCGCCGGGACCCCGCTGCACCAGGTCACCTTCGTCGTCGTTGACCTGGAAACGACCGGCAGCAATAGCGCCGAGGACCGCATCACCGAGATCGGCGCCGTCAAGGTCTGCGGCGGCGAGGTCCTCGGCCAGTTCCAGACCCTCGTCAACCCGCACCGGCCGCTGCCGCAGGTCATCACCGTCCTGACCGGCATCACCGATGCCATGTTGGCCGGCGCCCCCCGCATCGAGGCCGCCCTGCCGGCCTTCTTGGAGTTCGCCGCTGGAGCCGTTCTCGTCGCCCACAACGCCCGCTTCGACACCGGCTTCCTCAAGGCCGCCGCCCGGGCCACCGGCGCCCGCTGGCCCGACCCCGTCGTCATCGACACCGTCCACCTCGCCCGTGCCCTCGTGACCCGCGATGAGGCACCCAACCACCGTCTCGCCTCACTGGCCCGCCTCTTTCACGCGGCCGTCGTTCCCGACCACCGTGCCCTGCACGACGCACAAGCCACGGTCGACGTCCTTCACGGCCTGCTCGGACGCCTCGGCGGCCTCGGCGTGACGACCCTGGAGGAGTTGAGCGGCTACTCGCGGCGGGTCCCGCAAGAGCGGCGACGCAAACGACATCTGGCCGACGGCCTGCCCGACGCACCCGGGGTCTACCTGTTCAAGGACGGCGCCGGCCGGGTCCTCTATGTCGGCACCTCCGTGGGCATCCGCACCCGGGTCCGGTCCTATTTCACCGCCTCCGAGCAACGCCCGCGCATGGGCGAGATGCTCCGGCTCGCCGAGAGCGTCACGCCGATCGTGTGCGCCACCGCGCTGGAGGCGCAGGTGCGCGAGGTGCGCCTGATCGCCGAGCACAAACCGCCCTACAACCGGCGCTCGCGGCATCCCGAGAAGGCGTTCTGGGTGACGCTCACGACCGAGCCCTTTCCGCGGTTGTCCGTCGTGCGGCAGATCTGCGGTGACCCAGCTCATCTCGGCCCGTTCGCTTCCCGCGCCGCTGCCCAGGACGCGGTCGCCGCCCTCCACGATGCCGTCGAACTGCGGCAATGCACCCACCGCATCCCCGTTGGGCGAGCCTCACCCTCGTGTGCGCTCGCGGACATGGGCCGGTGTCCGGCGCCGTGCCTGGGCACGTTGACGCCGGCGGACTATGCCCCGATCGTCGACCGGACCAGCGGCGCGCTACGCGGCGATCCCGGCCAGTTCATCGATCGCCTGCACCACCGGATGACGGACCTGGCGACGCAGGAGCGGTACGAGGACGCCGCGACAGTCCGCGACCGGCTGAGCACGCTCGTGCGCGGGCTGACCCGGGCCCAACGCATCGCCCCGCTCGCCCGGGCAGCGCTGTTGCTCGCCGCGCGGCGCAACCCGCTCGGCGGTTGGGAGATCATCTGCGTCCGTCACGGCCGGCTGGCCGGCAGCACGCGTAGTCCCCGCGGCGCCGATCCGATGCCCTACGTGGCGGCCCTGCGAGCCAGCGCCGAGGATGTGTTTCCCCCGGCCGGCCCGACACCGGCCGCCGTCGTCGAAGAAACCGAGAAGGTGCTGCGCTGGCTCGAGGAGCCGGGAGTGCGGCTGGTCGACGTCGACGGCGAGTGGAGCTGCCCGGTCGGTGGAGCAGCCAAGTTCGCCCAGCTGCTTGACCATGGGCTCGACCGGTCGCAGCCCCCCTAGCATGGGAGCCATGATCACCGCCATCGTCCTGATCAACGCCGAAGTCGACCAGATCCCCGAGGTGGCCCAACAGATCGCCGATCTTGACGGTGTCACCGAGGTTTATTCGGTGACCGGCACCGCCGACTTGATCGCCATGGTGCGAGTGCGCCATCACGACGACATGGCCACGGTCATCGCCGACCACCTCAACAAGGTGCCCGGGGTCCGCAGCACCGACACCCATATCGCCTTTCGCGCCTACTCCAAGCACGACTTGGAGGCGGCGTTCAGCCTCGGGATCGAGTAGTCGGCTGGTAGTCGGCTAGTCCGCGTTTGCGGCCACGGCGCGGGTCGCCTCGATCCAGCGGTGCAGGGCGTCGGCGGCGGCCCCCGAGTCGATCGTCTGCGCCGCCTCCTGCACTCCGTTGCGGATCGAGGCGTGGATCGCCGCCGTGGTGACCGCGTCGTCGGGGACGGCACCTGAGGCCAGGGCGATCGCGGTTCCAGCGTTGAGCACGACCGCATCGCGAACCGGACCGGGCTCGCCGCCCAGCAGAACGTGCACGACGGCAGCGTTGTGCGCCGGATCGCCCCCGCGCAGCGACTCCAGCGGTGATCGAGCCAGGCCGACATCCTCCGGGCTGATCACGTGCTCAGTGATCGCCCCGCCGGCCACCCACCACAGCCGCGACGGGGCCGCGATGGTCAGCTCATCCAGCCCGTCATCGCCGCGGAAAACCACGGCCGAGCGGCCGCGGCCGGCGAAGACACCCGCGATGAGCGGTGCCATCCGCGCGTCCGCGACGCCGACTGCGGCATACGTGGGCTGGGCGGGATTGGTCAGCGGGCCCAGCGAGTTGAACACGGTCGCGACCCCCAGTTCGCGCCGGGTCGGCGCGGCGTGCCGCATCGAGGGGTGGAAGGCCTGGGCAAAGCAGAAGGTGATCCCCGCTCGATCGACCACGGCCCGCACCTGCTCAGGGGTCAACGTCAAGTCGACCCCGAGACTCTCGAGGACGTCGGCCGCCCCGGAAGACGACGACGCCGCCCGGTTGCCGTGTTTGACCACCCGTAGGCCGGCTCCCGCCAACACGATCGCCGACATTGTCGAGATGTTGACCGTATGCGCGCGGTCCCCGCCGGTTCCGACAATGTCGATGCTCGGCTCGGCCACCCCAAACCGGTGGGAGTGTTCGAGCATGACATCGGCGATAGCGCGCAACTCGGCGACCGTCTCACCCTTGGCCCGCAACGCCATCAAGAAGCCGGCCACCTGGGAGGGGCTGGCATCACCGGACATGATCTGGTCCATCGCCCACCCCGCGCTCTCGGGCGTCAGGGCCTGGCCGGCAAGCAATGCGGTGAGCACATCGGCCCAATTGGTCCCAGGCGAGGCACCCGGTGCGGTCATCGCTGCCTCGCTAGGAGGTCGATGCCAAGGCCTGCTCGATCCCCGCGCACACGGCCAGGGCATCGATCGGCTGCGGCACTGCCGCATCGGCCAGCGACCACGCCGCCAGCCAGACGTCTTGGGGCCGGCCGGTGAGCAGCAACACCGGCGGGCAGTCGTAGATCTCGTTCTTCAGCTGCCGGCACAAGCCCATCCCACCGGGCGCGGACTCGCCGTCGAGGATCAACAGGTCGAACGACCCGTTTTCGACCGTCTCGATGACCGCCGGCATCGTTGCGCATTCGTGCCACGAGTCCACGCGTAGATCCTTGCTCGGCCGACGGCCGACAGCCGCCCGAACGGCATCCCGAGTCGTGATGTCGTCGCTATACAGCAGGATCGACAGGGCGCGGGGGCCGGCCGCGGCGGCGGGCTCGGCAGAGGGATGAGTCAGTGCGCTGGACGCCATGACAACCAGCCTACTGGCCGGGCCCGAAACTGCGACGCAACAGTTATCGGGGGGTCGGCTGCGCCCGCGAAACGTTTACCGACATAATGACGCCGTGGCCACTGCATCCGCGCTTCCATCCGGCTCGTCCGCACATCCGCCGGGCCATGCGGCCCTGGCGCCCGCGACCCGACCCAATCTGGTCTCGGTGGGGACGATCGTCTGGCTCTCCAGCGAGCTGATGTTCTTCGCCGGACTGTTCGCCATGTACTTCACGATTCGCGAAGTGCGTCCCGATCTGTGGGAGCAGCACACGCAAATCCTGAACGTGCCGTTCGCGACCGCCAACACCATCGTGCTCGTTGTCTCGTCGGTGTGGTGCCAGCTCGGCGTCTACAAGGCCGAGCACGGCCAACCGGCCCGGACCGGCAGCCTGTTCAATATCGCCGGCTGGGGCATGCGCGAGTGGTATGTCCTGACCTACATCTTCGGCGCGATGTTCATCGCCGGCCAGGTCTTCGAATACGCCCACCTGGTCCACGACGGCATCACGCTGGCCTCGGATGGCTACGGCTCGGTCTTCTACATCACCACCGGCTTCCACGGAATGCACGTGACCGGCGGGCTGCTGGCCTTCCTCCTGATCATCGGACGCACCTTCACCACCCGGCATTACAGCCACGCGCAGGCGACCGGTGCCGTCGTGACCTCCTACTACTGGCACTTCGTCGACGTCGTGTGGATTGCCCTGTTCGCGACGATCTACTTGCTCAAGTGACCCCGGTCGATCAGCAACGGAAGGACAACGAGTGAACGCACTGGCCAGCCGCCGGCGTCATCCCGCGGCGATCGCACTGCTGCTGCTCTTCGGGTTGATTGCCACCGGCTCCTTGTATGCCGCCTTGGCCCCCAAACCCGCCGTCGCGGCGGAGGCGAGCGCCGACCAGGTCGACGAGGGCCGTCAGCTCTTCCTCACCAACTGCGCGAGTTGCCATGGCACCGGGGCGCTGGGAACCGACGAGGGCCCTAACCTCGCTGGCGTCGGTGCGGCCGCGGTGGACTTCCAGATGGGCACCGGACGGATGCCGCTGGCCGGACCCGGCGTGCAGGCGCCACGCGTCCCGGCAAGCTTCTCCGAGGAGCAGATCGCCGCGATCGGCGCCTATGTCGCCTCCCTGGCCCCCGGCCCGGCCGTTCCCTCGGAGGAAGAGACCGACTACACCAAGGGTGATCCCGGTCGAGGTGGGGAGATCTTCCGCACCAATTGCTCGATGTGCCATAACTCGGCCGGCGCCGGTGGTGCGTTGACCCGCGGCAAGTACGCCCCGGGCCTGAAGCACGCCGACGCCAAGCACATCATCGAAGCCCTGCTCACCGGCCCACAGAGCATGCCGGTCTTCAACGATAAGAACCTCTCCCCCGAGGCAAAGCGCGATGTTGTCGCCTACCTGAAGGTGATGCAGGACGAAGGTAACCCCGGCGGGATGGCGCTCGGCTCGCTCGGCCCAGTGCCGGAGGGTCTGGTTGCCTGGATCTTCGGCCTCGGCATACTCATCGGTTCTGCGTACTGGCTCGGACAGAAGGGCGCCTAAGGCGATGGCGGACGGTCACAACCTCGACACCGACAACCCCGACGCGCACGGCTCGACCGTGGTGCGGCTTGATGAGGGCCACCACGTCGGTGATGGCGGCATCCCGGCGCAGTTCACCAACCCGGGCCTGCCGCCTCATGTGCCACGGATGTCCGATCTCGACGATAAGGGCGCCAAACGCGCCGAGCGTCAGGTGGCGGGGTTGTTCCTGCTCTCGATGCTCGGCACCCTGGTCGCTCTGGTCGCCTACTTCGCCTTCCCGGCAAGTCACCGCAGCTGGATTCCCGGCCTGGGTCACGTCTCGACAATCAACCTGCTCCTCGGGATCGGCATCGGTCTCGGCCTCTTGGGTATCGGTCTGGGGGCCGTGCACTGGGCCAAGACGCTGATGCCCGACGAGGAGACCGTCGAGATGCGTCACCCGATGCGCAGCAGCGACGAGGCGCGCGCCGGCTTTGTCGACACCATGCGTGCGGGTGGCGAGGAGAGCCAGCTCTTCCGGCGGCCGCTCATCAAGGCCACGCTGGGCGGCGCACTGGGCCTGTTCTCGCTGCCGCTGCTCGTGCAGCTGGTCGGCAGCCTCGGCCCGCTGCCCCACAACCGCTTGTCGGTGACGTACTGGAACGGCCCGCCCCGCGAGGACGCCGACGGCAACCAGGACCGGATCTTCGAACGTCCCCGGCTGGTCACCGATCCCGAAGGGCTGGAGATCAAGGCCGAGGACGTCACGATCGGGTCGGTCTATCACGTGCTCCCCAAGGGACTGCTCGAACTCGAGCACGGCATGCTGGAGGAGAAGGCCAAGGCTGCCGTGCTGCTGATGCGGCTCGACCCGTCGGATTTCAAGTCCACCCCGGAGGGGCAAAAGGCGCTCTCCTGGAGCCATCAAGGCATCGTCGCCTACTCCAAAATCTGCACCCATGTCGGGTGCCCGGTCGGCCTGTATGAACGCACCACGCATCATCTGCTGTGCCCCTGCCACCAGTCGACTTTTGATGTCACCGACGACTGCAAGGTGATCTTCGGCCCCGCGAGGCGACCGCTCCCGCAGCTGAAGATCACCATTGACAAGCAGGGCTACCTCATTGCCGAACAGCCCTTCGACCAGGCAGTCGGCCCGAGCTTCTGGGAGCGTGGATGAGCGCGGAATCCATGGACAACATCCGGCCCGCCGATCGCCTGCGGGAAGGGGATTCTCCGGCGACCCCACCGCCGTCGGCGGGGGCCAAGCGGCTCGGCGGGGTGGTCGGCTGGGTCGATGACCGGCTCGGCCCGGCCAAGGCCGTCAACTACTTGATGAAGAAGGTCTTCCCCGACCACTGGTCGTTCATGCTCGGCGAGATCGCGATGTATTCGATGATCATCTGCCTGCTGACCGGTGTCTTCTTGACCTTCTGGTTCGTCCCGAGCGCCGGGCATGTCCCGTATGACGGGTCCTACATCCCGTTGCAAGGCGTGCACATGTCGGAGGCGTATGCCTCGTCGCTGAACATCTCCTTCGATGTCAAGGGCGGTCTGCTCATCCGGCAGATGCACCACTGGGCCGCGTTGATGTTCATCGTCGCATTGTCCGCGCACATGCTGCGCGTCTTCTTCACCGGCGCCTTCCGCAAGCCGCGCGAAATGAACTGGATCATCGGCTGCATCTTGTCCTTGCTCGCCCTCCTAGAGGGCTTCATGGGCTACTCGCTCCCCGACGACCTGCTGTCCGGAACCGGCATCCGCGCTGCCCAGGGCTTCATGCTGTCGGCCCCCGTTATCGGCTCGTATCTTGCCTACATTTTCTTCGGCGGTGACTTCCCCGGCGAGGCGATTATCCCCCGGCTCTATGGCCTGCACGTCCTGCTCCTGCCAGCCCTATTGATCGGGCTGTTCACCGCCCACATCGTCATGGTCGCGGTGCAGAAGCACACCCAATACCCCGGTCCCGGGCGCACCAACGACAATGTCGTCGGGTTCCCGGTCATGCCGGTGTATGCCGCCAAGGCCGGCGGGTTCTTCTTCATCGTCTTCGGCTTCACCGCCTTGTTGTCGGCCCTGGTCCAGATCAACGCCATCTGGGTCTATGGCCCCTACGATCCGTCAGCAGTGACCGCCGGCTCCCAGCCCGACTGGTATATGGGCTTCGCCGACGGCGCCTTGCGGCTGTTGCCCGGGTGGCTGGAGTTTGAGGCGTTCGGGTTCACGTTCAGCTTCAACGTCTCCATCGGGGCGCTGATGCTGATCCCGGTGATGTACGGGATCATGGCGATCTATCCGTTCATCGAGGCCTGGGTCACCGGCGACAAGCGGGAGCATCACCTGTTGGACCGTCCCCGCAACCAGCCGACCCGCACCGCGCTCGGAGTCGCGGCCCTCACCTTCTATGGCGCCCTGTTGTTTGCCGCCGGCAACGACATCATGGCGATCAAACTGCATATGTCGATCAACGACATCACCTACTTCTTCCGCGCCGGCGTCTTCATCTTGCCGATCATCGCGTTCTGGGTGACTCGCAGAATGTGCCTGAGCCTGCAACGCGCCGACCGCAACCTCGTGCTGCACGGCCGCGAGACCGGGCGAGTCGTTCGCACCGCCGACGGCAAGTTCTTCGAGCTCCACGAGCCGCTTGACGACTACACCCGGTGGCCGTTGGTGCAGCAGGAGCGGCAAGTCCCGCTCGAACTCGGCTCGGGCGTCGATGCGCACGGTGTGGCCGATCGCAGTGGCCGCTCGTCCAAGCGCCGGGCCCGGTTGTCGCGGTTCTACTTCGGCCAGCACGTCGACCCGGTGACCCCGGAGGAGCTGGCCGCCGCGCATCACGACGGTCACGCCCACGAGGCCATTGAGGCGGGGGAAGGTTCCCGGGCCGGGCACGCACTGAGGTCGACCGGCACGCACTGAAGGCTGTCGGCCGCCGGCGGCGCCTCAGGAGGAGGCGTCGACGGCCGCAGCCACGTTCATGTTCGGCGCGGAGCGGGCGAACCAGACCCGGTTAAGCACGAAGCGCAGGGCGCCTCCGACGACCGTCCCAAGGACAACCAGGCCACCCTGCGACAGCGCCCCGGCGCCGCTGAACGCCTCCAGGAGGGCGGCGCTGGCCGCCAACTCGACCAGCGCGGTCGCGAACGTGACGACATTGTCGGTGCGGCGCAAGTGGCCGCCCCGGACGCCATACGTGTAGCGCCGGTGCAGCAGATTACCGAGCACCGTCGCGAGCACCCACGAGGAGATGTTGGCGCTCTGGGTGCCCATCACCAGCGCGAACACCCAGAACAACCCGACATACAGCGCGGTGCCGAGGCCGCCGATGACGACGAAGCGCGCCCCCTGACCCAAGAAGGAGCCTCGTCCGCGTCCGGTGGGCGAAGTGGAGGTCATGGGGGTGATTGTGCCCGCTCGGGCCGGCAGCCGAGTCCGGGGCTCGGATGCCGATCCGTTCGCGTTGAGGGATCTCCCAGAGAGCTCGGCTATCGTCGTGCCATGTCCTCCTCCGCATACCGCCGAGTGGCCGCCCCTCGTGAGGGCACCCGCTCCCGCGGCGTGATCGCCTCCGCGGCGATCGGCAGCACGGCTTTCGTGGCCGTGCTCTGGTTGAGCGAGTTCGTGGACACGCTGGTCGGCAACCGCCTGGACGGCCTCGGGATCCGCCCGCGCACCGAGGATGGGCTGGTGGGGATTCTGTGGGCGCCGCTGTTGCACGGCGGTTGGGGGCATCTGCTCGCCAATTCGCTGCCCGTACTCGTGCTGGGCTTCATCATCCTGTGCACCGGCCTGCAGCGGTGGCTGCTCGTGACGGCCATCGTTTGGCTGCTCGGCGGGCTCGGGACCTGGCTGACCGGCGGGGGCGGCAGCATCCATATCGGTGCCTCCGGCCTAGTCTTCGGCTGGTTCACCTATGTGATCAGCGTCGGCTTCTTCACCCGCCGGACCGGACAGATCGCGCTTGGTATCACGCTCTTCCTCGTCTACGGCGGCATGCTCTGGGGGGTGCTGCCCGGCCGCCCCGGAACCTCGTGGCAGGGCCACCTCTTTGGGGCGCTGGCGGGCATCCTGGCAGCCTGGTTGGTCGGGCGCCGCGAGCCCCGGCAGGCCTGGATCCGCTGAGGTCTGTGTTCGGATCGGCTATCCCCAGCCGAGTTCGTGGAGGCGGGCGTCATCGATGCCGAAATGATGGGCGATCTCGTGGACCACGGTCACCTGGATCTCCTCAAGCAACTCCTCGCGGGAGGTGCACATGCGCATCAGCGGCCCCCGGAAGAGGACGATCCGGTCGGGCAGGCTGCCCATCTCCCAGCCGGAGTCCCGGTCGGTCAAGGCGGTGCCGACGTAGATCCCCAGCAGGTCGGGGTCGTCGTCCTCCTCGGGCTCGTCCTCAACGAAGAAGGCGACATTGTCCAACTGGTTCATCAATTCGATCGGCATGGCGTCGAGTGCCTCCTGCACAGCCGCGTCAAAGTCGGCAGCGGCAAAGCGCTCGCGGCCAAACCCGTCCGCGCTCTGCTCGCTGGCGTTCACGTGGCGTTCACGGACCCGATGCCGCTCGGGTCAGGCGTGATGTGGGCCCTTGTAGTACTCGAACGTCCACCCGATGAGCGCAAAGACCCCGAAGAAGGCGCCGACGGCGACCATCCACCAGCCGACTGCGACTCCCATGAAGGTGACCGCCGCCGACAGCGCCAGCCACAGCGGCCACCAGCTGTGCGGCGAGAAGTCGCCGTAGTCGCCCTCGGCCTCGGCGATCTCGCCTTCGGGGTTGTCATCCGGCAGGTACCCGAGGCGCTTGTTGGTCAGCCACAGGTAAAAGGCGACCATGACGCCGAGGCCGGCGGCGAGGAACAGGCCGACCGGCCCGACCGGCTCTTTCCAGTCGGTCGCGATGCCATAGATGGGTGCCATGACCGCCCCGAAAACGGCGATCAATCCGAACACCAACACGCTCGATTTCATCAGTTGTTGGCCTTCCGGGCAAGGCGACGAGCATCCGCGGCGTTGGCCCGCCGCAGCGAGGCCGGTGCGGCCTCGGGATGGTGAAGGTCGAAGGCCGGCCGCTCGGAGCGAATCCGCGGGATCGACTCGAAGTTGTGCCGCGGCGGCGGGCATGACGTCGCCCACTCCAGCGACGCGCCATAGCCCCACGGGTCGTCGGAGTCAACGATCGGCGCCGTCTTCCACGTCTTCCACACGTTGTACATGAACGGGATCATCGAGGCGCCCAGGATGAACGAGCCGATCGTCGAGACCTGATTGGCCAGCGTGAACCCGTCCTCGGGCATGTAGTCGGCATACCGGCGCGGCATCCCGTCCAGACCGACCCAGTGCTGGATCAGGAAGGTCATGTGGAAGCCAACGAACAGCAGGACGAAGTGGATCTTGCCGAGCGTCTCATCGAGCATCCGGCCGGTCAGTTTCGGCCACCAGAAGTAATATCCGGCGAACATCGCGAAGGTGACGGTGCCGAAGACGACGTAGTGGAAGTGCGCGACGACGAAGTAGGAGTCAGACAGGCTGAAGTCCAGTGCGGGGCTGGCGAGGATAACGCCAGTCAAACCACCGAACAAGAAGGTGACGAGGAAGCCGATCGCCCAGATCATCGGTGTGCTGAACACCAGATGCCCGCCCCACATGGTGCCGATCCAGTTAAAGAATTTCACCCCTGTGGGCACCGCGATCGCCATCGTCATGATCGCGAAGAAGGGCAACAGGATTTGCCCGGTGACATACATGTGGTGGGCCCACACGCTGACCGACAGGGCGGCGATCGCGATCGTGGCGAAGATCAACGTCTTGTAGCCGAAGAGCGGCTTGCGGGAGAAGACGGGTAGCACCTCGGAGATGATCCCGAAGAACGGCAGCGCGATGACATAGACCTCGGGGTGGCCGAAGAACCAGAAGATGTGCTGCCACAGGATCGGTCCGCCGTTCTCGGGGGCGAAGATGTCGGCCCCGAAGCGGCGGTCGGCGCCGAGCGCGAACAGGGCGGCGGCCAGCGGCGGGAAGATCAAGATGATCAGCAGCGAGGTGATCAGGATCGTCCAGGTGAACAGCGGCATCCGGAACATCGTCATGCCGGGCGCGCGCATGCAGATGATCGTCGTGATGAAGTTGACCGCACCGAGGATGGTTCCAAAACCACCGAGCGCGAGGCCGAAGACCCACAGGTCACCGCCGATGCTCGGGCTGAAGACCGAGTTGGACAGCGGAGCATAGGCGAACCAGCCGAATGCGGCCGCGCCCATCGGGGTCAAGAACCCGAAGGCGGCGATCAACCCGCCGAACAGGTAGAGCCAGTAGGCGAACATATTCAGCCGCGGGAAGGCCACATCGGGTGAGCCGATCTGCAGCGGCACCAACGCGTTGGCGAACGCGGCGAACAGGGGCGTCGCGAACAACAGCAACATGATCGTGCCGTGCATGGTGAACAGCTGGTTGTACTGGTCCTCGTCATCGACGATCTGGATGCCGGGCGAGAACAATTCCAGCCGGATCACCAGCGCCATAATCCCGCCGATGAGGAACCACACGAAGCTGGTGATGAAGTAGAGGTTGCCGATCACCTTGTGGTCGGTCGTCGTGATCCATTTGACGACGGTCGACCCGGGGGCGAGGCGTTTGTGCTCGACCCGCTCGGCGGTGCGCAGCAGCGTGGAGTCCGAGGTGACGCTGGCCATGTCAGTTGCCCTCCGTGGTCACTTTGTCTTTGTCCTGCGAGATGATCGGGGTCCGCAGGACCGATGGCGGCAGCAGGCCTTCGTTGCCTTGGGCCTTCAGGTCGGCAATGTGCTGGTCGTACTCCGCTTGGGTGACGACCTTGAGGTTGAACAGCATCCGCGAGTGGTAGGCGCCGCACAACTCGGCGCACTTGCCGGCGAAGGTGCCGGTCCGGGTCGGCACCACCTGGAAGCTGTTGACCCGTCCGGGAATCATGTCGAGCTTCTGCAAGAAGACCGGAACCCAGAAGGAGTGGATGACGTCATTGGCGGTGAGCTGGAACTCGACCCGCTTGTTGACCGGGATGTAGAGCGTCGGGCAGCGTTTCCTCGACCCCGGGTTTGCCGGTCAGCTGGGCCTGGGTGCCCGACTCGTGGGCGTTGCCGGTGACGTAGTTGAAGTCCCAGCTCCACTGCTTGCCGACGACATTGATGACGACGTCCGGGCGTCTGCTTGACGTCGGTCAGGGCACGCTCGTCCCGGTCGGTGTAGTAGAACAGCACTCCGATCATGAAGATCGGCACGATCGTGTAGAGGATCTCGATCGGCACGTTGTACTTGAGCTGGATCGGCAGTGGCGGGTCGTCCTTCTTGCGCTTGTAGGCGACAACGCACCACAGCGTCAGCCCCCACACGAGAACGCCGACGGTCAAGCGCCGCGATCCAGGAACCGAGCCACAGCGACCGGACCCGGTCGGCGCCCTCGGTCGCCCCCTCGGGCAGGTAGCCGTTGGACAGCTTGCCCTGGGCCCCGAACTTCCCGCATCCGGCCAGGCTCAGCATGACCGCCGTGGCGGTCAGCCCGATCCCGAGCCGTCGGCGGCCCCGACGGGCCGTTCCGGAGTGTGGCAGACGCAACGCGCACCTCTTTGACCTAGATGGAAACCTCACACGCTTCCGGCCGCCCGTGCAGGACGGATCGAGCTGGGACAAAAGGTACCGTAGGACCTTCCCGCCGCGCAGCAAGGGGTCCCGTAACGTGACCTTCCGTGCCGCAATCGTCATTGCCGCGCGCCGAGCCTGGACGCGGCGCCGGGCCCGATGCACCCGGTGGCGCGCGGACACGCTGCTCGCCGCCGTCGACGCCGGCTGGGCCGATCCGAGGCGGCTGCACCGGCGGGCGCGTCAGGCTCGCGCGCTGCTCGATAACGCCCGCGCGGTGCTCGCCGGGCACCTTGGCGTCCGCCCCGGTGAGGTCACCTTCCACGCGGGCGGAGCCGGAGCCGCCATCGCCGCCGGTCTGGACGGCCTGGCCTGGCCGCGGCGGCGCACCGGCTCCCGGCTGGTCGCCAGCGCGGTCGAGCACTCCGCGATCTTGATTCCCGGGCCGGTATGCCGCCGCGCAGGCCGCCGACCCCAGGCTGCTCGCCGAGGTCGCCGTGGACCGCCTCGGCCGGGTCGACCTCGATGCCTGGGCGGCCGCGGTGGAGGAGCCAGGGACGGCGGTAGCCGCCCTCCAGCACGCCAACGGCGAAGTGGCCACCAGCCAGCCCCTGGAGCAGGCCCACGCCGCCTGCCGCGCTGCTGGCGTCCCCCTGCTCGTCGACGCGACGGCGAGCGCGGGACGGGTGGCGCTGCCCACGGCATACGACGTGATGGCGGCGGACGCCGCGACCGTCGGCGGCCCACCGGTGGGGATCCTCGTGGTCCCGGAGCGGACCCGGTTCGGGCGCAGCGGCCCACCGCGCGAAGCCGAGTTCGGGCGAGCAGACTCGCCGGTGTGGGTGCCGCTCGCGCTCGCGGCCGCCGAGGCGTGGCAGCAGGCCGGCGCCGTGGCGGACGCCGACGCGGCCGGTGCCCGTCAGCTGACCGACCGGATCCGCGCCGCGGCCGGCGCGGTCCGTGACGTCGAGGTCGTCGGCGACCCCGACAACCGGCTGCCGCACGTGGTCACCTTCAGCGCCCTCTATGTCGACGGCGAGGCGATCGTCACCGAGTTCGACCGGCTCGGGCTGGCGGTGGCCTCCGGGTCGGCGTGCACCGCCTCGACCCTCGAACCGAGCCATGTCCTGGCGGCCATCGGCGTCCTCACCCATGGCAATGTGCGGGTGACCCTTCCGTGGGAGGCGGTCGCCCCGGAACGAGGCCGAGCGGTCGAGTTGCTCATCGAGGCCCTCCCCCGGGTCATCGCCGGCGTCCGCCGCCGGCTGGGGGCCGATCAGCTGTGAGCGAACCGGTCCACGTCGACGCCCGGGGCGCGCGCTGCCCGCTGCCGATCATCCGGATCGCCGCCGCGGCACGTGGCGGCGGGCCGGGCACGGTGCTCGTGCTCCTGTCCAGCGACCCCGCCACTCGGCCCGACCTGGCGGCCTGGTGCCGGATGCGCGGGCATACCCTGAGGTCGGAAACGCCGCGAGACGGTGGAGCCGTGGCTTACGAGGTCGTCCTCGGCGCGGGTTCAGATGGCATACGGCCAGGTCAGGGTCAGATAGGCGCCGAAGAGGAGGCTGGCCACGACGAGCGCGCCGCCTCCGATGACAACCAGCCGTGAGCGGGCCCGCCCGGCCAGCACTACGGCGACCGGGATGACGAGCACGGCGTCGACCAGCAGCAGGCGGGGACGGCTGTACCAGAAGTTCGACGCCCCGATGACCGAGATCCAGCCGAGCAGCAGCCAGGGAACAAAGGGGCGCCCGGCCGAGGAGGCCACCAGCGCCACCGTCAGCAGCAGCACCAGCAGCAGCAGCGCGGCCACGGTCGCGGCCAACACCGGCGGCAGGTCGCGGACGACGACCAGGCGCTTGACGAAGGTCCACGTCGAGCGGCCCCGGTCGAAGGTCGTCCCCCACCCGGCCTCCTGCACCACAAACCACCCGCGCTCGACGCCGCTGCGCCACTCGACAAACTGCCAAACCGCAGGTATGCCGAGCGCACCCACCAGGGCCGCCGCACCGATCGCGGCCGCCTCGCCCGGGGCACCCCGGCGCCGGCGCCAGTGGATCAGCCCGTAGGCGCCGACGCCGGCGGCGGTGACCAGGCCCGCCGGCCGGGTTAGCGAGGCGAGCAGCAGGAAGACGGCCACCGGGGCCCACTGCCGCTGCTGGGCGGCGACGAGCGCGAGGAAGGCCAAGAGCAGGAAGAGCGCCTCGGCATACCCGGCGATGAAGATGACCGACATTGGGAGCGCACCGAGCAGCGCGACGGCGAGCAGGGCGCCGGCCCGGCCAGCGCCCTCCCCGCGGGCGGCGCGGAAGGTCACCGGTCCCAGCAGCAGGCTCGCGGCCAGGGCGAGCAGCAGGCACGCCCACGCGGGCGTCAGGCCGCTGATCCGGGCGAGCAGCCCGGCTCCGGCGGGGAAGAGCGGGAAGAAGGCGAACTCCGTCCCGACCAGCAGGTCCCGGTTGGGCGCGATCAGGATCCCGGCCGGATAACCGGACTCGGCAATCTGGGCATACCAGCGGGCATCCCACAGCTGCAACCAGTCGCGGGTTTGGCTGGCCCCGCTGGTCCGGGCCCACACCATCACCACGATCGCGCTCGCCCCGCAGGTGACCGCCCGCACGAGCAGCGGCAACGCCCACGCCCAGATCAGCCCGTCCGGCGCCGGGCTCGCCCCCGTCCGGTTCGCTCCTGCCCCGGCGGTCACGTCGCCCATGGGGGTGTCGTTGCTGCCCACGAGCCGGCGGCGAATGCGCCCGCCCAATCGGCGTCCGCCAGCGCGAGCAGCGTCGGCAGCCGGGCGAGGTAGTCGGCCCGCGGGATCTCGCTGATCCCGAGGCTCGCCAGGTGCTCGGTGCGCCACTGGACGTCGAGCAGGTGGGTGCGGCCGCCGGCGGCGAGGACGTCGACCAGCCCGGCGAGCGCCACCTTGGAGGCGTCGGTGCCGGTGTGAAACATCGACTCCCCGGCGAACAGCCCGCCGAGGGCAACGCCATACAGGCCGCCGGCGAGCGCGCCACGCGCGTCCCACACCTCGATGCTGTGTGCCCACCCCAGCCGGTGCAATTGTTCGTATGCCGCGGCGATCGGCCGGGTGATCCAGTTCCCCGTGGTGCGGGTGGTCGCGCAGCCGGCGACGACCTCGGCGAAGGCGCGGTCGACGGTGACCCGGTAGTGGCGGCACGAGCGCCGCAGCGACCGGCTGACGTGCAGCGCGCCGGACTCGAGGACGCCGCGGTGGACCGGCGACCACCAGCCCATCGCGGGGATCCCGTCCAGGCCCATCGGGAAGATGCCCTGGCGGTAGGCCCGCAGGAGCGTTCCCGGCTCCAGGTCGGCCCCGAGCGCGATGACGTCGTCGCGACCGGCCCGGGCCAGCGCCGCGCCCAGGTCCCAGCCACTCGGCGGGGGCTCGACGGGAGGCGCGGGCGGCGGCATACGGACGTGATCGGTGCTCAGCGGCGTGGGCCGGCGAGATTGCTCACGGGCGCGGGCAGTGCAGGTGCGGCGCGATCTCGGTGGCCGACTCCTCGCCATAGGCCTCGGCCAGCCGACGCAGGAAGCCGCGCTTGCTCAGCTCGTATTCCTGCGTGCCGACGGTCTCGATGACGTGTGCTGCCAGCACCGACCCCATCTCGGCGCACCGGCGATGGCCGAAGCCGGCGCCCAGGCCGGCGAGGAAGCCGGCGCGGAAGGCATCCCCAACTCCCGTCGGGTCGGCCAGGCGGGCGACCTGGGCGACGCCGACATGGATCGGCTCCTGCCCCGGAGACTCGATCGTCACCCCGTCCTTGCCGTGGGTGGTGACCCGGTGAGTCACCCGCTCGGCGATATCGGCCTGGGTCCAGCCGGTCTTCTGCTCGGTCAGGCGGGCTTCGTATTCGTTGGTGATCAGGTAGGCGGCTCCGTCGATGAGTTCCTTGATCTCCGGTCCGTCGCTGAACGCGAGTTGCTGCGAGGGGTCGGCGATGAACGGGATGCGCCGGGCGCGGCATTCGCGGGTATGCCGCAGCATCGCCTGCGGGTCGTTGGCCCCGATCAGCACGTAGTCGGCGGCCCCCACCCGCCGGGCGATCGGGCCGAGCTCGATCTGGCGGGCCTCGCTCATCGCCCCGGAATAGAAGGTCGCGATCTGGGCCATGTCGGAGTCAGTGGTGCAGACGAAGCGCGCGGTGTGCTTGGTGCCCGAGACGTGGATCGACTCGCAGTCGACGCCGTGCCGCTCCAGCCAGCTGCGGTAGCTGACGAAGTCCTCCCCCACCGCGCCGACGAGGATCGGCCGCATGCCGAGGTTGGCCATCCCGAAGGCGATATTGGCGGCGATCCCGCCGCGGCGGATCTCCAGGTCGTGGGCGAGGAAGGACAGCGAGATCTTGTCGAGCTGCTCGACGACCAGCGAGTCGGCGAAGCGGCCCTCGAAGGTCATCAGGTGGTCGGTGGCGATCGAACCGGTGACGAGGATCTGCACGGGGGCATTGTGCCTTGCCGCTCAGCGCCGCGTGCGCGAGCAGCCCGGGTCGCCGGGCACGAGGGGCCGGAACAGCAAGGTGACGGGGTTCGGCTCGCCGGGGATGCGCCAGGTTGCGGCGGCGTCGACGCCCACGAGCGTCGTGCGCAGGCGGACGGCGTCGGCGCCGGAGATGACCAGGCAGGTCTGGTCCTGGTCAGCGGCAAAGGCGCCGGCCGGGTCTGGAGCGGCCACTGCGGAGCGCGGGTGCCGGCGGGAGTGCTCGACGATGGGGCAGGCACCCACGGGTTGCCGATGCGGTAGACGGCGATGCTCGGGGCGTCGTATGCCGTGCCGGTGGTCTGCAGGGTGAGCAGCTGCTCGACGAACTCCCGCAGGGCGCGCCGCAGCCCACTACCGCCGTGGTGACCAAGGTCACAAGGAGAGCGGCGATCGAGCGGCGCGGCGGC
Organism: Nostocoides sp.; assembly: GCF_037045025.1. Lineage (GTDB taxonomy): Bacteria > Actinomycetota > Actinomycetes > Actinomycetales > Dermatophilaceae > Nostocoides_A. The sequence goes on along the minus strand of NZ_JBAOHM010000007.1, from coordinate 49,107 downwards.
GGCATACGAGATGGACGGGTGAGCCTGGCGGACGGTTCCCGCGGGCAACGGCGCGGCCGGCCCGGTCGAGGCCGGGCCGGCCGCTGGGTGAGGCTGAGTCTGGCGCGGCTCAGCTGAAGCTGTCGCCGCACGCGCAGGAGCTGCCCGCGTTGGGGTTGTCGATGGTGAAGCCCTGCTTCTCGATGGTGTCGGCGAAGTCGATCGTGGCGCCGTCGAGGTAGGGGGCGCTCATCCGGTCCACGACGACCTCGACGCCCTCGAAGTCGCGCACCAGGTCACCGTCGAGCGTACGCTCGTCGAAGTAGAGCTGGTAAATCAAGCCGGAGCACCCGCCCGGCTGGACACCGACGCGCAGGCGCAGGTCGTCGCGGCCCTCCTGCTCCAGGAGGGACTTGACCTTGGCGGCGGCGACATCGGTCAGCAGCACGCCGTGGGTGGCAGTCTGGGCGACGTTCGTCTGATCCTGAACGGTCATGTATGAGGTCCTAACTCTCTCGTGGGGCGGCACCAGGCTCGTCATGGCGGTCAACGCCAGCCGGTGCGCGTGGTGTTCCCGCAGTGCCCCCACGATACGCGGTTCCGCGCGACGGCGCCGGATGCGACGCCCGCGCAACTCACCGCGGCGGCGGCGACCAGGTCCGGGCGACGCGCTCGGCGCGCGCCGTCAGCGTGCCCACCGGGTCGGCGTGGGCGGCTTCCTGCTGGGCCGGGGTTTCGGCCACGGCGTAGCTGCCGGACAGGCCGACGGCCATCGTCTCGCGGCGCCCGACAAGGACCACTCCGGCGATGACGACGGCCGGGGTGGCCGCCGCCTGGGCGAGCTGCGCGATCCCGCTGACGACGCTGCCGCGCAGGCTCTGCCAGTCGAAGGTGCCGGTGGCGGTGACGACGAGGTCGGCGGCGGCGACGAGGGTGGCCAGGTCGAGGGCCGCCAGGACGAGGTCGACGCCGGGGCGCAGCTGTGCACCGAGGACGAGCAGGCCGTAGCCCAGCCCGCCGCCCGCCCCGCTGCCCGGCTGCTTGTCCAGCCGCACCGGCGTGCCCGAGACCAGGTCGGTCCGGCGGGGCAGATGACCGGCGAGCCGGTCGACGAAATGGCCGAGGGCACGGTCGAGGTCTTGCGCCTGCTGGGCGGTGGCGCCGAGCTGTGGGCCGAAGACCGCGCTGGTGCCCTGCATACCGAGGAGCGGGGTGTCGGCATCGGTTGCCGCGATCAGCTCGATGTTGTTCCAGTCGGCGATCACCCGGTCCAGCCCGGCGAGGCCGCCCGGGCCGAGGTCGGCCAGGGCTGCGCCTCCGCGGGCGAGGTCGTCCGGCGAGCCGGCACCGAGCGCGGCGAGCATCCCCGCTCCCCCGTCGTTGGTGGCGCCGCCACCGAGACCGACGACGATCCGGGTGGCGCCGGCGTCTCGGGCTGCCCGCAGCAGCTGCCCGACGCCATAACTGGTCGTCACTACCGGGTCGCGCTCGCTGGCGCCGAGCAGGTGCAGACCGACGGCTTGCGCCGCTTCGACGTATGCCGTGCGCCCCCGCTCCTCCTCGATCACCAGCACCCCTGCCGGAACCTCGCGGCCGAGCGGGTCGCGGACCGTGGTGGCAAGCATCTGTCCGTCCAGGCCGCGCTCGAGGACGCCGAGGAAGCCCGGCCCGCCGTCGGAGAGCGGGACCTGGGTCAGCACGCAGTGCGGCGCCGCGTGCGCCCAGCCGGCTGCCATCGCCCCCGCCGCCTGGGTGGCGGTCAGCGTCCCGGCGTAGCTGTCCGGCGCAATGACCACGTGCATCCGGTCAGGCTAGCCGCGGGCCCGGCCGGGGAGCGAGGAACGTCTGCTAGCAAAGGTCCCAGGCTCCCCCATAGGTTGCAGGGTATGCGGAGGTCGGCCAACTGCTGCTAGCAGAGGTTCCACGGCTCCCGGCTAGCGCACGGTCACCGGGTACCCGTAGTACGTGGGGACGCCGGGGTAGTCCTCGTCGCCATGACCGACCTTGCCGTAGGTGCCCTCGCCCCAGCACTTGGCCACATTGCCCGGGGTGATGGCGCAGCTGGTGTAGCGACCGGCGGTCACGGAGGTGGCGCCGGTGCGCAGGTTGCCCACGGCGTGCGGACGGGAGTGGTCGGTGGGCGTGCCGTCGCCGAGCTGATAGGAGCCGTTGGCGCCCCAGCACATCATCGGCCAGCCGGCCGTCGTCTTGACGCAGGCATGATCTTCGCCGACGGCCAGGCCGGCGACTCCGCCGGTGGCGTAGCCGGACACCGCGACCGGGCGGTGCCGGGTGATCCGAGTGCCGTCGCCGAGCTGACCGCTGGCGTTGTAGCCCCAGCACCTGACGGCTCCCGCGGGCGTTCGGGCGCAGCTGAAGTAGCCGCCCGCCCCCACCACCGAGACCCCGCTGCCCATCCCGCTCACGGCGACCGGGCGGGTGCGGTCGGTGGTCGTCCCGTCGCCCAACTGGCCGAAGTAGTTCAGCCCCCAGCACTTCACGCCCCCGGCCGTGGTCACGGCGCAGGTGTGGGAGTCGAGGCTCGGGCTGATCTGGCGCACCGGACCCAGCCCGGCAACGGCAACGGGCGTCAACCGCAAGGTCGTGGTGCCGTCCCCGAGCTGGCCATACGCGTTATCGCCCCAGCACCGGGCCTGCCCGCCCGTCGTGACCGCGCAGGTGTGGGCGCCGCCGGCGCGCACGGCGGCGATGCCGCTCAAGCCCGGCACGACCGTCGGCACCAGCCGGTTGATCCTTGTGCCGTCACCGAGCTGACCCTTGCTGTTGCGGCCCCAGCAGCGCACCCCACCGTCGGCCATGACCGCGCAGGTATGGCTGCCGCCGACGCTCACCGAGGCGACGCCGGAGGACAGGCCGGCGACGGGGGTGGAGACGTACCGGTCTTCCCGGGTCCCGTCCCCGATCTGGCCGGTGTCGTTGCGTCCCCAACACCGCACCCCACCGGCCGTGGTGATGCCGCAGGTGTGATCGCCGCCGACGACGACCACCCGGAAGGTGGGCAGCGCCGCTTCGGCGCTCGGGACCCCCGAGACGAGGGCCAGTCCGGCGCCGGCGCAGCTGGCGAGCAGGCGGATGGGTGTTCCTGGCATGACGTCCTCCCTACTTGACCAGAACCGGCCGGTTGCGCTGCACGGTCGTGCCGTCGCCGACCTCGCCTCGGTCGTTGTTACGCCAGCATTTACCCACGCCGGCCTGAAGTGCGCAGGTCAGATATCCGCCGGCGCTCATGGAGGACACCTGGCGGCTCATTCCCACAACTCTCACCGGGGCGGAATACCTCGGCTCGTCACCATTGCCGAGCTCACCATGAAGGCCAAAGCCCCAGCACGTCATCGCTCCGCTCGTCAGGCGGGCGCAGCTGTGGACAAGGCCGGCGGAAAGCGCATTCACTCCGCGGGACAGGCCGGGCACCGTCGTCGGCTGAGGGTGTGCGTCCTCATCCCAGCCGCCGAAGCCCAATTGGCCAAACCAGTTGCTCCCCCAACACTTCACCGCACCGGCCGTCGTCAGCACGCAGGTGTAGTCGTAACCGCCCGCGGCGATCGCAGAGATCGGCTCCTTCAGGACCGTGACCGTCACGGGCGTGTAGTGAGAACCCCCTCCCCAGGTCCCGTCACCCAGCTGGCCATACCAGCTACGGCCCCAGCACTTGGCTGTGCCGCTCGCCAGCAGGCCGCAGGCGTGAGCGTTTCCGAGGGTGATCGAGGTCACGGCGCGGCCGAGGCCGACCACCGGGGTCGGAGTCAGCCGTTCCTGGCCGGTGCCGTCGCCGAGTTGTCCGTATTCGTTACCCCCCCAACACAGTGCCTTTCCGGCGGTGGTCAGCGCGCAGGTGGAGTCCTGGCTGGCTCGAATCGAAGCGACCCCTTGGAAGAGCCCGAGCACCTGCACCGGCCGCAGTGTCGTCCGGCGCGTGCCGTCGCCCAGCGACCCGACGAAGTTGTACCCCCAGCACTTGACGCTGCCATCGTCGAGCACGGCGCACGTGTGATAGTCGCCCAGCGCCACCGATCGAACCCCATGAGTCAGGCCGGCAACGAGCACGGGCGTATGCCGCTCTCGTCTGGTCCCGTCTCCTAGTTGCCCGGACTCGTTGCGCCCCCAGCACATCGCGGCCCCACCGGACGTCACTCCGCAGGCGTGATCCGCGCCCGCAACGATCTGGCGGAACAGCCGCTGCGAAGTCGGCTGCGCCGACGCCGCGCCGACGGCGAGTGGTGCCGCGAGGACCGCCGCTGCGACCCCCATCCGGAGAAGACGAGTTTTCATCATTCTCCAATCGTGTTGCCCGGCGCTTCGGGGCCGAGTCTGCGTTGGTGTGCGGTCGCGGCTTGCTCAGCCGACAAGTGCCGGCCTGGTTCGCGTGATCGTCGTGCCGTCGCCGACCTCGCCGTAATCGTTTGTCCCCCAGCACTTGCCCACGCCCGCCTGTAGGGCGCAGCTGACGTAGTCACCGGCGCTGATGGAGGAGGCCCCGCTGTCCATACCGGAAACCTGGACCGCCGTAGAGTAGTCGGGCGTGGTCCCATTGCCGAGTTCGCCGCTGTTGCCGTGTCCCCAGCACTTCATCGCTCCACCGGTCAGGCGGGCGCAACCGTGCGCCGTGCCGACCGAGATCGCGTTCACACCGCGGGCCAGACCGGGGACCGGTGTCGGCACCGGGTGCGCGTCGTCGTCCCACGTCCCGAAGCCCAGTTGGCCGAACTCGTTGTTGCCCCAGCATTTGACCGCACCGGCGGAGGTCCGGGCGCAGGTATAGAACCATCCGCCCGCGGTGATTGCCGCAACCGAACCGCCCACGCTCGTGACCGCGACGGGTGTCGTCCGGGAGTTCCGGGCGGTGCCGTCGCCGAGCTGGCCGTAGTAGTTGTCCCCCCAGCACTTGGCCAGCCCACTGGTCAGCAGCGCGCACGCGTGCCTGTCGGCGAGCGAGATCGCGGCGACCCCGCTCGTCAGCCCGGCGACCGGTGCCGGAGTCAGTCGAGAATGCGTCGTGCCGTCGCCGAGCTGCCCGTGCTCGTTGTTGCCCCAGCACAGCGCCTTCCCGGCTTTGGTCAGCGCACAGGTGGAGTAGTAGCTGGCCCGCACGGTCGCAACCCCGCTGAAGAGGCCGAGCACCTGCACCGGCCGCAGCCGGGTGCGCTCGGTGCCGTCGCCGAGTGCGCCATACGCGTTGTGCCCCCAACACTTCACGCTGCCGTTGTCGAGCACCGCGCAGGTGTGGAAGGACCCGGGCGAGATCGAGCGCACCCCGGCGCTGAGCCCGGCCACCACGACGGGCGTATGCCGCTCGTTCGTCGTGCCGTCCCCGACTTGCCCGAGATCGTTGCGCCCCCAGCACATCGCAGCGCCTGCCGTGGTGACCCCGCAGGAGTGGTAGGTGCCGGCGACGATCTGCCGGAACTGGGTGGCCGGCACTGCCGATGCGGCGGATGTCGCGAGCGGCGCCACGGCGAGGGCCACGGCGACCCCGGCACCGAAGATGCGACTGTTCATTGCTCCCCTCCAGACTGCTGTCCCACCTGGGACGGGCGGCAGCGTTGCCCCCACTCCGAACGTTAATCCGGACGCGAGGAACGGGGAATGGGGTGAGCGCCCCATGGCTGGTCAGGTGTTATCGCCACACCGGGGTCGAGAGGAGCGTGTCGGTACGTTTGGTGGCCAGAATCGTGCCGACTGGGTCCTTTCGACTTGGCGGGCCTGGTCAGCAACGCGGCTGGTGCTGGCGAGGCATAGCGTCGGCCGCTGAGGGGATAAGGGCCGACGGAGGAAGTGGGTGCTGACCCCACCGGCCGCATACGATCGAGGGATGACGACGACGCCTGCGCCGCTGCCCCTGCTCGTGCTCGGGGCCGGCCGCGACCTGCACACCGAGCGCGGGGTCGAATGCCCCGGCGAGATGCCGCCCGCGTCGGACCCGGGGCTGGTCGAGCGAGCCCGGGCGGCAAAGGCGGCGTTGGGCCAGAAGGTGTTCGTCCTCGGCCACCACTACCAGCGCGACGAGGTCATCGAGTTCGCCGATGTGACCGGCGACAGCTTCAAGCTGGCCAAGGAGGCCGCGGCGCGGCCGGAAGCGCCATACATCATCTTTTGTGGTGTGCACTTCATGGCCGAGTCGGCGGACATCCTGACCAGCGACGAGCAGACGGTGATCCTGCCCGACCTGGCCGCCGGCTGCTCGATGGCCGACATGGCGGCGATCAGCCAGGTCGAGGACGCCTGGGAGGTGCTGGCGGACGCGGGGGTTGCGGAGCTGACCGTGCCGGTCACCTATATGAACTCCTCCGCGGCGATCAAGGGCTTCACCGGCCGCCACGACGGGACGATCTGCACCTCCTCCAACGCCAAGACCGCGCTGAGCTGGGCGCTGGGGCAGCGCGGCGACGGCCGGGTGGAGGGGGGCACCGGCAAGGTCCTCTTCCTGCCCGACCAGCACCTTGGCCGCAACACCTACGTCCGCGACCTCGGCGGCTCGCTGGCGGACTGCGTCGTCTTCGACCCGCACCGGCCCGGTGGTGGCCTGACCGAGCAGCAGCTGCGCGATGCCCGGATGATCCTGTGGCGTGGCCACTGCTCGGTGCACGGCCGGTTCACCGTCGAGGCGGTCGAGGCGGCGCGCCGGGAGATCCCGGACGTCAAGGTGATCGTCCACCCGGAGTGCCGCTATGAGGTCGTCGAGCTGGCTGACGAGGTCGGCTCCACCGAGAAGATCATCAAGACGATCGCCGCCGCACCCGACGGCACCTCCTGGGTGGTCGGCACCGAGCTTAACCTCGTGCGCCGGCTCGCCAACCAGTTCCCGGGCCAGCGGATCGCGTTCTTGGAGAAGAACGTCTGCTACTGCTCGACGATGAACAGGATCGACCTGCCGCACCTGGTGTGGACGCTGGAGTCGCTCGTCGACGGGCGGGTGGTCAACCCGATCCACGTGGACGAGGGCGTTGCGGCATACGCGCGCAAGGCGTTGGATCAGATGCTCGCCCTGCCGGGCGAGACCCACAAAGACTGAGCCGTATGCCGGCCACCCCGGCCGGTCGGCACGCCCACATCGGCGCGGTCCTGGCCGCGTCGGTGCTGTGGGGCACGACCGGCACGATCGCGCATTATGCCCCAGCCGGGAGCAACCACGCGCTCGTCGGGATCTCGACGTTCGGGTTCGGCGGGCTGGCGCTGCTCGCGCTGGACTCCCGGCCGGTCGGGCGGCTGCTCACCGACCGCTCGACCTGGCCGCTGCTGCTTGTCGGTGCGCTTGGCGTTGGGGCGTATGCCGGGTTCTACTACTGGGGAATGGCCCTGGTCGGCGTCGCGATCGGCAATGTCCTCGCGCTCGGGTCGGGACCGGTATTTGCCGCGCTGCTGGAGTTGGTGATCGACAAGCGGCCGATCGGACCGGCGTGGGCGGTGGCGACCGCGGTCTCGGTGCTCGGCATCGCCCTGCTCGGCGCGTCCGCGTCCTCGGCCCCCGGGCCGAATCCCGTTGGGGGCGTGGTGCTCGCGCTCGCCTCGGGCTTCGGGTATGCGCTCTATTCGTGGGCGGCTGCCCGGCTGATCGGTCGCGGCCACCGCTCGCGCTCGGTCATGGCCGCGCTGTTCGCGGTGACGGCGGTCGTGCTCGTCCCAGCGTTCCTGATGGCCGGGCCGGGGCCGCTGCTGCAGCCGCGCGGGCTGGCGATCCTCGCCTATCTCGCGTTGATCCCGATGGCGTTGGCGTATCTGCTTTTTGGGTATGGCCTGCGCGGTCTGGCCGCGTCGGCGGCGACGACGCTCGCCCTGGCCGAGCCGGTGGTCGCCACCGTGCTTGCCACCGTCATCCTGCGCGAGCAGATCAGCGCGATCGGGTGGCTGGGAATCGCGTTGATCGTGGTCGGGCTGCTGCTGGTGGCCCGGGCCGAGCGCCGGGTCTCGTGACGCCGGGTGCGCGCCCTGGGTCCGTGCGTGGCTTGTCAGTGCGTGACGGCTCAGTGCGTGACGTGGAAGCGGACCACGTCGACGATCGCGTCCGGTGCGAGGCCCGGATAGTGCTGTCGTACGCCGGCCAACACCTCCGCGAGCGAGTTCGCGTTCTCGCCGCGGACATCCGCGTCGGTGAGGGCGTCCAGGCGCCGCGGCTCGACGGCGTCGACGTTCGCTTGGAGCAGCCGGTAGCCCACCCGGTCGGGGCGTTCGAAGACAAAGGTCACCGGGCCGAGGGGCACCGGGTCGTCGTGGCGGATCGTCACCGTCTTGCGCTCGGTGAGGATCGGATCGTGGTAGTCGTCGCGGAAGCGGACGAACCGCCCGACGGGTTGGGTGTCGGGCTGCCGGTAGCCGTCGGGGAGCAGTTGTGCGATGCCGACCGGCGCCGGCTCCTCCCCCGGCATCAGCACGAGGATGTCGGGGTGCTGGTCGAGCAGCACCTGCCGGCAGCGGCCGCACGGCGCGAGGATTCCCCGCCCGCCGTCCCCGACGGCGACGATCTCGGCCAATGGGCCGGCTCCCGCGGTCGCGGCGGCACCGAGCACGACCAGCTCGGCGCACGGTCCGCCAGTGAAGTGATAGACGTTGACGCCGGTGTGCACGCGGCCCTGCAGGTCGATGGCCGCGGCGGCGACCGTGTGGTCGTCAGACCAGCCGAGCCGGCCGGCAAGTGCCGTGGCGGCATCCAAGATCGCGACCTCGTTCGCCCACAGGCCTTGGCTAGGCATCCGGATCTGGTTGGCCAGAGCCGACGTCGGCCATCCCGGGCCCGGTGTCGCCGACACGCGACGCCCCGGCCAGCCGACGCAGCAGCACGGCCTCGGCCAGGCAGACGCGCTCGAACTCGCCCAGATGCAGTGATTCGTTGGCTCCGTGAGCGCGAGTGTCCGGGTCCTCGACGCCGGTGATCAGCAGCGCGGCGTCGGGGAAGCGCTCGGCGAAGGCGGCGACGAAGGGGATCGACCCGCCGACCCCGATGTCGACCGGCGGGTGGCCCCAGGCGTCGGCGAAGGCGGCGCGAGCGGCGTCATACAACGGGCCGTCGGCGTGCGCGGCGAACCCGGCGCCCTGGTCGTCCAGGTGCACCTCGACGTGCGCGCCCCAGGGGGCGTTCCCCTCCAGATGCGCCTTGACCAGCCCGTATGCCGCGAGCGGGTCCTCGTCCGGCGCCAGCCGGATCGAGACCTTGGCTCGGGCGGACGGCACCAGGGTGTTGGCGGAGGTGTCGACGCTCGGGGCGTCGATGCCGATCGTCGTGGCCGACGGCTTGGTCCACAGGCGATCAAGCAGCGGGCCGCGACCGATCGTGGCGACCCCGTCGAGCAGGCCGGATTCGGCGCGCAGGCGAGCTTCGTCATACGGAAGCTCGGCGGCGGTGCCCGAGCGCAGGCCGGCGATGGCGACCTCGCCGTCGTCGGCGTGCAGCGTGGCGAGCAGCCGGATCAGCGCGGTGATCGCGTCGGGAACCGGGCCGCCGAACATGCCGGAGTGGATGCCGTGGGCGAGCGTGCTGACCGTGACGACGACCCGGATCAGGCCGCGCAGGGTCGTGGTCAGGGCGGGCTCGCCGATTGCCCAGTTGGTGGAGTCGGCCAGCACGATGGCGTCGGCGGCCAGCTTGTCGCCGTGTGCGGCGAGGGTCGCGGGTAGGGATTCGGAGCCGATCTCCTCCTCGCCCTCGACGAAGACGACGACCGTGACCGGCAGCGCGTCGCCATGGGCCCGGATCGCCGCGAGGTGGGCCATGATGCCGGCCTTGTCGTCGGCGGCGCCGCGGCCATAGAGGCGGCCGTCGCGCTCGGTCGGCTCGAACGGCGGGCTGTCCCAGTCGGATTCGGCGCCGGGGGGCTGGACGTCATGGTGGGCATAGAGCAGCACGGTCGGCGCGCCGGGTGGGCCCTCGCGGCGGGCGATGACCGCGGGCCGCCCGCCCTCGCGGACGATTTCGACGGCGAAGCCCTCGGCGGCGAAGAGGTCCGCGATCGCCTGGGCGCTGGCCTCGACGTTGGCTTGGTCGAAGGCATCCAGGGAAACGCTCGGGATGCGGGTGAGCGCCTCCAAGTCGGCGCGCACCCCGGGGAGCAGTTCGCGGACGCGGGTGCGTAGGGCTTCGGCGTCGGGGACTCCAGGCGTGCTCACCCGAACGACTCTAGCGACGTATCCTTTCCCCGTGTTCGGACGCAAGGCCAAGGCAGCGGAGCCCACCACCCAGGACACCCCTGTCCATGTCCCGCGCGAGGGCGCGAAGAACCGGCCCACGCCCAAGCGCCGCGACCAGGAGGCCGCGCGCAAGCGGCCGCTCGTCGTCACCGACCGCAAGGCCGCCAAGGCGGCCGACCGGGCCAAGCGGACCGAAGCAAACATGCGGATGCGCCAGGCGATGGCCACCGGCGACGACCGCTACCTGCCGCCGCGCGACAAGGGGCCGCTGCGCCGCTTCGTGCGTGACAGCATCGACGCCCGGTGGGGGCTGGCCGAGTTCCTACTTCCGTTCATGGTGCTCGTGCTGGTGCTGCAGTTCATCCGGGCGACATGGGCGGCATACGCATTCTTGGCGATCTATGTGCTGGTGATCATGTCGATCGTCGATGGCTTCTTTGCCTGGCGCGGGATCAAACGTAAGCTGCGCGCCAAGTTCGGCGCCGACACCAACCTCAAGGGCCTGGCCTCGTATGCCGCGATGCGGATGATGCAGATGCGCCCCACCCGGATGCCCCGGCCGCAGGTCGCCCGGGGCCAATATCCGCAGTAACTGGTAGTGCGCACCGCCGTTCTCGATCGGTAGCGCCGTTGACCGGGGTGGGGTGAGCCCTCGGACTGCGACAGGCGGACATTCAAACGATCAATGAGCCCGCCGGAGCCCCGTTGGAACGTGCAAGCCAGCCTGCTCGCGGCCCATTGATCGTTTGAATGTCCGGCCATCCCGCTCAGGGCGCTGGCGACCGGCGCTGGCCACCGGCGCCGACAGCCGCAGGGTCGACCCTCCAGCCCGGTAGCCTCACTTAGGCACGCGAAGACACAGGGAGGCCCGCTCGATGTCCGAATATCGCTGGCGATGTCTTGGCCCCGACCAGGAGCCGGTGGCCGGCGCCCCCGAGCCGGCCTTCCCGACGCAGGCCGACGCCGAAGCCTGGCTCGGCGAGTCGTGGGAGGAATTGGCCGACGCCGGGGTCAGCGCGGTGACGCTGCTCGACCACGACACTGTCGTCTATGGCCCAATGTCGCTCGAACCGCAGGCCTGATCGGCGCCCCCGGGGTTGTGGCAGTTGTGGGTGCCGCGCTGACGACACCGAACCTGGACACCGAACCTCCACAGCGCAACCGGGTCGTTCTCCGTCGAGCGGGGCGCGAGCATTCACTTCGTTGCGTTGGGATGCCGCGTGTGCACGTCGATGAGGTGCACGGTCTGTCCGTCGACATAGAACCACATCCGGGCTCCCCCGCTGAGTTTGTGTTGCCAGCGGGCGTGGATCTTGTTTGCGTGGGTCACGGTGGCGAGATCACCCTTCAGCCGGTAGTTTGTGGGCGTCGTTTCCTCAGGGCGATGAGTGAGGAAATCCCACGCGTCGACCACCGTGTCGCCACGCGTGCACGGTAGCGAGCAGCTGGTCATATCGAGAGACCGAGGCACATCACGTGCCACATCGACGACCTCCTGCGCATAAGCCTCCTGCTCTCCGGGCCGCAGCAGGGGGCCAGCCACGGGAAACGGCCCACGCAGCCGCTCAACAAAGGGAATAGCATCTGGGGCAAGGGACGCCGCCACAATGGCCGACGCGAACTCGAGGCCCAAGCGGTCGTGCTCGGCCTGGCTGGCTTTGGTCAGGACGAGTGTGTCGCCATCGCGCCTCGTGATCAGGACCGGTCCCTGGTCAGCGGCCTCGAAGACCTCCCGGCTATTGCGAGACAGCTCGGAGGACCGGACGGTCCGGGTGATCGCGACCATGTCTTCAGTTGTCTGAACACATTCAGAATTCGTCAACCGCGGCTAGGCTGCGCGCCGAGGCTCACCGGTCATTTCGGACACGGCTCATTTCGGACACGGCGCGACCCGGGCACCGCGCGCCAGGCGCGAGACGGCGACCGAGCCCGCGTCGATCTCGGCAACGACCTTGCCCGAGAACGAAATACACGTGCTCGCCGGAGCCTCGGGCTCGGCGGGGGCGGCGACGAACCAGGTGGCGATCGTCCCACAAGCGATGAACACTAACCCCAGGAAGGTCGCCGCCAGCGCGGTCCGCAGGTCCTTGAACGCGCGATCGGCAGCCGCGGCACCCGCTGCCCGGACGCGGGTGGCCAATCCCGAGAGCGGCTGCCGGTTGACCGCCTCGAGCGCTTTGTCGCTGCCGTATGCCGCGCGGTAGGCAAAGTAGGTCCCCCCGGCGAGCAGGAGGCCGCCAAACCCGAGGAGAAGCGCGACCGCGGCCGCGCCACCCGTCCCGAGATCGCTGACCTTGTCCGGGCCGTTGAGCACGAGCGCGGTCGCCAACAGGCCGGTGAGGGCGCTGAGGATCCCGAGCCAGTTCTTCGCGCGGGCCCGGACGGTCTCGAGCTGGGCGGCTTCGTTCTGGTCGAGCTGATCGTTGGCCTGGTGGTCATCCCACGATGCCCGCGGCGCGGGTTTCACGGCCATCTCAATTGGTCCGGTCCACGAGCACCGACCAGCGCCGGCCGCAGCCGGTCGCCCCGTCCTGTCCGTGTGCGTAGCCGCACCGGCAGCTGACGGCCACCTCGATGGCGCTCTTGCGGGCGGCCTTCTCCGGCACGAGCGCCGGATTGCCCTGCCGCTCGATCGGCGCCAATCGGTCCTTGCCGACCCCCTGGGCGTCGGCCCCGCATCCGGGGCATGGCCCCTTGGCGTAATAGTCGACCACCGGCCCCTCGGTGACGCGCCAGGAGTCCCACTTCACCGCGAGGTCGTCGGGCAGGTCGACCACCTCCTCCTCGTAAGTCACCTTGATGTCGTGGGCTTCGGTGTCACTGTCCTTCGTGTCACTGTCCTTCGTGCCACTGCCCGTCGTGTCACGGCCTGTCACGTCGCGGGCCTCGGCGTCCTGGCCCGCGCGCTCCCCGTCCCTCATCCCGGCAGGGTAGTGGCTGGCGTTGGTTAGGCTCGGGACGCGCGGCCCCTCTTGGCCAGCGCGACCACCCTGTGCCGGGGGGCGAGACCCGCAGGCCACGTGGCCGAGTGCACTCTCGGGCCGGACACTCAAACGATCAATGGGTGTCACGACCATTGATTTGAGCGTTCAATTGCGGTGAATCCACCGGCTTTGATCGTTTGAGTGTCCGCGTCGTCGGCTATTACCACGCGCGCAGGGTCCCGGACCTCAGGCCCCACCCTCAACCCTCGCGGACTTGCACCTCCACGAACGGCGGCTTGGTGACCTGAGCAGCAACCCCGCGGCCGCGGACGTCGATCGACACCTCGGAGCCCATCGCCACCGACCGGTCCATTTGCGCCAGCGCGATGCCCTGCTTGAGCGTGGGCGAGAACGTCCCGGAGGTCACCTGACCGACAGCCGTCCCCTCGGCGTCGAGCACCGCACACCCGGCACGCGGGATGCCTCGGCCGGTGACCAGCAGCCCGCGCATCAGCCGGGAGGTCTTGGCGGCGCGCTGCGCGGCGAGCGCCTCCTTGCCCCAGAACGCCGGCTTGTCCCAGCCAACCGCCCACGCCGATCCGGCCATCACCGGGGTGATCTCACGCGACAGGTCGTTGCCGTGCAACGGATATCCCATCTCGGTGCGCAAGGTGTCGCGGGCGCCGAGACCACACGGCATACCGCCAAAATCGGCGATTGCCGCGGCGAGCGCGTCCCACAGGGCACCGGAGTTCGCCCACATCGGGACCAACTCATAGCCGCGCTCCCCCGTGTATCCCGTCCGGCAGACGATCACCGGCAGCCCGTCCCACTCGGTCTCGGCGAACGACATGTAGTCGTGCCCGGTCGGCAGCCCGAGCCCGTCGAGCACCTCGTCCGATTTGGTCCCCTGCACCGCGATGATCCCGTATGCCGAATGCAGGTTCTCGACGTTGACCCCCTCCGGGGCACTCGCCTGGAGCAGCTCGCAGACCGTCGCCGTGTTGGCCGCGTTGGGGATGAGGAAGACGTCCTCGTCGCTGCGCAGATATTGGATGAGGTCGTCGACGACGCCGCCGTTCTCGTCGCAGCACATCGTGTACTGCGCCTTGCCGGCCTCGATCCGGCCGAGGTCGTTAGTGAAACACGCATTGACGTATGCCGCAGCGCCCGGCCCGCTGACCCGCGCCTTGCCGAGGTGGGAGACGTCGAAGATCCCGACCCGCTCGCGCACCGCGGTGTGCTCGGCGACCACCCCGCCGCCGGGGTATTCGATCGGCATCAGCCAGCCACCGAAGTCGGCCATCTTGGCTCCGAGGGCGACGTGGCGGTCATGCAGCGGGGAGGTCAGCAGGTCGGCGTCATTGCTCATGAACGGACGGTACCGCCTTACGGCGCCGCGTGCCGGGTGCGGGATAACCTGCCCCGGTGACGCTCTTCGCCCTCACCGACAAACCCCTGGCCACTCTCGACGCCGACGCGATCGTCGTGGGCACCAAAGCCGACGGTGACGGGGCGGCGCTCGTCGACGGACACGACCTGCCGGCCGAGGCGGCCGATTGGCTCGCCGCCGCGCTCCCGGCGCTCGGCGCCACCGGAAAGGTCGACGACGTCCACGCCCTGGCGCTGGTTCCCGGGCTGGCCGCCCGCAAGACCGTGCTCGCCGGCCTGTCCCCCGCCACCGGGACCAGCACCGAGCCGACCCCAACCAGCACGCACGCCGGCGTCGGCGCGGCGCTGCGCAAGATCGGCAAGGCGGACACCGTCGTCCTCTCCGTTCCCGTTGGGGACGCGGACTGGCTGACCGCCGCCGCCACCGGCGCCCACCTCGGGTCCTACTCCTTCACGGCGCACAAGAGCGCCCCCGAGCAGACGCACAACGGGCGCCAAGCCAAGGCGATCCTCATCCACGCGCCCAACGCCAAGGACAAGGACGCCAAGGCCGCCCTCGCCCGCGCCGAGGTCCTGGCCGAGGCCACGGCATACGCGCGGGATCTGGTCAACACCCCGCCCAACGCGCTCTACCCGAAGAGCTTCGTCGAAAACGTTCTGGAGCGGATCAAGTCGGCCAAGGTCAAACTCGACGTCACCGTCCACGACGAGCAAGCGCTCGCGGCGATGGGGTGCGGCGGGATCGTCGGCGTGGGCCAGGGCTCGCAGCGGCCGCCGCGCATCATGGAGGTGCATTACCGGCCGCGCCACCCAGCGGGTCGGGTCGCGTTCGTGGGCAAGGGCATCACCTTCGACAGCGGCGGGCTGTGCATTAAACCACCCGCCGGGATGCTGGCGATGAAGTCCGACATGGCCGGCGCCGCGGCCGTGATCGCCGCCGTCATCGCCGCGGCCCAGCTGAAGCTGCCGGTCGGGGTCAGCGGATACCTCTGCCTGGCCGAGAACATGCCGAGCGGCACCGCCCAGCGCCCGAGCGATGTCGTGACGATGCGCAACGGCAAGACCGTCGAGATCATCGACACCGACGCCGAGGGCCGGATGGTCCTGGGCGACGGGCTGGCGCTGGCCGCCGAATCCGACCCCGACGCGATCCTCGACATCGCCACGCTGACCGGCGCCTGCATGATCGCGCTCGGGGTGCGGGTCGCCGGGGTGATGAGCAACGACGAACACGTCAACGACGCGGTCTTGTCGGCGGCCCTGACGAGCGGGGAGGCGATGTGGCCGTTGCCGCTGCCCGAGGAGTTGCGCAGCAAGCTCGACTCCACGACCGCCGACCTGCAGCACAAGGGCGACCAGTGGGGTGGCGCCTTGACCGCTGGGCTGTTCCTGCGCGAGTTCGTCACCCGGGAGGGCAAGGACCCGGTGCCGTGGGCGCACCTCGACATCGCCGGCCCGTCGTTCAACGAGGCCAGCGCCTATGGCGCAACCCCCAAGGGCGGCACCGGATTCGGCGTCGCCACGCTGCTCGCGTTCGCCGAGCGGCACGCGCGATGACTTCGGACGCGGCGGGTGCGGCATACGACATCGTTGTCCTCGGGGCCGGCAGCGGCGGCTATGCTTGCGCGCTGCGGGCGGCAGAGCTGGGGCTGCGCGTTGCGCTCGTCGAGCGCGACCTGATCGGCGGCACCTGCCTGCACCGCGGCTGCATACCGACCAAGGCGATGCTGCACGCCGCCGAGGTCGCCGACGAGGCGCGCTCGGCCGCGCACGTCGGGGTGCGGCTGGGCGAGCCCGAGATCGACCTGGCGCAGGTGGGCCGCTACCGCCAGGGCGTCGTCGACCGGCTGTTCAAGGGCCTGACCGGGCTGATCGGCTCACGCAGCGAGATCGAGGTCGTGCGCGGCGAGGGTCGCGTCGTCGACGCCCGGACCGTCGCCGTCGATGACCGTATACTGCGCGGCCGTCACCTCGTTCTCGCCACCGGGTCGGTGGCCAAGGTCCTGCCGGGGATCACCCTCGGCCCGCGGGTGGTGACCAGCGACGAGGCACTGCGCCTGGAGTCGGTGCCGCAGCGTGTCGTGGTGCTCGGCGGCGGGGTGATCGGGGTGGAGTTCGCGTCGGTGTTCCGGTCCTTCGGTGCGAAGGTGACGATCGTCGAGGCGCTCGACCGGCTGGTGCCCGCCGAGGACGCGGCGATCTCGGCGGGGCTGACGCGGGCCTTCCGGCAGCGCAAGATCACCGCCCTCACCGGGGTGCGCGTGGCCGGGGTGGAGGCCGGCGAGGATGAGGTGCGGGTCGAGCTGGAAGGTCGCGACCCGCTGGTCGCCGACCTGCTGCTCGTCGCGGTCGGCCGCGGCCCCGGCCCGGTGCCGGGAATCGACGCGCTCGGGGTGACGATGTCGGGGGCGCACGTCGAGGTCGACGAGCGCTGCCGCACCTCGGTCGAGGGTGTGTATGCCGTGGGCGACCTCGTCCCCGGGCTGCAGCTGGCTCATCGCGGGTTCGCCCAGGGGATTTTCGTGGCCGAGGACATCGCCGGGTTTTCGCCGCGGCCGGTGCCGGAGAGCGGCATACCGCGAGTGACCTATTGCGACCCGGAGATCGGCTCGGTCGGGCTGACCGAGGAGGCGGCGCGAGCGGCATACGGGGAGGTCGAGGTCGTCGAATACAACCTCGGCGGCAACGGCAAGAGCCAGATCCTCGGGACCAAGGGGTTCGTCAAGCTCGTCCGCGCCAAGGACGGCCCGATCGTCGGGATGCACCTGCTCGGGGCGCGCATCGGGGAGCAGATCGGCGAGGCGCAGCTGATCGTGAACTGGCAGGCCTTCCCCGATGACCTGGCGCCGCTGATCCATGCGCACCCGACCCAGAACGAGGCCTTGGGCGAGGCCGCCTTGGCGTTGGCGGGCAAGCCGTTGCACAGCCATGGCTAGCCGAAGCTGGTCCCTGGCCTTGATGCGTGAGACCCTGACCACAACTACTACCCGACACCCTCTCCCCCTAGGAGTTCGAGAATCCATGTCTGAACGCGTGACCATGCCGGCCCTGGGCGAATCCGTCACCGAAGGCACCGTGACGCGCTGGCTGAAGAGTGTCGGCGATGAAGTGGCCGTCGACGAGCCCCTGCTGGAGGTATCGACGGACAAGGTCGACACCGAGATCCCGTCGCCGATTGCCGGCACGCTCACGGAGATCCTGGTGCAGGAGGACGAGACCGTCCCGGTGGGTGCCGATTTGTGTGTGATCGGCGATGCCGGCGAGGCGGGGAGTGGTGGGCAGCAACCCCAGGCCGAGGAGCAGGCGGCACCTGCCCAGGCGCAGGAGCCGGCGGCGCCGGCCGAGGCGCAGCAGGCGCCGGCCGAGGCGCAGCAGGCGCCGGCCGAGGCGCAGCAGGCGCCGGCCGAGACGGCGGCCCAGCAAGAGCCGCAGGCCGGGGCGCCAGCCGCAAGCGAGGCCGGTGGGGCGGGCGCTGGCGGTTCTGGGGGTGGCGACGTCGGTGGAGGCGGCGTCGAGGGGGGTACGACGGTCACCATGCCGGCACTCGGCGAGTCGGTGACCGAGGGCACGGTGACCCGCTGGTTGAAGGCGGAGGGCGACGACGTCGAGGTCGACGAGCCGCTGCTGGAGGTCTCCACGGACAAGGTCGACACCGAGATCCCGTCGCCCGCGGCCGGCACCTTGACCAAGATCCTGGTCGGCGAGGACGAGACCGTCCCCGTCGGCGCCGAGTTGGCGATCATCGGCGGCACCGTCAGTGGCGGAGGCGGGGCTGCCCAGCAGCAGGCCCCGGCGCAGGAGTCGGCCCCGGCACAGCAGTCGGCCCCGGCGCAGCAGTCGGGCGGCGGCGCCGAGGAAAGCACCCCCGCGGAGCAGGAGGCCACCGAGGCCGCGACCGAGGAGCCGCAGCCGTCCACCGAATCCGAGGCCCCGAAGGGCACCGACGGGTCGGAGAGGTCCGACGCCGGGTCGCCGCCCCCGACCGAGGCGCCCGCGGACACGACGGCACAGCAGACGGCGCCGGTAGCACAGGCGGCGGCACCCGCCGCGGCGCCGGCCGCGCAGGCACAGGCCCCGGCGCCACCTCCCGAGCCGGCGACCCCCGAGGGCGATCGCGACGCGTCGGCGTATGTCACGCCCCTCGTTCGCAAGCTAGCCGCCGACGGCGGAGTCGACTTGGCCTCGATCACCGGCACGGGAATCGGCGGACGAATCCGCAAGCAGGATGTCCTCGACGCGATCGAGAAGGCCAAGCAGCCCGAGCCCGCTCCCGCGGAACCCGCCTCCGCTGGGCCGGCGGCCCCGGCGGGCGCTCCCTCATCGGCGCCGGCCGCCGCCCCCAAGGCTGCCCCGGCGTCCGACACCTCGGGCAAGCGCGGCAGCCGCGAGAAGATGAGCCGGCTGCGCAAGATTATCGCCGCGCGCATGGTCGAGTCGCTGCACGTCTCAGCGCAGCTGACGACGGTCGTCGAGGTCGACATGTCCAAGGTCGCCGCCGTGCGCGCCAAGGCCAAGGGCGACTTCGAGCAGCGCGAGGGCACCAAGCTGTCGTTCCTGCCATTCATCGCGCTGGCCACGTGCGAGGCGCTGAAGGCCCACCCGGGCATCAACGCCAGCGTTGAGGGCGAGGAGATCGTCTATCACGGCAGCGAGAACCTCGCGATCGCCGTCGATACGCCGCGCGGCTTGCTCGTCCCGGTGGTCAAGAACGCCGGAGACCTCAACATCGCCGGCCTGGCCCGGGCGATCGCCGATGTCGCCGCCCGCACCCGCGACAACAAGATCACGCCGGACGACCTCGCGGGCGGGACCTTCACGATCACCAACACCGGCAGCCGGGGCGCGCTTTTCGACACCCCGATCCTCAACCAGCCGCAGGTGGCGATGCTCGGCACCGGCGCGATCGTGCGGCGCCCGGTTGTCGTCGACGTTGACGGTGCCGAGGGCATCGCGATCCGCTCGATGATGTTCCTCGCGCTCAGCTATGACCACCGGGTCGTGGACGGAGCCGACGCGGCTCGCTTCTTGATGACCGTCAAGGAGCGGCTGGAGGAGGGCAACTTCGAGGGATCTCTCGGCTGATCGCTGGCTGAGTTCGTATGCCGCACACCGTTGCCGTCACCGGCGCCTCCGGCCTGATCGGGTCGGCGCTGGTGACGGCGCTGCGTGCGCGCGGCGACCGTGCGATCGCCCTGGTGCGCCGAGCGGCATACGGACCGGACGAGCGCTCGTGGGACCCGGCCAGCGGGACGCTGGACCCGGCGGTGCTCGACGGGGTCGATGCCGTCGTCAACCTCGCCGGCGTCGGGGTCGGCGACAAGCGATGGACCACCGCGCACAAACGAGAGATCCTGCGCTCGCGAGTCAACGCGACGCAGGCCGTGGCGAGCGGCATCCAGGCGAGTGGGCGGGCAATCCGCCTCGTGAACGGTTCGGCGGTCGGCTACTACGGTCATCGCGGGGAGGAGTTGCTCACCGAGGACCGCGGGCCCGGAGTCGGGTTCCTCAGTGAGGTCGTCCAGGCCTGGGAGGGCGCGGTGCAGTCGATCCTCGGCGGTGACCCGGGAGCGCAGTCGCTGCCCGACGGTGACCCTGCGGCGCAGTCCGTGCTCAACGGTGCCGCAGCGGCGCAGTCGCTGCCCGACGGCCGTCCGGGTGGGGGCGTGAGCGTGGCGTTCGCGCGGACCGGCATCGTCGCCAGCGCCGGTGGTGGCGCCTTTGCCCCACTGATCCGGCTGACCCGATTCGGCCTGGGCGGCCCGATCGGTCGGGGCCGGTTCTTCTGGCCGTTGATCTCTCTCGCCGACGAGGTCGACGCGCTGCTCTTCCTGATCGACCATCCCGAGATCACCGGCCCGGTCAACGTGGTCGGGCTTGAGCCTGCCCGGCAACGTGATGTCGCCGCCGCACTCGGTGCCGCCTTGCACCGCCCCGCGCGGCTGCCGGCTCCCCCGCCGGCTGTGCGGGTTGTCGTCGGTGAGTTCGCCGGCGAGATCACCGCCAGCCAGCGGGTGCTGCCGGCCCAGCTGGTGGAGGCGGGCTTTCAGCACCGGCATCGGGATCTGGAGGCCATTATTCGGTTCGCGACGCAGGCGGATTAGGTCTTGCGGCCATAATTCGCTTCGCGACGATGGCGGAGTAGCTCTGCGGCCGCGCCGTTCGCTTCCGGCGCCGGCACGGTCACGCAATCCGAACGAGCAGATGCGGGCGGACAGAGCCGGACGGACAGAGCCGGACGGACAGCTCCGAACCAGCAGGGCCGCACGGGCGGACGGGGATCTTGGACGAACGGTTGGGTCGAACTGTTGGGTCGCGACGGCCGCTGACCGTGGGCGCGGCCGAGGTCCGAAGGGCAGGCGCCTAGACCGAAGTTACGGCTGGTTGACGTGGCGAACCCCCTGCTGGGCAGGGGGTTCGCTGGTTTGGGTGTTGGTGGTTCTGTCTACTTGCCGTTGATGGTTAGGGGGATGGGGGCGTTTAGGAGGGCGAAGGTGTGGCGTTGGGTGGGGGTGGGTTCGGCCAGGGTGGGCACGAGGGGTGTGGTGTGGTCGGTGCCGTAGCGCAGGTCGTTGCGGGTCAGGGTGGCGAGGTGTTTGAGCAGGGCCGGGAAGGACCGCACGGGCTGGTCGTGGTCGTCGGTGTGTCGGGAGGCTTTGCGGTCCGCGGCTGGGGAGCGGTGGGCGGGGGCGACCGGGTCGGCGGGTGTTGGCGGGTGTTCGTCGGTGTAGGTCAGGGGGGCTAGGGTGGCGCGTAGGTGCCAGGTCAGGTAGGCGGCGAGCATCACAATCAGGACGTGGGCGCGGACGCGGTCTTCGAGGCGGTGGTAGATCGGGCGCAGGTCGAGGTCGGTGGCTTTGATGCTGCGGAAGTCGCGTTCGACGTGGGCGAGGTTTTTGTAGGCCTGGACGATGCTGGCGGGGGTGAGGGTCTCGGCGGGCGTTGGGGTGCGTAGCACGTAGATGCCGTCGAGGGCGGCTTCGGCGGCGATCTGGCTGGTTTTGCGGGTGATCACCACGGTGGTGTCGGTGATGGTCAGGTCGAAGTGTTTGGCCATCCGGTATTTGTTGAGGAGTTTGCCGACCCGCAGGCCGATCGTGTCGGCGCCGGCTAGCCGGCCCTCGGCCACTGCTCGCTGGGTGGGGGCCAGGGCGGTTTCGGTGGCGGTGAGCAGGTCCTCGCGTTTGCGGGCGCGTTCGGTGGCCAGGAACGGGTTGCGGCAGGCGATCAGCCGTTCCCCGGGGTAGTCGGGGTGGCTGATTTCGGCCAGGTTGTGTTCATCGAACAGGGTTGGTTGAAGCGGGCCGCCCTCGGCGGCAAGGGTTTTGATCGCGGGGGCGCGGAGCGCGGTGATCCAGCCGAGGTCGGCTCGGGTGGCCGGGTCGGTGTTGGTGTGGCGGATCGCGGTGATCCGGGCGGTGGTGATCATGCCGCGGTCGCCGACCATGACCATCTCGGTGAGTTTGAAGGTGTCCCGCACCAGGGTGACGGCCTCGATGAACGCGGTGGGGTCGGCGGTGTTGCCGGGGAAGACCCGGATCGCGACCGGGCGACCGGCCGGGTCGGTCAGCAGCCCGTACTCGATCTGGGTGCGGTTCTTCTTCCCGTCGCGGGAGTAGCCGCGCCGGGCCAGTGGGCAGTGGCTGCCTTCCATCCACGAGGACGATAGGTCGAACAGCGCCATCCGGGCGGGGTTGGCGTCGGCGGCCAGGTGGCGCCGGGCCAGCTGCTTCTCGATCGCGTCCTGGCGCCCGAGTAGCCAGTCCATCGCCGCGTAGACCTCGTCGGTGGAGGCACCGGCCAGGTCGAGGTCGACGCCCAGGGTGGTGTCGGCCCACCAGGAGATGGTCGCCAGCTTCGAGCCGGGTGCCAGCACTCGGGCGATGATCAGCCCCATCGCCAGGTCCCGGGCCCGCCCGGGCGGCCCGAGTAGCCCGGGTAGGCCCAGGGCCCGGGCTTGGGCCCACACCGCGGCCACATGCCCGTGCGGCAGGGAGCGGGTGATGGTGGCGGCCTGGTCGGCCGGGATGAACGCCTGCCCGGCCAGGCAGGCCCGGATCACCTCGATCAGCTCGGCCGGCAGGTGGGAGAGGTTCGCGACCGTCTCGTTGCGCACCTTGCCGTTCTCCCGCCAGGAACGCCGCAACAGGTGGGTCTCGTAGTCCCGGGCCACCCCGTCCTTACCAACATAGTGACGACGGTGCGTGGTCACATGAACCGCTCCACCACGTTTCGCCATACCGCCAAAATATCACACCGTGCCGGATCGATCGATCCACTTTAGTGACGACACACCGAGGGGTTAGAAGCCGCATCACTGCAGGTCAAAACGGGGATCAGCCCTCAAACCACTCGCAACTTCGGCCTAGAGTGCGCGAGGCTGAGGCACGGGTGACGACGGGGGACCACCACCACGATCGCCGTCTGGTCGGCTCCAGGGACCGACCATGGCGGCGCCGAGTGGTTGGTGCTGTCGGCGGCGGACGGCGGTTCGAGGGGGGTTGTCGGTGGCAGGTGGGAGACTGGTAACCAGCGTCAGAGGCACTGGCAGGGAGCACGTCGTCAGGGGGACGAGGTGAGTGACGGGGGACGAAACCGCCGACTCGCTGAACCGGCCCGCCCGGCTTGTCTCCGTTCAAGCCGCCAACCAGGTCACTGGAATCCGCAGAAACAGCAACCAAAAATCGGAACTCTCTGCGTAATTTCCCTGCGTATCTACTTGATATCCGCTACGAACAGGAATAGTATTAAACATGGCTGAGCGGCAGGCAGGACAGCAAACCGAGCGGGAGGCGCTCCCGTTCGCTGACTGTCTGACCCTGCTTGGCCAGGCGCGGGAAGTGTTGGCTGGGGTGCGGGATGTGACCTGGCAGGCCGGCGGCGCCGACCTGGCCGAGGCGCTCGGGGTGTTGGGCGAGGTGGCGTTGATCGCCGACGCCGCCGAGGTCGCGGTGATGGCCGAGGTCCTCCAACGGGGGGAGCATTCCAGCGGGGAGTGCCCGTTGCCGCCGCATGAGTATGTCAGTGCCTATTCCCGGCGGTACCCGACCGGGCGGTCGGCGGCGAACCTGGTCAAACTCGCCACCGGGGTCAAGGACACCGACCGTGCACGCCCCGCACCGGCTGCCACCCCTGCACCGGATGCCGCCGAGGACACCGCGGCTTGCGAGGCCACTAATGCCGCTGACGCGGCTGAGACGGGCGTGGTTGGGGCCGGGAGTGCGGACGGCGCAGGTGCCGAGGGCGGTAGCGCGGAGGGCGCCGGGAACGATGGTGGTGGCATGGGTGCGGCGTTCGGGATCCGCACGGCATCCGGGAAGCGACTGCCGGAGTGTCTGGCGCACGCGGTGTTGTCCGGGGCCGCGCCGGTGGGGGCGGCCGCGGCCGCGGTGGCCGAGATGACCCGCCTGATCCCCGACCTCGAACCCGACGCCATCGAGGTGGTCTGGCAGGGCTATACCGACCTGGCCGCCGCCGGTGATGTCGCCGAGGTCCGCAAACTGCGGCCCGCGCTGCTGGCGAAGTACGGCCGCGCCAGCGACAACGAACGCGACGAGACCGCCGCCCGGGCCCGGGCCTACCTGTCCGCCGGCCACACCAGCGCCGGCCCGCTGACCGAATACCGCCTCGGCCTAGACCCCGAAGCCGCGGCGCTGCTCGAAGCCGCGCTGGACCCGTTAACCAAACCCGTGCCCGGACCCGACGGCGCCCCCGACCCCCGCTCGGTCGCCACCCGCCGCGCGCACGCCCTGAGCGAGCTGATCGCCCGGGCGGTCGGCGCCGACCCCAAAACCCCCTCCCGCGGCAGCAGCCACACCACGATCATCATCCCCGCCGACGACCTGGCCGACGAGACCGGCACCGCCACTACCATGGGCGGGCTGGACGCCGGCCGGTTCCTCACCCCACTGACCGCCCGCCGGCTGTCCTGTATCGGCTGGCTCACTCCCGTGATCCTCGACGGCGCTGGCAACCCCGTCCTGATCGGGCGGACAAAACGGCTATTCACCACCGAACAAATCCTCGCCCTGATGGTCCGCGACCGCGGCTGCACCTTCCCCGGCTGCACCCGGCCCGCCGGCTGGACTGACGCCCACCATCTGATCCACTGGATCGACGGCGGGGCCACCGACCTCGACAACGCCGCCCTGCTCTGCAGCTACCACCACCACATCGTCCACTCCCGCCGCCTGGCCGGCCGGGTCACC
Organism: Nostocoides sp.; assembly: GCF_037045025.1. Classification (GTDB taxonomy): domain Bacteria; phylum Actinomycetota; class Actinomycetes; order Actinomycetales; family Dermatophilaceae; genus Nostocoides_A. Next base: position 24,470 of record NZ_JBAOHM010000007.1, on the reverse strand, counting down.
ACCGGACCCCCCGGAACCGACGACGAAGACCGCCACCGCGTGACCTGGGATCTGACCCCAGGCAGCTACACTCACCTCCTGCGCGAACGCGGACCCACCACCACCGTCGCCTGACAGCCAAGCTGGCCCCCATGGATCCAATCACGGGGGTCGCGGCTGAGCGCCCCTTGTCACGTCAAGCAGATGAGCGGATGATGGGAGCGTGAACAATCCACTGGTCCCGAGTCGGGACACGACAGGACACGACGATGGACATGTGGATCTGTTCAAATCCCAAGTGCATCCACGCGGTTGAGGCGCCAGCGAAGCCTGACGACCATTGTTCTGGTTTCGAGATGGTTCGCGCGCAGGAGTTGCAGAACCCGCCTCAGCCGGAGCCGACATCCTGACTCCGAGAGGCAATGTCCACAAGTAGAACTCCGTAGACCCGAGCGCTAGTGATCGCCGCCCTATACGAGAACAGCACCCCGGCAGAGCCGATGACTGCCATGACGATGACATCGCCCAGGTCTCCCCAGACCGCAAGTGCACCTGCGAACGTCAAGCCCATCGCAACCATGGCCAGGGCCCCGTAAAGATCGAGCCGATTGCGATATTGGTCGTGGCGGCTCCGAACGCTCGGCGTCAAGTTGTCGTATTGCCGAAGGACCAGGGTCCTCACCTGTGGGTCGTTCGTTCGATCCTCCCAAGCACGAAGGACGTTTCCGAGTTTTGTGGGTAGGCATCTGCCTGCCGCGGGGTGGTCTTCCAGGTGCCACTCGACAAGTGTGAGCCGGCGCAGCAGTTCGTGCGGCGCGAAGCGACGCCAGTGGGTCTGTGTCGCAGCCAACGCCTCGGCTTTCGTCACGTCGCTCTTGAGCGAAGGCCCGCCCAGGATCGTTCCTTCCAGGTAGGCCGTCACGGCGCGAAGGCGCCCTGGATCGACGGCAAAGCGGTCCGGGCCGGGATTCACCAGCGCCTGACGAACATGTGGCTCGGCCGCTCCAAAAGCTAGCCTCAGGATCTCTTGTCTCTCTTCCCGAAGCCCTCGCGCCCTGGTCTCTGCCTTGGTGGTCCAGGCCGCGGCAAGCTGACGCAGCGGCCACTGCATGCCCCAGTATCCTTCAAACAACTGGATCGCGTTGAAGGAGAACGCCTGAGTAAGCATGGTCGCGATCACCACGCCAGCGAAGAGCAACAGCGCACCTCCCACGCTGATCCTGGCCAACGGTTGGACGGCCACACTGGCGGAATACCCCAGGTTGCCTCGGCTCGCCTTGTGCGCGCTCCCGAGGGCGAATATCCACGATAGCCCGAGCACCATCAATGCCGAGGGCAGCCATGCGCTCAACGACAGTTGGTTCAGCACCCGCGCTAGGAATTGCGAAAGCGTCTCCCCCGCCGCATCGACGCCTGCTGCAGGAGCGAGTTTTGGGGGGTGGTCGATCGTCACGGGTCAATCAAAGCGCCATCATCGTGTTCCTCGCATCGCACGCGCCGAGAACTCGGGACACAGCATTGCCCAGGCTATGCGCTCACCACCCGCTCGACCTGCCACCGCTCCCCGGACCAATGGACGAGGAGCCGCACCCGCTCCCCCTTGGCGGCCGGCCGGCGAGTCGGCTTGGCGCCGGTCTCGATCGAATAGGCCGGCACATCCATGCGGAGGTCGAGCAGGACGCGGTCGTCGTCATGATCGCGGGCGCGGGCGGAGCGGACGACGAACGCCAGCCCCTCATACCGCACGCCGTCGGCGCGTGCCTGCCGGATGCCCGAGAAGTCTGCCCGCGCGGCCGGGGAGCCGGGGGCGTTCAGCAGGGCCGCCGCGTCCAAATCGAGGTCGGACCAGGCGCGGCGCCGCAGGTCGGCGAGCGCCTGGGCGAGTTCGCGCGTCGCCGTCACCGGGCTCGCGGGATCCTCGATCGCCGTCGCCGGCGCTCTGCGCTCCGTATGCCGTGCTTCCGCACTGGATTCGCCGCCGCGGGTCGCCGCCCGCTCACTGACGCCCATGCTCGGAGCCGGTGTCGAGGTTTGCGAGGCTGGCGACGTGGGCGCGGCCACCGGCGCGTCGCCTTCTCCCCCGGTCACCGCCCGCACCCCCACGAGCAGTAATAGCGCCGCGACGAGCGCGAGGACCGCTCCCCCAGCGGGGGCCGACACGACCCCCCTGACCCGAGCCTTCGCAGTTGCTGCGGCTCCGGCGCGCCCGGTCCTCACGCGCGTTCGGCCCCCGGTGTCGTCTCGCCTGGTCGAGCTCTCCTCACCCGCCCGCTTACGCCAGCGCCCCATCGGCAACAACCGCGCCCGTCCCGGTCCGGCGGGCGTCGAGCGCGACCGAGCGCCAGAGCGGGACGACCGCGTTGCCCGCGGCACATCCGCGGAGGACGACCTCACGCCGGCGCGCGAAGACGAACGCCCGCGACCGTTGCCGTCGGCTCGCGCCGCCCTCGCAGCCGGCGTGCGTGGATCCACGGCCCCGCGCTGCTTGGTGCGGCTGGTCGCGTGCCGACCAGTGCCGAGGCGATCTGTCGCCGCGGTTCCTGCGCCGGGGAGCAAGCCGCGCAGACGTCGGCCGGTGCCCGTGACCGCCGACTTCGGGCCGACCCACCGGTGATCCGGCCCGTCGATATCAAAATCGCGCCGATCGCCGGCCAGGGCGCGCAGGCGTCCCGCGAGGTCGTTTCCGACGGCCAGCAGCAGCCGTGGCGGCACCACCAGATCCTCCGGTGCCGCGGAGCTGGTTGCGGCATCCGCCACGGCTTGCACGTCAAGACCCTCCGGCGGCTGGAGTGCGAGTCGCGAGAGCGTCGCCGCCATCGCGCCCGGCGCGTCCTGGATTGTGTCCCGCCCCAAGGCCACAACCGGGTCGGAGTGCGGCCCTCCTGTCTTCGCTCCCACATTCTCGCGCGTGCCCGCCTGCGGCTCGCCAGCGTCCGGTGGGTTTGCCATCCCCTCTCGGTTTCCAGCAGCCACAGGACCGGCCGGAGCAGCGTCCGCCAGGTCCGCAGTCGGCGGCCCCCCGGTCAGCGCCAGGACGCCCAGGCGGGCCAAGGCCACAGCGTCACTGCGGCAGCTCGCCTCGACGCCGATCACCTCGGCGACGCCGACATCGCTCACCCACACCCGCAGCTCGCGGTCGATGATGACGGTGCTCAGGGCGAGCCTGCCATGTGCCGCTACCTGGCCGTCACCGTTGCGCAGCGCGGCCGCGATGTCGCCACACAGCCCGGCCACCTGGCCCGGTCGCAGGCTGCCCGCCTCGGCCAGCAGGTCAACCAGCAACACGCCCCCGGGATCGTCATAGACCAGCGCGACTGAAATCTCGCCGCCCGCCGCCGTCCCGCTTCGCGACACCGGCACAAGCTCAAGAACCGGCAGTATGCCGCGCCCCAAGGACTCGTCAGCCGGTGGGCCGCTCCCCCGCATCGGCCCACCGGCAGCCATACCCCCGCGCGGTCCCGAGCGGGCGCCAGGCGAGCAGCGCTCGACCACCCGAATCCACACGGGGTGCCCGCCCCCAGAGGTGGCCTGCCCGCGATACCAGGCGCCCACCTCGTCGCTGTCGCACCGCTCGTCCAGCCGATAGCCCGCAACCTCCGGAAACCCTGACCGGCTTGACATCTCCACCGCCTCCTCGGAACGCGTGCACATCCACTGTGGCGCACATCGGCGATCGGCGCAGAAAGTTATCCACAGGCTCCCTCTCGCCCCGGCACCCCCCGGCACCCACGGCCGGAACGACGCGTCTGCCAGCGCATCCCACCAGGCCAAGGCCCACCGGGTCGAGCCTCCCCACGACGCGCGTGCGGCCCCGCCCGGTCCGGCGACCAACGGTGAGTTCCATAAGACGCTCGCACGGCTGCTCGTTTCGCCGTTGATAACAACATGTCAACAATCCATCCGCGCTCGTTGCCCTGCCGAAGGCGAACAGGCGACAATGAACAATTGCTCTAGATCGACGCAAATGCTGGTCATGTAACGATGACGCGAGGGGTGAAGGCTACGTGCCGAAAGTGCGAGCACTGTTGGTTGTGGTCGGTTTGGCCCTCTCGGCCGCCGCGTGCTCCGGCGGGGACAGCACGTCCAGTTCCGGCCCACAGACGGTAACGGTCACCGAGTCGAGCTCGCCGAGCCCGTCAGCGTCAGATTCCAGCCTCACCACCTCCACGTCGACACTCGACCCAACCACGGAAACGACATCCGGTCCTCCGGAAACCGACACCCCCGGCGACGGCTCATCGAGCCCTTCTGCCCTCGATCCCACGGAAATCGGGAGCCGGTTCCTGACGCTGGCAGACGTATTCTCGGCGACTGGAGAATGGAAAGACGATCGCTTTGACATCGCCACGACAAACCAGGTCAAGGGCATGGGTGTCGACGTCGTTAACTGTGGTGACAATGGCACTTACACCCGGTCTTTGGAACTCAGGCTCGCCAACAAGTTCAGGGACCTACGCTTTAAGGCCGGACAAGCAAATGACTCACCGTCATCGGCCCAAACCCTACAAGTCGCCGTTATTGGCAATAATGAACAACTAGAAGTTCAGCGGGTCCAATTCAACGAGACACACGAATTCAGAGTCGATGAGGCTTATTCACGTTGGGGAATGTAATACAATCGCGACATTCTGATCGGAGCGCCTGACAAAGCGACAGCCCGCTCCAAGAGAAGATTTGGTTTCCACACTCAAACCTCCAGATCGGACTGTCGCGAATGTATTCTTCCACCGGTTACACCAGGGGCCAGATCGACCGTCTGGTCGTCCTGATCCGCGACCTGGAGAACGCGGGATATTCGCTGGCCTACCCGCCGTCGCTGGGATTACGGAAGTCGATCATCATCACCCTGACCTATTTGCGGCGAAACCACACCCAAGACGACCTGGCCGACCGGTACGCCACCTCCCAGCCCACGATCTCGCGGACGATCGCCGCGATGACCCCGGTGCTGGCCGACGCCACCGCCGACTGGATCCCGGTCGCGGACGACCTCGACCCCGAGGTCGTGCTGATCATCGACGGAACTCTGCTCCCGTGCTGGTCCTGGGCCGATGTTCCCGACCTCTACTCCGGCAAACACCACACCACCGGTGTCAACGTCCAGGTCGCCGCCACCTTGTCGGGTCGCCTGCTGTGGGTCTCCGATCCCCTTCCCGGGTCCACCCACGACCTGACCGCCCTGCGCGCCAGCGGCCTCCTGGACGGCGACCGTGACGCCACGATCATCGCGGACAAAGGCTACATCGGCGCCGGCCTGATTACCCCCATCAAAAAGCCACCCAAGGGAGAACTCACCGACGACCGGAAACAATTCAACAAAGAACTCAACGCGATCCGCGCCACCATCGAACGAACCATCGCCCACCTGAAAACCTGGCGGATCCTCCACACCGACTACCGGCGGCCTTACCACACATTCGCTCAAACCATCACCGCTGTCCTCGGGCTACAATTCCTGAAACTAGCCTCGTGAATAAGCCTCGATGTATCCGGAGTAAACGCACTCGTGCTCCGCGCCTATCTCGATGAGACGGTGGAGAACTGCACGAGCCTTGGCCAAGTAATTGCCGTGCTCTACGACATGCAATTGAGCTGACCGGGCTGAGGCACGTCGTGATTCAAGGCGAGACTGGCCCACGCGCCGGCCAATCAGCCGAGGGTTCACCCTGATGGGCGCGGTCATTCTCGGCCTGGTTGCTGGGGCAGTGGTCGGCGTGCTGACCGGACTGCTGGCGAATCAGATCCGCGTGGCGAAGACCGGTAGAAATGCGTTGATGATCGCCTGTGGGATCGTGGCCGCCATCGCGGTGGGAGCGTATGCCACCGCGAAGACGACCGGGCCGGGTAATACCCCTAATCACCAACCTTCGGCGACGAGCAGCAGTGGTTCCGCGTCACCGATGTCCTCAGCGCAGACCTCGGGGAATAGCGGCGCAGCCGGAGAAGATGCCCCCGGCTGCTACGCACCCGATCAATCGCCGGTCGCGTGTGTCGTTGAGCATGACAGTGAGGTGTTCCAGGCCACGACGTGCGACGCGGCGGAACTGATCACATACATGGGCGGGGATCCCGGAATTGAAGTCCTCGCCCCCCTCCCAACGCTCACCCAAGCAGAACCAGGGTCGTGCCGCGCATCGGACCTTTCCGAGTCGCAGCGGACCACTTCGCTTGCTCGCTTCTTGGACACAAGCCGAGGCTCGACGATTCGCGTTTGCCGGAACTCACAACCCCGTGACTCCTTTGGGTGCGATCGACCGCATGAAGCCGAGCTCATCTATTCTCAGGCAGACGACGTCGACTGTGCCGCTGCTTTCCAAGAATACGCCCTCACGCCATTTGCCAGGTTCGACCGCGAACTGAAGCTCACCAAAGAGACGCAAGAAGCGCGCGTCCAATGTTGGGTCGGCGTCCGGGGGACCAATCTGCTCTCGACGTCCCTCCGGAAACTGAGGGATCAATCGCTCCCACTAGCGGACTAATCGCCACATCTCACGGCTAACGAACGCCCCGGAGCGTCCCCCGGTAGGACCGGTCTGGAGAGCACGCGAACGGCGACCTCGTCGAGGACGGCCTCGGACGCGGCATACGGCTGCGCCGGTCGCGGCCAGGTGACGACCACATCGGTGAATCCCAGCTGCGTGGCGCGCCCGAGCGCATCCTCGAAGCACCCGATGCTCTGCAGCGGGTAGTCCGGCGCCGAGTCGAGGCCCAGATAGCGCGGCAACGGCCGCACCCGGGATTGTCGCGCCACCTCGGCGTCGGCCCGGCGCGCCGCCTCGCCGACCGCGGCCCACCAGGCCGTCTCGTCGTCGGCCTTCGCGCCATAGGTCACCCACCCGTCGCCGCGCTCAACCGCGAGCCGTATGCCGCGCGGCCCGTTCGCGGCGACGAGCAGCGGCACGCCGCTGCTCGCCTCATCGTTGACCGGGCCCGGCTGGCTGCCTGCGCTCGTGGCCGCGAAGTAGGAACCGGACCAGGTCACGCCGTCCCGGCGCAGCAGCTCATCGAGCAACTCGGTGAACTCGCGGAACCGGGCCGTGCGCTGGCCCAGGGCCACCGACGTTCCGGTCACGACGGCATCCACATCGCCACCCGCGCCGACGCCGAGCAGGAAGCGGCCGACCGAGATGTCGTGCAGCGCCAGGATCTCCCGGATGAACTGGACGGGATGGTGGTTGTTCGGCGAGGAGACGAAGGTGCCCAACTGGATGCGGCTGGTCGCCGTCGCGGCAGCGGCGAGGGTGGGCATCGCGGCATACCAGGGCCAGTGCGGCAGGCGCGACCACGTCATGTGGTCATAGGTCCAGGCGTGGTCGAAGCCGTAGTCCTCGGCGTGCTGCCACATCCGCCTCGCCACCGCCCAGGGGTGCTCGGGGAGGATGCAGACGCCGACGCGTGGGCGAGGCGTCGCGGCCATCACCCGGCCGGCCGCCATCTCGCCGGTCTCACCGGCGCGCCGGATCGGTGGCCGGCCGCGACCCATCCGCCGGGCCGTCCGCCGATGCCGCGGCATCCGCCGGTTCGTCGGCGCCGGCCGGTTCGTCGGCGCCAGCCAGGTCGCCCGCTTCCGGGTCCGGCCCGTCCTCGGACCCGAACTCATCCCATTCCGGCTCCTCCTGGTCGGGATCGCTCGGTCGCCAGATCCGCGGGCCGATGTCATAGGCCAGCGCCGGCACCAACAGCGACCGCACGACCAGGGTGTCGAGCAGGACACCGAAGGCCACGATGAAGGCGATCTGCACGAGGAAGAGCAGCGGCAACACCCCGAGTGCAGAGAAGGTGGCCGCCAGCACGATGCCGGCCGAGGTGATCACCCCGCCGGTGACGGCCAGACCGACGAGGATCGCCTGCCGGGTTCCCCGTTCGGGCGTTTCCTCCCGCACCCGGGTCATCAAAAAGATCGAATAGTCGATGCCCAGCGCGACGAGGAAGACAAACCCGTACAGCGGCGTGGCCGGGTCGGAGTTGGGGAAGTCGAAGAGGTGGTTGAACGCGACCGCCGCCACCCCGATCGTCGCGGCGAAGGAGAGCACATTGGCCGCGACCAACAACACCGGCGCGACGATGGAGCGCAGCAGCACGGTGAGCACGACGAAGATCACGAGCAGAATCGCCGGGACGATCACCCGCAGGTCCCGGTCGGTCGCCTCGCGCACATCGAGGTTGGTCGCGGTTTGCCCGCCGACGAGGACCGTCCGGTCGATCGTGTCGAAGTCGCTGCGCAGCCGCTCGACGACCGCGACCGCCGCGGGCGAGTCGACCGGGTCGGTCAGCGTCGCCTGGACGAGCATCGCCCCGTCCACCGCCTCCGGCTTAGCGCCCTTGGCCACGCCGGCGAACGGATCGGTGACCCCGTCCTCCTTCTTGAGCGCGGCGAGTACCGCGTCGGTGTCCTCCTCGGGGGCGAGGATCTGCACCGGAGAACCGGCGCCTGCCGGATAGTGCCGCTCCAGGGCTCGGGTCGCGGTGACCGACTCGACCTTGTTCAAGAACAACTCGTCGGTGGAGGCGCCGTCGGCGCGGAAGGTCGGCAAGAACGCGGCCGCGAGCAGCAGCGCGCCGGCGGTGATCACCCAGGTGCGGCGGGGGTGCGTGCCGACCAGGCGGGCGACCCGGCCCCATACCCCGTGCCGCTGCAGCTTGTCGACGTCGTGGACGTGGTCGACCCGCGGAATCGCCGGCCAGAACACCCGGCGCCCAAGCAGCAGCAACACCGCGGGAAGGAACGTCAGCGACGCCAGCATCGCCCCGGCGATGCCGAGCGCCCCGACCGGCCCCAGCCCGGCGGTGCTGCCCAGCCGGGACAACAGCAGGCAGAGCAGGCCGAGGATGACGGTGGCGCCGCTGGCGAGGATCGGTGGCGCCGCCCCCCGCCAGGCGACGCGGATCGCCGTCCACGACGACGGCGTGTCGTGCAACTCTTCCCGGTAGCGGGAAACCAACAGCAGCGCGTAGTCGGTTGCGGCCCCGACGACGAGGATGAACAAGATCCCCTGGGATTGGCCCGACAACTTGATCACGCCGTGTTTGGCGAGCGGGAAGATCACCATCGCGGCGACGCCTAGGCCCAGCACCGCCGAAAAGAGCACCGCCAGCGGCAACAGCGGGCTGCGATAGACGACCAGCAGGATCACCAAGACGACGGCCAGGGCGACCAGGAGCAGCAGCCCGTCGATGCCTTCGAAGGCGGTGATGAAGTCGGCGAGCGTCCCGCCGGGGCCGCCGATCGACGTCTGCACCGTCGTCCCGGTGAAGACATCGCCGACGGCGCCGCGCATGGCGGTCGCGGCCTCATACAGCGGTGTGGTCCCGTTGATTGTATCGTCGGCCTTGTCGGCGTCGAGGTTGACGACGCCGAGCAGGGCCTTGCCGTCGGCGCTGGGGATCGGGCCGGTCGGCTCGCCGGATAGGTAATCCCCGAGTTTCGCGCGCGGGCCGAGTGCGGGCAGGGGGATGTCCGCCAGCGACTTCAGATAGGTCGCGGCGGCCACCTCGTCCGCGGTGGTCACCGCTTGCGGCGCCTCCATGACCACGAAGTAGGGCAGGTCATTGCGGGGATAGAACCGGGGCAACAGATCGGCGACGGCCGTGGACTCGGCCGATTGCGGCAAGAAGGAGGCGTTGTCGTTCTGCTGGACCTCGGACAGCCGCCCGACCAGCGGGCCACCGATGCTGCCCAGCAGCAGCCAGCCGAGGACCACCAGCAGGACCAGCCACCGTGGTCCACGGGCGCGGTCGGGGGGGCCGGGCTCCCCGCGTGGCCGCCGCCGGCGGCCTACATATCCGTTCATGTCCCGGCCAGACTAAGGCACCACTCGTCCTCCCCTGCCCGGCCGCCGCGCCGCGTTGTCCTCGCCGGGAGGTGCCGCCGCGGCATACGGTAGGGGTCATGCGCTTCGAGCACCTCGGGTTCGACCCCCACTTCGTCGACTATGAGCAGGCGTGGGAGCACCAGCGCGAGGTCCACGCCGAGGTGGTCGCGGGCACGCTCCCCGACACCGTGCTGCTGCTGGAGCACGAGGCGGTGTTCACCGCGGGCAAGCGCACCGAGCCGCATGAGCGCCCGTGGAATGGCGCCAAGGTCATCGATGTCGACCGGGGCGGCAAGATCACCTGGCACGGCCCGGGTCAGCTGGTTGCCTATCCGATCGTGCGGCTGCCGTCTCCTGTCGACGTGGTCGCGCACGTGCGCCGCCTGGAAGAGGCGATGATCCGGATCTGCGCGGAGTTCGGGGTCGCCGTCACCCGAATCGACGGTCGCTCCGGGGTGTGGATGAGCGCTGACGATCGCGGCGGCGAACGCAAGCTGGGCGCGATCGGGGTGCGGGTCAGCCACGACGTGACGATGCACGGCCTGGCCCTCAACGCCAATCCCGACCTGTCGTGGTCGCAGATCATCGTCCCCTGCGGCATCGCCGACGCCGGGGTCAGTTCGTTGTCGATCGAGTCCGGGCGCACGATCACCGTCGCCGACATCCTCCCGTATGCCGAGAAGCACCTCGCCGACGTCCTGACCGCCGCCGTCCCGGCCGGGTGAGCGTCGCGTTCGTCGACGACGACGTGGGCGTGACAATCGTCGCCGACGGACACCCGCAGTCCCATGTCTGCCTGGCCGATCCCGGGTTGCTCGTGTTCGAGTACGTCCAGCACATCGGGTTGGTCCTCGACAGCCTCCGGCCCGGGCCGCTCGCGGTGACCCATGTCGGTGGTGGCGGCTTGACTGTTCCTCGTTATGTCCAGCACACCCGAGCGGGCTCGCCACAGATCGTCTTCGAGCCCGATGCCGCGCTCACCGCCGCTGTGCGGGAGCGGTTGCCGCTGCCGCGCGGGCACCGCATCCGGGTGCGTCCGCTCGACGGCGCGACCGGGGTCCCCGGCCTCGCCGACGCCAGCGCCGACGCGATCGTCGTGGATGCGTATGCCGCTGGCCGCGTCCCCGCCGACCTCGTCACCGGCGCGTTCGCCACCCAGCTGCGACGGGTAGTGCGCCCTGGCGGCGTGCTGGTGGCCAATGTGGCCGATGAGCCCGGGCTGCGCTTCGCGGCCCGCTGCCTGGCCACCTGGTCGGCCGTTGGCTTCGGACAGTTGGCGTTAATGGCCACTCACGATGTCCTCAAGGGGCGGCGGTTCGGCAACACGGTCCTGGTCGCCGGCCCTGCCGGTCTCGATCTCGGCGCACTGGAGCGGGCCTGTGCGCGCGCGAGCCTGACGACCGGCATACGACATGGGTCGGCCCTGGCGCGACTCGTCGCGGGTGCGCGACCGATCACCTCGGCCGAGCAGATGCACCCACCGGCGTCGCCGGAGCCAGGCCGCTGGCGAGTTCGTTAGCGGCCGGCCACGCGCCGCCGTCGGCCCGTCGCGGTAGGTTTGGACGATCGTCAACGGCATCGAAGCGGAGGACGCGCCATGGACCAACCCGACCTGCAGGTTCGTTCGAAGCAGGTGATCGAGGTCGATGGGCTGAGGTTCAAGGATCTCAACGGCAATGGCGTGCTCGATCCCTACGAGGACTGGCGGCTCAGCCCGGCCGAGCGGGCCGCCGACCTGGTCGCGCAGATGACGCTGGCGGAGAAGGTCGGGCTGATGCTGATCAACAGCCGCTTCACCGGCTATCAGACCGCCGCCGACGAGCCGAAGTCGCACGACGGGATCCTCGATGAGCGGACGATCGAGGCGGGCACGAGCATCTTCGCCACCCGCAAGGTCTATGGCACGACCGAGACGATCGAGCGGATGGGCCTGCGCCACTTCATCCTTCGCGAGAACGAGCCGCCGAGCCGGGTGGCCGCCTGGGTGAATGCGATGAACGAGGTGTGCGAGGGCACTCGCCTCGGCATCCCGTGCATCATCGCCTCCAACTCGCGCAACGAGAACGGCGAGATGGTGTTCGGGATGAACGACGCCGTCGGCATCTTCTCCACCTTCCCCTCCACGCTCGGGATCGCCGCCGCGGTCCTCGGCGACCAGGCCGACGGCGGCGATGCCGCGATCATCGACGGCTTCGCCGCGGCCATCCGCACCGAGTGGAACGCCAGCGGTATCCGCAAGGGCTATATGTACATGGCCGATGTCGTCACCGACCCGCGCTGGCAGCGGATCTATGGCACCTTCGGGGAGAGCCCCGAGCTGATCGCCGAGATCATCGGGCGGCTTGTCGCCGGCTTGCAGGGCGAGCAGCTCGGGCCGGACTCGATCTCGGCCACGATCAAGCACTTCCCCGGCGGTGGGCCCCGGGAGAACGGTTTCGACCCGCACTACGTCGAGGGCAAGTGGAACTGCTACCCGACGCCAGGCAGCCTGGAGAAATACCACCTGCCGCCGTTCCGGGCCGCGCTCAAGGCGGCGTCCTTCATGCCCTACTACTCCGCGCCGTCGATCAAGAAGAGCGCGGTGCAGGCGATCGATGACATCGACGTCCCCTATGAGGAGACCGGCTTCGCGTTCAACCACTACTTCCTCGGCGAGGTGCTGCGGGAGCGGTGGGGCTTTGCGGGATACATCAACTCCGACTCCGGCATCACCGACAACATGTGCTGGGGCGTCGAGGACCTCAGCCGGCCCGAGCGGTTCGCCAAGGCGGTGATGTCCGGCACCGACATGATCGCCGACTCCAACAACGTCGAGGACCTGTTGACGGCCGCGCAGGCCGGGATGATCAGCGAGCGCCGGATGAACCAGGCCTGCGAGCGGCTGCTGATCGAGATGTTCGCCCTCGGCCTGTTCGACGGGAAGACCTATGTCGACGCCGACGCCGCGGACGCCGCCGTCTCGGCCTCCCCCGGCTGGACGTTGGCCGAGGAGGTCCACCGCAAGTCCGCGGTGCTGCTCAAGAACTCCGGTGGCGCGCTGCCGCTGGCGGCGGGCGCCACGGCATACGTCGAGGTCTTCCACAAGGACCCGGCGGTGGCGGCGACCAAGACGGCCCAGGCACGCGCGGAGGCGGCGACGGTGGCGGGGCTATCCATCGTCGAGGACGCCGCGACCGCCGACGCGCTGGTGCTCTTCCTCGACCCGCAGTCCGGTGACTACTTCAGCGCCACCCCGGCGCTGCTCGAGCTGACCATCTGCGAGGACAAGACGCTGACCGCGGTGGACGGCTCGACGGTCACCGAGACGACGCTCAGCGGGCTCGCCCGCTTCCGGGAGTTGTGCGCGGCCGGCCGCGAGCGCGGCGCCACCGTCGTGGTCTCGGTGAACTTCCCGTTGCCGTGGGTGATCGATGATGTCGAGCCGCTGGCCGACGCCCTGATCGCCGGCTTCTCGACGTTCTACGGCGCCCAGTGCGCGGTCATGACCGGGGCCGCACAGCCGCACGGCAAACTGCCGCTCACGCTCCCGGCAAGCGAGGCAGTGATCGCGGTGACCGACGGAGTGTGCATCTCTCCCAACGATGTTCCCGGCTATGACAAGGACCAGTACCTGCCGGAGGGGATGAGTTACGCCTACGTCGACGCCGACGGCAACCGCTATCGGCTGGGTCACGGCCTTCGCTACGACGCCGCCCCCGCGTAGGCTGGCGCGGTGACGATCGCTCCCGAAGGACGCAAGCTGTTGCGGGTCGAGGCGCGCAACGCCGAGACTCCGATCGAGCGGAAACCCGCCTGGATCCGCACCACCGCCAAGATGGGTCCGCAGTATGCCGAGATCCAGGGTCTGGTCCGCAGCGAGGGTCTGCACACGGTCTGCCAGGAGGCCGGCTGCCCCAACATCTTCGAGTGCTGGGAGGACCGCGAGGCGACCTTCCTCATCGGCGGCGATGTGTGCACCCGCCGGTGCGACTTCTGCGATATCGCGACCGGCAAACCCGGCCCGCTCGACCGTGACGAGCCGCGCCGGGTCGCCGAGTCGGTGCGCACGATGGGGTTGCGCTATGCCACGGTCACCGGCGTCGCCCGCGACGACCTGCCCGACGGCGCCGCCTGGCTGTATGCCGAGACGATCCGCCAGATCCACGCGCTCAGCCCGGGCACCGGCGTCGAGATCCTGCCGCCGGACTTCGGCGCCCAGCCCGAGCAGGTCGGCCAGGTCTTCGACGCCCGGCCCGAGGTGTTCGCCCACAACCTCGAGACGGTCCCGCGGATCTTCAAGCGGATCCGCCCGGCGTTCAGCTACGAGAAGTCGTTGCGGGTGCTCACCATGGCCCGCGAGGCGGAGTTGGTCACCAAGTCCAACCTCATCCTCGGCATGGGCGAGGAGGCGGAGGAGATCGAGCAGGCGATCACCGACCTGTATGCCGCCGGCTGCGACATCCTGACGATCACGCAATACCTGCGGCCCTCCCCCAAGCACCATCCGATCGCCCGGTGGGTCACCCCGGAGGAGTTCGTCCGGTGGAGCGAGTTCGCCGAGCAGCTCGGTTTCAAGGGCGTCATGGCCGGCCCGCTGGTGCGCAGCTCCTATCGCGCCGGCCGACTGTGGGCGAGCGCCATGCGCGAGTGGGGCCGCGGCATACCGGAGAATCTGGCGCACCTGGCGGCCGCGAGCCAGACCCCGGCGCGCCAGGAGGCTGCGAGTTTGCTCGCGCCGCGCCCCTGATCGACCGCGGCGTCGGCGCGGCCGGCCGGTATCCTTGGACGCCATGGCCCGCACCCCGAAGTCCGACGCTCCGGCGAAGGAGAAACGCCCCAATCTGTTCAAGCAGATCCCCACGGTCTATAAGGCGGTCAAGACGATCGACCCCAAGATCGGGTGGTGGATCGCGGGCGTCTTCCTGGTCGTGCTGGCGGTCTTCATCGGCATCGGCTTCCTGGTCGACCACCCGGTCTATTTCGGTTTCATCGGGCTGCCGCTGGCGCTGCTCGGGGCGATGATCACCCTCTCCCGGCGCGGGGAGCGGGCAGCGTTCGGGGCGATGGCCGGTCAGGCCGGGCAGACCGCTGGCGCGTTGTCGATGCTGCGCCGCGGCTGGTATTACGACAAGGAGCCGGTCGCCGCCGATGCCGCCCGCCCGCAGGAGGTCGCCAACGCGGCGATGATCTTCCGCGCGCTGGGCCGGTGCGGCGTCGTGCTCATCGGCGAGGGCCCGCTGCCGCGGGCCAAGAAGCTGATGGACAAGGAGGTCAAGAAGGTCTCCCGGGTCGCGCCCGGGGTGCCGGTGCACAGCCTGTATGTCGGTGACGGCGAGGAGCAGACCGAGGTCCGCAAGCTGCCCCGCGTGATGGCCAAGCTCAAGCCGGTGTTGACCAAGGAGGAGATGGCAGCGGTCAACAAGCGGCTGAAGTCCATCCCCGGCATCCGCCAGCAGCTGCCCCCCGGCATCGATCCCATGAAGGCCCGGATGGACCGCCGCGCCCTAAGGGGTCGCTAACCTGGGCGACATGGTTCGCGGCGCGAAGCTCCAACCGACTCCCGGCCGAGCTCATCCCATGGTGATTCGCCGGCAGGGGCTTCTTGCCCGATGCCTCCCCGCACTAGCCCCCCCGTGACCAGAAGTCGCCGGGGATGGGCGGCCTCATAGGGTGGCTCATGTGGCGTGAAGACAAGTCCTGCAAGGGGCCCGCATGAAGTGGTCCCGCTGGCTGCCGGCGGTGGTCTTGGCTCTGGTCGTTCTCGTCGCCACCGCCGTCGCGGCGCAAGGCCCGTTGAGCGTTGCTGCCTGGGTTGGAGCAGCAGTCGTGGCGATTGGCGTGTTCGCACCCAGCGCTCTTGAATGGGCGCAGCAGCGACAACGAGCTATCGCGAATCGGCCGCGGTCCGATCTTCTCGACACTCCCAGCCCGGCGCCGCGCCACGTTGCGGCAGGGCCAAGAAACACCCTGTTTGTCGTCGATTACGCGGAGACGGCCGCCGGACTGACAGATATGCTCAGCGACTACTTTTGCCCACACCGGCCCGTGTGCGGATTCGGCTTCTTCTCATGGCGCGCACGTCGAATGACTGGTGGGCGGCCCAGCTCAGCAAGCGCAATGAGGTCCAGCGCGACCATCTTGACTTGACGCGGGTCGAGATGCCTTTGTCTGCCGACCTCGGCGTGGCAGTCAACGAGATCGCCACTCAGTCTGGACAGGACTTGCTCGCACGTCTCCGGCGGGACTTCCGACTCGGGATTGGCAGTTGGCCGGGGTTCCTAGGCCTAGGCTCCAGTCGGGCACATAACCTCTTCGAGTGTTGGACATTCAAGCGGCTGTTCTGACCCGGATCCGCGAGTAGCTTGCGTGTGGGTTGGGCGGCCAGTGAACGGCGGATAGATTTTGTGTTGTGGCAGTGTGTTTTTGGGTGCGGGCAGGGTGGATGGCCCGGTGGCGCTCGGGTGGGCGGGTCTTCGGGGTCCTGGGTCGTCGGGGCAGGGGCGCGGCGGGTTAGGCCGCGGTGGGTAAGGCCCGGATCCGGGCCAGGACGGTGGGCAGGAGTTGCTGTCCGGGTGGCAGCCGCAGGATCAGCTGGCGGCCGTGGCGGACCAGGCGGGCTGGGACGCAGAGCAGTTCGTGGCGTAGGCGGGCGCCGTGGGCGCGGTGACGCTGGTCGATCCCGGTCAGGGCTTGCAGCAGAACGGAGATGTTCCCGGCGAGCAGGGCAGCCCACATCCACACCGTGTTGATGGCGTGGTCGCCCGAGGGCAGGTGCCGCAGCGCGGCCCCGAGCTTGGCTTCCCGGATCCGGTCCTCAATGTCGGTGCGGCGGCGGAACCAGGACTCGACCTGCGTGATCGAGGCAACCGGTGCGGCCGCCTCACCCGGCTCCGCCGGCTCCGCCGGCTCGGCCGGCTCGGCCGGCTCGGTGGGGTTGGCCGGGTGGTCGTTGGCGGGGATATTGGTGACGATGAAGGAGACCGCGTGGGCGTGGGTGGCCGCGCCCTCCAAGGCGAGGGTGAGTTGGTTCGTCTCGATGGTGCGCCGGCGCCGTGAGCGGGGGTCGTCGGAGATGTCCTCGGCCTCGATGCGGACCCGGCGCACGATGGTGTACGTGTGCGGCGGCCACCCCTGCGGGGCGTAGTCGACCGCGGCGACCTGCGCGCCGGGCATCCCCTCCGCCGCACCCCAGGCGTCCTCGGGGATGGCGGCGTAGGCGCGCCACATCGCGGTGTTCCGTTTCGCGGCGATGGCGAAGTCACACCCGGCCGCCACCGCGGCGTGGGCCAGGTCGGCGGTGAAGTAGCCGGCATCCGCGCGCACCCGCAACCGATCCCAGTCGGCCGCGGCCGAGCGGATGTCCTCGGGGATCCCGGCCAGGACCCGGCGCAACAGGTCAGCGGCCCGGGGCCTCACATCCTCATTCCCCGCGAGCAACTCCGCGGCCAGGGTCAACCCGGCCTCGGCCCAGGTCCCCAGATGCGGACGGCCCGCGCGCTGACCGTGATAGTTGTAGGCCACGCCCTGCTTCGTCGGCCCGTACACCTCCACATCGGTGGAATCCAAGTCCACCGTCACCGCCGCGGCCAACACCGCCCGGCGGGACGCCGGCAACAACCCGACCGCATGACCGGTCAGGTCCGCGACCGCACCCTCCAGACCGGCCAGCTGCGCCGGCCCGAACCGGCGGGCCAACCCCGCCGCCGTGGTCGAGGCCAACACCGGCACCGCCGACAACGCAGACCCGGCCACATCCTGGCGCTGCCGGTCCAACGCGGCCAGCACATCCCCGCCGAGCAACTGGCACTGCGCCAGCGACACCAGCACCTGCCCGGCCGTCGCGCCCCGCTCCCGCTCCTTGATCGCACCGATCCCCCGGTCCAGGCGCCCGACCAGATCCAGTTTCTCGATGAACTCCGCGAGCGCTGCCACCCCCGAGGTCCCGGTCAACGACGGATCCGGCGCGCCGATCCGCACCCGCTTCCGCACCCGGCCACGACCACGTACTCTCTTCATCGACAAGGTGCTTCTCCTCGCTGGCCAATCGAAGGCTTCGTAACCCCGATTCTCCCAGTAGGACAAGCACCTTCGTCACATCACACGCCGATCACCCCACCACTACTCGCGGATCCGGGTCTGACCCGGATGTCGCCTGCCATGAGCATGGGACCGCTCTGAGTGGTTTTCTGCCAGGTTCATGGGACCACCTGGGTTGCCAGTCATGGGACCACCCGGCGCGCCTGGCCGGTGGGTTCTTCGCGTGCTCGTTTGATCGGCCGTGTCAGCGTCGTCGACATGGAGGTCTGCGGGCGTGGGATTCAGGGAGGTCAGCGTGATCGAGGTACGAGAGGTGTTGCGCGGATGGCTTGACGGGGCCGGGCTGCGGACCGTGGCCGAGCGGGCGGGGGTGGACCGCAAGACGGCGCGCCGGTATGTGAATGCTGCGCAGGCCGCGGGGCTGGAACGGACCGCCGGCCTGGACGCCGTCGATGATGGGCTCGTTGGCGCAGTGGTGGCCGCGGTGCGCCCGGTCCGCCCGAACGGGCACGGCAGCGCCTGGGAGGCGCTGCTGACCCACGAGGAGCAGATTCGTGCCTGGGTGGCGGGTGGGGGTAAGGACGCCACGCCGTTGTCGCTGGTCAAGATCGAGGAGTTGCTGGCCCGGCAGGGGTGTGGTTCCCTACCGGACCCTGCACCGCTTCGCGACGGAACGGTGCGGGTACCGGGCCAAGGCCACCACGGTGCGTGTGGCCGACGGCGAGCCCGGGGCTGAGCTTCAGATCGATTTCGGTCACATGGGTTACCTGCTCGACCCGGTCGATGGGCGGCGGCGGAAGGTCCACGCGCTGATCTTCACGGCCGCCTATTCCCGGCACATGTTCATCTGGTTGACCTATTCACAGACCCTGGTCGCGGTGATCGCGGGCTGCGAGGCCGCGTGGGTGTTCTTCGGTGGGGTGTTCAAGGTGCTCATCCCGGACAACCTCAAACCGGTCGTCACCGACGCCGACGCGGTCAACCCGCGCTTGAGCCAGGGCTGGTTGGATTACGCCCAGCACGCCGGGTTCGTCACCGACCCGGCCCGGGTCCGCTCACCCAAGGACAAACCGAGGGTGGAGCGGGCGGTGCAGTATGTGCGCGGCAACTTCTGGGCCGGGGAGGACTTCACCGACCTCGCCGACGCCCAGGCCCGCGCCCAGGTGTGGTGCGCCCAGCGGGCCGGGATGCGGACCCATGGCACCACTCAACGGCGGCCGGTCGAGGCGTTCGCTCAGTTCGAGGCGCACCGTCTGTTGCCGGTTCCCGACCCGTATGACCAGCCGGTGTTCACGACGGTGAAGGTGCATCGTGACTACCACGTCGAGGTCGCTAAGGCGCTGTACTCGGTGCCCGAGCAGTACCTGGGCCGAGGCCTCGATACCCGCGCCGACAGCGAGCTGGTCAAGCTCTACTGGCGTGGTCAGCTGGTCAAGACCCATCCCCGCCAGCCCCCCGGCGGCCGGTCCACCGACCGCGCCGACCTGCCCGAACACAAGGCCGGGTACGCGCTGCGGGACCTGGCCAAACTGATCGCGGTGTGCGCCGGGCACGGCCACAACATCGGTATCTACGCCGAACGAGTCCTGGACGACCCGCTGCCGTGGACCCGGATGCGAAGCGTCTACCGGCTGCTCGGGCTGATCCGCCGCTACGGCCCCGACCCGGTCGAGGCCGCCTGCGAACGCTCCCTCGACCTCGACGTGGTGTCCGTGTCCAAGATCGCCGCAATGCTTGACCGCGCCTGCGAGAGCGGCAAACCCGTCCTGCCCGCCGCCGGCTCACCCACCGGGCGGTTCGCCCGCGACCCCGGCGAGTTCGCCATGGCCGGCGGCGCCACCCAGCTCACCCTCATCCACGGCGGCACCGCCACACTCGAAACGGAGACCACCGCATGACCACCACCACCACGAGCACACTCCCCGGGCCGATCGACCCCGTCGGAGCCGACCTGACCCGCACACTGAAGGCGCTCAAGCTCGGCCAGATGACCCAGACCCTGCCCGAGCGACTCGCCCTGGCCCGGCAGCGGAAGATGAGCCACGCCACCTTCCTTCAGCTCGTCCTGGCCGACGAGATCACCCGACGCGAGTCCCGCTCGGCGATGCTACGAGCCCGTTCTGCCGGGCTGGATCCAGCGATGAGGCTGGACGCCTGGGACGAGCTCGATGACCTCACCTACGACCGCGAGTTGCTCGCCGACCTGGCCACCTTGCGGTTCACCGAAGCCGGCAACGGCGTGCTCATCCTCGGACCGGTCGGGGTCGGCAAGACCCACTGCGCGACCGCCCTCGGCCACATCGCCATCCGCCGCCGACTGTCCGTACACGCTGCCCGCGCCGACAAACTATTCACCCGACTGCGCGCGGCCCGCCTCGACCACACCCTCGACGCCGAAATCCGCAAACTCGCCCGCTGGGGTGCCGGACTGTTTTCGGAGTCGGTGACTTTGGTTCTCAGGCTGCTGGCCGGTGGTTTTGGTACCCGTCCAACATTTCCCGCGGGGTCTGGTATCCCAGTCCGGAGTGGATCCTTTGGTGATTATAGTAGATTTCGATGTACGCCGCAATAGCCGCGGACGCTGATTTCCGGGTCGGCCACTTCTCCCGGTTGACTAACTCGACCTTGATCGCCCCATTGGTGGACTCGGCCAGGGCATTGTCGTAGCAGATCCCGGTCCGACCCACGGACCGCGTAATCCCCAACTCGCCCAACACGCGGCCGTACTCGTCGGACGTATAATTACTGCCCCGGTCCGAATGAAACACCGCGCCGGCCGGCAGCTTGACGTTCCGGGCGGCCATCTGAATGGCGTCGGTGATCAACTCGGTCCGGTAGTGATCGGCCATGGCGGCTCTTCCCAAACGAGAGTGTGGGGGGTGGCGCGTCGCTGCCGGGTTGAGGGTCGAGGTCTTCCGATGATGGAAGCTCTGACACTTCCCATCTGGAAGACCTCGACATGGCTGACGTTACCTTCACCTGCCCCGACCTGGACACCTTCACCGGTGTTGATGATCTCGGTCTGGTCATCACGGGGCAGCGGCTTGAGACCGGTCGTGCGGTGCTGGCCTGCCGGGTCCTCGAGCCCGATCCGTGGTGTCGGCGCTGCGGGAGCGAAGGCCGGGTGCGGGACACGGTGGTGCGCCGGCTGGCGCATGTCCCGTTCGGGTGGCGGCCAACAGTTTTGGAGATCACGGTCCGCCGCTACCGCTGCGGGGCGTGTGGGAAGGTGTGGCGCCAGGACACCAGCCGAGCAGCCGAGCCGCGCGCGAAGCTGTCCCGGGCCGCGCTGGCCTGGGCGTTGGAGGCGTTGGTCCTCTACCACCTGACGGTCGCCCGGGTCGCCGAGGCGTTGGCGGTGGCCTGGGACACCGCGAACGACGCGGTTCTGGCTGAAGGACGCCGGGTGTTGATCGATGACCCGGACCGGTTCAATGGTGTGGCCGTTGTGGGCGTGGACGAGCACTGTTGGCGGCACACCCGCAAGGGCGAGAAGTACGTCACCGTGATCATCGATCTGACGCCGGTGCGGGACAAGACGGGCCCGGCCCGGCTGCTGGATATGGTCGAGGGCCGCTCCTCAGCGGTGTTCGCGACCTGGCTCGCGGAGCGGGACCCGGCCTGGCGGGAGAGGATCGAGGTCGTCGCGATGGATGGCTTCACCGGGTACAAATCCGCGGCCGCCCAAGAACTCCCGTCCGCCACCGCGGTGATGGATCCGTTTCACGTGGTCCGCTTGGGCGGCGACGCTCTCGATCAGACACGCCGCCGGGTCCAGCAGGCCACGACCGGCCACCGCGGCCGCAAAGGCGATCCGCTGTATGCCGCGCGGCGGACCCTGCACACCGGCGCCGATCTGCTCACCGACCGCCAACGCGCCCGCATCGAGGCGTTGTTTGCCGTTGAGGACCATGTCGAGGTCGAAGCGACCTGGGGCATCTACCAGCGAATGATCGGCGCCTACCGCGATCCCGACCGTGCCGCCGCCAAGGCCCGGATGCAGGCTGTCATCGACTCCATCAGCGCCGGCGTCCCGGCCGCGCTCACCGAGATCATCACCTTGGGCCGGACCCTGAAGAAGCGCGCCGCGGACATCCTGGCCTACTTCGACCGGCCCGGCACCTCAAACGGCCCCACCGAGGCCTTGAACGGCCGGCTCGAACACCTGCGCGGCTCCGCCCTCGGGTTCCGGAACCTGACCAACTACATTGCCCGCAGTCTGCTCGAAGCCGGCGGATTCAGACCCCAACTACACTCTCGTTTGGGATGAGCCGCCATGGCCCACCCGATAATAGCGCGGGAGAAACAATCGATGACCAACGCCAGATACAACCAGCCTCAGACCTCCTCAAGTAGGGGTGTGTTGACTGTTGAGATTCAGGTGGGTTTGACCTGGTAGGTGATGGGTCGGTGGTCGCCGGGGATGTGTGCGGGGGTGGTGTTGAGTTCCTCGGTGAGTAGGGTCAGGGCGCGGGCGATGCGGGGGGTGTCGGGCCGGTCGAGGGTGACGGTGATGCTGGTGGTGGTGTAGTGGATCTGGCCGCTGTGGTGGAGCAGGTGGCGGGTGATGGCCCGGTATTCGTTGTCGTCGTTCAGGTAGGCGTTGAGGTGGTCGGCCAGCCAGGCTTCGGCGTTGAACGCGAGTAGCCGGAGCACCATTTGCAGGCCGCGACGGGCCAGGCGGGGGTAGGCGCGTTTGGCGTGCGGGTCCAGCTCGGTCGCGGCGATCTTGGCCGGGATCGGTTTCAGCGCGGTTTGGGCCTGGTCGAGCGCGTCTTGAGCCTGGTGGATCCGGTGGTGGGCGGCGGGCAGGTGGGCGTTCTTCTGCGTCAGGCTGGTCTCGGGATCGCCCAAGAGTTGGGGCAGGGCGCGTTCGGCTGCGGCCAGTTCGGCTTGGGCGGTGGTGACCCGGGCGCGGGCCGCGGCCCGCGCCGGGTTGGGCAGCATCCGCGGGTCCGGGCCGATGTCCATCCGGTAGTCGGCCAGGGCGTCGATGCCGTTGTGTTCGGCGGCGTATTTGAACATGTTCTCGATCCGCCACCGGGAGCGTAGCCAGCAGAGCAGGTCCGCGCCGGTGGCGTGGGTCTCGCTGGTCAGGACCTGCAGCACCGGCTGGTCGTGCTCGACCAGGGTCAACTGCCGAGCCGGGCCGTATCCGGTGATGTGCACGGTCTCGTCGGCCAGCAGCATGGTGATCCGTTGCCCGTCGCGCACCGTCGCGGACCGCCGTGGCGTCACGGTGGTCACGAGCAGTGGGGCGCGTCGGTAGGTGACCCAGTCCGCGCCCGCCTCGCGGCAGGCGGTGAAGACGCCCGGGTAGGACCCGCCCCGGTCGAACCCGAGCAGCACCGGCGCGTCCGGGCCGATCACCGCACGGAGCTGGGCCAACACCCCGGGCAAGGTGACGCTGAGCCCGGATGGTTCACCGGAGCCGAACACCACGGCCCGGCCGCGGGCATCGACCAGCAGGGTGTCGTCGCGGCCGGGTTGGGCGTGGCGGCGTTTGGTGTTCCAGCCCTTGGCCACCGGCCGGGCCCCGGCGTAGGGCACGAAGTGGTCATCGACGAAGTACACCAGCTCCCCGGCCGGGTCGGCGGCCAGCACCAGCTCCCCGGCCGGGTCGGCGGCCAGCATCCGGGCGGCGAACGCCCGCTGCACCGCCAGCGGGTCCGAGCCGTCCGCCAGCGCGGCCAACCGGGCCCGCAACGTCGCCACCTGCGGGATCACGCTCAACCCCACCGCCGGTCCGGCCTCACCGCGGCGCAGGTGCTTGGCCCCCTCGATGGTGTCCATCCCCAGCGCGAACCCCACGCTCGCGCAGGTCAAGATGCCCAGATCGTCATACCGGCGGGCCGGGCCACCAGCCAGGGTCGCGAAAACCGCCTCCGCGCCAACCCGATCCAGATAGGCATGCAACAACATCGCCCCGGCATACCGACACCCGAACCCGCCCGCCCGCACCCGCGCGCTGCCCCCACCACCGGCCACCGCCCCCACCGGCCCGCTCCCACCCGCCCCCGCAGCAGCCGACTGCGCAACCGGACCACCGAACCCAACAGGCCCGGCCCCGGCCCCGGCCCCGGCCTCCGGCTCCGGTTCGGGTTCGGGCTCGGGCTCCGGTTCGGGCAGCGTCGGCTGGACCGGCAGCGGGCCGCCGCGGGCCAGGACCTCACTGATCACCGACTGGGCCACCCCCAACCGGTCCGCGATCACCTGCTGACTCTCGCCGCCACCGGCCCACGCCCGCGCCGAAGCCACCTGCCGCGGCGTCAACTTCGGCGGCCGCCCACGCCGGCGCACCAACCCCGCCGAGCCCTCCTTCCGGGCCCGCCCCCGCAGGATCGAGACATACGTCGCGGTCAACCCGAACACCCCGGCGACCTCATCAACCCGGCGGCCGGCGTCGGTCAACGCCACGATCGCCAGATTCCGCATCCCGGTATCCCCGGCGTCATACCGGTACAACAACACCCGCCCACAGGTCACCAGAACAACGCCGTCGCACTCCTGCACGCACAACCCACCCGGCTGCGGCATCCCCGCCAACGCCCCTTGATCCACCCCCACACCCTACCGCACATCTTATCTGATTTCCGATAAGACGAGACACGGAAAACGCCCTGCTCACGGACCGGACACTCACCTACTTGAGGAGGTCTGAGC
>NZ_JBAOHM010000006.1:0-28522 GCF_037045025.1 Nostocoides sp. | reverse complement strand
CCTCGGAGCCGCGGACACCCAATGGCGTTTATTCACCCCGAGATCCTTGTCTCCGCCCTGCGCGGCGAGTAGGTTGAGCGCGGAGCCGTAGACGAGGGCCGCGCCGGAACGCAAGTGAGGGCGCGCCAGTTCGCACCTGGCACGCCCTCGGCGACGGTCCCGATGAATCTTGGACAAAACGAAGGTGCCGTCGCGTGGACGAGTCTATTTCGCACGCCCGGAACCGGCCAGCCCCTGTGGTGCTGTGCTCCGAGCTGGACACTGAGTGGTTGTTCGACGTGGGGGCGGACCTGGCCGTGTGGCCGTGGCCGCAGCGCCCGGACGTCACCGGGCTGCAGCGCACCCGCACCCCCAAGGTGAAGGCACAGTCGGGGCATGTGCCGGTGTACGCCTTCTCGGTCACGACTGGGAACCACCTGCACTTGGAGTCAGGCCTCGAGCATGACCTGGTCAGGGAGCTGGACCGGCACCCTGACGTGACATGGCTGGTCGCGCAGCCCTGCAGGCTGCGGCTGCCGGCCAAGCGCCGGGGTGGGCGCGTAGAGCACACCCCGGACTTGCTCAGTCGGCATGACGACGGGACCGTTCGGCTGTGGGATGTCCGACCAACAGGGCGGCAGGACGAGGACTTCCGGCTGAAGGTGCGGCTCACCGCCGAAGCGTGCGCCGAGGTGGGTTGGAGCCACGAGGTGTTCACGGGCTGGTCCCGGGTCCGGCGGGTGAACCTGATGTGGATCCACGGCTTCCGCCGGCCGATGCCGTGGTACCCCGGGTCGCTGAGTCTGCTTCACGAGCATCTCGAGGGCCAGGGCACGATCGCCGATGTCCTCGAGCTCGATGCCGGCGGCGGACATGTCGTGTCTGCGATGTGGCACGGCATCTGGAGCGGGCAGATCGACTGTGACCTCGACGCCCCGCTCACGCAGGCGACACCGATCGTGGTGCATCAGCCTGAGGTCGTGACGGCGTGAGCAAGGCGGTCGAGCTCTACGTCGGGGCCCGGGTTCTGATGAGCTATGGCCCGGCGGTCGTGGTGGAGCTGGGCCGGCACGGCGTCACCGTCAAGGACGCCCTCGGGGAGAACCACTTCGTGCGCGCCGACAAGCTTGCCGTCACCGGGCTCGGCGACGAGGGCCTCGACGCGATCCACCTGTCACTGCAGCCGTGGTGGAGCAGCCTCACCCCGGCGATCCGTGCAGAGATCCTGCTCAAGCTCGAGGTGGTCCTGGAGATCCTCACGGCATACCGCGACGGGCACCCGCTCATGGCCCGCGACGGCGAACCCTTCTACCCGTTCGGTGAAGGGTTCGGGGTCAGCCTGACCAAACGGATCGAGGCGATGGCGCGCCAGCTCACCTTCGAGTACAGCGTCGATCGCATGCGGGTCCGGCGTGTGCTGGCCGGCGAGGTGGTCAAGAACAGCGTCTCGGCCAACACGATCCGCGGCTGGATCAAGTCCTTCAAACGCGACGGACTGCGAGGCCTCGCGGACGGGCGCAAGACCCGCGGCCGCCAGGGCTTCGAGGTCATCGACCCACGCTTCGTTCGGATCGTCGACGAGGAACTGGCCGGCTTCGACGGCACCAGAAGCAAGGTGAGCCTCGTCGAGATCGAACGCCGGGTCCTGGTGCGGCTAAAGCAGGAAGGCATCGATGACATCGACCTGCCCCAACGCATCACCCAGCAGTACCTGTCCATGCGGTTTGCCGCGCTCGGGCACACGACGAAGCAGCACAAGTCGTCCACCCTGCGCAGGAACTCCGGCCGCAGCAACTACCCAGCCACCCACCCCGGACACTTCGCCGTCGACGTCACCCGCGCCGACAACCTCGTCTGGGACGACGTCTACGAGCGGGTCTACTCCGTCGAGATCATCACGATCATCTCGGTCCCGAGCCGTGTCGTCGTCGCCTGCCGGGTCGTGCCCCAGTCGGCGAACTCTCTTGAGATCGCCCTCGCGCTGTATGACGCGATCCGCCCGTTCTCGATGCTCGTCGACGACACCACGATCGACGACTTCCGCTGGTGTGGCATACCGGTCAGCCTCGACGTCGGCGACAACCCTGTCACCGCTCACGCCAGCCGGGTCCGCACCAGCCGCGACGTGACGGGTCGGCACGTCAAGCCCGGGATCACGCCGATCTCGCTGCGTGCCGACAACGGAAAGATCTTCCTCAGCGATCCCTTCCGGGCGCTGCTGTCCGATTGGCAGGTCGACCTCATGCCTTCCCGGCCCGGACGCCCCATCGACAACAACATCGTTGAGCGCTGGCACGACAGCCTCCAGGCCGCATACCAATCGTTCCGCAACGGCGCCGGGTTCAAAGGTCGCGCCGTCCACGAAAGAGGCCGGTTCGTCGGCTGGGTCGGGTTCGAGCCCCTCGGGTCCTGGCGCGAGCTGCAGCAGCACCTGCACCGGCACATCGCCATCGCCTACCACCGCAACCGCCACGGCGGCGTGAAGATCCCGGGCGTCGAGGACGGCAACTTCACCCCGCTGGAGCGTCACGACATGCTCCACGCGATCACCGGCCGCCTGCTGGTTCCCCAGCACCCGGACCTCATCTACAGCCTGCTGCCCGAGAAGTGGCTCACCCCCGGAAACGGCGGCGTTGCGTTCCGCGGCCTCACCTACGACGGCGACATCCTCGACGAGATCCGCGGTCTCCGGCCCGGCACTTTCCGCGCCCAGGACGCCAAGGTCCCCTTCCACTACGACCCCCGCGACCGAACCCGGCTCTGGCACCGTAGCCGCCACGACGACCGCATCTACGAGCTGCAATGGCGCGACGCGCACCTGGTCGAGGCGCCCCTGACCGACGTCGTCGTCCAGCGGGCCCGCCAGCTCCTCAAGGACCGCGGCGGCAACCGCGTCGTCTCCCGCCGCAACGTCACCCGCGAGATCATCGCCGCCATCACCGAGCTGAGCACCGCCCCCACCGACGAGGAGTGGCGCAGCAAACTCATCCGCGCCGGCATGCGCCACGACCAAGCCCTCATCGACCACGCCGAAGCCGACGCAGCCCGTCAGCTCATCGAAACCGGCGCCGACTCCGCAGCGCAACAGCCGCCGCGGCCGGCCTTGTCTTTGGCCGAGGACGCACCGGCCGCGGTTGACGAGCCCGTCCCGCTGGACTTCGACTCCGCTTTCCCCGACTACGACAGCGAGGCGATCTGATGGATGCCCGCCTCTGGCACCAGCAAGCCACCGCCCCATCCCGGTCGATGCCGAACCCGATCCCGGTCGAGACCTTCGACGCCATGTCCGAGGCCGGGCAGGACGAGTACTGGGTCGAGCTGACCACCGCGATGACCGGGCTCGTCCTGCCCTCGGTCCTCGCCCAGCGGGCCGCGCATCACCTCACCCGGCTCGTGGACCGCAACCGGCTCCGCCCGCCTGGGGCGAAAGCGATCGGGTCGGTCAGCGCATCCTTCGCCGTCGGCAAGTCCACGTTCGTCAAGGACTGGGCCCAGGCGGCATACCGCGACCTGCTCGGCCCCGCCTGCGCAGACCCACGCCCCACCTGGAATCCCGAACCCGGCATCACCGCGGACTGGATCCCGCACGTGTACATCACCCTGCGCGCCGCCTCGAAGATCCGCGACGTCCTCGCCGCCCTCTTGCTCACGATGGGCTACCCCAGCGAGGGCCTCGTGCGGGTCACCACTACCCGGGTCATCCACGCGTTCCGGCAGCACGGGGTGCGGCTGCTGCTCATCGACGACAGCCACTTCCTCGATGTGTCCAACAAGGACAGCCGCGACATGCTCGACTTCCTCAAGTACCTCAACACCGAGCTCGGTGAGCTGGGCGGCACGATGATCCTCGTCGGCGCCGACCTGCACGAGTCCCCGCTCTACCTCGACCCGCAAATCAACTCCCGCCTGGAACGCCTCACCCTGACCGCATACCCGCTGGCCACCGAAGACGACCGGCGCACCTGGCAACGCTTCCTCAAAGACGCCGAGACGGTGCTGCTGCCCTACTTCGACTGCGCCCCCGCCGGGATCTTCTCCCGCCAGCACGCCGGCTACATCTGGCGCCGCACCCAGGGCTACGTCGGCGACACCGCCCTGCTGCTCACCGAGGCCCTGCTGGCCGCCTTCGACGACGGCTCAGACACCATCACCACCGCCCACCTCGACGCCGTCCCCCTGTCCGCCCGCGCGATGGCCCGCGAGGCCGAGCTGCGCGCGGTCGCGCCCCAGCCGTCCCGGCGCCGGCGAGTCAAGGTGCCCGTGTCATGACCGCCCTGCCCGTGCGCCCCGTACCGCGGCCGTCCGAGCCGCTCAGCTCGTATGCCGTGCGCCTGGCGGACGCCAACGGCATCCACCGCGCCCGGGTGCTGCCTCGGTATCGGCACGACATCGACATCCCCGCGCGTGAACTCGACATCGTCGCGGCTCTCGCCGGGCTCGACAACGGTGCCGCGCGGCAGTTGACGATGAACCGGTATCCGCTGGCGATCCGCGGCCACGGCACCCAGCGGCGGCACGGGTGGCGCCTGCACTTCGACGTCATCTGGGTCTGCCCGGCCTGCACCCTCACCACCGGGCACACCGAGCTGCTCTGGCAGACCGCGCTCATGCCGGTCTGTCTCCGGTGCCGCTGCTACCTCGTCCAAGCCGAAGCGACACACACGGTGACGCCCGCCCACCCTCGCGTCCTCGAGCTCGCCGAGATCCTGCGCGACCTCGCCGAAGCAGCCATCGACGAGCCGCGCGCCCGCGGGATCCTCTACCGACTCCGCCGCCGCTGCCAGCACACAGCCAGCATGCTCGATCCCGCTCTGGTCGACTCGAACCCTGACCTCCCACGGCTCGACGTCGCGGCGGCCCGCATGTGGGGCGCCTACCCGTCACCGGATCCCCGCACCGTTGCGGCCCTACTCGTCCTCTGCGGCCGACGACTCGTCCGCGACAAGCGCCAACGCCCGGCGCACGCCCGGGTGCACCAGGCCGCCGAGTTCACCCCAGCAGACCGAGCCCGACTCGACTGGTTCCTCACCCGCCTCCGCCACCACGCCACCAAAGACGGACTGCACCCCAGGCACGTCCCGGCACTCCTGCCACTGTTCTCCGACGGCGACGCGCCGGCGCGGCGGCCCGGGCAGTGGCTCTCGCTCACCCGCGCCGCCACCGCCCTGCACCTGCTCATCACCCAAGCCCACGACGGCGACCCAACGCCGGAGGAGTCAACCGCCGCCCTCGGCGTGACCGGCATACCCACCAGCCTGCTCATCGACGCCATCCACAACGGAGCCGGCCTCCGCCACCAGGACGCCGACCTGCTCGGCCGATCCCTCGACGCCCTGCTCGCCGCCGGGCTCGTCGACTACCAACGACGCCGCGACACCCTGCGCGCAGTCACCCACCTGCCCTCCAGCACCACCCGGCTGCTTCCGCCAAGCCAGGCCAGCGCCGACAGCGACGTCCTCGCCCTCGGCTGGATCTGGACGAGGTCCACCCACGGGCCGATGCGCTCCAGCCCCTGGCCCCACATCCCCGACCGCGATATCCACGCCTTCGACACCCGCATCGACCCCGAGACCCGGCTGCTGCTGCACGAGACCGGCCAACAGCTCCTCGCGGACGCCGACCTGCTCACCATCCCCGCTGCCCGGGCCACCTTCGCCGGCGTCGCCCGGAGGTATGGATGAACCACCTCGAGCCGGACCACGAAGATCTCCACACCCGCGCCGAGCGGATCCTGCAAGCAATGGCCGACACCCCCATCCCAGCCATGGACGCCACCTTCTACGCCCACCACGCCGAAGAACTGCGAATGCTCGTCGAAGAGCTTCTCGCCGACGCTCACTCGGTTACCGACTCCGTGACTCGCGTATGGCTGGTCTGGAACTGTCACGACATCGCCGGCTCCTACTCGACCGAGCACGCCGCCCGCGAGGCACGCGCCGACCTCCAACACCAGCTCCTGTGCCAGTACGGCCCCGACGCCGACCTCCTCGAAAGCATCACCATCACCACGGCACACGTCCCAACCAGATGCCTCGGCTCGCATCGGAGCCAGCGGTGAGAGGCATCAGCCGCGAAGCCCTCGCCCGCGATGCCGCCTGGAGCCTCGCCGACGGCAACTGCAAAGACCTCACCATCGAATGGGCCCGCTGGGAGACCACGTATGCCGCCTCACTCGCCACCGCTGCCCGGCAGGCCGCGCTCACAGAACCCGCCGCCGTTTGCGCCGCCTGCCCCATCGCGAACGAGTGCGCCGACCTGGCCGAGCTGTCCGGGTACACGGGCATCGCCGCCGGCCACGGCTACCGCAATGGCCACCTCGACCACGCCCGCCAACGTCACCCGCGACAGCGGAGAACGGCATGACCACCCCTGCAGACGGCGCGCCCGGCCCGGCGGCGTCGTCGACCACGATCGCGCGGCCGGCCGACCGTGGTAGACATCCTCTTGACGCCCACCCTTGCGAGGGACCGGGAAGTGACCCCCAGGATTTCCTGCCGGACGACAGGGCCTGGGGGTCGCGCCCACCCCGGGAGTCGGCGACGTGAACGCGGCCTTGCCCATCTCCGTGCCACCACGACCCGGCGAATCCGTCGAGTCGTGGCTGGAGCACTTGGCCGATGCCAACGGCCTGACCACCGCCCAGCTCCTAGCGACCATCCGCCGCAGCGGAGCCACCACGCGCTACCTCACCCTTGCACCCTCGGCGGAGACCATCGCGAGACTCGCGGCCCTCGCCCGCGTCGACGAGGAGGTCGTGTATGCCGCGACCCTGGCCTCCTTCGACGGCACCGCGCTCGACCTCACCGGCCTCGACCCTATGGACCGGTACTCCTACCGGCAGGTCGCCGCCCGCGGCTGGACACCCGCCCGCGGCACCCAGATCTGCCCGGCATGCATCGCCGAGACCGGTGTTTGGAGGACCGCGTGGCGACTCCTCCTCGTGACCGCGTGCGCCGACCATGCTCTGGTCCTGGTCGCCGGATGTCCGTCGTGTGGGCGGCCGTTCCGCGACCAGCGTCACTCCCACCTGCGCCGCGTTGGCTCCGCCACGGTGTGCGGGAACCCGCTTGGTCAGGGGCCGCTCAAGCAGTGCCAGCGCGACCTCACCACACTCGTCGGGTTGCCGGCGTCGCCGGCCGTCCTCGCGACTCAGGCCCGGATCGACGCCGCCCTCACCGGGCGGAGTGTCAAGGTGCTGGGGCAGTTGGCCAGACCGGCGGCCTACCTGGCCGACCTACGGCACCTGACCACGCTCCTCCTTCACCTCGCCGGGCAACCCGGAGCCGGCGATCTCGCGCCATGGGCGGTCCACCTGGCCCTCGTCGCCGCAGACCGCACCTCGACCCGCGGACCACGCTGGGGCATGCGCCCACCCGACGACCCCGCCCTGCGTGGCGAGGCATTGGCGACCGCGGACACGATCCTGGTCGCCGGCGACCTCGATACCGCAGCCACGCTGCTGACGCCGTGGACCGAGCTCACCCCGACGACGAACGACGGGCCGCTCGGCTGGCTGGGCGACCGCACCGTCATGACCCCCACCCTGACCCGCCTTGTCATGGCCGCCCGCGCCCCGCACCGGCGCCTCTCCCACCACCTCGACACCCCCCGATCCGACGGAACGCCTATGCCGATCAACCTGCTCGTCATCCCTCAGGTCATCCCGCACGAGCAGTACCTCGAGCACCTCGCCGGCGCCTCCGACTCCAGCGAAGCGACAGTCCGCCTCTTCGCCTCCCTATCGCTCGCCCGGCTGCACCCGGAGGTGAAGTCCTGGGCCGCGGCTGCCGAAGCCCTCGGCATACCCGGCCCGATGGGGGTGCGCTGCGCCCGAGCCTGCTCGGCCACCATGCTCATCACCGCCGACGAATGGACGGCTCGGATATGGCGCGCCGGCGAGGAGTCACCACGGAGGGACTACCGCGCTACCGAAGCCAAGATCCGCCACCGTCGCGGGATGAGCCGCTGGTTCGATGTATGGGCCCGCCGCTACCGGCCCGGCACCCGGGACGGCTGCTACGACCTCGGCCTGACCTGGCAGTGGGTCCACGTCGCCCACGCCCACCTCAACCTCTCACCCGCCTGGCGAGGGCGGAAGCCGACCGCCAAGGACCGCGCCCGCTACCGACAGTTCGACATCTCCCTTAGCGATGCACAGGGAGCTGCGCTCTTGCGAGCATGCCGCCCGGCTGTCCTGCATGGACCTGACTCCCCGAACGGTCGGGGCTGAACCGCTACCATGACATTCGCGCAGTGATCGAGGGACTTCCGGAGCATGAGGAGAATCAGTGACCGAAGCAACGCTCTTCACTGCTGGACACGGATTCTATCAATTCGCAGTGTCCCGTAGCGCCTTCGACCGGAGTCTCTATCTCAATTTATTGCTACAGCCAAAGTTGGCCATTCCGGACCATTACCTTCTGCACGGCAGGTGGTTGGGAGAGCATCTCGGGCTGTATCCGTCACGCGATTCGTGGCTCGAAGTGGGGCTCAGGAATCGTTTCATAATACCGTTCTCTCGCTACGATGACACGAGTCTTGAGGATTCACTCGTTCGAATGCAAAAGGGCGACCGTCGAGGATTTGATCCCGGCGCATTAGAAATAGCCAAGCGCCTCGACCGCACCCCGTTCTCATCCGAGCACTGGTCTTCTCCCCAAAACTCAGCCAACTTCGCGAATATCTCCAATCGATATCTTGCCGGCCCGACCGCTCCGGTGGCCTTAGAGTTAGAAGTTGACCCGGATGACTACCTCGGCTTCTGGGCTCGCAGTCGGGAGTGGATCACTGACGAGCTACGAATTGCGCGTGAGCGGTCCTCCGATGAACTCGGCGGCGACGGCCTTCTCCTCAGCAAGATGATTCAAGTGTCTGGAGAACGCGTTCTGGGACTCAAATGCGGTCGAATCGAATCGGTCGGGGGCCTTATTCACCAAGTGCGAGACACGGTGGGCGATTCTGCCGCCCGCGACCTTGAGGTCTACTATACAATTGCTGCGGAACTGTACAATCGAAGCTTGGCCGATGTCCTTCGTTCGGCTCCAAATAGTCCTCGGTGGAAGCCATACTTGGCTGCCTTGGATTTGTGGCGGGAGGACCTGATCGACCCCGAAAACCGACAGTACGGTGATCGCGATGCTAGTATTGCCATGGAAATTCGCCTTCCTCGTCCGAAACACCTTCGGCACGTCAGTGGCGACGTCCTGAAGAGTATCAGAGCGGCCCCCACTGCCGAGCGCTACTTCGAATCGTTGAGCGCCTGGCGAGCGAATCCTCAAGAAACGACTATTCGCGAGGAGATGGTTGCGGCCCTTAAACGGTACTCCCAGACAATCCGATCCATGGTCGGCAAGGAAGTTGGCATGCTCGGTCTTACACCGAGGTTCATTTCGAATGCAACTGATCTCAGTCGTGTCCTAGAGAAAGCCCCAGGGGTCGTTCAGGGGTTCCTAGCCGCAGGAGGTACCGCAGCAACCGCTGGCGCGGCGGCTGGCGCGGCGCCTCCAGCTCTTCCAGCAGCCCTCTTCTCGCTCTTCGTTCTACAAACAGTGGCTAAGGCGCACGTACCAACCAGGAAGGTCGACGTCAACATCACGCCCCAATCGGGGCTGCGCATGTTTCCTGACATAACGATAGGCCATGGTTAGAAGGGAAAATGGAGTCAACTGAGCTTGTTCTGGTTCGTCACGCGAGTAGCACCCGGCGCGAGGTTGGCATATGGGGCAGGCGCTACGATGTGCCGCTGGCTGAGGGATTTGAGCGACAGCTTGAGCACTCTCGACGTTATGTGGAGGCGATTCAGAACTTCGTGTTGGTATCCTCGCCGCTGAAAAGGTGTCTGGAGACGGCGGCGTTCCTCGCCCCAAACCATCCTATCGAGGTCATTCACGAGTTGACGGCTTACCACTCCGGAGCGATGGAGGATTTGAGTGAATCGGACATTGCCGCCCAATATCCTGGTTACCTAGAACTGTCTTATGCCGAGAGGTTTGTGCGGCCCAAATTTGGGGAGGAAAGTCTCGCGGAGCAGGCCCTGCGAGTGGGACGTGGGTTGGGTATGTTGCTGGGGTTTGCAGCAGATTCGGAGTTGAGGTCAATCGTCGTCGTTGCACACTACAGCTCGATTAACGTCATTGGGCACATGGCGATAAATAGTTGGGATGTGGGGACCTACGGGTCTGGAGTGTTTGACTTGGAAGACGGTGAACTACTCAGACTATCTATTGATGCCCCCTTCGTGAGGCGCCAGCTTCAGGATTTTATTGACGGAGAGGAAGTGTAGATGGATGGAGTCCGCTGAAGAATCGCGCGGCCGGAGTGTCTTTGTCTTCGAGGGCTACGACGGCAGTGGCAAGACGACACTGATGAACGCGGCGGCGAGTGGTCCACTCGGTGGTCAAAAAGTAGTTTGTATTGGACGGAAGACAGAAAGTCAACTCAGTGACATTGCTATGGCAATTGAGAGGCCGGAAGGCAGGTTGGTCCCTGAGTCTGACTTCCTGCTCAGGGTCGCTCTCGAAGTTGAACGATGGGGGCTGGTCCGGGATGCGGTTGCCCGGGGGCGCACGGTCCTATGCGACCGAGGGATCATCAGCCTGTTGGCTTGGCCCGATTATCTTGGTATAAATGTATACCATTTGTCGGCCCTAGTGGACCACCTTATAAAAGAAAGACAAGACGCGCTAAATATTGTTTGCCTTGCGGATTTCGAAACGTGTTGGGCGCGCATCGAGCACCGCGGTAACCCTTCCCTCAAGGAGCAGCGTGGCAAGGAAGCGAACCGTAGGTTCTTTGACGCTTACCACAGGTCGGTTGACCGTGCGGCCTCCGCGGGCCTACGAATCTTGACTGTGGACACTCAACGATCGTCGATTGAGGCATCAATGGAGGCTATTGCCGCCGGGTTTGAGAGGTTCGGTACCTCAACTGACGTCTGAGCGTGTCCTGGCGCTACCGGTTCCTGCACACCCCCGCCCGGCTCACCGGAAGCGGACGCCGACGACGCCTGAAGATCCCTCCAATCTGGCCCTGCGCGGCCGCGATCGTCACCATCTTCGCCAAGATCACCGCCATCCCTGAATGAGCCTGACCCCGCCCCTGCCTACCCACCACCCGAGGACCGCAGCCCGGCAGCGTCGGCCTGGCCAGCCGCCATGCCCGAGGACCTTCACCACCTCACATCAGGCCGCGATCCCCACGCCCACACCTCCATGAAAGACCGAGGCTAGATCAGCGGTTCTCCTGACACGGAATAGGAGCGTCGGTCCCTTGTGAGCCCGCGGAGCGCGCAGTTTCGGTAGGTTGTGACTGTGGAGACAGGTGCAACGCCGACAGGCTCTCGGAGCTCAAACACTCAGGACTGTTCGTATGACGGGCAACTGGAGACGGTGCTGGCAGCCGCAGCAGCGGCATGGGACTGGCACGGTATCAAATGCGAGGTGGCAACCAAACCATCCGGTTACTCGGACTCAGTAGTCGGGACCGTGGGACTGCCCTCGCTGCGACGTGTCGAGGTGGTCCTGGCCACTGCGGGGCCGAGCGACAGCGCCTGGCAGGCAGTGAGGGACTGGCCGCTTGCGGATTCATGGCGTCTATGTGCCGTGGTGCCCTTGGCAGCTATGGGGCGCGCGCATGAAGCGCTGCGGGACGCGAGCTGTGAGTTGCAGCCCTGGTGGAACCAGGGGGACGGTTCGATTGCATTCGGTGGAGTGGAGCGTGCCTAGTGCCGCCGGCGATCTACACCCAGAACGTCATCGCCCTGGTCTGGGACTTCGACAAGACTCTGACGCACGGCTACATGCAGGTGCCGCTCTTCGCCGCGTACGGCATCGATGACGCGACCTTCTGGAACGAGGTCAACTCGCTTGCCGAGTACTATCGCGGCCAAAACTGCGAGGTGTCCGCCGACACGATCTACCTAAACCACCTACTGACTTATGTCCGGGCGGGGCGCATTCCGAACTTGACCAACGAGCGGCTCGCAGAGCTCGGCGCAGCGATCCAGCTCGCACCCGGTATCCCTGACTTCTTCGACCGGACCCGTCGGCTCGTGACCGAGGAGCCGCGCTACGCGAAGCACGACATCAAGGTCGAGCACTACATCGTCTCGACTGGCTTAAGAGCGATGATCCGCGGCTCCGCCGTCCATTCACACGTAGACGGCGTATGGGCGTGTGAGTTGCTTCCAGCAGCTCCTCCACCGGGGTTCCTCGAACAGTTGCCGACGCCAGGCAGTCCCGTGGTCACTCAGGTGGGCTACACCGTCGACAACACGAGCAAGACACGTGCGATCTTTGAGATCAACAAGGGCGTCAACGTTCAAGATGATGGCGCCCTGACGGTCAACTCGCTGATCCCAGAGGACCAGCGACGAGTCCCGATCCGCAACATGATCTACATTGCGGACGGGCCCAGCGATATCCCCAGCTTCTCAGTCGTGAATCGGATGGGTGGCAAGACATTTGGTGTCTACGCTCCCGGCGCAAAGAACTTCGAGAACGCTGCCGTGCTGCAGGAGCAGGGTCGGGTGAACAGCATCGCCGAGGCCGACTACAGCGAGGGCTCGGCTGCGGAGCGGTGGCTGGAGCGCTCCATACGCAAGATTGCTGACGAGATCGCGGATAACCGGGACCGCGTCCTCCGCGGCTACAGCGGTGCCCCTGGACACGTCGTCTGAAGTCACCGGGGACCTGGCTGGATTGGCGGCCGCCAGCACTCGGCGAGATTCGCCGCGTGGCGGGCACATCATGACTTCAGTTCGATGAGTGGTCGGCGACGATCGTCCCTCCCGCTTTGGATGCACCGTCTTGGATCTTGCACCACTCGGGCGGAGGGAGTCGATCGTGCAAAGTGGCCCGCACGCAGTCGTGCAGTTTCCGGTGCATCTCGACACAAATGTCGAGATGCACTCAAAACTGTAAGAAGTGCCGCTGATTCCATGAATTAGCCGACATTATGCACCTCGGGCGTGTCCACCAGCTAGTGTTATAGCTTCTGGCGGAAGCAACCAGGCATCGAGACGCAACCTCGACTCGCCTAGAAGGCTGCTAGGCGATCTTCCCGATCGGGTGCGGGCCCGTCGAAGGGCTCCGAGATGGCGTACCCAAGCTGCTCCAAGACCCGAACCGCCTCGCTCGGGCAGTCCCGCACTGCAGACCCGGTTTGCTGGCGTCGCCACTGCACCCTGTTCGTCCGAAGGACCTCTCGCCATGTTGGGCCGGGTTTCGCGCCGAACTCCTCCTCGATCATCTGAAGGACGTCTTCCAGGGTCGGACGGAATCGGTGGCCACCCGTGGGGAAGTGAATCCGCGACATCCGTGCCGCTTCGAGCTCAGCCTCGGGAGCGACCTGACGTCGTGCCGCGCCTGACATGGCTGCCAGCGTCATCACCCTGGTGAATTGGTCCCGGTGGGCTCGCCCAGGCGTTCACGATCGGCGCGGAGTTCGTCGAAGGCGGACCGTCGTGTCTGGTCCTGGGGGACAACGTCTTCTCCGGGCCCGGACTGGGCTACCGGCTGCGCGAGAGGGCCGAGTCCGTCGACGGGGCGCTGATCTTCGGGTACCAGGTCGCCGACCCGCGGGCCCTATGGCGTCGTCGAGGTGGCCGACGACGGGCGAGCGCTGTCGATCGAGGAGAAGCCCGAGCAGCCGAGGTCGCACTGGGCCGTGCCGGGTCTGTACTTCTACGACGAAGAGGTCGTCGAGATCGCCCGTGGGCTCGCCCCGTCGGCGCGAGGCGAGTACGAGATCACCGACGTCAACCGGCATTATCTGGACCGCGGGCGGCTGTGGGTGGAGAAGCTCCCGCGCGGGACGGCGTGGCTGGACACCGGGACCTTCGACTCGCTCAACGACGCGAGCAACTATGTGCGCACGATCCAGGCGCGGCAGGGACTGCAGATCGGTTCGCCCGAGGAGGCGGCCTGGCGGATGGGGTTCCTGTCCGACGCGCAGCTGGCGGAGACGGCCGAGCGGTATGCGAAGTCCGGCTACGGCGAGCACCTCTCGCGGTTGCTCGAGCTGGAGCGACCGACGTTGCCGTGACCGGTGCCGTCCTGCAACGGCACCGGCCACGTCTGTGTTCACTGGACCAGCGCAAACCCGGGCCTGGGCTGCGCCGCCTGGCTGCTCAGCGAAGCGGGATGGCGACCACCTGACCGGCGCCGGGGGCGACGCTGCCCGTGGTGACGTAGGCGGTCTTGCCGTTGATCGCGATGCCGTACGGCGCGAACAGGTTCGCGGCGACGACGGCGTGGGAGTCGCCGCCGCCCTTCGGAATCGCGACGACCGACCCCAACGGTCCCGTCGTCTCCGCAGTCAGCAGACCCTCGGTCACGAGCTGCACGGCGTAGAGCACGTTGCCCGGGCCGAAGGCCAGGTCGGTGACGTTGGTCAGACCGCTGGCGTAGACGCTGATGGCGCCCTGGCGGTCGACCTTGTAGACCTTCGCCAGACCCTTCTCGAAGGGGAAGCCGGTGAGCTGGCTGACGTACAGCGCGCCGCCCGGGCCCTTGACGACCGAGGTCGGCACGGCCTGGGACGGGATCTGCGTCCCAGGCGGGAGCCCGAGGAAGGGTGGCGCAAACGCAAGCTGGTCCTCGAACACGGCGAGCGTCTTCGTGCGGCCCCTCTTCGACACCTCGACCAGGGTGTTGCCGCCGGCGTCCGCGACCACATAGTCAGACCCGTGCCGGATGAAGCCGACGGGGTTGCTG
Source organism: Nostocoides sp. (assembly GCF_037045025.1). Taxonomy (GTDB): domain Bacteria; phylum Actinomycetota; class Actinomycetes; order Actinomycetales; family Dermatophilaceae; genus Nostocoides_A. Next base: position 13,829 of record NZ_JBAOHM010000006.1, on the reverse strand, counting down.
TCCGGGTCGTGGATCGGGTTCTTGCGCGCCTCGTGCTTGGCGATGTCGGCGATGAGGGTGGTGCGCTTGGAGCCGATGGTGGCCGAGCGCAGCGTCCCCATGTCCTTGAACGGCTTGTTCCCCGGGAGCGTCCGGACGTCGGGGTTGGCGCCGAGGCCGACCGTGAAGACGAGCTTCTTCGAGCCCTCGACGATGACGTCGTGCGGGCCGATCGCCTGCGCGCCGCCCTCGACCGCGTGCGACGGGAGCTTGGACAGGACACGCTCCTGCTTGCCCTTCTTCTTGCCCTTGCCCTTGTCGAGGCTGACCCGCGTGATGGCGCCGGTCCTGCCGAAACACGAGTCGCCGCCTTCCGGGCTGTCGATGCACGGGCCGCCGCCGCCGCGGCCGGCCTCGGCGACGAAGAGGTCGCCCTTGGGCCCGACGGACAGGTGACGCGGGTTGTCGAGGCCGCTCGCGACGACCTTCCAGTGCTCGTCGGCCGTCGCCGTGGGCGCCGCGACCATGGTCGCGACGAGGGCGGTCGAGCCGAGCAGCGGCACGAGGGCTCGGCGCACCCGCCGAGCCACCGAGTTGGGACTGTTCACAGGGGAGTCCCCCTTCTCTTCATTGACAAGGAGTGGTCGCCCGGATGGGTGCCGTCTCACAGAGTCCCACTGCCGGGACGCCGTGACAAGGGTCACAACGGTCAGGAATCGCGCTCTGACCTGCGGGTTTCCACGCAGAGCCTGCACTGTCCTTGTACGCGCTGTGACCGATGGTTCAGCCGATACCGATGAGACGCAGGAGCCCTGCTGTGACGGCTCCGGCGATGACCACGGTGATGAAGCCGGCTCCCCGCCACAGCAGCAGCGCCGCGACGACGAGCGCGCCGACCCGGGCGTCGAGGACGAGCGCCGGGCCGTCGGCGGCCGTCTGCACCACGATCAGGCCGGCGAGGAGGGCTGCCGGGAGCAGCGTCGAGACCCGCATCGTCCGCTCGCCCTCGACGAGCCGCGGCGGGATGGCATAGCCGATCGCCTTGGTTGCGAAGGCGAGCGCGCAGGCGATCAGGACAGCGGTGGTCAGCGTCATGGGATGACGTCCCCGTCCGTCGCCGGGTCCGGTGGGGGAGCGGTCGCGCCCGGCCGACCGCCGCGCAGGCCGATGACGACGGCGGCCGATGCCGCGATGAGCACCGGGACGCCGGCCGGGACGAACGGCACCGCGACGAGGGCCAGCACCGTCGCGACCGCGGCCGTGACCCGGGCGTCACTCGCCTGCAACCTCGGCCACAGCAGGGCGAGGAACGCCGCGACCGCCGCCCCGTCCAGCCCGTAGGTCGCCGGGTCGCCGATCACCGAGCCCGCCAGCGCACCGACGAGCGTCATGAGGTTCCAGAACAGGAACACCGCGAGACCGGTGTGCCAGAAGCCGAGCCGCGCTGCCTTCGGCTCCGGCTGGGCCAGGCCGACGGCGCTGGACTCGTCGATCGTCAGGTGGGCGGCGGCCGCCGTCCGCACGACTGCCTTTCGAACGACAGGTGTATGCGCGGCCCCGGTGAGCAGGAAGCGGCGGGTGCTCAGCGCATACAGACCGTTTCGGATGCTCAGCATCGTCGCGGTGGCGATCGCCGCCGGTGCCGCCGCGAGGCCGCCGGTGCGGATGATCCCGACCAGCGCGAACTGGCTGCCGCCGGTGAACATCGGCGCCGAGAGCGCCTGCGTCTGCCAGATGGTCAGGCCCGCGGCGACGGAGAGGGCGCCGAAGCTGACGTCGTACAGCCCCGTCGCGAGCCCGACCGACCACGACTGGCGCCGGACGGCCCGGCGGCGCTCGGGGGTCAGCTCGCCGGTCGGTGCGGCCTCACTCATCGCCCCTCCGGCCGCCGATCGTCGTCACCAAACGGCACTCAGTGTATGACGCCCGTCGTGGCCTGACACCAATGGCACCTCGACGCGTCCGAGGGGAGGGCCGCCGGTTCCCATACGTTTACCTCGCGGCCCCCAGAGCGACACCCTCTCATCGACCGAACGGCCATGGATCTCCGGCTACTGACGAGTAGATCCTTGATTCCCGTCCTCGTCGCTGAATCGCCGGTAGCGTGAGGAACCAAGGACGGGGGGACGAGTGGTGCCTTACCCGGCGCCGGACGTCCGTCCACCAGTCAGAGTGACTTCAGGGAGTCCGGTGACCAACAGCTATCACCTCGGCGTGGATGTCGGCGCCAGCCGCGTCCATGCCGCCACCGCACGATATACGTCCTCGCGCAACGAACGCGTGGAGCCCTGCGTGCTCTCGACCACGGGCGACGACATGTCGGCGTCGATGTGGGTGTCCCGCGAGGGGGATCTCGAGTTCGGGGCCATCGCATCGGCATGGGCGCGGGAGCAGCCGGAGGCGATCGTCGGCGATCTGCGGCGCCGCATCGGCACCGGGATCCCGTTCCTCGTCGCCGGCCACCGGGTCTTCGCCGAGGAGGCCTACGCGCAGCTCGTCGCCTGGGTCGTCGGTGCAGTGACGGAGATCGAGGGCGTGCCTCCCGTCGGCGTCGTGCTGACCCACCCGGTGCACTGGGGAGCGCACCGTCGCGAGGGTGTCCGTCAGGCTGTCGAGGAGCACTGCCGTGTCCCCGTCGACCTGACTCCCGAGGCGGAGGCGGCGGCGTGGGGAGCTGTCGACGAGGCGCAGGCGGGGGAGCTGTGGGCGACGTGCGACCTCGGCCACACGAGCCTCGCCACGGCCATCGTCCGCAGGCATGAGGACGGCTGGACGGTTCTGCCCGAGGCGTTCGGCACCGCTCCGCTCGGGGGGCTCGACGTCGATGACGCCCTCGTCGGCAGTCTCCTGTCCGACCGCGCGACGGCACGAAGCCCTGTGCGCGCCCCATCCGCAGAGCTCAGGTCGGCGTCCGTCGCGGCCAAGGAGGCGCTCTCGACGGACACCGATGCCGTCCTGGCCCTGCAGTTCACGCCCGGCCCGTCGACGGTCCGACTCACCCGTGACGAGTTCGAGTCCCTGATCGGCGAACTGCTGGACCAGACAGTCTGCGCGGTCCGGCAGACGTTGACCGACGGCGGCGTGACTGCCGAAGACCTCTCGGGAGTCGTCCTGGCGGGCGGATCCGCACGGATCCCGCTGGTGACCGAGCGGCTGTCCACAGCGCTTGGCGTCTCCGCCCTGGCCGAACCGGACCCGGGCGCCGTCGTCGCGATGGGCGCCGCTCGCATGGCGCTGCGGAAGAGCACGGGCGACCTGGCAGCAGAGCCGGACTCGGGATCGTCCCGCGACGAACCGCTGCGCCCGAATGATCAGGTAGCGGCCCTGATCCCCTTCATCCCTCCCGAACGGGCACGACTCGCCACGTACGCGTGGCGGCTCGTCGTCGCCTCTCTCATCGTCGTCTGCGCCGTGTACCTCGCGTGGGCGTTCACGTCGGACTCGGTCGGCGTGTTCGGACTCGGTGGGCACGCTGATTCCGTCGTCGAACCACCGCGGGGAGGGTGAGACATGACAGTCCAACCACTCCTCACGGGAGCCCACCTGGCGGACGCTCAGATCGAGCGGATCCTCACGTCGTCGAGACCCACCCGAGCGCAGGTCATCGGCCCCGCCGGGTCGGGGAAGACCGCGGCGCTGGAGTTCGTCCGTGACGGGCTCGACGACCGGGGGGTCGAGACGCACACCTTCGGTGCCGAGGTTGACATCGCCGCCATCCCGGCCGAGGCGGTTCTCATCGTCGACGACCTCCATCTCATCGACGAGGAGGGCGCCGCGCCGATCACCGAGCGGGCGCATACCCCGGGAGCCGGTCTCGTCGTCGCACTGCGCCCCGGGCCGGTGGGTGAACACGTGAGGACCATCGAACGCCTGCTCCAGCGAAGCTCTCCTCCGATCATCCTCGGTGAGGTCTCTGCCACAGAGGTCGACGCACACCTTCGTGCGCAAGGTCGGCCCGCGTCGTGCGCATGTATCGAGGACATCCTCGACCTGACGGGCGGGGCGGCATGGCTGGTCACCTTCGCCCTCTCCCACGACCATGTCGCAGAGTGCCGGGGCAGGACAGACCATCTCGCGCTCCGGCGGGACCTGCAGAACCAGGTGCTGCAGCGTGTCGCGACACTCGACGCGCCGCTTCGGCGGTTCATCGAGCAGCTCAGTCTGGGCACCGACCCCGGCCGCCCCCCGGACGGGCACGCAGAGGCCCTGGACGAGCTGGTGCTCCTGGGCCATGCCGAGGGTCTGCTCTTCCGCAACGGCCGCATGGTGCCCGCCGTGCGCACGGCAATGCGGTCGTCGGTCACGCACCGGTGGGGCAGCACGGACTCCACAAGTCTGGCCGAAGAGATCACCAGAGGCTGTCTGGAGGACGACGACTCCATCGAGCTCCTGCTCGACGGTGTGCGGGACCCTCGTGTGGGCGATGCCATCGCCGTTCGTGCTGACGAGCTCCGGGACGACAGACCCGACCATGCGGACCGGCTGTACCGCGTCGCGCTCAGGGCGGGGACGAGGTCCTCGGATCTGGCGCAGCGCCGGGCTCGCGCGGCCTGGGCGGCCGGTGACCTCGACCGGACGGGCCTCCTCGTGGATGAGGCGATCACGAAGGCCAGCTCCCCTGCGGACGCCGGGCTGGCCGACCTGGCCGCGTCCGTGCTGGCGGCCCGAGACCTGATGGCGATGGCTGCCCGTGTCTACGGATCACGCACGTACGAGGGCGCGACGGCCGTCCGAGCGGAGATCGCACACATCGGCAGCGGCCATCTCGAGCCCCACCGCGCTCCCGTCGTGCTGCCGGACGACCAGGGTGTGAGCTCGCAGCTCGACGTCGCCCTGTATCTCCTCCACCGGGGCCTGCGCTCGTCCCTCGGTCGCACCCCCTCGCCGACCGCGCTCAGCGATCTGGTGCGGGCCTCGGAGCTCTACACCGCATCGGGGACGGCCTGTCCCACACCGGAGCTCCCCGCCGTGATTGCCGCGTCGGTCGCGCTGGGCTCGGGTGACCTGGCCACGGCTCGCCAGGTCCTCGACGACGCGGTCACGGGCGGGCAGGGCCGGCAGTGGGCGCGTCGCAGGCTGTTGCTCTGGCAGGGCCTGGTGGCGATCCAGGCGGAACGGCCGGACGCCGCGCGGCGGGCATACACCCTGGCGCAGCAGGAGTCCGCGCCGGTCGGCGCCCGGGACGCCCGGCTCGGGCACATCCTCGAGGTCACCCTCGCTCGACGCTTCGGGGATCTGGCGGCGCTGCAGGCGTCCTGGGCCGACGTCCGTGGGGCTGTGGCGCACCCGGACGTGGACCTCTACACGATCTTTCCGCTCGCGACGTTGGTGGGGGCAGCAGCACGTCTCGGGGACTCGACCACGCTCGCAGCCCATCTGCAGCTCGGCCTCGACCTGCTGGACCGCCTCGGGTCACCGCCGCTGTGGTCGACTCACCTCTGGTGGGCCGGCGTCCAGCAGGGGATCCTGCTCAACACCCCGGATGCGCTGGCCCCGTTCGCCAAGGCGCTCGTCGGCGCCGCCGACCGGAGCCCGCTGGCCGCCACGATGGCCAGCGCGGGTGGCGTGTGGGTCCAGGTCCTCGCCGGCAAGGTCGACCCCGACGCGGTCGAGGACGCAGCCCGCGCTCTCGGCTCCGCGGGACTGGCGTGGGACGGCGGCCGCCTCGCCGCACACGGCGCGCGCCGGTCCACGGATCGGCGGGTCTCAGCCAGGCTGCTGTCCTGCGCCCGCGACCTCCACCCCAAGGAGAGCACCTCAGCCGCGGTGACCCAGCCGGAGACCGCCGGTGTCGCCGCCGTCGGCGCGGAGTCCGAGCTCAGCGAGCGTGAGCGTGAGGTCGCCCGACTCATCCTCAAGGGCAAGACGTACGTCGAGATCGGTGAGGCGATCTTCATCTCTCCGCGCACCGTCGAGCACCATGTGGCGCATATGCGCCGCCGACTCGAGGCCGGCTCGCGGTCCGACCTCATCGCGAAGCTGCGACTCGCGCTCGGCGCGACCCAGGATTTCGCGCGCGAATCCCCTAACCGAGCGGTGCGGGTATAGGTGAAAACCCCGATGTACGCACCGAACGCGGCTCCTAGACTGAAACCATTCCCATACGATCACAGACACGATGGCCCACACGCGCCTGAGCAGGAGAGACGGATATGACGACGCCGATGGCGACGATCGCCGATGCACTGATCGAGTTCATCCTGGGTCTCCTGGGGGATCCGGAAGCGGCTGCTGAGTTCGCCGAGGACCCCGAGGGTGCTTTCGAGGCGGCGGGGCTGGGCGACATCTGCGCGGCCGACGTCCGCAGTGTCGCGCCAGTGGTGATCGACCGGCCGGAGGTCATCTCCGTCTCTCCGCCGGATGTTACGGTCAACACCCCGCCGACGATCGTCTTCCGCCCCCCGCACCCGGAGGAGCCCAAGCACGAGCTGATCCGGGAGATCGCGAACATCGTGAACAACTTCTCCTTCGACAACAGGGCCACCATCCTCGACCAGTCGGTCAACCAGTCGATCTGGGCCGAGGGTGACGTCACCCAGCTCTTCGACCAGGACGCCGTAGTGGCCGCGGGAGACGAGTCCGTCGCGGGCGGGGAGAACGTCGACATCGACAACTCGACGACGGACATCGAGGCTGGTGACATCTCGATCGGCAACACGGACACCGACGTGGAGATCGAGGACTCCTTCAACGACGAGTCGGTCGATGTCGAGCTCGATCTCGAGGCCGACGTCGAGGACTCCGCAAACGACCAGTCGAGCACGGTGGAGCAGGACGTGAGCGTGGAGGACTCCTTCAACGAGTCGACCGAGACGACCATCGACGGGTCGACGGTCGTGAATGCTCCTGCTTCGACGCCGCAGGTCGAGGAATCGGCTGCCGCCGCCGCAGAGCCCGTGCAGGAGGTCGCCGACTACGCCGCCGAGACGACACCAGACAGTTCGCTGGACACGATCGACTCGATCTCGGACAGTCCGGAGTACACCGACGAGGCGCTGATCGAGGAGCAGCCGCTCGATGCAGAGTTCGACGACCAGCCGTAGCATCGAGCCCGGATCCCCGGATCCGGCGACCCATGGGATCGTCGCGCGACAGACATCGAAGGAAGAGCCAGCCGTGGAGCAGCCCTCGGAACGTCCTGCGCGTCCGTCGTTGGAGAGCCCCAACCAGCCCCCGGTCGTGATCAAGCAGCCGCCGCCGTTCTCGGTGCGCCTGGCGCAGTTCCTGTGGGTGCTGAGCTTCCTCGCGGGCACGGTGGCCGTCGGCTTCCTCGTCGCCATTCGGAAAGAGCAGCTCCCGCAGATCGCCGACGCGGTCAGGGAGGTCAACGCCACGCGGGCCGAGGAGACCTACACCTCCGCCGCTGAGATCGTCTACTGGTCGGCGTTCGGGATTATGGTGACGCTGCTTCTCGTCCAGATCACCCTCCTGGTGTCGTTCATGAACCGCCGCAAGAGCACCAGGTGGTGGCAGTTCGGAACCGTGGCGGTCCAGTTCCTGTTGTTCCTCGTCATCGCCGAGATGGTGGCGCGCGGCGACCAGGGAGCCTCGCTACGGCAGTTGATGACCGCGCAGGTGGGCCTGGCTCTGCTCGCCATGCTCATGAGCGTCTTCCCCGGCGCCATCGCGTGGACCGCGCGACAGCATGACATCCGCCGCGGCACGATCGTCAGTGTCAGCGGGACCGAGCTCTGAGCCGCCAGCCGGGCTCGTCACGGAGCGAGATTCCTCCCCTCGCGCACGTAAGCCCTCGTGCAGCTCCTCGAGGGTTCTGATCACCACCTCATGGGCCTCGACCGCTCGCCGGTCGTTCGCCGGGTCGTGTGAAGCGGCCCGCCATCCGTCGAGTCGCTCGACCAGGCGCTGACGCAGCCGGATGGGCTCGGCGCCGGCGTCCATGCCGAGACGGTCGTGCACCGCCACTCCGTGGCCGCCGACGATCCTGATCGCCTCATCCTCACGAGCACCGAGACCGAGTCCCTCGATCCGGGCCCGGGACAGCAGGGTCAGCTCGTCCACGTCGCTCAGTCGTAGGGAGACTCGCTCGATCCCCTCCTCCAGCTCGGAGGCGCCGTCCACCGGGTGCTGGTCGAGCAGGACTCTGAGGACTTCCAGGATGCCGTGGGCCTTGAGCGCGACCGTTCGGCCGATGAACTGGCCGTCGACGAACTCGACGAGATCGTCCAGGCCGCTCTGACGTGTCATCTCCGACGTCAGGGCGGGCGCGTCCGGCACTCCCGCCCTGATCAGCGATGCGGCAAGGCGGACCCCGAAGATGCCGAACCGGGACATCAGGGCTCGGCGCTCGTCCGTTCCCAGGGTCGTGATACCCGTCAGCCGGACGAAGCGGTCGGCCGAGACGAGCAGGGCCTCCCGGTCCTCCCGGGCCAGGCCGGCGAGCTCGCGCAGCCCCTCGAACTCGTTCTGCCGCATGGTTCGAGCACCCTCGGCGAGCAGCCCCGCCACCGGGAAGACGCCGAGGGCCAGCGCTCGCAGGTGCTCGTCCAGCTCGTAGCGGCGGGCGACCTTGCTCGCCGACAGGAGGGAGTCGATCCGTCCCGAGCCGATCTCGTCCGCTCGCGAGAGCACGGCGATGGCATTGACCGTCCTCGAGGATCCTGCGGCCGTGTCCCGAAAGGCCGCGAGGAACCGCATGTCCGCCGGGTGCAGCCGACGAAGGAGGTAGATGATGGCGTCGGCAGCCGGCGCAGCCTCGTCCGGGGCGAGGAACCCGGTGGCGCGTGCGGTCGTCCCCGGCGAGAGCGAGGCGATCCCCGGGGTGTCGATCAGCACCACCCTCTTCAACGCGGGGGCCGGCCAGCCGACCTCGACCCGATCGACGTCGTCGACCGGGAGGTTCAGATCGAAGGCGAAGTGCCCCGCTGCGGCCCGGTGGATCGGGAGCCTGGTGGAGGTGCCGTCTCGCGCGACGACGCTGACCGACCGGGTGGTGGCATGCCGGTACCACGTGACGAGGCGAGTGCATTCGCCGGCGTCCGTTGCCGCGACACGCTCACCCACGATCGCGTTCAGCAGCGTGGACTTGCCCGCCTTGACGATGCCCGCGATCGCCAACCGCAGCGGCTCTGCGAGACGACGCTCCAGATCGTCCAGCTGCGCAGGAGCATCGCCCCCGTAGAGCGCGCGGGCGGTGTCCAGGAGGTCGCGCACGGCGACCTCGACGGGCACACTCATCGGACGACGACATCCTTGGCGGTCGCCGGCGGGAGGGCGGGAAGCTCGGCCTTGACTCGTTCGAGCTGCTGGATGTGGCCGCGTAACCACGCAATGCGCTTCTTGTCGTCCTCCTGCCGCGCACCGGCCCCCTGTTTGGCCGCGAGCGTGGCCTCCGCGAGGGAGCGGTGCATCTCGTCCGCGATGGCCCCGAAATGGTCACGTCCGGTCCGCTGGACGACCCTGAGACGATCGCGCAGCACCTTGGCGACCTGGAAGGTCACCTCGTCGACGTGCCGGCGCACGATGTTCTTGGCCTCGAAGCGCCGACGGTTGAGTCGGTTGGCGGCGTCCTCGCGGTAGGCCCGCCGACCGACGAGCACGCCGGCGAGGAGCGACAGGGGATTGATCAGGGACAGGCCGATCAGACCGGTGGCCAGGCCCGCCATCAGCACGCCGCCGTACGAGCCGCGGACGCCGATGTAGATCTTCTCTCCGGCGGAGAGGTGCCCCGGCTCAAACCCGGGAAGCCGCTGCACCTGGTCGAGGACACCGTCGGTGTTCCCGACGGCGATCAGCGGAATCTCGACCTCCTCGGCGAGGAACAGTTCGGCGACCTCCTCGACGAGCCAGTGGGACCGTTCCTCGGTCCAGATGAACGTCTCCGAGACCGCGCTGGCGATCCGCTCGTCCAGCCACTGAGAGATCTGGTCCCAGATGGGTCCCGGGTCTCCCTCGTCGATGGCCTGCTCCGCTTCCCGCTGCACTCTTCGAAGACGATCCCGCAGGTCGTGCTCCATATCGGCGATGAGGTCGGTGATGCCGTCGCCGAGGCGGACGTTCCACTTCGACGAGCGGCTCTTGAACTCCTCCGACCGCGCCTTGGCGCGATCCAGCTCCGCGAGCAGGCGGGCACTGTCCTCCGGGTTGAGGAGGGCGCTCAGCTCACTTCGTGCGGCGAGCTCCATCTGGGCGACGACGAAGCCGAGATCGTGGACGGCACTTCGCACCGCTATCAGCTCGGCCCTCCCGACGATCTCCCTGCGCAGGTGCGCCACCAGGGCCGGGAACCCGGACTCGTCGTTGAGCTCGCGATCCTGCTCCTGCGCGGCCCGCAGACGCAGGTTGCTGGACACGGCGAAGAGCGGCACCTCGCCGATCTCACGGAGGTGGCGGCGGTCGATGTCCTGCACGTCTTGCCACTGCGAGTAGAGGTCGGTCTTGGCGAGGACGGTGGCCACGTTGGGCGAGACGCGCATGGCATGGCGCAGCAGCTGCACCTCCGGCTCGGTGAACTCCTGCGAGGCATCCGAGACCATGATCACTGCGCTCGCGGTCGACAGGCTCGACAGCGTCGTCAACGCGCTCTGGGACTCCGTTCCCCCGACACCGGGGGTGTCCACCAGCTGGAGTCCGCCCTGCAGAATCGCGCGGGGCAGCTGCGCCTCCCCCGCCAGAAGGTGGCGCGAGTTGCCCGGGTTGCCCGACTCGGAGACGTACTGGGCCAGCTCATCGATGGGAATCTCGTGTCGCTCGATCTCGTCTCCCGAGCGAGCGACGATGGACGCGGCCGGACGAGGGCCGAAGCCGACGATGGTCGGCACGCTCGTGGCGATGTCGTCGTCGATCGGGCAGACCGGCGCGTTGACCAACGCGTTGATGAGCTTGCTCTTGCCCTGCTTGAACTCCCCCACGACGACCACCCGGGTGTTCGGACTGCGCAGCCGCTCGACGGCGGTCCCGAGGCGTTGGACGAGGTCGTCGCGCTTGGTGTCCTGTGCCATCGCGGCCAGGTCGTCGGCCAGTCTCAGCAGATCCTCGGCCGGGCCAGCGGCGCCGGACCCGTCGAGCTCACGCCGCTGCCGACGGGTGAGGGCACTGTCGCTGCGTGTGCCTTCGGCCGTCTTGCCCATCATGTACTCCCCATCGGTCGTCGTCCCCTGCGAGTTAAACACCTAGTGCCCGATCGCCGCGAGGGCGATCGGGCACCGGATGTCAGCGCGTGATGATCAGAAGTCGAACTCCGTCTCGGCCTCTCCGCCGGTGGTGGCGGCGCCCGGGCTGAAGATGTTGCCGCTGTTCTCCCACTCGAGCGAGTTGTCGAACGCCGCATCCACCTCACTGGTGAACGAGTCGTCGACCTCCACCTCCACCTCGGTGTTCGTGGACTGGTCGTTGAAGGAGTCCTCGATCTCGAGGTCCCACTCCATGTCCATCTCGGTGGAGTAGTCGTTGAAGGAGTCGTTGATCCTCGTCGAGATGTCGGTGTTGCCGATGTTGATGTCCCCGACCTCGAGGTCGAGCTCCGAGTTGTCGATGTTCACGTCGCGTCCGGCGGCGTTGGAGCCGTCACCGAAGCTGACCGTCGCGTTCTGGCCGAACACCTGGCCGACGTTGCCACCGCCGGGGCCACCTTCGGTGCTGATGGCCTGGTTCACCGACTGGTCCAGCTGCATGACGCGGTTGTCGAGGTCGACCTCCATGTCAGCACCAGAGGCGCCGTGCTTGCCCCAGCCGCCGCCTGCGGCCATGGCACCGCCACCGAGACCGAAGTTGAAGTCGCCTCCGAAGCCGGCCTGGTACTGACGGATGCCGACCGTGGTGGAGTGGTCGTTCAGCGTCTGGGTGTTGAACGAGCTCGTGATGTTGAAGGAGTCCTGGTTGCGCACCGAGTTGTCGGTGTTGTCGTTCAACGAGTCCTCCAGCTCGACCTCGATGTCCGTGTTGATCGAGTTGTCCGAGTTGTCCGTATTGAACGAGTCCTCGTTCTCGGTCGAGTTGTCCGAGTTGTCGTTGAAGGAGTCCTCGGCCTCGTTCTCGACGGAGTTGTCGGTGTTGAACGACTCCTCGATCTCGACGTCGGTGTTGAAGGAGTCGTCGGCCTCGTTCTCGACCGAGTTGTCGACGGAGTTGTCGACGGAGTTGTCGGAGTTGTCGACGGAGTTGTCGGAGTTGTCGTTGAAGGAGTCCTCGACCTCGACGTCGAGCTCGACATCGGTCTCGGTGGTGGTCGAGTTGTCGGTGTTGAAGGAGTCCTCGACCTCGAGCTCGACATCGGTCTCGGTGTTGACCGAGTTGTCGGTGTTCAAGGTGTCATCGACGATGACCTGGGTGCCGAGGCTGTTGTCGTTGCCGTTCGCCATAAGGGTCTTTCCTCTCTCGTTGGGAGGCCCTTTCGGACTTCCGATCGTCGCCCGGGTGGCGCGTTGAGATCAGTCTGTCCGCGCTCTGACCGAGCTCGCGTCGGGGAGCGTCCCTGACAATCCCGGCGACCGGATAGGGATTCGGGCGGGGATCGACGGGGATTGTCAGGGGTCGATCCTCGCCGGCGCCCCTCATGCCGTCAGGGCCGGCTGGGATCCGAGGGCGGCTCCAGGCTGGCGGCGACCCTGATCTCGCGCACCGTGACGTCCTCGGCGACGCCGCGGTCGCGGTAGGCGCCGTCCGGGTGGAGGTTGGCCTGGTCGAAGAACGCCCGGGTCGCCTCGGCGTCGGCGGGCAGCCACGCGGTGAGGTCGGTCGCCCCGGCCTCGCGCAGGATGTCGGCAGCGGCGTTGAGCAGCCGGGAGCCGTGGCCGCTGCGCCGCCCCTTCGGGTGCACGCCGATCTCCATCAGGGAACCCGTCGTCGCCTCTCCGTCGCGGTCCTGGGAGGGGCCGACCGCCGCATACCCGACGACCTGCTCGCGGGCGCACGCGACGAGCAGCGTCCACACGCCCGGCGGGGGGCTGGCGAGAGAGCGGCGCCAGACGCTCGCGAAGCCGGCCGAGGTGAACTGGGCGGCGATGTGCTCAGGGACGCGGGGGGCGTAGGTCTCGGCCCAGACCGCCTCCTGGACCAGCCCGACGGCCGCCGCGTCGTTCGGGCCGGCGCGGCGGACGCTGGCGTCGGCGAGCGGGCCGGGTGCATGGTCGTGGGCGTGCTCCGTCATGCGTCGATCCTCACACGGTGGCCGGGTCGGGGACACATCCGTCGTGGCGTGTGGACGGCTGTGGTGCCCGGCTCAGCGGTGCAGCGTGATCCGGTCGGCGGCGGTGTCGGGGGCGTCGGCGAGGTGGAGCTCGACGTGGAGGGTCTGTGAAGTGGCGGTCAGCCGCAGCGCTCCGGCGCCCTCGATGCAGACCCGGCTCTGCGGGACGAGCTCGGCCGGGCACTCGCGGACGGTGCCGAGGGCCCCGGTCGGGGCGGTCACGTGGTGCAGGCCGTCGACGAGGACGTCCTCATAGATGTGCTGGTGACCGTTCAGGACCAGGTCGGCGCCCCAGTCCTGAAGCTCCCAGCCGGCCGCCTCCTGCATGGGGGCGTGCGAGCCGTGGTGGCCGGACGAGTGGGCGGGGCGGTGGAAGACGACGAGGCGCCACGTGTCGGGCGCGGTGGCGGCGGCCTCGGTGAGCGTGTCCTCGAGCCACCGTTGCTGGGTGACCTGGTGTTGCGGTGGGGCCTCGCTGTCGAGCACGAAGACGGTGATGTCCCCGATCGTCTGGTCGTACCACCGGCCTTGGGGGTCGTCGTCGGTCGGCACGTGGGGGAAGGCGGCGGAGTACGCAGCCAGGCCGGCCCCGGGGTCGGTGTAGTCGTGGTTGCCGAGGCGTCCGCGGCGGAGAAGGCTGCGATCGCGCAGCTGGTGAAGGCGGCTCGGGGTCGGGGTGAGGACATCACCGGCCCGGAGGGCCTGT
>NZ_JBAOHM010000005.1:0-426848 GCF_037045025.1 Nostocoides sp. | reverse complement strand
CGCCAGTTGCGTCTCTTTCACACCCCCGGCACGCCGGGCGGCGATGAGGAAGGGATGCATTTGGCCCAATGATGCATCGGGCGTTCCGTTCTGGGACGCCCGTTTGCGCGTTCTGGGACGTGTCTGGACGTCACGGTACGTCCGGGATGACCCGGGTACCGTTCGGGCGTAGAACCGGCTGGCCGTCCGGATTTCCGGTGCCCTGAGGGCCGCGTAGAGGGGCTGGGGCTGCCCGGCGGCGTCGTCATCGCCGATGGCGACATGTTCCCAGTAGGCCTGGTTGAGTTGGCGCTTGGTGCGTTCGTCTGCCGCCTCGTAGGTCTCGTGCAGGTTGGTGAGGAAGCTGAGGGCCCGGTCCAGGTTGACGCTGAGGGTGCTGAGCTGGTTCTCGTTTCTGGTGAGTCGTCGCTCAATGGCCGAGAGCTGGTTGCTGATCCGGGTCTGTTCCTTCTTGAGTAGGTCCAAGGGGATGGCATCGGCGTAGTGCGACTGGAGCAGCTTGAGCTGCTCGTGTTCGAGGCGCTGCTTGTCCCTCGCCAGTTGGTCGGTCTCGGCCTGTCGGGTGGAGAGGATCAGGGCGAACTCGTCGTGCAGGTAACGTCGGAGGTCCTCGGCCTCTTGGGACGTGATCGGCTGCTCGGCGTACTGTTCCTCAACCTGTACCTCCACCTTCTCGATGCGGATGGCCTTCTGGGTGCAGGTGGTTCGCTTCTGGTGGCGTCCCAGGCAAACGAAGTACGGGTAGCTCTGCCCGTACCGATTTGTATTGATACTCACAATGAGCCGGCTGCCGCAGCCCAGGCAGACGACCGTGGATTTCAGGTAGTGGTTGTGGCGGCGCTGTTTCTCTCCCTCGCGGTTACGGCTGTCCATGATGTCTTGGACGCGCTGCCAGACGGCCTCCGGGACAAGGGCTTCATGCTGTCCGTCGTAGAGAACGCCGCCGTAGAGAACTTTGCCCGTGTAGTAGGGATGACGTAGGAAGCGGTGGAGCTGGCTGACGCTCAGAGACTTGGAGGGTGTCTTTGGCCCCGGCACGGTGGTAAGGCCGCGCTCGGTCAGTTCACGGTTGAGCGAGATGAGTGTCCACTCGCCGCTGGCATACGCGCTGAACGCCCAGCGCATCAGCTCTGCCCGGTCTGGGTCGAACTGAACCGTACGCTTCTCGACGCCGTTCTCGTAGGTCCGGATGTTCAGGTAGCCAATTGGGGCCTTGCCAATGGTGCCGCCGCCCCTCGCCTTCTGGTGCAGCCCTTTCATGACTTCGTGAGCGAGATTGGCCGAGTAGAACTCGGCAATGTCGCTCATGATGCCGTGAAGCAACCGGCCGCTCGGTGTCTGGTCGATATTCTCCGTCACCGAAACCAAGGTCGCGCCAGACCGTTGGATCGCCATGTTGATCGCCACGTCATCAGCCCGGTTGCGAGCCAGGCGGTCGATCTTGTGCACGATGACGAACTGGGCCGGGTTGTCTTCCAGGTACCGGAGCATGGCCTGCAGCTGCGGCCGACGCGATGAGCGCGCCGATTCGCCAGCATCAGTGAACTCACCGACCACGATGACGCCCAGGCTTTGGGCCTTGCGCAGGCAAGCTTCGCGCTGAGCAGGGATGGAGAAGCCTTCGGCCTCACCGCCTCGCTCGGCTTGTTCGCGGGTGGAGACGCGCAGATAGAGCACGGCCGTGCCCATCTGTGGGGTCGATTGCGAGGTCAGGCTGAGCAGCTTGCTCGGCTTGCCGGTACTTGGGCTCATGTGGCGCTCCACTCCGGTCGAGGCACAGATGCCGTTCGGAAGTAGCGCCGAGGCGTGCCACGTCCCCAGGTGCGGCTCGGGGCTGGTTGGCAGCGCGGCGCAGGGTCTGTCAGCCCAAGCTGCGCCACCCGCACCTCAGCCGCACGAGGTGAGACCTCAAAGATGTCCGCGAGCGATTCGGGCGTCTGCTTTCCGCTCACCCAGGCCCGCTTGACGAGCACCCGGGGCATGAGGACACAGCCAGCGAAGTAGTCGGCCGCTTGCTCGGCTTGCTTGTCCGCGCTGGTCTTCTGGGTTCCGGTGTAAAGCCGGTCAGTCCGGCCGTGGTCGACGATGTGCTTGTACTCGTGGAGCAGCGTGAAGCGTTGGCGGGCTTCGGGTTCCCGGGAGTTCAGGGCGATGATCCACTCTTGTCCGTCCCAGTAGCTCATGCCAGAGGTGGGGATAGGGCGCCGAACGATCCGGATGCGCGGCAAGCCAGCGACTGCATCCTCGGCAAAGGCGTCGTCTGTGGCGCCCGTGAGTTCCCGCAGTCTGGTGGTCTGCAGGTCGGCGATACGGAGCGCTTCGGCAAAGGTGAGCGCTCGTTGTGGCACGAGAGAGCGAAGCCCCGCGAGCACCGAACCGGTATTTGTTCTGGTTGTTTTCGGTTTGGTTGTCATGTATGCCCCCCCTTTCTTTAGGTGTCGCTAGGTAGGTAGTTAGTTCATCTTTATGTTTCGTCTTCGCCGTCTTCGGGACCGGAGTGTCCACCGTGTTTGGCTTGCAGCCTGGCGATGAAGGATTCGACTTCATCGACGGCGTCGGGTGGCAAGTCCTTGTATTTAGCCCGCATGTAGGGGCGGAGTCCGGGAAGGCCCTTGGCCACCGGGTATCCAGCCAGGGTCATTAGGTCGACTGTCGGAACACCAAGAGCCTGAGCTGCTCGTTCGATGGCCTCAGGGTGTGGTGCGGTGATCTGGCCCTGCTCCCAGCGGACGATCTGGGACATGTTCATCCCTACATCTGCGGCGAGGCCTCGGGTCGTAAGTCCCACAGCCTGACGATGCTTACGTACGTAACGTCCAAACTCTTGTGCTTGCTGCTCGTCCATTGATTACAACATCCCTTCTATTTTCTATCTCTATTGTACAGAATTCGATGTGTCAATGCATCACGATTGCAAGATTCCACAACATAGGACAGCCTTTCCTTTGTCACGGATTCGTCCGGAAAACCCAGACCCCGCCGCTGTCTTTGTGCAGAATGGAGATATCTCCGGACAGGTAGGCGTCCTGGACCCAAGCCCCGGTGTCGATCCGGACGTAGGGAGCCAAGTCGCCGACCTTCTCTTCGAGCAGCTGGTCAAGCTCCTCCCGGCTGCCGGTCTCCTCCAACCAGGACTTCGCCCAGGCTTCAGGAGAGTCGTACTCCCCGAGGTAGCAGTCCTTGAAGCTCATGAGCATGTCGGGATCTGCATCGTGCAGATCTGCCCAGGCGGCGAAGGCCGGGCCGTGCTCCGAGATGCCCCGGGCAACGGCCGCGACGATGGTCAGATCCTCGTACTCCCCAGGTCTCCAGTCCCCGAAGTCTTCGTAGTCGAAGATGCCCCACTCCTCGGCGATGTCTCCCGTTTCCTGAGCAGTTGGTGAGCGGCCTAGGATGGCCCGGACGTCCGATTGCACGTCTTCATCGTTCCGGGCGGCATCCATCCAGTCGCCGTGGAGAATCCCGTTGTTGTAGTCGAGCAGTGAGCCGATCCAGATGGCCGGATGGAGCCGCTCCAGGTCCTGCTCGGTAGATGAGCCGGTCCGGGCCTCTGCTTGTGTTCCAGCTTCGTTCCCGGAAGCGGCCAACGCCTCCGGGTTCGTCTCCCCGCCCGGGAAGTTTTCGCTCACAAGCGCCTCCGAGTGGTGGACTTGGCTGGCTCAGGGCTCGCTGGTGTCGCTACGCCGTCAGTCGCGGCGACGCTGCCGAGGAAGCCCGCGATAGCCACCCTTCGGGCCTCAGCCTCGCGTTCGATCTCCCGGTTGACCTCAGCGGCTCTGGCAATAAGGTCGGGGTCGTTCTGGGCTGTTTGCACTCGCTCCTCGATAGACCTGCGGATCTCATCGGCGATGGTGTTGCCGCCGAGCTGAGCAACGAAGGTCAGCTGGGCGTGCAGGCTCTCCTCGATACGGATGCCGAGCGTCTTGACGCGCTGCTGTTCCTGGCTTCGTTCCAGGGCGGCAGCGGTCGCTGTGCCCTCCGCCAGTTGGTCCTGGTGTTCTTGTTGGTGCGGTGGTTGTTGTTCTCTTTCCATAGTTGTTCCTCCTCTCATTGACTTCGTTGTTGGTGACGTCCGAGGCTTCACCTCGGGCCGCGTGGGTCCGCGCAAAGCTTGGCTGGTCAAGTTCACGGCCCGGCCCTGGCTGAGTGCGTGCGCTGCCGGTCCCGCACCGGGACGTACGCCGCGATGCGCGCCCGGGCTTCCTCGGCGAAGTGCTTGGACAGCTCAATCCCCGCCCAGTCCCGTCCGTTCTCTATAGCCCCGAGCGCCGTCGTGCCGGCGCCCATGAAGGGGTCGAGCACGAGGCCTGGTTCACTTGCGCTTCCACATTCACAGGTCGGGTGCAGCGGCCCACGATGCGCTGTCAGATGCCCGCCCATTTCCTCCCGGACGACGTCCCGGACGTATGGCCGCCGGCAGCCGCTGCAGCGGGCTTCCGGACAGCCGGCCCGGGTAGCCATCTCCGCGAGAGCAACGGGAAACGTGGCGTGGTGGCTGCCGCGGTAGTTGCTGGCCGGGATGGTCCAGACGTCGCCCGGATTCTTACCGAGCGGATGACCAACCCGACCCTGCGCGTGCAGCCGGGCAAGGCCGCTTGCGTCGTCGGTGTTCGGGCCGCGCCACTGCTCGCGCTTGGTGCGAATAGCCTGGGCGCTTCCAGCGGGCCTTGTCTTTGACGGCGGTGTCCGGTGCGGCAGGCGCAGGGCTTCGAGATCGAAGAAGTAGCGATCGCTGGCCGCAAAGATGTAGAGCGCCTCCCAGGTTGCTGTCAGACGGTCGCGCACGGAGTGCGGCATCGGGTTGGCTTTCTGCCAGACGATCTTGTTGCGCAGCCGCCAGCCGTCCTCCACGAGGGCGAGGGCCAGCCGCTCCGGTCCAAGTAGCAAGCTCTTGCGGTTTGCTCCTTGGGCAACGTGCGTGCTGTAGGTGTCGGCCACGTTCAGCCAGAACGTGCCGGTCGGCACGAGCACCCGGCGAACCTCAGCGGCTACTTCCTGGAGTTGGTCCACCCAGGCGTTGACGTGAACTTCGAGGCCCAGCTGCCCGGGCGTGTCGTAGTCGCGCAGCCGGAAGTACGGCGGGCTGGTCAGGACCATGTCGACTGAACCACTCGGCAGCGTGCGCAGCTGCGTCAGGGCGTCACCGACGATGATCTTGCCGCGCGGCACGATGCGGAGCGGTGTCTGAGTGGCGGTGGTTGTGGTCGGCGCGGTCATGCGCCACCTCCCGCCATGATCCCCGCCAGGCCGTCCAGGGTGGTGACACGGAAAAGCTCGCGATTGTGACTCAGGTCGCTGTCAATGGCCGCGCGCAGCCGGGCGGCGGCGCCGTCACCCTTCATCACCCAGACGACGAACGGAAAGCCGCCGGATTGCTGTTCAAAGCCGGTGGCCGCGTAGTCCAGGTAACGGCGGCACTTGTTGAGCAGGCGTTTCGTGTTCTCGGTGCCGCAGTCGATCTCAAGGAACCACCGCAGTTCGTACTCCGTGTCACTCGTGTCCACGCTGACGGTGTAGAGGTCGGGTTTCAGTACCTCCCGGCTACCGCCGATACCCGAGTAGTGCCGCCAGCAGTTCGGCTCGGTCTCGATGCGGTCGAGTGTCAGCAGCTTGCGGCGGTCAGCCAGCACGAGCGCGAGATGTGCCTCGGCAACCGCGAGGCCATGACTGAGAAACAAGGCGGAGGGTTCGAAGGAGCGTTTCCGGTTGCCGCTGCTCAGCAGTCGGTGACCGACCGGGCCGAGCTGCCAGACGAACGAAGCCGAGCCGGCCCGGACGCCGCCGATGCGGCGTTCCAGTGGTTCTATGACCCGTTGTTCTTTCAGGCGTTTCAGGACACGGCGGCACACACGAGCAGCAGTCAGCTCACTGGTATGGCCGACGAAGCAGAAGCCCTCAACCTGCCGGGTGGTCAGGTAGCGGTGAGCGGACACCAGCCGGACAACCTGCCAGTCCCGGTCAGTGAGTCCCTCCCGGATCCGCTCAAGTCTTACCGATCCTGTCCGCTTTCCCGTCCGGCCCGTGCGCTCGGGAGAAACCATGCGGGAAACCGCAGGAGTCGTCTCCCTTGGGTGGCCGTATCCGGCCTCTGACGTCGGGGTTCTTCCGGCCCTCGACCACGCGACCGGCAGCCCGGCCGGTACACCCGCCGCTGGGGTGGCTGATGGAGTCTCGGCACTCATGAGGCGCTCCGATCGGTTCCGCTGGTGCCGTCAGCAACCGAGGTGCTTGTGCGCTTGGCCCGTCCCGGACGGGTGCCCGATGCACTGGCGACGTTCGGCTTTCCAATGCTCGCCAGCGCAGCGAACTCGGCCTCGATGTCACTGAGAGATTGGCCGTAGCGGGCCCGGGAAGAGGCCCGAACCTCGCTCGGCCGGGAGATGGCCTTCGGGCTGGGGAGCGTGCGGGCAGAAGCGAAGGGTGTGGTCTTATCCCGCGCAAAGACTGAGGCGTAGACCTGGAACGCGCCGAGACTGGCGAAGTCCACCAGTTCCAGCTCGGGAGCACTCCGGGCGATGATCGTCGCGTCATCAGTGGAGAGCTGGAAGCAGATCCGGGAGCGGGTGTTGGCGAGTACGGCGGTGCGCATGCACGGCGTGAGCTGCCCCAGGAACTGGTGCGCGAGGGTGTAGCTGACGCCCATGCCCCGGGAACGCGCCAAGGCGTCAGCCAGGTCGGTGGGCAGGTGCATGAAAGCGGCGAACTCGTCGAGGTAGACCATGACGGGTGACCGCCGGGACTTCGGTAGGTTGGCTCTCGCCGTGGTGGCCTGCCAGAGTTCGGCAACCACCAGCGCACCGAGCAGGCTGGCGCCTTCCGGGCCAAGCTGGCCTTGAGCGAGCGAGACGAGCAAGATCTTGTTCTGCTCGAAGACGTTCTGCATGGTGACGCGTGGGGCGCGCTGCCCGAGGACGTTCCGAAGACTTGGCCGGAGCAGCCACGGGCGGAGCTTGTTGTGCAGCGGTGCGGTGGCGGCCTGGCGCTCTCCCTCGCTGATCGACTCGAACCACTGCCAGAACGGACCCAGGGCGATCGGGTCATTGACGCTTGCCGTAAGCGACCTCCGGAAGCCCTGGTTGGTGAGGAGCAGCGGCAGCATGACGAGCGAAGCGTCCGGGTGCCGAGTCAGTGTCAGCAGGGAGGCATGCAGGATGTCCTGGCTCCGGGGTCCGAGACCGTCACCGTAGAGGCCTTTGAATATGGCGAGCAGGCCGTCGGCGACCACTTCCGGGTCACGGCCTGCGCCGTGCAGCGGGTTTAAGCCCACCGGACGGTTCCGGTCGGCCGGGTCGAGAACGACCACGTCCGAGACCCTCTCAGCCGGGATGTGCGTCAAGGTCGAGGCGACAAGGTCACCCTGCGGGTCGACCACGACGACGGCGCGGCCGTCCGCGATGTCCTGGGCGATGAGGTGTTCGAGCAAGGTCGACTTGCCCGTGCCGGTCGGCCCGAGCACGTGGGTGTGCCGGAGCGCAGATGAGACGGGCTGCGCCAGATGGACACCGCTGAAGCCCGGTGCACTCGCCTCCCCGATAACCCGCACCGTCCCGGTGGTGCCGGGTGCCGGCGGCAAGAGCCGTGGGTGGCGGGCCGGTTGCCCAGGCAGCGGCTCGTCGCCAATAGGCCAGGCCGAGAGTCTAAGCACCTCGCCGGCGTTCAAACGGAGCGGCCAGAAGAGCGGCCGGCCGCCCCCGTTGAACCGCGCGGCACTGTCCCGGCGTAGCCGCATGACGACACCGGGCGCCTGCGCGGTGCGCAGAGCCCCGAAGAGGCCGCGCAGGAGATCCCGTCGCCTGTTGGGCGACTCGGCGGTGACACCGAGCCGTACGGTGCAGGCGAAACCGTGATCGGCAACCTTGTTTCTGAGCGCGGTTCGTTTCTCGCCGTCGATGACGCCGCCGTTGCCGTACCAGGCGACTTGCCAGAGAGGGGCGACCGTGCTGCTCGGCGACTGGTTCGGCACTGACAGCGGGATGCGCCTCGGGCCGAGGACGACTTGCAGGACAAGCGTTTCAGCGTCGCGAACGCGAGACAGCGCTCCGAGAATCCCACGCGCAGTTGCTTCCGGATCGTCAGTCCTGAGCGGCCGGTGGCGGGTGGAGAGACGGAGCGAGGCGGCCGCCGTGACCAACGTGCGTTTGGTCTCCGGTTCGGTGATCTGGACGCCGAGAGCGTGAACCCGGAGCTGCCGGGCCAGGTCAAGCACGGCGGGCAGTGACCCGCCGATGAGGTAGCTGACACCAGTGCGGGTGGCCCGAGCTTCCAGGATTACGCGAGGCGAGGTCGGATCAACGGCGAGCGAGCGGAGCACGGCAAGTGCTGCGTCGGGGCTGAGGGGCGGTGGCCAGTGGACCTGACGCCAGTGAGTGGGAGCGGACGGCATCAGGCGGCTTCCTCCGGGGAGGGTCCGCTGCCCGGGACGTTGGTCTGTTCCGGGGGCTTTTGCGTAATGGTCGCTTGGTTGGTGGCATCCTTCTCGGCGTCTTTCTCGGCTTGAGCTGACGAGACTTCGGCCAGTTCCAAGAGGGCCCGGCTGAGCTTGCGGTAGTCAATTGGGCGGCGCTTGACACCGCGGGCAGTGATCCGACGAGGTTCCTTCGAGCTCTTCCCCCGGGAGTCTTTGAATGTTCTGGACATAGTTTCCCTCCTTTCGGTTTAGTTGCTTAATAGCGGCATGATGATGCGCCTACGCATCACTCAAGTGTTCTTTGAGTATGTGATGCATGGATGCATCGGTCAATGGTTTTCGTGCATTCCACAACAGCGATCGGAACAGTTGCGTCAGAGGCCAATTAGCGAGGGTTTAAGTTTCCTCGAAACGGCACTGATGTGGTCACTTCGACAACGCCAAAGCCTTTCCGGTTGCCCTACCAGCCGCCCTGACGGGACCGCAGCCACATGGTGAGACTGGCGGTGACGAGCACGGCAATGGCGATACCGACCAGCCAGGGCCAGTCCTCCTCGATGAGGCCGACTGCCCAGTGCAATACCAGAGCGGCGAGGAGCAACGTCACGCAGGCAGCGAGGACCTTGTCCAGCAGTGAGCGCGGGTCATAGCTGGACATCGGAGTTCACCTCGTTGCCCCAGGAAGACCAGCCGGGGCGAGGGCGCCGGGCGAACAACTCCAGGTAGGGCCCGGGTGAACAGCGTTCGATAATGGCGTACTGCTCTTCCGGCTTGTGACTGTGCTCTTGAATAGGGGCGTAGAACCAGGAGCCCTGGCTGCGGAAGCGCATGGGAGCCTTTCCCCGAGTGCCGAGCAAGAGGTGCTCGGTCTGGTTCCGGAGGTACCAGCCGAGGCCAAACCGGGGCTTGATCCAGGTCAGTGTCGAGCGGTAGGTGAAGCCCCAGGCCTCCATGACCGAGCGGCCAGCGAAGAGGCTGGCGTTAGTCACCCACAGCCACAAATGGCAGGCCGGGAGAGCCAGCCGGGAGACCGGCAGGTTCCGGATGGCCTCCAGGTCCATGAGGGGATAGTGCTCACTCGCGCCCCAGCTGCCGACCTGCTGCATGTCCCACGGGGGATCGGCCAGGATCGTGCTGAACCGGGACGACTGTGACGGAGAGCCGGATGAGGGCTGGGGGATGAGTTCGGCGCTCACGGCCTCCGCCCTTCCCGGAGCAGACGCAGCATCGCCTCACTGGTGATGCGCTGCAGCTGCACCTCCGCCAGGCGGCGCTCCAGGTCCACCCGGAGACGGGCGCGGACCGTGGCCACCAGCGGCAAGGCGAAGACAACCGTTCCAGCAACAACACAGGTCGTGATGATGAGAGTGAGGATTAGCACCATGACGGTGGTCACCGGCCAATCCGACGGGCGGCGTCGGCGACAACACCGGCGATGGAGAGAGCGGCGAGATCGGCAACCGTGGCCAGCCGGCCTGAAGCATGCGGAACTGCTTGAGCCAGCGACTGCTCAATTTGACTGAGGAGCGCGACATCCTGCATGGCCTTGGCGGCCACGGAGGAGACGCCGTCAACCCGGGCCGCTTCGACCTCAGCCTTGGCCTGGATGACGGCTGTGCTGATGGTGGTGTCGGTGGAGAGACGAGTCAGGGTGCGGGTGACGCGGGTGGTCGGGAGGATGTTGGTGTAGGGCTGGAGCTGGGACATTGGTGGTTCCTTTCCGAAAGACATGCCCTCGGTGTTCCGGGGACATCTGCGACGGTAGGAACCACGCCAGCGAGCGGCACAGCGAGCGGTAGAGAGTTGGAGGCAATGACGTGCAAAGTTGGAGATCCGACTGCCCGGGGAGGGTCACGAAAGCGTGAAGCAAGCACCGCACCGGGCGCCGGTTGCACCTCGCTCCCCGGGCCATGACCCCGAGGACGTGCGGCGGGAGCTGCTGTATCTGCGCAAGGGCGCGGGATACGCCGACAAGCGCTTGAGCGGATGCGTGGCGCTGGTGGGCGTGCTCGGTGGCGAGACGGAGCCGACGGAGGTGCTGCGGGAGCGTCTGGAGTCGGCGATCGATTCGCTGCACGACGCCGATGGCGAGCTACTGCGCATTGTGTTCGGACTGGACGATGACGTCCGGGGCGTAGCTACGCTCTCGGCTCGCCGGGACCACGCTGGGGCGAGGCTGGGGCTGGGGCGAGAGGCAGTGGCTGACCGGGACGCGCGGGCGGTCGAGCGGCTGCTGCATCAGCTTGTGACCGGGTGGTACCCGAAGTCGCCGGTGGCGATCCGGATTCCGGAGTCACACAACGGGATTGTGAACCACGTGGTGCACATCGGGACGGTCGTGGACAACATGAGGCATGAGCTGACACACCACCAGTACCGGTTCATGGTGACCTTCGACGGTGCGGAGTTCGTGGCGGTGGCGGCAACGCACGGCGGCGCGGTCGCGGTGACCCGCGGGGAGTGGGCGCTGCGGACGCTGACGACGCCAGGCGGTGTCGTGCACCAGTTTTGGCACGTCTCGCCGCTGAGACGCGGCGTGACGTACGAACTAGGGTTCATTGTGCGGAACCCCGACATGGCCAGCGATCCCTACTGGCTGAGCGAGGAGTCACTAGCATTCCACGAGCCGACACGGCACGTGGTGTTTGAGGTGCAGTTCAAAGGAACTGTGCCAGAGCAGATCTGGACGTTCAGCGGGCTGACGGCGGCGGAGAGACCGGGGAGACCGAGCCAGGGCGTGCCGCTCACGCCCGAGTCAGGAACAGTGAGAGCGCAGTTCAGGGATCTGTACGGGGGGCTGTATGCGGGGGTAGCGTGGGACGGTCAACTCCGCGCAAGCCCAGCTACGATGCCCACTTACGAGGCGGGATTGTGCGGCATCACCCCAGTCGGTCGAGCGTGACTTGACCGCCTCAAGGAGGCCACTATGTTGCCTGAAGTTTGCATACGACACGCGGCCCACGCATGCTGGCCAATGCGCCCGTGCTCAACTAGCCACGGCTACTCTTCCGTCATGGGTTCGATATGGCCACGGGATCGGCTGGAGGGGGCAATCCACTTGAATTTCCTTGAGGCGGCCCCCATTGACTTGTCGGCTAACACCGTCTATAATCCCCCCCATGCTGTCGGACTAGTAGCCGACTCTCAGCCAGAGGGGAAGGTGACTGAGCAAACCGGAAACACCTCACGGGGGGAAGATGCAAGAGCAGTCTCATGCGGAAGCGCATACGCCGATTGTGGGCTTGATCGGCGAAGAAACCTCAAAGTGCCGCGTGCCCGAAATTGCCGCGAAGATCGGCCTGGAAACCACCAGGTGCGTCGTGTCTCTAGGACAGGCACCCTCTTTTCAGTCGGCGCCTGGACTGGAAACAGAAACGAACGAGAATACATTGGCTCGCAACGCCCCGCCGACGAGTGTGAATTTGGGGGCTCCTGTGAGTGAGACTGTACTTGAACCGAAGAGCCGCCGTTCTCGCCCAAAGCTGCTTAGTGAGTCCGCACCTCGGACAAAGACTGCGATGCGCAACTATCATATTCAGGCAAGAAGACAAAGAATAATTCAAGACCTACTTGCTGTTAAGCATGTTAAGCCCTCCAAGAGCTAGGCTCCGTAAGAAAATTCCCGACTTGCTGGAGGAAGCGCGTGCAATCAGCAAGCGATGCGCGGTTCCCCCTCTCATCTAGAGCGCTTGTCTCAGACGGGGACTGGGAGGCCAGTATTATGACAGATGTAACGAACTCCGTTTGATGTGATTCAGACCAAACAGGCACAGCTAGCACCGTTGGCCACCGGCCTCCGTAGGAAGCATCAGATCTAAGCTGAGGTCTACCTTCGCGAAAGGTATCAACGATAATACTTTCCGTCCCAAGGGAGATCTCCTCGCTCCGCATTGCGTTTTGATCAACCCACACACCAACGGTTGAGCCGAAGAGTCGGAACACTCGCTCGCTTGATGGATTCCAACGAATCCAAACCTCCACTTTGAGTCGCTCGTCCCTTGCTTCAAGGATCGTCCGACACTCAGGAAGCACGAATTCGGATAAGAAGTCGTGAACCTCGAACTGCATTTCCTCAGTCCGCACCCTTGAGGAATCCAGGCGCAGTTTTTTCCACCAGGAGCCTAGTCGAGCGTAATAGTGCAGTTGCGCCCTCGGGGAGTTGTACTTGCTTCGAGGTGCGGTTATCTTACTGGCTGCTATAAGCTCTCGGAAGAACTGAGCCTGTTGAACATGGAAGTCAACAAATATGGGCGCAACACGGAGCGCGCTCAGTCGAGACTTAACCATCCGCCGTTGATCCGCCCCGGTCGGGTCGCCCTTCGTCCCCCGCTCCATACCAATGAGGGCCCAACGCTTATGGGAGCTTTCTCTCGTAGCTTCAAGAGCACGAAGGAGAGGAGGGTCTGTCAAACTAGCGCCAACCATGATCGCGTTCGAAGTGGTCATGAGCGCCGTGAGGGTCTTTTCGGAGTACTCAGCTGTCCTGTAGTAGTCATGCTCACTAACGACGGGGAACCGATGCTCCGAGCCTCGGCGATGAGAACTGGGTAAATAGCCGTGAAGGTGGATGCATGAGACCTCTGACGCCAGGGGGAGGTCCTGGCTCAGCCAATCTGCGAACTCGGGCCTCTGCTCAACTAGAGGATCAGTTTGGGTAGGGAATCGCACTTTGGGCATGACCGTTTTTCCAGGAATCTGTGAACCAGCCTGACTCCGGGCAATTTCGTGGGCACTTAAGAGGGCGGCAAAAAGGTAGTCGTCGTAATTTGTAGTAACGAGAGCCGCGTTGTGAATGGTACCACTCGCTCCCGCGCTTTCAGAATTGTGCCAAATATATATGAAGTCCGCAATTGCATTTGCAAGCTCACCGCCTCGCCAGAGGCTCGGTCCATAAAGCAGCGGCCGTAGTGCGTCCACCATTCTCTGGCGAGCGTCTATTCCGCGCTTATCTACCGGCTCGGGACTTGTGTCTATGTAGAACTGGTGCGCCGCCGATGCCGCAAAGAGTGGACCAGAACGCTCGACGAAATCGCGGCGAGCTTTAGCCTTGGGGACATGGGGTGCGAGCAGGTTCTCAACCAGTTTACCCCAGGAGAGTCCGGACCGGTCGATTGAGACGCCCGCCCCAGCATAGACAACCAAATTGTGGCTGCGTCTGATTTCCTCTATGGCTTCGACTACCTCGGAACGTCGAAAGAACGCTGTACCAGTATCCAGTTCGCGCAAGTCAGCTTCCTTCGTGGCTAGTTGCTCCCGTGGCGTTACGTCGGCCGCTCATTCTACTAGCTCACGTGCTCACGAGCCCGAGCCCACGCCCAACGTCGTACATCTGCATGCGCATGGCTAGCGGGCGTCAGTAAGCTTGCGTAGCGTGGCTCATCCTTGCCGACCGGATCATGATCTGAAAGGGATCGTCCAGAGGTGGGGCGGTTCAGACGGCAACAGAAATCGTGGTGGATCTGTAATTCGTACTACCTTCGACCAGCTCTACGACGGCCAGCACACCGGCCGCTACCGGTGGGACCAGCTGTTCAAGACCGAGAAGACGCACTTCGGTACTCTGCTGGAGATCAATCTGCGCCGCGAGTTCGACGACATCATCGAGGACGGTGAGGTCCTGGACTACCGCATCGCCGGCCACGAGGTTGACTGCAAGTACTCCCAGACCGACGGTGGGTGGATGATCCCGCCTGAAGCCTTCGGGCAGATCCTGCTTGTGGTGACTGCGTCGGATGCGCTTGGCACATGGAGCCTCGGCTTCGTCCGAGCATCACCCGAGCATCTGCGGTCGAGCCGCAACCGCGACGGCAAAACGCAGTTGAACCCAGCCGGACGGGCTGCCGTTGCCTGGGTGGCGCGCGATGCTGCGCTTCCTCCGAACGTGCTCCTGAGCCTGAGCGAGGATCAGCTGCAGCGGATCTTCGCGCCGACGAGCGGTCAGAAGCGGGTGAACGAGCTATTGCGCACAGCCACCAACCGCCGCATCGGCCGGAACACGATTGCAACCGTCGCTCAGCAGGACGACTTCATGAAGAGGGTGCGCTCCAACGGCGGGGCACGTTCCCATCTTGCTGCGGAAGGCATCATCATCCCCGGCGGGGACTACGCCAGCCACCGTCAGATCGCGAGCAAGCTGGGTGCTGCCGTCCCGCAACCTGGCGAGGTCGTTAGTGTGCGGGTGGTTCCCGCTCAAGCAGGCGCCACCCAGAGCGTGCTGCTCGATGGCAACAACTGGCGCCTCGCCCGTGACGATGAGCCCGCAACGCAACCGGCACCTCGGCTACCGGAAACACGGCGAAAGTCACAGCCGTGAGTTCAACTGCGCTACGGTCCTGACCGTGAGCGATCGTCCGCTGCCCGAGCCTGACAGCGAAGAGCTGGCCACGCTGGTGGGGTCATCCATGCAGCGGATGCTGTACGGGTTGTTATACAGGCGGCGGAACACGAACCCGCCGACAATGGTCGAGCTTAGAGCCTTCGCCGCTGACGCGCTCGGCGAAGACCAATCGCAGACAGACCGCCGGGTCCGGGAATTGCGCCGCTACTTTGAGATTCTGGTCCAGCGTCCAGACGGTCAACCTCGCTACGTCTTGACCGGGTGGGCGGTGACGCCCGCTGCACTCGACGCCCTCGACATCAGCCTGAGGAGACGCGCTGAGGTGCTCGCGGCCGGCCGGTGCGCGATGTGTGGCCGCACTCCCAATGATCACCACGTTGTCCTCGTGGTTGACCACCGGGTCCCCGTGTCTTGGGGAGGTACGAGCGACCCCGAGAACCTCCAGGCGCTGTGTGAAGACTGCAACTCCGGAAAGCGCGACTACTTCCAGACTTTCGAGAAGTACTCCGAAGAGATCCGCCTGGCGGCCAATCACGCCGAACCGCAGCGCCGGATCGGCGAACTCCTCAAGGCCTTCGAAGGTAAGTGGGTGCGGGGGGACCTGATCGGCGTGGTGGCGAGCGCCAAGGAGTACCAGGAAGACTGGCAGCGCCGCTTGCGGGACCTGCGTTTCCTCGGCTGGGAGATTGAGCACCAGAACCGCTACGACGAGGGAGCACGCGTGCGCGCCTACTACCGAGCAGTGACGTGGAAAGAGCTTCCCGAAAACATTCCGCAGGCGATACGCGAAGAAACCATGCGGAGGAAGAAGGAGAAATCGGGCTAGCCTGCGGCTAGCCGACACTCCGTAGACGCTCGCCGGAAGACGCAGACCGCGCTGCCCGAATCGCAGTCGCAATTGACGAACCAACGGCCTCGGCCACAGGCGGCGGGAAAGCGTTGCCAACCTGCCGGTACGACGCGGTCTTACGCCCTGAAAACTTCCACGTTGCCGGGAAGCCTTGGATGACAGCGGCCATGCGGACAGTGAGCTTCGGGATGTGGTTGACGGATTCGTCTGCCCCGGGCGCAGCATCCGCCAGACCTCGCCCGTCGACGCCGAGTTGCAGCCAGCCGGCCCGGGCCCTCGTGGGACCGAGATCGGGGCCACCATGCTTCCGTGACCCCCCGACCAGCGTCGGTCCAATGCCGTTTGCCCGCTTGGCCCATGCGCTCGCTCCGGGCCACCCATGCTCGGCCATGAGGTCACGCAGCTTCTCGCCGACAGTCGGCGGCGCGTGGTGTGGGCGGGGCCACTCGAAGTACACGAAGGCGTCGGGTTTCATTGCCACCAGGATGAAACGGGGGCGTAGCTGCGGGACGCCGTACTCACTAGCGTTCAGCACCTGCCAATCTGATTCGTATCCAAGTTCAGTGAGCCGCTCCTGGACCGCCTCACGGTAGGAAGCAAACTTGGCGGTCGACAGGCCGCGCACGTTTTCGAGCATGACGGCCTCGGGCTGGGCTTCCTCGACCAAGCGCAGGGCCTCGGGGAACAGGTCCCGCTCGTCATCCGCTCCCAGCTGCTTCCCCGCGATGGAGAACGGCGGGCACGGGACCCCACCCGCCAGGAGAGTGACCCCGGCGTAGTCCGAACCATCGATGTCACGAACGTCGTTCTCCAGCACTGTCCAGTGCGGTCGGTTCAGCCGGAGGGTCTCACACGCATCGGGATCGATCTCCACGGCCGCCAGGTGCTCGAACCCGGCCTGTTCTAGGCCGTACGACTGTCCCCCAGCCCCCGCACATATCTCCAGGCAGGTCATCTGATCCACGTTCACTTCTCCGTTCGGTCCACACGAACATGCGTTCGATCGATGTCCCATCCTTCCCCACCGTCGGAGGCCAGGCAAGCCCCAGAATAGAGCCTGTGGATAAGCCTTCAAGGGAGGCGCGCCTGTGGACGTAAGGTCTACGTCACCCGCCCATCGGACGAGACACCCCGAACCGCCACCTCGACCGCAGAGACGACAGCGTCGACGTCGTCGTGCTCCCAGAACCGCAGAACTGTCCATCCCGCGCTCGTCAGCAGCCCGTCCACTTCCTGGTCGCGCTCCTTGGTCCGCAGGATCTTGGGATTCCAGTAGGTCTCGTTGCGGCTGAACGACGTTCGGCCGTGTTCAGGGCAGCCGTGCCAGAAGCATCCGTCGATGAAGACGACCACCCGCTGACGTGTGAAGACGATGTCCGCTCGTCTCGGCAGAGTTGGCTCGGGACGCACCGCTACGCGGTAGCGCAGCCCACGGGCGTGGAGCCGCTGGCGTACCCGAAGCTCCGGTTTCGTGTCCCGGGAGCGGTTGGCCTGCATGTTGCGGCGACGTTCTGGGGATACTGCCCACGACTCGAAGGCAGGTTCGCTGCCCTCTGCAACTAGTGGATCAAAGTTGCCCCGATTGTCGTCACCTGGCGGGGTCATACACAGCAACTTCCACGGATGTAATTCTGAACGTAGAATGCCCCCATGAGCACCAGAACCTCGGCAATCCCGCCGAGTGGCTGGGGGTCGCCGAGGTCCGGTTCTACGTGGTGGTAGGCCGTCAACCTATGGGTGTTCCTTGCATCGCCGCAAGTTATGCGCCGGGTTGTGACCAAGTCGATGTCTAGCCGCAGCAGTGCTCCTATCCGTCTTCGGACGGAGAACGGAGGACGCCCCGATGGCATCCCCCCAGAAGCCGGGTTCCCCGGCCGACCAGTCCGGTCAGTACCAAGCAGTCGGCCCGCGCGGTGGCCACGTCTCCGACCTGGAGATCACCGCCGTGCAGGGCCGACCGCTGCCTCCCACCGGACAGCCCGGCTGGCAGTGGCAGTTGGTCGACCAGACCAAGCACAAGAACTGAGTTCTGGTACGGACCTGGCCCGCGCTCTTCTCGATGCGGGCCAGGTCCCTCTGGAGGGCCGGTACTTGACCCGAGGAGGAGACGATACATACCTATACCTTGCACCGTGAAGTAGAAGCGCAGTGCCATTGCTGCCAAGTCTTGTCTACGTTTATCTTCAAGGCGGCGAGCGATCAGGTCATTTGCAAGTCTTGCCTCAGGCACGTCGGCGACAGCAAAGACAAACTTGCGCTGAAGAACCAGGACCACCTTGGCCTGTGGAAGTCTGAGATTGAGCTCGTCCGGCACAAGGCGGCAGCGGTTATAGCTGCCCACAAAGAGAAAGTAAGGAGGGCTGAAGCAGAAGTAGCACGGGTGAACTTGGAGAATCAGGGGCTGCGCAAGACACTGGAACAAGGTTTCTCCGCGGCAGCCCCTGCTGATGTCCAAAGGATTCTGAGATCAGCTGAGGTCAAGGCCGCCGAGGAACGCACCGAGAGCGCCTACCGGTCTCGTGACCACGCGTACCGGGGACTTTGGGCTGTCAACGAACTACACCACCCACTTGAGAGCCAACCTGACAAGTGCTCTTGCGGACTGCTCGCGACGCGCTGCCAGGTCACGATGGCCCTTGAGGGGATTCGCGCCTCGCTCTATCGCTGGGAACGAAGCCAAGCGGAGCGCTCGTTGGCGGGCCGGCCGCACGGGCTACCGAGGGACCACCCGGCTAGCCGCGGCAGCTGGTAACAACGAGTCCTCTTCCGAATAGCCGTCTTCGGGGGTTCCCCGTGTCGTGGCCGCGACGGTAGGCCGTCCAGTCCGAGTTGGCGTTGTCCTAGCCGCTCATCAGCGAAGTGTTCGACGATCATCCGCCCTTGCGAAGGAAGACGCGACCAGGATACTTGAGTCACGGAAGGTCCGGACCTGGAGGCGATCATGGCACGCAGGCGCTTGGTTTCGTTCGCTGCGGCGTTGGCTCTTTTGGGAGGCGGCGTGCTTGCTTCCGCACCCTCTGCTGGAGCTGGCGTAGTTCCGAATTTCTACTACTGCTCGCGCTGGACGAATAAGTGCGTGCAGACCAACCCACCTCACAACTACAGCGTCCCCAACTCCTGTCACTGGGTGTGGACGTGGTATGGCAGCGGCATGTCAACAAGCGGCTGCAACACCTGGTGGTGAGTTGGGGCTGTTCTGGACCACGCGGATTCTGGCGACTGCACTTAGGATTAGAAAGACCAGAATCCCTCCGAAGACCCACTCGTTGCCGTACATTTGCCAGAGCGATGTTTCTGTCGGTGCGGGCATGAGCTGCGGAAATATTCGGTTGCCTAACGAGGACTCCCAAGACAGGCAGAGAATATAGGCGAGTTCGGCGAGAACACCGATTATCGCTCCTTGAAATAGCCGTCTCACGCCGACTCGTCGTCGTGCCCAGATAATCATGACTCCAGTCAAAATACCGAATGGCAAGATCGCGCCCACCACGAGAAGATGCTGCGGCCCAGCCAATGGAGTACCGTATTTCAAGGACGTAACCCCATTGCAAATGGGGACCGCCGAAAGCGTCACGATGACTATTGTTGCGGCGGCTTCCATGATGGTTCGTGCTAACTGAGGAATCTTCTTGAGCATTTACACACATTTTATGCGTATGCTTAAGCGAAATCAAGCTCAAACTATGAGCCAACGCGCACGACACTGAATGCGAGCTCTCATTGCCCCTGCGCACTCACGCGCAGGAGGGTTTCCACCTCCACCTTCAGCACCTCACTCAGCATGATCAGGGTCGTCAGCCGTGGGTTGAGCGGGGTGCCCGGTCGGGACTCGCCCTTCTCGAACTTCTGGTAGGTGTAGGCGGAGATGCCGACGCGGTAGGCAACGTCCTCCTGACTGAGGCCGAGTTCGTGACGTGCCTGCTGCAGCCGGACCCCGATCTCCCGTGCCCGAACGTCCCAGTTCTCGGGGACTGTCCGCGGCCGTGCCATGGAGCCACTGTCAGGTGGTCCTTGCTTGCCGACCACCATACATGTATGGGAATCTCTGGATGGGCATACCCACCGTGGGGTGACCTGATTCCCTGGAAGGAGTGCACGATGAGTGGTGGCGGCGGGTACGAGGCCATGGACGTCCGTCCGGGATCGACGGCGACGATCAGGCTGCGCGCGTGGCTGCGGAAGATGCTGGGCCGCTCTCACTGAGGAGCGTCCAGACCACGGTGAATCCCGCACGCGGGAGGAGCCAACCGGGCAGGTCGACGTCTATAGCTTTGGCGCCGGCCTGCTCGGGCAATCTCGAGACTTGACTTCGTTGGCTGCTGCTGACTAGGTCCATGACCGACACGCGCTCGACGTCGGCTGCGGTGTAGTCCAGCCTGAGCGACAGGTTGTGGCACGGCTGAGGCACCTCGATGAAGAAGAAGTGACCCGCCTGGCTGACGATCGTTCGGTACGCGTGGCGAATGCGAACCGGCTCGGCATCCTCACCTACCTCAACACCTAAATGCACGGTGTATGTCTGTCCGCTCCGCCGAGCTGATCGTCGGATGGGTTTCTCGTGCCCGTCGACGCTGAAGCTGAGGAGTTCGAACGAGTCCCGCAACGACGGGTCGATGCCCGGGCGCGGCGTCATGAACCAAGTGCTGGTGGAGGGAATGTCTGTAGCAAGGTCATCGAACTCTACGCGGTCGCTGACGCAGGCGAACCGCCTGGACGCGTGGGCGGGGGTTGTCGTGTACTCCCATTCGACAAGTAGGTCAAAGACAGGGGTACCAGAGGTACCCCTGTCTACTGCAGTAGACAGGGGTACCAGAGGTACCCCTGTCTACTGCAGTAGACAGCCGGATCGTCACCTGGACGTCGTGCCACCGCTCAGCGGCCCGGATGGCCTGATCGCGAACGTCGGCGTAGATCTCACGGGCGAACTCGGCGTTACCAAGTCTGAGTGCCATCGCGTTGGTGGCGATGGTGTCGAGCAGCTCGGGCGTGGCGACACGCTTCAAGTCCTCTGGTTGGATGGCGAAGCCCTCAATGACTGCATCGCGCATGACTGGCGCCTCCGACTTCAGCGTCTCGCGCAGGCGCCGAACAGCGTTCTCCTCATCGTCCTTGCGGGTGTAGTAGTCGTAGGCCGTTCCGACGACGCCGATGCCGAAGAGTGTCGCACCCAGCTCGGAGAACGGGACAACATGCAGCCAGGACCACGAGCCTAGGCTCAACGTGTCGAGCCACCGCATGAGCGCCATGAGCAGTGTGCCGAGCGCCGAGAAGGTGACCCCGAGGAGGGTCATCTTGGTTCGACGTAGGTCGGAAGACTTGGATGTCATTAATGTTTCAATTATACTAGATGCCGACGGGGTGTGAAAGTTGTCCCATGAGGCCCGCTCCCCTTCGCTTCGCGGAGGGCGTAGGTCCCGCCACGCCCTCAACACCTGTCGTATCTCTGACAACATGCGTCACCTGGTTGCCCAGGCTATGTGTCTGCAACGACCGCGCAGCCCATTGCGACAACTGAGGGCCGACAACGGAACCGAGCTGTCACCTGAGGCGTGGAATCCATGTTTCGTCTTAAGCCTAATCCAGTGGGAGGCGCGTGATTCGATCGGTGTGAACCGCGTACAGGAAGGGGCCGGGGGAGTTCTCGTCTTGAGGCACTCCGAACAGGCCCAATACCGCAAATGCCACCCAATCCAGGACGCGCCCGGCCATGCGGTGCATCACTGCGCCGCGAGGCGGCGCTTGAGCATCCCGGCAAGCTTGTTCATCTGCTCAACGTGGGCGTAGTCCCCGTCGGTTTGCAGGACGGCGGGGCCGACGGCATACGTGATGATGGCGACCGCATAGTCGTCGACGATGCCCATCTGGCGGGTGTCGGTGTCGGGACGCAGCCAGCCGCCCTTGAACGCGGTCGCACCGATCTGGCCCAGGCCCCAGCTATGCGCGGGGATCGGATGCATCGAGCCCAGCACATAGCGGCTGGTGCGGGCGTTGACCACGCGGCCGGCCGAGAGCGCCGCCATGAACCGCACCTGCTCGCGTGGGCTCCACAGCATTCCGCCGAAGGTGCTCGACGGCACCGCGGTCTCGCGGTCGCCGATGGCGCGCAGCAACGCGGTGATCGGGGCTTGCGCCCCGCCGGGGATCGCGGCTTGCAGCTGCAGCAGCGCATCCATGTCGGAGGCGGTCAGCGCGCGGCGGATCCGGTCCCGCTGGCCGGTCGTCAGCACCGCCGGATCGCCGCCGGCGACGGTCGCCACGAACGCGCAGACGACGAGCACCTTGCTGGTCGAATAGGCCTTCTCCAGCGGGACGCTGCCCTCGACGGTGACTCGCCCCGGCCGGGACAGCGGCGCGAATGCCCAAGCGTTGCGCCTGTTGCCGACCAGCGACGGTGGGGCCGGGGCTTCGCGCTGAGTGCTCCGGGCGGCGGGAGAGGAACTGCCGGGCGACGAGGCCCGGGCCGAGGACGACGGCGGGGCCGGCTGTTGCCGGGCGGCGGTCGGCGTGGTGATCTCGGCATCCGTGCGTGGCGCCTCGGATGGTTGCCCGCTGGCGGCGCTGCACCCGCTCAGTCCCGCTGCCGCCGCGCCGATCATCGTCGCGCCCAGCTCCCGTCTCGTATGCCGCCCGCGGCCCACGGTTAGGTCCTCGGGAAGGGCTGTGGGCCCGGGGCCGCGGTGTCCTGGATGAGGCCGCCGCGCTGGAAGCCGTGGAAGCGCGTGCCCTGGGTGGTGACCGTGCCCTGGTCACCCTCGGCGAGCAGGCCGTAGTCCTCACCGCGCAGCCCAAACTCCTCGCGCGAGCGGTCGGGGAACTCGAAGGTTGCGAAATAGTGGCTCGACGCCGAGGAGTTGCCGCCCCCGCTGATGCCGGTCCGCTTGGCGACGACGGTCGCCGGACGGTTGAGCAGGGGTGCTCGCCGGTTGGCCGCCGAGCGCCGGACACCGCGGATGACGGCGAGCATGATCGCGACCATCAGCGCGCCAAAGAGGACGACGATCGCGAGGAAGGCGATCACGAACCAAGTCGGTGCTCCCGAATCGTGCGGCATCGACCACGAACCTTTCCACGCCCTCGAATCCAGACTCCTACGGTACCTGCCTGGGGAGGCCGACGCGGGTGCCACATTCGGGGCAGTACTGTTCCGCGCGCGCATGCGCGCAGACCGTGCGGTTCAGGTGCGCGCGCACGGTATCGACGATGAAACTCAGGTGGGCCACGGGGCCGTTGCCCAGGCTCGAGTCCACGCCCTCGGCAATGACGTCGCCGGACGTCAATTCGACGGGTTCGGTGATCATTTCCCCGTCGCCGGCCGTGCCGGCGAAGCGGGAGGCGATGTGGCCGTTGGGCACCAGATCGAGCTCGATGCGCACTGCCCGTGCCGCTCGCGAAAGAAGAAGGAGCGGCCGTCGATCGTGCCCTCCCAGACCTCGGGGCAGGCGGGACAGGTCTGCTCCGCGGTGACACGCGGGTGGGCGCCGAGCCACCGCTGCACATCGCGCCGGTCACGGTCGGCCGCAGCCCGCTCCGCTGTGGACTCCGGGCTGGACAGCCACGCATCCCATCGCGCCATGCGTTGCACACGCTCGTGCTCGCGCCGCTCGGCGTCCCAGGTGCAGGGGCAGTCGAAACCGGCGTCATGGCTCCCGTCGCCGTCCTCGGGAAGGGAGGGGTGACATCCGCGCTGGCACAACTCGCCACGCTCGTCGGTGTGGTCAAAAAGCACCGCCATGACCAGATCGGCCGTCATGTCGTCGAGGCCGGCCCGCTGCCGCAGCCGCTCGGCATACCGCGCCCGGATGCGAGCACGGCTGGCCGCACGCTCCGCCGGACGGCGGGCGCGCTCGTCATCGTCCCCGAAGGTGACGAGGAACAGGTCGGCCACCTCGTAACCGTAAGGCGGCCTGTCCAGCGATTTCCTTGGCGCAGGCCCACGTCCGCGCTGCTTAGGCGGTGTAGCGCACGACCTGCCCGCCGACCCGCTGGGCGACGTCGGTGACCCCGGCGCGCCAGGCGGCCGCGACGGTGGGCGCGTCGAGCGGCATACCGGCTGGGGCGGTGGCCACGAGCGCACGCAAGGTCGCCAGCGCCGCCTCCCGCGCCCCCGCTTCTCCCGTATGCCGCGCGGCCAGTTCGTCGCCGCTCTCGCCGTCGGCGAGGCGCCGGGTCGTGAACGTCACCCACCCGGGTGCGCCGCTCGCCTCCCCTGCCGCGGACGGCGGGGTTGCGGCGGCGATCTCCTCCCGGGCGATCTCGGCCCGGACCTGCCGCACCCGCTCGGCAAAACTCGCCGTGGAGAAGTGCTGCTCGATCCAGGAGTGGGCGCGAACCACCTGGGCGCGATAGGCCTGGGGGTCGCCGACCAGGCGGTCGAGAAGGGCGGGGACGTCGGCGGGCTCGGCATACAGGCACGCCTCGCCGAAGGTCGCCGCGTGCTTGGGTGCGGCGATGCACACGGCGCCCGAGGTGGCCGACTCCAGCAAGGCTCGGCCAAAAGCCTCATACGCGTTGGGATTATCCATATAGACGACGAAGTCGAGCCCGGCGAGGAAGGCGCGGACGTCGATCTCCTTGTGCTCGAAGAGCGTCCAGTTGGCGGGTTGCTGGACTCCGGCCTGGCCGAGCAGTTTTGGGACGGTGACCGCGCCGCCGAGGATGCGCACGTCATAGCGCTCGGGCAGGCCATAGGCCGCGAGCAGGTCGGCCGGGTCGTCGGGGAACTTGATCCGGTCGTCGCGGGAGAACCGCCCGACGACGGGCCGCTCGTGCACCGGCCGGTCGGGGCGGACATACCAGGCGTCGATGTCGATCAGGCCGGGGTTGTCCCAGGTCGTGATCGACTGGGGCGCAACCAGTCCATCGAGCAGGGCGCGGATCGTCGGGCCCTGCGGGATCCACATCGGCTCGACGCCGAAGAGGGCGCGCGCGTTCGCGGTGATGTCGGCGGGCACATACCGCGGATCGGAGCCGTCCGGTTCGAACGGCGCCTGGTTGGCCATGACAAAAAGCCGCTTGGGGGAGAACGCCTTCGGGAGGGCCGGCGGGAACTGCAGGATCGGCGGATAGCGGATCTGCAGGATGTCGACGTCGATGTCGTCGTCGGGGAAGACCCGCTCGACCGTGCCCGCCCCGATCAGCTCCTGCAGCGGCGCACACAACGGCTGATCGACGCTGGTATAGAACCGCAGCGCCTCCAGGTGGAGCACGCCGACCCGCATCCCCGCGGCAGTGCACGCGGCAATCTCCTGCATCATCGAGATCTGCGGCCCGCCATAACGGCGCCAGTCGCCGCCGAGCACGATGTCGAACTGTTCCGGCGCTGCGAGCTGCGCATCGACGGGCCGGGTCCAGCGCCGGGGCGCGGGGAACGGTCGCTCGCCGTCGGGGTCAAAAAACGGCTCGGCGCCGGCGTGATTGATCGCCTCGTGCCAGCGGGTGTAGGCCTGCTTGTAGGCCGGGCGCGCCTCGTGCCGCCACCCGGCAGCGAAGTCGTCGGCCGACAGCGATTCGGGGCTGCTGCGCAGGATCGTCAGGATGTCGCGCGGGATGTCATAAACCTCGTGCCCGTACGCCGCTGCGATCCGCCGCGCGTATTCGGTGTCGGCCGCCTTGCGCACGGTGTCGAAGAAGCCGATTCGCCCGGGCACGTGCGGCATCCGGAAGAGCAGCGAGGACGCCGCGACGAACGGCCCGAGATAGCCGGGCCGGGTCACGCGCAGCTGCTCGTCGGCGCGGATGCCGAGCGAGCGGGTCGCCATCAGCCCGGGCTGCGCGAGCAGCGGGGCCAGGCCGAGTTCGAGCCGCTGGGGGTGGGCCCAATCGTCGGAGTCGAGGCAGGTGACGAAGTCGCCCCGGGCCTGTCGCAGCGCGGTGTTGCGGCAGCGATAGGTGCCGCCGTTGACCGCCTTGTGGATCACCCGGATGCGCGGATCGAGCGCCTCGACCTGCTCGAGGACGTCTTCGTGGCCGGGGGGTGAGGCGTCGTCGACGATCAGCAATTCCCAGTCCTGCCAAGACTGTTCGATCATCGAGCGGGCGGCGGTGAGCAGGGGCTGGCTGGGTTTGAAGGCGCTGGTGATGACGGTGACCAGCGGGCCGTGCAGCGCCGCCAACGGGGTGGCGGCGGTGAGCCGATCGAGCCGGGTCAGTCCCTCGGCGCCCGGGTGCAGCCTCACGCCGGCCGTCTCGGGGGAGGGCGCGAGCGCCGCGGAAAGGGCGGCGAGCCAGGCATCTTCGTTGCCATCGGTCACCTCGCCGCCGGTCACGTCGGGGTGGGCGAGGTCGGCGCCCAGGAAGTCGGCAACTGGGGCAGTCAGTTTGGTGGCGAGCGCCGAGCGCGCGTCGTCGAACTGGCCTGAGGCATACAGCAATTGGGGATAGAGGTCGAGGTGACGGCGCTTGCAGCCGGCCAGTTTGCCGGCGCGGTCGAGCAGCCGATAGAGGCCGAGCCCGACCTGGCGTCCGCGCTCGTCGCCGAGCTGCAGCGCCGAGACTTGGGCGTATGCCGCGACCAGCTCCGGCTCGAAGCCCGCGATCGCGCCCGCCTCGACGGGCCCACGCGGCTCGGCGGCGCGCATCCCGATCTCGTCCAACCCGGCGGCTAGGTGCCGCCCGTGGGTGGCTCTGTGGGCGAGCACGTCCCGCCCGCTGGGGATGCGCGCCCGCAGCAATGTCGGGGCAAAACCCTTGTCCTGCGGGGGGATTCCGGCAGCAAGGCTCTCGATCACGGCCAACCGGGCCGCGGGGACATCGGCGTCCATCGGGCGGTCAGGTGCCCGCGTCCGGGAGCACCACGCTCACCGCGCCGGCGGGGGCCTCGCCTGCCCCAACGACCCGCACCGCCCCGGCCAGCCCGGCGAGTTCCAGACGCTCGCGGTCGGCGCTGTCGGGGTCGACGACGACCACTCCCAGCCCGCGCGCGGTCGCGCGCCGGGCCCGCTCGATCGAGGCCTCGGTGACCGCGTGCAGGGTCAGCACCGCCCCGGCCGGCAGAGCGTCGATCGGGTCGGCGGGCGGCGGGGTGGGAGCCGCGGCCCCGGTCGCCCGGTCGAGCCGCGCCGCGGCCCGGTCCAGGGTCGTCTGGGCGCGGTCGAGCCGCCCGACATACTGGGCTTGGAGCAGCCGCAACGCGCCGGTCAGATCGTCCTGGCTGGCCGGCGCGCTCACCGGCCCGGTGATCAGGCTGGCGCCCGCGGCGCCGCCGCCGAGGCGCTGGGTGCGATCCCACGCCAACCGGTGGCTGCGCACGAGCGTGTTGGTGTTGAGCGCAATCACCCCGAGGACGCCGAGCATCCCGGCGACGGCGAGCACAACCAGCCACCACCACGACAGCAGCGCGCCGAGGAAGCCCAACAACCCGAGGATCCCGATCGCGCCCAGCCCGGCCAGCACCCGCTTGGACGTCATCTGCGCGTGATCCTCCGCTCGCTCGACTCGCGGCCGGGTGGTTCCGGCCCTGCATTACGCTCGGCGATTATTCCACGCAACCAGGAAGCGACCCCGATGCCGACCCGCGTGCCCGTGCTCGATGTCGCTGTTGCTCGCCTGGCCGCCCGGGAGTTGGCGCTCGGCGAGATCCACGGCCTGGCCCGGGCGGCACTGCGGACCGGAGCGCCCAAACTGCTCGACGTCCTCGCGCTGCGCGCCAGCGACGGGTATGCCGCGGCCGCCGACCTGGCCGCCCACCTGGACACCCACGACCGCTGGCCGGACCGCTGCCTGACCCAGCCACAGGAAGCCCTCGCGCTGGCGACCGTATGGGCGGTCGGCGACGAGGCGTGGCGCGCGCCGCGGCGGGCGCGAGCGGCATACGCGGACATCCTGGAGCGGCTGGGTCCGCAGCCGTTCACGGACGCGGAGTCGGCGGTCGTCCTCTTTGCCCAGCTGACGTGTTTTGCCGGCGAGCGCGCCGAGCTGGAGCGACTGCTCGGCATCCTGCCGCTCAGCCCGGCCGAGCAGGCCGACCTGCGGCTCGACCTCGCCAATCCGTATGCCGCGCCGCCCGGCGCCCCTTCGGCCGACCGGGCGAGGTGGCTGGAGTTGTTCAACGCTCGCTTCCGCGAGGCCGGGCTGGCGCCGGTCGCAGTGGACGAGGCGGCCGAGCATCCGTTCGACGGCCTGCACGCGGCCACCGGGGCCAGCGTCGACGGGCCGCTGGTCACCGTTATCGTCCCGTGCTTCCGGCCGGATGCCGCCGGCCTGCTCAACTCGGTGCGCTCGATGCTCGCCCAGAGCTATGCCAACCAGGAGATCCTCCTCGTCGATGACGCGTCCGGCCCGGGCTTCGGCGAGGTTTTCGACGAGGCAGCGGCGCTCGACCCGCGCGTCGATATCCTCCGGATGCCGCTCAACGGCGGCAGCTATCTCGGACGCAACGCGGCGATCAACCGCGCCCGCGGCCACTTTGTCACGACCCAAGACGCCGACGACTGGTCGCACCCGCAGCGGATCGCCGACCAAGTGAAACTGTTGCGCGACAATCCGTTTGCGCCGGCCAGCCGCAGCGACGCGATCCGCGCACTCGATGACCTGACGGTCTCGTGGCTGGGCTATCCCTCCCGCCGGCGCAACGCGTCGTCGTTCATGGTGCGCCGCTCAACGATCGAAACCGTCGGGGTCTTCGACACCGTCCGCAAGGGCGCCGACTCCGAATATCACGAGCGCGTCGAGCGCCGGCTCGGGCCGACGCTCGACACCTCCACTCCGGGGGCGATCACCCGGTTGCGCGGAGGGTCGTTGTCCCGCAGTGATTTCCGGATGCTGTGGATGACCCCCGACCGGGCGCTCTATCGGGCATCCTTCCGGGCGTGGCACGACACGCTCACTCCCGAGTCGCCGCCGCTGTGGGGCGCGGATCAGTTGCGGCGCCGGGCCTTCCCCGCGTCGTGGTCCTTCCGGCGCAATCTGCCGGGAGGCGCGCCGCCGCGGATCGCCTTCGACGTCGTCTATCTCGCGGACCTGGCGTCGGCGAGCGCGCTGACCCAGGAGTCGACGAGGGCGCTGATCATCAGCAAGGAGCGCCGCAGCGCCCTTGTCTTCCAAGAAGATCCGACGAGTGGGCGGCCGCGGCGGCCCAACCCGCTGCCCCGAGCGATGAGCCCGGTCCTCAGCGGTCGCATCGACCTGATCAGCGCCGCCGACGCGGCCACGACCGGGCTGCTTGTCGTCCTGACTCCCGGCCTGCTGGAGATGCCAAGCCTCGACCGTCCGCACGTGCGCCCCGGGCAGATCGTCGCGCTGCTGCCGCAGCCCAGTGACGGCGTCGCGCCGGACCTGTTGGCGATGCGGGAGGGGGCGCGCGCGATCTGGGGTGTCGAGGTCGGCTGGGTTGCCCCGAGCCCGCAGGATGCGGCTGCCTGGAGTGTTGACCTGGGCGAACCAGTCCCCGATCTGGCGCAGCTCCTCGCCAGCCTCGGCACTGCGTCGGCGGTGGATGGCGTTGTGGCGCAGGAGCCTCCGGCCTCCGGGGCCGTGGACATTGAGTCCGGACTGGTCGAGGTCGCGGGGGAAGCTGAGGAGGGGGCGCCGTGACCGGCCAGGTGTTGATCCTCGCCGAGGATTCCGGCCGCGCCGGGCATGTCGTCCACCAGTGGGCGCTGGCCCATGCGGGCCAGGACGTCCGCGCGACGGTGGTGCACACCGGCCGCCGGGCTTTGCGCGGCTTGCCGCCGACCGTCAAGCAGATCCACCTCGGTGCCGGGGCGGCCGGCGCCGACCTCCAACCCACGCGGCGCCTGGTCGGCTCCCTGCGCGCGAACCCGTTGGTGGCCAAGGCAGTTGCCGCGGCCGACACGCTGGTCGTCCCCGATGGCAAGGCGGGAGCGGGGCGCAAGGTGACCAAGGGCCGCGAGGTTGCGGTGGTCGAGTGGCGCGGCTTCCTCGAGCAACTCGCTGACGCCCGCCAGCGGCAGCTGCTCGAGCGGCATACGGGAGGAGCGCAGGCGAGGACGGGCCTAGCGGTGTTGATCGCGGAGGCGATCGGAGCGGCATACCGCTCGCCGGAGTTGATGGAGGCGATCGGACGGGCGAGCGCCGACCTGCTCGCCGCCTCCGGCTATCGCGAACTGATCGCCATGTGTGACGTTTTTGCGACCCTGCCGGCGACCGACGGGGACGCCAACGCGATCGCGGCCATCCTGCGGATCGCCGAACTCACCCTCGGCTCCGGGCCCCAGCCAGGCGATGCGGCCACGGCGAGAGCGGCATTCGATGCGGCGATGGACCGCGTTGAGCGGGACGAGTTGGCTGCGGCCGTGCGGCTGGTGACGCTC
This sequence comes from Nostocoides sp., assembly GCF_037045025.1. Classification (GTDB taxonomy): domain Bacteria; phylum Actinomycetota; class Actinomycetes; order Actinomycetales; family Dermatophilaceae; genus Nostocoides_A. Next base: position 396,984 of record NZ_JBAOHM010000005.1, on the reverse strand, counting down.
GGATTGCGACTGGTCTTCCACAGCGAGTTGCACGCCGACGGGCAGCGGTCGCTGATCGTCGACGACCCGCCCGGCGTGTTGGCGCCGTGGCGGGAGTCGCGCTTTGGGCGCTATGTGGCGGCCCTGGAGGAGGGTGGCAGCGGCCAGGGTGTCCAGAGCGCGGCGGTGGGCGAGTCGCCGCGGATCGTGGTGCTCGCCGGGGCATACGGCTCCTTCTATCAGCCGGTCCTGGACGTGCTGACGCGCGCCGGGCACACGCCGGAGTTGGTGGCCGCAGACGACCTGGGGCCGATGCTCAAGCGACGGGACCCGACCGAGCAGATCGTCGGAGAGTGGCTGCGGCTGACCGACCCGCAGCGGTGGGACGCGCTGCCCGAGGACCGCGGTGCCGCTCGCCAGCTCGGTGTGCTCGCCGAACGGCTTGCCGGCGCCGACGTCGTCTTCGCCGACTGGTGCGACCCGGGGGCGGTGTTCGCGTCCTATCTGGCTCCCCCCGGGGCGCGGATCGTGGTGCGCATGCACCGGGTCGATGCCACCAAGGCGTGGGCGCAGCTTGTCGATTGGCGGCGGGTGGACGACGTGCTGCTCGTCAGCGAGCATGTCCAGGCGTTCGTCGCGCCGCAGCTCGCTCCGCCGGGGCAGCCGCTGCCGACCCGTCTCACCGTGGTCAACAACATCATCGATGTCGAGCGCTACCGGCGCCCCAAACTCCCTGGCGCCCATCGGGCGATCGCCATGGTCGGGTGGGGGCGCCGGGTCAAGGATCCGATCTTTGCCGTCGAGATCCTGCGGCTGCTGCTGCGCGACGACCCCTCCTGGCGGCTGCATTTCATCGGGCGCGATTTCGCCGACTCAGCGCTCACGCCGGTCGCCGACTACCTCGCCCGGTTCCGCGAGCTGACCGCCGACCCGCAGCTGCGTGACGCGATCGTCTGGGTGGGCTTCACCCGTCGGCTGGAGGAGGCGCTGGACGCGTGCGGTTTCGCGTTGTCCACGAGCGTTGTCGAGGGCTGGCCGGTCGGGGTCGTTGAGGCCGCCGCCTCCGGCTGCGTCCCGGTGATCCGTGACTGGCCCCAGGTCGCTGCGCACGGCGGGGCCCGGCAGATCTATGCCGACACGCCCGACTGGGTGGTCACCACCCCTGAGGAGGGCGCCGCCCGGATCAGCGCGCTCGCCGACCGGCGCGCCTGGGTGGCCGAGTCGGCCCGCAGCCGGGAGGCCGCCGACCGGCTGAGCGCCGCCGGCGCGACCACGCAAGACTACCTGCGCGCCATCCTCGGCCCCGGGGACCTGCCCTGACGTAGCAGCCGATTCCACTCCCCGCAGACGAACGACCCGCAGACGGACGAGAGGACTCAATCGGCACGAAACTGTCGCAAAACCGTGCCGATTGAGTCCTCTCGACCAAGGCAATGCCTCTCGCCCTGGCCTTGCTAGCCTCTTGTGTCGCGTTGCGATACGCGATACGGTACTTCGGTGATCATCGGCTTCCGGCACAAGGGCCTGGAGCGGTTGTATCGAGACGGATCGAAGAAGGGCGTGCAGGCGGCCCACGTCCCAAAGCTGCTACGCATCCTGTCCGTGCTGGACGTGGCGCAGTCACCTCAGGACGTGCGGATCCCCTCCTTTCGAACGCACCCGCTCAAGGGCGACCTGGTCGGGCACTGGTCGATCTGGGTGAACGAGAACTGGCGGGTGACATTCAGATTCGTCGACAACGACGTTGAGCTTGTGGATTACCAGGACTACCACTGAAGAGGAAGGTGATGACGTTGGCGATGAAGAACCCCGTGCATCCCGGTGAGATCCTGCGCGAGGACGTGCTCTCGGACCTCGGTCTGGGCGTCACCGAAGCAGCGCACCGGCTGGGCGTCTCGCGGGTGGCGCTGAGCCGGGTGTTGCACGGCCATGCTCGGATCAGCCCGAACCTGGCTGTGCGCCTCGAAGAGGCCGGTGCCGGAACCGCCCGCGCGTGGCTCGCCATGCAGTGCGCCCACGACCTGGCCAGGGAACGCGCGTCCGGCACCCCCAAGGTGCGCCGCCTCTCCGACGTCGCCTGACGTCCCGACGGTTCCTCCGGTACGCCCGGCCATGTCGAGAGGGCGTTACGCCACGCGCCCGGCGGCCATTCCGGGAACAGCGTCCCGGCACGCGCCCCGCGGCCATGTCGAGAGGACCGTTCCGGTACGCCTGGCGGCGAAAACCGTGCAGAGAGGTTCCTCTCGATCACGGGATTAGTCTCCGGTCGCCGGCGAGGGCTTCCGTTCAGTTGGCCAGGCGGCTGAGCAGTGCCCGGGCCGCGCTGACGTGCTCGGCCGGCAGGTGGTGGGCTACCGGGCGGCGGGTGAGCGGCGAATCCTGCGCGGCCAACAGGATGATCTCGCCTCCCCGCGCCTCGGCGTCCCCCAGGTCGGGCAGCGGCGCCGGAGACCAGGGCAGACCCTCGGGGGTCGGCGCATCCACGACCAGCGTCAAGCCGCGCAAGCGTTGGGCCGTGCCCCCGGGCGCGGGTGAGGTCGCACGCCGACCCGTTCCCGGCCCGACGACGGCCACCTCGTCCTCCAGGCCGTGTCGGCGCAGCACGGTGGCGACCGGGGCCACGTCGTCGGTGACCAGGGTGAGCCGGATCCGGTCGCGCTCGGCACGCTCCAATAGCGTCACGGCCCGCAGCACGGGGTCGAGCACCGGCAGTCGGGCGGCGTCCACCGATCCAGTGATGTGCACGCGGTCATCCGGCACGCGGTCATCCCCTGCGGGTCCGCCGTCGGCCGATATCCCGGCGTGGCCGGGGTCGGCATCCCGGAGCGGGGGCCGAGCCCAGACCTCCACCCGCGAACGGACGCCACGGACGGCGGCCCAGCCCGGGGTCGCCGCCAGGGCGTCGGCCAGCTCGGGGCTGCCGACGACGATCCGGTCGGCTCCTCCGGCGACCAACGCGAGGACCCAGTCGGCCACCTGGTCGCTCGCCGGCTCGGGCACCTCCCAGCCGCGCAGCAGCCGGGCGCAGGTGTGCAGCAACGCATCCTGGACGACCGGCGCGTCCCGCCGGGCCCCAGTCGGCTTGTGTGTGGGCAGGTCGATCAGGTGCGCGGTCCACGTCGGGACGGTGCCATTGCCGCGCGCCAGCGCCAACACGAGATGGTCGACGAGGCCGCTCGTCCCGGAATAGCCGGCCTCCCAGCGCGCCCCGCCCCGAGCCCAGGCGCGGATCGCGCGGACGGCCGACTCGGCATACGCGGAGAGTTGTTGCCAAGTCTCGGGCGCCGGCGCAGGCAATGAGACCGTATGGCGCAGCCGCCGGTCCATCAAGGCCCGCGGGCTTTCCCGGGTGGCAAGCCCGTCGAGGTCGGCGCGGACGACGTCGCTCGGGCCGGCGCCGACCGCGTCGAGCCAGGCCGCTGCGGAACGGGCGGCTTCGAGGCGCCACGGAGCGCACGCCCAGCAGGACGCCAGGGTCGCGGTCATGGGCCCATCTTGGCCCACGAGGAGGTCAGAGGTCGCCGGGGATGCGTTCGGTGGAGGTCATGCCGCCAAATCTAACCGTGGCCCGGCACTATCGCAACTTTTCGTTGCGTTATCCGGGTTGACACCCAACCAGGTGGGTCCCGTGCCAAGGTGTCGGAGTGAGCGAGACGGGACGGGCGGTGCGGCCCGGCGGACGCAGCGCCACCAAGCGGGCGGCGGTCACCGGCGCCACGCTCGGGTTGCTCGCCGAGCGGGGGATCGGCGGCTTCGGCATCGAGGACGTCGCCGCCGCCGCCGGGGTGCACAAGACGACGATCTATCGGCGCTGGGGGAGCCTCGATGAGCTGCTCGTCGAGGCCGTGGGTGCGCTGGTGGACCAGGCCGTGCCCGTGCCCGACACCGGGGACACCCGGGCCGACCTGGGCGCCTTTGCCGGCGCGGTGATCGCGCTGCTCAACGATCCCGCCCGTGGGCCGTTGATTCGTTCGCTGCTGTCGAGCGGCAAGGCCTCGCCGCAGGTGCGGGAGGTGATCCACGAGTTCTGGCGAGCGCGCCAGCGGGCCATCGCCCCGATCGCGTTGCGCGGCATCGAGCGCGGCGACTTCCCGGCCGGCACCGACCCGGCGCGGGTGATGGCCCAGCTGGGCGCGCCGATCTATTACCGGATCCTCGTCCTCGGCGAGGATGTCGACGCCACCGACGGGACCCGCGCCGCCGCGGCTGCCTATGCCGCTGCCCGCGCCGGGGTTTTCGTCGCCGGCAAGCCACCGCAGGGCTGAACGCGGCGGGCTGAGCTGCGGCACGCGGCATACGGCGTGCCGGTCGGTCATGTCACTATGGGGGCATGCCTTCCTCGCCGAATGGGGGGTTGTTGCGCACGCGAGGCACGCGACACTCCCGCACGCTCCTGCCCCTGGCCACCGTTATCGCCGTCGCGGCAACTCCCCTGCTGAGCGCGGCGCCAAGCGCTGCCACGGCATCCGTCACGACCGATGATGCGGCGTGGACCACGCCGGCCTTCGTGCGCACCGTCGGTGCCCGCGGCTCCGCCGGGCTGTATGCCTGGGGGGTCGCCTTCAACCCGGCGACCACGCACGTCCTGGTCGGGGACTACCTGAACTATCAGGTGCGCGAGTTCACCACCGAGGGGACCCTGCTGAAGTCGTTCTATCGCTCGGCTTCGGAGCGGCGCGGCCAGCCCGAGGGCATCGCGGTCGACCCGCGCACTGGCGACATCTTCGTCTCCGACCACGCCCGCGGGTCGGCCGGATACGTCGCGCGGTTCAGCGTCGGCGGCTCGTTCAAGCAGGAGTATCGCCTGCCGGGCGTCCGCTACAACGCGTGGATCACCGTCGATCACGCCGGCTATCTCTATGTCAGCGACAGCCACTCGTGGAACAACGCGGCCGACCCGCCCAAGATCCGCAAGTTCGACGTCTCCGGCTCGAGCGCCCGCGAGGTGCTGTCGTTCGGCAGCTACCCGAACCTCGGGCAGATCACCGGGGTCGCCGTCGACCCCGAGGACGGCAAGATCTATCTCGCCGACCTCAAGAACAAGCGGGTCAACGTCTGGAACAGCAATGGCACCCCCCACGCGATCATCGGCGACGGCAAATTCTCCGGCGACATGCGCGGCGTCGCGGTTAACGAGGGCAACCGCCAGCTCTATGTCGTCGACGCCGGCGCCGGCCAGGTCGAGCGGTTCAACCTCGACACCAAGGCCCACCTGGGGACCTTCGGGTCGCTGGGCAGCGGCCCGGGGCAGTTCGGCGACGGTGGGCGAGGGATCACCGTCGACGATCACGACGACGTGTGGGTGGCCGACTACGGCAACACCCGCGTGCTGAAGTTCAGCGCGTCCGGCAGCTTCCTGGCCGCCTATCCCAATCCGCCCCAGAAGCCGCCGGCCGGCTCGCTTGCTCAGCCCCGCGACGTCGCCATCGGTGCGGCCAACGCGGTCTGGACCGTCGAGCAGAACAACCACCGCCTGCAGCGCTTCACCCCGGCCGGGGCCCCCAACGGCATGTGGGGCAAGCGCGGCTCCACCCCGCCGCTCGGCTTCAACTATCCCCGCGGCATCGCGGTGCAGCCGGGAAGCGGCCGGATCTGGGTGGCCAACACCACCGAGGCAAGTGTGCGGGTCCTTACCCCGACGATGAAGCTGGCCTTCGAGATCAAGAAGCCGGGCTATTTGACGGAGGTGATCGACATCGAGTTCGGCAATGGCAAGGCCTATATCGGGGACGCCAACGGTGGCCGGGTGATCATCGTCAACCCGTCCAACGGGGCCATCCTGGGGGCCATCAGCAAGCGGTGCGCGGGCGTGGCGGTCAACCCGGCCGGCGGCGACGTCTATTGCTCGAGCTGGTATGACGACCGCATCTATCGCTACTCCAAGTCCGGTTCGCTGCTCGACACCTTCGGCACCCCGGGCTCGGGGACCGGTCAACTGACCAACCCATGGGACATCGACATCGCCGGCGGCACGCTGTGGGTCACCGACGCCGACCGCGCCAAGGTCCTCGCCTATTCCCTGGGCGGCACTTTCCTGGGCGAGTTCGGCTCCGCTGGTGACCGGCCGGGCCAGTTCAACAACCCGTCCGGCATCACCCACGACGGCAGTGGCAAGCTCTATGTCGCCGACGCCGGCAACGACCGCATCCAGGTCTTCGACCCCAAGGCCAGCCTGCCGAGCGACTCCAGCGCCCCCGCCGTGCGGATCACCAAGCCCTCCGGGAGCACGCCGCTGCCGGTCCCGACGACCCTCACCGGCACGGTCAGCGACAACACCCGGGTCGGCACGGTTGAGCTGGCCATCCAGAACCAGACCACAAATATGTGGTGGGACGGCCGCACCTCGACGTGGGCCTCGACCAAGGCGTGGACCAACGCCGGCGTCAAGGGGAGCGGCACCACCTCGGGCCAGTGGTGGTTCCCGCTCATCGGCGCCCAGCGCGGGCAGGGATATCGCCTGGAGGTCCGGGCCTTCGACGCGCGGCTGAACACCAGCGCGATCGTGGTGACGACCTTCCGCACCTCGGGCTGAGCCGACCGTCCCCAGAAGTCGCCCGGTCCGCTAGGGCTTCCACACCTCGACATGACGCCGATCCGCTGGCGCCAGCCAGGTCGGGAGCGCGGCGTCGAAGGTCGCGAGGAGGCAGGCATGGCGCGCCGCCAGATCGACCAGATGCAGATCGGTCACCTGGCGCCGCCCCGCGAGAACCCGGACGTCGACGCGTGCATCCACAAAGGACGCCTCGTCGGGGACCCACCTCCAGCCGTCTTCGTTGCGCAGTGCGCTCACGGCAGCCAATGCCTGGGAGATCGAGACCGTCCGTCCCACGACGGCAGGGGTGAGCAACAGCCGGAGGAAGCCAGACTCCGTCAGGGGTGTCGTCGCGAAGGTTTCCAGCTGGCGGTAGGCAGCGCGAGCGGCTCGGTGATGGACGTGCTGGTCCCACATGAGCGCGAGGAGGACGTTGACATCCAGCAGTCGTGTCACCGAGGCCGATGCCTCATCCCCCGCGCGATCAGTCATCGTCTCGATAGGCCGCCACCAGGTCATCGGTGACCACGTGGCCGGGGGCGCCGTGCAGCACGAGAAGTCCGTCGGTCGGTGCCGGCTCCGAGAGCGCGAGTCCCGCGAGAGCGATGTCCGAGACGGCCCGGCCCAGCGAGATCCCCTCGGCCCGCGCTTTAGCGCGCGCGGCGCTGAGGACGACGTCGTCGAGCTCCAGCGTGGTTCGCATCACGACATCATAGCATCAGTGACCTAGTCCCCAGCTGTCGTGGCGAAGGCTTCGAGCACGGTCTCGTGGCGCTGATCCTCCAGTGGCCTGCCGCCGGCCAGCAGTTGCGAGACGGTGGCCCGGAACACGGCCAATCGGTGGCGATCGGGGTCCCATGTCCGATAGGCAGCCGCTACTGCAGAACCGATGGCGCCAAGCGACAGGTCCGCGGGTGGCGGGTCGTGCTCCTGGAGAAGTCCGTTGATCCGCCGCACCTCGGCCCGGACCAGCGGGGCGAACGCCCGATCGCTGCGGAGCACGTGGTGGCGTGCATTGGGGTGCTCCGCTACGACGTGGCGAACAAGAGCTGTCCGCTGCGGCTTCGTCAGCTCGGCATCGGGGTTGATGACGAGGTGGTCAGGTGCCACGTCAACCGCCCGGGCAGCAGCCAGCACCTCAGTCCGTGCCGCCGCGGCCAGGGCCGATGGCGCAATCGCATCCTTGAGTTCACGGTTGACGGCGGCAGCCTGGTCCGGTGTGACGCCGCCCAATAGGTAAACAAGATGGCTGCGCCCGGACAGGATTTGCGCGAGAGCGTCCTCGCCGTAGGCGATCTCGGCACCGGGCCGGGCAACATACCAGATCTCGTGGCCCTGTAACCGGTGCGCCGCTCGGCGCAGGGAGTGTTTGAGCGCAGCGCGGTGTCCCCTCGTGTCGCGCCAGGTGCGTCGCGCGGACCAATAGGCCCTGCCTACGCCGGCTCGGCGGGCGAGGTGACCCAACGTCGTGCCTTCAGCCCGGGTCGCCTCTGCGCGAGGCCGTTCCTCAGAAGGTTCTGGCTGATGCGTCTCCTGCGTCGGGGGCGCGGGGCGCGCAGGCCCGTGCGCTGCCGAATTCGTTCTTTCGGCGGGTGGTTGCGAGAGGTCGGTGCGCTCGACCCGGAGTCGGTAGCTGGTGTCGAAGTAGGTCAAGTCCTGATGCGTGGTGTTTGAAGGTTTTTCATCCTTCGGGCGTGTCGGGGTTACGCGGTGATCGCGGTGAGTGGGTTCTGGGCGGGGGTTTCCTCCTTGGGGGTGAGGGCTTTGCGGCATTGGGCGAGGAGTTCGAGGCCGAGGTAGCGGCGTTGTTCGGTCCACTCGTCGTGTTGTTCGGCTAGGACCGCGCCGACCAGCCGGATCAGGGCGTCGCGGTTGGGGAAGATCCCGACCACATCGGTCCTCCTGCGGATTTCCCGGTTAAGCCGCTCCTGGGGGTTGTTCGACCAGATCTGCTTCCAGGCGCCTTTGGGGAAGACGGTGAAGGCCAGGATGTCGGCGCGGGCGTCGTCGAGGTGCGCGGCGACCGCGGGCAGTTTCTCGGTCAGGGTCTCGACGATCCGGTCGAACTGGGCGTGCACGCTTGCAGCGTCGGGCTGGTCATACACGCTGTGCAGCAACGCTTTCACCCACGGCCAACTGTTCTTCGGAGTCACCGCCATCAAGTTCGCCGCGTAGTGAGTACGACAACGCTGCCACGCCGTCCCGGGCAGCGTCGCGCCGATGGCCTCGACCAGCCCGGCGTGGGCATCGGAGGTGACCAGACCGACCGGGCCAGCGCTGGTCAGGCCGCGGGCGACCAGATCCCGGAAGAACGCGAGCCAGCCGGCGCCGGTCTCGGCCGTGGACGCCTGGACACCAAGGATCTCCCGGTAGCCCTCGGCGTTGACGCCGGTGGCGAGCATGGTCGCGATCTTGACCACGCGCCCGCCCTCGCGGACCTTGATCGTCAACGCGTCCGCGGCGACAAAGGTGTACGGGCCAGCGTCCAGTGGGCGGGTCCGGAACGCCTCGACCTGACCGTCGAGATCCTTGGCCATCTCACTGACCGTGGACTTCGATAGGCCGGTGATCCCGAGCGCTTGGACCAGCCGGTCCATCCGCCGGGTCGAGACCCCCAGCAGGTAGCAGGTCGCGACCACGCTGGTCAGCGCCTTCTCCGCCCGCGAATGCCGGGTCAACAACCAGTCCGGGAAGAAGGTGCCTTCCCGCAACTTCGGGATCGCCACATCGATGGTGCCGACCCGGGTGTCGAGATCACGGTGGCGGTAGCCGTTACGACGATTCGACCGTTCCGGGACCCGGGAGCGGTACTCCGCCCCGCACACCGCATCGGCCTGCGCGGACAGGATCGTGTGGATGAACGTGGACAACATCTCCCGCATCAAGTCCGGGCTCGCCTGCGCGAGCTGTTCGTCCAAGAAACGGGCAGGGTCGATACTGGGCAATGCGACGGTCATCGGGACCATCCTTTCGAGAGTGCTGTGATGGGTTCACTCGAAGGATGCCCGGTGGCCGTCGTGTCTCCCGGGAAGGACACGAACAACCACCGGCCTCGTACACCAACGTTACGGACTCAACTGTCGAAAGTGCCGAGTCCATTCGAACTTCCACGGGTAGCGTCCGGCGCCGAGGTCGAACTCGTCGACGTCATCATTGGTGAGGATGTGGTCGAGGATGTCGTATTGGAGCACCTTCCCAAGGCGGTAGTCCCGGAAGTCGGGATCGTAACAACTGGTCCACGACAACAGGTTTCGTCGATGGCGGAAGGCAGATCGGGCCGCGATGAGCGTCCCACGTGATTCGTAACAGTAGGTAGCGACCAGGTCGGGCGCGTTGAAGAGGCTTTCGTAGTGGCCCATGCGCAGCGGGTCCTCTGACCCGGATCCGCGAGTAGCTGGCGTGTGGGTTGGGCGGCCAGTGAACGGCGGATAGATTTTGTGTTGTGGCAGTGTGTTTTTGGGTGCGGGCAGCGCGGATGGCCCGGTGGCGCTCGGGTGGGCGGGTCTTCGGGGTCCTGGGTCGTCGGGACGGGGGATTCGCGGGCTAGGCCGCGGTGGGTAAGGCCCGGATCCGGGCCAGGACGGTGGGCAGGAGTTGCTGTCCGGGTGGCAGCCGCAGGATCAGCTGGCGGCCGTGGCGGACTATGCGGGCTGGGACGCAGAGCAGTTCGTGGCGTAGGCGGGCGCCGTGGGCGCGGTGACGCTGGTCGATCCCGGTCAGGGCTTGCAGCAGAACGGAGATGTTCCCGGCGAGCAGGGCGGCCCACATCCACACCGTGTTGATGGCGTGGTCGCCCGACGGCAGATGCCGCAGCGCGGCCCCGAGTTTGGCTTCCCGGATCCGGTCCTCAATGTCGGTGCGGCGCCGGAACCAGGACTCGACCTGCGTGATCGAGGCAACCGGCGGCGCGCCAGCCTCGGCCGGCTCGGTGGGCTCGGTGGGGTGGTCGTTGGCGGGGATATTGGTGACGATGAAGGAGACCGCGTGGGCGTGACTGGCCGCGCCCTCCAAGGCGAGGGTGAGTTGGTTCGTCTCGATGGTGCGCCGGCGCCGTGAGCGGGGGTCGTCGGAGATGTCCTCGGCCTCGATGCGGACCCGGCGCACGATGGTGTACGTGTGCGGCGGCCACCCCTGCGGGGCGTAGTCGACCGCGGCGACCTGCGCGCCGGGCATCCCCTCCGCCGCACCCCAGGCGTCCTCGGGGATGGCGGCGTAGGCGCGCCACATCGCGGTGTTCCGTTTCGCGGCGATGGCGAAGTCACACCCGGCCGCCACCGCGGCGTGGGCCAGGTCGGCGGTGAAGTAGCCGGCATCCGCGCGCACCCGCAACCGATCCCAGTCGGCCGCGGCCGAGCGGATGTCCTCGGGGATCCCGGCCAGGAGCCGGCGCAGCAGGTCAGCGGCCCGGGGCCTCACATCCTCATTCCCCGCGAGCAACTCCGCGGCCAGGGTCAACCCGGCCTCGGCCCAGGTCCCCAGATGCGGACGGCCCGCGCGCTGACCGTGATAGTTGTAGGCCACGCCCTGCTTCGTCGGCCCGTACACCTCCACATCGGTGGAATCCAAGTCCACCGTCACCGCCGCCGCCAACACCGCCCGGCGGGACGCCGGCAACAACCCGACCGCATGACCGGTCAGGTCCGCGACCGCACCCTCCAGGCCGGCCAGCTGCGCCGGCCCGAACCGGCGGGCCAACCCCGCCGCCGTGGTCGAGGCCAACACCGGCACCGCCGACAACGCGGACCCGGCCACATCCTGGCGCTGCCGGTCCAACGCGGCCAGCACATCCCCGCCGAGCAACTGGCACTGCGCCAGCGACACCAGCACCTGCCCGCCCGTCGCGCCCCGCTCCCGCTCCTTGATCGCACCGATCCCCCGGTCCAGGCGCCCGACCAGATCCAGTTTCTCGATGAACTCCGCGAGCGCTGCCACCCCCGAGGTCCCGGTCAACGACGGATCCGGCGCGCCGATCCGCACCCGCTTCCGCACCCGGCCACGACCACGTACTCTCTTCATCGACAAGGTGCTTCTCCTCGCTGGACGATCGAAGGCTTCGTAACCCCGATTCTCCCAGTAGGACAAGCACCTTCGTCACATCACACGCCGCACCCCACCACTACTCGCGGATCCGGGTCTGACCTGCGTCTTTAGCGTCGTATTCATCGCCTTCGCTGTTCTCACCGCACCCTGCGCGGAGTGAACCGACCTTGTCTCAGGAGTCTCGATGTCCACCTCGCTTACCCCCCACACCCCATCCCTCCTCCCCGCCGCTCGCACCACCCGAACGCTCGCGCGTCTGTCGCATGAGACGGGCGTGTCCGTCGCGGTCGCTCAGTCCAAGGCCGAGGTCGAGGCCGCCAAGATCGATGGTGTCGCCACGGTCGCGGCCAAGGCAATGCAGGATGTCGCGCTGCTGAGCCAGATGGAGCAGTCGCTGGCTCAGGCGGTGCCGCACGCCTCCGGGCGGTTGGCCACCATCGCCGACCTTGCCGCCATCTCCATGGCCGGAATCGTTGCCGATTCGGCTCGCCGGATCGGCCGGTGAGGTCATGGCCGAGTTCCTGACCGTGCTGGCCATCATCCTGTCCCTGCTGCTCATCGTGGCGGCCTGTGTCATCTGGCCGGTTGTCGAAGCAGTGCGTGAGCGTCAAAGAGTGGAGCAGGAAGTCCGCTTCGCCGAGTGGCGGATGCGCCACGTCGCTCAGGCCGCGATGCAGCACCTGCTCGATGAGTCCCGAGGCGGTCGTGGCGGGTTCCCGTCGGGCGGATCGTCATGACCGAGCTGGCCTCCTCTGGAGGCTTGTCGGCTGAGGCCGCTCGCTTCGGCACCATTCTGGCCGCATTCTGGCCGACCCGCCGTGGGACATCGCACAGTTGGGTAGCCGTGGTGCCGAACAACACTATCCCCTCATGCCAGTCGAGAAGATTTCTGCTCTGCCCGTGGCTCGTCTGGCGGCCGCATCCTGCCACCTGTGGCTTTGGGTGACGAACGCCAGCTTGTTCGCGGGGCGCTCGGTAATGGAAGCGTGGGGCTTCACGTACCGCTCGACCTTGACGTGGATCAAGCCCCGGCTGGGCTTGGGTGGGTATTTGCGGAATCAGACCGAGCATCTGCTGCTCGGCACCAAGGGGACGGCTCCCATTCGGTTCCGGGGACAAGGTTCATGGTTCTACGCCCCGCAACAGGAGCACAGCCACAAGCCAGAGGAGCAGTTCGCCATCATCGAACGATGCTCACCCGGACCGTACCTTGAGCTGTTCGCTCGGAGGCGTCGGCCGAACTGGGCTGTGTGGGGTAATGAGGTTGAGCCTGATGTCACGCTATGAGCCAACCTCGTTGCTGGACAAGCTGCTTGGCGCAGCCATCACCCTGCTGCTGGCCGCACTGGCCCTGAACTGGGCAGTGGGCCTTCTGCTGGAGGTATGGAAGCCGCTCGTGGCCATCGTCAGTGTCATCCTCGCTGGGACCGTTGCCTTCATGGTGTGGCGGGTCCGGCGGGGCGGGTGGTAGCCCCGCTTCGTTGTCGGATCGACCACGACAGGCGTGTTCATGCACATGCCGAAATCGCGCGAATCCGCTTGGGGTAGGGCTGTTCCGGTCGTTGTTGTGGAATGGACAAACCACATTGACGCCACATTGACCGATGCGTTTATGCATCGCATACTCACTGGCATCATCACGATGCGTTTCTGCATCACTAACCATCCGCACAGGAGAAAGGAGGGCATTGCTATGTCCAGAACACGACGAACCAAAAGAATCGGGAGGGGTGATGCCCAGCGAATCACGGTCCGGGGTGTCCGCCGCGACCCGCTTGACTACCGGAAGCTATCGCGAGCCATTCTCATGCTCGCCCAAGCTCAAGCCGAGGCGGATGCCAAGGCCGAAGCTGAAGTGGTCGCGCAAGCCAACGGTGTCACGCGTGACGGCAAGCATCCCCGCGGCGCGGAGGCCAGCTCAAGCAATACGCAGCCGGAAGGCGGCTCGGTATGACTGCCCTGTTTGCGTCCCCGGTGCTGGTGTGGCGCCAGATCCACTTGCAGCGTCCAGTGGACCCGGAAGCCTGCCTTGGGCTGTTGCGCCGTTTGGCCAGTGACGAACGCTCCCCGCTCGTCGTGTTCGAAGCCCGCGCGAACGCTGGTGTCATCACATATCTCGTCGGGACGCCGGCTACCAGCTTGGCTGAGGTCATTGCCGCGCTGAAGGGACTGGTGCCCGGCACGACGCTCACGCCCCTGATCGAGCAACGGGCGCCGTCGCTGACTGCTCGGCAGGTGAAAGCCTCCACGCGTCACCGTCCGCTCCGCATGGATGACCTGACGTTGTCCACCCGGGCGCTGCTGGGCGCCTTGTCAGCCGCTGGTCGTGATGAACACCTCGTCTTGCAGGTCGTGCTCGGGCCACGGCGCATCCCGCTGGCGGTGCCGACTCAGAGCCCATCCTCGGCGGTGGCTCCGTGGTACGAGGTGGCCTGGCACGGCAACGGCCAAACGATCGACAGTGAGAAGCGCACGGCCCTACGCGCCAAGGTAGCTGACCACGGCTTCGCCTGCGCGGTCCGGGTCGGCGTTGTCGCTGGTAGCCCCGACCGCCGCAAGACGCTGCTTCTCGGGTTGCTGGCTGCTCTGCGCACGACTGAAGCCGCCGGGGTGCAGCTGCGGCACACGCCCATGAACCCGGGTCATGTCCAAACCGCTCGGCGGCCGCTGCTGCGCTGGCCGCTGCGTTTGAACGCCGGCGAAGTCCTCGCACTGCTGGCGTGGCCACTCGGGGACAGCGACCTGCCCGGACAGCCAGCCCTGCACCCGCAGCGTCTGCCGCCGGCTCCGGGTACGACGGAACGCGGTCGGGTCGTCGCGCTGAGCACTTCTCCCGGCTGCGACGCCGCGCTCAGTGTCAGTGCTTCCAATGCACTGCATCACACGCACGTCATCGGCCCAACTGGTGTCGGCAAGTCCGTCCTGTTGGGACGGCTCATTGAACAGGACATCGCGGATGGGCGGGGTGTCGTCGTCATCGAACCGAAAGGCGACCTCGTCGACGACGTGCTGGCACACATTCCCCAATCCCGCCGTGGCGACATCGTCGTGCTCGACCCGAGCGACCCGGCACCCGTCGGGTTGAACCCGCTCGCCCTGTCGGGGCGGCGACCGGAACTGGTGGCCGACGCGGTGCTGTCCGTGTTCAAAGCCCTGTATGCCGATTCATGGGGACCACGCACCCAAGACATCCTGCACGCCTGTCTGCTGACCCTCGCGAAGCGGAAGGACGCCTCGCTCGTCATGCTTCCTCTCCTGCTGACAAACGCCGGGTTCCGCCGGTCACTCACCCAGACGGTGACCGACCCGATCGCGCTGCAGCCGTTCTGGGAGTGGTACGAGTCCCTGAGCGAGGGAGAACGCAACGCCGCGATCGCTCCCGTCATGAACAAGCTGCGTCCGTGGCTGCTCAACTCCAGCCTCCGAGCCGTGCTCGGGCAACGGGAACCGGCATTCACAGTGCGAGATGTCTTCACGCAGCGTCGGGTGCTGCTGGTGCCTTTGCGAAGTGGGGTCATCGGCAAAGAAGCCGCCATGCTGCTCGGCTCGCTCGTCGTTGCCACGCTCTGGCAAACCGTGCAGTCACGCACCGCCGTTGACCCTGCGAAGCGGCATCCGGTCATGGTGTACATCGACGAGGTGCAGGACTACCTGCACCTACCCACGGACCTCGGTGATGCTTTGGCGCAGGCCCGGGGACTGGGTGTCGGGTTCACCCTCGCGCATCAGTTCCTCGGCCAACTCACCCCCGCCATGCGCGCAGCGGTGCTCAGCAATGCCCGCTCCCGGGTCTGCTTTCAGCTGTCCCACGAAGACGCCGTCGTCATGAGCAAAGGACACCCGGAACTGGGATCCGATGACTTCACCGCTCTCGGGCAATACGAGATCTACGCCAGCCTCAGACCTCCTCAAGTAGGTGAGTGTCCGGTCCGTGAGCAGGGCGTTTTCCGTGTCTCGTCTTATCGGAAATCAGATAAGATGTGCGGTAGGGTGTGGGGGTGGATCAAGGGGCGTTGGCGGGGATGCCGCAGCCGGGTGGGTTGTGCGTGCAGGAGTGCGACGGCGTTGTTACCTGCTGACCGGCTTCGATCCCTGTGACCTGCGCGGATGCGTGATCACCGTGGATGCGATGCACACCCAAGACGACACCGCCGCGACCATCCTCGACGCGGGCGCGGACTACGTGTTCACTGTCAAAGCCAACCGCCCCACGCTCCTGAGCGCGTTGAAGAAGCTGCCCTGGAACAAGGTCCCCGTCGGCTCGCGGACGACCCAACTCGGTCACGGCCGTCGTGCGACCCGGACCATCAAGGTCATCGACCTACCGATGCTGCCGGACTGGCCCGAGTTCGTCGGTGTCGCCCAGGTCGCGCAACTACGCAGGACCGTCACCAAGAACGGGAAGAAGTCCGTGGAGGTGGTCTACCTCATCACCTCCGCCAGCCATCACGACGCACAACCGGCCACCCTGGCCGCGTGGGTGCAGGGCCATTGGGGAATCGAGAACCGCGTCCATTGGGTGCGTGATGCCACCTTCGACGAGGACCGCTCCCAGGTCCGCACCGGCGTCTTGCCCCGCATCATGGCCAGCCTTCGGAACACCGCGATCAGCATCCTGAGGCTGACCGGCCGCTCCAACATCGCAGCCGCGACCAGGCATCACTCACGCAACCCAGAACGAGCCATCACATGCGCGCTGACCTGGTGAGATACGACCTTTCCGGGACCCTGAAGGGTGCGGTCGCGGACCTGACCGGTCATGCGGTGGCCTTGTTGCCGGCGTCCCGCCGGGCGGTGCTGGCCGCCGCGGTGACGGTGGACTTGGATTCCACCGATGTGGAGGTGTACGGGCCGACGAAGCAGGGTGTGGCCTACAACTATCACGGTCAGCGGGCGGGCCGTCCGCATCTGGGGACCTGGGCCGAGGCCGGGTTGACCCTGGCCGCGGAGTTGTTAGCCGGGAATGAGGATGTCCGACCTGAGTTTGGCAGCCTGATTTGGCCCCACTGTGACGGCTTGAACTGGCCCCACCTGTGTGTCTGTGTGGGGGTGTCGTGACGGTCTGATTTGGCCCCAACCCGGGTTGGCTCGATGTGACAGGTGTCGTCGAGTCGAAAGCGGGGCGCGGGGTCGTGTGGAGGTCGAGGGTGGAGTTGTTCGAGCAGATCCGCCGGGATAGGCGGCTGGATGAGTCGATCTCGATCCGGGGGCTCGCGGATCGGTATGGGGTCCATCGCCGTACGGTCCGGGCGGCGTTGGCGGATCCTGTTCCGCCGCAACGGAAATTGGCGGAGCGTCGGGCTCCGGTGCTGGATGGGGCGCGGGAGTTGATCGACGCGATGTTGACCGCGGACCTGACCGCGCCGCGGAAGCAGCGGCACACCGCGGTCCGGGTCCGGGACCGGCTGGTGACCGAGCACGGGCTGGTGATCTCGTATTCCACGGTCCGTGATTATGTCCGCGTGGCGCGGCCGCGGATCGCCGCGGAGGCCGGCCGCAGTCTGGATGAGGTGTTCGTGCCGCAGTGGCACGAACCGGGCGCGGAGGCCGAGGTCGACTTCGCTGATTTGTGGGTTGACTGCCAGGGGCAGCGGGTCAAGTGGTATTTGTTCACGTTCCGGATGTCGTACTCGGGCAAAGCGGTTCACCGGGTGTACCAGTCCGCGTCGCAGGAGTCTTTCCTGGCTGGGCATGTTGCCGCGTTCACCGAGCTCGGTGGGGTCCCGGTGGGCGCGATCCGGTATGACAATCTCTCGGCCGCGGTGAAGAAGATCTGCCAGGGCCGCTCGAGGGTCGAAACCGACCGGTGGACGATCTTCCGCTCCTACTACGGCTTCGACGCCTTCTACTGCCGTCCTGGCCGCGACGGCGCCCACGAGAAGGGCGGTGTCGAGGGTGAGGGCGGCCGGTTCCGCCGTACCCATCTGGTCCCGGTCCCGGCGGTGACCAGTGTCGGGGAGCTGAACGCGTTGTTGGCCGGGTACGACACCGCCGACGATGCCCGGCGGGTCGGATCGCGCACCAGCACAGTGGGGTTCGACTTCGCCCACGAGAAGCCGCTGCTGCGGCCGCTGCCGGCTGAACCGTATGAGGTCGCGACCACGTTGACCCCGCGGGTTGATCGACACGCCCGGGTCAGCGTGCGGCAGGTCTCCTACTCCGTCCCGGCCCGGCTGGTCGGGCGGCGCGTGCGGGTGGTCCTCGACGACGAGCACGTGAGTGTCTATGACGGGCAAGCCCTGGTCGCGGTCCATGCCCGCTCCACCAATCGCGGCTCCCAGGTGCTGGTGCTCGATCACTACCTCGATGTGCTGGCCCGTAAACCCGGGGCGCTGCCCGGCGCGTTGGCGCTGGCCCAGGCCCGCACCTCCGGGGTGTTCACTTCCACCCATGACGCCTGGTGGGACGCGGCCCGCCGCGCCCACCCCGACGACGACGCGGCCGCGACCCGCTCCATGATCGAGGTGCTCCTGCTGCACCGGAACCTCCCGGCTGCGGCCGTGCTGGCCGGGATCCAGGCCGCCCTGGCCATCGGGGCCACCAATCCCGATGTCGTGGCCGTCCAAGCCCGCCACGCCGCCACCGCCCCGGACAGCGGGATCGTCATCCCCCTCCCCGCCCGGATCGAGCCCGACCCGCGCCCGGTACCCGACCTGACCGCCTACGACACCCTGCTCAACCCCGCCACCACCACCGAAACACACTGAGACAGAAAGAAGAATCCTCATACCAGCACGAACTGCCACCCACGCCCGCGGCACCAGCAGCATCGGCGGCGGCGACGCCGCCGCGATCGCCGCCGTCGCCATCGCCGCCCGCACCCTGGGCCTGCCCACCGTGCGCGACGACCTCGACGAACACCTCGCCACCGCCGAACGGGAACACCTCTCCTACGCCGGATTCCTCGCCGACCTCCTCAGCGCCGAATGCGACGACCGCGCCACCCGACGGCAAGCCCGCCGCGTCCGCGAAGCCGGGTTCCCGAGACCGAAACGGTTGGAACAGTTCAACTTCGACGCCAACCCCGCGATCAACCCCGCGACCATCAACACCCTCGCCGCCGGCGAATGGATCACCACCGGATCCCCGCTATGCCTGATCGGGGACTCCGGCACCGGGAAAACCCACCTGCTCATCGGGCTCGGCACCGCCGCCGCCGAACAAGGCCACCGGGTCCGCTACGTGCTGGCCTCGAAACTGGTCAACGAACTCGCCGAAGCCGCCAGCGAGCACCAACTCGCGAAAACCATCGCCCGCTACGGCCGGCTCGACCTGCTCTGTATTGACGAACTCGGCTACCTCAGCCTCGACCGCCACGGCGCCGAACTCCTCTTCCAAGTACTCACCGAACGCGAGGAAAAGGCCTCCATCGCCATCGCCGCGAACGAGCCATTCTCCTCCTGGACAACAACATTCACCGACCCGCGCCTCTGTGCCGCGATCGTCGATCGCCTCACCTTCAACGGCCACATCATCCAAACCGGCACCACCAGCTACCGACTCGCCCACACCCGCAAGAACTAAGACAGAACCACCAGCCTGGGGCCAGTTCAAGCCGCCACAGTGGGGCCAGCCCAGGTTGACATACTCACCTCTCAGCGGTGCGGGCGCCGCGGAGGGTCTTGCCGTCGATCGCGATCACTCTCCTGCCGCCGATCTGACGCACTTGGCACCAGGCGTAGACCGCCAACGCGACGTCGAGTGCGGCGGCGTCGAGACGGGCGAAGAGCTTGCGTAGCGTGGACTCCACCGGTGCCTTGCCGAGCCCGAGCCGACCGAGTTGCACGGTGTCGAGGTCGGCGGCGAACTCACCGATCGCGGCGAACGACTTCGCGCCCGCCAGGACCGCGGACACCGCGACCGCGAGCATTCCGACGAGTGGGAAGCGAACACCTCGCGGGTCGCGAGGATCAGGGACGCGGGCAAGGACAGTGAGCAGATCGGCGCGTACATCGGCGTTCGCGTCGACCATTGGGGACGATGGCATCGACGGGTGGGGCTCTCGGGCTGGAGTGGCTGTGTAGTAACTCCAATCCAAGCCCCACGAGCCCCATCCGTCACACGTGCCACGCCGTCACCCGGCCACGGTTTTCCCAGGTCACAGGCCCATCGACCGACCTTTCCGGAGCCCTGCCGAGTCCACCAATGGGGCGATCAAGGTCGAGTTAGTCAACCGGGAGAAGTGGCCGACCCGGAAATCAGCGTCCGCGGCTATTGCGGCGTACATCGAAATCTACTATAATCATCAAAGGATCCACTCCGGACTGGGATACCAGACCCCGCGGGAAATGTTGGACGGGTACCAAAACCACCGGCCAGCAGCCTGAGAACCAAAGTCACCGACTCCGAAAACAGTCCGGCACCCCAGTGGCGGCGACCTGGACGTTGACACCGGTGGTGTGGTGTTTGCCGGAGTAGAGGTCGGGGATGTCGGCCCAGGACCAGCACGGGAGCAGAGTTCCGTCGATGATCAGCACGACCTCGGGGTCGAGGTCGTCCGCGACCGGGATCCAGTCGGCGGTGGCGTCGGCCAGCACCGGGGTCATCGCGGCGATCGTCCGCGAGATCGTGGGCTGGGAGGTGGAATACCGGTCGGCCAAGTCGTCTTGGGTGCTGTTTCGCCCGCAAATAGGTCAGGGTGATGAGGATCGACTTCCGCAGTCCCAGCGACGGCGGATAGGCCAGCGAATATCCCGCGTTCTGCAGGTCGCGGATCAGGACGACCAGACGGTCGATCTGGGTCGTGGTGAAACCGGTGGTAGAATACATTCGCGACAGTCCGATCTGGAGGTTTGAGTGTGGAAACCCAACCTTCTCTTGGAGCGGGCTGTCGCTTTGTCAGGCGCTCCGATCAGAATGTCGCGATTGTATTACATTCCCCCACCGTGAATAAGCCTCAAGGTTCGCGTCCCGAACTCTTTTGGTGATCAACTCATGCGTCTCGACAAGTTGGACGGCATAGGCCCAGCCCGGTACGTAGAACCTCACCAACTCACAGAACTCAACGGATTCAGTCAGTCGAGGGCTGTGGCCATGACCTCCTACCCTGCGCGCGTCAACTTCAGGCTTCGCTCACAGGGCTGGAAACTCTCGGGGCCGCCGGCCGGTGCGAAGTACGCCGCAACAGCCGTGGCTGTCATGGGCTTGCGTCGCTGGACAGCGAGTCCGCATCAGCGCGTGATGTCCCGCGGAGGCATGGCTCCGCTGCCGAGGGGATCTCCGTTTCGGTTTCGGCTGTTGGTGTTGCCGCAAAGTCGGGTCCCGACCTGATACGAGCACGAGACGTCAGGTTCACTCAGGACAGCGCGAGGGCGACTTTCAAGGACGGCCGGTCAGTCTTCGACCTGGCAGATGAGATGTCAGCCGCCGGGGGCGCGCCGAGGAGCATGCCGCCGATCCGGAGAGGTCGTCATTCACGCGGGCTGGACACGAGCCGGTCGTCATCCTCTCCCTTGCCGACTACGAGTCCCTGCGGGAAACGGCATACTTGATGCGCTCGCCCGCCCACGCGCGGCGGCTGCTCGATGCGATGGAGCGGCTCGAGGCCGGCCAGGGGCAACTCCACGATCGCGTCGAAACCGACTGACGTGCTTCTCGTCTGGGGACGAGAACGCATGGGAGGACGACCTCTGGTGGCAGGCCCAGGATCGCCGAGTACTCAAGCGCATCAACGTCCTGCTCGCGGATATCGTCCGAAGCGGGACTGACGGGACCGGCAAGCCCGAGGCGCTCAAGCATGACGTTGCGGGGTACTGGTCACGTCGCATCACCCACGAGCACCACCTCGTCCGCAAGCTCGCGGACGGCCAGATCCGGATCGCCGCCTGTCGCTACCACTACGGACAGCCGCGCGGGAGTTCCGCTGCCTCACGGATGAGGATGGCGACCACGCTGCGCTGACCGGATCCCACACCACGCGATCACTCGTCTTTGCTCGGCGCGCAGGTGGGGGCCGGTTTGAGTTCGACGAAGGCATTGCCGATGACCAGGTCGACGGTGGCGGACTTGCGCTTGTCGAGCTTGCGCTTCGAGCCCGAGACCAGGTGGGCAATCGTCAGCGACTCCTTGTTGCCGTTCTTGCCAAAACGCACCTCGGCGGCGCCGGTGATCGTGCGCTTCAGCGGGTCGTTGGTGACCTTGCCGAGGACGAAACCGCGCCGCTTGAGTTCCGCGGCGACGTCGGCGGCCAGGCCGGCGCGCGCTGTCGCGTTGTAGACGTTGACCGTGACATCGGCCGGCGCGGCCTCCTTGCTGTTGGCGGCGACCGTGCACGGGGTCGGCGCGGCCGATGCCTTGCCGTCCTCGTTGCGGATGTAGTGGACCGCCTGGTAGAACGCGATGGCCAAGAACGCCAAGATCACCACAAAGGTCAGGCCCGCGCGGATCCGGCGCCAGCGCGTGCTCGCGCCGGCGGTGATGGGGCTGGCCATCGTGTGGTCGGTCTCCTTTGCTCCGCGCCCGCTGGTCGTGACGAATAGTCAAGCATGCGCTCACCCGCCAGGGCGCGGACGACAGGCTCGACTCACCGCGCACGCACGCGAGATACATTGACGTGCGTGACCGAGACACCCTCCCAGACACCGCCCGCGGGCGCGACCGATGCCGGGGCGGGTGCCCCTGCCTCGATAGACGCTGCTGCGGCCGATTCGGTTGCCGCCGCCGCGGATGCTCCCGCGGAGAACTCGGCCGCCGACAACCCGCTGACCGCCACGATTCGCGACGGCTATGCGTTCACCGGGCCGGCCATCCAGTTCGGCGCCGCGGTCGTCGACAATGTCGTCTACCCTGATGCGCCGGTGCGCATCCCGCTCGCCGTCATGAACCGGCACGGCCTGGTCGCCGGCGCCACCGGCACCGGCAAGACCAAGACGCTGCAGCTGATGGCCGAGCAGCTCTCCGGCAACGGGGTGCCGGTCTTCCTCGCCGACATCAAGGGCGACCTGTCCGGCCTGGCCACCGCCGGCGCGAGCAACCCCAAGATCGCCGAGCGCTCGGCGTCGATCGGGCAGGAGTGGGTCGGCACGGCATACCCAAGCGAGTTTTTATCTCTCGGCGGCCAGGGCGACGGCATCCCGATCCGCGCGACGATCACCGCCTTCGGCCCGACGCTGCTGTCAAAAGTCCTCGGGCTCAACGAGACCCAGGAGTCCAGCCTCGGCCTCGTTTTCCACTATGCCGACAAGAACGGCCTGGCCCTGCTCGACCTGAAGGACCTGCGCGCGGTCATCTCCTTCCTCAACTCCGACGAGGGCAAACCCGAGCTGAAGGATCTCGGCGGCCTGTCCAAGGCGACGGCCGGGGTGATCCTGCGCGAGCTGATCGCCTTCGAGGACCAAGGCGCCGACATCTTCTTCGGCGAGCCCGAGTTCGACACTCGCGACCTCATCCGCACCGCCGCCGATGGCAAGGGGCTGATCACCTGCCTCGAGCTGCCCGCCGTGCAGGACCGGCCGGCGCTGTTCTCGACCTTTTTGATGTGGCTGCTCGCCGACCTCTTCCACGATCTGCCCGAGGTGGGCGACCTCGACAAACCCAAACTCGTGTTCTTCTTCGACGAGGCCCACCTGCTCTTCGCCGACGCCTCCACGGCCTTCCAGGAAGCCATCGAGCAGACCGTGCGGCTGATCCGCTCCAAGGGCGTCGGCGTCTTCTTCGTCACCCAGTCACCGAAGGACGTCCCCCGCGACGTGCTCGCCCAGCTCGGCAACCGGGTCCAGCACGCGCTGCGCGCCTTCACCCCCGAGGACGCCAAGGCGCTCAAGGCGGCCGTCTCGACCTACCCGCACACCAAATACGACCTGCAAAAGCTGCTCACTGAACTCGGCACCGGCCAGGCCGTCATCACCGTGCTGTCGGAGAAGGGCGCCCCGACCCCGGTCGCCTGGACGATGATGCGCGCCCCGCAGTCGCTGATGGCGCCCTCCGACCCGGCGCTCGTCAAACAGACCATCGCCGCCTCCCCGATGGCGAGCAAGTATGCCGCGGTCGCCGACCGCGAATCGGCATACGAGATCCTGCAGAAGCGACTGCAGCAGGCGCCGGCCCCCCAGGACGCGCCCGCCCCGCAGGACGCTCCGGCGCCCACGCCCAAGCCGGCGCCGCGCGCGGCCGCCGACAAGGACGACCCGGGCCTGGTCGAGAGCGTCGTCAAGTCGAGCGCGTTCAAGTCGATGCTGCGCTCGGCCGGGACCGTCATCGGCCGCGAGATCACCCGCTCGATTTTTGGCACCGCCCGCCGCAAGCGCTGAGCCGCGACGATTCCTCGGCCGCCGCTGTCGAATCCTCCCGCGCGCCATTCGACTACGGGTGAGCGGCCCCGCCGGGGACGCCAGAGAAGGAGCCACCACCATGCCGAAATACCTCTTCCTCATCAGCGAGGCCGAGGCCCCGTATGCCGCGCCCGACCCCGACGCCACCCTCTTTGCCGAGGTTATGGCCATGCATGACGAGTTCTCGGCCGCGGTCACGGAGGCCGGCGCCGAGATCCTCGGCGGCGAGGCGCTGCAGCCGTCCGCGACCGCGACCTATCTGCGCGGCACCCGCACCGACGCGGTCACCGCGATCGACAACCCCACCCCCGACCTGAAGGAGGTTTTCGGCGGCTACTACGTCATCGAGGCCGCCGACGACGCCCAGGCCCTCGAGCTGGCCAAGCTGTGCCCGGCGCCGCACGGCTACATCGAGATCCGCCCGGTCTGGGAATTCGACCAGGGCTGACGGACCGGGACCAATGCCCGACGAGGCCGCGGCTGCGGCGGAGCAGGCCCACCGCCGCAGCTGGGGCCGGTTGCTCGCCGGGACCCTGCGCGCCACCGGCGATCTCGCGCTCGCCGAGGAGGCTTGCGCCGACGCCTTCGAACTCGCGCTGCAGCAGTGGCCGCGCGATGGCGTGCCGCGCTCGGTGGAAGCCTGGCTGCTCACCGTCGCCCGCCGCCGCGCCGTCGACCTGGTCCGGCGGGCGGCGACCGGCCGGGCCAAGCTCGCCCTGCTCGCCGCCGAGGTGCCCGCGGCCGGGTACCTGCCCGAGAGCGATCTCTTCGCCGACGACGACGTCCGGCTGCTCGCCTTGTGCTGCCACCCCGGCCTGGCGCCGGAGGCCCAGCTGGCCCTCACCCTGCGGCTGGCCTGCGGCGTGCCGACCGCCGCCATCGCCGCCGCCTTCCTGGTCAGCCCGGCCACGATGGCCGCCCGGCTGACCCGCGCCAAGGCCCGGCTGCGGCCCGGCGACCTCGCCCTGCCCGACGACGTCGTCCTGGAGGAGCGGATGCCGGCCATCCGCGCGGCGGTGCGGCTGGCCTATGGCCTCGGGCACACCGCCGGACACGGCGTTGCGCTGCGCGGCAATGCCCTCGCCGGGTATGCCGTGCGCCTGGCCCACACCCTCTATCTGCACCGCCTCGGCGACCAGGAGTGCGCCGGGCTGTTCGCGCTGCTGCTGCTGACCGAGGCCCGCGCCCCCACCCGGGTCGACGCCGCCGACCGCCAGACCCTGCTGCCCGACGCCGACCGCACCGCCTGGGACCGGGCGCTGCTCGCCGAAGCCGCGACCGTGCTCGCCGGGCTCGACCCGCCCTCGCCGAGTTCCGGGCCGCTCGCGCTGGAGGCGCGGATCGGCGCCGAGCACAGCTTCGCCAGCTCGTATGCCGCCACGAACTGGCTCGCCGTCATCGCCCTGTATGACCTGTGGCTGGCTCGCGAGCCGAGCCCCGTGGTTGCGCTCGGCCGCTGCCTCGCCGTCGCCGAGATCGCCGGCCCGCACGCGGGCCTCGCCGACCTGGAGGAGGTGCTGGCGATCGCCGGCCCCGCCCTGGAGCGCTACCCCTATGCGCACGCCGGGCGGGCGCGGCTGCTCGGGCTGTTGGAGCGGCATACGGACGCGGCGGCGGCCTGGGAGCGGGCCGCCGCCTGCGCGCGGACCGACGCCGAGCGCGACTATTTCGTCGGGCGGGCCGCGGGCGAGCGGGGGTGAAGGGCAGAGGCTCAGCCGAGCGCCGCCGCGATCAGCACGGTGATCGGCAGGCAGGCGATGGTGGTGACCAGGATCGTGTCCCGGGCCAGGGCCTCGGCCCGCTGATAACGGGTCGCGTGGGTGAAGATGTTCTGCGCAGTCGGCAGCGCCGAGGTGACGGTGACGGCGAGCGGAGCGGCACCGGACATGCCGAGCGCGAAGCGCGCCACGGCATACGCGATCAGGGGTTGGACCAGCGACTTGAGCGCGGCGGTGTAGGCAAGCTCGGCCAGGGACGCGCCGCCGAAGCGCGGGCCAAGGCGCAGCGAGATGCCGAAGGCGAGCAGCATCGCCGGGATCGCGAGCCCGCCGATCAACGCGATCGGCGCGGCGATCGGCCGCGGCAGCGTCGTGTCGGTGAGCGAGAGGATGAGCCCGGCCAGCGTGCCCAGGGTCAGCGGGTTGGTGACCGGGCGCCGCAGGACCTGCCGCCAGGCCAGGCCGCCGCCGGAGCGGTCGACGTCGAGCAGGGTCAGCCCGAGCGGCTGCAGGATCAGCAACTGCAGCAAGAGTGTGGGCGCGACCAGGGCCGCATCGCCGAGGACATAGGTCGCGATCGGGATACCGAGATTACCCGCGTTGACGTAGGACGCGGCAAAGGTGCCGATCACCGTCTCGCCGAGCCCGCGCCGCCAGATCAGGTGAGCGGCAACGGCATACGCGAGGGCCGGGACGGCCACGCCTGCCACGGTGGCCACAAGATTGAGCGATAGCATGCCGTGGATGTCGGTGCGGGACATGACGGTGACCATCAACGCGGGGCCACCGACGTGAAAGGCGACATGAGCGAGAACTCGTTGAACGCTCATGTCGAGTACGCGCCAGTGCGCGAGCGCAGCACCGACGGCGATGACCAGGGCGATGGTGGCGAATCCGTCCAGCACCCCGGTCACGCCGGCCAGCCTGGCAGGTCGCCACGCCGAGAGAGAGGACGTCTCATGTCACCCCGCCGCAAGCTGCCGGCACTCGCTCTGACTGGCGCACTGGCGCTGGCCGCCGGGAGCGCCGCGACGGCTGGTCCGGGTCTGGCCGCGGCGGATCCGAGCCCGAGCAGCTATCTGCCCACGCGGATCATCGCCGGCCCGTCCTTTCCGGCGATCTCGGCGTGGGGGATCGCGCACAATCCGGTCAGCGACGAGATCCTCGTCGGCGACTACCTCACCAGCCAGGTGCGGCGCTATACCCGTGATGGGCGCTACCTCGGCGACCTGGTCAACCCCGGCGACTCGATCGCCGGTGTCGCCTCGGCGCTGGCCGTCGACCCGCGCGACGGGGCGATCTATCTCGCGCTCACCGGGTCGGGCCGCGTCTATGACGTGGCCAAGTACGACAAGTCCGGGGTGTTCATGTATGGACTGGACATCCCGTTCGAGACGACCTGGCTGACCGTGGACAAGAACGGCTTCTTGTGGGTGCCGTCGGCCTTCCGCGGCGGGCGGGTGACCCGCTATCGCATCGACGACGCGGCGCGCTCGGCGACCGCGGTGCTGACGATCGCCAAGAAGGGCGACGGTCCGGGCCGTTTTGGGATGCTCACGGGGATCGCCACCGACGCCGCCAACAACGCCTATATCGTCGACACCGGGCACGACGTCGTGCACGTCTATTCGCCCAAGGGCGTGTGGAAGTTCGACTTCGGCGACGGGGTACTGAGCAGCGATATCCGAGGCATCGCGATCGAGCCCGGCACCGGGAATGTCTTTGTCGCGCAGTCCGGTTTGGGCACGATCGAAGGCTTCGACAAGACCGGCAAGCACCTGCGCACCTTCGCCGGGCCGGGCACCGGTCCGGGCAAGTTCGGCGACGGCGCCCGGCAGATCACGATCACCCCCGACGGCCAGCTGTATGCCGCGGACTACGGCCTCCAGCGCATCCAGCAGTTCACGACGGCCGGGGCGTTCGTGCGGCTCTTCCCCGACCCGCCGATGCCGATGGGCAAGGGCGGGCTGGCCCAGGCCCGGGGGCTGGCCATCGACCCGACCAACGCCAGCCTGGTCACCGTGGACGCCTGGGGTCAGCAGCTGCAGCGCTTCGGCGCCGACGGGACCCTGCTCGATGTCCAAGGCCGGCGCGGCTCGACCGCGCCGGAGGGGATGAACTACCCCAAGGGGGTGACCGTCGACACCAGGGGCACGACGTGGGTGGCCAACTACGAGGGCGCGCCCTACCTCGTCGGCTATTCGGCCGACTTCGACTCGGTCGTGCGGGTGATCAAGACCCCGCGGTTCATCAACGACGTCGAATACAACGCCGACGGATATCTGTATGCCGTCGAGCGCCACCCCGGCGCGCTGCGCGTCTATGACCCGGCGACCGGCAAGCAGGTGCGGTCGTGGACCTCGACGGTCGGCTGGCTGCGGGGCGTCGCCGTCGACGCCGAGTCGCACAATGTCTGGCTGACCAGCGACACCAAGAACGAGATGTATGTGCTGTCGCCGTCGGGCACGATCATCAAGACGATCCCGCTGACCGGGCTCGGCTGGGGCATCGCCATCCGCCGCGACAGCGTCTATGTCGCCAACACGACCGCCAACACCGTGCAGGTGTTCGACAAGAAGACCTATGCCGCACGCGGGACGATCGCCACCAAGGGCGCCCGCTTCGGCCAGGTCAATACGCCATCGGGGGTGGCCCTGGACTCCAGCGACAACCTCTATGTGATGGACATGATGAACGGGCGGGTGGACGTCTTTGCCCCGACCGCGCCGCCCGCGGCCGAAAGCGTCCCGCCCTCGATGTCGGTGTTCTCCGGCTCGGGTGTCGTCGATGGCCAGGTGCGCGTCGGCGGCTATGTGTCCGACGCCAGCGGCATCGCGACGATCGGGGTCCAGGTCCAGGACACGGTGACCGGGAAATACTTCAACGGCCTGCTCGGCACCTGGGTCGCCGCGCCCTATGTCAACGCCGGCATCTATTGGGGCAGCGACTCCGCGTCGGCCTGGCGTTATACGCTCCCGGCCACCCTCCCCGGCCGCGAGTATGCCGTCGCGGCGGTCGCCACCGACCGTCGCGGCAACACCTCCGCCACGGTGGCCAAGACCGTCGTGGTGCCGCTGACCAGCTAGGGGCGCCCGAGAGGTCGCGCAAAACGGCCCGACCTCTGCCGACGCCTACCTTCGGTGACATCGTGCGGAGCTCACCCGGGTGGGCAGCCGGGAGGCCATCAGCCCCGGCACCGGGCGCGCGGCCGCGACGACCCGGCGCGGGAAGCGGGCAGCGATGGCGGCATACAGGGCATCGGGATCGGTGAGGTGCTGCCTGCGCCGTCGCTTCAAGAACGCCCCGCCTTCGCGACGGAGGGTCTTCCCGGTCCTTTTCGCGCATCACGGCCACGAGCGGATCCGCTGGGTCGGCGGGACGGTACTTCTCCTCACCGTCATATTCCTCGCCGAGGATCACCCGGCCCGTGGGCGAGAACAACCGCCCGGGTTCACGCGGACCCCAGTCCCGGACCGCCAGCTCCCACCCGAGGTCGAGGTAGAACAGTCGCCCGCCAACGGGAACCGGGAACTGACAGATCGGCGGGGGTAAGCCGCGCGAGACCGGCACCCACCCGCACGCCGCTCTCGCCCGGCGACTCACCCAGCCAGCACCCGTGCAGCAACCCCGCGGAGGGGCCCCAGATCGCCGTGTCGGGAGCCAGCCGCCCGCGCATCGAGACGATGGCGCCGAGCGCGCGTTGGTTGTCCTGCTCCCAGCGCGGCCCGGTCGGGGCAACGATGTAGCCGCCCCAGCCGACCCGAACCAGGCCGAGATCCGCAACGAGGGCGCGGAACTGCGCGGTCGTGTAGTCACGCGAGCAGTACACCCGCGGGAGCGGTGGTGGCCCGGGAAAGCGCGGCATACCAACCAGGATGCCTGCGCCGACCCGGGCCGGCCCCGGGCCGCCGACCAGCCTGTGGACAACTGCCGCGGCTGGCTCCGGCGCCCCTGTGGATAGCCTCAGTGCACGGTATGCCGCAGGGTCGGCGCCAGCGCGTCCAGCACGCTCGCGTCCTCGATCGTGCCGGGGATCGTCGGGGTCTTGCCGTCGGCCAGCTCCCGCATGGTCTTGCGCAAGATCTTGCCGGAGCGGGTCTTGGGCAGCGCGGCGACGATGTCGACCTGCTTGAGCGAGGCGACGGCACCGACCTCGTCGCGCACCCGCTGCACGAGTTCGGCGCAGATCTTCTCGCCCTCGAGGGCGGCGTCGATGCCGCCCTTGAGCACGACCAGCCCGCGCGGGATCTGCCCCTTGAAGTCGTCCCGGACACCGATCACGGCGCATTCGGCGACGGCCGAGTGGCCGGCCAGCGCCGCCTCGATCGAGCCGGTGGAGAGCCGGTGCCCGGCGACGTTGAGGACGTCATCGGTGCGGCCCATAACATAGACATAGCCGTCCTCGTCGATCGTGCCGCCGTCGCCGGTCAGGTAGTAGCCCTCGTAGACCGACAGGTAGCCGGAGACGTAGCGGTCGTCGTCCTGCCAGAGCGTCGGCAGCGTCCCGGGCGGCATCGGCAGTTTGATCGCGATCGCGCCGTCGTTGCCGCGGTCACATTGAGCGCCGACCTCGTCGAGGACCTGCACGTCATACCCGGGGACGGGCACCGACGGCGAGCCGGGTTTGATCGGCATCGGGTCCAGCCCGCGCAGGTTGGCGCAGATCGGCCAGCCGGTCTCGGTCTGCCACCAGTTGTCGACGACCTCGCAGTGCAGCACGTCGTTGGCCCAGTGATAGGTGTCGGGGTCGAGCCGCTCGCCGGCGAGGAAGACATTGCGCAGGTGGGAGATGTCGTGGTCGCCCAGCAGCGCCGCCTTGGGGTCCTCCCGCTTGATCGCCCGGTATGCCGTGGGCGCCGTAAACATCGCCACCGCACCGTATTCGGCGATGATCCGCCAGAACGACCCGGCGTCGGGGGTGCCGACCGGCTTGCCTTCGTACAGGATCGTCGTGGCGCCGAGCAGCAGCGGCGCATAGACGATGTAGGAGTGCCCGACCACCCAGCCGACGTCGGAGGCGGTGAACCACACCTCGCCCGGGTGGACGTCATAGACGTTCTCCAACGACCAGTGCAGCGCGACCGCGTGGCCGCCGTTGTCGCGGACGATCCCCTTGGGGCGCCCGGTCGTGCCGGAGGTATAGAGGATGTACAGCGGGTCGGTCGCGCCGACCTCGACGCAGTCCGCGGGCTCGGCGTCGGCGACGAGTTCCTCCCAGTCCATCTCCTCCCACTCGGTGTCGCGTTCGCCGATGGGCGCCGGGGACTGCTCGCGCTGCAGGATGATCACCGACTCCGGCTTGTGCTCGCTGCGGTCGAGGCCGCCGTCGAGCATCGGCTTGTAGGGGATCACCCGGTTCGGCTCGATCCCGCAGGAGGCCGAGAGGATCACCTTGGGCTTGGCGTCCTCGATCCGAGCCGCCAGCTCGGCCGGCGCGAACCCGCCGAACACCACCGAATGGATCGCCCCGAGCCGGGCGCAGGCGAGCATCGCGACCACGGCATCGGGGACCATTGGCATATAGATCAGGACACGATCGCCCTTCTCCACGCCCAAGCTCGCCAGGGCACCCGCGAGCTTGGCGACGCGCTCGAGCAGAGCGGCATACGTGATCGAGGTCTTGGTCCCGGTGACCGGGGAGTCGTAGTGGAGCGCCACCTGCTCCCCGCGGCCGTCGCGCACGTGCCGGTCCAGAGCGTTGAAGCAGGTGTTGAGCGTCGCGCCGGTGTACCACCGGTAGAACGGCGGGTTGCTCGAGTCGAGGATCGTCGTCGGCGGGGTCATCCACTCGATCCGCGTGGCCGCCTCCCCCCAGAAGGCATCCGGGTCGGTCAGGCTCTGCTCGTATGCCGCTGCGTAGGCTCCATCGCTCATGTCGCCATCCTGCCGGGCCGCTCCCGCGGGGCGCTAGGCGGTCTCCGCTGACAATCCGCCGGGCGGGTCCTTCCTGCGACGAGCGGCCGTGCCCGCCCGGGCAAAGCCGGTGCGATAGGCCAGGGCGACCAGAGCAGCGCGGTCGCGGGCGCCGGTTTTCATGAGAAGGCGCGAGACGTGGGTCTTGACCGTCGCCTCGCTGAGCACGAACCGGTCGCAAATGTCGGTGTTGGACAGGCCCTCGGCAACCAGGCCGAGGACCTCGCGCTCTCGTGGGGTGAGGCCCTCGACCGCGTCCGGCTGCGGCGGGGGAGGGGCGTCGCGGGCGGCGTCCAGGACGGCGGCGGTGACCTGCGGGTCGAGCCAGGCCGCACCGGCGGCCACCTGCCGGATCGCCGCGACCAGGTCGGTGGCGGTGGTGTGCTTGAGCAGGTAGCCGCGCGCGCCGGCGCTGACCGCGGCCCCCACGGCGGTCTCGTCGCCGAAGGTGGTCAGCATGATCACCGCCGGTGCCGCCGGCCAGGTGAGCAGTTCCCGGGTCGCGCCCACGCCGTCGAGCCCGGGCATGCGGATGTCCATCAGGACGACATCCGGCGCAAGCGTGCGGCATGCGGCGACGGCGCTCTCGCCGTCGACCGCCTCACCGACCACTGCGATGCCCTCCTCAGCCCGAAGCAGCAGCCGCAGGCCGGTACGGACAAGTTCCTGGTCGTCGACGAGCAGCACGCGAATGGTCACCGCTCTCCTCCTCACCTGCGAGCACCGGGACCGTTGCCACGGTGCGGAATCCGTCGGTCGTCTCGTCCGCCGAGAATCGGCCCCCGGCGGACCGGACGCGCTCGGCGAGGCCCGCTAAGCCGCTGCCCCCGGCCGGCAGGAGGGGACGGTCCTCGCCGTTGCACGTCGTCACGGTGATCGTCAGCCAGCCGAGTTGCCAGTCGAGGGTCAAGGTGGCGTGCCCGCCCGGGCCGGCGTGCTTGACGGCGTTGGTCATCGATTCCTGCACCACCCGGTATGCCGTGTGCTCGACCTCCGGGTCCAGCTGCCCGCTCTCCCCGCTCACCTCGAGGTCGACCGTGATGCCGCAGCCCTCGGCGCGGTCGAGCAGCGGAATCACATCGGCCAGCCGGTGCCGCACGCCCCCGGAGTCGCCGGAACGCAGCCCGCCGAGCAGCCGCTGGAGATCACCGAGCGCGGACACGCCGGCATTCTCGATGGCGCGCAGCGAGGTGGCGACCTCGTCGGAGGCCGACCCGTTCGGCAGGTGGGCGGCATACGCCCCGCGGGCCTGGACGGTCATCGCGCTCACCGAGTGGGCGACGATGTCGTGGACGTCGCGAGAGATCGCGACCCGCTCGGCCGCCCGAGCCTCCCGGCCCGCGTCGACGACCGCCACGCCGAGGGAGTGCTCCCGTGAATCGGCGCGCCGGGCCGCTCGCCCGGACGCGAACACCACGCCGGTCACCCCACACCAGATCGCCGCGGCGAGGCCCGTCGCGGCGAGCCCATCGTCACCGGCGACGTTGAAAGCGTTCACCGCGACCGGGGCCGCGCACGCCGTCAACGCCGCCCAGGCGAGCCGATCGCGGTGGCGGGCAACGGCATACAGCGCGATGAAGTGGCCGACGACCGGCTCCCACGCCGGGACGACCAGGCCAGTCAGCGAGGCGGCCCACATCAGGGCGAAGACGGCGGCCGGCCGGGCCGTGCGCCACCACAGCGCCGGATAGGTCAGGGCGAGCAGGGCGACGGCGAGTGTTGCCGGCGCCATCGCGCCCCAGCGCGTGGGCGCGGTGCCGCCCCACGCGAGCAGGTCGGCGCCGACGGCGAGCGGGACGACGAGTGCACTCCAGGCAGGGTTTTGGACAGGACGCATGGCGTGTCAGTCACACCACTCGAAGTCGTAGATCTTGCACAGCCAGCCGGCCGGCGCGGCGCCGTCGACGGTTGGGTATTTCAGCGACAGCAGGTGCGCGGGCAGCTCGACGTCCGCGGGCACCCCGAGTTGGTGGGCCGGGAAACCGGCGACGAGGATCGGTATGCCGTCCCCCGGCGTGCGCGCGGCCCGAAGCCGTTCGGCGGTGATCAGGTCCCCGTCGGGCGTGGCGGCCTGGACATCGGCCGGCTGCAGGGCGACGGTGTCGACGTCGAGGCCGGTGGTTTCCAGGACGACGGTGGCCTCGTCCGCGGCCCACGCGGCGTCGGTGACGACCCCGGTGGTGGTGGTCAGGACGACGCGGACTTGCCTGGTTTCGGACATGGTGTTCCCCCGATTCGATGGTTTGCGCCCGACCCCCCGGCCGGGCTCATCCGGAGTCTGACGGACGCCGGCGCCGAGTGTCGTGGTGGAAATTACTCAACCTTCCCGGCGTCATACCAGCGCTGTATCTGCTCTTCCATCCCCGGTCTGACCCGGATCCGCGAGTAGCTTGCGTGTGGGTTGGGCGGCCAGTGAACGGCGGATAGATTTTGTGTTGTGGCAGTGTGTTTTTGGGTGCGGGCAGCGCGGATGGCCCGGTGGCGCTCGGGTGGGCGGGTCTTCGGGGTCCTGGGTCGTCGGGACGGGGGATTCGCGGGTTAGGCCGCGGTGGGTAAGGCCCGGATCCGGGCCAGGACGGTGGGCAGGAGCTGGCGGTCGGGCGGCAGCCGCAGGATCAGCTGGCGGCCGTGGCGGACTATGCGGGCTGGGACGCAGAGCAGTTCGTGGCGTAGGCGGGCGCCGTGGGCGCGGTGACGCTGGTCGATCCCGGTCAGGGCTTGCAGCAGAACGGAGATGTTCCCGGCGAGCAGGGCAGCCCACATCCACACCGTGTTGATGGCGTGGTCGCCCGACGGCAGATGCCGCAGCGCGGCCCCGAGTTTGGCTTCCCGGATCCGGTCCTCAATGTCGGTGCGGCGGCGGAACCAGGACTCGACCTGCGTGATCGAGGCAACCGGTGCGGCCGCCTCACCCGGCTCCGCCGGCTCCGCCGGCTGCGGCCGGCTCGGCCGGCTCGGTGGGGTTGGCCGGGTGGTCGTTGGCGGGGATATTGGTGACGATGAAGGAGACCGCGTGGGCGTGGGTGGCCGCGCCCTCCAAGGCGAGGGTGAGTTGGTTCTTCTCGATGGTGCGTCGACGCCGTGAGCGGGGGTCGTCGGAGATGTCCTCGGCCTCGATGCGGACCCGGCGCACGATGGTGTACGTGTGCGGCGGCCACCCCTGCGGGGCGTAGTCGACCGCGGCGACCTGCGCGCCGGGCATCCCGCTCCGCCGCACCCCAGGCGTCCTCGGGGATGGCGGCGTAGGCGCGCCACATCGCGGTGTTCCGTTTCGCGGCGATGGCGAAGTCACACCCGGCCTCCACCGCGGCGTGGGCCAGGTCGGCGGTGAAGTAGCCGGCATCCGCGCGCACCCGCAACCGATCCCAGTCGGCCGCGGCCGAGCGGATGTCCTCGGGGATCCCGGCCAGGACCCGGCGCAACAGGTCAGCGGCCCGGGGCCTCACATCCTCATTCCCCGCGAGCAACTCCGCGGCCAGGGTCAACCCGGCCTCGGCCCAGGTCCCCAGATGCGGACGGCCCGCGCGCTGACCGTGATAGTTGTAGGCCACGCCCTGCTTCGTCGGCCCGTACACCTCCACATCGGTGGAATCCAAGTCCACCGTCACCGCCGCGGCCAGCACCGCCCGGCGGGACGCCGGCAACAACCCGACCGCATGACCGGTCAGGTCCGCGACCGCACTCTCCAGGCCGGCCAGCTGCGCCGGCCCGAACCGGCGGGCCAACCCCGCCGCCGTGCTCGAGGCCAACACCGGCACCGCCGACAACGCGGACCCGGCCACATCCTGGCGCTGCCGGTCCAACGCGGCCAGCACATCCCCGCCGAGCAGCTGGCACTGCGCCAGCGACACCAGCACCTGCCCGGCCGTCGCGCCCCGCTCCCGCTCCTTGATCGCACCGATCCCCCGGTCCAGGCGCCCGACCAGGTCCAGTTTCTCGATGAACTCCGCGAGCGCTGCCACCCCCGAGGTCCCGGTCAACGACGGATCCGGCGCGCCGATCCGCACCCGCTTCCGAACCCGGCCACGACCACGTACTCTCTTCACCGACAAGGTGCTTCTCCTCGCTGGCCAATCGAAGGCTTCGTAACCCCGATTCTCCCAGCAGGACAAGCACCTTCGTCACATCACACGCCGATCACCCCACCACTACTCGCGGATCCGGGTCTGATGCGCCGAAACCTGGTCTTCCCCCACGATTCTCCGTGGTCGGAGCACTCGGCTCCGGTCATCGAGAAGGGAAACCATGATGCGCAAGATCACCGTTCACAAGCCCGGCGCCGTCCGGCTGACCAGCTTCGCCATGCCGCTCTACGGGGCGACCTGCGGGGGCCCGGGCTGCGGTCAGCCTGGCGACTTGGTGACTTGTCAGGAGTTCTGACGCGACGTGGCGGACCCGGTGGGCTCCCGCAGGGGGCGGGCCCACCGGGTGCCGGCACGGCGTCCGACCGAGCTTTAGAAAGGAACAAAGCGATGACCACCACCAGGCCGGTGCGACTGCATCCGCTGGTCTTCCTCGACGAGGGCGAGGACGTCACGATCGGGCGACGGGACATCGACAGCTATGTCGTCTTCCCGGCCGACGGGGCACGCGCCGTCGAGCGCCTTGCCGCGGGCTCGAGCCCCGATGAGGTCGGTGCCTGGTATGCCGCCGCCTATGGCGTCGAGCTGGACGTCGCCGACCTGATGGCGACTCTGGCGGAACTCGACTTCGTAGTGGCCGGCTGCGAACCGGTGGCGTTGCCGGCGCTGGTGCGCTGGCAGCGGCTCGGACGCGCCGTCTTCTCCCCGCTGGGGTGGGCAGTCATGGCCGGTCTCGTCGCCCTGGCCGGGCTTGTCATGGCGAGCGACCGGCACTATCGGCCGCACGTGCGGCACCTCTTCTTCACCGACAGCCTGCTGGCGATGGACCTCGCGCTGTTTGCCGCGACGATCCCGCTGATCATCGTCCACGAGAGCTTCCACGTCCTCGCCGGCCGGCGGCTCGGGCTGAACAGTTCGCTTTCGCTTGGCTGGCGCGCCTGGTTCCTCGTCGTGGAGACCCACCTCGACGGCTTGGTCTCCGTCCCAAGGCGATCGCGCTATCTGCCGATGCTCGCCGGGATGGTCGCCGACACGGTCATGATTGCCGCGCTCACTCTCGGTGCGTATGCCGCCGATCGCGCCGGTGCGCCACAGCTGGTCGGCGCGGTAGGCCTGGCCGCTGCTTTTGGGGGCGTGCTGCGCCTGGTCTGGCAGCTGCTGGTGTTCATGCGCACCGATGTCTACTACCTGATCGCGACCGTCTTCCAGACCGTCGACGTCCACGCCGTCGCGCGGGCCCGGCTCGCCGACGATGTGCGCCGGCTGCTGCGCCTCGACCCGCGGCACGATCCCACGCGCTGGCATCCTCGCGATCTCGCCGTATCCGCTTGGTATCGCTGGGTTTTGCTCGGCGGGTTCGCGCTCATGGCGAGCATGACCGCATGGGCGTTGATCCCGGCGCTCGTCCGGGTCACGCGGATGGCCGCGGCCCGGTTTGCCGACCCCAGCGCGAGCTGGTGGCTCGCTGCCGACGCCGCGCTGTTCATCGTGCTCAACCTCGCCCAATTCGTCATTCCCACCGTCCTCGGGGCACGCCGCTGGTGGCGCGTCCGCCACAGTCAAGGAGCCCGGTCATGACCGCTCTTGTCCAGCCCACCCACGTCCTGGCCACGGGTTGGGGCGAGCGGGCCGAGCCCGCCTCGCCCCCGGCGGAGGAACTCATCCTTTCGGCCCATCGCAACCATCGCGGTCCCTACACGCTCGCCGCTGCGGTCCTGGACGCCTATGCCGCGGAACTACTCGCCCACCCAGAGCTGCTACAGAAGCACGACGTCGAGGTCCTGACCGTCGCCCCCGTCCTGGCGGCGCACGTCGAGGCCCGCCACGAGACGCTGACCTCGCTGGCCGTCCCGGCCGAGCGGACGAGGTTCTATAGCCGGCTGCGGACCGCTCGGATCAGCCACGGCATCGTCGACCTGTTGCGGGCAGCGTTGCCGCCCAACGGATCCCGCTGGATCCTGGTGACCGACCTCGCCGAGGCCGATCCCACTGACGCCGAGTTCCTGCAGATCGCGCGACGACGTCTCGACCCGCGCGTGATCACGTTCGTGCCGACCGACCTGCGGCCGACCGTGCGGGCGGTTCCCGCGGATCTCGAGGCGTCGCGGCGGCGCTATCTGGAGAGCAACGGGACCGATCCCGACCCGGTGGCGCGAGCGGCATACGAGCACTGGGATCCGCAGGAGCGGCGCCTGGCGCACGACGCCCGCGCCGACGAGCTGTGCGCGCAGGGCCGGAAATCCTTGTGGCGTGGGGCGATTCCGTGGCATCGGGAGCGGGGGAGTGATCCGGCGCTGGCGTTGAAGGCGCTTGGCATCGGGCTGAACAGCGCAATCGATCTCGGCTTCTATGACGCGACAGTGGATTTCGCCGAGCGGGGTCTGGCGCTGCTTGGTGAGCCGGAGCATAACCAGGAGGCCTGGTGGATGTTTGCCACCAAGCAGACGACGGCCCTCGCTGCCCTCGGCCGAGTCGAGGAGGTCGAGCCGATCTACTTCCGAATCCTAGAGTCGACGAGCGCCGTGCTGCCACATCTGCAGGCAAGCTATGCCCGGGCGATGCTTGCCACGCGGCACCGCGGCCTGGAGGAGCGCGACCACGGCTTGGCGCGCCGGTTGTTGCAGCAGGCGATCGCGTTTGCCGGCGCGTTGCCGGACCCGTCGCTGGCTGCATTCTGGAGTGTGTTCTGCGCCAATGGGCTAGCGCTCGTGGAAATGCACGAAGGACGACTGGGCGCGTCGCTACAGTTGGTGGAGAACGGCATTGCGCGGCTCGATCGGGAGTTGGCGCCCGATGAGCATGCGCTCCATCGTTCGGTGTTGCGGCACAACCGGTCCCAGCTGCTCTCGGCATTAGACCGGCCCGCCGAGGCGGAGCAGGACCTGCTCTTGGTGATCGCGCTGGACCCGCACTATCCGGAGTACCACTTCGACCTGGCAGCGCTGCTTCGCCGACAGGGGAGGGCGGCGGAGGCGCTCGCGGCATACGACATGTGTATTTGCTGCGGGCCGCCGTTCGCCGAGGCGTTCTATAACCGGGCGGACACGCTGCTGGAGCTGGGTCGGGTCGCCGAGGCGGTCGCCGATCTCGACTACGTCCTCGACCTCGACCCCGGCTTCCTGCCAGCGCGCCTGGCCCGGGCGACGGTGGCGCTGGATGCGGTGGACCTAGCGTTGGTGGAGGAGCTGACGGCCAGGGGGATGGAATCGGTTGGGGCGCAGGGGGACAGTGGCGCCGAGCTGCTTGTCCTGCGTGCCCAGGGCCGCGCCGCCGACGGCCGGTTCTCGGCTGCGCTGGCCGACCTGGAGGCCGTTGTCGATTCTGGGGCGGACGATGTCACGGCCGATGTATGGGGGAATGTCGGGTGGCTCCGCGAGCAAACCGGCGACATCGCGGGCGCGCGTGCCGCCCTTCGGAGGTGCCTCGACCTCGATCCCGAGGATGCCGGTGCACGGGCGGCATTGAGCCGGCTCGGCGGGTGACGAGTGTGACCACGGTGCTGCCCGTCACTGCGGCGCCGCCAGTGACTGCAACGAGCACGGGCCTGGTCGCGCGGGGGGAGGGTCCGGTCGACCCCACGCGACCCGTTCCGGCGGGCGTGGCCCTGCGCGATGTCGGCAGCGCGATCGCCCGGCCGGTGGCCGTGGTGAGCGTCGCAGTCGGCGATCGCGTGCACGCGGGGACCGTCACCTCGTTGGTTCTGGGCGGGGCGAGCGCGGCGGTGGAGGGGTCCGCCGCGCTCGCCTCGGTCCAATTGGTCTCCGGCAGCCGGTTGCACCGGCTGGTTGTGGCCGCGGAGGCTTCGCCGTGTCCGTCCTCGGCGGCGGGGATGCCGAAGTCGCCCG
Organism: Nostocoides sp.; assembly: GCF_037045025.1. Lineage (GTDB taxonomy): Bacteria > Actinomycetota > Actinomycetes > Actinomycetales > Dermatophilaceae > Nostocoides_A. Next base: position 357,606 of record NZ_JBAOHM010000005.1, on the reverse strand, counting down.
GCGGTTCGGTGTCCCGGGCCGGATGCTCGGCTGGGATCAGTTCGCTGGGTTCGCGTATGCGGTGGCGCCGACTTCGGGGGCGCCGGTGCTTCCTGAGGTGCTGGGGTGGCTGGATTGCATCCTCGTCGCGGATGCGGATCTGGCTCTCGGGCAATGCGTGGTCTCGGGGCAGGTCGTCGCGGCAGAGGGCTTCGGTCCCGGGTGCGCCCTGGTCCGCCGCGCCGGTGGCTACTCGGCGGTCCCCAGCCCTGGCAAGGGGGGCTTTCCTGCAGGGGGTGCGGTATAGCTCACCTCTTGCAGGTCACCCCCGGTCCCGGCAAGGGCTGTCCTGCAGAGGGTGCGGTATAGCTCACCCCTTGCAGGTCACCCCCGGGCGAAACGTCAACAGCCCGGTGGCGGAGGATGCGGGATTTGAACCCGCGAGGGGTTTCATCCCCAACACGATTTCCAATCGTGCGCACTAGGCCACTATGCGAATCCTCCGCGCAGGAGGGTACCCGAGGGCGGGCCGCGGACCGAAATCGCGGCGGTCCGATCCCGCGCCGAGGACCGGTAAGCTGGGCGCCAGGCACCTCGCGTGGTGGTACCTCACCGAACTCCCCCAGGGCGGGAACGCAGCAAGGGTAAGTGAGCTCTTCCAGGTGCGCGAGGTGCCGTTGTCTGCCTCTGCGGACCGTCGCAGGGACGGCAGGGCGCGGTTCATCAGGTCGGATGCTGCTGGTCGTATGCCGATTCGCTCACCGCAGCACCTCACTCTCGCGCGCCAGCCGCCTCGCCCGCGCCGGCCGCCTCGCCCTCGTCCGCCACCGCGCCGCAGGCGCTCGACCCGCAGGCAGCCGACCCGCAGGCGTTCGAGCCGCATCCGTCGGCCGGCGGCGGAGCCGGCCGGTTGCCCTGATCGGCCCAGGCATGCTCGATTGCCCGCAGCAGCGCCTCGACCGGTTGGGCCCCGGCGACCGCGAACTTCTGGTCGAGGATGAAGGTCGGCACGGCGGTGATGCCGATCTGATTCGCCAGGGCCTCGTCGGTGCGCACGTCGATGCCGAAGTCATCGCCCGCCAAGACCGCGGCGGTGGCCTCCCGGTCGAGCCCGGCCTCGACCGCGAGATCCAGCAACACGGTGGGGTCGCCGATCGCAGCGCCCTGCGAATACCACGCTCGCATCACCCGGTCGGTCACCTCGCGTTCGCGGCCAACCGACCGCGCGTAGTGGATAAGGCGATGGGCGGCATACGAATTGCTGGGGACAATCTGCTCCCACGCGAAGTCGAGCCCGACCGCGGCGGCGGCGGCCGCCATCTGCTCATGCTGGGCGCGCATCTGCGCGACCGGGATGCCATATTTCGCAGCAACCCGCTCGACGTTGGAGCCGCTCCCCACAGCAGGGGCGCCGCGATCGAGTTCGAAGCTGTGCCACACGACCCCGACCTGGTCGGCGTGCTCGAAGCGGTCCAGCGCCAGCTCCAGGTGCCGCCGCCCGAGATGGCAGAACGGGCAGACGATGTCGGACCAGACGTCGATGCGCATGGTCCGACCCTATGCGCGATTAACGCCGGTGCCGCTGTCACCCGGGCGGGCTAGGGTTCCCAGGGTGAGCACCGCCCTCTATCGCCGCTACCGGCCGGACACGTTCGCCGACGTGATCGGGCAGGAGCACGTGACCGAGCCGCTGGCCCGCGCACTCGACAGCGGGCGGATCAACCACGCCTATCTCTTCTCCGGGCCGCGCGGCTGCGGCAAGACGACCAGCGCCCGCATCCTGGCTCGCTGTCTCAACTGTGAGCAGGGGCCGACGAGCACCCCGTGTGGCAGCTGCGATTCGTGCGTGGCGCTGGCCCGCGGGGGAGCCGGGTCGATCGACGTCATCGAGATCGACGCCGCCAGCCACGGCGGCGTCGATGACGCGCGGGAGCTGCGGGAGCGGGCGGCATTCGCTCCGGCGGAGAGCCGGTTCAAGGTCTACATCATTGACGAGGCGCACATGGTGACGACGCAGGGCTTCAATGCCCTGCTCAAGATCGTCGAGGAGCCGCCGCCGCACGTGAAGTTCGTGTTCGCGACCACCGAGCCCGAGAAGGTCATCGGGACCATCCGCTCGCGCACCCACCACTACCCCTTCCGGCTCGTCCCCCCGGCGCGGCTGCACGACTATCTCGGGCAGCTGGCTGCTGCCGAGGGCGTCGACGTCGAGCCGGGCGTGCTCAGCTTTGTCGTCCGGGCCGGGGGCGGCTCGGTGCGCGACTCACTGTCGGTGCTCGACCAGTTGATCGCCGGCTCTGACGAGCGCGGTCTGACCTATGAGGGTGCAGCCGCGTTGCTCGGCTTCACCGACGCCGAGCTGCTCGACGCGGTGGTCAACGCATTCGCCTCCGGCGATGCCGCCGAGGTGTTCCGCCGCGTCGAGCAGGTTGTCGAGACCGGGCTCGACCCACGCCGGTTCGTCGAGGACCTCTTGGAACGCTTCCGCGACCTGATCGTGCTGGCCGCCGTCCCCGAGGCGGGGGCCTCGGTCCTGCGTGGCCTGCCGAGCGATCAGATCGACCGGATGCGGGTGCAGGCGGGCGCCTTTGGCCCAGGGGCGCTGTCGCACTCCGCCGAAATCGTCAACGCCGGTCTCACCGAGATGACGGGCGCCACCACGCCGCGGCTGCAGTTGGAGCTGATCGCCGCGCGCGTGCTGCTCCCCGGTGCCGTCGGAGAGCGTGGGTATGCCGCGCGCCTCGATCGTCTCGAGCGTCGCCTCGACGTCGGGGGAGTTCCGTCGGGTGTGGCACCCGGAGCCGGCGGTGCTCCGCCGCCGGCCGCGGCCGCACCCGCGGCGGCGACCCGGGTGGCCGGCCCGCCCGAGCCGGGTCGAGCGGCTGCGCTTGGCTCGCCCGGTGGCGCCGACGGCGATCGCGACAACGCGGGCCGACGCGACCGGGCCCGTGGCCAGGGCGGCTTCGCTGGCCGTGGCCCGGCTGGCCGTGGCTTGGCTGACGCTGGCTCGGGCGGCGAGGGCGAGGGCGGCGAGCTGGGGGCTGCAGCCGGGGAGGTCCGCGACGATGCGCCAACGGGTGGTGGGGCTGAGGCCGATGGCGGCGCGGCTGTCGATGAGGGCGCTGGGGCGGTGGATGGCGTGGCCGCAGCCGGCGGGGGGGCAGGCTCGGGTCCGGGCGCCCGCCCACCGTCGCCCGCTCGGGGCCGCGGGCCTGCTGGGCCTGGTGGGCCGGGTGAGTCGGCGGGCGCGGCGGGAAGGCGCGGCCCGGTCGCTCGCGGGTCCGCGCCGCTGTTCGTTCCAGCGGCCGGCCCCGGGGCGGGCGCGCCACAGGGCCAGGATGTGCGCGCCACCACGAACGCAACGGACGCAGTCGAAGCCGGGGCCGTGCTGTCCGGACCCGCCCCCGGCGGCCTCGACGTGGCAGCACTGCGCCGCAGCTGGCCTGACGTCCTGGCCAAGATCTTCACCTTGAAGCGCACGACCTGGACGTTCCTGTCCGAGCACGCCCAAGTGGTCGGCTACGACGGGCGCACGCTCGTGCTTGGCATCGCGACGACCGGCCTGGCCAACACCTTCCGCGCCGGCGTGCACGCCGACATCGTGCGCCAGGCGCTGATCGACGTCCTCGGTCTGGACGTCCGGGTGGATGCGGTCGTCGGCTCCGGTGGTCAGGGTGCCGGCGGGACCGGCCAGGGTGGCGGTGGGACGGGCCACGGACATAGTTCCGGCGGTGCCGCCGCCACGCCGGGCGCACGAGCGGGAGGGCCGGCGAGCGCGCAGGAAACCTCGGGCGCGCCGTCATCTAAGCCGGTCTCCTCGCCTCGCGGTCGGCGGGACAACCCGACAGGGCCGGATGGCCCCGAGCTCGGCGCCCCCTGGCCCGATGACGCCGGGCCCGAAGCACCCTGGCCCGATGATGCTTGGCCCAATACCACGGGGCCCAATGAAGCCGGGCCACCCGCCCGGGAGCAGTTCGCCGACGCGCACGGCGACATCGCACCGGACCTGCCGTCGCATCAGCCCGGCGGCCCCGGCACGGGTGGGGTCACCACAACGGGGGTCAACACAAAGACGGCCGGGAGGCCGGCGCAGGCCGACCAGGCCGCGATGGCTGCCGTCGCGGCCCGTGACTGGTCCGGCGGCGGCACGGGCTGGGGGAGCGCGCCGTCGTCGACACCTCCGTCCTGGGCGACCGAGCACGCGGGCCGACCCGCCGCCGAGCCCGGCCCGAGCGATCGCCCGACCACTGGTCCGCCCCCCACGACCACGCGGCGCCCGCCGCCCGATCAGCAGGCGTCGATCAGCCAGCAGCCGACCACCGGTCACGTGCCGACAACCAGTGCCGGCTCTTCGCGACCCCCAGGCTCGGCGACGTCAGCCGCAGCCGACCAGGCCGTCGCGAGGCCCCCCGGCGCACGGCCCGAGCACCATCCGCCGAGCAGGCCCGCAGCGGCGGCCGGCCCGGCGCGCAGCCGCCTGGCCGGCGAGGCCGACGAAGACCTGGTCAGCGACGACGACGAGGACCTCGTCGATCTCGGCGAGGTCGGGCAACCGGTCGTCGAGCGCCTGCTCGGAGGCACGGTCATCTGGTCCGAGAGCGACCAGCCCTGACGGCGCCCATGAGCATGCCCCCAGAGGTCGAGGATCTCCCGGTGGACCTCGCCCGATCCTTCGGGAGGCCCGATCCTCTCCCGATCCTGCGGGAAGACCCGGTCGCGGGTATTCGTGACCACTGGCCGGTGTCGAGCGACGTGCCGCCGGCCCCGGCAGGGACACGCCCGCCAACACGCCCCCCAACACCCGCGGATCAGACCGCTCGGGGCGCCTTGCCCGTCAACGTCATCATCCAGCACATGACCTTGTGGCCGGTGTCAGGGGTGGGACCGAACATCAGCGGGCAGCCGCCGGCGATGACGGTGACTCCATGCTCGCGTCCGTATGCCGCAGCGTCCACCGAGACGCTGCCCGCCCCGAACGATCGGTGCATCCAGACCTGCTTGATGCCCAGACCGGCAGCCTCCTCCATCGTGCCCAGGGCGTGCTCCGGCCTGGTCGCGATGACGACCGCCGTGCCGCCGCCGGGGATCGCCGACAACGTCGGGAAGGGCTATCTCCTTCGGCCAATTCGGCGTTGGGGTTGACCGCGAACACCTCGCATCCGCGTTCCTTCAGCCGCTTGTAGACCGCATTGCCGCCGTGGCCCTGGGGCGCGTGTGACACTCCGGTCACCGCGATCCGCCGGGACTCGAGGAACTTCGTGGCGGCGGCCTTGATCTGTGTCATCGTGTGCCCTTCTGGTCGATGTCAATGTCGGAGTCGATGCCGGTGCTGGGTTCGCCGCCGCTCGGAGGGCCGGTGGCGCCCAGTCGGAAGAGGTGTTTGCTCAACAGCGCCAGCCAGGCGGCGGTCGGCAGGAGAGACACCATCGACAGCACCAGGCCGGCCTGACCGGTATTGGGCGGCACGAGCATGGCGGCGCCCGTGGCGACCCCGACCAGGCCCGGAAGGGCGCCGAAGACCCGGTGGCGAAACATGGTCGCCGAGAAGACGATTGTGCTGATGGCGCCGAGAAGGTAGCTGGTGGCGAAGGTTCCTCCGTTATAGAGCGCCAGCAGGGTGACGCCGGCGGCGGGTATGGCCGCTTTGTCGCCCGCGGTGGGCGCCGCGGCATAGTCATTGCTCAGTATCCACATCGAGAAGGTCGCCTCGCGCGAGACGACGAACAGGATCAAGGAGAACAGGCCGAGCACGAGCGTCACCGTGGCCCACTGCCCGGCGGGGCGTTCGCGACCGGGTGCCGTTCTCATGAGGAGGCCCGCCGTCCCAGAGCCCATAACCGAACGCTGGTCAGCGACTGCCAGCCCGGGGCGAGGATTCGGCCGGCAGGGCGAGCAACAGCAAGGGCCCGGTCGTGCCGCCCGCTGCGGTCGCGGCCGCAGTAAACAGCATGAGGCCCCCGGCTCCGCGCATGCCCGTCCACGCGGTCAGCCGGCCGAAGACGTGACCGTGTAGCATCGTCCACGCCACAATGAGCGTGCCTGTCTCGCTGACCAGGAAACCGGGCAGGGCGCCCAGGGAGCCATGGGCGCCGCGAGCCAGGAGGGCCTCGGCGGCGGCGGTGCAGTCACGTGGGCAGCGGGTCGCGAGATCCAGCATGGGCAGGGCGACATTCGAGGCGAGGAACAGGGCCGCTCCGACGGCGACGAGGAGGACACCCAGCCCGGTCAACGCCGGATCCACCAGCCGGTGGGCGCCGTAGATCGCGGCATACCTGGGCAGGCGCACCACGGCCAGGCTCGCGTTGAGCAGGTCGAGGTTGCGCAGTCCCAGCGGGGGTCTCGATCGCAGCTGAGCGAGCCACTCGGCCGCGGTCGTGGGAACGGTGCCCGCCCCCGCGAGGGCGATGTCGGCGATCAGCGCAACGGTGCACAGGGCGCCGACGAGGACGGGCTGGAGGCGCTCACGATGCGTCGGCTGGCGGCTGACCTCGGCGTCGAGGCCGCGTCCATCTATCACCACGTGAGCGGCAAAGCCGAGCTGCTGGATGGTGTCTTGGCCCTGATGCGCCGGGAGATGACGTTCGACGGCCCGCTTCCCGAAGCATGGCCCGACCTCATCGAGGTCGTCTTCCTGCGCTACCTCGAGGTGCTGATGGCGCATCCGCACCTGCTTCCGCTCGCCGGCCGCCACCTCGACAGCGACCCGGCGGAGGGCCTGCCCTATCTGGTCCAGCACGGCCTGACCGTCGGCGAGGCCGCCGAGCTCTGGCAGGGGTTGCTGGCGCTGACCGTCGGCTTTGCCATCTTTGCCACGCGGGCGTTCGAGCGCCAATCCGACTATCTCGGCGGCGAACTTGCCGACGCCATGACCATCTGGCCGACCGAGTCGGCCCGGCAGGCACTTCGCAGCATCGTCGCGGCATATGTCGACAGGCGGTAGGTCTCGACGAGATGGTCCGCCGGCAGGGCCACGGGGGAGCACTCAGGCGGCAGGTCGGTCATGCTGGCGCCATGCCGTATGACGCGCAGCGCCAACTCATTCGCACCCTCGCCCGGGCCAGCCGGGAGTTCGATCGGGCCCGCGACGCGCTGATGCGCGAGCCGGATCCCCGCGACACGCGCGCCGGGCGGGCGGCGTCGCCGCAGCCCGCCGCCCGCGGTGGGCTCGCGGGCGCGGTCTCCGCGGCGGCCCGGACCGCCGGGGGAGCCGCCCGGGCAGCGGGGCGCGCGGTCGCGGGAGTGCACCCGCGGCATACCGACTGGCACACCGCGATCCTCACCGACCGGATCGGCTGGTGGGTCAAGCGATTCGGGACCGCGGCGGCGGCCCTGACGGCGGTCCCGGGACTGTTGGGCAAGCTGGGCCGGCTCACCGGCATCGGGGACGTCATCGGCGCCGCCGCGCAAGTGCTCATCGTCAACGCGGTCGCGCGCGAGATGGGCATCGCGGACGTTCCCCGCCGGGTCGCTGCGGTCGCCGACATCGTGCTCGGGCGCCAGTTGACCCCGGACGAGATCGCCGCCGCGCTCGCGGCCCGCGACGATGCCGACGATGCCGATGATGCGGATGAGACCGAGGACGAGGCCCGGGCAGCCGAGGAACGGGCCGAGGACAAGAGCCTCCGCAAGCGGCTCGGCCGCAGCGCCGGCTTGATCTGGCGGGTGGCGCGCGACCTGTGGCGGCTCAACAGCGACATGGACAAGCGCGCCGGGGCCGGGCCCGTCGTCGGTTTCATGCGGAATCTACCGGCCGTGGGCGCGGTCAGCGCATTCGCCTACGAGCGCAAGGGAATCGCTCGCGCTGCGGAGCAGGCGCGCACTCGATTCGGGGGTTGAAGCCGGGGCCAGTGCGGCTCTATCCAGGAGGTGGGCAGGAGACACGCGGTGCAGGATTGGAACGCTGGCGGGGCGCCGGTCGCGGCCCTGGCGACACCGCCGGCCCGGCCGCATGCGCACCTGAGTGTCGCCGTGTTGCCGCGGCATAATCCTACTCAGCATAATGTCGAGTAAGCGTCGCCTCGCCTTATCTTCCGCATCCGCGGGCACGATTCTTGGCAATCCGGGGAATTGCGCGCGGGCTACGCAGAGGGCATTCGGACCGACTCCTTCCGTTCGACCGACCCCATGGAGCCCATGCCTCCACGGGATAGCGCGCTTGGTGATGCGATTACTATAGATTTCCTGTGCGATATCCTAGAAGCGGCTGCCTCGCAACGGAATCCGCGAGGGGTCGAGCAACGTCTATTTCGCCGCCCGTGTGGTCACCTCACGCGACGGGTCGGTGCGCATGCTCTCGTCGAGAACCCGTCCACACAGGGCACCTACCGGTGGGCGATGGGGGTTGCCGTCGCGGCCCCGGGCGGGACCTTCGGCCCGGTCAAGGCAGTCGGCGGCTTCAACAGTTGGGGTGGCATACGCTGGCCGGGTGTATGAGGGCGTGGTCCAGGACCAGATCGACGAGCTCGGCCAACTGCCGGGTATCGGGCCCAAGAGCGCCCAACGCATCGCGTTCCACTTGCTCGCGGCCGAGGCGGCTGACGTCCAGCGGTTGATCGGCGCCCTGTCCGAGGTCAAGGACAAGGTGCGCTTCTGCTCGGCCTCGGCAACGTCGCCGAGGCCGAGCGGTGCCGCATCTGTGCCGATCCGCGCCGTGACGGGCACGCGCTCTGCGTCGTGGAGGAGCCCAAGGACGTCGTCGCGATTGAGCGCACCCGCGAGTTCACCGGCCGCTATCACGTGCTCGGCGGGGCGATCAGCCCGATCGACGGCATCGGCCCCGAGCAGTTGCGGGTTGCCGAGCTGATGGCCCGCCTGGCCGGGGAGGAGATCACCGAGGTGATCATCGCCACCGACCCCAACATTGAGGGGGAGGCGACGGCCGCCTACCTGTCCGACTGGGGCGAGCGGGCCGCCATGGGTCTGCGCGTCCTGCACGGCCTGATCAGCCACGTGCGCCTCGATGCCGACGAGGATCTGGTCGCCGAGGCCGAGTTCGACGCCCTCCACCCCTGAGTTGCGGTCCGGATCCGCGCCACGACCGCTTCAGCTCAGCGCGCACTGTTGGGCCAAACGTGATTGACTTCGCTCGGCTCCTTCCGCCGCAGGCTGCGCCCGTAGCCGGGGGGGGCGAACAGGGGATGGTCGGCATGAAGCGATCAGTGGTGGTCGCCCTTCTGGTGGGAACGGGTTGCGCTATTCCTGCCGCCGCAGAGTCGGGCCTCAAATCGATGCAGGGCTCCGACTACACGCAGGACTTCAACAGCATCCGCCAGGTGAAAGCCTGCGACATGGAGGCTGACTCCCACGGCGTTCGGGGTGACTACACACCCATCGGCTCCTCGTCGACCAATACGATCTACGACGGCAACGGGGCAAACAACGCCTGTGAGGCGTCCGGCGTTTACGCGCAGAAAATCTACCGGCACAGGGCGGTTGAAGTAATTCCCGCGGACTTTGACGCCATCGGGCCGTGGCGATACCCGAGTTGAGATCGAACAATCTTGTCGTGGACGGGGTCTCGGTGAGCGTTCACGGAGACCCCATCCTCGAGCCTGTCTCATTCGTCGTCGAGCCGGGCTTCAGCGTGGCCATCGTGGGGCCATCGGGGTCGGGCAAGACCACGCTCCTCGACTGCCTGGTCGCGATCCGCGCTCCGTCGGTCGGACAGATCCGGTTGGGAGAGATGCCAATCTCCGAGCTGCGAGAGCCAGATGCGTCGGCCTTCCGACGCACTTCGGTGGGCATGGTCTCCCAAGACGCCGGTCTCCTAGACGAACTCACCGTCATCGACAACGTCGCCCTCGTAGCTCGGTTCAATGGCGTCGCTCCGGCCGTTGCGCAGACCGCGGCCCGGTCTCAGTTGGTTAGCGTCGGTCTGACCGGCCGCGGGGGCGAGGGCATCGGCCATCTGTCCGGAGGCGAGGCTCACCGGGTAGCGATCGCCAGGGCAACGTGCTCGCCGGTGCTGATGCTGGTGGCCGACGAGCCGACCGCTTCATTGGACCGCACCAATGCCACGATGATCACCGAACTCCTTATCACACGGTCCCGGGACCTTGCCATTCCCCTCGTGGTTGCCACTCACGACCTCGCGGTCGCGGCCGCGTGCGACTTCGTCGTGGATCTCGGCGGATGAGAGGCGTCGGCTTCGCGGCAGGCCTCGCCTGGCGCTTGGCCCGCACTCGCGACCCACAACACCGGTGGCGGCAGGTGCTGGTTGCTGTCGGAGCCTTCGTGGCTACGCTTGTGCTTCTCACCGGGCTCAGCGCGGTCGCCGCAGCTCACCGCGCCGACGCCCGTCAGGCTGAGCGGCGTCCACTTGCAGTCGCCGACACATCAGTCGGGCTCAAGACGGCTTTACGCGGGCCGGTCTGGCACGGGCGGCAGATCCCCGTTCTGTGGATCGAGCCGAGCCATGGCGAGTCACCGATCCCGCCCGGGTTATCCAGGCTGCCCCGTCCGGGGATGGTCGCAATATCCCAGGGCCTTCGGGATGACGGATTCCCGTCCGACCCGATCGGTTTCACAATCGACCGCGCTGGCACGGGCCCTGATGGAACGATCGGCCGAGACGGTTCGTCAACCTCCACCGAATACCTGATCTATGCGCGGCCTCCCGCCGGCCGCTCCCTTGGGCAAGGCGGGGTGCTCATGAGCATTGTGGGATTCGGCGACAAGGCCCCCCACGGCCGGACGTTCGCGCTGAGCTTCGAGACCGTCCAACCTCACCCGCCGGCGCTGCGCGAGCTAGTCACGTCTGGCTTCCTGTTCGTCCTGCCCGCCTTCGCGCTCGCCATCACCACCGCCCGGGCGATGTCGCCGACGATCGCCCGGCGCTCGCGCGGTCTGCGCCGCCTCGGGGTGCGCCTCGCCGTCGTGCGACTGATCGTCGCTCTGGAGACGGCGATTATAGCGCTGCCTGGCGCGGCGCTGGCCCTGCTCGTTCATGCCGCGGTCAGTCGTCGGACCGACGGTATCCCTGGAGCGGGGGTCCGCTATTGGTCTGGCGACCTCGCGCTTCCCATTGTCCTGGCGGTGTTGGCGGCGTTGTGTGTTTCTCTTGTGCAACTGAGTGCCTCGTTGCCCGCCATGGCCCCGAACCCCTCGCCACGCAATCATGGCCGCGGCGAACCCTGGATCGGGTCCGTCCTGGCCCTCCCCTCGGGAGCCCTCGCTCTGGGCGTTCTTCTAGTGATCGTCAGTCGAGCACAATCCTCCGTGAGGCTCTTGGTCGTGGGCCTTCTGGCGGCTGTCCTCGGTCTCGGGTCGAGTGTGCGACAGCTCACGTCGGCCGTCGCTCGAGCGCTCGGCGGCAGCCAGAAAGCAGCCACTTGGCTGGCCGCTGCGCGACTGCGTTATGGTCCGCTCGGATTGTCGCGTCCAGCGACCCTTGTCGCGATCCTCGTTCTCGTCACCCTCGCGTGGACGGGTGTGCAAGCTCGCGCCCTCCACGCGACGCTTGAGCAGGGCCCCACCACGACCGGGTTCACTTTGTCCTGGCGGGGACCTGCCGTCGATGATCTCGCGCGCCTTCGCTCCAACGTCCCCGGTGAGCGGATCTGGCCGATGGACCTGGAGAACCGAGTGCTCGTCCCGGACTGCGCTGCTGCGCGTGAACTCGCCGGCGTTTCCTGCGCCTCGAATCGGTTGAGCACCAAGGACGCCGAGGCGCTCCGGAGCCGGCTCGGTTACGAGGTGCGGATCGAGCCGTCGGCGCAGCAGCTCGTGATCTCGGAAGGCTCCACGCGCGTTTTCGTTGTCGGCCGATCGAGTTCTCCTGGCGAGTTGGAGGCGGTCGCCAACGGATTCTTGCCGGGCGTGAGTCTGGAATCGGCCCTGACTCTCGGGCCGCCCCAGCAGTTGCGCTGGGTCGTTCCTGGTGGAGTCGCGGCCACGACGCTCGCGCTGCTGTCATTCCTGTTGGCCTTCGGGAATCGTCTGCTCTCCCTCATCGGCACCGATCGCGGCCTGCTGCGCGCCGGGCTCTCGCAGACGGATGTGCGCGACGTCCAACGTATCGAGGCGTTCCTTCCGATGCTGGTCGCAGTGATTCTCGGGGGAGTCGTGGGAGGCGCATTCCTCTGGGCGGGTACGGGGTTGGAGCTGACCCGGGGTGTCTGGATGGTCGGCCTACTCGAGATGGCCTGTGTCCTCCTTCTCGCACTCGCTGTCAGCACGGGGGTGCGACGCCTCCAGCGCCGTTGGCTCCTGCCCGAGAACCGGCGTCGCGACGGACAGTTTCGCTGACCCGGTTGGACCGATCACCCTAGAACTCGCAGGGCTTCGCCCCCTCCAGCATGTCGCCCGCGAGGCCGTCGGGTCCGGCCCAGGCACGCCGGATAGCGGCCGGGCGACGGACAGCGACGATGGCGCCGCAGCCGGACCCGTTACGATGCCTCCCGCCCCTGCCCGCGCGAGCCCGTTGGAGTCCTGGTGAGCCTGGTCGTGCAGAAGTACGGCGGATCCTCCGTATGCCGGCGCCGACAGCATCAAACGCGTCGCGCGCCGGATCGTCGAGACCAAGAAATCCGGCAATGACGTCGTCGTCGCCGTCTCGGCGATGGGCGACACGACCGATGAACTGCTCGACCTGGCCCGTGAGGTCAGCCCGCTGCCGCCGCCGCGCGAGATGGACATGCTGCTCACGGCGGGGGAGCGATCTCGATGGCGCTGCTCGCGATGGCGATCGCCGATCTCGGGCACAGCGTCCGGTCGTTCACCGGCAGTCAGGCCGGCGTGATCACCGACGCCGTGCACGGCCGGGCCAAGATCATCGACGTGACCCCCGGGCGGATCACCGAGGCGATCGGCCATGGCCACATCGTCATCGTCGCCGGCTTCCAGGGGGTCAGCCGGGAGACCAAGGAGATCACCACGCTCGGCCGCGGTGGCAGCGACACGACGGCGGTGGCCCTGGCCGCCGCCTTGGGCGCCGATGTCTGCGAGATCTACACCGACGTCGACGGGGTCTTCACCGCCGACCCGCGGATCGTCCCCGCCGCCCACAAGCTGTCGCGGATCACCGCCGAGGAAATGCTCGAGCTCGCGGCCTGCGGCTCGAAGGTGCTGCACCTGCGCAGCGTCGAGTACGCGCGCCGGTTCGGCATACCCATCCATGTCCGATCCTCCTTCACCCACAAGGAGGGCACGCTCGTCACCGACCAGCCGCAGGCCGAAGGAGAGGCAGCGGAGGAACCGATCATCACCGGAGTCGCCCATGACCGCAGCGAGGCCAAGGTGACGATCGTCGGGGTCCCCGACCGTACCGGTATGGCGGCCGGCATCTTCGTGGCGATCGCCGCCGCCGAGATCAACATCGACATGATCGTCCAGAATGTGTCCGCCACCGAGACCGGCCTGACCGATATCTCCTTTACCTTGCCCACAAGCGAAGGACATAACGCGATGCAGGCACTGCAGCGGATCCAGTCTGAGATCGGCTTCGCCGCCTTGTTGTATGACGATCAGCCGGCAAGCTCTCGCTCGTCGGGGCCGGGATGAAGTCCCATCCGGGGGTCTCGGCGACATTCTTCCAGGCGCTCGCGAACGCCGACATCAACGTCGAGATGATCTCGACGTCGGAGATCCGCATCTCGGTGATCATGCGCGATGACCGGCTCGACGACGCGGTCCGCGCCGTGCATACCGCCTTCGGCCTCGATACGGAGGACGAAGCCGTCGTCTACGCCGGCACCGGACGTTGACTGCGCCCGACGCTACCGCACCGGACCTTGACCACACCGCATGGTGTTCGTCCGCACCGAGCCGAGCCGGATGATCTCCGCGGGAGCCGCGAGTTGATAACCCCCCGCGCTGCCCCGCCGCGAACTGACCAGCCCCCTGCGGCGCAGGTCAAGCAGGATCGCCTCGAGAAACTTCTTTGGCAGCCCTGGGCCTCCGCGAGCGCGTCGGCCGACACCCCGCCCGGATCCGTTCGCTTGGGCGGCGGCCAAGGTGAGCAGGGCGCGGATCGCGTAGTCCGTCCGCGCCGAGATGTTCACCGCGCCATATTGGCACAGCGGTGGGGGGCCAGGGTGTCGCGGTCACAATGGACGGACGGATCTCCTATCGCGACCCGGCGGGGCCGTGGTCGCAGACGGGCCCACTCGGCGCCGGCCCGCAACAACCCACCGTGACACCGGCGGTGGCCATGACCGACGGTGGAGCATGCCGTCGTCGTCTGGCAAGAGCAGCAGGGCGCCAGCTACCTCCTCAGGGCCGCGTTCCGGTCGCCGAACGGCCGCCTGGGTGCCGCGGCCACGGTTGTCTCCACGACGACGCCGATTAACCAACCGAGAGTCGTTCTGAGTCCTTCGGGACGGGCAACCATCGCGGCCCGTCTCGCCACCACCACCGCCCAGCCCTACCTCCAGGGCAGATCTGGTCACCGACGGAACTGCGGGCGACGGCTTCGGCCCGGGCCAGACCATCTCGACTCGCGGCACCGATGTGAGCGACGTCCTGCTGTCGGGAGCATCGGACGGTGAGGCGATCCTGGCGTGGAGCGAGTCCACCGGCCCGGATGGGGGTCGGGGTTGACGTGACCGGGCGGGCCGTGTTGGTCGTGGAGCGCGATCCGGGAACCGGGGGTGCCCTTCTCCGCGGGCACGTCGAGCTGTACCGCATGTCGGCCGCCGGCGTGTGGGGTGCCGCACAGAAGCTGCCCCGCTTCGCCACCGGCAGCTGCGGCGGGCATTCGGCCCGGCGAAGGCCCTCGGCGGCTTCAACTCGTGGGGCGGCATCGACATCGCCGCCGGGAACGGGCACGCGGCCGCGCTCGTCGCCAGTGATGCTGGACCGAGCGGGATGACCTGGCAGGCATACGTTCGCGAGTGAGGCACGCGCGCCGGCCACCTGCTTGCCCCGGCAGGTGTCGGCGCAAGGGCATACGCTGGCCGCGTGTATGAGGGCGTGGTCCAGGATCTGATCGACGAGCTCGGCACTCTGCCGGGCATCGGGCCCAAGAGCGCCCAGCGGATCGCCTTCCATCTGCTCGCTGCCGACGCCGCCGACGTCCAGCGGCTGATCGGCGCGCTGACCGAGGTCAAGGCCAAGGTGCGCTTCTGTGCCGTGTGCGGCAATGTGGCCGAGTCCGAGCGCTGCCGCATCTGCGCCGACCCCCGCCGCGACGCGCACGCCGTGTGTGTCGTCGAGGAGCCCAAGGATGTCGTCGCGATCGAGCGGACCCGTGAGTTCACCGGCCGCTACCACGTCCTCGGTGGGGCGATCAGTCCGATCGACGGGATCGGCCCCGAGCAGCTGCGGGTCACCGAGCTGATGGCCCGCCTAGCCGGCGAGGAGATCACCGAGATCATCATCGCCACCGACCCCAATATCGAGGGCGAAGCCACCGCCGCCTATCTCGCCCGCCAACTCAAACCCTTCGGCCTACGCGTGACCCGCCTCGCGTCCGGGCTGCCGGTCGGCGGTGACCTGGAGTATGCCGACGAGGTCACCCTCGGCCGGGCCTTCGAAGGACGGAGACTGATCGATGCCTGAGCAGCCCCAGCCCACCCCGCCCATCGCGGCGGATGTCGCGGCCCTGGCCGACCTGAGCGCCCAGGAGGCACGGGTCTTCCTCGAGACCATGTCCGAGGTCGCGGCGGGGCAGACGCCCGAGGCCTCGCTTGCGCTCGCCCTGTTGGCGCTCTCCCAAATCCTCGTCACCGGAGCGCGCCTCGGCGCCATCGAGGATGTCATCCCGAGCGAACGCTACGAACCCGACGGCGGACCCGACGCCGACCTGACCGGTCTGCGCGCCGGGATCGCCAACACCTTCGAGGGTCTGGACGAGTATGCCGATCTCGTCGACCCGGTCACGTCCGCCGACGTGACGAGCGGTTCCCTCTCGAACGACATCGCGATCGTCGCGGCCGCTCTCGATCACGGGCTGCGCCACTATGACGCAGGCCGGGTGCTGGAAGGCCTGTGGTGGTGGCAGTTCAGCTACCTCTCCGACTGGGGCGAGCGCGCGGCCATGGCCCTGCGCGTGCTGCACGGCCTGATTAGCCATGTCCGCCTCGATGCCGACGAGGACTTGGTCGCCGAGGCCGAGTTCGACGCCCTGCACCCCTGACCGGCCGGGACACGCAGATGACGACCCCCTGGGACGACCTGGAGCAGCAGCGGCACGAGATCCTGCGGGCGGCCGGTGAAGCCGTCGGAGCCGTCGCGCGCGAGGTGGTGCGCAATTACCATCGGCTGGAGGTGCAGGGTCAGGTCCCGGACACTCCCGGGCCGGTGCTCTTCGTCGGCCACCACGGTTATGGCGGTCTGTATGACCTCAATACCTTCGCGTCGTGGGCGATCTTGCTCGACCTCCAGCCACGCGATCGGCCGTTGTCCGCGCTGGCCCACGGCCTGATCTGGAGCTTCCGGATGGGCTCCTTCGCCCAAGGGCTGGGCTGTGTGCCGGCCAACGCCGACAGCGCGGCCGCCGAGCTTGCCGCGGGCCACGACCTGATGGTCTTCCCCGGCGGCGACCTCGAGGCCGCGAAGACCTTCCGGGAGCGCGACCAGATCCGTTTCCATGGCCGCAGCGGGTTCGCGCGCCTGGCGATCGAGCACGGCATACCGATCGTGCCGCTTGTCGTGGCGGGCGCGGGTGAGACGGCCATGGTCTTGGCCAGCGGCGAGACCCTCGCCAAAGTGACCCGCATCGACAAGCTGTTGCGGATGAAGGCGCTGCCGGTGGCCCTGTCGCTGCCCTTCGGGTTGACGGTCGGGACCAACGGGTTGCCGATCCCGCTGCCCTACCTCCCGCTGCCCGCCAAGCTGGTCGCGCGGGTGCTTGCGCCGATGCCGGCGACCGAGCAGGAGTCACCTCGCGCATATGCCGCCCGCGTCGAGGCGGCCATGCAGGTCGCCCTGACCGAGCTGACCAGGGAGCGCCGTTTCCTGCGCGGCTAAGCGCGCGCGGACAGCCGACGAGGGCCCAGCCGCGACCCGTTACGATGCCTCCCGCCCCTTGCCCGCGCGAGCCCGTTGGAGTCCCTGGTGAGCCTGGTCGTGCAGAAGTACGGCGGTTCCTCCGTCGCCGACGCCGACAGCATCAAACGCGTCGCGCGTCGAATCGTCGAGACCAGGAAGGCGGGCAACGACGTCGTCGCCGCCGTCTCGGCGATGGGTGACACGACCGACGAGTTGCTCGACCTCGCCCGTGAGGTCAGCCCGCTGCCGCCGCCGCGCGAGATGGACATGCTGCTCACGGCGGGGGAGCGGATCTCGATGGCGCTGCTCGCGATGGCGATCGCCGATCTCGGGCACAGCGTCCGGTCGTTCACCGGCAGTCAGGCCGGCGTGATCACCGACGCCGTGCACGGCCGGGCCAAGATCATCGACGTGACCCCCGGGCGGATCACCGAGGCGATCGGCCATGGCCACATCGTCATCGTCGCCGGCTTCCAGGGGGTCAGCCGGGAGACCAAGGAGATCACCACGCTCGGCCGCGGTGGCAGCGACACGACGGCGGTGGCCCTGGCCGCCGCCTTGGGCGCCGATGTCTGCGAGATCTACACCGACGTCGACGGGGTCTTCACCGCCGACCCGCGGATCGTCCCCGCCGCCCGCAAGCTCGCCAGCATCACTGCCGAGGAGATGCTCGAGCTCGCGGCCAGCGGCTCGAAGGTGCTGCACCTGCGCAGCGTCGAGTACGCGCGCCGATTCGGCATACCCATCCATGTCCGATCCTCCTTCACCCACAAGGAGGGCACGCTCGTCACCGACCAGCCGCAGGCCGAAGGAGAGGCAGTGGAAGAGCCGATCATCACCGGAGTCGCCCATGACCGCAGCGAGGCCAAGGTGACGATTGTCGGTGTGCCCGACCGCACCGGCATGGCCGCAGGCATCTTCGTGGCGATCGCCGCCGCCGAGATCAACATCGACATGATCGTCCAAAATGTGTCGGCGACCGAGACCGGGCTGACCGACATCTCCTTCACCCTTCCCACCACCGAGGGGCCGAGCGCGATGCAGGCGCTGCAACGCATCCAGCCCGAGATCGGCTTCGCCGCGCTGCTGTATGACGATCAGATCGGCAAGCTGTCGCTCGTCGGCGCGGGGATGAAGTCCCATCCGGGGGTCTCGGCCACCTTCTTCCAGGCGCTGGCCAGCGCCGACATCAACGTCGAGATGATCTCGACGTCCGAGATCCGGATCTCGGTGATCATGCGCGATGACCGGCTCGATGACGCCGTCCGTGCCGTCCATAGCGCCTTCGGTCTCGACGCCGAAGAGGAGGCGGTCATCTACGCCGGCACCGGGCGCTGACCCACCTGCCGCACGCCCCTCCGCGGCGGCGGGGGTCGTTATCAGGAGTTCACCTTTTCGGGGCCCGCGCCACCTGCGGCCGCTGTGACGGATGGGGCATGATTGTCCTTGGCCGAGTCAGGAGGGTGGGGGATGGGCGTCAACGCTCCTCGTGACGCAGCGACGACGGCTTCGCGCACCTATCGCGTCCGTCAACTGCGCCGACTGGCCGTGCTCGTCACCCTGCCGGGGCTGCTCGTCGGCGGCGCGAGCATCGCGGCAGCCTACGGCGTCGGCCTTTTTCATCGGGGCCATGGCGGCTGCGAGCCGGTCACTGTTCCCGCCCCCGTGCGCGATTCCTTTGATGTGACCGTGCTCAACGCGGCCGAGACCGCCGGCGAAGCCAAGGCGGTCGCCAAGGAGTTCACCCGCCGCGGCTTCCGCGTCGATGCCTACTCCAATGCCCCCGAGGGGGTCTACATCAAGCGCTCGGCGATGGTCTATCACGGCCCGGAGGGACTCGATCAGGCCCTGCTCGTCGCCAAACAGATCCCCGACGCGCTTGCCTATGACGATGGCCGGGCGGGCGAGAGCGTGCAGGTGGTTCTCGGCTACGGCTTCCGCAGCCTGATCGCCGCGCCGCCACCGCCGCCCCCCGAGCCGGACGAGATCAAGATCAACGTCTACAACACCACCTGGCGTGCCGGACTAGCCGGCGAAGCGGCCAGGGAGTTGCGCGCCCGGGCCTTCCACACCGGGACCATCGGCAACGACCCCAACCGCGCCTTCCTGCCCGATGACGTCGCGGTTATTCGTTTCGGGCCCGACGGCGTCGAGCAGGCCACGGTGCTGCGCACCCACCTGCCCGGTGCGCGGATGCAGCAGGACGAGCGGACCGGCACCGAGATCGACATCGTGCTCGGCAATGGCTTTGATCACCTGCTGCCCCTCAGCGAGGTCGTGATCCCGCCCAAGCCGCCGCCGACCCCCCCGGAGACCGTGGCTCGCCCCTGCGCCACCGAGTGACCCACGAGGATCCAGCGGCAGCCGGGTGATCCGCAGGGCAGCCCGGGGGCCGGTCAGGCGATTCGGGTGCCGCTCGGCAGGGAGCGCACGGGCGTGCGCACGCGCGCCCGGCTGATCGTCGTGGCCCCGACCCCGGCGAGCACGAGGAACCCGAGACCGTAGGGCCACACCGGCCCGCTCTTGGGCGTTGTCGTGTCGCCGGTGCCCAAGACCTGTTGGCTGCAGTAGTCGTAGACCTCCGGCGGGCCGGCCTTGGCCGTGCGCACCCCGTCGCTGATCCACTTCATCGGCGTGAACGCACCACCGTCGTCGGCCCGGGCTGCCGCCCGGGGTGCGGCGTCGGCGACCACGACGAAGGGGTTGAGCGGCAGCAGCCACCAGATCCGCTCGGTGTGCCCGACCGTGCGCTGCTCGCTCGTCACGACGCAGTCGGCTGCCGTCGGCTCCGGCGGGTGCCAGTTCTGCAGTTCCTCCTCGGTCTCGGGTTTGGGCTGCTGGCGCTCGAAGTCCATCCAGAAGTCGTCGCGCACCTGGCGCACCTGCACGGTCTCCTCCTGGGCGACGAGGAAGTAGGCCAGCCCGAAGCCGATGACCGTCCCCACGGTCAAGGCGGCGACCGTCAAATAGGTCAAGACAGCCGAGGCGACCGGCCGGGCGGTCAGCGCGGAAAACATCAACCCGATCGCGCAGATCACCGCGAGCACCGTGGCGAGAACCACCAGTGACAAGGCGACGGCGCCGATCCCCAACCCCCCCGCGAGCCACGCCAACGTCAAGAAGGGCACCGCGGTCGCGAGGAAGATCATCGCCACCGTCCACGCCGCGACCAGCTTCCCGACGACGATGTCGCCCGCGCTCAGCAGCGTCGTCTGCAAGGTGGCCAGCACCCCGTGCTCGCGGTCACCGTTGATCGAGGTGGCGGTCAGCGACGGGACGACGAGCATCCCCAGGCCGAGCACGCAGAAGGTCACCACGTCATACAGCGCCGGGCCCTGATCGAACTGCCGGTCGTTGACTGACGCCCACGTCAGCCCGGTGATCGCCGCGATCGTGACCACCCAGAGGCCGAGCACGATCGGCCAGCGTGCCGCCCGCACCCGCTGCTTCAGCTCGAGGCGGGCCACCGTGCGGATGCCGTGTCCGCTCATTGCCGGTCCTCCGTCGCCGCGAGATAGGCGCTCTCCAGCGCTCCCTGGGTCGGGGTGAAGGCGCTGACCGGCACACCGCTGGCGACCAGGTCACGCAACAGCTCCGCAGCCGCCCGCTCACCGGCGATCTCGACCTCGACGCCGCCACCGGCGGCGGCCACCGCATCCCGCCCGCGGTCGCGAAGCCAGGCAGTCAGCCGACCCGGGTCGAGGCTGGTGACCCGCCAGGTGCCGACGATCTCCGGGCCCCCTCGGCGCCGAGCACCTGCTCGGCAACGGTCCGGCCGCGAGCGATGATCACCGCACGGTCGGCGACCTCCTGCAACTCGGTCAGGATGTGGCTCGAAATCAGCACGGTGCGCCCCTGCGCCGCCAGCCCGCGCACCAGGTCGCGCAGCTCGATCCGGCTGCGCGGGTCGAGTCCGGATGCCGGCTCGTCGAGAAGGAGGACGCTCGGGTCGTTGATCAGTGCCCGGGCCAGGCCGAGGCGCTGCTTTTTTCCCCGAGAGAGCACCCGCGCCGGCCGATCCGCCAGGTCATCGAGGTGGACAAGCGCGAGCAAGTCGCGGATCCGGGTCTCGGCCTGCGCCCGCGGGATGTCGTATGCCGCGGCGATGATCTGCAGAACCTCGGTCACCGTCAGCACATCCCAAGTCCCGAAACCGTCGGGCATCCAGCCGATGCGGGCCCGGACCGCGCGCGGGTCGGTGACCGGATCGCTCCCGTCCACGAGGATCGAGCCCTGGTCGGGCACCAGCAGCGAGGCGAGCATCAGCAGCAAGGTTGTCTTGCCCGAGCCGTTGGGTCCGATCAAGGCGGTGACCTCGCCCGGCCGGGCCTGCAGGCTGATCGAGTCCACCGCCACCACCGACCCGAACGTCCGCCGGACCTCGCGCACCTCGATCCCCATGGGCAGAACTGTGCCACGACCGGAGGGGATGCAAGGATGGGTTCGAGAGGTCTCCCCGCCCAGGAAGGATCCGCACCCCATGCCCGTCCGTAAAGTCGCCATGCTCACCGCCGGGGGGATTGCCCCTTGTTTGTCCAGCGCCGTCGGCGGTCTGATCGAGCGTTATACGCAGGTCGCTCCCGACGTCGAGATCATCGGCTATCTCGACGGGTATGCCGGTTTGCTCACCGGCACCTCGGTCGCCGTCACCGACGAGGTGCGTCAGGGCGCGCATCTGCTGCACGGCTTCGGCGGCAGCCCGCTCGGGAACTCCCGGGTGAAGCTGACCAATGTCAAGGACTGCGTCAAGCGGGGGCTGGTCCGCGAGGGCCAGGACCCGCTGCATGTGGCCGCCGAGCAGCTGACCAAGGACGGCGTCGACGTGCTGCACACCATCGGCGGCGACGACACCAACACCACGGCCGCGGACCTGGCCGCCTATTTGCACGAGAACGGCTACGAACTTCAGGTCGTCGGGCTGCCCAAGACCATCGACAATGACGTCGTCCCGATCCGCCAGACGCTCGGCGCGTGGACCGCTGCCGAGCAGGGCTCGCTCTATGCCCAAAACATCATCGGCGAACACACCTCCAACCCGCGGATGCTCATCGTCCACGAAGTCATGGGCCGCCACTGCGGCTGGCTGACCGCCGAGACCGCCCGCCGCTACCACGAGTGGGTCGGGGCCCGCGAGTTCGTCCCCGGCATCGGCAACACCAAGGAAGGCTGGGACGTCCACGCCGTCTATGTCCCCGAGCTGCACATCGACATCCACGCCGAGGGCGAGCGCCTCAAGAAGGTCATGGACGAGCACGGCTGCGTCAACATCTTCCTCTCCGAGGGCGCCGGTGCCGAGGACGTGGTCGCCGAACTCGAAGCGGCCGGCGAGAAGGTGCCGCGCGACGCCTTTGGGCACGTCCAGCTCGACAAGGTCAACCCGGGCTCCTGGTTCGCCAAGCAGTTCGCCCAGCTCATCGGCGCCGAAAAGACGATGGTCCAAAAGAGCGGCTACTTCTCCCGCTCAGCCGCCGCCAACGACGAGGACCTTGCTCTGATCAAGCAGTGCACCGACTTCGCCGTCGACGCGGCGCTGCGCGGCGAGAGCGGCGTCGTCGGCCAGGACGAGGAGCGCGGCGACGAACTGCGCGCGATCGAATTCCCCCGGATCCAAGGCGGCAAGGCCTTCGGGGCCGACGTCGACTGGTTCCAAGCGCTGCTGCGCGACATCGGCCAGGCCTAGAGTCACCTCACCCAGTCCCCGCTCCTGCCCACGCGGAGCGTGCACCCACACCACCTAGCAAAAGGGAGCCGTGCTCGTTATGGAGCGCCGCCATGCCGCCTCCGGATCGCCCTACGAAGCCCGCGTCGGGTTCAGCCGCGCTGTCCGCCTGGGCAACCACATCGCCGTCAGCGGAACCGCCCCGATCTGGCCCGACGGGGGCGTGGTGCTCGACCCGCACGTGCAGGCCCGGCGGTGCTTCGAGATCGCGTTGGAGGCGCTCGCGGAGCTCGGCGGCACCCCGCAGGATGTCGTCCGGACCCGGATGTTCATCACCAGCACCGACGTTGTCGACGCGGTCTCGCAGGCCCACGGCGAGGTCTTCGGCGACATCCGGCCGGCGGCGACCATGGTCGTCGTCGCCGGCTTGGTCGACGAGCGGTGGAAGGTCGAGGTCGAGCTCGACGCGATCAGTGTTTAATTCGCGCAGGTCTGGTTTTCTTGCTGAGGTCTGACTACCGGTAGTACGACTTCGGCGAGAAATGACGACCTCGGCGCACTGCTGGCACACTGCTGGCGCGCTACTGGCGCACTACTAGGCTGGCCGGCATGGCGGGCATCAAGATCGGCTACAAGGCGTCGGCGGAGCAGTTTGATCCGGCGCGGTTGGCGGCATACGCGATCCTTGCCGAGGAACTCGGGCTGGACAGCGCGACGATCTCCGACCATTACCAGCCGTGGCGGCTGACCGGCGGGCACGCGCCAAATGCGCTCACCTGGCTCGCGTATGTGGCCGCGCGCACCGAGCGGATCGTGCTGGGCACCTCGGTGTTGACGCCGACCTTCCGCTACAACCCGGCGGTCATCGCCCAGGAGTTCGCCACGCTCGCCTGCCTGGCCCCGGGCCGCGTCCTCCTCGGACTCGGCACTGGCGAGGCGCTCAACGAGATCGCCGTCGGCTCGGTCCAGGAGTGGCCGGCGTTCAAGGAGCGCTTCGCCCGGCTGCGCGAAGCGGTCCAGCTGATGCGCCGGCTCTGGAGCGAGGACGCGGTCACCTTCGACGGCGAGTACTACCGCACCGTCGACGCGCGCATCTTCGACCGCCCCGACGAGCCGGTCCCGGTCTTCATCGCCGCCGGGGGCCCGATGGTGGCCCGGTATGCCGGGCGCCACGGTGACGGTTTCATCTGCACCTCCGGCAAGGGCCGGGACCTGTATGCCGACGACCTCATCCCCGCGGTCGCCGAGGGCCGGGCCAAGGCGGGCCGCGCCGACGAGCCGATCGAGAAGATGATCGAGATCAAGTTGTCCTGGGATCCCGACCCCGAGCTGGCGCTGGACAACACCCGCTTCTGGGCGCCGCTGTCGCTCAGCGCCGAGCAGAAGCACTCGATCCACAGCCCCGCCGAGATGGAGGCCGCCGCCGACGCGCTGCCGATCGAGCAGGTTGCGCGGCGCTGGATCGTCGCCTCCGACCCCGCCGAGGCGGTCGCTGCCGTGAAGTTCTACACCGACCTCGGCTTCGACCACCTCGTCTTCCACGGGCCAGGGGATGATCAGGAGCGGTTTTTGCGGACCTTCGCCGAGCACGTCCTTCCCGGCCTGCGTGAGCTGGGGAGCCAGGAACGCGGGCCCGCCCTATAGTGGCTGCCGTCGCGGCTTTGCGCAGAAAGGCGGGCGGCCACCATGGGTGCATACCAGGGCGGTGAATCGCTCACCCCCGAGGATCAGGTCCTTTTCCGGGGCGAGAAGGAGTCCCGCACGCGTGCGGGCATGGTCACCGTCTTCCTCCTCGACCGTGCCCCGGACTGGGAGAAGGTCGTCGCGGCCTTCGACCGCGCCAGCCGGGAGGTGCCCCGGCTGCGGCAGAAAGTCGTTGAGCCGACGCTGCCGACGACGCTTGCTCGGTGGGTGGTCGACCCGGACTTCGACCTGCGCTATCACCTGCGCCGCCGCGTCAGCGCGGGTGACGGCAGCCACCGGGAGCTGCTCGACCTGGCCGAGCAGATCGCGATGACCCCCCTCGACCTGCACCGTCCCCTGTGGGTCGTCACCTTCGTGACCGGCCTCGAGGGCGGGCGGGCCGCCGCCATCTCCAATATGAGTCACGCCGTGGCCGACGGCGCCGGGTTGGTCACGATGTTCAGGCAGGTCTGCGACACCGAGCGCGACGCCCCGGTCCGGCCGCTTCCGCTGGAGCCGGTCCCGCACGATCTCGAACCGCGCGACCTGGCGATCGCGGGAGTCAAGGATGTGCCGGGCCTGACCCTGGGCCTGACCAAGACCGTCGTCGGCGCCGGGCTGAAGTCCATCGCCGATCCCGTCGGGAGTGTCGGAGCCGTCGCTTCGTATGCCGCCTCCCTCGGCCGGGTGGTCGGCTCGTTCGCTTCCCCGGGCACGCCATCGCCCTTGCTCGCCGGGCGCGGGGCGGCCCGGCGCAGCGTCACCCTCGACCTGGACTTGCCCGACCTGCGCTCGGCCGCGCACGCTCTCGGCGGGACGGTCAACGACGCTTACATCGCGGGTGTGTGCGCGGTCCTGCGCCGCTATCACGAGGCCAAGGGCGTGCCCGTCGACCAGGTTCCCATGGCGATCCCGGTCAGCGTCCGGCGCGTCGATCAAGACCATGCCGGCGGCAACCATTGGACGGGGTTGGCCTTGTCCGCGCCGGTCGGCGAGTTCGATCCCGCCGCCCGAGTCGCCCGCATCCACGAAACGATCCAAGCCGGTCGCGAAGAGCCCGCCCTGGACGTCCTCGGCACCGTTTCCACGGTGTTGTCCTTGCTCCCCGGAATCGTCTTTGCCCCGGCCCTGGAGGCGCTCACCCCGGTCGATGTCCAGGCCTCCAACGTCATGTCCGCCCCGGAGGACATCTTCCTCGCCGGGGCCCAGGTGATCGGGCACTACGGGCTCGGGCCCGTCCCTGGCATCGCTGTCATGTTCGTCCTGGTCAGCCAGAGCGGCCGGGCCTTCGTCACGGCGCGCTATGACACCGCGAGCATTCAGGACGACGAAACCTTCGAGCGGAGCCTGCAGGAGGGCTTCGAGGAAGTCCTGATCGCCGGGCGGCCCGTGCCCAAACCGATCGCGACCCCGAAGCAGCCGACCCGCGCCGCGCGCGTCGGTGCACCCGCAGCCCGGAAGAAGGCTGCCAAGAAGACCACGCGGGGGGCATCGTGACCGAGCGCCGCACCAAGGGACCCCAGCCTCAGCTGCCCGGGTCGGTGGCCGAGGTCCTCGCCAGCCCCGAAGGCCCCGAGACTGCGGCCTTTTTCGACCTGGACGGAACTCTCGTCGCGGGCTTCACGGTGACCGTCCATACCAAGGAGCAGGTGCGCAACCGCGAACTGGGCGTCGTCGACCTGCTGCGGATCCTCAACCACGCCGTGGCCTTCCAGGCCGGCCAGGCCGACTTCGAAGAGATGGCCGAAGGTGGCCTGGCCACCCTCGCCGGGCGGGCGCTGTCGGAGCTGGACGAGGCCGGTGAGGAAGTCTTCAAGAAGAAGATCGCCGACCTGCTCTATCCCGAGACCCGGGCGCTTGTGCGCGCACACCAGCAGCGCGGCCACCGGGTCGTGTTGTGCAGCTCAGCGACCAGCTTCCAGGTCGAGCCGGTCGCCCGCTATCTCGGCATCGACGAAGTCGTCTGCAACCGCTTCGTACTCGATGACTCCGGGGCGCTGACCGGCAAGATCGAGCGTCCGGTGATCTGGGGTGAGGGCAAGGCCACCGCCGCCCAGCGGTATGCCGCCACGCACGGAATCGACCTGCGCCGGTGCTATTTCTACGCCGACGGCGACGAGGACGTTGCACTGATGCATCTCGTCGGCTACCCGCGTCCCACCAACCCGGGACCGCAGCTGACCAAGGTCGCCAAGAAGCGCGGCTGGCCGATCACGCGCTATACCAGCCGCGGCGCGTCGGGGACGGTCAGCATGGCCAAGACCGTGGCCGGGTTCTCGACCCTCGGCCCGTTGTCGGCCGTCGGTGTGGCGGTCGGGGTCCTTGGGCGGAGCAAACGCAAGGGCCTGAACCTGATGTCGAGCACCTGGCCTCGGCTGCTGTTGCAGACCTATGGCGTGCAGTTGAACATCATCGGCGAGCACAACGCGCGCTCGACCCGGCCGGCGGTCTTCTTGTGGAACCATCGCAACAACCTGGATGCGTTCATCGCCGCCGCGGTGGTCCGCGACAACTACACGTTCGTCGCCAAGGATGCCCTGCGCTCCCATCCCCTGCTCGGGACCGTCGGGCGGCTGATGGACGGGGTGTTCATCGACCGCAGTGACAGCGCCAGCGCGGTTCGGTCCCTGAAAGAGGCCGAGGCGATGCTCAAGGCCAAGAAGCTCTCCCTGCTGATCGCGCCCGAGGGGACCCGCCTGGACACCCACGAGGTGGGCCCGTTCAAGAAGGGCCCGTTCCACATGGCGATGACGACCGGGCTGCCCCTCGTGCCGATCGTCATCCGCAACGCCGACGACATCTGCGGCCGCAACTCGGCGACGATCAACCCGGGCACCGTGGACATCGCGGTGCTCCCGCCGATTCCCACGGCTGACTGGACGATCCGCGACCTGGTGCGCGAGGTCAAGGTGATCCGCCAGCTGTATCTGGACACGCTCGACGACTGGCCGAGCGAGGCGGATCTGCGTGCCTGAGCCGTCGGCTCCTGCACGCGCGGTGTTGGTCCTGGCCCGCTACCGCGGCCCGGTCGAGGAACGCCTCATCCGAGAGTGGATCGCCGCCAACCTCGACGAGCCCGGCCGGCGGACGGCGCACATGCTGCCCCTCCCGCGCCCGGGCGAGACGTCCGCGGCAGCGGCGCAGCTGGCCGAGCGGCTGGCCGGCGCATCGCCGCAGACCGAGGTGTTGGCGGCGCGGGTCACCTGGCTGTCGCCGCATCAGGCCGACGAGGACCGGCCCCCCCGAGTGCGCGACCTGCTGATGCCGGCCAGCCTTGGGGATCGGCGTTCGGTGCGTCGCCAGGCCGCGATCGCCGCCCACGAGCCCGAGCGGGCCCGGGTCGTGGCCGGCAACCCGGCGACGGTGGCCACCCTGCGGGAGCGGTATGCCGAGACGCATGCCGGCCGGAGCGGCTCCGCGGACGCCTTTGCCCGCTTCGTCGCCCGCCGCGGGCATCTGTCCCTGGAACGCGCCGAGCGGCGCGTCCTCGGCCCGCAGTTCAAGGCGCCCCGGCTGCTCACCGAGGAGATCCTCGCCCAGCCGAAGTTCCACGCCGGGCTCGCGGCCCTCGCCGAGGACGTGGGTAGCCACCGCGCCGACCTGGCCGAGGCCGAGGACATGCTCGATGAGTTGGCCACCGGGTGGGGCCGCACGTCGGTGGAGTTGTTGCCTCGGATCTGGCGGCTGATCCTCGAGCGGGGCTTTGACCCGGTGATCGACGTCGTGCCTGACGAGATCGCCCGGTTGCGGCAGACGACGGCGACCAAGCCGGTCATCTTCTTGTGGTCCCACCGTTCCAACCTGGACAGCGGCGTCTTCTTGACCACCTTGCACGAGAACGGTTTCCCGCTGCCGCACCTGTTTGCCGGCATCAACATGTCGTTCGGGCCGATGGGGGTCTTCCTGCGCCGGGCGGGCTTCATCTTCATCCGGCGCAGCTTCGCGGACAACCCCCTGTACAAGTACGTGCTGCGCGAATTCATCGGCTATCTCGCCGAGAAGCGCTTCAACCTCAGCTGGTCGATCGAGGGGACCCGCTCGCGGACCGGCAAGATGCTCCCACCCAAGCTCGGGCTGCTTTCCTATTCGGTCGATGCCTACCTAACCGGGCGGACCGACGATGTCGCCTTGCAGCCGGTCTCGATCGCCTTCGACCAATTGCACGAGATCGGGGAGTATGCCGACTACGCCCGGGGCGCCAAGAAGGCTCCCGAGGGGATGTCCTGGCTCTACAACTTCGTCAAGGCTCAAGGCGCGCGGCACTACGGCAAGGTCTATGTCCGTTTCCCCGAGCCGGTCTCCATGCGGGAGCTGCTCGGCCCACCCAACGGCCCGACGGCCACCGACCCGGCCGCGCGCCGGCTGGCGACGCACAAGATGGCCTTCGAGGTGGCCTGGCGGATCAACCAAGCCACCCCGGTCACGCCGACCGCGCTGGTGACCACGCTGCTGCTCGGGTCGCGCGGAATGGCGTTGACCAGCGTCCAGATCCATAACGCCCTCGACGCGGTCGTCGCCTATCTGCGCCGGGCGGATGTGCCGCGGGCCGCCAGCGTCGAGAGCCTGCAGACGGTGGTCGGGGTCGAAGCCACGCTGCGCGCGCTCGCCACCGGCGGCGGCCCGGTCACCCGCGTCGACGGCGCTCGCGATGTCGTCTGGCTGATCGACCAGAAGGATCAGCTGGCCGCGACCTTCTATCGCAACTCGCTGGTCCATGTCTTCCTCATCGGTGCCATCTGTGAGATCGCGATCGTCCTCGCCGGCCGGGACGAACCCGCGGGACCGGCCCGCACCCAGTCGTTCTGGGACCATGCCGAGCGGCTGCGCGATCTGCTCAAGTTCGAGTTCTACTTCCAGGACAAGACACGCTTCCGGCAAGCCGTCGCCGCCGACATGGCGGCGGTCGGGGAGGACTGGGAAGCGATCTTGGCGTCGGAGCGGTTCAGCGCCGGCTCGATGCTGCGTGACCGGCCGCTGATCGTCAGCCCGTTCGGCCTGCGCTCGTTCGTCGAGGCCTACGAGATCGTCGCCGACGTCTTGGTCCATCACGACCAGCCGGGCCCGATCGAGCGGCCGGCGATCGTCAAGGAGGCCATCGCGCTCGGCGATCAGTTTCTCGCCCAAAAGCGCATCTCCTCGGCGGAGCCGGTCTCGGCGCTGCTCTTCGAGACCGCCTTGCAGGTCGCCGAGAGCCGGGGGGTTCTCGATGACCGAGCCGATCGTCGCCCGCGGGCGCTGGCCCTGCGCCGAGAGTTGGAAGCGATCCTCGCCGCGATCGACTACGCGCAGCGGATCGCCGAGCTGGCCTTCCTGGAGGCGTTGCGCCCCGAGCGGTGCCGCCCCCAGGCATAGTCCCCTGAAGGGTTCTCGCAACCGTGTAAGCGAGGGACGAGCGGAGAACTTCGTGGGGCTTGTCGGGTCCTCGCGAAGTATGGGAGCGAGGGACGAGCGGAGAACTTCGTGGGGGAAAGCTAGCCGGCGAGGGTGACGACCAGGTTGATCGCCGCGGCGACGACGATGGTGCCGTAGGCGTAGCTCAGCCAGGCGTGCCGAACGGCGATCCGGCGGATGGCGGTTGTCGTCGTGTTGGTGTCGGAGACGGCATACGACATGCCGATCGCGAACGCGAAGTAGACGAAGTCGCTGTAGCACGGCGCGGTTTTTGTGTTGAAGTCGATGCAGCCGGGGTCGGCGCCGACATAATGCCGGGCGTAGCGCATGGCGAAGAGCGTGTTGACGACCAGCCAGCCGGCAGCAACCGTGCCGAGCGCGATCACGCCGCCGGCCACGCGGGCATTGCCGCGGGCCTGAGTGGCGGTGAGCATCAGCCCGAGAGCGCCGATGCTGGCCATCGAGACCGTCAACACCGACACATCGACGAACGAGCGGCCCGGGTCGATGCCACGGACGAAGTCGAGCGTCTGCTCGTGGTCGGCGTGCAGCATCGTGACCAGCAGTGGCAGGGCGAAGCCGAGGGCCGCGACGATGTAGCCGACCAGGACCCGGCCCGCCACCGGGAGGTGCTCGGGCAGCGGCGCCAGGTAGGCGATAACGGCGCCGACACAGGCGGCCATGACGAGCCGGAGCAGCTTGTGCCGGTTGTGGTGCCGGGTCGGGCCGCGGCTCACAGCGCCGCCTGGAAGGCGAGGATGCGGCGCACGGCCTCGGCGACGGCGCCGGGTCCGGGGGCGAGCGAGAGTCGCACGTGCTCGTGGCCGCGGCCGGAGTCGAAGTCGACGCCCGGGGTGATCGCGACGTCCTGGGCGTCCAGGAGCGCGCGGCACCAGGCGACCGAATCGGCATACGGGCCAAGGAGATCGGCGACCCCGGCATAGACGTAGAAGGCGCCGTCGGCGGGAGCGACGTCGGTCCACCCCAGCGCGGGCAGGGCGTCCAGGACGAGCGCGCGCGCCCGGGCGAAGCCGGCGACGGCGGCCTCGCATTCGGCATACGCGGGCTCGGTGAAGGCGGCAATCGCCGCATGTTGGGCGGGCACCGGGGCGCACAGCGCGAAGTTGCCGGCGAGCGCGTCGATCGCGGCCGCGAGATCTGCCGGCAGCAGCAGCCAGCCGAGCCGCCAGCCGGTCATCCCCCAGTACTTGCTGAACGAGCTGACCACGACCGCGGAGTCGTCGTGCTGCCAGGCGCACGTGCCGCGCGACCCGGTGAACGTGACGCCGTGATAGATCTCGTCGCTGATCACCCGCACGCCGTGGCGGGCGCACCAGGCCAGCATCGCGGCCAGCTCGTCGTCGCGGATCATCGTGCCGGTCGGATTGGCCGGGCTGGCGAGCACCACGCCCGCCAGTGGCTCCTGCGCGTGCGCCGCGGCGAGCAGGTCGACGGTCGGCTGGAAGCGCACCTCGGCGCCGGTGTCGAGTTCGACGACGCGAGCACCCAAGGCCCGCAGGATGTTGACGTATGCCGGATAGCCCGGCCGTGCGAGCGCCACCCGGTCCCCGTGGTCGAAGGCGGCGAGAAAGGCCAGCTGGAAACCGCCCGAGCTGCCGGTGGTCACGCAGATCCGGTCGGGGTCGAGGTCGAGGCCATACCAGCGGCGGTAGTGGCCGGCGATCTGCTCGCGCAGCGCCCGGAGGCCGAGCGTCTCGCAGTAGCCGAGCGGGATGCCGTCGGTGAACACGCGCGCGGCTGCGTCGCGCACCGGGGTGGGCGCCCCCTGTCCGGGTTCGCCGGCGCACAGGCTGATGACCTCGCGGCCGGCGGCGCGGGCGCCGGCGACGGCGGCCAGCACGGTCATGACCGTGAACGGGGGCACCTGGGCGCGGGCGGAGGCTCCCAGGCGGGGGGCAGGCGGCATACCGGACAGGTTTGCACACTCGCGGGAGGAAATGAGCGGCGGGGAAGGGAAGGGACGCGCCCGGCCTCGGGGTTAGCCGGGCACGCCCCGCTCAGGGGGTCCGGCGACGACCCGGAGGGCCGCCGACAGTGGACGATAGTCGACAGAATACCCAAAGTAGCCAGGCCCAACCAGGGCGAGAGCCTGGTCAGTTCGCCAGCGCTCGTGACACGGCAGGCCGACGACCGCGACGCGGAAGCCGTAGCGCATCGCCTCGGCGGTCACCGGCTCCCCGGTCTCGATGTCGAGCACGCAGATCAGGTCCGGAACGGTCGCAACCAGCGTGTCATCGACGCGGGCGATGAGGTGTTCGTTCTGGAATTCCAGGACGGCGACGCTGCCGGAGTCGTCCTCGACTCCCGCCAGGTGAGCCTGGCCCCGGGCGAAGCCGGCCACCGTCCGCCGCACGACATCGGTGATCCGGCCGCGGAAGAGCACCCGGCCGCAGCCGAAGTCGGCCACGGCGGTGGCCGGGTCGGTGTGCTCGGCACGTGCCCGGCGCACCTGCGCGCCGAGGTCCTGGGCGAAGCTCAACGTTCCCGGCACGAGCCCGGTGCGGGCCGACTCCGGTCATGCCAAGAGCGTGCCCGGGCGGCTGTGCGTGGACGTCGGGGGAGCGGCATACGACATGACGATCTTTGCCGACGGCGACAGCCTGGTCCTCGTCTTTGCCGACGCCACCACCGGCGCCGAGAGCTATGCCCCCGGGCGGTTCCTGCGGATGGACCCGCCGGGCCGGGACGGGGTTCTCACCGTCGACTTCAACCTGGCGTTCGTGCCGCCGTGCGGCTTCTCTGACTTCTATTCCTGCCCTATCCCGGCGCCGCAGAACCGGCTGCCGCTGCCGATTCGCGCGGGCGAGCAGCGGGTGCGCTGGGCGTGAGACCACTCGGCGTGAGACCGCCCATCGTGAGCACGCCGGGAAGCATGCTCTCGCGGGGCAACTCGAACCAGCGCAACGCGTCGAAGTCGGTGGAGAGGGAGGCGGCGGCCAGGCAATCCGGTGGCGTGGCCGCATCGAGGATGGCGCGGGCGTCCTCCAGGTAGCCGCGCAGCGCGGAGACCGGAGCCGAACGGGCGTGCCGCGGATAGTGCATCCTGCCCGAGCGGTAGCTCACGTCGCGCAGCCGCAGGGGTGGCTCGACCGGCCCGTCCTTGTGTCGCCAGAGCCCGGTAGTCGCATCGAAGTGATAGTCCCCCAACAGTTTCCAGCCATCTCGCGCGACCAGTCGGATGGCCTCGATGAGGTAGTCGAGAACCTCGTCCTCGATGAAGTAGTTGAAGTTGACCCGCACCCAGCCGGGTTTGATGCCCTCGCAGCCGGTGGCGATCTGTTGCTCGAACAGGTGGCTGCGTTCGAGGTCGATGTCGAGCAGCCGGTGGCCATACGGTCCGGCGCAGGAGCAGCCACCGCGGGTCTGGATGCCGAAGAGGTCGTTGAGCACGGCGACGACGTAGTTGTGATGCAGATAGTTGCCGCTCGGGCCCCGCACCACGAAGGAGACGATCGAGAGCCGCCGCGCGGTCAGATTGCCGAGGATCTCGATCGCCGGCTCGGCCTGCCAGGCCGTCACGGCCCGGTGGCGCAGCCGCTCCTCCTGCTCCCTGATCACGGCAGTGCCGACGGCCTCCTTGAGTTGGAAGACCAGCCCGGCGCGGATCGACTCGATGATCGCCGGTGTGCCGCCCTCCTCGCGGTGGGCCGGGTCGGCGATGTAGCGGTGGTCGGTCGGGTTGACGTACATGACCGTGCCGCCGCCGGGGACGGCGGGCACGCGGTTGGTCAGCAGTTGGCGGCGCACGACGAGCACCCCCGGGGTCCCCGGGCCGCCGATGAACTTGTGCGGGGAGAGGAAGATCGCGTCCTTGTATGCCGCGGGCGCGCCCTCGGCCGGCGCCGTCATGTCGATCTCGACGTAGGGTCCGCACGCGGCGAAGTCCCAGAAGGACAGCGCGCCGTGCTCGTGGAGCAACGCGGCGATGCCGTAGGTGTCGCTGACGATGCCGGTGACATTGCTCGCCGCCGAGAACGAGCCGATCTTGAGCGGGCGGTCGGCGTAGCGCTGGAGTTCCGCGCGCAGCTGTGCCTGGTCGATGTGCCCGTCGGCGTCCTCGCGGATCGTGACGACGTCGGCGATCGACTCTCGCCAGGGCAGTTCGTTGGAGTGGTGTTCGAAGGGCCCGATGAACACGACCGGCCGCTCGTGGGCTGGGATCTGCGCGCTGAGCTGGTAGCGGTCCTCGAGGGTGCACGGGATGCGCAGCCCGAGGATCCCGATCAGCTTGTCGATGGCCGCGGTGCTGCCGGCGCCGGTGAAGATGACCACGGTGTCGTCGTCCCCGTGGACCGCCCGGCGGATGACCTCCCGGGCGTCCTCGCGCAGCCGGGTGGTCTGCAGCCCGGTGCCGCTCGCCTCGGTGTGGGTGTTGGCGTAGCGCGGGAGGACCTCCTCCCGGATGAAGTCCTCCAGGAAGGTCAGGCTGCGCCCGGAGGCCGTGTAGTCGGCATAGGTGACCCGGCGCGGGCCGTAGGGGCCGTCCATGACCTGGTCGTCGCCGATGACGGAGTCCCGGATGTGCGCCAGGAGGGCGTGCGCGTCGGTGGTGTGCGGCATACTGGAGAGGGTATGTTGCCGATCCCTTCCGCGGGCCGGATCCGAGGCAGTGCGAACCGCCCCGTCGAGGCGGTCGTGACGGGGCGGTTCGCTCAGCGTGCTCGCTCATCGTGCCGGCTCAGCGTGCCGGCGGGTCTATTCGATCGTGAAGAGCTCGCCCACCTGGCAGCCGAGCACATCGCACACCGCGGTGAGCGTGCTGAACCGGATCGCCTTGGCGCGGTTGTTCTTCAGCACCGAGAGATTGACGACGGTGACTCCGACCGCGTCGGCCAGGGCCGCGAGCGTCATGTCGCGCGCTGCCAGCAGGTCATCGAGGTGACACGCGACGCGGTGCGGCTCGTCGACCGGCATCAGACCAATCCCTCGACGTCGGCGCGCAGGCTCGCTCCGGTCTTGAACGCCTCGGCGATCAGGGCGACGCACAAGCCGACCAGCAGGGGCAGCCAGGGGACCCCGAACTCGATCTCCGGGCCCGGCCGCTGGATGCTGAGGCCGTCGAGGAGGACCGCTGTGCAGCCGAGCTGGACGAGGACGATGACCGGGACGCCGATGAGCAGCAGGCCGGCGATCTGGCGCAGCCGACGCACCTGTCCCGGGGCAAACGGATCGCCGTCACCGATGACCCGCAGGAACCGAAGGACGAGCGCGATCACGGCGCCGGTGACGGCCAGGGTCACGGCCCCGGGCACCAGGTCGAGCAGGCGTTGGCCGGGCGTGGGATGGTCGATGAGGAGGTCATAGGTGGCGGCGCCGTGCGCGATCCCGGCCGCGTCCAACTGCGCGACCTGAACCTCGCTGGTGAAGGGGACGGCGAGGCTCTCGTCCTGGAACCACCGCAGCACGGGAATGCCGACGAGGGCCGTCGCGGTGGCGAGGGCGATGAACCAGAGCGTGACCCGCAGACCGAGGCGGTCCCACTTGTCGAAGGCCAGGCGGTCCTTCGCGGCGGCTGTGGGTGAATGTGACATGACCAGTTCCCCTCGATCGGTGGCGTCCGGGTGAGAACGCCGGGTGGATATCGAATCTCGATACATCGACTATCGTTATACATATCGATAGTCGATGTCAAGTGCGGCGGCCTGTGTGTGATCGGGGAGACAGCGCTCGACAGGCAGCGCGATCGCGAGGGGCGACGAGTCCTTCGGGCCGGGGGGGGAGCGGCATACGGTGTCCACATGGCTTTTGAGGTGAAGCCGGCGACCGGCGCCCGGTTTGCGGACGTATGCACGATCCTTGGGCCCAAGAAGCCCGGGGCCCAAGGCTGCTGGTGCCTCGGCTACCGGCTCGGCCACGCCGAGGAGCAGAAACTGGTCGGGCCCGCGCGGGCCGAGTTCGTCGGCGGCCTGTGCCGGCGCCGGGCCCATGCTCCCGGCGTGTTGGCGTATGCCGATGGCGACGTCGTCGGCTGGGCCGCCGTGTCGCCGCTCTCGGAGTTGCACGAGTCCTCCACGTCCAAGCGCTATCCCCACATCGACGACCAGGATGTGTGGATCGTGTTCTGCTTCCGCACGAGAGCCGGACAGGGCAAGCAGGGCGTCGCGCACGCCCTGCTTGCCGGCGCGGTGGAGTATGCCGCGAGCAAGGGCGCGCCGGCCATCGAGGGTTATCCGGTCGACAATGACGGCGCCAAGATCGACCGGACCTTCGCCTATCCGGGCACGCGTGCGATGTTCGAGCGGGCGGGCTTCCGCAAGGTCGGCGATGTCGCGGGCAAGCACGGGGGGTTCACCCGGGTCGTGATGCGCAAGGTCCTGTAGCGCGCCGAGGGAACCGGCCGGCTGGGGCCGGGGCAGCGTGGCGCTGGACGCGGCGGGACCACCCACAGGCTGGGGCTCAGTGGCTGCGGCGGCGCTCGATCGTCTCGGTGTGCACCGTGAACGCGCCGGCGGCGCGATCGGCGACGTAGTGCTCCAAGGTGCGCCGCACGGTCGGGAAGGCGATCTCGTCCCACGGGATCCGGTCGAACTCGACGACCCAGTTCTCGATGGTCTCCAACCCCGGCTCCAGGTCGAGGTCGAGCAGCCGGGCGCGATAGAACAGGTGCACCTGCCCGACGTGGACGACGTCGATCACCGAGAACAACTCGCCGAGCTCGATCCGCGCCCCGGCCTCTTCCCGGGTCTCGCGGATCGCGCCGTCGGGCAGGCTCTCGCCGAACTCCAAGAACCCCGCCGGGACGGTCCAGTAGCCCTTGCGGGGCTCGATCGCCCGGCGGCACAGGAGCACCTGCTCGCCCGCCTGGCCCCACACCGGAATCGTGCCGACCACATTGATCGGGTTGACGTAGTCGACGTAACCGCAATCGGGGCACACCGCGCGCTCGCGGTCCTCGCCCGGCGGAATCGAGGCGGCGGTGGCCGTGCCGCACAGGCGGCAGAAGCGGATCTCCGGGCGCGGCATGGCCACGACTGTAGCCATGGCCGCCGATCACGTCCGCCCGGGGGCCGGCCACTCCTCACCGCGAACTCACAGCCCCGTGGGCGCGCAAGGCCGCGACATTGCGAACCACCAGGGCGCCGCTCCACTCCCACCGTGCCTGCGCCCAGATGTCCGGGTGCCAGCCGCCCCAGTCCCAAAACGGAGTCCAGGATCCGTCGGGCTGTTGGGAGGTGATCGTGTGGTCGATCGCCTGCGCCACCTGCCTGCCGATCACCGCGGCGAGCGGGTGCTCGGGAGTGGGGGCGATCCACAACGGATGGATGCCATAGCCGGCGAAGTCCGCCGGCGTGGACATCACCCGATCGGGCAACACCCGCCCCAGGTATGCCGTCACGCGATCCCTCGCTTGTGCCGGCACGGCCCTCTCCCCGGCGACGTGCGCCAGGGCGTCGTGGGCGTTGACTTCCTCGGCGCTCACCCCGGCCGTGGCCACGTCGACGGCCTGCCAGGTCACCGCATTGAGGAGGTGTCGCGGTATGCTGCCTGGTGCCGCGCCTTCATGTCGCCACAGGTGGGCGGCGATCGCCAAGCCCGGGTTGGCGAGATAGCCCGCGAAGGTGGCCGCCAGCTGCCCCGGCTCGGCCTGGTCCCACCACGGTGCGTGCGGGCTGGCCTGGGCGCTCGGCGGCAGGAACGGCCAGACCAGCCGCCCTTCGGCATCGCTTTCGACGTGCCCGACGAGCCACGCGCACACCTGCGCCACGAGCGGGTCGCCGCCTGGGACGCCGTGCATCCGCAGAATGTCAAGGGCGGTCAGCGCGCCCAGCACGCTCGCCTCGGGGGCCCGGCAGTCGGACTCCAGCGCCTTGCCGATGCCGCCGTCTGGGGTGGCGAAGTCGCCCAGCGCCGTGGCCACGTCCCCAGGCTCGGCCTCGCCGAGCACGTGGGCGAGCCGGACTCGCTCCAATGGTCGCGCGTGCTCCTCGACGAATGCACGCGCCCGGTCGAGCGCAGCCTTGCTCATCCTCGTTGCCATGGACGGGACGCTAGGACCGACCACCGACAGCCTCCCGGGACAGGCTGATCCAAAGCGGACGCAATAATCCTCAACGATCGCAAAAGCTTTTGCGTCCGTTGATGATTATTGCGTCCGCCAGGGGTTTATTGCGTCCGCCAGGGGCGCAGCAGGCGCCGTCCCAGCAACCCCACGGCGAGCACGGTGAGACCGGCCAGCACGGACGCGAGCGGCAGCGTCGCCACCAGCCCCAGACAGCCGACCAGCCCGAGCAGCTGCACGGCCCTCGGCGAGCGCCGCTGATCGGCCGGTTGGCGCAGCGCGGACAGATTCGCGACGGCGTAGTAGACGAGCACCCCGAAGGAGGAGAACCCGATCGCGCCGCGCAGGTCGAGGACGAGCACGATGGCCACCAGCACGGCGCCCAAGGCGAGCTGGGCGTGGTCGGGAACCTGGTGGCGCGGGTCGACCGAGGCCAGCCATGGCGGCAGATCGCGCTCGCGGGCCATCGCCAGCGCGGTGCGCGTGACCCCGGCGAGCAGGGCCAGCAGGGCGCCCAGGCTCGCGGCGACCGCGCCCACCCGCACCACCGGGGCTGCCCACTCGGAACCGGCTGCCGTCACCGCGTCCGCGAGCGGCGTTGGCGACCCCGGCAGCCGCGCCCCGAGCGCCCGCACGAGAGCCAGGCCCACGAGCAG
This sequence comes from Nostocoides sp., assembly GCF_037045025.1. Taxonomy (GTDB): domain Bacteria; phylum Actinomycetota; class Actinomycetes; order Actinomycetales; family Dermatophilaceae; genus Nostocoides_A. Next base: position 319,289 of record NZ_JBAOHM010000005.1, on the reverse strand, counting down.
ATAGAGCGTCACCGTGATCCCGAGAGCAACCAGGATCGCCCGCCCGAGCATCTCCGGCTGGCGCACCTCCTCGGCGAGGGTGGCGATGCGGGCATACCCCGCAAAGGCGAAGAACAACAGCCCCGCCGCCTGCAGCACTCCCAGCAGCCCGCGATCGGGCGCAGCCAGGGCGGTCACCGCGCCGGCCGAGCCGCCAAACGTCACGCCGAGAAAGACAAGCATCACCAGCCCGGTCAGCCCGAGCAGCAGCCGCGCCACCAACGCCGTGCGCGTCACCCCGCGCAGGTTGAGGGCCGTGAGCACGACGACGGCGAGCACCGCGGCCGCGCGCTCCCAGGCGCGGCCGGCCGGAACGGCGTAGGCGGCGACGGTCATCGCCATCGCGGCGCACGAGGCGGTCTTGCCCACGACGAACCCCCAGCCCGCCGTGAACCCCCACCACGGCCCGAGCACTTCTCGGCCGAAGAGGTAGGTGCCGCCCGAGCTGGGGTAGGACTGCGCCAGCTGAGCCGAGGCGACGGCATTGCAGAACGCGACCCCCGCAGCAATCGCCAGCGCCCCGACCAGCCACGATCCGGCCGCACCCGCAGCGGGCGGGAACGCGGCAAAGACGCCCGCGCCGATCATTGCGGACAGCCCGACGACCACCGCATCCCCGGTCCCCAGCCGCCGGGCCAACGGTCCGGTCCGTATGCGGTTCTGCGAGTTCGTCATTGCCCTCACCTTAGGCTCCGGGCTACCCGCCGCTGAGGCGCACCGCGATCTGCGCTGCGGCGCGGGTCGCGGCGTCCTCGGTGGTGGCGTCGTCGTCCAGCGCGGCCAGATAGCTGACGCCGACGCGGTCGCCTCGCCCGGGCCACCACGGCGCCAGCCAGACGTGGAAGTGGGGGTAGCCGGCCATCGTTGCCAGCTGATAGACGCGCGCGCACCCGGTCGCCGCCGTGATCGCCCGGATGAGCCGGGCGGTGACCGGGCCGATCCCGGCCAGCTCGGCCGCATCGAAGTCCGCCTGGTCGCGCACGTGCCGGCGGGTTTGCAGAATCACCGTTCCGGCGGGGCCGAAGCTTGCCGGCGCGTGCCCGGCCCGCCAGGTCGTGTCCTGCAGGATCCAGCCGCCAGGTGGCGGGCCGTCCCCAGCGCGGTCGTCGGAGCAAAACCAGCACGGCTGCGGCGTGTTCATGTCGTCAGCGTTCCAGCCGTCGCCCGGTGCCGCTTGATCGAGGTTGCCGTTTCGCCGTATCCCGGTCAGGTCCAGGAGAACCACTCTTTCGGGTCGCCGTAGCCGAGGTCGGTGATCCCGAACTCGTGCAACTTCGCCGCGGCCAGCAGCCGGTGGTGGGCGGCGAAGGTCAACACATGGGCGACCATCGCGCCATACGTCAAGACGGTCGGGCGTGGTCCGAAGGCGTTGACGAAGGTCTCGTCGAAGCGCTGCTCCTCGGCATACCACCGGACGTTGGCGACGAACAGCGGACCCTCCCGCTCCAGCCGCGCGCGCATGGAGGTCACGCTCTCGCCGTCCTCGACCGTGAAGTCGTATGCCGCATCGGCCATCGCCGCGTTCCACATCGCAAGTTGCCCGATCAGCCGGGACAGCGCCCAGCGCAGGGTGTCGCCGTCGATATCCGCGATCGACTCGGTGACCGGGTCGTCGAGCTGGTCATCGGTCAGCCGCGCGGCGCGTTCGACGAATTGGCCGACCAGCCACACATGGTGCTCGACCATCTCGACGATGAGGTCCACGCTGCCCATTGTGTGCCGAGCGGGCAGCCGCAGGCCCCCCGGCGGGTGGAAATGCACCTCGCTCGGCGCCTCGATCCGGAAGCTGCCCGGGCGCCTGCGCCACGCCGACGGCGCCCGCCCGAACTCCCGCCGGAACGCACGCGTGAACGCCGCGTGCGAACCGAATCCGGCGTCACCGGCGATATCGAGCAGGGTCGCCTCACTGGTGATCATCCGGTATGCCGCGCGCTCCAGCAGCAGCCGCGCGCGCAGCCGCGTCGGGGTCTCGCCGGCGACCGCCGCGATCACCCGGTCGAAGTGAAACCGGGACAGGTGGGCCTGCGCGGCAATCCCTTCGCCGTCGCCCGCAGTTGCATCGAGGTCGGCGGCCAACCGATCGACGAAGGCGGCGAAGTGGTCGGTCATCGACGCCCAGGGTAGGCGCCGGGCGGCATACCGTAGGGCCATGGCCGAGACCGATGCGCATCGCCTGCGGTATCTCGTCAACTGCTCGATCATGTTCACCGAATTGCCGCTGCTGGAGCGCCCGGCCGCGGCTCGGGACGCCGGTTTCGACGCCGTCGAGTTCTGGTGGCCCTGGCCCGAGCATCCGGTTCCGCCCGAGGCCGAGGTGGACGCCTTCGCCCGGTCGATCGAGGACGCCGGAGTGCAACTGATCGGGCTCAACTTCTTTGCCGGCGACCTCGCCGGCCCCGACTGCGGCGTGCTCTCGATCCCCGCGCGCTCGGCCCAGTTCCGCGACAACATCCCGGTCGCGATCGCGCTCGGGGAGCGCCTCGGGGTCCGTGCGTTCAACGCGCTCTATGGCAACCGCATCGAGGGCACCGATCCGCCCGAGCAGAACGCGGTCGGCACGGACAATCTGGTGCTCGCCGCGCGCGAGGCCGAGCGGATCGGCGCCACCGTCTTGGTGGAGGCGGTCAGTGGGCCGAAGCCCTATCCGCTGCGGACCGCGGACGACGCTGTCGCCGTCGTGCGCCGCGTGCGCGCCGCGGGCGCCACGAATGTCGGCTTCCTGTGCGACCTTTTCCACTTGGCGAGCAATGGCGACGATCTGGGTGCGGCAATCGAGCGGCACATCAGCGATATTGCGCACGTCCAGATCGCTGATGCGCCCGGGCGCGGTGAACCCGGTTCGGGCGCACTCGATCTCGACCGGCACCTGACCGATCTCGCTGCGCGCGGGTATGCCGGTTGGGTCGGCCTCGAATACAAACCCACCACCGCCGCGACGGTTGACTCGCTCGGCTGGCTGCCGCGCGATCGTCGCGGCGCCTGAACCAACCGAGCAGAGGAGCCAGTCAGTGAGCACCATCGCCTTCATCGGACTCGGGATCATGGGCAGCCCGATGGCCTTCAACCTGCAGCGCGCCGGGCACGACGTCATCGGCTACAACCGGTCACCGGAAAAGACCCAGCCGCTGCTCGACGCCGGCGGACGCGCCGCGGACTCGATCGCTGACGCGGTAGCCGAGGCGGAGGTGGTCGCGGTGATGGTTCCGGACAGTCCCGATGTTCAGGCCGTGTTGGAGGGAGAGGACGGCGTCTTTGCCAACGCCCGCGCGGGAACATTGATCGTCGACTTCTCCAGCATCCGCCCGGACGTGAGCACTCGGCTGGCCGAGAGCGCGGCAGCGGCCGGGATGCGGCTGCTCGACGCGCCGGTCTCGGGTGGTGAGGCCGGCGCGAAGGATGCTTCGCTGTCGATCATGGTCGGCGGGGACGCGGCCGACTTTGCGGAGGCCAAGCCGGTCTTCGACGCGGTCGGGACAACGATCGTCCACGTTGGCGGCCACGGCGCGGGACAGACCGTCAAGGCCGCCAACCAGCTGATCGTCGCGGCCAACATCGAGGCGCTCGCCGAGGCGGTGACCTTCCTGCGTGCGTATGGTGTCGATCTCGACGCCGCGCTCACCGTCCTCGGTGGTGGGCTCGCTGGGTCCAAGGTGCTGGACCAGAAGCGCGCCAAGATGCTGTCCGATGAATTCGCGCCCGGCTTCCGGATCGAGTTGCACCACAAGGACCTTGGCATCGTCAGCACCGCAGCGCGGGAGGCCGGGGTCGTGCTGCCGATCGGCTCACTCGTCGCGAGCCTAATGGCGTCGGCGCTGGCCAATGGCGACGGCGGCCTTGATCATTCGGCGCTGCTGCGTGGGGTGCAGCGCTTGTCGGGGCAGGCGCCGGCCTAACTCGGTGGCCTCAGACGCTTGGGCGCGCGGCCTCAGCGCGCGCGGCTTCAGCGCGCGCGGCTTCAGCGCGCGCGGCTTCAGCGCGGGCGACCGAAGAGCGTCTCCTGGGCCAAGGTGGCGACCAGGTGACCGTCCGCCGAGAAGACATGCCCGGCGTAAAGCCCGCGGCCCGACCCGGTGCGCTGCGGAATCAAGTCGTGCAGCAGCCAGGCGCCCGCGCGCACGGGCTCGTGGAACCACAGGGCGTGGTCCAGGCTGGATCCGCCGGATCCCTCGTCGTCGGCGTGCCGGACCAGGCCGGAGGAAATATCGGACACATAGGTGAGTGCGGCCGCATGCAGCAGGGGGTCGTCACCGAGTTCGGCGGTGCAGCGGGCCCAGAATCGTTCCGGCGGGTAGGCGCTGGGAGAGGCGCCCTCGGCGTGGGCAATTTCGAAGGAAAACAGCCGTGGCAGGTGATGCAGCGGCGCTCGCGGACCAGAGATGTCCGGCATCGACACATCCTGATGGACCGGGCCAGAACCCGTGGTGCTGAACGAGCAGGACATGTTCAAGATGACCTCGCCACGTTGGATCGCGATCACCCGGCGGGCCGAATAGGACCGGCCGTCGCGGTCGCGGAAGACCTGGAAGACCGTGGGCCGCAAGGCATCTCCGGGTCGAAGGAAGTAGCCGTGCAAGGAGTGCACCCGCCGGCTGGGGTCGACGGTCCGACCTGCCGCCACCAGGGACTGGGCAAGCACCTGCCCGCCATAGAGCGCGAACGGCTCGTCGAAGACGTAGGCAGCGCGGAAGAGATCCGCCTCGATCGGCTCCAGGTCGAGCATCCCCGCGAGGGCCTGGGGCCCTGCGGCCGCGATCTGCTCGAGCAAGGCGGCGCGCATCTCCTCGGTCATGCACCCATCCTGCCGCAGTGAGCAGCTGGCGTAACGTGGACGCCGGCACACAGCTACCAGGAAGACCCCCGCATGTCCCCGCACGCCTCCACCGACCGCAGCCCGATCGACTTCGGTGATCGCCCGATGCTCGTCTTCTGGGAGGTGACCCGGGCCTGCCAGCTCGCCTGCAAGCACTGTCGGGCGAGCGCACAACCCGGTGCGTTGCCGGGAGAGCTGACCCACGACGAGGGACTCGGGCTGATCGAGCAGGTCGCCGGATTCGGCCGCCCCTATCCGATTCTCGTCCTCACCGGCGGGGACTGCCTGCTGCGCCAAGACATTTGGGAGCTGGTCGAGGCATCCGTCGCGCGCGGCATACCCACTGCGTTATCCCCCTCGGTGACGCCGCAATTGACGCCGCCCACGATCCAGCGCATTGTCGACAGCGGGGTCAAGGCGGTGTCGATCAGCCTCGACGGCTGCCGGCCCGAGACGCACGACGGGGTGCGCGGCATACCGGGTCATTTTGCCGACACGATCCCGGCGATCCGCGCGCTGGCCGGCGCCGGCCTGACCGTGCAGATCAACACCACGGTCATGTCGGCCAACCGGGACGAGCTTGCCGACGTGGCGCGGCTCATCCGCGACGCGGGTGCCCACATCTGGGAGGTGTTCTTCCTGGTGCACGTCGGGCGCGGCGTCGCCGAGGGGGCGATCACGCCGGAGGAACACGAGGACGTCTGCCACTTCCTTTACGACGCAAGCCAATACGGGTTCATCGTGCGGACCGTCGAGGCACCGTTCTTCCGCCGGGTCGTTGCGTGGAGGCGCGAGGGTCGACCGGCTCCCGACGCGCCCGGCTATCGGCGGTTGAGTGCTCGCCTGGTCGAACTCCTCGGCGAGCCGACCGAGACGCTGCGTGCCCAGACGGCCCGCACGCGTGACGGCAAGGGCATCGTCTTTGTCGCGTATGACGGCACGGTCACCCCGGCCGGCTTCCTCCCGCTGCCGCTCGGGTCGATCCGGGAGCGTCCGCTCGCCGACATCTATCGGGGCGATCCGCTGCTGCGTCGGATCCGGGCGGCGGAGTTCACCGGCCGCTGCGGGGTGTGTGAGTATGCCGATCTGTGCGGCGGCTCTCGCGCCCGGGCGTATGCCGCTTCCGGCGACCCCCTGGCCGAAGACCCGGCGTGCGCCTACCAGCCGGCAATCACCCCGGCGCGGACGCAGTAGCCCCTGCGCCGAGGTCCAGCCGCCTGACCACGCACCTCACCGACTCTGCGGCCGCGGGCGTGGGCTGCGGTTCCGGTTCAGGCGGCGACGGGCTGGCCGAGCGAGCGCTCCAGCAGCCCGGCCAGCCAGGCGGCGTCGGGGTGGTGCACGGTGGCGCCGGCCTCGATCAGCCAGCTGACCCGCCGACCGGCGAGGTAGAGCCGGCCGACGTGCTCATACAGCCGTCCGGTGACCGTGTGCACGGTCCCCGACGGACCGGTCCACATGGCCGTGGCCGGCTGCTGGTGCAGGTAGTCGATCTCGGTGTTTTGCATGCGCGGCATCTTTCTCACCCCCAAGTCAGGTCATAAACCGTGGGGATGAACGGTTGCCAGAGCAATTTCATTCCCGCTTCCTCGGGCGTTTGGTCGCCCTTGCGCCAGTTGTCGTATTCGCAGGCGGCAACGGCGTTGTCCCAGGCAGTCGCGCCACCGCGGGAGCGGGGCAGGACGTGGTCCATCGTGGTCGCGTTCGGCTGCCCGCAGTAGGCGCACTGCCCGTGGTCGCGCTTGAGCACGCCCTCTCGGGTGTAGGTCGCGATCGGGTCGGCGATGACCGTGGTGACCTTGACGCCGTCGGCATAGCGCGCCTTGCCGGTCTTGCGACGGGCGTACTTCCACGCGGTCTTGACGTAGCGCGTCAGGATCAGCACCTTGGGCGCCAGGATCGGGCCGAACCGCTCGGGCCCTTCCTCGACGACCGCCGCCACGCCTCGCCACAGCATCGTCATGGCGTGCTTGACGCTCACCGAGTGCAGCGGTTCGTAGGTCGTGTTAAGCACGATGACGGTCATGGCGGGTCACCCCCTTGGTCGCCGGGCAGGCCGGATGTGCGGGCATTGTCGTCGGGTGGGATGGCGCGAGCCGTTGCCGCGCCGGCGGGCGGCATTGATTGTAGGTGCCGGACCCGCAGATCAACAGGGGGTTTATCGACCTGCCGGACCCCTCGCCCTACGCCACCGCGGTGATGGTGACCGGAAGCGAGTCCAGGCTGCGGGTCATATTGCTGATCTGGCGGGTGCCCTCGCCGACCTCGAAGGCCTCGACGCGGGTGATCAGGGCGGTCAACACGGCGTGCGCCTCGAGGCGGGCCAGGCCCTGCCCGGCGCACCCGTGGATGCCATATCCGAAACCGAGGTGGTCAACCGGGTTGCGGCGGACGTCGAAAGCATCCGGGTCGGCGTAGTGGCGCGGGTCGCGGTTACCCGCGGCATACAGGATCGCCACCTGCTCGCCGGCCGGAACGAGCGTGCCGTCGATCTCGGTGTCCTTCGTGACCAACCGGCCGAAGGCGTGCACCGGGGACTCGTAGCGCAACACCTCGTTGAACGTCGACGGCACGAGGCTGGGATCGGCGCGCAGGATCGCGAACTGCTCGGGGTTGCGGCCGAGGTGGTTGAGCGCGTTGCCGATCGAGGCGATCGTCGTGTCCATGCCGGCCGCGACATACTGGTGGATGATGTGGCCGCAGGCCTCCTGCGGGATGACCCCGCGCTCGGCGGCGGCAAAGATCGCCCGGCCCATGCTTCCCTCGGTCAGGTCGCCGGCGGTGACGGTGGTCGCCCACCCGAACAGTTCCCCGGCGATCGGGAAGTTCTCGATCGTGCGCGGGTTCATCGGGCCGAGGACGTTGAACGCCGCGTCGCCCCAGCGCAGGACGTTGTCGCGGGCGGTGCCCTGGATGCCGATCATGTCCGCGACCACCTCGAGGGGGAAGGCCCGGGCCAGCTCGGCGATGCCGTCGAACGAGCCCTTCTCGACGAGCGCGGCCACCACCGCGTCGGCCTTGGCGTCGATCTGCGCCTTCATCGTGCGCAGCGCACGGGGCGAGAGGTTCTCGGTCAGCGCCGCGCGCAGGGCGGCGTGGTCCGGCGGGTCGGTGGCCAGGCTGGTGCCGCGCAAGGCGTTGTTCATGTCGTCGTTCCAGGCGACCTTGGTCGACGAGAACACCTCCGGGGCGCCGAGCGCGTCGCGGATGACGTCATACCGGGTCAGCGCCCAGGCCTTGTTGACGGGCAGGTGGACGACGGATGCGATGTCTCGCAGCTGCGCGAAATAGGGATCGCGGTCGGAGAGGACCTCGTCGGAGAATAGGTCCAGCTCGGCCGTCGCCGGGGACGTTGTCGTTGTCATGGAACACACCTCATCGTGAAGATCATTGTCGGATAAGTGACTTCGTATGCCGCTCGGCCGGCTCGGGTGGAGCCGCCCGGGCGCGTGCTGCTCGTCAGGCCGGGGCCGGCTGGGCCTGGGCGAGCCGGCGCAGGCGCGGGATCGGGTAGCGGAAGTTGAGCGCGGCCGCAGTGCCGGCGTCGGGCCGCGCCCAGCGCAACAGGGCCGAACGGGTCTGCGGATCGCCGTCGACGACTTCGGGTCTGCCGTCTGGCGGGAGTTCGCCCGCGGCGCGCAGGTGGAGGCCGAACTGTTCGGTCCAGAAGTACGGCCGGAAATCCAGGGCGGGTGCCTCGTCGCCCCGCACGAGGGCGGGCCCGGCGACCTTGGCCTGGTCGATCGCGCTGGTCCACAACGGAACCCGCCGGGGCCCGATCGCCGTCGGGAAGGTCGCGATGTCGCCGGCAGCGACGATGTCGGGGCGGGCGCGGTCGTCGGCGATGACCCGGCCGCGCGAGTCCACGATGAGCTGACCCCCGGTGAGCAGGTGACTGCCTTCGAGCCACTCCAGGTTGGGCAGATCGCCGATCGCGCTGACCAGGACGTCGGCCGCGACGATCGTCCCGTCGTGCAGGACGACCTCCGGGCCGGTGCTGCCGCGCCGCGCGCCGGCGCACCCCTCGGTGCGGACGACGACACCGTGCTCTCGGGCGGCGCCGACGAGCAGATCGGCGAGGTAGGTGCCGAGGTGGCGGTGCAGCGGTGTTCCATTGGCGACGAGCGTGACGGGGCAGCCGGCTGCGATGGCACCGGAGGCGATCTCCATACCCAACGGTCCACCGCCGACGACGACCACGGACGGGCGGTCGTGGAGGCGCCGGCGCACGCGGATCATGTCGTCCAGGCTGCGCAGCGTGAGTTCCCCGGATTCCTCGGCGGCGGACTCGCGCTCGGCCGGGGCCGGGAGCAGGTGTCGAGCGCGCGAACCGCTGGCGATGACCAGGCCGTCGTAGGGCACGTCGTCGCCGTCGCCGTCGCCGAGCCGGAGCACCCGGCGGCCGGTGTCGACGTGCTCGACGCGAATGCCGAGCATCTCGGTGGCGCCGTGGGTTGACTCGGGAAGACGCAGCACGGCCGGGTCGTCGTCGAGCAGGGCCGCCTTGGACAGTGCCGGTCGCGTGTAGGGGGCGTGGGCCTCGTCGCCGATGATCGTCAGCTCGCCGTCGAAACCGGCGTCGCGCACGCTCTCGGCCGCGGTGAGCCCCGCGATCCCGTTGCCTACGACCACGATCCGCTTCATGACGGTGGCCTGCTCAGGCCAGTCGAAGCGCGGCGACCGGGCAGACCCGGACCGCGGCGCGGGCGGCGTCGAGGTGGTCGTCGACCGTCTCGATGTCGAGGATCAGGGGAGGCGCGCTCGACGGCGGGCGAGCCGCTGTATGAGGTGCTCACCGCGACGCTCACGCCCGGCCCGGTGATCGCCCAGGCCGACTTCACCCTCGAGGTCGGCCACGGCCCGGAGGTGCTGGCCACGGCGGTCACGGTCATCGTCCCCGCCTCCGAGGACGACTACCGGCCCGAGACCCAGGGTCGGCTCAGCGACGCCCTGTCGGCCGCGCTCGCCTGATCCGCCGGGCACCCGCATCGCCTCTATCTGCACCGGCGCCTTCGTCCTCGCCGCCGCCGGGCTGCTCGACGGTCGCCCCGCGACGACCCACCGGAAGAACTCCCCCGACTTCGCCCGACTCTTCCCCGAGGTGCACCTCGACCCGCACGTCCTCTTCACCGAGTCCGACGGCATCCTCACCTCGGCGGGGGTCGCCTCCGGTCTCGACCTGTGCATCCACATGATCCGCGCCGACCACGGGGCGGCCGTCGCCAACGACGTGGCCCGCGGCACGGTCATCCCGCCGAACCGCGAGGGCGGCCAGGCCCAGTACATCCAGCGTCCGGTCCCGGACAATTCGATGTCGGTCGTGAGCCGCGCCCGAATCTGGGCCCTGGCCAACCTCGACCGCCCGATCACCCTCGACGCGCTGGCCCGAGCCTGTGCGGTGAGCCGACGCACCTTCACTCGACGCTTCCGCGAGGAGACCGGCATCTCCCCGATGCAGTGGCTCCTCGAGCAGCGCGTCCAGCGGGCCTGCGAACTGCTCGAGACCACCGACCGGTCCGTCGATCGGATCGCAGGCGACGCAGGCTTCGGCACCGGGGCGGCGATGCGGATGCACTTCCGTCAGAGTGTCGGCGTGACACCTCAGGCCTACCGGATGACCTTCCGCGGCCAGGCGCAGCCGGCCTGACGAGCGCGCCGGCGTCCCCCACCCGACGGCGGGACGGTATGCCGTGTGGTCACCACGCGGCATACCCTCCCGTCGCGCCTGTGGTCACGCATCGCCCTCCCCGGCAACGAGATCCGCCGCGCACAGGTCTAGCCCGAAGTTGCGAGTGGTTTGAGGGCTGATCCCCGTTTTGACCTGCAGTGATGCGGCTTCTAACCCCTCGGTGTGTCGTCACTAAAGTGGATCGATCGATCCGGCACGGTGTGATATTTTGGCGGTATGGCGAAACGTGGTGGAGCGGTTCATGTGACCACGCACCGTCGTCACTATGTTGGTAAGGACGGGGTGGCCCGGGACTACGAGACCCACCTGTTGCGGCGTTCCTGGCGGGAGAACGGCAAGGTACGCAACGAGACGGTCGCGAACCTCTCCCACCTGCCGGCCGAGCTGATCGAGGTGATCCGGGCCCGCCTGGCCGGGCAGGCGTTCATCCCGGCCGACCAGGCCGCCACCATCACCCGCTCCCTGCCGCACGGGCATGTGGCCGCGGTGTGGGCCCAAGCCCGGGCCCTGGGCCTACCCGGGCTACTCGGGCCGCCCGGGCGGGCCCGGGACCTGGCGATGGGGCTGATCATCGCCCGAGTGCTGGCACCCGGCTCGAAGCTGGCGACCATCTCCTGGTGGGCCGACACCACCCTGGGCGTCGACCTCGACCTGGCCGGTGCCTCCACCGACGAGGTCTACGCGGCGATGGACTGGCTACTCGGGCGCCAGGACGCGATCGAGAAGCAGCTGGCCCGGCGCCACCTGGCCGCCGACGCCAACCCCGCCCGGATGGCGCTGTTCGACCTATCGTCCTCGTGGATGGAAGGCAGCCACTGCCCACTGGCCCGGCGCGGCTACTCCCGCGACGGGAAGAAGAACCGCACCCAGATCGAGTACGGGCTGCTGACCGACCCGGCCGGTCGCCCGGTCGCGATCCGGGTCTTCCCCGGCAACACCGCCGACCCCACCGCGTTCATCGAGGCCGTCACCCTGGTGCGGGACACCTTCAAACTCACCGAGATGGTCATGGTCGGCGACCGCGGCATGATCACCACCGCCCGGATCACCGCGATCCGCCACACCAACACCGACCCGGCCACCCGAGCCGACCTCGGCTGGATCACCGCGCTCCGCGCCCCCGCGATCAAAACCCTTGCCGCCGAGGGCGGCCCGCTTCAACCAACCCTGTTCGATGAACACAACCTGGCCGAAATCAGCCACCCCGACTACCCCGGGGAACGGCTGATCGCCTGCCGCAACCCGTTCCTGGCCACCGAACGCGCCCGCAAACGCGAGGACCTGCTCACCGCCACCGAAACCGCCCTGGCCCCCACCCAGCGAGCAGTGGCCGAGGGCCGGCTAGCCGGCGCCGACACGATCGGCCTGCGGGTCGGCAAACTCCTCAACAAATACCGGATGGCCAAACACTTCGACCTGACCATCACCGACACCACCGTGGTGATCACCCGCAAAACCAGCCAGATCGCCGCCGAAGCCGCCCTCGACGGCATCTACGTGCTACGCACCCCAACGCCCGCCGAGACCCTCACCCCCGCCAGCATCGTCCAGGCCTACAAAAACCTCGCCCACGTCGAACGCGACTTCCGCAGCATCAAAGCCACCGACCTCGACCTGCGCCCGATCTACCACCGCCTCGAAGACCGCGTCCGCGCCCACGTCCTGATTGTGATGCTCGCCGCCTACCTGACCTGGCACCTACGCGCCACCCTAGCCCCCCTGACCTACACCGACGAACACCCGCCAACACCCGCCGACCCGGTCGCCCCCGCCCACCGCTCCCCGGCCGCGGACCGCAAAGCCTCCCGACACACCGACGACCACGACCAGCCCGTGCGGTCCTTCCCGGCCCTGCTCAAACACCTCGCCACCCTGACCCGCAACGACCTGCGCTACGGCACCGACCACACCACACCCCTCGTGCCCACCCTGGCCGAACCCACCCCCACCCAACGCCACACCTTCGCCCTCCTAAACGCCCCCATCCCCCTAACCATCAACGGCAAGTAGACAGAACCACCAACACCCAAACCAGCGAACCCCCTGCCCAGCAGGGGGTTCGCCACGTCAACCAGCCGTAACTTCGGTCTAGCCGTCCGGTGAGGTTGGAGACGCACGACCCACCGACCGACACCGACCCGTCGTCACTGATCGTGACCGCAATGCGCCCCTCGCGCCCGACCCGGCTGCCCTGTGCCACGAGACAACTCGTGCCGGGTGCGACCTGGCCGAGGTCGCGACGGTAGACCGCGACGCTGCCGGTTTCCGCTGCCGCACACCGGATCCTCGGGGACCCCACTGGACGGCGCGAAGGTTCGCACTCGATCGCCGGGTCGCCGCAGGCATGCCGTCCGTAGACGATGACGCCGGTCACCCCCAGCCGGCGCTCGAGGAGGACAGGTGTCCGGGGGCACATCGCAGGTCTCGGCCGCGGCCTCACGCAGGTCGACGATCCGGCGGAGGGACCGTCGCCGAGGGTGAGGTCGTGGATGTCCTCGAGCCCCGGCAGGTCAAGAACCTCCCCAAGAGTGAGGTCCTGCGACGTGCTCGGTGGCCTCGGCCAGGCTGGTGACTGTGGGTCTTATCGACGTTAGATCATTTTTGCCATCCCAGATAAGCCATCATAAAGCCACTAAGATGCGGGTGTGGACCCGGTCACCAACCCCTACACGCCGAACGCGGGCGCTGAGCCTCAAGCGCTCATCGGCCGCGATGACCAGCTGGCGAGCTTCGAGCTTCTCCTGCGGCGCATCGACCGGGGGATGACCGAGCAGTCGATGATCGTGAGCGGCCTGCGCGGCGTCGGCAAGACGGTCTTGCTCGGCCGATTTCGAACCAAGGCTCTTGAGTCGGGCTGGGCCGTCATCGAGCTCGAGGTCTCCAAGCACGACGATGACCAGTTCCGACGTGACATCTCGGCCCGACTGCGGACGGCCCTCTTCCAGCTGTCGCCCAAGGCGAAGTGGAACGAACGGATGCGCCACGCCGCTGCCGTCCTCAAGGCATTTGCCATCCACCTTGATCCTGTGGGTGGCGTCAGCGCGGGCATCGACGTCGAGGCGGCCGAGGGCCTGGCCGACCACGGGGACCTGGGCCTTGACCTCACCGACGTGCTCGTGGCGATCGGCGAAGCAGCTAAGGCTGACTGCCGCGGGGTGGTGCTTCTGTTCGACGAGATCCAGTTCCTCTCCTCGCGTCAGCTGGAGTCGGTGATCCAGGCGCTCCACAAGCTGGTCCAACGAAAACTGCCAGTCACCCTCGTCGGGGCCGGCCTTCCCCAGATTGCCGAGCTCGCCGGGGATGCCAAGTCGTATGCCGAACGGCTGTTCAAGTTCCCGAGCATCGGCGACCTGGACGACCACGATGCACGGGCAGCGCTCGCGGAGCCCGCGAAGGCGGAGGGAGCGGCTTACTCCGATGAGGCGCTCGATCGCGCCGTCGCGATCACCGGTGGCTACCCATACTTTATTCAGGAGCTCGGGTATGCCGCGTGGGGTCTGGCGGCCGGACCCACCATCACGCGCGAGGACATTGAGGACACCATTCCCGTCTACGAGTCGAAGCTCGACTCGTCGTTCTTCCGGGTCCGGCTCGATCGAGCGACCGAACTCCAGCGCGCGTACCTGCGCGCGATGGCCGAGCTCGGCCCGGGCCCGCAGAAGGCCGCGGATGTGGCGGCTCTCCTTGGCCGCACGTCACCGCAAGTCGCCCCTGTGCGCGCAGAACTGATCAACATGGGGTTGCTCTACACGCCAGAGCACGGTTATGCCGCGTTCACGGTGCCACACTTCGACCTCTTCATGAAGCGAGCCATGCCCAGACTGGATGTTCCCGAACCGCGCAGCCGGAAGAAGGATGCGTCATGACTCCCGTCGGGTTCCAGGACAAGGTCGCCTTCGTGTGAAGGTCGCGGACAAGTTGCGCGGCACCTTCAAACAGCACGAGTACGGCTCGGTCATGCTGCCGCTACTCGTCCTGCGCCGGATGGACGCCGTGCTCGCCCCGACGAAACAGGCGGTCCTCGAGGCGGCGGCCGGGATGAAGGACATCGGCGAGGGTCAGGCCGCGCTGCTGAAGAAGAAGGCCGGCCACCGGTTCTACAACACCTCGCCGCTGACGTTCGCCAGCCTGCTGGGGGACGACAAGAACCTCGCGGACAACCTGCGCACCTACATCCGAAAGCTCTCCCCTGAGGCGTATGCCGTGATGGAGGCCTACGACTTCGACCCCAAAGCTCGAGCGCCTCGACCGGGCCGGGATCCTGTATGCCGTCGTCGCGGACTTCGCCGACCTCGACCTGCGCCCGACTGTGGTCAGCAACGAGGCGATGGGCTACATCTTCGAGGAGCTGCTGCGGAAGTTCTCCGAGATGAGCAACGAGACCGCCGGTGAGCACTACACGCCACGCGAGGTCATCAGCCTCATGGTCAACCTGCTCGTCTCCGGCGAGACCGCCAAGGAGCTGACCGAGAACCCCAAGCCGGTGCGCACGGTCTACGATCCGGCAGCCGGCACTGGCGGGATGCTGATGACAGCGCTGCACCACATCAAGGACCTCAACCCGGCCGCGATCGTCAACGTCTTCGGCTAGGAACTCAACGACGAGACGTGGGCCATCGCTCAGTCCGACCTGATGATGCAGGACACCGCCCCGGAGCGGATGCGCAACGGCAACAGCCTCACCGCCGACGCCTTCCCGACCGAGAAGTTCGACTACATCCTCGCGAACCCGCCCTACGGCGTGGACTGGAAGGCGTATGCCGCGCCCATCAAGGACGAGCACGCCAAGCAGGGCTTCCACGCCGCTTCGGCGCCGGCCTGCCGCGGGTATCGGACGGCTCGTTCCTCTTCCTGCAGCACATGCTGTCGCACATGAAGCCGACCGGGTCCCGGGTCGGGATCGTCCTGTCCGGGTCGCCGCTGTTCTCCGGGCAGGCAGGGTCCGGGGAGTCGGAGATCCGCGGCTGGATCCTCGAGAACGACTGGCTCGAAGGGATCGTCGCCCTGCCGGACCAGATGTTCTACAACACCGGCATCTCCACGTACGTCTGGATCCTCACCAACGACAAGGCGACCGAGGACCGCGGCACCGTCAAACTCATCGATGCCCGCGAGCACGGCACGAAGATGCGGAAGTCGTTGGGCGACAAGCGCAAAGAACTCACCCCTGCCGCGATCGACGAGATCGCACAGCTATACGGCGGAGCGCGCGATGAGTACGCCGCGGACGCCCGCGTCAAGGTGCTCACCAATGAGACCTTCGGCTTCCAGCGGATCACGGTCGAGCGGCCGATGCGCCGCCGATGGGAAGTCACCGCCGAGGTCGTCGCTGATGAGCCGTATGCCGCGTATGCCGCCTTGGTCGGTCAGCGGTTCGAGACCGAGAAGGCGCTGCTGTCCGAGGTGCCCGAGCTGTCCACGGCGCAGAAGAGGACGTTCGCGAAGGCGTGCGCCGTCGCCGACTCCGAAGCGCCGATCGTCAAAGGACGCGGTGGGAAGGTCGAGCCCGACCCCGACCTGCGCGACCAGGAGAACGTGCCCCTGCCCGCCGGCTGGCTCGCGCTGGATGAGACCGCGCGTGAACGGGCACTCATCGAGACGGCAGAAGCGCACTTGGATAACGAGATTCGGCCCTACGTGCCGGATGCGTGGATCGACCACACGAAGACCAAGGTTGGCTTCGAGATCCCCTTCACCCGCCAGTTCTACGTCTACACGCCACCGCGGCCCGTCGAGGAGATCGCCCAAGAGATCAAGGACCTCGAGGCCCAGATCCAGCAGTGGATTAACGGACTCGGCCTATGAGGACAATGCCCCTGCGGCACGTCGCCGAGGTGCGGACCAGCAGCGTCGACAAGCACACGCACGCCGGCGAACTACCTGTGCAGCTGTGCAACTACACCGATGTCTATAAGAACGACAGGGTCGGACCCGGCCCGGACCTCATGCGCGCTACCGCAACATCCGACGAAGTCTCACGGTTCCGACTAGAAGTCGGCGATTCCATCCTGACGAAAGATTCGGAGGACCCGACAGACATCGGGATTTGCGCCTTTGTCGATAGGTCCGCCGACGACTTCGTGTGCGGCTACCACCTGGCGATAGCCCGCCCGTTACCTTTAACTCATCCTCGATATCTCACGTGGGCTCTGCGGAGTCGACCAGTCCTCGACCACTTCAGCAACCACGCGTCCGGGATCTCGAGATACGGGCTGACCACGGCGGGACTCAGGTCCGCACCTGTGCCGATGGCTGGCCGAGAGTCACAGCGGCGGATCGCGGACTTCCTCGACGACCGCGTCGCCCGAATCGACCAGATCATCACCGCCCGCCGCCAACAGGCCGTGCTGATGGCTGATGTCACCCGCCGGCAAATCATGGATCGTTTGCTGCAACCAAACCTCGAACAGATCAGTGCTGACCCTTGGTTTCTGACGGATGGCACACGTCAGCTGGTACGACTGGCGTCACGCTGGACGGGTCATTGACTGCAAGCACCGAACGCCTAGTTACCAAGAATCGGGCTACCCCGTCATTAGCCCGGGCGACATCTCGCCGGGCCGACTGGAACTTGGACGCGCCACACGATTTGTCGGCTACGAGGACTTCTTGGATCTGGCCGATGATCTCCGCCGATGCCGGCAGGGGGACCTTGTATACAGCCGCAACGCGTCGGCGGGCACCGCGTCCTACGTCGACAACTCTGAGCCGTTCACCATGGGCCAGGATGTCTGTCGGATTACTTCAGACCCGGATCCGCGAGTAGTGGTGGGGTGATCGGCGTGTGATGTGACGAAGGTGCTTGTCCTACTGGGAGAATCGGGGTTACGAAGCCTTCGATTGGCCAGCGAGGAGAAGCACCTTGTCGATGAAGAGAGTACGTGGTCGTGGCCGGGTGCGGAAGCGGGTGCGGATCGGCGCGCCGGATCCGTCGTTGACCGGGACCTCGGGGGTGGCAGCGCTCGCGGAGTTCATCGAGAAACTGGATCTGGTCGGGCGCCTGGACCGGGGGATCGGTGCGATCAAGGAGCGGGAGCGGGGCGCGACGGGCGGGCAGGTGCTGGTGTCGCTGGCGCAGTGCCAGTTGCTCGGCGGGGATGTGCTGGCCGCGTTGGACCGGCAGCGCCAGGATGTGGCCGGGTGCTGCGTTGTCGGCGGTGCCGGTGTTGGCCTCGACCACGGCGGCGGGGTTGGCCCGCCGGTTCGGGCCGGCGCAGCTGGCCGGTCTGGAGGGTGCGGTCGCGGACCTGACCGGTCATGCGGTCGGGTTGTTGCCGGCGTCCCGCCGGGCGGTGTTGGCGGCGGCGGTGACGGTGGACTTGGATTCCACCGATGTGGAGGTGTACGGGCCGACGAAGCAGGGCGTGGCCTACAACTATCACGGTCAGCGCGCGGGCCGTCCGCATCTGGGGACCTGGGCCGAGGCCGGGTTGACCCTGGCCGCGGAGTTGCTCGCGGGGAATGAGGATGTGAGGCCCCGGGCCGCTGACCTGTTGCGCCGGGTCCTGGCCGGGATCCCCGAGGACATCCGCTCGGCCGCGGCCGACTGGGATCGGTTGCGGGTGCGCGCGGATGCCGGCTACTTCACCGCCGACCTGGCCCACGCCGCGGTGGCGGCCGGGTGTGACTTCGCCATCGCCGCGAAACGGAACACCGCGATGTGGCGCGCCTACGCCGCCATCCCCGAGGACGCCTGGGGTGCGGCGGAGGGGATGCCCGGCGCGCAGGTCGCCGCGGTCGACTACGCCCCGCAGGGGTGGCCGCCGCACACGTACACCATCGTGCGCCGGGTCCGCATCGAGGCCGAGGACATCTCCGACGACCCCCGCTCACGGCGCCGGCGCACCATCGAGAAGAACCAACTCACCCTCGCGCGTTGGAGGGCGCGGCCACCCACGCCCACGCGGTCTCCTTCATCGTCACCAATATCCCCGCCAACGACCACCCGGCCAACCCCACCGAGCCGGCCGAGCCGGCCGAGCCGGCGGAGCCGGCCGAGCCGGCGGAGCCGGCGGAGCCGGGTGAGGCGGCCGCACCGGTTGCCTCGATCACGCAGGTCGAGTCCTGGTTCCGCCGCCGCACCGACATTGAGGACCGGATCCGGGAAGCCAAGCTCGGGGCCGCGCTGCGGCATCTGCCCTCGGGCGACCACGCCATCAACACGGTGTGGATGTGGGCTGCCCTGCTCGCCGGGAACATCTCCGTTCTGCTGCAAGCCCTGACCGGGATCGACCAGCCGTCACCGCGCCCACGGCGCCCGCCTACGCCACGAACTGCTCTGCGTCCCAGCCCGCATAGTCCGCCACGGCCGCCAGCTGATCCTGCGGCTGCCGCCCGGACCGCCAGCTCCTGCCCACCGTCCTGGCCCGGATCCGGGCCTTACCCACCGCGGCCTAACCCGCCGAATCCCCTGTCCCGACGACCCAGGACCCCGAAGACCCGCCCACCCGAGCGCCACCGGGCCATCCGCGCTGCCCGCACCCAAAAACACACTGCCACAACACAAAATCTATCCGCCGTTCACTGGCCGCCCAACCCACACGCAAGCTACTCGCGGATCCGGGTCAGACGAGGACGACCAGCTTTACTTGGCGTACTGCCTCAACTACCTCACCACGCCGCAGTTGGATTCCGCTCGGGTGGGCTCGACGTTCACACGTATCAACGTCGCGCGAATCAAGGCGCTGGTGATCCCGTACCTTTCGCCCGAAGACCAGGCTGCCGTCGCAGCAGAATGTGACGCGTTGGCGTCAGACGGCCTCTCCCGTCATCAGGCGATCACGACCTCGATGTCTCTGTTGCGGGAATACAAGCAGTCGTTGATCACGGCTGCGGTGACGGGTGAGCTCGACGTGACGACCGCAGGCAGCGGCATACCTGGCTGAAACCCGGCCCCCGGCAGCTCCACGTGTGAAGAATCGCGCCGATTCCCAACATGTCCCCTCGACACGTCAAGTCGGTTGACACATCGACGGTGTCACGTCCATGGATCAATTATGTTCCATTTGGATCACTTGTGATCCATACTTGGGGGGTGAACCTGTCCTCGCCCTTGGCCTCTCTGCTGCCCGAGGCTGACGCTGGTGCGTTGACCGTCCTTGCCCACACCGAGACGCCACTCACCGGGCGCCGGGTGGCTGAACTGGCGGGCGAAGACACGCACCCGTCGACGCTGCGCGCGCTGAACCGCCTTGTCGCTCAGGGGTTGGTCACCGTAGAGCCGGCGGGGCGGGCCAAGCTGTTCCGGCTCAATCGGGAGCACCTGCTGGCCAGGTCTGTCCTGACCATGGTGGGCGCCGGGGATGAGCTTCGAAATCGTCTGAGCGAGGCCATCAGTTCGTGGGGCATCCGTCCGCTGCATGCCGCACTCTATGGTTCCGTCGCGCGAGGCGAGGCGGGCACGACGTCGGACATCGATGTCCTCGTGGTCCGCCCGGACCTGTCGAGCCCGCAGCGGCAACAGTCCTGGGATGCTCAGCTCGCTGATCTCGAGGAGCGCGTCCACGCCTGGACGGGCAACGACCTGTCCTGGCTCGACACGACCGTGGATGATCTCCGCAGGGCGCAGGCGGCGCGCGAGCCGCTCTTCGAATCCTGGCGTGATGACGCGATCCGGCTGGCCGGCCCGTCGTTGACGACGCTCCTGCGCGAACCCGCACCGAAGGCCCGGAGACGCCGATGAGCCCAGAGCGACTGCGCCGCGGCACCCCGGCCGACGCACGCAACCGGCGGATCATTGCTGCTCGTTATCTCGAGGTGGCGGACCTGGCCGCCACCGAGGAGGGCCCCGGCGCCAACAACGTCGTCGTGGGTGTCGCCGTGCTCGCCGGCATCGCCGCTTCCGACGCGATCTGCGTGGCCGCGACCGGCAGCAGGTATGCCGGTGAGGACCACGCCGAAGCCGCCCGCGTGCTCGCCCGAACGGACAAGAAGCTCGGGGCTGAACTGAGCAAGTTGATCCGTCTCAAGCCCGGCGCGCACTACGGCTCGACCTTCATCAGCGACAGCGATCGGATCCGCGCCCTGCGGGCCGCCGCAACGCTGGTCGATGCCGCCACCTCACGCACATTGACACCCGGCACCGGACCGCGAGGGAGCACGTAATGAGCATCACCCACGAGTCGGCGTTCGAGGCAAACATCGAGGCCCACCTGCTCGGGCACGGTTGGCACACACTGGCGCCCGCGGCATACGACCGGAAGGCCGGGGTTTTCGGCGACGAGGTCATCGACTTCGTCAAGGAGTCGCAGCCGAAGGCGTGGGAGCAGTTGGTCACGCGTCATGGGGGCGAGGCGACGGCGCGGGAGAAGTTCCTCAAGGTCGTTGTCGACGCGCTCGATCATCGCGGCACGATCAGCGTGCTGCGGTCCCCGGTGAAGGATTCCGGCGTGAGCGTGCGCCTGTGCTTCTTCAAGCCGGCGAGTGGACTCAATGAGGAGCAGACGAGGCGATATGCCGCGAACCGGCTCTGTGTCGTGCGGCAGCTGCACCACTCGGAGTTGAACCCGGCGGACTCGCTCGACATGACGCTCGTGGTCAACGGAATCCCGGTGGCGACGGCGGAGCTGAAGAATCCGCTGACCCATCAGACCGTCGAACACGCGATGGCGCAGTACCGGACGGATCGGAATCCCAACGATCTGATCTTCCGGGCTCGATCGTTGGTGCACTTCGCGGTCGATCCGCACCGGGTGGCGATGACGACGCGGCTGGCTCGGGAGGCGACGGTCTTCCTGCCGTTCGACCAGGGCAGTGGTGGCGCGGGGAACACAGGCACGGCCGGCAAGGCTCATCCCAAACGAGAGTGTAGTTGGGGTCTGAATCCGCCGGCTTCGAGCAGACTGCGGGCAATGTAGTTGGTCAGGTTCCGGAACCCGAGGGCGGAGCCGCGCAGGTGTTCGAGCCGGCCGTTCAAGGCCTCGGTGGGGCCGTTTGAGGTGCCGGGCCGGTCGAAGTAGGCCAGGATGTCCGCGGCGCGCTTCTTCAGGGTCCGGCCCAAGGTGATGATCTCGGTGAGCGCGGCCGGGACGCCGGCGCTGATGGAGTCGATGACAGCCTGCATCCGGGCCTTGGCGGCGGCACGGTCGGGATCGCGGTAGGCGCCGATCATTCGCTGGTAGATGCCCCAGGTCGCTTCGACCTCGACATGGTCCTCAACGGCAAACAACGCCTCGATGCGGGCGCGTTGGCGGTCGGTGAGCAGATCGGCGCCGGTGTGCAGGGTCCGCCGCGCGGCATACAGCGGATCGCCTTTGCGGCCGCGGTGGCCGGTCGTGGCCTGCTGGACCCGGCGGCGTGTCTGATCGAGAGCGTCGCCGCCCAAGCGGACCACGTGAAACGGATCCATCACCGCGGTGGCGGACGGGAGTTCTTGGGCGGCCGCGGATTTGTACCCGGTGAAGCCATCCATCGCGACGACCTCGATCCTCTCCCGCCAGGCCGGGTCCCGCTCCGCGAGCCAGGTCGCGAACACCGCTGAGGAGCGGCCCTCGACCATATCCAGCAGCCGGGCCGGGCCCGTCTTGTCCCGCACCGGCGTCAGATCGATGATCACGGTGACGTACTTCTCGCCCTTGCGGGTGTGCCGCCAACAGTGCTCGTCCACGCCCACAACGGCCACACCATTGAACCGGTCCGGGTCATCGATCAACACCCGGCGTCCTTCAGCCAGAACCGCGTCGTTCGCGGTGTCCCAGGCCACCGCCAACGCCTCGGCGACCCGGGCGACCGTCAGGTGGTAGAGGACCAACGCCTCCAACGCCCAGGCCAGCGCGGCCCGGGACAGCTTCGCGCGCGGCTCGGCTGCTCGGCTGGTGTCCTGGCGCCACACCTTCCCACACGCCCCGCAGCGGTAGCGGCGGACCGTGATCTCCAAAACTGTTGGCCGCCACCCGAACGGGACATGCGCCAGCCGGCGCACCACCGTGTCCCGCACCCGGCCTTCGCTCCCGCAGCGCCGACACCACGGATCGGGCTCGAGGACCCGGCAGGCCAGCACCGCACGACCGGTCTCAAGCCGCTGCCCCGTGATGACCAGACCGAGATCATCAACACCGGTGAAGGTGTCCAGGTCGGGGCAGGTGAAGGTAACGTCAGCCATGTCGAGGTCTTCCAGATGGGAAGTGTCAGAGCTTCCATCATCGGAAGACCTCGACCCTCAACCCGGCAGCGACGCGCCACCCCCCACACTCTCGTTTGGGAAGAGCCCCATATGTCCCGCGTGCGCGGTTCGTAGGGCGGAACGGGCGAACTGCTCCTGCCGACCTCGCTGTGCCAGCGACCGGTCGCGATTGCGTGATTGCGGTGGCAGCGAAGGGCTTCGACTCGACAGGCTCGAAGTTGTCCGACGCGGTGCGGGAGATCGAGGAGATGGCGGACGCCAGGACCGGGGGCCAAGTGGCTCTGGCTGTGGTCGACGGCATCGGTTGGAAGGGGCGAATGGCTGATCTGAAGCGCATCTGGGACCTCTGGGACACGGGCGAAATAGATGGCCTCTACACGCTCGCGACGCTGGCTCAGTTCAGAACTTACCTCGACCACTTCGCTGCGCTTCGAGGCGTCGTTCGCTTGGGTGCCTCGACCTGACCTGGTTAAGAACGCAACAGCTAGTCGTCACCCACGATGCGAAGGAGAGGGCGCTCATCGGGTTGACCCAGCAGATCTCGAACCTGCGCCGGGCTCAACTTCAAGGCCTCAGCGAGCACGTGCACCCCCGCTCCTTGGCCTTCAGCCAGCTGGGCCGCCTTCCTCAGCAGTGTCGGCAGCTCGCCAGGATATGCGCTGGTTGGATCCGCCGAACTGTCGTAGGCGGTCGCCAAGCGTTGATAAGCCCGGCGCGCCGACGACTCAGTCGTGCGGCCGCGCTCGACCATTCGACGGACCAAGGAAGTCGGCGCCACACCCCACAGCCTGGCGAGTCGGTCGAGTGCGGCGAGGTCGAGACGTTGCGGGAGCACCGCGTCCATCGCCGAAGCAGGCGTGAGGAACGCGGCGGCGAACTCGTCGGCTTCCTTCTCAATCGCTGCGGTCGGCTCGCCGGCATCGCCATGGAGGAGCAGATGCCCGATCTCGTGCGCCAAGGAGAACCGGTGTTTGAAGACATTCTCGGTCCGGCGAGGCGTCGTGACGACAATTGGACGCTCGAGGATGACGACTGAGAAGGCATCGACGTCTTCGATCTCTCGCAACGGACGGATCGCGAGCACAATGCCATGGGACTCGGCAGTAGCAGCAAGGTGCTTTACAGGGCCGTCAGGTAGACCCCAGTGACTTCGCAACTCTGCAGCCGCAAGGACCGGTGTAGTCCCGACGGGCAGCGCCGGCAGATCAGCTGCGGGGAGTCTGATGAATCGCTCCAGAACGAAGGTCAGCTCCCATACCAAGGTGGCAGTTGCCAGTGCCTTGTTGCGGTCGGCTACCCGTGCCGCTCGCAGGCTGCGGAAATGAGCGTTGACTGTGTCAAGGCGTGCGAGCGGTCGCCCGACGTTGAAGAAGTCCGTTCGCGCATCGAGGGCCTTGGCGATCCGCCCCAGGACTTCCTCTCTTGGCGCGTTGATACCGGCTTCGTACTGCCCAATCGCTGCGGGCGAAACGTCGACCATACTTGCGAGGTCGGTCTTACTCATTCCGACGCGGACACGGGCCTGCGTTAGCCGGGCAGGCTCGAAGCGACCCGTTCCGGCGCTAGCGACCTCGAACAAGCTGGGGAGGTCCTCACGCATCGGGCCCCGATCCCTCCTCCTCGCGCGGCTCGATTCGGGGTCCGGGCGGAATCCCGCTGTCGAAAGCGTCGACCTCTGCATTGGTGCCGTCACCAATCGTCTCCGCTACCCAGATCGACTCTCTCCCAAGCAACGCAACTTTGCCTGCAGCGTCCATCACCGCGATGGCCCAATCGATCGAGTGCAGTTGCCGAGGCGACGACTCGACAAGGACGAGCACCAACGGCATCGCGCCGCCGATCGAGGTCCGTAGGACTCGCTCAAACTCCGTCTCAGCGTCAACCTCGTCGTCCGACCCCAGGCCATGAGTGAGTTCCGGCTCAAAGAGCATGGGGTCAGGCGGCAGTGCGGAGAAGCCGCTCTGCCGCGTGGGGCTAGATGCGAAGGAGGAAATCGCGCCAGGGCTGTTCGGGACGCGCCAGACGTAGATCAGGGAGTCGTTGACGACAGGCAAGGCGTAGCCGCCAGGAACGAGTTTGTGGGATTGGAAGCCGCGCTCCGTGAGCGCATCGCGCGTGTCATCGAGGAGGTCCCGCCACTGGGTACCGAATCCGCTTGCGTATCGCGACTCGGACACCTGGTGCGCGTCAGCGGCTCGGTCGTGTCGATCACGCACCACCCTTGCCAGCAGCTCGCGAACAGGGCCAGCGTGGGGGCCGAGCGCGTCGGTTGGCGAGAGCGGACCCATGTGTACCTCCTGAGCTTGAATCCAGCGAACCTTGAGGGGGGTTCGACTTCAGTATGGTACACGATCCGCGCATCCACACTTCAACACGCCGCGCGATACGCGCAGGCTGTCAGCCGGCTGTCAGCCAAGCCGGACAACTCGAACCACCCATAAGTGCGCCAAGCAAAACGCCCGGGACGCATAACGTCCCGTTAATACTGCATGGAACGGCAGCTACTCCAGTTTTGGCTGCATCTCGACAACAATTCCTTAGAAGTTGGCGGCCATATTGGCGAAGCGGGCGTAGTGGCCCTGGAAGCCCAGGACGATGTCCTTGGTGGGGCCGTTGCGGTGCTTGACGACGAGCACGTCGGCCTCGCCTTCGCGCTCGCGATCCTTGTGGAGCAGAATCACGACGTCGGCATCCTGCTCGATCGAACCGCTTTCACGAAGATCGGACATCTGGGGGCGCTTATCGGTGCGCTGCTCGGGGCCGCGGTTGAGCTGGGAGATCGCGATCACCGGAACCTCCAACTCCTTGGCGAGCAGCTTCAGCGCCCGGGAGAACTCGGAGACCTCTTGCTGGCGCGACTCGACCTTCTTGCCCGAACTCATCAGCTGCAGGTAGTCGATGACCACGAGCTGGAGGTTGTGCTGCTGCTTGATCCGGCGGCACTTGGCGCGGATCTCCATCAGCGACATATTCGGCGAATCGTCAATGTAGAGCGGCGAGTCGGAGATCCGGCCGACCACCTTGGCGATCTTGGTCCACCCCGCGTCACCGAGCGTGCCCTTGCGCAACTCCTGCAACGGGATCGAGCCCTCGGCCGCGATCACCCGCATCGAGATCTCGGTGCGACTCATTTCCAAGCTGAAGATCGCCGTGGGCATCTTGTGCTTGATCGCGGCGCACCGGGCCACGTCCATGCCGAAGGTCGACTTCCCGACAGCCGGTCTGGCGGCGACGACGATCATCTGCCCCTTATGCAGGCCGTGCAACAGCTCGTCGAGCTCGGCAAAGCCGGTGGGGACGCCGGTGAACTCGTCGCTGCGGCCCGAGGCCACCTCGATCTCGGTGAGCGTCTCTTCGAGGGTCAGCGCGAGCGGGATGTAGTCCTCGCTGCCGCGCTTCTCGCCGACCTGGTAGATCTCGGCCTGGGCCCGATTGACGATGTCGTCGACATCGCCCTCGCCCTGGCCATAGCCCAGCTGCACGATCCGGGTGCCGGCCTCGACCAGCTGGCGCAGCACCGCCCGCTCGGCGACGATCTGGGCGTAATAGCCGACATTGGCCGCGGTCGGCACCTGCTGGACCAGATCGTGCAGATAGGCCGGGCCGCCGACCCGCTGCAACGAGCCTCGCTTGGTCATCTCGTCGGCGACGGTGATCGCATCGACCGGCTCGCCGCGGGCGAACAGGTCGATCATCGCGCCAAAGATCAGCTCGTGCGCCGGCCGATAGAAATCGCTCGCCTTCAGCCGCTCGGCCGCCTCGGCAATCGCATCCTTGGACAACAGCATCCCGCCGAGAACCGACTGCTCGGCATAAACATCCTGCGGCGGCAGCCGGTCGATGTCGGGGCCGTCCGGGGAGCCATAGGCACCGACGTTGAGCTGGGCGATGGACACCTGCCGCTTGCCTCCTAGATTGCTGGTCACTCGCTGGTGCGAGGATCGCAGGCCCCACCGACAGCCCGGCTTGGCGGCAGGGATTCGGGGGAGCTGGCACACGCTAATTCACCCCGCGGCGACACTCCAAGGACCCCGTGTGTATGCCGTGTGGACACCTTGTGGAACACGCCGACAGACGTTGTGCACACCTGGGGGAAATCGCTGTGGAAACTCCGATGTAACCGCTTGCATAGGGCGTTGACCTGCGCAAACGCTCATACACAGCTGTGGACAAAAGTTCTCTCGGGCGTGTCCGTCCACAGCCGACCCGCCCGCTGACCGCCAGGTGACCAGGCCCGTGCAGGCGGCGGCAGGTTGTTGGCAGACTAGGGGCCATGCGGACGCTGTCGACCGACGGACTCAAGAACGCCCTGACTTCCCTACCGGACAACCCGCGCATCGTGGTCAGCGGCAACGCCGCGATCCCGACCGACGCGATCCCGATCATCGACCAGGCCCTGGAGAGCTACATCATCCACGCGCTCAACGCCGGCCCCGCCGCGGCGCCGGTGCGCGAGGGCGTGACCACCGAGACCTGCTTCGTCGGCAGCGGGATGCGCAAACATCCCGGGCTGGCCTATATCCCCGCCCGGCTCTCGCTCGTCCCTTCCCTGTTCAAGGGGCCGCTGCCACCCGACGCGGTCGTCGTGCACGCCGCCCCGCCCCGCGACGGGCAGATCAGCCTCGGCATCGAATGCAACATCCTGCCCGCGGCCATCGAGGCCTGCCGCGCCCGCTCCGGGCGAATCATCGCCGTCATCAACGACCAGATGCCCTACACCTTCGGCGACGCGCAGCTGCCCGTCGACTATGTCGACCTCGCCATCGAGGTCTCCACCCCGTTGCCCGAGCACGCCCCCGCCGTCCCCGACGCCGACAGCCAGCGCATCGGCGAACAAGTCGCCGCCCGCGTCCCCCAGGGCGCCACCCTGCAGGCCGGGATCGGCGCCATCCCCGACGCCACCCTCGGTCAGCTGTTCGGCCACCAGGGCCTGCGCCTGTGGACCGAGACCTTCTCCGACGGTGTCCTCGCCCTCGAGCGCGGCGGCGCCATGGACCCCGACCACCCGTTCACCAGCAGCTTCATGATGGGCACCCGCGAGCTCTACGACTGGGTCGACGGCAACCCGCGGGTGCGGATGATGCGCACCGAGCGCACCAACGACCCGGCACTGATCTCGCTGCAGCGCCATATGACCTCGATCAACACCGCCCTCGAGATCGACCTCTTCGGCCAGGCCAACGCCTCCCGGATCAATGCCCGCATCTATTCCGGCTTCGGCGGGCAAACCGACTTCATCGTCGGCGCCCTGCACTCCCCGGGCGGACAGGCATTCATGGCGTTGCGCTCGTGGCATCCCAAGGCAAACGTCTCCTCGATCGTCCCGCTCGTCGATGAGCCGGTCACCTCCTTCCAACAGTCCGCCGTCGTCACCGAGCAGGGCGTCGCCGAACTGTGGGGATACACCCAGCAGGCCCAGGCGCGCCACCTCATCCGCGACGCCGCCCACCCCCAGGTCCGCGACGAGCTGTGGGAGGAAGCCCGCGAACTCGGCCTGGCCTGATCGCCGCCCGCGCATTCGGCCCACCACAGCAGGGAGCGAGTATGCCGACCCCCACCAGCCCCCGCCGCGCGCGCGGGCGTGCCGCCCTCACGCTGCCTGCGGCCCTCGTGGTTCCCCTCGCGGCCGGGGCAGCAAGCGCCGGCGCCGGGCCCACGGCCACCGAGCCCACCGTGCACGTACGCACTCCCACGGCCGGGGCGCAGCTGCGCGACGGCACGGTCCGGGTCACCGGGAGCTATTCCTCCGACCAGCCGGTCACCCGGGTGTCGGTCGTCCTGTGCCGCACCGATGCGCAGCAGCGCTGCCGCGACTACCTGACCAGCGCGACCGCGGGGACCTTCGCCACCGGGTGGACCGCGTTGAAGGCGGCGCTCACCCCCGATTCGAGCACTGGCGGCCGCACCGGCAGCTTCGCGCTGACCGCCACCAACCTGCCGACTGCGACGATGAGGGCGGCCACCTATGCCTCCGACGCCGAGACCCCCAAAGGCCCGCGGATGTCGGTGGACTTCGGCGTCACGGCGAGCAGCAATCCGCCCGGGCCTGGCTACATCACGATAATGTGGGGCCGCGCGGGCTGGCAGGCCGCGGGCGGGGAGGGGTGCAGCAGACGACCAGCGAACGCCCGCACACTGGAGCAGAATGCCAAGGACCTGTTGGCGCGTGGGTTGTTCGGTGTCGGTGGTGTGGTCACCTCGCGTGCCAACGAGACGACGCGCCAGTGCACCCGCAACTACGTCCTGGAGTCCTCCTGGGCCGACCTGGCCCGGCTGCGCGACCGCTACGGCTGGTCGGTGATCTCGCAGAGCAAAACCTACCCCGACCTGACGACCCTCGACACCGAGGCCGAGGTGCTCGCCGAGACCCGCGACACGCTAGCGACCTTCCGGTCGCACGGGCACGCCCGCGCGTGGGGTGCGTTCGCCTACCCGGACAACAAGCGCAACGGATTCGTCCAGGCGATCGTCAACCGCTACTTCGCATTCGGGCGCATCTATGGTGACGGCATCAACTCCCGTGCCGAAGTGACCCAGCCACCCCACTGGATGACAACGCTCTCGGTCAATGGCGGCCAATGCCACAACGAGGCACTCGACTGCCACACCATGACCGGGGTCAACAACCAGCGGACGACCGTTCCGGCAGTCATCAGCCGGAGCCTGCGGCCCGGCGCCGACCAGTGGGGGGTCGTCCAGTTCTACCGGATCGTCGACGGTAAGTATGGCGTTGGCGTCGGCTCCGGCCTGCGCTGGGACTGCACGAGCAGCGACTGGCGCAACCGCTGGACCGGTCAGCCGGAACTCTACTGCCGCAACAGCTTCCTGGAAGCCCTTGCCGGGCGAAGCTCCAGCGCGCGTATCGCTGACCCGGTCACCGTCGCCAAGGCGTGGGGGCGGCGGCCCGGCTGAGCCCCCGGCACCACGAGAGGTGGCCGTGTCGGGTGACTACGCCGTGCGGCCGTAGCGCTCGGCCGCGCGGGCGCGGGCCTTGGCCGCCTCGACCTCGCGGTCCTTCTTGGGCGCGGTCGTGACGAGTTCGTCGAGCAGGTGGGCAGTCGTGTGGGCGATCTCGGCGACCGCCCGGTCGAAGGCCGCCTGGTTCGCGGCACTCGGCTTGGTCGTCCCGGCGACCTTGCAGACATATTGCAGCGCAGCGGCTTCGATCTCGGCGCTCGTCGCCGGCGGCTCGAAGTTGTTCAGGGGCCGGATGTTGCGGCACATGGGCGTCAACCTAGCAAGCAACGCGACCGGCGAGGGGCATGATGGGCCGGTGAGCACCGACATCGTCGCCGCCGTGCGGGCCGCGCTGCGCAGCGCCGGTGACCCGGAGCGCGCCATCCAGCAACAGCGCTACATGAAGTCGGCGATGCCCTATCGCGGCCTGACCAGCCGGGAACTGAAGCTCCTCTTGCGGCCGGTGCTCGCGGCATACGCACCGGCCGAGCGCACGGAGTGGGAGCACGCGGTGCGCGAGTTGTTTGACGACGCCGCCTTCCGCGAGGAGCGGTATGCCGCGGCCGCCCTCGCCCAGCACCGCTCGGCGCGCGCGTGGCAAGACCCCGCCGCGATGGGCCTCTATCGCCACCTGGTCGTCACCGGCGCGTGGTGGGATCACGTTGACGACCTCGCGACCCACAGCGTCGCCCCGATCCTGTTGCGGCACCGGGATTCCGAGACGGAGCGGATGCTTGACTGGGCGGTCGCCGACGATCTATGGCTGCGCCGGGTGGCGATCATCTGCCAGTTGCCGTTCGGCGACCGCACCGATATCGCGTTGCTGGGAGCGGTGATTGACGCGAATGTCGAGGGAACGGCATACGGGAGAGAGTTTTTTGTGCGCAAGGCGATCGGCTGGGCGCTGCGGCAGTATGCGCGCATCAACCCGGACTGGGTGCGCGCCTTCGTCGCCGAGCGCGCGGACGTGCTCTCGGGGCTGAGCACGCGCGAGGCGCTCAAGCACCTGGCGTGACACGCAACTGCGGCGGCAGCTCGACGAGGTTCTGGTTGGTGTCGAGAGCGACCAGGTCGATGACCGCATCGACGAGCAGCTCACCGGCCCGCTCGACCCGCTGCTTGAACTGCCCGCGATAGGGCGATTCGACGGTGAAGCTGGACACCACGTCGATCGTGTCCCACAGCAGCGCCGGCTTGCGGAAGGTCGCGGTGACCTTGTGCACGACGAGCAGGATGCCGCTCTGCTGGAAGGACGCCACGGCGTGGCCGGTGACCGCGGTCAGCCATTCGGAACGGCCCCGCTCGAAATACTTGAAGTAGTTGGCGTAGTAGACGACACCGAGCTGATCGGTGTCCTCGAGATAGACGCGATAGGACAGGCGGGTCTCCACCTCGGACAATCTATTGCTCCGAAGAGCAACGGGCGAGGGTGGCTGCCGCCCGGTGCCGACCGGCAGCCCCGTCTCGCGCCGGGCTTTGTGGGGTGGCTAGGCCGCGTCTGGCAAATGCCGGGGTCCCCGCAAAGTATCGGAGCGAACTTGCGAGCGCAGAACTTTGTGGGGTGGCTCGGCCATGATTGCCGCGTGGCATCGGCGACCGGCAGCGAGATCGCGCGCCTGGCCATCCCCGCCTTCCTCGCGCTGATCGCCGAGCCGCTCTTCCTGCTCGCCGATTCGGCTATCGTCGGGCACCTCGGCACCGCGCCGCTGGCTGGGCTCGGCCTGGCGAGCGCGGTGCTGCTGACCGCGGTGAACCTGTTCGTCTTCCTCGCCTATGGCACCACGGCGGTCGTCGCGCGTCAGGTTGGCGCCGGCTCGCGGCTGGGCGCGATCGAGGCGGGCATCGACGGCGGCTGGCTGGCGCTGCTGCTCGGTTGCGCCTCCGGTGGCCTGGTGGCGCTCGCGGCCCGGCCGTTGTGCCGCGGACTTGGTGGCTCCGGGGAGGCGCTGGAGCAGGCGGTGACCTATCTGCGGATCGCGGCCGGCGGCATACCGGCGATGTTGGTGGTCCTCGCGTGCACGGGCGTCTTCCGCGGGCTGCAGGACACCCGCACCCCGCTGATCGCCGCGACGGCGGGCTTTGGCGCCAACGCTGCGCTCAACCTCGCCCTGGTCTATGGCCTCCACCTGGGCATTGCCGGCTCCGCGATCGGAACTGTTTTCGCGCAATGGGGTATGGCGCTGGGCCTGATCCTCGTGCTGCGCTCGTATGCCGCGGCCGTGGATGCCTCGTGGCGCCCCCACCTGGGGCGGGTGCTCGCGGCCGCGCTGGGCGGCATACCGCTGCTGGTGCGCACACTCGCCCTGCGCGGGGTGCTGTTGCTGACCACCTGGGCCGCCGCCGGGCTGGGGGAGGTGCCGCTCGCGGCGCATCAGGTGACCGCGACCATGTGGACCTTCCTCGCGTTCGCGCTGGATGCGATCGCGATCGCCGGGCAGGCGATCACCGGCAAGGCGCTCGGCGCCGGTGACGCGGCCGGCGCCCGGATGGCGACCACGGTGATGATCCGCTGGGGGCTGTGGTGCGGGGTGGCGCTGGGGGCTGGGACGCTGGCGCTGCACCGGGTCCTGCCGGTGCTGTTCACGAGCGATCCCGGGCTGCGGGCGACGATTGCTGCCGGGCTGGTCGTCGCCGGCCTCAGCCAACCGCTCGCGGCGTTTGTGTTCGTCGTCGACGGCGTCCTCATCGGCGCCGGCGATGCCCGCTGGCTGGCGGGGGCGATGACGCTTACGCTCGCGGCCTACCTGCCCGCGGTGCTGATCGTGCGCGCCTGGGCGCCGCACACCCCGCCGACCACGGCGATGCTGTGGCTGTGGGTGGGCTTCTCGTGGTTCATGCTCGCCCGTGCGGTCCCGTTGTGGTGGCGGGTGCGCGGCGATGCCTGGCTGGTGACCGGTGCCCGCCGTTGACGGTCTGCGGCGCGCGTCCGGGCGTCGGATGTCCCTGCGGAGAGGGACCTGACACCACGCTGACACGCGTTCTACGTTGACCGCGGACTTCGCACCGAGGAGGACAGGTCATGGACGTTCGCTGTGCGCACTGCGGTAGGCCGCTGAACAGCGGGGATCGCTTCTGTATCGCGTGTGGGGCGGCCGTGGGGGCCGACGACCGACACCTGCCTTCGCCGGGGCGGGTGGGGTCCACACCGGCAGGCTTCCCTATGCCCGCACAGACGGCGACCGGGAGCGCCACCATTCCCCCATCGAGCCCGATCGCGGCCTCAACTCCGATCGGCGCTGCCACCTCTGTCCGCACCGACTCTGTCCGCACCAACGCCGAACTCTATTCCGGCGCACCGGAAGTCGGGTTAATGCCTGGGGAGCGCCAGCTCTACCAGGTGAACTTCGCACCGAGGCTGCTGGCGCCGCACTTGTTGACCTTGCTGACCGTGACCGACAAACGCATCGTCGTGCGCCATCCCAACACGATCTTCGGCATCTTTCCGCTCGGCTACGTTGTTTCATCGGCGCCGCACTCCAGCGTCGAACAGATCACCAGCGGGATGCACCTGCGCAGCCGCAATATCCTCATCGGCTGCTCGGCGCTGCTCGTGATGTGCTACTTACTCAAAGAGGTCTGGACCTACCACTGGTATGGCATGACCCAGGCGACCCCGCTCCTCATCAGTTTGGGTGCCCTCGTTGTTGGCGTCGGCTTCTTGCTCACCGGCAAGAGGGTGGGGATCACCATCCATACCGGCGGCTCCGCCATGTTCGCCCTAGCCCGCGGGAACCAGCTGCGTGACGTCCAAGCCAGCGCGCACGTCGTCAACCGGCTGTTGCTTGAGGTCGAACAATCCCGCGGGCTCGGCTGACGCGAATTGACGAACTGATGACGCGTCTGGGGATGGTCGGCGGTGGAGCGGTCCATGCACCAGCTGGGACCGCCACGCCTCGTCGCTGACCAGGCCCGCCCATCGAGAGGACCCGGTCGGCACGGTTCTCGCCACAAACGTACCGACACGCTCCTCTCGACCCGGCCGGGGCCGATCTTCCCCGCTCCGGGGACAACGTCACGACGCCTACTGGCGGGTAGGTCCTCGTCCCACCCCCCGCGCTTGCGACTCGCCGTCCGGCGGGCCGTCAGAGGTTGACGAGTTGGTCTCAGGCGACGCCGGTGGCGGCCTCTCGGCGGGGGTCGCCGGCGGCATACAGGACCCCGGTGGCGCTGCGAGAGGCGCCGCCGACGCCGCCGAAGAACATCGCGTGCTTGGCGTGTTCGACCCCGGCCAGGCCGAGTTCGGCGACCGCGGCGGCGATGTCGGGGTCCGGCTCGTGCTCGACCCGGGCCGACTGGCCGTGGACGACGCGAACGTGGGCTCGGGGGGCGTTGATGGCCTCGCCGAGCGGCATACCGAGCAGGCAATGGCGGGCGAGGACCTGCATCAGCGCGGTCGTGATCCGGTCGGCGCCGGGGGAGCCGATGGCCAGCACATCGCCGCTGCGGTGCCGGCCGACCGACGGGGCCATGTTGGAGGCGAGCCGGGTCCCGGGGGGCAGGACGTGCAGGCCGAGCCGGTTGAGTTCGGGCTCGCCAAGACAGTTGTTGAGCACCAGTCCGGTCCCGGGGATCGTCGCCCCCGAGGAATAGCCTGCCGACGCCGTGATCGCGCAGGCCAGCCCGTCGCTGTCGACGGCCGACACGTGCGCCGTCGAGGAGGAAGTGGTCATGCCGGCGATACCAGCGGCGCGCACGTCCTCCAGCAGCCGATAGCCGTCCTCCTCCAGATCCGCCGAATAGTCGTGGACCTCGGAGCGATAGGTCAACACCCGGCGCTGAACCTCGATGACGTCCGGCCAGGACATCGAGTCGCGCCGCACCAGCTCGGACAACATCACCGACAGCATCGGGCCGCCGACGCTCGGTGGCGGGTTGGTCGCGATATCCCACGACCCCAGTTCCAGCCGCAGCGGGGTGCGCACGATCGGCTCGTATGCCGCCAGGTCGGCCGTCGTGATCAGCCCACCATTCGCGTGCGACGCCGCCGCGAGAGCCCGCCCGATCTCGCCGGTGTAGGCCTCGCCGGCGCCGTGCTGGGCGATCCGCGCCCACGAATCGGCGAGCGCGGTATCGATGAGCAGATCACCGGCCTCCAGGTGGCCTCCGTCCGCGCGGGTCAGCGCCGCCCGGGTCTCGCGGTCCCAGCCGAACAGGTTGTCGGTCGTCAACGCCAGATAGCTCGCCGCCGCGGCTCCCAACCGGAACCCGTGGCGCGCGGCGTTCTCGGCGGGCGTAAGGGCCTGCGCCCACGCGCCGGCGCCGAAACGCTCGTGCGCCACCCCGAGGGCACTGAGCGCGCCGGGCAGGGCCACCGAGCCATAGCCGGCGAAGACCGTGATGCCGCCGCCGTAGTCCAGGTCCAGCTCGAGCAGCCCCTGCCCGAAGCGCTCGGTGGGCAGGCCGCGCCCGGGCATCTCGACATTGCCGTCGATCGTGACCGGCTGCTGTCCGGGCGCCCAGATTGTCACGAACGCCCCGCCCATTGGGCTGACGACACCCGGTTCGGTGGTCATCGCGACGCACATGGCCGCGATCGCGGCGTCGACGGCGTTGCCGCCCGCCCGCACCGCGGTCAGGCCGGCATCGACGGCGACAGGTCCGGTCGCGGCGACGGCGACATGTCGAGTCATAGCGGCGATTCTTGCGCACCATCCGGTGGCGATCTGCCCACGCGCGTGGCCCGCCTGGCTCAGCCGCCGGCGGACAGCGCGAAGCGCTCCACCGTGACATACCGCGGCCGGCCCCCACGTCCCTGACC
Source organism: Nostocoides sp. (assembly GCF_037045025.1). Taxonomy (GTDB): domain Bacteria; phylum Actinomycetota; class Actinomycetes; order Actinomycetales; family Dermatophilaceae; genus Nostocoides_A. The sequence continues at coordinate 283,915 of NZ_JBAOHM010000005.1, read as the reverse complement.
CAGATGGGACTCGATCAGCTCGACCTCCTCGGCCACCCAGCCCGGCCCCGCATAGGTGTCGAGCATGCGGATCCACCGGGTCGCCGCCACCGGTCGGCGGGAGCGGGCCACGGTGACATGGGGGTGGAAACGGGCGCCGTCGACGGAGACCCCGGCGTGATTGGCCGCGCCCCGGACCCGCCGAGCGAGCGGCCCGAGCCGGCCCCCGAGGTCCTCGACATCGACGAAAAGGACGCGCGCGGCATACGGATTGGGGAAGGCGCCGGCGCCGGCAAGCCGCAGCGCAACGGGGGCGACGGTCAGCGCCGCCTCCAGCCGCTCGACCAGCCGGTCGAGCCGGGCCGCGGAGACGTCCGCGAGGAAGGCGAGCGTCACGTGCTGCTGCTCGGAATCACTCCACCGCAGGTCAGCTCCCGCCTCCCGCCGCGGCACGAGGAAGTCCGCAAGGTCGGCGAGGACCTCGGCTGGCGGAACGAGCGCGGCGAACAGGCGCATGACAACCTCCAAAGAAGCGACCCTAGCGGCCAGCCGACGCACCAGGGCACAGCAGTGGCAGACTGCGGCCGTGGATCCCGAGCTCGAGCGGTTGGCCGACGACCTTGCCGCGCTCCACCGCGGCCGGGGGTTGCGCCGCCCGACGATCGAGCCGGGCCCCGCGCTACGCGAGGCCCTCCAGCTCAGCCAAGTGGAGGACCCGGTGGCCGTCCGGCGACGGCTGGTCCGCGAGTTCAAGGCCGCCACCGCGTCGATCGCCCCCGACCTGCGGGTCGTCTTCCTGCACGCCTGCGCCATCAGCTGCCAGGACGCCACCTTGCGCGACCGGTTGGCGCGGGTCGCCGAGGTCATCGACCGCGACCAGCGCACCGTCCGACGCCGCCTCGTCCAGGCCAATCTGGGCGTCGCCGGCTACCTGCAGCACCGCGCCCGCGACCCCAGCTCGACCGAGCCGCTGCGCGTCGAGTCGATGCGCTCGATCATGGACCTGCGCGGTCCGGCGCCGGTTCAGACGACCTACCGCACGGTCCGGGCGGCGCAACCGGGCATCACCAGCTTCCGGGACCGATTCGGGATCCCCCATCCGCCGGGCCGTCCGCTCGAGCCGCAGCTGCGGGTCGTCGCCGGCGGCGAACTCGAGGTGCTGGAGCAGCAGAGCGCGAGCGTCTGGGGGCTGCAGGTGCGCCTCGATCATGTGCTGGATGCCGAGGAGTTGCACGAGATCGGCATCGAGGTCACCATCCCCGACCGCGATTTGATCCGCCCCTATACGGTTGCCGTCCCGCTCGGCCCGACCCGGGCGTTCACGGCGACGGTCCACTTCGGCGATCCGCCGGCAGCAACCCGCGCCTGGGCGGTCGACGGGCTCTTGCCGGCCGCCCTTGATGACGGGGTGCCGACCAGCCGCACCTTCGACCCCGAAACGACACCCGATGTCACCGTCGACTTCACCCGCCTCCAGCTCGGGCTGGCGTATGGGCTGGCCTGGACGTGGGCTCAGTCCCCTTAGGTTTCTCCGCTCACCGGCCCTCCCGCGGCCACCGCGACAATTGTTAGGCGCGGCTTAGGACTCCCCAACGGCGGCGAGCAGGTGCAGACATTCCCCGTATGCCGTGGCTGGCGGCGCGTGGCCGAGGAATCGCTCCGAGGCCGCAGCCAGGGCGGCCCGCGGCCCGGCTCCCGCGGATCGCCGGGTCCGGAAGTCCGCGGCGACCAGCCGGGCGATCGCCGTGTCTTCGAGGGAGACCGGATCACACGTGTCGGTGCTCTCGAGCTGGGGCCGTCGGCGGGCCATCGGCTCGACGATGCTCTCGTGCACCCAGGCCGGCCCGGCCACGTCGGCCGCGATCTGGAGCACCCGCTCGATGTCGGCGCGGATCTCGGCTCTCGCCGCCGCCGAGCCGAGGATGCGGATGCCGCCTGCCTGGATCGACTTCTCGGCGGTCCACCCATCGAGTGGCCAGGTCCCCACATGCGGTTCGAGGCGGTGCGGGTAGGCCCGGACCATCCGGAAGAGCGCGAGCAGCCAGTCGCGCTCTGCTGGCTCACTCGCCTGGGCCAGGGCGGCGTTGACGCGCGCGGGCATGCCATCGGTGCGGGCCGGTTTGGCCGGTCCACCCCGAGCGACACGCTCGTGGCGCTCCCAATCGCTCACCTCGTTGGCGACCAGCCGGTTGGCGTAGCGCTCGATGTCGTTGACCGCGGTGAGCGTCACCGTGGTGAGCTTGCCCAGGCAGCGGGCGATGAGGTCATGCACGATGTCGGCGCACCCATCCCGGAAGCACATCTCACGGAACTGCTCCTCACCGAGGCAATCGCCGGCATACGGCGCCTGCCGGGTCGGGCATCGCGAGTGCCCACAGGCCTGGTGCCGGGCATCGCGGATGCGGCTGCTGTGCTGCCAGACCAGGGCGGCCAGAACGGTGACGGACAGGCGTGAATCCACGTCCGTCCGCTCCGTGCGGCCCCGGTTTTCCCGATCGACCATGATCAGCTGCTCCCCTCCGAGAATCTCGGCCTCGTGTCTTGAGACAGAAACGGCGGGTGGACCTCCCCCTGATCCACCCGCCGATTCCCCCCGGGTTTGCTACCGCGTCAAACCCGCTCACCGATGGCGTATCCATACCATTGCATCTCGTTCTCGCCACCTTCCCCGTGTTGCGGATGACTTCATCGTGGCTCGGGATCGGAAAGCTGTCGATGGGGTGATCACCCCATCGACAGGGGTCAGCAGGCGCGATCGGCCGCTCTGAACGGGACCTTCGGCGTGTCAATGGGGTGAGCAACCCATCGACACGCGTAGATTTTCACCGCCCGAGCCGCCGTGGCGGGCGCGGGGCGCGCCCGAGGCCAGGGTCAGCGGGTGCGCAGGGAACGCAGCGACAGTCGCGCGCGCCAGCGAGAGAGCCGGCCGCGCGTGGTCCCCATCGCGCGCAGCACGGTGTCCACATCAGCCCACAGCGCCCGGACCTGGTCCTCGGTCGGCGCTTCCCCGAAGACGCGGGCATCGACGCGTTCAGCGAGGGCAAGCGCGGGGGCCCCGGGGAACTCGGCGCCGAAGACCCGCGCGGCCTCGCGGCGGGTGGCCCCGGCGGGCACGCTCACGCCGAGATCACGCGCGGAGTCGGCGACCTCGTCCCAGCCGCCACTGGCCCGATCGGCAAGCAGCGGGTAGCCGCGGCGACGGCGCCGGCGGCGCCCCTTAAGGCCGAGGATGACCAGGAAGGGCAGCGCGAGGGCCCCAATTCCACCACCAACGAGCGCCGACCAGCGGAAGACTTCGACGGGAAGCTGCGCCTCGTCCTCCGGTGGGATCCGCCGCGGCGCACCGGTGTCGCTGTCGTCGGGATGGTCCAGGTCGGCGCGCGGCGGGACGGGTGGCGCCTGCAACTGGGGTTGCTGGCCGGTCCTACTGCCCTGCTGTTGGTCAGGCCGAGTGCGGTCGCGCGGCGGCGTCGGGTCAAAGGTGACCCACCGGTCGGGCTGGAAGGCGACCTCGACCCACACGTGACCCATGTCGCCGGTGACCGCGAGCGGTTTCCCGGCCGGGGCCGGCTGGTCGGGATAGAAACCGACGACGACCCGCGCCGGCAGACCGAGGCTGAGCGCCATCAGCGCCATCGCCACGGCGTACTGCTCGTCGTCGCCCTGTTGGGTCTCGGCCTCCAAGAACTGCAGGATCCGCCGGTAGCCGTGCCCGCTCGCCGCGTCGTTGGTGAAATAGCCCGCGGCCAGGGACCTTTGCAAGGCCACCAATTGGTTGTATGCCGTGGGCTTGTCACCGGTCCACGCGGTTGCCTTTGCCGCGACGACCTCGGGCACGTCTCGCGGCGGCGGGATCATCACCTCGCTTGTCGCCGACGCGGCGAGGTCGTCGGCCAGCGCCGGCGTCGCGATGATTCCCACCGGGACGATGTCGAGGTCGTAGCGCGTGCCGGGGGCTAGTGCCCCGGTGGTCAACAGGGTGCTCGTCGTAGCGTTGTAATAGACGTCGCTGCGGCGTTCCTGCTCGCGCCCGCTGAAGCGGACTCCGCGCAAGTCCCCGCCTCCGGGCAGCCACGGCCCGCGGTAGTCGCCGATCTCGATGCTCAACCGCTGCGGTGTACCGGCGTCCGCACCGGGGTCGAGCCGAGAGCCGACCCGCAAGAACGCCGCCGAGGTGTCGCTGAGCGAATAGACCTGGCCGTCATAGCTGTCCAAGGCGGCCAGCCGGACCCGTTCCCCCGTGGCCAACCCGGTGACCGTGAACAAGACCGTGTCGCGCTGTTGGGTCTCCAGCGCGCGGAAGCGGGATAGCGGGGAGGTGAAGGCGCGCCCGTCAAGGGGCGCGATGACGTCATCGCGCAGGATGTAGCGATCGGTGCGCTGACCCAGCCCGACAGCGCCGGCCACGCCAGCGCCCAGCGCGACGACGAGGACGGCCGCGGCCGCGAGCGCGCGCCGCCAGCGGGGCAACCCGCCGGCCCCCTGCCCGAGCACGTGCCGGCCCCCGGCAAGGCGTTGCAGCCATTGCCGCTGGGCCCCCCAGGCGAGCGCGACCCCGGCGAACAGCGCCCCCTGGAGGGTGGAAACCGGGTGCGCCTTGGTGCCCCACAGGATCCCGACGACCAGGAAGGCGGCAGCCGGGATGAGCGCCAGCAGATAGCGCCGCCAGCGCAACGCGGCGCTCCCGGTGAGGAGCGCGGCCACCAGCCCGGCGAGGAAGGGCACCACCGCCGGCCCGTCGAAATCGCTCGCCGGAACGCTGACCGTGAGCAGGTCGCGCCAGGACTGGACGATGAGCACGCCGAGTCGCCGCAGGGACTCCGGCGTCGGCAGCGCACCCCCGGCCGCGGAGTGCGGCAGCGCGGCCACCGGACCGATCAGCAGGTATGCCGCCGCAGCCGCCGCCGCGCTCGCCAGCATGCCCCAGCGGACCCACCAGGCCAGCAGCGCCAGGGCCAGCCCCGCGGCGACCCCGATGGCGGCCGCACGGTAGCCGTCGCCGGCACCGAAGACGGGGCCGAAGGCGAGCACCCCCGGGAGCAGGAGCCCGACGGCGGCGAACAGGTCGATCACCTGGCGCTGGGTCAGTCGAGACCGGGCGCGATTTGAGCCGGTGCGCGGGCCGCGAGTGCGGGGCGCGCGGGCGCGGGTCCCTTCGGCGGACGTCACCGCAGGCTCCGGGCCGCGCGCGGCAGATCGGCCAGGGCCCCGACGTCGATGACGACGCACTCGCCGTGCCGGTGCCGCTCGGTCGCAGCGCCGACTCCACAGCGGAAGACGAGCAGCGCCAGGTCGGCCGGCAGCAGTTGCTCGACGGCGCGCAGTTCGTCATGGGGCAGGGCCGAGCCGGTGACCACGGCCACGATGGACGCGCCATGCTCGGTGGCCAGGGCCATGTTCACCTGTTGGCGGGCCCGGGGGGCATCCGGGTGCGGTTGGACGGCGGCGAACCGGTCGAGCAGGGCGGCCGGGGAGCCGGTCGGCAGCACGAGAGCGCCGGCCCGCACGCTGAGGACCCGCCCCTCGCGCTGGGCCTGCAGGCACAGCGAGGCGGCCACGGAGACGGCCAGCTCGACGTCGTCCGCCGCGGCGTAGTCCTCGGGGCGCAGGGAGAGCAGCACGACAAGGTGAGAACGGTGCGTCTCCTCGAACTGGCGCACCATCAATCGGCCCATCCGCGCCGTGGTACGCCAGTGGACGGCGCGCCGGTCATCGCCGGGGACGTAGTCGCGAACGGCATCGAAGGTGACATCGCTGGAGGCTCGGCGCCGCACAGGAACGCCTTCGACATCGCGCAGCAGCCCCGACGCGGTGGCGTCGATCGTCACCGTGTCCGGGTGGACGCACAGGTCGTGCTGCCCCGGCCAGATGTTGGTCCGCTCGATCAGGCCCAGCGGGTCGCGGCGCACCGATTCGGTCGGGCCGATCGTGATGACGCCACGCCTTTTGGTCGGCACCGAGAACAGCGCCTCGTGGGTGGCCCCGGTCGCCAGCGCGGGGATGTCGAAGGAGGCCAGCCCCGCACCGACCGGCAGCTCGATTCGCACCGGCACCAGCGGCCGCTTCCCGGAGTTGCTCACCTCGACTCGGCCAAGGACGCGCTCGCCGATGCGCGCGCGCGGCCGCTCGATCTCCAGGCTCGCCCGATAGCGGCTGTTGCCGATGGTCAGCAGCAGGGCGATGGCCGCCGCGGTGACGGCCGCGATGCCGATCAACCGAGCCTCGGCCCAGCCCTGCAGCATGCCGACGGCCGTGGCGGCCAGACCGCCGAGGATGGCGGTCCAGCCGAGCGGAGTGACGGCCTGGACCGGGGAGGTCATCGATCGCCGGTCCGCAGCGGTGGCGCGACCGCGACCAGCGCCCGCTCAAGCACGGCCGCCGCCGTCACGCCGGAAAAGTCGGCGTCGGAGTTGAGCACGAGCCGATGAGTCCACACGGGACCGGCGAGATCTTTGACGTCGTCGGCGAGGACATAGTTGCGGCCGTGGGCAGCGGCCCAGACGCGAGCGGCACGCACCATGGCAATGGCCCCTCGGGTGGAGATGCCAAGCAGCACATCCGGGTCGGTCCGGGTGGCTTCGATCAGCCGATAGACATAGTCCAGGACCGCGGCATCGACGCGGTTCTCCTTGACCATCTCGGCCATGTCGACGACTGCCGAGGTCGCGATCAAGGCGCGCAGGTCGCGAGCCCGGTCGGGATTGGCCGAGGACGCGAGCACCTCTAAGGTCGCCTCCTTGTCGGGGAAGCCGACCGCGGTCCGCATCAAGAAGCGGTCGAGCTGGGCCTCGGGTAGGCGGTAGGTCCCCGCCTGTTCGATCGGGTTCTGGGTCGCAATCACCATGAACGGTCGCGGAGCGTCGTGCCGAGTGCCGTCGATCGTGACGTGGTTCTCGCCCATCACCTCCAGCAGCGCCGACTGGGTCTTGGGCGAGGCTCGGTTGATCTCGTCGGCGAGCACCACGGAGGCAAAGATGGGCCCGCGATGGAAGTTCCATTCGCCGGTGCGTTGGTCGAACATCGTCACCCCGGTGATATCCGAGGGCAGCAGGTCGGGCGTGAACTGGATCCGGGTGTGGGTGCCCTTGACGGTTGCCGCGATTGCTCGCGCGAGCGCGGTCTTGCCGGTCCCGGGGGCATCCTCGATGAGCAGGTGTCCCTCGGTGAGCAGACACGTCAGGGCCAGCCGGATCACCGGCGACTTGCCGAGCAAGGCCTGGCCGACGTTGTCGGTCAGCCGGGCGAAGGTCTCGGCGAACCAGGCGGCGTTCTCGGGGGCGAGGCTCATGCGTGGGCAATCCGTCCGTGTCGTGGTGGGCTAAGTGCAGGTGACGCTGTCGGAGTTCTGGCCATAGGTCAGCCCGGAATCCGCCCAGGCGACCATCAGGACGCCACCGTCGGCCATCCCCCCCGGAGCGGAGAACCCGGACTGGTTGACGGTCCGGGTCACCGTCCACCCCATGGCGGGGACCTGGCAGGTGACCGTGACATACGGACCCCAATGTCGCAGCGCGAGCGTCACCTTGAAGCAGTCCGGCTTGGCCCCGCAGTCCGCGGGATTCTCCGGTGGGGAAGTCTGCTCGAGGGTCCATTCTCCAGTGACGGTGGGGACCGTCGCGCTCGCCGGGTCCGACCAGGCACTCTGGTTGCCCTCGCTGTCGGTGACCATGGCCTGGATTTGGACGGTCTGGCCCGGATCGCCCTCGAGGACGGCCCCGGACAAGTCGGTCTTCTTGTCCAGCCCGCCCATGGTGGTTTTGATCGTGACGCTCACGATTGGGCGGCCGTTGCCGGCACCTTCGGCATTCCAGCCGAGCAGGACGCCGTCGGTCTGGGGGGTGGCGCTGACGGACGGCACATGCGGGGGGCCGTAGGCGTTGACGAGGGCCGGATCGGACGGCGGGCCGGTCTCGCTGCCGGCCGTGCCGAGCCGCGCGACGGCATAGACGACGACCCCGACCTCGGTGCCATTGGGGAAGGCGTAGCTGGTCACCGTCCCGCCGCCGGCGGGCAGTGCCGCCTTGGCCTCGCCGACCTTCCAGAAGTAGGACATGTCGGCCGGATCGGCACCGCCGGTCGATCCCGGGGTGAACGTGATCCGCACCGTGTTGTCCTGCCCGGTGGGGGTGGCCGACACCCCGGTGGGCGCTCCCGGCGTCGTGTACACATAAAGCGGTGCCGACGGTTTGGACATCGGGCCGCTGCCGTGAACATTGTGCGCCTGGACGGTGAAACTGACCGGGTCGGGGCTGACCGCCACCCGGATCTCGGCGCTCAACGCATTGCCGGTGAACAGCGGGGTCGACGTGCCCGCGCGGAAGACCGTGTAGCTGTCGGGCGTGGCGCCATGGCCGTCGGCCGCCGACCAGCTGACGGTGACGACCGGATCGCCGCCGTCTCCGGGGGTGAGGGTGGCCCGGACGTTCCGGGGCGCGCCCGGCGGCCCGGCCGGGGTGACCGCGGCGGAATACTCCGAGTATTCCGAGGTCCCGCCCTCGGAGCGGGCCTTGACCCGGAAGCGGTAGGAGGAGCCATTGTCCAGACCGGACCAGCGCAGGCTGTTGGTCGTCGTCGACCTCTCGTCCCCACCGGGGTTCATCTGCACGGTGTATCCGGTGATATCGCCGCCGCCGGAGTCGGGAACCGGCCAGGTCAACTCCACCGCACTGTCACCGGGCTCCGCCGACGGCGCCGCCGGCGTGTCGGGGGCATCCCGGGGTGTGACCGCGTTCGAAGGCGCCGACGGCAGGGAGTCGCCGCGCGCGTTCGTGGCCACCACCGTGAAGCGGTATTCGACGCCATTGGTCAGCCCGTCGACCCGGCAACTGGTCACCGCCCCGCAGGGCGAGCTTCCGCCCGACCACCGAACCGTGAACTCGGTGATCGGCGAGCCATTATTGGCTCCCGGGGTCCAGGACACCTGCGCGCTCCCCGGCGCATCCGAGCCTGCCGTGACCCCCACGGGCGGGTCGGGCTTGCCGAGCACGGTCAACTCGATGGTGCCGGTGACCCGGCGGCTCACGTCACGCGTTTGGTCATCGACGCGATAGACCACCCGCATCGTCCCGTGGAAGTTCGGGTCGGGCGTGACCCGGATTGTCGTGGGCCCGGCTCGGGTGGCGCCCCCGGTTCCGGCGGTCACGATGGGATCGGCGGCCAGCAGCAGCGTGCCCCCTTCGTCGGCGAAGGGGTTGGTCACATAGTCGGTGATATCGACCGTGATGGGGCCGGTGACATCGGGGAAGACCGCTGGGGTGACGGTCATCAGTGGCCGGTCGACGGCGACGATCTGGATCCGGATCCAGGCGTGCACGGGCTTGTTGGTGCCGTCGCTGACCGTCATCTCGACCGCCGCGCTCCCGGCGCTCGCGTCCTGGTCGGCCCGCACGGACAACGTGGACCCGTTGACGATGCTGGCCTGCACAGCCCCGCGGCTGCCGACCATGTCGAAGCGGAGCTTGTCCTGATCGCCCGGGTCGGGGTCGGTGACCAGTGGCCGCAACGCCAGCGTGGTCGTGGCCCCCGCCTGGAGGGTCACTTCGCTCCCCTGGAAGGTGGGCGCAATGTTGCGGATGCCGCTCACCTGGACCGGGATGGACAGCAAGGCCGTCAGCGCCGTGTCGTCGGTGGCGCTCGAGGCGTCGGTCACCTCAAAGGAGATCGACCCGAGGCCGCTGAACGACCGGGAGGCGGTGTAGGTGACACTGGCCCGGTCGCCGGCGACGGCGGTGCTCCCAGCGCCGACCGCGCTCACGGTCTTGGCGCTCGTCACATGGGGCGAGCGCCCGGCCCGGACCTGCACATAGTCCTCAAGCGCGAGGTCGATGCTCTGGCCCGCGGTCACGTGCACGGGCACCTTGTCGGCCCGCAGCCGCGGCGGGGTGCGATCCTCTTCCTGGCCGGCGGAGCTGGCGCGCGGCACCCCGGGGACAACGACGATGGCGCTGGAGACCAGGCCGTCGGTGTCGGCGATCTTGTAGATGATCAACTGCCGCTGCTCGGTGATCGGGATGGTGAGCGAACCGCCGGCCACACGCACGCCCGGCTCGCGCGTCGTCACGCTCAGCCGGGAGGGCACGCCGTCGGCGTCCTCGTCGTTGGCCAACACATCGATGCTGACCTCGGTCTTGCCCTGCGCATCGGCGACCGGGACGGCGTCGTCGTGGGCCAGCGGCGCCACCGGCTTGGCGTCCTGGTCGACGTCGACGGTGATCGCACCGCGAGCGCGTGCTCCCTTGGCGTCGGCGATGACGTAGTAGTAGTCGAGCTTGCCCTCGGCGGCCGGCGTGGTGAGCTGCGCATAGCCGTCGACCTCCGCGATCGGGACATCCTGGCCCGCGCTGACCGGTCGCAGGGAGCCCGCAACGAGTTGCAGGTGGTCGCCGTCGGAGTCGAAGTCGTTGGCGAGAATGGGAATGGCGACCTCGGTGTTCGGTCGGATCGTGACGTGGTCGACCACGGCGACCGGGGTCTGGTTGACCTCCGGTGGTTTGGCGATCCCAACCTGGACGGTGCCGGTGCCCCGCAACCCGAGTTGGTCGACGACCTCGTAGCTGAACTGGTCGGTGCCCACTTGGCCAGGCGGCGACGCGGGGGCCGTGTAGACCAGATCGCCGCCCTCGATGAGCACCGTGCCCTTGGTGGGGGCCTTGGTCAGGGCCGCGAGGCTCGTCGAGTCGCCGTCGGGGTCGATGCCGTCGGTGGGCACCGGGATGGTCACCGTGGTCCCGGCGATCATCCGGGCGGTCAGCGGAGTCGGTGCGGGAGCAGAGTTGCCGCTCTTGGCGTCGCGGATCTCGATCGTGACCGTGGCCGACGCGAATTGATCACGGTCGTCGCGGATCGTGTAAGTCCCGCGAACCCGGCCGCCGACGGCTCCCGCCTTGAACCGGACCCGGTTGCCGGTGACGAAGAACTCGCCGCGCCCCCGGCCGCCGGTCACCTCCACCTCGGGATCGACGCTCACCCGTGCGCCAGGCGCGATGGTGTCGTTGGCGGTGACATCGAGGTTGACGACATCACCGGCCCGCACCGTCCCGGTATCATCGGCCGCTTCCGGCGGCTCGGTGCCGGCATCCGGGGTGGGCATGACGGTCACGGTGCCGGTGGCGTTGGCGGGGCCATTGGAGACGAGGTAGGTCACGGTGGCGGGGGTGGCCAACCCCCCCGGAGCCGATAGCCGCAGCTGGGCGTGATCGACGACTTCGACGGTCACCGTGTCGGGTGAGGTGACGCTGCGAACCACCAGAACCCCGCCCTGCGGGTCGAAGTCGTTGGCGAGGACGTCAGCGAGCACCGAGGCGCCCTGCGGCAACAACGCGATATCGGGCTCGGCCGCCGGAGTGCCGCGCGTGACCGGTTCAACGACGTCGATTCGGGCGAACGATTCGATCTCATTGGGCCCATCGGTCACGGCGAACTGCTGATAGTAGGTGCCGGGCTTGTCGGCCGAGAAGGAGAACCGGCCCGCCGCCAGGTTGGGCGTCACGGTCGTGTTGGCCCCGGCGCCGGCGACCGAGGCGAGGGCCAGCTCGTCACCGTCGGGATCGGTGTCGTTCAGCAGCGGAGCAATCTCGATCGCCTGACCGACAAGGACCCGCCGGTGGTCCGGGACGGCGGTGGGGGGATGGTCGCTGCCCTTGACGACACTCACCCGCAAGGTCGAGGTCGTTTGCTCTTGCCTGGCGTCGACGACGCTGACTTGCGTCTGTCGCTCCCCGCTCTCGCCGGTCAGGTCACGGACGGTGACCAGGCCGTCTTGACGAACGGTGACATCCAGGCCGCCGGCCGGTCGTTGGCCCGCGGGGGTCGAGATCCACATGTCGTCGCCGTCGGGGTCGACCCAGTCGGGCAGCACGTAGTAGCTGCCGCTGCCGCCGGGGGCAATGCGGATGGGCCGGGGCTCGCGCAGCTTCTCCGGCGGTTGGTTCTGTCCGGCCCCATGGACGTGCAGGCTCACCTTGGCGGTCGCCTTGCCGCCCCGGCCGTCGACGACGGCATACTGGAAGGACGCCGAACCGCGCGCGTCATCGGAGACGAGGACCTGCAGCGCCTCCCCGGCCCGGATCGGCGCCACCCGGCCGAATCCCGGATCCAGCCGCGACGTGGGCTCCACCGTCAAGATGTCCCCGTCCCCATCGGAGTCATTCGCCAGAACATCGAGCGTGATGGCCTTGCCTACCCGGACGCCGAAGTCATCCGCCTTGGCCACGGGCGGGTCGTTGACGGCGTCGGGCTTGCGGTTGTTGTCCTCCTCCTCGGTGGTGTCGCCCTCGTCCGCTCCCTGGCCGTCGCGCAGGACCCGCTCCCAATCGTCGACCACGGTGAAGAACTCGTCGTCGAGCAGCACGGAGCCGGACGCCACGTCGTTGAGGACGACCAGGCCGCGGTTGACCCGGAAGCGCAACGCGACGGCGCGCAGCAGGGCCGGCTGGGTGAGGTTGCGATCCGCTGCGCTATCCGCGCAGTCGCGGATGTAGCCGCCGGAACCGGCCCAGGCGGCATACGTGCAGGAACCGACGACGACGGGGCGGGCGGGCTTGCCCGCCGTGGTCGCCTTGGTGAGCAAACTCGATGGGGAGCCCTCGACGATCGGCACCGAAACGAGCGCGGTCGGGCTGGCCAATCGGACATCGGGCGCATCCGGGCCCGGCTCCTGCAAGACCAGACCCTTATCGAGGGCCACCGGATCCCGTCCCGGCAGCCACAGCAGGCCGGTGTCGCGGTCGTATGCCGCGGGGTTTTGTCCCACCGCGGTAAGGACCGCGTGGGCGGGGTTGGTGTAGCCGGTCAGGCGTCCCGCGGCGGCGGGTGCGTGCCCGTCGGCGGCCGCGAGCATGCGGATCTGCCCGTCGGGGGCCACGGCGAGCAGCGTCCCGTCGACCGCGATCGTGGCCCGTGTCCCGGCGGGGCCGGCGATCGTCGGGGGAGCGTCGGCGCTGAAGCTGCGCAGCTCACGTGCGGGCAGCGCCCAGATCCGCCCGGACACGCGATCAACGACGGCCGCCCCGTCACCACCGAGCAGCACCTCCGCGTCCTTGGGCGTCTTGACGACCTCACCGAGGCTGACTCGGGCCGGGTCGAGGACCCGGAAGCCGTCCGGGACATGCGCGAGCACCACATTGTCGTGTTGGCTGATGTCGAGCAGGCCCTCCCCGACGGTGGCGCCCGCATCGAGTTCGTGGGCGTAGTAATTGAGCCGGCCGATGTTCTGGCTGTGACCGGTCACCCAGATCCCACCGTCGTTCAGGTGCAGATCGGCGGTCGGGGTGCCGTCATAGGACGCGGCAAAGTAGGCCAGCACCAGTCCCACGACGGACAGCAGTGCCGCCCCACGCCCCCGCCGACTACGCCACAGCATCACCCGGTCCTCCCCGACGGCACCCTACCGCCACCGGCCGGGCGCGGCCAGCCCGGGTCAGTCGTCGTCACGCGGACCGCTGCCCTCGCTTTGGGCGACGGCGTTGGCATGCGCCTCCCGATCCAGCAACGGCAGGTCGGCGGCGGTGACCAGGAGGGTGGTGACGGCATACTCGACGAGTTGGAGGCGGCGGTTGGCGGCTTGGCTCCCCGGCCCCCCGCGCAGTCCGCGCACTCCCGCCTGGTCGAGCTTGTCACAGACATTGTCGAGCTTGCGGCCGAACCTGGTCTGGGACCAGCCCAGTCGCTTGGCGGCATCGACGGCCGACGGGACTTCGGCCGAGCCGGTGCCGGCGCGCCGCAGCAGTGGCTCGGCAAGCGCGAGGACGGCCAGCAGCTGGCTTTCGGTGAACCGGGTCGGCCCGATCGTCACCTCCCCGTCGGGCAGCAGCCGGTGACGCTGCGGCTCATAATCCTGGGTGGATTCGGTCGACAATAAGATCTCGTATGCCGTATCTCCGGCCGTGAACGTCAGCACCGTCGTCGGGAACACCAGCGGGATGCGAGCGCCCGGCGCCAGTGAGCTGCGCATCAGGCCGTCCTCGTCGGTGACGTGCGCGGCGAGGCGGGCGCCGACATTGCGCACCCAGAACAGGCCCTCGGCGTGCGTCAGCTCGATGAACTGCCGGTGCAGATAGGGGTTGTCGTCGATCGCGAGATCGCCCTCGCGCCCGATGACGAACGTCTGGCCGGGCTGGACGTAGTGGAGCTCGCCGGCGAAATCGACCGTGAGGGGGCGCACGGCCCTATTGTGCCTTCTCGCACTTTTCGACCGGGTTGGACGGCGTCCCCGACCGGCGCAGGAGGGTGACCTGCACGCAGGTCGTGCCGTCCGCAGCGATCGGGACGTCGGCGTGCGTCGTCGTGGCTTCAACTACCGTGCCGGTCGGACCGACCGGTAGCACCCGATACTCGTCTCCCGGTCGCGGATCGGGGTTGGTCCAGCTGACCCGGAGCTTGCCGCCGCGTCGTTTCAGGGTGACGTGGGTGACCGGTGGGACGATTCCCTCGACCGGATCCGAGACCGCCTCGGTGGTGGAATCCTCGCTGCGGGGGGTGGTCCCCGGACCGCCGTCGCCCAGCTTGCTGGCGGCAAAGCCGGCGAGGACGAGAACCACTGCCGCGCCGGCACCGACGAGCAGTTGCCGGCTGCGCCGGCCACCGGCTGCGTGGTCGGCGACCGCGGGGTCGCTGTCCTCGTGGCGGGTCGGCCCCGCGGGGGGGTGCCCCGGTGGGTCCGCCGGTCCTGGCGCGCCCGGCTCGGGCGGCTCCTGCGCGGCGGACGGTTGGCCGGCGCCGTCCCCGTCCAGCGACGCAGCCGAATCCACCGGCGGACGCACCCCGGTCGTTCCGGTGGGGTGGAAGCCCTCGCTGCGCTGCCCGGTGTCGGTGCCGTCCGGGTCGATGGACACGAAACCGGTGACGCTGGCCCACGGCTCCTGGTCGGGCTCGAAATGGACCAGCTCCGGACGCTCGGCGACGACGTCGAAGGTTGTCGGCGACAGATGCAACTCGGCCTGGACCGACTGCAGCGCGCGGGCGAACTCCTGGGCGCTTTGATAGCGCTGGGACGGCTGCTTGGCCATCGCGATTCCAAGAACACGCACCAGCGACGGCGAGACATCCTCACGTCGCATCGGGGGCGGGGCCTGGGTGCGCGCCCGATGGGCGATCGACACGGCGTCATTGGAGGAGTCGGTGCGCTCGAAGGGACTGTGGCCGACGAGCATCGTCCACATCGTTGCCGCCAGGGCATAGACGTCGCCCGTCGGCCCGAAGGGCGTGCTGCCGGAGATCTGCTCCGGCGGGGCCCACGGCACCGAGACCGCATCGGAGTCGCCGCTCGCGCCGGTGAGCGTGGAGGAGGCGATCCCGAAGTCGGTGAGCGCCGGCCGCTGGAACTCGGTGAACAGGATGTTGGCCGGTTTGATGTCCCGGTGCAGGATGCCGAGCCGGTGGGCCGACTCGACGGCCCCGGCGAGCTGCACGCCGACCTCGAGCACGCGCGCGACCGGGAAGGGTCGGCGCGCGTGCCGGATCTGCACCCCGAGGTGGGGCGGCGGGCAATACTCCATGACGAGGAAGGCGTCCCCGCTCGGCGTCTGGCCGGCATCGAAGATGCTCACGACATTGGGATGGCTGGAGAGCTGGGCCATGGTGTGCGCCTCGGCCTCGAAGGTTTGCTGGTTGCCGGCCCCCAGGCGACGGAGCAACACCTTGACCGCGACCGGGCGCCCGAGGCGCTCGTACTTGTAGACGTCGGCGAAGCCGCCCTTGCCGAGATACTCCAGGTAACGGAAGCCGGCAAGCGCGGGGGGGCTCGACCCTCGGCTCATGGCAGGTTCTCGAAGGTGATGCGCACGCCGTCGCCGAAGTCCAGGGTGTCGCCTTGGAAGATCGGGATGGGCACCTCGGGCAGCCGGACCGGTGGCTGGGTGCCGCGGCGCAAGAAGGTGCCGTTGGTCGAGGAGAGGTCCTGCGCCAGGATCGACCAGCCCTCGACCCGGATTTCCAGGTGGGAGCCGGAAATGTGCCCATAGGGCAGCGCCAGCAGCCGGGGGCTGCCCGCATGGCCCGCGGAGGCGCGGGGGGCACGTCCGGCGATCACCGTCCCGCTTAGGTCGAATGCCTCCCCGGTGGAGGCGACCAGCCGGCCGACATTTGGCTGCGGGATCTGGCGCGGGACACCGTCGATGGCGGCGCGGCATACGCGGCACAGACTGCGCTGGGGGGGGTTTGCGTGCCCCGCGGGACAAAAGACCCCGAGCAC
Source organism: Nostocoides sp. (assembly GCF_037045025.1). Lineage (GTDB taxonomy): Bacteria > Actinomycetota > Actinomycetes > Actinomycetales > Dermatophilaceae > Nostocoides_A. The sequence continues at coordinate 267,747 of NZ_JBAOHM010000005.1, read as the reverse complement.
CGCGGCCGGCGCCTCGCGCCCGGGCACGAGGTGGACCGGGCTGGTCAGCTCGGCGCGTCTGCGGGTCACGTCGGCGGTGTCGGCGGTATCGGAGTGCGACGAGCGCGGTTCCTCCAGCCGAGAATCCCTTCGGCCCGACGGAACCTCGACGATGTCCACCCGAGCATCCATCGCCGGCGGCGGCACATAGGACCGCGGGAATGCGGGAACGACGGAGATGAAGCCGTCGGCGTCAGCCGCCGCGGCCGGTGCGGCCGCGGGTGCGTGCTCGCCGACGCTGGGATGATGCACCGCACGGGCGAGTTCGACCGCGGCCACGTGGTGCTTATCCGGAGGCGACGTGGACGAGACGGCGCTCGCGTCGGCCGGAGCACGTGCCACGGCAGGCTCGGGCACGAGCCAAAGGTGGCGGGCAAGTTCGGGCACGCGCTCCCAGTCGGGTTCGAGCGTCACCCCGCCGGTCTCGCCGACGGGGGCGTCCTGGGCGGCGGGGGTAGCGGTGGAGGCCGCCGCCGGGGTAGGCCCGGTGTCGGGGGAGTCCGGGTGTCCCGACGATGCCGATGCGGAGGCGGCGTCGGTCCCCGGATCGGCGGCAGCGGCGACCGCAGGTGCGGGCTGCCCGGCCTCGGCGCTTGCGTCACCCCAGCTCAGCGCCCCGGCGGTCAGGACTCCGCTGACGATGGGGCGACCGCCGTGGTCGGGATGGGCGGACCGGCCGGGGTGGGTCAGCGCGACGGCTGTGGCGACGGATAGGTGCCGCTCGGCCCAGATGCTCGCCCCCGAACCGTCGACGAATTCGGTGCCCCGTGAGGTCTGCGCGGTGACGGCGAAGTGGCCACGCGCGGCGACGGTCGTCGAGTCGGGGGCGACGAACGCGATCGCGAAGCCGGGCAGTGAGATCAGGCTGTGACCGCACGCGTGGGTGAGGGCATCGAGGAAGCCGGCGATGTCGGCGCCGTCGGCCAATGCCTGCCACAGCGAGTCGACGACCGCCGCGTCGAGGCCGCCATCGATCAGCGCGAGCCCGCCGGGCCAGGCGAGGCCATGATCGGTGCCGGGCAGCCATCGCGTCACGCGCATCGCACCTCCCGCCCTGGCGAGCCGAGCGGGGCCGGCGCTCGCGGCTCCCGCGTCGATAGGCAGCATACCGAGGCAGGCCGCGCAGCGCCTGGGCGAGGACAGCTCAGGCGCTGCGACGTGAGTGCGCTGGTCAGCCGGCGACGACGTCGAGGGTCACGCTGGCTTGAACCTCGGGGTGGAGGCGCACGAGGGCCCGGTGCTCGCCGACTGACTTGATCGGGGTCGGAACCTCGATCTTGCGGCGGTCGATGTCAGGCCCGCCGGCGGCCTTGACGGCCGAGGCGATGTCGGCCGTGGAGACCGCGCCGAAGAGGCGGCCGCCGCTGCCGGCGTGGGCCGCGATCCGCACGGGTGACGCTTCGAGGTTGCCCTTGATCGACTGGGCTTCCTCGAGCGACTTGACCGCGCGAGTCTCGCGGCCGCGGGCGAGCGCGTCGACCTGAGCTTGCCCGCCCTTGGTCCAGGCCACGGCCAGGCCACGCCGGAAGAGGAAGTTGCGAGCGTAGCCGTCCTTGACGTCGACGACATCACCGGCGGCGCCCAGGCTGCTGACCTCGTGGGTGAGGATGACCTTCATGGTGGTGCTCCTTGGCGGGGGTCAGCGGGCGGAGCTGCTGTAGGGCAGCAGCGCCATCTCGCGGGCGTTCTTGACGGCATTGGCGATCAACCGCTGCTCCTGGACCGAGACCCCGGTCACCCGGCGGGCGCGGATCTTGCCGCGGTCGGAGATGAACTTGCGCAGCAGCTGCGCGTCCTTGTAGTCGATGTTCTCGATCTTGGCGGACTTGAGGGGGTTGGCCTTCTTCTTGGGCCGACGCACAACGGGCTTGGCCATCGTGGTGCTCTCCTTCTGTGGGGTGAAGAGCCCGAGCAAGCAACTCGGGATGGAATTGGGTTTGGGGATGAAGGGCTATTTAGCCACGCTGGTTCGTCGGTGAGGGCGCAACGAAAGGTGCGTCCAGCGGAAGCCGACTCGCCCGATTTCTCGACGATCGGCGAGTGGGAGCGGGGCAGCGAAGCAAGCCGGTCCCAGGAGCCGATGAGGAGAGAAATCGAATGTCATGGTTCGACGATCGGCGAGTGGGAGCGGGGCAGCGAAGCAAGCCGGTCCCAGGAGCCGGTGAGGAGAGAAATCGAATGTCATGGTTCGACGATCGGCGAGTGGGAGCGGGGCAGCGAAGCAAGCCGGTCCCAGGAGCCGATGAGGAGAGAAATCGAATGTCATTTCTCGACGATCGGTGAGCCGAAGCCGCGCCAGCGGGTTCGGCGAGCCGGTGAGGAGAGAAATCAAATGTCATCAGAACGGAGGTTCGTCGTAGGACGGGGCGTTGCCACCCCAGCCGCCACCTTGGCCGCCTTGGTTTCCGCCGCCCTGGTTGGGGGTTTGGTTGGGCTGGTTGCCCCAGCCGCCGCCCTGGCCACCTTGGCCGCCGCCTTGGCCGGGCTGGTTGCCCCAGCCGCCGGACTGACCGCCCCCTTGGCCGCCGCCGGATTGGCCGCCCCAGCCGCCCTGACCGCCGCCTTGGCCGCCGGAGCCGGCCCAGGGGTCTTCCTGGGAGCCGCCGCTGCCGAAGCCGCCGCCACCGCGCTGGGTGCGGGTGACCGCGGCGGTGGCGTAGCGCAGCGAGGGGCCCACCTCGTCGACGTCCATCTCTACGACGGTGCGCTTCTCGCCCTCCTTGGTCTCATAGGAGCGGGACTTCAGGCGTCCGGTCACGATGACCCGATTGCCCTTGTGGAGGGATTCGGCGACGTTCTCGGCGACCTCGCGCCAGACCGAGCAGCGCATGAACAGGGTCTCCCCGTCCTTCCACTCGTTGGCGTTGCGGTCGAAGGTGCGCGGCGTCGATGCGACCGTGAAGTTGGCGACCGCGGCGCCGGACGGGGTGAACCTCAGCTCGGGGTCACCGGTCAGGTTGCCAACGATCGTGATCGTGGTTTCGCCAGCCATGGCTGCCTCTCGGTCGGGTCAGGCGTCGGCGCGCAGCAGCTTGGTGCGCATGACCAGCTCGGAGAGCCCGAGTTGGCGGTCGAGTTCCTTGGCCGTGGCCGGCTCGGAGGTGAAGCCGACGACGACGTAGCTGCCCTCGTCCTTCTTCTTGATCTGGTAGGCCAGGCGGCGCCGGCCCCAGACGTCGACGTTGTCGACGCTGCCACCGTCGTTCTTGACGACGGTCATGAACTTCTCCACCGTGGGGCCGACCTGGCGGTCGTCGATCTCGGGGTCGATGATGACCATCAGTTCGTATTGACGCATGCGGAAAAACCCGCCTCCTTCGGTCTTGGCGGTCACGGTCTCTCCGTGACAGGAGGGTTGTCATGCTGGCCGGCGCGAACTCCGCCGTGGGCGGTGGCCGGCAACCGAGACATGGTAGCTGGTCGGCCCGTCCGGGCCGAAATCAGGCAAATCCGCTTGCTGCCGCACGGCCCGGCTCCCTTGGATGTCCGTATGCCGCTGCCCGAGGTCGACTACCACCGCACCTCTGCTCGTCCCGCCTTCGAGGCTCTGCCGGGCAGCGTTCGCGCGGCCATCGAGGCCCTGGTCGGCCCGGTCGATCACGCGGAGACGGCGAGTGGTGGATTCTCGTTCTGGCGTTCGTCGAGGGCCGCCAGCCCGGTTCGCCGTGGACCGTGCCGCAGGCCGATGCGGTGCATGCGGCGTGTGTCGAGATCTCGGGGCTCGGGTCCGCCGACCTCGCGGGGGTCGAGGTGCCCGCGCTGAATACCGACGTCGCGACCGGGTGGGGCATCGAGACGGTCTTTGCCGTGGGCGACGCCGACCGGCCGCTGGCCCGGATCCCGCAGGCGTTGGCGGGGGAGCGGCTCTGCCATACCGGCTTGCGCCCGGACAACCTGCTGATCGCCGACAACGATGCGACGGTCATCGACTGGAACTGGGTGTGCTCCGGCCCGCCCTGGGCAGATTTCGTCTGCCTGTGACCGGAACTCGCCCACGACCGGATCGACGTCGGGCGGTTCGCGAACTCGCCGCTGCTGACCGGGGTCGCCGCGGACGATGTGCACTGCTGGCTCGCGGCGATCGCGGCATACCTGCTGCGGGGCGCGGACGACCCGGTGCCCTTTGGCTGCACGCCCGCGCTGCGGCCCCATCAGCGGCGCCAGGCTGCGCTTTTCCTCGAGTTGTTGCGCGACGCGCTCAGCCGAGCAGGTCGGCCAGGCGTGCGGCCCCGGCGGCGGCTTCGATGTCGAACTCGACGATCTTGGTCCGCGCGCTCGCCCCGGAGACCAACCGCACGCCCGAGCGAGGCACACCGAAGGCGTCGGCCAGCGCCGTGAGCACGGCGGCGGTCGCGGCGCCGTCGACGGCCCGAGCGGTGACGGCCACGACGAGGGTGTCCTGCCCATACCGCCCGCCGACCCGGGTACGCGAAGCGCCCGGTTTGGCGCGCACAGTCACGCGGTAGGTGCTCACCGGCGCCATCTTGGCAGGTATCGGCGGGGGCTCGCGCCACATACCGCGTGGGGTGACCTGCACGAGGTGAGCTATACCGCACCCTCTGCCGGACACCCCTAACGGGCAACCTCGGCCGACTCGCGGCGATCCTGCTCGAGCGCCGGCGGGAACTGGCCGGCCCGCCACACCCGTGAGACCAGCCAGGTGATCCCGGCGAGGCGGATGACCAGGAAGAGCGCGTACCACGGCCCGGGCAGGGCGCGGTCGGGGCGCGTCTGCATCCCGATGTAGAGCCAGATCGCGATGAAGTGGGTCATCTCGGTGCCCGCCCAGATCAGGTGGTCGCGCCAGCGCACGCCGGCCGCGGCGGCCAGCGGCAGCAACCAGAGCGAGGCCTGCACCGGGACGGCCTTGCCGGTCATCATCGCCATCGCGACCACGACGAAGGCGACCTGGGCCCACGTGGGCGCGCGGAAGGACTCGCGGGTGAAGATCCAGCCCATGATCACGGCCAGGACGACGCCGCAGACCGCCAGCGAGGTTACCGACCACACCGGCAGCTCGACCTTTTGCAGTTGGCTGAGCCAGCGCAGCCAGGCCGAGGAGACGTCCTTGGCGTTGCAGGCCGGGACGTCGCAGGCCAGCAGCGTCGGCAGCAGCCACGGCGAGCCATAGCTGGCCTTGGACTCCCACCAGGCGCGATAGGCGCCGGTCAGGATCTGCGGGCGCACGGCAATCGCCGCCATCGCGATCGCCAGGACGCTCGCGAGCGCGGTCATCGCCACCCGTTTGGCCGCGGCGAAGACGTCCGAGCGCGCCGCGGCGAGCAGGAGCGCGAGGGCGACCAGCGCGGCATACGAGCGGGTCATCGTGGCGACGCCGAGCACAAGCCCGCAGACCGTATGCCGCTCGCGCTTCCACGCGAGCATCGCCGCCGCGACCAGGGCGACCACCAGCGCGTCCGCGGACAGCACCGCCGCGAGCACGATCACCGGCGACAGCGCGACCTGGGCGGCGGCCTGCAGGTCGCCGGGGACCAGGTGGGCGGTGCACCAGACGGTCGCCGCGAGCAACAGCGTGATCAGCACAACCCAGGCGAGGAAGTACCAGCGGCTCTGGTCGAGCGCGCTCGCGCCGTCGGGGACGAGCCCGCCGACCGCGCTCATCACGGCGCCGGCGACGACCGGCTGGTCGAGGACCGCGCTGCCGTTCAGCCAGCCGGGCAGGCCGGTGTCCAAATGCCCGAGGGCATATTGCGCGGGCAGGTCGGAGAAGCACTCCCGCCAGAACTGATCGGCGCCATACCACCCGTTGCGCACGCAGTATTCGCGCTGCAGCACCGCGACGATCATCGGGATCCACACGAGCGCGGTTAACTGCGCCACGATCCGGCGCCAGCGCCCCACCGGGTTGGCGTGCCGCCCGAGCGGCCCACCAATGAGTTCGCTGTCGGTGGGCGGGAACAGATCGGGGCGCATCTTCCTGGCCGCCTAGGGGGCGGTGGTGCCGGTGGCGCCGGCGGGTGTCGTCTCGGTGGTGGTGCCCGGAGTCGTCGTCGGGGATTGGTTCGGTGGGGTGGAGGTGTCCGAGGTGGGCGGTGGGGTGGTCTCGCTCGTCGGCGGTGGCGTGGTGTCGCTCGTCGGCGGTGGCGTCGTCGGGATGTCGGTGATGCTGCCGGACCCGCTCGGGGTCTCGGACGTCGAGCTGGTGGAGCTGCTCGACGAGCTGGAACTCGTGCTCGTCGAACTCGGCGGCGTGCTGGTCGTCGACGTGTACGGCGGCACCGTCGAGACGATCGTGGGGGTGGCGCCGGAGACATTGCCGGGCGGCGGAAGTTGCGCGATCGGCTGGCCCTGCAAGGCGGCGCCCATGAACGCGGTCCAGATGTTCAGCGGCACGCTGCCGCCGGTGATCTCGGCGTAGCCGCCGATGCCGACCATCTGGTTCTCCGGCTTGAGCGAGGCGTCCCCCTTATACATCCCGACCGCCGCGGCCAACTGCCCTGGGGTGAAGCCGTCGAACCACGCGCTGTAGTTGTTGGTGGTCGTGCCGGTCTTGCCGGCGACCGGACGGCCGATGGAGGACGCGCCCGGCGCGGTGCCACCCGGCTGGGTCACCCGGTGCATCGCCTGGATCGCGTCCCGGGCAACCGCCTTCTTGAAGACCTGCTTGACCTTGGGCTTGGCCTTGTAGTTGATGTCGAAGCCGCCGGCGCCCTTGACGCTCGCGATCAGGTAGGGCGCGGCATACTTGCCCTCCGCGGCGATGGTCGCATATGCCGCTGCCTGGTCGAGCGGGCGAACCAGGTCGGTGCCGAAGACGTTGGCGTAGTTGGTGCCGAGGATCTTCTGCGGGCGCCAGGCGCGGATGCCGGCCTTTTGCGCCATCAGCTTGGTCTGCTCGGGAGTGACCTCGATGTTGAGTTGGGCAAAGTAGGTGTTGCACGACAGCGCGGTCGCCGTGGCCATGTCGAGGACGCCGTAGGAGCCATTGCCGAAGTTCTGCACCATGCCCGCCCGAGCGGCCGCGGACGCGCCCGGCTCGTCGCTGGCGAACTGCGGTAAGTACTGCGGACCGGCGCCGGAAAAGCGCGTGCTCAGCGGCAGGCCCTTCTCGAGCGCGGCGATCAGCGTCCATACCTTGAACGTCGAGCCCGCCTGCATACCGGCGTCGGTGGCCGTATTGAAGTAGCCCATCTCGCCGGAGCCGTACTTCGGCCCGCCGTACATCGCCCGGATCGCGCCGTCGCCGGGGACGACGGCTGCCAGGCCGACGTGCAGGTCTTCGGTGCCTTGGCCCTCGGGCATGGCCGTCTTGACCGCGTTGATCGCGGCGTCCTGGGCGCGCTTGTCGATCGTCGTGACGATCCGCAGGCCCCCGAGGGCCATCTCGGTGTCGGTGAGCTTGAGCTTGTTCTTCAGCTCCTCACGCACCGCCTCGCTGACGAAGCCGTTGGGGGTGGTCAGCCCGGTGGTCTTGGCCGCGGCATACACCTTGGGGAATTTCAGTTTGTCGCGCTCGGCCTGGGAGAGCCAGCCCTTCTCGACCATGCCGTCGACGACATATTCCCAGCGGCCCTTGGCGAGGGTGGTTTGCTCCGGGCCGAGCGAGGGGTCATAGAGCGACGGGCCGCGGATCACCGAGGCCAGCAGCGCGCCCTGGGCGACATCGAGATTGCTGACGCTGGTATGGAAGTATGCCTGCGCGGCGGTCTGGATGCCGTCGGCGCCCCGCCCGAAGTAGATCGTGTTCAGGTAGTCCTCCAGGATCTGGTCCTTGGAGACCTCCTTGTCGATCTTGATGGAGATCATGATCTCCTTGAACTTGCGGGTGAGCGTGCGCTCCTGGGTCAGGTAGTAGTTCTTGACGTATTGCTGGGTGATCGTCGAGCCGCCCTGCTGCGGCCCTCCCCGCAGCCCGACCCAGACCGAGCGGGCGATGCCTCGCGGTGAGATGCCGCTGTTCTGATAAAAGGTGCGGTCCTCGGCGGCGAGGAAGGCCTTTTGCACCTGCTCGGGCACCCGCTCCAGCTTGACGCTTTGCCGGTTAACGGTCGCGAACCGGTCGAGCACGGTCTTGCCGTCGCTGTAGTAAATGATCGAGTTCTGCTGCAACGCCCGCTCGTTGGCCTTGGGGATCGGCGTCGTCACATAGGCGACGATCAGCGCCGCCGCGGTGAGGATGCCCAGGGTGAGCAGCGTCCACAGGGTCACGCGCAGCCAGCGCCGCTTCTTCTTCGGCGGCTTGGGCGGCTTCGGCGCGGGGGCCTCGGGAGCGGCGGTGGAGCCAACGGGGTGGTCGGTCATGGGCTTTCCGGGGTCGGGCGACAAACAGGCCCGGGGTGCCGGGCCGCCATCCAGTATGACGCCTCCGGCTGAGCGCCGGTTGCCCGCCGCCTGTCCAGAGGCTGGTCACCCGGCGCGGGTGAAGGCGAGCAGCGGCGCGCCGCTGCGGCTGAGCACGAGCAGCTCGTCGCGGATCGAGATCCCGTATGCCGCGGCGTCGCCGACCGTCTCGTCGGCCCGTTCCAGCGGGCCCGGCTTGCAGAGCATGAGCGTCGAGCCGACTGTGGTGCCGATCACTCGCCCGGCGACGAGGACCGACCGGCCGCTGAGCGCGTTGCAGCCGTGGAAACGCCAGGCCAGGTCGGCCCGGTCGCCGCGGTCGATCTCCAGCAGCGGGCCGGGGGTGCCGAAATCATGCTCGGGATCCTGGCGGGACCAGGTCAGCTTCCACCGGCCGAGGACGTCGGTGGCGCTCGCGTAGCGCTCGAGCAGCGGCGCGCGGCCGGCGTTGTCCGGCAGTGGTACCGAGTCGGTCAGCGTCGCCCAGCGGCCGTCGCCGCCGTCGATCCAGATTGAGCCGAGGTCGAGGTAGACCGCACGGGCCCGCTCGACCACGTCGAGGAGCGGGCGCGGTGGCCGCTGCCCCCCGGGGCAGGTCCGCGCCGTGACGGCCCGGTTGGAGCGCACCTGCCCGGACGAGTCGAGCCGAAGGACCCGCCGGGCGATCTCGCAGCCGGCGGTTCCGGTGACTGACAGGGTGGCGCTGTCGGGCTCGTCGCTGGCTGTCGTGATCCGGACCCGCGCGCCCTCGGCTTTTCGGTCGTCGTCCCACCAGATCCACGTCCCGGCCAGGAGGTCGGGTGCGGTGACGACCGCCGGCCCGCCCCCGGCCGGGAAGGGACCGGCAAAGCCGGCGATCACGCCGCGGTCGCCGAGCAGATAGGTGCCGTCGTCGCCGCGAGCGAGCGCCGTGGTGGCCCGCAGGGCGGCGATCGCCGGCTCTTCCTGCGGATAGGTCGCGGGGCACAGGTCGGCGCCGGCGTCGCCGGCGGCTGATCGGGCCCGCCGGCCGGTGAGCCGGCCGAGGCTGTCGATGCGCGCGTCCAGCGCGGCGACCAGGCAGGCCGGGCCGCTGCCTTCGGGCCGCGCGAGGGCGAGCGTGACCCGGTCGTCGCGTCCCGAAATGCCGAACTCCAGCCATGGGGCCTCGCTCACGCCGACCGCACGGATCAGGCCGCCCAGCCCGGGATTGGGTGGGTTGGCCACCGCGCCGAGGACCGCCGAGCTGCTCGCCAGTGCGCTCCGGTCAGGGACGCTCAGCATCGGTCCCTCGACGGCGCGGGTGAGCCGGGCGGTCTCTTCGCCCTGGGCGTCCCGGGCGATGACCTCGCCCTTGCCGGGGGTCCAGGTCGTGCCCGGCTGGACGACGGTGAGGATCGCGGGCCGATAGCAGTCGGCCAGCTCTGGTGGCGGCAGCGGCTCGGCCGGCCCTGTCCAGTCACCGACCTCGATCAGCCCGGTGCTGGGGTCCCACGTCAGCCAGCCGCCAACACCGACGCACCCCGCCTCGGCTCGCCACCAGCCGTTCTCGGCGACGATGATCCGCGACAGCGGGGCGGGATCGTCCGTGACCTGTGCCGAGCCGAGCCGGGCGAGCTGCCAGGCGCCGGCGATCGGGGCGTTTCGGGCCACGACCGAGGTGGTGGAGCTGCTCGCGGGCGGCGTGACGTCATGCCCGTCGCGCACGTTGGCGCCAAGGACGATCGCGCCGACGAGGGCGGCCGCGGCGGCGAGCGCAGCGGCATACGGCCAACGACGCCGCGGCGGAGCGGGAGCCGCAGCAACCCGCGCAGCCCACTCGGCCGGGTCGAAGGTGACCTCCTCGGCGCGGTCGCGGAGAACGGTGGCCAGGCGCGTTTCGATGTCGTTCATGACGATTCGTCCTCTCGGAGGATGGCGATCGCCCGGCTGGCGGTGGACCGGACGGCGCTGACACCGATGCCGAGGACGTCGGCGATGGCCGCGTCATCGAGGTCCTCGTAGTAGCGCAGGACGAGCACCTGCCGCATCCGCGGGGGCAGGGTGGCCAGGCGGCGCCAGAGGGCGTCGTCGCTCGCGATTCGTTCGCTCGGGTCGGGCCAGCCGGGATCGGGCAGCGCGTCCGGGGCGATCGGCCGCTCCTGCGCCCCGCGCTTGCGCTGGTTGGACGTATGCCGATTGACCAGCGCCCGGCGGGCGTAGGCGTAGGGCGCCTCGGCCGCGGACAGCTTGGCGTAGGCGCGATGCAGGTCGACCAGGGTGTCCTGGAGCAGGTCCTCGGCGTCGGGGCGAGTGCCGGTCAGGACATAGGCCAAGCGCAGCAGGGTTCGTCCGTGAGCGGCGAGGAAGTCCTCAAAACCGCGCGGCGAGCGGGCATCCCGGGCGGGGTCGCGCCTGCTCGCCAGTGTGTCCACACCCTCCTAGACGCCGTATGCCGCCCCGTCCGCTGCGCCGGTCTCCTCGGCGCTGCTGCGATTGGCACCAGGCTAGGCCCGCCTGGCCCGTGTGGGTGACTTGTTGGGGCGGCTACGCTACCGAGGCTCGCCCGACGCCTCGCCGGCCCTCGCTCGCGGGCGGTCCCGCCACGGCCACGTCCTCCAATGCCTCGCTGAGCGCCTCGTGCAAGGAGAACAGGTACATCGTGTTGTTACCGTCGGTCGCAGCGTCGAGAACGTCGCGCACCTCGTCCTCCACCGTGTGCGCGTTCCGCGCGGCGCGGGCGCGCAAGCGGGCCATCGTGCGTTCGCTCACGTCTGGAATCATCAGGTTCGTCATGGTCGCTTCCCCACCAATCTGGACATATCGTCACATGAGGGTGGCCATTTCGACCACGGGGCGGCGTGCGAACGTCGTCACACCTATGTCGTTGATCACCTACGGCCACATTGCGACTCACTGCTGTCGCGTTCACACCAAGAGATCCGCCGTTACTCGCCCGAAGGCGACTTCGCGCATGTCAGGGCGCCACTTGCCACTGTTGGCGCGCCCTGGAGTCGTCGGCCGGCCGCTCCGGCCAGCGCGCGACCTGCGGACATGACGCCGATCACGTAGCAGCAATCACACTGGTCGCCCGAGTCTCCCGGGCCCTCGCCGCTTCCTGGTTGGGGCAAGGAAGCCGATCGAGATCAGGTGACACTGCTCAAACGAACAGCGTTCACGCAGGTCGAGAGGACCCGGTCGGCACGGTTATCGCCGCCACGAAACGTACCGACACGCTCCTTTCGACCCGCCGGTTTCGAATCAGGGGCCCGGCTCGGCGGCGCCGGGCCGTGGGAGGGGGAGAGGAACTCGTGGATCAAGCTCAGCTGGGATCGGGGATGCCCACCTGCCGGCGAATCGCGTCCATGACCCGCAGCAGCTGGACCGAGTCGCTCATCGGCCGGACCGGGGAGACCGTCTCGCCGGCAACGATCCGCCGGGCGACATCGACGGCCTGGAAGTGCAGGCCACCTTCGTGGGCGAGCGGCTGCTCGTCATGTCGCAGCCGCTGGCCGCTGCGGGTGCTCACGGTGAATCCCCCGGGCTGATAGAACGGGCCGTCGATGTCGATGGTGACGTCGGCGCTCGCGATCGTCGCCGTCGTCGGGGTCTGGCCGAGGATCGTGCTGTGCAGCGAGGCGATGCCGCCGTCCTCGCCGGTGAGCATCATCGCGAGCTGGCCGTTGATGCCGTTGGGGGCCGGAGAACCCACGGCGGCGACGGTTTCGGGGGCACCGATCGCCCACATCGCGATGCTCAACGGATAGGTGGCAAGGTCATAGATCGGCCCGCCGGCCAGGTCGGCCCGGTAGATGCGGTGATCCGGCGTGAAGTATTCGCCGAGGTCGGCCAGGACGGTGTCGACGACAAGGTCGTCCAGGATCTGGCGCAGCACATCGTATTTCGGCAGGAAGAGCGTCCATAGCGCCTCCATACAGAAGACGCCCGCCTCGGCGGCCCGGTCGGCGATCTCGCGTGCCTGCGCCTCGGTGACGGCGACCGGCTTCTCAATCAGCACGTGGTTGCCGGCGTCGATGGCGAGCAGCGCGTGATCGTGGTGGAGGTTGTGTGGGCTGGCGACATAGATGACGTCGACCTCGGGGTCGGCCACCAACGCCTCATACGAGCCGTATGCCGCGGCCGCCCCAACCGTCTTCGCGAACCGGTCCGCGCTCTCCTGGCTGCGGGAACCGACGGCTTGGATCCGCTGAGTCGTGTTGCACCGCAACGCGGTCGTGAACTTCTCGGCGATCCAGCCGGTGCCGAGGATGCCCCAGCGCAGCGACGGTGCGCCTTTGGGATCGGGGATCCGGGCCTGGGGCAAGGTCTGCATGGGCGTCCTCCTCGTCGGTTGGCGGAATGTTAGGACATTGGCCGCCACCGGCGCCAGCAGGGTCACCGGGCCGACGCCTCGCTCCGGGGTGCCCCCTCAGCGCGCGGACGGACCCAGGATCGCCGCGCACATCTGCTCGCCGATCCACTCGGCATACTCCTGCGGGCTCCAGCCGAGCGTCTCGGTCAGCAGGGTCCACACCTGGACGCTGTTGAGCGTCCAGAGCCGGTCGCGGGCCCGCTCCAGGCTCAGGCCCGGCGCCAGGCCCCCGAGTTCGGCGACCCGGCGGGCGACCATCAGGGTGCCGTCCAGCCGCTCGGTGTCCGTCGTCGCGGCGAGGGCGATGAGGTCCGGATCCCCGGTCGCGGCACCGCTCGCGATCTGCAGTTGGAGCGGGGCCAGGCGCTCCAGGAGGGTGCGGCCGAGGGCGGCATACGACCGGAGCAGCGCCGCCGGAGCAGCGCCGCCGGATCGATCAACTCGTGCACGGCGCGAGCCTCGGGCCGCTGGGCGAGCGGGACGTCGGCGTCGTCCCCGGCGAGCGTGACGTCATACGCGGCCTTCAGGAGAGCGGGCTTGGACCCGAAGGCGTTGCAGATCGTCTGCGCGGACACTCCGGCGGCGCGGGCGACGGCGGCGACGGACGTGGCGGCATACCCCTCGCGGGTGAAGAGTTCGGCCGCGCTCGCCAGGATGCGCCGGCGGGTCGCGGCGGCCTGCTCGTCGCGCAGCGGGCTGGACCGTTGGAGGCCCACCGAGACCACATCCCTTGCGCCGACGAGCGCGGAGCCGATCGAGCGGGCTCATTGGCGCCACTGGCAGTTGGCGGCACTCACCGCGATGAGCGGCTATGTCGCTGCCTGCGGCTGGCAGGCCCAGCTCGTGTCCTATCCGCTTTATCGCGCCGTGGGGCCGCCGGATTTCCTGCCTATCACGCGCAGTACAACCGCACGATCACCTGGGTCGTCGTCGTGCCCGGCTTCGTCACCTTCCTCGCCCAGACCGGCTTCTGGTGGACCCGGCCGGCGGGGACCCCCCGGGGACTGGCCGCCGTCGTGGCGGCGGGAGGCCTGAGCGCCATCGCCTCGACCGTGTTGTGGGCGATCCCTCGGCATGACCGGCTCGACCGGATCGGGCGGGACGCGGCGACGATCGACAGCCTGCTGCAGGCTAACCGTGCTGCGCACGGTCGCGCTGAGCGCCGCGGCGCTCGCCTGTGTTTTCGCCTTGGGCCGCAACCGAGCCTGACCGTTTCACTGCGCAAGATCCCTCGCCCGTGCGGCTGACAGGTGCGGCCCGTCCGTCAGCGATCCATGTCCGACACCGGACAGGCATCACCAACACCTCAGGGGGAATCATGAAACGCACAACTACGATCGCGCTCGCCGGCGTGGTCGCCGTCGGCGCAGCAGCGGCGGTCCAGGCAACTACCGCGGCTGCCTCGGGCACGACAACTTCAGCGGCGAGCCAAACCGCCGCGACCGCCAGCACGGGCGACCTGCTCGTCACGATCAACGCAAATCTCTATCTGTTCGCCGCCGACGGCACCAACAAGCGCCCGTTGACCAACACCGGCGGCATCGCCGACGCGTCGTTCTCACCCGACGGCTAGCGGATCGCCTTCGCCCGCGGCCAAAACCGGCGCACGGATCTGTATGTCATGCGCTCCGATGGCACCGGCGTGGTCCGGCTGACGAACACCCCGGACATCAACGAGAACAACCCGAGCTGGTCACCGGATGCGAAGCGGCTGGCGTTCACCCGAGACGTCCGCGACGCCGAGCGGGGCGACGGGATCGCCGTCATGGCCGTCCGGGCCGGCGCGCGGGCCACCGTCATCAAACAGAACGTCTACCAGGAGGAGGAGTCCGACACCTACTCCGACCCCAAATGGTCACCCAACGGGGACTGGCTGGCCGTCACCCACGTGAACATCGGCTACTCCAGTTGCTCACCCGTTTGGGTGGAGCGGATCACGCCGACCGGGACAACCCTGCCGGGGTCGTTCCGCGCATTTGACCCAGATGTCGACCCGGGCGGCACGTGGGTTGCCGGCTCGGCCGAGAACTGTGATTTCGCCCCGTGGATTCTCAAGCGCAATATGACCACCGGGAAGACGGCACACGTCACGCGGATGTGGGATGACCCGGCGGAGACCGACCCGGTGTGGTCGCCCTCGGGCAGGCAAATCGCCTTCCAGAACAGCGACTACCTGATCGGCGGCTGGACGGAGCTGGGCGTCATCAACGCCGACCGCACCGGGAAGACGATCATCGTCCCCAGGACGCCTGGCGTGAGGATCACGCCGCGGGACTGGCGGGCGGGCTAGTCCCCACGGCATACGTCGAGATCAGGCGACCCGCCGACGGAACGGGCGGACGATCGGCGAGCCACCTGATCTCGACTGCCGGGACGTCAAATCAGGTGCTGCGCGCGGGCAGCCGCGAGAGCGGCGGTGCGGCTGCTCGTGCCGAGCTTGTCGTTGGCGTGGGCGAGGTGGGTCTTGACCGTCGCCTCGCTGACGAAGAGCGCCTTGGCGATCGCCCGGTTGGACAGGCCCTCGCCGACGAGCCCAAGCACCTCGATCTCGCGCTCGCTCAGGGCTCGTGTGGGCGCGGAGCGCATGGTCGCGACCACGCGTTGGGTTTGTTCCTCGGACAGGATCGACTCTCCCGCGGCGGCAGCCTCGACCGCCCGCACGATCTCGTCCGGGTCGGCGTCCTTGAGCAGGTAGCCGACCGCGCCCGCCTCGACCGCGCGGACGATATCACTGTCGTGGTCGTAGGTCGTCAGGATGAGCACCGCCGGATCGTCGCGGCCGCGCAGGGCAGCGGCGACGCCGACACCGTCCATACCGTCCCCGAGCCGCAGATCGCACAGCACGACGTCCGGCTCGAGTTCGCGAGCGAGTTCTATTGCGCGAGAGCCGGTCTCGGCCTCGGCGACGACCTTAATGCCGGGCTGCCCGGCGAGGACCAGGCGCAGCCCGGCCCGCACCACCGGGTGGTCGTCGACGATCAGGACGCGGGTCATGGCTGGCCCGCTGTGGAGCACAGTTGCGGCCGGGCCGAAGCGATCGGAAGGTGGGCGGAGATGGCCGTGCCGTCGCCCGGCGCGGACTCGACGACGAGGTCGCCGCCGAGTTCGCGCAGCCGAGAACGCATCCCCAGCAGGCCGTATCCGCCGTGCGCCGGGGTGTGCGGCGGTTCGCCGAGTTGCGACGGGTCGAATCCGGTGCCGTCGTCGACGACATCGAGGCGAACCTCAGTGTCGGAGCCGGCCACGGTGACGACGACGGTGCGTGCGCCGGAGTGGGCGCGGACGTTGGCCAGCGCCCCCTGGGCCGTCCGCAGCAGCGCCACCTCGGCGTCGGTCGGCAGGCGCGGGTTCTCCTGGTCCAGGCGCAGCCGCGTCCCGATCCCGGCCTGCGCCAAGTCATCGAGGAGCGCCCGGAGAGCGGCGCCAAGACCACTGTCCACAAGGGATTTCGGCGCCAGCGCGGCAACGATCCGCCGGGACTCGGCAAGGTTGTCACCCGCCGTCCGCTCGATCCCGCCAAGCACATCCCGCAGGCCACCCTCGTCGGGAACGCCCGCCGAGCCGCGAGCGAGCAGGACGATCGAGGAGAAGCCCTGCGCCAGCGTGTCGTGGATGTCGCGGGAGAGCCGGGTTCGCTCGGCGAGCACTCCAGCCTCGCGCTGGACCTGGAGCAACTGAGTCTGCAGGGAAGCGGTTTCGCTCTGGGCGGCCACCAGTGAGTCCACGAGCCGGGCGCGCTCTAGGGCATCTCGGGCCAGGAGCACTTGGCCCCGGGAAAGCACCAGCGCAAAAAGCGCCCCGACGCTCGGGCCGACAACCCCGGCAATCGACCACGGCTGGCCGGACAGCGGCGGGACGAGCACAACGACGGTGAGCACCGCCACCGAAAAGACGACGGCCCAGCGCAGCGGGAGCAGGTGCCCGGCGAGCAGCCACAACGTGAAGGCGACCCAGACGAACGCCGGTGAGACCAGCACCGCCACACCCCAGAAGAGCGCCAACACCACCAACCAGGCCATCGCCTCGCGGCCCGCGCTGCTCGGCTCCGGGTCGTCGCGAGCCAGGCGCGCCGGGGGCGCGTGGCCGAGGCCCGGTGTCGCGGGGCCGACGCCAGGTGGCGGAGTCGAAAACTGCCGGTGCGCCGCGTGGGAGGCGCCAACGGCATACCAACCGGCGAGCACGAGCACGGTCAACACCAGCAGCACGCGATGTGCGCCACTGCGCCAGGCCTGGACTGCTCCGATGAGAGCGAGCGCGGCGAACAGCACATGCTGGAGCCGGGTGAGGCCACGCAGCAGCCCCGTCGGGGGCGCACCCGCGCTCGTGCTCACGAAGGAACGGTACGCCGC
Source organism: Nostocoides sp. (assembly GCF_037045025.1). GTDB lineage: Bacteria > Actinomycetota > Actinomycetes > Actinomycetales > Dermatophilaceae > Nostocoides_A. The sequence continues at coordinate 250,728 of NZ_JBAOHM010000005.1, read as the reverse complement.
CGCGGCCAGTGAGCCCGCTCCCCGAGCAGGGCTATCACCCCCGGCACGAGCAGCGCACGCACGACGAAGGTGTCGATCAGCACGCCGAGCCCGACGATCAATCCGAGCTGGCCGAGGACGACCAGGGGCAAGACGCCGAGCGCGGCGAAGACCCCGGCCAGCACGATGCCCGCGCTCGTGATCACCGCACCGGTGTGGCCGAGGGCGCGCGCCGTCCCTTCGCGGATACCGTGTTCGCGCTCCTCGAGGTGGGCGCGGTGGACGAGGAAGATCGTGTAGTCCACCCCAAGGGCGACGAGGAAGAGGAAGGCGATCAGCGGGACCTGGACGTCGAGTGCGGGGAAGCCGACGAGGTGGCGCCCCACCCACGCGCCCGCGCCGATCGTCGCCAGGCTGCTCGCGACGTTGACGGCGAGCAGGACCAGCGGCCCGAGGACCGCGCGCAACAGAGCCATGAGCACTAGCCCGGTCAGCGCGAGGACAAGCGGTGCGATGACGCGCAGGTCGCGCTCGGCCGCAGCTTTTGCGTCGACGGTGACGGCGGGAGCGCCGCCGACGATCGCGCCCGCATCCGGTATGCCGTGCACCGCCTCCCGCGTCGCCCGCACCAACTCGGCCGCTCGCGGGGTCCCGGGTGCGGCGTCACCGACGACGGTCAAGACGGCCCGCCCGTCGCTGGGTTGGCCGGCGGGAGCGACGCTGACGACCCCGGGGACCGCGCGCACAGCGCCGGCGACCTGTTCGGCAGAGGAGGCATCGGTCACGACGGTCACCGGCGCGGCGGTGCCCGCCGGGAAGTGCTGCTCGATGACCGCCAGTCCGCGCTGGGAGTCTGAGGCCACGCGGAACTGGTCGGCCTGGCCCAGCCCGACACGGGTGCCGAGCAGTCCGCTCGCGAGCACGGCAAGAATCGCGAGCCCACCCGCGACCACGAGCGCCGGCCGGCGGACGACGGCCGCTCCCAGCGCGGCCCACACCCCCCGTTGGCCGTCGTCGTGCTGGCCGGGTCGTGGAATGAAGGGCCAGAAGATCCACCGGCCGGTCAGGGCCAAGGCGGCGGGAAGCACGGTGAGCGCGGCGACGAGGGCAATGAGTAGCCCGGTGGCGCCGGCCAGCCCCAGCCCGCGGGTGCCGGGCACGACCGCGAGCAGCAGGGTGAGCAGGCACAACACGACCGTGAGGTTGCTCGCGAGAATCGCGGGCGCGGTGGCCCGCCGCGCCCGGGCCAATGCGATCTGGTGGTCCTGGACCCGGCGCAACTCCTCGCGGTAGCGCGAGATGAGGACGAGCGCGTAGTTCGTTCCGGCGCCGAAGACGAGCACCGAGACGATCCCGGCGTCGAAGGTCAGCCCGCTGGCCTGCCCGACGGCCCGGCTCACGACGCCGGCTAACTGGTCGGCCAAGCCCACCACGAGGATCGGGACGAGCCACAAGATAGGCGAGCGATAGGTGAGCAGCAGGAGTACGGCGACAACGCCAACGGTCACCAGCAACAGCCGGAAGTCGGCGCCGGAGAAGGCATTTGCGATGTCTGCCCCGAACGCCGGACCGCCGGTGACGAGCACGCGCAGATCGGCCGGGGCGGCCGTCGCGACAGCTCCACGCAGGTCGGTGATCGTCGCGACATTGTCCGAGGTCTCGGTCCCGACTCGCACCGGGACCAGGGTGGATGCCGCATGTCCGTCCTGCGCGAGCGTGGGCGTGGGCGGGCCAACCGGCGGTAGGCCCGCCGGCGTGACCCGCGTGGTCAAGCCCGTGAGCGCCCGCTCGTCGGCGGGTGTCAACACGCCGCCGTCCGTGCGGGTGGCGACGAGCAGCACCGGCTGCACATCGGCTCCCGGTCGGACCGCGAGTTCCGCTGCGACCAAAGCGGATTCAGCACTCGCCGGAATCGGCTCTCCCCGCGTCGGGATCTGGGTATCCCGGAAAACCCCCATCGCCGCCCCCAGCACGGAGATAAAGAGCACCAGGGTCAGCGCCGCCGCCCGTGAGCTCAGGCCGGCGCCGCGGCGTCCGGCTCCGGATGTCTGCTCGCGCCCAACGGTCCTCGCCGAACCCCCCGGCGCAGGAGTGGGCCGGTGGGGCGTGGCGTGGTCGCAACGTGGGCGCAGGTCGAGCGGCATACGTCGACGGTAGGAATCCCGGCGGGTCCGGCTCGACCCGTGCGCATCATCCCTTCGGATGATCCCTGTCGAACCGTTTCGCCGATCAGGTCATGCCGGTCAGCGCGGAGCGGTCGGGCCGAGCCGGCGCGGCAGGTTGTATGCCGTGACGATCTCCGGCGTGGCCAGCGCCGTCGCCGGGGCGCCGGGGAGGATCCGGTGGAAGCGCAGGAACTGCTCGCACGCGCGGCGCATGTCGTCCTGCAGCTCGTGGTGCAGGACCGCGGACAGCACTCCGATGCGCAGCAGCTCGTCGTTGTCCGCGTCGAGATCGTGGCCGATGTGCACCCGGGGTGTCATGCCGGCGGCCCGCAACTCCGCGGCGATCGCCCGGTTGCCGCCGCCGATCGAATAGACAGCGATGATGTCGTTGCGCTGACAGGCTACTTGCCGGACGAGTTCCCCCATAGCTGGGTCCAATCCGCCAGCGTCGCCGATCACCACCACCTCGCGCTTGCGGTCAAGGCGAGCCAGCGTCGTCGTGAAGGCATCCAGCCGTTCCTGCTCGCCAACCATCCCGGAGTCGCTGAATGCCAACAGAATTGCGCCCGGGGCCGCTGAGACCCACTGGGAGAGAAGGTATGCCGCCGTCGCTCCCGCGGCGACATTGTCCAGGCCGACATAGGCGATCCGGCGACAGCGCCGGACGTCGGTGACCAGCGTGACGACCGGTATGCCGCGTTCGCGCAGCCGGTCGACGGCGGCCGCGATCACGGGATCGTCCGGAGCCTTGAGGATGACCCCATCGCTGACGTGCCCACGCCGGCCGATGCCGTCGAGCACGCTGGCCAGGGAGTCGAGATCACCTCCTTCCCGGAAGTGGAAGCGAGAACGGATGTTCGCCGGCCGGATTCGCGGGAGTTCGGCCTCGAGCGCGTGCCGGGCTGCAGCGCTGAACCTTTCGGGTGATTGCATGACGAGGTCGAGCACGAGGCTCAGCCCGTCGAGGCGCAGCTGGGACTCTTGGCGCCGCAGCTCGGCGATCGCCCGCTCGACTTGACGGCGAGCGCGGTCGCTGACGTGCGCCCGGCCGTGCAGGACGCGATCGACCGTCGCGACGCTCAGCCCCGCCTGGGAGGCGATGTCGGCGATCCGGTATGGGCCCGGCGGCATACCACCGACTGTAGGGGGTCGCGACCACGCGCGTGAGGGGAAATTGAGGTTCTGCAGCCGTCGCAACCGAACCTGTCGGCCGTCATCCTGGAACTACCCTTCGAGTCCCTATCCCAGCACTAGGAGCCTGACGCTTATGTCCGCGGTCGCCCACCACGTCACCCGCCGCACCCCCGCCTTCCCCGTCGGGGCGTTGCACGCCGAGGACTGCCACCTGGAGGATCTGCTGGAGATCCTGCAAGACCAGACCGATCTGGCTGACTACCCCTACGCCAGCGGCGTCGAACAAGACGTCCTGGTGTATGACGCCGCGCGCGTGCGCGAGGCGCTTGCCGCCGGTGAGAGCACCAACGTCGAGGCCGAGCTGGCGCGGGCCTGGTCGCTGGGTCCCGGGATCATCGTCTTCACCGGAGCGTTCGAGAGCGACGTCATCGACCGGGTGAATGCGGCATACGAGCGGATCATCGCCGCCGAGAAGGAGGAAGGCGGGCCCAAGGGCGACCACTTCGGTGAGCCGGGCGCCAACGACCGGGTCTGGAACGCCCTGGAGAAGCTCGCCGTCGCCGACCCGGAGGTCTTCGTTGACTACTACAGCAACGACCTCGTCGCGCTCGGCGCCCGGGCATGGCTCGGCCCGGCATACCAGATCACGGTGCAGCCCAACGTTGTTCGGCCCGGCGGGAAGGGCCAGACCGTCCACCGCGACTACCACCTCGGGTTCATGGACTCGGCACAGGCGGCGCGCTTCCCGGCGCATGTGCACGCGCTCTCCTCGGTGCTGACGCTGCAGGGCGCGGTCGCGCACGTCGACATGCCGGTCGAGTCCGGCCCGACCCTGTACCTGCCGCACAGCCAGAAGTACACCCACGGCTACCTCGGCTACTGGATCCCGCAGTTCCAGGACTACTTCGTCGCCAACCACATCCAGCTGCCGCTGCGCAAGGGCGACCTGGTGTGGTTCAACCCGGCGCTCATGCACGCCGCCGGCACCAACGTCTCGGCGGACATCCAGCGGATGGCCAACCTGCTGCAGGTCTCCTCCGCCTTCGGTCGAGCCATGGAGAGCGTCGATCGGGAACGGGTGGTCAATGCGGTCTATCCCGCGCTGCTCGGCGCCCTCGAGGCCGGTATGCCGCGCGCTCTCGTCGACCACGCCGTCGCCGCGAGCGCCGAGGGCTATGCCTTCCCCTCCAACCTCGACCGCGACCAGCCGGTGGAAGGGATGGCGCCTCCCACCCAGGCCGACCTCGTCCACACGGCGCTGGACACCCGCGAGTCCCCGGAGTCGCTGCGCGACCGGCTTGCCCACCAGGCCTGGACCAAGCTCAGCCACTGACCGCCTGCCGACGGCTTCAGGACAAGGCCCTCTCCCGCCCGGGGAGCGAGCGAGAGGACGCCCTCGCGCGCGGCATCCACGGCCGCGGCCACGGCGCCGATCGAGACCGTCGGCACCCAGCTCGGATGCGACCAGCCGCGGCGCGGGCAGGTCCAACTCACCGGACAAGCAGGGGGCGGGTGACACGCAATACCGGCTCGATACCAGCCGCGATCCTACCCGACACGATCACCAGTTCCGGGTCATAGAGACTGCCCAACACCCCGACGATCCGCGCCAGCCGCCGGCCCTGCCGCTCGACCAACTCGATCGCCGCTGGGTCTCCCGCCTCGGCGCGCTGGAGGACGAGTTCACCGGTGACCTCCGGCCCGGCCGGCTCCGTTTCGGCGCGAGGATGTGGCCGACGCCTGCTTCTTGGCCCACACGGCGAGTTGATGCCCGAGACCGTGCGCGGTCTGCACTCTTTTGAAGTTACGCACCACGACGAGTTCGCCGGCCCCCATGTGCGCCCCGCAACAGTCTGCCGTCGAGCACGACACCCGCTCCCAGGCGCTCGCCAGCCAGGATGGTCATCGTGTCGCTCAATCCCTGGGCCGCTCCGTTGGTATGTTCGGCCACGGCCGCGAGCGAGGCGTCGTTCTCGACCTGCACCAGCGGCGCCCAGGACCGGAGCAGCTCATCGAAATCCAGGTTCATTCGGATCCAGAAATCGTCTCGATGGTTGGGGGATCGTCCGGACGTGTCCACCGGCGCGGGTACTCCGACGGCCAGCGGTTCGGCCCAGACGAAGATCGAGCAGGTCCCGCAGCGCACGTACTCGTAGTCCTGACGGGCGAGTCGCCCGGGCGCGGCGGGGGTGCCGGGACGCGAATCGGCCAGCAGCTGCAGGGGCTTTTCGTCCATCACCACCACCGGCCGGCCCGGATCGTAGGGCCGGGCATACACGCCGAGCACATCTTCCATGGCGGCCACGAAGGCAGCGTTCTGTCGCGGCGGGATCGCCCAATACGCCTTCAGGTGAGGCGCAAGCGCCCCCCTTTTTAGCACCCTGCCGATCGTGGAATGATCCAACGGCCCGATGCCCTCGCTCAGGGCCGCCTCGTCAGGGCGGGGCAGGGCGCGGGGTCAAGTCCTGTTGCGTCCCCGGGCTGGCCGAAATTGGTGCCGCCCCAGCACGGAGGTCACGCACCGCCCGCACTCGCAAGCGATCGCTCACGGAAGTCGCATCCGGCTACGGCCGCCGGCGAGCGCCTTTCCTGTCCGTCAGAGCCCGTCGTACACAACCCGAAGGAGGGAACGGACATGATCCGTTTGCGAAGCACGACACTGGCCGCTACCGCGGCTGCCCTGGTCTTCTCGCTGGCTGGGGCCGCCAGCGCCACGACGGCCCCAGCACGGCTCGACCGGGGCAGCCCGGCCCCAGCGGCCAATGGAGACCTGCTCATCACCATCAACGGCAATCTCTACCTCATCGCCGCCAACGGCAGCAACAAACGCCAGCTCACCAGCGGCGGCGGGATCAGCGACGCCGCCTTTTCACCCGACGGCCGGCGGATCGTCTTCGGCCGGGGGAGCGGAACCAACGCCGACCTGTTCGTCATGAAGGCCGACGGGACCAATGTCGTCAACTGGACCCGCACCGCCGGTGTGGGCGAAACCAACCCCGCGTGGTCGCCCGACGGGCGCCGGATCGCGTTCACCCGCAACGCAACCGCGAACTCGGGGGACGGCATCGCGGTGATGAACGCCGCCCCCGGCGCCTCGGCGACGCTGATCAAGCGCAATCGCCATACGGCCAACTCGGCAAACCTTTACTCCGAGCCGGTGTGGTCGCCGAGCGGGAACCGGATCGCCTATCAGGACGTACTCGATTGGGAGGGTAGTTGCACGCCGGTTTATGTGCGCCAGATGACGCCGGCCGGCGCCAACATCTCGATGCCCGAAATGTTGGGCTACACACCGGACTACGACCCGACCGGAAATTGGCTTGCCGCGACAGAGGAGGACTGCGGAATCTACTGGCTGGTCAAACGAAATCTGTCGACCGGCCAAAAGGTGAACATCACCAGGCCGAATGACTCGCCGGCCGACTGGTATCCGGTGTGGTCACCGGACGGCGCAAAGGTCGCCTACAGTCGCTCGCGCTCGGCGGGCGGCGGGTGGGTCGAAGACCTGGCCATCGTCGGCACCGGCGGCGGGGCATACACCCGGATCCTGATGGCCGGGCCCGGACAGAACATCCGGCCACGGGACTGGCGCGCTCGCTGACCGGACGTGATTGGTCAGCTCAGGCCCCCTGCGTGCGTGCGGGTCGCCCGCCTCGGCGCAGGCGGCGAAGAAGCGGCTGAACCCGAGTTCGTTCGCCGCGACGAGTTCGCGCAGTGCGGTGCACGGCTGGTTGACCCACAGGTCCGCGTCGATCGGGGAGTCGGCCACCATGGCTCGCACGCGGTTGGGGTAGAGGCTGGAATAGGTGGCCCCGATATGGGTCCCGTGCTCTGCCCGATGTGGGTAAGGCGTGCATCGCCGACCGCGGCGCGGAGCAGGTCGAGGTCGCGGGCGGTGTTGGCCGTCGCGAGGTGGGGCAGGATCCCGCCGGACCGTTGTTCGCAGCCGCGGGTGTAGGTGTGCGAGTCGCCTGCAGCAGCGGCCGCCATGTGGTCGAGTTCGCCGCCCGGGGCTTCGACGTCACTACGTCGACATGTCCGCCGAAGCACTGGCGCACGCCCCCGGTGTCGCCGATGCCGCCGGCTCGCGGTGCGCCTCGACCGTCGCGACATGCGCGACCTCGGCGGCCTCGGCCAGTTCGACCTGGTGATCCAACTCGGCAACAGCCTCGGATATCTGCCCGAGGCCGGGTTGGGGGAGCTCCTGGCCGCCCTGGGGGGCGCGACCGAGCCGGGTGGCTGGCTGTTCTTGGACAACAACGTCGCCGCCGAGTCGGTCTTTCCGTCCTTCGCCGCGGGGGGGAACCCGCGAGGCCATGGTCGCCGGCGAAATCACCGCCGATGTCGACGTCGACTACGACATCCTCGGCGGCCGGGCCATTGGAGACGGCGAGACCGCGACCGCCCGGATCGGCAGCGGCGTGCCCTAGGCGGTCACGGCGCCGTCCGGTGAGTCGGGCGTGCCTCCGGTGAGCGACGGCATACAACCGACAGTAGGTCGCTGACCGGCGAGCCCGAAACCGCCGTGCCGGACGAAGGACCACCGGCGAGTAGGTCCTGCAAGAGGTGCTCGGCCGAAGCCCCCGGGGTTTGAGCGCATCGGGAAGTATCACCGAATCGGGGAAGAACACGTTCCTGACGACCGTGGTGACCGAGCTGATCGACCGGCTCCGCCTCGCGCCTCCGGCGCGGGTCCTGTCGGTACTGACTCTGCAGGGCGCGGTCGCGCACGTCGACATGCCGGTCGAGTCCGGCCCGACGCTCTACCTGCCGCACAGCCAGAAATCCACCCACGGCTACCTCGCCTACTGGATTCCTGAGTTCCAGGACTACTCCGTGGCCAACCACATTCGCCGCCGCTGGCCAAGGGCGACCTGGTCTGGTTCAACCCGGCCCTGATGCACGCCGCCGGCACCAACGTCTCGGCCGGCATCCAGCGGATGGCCAACCTGCTGCAGGTCTCCTCGGCCTTCGGCCGGGCGATGGAGAGCGTCGACCGTGAGCGGGTCGTCAACGCGATCTACCCGGCGCTGCTCGCCCCCTCCAGGCCGGTATGCCGCGCGCCCACGTCAGAGAGCCGCGTGGCGGACACTCGAACAATCAATGGCCGCCCGAAGCGGCTCGTTGCACGTTCAAATCACCCGCGCAGCGGGCCATTGATCGTTTGACTGTCCGGTCGGCGCGGGCTGATGCCCAGTTCAGTCCCGGTCCAACCCCCGGCCAATCGCCTGGCGGCGCGTCCGTCAGAACGGTTCGTCAGCAGAGCCGAAGGAGAGGACCGACATGACCCGTCTGCGCAGAGCAGCATTGGTCTCGGCTGCCGCCACACTAGCCCTGTCAGCCGCCGACACCGCGGCCGCGACAACGCCGACCTGTTCGTCATGAAGGCCGACGGCACCAACGTCGTCAACTGGACCCGCAGGTCCGGTGTCGGCGAAACCGAGCCGGCCTGGTCGTCGGACGGCGGCCGGATCGCGTTCACCCGCAACGCAACCGCGAAATCGGGAGACGGAATCGCCGTGATGAATGCCGCTCCCGGCGCCTCGTCGACGCTGATCAGACGCCATCGCTACACGCCGCTCCAAAGGAACCTACCCGGAGGTCCTCGATTAGGAGGGAAGTTGCACGCCGGTCTACGTGCGCCAGATGACGCCAACCGGCGCCCACGTCTCGATGCCAAACATGTTGGGTTACCCGCCGGACTACGACCCGACCGGGACGTGGCTCGCGGCCACCGAAGAGGACTGTGGCATCTACTGGCTGGTCAAGCGCAACCTGTCCACCGGCCAGAAGGTAGATAGCACCAGGCCGAATGATTCGCCCGCCGAGTGGTATCCCGTGTGGTCACCCGACGGCACGAAGGTCGCCCACAATCGTTCGCGGTCAGCGGGCGGCGGATTTGTTGAAGACCTGGCCATCGTCGGCTCAGGTGGCGGGGCATACACGAAGATCCTGACAACCGGGCCCGGGCAGAACATCCGCCCGCGGGACTGGCGCGCCCGCTGAGCGCGAGGTGCGGGACCGTCCACCTCCGCGACCTGCCTACGCGGACTTGGAAGCACGGGTCGAACTGGCGAGAATCGAGCCATGACGGTAGCCACAGGTCAGCAGGTCCGGATTCGCGCCGGCGCCTATGCGGCGGTCACCACCGAGGTCGGCGGCGGGCTGCGCGCCTTGACGCACGACGGCCGCCCCCTCGATGCCGCGACGGGCCTGACCTGGAGCGTGGCGGTGGCCAACCTCGGCGACGATAGCGCGCCAGTCGGACTCGGCGTACATCCCTATGTCGTGGCTCCCAGTGGGGGAGTGGACGATTGGACGTTGACCTTCGACGCGGCCCGGATCCAGCTCGCCACGGCGGACAGGTTGATGCCGACCGGTATCGCCGACCTGCCGGATGCCGACTCCTTCCGCCGTGGCCGCCGACTCGCCGGTGTCACTTTCGACGGCGCAGTCTCCGGACTGACGCTGTCCGAGGACGGCCTGCGCCGGGCCTCGCTCACAGACGATAACGGCGACGGCGTCGAATTCCGTTGGGGGGCAATCGGTAATTGGCTTCAGCTGTTCACCTGTGACGACCTGCCCGGCGAACTGCAGCGCGCCGCCGTGGCCATCGAGCCGCAGACCTGCCCGCCGGACGCCTTCAACAACGGCATCGACCTGGCCTGGGTTGCGCCGGGCGAGAGCCTCGAGCTGACCGTCGGCATTGGCGCGCTGACCGGCCGAGCCACTGGGGCACGCTCGGGGCGCGCCCGAGGAACTGCTGCTAGCAGCAGTTAGTCGACCTCCCACTACCTTGCAACCTATTGGGGGGCCAGGAACCTCTGCTAGCGGAAGGTCCTTAGCTCGGCAAGGAACCTCAGTCGTGGCAGCCCGGGATCATTTGGTCCCAGTCGATGATGGAGCCGGTGACCACGCCGCTGCGCTCGGAGAGCAGGAAGACGACGAAGTCGGCGATCTCGTCGACCTGGCCGAGCTTGCCCATCGGCACGGTCGCGTTGGCGTGCTCGACCCAATCGTCATCGGCACCATGGAATTGGCGCTGGATCGCGTCCTCACCCTCGGTCTGGGTCCAGCCGATGTTCAGGCCGTTGATCCGGATCCGGTCCCAGCGGTGGGAGTAGGCGGCGTTCTTCGTCAAGCCGGCCAACCCGGCCTTGGCGGCCGAATAGGGGGTGAGGAAGGGTGGCCGCCGTGCGAGGACATCGTGATGATATTGACGATCGTGCCGGGGCTCTTGCGCGCGACCTGGTCGGCCACGACGGCCTGCATCGTGAAGAACGGCCCGCGCAGGTTGACCGCGATGTGCTCATCGAACAGGTCCGGCGTGGTGTCGAGCAGGCTGCCTCGCGTGGTCAGGCCGGCGGCGTTGACGAGGCAGTCGACCCGCCCGAACCGCGCGATGGTCTGCGCGACCATGCCCGCGGCGCTGACCGCGTCACCCACATCGCCTTCGACGTATGCCGCCTTGCTCCCGAGGGCTTCGAGCTCACCGGCGATCTGCTCACCTCGGTCCGCGCGGCGCCCGGTCACGACGACGACCTCGGCGCCGGCGCGCGCCGCGGCCGTTGCGATTCCGGCGCCGAGCCCGGCGCTTCCCCCGACGACGAGAACAACCTTGCCGTCCAGCAGTCCCATGTCCAGTCCCCTCTGTTGCGCTCAACGTGGGTTGTCGCACGACATGCGATGGCGGGAGCAGTGCTCCCGCCATCGCATGTCGGCCGATTTCAGCAGCTTGACTTGTATGCCGCGTCTCCGCCCTCACCGGACAGGTTGTCCTTGGTGATGATGGTGAAGCCAGTCTGGATCTTCTTCTCAACAGCGCCGCCGGTCAACGCAGCGTTGGCCTGCTCGACGCCGTCCATGCCGATCGTGCTCGGCTGCTGGGCGACCAGGGCCTGAACGGTGTCGTTTTCGAGGGCCTTGATCTGGTTGGGGCCCGCGTCGAAACCGACAACGGTGATCCCCGACTTACCGGCCTGTCGAATACCGGTTGCCGAGCCTTCGGCGGAGTAGAGGTTGGTCGCGAAGATGCCGACGATGTCGGGATCCTTCTGCAGCGCGGCGCTCACGAGCCGGGCAGCGGTCGACGCGTCATTGTGGCTGTACTGCACGCCGAGGTAGGTGAACTTCGAGTCCGTCTTCGACGCATCCTCGAAACCCTTGACCCGGGCATCCACCGTGGAGACGCCAGGGTCGGTCGAGATGACGAGAACCTTGCCCCCGTCCGGTTTCTGTGCCTGGATCGCCTCGAATGCGGCCTTTCCGCCACCGACGTTGTCGGAGCTGATCTCGGAAACGGCGAACGACGGGTCGTTCACGGTCGTGTCGACGAGGACGACCTTGATGCCGGCCTTCGCGGCCTGCTCCAGGGGTGCCTGCATCGCCGTCACGTCGGTCGGAGCGATGAGCAATGCGGCCGGCTTGCTCGACGTCACCGAGTCGACGAGCGGCTTCTGCAGAGTCGGATCGAACTTCTGTGGTCCCTGAGTGGTGACCGTGTAGCCGAGTTCCGCGGCCTTCTCCTTGATGCCGCATTCCATTGTGATGTAGAACTCGTCGCCGGCCACCCCTTGGACGAAGGCGATCGACTTGTTCGAGTTGCCACCGGCGGCCGATCCGCTCGACCCGCTGTCGGTCTTGGCGCTGCTGCACCCCACCGTGGCGATGAGCGCCCCGGCTGCGACGGCGGTGAGCTTGGTGATGGGCTTCATGCCCTGATCCCTTCTGTTGTGCTGTTTCGTCGTGAACTGATGTTTCGGTATGCCGGCGGGGCCGGCACGGGCGGTGCGCCCGCGCGGCGGACTACTTGCCGCCTCGTAGAGCGGCGGCGCGACGTTGCTGGTCGACGTACACGGCGGCGATAAGAATCGCGCCAACGGCGACGGTCTGCCAGTAGGGCGAGACGCCGATGATGACGAACCCGCTTTGCAGCACCGCAGGGATGAAGAGGCCGACCATAGTGCCGAACATCGAGCCCTGGCCACCGAAGATGGAGGTGCCGCCAATGACGACCGCAGCGATGACGTTGAGGTTGGTCAGTGATTGTCCGGCGATCGTCGTCGTGCCGAATTGGGCGAGGGACATGATTCCGGCCAGGCCCCCGAGGAGGCCGGCCAGGCCGTAGATCATGATCAGCTTGCGGTCGACGTTGATGCCGACTCGGCGGGCGGACAGCTCGTTGGACCCGATCGCGTAGGTGTAGAGGCCGAACCTGGTTCGGTGCAACACGATGCCGCCGATGATGACGACGACGAGGGCCAGGTACATGATGACTGGCACGCCGAGAATGCGACCGTAGCCGACGGAATCCTGCAACTGGGTCGGAACCGAGCGGATATCGATCCCCCCGGTGATGATCTGCGCGAACCCCAGGGCGATCGACAAGGTACCGAGGGTGACGATGAGGGGCGGAACCTTCGCCTTGGCGATGACTACCCCGTTGAGGATGCCCCACAGGATCCCCGCGACCAGCGAGACGATGGTCCCGACGATGGCGGTCGACCAGCCATCCCCGCCCATCTTCTCCATGGTCAAAGCCGAGACTACCGAGGAGAAGACGAGGACAGAGCCGACCGACAGGTCGATGCCGGAGGTGATGATGACGAAGGTCATACCCACGGCCAGGACCGCCCAGATGGCGAGGTTCTGGCCGATGTTGATCATGTTGTCGCGGGTCATGAACTGGCTGGGAGCCATGACGCTGAAGAAGGCGGTGATGACGATCAGGACCGCGAGGATCCAGATCGATTGCATCCCCCTGAGCCGCTGCAGTAGCGGACCATGGGTCTCACCGATGTCCATGGCGGCATCCCGGTTGGCATCGCGGGCCCGGGAGATGTGATCCGAGGCGCCCAGCGATGTGGATTGCTCGGCTACGGGGTCCTGACTACGCGGTGGGGCGTTGGTCACGTCGTCGTTGCTCACTGGTCTCATGCGACGTCCTCCTTCTTGTCCAGCGCACCGGTCATGGCGCCAACGAGTTCCTCAATACTGGTGTCCTTCGCCTGGTAGGTCGCGACTCGTCGTCCGAGCCGCATCACCTGCACGCGGTCGGCGACGTCAAGGACCTCGGGCATGGAGTGCGAGATGAGCACGACGCCCAAGCCCTTGTCCCGCACGCGCCGGATCATGTCGAGGACGTTTTGGGTCTGCACGACCCCGAGTGCTGCCGTGGGCTCGTCGAGGAAGAGCACGCGATCGGCCCAGGCGACGGACCGGGCGATGGCGACGCTCTGCTTCTGCCCACCCGACATCTCGCCGACGGGGGTGACCACGGACCGGACTGCCGACCCGAGGTCACGGAAGGCGTCGGCGGCGCCACGCCGCATCCCGCGGGTGTCCATGAAGCCGAGCTTGCCGAGCAGACCGGGGCGCATCAGCTCGCGCCCGAGGTACATATTCTCGGCCGGTCCGAGGTGCGGGGCGAGCGCGAGGTCCTGGTGGACGACCTCGATGCCCAGTTCCGAGGCGTCCTGCGGGGTTGCGATCGTCACCGGCAAGCCGTCGAAGAGCACTTCGCCGGTGTCGATCTCGAGGTTCCCGGTGATCGCTTTGACCAAGGTCGACTTGCCGGCGCCGTTGTCGCCGATCAAGGCGACGACCTCGCCGGCACCGACGTCGAAGTCGGCTTTGTCGAGCGCCTGGACCTGCCCGAACTTGCGGCTGATACCGCGTGCCTCCAGGACGGCGGTCATGTTGTTACCTCCACGGTGGTCTCCTTACTGGTCATGACATTCCGGCTCACTTTGTGCCAGAGCTCTCGCGAGTGCCGGTTCGGGGTTGCGCTCGGCCCCGAACCCGTGCGGCCCTCGGTGGGGCGAGTTCTCCGGAGCCACGCGGGATCAGCCGCGTCGGCAAGACGATGTCGCTGGCCACGATGTCGTTGTCCGATACCCGCGCGAGCAGCCGGTCCATCGCGGCGTGCGCCAGGCTCGACGGGCACTGGTCGATGACCGTCGTCGGCGGTGTTGTCAGATCGGCCATGGGGAAGTCTCCGAACACGACGAGGGCGATGTCCCGGCGGCCCGACCGCATGAGTAGGCGGACGACCCCTGGCGCGATGAGCGGAGTGCTGGCGAACACCGCGGTCGGTGCTCGCCTCGCGTCCAACATCGGTGTGAGCACCGCAAGGGCGTCGTCCGCATTCGCGCAGGTCCTGGAGATAAGGGCGGGATCCGGCGACAGGCCGGCCGCGTCCAGCGCCGCCAGGTAGCCGGCGAGGCGGTTGTGCACCGTGCTGTACTTCGCGGGCTCGCCGAGGAAAGCGATGCGCTGATGTCCGTATGAGATGAGGTGCTCGATGGCGGTGCGCGATGCGCCCTCGTCGTCCACGCAGACGAGATCGACGCCCTCCACCCCGGATCGGCGGTCCATCAGCACGACCGGTCGATCGCGGGGGATCCCCTGCCACACTGGGTCATCGACGCCGAAGGGCGTGATCAGCAGGCCGGCGACGCCCCGATTGACCAAGCGGGACAGTTGCGCCCGGGCTCGGTGGGTGTCGGTCCCGGTGGCGGCGACGAGGACGTCCATCCCGACGGCGACGGCGCGCGACTCGGCGACGGAGACGATCTCGGCGAAGAACGGGTCCTGGAGTCGGTCCACCACCACTCCGATGGTGTCGGTGAGCCCGGCCTTGAGATTGCGGGCCGCAGCATTCGGCCGGTACTCGAGTGCTTCGATCGCGTTCTGCACCGATTCGGCGGTTGCCGGACGGACGTTCTTGGCACCATTGATCACGCGCGAGACGGTCTTGATCGACACGCCAGCGGCGCGGGCTACGTCGTAGATCGTCGTTCCTGCGGTCGCCGTGCCGGACACTCAGGCCTCCTCGCCCAGTCGGTGGATCCCGGTTCCGTCTCTGTCCACCGTTGTCATTCTCCGGAATGGGGCATAAGCTACGACTGGATGACAGCGCTGTCAAGAGGCTGTTCCCAGACCGTGACGCGATCGTCCATGTCGATGATCACCCCGAGTTCAAAGGAGCGTTCCATGTCTCGATTCCCCGACGGCCTCTATCTCGTCACCGGAGCGAGCGGCGGTATCGGTGCGGCCACGGTGCGGCGCCTCGTCGCTGAGGGGGTCCGGGTCGCCGCCAGTGGACGCGACCACACCAAGCTCAAGGAGCTTGCCGCCGAAACCGGTTGTGAAGCGCTGCCTTTCGACCTGCTCGACGAAGAATCGATCCGCGGGGCGGTGTCGGGGCGGGACTGGTTCGGCATCGTCAACTGCGGCGGAGATGGCGGCGAGATCGCCACCCCGATGGACACTGACATTTCCGTTTTCGACCGCGTTATCGCCGTCAACGCGCGCGGCGCACTCCTAGTCATCAAGTACGCGACCCCAGCCATGATCGAGGCAGGTCGTGGTGGCTCGATCGTCAATGTGTCGAGCCAGGCCTCCCTGGTCGCCCTCGAGGGCCACATCTCCTATGGCTCGTCGAAGGCGGCGCTGGACAACATCACCCGGGTCTCGGCCCTCGAACTGGGCAAATACGGGATCCGGGTCAACAGCGTTAACCCGACCGTCATCATGACGCCAATGTCGGAATGGTATTGGGGTCGACCGGAAATCGGTGGCGCGTACTTGGAGCAGATGCCGATGCACAAGTGGGCGACCATCGAGGATGTCGCTGGACCCATCGCCTTCCTGCTCAGCGACGACGCCGCCATGATCAGCGGCATCAGCCTGCCTATCGACGGCGGTTTCACCGCCCGGTGACCTCAACTCTCGTCGCCGGTCTCGACATCGGCAGCACCAACATCAAGGTTCAACTGATCGATCTCGATGGCCGCGAGATTCTGGTGGCCGATCGCCCGACCCGCTGGCAGGTCCGCGAAAGCGGTACGGAGTTGGACCAGGACACCGTGCGGCAAGCCATCGCGGAGGTCCTGAATGATGCTGGTGCGCAACTCGACACGTTCGGTCCCGCTGGGTCCGTGATCGGTGCGCTCGCCGTTGCCGGGATGGGAGAGAGCGGCTTCGTTCTCGATGGCTCCGGCGCCGCGCTCGCACCGGCGATCGCCTGGTTCGACGCCCGGGGCGCGGAACAGTTGGCCGCCATGCCGGCGAACCTGCGTGCGGAGTTCGCCGCGCGGACCGGACTTCCGCTCGGCGTTCAGGTTCCGGTAGTCAAGCTGCTGTGGTTGCGCGACAATGGAATTCGACTCACTGGCCACCAGTGGCAGAACCTGCCCGAGTATGCCGTCTCCGTCCTCGGCGGACGCCGGGTGCTCGAGCGCTCGCTCGCCTCCCGCCTCGGCCTCATCGATCAGGACAACGACGCACCGTGGCCGGAACTGCTCGCCCACATCGGGATCGAGGCGAGCTTCCTGCCGCCGGTGGTCGACTTCACCACCGACCTCGGGGCCGCGAGCGCCGATTGGCTGCCGCCGGCCCTTGCCGGGGCCCGGCTCGCCGTGGCCGGGCACGATCACCTCGTCGCGGCGACTGCCGGAGGAGCCACCGCGGACGGGCGCTATTACGGCTCCTTCGGCACCGCCGAAGTGCTTGTCCGGGTCCTTGAGGCACCCCTGAGCGCCGCGGCGCGCACCCGGTTGGCCGAGTACTTCATCAACCACGTCCACCACGTCGAGGCGGGCCACTTCGCCCTCGTGGCGGGAGTCAAGACGGGGCTGATCATGCGCCGGGTGCTCCAGTTGGCCGGTATCTCCGACCGGGACGATCGCGACCGGCTCGACCGCGACGTCATGGCGCTACCCGTCGCCGGATCCCTTCCGCCCGAGGCGATCACGGTTGCCGGTGCCCGCAACGACGACGGTGTGCTCGCCCTGCGCATCGCACACGACGGCGCCCGCCCCGCGGAGGTCTTCGCGGCGACGCTCCGGCACGGCAACGACGAGCTGGCCCGGCTCATCGAGACGATGGACCGCGAACTGCCACCCGCGACCGGCACCGTGCTCGCCGGCGGCTGGGTGGGTATGCAGAGCGTCGTTCGCGCCCGCGCCCTCGTCCTCCCAGATCTGCACGCCTCGACGCGGGCGCAGGACACGGCATACGGAGCCGCGCTTGTCGCCCGACGCCTCCTGACCGACCAACCCATCACCACCACCGAAAGCCGCTAAAGGAGAAGAAGTGTCCTTGCCCACCCTCCAGCGCCGGGCCTGGTCCCGGCTGACGACCCCGTCAGGCCGGCTGCTCATCGTCGCCGCCGACCAGCGCAACAGCATGAAGGCGGTGATGACCGACCCGGCCGACGGGCAGGCCCACCCCGACCGGATCGACGCCGATGCGTTGGCCGCCGCCAAGGGCGACCTCATCACCCACCTGGCAAGCCACGCCCCCGCAGTTCTGCTCGACCCCGAGGTGGCGCTGCCCCGGCTCGTCGACGACGGCACCGTGCCGCCTCATCTCGGCCTGGTTGTCGGTATGGACGCCTCCGGGTCGACCACGCGAGATGGACTGCGCTACACCAACTATGTCGATGGCGTCACGCCACGCACCGTGCGCGACTACGGCGGCGACGCCGCGAAGATGCTCTTCTATGTCCGCGCCGACCAGCAGGGTGGCGACTCGGCGGTCGCCGGCCAGATGCGCGATCTGGTGGCCGCCTGCGACGACGAAGGCGTCCTGCCCATCGTCGAGCTGCTGACCTACCGGCTCGAGGACGAGAGCCCGGAGAACTACCAAGCCCGCTTCCCGGAACTCGTCGTCGAGATGGCCCGGTTGGGCGCCGCGGCCGGCTCACCGATCCTCAAGCTGCCGTATGCCGGTTCGCCCGAGGCCTGCGCCGCCGTCACCGAGGCCGTCGCGGGCGTGCCGTGGGCGGTGCTGTCGGCCGGCGTCGACCACGAGACCTTCGCCGTCCAGATGGCGGCGGCGGTGGCGGCCGGCGCGAGCGGCGCGATGGCCGGCCGATCGCTGTGGAAGGACAGCTTGTCGACCTCGGAGCAGGAGCGCGCGACGTTGCTGACCCAGCGCGCCCTGCCCCGTCTCCGTGAGCTGGCAGCCATCCTGTCCGCCTGAGTGCGGCCGCCACGTGCCTGGCCGTCGGCGGCCTGGTCTGGCATCTGTCGGGGTCCCCGCAAAGCATCGGAGCTGGGTCCCGCCCACGAAGAGCGTGGGACCCAGCTCTGCGTGGGCACTTGTGAGCGTAGAACTTTGTGGGGTTGCCTCTAGTCCTAGTCCAGGCCGAGTTGGCTGCGCCCCCTGGGGCTGAGGTCGGCTGCGGTGGGGCGTCCAACCCAGTCGACCTCGTAGTCCTCCGGAGCGAAGTCGTCCGGTGTCCGACCGGCGAGGAAGGACTGACCGCACCGCGCGGCATACTCCGCGTTCTTCGGGCACCACGGGGATGCGGGGATGTACATGACATTGCCGCAGCCCTTCTGGTCGGTGACCGGGTCGACGGCATGGATCATGTCGCAATGCCACCAGACGGTATCCCCCCGGGGCGACGTCGGGGATGGGGCTGAGGGCAGGCAGCAGGAGAGAGTGGTATTCCTCGGTCACCGGCAAGGATTGTCCGTTGGCCGCGCCGCACAGGTCGTCGTCGGGGACGTCGTCCTGAAGCGCGCGCAGGAGCAGGTAGGCCATCGCGTGCGGGATCGGAACCACGTTCAACACCCCCTCGGTGCGCGGCATCGCCGACAAGGCGGTCCAGCCCTGGAAGGTGCGGAAGGCCGATGTCGAGACCGTGGAGGGGTATTCGTCGACCTCCGTGCGGTACGCCCCGTCCCAGGGGTCGTAGGCGTCAGGAGTAGCGCTGAAAACGTGCCGGTAGACGTCCCGGTATGCCGGCAGCAGCCACCGCTCAAGGGACCCCGAATCGGTGTGCGGGGACAGGCCATTGGTGGTTTTGCCCTCGGGGGAGCGGCGGATGCGGTCGGGGTATGCCGTGTCGCGGCTTGGGTCGAACCACGTGCGCCCTTGGGACTTGTGCTTCCAGAAGCTGTTGAGGAAGCCGCGAACGGCGACCATATTGCGATCCTCGCGGGGCCTCCATCTGCGGTGGCGACCAGTAGACCGGATAGACGGCCGGAGTGCCCGCGACCAGGCCCGCGAAGGACCCGTCGTCGAGGTAGCGGTAGCGGCCGGCGAAATCGCGAGGTTGGCCAAGCGCTCGCGCGCACCCGTCGTCGCGGCGGTCGACCGGGTCAGTCGCCGCGGTTCGCCAGTGCGCGCGGTGGCCATGTCGGTGGCCAAGCCGGTCGACCCGCGAACCCTGGACGTCATCGAGTAGCATTCGTGCCGGCTGGACCAGGCCCTCGGGATCGGGAAACGGCGACTGCGGCAATGAACCAACCCGGTCACCCCGCGTCGGAATCTCCCTCATAGGCGATCCCTTCAAGGACGATTTTGCCCTCGGTCTCGCCGGCGGCCATCGCTTCGAATCCCGTGCGCGCCTCGGACATCGGGATGTGCATGCCGATGTGTGGCCGGATCTCCTTGTCCGCCATGAAGTTCAGCAGATCGACGAACTCCGCCCGGGTCCCCATCGTTGATCCTTCGACCCGCAATTGCAGGAAAAAGAGTCGCTGCAGATCGGCGGGCGGGTTGGGTCCACTCGTCGCACCGCAGCAGATGATCGCGCCGCCGGGGCGCAGCGCGCGCATGGAGTGAGCCCACGATGCCTCGCCCACGGACTCGAAGACGGCATCGACCTTCTCGGGCAGCCGGGCACCTGGTTCGAAGACGGCGTGCGACCCGAGGCGGTGCGCGAGTTCTCGCTTGGCTTCGGTCCGGCCCGTCGTCCAGACGCGCAGGCCGGCTGCGCGGCCGAGTTGGATCAGCGCCGTGGACACGCCGCCGGACGCACCCTGCACCAGCACGGTTTGACCGGGACGCACACCGGCCTTCGTGAAGAGCATGCGGTATGCCGTCAACCACGCCGTCCCGAGCGCCGCGCCGTCGCCGAAGGTGAACGACTCGGGGAGCCGAATGACGTTGCGGCACGGCACGATCACAGTTTCCGCGAAGGTCCCCTGATGTCTCTCGGTCAGGAGCGATCGCCGCGGGTCGAGAGTCTCGTCACCCTGCCACGCGGGCTCGTTGATGACGGGATGGACGACAACGCGCGTCCCATCCTCGGTCTCACCGGCGGCGTCCATCCCGAGGATCATTGGGAAGTCCTCCGCCTTGATCCCCACCCCACGCATGGTCCACAGGTCGTGCATGTTCACGCTGGCGGCCTTGACCCGGACGCTGACCCAGCCCTCTGGTGCCACCAGCTCGGGTCGCTCGCCGGCGACGAGCGCGGCCAGCGGGTCATCCGGGTTGGGTGCATCGGCATAGACGGCGAACATTGGTTTCCTCCTTGTGGTCTCTCGGCTCTCGGACGCGTCGGCTCAGCGTCCGGCGGAAGCCCAGGCGAGTGTCTTGTCGCCGAACTTCTCGGCCCGCACGTCTCCGGAGCGCGCGTGGCCCTCGAAGAGCTCGACGCGGGCGGCGCGCCCGCAGAGCTCACCGAGGCCAGCGCTTGCCGCATCGCTCGTAACCTCCTGATAGGTGACCGTCTTGAGGTACTTGCCGACCCACAGGCCGCCGGTGTAGCGGGCCGCACCGCGAGTCGGAAGGGTGTGATTGGTGCCGATCACCTTGTCGCCGTACGAAACACAGGTGCGCTCGCCCAAGAACAGGGCGCCGTAGTCGTGCATCTTGTCCAGTGCCTCGCGCGGCTGGTCGGTCAACACCTGGACGTGCTCCGACGCAAAGGTGTCGGCGACCTCGTAGGCCTCGTCGATGTCGTCGACGACGATCACCTGGCCGTAATCGCGCCACGCCGGTCCTGCGTAGTCGGCGGTCGGCATGTCGAGGAGGATCTCGTCGATGAGCTCCAGGACCCGGTGACCGAGGGATTCGGAGGTCGTGATGAGGACGGCCGGCGAGTCGGGTCCGTGCTCGGCCTGGCTGAGCAGGTCCACCGCGGTGATGAACGGGTCGGCGTGCTCATCGGCAATGACGAGGACCTCGGTCGGGCCGGCGAAGAGGTCGATGCCGACCTCGCCAAATAGCTGCCGCTTCGCCTCTGCAACAAAGGCATTGCCCGGTCCGACGAGCAGGTTGACCTTCTCGATCGCGTCGGTTCCGATCGCCATCGCGGCGATTGCCTGGATCCCGCCGAGGAGGTAGATCTCGTCCGCTCCGGCCAGGTGCAGAGCCGCAACAGTCGCCGCGGGGATCTCACCTCGGATCGGCGGCGTACACGCCGTCACCCGTGGCACCCCGGCAACCTTGGCTGTCACGACCGTCATGTGAGCGGATGCCACGAGCGGATAGCGCCCACCCGGCACATAGGCGCCCACTGCGGAGACCGGGATGTTCTTCTGTCCAAGGAACACCCCGGGCTCGGTCTCCACCTCGAAGTCCTGCAATGAATCCCGCTGGTGTTGCGCGAATTTCCGCACGCGGTCCTGGACGGCAACGATGTCCTGGATGACCTGGTCGGGGAGTGACGCGACGATCTCCTTGATCTCGACCTCGCTCAGTTTGAAGCTCTCCGGCGACCAGCCGTCGAACTGTTCCGAGTAGCGGCGCACCGCCTCGTCGCCGTGACGGCGGACGTCGTCGATGACCGCCGTCACGGTGTCTCGGACACCCGCCAGACGCGGGTCGGTGCCGCCGGTTACAGCCGGGGTCTTGAGGTGCTTTTCCATGCTGATCTCTCCTAATTGGGTACGCCGGCACAAACCGGCCAGCTGCCCCGTGGGTGTTTGACGAGACGCGCGAGCGAGCGCTCAGGCGCCAGTAGTGGAGCCCCGTGTCACGAGCGTGACGGGGAGTTCTTCGAGGCGGCCCGCCGGGCCCGCCTCGTGTTGTGCGGCGTCGAGAATCGCCAAGGTGGCGCGGGCCATCTCGTCGACCGGTTGCCGCAGCGTGCTCAGGTCGTAGGACGGCCAGCTGGCGGACGGGATGTTGTCGAAGCCGACGACGGCTATGTCGTCCGGGACTCGGCGTCCGCGCTGACGGAGCCCGTCGAGCACGCCCATGGCGACGATGTCATTGCCGCAGAACACGGCATCGACGGCTTTCGGCTCGGAGACGATCCGCCCGGCCGCCTCAAAGCCCCACTCGTAACTGTAGGAACCGTCGACGTCGAGGACGAGCGAGTGGCCGGCTTCGGTCAACGCGTCCTGGAATCCGCGCCGCCGCTCCTGATTCGTCGACGTGCCGGCTAGGCCGCCGACGAACCCGAGACGTCGTCGTCCCAGGGACAGCAGGTGCTCCGCCGCGAGTCGTCCGCCGCCATAGTTGTCCGACTGGACGCCGGACGCGCCGCTGCCGGGTAGATAGCGATTGAGCAACACGAGCGGGACCTCTCGCTCACGACACAGGTCGACGACGTGCGACGAGAGTTCGGCAGAGCCGACGACGATTCCGGATACCCGGTGTGAAAGGGCTTGTGGCAGAATGTCGTCGACCTTGCCGCCGCGGGGCACGGTGAAGAGGAGGACGAACCTGCCCTCGGCGGTCAGTCGTCGCGTCAACTCCTCCAACACATAGGGATAGAAGGGGTTGTGGATGTCACCGAGCACGATCGCGACCAGGTTCGATTGGCCAGTCACCAGGCTGCGAGCGATCGCATCGGGTTCATAGCCGAACTCCCGGGCCGCGCGCAGGACCTTCTGGCGGGTGCTCTCGGCAACCCGGCCGCCACCGAAGGTGCGTGACACGGCCGACTGGGAGACGCCGGCCAGGCGCGCAATGTCCGCCTGTCGCAAGACGCCTGGGGCCTCGGTCATACCAATCCCTTTCCTGCTCAACGCCCTAGGACGTTTTGCCTAACTTCAGCAGCACGCCGCTCAGGTGCTCGTAGCTCTTGGCCGCGTCCTCGATGGATCCGCACTCCACGGACAAGACCAGGTCACGCGGAGCCTTCATCGCGATGCCGACGATGTGCTCCCAATCCAAAACCCCTTCGCCGCAGGCGCATCCGAGCATGCCATTGATCTTGCCGCGCATCGTCGCGGCCACATCGGTGGGGATGTCCTTGGCGTGGATGTTGACGACGTTGTCGAGGATCTCACCAAGCCATTGCGCCGGATCGTTGCCGCTGAGGAAGGCGTTGCCGGTGTCGAAGTTGATTCCTACCGACGGGCTGGTGCTCAAATCCAGGACGCGCTGCAGGCGTTCCGGGTTGTTGGTGTAGTTGCCGTGGGTCTCGATGGCCAGCGTGACATCGCGACGCTCCGCCAGCGGCGTGGTCTCGGCGAGTGTGTACTTCATCAGCATGAAGTCCTCCTCCGGGCTGGTCCACTCCGGCTTCGGCCCGTCATCGGTGACGACCATCGGGGCGCCGCACTCCTTGGCGAAGCGCACCGCCTGCTTGAGGTAGTCGACGCTGACGTCCGGCTTGGCCAGCGGTGCATGCGAGGACAACCCGGAGATCCGCACGCCGTGCTTCTCGCAGGTGGCGCGGACCTCCAACGGGTCATCCAACATCGATCGGGTGTGGAAATACCCTGCGGCACTGAGGAGCTCGCGTCCCCAGTGGACCATCGGCTCGACATACTCATAACCCATGTCAGCGGCCGCAGCCACGGCCCAGTCAAAGCTCTTGTCGGCGTATCGAACGAACTCGAGGTTGAGTCCCAACTTGACCGGACCCATGTGTTCACGTCCTTTCGTGTGGTGGTGTTGTCGTGATCTCGATCAGAAGCCGCGCTTCGTCTCGTATGCCGTGCGCTGCTCGCCGAGATAGGCCGGGACGGTGATGTCCCACCAGCCCGTGGGGTGCTGGCCGCTGTATGGGTAGTCGCGGGCCACGAGTGCCTCGACGACCGTGGGCTTTCCGGAGGCGAAAGCCCGCCTGAGGGCCGGACCCACGGCGCGCGGGTCCTCGACCCGCTCCGCCTGCACCCCGAGGCTCCGCGCGAAAGCCGTAAGGTCCGCCTGGTAGGGGTTTCCATTGGCGTAGCGGAAGCCGCTGATCATCTCCCGGTCGGCGCCGAACAGATTGAGCTGGAGGTTCTTGATGGCCTCCCAACCGCCGTTGTTGACGATGAGGAAGACGACCGGCAAGTCGAGCATGGCGGCCACCGCGAGCTCTTGGCCGGTCTGGAGGAAACTGCCGTCTCCGCACAGGCATAGGACCGGGGTTTCCGGTGCGCCGAGCTTGGCGCCGATCGCGGCGGGGATGGCGAACCCGATGCCGGAGAAGCCGCCTGCCGTGATGTGGGTGCCGGGACCATAGACGGGGAACTCGTTATAGGCCTGGTTCTGCGGGTTGCTGGAGTCCGTCACGAGAATTCCATTGCGCGGCAATACCTTACGAGCCTCCACCAACACACGGGAGATGGTCATCGGGGTGCGGTCCGTGGTGCGCATGGGTGCCAGGTGCTCATACCACTGAGCCTTCAATTGCTGCAGGCGGGTGAGCCGGTCGAGGCCGGCGAGATCCACCGGTTCCGCTCGGTGCTCGGTGACTGCGGTCAGCAGGTCGGCCAGCACCGAGGCGGCGTCGCCGATGATGCCGACCTTGACCGGATAGTTGCGGCCGATCTCGAAGGGGTCGATGTCGATCTGGATGAACTGGGTGGAGCGCGAATCGAAGGTGACGCCGTCTTTGTAGGAGGAGGCGATCCGGTCGGAGAACTTGCAGCCGATGGCCAGCACGACATCGGCCTCACGCGTCATGGCGTTGCCCGAGGAGGAGCCCATGTCACCGCACGGCTCGGCATACAACACGTGGTCCTCGGCGATCGCGCCCTTGCCCATGAAGGACACCGTCACCGGGACCCCGAGGTGCTCGGCGAGCGCGACCATCTGGGCGGATGCTCCGGCGGCGATGACTCCGCCGCCGGCCACGATGACCGGGCGCTCGGCGGACAGTAGCAACTGGGCCGCGCGCTCGATCGACTCGGCATCGCCACGTGGGGGTGCCGTCGGATGTGCTTGCGGGGCAATGAGTTCAAGCTCGGCTTCCTCGGCCTGAAGATCCTGCGGGATGTCCAGCAGGACCGGGCCGCGCCGGCCTTCGCGCATGCTGCGGAAGGCCTGGTCGAGCATGAGCGGGAACTGTTGGAGCGAGCTTGGCTGCCACCACCGCTTGACGACCGGCTCCGCCATCCGCGGGAAGGCGGCGTCGTGGGTGCGGTTGATCTCCTGCAGGATGCCGCGGCCGACCATGTAGGTGTGCACGCCGCCGGTGATGAGCAGCTGGGGCATGGAATCGGCGAAGGCGGTGGCGACACCGGTCAGGGTGTTGGTCGCCCCGGGGCCGATGGTGACGCAGCAGGCCGCGATGGTGCCCGACGAACGAAAGAACCCGTCGGCCATGTGCGACGCGCCCTGTTCGTGCATCGCCGGCAGGACGGTGATCTTGTCCTGAACTTCAACGAAGGCATCGAGGAGGGCGGTGTTCCCGTGGCCAGGTATGCCGAACATGTGAGTGACGCCCTCGTTGACGAGGTGCGCGGCCACGGCCTGTCCTCCGGTGTACTTCATGGCGACTCCAAATCCATTGTCGGGCTGCTTGATTTCGCATGGTGAGGCTGGGAGCTCCGGGGGATCCGCTCACCACGTCACTCGTGCCGAACAGCTGTGCATACGCATGCATCAGCGGGTAGTGCATACGCTTGCACACCCCGCCGGGAGATGTCAACCCGGCAATTCGGGACAGGTGGACTAATCAGTTCGGTGGCGGCGGAGCAGTGCTGCCGCGGACCACCAAGTCGGTCGGCAGCGTGACGGTCGCGGCCTGTGCAGGCGCCGAAACCGCCTCCAGGAGTAGCCGCGCCGCATGGGCCCCCTTGGCCACCTGGGACTGCCGAATGGTGGTCAGGTCGGCGGCCGCGGCGGCTGGGATATCGTCGAAGCCGATCACGGACAGCTGCTCGGGCACGCGAATCCCGCGATCACGTGCCGCGTCGAGGACGGCCAGTGCCATCACGTCGGTAGCCGCCAGCACGGCCGTGACATGTCGGGCATCGAGCAACGCCTCGGCCGCCGCCCGAGACTTCTCGTAGTCGAAGCCGCCGGCTTCGTAGACCGCCGGGGCCGCGCGTAGGGCCTCGCCGAAGGGCTCGAGATAGCCGCGGACCCGCGCCTTCAAGACCCGGTCCTTGGCTCGCGAAATGCGCGCGGCGCTGACCTCACCGGTACGGCCATCCGCGCTCAGCCGGCTGGCGAGGATCCCGACGTCACGGTGACCGAGAGTGAGCAGGTGCTCGGCGGCGCTCCGGGCGGCGCTATGATCGTCGATGCCGACGAAGGAATGACCCGGGAGCTGTGGGCCGTCGATGGCCACGACGGGCAATCCGCGCTTCAACACCAGATTCACCATGGGGTGAGCGTCCGGCAGTGCATAGATCAGGAAACCGTCGACCAGGGCGAGAGAGGTGTCCGCGGCGGCCTCCGGAACCGTCGCGAGCGGCGCCGGCAGCAGGGTCAGCGCCACCTGTGCCAGCTCCCCGACCTCAGAGATCCCGCGCATCAAGGACGCCGCGCCAGGGTCGTGAAAGGCATACGACAGCGAATCGGTCAGGACCAGCCCTAAGGCGCCGACCTTGCCGGTGCGCAACGCTCGCCCGGCCGGGTTCGGACCGGCATAGCCGAGTTCCTCGGCGACGGCGAAGATGCGCTCACGCTGCTCGGCGGACACCTTCTCCGGCCGGTTGTAGGCGTAGGAGACCGCCGCTTGGGAGACGCCGACCTGCCTCGCCACGTCGCGCATGGTCACCACGGGCTACACCTCCGACCACATCCGTCTCGACCGTTGCCCTCCGGCCACGGTCGATACGTTATCTCACCGGGCAGCGATAACTCATTCCTCACGCTCGCGCCACGTGAGAGGACCCAACAACCGCGGCACCACTTGCGCTAATATGGTTAATCGGATAACCTCGGTGCTGTCAAACAAAGCAGTAGGTCAGAGAGGACGCCGGAGATGCCCAACCTGAACATCGGCCTAGTCGGCGCCAGTTTCGTGGCCGCGGATCGGATGATGCCGATGTTCGCGCCGAACGGCTTCGAGGTCTCAGCTCTCTTCGACACAGACGAGCAGCGCTTCCCGCTGTGGGCCGAGCATCAGATCCCCATGGTCTCCGATGATCTTGACGCCGTCCTGGGTAGCGACATCGACGCGGTCTACATCTCCTCGCGCAACGAGCAGCACGCCCCCCAGGCCTTGGCTGCCGCGGCCGCCGGCAAGCACATCCTCCTGGAGAAGCCGATGGCCCTGACCATGGCCGACGCGCGCGCAGTGGTGGACGCGGCATACCGCAACGGAGTCAAACTCGCCGTCAATCACCACCTGCCCGGCGGCCCCGTACATTCGACCGTGCGGCGCCTCGTGGACGAGGGTCGTATCGGCCGGCTCTACTCCGCCCGGATCAACCACGCCGTCGCGCTCCCGCAGAAGGTGCGCGAGTGGCGCCTCGCTCCCGTTCCCGGAGGTGGCGTGATCCTCGACATCACGGTGCACGACGCCTCGGTCCTCAACCCGCTCTTTGGGACGATGCCGCTTCGGGTGAGCGCGCTGGGTGTCTCGCAAGCGCCGTGGAACGTGCATCGGACCATGGACTCGGTCATGACCACCATCGAATACGCCGCCGGTGACGGACTTCCGAAGCTCGCGCAGACGCACGAAGCCTTCGGCGTGCCCTTCCCCGGCACGAGCATGGAGGTCCACGGCGAGGACGGTGCCATCGTCGTGCACGACGCCATGACCCCGACGATCGAGGGCACCGTCACGTGGCACAAACCGGACGGAAGTGTCGAGGACATCCCGACCGGAGCGGGCGAGGACCTCTACAGCATCAACCTGCGTCGGTTCCGCGACTTCATCAGCGACGAGGGCACCCCGACGGTGACGTCGGACGAGGGCTTGCTGGCGCTCGCTGTCGCCTTGGCCGCGGAGCGGTCCATTGGCGAAGCACGCACGATCCCCCTTGAGGAGATGTAATCCGCCACGAACGCCATCGAGCCGACCACCCCACGTCCGGTAGCCGACGTCATCATTGTCGGATCGGGAATGGGTGGAGGCACGCTCGCCTTCGGTCTCGCCGGAACCGGCTTGACGGTCCTGCTGCTCGAACGTGGTGACTTCCTTCCGCAAGAGCGGCAGAATTGGGATCCGGTCGAGGTTTTCGGTCGCGGGCGCTACCAGAACGCCGAGAAGTGGTATGCCGCGGACGGCACCGCCTTCGTCCCCGGCACCTACTACTACGTCGGCGGCAACACGAAGTTCTACGGCGGTTCGCTGCCCCGCTTCCGTCGCGAAGACTTCGACGCCGTCCAGCACGCCGACGGGCTCTCGCCGGCCTGGCCGTTCGGCTACGACGACCTGGCGCCCTACTACGCTCGCGCCGAGCAGCTGTATGACGTGCACGGCGCCGACAACGACCCGACGTTAGTGCGGGAGAAGGACTTTCCCTTCCCGGCCGTTCCCCACGAGCCGGCCATCGCCGCCCTGGCTGATCGGCTCACGAAGAACGGACTGACTCCGTCCACGATCCCCCTCGGCGTGGATCTGCGACCCGACGGCACCTGCATCCGCTGTGCAACATGTGATGGTTTCCCGTGCCGGCTGCTGGCCAAGGCCGACGCCGAACGCAATGCCGTCCGTCCGGCACTGCGCTCGCCCAATGTCACCCTCCTGACCAATACCTATGTCCGCCGCGTCCTGACCGACCCGAGCGGCGCCATCGTGCGCGGCGTCGAGGTCGAGACCGACGGGGAAGTCCGCGAGTTCCTCGCTCCCACCGTTGCCGTCTCGTGCGGAGCCGTCAATTCCGCTGCCCTGCTGCTGCGTTCGCGCAGCGAGCAGCACCCGCAGGGCCTCGCGAACTCCTCAGGGCTGGTCGGTCGGCGCTACATGGTGCACAACAACACCGTGGCCATGGCGATCGACCCGCGCCGCAAGAACCGCACGGTCTTTCAGAAGACCCTCTATGTCAATGACCACTATCTGCCTGGCTCGGGCGGTCAGCGTGATGCGCTCGGCCACGTGCAGATGATCGGCAAGCTGCAGGGCTCGATGCTCAAGGCGCAGCGGCCGCGCATCCCGGAGTGGCTGCTGCGTCTGGTTGCCGAGCGCAGCACCGACTGGTGGCTGTTCACCGAGGACCTGCCCGACCCCGAGAACCGAGTCACGCTCACCGACGCTGGTGACATCCAGGTCGCCTACACGCCCAACAACGTTGCGG
The DNA here is from genome assembly GCF_037045025.1 of Nostocoides sp. Taxonomy (GTDB): domain Bacteria; phylum Actinomycetota; class Actinomycetes; order Actinomycetales; family Dermatophilaceae; genus Nostocoides_A. The sequence continues at coordinate 221,345 of NZ_JBAOHM010000005.1, read as the reverse complement.
CACACAAGAAGTTGGTCCGCAAGATCCGCAAGGCCTTGCGCCGGGCGGGATACCCGATCCTGGTCTCCCAGCGCGCCGGCATCGAGGTCAACTCCCATCAGGCCGGCACCGTGTGCGCCGGCACCGACCCGGCCACGTCGGTCCTCGACCCTCAATGTGCCGCCCACGACGTCGGCGGGCTGTATGTCGTCGACTCGGCCTTCTTTCCCTCCCTGCCGGTCATGAACCCGGCTTTAACAATCGCCGCCAACGCACTACGCGTCGCCGACCACATCGCGCAGCAAACCCCGCGCGATGCGGCAGCGCAACCTCAATCCAGCACTCAGAACTAGCACGATCGAAGAGAGAACCCCAATGAACACCTCAGGTCCCGACGCCAAGGTCGCCACGCTCGACGGCCTCACCTCGGCCAAGATCGCCAAAATGGTCGACCACTCGATGCTGCACCCGGCCTTCACTGACGCAGAGCTGGAGTCGGAGTGCCAGATCGCACGCGAATATGCCGTTGGCGCCGTCTGCGTCAAGCCGTACCACGTCCGCCGCGCGGCGCAACTGCTCGCTGACAGCGGTGTCCTCGTTTCTGCAGTCGTCGCCTTCCCGCACGGCAACAGCACCACCGAGCTCAAGCTCGCCGAGACCAAGCAGGTTCTCGAAGATGGCGCCACCGAGGTCGACATCGTCGTCAACATCGGCAAGGTCATCGACGGCGACTGGGCTTATATCGAGGACGAGATCCGCCGCGTCAACGCACTCGTTGTCAGCTATGGCGCCATCCTCAAGGTCATCTTCGAGAACGACATGCTGACCGACGACGTGCAGAAGGTCACCCTCTGCACGATCTGCAGCAAGCACAAGGTGGCCTTCGTCAAAACCTCGACCGGCTACTGCTACAACAAGCAAGAGGACGGCAGCTACAACTACCTCGGTGCCACCCACCACGACCTAGCCCTCATGCGGGCCAACTCCGCGTCGTCTGTCCAGGTCAAGGCCGCCGGTGCGGTGAGCACCCTGGAGCCGGTCCTCTCCGCATACGAACTCGGCGCGACCCGCTTCGGCCTCAAGAACGTCAAGCAGCTCGTCGAGGACGCGCGCGCGAGGTTCGGCGAATAGCACCATGAGTACGGCATACCTCCTCGGTGTCGAGATCGGCGGCACCAAACTCCAGGTGGCGCTGGGGACGCCGGACGGCCGGATCGTCGAGCTGGCGCAGGGCCGCGTGGACCGCGGCCGCGGCCCCGCAGGGATCCTCGAGTGGCTGGCGGCCAACGCCGCCGCACTGAACGCTCGCGCCGGCGAGCACGGCGGCGACGTATGCGGCATCGGCGTCGGCTTCGGCGGGCCGCTGGAGACCGTCGGCGGCCGGATCATCGAGTCGGTGCAAATCCCGGACTGGGAGGGCTTCGAGCTCGGCCACTGGTTCGAGGACCACTTCGACCTGCCGACGCAGGTCTACAACGACTCCAGCGCTGCTGGCTACGGCGAATACCGTCTCGGCAGCGGGCGCGGCACGAGCGAGTTCTTCTACACCAATATCGGCAGCGGGATCGGTGGCAGCCTCATCGTCGACGGCCGGCTCTACGACGGCCAGGGGGTCGGCGCCGCGGAGTTCGGCCAGACCCGGATCCCGGACTGGACCTCGTCACGACCAGGCGCCGACATCAAACTTGAGGCGCTGTGCTCCGGCTGGGGGATCGAGCAGCGGCTGCGCGCCCCCGGCTACGTCCCCGCCGACTCGGCCGTCCTGGACCTCGCCGGTGGCGCCATCGAGCGGATTACCTGTTCGGCGCTCGGCGCGGCCGCGGCCGGCGGCGACGCCTTTGCTCTCGCCGAACTCGACGCCGTCGCACGAGGATTCGGCACCGCCCTGGCAAGTCTGCTGGTCATGTTCCAGCCAGAACGCATCGCCATCGGCGGCGGCGTGGCGCTCATCGGTGAGCCGCTGCTCGAACCGATCCGGCGGCATACGGCTGAGCGGGCTTTCATCAGCAACCTCGGCCGCTACGACATCGTCGCCTGCGAACTCGGCGAAGGCGTCGTCCTCCACGGAGCGCTCCTCCTCGCGCCCCACACCACGGCAGCAGCTTGACACGCAAGGAAGAAGCAACCATGAACCGTTCGCAGTTGATCAAGGACCGTTTGCACGACGTCGAGTTCCACGCGAAGAAGCAGTGGTGGGGGGAGGATCTGACCATCTTGGACGACCCGGCGACCTGCGCCGAACCTCTCGTCGTGCGCAAGGCGCTCGCCTGCCGTTTCGTCCTGAACAACATGCCCGCCGAACTCAAGCCTGACGAACTCATCGCCGGCATCTGCCGAATGTCGATGATCGGCTTCGGGCACACCTTTCCGCAGTACGCCCTGCCCGAGGAAATTGCCGACGCAGCGCGCGTCAACCTCTCGCCCTTGTCGGTCTGGGGGCATCAGCCCCCGAACTACGAAAAGGTTCTCGCCATCGGGCTCTCTGGTCTGCGCGTCCAGGTGCAGGACAGGCTCGACGCGGAGCTCGACGCCGCCCGTCCGGACACCGAACGCACCAATCTCTTCCGGGCCATGATCATCGGCCTGGACGCCATCCGCGATCTCGCTGCCCGCTACGCGACGATGTGCGAAGCGGCTGCGCGCGCCGAAACCGATCCCGCGAGGCGCGCCGAACTGGCCGCCATGGCCGAGCGTTGCGCTCGCGTCCCCGAACACCCGGCCACCTCATTCGCCGAGGCCCTCCAATGCGTTTGGTTCATCTACATCGCCTTGCAGAGCACCATCGAGAACATCCCCCTCGGCCGCATCGATCAGTACCTCATGCCCTACTACACCGCCGACATCGAGCGCGGCGCTCTCGAGGCAAGCGAGGCCGAGGAACTGGTCGTCAGCTTCCTGGCGAAGTTCAATGAGCGGGTCCAGCTCGACCCCGAGCTCTGGGAGGACCATAACGACCCGAGCATCTACTCCTTCGGATCAGACCCCAGCGATCATTCGATGTACATCGACCTGGAGAACGGCGAGACCTACAACTACGGCGTCTCGGCGAACCACTGGGACCTCAACGTCATCCTGGCGGGAGTCCGCCCCGATGGTGTCGACGGGACGAACGAGCTGACCTACCTCTTCCTGCGGGCCTGGGACTTCCTCAAGGTCGTCACCCCCGTGGTCTCGGTCCGGCTGAACCACGACTCCCCCGAGGAACTCTATCGAGCGTGCGCGGACATCCTTCGGGTCGGCACGGGCGAGCCGGTGCTCTACAACGAGACCCCGATCATCGACGCCTACGTGCGACTCGGCATCCCTGTCGAGGACGCCCGGGACTTCTCCAACGACGGCTGCTGGGAGACGCTCATCCCTGGCAAGTCGCACTACTCGTTCTCGCACATCGAGGTCCTGCAACTGCTCGAATACGTCTTCCAGCGCGGGCAGAGCCTGGTGCGTGGCGTCAAGGAGGGCCTGGATCTGGGCGATCCGGCACATCTGGAGACCTGGGAACAGTTCTATGCCGCCTTCAAAGCCCAGCTCGACACCAAGGTCGAAGAGGTCGTCGAGAACCGGATGAAATACTACGGCGCCTCCTATCGCATCGCTCCGGACCCGATTATCTCGACGCTGATCGACGGCTGCATCGAGAGCGGCAAGGACCTGACCGACGGCGGCGCCCAGTACACCATCTACTCTCCACTGCTGACCGGCGTCTCCGACTGCGTCGATGCCCTCGCAGCCGTCAAGAAACTCGTCTACGACGAACGCAAAGTCTCAATGGCCGAACTCGCCGAGGCGCAGCGGACCGACTTCGCCGGTCGCGAGCCGCTGCAGCACATGCTGCGTAACCGGGCGCCGAAGTTCGGAAACGACGACGGGTATGCCGATGACATCGCTCGGCGACTCGTGGCCGACTTCGAGGCCAAGGTGCAGGAACTTAACGTCAAGCACCCCGAGATCGTCATGCCGCTGGGCATCGGCACCTTCGAGAACTACAGCAAGTTCGGGCACAAGGTGGGCGCCTCGGCAAGCGGTCGCGCGGCGCAGGCGCCGATCGGCAGCAACTACTCGCCCGCCTTCGGCATGGACAAGAGCGGTCCGACCGCGGCGGTGAAGTCCGTCGTCGCTCCCGACTTGTGGCGGTTCGCGACGGGCGCTCCCTTGGACATCCAGGTCAACGCGGGCGAAACCTCCGGAGAGCCCAGGCTGCAACGCCTGGTTGGGCTGATCAAGGGATTCCTCGACGTCGGCGGCAACATCCTCACCATCACCGGCGTGAGCACCGAGATGCTCCTCGATGCCCAGAAGCACCCCGAGAAGTACCGCACCCTGCGCGTGCGTATGGGTGGGCTGTCGGCCTACTTCATCGCGCTGCCGAAGGAGATGCAGGACACCCTCATCAGCAAGACCAAGTTCTCCATCGGGTGACTCCGACCGATTGCCACCTCGGAAGGAGGCGAGTGTGATGCTCCAGGTCGAACGCACGAACAAAGCGGGTGTCCTCGACGGCCGACTCGCCGTTGTGACGGACATTCAGCGCTATTCCCTGCACGACGGGCCGGGCATTCGCACGCTCGTCTTCTTCAAGGGCTGCCGGCTGGCCTGCGAATGGTGCGAGAACCCCGAGACGCTGCGGCCGAAACCGCAATTGCTGTTCATCGAGTCCCTGTGCATCGCCTGCGGGCTGTGCGCCGAGGCGTGCCCAGAGCAAGTGATCTCGTTGCGGGACAAGGGTATCGCGTTAGATCGAGACCGATGCACTGAATGCGGGGCGTGCGCCGAGGTGTGTTACCCGGGCGCGCTGGCGATGGCCGGGCGATATCTGAGCGTCGAAGACATCATGGCTGACGTCCGCAAGGACGAGCCGTTCTATGCCAGCAGCGGCGGCGGTCTCACCCTAAGCGGTGGCGAGGTGCTTGTGTATGCCGCGTTCGCAACCCGCCTGTTGAGCGCCGCCCAAGACGAAGGCATCCATACCGCGATCGAGACTTCCGGTTTCGGGCGGTGGTCGGAGCTGGAATCCCTTGTGCCACATACCGATCTGTTCCTCTTTGATATCAAGCACGTCGATCCGGCGATCCATCGGGCGCGCACGAGCCGCGGCAACGCGGTGATCCTGGGCAACCTGGCCCGGCTGCGGCAGGCCGATGCGCGGGTGATCATCCGGATACCGGTTATCCCCGGCTTCAATGACGACCTCCAGACCGTCGCGGCGATCGGGCAGCTGGCCGTGGCGCACGGCATTGGCGAGGTGCACTTGTTGCCGTTCCACCAATTCGGCCAGCCGAAGTGGGACATGATCGGCCGGCCCTATGCCTTCGGCTCAGCGGGGTCGGTGCCCGAGGGCACCCTCGCGGTACTTCGCGAGTCGCTCGAGTCGCTCGGCCTCGACGTGAGTCTGGGCGGCAACTAAGATCGCGGGCCTGGCGGCGGTGGTCGGCCCTGGTGTTCGGGGCCTCGCAGTCGGGGATCGCGTTGCCGTGCTGCATTATTCGGGTTGCGACTACTGCTCGTGGTGCCGACAGGGCTTGCCGAACCACTGCACCGACAAGACCGTCTAGTCGTTCTCGCGGGATGGCGGTTTCCAGGACAAGTTGTTGGTCGACGCGGCGGTCCGCGCCAAAGTTCCCGACGCGATGACCATGCTTGCAGCCGCATTCACTGCCTGCGGCGGCGCAACGGCGTATCAGTCCATCTGCCGCGGCGGAGTGCGCGCGGGCCACCGCGTTCTCGTCGTAGGCCTCGGCCCGGTTGGCATCGTGACGATGATGTGGCTGCAGGCATTAGGCGCCACCGCCGAAGGGGTGGACATCGACGCCGCGCGGCGTGCGTTCGCCCGGACCATGCACGTGGGCGAGGTCTTGGACCGTGCGGACTTCGATGGGTATGACGTGACCATCGACTGCTCCGGTAGCGCGGACGGTCGGGTCTTGGCGGTCCGCAGGGTGAAGATCCTCGGCACCGTGGTCCTGGTCGGGCTCGGATCCGGTCTGGACGTCCAGGTGAACGAGGACCTGATCTATCGTCAGGTTGCCCTCGTCGCCTCCCACGTGTTCGGGATGCCAGCAATGATGGAGGCGGATGCGAAGGCGGCCGAGCTCGCGCTGCCGCTGGACCGGGTGATCACCGAGACGTGCGCTCTGGCTCAGGCTCCGGACGCCGTCCGGAGCTTCACCAGCGCCGACGGGTTTGCGCGGATGCGCCCACAGGTCGAGCCGGCATTCGCCTCCTGGGTCACGCAATTCCTCGTGGCCAGCTCCAAGAAGCGCAGCGCCCGCACGACCGCCGCGCTCCAGCAACTCGCCCGACAGGCCCAAGGACACGTCGAGGCGTTGCTTGAGCGCAACGTCGCCTTCGAACACCACACCGACGGACTGGCCGTCGTCTTCAAACAAGAGGACAACCTCGCCCATTACCAGCATTCTCGGGATTGTCGGGACGGTCATCACCCGCGTCACCGAGGACCTCGCCATGTCGACGTTCTGGGAGGGGCGATCGTTGCCTCGTCGCTGATTGGCATCTTTGTCGGTGCGCCGGTTGGCGGCTGGGCCAGTGACAAGTACGGTCGCAAGCCGCTCTTCATGGTGGACATGGCGCTCTTCGTCCTGGGCTCGGCAGTGCAGTTCGTGGTCGACACGCCCATGCAGCTCTTCCTGGCCCGTCTCGTCATGGGAATCGCGGTCGGCATGGCGTATTCCGTGGGCTGGCCGATGCTGTCCGAGTTCGTCTCGAGGCGCTCGCGGGGCCGGATTCTCGCCCGGAACCTCGTTGCCTTCGATGCCGGATTCATGATCGCCTTCATAGTCGGCTATCTCCTGACCGAGCACAGCGCGCTCGACTGGCGCTTGATCCTCGGCTCGTCCACCTTCTTGGCCGTCGCGTTGTTCGTGTGCCGGGTCGGCCTGCCCGAGTCACCCAGGTCGCTGATGGGTAAGGGGCGCATTGAGGAGGCGCAGGCCGTCGCCAGCCGCATCCTCGAGCACCCTGAGGACATCGACGACATCGGTCAGGAGACGCACACGGAGGGCACGTTCGCGACGCTCTTCTCGGGCCGCCACTGGCGTTCGACGCTCTTCACCTCGATGTTCTGGCTGAGCGCGGTCACCCCTGCTTCGCCATCGCAACCTTTGCCGAGAAGATCCTCGACAGCTACGGCCTGAGCAGTGGCCTGGTCGGCGGCTTAGCTTAGGCCTGTCCGCGCTCGCGCCCGCAGGCGTCCTCCTGACCGTCTATCTCATCAACAAGGTCGGCGGCCAGCGCCGCGAGCGCCACCTCCACTTGATCGCTCGTCGCAGCCGTTGCGTCAATGGCCACATGCGGTACGTGCGGCTGCGGCGGAGTCACCTCGTCGCGCGCATGATCGCGTGGATCTCCGCGGCGAACCCGCCGGGCCCGGAACTCCTCGGCCGGCCCGGCGAGATAGAGGACGACCGGGCTGGCCGGAGTGAGGCTCTCTCGCAAGGCGGTCCACTCTCGGCCCCCGGCGAGTTCGGCCGTGAACGGGGCGACGAGAACGACTCCGACCCCGACCGCGACAATGTCGGCGGCGGTGGCACGCAAGGCGGCATACCGCCCCGCGCGCACGCGCTCCGCAAGCGGCCCGGCTAGCCAGTGCGGGCCGGCGGTGGGAGTGATCTCGTCGAGCAATGGGTTCGTCAGACTGTCCAGGTCGAGGATCGGCAGCTGCAAGGTCGCCGCCAATGCCCGGCCGAGCGTGGTCTTGCCGCTGCCGGCGACGCCGGTCACCACAACAACGACCGGGGGCGGCTTGTCCAGACGGGCCATCGGCATCGCCGAAATCGCAGCAGCTCAGCGTTTGACGACGAGCACCGGGATGGGCGATTCAAGGATGAGGTCCTGGGCGATGCTGCCCATCAGCGCCTTGCCGACGGGCGAGCGCTGGCGCGCGCCGATGATCAACAGCTCCGCGCCCAGGTCGGCGGCCGTGGACAAGACGGTGTGCGCGACATCGTGGGCCAGCGGTGCGACATGGACGCGCCACGAGATCTCGTGGTCACCCTTGACCTCGTCCACGACGTCACCAATGCCGACTTCCAGCGCCTGGTTCTTGTCCATGTCGAGGTCACCGGTGACATTGAGGATCACCAGCTCGACCTCCCTGAAGGCGGCCTCGCGCACGGCTTCGGCCAGCACCTTCGCGCTGATCTCGGAGGCCTGGTGGGCAACGACGACGGTCATGAGCGACGGTCCTTCCCTGGTCGGATGCGAGTTCGGCAAGCCTACTGATCGACGCCGTCGACTGACGAGATTTCGCGCGGGGGCGCGCTCGAGCGGCGAACGACGAGCCGGGGAACGACGACGACGTCGGTGTCGCTCGCCAGCGGCCTCGCAGGGGGATGGCCATCGAGCCGGGCGCCGAGGATCGCCATCGTCGCGGATGCCAAGCCGACCGGGTCCTGACTGACCGAGGTGAGCCCGACCGTGCCGAGGCGCGCGAGCGCACTGTCGTCGTAGCCCACAACGGAAACGCCTTCCGGGACATCGATTCCCGCGCGAATAAGGCTGTCGCGCAACCCGATAGCGCAACGGTCGTTAAAGCACACGATCCCCGTGGGGCGGCCAGCGGGGGCCCGAGCGACAACGACGCCGGCGGCCGCGACACCCCCCTGCTCGGTGCTCCCGCCAGCGATGACGTCGACCAGGCCAGACAGGCCGTGCCGCGCCATGGCCTCCCGATAGCCGCGCCGCCGGGCGGTAGCGATGCTGCCGCGGGGGCCGTCGACGAAGGCGATCCGCTCGTGCCCCAGGCCGGTCAGGTGGTCGACCGCGACCTCCAGGCCCTGGCCATCCGCGGCCCGCACGCCCGGCACCTCGCGCGACCCGGTGCGGCCAATCACGACGGTCGGGCAGCGGACGCCGAGCTGGTCGAGCGCGGCTCGCGGCATGCCCGGGCCGAGGAGGGCTAGCCCCTCGCAGCGGAAGTCGAGCAGGGTCTCCACGGCGGCCGCCTCGTCGCGGCGTGCGGTCGTCGTGCTCAACACCAGGTCGAGACCGCGCGCTCCGGCAGCCTCGTCCAGGGCGAGCACGAGCTCACCGTGGAAGGGATGGGTGACGTCGAGCAGCACGCCGATCAGGCGACTGCGGTGTCGGGCAAGCACACTCGCGGCGCGATCGGGACGATAGCCCAGCTCCTCGGCGACCGCGCGCACGCGCTCCCGCGTCGCCGCGCTCGGCCCCGGCCGGTCGCGCAAGACCAGCGAGACCGAGGCGGTCGACACGCCGGCGCGCTCGGCAACGTCCTCGATGCGCACGCGCACGCGGCCTCCCGCGGTGGATCGGTTCAAGCGCTTCACATCCTAGCTACTCCGCAATCCGGGCCCGCACCAACGTCACCCGTGGCGGTGCCTGCTGCGGGTGCCTGCCCGGCCCGCAGGCCTTGACAGGACGGGCCGGGCGCGGCATTCTGGTGCCGTTCTTAAAGCGCTTTATATCACGCCCTGGTGGACAACCGCCGGAGAGAGGAACTCCCCCATGAGCAACCCGATCGGCGTCGCCGTCATCGGGGCCGGAATGGCCGGCCGAGCCCACTGCGCTGGATATCGCAGCGCGCCAACGCTCTTCGACCCGCCGCTCCCGCCGATCCGGTATGCCGCTGTCATCGACGCCGACGCGGCCGTCGCTGCCGACGCCGCCACGCGTTATGGCTTCGAGCGCAGCGGGACCGACTGGCGGGAACTGTTGACCGACGACGACGTGCACGTGGTCAGCATCGTCGTCGCCAACGCTCTGCACCGCGAAATCGCCGAGGCCCTCCTCGACGCCGGCAAGCACGTCCTGTCCGAGAAGCCGCTTGCCGACACGATCGACAATGCTCGCGCCATGGCGGACGCTGCCGCGGCACATCCCGATCTGGTCACCGGCACCGCCTTTGTCTATCGGCGTCAGCCGGCCGTCGCGGCCATCAAGAACCTCGTCGCCGAGCGCCTCGGCGCGGTCTCGCACTTCAACGGCCGCTACTGGTGCGACTACGCCAACAGCCCGCTGACCCCAATGGCCTGGCGCTACCAGGGCGGCCCCGGCACCGGAGCCCTGGGCGACATTGGCTCCCACCTCATCGACCTCGCCGAGTTCGTCTGCGGGCCTCTGCTTTCCGTCTCCGGCGCGGCCTTCACCACGCTCGTGAAGGAACGCTTCGTCGCCAAGGGCACGACCTACGGCCACTCCCGCGCGGAGCTGACCGAGGAGAAGCGCTCCGTCGAGAACGACGACGTCGCCACCTTCACCGCGACCTTCGCCAATGGTGCCGTCGGGACCTTCTCGATCTCGCGCATCGCCCCCGGGCACGCCAACTCGATGGCCTTCGACGTCTTTGCCCAAAACGGCGCCGCGAAGTGGGACATGGACCGGCCGGCCGAATTCTCGGTGGTGCTCAACGAAGCCGACGACGCGCTCGCGGCCTACAACGGCTACAACCAGGTCCTCGTCGGCCCGGCGCACCCCTACCTCAAGGGCGGCGTCCCGATGGACTTCCCCGGGGTTTCGTATGGCGTCGGCGACCTCTTCGGCTTCCAGGCCCGCGCCTTCCTCGAGCAGGTCGCCGGCATCGACGGTGGGCTGCCGCCGGTCGCGAGCTTCGCCGACGGGTTGCGCGACCTGGAGATCATCAACGCCGTCATCTCCTCGGCCGCCGCCGGTGGCGCCACGGTCGAGTTGCCGGCCCACCACTAAACCCCACGACGTGTCCTAGCTCCGCTGCTGTTACTTCGCGGGGAACCGGCCAACAAATATCCGAACCAGGAGTGACCAACTATGTACATCGGTGTCTACAATGCCTGCCTCGGCGACAAGTCGCTCGCCGAGGCCCTCGACGTCATCAAGGGTCTCGGGCTGAACAGCGTCGAGATCAACTCCGGCGGCTTCCTCCCGCCGATCCACCTGCCGGTCGCGGAGCTCAAGTCCAGCGAGGACGCCCGCCAGCAGTACCTCGGCGAGTTCGAGTCCCGCGGCCTAACGCTGACGGCGTTGAACTGCAATGGCAACCCGCTCTTCCCGACCGAGGGCTTCCCGCACGCCCAGGACCTCATCGACTCCATCGAGTTGGCGTCCCTGCTCGGGGTCAAGCGTCTGGTGACGATGTCCGGCGCCCCGGGCGCCGAGGCCGGTGGCAAGCACATGGCGTGGAACGTCCTGCCGTGGTGGAGCCCGCTGCTCGACGTACGCGACTACCAGTGGGAGGTCGCCGTGCCCTTCTGGAAGGACATCCAGGCCCGGGCTGCCGACGCAAACGTCAGGGTCGCCATCGAGATGCATCCCGGCAACATTGTCTACAACCCTGCGACGATGCACCGGCTCGCTGAGGAGATCAACGCCACCCACGTCGGCGCCGAGATGGACCCGAGCCATCTCTTCTGGCAGGGCATCGATCCCGTTCTCGCGCTGAAGGATCTCGGCTCGCTCGTGTATTGCTCGGCTGCCAAGGACACCCGGATCAACGAGGCCGCCAAGGTCAACGGCGTCCTCGATGACCGCTTCACCCGCGTCGCCGAGGGCGAGAAGGGTTACCTCCCGCTCGGCGGCGGCACCACCCTCTCCGGCTGGCCGAGCAACTCCTCCTGGGACTTCGTCGCCATCGGCAAGGGCCACGATGTCGCATTCTGGACCGAGTTCCTGCGCACGTTGCAGGAGATCGACCCCGACCTGCCGTGCAATATCGAGCACGAGGACGCCGAACTCGGTCAGCTCGAGGGCCTGGAGTTCGCCGCCCGCAACATGCTGGCCGCGGAGCAGGCGTTGTGACGGCTTCGAGCGCCGGCGAGCCACTGCGCATCGGGATCCTCGGCGCCGCCCGGATCGCGCCACTATCGATCGTCAGCCCAGCCCAGGCCACTGGCACGCGGCTGGTGGCGGTCGCGGCCCGGGACCGTTCTCGCGCAGCGGACTTCGCCGCCGAGAACGGCGTCGAGCGGGTCGTGGAGTCGTATGCCGCCCTGCTCGCCGACCCCGAGGTCGAGGTGGTCTACAACCCGCTCGCCAACGGCCTGCACGCGCCGTGGAACGCCAAGATTGCGGCTGCCGGCAAGCACGTGCTCACCGAGAAGCCCTCGGCGGCCAATGCCGCCGAAGCCCGCGACGTCGCCGCCGCCGTCCGTGAAGCCGGAACGGTCCTCATGGAAGCGTTCCATTACCCGTATCACCCGCTCTTCCAGCGGGCGTGTGAGCTGATCGCTCAGGGCGCAATCGGCGAGGTGCGACACATCGACGTCCCGCTGCTCATGCCCGATCCCGGCGCCGACGACCCGCGATGGCGGCTGGATCTGGCCGGCGGCTCGACGATGGACCTCGGCTGCTATTCGTTGTCGTGCCTGGCTTTGCTCGGCGAGCGGTTCTGCGGTGGGGCGTTCACCGTCAGCGAGGCGGTCGCAGCCGAGCGTGCCGGCCACCCCGGAGTCGACTCCCACCTCTTCGTCGCTGGCGCCTTCCCTTCGGGCGCAACCGGATCGGGCGGTTCCGACATGGATGCCGATGACTGGTCGTTCACCCTGGTGGTGACCGGGAGCGAAGGCGAGATCGTCGTCCCGAGCTTCCCGCTACCGCATCAGGACGACCGACTGATCCTGCGGCATACGGCATCGACGGCGCGGGCGCGCCGCTCTCCGCAGGACGCGGCCGACCTGGTCGCCGAGCGCGACGGCGATGTCGTTGAGAAGCTCGGCAACCGCTCGAGCTATACCTTCCAGCTCGAAGCCTTCACGGCCGCGGTCCGAGACGGGGCGCCGGTCACGACCGACGCCGACTTCGCGGTCCGCAACATGACGCTCGTCGATGCCGCGTATGCCGCCGCCGGCCTCCCCGCGCGGCAGTCGATCTCGCCGGGCTAGATCAGCCTCTCCGCGATCGCCCGGTTGCGCACGACCACCGTCGGGAGAATGCTGGGGCGGGGTGCTCCCGCACCTCAACGGCGAGTGAGGAGAGGCAAGGGCATGACGGGCGCATTGGCGGGCAAGACGGCGGCAGTCACCGGCGGGGCAAGCGGGATCGGAAAAGCGAGCCTGGACGCAATGGTGGCCGCCGGTGCTCGCGCCGTCGTCATTGATCGGGACGAGGCCGCAATGACGGCCCTCGCGGAGGAGCACGGCGATGCGGTCGTGCCGGTCGCCATCAACCTGCTCGACCCCACTGACTGCGCCACCTTGCTGCCACGGATCCTCGACGTCCTCGGCCACCTCGACATCTTCCACGCCAACGCCGGTATCTATGTCGGTGGCGACCTGGTCGATGCCACCGGCGAGGCGATCGACCGGATGCTTAACCTCAATGTCAACGTCGTCATGAAGAACGTCCGCGACGTGCTCCCGCACATGATCGAGCGCGGCACCGGCGACATCGTGGTCACGAGTTCACTTGCTGCGCATTTCCCGACACCGTGGGAGCCGGTCTATGCCTCGAGCAAGTGGGCGATCAACTGTTTCGTGCAGACCACGCGTCGGCAGGTCTTCAAGCACGGGATCCGCGTCGGATCGGTCTCACCCGGACCGGTCGTCAGCGCCCTACTCGCCGACTGGCCGCCGGAGAAGCTGCAGGAGGCGCGCGACTCGGGCTCGCTCATGGAGCCCAGCGATGTCGCCGACACCATCGTATTCATGCTCACCCGGCCACGACATGTGACGGTGCGTGATGTGGTCATGCTGCCGACCAACTTCGATCTCTGAGGCGCCGAGATGCTGACCATCTGGGGGCTGCTCATCGTCGTCATCTTCATGACGCTGATCATGACCAAGCGGACGACCCCGTTCACGGCGCTGGTCCTTAGCCCGGTGATCATCGCCATCTTCGCCGGCTTCGGTGGCAAGCTCGGCGAGTACAGCTCCGACGGGGTCAAGGGTGTCGCTCCCACCGTCTTCCTGCTGCTCTTCGCGATCCTCTACTTCGGGCTGATGCTGACGGCCGGGTTGTTCGACCCGCTGGTGCACGTCATCCTGCGGGCGGTCAAGGGTGACCCGCTGCGTGTGCTGGTCGGCACCGCGTTGCTCGCGGCCGTGGTGTCCGTCGATGGCGACGGTTCGACCACGACGATGATCGTCTGCTCCTCGATGATCCCGGTCTACCGGCGGCTGAACATGCGGATGATGGACCTCGCGGTGATCATCATCATGGCCAACTCGATCATGAACCTGCTGCCCTGGGGTGGCCCGACCGCGCGCATCATCGCGGCCCTGAAGGTCGATGAGGGCGAGCTGCTGCGCCGATTACTCCCGGGGATGCTGGTCGCGATCGTCTGGGTCGTGATCGTCGCCATCCTGCGGGGGCGTGCCGAGCGCAAGCGGCTCGGCATACATCAGCTCTCTGCCCAGGAGATCGCGGCGCTCTCCCCCGGCAGTTCCATGATCGAGGCGTCCAACGACAGCTCCGAAACGGCCGCCGCGCTGGAGCATGAGGCAGAAAAGCTCAAGCGCCCCAATATGATTTGGCCCAACTTCATCCTGACGATGATCATGATGGTGCTGCTCATTTTCGGAGGCATCGGCTTCATCCCCAAGGTGCCGTCGTTCATCATCTTTGAGATCGGCTTCGCGATCGCCCTGCTGCTCAACTACCGCAAGCTCAATGAGTCTCGTGATGTCATCGAAATCCATGCCGCCAACGCGATGCATGTCATCGTCATGGTGCTTGCCGCCGGGATCTTCATGGGGATCCTCAACGGCTCCGGCATGTCCGAGGCCATGGGCCAGTCCATCGCCGATGTCGTGCCCGCATCGCTCGGCGACCGGTGGGGCCTGGTCACGGCGTTCGCATCCATCCCCGGGACCTTCCTGCTGTCCAATGACGCTTTCTATCTCGGGGTGTTGCCGATCCTCAACGAGACCGGTGCCACCTATGGGTTCACGCCCATGCAGATGGCCGTCGCCTCGACGACCGGCCAGGCTTTCCACCTGCTCTCGCCGCTGGTCGGCTTCATCTATCTGCTGCTGCACCTGACCGGTGTCGACATGGGCGCCTGGCAGCGGACGGCCGCCAAGTGGGGCATCGGCACGTTCGTCATCTTCTTGCTGAGCGCGGTCACCGTCGGGGGTGTCCCGATCTGAGCCGCTAAAGCGTGAAGGCCTCCCGGAAGCGGGCCAGCGCGCGGCCGGAGTCGGTGGATGCAAACGCCTCCATTCCGACAACCCCGCGATATCCCATGTCCGCCAACGCTCTTGCCACGCCGGCGTAATTGATCTCACCGGTCCCAGGTTCGCACCGGCCGGGCACGTCCGCCACCTGGATCTCGCCGATCCATGGCAGCGCGGCGCGGCAGAGCTCGATGAGGTTCCCCTCGCCGATCTGCGCGTGATAGAGGTCGAGGTTCAGCTTCAGGTGGGGTGAGTCAACCCCGCTCACGAGGTCCAGGGTGTCGGCCGCCCGCGCGAACGGCGTGCCCGGGTGGTCGACGGCGAGGTTGAGGTTTTCCAGGACGAAGGTGACCTGCTCGCGTTCGCCCAACTCGGCAATCCGCCCGAGCGTATGCCGCGCGCACTCCCACATCTGCGGCGTCGCCTCGGTGCCAGCCGGGAGCGCCACGACGGGCAGACCCCGGTTGTCGAGCCCCGTGCCATGCAGGTTGAGTGCCCAGGCGCCGATCCGTCGAGCGATGGCAATGGACTCGGCAGCGGTCCGCAGCAACTCGTCCGCGCCCTGCGGGTCGCCGAGATTGCCGATGGTGTAGCCGGTCATCGAGGTGAACGTAACCCCGTCGGCGTGCAGTCGCTCCAGCTCGTCGATGTCGTGACCTCGCCAGTCCCAAATCTCCACGTGGAAGCCGCGGTCGCGGATGGCGATGATCCGGTCCCGGACGGGCAGATCGGGAAAGAGCATCTCGGCCGATGCCGCAAGGATGAAGCCGGCGCTTGGGCTCGCCGCGGGTGTCGTCATGGTGCCTCCATCATCTGGATCCAGGCATTCCGCTCCGGGTTTTTGTGCGCTAGTCTATATGTCCTAACAAAGTAACAACCTAGGGAGTATGACGATGACCACCGCCCAGACCAGCCAGCAGGCAGTGGCGACGGATTCGCCGTTGCTGACCATGACCCAGACCACACCCACGGTCTTGTGGAACGACAGCGCCGACCCCAAGGAGTTGAGCGAAGCCATCGGCTGGGGTGCCGTCGGCGCCACCTGCAACCCGGTCATCGCCCTGGCCGCGATCAAGGCCGACCTGCCCCGCTGGACCGCCCGACTCCACGAGCTCCTCGAGGAGATGCCCACGGCCACCGAGTCCGAGCTGGGCTGGCGAGTCGTCGAGGAGGTCTCCATCGACGCGGCCAAACTGCTCGAGCCCGCCTTCGCGAAGTACAACGGCCGCAACGGCCGGCTGTCGATGCAGACCGACCCGCGCCTGTGGCGCAATGCCGACGCGCTCGCCGACCAGGCCGAGCACTTCTCGACGCTCGCGCCCAACGTCATCGTCAAGATCCCGGCCATCAAGAAGGGGATCGCCGCCATCGAGGAAGCGACCTATCGAGGCGTGAACATCAATGTCACCGTGTCCTTCTCGGTGCCGCAGGCGATCGCGAGCGGCGAGGCCATCGAGCGCGGGCTCAAGCGCCGTGAGGCCGAGGGCAAGGACGTCTCGACGATGGGGCCGGTCGTCACGATCATGGTCGGCCGGCTCGACGACTGGCTCAAGGAAGTCGTCAAGCGAGACGGCATCGACATCGACCCTGCCCACCTCGAGTGGGCCGGCGTGGCCGCCGTCAAGCGCGCGTATGCCGAGTTCCAGGAGCGCAGCCTGCGCGCGCGGGTGCTCGTCGCGGCATACCGGAACAACCTGCAGTGGACCGAGTTGATCGGCGGGGACATGGTGCTCTCCCCGCCCTTCGCCTGGCAGCAGAAGTTCCAGGCGAGCGGGCATGACCCCAAGTCGACGATGGACACCCCGGTCGATCCGGCGATCATCGCCTCCTTGGAAACCATCGAGGACTTCCGCCGGGCCTACGAGCCGGACGGCATGACCGAGGACGAGTTCATCGACTTCGGCGCCACCCGCAAGACGCTGCGGCAGTTCCTCGGCGCCGACGAGGAACTCGACCACCTGGTGCGCGACATCCTGCTTCCCGCCCCCTGAGGTCACGGCAGTCGTCCTGACCCGCCCTCGATAACCTCCGCGATCGACACCCGACGTCCACTCTCGGCGGAACGCCAGGCCGCCAGGGCAACGGCAAAGGCGGCCTTGGCATCCGCTCCGCCAGCCCCCACGGGCGTTCCGCCCCGCACCGCGTCGCAGAAGGCGACGAACTCGGCTACATAAGCATCGTGCATCAGCTCGGTGTCGCTGCGGCTGGTGCGCCGACTCACACCCGCAGCGGTCCAGTGGGCCGCCGACTGCTGGACGGGACCACCGACGGTGACCATCCCGGCGGATCCAAAGGCTTCTGCTCGGACGTCATATCCGTATGCCGCAGCGAAGTTCGCCTCGGCCGTGGCCATCGCGCCGTTGTCAAAACGCATCGTCACAATCGCGGTGTCCAGCAGGCCGCCGGCGGCGAAGTCGGGGGCGACAAGCGCATCGGCAAAGGCGTGCACCTCCACAACGGCGGCACCCGGGTTGAGCCACAAGAGCGCGTCGAAGTCGTGGATCAGGGTCTGGGTGAAGATCGTTCCGGGAGGGACTGCTCCGGGGTTGGCGAGCCCGGGATCGCGCGTCAGCGAGCGCAGCAGTTGCGGCTTGCCAATCCCCCCGGAGTTGATGATCTCGTGCGCAGCAACGAAATCTGCGCTGAAGCGCCGGTTGAAACCCACTTGGAGAGGCACTCCTGCCAGCTGGCACGAGGCGATTGCGGCATCGAAGTCAGGGAGTGTCATCGACATCGGCTTCTCGCAGAAAACGGCCTTGCCCGCCGCGGCGGCCCGCTGGATCAGTCGGCTGTGCGCCGTGCTGGCGGCGGTAATCACGATCGCCTCGATGGCCTCGTCGCCGAGCAGCGCATCGATAGAAGCGGCCGCGGTGCCGAGCGCTTCGGCCAATGCGTGCGCCGCGGGTCGGTGGGTGTCCGCGACGCACACGAGGTTGGCACCCGGGACATGGCGAGCGAGAGCTGTTGCGTGGTGCCTGCCGATGCGGCCCGCGCCGATCAGCCCGACGCGAACGGGTGGCGGGGGTGCGTTCATGAGCTGCCGATCTACTAGAGCGCTCTAGGGCTGGGACCATCATGCGGCGCGATGACGCGGCCGTCAAGACCGTTCGCTAGAGCGATCTAGTAAACTGTGCACCCATGGCTGGATCCCGACCGACGATGGAGGATGTGGCGGCTCGGGCGAGTGTCTCGCGGGCGTTGGTGTCGATCGTCTTCAGGGGTGTGCCCGGAGCGTCCGAGCAGACTCGGCAGCGAGTGTTGACGGCGGCTGCTGAGCTGGGCTATGAAACCGACCGCAGGGCCAGCCGCCTGGGCCGCTCGCGCACCCGCATGATCGGTGTCGTCTTCGACTTCAGCGGTGACTTCCACGCCCACGTGATCGACGGCCTGTACCGGTCAGCCGATGAGCACGACTACGAGGTCGTCCTGTCGCCGGCAACCCCCCATCGCTCGGAGCGGCAGGCGATCGCGTCGGTCCTCGGCGAACGCTGCGAGGGCATCGTCCTCATCGGGCCGCGGATCGCCTCAACGGAGATCGCCGACTTGTCTCGGAGAATGGCGACGGTCGTCTTGCTCCGCCAAGTCAGGGCCGCGGGAGTCGATTCCATTCGCACCGATGACCAAGCCGGACTAGATCTGCTCGTCGACCATCTGGCCGGCTTGGGCCACCGGGAGATTCGTTATGTCGACGGAGGCGAGGCCGCTGGAGCTTCGCCGCGGCGCACGGCTTACCGGCGGGCGATGGCGCGGCTGGGACTCACCCCGCAAACCCTGGCGGGGGGCATGGACGAGGAGGCCGGCGCGGTCGCCGCCGAACTACTGCTCGGCGAGGCCTCGGTGAGCTTGCCGTCGGCGATCGTCGCCTTCAACGACCGCTGTGCCCTGGGGATCCTTCACCGCCTTCGCGGTGCCGGTCTGCACCTGCCCGGCGACTTGTCACTCACCGGCTTCGACGACATCGCGGCCGCTGGCTATCGTCACAACGCGCTGACCACGGTGCACCAGGACACCACGGCCCTCGGCGCCCTGGCCATGGACCGGCTGCGGGCGCGGATCGAGGATGACGGCGCGCCTGGAACTCGGCTGCTCGTCCCGCCCCGGCTCGTCCACCGCAAGACGACGGCAGCTCCCCCGCTCTAGACTTGGACCGGCAGGGCCCATCACGTGAGCCGGAGCGACGTCATGGCGTCGCTCCGGCTCATCTGACCGCTCACGTGCAATTGGTTGATCAGGTGTTCTGCGGGAAGCCCAGGTTGAGGCCACCGTGGGAGGGGTCGAGCCAGCGCGAGGTGACGACCTTGCCCCGGGTGAAGAAGTGCACGCCCTCCATGCCGTGGGCGTGGCTGTCACCGAAGAGCGAGGCCTTCCAGCCACCGAAGCTGAAGTAGGACACCGGGACCGGGATCGGCACATTGATGCCGACCATGCCGACCTCGACCTCGTTCTGGAAGCGCCGAGCGGCGCCACCGTCATTGGTGAAGATCGCGGTGCCATTGCCGTAGGGGTTGTCGTTGATCATCTTCAGGCCGTCGTCATAGGAGCCGACGCGCACGACCGACAGGACCGGGCCGAAGATCTCGTCGTCATAGACGGGCATTCCCGGAGTGACATTGTCGAAGAGTGTTGGCTTGAGGAAGAAGCCGTCGCCGTCGGCGTCGACATCGCCGTCGCGGCCGTCGACGACCAGCGTCGCACCCGCCTCGACACCCTTGTCGAGATACGAGATGACCTTGTCGGCGTGCTGGCGGGTGACGAGCGGTCCCATGTCGGAATTGCGCGTCCCGTCGCCGGTGACGAGTTTGCCCATCCGGTCCTTGATCTTCTCGATCAGGTCATCGGCAATCGGCTCGACAGCGAGCAGGGCGGAGATCGCCATACAGCGCTCCCCGGCGGAGCCGAAGCCGGCGTTGACGGCCGCGTCGGCGGCGAGGTCGAGGTCGGCGTCGGGGAGGACGAGCATGTGGTTCTTGGCGCCACCGAGGGCCTGGACCCGCTTGCCGTTCGCGGTGCCGGTCTCATAGACGTACTTCGCGATCGGGGTCGAACCGACGAAGCTGATCGCCTTGACATCGGGATGGGTCAACAGCGCATCGACCGCCTCCTTGTCGCCGTGCACGACGTTGACGACGCCGTCCGGGAGCCCGGCTTCCTTCCACATCTCGGCGACCGCGTTGACCGCCGACGGGTCCTTCTCGGACGGCTTGATGATCACCGCGTTGCCGCACGCCACCGCGATCGGCACGAACCACAGGGGGACCATCGACGGGAAGTTGAACGGGCTGATCACGCCGACGACGCCGAGGCTCTGCCGGATCGAATAGACGTCGACCTTGGTCGAGGCATTCTCGGTGAAGCCGCCCTTGAGCAGATGTGGTATGCCGCAGGCGAACTCGACGACCTCCAGCCCACGCGTGACCTCCCCGAGGGCGTCGGAGAGCACCTTCCCGTGCTCGGCGGTTATCAGGGCGGCGACCTCCTCCTTGCGGTTGTTGAGGATCTCGCGGAACTTGAACAGCACCTGGGTGCGCTTGGCCAGCGAGGCGCTGCCCCACTCCTGGCTCCAGGCCTGCTTGGCCGTCGCGACGGCCTCGCCGACCAGGTCGGTCGAGGCGAGGTCGAGGACACCGGTCTGTTGACCGGTCGCCGGGTTGTAGACCGGGCTGGTCCGCTCGGCGGTGCCGTCCCAGGACTCGCCGCCGATTACGTGGGTAATGCGGGTGGGGGTGGTCATCTCTCGCTCCTGTTCAACCAAATGTCAGTACATTCTAACATAAGCTCACTGCAGGATCTCGCGATCGGCGAGCGCGACGGCGACCGGCGCGCCGCTCGCGAGCGATTCCATGCCGGCCGCGCAGACTGCGGTGGCGGCATAGCCATCCCACGAGGTCGCGCCGACCACGCTACCGCGACGGGAGGCGTCGGCCCAGGCCTGGATCTCCAGGTCGTATGCCCGGTTGAACCGGACGGTGAAATCCGGATCGGCCAGCCCGCCCCAATAGCCCTCGCCGCCCTCGGCAAGCGTCGTGTAGAGACCGGTTTGTGGACGTCCGGCGATGGCCGTGCCGCGCTCGCTGACTGCTTCGCAGCGCACCTCGTAGCCGACCTGGCAGTTGACGAAGACCTCGTTGGTGACGATGCCGCCCCCGGCCATCGTGAAGACAGCGACCTGGGGGTCGATAACGCCCTCGCAGGCGTGACTCGTGGGTGCGGGGGAGAGGACCTGAATGGTCGTGATCTCCTCACCGAACATGAAGCGGGCGACGTCGACCTCGTGGACGAGGCTGTCGCGCACGATCATCTCGGATCGGAACTCGGGGTTGGGCACAGTCTTGTTTCGGTGCGTGTTGTGCAGCAGCAGGGTCCGGCCGAGTTGGCCGGAGGCGAGCAGCTGCTGCAACTGCGCATACTGCGGGTCGAAACGGCGCATGAAGCCGACCTGGATCAGCGCTCGCCCTGCGTCGCGCTCGGCTCGCAGCACGCGCAGGGAGGACTCGCTGTCCATGGTCAGCGGCTTCTCGCACATCGCGAACTTGCCGTTCGCAATGCATGCCAGGACCTGCTCCTCGTGGACGAATCCGGGGGAGGCGATGATCACCGCGTCCACGTCGTCGTCGGCCACGAGGGCCAGGGGATCCGCGATCATCCGGGCACCGTCATAGCGCGCGGCGAGGGCCCCGGCCCGGGCCGTGTCGGGGTCCGACACGGCCACGAGCCTGGCACCGGCGATGCGGTGGGCGACGCGCTCGGCGTGGTCGGCGCCCATCATGCCGACCCCGATGATCCCGACGCGCAGGTCCTGGGTGCTCATCACTTCTCCAGCGGGTCCGGTCGGACTTCGGTGGTCGTGTCCGAGACCTGGATCCCGAGCGCCCCTTCCAGCTCGTCCTCGACCGCGTCGGCGGCGGCGGCGTCGGCGCTGCCGTCGGTCTCGCTCGCGCGCAACTCATGGCTGAGCGCGGCGAGTTCCTGGCCACCGGCCATCTCCGCCGTTAGCTGGTCGAGCGTGATCTCGTCGCGGTGGGCGTCGAGGACCAGGCGGCCGAGCTTGAGGATGACGAAGTGGTTGCCGACCATGTAGGCGTGGTGCGGGTTGTGGGTGATGAAGATGACCCCGAGGCCGCTGTCGCGCATCTTAGTGACGTACTTGAGCACGACACCGGACTGCTTGACACCGAGCGCAGCGGTCGGCTCGTCGAGGATGACGACCCGGGCACCGAAATAGATTGCCCGGGCAATCGCGATGCACTGCCGCTGGCCACCGGACAGGGCACCGACCGGCCGGTCAAGGTCGGGGATGACGATCCCCATTTTCTGCAGTTCCTCGCCGGCGACCTGCTTCATGTGGTCGATGTCCAGCCCGAAGCCCTTCTTGACCTCGTTGCCGAGGAAGAAGTTGCGCCACACCGACATCAGCGGCGCGAGCGCGAGGTCCTGATAGACCGTGGCGATCCCCTTGGCCTGCGCCTCGCGCGGGCTGTTGAAGCGGATCTCCTCGCCGTCCATCCGGACAACGCCCTCGGTGTGTTGGTGCAGGCCGGCGATGATCTTGATCAGCGTCGACTTGCCGGCGCCGTTGTCGCCGAGGACACAGGTGACCTCGCCGGGGCTGACGTGGATGTTGACGCCGCGCAGAGCGTGCACATTGCCATAGCTCTTGCCGACGTCGTCGAGCTCAAGCAGGTGTGTCCCGGTTTCAGTTGCTGTCGCAGTGGCCATCAGGCGTCCGCCCTCTTCTTGACGTTCATGTTGATCAACACAGCGGCGATGAGCATGACGCCGAGGAAGGTGCGCAGCCAGTCGACATCCCAACCGGCATAGTTGATGCCGAGCACGGCCATGCCATAGATCAGGGCGCCGATCGAGCCGCCGACGATCGACCCGAAGCCGCCCGTGAGCAGGCACCCGCCGATGACGGCCGCGATGATGTAGATGAACTCATAGCCAGGGCCGGTGCCGGACTGCAGCGTGTTGTACTCGAAAAGCGTGTGCATCCCGAGCAACCAGGCGGCAAAGCCCGTGCCCATGAACAGGGCGATCTTGGTCGCCACCACGGGGACACCGACCGCACGAGCCGCCGCGGAGTCGCCACCGGCCGCGAGGATCCAGTTACCGTATTTGGTCCGCAGCAGCAGGAACGACACGGCGAGGGTGAGCAGGACCCAGTAGATGATCGGGATCTTGATGTTGATCGACCCGATCGAGAACTCCGAGGCGAAGACCGCGTGCGCCGAGTTGAACCCCTGCATGTCGCTGATCGAGTTCGAGGACACCCCACCAGTGACGATTCGCGTCATCGCGAGGTTGGCACCCCAGAAGACGAAGTAGGTGCCGAGCGTGACCAGGAAGCTCGGCAGCCCGGTGATGTGCAAGAGCCAGCCGTTGAAGGCGCCGATGGCCAGAGCGAAAAGCAACGAGAGCAGGACGCCAACCCAGACGTTCAGGTTGAAATACCAGGCCGTGTGTGCCGCCGTCAGTCCGGCCGTCGTGACCGCGACACCCGTCGACAGGTCGAACTCACCGCCGATCATCAACAGCGCAACGAAGACGGCCATGATGCCGATCGTCGACGACGAATACAGGATCGTCCCGATGTTGCCGACGCTCCGGAACGCCGGTGCGGTCACAAGGAACAGGCCCGCCAGCACGACGGCACCAATCAAGGCCCCCACGGCCGGCATACCGAAGAAGGTCGCCGCCGCGGACTTGGTGCGGACCCTGTCGTCGGATGCGGTTGCGGTCGATGTCGTCATCGCTCGCTCACCGAGTCCCGTTCGCGGCGAACGTGGCCACCGCATCGATGTTGGTCGAGTCGATGAACGCCGGTCCGGTCGGAACGCGCTGGCCACCACCGATCGTGTTGCCATTGATCTTGTAGAGGTAGAGCGAGGTCACCGCGAGGTAGCCCTGCAGGAAGGGCTGCTGGTCGATCGCCCAGGTCACCTTGCCGCTCTTGACGGCGCCGACCAAGGCCGGATTGGTGTCGAAGGTGCCGATCTTGGCGGCCGATCGGGAGTCCTTGACGGACTTGATCGCGTCGAGTGCGAACGGCGCGCCCAGCGTGACAACCCAGTCGATCGTCTTGTCCTGGGTCAGCTTGGCCTGGATGTTGGTCGTGACAGCGGCGTCATTGCGGCCGTCGACGTAGAACCGTTCGACCTTGACGACGCCTCCGGCTCCTTCTTCAACGCCCTGGCAGCGCTCTTCGAGCTGCTGTTGGCCCTGCTCCTGGATGACACAGATGGCGTTCTTGGCACCATCCTTGGCGAGCCGCTCCCCGACCGCTACGCCCGCGTCGGTCTCGGCCTGACCAAAGTAGCCGATGACGCCGAGGCCCATGGCGTCCGGGCCCCCCGCGTTGAACATCGATACCGGTATGCCCGCGGCGATCGCCTTCTTGACTGCAGGACCGATCGCGCCGGTGTTGGGGTTGGTCGCGGCGATGCCGTCAACCTTCTTGTCGATGGCGGCCTGGATGAGCTGGGCCTGCTTGGTGGCATCGGGGTCGTTGGTGTATTCGAGCGTCACCCCGACATCGCTGGCGGCCTGCTCGGCACCCTTGCGGATGATGTCCCAGAAGGTGTCACCAGGAGCCTGGTGGGTGACCATCGTGACCGTCATCGTCTTGGCCTTGCCACCGTCGGCGCCGGCGCGCTTTTGGGTCATCTGCCGGCCGCCGGTGGAGGAACAGGCGGCGAGGGAACCGGCCAACGCCAGCGCGAGTGTCGCGGCGCCGATCTTCTTGCTGTGACTCATGTCGTTGCACTGACCTTTCGAACATCACCGCTTCGTTGAGGCGGTGTCCTGGATGGTTCAGGGGCTGACCTAAAGGAGGGGCCCCGCGGTTGCGGAGAGCGGATCGGGTCGAGGATCGGTCACCGCGAGGGCCGCTTGCCTGGGAGGTGGTCCAAGGATGCGGTCCGGTGGCAAGTGGCCGACACGGCACCGGTGGGTGCCCGCGGTCACCGCCTGCCCGTCTTGCGGGTCGGCGCCGTGGCCGGCGCGAGGAACTGGCGTTGGGTGGACTTGTGATCGGTGTAGGTGTGGTAGGCCGCCTTGGTGGAGGCGAGGTCGCTGACCTGCGAAACGGGAACGTCCCACCAGCTGTCACTGTCGGGAGCAAAGACGAACGGATCGGTCTCGACGTGGATGACGACCGGCCCGCCCCCTTGCGGCCAGGCCTTCGCCTCGGCGATCGCCGCGGCCAGCTCCTCACGCGAGTGGACCTCGATGACGTGGCAGCCCAGTGAGCGGGCATTGGCGGCCAGGTCGACGGGGACGAACTCGCCGTCGAGCTGGCCGGACTTCTCCTCGCGCATCCGGTAGCGCGTGCCGAAACGTTGCGAGCCGAGGCTCTCCGAGAGTGAGCCGATCGAGTGGAAGCCGTGATTCTGGACGAGGACGACGATGACCTTGACCCGCTCTTGAACCGCGGTCACCAGCTCGGTCGGCATCATCAGGTAGCCACCGTCCCCGAGCATCGCGAAGACTTCTCGAGACGGATCGGCGAGCTTGATCCCGATCGAGGCCGGCACCTCATATCCCATGCAGGAGTAGCCGTATTCGACGTGGTAGGCCTTGCGGTCACGCACCCGCCACAGTTTGTGGATGTCGCCGGGCATCGAGCCAGCCGCACAGAGCACGACGTCGCGCGGGTCGGTCAACTCGTTGACGGCGCCGAGCACCTCACCTTGGGTGAGCAGGCCCGGCGCGAGCTTGCGCGTCACCGACCTCGGCGGGTCGTATGCCGCTTCGACGAGCTTGTCCCAGTCCTTCCACAGCTTGCCCTGCTTGCGCCGGTAGGCCGAGGTCACCGACCACCCGTCGAGCGCGGCGGTCAGCTCGATCAACGCTTCACGAGCGTCGGCGAGCACCATCAGACCGCTGTGCTTGACCGCATCCACCGGGGCGACGTTGATGTTGACGAAGCGGACGCCGTTGTCCTGGAAGGCTGTCCGAGAGGCCGTGGTGAAGTCGGAATAGCGTGTCCCGATGCCGATGACGACATCGGCTTCGCGGGCCAGGGTATTGGCGGCGGTCGTGCCGGTGGACCCGATCGCGCCCATCTCCTGCGGATGCCCATGCGGCAGCGATCCCTTGCCGGCCTGGGCTTCGCCGACCGGGATGCCGGTCGCGTCGCAGAACGCCAGCATTGCGTCCTCGGCGCCGGAATAGTGAACTCCGCCACCGGCAATGATCAGCGGCCGCTTGGCCGAGCGGATGACCTCCGCCGCGGCTGCTATGGCCCACGGCTCGGGGCGGGGCACGGCGACATGCCAGGTCCGCTCCGCGAACAGCTCCACCGGCCAGTCATGCGCCTCGGCCTGGACATCCTGGGGCAGCGAGATCGTCACCGCACCGGTCTCGGCGGGATCGGTCAGCACCCGCATCGCGCCGATCAGCGCCGAAACGAGCTGCTCGGGACGATTGACCTCGTCGAAGAACTTCGACAGCGGCCGGAAGGCGTCATTGACGGTGACATCCGCGGCATACGGCAGCTCGAGCTCCTGCAGCACCGGGGAGGAGGCGCGGGTGGCGAAGGTGCCCGAGGGCAGCAGCAACACCGGGATCCGGTTGATCGTCGCCAGGGCGGCGCCGGTGAGCATGTTGGTCGAGCCCGGGCCGACCGAGGCGGTGCATACCCAGGTCTGCAGCCGGTCCTTCTGCCGGGCATAGGCGACCGCCGTGTGCACCATCGCCTGCTCGTTGCGCGCGAGGACATAGGGCAAGTGGTCCTCGCCGCCGGCAAGTTCGTTCTGCAACAGCGCCTGACCGAAACCGGCGACATTGCCGTGCCCAAAGATGCCGAAGCAGCCGGCAAACAGCTTCTGCCGCACGCCGGCTCGCTCACTCCACTGGTTGGCGAGGAAGCGCACGGCCGCCTGGGCGACGGTCAGGCGAACGGTTTGGCTCACGAGGACGCACCTCCGGGGAAGGGGAGACGGGGATCGACGGGCAACTGCGGCCAGGAGTCGCGCACCCAGGCATGCGCCGGATCGTCGCAGATCCGCCAGGCGCGGACCGGCCCGGGACCGGCCATGACGTTGAGGTAGTAGAGGTCGGCGTTGGGAGCTGCCATCGACGGGCCGTGCCAGCCGTGCGGGACGAGGACGACGTCGCCGGTGCGGACCTCGGCGACGACGTCGATGGGCCGATCCGCGTGGTGTTCGGGGGAGCCATAAACCCGCTGGTAGCCGACCGGGCGCGTGCCGCGGTCATCGGTCGCGCGGCATTCGAAGTAGTAGATCTCCTCCAGCGGCGTCTCGGACTCGGTCTCGATGTCGTGCTTGTGCGGCGGCCACGAACTCCAGTTGCCGGCGGGGGTGATCACCTCACAGACGAGGATCGAGTCGGCGTCGAGGACATCGGGCAAGCCGAAGCCGCGCACCTCGCGGGAGGCGACTCCGGCGCCGCGCAGCTCCACCGGGACCTCCGCGGCCGTGATGTGCCGGAAGGGCTTTGGCTCTGCCGTTTTGTGTGCGGGGGCGCCGGCGAGCGCGACGCGGGCCGGCCCGTCGAGCGCGGTCAGCCGGATCCGGGAGCCCCGTGGGGCATAGGCGACATCGGTCGGGCCGGCGAAGACGTCGGGGCGTCCGGGCAGCGTGACATCGTGGGTGTCCCCATCGGCGTCGACGACCTCGACGCGCACCGATCCGCTCAGCGGCACGACGACAGTCTCCTCCTCGCCCGCCTCATGCGCCACTACCGTCCCAGGAATCAGCTCCGCCACGCGCAGCATCGTGTGCTGCCAGCCGTCGTGCGCGGTGATGCTCACCGCGAAGTCTGCCGCGGCGGCGCTGCCCAACGGGCGCACCCACCGCGCGTTGTCGCGTCCGGTTCCGGTGATCATTGGACCTCCCCATGCACAAGGTGAGCGGCGATGTCCA
The DNA here is from genome assembly GCF_037045025.1 of Nostocoides sp. Taxonomy (GTDB): domain Bacteria; phylum Actinomycetota; class Actinomycetes; order Actinomycetales; family Dermatophilaceae; genus Nostocoides_A. Next base: position 193,423 of record NZ_JBAOHM010000005.1, on the reverse strand, counting down.
CGGCGGCGGCGACATCCCCATCGGGTGGATAAAGCAGCGCTCGCCCGACGACCAGCCCGCGGACCGGGGGGATTCCCAGGGCGGCCGCCCAGCGGGCATACGTCTCATCGGGGCGTCCGTGGGGGTCCCCGCCGAGCAGCAGGGTCGGCAAGGTCGTGGCGTCCATGACTCGGGCCAGGTCGTCGACGACCGGCAGTTTGAGCCAGGTCTGGGCGCTGGTCGGGCCGAGGCCGGAGGCGATGTGGATGGCCCGGATCGCCGAGTCGGCGTCGAGCAGGTTGCGCACCCGGCCGTTCTCGACCGCCGAGAGGAACGGCTCAATCAGCGCCATGAGTCCGTATGCCGCGAGCTCGCCCACCGCCTGCGCGCTCGCCTCCAGCGTCGCGGACGTGCCCCGATCGGTCAGGGCGATGCGGGTGAGCATCTTGCCGCCGTCGATGCCGCGCGCGGCCAGCTCGGTGGCGGTGTAGCCGGTAAACCGGTCGTCAAGCTCGAAGACGGCGCCCTGCAGCCCGCCGCGGTTCATCGAGCCGATGGCGAGTTTGCCGTCGAGGGCGCCCATCAGCAGCAGGTCGTCGAGGACGTCGGGTGTGCCGAGAACACCGTCGACGCCGGGATGGGCGGCGGCGGTGGCCAGGCGCGCGAGGAAGTCGGTGCGGCTGGCCATCGCGAGCGGCTCGTCGCGCACGCCCAGGGCACCCCGGGCGGGGTGGTCGGCGGCGACGACGAGCAGCCGGCCGTCCGGGCCGATCCGCTGGCGACGCGGGCGGGTTGCCCAGGACTGCGCGATCCGGTGCGGCTCGCGAACCCGGATCTCGGTGAGCTGGTGGGGAGTCATCCCCGTGGTCGCGGACAAGGCCGGCGCACCCGGGGTCACGAGGTGCCTCGCGAATCTGCAAGCGCGGCCTCGATTTCGGCGCTGGTCGGCATCGCCGTCGAGCACTCCAGCCGCGAGGCGACGATCGCGCCGGCGACATTGGCGAACTCGATGACCCGACGCAGGTCCCAGCCGACGAGCAGGCCGTGCACGAGCGCTCCGCCGAAGGCGTCGCCGGCGCCGAGGCCATTGACGACGTCGACGGGGAAGGGCGCGACCTCGACGCGCTCCTCCCGCGTGACCGCCAGCACGCCCCTGGGGCCCTGCTTGACGACGGCCAACTCCAGCCCGCGATCGAGGAGGGCGTCGGCGGCGCGCTGGGGGTCGCTCTCGCCCACGGCAACACGGCACTCCTCGCGGTTACCGATCGCCGCGCTGACGTGCTCCAGCGCCGCGCCGATCTGCGTGCTCGCCTCGCTCGGATCGTCCCAGAACATCGGTCGGTAGTCGAGGTCGAGCACCGTGTGACGCTGCCGCCCGCGAGCCCGCCAGGCAGCGAAATGCGTTTCGCGAGAAGGCTCTTGGGACAACCCAGTGACCGTTGCCCAAAAGACGCGCGCCCGGGTGATCTCGGCGAGCGGCAACTCGCCGGGGTGGATGAGCAGGTCGGGTGCGGCGGGATAGCGATAGAAATAGAGCGGGAAGTTGTCGGGGGGAAAGATCTCGCAGAAGGCGACCGGTGTCGGCGGGCCATCGCCCTCGATCGCCGTGATGAACCGCGGATCGACGCCGAGGCGTTGGCTCTCGCTTTTGACGAAGCGCCCGAAGGGGTCGTTGCCGACCTTGGTCACCAGGGCGACGGCGTGCCCGTGCCGCGCAGCGGCAACGGCGACATTGGTGGCGCTGCCACCAAGGAACTTGCGGAACGTGTGGATGTCCTCGAGGCCGACGCCGTGATCCAAGGGATAGATGTCAATCCCGGTGCGCCCCATGGCAATCAGGTCATACGGCGTGTCCACGTCAGCTCACTCCGGGGATCTCGGACAGGTCGACGAGGCGCCGCTCCCGCCGGGAGAGATCGCATGCCTGGGCGATCCGGGTCGCCTCCAGCGCGTCGCGCACGGTGCAGGCACTGGCCGCCCGCCCGGCGGCGACGTCGATGAACGCCTGAAGTTCCTTGACATACGCCTCCCGGAAACGCTCGAGAAAGGACCAGCACTGTGGCCCGGTCGGGAAGTCGACATCGTCCTCCAGCGAGCGCAGCGCAAGCGAGTGGTCGAGCCCGACGGCGACCGCGCCCGCAGAGCCGGTCAGCTCCATCCGGATGTCGTGGCCGGCGCCGTTATAGCGCGTGGACGTCACCGTGACGAGAGTGCCGTCGTCCATCGTGATGATCGCGGCGGCGGTGTCGACATCACCCTCCTGGGTGAAGACCGGGTCGCCCTTGTTCTCTCCGGTGGCAAAGACCGCCGTGGCCTCACGTCCGGTGACGAAGCGAATGATGTCGAAGTCGTGGATATTGCAGTCGGCAAAGATGCCGCCGCTGGCGCGGATGTATGCCGCAGGCGGCGGCGCCTGGTCGTGCGTCGTCGCCCGGACCGCGTGCAGGGTGCCGAGTTCCCCGGACGCCACTGCGGCCCGGGCGCGCTGATAGCCGGTGTCAAACCGGCGCTGGAAGCCGATCTGGGCCGGGGTATGGCTCGATTCCTCGAGTGCGGCCAGCTCAAGGGTTTCAGCCAGGCTGGCAGCCACCGGCTTTTCGCAGAAGGTCGGGATGCCCGAGATCAGCCCGCGGCGCAACAGCGGTGCGTGCCCAGGAGTAGCCGTCGCAATGACAAGCGCATCGATACCGGCCGCCACGAGCGCCTCGGGGTCGGCCACGGCATCCAGGCCGAGTTCGTCGGCGACCCTGCGGGCCGCGGCAGCGTCCACGTCGGCCAGGACGAGCCCGTCGACTCCGTCGATGGTGGCGAGGGTCGCGGCATGGATCGCACCGATGCGACCGACCCCGGCCAGCCCGACTTTCATGTGCACGTCCTTGTCACTGCGTCGACTTCTCCCTCGCGCGACAGCGAGGGCGTCACGGGACCAGGATTCCGGCCGTAGCAACGGCTGTCAACTAATTGTCCTTACATTCTCATATTTTCTTGTGTGCTCGTCATCCCCCCGAACGCGGTCAACGTGGCTAGAGTTCGCCCATGGGCGCCCAGCTCGTCAACGTCACGATCGACCGGGATTCTCCTGTGCCGCTCTACCACCAACTGTCCGAGCAGTTGCGGGCGGCCATCGCCGACGGCCGGCTGCAGCCTGGTGATCCGTTCGAGAACGAAGTGGCTCTCGCGCAGCGGCTCTCCCTGTCGCGGCCGACCGTGCGCCGGGCAATTCAGGACATGGTCGATCAGGGTCTGCTGGTGCGCCGCCGCGGGCTCGGGACGACGGTTGCCAATCGCAAGGTTCATCGTCGCGCCGAATTGAGCAGCCTCTTCGACGACCTCGTCCGCGACGGCCGCGAGCCGCACACCACGGTGTTGGGGCACGAGATCGTCACCGACGAGCGTGCCGCCGCGGCCCTTGATCTGCCGTCCAGCACGCCCTTGCTGCACATCGTGCGGCTGCGCTTCGCGGGTGAGGCCCCGCTTGCCGTGCTGCACAACTGGCTCCCGCCGGCGACCTCCTCGATCACCCAGGAGGAGTTGGAACAGACCGGCCTGTATGCCGCCTTGCGCGCCCGCGGCGTCAAACCGGTTGTCGCCCGGCAGACGATCGGCGCCCGGATGCCGACCAGCGCCGAACGCAAGCACCTGCGCATCCGCGGCTCCGCCCCGGTGCTCACGATGACCCGGATGGCCTTCGATGCGGCCGGCAAGGCCGTCGAGTTCGGCGACCACTGTTACCGCGCTGAGGACTACGAGATCGACATCCTGGTCGACGAGCGCTGACCAGGACGCCAACCCCCCTGCGTCCCGGGGTCCCAGCGAAGCATCGGGGGACCTGGCGCACGCTCTGCGTGGGAAGGAGCGCAGAACTTCGTGGGGAACCTTAGAGCGTGACCCAGCCGGCGCCGGCGGCGGAGGTGACCATCGCGTCCAGCGCGCGGGCGGAAGCGACGGCGTCGGCGAGGACGGGCCCCTCGGGCATACCGGAAAGGATTGAGCGGACGAAGCCGGCCAGCTCGATGACCTTGGTGTCGTCATAGCTCGTCGGGATCGCCGATCCGGGCTGGAAGCGGCCGTGATCGCCGGCACCGGGGCCGACGAGGAAACGCTGGGTGGGCTGATCGGCATACGTGGTGCCGGTGGACAACCGCAGCTCGCCCGGGGAGCGGAAGTCCCACTCCACAAGGCCCGTCGTCCCGTGCACCTCGATCCCGTAGTTGTTTTGCTCGCCGACCGCCACCCGGCTGGACTCGAGCGCGACGAGAACTCCGGAACGGGTGCGGATCATCGCCTGGACGTAGTCCTCGTTCTCGACGATGCCGGTCGGGGCCTCCGGGTCGCCGAGGCCGTGGCCGTAGGTCGCGGCGCCCGGGACGAGCTGCGGGCGCTGCTGAATATAGATCGCCGTCTGGGCGACGAGAGACTCGAAGTCACCGAGGACGAAGCGCGCCAAATCCACTGCGTGCGAGGCGAGGTCGCCAAGGACGCCGTGCCCACCGGAGGCCAAGCTGTATCGCCAGGTGAGCGTACCGAGCGGGTGGGCGGCATAGTCGGTCAGCAACCGTACGCGCGCGTGCGTGGGGGTGCCGATCGCCCCGCCCACGACCAGCTCGCGCAGCTTGGCCATCGCCGGGATCGCGCGATAGTTGAAGCCGACGGTCCCCTGAACGCCTGCCGCGGCGACGGCCGCGGCAACCGCCTCGGCGTCGCCGGCCGACAGTCCGACGGGCTTCTCGATCCACAGGTGCTTGCCGGCTTCGGCGACCGCGACGCCGATCTCGCGGTGCAGCGCGTTGGGCGCGGTCACGCTGACCGCCTCGACGGCCGGGTCGGCGATCAGCTCGTGCCAATCTCCGTATGCCGTGGCGAACCCGTGCTTGCCGACCGCCGCCGCCCGCGCGCCCGGGACGCTGTCGGCGACGGCCGCGAAGAGCGGGGTGACGCCGAGGTCGCCATAGTGGTGACGCAGGCGTCCCCACGCGCGGGCGTGGACATCGCCGAGCCAGCCGGCGCCGATGACGCCGACACCGATCGTGCGGGGTTCCGACCTCATTGCCGGCGAAACCATTTGGGTCACATCACTTTCCGGGTGAGTCAGCGGCCTCCCCAAGCAGGGATCAGGAGGCCGGGGTGATCGGTTGGGGCAGGCCGGTCTCGGTCTCGTGGCGCAGGGCGGCGAGCTGGTCGCGGATGCCGAAGGGGCGGATGCCGAGCACCTCGTCGGTGCGTGGTGTTGCCAGGCTGGTGTCGGCCGGCATTGCCGCGGGGAGCATCTGTCCCTCGGGAACCGGCCCGGTCGCGATCAACGCGGCGTCGAGGTCGAAGACCTCGGCAGCGGCCCGGGCAAGCTCGAGCCGGGTGACGGCATCGGCACCGACCACGTGGAGGATGCCGGTCGCCTCGCGTTCTAGGGCCAGCAGCAGGCGCGCGCCGATCTCGGCCGAGGTCACCGGGCTCGCGACATTGTTGATCGCCGGATCCTGCCATACGGTGAATTCCGTTCCGGCAGAAAGGGAGTCAACGAGAGAGAGGACGAAGTAGCCGAAGCCGCAGTCCTGCTGCCGGGGGGCCGCCGGCTGGGTGAGATGCCTGCCTTGGACCCCGCCGACCCGAGCGACGAAGCCCCGGTCGGCGCGGTCGATGATGACCTGCTCAGAGAGCGCCTTGAACAGGCCGTAGAGGTTGAGCGGGTTGACCGGTTCCTCCTCGTCGACCAGGTGCCCGGTGCCGTCGAAGACCCAGTCGGTCGATAGGTAACCGAAGTGGGCATTCGCCGCATTGGCCGCGTCGACCAACCGTCGGGTCATCCCGACGTAGGAGTCGAAACCCGCGCGGCGGTCGCGATAGAGGCCGTGCAGGTCATTGTCGATTGCCAGGTGGAGGACCGAGTCCGCCTCGTGCTCCGACAAGGCGGCGGCGACATCGCCGGGGTTGGCCAGGTCGGTCAGCCGCCAGGGCCAGGGGAAGTCGGGTCCGGGGTCGCGCCGCACCGTGCACAGCACGTCGGCGCCGCGGTCGGTCAGCACCGCGGCGACATTGCCGCCGACGAATCCGGTTGCGCCGGTGAGCAGGACGCGGCGGCTCATGTGGGGACCTCGAGAAGTGCCTGGCGCAGTGGAGCGGGGTGGGCCCCACGCTCGGCGTGGGAGGAACGTCGTGGGGTGATGCTCATGCTGTGATCTCGTCGAGCCGGACCGGGCGGCCCTCCTTCAGGGACCGGGTCGCGGCGAGGCCCATGCGCACCGGCTCGCGGCCGTCGCGGGTGCCGACGGGGGAGTCCCCGCCGCCGCGGACGTAGTCGGCGAATGCCGCCCACTCCAGCCGATAGGACGGCAGATAGCGGTCGAGGAAGAACCACGGCAGCGGCTCGCCGGCAGTGGCCTCGGCGGTGCGCACCCAGCCGTTGTGACGGGCCGGGTTGTCGGACGCCGCCATACCGCCCGAGCCGAAGGCCTCGATGCGCTGGTCGTAGCCGTAGACGGCTTCGCGGCTGTTGTCGATCGTCGTGATCGTGCCGTTCTCGTGGGTGAGGACGACGACGGCGGTGTCGACGTCGCCGGCCTCGCCGATCCGCGGGTCAACCCGCACGGCGCCGCGGGCAAAGACCTCGACGACATCGGAGCCGGTGACGAAGCGGACCATGTCGAAGTCGTGGATCATCATGTCGAGGAAGATCCCGCCGCTGACCGCGACGTATTCCGGCGGTGGCGGGGCGGGGTCGCGGCTGGTGACCCGCAGCAGGTGGAGGTCGCCGATGGTGCCGTTCTTGACGGCCTGCGCGACCGACGCATGTCCCGGGTCGAAACGGCGGTTGAAGCCGACCATGAACGGGACGCCCGCGGCGTCAACGGCGGCGAGCGCCCGGTCGACCTCGGCGAGGTTGAGGCTAACCGGCTTTTCGCACATGATCGCCTTGCCCGCCGAGGCGGCCTTGACGACGAGGTCGACGTGGGTGTCGGTGCTAGTGCAGATGGCGACGGCCTCGACGTCGGAGTTGGCGAGCAGTTCGTCGATGCCGAGCGCCTGCACGCCGAGGTCCGCCGCGACGCTGGCTGCGACGTGCGGGACGGCGTCGGCCACGGCGACCACGGTCGTGCCCGGCACTTCGCGCAGCAGCAGGCCGGCGTGCATCCGGCCGATGCGGCCGACGCCGATCACGCCCATCCGGACCGGCGGTGTCGAATCGGCTTCGGCCTGGGCAAAGCCGGCGTCACGCGTGCTCACGGGTGAACTCCTTCGTTCTCGGTGTGGATGGCGGTGCTCGGAGTGAATCTGGTAGGAAGTGAATCCGGTGGTAGCGCGGCGTTCAGGCGGTCGCGGTCAGGCAGTCGCGCTCAATCGAGGGACGACGTTGTCGGCGAGATAACTCAGGCAGGCCTCGACGTCGTGGACCGGGCCCTCGCCGTCGCCCGGCAGGGCCTTCAGGGCGGTGTCCTGCTCCAGGGCATACCACCCGCGATAGCCGCCCTCCTCCAGCGCGACGACGGCGTCGGCAATGGCGACCTCGCCGTCGCCAAGCCGGCGCATCATCCCGGCCTGGACACCCTCGACGAGGCTGAGCTCGCCCGACAGGACGCGTGCGGAGGTTGCGGTGTCGACGTCCTTGAGGTGGACCAGGCCGACGCGACCGGCGTGCTCGCGGGCGAAGGCGACCGGGTCGACGCCGCCGATCTGCAGGTGGCCGGTGTCGAGGCACCACAGGACGTCGGTGTGCTCCAGGGCGAGGTCGACGTCACGCTTGGTCTCAACGACGGTGTCGACGTGGGGGTGCAGGACCTGGGTCAGGCCGTGGGCGGCGCAGACCTCGCCGACCTGCTTTAGGCCCTCGCCGACGACCTGCATGTCGGTGGCGCTGAGCGGGATCGGCTTGGACCAGTCGTAGTCCTGGACCAGCGCGGTAACGAACATCGTGGCCCCGGCGGCCTGGAAGAGTTCGGCAACCTCGGTGGCGCGGCGCAGGGCGTCCTCGCGCTGGGCCGGGTCGTGCAGCACGAGCGGGACGAAGCCGCCCACGAGGCCGAGATCGTGTGCGGCGAGAGTGGTTTTCAGGGTCTCGGCGTCCTCGGGGAGGAAGCCCGGAGCGCCGAGTTCGGTGGCCGGGATGCCGAGGGCGTGCATCTCGGACAGCACGCGCTCGGACGGCATCACCTCGCCCCAGCCGGGCACCTCGCAGATGCCCCAGGAGATCGGTGCCGCCGCGACTCGTCCGTCCAGTGAGCCGAGAGTGGGGGACATCCGAGAACCTCCTGTGTCTGGCCCGGCGCATCGTCGCACGGACGCTCAGACTCCATGATGGGACCGGTCCCATCGCCTTGTCAAGATTTGTCCTGACATTACCTCAATTCCTTACTCCAGCACCGGGGCTCGTGCGGTCGACGTTCGCACGACGAGGCCCGTCGTCAAGACCTCCACACGAGTCGGACGGGCCGGGACGGCGATCCGCTCGATGAGCAAATCGGCGGCCTGACGGCCGAGCTCGCGCGCATCGGCGTCAACGGTGGTCAGGTCGGTGAGATGCATCTGTGCCACCGACGAATTGTCATACCCGACGACCGAAAGCTCCTGTGGCACACTGAATCCCAGTTGACGAGCGGCGCCGAGCACGCCGAGGGCGGCGAGGTCGTTGGCGGCAAAGATGGCTGTGGGACGGCGCCCCGGAGCGACGTCGAGGAGGCGACGGGCAGCGGCATACCCACCGATCTCGGTCGTGTCGCACGGCTGGACGATCGGCGCCAGGAGGTGCCGGCTCATCCACGAGATGTATGCCGCGCGGCGCCCGAGCACGGACGACCCCGCGGTCCCCGCGACATGCGCGATCCGCGTGTGGCCCAACTCGTGCAGGTGCTCCAGCGCGAGCGTGGTGCCGTGGACGTCGTCCGGGACGACGACGTCCACTCCCGGCACGACCGCATCGCGGCTGCCGGCCAGGACGGTCGGTATGCGGCTCGCCGCCTCGGCGAGCACCGGCGAACTCGGCATGGCCCCGGCGAGGACGAGCCCGTCGACGCGCATCTCGATGAACGCCCGGACCAGTCGGTCGTCGATCAACCGGTCCACGCGGCCGTCGCCAATGAGCGCGTGCAGCCCGGCCTCCCCAAGGGTCGTGCCGAGGCCCTCGAGCATCCCGGCGAACCACGGCTGGCCCAGGTCGGCGACGATCACCCCCACGGCCATGGTCCGCCGCTGGGTCAGGCTGCGGGCCGAGGCATTCGGCCGGTAGCCCAGCTCCCGGATCGCCCGCTCGACCGCCTCCCGCTTGGCCGGGCTGACCTGCGGCGATCCTTGGAGCACGCGCGAGACCAGTGACTTGGAGACCCCCGCGTGGGCGGCGACGGTGCGCAGGGTCACGGTCCGCGGATCCTGGCCCGCTCCACCCGCCTGCGCGGCCACGGTGAGCCTCCTGCCCGCGGGCCCGGTGGCCTGCTCGTCGGCGCAGCCTACCCAGATTCGGCGGTATTGGCCCCCCACGGCCCCCTGGCCGGGTGGCCATAAACGACACGTCCGGCGCGGCCGCAGCCAAAGTCGAGGCAGATCATGTATCCTGTCGACGTATCGCATCGATATATCGAGGAGACGACATGGCGACGAAGCGGCACCAGCTGCTCGAGTTCGCCGTGCTCGGGCTCCTCCACGAGACGCCGATGCATGGGTATGAGCTGCGTCGCCGCCTCAACCTCGCCCTCGGCCCCTTCCGGGCCTTGTCCTTCGGGACGCTCTACCCCTGCCTGCGCTCTCTCGTCGAGCGCGGCGACATCACCGAGTCGGCGTCCCCGGCCACCACCTCACGGCGGCCGCGGATCGTCTACGAACTCACCGACCCCGGCCGGCAGCACTTCGCCGAGCTCGCCGCCCGCAGCGACGACGGGGCGTATGAGGATGACGGTTTCGAGCTGCGGCTGGCCTTCTTCGGGCGCACCGAGACCAGCGTCCGGCTGCGGATCCTCGAGGGGCGCCGGGCCCGCCTCGAGGAGCGGCTGGCCCAGTTGCGCGAGCAGGCCCGGCTGGGCACGCGCGACACCTGGGCGAGCGCGTTGCATCGGCATACCGAGGAGAGCCTGGAGCGTGACCTGCGCTGGCTCGGCGAGCTGATCGCGGCCGAGCGGGGAGCTCCGGCCGTCCGCCCGGGGAGCCTCACCGATCCCAACCACCCGGCGTTCACGCCGCCCCCGACCCATCCCACCACCCGCTAAGGAGCACATCATGGGTTCGATTCGCGTCGCCATCGTCGGCGTCGGCAACTGCGCGAGCTCGCTCGTCCAGGGCGTCCACTACTACCGCGACGCCGACCCGGCCGGGAGCGTGCCCGGCCTCATGCACGTCCAGTTCGGGCCCTACCACGTGCGCGACGTCGAGTTCGTCGCCGCCTTCGACGTCGATGACAAGAAAGTCGGCAAGGACCTCTCCGAGGCGATCAACGCCAGCGAGAACAACACCATCCGCATCTGCGAGGTTCCGACGACCGGCATCACCGTCCAGCGCGGCCACACCCTCGACGGCCTGGGCAAGTACTACCGGATGACGATCGACGAGTCCGCCGCGGAGCCGGTCGACGTCGTCGCCGCCCTGAAGGAGGCGCAGGTCGACGTCCTCGTGTCCTACCTGCCGGTGGGCAGCGAGGAGGCCGACAAGTTCTACGCGCAGTGCGCGATTGACGCCGGCGTCGCCTTCGTCAACGCGCTGCCGGTCTTCATCGCCTCCGACCCCGCGTGGGCGGCGAAGTTCGAGGCGGCGGGCGTGCCGATCGTCGGCGACGACATCAAGTCCCAGGTCGGCGCGACGATCACCCACCGGGTCATGGCCAAGCTCTTCGAGGACCGCGGCGTGACCCTGGACCGGACCTACCAGCTCAACGTCGGCGGAAACATGGACTTCAAGAACATGCTCGAACACGAGCGGCTGGAGTCCAAGAAGGTCTCCAAGACCCAGGCCGTGACCTCCAACCTCACCGGCTCCCTCGCCGGCAAGAAGGAGGACCGCAATGTGCACATCGGCCCGTCCGACTACGTCGCCTGGCTCGACGACCGCAAGTGGGCGTATGTCCGCTTGGAGGGCCGCGCCTTCGGCGATGTCCCGCTGAACCTCGAATACAAGCTGGAGGTCTGGGACTCCCCGAACTCGGCGGGCATCATCATCGACGCGATCCGCGCCGCCAAGATCGGCAAGGACCGCGGCATCGGTGGCCCGCTGCTCTCGGCCGCGGCATACCTGATGAAGTCCCCGCCCGAGCAGCGCGAGGACACCGCCGGCCGGGCCCGGCTGGAAGCCTTCATCGCCGGCACTGAGCCGCGCTAACTAACCCGCCCAGTCCTGCGCGGGTGACCTGCAAAGAGTGCGCTATGGCTCACCCTTTGCAGGTCAGCCCCTGTCGTTTGGCGTCAGTCGACGAACGTCTCCAACTGGCTCGCCACACCGTCGGAGACAGTGGCCGGGCCGCCGAGGACGACTATTCTGGTCGGTTGCAGGCGGCGCAGCTCGGTGGCGATCGAGTCCGGGATCGCGTCGGTGTCGACGAGCAGCAACGGGGAGCGGTTCATGCCGGCCACCGGCGCTCCGGACAGGGCATCGGGGAAGACGCGGCCGGACGCCACATAGACGGTGTTCGCGCCCGACTTGAACCCGGTGCGCGAGATCGCCGCCGACGTGGCGAAGCGATCCTCGCCCGACCACCGGGTCACGGTGCCCGAGGTGTACTGCTGCAGATCGGCATACAGGCTCGGGGTCAGGGTGTTCTCCCCACCAACGACGACGATGTTCTTGGGCAGCAGCCGGCGCAGCTCGGAGCGAATCGATCCGGGGACGTTGTCGCTCTCGACCAGCAGGGTCGGGCCCGGTGTCATCCCGGCGACGGGTCCGACCGAGAGGGCGTCGGGGAAGACCGAGCCGGAGGCGATGAACGCCCGGCGAGCGCCGGGGTCGAAGGACAGCTTGCTCATCTTGGCCGAGGCCGAGTAGCGATCCGGGCCGGCCCAGCGCTCAGCGGGGAACAAGTTCTTCAGCTGGTTGAAGACATCGCGCGAGACCGAGCTCTCCCCGCCGAGCACGATGATCTGCTGGGGTTGCAGCGTCGTGATCGCATTGAGCACCGCGTCGGGAATGGTCGTCGACCGCACCAGCAGGACCGGGCCCTCGTCCCGGGCGGCGATCGGGGCGCCGGACAAGGCGTCGGTGAAGACCTCGCCCGAGGCGACGAACACCCGAGCGAGCCCGGGCGAATAATTCTCGGTGGCGATCGTGGCCGACAGCTCATACCGGTCGGCACCAGACCAGCGGACCACGCCCGCGCGGGCGTCGTCGCTGGCGCTGGCCGGCGCGCTCAGCGTGGGCGAGAGCGCCAGGGCACCGCACGCGAGCGTAGCGGCGAGCACGGATCGACGGGTGGAGGGACGCATGCGGAAGAGCTCCTTCAGTGCGGAATCGGTTGGCGCCGAATCGAACGAGTCAGATTCGGCGGATCGGGGAAGGACAGATCAGGGAACGACATAGTCGGCGAGCTGGTTCTCGACCGTGGTGCTGATCGAGGCGGTGCCGCCCAGGACGACGATCTGCTTCGGCTGCAGCCGGCGCAGCTCGTCCCGGACGGCCGACGGGATCTCACTCCCGGCCACGAGCAGCATCGGGCCGCGGCGGATTCCAGCGACGGGGGCACCGGACAGGGCATCGGAAAAGACCTGGCCATAGGCGACGAAGGCCACCGGGACTCCGGGGTCGAACGAGGCCGCCGAGATCTCGGCGGACGCGGCATACCGATCGGCGCCGAACCAGCGTTCCACCCAGCCGGAGCTATAGGCACTCAGCTCGGCAGCGACACCATCACTGATCGAGGCGGGCCCGCCCAGGACGACGATCCGGCTCGGTCGCAGCCGACGCAGCTCGGCGTCGATCGAGTCAGGGATGCGGTCGGTGTCGACGAGCAGGAGCGGATCGCGGTCGCGGCCGGCGACCGGGGCACCCGAGAGCGCGTCGGCGAAGACCCGCCCGGACGCGACGAACGCGGTGTCGACTCCGGGGGAGAACGAACTGCGACTGATCGCTGCCGAGGCCTCGAAGCGGTCGGCGCCCTGCCAGCGCTGCACGCCGCCGGATCCGGCAAAGCCACGCAGGCGCGTCTCGACGCCGGTGCCGATGCTCGCCGGACCGCCTAGGACGACGATCCGCTGCGGGCGCAGCCGCGACAGCTCAGTCGCTATGGCGTCGGGCACATCGGTGGCGGTCACGAGCAACATCGGCCCACCGCTCTTGGCGGCAACCGGCGCGCCGGACAAGGCGTCGGTATAGATGCTGCCCGAGGCCACATAGGCAACCGGAACACCCGGGTCGAAGGATCGCGCCGAGATCGCCGCCGAGGCTTCGTAGCGGTCGGCCCCGGCCCAGCGGACCACGCCGGTGGCACGCGCCTCCTGCGCGGCCGCCGTGACCTGCTCTGCGCGCTGCTCGGGGGCGGCGTTAGCGGACGACCCCGCCGCAGCAAACACGGCAAGCCCCGCGCACGCCGCGGCGAGGGCTCGACTGCGGACGGACCTGGACCCCAACCTGCCTAACACGACGCGTCAGACTAGTCGACGTTCCTGATCGCGCACCCGGGCGGGCCGGTCTGCGGACGCCTCATGGGCCCGAGCAGGGCCCGGTGGCCCCGCCGCCCGGTGCCGTCGGCTAGTGGCGAACATAGGCCTGCAGCGCGGCGGCCGCCGTGTTGGTGACGCTCGCCGGCCCACCGAGGATGACGATCTGCTTGGGCCGCAGCCGGGTCAGCTCGGCAGCAACCGGATCGGGGATCGAAGCGGTGCGCAGCAACAGCAGCGGAGCCGGAGTCTTGCCCGCGACCGGGGCTCCGGCCAGCGAATCGGGGAAGACCAAGCCGGAGGCGACGAAGACGGTCTCGGCGCCCGACGGGAAGGAGCGCTCGGAGATCGACGCGGACACGGCATACCGATCGGCACCGGCCCAACGCTCGACCGCACCGGAGGTGAACGTCCCCAAGGTGGCGAGCACGCCGTCATCGATCGTCGCGGGACCGCCGAGCACGACGATCCGGCCCGGCCGCAGGCGGCGCAGCTCGCTCGCGACGCTATCGGGGACGGCGGTGCTGGGGACAAGCAGGACCGGCCCGCCGGTCTTGCCGGCAACAGGGGCACCCGCCAGGGCGTCGGGGAAGTTCTGCCCCGAGGCGACATAGGCGACCGCGACACCGGGCGAGTAGTTCCGGGCGGAGATCAGCGCGGACGTCTCGTAGCGATCTGCTCCCGCGATCCGATCGACCGGAACGAGACTCAACCCGGCCTCGACCCGGGAGCTGATCGTTGCCGTCCCGCCGAGCAGGATGATCCGGCTGGGGTTGAGCCGCCAGATCTCATCGAAGGTGGCGTCGGGGATCTGGTCACGCTTGACCAGGAGTAGCGGCGCGCCCTCCCGGCCGGCGACGGCCGCGGCGCTGAGCGCATCGGTGAACACCTCACCCGAGGCGACATAGAGCCGGTCGACGTCGGACCCGAAGGATGCCCGGGTGATCGCGGCAGCAGCGGCATACCGGTCCGCGCCGCTCCAGCGATAAACCCCGCTCGAGTTCGGGAAGCTGATCGCGACCCGGGCCCCAGCGGCAGACACGGACAGCACGGTCACGCGGACCCGGCCGCCGGGCAGCGTGTAGCTCTCGCCGGCTTCCATACCGGGGTGGCGCCCCAGGGTGGACAGATCACCGTCGGGATGGAAGTCCACGACATCCTGCTCTCCCCACTGGCCGAAGCCGGCGACATTGCGGCGCATCACCAAGCCGCCTCCCGGGTCGGTCCGGCGCACCCCGCCCGGGTCGACATAGGTCGCGTCATCGATCCAGTCATCCAGCCCTGCAGGGGTTCGGTATTCGAGGAAATAGCTCGCGTCACCGTCACTGAACTGGGCGCCGCGCACCCCGCTGGTCGCGGTCAGGGGCGCCAAGGTCAGTTCGGTCGCGAACGAGACCACGGTCGAACTACTCGCGGGCAGCACCCCAAGCCGGCGCAGGTTCTCTGCGGACATCATCCCACCGCCATACGGCTGGTTGCCCATCAGGTCCCAGGGGTCGGAGTAGGTCTCCTGGTCGCAGTCGCCGGACAGGGGAACGGCCTCGGTGTGCTGCGCATCGTCCCAGCAATACAGCGAGCCGCTGTGCATGAGTTCGAGGTTGTGCCCGAACTCGTGGCCCCAGATCGACGCGACCGGGTAGTCGTTGATCCACACAAAGCTCTGGCTCTCCCCGGTGCCCAGGTTGGCCAGACCGGCCCACCAACAACTCGGGAGCTGCTCCATATAGGCGACGATGTGGTGCGTGGCGTCGGTCGTGTAGCTGCCGGCCAGCCGACGGACGGCCAGTTCGATGGCGTCGTTGTCGCACGCCTCCTGCTGGGCGGTCGTCAGGCTGATCTTGGTCCATGGACGGACGCTGTCCGCCGTGAACCGGATCTTTCCTTGCGTTGCGGTTTGGTAGTAGTTGTCGGTTTCCCTGACGACGTCGCGCAGTTCGTCGCTGGTCACCGTCGGCTGGGAGCGCCAATAGACGGGCACGACCAGCACGTGGTGCAGCCCCAGGGTGGGCCGGGCCGCGGCGGTGGATCGCACCCCCTCGACCCGGGCGCTTCCGGTGCGCAGCAGGTCACCGATCGAACGCGCGTCCACCCGCGCGCCGGGCGGCGCGGTGACCGTCACCTCGACCGGGCCGCTGGACAGCCCGCGCGCCAGGTCGGCGTCGAGGTCAACCGTGTGGTCTCCGACGCGCACGCGCACCAGTTGTTTCGGCGATCCCGCCGAAGGCGTGGCACTCGGGCGAGGGTCGACGATCGTCACCGTCAGTTCCCCCGGCACTCGCACCGATTGCCCGTATGCCGCGGGGCCCGCCCCCGCCGACAATCCACCAAACGCTAACCCGAGAACCGCCGCCACCACGGCCAGCAACCAGCGCCTCCACATCCGTGCCGCTGTGCCCACGTCGGTCATCCCCTTCTGGTGTCCATCTATAACCCCTGACGTCCCAGCACGCAGCCCGGTTTCGTGCTTCTCCTCGCACGGCCGCCGGCAACAGTGCTGCTACTCCTCGCCGGCATCGATCAATGACCCCACCTGGTCGGCTACGACATCGACGACGACCACCGTGATGTTGTCGTGGCCACCACGAGTGAGGGCGGCCGTGACCAGCGCTTCGGCGGCTTCCTGGGGACCGCCGGCGGTGTCCATGACCCAAAAGATCTCGTCGGGCGGCACCTCGTCGGTCAGACCGTCCGAGCAGACCAGCACCCGATCGCCGGGGATCAGCTCGATCCGGTCGTGATCGACGGCCACCGAGTCGGCCGCACCGAGGGAGCGGGTGATGACGTGCCGCATCGGGTGCACCGCGGCCTCCTCCGGAGCAAGCAGCCCGAGTTCGACCATGTCCTGGACCTCGGAGTGGTCGGTGGTCAGCTGCCGCAGTTCACCCTGGCGGGTCATCAGCACCCGGGAGTCCCCGACGTTGAGGACGGCCCAGCTGCCGTCCGCCAGGGCGGCGATGCCGGTGAGCGTCGTGCCCAGTCCTCGCCGACCCGGCTTGGTTCCTTCCGCCCGAATCCGGCGATTTGCCTCCTGGACCTGCGCGACCAGCATCGGCAAGCTTGGCTCGCTCTCGCCGATCTCGGCCATTGTTTCGGTCGCGATCGCACTGGCCACTTCGCCTGCGGCGTGGCCGCCCATGCCGTCGGCGACGAGGAAGAGCGGGTATGCCGCCACTGCGGCATCCTCGTTCCCCCTGCGGTAGTGGCCCTGGTGGGTGGCCGCGCCGACGTCGATCACGCGGCAAATCTCCCACACGCGCGGCGCCTTGTGCCACGCGTGCCGGAAATCACACTGCCCCACGTGGGTGAGCGGAGAACTTTGTGGGGTGTCTGACGGGGTCCCCGCAAAGTATCGGAGCTGGGTCCCACGCTCTGCGTGGGTGAGCGCAGAACTTTGTGGGGTGTCTGACCCGGATCCGCGAGTAGTGGTGGGGGGTGCGGCGTGTGATGTGACGAAGGTGCTTGTCCTACTGGGAGAATCGGGGTTACGAAGCCTTCGATCGTCCAGCTAGGAGAAGCACCTTGTCGATGAAGAGAGTACGTGGTCGTGGCCGGGTGCGGAAGCGGGTGCGGATCGGCGCGCCGGATCCGTCGTTGACCGGGATCTCGGGGGTGGCAGCGCTCGCGGAGTTCATCGAGAAACTGGATCTGGTCGGGCGCCTGGACCGGGGGATCGGTGCGATCAAGGAGCGGGAGCGGGGCGCGACGGGCGGGCAGGTGCTGGTGTCGCTGGCGCAGTGCCAGCTGCTCGGCGGGGATGTGCTGGCCGCGTTGGACCGGCAGCGCCAGGATGTGGCCGGGTCCGCGTTGTCGGCGGTGCCGGTGTTGGCCTCGACCACGGCGGCGGGGTTGGCCCGCCGGTTCGGGCCGGCGCAGCTGGCCGGCCTGGAGAGTGCGGTCGCGGACCTGACCGGTCATGCGGTGGCCTTGTTGCCGGCGTCCCGCCGGGCGGTGCTGGCCGCGGCGGTGACGGTGGACTTGGATTCCACCGATGTGGAGGTGTACGGGCCGACGAAGCAGGGCGTGGCCTACAACTATCACGGTCAGCGCGCGGGCCGTCCGCATCTGGGGACCTGGGCCGAGGCCGGGCTGACCCTGGCCGCGGAGTTGCTCGCGGGGAATGAGGATGTGAGGCCCCGGGCCGCTGACCTGTTGCGCCGGGTCCTGGCCGGGATCCCCGAGGACATCCGCTCGGCCGCGGCCGACTGGGATCGGTTGCGGGTGCGCGCGGATGCCGGCTACTTCACCGCCGACCTGGCCCACGCCGCGGTGGAGGCCGGGTGTGACTTCGCCATCGCCGCGAAACGGAACACCGCGATGTGGCGCGCCTACGCCGCGATCACCGAGGACGCCTGGGGTGCGGCGGCGAGCGGGATGCCCGGCGCGCAGGTCGCCGCGGTCGACTACGCCCCGCAGGGGTGGCCGCCGCACACGTACACCATCGTGCGCCGGGTCCGCATCGAGGCCGAGGACATCTCCGACGACCCCCGCTCACGGCGCCGGCGCACCATCGAGACGAACCAACTCACCCTCGCCTTGGAGGGCGCGGCCACCCACGCCCACGCGGTCTCCTTCATCGTCACCAA
Source organism: Nostocoides sp. (assembly GCF_037045025.1). Classification (GTDB taxonomy): domain Bacteria; phylum Actinomycetota; class Actinomycetes; order Actinomycetales; family Dermatophilaceae; genus Nostocoides_A. The sequence continues at coordinate 175,308 of NZ_JBAOHM010000005.1, read as the reverse complement.
TATCCCCGCCAACGACCACCCGGCCAACCCCACCGAGCCGGCCGAGCCGGCCGAGCCGGCGGAGCCGGCGGAGCCGGGTGAGGCGGCCGCACCGGTTGCCTCGATCACGCAGGTCGAGTCCTGGTTCCGCCGCCGCACCGACATTGAGGACCGGATCCGGGAAGCCAAACTCGGGGCCGCGCTGCGGCATCTGCCCTCGGGCGACCACGCCATCAACACGGTGTGGATGTGGGCTGCCCTGCTCGCCGGGAACATCTCCGTTCTGCTGCAAGCCCTGACCGGGATCGACCAGCGTCACCGCGCCCACGGCGCCCGCCTACGCCACGAACTGCTCTGCGTCCCAGCCCGCATAGTCCGCCACGGCCGCCAGCTGATCCTGCGGCTGCCACCCGACCGCCAGCTCCTGCCCACCGTCCTGGCCCGGATCCGGGCCTTACCCACCGCGGCCTAACCCGCGAATCCCCCGTCCCGACGACCCAGGACCCCGAAGACCCGCCCACCCGAGCGCCACCGGGCCATCCGCGCTGCCCGCACCCAAAAACACACTGCCACAACACAAAATCTATCCGCCGTTCACTGGCCGCCCAACCCACACGCAAGCTACTCGCGGATCCGGGTCTGACGGGGTCCCCGCAAAGTATCGGAGCTGGGTCCCACGCTCTGCGTGGGTGAGCGGAGAACTTTGTGGGGTGTCTTTGTGGGGTGTCTTTGTGGGACTCCTTTTAGGGAAGGTAGGCCGCCAGCTCGGCCTGGACACCGGTGGAGACGGTGGCCGGGCCGCCGAAGATGACGATGCGGCGCGGCTTGAGGCGGGTCAACTCGGCACGCACGGAGTCGGGGATCGACGTCGTGTCGACCAGCAGCACCGGGCCGCGGTCGCGGCCGGCGACCGGCGACCCGGAGAGGGCGTCGGTGAACACCCGCCCGGAGGCGATGAACGCCGTGCGCACCAGCGGCGCATAGGCATGCGCGGTGATCTCGGCCGAGGTGCTGAACCGGTCGTCTCCCGACCAGCGCTCAACCGTGCCGGCATACCCCTTGAGCACGGCGAGGGCCCGCTCGGAGATCGTCGCCGGGCCACCCAGGACGACGATGCGCCGGGGCGACAACCGCCGGAGTTCGCCGGCCACCACGCTCGGGATGGCATCGGTGTCGACCAGCAGCACCGGGCCGCGGTCGCGGCCCGCGACCGGGGCCCCCGACAGGGCATCGGTGAATACCCGCCCGGAGGCCACCAAGACGGTGTCGACGCCCGCGGGATAGCTCTGCGCCGCGATCGCCGCCGAGGTGGCGAAGCGGTCGGCGCCGCTCCACCGCTCGACCTCGCCGGTGGTGTAGGAGCCGAGCTTGGCCTCGACCGCCGGCGTGATCGTGGCCGGGCCACCGAAGATGACGATCTTGCGCGGACGCAACCGGGTCAGCTCGGCAGCGACGACGTCGGGGACCGCATCGGTGTCGACGAGCAGCACCGGCCCGCGGTTCTTGCCGGCCACGGGCGCCCCGGAGAGGGCATCGGTGTAGACCTGCCCGGAGGCGACATAGGCCACCGGCACGCCGGTCGAGTAGTTCTTGGTCGAGATGATTGCCGAGGTGGCGAACCGGTCCGCGCCACTCCACCGCTGTACCTTGGACAGCGAGGGAAAGCTCACACTGATCGTCGCGCTCGTCGCCGACGCGGCCCCGACCCGCAACGACCAGTGCCCGTCCGGGCTGGTGTAGCTCTCGGCCCGCTCCAGACCGGGGTGACGCTTGGTGTCCGCGGTCACGGCGTCGGCGTGGAAGTCGATCAGTTCGCGCGGCCCGAGTTCCTCGCCGAGCAGCTGGCGGTGGACGATCACCCCGCCGCCGGGATCGGTCCACGTCTTGGGGCCGATCGTCGCGGTGCGGTCGTCGATCCAGGCGTCCTGCCCGGCCGGGACGCGGTAGTCGACCAGGTAGCGATACCCACCGTCGTCGAAGTAGAAGCCCTGCTTGCCGCTGGCCGCTGTGAGCGGCGCGATGGTGACCGTCGTGTTGGTCCCCGTCTCGATGCGGGGGAAGTCGGTGTCCGCTACCAAGCCGAAGCGCCACAGTGAGTCGGCCTGCGGCATACCGACCTTGCCGTATGGGGCAGTGCTCGTCGGGTCCCACGGCTCGGTGCCCTCGCGATAGGTGCACGAGGAAGACAGTGGGCTCGGCTGGCCGTCGGCAACACAGTCGAGAGAGCCCGTCGCGGTGGCGCCGGCATTGATGGAGATGATCCGGCGGAAGAGCGTCTCCGACATCACCCCATTGCTGATCGTGTAGCCGTCGCCGAAGGCGGACGGCCCCACCGACTCCAGATCGGTGAAGTCGCACGCGGATTCGTTGTTGAGGTAGACGATGAGGTGATCGGTCGGCCGGCCGCCACCGACGATGTCACGGACCTTGTCGCGGATCGCGATGCGATCACAACTGGCGGCCTCGGTCTCGGTCAACGCGAGCTTCTGCCACCCCGAGGCCCAGCCCAACTTCGCCGTCATCTGCCCGTTGGAGACGCCGCTGTAGTAGCTGCCCGCGCCGGCGACCATCGACGTGATCGCGTCGTCATCCAGGGGGGCTGGTGCCGAGCCGGACCAGTAGACCGGCACGATGAACATCTCGTGCTGACCGAGCGCCCCGCGGGCCACGTGGCCGGTCGGTTGTGGCAGCCGCGGTGGTGACGAGGAGTCGCCGGCGGCTCCGGTCGCGGTGGCGCCGAGCACCACCGTGGCAGCCACAGCGGCCGTGAGCGCGCCTCGAAGACGTGCGCGCATGATGTCCCACCCGAAGATTCCCACGCGCTGACGTTACCCGCCGAAGCCAGCAGAGTGCAGCAGAGTGCAGCAGAGTCACCGCACGAATTGTCCGCCTTCACTCGGCGTGCTCGGCCCACCAGGCGCGCAGCCGCTCCGTGGCTGCCTCCTTCCCGATCGGGCCCTCATCCAGGCGCACCGCGAGCAGGTACTGATAGGCGCGGCCGAGGAGCGGCCCAGGAGGTACGCCGAGGAGCGCGCCGATCTCGTGACCATCCAGCTCGGGACGCACCTTGCCGAGTTCTTCTTGCTCTTGCAGCCGCTCGATGCGGGCCTCCAACTCGTCATAGGTGGCCGCCAGGCGCCGTGCCTTGCGGACGTTGCGTGTCGTGCAGTCGGCGCGGGTGAGCCGATGCAGGCGTGCGAGCAGCGGCCCAGCGTCGGTGACATACCGGCGCACGGCCGAGTCGGTCCAGCTGCCCTCGCCGTAGCCGTGGAATCTCAGGTGCAACTCGACCAGCCGGGAGACTGCGGCAATCGTGTCCTTGTCATAACGCAAGGCCTTCAGCCGGGTCCGGGCCAGCTTCGCTCCGACAACCTCATGGTGGTGGAAGGAAACCCCGCCTCCGGCCTCAAATCGCCGAGTCTGCGGCTTGCCGATGTCGTGCAGCAGGGCCGCCAGCCGGAGCACGAGGTCCGGCCCGGGGACCTGCGCCGGGTCGGCGTGCGGCGGACCCTCCAGGGCGATCGCCTGCTCCAACACGGTCAACGAGTGCTCGTAGACATCCTTGTGCCGGTGATGCTCGTCGATCTCCAGCCGCAAGGCCGGCAGCTCAGGCAAGATCCGCTCCGCCAGACCCGAGTCCACGAGCAGCGCAAGGCCGGGTCGCGGGTCGGGAGCCAGGAGCAGCTTGGACAACTCGTCCCGCACGCGCTCGGCCGACACGATCGCGATCGAGTCGGCAAGTTCACTCATCGCGGCCAGAACCTCGGCGTCGGGAATCAGTCGCAGCCGTGCCGCAAACCGCGCGGCTCGCATCATCCGCAGCGGGTCGTCGGCGAAGGAGGTGGTGGCCGGCCCGGGCGTGCGCAGTCTGCGGGCAGCGAGGTCGGCCAACCCGCCATACGGGTCGATGAACTCCAGCGACGGCAGCCGCAGCGCCATGGCGTTGACGGTGAAGTCGCGCCGGCGCAGATCGTCCAGGAGGTTGTCGCCGAACGCGACGACCGGCTTGCGCGTGGCCCGGTCGTAGGCGTCGGCACGGTAGGTCGTCACTTCAACGGTGGTGCCGCCACGGACTGCGCCGATCGTGCCGAAGGCGCGACCGATGTCCCAGGTGGTTTCGGCCCAGGCGGCCAGGATCGCCTCGCTCTGGTCGGGCCGGGCACTCGTGGTGAAGTCCAGGTCGGGCGCCTCGCGCCCGAGAAAGGCATCCCGCACCGGGCCACCGACCAACGCCAGCTCGTGCCCTGCCTCGGTGAACGCCGTCCCGAGATCGCGCAGCAGGTCCAAGGAAGGGGCCAGGTGGGCAACGGCACGACGCAAGACCGCCAGGTCCGGCGCGCCCCGAGAGGTCGCTGTCATGAGGTCCAACGGTAATGCTGGGCCGGCAGGTGACTTCGTGTCCGCTTCCCTTTCCGGCGCGGAAGCTCCCTTTAGAGTGACCACATGACCTCGCCAGCACCGGAACGGCCGCAGCGGCGGCTGCCGGCTGTCGAGGAGCGTTCCGCCGGGGGCGTGGTCGTCGACATCCACAACGGGCGGGCGCGGATCGCCGTGATCGCGCGCCGCAATCGCGCTGGGCGGCTCGAGTGGTGCCTGCCCAAGGGGCACATCGAGCGGGGCGAGACTCTATCGGAGACGGCGGCGCGGGAGGTCGCCGAGGAGACTGGCATCGAGGCGCGCGTGCTGATCAAGTTGGGCACGATCGATTACTGGTTCGCGACGGGGGACCGGCGGGTGCACAAGTTCGTCCATCACTACCTGCTCGAAGCGACCGGAGGCTTCCTCACCATCGAGAACGACCCCGACCAGGAAGCCGTCGACGTGGCCTGGTTGCCCCTGGAGAACGCCCACCGGCACCTGACCTTCCCCAACGAACGCCGGATCGCCCGGGAGGCGTGGCAGCGTCTTGCCGGGGCCGAATGATGCTTGCGCCCCGACGGCGCCGGGCCACCGCCGCGATCGGCGCGGCCGTGGCACTCGTGCTGTCGGCGTGGCCGCCTGCAGCTCCCACGTCCCCAACGGCGGGCCTGGAGCTGCGCCTCACCTCGATCACGCCGGCCGTCGCCGATCGGGGCAGCAAGGTCGAGGTGAGCGGCACCGTGCGCAATCCTGGCGCGACCGCCATCCCGGCACCGACGGTCATCCTCCGAGGGAGTGCGACGGGGCTGACCCGCCGCAGCGAGATCGCCGCCTGGGCGGCGGGATCGACGGCGGGTGTGGACGCGACCATTTGGGACGAGGACAGCCTCTCCGGAAACGTCGAAGCCGGGCAGACGCGCACCTTCCGGCTGCGCACGCGGCTGGCCCCTCACTCTGCCGCGTCGTATGCCGCGTTGCCGCTCGCAGTTGACGCCGCCGGGGCGCGGGTTTCGACCTTTCTCCCGCAGTCCGGTCCGGGAGATTTCCCTCCCCTAGACACCGTGCTCGTCCTCCCGGTCACCTTGCGCGCGCACCGGGCCCTGTTCGGTGAGTATGGCGCCACTCGCCTGGCCGCCTGGCTGAGCGAGATCGGTCCCGAGGGCCGCCTGACCCGGTTGCTCGCCACCGGCATCGAGCGGCGGGCCGCCTGGGCGGTCGACCCGACGCTGCTCGCGGCGCCGGCGGCGATTCCCGCCGAACGGCCGATCGACCCCGAGGCCGGCGCGGCGTGGGACCGCATCGGGCCGCAGCAGCGGGCCGAGGCTGCCGCCCGGAGGACCTTCCGGGCTGCGCTGATCGACGCCGTCTCCGACCAGGACTGCTTCGTGCTGCCGATGGCCGACGCCGACCTCGTCGCCGGGTTGACCGTCCCCGCGGCGCAGCCGCTGCTGCGGCTGCTCGTCCGGGACGGCATCGCCGCGGGGGCCGAGGGCCTGCCCCACTGCTCGACGACGCTGCTGTGGCCCGCGGACGGGATCCTCAGCAGCGCGCGGGTGAGCGAGCTCGCGGCATACCTCCCTGACGGCCATGCCGACGCCGTCCTCGGCCGCGCGTCCAGCACTCCCGGTGGCGCCACCGCGTCATCCTCGCCGTGGCGCAGCACATCCGGCACCCCCGCGGTGGCCTATGACGACGCGCTCAGCGCCGCCTTCCTCGAGTTGCCCAGCGACCCGGCAGGTGTGGTGACCGGGCAGCGGCTCCTCGCCGACTCCCTCGCACTCTTCCTCCAGGCCCCGGCAACTCGGCGAGAGCTGACCCTGGCAGTGCCGCGGGGGGTGGCCTTCAGTGGAACCGGCCTGGATGCCGCGCTCGACCGGCTGGAGCAGGCGCCTTGGCTGCGGGCCGCTGCCCTCGACGACACGATCGCGGCCGCCCGGACCGGCCCGCCGCTTGCCGACGCCACACCCCGCGACGTTCCCGAGCCGGCGGATCTCCCTCGGGATCCGGTCGCCTTGTCGCCCCCGGCGATCACCGCCAACCGGCTGCGCGCCCTGGAACGGGCACTCGACCAGGTGACGACGACGGCCAAGGTGCGTGCCGACGGCCCAGAGCAGGTTCGGCTCTGGAATGCAGCCCTCGCCCAGCTCCTCTCCTGCCGTTGGCGCGGCGACAACTCCCAGTTCCAAGGGCAGATGCGGCGCCTGCGCACAGCCGGGGCCGAGGCAAGCACCGGCGTGCAAGTCACTCCCGAGACGATCAACTTCTTTGCCGACACCGGACGGTTGCAGCTGACCGTCACCAACGACCTCGGCGTCGGGCTGACCAATCTCCAGGTCGACCTGACCCCGCTGTCCGGCTGGCTGCGCCTGGACGATCAACCCCGCGCGGTCGATGTCGGCGCACACTCCAAAGCCGTGGTCACCGTGCACGCGACCGCTCTCGCTGCCGGTAGCGTTCCGATCCGGGCCCGGTTGTCCGCGCCCGACGGAAGCGCGGTCGGACCGGACACGACGGTGCTGATCCGGGTTCGGCCGACGGGAGATTGGATCTACTGGGCGATGGGTGGGCTAGCGGCCGTGCTCATGACGCTGGGTGCCTGGCGCAGCCGTAGGCACCCGAACCGGCCTCGGCTCGCCCGATGACCGGGGGTGGCGCTGGCGACACGGTCGCGCGCTCCAGCGCCGTGATGGCCTCGGGGACGCTGGTCTCTCGCGTCCTGGGCCTGGTGCGGACCAGCCAGCTCGGCTATGTCGTCGGCATCACCGGACTGACCGCGGACGCCTTCTCGGTCGCCAACACCCTGCCCAACAACATCAACCTCCTGGTCGCCGGCGGGATCCTGCAGTCGGTGCTCGTCCCCCAGATCGTTAAGGCCTCCACCCAGGGTCGACAGGGGGAGGACTATGTCAATCGCCTGGTGACCTTGTCCGTCGTGCTCATGCTGGGCGTCACCCTGGTGGCGACCGCGGCGGCTCCGGCGCTCGTGTGGGTGATGAGCGACACTGTCGACCCGCAGGCCCGCCGGCTGGCCGTGGCGTTCGCCTTCTTGTGCCTCCCGCAGATCTTCTTCTACGGCCTCTACACGCTGCTCGGCAACATCCTCAACGCTCGCGGCCGATTCGCCGCGTATATGTGGGCGCCGGTGGTGGCCAATATCGTGGCGCTCGCGGGTCTGTTCGCCTTCCGGTTCGCCGGCTTCCCGGCGGGCGCGTCCCCGGGTGCGTGGACGCCGTCGATGGTCTGGTTGCTCGCGGGCACGACGACGTTGTCCATCGTCGCGCAGGGCGTCTGTCTCGTTATCCCCTTGCGCCGCAGCGGATTCCGTTTCCGCCCGACGTGGGGGTTTAGAGGTGTCGGGCTCAGGTCGGCATCCCGCGTCGCCCTGTGGTCTTTCCTCGCCGTGGCCTTGAGCCAGCTCGGCTTCGTCGTGACGAGCAAGGTGCTCACCCGCGCCACCCGCCTGGCCGCCCATGCGCCCGGGCACGTCGTTGCCGCGGGCAAGGCGTCGTATGACTATGCGTTCTTGCTCTTCATGCTGCCGCACTCGCTGATCACCGTCTCGCTGGCCACCGCGCTGTTCACGCGGTTGTCGATGTCCGCACATCAGGGCCGCACCGCGGAAGTCGTCGACGACTTCGCCCGCGGCCTGCGAATGCCGTCACCGATCCTCGTGCCGATCAGCGTCGCCGGGTTTGTCTTTGCCCCGATGGTCACCGCGCTTTTCTTCCCGAGCTTCCCGCCGGCCCAGACCAATGCCGTCGCCGGCGTGCTCGTTGCCATGCTCACCGGGCTGATTCCGTTCGGCTGGCTCTACCTGATCAACCGGGCCTTCTATGCCTATGAAGATGCCCGCACGCCGTTTTATCTGCAAGTCGTCGTCACCACGGTCGCGACGATCGTCAACCTGTATGCCGCGACCGTCGCCGTCCAGCACACCGGCATCTGGGTCGGCATCGGGCAGACCGTGAGCAATCTGGCGGGGGCGCTGCTCGGGCTGGTCTTGCTGCGTCGGGTCATCGGGCCGCTGGGGATGGGGGCGACGGTGCAGACCTATGTCCGGCTGGGCGTGGCCAGCCTGCTCGCCGCCGCCGTGACCGTGTCACCGGTATGGGCGCTGCGGTCCCGACTGGTTGGCGATCGCCTGGCGCAGCTGGCCGCGCTGGGCATCACCGGGACTCTTTTCATGGCCCTGACCTGGCTGATCGCGCACCGCCTGCGGGTGCGTGAGGTGGCCGACCTCGTCGGCCCGCTGGTGCGCCGGGTGCGGCGCTGATGTCGAGATGCAGCGAAAATCGCACCCGCTCGTGCGCGCGACTTTGGTGCGCCCTCCCCGCTTGCACCTCGTCTGTTGGACAAGTCAGCGTGGGCGCCCGTCTCGATACTGCGGTGATGGCTGCAGGCAAGCCACCACGGCTGGACAAGCTCGGCTCTCGGAGCGGGCCGCAGACTTGACGGCAGCATTGGACCTCCCCACGACATGCCGCAAGCGTCGGGTCCTGAAGTCGGAGCTGGTGCGGGTCTTGTGGTGGTTGTCTGCCTATCCCCGAAGCGAGGACGACTGATGGACACTGAGGTGCCCCTCGCTGAGGTGTCAGTCGGCGGTCGTAGGGTGACGGTCACGCGCGAAGGAGATGTCTTGTCGTCGATCCAAATGCCCCTGATGGATGTCGCCCTCCCCGCCTTGGCTCAGGTTGAGCACTATCCACACATGAGGTATATGGGCTCGAAGTACCGGCTGCTCCCGACGCTCGCGCGCGTATTTGATCAGATTGGCGGCCAGACTGCTCTCGACCCCTTTTCGGGCTCTGGTGTCGTTTCGTACCTGTTGAAGAGTCAGGGGTACAGGGTGAGTTCAGGCGACTACCTGCGCTTCCCCGTGACGCTCACCGACCACTTCGGCACGCACCAGGCGGCCAGTCGCCGTGAGGCTGTCGAGTATGTTGTGGTCGCTTCGTGAGCTGAAAGCCTGCATGGGACACGGACGCATGCCCGCCGTGCCGTTCCAAGACTATGTGGCTTCGCTTGGTCGACTCACCGCCGTCATCGACCCGACGGCCTCAACCCCAGAAGCTGATGACATCGGTCAAGTCCTGATGCGTGGTGTTTGAAGGTTTTTCATCCTTCGGGCGTGTCGGGGTTACGCGGTGATCGCGGTGAGTGGGTTCTGGGCGGGGGTTTCCTGGCTCATCCCAAACGAGAGTGTAGTTGGGGTCTGAATCCGCCGGCTTCGAGCAGACTGCGGGCAATGTAGTTGGTCAGGTTCCGGAACCCGAGGGCGGAGCCGCGCAGGTGTTCGAGCCGGCCGTTCAGGGCCTCGGTGGGGCCGTTTGAGGTGCCGGGCCGGTCGAAGTAGGCCAGGATGTCCGCGGCGCGCTTCTTCAGGGTCCGGCCCAAGGTGATGATCTCGGTGAGCGCGGCCGGGACGCCGGCGCTGATGGAGTCGATGACAGCCTGCATCCGGGCCTTGGCGGCGGCACGGTCGGGATCGCGGTAGGCGCCGATCATTCGCTGGTAGATGCCCCAGGTCGCTTCGACCTCGACATGGTCCTCAACGGCAAACAACGCCTCGATGCGGGCGCGTTGGCGGTCGGTGAGCAGATCGGCGCCGGTGTGCAGGGTCCGCCGCGCGGCATACAGCGGATCGCCTTTGCGGCCGCGGTGGCCGGTCGTGGCCTGCTGGACCCGGCGGCGTGTCTGATCGAGAGCGTCGCCGCCCAAGCGGACCACGTGAAACGGATCCATCACCGCGGTGGCGGACGGGAGTTCTTGGGCGGCCGCGGATTTGTACCCGGTGAAGCCATCCATCGCGACGACCTCGATCCTCTCCCGCCAGGCCGGGTCCCGCTCCGCGAGCCAGGTCGCGAACACCGCTGAGGAGCGGCCCTCGACCATATCCAGCAGCCGGGCCGGGCCCGTCTTGTCCCGCACCGGCGTCAGATCGATGATCACGGTGACGTACTTCTCGCCCTTGCGGGTGTGCCGCCAACAGTGCTCGTCCACGCCCACAACGGCCACACCATTGAACCGGTCCGGGTCATCGATCAACACCCGGCGTCCTTCAGCCAGAACCGCGTCGTTCGCGGTGTCCCAGGCCACCGCCAACGCCTCGGCGACCCGGGCGACCGTCAGGTGGTAGAGGACCAACGCCTCCAACGCCCAGGCCAGCGCGGCCCGGGACAGCTTCGCGCGCGGCTCGGCTGCTCGGCTGGTGTCCTGGCGCCACACCTTCCCACACGCCCCGCAGCGGTAGCGGCGGACCGTGATCTCCAAAACTGTTGGCCGCCACCCGAACGGGACATGCGCCAGCCGGCGCACCACCGTGTCCCGCACCCGGCCTTCGCTCCCGCAGCGCCGACACCACGGATCGGGCTCGAGGACCCGGCAGGCCAGCACCGCACGACCGGTCTCAAGCCGCTGCCCCGTGATGACCAGACCGAGATCATCAACACCGGTGAAGGTGTCCAGGTCGGGGCAGGTGAAGGTAACGTCAGCCATGTCGAGGTCTTCCAGATGGGAAGTGTCAGAGCTTCCATCATCGGAAGACCTCGACCCTCAACCCGGCAGCGACGCGCCACCCCCCACACTCTCGTTTGGGAAGAGCCGGTTTCCTCCTTGGGGGTGAGGGCTTTGCGGCATTGGGCGAGGAGTTCGAGGCCGAGGTAGCGGCGTTGTTCGGTCCACTCGTCGTGTTGTTCGGCTAGGACCGCGCCGACCAGCCGGATCAGGGCGTCGCGGTTGGGGAAGATCCCGACCACATCGGTCCTCCTGCGGATTTCCCGGTTAAGCCGCTCCTGGGGGTTGTTCGACCAGATCTGCTTCCAGGCGCCTTTGGGGAAGACGGTGAAGGCCAGGATGTCGGCGCGGGCGTCGTCGAGGTGCGCGGCGACCGCGGGCAGTTTCTCGGTCAGGGTCTCGACGATCCGGTCGAACTGGGCGTGCACGCTTGCGGCGTCGGGCTGGTCATACACGCTGTGCAGCAACGCTTTCACCCACGGCCAACTGTTCTTCGGGGTCACCGCCATCAGGTTCGCCGCGTAGTGAGTACGACAACGCTGCCACGCCGTCCCGGGCAGCGTCGCGCCGATGGCCTCGACCAGTCCGGCGTGGGCATCGGAGGTCACCAGACCGACCGGGCCGGCGCTGGTCAGGCCGCGGGCGACCAGATCCCGGAAGAAGGTGAGCCAGCCGGCGCCGGTCTCGGCCGTGGACGCCTGGACACCGAGGATCTCCCGGTACCCCTCGGCGTTGACGCCGGTGGCGAGCATGGTCGCGATCTTGACCACGCGCCCGCCTTCACGCACCTTGATCGTCAACGCGTCCGCGGCGACAAAGGTGTACGGCCCGGCGTCCAACGGGCGGGTCCGGAACGCCTCGACCTGACCGTCGAGATCCTTGGCCATCTCACTGACCGTGGACTTCGATAGGCCGGTGATCCCGAGCGCTTGGACCAGCCGGTCCATCCGCCGGGTCGAGACCCCCAGCAGGTAGCAGGTCGCGACCACGCTGGTCAGCGCCTTCTCCGCCCGCGAATGCCGGGTCAACAACCAGTCCGGGAAGAAGGTGCCTTCCCGCAGTTTCGGGATCGCCACATCGATGGTGCCGACCCGGGTGTCGAGATCACGGTGGCGGTAGCCGTTACGACGATTCGACCGTTCCGGGGTGCGGGAGCGGTACTCCGCCCCACACACCGCATCGGCCTGCGCGGACAGGATCGTGTGGATGAACGTGGACAACATCTCCCGCATCAAGTCCGGGCTCGCCTGCGCGAGCTGTTCGTCCAAGAAACGGGCAGGGTCGATACTGGGTGGTGCGACGGTCATCGGGACCATCCTTTCGAGAGTGCTGTGATGGGTTCACTCGAAGGATGCCCGGTGGCCGTCGTGTCTCCCGGGAAGGACACGAACAACCACCGGCCTCGTACACCAACGTTACGGACTCAACTGATGACATCACGAGTGCCGTCGACTCCCTTGAGGCAGTGGACAGCATTGACGTTGACCGTGTGGCTGCGTGGGCAATCGCCCATCCCGAGCAGACGTATGTGCTTGCGCTCGTTGTCGGCCTGAGCCGCGAGAAGTTGAAGAACCACCTGCGCAACTGGTTCGACACGGCGAGTTGGAGGAAGGCAGCCCTTGAGCAGAGGGCCGAACTCGTTGAGAAGCTCGACGAAGAGTTCGACCTTTTCCGCCTGCTTAGGACGCAACGCAATTGCGCCTACACCTTCGGTGACATCCTCGTGGCTCGCGCGGGCACGCGCGCCACGGCCACCACGGCAGGGCAGTCCGGACGCAAGATTGAGGACGAGCTTGAGGCGATCGCGAAGTCATTGAACTTGCCATATGTCCCGCGTGCGCGTTTCGTAGGGCGGAACGGGCGAACTGCTCCTGCCGACCTCGCTGTGCCAGCGACCGGTCGCGAGTGCGTGATTGCGGTAGCGGCAAAGGGCTTCGACTCGACAGGCTCGAAGCTTTCGGACGCGGTCGGAGAAATTGAGGAGATGGCGGACGCCAGGACCGGGGGCCAAGTGGCTCTGGCTGTGGTCGACGGCATGGGTTGGAAGGGGCGGATTGCTGATCTGACCCGGATCCGCGAGTAATGGTCGGGGGTGCGGCGTGTGATGTGACGAAGGTGCTTGTCCTACTGGGAGAATCGGGGTTACGAAGCCTTCGATCGTCCAGCTAGGAGAAGCACCTTGTCGATGAAGAGAGTACGTGGTCGTGGCCGGGTTCGGAAGCGGGTGCGGATCGGCGCGCCGGATCCGTCGTTGACCGGGATCTCGGGGGTGGCAGCGCTCGCGGAGTTCATCGAGAAACTGGATCTGGTCGGGCGCCTGGACCGGGGGATCGGTGCGATCAAGGAGCGGGAGCGGGGCGCGACGGGCGGGCAGGTGCTGGTGTCGCTGGCGCAGTGCCAGTTGCTCGGCGGGGATGTGCTGGCCGCGTTGGACCGGCAGCGCCAGGATGTGGCCGGGTCCGCGTTGTCGGCGGTGCCGGTGTTGGCCTCGACCACGGCGGCGGGGTTGGCCCGCCGGTTCGGGCCGGCGCAGCTGGCCGGCCTGGAGAGTGCGGTCGCGGACCTGACCGGTCATGCGGTCGGGTTGTTGCCGGCGTCCCGCCGGGCGGTGTTGGCGGCGGCGGTGACGGTGGACTTGGATTCCACCGATGTGGAGGTGTACGGGCCGACGAAGCAGGGCGTGGCCTACAACTATCACGGTCAGCGCGCGGGCCGTCCGCATCTGGGGACCTGGGCCGAGGCCGGGCTGACCCTGGCCGCGGAGTTGCTCGCGGGGAATGAGGATGTGAGGCCCCGGGCCGCTGACCTGCTGCGCCGGCTCCTGGCCGGGATCCCCGAGGACATCCGCTCGGCCGCGGCCGACTGGGATCGGTTGCGGGTGCGCGCGGATGCCGGCTACTTCACCGCCGACCTGGCCCACGCCGCGGTGGAGGCCGGGTGTGACTTCGCCATCGCCGCGAAACGGAACACCGCGATGTGGCGCGCCTACGCCGCCATCACCGAGGACGCCTGGGATGCGGCGGCGAGCGGGATGCCCGGCGCGCAGGTCGCCGCGGTCGACTACGCCCCGCAGGGGTGGCCGCCGCACACGTACACCATCGTGCGCCGGGTCCGCATCGAGGCCGAGGACATCTCCGACGACCCGCGCTCACGGCGTCGACGCACCATCGAGACGAACCAACTCGCCCTGGCGTTGGAGGGCGCGGCCACCCACGCCCACGCGGTCTCCTTCATCGTCACCAATATCCCCGCCAACGACCACCCGGCCAACCCCACCGAGCCGGCCGAGCCGGCCGAGCCGCGGAGCCGGCGGAGCCGGGTGAGGCGGCCGCACCGGTTGCCTCGATCACGCAGGTCGAGTCCTGGTTCCGCCGCCGCACCGACATTGAGGACCGGATCCGGGAAGCCAAACTCGGGGCCGCGCTGCGGCATCTGCCCTCGGGCGACCACGCCATCAACACGGTGTGGATGTGGGCTGCCCTGCTCGCCGGGAACATCTCCGTTCTGCTGCAAGCCCTGACCGGGATCGACCAGCGTCACCGCGCCCACGGCGCCCGCCTACGCCACGAACTGCTCTGCGTGCCCGCCCGCATAGTCCGCCACGGCCGCCAGCTGATCCTGCGGCTGCCACCCGGACAGCAACTCCTGCCCACCGTCCTGGCCCGGATCCGGGCCTTACCCACCGCGGCCTAACCCGCCGCGCCCCTGCCCCGACGACCCAGGACCCCGAAGACCCGCCCACCCGAGCGCCACCGGGCCATCCGCGCTGCCCGCACCCAAATACACACTGCCACAACACAAAATCTATCCGCCGTTCACTGGCCGCCCAACCCACACGCAAGCTACTCGCGGATCCGGGTCTGAAGCGCATCTGGGACTTCTGGGACACTGGCGAGATCGATGGCCTTTACACGCTCGCGACGCTCGATCAGTTTAGGGCTGACCTTGACAACTTCGCCACGCGTAGAGGCGTTCCTCGCCTGAGTGCTTGACCCTGTATTCAAGCGCGCTTAGTCCAGTCTTGAGTGCATCCCGACAGATTTGCTGACCCAACCGGTCGGGGCGCCGTCAGCGTGCCACCGGCGAGGGCGCGGCCGACCGAACTAGGATGGCGGCGCCGTCGCGTCCGCCGGGACGCCTGATCCGCAGGAGAGAGCCGGTGCCAACCCTTGCCCCCGCAGCCGTCCTCGGCGGTCGCTATACCGCCCAGCGACTGCTCGGCGAGCGAGCCGGTGCGCAGTCCTGGGCCGGGATCGACGCGGCGAGTGGAGCCCCGGTTGTGTTGCACGTCTTGCCCGCAGCCAATCCGCAGGCGCCGGCGGTGCTCGATGCGGCGCGACGGACCACCGGCATCCACAATCCCCGGGTGGTGCGGATCCTCGACGCGGGCACGGACGGCGCGCATGTCTTCTTCGTCGAGGAGGCCCTCGAGGGCGGCCAGACGTTGGCGCAGCTGGCCGGTCGCGGTGGGCTGGCCGCCAGCGAGGTTCGTCGGCTGACCGGAGAGGCTGCCACCGGGTTGGATGCCGCGCAGCGGCGTGGCCTGCACCACCTTTTCCTCACGCCCGAATCGGTCATCCGCCTGCCGGATGGGTCGGTTAAGCTCGCCGGGCTCGCGACCGAAGCAGCGCTTGCGGGACAAGACCACATCGGCGGCCCCCGGGCCCTGCGCCGCGACGCCCAGGGTCTGGTCTCCCTCGCCTATGCCGGGTTGACCGGGAGGTGGCCGCACGGAGGCGACACCGGCCTGGCGGCGGCACCGCGCGTGTTCGGAGGCGTTCCGCGGCCGTCCGAGATCGCCGTCGGCGTTCCCACCGATCTCGACACGATCTGTCGGCAGACGTTCAGTGAGGGCCTGGGCCCCTCCAGCCCTGGCGACTACGCCGCGCAGATTGCGCCGTGGCCCCCGCTCACCGGCACCTCTCTCGGTCTTAGGGATGTCGCCGACTCCGCTGATCCTGACTCGGCTGCGGCTGTCGCGGGCCCAGCTGGCGACGAGAGCGATCCGGAGGAGTTGATCGCCACTCACCCACGCTCGGTGCCGCCCGACCGTTCGCCAACCCCGGCCGTCGCGGCGTCACCGGAACCACTGACCGCACCCCTTCCGGCCTCGACGCCAACGACAAGCACAACCGAGCCCGGAGCCGATTCCGACACCGACGGGCCGCCGGCCGAGCCGGCCAGCGTCAGCAGTGCCCCAGCCGAGGGCCCGAGCGCAGCATCCGGGCGCGTGGGAGTCGTTGCCGGCCGGGCCGGCGCCGCCACCGCGGCCCTGACCTCGCGCCTCGGCGGACTGACCAAGACCGCTTCGACCCGGGCCGGCGCTGCCTTGTCCGAGCGGCGTTCGTTCAAGGCGGCCATGCGGGAGGAGGAGGACCGCAGCCGGGTGGGGCTCTCCGAGACCCAGGCCGCCGGCGGCTACGAGTCTCCGGCACCGTTGCTGCCGGCCGAGGCCGGGGCCCCACCATCGCCCGCGCAGCGCCGGCTGGTTCTCGTCGTGTTCGCGGCGGTCGTGGCGATCGCCGGCTTCCTCGCGGCGATCGGCGTGTCCAAGATCGGCTCGCACACCGACATCGAGTCCATCCTCGGCGGCAGCAGCGCCCGCCCCCAGCCGAGTGTCAGCGTGGCACCGACGAGCAGCGCGCCCGGGTCCGGTGAAGCGCTCGGAATCGTGAGCGCCACCGGCTACGACCCGGACGGCAACGACAAGAGCGAGAACAACGACCTCGCGCCCCGGGTCTACGACGAGGACCCGACGAGTTCTTGGCAGACCGAGGGATACGAGAATCCGCGCTTCTCCGGCCTGAAGGACGGCGTCGGTGTCCTGCTCGACATGGGGCAGGTCGTCACTCCGCGCGAGGCCCGCCTGATCGTGCCGACCGCATCGCCCTTTGATCTCTACATCAGCAACGATCCGGGGCTGGACGGAGCCACCAAGATCGGCTCGGGCGTGGGCAACGGGACGAACTGGGTAACCGTCGAGACCGGCGGCCGGACGCCGGGTCGGTTTGTGATCGTGTGGTTCACCGACGCCCCGCAACAGCCTGACGGCCGCTACCGTTCGGCGCTCGCCGAGATCGTCCTCACCGGGTGATCCCCCCGCCCATGACTCCTCGCGCTGACCTGGCCGACCACAGCGATCGCGAGCTGATGGCGCTGCACACGGCCGGCGACCCGGACGCTTTCGGCGAGATCTTCCGCCGGCACAAGGACCGGATGTGGGCCGTCGCCATGCGCACCTGCGGGGACCGCGAACTCGCCTCAGACGCCGTCCAGGACGCCTTCATCTCCGCCTTCCGGCGCAGCGATTCCTACCGCGGCGACGCCGCGGTGACGACCTGGCTGCACCGCATCGTCGTCAACGCCTGCCTCGATCGCCTGCGACGGCAGCGGCCGACCGCCCAGCTGCCCGAGCGCGACCTCGGCGATGGCCGCGACGACACCGGCAACCTCGAGACGCGCCTCGACGTCCACGCGGCGCTGGCCGCGCTCCCGGAAGCTCAGCGGGCCGCGCTCGTCCTGGTCGACATGCATGCCGTCCCAGTTGCGGAGGCGGCCGCGATCTTGGGTGTGGCCGAGGGGACGGTCAAGTCCCGGTGCAGCCGTGGCCGGGCGGCGCTCGCGCAGTTGTTGCGGCCGGGCGTGGAACCGCGGCCTGCCCCGATGGAACCGGACGGTGGCCGATGACGTCCCACCTCGTCAGATCAATCACACGACCAGGGAGAATCCGGTGACCACGGGCCCCGAAGACGGCACCGTCTCGTTCGAGGACGACCCCAGCTCGTTCGATGACGACCCGACCGGGATGCGGGCGCTGTTGGGTGCCCTGCCCGATCCGGGACCGATGCCTCCCGATGTCGTCACGCGTATCCGCGCGAGCTTGGCCGCCGAGGCGGCCGCGCGCACCGAGACCGCCGGGCGGCAGGTGGAGGCGGGCAGGGTGCCGCCCCTACCGCCCCGCTCCGAGCGCCGGCTCGGCGCCCATATCCCGCGTCGGCGGCTGACGGGTCCGCCGAGATGGTTGCTCCCGGCAGCCGCTGCCGCCATTGTCGTGGCGGGCGGCGGGGCGGTGGTGAGCGGCATGCTCAAGAGCGGGTCGCTGTCGGCCGGTGCCGGCGACATGGCAGGCGAAACCTCGGCCGCGGCCGACGGTGGGTCACAGTCGGACGCAATGCAGGGCAAGGCCGCGCCCACCACGACAGATTCGACGGCGGCACCGCCCGCGGGCCGGGCTGAGGTTTCGCTCCGCGCGTTCACCCTCGGTGCACTGGCCGACGACGCCAGCCGACTGGTCGAATCGGTGCCGACCAACACCGGCGATCTGCACGCCGGCTCGACAGGCTTGGGCACCGAATGGGTGCGTGTGTGCGCCGAGCGACTCGGTGCACCAGCCGCGGCCACAGTTCGGGTGGAGTCCGGCAGCTATGCCGGTGCGCCAGCAATCCTCATCGCGTATGCCGCCCGCCCGGGAACCTGGACGGCCAACCTCGTCGCGCCCACCTGTGGCGCCGACGGCACCGATCGGCTCGCCGGGCCGGTCAGCGTGAACACGGGAACAAAGTCATCCTAGGATCGGTTTGACCGACCATCGCCGGCCCGGCTGGCGCTGGCTCCGCATACCTGCCCTAGGGGTTGATCTTGGTGTCGTCCGACGACTCGACCACGCGATCCGTCATCATCATCGGCTCGGGTCCGGCCGGCTACACAGCGGCCATCTATGCCGCCCGCGCCAACCTGCGCCCACTTCTCTTCGAAGGCGCAGTGACCGCCGGTGGCGCCCTCATGAACACCACCGAGGTGGAGAACTTCCCGGGGTTCGAGAAGGGCATCATGGGCCCCGACTTGATGTTCGCGATGCGTGCCCAAGCCGAACGATTCGGCGCCGACATCATCACCGACGACGTGACCGGAGTCGACCTCACCGGCGAACTTAAGAGCGTGACCTCGGGTGAGGGTCAGACCTCCCACGCGCGGGCGGTCATCCTGGCTATGGGCTCGGCCTATCGCGAGCTCGGACTGCCCGACGAGAAGCGCCTGTCCGGGCACGGCGTCAGCTGGTGCGCTACCTGTGACGGCTTCTTCTTCCGTGATCAAGACATCATCGTCGTCGGCGGCGGGGACTCCGCCATCGAGGAGGCGACCTTCTTGACCAAGTTCGCCCGGTCGGTCACTATCGTTCACCGGCGCGATGAGCTGCGGGCAAGTAAAATCATGGCCGATCGCGCGTTTGCCAACGACAAAATCTCCTTCGCCTGGAACAGCGCCGTCGCGGCGGTGCACGGACAGGACAAACTCACCGGCGTCACGCTCCGCGACACGGTCACCGGTCAAGAGCGCGAACTCGCCGTCACCGGAATGTTCGTCGCGATCGGCCACGACCCGCGCAACGACCTGGTCAAGGGTGTTGTCGACCTCGACGATGAGGGATATGTCCTCGTCGACGGGCGCACCACGCTGACCAATGTCCCCGGCGTCTTCGCCTGCGGTGACCTGGTCGACCACCGCTACCGGCAGGCGATCACCGCCGCCGGCAGTGGCTGCGCCGCCTCTCTCGACGCCGAAAAATTCCTGTCCCACTGAGGATTTCACGACTCACCGATAAGGACCTAGCCATGACCGGAAGCACCATTGTCACAACCGACGCAACCTATGAGCGCGACGTCATCCAGAGCGACAAGCCGGTCCTTGTGGACTTCTGGGCACCCTGGTGCGGTCCCTGCCGGGCGGTTGCCCCCGTGCTTGAAGAGATCGCCAGGGACTACGCCGACAAGTTGAGCGTCGCCAAGCTCAACACCGACGAGAACCCCGCCGTCACCGGCAAGTACGGCATCACGAGCATCCCCACGCTGCATGTCGTCGTCGGCGGCGAGGTGGTCAAGTCGTTGGTGGGGGCCATGCCGAAGCCGAAGCTGCTGCGCGAACTCGAGCCGTTCATCGGCTGACTCCCACACATCGGCTGACTCCCACACCGCCGGGACGCCCCTTAGCCTCACCAACCCTGTGGTGATCGCGACAGAGCACCAACGGGTGCCGAAGTGGCGCCGCGTGATGGCCCTTGGGGTAATGGGTTGGGGGGGGCCCTGATCGCTGTCGCCCCCTCTTTCCTGCCGACCGGCTACAACCTCATCCGTCAGACCGTTTCCGAGTCGGCGGCCCAAAGGATCTGCTGCATTCCATTGCGTCTGCGGTGGTCGGCATTTGGCATGAGGGGAGCACTGCTCGCCGCTGCCGGTGCAAGCTGGCCGCGTCTGGATCCGCTCGCGACGGCCGCCCTGGTGCCGGTCCTCGCCGGGCCGGCCCTGATGATGGGGATCCCCTCGATCGCGGGCCTCGTCCAGCGCGTGATGTTCGCCGTGGTGGCGCTCTGGTTGGCCGCCAGCCTGGGCCCCAGGATCGCTTACTCGGGCGCTCGGTAGCCGATCGCGTCGAGGATGCGATGGAGGTCGTCGACGCCGGCGAACTCGATCGTCACCCGTCCCTTGTGCTTCCCCAGCGAGATCGAGGCCCGGGTGTCCAGGAAGTCCGAAAGCCCGTTCGCCAATCCCAGCAGTTCGGGAGCGGCCGTGCGGCCGCCGCGGGGCGCCGGTGGCCCGGGCCGCTGCGAGGTCTCCTCGCCGAGGGCGACGATCTCCTCGACCGTGCGGACAGACAGACCTTCGGCCACGATCCGCCCCGCGAGCCGCTCCATCGCAGCACCGTCGGTGAGGCCGAGCAGGGCCCGTGCGTGACCTGCGGACAACACCCCGGCGGCGACCCGGCGAGCCACCAGCGGCGGCAACCGAAGCAGCCGCAAGGTATTGCTCACCTGCGGGCGGGAGCGGCCGATCCGGGCGGCTAGTTCTTCCTGGGTGCAGGCGAAGTCGTCGAGGAGCTGACGGTATGCCGCGGCCTCCTCGAGCGGATTTAGCTGGCTACGGTGCAGGTTCTCCAAGAGCGCATCCCGAAGGAGGGCATCATCGTCGGTGTCCCGGACGATCGCGGGGATTCGCTCGAGCCCCGCGGCCTTGGCGGCGCGCAGACGCCGCTCGCCCATGACGAGTTCGTAATTATCGCCTTGCGGCCGCACGACAATCGGCTGAAGAACGCCGATCTCCTTGACGCTGAAGGTCAGTTCGGCCAACTCGTCGTCATCGAAGATGGTCCGCGGCTGGCGCGGGTTGGCGACGATAGCGTCGACCGCGAGTTCGGTGAAGCGTGCCCCGGGGACGGGGACGAGCGCCACCGCAGGGCCGGACACCGCGCTGCTGTGGTCGCCGACTTCTGGGTCGGCGTGCTCATCGTGCGCGTTCTCGGAGTGGGTCCTCTCGCCCGCACCCGGTGGCGTCGCATGGTCGTGCCGGACATCGTCGGATGGCTCCCACGGCGTGGTCGGTGGTGCGGGCGCATCCACCTCCTCCGCCGGGAAGTAGACATCGATCGGCCGCGGCTCGGCGCCGGGCGGGGCCATCGGGATCAGGGCACCCAGGCCGCGGCCGAGGCCTCGACGTCGCTCGGTCATGCGCTGTCCGTCATTTCAGCTCGTCTCCATCCGTGCGCGAGTCGGACATGCCCGAGTCGGCAGCTGCCGACCGCGGTGCGTGGCTTCCCTGCGGGTCGATTGTCCCCGAGCCCGCGGCCGGATCGGGATCGGCGTGACGTGCTGGACGGTCTCCGGAGCCGGCGGCCAAGCGGTGGGCGAGTTCCGCCGCCGCCTCCCGATAGGCGAACGCGCCCACCCCGCCGGGGTCGTACGTCAGCACCGTCTGACCGTAGGACGGGGCTTCGGAGATCCGCACGCTGCGCGGGATGGTCCGGGTGAGGACCCGACCGGGAAAGTGTTGGCGCACTTCGTCGGCCACCTGCGCCGCCAGCCGGGTGCGCCCGTCAAACATCGTCAGCAGGATCGCGCACAGCTCGAGACGCGGATTGAGTCCGGCCCGGACGAGTGAGACCGTTCGCATCAGCTGGGTGAGACCCTCCAGCGCGTAGTACTCGCACTGAATGGGGATGAGGATGTCATCGGCGGCCGTCAGGGCGTTGATCGTGAGCAGACCAAGGCTTGGTGGGCAATCGATGATGACGTATTCGGGCGTCGCCCGGCGGAACTGCAGCAGCCGACTGCGGAGGCCATCGATGGCCACGCGAAGGAGGTGCTCGCGGGTGTCGCGGGTGACCAGTTCGATGTCGGCACCGGCGAGGTCGACCGTTGCGGGCGCACACCAGAGCGTCGGGACGTGCGGACATGCCTGCACCGTGCGGATCAGCGGGACGCCATCGATCAGGACGTCATAAATCCCCAGCTGATCCGCGGAGTGTGGGTTCATTCCTAGCGCCGTGCTGGCATTTCCCTGGGGGTCAAGATCGATGACGAGAACGGGGAGGCCACCCTCGGCGAGGGCGGCAGCCACGTTGACGGCGGTCGTCGTCTTGCCGACGCCGCCCTTTTGGTTGGACACCGCGATGACGCGCGGTCGCGGTGGCGCCGGAAGGGGTCTCGGTCTCGTTTCACGTGAAACAGTCACGGACCGGCCCGTCGACCCCGGCGTTTCACGTGAAACATCTCTCCTCGAATCCCGTGTCGATTGCACCCGCGGCCACGACGACCGTCAAATTCTACGCGACTGATCACTCCTCCGACGTCACCCCAGCCCCGAGCGACGACCACGTCAGCCCGTGCCACGATCGACACCCGATGTCAGCCGAGGGCCACCGATCTTGGTTAAAACGACCACGCGCGTCGGCACCTCCAGGACGTCAGCTCCGACGGCGCGGATCGCCCCATCCGGTGGTTCGATCAACTGCAGTCGCCGTAGCTGCCTGCGCGCTTCGTCCAGCTCGACCGCCGCGCTGCTTCCCTTCATGGCGACAATCGCGCCCCCGGCAACGACGAGCGGGGCACACCAGCCCAGCAGAACCGGCAATCGGGCCACCGCGCGCGCGGTCACGTACGCGCCGTCAAGGCGGCCGTGGAGTTCCTCGGCGCGCGCCCGATGGATCGTGACGTTCGGCAGGTGCACGACCCGCAGGCACTCCTGCAACCAGTCCACCCGCCGCTGCATTGGCTCCACCAGATGAACGTCCAGATCCGGCCTCGCCACTGCCAGCGTCACCCCCGGGAGTCCGGCTCCCGACCCGACATCGATCACCCGAACCCCAGGCGCGGGCATCGCCTCGGCAACGACGGCGCAATTGAGGATGTGCCGCTCCCACAGCCGAGGGATCTCCCGCGGCCCGATCAGGCCGTGGCGGGTTCCGGTTCCCGCAAGCTGCTCGGCAAAGGCGACCGCCTGCGGCAGCCGATCGCCGAACAGCACACGCGCCGCTTCCGGCGTATCCCCCAGCGATCGACCGGTGTCACCCGGGAGAGACAACGACATACCGCCGCGGCTCGACGCCGCTGGACTGCGACGACAGCCCGGCCGCGAGGACCTCGTCATGGACGACCTTGCGCTCGAACGCGGTCATCGGCTCCAGGTTGACGTCCCCGCCGCTCGCCTTGCACTCCTCGATCGCCGCCTTGGCAATCGTCACCAAGGCCGCGCGTCGCTCGGCCCGGAAGCCGGCGACGTCGAGCATCAGCCGAGAACGTTCACCGGTGACCGATTGGACGGCCAGCCGGGTCAATTCCTGAAGTGCCTCCAAGACCTTTCCTTCGGGGCCGACCAGGCGGCGGGGAACTCGTCCCTCGTCCGAGTCCACCACGGCGACCGCTGCGCGATCCCCGTCGATGTCCAGGTCGATGTCGCCGTCAAGATCGGCGATGTCAAGCAGGGTCTCCAAGAAGTCGGCGGCCACCTCTCCTTCCCGCTCCAGGGCCCGCCGGCGACCGCCGCCGCGAGAGGCCGGGTCCTCGCTCCCGGAGTTGTCCTCGTCGTCTTCGTTCTCGACCTCCCCATCGGCATCCGCGAGGGGCGTGGTCGCCGCCGAGTCCGCCATGAGCGATCCGTCATCGCCTGGCACGCTGCCGGTGTTGTCCGCCACGGCATCGGGAGTGGAGACCGCGCCATCCTCCGATGGCACCGACTCGCTATCGGGGTGCGGATTGGCCGGGTGCGTCATGTGCTTTCTCCTCAATCCGGCCGAACCGCATCGGGACGGCCGGGCCACTCAACTGGTCGTTACAGAACTCCGGTTAGGAATCCGTCGGCTCGCAGTCCTTGGGCTGCGTGCGATCCGGCGGCGTCGTGGGCGGCCGGGATCCGGGCGAGCCCAGCTTGGCCGAGCGGGGGCCGCTGCGGCCCTTGCGTTTGGGCTGCTGGCGCTGGCCGCCCGGCTTGGGGCGTCCTGCCGTGTCGTCGGCCACGGTCGAGCCGGACGCCGTGTTCTTGCCGCCCTTACCCGCCGCGTCCGGGGCCGCAGGAACGTCCAGTCCCTTGCGCCGGCGGCGGTCGTGCAGTGCCTGCTCTGCCAGGGAGCCAGGTGCTGGCATGCGCCGGATGACATAGAACTGTTGGCACATCGACCAGACGTTGGTGACGAACCAGTAGATGAGCACGCCGATGGGGAAGTTGACACCGGAGATCGCAAAGAAAATCGGCAATACATAGAGCAGAACCTTCTGCTGCCTGGCGAACGGGTTGTCCAGGGCCGACGCCGGCATGTTCTTGGTCATCAGCTGGCGCTGGGTCGTGAAGGTCGTCACTGACATCAAGATGATCAGCACGACGGTCACAACTTTGGTGCTCAGTGTTTCGGCGCCGATGAACTTGTCGGAGAGCTGCGCCCCGAAGAGCTGGGCCTGCTCTGCCTGGCTGGCGACTTGTCGAGTGATCGGGCCGATCCCCTCGCGACGGCCGGTCGCGATGCTCTCCAGTCCGTTCAGCACCCGGAAGAGCCCGAAGAAGAAGGGCGACTGAGCCAGGATGGGCAGACACGAGGAGAACGGATTGGTGCCGGCCGTCCGATACAGCTCCATCGTTTCTTGCGTCATCTTCTGACGCGACTCGGGGTCGGTCTTGCCCTTGTACTTCGCCTGGATCTTCTGCAGCTCCGGGCTGATGGTCTGCATCTTCCTGGAAGCGTGGATCTGTTTGACGAAGAGGGGAATCATGAGCGCCCGCATGACGATGACCAGGCCGACGATGGACAAACCCCACGTCCACCCGGACGCCTCCGGCATCCCGATCGCCGAGAGCGCCGCGTGGAAGCCGTACATGATCCACGCAACGATCCACTCGATCGGGTACAGCACATTGTTGAAGAAGTCGCCCATGCTCGTCCTAACTGGTGGCGGCGGTCGGAAGTTCGGCGGTGGTCATGACGTGTCTCGCAACCTCGCCGGATCCCGCTCGGGAACGTGGTCGACCCCTCCCGGAGCCCACGGATGGCAGCGCGCGAGGCGACGTGCCGCCAGCCAGCCGCCGCGCACCAGGCCGAAGCGTCGCAACGCGGTCACGGCATACGCGGAACAGGATGGGTAGTAGCGGCAACTCGGCGGCGTCAGCGGAGAGATCAGCAGCTGATAGGCGCGGATCAATCCCACCAACGGCTGAGCAAGCAGCTGACCGAGAGTCATTGCGGGCATCCGCTGGGCGCCAGTCGATCCCATGCCCGGTCCAGAGCGGCGCCCAGGTCGCCACTGCTCGCCGTGGCCGCGGCCGGTGTGGCCCGCACGACGACATCGACCCCGGTCCCGAGCCGCTCCAGGCGTGCGCTGCACAGCTGCCGCAGTCGCCGCTTGACGCGATTGCGCACGACCGCGTTGCCGACGGACGTGGATACGACGAAACCCACTCGACTCGGGGCGTCCCCGCGGTCGGGCGGACACAGGGTGTGCACGACGAGCAAGCGAGACCCGTGACGGCGGGCGCCGGGGCCGCGCACGACCGCGGCGAATTGGGATGGGGTCCGCAGCCGATGGGTGGCCGGCAGCACGACCGGAGGCGTCAGGCGGACAGCTCGGCGCGGCCCTTGCGGCGCCGGGCAGCGATGATTGCCCGGCCGGCGCGGGTGCTCATCCGGTGGCGGAAACCGTGCGTCTTGGCGCGACGCCGATTGTTGGGCTGGAAGGTGCGCTTGCTCACGTTGGTCCACTTCCGCTAGGTCGCCGGTCACGGTCGGGGCTGTCGACCGCTGCCGGATGCTGGCACAAAAGGATGCCCCTCGGCCGCAATCGGAAACCCACGGCGGGCGCCGTGGGCATGCGAAAACGGCCGATAGGCCGAGACACAACGGTACGGCAGCCAGGTCGAGAGGGTCAAACTGTACTCGTCGGTCGCGGGCAAGCCGCACAGTATGGCGTCCGACACACGGCACATCCGGGCCGACACGCCGAGCGAGTCGAAATCGATGCTCGATCGGGGTTTAATTGGCCGTCCAGCGCGCGGCTATCCGGGGCTGTCGCCGTGTTAGCGTCGGCGCCTCGGGAGTGGCCTGGCAGATTTCCCACAGCCTGTGGACAGCGCTGTGGACAGTGGCGACCCAGCGCGACGGCGGGGAGGAGGAAAGGGCCAGGGTGAGCGAGCGTCAACTCGATCGTGCCGCCATCTGGGCCGATGTTCTCGTTCGGCTCGATGCGGATGGCATCTCGGCCCAGCACCGTGCCTTCCTCGTCGGCGCCCAGCTGAAGGGTCTCCTCGACGGAACCGCGCTCATCGCCGTCCCGAGCGACTTCGCCAAAACCATGCTCGAGCAGCGAATCCGCGTTCCTGTCGAGCAGGCGCTCGCGGCGCAGCTGGAGCATCCGGTCAACCTCGCTGTCACTGTCGATCCCAGCCTGGACGTTGAGGACGCCCTCACCGAGGTCGAGCCGTATGCCGCTGAGCCCTCTCCCTTTGCCGCCCGGACACCCGCCACCTTGTTCGACGACTTGGACAGCGGCCAGCTCGACCAGCCCCGAGGCACCCGAGCGAGCGCGAGCAGCCGCCCCGACAGCCAACCCGAGAAGGTCGATGTCACCCGGCTCAACCCCAAGTACGTCTTCGACACCTTCGTCATCGGAGCGAGCAACCGGTTTGCCCACGCGGCCGCCGTTGCGGTCGCCGAAGCGCCCGCCAAGGCCTACAACCCGCTGTTCATCTATGGCGAGTCCGGTTTGGGCAAGACCCACCTGCTGCACGCCATCGGTCACTACGCCCGCAGCCTCTACCCGCACGTCAAAGTGCGCTATGTCAACTCCGAAGAGTTCACCAACGACTTCATCAACAGCATCCGCGACGACCGCGCCGCCAACTTCCAGCGCCGCTATCGCGAAGTCGACGTGTTGTTGATTGACGACATTCAGTTCCTGTCGGGCAAGGTGCAGACCCAAGAGGAGTTCTTCCACACGTTCAACACGTTGCACAACGCCAACAAGCAGGTCGTCATCACCAGCGATGTCCATCCCAAACAGCTGAGTGCCTTCGAGGAGCGGATGGTCTCGCGCTTCGAGTGGGGTCTGCTCACTGACGTCCAGCCCCCCGACCTCGAGACCCGGATGGCCATCCTCGGCAAGAAGGCGCTGCAGGAGCGGCTCAGTGTGCCGGCCGACGTTCTCGAATACATCGCCAGCAGGATCTCCACCAATATCCGCGAGCTCGAGGGCGCCCTGATCCGGGTGACGGCCTTCGCCAACCTCAATCGTCAGCCGGTGGACCTCTCCCTCACCCAGATCGTCCTGCGCGATCTGATGCCGGTCGAGAGTGCCAACCACATCTCCGCAGCGACGATCATCGCTCAGACCGCGGCCTACTTCGGATTGACCATCGAAGACCTGCAGGGAGCCAGCCGCTCTCGGGTTCTGGTAACAGCGCGCCAGATCGCGATGTATCTATGCCGCGAGTTGACCGATCTGTCGCTACCCAAGATCGGGCAGCAGTTCGGCGGACGTGACCACACCACGGTCATGCACGCCGACAAGAAGATCCGACAGCTGATGGCCGAACGGCGCGCGATCTACAACCAGGTCACCGAGCTGACCAACCGGATCAAACAGCAATCCGGCTGAGCCGAGCAACGCTCGTCCACAGGCCTGTCCACAGTCCGTGTATAGCGCGTAATCCGGTTGTGACCTGGCAGACGCACCGGCGACACCGCGCCCATCAATGCTCCCGGGCCGAGTCGCGCGCCGTTGTCCACATACTGGGGATAATCCTGGGGACAAGAAGCTCGATACTCCGCGCGCGCACCCGGACGTGGCAGAGCACCCTGTGGATAACCGATCCGTGGGTGGGATCTCCCGGTGTATAACCGGCAGGAGTTGTCCACCGCCGCTGCTGCACCTTGGGGATCTCGCCTCGTCGTCCACACCCCGGCGGGGTCGCCGGGATCTTCCTCCCCACCTGCCAACCACCGGCACGATGCGCGCTGACCTGCATCTCTGGGGGTTATCCACAGATTGCACACCCCCGATGACTCCGATGAGACCTCTTCGCAGATCAGGCTCGACCCGATCATGCCTGGGGACAACAGAGCCGTCTCGTTGCTCGGCTTCCCAGGGCGCACGCCGACGGCTACGCTCGGCAATCCGCCGCGCGCTCGCGGTAGGTTGTCCTTCCGGTGCGGGCCCATCGAGCCTGCGCATGTGTCAGCCAGAGGTGGTCTGCCGTGAAGTTCCGCATGGACCGTGATGTCCTCGCCGACGCCGTGACCTGGGTCGCGCGAGGCCTGCCGGTTCGTCCAGCTGTGCCTGTGCTGGCCGGCGTGCTGCTCGAGGCGGGAACGGATGGAACCGTGACCCTGTCGGCCTTCGACTACGAGGTCTCTGCGCGGGTGACAGTGCCAGCCGATGTCACCGAGGCGGGAACGGCCCTGGTCCTCGGCCGCCTGCTGTCCGACATCTCCCGGTCGTTGCCGGCAGAGAAGCCGGTGGACGTCGCGACCGACGGCAACAAGGTGGCAGTGACGTGCGGCTCGTCGCGGTTTGCGCTGCTGCAAATGCCCGCCTCCGACTACCCCACCTTGCCGACCCAGCCGACTCCGAGCGGCACCATCGACGGGCAGACGTTTGCCCAGGCCGTCACTCAGGTGGCGATTGCTGCCGACCGGGGCGACACCCTTCCGATCCTGACCGGCGTGCGGGTCGAGATCGAGGGCGAGAAAGTCACCTTCTTGGCTACGGACCGTTATCGGCTCGCGATGCGCGAGTTCACCTGGTCCCCCAGTGAGCCGGACGCCTCCCATGTCGCGCTGATCCCGGCCCGCACTCTGGCGGAAACAGCGCGGGCCCTCGGACAAGGCGGATCGGTTGCCGTGGCGCTCGGTCAAGCCGCCGGCGGCGACGGCCTCGTCGGGTTTGAGGCCGGTCAGCGCCATAGCACCTCCCGGTTGCTCGACGGGGAATACCCCAAGGTAGCCAAGATCTTCCCGACCTCCTCCGAGACCGAGGCGGTCGTCAAGACGAGCGAGCTGGTCGAGGCGGTCAAACGCGTGGCTCTGGTCGCCGAGCGAAACACCCCGATCCGGCTGCGATTCGCCGACGGTCAGGTCGCCATCGAGGCCGGCACCGGGGAGGACGCCCAGGCGTCGGAGGCCGTCGAGGCGAGCGTCGAGGGGCCCGCCCTGGAGATTGCTTTCAACCCGGCCTTCCTGCTGGACGGACTGGGCGCACTGCATATGCCGTATGCCCGGTTATCGTTCACCCAGCCGCTCAAGCCGGCCATGCTCACCGGACAGGCCGAGGTGGATGGTTCGCCCGAGGTGAACTATCGCTATGTGCTGCAGCCGGTGCGACTGACGTCTTAGAGTGGCTCGCGCAGGTGACCCCACCCGACAGCGGAGAAGGAGAACGGCATGAAGATCGGTTTGATCGGGCTCGGCAAGATGGGTGGCAACATGCGCGAGCGCATCCGTCGCGCTGGGCATGAGGTTGTCGGGTTCGACTTCAATCCCGAGGTGACCGACGTCCCCACGTTGGGAGACCTGGTGCAGGCGCTCGACGCTCCTCGTGTCGTGTGGGTCATGGTGCCGCACGGTGAGCCCACCTCCTCGACCGTGCGGCAGCTCTCCGATCTCCTTCAGCCCGGTGATCTCGTGATCGATGGCGGCAACAGCCGGTTCACCGAAGACTTCGTCAACGATGCCTTGCTGGCAGAGAAGGGCATCGCCTATCTCGACTGCGGGGTCTCCGGCGGGATCTGGGGTCTGGAGAATGGCTACGGCCTGATGGTGGGCGGCCGCGAGGAGCACGTCGAGCTGGCGATGCCGATCTTTGATGCCCTCCGCCCGGAGGGTCCTCGCGACGAGGGCTTCGTTCACGCCGGTGACATCGGCGCCGGCCATTACACCAAGATGGTGCACAACGGCATCGAGTACGGCCTGATGCATGCCTACGCCGAGGGCTATGAGCTGCTCGAGAAGAAGGACATCGTCAAGAACGTTCCGGGCGCCTTCAAAGCCTGGTCGCGAGGGACCGTGGTGCGGTCCTGGCTGCTGGACCTCATGGTCAAGGCGCTGGAGGAAAACCCGTCGCTCGATGACGTCTCCGACTACACGGTCGATTCGGGTGAAGGTCGGTGGACGGTCGAGGAGGCGATCGCCAACTCGGTGCCGATGCCGGTGATCTCCGCGTCGCTGTTTGCCCGATTCGCCTCGCGCCAATTGACCTCGCCGACGATGCAGGCCGTGGCTGCCTTGCGCGGCCAGTTCGGCGGACACCAAGTGATGACGATCGCCGAAGGCCAACGGTTGCGCGACGAGGCCGCTGCCGGCCCCACGAGCGCTCCCGAGGTCAAGGAGCACGCCGGCGAGCTGCCGCCGCAAAGCGCCCCCGAGGCGGCCGCCAAGGGCGCCGAGGCGGCGTCGGCCGGTCCCTCCTGCGGCGGCGGCAGCACGGACTGACGGGCGGCGCCCAAGGGGACAGAGGACGTCGTGCTGGTCCGGCACCTGAGCCTGGTCGATTTCCGCAGCTATCCGCGGGCCGAGGTGGCCTTGGGACCGGGGGTCGTGACCCTCGTCGGAGCCAACGGGCAGGGAAAGACCAATCTCGTCGAGGCGGTCGGCTACCTGGCGGCGCTGGCCAGCCACCGGGTAGCGACCGACGCGCCGCTGGTGCGCTTTGGGGCCTCGCAGGCCATCGTCCGCGGGTTGATCGAGCGCGACCACCGCCAGACCCTGCTCGAGCTGGAGATCAACCCGGGCAAGGCCAACCGGGCACGCTTGGGGCGGGCAGCGCTGCCGCGCCCACGCGAAGCCCTCGGCACGGTTCGCTCGGTGCTTTTTGCCCCCGAGGATCTCGCACTCGTCAAGGGCGACCCGGCGGCGCGGCGCCGATTCGTCGACGACCTGCTCGTGCAGCGGCAGCCGCGATGGTCCGCGGTGCGCGCGGACTATGAACGGATCGTCAAGCAGCGCAACGCGTTATTGAAGTCGGCGGCGCCGGTCTTGCGGCGAGGGCGGGCGCGGGCGGCAGACCCGGACGCGCGGGCGGCGGCGCTGCATACCCTGGATGTCTGGGATGACCACCTTGCCCAGGTCGGGTCGCAACTTCTTTATGCCCGGCTGCGGCTGCTGCGCGACCTGCGGGGCCATTTCGGGCGCGCCTACGAGCAGGTGAGCGACGGCGCGGGGGAGGCGCAAGCGACCTACCGCTCCTCATTGCTGGAACAGGCGGCGGCGGCGATCGCCGGCGGCGACGTGCCCGAGATCGACAGCTTGCGCGGTGTCTTTACCGAGAGCGTGGCCGCCGCGCGCACGGACGAGATCGAGCGCGGGGTCTCACTGGTTGGGCCCCACCGCGACGACGTGCTGTTGCGCTTGGGGGAGATGCCCGCCAAGGGCTACGCGAGCCACGGCGAGTCCTGGTCACTGGCCCTGGGGCTCAAGCTCGCGGCATACGAGCTGCTGCGGCACGACCTCGGGGAGGATCCGGTCCTCGTCCTCGATGACGTCTTCGCGGAGCTGGACTCCGGGCGCCGTCGGCGCTTGGCGACCCTCATTGGTGACTGTCAGCAGGTCCTCATCACCGCCGCCGTCGAGGACGACATCCCGGATGTGCTGCACGGTGACCGGCTCGTCGTGACGAGCGGCAGTGTGGCGGCCGGGGAGTTGGCTCCCACCTCACCATGAATTCGGCAGGGGACTCACCGGCCGAGCCGGATGCGGCGGCGCAGGCGTTGTCGCGGGCCCGGGCGGCGGCCGCGGCCAAGGGGTTGCGCCCCGGCGTTCGGGCGTCGGCGCCGCCACGGACACCACGTCGCTCCGCTGAGCGAGATGGCCGCGATCCGACGACGCTCGGCGATGCCGTCAGCCGCCTGGTCGCCGATCGTGGGTGGGAGCTCGACCTCGAGGTCGGTGCGGTGATGGGTCGGTGGCCGCAGATCGTGGGGCCGGAGATCGCCGCCCACTGCGCTCCGGTCGGCTACGAATCCGGGGCGTTGACGATCAAGGCCGACTCGACGGCGTGGGCCACGCAATTGCAGCTGTTGCGCAGCCAGCTGCTCGCCCGAATCGCCGCCGAGACCGGCCCGGACACGGTGACCGATGTGCGCATCGCCGGACCGGCCGCGCCCACGTGGAAGCACGGGCGACGCGGAGTGTCCGATGCCCGCGGGCCACGGGACACCTACGGGTAGTGGTCACCAGACACCTACGGGGAGCGGTCGTTGCGGCGCGCACCCGGGCCGCGATAGTGCGGCAAGCTGTCGAGATCGGCCGGAACGCCGCCCTCGCGGAAGGTGTCGAGCACCGTCACGACCTCGGGTGGCCACGGGGCGGCGACGTCACCGCGGCGCAACACCACCGTGGTCGTCGCCAGCGCAATGCAGCTGCCGAACTGCCATGCGGCCGCCTCCTCCACCAGGGAGGAGGTGCCGACATGAGCCGTTCGGCAGCGCAGATGGATCGGTTCACCGATCCCTGACTCGGCGAGATAATCGATGGTTATCTGCGCGACGAGGAGGACATAGGGATCGGGCAACTCGAACAACCGGTGCAGGTTCATCCGGTCATGCCGCAGCACGCGGACGTGTTCGAAGAAGCGGCCGTAGGCGACGTTGTTGAGGTGGCCGTTGGGATCGATGTCGTTGTAGAGAACCGGCAGGTCCAAGCCGGGTGGGGGATAACTCTGCGGGTCGAGCCGTTCATCGGGGAATCGCCCCATAACCGGGTCACCTCCGTGACGTGTGTGGAGGTCCATGCCACCAGAGTCTCGAGCCGGTTGCCAACCGTGCCGGCAAACCAGTTGGTGGCGCGAACGTGCGGTTGTCGGTGGTCTGGCTGAGACTGTGTCTATGACGCGACACACTCACCCCGCTGACCCAGACCTCGGCGACCCAGACCTCGGCGACCCAGACCGCGCCCACTCGGATCACGGGGATGGCCGGCAGGCCGCTCGATGCCACATCGTGCCGCCATTCATCCTGGAGCGGCTGAGCGAGTCCAGTGACGCCGAGATCGCCGCGCTTGCTCGACACGCCTTGCAGGTCGACCAGCATCGCCGGTCGGCTCGTGGCGCGGCTGATGGGGCACCGGCCAGACCACGCGTGCCGGCAAGCACCATCGAGGGCGGTCCCAGCCGGCTGATCTGCGATGCTCACAACACCGAGGAGTTGCCCGGAGACCAGGTCCGCGCCGAGGGCGGCGAGGTCACTGGAGATGTCGCAGCGGACGAGGCCTATGCCGGTCTCGGTGACACCTGGACGCTCTATGCCGAGGCGTTCGAGCGCAACTCCTTGGATGGCAAGGGGCTGCCACTGCGCGCCACGGTCCATTTCGGGAACGGCTACGACAATGCCTTCTGGGATGGCACTCAAATGGTTTTCGGCGATGGTGACGGCAAGGTCTTCGGCCGATTCACCGCCAGCCTCGACGTCATCGGTCATGAGCTGGCCCATGGGGTGACCGAGCACACGGCCGGGTTGCGCTACCAGGACCAGCCCGGGGCTCTCAACGAGTCCATGTCCGACGTCTTCGGTTCGCTCGTCAAGCAGCACAAGCTCGGCCACGACGCCGCCGCCGCGGACTGGCTGATCGGTGCGGAGCTGTTGATCGGCGAGCTGGCCGGGCAAGCGTTGCGGTCGATGAAGGAGCCGGGCACCGCCTACGACAACCCGATCCTTGGCAAGGACCCCCAACCGGGACACATGGACGACTACGTCGAGACCGACGACGACCACGGCGGGGTGCATATCAACTCGGGCATCCCCAACAAGGCCTTCTATCTGCTTGCGACGACGCTCGGCGGGCCCGCCTGGGCAGATCCCGGCCGGATTTGGTATGCCGCGCTCACCGGCAAGGACATCGCCGCCGACTGCGATTTCGTCACCTTCGCCGGCCTGACGCAAGCGGCGGCGGCCACGCTCTTCGGCGAGGACTCGGCACAGTTGCGGGCGGTGACCGACGCATGGACGGCGGTTGGGGTGTTGGGAGCGGCGGACGGGGCGGCTGCCCCGGTCGTGGTCGCCGCCGATGACATTCCTGGCGACGACCCTCCCGCCGACGACACCTCTGCCGAGGAGCCCGGCCACCACGAGCCCAGTCCCGATGATTACGACAGCGAGGGCCGCGACGTCCCGGCCAATGCCGTCGTCGAGGTCAAGCGCACCGGCGGCTTCGCCGGCATCACCGTGCAGCGCACCGTGGCGCTGCACGAGTTGTCACATCACGACGCGAGCGTCTGGCGAGCGGTGCTGGGCCGGCAAACGCTGCAGTCGCTTGGCGGCCAAGACCTCACCCATCCCGACAGCTACTGCTATGGCGTCTCCTGCGCGCAGCCGGAGCTAGATGTGCGCATCCCTGAGCAGCATCTGCCGGACGACCTCAAGGGCCTCTTCGAGCGGACCCTGCGTGAGGGCTGACCGGCATGGCGCCCGCTCGGGTCGCGGGTTAGCGTTAGCCCGCTCGCCCGCCCCGATGCCGGCGACGCAGGCAACGCCCCTGACGACGGCGCCGTGGGGGCCGCGGGTCGAGCCCGGGCCGGAGGCCGAAGGTCAGCCAGCCGGGTAGCCGTAGCGCCTGCGGCCACGCCAGGTCAGGAGGTTGACCAGCTTGCGGTCGCGCGAGGACATGTCCTCCCGCCACCGCTCATCGGCGCGCACGCGGGTGGGACCGCTTTGCATCCGGCTGGGGTTGCCCCAGACGCTGTGGTCCTTGCCCAGGTCCACGGTCTCGCCGTCGATGAACGACAGCCCGTGGGCGCCCGGGTCGACATCGAGGAAGCGCAGGATCTTCTCGGTCACATCGCGGGGAGAGGCGACGAAATCCTCATACTTGACGGTGACCGTGGGGACACCGCGCCGGCGCAGCAACTCGAAGCCCTCGTTGAAGGCCTCGCCGCGAATTGCGCTGCGCCATACCGGCATCCGCAGCATTTGTTGCTGGGAGTCGGCGCGGGTTTGGCGTTTGGCCCACGAATAGCTCACCCCGTGGCTGGCGCGCACGAGATGGATCACCCGCACGTCGACCCCCGGGCTGCCCGCCAGGAGCAGCGCCCGGGACGGGTGCTTGGAGTTGTCGACGAGCACCTGCGCATCGGCGACCCGCAGCATGGCGGCGAAGAGCCGCCGGTTGATCGTCCGGTAGACCTCGACCTTGTCGGCGAAAGCCGGTCGCAGAGTGGGGCGCAGCAGCAACGGGAACTGCTTGAGGAATTCGACTTGGGTCCGCAGTCGGGCAATCGCGGCGGCATCGATATTGGCCCAGCCGCCGAAGGCTAATTCGCCGACCTGCTGCCAATACGGGCACTGGGAGAACGGCACCCCGCATCCGCATGGGGTGTCACGCAACACGCTTTGATGCCACAAGTTGGTCAGCTCACCAGCCGCGATGACACCCGGGGCACGGTCAAGGGTGCGTGAGACGAGCGTGCTGCCGCTTCGGCCGATGCCGCCGAGATAGGCGACCCGGATGGGCGCGCCATCGTCGGATAGGTCGGTGCCGCTCGTGCCGATGAGGTCACTCAGCTGCACTGGGGTCGCACGTTGGGAAGTCACCGCCACATCATGCCGGATCGTGGCAGACACCACCTTGGCAGCCACCACCGCGGCTCCCCGCCTGAGTGTCGCGGGCCGCTCAGCGCAGGACCGGCCCCGATGCCACCTCGGCGTCAATCAGCCGTTGATGCAAGATCGGCGCGACCGCGTCGACGAACGTCCGGGTCAGGTGGGAGCCGGCCCGGTAGAGCGCGATCCGGTTCAACACAGCGGGGCACTGGGTGGCGGTTGGGCAGATGATGTCGTTCATCGAGATCAGCCGCGCATCCGGGACCGCCGCGGCCACCTGGCGCAGCCCAGGCGTTCCCGATCCGTCGTTCTTGCGAACGGCGCAATCGAGCCAGTAGTCACTCGCCGCCGCCAGGCAGGCCGGCACGGACTCGCGGCCCGGTTGGATGGTGTCTTCGACCACGACTGCACGGGTGCCCGCACTCTTGTGCAGCTGGGTCAACTGGTCGGTCTCGGAGGCGACCACCGGATCGGAGCGCGCAATGTGGGAGACGAAGACCAGCCGTGGCCGGTCCTGATCGCGCAGCCGGGCAAAGACCTTGCCGGCGAAGCTCGCGCAGCTATCGGTGACTCCTTCGGTGGCGAAGGCGCACGAGCTGCGCGAATAGAACAGCAGCTCCCAGTTCTCAACGGCGGCGATGCGCTGCAACGCCGGCATCCATTGCCCGATCTTGGAGTCCCCGACGATCGCCACCAGTGTGCCGCCGGAGACGCCGTAGTGACACGTCCCGGGTGCTGGGGGGGTGGTGGCGACGGCGAGAAATCGGCAGCCGTCGTCGTAGTAGTCCGGATCGTCGGTGAAGGTGGCCGGCCCGACCGGATGATAGGGACCGGTGCGGGTGACTGATTCGGGCAGGTCGGCGTCGGGGTTGCCCGGACTTGCCGTCGCGCGGTCGGCAGATGTGCTGGATGCGGCTGAGAATCCGGGATCGGGTGGGCCCGGTTCGGGGCCGGAGCAACCCAGGGCCAGCAGCACCGGGACGAGGGCGATCACTGCCCGCAAGCTGCCGGAACGGTGTCGGCCCGGGCGGCTCACGACGCCGATGCGGGCGGAGCCTCGAGGGTCATGCGCCGATACTTGTGCGCGGCCAGGAGGAAGTCCTTGACGTCCGCGAGCGGAGCGGTCCACGAGCCGCCAGTGCGCAGCCGCACCGAGGCGGTGCGCTCCTCGAGCTCGCGCCCGCCGACGACGATGGTCACCGGGACCTTGCGCATCGAGTGGGTGCGAATCTTGGCCTGCATCCGCGCATCCGAGACGTCGGCCGCGGCGCGCAAGCCCGCGGCATACAACTCGTCGGCGACGGCCTGAGCACCCGCATCGAAGGTGTCCGTCACCGGGACGACGACGATCTGCTCCGGAGCCAGCCAGAAGGGGAAGGCGCCGGCATAGTGCTCGGTCAAGAAGGCGACGAAGCGCTCGTGGCTGCCCAGCGGCGCGCGGTGGATGACGACCGGGGTCTTCTCGCTGCCATCCGGCGCCTTGTAGGTCAGGCCGAACTGGCGCGGGGTGAACAGGTCGACCTGGTTGGTCGAGGCGGCGAACTCTCGGCCGGTGACCGACCTGATGATGAAGTCGATTTTGGGCCCGTAGTGCGCAGCGCCGCCGACGTCGAGGACGAACGGGATGCCGGACTTCTCCATCGCGCCGCGGGTGATCGCCTCGGCCGTGGTCCACATCTCGTCGTCGTCGTGGTACTTGTCGGTGTTGTTCGGGTCGCGGACGGCGAGCACCATGTGGAAGTCGGTGATGCCGAGACCCTGGTAATACATCTCGTGCATCCGCATGACCTCGAGGAATTGCTCCTCGGCCTGCTCCTGCGTGCAATAGATGTGGGCGTCGTTCTGGGTGAAGCCGCGTGTGCGCATCAGGCCCTGGAGCTGGCCGGACTTCTCGAAGCGGTAGACGGTGCCATATTCGCCGAGCTTGTAGGGCAGGTCCCGATAGGACTTCGGCCGGGCCTTGTAGACCATGTGGTGGTGCGGGCAGTTCATCGGCCGCAGGTAGTAGACCTCGTCCTCAATGGAGATCGGGGCATACATGTCCTCGGTGTAATAAGGCAGGTGGCCAGAGAGGTAGTAGAGGTCCTCCTTGGCCAGCTGCGGGGTGACCACCCGCTTGTAGCCCAGCGAGCGCTCGGTCTCGCGGGCCCAGGTCTCCAGCTCGTCACGAACGATGGTGCCATTGGGCAGCCACAGCGGCAGGCCCTTACCGATGTGCTCATCGAAGGTGAACAGGTCGAGCTGCTCGCCGAGCTTGCGGTGGTCGCGCTTAAGCCGCTCCTCCCGCTCGGTGAGGTAGGCCTTCAGCGCCTTCCGGTCGAGGAAGGCGGTGCCATAGATCCGTTGCAGCTGTTGGCGTTTCTCATCCCCGCGCCAGTATGCCGCGGCGGCGTGGGTCAGGGTGAAGACGCCGAGGTACTTGGTGTCCAGGACGTGCGGGCCGCGGCACAGGTCGGTCCACTTGCGCTCGCCGTCATACGACAGGTTGTCGTAGTAGGAGAGGGCATCATCTCCGTATGGGTCGCCCGCGAACCGCCACGGGACCGGGTGGGTCTCGATGAGCTCCTGCTTCAGCGGCTCGTCGGCGGCCTCGGCCTCGGCGGCGCCGACGCTCGCGAGAACGCGACGGCGGAAGAGCTGTCCCTCGCCGACGATCCGGCGCATCTCCTCCTCCAGCGCGACGAGATCCTCGGGGGTGAAGCCGCCGTCGGTGAGGAAGTCGTAGTAGAAGCCCTCGGCAGTGGGCGGGCCGATGCCGAGGCGGGCGGAGGGGAAGAGGTTCTGGACCGCCTGGGCCATGATGTGCGTGGTTGAGTGGCGGATGATCGCCAGGCCCGCAGGGGAGTCGCGCGAGATTAGCTCGACCTCGACGTCGGCATCCGGGACCCAGGTCAGGTCGCGCTCGACGCCGTCGTCGGTCTTGACGGCGATCACTCCGGTCGGCCCGTTCAGGAGGATGTCCTGCGCCGTCAACGTGTCGACCACTGCGGCTGCTGCGGGCAGGGTCAAGCGGCGCTGGGCGGCGGACATGACGAGATTTCCCTTTCGATGGGGGCGGCGACGCGGATCGGTGCTCAAGTCTACGGGGCGGGGCCGGCGCGCCGCGCCGCCGCCGCGGAGGTGGTTGGGTTTTCAACTAATGTCGGCCGTCCGTTGTGCCAGGCGACGGGTGTGACACTAGGAAAACGCGCAGGTCAGCGCCTTGGGGATGGGCCGACCTCAACCACACCCAGGGAGGATCGCATGATTCGCACCATCACCGTATCCGCAGTGGCGGCAGGCCTCGCCGCCGGCGTGGCCGTTGCCGCCCCGGCGCAAGCAACCATGTCAGAATCAACACCGCCCGGCGACCACTGCGTCGGCAATGTCGACGGTCGCCTCCTCGGCTGCTACGCCACCGAGGCCGAGGCTGATCGCGCGATGAGCGGGGCGCGCTGGATCCCGCTCGTGAAGTTCTATGCCCGCACCGGATACGCGGGCAAGACGCTGCGACTGGGCGGCGCCAAGGCGTGCACCGTGACCCTGAACGACGTCAACTACGCCCATCCCAACCTCGGGGTGTTCGGGTGGAACAACCGGGCGAGTTCCTTTGTCACGCGCAACCACTGCGACATGGTCGGCTATGACGGGAAGTCCTACCGGGGCGACCACTTCAAGCGGTGGGTTGATCACGACATCAGGCTGGTTCGCTGGAACAACGACATCAGCTCGTTCGCGCTCAGCTGACCTAGCCCACCACCGGTGCTCGGTTGTCCGCGGCCGATAACCGGCTGACCTGCCCGATCGAGGCGAGGTTCGGGATCTACCCGGCATACCTGGCGTGCTCATGGCGTTGCCGTGGGCACTGCCGGGTGTGCTCGTTTCGGCGAGCGGGCTGCGGTGGTCGGATCCACCGCGTCGGATCTCGACCACGGGCCCGAAGTCCGGTCGGGTGCCGGACCTCGATTCGGTGCCCGTCTTGGACGGAGGCGGGCCCGACGGGGGTCGGCCCCGGCCGGGCGCTTCGGCCCGTGGCTACCGCGAGACGGGAAAGCCCGGCAGGTGACCCTGCCGGGCTTTCGTGTTCGTCCAGGGTCAGGCAGCGAGCTTGACCCGCGTGCGTAGACGCGCGTCGAGCCGGTCGGCCAGGTTGGCGATCGAGACCAGGCCGACGATGTCGGCCGCGTGCAGCACCGTGGGCAAGGTGGCATCGGTCCACTGCGGGAGCGCGCGCACCACCTGGCGGCGCCCGGCGTCGGTCACCACACCCTCGGCCGTGACGAAATCTGCCAGCGCGACATCGCCGCGCACGAAGCTGATCAGGTCATCGAACGGCAACAGGACATCGGTCTCTCGCTCGATGCGGAAGAGGATCTCGACGATATCGAGGCTGACCGCGCCGAGGTCGTCGATCAGCGCCGCGTGCGGCGTGACGACCTCATCCGGCAAATGCAACACCTCGGCCACACACCGTCGCACGATCGAGAACGCCTCGGTCACCCGCGCGGGAGCTGGCCCCGCGTGTCGGTGAACGGGAGTGGCCGTAGGCCAGACCGCCCCGCGCGTCGGCGTCGGCCGACCAACCGCTCGCCCGGCGGCTGGCGCCGGCGTGACGCTGGAACCGTTCTCCTCGGCCATCATCGGGCCGAGGATGCGTCGCAGCCGGCGTAGGCATCGGGTTCGGGTGGGGCCCACCGAACTCGGCGCCATGCCGAGGCGCTCACCGATCTCGGCATACGAGAGCGGGGGATCCATCAGAACGAGGGTGAGCAGCTCGCGGTTTTGCGGAGACATCTGCTGCATTGCCTCGGCGACCATGCGGACATCGTCATTGCGCAAGGTGGCGTGCACCGGGTCCGAGCTGGAATCGGCAACCGGCACCGCCCCATCGAGCGGCGCGGCCATGGGCACCGCACGGCGGTCGCGGGTGATGGTGCGCAGGGCCTCGTTACGGGCAACGGTGGCCAGCCAGTCGGCCAGGCTCTCCGGGTTGCGGATCGAGCCGGTCCGCTGCAAGAGCCGGACCCACGTCGCCTGCACGACATCGTCGCACTCGGCGGTGCTGAGCCGGTGGCGCCGGGCCACGCTGTAGACGAGGCGGCCATAGCGGGCCACGACCTCATCCCAGGCACGAGAGTCGCCGACGTGGCAGCGGGCGAGCAACTCGGTCGTGGTCAGATCCTTCGGCGCGGCGTCGGCCGACGCCGCGGCGGCCAGATTCAGGTCGATCGGTTGAGTGTCGGTGACGAGCATAGGAAGAGTCCTTCGGTGTCGGTCCCGGCCCCTGCATGGGGACGCGATAAGGCGAACTCCGCGCGTTCGGACGAGAACCGACCTGGTGTGGCCGGCGTCGTCGTTCCCCGCGTTCGGAAGAACTCAAGGCCTTGAGTCGAGGTGGTCGTGGTGACCGCCACGCACCATGGTGGGTTGGCCCGACCCGGGGCACAATGCCTCCGCTATGGCTGCAACCGGCCTGTCCGGATGCGGACATCACCGGCGTTTCCGGCGCCTTCGCCGGGCGCCCCGTGGCCACATGCGGACGCGGTGACCGGCTTCGGATTCCGGACTCCCCAGATCCTTCCCGACCGGTAACCTTCGACTTAAGGAGAAGGTGATGGAGGAGCGAGCCCGCGCAACGCCTGAGTCGGGACCCGACCCGACGGGGTTGGGTCCCGACTCGCGTGCGCTCTATGCCGCGCTCCTCGAACTCGGTGGCGACGCTGCGACGGTGCGCACGCAGGCCGCGGCCGGCATTGACGTGGACGCGGCGCTGGCCGTCTTGTCTCGGCTGCGGCTGATCCACCGGGTCGCCGGCGCCGATCACTACGAGGCGGTCAGCCCGAGCGAGGCGGCCGAAGAGGTGGTCGGGCCGCAAGAGGCCGCGGCATACGCCGCCCTGCGGGAATCGGCGCAGCTGCGCCGCACGATGCGCGACCTCGGCCCGCTGTATCGGGCGGCGTCCCGCGGCACGGAGGTGGCCTCGTCCTCGGAGATCCTCCGCAGCGGGCAAGAGGTCAACGACCGGCTCCAAGAGCTGCTTCCCGGCGTGCGCCGGGCCGTCTCCTCGGCGCACCCGACGATGGCCCCTCCCGAGGTGCTGGAAGGTTCCCTCGAATCCGACGGCGAATTGCTCTCCCGCGGGATCGAGTATCGGCAGCTGTTCACCCACACCGCTCGTCGCTACCACTTGTCGATGACCTATCTGCGGACCATGCAGCGCCTGGGTGCCGAGGTCCGCACGGCCGCCCTGATTCCGAGCCGGATGATCCTCATCGACGATCAGTACGCCCTCTTGCCGGTCAGTTCCGGCGATGCGGTGGCGGCGATCGTCCGGGATCCCCCCGTCATCGGCTATCTGCATGAGTTCTTCACCTTCCTCTGGGAACGCGGCCAGCCGCTGACCGGCGAGGAGGAGAGCGAGGATCGAGTCCCACAGGAAGTCGAGGTCGCGATCCTGCGCGAACTGGCCGAGGGACGCACGGATGAGGCGATCGCCCGCCGACTGGGCATCTCCTCGCGGACCCTGCGCCGCTACCTGTCCGGGATGTTCGCCAACTTCGGCGTCGATACCCGCTTCCAGCTGGGTATGGCCGCGGTGCGGCAGGGGATCATCAGCGAGAGCGACGGCGACGGCGACTGCTGACTCCCGAGGGTGCGTCGCAGCGGCATACGGGCAATAACCCCCGTGGTCAATGATCCTGCGTCAATGCGGCCCTGCGCTCGCGTCAAATGTGCCCCCACGGTCCGGGAAATGGCATCGTGGAACCCGATCGGGCGGTAGAATTGAGGCGACCGCCGCCGGTGTCAGCCCGGCGGCTTCCTCTCGAATCCGCCGAAGGAGACCCCTTGGCCGAAGAGCCAGACGTCAATCCTGCGTCCCCGGAGCCCGATTCGGCCGATCCCGCGTATGACGCGAGCGCGATCACCGTCCTGGAGGGCCTCGAAGCCGTCCGCAAGCGCCCGGGGATGTATATCGGCTCGACCGGCGAGCGCGGCCTGCATCACCTGGTCTGGGAGATCGTCGACAACGCGGTCGATGAGGCCCTGGCCGGCTATGCCGACACCATCGACGTGACGTTGATGGCCGACGGGTCGGTGCGGGTCAAGGACAACGGGCGCGGCATACCGACCGATATCCACCCCACCGAGGGGGTCAGCGCGGTCGAGCTCGTGCTCACCCAGCTGCACGCCGGCGGCAAATTCGGCGGCGGCGGCTACAAGGTGTCCGGCGGTCTGCACGGGGTGGGGTCCTCG
Source organism: Nostocoides sp. (assembly GCF_037045025.1). Lineage (GTDB taxonomy): Bacteria > Actinomycetota > Actinomycetes > Actinomycetales > Dermatophilaceae > Nostocoides_A. The sequence goes on along the minus strand of NZ_JBAOHM010000005.1, from coordinate 132,391 downwards.
GTCGTCAACGCGCTGTCCACGCGGCTCGACGTGTGCGTGCGGCAAAAGGGCCACGCCCACCGGATGAGCTTCGACCACGGCGTCCCAACCGGGCCGCTGACCCAGATGGAGGAGACAGCGGCCACCGGCACGACGATCACCTTCTGGGCCAATCCGGACATCTTCGACACGGTCGAATACGACTGGGAGACCCTCCGGGCGCGGCTGCAGCAGTACGCCTTCCTCAACAAGGGCCTGGCGATCACGCTCATCGATGAGCGCGTCCCCGACGAGGCCAGCGAGGACGTCGACCTCGACAACCTGGCCGACGACGTCGAGGACGTGGTCGACGCCGAGGCCCAGGCGCTGGGTCAGACCAAGACCACCAAGGCCAAAAAGATCACCTACCGCTACGACGGGGGCCTGGTCGACTACGTTGGCCACCTCGTCGGCTCCAAAAAGGCCGAGCCGGTCAACGCCGACGTCATCTCGATCGAGGTCGAGGACGCCACCCGCGGGATGACGCTCGAGTTGGCCATGCAGTGGACCAATGCCTACAGCGAGTCGGTCCACACCTACGCCAACACGATCAACACCCACGAGGGCGGCACCCACGAGGAGGGGTTCCGGGCGGCGCTGACCAAGCTGATCAACGAGTTCGCCAAGCGCCAGAACCTGCTCAAGGACAAGGACGAAAACCTCACCGGAGACGACGTCCGCGAGGGCCTGACGGCGGTCATCTCGGTCAAACTCGCCGAGCCGCAGTTCGAGGGACAGACCAAGACCAAGCTCGGCAACTCCGAGGTCAAGGGCTTCGTCCAGGGCGCGATGACCAGCGAGTTCGGCGATTGGCTGGAGCGCAATCCCAACACCGGCCGCGACATCGTCCGCAAGGCGATCCAGGCCGCCGCGGCCCGCGTGGCCGCCCGGCGTGCCCGGGAGGCCACCCGCAAACGCGTCCTGGAGTCCGGGGGTCTGCCCGGCAAGCTGCGCGACTGCCAGGCCAAGGACCCGGCGATCTCCGAGGTCTTCATCGTCGAAGGCGACTCCGCCGGCGGCTCCGCCGTGCGCGGCCGCAATCCCTACAACCAGGCGATCTTGCCGATCCGCGGCAAGATCCTCAACGTTGAGAAGGCCCGCCTCGACAAGATCCTCGCCAACCAGGAGGTGCAGGCGCTGATCTCGGCGTTCGGCACCGGCGTCGGCGAGGACTTCGACATCGAGCGCGCCCGGTATCACAAGATCGTGCTCATGGCCGACGCCGACGTCGACGGCATGCACATCCGCACCCTGCTGCTGACCCTGCTCTTCCGGTTCATGCAGCCGCTGATCGAAGCCGGCTATGTCTACCTCGCCCAGCCCCCGCTGTACCGGCTGCGCTGGAGCAACGCCGAGCACCAGTTCGCCTACACCGACCGCGAGCGCGACGGGCTGGTCGCCGACGGCCAGGCCAAGGGCTGGCGGCTGCCCAAGGACAACCCGATCCAGCGCTACAAGGGTCTCGGCGAGATGGACTATTCCGAGCTGTGGGAGACGACGATGGATCCCGCGCACCGCACCCTGCTGCAGGTCACGCTGCAGAACGCCGCGGCCGCCGACGAGATCTTCTCGATCCTCATGGGGGAGGACGTCGACTCTCGGCGCAGCTTCATCCAGCGCAACGCGCGTGATGTGCGGTTCTTGGACATTTGAGCCGTATGCCGCCTCGCACCTTGCGCTTCGCGCCGCCCATTGCGGCGGCCGAGATCCATCCGCGCTTCGCGCGCTGCGCGCACTTCTCGCTTCCCGCCAGACCCAGCCACGGTCGCCGCACCGGCCGCCGCTTCGCGTGAGTTCATTGACCGTTTCGCTTTCTGTCGCAAGGACATCCCATGACTGAACTTCCGCCCGAGGGCGCCGACGCCATCGAGCCGATCGACCTGAATGCCGAGATGCAGCGCTCGTACATCGAGTATGCGATGTCGGTGATCGTCTCGCGGGCACTGCCGGATGTGCGGGATGGGCTCAAGCCGGTGCACCGACGGGTGCTTTATGCGATGTGGGACGGCGGCTACCGGCCCGATCGCGGGTTCAACAAGTGCTCGCGGGTCGTCGGCGACGTCATGGGCAAATACCACCCGCACGGGGACAGCGCGATCTATGACGCGCTGGTGCGGTTGGTGCAGGACTGGTCGCTGCGCTATCCGCTGGTGTCGGGGCAGGGCAACTTCGGCTCTCCCGGGGACGACCCGGCGGCGGCCGCCCGCTACACCGAGTGCCGGCTGGCGCCGTTGTCGGTCGAGATGGTCCGTGACATCGACCAGGAGACCGTCGACTTCCGGCCCAACTACGACGGCAAGGAGTCCGAGCCGGAGGTGTTGCCGGCCCGGTTCCCGAACCTGTTGGTCAACGGCTCTGCCGGGATCGCCGTTGGCATGGCCACCCAGATCCCGCCGCACAACCTTCGTGAGGTCGCCGACGCGGCGCTGTGGATGCTGGCCAACCCCGAGGCATCCCGGGAGGAGGCGCTCGTCGCGGTGATGGCGCGCATCTCCGGCCCGGACTTCCCGACCGGCGCGCTGATCATGGGCCGCAAGGGAATCGAGGAGGCCTATCGCACCGGCCGCGGCCTGATCTCGATGCGGGCCGTCGTCGAGGTTGCCGAGATTCAAAACCGCACCTGCCTCGTGGTCACCGAGTTGCCCTATCAGGTCAACCCCGACTCGCTCGCCCACAAGATCGCCGAACAGGTCAAGGACGGGCGGCTGCAGGGGATCGCCGACATCCGCGACGAGACCTCCGGGCGCACGGGTCAGCGGCTCGTGATCGTGCTCAAACGGGATGCGATCGCCAAGGTCGTCCTCAACAACCTCTACAAACACACCCCACTGCAGACGACCTTCGGCGCCAACATGCTGGCGCTTGTCGACGGCGTGCCGCGCACCTTGCCGATCGACGCGTTCATCCGGCACTGGGTCGACCACCAGGTCGATGTCATCGTCCGGCGCACGGCATACCGGCTGCGCAAGGCCGAGGAACGCATCCACATCTTGCGTGGACTTCTGAAAGCACTCGACCGGCTGGATGAGGTCATCGCCCTCATCCGGGCCTCGCGCACGGTGGAGGACGCCCGCACCGGGCTGATGGCGATGCTCGAGATCGATGAGGCTCAGGCCGAGGCGATCCTCGAGATGCCGTTGCGGCGCCTGGCCGCCCTGGAGCGGCAAAAGATCATCGAGCAGCACGACGAGATCGAGGCCGAGATCCTCGACTACCAGGACATCCTCGCCAGCCCCGGGCGGCAGCGCACGATCATCAGCGAGGAACTCGGCGAGATCGTCAAGAAGTTCGGCGACGAGCGGCGCACGACGATTGTGCCCTTCGACGGGGACATGCGGATGGAAGACCTCATCCCCGAGGAGGATGTCGTTGTCACGATCACCCGCGGCGGCTATGCCAAACGCACCCGGGTGGCGGAATACCGCTCCCAACGGCGTGGCGGCAAGGGCGTGCGGGGCGCGCAGCTGCGCGGCGAGGACGTCGTCTCGCACTTCTTCACCACGACCTCGCATCACTGGTTGCTGTTCTTCACCAACCTCGGCCGCGTCTACCGGGCCAAGGCCTACGAGCTGCCCGACAGCGCCCGCGACGGCAAGGGCCAGCACGTCGCCAATCTGCTCGCCTTCCAGCCGGAGGAGACGATCGCCGAGGTGCTGGCGATCCGCGACTACGAAGCGGCGCCCTATCTGGTGTTGGCGACCAAGACTGGCCTGGTCAAGAAGACCCGGCTCGCCGAATACGACTCGCCGCGCAGCGGTGGCGTCATCGCCATCAACCTGCGCGAGGACGACGAGTTGGTCGGTGCCGAGCTGGTTGCCAATGTGGATGACCTGCTGCTCGTCTCCCGCAAGGGCCAGTCGGCGCGATTCGCGGCCGACGACACCCAGCTGCGTCCCATGGGCCGGCCCACGTCCGGTGTGACCGGCATGAAATTCCGCCCGGGTGACTGGCTGCTCGCGATGAGCGTCATCCCCGCCGGTAGCGATCCGGACGTGTTCGTGGTCTTCGAGTCCGGGCTAGCCAAACGATCGAAGGCCTCGGAGTGGACGCGCAAGGGACGCGGGATCTATGGCGTCGCGGTCGCGAAGTTCAGCGAGCGCGGCGGCGACCTGGTCGGGGCGCTAACGGTTGCCCCCGACGACGAGGTGCTCGTCGTGATGGAGAAGGGCAACATCGTCCGTTCGCGGGTCGACGAGGTGCGTCTGACCGGGCGCAACACGATGGGCGTCAACTTCGCCGCGCCGCGCGCAGGAGACGCCATCGTGGCCGTGGCCCGCAGCGAAAGCAGCTCCGATCCAGAGGCAGAGGGGGGCGACACCGATGACGGCGGACCGGCGGAGCAAGCGCCGGCTGGCGCCGCTACGAACGGCGCACCGCCCGAGCCCGCTGGGGAATTGGGCGCCGACGGGGTACCGTCTGAGGCGGGCGACCAACCAGCCGGCCCCGAATCACCCGACGACAGCACCGGAGGTGAGCAGTGAGTGTGAGCGAGGTCGACTCGCCGACCGCTCCGACGCGGCCCACGCCCAGCTCAGCCGTCACCGTGACCACGACCGCCGATCCCGCTCCCCGGCCCGGCCCGCGCCGCGTGCGGCTGACGGTCTCGCGCGTCGACCCGTGGTCGGCGATGAAGGTGTCCTTCCTCGTCTCGGTCGGTCTCGGCGTCGCGATCGTCGTCATGATCACCGTGCTGTGGATGCTGCTGTCGGGCATGGGCGTCTATGACCAGATCAACACGATGGTCAACAAGATCATCGGCGACAACGAGACCAAGTTCGACCTGCTCGACTTCGTCGGCTTCGGGCGAGTCGTCTCGTTGTCGGTGGTCATCGGCGTGATCAACGTGCTGCTGCTCACCGCGCTGGCCACCCTCGGCGCCTTCCTCTACAACATCTGCGCCTCGCTCGTCGGCGGCCTGCAGACCACGCTCACCGACGAGTGACCTGCGGCCGCGGGGCGAATCGGTTTTGTGTGGTGCACCGCGGGTGAGGTAGCCTCGTGCGGCGCGCCTCGCGCTGCTGGGGCCTATAGCTCAGACGGTTAGAGCGCTTCCCTGATAAGGAAGAGGTCACAGGTTCAAGTCCTGTTAGGCCCACCAGCATCAACCCGTATGCCGAGCACACCGCTGGGCGTCGGACCACCTCGCCCGGGAGGAAAATCCATGAAGAAGTGGCTGCTCGTTCTCGGTGCCGCGATCGGCGCGAGCATCGTCAAGAAGAACATCGACAAGTCCCAGGCCGACAAGGATCTGTGGGCGGAGGCCACCGGCAAGCCGGCGTCGTCGGCCCAGGACACCTCCAATGTCGCCGCGGTCTCGGGCGGCACGTCCGCCAGCTGAGGTCATGACGCCGGGCGACCGGCGTCTGGGGGCCATGGCGCAATTGGTAGCGCACCTGCTTTGCAAGCAGGGGGTTGCGAGTTCGAGTCTCGTTGGCTCCACCACGTTTTCGCAGGTCACAGCCGTGACTCGACGCGTCGCTAGAGGCGACCTGGCTTCCCCGGGTCCCCGTGGGGGAAGCGTGGGGGAAAGTTCAAGAGCGCAACTCGGCACCCTGGAGCCTCACTCTTGACCCCCGCGAGGCGGCTTCCCTCGATCGCGGCCCGTGCTCTCATCGTCGGCGCGAAGTCGTTGGCTACCTACGTCGCAGCCCAGAATGAGGCAACCGGGCTCCGCCGAACGTGAGGTACCCGAAGACGAGGGCCTGAATTAGCCGGCTGGCGATGCCTGCGCGACCAGGGCACGGCGCCCGGGGGCCGGCACAGGCACCGGCTGCTCGCCCGCCGGAGCTCCGGGGTCGAGCAACGCGGCCAGCAGGGCCAGGCCCCCCAATCCATCGGTGACGACGTGGTGCATGACGATGACCAGGCCTGCTCGCCTCCCGCGCATCCCGGTCAGGAGGACCGCTGCCCAAAGAGGCGCGCTCCAAGGCAACGGGGGACATGACCGCAGCCAGCGCGACGTCATAGAGGTGCTGATCGTGGGCGTCGTCGGGGACCACGACCTCACGGACATGACGACGGATGTCGAAGTCGGGGTCGTCGACCCAGATCGGGCCACCGCAGCCCGGCGGCACTCGCACGAGTTTGCGTCTCAAAAGCGGGACGGATCGTGTCCGCTCCTCCAACACGGCCCTCAAGCGGGCCAGGTCGAGAGACTCGGCGGGCTCGACGAGGAAGAGCAGGACACCGATTTGTTCGGGCACGCCACCGCGGGCACCCATCGCCAGCATGGCGCGATCGGTCGGTGAGATCCACAGGATGGTCACGGCCCTCGTGGCTCCTTTCTGGCCATCGGGCTCAGCCCGGCCGGGGTCGACACGAACGCCGCAGAGGCGCCCTCCTGGCGTCGGTCCGGCCCGGCGAGGGTCCTCAGTCCCGGCGGAGTCGCCACGCGGCAATGACCCAGCCGAGGATGCCGATGCCGCCGAGCGCCACGGGCGCGAGGAAATCCCAGCCACCGGCATCCGCCATGAAGTGCGTGACCAGCACGATCGTCGCGCCCAGCTCGCGCACTTGCTCCCTCAGCCGCCGGGTCACCCGGCGGGCGGATGGTTCCAGCCCCGTCGTTATCTCGCCGAGGAAGACCAGCTCGGCCTGGTGGAGCAGCGCCAGAGCCACAAACAGGCGCTGCCGCCGGCGCCCGGACAGGTTGCCGAACGCGGTGCCCCGCTTGGCCGCCCGTCCCCACTGGCCAAGAGTGGCGGGCGATGTCGACGCGGCAGTCGGCCACCGCAGCGAGAAGGCGTAACGCCTCAGCCGGCCGCAACCGGGAAGGCAACAAGGAGTCCTGCAGCTCGCTGCCGATCCGGCGGCGCAGCAGGTCCACCTCCGTTCATGGATTCAGGCCGAGCACCTGCACCCTCACCGTGATCGCCCGTCATAGTCCCCGCAGACACTCCACCGTCGTGGCGTGCCCGGCGCCGTTGGGCCCAGAGGGGCCCACGACCTCGCCCGGGGCCACGGTGAGGGAGACGTCGCCGCACCGTGGCCCCGGGCATGGGACTTGCCCAGCCCACGCACTGACACGGCCACTGTGCGGGCCCCGGTCTGCGGGGGTGGTGCTTATGTCGACTGCGTCGCGTCGTCGTGGCGGACGGGGGCCGACGGCCACCGCCATGCGATCCGGAAGATCGCAGCGAGCAGCAGTACCTCAACGACGCTGCCGACGATGTAGTACGCCCACGACTCGCCGACGGCGGCCGCGATGATGCTGCTGATGTACGCGACGCTCACGACGAGTTGGACAACCCGGTTGACCCTGGCTCTGAGCGTCAGGGACAGGGGCACCATGAGCGCCGGCGCGAGGATGTAGACCAGAGTGAGAACGAGAAAGGCCTGGTTGACGGTGAACCCCGTGGTCGCCACCTTCCCGGCCATGGCGGCGTGCAGGACATCCGCGCGCAGGTAGGCGAAGATGTCGATGTAAGCGAAGACGAACAGCATCGCTGTCCACAGGCCGCTCAGCATGACCTTGACGTCGACCGGGTCGTCCCGGCAGGTCCGGACGGTTGGTACTCTGCGTGTCGCCTGCATGGTGGTCATGTCGATCAACTCCGTTTCCACGCCATCGGAATCGATCCGATGGGGTGATCTTGCGTATGCCGTCACTTCACCGGTACCGGGGGGTCGGTCGGCCGTTACGGTCGCTGCGCAAGGCCGCCCGCCGGCCCTCGCGCAGCATGGCGATGCCGAGCCACAGCAGCCAGGCAATGAGGCCGACACCATTGACCGACATCAGCGGCAGTGAGTTCAGAAGCACCGAGAAGATGCCTACGGCACCAAGCAGCAAGCCCAGGTAGTTGAGCAACCGGGGGAGTTCCCGGGCACGCAGCGCCGCCCAGCTGAGCACCAGCACCCACAGCGAGAACGTCATCGTCTCGCCGCCTCCGGCACCCAGGCCGGTTTCGATGGAGGTGAGCGTGGTGTAGACCGTGGCGGCTTGTGCCGGGTCATGACTGTGGAGCCTGACCACCGTGTCCAGGTCGGTGATCTGCAGGGTGCCGATGACGATGACCAGCACCGCATAGATCAGACCCGCGGTGGTCGCGGCGTGAACCAGGGAGGATCGAGACTTGAGGCGCTCCGAGAGCGAAAGCGACAGGACGACGAGGCAGGCGCCGAAGACCAGGTAGATGATGATGTACCACGCGCGCATAGCGGCGTGGTTGTCGGAAAGGAGTCCCACCGCCTTGCCGGGAGCGGCTTCGGTGCCGCCCAGGCCTTTCGGCAGCAGCATGGCGATGAACACGGCCGGGCCAGTGAGATTCGTCGCCGCTCCAGCCAAGGCGGCCATGCCGCCCGTTCGCCACGAGCTGGTCGTCTCCGGAATCGTGGCCTGCGGTGCAACTGTATGGATGCTCGTCATTGCGATCTCCTCACCTCGTCGACGGGACACATCAGACGACCCTCGCGGCCACGACGTGACCGCGGTGGGGCCGGGACGTGGTGATCAGTGACAAGCCGTGGGGAACCAAGGCCACAGCCAGGGCGAAGGCGGCCAGGAGATTGATGATCTCGGCGCCGTCCGGGAAGCTGACGAACAGCAGGCTGACCGCCAGGAGTCCCACCTGCCAGCGCGGAAGTGCTCCGGTCCTCCAGAGGCCGACCGTCCGGAGGAGCACCCCGAGCGGTCCCAGCACCATGCCCCAGACCAGCGCCATCCAACCCTTGAACGAGAAGGTCGCCACCAGGCCCGGCATCATCTGCTCGAAGCTGTGAGCGGGCAGGGTGTCTAGACCGAAGTTACGGCTGGTTGACGTGGCGAACCCCCTGCTGGGCAGGGGGTTCGCTGGTTTGGGTGTTGGTGGTTCTGTCTACTTGCCGTTGATGGTTAGGGGGATGGGGGCGTTTAGGAGGGCGAAGGTGTGGCGTTGGGTGGGGGGTGGGTTCGGCCAGGGTGGGCACGAGGGGTGTGGTGTGGTCGGTGCCGTAGCGCAGGTCGTTGCGGGTCAGGGTGGCGAGGTGTTTGAGCAGGGCCGGGAAGGACCGCACGGGCTGGTCGTGGTCGTCGGTGTGTCGGGAGGCTTTGCGGTCCGCGGCTGGGGAGCGGTGGGCGGGGGCGACCGGGTCGGCGGGTGTTGGCGGGTGTTCGTCGGTGTAGGTCAGGGGGGCTAGGGTGGCGCGTAGGTGCCAGGTCAGGTAGGCGGCGAGCATCACAATCAGGACGTGGGCGCGGACGCGGTCTTCGAGGCGGTGGTAGATCGGGCGCAGGTCGAGGTCGGTGGCTTTGATGCTGCGGAAGTCGCGTTCGACGTGGGCGAGGTTTTTGTAGGCCTGGACGATGCTGGCGGGGGTGAGGGTCTCGGCGGGCGTTGGGGTGCGTAGCACGTAGATGCCGTCGAGGGCGGCTTCGGCGGCGATCTGGCTGGTTTTGCGGGTGATCACCACGGTGGTGTCGGTGATGGTCAGGTCGAAGTGTTTGGCCATCGGGTATTTGTTGAGGAGTTTGCCGACCCGCAGGCCGATCGTGTCGGCGCCGGCTAGCCGGCCCTCGGCCACTGCTCGCTGGGTGGGGGCCAGGGCGGTTTCGGTGGCGGTGAGCAGGTCCTCGCGTTTGCGGGCGCGTTCGGTGGCCAGGAACGGGTTGCGGCAGGCGATCAGCCGTTCCCCGGGGTAGTCGGGGTGGCTGATTTCGGCCAGGTTGTGTTCATCGAACAGGGTTGGTTGAAGCGGGCCGCCCTCGGCGGCAAGGGTTTTGATCGCGGGGGCGCGCAGCGCGGTGATCCAGCCGAGGTCGGCTCGGGTGGCCGGGTCGGTGTTGGTGTGGCGGATCGCGGTGATCCGGGCGGTGGTGATCATGCCGCGGTCGCCGACCATGACCATCTCGGTGAGTTTGAAGGTGTCCCGCACCAGGGTGACGGCCTCGATGAACGCGGTGGGGTCGGCGGTGTTGCCGGGGAAGACCCGGATCGCGACCGGGCGACCGGCCGGGTCGGTCAGCAGCCCGTACTCGATCTGGGTGCGGTTCTTCTTCCCGTCGCGGGAGTAGCCGCGCCGGGCCAGTGGGCAGTGGCTGCCTTCCATCCACGAGGACGATAGGTCGAACAGCGCCATCCGGGCGGGGTTGGCGTCGGCGGCCAGGTGGCGCCGGGCCAGCTGCTTCTCGATCGCGTCCTGGCGCCCGAGTAGCCAGTCCATCGCCGCGTAGACCTCGTCGGTGGAGGCACCGGCCAGGTCGAGGTCGACGCCCAGGGTGGTGTCGGCCCACCAGGAGATGGTCGCCAGCTTCGAGCCGGGTGCCAGCACTCGGGCGATGATCAGCCCCATCGCCAGGTCCCGGGCCCGCCCGGGCGGCCCGAGTAGCCCGGGTAGGCCCAGGGCCCGGGCTTGGGCCCACACCGCGGCCACATGCCCGTGCGGCAGGGAGCGGGTGATGGTGGCGGCCTGGTCGGCCGGGATGAACGCCTGCCCGGCCAGGCGGGCCCGGATCACCTCGATCAGCTCGGCCGGCAGGTGGGAGAGGTTCGCGACCGTCTCGTTGCGTACCTTGCCGTTCTCCCGCCAGGAACGCCGCAACAGGTGGGTCTCGTAGTCCCGGGCCACCCCGTCCTTACCAACATAGTGACGACGGTGCGTGGTCACATGAACCGCTCCACCACGTTTCGCCATACCGCCAAAATATCACACCGTGCCGGATCGATCGATCCACTTTAGTGACGACACACCGAGGGGTTAGAAGCCGCATCACTGCAGGTCAAAACGGGGATCAGCCCTCAAACCACTCGCAACTTCGGTCTAGAGCGCTCATCGTCAGGCACATCGCGCCCTTGTCGGCTGCCAACAGGCATGCGCCCACCATGGCCAGGCCGCCACCGATGAAGCCGATCGGTGCGGATGGAGTGTGCTCGAGCAGGTGCATGAAGTGCAGGGCGACGACGATCATCAGGGCCGTGTTGAGCGTGACCAGGACGTGGGCGAACTGAAGCATCCCGTTCCCTTGGGCCCTGCGGATAAGCTCCTCGGGCGTGAGCAGCTGGGGATGCAGCAGGTCCGGGTGGACTGCGAAGGCGAACACCCAGATCGTCGGGAACACAATGAGCGCCACGCCCGTGCCGAAGGTCTTTGCGTGTGTCAGGTCGTGGATCCGGTTCATCGCTGCGCCTCCGTGGCGGCGAGTCCGGGCTCGATCCGGAACACGGGATAGTTGACGGCGATCGCCGCGATCTCCTCCACGGTCGCGTCGGGTTCGATGCCGAAGTAGTGACGAGCCTCTGCGGTGCGGACCATGGGTCGTCCGCGCGGGCTGGGTCGATGCACATACGCGTAGATAATCTCGGCGCGCTGCGCGACGGGCACCTCGGCCAGGTGCGCGGCATACCGACGCTGGTCGCTGGTGAGCATGACCTGCCCATCGGCCGCGCGGACGTTGCGGACCCACTCGGACTCGCCGGCCAAGGACACCAGGTAGTGCTCGCCCTGGATATCGGTCCGGACCAGCAGGGTCCTACGTGGCTGACCCGTGCGACGGCCGGGCACTTCGAGCTCGACAACGTAACCGGGGGTCATGCCGAGCTTCCTGAAGAACGGCGCGATCGACTGGAGCCGTCGATAGAAGCGGGGCGGACGTCGGTAAGGGGTGCGAGCGGCATACTCGACAGGCCCGAAGAAGCCTTCGGGGAGTAGGCGACGGCGAGTCATGGGGCATCTGGCCTTTCGGTGTCGGGGGGATGAGGAGTCCGCCGGCGAGTGCCTCGAAGAGCATGGGCACGTAGGAGATGCCCCGGACGGCTCGGTAGGCCGTCGCGAGGGGGGTCAGCGAGATCGCCAGGTTCGCCAGCCAGAAGCCGTTGCCCCGCCAGGGTCACCCGGGCGAAGATCCTGCGCGGGAGCGCCGAGGCTGCCGTGATCGCTTCGTGGCGCCGAGCCCGTGGGCTTGGATCAGCCGGGGGGTTCGATACCGTTCTCACGTTCTCTGCCACCCTGATCGAGCCGGAATGGTGGATAACGGTCCGTCAGCAGGCTGGCGTAGGCGATCACCCGGAACACCCACCCGTTGAGGCCGACGACGAAACGCCACAGGCCGCGGGGGTAGGACGCCGTGAACAGCAGGGCGATACCGGCGAAGAACGCCAACAGGCCGATCAGTCCCGGCACGCTGGTGCCCTGTTCCCAGCCGCCGTCACCGGTAGAGGGCTGGGATCCGAGCAGGATGGCGAGGATGAGGAAGTGCGGTATCGGCAACAGCCACCATTGCACCAAAGCCTTTCCACGCGAAGGGTGTTCGGGATAGGAGATGGTCAGCCGGGCCGGATAGTCCGGCACGTCGGCGAGCGTGAATGGCGGATAGCGGTCGGTGGCCAGAGCGCTGTAACCGTAGTACTGCACACGCCACGACCAGCGCAGCACGCCGCCGGTGTAGTCGAACGCCCAGCGCGGATACCGCCCGGTCGTCAGGATGGCCACGAACGCGATCACCGTGACGACCAGGTAGCCGACGTAGAGCACGAGCAGCACCAGGCAGTGTGGGATCAGCAGCAGCCACTTGACGAGCCACAGCCACCTGGACAGCGGCTCATCCAAGGTTGCGTCGAGTTGCAGCGGGTATGCCGTGGACGGCGGTGCCGGAGGATCGGTCCCGGTGGATTCCATGGCCGCCGATGGGAGGACAGTTGACATGATGTGCTCCGTTCAGTGGTGCGGGATTGGGGGCTGGCCGGACGCGACAGCGACCGGAGTGGAGGTGGTGCCTGCCGCCGCGATTGTCACTGGCGATCGGCCATCCGCCGGACCGGTGGCCACGGCTTCGAGAAGCTCGGGTTCCAATGCACGCGGCGGGGTGAACCCCTTGGCGATCAACCACACCGCCATCACCATCTCCTGCACCAGGATCGGGATGTTGAGCAACGTGTTGACCGTGGAGAACCCGAAGGCCTGGGTGTAGCCGGCGTAGATGGTGGCGATATAGGACAGGGCTACTGCTGCGATGCCCCATCCCGAGAGCCAACGCGGCAACAGTCGCGCCCGGAACAGTACGAGGTAGTACAGGAGTGCCCCGGTGAGAAACGCGAGCAGGCCGAGGAACCCGAGCGCCCAGTGGCGCATGGCCAGCATCGAGTCTGCGGCGGCCTGGGCCGCTGGCGCGAGGGCACGTGCCGTCTGGGCATCCTGACTCAGGGTCAACGCCGCGAGCAGGCCGAGGGAGGCGACCATCACGAACACGCCCTCGACCAGCCTTCCGGCGACAGCTCCCAGGGCAAGCCCGCGGTTGTGACTTCGCAGGACCGGATATAACGCGACGGCGATCCCGGCGCCTGTAGCTGCCCACAAGAACTCCAAGAGGGCGGTCAGGAGCACACCGCTCTGACGGGACGGCAACTGGGCGAGGTAGTTGCCGTTGTCCAGGGTTGAGCCCAGGGGTGCGGCGCTCAGGATGCTGATGACCGTGCAGGCGATGAGCAGCACTCCTGCGGCGATTGCGTGTCCTCGATACGGCTTGAGGGCGGATTGCGACGGGACGTGTGTCGACATGGCGGGTTCCTCACTCACGGGTGGGGGCAGCGGGTCGCTGGCGGCCGGTGCCTGAGCGGGCTGGGCCGTTCTCGGGTTTAGCGGCCGGCACTGGACGGCTGGTGACCCCCTGGTTGGCCGAGGTCTCGGCCGATCTGGGTTGGATGGGCTCGACCGCGTCGAAGCCCTTGGCGAGCAGCCAGATACCGAAGACGATCTCCTGGATGCCGATCGGTAGGGCGAGCGGCACGTAACTCGTCACCGGCGCGTCGGCATATAGGGCCAGGCAGCAGGCGATGGCCATCAAGGGCAGCGCGGCGATGCCCCACCCCGAGAGCCATCGCGGGACGAGCCGGGTCCGGTAGAAGGCGATGTAGTACATGAGCCCACCGGCGACGAAGGCGCTGACCGCTGCGATGCCGGCGCGATCGTGAACGGAGACCAGGGTGTCACTGACGGCCTGCCAGGCGGACTGTCCACCGGCCGATCCGGGGTGGGCGGTGGCGATGCTGAGCACCGTCATCAGGCTCACGGCACCGACGATGTAGAACACCGCTTCGATTGACCTGAAGACGACCGCACCCAAGGCGAGTGTCGGATGGGTGCGGCGCAACACGGCATACAGCGCGATGGCGATGCCGAGACTGCACCCCGCGGCGAGCAGTCGCAACAGGAGCGCGGTGGCCATCGTGCCGGGGCGTGCAGCCACCCGGGTCAGGTAGTCGGTTCCGGTCAACTCGGGCGCCACACGATCGGCGACGAGAGTAGCGGCGGTGGCGATGATGAACAGCGTCCCGGCGATGATGGAGATCCTGCGGGTCGGGTTCATGACGAACTGCCTTGATCTGCCGAGCCGGCCCCGCCCAGAATGCGGGGCGTGCCGCTACGGCCAAGCGCGAACAGCCGGTGCCGCACCAGCGCGAACCGCAGCGGCAACAGCAGCCCTAGAGCAGATAGGCCGGCCCGATCAGCGTCCTGAATGTCTCGCTGAGGATGCCCAGCGCGCCGGTGACGATCCCGAGCACGGCGAGGGCCCGGCCGAAGTCCTCCCGCCTCATCGGTGCAGATGCGGTACAGCCTGGCCCAGGACAGCTCGGCTGGCGATGCGATGACGCCTGGATGGGCTGCTGGTTCAGCGCTCATATCGGTGTCCGATGCCGACGGTGAGCAGGTAGCCCATGATCCACACCTCGCCGACGATGGATGGCAGCGTGATGAGCTGGCTGACCAGGTCGGTGCCCGGCAGCAGGTATGCCGTGAACGCACTGAGGAGGTATCCGACCCCGGCCAAGACGAGGGTCCACCCGAGCGCCTTCGGCTGCCAGCGAGAACGCAGGACCAGCCACCCCATGGGGATGAGCCAGAGTCCGAAGAAGACCGCAGCGACCCCCCAGAGGTGACCGCTCGTGACGTAGAGCAGTTGAACCGTCGCGGCCGCGCCGATACCGGTGGCCAGGGAGGTGTCGGTGGCCACCTGGTGCGCGGTGGCGAGCAGCGCCGCGCTGCGGAGGATGGCCGTCGCGCCGGCCATCCCGAACAGCACCAGCGCGCCCGCAGCGACACGGTCGACGCCGCGATACAGGCGATAGAAGCAGAGTGCCGTCAGAGCCTGGGCCAGGACGATGGCGAGCTCGAGGGCGATGCCGAGTCGCACCAGCCCCTCGTGCCCGGTGAGGTTGGATAAGGTGGCCGCGGGATCGCCGTCCACGAACAGCTGTCCGCGGACGACGAAGGTCCCGAGGATCCCTGCGACGAAGAACGCAAGATAAAAGGCCCCCGTGGTCCGGGCCGTGTTTCTCAGCTCCGTGCCCACTGCCGCTGGTGCTGCCGCGATGATCGCGTCGGTCATGCGCACTCCTTGATGTCATCGATACGGTCTTTGTGGCCACCGGGCGAAGGGCCGTCCCTGCGCCTGGCTCTGGGTGAATGTGCTGCTGTCCTGGCCACACTGACGTGACCTAAAGGCCAGCTCTGCATTGGCATCACGAGGAGAGCGCGGCTCACGACGAGTCAGAACATCACCTGGTTCAAGGCCAAGGGTTCAAGGCCAAGGGTTCAAGGCCAGGGACTCGAGGCCGCTGGCTCAAGGCCACGGCGACGCCCACCAGGCCCACCAACCCCGGGCCGGATGGATCCCACCGTCCACCCGTCCGATGCCTACGACAGTCGACCGGTCCGCACGAGAGGCCATGTCACGCCCCATTCCCTGGGCCCCTGAGCGACCTTCTGATCTGCCCTCAGACCCATCTTCAGTATGGGCGTCCGCCAGGTTTGCAGGCAGATGAATGTGACGCATCAGACTCATTCCGTGCTTGACTTCCGGGGATTGCTTGAGTAGGTAGCGCTTGCGGCTATGAGTGGGCTCGGAGGGCTCGGCTGCTGGCATGCGGTCGGCGAACGTGATGGCGCATGCGTTCAGGGCCGGCTTTCGCGGTACGGCCCAGCAAGCGTAGGCGATGGAGAGAGCGGACCGATGGGCGCAGGCGAGGCGGTCAGCGTCATGCCATGCAGCATTGGGCCTCTTGACGTGTCACAGAGTGTTACATGGAATGCACAGTATGAGTCATAGCCCGGCTTCAGCGATGGACCGTCGGGACAAGGCACGGCGCAACGCCTTCCTGAACACGGCAACCAAAGTCTTCGCTCATCGGGGCTTCGAGGCGCCGACGATGGAGGAGACTCGCTGTTGCCTGCAGGTGCCAGCGGCGCACCCTGTACCGCTACATCGCCTCCAAGGACGACATGTTCTGGGCGGCGGCGGTGCTGGCCTACTCCAGTCTGGTCGAGCGCTTCCAGATCGTCTTCGGGATCTGGGAGTCAGCGCAGCTTCCGTCCCTCGCGCGACTGCGCTCCTGGGGTGACACCTACCTGCAGTACTCCCTCGACTTCCCCGAGGCATTCCGGATGGTGATGGCGGGACGCGAGCGGACCGTCGCAGCCCACGCGGCCGCACGGGCCGACCTTGAGCATCTGGCTGCAGCAACAGGGATGGGTCCCCGGCTGGCGGAGCTCGCGGCCCTTGACCAAGCGATGCGAAGAACGAGGAGCGTGGGATTCCCCTTGGCCACAACCGGGGATCCCGACTTGGCCACCAGGGGTTTCTCATGGCCAACAGACAGCTCGAAGAGGGCTCGGCGGCAGCCGCCATTGCCGCGCCTGGGTAGCGCATCAACGATGGCACGATCGCGACAACTGGTGGCAGGCGCCCCGTCATCACGACCTCTTCGATGCGCCCCAAGCACTCCGCTCGTTTGAGCACTACTAGCTGGCCGGCACCAGGGACATGATGCGTCCTTGGTACTTGAAAACCATCTACGTACCGGAGTACCCTAGAAGGGTACGCGATTGGATGCGCATCCTCGGAGGTCGTCATTACCGCATCAACGGAAACCATGACCGCGACGTTCTTCGAGCTCGTCGTCCGGTTCGGGTACCGCCGGGCCACCGTCGATGACGTGGCCCGGATCTGCCGGGTCTCCAAGCGCACTGTCTATGAGCGGTTCCCGAGCAAGGAGGCCCTCTACGAGGCCGCGTTGACCCAGTGGGCCCGTGGGCAGCGGAAGTCGGTGCAGGCCCGGCTGACGACGACCGCCCCAGCGGCGCAGGTGCGGGAGCTCATCGCGTTGGCGTTCGCTGACGCACGCGCGGCCTCGGACGTGGCCCCGCCGCCGACCACTGGGGTCGACGAACCACTGGACCTCGTCATCGAGGTCAACGAGCGCGTCTTCGCACCCATGGTGCTCGACCTCATCCGCCGCGGCAACGTCGATGGCTCCTGGCACGTCGAGGACCCTGAGACGACCGCGCGGTTCTGCATAGCCGTCGGCGTCGAGGCGATCAACCAGCTGCGCCGCGACCCGACGCGCGACCTCGAGCCCGCCACCGCAGCCGCCATGCTGCGCCTGCTCGGAGCCCCAGAACACACCACGAAGCAACGCACGAGGAAGTGACCTCATTATGTCGCACCCTGTCGATGCCCCGGCAACCCGAATGGTCGTCCGCGTCTTCGGCCTGATCGCCGCACTCGCCGGCACCGAGCACGGGATCGGAGAGATCCTCCAAGGCCCGATCGCGCCTTTCGGGGTGGTCGTGCCGTCCTGGCCCGGCTCCCCGTTCTTCCGGATCGAGGGCGGTGAACCCGCCCTGGTCCTCATCCCCGACCTGCGCACCGCTGGCCTGGTCACCATCGTGGTCAGCGCCCTCCTGACGATCCGGGCCTGGCGCGCCGCCAACAGCGCCCCCCGCTGGCGGGCGGAGCTGCTGGCGCTGTCGGTGGCCCTGCTGCTCGCCGGTGGTGGCTTCGGTCCGCCACTGCTTGGCTGCGCCATCGCCGCTATGGCCGGGCGGACGCACCGCTCCCCACGCATGGATCGGCATCCGGTGCTTCGGTCTCGGCTCGCCGCCTTTTTCCCGGCAACCTTGTATGCCGCTGTCGCGGCGTGGCTGCTCGTCCTGCCCGGGCTGCCGCTGATCGACCAGGTCGTCGGTGTCAGCGGCGTTCTCGTCGGGCCAACCGTGGCGCTGGCCGCCCTGGCCCTGTTGTTGGCTGTCGCGTCCGCACGCGCCACGGACGCGGTCTCCTCAGGGCAAGAAGCGACGCTCAACGCTGGCCTGGTTCCCGGTGTGCGGGCGGGCTGGGCGAAGTAGGCTGACGGTGTTGAGTTACGTTGTGCCGTGCGCGGGCACGTGTTCGCGGTGGAGAAGCCAAAGCAACGGCGCCGCGACCCTCATGCCGGGCAGAAGTCTCCATCGGGAGGCACGCATGGGCACGCCACAGCCGCATCCGGGTAGGCCCTCCGAGCGCGTTTCGGTGGTCGCCACGGCGGCAAGCGATCGGCATACCCTGCGGGTGGTCTGGGGTTGGGTGTGGGCCGTTGCCATCGAGGTGCTCTTCGCCGCCGTCACGGGGCTCACGCTCTCCTTGTGGGCCACCGATGCCGGCTATGTCGAGACGACACCGGTCACGGACGTGGGGTTCGGCGCCCTCGGGGCCGTCATGGTGGCCGGGTTCGCCAGCCAGGTCCGGCGTCGGCCACCCCCGACCGGTGCGGTCCAGGCCGTGGTGGCGGCACTGGCCCTGGCGCTGGCCGGACTCGGCGGGGCCCGCGTCGAGCCCCTCGCCGGTGGGCTGTTCCTGACCGGGATGGGCGCCGTGATGTGGTGGCTTCGCCCCCGGCCGTCCCCGACGCGCCAGTCTGGACAGCTCGGTCCCAGCTTGGGCGTCCTCACCGTGGTCGCGATCGCCACGGCCATTCCGTATGCCGTGCATCTGACCGCTGCGGCCCGCGACAGCGGGGCCTCATGCTTCCTTGGCCGGTGCGCGCACGGAGACCGGCTTGCCGAGCTCGCCGCTCTCGCCCTCACCATCGCGGCCCTGGCGGTCGTCGCCGCCCGGTCCGGGGGTCGGCTGCCGATTGGAGCGCCGGGGTCGCCGCCGCCGTCCTGGGCGTCTCCTCGCTGGCGCTTCCCAAGGCCCAAGGGTCCTTGGGCGTCCTCGGCGGGATCGCCGGCCTGGCCTGGGGATGCGCCTTCGTCGCAATCGGCGAACACCACCTCAAGCACCACCCGAGAGGAGAGGCATCATGAAGGTTCTCGTGGCCTACGCAACCCGCCATGGCTCGACTGCTGGCATCGCCCAGCGGGTCGCCGCGACCCTGACCGAACACGGCGTTCCCGCGCAGGCCCAGCCGGTCGAGCAGGTCAAGGACACCAGCGGCTACGACGCCGTCGTGCTCGGCGGGGCGGCCTACATGTTCCACTGGCTCAAACCGGCGACTCGCTTCGCCAAGAAGCATCACGCGGAGCTGTCCAGCAAACCGGTGTGGCTGTTCAGCAGCGGACCGATCGGCACCGACCTCGTCGACGCCAAGGGCAACGACGTTCTCGAGACCACCCGCCCTCGGGAGTTCGACGACCTCGTCGCCCTGCTGCATCCGCGCGGGGAGAAGGTCTTCTTCGGTGCCTACGACCCCGACGCCCCACCGATCGGGCTCAGTGAGCGGATCGTCCGGCACATGCCCGCCACGCGCGACAGCTTCCCCGCCGGAGACTTCCGCGACTGGGCCGCCATCGACGCCTGGGCAGAGCAGATCGCAACCGAGCTCACCCGGCCCAGCGAGCCGACCTCCTGACCCAGCGAGCTGCGGCTACGACCGGGAGTTCCGCGGTCCGGAGCGAACCGGACCGTGCCGTCGGACCGCGAACAACCCGAGGCCCGCCATCGCGGCCGCTGCGGCGAGGTAGAGCCTCTCGGTCGGGGTGGGTTCGGACAGACGGGCAAGCGCGACGCCGGGCCACAGGTAGCTGGTGAACGCCGTGCCGGACAGCAGGTCCAGCCCGAGATGGTCGTCCTCGAGCCCGGCGGCGAGCGCGGCCCCGCCGCCGACTGCGGTTGCCGCGACGAACCCATCCACCGGCAGCAGGGCCCATCGGAGGCACCGCCCAGCTTGGTGTCGCTGGGTTCCTGTTGTCATCCCCCGCTGCCTTACCTGATCGTCATCCGATCGGCTCATCCGCGCCACGCACGGGTGCGGCATACCTGACCCCACGCACGAGTAGCCAGAGCCCGAGGCCGAACTCGGCAAGGAAGCCGACCACCCACGACGGGTAGCTGATGGCCCGTAGCTCCGGGACCAGCAGCGCCTGCCCGAACCATACGAGGACTCCTGCCCCGTCGAGGAGCAGGAGCCACCCGAGCAGGCGCGGCAGGAACCCGGAGCGGAGCACGAGCCACCCGAGCGGGAACAGCCAGGCGGAGAAGAACAGTTGGGCGGTGGCGAACCCGGTTTGAGAGGCGGTCACGGACAGCAGGGCGAGGTCCTGCCGCTGCGGCTCCGTCAGCGACGGTAGATCCGTGCCGGCGCCGTGCTGGGAGAGCACGAAAAGCAGCGGCAGGTAGCTCGCGCACTGCACCGCCACGCCAACGGCGTTGAGGACCAGCAGGAGCAGCGCCAGCGTCCCGTCGACAGGTCGGAGCAGGACGTAAAGAGCCCAGGCCGTGAGGACGAAGAGCAGGGCCGAGGCGAGCGCCGCCACCAAGCCCACCCGGAACATGCCCTCGTCGTCGAGGATGCTCGCACGCAGGGTCGTGGCGTCGCTCAAGCCGATGTGGCCCAAGCGGCTGGCCAGGATATTGGCGAGGATGTAGGCGAGGTAGAGACCACCGGCCCACCGGGCCACCCGGTTCGGGCTCCATTGCTGTGGCGTTGCGGTCATGGCGCTTCGTCTTCCGGTGACAGGCGGCGAGAGCTCGGTGCCCATCGGTGCGCGCCGGTGACCCAGCCGATCGCCACGCCGAGGGCGAGGACGCGGACGGTGTTGAACACGGTCGCCACGAACAGCCAGCGGCCGAGGTCGGGCAGTCCGGCCCGCAGCTTCGCCGGCACCTCGATCACCACGGTGAGGACGACCAAGGCGGCCAGGGCGAGCGCCAAGGCCTTGACCATCGGCCGATCGCCGGGGACGTGCCGCGGATAGCGCGCCAGCACGAACGTCACAGCGGCTGCAACCACCAGGCCGCCCGCGGCCGCCTCGAGCAGCATCGGGACGTAGGCGATGGACAGGGCCGATCGGTAGTCGGCCGCGACAGGCGTCAACGAGATGAGCAGGTTGGCCAGCCAGAAGCCGGCCGCCCCGGCCAAGACCGGCCCCCACCATCGGGTCCGAGCCGACGCGGTATGCCGTGGGCGGGCTCGGATCGGAGAGCTCGCGACGATGTTGGTCACCGCCCTTCGGATGCCGGGTCTGGTGCCCGGCTCCTGTCCAGCATCCTGCGCGGACGAGGCACAAGGAGCGCGGCTGGCTGGAAGGTCACACCCGAGAGCGTCGGTTCGCCCGGCCCGTTTGTGCGCCCGACTGGATGACTTCAGCACCAATCGCTACTCCCCTGCGGCCCCTCCGGCGGCACCGTCCTCGAGCATGGCCTTCAGGCCGGTCCAGATGGCGCGTTCCTGGCGTCGGCCGATGATCGCGACGATGGGGCCGAGCAGGCGGGCCGGCCCAGCGAGCGACACGTCCCAGTCCCACTGGAACCGCGTGCCCTCCGGGATGGACGCCAACCGGACCTCACCGACCGCGACGCTGCCCGCCATGGTGCTGCGGGAGGCCAGCAGGTGCGGCCGGTCGTAGCCGGTGTACTCGATGTCGATCGCGAGGGGCTTGCCGCCTCTGAGCATCGTGGCGTGGAAGCGGGTGCCGACACCGATGGGTCCGTCGGTGACCTTCTCCGAGTGGGTCATGGCCGGGTTGTAGCGCGGCTCGTTGGTCTGGTCGGCCAGTAGGTCGAAGACCTCCTCGATCGGGCGGTGGATGACGATGCTTCCGCGAACGTGTGCCATATCCTCTTCCCTTCCGTCATGCCGCTGACGAAGAGGGCGTACGCCGTCCCGTCCTTTCAGGTGCTCGTCGTGAATCCCGGGCCAGGTGGAGGAGCTTGACGCCGACCCAGAGGAACCAGGTCGGCAGGAGCAGCCCGTACAGCAGGTAGCTGACACCCATGACGGGGCGCAGCGCCTCGGAGACGATGCCGAGCGCGCCGGTGACCACGCCCACGACGGTCAGCGCGGTGCCGAACCCGCCGCGACGCATGAGCAGGGAGAGCACGAGGATGGCCGCTGCGGTGAGGATGCCCGCCCAGGAGACGGCGTTCGTCGCGGCGATCAACGCATCGGCGGCGCTGACGAGGCCGGCCCGCTCGGTGTCGTTTGCGGCGCCGGCGTACTGGGTGCTCAGGACGACGAGGCCGCCGTGCAGCGACTGTGGGCTGCTGCCCGGGGCCAGCGCGATCGTCTCGGACACGATGCCGGCCAGGCCGCCGAGCGCCGCCATGACCGGGTCCACGCCTCGCAGGGCCAGGGCGAGTGCCGCGAACACCACGAGCGCGGGGACCGCGAGCCCGACGAAGCACACGAGCTCGACGAGGTAGACCGCTCGGTGCTCGGCGATGTAGGCCAGTAGCGGCCCACCCCGGTGGGGCGGCACCGGTGCGGTGAAGACCAAGACGAGTGGCACCAGGACCAGCAGCGCATAGACGCCGCCCGAGATGCCTCCGATCCGATACAGCCGCCGCCAGGTCCACTCCGAAGTCTCCGGGTGATTCGACTCGGCTGTCAAAAATGACATCGAACTCGCCTCCCTAACCTTGTTAGGTTCTCTTCGAGTCTCCCACCTAACTTTGTTAGGGTCAAGGGGTGGTGACCAAGAGAGCGAAGGTGAGGGGTCGCGGCATACGACCGACTGCCGGGACCGAGCGGGCCCCGGTGACCCGGGACCTGCTCTTCCGACGCGCGTTGGCGATCGTCGATGCCGACGGCCTGGATGCCCTGACCATGCGCCGCTTGGCCGCCGACCTCGGTGTCGAAGCGGCGTCCCTGTACCACCACGTCCCCAACAAGCAAGCCGTCCTCGACGGCGCCGTCTCCGTCCTGCGCGAGGGCATGGTCTTCGAGGAGCCGATCCCCACCGACTGGCGGGACATCATGGAGATGGTGTTCCTGCGCTACCTCGACCTGCTCATCGCACACCCGAACATGCTGCCGCTGGCGACCCGCCGCGTGGAGTCCGGCCAGCCCGAAGGGCTCCCCTATCTCGTCGCGTCCGGGCTCAGCGAGGACGACGCGGTCGCCCTGTGGCAGTCGATCTTGGCCTTGGTCGTCGGCTTCGCCACCCTTGCCAGCGGGACCACGGCCGCCGATCTCGACCACCTGCCACGCGGGCTCGCCAAACGGATGACGCGCTGGCGCCGAGAAACCGCCCGCGACGCCCTCCGAGCGCTCTTGGCGTGCCACGGCCCCCGGGCCTGTCCAGTAAGCAGACTGGTCCGGCGCCCGCCGGCCGCTCCTCTCACAGTGCGCGAGCCTCATGACCGGCTTCACGGCTGCCCTTAACGAACACCCCAGCGGAGCGCATGCGCTCAATGCGAGTAGACCATGAGCACCGACACCGGACCCAACCGCTGCCATGACGGTTGTGCCGACGGCAGTCCGCGTGCCGTGCGGCAACGGGCCGGGAGTTCGAATCCCGCCCCCACTTGCAGGGCCTTGCAAGCAGGGGGTTACGGGTTCGAGTCCCGTTGGCTCCACAACGAAAGTGCCCGGCGAAGCCGGGCTTCTTTCGCTGTGGACGCTGGCGCCGTCGAACCATTGGATTCTGGGCCCTTGCGCCGAGCGCAGCGTGGCGAAGGGCGTCCCCTTGGCTGCCGCAGGTCAGGGGCCCGTGGGGTGCGGCCCGTTCGTCCTCGGTGTCCTGGCCGCCTGGCACCACCTCTCCCGAGTCCGGTCCGCACCGCTGGTCCCGAGCACATCAAGCAGCCCACACGAGCAAGCTGCTCGCGCGGAGAGCTCGAGGCCGGAACCGTCAACCCACGAGTTCGTCGAACGTCCGCCGCAGCATGGTGGTCAGCAGCCGCTGATCCGCGTCGTCGATGATATCGGGATCGACCAGCACCGTGACGGCAAGTTGCCCCGCATAGGAGAGCACCGCGAACGCGACCCCGATGTTGCCGCTCACCTGCCCCATGGGAAGGATCTCGCGGATCGGGCGGCCGGCGAAGTGGAGGACGCGCGAGGGACCGTGGACGTTGGTGAGGAAGGTGTTGACCAGCCGCTGGTGATCCACGAAGCGCTGGAACACGCCAGCCGCGGCCAGCCCGCGGAAGACCAGGCCGAGCGGGACTGCAGACGAGCCTCTGCCGGCCTTCGGTTGGTCCGCGGTGAGTGCGACGATGCGCCGAAGCCGTTCCCTCGGGTCACTCATGGTGGGAACTCGCAGCGGGCGCACCCCAACCTCGTTGCCGAGGTCGCCATGCGCGTCGGTCCGCCGTGCCGAGACGGGCACGGACACGACCAGATCCCCAGGGTGCTCGCCTCTGATCGCGAGGAACTCGGTCATCGCGCCGGTGGCCGCCGCCAGGACGACATCGTTCACTGTCCCGCCGACCCGATGCGCGGCGGGAACGACCTGGGACAGGTCCACGCTCGTCGCTGTCAGTCGGCGCCGGGGACCGGTGCG
Organism: Nostocoides sp.; assembly: GCF_037045025.1. GTDB lineage: Bacteria > Actinomycetota > Actinomycetes > Actinomycetales > Dermatophilaceae > Nostocoides_A. Next base: position 107,920 of record NZ_JBAOHM010000005.1, on the reverse strand, counting down.
ACGGTTCAAGGAGGTCGCTGGTGCAGCGCGGGGACGCTGAGCACCGACGCCGAGCTCCCGAGCTCCACCGCCGAGCCTGCGCACCCAGGCGGCGGCCTCGGGCAGCGCAGCCAAGCGTGACCCCCACGCCTCGCGAACGAGGTCGACACGTCGAGGTGGTGGCAAATGAGGCGGCCGCGTAAGCCCGCCGTCCGAATGCTGGGAATCCGTCAAGCCGGCAAGCACGGCCAGCCCTCCCAGTCCGTCGGCGAGCACGTGGTGGAGCACCACTACGAGCGCTGCGTCTCCATCCGGCAATCCGGTCAGCCAACGGGCCGCCCACAGCGGCCGATCCCGACGCAACGGCGTCGCAAGCAGCCGTGCGGCTTCGGTGAGAAGTCCTGAGTCATCCGCGGAGTTGTCCGATCCCGCAACGCACAGGGTCTGGAACGAGAGATGGTCATCGATGTCGAAGTCCGGCTGATCGACCCAGAACGCTCTTCCGCCACCGAGTGGTGCCCGGCGCAACACCTGGGTCAGACGGGGCATGTGCTGGATCCGCTCACCGATGATGCCCGCGACCGTGTCCACGCCCAGCTCGCTGCCGCGTTCCAGCACCACGACAGCACCCAGGTGCATCGGCGCGGGTCCTCGGTCAGTTGCCAGGAGCACCGCGTCGTTCGCGCTGATCCGCGCGATCATCGGACGCCCGCTCCGCGCCATGGTCACCCCTTCGCCCTGGACGTAGTCAACGATGCCACGTGCGCCGGGCCGGCTGCCGCGGAGCCGTGTGGCAGCGATCTGAGCCGGGCAGCCGATAGGTCGCAGCTCGCTGAAGTCGTGTCGATCGCAGAGGCGTACCGTGGTCGGGAGGAGAAGGTCATGGACATCGCTGACCACCACGCCGATTGGCGGGGGCTGCTTCGCCTCGCAGCCTGGGCTGCGTTCTGCTCGGTGGGGTTGCTCGTGGTCCAAGTGGTGGTAATGGCCGTGTGGCCGCCGGTGCACACCGTGCCCGACGTCCTCGCGTTGATGCAGCGGTCCCCGGTGCTCGGGTTGGTCTCCCTCGATGTGCTGCTCCTCGTGAACAACATCCTCGTGCTGCTGGTCTACCTAGGCCTGGCGGTGGTCCTGTGGCCGACTTTCCGTTCCGGAGTCGTCGTCGCGGTGGTACTCGGGATCGTTCAGATCGCCGCGTACTGCGCCTCCAACCCCGGCGTGGAGCTGTTGATGATGGCGCGCGCGGATGCCCGCACCACTGACCCCAGCCTGCAATCCGCGTACCGGGCCGCGGGCGAGGCCCTGCTGTCCTCGTGGAAGGGCACGGCCTTCCTCGTCTACTACTTCCTCGGCGCGGTTGTCCTGCTCTTGTTGGCGGCGTTGATCCGCCGTTCGCCGGTGTTCAGCAGCGCCACCTTCTGGTGGGCGCTCGCGGCGGGGGTGTTGATGGTGGTCCCCTCGACGTCCGCGTGGTGGGGATGGGCTTCGCCCTCGCGTCCCTCGTGCCGTGGAGTGTGTTGTGCGTGCTGCTCGGCACCCGGTTGATCCGGCTGGCCGCCACCGGTTCCTCGCCCTCGGATCGCTCTCCGGCGATGGGTGTGGGCTCCCCCGACGCGGTGCCCTCCGACGCGACGGTGCCCCGCTGACGGCGGTGCGAGGAAGACGTCCAGGCTGAGCAGCGGCCGGCCAGGCGGGTGGGAGGTCCCGAGCCGTGCGGTCAGCTCGGCTGCGGGTCAGGTCCGAGCAGCTGGGTCGCCGGGAGCAGGCCGAGCTGGCGCAGGCCGGACCCGGTGTCGACGACCTCCCACATCTCGACGATCCGGCCACCGTCGACGCGCGCGAACAGGGCTTGGTCCACCTCGAGGCGGTTGCCCGTGGCCGCCACGCCGAGGAACGGGCCGTGGTGGATTGCAATCACGCGTACCCGTGCCGCCGTCAGCACACCGGAGTGCACCTCCGCGACGACATGGTGGGTCAGCTCGGCCAGCCCACGATGGGCTGCGGCCCAGGTCGCGAGCAGGTCCGTGACGTCGTGGATGACGCCGCCGCCGGGGCTGTGCGTGAGGATGTGTTCCTCGACGAGCCCCCGCAGCCGGTTCTCGTCGCTCGCGTCGCCCGCAGCGAGGTATTCCTATGGTCTTCAGTGAGCCTTGATCGTCGGCGTACTTCGCCCTGTAGGCCTGGCCCACGGCCGCGACCACCGCCGGGTCTTCGACCCTTGTCAGTGCCACGTCCGTCTCGATGCCGTTGGCCCGCACACGGGCCCGGCCGCGGCGGACTGCCCGCTGATACCACCCGCCCTCGGCCCCGTACGCCAAGCGTACGTAGAGGTCATCGCCCACGCGAATGCCCCAGATCGGGGTCAAGGGCCGCGTCGTGCCGTCCTTGCGATATGTCGTGATGTGCAGCACGGCGGCGTCGGCCAGCCGCTCAAGGTCGGTCGCGTTCCAGGGCATGGTCATGCTTCCTTTCGTCAGCCCTACGCATCCTGCTGGTTGGCGATGGTGATCATCCTGCCGACCCTCGTGAAGTCATGGCGGACCAGATTGGCCAGACCGGAAGTCGCCAAGGGTGTCCAGCGATCAGATCACCAGAGCACCATTCTCACGGTGGGTCGCCCAGTCACGTGGGTCATGGTTCACCCACACGGTCGTGTCGGGCTGGCTGGCAAGCAGGCGCAGCCGCTGATACGAGGTGCGCTTGATACGAGGGTCGACGTCGAACGGCATCCCGGCGTCAAGTGCCAGAGCCTCCTGGAGGTGGGCCGCGTCTCCCGTCAGGACAAACGTGCGACCATCGGGAAACCGAAGTTGCAGGCCCAGGGTGCCGACCGTGTGTCCGGGCAGAGACAGTACGACGACGCTGCCATCGCCGAACACGTCGTGGTCGACCCCAGCCGGGACCGCGTGCCACGTCTGGGGACCTCCGTCGAGGTCGGAGGTGCGGAACATCGCGGCGTCCTGCCGGCCCGGCCGGTGTACGTAGTCAAGCTCGCCCGCGCCGACGAAGCCCTCGGCGTCGGGGAAGTGGGCAAGACCCCCGGTGTGATCCCAGTGGCCGTGGGAGAGGACCACCCGCTTGACATCGCCCGTCGTAAAACCCAAGTCCGCGAGCTGTCGGTCAAGGCGCCTGCTCTCGGGGAAGTCGATCGGGAAGACATCTGCCATCTGGCCGTAGGCGTGGTGCGGGTCCCCCGCGGCGTCGATCGCAAGCCCTGTGTCGAAGGCGAGTAGCCCATGCCTTGGGTGCTCGATGACGAAGGTGGCTGAAGGAATGGTGATGTCGCCGTCAGCCAGCAACTGGATCACGCTTCTGTGGACCGTGATTGCGGGCGCCTCGAGAGCCCACAAGTGACGAATCGTGCCAGTAGAGGCCATCAGGAACTCCTTGGTGCGGGTTGGGTCGAGCTGTGCGGTGGGCAGAAAGGCATCGACGGCTGGGCCGGGGGGAGTGGTGCTGTCAAACAGCGACTTGTGGCCGCGGTTGCCGTGCACCTCCAAGAGGAGAGCTGCGGATGGGCGTTGGGGGAAGCGGCTGTAATCGGAGGCAATGACCAGGTTCGCCACCGGTCCATTGGTGCCGAAGGAAAGTCAGGCCAATAGTGACATATATAATGTAGGGCCGTCGAGCCCCTGTCGTCTCGACAACCAGCGGGATGTGCCTCCAGCGAAGGGATAACCGGAGGATCCGGATCCTCCTCCATGCGTTCCAGCTCAGGGAACACGAATGTCAGGCTCACCGAAACAGGCGCCGACGGGTATCCGAGACGGCGCGCCGACCGTCGCGCTGGCTCGATGTCCAAGGCGACCTTGGACTTCACCATCACCGATGACGAGATCACCGCCGCCAACCTTCAGTACGCCCAGCGCCGCGTCAGCTCCCGTCCGCTATCAGGCATCGGCTAGGTGGGCTCCTCGAGGATCCGCGCGAGTTCTCCAGGCGCCTCCCACGGAACAAGGTGCCCCACGCCGGGAAGCTCGACGAGCCGGGCACCCGGGATCAGGTCGGCAAGCGTGTGGGCGTTTCGGGGGAGGACGAGCGGGTCAGCCGAGCCGTGGACGACCGTCGACGGCGCGCTGATGCCGCGCAGGCGATTCGGGCCACGCCACGCGGCGATCGCGCGAGACTGCTCGAGGAGGAGCCGGGGAGGAGTCGGTCGGCGCAGCATCTGAGCACCGAGCTCGGCCTCGACCTCCGGGTCGCCGACCAGCTCCGGTCCGGCGAACCGAAGGAGCTGGCGGCCGGCGCGGCCCTGACGCGCCTCACGGCTCGCCATGCCGCCGTGGATGAGCATGCTGGCCATGAGGTCGACGTCGGTGTGGAGCACGTGGCGCGACGACGCCAGGGCACTCGCGGGCGATGGGGGGATCGTCGAGACGAGGACAAGGTGCTCGACGAGCTGTGGATGGCGCATGGCGAGCTCCTGGGCGATCGCCCCACCGAGCGACATCCCGAGCACGCGACCTCCGGACAGCCCCAGCTGCCGTAGCACGGCGGCGACGTCGTCGGCCATGTCGGCCACGGTGAAGGGAATCGGCGCCCGGCGAGACCACCCGGTCATCCTGTTGTCGATGCGGATGACGCGATGCCGCTCCTCGAGGTCGGCGAGCCAGCCAGAGGGCCACAGCAGGCCACTCGCGCCATATCCGTTAATCAGGACGACCGGATCGCCGGCTCCACCCTCGTGCCACGTGACCACCGGCCCGTTGGTGGTGTCGGTACCGACGACTCCTTCGGGGCGCTTGGCCGCCTCCTCGCGTCGACGGCGCTGAGCACGCTGCTCACCCCCGGTCACACGGCGCACGGCTCGCTCGCCATGGATTCCCCACTCCGTGAGGGCGGCAGCGGCATTGAGCACGAAGTCCACGGTGTTCATCGTGCCCGGTTCGGCTGCGGCATAACCGGCGGCGGATCCGGGGATGCGAACGCGCCGTGGATGGCATTGGTCCTCACATCACGTAAGATATATTATCTTTCATGGTGAGGGTTCGAGGCACGTCGACGCGAGCCTTGCCGGATCAGCGAAACCATCCCATTTTCTCGACACGCAGAACGCCAGCGCCGCGTCGCTCACGTTCCGCGACTACGGAGGCACCATGAGCGCCACCACCGCCCAGCCAGCCGGCTCCGTCCAGCGCGAGTTAGAGCTCGTCGCCGCGACGGTCGGCCATCTCGACGAGGTCTACATGGCCGGCGAGTGGATCGCCGGAGACGGAGGAACGTACGACGTCGTCTCCCCCTCGACCGAAGAAGTCATCGCGTCGGTCAGCCTCCCGAGCCTCGCCCAGGCCGACAGGGCGATCCAGCTCGCCCACGATCTCGGACAGCAGTCGTGGTCCCGGGTGCCCGTCGCGGAGCGGGTCGAAGCCGTGCGCCGCTTCTGCGTCGCCATGGAGGCCCGGTTCTCCCAGATCGCCGTCGCTTGGGCCCTCGAGGCAGGTGCACCCGTGCGCTACAGCAAGACCCTCCACCGGTATGCCGCTGCCGGCGCTTGGCAGACGGCCTTGGACTGCGCAGTCGAGGCGCTCGCTGACGTCCGCCGGGCCACCCCCCTCGGCGAGGTCATCGTCCGTCGGGAACCAGTCGGCGTCGTCGTCGGTGTCATGGCGTACAACGGCCCGGTCGTGACCGTAGCCTCCAAGGTGATCCCCGCGCTCCTCGCGGGCTGTCCCGTCGTCGTCAAAGCTGCTCCCGAGTCACAGCTGGTCATGCGGCTCCTCGCCGACTGCGCCGACGAGGCCGGGTTCCCTGCGGGCACGCTCACCCTCTTTGCCGGCGACATCGACCTCGGCCGTCGCCTCACGGCTCACGAGCAGACGGACTTGGTCTCGCTCACGGGTGGTACCCGGGCAGCCCAGGAGATCATCGATGCGACCCGGAATCGATTCGCGCGAACGCATCTCGAGCTCGGCGGCAAGTCTCCCGCCCTTATCCTTGAGGATGCGCCGGTCGCCGAGACCCTCCGGACCCTCGTCGCCGGAGCGACCGGCGGCACGGGTCAACTGTGCGCGCTCCTGTCGCGCATCCTCATACCACGATCTCAGTGGGATGAGTGGCTTGGGGCACTGACCGAGGCCTGGTCAAAGATCAACGTCGGCGACCCGCTCGCTCCGGAGACCCTCGTCGGTCCGCTCGCCAATGCCGCGGCCCGTGATCGGACCGAGAGCTTTGTCGCGACGGCCCGCACCGAGGGGGCGACGGTCGCCTCCGGGGGGCGCCGCCCCCCGGACTTACCCACCGGGTACTACTACGAGCCCACGCTGCTCGTCGATGTCCACCGTGATTCGACCTTGGCGACAACGGAGGTGTTCGGGCCGGCCACCGCGGTCATCACCTACGACGACCTCGATGACGGCATCGCGCTGGCCAATGCCACGACCTACGGCCTGGCGGCCTCGGTCTACACCGCAGACCGCGAGAAGGCCTGGTATTGCGCCGAGCGGATCGAGTCCGGTTCGGTCGCTCTCAACGCGTGGGGGCCGTCGGTCGCCGCGCCGTACGGCGGTCGCAAGCACTCGGGCTGGGGCCGCGAGGGCGGACCCGAAGGCATCCATGAGTTCACCGAGCTCAAGCAGATTCTGCTGGGTCCCGGCCTCGCGAACTGAGGGCCCCGGCGGGCTCAGTCTGTCTCGGCGGGCTCGAGAGTTGCCCGCGCCGTGACCGTGCCGTGGACGTCGAGCACCTCGACTCCGTGCTCGAGTCCCGCGGCGTCAGGCACGACCCGCAGGGTCTGCGGCCCCACCATGGGCGCGACGAGCCGGTAGTTCAGTTGCTGTCCGAGCAATCCACCGCCGAACCGCCGCAGCAGTTCGCTCATCATCAAGGCCTGGAGCGGGCCGTGGACGACGAGGTCGTCGTAGCCCTCGTGGGCCGCCCACGCGTGGTCATAGTGGATCCGGTGCGCGTTGTAGGTCAGGGCCGAAAAACGGAACAGTAGGGCCTCGTCAACCTTTAGGTCCAGTGCGGGCTGACGGTCGACCTGCGCCGGAGGAAGGTCGAGGCTGCCGCGTCGCTGCCGGACCGCACCGGTTGGAGTGAGGTAGACGATGTCCTGCTCGTCGACGATGACGACGCGACAGGACTGCACGATCTCGTGGCGCACGGTCACGAGCGTCATCGGTCCCGAGCGCCCGTCCTTCTCGACAGAGCGCGCGACCCGGGTGGTCCGCGTGGCTGGCTCGTCGAGCAGCAGCAGGTCGTGGTGAACGATCCGGCCACCGGCATACATCCGCTTACGCCCCTCACCCGGTGGGGCCGGCACGCCCCACGAAGGGTGGCCGTCGGGTCCTAGGTCGATGTGGGGGCGTCGCTCCATGAAATAGACCCAGTGCCATGTCTCGGGAAGCTGCCCGACCGGCGGCTCGACTCCGAGAAGTCCGGCGAGCGCCTCGGCCTGGACCGAACTGACCGTCTCCGAACGTTCGAGGACTTCGCTGGCGTTCATGGTTGCTTCTCCGCTTCTGTGATCACGTGGCGTGCTCGGGCAAGGACAGGGGCGTCGACCATCTCGCCCCCTAGTACTACAGCCGCATTTATGGGAATGCGCCACGGCTGGCGTAATGACATCGGCGGGCTCGGGCTTGGTGCCGGCGACGCCAGGATGACCAGTGAAGAACTTCGGCCGGGTCTGGGTTGTGTTTCCAGATCAGTTGCGCCAGAAGGTGTTTGACCTCGGGGACGGTGAGCGGGATCAGGTCCGTGGGGTTGGCTCGATGGCCCCCTTTTTGGGGGTTGCCGTGGCCGCGGTGGTGATGGTCAGGAAGGCGTGGGCGAGCATGGCCAGGGTGATGTGCCGGTACCAGGATTCGTATCGGCGGACCTGGTACTGGTCCAGGCCGACCTGTCCCTTGGCGCTCTGGAAGGTCTCCTCGATGGCCCAGCGGGCCCCGGCGACACGGACAAGCTCGCGCAGCGGCGTGTCCTCGGGCCCGCAGCACAGGTAGTAAGCCAGGTCGGTGGGGTCGCTGATCGAACGGCGCACCAGCAGCCAGTAGCCATCGGCAGATTCCAGCGGACGGATCTGGGCGCGGGCCCAGTGATAGAGCCGGGGACCCTTGGCGCCGTTGCCTGCGGAGATTTTCTTGAACGCCTGCGCTGGAAGCGATCTCGCGAGTTCGTCCGCACGCAGCTTGGCGACCCGGTCGCCGGTGTCCGTCTCGACACGGGCGATGACGCGCTGGTTGACCGGCACCGCGAGCACGTACGGCATGCCACGACTCTCCAAGGTGGCGCGCAGCCCGCCGTGCTGGCCGTATACCTCGTCGCCGGTGACCCATCCGGCCGGCACCCCCGCATCCAATGCCCGACCGATCATCGCGATCGCTAGCTCCGGTTTGGTCGCGAAGGCCACCTCGTCGCCGATCCCGGCCTCTCGGCAGCGGTCCCGGTCCTCGGTCCACGCCTTTGGCAGATACAGCTCCCGGTCCAGGAACGTGCGGGCGACGGGCGTCGCGTATGCCAGGAACACCCCGATCTGACTGTTCTCGATCCGCCCCGCGGTGCCGGAGTACTGCCGGGCCACCCCGGCCGACTTCGTGCCCTTCTTGAGGAACCCCGTCTCGTCCACGACCAGCACCCCGGCCGGGTCGCCCAAGTGCTCGACCACGTACCCACGCACGTCGTCACGAACCAGGTCCACGTCCCAATCCGCCGCCGCGAGAAGGCGTTGCATCCCATCCGGGTTCGCCGCTCCGGCCCGCTCCGACAGCGTCCACCCGTTCTTGCGCTCCACCGGCGAGAGCAACCCGCGCACGTACTCCAGCGCCCGCTCCCGCGGCTCAGACCGCGCGAACCGCGACGCGATCCGGGCATGCACGGCCGCCAGCCCCTCCGCCCACAACTCCACTTCCGCCACACAAACCTCACTGATCACATAAGCACCATGGCCCCAGTCATCAGTCTGACATCCACGACACGCCGGTCAACCACAAATAAATGCGGCTGTAGTACTAGACGCACGGCACTCGCCGGTGACTCTGCGGCAGCCGCGAGCACCCGGTGCGCCCACGCAATCTGCTCCGCAGTCGGCGCGAAGGCGCGGTGGATGATCTCGACCTGTCGAGGGTGGATGCAGAGCTTGCCACCCATGCCGAGGCGGCGCGCCCGTCGGGCGTCAGCATCGGTGATCGACTCGTCGTCGAGGTTCGTCGTGACGCCGTCCACGGGACCCGGCAGACCGGCGGCACGGCTGGCCAACACTAGGACGGACCGAGCGTGGTGCACGGCCTCATCGACCGGCTCGGCGTCGATGTCGGCGGTGAAGTCCAAGTGTGCGAAGGCGAGCCGGGCAACGCCGTCTGCCTCGGCCAAGTCCGTGGCGCGGAGGATCCCACGAGCCGTCTCGACAAGAGCGAGAACCGGGGCACCGGTCAACTCGTGGACGCGGGTCAAAGTTGTGGGGTCCTCGGCCATCGGGACGACGACAGCAGAGAGCCCAACGACTCCCGCGAGTGCGGTCAGGTCGGCATCGTGCCAGGGTGTGCCGGCGGCGTTGACCCGGACTGCGCCATTCCCCCCATCGGACAGCCACGCGGCGACGTTTCCCGCGGGCGGCGTCCTTCTGCTCGGCGCCCACTGCGTCCTCGCGGTCGAGGATGACGACGTCGGCACCCGAGGCGATCGCCTTGGCGAAGCGTTCGGGCCGGTCTCCGGGGACGAAGAGGTAGCTCCTGTCCATCAGGCGCCCTGGGACATTGGACGCTTCGGTCCGTCCGCCGTGAGGAAGCCAGCCACGATCGGCAGGGACCGCTCAGGCTCATCGAAGAGCAGCATGTGCCCCGCTCCTGGGACGATCTCGCGTCGGGCCCCCGGGATCCGTCGCGCCAGGACACTGCCAGTGCTCACGTGGATGATCGGGTCCTCCTCGCCGAGCAGGACGAGCGTCGGAGCCTTGATCCGCCGCAGCCAGGGCAGGCTCGTCCAGCCCATGACGGACAGCTGCTGGAAGCGGTACCCGCGTTCGGTGGGCGGAGTTCCTTCACGTTCGTCGAGGATTGCGGCGAGCACCTCGGGGTCACGTGCCGAGCGTCCTCCCGCCAGCATCGGGATCTGCTTCTCGGCCGCCTCGCGACTCCGGTATCGACTGGTGGATGCGAGCGCCCGAACTGCGGACGGCTTGGGCATCCGAAACCACGCGCCGCTCATCGTCGCGACGAGCACCAGCCGGCGGACGAAGTCTGGGTGGCGGTGGACGACCTCCTGAGCGAACGCGCCGCCGAGCGAGAAGCCGAGGACGTCGGCCTGGTCGACCCCGAGCTCGCGGGCTGCCGCGACGATGACGTCAGCGACCCCCCCTACCCGTAGCGGGTACTTGGGGACGTCGGACCTCCCTGCTCCGGGGGCATCGACCATGAGGACGTCGCGATGGGGGAACGCCTCGAGCACCGTTCCCCAGGCCTCGAGTGAACCGCCGATCCCATGGAGCAGCAGCAGTGTCGGCCCTTCCGGTCCGGGTCGACGCCGGGTGTTCAACCGGAGACCATCGATCTCGACGAAGCGGTCGACGACGGCGCTGGGGGACATCGCCATGTCATGCCTCCAGTGACTCGTCGAGGATGACGACGGCGCGGGCCCCTTGCTCACCGGAGCAATACTCGATGGCCTGCTGCACCTCGTCGAAGGCGTAGGTCCGGGTGACGAGCTCGTCGAGCCGCAGATGGCCCTGCTCGTAGAGGTCGACGAGCATCGGGATGTCGTGTTGGACGTCGCTGGAGCCGTAGAGGCACCCTCGCACCGCGCGGGCGGCCATGATGACCTCGGTGAAGGCGTCCTCAATGACCACCTCGGGAGCCGCCCCGACCAAGCTCACGTCGCCCCCGCGCCGAGCGGCCCGGACGGCGAGGTTCACGGTCGCCTGCCGGCCCGCGACCTCGATCACCTTGTCCGCGCCGAGCCCGCCGGTGAGCTCGCGAATGTGTTCGATGACCTGGTCATCGGAGAGCAGCGTGTGGGTCGCCCCGAGGTCCGCCGCGATCTTCAGCCGGTCCTTGTGGAGGTCGACGGCGATGATCGTCGTCGCGCCAGCGATCCGCGCGCCCTGGACCGCGTTGAGTCCGACCCCACCGCAGCCGACGACAACGACCGATTCACCGACGCGGACTCGCGCCGTGTTGACGGCAGCCCCGAAACCCGTGACAACGCCACAGCCGATGAGGGCCGCAGTCGTCATCGGAAGCGTGCTCGGGACTTTGATCGCCGACCCGGCGTGAACGACGACCTCGCGGGCGAAGGTGCCCAGGCCGCAGAACTGGTTCACGGGCACGCCGTCCACCCGGGCCGGCAGGCGACGACCGGGGAGCGCGTTGTTGCCGAGCTGGCTGCGGCCCTGGGCGCAGAGGAAGGCCTGACCGCCTCGGCAGAACGTGCACTGGCCGCACTGGACGAGCCAGGACAGCGCGACGCGGTCACCCGGCTCGAGGTGGGTGACCCCTGCCCCCACGTCGACGACGGTCCCGGCGCCCTCGTGGCCGAGGATGATCGGGCGGCGGGTGGGCAGGTGGCCGGTGTAGACGCCGACGTCGGAGTGGCACACCCCGGTCGCGCCCATCCGGACTCGGACCTCTCCCGGGCCTGGCCCGTCGAGCTCGACGTCGGCGACGCGGACCTGCGTGGGTTCCTCGAGGAGGATGGCCTGAGTGGTCATCGAGTGGTTCTCCTGTCCTTGGGGGTGGTGCTGGTGGTGCGGGCAGCGCGGGCCCGTCGGTAGGTCCGACCGTCCTTGGTCAACTGCCAGATGGCTTGCGAGCTCGGTGCGGACCGGACGTCGGATACCCGTGGGCGACCCCATTCGGTGAGTGGCATGGCGTCCATCACTCGCACTCGGGTAGGCCTCGCGTCCGAGGGCAAGGAGCGGAGTCCGTCCGCGATCGCCTGGCCATCCAGTCGCCGGCCGGGGAGCAGGGTCACCGCAGCCTCAATGAGTTCCGCATCGTCAGGGCCCTCTTGACCGTATGCGACGGAGAGATCCACTGCGTCGATGCGCTCGAGCGCTCGCACGACGACGTCTGGCGACACCGGCCCGGCGACCGTCCGGACGAGATCGGCAACACTCCCAATCCGCCACAGGTCATCCCCGGAGTCGCGAGAGAAGAGGTCGCCGGTCACTTGCCAGGCGTCGTCCTTCACGAAGAGGGAACGCAGCACTTCTCCGCTCGCGCGCTGCGGCTCCACCTTGGCCACGAGGACCCCTGGCTCGTCCGAGCCGCACTCTCGCGCCATGCCGTCGGGACCGAAAGCGGGCCGATTCGCGTCGAGATCCCACTCGACCACGCGAACCTCTGCCGTGCCGGGCACGCGTCTGCCCGCTGCCCCAACCTTGGACCCGGTGGGGTTGGCGAGGATCGCCTCGCCGGTCGTGGAGGCGTAGAACTCGACGACCCGGGCCATCGGGAAACGGTCGGCGAGCCGCTTCCAGAGGCTGCGCGGCATACCGGAGCCAATGAACGCCTGGATGGGATGGCCATGCTCGTTGGGATTGGGCGGTCCGTCCACGATCCCGCGCAGGGAGGACCAGGTGTAGGTCACGTGGGTCACGCCGTAGCGCCGGACCTCCTCCCAGAACGTCGCCGGCTCGGCGTCGGTCGCGAACGCGAGGCGTGCGCCCGAGCTCACTGCCGCACCGACTGCGGTGAGCAGCGCGGACGAGTGATGGAGAGGGGTCACGGAGTAGACCGTGTGGTCCGGGGTGAGTGCAAGAGCTCCGGCCGCGCCGAGGGCGGACAGTGCCCATCTCCGGTTGGTGATCTCGTGCGGGAAGATGTCCTCCCCGGCACCGGTGAAGAGAACGAACGCCACGTCGGTTGCCCGGGTCGGATTCGCTTGGTACCACGCGGGGAGTGCGATCTGAGCGGCGTCGATGCGCTCGAGGTCGACGACGCCGTCGGGGAGGTCCTGCTGGCCGGGCCGGCCCCCGAGGACAGCCCACGGCATACCGGGCAGGTCGGCGGTCGCGGCCGCATGCTCGGGGTCAGACACGACGAGCCGTACACCGCCCAGCTCCGCCTCGCGGGCGAGCGGACCTGCCGGCCGGAGGAGGACGGCCGTCGCGCCGAGCCGGCTCAGGGCAGCCGCTGTCGTGAAGGCCGATGGGCGCGGGTCCATGAGTATGCCGACCCGGTCGCCTGGCCGCACCCCCAACGAGACCAGGCCGCGAACGACGCTGTCCACGCGATGTTTGAGCTCACCGCGGCGCGCGACGCGGTCCTCGAACAGGAGAGCCGGCGCCTCCGGATCGTGCGCGGCACTCTCGTCGAGGAGGAGGCCCAGAGAAATGGCGCTGTCGGGCCGCAGGGCACTGATCCGGTTGAGGAACGGCAACCCCTCGGTCTGGTCGCGGGCGGTCGAGCTCACGAGATCGCCGAGTTCGCCGACGATCCGGGCTGCGCCACGAGCGGTGCCGACCCCGAGTCGAAGCACGCTCTGGGCCAGTTGCGACCACGCGGAGGGGGACCAACCTGTGGTCTGAGGTGCCTGATCGGCCGGGAGGATGACGTCCGGAAGCTCGCCCTGCCCCGCGCGCCAGCGGATCCACTCGGCCACCCGTGGCCACGTCGTGCGGCGGGCTCGTGAGCCCGCGACGATGCCGAAGTGGCCGGTGTTCAGTTGCATCTCGAAGACGTCGGCCCGAGGAGCTGCCTGACGGATCGCCCGCACCGAAAGCGGATGCCCCTCCTTGTCCGACTCACCGACAATCGTGAGGATCGGGACGGTGATGTCGGCGAGGGAGACGGCGTGGTCTCCGACGACGATTCCGCCTTGAACCATGCGGTTGGTCACCAAGAAGTTCCGGAGCAGATCGGCGAACGCAACTCCTGAGTACGCTGTCCAGCCGTGTCCCTCGAGGAACATCCGCTGTTGCTCACCCGGGAGGAGCCGCTCACGATCGTGGAGCTGTCTGAGGTATTGAAGCTGGAAACGGGCGCTTCCCAAAGGGTCGAGCATCCGGGTGGCGGCTCGGTTGTACCAACTGGGCAATGAGACCTGGTCGAGCAGCCCGGTCTTGAGGATGCCCTCGGCAAGCGTCGCAAAGGTGTCGGTCGACACCGGGATCGGCATGGGGGCCAGCCGGAAGTCGACCGGGGCGCCGAAGGCGATGATCGAGTCCACTTCCGCGTTGCGACGGTATGCCGCGGCTTGGTACGCGAACATCCCTCCCTGCGAGTAGCCGCCGAGGACGACATCCCGCCCGGTGGTCCGTGCGACAACCTGCACGGCCTCGCTCACGGCCATGACGTGGTCGGCGATGCTGCGTTCGAGCCCGCCGTCCTCCTCCTCCGGGCGACCGAAGTCGACCAGCCAGACGTCGACGCCGAGGTCGTGGACCGCCCGGACCGAGCTCGAGCGGGGGGCGACGTCATAGAGATCCGCCATCATCATCAGCGGTGGAACCAGGAGGAGCGCGCCCTGACCGGAGTCGGCTGGTACCTCCTCGGGGAAGTAGCGACGGAGCCGGTAGACCTCGCCGCGGTGGACGACGTCATACGGCGAAGACTCCTGCTCGACCCGCAGACCCCCGTAGCGCAGGTACTCCGCAACATTGCGTGCCGTTCCGCCGGCGCGCTGGGCGGCGTGCGTCACGTCCGAGGGCGCCGGCATCGCCAACCCCGGGAGGCGCGGGAGGTCGGGGCTCATTGCGGCAGCTCTTGGCTGGGCTCGGTGAGCTGCGCCCGGATGACGGCCTTGAGGACCTTGCCGTTCGCGTTGCGCGGGAGGTCGGTGACCACATGGAAGTACCGCGGGACCTTGTACTTGGCGAGCCGCTCCAAGCAGTAGGCCCGCAGGGCATCCACATCGACCTCGATGCCCTCCTTCGCCGTGATCATGGCCGCACCGACCTCAATGAACTTGACGTCGGGCACACCGACGACCGCGGCGTCCGCGACGTGCTCGTGACCGGTGAGAACCTTCTCGACTTCAGCGGGATACACATTCTCGCCACCACTGCGATACATGTCCTTGGCCCGGCCGGCGAGGGTGAGGAACCCGTCGGCGTCTATCCGCGCGAGGTCACCGGTGTGGCACCACCCGTCGACGAAGGTCGAGGCGTTGGCCTCCGGCAGGTTCCAATAGCCGGGGCTGACGGCCGGGCTGCGAACACACACCTCCCCGACCTCACCGACCTGCACCTCCCGGCCGACCGAGTCCACCAGCTTGATCTCGGTGAGTGCCTGGGGGCGACCGATGCTGCTCTCATGGTCTTTGGCGAGGTCATGGTCGAGGCAAGCGCTGACGGCGCCGCCTTCGGTGAGGCCGTAGGACTGGATGAGCTCGACCCCGGGGAGTCGCCGGGAGAACTCCTCGTACACCCATGGCATGACGGTGTCCCCGCCGGTGACGACAGCCTCCAGAGTGCTGGGGACGAGCTGCTCGAGGTCGGGAAGGCGCAGCATGTCAGTGAGCATGAACGGGTAGACCAGCATCTTGGTGGCGGAGCGTGTTCGCGACACGTTGAGCAGTTGCTCGAGGGTGAAGCCACCGGACGGGAAGGTCACCGCCGTCCCGTGGTTGACCAGGGCCGGCAGGAGAAGCACCTCAAAGCCGCCTGCGTGGAACAGTGGTCCGCTCGTGACAGCGACCGAGTTGCCGTCGAAGCGCCACTTCTGTGTCTGGATGGACGCCGTCCACAGGGAGTTGCCGTGGGTGAGTACGGCGCCCTTGGGCCGCCCGGTTGTGCCGGAGGTGTACATCAGCGTGGCACCGTCACTCATGTCCAGCTCGGGCAGGCCGTCGGTGACCGACAAGGTGTCCGCGAATGTCTCGAACGGCTGTGCCCACTCCGGGACGGGTGACCCGTCGTCGATGGCGACGAAGGTCTGGACTGGAGACCCGTGCCGCTGGGCGTCGACTGCCGCCGCGAACTCGGCTCCGAAGATGAGCACCGAGGCGCCGGAGTCACCGAGGATGAAGCCGATCTCCGGGGCGCTGAGTCGCCAGTTGACCCGGACCGACATCGCACCGGCCCTGGCCACTGCGAGATAGAGCGCGACGTACTCGACGGAGTTGCGCAGCAGGAGGCCCACGCGGTCACCGCGACGGACTCCAGCGGCACGCAGGGCCTGGGCGCATCGCAGCTCAAGTTCGCGCAGCTCGCGCCAGGTCAGCATCGCTTCACTGCCGAGGGCGACTGCCGACTTGTCCTCCGCGACGCTGGGCAGGGTTGCGGCGACCGAGTCGGTCACCCAGTTCAGGCTCATCCCCATTGATGGCTCACTCCTTTGTTGTGTTGGGCCCGTTCTGCTCTCAGAACGGCGTGACGGTGCCTCGCTTGACGAGCTGGGCTGCGATGACGTTGCGCTGGATCTCGTTGGTGCCTTCGCCGACGATCATGAGCGGGGCGTCCCGGAAGTAGCGCTCCACGTCGTACTCCGTGGAGTAGCCGTATCCGCCGTGGACGCGGACGGCATTCAGGGCGATCTCCATGCCGGTCTCGGAGGCGAGCAGTTTGGCCATCCCGGCCTCCATATCGGCGCGAGCGCCGGACTCATACTTGCGGGCGGCATACAGGGTGAGCTCGCGGGCCGCGGTCAGCTTGGTGACCATGTCGGCGAGATAGGTGCCGATCGCCTGGTGCTTCCAGATCGGCTGGCCGAAGCTCTCGCGCGTCTGGGAGTAGGCGAGGGCGTCCTCGAGCGCCGCCCGACCGACGCCAAGAGCACGCGCGGCGACCTGGAGGCGGCCGACCTCGAGGCCGCGCATCATCTGGCTGAAGCCCTGGCCTTCGACGCCGCCCAGGAGGGCATCGGCCGGGACCTCGAGCTGCTCGAAGACGAGCTCGCAGGCCTCGACGCCCTTGTAACCGAGCTTGGAGAGGTCCTTGGAGATCGTCAAGCCAGCCGGGTCGCCCGTCTTGTCGACGAGGAGGATCGAGATGCCGGAATGCCGCGGGGTGGCCTGCGGGTCCGTCTTGCAGAGGAGCGCGACGAGACCGGACTTTCGGGCGTTGCTGATCCACGTCTTGGATCCGTTGATGACGTAGCCGCCCGCACCGGGTCGGGCGACAGTGCGCATGGCTTGGAGGTCGGAGCCGCCGCCGGGCTCGGTGAGAGCCATCGTGGCGCGCAACTCACCCGTGGCCATCCGTGGGAGGTAGGCGTCCTTCTGCTCCTGGGTGCCGAAGTCGTGGATGAGTTTGGCAACGACGGTGTGGCCACCCATCGCGCCGGCCAGACTCATCCAGCCACGCGAGAGCTCCTCGGTGATGAGCACGTATGCCGGCATGCTCACCTTCGTGTCGCCCCACGGCTCGCCGATCGCGAGGCCGTAGACACCCATCTGCTTCATCTCCTCGATGAGCTTCTCGGGGTAGGTGTTGGCGTGCTCGAGCTCGTTCACGACGGGCTTGACCGCCTCGTCGACCCACTGGCGCACGGCGAGGACGATGTCCTTCTCCTCCGGGGACAGGTCGTCATACATGTCAGGGCTCCTCGTGGACGATGAGAACGATGAGGGTGGCGACGCAGCCGGGTCGATCCCGGCCCTCGACGTCGACGGTGTAGGTCGTCGCGACGCGGACGCCGGCACGGGTCTGCTCGATCCCGGCGATGGTCGCGCGGACCCGGACTCGCGACCCGGTAGGCACCGGGCCGGGGAAGCGGACGGTGTCGGTGCCGTAGTTCACGCGGGCCGAACCCAATTCGAGGGTGAGAATCTCCCGGGCGAGGACAGGGATGAGCGACAGCGTGAGGAATCCGTGGGCGACGGTCGTGCCGTACGGCCCGGTGGCTGCCCGCTCAGGATCGACGTGGATCCACTGGTCGTCGCCGGTCGTCTCGGCGAACGCGTTGATGCGGTTCTGGGACATCGTCAGCCAATCGGAGGCGCCGACCTCCTGTCCGATGAGTCCGGTCAACTCCTCGAGCGTCCGGACGACTCGAGGGCTCACGATCCGACCCGTTCGAAGACCGCGGCCAGGCCCTGGCCACCGCCGATGCACATGGTGACGAGGCCGTAACGGCCCCGCCGGCGCACCAGCTCGCGAGCGAGGCTGCCGACCATGCGGGCGCCGGTCGCGCCGACGGGATGGCCAAGTGAGATACCAGAACCGTGAACATTGATGCGCTCCTGGTCGGCCGCGGTGAAGCCCCACTCGCGCATGACGGCGAGCGCCTGCGCAGCGAAAGCCTCATTCAGCTCGATGAGGTCGAGGTCTGCCAGGGTGAGCCCGGCGATGTCGAGCGCCTTGGCCGTCGCTGGGACCGGTCCGATGCCCATCGTCGCGGGGTCGGTGCCGGCAACGGCCCAGGAGACAAGTCGCATGAACGGCTGGAGTCCCTGCGCCTCCGCGGTGGATCGGTCAGCGACGACGACTAGGGCGGCCGCGTCGTTCTGGCCGCTGGCGTTGCCAGCGGTCACGGTCGCCTCGGGGTCGGACGAGAGCAGGATCGGGCGGAGTGCGGCGAGGCCCTCCATCGAGACATCCGCGCGGGGGTGCTCGTCGGTGTCGATCACCGTCGGTGCCCCGCGGCGCTGGGGGACGGAGACCGGGATGATCTCCTCGGCGAAGACGCCATTGTGTTGGGCAGCCACCGCCCGGCGGTGCGACTCCAGGGCCAGGGCGTCCTGCTCCTCCCGGGGGATGCCGTACTGGCGGCGCAGGTTCTCGGCCGTTTCGATCATTCCGCCTCGAACCGGGTGGTTCCTGCCGCCGGCCATCTCCCGGGCCCGGGTGAGCATGTCGTGAATCTGCACGCCCGTCCCCTTGGCGCCCCAGCGCATGTCGAGGGAATAGAACGGGCTGTTGCTCATCGACTCGACGCCGCCGGCGACGACAAGGTTGTTGGCGCCGGTGACGACGTGGAGGACGCCTTGGATGATGGCCTGTAGTCCGGAGCCGCAGCGACGATCGAGGTGCATCCCGGTGACGCTCGTCGGCAGGCCGGCGTCGAGGGCGATGATTCGGCCGAGGGCAGGCGACTCCCCGCTCGGATTGCAGTGCCCGAGGATCACGTCGTCGATGGCACCCGGCTCGAGGTTGGTCCGCTCGATGATGCCGGTCAGCAATTGGGCGCCCAGGTCAGTCGGCAAGAGGGGTCGGAGCGAGCCGCCGAAGCCTCCCACCGGCGTGCGGTAGGGCGCCGCGATGACGACGTCGTCGAGGGTTCGGATCGCGCTCACATGAACCGCCCCCCGGTCACCTCGAGGACGGTCCCGGTCATATACGAACTGAGGTCGCTCGCGAGGAAGAGCGCGACGGACGCGATCTCGGAGGGTTCCCCGGCGCGGCCCATGGGGATCTCGGATAGTTTCTGGTCCCAGACCTTCTGTGGCATCGCCTCGGTCATCGCCGACCGGATCAGCCCCGGCTGGATCGCGTTGACCCGGATCCCGTGGTGCGCCAGTTCCTTGGCGGCCGCCTTGGTCATCCCGACGATCCCGGCCTTCGCGGCCGAGTAATTGCTCTGCCCAACCATGCCCACCTTGCCCGAGAGGGAGGAGATGTTGACGATCGCTCCGGACTGCTGCTCGCGCATGCGGGCGGCCGCGAAACGGGTCCCGTTCCAACAGCCCTTGAGGTGGACCGAGATGACCTGGTCGAAGTCGTCCTCGCTCATGGTGCGCAGCGTCGCGTCACGAGTGATCCCGGCGTTGTTGACAAAGACGTCGAGCCGGCCGAAGTGCCCGGTCGCGGCGTCGACCAGCGACTGCACCTGGTCGGCCCTGACGACGTCGCAGGCGACACCGATTGCTGCCTCACCGAGGGTGGCGGCGGCCTGCTCGGCGCGGCTTTGGTCGAGATCACCGATGACGACACGCGCACCTGCATCGGCATACGCCCGGGCCATGGCCAGACCGAGGCCCTGCGCCGCCCCTGTGACGACAGCGACCCGTCCTGCGAGCAGCGTCATGCTGTTCCTCCTCGACGTTGGGAACCGGCCGCACGGAGCAGCTGCTTGGCAATGATGGTTTTCTGGATCTCGCTGGTGCCCTCGTAGAGCCGGTAGAGGCGGGCGTCGCGATAGAAGCGCTCGACCTTGGTCTCGCGCATGTAGCCCATACCGCCGAAGATCTGGACGGCGCGGTCGGCAACCCGTCCGACCATCTCGGTGCAGTACAGCTTGGTTGAAGAGGGTGCGATGCGCCGGTCCGACTCGTCGTCGTACGCCGCCGCGGCGGCGATGACCATGGCCCGTCCGGCGTACCACTCGGCGTGGGAGTCGGCCAGCATGGCCTGGACGAGCTGGAACTCGCCGATCACTGTGCCCCCCTGGGTCTGTGAGCCCGCATGGGCGACGGACTCCTCGATGAGCCGCTCGGCGAGACCGACGCTCAGGGCGGCGATGTGGATGCGCCCCTTGACGAGGGAGCGCATGGCCGCGCCGAACCCCTCCCCCTCGACGCCGCCGATCAGCGCGTCGGCGTCGACGAGGACATCGTCGAAGAAGACCTCCGCGGTGTGTGCTCCCCGCTGGCCCATCTTCTTGTCCGCGGGACCCACGACAACACCCGGCAGGTCCGCGTCGACCGCGAACACCGAGATGCCCTTCGTGCCCTCGGTTGTGGCGCCCGTCCGGGCGAAGACCATGAAGACATCGGCCTCGGGCGCGTTGGTGATGAACCGCTTCTGACCAGAGATCCGGTAGCCGTCGTCTGTCCGCACCGCCTTGGTCCGGATGCCCGACGGGTCCGAGCCGGCGTCAGGCTCGGTGAGTGCGAAGGACGCGATGGCTTCCCCGGAGGCGAGTCTGGGGAGGTAGCGCTCCTTCTGCTCCTGCGTACCGAAGTTCACCAGGACCTGGCCGGCGATGCCGTTGTTCGTCCCGAACATCGACCGGAAGGCAGGCGCCGTCCGTCCGAGGACCATCGCCAGTTGGACCTCCTCGCTCATCGTGAGGCCGAGACCGCCGTACTCCTCGGGCAGCGCGTAGCCGAACAAGCCCATCTCGGCTGCGGCGGAGCGGATCCGCTCAGGGATCTCGTCGTGCTCCTCGATGTTGTCCTCTGCCGGGACCACCTCGCGGTCGACGAACGTGCGGACGGCGCTGAGAACTGACGCGAACTCCTCGGTGTCCATGTGCACTCCTGTCGCAGTGGGTGAATGAGTCCAAGAATATATGATATTTGTGTCGTGGACAAGGCTCCGCTTCAGGTCGGGCAGGCCTCGCCGAGAAGTCCCCGGTTCACATATACGATCTATCGCGAGGTCACCACGCCGACGCATCGAGAGAAAGGCACGCGATGGCACTCCGAAGCAGGACGCAGTTGCCCGAAGAGGTCGCCGCCTACGTGCGCGAGCTGATCATCTCCGGCAAGGCCAAGCCTGGCGAGTTCCTCCGGATGGAGCCGATCGCCGAAGCCGTCGGCGTGAGCATCACCCCGGTCCGCGAAGGTCTCCTCGCACTCAGCGGCGAGGGCTTCGTCGAGCTCGTGCCCCGGCGGGGGTTTGTCGTCACGAACTTCACACCCGAGGACGTCCGTGACATCTTCTGGGCGCAGGCGCAGTTCGCCGGGGAACTCGCCGCCCGAGCGGCGAAGCGGTCAACTCCGGCGGACCTCGACCGGCTCCGGGAGATCCAGCGCGAGTTGGACGCGGCCATCGAGGCAGGGGACGAGGCCCGCGTGGCCGAGCTAGGCCACGTCTTCCACCGTCAGGTCAACCGGCTCGCCGCCTCCCCGCGCCTCGCGCGGCTGCTGAAGCTCGTCGTCAGCCAGCTCCCGAACACCTTCTATGCAGCGATCGAAGGACACCTGGAGACCACGAGCCACGACCATGAGGAGCTGCTGCGGCACCTCCAGCGGTCCAATGGCACCAAGGCGCGCGCGGTCATGTCTGCGCACATCATGCACGGGGCGGACCGTCTCGTCGAGATGCTCAACTCCCGGGGGCTGTGGAGTGCCACGGAGGACGCTCGAGCCGGCTGACGCGTCGAGCGCCGGGTCGACCAAACGTTTCCGCCGGCGACATTGACGAGCTGAAACCTATCATATATTTTATGGGAAATAATTGACCAAGGGAGTTCGCATGGCTGCGAAGGACACCTTCGATTGCTTCTTCATCGACGGGCGCTGGGCCTCCCCCACGGGGACCGAGCAACTCGTGGTGACCAATCCCTTCACGACGCAGCCGATTACGACGGTTCCCGGTGGCCGGCCCGAGGACATGGACCGGGCCGTCGACGCCGCCCGGCAGGCCTTCGATCACGGAGCGTGGCCGCGGACGAGCCCGGAGGACCGGATCGCCGTCCTCCGACGCCTGAGCATTCTCATGGGGGAGCGCGTCGAGCAGATCGCTCAGCTCGTGACCGACGAGATGGGGTGCCCGATCACGTTGTCCAGGGGGTTCCAGTCCGCGGGTGCCAAGGCCGCTCTCGACGCCTTCCTCGAGCTCGCCCCCGACTACCCCTGGCGCAGCCTTCGTGAGGGGCCGACTGGCCGCGGGCTCGTCGTCCGCGAGCCCGTCGGAGTGGTTGCCGCGGTCATCCCGTGGAACGCACCGCTCCAGATCGCCCTCATGAAGGTCGCCCCGGCGCTCCTCAGCGGCAGCACCATCATCGTCAAGCCAGATCCCAAGACGCCGATGAATGCCTACCTGCTGGCGGAGCTTGTGGCCGAGGCCGGGCTTCCCGACGGTGTCTTCAACCTCGTTCCGGCAGATCGCGAGGCGAGCGAGTACCTCGTGACGCACCCGGGGGTGGACAAGGTCACCTTCACCGGATCCAGTGCCGCGGGTCGGCGTATCGCGGCGCTCTGCGGTCAGGACCTGCGTCGGCTCACGCTCGAGTTGGGCGGCAAGTCGGCGGCCATCCTGCTCGACGATGCCGACCTCGCGGCCGCAGCCGAGTCCCTGCGGATCGGCTCGTTCCGCAACACCGGCCAGGTCTGCAGCCTCAAGACCCGGATCGTCGTTCCCGCAGCTCGAGAGTCGGAGTTCCTCGACGCCTTGGTTGGAGTCGTGGAATCGATGCCGATCGGCGACCCTCGTGACCCCGAGACCCAGCTGGGGCCCCTCGTCAGTGAGGTGCAGCGCGAGCGGGTCGAGGGCTACATGGCGTCGGGTCGCGAGCAAGGAGCCCGCGTCATTGTCGGGGGCGGGCGGCCAAAAGGCCTGGACCAGGGCTACTTCGTTGAGCCGACGATCTTCGCCGGCGTGACCCCCGACATGCGAATCGCCCAAGAGGAGATCTTCGGCCCTGTCGTGTCGGTCCTCACCTACGAGGACGAGGACGAGGCGGTCGCGATCGCCAACGACTCGGCATACGGCCTCAATGGCTCGGTGTTCACTGCCGACCCGCAGCGCGGCCTCGAGATCGCCCGCCGAGTCCGCACCGGCACCGTCGAACTCAACGGTAGCCCGGCCGGCTTCTACGCCCCCTTCGGCGGCTTCAAGGCGAGCGGCATCGGCCGCGAGGCCGGACCCGAAGGTTTCGACGCCTACGTCGAGACCAAGTCGATCGGGCTGCCCCAAGGCTTCACCCCCATCCACTGAGCAACACCCCACCCCCTCACCATCACAACACCAAGGAGATTCCCATGGCTGGAGCACACCTCGAGACCCAGGCCCGCCTCGTCGTCTCTGGTGTCGGCGCTGACGGCAGGTCAACGATCGTCAGCGACGCCGACAGCACGGTCCGGGTCGCGACCCCGGGCTTCACCGTCTGCGAGCTCTGGCAGACCGACAGCCTGCCGACTCCGGTGCTCGCCGACTCGAGCCTCGGGACGGACCCGGTCATCGACCCTCCGGCGGCCGGCCTGGTCGTCCGGATCGCCTCCTTCCCCCCGGACGCCGAGTTCGACCCTCAGGCCTACGCCGAGTCGCTCGAGGCCTTCGGCCATGACGATGCGCACGGTGGTACCGAGGACACCCCTGATGCCGCGGCCGGTGGAGCCTGGCACGAGACCGACACCGTCGACGTCGTCACCGTCATCTCAGGAGAGGTCTATGCCGTCCTCGAGGACTCCGAGACGCTCCTCAAGCCGGGAGACACGATCGTGAACCGCGGGGTTAAGCACATCTGGAGCAACCGGACGAACGAGCCCTGTGTCATCATCGCGACGATGATGAAGGGGACACGCTGATGCGAGGCGTGGTCTTCCGCGGCAACCGGGAACTGGAGATCCTCGACTTCGAGGATCCCACTCCCGGACCGGACGACGTCGTCCTCGAGATCAAGGCATCGGGCCTCTGCGGCAGCGACCTGAAGTTCTATCGCGACCCGCCGGAGGAGGCCCTCAAGGCGCTGGGGTTCAAGGACTTCGCCTCGCGGGGCCTTACCGACATCCCCAAGATCGTCGCCGGACACGAGCCGTGCGGCGTCGTCGCAGCAGTCGGATCCAATGTCGACGCCTCGGCATTCGCCGTCGGCGACCGTGTCATGCAGTTCCACTACAAGGGCTGCGGCGTCTGCGATCCCTGCCGGACCGGGTGGACCCAGATGTGCGTCCGCGGGGCCACGATCTACGGCGCCACGGCCAACGGTGGCCACGCCAACCTGATGCTTGCGCCAGCGAGCACCCTCGTCCACCTCCCGGACGAGGTCTCCTTCTCGGCCGGAGCCGCCATCGCCTGCGGCACCGGGACGGCATACGGGGCCCTGCGCCGCGGCGGCGTCACTGCAGCCGACACCGTCGTGATCTCCGGCATGGGTCCCATCGGCCTGTCCGCCGTCCAGTTCGCGGTGGCGATGGGTGCGCGCACGATCGCCGTCGACATCTCCGACGAGAAGCTCGCGACAGCCCAGCGGTTCGGCGCCCACGAGGTCGTGAACTCTGGCACCACCGACCCGGTCGAAGCCATTCGGTCACTCACCGGTGGACGCGGAGCCACGGTCGCCATCGAGGCATCCGGGGCACCGGTGGCCCGGGTGAGCACCACCCGCGCGCTCGCCCGGTGGGGCCGCATCGTCCTGGTCGGCCTCGGAGGAGGGATCGAGCTCGACGTCTCCCCCGACATCGTCATCAAGCAGATCTCGATCCTGGGGTCGTACACGTTCTCCATCGTCGGGATGCGCGAGTGCGCCCAGTTCGTGGCCGACCACTCCATCGACGTGGACGCGCTCTTCACCGATCGGTGGAGAATCGACGACGCGGCCCAGGCGTATGTCGAGTTCGACAAGCAGACCCGCGGCAAGGCCGTCATTGAGTTCTGAGCGGGCGGCGGGCCTGACCCGCTGTCCTTGCCGGCCGACAACTCGACCAACCCCAGGAGCATGAGTTGACCACTGCCAACCCGATCGACACCGAGCAGTCGCTCGTCCTGGAGCAGCTCCTGCGCGCTCGTCACAGCTGCCGCGCGTACCGACCGGAACAGGTTCCGAGGGACGTGATCACACGGCTCCTGACCATCGCCCAGCGGTCAGCCTCGTGGTGCAACACCCAGCCGTGGCAGGCCATCATCACCGAGGGAAGGGCCACCGAGCGGTTCCGGACCGCCCTCGAGGATCACGTCCGCTCCACCGGCCCGAGCAATGCCTTCGACTACTCGGCTCCCGAGTCCTACGAGGGCATCTACCTCGAGCGGCGCCGGGAGGCCGGCTGGCAACTCTACGGTGCGGTGGGGATCGAGCGGGGGGATCGGACGGGGTCGGCCCGGCAGGCCATGGAGAACTTCCGCCTCTTCGGCGCGCCCCACGTCGCGATCATCACCAGTGACGCTCGTCAGGGCACCTACGGCGCGGTCGACGCAGGCGTCTACATCGGGACGTTCCTGCTCGCCGCTCAGGCTCTGGGCCTCGGCGCGATCGCGCAGGCGGCCATCGCAGGGCAGGCGCCTTTCGTCCGGGACCACTTCCAGATCCCCGAGGACCGCAAGGTCCTGGTCGGCATCTCGTTCGGCTACCCCGACACGGCACACCCGGCGAACAGCTACCGCACGAGCCGGGCGGCCATCGAGGACGTCGCGACCTTCGTCGACCGCTGACGACCTGCTGTCCTCGCCAAGGTCACCGGCGGGGCGAGTACGCGACGCCGCTCGCGATGATCCGATCGACCTCAGCGGCATCGAGGACCTCGGCGAGGATCGCCGCGGTGTCCGCGCCCACACGCGGTGTCGGCCGGTCACGTCGGGCCCGTTCGCCGTCGAAGGTCCACGGTGGCCGGACGAGGCCGAGGCCGTCCTGCTCGGGCTCCATCAGTTCGAGCCATCGGGTCTGCTCGTCCTCGATGAAGCCCGCGGCCCCGTGAACTGGAGCGAACGGCACGTCGAAGTCCGTGAGCACCCGCTCCCAGTCCTGTTGGTCCCGAAGGCGGAACTGCTCCGCCACGTAGGGAACGAGCTCGAAGTAGTTCTTGACGCGGTCGTCGTAGGTGACGAAGCGGGAGTCGTCGAGCAGATCGGGCCGGCCGATGGCCTTCATGAACTGGGCCCAGAACTTCTGCGAGGAGGACAGGTGGACCGCGATGAACTTCCCGTCGGAGCTCTCGACGCAGAAGTTCTGCGCCTGGGGGTGCCGACTCTGGCGAACCGGGTCCTCCCCGATGTCGTAGTACTGGGTCAGCTGGTCGGTTGTGAGGAGGGTGACCGCCTCCATGAGGGAGGTCTGGACGCGCGGGCCGTCGGCGTGATCGCCGCGCCCGATCAGGCCGGCCATGACTCCCATCGCGACGCAGACGCCGGAGATCATGTCGGAGAGGATGACGCCGGAGAGCTGGGCCTGGCCCCGGTCGCCGAGGAGGGAGTACAGCCCTCCGACGGCCTGGCCAATCGTGTCGTAGGCCGGACGCTGGGCCTTGGGGCCACCGGAGCCGAAGCCTGTGACCGACGTGTAGACCAAGCGTGGGTTGAGAAGCGCGCAGTCCTGTGCTCCCAGGCCCAGCCGGTCGAGGACTCCGGGGCGGAGGTTCTCCACGATGACGTCGGCAGAGGGCACGAGGGCGTGCACGACGCTCACCCCCTCGGGGGTCTTGAGGTCGACTGAGAGGCTTCGCTTACCGGCGTTGTACTGGCGGAAGTAGGGGCTGCGGTCATCGACGCCGCGGCGGAAGTCGTCGCCGACGACGGGCTTCTCGACCTTGATCACCTCCGCGCCCAGGGAACAGAGCAGGGAGGTCCCGAACGGACCGGCGATGTAGCCCCCGAACTCGAGGACGCGGATGCCGGCGAGGGGTTGGGAGGTCACGAGAGCCGCGCCGTCTCGCAGGTGGACGACACCGACGCCGGACTCCACTCCGTGCACAAGTTCTCCAGGTCGGCGCGCGCTGTCTCCGGTGCCGACGGAGTGCGCGAGGGTGTTCTGCTGAATCGTGGGGAGGGTGCCGGGTGCAGGACGCCGCCGATCTCCCGGAAGACGCCGCGATGGCGGTTGTGGGGATCCGAGGCCGCCTCATCGAAGGTGAGCACGGGAGTCACGCACGCATCGGTGCCGGCGAAGACGTCCGCCCATTCGTCCCGTGCCCGGGTCCCGAGGATCCCGGCGATCCGCCCGCGCAGCTCCGGCCACCGGGCGGTGTCCGACTGCGCCGGCCAGTCGGAGGTGTCGACACCTAGCCCGGCGAGGAACACGTCGTAGAAGTCGGCCTCGAGGGCGCCGACCGCAAGGAACTTGCCATCGGCGCAGCGGTAGGTGTCGTAAAAGGGAGCGCCCGAGTCAAGCCAGTTCGTCCCCGGCTCGTCGGAGAAGCTGCCGGCTGCTCGAAGTCCCTGCAGCTTGGAGGTGAGCAATGCGACGCCCTCGACCATCGCCGCGTCGACGACCTGGCCGCGCCCGGTCCGTTCGGCGTCGTAGAGGGCCGCGATGACTCCCATCGTCGCGACGGTCGCGCCGCCAGCGTAGTCACCGAGCAGGTTGATAGGGGGCCTCGGCACCTCGCCGGCCCGGGCCATGGTGTGCAGGGTGCCGGACTGGGCGACATAGTTGATGTCGTGTCCCGCCTGCCGGGCGAGCGGACCGTCTTGGCCGTAGCCGGTCAGCCGTGCGTACACCAGTCGTGGATTGCGCCCCAGCAGCTCGGACGGTCCGAGGCCCAAGCGCTCGGCGACACCGGGTCGGTACCCCTCGACGAACACGTCGGCCGCGTCGACGAGTCGCCGGAGCTCCTCGGTCGCCTCGGCGTCCTTGAGGTCGACCTCGACCGAACGGACACCCCGGTTGACCACGTCCTGCTCTTCCGTCATGCCCTCCGTCGCTCCGAGCGCGCGTGCAGCGGCGGATACGGGTCGAACGACTCGGACGACATCTGCACCGAGGTCTGCGAAAAGCATGCCGGTGAAGGGCACGGGCCCCATGCCAGCGAGCATGACGACCCGGACGCCGGTCAAGGGGCCGCTCATGAGAGCACCTCCGCGAGCTCGGCGCCGAGTCCGGCGCGGTGGTCGGGGTGCGCGACGGCGATCAAATCGCGGCGACGCTCGGAGAGCGTCTTGCCTCGCAGGTCTGCGATCCCCCACTCGGTGACGACGTAATCGACGTCGCTCTTGGTCGAGGTCACCGGACCGGAGAGGGACGCGACGATCCGGCTGTCGCCGTTGGGGTGGGTCGAGGCAAGCGCGAGGATGGCGGCTCCGGCCGGGGCCGTCCGGCTGGCCCGGAAGAAGTCTCCCTGCCCCCCGACGGCGCCGACATAGCGTCCGGCGACGACTTCGGCACCTAGGGAACCGTCAAGCGAGACCTCGATGGCGGAGTTCACCGAGATGTAGCGACTGCACGCGGCCAGTGCCTCGGGGGCGAGGAGCTCCGCGTGCGGCCGCAGTTCGACGAGGTCGGTCCGGCCGAGCAGATCGTAGAGCGCAGGTCCACCCAAGACCATGCCGGTTGCGGACGAGCCCGGGGTCGGGTCGAGCGCGCCAGCGTCGTGGAGCCCGATGAGCCAGTCACCGGCCAGTCCGGAGCGGACGCGCAGACCGCGACGTTCCTCGAGCTGGGCGCCAATGGCGTTCGCGAGCGCTCCGGCACCGAGTTGGATCGTCGCGTTGTCGGGAACGAGTCGGGCGACGTTGGCGGCCACAGCGAACTCGACGTCGTTGGCCGGCCTGGCCGGGTCAGTCGCGAGCGCTGCGGAGGTCGGGAAGGCCGCAGTCACCCGCTCTGCGGGGAGAGCGCGAGTGGCCCGCGTGATCGGCACGTTGTCGTTGACCTCGACGAGCACGACGCGTGCCCGCTCGGCGGCCACGGACACGTAGTCGACGGTCAGTCCTAGGGGGTAGGTGCCGCTGGCCTGATCGAGCGGACCGACCTGCAGGAGGACGACGTCAGGGCGCAGGACGTCCTCGCGGATGAGGCGGTCGACATGGTGCAGGTGCACGGGCAGCGGGTCGATGAGCCCGCGGGCCTCGACCTTGCGCAGGGCGCCATGGGCGGCATACGCCTTGATCCGGGGGCCGGTCTCGGTGGTGCCGTTCCACGCGGGGGTGAGGGAGTAGCCGCACACGACCGAGAGGTCCGCGATCTCCTGGGCCGCGGCGACCAGTGCCTCGACGAGCCGCGGAGGTTCGGCCGTGGCCTGACCGACGAATACCTGATCCCCCGCTCGCAAGAAGTGTCGGATGTCCAGCTCAGTCATGTTTTCCTCCGTCAGGGGCTACGCGGGCGGCGCCGCTGGCGATCAGGGACTCGATGTCGGCGTCGGTGTAGCCGACGTCTCGCAGAACATCGGCGGTATGCCGGCCACCGTCGGGCACGG
Organism: Nostocoides sp.; assembly: GCF_037045025.1. Taxonomy (GTDB): domain Bacteria; phylum Actinomycetota; class Actinomycetes; order Actinomycetales; family Dermatophilaceae; genus Nostocoides_A. The sequence continues at coordinate 78,394 of NZ_JBAOHM010000005.1, read as the reverse complement.
CGGCGGGCGCGGCGAGCGGCGTCCGATCCAGACGGGGCGCCACCCCCGGGGCGAGGTGTCCGTCGAGCTCGAGATAGGCCGCCCTGGCCACGATCTGTGGGTGGTTGCGCGCCTCGTCGAAGGTCAGGACGGGAGACATGCACGAGTCCCCGCCGGCGAGCCGCTCGGCCCAGTCGTTGCGGCTGCGCGTGGCGATCCGCTCAGCGAAGATGGCGGTGAGCTCCGGCCATCGGGTCTTGTCCCACTGGGGTGGCAGCTCGGCGGGGTCGAGGTCCAGCGCCTGAAGCGCCTGGGCATAGAACTCGGGCTCGATCGCCCCGACGGCGAGGAAGCCCCCGTCCGCGCTGCGGTAGCAGCGGTAGAACGGCGCGCCCCCGTCGATCATGTTCGTGCCGCGCTGGTCCGACCAGTTCCCGCGGGCGCGTTCGCGAAGCAAAGTCGAGGCCATCCAACTCACGCCGTCGACCATCGCGGCGTCGACGACCTGGCCCGCGTTGGACCGCTCGCGCTCCTGGAGGGCGGCAAGGATCCCGACGAGGAGGAACATCGTCCCGCCGCCGAGGTCCGCCCCATAGTTCAGGGGCGGCGTGGGCGGTTGGTCCGCCGGGCCCATCGGGTAAAGGGCGCCGGTCACGGCAAGGTAGGTGATGTCGTGACCGGCGGCCAGGCGCAGCGGCCCGTCCTGGCCCCAACCGGTGAGTCGGCCGTAGACGAGGCGCGGGTTGCGCGCAAGCATCTCCTGCGGCCCAAGCCCGAGGCGTTCGAGAACTCCGGGGCGGTAACCCTCGATGAGGACGTCCGCGTCGTCGATGATGCGCTGGGCCGCAGCGAGACCTCCGGGTGACTTGAGGTCCAAGACGACGGAGCGCCGGCCCGAGCGGAGCAGATTATCGGAACGGTCGGCCGGGTTGCCCGGGCGGTCGAGCCGGATGACCTCAGCCCCCAGCGACACGAGGAGCATGCCGGCCATCGAGATCGGCGCGTGGCCAGCGAGCTCGACGACGGTGATCCCGTGCAGTGGTCCCTCGGCCGCGATGACGGGGGTGTCGGTCATGGTGCGCATCCGCTCAGTACGACCGCGGCAGCTTGAGCGCCTGTGACGAGATGTAGTTGAGCACCATCTCCTGCGAGAAGGGCGCATTGCGCAGCAGCCGCACCTCTCGCCACAGCCGCTCGATGTGGTACTCCTTCGCGTACGCGTATCCGCCATGGGTGGACATCGAGCGATCGCACGCCTCGAAGCCGGCCTCGGCCCCGAGGTACTTCGACGCCGCTGCCTCCAGGCCGCAGGGCAGCCCCTGGTCGAAGAGGTCTGCGGCGTTCATGCAGACCTGGTTGGCGGCCTCGAGCCGGATCCAGCTGTCCGCGAGCGGGTGAGCCACGGCTTGGTTTTGCCCGATGGGCCGGTCGAAGACGACCCGCTCCTTGGCATAGGTGCTGCCGAGCTGAAGCGCGAGGCGACCGATGCCGATGCCCTCGAGACCAACGACAATCCGCTCGGGGTTGAGTCCGTCGATGATGTAGGTGAAGCCCTTGCCGACCTCGCCAACGACGTCCTCGTCCGGGATGAAGAGGTCGTCGATGAACAGCTCGTTGGAGTCGATCGCGGCGCGGCCGAGCTTCTCGATCTCGCGGACCGTGATCTTCTCGCGGTCGAAGTCGGTGAAGAAGATCGTCATTCCGTCGAGGGGCCGCTTTTCGTCACGGGGTGACGTGCGTGCAAGCAGAAGGATGCGGTGCGCGTTCTGTGCATTCGTGATCCAGACCTTGCGGCCGTTGACCTTCCACCCACCCTCGACCTTCTCGGCCCGCGTGGTGATTCTGGACGTGTCCACACCGGCGTCGGGCTCGGTGATCCCGAAGCACATGAGGATCTCACCGGCCGCGAGCTTGGGCAGCCACTTGGCCTTCATCTCATCCGACCCGTACTTGATGACGGGCGCTGGCGGGAACACGTAGAAGTGGATCGCCGAGCCGCCGGACATACCGGCCCCGGAGGCTGCGACCTCCTGGAGCATGACGCCCGCCTCCGCGAGCCCGAGGCCAAGCCCTCCGTACTCCTCGGGGATGAGGGCACCGAGCCAGCCGGCGTCGCGGAAGGCGTGGACGAATTCCCACGGGTACTCGTGGTTCTTGTCCTTTTGGCGCCAGTACTCCAGGTCGAACTTTGCCGCCAGCTCGCGAGTGTGCTTGCGCACCTCGGCTAGGCTCTCACGCTCGATGCTCATCGTTGCTCTCCTTGCTCGGTCCTGATGTCGGGGGTGTGCTGGACAGGGATGTCCTCGAGCGGGGTGGCCGGGTCGAGAGACGACATGTCGCCGGCAGCGGTGCCGAGGTGGCGTGCCCGGATCGCGCGACGCATGATCTTGCCGTTCTTCGTCTTCGGCAGGGTCCGCACGACGATGAGTTCGGGGGCGAACGACTTGCCGACGTTGGTTAGGGCCGCGGCCGTGAGGGCGGCCGGGTCCGCGCTGGGGTCGTTGGTCGCGACGAAGGCAACGATCCGCTGGCCGCGGGCCTCATCCGGTATGCCGATCGCGGCGGCCTCGACGATGCGCGGGTCCTTGAGGATGCCGGCCTCGATCTCGGCCGGACCCACCCGACGGCCTGACACCTTGATCGTGTCGTCCGACCGGCCGTGGATCCGCCAGGCGCCAGTGTCGTCGACACTGGCCAGGTCGCCGTGGAGCCACACACCGTCCCAACGGCTCCAGTAGGTGTCGAGATAGCGCTCGCGGTCCTGCCAGAAGGCGTGGGTCATGCCAGGCACCATGTTGAGCAGAGTCAACTCGCCGACCTCGCCCATGACGGGGTGACCGTCCGGGTCCACGACTGCGGCGTCCATACCGATGACGGGACCGTTGAAGCTCGCGGCGCCGATCGGGAGGAAGGGGTAGCTCGTGAGGATGCCCCCGCCGACTTCGGTCCCGCCGCTGTAGTTGATGATCGGCCGGGTGCCCTGGCCCACCTCGTGGAAGAGCCAACTCCACGTCGGCTCGTCCCACGCCTCGCCGGTCGACGCGAAGGCGCGCAGGGAGTCCAGGCCGTCCGGGCGCTCTGGTCGTTCGGCCATGATCGCCCGGGCCGCGGTCGGTGCGATGCCCATGAGGGTGATCCGGTTGCGGTCGATGAGCTGCCACATCCGTGAGGCGTCAGGGTAGGTCGGCGTTCCTTCGATGAGGACCATCGTCGCGCCGAGCTGGAGGCACGACAGGATCATGAGCGGACCGACGAGCCAGCCCATGTCAGAGATCCAGCCGACGGTATCGTCCTCTTGGACGTCGAAGGTGTAGCCAAAGTCGAAGGCTGCCTTGAGCGACAGGCCGGCGTGCGAGTGAACGATGCCCTTGGGTCGTCCGGTTGTCCCCGAGGTGTAGACGATCGCGAGCGGGTCGTTCGGGTCCATCTCCTCCACGATTGCCTCGGGGAGGTTCGTCTCGAGGTCGTTCCAGTACACGTCGCGCCCAGCCCGCATCGTGACGGCCGTGCCGAGGCGGCGGACGACGATGACCGCGCGCACGGTGTCGGTCTGCTCGAGGGCATCGTCCAGGGTGGCCTTGAGCGGCACCGGCTTGCCACGGCGGGTCGTCGCGTCGGCGGTGATGACGGCGACCGCCTCGGAGTCGACGATCCGACTCGCGAGCGCGTCGACGCTGAATCCGGTGAAGGCGGGCACGAGGACAGCGCCGATCATGGCGCACGCGAGGAAGGCGACGGTGGCCTCAGTCGAGACGGGGACGAAGAGGACGACCCGGTCGCCTCGGCCGATGCCGAGATCAGTCAGAGCAGCCGCGACGGAGCGGACCTGCTCGTCGAGATCGCGGTAGGTGAGGACTTCCCGCGTGCCGTCGTCCCCTTCGTAAACAACCGCCTCCTTGTCCGCCAGTGGACCATTGCCGTAACGGAGAGCGCATAGGGTCGCGGCGTTGATCCCGCCATCGACAAACCAGCGCGGGAAGGGCTTGCCGTCGGTCTCGTCGATGACCCGGGTGAAGGGGCGCGTGAAGGTCACGTCGAGGTCATCGACGACGGCGCGCCAGAACCACTCGGGGTCGTCGATGGCTCGAGTGTGCAGGTCCTCGATCCGCTCGATGCCCCAGGTCTGCATCGCCCGGAGGAGACGGCTGCGTTGGCGAACTGCCGCGTCCGGCACCCAGACCGGTCCGGCCCCAGCTCCGAAGAGGTTCTGTCCTCGCATCGTCGGCCTCGGTTCTACGCAGGGCTGCCGGCGTCGGCAGGCCGCTTCATCATCAGGCCGGTTCGGTGGCACTCGCAGACGATCTCGTCACGCTGGCTAATCCCGAGGTGCTTGAAGAAGACGATGCCGGAGTCGGTGCGGCTCTTGGATTCCCGCTTGTCCTCGATGATCGTCTGGACGTGGATCGTGTCCCCGTGGAAGACCGGCTTGGGGAACTTGATATCGGTGAAGCCAAGGTTTCCGAGCGTTGTACCCAAGGTCGTCTCCGGCACGGTGACTCCACAGACGAGCCCGAGGATGAACAGGCTGTTGACGAGCCGTTGGCCGTAGATCGATTCCTTGCTGTACTCAGCGTCCAAGTGGAGCGGGGCGACGTTGAGAGTGAGGGTGCTGAACAGGACGTTGTCTGTCTCGGTGACCGTGCGTCGGGTGGGGTGGTCGATGACCTGGCCCACCTCGAACTCCTCGTAGTAGAGACCAGGCATCCGGGGACCAACCTTTCGGGAGTGGGGATTTCGCGCCTCAGGCGGACGCGAGCGCTCGGGCCTGCTCGAGGATCCCCTCGGCAGTGCGGACGTGGGCGAGGTCGATCATCTGGCCCTCGAAATCGATGGCGAAGTGGCCCTGGGCCTCGGCCTGCCGGAAGGCTTCGATCATCCGACGCGAGTACTCGACCGTCTCGAGCGAGGGCGTAAAGATCTCGTTTGCCGGCGCGATGTGTGAGGGGTGGATCAGCGCCAGACCGCGGTAGCCGAGCCGTCGCTGGTCGAGGGCGAAGCTTCTGAACCCATCGAGATCCTTGATGTCCTGCCAGACACCGCCGATCGGGTGGTGCAGGCCATTGGCCTTGGAAGCGAGGACGATCCGGCTGCGTAGGTACAGCGACTCCAACCCTTCGAGGGTGAACTCGAAACCGACCGAGCGGGCGACATCGGCGTTGGGGCCCGTCGCTCCCAGGAGCGCCGCGATCCGCGGACTCGCGGCGGCGATCTCCTCGCATGCGGCCATCGACTGCGGGGTCTCGTAGCTGATGATCAGCTCGACGGTGCCAGCTGTCACTCCGGCCTTGGCTTCGACGTGGCCGACGACGGCCTCGATCCCGACGACCTCTCGGGCGGTGAAGACCTTGGGCAGGAAGAGCCCGGCGAGACCCGGTGTCACCACCCCTTCGACGTCGGCACCAAAGAGTCCGCTGTCGACGCTGTTCGGGCGGACCCACAGGTCGGTTCGCGGATTCGTGGCCGCGATTCGCTCGATCGTCTCGCGGACAGTGATTCGAGCCGTCGCCTTCTCGGCCGGGGGGACGGAGTCTTCGAGGTCGAGGATGACAGCATCGGCGCCTGCGGCGATGGCCTTCTCGGCCCAGCCGACCTTGTGGCCGGAGACGAAAAGCATCGTGCGGTACGGCTTCATTGGCGTTCCTCTCGCTGTCGGTGACCTACGGTTGGAAAGATCATATATTATATGTAGAAGGAGTCAAGCCCTTGTCTGCCGCGAAACTCCATCGCCGGATCGGCGTCCGTGTGCTCCTCGCATCGTGGCCGCGCTGTCAGTCGGCGTCGAACCGGTCTGGAGCCAAGCCGCGCTCAGTCATGACCTAGCCTGTGCGCTCTTCTTGCGCCCCTTCTTGCGTCGAGGTCAACCAGGCGCCGTCAAGGCAGATGCGGAGCCAGGGGGCGTGCGCCGACCGAAGATGGGTGGAAATTGGCCATTCCCTGTTAAGGAAAGATCATATATGATCCATTATCTATCCGATTGACTCACGTCCGAGTTGACGGAACAGGCCCTTGGAAAGGAACGCAGGATGACCTCCAATCCCGCTGTGAGACCCACCCCGGCCGCTAGTGGCCTTGGGGTGGCCCTGCTCTGTATGGCGATCAACATGGTCGACGGATTTGACCTGTTGATCGTCGGCTTTGTCCTCCCGAACTTGGACCGCGATTTCGCTAGTACGCCGCAGAAGGGCTGGGTCGTCAGCTTGGGCCTGGTCGGCATGGCCGTGGGTGCCATCGGCCTCGCCCGATTCGCCGATCGATACGGGCGGCGTCTGATTGCCCTCGCCGGCGCCGCCACGACTGCCGTCGGACTGCTGCTCTCCGCATGGTCGCCAACGGTCGAGTTCATGATGGGTGCCCGATTCATCACGGGAATGGGCATCGGGATGATCAGCGTGGTGATTGTCGTCGCCGCTCAGGAGACGGCGGAGCCACGCCTGCGCAACTTGGCCACCGGACTTGTCATGATCGGCTATCCCCTGGGGAGCCTGTTGGCGGCCCTCAGCACCAATGCGATCACGTCCACCTTCGGCGCCAACTGGAAGGCGCTCTACCTCCTCGGTGCCGGACTCACGGTCCTTGCCTTCGTCGCCATGTTCGTGGGCCTTCCGGAGTCGGTGCAGAAGGCCGAGGCTGCCTTCGAGTCCGAGGCCCACATCAGCCATGAAGCGGCCGAGGCCAACCGGTCGATCTTGAGCAAGGCGTTGCTCGCCATCACCGTCCTCCTCTGTGTCGGGTACATGACCGTGGCTGGCGTGTTCAACTTCGCCGCGGGCCTGACCCCAGAGTTCGTGAAGACTGCCATGCTCGCGGGCTCCGACTCGAGCACGGACCCCGCGACGCTGGCCACAGCGACGGCGGCTGCCCGCTCAGCCGGCCAGAACATCGGTCTGTGGCTGAGTGCTGGGTGCCTCGTCGGCGCAATCTCGCTCGCCGTGGTCGGACTGGTCATGAGTGCGGTCCGCCTCACGTGGATCTACTGTGCGATCGCCGTGGCGTCCATGGTTGGTTTCGCCAACTCGTTCCCGCACGCCGGTGAGTCCCCCTCGACCGCGCTCGCAGTCTTCGCGGTTCTCCTGGGCATCGGCATCTTCGGCGCCATCTCCTCCTACAGCGCCCTCGTACCGATCTCCTACCCGCCGTACGCGCGCGCCAAGGGCTACGGAGCGATGCTTGGCTTCGGTCGCGCAGGAGCTGTCGCCGCCCCCCTCGTCTCGGCCTACCTCGTGAGCGAGATTGGCCCGCAGCGTCTGTACAACTACATCAACCTCCTCCTCGTCATCTCTCTCGCCTGCGCCGCGGGTGTGGTGCTCATGGCGCGCAGACGCGGACCAGCGGCACTGACCCTCTCCAGCTGACCGCGGGAGTCTCCACGGCGACCTCCCACGAAGCAGCCCCACCCACATGTGATGCCCCGGGCCGGTAAACCGGTCCGGGGCATCACGCCGAGGGTCGAGGTCAGTCTGTGGGTGGCGTCAGTGGCATCAACAGGGCCGTTTCGAGGTCTTGGACGTCCCGCATGGACAGCACATCGCGAATGAGCTGCTCGCCGACACCGGAGGGCAGGGGCATCGCGCTGTAGGGCACACACGCCCAGAACTTGTCGATGTAGTCCTGCCGATCCAGCGGCAAGTCGGGATGTCCCTTGACGTAGTTGTGTTCGGTGGTGATGCTGCGGCCGTCTCGAAGGCGTGTGGTCACCCTGGCTCCCCAGCTGGTCATGGTCGGGTCGACCGATGCGGAGATGCGGGTCATCAGCTCTCGCACGTCGCCTCGCTCGCGGGAGGTGGCCGAGTACGACTCGACGAACACGCGGCCGTCATGGGCAGCGACGGCCACTACGTAGGGAAGGCTGAACTGACACTGGGGAACGGTTCGTGGCTCCCACTTTTCGCTTACCGGTTCACAGACGGCCAGCCAGCCCGATTGGGAGATGTCGAGGTGGATCGATGCGATGTCGTCTGCCGAGAAGCCGTGCGTCGTCATCTGCTCGAGGATGCCGTCGATCGAGGAGTGCGAGAAGTAGCACGCGCTGTGCCGCTTCGTGGTGATCCGGGTGGCCTGCCACGTGGTGCCGAGATCCGCGGTCACGAACTCAGGTCGGGTGTCCCAACGGGCGGTTGTCAACAGCCCCGTGGGTCCGGCGAGCACCTCGCGAGGCCCGGTGATACCGCGCTGAGCGAGCTGGCAGGCCGTGATCGCTGCCTGACACACCAGGCCATGGTGCACCCGGACCATCAAGGTGGCGGGGGCGTAGATGGCCATGGTGTGCGGCTGGGTCATCGTCCGCGCGATACCCTGCGCGTCGAGAAGCTCCTCTCGGCTCAGGCCGAGCAGCGAACCCACGGCCGCGACCGCGCCGAGGATGTAGTGCCCACCGCAGTCCCCGGCCGGGATGGCCGAGCTGATGACGCCGTATGCCGCGCCGATCCGGACCAGCGTCTCCTGGCCGATGACGAAGGCAGTGAGGAACTGCTGCCCGGTCACTCTCGGAACCAAGCCGGTTGCGGCCAGCAGGGCGCTCAAGACGTACTCACTGATGTGCCCGGCCTCCTCGTGCAGATCCCCGCAGTCCATGGCACGCGGCATCGGCCCGAGCGCCAGGGCGGCTTCCGCAGCTGGGACCCGGCCCCCGTAAAACGGCAGGAGCGACTCGGGAGCCCCACCGCGAGCCTTGACGAGGTCGATGATTGCGGGGACCCCTTCCATAGCGGAGCCGCCGATGAGCACGGCCATGCTGTCCAGCAAGGTGTACTGGGCATGTTCTACGACGTCAGGCGGGAGATCGCCAAAGCGGGTCTCCACCGCGAAACGGCACAGTGCGCCCATCGGGTCTTCGGTCGGAGCGTCCATCGTCGTCATCTCCTGAGATCAATCGTGTGTGTCGTGGGATGCGAATCGCGGCGCGGGGGCGGCCGTGATTCCGTTGGGCCCGTCGACCAGGCTCTGTCGCGCCCGCAGTTGCGGGTGGTCGGCGGCCTCGGTGATGGTGAGGACGGGCGTGACGCAGGCATCTAGCTCCGCGAACACCCGTTCCCAGTAGGCCCGGGGGTGGGCGGCGAAGGTCCGGGCGAACGCCGCCCGCACCAGGGGCCAGCCGTCCGGATCCTCCTGATCCGGCAGCCCGGCGTCGCGCAGCCCCAGACCCGTGAGGAGGTTGGCATATAAGTGTGGCTCCATCGCGCCGACCGCGACGTGGCGCCCATCGCTGCACGAATAGACCGCATAGTAGGGGCGTCCGCCGTCGAGCAGGTTCTCGCCCCGTCGATCGCTCCACTCGCCGTGAGCCCGTAGTTCGAGGATGGCCTGCATCAGCGAACTGACAGCGTCGATGGTGGCGACATCGATCAGCTCGCCGCGTCCGGTGTGCTCGCGCTGCAGCAGGGCCGAGAGCACTCCGATAACGGTGTACGTTGCCGCACCGCCGTAGTTGCCGAGCAGGCTCAGCGGGGGCACCGGGGTGTCCGGCGTTCCGATGGCATGCAGGGCCCCGGTTGCGGCGATGAAGTTGATGTCGTGGCCCCCCGTTGCGGATAAGGGCCCGCTCTGGCCCCACCCGGTGACGCGGGCGTAGACCAGTCGTGGGTTCTGCGCGAAGCACTCCTCAGGCCCCAGGCCGAGCCGTTCCGCGACTCCGGGTCGGAAACCCTCCAGGAGCACATCGGCCGTCCGGATCATGCCAAGGACCCCGGACAGTTGGACGTGGTCCTTGAGGTCGGCGGCGACCACGCGCCGCCCCCGCAACAGGTGCGCGCTGCCCATCAGACTCGCGTGTTCGCCCGGCCGAACGACGCGAACAACCTCCGCGCCGAGGTCGGCGAGCTGCATTCCCGCATGCGGCACGGGTCCCAGCCCCTCGAGCTCGATGACCAGTATGCCGCTGAGCGGGCCGGTCACTGGGCCGGCCCTTCGAGCTGGGTCACGGCTCGCACGCGCAGCTCGGTGCGCAAGAGCTTGCCGAGGTCGTTTCGGGGGAGGCCGTCGGACACGACCTGGATGTGGCGCGGCACCTTGTAGCCGGCCAGTCTCTGCCGGCACTCGCGCCGAATGGCGTCGGCGTCGAGTCCCGTGACGCCAGCCTCGAGCACGACGAACGCATACACGATCTCCATCGAGCGCGGGTCGGGTACGCCCAGCACCGCCACCTCCCGCACCCCGGGGATTTGGGCGATGACATTCTCGACCTCGGCGGGCGAGACGCTGTTGCCGTCGGTCTTGATCACGTCCTTGATCCGGCCCATGTAGCGGACATAGCCGCCACGATCGATGACGCCGAGGTCGGCCGAGTGCAGCCAGCCACGTTCGTCGATGAGGGCGGCCGTCGCCTCCGGCTCCCCGTAGTAGCCGGACGTGACCGAGGTTCCGCGAATCAGGATCTCGCCCACCTCCCCGTGCTCCACGATCGAACCGGTGATCGGGTCCGCGATGATGATCTCCACACCGGGCAGGGGTGTGCCGATCGAGCCGAGCCGAACGTCGACTGGGTCGCCTGGGCTGGTCATCGTACTGACACCGCCGGACTCGGTCATCCCCCACCCGTTGTGATACTCCGGGACGCCCAGCTGCTCGTAGATCGCCCTGGCCATGTCGGGGGTGAGGATCCCCACTCCGGTCCGCAGTGAGCTGAGGTCGTAGTCGCCCCGGTCGTTCGCCTCGATGAGGTCTTGGAAGAGGGAGCCGACCCCATACATCGAAGTGCAGCGCTCTCGCTCGATGAGCTCTAGGCATCCCGTCGCAGTGAATCGGTCCAGGAGAACGAAGGTGCCCAGATGGCTCAGGATCGCGACGAGACCATGTGCACAGCTGAACGCCGAGGGGAGCGGTAGGACGAAAAGCATCCGATCCAGCGGTGTCAGGCGTTGCCGCTCGCCGCTCGCAAAGTTGTTGGCGACGATATTCCGGTGGGTCAGGGCCACGCCCTTGGAGGCGGACGTGGTCCCGGAGGTGAAGAGCAGGAGGAAGAGGTCATCGACCGACGCCTCGGTTCCAGCCATCTCCGGGCTGTCGGTGGTTGCGTTGTCGCCGAGGCGCTGGACCATTGCGTACGTGCGGGCGCTGCTCGGGCACTGCGCGCCGAGCACGATCACTTCACGCAAGGCCGGGAGCGCGGGGCTGGCCAGGGCGCCGGGTGGGCCGTCGTCCACCTCCGGGACCATCGAGCGCAGGACGTCGAGGTAGTCGTGCTGCCCGTACCTATCCTGGACCACGAGCGCCTTCGACCCGGTCGTGCGCAGGATGTGGCCGCACTCCGACGCCGTGTAGCGCGGGTTGAGCGTGACCAGGACCCCGCCGATCTTCGCCACGGCGAAGTAGGTCACCAACCACTCCGTGCGGTTCACCATCCACAGCGCGATGCGGTCTCCGCGGCCCACGCCGATCTCGCGCAGTCCCGCAGCGAGCCGGTGGACCTCGTGGGCCAGCTCCCGGTAGGTGAGCCGGTCCTGACCGCTGACGACGGCCTCGCCCTCAGGGCGTTCTCGGACGGCGCGTTCGAAGAGATCCCAGACGGTCATATCGGCCCAGATCGGCACCTCCGCCGGTGTGGACCCGTGGCCTGTGGTCGTGGTCCGCGGATCAGAGGATCGGACCGCGGAGGTTGGGCGAGAAGCGGTGACCTCCGCCCGGACGCGCTCGGTGTCCTCGCCGAGCTGCGGCACGCGAGGCGCCTCGGCACCCGTCCAGTCGCCACCGACCAGGGGGGCCCGCAGGGCGGGAACCGTCGCCCCCGCGACGGTGGCCTGCGTCCACCGATGCCGGTCGACGAGCTGCGGATGGTCCGGCAGTTCGAGGGTTTGGTTGAGCCGACCATGACCCAGCTTGGACGTGTCGGCCTTCTGTTGCAGCTCGTCGAGGGCGTGCCGGGCGGTCCACTCGCCGATGTGCGCGTCGAGTTCGGCGCGATGCCGGATACGTGCGTTGTTGGTTGCGAACCGAACGTCGCTCGCAAAATCCGGATCCTCCATGAGGTCCTCCGCGAGGCGCCGCCACTCCCGGTCGGACGTCGCTCCGAGGACGATGGAGTGGCCGTCGCGTGTGGGGTAGACCCCATAGGGGGCCAGTAGGGGCGTGCCCAAGGGGACCGGCTCGGGCTGGCGACCTGTGTGGATGACCTGGTTCAACGCGAAGCCGCTCATCTCGGTGGCCACGTCGAACATCGCGATGGGGATGTAGGCGCCTCGGCCCGTCCGTGTCCTCGCGAAGAGCGCCGTCCCGACGGCCGCGAGGTTGTAGAGGGCAGCGCCGATGTCGACGGCGGGAACGCCGGGTTTGACCGGGAACCCGGGTGCGCCCGTCAGGGAGCAGATCCCGCTCTCCGCCTGGACGATCAGGTCATAGGCGCGCCGCTCGGAGAGGGGACCACCGGCGCCGAAACCCGAGATGTCGACCACGATGAGCGAGGGGTAGCGGTTGGTGAGCTCGCGCGGTTCGAAGCCGAGCCGACCCAGGGCTCCGGGCGCCATATTCGTGACGAAGACGTCGGCGTGCTCGAGCAACCGCTCGAGCACGACCCGGTCCTCGTCGAGCCTGAGGTCCAGGGCCACGGACTCCTTGCCGCGGTTCAGCCAAACGAAGTGGGCGGACATCCCGTGGACCGACTCGTCGTAGTAGCGGGTGGCGTCTCCCGCCGGTGACTCGACTTTGATGACACGTGCGCCCAGCTCCGCGAGATGACGCGTGGCGAGCGGACCGGAGATCGCCTGCTCGATGGAGACGACGAGCACGCCGGCCAGCGGTGCCGACGTATCCTCCACGGCCCTGGTCACGAGAACCTCGGGTCCCGCTTCTCGCGGAAGGACGCGACGCCCTCGATGACGTCGGCCTCACCGAAGTTGTAGAACTCCAGCCCGAGAGAGGCTTCGAAGATCGACCAGTTCTGGCGGTACCAGTTGTTCAGTGCATGCTTGGTCGCCCGGATGCCCCTTTGCGACCCACGGGCCAGGCGTTCGGCGATCTCTCGTGCGGTCGACTGGACGAGATCGTCGTCGACGCACTTGGACACCATGCCGATCCGTTCTGCTTCCTTGCCCCGGATGGGCTCGTTGAGCAAGAGGTGGTACTTCGCGTGCGCCATCGACATGAGGAGGGGCCATACCAGGGCGGCGTGGTCGCCAGAGGCGACGCCGAGCCGCGGGTGACCGTCGACGATCGTCGCTCCCCGTCCCGCGATCGTGATGTCGGCGCAGGCGGCCGTGACGAGCCCGGCTCCGGCGGCCGGACCGTTGATCGCCGCGACGATCGGGACCGGGCAGTCGATGATGTTGCGGACGAGTTCGCGGGTCTCGCGCAGGACGCGCGTGCGCACCTCGACGCTGGCGATCATCGCGTCGACCAGGTCGAAGCTGCCCCCGGAGGAGAACGCCTTCTCCCCTTCGCCCCGGACGATGACCGCTCGCGCGCGGTCGTCACGGGCGATGTCCACCCAGACGTCGACCAACTCCCGATGGGCCTCGGCAGTGACCGCATGGAGTCCCGGACCGAAGAATGAGACTGTGACCACTCCCTGCGCGTCCGGGCCCTCGACCCGGATCGCGGCGTACCTTTCGTACCCGGTCATCTTTGACTCCTCTACCGCTTTCAGTGCGCAGTTCCAAACATTATATATTATCAACTAAGCCTGGGGAAGTGGCGCATCCGTCACTACTCCGCCTCAGGCAGGATGCCCCGTGTCTTATGGGGACCCTTGGGCCTCGCCCAACCGCGACCACGTGGCCCAACTGGGCCGGAATGGAGCGGGTGGCGATCCCCCCCGAGTGTCGACCGTTATCCTTGCTTCGCGTGCAGCAATCGGGGTGCGGGTGACGTCGGAGCGGCTTTGCAAGCAGGGGGTTACGGGTTCGAGTCCCGTTGGCTCCACCACGTTTGTGCAGGTCACAGCTGCTGTTTCCAGCGTGACTTCTCGCCCGTGACGTCGGGGCAGGGTCTGTGGGGGAAGCGTGGGGGAAGGATCTGGGGTTTCACAGCGGGGATTCTTCTTGTAATATCCGTTTTCCGCTGTCAGCGGAGAACTAGTATTGCGTGATGGTCGGTGTCAAGAAGTCGCTGAACGAAGCTGAGCTGGCACGTCAGGTCGTGGGTCAGCTGCGCGACCGGCTGCCCGCTGGATGGTCGTTGGCTGAGGACCGCGAGGTGAGAGCCGCGGATCTGCTGGCCGATCTGGTCCTGACACTGACCGGACCCGATGGCTCCAAAGCACGGGTCGTTGTTGAACTCAAACAGGCATTGGAAGGACGCGACATCGATGCCGTCGCAGCGCAGCTGACGGCCATCAGCGCGCTCGTGAATGGTGAAGGGCAGATGGTCGGGGCGCGATACCTCTCCCCCCAGACTCGCGCCAAGTTGACCGATAGAAGCATCGCCTACGTTGATGCGACCGGGAACCTCAGGCTCCAGCTAGACCAACCGGCCCTGTTCGTGGCCGACCGAGGCGCCGATGCTGATCCGTGGCGTGGGCCCGGGCGTGCGAGGGGAACGCTCAAAGGTGCGCCAGCAGCGGATCTTGTCCGCGCCATCGTGGACATCCGAAGCCAGTGGCGTGTAGCCGAGCTACTGCGCGTGTCTGGGGTGTCGACCGGCGCGGCATACCGAGTCCTGGACTTCCTCGAGAGCGAGGGCTTGGCGCAACGACCAAGCCGAGGAGTGATCGCCATCCCGGACTGGGCCGCAGTGCTGCGTCGGTGGAGCGAGGACTACGGCTTCGTCAGCCACAGTCGCCTCACCCGGTGGATCGCACCGCGCGGCCTGGACGACCTCGCCCAAGGGGCCGCCCGATCCCCCGCCGACCTTGACTACTGCTTCACGGGCACGATCGCAGCGTCGGAGTGGGCCCAATACGCACCGGCGCGGGCCGCGATGATCTACACCAAGGACGCTCCGGCTGCCGCGGAACGATGGGGTTTGCGACCGGCAGATGCAGGCGCCAACGTCCTCCTCGCCGAACCAGACCTCGAGGTCCCCTTCGTGCGCACCGTCCAACGCGAAGACGGCCCCATCTTGGCCGCGCCCGCGCAGGTGGTCGTCGACCTGCTCACCGGACCCGGCCGCAGCCCCTCGGAGGCCGAAGAACTCCTCACCTGGATGCAAGCCAATGAATCGACATGGCGAGGCCAGCCATGACCGACGACCTCCTTGTCCAGTCACGCACCGCGCTCCTGGACGCGCTCGAGGCGTTGGCAGACCATCGGGATGCTGTCGTCATCATCGACGCTCAGGCTGTCTACTTACGGACCCCGCAGCGCCGGTCGCGCTGGCTGAGGCGACCAAGGACAGTGACTTGGCCCTCGACCCACAACTTCTCGGGGACTCGCCGCTAATCGAGGAAGCCATGACGGCCGCCGGCTTCATCCTCAACCCGACGAGCAACCAGCCCGGCGCCTGGCAGACCGCTGCCGGCATTCCCGTGGATCTCATGGTGCCCGAGAAACTGGCCGGTCCCGGGTCCAAGACCGTGCGGGGGGGGGCGCGACTCCCCCCGCACGACAAGCGTGCGATGCGCCGCGCGACGGGACTCGAAGCCGCCATCATCGACAACAGCATCGAGACCGTCACAGCCCTCGACCCAGCGGACACGAGGACCTTCGACGTGAAGGTCGCGGGGCCAGCAGCGCTCATCGTCGCCAAGATCCACAAGCTCACCGAGCGGCTCGACCACCCAGATCGACTCAACGACAAGGACGCCCACGACATCTACCGGATCCTGCGAACCGTCGACACTGCAGAACTGGCCCGCTGCTTCCGCGCCATCATGCGCGACCCCATAAGCCAAGACGTGACCCGCGCTGCCATCGCTGGGATCCAGGTGCACCTTGCCGCTGGTGCCGGATCGACCGTCGCTCTCATGGCTGGTCGCGCTGAAGAGGGCATCGGTGAACCAGCGGCGGCTGGCTCTCCGGACACACCGTCTTCAACCTCAACGTCGCCAACACACACATACATCGCCGCGGGAATCGATGTCCACAACGCAGCGTGTTCTGTCGCTACAGGGCAGCGGAGCGAAGCCTTCTATGCTGGACGCCGGGCCCTTCAACCTCGAGAAAGCTATCTTGGTCGCAGTGGCAGGAAGCGCATTTCCGATGGCGGCACCCGTGGCGCTGTCGTCGAGATCAAGAATGTTCATCGACTGGGGCACACTAGGCAGATTCACGACGCAGCCGATTTCGCCCGTAGAACAAATGGGCAGTTGCACATTGTTGTGCGGAGATCGACAAGGGATCTCGGCGCCGCTCCAGCGTGCAATCAACTTGGAGCTGTGGCACCGTCGGGAGACGGAGTTGCGCCGATCAGTAGCCGTCCTCATGCGCGACATTAGCGGCTACGCGACCATCCCTTCCGCGCACGTCGTTCGGCAGCTCGAGGCTCGCGAGCTGGCGATGTCTTGGAAGGGGCGAATCCGAGACCACATCAAGCCGCGCATCCTCGGACACGGTGCCGCGCACGGCTTACGGCAAGACCCCGCTGGCGTTCCTTACGATGCTCAGGGGAGATCCTCGCGGAGTGTCTGCGCGAGACCGACCTCACCGTGACCGCTGCGATGCAGCGCGTGGGATGGCACTCCCGCTCTCATGCCAGCCGCCTCTTCCGCGAGTACGTTGGCGTGACCCCCGGCCACTACCGACGCATGGGCGTTCTTCATGCTGTGTAGTCGCGATCCGGAGCCGCATACGGAGATGGTTGTTCAGTCGTTGCCTGAGTCGAGTTCCGCGGCTCGTGACCGGATCAGGCATCCGAGGACGCCGATCAACGCCGCGACCAGGAACGCGCTCTGTAGGCTGCTTGCTTCTGCGATGGCGCCGATGGCAAGTGCTCCGCCTGCTTGGCCGAGTGCGATCACGAGGAATGCGAGCCCTACGCCCGCGGCAGGGGTCTCGGTGTAGATCCGAGTGCCCCAGATCAGGAGCAGTCCGGTCAGGCCGATGTAGGCGCACCGAACACGGCTGCGGCAGCCCATGCGATGAAGCTACTATCTGGTGCCGCGGCGATAAGGGCGGTCGCGGCGGCCAGGGTGAGCATGATCGTCGTCCACGATCTCGCAATCCCGAAGCGTTCTGCGAGGTCGCCCGTGGCGGCACCGGCGACCCCGAACGCGCCGAGGACGATCCACGCGGTCGTCGAAGCCTGTTCGCTCATCTGCCCCTCGGTGACGAAGATGTCGCGTCCGAATGTCCATACCGCTGCGCTGGCGATGCCCATCGTCGCGGCGGCCATCACCATCCGGCCGCTGCCCTTGGGGAGTACTGGGTGCGGGAGTACCTGCTGCAGTCCGCCCGCGCGACGATCCTGCGCGGCGGCTCCTGGCACGCATACCGCTGCCCAGATCGTGACCAGGGCGCACAGGGCCGAGAACACCAGCCAGGCGGTGCGCCAGTGCTCATGGGTCAGCAGCGCGATGGGCCCGGCGATGGCGACGCCCACGCCGGTGCCGGCGTTGATGACCGTCTGCGCACGGTTCCGCCGTGCCGCGGCCACGGTGTGTGCGACGGCATGCGCTACCGGCGGCGAGGCGACCCCGGTGCTCGACCCGGCCAGCAGCATGCCCGCCGTCAGCACGATGGTGCTGGGTGCGGCGGCGATCATAAGCGTGCCAGCGGTCGCGACGACACCGGCCGCGACCGCTACTATCCGACCCCCGAACCGAGGGGTGAGCACGGTCGATACGACGATGGCGACACAGTAGGCGGCGTACGACCCGGAGGCGATCGCCCCGGCTGTGGCCGCATCAAGGTCGAACTCGGCGCGGAACACTGGCACGAACAGGCCGTAGGCGAACCGGGCCAGCCCGTAGCAGACTGCGATCAGCGACAGCCCCGCCCCGGTCAGCCGGAGCACCCCGCGCCTGCTCAGCAGCCCCGGACCCTCGGATGCCGTCTCTCGTGCTCGCTGGCTCACTCACTCCCTCACTTCACAGATCTGTGAACCTCGCGTCGAGCATAGGTACACTGGTCTGTGAAGTCAATCTGGCGAGGAGCGAAGGTGATAGCGATAGAGACCGTAGATGAGCTGCGGGTGCCGGAACTGACTCCGGGGGCGCAGCGGATCGTGGAGGTCGCCTCCGAATTGTTCTACCGGCGGGGTATCCATGCCGTCGGGGTGGACACCATTGCCCGCGAGTCGGGCATTACCAAGCGCACCCTCTACGACCGCTTCGGTTCCAAAGACGCCCTCGTCGCAGTCTACCTCCGGGCCAGGCATCAGGCCTGGTGGCAGCACCTGGAACACCAGATCGCCGAGACCCCCTCGCCTCGGGCGCTTGCCATGTTCGATGCATACGCCGACCAGGGATGGGCGTCTGATCGTGGGTGCGCTTTCCTCAATGCCGCCGGTGAGCTGGCCGCAGATCACCCCGCTTATCCAGTGGTGCGGGCACACAAACAAGCTGTGCGTGACCGCCTGACGGAACTCGTTCGCGCCGACTGCCCTGACGCCGATGATCCCGAGACATTAGCTGAGCACCTGTTCCTGCTGCTGGAAGGCGCCGTCGCACACCGTGGGATCGACGACAACACAGCCTTGCTCACTTCTGCCCGAGAGCTCGCAGAACATCTCGTCTTGCAGCCCACGGCGTCGTGAGAGATGAAGGTCAGCCAGTGAACCAGACTTACCGATCTTGCGGGAGGACGATGGCGACGGCAAGCGAGATGTGGCGTCCTGACTGGACTTTCCCCGTCCTGCAATAAACTGGCTCATCCCAAACGAGAGTGTAGTTGGGGTCTGAATCCGCCGGCTTCGAGCAGACTGCGGGCAATGTAGTTGGTCAGGTTCCGGAACCCGAGGGCGGAGCCGCGCAGGTGTTCGAGCCGGCCGTTCAAGGCCTCGGTGGGGCCGTTTGAGGTGCCGGGCCGGTCGAAGTAGGCCAGGATGTCCGCGGCGCGCTTCTTCAGGGTCCGGCCCAAGGTGATGATCTCGGTGAGCGCGGCCGGGACGCCGGCGCTGATGGAGTCGATGACAGCCTGCATCCGGGCCTTGGCGGCGGCACGGTCGGGATCGCGGTAGGCGCCGATCATTCGCTGGTAGATGCCCCAGGTCGCTTCGACCTCGACATGGTCCTCAACGGCAAACAACGCCTCGATGCGGGCGCGTTGGCGGTCGGTGAGCAGATCGGCGCCGGTGTGCAGGGTCCGCCGCGCGGCATACAGCGGATCGCCTTTGCGGCCGCGGTGGCCGGTCGTGGCCTGCTGGACCCGGCGGCGTGTCTGATCGAGAGCGTCGCCGCCCAAGCGGACCACGTGAAACGGATCCATCACCGCGGTGGCGGACGGGAGTTCTTGGGCGGCCGCGGATTTGTACCCGGTGAAGCCATCCATCGCGACGACCTCGATCCTCTCCCGCCAGGCCGGGTCCCGCTCCGCGAGCCAGGTCGCGAACACCGCTGAGGAGCGGCCCTCGACCATATCCAGCAGCCGGGCCGGGCCCGTCTTGTCCCGCACCGGCGTCAGATCGATGATCACGGTGACGTACTTCTCGCCCTTGCGGGTGTGCCGCCAACAGTGCTCGTCCACGCCCACAACGGCCACACCATTGAACCGGTCCGGGTCATCGATCAACACCCGGCGTCCTTCAGCCAGAACCGCGTCGTTCGCGGTGTCCCAGGCCACCGCCAACGCCTCGGCGACCCGGGCGACCGTCAGGTGGTAGAGGACCAACGCCTCCAACGCCCAGGCCAGCGCGGCCCGGGACAGCTTCGCGCGCGGCTCGGCTGCTCGGCTGGTGTCCTGGCGCCACACCTTCCCACACGCCCCGCAGCGGTAGCGGCGGACCGTGATCTCCAAAACTGTTGGCCGCCACCCGAACGGGACATGCGCCAGCCGGCGCACCACCGTGTCCCGCACCCGGCCTTCGCTCCCGCAGCGCCGACACCACGGATCGGGCTCGAGGACCCGGCAGGCCAGCACCGCACGACCGGTCTCAAGCCGCTGCCCCGTGATGACCAGACCGAGATCATCAACACCGGTGAAGGTGTCCAGGTCGGGGCAGGTGAAGGTAACGTCAGCCATGTCGAGGTCTTCCAGATGGGAAGTGTCAGAGCTTCCATCATCGGAAGACCTCGACCCTCAACCCGGCAGCGACGCGCCACCCCCCACACTCTCGTTTGGGAAGAGCCAATAAACTGGAAACGCACAAAACCGCAGATCAGGGCGTAACTACTTTTGCAACCCCACCGCGTCCAGACCGCCTGAACCGGACGCGCGTTGTTGTTAAGGAAGACGACCCAGTAGCGAGGGGGAACGGCCGGGAAGAGCCGCGGATTGACGGACTGCACAGCCGTGTAGGCCAAGACCTCGGCGGCGGTGGAGTCCGGATGGATTCCGGGTACCCCGTCGGCGTGGACGGAAACACACGTGTGTCGCAGCACCATGGTCCGGTCGGGGTCGAGACCGGCGATGGCCAGGATTGCGGCGAGGGTGAGCGTCATGAGACTCACCCTGACAGACTCCTCCGGGCCGGCGGCCAGCTCGGCTCGACGCGCGCGCACGAGGCGCCTGGCCTAGGCTGGGTGCAATAACCGATCTGTCTTGATTCGCGTTCGCGTCCGTCTTGCGGGGTCCTTCTGGGAGGCATGAGCATGACCGACGACACGGTCTCCGTGCTGATCGTTGATGATGAGCCCCTGATCCGGATGGGGCTGCGCGCCCTCATCGAGAACGAACCTGATCTGCGGGTGGTCGGCGAGGCGGGGGACGGCACCGAGGCGGCCGAGAAGTGCAAGCGGTTGCTGCCGGACGTCGTGATCCTCGACGTGCGGATGCCGCGGATGGACGGCTTGGACGTCCTGCGAACGCTCTCCACCAGCCCCGCAACCCAGAACATCCGAGTGATCATCTTGACCACCTTCGAGCAGGACGACTACATCATGCGCGCCCTGCAGGACGGCGCGTCTGGGTTCCTGGTCAAGGATGGTGATCCCGGGCAGCTGCTCGCGGCGATCCGGGCGGTCAACGCCGGCGATTCGGCGCTCGGGCCCAGCGTGACCAATCGCGTCATCGAACAGCTCGTGCGGCGTACCCCCACCTCCACGGGAGTCCCCGGGATGTCCCTGCTCACCGACCGGGAGCGCGAAGTCGTCGTCCTCGCCGCCCGTGGGCTGACCAACAAGGAGATTGCCCGCGAGTTGTTGATCAGCGTCGCGACGGTGCGGACGCACGTCACCCGGGCGATGTTCAAGCTCGACGTCCACGACCGCTCCCAGCTGGTGGCGCTCGCCTACCGGACCGGCATCGCCTACGAGGGCTGAGTACGCCGCCGCGGCACACCGTCTACGTCAATTACGGTAGTCGCGGACCCGTGGCCGCAGGATTCGCCGCCTACCCCCGTTGGCCCACGATCGTGCCCATGGACCAGCACACCAGGTTGGGGGGTGACCACCCCCGCGTCGAGTCGATCATGACCCGTGTGCTCATCGACGCGCTCGAGGCGGTCGCGCTGATGATTGTCGGCTACACCCCACCGACCGAGCGCGGACTTCGGTTCGGCTCCCGAGGCGGTCCCCGCGTGGAAACCCCGGGTCGATCCGGGCGCCGAATTGCCCCCCGAAAGGAATCGCGATGACCGTCACCGAGATGCGCCGCACCCACACCCCGCGCGCGGATCATCCATTGCTGCGCCCGGCCCCCACCGCCGTCACGACCACGGCCGAGCCGCCCAAGCAGGCCGCCGGCACCGCCACCTCGCCGCGCCTGGTGCGCATCCTCCTGGTCGACGACCACCCGATGTACCTCGAGGGGCTGCGCGCCGCGATCGAGACCGAGTCGTGGCGGGTCGTCGTGGGCAGCGCCCACACCGGCCGGGACGCCGTCGTTGCGGCCCGCACGCTGCGTCCGGACGTCGTCGTCCTCGATATCAACCTGCCGGACGCCTCCGGCTTCGACATCGCCCGCCGGTTGGGCCACGAGCTGCCGGCCACCAAGGTGTTGATGCTCACCATGGAGGAGGACATCGACACGGCGCTGGAGTGCGTGCGCGCGGGTGTGCTCGGGTATCTGCTCAAGGGGTCCAGCTCCCGGGAGATCATCAACACCCTCGAGATCGTCAGCCAAGGCCACGCCGTCCTGGCGCCGCAGATTTCGCAGCAGCTGCTGGACCACATGAGCTCCCCGGCGGTCAAGGAAGTGCCCTTCCCCGATCTGACTTGCCGGGAGCGCGCCGTCCTGGAATTGATGGCCGATGGCCGCCGCAACGCGGCGATCGCTGTCGAGCTTGGACTGTCCCTGAAGACCGTTCGCAACTACGTCTCCCGGATCTTCGTCAAGATCCAGGTGGCCGACCGGGCCGAGGCCGTTGTCGTGGCCCGGCGTGCCGGGCTCGGCAAGTGAGCCCATGCGGGTGCTGATTGCCGGGGCGAGCGGCGGCACGGGTCGGGCGGCGACGCTGCTCGCCCTGAGCGCCGGCCACACCGTGACCGCCGTCGCCCGGCGCCCCGAGCGACTCGGACTGCAGCAGCCGCGGCTGGCCCTCGTTGCGGCGGACGCCCGCGACCCGGGCACGATGTCGGCCGTGGTGCGCGGTCACGACGCCGTCGTCTCAACCCTCGGAATCGGTATGCGGCGCCATCCCACCGATGTCTATTCGGCCGGCACCCGCGCCATCGTCGCTGCCATGGTCGAGCAAGGTGTCTCCCGGTTGATCGTGCAATCCAGCAGCGCCCTCGATCCACGGCCGGTCGCTCCGAGCCACGCCTACCGGGCTCTCATGGCACTCCTGCACCGCGTCCTCGCTGCTCCGTATGCCGATATGCGCGCGATGGAGGACATCGTCACCTCCAGCCCGCTCGCCTGGACGCTCGTGCGGGCCGCCCGCCTCACCGACGGCGGGTTGACCGGGCAGGTCCGCGTGGGCACCGATCGCGGTCTGCCGGACGCGTGGTCGATCTCCCGCGCGGACTGCGCCCGCTGGATGGTCGACCACCTTGACGCCGCTCCCGAGACCCACCGCGCGGTGATCAGCCTGGCCTCCTGACCGGCGGGCAGGACCTGCAAAAGGTGCGCTACGGCGCACCTTTTGCAGGACCTACCCGCCAGTAGGCGTCGTGACGTGGGTCCCCGGCGCCGGGTTGATTGCCCAGGCGGGGTCGAGAGGAGCGTGTCGGTACGGTTTGTGGCGGCGATAACCGTGCCGACCGGGTCCTCTCGATGGGCGTCCGCCATCGACTCACCCCTGGACGGTTCGGCGACGACAGTCGCGACCGCTCAGCTGTCCGTCGCCGGGATGGTGGCCACGACCTCGGTGCCGCCACCGGGGCGGCTGCGGATGTCCAAGGCGCCCCCCAACCGCTCGATGCGCGAACGCATCGAGGCCACCCCCATACCCTCTCCCTGATCGGCCGGGTGTTGGCGCCTGCCGTCGTCCACGACCCGGAGGCGAACGCCGAAGCGGTCCCGGTGGACCTCGACGACGCACTCGGCGGCCCCAGAATGCCGCACGACGTTGGTCAACGCCTCGGAGACCACGAGCAGCAGCTCCCGCTGGACCCGACCCGGCAGCTCGTCGATCGCGCCCGTGGTGTCCAGGGTGATCCACGCCTGCCCCCGCGCCTGGGTGAAGACCCGCACACGGGCGGCGAGGGCGACGCTCAGACCGCCGCGCCCGTCACCGCCGCCACTAGCGCCGCGCCCGCCACGACCATGCAGGATCGCGCGGACCTCGGCGATGACGTCGTCGAGGTCCTCCTCCAACCGCGCGAGCAGGTCGCGGGCCGTGGCCGTATGGGCGGCATCGTCACGATCGAGATGATCCCGGATCGTGCTCACGCGCAACGTCAGGGCCGACAACACCGGGCCGAGCCGGTCATGCAGGTCGCGGCGCACGTCCGGGTCGCACGCTCCCCGCGCGTCCGGGTCGCACCCTCTCCGGCGGGGGCCGCGGGCCGATGCCGCGCTCACGCCACGCCATCCAGCGTCATGGCCGGGTTGCTCAAGTCCCGGGGGAGATGGGCAACCACCGCCCAGCCACCGCTCGGCAGCGGGCCGGCGTGGAATCGGCCACCGAGGGCGAGCACGCGATCGGCCGTACCGGCCAGCCCGTGCCCGCTGACGCCGTCATGGCGGCCGTTGCCGTCATCGGTGACCCGGATGGTGATTGTGCTCTCGTCGGCGCTCACCGCCACTGCGGCGTGCCGCGCCTGGGAATGACGCACGACATTCGTCAAGGCTTCCTGCACGACGCGATAGATCGTCAGGTTGAGCAGCGGCCCGAAATCATCGACGTCCTCCCCGACGGTCGTCTCGACGCTTAAGTGCTCGGAGCAGACGCGTTGGCCGAGAACCTCGATGGCGCCGATCGACGGGCTTAAGGCAGGTCCCGCATCGGCCCCGGGCACGCTCGGGCCGAGCGAGCCGATGGCGATCCGCACGTCGTGCAGCGCGCTGCGCGAAACGTCCCGGATCGTGCGGAGCAACTCATGGGCGCGCTCCGGGTTGCTGGCGAAGAGGTGATCGGCGATCGCCGCCTGGGAGGCAATGACCGCCAACCCGTGCCCGACGATGTCGTGCACCTCCCGGGCAAGCAGCATTCGCTCGGCATCCAGGCGGGCCCGTCGGGCCTCGTCATACTCGCGCAGATTGGCCTGCCAGCGATCCCGGATGACCGCGGCTGCCGCCCACGGGCCGAGCATCCAGCCGACCAGCGCCAGCGCATGCGTGAACTCCAGGTCCCGATGGGCGCTGACGCCGGCGTGATAAGCCTCGCCGAGCAACAGCTGGAAGGTGCCGATAGCCACCACGCCGAGCGACCAGGGCAACGGGATCGATGCCGTGAGCAGGGCGTCCAGGACGCCGACGCACAACAACACCGGGCCATAGGGATACCCCATACCGAGGAAGACGGCGGTGGCGGTCGTCGCGATGAGGAAGCAGAGGGTCCGGTTGTAGGAGTGCAGCGCGACGCAGGCTCCGACGACAGCGACGATGACCCAGGCGAGCAGGTCGATCGGCCGTCGACCCGGCTGCCAGGACTGGCCGTGGTAGGTGCCGACGCCGAGCACCACGACGAGCGCCAGCAGCGGCAGCACCGCTCCGGGATCGTGGCGCAGCGTGCCCAGGCGGGCCATTGGTTCCCCCCGTCCATGCGCGACCAGAGACGCTTCGACCCTACTGACGCAATCGTCGCGGCGCAGTACGTCAGTTGCCGTACTGCGCGTGAGCAGCCCAGCGGATGCGTCGGCACGGGCACCCGGGCGACTCTGGCACGCGTACGCCATCCGCGTTGCCTGCCGCCATTCCGGGCGGGGGCGAGAAAGGACCCGTGATGACACAGCATGCGAATACGCAGGGGGCCGGTGCCGCCGAACCACCTGCGACGCGGCCCAGCCGGGTGGTCTTCGGCAGCCTGTTGCTCGTCATGAGCCTGGCGGGTCTCGACCAGACCATCATCGCCACATCGCTGCGCGCGATCGTCGCCGACCTGGGCTCGGTCGGCGCGCTGGCCTGGGTGGTGACCGTCTATCTGATCGCCTCGACGGCCACGACCCCGCTGTGGGGCCGCCTGGGCGATGCGCGCGGCAAGAAGCCGATGCTCATCGCGTCCGTCGTCATCTTCCTGCTGGCGTCCTGCGCCTCCGGGGCGGCCACGCACATGGGCTGGCTGATCGGCGCGCGGGCCGTCCAAGGGATTGGCGCCGGCGGCATGATGGCGCTGTCCTCGGCGACGGTCGCCGATCTCGTCGAGCCGCGCCAGCGGGGCCGCTACATGGGGTATGTGCAGTCGATGTTCGCGCTGGCCAGCGTCGTCGGCCCACTGGCCGGCGGTGCGCTGGTGGACCACGCGAGCTGGCGGTGGATCTTCTACGTCAACCTGCCGATCGGTGTGCTCGGCCTCGTCGGTCTCGTGCGCGGCCTCCCGGCGCGCGGTGAGCGGTTGGAGCATCGGATCGACTACTTCGGCGCGGCCCTGCTCGCCGCCGCCGTCGTCAAACTGCAGCTGCTGGTCTTGTGGGGTCCCGAGCGCGGCTGGACCTCGGTCGAGGTGCTGGGCCTGCTCGGCCTGCT
Organism: Nostocoides sp.; assembly: GCF_037045025.1. Lineage (GTDB taxonomy): Bacteria > Actinomycetota > Actinomycetes > Actinomycetales > Dermatophilaceae > Nostocoides_A. The sequence goes on along the minus strand of NZ_JBAOHM010000005.1, from coordinate 52,448 downwards.
CGTCCTCGGGTTGGTCGTCCTCGTCTGGCGCCAGCGCACGGCGGCGGAGCCGATCATCCCGCCGAGCCTGCTCGCCGACCCGACGATCCGGGTGGTGGCCACGGCCTTGTTCATCGCGACCGGCTCACTGTTTGCCGCGACCACGTTCATGCCGCTCTACCTGCAGGTCGTGCGCGGCGAACCGGCGACCACCAGCGGCCTGCTGTTGATCCCGATGATGCTCGGCATCACGATCACCACCGCGATCGTCGGGCGGGTCATGTCGGCCACCGGCCGCTACAAGATCTTCCCGGTCACCGGCATGCTCGTCACGGCGGCGGCGCTCTTTGGCTGCTCCCGGCTGGACACGGACACGAGCTGGGCGTGGGTGCTGACCGCGCTGCTCGGCGCCGGGGTCGGCTTCGGGATGGTCACCCAGGTGCTCGTCGTCGCGATCCAAAATGGTGTCGACGGCCGCCTCCTGGCCTCCGCGACGGCCACGGCCAACCTCTTCCGCTCGCTCGGCGGCGCCATCGGTGTCGCCGTCCTCGGCTCGGTTTTTAACGCGGGGCTGGTGTCCTCGGGCGCCGCCGGGACCGACCGCTTGGTCGCCGACGCCGACGCGGCGCGCGCCACGGGCTCGGCCACGCCCGCCGCACTCGCCGGCGTCCAGGACGCGCTGACGCTCGTCTTCGTCGTTGCCGCGCTCGCCGCGCTGGTCGCGGTGGCCTTCTGCCTGCGCATTGAGGAGCGGCCGATGCGGCAATGGGGCGCACCGCCGGCGGGGGGCAAGCCAGCCGGCCAGCAGGGCGATCACCCCGCCGGTCAGCCGAGCGATCGGCCCGCCGGCCAGGCAGCGGCACCGCCGCACGCCGGACCCGACTCCCGCGACGCCGTCCCCGCGAGGCCGTCGTGAAGCCGATGCCCCGGCCCGCGCGCCAAGCCATGGCCATCCTGCACATCGTCAGCTCCGTCGCCCTGCTCGGCAGCGCCGGCGCCGTCGGGGTCCTGGTCGGAACCGGACACCCGGCCGCCGCCCCGGTTGTCGTGCACACGATCGGCATACCGTTGGCGCTGGCCGGCCTGCTCACCGGCCTGCTGCTCGCCCTCGGCACCCGCTGGGGGTTGCTGCGGCACGCCTGGGTGACGCTCAAGCTCGGCCTGCTACTGCTCGTCCTAGCGATCGGCGTCCTCGGCGTGCGACCCGCTCTCGCCGACCTCGTCGGCGGCGATCTGGGCGCGCGCACGACCGTGACCGTGCTCAACAGCATTCAACTGGCCGCGCTGTTCCTCGCGACTGTGCTCTCGGTGACCAAACCGCGCACCGCCGGCCCGCTCGGCTCGCCTCAATCCCGACCCGCCCGACCCAGGAGTTCGTTGTCATGACCATCCAGCTACCCGCCACCGACCTGCGACCGCACCACGTCCTCGCCGACGGCGGCCGGGTCATCCGTCACCTCGGCTCGCAGATGCGTTTCCTGGAGACGACCGAGACGACCGCCGGACAGTTCTGGCTGGCCGAGCAGACCTCCGGGCGTGGCGTCGCCAGCCCGGTCCATCGGCATACCCATGAAGACGAGACGTTCATCGTCCTCGAGGGCGAGCTGCAGGTCGGTGTCGGCGAGGAGAGCGTCACGCTCGGCGAGCGCGAACTGCGGTTTGCTCCCCGCGGCCTGCCGCACAGCTTCACGGTGCTCTCTCCCGAAGCGCGCTTCCTGATCCTGGGCACGCCCGCGCGCTTCGAGAACTGGTTCTTCGAGACCGCTGATGCGCCCGACACCCCGCCGGACGCGCCCCCCGACTTCGGCCGGCTGATCGGCGCCCTCGTGAAGTATGACGTCGAGTTCATTGCTCCACCGCCCGGCATGATCCCCGGCGGCCCCCCTCGCTGATCCTGCCCACCCCCAGGAGGCCCTCCCCGACACCTGTCGGGGAGGGCCTCTCGCATTGCGCCACAACACCACCGAGGAGTTCGTATGCCGCTTCGGCCGGGACCGCGCGCCCGGTCCGAGGGCTTCGCGCACCGGTCCGGGCCGGGTGGTTTCCTGCCCCGGGTGGGACGCGAGACCCATGCGGCGGGGACCGCGAAACGAGAGCGTGGACACCGAGATCAGCACCGACCAAGGAGCACCGACATGGCCCGCCAGCTCATCATCGCCAAGGCCTCCGCCGAGGACCTGTCGACGATCGCCCGCATCTTCGGCGAGTCCGATCGCACCGACCTGCCGCACCTCGCCGGCGTCACCCACCGCTCGCTCTTCCACCTGGGCGATGTCTATGCCCACCTGGTGGAGACCGCCGGCGCCGGCGCCGTCGAGCGTGCCCGTCATCACCCCGAGTTCGCCCGCGTGAGCAGGGAACTCGAGCCCGTCGTCGCCCCCTACCTGGCCACCTGGCGCGGCCCGCAGGACGCCCTGGCCACCTGCTTCTACCAGTGGAACGCGGTCGCGCCATGAGCCAGTCGGCCATCGACCAGGACCGCCCGGTCTGGACCAAGTGCAGCGGGTGCGAGCGGCTGCTATATGCCCGCAAGCAGGAGCGCAACCTCAATGTCTGCCCCGAGTGCGGTCACCACGAGCGGCTCACCGCCGCCGACCGGCTCGCCCAGCTCCTCGACGCGGACAGCTTCACCGCCCTGCCGGTGCGGGCCGCGCCCGACGACGTCCTCGGGTTCGTCGACTCCCGGCCCTACCCACAGCGGCTGGCCGCTGCCCGCGACGCCACCGGCCTGGACGAGGCGGTCGTCGTCGGCACCGGGCGCGTCGGCGGGATCACCGTCGGCGTGGCCGTCATGGACTTCCGCTTCCTCGGTGGCAGCCTCGGCGCCGGCACCGGCGAGCTGATCGCCCGCGCGGTCGACCACGCCACCGACATCGCCGCCCCGGTCGTCATCGTCACCGCCTCGGGGGGCGCGCGGATGCAGGAGGGCACGCTCTCGCTGATGCAGATGGCGACCGTCAGCCAGTCGCTCTCGCGCCACCGCGCCGCCGGGCTGCTCAGCCTCAGCGTCATCACCGACCCGACCTATGGCGGGGTCGCCGCCTCCTTCGCGACCAATGTCGACATCATCATCGCCGAGCGGGGTGCCCGGATGGGGTTCGCCGGCCCGCGGGTCATCGCCCAAACCGTCAAGGTCGACCTGCCGGCCGGCTTCCAGACCGCCGACTTCCTCCTCGAAAAGGGGCACATCGACCTCATCGCCGAGCGGCGCGACCTGCGCGACACGCTCATCCCGCTGCTCGGGGCGACCCGGCCGGTGCTGCGCCTCGCGGAGACGGCGCCGGCCCCGGCCCAGCCGATCGGGCCGCCGGCCGACAGCAGCGCGGCGATCGCGACCGCCCGGGACATCGGCCGGCCCACCTTCCTGGACTACATCGGGATGCTGGCCGACGATTTCGTCGAACTGCACGGCGACCGCACCAGCGCCGACTGTCCGGCGCTGGTCGCCGGCCTGGGCCGGCTGCGCGCCCGCCCGGTCCTCTTCCTCGGCCACCAGCGTGGCCACTCCACCGCCGAGCTGGTCGCCCGCTCCTTTGGTATGCCGATGCCCGCCGGCTATCGCAAGGCCACCCGGCTGCTGCGCCTGGCCGGCCGCCTCGGCCTGCCGGTCGTCGCACTCGTCGACACCCCGGGCGCCCATCCTGGCCCCGACTCCGAGCAGGCCAACCAGGCCGGTGCGATCGCCGAATGCATCCAAGCGCTCGGCGAGACCCCCACCCCGGTCGTCTCGGTCATCACCGGCGAGGGCGGCAGCGGCGGTGCCCTGGCGCTTGCCGTCGCCGACCGGGTCCTGATGCTGGAGAACGCGATCTACTCGGTGATCAGCCCCGAGGGCTGCGCCGCCATCTTGTGGGGAACGGCCGCCCAGTCCGGACGCGCCGCCGAGGCATTGCGGGTGACGGCCACCGAGCAACGCGCCCTCGGCGTCATCGACGACATCGTTCCCGAGCCGAAGGGCGGCGCCCAGGCCGACCCGCAGCGGATGGGCAAGCTGCTCGCCGACGCGCTCACTGCAGTGCTGGACGCCCACGCCGGCGTCCCCGCGGACGAACTGATCGGCGCCCGCCGTGAGCGCTTCCGCCGGCTGGCCGCATCCCGGATCACCCAGGAGAGCTGACATGAGCACCGACCTGACCACCACCGCCAGCACCCGCCTGCAACCGGTCACCGAGCACGATCAACCGGCCCCCAGCGACCTTCTCGAGGCCGTCGAACGCGCGGGCGAGTTGCTGCAGCGCATCCCCGGCAAGCTGGCCCGGCTACACATCGAGAACGGCGCCGCGCGCATCGAGATGGAGTGGCAGCCCGCCCCGGTGCCCGGCGCGGGGCTCGCACCGGCACCGGCACCGGCAGCGGCGAGCGGCATACCGCAGTCACCGGCAGCGCCGGAGGAGCCCGGCGGCGAGAGCGACATCACCCACGCGGGGGAGTGCGTCCGCTCGCCCCTGGTCGGCACGTTTTATCGCTGCCCCGAGCCGGGCGCCGCGCCCTTCGTCGCCGAGGGCGACGCGGTCAGCGCCGGTGATGTCGTCGGCATCGTCGAGGCGATGAAACTGATGAACAACATCACCGCGCCGGTCTCCGGCCGGGTCGTCCACATCGGTGTCGAGGACGCACACAGCGTCGAATACGACCAGCTGCTGCTTGTCATCGTTCCCGACGGCATCGCTCCCGACAGCACGGGGGAGTGAGCACGATGTTCGACAAGGTGCTGATCGCCAACCGCGGCGAGATCGCGCTGCGCGTCGTGCGGACCTGTCGCGAGCTCGGGATCAAGACGGTCGCCGTGCACTCCACCGCCGACGCCGAGTCCCTGCCGGTCCGGCTCGCCGACCAGAGCGTGTGCATCGGCCCGGCCAAGGGCAAGGACAGCTATGCCCACCCGCCGGCGATCATCGAGGCCGCCCTGCTCTCCGGTGCCCAGGCCATCCACCCCGGCTACGGCTACCTCTCCGAGGACCCCGACTTCCCGCAGATCTGCGCCGACAACGGGCTGACGTTCATCGGGCCCCGCCCGAGTGTCATCGCCGACCTCGGCGACAAGGCGGTCGCCCGGACGTTGATGGCCCAGCAGGGCCTGCCGCTGCTGCCGGGCAACCGCGAGCCGGTCGCGACAGCCGGGGCGGCACTCGCCGTCGCCGAGGAGATCGGCTTCCCGGTGATCATCAAGATCGCCAAGGGCGGTGGGGGCATCGGGATGCGGGTGGCCCACGACCCGGAACAGTTCGTGCGCGAATACACCTCCGCCCGGGTGGTTGCCCAAAACCTCTACGGCGACGGCAAGGTGTATGCCGAGCGCTACCTGGAACGGGCCCGCCACATCGAGGTGCAGGTGCTGTGCGATGAGCACGGCAACGGCATTCATCTCGGCACGCGGGATTGCACCACGCAGCGCCGTTTCCAGAAGCTGATCGAGGAGGCACCGGCGCCCTTCCTGTCGCCGCAGACCGCCGACGCGATGGCGCAGGCCGCGGTCCAGGCCGCCCTCGGCGTCGGCTACACCGGGGTCGGGACCTTCGAGTTCCTCCTCGATGAGCAGGAGCGCTACTACTTCATGGAGGTCAACTGCCGCCTCCAGGTCGAGCACACGGTCACCGAGGCGATCACCGGGATCGACCTGGTCGAGCAGCAACTGCTCGTGGCTGCCGGCGAGCCGCTCACGCTGACCCAAGCCGACATCCGCCTCAACGGGCACGCCATCGAGTGCCGGGTCAACACCGAAGACCCCTTCCGCGAGTTCGCGCCGACTCCCGGCCGGCTGACCACCTACCGCGCCCCGGCGGGCCCGTTCACCCGGGTCGATTCCCACGCCTACGAGGGGATGAATGTCTCCCCCGACTACGACTCGCTGCTCGCCAAGGTCGTCACCTGGGGGCCTGACCGGGCGGCGGCGACCGCGCGGATGGCTCGGGCCATGGACGAATTCGTCGTCCGGGGACCCGGCGTACACACGACGATCCCGTTCCACCGCGCCGCGCTCGTCAGCGACGACTTCCGCGCGATGCGGCATACGACGACCTGGGCAGCCACGCTCGCCCCCCAGCCCATCGACTCGCCGACCTAGCCAGCCATCGATAACCACGAGAAGGGACCCATTCCAATGCCGAACACCACCATCGACGCGATCGCCATCGTCTCTACGATCCTGGAGTCCTCCTGCGGCGTGGCGGGCGAGGCGCTCGCTCTCGCACCGCACACCCCCCTGATCGACCTCGGCATGGACTCCCTCGCCGTGCTCGAGCTGCAGGCCAAGGTCAGCGAGCACCACGACGTGGAGCTGCCCGACGACGCCGGCGAGTTGTCGCTGTCACAAATCGCCGACCTGGTTTCGGCGGGAGGCCGGCGATGAGCGCCCGCACCGAGAACTCCGTCCTGATCGAGGCGCCCCTGGAGCTGACCTGGCGGATGACCAACGACCTGGAGCGATGGACCGAGCTGTTCACCGAATACAAGGAGTGCACGGTCCTCGAGCGCTCCGGTGACACCTTCACCTTCCGGCTGACCACGGTCGCCGACGAGTCCGGCACCGAGTGGAGCTGGGTCTCCCAGCGCACCCTCGACGCGGACGCCCACGAGGTGCGCGCCCACCGGGTGGAGACCGGACCGTTCGAGTTCATGAACCTGCACTGGACCTACGAGCCGGTGGCCGAGGGCACGCTGATGACCTGGCACCAGGAGTTCGCGATGAAGCCGACGGCACCGGTCAACGACGACCAGATGGCCGACCGGATCAACCACAACAGCCCGATCCAGATGGCCGGGATCAAGGCCAAGGTCGAGGCCGCGGCAACCGCCGCCAAGCCGCCCACCCCGGTGCCCGTCGGGCCCTGCTGTGCCGTCCCGGTCGACGGGCAGCCGGTCGATGTCCGTCGCGGCGGGCAACTGCGAGTCGTGCTGGGACCCAAGACGGTCGGCGCCACCAGCGGCTTCATGGGCGTCCTCGACCTCGCGCCGGGCGAGCGCTTCGCCGAGCACTACCATCCCTACTCCGAGGAGTTCCTCTTCGTCACCTCCGGCGCGATCGTTGCCGACCTGGACGACGTCCCGACTCCCGTCCCGGCCGGATCCGGCGTGTTCGTCCCGACGAAGGTGCGCCACCGGCTGCGCAATGTCGGCTCCGAGGACGCGCGCATCGTCTTCCATCTCGGGCCGCTCGCGCCGCGCCCGGAACTCGGCCACGTCGACACCGAGGGATCGTCGTGACCGCCCAACACCCGCGTCGGCGGGTCGTCGTCTCCGGCATCGGCGTCCTGGCCGCCGGCAGCCTCGGCCGGGAGGACTTCTGGGCGAGGCTGAGCGCCGGCAAGAGCGGCATCCGGCGGATCAGCCACTTCGACCCGGCTCCGTTCCGCTCCCAGATCGCCGGCGAAGTCGACTTCGACCCGGCCGCGCACGGCCTCAGCGAGGACGAGATTGCCCGTGCCGACCGCTACGTCCAGTTCGCCATGGTGTGTGCCCGGGAGGCGCTGATTGATTCCGGTCTGGAACTGACCGATGCCCAGCGCTCTCGGGCCGGCGTCGTGCTGGGCTCGGCGGTCGGTGGCACGGTGCGCCTGGAGCAGCAGTACGTCCGGGTCAGCGACTCGGGCACGCACTGGCTCGTCGACGCCGAGGCCGCCGAGCCCTTCCTCTACGAGGCGCTCGTGCCGAGCAGCCTCGCCGCCGACGTCAGCGCCCGCGAGCGCCTGCACGGGCCCGCGCAGGTCGTCTCGACCGGCTGCACCTCCGGCATCGACGCGATCGGTCACGCGCTGACGTTGATCCAGGACGACGAGGCCGACGTCATGGTGGCCGGTGCGTCGGAGTCGCCGATCTCCCCGGTCTCGGTCGCCTCCTTCGACGCGATCAAGGCGACCACCCCGAGCAACGACTTCCCGGAGCAGGCCTCCCGGCCGTTCGACCTCAACCGGCAGGGCTTCGTCCTCGCCGAGGGCGCGGCCGTCCTGGTCCTGGAGGAATTGACCGCGGCACAGGCTCGGGGTGCACACATCTACGGTGAGATCACCGGCTATGCCAGCCGCAGCAACGGCTACCACATGACCGGGCTGCGTCCCGACGGCCTGGAGATGTCACTCGCGATCGACGACGCGCTGCGCCAGGGCGGCACGCCGCCTGAGCGGATCGGCTATGTCAATGCGCACGGCAGCGGCACCAAGCAGAACGACCGGCACGAGACTGCCGCCTTCAAGCGCGCTCTCGGCGGGCACGCCCGCACGATCCCGGTCAGCTCGATCAAGTCGATGATCGGGCACTCCCTCGGGGCGATCGGTGCCATCGAGGTCGCCGCGTGCGCGCTCGCGCTCGACCGGGGCCTGGTGCCGCCGACGATCAACTACACGACTCCCGACCCCGAATGCGATCTCGATTACACACCCAATGAGGCACGCGAGGTCGACCTCGACGCCGTCCTATCGGTCGGCAGCGGCTTCGGCGGATTCCAGTCGGCGATCGTCCTCGACGCCGCGGCGAGGAGGGCGGCATGAGCGCCCCGACCCGCCCCGTCGGCGTGGTCACCGGCCTCGGTGTCGTCGCCCCCAGCGGTCTCGGCGAGCAGCCCCTCTGGGAGACCGCCCTGGCCGCAGCCAGCCGGATCACCCCGATCGAGCGCTTCGACCCCAGCCCGTATGCCGTGCGCGTCGCCGGCCAAGTGCCCGACTTCGACGCCAGCGAACATCTCGAGTCGGCCCGCGTCCAGCAGATGGACCGCTGGAGCCACCTGGGCATGGCGGCCGCCACCCAAGCCCTGGTCTCGGCCGGCCTCGATCAGGTCGCCGCCGAGGACGGCGCGCTCGACCCGTATGCCTGCGGCGTCTGCCTGGCCAGCTCGTCCGGCGGAAACATCTTCGGCCAGCAGGAGCTGCAGCGGCTGTGGTCGCAGGAACGACGCTCGGTCAGCGCCTATCAGTCGATCGCGTGGTTCTATGCCGCGACGGTCGGCCAGGCCTCGATCCGCCACCAGTTCAAGTTCCAGTCCACGGTCTTGGCCGCCGAGGCGGCGGGGGCGATCGACTCGCTCGCGCAGGCGACCCGCTCGATCCGCCGCGGCGGACAGGTCATCCTCGCCGGCGGCACCGAATGCCCGCTCAGCCCCTATGCGCTGGTCTGTCACCTCGACAGCGGCCTGCTGGCCGCGGCCGACGAGCAGACCAGGGCGTATGCGGCATACTCCGCGGACGCGCGCGGCCACCTGCTCGGCGAGGGCGGCGCGGTCGTCGTCGTCGAGGAAGCCGAGCGGGCCGCCGCCCGCGGTGCCACCGCCCGCGCCGAGGTCGCCGGGTGGGCCGCCACCCACGACGCCCGGCCGTGGAGCCCGCTGTCCACGGGTGGCGAGCCGGCCGGACCCGGTCATGAGCACTATGCGCGCGCCATTGAGCACGTCCTCACGCGCGCCGGGATCTGCGCCGCCGACATCGCCGCGGTGCTCCCCGACGCCATGGGCGTGGCCGCCTTCGACCGGGCCGAGGCCCGGGCGATCCAGGCCGCCGGGGTCACCGCCCCGGTCACCTCGGTCAAGCCGGTGCTCGGTCGGGCCACCCAGGGCGGCAGCGCGATCGACGTCGCCCTGGCGGTCTTGATGCTCGAGCACGGCGTGATCCCGCCGTTCGCCGGACCCCGCACGGCCGACGACGGCTTCGGGCTCGACCTGCCGAGCACCGCCCGCCCCCTGGACGGCGATCACGTCCTCGTCCTGGCCCGTGGGCGGGACGGATTCAACAGCGCCCTGGTGCTGTCTCGCCCCACTCGGCGGGCGAGCCGGCCGGCACGGAAGGAAGCAGCATGACAACCCCGATCCCCCTTCACCCGGCGACCACGCCGTCCGGCGCGACGCCGGCCCGCGTCGTCTTCCTCGTCACGGTGCCCCCGGAAGCGAGCGAGGCCTTCCTCGCGGCATACGAGCGGATCCGGCTCGAGGTCGCCGACGGCGTCGACGGCCACATCGTCGACCAGGTCTGCCGCAGCGACGACGATCCGGCACAGTGGCTGATCACCAGCGAGTGGGAGTCCCTCGCTCACTTCCGTGCCTGGGAGCGCTCGGAGGGGCACCGTACCCTCGTCGCGCCGATGCGGGCCTGTATGACCGCGGCGGTCTCCCTCAAGTTCGACGTCATCGCCGAGACGCGCGGCGACCCGGCCAGGAAGGTGGTGGGGTGGTCATGAGCACGACCACTGCACGTCCGTGGGTCGTGGCGGCCTCCGGGATCCAGCTCGGGACGCTGTGGATCATGAAGACCTCGATCATCCCGATGCTCGATGCGCGCCCCTACGGCGACTACGTCAAGAACGCGCAGCTGATCGACATGCACCTCTTCCACCCGGTCGCGTTCTGGAACGGGTTGATCACCGCTGGGCTCGGCGCCGCCGCCGCCCGCAAGTCGGCCTCTCCCGCCCAGGCCGCCGCGTATGCCGTGGGCTCGGCCGCCATGCTCGGCGTCGGCCTGGCCTCGGAGGGGGTCAACCGGCCGATCTGGCGCAAGGTCGAGCACCTGAGTCCGCACACGCCGCCGGACGGGTGGGCCCGAATGCGGCGGCGGTGGAACCGCGCCCACGACGCGCGCACGCTGTCGGCCGCAATCGGGGTCGGCGCCTTCCTGCTCGCCCAACGCCTGGGGATGCGGACATGAGCATCGACGTCCACGGCCACATCACCTCCCCGGAGCTGCTGGCCCGCTATCCGATGCCGCCGGTCCTCGGCGACATCGAGGGGATGCTCGCCGCCCGCCGGGCGGCGGGGATCACGACGACGATCGTCGGCAGCCCCGTCGGGGCGGGGACAATGATCCCCCGCCCGGGCGCGGACAACTTCGCCCAGCCGCCGGGCGCGCTGGAGAGCTACCACGACTGGCTTTCCGAGCAGGTCCGCCAGCACCCGGACGCGCTGCGGGCGTATGCCTTCGTCGACCCCTTCGGCGGCGCCGCCGAGCTGGAGCGGCTCGCCGCCCGGCTCGCGCAGCCGGAGTTTGCGGGCATCATCGTCAACAGCAGCGTCAACGGGCGCCTGCTCGGCGAGGCCGCCCTGGCCGACTTCTGGGCGCTCGCCGCCGAGCACGACGCTCCGGTGCTGGTGCACCCGCCGGCCGAGCCGGTCGGGTGCCCGGTGGTCCCCGACCTCGGACTGCTCGAGGGAGTCGCGCGCATTCACGACGTCGGGCTTTCGCTCGCGTCGTTCGTGCTGGCCGGCTGGTTAGAGCGGCATCCCGATCTGGTCGTCATCGCCTCCGGCACCGGCGCCAGCCTGCCGCTGCTCGGCCGCAAACTCGACGCGGCCGCGGCGCTGGGCCGGCCCAACCCGGCATACGCCGGGGACGGCCACCTGCGCCAGGTGGATCATCCACCCAGTGCGGCGCTGCGCCGGTTGTATGCCGACACCGGCAACGCCGACCCGGTTGCGCTCGCGGCGGCCCTGGCGTTCTTCGGTTCCGACCGGGTGCTATTCGGCACCGACTCGCCTCCCTCGGGGGAGCCGCTGAGCGCCATGGCGCAACGGGTGGCCGAGGCGGCCGGGCCCCACCGGGAGTCCGTCCTGACCCGCAACGCCGCGCGGGCCTTCGGGCTCGGCGCCCACGCGAAGGAGGCCGTGGCATGACGCTCATCGACGATATGACCGAACTCGCGGCGATCGACCTGACCGGACAACGCATCCTGGTCGTCGGCGGCTACGGCGGCATCGGCGGAGCGGTGGCCCAGCTGCTCAGCTCCGCCGGCGCCGCGGTCGCCATCGCCGGGCGAGACCCGCACCGGGCGCAGCACGCCGCCGGCTACCTGCCGCGTGCCGTGGGCGTCCTGTGCGATGTCACCGACCCCGACAGTTGCGCCGCCGCCATCGCCGACACGGTCACCGCGCTCGGAGGGATCGACATCCTGATCAACTGCGCGGGCAGCCTCAGCGTCGCGCCGTCGCTCATCGTCGACAAGGAATCGCTGCAGGCGACGGTCGACAGCAATCTCGTCGGCGCGTTCACGATCGCCCAAGCCGCCGGCCGGGCGATGAAGGCGGCCGGCGGCGGCCGGATCATCCAGGTGAGTTCGGTGCGTGCGTATGCCGGGACCAAGACCGGCTTCGCGGCATACGGCGCGGCGAAGGCCGGGGTCAACCAGCTGGTCCGCCAGTTGGCGACCGAATGGGCCGAGCACAACATCCTGGTCAACGGGATCGCGCCCGGTTTCGTGGAGACGCCCTTTGTCGATGCACCGACGCACAACAAGGAGTTCGTCGAGCGGGTCCGTCGGCGCATCCCGATGGGCCGCCTCGGCAAGCCCGAGGAGATCGCCGGGGCGGTGCTGTTCCTGTGCAGCCCGCTCAGCACCTTCGTCACCGGCCAGATCATCGTGATCGACGGCGGCGTCACCGCCAGCCAGTAGGCCCTAAACCCAAGGAGAGAACCCATGTCCCAGTGGCACGCCCTCTACTACCCGATCAAGGCCGGCTCCGAAGAGGCCGTGGCCGAGATCTTCCGCACCAGCGGCCGCCCGCAGTTCACGATCACCGACCCGCAGGGCAATGAGGTCGGCAAGCTGCTCGGCACGATGGCCTTCGTCGGCACCGAGATCGCCGTGCGCGTCATCGAGATCGAGGGGGACCTGCCGGTCGTCGCCGCGCACATGAGCCGGCAGCCGGCGGTCCGCGAGTTCGAAGACCGGCTGGACGGGCATCTGAAGGAGGAGCGCGACATGCGCTCACCCGAGGGTGCCCGGGCCTTCTTCCGCCGGGCCGGGATGCGCAATGTGCTGCTGCGCCGGCACGACGAGCCGATCGAGCAGGTGGCCTGATGGGTTCCACCGGCATGGCGGGTATGGCCGTCGGCGTCGGGTTGCCGCACAACCTTCCCGGTGTCGACGGCCCCGCCCTGCTGGAGTGGGCCACGCGCGCCGAGCGCCTCGGCTTCCACTCGCTCGTGACGACCGACCGGCTCGTCTATCGCGGCCACGAGAGCCTGGTGACGGTCGCGGCCGTCGCCGCGGTCACCTCCCGCATCCAGTTGCTCACCGGCGTGCTGATCGGCCCGGTGCACAGCAACACCGCGCTGTTGGCCAAGCAGACCGCCTCGATCGATGCGTTGAGTGGCGGCCGGCTCCGGCTCGGCCTGGCCGTGGGCGCTCGCCCCGACGACTACGCCGCGAGCGGGCTGCGTCCCGATGGCCGCGGCGCGGCGTTGGACCGGCAGATCGACGAACTGCGCCGCATCTGGGCCGGTGAGCGCCGCGGGATCGCCGGGCCGATCGGGCCCGCACCGGTCCAGGCCGACGGCATCCCGATCTTGCTCGGCGGCCAGAGTGCACCCGCCTTCCGCCGGGTGGCGGCCAAGGGCACGGGTTGGATCAGCGGCGGGGCCGGGCCCAAGGCGTTCGCCGGTGGCCTGGCCGCGATCCGCGGGATCCACGCCCAGGCCGGGCGCCCGTTCACCGGCCCGACGGCCGCGTTGGCGTATATCGCTCTCGGCAACAGCGCCGAGGCCGACGCCGACCGGTTCGTCACCGACTACTACGGCTTCGCCCCGCCGCTCGCGGCGATGATCCGCTCCGGCGTGCTGACCACCGAGCGCGCGCTCCGGGGGGCGGCAGCGGCATACGAGGAAATGGGGTGTGACGAGCTGATCCTCGTTCCGTGCGGAGCCGACCCGCGCACGCTCGAACTCGCTGCAGACGCGGCACTGCCAGTGGAAGCCCCCGTGTAGCTCAGTCGTTGCGGCATAGACAGCCGGAGGTGCACGCACCACAGACGGTCGCGGTGACCCGGCGTAGTCTTGCGTCTTGCGTCAATCTCGATCCTGCTCTTGAGTCTTGCCGCGCCCTCGCTAGCCCGCGCTGAGCCAGTTGACGACCCGGGTGCAATCCCGCCCGTCGAGGTTAGGTTAGGCAGGAAGAACTACACGATGCGTAAATCATTTCGACTTGCCGCCGTTGGCGGGCACGCTGCCGTGCTGCTGCCTGCTGCTTTGCTCGCGTCGGCCGGTGCGGACGAACCACCAGCCCGGCCACCGCTCGCTCTTCCTACGGCGTATCTCCAAGTTCAAGTCGACTCGCTTGTTCCTGAAGTCGACTCGCTCGGTGAGTTGGTGACCTATGGACAGCATCTCGCGCGGATCCGGATAGAGTCCGAGCAGACTTCCGAAATGAGTTCCGATGAGCGGCAGGATGCCTATGGGGTTGTTGGCCGACGGTTAACCTATAGCGTATTGGACACGCTGTGGTCGCAGTCGGGTGTGCAGCCATTGCCGAGCAGCGGCACGACCAATGGCAATGGGTGGCTTTACGATCACGGCACGTTGACCGCGATCAAAGCCGCCGATGTGCCGTGGCTGAGTGTTGGGCACGACTACCTGGTCATGTTCTCGTCAGTCCGGATCCCGCCCCAACTGCTTGCCGGGAACGCTCCTGCGGGATGGTCGATCGTAGCCCCTGAGACAGTTGTCGCGGCCGACGACGGAGTCTTTGGTCGAGGGGAACCGTTGAGCGGGGGGTCGCCGGTTCGGGCCCAACTCACCGGATTGACCAGAGCGCAGATCGTCGCGCTAGTCGGGAGCGCCAACCCGGACCGCACCGCGCCTGCCTATGCCGGCATCGACCCCTCCCGCGCGAAGGGCTGATGACCGAGCCTTATCCCTGGTCTCGTGGCCCGGCCGGTATTGATCGACGTCGGCCGGGCCCGGGGTCATCCCGGCCGGCGCCGCAGCTGTGGGGTCATCCGGCCAGCCTGAGGCGTTCGCTGACCTCGCGGACGTAGTCGACGACTGCAGAGCAGTCGAGGGCGCCGCGCCCGGAGGCAGTGGCCTCATCGAGCACCAACCGGCTCGCGGTCACCGCGGGGGTCGGGACGCCAGCGCCCGCACCGAGGTCCTCGGCGAGGGCGAGGTCCTTGCGCATCAGCGTGAGCCGGAAGTCGGCGCGCTCCCAGGCCTGCGCGGCGATCGCGCGGGTCTTGAACCGCATGACCGGCGAGCAGTAGCCGCTCTCGGCGATGGCGCCGAGAATCGTCTCGGTGGGAAGTCCGCTCCGTTCGGCGATGACGACCGCCTCGGCGAGCGCCTGCATCTGGACACCCATCAGCAGGTTGAGGGCGATCTTCAAGGTCGTGGCGGCGCCGTAGTCGCCGACGAAGCTGACCTGCTTGCCCAGATCCTGCAGGATCGGGCGCACCCGGTCCAGGCCGGACTCGGGGCCGGAGACATAGATCCGCAGCTCGCCGCTGGCGGCGTGGGCGTTGTTGCCGAGGACGGTGGTCTCCAGCAGGAGAATGCCGTCCTCGCCGACCTGCTCGGCGAAGGTGCGCGACCACTGCGGATCCACGGTGCTGAGATTGCACAGCGCCGTGCCGGCGGGCAGTGTGCGCGCCAGGCCGTGCTCGCCGAGGACGATGCCGGCGACGCTCTCCCCGTCGGCCACGCTGACAAAGGCGATGTCGGGCTCGGCGCGGCCGAGGTCGGTGATGGTCTCGGCCAGCGTCGCGCCGGCCTCGATCAGGGGGAGGGCCTTGGCGGGCGTGCGGTTCCACACGGCCACCTCGTGGCCCTGGTCGAGCAGGCGCCGGATCATGCCGGCGCCCATCGCACCGGTGCCGGCGAAGGCAATCCGGCTCATCGGGCACCCCGGGCGGCCAGCAGCTCGCCGATCCCGAGATCGGCGATGATGCGCGGGACGTCGTCGCTGATCCAGGACTCGACGACCACGCCGTCGACGATCCGGTGCATATCGGTGCCCTGCACTTCCACCGAGCGCAAGGTCGGCGGCACGCCGAAGAGCGGACCCTGGTGCGTGCCGGTGGTCCGGAACCGGTTGGCGACGAACTCGCCCTCGGCGACCATGTGCTCGATGGACACATGCCAGTCGGGGAAGGCATTGCGCCACAGGCCGATCGCCAGGTAGTAGCCGCTCGGGCCGGGCGGCAGGCTCAGTCCTGCGCCGCGGACCTGGTAGTCGGGGGCAAAGAGGTGGTCGAGGTCGGTGTTGCCGCGGTTCATGCCCTGCTCGGTGATGTGGCGGACGAGTTCCTTGTTGGCGTCGAGGGTGGCGTGGAGTGTCATGGTGGTCCCTTCGGAGACGGTGGTTCGGCCAGTCTGTGCGCCGGGAATCCCCCGCGGTTGGGCGGGGAGTCCCACGCCCGCGGGGAAGCTGGCCCGCCCGGCCGTGGGATCGTCCCGAACCCGTTTACCCGCCCGCCCCCGCTTGGCGAGGCTGGACGCACGCTCGTCGCCGACGAGCGCTATCGATGCGAGAAACGGAGAAGCCATGAAGAGCGAATGCATCGTCGTCACCGGCCGCGGGGGGCCCGAGGTCTTGCAGCGCGCCGAGCGGGACCACACCGCCGGACCGGGGGAGATCCTTATCCAGGTGATGGCCGCCGGAGTCTCCTATGGCGATGTCCTGGCCCGCGCGGGCGTCATCCCCGGCGGCCCGAAACCACCCTATGTGCCCGGGTTCGACGTGACCGGCACGGTCGTGGCGTGCGGCCCGGGCGTGACCAGCGTGCGGGTCGGCCAGCCGGTGACCGCGCTGGTGCGCGAGGGGGCCTACTGCGACCTGGTCGCCGTTCCGGCCGAGCGGGCCGTGCCCCTACCGGCCGGCCTCGATCCGATCGTCTGCGCCGCCGGGATCCTCAACTCGTTCATCGCCTGGCAGATGCTGCACCGTGTGGCGAAGGTCCAGCGCGGGAGCACGATCCTGGTCCACGGGGCCGCTGGTGGTGTCGGGCTGGCGCTGGTCCAGCTGGCCCGCCTCCACGGCGTCGAGGTCCTCGGCACCTGTTCGGCAGCCAAGGCCGAGATCGTCGCCCGCGAGGGTGCCCGGCCGATCGACTACGAAACCGAGGACGTCCTGCAGGTGGTCCGCGATGTCACCCAGGAGGGTGTCGCGGCCGCCTTCGACCACATCGGCGGCACCCACTTCCTGATCTCGTATGCCTGCCTTCGCTCGCCCGGCATCCTGGTCGCCTATGGCCAGGACCGGGCGCTGCGGAATGGCAAGAAGTTCATGCCCGCCGGCGTCGTCGGTTTCCTGGGTGGGATCATCGCGCCCAAACTGGTGCCGGACGGCAAGAGCACGACGTTCTACAACGCCTGGTCGCTGGAGACCTCCGAACCGCTCGCGTATCGCGCCGACTTGGCCCGGGTCATGGACCTGATGGCCCGTGGCCGGCTGCGCCCGATCCTCGCCGGGACCGTGGCGCTGGAGTCGGCCGCCGACGCGCACCGCGCCCTGGAGGGTCGCACGGTGCGCGGCAAGCTCGTGCTCGTCCCCGGGAAGGCGGCCTGACATGCGGATCCTGCTTATCGGCGCCGGCGGCGGACTTGACGAGGCATTCCTTCGCGAGGCCAGCCGCCGCGGCCACGAGATCATCCAGGACGGCAAACTCGAGCCGGTCGAGGGCCGCCACCGGGCGCTCTCGGCGGCCGGTCAGGGCTCGCGCTGGCTGCACGCGGCTTCGCCCATCGGTATGCCGCCCATCGGTATGCCGCCGGTCGGTATGCCGCCCGCCGTCACGCCGTCGGCCCCGGACGCCGTCGCGCTGCTGTTGCCGATCACCTCGCAGCGCACGACGCACGCCTGGTCGGAAGCCGTGGACCGGCTCGTCGAGCGCCTCGACGGGGCGCTCGGAACCCGGGTCCTCGCGCTGTCCTCCCCCCGGGTCGACACGCCGCAGGAGTCGCGGCTGCGCGCCGCGTGGGAGGCCTATATCGTCGAAAAGGTGCTTCGCAATCCGCTGCTGGATCTGGCCCGGATGGAGGCCGCCTTGCGCGCGAGCGACCTCTCCTGGACCGTCGTGCGCGCCATGCCGGTGCGCTCGGGGTCGGGCCAGGTAGGCGCCGACCGGGCTCGGAAGGACCTTGTCCGGATCGCCCGCGACACGCGGCTCTCCCGCCCACGAGGCTTGTCGGCACGGGCCCTGGCCGTAGCCCTGCTGGACGTCCTGGAGGATCCAGCCACCGAGCGGCGCATCGTCGAGGTTGGCTGATCGGCACCCCAACGAAGCCAACCAACCTCCCCGAGCCCCCGAGCCCGGTGTGACCGCGCGTGTGGTCACGCCGGGCTGGTTGCTGTCCGCCGGCCGCAATCGCCCGCAGGGGACGCAATACTCGCCCGTGGGGGGCTCGTGCCTTAGGCCACCTCAGGCCACCGCGGGCAGTCCGGAGACGACCGCGATCGCCTCGGCTCGGGACAGCCCGGTGACCGGCGGCTTGCCGCCGGCGGCCATCCGCAGGCCGACCCGGGTCTTGATCTCCGGGTCGTTGTAGAGCGGGCCGGGGGCATCGAGCATCATCATCGTGCGGGCCAGGCGCCGCCAGACCACCTCGTCGCTCCCCGCAACGGCGGCGAGCAGGCCGAAGCTCAACGGCGCCGCCGTGTTCGGGCCACCCGGCGGCGGGCCACCGGGAGGGCCGCCAACCCGTGGGCCACTGGCGGTGGGACCCGCGGGCCGGCCACCGGAGGGCGGACCCCCGGCGGGAGGCCCACCGACAGGCGGCCCGGCCGGGCGCCCGGCGGCGGCCGCCGACCACATCCCGATCCGGGCGGCGTCGTTGGCGCGGGCTTCGTCATACCAGGGCCGGTAGTGCTCGGCGGCGGCCGAGACCAACTCGGCGAACAGCGCCTCGCCGATCTCCTCGACCCCGGCGAGCCGGTCGGCGAGAGCCGCCGCATGGGTCAGTGCGAGGCTGACCCCGCGGCCGTATGCCGGATTGGTGGTGCACTGCGAGTCACCGACCCGCAGCAGCCCGGACACCTGGCCGGCGCCGTCATCGGCGATCGGAGTCCAGCTGTTGGCCAGCCCGCCCATCGCAAAGACATCGGATGCGGGCACCGAGACCGCCTTGTCCAGCCAGCCAGCGAGCAGTGGCGTCGCGGCCACCAGTGCGGTGAAGGCGTCGGCGTCGCGCAGCCCCTTGAAGACCTCGTCGCCCGGGCTGACACCCAGCGAGATCGTGAACGCATCGCCGTCGCCGAGGAAGAGGACGGCCGTGTAGCTGTCCCACACCCCGCCGGCGCCGAAGCCGCGGTTGAGCGGGCCACCCAGCCGGTCGCTGACCCGGCGGTAGTGCCGGGTGTAGTAGGTGATGCCCGAGGACTCGCTCTCCTCCTCCGGAACCGCAATTCCCTTCTCCGCCAGCCAGGTTCCGACAGGAGAACGTCGTCCGGCCGCGTCGATCACCAGGTCGGCGGTCACCACTTCACCGTCGTCGAGGACCACCCCGGTGACCCGGTTGCCGTCGAGCTGCAGCCCGCCAACCTTGGTGTCATAGCGGTGGACGACCGCGGAGCGGCTGGCGGCGTCGCGGTGCAGGGCCCACTCGAGGATGTTGCGCCGAGAAAGCAGCATGGTCAGCTCGGCGTCGCTGGCATCGCCCCGGAAGGGCTGCAGCGACGGCGGCGGCGGCTCGGCGAGGCCGATCTCGCGCACGCCGACGGCATACATCGCGGTCAGGGTGTCGGGGAAGCGCTCCCGGATGACGGCGCAGCCGGCGGAGGCGAAGGCGTGGCTCTGCCGGGCCTGCGGCACCGTCGGCCGGTCCCAGTCCCACAGGTCTTTGGGGGCTCCGGTCGGAGGGGCCGGGGCCCGCTCGATGATCGTGACCCGGTGGCCCTGCTCGGCGAGGGCGCAGGCGCAGGCGAGTGCGGCGATGCTGCCGCCGATCGTGACGATGTCCATCACGCGGCCTGCTCGGCGAGGGCGGCGGTCCAAAAGGCGTCCACCGCATACTGGTCCTCGGGAAGGGTCCAGAAGTCCTGGATCTTGCCGTTCACGATCGTCGAGATGTTGACGAACATCATCTCCAGGTGCTGGCTGTCGGTCCGATACTCGGTGTGCACCCGGGCGTATGCCGCCTCCTCGCTCGCCCCGAGGTCGAGGATCGTCATCGTGATCCGCCCCTGGGTGATCTCGAACATCTTCCCGGCGAAGCCGAGCGCCGACTCGATGCCGCTGTGGACGCCGGCAAGGGGGCTGGCCCCCGGGTAGAAGTGGGTGCAGTCCTCATTCCAGAAGGTCGCGGCCCGCTCGACGTCGCCGGTGAGGAAGGCGTCGTAGACCTGCTGCATGACCTTGAGGTTTTCCGCTGCGGACATGGGGATTCCTTTCTTCGAGGTTTCCCGGGGCCGACTGTGGCCCCGGAGTGGAGGGGGTGCGTTCACGCGGCCGGCCGGAGCAGCTGCTTGCCGAGGATCTCGGCGGCCGCAGCGGCGATGTCGCGGGCGGTCGGCAGGCAGGCGTCCTCCAGCGGCGGGCTGAACGGCGTCGGGACGGCGGGGGTGGTGATCCGGCGCGCGCCGGTGCGCAGAACGCCCGCCTCGGCGACGACGGCGGTGATCTCGCTGGCCAGGCTGCACACCGGGTAGCTCTCGTCGACGACGACCAGGCCGCCGGTGCGCCGCACGCTGGCGATGATCGTCTCGGTGTCGAGCGGGGCGAGGGTGCGGGGATCGATGACCTCGGCCGCAATGCCCTCGGCACTTAGGAGTTCTGCGGCGGCAACGGCCGTCGAGCGACAGCCCCCCAGGGCCACGATCGTGATGTCGTCACCGGGCCGGATCGTGTCGGCGACACCGATCGGCACGATGTAGTCGCCGTCCGGAACCTCGCCGCGCTGGAAGTACAGCATCTTGGGCTCGAGCACGACGACCGGGTCGTCATCGCGGATGGCCGCGGCGAGCAGGCCCTTGGCGTCGGCGGGAGTGGCGGGCGCGAGCACCTTCAGCCCGGGCAGGTGGGCGAAGAGCGGCGCGAGCACGGCCGAGTGCTGGGCGCCACGGCGCATACCGGCTCCGGTCAGGGCGCGCACCACCAGCGGCACGCTCGCCTTGCCGCCGGACATGAACCGCAGCTTCGAGGCCTGGTTGAGCAGTTGGTCGT
This sequence comes from Nostocoides sp., assembly GCF_037045025.1. Lineage (GTDB taxonomy): Bacteria > Actinomycetota > Actinomycetes > Actinomycetales > Dermatophilaceae > Nostocoides_A. Next base: position 31,630 of record NZ_JBAOHM010000005.1, on the reverse strand, counting down.
AGCAGACGCCGACGAAGTCGACGAAGAGGATGTCGACCACCGGCCGCAAGCCGGTGGCGGCGGCACCCACGGCGGCGCCGACGAAGGCGGATTCGGTGATCGGTGCGTCCCAGATCTGCCGGGGCAGCACCTCGTTGAGGTCGCGGGTGGCCCCCCAGGCCCCACCGGACTCCCCGGCGCAGCCGGTTCCGCCGATTGTGTCTTCGCCGAAGCAGACCACGCGCGGATCGCGCTGCATCTCCCGCAGCAGGGCATCGCCCAGGGCGTCGCGATAGTTCATGACGGTCATGACGTGGTCTCCTTGACGGGAATCGGTGTGGCATAGACGTGCTGGGTTAGGTTGGCGGCGCTGGGGAAGGGCGCGTGCAGTGCGCGCTCGGAGGCGTGGGCGATCTGCTGCCAGGCCGTCTCGACGGCCGCGTCGATCTGCGCGGGGAGCAGCAGGCCACGCTCGGTGGCGAGGCGGCGGAAGACGGCCAGCGGATCCCGCTCGAGCCACTCCCGCTCGATCTCGCCCTCGCCACGGTAGGCCTGCCGGTCGAACCCCTCCATGTGGCCGAACAGCCGGGCCACGTGGCACTCCAGCAGAGCGGGGCCGGCGCCACTGCGGGCATGGCCGATCGCCCAGGCCGCGGCCTCGCGCACGGCGAAGTAGTCGCTGCCGTCGACGGTGCGCCCGGGGACGCCGTGCGCCTCGCCGCGCTGCCGCACCGGGATGCCCTGAAGATGAAACGGGGTGCCGGTCGCCTGGGCATAGCCGTTGTCCTCGACGACGAAGACGACCGGCAGATCCCAGACCGCCGCCAGCGTGAGGCTCTCGCTGACCGCCCCCTGGTTGACCGCACCGTCGCCGAGGAAGGCCACGGCGATGCCCCCGGTGGCGAGGTACTTCGCGGTCAGCGCCGCGCCGCAGGCCATCGGCACACCGCCGCCGGCGACACCATTTGCGCCGAGCATGCCGCGCTCGAAGTCGGCCACGTGCATCGACCCGCCGTAGCCCGCGCACACGCCGCCGGCGCGGCCGAGCACCTCCTCGAATAGCGCGACCGCGTCGCAGCCCTTGGCCAGGGCGTGACCGTGGCCGCGGTGGGTGCTGCTGATGTGATCGCGCTCGTCCAGGACCGAGCAGACGCCAACGGCGACGGCTTCGTGTCCGGCGGCCAGATGTACGGCACCGGGCACCTGCTCGGCGGCGGCCAACTCCTTGAGGCGCTCCTCAAAGGCGCGGATGGTGGCGATCATGGTGATATCCCGCAGCAGATCCGTCTGCTCCGGGGGTGCGCCGGCCTGGCCGGCGGCCTGGGGTGTCGTCGACGTGGTCACGGGAACTCCTTGGGTTGGAAGGGCTCTGGTGACCACCGTCGACCCGCGCGTTCCATTGCGCGTGGGGACCGGCACCCCGGGCGGCGCGGATGTTGTCCCGGCTCGCCGGGGACACGCGCCTACTGCGCATGGCCGCGCCGGCACGCACACGAACGAGCCCGGCGGACAGTGTCCGCCGGGCTCGTCGGGAGGGAGGGGAATGGGTCAGGAGGCCACGGACGCGCCGACGCGACGAGCCGGGGCGCGCCCGGTGCGCTGCCGGACGGCCTTGGGGAGGATGAAACCGACCGCGATCAGCCAGGCCAGCGACCCGAAGCGGCCGATCGGCAGCAGCGGGTCGAATCCGTGCGAGAGCAGGTCGAGGGTCGCGACTTCGCAGACGAGGGCGACGACCAGGCCCGCGAGGGCCAGCGGGCGTGGCACCAGCCGCAGGATGTATGCCGGGACGGCGACGCCCGCGACGAGCAGGCCGAGCGGTACGACATACCCGGCGCCGCCGGCGGCGAAGGCGAGGACGGTCAGCGCGGACAGGACCTCACCCGAGACCCCGCGGGCGGGGTCGCCGAGTTCGGCCGCGGCATACAGCGCGCTGGTCGAGATGAGCATGGCGGCGCTGGCGGCGACGCCGCCGAACATCGCGATCGACGGACCGGGCACCGTGATCCCGAGTCTCCGCAGGTGGGCATAGAGGGTCGCGGTGAGGATGCCGAGCGGAATGGCGGCTGCGAACTGCAGCAGTGCGGTGAGCCGGGCGGCATCAGCCGAGGTGTCGAAGTAGGCGCGCACCTCGCCGGGGATGGCGGTCGGGAGCACATAGCCCTGGTGTCCGGTGATCACCCCCGGCAGGGCAACGGCGGCGACGACGAGTGCCGTGGTGATGATCGCGAGCGCCCCGGCGTGGGGGCCGTTGGGGTGGCGCGGCTCAGGCCGAGCCGGCGTCCCGGCGCTCACCGGGGTGGAGATGGCCGAGGTGGTCATGACGTTCGGTCCTTCCTTCGGGAGTAGGGCACATATTGAATGATTCACTCTATACATGAATCTGTCAATGATCTATTCTCGGGAATATGCATTCCGTGTCGCGGCCCCCGGGAGTTGCCTTCTTGTTGGCCCAGATCGGGACCGAAGTCTCCCGGCGGTTTGGCGAGCGGCTGCTCCCGCTGGGGATCACCGCCGCGGATGCCGCCTGCCTGCGCATCGTCGCCACGGCGGGTCCGCTCAACCAGAGGCGGCTGGCCCATCGGCTGGGGATCGTGCCCAGCCGGGTGGTGTCACTGGTCGACTCCCTGGAGCGCCGCGGCCTGGTCGAGCGGCGGGTGGCGCGGGCCGACCGGCGCAGCCGTGAAGTGACGCTGACCGGTGCCGGTGGCGAGCTCTTCGGTCAGCTGCGCACGGTTGCCCAGGCTCATCAGGAGGAGATCGCCGCCGGGCTGGACGCGGATGAGGTGGCCCAACTTGCCGGGTTGCTCCGGCGCGTCGCGGCCGCTCGCGGGCTGAGCCCCGACTCCCAGCCTGGCCCCGGCGCCTGATTCCCATTCCCTGGCCGGGGTGGGACCTGGGCCCCTTGGGTATGGGCCCTCTCGACGTCAGGATCGAGATCAGGCGGGATTCCCCCGCCGCCGTGCTTCGACCAACAGCCGCCGTGCTTCGAACAGGAGATGCCACATGCGACGTTCACTCTTGGCCTGGGGCGACAACTCCAGCGCGCAATTGGGGCGCACCGGATTCGACGGTGCGCCCGCACCCATCCCCGTCGACCCCACCCGCGACGGCACCGCGATCAGCGCGCTGTCGACCGGCTGCGGCCACACGCTGGCCCTCCTCGACGACGGCACCGTCATCGGCTGGGGCCGCAACGTCTTCGGCCAGGCCGGCGGCGGCCGCCCGGGCGGCTACATCGAGCCGACTGCGGTGCCCGGGCTGCGCGAGATCGTCGCCGTCGCCGCCGGTGGTGGGCACTCGATCGCCCTTGATGGTGCCGGGCGCGTCTGGGGTTGGGGGGCCGGCTTCTTCGGCATGCTCGGTGGCATCGGCGACCAGGTCCACCCGCTCCCGCAGCCGATCGACGGCCTGGACGGGATCGTCTCGATCGCCGCCGGGGGCTCGCATAACCTGGCCGTGGCCGCGGACGGCACCCTGCTGATGTGGGGTCGCGACGACCACGGCCAGCTCGGGGACCCCGATCGCTCGTATGCCGCGGGGCGCCGCGTCGTGGAGTTCGCCGGGCAGCGATTCGAGACCCGCTTCGCGCCCGCGCCCGTCCCCGGTGTCCGTGACCCCCGGCTGATCGCCGCCGGCGGCGGCCACTGCGTCGTGACGACATCAACCGGGCAGGTGCTGACCTGGGGGTTCAACGACCGCGGCCAGCTCGGGCAGGGCGATGTGCTGGCGAGCGCGACGCCGCGTCCGCTCGCCGGCCTCGACGAGGTCACCTCCGTCGGCGCCGCCTATCACCACACGGTGGCGGCCTCCGGCGACGGATCGGTGTGGGCGTTCGGGCTGAACGACGGCGGGCAACTCGGTGACGGCGCCCGCCACGACCGGCTCAACCCCGTCAAGGCGATCGGCCTGCCGCCGGTCGCCGCGGTCGACGCCAATGGCGGCGGCTCCGACGTCCTGCCGGGCAACGCCGGCCACTCGCTCGCCCTCGCCGAGGACGGCAGCGTCTGGGAATGGGGCTACCTCGCCGAGGGTGAGGGCCAGGTCGACGCCGTCACCGCCGTCCCCACCCCCCGCCGGATCGAGCTTCCGGGCCCGGCCGACTCCGTGCACGCCGGCGGCGAGATCCCCGACATGTCCCGTCGCGCCACCGAGGGCGAGTATGCCGAGGAGCCCACCGGCGGGTTCTGCCTCGTCACGATCGAGGTGACCCCGTGAGCGACTCGACGTTGACCCTCAGCCGTCCCGCCGCGGCCGCGAGCGACAACCCCGGCTCACCCCAGGACGGCGCGGCCGAACTCGCCGCGGCGATGTTCCCCACCACCGTGCCCTGCCTGACGACGGTCGCGCGGCTCGGCGTGGCCGCGGCTCTCGACGCCGGCCCTCGGACCATCGGCGATCTCGCCGCCCAGGCCGGGTGCGACCCCGAGGCCCTCACCAAGGTGATCGCCGTGCTCGCCGCCGAGGGGATCTTCGCCCTGTCCCCCGACGGGACGGTCGCCCACACGCCTCGCAGCGAACCGCTCAGCCCGGCCCACCCGCGCAGCCTGCACGACATGGCGCTGCTTATCGGGGAGGAGTGGTTGTGGCGGTGCTGGGGTGTGCTGCCCGATGCCGTGCGCACCGGCGCCCCCGCGTTCGCGCTCGCCTTCGGCGAGAGCGCGTGGTCGTGGCTGCCCCGTCACCCCGACGCCGGCCGGGTCTTCCACGCGGCGATGGCGGCCTTCTCCCGAACCGTCTCCGACCAGCTCGTCGCCGCGTTGCCCGTGCTCGCGGGTGAGCGTGTGGTCTGCGATCTCGGCGGCGGCACTGGCACCTATCTCGCCGCAATCCTGCGCGCGAACACCTCCGTCGAGCACGGCATCGTGTTGGACGCCCCGGACGTCGTTGCGCAGGCCCAAGCCCACCCGGTCGACCCGGAGCTGTCCGCCTGCGGCCGGTTGCAGTTCACCGCTGGGAACTTCCTGGAGCAGGTCCCCGCGGCCGACCTCTATGTCGCCAAGCAAATCATCCACTCCTGGACCGACGACGATGTCATCGCGCTGCTGCGAGTGGTCCGCGAGGCCAACCCACGTGCCCGCGTGGTCATCGCCGAGTTCGTCGCGGATGCGTCCTCGCCGCGCTTTGCCCGCGACTTTGACCTGACGATGTTCCTCACCATGCCCGGTGCGGTCCGCCGCGCCGAGGACCTCGAGCGGATCGTCGCCGCAGCCGGTTTCGAGTTGGTGGGCATCCACGCGACCGCAAGCACCCTGAGCCTGATCGAGGCGCGGCCGAGGGGGGCCGAATGACCCGGCACTCGAACTTGCCCGGCACCCGGGACCGGGCCGGGAGGCACGCGGCCGGCGCCGGCCCCCGGTCCGGGCTCGGCGGGCGGCCCCCGTGCGCACTAGGGTCGAGCAGGTGGGTGGCGTTGAGCGATGGGCCGCGCTGGCTCAGGTGCAGGTGCGCGCTCCCGCGCTCGGTCCCGACGACCTCCCGCACACGCCGGCACCCGGCCGCCCGGGCCGCCTGGCCGCGCTGTGGCAGGTCGACCGGCTAAGGGCCGCGGTCACCGCGGCCGCCCCCGCGCTGGCCGGCGAGATCGACAGCTGCCTGGCCGACCCGGCCAGCGGTGGGGAGGACCGGCTGGCGGCCGCGCTGCATCGGTATGCCGTGCGGGCCACCACTCGGGCCACCCCGCGTGGGTTGCTGGCCGCGGTCGGGTTCACCACCTGGGGTGACGCGACCGCAGCCGCTCCCGGGACGGGCCGGCTGGCGGCGTGTTCCGGGGTCGCCGCGCGCGTGTCGGCGCCGGAACCCGCGCTGATCGTCGCGAACCCGTCGCTGATCGTGCGCCCGACCGAGCAGGTCGCGACCTTCCAGGTCCCCGGGGACGATGCCGAGCGGGCGCTGCGGCTCTCCCCGGCGGCGCTGGCCCGGCTCGCGGCATGGACGACACCGGCGACCCGCGCCGAGGCGCCGTTCGCCCCGGAAGAGGTGACCGCGCTGCTCCGCGCCGGCGCCCTCGTCGACACCACCCGCCCCACGGCACCCCAGGCCCGGCCGGAAGGCGCCGGTCCCGAGCGCCACGACGGCGGCGACGAGCTGTGCTGGGTCGAGGCCCCCGTGATCGCGCACGAGACCCGGCGCCGCCTCGAGAAGGCGATGACCGCGCTGTCGCGGCTGGGCCAAGCGCTGCCGGCCGATCCGGCGCTGCGGCGGTATGCCGCGGCATACGAGGCGATCTTTGGCACCGAGGTGACTCCGCTGGATCGGGTGGTCGATCCGGTGCTCGGGCTGGGGCGTCCGCCGCCTAGGGTGATCCGGTGGGCACGGCTGCCCGAGGACACCTCCGTCGACGACGAGTTGCACCGGGCCCGGGTGGCGGCGGCGACCGAGGCGCTGCGCGCCATACCCGATCTCGCTCGTGCACAGGGAGTCGAGGAGCAGGTCGCCGACGACCTGCTCGAGGAGGTCCGGTCCCAGCTGGACCTGCTGACCGGCGAACACGAGGACATCGACGAGGCCAGCGCTCGCTCGGAGCAGGCCCGGACGCTGCGGCTGGCCGTGATCGCCCACAAGCGCCGCACCGTGGTGCATCTGCGCGACCAGGGCGTCATCGATGACACCGTGCTGCGCCAGCTGCAGGCCCACCTCGACGGCGAGGAGATCCGGCTGCGCCCCCTGGCAGACTGCCCGCATGACGACAACGACGTGCACCTTCACCGTGAGCGGGACCGAGCCGGTGGACTACCGGCCGGAGATCTCCACCGCGTTGCCGCTGGGGATCATGCACATGGTCAAGGAGTATGCCGGTGATGTCACCGGCCGCAGCATCACCACGGCGTCATCGTTCCCGGCAGCGGCACCGGTGATCTGGCCGGGATCACCGGCACCGTGCGTCTCGACATCGACCCCGACGGCACCCACCACTTCACGTTCGAGCATTCCCTGGACTGAAGTGAGGGGCCAACGCTGAAGTTCAGCGTTGCATGTTGCGGTCGGCGTTGGCGTGGATCGCGTCGCGGACGTATGCCGCCAGGCCGGGCGCGAGGTCCTCGTAGGTCGCGGTGAACCTCGGGTCCGCGACATACATGTCGCCGAGGCCGCGGTGCATCGCGTAGGACACGTCGTAGAACCGGTCGTGGATGTGCTGCCGGTGTTGCTCGGCCGCGTCCATCGCCGCCGCGCTGGTTGCGGGTTCTCCGGACGCCATGGCGGTGACGAACGCTGCGTTCACGGCGTCCTGCTCGGCCTTGACCGTCGTCCAGTCGTCCTTCGTGTAGCGCGCGGTGCGCTCCCGGGACTGGCTCCAGGCGGGGGTGTCACCCCAACGGTGCTCTGCCTCAGCGGCATACGACTCGTCGAAGGTGTCTCCGAAGAGGGCCCTCAGGTCCTCGGTGGTTGCGGGCTGGTTGCTCATCTCTGCCTCCAATGCGTGATCGAGTGCCTCGACGAGTTCGCGCAACTCCTCCAGGCGGGACGTGACCGCCGCGCGTTGACGACGCAGGTGCTCGACCAGGTTGCCTTCTCCGGCAAGGAGTTCGGCGATCTCGTCGAGCCCGAACCCAAGGCGGCGATAGACCACCACGGTGGCCAGCCGCTCCAGGTCGCTCTCGGTATAGAGCCGGTAGCCGGCGAAGGTCCGCTCACTGGGGGTGAGCAACCCGAGGTCGTCGTAGTGGTGCAAGGTGCGCACCGTCACGCCGAACCGCTCGGCAACCTGCCCGACCGTGAGCAGATCGGGTGTCGTCTCGGTCATGGAAAACACTGTGCCGCCTCACGTTGCGTGAGAGTCAAGCCGACCCGCGTCAGGTCATCACCAGCAAGCTGTGCCTCGACCAGCCTCGTGTGCGAGTGAACCCGAGCTGCCGGTAGAAGCCGGCGACGCCGAAGGTCTCGCCCACGCTGATGCTGCGCAGGCCGGCGGCCCGGGCGAGCGTCATGGCCGACCGGACCAGGTCAGCGCCGACTTCGAGCGGTGCATCCGGTGTGACACACAGGGTTTCGGGTGTTTCTCGTTATCCGTCGCTCGGGTGAACGGCGGAGTCTGGGGGGCGCCGAGGTCAGGCGCGGGCAGCGTGGGCGCCGGCGTGGTGGCGCAGCCGGGAGCCATCGGGGAGGACGAATTCGCCGAGGGGGGCAACGATTCCGTCGAGCCAAGCAGCGAGCCGGGCGCCGTCGGCGCCCCATTCGGCCCGGATCCGCGGATCCTGTAGGGCTTCGGTGAAGAAGGCCGCGCGGGCATACGACAGCACGAGCCGGTCGACGGCGGCCGGCAGCTCGGGGGTGCCGGTGCATCGCGCGAGCGCTCCGAGATAGAGCACCGCCTGGTGGCTATAGACGTGGTATGCCGCGAAGCACCGGTCGGCGGAGAAATAGCGGGGCAGCGCGACTCCGGGCATCGCCCACGGCACCGAGGCCGTGGCGCTGTCGGCATCGACATAGTCCGGGCGGAACAGTGCCCGGGCCAGCGAAATGTCGTTGAGTTTCTGGTGCAATGCCTCGTGCTGCAGCAACTCGGCGGCGAGGAAGCGGTCGTCGAAAAGGGTGGAGTTGACAAAGACGACCAGAGGCGCAGCGGTGGCGAAAGCGCTCGCCAGGTCGCCGTCGAACAGGCCAAGGATCGGCGCGCACGCGAGGACGTCCGCGCTCAGCACCGGGACGGCCCGCCGCAGGAACGCGACGGCCGCCGCGCGGCCGGTGCGTTGCCCGTCACTCGGTGCGGCGATGCGGATGTCGCTGCCTTCCGGGCGCCCGGACATGGTCTCCCCGAAGCGGCGCACCAGCGTCTCCGCGACCGGGTCACCGGCCCAGGCGTGCGCGAACTCGCAGCCGGCGCCGGCGCTCCACGCGGCCGCGTCGATGGCGAGGGCATCGGGGACGGCGGTGTCGCCAACCTGGGCATGGCGGCGCACCGAGTCCACCGCGGCGTCCACCTCACCGCGCAGCAACTCGGTGAGGGCGGCATCGAGGGCGGCCCGCCGCAGGCTCTCCAGTTGTGGCGCCGGCTGGGCCGCGAGCGCGGCGGGCTCGATTGCGAGCGCGTCGGCGATCACCCTCCCGAGGCCACGGTAGTAGGTGGCTGCGGTGGCACTGATCGCCGCACCATTGCCGAACGGCCCGGTCACACAGTAGTTTTCCAGGTCGGTCGTGAGTCGGTCGGCTCGGGCGAGCAGATCGGACTCGATCGTTGCGAGGGTCATGCCGGGCTCCTCGATTCGAGGGTAATCAGTTCGGCCTCGAGCAACCGCCCGATACGCCCGTCGACGATCTCCGTGGCGTCGGGGCGCTCGCCCAGCACGGTGCGGGCGTGCTCGGTGATCTCGCCGGCCGACCGGCCGTCGCACAGTTCGAGGACCAACCAGGTCAGCCGGTCCAGGACGTGGACGCCGACCGGGGCGCTGGAGAAGACGAACGCGGCCGAGTGATCGGCATACGGAGCAAGCTGCCAGCCTGGGGTGCGGTGCGGAACGGTGGCCGGGGAGATCCCGGTTGCTGTCCGCACGCTGTCACCGCGCAGACTGCAGTGTGGCCCAGAGGATTCCGGGAGACTCGAAGTTGGCCAGGTCGAGCGCCTCCTCGGGGAAGGTCACCCCGTAGCGCTCCTCCAGCTCGGCGAGCAGGCCGACAGTCGAGATCGAGTCGAGCCCGTAGTCGCGCAGCGACGTGGAGGCGGTCAGGGCCTCACTTGGGTCGAGGAAGGGAAGGAAGCCGCGCAGCGTGGTCTCGAAGTCGGCGTCCCAGGTGGTCACAGGTGTCGTGGTCATGACCCGAATTCTTCGCAGCCCTGTCAACCGCCGGCCACCCCAGCCGACCACTACGTTCCCTCCGGCGCGCTGTCCTAGGACCTAGGGGTCTGCCTGCTTATGTCGGGGTCCCCGCAAGGTATCGGAGCGAGCTTGTGAGCGTAGAACTTTGTGGGGTGACTGAGGGGTCGCCGCTGGGGTCGCGCCCGGTTGTCCGCCCAACCATCACCCGGCGAAGCTCAGGCCGCGCAGCATATTTGCCCGCTGTGTCGGCAATTGAAGGGATAGCGACGATGACCGCAGAACACTCGATTCACGCGCGCTTCAGCGCCGGCCTCGCGCGATCCGCGCACCGGCCGGCGTTGCGAATCGGCGAGCGCTCCTGGACCTATCAGCAGGTCCACGATCTGGCCCTGACTTGGGCCGAGCGGATCCTTGAGGTGACCGGGCCCGAGCGGGAACGCCCGGCCCGCGTCGGCCTGCTGTGCGGCCGCGGCCCGGAGGCCTATGTCGGGATTCTCGCCACCTTGTATGCCGGGGCCACGGTTGCCCCGTTGCTGGCCGACTTCCCGGCCGAACGCACTGCCGCAATGGTCGCCGACCTCGACCCCGACCTGGTGCTGCTCGACCCGGCCGGTGCGAAGGTGTGGCCGCAGGTCGGCTCGGCGGTTGCGACGCTGGCGACCGGGACGGTGCCCGAGCACGTCGATGTGCGGCCGCGGCTGAAGCAGCCGGTGTGGCGCGGCGCGAACGACGACGCCTATGTGTTGTTCACCTCCGGCTCGACCGGGCGACCCAAGGGCGTCCGGTTGACGCACGGGAACCTGACCACCTACTTCGCCTTCACCGACGCGGAATACGGCTGGGGCGCACACGATGTCTTCGCCCAGGCGGCAAACCTCAACTGGGACTCCAGCGTTTCCGACGTCTGGTCGGCCTGGGGCGTTGGCGCGCCGCTGGTGCCGATCCCGACGCACGCCTACCGCAACCTGCCTGCGTTCATCAACGTCAACAGCATCACCGTGTGGTTCTCGGCGCCGAGCGTCGTCGGGCTGGTCCGGCGCACCGGCAACCTCACCCCGGGCTGTATGCCGTGGCTGACGCACGTCATCTTCGGCGGCGAGGCGCTGTTGTGCAGCGACACCGCCGAATGGCAAGCGGCGGCACCCAAATCGCAGATCATCAACGTCTACGGGCCGACCGAGACGACGATCACCACGCATCGGCATACCTGGCAGCCCGGGGTTTCCGACGTGCAGGCGGTCAACGGTGTCGTCCCGATCGGCGCTGTCCAACCGGGGGCGCGGGAACGGTTGGTGCCGCTCGACGACGGCGCCTGGAACACCGGCGAGCTGTGGCTCGGCGGGGAGCAGGTCAGCGCGGGCTACGTCCGCAGCGAGCAGGAGCAGGGTCGCTACGTGCTGCGGGATGGGCAGGTCTGGTATCGCACCGGCGATGTCGTGCGCCGCCTGCCCAGCGGGGAGCTGGCTTTCCTCGGCCGGGTCGACAACCAGGTCCAGATCCACGGGCTGCGAGTGGAACTCGGCGACATCGAGCACGCGCTGCGAGCGGTCCCCGGTGTCCAAGAGGTCGTCGTCGTGGGCGTGCCGAGCGATGGCACCACCCAGCTGCGGGTCTTCTACACCGGAAGCGAGGTGGCCGCCGTCGACTTCAACCGGACGCTGCAACAATCCTTGCCGATGCAGCTGATCCCGCGCTGGTATCGCCGGGTGCCGGAGTTCCCGTTGAACTCCAACCGGAAAATCGACCGGAAGGAATTGCAGCTGCAGGCGTCCGGATCCTAGGGCGGGTGGGCTCTCTAGGGGTGTGCCGCTGCCCGGCGAGACGCGACGCCGGGCGGGAGGCCACCCCTTCCGTCCACACTTAAGGATCACCGCATGTCGTCCTCAACCATGTCGTCACGCCGGGTCCGAGCCCGATGGCTCTCCCTCACGACGGCCGCCGCAGCCGTGGCCGCGGTCGGGCTCACCAGCGTTGCCTCCTCGGCGACCGCAGATCCCAACCAATTCTTCACCTCCTCCACATCCTGGGAGAACTACGGCAACGACGTCTTCAACACGCGGACAAGCTTCTTCGAGAGGAAGATCAACTCGACGACGGCGAGCCGGCTGAAGGTCAAATGGACCTTCAAGACCCGCGGCGACGTGTCGGTGACTCCGACCGTCAGCAAGGGCGCGATCTACTTCTCCGACTGGAGCGGCTGGCTCTACAAGGCCGACGCCAAGACCGGCCGCAAGATCTGGGAGCGGTATGTCCCCGACTTCACCGGCAACCCGGAGTCGGTGGCCCGCACCAGCCCGGTCGTCGACACAGCGCGCAACGCGATCTATATCACCGACTGGACCGAGGCCAACCTGATGTCGGTCGACCTGTCCACCGGCGCCCTGAAGTGGATCAAGCGGATCGACACGCAATACAAGTCGGTGTTGACGATGGCGCCGCTGCTCTACAACGGCAAGCTCTACCAAGGGGTGTCCTCCCGCGAGTCGGAGTTCGCCTGGGACACCACCCACGAGTGCTGCACCTTCCGCGGCAATGTCAACGCGATCGACGCCAACACCGGGGCGATCATCTGGAAGAAGTACGTCGTCCCCGACAACGGTGGGGTCCCTGGGGGCTACAGCGGTGCCCCGCTGTGGGGTGCGCCGACGGTCGACCCGACAACCAACACCGTGTACTTCACGACCGGCCAAAACTACTCGCTGCCGCAATCGGTCTATGACTGCCAGGACAATGGCGGCACGCCGGCCGAATGCCACGACCCGGACAACCACTACGACTCGGTCCTCGCCTATGACGCCAGGAATGGCGACCTGAAGTGGGCCAGCGGCAAGCGCACCTTCGACGCGTGGAACGCCGCGTGCGTGCCCGGCCTGCCGCCGAACAACTGCCCGCAGAACCCGGGAGACGACTACGACTTCGGCGACGGCGCGCACCTGATGCTGATCAACTACCAGGGCCGGCTGCGCAAGGTCATCGGCGCCGGCCAGAAGTCCGGCCAATATTGGATGATGGACGCCAACACCGGCACGGTCTTGTGGAACGCCGCCCCCGGCCCCGGAGGCCACATCGGCGGCATCATGTGGGGCACCGCCTGGGACATGAAGCGGATCTATGTCGCCGAGGCCAACTTCAACAAGACGCCCTACCAGCTGGCCAATGGCCAGACGACGACCCACTCCTCGTATGCCGCGCTCGACCCGTCGACCGGCCGCGTGCTCTGGCAGGTGGCGGACCCGGCCGACGGCTGGGCCTGGGCGCCGCTGACGGTCGCCGGGGACGTCGTCTTCGGCGCCAACACTGCCGGTGACATGTATGCCATGAACACCCGGGACGGCAGCATCCTGTGGACCTTCAAGCCGCCCTACAGCACGGTCGGAGGTCCCTCGGTCGTCGACGGAACCGTTTACTGGGGCAATGGCTACAACCGGTTCAAGTATGGCGCCGGCACCACGGGTAGCAACACCGAGGGCACCCTCTACGCGTTCAGCGTCGACGGCCGCTGACCGGCGCCGATGGCTGACCTCTATGCCGTGAGCGACATCCACGTCACTCACGCCGAGAACGCCGACCTTGTGCAGGCGATGCAACCGGTCGACCCAAGCGACTGGCTGATCGTCGCGGGTGATGTGGCGGCGACGGTCAGCCAGGTCCAGGACACCCTCCAGCTGTTGCGGCAGCGGTGGTCTCGGGTCCTTTGGGTTCCCGGCAACCACGAGTTGTGGACCACTCGCGAGGACGCGAACCAGGCACGCGGCGCCGAGCGCTACACCGCGCTCGTCGCCGCCTGCCGGCAGGTGGACGTGCTCACCCCGGAGGACCTGTCGCCGGTCTTTGCCTCGGTCGAGGGGCCGCGAGTCGTCGCCGGGATGTTCCTGCTCTACGACTACTCGTTCCGGCCGCGGGGTATGACCGCGGCCCAGGCGATGGCCTGGGCGCACGACAGCGGAGTGGTCTGCAATGACGAGTTCCTGCTGCATCCCGACCCGCACTCGAGCCGGGAGGCGTGGTGCCGGGAGCGAGTCGCGCTGACGTCGAACCGCCTGGACAGACTGGTCCGTGGCCTCGACGCAGACACCAAAACCGTTCTGGTCAATCACTTCCCGCTCCGGGCCGAGCACACCAAGCCGCTCTACTACCAGCAGTTCGCGCAATGGTGCGGCACGGTCCATACCGAGGACTGGCACCTGCGGTATCGCGCGAGCGATGTCGTCTATGGCCACCTGCACATCCCGCGGCACAGCGTCACCGACGGTGTCCGCTTTCACGAAGTCTCCATCGGTTATCCCCGCGAACGCCAACTGCGGGGCTCCGCCCCACTGGCGCCGCGACTGATCCTGCGAGGAGCATCGTGATCGACCGTATGCTGCCCCCCTTCGTCGCGACCCACGCCGTGCGGCACGACCCGCACGACGCCCACCTGCTGCCGCAGGAGGAGGCGCACGTGAGCCGGGCCGTGCCGCACCGGCGCACCGAATATGCAACAGTCCGCTGGTGTGCCCGGAAGGCATTGTCCCACTTCGGTGTTCATGGCCACGCCCTCGTCAAGGGGCAGGCGGGCGAGCCGCATTGGCCCGAGGGCATCGTCGGCAGCATGACCCACTGCCGCGGCTTCCGCGCGGCCGCCGTCGCCCTCCGCGAGCACGCGCGCTCGATCGGGATCGACGCCGAGCCGCACGAGTCGCTCCCCCACGGGGTCCTCGACGCGATCGCCGACGACGCCGAGAAGGAGCACGTCCGCTCCCTCCGCGCCGCCCACCCGCACGTCCATTGGGACCGGATGTTGTTCTCCGCCAAGGAGAGCATCTACAAGGCCTGGTATCCCGTGGTCCGTCACCGGCTCACGTTCGACGAGGCCCGGGTGCGTTTCTCCCCGGATGGCGCGTTCACGGCCGACCTGGTGATGAGCCCGACGACGCCCTGGCCGACGATGACCGGCAGCTGGCAGGTCGAGGACGGCATCCTCGCCACCTCCGTTGTCACCCAATGATTCTCGTTGAGGCGATGATTGTCGTTCAGGCGGCGAGTTCGTGGGCACCCGCGCCGGCGATCTCGCCATCCGCCTGGTCCCGGTCGTGGCGGCGCTGCATGGTCGACAGCGCGTCCAGCAGCGTGCCGGAGGTCAGCCGGGCGGAGGTGCCCGGGGTGACGATCCCCTGCAGCGGCAGGCCACCGATGTCGATCCACTCGATCCGGCCGGTGGGGTCGACGCCGCTCCGTGCCCGACCCGGGTTGTCCGGGTGCAGGCAATAGGGCACATCGAGCATGCCCCGCTCGAACGCGATCAACAGCGCCTGGCCGACATCGGGGTGCAACTCGAGCGTCGCCTGGACCAGGGCCCGGGCCTCCCGCTCGACCTGCGACATCCCCTCCGGCCGCGGCACGACGATGTCCGGGCTCTGTGCAGCCGTCAGCGCGGCGTGCTCGAGGGCATGCACGTTCTCGGCGACGGTCGGGATGCGGCGCGATTCGGCATACGTCTTGACGATCAATCGCTCGCTGCCGGTGCTGCGGGCCAGGTGCACCGACTGCTCCAGGACGCTGAGCGAGCCGGGCACTGAGCGGGGATAGAGTCCCATGTAGGTATAGATGACCACGTGCCAGTCGACGTTGAGCAACTCCGCTGCGAGAGAACGCAACGCGACCACGGCGTCGTAGTCCTGGCCCGGGTCGATCTGCTGGGCGTAGCTGAGCGAGACCGACGGCAGCCCCCGCTGGGCGAGGAAGCAGGCCTCCAGCACGCTCATCGCGACGAGCATGCTGGGCGGGCACAACTGGCCCATCAGGCAGCCGCCGAAGGTCTCGACGTGCGGGTCATCGTTCAGGTCGGTCAGCAGGTCACAGAATTCCCGCCAGTCCTCCATCGCGCTCGCCAGCGGCGTGCGGCTGTAGGGCAGGCAATAGGAGACCGGCCCACCTTCGGTCACCGACAGGCCGACCCGGGCCATCGCATGCGCAATGTGCTGCGGCCGAGCCGAGCCGTGCCGCACTTGCACGGGAAAGTCGTTGTCCCGTATGCCGTGTAGCACGGCCGCCGTCACCTCCGGGGTATGTGAGGCGATTGGGTAGCCGTTGAGCGCATCGCCCCGGGCGAGTGCCTCGGCGGCCGCGTTGAGGGCGTTGACCCGGGTGTAGCTGTCGAGGGTGATCGTCCCGACGGTCGCGGCGTGGGCGCCGCGCACGGCCTGCAGGCCGGCGCGCATCGCCATCGGGTCGGACATGCCCATGCGCGGCTGCACCACCAGGGTGCCGCGGGTGTTGTGGTCGCGGATATAACGCGCGAAACTCATCACGCTCTCCTGTCAGTTCAGCTCGCGGCGTTGCGCCCCGCGGGCCAGCAACTCGACGAATCCCGATGTCCCGTGGACCTGTTCCTCAAAGACGGCGTCGAAGCCGGCCGTGGTGAGCCGGGCGAGGGCCTCCACCGACTCCCCGCCGTGAATGCCCAGCTTGCCACCGATGACCGCGGGCAGATGGCCGAGGTCGGCGCACTCCCGCAGCGCGGTGATCAGCCGCAGCCCGTCGAGGTAGCCGTGGCCGTTGACCGTGCTGACCACGAGCAGGTCGGCAGCATGGAGACGACAGGCCTCGATGACGAGTGCCTCCGGTGTGCACGGACCGAGGTTGACGACCCGATAGCCGAGCTCCTCGACGAGCAGCTGGACATAGACGAGATTCCACATGTGCGAGTCCGATGCCACCGAGGTGACCACGACGGTAGGTGCCGGCAGTTCATCGAGGTGCTCCTTCGTGGGGGTCGCGACGGCGGTCATGACCGCACCAACCGCAGGTGCTGGACGGGCAGGGGGATGACCGGCTGGTCGATGACCGTGGCCCGGCGCACGAGCTCAAGCCGAGAGCAGGACACGACGGTCTCTCCCTCAATGAGGACCTCGGTGGGCGCGGGACGGCCGAGGAAACCGAGCAGGCTGGCGCTCGGGCCATACGCCCCGACATTGGGAATCGCGACGAGATCGCCCTCGAGGAGCGGCGGCAGCGCGGTGTCCCGCGAGAGCCAGTCGCCGGGCGTGCAGAGCGGGCCGACGAGACTGGCGACATTGTCCGCCTCGCCCTCGTGCAGGGTCTCGACCGACATCGGCAGCAGCCGGTTGAGGCCGGAAAGCCCACCCAGGGTGTTGACGCCGGCGTCGACGATGACGAACCGCTTTCCGCGGCTGTCCTTGATGTTGGTGACCCGGGTGAGCAGCGTGCCGCTCTCCCCGACGATGTAGCGGCCGGACTCGACGGCGAAGTGGGTGTCGCCGTCGCGCCAGCCGGGGAACTCCTCGTCCAGCATGGCGGCCAGCCGGGTCGCAAGCTTCGGGTATGCCGTCCGCTCGCCCCGCCGCGTATACGGCGAGGAGAAGCCGCCGCCGAGGTCGACGACCTCCATGGCGAGCCCGTAGGTCTCGCGCAGCTCGTAGGCGAGCCGGGCGGCGCGACGGAACTCCCCGACCAGAGCATCCTCCTCGACGACATTGCTGCCGGCATAGAAGTGTGTGCCGACCACGCGGATCCCCGCCGTGGTCCGCAGCGTCTCGGCGATCTCGGGGAGGGTCTCGGCGTCGATGCCGAACTGCGAGGGGCGGCCCATCATCTGGATGCCGCTACCGCTGCCGGTGGCGCTCTGGTTGATCCGCAGCATGGCCTCGGCGACGCGCCCGGTCATCCGGGCGAGCTCGGCGATCCGGTGGAAGTCGCCCATCGACTCGATCGAGAAGTGCGTGACGCCGGCGTCGAGGCAGATCATCACCTCCTCGCTCGTCTTACCGGGACCGGTGTAGAGGACCTCGTGCGGCGCGAAACCGGCCTCCAGGGCGGCGGACAGCTCACCGACCGAGCTGATCTCGGCGCCGACCGGGCCGGGCGCCGACTCTCGCACCGCCATCGCGATGTCGGGGTGCGGGTTTGCTTTCAATGCATAATAGACGCGGAATCCGCTTGGGAGAGAAGCGAACAGCTGGTCGCGACCGGCGCGGACCTGCTCCAGGTCATAGACATAGAGGGGCGTCCCGAAGCGGCGGGTCAATTCCTCGTGGGCGATCATGGTGGTCAGGCTCCGATCAGCAGCGGACGCAACTGGTCGACCGCGTGCTTGCCGTGGGTGGTCAGGGGGATGGCGTCGACGCGCCGACAGATCGCCGGCACCTTGGCCGGCTCCAGGCGCAACCGCAGCTCGCGGATGACGTCCTTCTCGTTGAGGTCGGTGACGACGCAGATGCCGAGGTCGTGCCGTTCACCGGGCGGGACGACGCAGGCATTGGACACGCCCGGGACGTCCATCGCTGCGGCCTCGATCTCCAGGGCGCTGACCCGGATTCCCTTGCGCTTGAACATATCGTCGCGGCGACCCTCGAAATAGAGGTAGCCGTCCGCGTCCATCCAGCCGTAGTCTCCGGAGCGCAGGATCGGGGTGCCGTCGGGGTCGGTCTGGAAGGTCCGGGCAGACAACTCGGGATTGCGCCAATAGCCGGCCATGACGTGCCGGCCGCTGGCGACGATCTCGCCGACCTCGCCGGCGGGCAGGCTTTGCCCGTCGGGCCCGGCGATGCGCACCTGGGTGCCAGGCATCGGCAGCCCGACGCAGCCGGGACGCTCGGTGTCCTCCTCCGGAGGCATGACCGTGATCCGCTTGCACTCGGTCTGGCCGAACTGGCGCACCACCCGCGCGCCCGGGAAGACCTCGCGCAATTGGGCGATGGTGGCCTCGGGCAGGGCGGCGCCGGTGTTGCTGATCAGCCGCACCGGGGCGGTCAGGCCGGGCTGGCGGCGGGCCAAGGTGGTGAGCATCCCGGCCAGCGACGGGACGAGCGGCAGCACGGTCGTGCCGGTCTCGACGATCCGCTTCAGCAGCGTCAGGTCGGCCCCGGTCGGGGCGAGCACGATCTCGCACCCCGCGGCAAACACGAGCAGCACCTTGTAGAGCCCGTAGTCCCACGAGATCGGGAAGCGGCAGAAGACGACGTCGTCGGCGCGGTAGCCGAGGGCCGCCCCGAGGGAGTAGGTCGCGAACACGACCTGTGCGTGCGGCTCGACCACGCCCTTGGGCAGCGAGGTGCTGCCCGAGGTGTAGACAATGACCGCGACATCGCTGCCGGCCAGGGTCTGCGGCGTCGCACAGGGCAGGTCACCGTCACCGGTCATCTCGGTGTGGTCGTGCACGGGCACCGTTGCCAACTCGGCGAGCGCCGCCGTCAACTCACCACCACCGATGACGATCACCGGCTCGGCGTCGCGCAGCACGGCCTGCAGGTGGAAGGCCTTCATCGCGGTGTTCAACGGGACAAAGATCGCGCCGACGCGCGAGACCGCCATGAACAACGCCACCAGGTCGCGCTGGGTCTCCATCTGCACGAGGACCCGATCCCCCGGCCGCACCCCCTGCCCGGCCAGCCAGTGCGCCATCGCGTGGCTGCGGCGGGCGACCTCGGCATAGGTCCAGACACCGTCGTCGTCGCGCACGGCCGGCGCATCGGCATACTGCTCACAGGCCCGGTCCAAGATGGAGTGCACAAAGGGTATGCCGCTCCCGTAGTCCGTCGTATCCATCGCCTACTCCTCGTTATCCGCTTGTCGCAGTTGTCAACTTCGCTCCGGGCGGGTGGCCCGGGGGCGTTGACGACGAAGGTAGGAGGAGGTGTCCAGATCCGGAACCCCTATGTCCCACTACGGCCATCCGGCGCCCGGACGGGGCGGTCGGCGGGTCTACCTGAGCGCAACCAGGAGAGGGGACGCCGATGAGCGACACCGAGGCAGTGGCCGTCGTGTTCCCGGGCATGGGCCCGGTCGAGCGCGGCGAATACCTGCGCTTCCTGCTGTTGACGCCCGCCGGCCGGGAGGTGCTGGCCGAGGCGGAGGACGCGCTGGAGCACCGGCTGGATGCCGCCTGGCTGGCCGACGACGTCGCGTATTCGCCTGCGGCACAGCTGGGTTTTCTAGCTGCGACCCTTGCGCTCGCCGAGTCGATCGAAACCGAGTTGGACGAGCCACCGGTGGCACTGGCCGGGCCGAGCTTCGGCTGCCGCGCGGTGGCGATCCGCTCCGGGTCGGTCGCCGTGGGGGCCGGCTTCCGGATGGCCGCGCGCATGGCCGCGGTAATGGACGACTACTTCACGACCCGCCACCCCAGTCTGGTCACCCAGTCCTTCGGCCGGCTGCGCCCCGACGTTGTGGCCGAGATCATGGCCGGCCTGGAGAGCCGCGAGCGGCCGGCCGACCTGTCCTGCCGAGTGGACGAGGACTTCGTCATGATCACCCTCGACGCGGCCGACCTCGAGGAAGTCGTTGCGACGGCCCGCAAGCACGGCGCCATGCCGCTGTTCACGATGAAACCCCCCATGCACGCGCGCTATTTCGCCGGACTGCGCCAGCGCCTCGATGCGGAAGTGTTCGCGGACATCGACTTTCGCGACCCGGCAGTCCCGGTGGTCGGGGACCAGGACGGGCAGCTGCTGACGAGCGGAAGCGGCATACGGAATCTGCTGTTGCGCGGGTGCGACGAGATGGTCGACTGGCCACGTGCGCTCGACGGTCTCGCCGAGCGGGGTGTCACCCAGTTGGCGGTCGCCGGCGAGGACGGACTGTTCACCCGGGTGCCGGGGACGACCAAGCGTTTCCGGGTGCGGCAGTGGGGAGTTCGGGCGCAGCTGCGTCCCCGGCGCCGCCTCCCCCTGGTGGCATGAACGCGGTCATGCCACCAGGGGTGAGGTCAGACCAGCAGCGTCGACGGCTCGTTGGCCTGCGGCGCGGGCTTGTAGCCGAACTGCATCGCGGTCAGCTTGTCGAAAGCGCGGTCCGGCAGGAACTTCGCCATGGCGACGGCGACATTGGCGCCCTTGCCGACCCGGTAGCGGGTCTTGGGCTTGGTGTCGGTCGCGGCCTTGACGATGACGCGCGCCACCTCGTCCACGGTGCTCATCTGCTTTGCGACTCGGCCGCTGGCGAAGTAGGTCCGCATGGCGCTCGCCATATGGGCATAGGGGCCGGCGCCGGATGCCTCGGCGAGGCGCTCCATCGCGACATCGTGCCAGTCGGTGGCGACATAGCTCGGCTGGACGATCGCGACGTCGATTCCGAACTGGCCGACCTCGCCACGCAGCGCGTCGGAGAGGGCTTCGAGGGCGAATTTGCTCGCGTGATACCACCCGCCGAGCGGCGAGGAGAACTCGCCGGCGAGCGAGGAGACGTTGACGATCCGCCCGTTGCGGGCGCTGCGCATTCCGGGCAAGGCCTCTTGGATCAGCTGCATGGCACCGAAGACGTTGACATCGAGCTGGCGCTTGGCGTCGTCGATGCCGGTCTCTTCGATGGTGCCGAACTCGCCGTAGCCCGCACAGTTGACCAGGATGTCGATCGGGCCGGCCTCGTCGGTGACGGTCCGGATCGCGGCCCGGATGCTCTGCGGGTCTTCCAGGTCCAGCCGGACCGGCACGACGCCGTCGATGGTGGCAACCGCGCCGGTGCGCCTGGCCGCGCCGAAGACCTGCACGCCCTCGGCAACGAGCAGCTCGCACACGCGGGCGCCGATGCCCGAGGACGCGCCGGTCACGAGGGCGGTGATGGTGTGGTTGGTCATGGGTCTCTCCATTCGGTTCGCTATCCGTGCCATTCACTAACTGTGAATCACTAATACAGATTGTTACAGTGCCTGCCATGACCTGTCAACCCGTCGGCGCAAACGGTGATCGTGCCCTGCGGCTGCTGTGGGGCGTCGAGCCCGGTCCGGCCCGTGGCCCTAAGGCTCGCTGGACCATCGCCGATGTTGCGGCGCGGGCCGTCGGCGTTGCCGACCGCGGGGGACTGGAGAGCGTCACGCTCGCCAACGTCGCCGCCGAGCTTGGCGTCACGACAGGCGCGGTCTATCGCTACGTCGACTCCAAGGACATCCTCGTCGAGTTGATGGTGGATGCCGCGGCGGGAGACCCGCCCCCGTTGACCGGTCAGACCTGGGATGCCCGGACGCGCGAGTGGGTCTGGGCATTGCGGGATCGCTATCGACAGCACCCGTGGATGGCCGATGTCCGACCGTCCGGTATGCCGCGCCAACCCCGCCCGTTCGCCTGGATCGAGACGCTCGTGCTGGCGCTCGCCGACCGGGAGGACCTCGACGGGATGCGCGTGGCCCTGCTGTTGGAGGGCCTGGTGCGCACCTACTCGGCAATCGCGCAGGGTTTGACCGCCCGGCGCGAGCCGGCAACGTGGCTCGGTATGGCGGTCGCCGACCGGTTCCCGACCCTGGCCGCAGCCGCCGACCGCGACTGGGCCAATGCGGATGCCGAACTCGACTATGCCATCGAGATCGTCCTGCGCGGGATCACTGCCGGCTGAACAGCATTGCCCCAGTAGAGAAAAACAATCGATGAGGCCCGGCCGCCTGCGGCCCCTAGTTGCTATCCCCTTGACCCTCAAGGCAGTTCGCTCAGGGCTGAACGCGGGCTGATCTCAACCGGCCCGTCCGCTGAATCTTCTCGATCGGTACGGCGACATCTCGGCGGTGTGAACAGCACCCAACCGGCGTGCGCCGGTCCAGCCGTCGCGCCAAGAAACGCGCCACACCCACAGTAAGGAACAGACATGCAATCCCAACTCGCTGGGCGCAAGGAGTGGATCGCACTCGCGGTCCTGTGCCTGCCCATGCTTATCGTGTCGATGGACGTGTCGGTGCTCTTCTATGCCGTCCCGTTCATCGCCGCCGACCTACAGCCCACCGCATCGCAGATGCTGTGGACGCTGGACATCTACGCCTTCGTGCTTGCCGGCCTGTTGATCAGCATGGGCGCCGTCGGTGACCGGATCGGTCGTCGCCGGCTGCTGCTGATCGGTGCCACCGCCTTCGGCGCCGCCTCGGCCGTCGCGGCATACGCCCACACCGCCGAGGTTCTCATCGGGGCCCGGGCCCTGCTCGGTATCGCCGGGGCCACGCTCATGCCGTCGACGCTCGCCCTGATCCGCAACATCTTCCACGACGAGGCCCAGCGTGGGAAGGCGATCGCCACCTGGAGCGCCGTGCTCACCGGAGGCGTCACCCTCGGCCCGGTCGTCAGCGGCATCCTGCTGGAGCACTTCTGGTGGGGCTCGGTCTTCCTGATCAACCTGCCGTTCATGGTGATGTTGCTGATCGCCGGCCCGATGCTGCTGCCGGAGTTCCGCAGTGAAACCCGGCCGCGGTTCGACGCGCTCAGCGCCGTTCTCGCGCTCGCCGCGATTCTCCCGGTGATCTATTGCATCAAGTCGATCGCCACCGAGGGGACCTCGCGGGAACTGCTCGCGTATGGCGCGGCGGGCGTCCTCGCCGGCATCGTCTTCGTCGTCCGCCAGTTGCGTAGCGCCAGCCCGCTCGTCGACCTGCGGATGCTCGCGAACGGCGCGGTCGGTGGCGGCGTCACGGTCAACGTCATCGCGATGTTCGTCATGATGGGCTCGGCGCTGGTCATGACGCAGTACCTCCAGTCCGTCCTCGGCCTCAGCCCGCTGCGCGCCGCCCTGTGGAGCCTGGCTCCCGCGGTCGTCGTCGGTGGCGCCGCCCCGGTCGCGGTCGCCCTGTCCGGCAAGCTCGGCAACGCGGCGGTCATGTCCGGCGGGATGATCGTGTCGGCCGGTGGCTTCGTGATGCTCTCTCGGGCCGCGGCGGACTCGGCGTTGTGGTACCCCCTGAGCGCCGCCGGCCTGATCTCGGGTGGCATCGTCGCCATCCTCTCGATCGTCAGCACGGTGATCATGGGCGCCGCTCCGCCGGAGCGAGCCGGCTCGGTCGCCGGCCTGCTGGAGACATCCAGTGAGCTCGGTGGGGCGCTCGGCCTGGCCCTGCTCGGGTCGCTGCTGGCCAAGGTCTACCGCTCGGAGATGGCCGACACCCTGCCCCAGGGGGTCCCCGCCGAGGCCGCGCACGCGGCCGAGGAGACCCTTGCCGGCGCCCAGGTCGTCGCCCAGAGCCTGCCCAGCGGCATCGCGACGATCGTGCGGCACGCGGCCGAATCGGCATACCTCATCGGGATGCGTTGGACCTGCCTGGCCGCCGCCGTCGTTCTGGCCGCGACCGCGGTCGTCAACCTGGTGGTCCTGCCCAAGGGCGTGCCGGCCCCCGTGGCCGAGCCGGTCGAGGCGCCGGAACCGGTGGCTGCCTGAGCACACGCACGTCCCGATTCCCCCGCGAGCGGGGTGCCCGCGGGGGAATCGGCAGTCAGACCAATCGCACGGACCTGCAGGAAGGTGAAACCGGATGAACGCGGCCAGCCATGACAGTGCAGTGGCCACGCTGCTCGCGTGCTACCGCAACGCGCGTTCCGGCCGGGGCGGCGTGGCGACGATCACCGGGCCGCTGTCCTGCGGCAAGTCCGAGGTCCTGGAGGACCTGTCGGTGGCGATTCACGCCGACGGCGGGCAGGTATTGCGCGCCACCGGATCGGCCACCGAGCAACACCTGATGGGGGGGATCGTCGACCAGCTCCTTCGTTCCAGCCCCGATGTGGATCTGGACCCGGTCGGGCTCATCGGCGCCGAGGGATTGTGCGGCGAGCAGTCGTGGCAGTTCGGGTCCGGATTGCCGCCGCGGGCGGCACGGATGGCTCACCAGCTCTCCTCCCAGCTCCTGGAGATCGGTGGCGGCACCGCGAGCGTCGTGCTCGTCGACGACGTCCACTTCGTCGACCTGGCCTCGCAACACGTTCTCGCCGCGCTCGCGCGGCGGATGCGGACCCTCCCGCTGCTCCTGATCCTCGCCGGCCGGAATCTCGCCGAGTCGGGAATACCGGTGCTGGCCAACCAGATTTCCAGTATGCCGGTCACGGCCGTGATCCTGGAGCCGCTCACTGCGTCGGACATCGGCCGGATGGTGCAGCGGCTCGGTCCGGAGGTCG
Source organism: Nostocoides sp. (assembly GCF_037045025.1). Classification (GTDB taxonomy): domain Bacteria; phylum Actinomycetota; class Actinomycetes; order Actinomycetales; family Dermatophilaceae; genus Nostocoides_A. The sequence continues at coordinate 7,044 of NZ_JBAOHM010000005.1, read as the reverse complement.
CCGAGTCGGTCGCGACCTGGCACGAGCTGACCGGCGGCAGCCCCACGTTGGTCAAGGCGCTCGTGGAGGACTGGCAGGCGTCGGTGGCCGCGGCGGGGGCTGGGGATTCGGGGGCGGTGGTCGCCGGGGCGACCTTCGGCCAAGCCGTGCTCGCCGGTCTCCAGGGGTGGGGGCATGACCTGCTGGCCGTCGCCCGCGTGTCCGCAGTGACGGTCAATGCCCTTGCGCCAGAGGCGATTGCGGACATCGTGGGCCAAAGCCCCGACCAGGTGCGCAAGCTGCTCGGAGTGCTCGACAACGCCGGCCTTCTAGCGCAGGGGCGGATGCGGCATGCCGCCGTGGCGGACGCTGTCGCGGCCACGATTTCGGCGGCGGAGCAGACCGCCCTGCACGACCGGATCGCCCGGGTCCTCTTCGACCGTGGTGTGGACGCGATCGACATCGCTCGGCATGTGTTGGCCGGCAGCGGGGTCGATGAGGAATGGGCCCTATCAGTGCTGATCAGTGCCGGCCGGCGCGCGCTCGGGATGGACGACATCGCGTTCGCCGAGCGGTGCGCCGAGGCCGTGTCCCGGACCTCCTCCGCGCGCAGCGTCGCCGGTCTGGTGCTGCGCATGAATACTTCCTGGCGGGTCGGGCCCGCGCACGCGGGCACCCGGATCGCACAGTTGGTCGATGCCATGGCGGCGGGGGAGCTGACCGATGACGAGGTCATCCAGCTGTGCCGGCTCTGCTTGTGGGCCGGAGACGACGACAACGCCGCTGCGGCACAGGACCTCCTGGTGACCAGGGAGAAGCTGACCGATCCGCGGTTGAGCATTCAGCTCGCCTCCGCGAGGCGGTGGTATGCCGGACTCGAGCCACTCGGCATACCGGACGAGTGGTTGCAGCCGGGGAGCACGGCGGTGGCGCCGTGGATGTCTTCGGCCCTGGCGATTTCGCGGGACGGCTTCGCGGCGGACGCCGACAGCGCGGAGGCGCTGGTGCAGAGCTGCGTGCTCTCGGTGGAGAGCTATGAGCTGATCAACCGCGCCCTGACGATCCTGACCGTCGCCGACCGCCTCGATGTTGCGGCACGGTGGGCGGGGGAGTTCCTCGAGCAGGCCAAACGGGGCGGCAGCCGCGCCTGGGAAGCGATGATGCGCAGCCACTTGGCCGCCATTGCGCTGCAACGCGGTCGGCTCATCGATGCCGCCGACGCCGCGCAGCGGGGCATGGAGACCATCTCGCTGGACAACTGGGGCCGCCTGGTCGGCCATCCCCTGGCAACCCTGCTGATCGCGAATTCCCGCTTGGGTCGCCAGGATTCGTCCGAGTCCTGGCTGCGCCGAGTGACCCCCGATGCATTCGATGGCTGGCATGGGCTGGGGCTGGTGCGGGCGCGCGGCGTCCACCACCTCAGCGCCGAACGCCGCCTGGCCGCGATGGCGGACTTCCAGCGTTGTCAGACGATGCTGGCCGGGCGTGACCTGGCGCTGGAGCAAATCGTGCCGTGGCGGCTGGATCTTGCCGAAGTGAACATCTCCTTGGGCCGCAACGCCGTTGCCGAGGAACTCGTTCGGACGTATGCCGAGAAGGTGCGCCCCAAGGATGCCCGTACCCGTGGACGGGCCCGGGTGCTGCTCGCGCGTTGCCGGCCGCTGCTGGAGCGGCGCGGCTTGCTGGAGAAGGCGGTTGGCGAGTTGGAGCAGAGCCTGGACCACTACGGCCTGGCTGAGTGCCTCAAGGAGCTGGCCGAGGTCTATCAGGCACTGAGTGAACTCGACCGCGCCCGAGCGGCGATTCGCCGGGCGGGGCAGGAGCGCAAGGCCTGCCAACTCATCGAGACGGCCCGCCCGATGGTCGGGGACCGGTCGGCCGGCAGCGCGAGTGCCGGCAGCGCGAGTGCCGGCGGCGCGAGTGTCGGCGCGGCGGGTGAGGCGTTTGGGGGCACCGCGGATAGCGGTGCGAGCGGGGGCGTGGCTGGTGCCGGAACGGGTGTGGCCACTCTCGCGGCCGGGGATCACGCCCGAGTCGCAGCTGCGGGTGACGGTTCCGTCCCCGGGCCAGCGAGCGCTGATGGCATCGGCGGCAGTGCGGTTGCGGCTCGGGGCGCTAGTGCAAACTCCGGCGTCGCAGGCCTGAGCGAGGCACAGCGGCGGGTGGCCGAGTTGGCGGCCCTTGGGCACACGAATCAGGAGATCAGCCGCAAGCTGTTCATCACGGTCAGCACGGTCGAGCAACATCTGACCCGGGTCTTCCGCAAGCTGGGTGTCGATGGCCGTGACCAGCTGTGGAGCCTGCTGCACACCGACCCCGCCGAGACCACCGCCCTGAGCGCGTAACGCAGAGGACGTGAAGCGTCGGTTGCAGGAGCGCGCCCGGCGGCGCGGGGTGTCGATGGGGCGGAAGCTCGCGACACCCTCACCCGCGATGTCGCCCGGCGGGATTGACCGTGAGCCACCTGATCGCACTCAGGTGCAGCGGCCGGCGGACCTGGAGTGACGCGCCTGGTCCTGGCGGGACTTCAGCGTTTCGGCCGCCGATCTACCGAGAATTGACAGCCTGGCAGGAACGCAAAGGCACGCCGAAACCAATGGCGGACATCATGATCGCCGCCATTTGCCTGGTGAACGCCTGCGGCCTGGCCACCCGCAACAGCGGACTTCTCCGACGCCGGCCTGGCCTTGCTGGTCGACCCGTTCGTGGCGAACTCTCCGAAGTCGCGACCATGATCGGTGAGAACCGGTTTTCAGCGATGAACAGCCGTGGTCGAGGATCGACCGCCGCCACGTGTCACGATCGAGTGCATTCGCGGCCGAGTCCGCCGAACGCCGCCGGTCGCCCTGCACCACGCGCTTGGCAACCGGACCCCCGCTTCCCGCCCCCACGGTGGCCGGCGCAGCCGGCCCGGGTCACTGACTCGACGAGTTCGGTGAGTGGCGTGGTGACTGGACCGATGTTGGGCGCCGGACGCGAGGACCTACCCGCCAGTAGGCGCCGTGTCGTTGTCCCGGAGCGGCGGATGATCGGCCGCGGGCCGGGTGACAGCGGGCCGAGCACGGCCGCGGGACATGGATGGCGAGCAAAGGCCCCCTCTTCCCCACCCCCGGTGGCCGCCGCGCGGGGCGGCCCGGGCCACAGAATCGAAGAGCTCGTGAGTGACCGGGAGGCCGGACGGAACTGAGCCCGTGTGTTACCCCCGTCGCGGCATTATTGCCGGCCGAGGACAGACAAGCCCGACCCGGCGCCGGGTCGCGGCGCCGGGTCGGGTGGAGGGAGGCGAGGCGTCAGAGGGTGTCTGCAGCCTCGCGGATCAGCGCCATGACGTCCATGGCGTGGTCATTGAGATAGAAGTGGCCGCCGTCGAACCAGTGCGTCCGGTATTCGGCCGTGGTGTGCCGGCGCCAGGCGTCGACCTCCTCGCCGGTGACCTCAGGGTCCTCGAACCCGTTCATGGTTGTGATCGGGACCGGCAGCGGACCCCAGGTCGCAGGGTGCCGATAGGTCTCGGCGGCCTTGTAGTCGCCGCGCACCGCCGGCAGCACCGTCCGCATCAGCTCTTCGTCAGAAAACAGCTCCGGCGCAGTGCCGCTCATCGTGCGCAGCGTGTCGAGCAGCTGGGCATCGCTCCCCAGGTGCACGTTCTCGCTCGGCCGAGGTGTCGACGGTGCGCGCCGGCCGGACGCGAACAGCAGCGCCGGCGCCAACCCCCGGGCGCAAAGCCGCTGGGCCACCTCGTACGCGAGCGTCGCACCCAGGCTGTGCCCGAAGAAGATCGTGGGCCGGTCGATCAGACCCGAAACCTCCTGCGCGGCGCCATCGGCGAGCGCAGCGACCGAGTCGAGGCAGGGCTCCATCCGGCGATCCTGGCGTCCCGGATACTGCAGGGCGCACACGTCAAAGGTGCTGCTCAGCGTGCGCGAAACGGGGAAGTAGTAGCTGGCAGAGCCCCCAGCATGGGGAAAGCACACCAGCCGGTAGGCCGCATCCGGCCGCGGATGGAATCGACGGATCCACTTCTCCCGGGCGGTGATCGGCGAACTCGTGATCGGCGAACTCGTGATCGACGAGTTCGGGCGCGTGGCAAGGGCAGTCATTGGGTCTCCTTGTGGGATGACAGTGTGGGATTGTAGGGTGGGTCGGCTCGGATCAGAGTGGCGGGTTGCCGTGCTTGCGGGGGGCGGTGAACTTGCGCTTCGACTCGAGCATGTTGAAGGCGTCGATCACCCGCTCACGGGTGTGCGCGGGGTCGATGATCTCATCGACAAGGCCGCGCTCGGCGGCGTAGTAGGGGTGCATCAGCTCGCCTTTGTATTCGGCGATCCGCCCCTCGCGATGGCCTTCCGGGTCGGCATGCTTCGAAATCTCCTTGCGGAAGATCACGTTCACCGCCGCCTCGGCGCCCATCACGGCAATCTCGTTGGTGGGCCAGGCAAAAGACACGTCACAACCGATCGAGCGCGAGTCCATGACGATGTAGGCACCGCCGTAGGCCTTGCGCAGGATCACCTGCACCCGTGGCACCGTGGCGGCACAGTAGGCATAGAGCAGCTTCGCGCCGCGACGGATGATCCCGTTGTGCTCCTGATCCCCGCCGGGCAGGAATCCCGGCACGTCGACGAGCGTCAGCAGCGGGATGTTGAACGCGTCGCACATCTGCACGAAGCGCGCTCCCTTCTCCGAGGACGGGATGTCGAGCACGCCGGACAGCTGCATCGGCTGGTTGGCGACGACGCCGACGACTCGCCCGCCGACCCGGGCGAGCCCGCAGACGATGTTGGGCGCCCACAACTGGTGGAACTCGAAGAAGTCGCCGTCATCGACGATCGACTCGATGACATTCTTGACGTCGTATGCCTGATTGGCTTGCGCAGGCACGATATCGGCAAGTTCCGGGCACTCCCGATCGATCGGGTCGCTGCACTCCTCGACCGGCGACGGCTCGAGGTTGTTGGCCGGAAGCAGTGAGATCAGATAACGCACATCCTCCAGGCACTCCTCCTCGCTGTCATAGAGGAAGCCACCGGCGCCGGACCGGCTCGTGTGGACCAGCGCCCCACCCAACTCGTCGTGGGTAATGCTCTCCCCGGTGACGGTCTGGACCACATCCGGCCCGGTGATGTACATCTGTGAAATGTCCCTGACCATGAACACAAAATCGGTCAAGGCAGGGGAGTAGGTCGCGCCGCCGGCGCACGGGCCGAGCATGACGCTGATCTGCGGGATGACCCCCGACGCCTCGACATTGCGCCGGAAGATCCCGCCGTAGCCCGCAAGCGCGGTCACCCCCTCCTGGATCCGCGCGCCGGCGCCGTCGCTCAGCGCGACGATCGGCGCACCCGCGGCCAGGGCAAGGTCCAAGACTTTGTGGATCTTGGCCGCATGCGCTTCACCAAGCGAGCCGCCAAAGATGCGGAAGTCGTGGGCATACGTGAAAACCTTGCGGCCGTGCACCATTCCCCACCCGATAACGACCCCGTCCGTCGGTGGGCGCTTGTCCTCCAGGCCGAAACCAACGGCCTGGTGCCGGCGCAACTGCTCGATCTCGCGGAAGGTGCCGGGGTCAAAGAGCAGCTCAAGCCGCTCGCGCACGGTCAGCTTCCCGCGGTCGTGCTGGGCTTGCGTGGCCCGCTCCGAGGGCCCGTCCTGGGCGCGCTGCTGCAGGCGACGCAGCTCGATCAGCCGGCTGGTCATATCGGGCTCGACGGCGCGAAGGAAGGCCGCCTCGGTGTCTGGTGCTTCGGCATACGGCCGAGTCTCGACAATGGTCATCGGATGCTCCTTTAAGCGATCGGGACGACGCCATTTCTAGTGAGCACCAGGCAGATTGCGAACCCCTCACCTCCGGCGCGCCCACCCCAGCGCCCACCAGCAGGGTGGGTCGTGGACGGCTAGGGGTATGCCGCGTCAGCGGCCGGAGCTACCGTGCTGCGGCGATCCGCAGATCCGGTCTGGGGCGAAAACCGCTCAGCTGCAGGTGGTTCCGACGCAGTCGCGCTCGGTCTCGAGCGCCTGGGACCACGCGGCGACGTCGTGGGTCGCGGAGGGCGTGCCGTAGGCCAGCGGGATGAGGTTGGTCAGCTCGGCCGGGTCGGCGATCGTGTCGTAAAGCTCCTGGGTCACCGGAGCAGTCCCGGGCGTGTCCGAGTAAGTGACGATGAATTTGTACTGACCGTCATACAGCGAGGCCCAGGTCGGATAGGGGGCAGGCTTGGCGCTCGTCCACCGGTCGAACCAGTATTCCGACAACAGCTTGGTGTGCCCGGTCGGGGTCGTGACGAGCGACTTCCCGTCGATGGCGGGCAGCGCGGGGTCGGGAGTCAGGCCGACCAGATCGAGGATCGTCGGCAGGATGTCGATGTTAGTGACCTTGGCGGTTTGCGACTCGAGGTCCGCAGGGCTGCCCGGGGCGAAGGTGCCGGGGAAGGAAATCATCAGCGGCACCCGGACCGAGGGCTCGTAGGCGACGAACTTCTTGGTCAGCCGGTGTTCGCCGTTCATCAGTCCGTTGTCGGAGGTGAACACGATCACCGTGTTGTCTAGGACGCCGGCGGTGGTCAGCTTGGTGACGACCTTGGCGAACCAGTCGTCGACGGACTTCAACGCTCGCTGCGAGGTCGGGCAAATGGTCTTCCAGCCGAAGTCACCGGCGAAGTTGGCCTGGACGAAGCGGGGCTTGTCGGTGCGGTCGTCCTCGACGGGCGGCTTGACGCACCCCGGCACGGCCAGCGTTCGGTACTTGGGCTCGACCATCGTGTACGCCAGGTTCGCGTCGTGCGTGTGCGGTGCGGTCGGGTCGAATTCCAGATAGAACGGTGTTGCCGGGTCGGCGAGCGCGCGGTCGAGGTAGTTCGTCGCCTGCTTGCCGATCCACGTCGTGTTGTAGTTCAGCCCGGTCTTGGGGTCGCCGTAGATCTTCTGGGTGGTGCCGCCCTTGAAGGTGGCGACGAAGTTGTAGTACCACTTCGGTGTGCCAGGCCCGGCGCCACCCCCGACGATCGTGACGAACTCGTCGAAGAGCGGCGGCTGCTTGATCAGGTTCAGGTATTTGCCGAACAGGGC
>NZ_JBAOHM010000004.1:0-14619 GCF_037045025.1 Nostocoides sp. | reverse complement strand
TCTGGCTCAACCGCGAGTACACCTGGGACGTCTCCGGGCTCATCCCCAGCTGCTGGCCTCTGCACCCGCACCTGGTCCACGAGATCGCCGTCCTGGCCGACCAGCGCCGGCGGGCGGGCCTGGCGATGACCAGCGACGCGCTCGAGGAGTGGCACCGCTACTCCCTGCCGGCGTTCACGGACCGCATGCGCAACAGGCTGCGCACCCACTGCGACGACGAGCACAAGAGCTGGCCGGCCAAGCCGCGCCACAGTGAACACCTGGCCGACACCAGCCGCCAGCGCCGCGAGAACACGTTCGCCCACGACATCGACGCTCTGCCCGTCAACCGGCGGGCACACGAACAACCCCCGGCCGGTCCACCGCGGCTCGGCCTCGTCGACCTCGACACCGGCGAAATCCACGACGACGAGCGGGGCGGCGCTCAGCCGCGCACCCGCACCGAGAAGGGACCGGCCGACGAATGATGCAGGTGAACGAACGCTCCGAGGCCATCGGCCGAGCCCAGCGCGCCCTCAAGGCTCTCGGCGAGCACCCGCGCTCAAGCAAGAAGGAGCTCGGCCACGCCCGCGAACACGTCAACGCCTGCTACTCCCACGGCTCGGGTGAGTACGTGTGGAACGCCGTTGCACAGGTCGAGGCGATGGCCGAACGCCGCTACGGCGTATCGAGCACAGAGGAGCAGCGTCAGCTGGTCGAGGCGACCGAGGACCTCGAGGAGCCTGCGACAGCCGCCCGCGGCCGAGCGGCGGAGGACCGCGCAGTCCCGCCGCCGGGGTCGACCCCAGACGTGGAGCTCGCGCCCACTGCATCGCGATGAAGTGGGCACGACGGGCTCAAGACGGCGTTAGAACGCCGCTGAGAGAACGGAAACCCCTGCCAGCGGGTAGTCACACACCGCTTCGTTGTGGGAGAGCCATTCTGAGCGTTCTCGCCCCTTCGACCTCCCAGGCGTAGAACTGATGCCGGATCAGCTGACCTCAGCGCTCCTCATCGTGGTGGCTATCGCCTACCTCGGCGGAGCCGTTCTGTTGGTCGTGGCGCTTGCAAAGGTCCTGCTCGCCTGGTCGGTCAGCTGGCGCGCCAGCGGGCAAACAAGCCCGGTCGACGTCGTGCTGCAGCAGCGGGCCGCCGCGGCGATGGCCGCCGTCGCCGCAGTCGCGAACGTCCCGCCTCCGGCAACCGACGTCGTTGCGATCCTGGGCGCCCCGGTCGCCGGGGAAGCCGATGGGACCGTGGGCGATGGTGGTCTCGCGGTGACCCGCTTCCGGGCTGGTCGTCCCCCCACCGTGGTGTTCGCGCGGGCCGCGCTCACCGGCCTCAGCGCCGGCGCAGTGCAGAGCCTGGCCGCCCACGAGCTATTGACCGCACCAACTGGAGTGCCCTGAGCCATCCCCCGGCTATCCGTGCAGCTACGACTCGCCGGTCGATGTGGATTTCCACCGCCCCCGAGGCTTTGCGTGCTGCCGTTCGTCGCGATGACGAGCGGAAGGACATCTGGGATGGAGCGTGACGTGACGGGCTTGGTCGTTCCGACGGTTGGCAGCGTGGCCAGCATCGAAGGGGCGCCCGGCACGGTGTTGCTGGATGCCACGGGCGAGCCGGTCGAGGAGGTCAGCGAGTTCTTCGCCACGATGCTTGCCTGTGGCGCGAGCTTCAGCTCTCTGCGCTCCTACGGCCTGGCGCTGCTGCGATGGTGGCGGTTTCTGGCCGCGATCGAGGTGCCCTGGCAGCGCGCGAGTCGGCTCGAGGCACGCGACTTCGTGCTGTGGATGCGGCTGGTCGGCCCAGCAGGCCGGCAGAGCGGGTACGCGCCGGCGACCATCAACCATGCCCTCGCAGTCATCAAGATGTTCTACGCCGACCGAATCAGCACCGGCAGCGGCGGCCCGCTGATCAACCCGGTTCCCGACGCGGACCACCGAGCCGGACGAAGGTCGCAAGCGCACCACAATCCGATGCAGCCCCTCGGGCCGGGGCCACGGGCACCGTTCCGGCAGAAGATGCCTGAGCGGATCCCGCGGCACCTGCCCGACCGGCTCTTCGACGAGCTGTTCGCGACGCTGCGATCGGACCGGGACCGGGCACTGTTGGCGTTCTACGTCTCGACCGGCGCCCGTGCCTCGGAGCTGCTCGGCGTCACCGTGGACCGCGTGAACGTCGGCGACCAGCGCATCGGAGTCCACCGGAAGGGATCGGGTCGGCTGCAGTGGCTCCCTGCCTCCGCGGATGCGTTCGTGTGGCTTCGGCTCTACGAGCAGCAGACCCGGCGTCCGGATGGCGAGCAGGCGTTGTGGCTGACCCGGCGCCGTCCGGTGCGCCAGCTGACGTACTCCGCGGCGCGACGGATGCTGCAGCGCGCCAACGAGTCGCTGGGCACCGCCTGGACGTTGCACGACCTGCGACACACCGCCGCGCAACGGATGGTCGATGACCCGAAGATGTCGCTGAGCGACGTGCAGTGGGTGCTGGGCCATGCCCACATCACCACGACCCAGATCTACCTGCGTCCGCGGGAGGAAGAAGTCGTCAGCCGCGTGCTGGCTCATCACCGCGACCGTGCCGAACGCCCGACCGCACCACCACCGTCACCGGTGGACACGGCCGGCTACTCGGCCGAGGTGCTGGCGGTGCTGTTCGGCGGGCCGCGGCCATGAGCGACCACGTCGACGCGGTCGCGCACCTGCAGAAGGCCGCGCGACCATCGCGCCACGTCGCCGCCGACAACGGCGCCCTACGCCCCAAGGCACCGACCCCGGCGCTGCCGACACCGGCGATCGCCCGACCGACCGTGTGGGCCGCCTCCCAGGTGAGCTATGAGGAGGTTCTCGACGCGGTCCGCGCCCTGGAGGTCGCGAACGGCACCACCTCGCCGAAGCAGGTCCGTAGCCAGGTGCTGTTCACGGAAACTCTGCTCGGGTGGCTGCTGAGGTTCCCCGGGGAGTCATGGCAGCAACGTTGGCACGCCTCAGGCGCGGACTCGGCCGACAAGGACTGGACCACCCTGGCTGCCGAGCCCGACAAACATGGCCACCTCGTCGCTGCAGCGGGCAGGCTCCTGCTGCTGGACGTGATCCGGCCCGACTACTCCTGGCTCTACGCCACGCACGCCACACCCAGGCTCTACGAACGGCTGCGGGCGTTGCGTGATCCGGAGGGGTTCGCCCACATCGAGCGCCTCTGCGACGCGGACACACGGATGCTGCCGAGCGACCGGCGCCAAGCGCTCAACCAGCTCACCAGGATGCTGGTCCACAACGGCGGCACATTGACCGACATCACCTTGCCGGACTGCATCGAGGCCCACCGTGCACAGGACGGCTACCGTGGTCGGTCCCAACCTCGCTGGTACACGCTGCTCCGGGAAGCCGCGATCCTGCCGGCCGACAGCCCGCCAACCATCTTCGCCGCGGCCCGGCGCGGGCAACTCACCATCGAAGAGATGGTCGACCGATACGACGTCGCATGCCATCCGATCAGGGATCTGCTCGTCGCCTACCTTTACGAACGCCGTCCCGCGATGGATTACAACTCCATCCGCTATCTGGCGGCCAAGCTCGTGCTGCTGTTCTGGCGGGACTTGGAGATCCACGAGCCCGGCATCGACTCCCTGCACCTGTCCGACGAGGTTGCTCGCCGGTGGAAGACGAGGCTCAGCGGCCCGGTTCTGTACGGCAGCAACCGCGTCGGGAAGAAGCGCGAGGACCCATACACCATCCTCATGGCCGTCCGAGCCTTCTACGCCGACCTCTCGCACTGGGCGCTGGAGGACCCCGCCCGCTGGGCAGCATGGGCCGCACCCTCTCCAGTCGACTCACGCGACCTGGCAGGAATGACCAAGATGCTCAAGCAGTCGCGGTCACGCACGCACCAGCGCATCCGGGAACTGGCGCCGTTGCTGCCACGGCTTGTCGACGCAGCCCGCGACCACCGAACCAGGGCCATGGAACTGCTCGATACGGCCGTCGCGACCCCGCCTGGCGCGCCGTTCACCGTTGCGGGACAGACGCTGCGTCGGGCGTCCCTGAGCGACGACGCGAACACCGGCAAGAAGACCAGTCGTGGGCATGTGTACGTCGATACTCCAGCGGGCAGTGGCAGCACCGACCGGCCACAGGACAACCGCAGGAACCTGAGCCTTGAGGCCGACCGGGCGTTCTGGGCGTGGGCGCTGGTCGAGGTCCTCCGTCACACCGGGGCGCGCATCGAGGAGGTCCTCGAAATCACCCACCGATCCTTCGTGTCCTACCGGCTGCCAACGACTGGCGAGGTGATCCCGATGCTGCAGATCACCCCATCCAAGACCGATAAGGAACGGCTCCTGGTCATCGGCCACGAGCTCGCGGTGGCGTTCGCCGAGATCATCTCCCGCGTCCGCGCCGACAACGAGCAACTGCCACTGGTCAGCCGCTACGACAACGCCGAGCGCATCCACAGCCCAGAGCTTCCGTTCCTGTTCCAACGGCCATGGGGCACGGGCAGAATCACTATGAGCTCCTCCTATGTCGTCAAGCTGCTCGATGAGGTGGTGACCATCGCGAAGATCACCAACAGCGACGGCACCCCGGCCAAGTTCAGTCCCCACGACTTCCGGAGGATCTTCGCCACCGAGGCCGTCGCATCCGGCCTGCCCGTCCACATCACCGCCAAGATCCTCGGCCACGACTCGATCGCGACCACCCAGACCTACGTCGCCGTCTACGACCACGACGTGATCGACCACCACCGCGCCTACATCACCCGTCGGCGGGCACTTCGACCATCGCAGGAGTACCGCGAACCCACCGACAGCGAATGGGACGAGTTCCTCGGGCACTTCGCCCAACGCAAGCTCGAGCTCGGCACCTGCGGTCGTGCGTACGGCTCCGGCTGCCAACACGAACACGCCTGCATCCGCTGCCCGATGCTCCGTCCCGACCCTGCCCAGCACCGGCGACTCCAGAGCATCATCGACAGCTTGCGCGAGCGGATCACCGAGGCGACCGAACGAGGCTGGCTCGGCGAGGTCGACGGCCTACGCACCAGTCTCGCCGCAGCCGAGCAGAAGCTCACCCAGATGCAACGCACCGCGACCAACCTCGGCATGCCCATCTTCCCGCGCCGTCCGGACGGGCCACGCCGACCGCCGATCCGCCCGTGAGAGAGCCCAGGCATGCGGCAGAATTGACCTCTCCGGCGCGAACGCTGTGCGGCAACTCCTGGCGGGCCGACCCCGGTTCTTGGACACGCTGGATCCCGCAGCCGCGATGGGGCGGGTGCGGGCGAGATGATCCGAGAATCATGGTCAGGAAGAACTACTCCGAGGGACTCAGGTCCACCATCTTAGCCTGCCGACGGGCGGGCATCCGGATCTTGCGCATGCCCGCCCGTCCGCACGAGTGTCACGGCTCGTAGGTGACGCCCTCTGCGACCGCGATGACCTGGTCTCGTGTGAGACCGTCGGGAGCCTGCAGAGCAAACGCCTGGCCGCTTGCAGTGTTGGCTTCGAGGATCCATCGGGAATCGCCCGCATCGGACGCCTGCCGACCGAGGAGCGCCGGCCGGCCGTTAATGGTCACCGCCGACTCGTCCTCCGCGCCGTATGCGGAGAGGTTCGTGCCGACGTGGTCGGTCAGTGCGACCGTCAGGTCGTTGTCGTCAGGCTCGCCGGACTCGGAGAGGGTCAGGATGCGATCCTCCTTGTACGCGGCCACCGTCCAGCCCGCAGGAGCAACGCTGAGGCTCAAGTCCACGCGCTGAGGCTGGTCTCGCAATGCCTCTGCAAAGGTAACCATGCGATCGCCGTCGGCGTACTGGCCAGATCCGGTGACGGCAGTCCAGTCGTTGGCGTCGTCCTTCCAGACGACCGTGACCGCATTCGCACTCTCGGGGCTTCCGTTGTAGACGGTGCGCTCGTAGACCTTCGCTTCGTCGCCGTCCACGTCAGTGGACCGGGCACCCGCAGGGATCGTCCAGAAGTCCTCCTCCGCAACGTCTGTTGTAATGCTGATTCCGTTCAACTGGTCGCCGTAGCGGGCCGCGATGAAGTTCGAGTCCTTCTCGAAGACGGGCTCGCCCAGACCAGCCGGCACCGCACTCGGCGTCCACGGAAAGGTCATCGGGTCAACAGCTGCCAGGGCGATCGAGTTGTCGCTGCCGACCAGGGCGGGGGCGACAGCGAGACCGACGGCAGCGGCCGCTGCGGCTGCGAGGAGGGGCAGGCGCCGCCTCGGCCGGCGTTGCACACTGCTGTGTGCCTGCGTGATGGCGGAATCTAGGCGCGCTCTAGCCGCGGACAGAGAGGTCTCCGAGAGCGGGATCGGGGCGGGCCCGAGGCGGTCAATGGTCTTGTGGTCAGTCATCACAGTTCTCCTTGCAAGTCGTCGAGGATCGGGCGCAGTTGCTGACGCGCCCGGTGCAGGCGGGACCGAACGGTTCCGACCGGGATGCCAAGGGCAGTCGCGGCTTCGGCCTGGTCAAGCTGGCCCCAGGCCAGCAGGAGCAGTACGTCGCGGTCGGCAGCCTTGAGCGACGCGAGTGCGTCAGCGAGGCGTGGGCGGATGGTCGCGGCATCGGCCGATGCGACCGCCGCAGGCGAGGAGTCGGGCATTACGACCGCGAGCGGAACGCGGGACAGGGCGCGGTAGCGCGTCGCCTCAGCCCGGTGGTGGCGCCGAATCAGGTTGGACGCGATGCCGTACAGCCACGGGCGAGCGTCAGGCAGTTCGGCACGATAGGTCGCTCGGCGCTCGAAGGCTGTCACGAAGAGCTCGCCGAGCAGATCGTCCGCGAGCTCCCCAAGTCGACGGCTCAAGAAGCGGTGTAGTTCCCGTGCGTGGCGATCGAACAGTTCCCCGAAGGCTTCTGGACGCTCCATCGAGGCCGCAATGACCGCGTGGTCGTCGGCTTCGGTGTCGGCGTACACAACGCACTCCTCAGGGGGACTCAGGGCCAGATGTTGAACTCTCATGACCAGTCCATCGCACTCGACGGGAGATGCGTTCACGCAACGCCCGACTCCCGCCGTGATTCAACCGTGCCGCCCCGCGGCAACCAATCTGATGGCCTCTCGACGAGCGCGAAAGCCAGCGGCACGACGCGCACACCTGAAAGGCATGACTAGGCCCAATGCGGGTGCCCGCTGGTGCAGAAAAGAGCTCGGCCACGTCATCCGCCGCGAACGCAGTTCGGCCGCGGCGCGGTACTCGTGGCTGGTCGGTTACCTACTCCTCGTGTTGGCAGGCGCTGGTCTCACTGCAGCTGCTCTTGCGGCCTCGCCCCAGCTGGCCAGCCCCTCGTTGCTGGCCACGATGAGTGCGGCCGTGGCGTTTCTCGGTCTCCGCTTCACCTTCGACCGACGCGAGGAGGCCGCCGCCGATCTCTTCGCCATCGACCTGACTCGCGACCTGGACGCGGCCGCCGAGCTGATGCGGTTCTACGAGAAAAGCCTGGCGCGGCCGACGCCCGACGGCGGCCCCGCACGGTCGCGGCTGGAGCGGCGGTGGTTCGCAACCCACCCCGAGCCGCAGGCGCGGCTCGCAGCCATGCGCCGTCGCCTTGGGTGACTTCTCGAACGCGGCGGCGAACACCTCTGGTAGCAGCCGGGCCGACCGTTGGCCCGTTCAGCGGCTGGCAGCCGACGTAGTCCATCCGGTCGGCCGCGGCCTGGGTAGACCCTGGCTTCTTCGCTGCGTGAGGATGACGATCGTGACTCCAACCGATCTGGGACCAGTTTGGCGGCAGCACAATTGCTCACGTAAGCACAGGACCTATCTGACGATGGCGAAGTGCATCTGGAACGACGCTCCGTGGGTCTCCGGCGAAGGAGCTATCGCGTTGGTGGCGTGCAGACCTTCTGGGCCTGTCAGGTACCGGCACGGAGCCGTGTCCCTGCACCAGACGGCTGATAGTGCGTTGGAGGCCAAGACGTTGATCGACGAGACCGGCTGCGGAGGCCGCTGTCACCGCGACCACAGGATCGTGCAGCTGGTCTTACCGTGACACCAGCCTGCGGGCTTCCGGAGCGGGTCAGCGGCGTGGGGTACCGCGGCGGGGCGGCCGCGGACGGTTCACGTCCTGCCGATCTCGTGCCACGCCCGGCGACTGGGTCGGCGCCGGGGTGCCTTCGCCGGTGTCGATCGGGATCTCGAGGCGGGACACGATCCGGTAGCGCAGGTCACGCGCAGGGCTGTCGGCCAGGGGCTTCTCAGCGACCAGGCCGCGCGTGGCGGCGCCGACGTCGTGACCCTGCTCGTGGGCCTGCTGCAGCATCGCGGCGGTGGCCGGCCAGTCGCCCTGCTCGAGCAGCCGCGGGTCGAGGTCGCGAGCCAAGGTGGCCCACCGCTCGGCGGGGGTCTTCTCGGCCGCGGCCGCGAGCCGTGCGCGTACCTCGCTGCTCTTGTGGAGTTCGGCCAGTGCCGCCTTCCGCGGGTCGGCATCCCAGGTCTTGATCGCGTCGCGCAGGTCGCGTCGTGCCTGCAACTGGGAGAGCTGCAGCCGGGCCCGGACCTGGTTGACGCCCGGCTCCCAGGCGCGGCTGGGACGTGCCGAGATGACCCGCATGGCGGCCAGATGTGCCTGCTCCGGGGCGAGGTTGTCCAGCCGCTCGGTGAGCAAATGGTCACCGAGCGAGCGGAAGGCGGGCTGGCCGCTGGCCACCGCGGCAGTGAGCGCGGCGGGCCCACGCTGGGCGAGCAGGTCGGCGGGGTCGAGGCCCTCGGGGAACCGCGCGAAGCCGGGGTCGAGGCCGTGCGGGGTGAGCATCCAGAAGTCCCGCTCGGCCGCGACCTGGCCAGCGAGGTCGGCGTCGGTGGCCACGATCGGGTCGCGGCCGACGGCAGCCAGCTGGGCGGCCTGCTCATCGGTCAGCGACGTGCCGAGCGGCGCCACGCCGAGGTAGAGGCCGGCGCTGGCCAGCGTGACCGCTATGGCGTCCGTCGGGCCCTCGACGATCACTGGGACCGCACCCTCGGCGAGCAGTTCGTCGACGACACCGAATAGCTGGGCGCCCTTGTGGAACAGCGGGGTGTCGGCTGTGTTGAGGTACTTCGGGCCGCCCTTGTCGGCGTCGGTGAGGCCGGGCCGGCGGCGGCCGACGAAGCCGAGCACTTCGCCCTGGCGGATCACCGGGAACATCACCCGGTCGCGGAACCGGTCGATGAGGCGACCGGTGCTGGCCTCGGTGGCGACGCCGGTGGCCACCATCTCGGCGTCGCTGACACCGTGGCCGCGCAGGTGGTCGACCAGGTTGGTCCACCCGGCTGGCGCCTGACCGGGACGGAACCGCTCGTCGCCGGCGGGGTCGATGCCGAACCGTCCGGTGAGGTAGTCGCGGCCCCACGAGTCGGTGAACCGGGCCTCGAAGAAAGCCTGTGCCATGTCGTTGATCTCGAGCATGCGCTCACGCGAGACGGGGGAGGAGTGCCACTCGTCGGCCCGCTGGTACATGAGCCGGAGGTCGGCGTCGGTGGGCTCCAGTCGGCTGCCGCCGAGGTCGCGGATGTAGGCGGCCAGCGTCAGGTCGGGCTCGGCGAACTGGTCCTCGTCGACGTCGACCAGGTCGCCAGCGACGGCGTCGACCACGTGCTCGTCGGCCGCGGGCTCGTCGTACGGGCCGGGGTCCTCGGCGAGCGGCCAGTCACCCCAGTCGGGGTCGGTGGCGTGGTCGACGAGCGTCGCCGGGTCCGGCTCGATCCCGTCCCACAGGTCTGCGGGCGGCTCGTCGAAGTGGTACTCGTGCGCGTACTCGTCGGGAGCGGTCTCCAGCGCGATCGAGGTCCGCCAGACCAGCGCCTGGCACTCGTCGACGCCCTCCCAGCCGTCGCTCGGCATCGCCCGCCCGGCACCCAGCAGAGCCTCGACCTGCCAGCCGCGCTGCACGCCGTGGTCCACGTTCGCGACGAGCGCGGGCCACCAGGTGCTGGCCTGGATGCTCGCGGCGCGCTCGGGACCGAACAGATCCGCGAGCCGCGGAGTCCACTCGGTGGTGACGCTCTCACCGTGGGAACCGTCGCCGATCTGGGAGGCAACGGCCGGGGTGAGCTGACGGGCCATGCGCCACCACACGGCCGCCGCGGCGTGCTCATCGGGCAGCGGCCCGGCCGGGTGATCGGCCGCAGTGGCGGTGCGCAGCAGCTCGTGGGCGGTGACGCCCGCGCGGGACATCGCGGCCAGCCGCTCGGCGAGCAGCGGGGTGAACTCGTCGTCGCGGACCTGCGGGGCCAGCGAGTAGAGCAGCTGGCGCCATTCCTTGAGCGCCGGCGTGTGGTCGCCGGTGACGGCGCGGTTGAGCCGTCGCTGCCAGGTCGCGGAGGCCTTCTGCAGCTGCGGTGCACCGGTCGGTCGCCGGTCGTCGACCGGGACCTGCATGGCGGCCCGCCAGACCTCGACGTTGGCGACCGTGGCCGCCTCGGGCCGGAGGCCGTTCTGTGCCCACGCCGGCAATGCAGCCTGGTCGGTCGCCCGCGTTCGGACCTGGTCGGCGAGCTGCTCGACCAGGTGAGCGCGCTGGGAGAGGTAGGCGCCCCAGTGCGGGTCCTCAGCCAGGCGGGCCGGGACCGCGGGCAACCACGGCAGCGGCCCTGCGCCGGCGTTGCGCAGGCCGGAGGCGTCCAGGCGCCAGTCGAGGACCGCGGCGCGGTCGTGCGCGGTCTCTAGCTCCCGGTCGCCGGCGGCCGCCCGGAGCGCTTCGACCGGGTTCTCGCCGGCCGCGCCGAGCAGCAGCAGATGGGCACGCAAGGTTGGCCAGGCGGCCTCCTCCGAGAGCCCGGGGACGAGCGTTTCGACCGCGTTGTCCAGGGCGTTGACCACGTTGATCGGGGCGCCGTTGGCGTCCTGGCCGACGTGGTCATGGCGCAGGAGGTTCTCCGCGGCGACGTAGAGGCTGTCGAGGTAGCGCTGTGCGGCCTCGCCGAGCCGGGTGGCCGGATCGGCCTGCTCGCGCAGCAGGCTGGTCGCGGACCGCTGCGTGGTCGTCGCGCGCCAGCATCGACTCGAGGATGTCGGTCGGCGTGAGCGGCCGGACCAGCGTCGGGTGGATCACCGAGTGCGGGTCGCCGTCGCCGACGACCTCGAGGTAGACGTGGTTCGCGTGCGCGCCGCGGGTCATCATCGTGTAGAGCTGCTGGCGCGACTCGCTGCCGGTGGCCAGGCCGTGCATCGTGTCGGCGGTGACGCCCTGGGCGGTGTGCACGGTGCACGCGTAGCCGAGCTCGGAGGATCGGGCGACGTAGTCAGCGGGCAGCCGCACGGTGCGGCCGTGCTGGGTGTGCTGGACGGTCAGGTCGCCGCCGTCGTGGATCTCCAGCACGTTCCAGCGGTCGCCGTTCTTCACCCAGTCGGTGGCCGAAGTACGCAGGCGACGGTCGTTCTCGCGGGTGATGATCAGTTCGCCGATCGAGGCCTCGTTGCCGTCGGCGAGCCGGCGGACTGGGCCGCTGGCGGCGACGTCGGCCGGGTCGATTCCTTCGAGCCGGTGGGCGCGGGCCTGCTGGTTCAGCTCGCTGACCAGGTCGCGGGTGGGGGCGAGCATGATCGAGTCCAGGCCGGCGGCACGGTCGGCCTGCCAGGCCGCGAAGACGTCCTCGGTCATCGTGGCCAGGTCGCCTACGTGGACGCGGTCGCGGTCGAGGTAGAAGCCGAGCGACTCGGGCTTGCCTTCGCGCAGCGCGAGCGAGGCGGCGCCCTCGGCGGGGTCCTTGAACCGGACGAGCTCGGTCAGCTGCAGTGCTCCGTGGGTGGCGCGGATGTCGCGCAGCACGCCGCCGGCGCCGATCGCGGAGAGCTGCTGGTCGTCGCCGATCAGTCGGACGCTGCCGCCGCGCTCGAGGATGTAGGAGACCGCCGCGTCCAGCGAGAGGGTGTCGGCCATCCCGGCCTCGTCGATGACCACGAGGGTGGAGGAGTCGATGCCGGCGACCCAGGCGGGCATCGCGGCGCCGGACTCGCGGGCCTGCTCGAGCGAGTGGGTCAGCTTGGCCAGGGTGTCGGTCTGGGTGTCGATCTGGGAGCGCAGGGCGTCCGCGGCCGCTGCTGAGGGAGCCAGGCCGATGATGGTGCCGCCGCCATCAGCCCAGGCGCTGGCCAGGGCGCGCATCGCGGTGGTCTTGCCGGATCCGGCGGGCGCGATCGCCAGCTGCAGCCGGGCGCCGGAGGTGGCCATCTCGCGGACCAGCGTGGCCTGTCCGGCGTTGAGGGTGATGCCGTTGGCGGTCGACTCGAGCAGCGCCAGGTCGACCGAGTACGGCCGTCGACGGCGTACCCGTCGTGGCGGCCGGCGGCCTCGACCAGGCGCTGCTCGGCGGCGAGTACCTTGCCCGAGGTGAACAGCTCGGCGCCGCTCTGGGTGTAGACCGAGGCCCCGTCCGCGCGCCGCAGCTCGACCGGTTCGCTGATGGCGTCCCAGGGGCGGGCCATGCTCACCGAGCGGCCGTCGAGGACCTCGCTGACGAGCAGGTCGACGACGCTGGGAGACCTGGTTGGTGGGCACGTTGGCGCCCCGGACCTGCCGCTGGGCCTCGGCGTAGACGTGCCAGAACTGCCAGGTGCTCCGAGCCGCCCTCCATCGTCGCCACGATCCGGTCGGTGGTCTTGGCGAACCAGGCCGAGTCGGCCAGCGACCGCGCTGCGCCCTTCGGGTTCAGTGCGCCGTGGACCATCTGCTTGACCCGCTGAGGGGTGCCCAGCACCTCGATGGCCTCACGGCTCCAGGTCTCGCGCTGCTCGGCCAGCGAGCGCGGCTCGTGCTTGGCCTCGCGGGTCTCCAGCGTCGCCTGCTGGGACAGCTGGATGGTCTCCACCGGCGTCGGCGGGCGGCCGTGGGTGGCCTGGAACGCGGCCGCGAGGACCTTGCGGCGGTCCTCGACGCTGGCGCGGCGCTTGGAGAAGCGGCGGTTCAGCTCGGGGTCGACGCCGACGATCTCGCGCACCGGCCGCTTGCGGGCGTCCTCGTTCGGCCGCTCCTCGAACCGCACGCCGAGGGCGTCGACCAGGTGCCGCTCGAGCGCGGTGTTGTAGGTCTCCGAGGCCGAGACCACCGCCTTGTGCAGCGGCCGGCCATCGATGGCCAGCCACTTGCCGTCGAGCGTCTGGACCTTGTTCGCCACGGCGACGTGCGTATGCAAGTCAGGGTCTCCGGCGCGGGAGTCGCGGTGGGTGAACGCTGTGGCGACCAGGCCGCGGACGTCGACCTGGCGGACGCCGTTGGTGCCCCGGCGGGTGAACAGTGCCTTGGACTCGATGAAGCCCAGCGCGTCCTTGATCGCCGCCTGGTGGGCCCGCTCGATCACCGCGGCGGTCTTCGGGTCGGAGATCGCCCACAGCACCGAGACGCTCTTGACCGGGGAGAAGGTCAGGTCGTAGCCGGCCACCGCGTTGGTCTTCGGGCGGGAGTGCTTGGCGATCGCGGCGGCCAGCTCGCGTGCGTCGGCGGGTTCGCGGCCGTGCTCAGCACGGAAGAACTCGGTGCCGACCTCGGTGCGGACCTTGGCCCGGTCGGCCGCGGGGACCGGCCAGTCACCCGGCAGGCCGGCGGCCTCGTTGAGGGCCGCGATGCGCTTGGCGACCTCGATCCGGAACGGGCTGATGTCGTTCTCGTAGACCTTGTACGGCGTGCCGAGCTGGCGGGCCGTCTTGTAGTCCGCGTCGGTCGGCCGGTCGACGCCATCGCGGCCGATGCGCAGGTCCAGGTCCTTGGTCCGCTGGGTGGCCAGCGGGTGGTGACCGGAGCCGAACAGGCTCTGCATGTGATCGGCGGTGACGACGTCGCCGGCGTCGAGCCCTTCGAGTTCCTCCATGCCGGAGCCGACCCACACGCCGGGAGTCTCGCCCTTCTCGGTGTAGTAGCTCGCCAGCCCGGTGTGGCCCTTGTCCGTGGCGTCCATCGCTGCGACCTGGCGGGTCAGGTAGTCGTACCCCGACCCCGCCGTCAGCTTGTGGAGGCTCATCGTCACGGTCACCTACGTGCGCGCGGGCGTGCTGTGCGATCACTTCCGGCCAGATTTCTGTTGTGTTCTTTCTATTCGGCGAACCGAGAATGCAAGAGGTGTGTGGCACTTGGGAGTTCGCGGAAATCTGGGGGGACGCTGAGGGGCGTCGGTGACGGCTGGGGCGTCGGGTTCGGATCAGGTGGCTGGACGGGCTGCGCTGGATCGGCTGAGGGAGCGGTTTGAACGCTTTTGGGTTCGGTGATCGCTCGGGGTCCGGGGAATGTCGTAGGTGAATGTCAGAGTCCATGTCGACACGAGTGAGGACCGGATGAGTCAGCAGACGATCAAGCAGCAGGCGCGGCGTACGGCGCGGGAGATGGCCGAGAAGCGGCGCAAGGAGCGCGAAGAGCGAGAGCGCCGGGTGATCGACCTGGCCGAGCAGGTCATGGTCGCGATCGGTGAGCGCGACGCGGCGGTGGCCGAGACCGAGAAGCGCGCCGGTGAGGCGCTGCGAGAGTTGACCGAGGCTGAGGGCCTGTCGCTGGGCGAGGCCGTCGAGTGGTGCGGCGAGACCGTGACCGTGCGCGAGGCGACGCGGCTGCGGCGGCTCGCCAGCGAGCCCCAGGCCGACGACGGCGACCAGGGCGGCGACGGCGCGGCGCTGGCGACCGCTGGGAGCGGGGGAGCGGGTGCCGGTTCGTCGGCTGGATGACGC
>NZ_JBAOHM010000003.1:0-427628 GCF_037045025.1 Nostocoides sp. | reverse complement strand
TTGATTGCATTCCAGGCAGTCGCGGGTCCGCCCCGCCCGCGCGGGGATGAGCCCGAGGCCAGCGGACCACGATGGTCAACGTGCCAGGTCCGCCCCGCCCGCGCGGGGATGAGCCCCTGCGTCGCAGTTCGGACTCCAGAGACCAGATCCACGTCCGCCCCGCCCGCGCGGGGATGAGCCCCGTGCCATTCACGTTCCGGCCCGTCACCGACGGTCCGCCCCGCCCGCGCGGGGATGAGCCCCCGTACTCGAGCCACATGCCCTTGGGGGGCAGGTCCGCCCCGCCCGCGCGGGGATGAGCCCCGGACACCGGGGGGGCGCTCAGGGGACAGCATGTCCGCCCCGCCCGCGCGGGGATGAGCCCACGGCTCCCACATCGTCCTCTCCTACGACTGGGTCCGCCCCGCCCGCGCGGGGATGAGCCCTGGATGGGAACGATGCCGTCCGGGAGCTGGCAGTCCGCCCCGCCCGCGCGGGGATGAGCCCTCGACGAGCCGAGTGAAAGCTTCGGACTCGTCGGTCCGCCCCGCCCGCGCGGGGATGAGCCCAATCACCGAGCGGGGGTGGGTGGTCGTCCGGAGTCCGCCCCGCCCGCGCGGGGATGAGCCCGGGGCCAGGAACGAGGTGTTGGGGAAGGTCAGGTCCGCCCCGCCCGCGCGGGGATGAGCCCACGGCTCCCACATCGTCCTCTCCTACGACTGGGTCCGCCCCGCCCGCGCGGGGATGAGCCCCGTCGTCTCGACCGTCTCCACCCTGCCCAGCCGTCCGCCCCGCCCGCGCGGGGATGAGCCCCCCAGCCCTGGCTGCAGCACGAGGGCTTCTAGGTCCGCCCCGCCCGCGCGGGGATGAGCCCTATCCGCTCCTGCGGAACAAACATTGGTACCCGTCCGCCCCGCCCGCGCGGGGATGAGCCCGACGCACCCGGTCGTCCGCCGGCGCGAGCCAAGTCCGCCCCGCCCGCGCGGGGATGAGCCCATTTCCGCTGTCCCGCTCGATCAGGCCGCGGCGTCCGCCCCGCCCGCGCGGGGATGAGCCCAGGATCCCCCTGGCAGGAAGCGCAGAACATCAGTCCGCCCCGCCCGCGCGGGGATGAGCCCTCTGTACCTCACGGGAGGTTACCCCGGAGGGTGTCCGCCCCGCCCGCGCGGGGATGAGCCCACGCCATGAGCACGGCACTGTTTGAAGCGGTCGTCCGCCCCGCCCGCGCGGGGATGAGCCCGCCGTGAAAGCTGCTTTCACGGCGGGGTGGAAGTCCGCCCCGCCCGCGCGGGGATGAGCCCGCGGTCAAGTCGGTGACGTCGACCGCGTGGAAGTCCGCCCCGCCCGCGCGGGGATGAGCCCAGGAGGACATTGAAGACGTCCTTGATGACGCGGTCCGCCCCGCCCGCGCGGGGATGAGCCCGGGCAAGATTCCGGCTCACCAAGCCGGCGATGGGTCCGCCCCGCCCGCGCGGGGATGAGCCTCGGTGCGGGAGACAAAGATGCGGTACGAGTGTGTCCGCCCCGCCCGCGCGGGGATGAGCCCTGCAAGGACGTGGTGACACCGATGCCGGAGCGGTCCGCCCCGCCCGCGCGGGGATGAGCCCAACACACTGTCCCTCGCGCCATGTTGCGGAACTGTCCGCCCCGCCCGCGCGGGGATGAGCCCGTTTCCCACGGCGGCATCTGCGCTTCCCGGAGGTCCGCCCCGCCCGCGCGGGGATGAGCCCCGGGGAATGTTGATCTGGCCCGTGAGTGTGTAGTCCGCCCCGCCCGCGCGGGGATGAGCCCTACCGGACGATGTCCGGGTCGTCATTGAGCGGGTCCGCCCCGCCCGCGCGGGGATGAGCCCGGAACCTGCCGTGCCGGGGCTGCCCCGAGTCGGTCCGCCCCGCCCGCGCGGGGATGAGCCCGTTTCCCACGGCGGCATCTGCGCTTCCCGGAGGTCCGCCCCGCCCGCGCGGGGATGAGCCCTGATCCCCGGAGTAGTAAAGCCGGCACTCCCGCGTCCGCCCCGCCCGCGCGGGGATGAGCCCTTCACGGTCAGCAGCGAGGTCGCCGGGTCGCAGTCCGCCCCGCCCGCGCGGGGATGAGCCCTGATCCCCGGAGTAGTAAAGCCGGCACTCCCGCGTCCGCCCCGCCCGCGCGGGGATGAGCCCTTCACGGTCAGCAGCGAGGTCGCCGGGTCGCAGTCCGCCCCGCCCGCGCGGGGATGAGCCCGTGGCAGCGGTGGCGTACTTGACGGCGGGGACGTCCGCCCCGCCCGCGCGGGGATGAGCCCTGGACGGTGGATACGGCCGGCGATGGCCGTACGGTCCGCCCCGCCCGCGCGGGGATGAGCCCGTCTCACCATGTCCCGGGCGCGTCCGATGCCGGTCCGCCCCGCCCGCGCGGGGATGAGCCCGTGCGCCGGCAAGCGGTTGAGGCCGGCGCGGTGTCCGCCCCGCCCGCGCGGGGATGAGCCCGGCGCCGACGTGAACATCAGCGGCGGGTACTGGTCCGCCCCGCCCGCGCGGGGATGAGCCCTCATACGCCGGCATGAGCGGCGCCCGAGGCTTGTCCGCCCCGCCCGCGCGGGGATGAGCCCTTCCCGTCCACCCACGTGAACGCGCCAAGCTCGTCCGCCCCGCCCGCGCGGGGATGAGCCCCGTTTCCGTCACAGAGGCCGGCGAGCTACTCGGTCCGCCCCGCCCGCGCGGGGATGAGCCCCCATGTCGCGCCCTCGGGAGAGGTGCCGGTCAGTCCGCCCCGCCCGCGCGGGGATGAGCCCTGCGGCAGTGAGGCCGGCGAGTGGGCGCCGGAGTCCGCCCCGCCCGCGCGGGGATGAGCCCGGGATGACGATCACCAAGGACGCGGCCCGGCAGTCCGCCCCGCCCGCGCGGGGATGAGCCCACGCCGGTCGGGACGTAGACCCCGTTCGGGTCGTCCGCCCCGCCCGCGCGGGGATGAGCCCGGTTGCTGAGTCGGTGGAGCTGATCCGCCGGCGTCCGCCCCGCCCGCGCGGGGATGAGCCCGCGGCCAGAAAGGCCAGTCGAGCGGCCATGCAGTCCGCCCCGCCCGCGCGGGGATGAGCCAGCGTTCCGCCGGGCCCGCGCAATGACGATGTCGTCCGCCCCGCCCGCGCGGGGATGAGCCCTCTCCTGTACGAGGATCCGGAGTTCGGGCCGGGTCCGCCCCGCCCGCGCGGGGATGAGCCCATCGGTCGCCGCGGTGACCGTGACGGGCAGGGGTCCGCCCCGCCCGCGCGGGGATGAGCCTGTGAACTGCTCCCCGAACTCCCGGAACGTGCGGTCCGCCCCGCCCGCGCGGGGATGAGCCCGCGTCCACGAGCGCGTCCGCCAGCAGGTCCCGGTCCGCCCCGCCCGCGCGGGGATGAGCCCCCGGACCTTGACGTGCTCGTGGAGATCGTGGAGTCCGCCCCGCCCGCGCGGGGATGAGCCCGATCGGGCCCCCGATGCCTGACGTCATCCGGAGTCCGCCCCGCCCGCGCGGGGATGAGCCCGGCCAGTGCAGCACCCCGACGCCGTCCGTGATGTCCGCCCCGCCCGCGCGGGGATGAGCCCGCGAACGTTCCGGGACCACGTCCTCGGCGCTCGTCCGCCCCGCCCGCGCGGGGATGAGCCCGCGATCAAGGGTGTCTTGACGACGGTGTGGAAGTCCGCCCCGCCCGCGCGGGGATGAGCCCCCGAGCAGCGGGCCTTGCCACCATGGGGACTCGTCCGCCCCGCCCGCGCGGGGATGAGCCGTTGAAGGCCAACCCGTTACGCGTCGCGTCGTAGTCCGCCCCGCCCGCGCGGGGATGAGCCCGTGCAGGCGCTGCAACTGCCGACGGACTCCGGAGTCCGCCCCGCCCGCGCGGGGATGAGCCCACGGATTCGGCCACGGCCTCTATGGTGCCAGGGTCCGCCCCGCCCGCGCGGGGATGAGCCCCGGTCGGGATCGCCCGGGCCATGCTGTCCTCGGTCCGCCCCGCCCGCGCGGGGATGAGCCCGCGAACGGGATCCGTTCCGTCCAAACACCCGAGGTCCGCCCCGCCCGCGCGGGGATGAGCCCAGCTGCGCGGCGACTGGCGCACCGGCTGCGACGTCCGCCCCGCCCGCGCGGGGATGAGCCCCCGCGCACCCTGAACTATCGACATGGTGGGCTGGTCCGCCCCGCCCGCGCGGGGATGAGCCCAACTGGGCGCTAGAGGCGCGCGGAGATCCGGGAGTCCGCCCCGCCCGCGCGGGGATGAGCCCTACCTCCGGAACGTGTAGGCCGGGTTGTCCCGTCGTCCGCCCCGCCCGCGCGGGGATGAGCCCAGCGGAGGTTTCCAGCCGGTCCGTCACCCGCGACGTCCGCCCCGCCCGCGCGGGGATGAGCCCGATCGGCAGCGGACGGCGGGGCTCGCGGCTCAGTCCGCCCCGCCCGCGCGGGGATGAGCCCCGGGAAGCTGAGGACCGAGCTGCGCAGGTCGGAAGTCCGCCCCGCCCGCGCGGGGATGAGCCCTGGTCCCACGGAGTCGGCGGCGAGCCGCCAAAGGGTCCGCCCCGCCCGCGCGGGGATGAGCCCTCAGGACGCGGCATCTGCCCAGCGCCGCCCTGCGTCCGCCCCGCCCGCGCGGGGATGAGCCCGATGCCGTGCTCGTGCCGTCCCGGGATCCTGGCAGTCCGCCCCGCCCGCGCGGGGATGAGCCCTGGCTCCGAACCTCGTTCGACAGGCAACTGCAAGTCCGCCCCGCCCGCGCGGGGATGAGCCCAGCCGTGCTCGACGGCTGGCGCCTCGGGATGTGGCGTCCGCCCCGCCCGCGCGGGGATGAGCCCTGCCGCGGCGTAGTACCACGCGACTCGGGTGGGAGTCCGCCCCGCCCGCGCGGGGATGAGCCCTGCCATGACCGAATCGTCTGCTGTGCTGAAGCGTCCGCCCCGCCCGCGCGGGGATGAGCCCCTCACGAGCGCGAACCTCACGGACGCGAACCTGTCCGCCCCGCCCGCGCGGGGATGAGCCCCTCAGAGGTGCGGACCTGACCTGTCGGGTGCGGACCTGTCCGCCCCGCCCGCGCGGGGATGAGCCCCTCAGAGGTGCGGACCTGACCTCGTCGGGTGCGGACCTGTCCGCCCCGCCCGCGCGGGGATGAGCCCTCCACGGACACTTGCTTATCCGGCATCATGTAGTCCGCCCCGCCCGCGCGGGGATGAGCCCTGCTGGATGCTGCTGCCGATCAACGGGATGTGGTCCGCCCCGACCGCGCGGGGATGAGCCCATCAGCCAGTACGAGGCCGCGGCTCGTACCGGGTCCGCCCCGACCGCGCGGGGATGAGCCCTTCAGAACGGCGTGTCGGTGGACCTGGACGACGTCCGCCCCGCCCGCGCGGGGATGAGCCCTACATCCACTCGACCGACACGGTGTCGACCGGGTCCGCCCCGCCCGCGCGGGGATGAGCCCTCGTTCCGCACCAAGGCGGGTCTCGAGAAGGCGTCCGCCCCGCCCGCGCGGGGCTGAGCCCCGACAGCGCCTCGAGTTCCTCCGCCGTGAGCTGTCCGCCCCGCCCGCGCGGGGATGAGCCCTAGCTCGGCGGGTGCCAAACTAGAGCTTGAGGGGTCCGCCCCGCCCGCGCGGGGATGAGCCCTGGACGCACCACACCCGCCCGTCGGCGGCCCGGTCCGCCCCGCCCGCGCGGGGATGAGCCCCCGGCGTCGTGGCAGGAGGACGCCTGGGCGATGTCCGCCCCGCCCGCGCGGGGATGAGCCCTCGGCCACTCCGGCGCGGCCAACTGGTTCTCGGTCCGCCCCGCCCGCGCGGGGATGAGCCCATCACCGTGCCGATCTGTCCTGACGGTGCGACGTCCGCCCCGCCCGCGCGGGGATGAGCCCGTTCAGAAGCTTGGCGACGGTCCGGCGCTTGGGTCCGCCCCGCCCGCGCGGGGATGAGCCCGAACGGTGAATCCGGATGTGGATTATCTCGAAGTCCGCCCCGCCCGCGCGGGGATGAGCCCGCGAAGGCTCTTGGGTCGATGTCATCGGTTGGGTCCGCCCCGCCCGCGCGGGGATGAGCCCTCGTAGCCCTATGCGCCGTCGCGCACAAGGCTGTCCGCCCCGCCCGCACGGGGATGAGCCCGAGAACCAGGTCAGCGCCGTCCAACTCGGGGAGTCCGCCCCGCCCGCGCGGGGATGAGCCCAACTTCGATGACCTCGAAATGATGAAGGGGAAGGTCCGCCCCGCCCGCGCGGGGATGAGCCCCTCCCAAACGAGATTCGATGGCGCGGAGCCCGGGTCCGCCCCGCCCGCGCGGGGATGAGCCCGCACCAGGCGCTCCGCACCTTCTGCTCAGTCCGTCCGCCCCGCCCGCGCGGGGATGAGCCCCGATCGGCGGGCAAGTCCGCGCCTACGCCGAAGTCCGCCCCGCCCGCGCGGGGATGAGCCCGCGTCCCACACCTTTGTTGCGTACAGGCTGGAGTCCGCCCAGCCCGCGCGGGGATGAGCCCTCCACCGTCCGCGTCACCAGCGGCGCGTACCCGTCCGCCCCGCCCGCGCGGGGATGAGCCCGCACCAGGCGCTCCGCACCTTCTGCTCAGTCCGTCCGCCCCGCCCGCGCGGGGATGAGCCCCGATCGGCGGGCAAGTCCGCGCCTACGCCGAAGTCCGCCCCGCCCGCGCGGGGATGAGCCCGCGTCCCACACCTTTGTTGCGTACAGGCTGGAGTCCGCCCAGCCCGCGCGGGGATGAGCCCTCCACCGTCCGCGTCACCAGCGGCGCGTACCCGTCCGCCCCGCCCGCGCGGGGATGAGCCCTAGCTTCCGCCACCTGGCCTTCACCGCGGCCGGTCCGCCCCGCCCGCGCGGGGATGAGCCCCACGCCTGGCCACACCGAGTGGAACACGTGAAGTCCGCCCCGCCCGCGCGGGGATGAGCCCAGCACGCAGCGGGCGCTGTCGCACATCAGGGGGTCCGCCCCGCCCGCGCGGGGATGAGCCCCACTTGGAGGCGCCCGACCATTGTGGCCGCGGGTCCGCCCCGCCCGCGCGGGGATGAGCCCCGCCGGCTCACTGGTCCTGTCGTGGGCGCAGAGTCCGCCCCGCCCGCGCGGGGATGAGCCCTGGAAGAGTCCGACGGCGACTCCTACAGCGACGTCCGCCCCGCCCGCGCGGGGATGAGCCACCGGGCCGCCGCCGGACGCCACGGCCACGAGAGTCCGCCCCGCCCGCGCGGGGATGAGCCCCGCCGGCCGCGCTCAAAGACCAGAAGGTCCTAGTCCGCCCCGCCCGCGCGGCAATGAGCCCGCGGTCGCGGCCTCGGCGGCGAGCATGGACCAGTCCGCCCCGCCCGCGCGGGGATGAGCCCGCCGCCAAGTTCGAATACTGGCGCCACGCGGGGTCCGCCCCGCCCGCGCGGGGATGAGCCCGTGAAGTTGGCGCGCAAATCGGTGTGCGCCTGGTCCGCCCCGCCCGCACGGGGATGAGCCGGGATCAGCAGCTCCGCACCGTCGAGCGCCGGCGTCCGCCCCGCCCGCGCGGGGATGAGCCCGCGGCCACGTTCACACCAACGCCGCTGCGCATGTCCGCCCCGCCCGCGCCGGGATGAGCCTCACCCCAACCTGAACTATTGACACGGCGGGGTGTCCGCCCCGCCCGCGCGGGGATGAGCCCGGACGAGCGAGTTCGCCGGGCTCGCGCGGACGTCCGCCCCGCCCGCGCGGGGATGAGCCCTCACCGTGCAGGTAAGCGAATTCCTCGTTGAAGTCCGCCCCGCCCGCGCGGGGATGAGCCCCCCGCCGAGCCAACGGCACCAAGCGCGACAAGGTCCGCCCCGCCCGCGCGGGGATGAGCCCTGCTGCTCACCGACATCCCGGAAAGCGGGTGGGTCCGCCCCGCCCGCGCGGGGATGAGCCCCTGTCGCGGCGGAACCTGATGTGGAGCCCGGCGTCCGCCCCGCCCGCGCGGGGATGAGCCCAAGGTTCTCGCTCACTGGTCTACCTTCCTTGTGTCAGTGATCGCCTGATCGCTGATGCACCCGTGGTGCCACCAGGCCATCGCCCTGCTCGCTCGACGCGTTGGATGTCCAGCATGAGATCTGCGGGGTCTGGTGGTTACCCGGGACGTACGGACCGTCGACAGGGCTGAGCGCCTCCGAGCGCCGATCAGTGAGCGAACCGGCAGCTGCGTCCCGGAACCATCGGCACATGCGGGTGCCTCCCCACTGGGATTAGCAGCGAGGAGGCTGACGTGAAGTCTGCCAGTAACACCCTGCCCGATACACCCCCGAACGCGGTGACCGCGGGCATTGATTGGGCCCGCGATGACCATGCCGTGTGCATCGTCGATGACCGCGGCCGTCAACGGGCCCGCACCATGGTCGACCACACCGCCTCCGGCCTGAGTGCGTTGGTGCGGTTCCTGGGCCGCCACGGCGTCGGTGAGGTCGCCATCGAACGCCCGGACGGGCCGGTCATCGACGCCCTGCTGGCGGCCAAGCTGACCGTTGTGGTGATCAGCCCGAACCAGGTCAAGAACCTGCGCGGTCGTTACGGCTCGGCTGGAAACAAGGACGACCGGTTCGACGCCTTCGTGCTCGCCGACACTCTGCGCACCGACCGGCCCCGGCTGCGGGCTTTGGTCCCCGACACCGAGGAGACGGTCGCGTTGCGGCACGCGTGCCGCGCCCGCAAGGACCTGGTCAATCACCGGGTTGTGGTCACCAACCAGCTGCGCGCCCACTTGCGCAACGTCTTTCCTGGCGCGGTTGGCCTCTTCGCGGCCTTGGACTCGGCCATCAGCCTCGCGTTCATCTCCCGGTTCACCAGCCAAGCCCAGGCCGACTGGCTGACCCCCACCCGGCTGGCCGCCTGGCTGGCCAAACACGGCTACTCCGGCAAGAAGGACCCCGCCGTCCTGCACGCCCACCTGACCGGCGCGCCCCGCGGCCTGACCGGGCCGACCGCCAAGACCCAAGCCGGGATCACCCGCGCCTACCTCGCCGTCGCCGCCACCCTGGCCGAGCAGATCACCACCCTCACCACCCAAATCGAGGCACAACTGGCGGCGCACACCGATGCCCACATCTTCACCAGCCTGCCGCGCTCCGGAACCGTCCGCGCCGCCCGGCTGCTCGCCGAGATCGGCGACTGCCGCGGCAAATTCCCCACCCCCGAATCCCTGGCCTGCCTCGCCGGCGTCGCCCCCTCCACCCGCCAATCCGGCAAGGCCCGCGCGGTCACCTTCCGCTGGGCCTGCGACAAACAACTGCGCGACGCCGTCACCGACTTCGCCGGCGACTCCCGACACGACAACCCCTGGGCCGCACAGCTCTACAAACGCGCTATCGACCGCGGACACGACCACCCCCACGCCGTCCGCATCCTGGCCCGAGCCTGGCTCTTCGTCATCTGGCACTGCTGGCAAAACAACACCGCCTACGACCCCGACCGACACCAAGCGCTCCAACGACTCCTCACCCAACAAAACAGGGCGGCTTGACACAGGGCTTCTCATGCCAGGTGAAACACGTTGTCCGCCCCGCCCGCGCGGGGATGAGCCCGCACTGTTCGGTCGTGGCCCGACCTGTCCGGGGTCCGCCCCGCCCGCGCGGGGATGAGCCGGAGTCCTCGCGGAGACGGCGGTGCAACCCGCCGTCCGCCCCGCCCGCGCGGGGATGAGCCCATGCCGTGGCACCTGGAGAACCGGGCCAGCGAGTCCGCCCCGCCCGCGCGGGGATGAGCCCCCGCGCGCGTACGCCTGCCGCGCCGACTGCGAGTCCGCCCCGCCCGCGCGGGGATGAGCCGTGAGCCGGAGCCGGGTCGGAAGGTGCGGTTGGGTCCGCCCCGCCCGCGCGGGGATGAGCCCCCGGCCCTGTGTCTCCGGGCCAATCTCCGCCTGTCCGCCCCGCCCGCGCGGGGATGAGCCCTGCAAGCCCGAAATGATGCTCGCGCCAGGGCTGTCCGCCCCGCCCGCGGGGGGATGAGCCCTACAGTCAGCTTCGCCCCGCAATCGTCCGGGGGTCCGCCCCGCCCGCGCGGGGATGAGCCCAACTGCACGCCCGCCGCCGGTTCCCTGGTATGTCCGCCCCGCCCGCGCGGGGATGAGCCAGAGCGTCCGCCCCGCCCGCGCGGGGATGAGCCCTCGTCGCCATCGCGCAGCTGCTCGGGGTCGCGGTCCGCCCCGCCCGCGCGGGGATGAGCCCTAATAGACCGAACGAGGGCCCCGCTCAGTGGGCCAACATCACCCGATCGGCCGTGACCGCGCCGACCCCGCGCCGTACCATCGGGACGTGGCGGACGTGATCACCCGGCTGTATCAGCAGTTCGATCCCGTGCGCCCGCTCGGGGCGCACGAGGACAACCTGTATGTCGACTGGCAGTCCCGCACGGGCGTCGAGGACATCAAACGCACCGCGGTGCGCTCGGTGCTGCTGGCCGGGGACGCGCCGACCACCACGCTGATCACCGGACACCGGGGCGTGGGCAAGACCACCGAAATGATCCGGATGAAGGTGCGCCTCGAGTCCGGCGAGGGCGAGGCCAAGCACTTCGTCTCCATGCTCCGCGGCCAGGACTGGCTCGACCTCGACGATATCCGCGCCGAAGACATCGTCTTCCAGACCGTCCGGCAACTCGTCAGCGACCTCAACAACCACGCCGGCGTCACCTTCCGGCACGACCAGATTAAGGAATGGGGCAAAGCGCTCGTCGACTGGCTCAAGACCGCCGGCATCGACGGCGGCGGCGACTGGCTCAAAATCTCCCTGTCGCTGAAGGACTTCCCGGCCGCGCGTGACGACTTCCGTGCGGTGCTGCGCGGCCAGTTGCCGACCCTGATCGACACCGTCAACGAGCGGCTGCTCAAGCCCGCGAAACAGCAACTCGCGCGGGCCGGAACCCGCGGCGGCATCGTCGTGATCGTCGACGACCTTGACAAGATCCGGCCGCGGGCCATCGCCGATCGCGCCGAGGTGACCAACCAGGAGCAGATCTTCGTCCACGAGAGCGAACTCCTGCGCGCCCTCGACTGCGACGCGATCTATTCGATCCCGATCGAGCTCGCCTACAGCCACGCGCAAAACGACCTCGTCACGGCGTATGGCGCTCGCCCCCTGCACCTGCCGGTCATCGCCCTGACCTCGCCCGACAACCAGCCGAGCCCCGAGGGTCGGAGCGCCCTGCTCGACATTTATGCGCGCCGCGTGGCCGCGGCGGGAGCCGGGAACGCCGCAGTGTTCGAGGACGACGCCCTCCGCGACGACGTCCTCCTCTCCACCGGTGGATACGTTCGCAGCCTGGGCACCGGGATGCGCGAAGCGTTGCGGACCGTGGACACGCTGCCGATCACTCGCTCGGCTGTCGCCACCGTCTTCAACCGGCTCGCCCGGGACATGCGCCGCGGCCTCGAGCCCGGCGACCGAGAACTCATCGACGAGGTCGCCGCATCGGGGGCCGAGAGCGACAACCCGGCGTTCTTCCGGCTGTTGCGCAGCGGCTATCTGCTCGCCTACCAGGACGACGGATCCGACTGGTATGCCCCGCATCCCTGGCTGCGGTTCGACGGGACGCGATGACCGGAACGCTGCTCGAGCGGGTCCGCGGGCGGTGGCAACGCCGCCGCCGCCCCATCGCGAGTTCGTCGGACATCGCGCCACCCGATCCGCTCGGCTCCAACCGCGGGGAGTATGCCGCGATCCGCCGCTTCCTCGACCTCGCCGACGGCTTCGCGCTCGCCTTCGTCCATGTCAATCATCCGTCGCTGCGCGATGCCCTGACCGACGAACTGATCCGCTCTGACGCCGCGGTCGTCGTTCGCCTGACCTCCGAATCCGGGGCGGCCAGGCAACTCGTCGGCGCCGCCGCCGAACACCCGGGAACGAGTCCGCTGCTCGTCACCCACCTCGAGGACCTCGTCGACGGCACACAGACCGACCCCCTCGCCGACCTCAACCTCAACCGGGACTTCCTCGCCCGCACCCTGGCCCGGCCGGTCATCGTCGTCGGACCCGCCTGGCTGATCGCCCGGATTGCCCGCGACGCCGTCGACCTGTGGTCGGTCCGCTCGCACGTCTTCGAGTTGACCGGCGATGCGACGTCAGGGATTGCCACGGTCGCGGAAGCCGACGCCGACCTCGATTGGAATGTCGCTCCGGAGCAGCGCGCCCGTGCGTCCCGCCTCCTTGAGGATCTGGTCAATGAGGCCGACGAGAACGCCATCGACGATCCCGCGTATGCCGCCCGCCTCCTCGTCGCTCGCGCCGACGCCGCCCGGATGCAGAGCCGTTACGGCGACGCCATCGACCTGCTCGGCCAAGCCCTGCCCCTCTACCGCGCCCTCGGCGACCGGCTCGGCGAAGCCACCACCCTGCACAGCCTCGGCGACACCGCCCTAATGCAGAACCGCTACGACGACGCCATCGACCTGCTCAGCCACGCCCTGCCCCTCTACCGCGCCCTCGGCAGCCGGATCGGCGAAGCCACCACCCTGCACAGCCTCGGCGACACCGCCCGGATGCAGAACCGCTACGACGACGCCATCGACCTGCTCGGCCAAGCCCTGCCCCTCTACCGCGCCCTCGGCGACCGGCTCGGCGAAGCCACCACCCTCAAAAGCCTCGGCGACACCGCCCGGATGCGGGACCGCTACGACGACGCCATCGACCTGCTCAGCCAAGCCCTGCCCCTCTACCGCGCCCTCGGCGACCGGCTCGGCGAAGCCACCACCCTGCACAGCCTCGGCGACACCGCCCGGATGCAGAACCGCTACGACGACGCCATCGACCTGCTCGGCCACGCCCTGCCCCTCTACCGCGCCATCGGCAGCCGGCTCGGCGAAGCCACCACCCTCAAAAGCCTCGGCGACACCGCCCTGATGCAGAACCGCTACGACGACGCCATCGACCTGCTCGGCCACGCCCTGCCCCTCTACCGCGCCCTCGACAACCGGCTCGGCGAAGCCACCACCCTCAAACGCCTCGGCGACACCGCCCGGATGCGGGACCGCTACGACGACGCCATCGACCTGCTCGGCCACGCCCTGCCCCTCTACCGCGCCATCGGCGACCGGCTCGGCGAAGCCACCACCCTCAAAAGCCTCGGCGACACCGCCCTGGCGCAGAACCGCTACGACGACGCCATCGACCTGCTCGGCCACGCCCTGCCCCTCTACCGCGCCCTCGGCAACCGGCTCGGCGAAGCCACCACCCTCAAAAGCCTCGGCGACACCGCCCTGATGCAGAACCGCTACGACGACGCCATCGACCTGCTCGGCCACGCCCTGCCCCTCTACCGCGCCCTCGGCAGCCGGCTCGGCGAAGCCACCACCCTCAAAAGCCTCGGCGACACCGCCCTGGCGCAGAACCGCTACGACGACGCCATCGACCTGCTCGGCCAAGCCCTGCCCCTCTACCGCGCCCTCGACAACCGGCTCGGCGAAGCCACCACCCTCAAACGCCTCGGCGACACCGCCCTGATGCAGAACCGCTACGACGACGCCATCGACCTGCTCGGCCAAGCCCTGCCCCTCTACCGCGCCCTCGGCAGCCGGCTCGGCGAAGCCAACACCCTCAAAAGCCTCGGCGACACCGCCCTGATGCAGAACCGCTACGACGACGCCATCGACCTGCTCGGCCAAGCCCTGCCCCTCTACCGCGCCATCGACAACCGGCTCGGCGAAGCCAACACGCTGCTGTCGTTCGCGCGCACCCGCCGGAGCATGGGCGACGCCGAAACGGCCCGGCGCAACTACCGCGACGCCGAGCGCATCTACCGCGCCCTCGGCAACTCGTTCGCCGACGTCGTCGCCGACGAGGCCGCCGCACTCGTTACCGAGCTGGCCACCACCCAACGATCCACTGAGAACTGAACGGCCACGCGCCTGTGCGGCAACTGTTTCCAGCGACACCGAAGGGAATGGGGTGGTTCACGTCCTCCCACGGTGGCCCGGGCGGAACAGGCCGAGCGTATCCGGGAAAGCCGCCGAACCGCGTACGAATACCTTCCGCTGGGCAATGACCATTGGGAGCGGGCCTTCGACCTGCAGCAGTCGCTCGCCGACAACGGCCGTCACCGGGCGATCGGCATCGCCAATCTCCTCACCGCCGTCCTCGCGCACGAGCACACGCTCACCCTGCTTCACTACGACGCGGATTTCGAGACCGCGGCCGAGGAGCGGCCCAGGAGGTACGCCGAGCAGCGCGCCGATCAACGGTCCGGCGCAGCCGCACCAGCAGCCCGGCCGAGGGCATCACCCGTACGGACCGATAGGTCGACAGCCGCGATCCGGAGGTGCCGATCCGCTCGGCCAGGTCGGCCAGGGTCAGGCCAGATCGGTCGATAAGGGCGGCGACTTCCGCGGCGACCGCCTGACGCTCGCTTGAGACAGCACGCTGGCGCGCGCGAGCGATGGCGCGCGTCAGGAGGGGGGCGACGCCATACGGCTGCTCGTAGCTCAGATAGTCCTCGATCTGCCGGGCGACCGGCCCCACGGGTCGTCCGCGACGGCCCGTGTCAACCGGAGCCAGTCGGTGATCGTGCCGCGTTCGATGATCGTCACCACGGCTTCGTATGGCCAGTCCTCGACCGGCGCGTCGGGGTCGACGACGACATTGCGGGAAGCGAGAGTCATTGCGCGCCCAGCCAATCCACGATGTCGTCGGCGAGATCGGTGCAGGCCGCGACGACCACCGACCAGTCGTGCCAGGACCGACCGAGCCCCTTGTATGCAGACAATTGCCGGGTCACGCGCGTGTCGCGGGGGGTCGGCTCGGACAGCCGCTGGACCACGGCGGTCAGCACGGAGTCGGTGCCGTCGGACCGGTCCCGGTAGTAGTGGTCGATACTGGCCAAGGTGGTCACGGAGTCGCCGAGGCGCTCGGCGAGTGCGACGGTGTCGAGGTAGTCGCGTACCTGATTGCGCTGGACCATGAGATAGGCCTTGACCCGCAGGCATTCCGGGAGGGTCGGAACCCGCAGGACGTGACCGTCCACGTCGACCTCCTCGACCTCCAACGGGCGCACGCGGCGCAAATGCCGCAGGCCGGCTTCGATGCCGTCGAGCGAGTCCAGCAAGGTGAGCGGCGGCGAACTGGCCCGGACGCTGGTCACCCAGCCCTCCGAGGCCTCGACCGCCGCGACCACCTCGGCATACCGCTCGCTCAGGTCGCTCAGCACGTGGTCATGATCGAAGGAGTCGCGGTGGCCGGCATAGAGCGCGGCGGCCGCGCCGCCGACCAGCACCGCGTCCGGAACGATCTTTTGTTCGCCGATCCCGCCGAGCGACTCGACTCCGTACGAGCCTTTGAGCCGGGTGAGCGTGTCGTCCAGGTCATCGACGGCGAACATGACCCGGTGCAAGCCGATCGTGTTGGCAGCCGGGTTAGCCGGTTGGGCGGGCATGGCGACCCGTGAGTGATAGCGCGTCAGCTCGACCTTGCCGTGCCCGTCCGGGGCGCCGGGCCGCGGTCACCAGGTGCCGGACGCGCCGTGCGGGTCGTCGTACTTCTCCGCCATCGCCTCAATGATCTGACCCATACCGTGTTCCCCGAAAGCCCAGCCGACGACGCTGCCACCCGGCTCGGGCGGGGCGGAATCCAGGACGTGCTGCACCCCGACCGGGTCGGGCAGCACCGGTCCGTTGGCTTCCGCGGCCGTCGTGAGGACATCCCCATACATCTGATAGTTGCGCACCTGCCCGCCCCGCAGTTCGTCGTATGCCGTGCCCGTCTCCCAGGGAAATCGCCCCCGAAGCGCGGAGGCCTCGGCCATGGTCACCGGGCTGACGCCAGCGGCGTTGTAGGTCACTGCGGGGCATCCCGTCGCCACGGCCGCGGCAGCAGCCAGCCCGCCGCCGAGCGAGTGACCGGTGAACACCAGCTGATCGCCGTACCTGTGGTGCAGGGCGACCGCGAGCGCCATGCCCTCGGCATACTGACTGGACGTGCCCGTGAGTTGGGCGGCGTTGTTCAACCAGTCGTCGGGCGACAAGGGATCTGTGCCGGCAAACGCGAGAACGTAGCGGTCGTCGGCCGAGCCGGACCCTCCCGCGTCCTTGTACAGCACCGCCTGCAACCCGTCCGGCAACGAGATGACCTCGACCGCCGTGAAGCTTCCCGCGTCGCTTCCTCCGTATGCCGCGTATGCCAGCCCCGCGAGTTCGCTGTCCTCGGGATGGTGGGCCTTTCCCTGCAGGCGTCGACCGAAGTCCTGCTCTCGGTGTCCGGGCGTGACCTGCTGCCCCGCGCTGCCGCCCGAGGCACGACTGACCTGGCGCTGTTCGCCCGCTTGGCGCACCGCCTCTTCGCCGAACGCGCGCAGGTCGGCAACTACCCGCGCCAGCGTGCGATCGACCTCGCGGGCGAGTTCGGCAAAGTGCTCGGCGTCGCGCCCGGCCCAGCATCCGTGCGACCGAGAGACAACCTGGCCGACCACGCGCTTAACGGAGTTCAGTTGGTCGGCCTGGGCGCGGATGTGGCGACCGAGCCGCTCGACCTCGTCAACGTCCATACCGAGCCGTAACATGTGGTCCTCCGGGAGAGTTCGCCGACGCGGAAGTTCTGTCCGCAGGCTACTGGGCGGGTCTCGCCGCGGTGGAGTCGGTCGTCAGGGGGACAAGGACCGCCGCATTATGTACACGACTGGCTTCGCCATATGTACATCAGGGCGCTCGCGGAATGTACATCAGCTCCCGTGTCTCCGTATGTGGAGCGGCTGATCGACGGACGGCTTAACGGCCTTCTCGGCGAGTTCCCCGCCGTCTCCGTCGTCGGTCCGCGCGCGTGCGGCAAAACAACGACGGCAAGACGGCACGCT
Organism: Nostocoides sp.; assembly: GCF_037045025.1. GTDB lineage: Bacteria > Actinomycetota > Actinomycetes > Actinomycetales > Dermatophilaceae > Nostocoides_A. Next base: position 410,888 of record NZ_JBAOHM010000003.1, on the reverse strand, counting down.
CGCGTGATCGCCCGGTCTGGACCGCCCCGCGGAAGCCGCGCCTTTCCGTGCCGACCCACGGCATTCCTCGACACCCTGGCCGACGGCCAACCGGCCACAATCGAATCGGCGTCCCCGTTCACCATCACCGACTACGTCGACATGGCGATCCACGGTGGCTTGCCCCAGCCCACGCTGCTGCTCAGCGGGCGCGGCCCCGCAGACTGGTTGGCGGCGTATGCGGACCACGTTGTCGAGCGGGATGCGCCCGCACATTTCGGGCATCGCGACCCGCAGCTCTTCCGCCGAATGCTGACGGCCGTCGCGGCCAATACGGCCGGGGTTCCCACGGCGCTCACCCTCGCCGAGGCGGCTGGCATCGACAGGCGCACCGTGGGGAGCTACCTTTCCCGGTTGGCCGACCTTTTCGTCGTTGAGCAGGTCCCGGCGTGGGCGAGCAACCGGCTTTCTCGCCTAACCTCGGCGCCGAAGCTGTTCGTGACGGACCCCTCGCTCGTCGGGGCACTTCTCGGGCTCGATCGGCAGGCCATCCTGCGCAACGGCGACCTCCTCGGCCGGATCATCGAGACCTTTGTCTTCGCCCAACTGCGCGCCGAGCTACCGGTCGCGTCCTCACGTCCCCGCCTGCACCATCTCCGAAACCGCGACGGCCGAGGAATCGACGTCGTCGTCGAGTTTGCCGACGGGACAATCGCCGCCATTGAGGTGAAGGCCTCCGCCGCGGCAACCCGGCGCGACGCGCGACACCTGATCTGGCTGCGAGATCAGGTCGCGGACCGGTTTGCCGGGGGCGTGGTCCTGCACACCGGACCCCACGCGTTCCAACTGGACGAGCAGATCTGGGCCCTGCCGATAGGCAGTCTCTGGGGGTGATGACGATCGGCGGGCAGCGCCCTCACCTGGCGGGTTCGGGCTGTGCCCGCCAGGGAGGGGAGCCGGGGAGGGCAGATCTGGTCAGCGCCGTGCCACGACCGTCGGGCTCGAGTCGCCGAGGCAGCTCGCATTCGGGCGCACGACTGCATAGAACTTGCCCTCGACGCCGGTGTTCCCCGTGCTCCACGTCGCCTGACCAGCGTCGTCCACGAAGGTCGTGTCCCGAGCGAACAGCCGATCGTCGCCACCGCCGCGCCCTCCGCGCTGCCGGTAGACCAGGACCTCCCGGTCGGTCACGCAGGCACTCGATGTGCTGATCAGCCGACCGGACAGGTCGGTGCCCTGCGCTTCGATCGTGACCTCGACCGGTGTCTTGGCGAGGGCCGCGGCGGTAACGATGGACACGGTGCGGCTCGAGGCGCGCTGGCACTGCGAGGTGGGCTTCATGAGGGAGTAGTAGGACCCGGCAGGGAGGTTGAACCCCGCGCTCCAGGTCCCGCGGGTCGGGCCCTCGATCATGACCGGCGCCGCATGGAAGAGGAGATCGTCCCCGCCTCCGCGGGAGCCGACTTGCTGGTAGATGTACACCTGCTTGCCGACGAGGCATGCGCGGCTGGTGCTGGTGGCGGTGCCGGACACCGTGTCCCCGGTGACGGTGATGCTCACCGTGACAGGCGCTCTGGCGGTCGTGGGCTCGGCTGGGGCGACGGCGGCCGATGCCGCCCCGGTCGTCGCGGCGGCGAGCCCGGCGCTCGCCGCGACGGTGGCCACGGCGGCGATGCGTCGGGTTCGCAGGGTCTTGTGGTGGTTCATCGAGTTCGTCTCCCTGTGCGGGCGGCCCGCGGTTCGAGCCGTTGATGGGATCCTGAGCCCACGCCCTGTCACGGATCTGTCACCCCGCAGACCCGCACGGATCCTCGGCCACCACGGCCGGACTCGAAGGCAGCGCTCGAGATTGGCCCGAGTGCCACCGGTGGCCTCATCCCGAGGCAGCCGGTACGAAGAGAGCTGCGATCACGATGTGGAGAATCGTCAGCTGCCGGCGCATGTGGCCCGGGTCACCGGTGGCCCGGCAGAGCAGGAAGCTGCCCTCGAAGGTGACGAAGATGTGGTCGGCGAGGGCGTCGGCGTCCAGGCCGGCCGGAGGCCGATTCTGCTCGGCGGCAGCGTCCCGGATCATCCCTGCGATCGCGCTGCGCCAGAGGAGGATTGCGCGTTCGATGGGCGCGGTTGCGCCCTCCTGGATGAGATCCTGCTCGGTTAGCGCCGCGACATACAGGCAGCTGGACTGGGCGGCCATCAACTCGTCCGCCTCAGCGACGAAGTACTGCACGAACGCCAGCAGGCGAGCCGTCGCGCCGTCGAGCGGGGCGACCGCGGCGAGGGCCCGGTGCAGGTGCGCGATGTCGGCCGCAGCATACCGCTCGACCAGCGCGCTCGCGAGATCGCTCTTGGAGTGGAAATGATGGAAGAAGGAGCCCTTGGACGTGCCCGACTCCCCGATGATCCGCTCGACCGGCGTGGCGGTGAAGCCGTGCTCGATGGCGAGCCGTTCGGCGGTGTCGAGGATCCGGGTGCGTGTTGGTCCGCCATCGCGTGGCATAACCCCGTTGTATCAAACCGGACAGTCTGGTATCCGTTGTAGTGGACCATTTGGTCTGTTTAAGGAGAAGGGATCGCCAGATGCTCGACACGCACCAACCGCACCCACCTGCCGAGACTCGGTTCGTCACCGACGGCGGCATGGAAACCGACCTGATCTTCCACCAGGGCGTCGACCTGCCGGAGTTCGCCGCCTTCCCGCTGCTGGAGGATGCCACCGGCCGCCGCCTGCTCGCGGACTACTACGGTGGGTATGCCGCCGTCGCCGCCGCGGCCGGCGCTCACCTGATGCTCGAATCGCCCACGTGGCGCGCGAATCCCGACTGGGGTGCGCGCCTTGGGTACGACCGGGATGCGTTGCGGCGCAACAACGAGAGCGCCATCGGGTTCCTGCGCGAGCTGGCGCAGCGCTACCGCGGCAGTATGCCGGGAGTCCGGGTCAACGGGATGGTCGGGCCGCGTGGTGACGGCTACCTCGCCAGCGGCGCAAACGTCGACTCGGACGCCGCCGCCGACTACCACCACGACCAGATCGCCGCGTTCGCCGCGGCGGGTGCCGAGGTGGTCACGGCATACACCTTGACCGGGACCGGCGAAGCCATCGGCATCGTGCGCGCCGCCCGCGACGTCGGCGTGCCGGTGGCCATCTCGTTCACGGTCGAAACCGATGGCCGCCTGCCCGACGGTATGACCGTCGCCGACGCCGTTGGTCGGGTGGACACGGCAGCCGCCCCCGACTACTACCTGCTCAACTGCGCCCACCCGGAGCACATGCTCGCCGGCATACCGACCCGGGACGACCGCGCCGGCTGGGCGTCGTGGCGGCGGGTGGCCGGGATCCGCGCGAACGCCTCCGTGCAATCGCACGCCGAGCTCGACGAGGCCGAGACCCTGGACGAAGGGGACCTGACACAACTGGTGTCGTCGACCGGGCGCCTCCGCGCACTCCTCGGCTCGCTGATGATCCTCGGTGGCTGCTGCGGCACAGACGACCGACACGTCGCCGCCCTGTGGGGCGTGGGTAAACCGCACGGGTGAGGCGTCACACGCCGCGCCGAAACCGGTTGCGATGTCGCACGTCGTCGCCCATAGTCGGGCTGACCCGCTCGACAACCTCTTGGAGCTGAATGACGACGACACCGTCCGGAATCGCCTACGACCACGTGCTGCCCCACCAAGTGGCCGACTCGTCCCTCCCATTGGTGCTGCTGCACGCCGGTGTGGCGGACCACAGGGTGTGGGGGCTGGTATGGCCGTCCCTCGTCCGCCACCAGGACGTCCTCCGCATGGATCTTCGAGGCTTCGGGGACTCGACGTCAGCGCCGCCCGTGGCGGGCTCGGATGTCGCGGATGTCCTGGAGGTCCTCGACGAATCCGGCATCGGGCGGTGCCATCTGGTCGACGCGTCGTATGGCGCGGGCGTGGCGGTCGAGGTCGCCCTCACGACGCCGGCGCGCGTCGCATCGCTGGTGCTGTGCCCACCTGGCGGCGCGCTGCTCTCAATGACGCCCGACCTTCGAGCGTTCATCGACGCCGAGGCTGCCACCTTGGCCGCAGGCGCCATCGAGGCCGCCGTCGAGGCGAACGTGACGACCTGGCTCGTGGGGCAGGGACGATCCGCGGCCGTGCTCGTCATCGTCGGGGAGCACGACCTGGACAGCTACCGGGACGCCGGCAGCCCGATCGTCACCGAGGTCTCGAACGCTCGAATGGAGCTGTGGCAGAACGCCGCTCACCTGCTCCACCATGGAGCAGCCCGACCGCTTCGTGCAGTTCCTGTCGCGCTGGTGCGGCCAGGCTACCTGACGCGGCCCTACGGCCGGGCCTCGGCCTGGGCGGAGAGCCACTCCTGCCAGTGGATCTGGGCCTGCGCGGCGAGATCGGCGGCCGCGGCGCCGTAGTAGTAGCCCCACACCGAGACCCCACCGCCCTCGGCGGCGACGATCGCCGTGCCGCTGGTGGGCGCATCGAGCAGCAGCCAGATCCGGTCGTGGCCGGTGTCGACCACCGTGCCCGACAGCGGTGGCGTGTCGCCGGAAGTGCTCAGCCGGGTGCCGACGACGGCGTCGGCCGGCCAGCCGAGAGCGCCCGTAAGGCGGTGCCACGGACCGGGATCGCCGTCCGGGAACATCGCCATCGGCAGCATCGCGTGCCCGTCCTGACCGGCGAAGTGCTCCAGGTGCAGCTGCAGGTTGCGCAGGAACAGCGGCCAGCCCTCGGCCATCCCGTCATACATGGCATCCCACTGCTCTCCGTCGGCGAACCCGGAGTTGACCAGGCGCACGACGCACGATCCGTCGCCCCGCGCCACGACCAACCACTCGAAGGCGAGGATGCAGTCGGGCGCGCCACCCTCGAAGCACACCCGCGACGGCGGCTCCCACGCGGTCACGGTGCCGGGCACGGTCATCTCCGGCCCGGGCCCGAAGACCTGGACCATCTCGCCGCCGACCTCCGGAGTGACCTGGGTCGGGACGTACCAGGAGGAGATGCCCGGGCCGGTGGCGATGGCCTCCCACACCTGTTCCGGGGTCCCGGAGACGGTGACGGACAGATCGATGATCCGCCCGTGGTGTCCAGCAGGGCCGTTCGTTGTCGGGGTCTCGGACGGGCCTGGGTTGTCGGTCGTCATCGCTGCTCCTGCTCCTCGTGGGTGGTCGCTTCGGGTGGGATCGGGTGCGCGGCGACGACCAGCCGGTGCCGGCGGCCGTCGGGCGCGCTCTCGTCGTGGTACTTCGCGGTCAGGCCGATCACCGCGTCCCGCAGGTCAGCGGTGAAGGCGGCCCTATCGGCGGCGCTCGCGAACCGGACCTCGGTGTCGATCGCCAAGCTGGCCAACGGTTTTCCCGCTGCCTCGGCCAGGCCGGCGAGCACGGAGACCTCGCGGATCACCCGGGCCGCGAGCGCGATGAGATAGCGGGTTGAGAGCCGGTTGGTCCGCTCCGGGGCCGGCGCCAGCGGCCCGAGCGCGTCCGGCGCCACGAGGTATGCCGTCGCGCTCGCCTGCACAAGGCGCTCCTGCAGGCCGCGGCGCTGACGCACCCCCACCTGGACGACCAGGCCGTGTTCCTCCAGCGCCCGCAGGTGATAGTTCACCCGCTGCCGGGGTATGCCGAGCGCCGCACCGACGCTGCTGGCCGACCCCGGCTCCGCCAGGGCGGCCAGGACTTGCACCCGGGTCGGCTCGAGCGCCGCCGCGGCAACCACCGGCTCGGTGATCACCTGGAGATCCTGCATACCGCCGATCCTGCCAATTGACAGTGATTCCTGTCAATAGCATCACGCGCGAACCGTTCGCGCATGACCAGCGAAATGGCAGAGAACGCAGATCACTACTCGGGTCGGGCGTGCTGGCCGCTTAACCGGGGACCGTTAGGCCCGCCCGGATGGCGAGAATGGCGGCCTGGACACGGTCGCGGCTGCCGGTCTTGGCGAACACATTGCTCACGTGGGTCTTCACCGAACTCATCGACAGGTGCAGCCGCTGCGAGATCTCCGTGTTGTTCAGTCCGGCGCCAAGAAGCGTCAGGATTTCCAGCTCACGGCTGGTCAGCCCGTATGCCGTGACGTCGGCCAGGGTCTCGGGTCGCCCGGACCGCACGCGCGCCAGCACCGCGGCCGTTACCTCTGGCGAGAGGATTGAGCCACCGGCGGCGACAGTGCGCACGGCAGCAATCAGTTCACGCCCGGAGGACCGCTTGAGCAGGAATCCGCGCGCCCCGGCGGCGATCGCATCCAGGACATAGGCATCGTCGTCGAAGGTCGTCACCACGATCACCGCCGGGGCGTGCGGTAGGGCAGCCAGCGCACTGGTCGCGGCCAGCCCGTCGAGGACCGGCATCCGGATGTCGACCAAGGCCACGTCGATCCGCGGGTCGCGGCGCACGGCATCGAGGAACTGCCGGCCGTCAGCAGCCTGGCAGGCGACCTCGAGGTCCGGCTGCGAGCTCAGGATGAGGCGGAACCCGTCGCGGATGAGCTCCTGGTCGTCGACGATCGCGATGCGGATCATCAGTGATCTCGGGCGCCGACCGGCAGGCGGACATCGAGCAGGGTGCCCCCTCCGGGCCGGCCCACGAGGTCGACGGTGCCGCCTCGCGGCGCGACCCGTTCCTCGATGCCAACCAGGCCCGAGCCGCGGGGCCGGCCCGACACGACACCGGCACCGTCATCGACGACCCGCACGCGCACATCGGCGCCTTCGCGCACCACGTCCACACGCACCCGTGAGGCGCGAGAATGCTTGGCGACATTCGTCAACCCCTCCTGCGAGATCCGATACACCGTCAGCACGTCCGCCTCATCGAGGAGCAGATCCGGTCCGAGCGCCACGTCGACCTCGACCCCGACGCGGCGCAATGGCTCCGCGAGGAGTTCGTCGATATCACCAAGGCGGGGCGGCGCGCCCACCGTCAGCGAGCCCGCCGGGTCACGCAGCTGTATGACCAGTGCGTCGAGTTCGGCAAGCGTCCGCCGTCCCAGGTCACCGATCTCGCGCAGCGCGGCATACGGGTCGCTGACCTGACCGGCTTCCGCCTGCACCACGATGGCCGTGACGTGGTGGCCGACGACGTCGTGGAGTTCCCGGGCCATCGCCACCCGTTGTTCGAGCCACGTCGCCTCCTCCCGCAAGTGCTCCGCCTCCACGGCAAGCTCGTGGTTGCGGCTGACCGATCGGACGAGTAGCCCGGCGCCCGCGCCCACAGCGAGGCTCGTGACCACGAACGGAAGCAGCTGATCCGATTCGCCGAACACGACGAGCGCCACGATCACTCCGACGGCACCGATCACCCCGGCGACGCCGGCCAGCGGACCCACGCGCGCGCGAGCGGGATGGGTGGGAGGAGTGGGGCGGGCCAGCGCGACGGCGAGGAATGCCAATGCTGCCGCCGTCAGCCAGAGGGAATCGATGCGCGGACTCACCATGGCGGCCACCAGCGCGGCCGACAGGAGCAGGTAGGTTCGGGCCGCGCTCGGGCGCAGCGCAGCCAAGGCGAGCACCACGATCACCCCGACCGCTACCCAGGTCTCTCGGCTCGCGTCGCGACCGATCAGCGGCAGCAGACCGAGCAGGATCAGGCCGATGGCGATCGACACCGCGATCCGGTGCACCCACCGCGGCCCTCCTGGAATCCTCGCCACGACAGCCAGTCTCGCGGACAACGTGACCCCTGTCCCGATCCCGCGGAAAATCGGCACCCGGGTACCGGTCGATCCGGTACCCGCGGCCGTTCCGCCGCCTCGGTGCCGTCGGCGATCGTTCGAATCATGACGATCCTGAGCGAGAAACCAGACCACGCGGGCACCAGGGCCAACCAACTCATCCCGGGCTCGGTGTGGACGATCCCCAACATCGTGACGGTTGCCCGCACAGTGGTTGCCGTTCTGCTCGGCGTCCTGGCCGCCGCGTCCGGCGACCTGTGGCTCCTGGGCGCCGGATACGCGGCCTATTGGATCGGGGACATCCTGGACGGCTGGTCCGCGCGACGGCTCGGGCAGGAGACCCGGATCGGCGCGGTCCTCGACATCGTCAGTGACCGCGCGTGCACGGCCGTCCTGTTCGTCGGGCTCGTCGCGCACATTCCGCAGGCCTTACCCGTGGCCGCCGCCTTCCTCCCCTCCTTCCTCGTGCTGGACACGATGCTCTCGCTCGCGTTCCTGAACTGGCAGCTCGTGAGTCCGAACGACTTTCATGTCGTGGACCGACTTGTCTGGCAGTTGAATTGGTCGCTGGTGGCCAAGGCGGCGAACACCGCCGCGGTCGTGCTCGCCACGGCCCTGGGCGCCTACGTCCTGGCCGCCGCGATCGCGCTTGCCGTTGGTCTGGTGAAGATCTGGTCGGCTCGACGCGTCCTCATCCTGCTGGGCCGGGGGATCCGGTGACCGCGCTCATCCAGATCTTCCTGGCCGGCGGCTACGGCATGCTGTCCGCGCTGGTGCCGGTGCTGAACGCCGAGGCGTATGCCGTCCTCGCGGCGCACGCCGCCACCCCGGTTGGTGCGCTGGTCATCGCGGCGGCCCTTGCGGTGGGCCAAACCGCCGGCAAATTGACGATCGTCGAAGCCGCCAGGCGGGGCAGCAACGCCCTCAGCCGCCGCCGGGGAGCTCAATCGGCCGGCCGAGACGCGCCCCGGCCATGGGCCGCCAGGATCACGCGCGCGCTCCGCTCGCGTCGTTCCGGAGTCCTTCTCGTCCTCGGATCAGCTCTGGTCGGGCTGCCGCCGCTCGCAGCCGTCAGCGTGGCGGCCGGCCTTGCGGGCCAACGACGTTGGGAGTTCGCGCTCGCCTGCCTGGCCGGCCGGTTCGTCCGATTCGCGGCGCTCGCGACGCCGACCAGTTGGTGGTTGACCTGACTGCCGATCAGACCAAGCGGGATGAGGCAATGCGCCTACGACGGCTGTTGTGATCCGGTACTGATACGGCTTCGCCACTCTCTAGTCGTGCCCAATCCGCGGCATACCAGACACGGCAAAGGAGCCGAGCAATGTCCAGCATTTCCATCTCATCCCGTTCCCTCACATGGCGTTCCACTGCGACCGCCGCCGCACTCGCGGCCGCCTTGGCCGGCGGGATCGTCGCAGCCGGCCCGGCGAGTGCCGTGCCGATCGACCGGCCGCTCATCGACACGGCCAAGTTCGACCTGGGTGGAGCCTTCGCCCCCGGCGGGCCGACGACCGGCGCCCGCCTGGAGTGGAAAATCACCGGTGGTGTCGTCAGACCCGAGCTGACCGGGAACTTCCGAGTCAAGAACGGCACGTGCGGGAAGGTCCGGATGGTGTACTACCGCCCGAACCACACCGTCCTCGCCGCGCGCGAGACCAATGTCGTGTGCGGCCAGACCACAACGCCCATCCGGATCGACAACTTCGCGCACCCGCAGGCCCAGCACGTCCACATCAACCTCGACCGGCGCAACAACAACGGCACCTTCACCACCGTCGGGACGAGCGTGGAGAACCTCTGACCGCCGGCGCCCCCCTCCAGTTCCCCCGGGGCGCAGGCGAACGCACCGGTGGCGGGTCCCTCGACAGAGGAGACCCGCCACCGGCACGCGTGCGGCCCGACGCTTCGGGTACATCAGCGCTCAACCCGGAACTCCAGGTCGGCGCCGTCCCGGGATGTCACGACGTCCCAGTCCGCCCCGCCGTCGACGTAGTCGTCGCCCAGGCCACCGGTCAGCAGATCGTTCCCGGGACCGGAATCGACCCAGTCCCGCCCGGGACCGCCGTCCACCCGGTCACCGTGGTCCTGGCCGAGGACGCAGTCATTGCCCCCACCACCACGGATGATGTCGCGGCCGGGTCCGCCATGGATGGTGTCGTGACCGCCGCGGCCGTCGATGCGGTCGTTGCCACCCAGGCCTAGGATGAGATCGTTCCCGGGTGTGCCGGTCAGGATGTCATTGCGCGGGCCGCCGATGATCGTCACGCCCGTTGGGGCACAGGGAAATCCCGGCGGCGCGGGCGCGGCCGACATCCCGGATGCGGCCGGAGCGACCACCGTGGTCGCCAGCAGCGTGGTTGCGATAGCGATTCGTCGCTGGGTTCTGGTCAACGAGTCCTCCCATGGTTGAAGATGCCGCCGCCGAGCCTGCGGGGAGGGCGTCAGAACGGCGTCACAACGCGCGCGGGAGCGCCCGCGCCGGCGAGTAGCAGGGGATCGGGAGCCGGCGCGTCGACCTCGACCATGGCCTGCGCCCAGCGTTCGAAGGCCCGGCGCGCCTCCCCGTGCCGGCCGGCGCGCACCAAGGTGCGCACCCGCGAGCGGTGGACCCGCTCGTCATACGGATCCAGCAGTAGCAGCCGGACGAACAGCGCGTCGGCGTCACCGGTGCGCCCGGATCGCGCATACGACATCGCGAGATGCCGCAGGCAGCGGGTATGGGCAGCGCGGGTCTCCTCGCGCAGCCCGTCCGCCCACGCCTCGTAGGGCTCGTCCTCGAAGGCCACCCCCATGTAGCGGCGGTCGATGTCGCGCAGGATCTCTTCGGCCCGCTGCTGCTCGCCGGTCTCCAGCAGCAGGAAGGCCGCGTCCGCGTCCGCCAGCAGATCGTCCGCGTCGACGGCCACGTGCCGCAGGTCCAGCCACAGCCCGCTCCCGTCGGCGCCGATGACGTGGTCCGGCGCAGCGGCCCGGCCCGGATCGAACACGCCCCGGACGGTCGCGAGCAGCACCGAGAGGCGGTGGCCGGTCCGCGCGGGGTCATCGTCGGGCCACAGCCTCTCGCAGACCTCACCGCGGCCGATCGGCCGCCCCCGCCGGGCCGCGAGCAATTTGACCAGGGTGCGTGCCTGCCGGGAGCGCCACGCCGTCAAGGGCACGTCGCTGCCGTCGATCTGCACGCTGAAACCACCGAGGACTCGCACCACGACACTGCGCGATTGCAGGTCGGCATCGAGCGGTCGGCCGTGGATCTCACGGATGCCCCGGTGCCGCAGCCGGGCAGCGGCTTCGCGGCCCAGGGAGCGACGGGTCGCGTCCGCCCCGGGGAGACCGAACCGCAGCACGTCGAGCCGGTCGGCGTTCGGCCCCGCCCCGCCATCGCGCCAGATCGACCAGGCCTGGTCGTAGCACTCGCGGGCCGCGTGCACCTGCCCGAGGCCAGCGTTCGCGGCGCCGGCCAGTTCGAGGGCGTCGGCGAGCAGGTCGACGGCATTGTCGGCGCGCGCTTGGGCCATCGCGCGTGCGGCCGTCGACACAGCACCGTCAAGGTCCCCGTCAGTCATGCGCACCCACCCGTCCGCGATCAGCGCGGGCACGCGCTCGGCGCCTTGGGCAGCGTCCAGCGCCTCCGTGACAGCGCCTTTCGCCGCCGCGAGATCCGCGCCGAGCAGGACCCGGGCGAGCCCGGCCAGCGCCGGGACGAGGATCTGCCGTTCCCGTGACTCGCGGGCCGCGCCGATCGCCGCGTCGTATGCGGCGCGCGCCCGTTCCCGTTGGCCGAGCTCGCGATGCAGTTCGCCGAGACCGAGCATGCCGGTGCCCACGTGCCCGGGGACGTCGGACCGGCAGGTCGCCACGGCGCGCTGCAGCTGCCACCGCGCCTCGTCCACCTCACCCACCCGCGCGAGCGCCTCCGCGAGGTTGTGCAGCGCGGCCACCGACTGGGCACCGGTTCGCCGAGCGAGGTCGGCCGCCGCGAGCGCGTCGCGGCATACCGGCACGGCCTCCTGGTAACGGGCGGCGGCCAGCAGGGCGAACCCTTGGTTCCCCAGGATCCGGGCGAGGTCGAACACGTCGCCACTGGCCCGGGCAGCCGCGGCGGCCTTCCTCAGGTGGGCTTCCTTCCGGATGCCGGTGCTGGTCTTGGCCATCGCCTGGTGCGCGTGGACGAGGCCGAGCGGATCCTGGCCGGCCGCGGCAATCTCCAGAGCGCGCTCCGCCTCGGCCCGGGCCTCGCTGGGACATCCGATGAGCGAGGAGAGGTTGGCCCGGACCGTATGCCAGATCGCGGCCTCGACATCGTCGCCGACCCGATCCCGCGGCACCCGGTCGAGGAGGTCCAGCGCCCGGGTCAAGTCCCCTTCGCTGTTGGCGAGCATCGCCACACGCCGCGCGGTGCGGGCATCCCACGTCGTCGCCTCGGCCGAGGTGATGACGGGACGGTATGCCGCCCGCGCCCGGTCGGCGTGGCCGGTCGCGTGCAGCGCCTCCCCCAGGGTCGCGCGGGTTCCGTTGTCCGCGAACAGCTCCGGGCGTTTGTCGGCGAGCGCGACGATGGCGGGGGAGTCACCGTGCGCGATCATCCGGGTGCCCTCTCGCGTCAGGAGCGCGATCGCCGCGTCGACGTCTCCCGCCAGCACCCAGGCTCGCGCGGCGGCGAACGGATAGTTATGTGCGGCATACCAATCGGCTGCCTGGACCCAGAGATCGGCGGTGATCTCGCTGCCTGGAACCTCCGCGGACGAGGTTTCGCCGAGGAGTGCCGCGACGACCGGAACGATCTGCATATCGCCCGTGGCCGTCAGGTGGGCCCGGACGGTCGGGACGACGAGACCGACCCGGCGCAGCCACGACAGCCCGTCCGCGGGCACCTGAGCCGACATCTTCCTGGCAACCAGGTCCCAGAGGCCGGGTGTCAGCGGCCCGAGCAGCTGCATCTGGCCCACGGCGTCGGCCAGGTGCGGGGGAAGGCTGGTGAGCACCTCCCGGCGCAGCCATCGCGTCGCCGGCGCCTCGGGGGCCACCATCGCGGCGAGAATGCCTGCGGCCGGGTCACGGACCAGGACCTCGGCGGCGAAGTGCACCAACATCGGCCAGCCACACGTGACCTCGTGCACGCGAACCGCCGCCGCTGGGTCGGTCACGCCGTAGTCGCCGCGGAGAACGATGGCGATGTCGTGCGGCGACAACGCCAGGTCGGTCGGTCCGCGCTCGACGACATGCGCGCCCAGCGTGTCGAGGATCTCCTGGGGCGGGGGAACGCGGCTGGTCAGCACGGGAGGCGGCGCGCCGGTGCCGGCCGACCGCAGCTGCGTGACGAGGCCGGCCAATTGGCGCTTCGTCAGGGCGTGGATGTCCTCATGGACGATCGGGGCGGCGCCGGACTCGCCGTCGGGCACCAGCCGAGGAACGGCCACGGTCTTTCCGTAGCCAGCCGCCGCGACGACGAGCAGCCGTTTCATCCGTGCCCACGAGCGGGATGCGCACGTGCGGCGGGCATGCGGGCATACCGCTCGACCGGTGCTGCGGTGTCCCTCATCCTCCTATTTACCCACGCCCCTCGCCCGCGCGCAGGCCTTTTCCCAAACCCCCGAAGGTCACTGCGGATCCGCAGGTCAGTCGGACGCAGCCGTCGCGGAGGCAGGCCGGGGGTCGCATTCGTCGATGGGCATCGCCAGGATCGCGCGGGCGATCACGGCAAAGATCAGGGTGGTCAGGCCCCAGCCGCCGATCACGTCGAGGGCGCGGCTGGGCACCGCAACGGCCGCGATGACGTGGACCGGCTGGGCAAGCGCGAGGCCGAGGCCGGCCCACACCGGGACCAGGCGCGACCGCAGGAGAGCGACGGCGACCAGCACCAGCCCGACGATGTGGCCGAAGACGAAGCCGAAGAGTCCGACCAAACCGGCGGGATGCTCCATGAACGCGGTGGTGACCTCGACGGTCACGGCGCGGTCGTAGCCCGCCTTGGTCATCACCTCCGCCAGGACGTCGCTGCCACCCAGCATGCTGCCCAGCGTCAAGCCCGTGAAGTAGAGGCCTGCGGCGACGGTGCCCAGGACGGGCGCCGCGCGCCGCACGACCAGCCAGAGCGTCACCGCCCCGAGGATGAGGAAGGGATAGCTGAGAATCGCGATCCAATTCATCGCGGCGATCCGGCCGGGCGCAGCGGCGATCTTGCCGATGCCAGCCGCGGCGTCGTCACTGGTCCAGTAGGGCATGATCCCGCGGAGGATGGAGACGAGCAGGCTGCCGAGGACGAGCGATCCCGCGGCGATCGCCCGCCAGAGCGGCCGCAGGTCGCGCTGACTGGTGGCGATCGCCGCCCGGTCGGATGTGGGCGGGGCGATTTGAGTCATGGCGTGAAACCTCCTGTGAACGAGTGTCTTTCGTGCTCTACTGTGAGCGTTTTCTCGGGCGCCGCACATCGGGGCGGGCACGTCAATGTCGGTGCCGGCAGCCACCCACGACAATCTCCGTGCCAGCACCCAGGACAGGCAACTCACGCCGGCTCTACCGTGGTGGGGTGTCTTGGCCGAGGCGAGTCTGCGTGCTGCTCTGGGTGGCCACTGCTGCCCTGGCGGGGCTCGGACTCTGCGCTGCCACCGTGCTCGGCGGCCTCGCGGACGTCAGCGTGTTCGCGCTGTCCGTGACGACGGCGGCCGTCCCCATGACCGCGGGATACCTGGCGATTCGGCACGAGCCGGACAACTGGGTCGGGGCCTGCTTGACTGCCGCCGGCACCGGGATCATCCTCATCATCGCCCACGGCCAATGGCAGGAGGCGCTGGCCGCCGAGCCCAGGTCGCTACCGGCCAGCCCGGTGCTGTGGGTGCTGACCCAAGGGGTCTGGATGGCCTGGTTCGTTCCCTATGCCCTCACCATCGCGCTCTTCCCCGACGGTCGCCCGCACGGCCGGCCCGGCCGGTTCGCGGTCGCCGCACTGCTCGGCATACCGCCGCTCTTCAATCTCCTGACGGCGTTCGTGCCCGGGCCGCTGATGCCTCCGCTCGCGCACTGGCCCCGCGCGCTCGGCACGCACCCGGTCGGCTATCTGTCCTTGGCGCTGCTTCCCCTTTTCCTCGCGGCGCTGGCCGCGTCGGTCGTCTCGCTCGCGCGGCGCCGGAGCGCCGCCGACAGCCCAGCCCGCCGCGCGCAACTGCGGTGGATGCTGCTGGCCTCGGCCGTGGTGCCCATCACCCTGCTGCTGTGCTGGCTCGGCTACCTCGTCACCGGGGGCCCGGGCCTCGTCATCGTCGGGTTGGTCGCGATGAATGTGTTGGTGCCGGCCGGGGCGCTCCTCGCGATGCTCCGCTACGACCTCTACGACGTCGACAAGGCCCTCGTCCTCACCGCCACCTACACCCTGCTCGCCGTCTTCGTGCTGGTGGGGTATGCGGGTGTGTCGGCCGTGGTCGGCCGTGCCCTCGGCGCCGATTCGGTGGCCGCCGGGGTGACGGCGACGGTGGCCGTCATGCTGCTCCTGCTGCCCGTGCGGGCGATGCTGCTGCGGCTCCTCGGGCGCCGGCTGCATCCGCGCCGCGCCGCAGGCCTCGACGCCCTGACCGCTCTGGCCGAACGCGTCAATGCCGGCACCGACGTGCCGGAACGGCTCGAGGAGGTGCTGCGCGTCGCCCTGCGCGACCCGGGACTTCGGGTGGGTTATCGGCGCCCGGGAGGCACGGCATACGTCGATATCACTGGCGCACAAGTCGATTCGAGCGACGGTCAGATGATCGGGTCGTCAGGCCGCGACGTCGGCCTGGTCGTCGCCGGCCCGGGCGCCGCGCCGGTGCCACCGGATGTCGTGGCGGCCATGACCCTGCTCGCCGACTCCGTCCGGCTGCGCGGAGAGCTGGCCGGCGCGCTCGCGGAGGTCGAGGCGAGCCGCGCGCGGCTGCTCAAGGCCGGGTATGCCGAACGCCGCAAGCTGGAGATGAACCTGCACGACGGTGCCCAGCAGCGCCTGGTCTCGCTCGGGATGCGGCTGCGGACCACCCAGCACAAGGCGCGGACCGGCCACGAGGTCGACCTCGACGCGCTCGTCAACTCCGCCGTCGAAGAGCTCGCCGACGCCGTCCACGAGCTCCGGGCGCTGGCGCGGGGGCTGCGGCCCTCGTCCCTCGACGCCGGCCTACCGGCCGCCCTCGACAGCTTGACCCGGGCGAGCGCGGTGCCGGTGGAGGTCACCTACGCCGCCCCCGGCCTCCCCGATCACGTCAGCCTCACCGCGTACTACGTCGTCAGCGAGGCGATCACCAATGCGGTCAAGCACGCGCAGGCGTCGCGGGTCTCGGTGGATGTGCGGCATACCGATGAGGCACTGCGAGTTCTGGTGCGCGACAACGGCAATGGCCGCGCGCGGGTCGTCGCGGGATCCGGCCTGGCCGGCCTGCGCGATCGAGTGAGCGCCCTCGGCGGATCGCTGGACGTCACGAGTTCCGCAGCCACCGGCACGCACGTCGAGGCGGTGATCCCGTGCAGGTCGTGATCGGCGAGGACTCGGCCCTCTTCCGCGAAGGACTGGCGAGCCTGCTCGACGAGTTGGGGCACCGGGTCGTCGGGACGGCCGCGGCTGCCGACTCCGCTGTTGCCATGACCCTGGAGCGACGGCCCGACGTGGTGATCCTCGACGTCCGGATGCCACCCGACAACACCGACGACTGCGCCCGGGCCGCCGTGACCATCCGGCGGGCAGCACCGGAGGTCGGTATTCTGCTTCTCTCGCAACACATCGTCGCGCGCCTGCCCCCGGACCTGGTCGGGTCCGGACGCTTCGGCTACTTGCTCAAGGACCGGGTGCTCGCCGTCGAGGACTTCGTCAACGCCCTGGAACGCGTCGCAGGCGGCGGGTCCGCGCTCGACCCGGAGGTCGTCGCCGGCCTACTGTCCAGCGGTCGGTCGGCGCTGAACACCATGACGCCGCGCGAGCACGACGTGCTCGCCCTGATGGCCGAAGGACTGAGCAATGCCGGCATCGCTGCCCGGCTGGTCCTGACCGAACGCACCGTGGAATCGCACGTCGGCGCGGTACTGGCCAAACTCGGCCTCACGATGGCCGACCCGGCCGCGCACCGGCGCGTTCGCGCCGTGCTGAGCTTCCTCGGCGCAGGCGCCCCCGCCCGCGGCCGCGCCTGACCTGGGCCAGGGCATGTCCCGCTGCCGCCGACGCGAACCACCGGGCCGATCCCTGAGGCGCGGCATCGTCGTCACGATGCTCGGCGGGCCACGAGGCGGGCAGCCACGTCGGGCCGGGCGAGCAGGTCGGCGGGCGCGTCGAGTAGGCCGCCGATCGCACTCGCGCACCGGGCTAGGACCGGGTCGCGCTGTGCGCCCGCAAGGAGCGCCCGGGTCCCGTGCCAGGCGGGGTCGACGGTTTCGTATGCCGTGCCGGCGGCGGCCGCGTCCAGCTCAGCGGCTCGGTGCTTGGCGAAACTCCACGACGCCGCGACCCACGGGCCTACCTCGCGGCCGATGCCGGTCTCGACGCGGTCGATGAGCGTGGCCGGGTCGTCGGGTCGGTCGGCCAGCACGTCGCGAAGCACGAGTGCCTGGAGCAAACCGAGCGTCGCGCCGCGACCGAGCAGCGGCGCCGTCGTCGCCCGCGAGTCACCCAGCGCGATGATTCCGGTCGCCGCCGGTCCGTCCGAGTCGACCAGCCGTCGCCGGACGTCCGCGCCGACCCCGAACGGCGCGACGGGCGAGATGGGGATGCCGTCTGCGACCCAGGCGGCGCTCGTGGGATACCGCCGTGCGGCAGTGGTCCAGGCGTCCTCGTGGCGCAGGGTGCGGATCGCGGGGTCCTTGGCTGCCCCGACGAGGGCGACGGCATACGTGCCCTTGTCCTGCGGGATCGTCAGGACCGACACCGACTCGTGGTGGGTCAGGACCGGGCCGTGCCCGAGCGGCATGCCGCCCGACGGTGAGCGGAACTGCCTTGCGTAGTAGACGAATCCGGACGCCTGCTGCTCCGTCGGAAGCTGTCGCGCGACGGTGTGCTCGAGCCATCGCGGCACCTGGGTGTGTCGGCCGAGCGCGTCGACGACGAGTCCCGCCACGAGATCACCGCACCTCGTGCGCAGACCGGCGACGTGCAGACCCCTGGCGCTCCCGGTGGTGAGCAGGCCCGTGATGTGCACCGGCCGCAGCACGCGCAGCCGCGGTTCGCGAGCCGCGACGTCGGCGAGGACCGCCTCCAGCAGCGGCCGTCGCGCGGCGAGGGTGTCGAAGCGTTCGTCCTCCGCCGCCCAGCCACCGGTCACCGACTCCGGGCTCAGGTGTAGCAGGTTGACGGACTCAGCACCCGCCGAGCTCAGGGCCTCGAGCACGTCGGGCAGTGCGGTGCGCAGGTGCCGGTGCCAGCGCGGCAGCATGAGGTGAGGCTGGTGGAACTGGCGGACGCCCGCGCGGTTCCAGCCGGTCCCGGCCCCGGCCGGCACGCCAGGCGGGGCACTCGGGTCGCCGTCGACGAGCAGGACGCGATGCCCGGCACGGGCCAGCAGCAGCCCCGCGGTCAGCCCCGTGAGTCCCGCGCCGGCGATGAGGACATCTGCGGCGGAGACGGAATAGTGGTTGGCGCTCATGGTGGTTGTCCATTCGTTTGCGGGTCGGTGATCACGCGACATCAACGTCTTGACGCGCGCCTGGTCATTCGGGTGGGTCAGTGCTCGACCCGGAATTCCTTGTCGTGGCCGTTCCGGGAGGTGACGACATCCCAGCCGGCCCCGCCGTCGACGTAGTCGTCGCCAAGGCCGCCGGCCAGCAGATCGTCCCCGGGACCGGAATCGACCCAGTCCCGCCCGGGACCGCCGTCGACCCGGTCGTCATGGTCCTGGCCCAGGACGCAGTCATTGCCCCAACTGCCGCGGATGATGTCGCGGCCGGGTCCGCCATGGATGGTGTCGTGCCCGCCGCGGCCGTCGATGCGGTCGTTGCCGCCCAGGCCGAGGATGAGATCGTTCCCGGGTGTGCCGGTCAGGATGTCATTGCCCGGCCCGCCGATGATCGTCACGCCTGTTGGGGCACAGGGAAATCCCGGCGGCGCGGGCGCGGCCGACATCCCGGATGCGGCCGGCGCGACCACCGTGGTCGCCAGCAGCGTGGTTGCAGTAGCGATTCGTCGCTGGGTTCTGGTCATCGTGTCCTCCTTGGTTCGGATGCCTTCGCCGAGCCTGCGGGGAGGGCGTCAGAATGGCGTCACAACGCGCGCCCGCGCCGGCGAGCAGCTCCGGAACCTCGGCCCCGGACCGGCCCAGCGCTCGAACACCCGCAATAGCGACCAGGTCCGGGCTGGCACAACCCGGCCACCGGCATTTGGAATACCAAACGAGGCGAATCGGGTGCTTCGACCGGTCAAACGACACCGATTGGTATTCCGATTGCTTCCCCGCGGCCAGCCGGAGGCAGATCCCTGCGGAGTGACCGCCATCTCGCCTGGCCCGCCAGGCAGGTCACACGAGTTCGGCCAGGAGGCCGGCGGCCCGGGCGGCTCCGTCCGTTTCGACGGGCCGGTATGCCGTGGGCGCGCCGATCACGGCGTCCAGGGCCGCGCTCAACCGGTCGGGGTCGCTCAGGTCGTCGTAGTCCAAGCGTTGTCCCGCAGCGTAATTCGCCAGCCGGTGCGGGACGTGGACCTGTTGCTCGAAGTGGTTGCGCAGCGGGACGTACAGGTACGGCACCCGGGCCGCGGTCAGCTCCATACAGGTCGACAGGCCGCCCTGCACGACGGCCAGGTCGGCGGCGGCGAGGACGGCCGGCAGGTCGGGCACGTAGCCCCGCACGGTCATCCCCCGGCGCCGGGGCAGGCAACCGGGATCGATCCGTGGCCCGGTGACGACGAGGAAGCGCAGCTCCTCATGGTGGCGACGCACGACCGGCACCGCATCCGCGACCCGGCGCAGCAGGTCGTGTCCGACCCCGGTCCCGCCGACTGCGACGACGCACAGCCGTTCGTCCGCACGCAGCCGCAACCGGCGACGGATGGCCGCGCGCGCCTCCTCCCCGGGCGGCTCCCCGGCACCGATGTAGCCGCTGAAGGAGAACTCCGATCGCGTCCACTCGTCGATCCGCGGCAGGTCCGCACCGAACGATTCGGCGACGACGTCCTGCGGGTTGCCGACGAAGATGGACCGGTCGCGCAGGCCGGGGTAGCGGGCCCGGTGCTCGATCATCTCGGCGTTGTAGTCGGCGGTCAGCCAGGCTTCGGGGGCGCCGCCGGCGGGCATCGGGAGCCAGCCGACGAAATCGCTCAGCCAAGCGTATGCGGACAGCTTGAGTTCCGGGTTCTCGTGGAGGAAGTAGTCGGTCTCCCAGGCCTCGTCGGCGACGACGAGATCAACGTGCTCGTCGCGCAGGACGTCGGCGAGGACCATGAAGTTGTTGACGAGGATCGCGTCCATCCGCCGGATGGCTTCGAATGCGTTCAGGTCGTGCTCGCCGCACTCGGCCTCGAAGTGCGCGGACTCACTGGCCAGCCACCGGGAAGCCGCATGCACGCTCTCCCCTGCCGATTCGAGCAGCCGCGTCACCGGATCCTGTGCGAGCCAATCGATCTCGACGTCGGGCCGGCGGATCCGAAGCTGCTCGGCGATGGCGAGATCCCGCCGGGCGTGCCCGAGCCCGATCGGCGAGGAGAGATAGAGCACTCGCGGGCGCCGCCGCAGCGCGCGCGCCCAGGTCCGGGGCGTGCGCGGCAGCCGGTCGGCGAGAACCCGACCGGCGAACCGGTCGATCTCTCGATTGACGAGCACCGGGTCACGGGTCATCGGCCCGTGCCCACCCCCCTCGACCACGACCAGCTCGGCGGCCAAGTCCTCGGCGATCCGTCGGCCGTTGTCGAGCGGCCGCACCAGGTCCGCGCTGCCGTGGATGACCAGGGCCGGGCACCGGACGGCGTCGATGAGGGTCGACATGTCGACGAACGCCGCACCGTCGACGCCGAGGCGTCCCGCAGTGGCATCGACGAGGGTCTGCGGCGAGATCTCGTGCGCCCAGCGGGCACAGTCCTCGCGCTGCTTGGTCGAGTGCGGTTCCGGGAACATCTGGCCGAAGAAGAACTCGACGAACTCGTCGTAGCCGTCGCCGAGCCACACGTGCCGGTTGTAGAGCGACCACCCCTGCGGTTGACCCTCCGGAGGGTCGGCCCACACGGACACGTCCCGGTGCGCGTTCGGCTGCCACCCGGCATACGGCGCCCCGATGAGCACGAGCCCGGCCGCGCGCTCCGGGTGCTCGGCCGCGACCTGCATCGCCCACATCGCGCCGCTGGAGAGACCGACGAGGACGGCGCGGTCGGCCCCGGCCGCGTCCATGACGGCGAGCGTGTCGGCGGAATACGCGGCGTTCTCGTATGCCGCCGCACCGGCCGGTCGATCCGACCCGCCGCTGCCACGGCCGTCGAAGGTGATCACCCGGAACCGGCGCGCCAGATAGGGCACCTGCGCCTTCCAGAACTGCGAGTGGATGATCGACCACGTCGGCAGCAGAACGAGATTGGCCGGCCCGGACCCGTGGACGGCATACGCCAGGCGCACCCCATCACGCTCGGTGATCCCCTCGGTCACCGGACGGGTCCAGGCCGGCCACGTCACGGACGCACCTCGAAGACGTTGTTGAACGGCGTCGAGGCGGCGACGCGGAAGCCCGAGAAACCCGCCGCCTCCGTGACCGCCTTGATCCGCGCCGGCCCGGCCTGCGTGCCGAGGGCGGCCCCGACCGGCTGCGACAGCGAGGCGGGGGTGCACAGCAGCGTCGAGAACCCGTAGTAGGCGCGGCCGACGGGGTTGAAGTTGTCCTCCGGCCGGTCGCCGGCAATGGGTTCGACGAGCAGCCAGACCCCGTCGTCGGACAGGGTCGCGCGCACGTGCCGAGCCGCCCCAAGCGGGTCGCCCATGTCGTGCAGGGCGTCGAAGGTGGTGACCAGGTCGTAGCCCGAGCCGGAGTATGCCGTCGCCGGCGCGATCTCGAAGCTCACCCGGTCGGTGACGCCCGCCGCCGCCGCCCGCTCCCGGGCCACGTCGATGGAGTCCGCGTGGTAGTCGGAGCCGGCGAACCGAGATTGCGGGAACGCCTGCGCCATCAGGACAGTGGAGGCCCCGTGCCCGCACCCGATGTCGGCGACGCGGGCTCCAGCCGTGAGCTTCGCGACCAGGCCGTCGACGGCGGGCAGCCAGGTCGAAACGAGGTTGGCGTTGTATCCCGGCCGGAAGAACCGCTCGCACCCGTCGTGCACGTCGTGATGGTGTTCGTGCCACCCCAGGCCGCCGCCGTCGCGGGCGGCGAGCAGCACCCGGTCGGCGTCCCGGACCGTCCCGAGGGCGATCTGGAAGAAGCCGGGCAGGTATGCCGGGCTGTTCTCGTCGGTGAGCGCGACCACGTGCTCGGGCGGCAGACGGTAGGTGCCGGCCGGCGCGTCATACTCGACGAAACCGCCCGCGGCCTGTCCGTTGAGCCACTCACGGGCCAGGGGCGCAGCGGTGCCGGTGGCTTCGGCCAACTGGGCGGCCGTGATCCCCTCGCCGTCGGCCATGGCCCGGTAGTAGCCGAGCTGGTCGCCCATGACGACGAGCGCACAGTTCAAGGTCGCGCCGACCTCGTCGACGGCGCGGAAGACGAAGGACATGAGCTTGTCCATGTCGATCTCGGTGGTGATGGACATCGGGTGATCCTCTCGAGTCGGTCCGGGTCCCCACTGGCCCGGCATCGACCCACTCTCGGCGCGGCATCGTCCTCATCGCATCAGGGTGGCACCCTAGGAAAAGCGATGACGCACGCGCGTGCACGCTTCCGTCGGCCGTCGAGAGGAGGATTTCGGTACGCTCGGGGGGCCTCAGGCGTACCGAGTGTCTCCTCTCGATGTCGTGGGACCGTCACCGGCGATCAAACGGGCTCTTCCGTCCTCTTTACACTCGTGACGGTGTTGATCGGCCGCGGGCGGGAGCTGGCAGCGATCGCCGAGGTGACCGCCGCGGCGCGCCGCGGCCGGGCCGGCGCACTGCTGGTCATCGGCGAGCCGGGGGTCGGCAAGACGAGTCTGCTCGCCGAGATCGCCGACCGCGCCGGCGACGTCGCGCTCGCGCGGGTCGCAGCGGTCGAGCCGGAGCACGTCATCCCCTTCGCCGGCCTCTCGATGCTCCTGGCTCAGGCCGGGGTCGCCGCCCACGACCTGCCCGCGCCGCAGGAGGCCGCCCTCGCCGTCGCGCTGGCCCGCCGCGAGGGTGCCGCGCCGAGCCCCCTCGCCCTCGGGGCCGCCGTCCTCGGCGTGCTCGCCGCGTGGGCGAGTGCCGGACCCGCCCTCCTGCTCATCGACGACGCCCAGTGGCTCGACCCGCCGTCGGCGCGTGCGCTGGCCTTCGCCATCCGGCGCCTGGACACCGACCCGATCGCGGTGGTCGCCGCACTGCGGCCCGACACCGACAGCCCGCTCGTCGCCGCCGGCCTCCCCCACGTGCCGCTCGGCGGACTGGACGACACGGGCAGCCGGGATCTGGTGGCCACGCTCGGGATCCAGGCCTCCCCAGAGTGGGTCGCCACCGCCCGCGCCGCGACGGGCGGCAACCCGCTCGCCCTACGGGAGCTGCTCCGCGACCCCTCGGCGTGGGCCGCCGTCCAGCTGGGCGCGCCCGCCCCCATCCCCACCGCCCTCGCCACGGTGTATGCCGCGCGGGCCGCGGCCCTGGGCACCGACGCCCAGGCTTTGGTGTCCTTGGTCGCGATCGCCCCGCTGGACGCTCGCCTCCTGGCGCTGGTCCTGGCCCGGCTCGGCATCGACCCCTCATCAGTTGGGCGCGCCGAGGACGGTGGTTTGGTCC
The DNA here is from genome assembly GCF_037045025.1 of Nostocoides sp. Classification (GTDB taxonomy): domain Bacteria; phylum Actinomycetota; class Actinomycetes; order Actinomycetales; family Dermatophilaceae; genus Nostocoides_A. The sequence continues at coordinate 387,441 of NZ_JBAOHM010000003.1, read as the reverse complement.
GCCGGGTCGGCGGGCGGCTCGAGCTGACGCACCCCCTGGTCGGCTCGGGTGCCTACGCCAGCCTGACCTCCGAGCGCCGTCGGGAACTGCATACGGCCGTCGCGAAGGCGCTGCCGCACACGGACGACTCCGGGCGGGCGCAGCACTTGGCCCTCTCCGCGCAGGGACCCGACGAGGAAATAGCCGGGGCAATCGAGGCGTGCACTCGATCGGCCGAACGCCGCGGCGCGCACATGTTGGCGGCGATCGGCCTCGACGCGGCGGCCGATCTCAGTCCTGATCCGGCGACCGGGGCCGGCCGGTTGCTGAGCGCGGCGGAAGCCGCGTGGCGCGGCGGTGACGGCGTCGCCGCAAAGACGTTGGCGGCCAAAGCTATTCACCTGGAGCCCCGGCCGTGGGAATCCTGGCGGGCATTGGCGGTGACCGGCCGGGTCGAGGCGCGAACCGGCTCCCCCGCCAGCGCCCGATCGGCCCTGCTGAGAGCGGCCTGCCGGGCCGCCCGGCTGCACGACCCGGCAACGACCATGCTTCTGGCCGAGGTCGTCAATGCCTGCTTCTACCTGGCCGACGACAGGGGTGCCGCGCGTGCCGCCACGCTGGTCCGCGCCCTGACCACCGCCGGAGAGATCGCGGCGGACGACCCGGTTGCCGATCTGACGGTGGCCATGGCGGACATCCTCGCCGGCCACCCGGCCGCCGACCTGCTGCGGAAGGCGGCCCGGTCCTTCCGAACGCGCAGAGCGCCAGGGACGACATCGAGCGATTCGTTTTGGGCGATGCTGGCCGAGATGTGGCTGCGCGAAGCGGATGTCTCCGCGTTCGTCGACGCAATCGTCGAGGAGGAGCGGGCGAGCCTCGCGTCCGGGACGCTGCCCCGGCTGTTGTTCCACCGGGCCAGGTATCGCGTCACCGCCGACCAGTGGTCAGCGGGCTTGGCGGACTACCTGGAGACGATCGACCTCGCGCGCCAGCTTGGCCAGGTCACCGAGGAGGCGACCGCGCTGGCCGGCGCGGCGGTGGTGGAGGCCCGGATGGGCCTGCGCGAGCACTGCCTCGAGCACGCGCGCGCCGCGACCGAACTGGCCGAACCCCGCGGGAACCGGATCGCGCAGGCATGGGCGAAGTCCGCGGTGGCCGAACTGGCCCTCGCCGAGGGCCGCATCGAGGAGGCGATCGAGGGGCTGAGCGAACTCGATAGGTGGCTGAGCCGCAACGGCATCCACGACGTGGATCTGGCCCCGGGCGCCGAACTCGCCGAAGCACTGGTGCTGGCGGGAGAGCCGCAGCGGGCCACGGCGGCCGTCGATGGGTATGACCGCCGGGCCGCGCTCAAGGGGCAGCCGTGGGCGCGGGCCCGGGCCGCCCGGGCCCGTGGCCTCTGCGCGGCGGACGCGGACATCGACGCGATCTTCGAGGCCGCGATCGCCCTGCACGAGCGGACCCCGGACTGCTACGAACTGGCCCGCACCCGACTGGCATACGGGCAGCGGCTGCGCCGGGTGCGGCGCCGCGTCGACGCCCGCGTGCAGCTGCGGGCCGCCCTGGCAGATTTCGAGCTTCTCGGCGCCACGCCGTGGGCGGATGCTGCGGACCGGGAGTTGAGTGCGACCGGTGAGCGGGCGGCCCGGCGCGATCTCTCCGCGAGCGCTACCCTCAGCCCGCGGGAGCGCCAGATCGCGACGATGGTCGCCGCCGGCCGGACCAACCGCGACACCGCGGCCGCGCTGTTCGTGAGCCCCAAAACCGTCGAGTACCACCTGCGCAAGGTCTACCAGCGCCTCGGTATCACGTCGCGAACCGAGCTGTCCGAGTTGCTCTCTCGGCCACCGGGGTGATCTACCAGCACGGGTTGCTGATGGAGCCTGACGCGACTTTTTGGACGCACGCGACGAGATGCGGGACTGTCTGGGGCGCAGCGGGATCTACGGCGCGTATGAGCGGGCGAACGTCGGCCCGCGGAGGTTGACATCGAGCGCAAGCTGGTCCCGGAGGACACCTTCGCCCCGCAGGACGACGGCCAGCGCCGGTTCGGCGGTCGGCTGGGTTGTCGCGCAGGCAGATTGAGGAGCACTCCCTGGTAGTCAAAGCCACCCGTCTGAGGTAGCCGCTGCCGATTTCTGAGTCGGCCTGACGATGTGCGCGTCGGCGCGCGGCGTCCATGGTGCTGGTGTTCCCCCGTCACCGGACCCAGCGGGCGAGAGAGGCCGCCGCCATGGACGACATTGCCGACGCGGCCGGAGCGGTCGCCACCGCGGTGTTCGCGCTTGGCTATCTGCCGATGATTGCGCGGGCGCTGCGCACCAGGGACCTCACGTCAAACAGCCGGGCCAATCTCGTGTTGACCAACACCGGCAACGCCCTGCAGACCTGCTACGTCGTCCTGAACTTGCCGCTCGGCCCGATCTGGCTGCTCAATGGCGTCAACGTCGCCGTCTGGGCGCTCATGCTCGGCTTGCACCTGCGCCACGGGTCGCCGCGTCCCGACGACGAGCTGTGTCGGGCCTCGACCGTCAACAAATCGATTGACGAGAGGCCGAAGGATCCTCGGGTGGTATGAGACCAGTGAGCGAGGATGATCGCGCGCACGGGCAGGCCTTTCAGGGTGTCGTGGCCGGCGGCTTCCAGGAGCGCCGGGCCCCGGAGCTTTCCGCGTCGGAGATTGCCGGATTGGTTGGCCTTCTTGACCTTCAGGAGGCGTTGCCGTCCGTCGCCAGGCTGCGAGAGTGGTCGTTGGATGTTCTGTCGCCGGCTCCCGGCGGGGTTGCCGTGGACGTGGGATGCGGCACCGACACTGAGCTACGTCGTCTCGCGGTGCGCGTTGGGCCGAAGGGTCGGGCCGTGGGGGTCGACATCAACCCCGCCCTGCTGCAGGTCGCAGCGGAGCGGACGCCCGCCGGGTCTGCAGCGGAATGGCTCCCTGGAACGGCGACCGCACTGCCGTTCGATGACCAGGCCGTCGACGTGTTGCGGTGCAAGCGGGTCTTACAGCACCTGACCGATCCGCAGTCCGCCGCCAGCGAGTTCGCCCGGGTGCTTCGTCCCGATGGCCGGGCGGTCGTCCTGGACTCGGACTGGGGCACCGCCATCACAGTGATCGACGAGGCGGATCTCGCTCGGAGAGTGCAGGAATGGGGATGGCAGACCCATCACCGCGGACGAAGGCGCGCGGATTTTCGCGGGCGTGGAATCGGCACGCGCTCGCGACGAGGCCTTCGTCTCGGTGACGATGTTCGCCGTGCTCGCCACCAAACGACCTGCGTGATAGACCGGTCAGCGCATCCCGACGCGATGCGCGATCCGGGCGGCCTCCTGGCGACCGGACACCTCGAGCTTGCGCAGGATGTGGCTGACGTGCACACTCGCCGTCTTGACGCTGATGTAGAGGTCAGCGGCGATCTCGCCGTTGGTGCGGCCGGCGGCGAGTTGTCCGAGCACCTCGAGTTCCCGCTCGGTGAGCTGGTATGCCGCGAGCGCGGCCGCAGAGGTCCCGGGCGGCGTGTCGGAGTCCGCGTGGCCTAGTGGCGCGATGAGGTCGATGCGGTGCCACCCGGCCAGTCGTTCGAGTTGCTAGCGCAACTGCAGACCGGCCCGGAGTCCCTGCTGACGCCACCGATCGTGTGGCGGGCACTCACCTCTCGGCTCGCTCCCAAGGCCGGAGAGCCCCCGTGGACGTGACCACCTGTCCCGAGTGCGGGGCAATCGCCCACGTGCAGTGGCGCGCGGTGCTGGAGAGCACCGACGGCCCGATCGAACACGCGAAGGTCGGCTGCCTGCACCGGCATTGGTTCCTGCTGCCGGTGGCCGCGCTCGGCCGCCCGCCACGCGTGGATTGCCTCCGATCCAGCTGACGCGGTCACGCGCGTCTGCTGTGGTAGGCCCACATCGCGATCTCGACCCGGTTGCGGACCGCGAGCTTGGCCATCAACGACGCGACGTGGGTCTTGACCGTGCTCAGGCTGATAAAGAGGTCAGCGGCGATCTCGGCATTGGTCCGGCCGCGGGCGACCAACAGCAGCACCTCCTCCTCGCGCTCGGTGAGTGGGTCGATCGGTTGGATCGCCACCTGCGGCGCCCGGTCGACGAAGGTTTCCAGCACCCGGCGCGTAACATTCGGAGCGATCAGGGCGTCCCCGGCCGCTGCGGCGTGGATGGCCTGGACGAGGAGATCCGGCCCGGCGTCCTTGAGCAGGAACCCGCGAGCCCCGGCGGACAGGGCGCCGAGGATGTACTCGTCGAGATCGAAGGTCGTGATGACGACGACCGCCATCGGATCCGGCACGTCCGGCCCGGCCAGCCGCCGCGTCACCTCCACGCCGTCGAGCCCGGGCATCCGGATGTCCGCCAGGAGGACATCGGGACGCAGCCGGGTCGCGGCCTCCAGCGCCCCGGGCCCGTCGGCCGCTTCCCCCACGACCTCGAGGCCGGGTTGTGCATTCAGGATCATCACTAGCCCCGTGCGGACCAGGTCCTGGTCGTCTGCCACGACAACGCGGATGGTCACGCGCGGACCTCCGCCGGGAGTTCTGCCTCGACGACCCAGCCACCCTCGGCCCCCGGCCCGGCAGCGAGGGATCCGCCGAGGAGGTGAGCGCGTTCGGTCATACCAGTCAGGCCGAAGCCGGGCTCGGGACCTGGGCCGGGATGGGGCAGTCCGTCATCGGCGATGCGCACCCTGACCACCTCGCCCACGCGGCATACGTCGATCCCGACGCGAGTGGCGCTGCGCGCATGCCGGATGGCGTTGGTCAGGGCCTCCTGCACCAAGCGGTAGATCGCGGCATCCACGGGAGCCGGCAATCGGGTCACGGCGCCGGCGAGCGAGATCTCGATCGCGGGGCTGGAGTCGGTGCGGGCCAGGCCGGCCAGGTCCGCGACGCCCAATCGCGGTGCGTAGGCGTCCCATTCGTCATCACGCAGCACCCGCACCATGGCCCGCATCTCCGCGAGGGTGCGCGACGCCTCCGACTCGATCGCGGCCAGGATCTGGGCCGCCTGCAGGGGCTGGCTGCTGGCCACCACGCCGCCGGCCTGCGCCTGCACGGCGATGGCCGAGATGTGGTGGGCCACGGTGTCGTGCAGTTCGCGGGCCAGGGCCAGTCGCTCCTGGTTGCGGATCTCGCGGTGCTGGCGCTGCCAGAGGGCGGCGCGATAGCGGAACACCGCCGCGAGGGCGGCGATCAGGAGCAGTAGCAGGCTCCCGCCGACGAGTTCTGCCCCGCCCGCCGAGGTGGCGGACATGCCGAGCGCGACGACCGCCGCGACGAACGGCATACCCAGCGCTATCTCTCGCCCGGCGCCCCACCGCACCAAGGAGTAGAGGAGGATCAAGATCGCCATCATCGAGTACAGGCCAAGATCGCCGCTGCGCGTGGACAACTGGATGACGGACAGCACACCGGCGACGCCGAAGCCGGCCACGCACGCCAGCAGCGGACGACTCCGGCGCCACAGCAGGGCCGGCATCAGCGCCATGGCCAGGACGGTCACGAAGGGCTGCCCGGCCAGGTCCGCACGGGCGAGGCCCTCGACCAGCGCGGCGGCGCCGAACCCGCCGACGAGAAGCCAGTCGAGTCGGCTCACGGGTGGGGCGCCCGCGGGCCGCGGCTCGCGCCAGATGGAGCGCCAGAGGATCACCGCCTCAGCGTAGGACCACGGCCGCGGGGTCGGAGGTCGATGCCGACGGCGTGCGACGCCAGGTCCAGGCGGAGTGCAGGATGCAGGCCGAGGCAGATCAACTCGACCGCGAGACCGAGACCGTAATAGGCCAGCCACTCCCCGCCGGCCAGGTTGAACGCCATGTAGGGGATGAGGAGGGTGGCCACGACGAGGTTCGTGGCGCGGTTCGCGCGGGCGGGCAGGGTCGTGGAAAGCAGGATCATCAGGGCCGGGATCGCCATGCCCGTGAGCGCAGCGATCGCAAAGGTCTGCGTGATGTCGAAGGTGAAGACCTTCCCGTTCAGGATGTCCCGCACCACGCCCGGCTTGTAGAGACCGAGCAGGTCGACGTAGACGTAGAGGAACATGAAGCTGGTCCACGCTGCAGCGAGTCTGATCTGGATCGGGATCTGCGGGCTCTCAAGCGCTGCGGGCGTTGCTCTCGGGGTCGTCATGTGGTTGCTCCTTCGATTCAGGTGAGTCGGTTCCAACACGATGACTGGCTACGTAACCGCGGGTCATCGGCCCGAGGACTCGAATCGGCTCGTCCGAAAGGACGCCCGGCGGGCGGTGCTTTCGGCTGATCCGGGTGGCACAGGCCTCGCGTTAACCTTTGTTCCGTTGCCGTGAACCGCGAGGCCTGGGCGTCACCGGGCGCCCGTCGAGTTCAGAGCGAGGATGGCCCGACTTCTCCTCGACACCCAATGTGATCTCGGCGTTGCGCGTCTGGACCCGTGGGTGGCATGACCGCTCGTCGTGGATAGCTATTGGATGATCGACCACACGGCAACCCGATCCTGATCGGACGCACCAAACGCCTCTTCACCCCCACCCAACTCCACGCCCTCATCGTCCGCGACAGCGGCTGCACCTTCCCCGGCTGCACCCGCCCCGCCGGCTAATCGCTTTTCTCGGGGTCCCCGCGAAGTTCCGCAGCGAAGCGAGGACACTTCGTGGGGTGGGGCGCGCACCACCTGATCACTGGATCGACGGAGGCCGCACCGACCCGGACAACGCCGCGCTGCTGTGCCGCCTCCACCACACCGTCGTCCACACCCGACGCCTCTGGGGCCGCGTCAGCACCGGACCACCAGGCAGCCACGACGAACACCGGCTGAGAGTGACCTGGGACCTCACCCCAGGCAGCTACGCACAAGCTCTCACCGAACACACCCACGGCCAGCCGCCTGACTACGGGGCCTTGACCAGGTCTCGTTCACCGACCTGTGGCAGGAGCTGCATACATGCTTCGCGTGGGAAATATATATGAGGGGGTCCGGTGACAAAGAGACTGATCGACATTGACGATGCTCTGCTCGATGCAGCTCGTGACGCGTTGGGCACGTCTGGGGTCACGGAAACGGTCCGCGCCGCCCTGCGCAACGCGGCGGCAAACGCCTCCCGGGCCAAGGAGGTTGAGTGGCTGCTCGGCGGGGGCCTCGCGCCGCTGGCTGATGCCGAGGCGCGCGCTGCCGTATGGCGCTCATAGCCCGATTCCTGATCGACACCAGCGCCGGCCGCGCGGATGACCAACGCGATGGTGTCGGAGCGGTTGGGACCGTTGATCCGGGGCGGATTGGTGGCGACGTGTCCGACACTCGACGCCGAAGCCTTGTATTCAGCGCGCGATGCGGCGGACTACGTCGCGATCCGCGAGAACCGTCGCACCGCCTATGAGTACCTCCCCGTGGACGATGAACATTGGCAGCTGGCGTTCGATTTCCAGCAGCAGCTGGCCGCGAGCGGCCGGCATCGGGCCGTCGGAATCGCCGATCTCCTCACGGCCGTCATAGCGCACCAGCACCAGGTCACCGTGATTCACTATGACGCTGACTTCGAGACAGCGGCCGCGGTCCTGCCCTTCGACCACGCCTGGGTAGTGCCGCGCGGTTCGATGGCCTGACTGCGACGGCGGACCAGTCCCGCGGCATGAGCTGCGGGAAGGCGCGCTGCGGGGGGCCCGCCGGCTCCTCGGGGTGAAAGGGGACAGCCCCTCATGGTTCCACGGGTCGGCCTGGATGCATGGTGGGGGCATGACTGAGCGGGCACCCGGGCAGCCGCCCCGACTCCCACCGGCTCCGGTGATTCGACTTGCTTGGCAAGGCCACCGAATGCTCAACCGGCTCAGTCGCGGTCGCTTCCTCTGGACGCCAGAGGGCAAGCGCGGCTCGGGCGCCTTCCGGCTCACAACGACCGGCCGCCGATCGGGCGAGCCGCGGAGCGTGATCCTGGCTTATCTGACGGACGGCGACGGGTTCTCGGTCATTGCGATGAATGGCTGGATGCCGGGGCACCCGGACTGGCTCGTCAACCTGCGGGCCAATCCGGCCGCGACGGTCACCCTCAAAGGCGGCGCCACGATCCAGGTTGTCGCGCGTGTGGCGAGGGGGGCCGAGCGCGAGCGGATCTGGCAGCGCTGGGTGGCCGTGGATCCCAAACTGCAAGCCTGGGCGACCGCTCGCGCGACGCCGACACCTGTGGTCGTCCTCAAGCCATCGGGATAGTCCTCAACCGCGGGTGGCAAGCTGAATCGTGGTGCGCCGAGCGTGGTCTAGACTAGGCGTTCGTCCGGCGCTGACGGAGGGCGATCGTGGCCGCACGCCTCTCGCTCGTCCCGAGCACGTATGCGTCGGCCACCGCCGCGATGAGCCACTCAACCCGGCGGGGCGGGCAGCCTGCGGCGCAGTCAGCGATCAGGCCGGCTCATAGGTGTGCACCTCACCGACGGTGACGAAACCGGCCCGGGCATAGATGCCCTGCCCGTCCGGAGAGGCCTGCAAGACGCCTGTGACGCTGCCGGACTCGCGGGCCAGGGTGAGCAGGTGGGCGAAGACCGCGCCGCCGATTCCGCGCCGCCGCAATGGCTCTCGCGTGACGATGTCATAAATGCCGGCCGTGCCCTGACCTAGGAAGAGGCAGCCGATGCCGACCGGTTCGTCGGCAACGGACGCCACGACCATACGGAGCCCGGCGTAGCTCTCGGGCGGCAGTCGGGAGAGGCGCTCGAAGACGCCGCGCACTCGCCGGCCCTCCGGGTGATCGCCGAACAGGTCGGCCATGATCGCGCCGTAGGTGAGGACGTCCGCTGCCGTGGCCACGTCACGGATGGACAGGCCCGCCACGCTTGGCTCGTCCCCGGCCGGCTTCGTCAGATCCGCGACCATCGCGACATGGGTCTCGGTATGCCGCAGCCCGCACGCGGCGAGAACCCGCCGCGCCGCGTCGTCCACGTCCCACGACCAGAGCGCGAAAGGGGTTGGGCTGCTGGTGAATCCGCCGACCTTGCGGGCGATGATCTCAGCCGTGCCCGAGTCGGCGCGACGGGGCACGATCACGGTGAAGGTGTCGGTGGGCAGTCCACAGTCCACGGTGACGACCCCGCCCTCGTGATCGATGACACCCCCGAGCAGGCGGGCCAGCGATGAGGACTTGGTGATGAAGTTGTCACGCACCTGACGTCGCGGATCGTTCACGGTCCGATGATGCCGGTGGCGACCTGGTGCCGCGAGCGAGTTCTCGTGCTTGGCTCGGTGGGTGGTCACGGTGGAGGACGTCCTCACTGTCGGGTTGTCGTTGCCTCGGGCCTATCGCGTCATGGTGCGCGACCGAGTGAAGCTGCGGGTCGGATCGCTGGTGTTCGTGGCCTTCAGCCGCGACGAGCGGGTTCTCGGTTTCGCCTTTCCGAAGCTCGAGCGCGACGATCTGGTGCGCACCCGGCCGGAAACCTTCTTCCTGCCGGAAGCCGGTGATCTGCGCTTCAACTGAGTCTGCGCGCACCTGTCGCGGCTCGACGCGGTCGAGATGCGCGAACTCATCACCGACGCGTGGCGGATGTGCGTCCCGCGGATGCTCCATGACCTGCCCGACCTGCCGGCCCCGACGGCCGCCGCGTGGGCCGCGATGGACAGCAGCGACTGGACGCGCCTCCAACCGATGCTCGATCCGGCCATCGACTGGCGCCTCGGCGGCCAGGCGTGCCACGCACCTGCAAGGCCGCGACGCCGTCATGGCCTATCTGCGGAGCCATCCGCGACCCAGGCCCCCGGACGAAGTCGAGGTCTGCGACGGGCGGATCGTCCGCTGGGCGATGAGGTGATCGGTCTCGTGGGGAGGTTGGTGCTCCCAGGGCCGCACCAAACCTCCCCACGAGTGCGCGCTGCCGGGGCCGATCACCGGGTCGGCGTGCTGCTCGCCTGACCTGCTGGCTGGCGGGCCAGCCAGAGCTGGGGTTGCTGCGCGTTGAACTGCTCCTGCTCCGCATCCGACAGGATCGCGAAGTGGCAGGAGACGTATACCGCGAGGGCCCGATCGTTGTGGGGATCGATCCGCAGCACCACCCGGCGGCCGGGTCGCGCAGCGATCTGCGCGAGCGCGAGGACGAGCGCACGGCCATGACCGCGTCCCCGCCGTGCCGGGTCGACGACGAGGTGTGCCAATTCGGCCTCTCCCTCCTTCGGGTCGTCCCAGATCGTGCCATACGCCACGGGCACTCCGTCGTCCTCGACGACCCAACAACTGGTGTCCGGGTCGCGCATCCAGCCGGTGAGCACATCCTGCGGTTGACCGGCCTCCGGAACCCAGCCGCGCGAGAAGGGAGACTGCTGCATCCAGGCCAGGATGGCGTCGGCGTGCTCGCTCCGGGCCAGGCACCACGACCGGCGACGCGCTGGGCACCAGGTCGGCATACCGCCCGAACAACTCGCGTTCGCGCCGCTCGAATCGCCCGTGGGTGAGCCGCCATACGAGCCCGGCCGCCGGTAGCCCATCGACCAGCACAGCGAGCCGGACCCGCTCAGGCAGCGCGTCGAACACCCAGGGCACCAACGCGAGCAGCACCCGCGGCGACATCCCCTTCTGGAAGTGTTCGCGTTCGATCCGCAACCAGTCCTCATGGCGCAGATAGCGTTGCGCGATGGCGAGGGCGGCTTCCTCCTCACGGGCGAGGTGCGCCTCGAGCACGCCGGCCAGCCGGTCGAATTGGGCGTGCGCGTGGACCCGCTCCTCGGTCCAACCGCTCGCGCTCAGAGCCTTGACGGCATCGGTGCACGCGTCCAGGGCATCGTGCAAGCTCTCGTGCTCGGCCGCCATCTGCCTCAGCACCGCCACCTCCTCCGGCGCGGCCACGGCCTCCAGCGTGGGCCATAAGCCGCGGTCCTCCCCCTCGTGATGGTGGGTCACGGCCTCGATGAACAGCCCCCAGCGCCTCGCGGCGTGGCGCAACCCGGCGGGCGGCGTCTCGACGTCGGTGAAGGCGCGGAAGCGTGCGAGATCCCGGCGAAACGCCTGGTGCAGAACGAACATCGACGTGAGGTCGACCGGCCCGGGCGGCGCTGCCCGCTGTCCGGGGAGGAGCCCGTCTCGTTGTCTCGGGGGGACGGGGGTCTGATCGTGGTGCATGGTCGGGCTTTCCTTGTGTTCGGCGGCCGGGGAGCGGGTCTGGTCACGCTCCCCGGCCGGCGGATCGGTGGGTGGTTGTGTCAGAGCGCTTTGAGGCGGCGTCTGCGACCGTGGCGTGCGGTCCGCCTCTGGTGGACGTCGTCGCGTCGTGCTGCCACCACGCGGCCGCGGGCGTTCTGGCCGGCGTTGGCCGGGTGCGCCTTACCTGTGCGGGTGTCCATCATGCGTTCTGGCATGTTCGATGGTGAGCCGACGACCCACCGATGCGCGTGGGCGGGCACTACCTATGTCGACGATCGCGAATGCCCAATTCGCTGCGCGGCACCGGCTTCGTCAGCCACCATGGAGACGAGGCACAAGCCGGCGGCTGCGGGCGCGGCCGGCGCCGAGCGAATTGGGATACGACGATGCGACTGCTCGAACTGGTCGAACGGGAGGCCGAATCCGCGCTCCTGAGCGCGGCTTTCGAGCGTCTGGTCGCGGGGTCCGGGCAGGTCGTCCTCGTGGCCGGGGAGGCCGGCATCGGCAAGACGTCGCTGATCCAGGCAGCTCTGGCACGGGCTCCGGACGGCGTCCGGGTGTTGACGGGCGGGTGCGACGATCTCGTCGCGCCCAATCCGCTCGGAGCGATCCGTGAAGCCTTCGCCGACACCGATGCCGGGCTCGGTGACCTGGCCGCTGCCGGGGCCATCCACGACGTCCTTGAGCGCCTCGTCGCCAACGTGCACGACGGCGGGGCCACTGCTCTCGTCATCGAGGATCTGCACTGGGCCGACGACGCGACGATCGATGTCGTGGCCTATCTCGCGCGCCGCTTAGATCACTTGCCCTTGCTGTTGATCGTCTCCTTCCGCGACGACGAGGTGGACGCCGGGCACCCGGCGCAGCGCTTCCTCGCAGTCGCGCCCGCGGGTGCCACCACCTACGTGCGGCCGACTCCGTTCTCCGTTGCCGGGGTCGCCGCGCTCTGCACGGGCACCCCCTACGACCCCGCGGAGCTGCACGGCATCACCTCGGGCAACCCCTTCTTCGTCACCGAATCGCTCGCCGCCCCCGCGGACCAGGCCCTGCCGGCCAGTGTCGCCGCCGCCGTCACCGCCCGGCTCAGAAGGCTCTCGCCGCCGGGACACGCTGCGCTGGAAAGTGTTTCAGTATGGACGGGCCTGCTCGACTTCGATTTCGCGGAGGCGTTGCTCGGACCGGATCTCGCCCAGCTGTCCGAAGCGGAACAACTCGGGATCCTGGTCGGCGAGAGCGGCGGCCTGCGGTTCCGGCACGAGCTCGCGCGCCGGGGTCACGGAGTCGGGCCTGACCAGTCTGCGGCGTCGGCGGGCCGACCGTGAGGTGATCGAGGCGCTGACCCGACGCGGCGAGGACGACCTGCCGCGCCTGGTCCATCACGCGCTGCAGTGCGGCGACCTCGAAACGGTCGCGCGGTTCGCGCCCGCCGCCGCGGCGCGATCCGCTCGCCTGGGCGCCAATCGGCAGGCGCTGGCCCTGTTTCGCGCAGCTTTGGAGCACGAGCACCTGCTCTCCCGCGCACAGCTCGCCGACGTACTCGACGGGTATGCCTGGGAGCTCTACAACGCCCACCGGTTCACCTCCGCGGTCCAACAGGCCGAGCGTGCGGTGCGCCTCTACGCGAAGCTCGAGGATCGGGCGGGCGAGGCCTGCGCGCGGGTACGGCTGAGCCGGCATCTGTTCATGGCCTCGGATCCCGTTGCCGCACAGGAGTGTGCGCAGGCCGCAGTCCCCTGATCGATGAGACCGACCCCGCCGCCCTGGCCTCGGCCCTCACGTCACTCGGCGCGGTGCTCGCCCACGACGACGCCGCGGCCCAAGCGACCGCGATCCTCACACGCGCCCGAGGGCTGCCGGCAGCCGACCCCGGGGTCGAGGTGTTGTGTCTCAACTACCTCTCCATCACCGATCCCGAACTGACGGACGATGAGCGGATCGGACTCTTGCGCAACAGTCTTGACGTGGCGGAGGCGGCGCACGAATACGAGGGCATCGCGCGGGCCTACACCAACCTCGGCGAGCTGTACTACCGGATGCAGCGCTACGACGCCCTGGACGAGCACCTGGCGCAGGGTTTCGCCTTCGTGCGCGAACACGGATTCTGGTCGCACACCTACAACCTCGAGGTGCATCACGCGCTGCTGCGGATGCGCCGCGGCGATTGGGCGGGCGCCGAATCCGAACTCGGGCAAGCGGTTTCGCGTTACCAGGATCCGGGGATGCTAATCCTCTACTCGCTGGCGCCGCTGGCCCGGTTGCACGCTCGCCGCGGCGAACCCGGCGCCGAGGCCGACCTGCGACGGTGTTGGCAGCTGGCGCAGCGCCAGCGCATGCTCCTCGGCCTGGGGTTCGCCGCGACCGGTCTGCTCGAGTGGGCCTGGCTCGAGGGCCGGCCGGATGTGGCACGAGATGTCATGGGCGAGTGGCACAAGCACGTCGACCGGCCGACCGCCGCGTGGCTGGACGCCGAGGTGCGGCGGTATGCCGTGCGCGCGGGCGTCGACCTCACGGCATACCGCGGCACCCGGGACCCCGTGGCCAGCCCGTGGACGCTGGGCCTGCGCGGCGACTGGCGCGCGGCCGCGGCGGCCTGGCGCGCGCTGGGCGACGACTACGAGGCCGCGGTGGAGCTAGCCGACTCGGGTGTCGTGGACGCCATGGTGCAGGCCCTGCGGGAGCTGACCGAGATGGGCGCCCGGCTGGCCGCCGCGCTGGTGCGTGGCCGGCTCGCAGATCTCGGCGTCACATCGGTGCCCCGCGGCCCGATCCGCCAGACCCGCGCCAACCCCGCGGGACTGACCCCGCGGCAGCTCGATGTCGCCTACCTCCTGGCCGACGGCCTGACGAACGCCGAGATCGCCGAGATCGCCGAACGGCTCTACCTCTCGGTGCGAACGGTCGACCATCATGTGGCGTCCATCCTGCTCAAGCTTGAGGTCCCCAACCGGCGGCGGGCCATGTCGCTCGTGCGCGGCTGGTTCGCGGACGGCGACGATCAGCGCTCGTAGCGCAGCACCGTCACCCCGCTGTCGAAGCAGCGGGTTGTCGTCAGCCGCAACTCGACCGGCGCCGGCGCTCCGGCGAAGAGGCCGATCCCGTCGCCGACGACGACGGGGTGGACCTTGACTATCAGCTCGTCGAGCTGAGCGCTGAGCTGCCCGGCGAGTTCCCCTCCGCCGCATAGCCAAATGTCTTGTCCTGGCCTGGTGCGCAGCTGCTCCAGGACCGCCCGGGGATGGCGGTCCTGGAGGGTCACTGTCGCATCGTGGGCCAACGCGTCGTCGTGGGTGAAGACGTGCTGGTCGAGATGCTGATACCCGCTGGTCAGCCCCGCGTCGAGCGCCACCTCGTGGGTGCGCCGTCCCATCAGGACCGTGTCGAATCGGCGGGGTGGGCCGTCGATCTCCAGCAGCTGCCGCAGGTGGGTGGGCACGGTCTCGGGGAACTCCGCGACCTGCGCCTCCCAGTGTCCGCCGTCGCGTTCCAGGAAGGCCGTGGTGCCGTCGGGGCCGGCGATCTTGCCGTCGACGGACGCGGCGACGAAGTAGACAAGCCGTCGCATGAAAACCTCCTGGCGTGAGACGAACTACGACGGCTCAGAACGAGATCCGGTCGGTGGAGTCGGCTCGCAGCACGGACTCCTGCTGGAACCGCCGCTCGTATTCGGCCCGGATCTTCTCGATCTTGATGTTGGCGGCCGGGCTCGGTGGATAGAAGAGCACCACGACATACGACCGCTCCTTGACGATGGCGCCCTGGGAGTTCTTGAACTGGCCGTCCGCCTTGTGCACCGTCAATCCTTCGGGGAACCGCGGCGTGATGACGCCGTTGACGAAGACCTGGAATGCCGCGTCGGCGACGTCCTTGCCCGGCTTGTCGGTGCCGAAGTAGAGCGCCGTCCGGTCCATGGTCTCACCGATCGCGGGCGCCGCCTGGGCGGTGGCGACGGGGGTGATCGTTTGGGGCGCCGCCGTCGCCGCACGATCGACGAGTTGCCCGGTGCCGAGTGCTGCGGCCACGGCGACGGTCACGAGGGAGAGGCGAAGATTCTGAGACTGCATGGGGCAGTGACCTTTCAGTGGTGTCTTGACTGTCGAATCACCATGCAGGGCACCGCCGCCGGCCCACATCGGCAGCTGTTACCCACTTTTCTTGCCGGCACCCGTCGTCGCAGAATGCGCACGTCGACATCGACATGCGTCCGGCAGGAACTTGCGGTATGCCTGTCTCCTATGGGCTATCGCTTCCGGGAATCGCCGTCTCCCCTGGTCGGGTTGGTCTGGGAAGCCGTCGCCGAGGACGGCGGGAGCTACACAGAAGCAGCCAACGAGTTCTGGGGAATCGGCTTCGACATCGATCCACGCGGACGCTTCACGGCCACGCTCGCCGGTCCCAGCCCGGAGCCGCGGGAGCTGATCACCGAAGCCGGCGGCCGGTCGTGGGGCGTGGAGTTCCCACCGGCGGTCTTCCTGCGCCGCATCCCAAAACTGGATGTCCTCGCAAAGCTACGCGAGTTGCCGAGCGATGGCCGGTTCTTCGAGATCGCCGGCGTCCGCTTCCCGGTCACCGAGTATGACGAGATGGAGGTGCTCGTCGAGGCCATGCACCGCCAAGGCGTGCTGCTGTATGACGCCGCGCTCGGGAGCGCGCTGGCGGGCGAATTCGCCGGCTACTCCGAGCGGCACTTGCGCCGCCGCGCCAGCGCGGCAACCGGGTTGGGCGCCAAGCGGATCGAGCAATTGCAGCGGGCGCGGGCGGCATACCGGCTGCTCGTGGCGGGGGCAACGCTCGCGGACGCGGCCCGCGAAGCGGGCTACAGCGACCAGGCACACATGACCCGCGCCTTCCGCGACATCAGCGGCCTGACGCCGGCACGCATCCTGGCCGAAGAGATCGACCCATTCGCCAGCCGCCCCTGATCGCACTTCGTCTCTGCGGCTTGGGAGCAGGAGGGCCGGAATCTTCAATACCGGTGTCGGCACCCGCGGGCAGAGTTGAGACACACCAACCACCGCAAGAAGGACGATCATGACCACCACGACACCGGACCCCACCGCCCAGCAGGACCTCGATGACCTGGCCGCCCGCCTCAACCGTGTGCGTCGCCAAAAGCCTTCTGCCACACCGTTAGAGGGGATCAGCGCCGAGCGCGTGGCCGCCCTCATCGAGGTGTGGCGGGACCTGGACTACCGGGCCGTCGAGGCCGAGTATGCCGGGCTCGGCTCGAGCCTGACCGCCACCGCCGACGGTCGCCGACTGCACTACCTGCACCTGCGCGCCGAGGGCGATGGCCTGCCGATCGTGCTACTGCACGGATGGCCGGACACGCCCTGGCAGTTCCGCCACCTGATCCCCCTGCTGGTCGCCGCCGGCCACGACGTCGTCGCACCAACCGCCGCCGGCTTCGGGCTCAGTGACGAACCCTCGGGGGAGCTATCCCCCGGTCTGGTGGCCGAGGACGTCCACACCCTCGTAACCGGGCTGGGCTACACCTCGTATGCCGTGCACGGCACCGACTGGGGCGCCATGGTCGGGGCGGCGCTAGCCGCCGCCCACCCCGACGCGGTCGCCGCGCTGCACCTATTGCAGCCGCCGTTCGACCGGGCCTTCTTCGTCGACCGCGGCACGGCGAGCGAGGCTGAGCGCGCCTACTTGACCCACCTCGATCAGTGGGGTCAAAGCGCGGCATACGTCTCGGCGCACACGCACCAGGCGGACACCCTGGCCGCGGCCTTCGCCGACTCGCCCGCCGGCTTGTTGGCGTGGATCGCCGAGAAGTACGACGCCTGGTCGGGCGCGAACGTGCGCGATGAGGACATCGTGCGGTGCGTGGCAACCATGTGGCTGACCGACTCCTTCCGCTCCTCGGTGCGGCTGTACTCCGAGCCCGCCAGCACCTGGGACACGTCGTCCTGGGACGCCGAGTCGGAAGGCTCCGCCGACTGGGGCAACGAGGATGCTGCTACGTCGGGCGAGTGGCAGACCGGCGACTCCCCGGCGAGTGGCTGGGAAGCCGGTGAATGGGAACCCGGCGCAGGGGAATCCGACGCCTGGGGCGCCGGAGGCGACGCGGGCTCTGGCGAGTGGGCGCCGGCGCGGATCGAGGTTCCCACTGCCTTCGCCCTCTTCCCTCAGGACATCGGCACGCCGCCGCGTGAGTTCGCCGAGCGCTTCTTCGACGTCCAGCGCTACACCGTGATGCCTCGCGGTGGCCACTGGGCCGCCCTGGAGGAACCGCAACTCGTCGCCGACGATGTGATCGCGTTCGTATCCCACGTCGGCGGGGTTCGCTGAGGCGACTACTTCCTCGTCTCCCCGCGGTGCCCCGGAGGGGCGGGCACCGCGGGACCATGTTCCTACACCAGTGGCCCGTAGACGCGGATGCCGTCCGCGCGGGTCGCCATGTAGATCCGGCCGCCCGCGATGGTGGGTCCGCCCGTGAGGTCCCGGTCGAGACCTGACCGCCGTTCCAGACCAGTTCACCGGTCGTGCGGTCATACCCCTTCAGCGTCTTCATGCCCGCGTTGGCAATCAGGATCAGATCTCCCGCCGAGGCGCTCCAGTGCGCCCAGTCGGTCTGTGCGCGCCAGAGTTCGGATCCGGTTCGGGCGTCGAGGGCCCGCATTTGCCCGTTGACGTTGTCCGCCGTCCCCATCGTGATCACGGTGCCCGCGCTCACCACCATCCCGACACAGTGGATGATCCTCGCGCTCCAGCGCACCGTGCCGTCGGCCGGGTCGAGGGCTGCCACGCCGTTGAGCGAGCGCACGTAGAGGGTGTCACCGTCGATGATCGGCAACGGGTCATTCGCCATGGTGTCACCACAGGTCGTGGGGCTGTCGTCCGGGAAGACCGTGCGCTCCCACGCCACGGCCCCGGTGGCGAGGTCGAAGGCCCGGGTGCGGCACGTCGAGCGGACATACACCCGGGTTTCATCCGCGGCGACGTCCGGGAACATCGCGGGCTGGGACCAGAGCGTCGCCCCGGTGGCCGCGTCGAGGACGAGCACGGAGTAGTCGGCCGCCACGATGACCCGCGAGCCCATCGGGATCGGCGCCTCCGTGCTCCCGGTCCCGAGATCCGCGGAGCGCCAGAGAATGACACCATCGCTGGCCCGCACCGCGACAATGTGACTGTCGTTGTCCTGGGCATACAGCACGCCGTTGCCGAGCGACACCGCCGTGGTGAAGACATTCGCCGGGTTCGCCGGATCGGCCGCCCGGGTCCACAGCGGCTGGCGGTTGGTGCTCGATCCGCTCGTGTCCCAGGCTCCGATCGTGCCGTCCTGCCGGACGGCATACAGCCGGTTCCCGGAGACCACCGGCGAGGCGTAGGGATACCAGTACGCATGCGGGGCGGGGGCTTCGCGAAGTAGTAGCGCAGGGCCAACTGGGAGGCGGTGCCGAGGCCGATCGAGGTTTCGGCCGGCTCGAACGGGTTGCCGTCCGGCCCGCCGAGCGGTGTCGGCCAGCTCGGCGTGCCGACCCCGACGACCGCCACGGCCAGCGCCCGCGTGCGGCTAGCGCCGCGGGAATCGGCGACCCGGACGGTGACCCACTGCGTCCCCGCGGCGGTCGGCGTGCCCGTGATCGTCCCGCCACTCGACAGGGTCAGGCCGGCGGGCAGGGTGCCCTCCGTCATGCTCCAGGTGTACGGCCCCGTGCCCCCAGATGCGGCGAGCGCGGCGGAATACGCCTGGCCGGGGCGGGCCGTCGCCACGACTTTGGTATCGATCGTCGGAAGCACCGGGCCGAGGCCGAACACCCGGGTGATCCGCGGCGACGGGCCGGCGAAGCTGCCCCCTTGTTCGATGACGACCTTGCCGTTGCCGAAGGCGGGCTGCATGCCATAGATGTTGTCGGTGAACGAGATCCGCTTCAGTAGCGCGCCGGACGCCCGGTTCAACGCGATCAGGTCGCTGCCGCGTCCCTGCGAGTAGATCTCGGTCGAGGTCAGCCAGATGACCCCGCCGCCGGTGCTGGCGAAGCCGCCGCCACCGCTGACGATGCTGCTGAGCCGGCTCGGCACGTCATACGTCCATTTTATCGACCCGTCCCCGGGCCGCAGCGCCTGGAGGATGGACGGCGACGGCGGGCCGAAGTCGACGACCGCGCGCCACACGTACACCGTGTCCGCGTCCACGCCGGCGATGCCTTAGATGTCGGTCGATGGACGCACGGCCCACCCGAGGGCACCCGTTGCCGCGTTGTAGCGCCACTCCCAGGTCCTTGTTCGCATAGACCCAGCCGTCCGCTGAGGCCACGATCGTCCCGGCCACCATCCCCGAGACAACCCACGTCTGGGCACCCGTCGCGAGGTTGAGGCCGCGCAGCCGGTCATCGTAGAGGACGACGGCCGTGCTGCCGCTGACGACGACATCGCGGACGGTGCCGGCACCGCTTGGATTCAGGACCTGCCACAGCCGCTGGCCATCCGTGATCCGGCGCGCGGTGACGCTCTCGGATTGGGACCACTCCAGCAGCGTGTCCCCGCTGACGGAGATTCCGGTGCGATTGGTCCCCGGGTCGACATCGCTGGTCTGCCAGCTCAGCTCGTGCGCCCCCGTGCGCGCCAGCGCGCGAAGGTTGTCGTAGCAGTTGACGATCACGACGGTCGCGGTGACGATGACCGCGCGGGGATCCTAGGAGCACTCGTCTTGTGCGGTGGATCGTTGCGACAGCAGGGAACCGGTGGTCAGATCGTGGACCGCCAGGCCGCGTTCGTCAGGGTTCTGCGGGTTGCGGCCGGCCACGTAGAGCCGGTTGCCGGGGATGGCACTCAGCCCTTCAGCGCTCGACCATTCCTCGCGGACAGTGGCTGCGGTGGCCGGGGTGATCACGTTCTCCTGCGGCGCCCAGCGGGAGTGACCGGCATCGTGCATCGGGTGCGCCCAGTCCTCGGCCGACGCGGAGGCGGTCACGGTGATCGCCAGGGCTTTGGTCGCGCCGGCCCCACCGGCGCCGGTGACCCGGACCGTGAAGTTCGAGGTGCCCTGCACGCTCGGGGTGCCGGAGATGATCCCGGTGGCCGGGGCCAGAGCGAGACCCGCCGGCAGGGAGCCGGCGTCGAGCGCCCAGGTGAACGGGCCGACCCGGTCGCCGTCAGGGTCGTGCTGTATGCCGTGCCCACCGTCCCATTCGGCAGGCTCGTCGTCGTGATGGTCACGCCGCTCCCGCGGGGGCCACGGTCATCGACAATGCCGTGGTGGCGCTGGCGCCACCGGCGCCGGTCGCGCGGACGGTGAAGCTTGCCGTGCCGGCCGCCGTCGGCGTGCCGGTAATCGCCCCGGTGCCGCTATCCAGGTCGAGACCCGCTGGGAGGGAACCACTTTCGAGCGCCCAGGTGATCGGCCCGGGACCGGTCGCTGCCAGGGTCGTGCCCTATGCCCTGCCCACCGTCCCGCTGGGCAGGCTGGTCGTCGTGATGGTCACCGCACCCGCGCCGGGGGCGACGGTGATCGAGAGCGGTTGGGTCGTGGTGGCGCCGCCCCGGACGAGCTTGACGGTGAAGAAGGCGCTGGCCTGGGTCGTCGGGGTGCCGCTGATCACGCCGGTCGTCCTGGCGAGGACGGGGCCGGGCGGTTTGCCGGCGGACAGCGTCCACGTGGTCGCGCCGGTGCCCGTGGCCGCGAGCGTCGCGCTGTACGCCGAACCGACCGTCGCGGCAGCCAGGCTGGTGGTCGTGATCGCGAAGGCTCCGGCCGCGGAGACCTTGACGGAGAACTGCTTCGTGACGCTCTTGCCTCCCGCACCAACGGGTTTTAGCTTGAACGACTTGGTCCCGGCGGCGGTCGGGGTCCCCGACAGGATGCCGCTCGCGCCGTTCAGGCTGAGCCCCGGGGGGGAGGGTGCCGGATCCCGCCACCAGCGACCATGTGAACGGGCCGGTGCATCCGGGCACCAAGGTGACGGCATACGGCTTGCCGACCTGACCGGCGGGGAGTGCCGGGGTGGCGACCCATAGGGTGTCGACGGCCAGCGTGAACGGCTTGCTCGCGCTCGCACCGCCCGCCCCGACCACCTTGACGGTGAAGGTCGCCGACGTGCCCGCCGTGGGCGTTCCGGAGAGCACCCCCTTGGTGGTCAGGACCAGCCCGGCAGGCGGCGCCCCCGAGGTGATGGACCACGAGTACGGGCCAACGCCGGTGGCGACGAGTGCCTTGGTGTAGGGGACGACGACCTTGGCGCGCGGCAACGGACTAGACGTGGTGATCCGGACCACGGGGGCCGCCTGGGTGATCCCGGGGGCCATTCGTGCTGGTGCCAACGCGCTGCTCGACGTGGCCGTCGGGACGGCCAGCAGGAGACTGGAAACGATGATGAGCAGCAGACGCAGCCGACGGAACATGATGGCCCTGCGAGATCCCGACCGGCAGGGGTGATGCCGTTCGCGCGTCAGGCTAAGAGGACTCGCTTACACCTCGCTTACCCCGCCTTTAACCCCGGCTCTACTTTGGCTTAACCCGCGTTATCCGGCCGGGGTGGGTGGGGACCGACTCCCGGATAGCGTGAACGTCATGGCGAAGACCAAGGCGACGCCGGCGGATGTCGATGCGATCGCCGCCGGCTTGCCCGGGACCGAGTTGGGAATCTCGTGGGGCGACCGGCCGACGCGGAAGGTCGGGGGCAAGGGCTTCCTGCTCTACCACGCGCCGCACAAGACGGCGATCGATCCGGAGTCCGGGGAGTTGTACACCGACCTGCTGGTCGTGCACACGCCGGATATGGAGGCCAAGGCCGCCCTGCTGGGCAGCGGCGGATCCTTCTTCGACATCGACCATTTCCGCACGTACGCCGCCGTGCTGGTTCAGCTCTCTCGCCTTGGCGAGTTCGATCGCGACGACCTCGTCGAGGTGATCACCGACGCGTGGGCGGCAAAGGCGCCCAAAAGGCTTGTGGCGCAACACTTCGGTGAGCCGGTAGATCCTTTCGAGGATCTCGCGGCCCGGGCTCGCCGCGCGCTGGCGGGCGCCGGTATCCGGACCCTCGCGCAGTTGCGCGAACGAACCGACGAGGAGTTGCTCGCCCTGCACGGTGTCGGCGCGAAGGCCTTGCAGCAGGCGCACGCACTGGACTGAGCGATCGACCTCAGTAGCTGAAGGTCGTCGCGCCCTCGTCCCCGATCCACTCCCACAACTGGACCGAGCCGGCCTTGGTCGCGTTGTCGACGAGGTTGCCGGCGTCGATTCCCTTGGCGTCCACACAGATCCCGCAAGCGATCATCGTGCCGCCCGCCGCGGCGTACCGCTGCATGAGGTTGTCCAGCGGCGGGCACCCCTCGCAGGCCGACGGCGCGGGCCACGCCCGGCACGGCCAGGCGGACCGCCTCCTTGGTGAGGAACATGATCGTCGGCCGCCCCGACTCAGCCGCCCCCACGGCCACGAGGAACGCGACGGTCACCTTCTCCGGGTCCTCGAGTCCGGTGGAGAGACTGATGGCTGCCTTGCCCATGATCGTTTCCTTTCGCCGCCCGGCCGGCGCCGGGAATGCTCTCGAGGCTAATCGCGCCGCAGGCAGGTGACGAGAGTGCCGTCACTCAACTCCGGTGGCCCGCTGGCCCTCTGGTGTCGGCCGGCGCGTAGTCGCCGGACTGGTCAACAGCCAGGCAACCGAGCCGGCGCGCGCGGCCGGTCCGGACAGGCCGAGTTTCGCGTAGACGGACTGCAGGTTCCGCTCCACGGTGCGGACGCTGAGGTGAAGTGCGTCGGCGATTTCGGGGTTCGACTGACCCTGAGCGGCCCGCCGCAGGACGTCCAGTTCTCGTGGTGTGAGCGCTTCTGCCACAACGGGGTCTGCGCTCCCAAGGCCGTCGAGGCCGAGGAACTCGGTCACCTCGCGCACGAACACCGGCCACGCCGGTTCGTCCTCGAGCAGGATGTGGTTGTTGCTCTCCAGCGCGACCAGCCGCGCGCCTGGTATGCCGGCGGCGAGCGCCCGGCCCTTGTCGAACGCGTTCATCCGCTCGTGCCTCGAGTGGATGACCAGGGTCGGCACGTCGATCTCCGCCAGCAGGTGGCCCGCCTCGGCCTCGTTCCGCTCCCGCCGGGCGGCGTATGCCGTCCGCGCCGACACCGCGCGCCGATGCAGATCGTCGAGCCAGGCCATCTGCTCCTCGGTCGCGTCGGGGATCATCATCGTCGTGAAGACCCGCCGGAAGAGCGGGTCACTGCGGTCCCAGCCGGCCCGGATCATCGCCTCGAAGGCCGCCTCGAGGTCCCGGTCGTCCTGCGTGATCTCTTGTGCCACACCGGCATACGTGCTGGCGCACACCAACCGAGTGACCCGGCCGGGATGGGCGTGGATGTAGTGCAAGGCCACCGGGCCGCCCTGCGCCATCGCGATGAGCGCGAACCGGTCCAGACCGGCGTCGTCGATGACAGCGGCCAGGTCATCGACCCGCCTTTCGAGGGAGAAATCGGTGACCGCTCGGTCGGAGAGTCCGTGCCCGCGTTCGTCGAAGCGGACCACCGTGGCCACTTTGCCCAACTCGAGGAGATAGTGCCGCCATACCGGACTGCGCCAGTCGAACTCCAGGTGACTGAGCCAGCACGCGTCGAGGACTACCGGAGGTCCGGCACCGAGCACGGCATACGCGATCCGCACCCCGTCGCTGGAGGTCGCGAAGCGCACTCGCTGCGAGGCCTCCACCTGCGCCGGCGACGTCATCCAGTCCACGGTAGAGGTGCGCAGGTCACATCAGGCGGTGATGATGCCCGGGCCGCTGCAACAGCCGTAGCTCAACGTGCCGTTCGGCATCTTCGTGTTGGAATACCACGGCCCCATGTCGGGGACGCCAGCTCGGACTCGATCCGCCGGCGGACCTCCTCGGAGACCAATTCCATGCCGATCTCCTGGATCCGGCGCGGCGTCCAGTAGATCCGCATGATGCGCTCGGCGAGCGCCGGGTCAACGTAGAAGGTGGCCGAACGGCCCTGGTTCAGGGTGTCGAGCATCATGGCGACGATGGTGGCGCCATCTCCCAGACGACGGCCTTGCCGTCGTCCACGGCCGATTCGATGGCCGCCAGCGTGGTGGTCTGATCATCATCCATACACCTCACGGTAGGCACGTCCGGTGTGCTCCGTGGCGGAATGGCGAAATCGGTGCTTTCGACCGGATCCAACGACCCGCCGAGCCCAACTCAATGAGGCACTCCGGAACGGTGACGGCCAAGGGCTACAACCGCGTCAGGGCCGCCAGGGCGCTGACGCTGGCCGACCTCGTCATGTCCGACGCCTTCGTGGCGTGCTTCGACGCGAAGTACACCTACTCCCGTGGCGCCCCTTGGCGCGCGCGGCCTGGCAACGTGCGTCTGTTGAGTGCGGCGGAGAACCCTGCCACCAACGTCACGTCGTCGATGTAGCCCGATCACCGATCAGGCTGTCCGCCATCGCATTTCCGAGCCACCCCTCATACCGTTCGAGCGACCAGCCGCGGCGCCGGACGAGGCGATCAGCGACGTCCGGAGACGTCAGGGTCCACAGGATGTCCGCGGCTTCGGCCGCCGAGAGTCCGTCCCGGAGCCCGTACTTCTCGGCCAGGCTGCGCGCCACCGCGTTCGTGCCCGCGGCGTGTTCGGCGTCGACGGCGGCCCAGACCGGACGAACGTCGGGATTGCCGGCGGCAGCGAGCAACACCGGGACCACCGGGGCGACGCGGGCGTAGATCACGCGGCCCATCCGGGCATACCGGCGCAGCGCCTCGCGGCCGTCCGGCGCCTCCCACACCGAGGTGGCGAGGTGGCGATCGAGCATCGGCACCGGCTCGAAGTCACCCGCCAGCGTGATGTCCCACACCCCCTTGAGCAACGCCGGTTTCCGTCCGACGGCGTTGTAGACCGTCTGAACACTGACCCGCGCGTGCCGCGCGATCGACGCCACGCTGACGCCGTCTTACCCCCGCTGGAGGAAGAGTCCCCGGGCTGCGGTGAGCACCCGGCGGCGCGTCTCGGCCAACCGCGGGTCGGGCGTCGGGACGGCCATACGACCACACTACGGCTCGGCCGTGACCTGGCCCGAGTGGAACGAAAGGGCGAAGCGTTCCAACAACCTTGCCGCGGGCACCAGGCTCGCGCGACCGTGGTTGTCTTAGCCAACACTCATCCAGGAGAACCAGATTCATGACTACTGCACAAGAACTCGCCATGGCGGTCCTCGATGTCCTCCAATCGGGTGACACCGACCGACTCGACCACCTCGTCAGCGAGGACTTCGTCGACCACGGCGTACCGCCGTGGATGCCGACCGGCCGGACGGCCTACGCCCAGACCTTCACCTTCCTCCACCACGTGCTGCAGCTGCGCTACGAGGTCCACCGGGTCGTCGCCGAGGGTGACTACGTCGCCATCCACGCGACCGCGCACGGAGTCGACAACAGCGGCCACCTCGGCTTCCCGGCGACCGGCAAGCCGTATGCGATGCCCACCATGCACCTCTACCGCGAACAGGACGGGATGCTCGTCGAGCATTGGGGGGTGCGCGACGAATTGCAGGCCCTGTGGCAGGTGGGCGCGCTGCCCACGCCGGCCCCTCCGGCCGCCTTCGCCGAGTTGGCGGGTCGCTAATCGGATCACCAGGTCGGCATGACGCGGTCACGCGTCCGACGATCGTCCCGTCAGGGGGTTGAGGCGCCGGAGACCGGGAAACCGGGCGAAGTCGCTGTCGGCGCTGACCATGGCCAGGCCGTGTTCGAGGCAGATGGCCGCGAGCGCGGCATCACTGACCAGTCCGGCACGCAGGTCAAGGTCGATGAGGAGGCCTCCGAGCAGAGTTCGATGGCCTGGTCCCGGCGCTGGCACCCAGCTCGCGGGGGCGCCCAGCCAATCCTCGACATGGCTCCACGCCTCGCGGGGACTCAACGGGTTGCGGAGCGCGCGGGTCCCTCGAGGTAGTCGAGGGCGTCGGCGACGTTCGACACGCCGATGCTGATCCCCAGGGACCGGGTCCGCTGGACGAAGGGCGGGCGGTCATTCTCGGTGAGCATGCCGCGACGCATGAGTTCGTTGACGGCCTCACTGACCCCCTTGCCCTCCTCGCGGCGCATCCGTTCCACGGCCTTCGCGGTATCGGGGTCCAGCTCGACCGTCGTACGCATGCAGAAAAAACAGCATCCTCATGCAGGCAGTCTGATGCGAATGAGCCCACTTTACTGCCCCCGATCGCCTCGACGAGTTGGCTTCGGGCGGCCAATACGCCCGCAGCGGCGGCCGCCGGCGGCCCGGACGAGTTCGGGGTCGATGCTGCCGCCGCGCCCCGGATGGGTTGCCGGGCGGACGGTTCTCGTGGTGACGTCCCTGGGGGCCATGCTGGCCCTCCTCCAGGCCACCGCCGTCTACGTCGCGGGCGTCGCCGTCTTCACCGTGGTCTCGGCCTGGTGCGCGGCGGGCTCCCTCGGTTCCTCGCCGCCAGCTGGTCCACGCACTGCTGACGCCCGACGAGGTCGCGCGCTACCTCTTCCGCAAGGTCGTCTTCTGGGGGCGCTCGTTGTCGGCGATGGGCAGGAGCACGCTCGGAGACGCTCGATCGCCATGGCGGACTCCTTCGGCCACGTCCGCTCCACCTGGCAGAGGGCAACGGCTGACGGTTAGGGCACGGTTTTAGGGCTCGTTGGCGGCCATGACCGGCGGTGCCGCGGGACTGAGCTGCAGGATCTCGTGCGCCGACCTGGTCCAGGCCCGCTCCCCCGTCAGGCTCACCAGACCTTGACGGACGGCGGCCATCATCCCGAGGCGCCCGAGCCAGACGCGGTAGAGGTCGCTGACTGAGGCGCGGATGGTGAGGTTCACGGCATACCCCGGATCGCTCGGGCACACCGACGCGCTGCCGCGTTCGATGACGATCCAATAAACGCGCCGGTCGTCGGTGAACTCGACCCGTAACACATGCCGCAGGCCGGGGAAGCGGGTGGTATCGACGCGGCCGTGCATCCACCACACGAGCAGCTCCGGATCGAGTTCATCCGGGCGGGGATCCTCGAAGGCCCACCGGGCTCCCCAGGCACCCAGAGCGAACACGAGCGGCTCCAGGTCGCGGCCGGCGGTCGTGAGGACGTATTCCGCCCTGACGTGGTCGATGATCCCGGCGCGTTCTAGCTGACGCAGCCGCTGCGCGAGCAGCGTCCGCGAAAGCCCCGGGAGCCCGCGGGCTAGGTCGTTGAATCGCGTTGTCCCACAGATCATGTCGCGCACGATGAGGAGCGACCACCGGGTGCCGAGGACCTCTAGCGCGCGGGAGATCGGGCAGTACTGACCGAAGGCACCCGCCGCGCTGCTGCCGGTGTCGTCGCGGGCGGCCGGCGCGTGATCCGTTGGCTCGGTTGTGGTCATCTGCCCATGATGGGTCGCGGAACTGTACCGGCCTAGTCCAGGGTCTGTACTGGTCCTCGGGGCGGCCCGCCGGGAACCGTTGCGGGATGGATAGCAGATTCGCGCTCGAGCTTGACGACCTAAAGACCCGGCACCGCGCGATGTGGGGCTTGGGCGACTACGCCACCGTGGCCGACACGGTCATACCGCTCCTCGGAGAGCACCTCGTCGACGCCGCCCGAATCAACCCCGGCGACCGGGTCCTCGACATCGCCTGCGGCACGGGGAATGCCACCCTCCCGGCGGCGCGCCGAGGCGCGAGCGTGACCGGCATGGACCTGAGCGATGCGCTCCTTGCCGAGTGCGCCCGCCGGGCCGCGGACGCGGCGCTGGCCGTCGAGTGCGTTGCTGGCGACGCCGAGGCGTTGCCCTTCCCGGACGGGCAGTTCGACGCCGTCATCTCTTGTGTCGGAGCGATGTTCGCGCCCCATCACCAGGTAGTGGCCGACGAGCTGCTCCGCGTATGCCGCCCGGGCGGCACGATCACCATGGCCAACTGGACGCCCAAGGGCTTCATCGGCCAGATGTTCGAGGCCCTGAAGCCCTACGCGCCGCCCACCCCGGCGGGCAGCCAGCCGCCGCCGCTGTGGGGCGCTGAGGAGCACGTCAGCACGCTGTTCGGGGCGCGCGTGTCGGACCTGACGATGATGCGGCGCGACTACCCGGTGACCGCCTTCTCGACCGGCGCGATGTTCCGGGACTTCTTCAAGGCCAACTACGGGCCGACCATCGTTGTCTATCGCGCCCTGGCCGACCAACCCGAGAGCGCCGCGGAGCTTGATGACACCCTGGCAAGCCTCGGCGACCGCCATCTCGACGAGGCGGCGATGGGCTGGGGCTACCTGATGGTCACGGGCCGGGTGAACGGGCTTGGCTACGGTCCTCGGGTTGGCACCACATACGGTGCCAACCGACAGACCTACCGGTCAGTAGTCGGCGTACAACCGCTGGTCCTGGCCGTCGACGGTCATCGTTCCTCCGAAGGGAAGGATCCACTGCGGGCTGGTGTGGCCGAACGGCGGTCCGACAACGACCACGGCGTCGGGGTTGGAGGCCGCGACGATCTCGATCACGCTGTCGCGCTGGGCATCTCGCTTCGCCCGGCGTTCATCCGGTGACGGGCGCGTGTCGTGATCCGAGGTCGGGGGACCGGCGAGACCACGGCATCGACGGCCGCGAGGAAGGCGCGCTCGCCGAGGGACCGGACGATGAAGCCGAACTCACGTGCCGGGATCATCTCCTCCGAGCTCTCCAGCAGCAGCACGCCGCCGTCCAGGACAGCGGCGTCGAACGGGAAGCGCCCAGCGGTGAGTAGCCATTGCAGGACCTCGACGCAACCGCCCCAGGTGCGGCCGGTGACCGAACGAGCCGGACCGGCCCAGGTCCACGCCTCGGTGGCCTCCCGGTCACCGGTGTCGGTCAGCGCCCGCGGGTCCTGCCAGTCGATCCCGATGTCCTGCGACTCCCCGGGATCGACGACCTCGAGGCGGCCACCGGTGAGCAATGCGGCGCGCGTGCCGTGTGTGTGATCGGCCCAGTCCCAGAAGGCCGGCGCTGCCGGGGCGATGCTCGGTCCGGTCGGCCAGTCCTGCAACTGACACCGGATGAGCCCATTGCCGCCGTCCGCGACGCCGGACGGGAAGGAGCCGGGTTCGGGGCTCCACGTTGCTCCGTCGGACCAGAGGCGCGTCCTGGGAACTCGGTCTCGAGCGTGGGTTCGACCGTCCAGGTCCCCCCGTGTCGTGTGCTGTCCGCTGCCGCCAGCAGCTTCACCTCGAGCTGCGCCGCCGTCCGTGAGATCGCGAGTCCGGCAACGATGAGATCGAGCAGCTCGAAGAGTGCGAAGTTGTCGATTCCGCGCGCCATCGTCATCAGACCACCACCGGCTCGTGGATTGAGCTCGGTGGGGCGGAACCCATCTCGTGTCGCGACACCGTCGACGGTGAACACACCACGGAATCCGACCTCCGATGCCAACTCACCCCGACTCGGCGGGCGGCATTCCGCATCTCCTCGCGGAGTTCGGGCGCCGGATCCCAGAAGGTTCCCGCCCCGCAGTAGACGAACGTGCGGCCTCGTCTGAGGACTACCATCTCGACCGGCCGCAGGGCAGCAACCCCGTCCGCGCACACGATGCCGTGGATCGAACACGGGATGCCTTCGAGGAATGGCATGACGCGAACCGATCGGCAGTGGCCGTCGAGGGCAGCCTGCGCCACGGTCGCCTCCTCCGGAGTGCGGACCCACTCGGTCAGCGACGCTCCCCCGTGCCAGCCCTGTGTCGTGCACCACCACACAGCGCCCGATCTTGCGCACCGAGCCCTTCGCTCGCCAGGACGGCGACGTCGGTCGCTCCGAGCCGTCGCATCCGGTCGACGGTTGCCGTCCAACTCGTCGCCATGCCACCGACGAGCAGTACCTTGCGGCCGTCGATGATCAGACGAACGTCCGCGTCGTATCACGCCTGTGAGGGCTCAGGTGGCCCATCCATGACCATCAGAGTGCCCGAGGATCCGGTGACGCGGTCGGCTTTCGGACATCTCGGCCGGATGCGACCACTTCCGGCCTTACCTCAGGCGGAGTCGCGATCCCCCGACCGGGACAGGGCTCCGGGTCTCGCCATTATTCGGCAGGTGGCGAACGAAGTGGTCAGCGCCGAGTTGGAGAATTCACATCCGGGACGGGGCTGTGGCGCCAAGGTCAGCTCATGGCTCCGGTGTAGCGGCGCAGTTCGCGGCGCCACAGCCCCGCCGTCAGGCTGACCACGGCGGTGGCGAGTGCGAGCGAGAGTCCCGCCCACCACAGCGGGATGTCGCCAAAGAACACTTGCGCCGGAACGGTGGTCAGGAAGCTCACCGGGAGCACGACGGTCAACAGGAGGTGCAGCGTGGTCCCGTAGAGCGGGGTGGGGATGCGGGCGAGGTCGTGCACCCCGGTCATGACCCGCCAGCCGTCGAAGCGGACAGCCGACAGCGACTTGTAGCTGGAGAGGACTCCCGCGGCCCACATCAGGACGCAGGCACACGCGATGGTGACCAGCGCGGCCATACCCGAGACGATCGTGGCCGGTCCACCGCCGCTGGCCACGGCATACCCGCCGAGCAGGATCGCCAGGGCGACCTTGGGCACGTCCTGGACATAAAGGTGCCGGAGCGAACACATCAGCAGCGAGTTGACCGGTTGCAGCAGAACGGCATCAAGGGATCCGTCGCGGACCCGCTCGTCGAGGCGGGCGCTGTTGTTGCCGATGATCATCCACACGACGGCGTCCAGCAGATACCAGACCGCCGACAGCAGCAGCAGCCGCGGCCGGGTCCAACCGGCGGCACTCGTGTGCGTGGAGACGACGAGCAGTGGGGCCACCGACACGGCCAGCCAGATGGCCGAGACGAAGGTGCCGCTGATCAGGTCCGCCCGGTACTCGGACGCGGCGCTGAACTCCGCGCGCCAGCAGTGGGCGAGAGCGCGGATCGTGCGCAGCAGTTCGCCCACGTGCCCACCGCCTCATACCGGCGCAGACCGGCGCGCCAGATCAGCCGGTATGCCGCGTGGAGAGAGACGAGCCACACGAGCGCCTCCCCCGCGAGCCACCAGCCGCGGTCTCCGATCCCGCTGAGGATCTCGGGGGCTGCGCCGTTGGCGAACCAGAGTGGTTGGTGCACAGCGATATCCGGGAGCAGACCGGGAAGGAGTGCGACGGGCGCGACCAGGCCGCCGATGACCCATTCGACGCCGAGGAGCAGGCCTTGGACACCTTGGGCCTTGGTCATCCAGAAGGCGATCGCCGCCGACATCGCCGCGAGGTGGACGAGAGCCGCCGTCCCGAGCAGGCTGACGATCGCCGCCAGGAGCCAGTCGTCGGGCCCGGTCTGCACGCGAGCCCCGGTCAGCCACAAGGCGATCGGCACGACGAGCAACATCGGGGGCAGTCCGTAGAGTTTGGCGGCGGCTGCGCGCGCGACGATCTGGTGCATCGGGTGCACCGGCCGCAGCAGTTGCGCCGACAGTTGACCGGAGTAGACCTGCCACCCGAATTCGAAGATGACGGGCATGGTCACCTGCAGGCTCGTGGTGAACAACAGCAGGCAGTAGTAGGTCGCGAACTGGGTGCGCGTGATACCGCCGGCCGGGCCGTCCGCGGCCGCCGAACTCCACAAGGCCAGGAACGCCAGCGGCACGATCCACGCGAACGCCGACAGCACCAACTCCCAGCGGTATGCCGAGGCCGCCTGCGCCTCGACGCGCAGCAGCGCGGCATACGTGCGGGCCAGCCGACTGGTTCGGCGACCGAGCAGCGGGAGGGTGGTCACCGGCTCGCCGCTCCGGAAGCGCCACCGATGTCGGCCGCGGCCGGCGCGAGGGATCCCGCCGGGGCATCGGCGTAGAGGACGGTCAGGGTGTCCTCCAGCGGAGGGTCAGCCAGGGAGACGTCCGCCACGTCGTCGCGTGACTCCAGGGCTGCCAGCGCCGCGCCGGCCCGAGCCCGGGGCACCTCGATTGTCACGGTGGCCGTGGTGTGCGCGACCACCCGGCCAATCGCTTCCAGGACGGCACGATCCAGGGGACGGTCCAGCTGGGCCGTGAGGTGTTTGCGATCCCCCGCCAGCGCCTGCAGCTCGCGCAGCGAGCCGGTGAACGTCAGCCGGCCGCGGCTGATGGTCGCCACCTGATCGGCGAGGGCCTCGATGTCGGCGAGGTAGTGCGAGGTGAGGATGGCTGCGGCACCGGTCTCGTGGACGTAGCGTCGCACGAACTCGCGGATGACGCGTTGGGCGTCGAAGTCCAGGCCCAACGTGGGTTCGTCCAGCAGCAGGACGGGTGGCCGGTGGAGCAGCGCGGCGACGAACTCGCAGCGCATCCGCTGGCCGAGACTGAGTTGCCGGGCCGGCTGGCTGCCGAGCTCGGCGACCCCGAGCAGTTCGACGAGTTCGGCTCTCGTGCGGTCGAATTCGCGCCGGTCGAGGTCATAGATCACCCGGTGGAGTACGAAGGATTCGGCCACGGGAAGGTCCGGATGCAGCTGCCACCGCTGACCCATGACGAAGCCGAGCCGGCGCAAGAACGCAGTCTCGCGCCGGCTCGGGGTGAATCCGAGGACATCGACGGTGCCACTCGTCGGAGTCAGCAGCCCCGCATCGCATTTGAGGGTCGTCGTCTTGCCGGACCCGTTCGGGCCGAGCAGACCGAGGACGGTGCCGGGCCCGACCTGCAGGCTCACCTCGTCCACGGCCGTGATCGTGCGGTGCCGACGACGAAGCACCGAACGCAGAGCGCCGGACAGACCGCCGTCGCATTCGGTCACCTCGAAGGAGCGGACTAGGCCGCGGACAGTGATCACAGCCATTCACTGTGACCGAGAAGTGCCGCGGAGACCAACGAATTTCCTGGCCGCGACCGGCCAACTCCGCGCATCTGCGTTTGGTCAGCGCGCCGACTCCAGCGTGGGCTCCGGCACCGTGGGCTCCGGCACCGTGGTGAACGCCTTCGCATGGGCATTCAGGAACTCGCGCAGCGTCCTCGCCGGCCGACCCAGGAGGTTCGTCACCGCGGGCGTGATGCTGGCCTGACCCCCCGCCCGGAGGTGGGCGAAGACCGCGAGGATCTGCTCGATCACGAACGGTGGGACGCCGCGGCCGCCGAGGTAGTCCCTGGTCTGCGCGTCGGTGACGGACACGTAGGCGATCGGCCGCCCGGTGAGGCTGGTCAGCTCTGCGGCGATGTCGGCGAAGGGTCACCGTCTCGGGTCCGGTCAACTCGAGGATCCCGCGCTCGTCGACGAGGGTGTCCCGGGTCAGGAGGTCTGCGGCGACATGTGCGACGTCGTCGGGGTCGATCATCGCGATGGGAGCGTTCGCCTCGGGCGCGACGACGATGCCCTGGGTGCGGGCGTCGTCGGCGTGGCCGAGGACGTTGGCCATCGAGAAGCCAGGCCGTAGCGCGACCGATGGAATACCACTGGCCCACAAGTGATTCTCGATCGCCGCGTGCCATTGCCAGAAGGCGACCGGCGATGCCGGGTCGGCTCCCCGTGCAGAGACCTTCACGATGCGCTCGACGCCGGCGCGGACCGCCGCGTCGATCAGGCCCAGCTCATGGGCGACCTGGTCGGGGCCGTTGGGGCAGACCAGAAACAGCCGCTGCACACCGCGCAACGCCGCATCGAGACTCGCCGGATCGCCGTAGTCCGCGACGACCCCGCGCACTCCCTCCGGCAGGGGTGGTGGTTCGGCTGCCGTGCGGTGCACCATGGCTCGCGTCTCGTGGCCGCGCGCGGCGAGGGCGCGGACGAGTCGGCTGCCGATGGTCCCGGTGGCGCCGGTGACGCCGGTGACGAGGATGGTCATGGTGTTTCTCCTTCAGAGATATCGGTCGTGCTTTGTGGTGGGATGGGTCGTCCGCTACAGATCACGTTGGTCGGGTCGTAGCGGCGTTTGATCGCCCGCAGGCGGGCATAGTCGTCGGCGGTGTATGCGGCCCGCACCCGCTCGGGGCTGATATGCGGGTCCCCGTCGAGGAAGTTGAGGTAGGTGCTTCCGGTCAGGCTTGGCCCCAGGTGCGCGACGAGGTGGTCCTGGCGCTCGCGCATGTCCCGTGCCTCAGTTGCGTTGGCCGCCAACCCGATCGCGTTCATGGTGTAGGCCGCGGAGGTGGCCGCCATCGGATGCGGACCCCGGGGCGCCTGGTCGAGAGCCCCGCCGAGCTGACGCAGCTCCAGCATGACGAACGGCGACCCGCTGTGCGGTCCCGCAGCCGCGAGGAGCGCGTCGATGGAGTTGTCGTCCAAGGACGTTAGCGCTTCGCCGCGTTGCACCGCACCGACCGGGACGGTCGGGTCGAGACTGATCGAGTCGAGGTCGGTCGCGGGCAATTCGCCGAAGGTGTCGAGCACCGGATCCGGCAGCATCCTCCGCAGGGAGTCGACGACTTCCGCGCCAACGGGAAGGTCGAGCCCGCTGTAGCACGCCCGGACAGCCACCAGCGCCAGCCCGCGCAGCGGCTCCGGGACGGTGGGCGCGGGCGGGAACCGGCGCAACGCCAGCGCGGACATGAATTCCCTTGGGAGAGTGGAGGACCAGTCGCGGTAGCACTCGAGCACCTCACGGGCCCGGGTCAACGGGAAGTAGAGGTTGCCGCCATACACCCTCGTCAGCGGATGCAGGTCGAAGGTCAGGCTGGCGATCACGCCAAGATTCCCGACCCGGCCCGCAAGCGCCCACAACAGGTCGGAATGGTCCTGCGCAGTGGCGCAGACGAGGCGGCCGTCGGCGGTGACGACCTCGGCCTTCCGAACCCAGCTGGCGGCGAACCCGAGCCGGCGGCTGAGCCACCCGAATCCCCCGCCGACGGTGAACCCGACGACGCCCACCTGGGAGCTGGATCCGCTGACGCCGACCAGGCGGTATGCCGCGGACCGGGCGTGGACGTCCCGCCAGCGTGCCCCCGCGCCGACGGTCGCGGTGCCGCGCTCGGAGTCGATGCGCACGCCGGTCATCGCGGAGGTGTTCACGAGGACCGTGTCCGCACCGACCGACGGTGTGCCGTGGCCGGTGGCCAGGACGGCGACCCCAAGGCCGGCGCCGGCGGCATACCGCACAGCTGCGACGACATCTGCCGCGCACTCGGCCCGAAACACCGCCGCCGGGCGATGGACGGACAACAGGTTCCACGAACGCGCCGCGTCGGCGTAGTCCGGATCGCCCGGACTGATGAGCCTACTGCCTTGTCGCGCATCGAGATCCGTGCTCTGGCCGGCGTTGTGGCTGTCGTATTGCAGGGCGGTCATGGCGAACTCCTGTCCTCGCGTGCCTCGATCCGGGTCGGCGCCAGCCGGAGGCTGAGCATGACGGCGGTGGAGGCGAGATAGAAGGCATGGAGGAACCACAGCGGCCCGAGCGGCAGGCTGTAGACGTAGCCCGCATAGAGCACGTTCCCGGCATTGGCCAGGACCAGGCTCGGCACGCTGTAGGAGCGCAGATCCCGGGTGCGCAGGGCCCGATGCAGCATCGGGAGATGACTGCCGGCGAAGAGTGTCGCCGCCACGGCTCCGAGGATGACGGGCAGGTTCATGGGTTCCTCCTTCCACATTGAGTAGATCACTGACTCACCCAAAGTAGCTTTTGGTAAGATGTCTGTCAACCCAAATGAGGAGGAGCAGTGCCGAAACCCGCGACGCAGGCCCGCCGCGCATACAACAGCCCCACGCGCCGGGCCCGGGCCGAGCAGACCGAACGCCGCATCGTCGACGCAGCCGCAAGCTTGCTTCGGGACAAGGGCTGGGCCGGCACGACCCTGAGCGATGTCGCCGACGAGGCCGGCGTCTCATCGGCGATGCTGTACAAGGCTTTTCGGACCAAGGCCGATCTCGTCAAGCGGGTGTACGACGTCACGCTCGTCGGCGACCAGGCGGACGTGCCGTTTCGCGAACGGCCGGAGTTCCAGGCCGTCCTGCACGACGCCGACCCAGCGTCGAAGGTCGCGGGATACGCCCACCTGATGCGGATCGTCGCCGAACGCATCCTGCCGGTCTACGAACAGATCCGGGCGGCGGCGACTGCCGGCGATGAGGACCTGGCCCCTATCGCCGACACCGCCGACGCCGAACGGCTCTTCGGCGCTCGGGGCATCGTCGCCGACCTGACGGCGATGGGCGCGCTGCGGCCCGGGATCGACGAGGCCCGAGCCGTCGATCTGGTGTGGATGGCGATGTCTCCCGAGTTCTGGTCACTCCTGCTGCGGCGCGGGTGGTCCTGGGACGACACCGAAACGTGGGTGGCCGACCACCTGCGCGCCACCCTCTTGCGATGACCTCCCAGGCCAGCCCCCGGCTCGGCGGTCAGAGGCGGCGCCTCGCTAGAGCGAGATACCTGCCCATCGGACGAGGCCTGAAACACCGCCGTCGACGGGCTCGCGCGCCAGGGTGGGCAGACGGGCGAAGGCGGACCCACGATTCCGAGCTGCCGCAACGGCTCCCGCGTGACGATGTCATAGACCCGGCCGAGTCGTGGCCATGCTGGGGCTCGTCGCCGGCCACAACCCCAAGGTCGGCGACCATTCCGACCTGGGTCTCACTGTGCCGCAGCAAGAACCTCCCGCAACTCATCGTCCACCTACCAGGCTGTGAAGACGAGGCGGGTTGCGCTGCAGGTAAGTTCGGTGACGTTGCGGCTGATGAGTTCGGCGGCGCTAGCGTCGGCTTGGCGACCAAGTTCTCGCGGACCTGGGCACACGGATTTCTCACCCCCTGATGATGCCGGTGGCACCCGGGCGGAGACCTTCTTCCTGCCGTAAGCCGGTGATCTGCGCATCAGCCGGGTCTGCGCGCACCTGACGATCTGCGGCTGAGATGGGGTGTGGACCCCGCACATCACGCAACCTCAACTCCGCCCTCAAGAACGAGAACGCCTCCCACCTCGGGATACCTCTCGATGGCCTGGGGTCTGGCCAAACCCGGGCGAACGACCCGCAACCTGCAGGACGTGGGCCGGTTCATCGACAAAGGCCAGCTCAAGCGGGGCGACGCGCTGCTCGCCTACGACAGCCACGTGACGATGTTCGACAGGTGGCGAATTCGTCGCACACGCCCTACTGGGGATATGAGGAGAGCCCGTCGGTGGGGGCTACCCACCGGATCATCCCCTACCCCTACTGGTCCGGATATGGCACCTTCAAACCGTTCCGCTACAGCGGCATGAGCTGATCTCGCGATCCTCGCGCAAGACCGATGGGCACGAAGGCTTCCCAGCCCTCGTGTCCATCGGCTAGCGTGCACGGCACCTCCTTGGCGCCCCCACCCCCGAGCGGGCCGCCAATCCCCCGAGAGGATCCCCCATGCCAGTTCTGTCCGTATGCCGCTCGCGCCGCGCCGCCGCGCTGCTCACCCTCGCCGGCCTCGCCACCGGCGTCCCGGCCAGCGCCGCCCACGCCGACTCCTCCGCCGGCCGGGCACCGATCAGCGGCTCGACCGCGGTCGCCCGCGCCAAGGTCTGGGTCGACCGCGGCGTCGGCTACAGCCAGTCCAGCACCTACCAGGGCTACCGGATGGACTGCTCCGGCTATGTCTCGATGGCCTGGGGCCTGACCAAGCCGGGCTACACGACCTACACGATGCCCTCGATCGGCCGCTACATCTCCAAGTCCGACCTGCGCCGCGGCGATGCGATGCTCAACAGCTCCTTCCACGTCCTGCTGTTCGACAAGTGGGCCAACTCCGCCAAGACCTACTACTGGGCCTACGAGGAGTCCTCCTCCCGCGGCGGCGCCGTCTATCGGCAAATCCCCTACCCCTACTGGTCCGGCTACGGCACCTTCAAGCCGTTCCGCTACAAGAACATGACCTCCTGAGCAGCCGGCGAGCCAAAGCGAGCGCGTCGGCGACCGGCCGCGCAGCGCGACCGGCCAGGTGGCTGGCGGCTCACCCGCCCCAGAAGTAGGAGTCGCCGCAGCCGCCGCCGGCGAGCGCGGTGCCAGACGGCGCCGGGCCGGCGCTCGCCGCGCTCACCGGGAGAGCGCTCACGACGACTGCGAGCGCGCCGAGAGTTGCGGCCGCCCCGAACCGGACGAGCGTCGGGGCCTTCCACGTCAATGAAACCCTCGCCGATGCCCCGGGCGTCGGTGCGGCGTTCGGTGCGTCAGCCGGTGACGCGGTGGGCAGTGGCGTGGTGTCGATCATCGTGGTCTTCCCCTCCGTTGGTGGTGCCATCACTGCATCGGAGGTCGGTAACGCCGCGGTAATACCAGTCCGGCCACAATGTCCGTGCATTGTCCGCTTTTGCGTCCCGCCTCGCGTGCGAGTTCGTCTGCGGGAGCCCGCGGCATACCATCGCGTGGTGACGGACGTGACCAGGCAGCACGAGGACGCGGCGCTGGCGGCGCTGGCCCAGGGCCGCTTCGGCGAAGCCCGCGCCCACCTGGACGCGGCCCTCGACGTCGGGCGCGCACGAGGGGACAGGCCGGCGCAGGGCCATGCGCTGCTCGGCCTGGCCGAGATCGCCGTCGCCGAGGACCGGTATGCCGATGCCGAGGCCCTGTTGGAGGAGGCCCTCGCGGCGCACCGGGCGAGTGACGACCCGCGCGGCGTCGCCGACGCGGTGGCCGCCCTCGGGGACGTGGCCCGGCTGCGCGGTGACTACGGCGCCGCGCTCATCCTGCTGGAGCAGGCCAAGGAGAGCTACCGCGTGAGCGGAGACGGCGATCGCGAGGCGGGCGTGCTGACCGGGCTCGCCGAGGTCGCCCGGCTGCAGGGACGTCTCGGGGAGGCGGTGGCCCTGCTGGAGGAGGCGCTGCCGCGCCAGCGAGCCAGCGGTGACCGGGTCGCCGCGGCGGCAACCATCCGGGCGCTCGGCGATGTCGCGATCCGTCAGGGTCGCCACGACGACGCCGCCGCGGCGCTCGCCGAGGCCCTGACGGCATACCGCTCGCTCGGCAACCGGCTCGGGGAGGCGGCCGTCCTCGCCCGGCTGGCCGACCTGTCCCGGCTGCAGGCCCGGTATGCCGAGGCCGTCGACCTCCTCGAGGACGCCCTGCCCATCCAGCGCGACCTCGGCGACCGCCGCGGCGAAGCGGGCAGCCTGCACCGGCTCGCCATGGTCGCCATCCGGCAAGGGCGGCACGCCGACGCGACCTATCTGCTGGAGCAGGCCCTGCCGATCCAGCGCGACATCGGCGACCGGCGCGGGGAGGCAACGACCCTGACCAGCCTCGCGGACGTCGCCCGCCTCCAGGGCCGGTATGCCGATGCACACGCCCTGCTCGACCAGGCGCTGCCGATCCACCAGGCGATCGGCAACCGGCACGGGGAGGCGACGACGCTGACCGCCCTGGCCGACGTCGCCGGGCTGCAGGGACGGCCGGACGAGGCGGCCGCCCTACTCGACCGGGCCCTTCCCGTCCACCGGGCGATCGGCAACCGGCTCGGCGAGGCCAACACCCTGCAGCGGCTGGCCGATGTCGCCCGCCACGGTCGGCAGTATGCCGAGGCCGGCCGGCTGCTCGACCAGGCCCTGCCGATCCACCGGGCCATCGCCAACCGGCTCGGGGAGGCCAACACCCTGCACGGGCTGGCCGAGATCGCCCGCGTGGAGGGTCGTCTTGAGGAGACCCGTGCCCGCTTGGACGAGGCGCTACCGATCTATCGCGGACTCGGCAACCGCTTCGGCGAGGCGTCGGCGCTGCTCTGCTCGGCCCGGACCCGCGGGGCGGTCGGCGACGTCCCCGGGGCGCGGGCGGACTACCTGTCGGCCGAGCGGTTGTTCCGCACCGTCGCGCCTGCGTGGGCCGAAAGCGCCGCCGCGGAGGCCGCCACCTTGCCCACCGCGCCCGACTGACCTGGTCTCCCCCAGCAGCGCCGCCGACCGGCGGCCCACCACCACCGGTCGCCGGATTCGGCGCGCCGCAGAGACAGCGGGGCGGAGTGCGTGCGCAGTGGGGCCGTCCGCGCCAAGATGTCCCTATGGGTATCCCGTCAGACCTGGAGATTGCAACCGCCGCCAGCTTGCGCCCGATGCCGGAGATCGCCGGGAGACTCGGTCTGCCGGAGGAGTTCCTCGAACCGCACGGCAAGGGCGTCGCCAAGATCGACCTGGGCTGCCTCACCGCACCAGGACAGCCGACCGAGCAGCGCGCCAAGTACGTCGTCGTGACGGCGGTGACACCCACCCCCCTCGGCGAGGGCAAGACGACGACCTCGGTCGGATTGGCCGACGGGCTGGCTCGGCTCGGCAAGAACGTGGCGGTGACCTTGCGCCAGCCCTCGATGGGCCCGACCTTCGGGATCAAGGGTGGCGCGGCCGGCGGCGGCTATAGCCAGATCATCCCGATGGACAAGCTCAACCTCCACCTGACCGGCGACTTCCACGCGATCACCGCCGCGCATAACCTGCTCGCCGCGATGCTGGACAACCACCTGCACCACGGCAATGCGCTCGACATCGACCCGCGCAATATCACCTGGCGGCGCGTGCTCGACGTCAACGACCGATCGCTGCGCAATATCGTCCTGGGCCTCGGCGCCCGCGTCGACGGGGTCCCCCGCCAGACCGGTTTCGACATCACCGCCGCCTCCGAGATCATGGTGTTGCTGTCGCTGTCCTCGAGCCTGGCCGACCTCAAACAGCGCCTGCGGCGCATTGTCGTCGGCTACACCTTCGCCGGGCGGCCGGTCACCGCCGACGACCTCGGCGCCGCGGGCGCGATGGCGGTCATCCTCAAGGACGCGATCAACCCCAACCTGTTGCAGACCCTCGAGGGCACGCCGGCGTTGATTCACTGCGGGCCGTTCGGCAATATCGCCACCGGCAACTCCTCGGTCGTCGCGGACCTGGTCGCCACCCGTCGGGCCGACATCGTCCTCACCGAGGCCGGCTTCGGCGCCGACATGGGCGCCGAACGATTCATGAACGTCAAGTGCCGGGTCTCCGGGCTGCGTCCGGATGCCGCGGTGATCGTCGTGACCGTCCGCGCCCTGAAGATGCACTCCGGCCGGTTCAAGATCGTGCCCGGCAAGCCGCTGCCCGAGGAGTTGCTCGCCGAGAACCCGGGGCACGTCAAGGCTGGAATCGCCAACTTGCGCAAGCACATCCAGATCATCGAACGCTTCGGCGTCTGGCCGGTGGTCGCGATCAACGCCTTCCCCCAGGACCACGCGTCCGAGCACCAGGTCATCCGCGACCTGTGCGCCGAGATGGGCGTCAAGTGCGCGGTGTCGTATCACGTCGTCGACGGCGGCGCGGGCGCCGAGGAACTCGCCAAGGCGCTGATCGACGCCCTCGAGCACCAAACCCACTTCCGCTACACGTACGAGTCGGACACCCCGCTGCTGGCAAAGATCGAAGCGGTCGCCCGGGACATCTATGGCGCGGACGGCGTCGACATCGCGCCGGCCGCGGCGCGGGAGCTGGCGGCATACGAAAAGCTCGGCTTTGGTGGTTTCCCGGTCGTCATCGCCAAAACCCACCTGTCGATCTCGCACGACCCGGCGCTGCACGGTGCGCCGACCGGCTGGCGGCTGCCCGTGCGCGAGGTGCGGGCCGCGGCCGGCGCCGGATACGTCTATGCCATCTGCGGCGATATGCGCACGATGCCGGGCTTCGCCAAATCACCCAACGCCGAACGGATCGACCTGAGCCCCGAGGGCGAGATCATCGGCCTGAGCTAGCGATCCTCAGCTCAGCGGCGGGATGGCGCCAAGATCCTCGCGCAGCCGCGCGCCGAACGCCGGCGAGCGTTCACCGACGCGCGCCTGACCGCAGCGCGGCGCCGTCGGCTCATCCCGCGCCCGGTGGTGTCCGGCGCCGGCGGGGTGATGCGTCGCCCGACGTCTCCGTCAAGCATCCGCAACGCCACGTCCGCCAGCTCCACGCTGACATCCAGCCCCCAGTCACGGCTCAGCGCCCGCCGGAAGTCGCGCACGAGACCAACGCGGCCACCTGATCGCCGCATCGGTAACGGCTGCGGGCCACGGCGATTGCCACGGCTTCGCTCGTCGGGCATTCCGTCAGCCAGGTGTGCAGGCACGCGACATCCGGCTCGGGGACCACGGCCGCCTCGAGGGTGGCCGCCTCAACCACGGCCTGCTGCCGCAGCGTCTCTAGATCACGGTTGCCCACGACTTGTCAACACGTCTCAACTCTGCGAGTCGCTCAGGCCCACGGCTGGAGGAAGGCCGTCAAGGTACGTGCCAGCTCCACGGCCCCGCGCCGATGGCGCGGCAGTGCGCTCTGCTCCGGGTCGGCAGCCAGCCAGAGCAAGTAGCCGAGCACGCCGAACGCTTCCGCGGCCAGCCAGGCATCGCGGCGTCGGCGCAGGCCATCGACGTCTCCTCGGCCCCCGGCGTCGAGGTAGGCACCCAGGAAGCCGTCAATGTCGGTGTCGGCGAGCGGGGCGTACCAGGGGTCGGCGTGGATCGCGCCGCCGAGGAAGCCGAGGTCACGCGCCGGGTCGCCGACCTGGGTCCACTCCCAGTCGACGAGCGTGACCCGCTCGGCGGCCACGAGGATGTTGGTGAGCACCGGATCGCCGTGGAGCAGGGCGAACCGCGAAACGGCCGCGATCTGCGGCGTCACCTGCGCCGCGTATGCCGCCATGGCGTTGGCAAGTGCGCCGAACCCCGTCTCGCCATGCGGGAGCAGCCGCCCCCAGTGGGCCGTCACGCCGGCGATGTGCTCATCGAAGCGGATCGGCCTCGGCGGGTTGTCTGCCCGGGTCGTCACGGCGCCCGGGCCGGGCCAGGTCGGCTCGTGCAGCCGGGCCAACACCTGCGCCAGCCACTCCCGATGCCGCGGCGTCCACTGCGCCGCGGGCAGGACCCGCCCCGGCGCCAGCGCTTCGACGATGATCGGGTATGCCGCTCCGCCCGCCTCCCGCTGCTCGCCCCCCTCTGGATGCTGGATCAGCGCGATCGGCTCGGGCGCCAATCCGGTTGGCGCCAGCGACAATCCGGTGAATTCCTCCTCCGGGTCGGCGGGCAACTCGCCGCGGGCGCGACGGGCGGCGCGGATGACGACCACGGGCCGGGGCGCGCCGGCGACCCGGGCCGTCCACGCGGCATACGACTCCCCGTCGGCGAGGTGGGCGACGACCGGCGGGAGCGGGCCGTGGTGACGCGGCAGACCGAACCAGTCGGGGTGTCGCGACGCGAGCGTCGTGACCTGCGTGGCGTTCCACGTTCTCGGCATTCGGTCATCGTGGCATCGCGGCTCTGGACCAGGCACGCATTCCGTCTCATAGGCTGGCCCCCACGCCCCGCTCGGGGGCACATCCTGGACCACGGTGCGTTCACCACGCGGACGTGGTAAGCAGTGTCAGGCACCTTGAGGAAGGTAGTTGAGCGCATGTACGTGTTCCAGTTCAGCGAAGGCAACAAGGACCAGAAGGATCTGCTAGGTGGCAAGGGCGCCAACCTCGCGGAGATGGTCAACATGGGCCTTCCCGTCCCCCCCGGCTTCACGATCTCGACCGAGGCCTGCAAGGCCTATCTGGCGTCGGGACAGAATCCGCCCGAGCTGCAGGACGAAGTCACCGTCGCCCTGCAAAAGACCGAAGAGGCACTCGGCCGCGTCTTCGGCGCCGACGAGGAACCATTGCTGCTTTCGGTCCGCTCCGGTGCGAAGTTCTCGATGCCCGGCATGATGGAGACCGTCTTGAACGTCGGTCTCAACGACACGACCGTCGAGGCCCTGGCCCGCTTCGCCGGCGACGACCGGTTCGCGTGGGACAGCTACCGGCGGCTGATCCAGATGTTCGGCAAGACCGTCCTCGGCATCGAGGGCGACCTGTTCGCCGACGCCCTGGATGCCCAAAAGGCCAAGGCCGGCGTCCA
Source organism: Nostocoides sp. (assembly GCF_037045025.1). Classification (GTDB taxonomy): domain Bacteria; phylum Actinomycetota; class Actinomycetes; order Actinomycetales; family Dermatophilaceae; genus Nostocoides_A. The sequence goes on along the minus strand of NZ_JBAOHM010000003.1, from coordinate 343,690 downwards.
TACCGACCCGGAGCTGTCTGCCGATGATCTCAAGGAGGTCGTGGCGGCATACAAGAAGATCGTCAAGGACGAGACCGGCCAGGACTTCCCGCAAGACCCGCGCACCCAGTTGGACATGGCGATCATCGCCGTCTTCAACTCGTGGAACACCGAGCGGGCCACCATTTATCGCCGCCGCGAGCGCATCCCCGAGGACCTCGGCACCGCCGTCAACGTGCAGACGATGGTCTTCGGCAACCTCGGTGAGACCTCCGGCACCGGCGTCTGCTTCACCCGCGACCCCTCCACCGGGCACAGCGGGGTCTATGGCGACTACCTGATGAACGCCCAGGGCGAGGATGTCGTCGCCGGTATCCGCAACACCGCTCCCCTGGCCAAGCTGGAGGAGGAGGACGAGCAGTCCTACCGCAACCTCCGCAACGCGATGAGCCAGCTGGAAACCCACTACCGGGACCTGTGCGACATCGAGTTCACGGTCGAGCGCGGCAAGCTGTGGATGCTGCAGACCCGCATCGGCAAGCGGACCGCGGCGGCGGCCTTCCGCGTCGCGACCCAGCTGGTCGACGAGGGCATGATCGACATGAACGAGGCCCTCGACCGGGTCACCGGCGACCAGCTGACCCAGCTGCTGTTCCCGCGCTTCGACGCCGACGCCGGGGTCAGCCCGGTCGCCAAGGGCATGGGCGCCTCCCCCGGCGCGGCTGTCGGTGAAATCGCCTTCGACAACGCCGGCGCCGAGTCTCGCAAGGCGAGCGGCGCCAAGGTCATCCTCGTGCGGCGCGAGACCTCGCCCGAGGACCTGCCCGGCATGGTCGCCTCGGTCGGCGTGCTCACCGCCCGCGGCGGCAAGACCTCGCACGCCGCGGTTGTTGCCCGCGGCATGGGCATGTGCGCGGTCGTCGGTGCCGAGGCGCTGCGCGTCGACACCGAGGCCCGGACGCTGACCGTCGGCGGCCAGGAGCTGCACGAGGGCGACATCATCGCCATCGACGGCACCACCGGCGAGATCTACATCGGCGATGTCCCGGTCATGGACAGCCCGGTGATGACCTATATCGCCGACGGGCTCGAGGCCGGCCGGCAGGCCGCCGGAGACGACCCGCAGACGCTCGAACTCGTCGAGGCCGTCCACCGATTGCTCACCCACGCCGACGAGGTGCGCCGAATGCGCGTGCGCGCCAACGCCGACACCGCCGAGGACGCTGTCCGGGCCCGCGCGCGCGGCGCCCAGGGCATCGGGCTGTGCCGCACCGAGCACCAGTTCCTCGGTGAGCGCCGCAAGTATGTCGAGGCGGTCATCCTCGCCGAGACCGAGGAGCAGATCGACGCCGCTCTCGAAACCCTGGTGCCGGTTCAGCGGCAGGACTTCGTCGAGCTGCTGGGCGCGATGGACGGCCTCCCCACGACCATCCGGCTCATCGACCCGCCGCTGCACGAGTTCTTGCCCAACCTGACCGAGCTGTCGGTCAAGGTGGCGCTCGCCGACGCCAAGGGCGAGTCCGACCCGCACGACAAGACGATCCTCGCCGCCGTCCAGCGCACCCATGAGGCCAACCCGATGCTCGGTCTGCGCGGTGTGCGGCTGGGTCTGGTCATCCCCGGCCTGTTCGACCTGCAGGTGCGGGCGATTGCCGAAGCGACGGTCCAGCTGAAGAAGGAAGGCAAGGACCCGCAGCCGGAGATCATGGTCCCGCTCATCGGGTCGGTCCGCGAGCTGCAGATCGTGCGTGACCGGGCCGAGAAGATCCTCGCCGAGGTCGCGCAGGACGGCGGCATCGCGCTGGACATCCCGATCGGCTGCATGATCGAGTTGCCGCGCGCCGCGCTGACCGCCGGCGACATCGCCGAGGAGGCCGAGTTCTTCTCCTTCGGCACCAACGACCTGACCCAGACGACGTGGGGCTTCTCCCGCGACGACGTCGAGAGCGCGTTCTTGTCCAACTACCTGGACAATGGCGTCGTCTCGATCTCGCCGTTCGAAAGCCTCGACCGTGACGGCGTCGGCCAGCTGGTCAAGATGGGCGTGACCGCCGGCAAGGCGACCCGGCCCGACCTGCACGCCGGCGTCTGCGGCGAGCACGGCGGTGACCCGGAGTCGATCCACTTCTTCAACGAGGTCGGTCTCGACTACGTCTCCTGCAGCCCGTTCCGGGTCCCCGTGGCCCGGCTCGAGGCCGGCCGCGCCAGCGTCTCCGACGGTGGGATCGCCGCGTCCGCCTGAGGCCGCAGCGACGTCACCGGCCCCGCCGGTCAGCTTGGCGACGAGCTGACCCGCGGGGCCTTGGGGTTCGCGCGAGGGCGAGCCGTGCCCGCGGAGCGCCCGCCGAGGCCTTGACGCCAGCCGAGGGGGGTGTCAGCGCCGGTGATCGTGGTCGACGACGCCGTCGTCCGGGAAGGAATCAAGGATCTCCTGGCCGGGTCGAGGGCGGGGAGGAGCCGCCACGGGGGTCGGCGCGCACCACGGGATCGCGGTCAGCCCAGGGCGAAGGCGGCGATCGAACCCGGCACAGAAGGCGTTGTCGCCGTGCGGATTCCCCCGGTCGCAGGGAGCGCTGCCAAGCGGCACACAACCGGTCCAGCGAGGTGATGTCGGCGACGTGCGCCGCGATGCCCTCCTCGGCCAGTTCGTCGGCCGCGGCGAGGGCACCGGCAGTGGCCTTTGCCGCCGCGCTTGGTGCGGCTCGGGTAGGACTGGAGCCCGCCCATCTCGCGCAGCCGGGTCAAAGCACGCGCTGAGCGATCGACTCCAGTGCCTTGACGTCCGGGCCATTCGGGTCCGAGGTCATGCCGGGTCCCAGCCGGTGGTCGCCATCGCCGCCATCGTGGATTCGACTGGGATGCCGTAGAGTTCGCCGGCCCAGCCCTCGAGGACCTGGATCTCGTCCGGGCGCAGGTCGCGGCCGAGTTCGATCAGCTCGGCCGTATGCCGGGCAATGTTCGCCACCTGCGTGCCCGTCTTCTCCAGGGTAGCCGACGCGTCGATGCCGATGACCCGGCGCCCGCCAGTGCGGTCTTCGAGAGCGGCGAAGCCGGCGATCATGCCGGCGTGGGTGGAACCGGTGACGGTGCAGACGACGATGGTGTCGAAGAAGACACCGAACTGCTTCTCCTGTTCGGCGACCTAAAGGGCCCAGTTCGCGAACCCGAGTCCGCCGAGCGGGTGCTTGGAGGCGCCCGCGGGGATCGGGGATGGGCTCCCGCCGCCGTCCTCGACCTCGCGCAGCGCCTCCTTCCAGGAGTCGCGGATGCCGATGTCGAAGGCGTGCGGGTCGAGCCGCGCGTCGGCACCCATCATCCGCGTCAGCAGGATGTTGCCGACCTTGTCGTTCACCGGGTCGTCCCAGGGCACCCAGGTCTCCTGCCGCGCACAGCTCCAGGAGCCGGCCGTGCAGGGCGAGCGAGCCGCGCCCGGAGAGCGAGGCGAACTTCAGCCGTTCGAGGCGGCGCAGCACCGGACCGAACTGGTCGAGCACAGTGAGCAGCGCCTGATTGCCGGTGGCGCGTACGGGAATCGCGTGGAACTCGTCGTCCGCGGCAAGCGCGGCTTCGGCGTCCCCGGATTTCAGGGAGGCGGCGAAGTCCCGGTTCGCCCGGCGCATGGCCGCCAGGTCCCCGGTCGTGAGTAGAGGCACGGCGTCCTGGACGGCCAGGCGGTGCATGCCGGCGACGACCGCCTGGGCGTCACGGATGGCGCGGACGTCGAGCGGGCTGACGACCGTCGACCGACCCGGTGCGGCCTGGACGAGCCCGGCTTGACCGAGCCGGAGCAGGGCCTCTCGCACCGGGGTTCGGCTGACACCGAGCCACCGCGCCAGGTCGAGATCGCGCAGCTGCTCACCCGGAGCGAGGGTGCCGTCGACGATCGCTTCCCGAAGACGCGAGTAGACGTCGTCACGCAGCAGCCCGCGACTGAGCGCGACCGTGGTTGTCGGAATCGGCATGCAATATATTGCATACTGAGTTCTCGTCGTGTCACCTCGCCCCGGTGACGATCCGGCACGCCCTCGGATCAACCAAAATGGCTGGAGATCTGCTCAATCCAACCCGCGCGAGTGCCCGGCGCGATGATCCCCACGTTCTGTACCGGACCCGTGTTCTGCCGGAGGATGTGTGGTGGGGTGCAGCACATCGGCAGCCGTCGCCGGTCAAAGTGCCGCCGCCCGCCACGCCAGCTCCCCGGCGCACAGCAATCCCGGAGCACGAACTTCGAGGACGTGCCTCAGTGGGCGGCCGGCCGGACCTGGACCTTCACGCTGTGCGGCGAACGCGCCGCCTCGACGGCCTGCGCATAGTCCTCCAGTGAAAAGATGTCCGTCACGATCGGGCGGACCCGATCGGCGAGGGCAGGCATCATCTCGACGGCCGCGGGATAGGCGCCGGCGAGCGAGTTCGACCCGATGATGCTCAACTCCTTGGCGAAGACGGCATACGGGTTGAGGCCGACCTCGACGTCCGGGTTCGCTACCCCCATCTGCACCAGCCGGCCATGAATCCCCAGGTCCCGCGAGGCATTCGCGATTGCTGCTGGATGCCCGCTGGCTTCCACCGCGATGTCGACCTCCCGGATGGGACCCGACCCGTCTGAGGCCGCATCCGCCCCGATCGTGAGCGCCAGTTGCCGACGCACCTCATGCGGTTCGACGACAGTGATTGTGCCGGCCCCCAACAGACGCGCCACGGCGACCGCCAACAACCCGATGGATCCGGCGCCGTAGACGGCGACCGACGCCCCCTCCCAGGCGCCCGGAGTTCGTTCCACGGCGTGGACCACGCAGGACAGCGGCTCCACGAGTGGTCCCACTGTGGCATCGATGCCGCCCGGCAGCCGATAGATCACCGACTCGGGCACGACGACGAACTCGGCACACGACCCGTCGATCGAGACCCCGACCGGGTCCAAGGCGGTGCACATATTCTTTGCGCCCTCCCGGCACCACCGGCATGCGCCGCAGTTGACATTGGGGTCAACGCCGACGTGGTCGCCGTCGCCGGCCCGGGTCGCACCCGAGCCGACTGCGACAACGATGCCCGAGAACTCGTGCCCCGGGGTGACCGGATAGCGCCCATGCGGGTAGCTGCCCTCGATCAGGTGCAGGTCCGTGCCGCATACCCCCGTCGCTTCCACCTGGATGAGCACTTGCTCGGGCCCGGGCTCGGGAATCGGCTTGTCCACCAATGCGATTCCGCTGCGCCCGTCGACCACGACCGCGCGCATGGTATCGGTCACTTGACGGCACCGAAGAGGAGGCCGCGCACGAGCGACTTCTGCGAGAGCCAGCCGGCGATGACGACCGGGAGGCTGAGAAGGGTGGCCACCGCGGCGACCTGCGCGGTATAGAGCTCACCGAAGGAGAGGAACTTCTGCAGGAACAGCGGCAATGTCGAGTTGGACGAGGTGAGGTTCACAGCATAGAAATACTCGTTCCACGAGAAGACCGCACACAGCAACGCCGTCGAGGCGATCCCCGGCCGGATCAGCGGCAGGATGATCGAGCGCATCGCTTTCCATCGTCCGGCCCCGTCGACCTCGGCCGCCTCGAGGACCTCCTTGGGGATGTCCTGCATGAACGAGCGCAGCATCCAGATGCCCAGCGGCAGGTTCATCCCGAGGTGCAGGATGATCAGCAGCGGGATCGTGTCGAGGACGCCGAGCTTGTTGGCGATGACATAGATCGGGATGATCCCCGCGGCGATCGGCATCATCTTAGTCGAGATGAAGAAGAAGAGCGCATCCTGCGCCTTGGGCACCGGCACCAGCGAGAGCGCGAAAGCCGCTGGGACAGCGAGGATCAGCACCAACAACGTGGAGACCACGACCACGATGAGGGAGTTCATGGCATACGGCACGATGCCCGCATCGAACGCCGCTGTGTAGTGCGCCATCGTCGGGCTAAAGGCCAGCTTCGGCGCGGGCGAGGCCGCGTCGGTCTCGGTCTGGAAGCTCTTGAGGAGCATGTACGCGACCGGCAGGAAGAGGATGAGGCACCCGCCCCAGCCGAGCACGCTGTAGAGCAGCGTCTTTAGGGGTTTCGATGTCATCGTCGGCCCTCCGTCTGGAAGATGCCCGACAGCAGGCGCAGCGCCGGCATGATGAGGGCGATCGTGAGGAGCAGGGCGATGACGCCGAAGGCGGACGCCTGACCCAAGTCGAAGGAGTTGAAGCCCTTGACGAAGATGTAATAGGTGATATTCGTCGTCGCGTATGCCGGTCCGCCCGCGGTCAAGAGGGCGATCTCACCGAAGGTCTGGATCAGGTTCATCGCCAGCAGTAGCGCGGAGAGTTCGATGAACGGGCGCAGGTGGGGGACGGTGATGTAGCGGAAGGTCCGCAGCGGCCCAGCGCCGTCGATCTTCGCAGCCTCGACCTGATCCCCCGGCAACCCTTGCAGCCCGGCGAGCAGGATGAGCATGGCGAAGGGCACGAACCGCCACGTGAGCAGGACACAGACGGCCAAGAGCGGATGGTCGCTGAGCCACGCCACGGACGGCAGATGCAGCGAGCGCGAGATCCACCCGAAGAGCCCGAAGCTCGGGTCGAACATCGCCGAGCGCCAGAACAGCGTGACCGCCACCGGCATGACGAAGAAGGGCGTGATGGCCAGCGTGCGCGCCAGGCCCCGGCCGGGGAAGGCCTGGTTGAGGACCAGCGCGAGCAACAGCCCGAAGACGATGCAGGCGAAGGTCGTGCCAATGGTCGTGATGACGGTGACCTTCAACGACTTCCAGAAGATCTCGTCCTTGAAAGCGTTGGTGTAGTTGTCGATTCCGTTGAACCCCTTGTCGCCGCCGCTGAGCAGATTCCACTTGCGGAAGCTGAAGATGATCGTCAGCACGAAGGGGATCTGCGTCAGGGCGAGCGTGAAGATGAGGGCGGGGAGGAGTGGCCCCCGAAGGCGCCATCCCTCCGCCCGCGACGGTCTCCGAGGCGGCGTCACCGCGCTCGAAGTTGTGGCCGTTGTCGCGGTCACTTGACGTATCCCGCGTCCTTGACTGCTTTGGCGGCGTAGTCCTGGCTGGCCGTGAGCGCGTCGGTCGTGCTCATGCTGCCGCTGATGGCGCCGGCGATCTGCTGCGAGACGTAGTCGCCGATGTCGACGAACTCGGGGATCTGGACGTACTGCACGCCCGTGTAGGGCACCTTCTCAACGGTCGCCTGCTGCGGCGTGGCGGCGTTGATCGAGGCCATCGTCAGGTCGGCGTAGCTCTTGGCGGCCGTCTGGTACTCGGGGATGGCGTAGGTCGAGGTGCGCGAGCCGGGCGGGATGGAGTCCCAGCCGGCCTTTTGCCCGGCGAGCTTGATGTAATCCTTGCTCGTCACCCAGGAGATGAACTTCCACGCCTCGTCGGGGTGCTTGCTGCTCGAGGTGATGCCAAGGCCCCACGACCAGAGCCAGCCGGACGGTTTGTTGGACGGCCCGACGGGCGCCATCGCGAAGGCGAGGTTGTCCTTAACCTCCGGGGTCGCTGAGCCGAGGACGGAGCCGGCGAAGACCGTGTCGTCGTACCACATGGCCGTCTTGCCCTGGCTCATCGCCTGCAGGCAGCCCTCCCAGCCGTCCTTCGCGGCATCGGGCTGGCCGTGCGCCTTGAGCAGCTCGACATAGAAGCTGACGGCCTTCTCGGTGTTGGGCGATGTCAGCTGCGGGGTCCAACTCTCGTCGAACCAGCGACCACCGAAGGTGTTGATGACGGTCGTGATGGCGGCGAGGTTCTGGCCCCAGCCGGGCAGGCCACGCAGACAGATGCCCGAGACACCGCCGGCCTTGTCATCCATCTTGGCGGCAGCTGCGGCGATCTCTTCCCAGGTCGGCCTCTCGGGGATGGTGACGCCGGCCTTGGTCGCAAGATCCTTGCGGTAGAACAGGAAGGACGAGGAGCCATAGAAGGGCGCGGCAAATAGGGTGCCGTCGGCGGAGACGATGTCCTTGATCGGCTGCAGCAGGTCGGCCTGATCCCAGGCGGTGTCCTTGGCGGCGTAATCCTGCAGCGAAAGGATCCACTTGTTCTTCGCCCAGATCGGCACCTCGTAGCTGCCCATCATCGCCACATCGAACTGCCCGCCCTTGGTGGCGACGTCCTTGGTAACGGTCGGACGCAGGTCGTTCTCCGGCAGCGTCGTGAACTTGACCTTGATGCCCGGGTTCTTCGTTTCGAAGTCGGAGATGAGGCTCTCCGCGGTCTTCATCTGCGGGTTGGCCGCGAGAGCGACGTTGATCGTGACCGTGCCACCGGCGGAGCTGTCGTTGCCGGCGTCCTTGGTCGAGCAGCCCGCGAGCGTGGCGGCGCCAACCACCACGGCCGCAACCGCGAAGACGAGCCTGGGCATTGGCTTGGAGGATGAGCGCATCCGTGAGCTCCTTCGTTCGTTAGGTATGTACGTCTTGTACGTACAGTCTGTAGTGTTGTACTTCTGTTGACTGGTTGTCAAGAGGGCTCGGCGGCTGCTCGGCGGCACTCTCCGACAGATGGAATACCGACCGAGCCAACTGACCGATCAAATAGCGGGCTCTAGCGCGTTTCGGTATTCCAGATGTCGCCGGTTGCTCTAGAGCCGGGTGGTGGCGTCGACTTCGAGAGGGACGACATCGGTGCGCAGCCAGGTCTCGTAATAGTCATACGGGACAAGGGATTTGTCCCAGGTGGTGGAGCGGATGAGCAGCACCGGGGAGCCGGCGGGGATATCGAGGTGTTGGGCGATCCGCTCGGAGGCGCCGACGGCGTGGATCACCCGGCGGGCACCGGCCGCGGTGTAGCCACCGGCGGCCAGGGCGACCGTCAGTGACGAATCTCCTTGGCACACACCGGTAGCGGCGGCGACCACCGGGGCAACCGCGGGCGGGGTGAAGTTGGTGCTGAAGAGGGCGGCGTCCGCATCGACCCGGCGCACGCGATCCAGGACGAAGCCCCTGGCGCCGCGGGCAAGGCGAAGGGCGGCCGTCGCCTCGTCGGGCAGTGTCTGTTCGCCGGACCCGATCACCTCGGTGCTCACGCGCGGGTTGCTGTGCCCAAGACCGTTGTCAAGGAAGCCACCCAACCCCTCGATGATCCATCTCGGCGCGGCCGGACCGATGACAAAGTAGCCGCGACGAGCCACCTTTTGCGCATAACCATTGGACTCCAACAGATCGAGCGCCTGCCGCACGGTGGCTCGCGAGAGTCCGAAGGACCGGTGCAGCTCGCTCTCTCCCGGCAACCGCTGGCCCGGCGGCAACTCACCGGAGTGAATGCGGGCGAGCAGCGCGTCATACAGCTGCTCGTAATAGGGCGTGGGCGAGTCGCGTTCGATCACGGTGGTCATTGCGTGGCTCCTCCTCACGGTGGTGATTGTACGGACGGTAGACATCACGGCATCCTGGCTGCGCCGACCGGATAGCCCAGGGCCGCCTTGGCCGCCCGATGCTGGGCCAGGATGACCGGCTCAACGGGCACGGCCGCTACGTTCAGCATCACGGGAGGCCAGCCGGCGAAGGCTCCCGTCAGCGCGCCGGCCGCTTGCACTGCGGCGCCGCGGGCGGCGTACTCCCCGGGCTCGGGAACGATCAGTGGCACGTCGACCATCTGCGCCACCACGGTCAACACCGCCTCCCCTCGCGCGCCTCCGCCGATGAGCAGCAGCCGGTCCATCGGCACTCCGCAGCGCCGGATCGCCTCCACCATCTCCACCTGCGTCGCGACCATCCCCTCGATTGCCGCCCGCGCCAGGTTGGGCCGAGTGAAGTTCGTGAGCGAGGCACCGAGCACTGAACCGCGGGCATCGGGCAGGTTCGGCGTGCGCTCGCCCTCGAAGAAGGGCAACAGCGTCAAGCCCTCCGCGCCCGGGGGCGCTGCCATCGCGAGATCCGACATCTCGTCGTGCGTGCCTCCGAGCAGTTGTATGGCTGCGTCGAGAGTGCGCGCCGCACTGAGGGCGGCGGCGATCGGCAGGTGTTCGCCAGTGGCGTCGGCATAACTGCACACCACGCCCGAGTAGTCGTGCACGGGACGCGCGCTGCGCGCATAGACCACACCTGACGTGCCGAGGGACATCACGGCATCGCCGTCCCGCAGGTGCAGCGCGAGGGCGGCCGCAGCATTGTCGCCGCTGCCCGGGCCGACGACGATGCCCGCCGGTATGCCGGGCATCCCGGTCCCCGTGACACCCGCCTTGTCGTGGGGACCCAAGACCTCTGGCACGACAGCGCTCTTTCCCAGCGCCAGCTCAAGGAGATCGGGGCAATAGGCCCCCGTCTCCCCCGACCAGTAGCCGGTGCCGCTCGCCTCCGAACGGTCGGTGACGAGGCGGTTGACGTGGTCGCCGCCACCGTCGTACCCGAGCAGCCGCCACGTGAGCCAGTCGTGGACAACGGCGACAGCATGCGTCCGGGCGGCGCTCGCGGGGTCGGTGTCGCGCAACCAGCGCAGCTTGACGACCGTGTCCGAGAGCGTGATCGGCAGACCCGTCCGCCGCACCCACTCGTCGGCGCCTAGTTCGGCATTCAGTGCCTCCATGTGGGGGTGGGAGCCGATGTCGTTCCACAGCGGTGAGTCGCAAACCACCTGGCCCTCGGCGTCGAGGAAGACCGGTGTATGTTGTTGCCCTGCAACTGAAACCGCGCTGACACCATTGAGGCCACCCGCTCGCTCCACCGCCAGGAGGAGAGCCTGCCACCAGGCCTGCGGGTCGACGATCGTCGCCTTCGGATGCGCCGCCTTACCGGAACGCACCAACGCTCCGGTCGCGAGATCGCGGATCTCCACCTTGCAGCTTTGGGTCGAGGAGTCGATTCCCGCAACGAGCGTCATCGCATGCCCCCTCACCACACCACAGTGCTCAGGTCGCGCAGCACGGTCCGGCTCTCCTCGTGCCAGTCCAGCAGCTGCGCGTGCCGGACAGAATCGGGTGAAACGGTGAATGGCCGCACGCCCGTCCAGTCGGTCGCCACAGCCGACGCCAATGCCTGCGCCCCCCGCGAGACCACCTCGGGGAAGGTGGAAACACTCAGTTCCGCCTGCAACACATCGGCCTTCAGGTGCAACCACAACGGGTTCTCGCTGGCGGGGCCGATGACCTTGACCGGCCCAGCAGCCGGGCCGAAGAGCTGAGCGACGGTGCGGAACTGCAGCGCCATGCCGAGGAAGGTCCCGAAGACGATGTCCGCAGGGCGCACGTCCGTGCCGAGGTTGGCGATCGCGCCGCGCGCTCGCGCGGACTTGCGCGGTGGTGGACTGCCCCGGAACTGCGGCACAACTACGGGAATTGCCGCCAGGTCGATTGCGCCGGCACGATATTCGTCAGCCAGCGACTCCACGCACTCCACCAAGGCTGCCGTGGACGTCCCCAGCATGCTCTGCAGGGCCGCGAAGGCGGCGCCTCCGGTGGGGATGGACGCGAAGAGGGTGAACCGCTCACCGTCGCAGGCGATGCCGTTGGCGAGCTGCGCGGCCGCCATCTGCTCATCGGTGCTGGGCTGATCGCGGAGCATCAGGATTCCCTCGGTCGTGCCCGTCGAGTTGAGGATCTCGCCGGGCCGTAGGCCGGCGCCAACACCCCCGACCATGTGGTCATGGCCGACGACGTGCACCGCAACCGTGCTGGGCAGGCATACCCGTTCCGCGAAGTCCGCAGCGACGGGCTGCCCCTCGGCGGCTCGGCGCAGCGGTGGCAGCAGGGCGGCGTCGATGCCGGCGAGTTCGGCGATCCGCGGCGACCACCCAGAACTTGCCAGATCGAGGGCCATGGTCCGACTCGCCAATGTGTACTCGGCCCAGCGCATCCCGGTCATCGTGGCGGCGAGATATTCGGAAATGTTGAGCCACAACAGATTTTCGCCTACTGAGGTGGTATGCTGGGCGGCCCAGGCCAGCTTGGACAGGCCGTAATTGGGGCTCGCTGGCAGGCCGGTGATGCGATAGATCTCGTCCCGCTCCTCGTCGCTCAACGCGGCAAGGAGCGGCGCACCGCGCTGGTCGAACCACAAGATCATCGGTGACGCCAGGCTGAGATCGGGAGCCACCAGACCTCCGGACTCGCCCACTCCGGCGATCGCGATCCGCTCGATGCGCGCCCGAAGGTCTTCTCCTAGCCCGCTGATGAAGGCGGTGACGAGCCCGCGAAGGGCGGGCACGTCATATACAACACCCCACTGATCCGGTTGAGTTGGCGTCGGGTGTTTGGCCAAGGCGAGCTGGGTGCCGGCCTCGTCGAAGAAGCCGAGTTTGACTCGCGTCGTGCCGATGTCGACGGTCACCGTCGCCCGCATCGGATCGCCCCGAAACTCTTCAGGCACGTGCGTACTCAGAACTTCGGGTTGAAGATCCGGATGCGCTCCTCGACCACCTCGGTGATGGCCGTGACCGCGGACTGCGAGACGCGGATGAGGGAGTACTCGTTGGGGTTGGCGGTATAGGCCTCGCCGAAGGTGCGGATCATCGCCATCCGCAGGTCGGTGGCGACATTGACCTTGACGACGTTGTATTCGGCGAGGGCGCCGAGTTGCTCGTGCGGCAGTCCCGATCCGCCGTGGATGACCAGCGGCACCGAGCTCGCCTCCTGCACCGCCCGGAGCAGGTCGGTGTCGATGCGGGCATCGGGGTGGAAGCCGTGGACATTGCCGACGGAGACGGCGAGCATGTCGCAGCCGGTCTTGTCGACGAAGTCGGCGACCTGCGACGGATCGGTCGCCGTCTCCCGCTCCGGGCCGTGGTCGTCCTCCTTGCCGCCGATGCCGCCGAGTTCGGCCTCGACCGAAACCTCCGCCGGGCACAGCTGCGCGGCCTGGATGGAGAGGTCGATGTTCTCTTCGAACGGATAGGCGGAGGCGTCCATCATGATCGAGGTGAAGCCGGCCCCGAGCGCGGCGCGCACATCGTCGAGGCTCCGCCCGTGGTCGAGGTGCAAGGCGACGGGGACGTCGATCGAGGCCACCCGCCGAGCGACCATGTCGTAGATGTACTCGAAGCCCGACAGCACGGCATTCGTCGGGGCCACTTGAATGAAGGTCGGCACACCGGTGTTCTCGATGGCCTGGGCGATGCCCATCGTCGTCTCAAGATTGGTGGTGTTGAACGAGCCGGCGACCATGCCCTTCGAGGTGCACTCGGCGATCACCTCATACCCGCTGACCAGACCCATTGTCCGACCCTCCGTCTCACTTGTACGTGTTGTACGTACAAGATGCCTGAGAGCCTCCGACTTGTCAACCTCGCACCGCACCCTCCGTCACGGACCACCCCAGACACGCCGACGCTGAGGCGAGCCCCTCGATGACGGCCTCAACCTCGCCGCGCGCGCCGGCATGAACTGCCTCGGTGACCACCAGCGCGCGCCGCGTCGCCGCGCCGACGGTCGACCGAGCACTCTGCCGATGGGTCCAGCGGCGGGCGTGAGCGTGGCCGGCCTCGTCAGCGAACACGATTTAGCCCGCCAGTGGATGTTCGACCTCGCCGCCGAAGGTCACATAGCTTTCCATTCCGCTCGCCGGCCGCACGACGATCTCGCCGACGACCTGGTCAAGGTCGAGCACCGCGATCGGCAGGCTACGAGCTGCCGAGGTGGCATTGCCCAGATCGACGAGCGGATGGATCGATGGCAGAGCGCCGTCCAGACGCAGCCGGCGCAATAATTGCTCTGCAGCACAACGATATTGCGTGGGCTTGAGCCTCATCGCCGCGAAGACCCGGCGCCAGGCCACGGCGGAATACCAGAGGACAAATGCCAATGCCGTCACCACAAGAGCAAGGTATGCGCCCAGCACCAGCCACCAGCGCGACATTGAAGAGCACGAGTCCGGTCAGGCTGGTCCCTAGCAGCCACAGCCATTCCTGACCACGCGGCCGCACCAGCCGCTGCCGAGCCCGGCGGGCCAGGACGGTCAGGATCAGCGCGGCGGCGGCATACCGGACGGCTTGCCCGGCGGCCAGCGGCGCCGCAGCGAGCGCGCCGGAGACGGCGACGCTGCCGCCGACCGCGGTCATCGCGACCGCACCCTTGGCGAACGATCGGTGCAATTGGCCAGGTGGCGAGGAGAACGTCATACCTGCCATGCTGAGTCGCATCTGGTCCTGGCCACAGGGCCGATCTAGTCCTCCTGGAGAGGTCCAATCGTGCCGGATGCGACGCCGACGAAACAGCCGCAGTCGGGATCCGATTTCCTGACCCTCCAGCGCGCCCGAGGTGCCCGACCGCGGACGCACCGACTGGCTCACCAGGCACCTGCGCCGGGCCATCGTGGACGGGCAGTTGCCCCACGGCGGCCCACTCCCGCCCTCCCGGCGGCTTGCCGCCGACCTCGCCCTCTCCCGTGGGGTCGTCGTGGAGGCCTACCGCCGGTTGGCGGACGAGGGCCTGGTCACCACCAAGACCGGCGCCGGATCCTCGGTCACCCCCGGTCCGTTGATCTCCACTCCACCCCTGACCGCCGCCAGCGCCGACCCGTCGCTCCCCATGCTGGCCGCGGGCGGCAATCCCGGCTTGCTCGTGCCCTTCCTGCCGCGGCGCCCGAGCCCGGACGTTCGCCTTCGACCTCTCGGCTGGCGTGCCGGATCTCGCGGCCTTCCCTCGTCAAGCCTGGCTGCGCGCCGAGCGCGCGGTCCTCGCCGGCGCCACGGCAACCGACCTGGGGTATGGCGACCGCGCGGGCATCCCCGGCTGCGCACCGAGATCGCGGCCTACCTCGCGCGGTTGCGGGGGTGCGTGCGGACGCGGACGCCGTCCTGGTCGTCGCTGGCGTTGCACAGGCACTTGCCCTTCTCTGCCAAGTCCTTTCGCGCTCCGGCGCGATGCACTCCGTGGCGCTGGAGGACCCGGATCGCGGGGCATCCGAGACGAGCTGACCTATTGGGGGCTCCCGCCGACGCCGGTCACCGTCGACGGCGAGGGCCTAGTCGTCGCGGATCTCGCGGCGAGCGGTGAGCGGGTCGTCGTGACCACACCGGCGCACCAGTTCCCCATGGGTGTCGTGCTTTCGCCGACGCGGCGCCGCGAGCTGTTGGCGTGGGCGCACGAACGCGACGGCCTGATCATCGAGGACGACTAGGACGCCGAGCATCGCTATGACCAGCCACCGGTTCCGGCGCAGCAATCCTCCGCCTCGGATCACGTCGCGCACACCGGCAGCACGTCCAAATCGTTGGCGCCCGGGCTGCGTCTCGGCTGGCTGATCGCCCCCACTCGCCTGCGTGCCGACCTGGTCGCCGCTCGGCACGCGAGCGACATCGCCGGCGCCTCGCTCGCGCAGCTCGTCCTCGCCCACCTGCTCGCGACCGGCGCCGACGAGCGTCACCTGCGCCTGGTGCGAACCCGCCAGCGTCTGCCACCCCGCCCTGATCATCGGGTATGCCGCCCACTCCCCGATCGCCTGCGCTCCGCTATCGAACGCCTCGCCGATGCGCTGCCCTAGGGTGCCCCGGCGCTGGCGCGGCGGCCAAGGCAAACCGTCAGTTGAGGGAGGCTTCGCCGGATGGCGGCAGGCCCGGGCGGGTGCGTAGGCGGCCGGCCAGGCCGGTCTCGCGCCGGAGGAGCCCCGCCAGCATCTGCAGGCGCTCGCTCGTCGTCGGTGCGGCGAGGAGACGCTGCCGCTCGGGCAACGGGAGGTGGAGCCGCTCGAGCACGGCATACGCGAGCGCTGCCTCCTTGTCCTGCCGCGCCTCGGCGCTCTCGGCGACGTCGGCGACGTCGAGCGGCGGCGCCCCCACAAGCTCGCGATAAGCCGAATACGCTTCTTGGACAACCCGGCTCAGCTCCGCCACGGCGGTTGCATCACCTGGCTCGTCCGGCACCCACGTCACGTCGCCCGTCGGATAGCTGGCATCCGACGTCAGCGCCTCGAGCCGGAACCGGCGCACCCCGACGGTACGCACGCGGATCCCGCCCGGCCCACCGGCCAAGGCCTCGACCCGGACGGCGGTGCCCACGTCATACAGCTGCTCGACGCGGCCGGCGCCCACCTCGTGACCGCGCCGGATCGCGATCACCCCGAAGACCCGATCCGGCTCCGGCAGCTGCAGCAACTCACCGATCAGGCGACGATAGCGGTCCTCGAAGATCACCAACGGCAACGTCCCGCCGGGCACCGCGATGGTGGCCAATGGGAAGAGCGGCAGCGAGGGCATAACCGAGTATGTCGCGCTGACGTCAGAGGGACGAGGAGGCCGCTGAGAACTGAACCGAGGAACAACCCGCGAGGGCCTCGAGATGGACACGAGTCACCCCCGGCGCAGATCCCGACGCTCGATGCCGGCGACCGAGGCCACGGCGAGCACGAGCGTTGCCACCGCGAGCCCGCCCACCGCAGGCCAGCGCGGGTCGTCGACGGGCACCTGCCCAACGAGGTGGAAGGGCGAGCAGTCGCGGGCCCAGCCGGGCAGGTCGAGGGTCTCGGCGAGGAAGCCGACGATGGCACTCCAGCCGATCACCGCCCACACCACACCGGCGGCCTGGGGCAGCACCGCCCGGATCGCCAGCGCGAGGGCGAGCACGAACAGCGCCCCGACGGCCAGCACGAGCGCGGCGCCCAGGCTGGCGGTCAGGTCGCCGGCAGCGCCCGTCGCCCACCACGCGGTGGCCCCAAAGGCCAGCGCCTGGACCACGAGCACAGCGACGATGTCTGCGACCAGAACGAGGCCCCAGGCGATCCACAGTCGGCGCCGGGATCCCGCGGCGGCGAGCACGAGCCCGAGCCGGCCGCTGTCCTCCTCACCCGCCAGTCGGCCGACGCCCTGCACCGCCAGGGCTGCGGCGCCCAGCGCGGCGAGCGTGCCGGTCAATGAGGTGATCAGATCCTCGGGCCGCTCGACACCGAGGACCTCCAGCAGTTGCGGGTTGGTGCGGACGATCTCGGTCATGTCGGCGGTGAGGGAACCGATCGCGGCGCCCCAGACGACCAGCCCGGCGAGCCAACCGAGCGCCGCACCGCGGGTCAGCCGCCACGCGTATCCGAAGGGCGTGCCCAGCCGAGCGGAGCCGTGCGCGGGGCCCGAACGCGGCGCAAGCAGCCCCCCGGACAGGTCGCGCCGGGCCGCGGTGAGCACGGCGAGCGCCGTGGTGGCGGCGGCCAGCGCGAGCAGCGCGGCATACGGCCACCAGCGGGCGGAGCCGAACGGCGCGGCCTCGGGCAGCCAGCCCATCGGTGTGGCCCAGGCGAGCCGCCAGCCGGCGCCGTCGATCACCGCTTTGGCGACGAACACGGCGAGCACGAGGGCGAGACCGAGGCCGCTCGCGGTCCGGGCATCCCGGCTGACCTCGGCGCACAGCAGGCCGATTCCGGCCCAGGCGAGCGCGTATGACGCGAGCAGAGCGGCATACCGGATCGCGCCGCCGGGCGGGAGGCCGACCGCGGCGAGACCACATGCACTTAGCACGCCAAAGAGCCCGATCGAGGCCGCGACGGCGAGCGCGCCCGCGGCCAGGGGAGCGAGCCGGCCCACCGGGCGGGCGGTGAGGATCTCGATCCGGCCGGAGTCCTCCTCCCGACGGGTGCGGCCGATCGCGAGCAGCACGCCGGCGACCGGGAACAGCAACAGGCCGAGGAAGCCGACCTCGTTGGTCGTGATTCCCCCGACCGTCTCCAGATCGGTCCACTTCCCGTTGAAGGCGACCGCTCCCGGCGAGACCGAGACCGAGGCAGCGTAGGCGAGCCGGTCGCTCTCCCCCGGATAGAGGGCAACGATGCTGCGGCCGGTCGCCACCACGAGCCCGGCAAGTCCGAGCGGCCAGCCGAGCAGCGGCCGCCACCCGGTCCGCGCGTGCAGGCGCAGCAACGTCGTTGTTCCGTATGCCGCGCCGCCGGGCGCCGGTCGGGCGTGCCGGGCGCTGTGCCGGCCCGCGGTGCGCAGTCGGCCCGCGTTCAAGCCGGCGCGGGGAATGCCGGAGCGGTGCCTCTGGATCGATGGCATCACGCCTCCTGGTACTGCTCGAGGAAGAGTTCGTCGAGGGAGGGCGGCCGGACGGTCAGCGAACTCGGTCGCGCGGCGACGATCTCGGCCACGGCTCCGGGCAGCGCCTGCGGCGTCGCCGTCAGCTCGGTGCGGACTCCGCCGGGGACCGCCTCCACCCGCAGGCCGGCGACGCCGGGAAGCTGCGCCAGGCCAGGAAGCTCGGCCGCGGTCGTCGCGGTCACCGTGGTGACCGTGTGGGCCCGCAAGTCGTCAAGAGTCCCCGTCGACACCGTGCGCCCCGACCGGATGATCGTCACCCGGTCGCACAGGGCCTCGACCTCATCGAGGATGTGACTGCTGAGCAGCACGGTGCGCCCGGCCGCCCGGATCTCGGCGATCGTTGCCTGGAAGCGTGCTTCCATGAGCGGGTCGAGGCCCGAGGTGGGTTCGTCGAGCAGATAGAGGTCGACGTCGGCGGCGAGGGCGGCGACCAGGGCGACCTTTTGCCGGTTGCCCTTGGAATAGGTCCGCGCGCGCCGGGAGGGGTCGAGCTCGAACCGGTCGATCAGCCCGGCCCGCCGAGCCGAATTGAGCCCGCCCTGGAAGTGCCCGAGCAGGTCGATGCACTCCCCGCCGCTGAGGTTGGGCCACAGCGCGGTGTCGCCGGGGACATAGGCGAGCCGCCGGTGGATCGCGACCGCGTCGTGGCGAGGATCCATCCCAAAGACCCGCAACTCGCCACCGGTGAGCGCGAGCTGGCCGAGGATCGCTCGGATGACCGTCGTCTTGCCGGCGCCATTGGGCCCGAGGAAACCGTGCACCTCGCCGCCGGCGACGCTGATGTCGAGGCCGTCGAGGGCGGTGATCGACCCGAAGTCCTTGCGCAGCTCCCGCCCGTCGATGATTTCCCCTGCTGACAGCGACTTGCTCATGACAGTAACTATACTCAGATTGACAGTCGCTGTCAGATGATTGTCGCTACCATGGGGGCGACTCCCGGCGAAAGGATGCCAACGGGTGCACGAACGCGCGCAACGTGCCGAGGGCCTCGGATTCGACCCGGTCGGCCCCGACGGGGCGCTGCCCGAGGTGCCGCAGGTGCCGTTGACCTTGCGCGAGCGCAGGAAAGCCACGACCATGCGCCGGGTGCAGACCGTGGCGGTCGACCTCTTCGACGTGCGCGGCTTCGACGCCGTGACGATCGAGGAGGTCGCCGCCGCCGCCGAGGTCTCGCCGAGCACGATCTACCGTTACTTCGGGACCAAGGAACGCCTGGTCCTGCACGACGAGTACGATGACCTGTTCCTCCGGCTGGTCCCGGTGCTGCTCGCGCAGCATGATCCGGTGACGGCCACCGAGAAGGCAATGGCGCTGCTCATGCCCGCCCACCTGGGCGACGAGCGGATGATCCGCCGCGTGCAACTCTGGTTCGACCATCCCGCGATCCGGGCCGCCGGCTACTTGCTCATGGACGAGATGGCCGACGACCTAGCGCAACTCCTCGCCGCCTCCCCCCGCCATGAGTACACCCTCCCTCAGGCACGCGTCGTCGTCGGCGCCCTCGTGGGTGGGCTCATCACGGCGATCCGAGACTGGCACGAGAGCGGCGGGGACGGTGACCTGACGGCCATGATCGCCGACGGCGTGCAGGCTATGCGGCGAGCGTTCGGCGGAGATGGTCGAAGGTAGCTGGGGCGAGCAATCAGCGCGGCGAGCCTGTGCCCAGTGCACGAGCAACGTCTTCCCGCAATCGTTGCCAGGAAGGAAGCGATCCGACTGCTCCAGTGATGTCCAGCCGCTCCAGGAGGATGCGACCTAGTTCGCCGCAGAGACGTTGTAGCGGTGCCGCCAGCGCCTCGTCCGAGCGACCGTCGGTGACCAACAGGGTGGATGAGGCGAGCGGGGGTTTCGACCATGTCCAGCCTCACCGACGCCGAGTCGTCAGGCAACGATGTTGAAGAGCGCCGACTGCCCGGGCGGCATTGTCAAGTAGTCGATCAGGTCTGCCGCTCCCGCGACCGGTCCGCCCAGCTCTGCCCGCCAGCTGTCACGTATGGGGAGGAGTTGGATGCCGCCTTCGCCAACACCATCCAGGGTCGGCACCTGTCGCGCGTAGAGCAGGTCTTCATGTCCGACCAGCTTGACCACCCCGGGCGAGTGCGTGTTCACGATGACTTGGCGCATCGGGTTGCCCGGTCCCGGGGCCTGGCTGGTGTCCACAGCCAACTCATGGACCAGTTCGACCACCTGCGCAAGGTTGGCCGGGTGGATCCCGTTCTCGGGCTCCTCCATGGTGATCGTTCCGGCCAACCCGGGGTCTTCGAGGAGCACGCACAGCGCGAGGTAACGAAGGGTGCCCTCAGACAGTGACCTGGCCGGCAGTTCACGTCCATGCCCGTCCGTTTAGACGGTCGACGGCGCGTGCCGCTTGGCGCGAGCCCCACCCTTGCCGCGCAGCACCTTGGCGATCTCGCCGGCGACGATGCCCAGGCGCGAGCGTCCGGGCTCCTTGTTGGGCAGCGCGAGCACACCCACCTTGCGATAGACCTGGGCGGCCTGCTTGAGCAGCGGGCCGGTGACGTAGTGCAGATCGTTGCGCTCCATCAGCTCGCGCACCCGGGGGGCGATCTCGGCATACCGGTTGGAGGGCATGTCGGGGTAGAGGTGGTGTTCGATCTGGTGGCTGAGGTTGCCGGTCATGACATGCATCAGCATCGGGCCGGAGATATTGCCCGAGCCGAGCATCTGGCGCAGATACCACTCACCGCGGGTCTCGCCCTCGATCGAGTCGGTCTCGAAGGTGTCGATGCCGTCGGGGAAGTGACCGCAGATGATGACCGTGTTGGACCACACATTGCGGGTGCAGTTGGCGATGAAATTAGCCAGCAGCGTCCAGCCGAAGCTCGGGCCGGACAGTGCTGGATGGACGAGGTAGTCCTTGGTCGCCTGCTTGCGGATCTTGTGCACGGTGTCCCAGGCGAGTTGCTTGAACTTCGCCCGCTCGTCCTCGCTTAGGGCGTCCCAGTTCTGCAGGGTGCCGCGCAGCTCCAGGTCATAGGCGGCGATGCCATATTCGAAGAACATCGCGTTGATGACGTGCCAGAGCGGCTGCCCGAGGTGGAATAGTTGCCATTCCTGGTCCTCATCGACGCGCAGCAGCCCGTAGCCGAGGTCGGTGTCCTTCTCCAGCACGTTGGTGTAGGTGTGGTGCAGCTCGTTGTGGCTGTGCTGCCACTGCTTGGCCGGGGAGGCCATGTCCCAGTCCCACGTCGTCGAGTGGATCTTGGGATCGCGCATCCAGTCCCACTGGCCGTGCAGGACGTTGTGGCCAATCTCCATGTTCTCCAGGATCTTGGCGAGCGACAGACCGGCGGTGCCGAGCCAAAAGGCCGGCCGGATGCCCTTGACTTTGACGCCGCTGAACAGCAGCAGCGCCCGGCTGCCGATCTCCAGCCCCCGCTGGATCTTGATGACCCGGCGGATGTATGCCGCATCGCGCGCGCCGCGCGAATCCATCACCTCGGCGCGCAGCGCGTCGAGTTCCACGCCGATGCGCTCGATCTGCGCGTTGTCCAGGTGCGCCATCGGGTTGGGCCGCCCGGATTTCTTTGGCGGGTGGGTCCGGCCCGCTCCGCCCCCGAGGGATAACCGTGTGTTCAGGACGTGATGGGGCGCCGCCACATGAGTCGGCTCGGTGACGTGCGGTGCGGTCGGGGAGATGTGCAGCCGCTCCGGGGCCAGGGTCATGGGCAATACGTCCTGTCGGTTGTTGGTGGGACGTTCGGTCAGATCTCGAGGTCGCAGCTACCGGCGACGGCGTTGATGCACGTCTGGATCGGCAACTCGTCGCCGGGCTCGGCCGTGGTTATCTCTCCAGTGCGCAAGTCTCGCACCGCGCCCTGCCTCATGGTGACGACACAGCCGAAGCAAATCCCCATCCGGCATCCGCTGCGCATCAAAATGCCCGCGTCCTCGGCCGCGTCGAGGATCGGCGTGGAGCCGTCGGCGTCGACCGTGACCGCACTGTTGAGGAAGGTGATCTCGCCGCCGTCGCCGGGCTCGATGACCGTCGGCCGGAAACGTTCGACGTGCAGCCGGTCGGTCAGCTCGTGGGCCGCCCAGTGCAGTTCGGCGGCATCGAGCAGGCCGGTCGGGCCGCACACCCAGGCGGTGCGCTCGCGCCAGTCGGGGACGATCGTGTCGAGTTCGGCCAGGTCGAGCATGCCCTCGGTGTCGGTGTGCCGCACCTGCATCCGGGTGCGGCCGCGGGCCGCGAACTCGGCGAGTTCGCGGGCGAAGATGACGTCCTGCTGCCGGGGGGCGCTGTGCAGGTGGACGATGTCGGTCGGTGCGCTCGGGGGCAGGTTGCGCAGCATTCCCATGACCGGGGTGATCCCGGAGCCCCCGGTGACGAAGAGCAGTTTGGCCGGCACCGGCTGCGGCAGGACGAAGTCGCCGCACGCCTGGTCGAGCATGACCAGCGTGCCCGGCCGGGCCTGGTGGACGAGGTGGTTGCTGACCACGCCGTCCGGGATCGCTTTGACGGTGATCGAGATCGTGTCGGTGGGTTCACCGGGAGGCGCCAGGCGGGAGGTCACCGAATAGGTCCGCCAGTGCCGCACCCCGTCGATGTCGATGCCGATGCGGATGTATTGGCCCGGCTGGTGCGGGCGCCACGAGCGGCCCGGTCGGATGACGAGCGTCGCCGCGTCGGCCGTCTCGAGATGCTTGGCGACGATCCGGCCGCGCAATTCGGCTCCGGCGCGCAGCGGCGCGAGCATGTCGAGGTAGTCCTGCGGCAGGACGGGCGTCGCGAGCGCTTCGGCCACCTTCCACGCCCCATCGAGCAGCATGGGGAGTCGCGTTCGCACCGGACGGGGTGGCGCGGCGGTCATGGGGAGAATTCTAACCTACGATGCCGTAGGTTACGCAGGCGTAGCCTGTGAGGTGCCGCTCGCTCACCCGCTGGGGGCAGCCCTTCCCTGACAGGGAATCGAGGGCCACCGGGCCATGTCAGGGTGGGCGAGGTAGATTCTGGCTATGCCGACCCGTCCTCGAGTTCGCTTCCGCCTGCACCGGATCCGCAGCCAGGTCCTCGCCGCGTTCGCCGCAGGGGCGCTTGTGCTTCCGGCGGGCCTGGTCGCCGGATCCGCCGCCGCCGCGTTCCCCGAGGCGACCGTGACCGCCGCTGACACCGGACCGAACGGCCAGATCAGCGCCGAGCGGGCCGCTCCGCCCGCAGCGTCGCTCGGGCCGGCCGGGATCCCGCGCGGCGGGACGGCGGCATACCGACTGGACAGGGGTGACGCCGGCAACGGTGACGCCGGCAAGGGTGACGCCGGCAAGGGTGACGCCGGCAAGGGTGACGCTGGCGGGCAGGCGCGCGTGGATCCCGACCAGTGGGTGTACTTCCTGCCGGTCTACTGGGCAAGCACTCCTTCGGCAGACCCCGCCGAGGGGAAGGAGGCCGCGGTCAAGGACGCCGATGACTACCTGCGGACGGCCACGAACGGTCAGGTCCGCACGGTGCTGGCGTGGACCGAGCCGTGGTCGCACATCGAGATGAGTTCCACCGAGGCGGCCAGTTGCGACCGGGATGCGATCTGGCGCGAGGCAAGCGCCCTGATCGAGGGCGGCGGGGTCGCCAGCGACCATGTCGTCATCGTCCTGCCCGGCTACTCGGCCTGTTCCTGGAAGGACGTCGAATACCGCGGCGTCACCAGTCGCGGATACGGGCTGTCGATGATGAACGGCACCAGCACTCCGGCGGAGCAGGTGGTCGAGCGGGCCGTGCTGCACAACAACGGCGTCACGACCACCGGGTCACTCGACTGCACCAGCAGCGGAGCCCCGGTCCCGCTGTCGAGTTCGTGCACGCAGCGAATCTTCACCAACCCCTGGGATCCGACCAGCGGGCGCCCCTATGGGCAGGTCGGTATGCCGATCGCGAGCACCTTGTCGCAGTTCGGCGTATTGGCCTCGGCCGACTACCCGCAAGCCTCCGTCGGTTCGGCGCGCACTTTCACGATTGCCCGCCTGGGCGCGGCGGGCGGCGTGCGTGGCTTTTGGTTCGACCTCAACGGGTATCGCTACCACGTCGACTACCGGACAGCCACCGGCGTGGATGCGTGGATCGATGACCGGACGTATTCCGCTGCCTCCGGCACCAAGACCGATCCAGGCGGCGGGGTGACCGTGCACAGGCAGAGCCTGACCGACGGCGTCGGGTCCCGCAATGTCGTCGATTTCCACCCCGAGGCCCGAGGGTCTGCGGACACCGAGCGGCATCCGGGACTGGACGCCGGCGAGAGCTACACCTTCCCCGACGGCTACGTCAAGCTCGCGGTCACCTCCGCAAACTCCAGTTCGGCGACGGTCGAGTTCACCTCGCCCGCCTTGTCCAAGGTGGCGCGTTGGTCCGGTGAGGACCGCTATGCGACGTCCGCGCAAATCTCGGCGCGCACCTTCGACCCCGGCGTGGCCACGGCCTACATCGCCTCCGGTGAGGTCTATGCCGACGCCCTGTCCGGCGCCCCGGTCGCGGGCAAGAACGACGGCCCGATCCTGTTGACCCGCTCCAGCGAAATCCCCGACGTCGTCGCCGCCGAGTTGCGGCGCTTGGACCCGAAGCAGATCGTCGTGCTCGGTGGTCCGGCGACGATCAGCTCGGCGGTCGAGAGCGCGCTGAACGGCTTCACCACCGGCGCTGTGCAGCGGTGGTCCGGCGCGGATCGCTACGCCACGTCGGCAGCCATCTCGGCGCGCTCCTATCCCCCCGGCGTCAACGTCGCCTACCTCGCCAGTGGGCGCGTGTTCACCGACGCGCTGTCGGGCGCTCCGGTTGCCGGCAAAACCCGCGGACCGGTCCTGCTCGTCGACACCACCTCGGTGCCGTCGGTGATCTCGGCGGAGTTGCAGCGGCTGAATCCGGACAGCGTCGTCATCCTCGGCGGCACGAGCACGATCAGCAGCGGCGTGCAGGCCGAGGTGGGCGCGCTGCTCGGGAAGCCGGTGACCAGGTGGTCGGGCGACGACCGGTTCACGACGTCGACGGCCATCACCCAGGCGTCCTATGATCCGCCGGTCAATGTCGCCTATATCGCCTCCGGTCGGCTCTACACGGACGCGCTGTCCGGTGCCCCGGTCGCCGGCGCGACCGGCGGGCCGATCCTGTTGGTCGATTCCACCAAGATCCCGTCGTCCGTGGGCGACGAACTCCAGCGCTTGCAGCCGAAGCAGATCGTCGTCCTCGGCGGCCCCAACACGATCTCGTTGTCCGTTCAGGCCGAGCTGGCTCAGTATGTGCGGGAGTGACGCGGGCGGGTGATCGGTGTGCGCGAGCGACCGAGCCGGTCAGCTGCGCGACGAGTCCGGCAAGCCGTGTCCTCCAGCGGGCGGCTCAGGCGGGCAGATGCGCGTCCAACCACCCGATGAGGTCCGCGGTGACCTCGTCCCGGTTGGTCTCGTTGAGCAGTTCGTGTCGGCCGCCGAGGTAGTAGCGGGTGGTCACCTGGGCCACCCCAGCCTTGCGGTATTGCGCCGCCACTTGGTCGACGCCCTTGGTCTGCGCCCCAACCGGGTCCATTGAGCCGGCCATGAGGTGGATCGGCAGGTCCGCAGGCACCTTGGCAGTCGTCGCGGGGTCGTGGATGTGATTGAGGCCGCGGATCAGGTCGACAAAGAAGCCGGCGGTGAACACATTGCCGCACAGCGGGTCAGCGACGTACTTGTCGACCTCGGCCTCGTCTCGGGAGAGCCAGTCGAACTTGGTGCGCGTCGGTTTGAACGCCTTGCCGTATTGCCCGAACGACATGCTGTCGAGCAGCGGCGAGACGTGGTGGCGGCCCCGGACTCGAGCCTCGGCCAGCGCCAGCCCGAGCCCTACCTTGCCGAGCACCCCTTGATCGCCCGCGGTTCCCGAGAGCACGAGGCCGGCGAGTTCGCTGCCAAAGCGCGCGGCATACGCCCGGGCGAGGAAGGAGCCCATGCTGTGCCCGAACAGGAACACGGGCAGGTCCGGGTTCTCGGCGCGCGCAACCTCGGTGACCGCCCGCATGTCGTCGACCACGGTCGCGAAACCGTCCCGGTCGGCGAAGTAGCCATGGCCGCGCCCCACCGGGTGGGTGCCCCCGTGCCCGCGATGATCGTTGGCGTATACGGCATACCCCGCCGCCGTCAGCGCTGCGGCGAACCGCTCATAGCGGGCTGCATGCTCCGCCATCCCGTGCGCGATCTGGACGATCGCCTTCGCCTGCCGCTGCGGCACCCACCGGAAGGTGTGCAACGGCGTCCCGTCGGCCGCCATCGTCGTGAACGTCTCGCTCTGCATGCCCCACCCACCTCGATATTCCGGCTCGGCGACACTTCGGCTCGGCCCGCGACATTTCGGCTCGGCCCGTCAACTCGCCAATCTACCGAAGGCCGTGGCACCCCGCCACGACTCGTAAGTCACTGCTTCCAAATCGGAAGCAGTGACCAGTCTGTGCTTCCGATGTGGAAGCAGTGACCAGTCTGTGCTTGCGATGTGGAAGCAGCGACCAGTCTGTGCTTCCGATATGGAAGCAGTGACTTAGCTTGCGCGGACGATGACCGCGACCGGCGAGGTTGTCCGTGGCGACTGACATGCTTGCCGGCAGAACGATCGGGGGATCGTTCCTGGTCGTTCCGGCGATCAAAGACACAGGACCAGGGGGGGTCTGATGAATGGCGGGTTTGACGTGGTGGGATTGCTGTTGAGGGTGCGGCGCCGGGCGGACCTGAGCCAGCGTGACTTGGCCGCCGAGCTCGGCGTCTCTGCCGCAACAATCGCGAAGTGGGAATCGGGACTGCGCCCGGTGCCGATCGACGTGCTCGTGAGCGCGTTGCGCCTGGCCGATCTCACGCTGCAGGTCGTCTCGCCGGACGGCTCGGCGGTGGCGCCTTTCCCGAAGAATACGCTGCGCGACAATGCCTTCAGGCGCTTCCCCGCGCATCTGGACTTGGATCCGCCGGAGGATGTGCCCGCGCTGCGCCGGGTCTTTCCGCGCTACGACCGGCCGCCCGCCCAAGCATGGTATGCGCTGCGTGAAGAGCGCGACCGGCGGCGAACCACAGGCGGGGTGAGCCCGGAAGATCACCTAACCGAGGACAGCCTTGCCGCGTTGCGGGCTCAGCGGCGCCGCGATGGGCCGCCACCGCGGCGCGCCCCGGGGCCGGTGTGGGAGATGCCCGAGTGCACCTGCCTGGACGAGTGCTTCGAGACCGTCTGCGTGCCCGAATGCCCGTGCCGGTGCGAGGCCATCGACGGCGATGGAGCGGGAAGCACTAGCCTGTGCCCGTGAGCCAAATGAACCTGCGGGAGTATATCGACAGCCTCAAGACCGAGGGCTACACCGTGCGCGACGACCACGGTGACGATCCGATGTTGATTACTCCCGACGGGCTGGCCGTGGAGACGTGGCGGGAGAACTATCCGTATGACGAGCTGATGTCTCGCAACGACTACGAGGTCGAGAAGTACCTGCTGCAGATCGAACTGCTGAAATTTCAGTACTGGGCACAGGACGATGGCGAAAAACACGTCATCGTCTTCGAAGGACGCGACGCCGCCGGCAAGGGCGGGACGATCAAGCGGTTCATGGAGCACCTCAACCCGCGATCGGCACGCGTCGTCGCGTTGACCAAGCCGACGACGACCGAGTCCGGCCAGTGGTACTTCCAGCGCTACATCGCCCACCTCCCGACCACCGGCGAGATCGTGCTCTTCGACCGGTCCTGGTACAACCGCTCCGGTGTGGAGCGCGTCATGGGATTTTGCACCGACGAGCAGTACGAAACCTTCGTCCGGCAGGCCCCCCGCTTCGAGGAGATGCTCATCGAATCCGGGACGACGGTCACCAAGCTGTGGTTCTCGGTGACCCAGCAGGAGCAACGGACCCGGTTCGCGATCCGCCAGATCGACCCGGTGCGCCGCTGGAAGCTCTCGCCGATGGACCTGGAAAGCCTGGACCGCTGGGAGGCCTACACCGAGGCCAAGGAAGCGATGTTCAAGCTCACCGACACCAAGCACTCCCGCTGGCACACGATCAAGTCCAACGACAAAAAGCGGGCGCGGATCAACGCGATGCGGCTGTTCTTGAGCCTGCACGACTATGAGGGCAAGGACGTCGATGTCGTCGGCGAGCCCGACCCGCTGATCGTCGGCCGCGGCAAGCGGACCGTCGGCGACTGATCGCCACGCGGAAGGCGTGACCCATAGCGCCCGGCTCAGGTGTGGATCAGCTCGCGCCAGTTCGAGGGGACCTTTCCCGCCGGGCCCGGGACCGGCTGATCCTCCGGCCGGCTGCTGGGCTCGGCTAGCCGGAACTCCGGAAGGAACTTCAGGTCCTGGTAGTCCCACAGCCACCATTCGCCGGGCTCGAAGCTCTGCACGATCCGGTGCCCGGTCTGGCGGTAATGCGCCGAGGCATGCTGCGACGGGCTGGTGTCGCAGCAGCCGATGTGCCCGCATTTGGCGCATCGCCGCAGGTGCACCCACCACCCACCGGCGGCCAGGCAGTCACCGCAACCGGTGCCGGCCGGGGGCACCGCCGGATTGATGCTGAACACCGGGTCGGCGCGAAGAGGCATAGGCTCAGTCTGAGCCGCCGCCCGCCCCGCTGCCCAGGGCTTCGCCGTGAGAGGTGCGCCACCGCATGCCCGACGACTTCCTCATCGCCCGCAACCCCGAGGCGGACAGCGCCCTGCCCTTCCTCGTGCGCATCCCGCTCGGCGCGTCCGGCATCGTCTTGAAGGCCAAGGGGACCTGGCCGCGAACCACCAAGATCTATTGCCACCGCACCAGCGGCTGGCCGGACGAGCCGGACATCATCGAGCGCATCCCCACCCGCTCGTGCACCCGCCGCGGCGCCGCGATCGAACTCGTCCTGGACCGGCGCAGGGAGAGCCGCTCCCAGTTCGTGCTGACCTATGCCCGCGGCCGCGAGGCGATCTTTTGGCAAAGCGCCCGGACCACCAAGCAGGCTCGCCCCCGGGTGCGCGTGCCGACCGCGCGCGCCGGCGGACCCCACCAGAGCGAACCGCTGGAGATCCTCATCGACAGCCACGAGCGGTACGCCTGGAAGTTCGCGACCCAGCAGGTGACCACCCGCAGCCAGCCGCTCGCCGCAGGCGACTACGGCGTCGAGCTGGACGGCCGGCTCGTCGCCGCGGTCGAGCGGAAGAGCCTGGCCGACCTGACCGCCTCGCTGCTCAACGGGAGCCTGCGCTTCGCGCTGACCGAGCTCGACCAACTCCCGCGGGCCGCCGTCGTCGTCGAGGAGCGGTATTCGCGTGTGTTCGGCTCGGCCTATTCGCAGCCGGCGGTCCTGGCCGACGCGATCGGCGAGTGCCAGGCGCGCTATCCGCGGGTGCCGATCATCTTTGCCGAGAACCGCAAGCTGGCCCAGGAGTGGACCTACCGCTTCCTCGCCGCGGCCAGCCGGGAGCTGGCCGACGACGCGATCGCGCTGCTGCGCATCGCGGAGTTACCGGTCGCGGGCGCGATCGCGCCGCGCCCGCCGAGCAGCCAGACCACGCGAAGTAGCCAGACCACGCGAAGCAGCCAGACCACGCGAAGCAGCCAGACCACGCCAAGCACCAAGCACATCCGGGCCTGGGCACTGACCCAGGGCCTGACGGTCGCCGACCGCGGCCGGCTGCGACCGGAGGTGCTCGCCGCCTATGCCGCAGCCCACGAGAGTTAACCTGGCGGTCGTGCCCCGTCTGCCCACCCGGCCCACCCTGCCCAGCCGCCCGATCCGGCACCTCTCGGCCGCCACCGACGCGGCGCGCGTGGTGGCCGGCCGGCTGGCGCCCGGGCTCGCCCGCGCCCCGCTCAGCTTCGCCGGCTGGAGCACCGCCGAGTTCCGTTCGTATGCCGCTTCGCCCAGCCGCTCAGCCACCCCGCAGCGGCGGGCCGGCCGGGACGCCGTCACCCGGGTCAACGCGGCGACCGGGAACATCCCGATCGAGGCGGCCCTGCTTGCCCGCGCCATCGCCGACACCGCTCCCCCGGTCGGGGTCGAGCCGAACCCGACGCTCTGGGATGTCCTGGAGCGCTACCTGCCGGATTGCCTCAGCGCCTTCGAGGTCTCCTCGCGGCGCGCCGGGCGCGAGTCGGCCGAGCAACTGCTGATCGCGCAACTGCGGCTGCTGCATTCGGTGGCGCTTAACGTCGAGCAGGCCGAGGCCGAGCACAACGAGCGCGACCTGCAGATCCAGGACCGGTTCTTAAAGGAACGCTTCGCCAGCCTGACGCCCGGCGAGCTGGACCTGACCGTCCGGCCGCCGGCCACCGCCTCCATTCGTGCCCTCGATGCCGCCGGGAAGACCAGGGCCAAGGCCGCACCGACCGAGGGCCGGGCCTACCTCGACGCCGAAGCCGACCCGGTCGTGCTTTTCCGGCGCCAGTCCCCCGGGCCGTGGGAGCTGGGACTGCGCCTGGCGCTGCCGAGACGCTCCCCGGTCACGCTCGGGGTCGTCGAGGAATCCACGACCGGCGCGATGCAGTTCACCCACCGCGCCGGCCGGCGCGTGTTCACCCAGCGCCGGGCGACCGGCTTCCGCGCCGCTCAGGTCGACCTGACGCTCGCGGTCCGGCTGAGTTCGCCGCGCCGCTTCCTGGTGTATGCCGAGGGCCTCTCCGGCCGAGAGCCCACCGACACCGTGCTCTTCCTGCGCGCCGACACCCGCAGCCAGGCCGAGTTGGCCACCACCTTGGCCAACCACCCGCGGGCGCCGCTGACGGTCATCGCTTCCGGCTACGAGACGACCGACGGGCTGATCGTGCGCAACGAGTCGATCCTCTTTCCCGACCTGCGCGCGGCCTGCGACGGCTACGGGTATCGCCGGATCACCTGGCTCGATCGCCACTCCCCCGTCGTGTGACCCTGGCCGGCCGCTGGAGTGGTGGCTGAGCCGGCCGCCCGCGTCAGCAGCACCGCGGGCAGCAGCACCGCGGGCACCGGCACGGCGGGCAGCAGCACGGCGTCATCAGCACCGCGTGATCAGCACCGGCTGGTCGGTCAGCACCGCTAGCGCGCTGGCGTAGCCGGGCGCGAGGTCGACATCGTGCAGCTGGACGCTCAGCGGCCCGCCCGGGTAGCGCACCGGCTGCCCCCGCTCGGCGACGATCTCGGTCAGCGGCACGGTCAGCCCGTCACCCGTGGCCTTGACGAGCGCCTCCTTGCGGCACCACAACGCGAGCAGCTCGGCCGGAGTGCCAGCCGTCTCCCCGGGCGCAAGCAGGTGTTCGGCCACGTCGGTGACCGTGGCGGCATACCGCTCGATGTCAATGCCGACGGGCCCGAGTGCCGTCACCGCGACGACGGCCAGATCGGCCGACTTCGAGATCGACACGTGCAGCGGGTGTCCAGGGATTTGCGCGCGCCCGTGTTGGGCGCCACATCCGGGACACGACCGGTCGACCGGCACGTCGCGGGGGGCGATTCCCAGGATGTCGCCGACCACGCGGCGCAACAGACTCGCCCGCAGCCGGAATCGGTCACGATCCTCGACCCGGCGGTATGCCGCCTCCCGCCGCCGCTCGGCCGCGTCCAGCACCTCCGGCTCACCGGCCGCGCAAGCCGCGCCCATCCGGTCACCACGGACCGGGAGCGAGTCAACCGCAATCCGGCATTCGCCCGCCCGCAGGGCGCCCCGCGGCAGTCCCCTCGCCCTCGGCGTCCACCACAGCTGCGTCACGCCCGCCTCACCGACGTCACCGGGACGCTACCCGCCGAAGTAGCGCAGCGCGACATAGGGCACGCAGGCGGCGATCGTGACCGCGGCAACGATCAGGCCGTACTTGGTGAACATCCAGAACGAGATCGGATGCCCATTGCGTTTGGCGATCCCGGTGATCACGACATTCGCCGAGGCACCGATGGCGGTGGCGTTGCCACCGAGGTCGGCGCCCAACGCGAGCGCCCACCACAGCGAGGCCTGCTCCGGCGCCAGCCCCTGCGCCGGGCCGACGAGGTCGTGGACGAGCGGCGACATCGTCGCGACATACGGGATGTTGTCGACCACTCCCGATAAGACCGCCGAGCCGACCAGGATGCCTTGGGCGGCCGCGGCATAGTTGTCCCCGATCTGCTCCGTCACGAATCCGGCGAGTTCGCCGATGACCCCCTGGTGGACGAGCGTGCCGACCATGATGAACAGCCCGGCAAAGAACAGCAACGTCTCCCATTCGACGTCGGCGAGATAGTCCGACGCCTCCTGGCGGGAGATCGCGATCGCGACCCCGGCGCCGAGCAGCGCGATGACCGATGGCTCGATGTGCGTTAGCGAGTGGGTCACGAAGCCGGCGAGGACGACGGCCAGGATCACGCCCATCCGCCGCAGCAACCGGGTGTCGGTGATCGTCTCGCGCGGCGTCAGCGCCATGACCTGCCGGGCCTTGTCGGGGTCGTCGCGGAAGTGCCGTCCCCACAGCAGCCAGCACAGGCCGACGAAGATCACCAGCAGCACCACGACGATCGGGGTCAGATGGATGAGGAAGTCGTTGAACGACAGCCCGGCGCGGCTGGCGATGATGATGTTCGGGGGGTCGCCGATCAGCGTCGCGGTGCCGCCGATATTGCTCGCCATCGCCTCCGCGAGCAGGAAGGGCACCGGCGCCAACCCGAGCCGGTCGCACAACAGCAGGGTGACCGGGGCGATGAGCAGCACGGTCGTCACGTTGTCGAGCAGGGCCGAGGCGAGCGCCGTGATCAGCACGAGCATGACCATCATCCGGAACGGCCGCGCCCGCGCGCGCTGCGCCGACCAGATCGCCAGGAATTCGAAGACCCCGGTCTGGCGCAGGATGCCGACGAGGATCATCATCCCGAAGAGCAGGAAGATGACATTCCAGTCGATCCCGGTCTCCTCGGAGAAGAACATGTCGTGCCCGCGGGTGGCGCCGATGGCGACCATCACGGCCGCCCCGCCGAGCGCGACCGCGGCCCGGTTCAGCTTCTCGCTGGCGATCAGCAGGTATGCCGCGGCGAACACTCCGATCGCCAGCCACGCGGTGAGCGTCATCGCGCCCCGGGGGTGCCGCCGTCGGGCTCGCCATCCCCGGCGGGCACGTCCCCGGCCGACACACCACCGGCCGGCACGTCGCCGGCCTGGCCGCCGAAGAAGCCGGGCTGTCCCCGCTCGATGATGTCGCGCTCGAGACGCAGCCGGACCAGATAGCTCTCCTGACCGGCGGCGCTCGCAATGGCCGCGAGAACCCGGCTCATCGTCAGCACGCCTCGGTAGGTCCCGTCGCGCTCGCGCACGACGATAATCGGGTAGTGCCCGGAGTCCATGACCGTGGCAATTTCGAGCAGCGTGTCCTCGGGGAGCACGGTGGGCAGCTTTTTGAGCTTGAGCTGCTTAGCGTCGATGAGTTCGCCCAGGGTGACCGTGTTGAGTTTGGCGCACAATTCGTCCGCCGCCGCCTCGTCGATGGCGTGCGCCAGCTTCGGGTCGTCCCGCACATATTGCGGCAGCACGACCGACAGCAGCTGGCTGCCGGCCAGGACGGCGATCGGTTCGTCGTTGGCATCGCCGACGACCAGTCCGCTGAGGCGGAACTCCGCGACGGTCTTGGCCGCCTCGGCGCCGGTGGTGGACCGGTGCACGATCGGCACCTGTTCGAGCAGTTCCTCCGCGCGCATGGCCCCATGCTTGCAGGCTCGGCCCGATGCTTGCAGGCTCGGCCCCGGACGCGCCGCAATGAGCGCCGTCAGCCCGCGGCGATGACATCCTCGACCAGCTGCACGGTGCGCAGTTGGTCGCTCTCCAGCTCCGGGGTGAACCCGAGGCGGACCACGACGAGCCGCTCCGACGGCACCACATAGAGCCGCTGTCCGTCGTGGCCCTGCGCCCAGTAGGTGTCCTCGGGCAGGCCCTGCTCGAGAAGTGTTCCGTCGGCAAGCCGGTTGACCCACCAGCCGGCGGCATAGTTCGCCTCCTCGGAGCGCACGTCGGTATGCGTCGTCGACCACGTCATCCAATCCTGCGGCAGCAGCCGCTTCCCGCGCCACTCGCCGCCCTGAAGGGCGAACTGGCCGATCGCCGCCCAGTCGCGCGGCGTGGCCCACAGATAGGAGCTGCAGACAGTCGCCCCGGACGCGTCCGGTTCCCACACCGCCGAGGACAGCCCGAGCGGCTCGAACAACTGGCGGCGGGGCAGGTCGGGTCCGACCCGGGTGCGTTCGTGCAACACCTTGCAGAGGATGTTGGTCGACCCGCTGGAGTACTGCTGATAGGTGCCCGGCGCGTGCGCGAGGTCGAGGCTGGCGGCATATCCGCCCATGTCGGGCTCCCGGTAGAGCATGCGGGTGACCGGGGTGCCGAGGGCATAGGTCTCGTCCCAGGTCAGCCCGCTGGTCATCCGGGCGAGCTGCTCGATCGTGATGGCCGAGCGCTCGTCGCGCCACAGCGGCAGCAGGTTGGCGTCATCGACCTCGACCGCTCCCTGCAGCACGAGCGTGCCGAGCAGCAGGTTGGCCGCGCTCTTGGCCATCGACCAGCCCAGCTGCCGGGTGGTGGCGGTGAAGCCCGCGGCGTAGCGCTCGGCAACGATCTTGCCGTCGCGAACGACGACTACCGCGCGGGTGCCGAGCCGGGCCTGCTCGGCGGTGACCAGGTCGTCGCCGAAGGCATGCCCGAGCGCGGCGGCGAGCGTGGGGTCGGCGGCAGGCGCCGCGGCACCGGTGAATGGGTTGCCGGTCGCGGCGAGCGGCCCGCCCGGTTCGAGTTCCGGCCGATCACCGGCGAGCGTGCACCCGAGCCCCTCGGTGTGCCAGGCGCGTTGTCGGGCCAGCAGGCCGAGCAGGCTGGCCTGGACGGCCGCGCCGGCGTCGATGTCCTTGGCCCGCAGAGAGGGCACAAGCGGGTTCGGCGGCAGGTCGCTCTCGGCGTCCGCGCGCCCGGCGAGGTGGTGCAGCGCGCAGGCGTTATGCGCGGCATACCCGGTGCCGGTGAGCAGCAACGGGCGCTCATACCAATACCCCGCGATCACCACCACGACAAGCAGGGCGATCAGCCCGAGGGCAAGCCGCCGGAAGCGGCGACGTCGAGGCGGCATACGCGGAATTTATCGGACCGCGGGCACGCCCGGGCCCGAAGCCCGGATCAGGTCAGCCGGACGCGGTCGACGAGTTCCCAGAAACGGTCACGCAGGGCGTGCCGGGTCGGGTCGTCAATGTCGTTGACGCCGCTGCGGCTGGACAGGTCGAGCAGCAGCGTGCGGTCGAGGTCGCCGGGAATGAACGGCCGGCCCCGTTTGAGATCGACCAGCGCGTCCGGGGTGGCGCTCGCGCACCACGAGGTGACGACCTGCCGGACGACGACGTCGACAAGCTCCTCGGTGATGCCGCCCTCGGCTCCGATCGTCGCCGGCTGCCCGGTCGATGTCGACCAGGTGAGCGTGCTGCTGGGTGGCGGCGGCTTCGGCGGGACCAGACCGGTGGGCTTCTTGGCGGCGAGCATGGAGGGGGTCGGCGGCCTCCGCCTGCCGCCGTGATGCTCGCGTGCGATGGCCGGGGTGAGCAGCTCGGGCTTCTCGCCGTTGCGGCCGGACGCCGCCACCTCCGCGGCGGCCGCGCCATCGTCGGCTCGCTGCGCCGCAGGCTCCCCGGCTATGCCCGTCTCGCCGGCGCGCGGCCCGCTGGAGGTCGCCGCACTCGTCTGGCCGCTCACGGCAGCGGCTACCTCGGCGCCCGGCTCGGTGCCGGCGGCCGCGGCGGACTCGGCGGCGGACTCGGGGATCAGCCCGGCCGGGATGGCCACCGAGCGCACGGTCTGGGTGATCGTGTCCGGGTCGATGAGGATGAGACCGTCGGCCTCGCGCTGCAAGTGGCGTGCCACGGCATACGGGCGATCGGCGTGATCGGGGACGGCGAGGATGACGACCTGCACGCCATGCCCTTGGGCTTCCTCGACCGCTTCGGTCAGGTCGTCGTCGCCGGAGACGAGATAGATGACGTCAACAACCCGGTTGCGGCCGTGCGTGGCCAGGTCGAGCCCGATGCGCAGGTCGACGCCCTTCTGCTCGCCGCTGTGCGAGATCCGGCCGAGCCGCAGCTTGACCCGCGGCAGCAGCCCGATCTCCTCCTGATGCAGATCGGGCATGCCGCTCGGCCGCGCGCCGGAGTCATACCAGTTGACCCGCAGCAACGGCAGCCCGCTGTCGGTCTCGGCCTGCTGGATCAGCCCCTCGATGAGCGCGCGATGGTCGACGGTGACGCCACGTCGCAGCGACGTCCCGGTCACGCGGGTGGCCGCCGAGGCCAGCAGATAGCCGACATCGACGTAGATCGCGCAATAGGACCGCATGTCTCCACCCTGCCAGGCCAAGTCGAGGATTCCGAACCGAGGACGGGATTATCGTCGGCTCTCCCGGGGACGGAGGCATCCATGGCCGTCCGTCCCCGGGGGTCAGGGGGTCCCCGAGGGGACGAGTGCGACGCCCGAGATCAGGCGGTCGCCGACCCCGCTGCCGGCGTCCCGGTGCCCGGCAAAACCGCGGGCGGATCGGTGGCGGCGGGGGTTTCGGGCGCCTCGGCCCCGGTCGGCGCCACCGCCGGCGGGTCGACGGGCTGAGTCGGCGAGTCGCCGGCCGGCGGCTCGGTGGTCGTCGGCGAGGGCGTCTGCGGCGTGGTCGGGTCGGTGGTGGGGTCGGTGGCTGTCGGACCCGTCGGGGGCACCTCGGTGGTCGTGTCCGATCCGCTCGGCGACTGGGTCGCGGACCCATCCGACGAACTGCTTGAGCCGGGAGCGTCGCTCGAGCTGCCGCCCGCCGGTTTGAGGTCCCGGTCACCCGGCACCGAGGTGGTGGCGCGCGCCTTGCTGGCGACCTTGGTGACCTGCCCGACCGTCGTTCCCTGCTTGCCGTCCAGGGAGTGGCCGGTGGCCAGCTCGATGCCGGTGAGCAGGGCAATGACCAGCGCGAACAGGGCGCCCGCACCGAGCGCGACCCGGCGCATCTCCAGGCGGCCGAGGTCGAAGCGGCGGTAACGCGCGCTCTCGCGCTCACCCGGGCCGGCCGAGGTCGGGCTCAGCTCGTCCGGGTCGGTCGCAGGCTCGCCCGCAGCCGGGGACCCGTCCGCGTCGTCCGGGCGGCCGCGGCGAAGGACGAAGTCACGGGTGCGGCGCAGTGAGTGCGTGTAGGCGGCGCCCGCGATGGCCGAGACCAGCGAGCCGAGCGCGGCGCCCAGCAGGGTGCCGCCGACGCCGATGCGCGCGCCGAGCGCCGCGGCGCTGGAGGCGGCGAGTGCGCCGCCGGCCAGCTGGGTCAGCGAGAGGTCGAGGAAGGTTGCGCGTTGATCGGTCCCGGCGTCGGCCGCGGTCGCCCCGGAGGGGGGTCGCGTCCGGGGACGCATTCTGAGAAGTCGAGCCGGTGGGGGGCCCTGGCGTCGGTGGCGGGGCTGCGCTGGAGGTGGTCGGGTGGCCAAGGGTGTTCGTGTCGCGCGGCATACGTCAATCGAGTCGGGGTGAGAGGGGGATTGGCCGCACTGTGCGACCAACTCAATTATCGACGCAGTCGGCGAGGTGATCGTTACCACGGAGCACGCGAGTGTGACGCGACTCACAATTGCCTCCCTGACATGCTGGCGGTATGTCAGCCCAGCACGCCGCAGGAGGTCCCAGCGGCACCCCGCTCGAGCGCGCGGCGGCCGTGCCCGAGCGGTTCAACATGGCGCGCTACTGCCTCGCCCCGGGAGAGCTACGCCCCGCGGATGCCACCGCGCTGGTCGTCGTGCACGACCTGGCCACGGCCGCCGCCGACGCCGAGTCGTGGACCTTTGCCGCGCTCGATGACGCCGTCCGGGCCGTGGCCGCGGGCCTGCTCGCCGCCGGGCTGGCCCCGGGCGACCGGGTGCTGATCCGGCTGCCAAACACCAGCAGCTATCCGCTGATCTTCTTCGGCGCGCTCGCGGCCGGGGTCGTCGCGATCCCGACCTCGAGCCAGCTCACGGCCGAGGAGTTCGCCTTCCTCGTCGCCGACGCCGCACCCCAGCTCGTGGTCTGCGACCCGTCGCTGGGCGTGCCGCTGCCGGCCGGACTGCCGGTCGTCGGCCCCGCCGAGATCGACGACTGGTGCGGGCAGCCCGACCGGGCGCCCTACGCCGACACCGCACCGGACGACCCGGCCTATCTCGTCTATACCTCGGGAACCTCCGACCGGCCCAAGGGCGTCGTTCACGCCCACCGGGCCGCCTGGGGGCGGCGGCCGATGTATGCCGCGTGGCTCGGCCTGCAGCCCGGCGACGTTGTCCTGCACACGGGCGCGTTCAACTGGACCTACACCCTCGGGGTCGGCCTGACCGACCCGTGGGCCAACGGAGCGAGCGCGGTCATCTACAACGGCCCCAAGGACCTGGGCGTCTGGCCGGCGCTGATCGAGCGCTACCGGGCGACCCACTTCGCCGCGGTGCCCGGGCTGTATCCGCAACTGCTGCGCCACGGCGGACTCACCGGCGCCGACCTGTCCTCGTTGCGGCACGGGCTGGTCGCCGGCGAGGCCCTCTCCCCCGCCCTGTGGCGGCAGTGGCGCGAGGCCACCGGCACCGAACTCTTCGAGGCGCTGGGGATGAGCGAATGCTCGACGTTCATCTCCTCCGGCCCGAGCATCCCGACCCGGCCGGGCAGCCCCGGCAAGCCGCAGCCCGGGCGGCGAGTCGCCGTGCTGCCGCACCAAGGCTTAGGCACCGAGCCGCTCCCCGCGGGCGAGGTGGGATTGCTCGCCGTGCATCGCAGCGATCCGGGCCTGATGCTCGGCTACTGGCAGCGGCCGCAGGAGGAGGCGGCGGCATACCGCGGAGAATGGTTTGTCACCAGCGATCTGGTCCACTTCGACGCCGACGGCTATGTGCACTATCACGGCCGCGCCGACGATGTGATGACCGCGATGGGCTACCGCGTCTCTCCGCTGGAAGTCGAGGAGTGCCTGGCCCGCCATCCAGGCGTCGGCGAGGCCGCCGTCGCCGAGGTCGAGGTCCGCGAGGGCCTGCGGATCATCACCGCCTTTGTCGTCCCGCGCGATCCCGACGACCGGGACACCGTCGATGCCAGTGTCCTCCTCGCGTATGCCGCCGACCACCTCGCCGGCTACAAGCGCCCCCGCGAGGTGGTCTTCGTCGACGCGTTGCCGCGGACCGCGAACGGCAAGATCTTGCGGCGGGAGTTGGCCGGGCGGCATACGCGATTGTCGGGGCCGGCATCGGGTTGACTGGCGCGGTGGCGAGCGAGTGGGGTGTGCGGGCGACGCGGCCCGAGCTGGGCTGGAGCCGGCGCGGCTATCGCACCGCCGGAAGCCCGACGCGGCGGCAGGCCGACGACGGGGAGTGGGGGGTCGGCATACCGCTGCAGCGACCGGCGCTGTCGCTGGAGCTGGCCATGGCGGCGCTGGCCGGAGGGCTGCTCGTCGCGTTCGGCTTCGGCGCCCGGCGGATCGCCGAGCGTGGGCTCGGTGTGGGACCTGTCGTCGGGATGCTCGGGATCGCGCTGTTTGCCGCCTTCTTCGGGATGGCCGCGGTCGCGGCGCATCGGCTGCGCGCCGGGCCGGGCCGGTGGCTGCTGCTGACGCCGACCCGGCTGATCACGCCGGTGCACACCTACCGGTGGGATGAACTGCGCGGCATCAGCGCCGAGGCGTATTGGCGCCAGGGGTCGCTGCGGCGGCGCAATTTGATCGTCGTCCAGCTGCTGCCGGATGCCCCGAACCCGCTCACCGAGGCCCTGCCCCGGGTCGGCCGCTGGGTGGCCAGGCAGACGCGCGACCAGATGCGGCTGGCCGCCGCCGACGAACTCGACGTCGATCCGTGGCGGGTGATCCGCGCGCTGCAGGAGCTGCACGCCGACCCGGGGCTGCGGGCACGGCTGGGCGCCGTCGACGGCCCGGGGATCGTCGCCGGGCAGGACGCCGGCCGCGGCTGAGCGGGGGCGCTGGCGCAAGCTGGGACAATGGGGCGGTGCCGTCCACTGTGTTGCCCCCGGCGGAGGCGGTGATCCGGCGGGCGCTCTCAACGGCGCGGGACGAGGCGCGCGACGCCTTCGATCGTTTCCTCGCCTCCGACCCCGGGCTGAGCCGGCTGCGACACGGCCTGCGGGCCGTGGTCACCCTGGCCAGCGCCATCGTCGTCCAGACCGTGGTCGCCGTTGGGTTGGGCGTGCCGCGGGGGGAGGGGTTGCTGCACGTCATGCTCGGCGCCGTCGTCGCGCTCAACCTGGCGACGACGATGAAGGAGACCCGCCGGCGGCCGATCGCCGGGACCGCGCTTGCCGCCGCGGGTGGCGCGGCCGTCGGCGCCGGGTCGGCGGTGGTGGCGGCGCCCTGGCCGGCCGCCTCGATCCCGATCTTCGTGCTCGTCACCTTTGCCGCCGTATGGATGCGCCGGTTCGGCCCGCGGTGGTTCTCGACCGGGTTCGTGATGTGGCAGGCCTATTTTTTCGCGCTCTTCCTGCACCCGCCGGTCTCGGCGCTGCCCGGGATGCTGCTGGCCGTGGTGATCAGCGCGGCGTGGGTGGGCTTCCTGCTCGCCAATGTGCTCACCGCCGATCCGGAGGCCACGTTGCACCGGA
The DNA here is from genome assembly GCF_037045025.1 of Nostocoides sp. Taxonomy (GTDB): domain Bacteria; phylum Actinomycetota; class Actinomycetes; order Actinomycetales; family Dermatophilaceae; genus Nostocoides_A. The sequence continues at coordinate 303,253 of NZ_JBAOHM010000003.1, read as the reverse complement.
CCGTCACCGCCTTGCGGGCGCAGGCACGTGGTGTCGTGAGCGCGGCAATCGACCTGGTCGACCGGCCGTCGAGCCCGGCGCTCGAGCACGAGTTGCGTAAGCAAGTGCGCAAGACCTCCGAGGTGGCGCTGCTCTTCGACGGCCAGCTGGGCGATGCCCGCGCCCTGCCCGACGGCGTCTCGGCGGTGCGGCTGCGGGAGTGGATCATCGACCTCGAGATCGCCGTCGACGAGGTCGCCGGGGCGGTCCTCGACCTGGTCGGGCAGACCCATCCCGCTGCCCGGGCGACGACGATGAGCGAGGTGCGGCGGGCGCTGGTCGAGTTGGGCTGGAGCCGCTATGACGAGGCGCGCTTCGCGGTGGGCCGGCTGCGGCAGGATCCCCATTGCGACGCCGGGCCGGTGCGGCGGTTCACGGCCGGCGCCACCCAACTGCTCGACACGGTCGCCGACTGGACGTCCGGCCGGGTGCTGGAGCAGGCCCGGCACGAGAGCGACCCCGAGGCGTTCGCGCCGGTGGTGGTGCTGCAAGGCGGCAATCTGCCCGGCAGCCAGGAGCTGGCCGGCAAGGCGGTGGCGGCGCCGGTCGGCGACACCGCGCACTGGTGGTCGGCGGGGCGGCTGCGGTTCACGACCCGTCAGGCGATCCAGGCAGCCGCGGCGGTGGCCTTGGCGATCCTGGCCGGGCGGCTGATCTCGCCGGAACGCTTCTATTGGGCGGCGATCGCCGCGTTCGTCACCTTCACGGGTGCCTCAACGACCGCCGAGACGGCCCGCAAGGCGATCGACCGGACGGTCGGGACGATGCTGGGGCTGGTGGCCGCGGTCGGACTGGCCCACGTGACATCGGGGCACACGGTTCTCGTGGCCGCCCTGTTGCTTCTTGGGGTCTTCCTCGCCTTCTATGTCCAGGCGCTGTCGACGACCTGGATGATCTTCTTCCTCACGCTCGTCCTCGGTCAGCTTTACGAGATGTTGCGGACCTACAGCGAGGACCTGCTCCTGCTGCGGCTGGCCGAGACCGCTGCCGGTGCGGCGGCCGGGGTCATCGTCACCTACGCGGTGCTCCCGGCTCCGGCCCGGGACACCCTCGTCGTGGCCCGCGGGGCGTTGCTCGAATCCGTGACCGAACTCGTTGACCGAGTCGGTGTCCTACTATCCCCCGAACGCGTCGACGGCCCCTCCGAGCGCGCCGAACTCTATGCCAATGTGCTGCAGATGGAGGAGGCGGCCCGGCAGGTCGTCACCGCCCACGACTCGCTGATCCGGCCGCGGATCTTCGACGCCGACCATGCCGCCCGCCGCCACCGGATCGCGACGCTGCGCGTCTGCGCCGCCTCGGCCCGGGCACTGGCCGCGGCCGCGCTGGCCACCACGCAACCGGTCCCGCCCGCTGCTTCGGCCGTATGCCGCCTCCTCGCCGAGGAAGCCCGTCGCCTGGTGCGCGTCCCCGATCTGCGCGACCAGCGTCCTGCCCCGGCGGATCGCCCGGGCCTGACTACCCGGGTCGCCGAGCTGCTCGCCGGGGCCGGTGCGGCGTCAGAATCGGGTGCGGTGTCCGGCGCGGGGATCCCGGTGGACGTCGTTCGCCCGGCCCAGCGCCTCGCCGAGGCCCTCGCACTGCTCACCCCGAAGCGGCGCTGAGCCGCAGCACTTTGCGGGCAGGCGTGCAGCCAATCGCTGGAGAGGGCCGGAGTCCTCGCCCGGGTGGGCTCAGCCGCCTCCTGGGTCTCCTTGTTATCTCGATCGCGGAGTCGACCGTATGCCGACTCTCCCCAGTCCACGAATCGGCCCACCCCGATACGACACCTGGCGCGAACGTCTGCACGGATTTTCGTGCAGGGATCCGGTGGCGGGTGCCCGGGCGACAGCTTCGGGAGTTACCGTCCGGGTCATGGCGGGTGGGGGCAGGTCCGGCGGGGACTGGGTCGAAGCCGTTCGTGACCGGATGCTGCCGAGCGCGGATGCGGTCGGGTTGGACCGGTCGAGCCTGATCGTCGCTGTGCTCGCGGCCGTCGTCCTCGTGGGGTTCACCGGCAGCTGGCGGCTGCTGCGGGTGGCCGTGACCCTGGTGCACGAGTTGGGACACGCGCTCGTCGGGGTCCTGGCCGGGCGCCGGTTCACCGGGTTCGTCGTGCGCGGCGATATGTCGGGGCACGCGGTCACCGTGGGTCCCGCGCGGGGATTGGGCCGGGTGGTGACGACCTGGGCGGGCTATCCCGCCCCTGGAATCGTCGGCGCGCTGATGGTCGGATGTTCAGCGCGGGGATGGGCGGCACCGCTGTTGTCGGCCGTGCTCGCGGTGTTGCTCGTGACGGCGACCCGGATCCGTTCGCTCGGCACCGCGGGCGTCGTCGCAGGAGCCATCGCCGGTGTGGCTGGACTGTGGTGGTGGCGTGACGACGGCGTCCAGGCGATGGTCGTCTCGGCTGTCGGTGTGGTGCTCCTCCTCGGCGCCTGGCGCCACCTCGCCGCCCTCGCCCGGACGCCCCGCGGCGACCGGGTCAGCGATCCGGCGGTCCTCGCCCGGCTCACCGGGATCCCGCGACTGGTCTGGCTACTCACCTTCGTCCTCGCGCTCGCCGGCGCCACCTGGCTTGCCGCCGGGCTGGCGTCGACGCTGTTCTGTGCGTAGGTGAGGCGGTGGCGCCGATCGCGAAGGCCGACCTGGGCACGCGGTCGGCACGCGGTGCCCGGATAAGGGCAGGTGTTACTGGATGCTTTTTCGGCAGGACAATCGCGCAGGAGGCGAGTAGTCTGTTGCCGCGCAATCGGATGTCACACGCCTCAAACTCAAGGGCATCGGCGAGCCGGGCGACGGTGCCATCGACGTCGCCGAGCTTGTCCAGGCCAAAGGCCGAGGCGGAAGGTCGAGAAGCCGTCGGGTTCGTCGCAACATCAGCGGCACCCCGCCGGACACCTGGACACCGACGGCTTTGAACGCGGCGCCGGACTCGATCGCCGGATCGTCGGTATGCACGACGACGACGCTCGGCGACGCAAACCAGCCACCGCTTGAGGTCACCGGCGAAGCTGCTCGACGCGCTCGCCTCGACCGCGGACCGGCCGCGGTCACCGAGGACGACATAGCCGGCGCACGAGTGCCCACTCCAGCCCTTCTGCGGGCGCTCAACAGGACGTCGACGCCGAGCCGCACCCAAGTCGACCCAACGCGCGCCGGAGGCAATGCAGTCGAGCACCAGCAGCCCGTCGACCAGCGGTAGGAGAAGAAGCCGGTCCGGATGACGAGGGCGCGGCGGGTCCATGCGTCCCAACCGAGCGGCGCGGTCCTGCCGGATCGGCTACTGGCAGACCGCGACCTGGCCGACCGGAAGGTTGGAGCCGCCCTCCGACAGCGCAGTCTCGGGGAACCAGTCCCAGGTGCCGCCGGCCTGCGCCCAAAACCACCAGGTGTTGGCCTGCTTCGCCGTGTATTGCGGGTTGGGCGCCGAGGGGAAGTCGCGCTGGCAGACGATGTCAACGCTGCCCTTGGCCAGGCTCACGCCGGCCCACATTGCGGCCGCGCGCTGCCAGGCTCGGCAGGCGGCTACGGGATAGCCGGCGATGGTCCGGCCGGTGGGGCGGCACTCCTTGGTGGCGTGGTCGCGGATCAGGTGCGGCGAGGTCGTCGCATCGGGAGCATCGGTGCTGCCCGGCCAGGGCAGGATCTCCTCGGTGGTGGTGACGGTGGGAATGCTCGATGTGGGTGCGCTCGGCGTTGCGGCCGTCGGCGAGGATGGCGTGGCCGGCGTCTCCGGGTCGCTCGCGCCGGCCTCGGACGCCGCGCCCGCGCTGGTGGCGCTCTCCCCGGGCGATGCCGTGTTGCCGGCGGAGGCGGTGTCCTTATCGCCAAGGACGCCGCTGGCCCAGAGCGCGACGGCAACCACCCCTGCGCCGAGCAAAGCCCCGAGGACGGTGAGTGCCATACTGCGTGGCCGCGGCGGAGGAGGTGAGGGCGGCGGCGCGGGCGGCCGGTCGGCATACGGGGAGAAGGGGGTTGATGAGGCAGGAGAGGAAGCGCGGATCACCGGCGGCGGCGGGGCGGCCGGCTGGCTATCGCCGAGGCGGCTGCCGCAGTTGGGGCAGAACGCCCCGGTGGCGCGCATGCCGCACGACGGACAATAGTCGGCGGCCATGACTCCCCCTTCCCGGTGCGACGTCAGGCTATCGTCAGCCCGCACAGCACCGGCTGCGCACCGGGGCTGGGCGGTGGCTGCTGCTTACTCCGACCCGGCTGATCACGCCGGTGCACACCTACCGATGGGATCATCTGTGCGGCATCAGCGCCGAGGCCTGTTGGAGCCAAGGGTCGATGCGGCGGCGCAATCTGATCGTCGTCCAACTGCGGCCGGATGCCCCGAACCCGGTCACCGAGGCCCTGCCCCGGGTCGGCCGGTGGGTGGCCCAGCAGACCCGCGACCAGATGCGGATGGTGGCCGCCGAGGAGCTCGACGTCGATCCGTGGCAGGTGATCCGCGCGCTGCGGGAGCTGCACGCCGACCCGGGACTGCGGGCACGCCTCGCCGCCGCCGACGGCCCGGGGATCGTCACCAGGCAGAACGCCGGCCACGGCTGCACTTGTTACTGGATGCTTTTTCGGCAGGACAATCGTGCAGGAGGCGAGTAGTCTGTTGCCGCGCAATCGGATGTCACACGACTCAAGCTACCTGGAAGGACCCCAAACAATGATAGCCGTCCGCGCCATAATGATCGTTGCGTCCTTGTGTCTTATTGGCAGCCAAGCTGTAGCCGCTCATGCGGAAACAAAGCGGAATCCAAACCCCCCCCAGGTCACCATCTCCGTGGGCACCCTTTCTGCGAAGTTGAGCACGCCAGGAGAAGTCGCGATCTGGGCCTTTCCTCCAGCGACGGGCAGGGTGCGCAAGGGTCAAAGCCGGTCTCTCATCCTCGTAGCCGCCAAGACCTTCAACAGAAATTCGGGAGTTGCACCCTTAGCTTCGGTCGAGATTTCCAGGCTAACGTCCACGCTCGATGTCCATCGAAACATGAACTTATGGCTGGTGGCGCGCACAGACAACGGGATTTATGGGACCCACTGGTCCGGCACCCAGGAGGGTCGAGGAGTCACGCACGTATTAGCGTCGGGATGGCGCCGGCTCCCGGTATCATCCAAGTCGATGAGAGAATGGTCATCGGTCCAGTGTCGTGATTATGCCTACAGGGACTTGGGGGTCCGCACGGCTTTGGTCGGCATGCACTACTCGACGACTAGGTCATGGGATCACACCTTCACTCTGACCATCGGTCAGTCGACCACCTTCGGCGTGGGGTTCTCCCAGAGCGGCGCAATCGGTTCCTGGGAGGCTAACGGGACCAGCACTAAGTCGACCACTGACGTAACTGATTTTCCCCACAGCGTCGGTCGCCGTCATGACTACACTTACTACTCATGGTATGAATACAAGTACATTTGCGATGGGATACTTTTCGGATACCACGCTAAGCCCGTTGCGCATGAGGGCGGGACTGTTACCTACGCGCCCTCAACAAGCAACATCCCAAGCGCACGACTATGCCTCCCCTACGCGAGGGGGTCAAAGAAGACCACACTCGACGAGTCCGACGTCGCTTACACTGCCGGGGGAGGAGCGAACCTGCTCGACGTCCTCGGGATCAACTTCTCAACTTTGACCGGGTACTCATCGAAGGCGAAAGTCGAGTTCATCGCGAACGGGAGTGGACTGAGCTTGTGCGGAACCAATGCGTATCCCGCTCGCGCTGGCACCCGTCGGTTAGTGGGTAAGCTGACGAGTGAGACATAGCCCGGCTTCGGCCGTGACAAGAGCGAGAGTTTTGGCCAGCATTGTGCCACTGCTCCTGGCCTCGGGTTGTTCCAGCGCTCGCACCGATGACCCCGACTTCCGTTTCACCCCGGGAAGCAGCTGTTCCTTGCGGTCCGCTCGCGACGCGGTGTACGGGGAGATCAGCTTCCGCAACACCAAGTCCGAAGATTTGGAGCTGGTGGCGGCCACGCCGGCAAGTGGGTCGACGCTGACCTTCCGGGAGGTCTACCTCGCGGACATCCTGGGCAACAACCTTGCCGGCGTGGGCTTTGACTGGCCGCCACCGCTCTGGTCGGACACCCCGCATGTGGATCTCGCCGGCGCCATCGTGCATCCCGGCGAGGAGAAGAACCTCGTTATCCGCGTTGCCTCGGCTGGACGCACCGGAAGCTTTGACTCAACGGAAGTGGAATTTCTCCGAGGCAAGACGCGCTATCGCGTCTCGACAGGTCTCGGCTTCACGATCGCGGACACGTGCGAAACGGCTGACAAGTAGCTCGCTGGTCGAACAGCGACCGAACCGGTCCAATGCGTCGGCGAGCCTTGCGACCGTGCCGTCGACGTCGCCGAGCTTGTCCAGGCCTTAGCTTAGTCCCGCCACGGCCCGAGGGACGACGAGCATCGCCGGCCCGACGGATTCGGCGACGGCCTGCTCCTCCGGTGTCCGCAGCGGCAGGACGGCAGCGACCGGCTCGTTCGGATCGTCTGAGGGAGTAAGGGTTTCGGGTCGCGCGGCGCGAGCGCGCAGCATACTCAAACTGACGCGCGCCACGATCGTGGTCAGCCACGCGGGCGGGTTCTCAATCTCCTCGCCGGTATGCCGGCTCGCCCGCAGCCAGGTCTCCTGCACCGCATCCTCGGCGTCGGGGGCCGGGCCGAGGATGCGGTAGGCGACGGAGTGCAGCTGGAAGCGATGTCGCTCGAAACGCTCGGTGAGCCAATCGCTTTCACTCACTGGTGGGCCCTTCAGGCCGTGATCAGGCCGATGGAGTTGCCGTTGGTGGAGAGCACGGCGAGCGTGACTCCGGGCGCGACCTCCATGGGCGGCTGGGTCACCGTGGCACCGGCGGCTGCAAGCGTGGCGAGCGAGCCTTCGACGTCGGCGGTGGCCCAGAACGGCGTGGCCCCCGACATGCCCTGCTGTGCGCCGCCGGGGTTCAGCGCGATCTCCAGGCCGTCGATGTTGTAGCCGACGTAGTACTCCGTGTCCGTATGCGGCTCGACCCCGAAGAGGGCGGTGAAGACGGCCTTCGCGGCGGCGAGGTCGGTGACGGGGTAGTTGATGTTGGCCAGGGCCATGTCGTTCTCCTCGAGGAGTGTCGGTCGGATGCGACGGTCCGGATCGGTCCGTCACCGTGATGACGCTTTCGAACCGGCAGATGTGACCGCCTGGGTCGAGGGGCAAGACTAGACCCGCCACCTCGCCACCCAGCCCCCTGCCGGCGACCGGGACCATCCGCGTTGGCCAGGCCGCTATCGCCGCCCGGGTATTCCATTTAGCTTGGACAACACCAATTCTGTTGCACCACAAGGGCACCCGTCACCCAAAATACGCCCTCATCGAAAAATCACCCGTGGAACCAGGTTCAGCTAGTGGCGAGCAGCCCGCCGAGGACGGTCAGCGCCGCTCCCCGACTCGGCGGCGGAGGAGGTGGGGGCGGCGGCGAGGGGGTCCGATCGGCATACGGGGAGAAGGGGGTTGAGGCGGGAGGGGCAGCGCGGATCACCGGCGGCGGCAGGGCGGCCGGCGGCGGCGGGGCGGCCGGCTGGCTATCGCCGAGGCGGCTGCCGCAGTTGGGGCAGAACGCCCCGGTGGCGCGCATGCCGCACGACGGACAATAGTCGGCGGCCATGACTCCCCCTTCCCGGTGCGACGTCAGGCTATCGTCAGCCCGCACAGGGCGCAGCGGGGAGGCGGTCGAGCCGGGCCGCGAGCCGGTCGGCCATCAGGCTGAGCGCGCCCTGACCGGCCTCGAAGCTCCCCGAGGCCGGCTGCGCCGCAAGCGCGACGCCGACGTGACCGGCGGCGGTGTCGATGACCCCGAGCTGCCGGGTCAGGTAGCGGCCGGCCGGGTCCGGCCCCCAGCCGCCCTTGAACCGCGCGCCGGGCACATGCCCAAGCCCGAACGCCTGCGACGGATCGATCCGGCCCATCAGGTCGAGCACGGGTCCGGCACTGGCGCGACAGGGCAGCCCGGCCGCCGCGACCGCGGCGTCGGTGAGGGCCCACTGGGTTTGACCGAAGGCCGTGAACGGCGGCCGGATTCGCTGCCATTGCACGACCGTATGCCGATCGCCCAGCTCCCGCACGACCGCTTGCGTCCGCGTCCCGGCCGTCTGAGGCTCGCCGAGGCTCGCCCAGAGTTGTTCGGCGGCGTCGTTGTCGGACAACCGGATTGCCGAGGAGGCGAGGGTGCGGAGGTTGTCGTCGCCGGGGTTGTCGGCCAGGGCGGCGATGGCCACGGGGACCTTCGCGGTCGACCACGCCGGTCCGGTGCTCCAGGTGCCGCCGGCGGTGGGTGTCGAGAAGGGGGCGGCCACGGCGATTCCCGCGGTCCCGCCAAAGGAATCGACCGCCGTCGCGGCGATTTCGCCGAGCTGGGCCGCCAGCGACGACGTGGCCGAGTTCGACGGGCCGGTGCTCGTCGTGGAGGACGTGGCCGACCTGGTGGTGGACGCGGGGCGCGGTGAGCTTGTCGACCCGGACGTCCCGGCATTGGTCGCCGAGGTCGCGCTGGCGGGTGGCGTGGACGAGGCGGGTGATGGGGACGTGGCCGGTGAGGTCGCGGCTCCCGAGTCGTCGCGCGCCGTTGACCGGCCGCCCCCGACGCAGCCTGCGGTCAGCAGCAGGAGCGCGGCGGCGGCGGTGAGGCGGGGACGCATCTCAGCGCCGCGGCTCGCCCTCGAACAGCAGCACGACGGCATTGTTGCCGCCCCGGCAGGTGACCGGCTGGGAGCCGGTGCACTCCATCGAATACGTCCGCTTCATGGCCGGGCTGTAGGCGATCACGGTCGCGTCGGCGCCGCCGGCGGCGACATACGCCTCCTGGACGTTGAGCGTGAACGGACAGCTGGTCATGTCGTTGCCGCGAGCGGCATAGGCCACCGGGCCGTATTGCTCGCGCACCGGCAGGCACACCTCGGCCTCGCGGGGCAGGGTGACCGGTGTCGGGGTCGCCGGGGCTGTTTCGGTCACGGTCTCGGTGACCGCGGGGGGGCCTTCGGTGGTTGCCGAGGTTGGGCTGGGCTGCAGATCCGTCGGGGACTGGGCGGTCTCGCTGGGTGCACCGCTTGCCGAGGCGGTGGTCGCGCTCTTGTCGTCCGAGCCGCCGATGGCACCGGTCGCCACCAGGGCGGCACCGAAGCCACCGAGGAAGAGCAGGACGACCAGCGGGATCAGCCACCGCATCGAATTCCGCTGGGGTGGAGGGGGCGGCGCAGGCGCGGCCGGACCCCAGCCAGCGGACGATCCCGATGCTGGTGTCGCGCGGATGGGCGGCGGGGGGTGCGCCTGGGCGGTGTTTGCCGGCGGTGGGACGCCGATCATGCCGCGCGGCATGGTCTCGTCCGCTGCCGGTGGCGGTGCATCCACGCGCGCCCCGCACGCGCCGCAATACCGGCCGGTGGCGCGCGCCCCGCACGCCCTGCAGACCACGTCCGTCATGGCCACCTCCCCGTGCCTTAGCCTAGCGGGAGCGGTCAGCGTCGGGGCGGGCTGGTGAACGCGGTGAACACCGAGGGACAGGCCCGGCCGGAATGCGGCAGGCTGTTCCCATGACCGCCGCCGTCCATCCTCGCCTGCAGCCCCACTTCGACGCCGTGATTGCGCGCAATCCGGGCGAGAAGGAGTTCCATCAGGCGGTCTATGAGGTGATCCTCAGCCTGACCCCAATCGCGGGCAAGCGGCCCGAATACCTGCAATGGTCGATCCTCAAGCGCATCTGCGAGCCGGAGCGGCAGATTATCTTCCGGGTGCCGTGGCTGACCGACGCCGGCGAGGTGGAGATCAACCGCGGGTTCCGGGTGCAGTTCAACACCGCGCTCGGGCCATACAAGGGCGGGTTGCGCTTCCACCCGAGCGTCAACCTGTCGATCATCAAGTTCCTCGGCTTCGAGCAGGTCTTCAAAAACTCGTTGACCGGTATGCCGATCGGCGGCGGCAAGGGCGGCTCCGACTTCGACCCCAAGGGCAAGTCGGAGCAGGAGATCATGCGCTTTTGCCAGTCGTTCATGACCGAGCTCTATCGCCACATCGGCGAATATCGGGATGTGCCTGCCGGTGACATCGGGGTCGGTGGCCGCGAGCTCGGCTACCTCTTCGGGCAGTACAAGCGGATCACCAATCAGTACGAGTCGGGTGTGCTGACCGGCAAGGGCCTGTCCTGGGGCGGCTCCCAAGTGCGTACCGAGGCAACGGGATACGGCACGGTCTTCTTTGCCCAGGAGATGCTGGGCACCAAGGGCCAGTCGTTCGACGGCAAACGGGTCGTGGTCTCCGGCTCGGGCAATGTCGCGATCTATGCGATCGAGAAGGTGCATCAGCTGGGCGGCACCGTGATCGCCTGCAGCGACAGCAATGGTTATGTCGTCGACGAGCAGGGCATCGACCTCGACCTGCTCAAGGACATCAAGGAGGTCCGGCGCGCCCGGTTGAGCGAGTATGCCGAACGCCGCGGTTCGGACGTCCGGCACGTCGCGGACGGCTCGCTGTGGGATGTCCCCTGCCAGATCGCGCTGCCCTGCGCCACACAGAACGAGTTGCGCGGCTCGGCGGCGAAAGCGTTGCTGGACAACGGCGTCGAGCTGGTGGCCGAGGGCGCCAACATGCCGTGCACCCCGAAGGCGATCGACCTCTTCCAGGGCGCCGGCATCCTCTATGCCCCCGGCAAGGCCTCCAATGCCGGGGGTGTCGCGACCAGCGCCCTGGAGATGCAACAGAACGCCAGCCGCGACTCGTGGAGCTTCGAGGACACCGAGGCCCGGCTGCAGCAGATCATGACCGCCATCCATACCCGCTGCGTCGAGACCGCCGAGGAGTTCGGCGAGCCGGGCAACTATGTGATGGGCGCCAACCTCGCCGGCTACATGAAGGTCGCCAACGCGATGGTCGCCCTCGGCGTCATCTGAGAACCGGTCACCGGGTCATCGCCGGCAGGGCATCTCCACTCGTCGTGCCGATATAGCCGATGGCCGCCTTGAGCTTGTTGTTCCACATCGAGTTGATCATGGCCTCGATTTGCGGCCAGTCCGGGTCGCTGTCGCCGCCGTCACCCGGGTGCTGGAAGTTGCTCATGATGTAGGCCGAGCCGTTGTAGTTGTCGACCGCCTGCAGCCCGGTTGCCTCGGCGCCCATCGGGACCGAGAGGATGCGGGAGAGCTTGCCGGTGTCGACGTTGTAGGCCCACACGTAGTTGTTGTTGCGGTAGCCGGTGTCTTCACCGATGAACAGCGTGCGCATTCCCTCGGAGAACTTCAGGTTGTCGCCGCCGCAGACCCGGTTCTGGACGCAGCGGTTGCCGTTGGCGTCCTCGGTGTCGTGGTACTTGCCGAGCAATGCCGGGATCGCCGTCATCCGGTTGACGACGTAGTTCGACGCGATGGCGTTGCCCCCCTCGTCCGTCGCCGAGCTGGTCAGGTCGAGCCGGTAGGTGGCGCCGCCCTTGTTTTCGGCGAGCTTGATGTCGCCCTCGGTGTCGGCCATGCCGTCCTCGACGCGGGACATCACGACATACGCCTTCTTGTCTGCCGCGTTGTGGGTCGTTCCCTCGAACTTGTTGAACTCCGTCGTGGCGCCCCGGTAGGCGGCGTAGCGGCGGGTTTCGAGGAAGGCCGCGGCCTTGGCCTTACCGGGCTTGAGCTTGAGCCATTCGGTGCCGGTGTAGGTGTGCACCTTCGTGAAGCTGGCGTCGTGCGGGTCGCTCAGCCGGACGGCGAAGATGTCGCTGAACTTGATGCCGCCCTTGACGAGGGCGTTGATCTCGCTGTCGGTGCCGTGGCCGAGCTTGATCCAGGAGATCCGCGCGGCTCCGCCGTTGCTGCCGGCGGCGCTGGTCTGGTGCCACTTGCCGGCATAGAGGGTGCCGCTGCTCAGGTCGTTCCGGCGGTCGGCGACGAACAGGAAGAAGCCGGTGAAGGCGCCGTCGTCGCCCATGTATGCCGTGCGCCGGTCGGGCTGGACGTCGACCAGTTCCCGCGCGATCCGGCCGAGCGCGTAGTGCATCTTGACGCCGCGGCTGCCGTCGCTGCGCACGACGACCTCGGGGACGATCCCGTAGTTGTAGGGGTTGGCCGCCCTGGGATTGCCGAAGAAGTATTTGCTGAAGCTGGAGATGTCGGTCGCGTCATCGGAGTCCGCGGCGGCGGGCAGGCCCTCGCGGGTCTTGGCGTCCGGCTCGTACTCCTCGGAGGACAGGTGGGTGTTCCACGGCGAGAGCGAGGCAGCGCACGGGATCCACAGCCCGCCGAACGCGGCGAAGCTGATCGTGTTGTATGCCGCGACCGCCAGCGCCCCGGTGTCCTTGTTCTGGTTGATCCGGGCCAGGCTCATCGTTGCCGGGAGCTTGCTCCAGTAGTCGTCCTCGGTGAAGCCGGGGCCGGCCGGGCGCAGGCCGCGGTACTCGTACTGGGTGACCAGGGCGAGGCCGTTGTTGGCCGTCGGGTTGGCGGCGGCCAGGCCGGGGACCTTGATCAGCGAGGTCCCGTCCGGCGCGGTGGAGGCGATCTGGCCCTTGGCGTCCATGAGCGGCTTGTTGCGGGAGTCGAAGAGCCCGCCGACGACCTTGCCGCCGATGCGCTGGCCGGTCGCCATCAGCTGGTTGTAGGCCAAGGTGTAGGTCCGCGTGGTGCCGGTGGCGTAGGTGACCTTGACCTTGGCCGTGGTGTAGACGCTCGCCTTTTGCCGCGGCGTCGCCGGCGGCGCCATCCCGACGAATTCGACCGACCGAACTCGCTCGGTCGGCCCGGCGCTTTGGCTAGCGCCGGCGCCTTGGCTGATGCCCGCGGGCGCGGCGGCGATGGTCGCCACGGCTGCCGTCGTGGCCGACAGGATGAGTGAGCGTTTGCGCATGTCAAGAGTCCCTTCGAGGTACCGGAGGACGGGCGCCCCGGGGGTCGAGCGCGCGTGGTCCACCAGCGACGCTAAGGCGCCGCGGGTTACGTCCTGGTGGCCTCCAAGCGAAGACCCCGCGAAGGCTCGGCGTTCCAGACATGGCCGGGGCCAGGAACGAGGGGCTCGCGGGCGTCTACCACATCGGCTACCCGCTGGTAACATGGGTTCATGTCCGACTTCCCGTATGCCGCTCGCTTCCCCGTGCACCGAAGCCTGTCGGAGCGAGGGACGCCGCGGGAGGAGATCCTCGCGCAGCTGAAGGAGATGGCCAGCGAGGAGGACGCGGTCTGGGAGAGCGGCAAGATCTCCGGGACGATGTATTGCGGCGACCACGAGCACTACGCCTTCCTCAGCGAGGCGTTCGCCAAGTTCGCCCACGTCAATGCGCTGCAGCGAGATATGTGCCCGTCACAGACCAAGTTCGAGGGCGAGATCATCGCGATGGTGCTCGACCTGATGCACGCCGACGCGGTCACCGACACCACGCCGGCCGGGCTGGTCACCAGCGGGGGGACGTTCAGCATCCTGCACGCGATCCTTGCCTACCGCGAGCACGCGGCGAAGGCCCGCGGGATCAGCGCGACGGCCGGAAAGCTGCCCAACCTCGTCAAGCCCGAGACCGCTCACCCCGCCTTCGACAAGGCCTGCCACCTCTTCGGCATCGAAAACCGCACCGTCCCCGTCGATCCCGAGACCACCCTCGTCGACCCGGCCACCGTCGCGGCGGCGATCGACGAGCAGACGATCGCGATCGTCGGGTCGGCGGGGAACTATCCATACGGGACAATCGATCCCATCGCCCAGCTTGGGGAACTGGCGCAGAACAACGGAATTGGGCTGCACGTCGACGGGTGCCTCGGCGGCTTCATCCTCCCCTTCGGCGAGGAACTCGGCTACGACATACCGCCATTCGACTTCCGCGTCCCCGGCGTCACGTCGATCTCCGCCGACACCCACAAATACGGCTACGCGTTCAAGGGCTCGTCAGCGGTCGTGTTCCGCGACAAGGCGATCCGCAACGCCCAGTACTTCCACAACGTCGGCTGGTCGGGCGGCAAGTACATGTCGCCAGGCATGGACGGTTCCCGCTCCGGCGGGCTGCTCGCTGCGACCTGGGCGTCGATGGTTCACCTCGGCCGCGAGGGCTATCGCCGGTATGCCGCAGACATCTTCGCGACCGCCGCCGCCCTCATGGACATCGTCCGCAGCCACGCTGAGTTGCGGATCATGGGCAGCCCGAGCTTCTGTTTCTCGTTCACCAGCAACGACTTTGACATCTATCACGTCGCCGACTTCATGAAGCCACGCGGCTGGCGGTTCAACGGCCAGCAGTATCCAAACGCGATCCACCTCGCGGTCACCCGCCCACAAACCCAGCCAGGCGTCGTCGAGACCTTCGCCATCGACCTCACCGAGGCCGTCGCCTATGCCCGCGAACAGCACGCCGCCGGGCGGATCACTCAGTCCGGCGCGATCTATGGCGGCGCCGTCGGCGGGCTGAACGCGCAGGTCGAAGGCATCATGACGATGATCATGGATGGCATGCTCGACACCCAGCAGGCCCTGCCGCCGGCCCCCCTTCCCGACAACACATGACGCGCGTCCCCCGCGACGGGCTCGTCCTGGCCATCGACCAAGGAAGCGGCGGCCCCAAGGTCGGCTATGTCACGGTCACCGGCGAGCCGGTGTGGTGGCACTACGAACGCAGCGACTCCGTCCACGGCGCCGAGGTCCAAGACCCCGAGCAGTGGTGGAGCACGATCGTCGACGTCGCCCGCCGCGGCCTCGCCGAGGGCGTCGACCCCGGCCGCGTCGTCGGCGTCTCGGTCACCGGCCAGTGGGCCAGCACCGTCCCCGTCGACGCCGATGGCTGCCCGGTCGGCGAATGCCTGATGTGGAGCGACACCCGCGGCAGCGAACACTCCGCCGAGCGCTTCGGCGGCCCGGTCGCCGGCTACTCCCCCCGCCCGCTCGCGACCTGGCTGCGCCGCTCCGGCGGCATACCGAATCCTGCTGGCGCAGACCCGATTGCGCACATGCTGCACCTCGACCGCGACCGCCCCGAGGTGCGCGCCAACGCCCGCTGGTATCTGGAACCCGTCGACTACCTGACGATGCGGTTCACCGGCGTCGCCGCCGCCAGCCCGATGTCGATGACCGGCGCGTGGCTGACCGACAACCGGGACCTGAGCCAGGCGGCATACGACCCGCAGTTGGTGCGCCTGGCCGGCATCGACCCGGGCACCCTCCCGCCGCTGGTCCCGTCGGGCTCGGTCATCGGGACGGTGCGCGCGGACGTGGCCGAGCTGATCGGCATACCGGCGAGCGCGCAGGTGATCACCGGCGCGCCGGACCTGCACAACGCGGCCGTCGCCTCCGGCTGCGTGCGCCTCTATGCCCCGCACGCGAGCCTCGGCACGACCGCGTGGATCTCCTGCCCGGTGCCGGCGAAGAAGACCGACGTCATCCGCTCGATGGCCGCCGTCCCGGGTGTCGGCGACGGCCGCTATCTGCTGGCCAACAACCAAGACAACGCCGGCCGCGCGCTCGAGTGGTTCAAGGGGGCGTTCGCCCCCGACCTCTCGTATGCCGCTCTGCTCGCCCAAGCGGCCGCCGTCCCGCCCGGCGCGGGTGACGTCTTGTTCACCCCGTGGCTGACCGGGGAACGCTCGCCGATCGACAACCGCCGCGCCCGCGGCGGCTTCCACAACCTCTCCCTCGACACCGGCCGCGCCGAGCTGGCCCGCGCCGTGCTGGAGGGCGTCGCGTTCAACCTGCGCTGGCTGCTCGGCGGAGCCGAGAAGTTCGCCGGTATGCGGCTGAACCCAATCCGGCTGATCGGCGGCGGCGCCCGCGAGGGCCTGTGGTGCCAGATCCTCGCCGACGTGTGCGACCGCTCGTTCGCGCGGGTCGCCGACCCGCTGATCGCCGGGCTGCGCGGCTGCGGCCTGTTCTTCGGCCTGGCGACCGGCACGGTGCAGCGCGAGGAGATTCGCGCCCTGGTTCCCGTGGACCGAACCTTCGCGCCCGACCCGGCGACCCGAGCGGCATACGACCGGCTGTTCGCGCAGTTCCCCAAACTGCACTCGCGCAACAAGGCGATGTTCGCCAGCCTCAACTGACCTCCTCGTGGCAGCGGGCTTAAGTGCGCGTTAAGCCGCACGCGGCAAAGTGGGCTGGCAGGACATGGCGGTAGCAGGAACATGGCGGCAGCAGGACATGGCGCTGCCGACGTGAGTTGCAGTGCGGAGGAGACGTGATGCGGACTCAGAGCGGGTTGGCGACGCTGACCCCGGCATACGACATGATCGCGAGCATCGGGAGTGCCGCGGCGCGGCGGCTCGCCCCGGCCTTCCCCGAGACCGTCGATCTGTGGGAGGCGGTGACCATGTCGGCGTCGGCCGTCGCCGAGATCGCGGCCGTGCCCGAGGCTCTGGTCGTGCGGTGGTGGCCGGGCGCGCTCGCCTGGCTGGCGGCCGGGCGACGGGCCGAGGTCATCAACCTGTATCAGGCGGCCGGGTATGCGGATGCTCGGGCCGTTGCCGCGGACGCCGACACTCAGGTGCTCTGGCGGCTGAGCCGGATCGCGGCGGTGGATATCCGGTTGCGCATTCCGCCGACCTGCGAACGCAACCTGATGCGGGTCGCCTGACCGGGGCCGGTCCCTGCTCCGGTCCCCCAAAAGGGGGACACCGGCGCGGCCTGGGCGTACACCAGGATGATAGGTGTGACGCGAGATGTGACGACGCGAGCGACGGCTTTGCTGGTGGCGGCGATGCTCGCGATGGTGGGCCTGCTGGGGGGATGCCGCGACGACAAGCCGAGCGCGACGCCGGGGGCCGCTGCTGGCCTGACGCTCTCCGGAGTCCCGTCCGGGAAATATCGGGTGGCCAACGTCGGGGAGGCCGCGCCCGGGCAGCCGTGGATGCGCTCGCTGGCGCCGTCCTTCGCGGTGGAGCCGTCCGGCGCCCTCGCCCAGCCCGCGACCGTGACCGTTGCGTTGTCGAAATCGCCTGCCACGGACGAGGTTGTCCTGATCGGCACGCGGGAGAAGGAGGCCGATCCGTGGACCTATGTCCCTGCGCGGCTGGCCGCTGACGGCAAGACCGCCAGCGTCGAGGTCGAGCACTTCTCGTTCTTCACCGCCGTGCTGGTCGCGCTGCGGGAGCTGGCGGACGTGTTCGTCGACCAGTTCGGCGAGGCGCTCACCGGTGGGCTCGGGCAAAGCATCAAGAAGCCGACGTGCGCGGACTCCAAGGCTGCGCTCGCCGGTGGGTACGCCGTCTCCGCGAGTTCGAAGTCGGACGCCGTCTATTGGTGTCTCGGCCTGGAGTCGGGCAAGCGGGTGCTCAAGCTGGTCAACCACCGCCGCTATCCGATGCTCGTCAGCCACCCCAAACTCGCTGTCCTGCGCCAGAAGCCAGCCTCGGCAAGCCTCGCGAAGCTGCCCACGCTCAGCCGCGCGGTGAGCGGCAGCGGCTCCGTGGTCGCGTCCGGCGACGAGATTGTGTATGCCGCTGAGCTCCCCGCCGGCACCCGCACATCCGTCGCGACGCAGGCCGATGGGTTCGGTCAGTCGCTGGCTGCCTTGGAGACCGGGGTCACGACGCTCGTCGAGATCCTCACCCTGGTCAAGCCCGGCAAGAAGGACGCCGTGGACGTGATGAAGGACGTTCTGCGCGTGAAGGATTGCGCCGCGCCACTGGGGTCGCTGAAGGACGCCAAGGCGGGCGATTATCTGGTGGACTGCCTGCAGGAGGGCGGGCTGGAGGCGATCGTCGGGCGCACCTGGGCTCCGGTCTTTGCCAAGCTGCTGGCATTCGGCAAGGTGGTCGCGTTCTTGCAGGGTGAAGTCAATGTCCTCGTGGATTCGACGTTGAGCCATGATCGGCTGGCGGTGTCGATCGGCCGTGCCTCGACCGCGATGACCCGCGACGACCTGTTGACCGCGCCGGTCCCGGCGCTGCGCGGAAACCCCGCCGGAAACCTTGTGGACGGCAAGCTGCCCAATCCGACGGGCAGCGGCTCGGTGACCCTGGAGAGATCTGGTGGCGCGGCCGCCGCGATTGGTGATGTGACCGGCGACGATGCCGCCGATGCGGCCGCGGTGATCAGCTTCACCGCCGGCGCCGGCGGCCTCGACCAGACGGTCTACCTCTATTCCAAGGCGACCGGGAAGGTCGTCCGGTTGGGTGAATATGACCTGGTCGCCGTCGATCCCGGTGCGCATGCCTCGGTCAGGGGTATGACGATTGCGTCCGGCCAGATCCAACTCAGCTGGTCGACATGGGCCGCGGCAACGGGCACGCGGAGGTGGCAGGCCGAGCTTGACTGGGACGGCACGGTGTTGGTCGCCCGCTCGCAGCGCGAAGTCTCGGTTGGGGCGGAAGCCGCTGCGGTGGGCAACGCGTTTCTCGACGCCCTGACCAACGGCGACCGCGCGACGGCGGCTCGGCTCGCCTCGCCGGCCGCGCTCGCTGAGTTCGACAGGTTCCTTGCGGGCAACCCGGGTGATCGCTGGTTCAAGGGGGGCAGTCCCTGCACGGCGTCGGGTGAGCCCCCCGAATGTGAGATTCTCCTGGGGCTCGGCCGTGACCAAGCCGAGGGGTACGCCCTGATCTTCCGGCTGGTGTTCGGTGTCGACAGCGCCGGCAATGTCCGAGTCGACGAGGCCATCCCGGGTGGCGACGCCGGCTGAGACGGTGACGGCCGGCTGAGGACGCAGGCTCTCGCGCGCCCGAGCCGAAAGCCAGGCGAGCGGCTCACCCAGCATCGTGAAGCCGTCCTGCAGGGGGTGCGGTATAGCTCACCTTCTGCAGGACGGTGGCCGGGGACCGGGAGGGATGAGTTCGCGGGCTCGGGCGCGTCTGGCGATTGTCCGGGGTCACCGCAAAGTATCGAAGCTGCGAGCGCAGGAGCTTTGTGGGGTGAACTAGAAGGGGGGTTCGTCGTCGGCACCGAACGATGGTTCGTCGTCGGCGGTGAGGTCGGGCGTCGGCCAGGGGAGGGGAAGGCGGGGGTAGATCGGGGCGGCGTAAACCTCCCCGCAGATGGGGCCGGTGGTGACGGTGGCGAAATCGCCCTCGGGGTCGAGCTCGCGGTGGGTGAACTCGCGGGCCCGTCGGGCCTCCTCGCGCGCGCGTCTTCGGGGTTGGGCAGCGCAGCGAGCCGCCTCGCTCGCGTGGGCGTCGGCGATCGCGCTGGCGAGGGCGTGTTCGAGGTAGTACACGAATTCGCTCATCGGGTCGGTGGGCCGGGTCCGACAGCCGGCTGAGGCGACCGGCGTCTCCGCGCCGGCGGTTGTCTCCGCGGCAACGGTTGTCTCTGCGGCGGCAGTTCTCGCCGCGGCGGCGGTTGTCTCCGCAGCAACGGTTGTCTCGGCGGCGGCAGTTCTCGCCGCGGCGGCGGTTGTCTCCGCAGCAACGGTTGTCTCGGCGGCGGCAGTTCTCGCCGCGGCGGCGGTTGTCTCGGCGGGCCGCGATTCGGCGGCAGCGTTTGTCTCGTCAGCCGCCGTTTCGTTTCTCCGCAGGGTCGAGGCGGTGCGGACGGTCCCCGGCCCGGGATCTAGTTCAGGTTCGGGCAGGACGATGGTGTGCAGGCGGTCGATGGGCATGCTCGATTGGACGGTGGCGGTGGGGCTGGTCCAGGTCACCGTCCCATCGGGGTGCAAACGGACGTGCCAGCCGGGGCGTTGTTTGATCCGGTGGTGGCGCCGGCACAGGCAGATCAGGTTGCTCGCGGCGGTCGGCCCGGTGGGCCAGGCGCGGACGTGGTCGAGGTCGCAAAACCGTAGCCCGATCGGGCAGCCGGGGAAGCGGCAGCGCCCGTCCCGGGCGCGCACCAGGGCGGTCAGGTCTTTGCCGGGGCGGTAGGCGGTGGTGGCCAGCCGGTCACCGATATCGAGCAGGGCCCCGGTGACCGGGTGGCACGGGGCCCGGGTGATCGTGGCGGTCGCGGCGCTTGCTTCGAGCCAGGCGCGGGTGACCAGCCACGGCGCGGTCGCGGTGCCGGTCACGATCTCGATTAGGTCCCCACCCGCCGTGCGGGGCGGGCAGCCCGCGCCGCGCACACCGGTGCCGGCGAAGCCAGTACCGCCGGTCTCGTCGGTGTCGTCGGTGTCGTCGGTGTCGCTGCCGGCGGGAGCGAAGGCGGTGCCGGCCAGGTCGCGCGCGGTGAGTTCCTCGCCGGCGTCGCGGTCACCCGGCGCCGGTTCCCGGTCGTCTATGTGCGTGTCGGTGCCTGGGCCCTGACCCGCCAGGTCATCGCGGGTGTCGCCGTCGTCGCTCTCGTCGTCGGTGTCACCGTCGCTGTCGTCGCCGCTGCCGTCGTCGGTGTCGGTGTCGTCGCTGTCGTCGCCGGTGTCGGTGTCGTCGTCGGTGTCGTCGCTGTCGTCGCTGTCGGTGTCCCGGCTGCCAGTGTCCGGGGTGCCGGCGTCATGATCGTCCACATTGTCGGTGCCGCGGCCGGGAGCGTCGGGGCGCCCGGCCCCGCCGGGCCCGTCACCGCGACCATCCGGAGCGTGCCCGCCGAGATCGTGACCGCTGGGGCCGTCGTCGTCCGGTCCGTGGGTGTCGTCACAGCCGGGGTGATCGGCGCGTGGCTCGTCGGTGTCGTCGTCACTAGGAATGTCGTCACCAGGAGTGTGGTCGTCGCCACCGCCGCCCATGCCGCCGGTATCGCCCGTGTCGGGGTCGCCCGGGTCGTCGGGGGTGTCGGGGGTGTCGGGGGTGTCGGGGTCGAGGACGGTGGCGGGCACGCCCAGGGCCAGGGAGACGTCGATGGTCGCGTTCCCGCAGACCAGATCGGTCAACGCCTTGCCGCGGGCGGCCTCGATCGTCGGGCACACCTTGTCCGCCAGGTAGGCGTGGGCCAACGCATCCACCGCCTGCCACGCCACCAAAGCGTCCTCACACGGGAACCGGCCGATCCACTCATCGACCCCATCCCCGACCGCCCGCCGGGTCACCCCCACCCGGGCCCGCTCCCGGGTGGCACGTTGACGCACGAACTCCGGGCTAATCGACGCCAACAACCGCCGGACCCGCCGCCGCAACTGCGGCGCCGTCTCCCCCGGGAAGTACTCGCTGATCGCGGCGACCACCGCCGCCGCCACATCAGGCGGAACCTCAGCCAACTCCTGGGCGACCACCGAGGCCCGGTAACCATCCAAGGTCCCGGCCGCTTGCGCCGCCCGCAACCCGCCCAGGCCGGTGCACGCCGGCTGCGGCGGGGCACCGAGCACCGGCTCGTCCGGCAACCCGCCCGGCGGGTCCTCCCAGGAGTCTTCGTGCAGGGTGAACCGGTCCCCGGCGATCGCCAACGCCGCATCCACCCGGTGAGCGGCGAACGCCCGGGTCGCGGTCAACGCGTGCGCGACCAGGTCTTCCCCGTCCAACACCGCCCGGCCCAGCCCGATCACCCGCTCCGAAAGGGTCCCGTCCTCGTCCCAGTCGTCCTCGATCGCGACCAGCCGCACGATCGCCGCGTCCTGCGCCGCGGTCAAAGTGTTGATCGCGGCCTGGCACTGCCCGACCAGCGCCTGCCAGCCCGCCCGCGACCGGGAGGCACACCCCTGGGACGCCGAGGCCACCACCTCGGCAAGACCCGCGCACAGCGCTGCCATGGCCGGGTCGCCCGACCCGGCACCCGCCATACCCCCACTAACCGCAATCACTCCGGTCTACACCCCCTGTGTATGCCCCTAGTCTACTCGAACATAATCGTGAGAGCAAGGTCTCTGGAAGGAGATTTCGCATTTAGTAGCATGCGAATTCAGCGTCCACTACCTGTTCTGACCGGTAACTCCGACTGGTGGGGGACAGCATGAGCTGACCGGGGCAGTGCGCTGACTCGGTGGTCGGTGCGGGCGGTGAGTTGTGGGTTGTGGTCAGGCGATGGCGTTGAGGGTGACTTCGTAGCCGAGTGCCTCGAGCTGACGGATGTGGTCTAGACCGATTTCGGCGATGATGACCTGGGCGAGGTGCGGGCCGACGCCGGGGATCTCATCGAGGATCGCGATCAGGTCCGCCGCGGTGCGTGGCGTCGGTGCCCGGACGGGCTCGCTGGGGCCGGGACCCTCGGTGGCAATGTGAACCGATCCCTGCAACATCCGGGCCAGCTCGCCGTGGTGCTCGTCGAACTGGCCGATCAGGCCTGCACCAGCGCCGCGTGCTTGCTTCTCATCCGGCCCCGGGCCAGGTCGGCCAGCGCGCGCGGGTCACGCCGCCCGGCGATCAGGGCCTCGAGCATGTCTGCCACCGACAGGGTGTCGATGAGGGAGGCCACCACCGAGACCCTTGATCAACGCGTCCTCGCACAGCTGCTCCAACCGGCCCCAGTGTCGTACCCGGTCGGCAGTCAAGTCCACCCGTAACCGGGGTGTCCCAGGCGTCACCGGAAGGGAATGGAGACTGATCTGACCTTGGTCAGACCGCACTGCTAAAGACGCAGCGTTGGCCCGGCTTGGGGGGGTCACTGGCGCTCGGTGTCAACGAGGAGTCGGTGCTGACACGTGCCGCGGGATGCTCAGCCATCGCGTCCATCAAGGACCCCCACGGCTCCCCCGTCATCGCGTTGGCTCTGGCCGGGGCCGCGCTGCACGCTCGCTCGTCACCAGCACGGTGAGTTCCTGGACGAGCTGGACGAACCCCGGGAGGTCCCGCCCAGCGTCCCGGAGTATTCGCGGAGGGATCGTCAGCGCGCCCGGGCCGATCGCCGCCGCCTCGATGCAGACGAACCCTCGCCAGTCGGAGACATCCGCCATCGTCGGGCCCTTCTCGCGGCCCGGATTCCACACGACCGTGTGCGTCGCGCCCTCGCTGCCTACGCGCAGCGCGTGGTCGTTATCACGCAGGATCACCGGCTCGCTCGTGGCATAGATCCGATCGATCTCTTCCCCGAACGGGATGGCCCCTGACTGCACGGCGTCGCGGCCGGCGACCTTGTCGTGGTAGCTCACGCCGTCGAGACGCTCGATGGTGATGGCCTCGACGTCGGAGACCGCGAGATACGTGTGCAGCGCGGCCTCGCACCTGACCGGCTCCTCGGTGTAGTTGAACAACGTCAGGACGACCCTGAGCGAGTCCCGTCCGGTCCGCGCCTGCAGGTCCGCGCGGGTGCCGGGTGGCCATCCCTCGGCTCCCGCGACGCCGTCTAGCCCCGAACTGCCGCGCGGATTACGCTCTCCCAGAGCAAATTCCAGATCGACCGCCTCGGGATCGTCGTCATAGTCGAAGCCCCAGCCGGCCAACTCCCACTGCGCCAGCCGCGCCGGGCCGTGCGCCGGTTTGCGTTGCCCGTCCGGCCCGCCGCCAAACCACGGATAGATCACCGGTATGCCGCCGCGGATCGCCTTGTCCGCGGCATACTCCGCCGTGGTCGAGAGCCACAATCGTTCCCGGCCGTGGCAGCGCCAGCTGGTCACCTGCCCGCCGTGGGTATGCACGGTGACCTCGCCGGCCGCTGTCGCCGCCAGGTAGCGTTCGCGCGGCATTCCCGCGTCGATCAGTCGCGCCCACTCGGGAAGCTGGAAGTCCTCGGTCTCGCTCATGCACACATCCTGCCCGACCGGCTATTCACCAAACACGTGCCAGCAAATGTCGTTGCGGCGCAACTGGTCTGCCAACACAAGATCTCGGACTTGCTCCGGAGGCCGGTCACGCTGCCAGGCGAGTTCGCCCTTGCGGGCGGCTGCGGCGTCGGGCGGCGCCGCCGCGGCTTGGGCGGCCCGGATCGCGTATGCCGCTGCGCCCAAGTCGTGTTCGGCGACGTGGGCGACGGCCCCGGCCTGGCCGGCGACATACGCGGCGAATCGGGCCGCACCCGTAAGTGGTCGGGCCGCGCCCATGGCGTGACCGCCGAGAGCGCGTGCCTGCGTCAGCCGCGGATCGCGGACTGCCGGGAGGATCATCGCTCGGCAACCTCCCTGCGGACATCCGCGTGATCCGCTCGCAGCACCGACCTACCCTACGCCGCAGGAGACTGCTCACCGAGCGCGGTTGGGCACGCGCATACGATCCGGGTATGGATGACGCGAAGTTCGCCGCGTTCCTGGAGATCGCGCGAGCGCTGAACAGGCGCGGGATCACCCCGCTGCTGTGCGGGTCGTTGGGGCTGGAGGTGGTGACCGGGCGCGGCTGGAAGCCGCAGGATATCGACCTGTTCGTCCCCGGGGACCCACGCGGCTGGGGGGCACCGGAGGAGGAGATGATCCATCAGTGGGAGGAGATCGTCGATCTCATGGCCACCCTCGGCTATCGGCTCATCGACCTGCACGAGCACGAGTTCGCCACCGACGAGGGATTGCACGTGCAGTTCGGCGACCTCGACACGTTGCCCGAGTTCGCCGGCATCGCGGTGAATTCCGTGCGCCGCCATCCAGATCCACGGGCGGACTACTGCCTCCTGACCATGGAGCAGTACTTGGCGCTGTATTCGGCCTCGCTGCTCGACGGTTACCGGGACGACGGCTCCGGGCACAAGGACGAACCCAAGATCGCCTACCTGCGTGAGGTCATCTCCCGGGCACAGTGAGCCCCGGCCGGTCCCTTCGACCACGGTCGAGGCGGGAGCGGTCAGGCCAGCAGGTCGACCCGGATCATCGTGGTCGTCATCGTGGCGCAGTGGGTCTCGGCGCCGCTCTGAACGGCATACGCATCGCCGTGACAAACGGTGATCGTCCGACCGGAGCGGATGATCCGGCCACGGGCGATCAGCGTGTCTCCCTTGGCGGGCGCGAACAGGTTGATCTTGAACTCCACGGTGAGCACTTCCGATCCGGCCGGCATGAGCGTCAACGCGGCATAGCCGCACGCCGTGTCCACGATCGAGGTCGTGACGCCGCCGTGGAAGAAGCCTTGCTGCTGAGTCAGGTGCGCGGCATACGGGACCTCGATCTCGACGAACCCGGGCTCGCAACGCGTCATCGAGGACCCGAAATGGGTCATCAGGCCCTGCTTGGCAAAGGAGCCGCGGACAACCGATTCGAAGTCGGGATTGCGCGCCGTGAACCCACTCATCCGGCAGCCGTCCAATGCACGAGCATCAGTATGGAGCTCACGCCGCCTGGACGCGAGTGGGGTGCGCAAACCGCCGCCGCAGGGCGAGGCTGACATACACGAGGCCGACGAGTACCGGCACCTCGATGAGCGGTCCGACGACGCCGGCTAGCGCCTGGCCACTCGCGGCGCCGAAGGTCGCGATCGCCACGGCGATGGCGAGCTCGAAGTTGTTGCCGGCCGCGGTGAACGCGAGGGTCGTGGTGCGTTCATAGGTCATCCCGAGGCCCTTGCCGAGCAGGTAGCCGCCGCCCCACATGATCGCGAAGTAGGCGAGCAGCGGGAGCGCGATCCGGGCGACGTCGAGGGGGCGGTTGGTGATTTGCTCGCCCTGGAGGGCGAAGAGGATCACGATCGTGAAGAGCAGTCCATAGAGCGCCCACGGCCCGATCTTGGGCAAGAACGATTGCTCGTATGCCGCTCGCCCCCAACGCTTTTCGCCGATCCTGCGCGACAGGTAGCCGCCGAGCAGCGGGATGCCGAGGAAGATAAGCACGCTCTTGGCGATCTGCCAGGCGGAGACGTCGAGGGTGGCTTGGTCGAGCCCGAGCCAGCCGGGCAGGATCGAGAGATAGAACCAGCCGAGCGCGGCGAAGGCGATCACCTGGAAGATCGAGTTGAGCGCGACGAGGACGGCAGCGGCTTCGCGGTCGCCGCAGGCGAGGTCGTTCCAGATGATCACCATGGCGATGCAGCGGGCCAGACCGACAATGATCAGCCCGGTCCGATAGGCCGGCAGGTCGGGCAGCAACAGCCAGGCGAGGGCGAACATCAGCGCCGGCCCGATCAGCCAGTTGAGGACGAGCGAGGCGACCAGCATCCGCTTGTCACCGGTGACGGTGTCGAGCCGGTCGTAGCGCACCTTGGCCAGCACCGGATACATCATCACGAGCAATCCGAGGGCGATGGGCAGCGAGACCCCGTCGATCTCGACGGCGCTCAGGGCCTCGCCGAGCCCGGGGATGATCCGGCCGAGGAGCGAGCCCGGCCACCATGGCCGCGCCGATCCACACCGGCAGGAAGCGGTCGAGGGTGGTCAGCTTGCTCGCCACCGAGTCGTGGTGTTGGACCTGGGCGGTCACGGGGGTCTCCTTCGGAGGGTTCGAGTCGGTGGGTCGAGTCGCTATGCCGCGCCTGCCGGGCGCTCTTGGGCGAGTGGCGGCGTCAGCAGCAGGTGGATTGATCCGGCGTCGGGAGGTCGAGGAAACCCCGCACTCCCGCAAGGGCCTCGGGGCGCACGGTCCAGTGGACCCAGCGGCCCCGCTTCTCGCGGGTCACCAGGCCGGCGCCATGCAGCTTGGCCATGTGGAAGGACAGGGTGGGCTGGGTGATGCCCAGGGCGTCCGGCAGGTGGCAGGCACAGGCCGTGCCGGCCTCGGACTGGGCGAGATAGCGCAGCAGCCGGACCCGCGTCGGGTCGGCGAGGGCCTTGAAGACGTCGGCGATGACGTCCGCCTCGGCCGCCGGCAGCAGGTCACAGTCGGCGCCGGCGCAGCAGACATCGGCGCCGGCCGCGGTGTCCACCGGCTGGATCGTCGTCATGAGGCACACCATACATCGACATATTGACATTCGTCTATGAGTAGCGTTGACTCATCCATAGAGGATCGTCGATACGCGATCCGAGGAGTTCATGAAGGGATCTCAGGTGGCGACGACGCAGCGTCCATCGGTGTTGTTCGTGTGTGCCAAGAACGGTGGGAAGTCGCAGATCGCGGCCGCGCTGATGCGCCAGCTCGCCGGCGACGGCGTCGAGGTGCTGTCCGCGGGCACCAAGCCGGGGCCGGCGCTCAACGAGGAGTCCGCCGCCGCTGTGGCCGAGGTCGGCGCCTCCCTGGCCGGCGAGCAGCCGAAGCCGATCGACCCGGCCGTCCTGGCCCGGGTGGACCGGGTGGTCGTTCTCGGCTCCGAGGCGAGCGTCGAGCCGGTCGCCGGGATGCGCGCTCGCATCGAGACCTGGGAGACCGACGAGCCGTCGACGCGCGGCATCGAGGGGATGGAGCGGATGCGCCTGGTGCGCCAGGACATCGCCGCCCGGGTGGGCGCGCTGTATGCGGAGCTGACCGGCGCCACCGAATCGGTTGCGGGACCGGTGATTCGGGTCTTCGAGCCGGCGCTGTGCTGCAACACCGGCGTCTGCGGCCCCGATGTCGACGAGAGCCTGGTCCGCTTCACCGCCGACCTGGAGCATCTGCGCGGCCTCGGTGTCGACATCACCCGCCACAACCTCGCCAACGACCCGGGGGCCTTCGCCGCCGAGCCGGCCGTCACCGGCTTCCTCAAGGTCGCCGGCTCCGCGGGGCTGCCGCTGGTGCTCGTCGACGGTGTCACCGTGGCGACCGGCCGCTACCCCGATCGCGCCGAGTTGCTGCGCCTCGCCGGCCGCGAAGCCGAGGGGGCGGCGCCCGAGGGCCGCACCGACCTCGGCCTCACCGCAGCAGGCACCACCGCCGCGCCGTCCGGGGGCGGCTGCTGCGGAGGGTCCGGACCGGCCGAGCCCGGCTGCTGCTGATCGCCATGCCGACGACCCCTTGCCCCGGCTTCCTCGAGGACCTGCCCCGCTTCGCCTTCTTCACCGGCAAGGGCGGCGTCGGCAAGACCTCGCTGGCCTGCGCCGCCGCCACCCGGCTCGCGGATGCGGGCGAGCGGGTGCTGCTCGTCTCGACCGATCCGGCCTCCAATGTCGCCCAGGTCTTCGGCCAGGAGATCGGCAACCGGATCACCCCGATCATCGCCGTCCCCGGGCTGGACGCGATGGAGATCGACCCGCAGGGGGCGGCCGCGGCATACCGAGAAAGAATCGTCGGACCGGTTCGCGGGCTGCTACCCGAGGCCGAGATCGCCGCGATCACCGAGCAACTGTCGGGGTCGTGCACGACCGAGGTCGCCTCGTTCAACGAGTTCACCGACCTGCTCGCCGACGACGCGCTGATCGCGCCCTATGACCACGTGCTCTTCGACACCGCACCGACCGGGCACACGATCCGGCTGCTGCAACTGCCCGGTGAGTGGACCACCTTCCTCGACGCCGGCAAGGGCGATGCCTCCTGCCTCGGCCCGATGGCCGGGCTGGACAAGGCGCACAGCACGTATGCCGCGGCTCTCGCCCGCCTGCGCGACCCGCGTCAGACCCGTCTGGTCCTCGTCGCCCGGGCGCAACCGTCCGCCCTCGGCGAGGCGGCTCGCACCGCCGACGAGTTGGGCGCCGTCGGCATCACCGGGCAGCATCTGGTCATCAATGCCGTTCTCCCGCAACCGGATCACGCTGGTAGCGATGAGCTGGCCGGGGCGGTAAATGACCGCGAGCAGCGTGCTCTAACCCACCTGCCGGCCCGGCTGACCGGCCTGCCCCTGACGACGATCCCGCTCCGGCCCGCCGCGGTCTTGGGGGTGGACCTGTTGCGCGAGCTGTTCGCGGCCGAGCCGTCCCTCGCTGCGCCGGCGGCTTCCGGTCCGGCCCCGGCCGATGCGCTGCCCGGCCTCGACGCGCTCGTCGACGAACTCGCCGGCGCCGACCACGGGCTCGTCCTGTGCATGGGCAAGGGCGGGGTCGGCAAGACGACCGTCGCCGCGGCGCTCGCGATCGCCCTCGCCGAACGCGGCAAGACCGTGCACCTGTCGACGACCGATCCGGCCGCCCACATCGAGGACGTGCTCGGCGGGACCATTGCCGACCACCTCACCGTCTCGCGGATCGACCCGCACGCGGCGATCGCGGCATACCGAGAACGCGTCCTGACCACCAAGGGCGCCCACCTCGACGCCGACGGGCGGGCCCGCCTGGCCGAGGACCTGATGTCGCCGTGCACCGAGGAGGTCGCCGTCTTCGGCGAGTTCTCTCACTTGGTTTCCCAGGCGCGACGACAGTTCGTCGTCATCGACACCGCCCCGACCGGGCACACGCTGCTGCTCATGGACGCCACCGGCTCCTATCACCGCGACATCGTCCGCAACCTCGACGAGCAGCAATCTGCCCACGTCACGACCCCGCTGATGCGACTGCAGGACCCGAACTTGACGCACGTCGTCATCGTCACCCTCCCGGAGGCAACCCCGGTCCAGGAGGCGCTCGACCTGCAGGAGGACCTGCAGCGCGCTGGCATCAACCCATGGGCCTGGGTGGTCAACCAGTCCCTGGCCGCAACCGGCACCACCGATCCGCTGCTCGCCGCCCGAGCCGCCGCCGAGGCGCACTATCTCGCTCGCGTCGACGCTCTCGCCCCGCGTGTCGCGGCGGTGCCGCTCCTGGCCCGGGAGCCGGTCGGTTCACGCGGCCTGCACGCCCTGATCCATCAACCCGCCTGACCCCACCCCTGCCGCCCTGCACCGAACGGAGCCACCGAGAATGGACCTCGACCGCGACACCGTGACCCGCCAACTCGTCGACGACCTGAGCTACTCCAATCGCGACGTCTTCGACACCGACGTCATCGAAGCCGCCGTGACCGGGGCCTGGGATCTGCTCGCGCCCCCGTCAACGATCTCGACCTATCTGCCGATCCTCGTCGCCCGCCAGGCCCGGGAACAGTTGATGGCCACCGCCCAGGCCGAGGGCCGGATCGCCAAGAAGGTCCCCGAGCTGCTCTTCGTCTGTGTCCAGAACGCCGGCCGCTCCCAGATGGCGGCCGCGCTTGCCGAGCATCTGTCGGCCCGGCGGGTGCATGTCCGCTCCGCCGGTTCGGCGCCGACCGGGGAGATCCATCCCGTCGTCGTCGAGGTGCTGCGCGAACGCGGGATCGCGTTGGGCACGGCATACCCGAAACCGTTGACCGACAGCGTCGTTCGAGCTGCCGACGTCATCATCACGATGGGGTGCGGCGACAGCTGTCCCTACTTCCCCGGCAAGCGCTACGAGGACTGGGAGGTCGCCGACCCGGCCGGGCAATCGATCGAGGTGGTCCGGGAGATCCGCGACGACATCCAGGCCCGCGTCACCGCCCTGTTGCGCAGCGTGCTCCACTGACCCCCGATCCGCCACGTCGTTCGTCCACGATCCGCATTCCCCTGATCCGCAAACCCCTGATCCGCAAACCCCTGAAAGGCTGCCCTCATGTCCGAGACGCCCCAGCGCCCCTCCGTGCTCTTCGTGTGTATCCACAACGCCGGCCGCTCCCAGATGGCCGCGGCATACACCGACCATCTGTCGGGGGGAGCGGTCGAGGTGCGCTCGGCCGGGTCGGCTCCCGCCGAGACGATCAATCCGGCCGTCCGCGAGGCACTGCTGGAGGAGGGGATCGACATCTCGGCCGAGAAACCGAAGATCCTCACCACCGAGGCGGTCGAGGCTTCCGATGTGGTCATCACGATGGGCTGCGGCGACACGTGCCCGATCTTCCCCGGCAAGCGCTACGAGGAATGGGTGCTGGCGGACCCGGCCGGCCAGGGAGTCGAGGCGGTGCGCCCGATCCGCGACGAGATCAAGGCGCGCGTCCGGACCCTGCTCGGTGAACTCGGCGTCGAACCCACGGTTTAGATCTGGCACTAGGTGCGTGCCGGAGCGGCCAGCGCGAGGGTGTCCAGCAACAGGTGAGGTATACGGCACCTTCTGCAGGACGCCGGAGCGGGCCAGCGTGGAGCCGCAGCCTGCACGCCCTGGTGACAACGCTCGACCGTGCCGCTGACCGGATACTGCACGCGGACTTCGGCATCGGCTACGCCCAGTTCCTGTCTCTCTCTATGGCATTCAGGTCCTCGACGGAGCCACTCAGCGAGACCTCGCCGCGTGGCTTGGGTCGACCGAACCCGCGGTGAGCCGCCAAGTCCGAGGATTGGCATCCGCCGGTCTGGTGACCATCTCCGCCTCGCCCGCTGGCGGTCATCGCCGGCATGTGCAACTCACCGACACCGGCCACGACCTCGTGCGCGGCGCCGGCGCCCACGTGGAACAGCGGCTCGCCGAGGCACTGGCCACGGCGGATGTCGGGTATGCCGAGTACGCCTCCTCGACCGAGCGGTTGCTCGCCGCGGTCAGGACGTCCGCGTGAAGCATCCGATGAGTCCCGAGGTCCGCGGTTTCGTCAGGAGCGCCGACGGCACCTCGATTGCCGTCCATACTCTTGGCGGCGACGGCCCGGACCTCATCGTCCTCGGCGGGACCTTGCAGGACGCCGGCAACTATGCGGGACTGGGGCAGCTGCTCAGCCGGGACTTCACCGTGCACATCCTCGATCGCCGCGGCCGCGGCCGCAGCGGACCGCACGGGTGCGAATACTCGCTCGCCAAGGAAGCCGAGGACCTGGCCGCCATCCAAGCGAGCACCGGTGCCCGTCTCGCGTTTGGTCAATCGTACGGTGGGCTCATTCTCCTCGAAGCGTTGACCCGTGGACTGACCCTCTCTGCGGCAAGCGTTTTCGAGCCGGGGGTCTCAATCGACGGCTCGATTGAGACCGACTGGCTCTCCGACTATCGCGAGCGCCTGGCACGCGGGGACGCGCGCGGCGCGTTCGCCCGGTTCATCGGATCCAATCCGCACGCGCCGGCCATTACCCGGCTGGTGCCCCTGTGGTGCCTGCGAGCGGCCCTCGGCGCAATGCCTGGTTTCCCCGCCCGAATCGCACCCCTGCTCGCCGGCAACGCACTGGAGCACGAACAAATCACGCTGCGAGACAACACCCTCAATGCCTACCAGACCATCCGGACTCGCCTTCAGCTCCTCGCCGGAGGCAAGAGCCCTAAGGACGTCATCGACA
This sequence comes from Nostocoides sp., assembly GCF_037045025.1. Taxonomy (GTDB): domain Bacteria; phylum Actinomycetota; class Actinomycetes; order Actinomycetales; family Dermatophilaceae; genus Nostocoides_A. Next base: position 271,597 of record NZ_JBAOHM010000003.1, on the reverse strand, counting down.
CGGTGGGCCGGCTCAGAAGTGTCATCCCAGATGCCGAAGCGGTGGTCATCCCAGGTCTGCGCCACCGCAGTCCCACCACCAGGCGCCCCGCGGCGCTCGCCGGCGTCATCCGGGACTACCTGGCCGACGGCCGATGACTCCCCGCAGCCCGGCGCGGACGTGCGCGGGCCACGGACTGCTCAGATGTCCTCGGGTGGCTCGTGAGTCACGGAACGAGCATGACTTTCAGGGCCTCACGGTCGTCCATTAGCCGGTAGGCCTCGGGCGCCTCGTCGAGGCTCAGCACCCGATCGAACACCTTGCCCGGGTTCAGCTTCCCGGCAACGACCTCGGGCAGCAGCTCCTCGAGGTAGGCGCGGACCGGGGCCGGCCCACCGGTGAGGGTTAGATTGCGCCCGAAGAGGCTCGCGAAGCCGACGCCGGCCTCCTCATACTGCGGGACCCCGACCCGGCTGATGATCCCGCCGGAGCGGACCACGCCGAGCGACTGGGTGTAGGCCGGCAAGTGGCCGACCGCCTCGAGGACGACTCGGGTTCCGAATCCGCCGGTCAACTCCTTGACCTTGGCGATGCCTTCCTCGCCGCGTTCGGCGACGACATCGGTGGCACCGAACTCGCGGCCAGATCGGTCCGATCGGTATGCCGCCCCATCAGGATGATCTGTTCGGCACCAAGGCGTTTCGAGGCGAGCACTGCGGAAAGCCCAACGGCGCCGTCACCGATGACCGTCACCGTGGATCCCGGCCCAACCCGTCCCATGAACGCGGCGTGGTGGCCGGTGAGGAAGACATCGGAGAGGGTGAGCAGCGACTTCAGCTGCCCATCGTCTTCGGTCGCCTCGGTGGCCACGAGAGTCCCGTCGGCCTGCGGCACGCGCAGCGCCTCCGCCTGGGCGGCGCTGAAGAAGCCACCGTGCGGGCAGGCGGTCTGGAAGCCGTCGCGGCAGATCGGGCAGGTGTTGTCTGAGTAGGCGAACGGCCCGATGACGAAGTCACCCGTGCGGATCTTGGCGACCTCCGAGCCGGTCTCCTCGACGACGCCGATGAACTCGTGGCCCTCGTCTGGCCCTCATCGGAGGCCGGCATCGAGTGATAGGGGTGCAGGTCGGAGCCGCACACGCAGGCCCGCACGACGCGGACGATCGCGTCGGTCAGCTCCACGATGGTGGGCTCTGGCCGGTCCTCGACGCGAACATCGCCGGGGCCATACATGAGAGTTGCGCGCATTGTGTGAGTATCCTTGCTGTGGAATGAGGTTCGGGCGGCGGATCAGTGGGCGACAGCGATGGCCATGGCGGCGGCATACTCCTCGTCGGTGACCGGCTCGAGCCAGGTCGCGGACCCGCCCTCGTCGTCGACCTCGAGCAGCGCCAAGTGGGCCATCATCTGGCCGGAGACGGCACCGTGCCAGTGCTCCTCCTCGGGCGGGGTCCAGATGGTCTCGCCGGCGGTGATGACCAGGACGGTCCCGTCCCGGGCGACGACAACGCCCTTGCCGTCGGTGCCGTGCAGGCACTGGCCGAGCGGGTGGCGGTGCCAATGCGTCCGCGCGCCGGGAGTGAAGCGGACCAGCGTCGCGGTCATCCGGTTGGGGTCGGTGCCGGAATAGATCGGGGAGCCGTAGACATCGCCGGTGAACCAGTCGGCCGGGCCCTTGAAGGTGTCCTTGGCGGGCAGCTTCTCCATGAGAGTCGTTCTCCTTGCGGTGGATCGGTATGGACGTGGCTCAACTCGGTCGGGCCGCCTGCCGGGGTCGCGGGCGAAGGCGAGGACGATCGCCGTGCCGAGCAGGGCGAGCCCGCCGTGGCCGAAGGCGATCGCGACCGTTCCCACATGATGGCTCAGTTGGCCGGCGATCAGGTTGGGAAGGAGGGCGCCGGTATAGCTATAGCAGGCGAGGAAGATCGCCGACATCAGCGGGGCCCGCTGGGCGTGGGTGGCGCCGGTGAGCAGGCCGCGCATGCTCGCGCTGACGGCGATGCCCTGGCCGAGGCTCGCGACGACGGTCGCCAGGACCAGCCCGATCACGTTCCGGCCGACCAGCCCGGCGAGGATGCCGCCGACGCCGGCGAGGAAGACGGCCATTCCGAGCCGGTGGGCCACCGCCGGTCGCACGTGCCTGGTCAGCGGCACTCCGAGCACCCCGGGCGCCATATAGGCGGCGAAGAGCAGCGCGACGATGAGTGCATTGCGGCTGTCCAATTGGTCGGGCGATCGTCGGCACGAAGGACTGATAGAACGCCCCGAGCGCCCAGGTCGCGCAGAATACGCTGACGGCGACCGGCAGCAGCGGGCGGGCGGCGGCCGGCACGTGGAGGCGCGGGCGCAGCGAGGCCAGCGCACCCGGCGTCCGCCGACCCGTCTCGGGCGCGGTGACCAGCAGCGCGAGGCAGGTCAGCAGGAGGGCGGCCATCACGGCATACACCAGCACGCGGGCGTGCGGAACGTATTGGACGATCGCGCCCGAGGCGAGCGAGCCGAGGGTCAGGCCGACCATCGGTGCCTGCGAGGTGACCGCGGTCGCGATCCACGCGGGCTCGCGCGGGGCGGCGTCGACGATGTAGGTCGTCAGGGCGCTCGAGGCCAGCCCCGCGCCGAGTCCCATGAGGGAGCGCCCGGCCAGCAGGACGGCCAGGCCGGTGACGTCGAGGAAGACGATGCACGCGGCGAGCATCGCCAGGAGCGTGGCGAGGGCGACCGGGCGGCGGCCGACCTGGTTGGCGAGGCGCCCGAGGCAGAGCAGCGCGAGGATCGTCCCGGCGAAGTAGGCGACGACGCTCAGCGACAGGTCCGCGGTTGTCAGCCCATCCTCCGCGCCCCCCCCAGCCGGGAATAGGGCCGGGCCGATGTCAGGCGGGGTCAGGCCGGCGCCAGGTTCGTCAGCGTCGCGGCCGTCGGGGACCCGGGCTACGGCGGTATAGACGACGACCCGCAACCGGTCATAGCCGATCGGGCGCAGCCCCTGGAAGTCCAGGGCCAGGCGCCCGAGCGCCGGATGGTTGATCTCGCGGGTCCCGAACTGCTGGAAGGCGACCCGGTGACTCTCCCAGGCCTCGACGAATTCCGCGCTGCGGGCCTGCAGCTCCTCGACCATGGTGTGCAGGGTGGGGTTGCCAGGGTCGCGGGCGAGGGCGGAGCGGAGGAAGAAGACGCCCTGGTCGGCCCATTCGCGCCAGTCGACGAAGAAGTCGCGGGCGCGCGGGTCGACGAAGAGGAAGGCGATCGCGTTGGGGCGCTCCGAATGTTCGAAATGCCACGGATAGAGGGCCCGGCCGGCCGGATGGCGCGGGAAGTGGCTGTCGGGCGGAACCGGCGTCGTGGCGCGGCGGGCGCGCAGGAAGGCGCCCAACTCGCGGCGCCGATTCATGGGCGAACCCTAGCCCGGAGCCGTTTCATGCGCCCGGTGGTCGCCGCCTTCGCCGACGAGCACCGCGGCGAGCGGCATACGTTTGGGGTATGCCGCTCGGGGACGGTCATTCTCGATGTCCGGACGCACGAGGAGTTTGCCACGGGGCACCTGGCGGGGGCGCGGAACATCGACGTCGGCTCGCCGGACTTCACCGAGACGGTCGCGGCGCTGCCGAAAGACGGGACGTATGCGCTCTATTGCCGCTCGGGCAATCGCTCCGGGCAGGCGTTGAGCGCCATGACGCAGCTGGGCTTCACCCGCGTCTATCACCTAGCCGGCGGCATCAGCGCCTGGGAGAGCGCCGGGCAGCCGGTGACGACAGACTGACCGCGGCCCCGTCATCCGCCGTCGGCCGCAGCCCGGCGAGATAGACCTCCACCAGCCACGCACGCAGGCCGGGAGCCGCGTCGCCGAGCAGCGCGGGCAGGGGCCGGCTGAACGCGGCCAGTCCTGCCTGGAAGAACAGCGTCGTCACGTCCGGGCGCACCAGACCGGCCCGCTTGGCGAGGTCCAGTAACCGTTCGATCTCGCCGAGCCCTTCGGCGCGCAGGTCCAGGAGGTCGCTCGGCAGATCCGCCAGGGCCCGATCGGCGACGAGTTGGGGCACCAGGGGCCCGAGCTCGAGCGCCACCAGATCGTCGACGACGTCCCGCCACGCCGCGGCCGCATCCGCGCCGCTCAGCCGTTCCCGGTGTCGCCGGCAGATCGCGGTGACCTGCTCCAGGACGTCGGTGAGCAGACCGACGATCAGATCGTCCGGGGTGGGGAAGTGCCGATAGAGCGTCCCGATGCCGACGCCGGCCTCGGCGGCGATCTGGCTGAACGGCGCCGACGTGCCGCGAGCGGCATACAACTGCCGGGCCGCCGCGAGCAGCGCCTCTCGATTGGCCCGAGCGTCCGCGCGCATGCCTCTCATCCTTCCCCGGCCGGGACCGGCCGACGTGCCAACATCCTAACCGGAGGATTATACTCCATATAAGGCGGAGGAAAACCCTCCGGATTGATCAGGAAGGCCACCAGCCATGACCACCACCCTCGACCCGGTCGCGACCATCGACCTCCCCACCCCCACCGAGGCGCCGGACCGGCCGGCCAAGCTGATCGCCCTCGTTGCCGGCCTGATCACCATCGTCTGCGCGATGCTCTTCGCCTTCGCCGCTCCCTCGTTGAACTCCGGCGCCCACAACCTGTCGCTGGCGGTCAGTGGCCCGTCGGCGGCGACCGGCCAGCTCGTCGCCGGCCTGGAGCAGAAGAGCCCGGGCACCTTCGACGTCACGACCTATGCCACCGCGGCCGAGGGGGCCGAGGCGATCACCAACCGGGAGGCGATCGGTGGCATCGCGGTCGGCGCCGGCGGGATCACGATCCAGACCGCGGCCGGCGCGGGCACGCTCTACAAGGCGGCCCTGACCGCGATCGGGACCCAGCTGCAGGCCGCGGGCAGCAGGTCACCTATCAGGAGCTAGCGCCGACGACGGCGAAGGACCCCAATGGCAGTGCCATCGCGACACTCGGTATGCCGCTCATGTTCGGCGGCATGGCCGCCTCCGCCCTGCTGCTGATGGCCTACAAGGGCCGCCCGCGCAACCGGTCGTCGCCGTCGCCGCCCTGGCCCCGCTCGCCGGGCTCGCCGCGACCGCCATCCTGCAGTTCGGCTTCGGCGCCTTCGACGGCAACTACCTGCTCACCTCGGCCGCCGTGGCTCTCGGCATCCTCGCCATCGCCTTCCCGGTCCTCGGTCTCGAGCAGCGCTTCGGCACCGCCGGCCTCGGCATCATGGGTGTCATCCTGACGTTCCTTGCCAACCCGCTCTCCGGCCTGGCGACCGGCCCGCAGTGGCTGCCCGCCTTCTGGGGCCAGCTCGGCCAGTTCCTGCCGATCGGTGCCGCCGGCACCGCGATCCGCTCGGCCGTCTACTTCGGTGGCGCCGGCGCGACGCAGGCGTGGATCGTGCTGGCCGGCTGGACGCTGGCCGGCCTCGCCCTCGCGCTGATCGTCAGCCGGAAGAAGGCCGCCACGACGGCCGCGTGACGGCGCTCGTGGCCGGGCACGGCCTGAGGTGCGGCCCGGACGTCGCCGGCGTTCGGATCGAACCTCAGGCCGTCGGCGTCGAGCAGGAAAGCAGGGTCGCAAGCTCGTCGAGGACGCGCGGCTGGATCCAGTAGTAGACCCAGGTCCCCCGGCGCTCGCAGTCGACGACTCCGGCTTCGCGCAGCACCTTCAGGTGATGGCTGATCGTCGGCCCCGAGAGGTCGAACTGGGGAGTCAGATCACACACGCAGGCCTCCGGCGCCGCGGCGATCAGCGAGGCCAGGCGCAGCCGGACCGGATCGCCGAGGGCCTTAAAGACCGGGGCCAACCGGGTCGCGGCATCCGCATCCAGCGCCACGGCGCCGAGGCCGCAACATCCGGCCGTCCGGACGGAAGGAGTGGCGAGGTCGACCTGAGTCACGCTCCTATCTTGACATCTATCGAATAAGAATGCGACGCTGAGCGGGCTGATTCGATGAACATCAAGACAAGAGTGATCATGACCCAGGTGCCGATGAGTGACGAGCAGGTCACCGAGGCCGTCCGAGATCGGTATGCCGCGGCCGCCCGCGCCCGGCTCGCCGCCCACATACCCGGCTGCGGTTGCGGCAGTTCGTGTTGCGGCACCGGCGAATCACGAGCCGAGCACGAGCCGGCCTCCGGGGGCTGCTGCGCTCCCGGCTGCTGCGCCGACGACTCGGCCGCGGACCCGATCACGCGGAACCTCTACGACGCCGACGACACCCCGTCGGCGGGGGCGCTGTCCGCCTCCCTCGGGTGCGGCAATCCCACCGCCCTGGCCGACCTGCGGCCCGGCCTGGACGTGCTCGACCTCGGCTCCGGCGGTGGTCTCGACGTGCTGCTCTCGGCGCGGCGGGTGGCACCCGGGGGTACGGCATACGGCGTCGACATGACCGAGGAGATGCTGGCCCTGGCCGAGCGCAACCGGACCGAGGCGGGCATCGAGAACGCCCGCTTCGTCAAGGGGGCCATCGAGGAACTGCCGCTGCCCGACGGCAGCGTCGACGTCGTCATCTCCAACTGCGTGATCAACCTCTCCCGCGACAAGGACGCCGTGCTGCGCGAGGCCCACCGCGTGCTGCGGCCGGGCGGCCGGCTGGCGGTCTCGGACATCGTGCTGCTGCGGGAGATCGCTCCGCAGTGGGCCGGGCTGGTCGGGCTGTGGACCGGATGCGTCGCCGGAGCCTTGCGGGACGAGGTCTATCTGGACAAGCTCGTGGCGGCCGGCTTCGAGCGGCCCAGCGTCGAGGTGACCCGGCGCTATACGCGGGCGGATCTGGAGGACCTGGCCGAGCAGTTGGACGCCGCCGACCTCCCCGCGGGGTTGACCAAGGCGGCGGCGGTGGCGGCCCTCGACGGCGCCTTCGCCTCGGCCTTCATCCGGGCCCAGCGCAGCGAAGCGTCCTGATCGCGGACACTCAAACGATCAATAGCGATCGATCCACCGCGGTTGCACGATCAAACCAGCGTGTCGGGCTTCCATTGATTGTTTGACTGTCCGGGCCTGGTGAGCTGCACGACTTTGTGGGGTGACTAGACTAGATGATGTCGCGGCGGCGGTAGCCGGCGAACCCGACGGTCAGGAACACGAGGATGGCCAGGGCCAGCCAGCCCAAGCCGCTCCAGTCGGGCGCTGCAGCGTTGACGATGGGAACGTGGCACAGCGGGCTGATCGCGAGGATGTAGTCCGGCAGTTTGAAGGTCGGGCCGAGCAGGGTCAGCCCGAAGGTCGCGAGGATGCCCAGCCAGCCCACCAGCCGCCGGCTCGGTTTGGCACCGACGGCGGCGGTCGCGAGCCCCACCAGCACCCAGACCGCGGGCACGGTGACGAGCGCCTGCCGGACCACATCGCCCCACGAGAGGGTGGCCTCGCTCGCGCGGGAGGCGACCCAGCCGAGCCCGGTGCCGGCGAGCACCATACCGATCGCGGTGGCGACAACGGCGAGAATGACATTGCTGGCCAAGTAGATCGGCCGCCGCAGGGGGGCGGCCAACAGCGGCTCGACCCGGTAGTCCGTCTCCTCGGCATAGATGCGCATGATGATCTGGACGCCCATGATGGCGGCGACGATGCCGATCAGCTGCAGGACGGTGGCGACGAAGGCCGCCGTGATGCCGCCCTTGGTCACGGCCCCGGAGGCGAGGATCTGGCCCATGGCCGGGTTCTGGGCGATGACCTCGCCGATCGAGGTGACGAGATTGCCGAAGAGCAGGCCCATCCCGGTCAGGCCGATCAGCCAGCCGATGAGCGCGCCCCGGTGCAGGCGCAGCGGCAACCCCCAGACGGTCGAGGCCCAACCCCCTTCGGCGGGGCCGGGGCGCAGCGGGATCAGCCCGAAACCGAAGTCGCGGCGGCGCTGCAGCATGAACGCTAGGGCGACGAGGATGACGGCGAGGGCCAGGGCGAGGCCCAACGGCCACGGGTCGTTCTTGACCGAGGGCTCGGTCTGCTCCAGCCAGCCCAGCGGCGTGATCCAGCCGGCCCACTCGGATGCGGTGCTGGAGTCGACATAGCCGCGCACGGCATACAGCACGCCGAGCGCGCCGATCGCCATGGCCGAGGCGCTGCGCGAGTCCGACCCGAGCTGGCTGCTGACGGCGGCGACCCCGGCGAACATCAAGCCCGAGGCGGTGAAGGTGGCCGAGATCATCGCGGTCGAGGCGACCTCACCGCCGCTGAGCCAGGTGAGCAGGAAGCACGCCACACCGAGCGCGACGGAGGCGATCACCGCCATGAGGACGGCGGTCATCAGGCGGGACTGGCGGCCCAGGACGTTGGCGGCGAGCAATTCGGCCTGCCCCGAGTCCTCCTGGGCGCGGCTGTTGCGCACGACGATGAGGATGGCCATCAGCCCGGCGAAGAGCGCCCCGAGCATGCCGGCGCGCCAGGCATTGAAGCCATCCGGGGTGAGCATGTCGCGCGCTTTGCCGAAGACGAGGGACAGGGCGGGGTTGGCCCCCAGGGTCATGGCGAGTTCCCGGCGCTGGTTCAGGTCGGTGAAGATCCACCGGTAGGCGAGGATCGAGGACGCCGACAGGACCGAGATGAGCATGACCCAGGGGGCGATATTCCGGGCGTCCTGACGGATCGACGCCGCCGTCAGCGTGCGGGTCCCCGTGACGGCGCTCACCGGTTGCCCTCCGCGGCAGTCGTATTCGGCGACCGTGGGGCGCCTCCGGCCTCGGCGTACTCGCGCAGGAAGAGGTCCTCGAGCGAGGCGGGAGAGACGGTCAGGCGAGACATCCCATAGGGCACCAGGGCCGCCATGGCGTCGTTGACCCGATCGGGGTCCACGGCGGCGGTCAGCCGGTTGTGCTCGTCGAGGTGGACGTCGCGGAGCACCGCTAGGCTAGGGCGCCGACGTCGTCCGGCCGGCGCTGCAGCACCGCCGAGACCGAGACGTGTGTCTGGGCGCGCAGGTCCTCCAGCGTGCCGGTCTGGACGATCTCGCCGAGCCGGATGATGCTGACCCGGTCGGCCAGGGCCTCGACCTCGCTGAGGATGTGGCTGGAGAGCAGCACCGTGCGGCCGTTGGCCTTGTCCATGGCGATCTCGTCCTGGAAGGCCGCCTCCATCAGCGGGTCGAGGCCCGAGGTCGGCTCGTCGAGGATGAGTAGCTCCGCGTCGGAGGCGAGCGCCGCCACGATCGCGACCTTTTGCCGATTGCCCTTGGAGTATTGCCGGCCCCGCTTGGTCGGGTCGAGCTCGAAGCGCTCGATCAGTTCCGAACGCCGGGCGCGGTTCAGGCCGCCGCGCAGATTGCCGAGCAGGTCGATGGCCTCGCCGCCGGACAGACCCGGCCAGAGCACGACATCGCCCGGCACATACGCCAGCCGGCGGTGCAACGCGACGATGTCGCTCCACGGGTCGCCGCCGAGCAGCGTGACCGACCCCGCCGTGGCGCGCAGCAGCCCGAGCAGCACGCGGATCGTCGTGGACTTGCCGGCGCCGTTGGGGCCGAGGAAGCCGTGCACTTCGCCGGTGCAGACCGTCAGGTCGACACCCTTGAGAGCGGTGAAGTCGCCGAACGTCTTCACGAGACCGGCAATGCGGATCGCGTTGTCCGCCGGGGTGGTCGTCATGTTTGGTATTCTACTACATGTTATCTGCAATCTGATTTCACACGGGGGTGGGTATGCCGGTTCCGAAGGACGTCGTGGACGCCGCAGTGCGGGCGGCCCGGGCTCGCGGACAGGACGTCGGCGACGTGCCGGTCGCCGCGATCGCCCGCGAAGCAGGCGTCTCCCGCAGCACGCTCTTGCGTCGCCTGGGCGGCACCCGCGCGGCCCTGGATGATGCCGTGCGCGCCGCCGGCGTCGATCCGGGCGGCCGGGCGCCGGTGCGGATCCGGGCTCTCGCCGCCGCCGCATCGCTCCTTCAGGAGGAGGGGCTCGCCTCGACCACAATGGAGGCGATTGCCGCGCACGCCGACTGTGCCGTCGAGAGCCTGTATGCGGCATACGGCACCCGCGACGAGCTCCTGGCCGCGACGTTCGAGCGCTACAGCCCGCTGACCGATATCGAGCGCTTCTTCGACGCCCCGCCGGCCGACCTGCGCACCACCGTGACCGCGTTCTATCGCACCATCGGCGCGGCGCTGATCCGGCCGCCCCGGGTCGTGCCAGCGCTGCTGGCGGAGATCCTGTCGCGACCCGAAAGCCCCACGGCCCGTGCCATTTACGAGCGCGGCGCCCCCCGCCTGCTCGCGGCCCTCGGCGGCTGGCTCGCGACGGAGGTGCGCGCCGGACGGATCCGCGAGCTGCCGGTGCCCCTGCTCATCCAGCAACTGCTGGCGCCGTTCGTTGCGCACGCCGCCCTCCGGCCGATCCTGGAGGGAATCGGGATCGCGCTGCCCGACCCCGACCTCGCGAGCGTGATCTTCGCCGACAACTTCCTGCGGGCCGTCGCGACCTCCGGATCGTCGCCGAGCGGCCGTCCGCCCCGGAACGCGACGTAGGCTTCTGGTCTGGCGCACCCTCTATCGCTCAGGAGGAACCGATGACCACCATCCCGACATTCGAGATGAACAATGGCGTCACCATCCCCGTGATCGGCCTCGGTGTCTTCCAGACCCCGCCGGCCGAGACCGTCGCCGCCGTCGAGGCGGCGCTCGAGATCGGCTACCGGATGGTCGACACCGCCGCGGCATACGGAAACGAGCGCGAGGTCGGCGCGGCGATCCGCAATTCGGGCCTGCCCCGCGAGGAGGTCTTCATCGAGACCAAGGTCTGGGTGACCGACTACGGGTATGACGAGACGTTGCACGCCTACGACAAGGCGACCGGCAAACTCGGGGTCGACCGGCTCGACCTGCTCATCCTCCACCAGCCCGATGTCGGCAACTTCGAGAAGACGATCGCCGCCTACAAGGCGCTGGAGAAGCTCTTGTCCGACAACGTTGTTCGGGCGATCGGGGTCAGCAACTTCACGCCCGCCCTCCTCGACCGGCTGCTCGCCGAGGTCGAGGTGATCCCGGCGATCAACCAGATCGAGCTACACCCCTACTTCACGCAGGTGGCGAGCCGGGAGGCGGACGCGGCACACGGCATACTGACGCAGTGCTGGTCGCCGATCGGCGGCATCTCCTCCTATCGCGGGACCGAGCAGGCCACCTCGACATTCACCAACCCGACCCTGGTCGAGATCGGCGAGCGTCACGGCAAGTCCACCGCGCAGGTCATGCTCCGCTGGCACATCCAGGAGGGGCGCCAGGTCATCCCGAAATCGACTCGGCGGGAACGGATCGCGGAGAACTTCGACGTCTTCGACTTTGAACTTGCCCCGGAGGAGATGGCCGCGATCGACGGGCTCGACGTCGGCGAGCGCGGAGGACCGGACCCGGAGCAGCCGCAGCCGGGCTTCCACAGCTTCTCGATCCCGGAGGCCTGAGTCGGTATGCCGCTCGATGTCGCCGTCGACCTGTTGGGGACCGCATACGTTCTGGACGCCTTTGGCGCGGTCATCGGCAGCGGCGGGAGCGGGATCGTCATCGCGAGCCAGGCCGGACACATGGGGGCCTTCCCGGCGGACCTCGAACACGCGCTGGCCTACGGCTCGATCGAGGAACTGCACGACCTGCCGGCGCTGGCCACGATCGACGGGTCGGGTCCGGCCTACATGATCGCCAAGCGCGCCAACGCCCTTCGCGTGCAGGCGGCCGCCGTGCCGTGGGGTGAGCGGGGCGCCCGGATCAACTGCCTCAGCCCGGGGATCATCTCCACACCACTGGCGCGCGATGAGATGTCGCGCCCGAACGCCGACGGCTACCAGCGCACGCAGCAGGTCTCACTGGCGCGGCGGATGGGCACGCCGGCCGAGATCGCCGAGCTGGCCGCCCTTCTCCTCGATGAGCGCGGCGGCTTCATCACCGGCAGCGACATCCTCTGCGACGGCGGCGTCATCGCGACGATGCGGGCCGGCGTGCTGTGACCTAGGGCTTGTCCTGTGCGAGACAATCCCAGTTGAATCGACACTCCCGGAAAGGAATCCGACCATGCAGCAACGCACGCTCGGCGCATCCGACCTGATCGTCTCCGACATCGGCTTCGGGTGCATGAGCCTGACCGATCGGGACCAGGCGCGCGAGGTGATCCACGCGGCGCTCGACGCGGGTGTCACCTTCTTCGACACCGCGGAGGTTTATGGCGCGCGCCTGAACGAGCGACTCGTGGGCGAGGTGCTCGCGCCGGTCCGTGGCGAGGTCAAGATTGCCACCAAGTTCGGCTTCAACGTCGATCAGGGCCTGGAGAGCCTCAACTCGAGCCCCGACCACATCCGTGCGGTCGTCGACGGCTCGTTGTCTCGGCTCGGCATCGAGCAGATCGACCTGCTCTATCAGCACCGGCTCGATCCGCAGGTGCCGATCGAGGAGACCGCTGGGGCTGTCCGCGGGCTGATCGAGGCCGGGAAGGTCGGCCATTTCGGTCTGTGCGAAGTGGGTGTCGACATCATCCGCCGGGCCCACGCAGTCCAGCCGCTGACGGCGCTGCAGTCGGAGTATTCGTTGTGGTGGCGCGAAGCGGAGCAGGAGATCCTGCCGGTGCTCGATGAGCTGGGCATCGGCCTGGTCCCGTTCAGCCCGCTCGGGAAGGGCTTCCTCACCGGGACGATCGGCTCGGCCGCGGATGTCGCCGGCAAGGGCACGGCGATCTTCCCGCGGTTCAACGACGCGACCCTGGCAAACGACCAGGTGTTGGTCGACGCCGTCCGGGCGGTCGCCGGGCGGCACGAGTGCACTCCGGGTCAGGTGGCTCTGGCCTGGATCATCCGGCGCCTCCCGCACGCCTGCCCGATTCCTGGCACGAGCAAGGCGGCGCGCGCCAGCGAGAACTCTCGGGCCGCGGCCGTGGAGCTGACCGACGACGACCTCCGCGAACTCGACGAGACCTCGGCCCGCTTCCAGGTCGATTCGGTCCGCTACCCCGCCGCCCTGCAGGCCCTGATCAACCGCTGACGCCGCTCGGGGCCGGCGCTATCCGGGGTCGACATCGAGCCTGAGCGCCTGCAGGAGGCGTGGCGTAGAGCTACCGCGGGGGTTGGCGGATCGCGTGTCTTTCGAGGCGCGCGACGCACGCCCCATCATGCAGGCGACTGACGCCGTCGTGTGTATCGGCGCGTCCCAGGTGTGGGGCCCACCAGTCGAGGCGGCGCAACCCTTGGACTACCTGGCGGCAGTCATCGCGCTGCGTGACCTGTTGCGTCGCGGCGGTCGTCTCGTTTACGGCGAGGCCGTATGGTGCAGTGCGCCGACGCCCGAGGCGACCGCCGCCCTGAGCGGCCGCGACGACGAGTTCCTTACAGCGGACGAGCTCGTCCATCTCGTGCGGATGAACGGCTTCACGGTGAGCGGGGTCGATCTGGCCAGCCAGGACGAGTGGGACAACTTCGAGTCGGGCTACATGCGCCGCCTCGAGCGCTGGCTCGCAACCCACCCCGCGGATCACTCCGACGCGGCCGAGGTGCGCAAGCAGCTGCTGGACCAACGAGCCCGCTACCTTGACGGCTACCGGGGCGTGCTCGGAATGGCTTATCTGACCCTCGTGGCGGCCTGAGCACGATTGAACTCGCCCCACCCTGTATACCCGTCATGGCATCCTTCTGAGTCGCGTGACAAGGTATGTACCAACTGGGCCTCCCTGACCCGCCCGACGGTGCCTAGGGTGGAGTGTATGAACATCCGAGACGAGGGGGAGTTCATCATCATCCGGCGCACGAAGCTGACGCCGCATGACGTCGGTCTGCCGGACAGGGGGCGGCGCCGGGTCACGAGGTGCCGCCGATGACTGCCGGAGATACCGTTGTCAGGCTTGAGGATTTCCTCGATCACGTGCGACGTGGCGAGGTGATCACCGGTGGCTCGCCGCAGGCCGCGTTCATGCACGTCGCGAGCCAGGAGGCGCTGCGGATCACGGCGCGGCTCAACACCGGGTACCGCACACCGGAGGAGATCCGGGCCCTGATGTCCGAGCTGACCGGCCGACGGGTGCCGGAAAGCTTCCTAGTCTTCCCGCCGATCTACAGCGAGTTCGGCAAGAACCTCCTCATTGGCGAGCGCGTGTTCATCAACATCGGCTGCCGCTTCCAGGACACCGGCGGCGTGACCATCGGAGACGACACCCTGATCGGGCACGGCTGCACCGTGACCACGCTCAACCATGCCGTCGACCCCAACCGGCGCGGCGACATCACGCCCGCGGCGGTCCACATCGGCCGCAAGGTCTGGCTCGGCGCCGGCGTGACAATCGTGCCCGGCGTGAGCATCGGCGACGGCGCCATCGTCGGGGCGGGCTCGGTGGTGACCAAGGACGTGCCGCCCGACACGATCGTCGCCGGGGTGCCCGCCCGAATCCTCCGCGAGACCGGATATCAGGCGATCTGAGCGCGCGCCGCGAGAACGCGGTTCGTCCGGCCGAGCTAGATCTGTCCGCTTGGGTCGGGGCCCCCGCGAAGTATCGGAGTGACGCAGGAACGGAGAACTTTGTGGGGTGACTTGGGTCGGGGCCCCCGCGAAGTATCGGAGTGACGCAGGAACGGAGAACTTTGTGGGGTGACTTGGGTCGGGGCCCCTGCGAAGTATCGGAGTGACGCAGGAACGGAGAACTTTGTGGGGTGATTTAGGCCGGGGACCAGTCGCGCCGGAGGAGACCGAAGACCCACGAATCGGACACGACCCCGTCGACGATGCAGTCCTCGCGCAGCGTGCCCTCCAGCCGGAAACCGAGCTTCCCCAGCACTCGGGCACAGACGGCATTGCGCGTATCGGCCTCTGCCTGAACCCGGTTGAGATCCAGCGTGGCGTATGCCCAGCGCAACAACGCTCCCGCTGCCTCGGTTGCATAGCCGCGGCCCCAGACTGCCTCGGCGAAGACAACAGTCAGCGTCGCGCTGCGGAAGTCGGGATCCCAGCGCGTCAGGCTCAGCCAGCCGATGAAAGCGCCGTCCTCGCTGCGCTCCACCGCGAGCCGCGCGCCGGTGCCCTCGTCGGTGAGTTGCCGGCACATGGCGAGGAAGCGCTCCGCGCGCGAGTCGTCGCGCCACGGCGGCGCGTCCCAATAGGGCAGCACGACCGGATCGGTCATCAGCGCGGTCAGCGGTCGCGCGTCGGCGGGCGTGAACGGCCGCAATAGCAGCCGGTCCGCATGCAGTGTCGGCGTGGGAAGCGGCATACGGACAATCATTCCGGGTAGTTCTCGTTGTGGCGAGGGGGTTTCGGGCGATCGTCCCCCTATGTATCATTCGATACATGTCGCCTAACGCCGCAGCTACCGCAGCCGCACCGATCGAGCGTCTGTGGACCGTCGTCAGCGATGTCACGGCGTGGCCGCGGCACCTGGACACCTTCGACGAGATCGTCGCGGCGGCCGGCAACGGGTCAGGCGGCGAGGTCGGGCGACGCTTCCGGGTCCGCCAGCCCGGGCTTCCGGCCGCCACCTACGAGATCACCGAGTGGTCGCCGCCGACGACATTCACCTGGGTCGCTCGATCCCCCGGCGTCGTGACCACCGCCGCCCACATCCTCATACCCACCGATCGCGGCACCGAGCTGGCGTTGAGCGTCGAGTGGCGCGGGCCGTTGGCGCCGCTGGTGCGCCTCCTCGCCACGCGACGGACCCAACGGATGATCGAGATCGAGGCAACCACCCTGACCCGGTCGCCGAGTCCGATGGGTGAAGCCCGCGACGCGCTCCTGGCGGGGATCGTGAATCACTATGCCGCACGTGGGGTTCGGGATACGAGTCTGCGCACGCTGGCCTCGGCGGTCGGGACCAGCCAGCGAATGCTGAACTACCACTTCGGATCTCGCGAAGATGTCCTCACCGCAGTGATCGACGTCATTGCCGGACAGCAGGCGCGGCAGATCGGGGCGCTCTTCGCTCAGGCTGCCGACCCGTTCGAGGCCGGCCGGCGCAATTGGGACGAGACCGTCGCCGGGGCCCAGGTGTTCGCTCCCCTGTGGTTCGAACTCGCCAGCCATGCCATGCACGACACTCCGTCTGCCGGGCGTCTCCGCGAGGTCATGGTCGCGGCGCAGCTACGGGAGTTCACCCGACTGTATGCCGAGCACACCACTCCCGGGCACGCCGCGTCACTCGCGCGCCTCACCCTGGCAGTCGGTCGGGGCTTGGTCTTCAGCCTCCTCCTCGACGGCGACCGCGTCGGGGCGGACCGCGCGATCAGCGAGTTCACCACAATGGTGCGCCGCGCGCTTTCCGATTCGTAGGCCTGGCTGGTTGGCCATCTCGTCTCGTTCGCTGGGCGACAGATGTGCTGTGGACCGGAGCCCTCGCCTCGGGTGGACGTTCGCATCGTGTAGGTCTTCGGCTGCCAGGGTGACCAATGACCTACACGATCACGCGCGACCCGCGGTCCCCGGCGTCCGGGGAAGGTCATTTGGTCGCCGGCTCGGGAATGCTCAGCCGGCTGGGCCGAACTCGATTGCGAAACGACTCGCCTCGTGCGCCCGGCCGTACTGAGCCGTCGCCGACCGTTCGATGAACGAGCGGAGGGCGTCGGTGTCGTCGAGGTGGTGACACCATTCGCTGTGCGGCTCGATCGCCCGTGCTTCAGCGGTGGGCGGGTACTCCAGGCGCGCCGTTAACTGCCAGAATCCCTCGTCCTCGGGGTTCTCGGCCTCGATGAACTGGCGCGTGACCAGAACGGCGAACGGCGAATCTTCGGCTGGCCCGGCCCCCCACTCGTAGTGGAGCATGTCGCCGTCGGAGTCCATGTCGACGTCATCAAATCTGGTCCCCTCATACCAATTGATCACGGCCTCGCTCAGAGCCTCGAACGTGGGTGGGGAGTCCTCGGACCACCCTCGCTCCGCAGCGAGTGACCGCAGTGCCTGCTCGGATTCAGCGATCAGCATCCATCCATCGTCGCAGAACAAGGGAGGTTCAGGGCGTCGGCGGAGACGTTGAAACTGGACCCTGTGGATTCGGGTCCCGCCCCAAGACGACGTCGCCCACGATCGCGTGTATGCCCGGTTCCGGCGTCCGGCTATGTTGGAGCGATGGCCCGCAAACCGGTGGACCTGGCGGCAGACGAGCGCGCGGAGCTCGCGGAGTTGCTCGCCTCCTTGCCCGCCGACGAATGGGAACGGCCGACCGCATTGCCGGGCTGGAGCGTGCGCGATATCGCGGCACACGTGATCAGCTACGAGCCACTCGGCTGGCCTGGCTTCTTGCTGCTCTTCGGCCGCGCCCGGTTCAGCCTGGAGCGGGCCAATGCGATCGGACTGGACCGGGCCGCTCAGCTGGGCCCGGAGGACATCCTCGCGCAGTACCGCGCCTTCCCCCGCCCGGTCGTCCTGACCTCGTCCTTCGGCGGCCGGCTCGGCCTGACCGACACCCTGATCCACCATCAGGACATCCGACGAGCCCTGGGGCGATCGCGCACCGTGCCGGCCGACCCGCTGCGGGCTGCCATCTCGTTCAGCTTCTGGGCGCTGCCGCTACCCGCGCGACGGCTCGCGAAGGGGCTGCGCCTGGTTGCCACCGACCTGGATCGCCAGTGGGGGTCCGGCCCGGAGGTCCGCGGCCCGGGCGAGGCCCTGCTGATGGCGCTCGCCGGACGGGATGCGCTCGCTGATCTTGATGGTCCAGGCGTACCGGTGCTGACGTCGCGAGGGCGGTGACGGTCCGCACGTCGTGGTTCTGACGAGAGCACCGGGCCTGGTCCGAAGCTGGGAGGTGGCGCTTCGTTGCAGACAGATCGCACCACGAGAGCCAGCGAACTGACCCGAGGTCAGGGGGCTGACAGAATCCGCCCGTCCTGTCGGCGCCCCGTGGCACCCTGGCGGGTATGGCGAACACGGAACCCGAATCCGAACCCGGCCCCGAGCCCCTGGCCGGTCGGGAGTTCCACAACCGGTCGTTGCGCGGTTCCCGATGGGTCGAATGCGATCTGCGGGAGGTCGTCGTGCGCGGCAGCGAACTCGCCGGCCTCGAACTCGACTCGGCGTGGCTGATGGAGGGCGGCACCCTTGTGGTCAACGGCGTCGACGTCGTTCCCTTGGTCGACGCCGAACTCAACCGCCGCTTCCCCGGGCGGAAGCTGCGGACCGCAACCGATCCGGCAGGTCTGCGCGAGGCGTGGGCTGCGCTGGAGCGCACCTGGGCGACGACGATGTCCCGGGCGACGGTTCTGGGCGACGACTCGTTCGAGAGACGAGTCGACGGGGAATGGTCGCTGGCTCAGACCCTCCGCCATCTGGTGATGGCGACGGACGTATGGCTCGGCAAAGCCATTCTCCAGCAGGACAATCCCTATCACCCGTTGGGCCTGCCCAATGACGACGGCGACACCGAGGCATATGATCCGGACGCCTTCTCCACCGCTGATCCGTCCCGGGAAGAGGTGCTCGCGGCCCGCGCCGATCGCCAGTCGCTGGTGCGGGCCTTCCTCGCCGACGTCACCGCGGACCAGTTGAGGGCACCGCGCAAGAATCCCCACTCCCCAACGCACGACGAGACGGTGTTGTCTTGCCTGTCCACGATCCTGGAGGAGGAATGGGAACACCATCGGTATGCCGTGCGCGACCTCGACGCGATTGCTGCGCGCCCACGCCCCACCTGATCTACAGTGAGTCTTCCGCCACCCGCAGGAGCGCCCCAATGCCCATCGCGAAAAACACGATCTGCCTCTGGTTCGACAAGGATGCGCACGAGGCAGCCTCCTTTTATGCGTCGGTATTCCCCGACTCGCACGTCGACGCCGTGCACACCGCGCCCGCCGACTTCCCGGGCGGCAAGGCCGGCGATGTGCTCACCGTGAACTTCACGGTATGCGGCATCCCCTGCCTCGGGCTGAACGGCGGGGACACCTTCTCGCAGACCGAGGCATTCTCCTTCCAGATTGCCACCGAGGATCAGGCCGAGACCGACCGCTATTGGGACGCCATCGTTGGTAATGGCGGACAAGAAAGCGACTGCGGTTGGTGCAAGGACCGTTGGGGCCTGTCCTGGCAGATCACGCCGCGGGTGTTGACCGAGGCATTGGTGGCCACGGACGCTGGCGTTCGCGGGCGCGCCTTCGCCGCCATGATGACGATGCAGCGGATCGACGTGGCCGCCATCGAGCAGGCGGTCGCCAGGAACTGACGGACGACCGAAGCTCCCGAGCAAGCTCATCCTCCTGCCGAGTGCGGTACACGTAACGTTCCGCAGCTCTGCAGGTCGGCTCCCGCGTGCGGGGTTGGCCTGTCGCTGGGCTGGGCGTCTCCCGTGACGTTAGAAGGGGGGCTCGTCGTCGGTGGGGTCGGGCCGGGGGATGTCGATGTGGACCGGGTGCGGGTAGGTGTGGTTGGGGCAGGTGATGGTGTCGCTGCGGATGGGCCGGCCGGTGCTGACCGTGGCCTCGCCGTTGCCGTCGGGGTAGAGCCGGGCCAGGTCGCGGGTGAGCTGAGCGTGTTCTCGGGTTCGCTGGGGGGCGGCGGTCTCGGTGTGGGCGTCGGCGATGGCGTGTTCGAGGTGGTACTCGAGGGCGGTGATCCGGTCGGTGGGCCGGGTTCGGCAGCCGCGTGGCGGGTGGTGGTCCTGCCGGTGGGCGCCGCGGGCGCGCCGGTGGTCTCGGTATCGCTTGCCCCGGGCTCGGCGGGAACGGTTCTCTCGGCCGCAACGGTGGTCTCGGCGGCAACGGTTGTCTCGGCGGGCCGCGGCTCGGCGGCAGCGTTTGTCTGATCGGTCGCGGTTTCGTCTCTCGGGAGGGTCGAGTCGGTGCGCGCCGTCCCCGGCCCAGGATCTGGCCGGGGATCTGGTTCGGGATCTGGTTCGGGGTCGGGCAGGACGATGGTGTGCAGGCGGTCGATGGGCATGCTCGATTGAACGGTGGCGGTGGGGCTGGTCCAGGTCACCGTCCCGTCGGGGTGGAGCCGGACGTGCCAGCCGGGGCGTTGTTTGATCCGGTGGTGGCGCCGGCACAGGCAGATCAGGTTGCTCGCGGCGGTCGGCCGGGTGGGCCAGGCGCGGACGTGGTCGAGGTCGCAAAACCGTAGCCCGATCGGGCAGCCGGGGAAGCGGCAGCGCCCGTCCCGGGCGCGCACCAGGGCGGTCAGGTCTTTGCCGGGGCGGTAGGCGGTGGTGGCCAGCCGGTCACCGATATCGAGCAGGGCCCCGGTGACCGGGTGGCACGGAGCCCGGGTGATCGTGGCGGTCGCGGCGATTGCTTCGAGCCAGGCGCGGGTGACCAGCCAGGGCGCGGTCGCGGTGCCGGTCACGATCTCGATTAGGTCCCCACCCGCCGTGCGGGGCGGGCAGCCCGCGCCGCGCACACCGGTGCCGGCGAAGCCAGTACCGCCGGTCTCGTCGGTGTCGTCGGTGTCGCTGCCGGCGGGAGCGAAGGCGGTGCCGGCCAGGTCGCGCGCGGCCCGTTCCTCGCCGGCGTCGCGGTCACCCGGCGCCGGCTGCGCCTCGTCGATGTGCGTGTCGGTGCCTGGGCCCTGACCCGCCAGGTCATCGCGGGTGTCGCCGGTGTCGCTCTCGTCGTCGGTGTCGTCGCCGCTGTCGTCGTCGGTGTCGGTGTCGTCGCTGTCGGTGTCGGTGTCCCGGCTGCCAGTGTCCGGGGTGCCGGCGTCATGATCGTCCACATTGTCGGTGCCGCGGCCGGGAGCATCCGGGCGTCCGGCCCCGCCGGGCCCGTCACCGCGACCATCCGGAGCGTGCCCGCCGAGACCGTGACCGCTGGGGCCGTCGTCGTCCGGTCCGTGGGTGTCGTCACAGCCGGGGTGATCGGCGCGTGGCTCGTCGGTGTCGTCGTCACTAGGAATGTCGTCACCAGGAGTGTGGTCGTCGCCACCGCCGCCCATGCCGCCGGTATCGCCCGTGTCGGGGTCGCCGGTGTTGGTGTTGGGGGTGTCGGGGTCGAGGACGGTGGCGGGCACGCCCAGGGCCAGGGAGACGTCGATGGTCGCGTTCCCGCAGACCAGATCGGTCAACGCCTTGCCGCGGGCGGCCTCGATCGTCGGGCACACCTGGTCCGCCAGGTAGGCGTGGGCCAACGCATCCACCGCCTGCCACGCCACCAAAGCGTCCTCACACGGGAACCGGCCGATCCACTCATCGACCCCATCCCCGACCGCCCGCCGGGTCAACCCCACCCGGGCCCGCTCCCGGGTGGCACGTTGACGCACGAACTCCGGGCTAATCGACGCCAACAACCGCCGGACCCGCCGCCGCAACTGCGGCGCCGTCTCCCCCGGGAAGTACTCGCTGATCGCGGCGACCACCGCCGCCGCCACATCAGGCGGAACCTCAGCCAACTCCTGGGCGACCACCGAGGCCCGGTAACCATCCAAGGTCCCGGCCGCTTGCGCCGCCCGCAACCCGCCCAGGCCGGTGCACGCCGGCTGCGGCGGGGCACCGAGCACCGGCTCGTCCGGCAACCCGCCCGGCGGGTCCTCCCAGGAGTCTTCGTGCAGGGTGAACCGGTCCCCGGCGATCGCCAACGCCGCATCCACCCGGTGAGCGGCGAACGCCCGGGTCGCGGTCAACGCGTGCGCGACCAGGTCTTCCCCGTCCAACACCGCCCGGCCCAGCCCGATCACCCGCTCCGAAAGGGTCCCGTCCTCGTCCCAGTCGTCCTCGATCGCGACCAGCCGCACGATCGCCGCGTCCTGCGCCGCGGTCAAAGTGTTGATCGCGGCCTGGCACTGCCCGACCAGCGCCTGCCAGCCCGCCCGCGACCGGGAGGCACACCCCTGGGACGCCGAGGCCACCACCTCGGCAAGACCCGCGCACAGCGCTGCCATGGCCGGGTCCCCCGACCCGGCACCCGCCATACCCCCACTAACCGCAATCACTCCGGTCTACACCCCCTGTGTATGCCCCTATCATACTCGAACATAATCGCTGGAGTAAAGCCCTCTAGTCGAAGTTTTTCATTTAATAACAATGAGATTCGACAGGTTCGCACCGCCCCTCACCGCCGGACAACTTGCGGGCCGACGCGTGTGAGTAGGAGTCCTGGGACCGGATAAGGAGGCCGCTGCCCGACCCGTCAGGTGGGATGCTGAGAAGGCTTGACGGTAGTCAGATCCCGCAACGCGCTTCAAGCCTCGGCAACGGGTTTTGACCGGGTGAGGAAGTAGCGCCCGAGCCAGAGCCTGCGGTAGCGGCATCCCGGCAAGACCTGGTGCGAGAGACGACGAACCTGACCGTAGCTCAGCGGCGGTGGCCAGGACGTTGGCGCCGAATGCTCCCACTTGCCCATGACCCGGTTCATGACAAATTTGCCGACGGCGCCGATCAGGGATCGTGGCCAATCCGAGAAGTCGTTGCGCGCGAACCCGACGACCCCGAGTCGGCCGCCGGGCTGCAGGAGGTCGCTCAGCCGTTGCAGCGCCACTGCAGTGTCCGGTAGGTGGTGAAGCGTCGCGTTGGACACCACGACATCGAAGCCGCATTCGACGCCGTCGATGGTGCCGTCGAGGACATCGGCGTGGAGCCAGCGGACCTGTCGGCCGGCCCACCGTCGGCGAGCGCGTTCGAGCACATCGCGGTCACGATCCATGGCAACGACGTCGCAGCCCAGACCGGCCAGCCGAGAGCTGAGGAAACCCTCACCGCAGCCGACGTCCAGGACCCGCTCCCCCGGACGACAGATTTCGGCAAGCAGGCGGTCGTAGTGGATGTTGATGTTCCACGGTCCACCCGAACCCACCATGTCGGCAGGCTATCCGGCCGGCGACGCATCCCTGTGGCCCGGCAACGGTCCCGTTCCGCCCGTCGCCAGGGAGAAAACGTGCGCCGTGGCCTCCGAATCGGCATACACGATCGCGGCGCTCGGCCCGCAGACGTGGCCCGCGTTCGATGCGCTCGTGCAGCGGCAATGACATCTTCGGCAGCTGCTGTTCCTCTACAACGACACCCGCCGGCTCGACGAGCGGCTGGGCTTCACCTACGGCCGGCCCAAGGGCCTGAAGAACTGCGTCATGGTCAAGACCGTCGACCCGCGTGGCTCACGCCCCGACGGGTCAGTCGGTCGCGGTTGATGGTGCCGCGCCGTAGACCAGCGGGATGTAGTCCGGATGCTTGCCGATCCACGCCTTGATGAACGGACAGATCGGCAGCACCTTGCGGCTCGCCTGGGATCGCACGTCGTCGAGGGCGATCCGGGCGAGTGCACCACCGACGCCTTTGCCCTCGAAGGCCGGTTCCACCTCGGTGTGGGTGAAGACGACCAACTGGTCCGTGAGCTGGTATTCGGCGAATCCCGCGAGGGCGTTGTCTACACGAGCTTCGTATCGGTGCTCTGCCTCGTTGTGGATCACCTGGATGTCAGCCACGATCTGGTCCCGTCGTGTCGGAGTAAGTGGCGGCACATCACCGAAGTGGACGAACTGGCCGCTGTTCCGCCCCGTCGTGCCAGCCTCGGTGGCGACCGCACCCTCGAGAACGAGGGCCATCACCGGATGGTCCCGGGTTCTCACTTAGTTGTATAGTTGTAGATATGACTATTACGTCGCCCTACCCGCATCTCCTTGCGCCGCTCGACCTGGGCTTCACCACCCTCCCCAACCGGGTCATCATGGGCTCGATGCACGTGGGGCTGGAGGAGGCTCCCGGCGGCTTCGAGCGGATGGCTGCCTTCTATACCGAGCGGGCTCGCGGCGGGGTCGGGCTTATCGTCACCGGTGGTATCTCGCCCAACGAGGCCGGCCGGCCATACCCCGGAGGTGCCATGCTGACCACGCCGGAGGAGGCCGACAAGCACCAGCTGATCACCGAGGCGGTGCACGCCGAGGGCGGCAAGATCGCCATGCAGATCCTGCACTTCGGCCGCTACGCCTATCACCCGGATCTGGTGGGGCCCAGCCCGATTCAGGCGCCGATCAGCCCCTTCCCGCCCCACGAGTTGACCGGCGCGGAGATCGAGCAGACCATCGCCGACTATGCCCGGTGCGCCCGGCTGGCCCGCGAGGCGGGCTATGACGGGGTGGAGATCATGGCCTCCGAGGGCTACTTCATCAACGAGTTCATCGCGACCGAGACCAACAAACGCACCGACGAGTGGGGCGGCTCCTACGAGAACCGGATGCGCCTGCCGATCGAGATCGTCAAGGCCGTCCGGGCGGCGGTCGGCGAGGACTTCATCATCATCTTCCGGCTCTCCATGCTCGACTTGGTGCCCGGCGGCTCGACCTTCGAGGAGGTCGTCCGGCTCGGCAAGGAGATCGAGGTGGCCGGCGTGACGATCATCAACACCGGCATCGGCTGGCACGAGGCGCGCATCCCCACCATCGCCACCCCGGTGCCGCGGGGCGCCTTCGCGTGGGTGACCAAGAAGCTCATGGGCTCGGTGTCGGTCCCGCTCGTCACGACCAACCGCATCAACACCCCCGAGCGCGCCGAGGAACTGCTCGCCGACGGGTATGCCGATCTGGTCTCGATGGCGCGCCCGCTGCTCGCCGACCCGGACTTCGTCGCCAAGAGCGCCGCTGGCGCACCGGAGTCGATCAACACGTGCATCGGCTGCAACCAGGCCTGCCTCGACCACACCTTCGCCATGAAGATCACCTCGTGCCTGGTCAACCCGCGCGCCTGCCATGAGACCGAATTGACCTTGGCGCCAACCCAATTGCGCAAACGCGTGGCAGTCGTCGGCGCCGGCCCGGCCGGCCTCGCCGCGGCGACGACGTTGGCCGAGCGCGGCCACGCGGTCACCCTGTATGACGCCGCCGACCGGATCGGCGGGCAACTCAACGTCGCCCGTGAGGTGCCGGGAAAGCAGGAGTTCGACGAGACGATCCGCTACTTCGACAACCGGCTCAAGGCGCTCGGGGTCGACGTGCGCCTGGGTGCCAAGGCCGGTGCCGCCGACCTGGCCGACTTCGACGATGTCGTCATCGCCACCGGAGTCACGCCGCGCGTGCCCGAGCTGCAGGGCGTCGACCACCCGAAGGTCCTCAGCTACCTCGACGTGCTCGCCGGCAAGGCGCCGGTCGGGGACAAGGTCGCCATCCTCGGTGCCGGCGGCATCGGCTTCGACGTCGCCGAGTTCCTCACCGACTCCGGAACCGACACCAGTCGCGACATTCCCGCCTTCCTCGCCGCGTGGGGCGTCGATGCCGACCACCTGACGCCCGGCGGACTCACCAAGCCGGCGCGGCATACCTCCCCCCGGAAGGTAACCCTGTTGCAGCGCAAGGGATCCAAGGTCGGCGCCAACCTCGGCAAGACCACCGGCTGGATCCACCGCACGGAGCTAAAGAACCGCGGCGTCGAGATGATCGCGGGCGCCACCTACGACCGGGTCGACGACGCCGGCCTGTATTTCTCGGTCATGGGTCAGGAGCACGTGTTCGACGTCGACCACGTCATCCTCTGCACCGGCCAAGAGCCCAACCGCGGCCTGTATGACGACCTGGCAGCCGCCGGCGTCACCGCCCATCTGATCGGTGGCGCCGACGTCGCGGCCGAGCTCGACGCCAAACGCGCGATCGACCAGGGCACCCGCGTTGCAGCGGAGATCTGAGACAGCGCATGGCACTGCAGGACGCGATCCTCGTTGCACTGGCCAATGGCGAGTCCTCGGGCTACGACCTGGCAAAATCCTTCGACGTCACCGTCGCCAACTATTGGACCGCGACGGCACAACAGCTTTATCGTGAGCTGGACAAGATGGCCGCCGACGGTTTGGTGTCGGCGCGCGTCGTCGAGCAGCAACGTCGCCCCAACAAGCGCGTCTTTGCCCTGACCGACGCCGGCCGCGCGGCCCTGCGCGCCGCCACCGCGCGACCGCCCAAGCCCACGGCCATCCGTGACGAACTCCTCGTTCAGGTAGAGGCGATCGACCACGGCGACGCGGCGGCGATCCGGTCCGCCGTGTTGGCAAAAAGAGATGCGTCCCAGGCTAAATTGGCGCGTTACGAGCGGCGCCGGGCGACGATGCTCGGGGGACGGGACGAAGCGGCATACCTCACAGCGGGGCAGCGCATCGGACCCTATCTGACCCTGGCCCGCGGCATCGCCTTTGAGGAGGAGAACATCCGTTGGTGCGACTGGGTTTTGTCGCTGACCATCCCTAGTTGAGACGGCTCCGGGGTATGCCGATCGGCGTCACCGATGACCGCGCGCCAATCGTTCTCGCCGATTGTCGCGTCACCCCGCTGCCCCCTCGGTGCTGATCAGGACGACGACGGCGCGATTGGGCAGACCGATGGCGTCCCGGGCTCCGGGGTGGTTGAGGTATGCCGTTAGCCCCGCGAGCGGGGCCGCACCGCAGGCGCCGGAGGAAATTGACTGACGGGCGAGAGCGGCCATGGCAGAACGGGTTTCGTCGTCGGACACTGCGATGGCAGCATCCAAGCCGGCGCGAGGCGCGGGCCACGCCGCGGCGGAAACCGTCCCGCAGTTGAGACCGGCCGCGATGGTGTTGCCCGTCGTGACCGGGGTCGGGGCGTCCGCCCGAAGGCTGGTGAGAATGCCTGCCGCAGTGTCGGGTTCGACGCTGAGCACGCGCGTCTCGGCGACCGCCGCACGACGGTAGTGCGTGACGACGGCCTGCGCGAGTGAGCCCACATAGCCCGGCAGCTGCCGGTGGAAGTCCCGGGCGGTGCCGCGGGGCGCGCGGCTGGTCCACTCGCGGGCCGCCGGGTTGACGAACGGTGACTGCATGACCAGCGATCCTCGCCGGTTGAGATCAGACCCGTCCAGCGCACGACGCCGAGCGGGAGACTTCGCGAGACTCGGTCAAGCGGCGGATCATCCCCGGATGTCGTGGGCATAGAGGGCATAGACGGCGGCGACCCGCAGGAGTTCGTCCTCGTCGACATATTCGTCGGGGCCGTGGGAGACGTCCAGCCGGCCGGCACCGAAGCCGACGGCGGGTATGCCGAGCTGGTCATACCAGCGGTTCTCCAGGATCTCGCCGCACATCTCGAATCTGGCCGGCACGCCACGGACCTCCTCGACGCAGCGAGCCAGCGCGACGCCGGCCGGGTGGTCGCTCGGGGTTCCGGCAGCGGGCTGGAACTGGGTCACGTCGACGGTGCCCTTGGCGCCGATCTCGTCGGCAGCGTCGGCGATTATGGTCTGCAGGCGGTCCAACTCGGCATCCAGGTCCTCCTCGGGATTGAACCGGCTGTCGACGGTGAACCAGCAGTCCGGGGGGAACCACGTTGGAGTTCGATCCGGCGCCGCTGCGGCCGCCGACGAGCACCATCGACCCCGGGGGATCGTTCGGGTCAATCGCGTAACCCGTTGGGCGAGCGGCCATTTCCTCGGCATACGCGAGCAGGGGCTGCGCGACGTGAACCATCTGGGCGAAGGTGTTGATGCCGAACGCGGCTTGGCCGACGTGGGCCTCGCGGCCCTCGAAGCTCACCTTCAGGCTGATCGCGCCGCGGGCGGCGTTCTAGATCTAGATGGCGCTGCCGCTGGGTTCGCCGGTCACGATGGCGACCATCCACAAGGACCTCGGCGCAGCGGCCCAGTCCCACCCCGGGCGGGTTCTCGGTCGGCTCGGCCACCAGCCGGGTCAGCAGGCCGACCATCTCCTCGCGGCGTTCCTCGAGCCAAGCAGTCACGCGCTCAGACCGTGCGCTCATCGTCGATCTCCTTGTTGCTCTGTAGGTTCAGCGGTTCATTTGACTGGCTCACTCGGGCAGGCCAGCTCGACGGTACCGCTCAGCGAGCACGGCGACCGCATCCGCGAGCGCCGGCGGTCCGTCGATGTGGACGTCCATCCCGAGCATCCCGATGTATGCCGCGATCATCTCCGGGCTGTCGGCCCCGGTCACGAGCACGCACTGGGTGTCGTCGATCCGCTCCACCACTCCGACGGCCGGGTTGATTCGGGCTAAGACCTCCTCGGCCGTGCCATCAACGACGATCCGCGCGTGAACCGACCACCCGGACGCGGCGACTTCGCGCAGCACGAAGGTGGTGTAGTCCCCACCCGCCAACGCGCACGACTGGAACCGCCGGCCGCCCGGCATACGCAGCCTGATCCAGTCGAGGCGGTAGGCGCCGAACGAGCCGGTTGTCGGCTCTCGGGCCACGACATACCAGCGGCGCTGCCAACTGACCAGCCGATAGGGCTCGCGCGTGAGCACGCCCTCCTCGGTGCGGTAGTCAAAACGCAGCTCCTGCCGGTCGCGGATCGCGGTGGCGAGATCGGAGAGCAGGTCGGGATCCACGGCCGGGTCCGCCACATTGGAGCCGGTGTTCTCCGGGCCCGCCGACACCGCGTCGCGCGGGGCACTGCCGCGGCGCTGAAGCGCATGCGGCAGAACCTGATCCAACTTCGCCAGGGCGCCGGCACTGGCCTCCTCCATGCCGGGCACGGTGAGCGCGGAGCGCAGGGCAACGGCGATAGCGACCGCCTCGTTGTCGTCCAGGAGCAGCGGGGGGAGCCGAGTCCCGACGCCGAGCCGATACCTCCCGCCGGGGCCGCGGACTGGCTCGACCGGATACCCGAGGTCTCTCAGCCGCCGGATGTCGTTGCGAATGGTCCGATCGGTGACCGCCAGGCGTTCGGCGAGGTCCGCAGCGGACCAGTCGGCACGGGACTGGAGCAGTCCAAGCAGGGCCAGCATCCGGGCGGCGATGTCCGACGAGACCATCCGGCCGTTCCGGATCGACATCCCTCAGGCCGACCTCGACGACCTGCGCACCCGGCTCGAGCGGACCCGCTTCGCCGCCCCGGCGCGGGGCGACTCCTGGGACTTCGGCACGCCGGCGGGATACCTGCACGACATGGTCGAACGGTGGCAGGCCCTCGACTGGCGCATGCAGGAGGCGCGCATGAACGCCGTGCCCAACTTCGTCACCGAGATCGACGGGCAGAGCATCCACTTCGTCCACGTCCGCTCCCCGCACGAGGGGGCCACCCCGGTCCTGCTGCTGCACACCTACCCGGGTTCGTTCGCCGAATTCCTTGAGCTGGTCGGCCCGCTCACCGATCCGGTGGCGCATGGCGGGTGCGCCGAGGAGGCCTTCGACGTCGTCATTCCGTCGATGCCCGGCTTCGCCGAACTTCGGCACGGGCACCAGTCTGGTGTCTCCCGAGCAGGTCCTGACTCAGGTCTCGCTCTATTGGCTGACGAACACCTCGGCCACCGTGGTCAGCCAGGGCCGCATCGGGGTCGCCGTCTTCGCCGACGACGTCCAGACGATCCGCCCGTTGGCCGAGCGCGACAACGCCAACATCGATCACTGGTCGGAGTTCGACCGTGGCGGTCACTACGCGGCGTTGGAGGTGCCAGAGTTGCTCGTCGGCGACCTGAGGACCTTCTTCGCCGGATGACGTATGCCGAGTGGCCGTGTGCCAGCGGCCGCCCGGGCCTCGACGGGCGACGATGGAGTATGGCCCTCGCTCCTCGCTCGATCGTCGACTCCGTGGTGCAAACGGTGTGCGGCCGGAGCACCGAGCGACTCCTCCCGCTCAGCGGTGGCGGCATGAATGAGACCTATCGTGCCGACCTCCAGCACGGCGACCCGGTGATCGTTCGGATCGCGCGGCACTCGCGGCCGTGGTTCGAGGACGAGGCGCACCTCGTGGTGCGGGCACGCGCACAGGGCGTGCCTGCACCCGAGGTCCTGGGGGTCGAGCATGTCGACCGGGACGGTGAGTTGCTGTCGTTCTCGATTCAGCGCTTCCAGCCCGGACGTCCGCTCAACGACCTCGGGGATGAGTTGTCACCCTCGGACAGAGAACGGTTCGTCATCGCCTGTGGGGAGCTGTTGGCGCGGATCCACACCGTCGTTCCAGGCCGAGGGATGCGCCACCCGTTGAGGTCGCCGCAGGATCAGGAGGTGGCCCGGGTGGTGCACATCGTCTCCAACGCCCTCGGCGCCCAGGCCGCAGCAATCGTCGACCTTCGTTGCCGGTAGCCGTGGCGCTCAGTCGGCAATTCTGCCGACAACAACGTTGCCGACAACAGCTTGGCCGACGGCACAACTGCCGTCTTTCCGAGGCCGGTTGGTGCCGATCAGGATTGCCGACAAGCGACACCGAGGCGGAATCCACCGCAGCTCGGTCCGCAATCCGAAGGAGAACCTGCCATGAAGCCAGCCACCCGTCCGACCATTCTCGTCTCTGCTGTTGCCCTGCTCGCTGCCAGCCTGACCGCCTGCGGCAATGCCCAGGTCCCGGTCAAGACGTCCGGCCAGAGCACCTCGTCAAGTACGTCGGCCGGCCAGCGCCCGGCAGGGGAGCCGAGTTCGAGCACCCCGCCGGCAACCCCGACCGGGAACGCCTCGTCACCGGTCGCGCCGTCAGCCACCGCGTCCAGCACGACCGACTCCTCAGGCACCACGGTGCCCGCGGCGATCGGCGAATCCGAGACCCGGACCGTCGACGGCCAAGAGGTATCCGGTCTGCCCAAGGACTTCCCGTTCCCGGCGGGCGCCAAGGTCGAACTGGCTGTTGCGGACACGATGGTTCAGCTGTCCGCGCCGAGCGGTGCCGAGATCGCGGCGTTCTACCGGGCCGAGTTGCCCAAGGCCGGCTTCCCGATCAGCTCCGACGGTGGCGGCGACGCCCCGGTCCTGATCTTCGAGAACGGCAGCTGGCAAGGGCAGGTCTCGGTCAACGCCGACACGGGGGCGCTGATCATGTGGAGCCCGGGGTCCGGCACGTCGCCGAGTTCGCCAACCGACGGCGCGTCGTCCCCCACCGCGGGCGGCTCGAGCACGACGGACGGGCTGAGCCCGGAAGGCCTGGGCTTGCCGGGCGGGGAGTACTTCCTCAGCTTCCCGACCGGGACCAAGCTGACCGACCTCTCGGAGACCGAGACGAGTGGCTCGTTCAGCTTCGCCAACCCCGGACCCGCCGAGGTCCTTTCGTTCTATCGCGACTTCGTCGCCAAGACCACGGCGGTGACCCTTGACTCCGACGAGACGCAGGGCGATGTGACGACGATGAAGTGGCACACGGACGAGGCCAGCGTCGTCCTGACCGTCGACGCCGGCTCGGCGAAGATGACGGTCAGCGTGCCGTGAGGGTGGCTGGCGTCGAGCGCCGATCGGCCTGAACGACGCCGGCTATGCGGGCCAGGGCCTGCTCCAGGGCCTCCTCGGCGTCGCACACGATGTCGGGGGTGACTCCGGTGCCCTCCCAGTTGGATCCGGTGGCCGCAATGACGCTGCGCGCCACCGGGATCTGGCATCGGTAGCCGCCGGGGAGGGCGAAATGCTCGACCGGGTGCGCGCCACCTCCCGTGCGCTCGCCCACGATGCGGGCGCGACCGAGTGCCTGGTGGACGTAGGCGAGGTCTTCCCCGCCTGAGAACGTCCGGGTCGAGGTGAGGATCGTCAGCGGCCCCTCGTAGCTGAGCCCGAGACTCGGGTCCGAGACATAGTCCTGCGGCGGCAGCCCTCGGTGCTCGAACCGGCCGAGGAGAACCAGATGGTTGGGCGGCTCTAATCGACAGATGCTTGTCGGGGACGAGTTCGTGAAGCCGCGCGTTCGCCGACTCGCGGTCAGGCAGCAGGGCCTCGAGCTCGGCGCTCGAGTCGCGGATGGTCATGGCGTAGGCCGCGGCGCGGTCGGCGAGGACGTAGTGCTCCTCGACCAGGTCGGCGAGCGCGGCGAACGGGGTGGACATGGACCAACAGTGACGGCCGTCTTGACTCTTCGCCGAGTTCTCTTGACGCTTTGGGGTATGCCGGAGCACATCGCCGATGCCGCCCAACGCCGCGCGCTCGGCCACCCGACCCGCCACCGCATCACCCTCGTGCTGCGGACGCCGATGACGGTGAGCGCGTGGCCCGGGAGCTACGAATGAACAAGGGCAATGTCGCCCACCACATCGCGGTGCTCGAGGACGTCGGGCTGGTCCGTCGGGTCGGTACGCGGACCGGCCGAGGCGGAACCGGAGTCCTCGACGAGAGCGTCGGTGTTCCGCTGCATTTCAGCGGGCCCGAGGCGACCAGCGGGATGATGCAGCAGCTGGTGACCCGCGGTCTCATCGAGGACGCCCAGGCCTTCGTCTTCCTGCGGCGGGTGCACCTGACGAATGCCCAGGCTCACCTTCTCGCCGAGCATCGGGAGCGGATCGTCTGGCAGGTCCCGGACACCGACGACGCGCCGGCCAGCGGCGTCTTCGTCTCGGTGTTGCGGGCCTGAGCAGCCGGACTGGGTCCGGACGCGTTTCGTCCGGAGGGCGGGATGAGCGTGCGCCGGTTGCTCAGCGACATGATCGAGGAGTATGCGCGGCACACCGGTCACGCGGACCTGCTCCGCGGATCGATCGACGGCCATACGGGCGAGGATCCTCCCGCCGACTTCCCCGTCACGTAGCTCGTCGCGGTGCTAGTAAGACCCCGGCGCGGCGGAACACCTCACCACCGGCCGGCGTCATGGTCAGGGCGCGGGACTTGGGCTGGCGGACGACCCACTCGTTGGTGAGAGCAACGTCAGCGATCCGGGCGCCGAGGATGCCGGCGAGATGATCCCGCTGCTCGGTCCGGTCGCGGCACACGCGCACGAGGGGGCGACGCGACGACGGATGCACCAGCGCCTCGGCGGACAGACCGAAGTACGTCGCCAGCGCTTCCCGGCCGGCGGCGGTCACCGCACTGGCGCTCGGGTCCACCCAGCCGGCGTCGACGAATCGCTCCGCGAGGGCGACGCCGAGCTGCCCAGCGAGGTGGTCGTAGCAGGTGCGAGCGGCCCGGACCCGACGTTGTTCCCGGGAGAGCCGCAACGAGGTGGCCGGCGCGAAGTCGGGACCCGCGAGCTGCTCCAGGGCGTGCGCGATCCGCCGATTGGCCAACTCGTAGCGCCCGTATCGGCCCTGGGGCCGAGCGACGACGATGCCCGCCTCCACCAGCACGGCGAGGTGTTGGCTGGCGGTGCCGGAGGTGACCCCAGCCGCGACGGCCAAGTCGCCGGCCGGGTGCGGCGCGCCGTCGAAGAGGACGTTGAGCATGGCCACCCGAGCGGGTGGCCCGATGGCCTTGCCGATGCGCGCCAGATCCGCGGTCATGGGGCCATTGTCGGGGCGGCACATCTCGGTCGGCGTCAAGACGTCCCGCCCCTACCGTCGGCACCCATGAACGTTGACGAACGAACGACGTCGGACCCCGGGTGGCTCGTGGAGGTGGCGACAGCGCGCGTCCTGGAGTTGGCCCAGAGGTGGACCACGTGGGACGGGACGCCCCTTCCCGCGGAGAGCTGTGGGCGAATCTTCACTCCGCACAAGGCGGTTCGTCGATACGCCGACCACCTCGTGGATCACCTTGCCCAGGTCGAAGCCCTCGTGGCCGGGGTGGCCCCCCGGCCTAACGGATGGGGAGAAGGCGCCGTCACGACCGACGCCGACCTAGCCCGGTTCACCGAGGTCGATCTCATCGAGGCCACCGAGCGGCTCACCCGGCTTTCTCGCACATTTCGCCTCCGCCTGCTCGGCCTGGACGCGATCGAATGGGATCGCCCCCGCGGGACCGAGTGGACATTGCGGGAAATTGCCACGCACGTGGCTGACCCTTGGTATGCCGAGCAGCTCGGTGACCTGACGCCGTGGGCAGGCGAGTGAGAGCGTCGTGGGATGTTAGGAAGCGTCTCCCGCGAATGCCCGCCCCTGATCCACCTCGCCCACAATGACACTCGAGCGCAGGCCGGCGGATCCCATTGCGGGGCAGCAGACGTCCGAACAACCGGGGCAAAGCGCCACTGGCTGGCTATTCTGTTCTGACGAGGCCCGAGAATATCCTTGCAAGTGCGGCGTCCATCGGGAAGCACGAGGGGAAGCGCACCGTGAACCGGATCAGTTTCTCCGCGGCGATCGTCGTCTTGCCGTTGGCCCTGGCGGGGTGTGGCGGGCCCGGCAAGGCCGACTTCGAGAAGCGGCTGGACGAGTTCTCGTTGCTGGACTCCTATGAACTGGTCCACGACCCCGAGGCGCCGCCGCCGGTCTCAACCAAGGAGGAGTATGCCGTCCGGTTCTACCGCGCCCCGGCCGGTGCCGACATCTGCGCCGATCTGGACCGGGCCTTCCGCGCCTGGGCCAAGGGGAAGGTCCAGGACAGCCGGGGCGGGGGCATCGGGTGTCAATTCACCGCCCTTGACGACGACACGGCAACCCAGCAGGCGACGGCGACACCGGACGAAACCGGCCTGGTCCGGGTCGACATGTTCTTCAGCCATACGGATTTCTGACCGGGCAGTGCGACACGGCGCATCGCCACCCGCAGCGGCGCCGGGAGCGCTGCAGCCGGCGAGACCCCTCGCGCAACGGCGGCCAGAAAACTTGGGCGCCTGACCAAGCTCCAACCGGCCGCATTTCGTCCGGATTGCGACCTAATGTCACGGTCATGATCCGACTCAGGCACCGCTGTGACCGCCCCCGGCAACACCCCGGACCCGCCCGAGAAGTTCCCGCTGCCGTGTACTGGTCGATCCCACACCGGTCGACCCCACACTGGTCGATCCGACGTGGCGGACAGTAGCGTGCCGGACATGGCAGCCACCGGTTGGCACGTCGTCGATGGCGTTCCGACGGCGTGGTTCGATGCGCCGTCGCTGAGTGCAGGGGCCGCCTTGAGCACCCGGATCGGGGAGCTGTCGCAGCAGATCGTGGTGGACGTCCGCAGAGACGGCATCCGGGTGCGCCTCGACGACGAAGCGCATGCGGCGGCGGTGTCGGTGGCCGCCCA
This sequence comes from Nostocoides sp., assembly GCF_037045025.1. Classification (GTDB taxonomy): domain Bacteria; phylum Actinomycetota; class Actinomycetes; order Actinomycetales; family Dermatophilaceae; genus Nostocoides_A. Next base: position 237,037 of record NZ_JBAOHM010000003.1, on the reverse strand, counting down.
GGAGCTCGGCCTGACCGCGAATCCGGCTGCGCTACAAGCGATGAGCATCGTGCTAGAGACCGCCAACCCGGCCGGCGCCGCGCCGTTCTGGCAGCGCGCCCTCGGCTATCCGCCCGCTGAGAACGGCGAGCTGACGGACCCGATGCGGAACGATCCCGGCGTACCCATCCGACGATCGGACGACCCGCGGCCGTTGCGGAACCGGATCCACCTCGATGTGGTCCGGCCGGCCGAGCTCGTCGAGCGGGCCGATCTCGGGGCCGCCTCGGGACCGTTCGGGGTGCGGCATACCGATCCCGATGGCAACGAGGTCGACCTGATGCCGGGCGAGGCCCTCGGCGCGGGGAGCGATTGTGCCGACTGGCAGCAGGTGTCGAGCGCGATGGCTTGCTATCGCACCACCTCCCCAGGTCAACGTCGTGACCTGGTGATCGCGGCCGCGCTCGCAGAGGGCCGCTGGCGTATTGCCGACCCCGAAGGGAACGACCTGGTGCTCGTCGCCCAGGGATCGGCGGCGCCACGATGATCACGACCACCACGATGATCACGACCACCACGATGACCCCGACCGTGCGGCGCCGCCCCGAGTGCCGCCGCCCTCAATGTCCCCGGAATGGAGTTCGGCATGGCGACTGAATCGGCATACACCTTCGCGGGGCTCAGCCCGCAGACGTGGCCCGCGTTCGATGCCCTGGTGCAGCGGCACAATGGCATCTTCGGCGGCTGTTGGTGCATCTGGTTCCACCCCGACGGCCCCGAGCGGGGTCAGGGAGCGGAGGCCAACCAGGCGCTGAAGAAGTCCTACGTCGAGCAGGGCAAGGCCCACGCCGCGCTGGTCATGGACGGCGAGGAGGCGATCGCGTGGGCGGAATACGGCACCCCGGCCGAGCTGCCGACCATCCACCATCGCAAGGAATACGACGCAACCAAGGCGGCGGACCCCGACTACCGGATCACGTGCGTCTTCGTCGACAAGAGATATCGCCGCCACGGCGTCACAGAGCTGGCGATCACCGGCGCCCTCGACCTGATCGCCCAGGCCGGCGGCGGTCGGGTCGAGAGCTATCCGCACGACCTGACCAACCAAACCAAGAAGATGAGCTCGTCGTTCCTCTACAACGGCACCCGCCGGCTCTACGAGCGGCTCGGCTTCACCTATGACCGGCCCAAGGGGCTGAAGAACTGCGTCATGGTCAAGACGGTCGACCCCGCGTGATCCCCGGCGATCGCCAGCTGCTCCGAGCGCAGTGGCGCAGCTCGATGCCGCCGCGATCGTGCGGGCCGGCGCGCCGAGGCGCAGACTCAGCGCGCCGCAACCACGTCTGTGTGGCTGAAGTCGGTCCCTTTGAACAGCAACGAATCCTCGGCCAGTTTGGCGACGGCATACGACAGACAATCACCGAAGTTCAGGCGTGCGGGGGAGCCCGAGCCCCGTCCATAGGCGGCGTGCGCCCGCCGTGCCACGGCCAGGTGGTCCGCGGTGAAGGCCACGACGTCCACGCGTGCTCGGGCCAAGAGGTCGTCCACATCCGCGGCCCGGCTGGGGCCGGCGACCATGGCAATTTCGAGGACAGTCGGGGCACCGATGGCCACGCTGTCGGCCTCGCGGATAAGCCGGGCCAGTTCGGGCGCTTCCGGCTCACTCCGCAAGATTGCGATGACCGCCGAACTGTCCAGGATCACCTGGGCAGCCCATCGCCGTCATAGAGGTCGGCCTCGTCCAGGAAGGGCTCCGTTCGGGCGCTGCTGCGGCGGCCGATGGCAAGCAAGTCGTCGACCATCGTGTCGTCCTGGGCGATGTCATGCCGCAATGCCTCCTGCAACGCGGCGCGCACGGCGCCGGTCGCGGAGGTCCCGCGCCGACGGGCGAGTTCGCGAGCCAGCCGGTGAACTTCGGGATCTTTGATGTTCAGGGTCGCCATACCGGGAATTCTACCGTGCGAAGGTAGAACCGTCATGACCGAGCGAGGCGCGACCGGTCACTCGTTGGTCGCGGCGGAGGTGTCGACGCACAGGATGCCCCGATTGCCGTCCTGGTCGGCGATCACCGTCAAGCCGGGTGCTTCGCTGTCATCGACCACGGTCCCTCCCGCGGCGATCGCGGCGGCGAGCCGCTGCTCGGTGGCCTCCGGGGCGACATACACCTCGACGTGGAAGCGCTGACGCGCGTCATCGTCTGCCGCGTCACCGAACCACAGGTTCGGCACCCGCAAGGTGGCGTCGCGGATCTCGTCGCTGGGTGATCCGTGGCCCTGGGCGGCGGGATCCCCGGTCAGCAGGGCGGCCCAGACCGGGGCGATGGTCGCGGAGTCGGCGGTGTCGAGGCCGAGTTCGAGGACGCTGACCGAGGCCGGGTCGGCCGTGAGCCCCTGGTTCGCCGCGATCTCGGTGATCCGCCGGGCCAGGTCGAGGTCCTGCTGGGTCGGCCATTCGACGACATACTCGGTGCCGACCTCGTCGCGATAGATCGCGTCCGCGGTGAGCAGCTTGAGGTCGACATATCCCGCCCCCACCGCCACGCTCGGATGGTGCCCGGCCGCGTCGCCCGCCTCCCCCACCACGGCAAGGAAGCGGACGCCGGCACCGAAGTCGTCGACCAGGTAGCGGGCGTGCAAGCCCTGGGCCAGCTTGCGCCAGTCGGTCAGCTTTGCCTCGGCGATCTGCTCGCCCCTCAGCATGTCCATGCCCGGGCAGCCTACCGTCGGCCCACCTCATGCCGGCGAGAAAGCGTCGCACCCGGTCATTCGGCGAGGATCTCCCGGACCTGTCCGGCGTCGACCTCCCAGCGCCGGGTCAGCCGCACCGTCTCGAGCATGCGGCGGTCGTGAGTGACGAGCAGGACGGTACCGTCGAAGGCATCGATCGCCTGCTCCAGCTGCTCGATGGCCGGCAGGTCGAGGTGGTTGGTCGGCTCATCGAGGACGAGCAGGTTGACGCCCCGGGCCTGCAGCAGCGCGAGGGCGGCCCGGGTGCGTTCGCCCGGGGAGAGCGTGTCCGCCGCCCGAGCGATGTGGTCGGCGCCGAGCCCGAACTTGGCGAGCAGGGTGCGGACCTCGGCGTGGGACCACGCCGGCATCTCCTCCTCGAATGCGCGGCCGAGTGGCGCGTCGACCTCGAAGGCCGCTCGCGCCTGATCCACTTCCCCCACAACGACACTCGCTCGCAGACCGGCGGACCCCGAGGCCGCTTCGAAACGCCCAAGGAGCAGCGCGAGCAGGGTCGTCTTGCCGGAGCCGTTCGGGCCGGTGATCGCGACCCGGTCGCCGATGTCGAGTTGGAGGGTCACCGGGCCGAGGGTGAAATCCCCTCGCCGGACACTGGCATTCGAGGCGGTGGCGACGATATCGCCGGACCGGCCGGCGGAGGCGATGGTGAACTGGAGCTGCCACTCCTTGCGTGGCTCCTCGACCACATCCAGCCGCTCGATCATCCGCTCGGTCTGGCGCGCCTTGGCGGCCTGCTTCTCCGAAGTCGCCTTCGCGTGGTGGCTGATGAACTTGTCGCGCTCCTTGCCGGACTTCTTCTTGCGCAGCGCATTTCGCGTGCCCTTGTCCATCCAGGCGCGTTGGCGCCGGGCCCGCTCCTCCAAGCCGGCCTTGCGCGCGGCATACGACTCGTAGCTCTCGCGAGCCCGGCGGCGGGCGATCGAACGCTCCTCCAGGTAGGCGTCATACGACCCGCCATAGGTCGCGACCCGCTGCAGCGACCGGTCGATCTCGACGACGGTCGTGACTGTGCGAGAGAGGAATTCGCGGTCGTGACTGACCAGGACGCACGGGGCGTCGAGGCCGAGGATGAACTCCTCGAGCAGGCCGAGGCCGGCGGCGTCGAGGTCGTTGGTCGGTTCGTCGAGGAAGTAGGCGTCCCACCGGGAGAGCAGCAAGGCCGCCAGGGAGACGCGCGCCGCCTGCCCGCCGGAGAGGCTGGACAGGTCGCGGTCGACGTCGACCGCCAGGCCCAGGTCCGCGGCGACGACCTCGAGTCGCTCGTCGAAATCGGCCCCGCCGAGGGCAAGCCAGATCTCGAGGGCATGCGCGTAGGCGTCGTCCGCTCCGGGCCTGCCGCCGGCGAGGTCGGAGGCCGCGGACTCCATCGCGTCCTGTGCGTCCGCAACGCCGGTCCGGCGGCGAAGTTGCTCCCGGATCGTCTCGCCCGCGAGAGTGTCCGGAGTCTGGTCGAGCAGGCCGAGCCGCGCGTCTTTGGGTTGCACGACAACCGAACCCGAGTCCGGTGCCCGTCGCCCGGCAAGGACCCGCAGCAGCGTCGACTTGCCCGCTCCGTTCGAGCCGACCAGCCCGACGACATCGCCTGCGGCGACGATGAGGTCGAGCCCGGAGAAGAGTTCCCGGTCTCCGTATGCCGCGCCCACACCTCGTGCCTGGATCGTCGCCGTCACCCGGTGATGGTGTCATGACGCCAGCCGGTGTCGGTGCCCCCGGTCAGTGGCGATGGGTTTCCTCGAGCTGCAGGACGGGTCGGGGCAGCCGGGTATGCCGACGCTCACCCAGGGTCTGATCGGCTACATCGTCGACCCCGCGGCCTGGCGCACCGGTGTGGCCGGTGCGCTCGTGCGCGGTCTGCTCACCGCCGCCTTCGACCGGCTCGGGCTGCGCCGCGTCGTGGCCTACTGCAATGCGGACAACATCGGCTCGGTCCGCGCCTTGAAGAAGGCCGGTATGCGACGGGAGCGACATGGCATCGAGGACAGTTGGCACCGCGAACTCGGCTGGATCGACGGCATCAGTACGCCATGCTCCGCCGCGAATGGGATAGAGGTGACCAGCAACGGTGACCGCGAGGGCCTGCCGCGCCAAGGTCGTCGCGGCACGCGCCACGACCCTACGCGTTCGCCTTGCGTCCGCCGGCTCAGCTTTGTCGGCGGGCCACGTGGCGGGCGGGGTGGCTGGCGACGAGGATCCCCCATTCCCGCGACTCGGGCTGCCGGGGCCGGTTGTCGTACTCCAGGACCAGATCATCGATGCGGTGGGTGAGCTCGGACATCTCCTCGGCCGTCAGCATCAGGGTGCCGTGGAGCAGGGTCCGCTCCGAGAGGGGGGCCTGCCCGAAGGCCGTCGTGAAGGCGCCGATGACCGGGTCGGTGACATCGCCGACGTTGGTGTTCGTCAGCTTGTCGGTGGTGCGGTAGGGGATCTCCTTGGCACCGCGGTTGCCGCGCCGGGCCGGGAGGGCCTCGAGGAAGCCGGTGTCACGCAGGGTGCGCACGTGATGCAGGGTCGTGGCCGGCGGCATCTCGAGTGCCTCGGCGATGGCCCTGTTGGTGAGGGGCTCGTGGTCGCAGAGATATATGATCCGCCAGCGCACGCTGGACGCGAGCGCCCGCGCCTCGGGGTCGGTCAGAGCCCGCTTCGGCTCCGGACCCACTGACTCTGCACGCGTCATACGGCCCACCCTATACCAGTGATTGATAAGTCTCAATCACTTGAGATAAGAGTGCTCGGCACTTCCCAATCACTGGCTCGCTCGGCGCCACGCGATGCGGAAAACTCACGGAAAGAACACGATCGATGATCGACGTCTAATCCGGGACGGACACGGCGGACCCGCGGTCTCGACGGCCATCTCGTTCGTGCGTGACACGCGCGTGGATCTGGCCTTCGCCGGCCCGATCGTCGGGGCGGTCCTGTTCCTGCTGTGGGCGAACCTGCTGATCAAGCGCAATCATCGCCAACTCATCCTCGATGTCGGTTTCGAGGAAGCTCCCGCCGAGACTGCGGCCGGCGTTCAGCGCCGCGATATCGAGCGGGCGACCGAGCGCCTCCACCTCGCTCCATACCAGGTCGACGCCCGCGCGAGTCGTCAGGCCAGCGCGGACGGGGTGGACCGCCACTTGCGGAAGTTCGTCGACGAGGTCCCCGACCTTGGCGCTGGACCGACGTCCACGATGTCGAAGCCGCGCGCCGCGAGATTCCTGGCAATCTCGAGACCGATGCCTGCCGAGGCTCCCGTGACAAGGGCAAGTTGGTTCATGACGCCCAATCTGCCACCGGGTCGTCTCTGCCGACGGCCTGAGCCACGTTTCGATCTCGACACCCCCCGTGTTCGACGTGCCGGCACAACCTGTCGCGCTGCACCGGGCGCCGGAGCCCGGCCCGCTCACAGGTGACGGGCCAGCGCGCGGCATACCCCGCCCTCAGGTTGTCAGGACGGACCTCCACGGGAACCATCACCACCTGGAGGTGGACGAGGTAGCCCGCCACGCGGGCACGGCGAACCAGGTCCACCTTGCTCGGATGGCTGAATACAGTCGCGGCGATGAACGAAGCCCGTTGGGCGAGGAGTTGGTCCCGTTGCTCGGCAGCGAGCTCGGCGGCTTCGTATGCGTGCTCGACCTCCTCGCCGGGCCAACGGGCGGCCAGGATGTCGGCATTGACGAAGGGGAGGTGGGTTCGAGGAAGGAGCACCCGGGTCGCGAGGGTGGATTTGCCGGCCCCGTTGGGGCCGGCGAGGAGGTGCAGAACCGGGGTGCTCAACCCGGGGTGCTCAACCGCGGGTCGCGGGCGCGAACTTCAGCACGGCCGCGCCGGAGCCATCACCGACGACCCACGTGCCGCCCTCGACCGTGAACTCTTCTTCTAAGTTTAGGTTGGCCATGTCGTCGGCGATCTGCTCATCCCACACCGCGCGGACGACGGCTTGCTCGCGTTCACGCAGGTCGTCATACCCGCCTCGGCCGGCCAGCACGGCAGCGACGTCGCGCAGACTGACCCCCGGCGACCGCTCGAATTCGCGGCCAATCCGTGCCCAGTGTTCGACCTGTTGGGCGCCCGAACGACTGTGGGTCTTGCCAGCAGCCTTCGCCGCCTCGAACAGGTCCACATCCACTCGGGCCGGCACCGTCCCCATGAGTTGAGTGTAGGAACCTGCTACGCCACCCTGGACGACAAGGGGTTGTCGCGCCCCGGGGATGTCGACCGGTTGCTGCGATACCAGGCCAGAACATAGTATTTGCGCATGCACGCAGATATGCAGGGTTCACCGTGGGCTTCCGATGTCGTCACGCTCGCCGTGGAAGTCCTCAGAGTCCTCGCCGACCCGACGCGCTTACAGATCGCCGGCCTTCTGCTCGATGAGGAGAAGTCGGTCTCGGACCTGGCTGCCGAATTGGACCGGCCGGGCCCAGGGGTGTCGCAGCACTTGGCGAAGATGCGGATGGCGCGGTTGGTGACCACCCGGCGGCAGGGGACCTCGGTTCTCTATCGGGTCGAAAACGACCATGTACGCCAACTGGTGATCGACACCATCGGCCATGTGGAGCATCTCCTCGAGGAGATTCCCGCCCATCACCGCCCGCTGCGGGCGGCATCGTCATGAGCCACCGAGCCAGCGATCCGGGCCACGACCACCCGCCCCCACCCGCACACGACCACGACCCGCTGGCCCCTGGAGCGCACGATCACGACCGCGATCATGGTCACCGACATGATCATGGTCACCGGCATGATCACGCAGACCAGGGTCTGTGGGGCCGGCTGCGCCATGCCGGCTCGGAACTGGTCGGCGGCCACTCCCACGACGTCGCCGACCAGATCGACGACGCTCTCGAGGCCGACAGCCGGGGGCGGCGGGCGCTCTGGATCAGCTTGGGGGCGTTGGGGGTCACCGCGATTCTGCAAGCCATCGTCGTCGTGCTGTCCGGAAGTGTCGCTCTGCTCGGCGACACCCTGCACAACATCGCGGACGCCCTGACCGCGATCCCCATCCTGATCGCCTTCACCCTCGCCCGCCGGCCGGCCAACGACCGGTTCACCTACGGCTACGGGCGAGCGGAAGACCTCGCCGGCATCTTCGTGGTCGCGATGATCAACCTCTCGGCCGTGCTCGCGGCATACGAAGCGATCCAGCGGCTGCTGCACCCGCAGGCGGTGACCCACCTGCTTGCCGTGGCCGGCGCCGGGGTCATCGGCTTCATCGGCAACGAGCTCGTTGCGCGCTACCGCATCCGCGTCGGTCGCCAGATCGGCTCGGCCGCACTCGTCGCCGACGGCCTGCACGCGCGAACTGACGGGTTCACCTCACTGGCTGTGCTGCTCGGCGCCGGCGGCGTGGCGCTGGGCTGGGACTGGGCCGACCCGATCATTGGACTGGTCATCACGCTCGCCATCCTTGGCGTCCTCCGGTCGGCCGTCGCCCAGGTGGGCGCGCGGCTCATGGACGCCGTCGACCCCGCCCTGGTCGCGAGGGCACGCAGATCCTTGGCCACGATGACCGACGTCGCCGAGGTGGGCACCCTGAAGCTGCGCTGGATCGGGCACACCCTGCATGCGGAGGCCGACCTGACGACCCCGTTGCCGACGCTGACCGAGGCGCACGACCTAGCCCATCACGCCGAAGAACACCTGCTCGAGGTGTTGCCGCGCCTGACCTCGGCCACCGTGCACGTCGGGCCCTCGGGTTCGCACGGCTGAACGAATCCACCTACTGTCCCCCCAGGCTGGATCCCCTGCGGGCCCCACAGGTTATCGCTGGGCGCACGTGTCTTGTCACGCAAGAGCAGTCAGGGCTTGACAGGGGTCGGCACCAGGGACGAGCGATAGGTTCCGTCACCCAGTTGCCCCCGTCGTTGTTGTCCCAGCAGTAGTCCGCTCCGTTTTCGCCGATGACGCATGAGTTCTGGTAGGCCGCCGAGGTCCCATGCGCGCCGGGACCCACCTTTGACCAATTCGCAGGGAACTCGCAACTATTTACGTCACATTCGAGTCCATCCCGACGACCGCGGCCGGTTTCGCGGTGTCGTCCGTGGCCGACCCGAGCTGGCCATAGGTGTGGGAGCCCCAACAGGACATGGCAGCGTCGACGGTGACACACGAGTGATCAAAGCCGGCGCTCACCTGAGTGGCGCCAGTGCTCATCCCGATGACCGGCTTGGGCGCCGTCACCGTCTGTGGACCGCGTAAGCCGTCACCGAGTTTGCCGTCCGACCCGTCGCCCCAGCAGAACGCCGCTCCCGAGCGCACCGCACAGGAGTGGTGGATGCCGGGGATACCCCTTCCGCGGGGAATTGGGCGTCACCGCCCCCTGGCCATTCGCGGCAACTCTCACTGCGCGCGCTGCTATCACGCCCACTCCGGTCGCGAAGGCCTTGCTGGTCACCAACACTCGTCCCACCTTGTCCCCCCGGAGGCCGGTCGCGGCCGCTGCGAACGCAGAGCGCCTCCTCAGCCTCGACCCGATCGGTGCGTGAGTCAAGAGGCGGCTGCGCGGGCGCCGCGCCCCTGCCGGGTCACGGGAGAATGCGCGGTGCGGACCCGTCATCGAAGCGCAGGATGGTGAAATGGCGACGGTCGAGGGTCGCGATTTCGCGTGTCTTGTATGCCTGTGCGAGCACGATGTTCGCGGCGTCGGTCACGCCGATCGGGACATCGCAATAGGCCTCGACGATTCGGGCCGCCCTTGCCAGGCGGTGGCGGTCGATCTCAGCGAGTTCCCACGCTCCGCCAGCGAGTTCGGCGAGCACGGCGCGCTGGGCGTCAGACCCATGCCGGGTGAGGACGAGGTAGTCGAGTTCAGCTACGACGAAGGGTGAGACGACAAGTGGTTCGCCGCCGGCCTCGATCGCAGCGACGACCGCGGCGTGTTCGGTTTCCCCCGAGTCGAAGTACGCCAGCAGAGCGCTGGTATCGACGATCATGCGCCAAATCCCTCGGCAAGGAGGTCATCGACACGATCGGCAATCGGTTCGCGGCCTCGGAAGATGCCTGCCCGTGGGCCAACCGGCCGATTCATCAGCGTCGCGCGAAGCGAGTCACGGACAACCTCGGCCTCAGATACTCCCCGTCGACGCGCTTCGACCTCGACGGCTGCCTTGATCTCGTCGGGCAAATACAGCGTCGTCTTCATGCCATATAAGGTACCATCGGTGGCATAACCCCAAGGGGTCTCGGCATGACGTCACAGGTTGGAGGCGATGCGCGTCGTCGCTGAGCTGCGGAACGCCGTAGACCCGAGCTGAGCGAGACCGGTGAGGGCGACGAGGTCGCGCAGGGCGGCGTTCCGGCCCCCCGGGAGCTACCAGGAATCCGGGGGTTCACCCCAGTCGACCGGTGATGCGTATGACGAGTAGTACGGCGCGGCATCCTCGAACATCCGGTCCACGCCCGCGCGCACGGTGTCGAGCCACAGCTGCTCCAGCCGGCCATGCAGTCCTCGGTCGTGCAACGCGCGGGCCACGGAGGCGCGCACCGGACGTGACACGACGCGCGGCATCGTCGCCGTCAGGCAGGCGAAGGCGATCAGCTCATCATCGTCCAGTCCGGCGACCCCGGAGCGGATGGGCGGCGGCGGATAGGCCGGGCGCGGTGGCTCGGTGCACAGCTGCGTGCTCCAGTCGTAGTCGGGGTCTCGCTCCAGGTGGCGCTGCAGGCGGGTGATGGCATGGTCGCGAGGCAGCATTCGCTCATCGACGGGCAGCATCCGGCGGGCCCGGTCGAGGATCGAGTTGGCGCCGCGCTGGAGGACCTCGCAGATGTGATCGAGACTCGAGCCCTCCCTCGCGAGCCGCACGAGAGTGTCGTAGTCGTCGGGAGTCCACGGCTGCCCCGACCGGGCCGGCGGTGGCGGTTTGGGCACGGATGTCAATGGCGTGATCGTCATGCCTACAGAGTGCCGGTAAACGCCGACACCCCTCCGGAGTTATCCACATATCCACAGGGCCGTCTCGGTGCTACACGAGAGTCGTGCTACACTACCTCATGGCGAATCTCACCATTAGCGTCGACGACGCGACGCTCAAGCGCGCCAGGTTGCGGGCCCTGCAGCGGGACGAGTCGGTCAACGCCTACCTGGCCGAGGCCCTTCGCCGTTATGCAGACGCTGGCGATGCGATGGAGACAATGGCGCGCGTGCTCTCGATCGCCGAGGCATCGACGCATGGCACGGGGCGCGGGGGCCGGGCGTGGACCCGCGATCAGTTGCACCGTGCCTGACTTCCTCGACACCAATGTGATCGTCTACGCATTCGACAACGACGAGCCGGTCAAGCAGCGGGTGGCGCGTCAGCTGATGCGCGAGCGTCCCGACGCGGTGATCAGCACCCAAGTCCTCCTGGAGTGGTATTCGGTCGTGACCCGGAAGTTCTCCCCGCCGATGCCGTCGGACCTGGCCGATTCGGCGTTGGCGTCACTGGCCGAGCTCGACGTGGTCTCTGCCGACGCGGAACTCGTCCTGCGGGCGGCGCAAACCGCCGCGGTGCATCAGGTTTCCATCTGGGACGCCATGATCATCGAGACGGCCAGCCTGGCTGGCTGCGAGACGCTCCTGAGCGAAGACCTCAGCGACGGCGCGTCCATTCGGGGCGTGACGATCCGGAATCCGTTCCCCGTCGAGTGAGCGGGACTTGCCAAGCGTGCGACACCAACTCCGCGTCGATCAGAGCCCACGGTGCTGGGCCCACAGGGTGGCGGCCTGCGTCGCTGCCGCCTCGATCAAGGCAATCACCGCCGCGGTCTGCGGCACGGTGAACGCGGTGTACCCGCCGCGGCCGCCGGCAATCGGCCGGCCGTATGCCTTGGCCGCGAGATGGCCGTCGGGTTGAAGCCGGACGGTGATCGACGTGAGGCGATACTCCTGCCCGCGCCGCTCGTCGTTCCATTGCAGATCGTCGGGGATCGCGACGTTGAGCGCCAATGCGGCTACATCCGGAGCGTCAGACACCTGATCAGCATCCAAGCGCCTGACGCGCTACCGCAAGGACCTTTCATCCGAGGCCGCGGACTGCTGCACGCCCGTGTACTCCCTATCCATCGGCGGCGGCGGTCGGCACCGGCCCGGCACCGTTTGCGGGCTTGCCGCTGGTTTGATCTGCCGTGTTGTGGGCCGGATCAAACCGGAGGGGTCACACCCGTTTGGTGTGGTGGGCCAGATCGCCATCTCGACCCGGGTGCGGACGTGGAGCTTGGCCATCACCGAGGTGATGTGGAACTTGACCGTACTCAAGCCGATGAAAAGCTCGGCGTTGGTCCGGCCGCGGGCCACCAGCACCAGCACCTCCTCCTCACGCTCGGTGAGCGGACGATCGGCTGGCTGACCGTCGTCGGCGCTCGGTCGACGAAGGTCGCCAGCAGCCACCGCGTCACGTTCGGGGCGATCAGCGCGTCCCCGTTGGCGGTCACCAGCGGGCGACTGCGGCGCCAAGCTCCGGGCTCTGGCTCAAGAACGGTGCCGGCGCCTGGGTCGCCTCGAAGCCGCCCCCGGCAGCGCTGACCGGGGCCGCCAACGCCAGCGGCCCCTTGGACATCGACCTGCTCTGGGCTTCCGGGCCCGCCGTCACCGACGCCACATTCATCAGCGGCCCCGGCAACAGCGCCAACCCCGGTGGGATCTGGCGCTACAAGTGGAGCGGCACCAACTGGGGCGGCGGCATGTGGACCAAGGTGACCAACTCCTCCCTCTCCACAGGCGCCATCGACATCGCCGGCAAGGGCACCGGATCCGCCTTCACGCTGTGGGCCGTCAATCCAACACGACCTACAAGGCAACATCACCGGTCACCTCCGCGACCGCCGCGTTGACCGCGGTCGCAACCACCCCCAACGGTGTCGCGGTCGCCGCCGCACGCACCGCCGACCGGATCGCCGTAGCGACCAAGGCCACCGCCGGCGCCGAACCGACCCTGTGGACCTTCACCACCTCCGCGGCCAACCTGACCAACGCCCTCAGCGACAACCCCGACTACCAGGGCCAAGGCCGCTTCCCCCAGGACCTGGCGCTCAGTTCGGACGGCACCCGCGCCGATATCTCCACCGCAGGTCAAGGAGTCGCCGCCGTCGACGGCCTCTAACTCACCCCATCGAACCCTCGCAGCGCGCGGGAGCCACCGTTCGCTCAACGTGACGAGTCGGCGGCCCGCCGCCAACGGGTGAGTTCCCTCCTGGTTTTTGCCGTCCCCGGATGCTCCGGGCCGAGAACCCGCTCGGTGTCCGGAACCAGTTCGGCGAATGCGGCGGCTGCGGCGGCCGGGTCACCCGCGTACCCCTGCCAGAGGGCGAGATTGTGCCGAGTGGTCAGAGTGTCCGGGTGGTCCGGGCCGAGGACCCGCTCGTGGATCCGACGTAGCTGATCGAACGCGTCGGCCGCTGCGGTGGGATCGTCCGCCTTTCCCTGCCAGAACGCCAGATTGCCGCGGGTCGCTAATGTTCGAGGATGCTCCGGCCCGAGGACCCGGGTCAGATCCGACAGCAGTTTCTCGAACTCCGTCATCGCCGCGCCTGGGTTCCCGGTCTGGCCCCACAGCAGGGCCCGGTTGTTCCGGGTGGTCAAGGTGTCGGGGTGATCGGGGCCGAGGAGCCTCTCCTGATCACGGACAAGACTGTCGAATGCCTGTGCGGCGCCACGGATATCGCCTGCATCCAGGCGCCAAACAGCCACGTTGTTCCGGGTGATCAGGGTTTGGGGGTGTCCGGGGCCAAGGACAAGTTCCTCGTCCCGCAGAAGCTCCTCGAACGCTGCCGCCGCGCCTGCCGGGTCCCCGGCGTGGCCCCGCCAGAGGGCCAAGTTTCCTCGGGCGGTCAGGGTGTTCGGATGGTCGGGACCGAGGGCCGTTGTGGTGTCCTGGACCAGCGTGTCGAACTGCGCGACAGCGCCGGCGGCATCACCGGCTTGTCCCCGCCAGGATGCGACGTTGTTCCGGGTGGCCAACACGGCGGGATCGTCGGGCCCCAGGATCGCCTCGCGTGCGGCGAGAACGTCACCGTATTCGCGGGCGGCCCGGTGAGGGTCGCCGGACATGCCCCGCCACCCCGCGAGCTCGTGGCGGATGGTCAAGGTGACCAAATCGTCTGTTGACCGTCGCTCTGGGTGACGACGTGGGGGCCGTGATCTGTCATCGAGGTTGCCGACGGGCGGTCGCATTGGTTTGAGTGTGGTGTTCGTGGTCCTCGGCGCCATCACTGTGCCGGGCTCGGGCAAGATGGGTGGGGTATTGGACGTTCACGGCCCTCGCGCGTGAGGTGTCGTGGAAGACGTCGCGGGAGGGCCGTGCCGGATGCGCGGAGGCATCGGTGCTCACAGTAGAAGGTGATCAGGCTCGGGTCGAGTCGCGGTTGGTGTCCGGACAGATCGGTTGTCCGGGGTGTTCTGGAGAGCTGCGCCCGTGGGGGTGGGCGCGGCCGCGGCGGGTGCATGGCATCGAGGCGGTGGTGCGTCCGCGGCGGGCTCGCTGTCCGGGGTGTTTGCTGACGCACGTGCTGTTGCCGGTGACGCTGTTGTTGCGGCGGGGGTACGCGGCCGGGGTGGTCGGTGCCGCGCTGACCGCTCGCGCGAGGGGGTTGGGACACCGGCCGATCGGGCAGGCGTTGGGGGTGCCGGGGGCGACGGTCCGAGGCTGGCTGCGGGTGATGGGCTCCCGGCTTGACCCGGTCCGGTCGTGGTTGCTGCAGGTCGCGGCCCTGGCCGGGGTGGACTGGGTGGTGCCCCAAGCGCAGGGGTGTCGGTGGCGGGACCTGTTGGCTGCCCTGGCCGCGGCGAGCGAGGCGGTCACGGGCCGGTTCGGCCGGGATGGGGTGCTCGGCCCGGTGACGGGCTGGCAGGTCGCCGTCGCCTGTTCCGGTGGTCGGCTGTTGGCGCCGGGGTGGCCGCCGGTCTGGCCGGGGCGGGGCGGCAACACGAGTTGCCCCTGACGCCTGGCCCGGGCAGGCGGCATCGTCGTAAGGGTTGTCCCTGACCGTGCCGCGGTCAGGTATTCCCCTTGCTTCAGAGGAGTTGTCGTGGAGTGCACACCCGAGCAGGAGGCGCACAAGCGGCGTGAGCGCGCGCAGCTGGTGGCGTTGTTCCGCTACCAGCTGATTAGTCCGGCCCTGGATCCGGGCTTGTCGCGCAAGGCCCGCGGGAAGGTGGTGCGCGCGATCGCGGCCCGCAGCCACGTCGGCCCGTTCGGTGGGCAGCACACCTACTCGCGGGACACATTGGATCGGTGGATCCGCCGGTACCGCGCCGGCGGGTTCGAGGCGTTGACGCCCTCGCTGCGTCAGCCGGGTTCCCGGATCGACACGGCGGTGCTGGAGCTGGCGGTCGCGCTCAAACGGGAGAACCCGGCCCGGACAGCGGCGCAGGTCGCGCGGATCCTGCGGGCTTCCTCGGGGTACTCCCCGTCCGAGTCGACGCTGCTGCGGCTCTTCCACCGGCACGAGCTGATCGGCCCAGCGACCGGGCAGGCGCCGGTGTTCGGCCGGTACGAGGCCGACGCGCCGAACCAGCGGTGGGTCGGGGACGCGTTGCACGGGCCGAAGATCGGCGGGCGCAAGACCTACCTGTTCGCCTTCTTGGACGATCACTCCCGCCTGGTGGTCGGCTACCGGTTCGGGTTCGCCGAGGACGTGATCCGACTGGCCGTCGCCTTGGAGCGCGCGTTGGCCTGCCGCGGGGTGCCCGGCGCCTGCTATGTCGACAACGGCTCGGCCTACGTCGATGCGTGGCTGCTGCGAGCCTGCGCCAAGCTCGGTATCCGGCTGATCCACGCCACCCCACACCGACCCCAAGGCAAAGGCAAAATCGAACGATTTTTCCGCACCGTACGCGAGCAGTTCCTCGTCGAGGTCCCCGACACCAGCGCCGCCGACCTGGCCGAACAGGCCACCACCGCCGCGGCGGCGCTGCTGGAACTGAACGCGCAGTTCACCGCCTGGGTCGAGTCGCTCTATCACCACCAGGTGCACTCCGAAACCGGTCAGAGCCCACTGACCCGCTGGAACGACGGCTGGCAGGCCGCCGGGCACGGCCCGACCATGCCAGCCGCGGACGCGTTGACCGAGGCGTTCTTATGGTCCCAGCTGCGCACCGTCACCAAGACCGCCACCATCAGCCTGCACGGCAACACCTACCAGGTCGAACCCGCCCTGGTCGGACGCAAGGTCGAACTCGTCTTCTCCCCGTTCAACCTCGAACAGATCGAGGTCCGCCACAGCGGACGCTCCTACGGCCAAGCCGTCCCACACGTGATCACCCGACACACCCACCCCAAGGCCCGACCCGAGACCCCCGAACCAGCCCCCGCCACGACCGGGATCAACTACCTGAACCTGCTCACCGACACCCACCACACCCACGTCGCCGACGACGAACGGATCGGCTTCCACGCCCTCTACGCCAACAGCCCCGAAGCCACCACCGAGCAGATCCCCGGGCAACTGTCCCTCGATGAAATGCTCACCGACACCACCTCGCGGCAGGACGCGGCCCGGTGAGTATCCAACGCCTGCAATCCTACTGGGGATTCACGGCCATGCCGTTCGGCCGGTCCCTGGCCCCCTCGATGCTGCACCGCCACGCCGGGCACGCCGAGGCCATGGCCCGCATCGACTGGTGCATCAGCCAACACGCCCTCGGGGTGATCACCGGCGAGGTCGGCGCCGGCAAGACCGTCGCCATCCGCGCCGCCACCGCCGCCCTGGACACCTCCCGACACGTGGTCATCTACCTGCCCAACCCCTCCGTCGGCGTCCGCGGCATGCTGCACCACATCACCTCCGCCCTCGGGCAAACCCCCACCTTCTACACCGCCACCCTGGTCCCCCAAGCCGCCGAGGCCCTCGCCGCCGAACACGCCGAACGCGGCCGCACCCCCGTCCTGGTCTTCGACGAAGCACACCTGCTCGACAACCCCCAACTCGAAGCCGTCCGCATGATGACCAACCACGGCATGGACTCCGGCGCCCCGTTCGCCGCGCTGCTAGTCGGACAACCCACCCTGCGCCAACGACTCCGCCTCGGCGTGCTCGCCGCCCTCGACCAACGCATCGCCGTCCGATACACCCTCACCGGGATGACCCCCGACGAAACCAGCGACTACATCACCCACCACGTCAAGATCGCCGGACGCACCGACACCCTCTTCAGCAACGACGCGATCACCCTGATCCACAACGCCTCCCGAGGATACCCACGCGCCATCAACAACCTCGCCGTCAACGCCCTGATGGCCGCATTCGCCAAAGACACCAACATCGTCGACGAGAAAGCCGCCCGCATCGCGATCTCCGAAACCGGCGCGGACTAACCAACCCCCGTCACCACGCCGAGCACCCCGTCACCACGCCGACCACGGCCCCGCCCGCCAACCGCGGACGGGGCCGTTCCACACCCAGACCATCGGCAAACCCGATGACGCCGCCATCCGCAGAATGAGCGACGGTCAACAATCGTCCCGGCCAAAGACACGCTCGGCGTCGTGGAGCAGTCCCTCGAATCCGGCGACAGCGGCTGCGGGGTCACCAGCTTGACCGGTCGCGTGAGCAAGGTTGGACCGAGCGGTAAAGGCGACGGGGTGTCCGGGTCCGAGGGTCTCTGTCAAGGCGTAGAGGACAGCCTTTGCTTCGGGGAAAGACCAGCTGTGGATGAGCCAGCCGAGGAGGCGTTCGAGCCCGGTGTGGCCGGGGAGGGCGGCCAGGGTTTCGGCTCTGGCGATCCATTCCTGGTCGACGCTGGGTTCCTCGGTCGGGGTGTCTCCGACCTCTTCCAGGGCGGCGGTGTGGATGTGCGCGCGGAGGCTGCTGGTCGTGGCGGTCACGTCGCTGGCTTGGAGCTGGGTTTCGAGAGCGGTCCGCAACGAGACAGGGAGGGCGAGAAAGGCGTCGGCGTCACCCTCGTTCAGGGCGTGAAGAGCGTCGTCGATGGTGGCGAGCAGGCCGAGCGCGGGGACTCGTTGCGCCGCTAGCCCCGAGAGCCATCGGCTGACGTGCGGAAGCGGGTCGGTCTGTAGGGAGTCGACCGCCTGGGCGAGGTAGACGTCCTGATCCGGGCTGCTGCCCCGGTGTTGAGTGAGTTGGTTGGGGTCGAACCAGCCCTTCAGGAAGTCGATGACCATGGGCAGTGGTTCGCCGCGGGTGTCCTTGATTTGGAACGCGATCCGCAACAGCGGCTCGCTCAGCTCGTAGTACGTGCGGCGCCGATCCATCATGTCGGTGATCGGGGTGCGGACGGGCGCGATCCAGCCGGCGTCATTGAGTTCAGTCACGGTTTTGCCGAGGCTGCGCTGATCGATACCTAGACGTCGGGCGAGTTCGGCGACATGCAGCGGGTGATCGGCGCCGGCCAGTTCGATGATGACCAGGCGCTGTTGCGGAGCCAGCCGGGCAAGCCTCTCCTGGTAGTAGGGGGTCAGATCGTCGAACCGGGTCAACAACAAGTCCACGAGCCGGTCGAGTTGGTGGATCTCTAAATCTAAACCCTCACTTACCACCGCCCACATCCGGGGCTGCCCGCCGGCGAGGTGTGCGATCGCCTCGACCCGGGCCCGCATCCGCGGTGTCGTCAGCTCGTTCGCGAGGTCGTCCTCACCACGGGCCCGGGCAAGGGCCTGAAGCATCTGCTGTGCCTGCTCGACGGTGAAGGGAGCCAGTTTGGTGGTGGTGAAGAACCCGTAGAACGGGCGCGCCGGATCCGACAGGTTGCGATCCACAGTGGTGGTCGTCGCAACCAGGAGCAGGGCCAGGTGGGCCTGGAGCAGATGCCGAAGCCGCTGCTGCCCGATCTCGCCGATCTGCTCAAGGATCCGATCAAGGTTCTCCACCAACACCACGACCGGGCCGTACCGGTCAACGGCGCCTCGAATCTGAGCCTCAAGGCTCTCAGCGTCGAGGTGACGGAACTGATCAGCGCCCTGATCGGGTTCGAGACGCGCTCGGATCTCGGCGAGCAGATGCCGGTAGGAAACAATCCCCCACGGGTCCTCGGGCAGCCACGCCACCTGCACCTTTGCTCCGTTATCGATGAGATCGCAAATCCGGTAATACGCGAGGGCGAGCAGGTGGGTTTTCCCGGAGCCGCGCGGCCCGACGAGCAAGGTGTGGTTCCGGCTCACGGAAGCGGCGGCGTCAACCACCCGGTCGAGGATCCGATCCAACAGGTCGTCGCGGGCGACGAAGACTTGCTCGAGTAGCTCGCGCCGCTGCAGGGATGGGGTGAAGCGGCTGACCATGCTCATCGGGCAGTCCCACGACAGCGCAGTCGCGTCCACATCCGGCGTAGAACCTCATACCGCCAGGCGACGAAGTCGCCGTGTCGGGACAGGTAATGGTCATCCAGGAGGTGATCGACCACCCGCGCAACCTGGGCCCTGTCATGGTGCAATACCTCAGCTATCTGTGGCGGCGACATCGGCGCAGGCTGGTCCGCCATGAAATCCAGGATGGCTTTGGCCAGGTCGGCGTCCTGCCCGTAGTTGGGGTCCAGCCGCGTCAGGAAATGAAGCGCCCCACGGCTCTGGTCGCGGTCGGCGACGAACGCGTCGAACGTGGCTGCCACCTCCTGTGCGGTGACGAGGCCAGAACCGTCGTGGAGCATCGACGCGAGAATGTGTAGTAGCCACGGGATCCCACCGCTGGACTCAACCAGCGCGGTGAGGGTGTCCTCGCCCGCCGTCGGCCTGTCGATCCCCAGCAGCAGCCGCTGAGCCAGCTCGCGCGCCTCCCCTCGTTCCAGCGGCCCCAGCGGCAGCGTGTCCAGATCATTCAGATCCCCCTCGGTGGCGCCACACTCCCGCAGCACATGATGGAATCCGATCGATCCGGCCACAATCCACCTGATCCGCCGGGCCTCCCGCCGTAACCCGCGCAAGGTCTGAAGGACCTCACGTGCAGCCTCGCCACCCTCATTCCGCGCGATCTGCCGGACGGCGAGGGGACCTCGTCCATGCACACCAACAACGGCCGCTCACCGGCATGCTCATCGACCGCCAACACGACCCGGCTCAGCAGGTGGGTCGCCGACAAGCTACGCACCCCAACCTTGACTTGCACCACCCCCAAGTTCACCCCCTCGATGTTGTCGAAGAGGCCCTGCAGCAGACCCCTCGCGGGACCCGAGACACCCTGATGCTTCCCAGCGCCTCCGCGGTCCGGATCAGGAACTCCTCCGCTGTGGTGACCCCCTCGTAGTCGATCATCACCGGAACGAAATCGTCCGTGGTGCGACAGAAGTAGGTCATCCAGAAGGACTTCCCCATGCGTCGCGGGTCCGTCAACGCCAAGTTGTTCCCAGCCAACAGCTTCCGCTGCGCAATCGATGAGGCCTTCACCCGCCCCACAAAATCCGCCGGGTCAGGATTCGACCCCGGCTGTGGCTTGATCGGTTTATTCATACGGGCTATCTCCCGTACGAATATACGGCATTACCCGTACAATCAAGTCAGCCTCGCAGACTAGCACCCCGCGCCGTGGTCACGGGTGGATGATCCCCAATCCGTACCCTCCGGTGGGCGACCGCCGCTCCCGGATGACCGTCGGCCTGCAGCTTGAAGTCGAGGCACAGAGGAGAGCCTGACCCTGCAGATCCCACCCAGCCCAGTCCGGTCGTCACCCTGCCTCAGGATCAGCCAGCGCGCGCAGCCGCATCAGCAACTCGTGCAGTCGCGCGGCGTCGCGACGGCCCAGGTGGGTCGTCCAGGCCTCCTCCACTGCCTCCTCGGCGGCGCGGGCGTGGGGGAGCAGCGCCATACCCCGATCGGTGAGCCGGACCAGCCGCGCCCGACCGTCCGACGGGTCGCGGACGCGTTCGACGTAGCCGTTGGCCTCGAGCCGGTCGACAAGCACCACGGCGGTCTGCTTGGCGATTCTCGCGCGGCCGGCCAGGACCAGCAGGCGCGTGCCTGCCTCGTCGATCCCGGCAAGGAGGCGGCCCTGGGCTCGGGTGATGTCGTCGAATCCGGCCGCGGCGAGCGCCGCGAAGACGTGGTCCTCGGCGGCTCGGTATGCCGCATGCATCAGCACGCTCGACGGCAGCCGCCGCTCCTCCGCTTCGGTCACGAAAAACAGCTCCTCTCCGGGCTTGATTAGTCCTAATATAGGACTATATGGGAGGTGGATCGTGAACGACGATGACGTCTGGGCTGCGGCCGATGAGCGGTATGCCGTAGCCCCCGGTCGCTAGGTCGGGCACGAGGAGACGCAGCCATGCAGGCGCACGTGCACCCGCCGCAGGCAGTCCGGTGCCCTCGGTCGCGTACTGGGCGATGTTCTCGCCCGCCGGGCTGGCGCCGATCACGACGACGTCATACGTCCGCGTCATCGTCGCCCTAGGAGACGCCGATCAGTCGGTCGCGTTCGACTCGAGCGCGCCGTAGACGAGCGGCACGTAGTTAGCGCCTGTGAGGAATTAAGCTAGTTTGGGTCGGGCGTGTCGGGGTAGAGGGTGTAGTTCCATTCCCCGTGGAAGGTGTGGCGGTGGAGTATTCCGCGGCGTTCGAGGTCGGGGATGACGGTGTCGGCGATTCTGATGCCGGCGGGGTAGGGGTTGGTGTCGAGGTCGGCGGCGACGTGCAGGCCGGTGGTCGTGGTGGTCGCGGCGATGGTGTTGACGACGACTTCGTGGCTGGTCAGTGGGCGGCTGCGCCAGTTCATGGAGATGTGCGCGAAGAGGCGGTGTTCGATTTTGTTCCATTTGCTGGTGCCGGGGGGTAGGTGGGTGACGGTGATGGTCAGCCCAGTCCGGGTGGCGAGGTCGGCGAGTTCCTTCTTCCACAGCCGGTTTTGGTAGCCGTTGGAGCCGCCGCCGTCGGGCACAGATCAGCAGCCGGGTGGCCCCGGGATGGGCCGCGGATCCCACCCGCTGCCACCAGGTCTCGATGGTGTGCACGGCGAACGCGGCGGTGTCGTGGTCGACCCCGACCGATACCCAGCCGGCGTCGTGGGCGACGTCGTAGACGCCGTAGGGGTTGACCTTGCCGAGGTCTTTGTCGGCGAAGTCGTGGACGTTGACCCGTTCCGGCTGGCCGGCCCGGTGCCATTCCCGACCGGGGTTCTTGAACGGTCCGATGAGTTCTTTCTTCTTCGTGTCGACGCTCATCACCGGGTCCCCGCTGACCTGATGGGCCGCTGCCGCGTCGGCCAGGTAGTGGAACTGGGCATCCCGGTCCGGGTTCTGGCTCCCGTCGAGGACCTTGGCGTTGGCCTGTAGCGAGTAGCCGCCCTCGGCCAGCAACCTGCGGGTCACATGATCACTGACCCGGTGACCCTTCGCGCGTAACTCCCGGGTCAAGGTCCGGATCGACTTACTCGTCCACCGCAACGTCGACATCGGATCCCCCAGCGTGGCCGGTTCGATCAACGCATCGAAATCCGTTGCCAGCGAAGGATCATGGGCCTCAACCCGCTTGCGCCCACCGCCCGGGCGGCGCGAGCGGCCGGGCGCCAATTCCACCCCACCACTGGCCTCGGCCCGACCCCGGCGCACCGTGTCCGCCGCCACTCCGGTCGCCGCGGCGACCACCGCCACGCCCTCGGCGCCGAACTCGGCCGCCTCCGCCCCAAGCCACAACCGACGCTGGAACTCCGACAAATGCGGCGCCACCACCGCATACCGGCGCGCCAACGACTCCGACACCGACACCGCGGACGTGGACATACCACAACCGTAGCCGTCCCAACCCCTAAAACGAAGTTATTTCGTCACAAGCCCTTAGGGCCGCGAAACCCGACACGGCGCCGCCGAGGTGAGCCTCGTACCGATGCGCGGCCTCGTTGTGGGTGATGGTGATGTCGCTCACTGGTCTACCTCATGTCTTCCCCTGTGGGGTGGATGGTGCTGCTGTAGCTGTCTCGGCGGCCACGGTGACGTTATCGAGGACATCGGTGAGCCACGGCTCGATCGCGCCGCGCTCGCGGACGGTTTGCAGCCCGGCGTGGTAGCCCGGCAGGTCGTTCTCGATCGCGGTCGACAGCGACAGGACGGGATGCTCCAGCACGCGTCGCTCGGCGAGCAGCAGGTTGACCAGGATTCGCCCGACCCGTCCGTTGCCGGCGATGAACGGGTGGATGGTCTCGAACTGGTACAGCGCCAGCGCTGCCTGGATCAGCGGGGGGTAGTGGCAGCCGTCCTCGTTGACGAAATGCTCCCAGTCGTTCATCAGGCTGGGCAGCTGCTCCGGCAGGGCAGCGACGAACTCGGCGGTGTCCGGAGTCGCATCGCGCTCGCCCACCCACACCGGCGAGGTGCGGTACTCACCGGGCCAGCGCGGCGGGTCGGGCAGGTTCCGGACCAGTGCCTCGTGGATGCCGAGGATGACGCGCTGCATGATAGGCAGGTCACCCCGCAACGTAAAGGCATGCGTGGTCGCCTCAACGTGCTGGACCACCTGCTGCACGGCCTCGCTCGGCGGTGTGGCTGGGTCGCCCTGGGCGCGGCGCACCTCCTCCAGGGTCACAGGTATACCGTCCGCGCGGGTGCTCGCCACCGCGTCCCGGATGAGCAGATCCTCGACGACCGGGAACGGGTCAGGCAGGCTTGTCACCATCGAGTTCAGTGCGGCCAGCGACTCCTCGGCCGGCCCCAACCGGGCCACGACGTCAGCGCCGAGGCGAAGGTCTCGTGGGATCGGCCGGGCGGCAAAGTAGGTGAACGCGAAGGGGTTGCTCGGCTCGCGCGCGGGTCGCCCGAACGCCGGGTCGTGGTAGTTCGCGGCGAACATCGGATGGTCCCGGGTCTCAGCAGCCCAGGGCCGCGTGGATGCCGGCGATGCCCACCAGGATCCCGATGACCGGGACGATGGTGGCGTCGGTGCCGCTCATACCAGATGTCCGAACGTGCCGGCGTTGAAGTCGTTGATCGCCTGGACGATCTCCTGTTCGGTGTTCATCGCGAACGGACCGTAGAAGATCACCGGCTCCCCGATCGGCTCACCGCCGAGGATGATCGCTCGGGCGCCGGCCTCGGGTGCGGTCAGGCGCACCACGTCTCCGTCACGCTCGAACAGACCGAGCTGCTCGAGCCCGATCGTGCCGCCGTCGGTTTCCACCTGGTCGTCGAGGACGAAGACCATCATCGTGTGGCCGTCGGGGACGGTGAGCTCGGCGGTCTCGTCGGCGGCGAGGTGGACGTCCCACAGCTCGATCGGCGTGTGCGTGCGGGCCGGGCCGACCTCACCCTCGAGGTCACCGGCATACAGGATGACGGTGCCGCCGCCGGAGAGCTTGACCTTGCCCATCGACTCGGCGGTCAGCGCCTGATAGCCGGGCTCGCTCATCTTGTCGCGGCTGGGCAGGTTGACCCACAACTGCATCATGTGGAACCGGCCTCCCGTCGCCGCCCACTCCCGCGCGTGGTACTCCTTGTGCAGGATCCCCTTGGCCGCGGTCATCCACTGGGCGTCGCCGGGATAGATGATGCCGCCGCCACCGGTCGAGTCGTGGTGTTGCACGGTGCCTTCGAAAGCGAGGGTCACCGTCTCGAAGCCACGGTGCGGGTGCGGACCCACGCCGCGTTGCCGGGTCGTCGGCGGGTACTCGCGCACGGGGTTGTAGTCCATGAGCAGGAACGGGTCGGCCGCCGCCTGCAACTCGGGACTGCCGGGCAGCAGCTGGGTGACATAGAAGCCGTCACCGACCCAGTGGAAGCCGTCGCCGGCGTGGACGCCGGCGAGCTGTCGTTGTCGCCATGTCAGATCCTTCTTTCGTATGCCGCGTCGCGCAGCATGCTCGTCAGCTCGCCGAGGTCGGTGAGCTGGGTGGGGAGCCGCGCTCGGCGAGCCGATCGACCATCCGGGTCAGCCCGGTGCGCGAGAGAATGACCCGCGAGGCGAGATCGCCATGGCGAACCCGCTCGTTGGGCCCGATGTTGATGAGCACGTCGAACCTCGGACATCGACAGGCGGTGATGGGTCCGGAACCCGGCGTCCAAGGCGCCGATGAGATCGGCATGCAGTTCGAGCATGGTGCGCCACACCCGAATCGGCTGGGGTTCCATTGATGCGGCCCGGCTCTGAGCCGGGCGCGCGGGGGAGAGGCGGGCGTGCTCACGAAGCGATGCCCTCGCGGCCTTTCGGTTGCGGAACTCGGTCACCAAACACGATTCAGTGCATCTGCACCTAAATAGTGCCGCGACCTCCGCGCGTATGCAAGCCGGCCACATCGGTCGTCACTGCATCCCGACGCCGTTGTCGAGATGTCGCGACGAATGCACGACCGGTATGCGGGGCACTGGGCAGAACTCGAGTCAGGTGGTGAGGTCGGAGTGCTGCTACTCGTAGTGCGTCCACATCCGGAGAACATGCACGACGTGCTCCGCCGGATCGACCTCATAGACCAGCCGGTGCTGGATGTTGATTCGTCTCGAATAACAACCGGTCAGATCGCCGACGAGCTTCTCATAGCGCGGAGGTGTGGCGAACGGATCCTCGGCCAGCACGTCCAGCAGGTGCTGGGCCTTCGCCTTCAGACCGGAGGAAGCAAGCTTCCTGGCATCCTTCTGCGCCTGGCGTGAGTAGACCACTCGCCAGCGGGACTCGGTCACCAGTCGAGATCAGTCGAGCCCACCTCGATGCCCTCAGCGCGGGCCTGCCGGATCGACTCGGACAGGCCGGGGACCGACTCGAGGAAGAGCGTCTCCTGAATCGCGCGCCAGTCATCCTCGCCGACGAGGACGGCGTTGCCGCGCTGACCGGTGATGGTCAATGGCTGCGACTCCTCGTTGACTTGATCGATGAGCCGATACAGGTTGGCTCTGGCGGACGTTACGCTCACTGCAGTCATCTCCCACCTCCAGCTCACAGCGTACGTCATCACGTACGCCGAGGCAAGAGTGCCCACTCTCGACGCGTGCACCGATTCGCGTCAACGGCCACGTGAGTTCCGGCCACTGCGGCGTCGACCTCTGTCGCCAGGCGTTCGCCGTCTCGCGACGGCGGAACCACAAGCAGCCACTATGCCGTGAGTCCGGTGGAAGGGCGCCGAGGCGTAGCGACAGGTGCACGCTCGCGGCATCCTGTTCGGGAATGGGCATTGTGGGTGGTGACCGCCGCTGCGGTACCCCGGAGCGTCGCCGATGCCCAGCCTCTCGAGCGCGCCCGGCCCGTCAGCGGCCTCCCCAACGACCTCGAGGTCGGGTTGCGCGCCGAGGATCATCACCAGGCCGGTGCGGACGAGGTCCTGGTCGTCCGCGACGACGACGCGAATGCTCACGCCGGACCCGCCGCTGGAAGAACGGCTTCGACGATCCAGCCACCCGCGGAATCCGGGCCGGCCGAGAAGGACCCACCCGAGGAGTTGGACGCGTTCAGCCGAGTCCGCCGATCAGGTCGTGAGCTACGGGGGCAAGGGGCAACGCCAAGGTGTTCGCGGCTCAGCCGCTCGCCGGCCTGCACCTGCGGCCACCGGTCATGACTGGGTCACCGGTGCGGGACCCGAGGTCGGGGGTCATCTCGCCGACCTGTTCCTGCTCCTCACCGGTCGCAGCCTCCATCGATCGCCTGTCTGGGCCCGGCGCCGATCAGCTGCGTTTCGCTCTGGCAACGCCTCGCTGACCGGCGACACCCGCCTCGTCAGGTGCGGGCCCCGCGGGCGGCGACCTATCCGATCCGGCCGAGGTCGCCGGCGAGGGCTTCGCTGCGGTCGCGGTGCATCGGGCATGAGGAAGTAGAGCAGGACCTCGAGCGGACGAGCGAGGCCCAGCATTTCGAAGGTCTGGGTGATGCGGGTGCCCTCGCCCTCGGGAGCCAGGTCATACGTCCAGCGGGTGCTGTTGCCGGGACCCTTGGTGTGGAAGGAGAAGCGCCTCCCCGCAACGACCTCATCAATGACGCAGGGCATCGACCACCGCATTCGGCCCACCCGGCTGGTGCCCTTGAACCGGGCGCCCACTGCGGCTTCGGTCGCTCCCGTGGCGTCCGTCGGCGCGGGTCCAGACCGTGCGGGTGGACAGCTGCGGGTCACCAGCCTCGACCTCGCCGGGGAACTGGTCGCGCAGCTCAAGATCGGACGGGTCCACCTGGACGGCATACGGCGCGAAGGTCGCTGCGGCTGCGCTCATCACGTGCTCCTTGGTCATCTGTGTCCGGGCCTGGTCACCGCGACCGTTCTCGTGTTCGCCACAAGATCCCCGCGAACGGGACGCCTGGACCAGTGGCCCGGGGGCCATGATGTGTGAGGATCGGGCCATTGCCCACGCGCGACCGGCTCTTCATCGGGTCGTCATCCTCGTCCGCAACGGCGTGATCCCCATGGAGATCGGCATCCCCCACCGCCTCTTCGGGTCGCCCGCGTCGTCGAGGTGCATCAGGTCGGGGCGGCCTCTTCGCACAGGCCGTGGCCCTCGCAGCGGGGCTGGTCGAGGATCAGCTGCATGGTTTGCCTCCAGGAGGGATCGGTGGGGAGTCGCGGCGGCTGGAGGGTGGTGACGGATTCCGCTCGCCGCTTCACTGAACAGTATGTCGCGTTAGTTCACATAATGTCCAATGCATGTCTGACATCATAGATATCAACAATGTGCATGTCCTGGCGGCGTGCGTGGATCGATGATCGGAGGTCACCCGTGATCCACCGCGTGCCCGGTAAGCCCGGCGGCCCCGCCGCAGCAGTGCCGGGGGACCGGCGTGGCCCACCCGATCGGCTCGGCTCGGTGGACCGGCTCGGCTCGGTCGATCTCAATCTGCTCGTGCCGCTGTTGGCGTTGTTGGAGGAGCGGTCGGTCACTGCGGCCGCTCACCGCGTGGGCCTGACCCAGCCGGCGATGAGCCACGCGCTGCGACGCATGCGCCGGCTCCTCGACGACGAACTCCTGATCCGGCAGGGCTCGGGGATGGCGTTGACGCCGCGGGCTCTCACCCTGGTGGGGCCGCTGCGGGCGGCGCTGCGTCAAACCGCGGATCTGGTGCGGCCGACCGCATTCGAGGCGGGTTCCGATCAGCGGGTGATCACGGTGGCGATGACGAGCAGCACCGCACTCACCCTGGGCGGTGAGCTGACCCGGGTGTTCGACTCCCGGGCTGCGCAGGTGACGTTGCGGTTGCGCACGGTGGCGTTGGCGGCCCCTTCGGACGACGTGTTCAGCCACGACGGAGTCGATGTCCTGCTGCTGCCCCGGGCCTTTGCCACGGCATACCCCCGGGAGCGGTTCTATGCCGACCGGTGGGCGGTGATCACGCGTCGCGACGACGCGCCGGTGGATGAGCTGATCTCCCGTCTCCCGCACGTGGTCTTCGACTCCGGGCGCTATCGTGTCCGCCCCTACGAGGTGCTCGACGAGCGCGGCGTGACCTATTCGATCCGCACCCGCGTCTCCGATCAACTGCTCATCCCGCACCTGGTGGCGGGGTCGGGTGGCATCGCCTTCCATCGCCACCACGTCGCCAGCCGGATGAGCGCCTTCCTCGGCCTTGCGGTGCACGAATTCCCTTATCCCATCGAGGAACTCGGGATCGACCTGGTGTGGAACCCGTGGCTGGCCGACGACGGGATGCGCGCGTGGCTGGACGCGGTGCTGCGGGAGGCCGCGGTCGCGACCGGGCACGACGTGATCGCTCGGCCCGGGTGATCCCCGTCATCCCGGCAGCTGAGTTCACCCATCCTCGACGGGGTTTCGCGTCATCCAGGGCGATCCCGGGGTCGCCGTCGTGACGGCGCTCGGCGCGATCGGGTCGTGCGTCAGCCAGCGAGCAGGTCGAGTCCGGTGCGCTCGCGCAGCTGCTCGAGCGAGCTGCCGAAGGTCTCCAGCACGGTGGCGATGCCGTCGGTCAGTTCGATGACCGCGACATCGCTGTAGATGCGCGAAACGCAGGCCAAACCCGTGACCGGATAGGAGAGTTCGCGAACCAGCTTGCTCTCGGCAGCCTTGGTGAACAGCTCCATCATGACGAAGGTGCGCTTGGCGCCGATGGCCAGATCCATGGCGCCACCGACGGCGGGGATGGCGTCGGCGACACCCGTATGCCAGTTGGCCAGGTCGCCGCCGAGCGAGACCTGGAAGGCGCCGAGGACGCACAGGTCGAGGTGACCGCCGCGCATGATCGCGAAGGAGTCGGCGTGATGGAAGTAGGACGCGCCGGGCAACTCGGTGACCGGGATCTTGCCCGCATTCGTCAGGTCGTGGTCGATCTGGTCGCCGACTGCCGCCGGCCCCATGCCGAGCATGCCGTTCTCGGTGTGCAGGGTGACGCCGTGCTCGTCGGTGAGGTGGTCGGCCACCAGCGTGGGCATCCCGATGCCGAGGTTGACATAGGCACCGGGCGGGATGTCGCGGGCCAGGCGGGCCGCGAGTTGCGGACGGGAGAGGGCCGATCGCCCGGCGGCGGTGGTCACTGGTTGCCTTCCTTCTCGTCACGGGCCGCCGGTGCGGCGACGGACACCAGCCGGGTGACGAAGATGCCCGGGGTGACCACCACCTCGGGGTCGAGCGTGCCGACCGGGACGATCTCGCGCACCTGAGCGATCGTGGTCGCCGCTGCCGTGGCCATGATCGGTCCGAAGTTGCGTGCGGTTTTGCGATAGACCAGGTTGCCCACGGCGTCGGCGCGGTCCGCCTTGATCAACGCGAAGTCGGCGCGAATCGGATACTCCAGCACATAGTTCCGCCCGTCGATGGTCCGCGTCTCCTTGCCCTCGGCCAGCAGCGTGCCGTAGCCGGTGGGGGTGAAAAAGGCCCCGATGCCGGCACCGGCGGCTCGGATCCGCTCGGCGAGATTGCCCTGGGGAACGACCTCCAGCTCGATCTCGCCGGCGCGGAACTTCGCGTCGAAGTGCCAGGAATCGGACTGGCGGGGGAAGGAGCAGATGATCTTGCGCACCCGCCCGAGGCGGATCAACTCGGCCAGTCCGACATCGCCGTTGCCGGCGTTGTTGTTCACCACCGTGAGGTCACCGGCCCCATGGGCGATGAGGGCATCGATGAGTTCCACCGGCTGGCCGGCGACGCCGAAGCCGCCGATCATCACGGTTGCCCCGTCGGGGATGTCCGCCAGCGCCGGCCGTGGATCGGAATGGACAGCCGTGGCCGTGGCCGAGGCGGGGGAGGTCATCGATCTGCCTTCCGGACGGAGAAGGGCAGCACGAGCCGGGACGGGTGCTCGGCGTCGCGATAGATCTTATGGGTCACCGGGTGCCCGACCGGCAGGTGGAAGGCATCGGGCGGCAGCAGCGCATTGTGCTCGTCGGCCATCGGCTCGTCGTTGGACAGCTCCGCCACCAACCGATGGCCGGGAGCAAAGGCGTTGGCGAACGGATAGATCCGGATGACGTACTCGTTGACGGTGCCCGGCTCGACCGGGACCGACCTCGTGTGCGGGTGATAGGGATTGCCCTCGGTGGTGCGCTCGTCGAGCTCGTGGTGCGAGGCCTTGAGATACCCGGCGGTGACCAGCTGACGCGTGCCGTCCGGGGCGGCATCCCAAAGGCGGAGAATAAAGTTGGTGTCCGGCTGGTCGATCTCGGCGAAGATGTGCGCGGCGCCGGTGCCGATCATCTCGGTGGTCTCGCAGAAGGGGGCGGTCGACCAGGTGAGCATCTCGACCTGGTCCGTCACGGTCAGGGGGGCCTGGAAGAAGCCGTCGGGAGCGGCATACGCGCTGCTCATCGTCTCGGGGTCGGGGGAGAGCCGGCGTCGCGGGCGCAGATAGAGGGGCCGGTAGTCGACGGGCAGGGGCCAGGAGTCGGCCGTGACCCACTCCTTGCTGCCCTCCACGTGGATCGAGACAGCCGGCTCGTCCATGACGCCGTTGTCGATTCCCTTGAGCCAGTAGTCATACCAGCGGAACATCTCGTCGTGGCACTCGACGAACGGCCGCGAATGCATGGGCGGATAGGGGCTGATGTCGATCTTCTTCGGCCCGCGCAGGGCATGGAAGAGCTCGAGCGTGCCGTCGAGTGTCCAGCCGCGGCCCTGGTTGAGCTCGAGATAGACGGGGATCTCGATGCCGGGGGCGAGCGTGATCGGGTTGCGCTCCTCATACCATGGGCCGTCGACCTCGTTCATGACGATGTCGAACCAGGCCTCGTGGTTGGTGGGGTAGTGCAGGACGTGCACCAGATTGGGCCACGCGGCGATGTCGGGGTCCTGCAGGCGCCGGGCGACCTTGTCGCGCAGCTCCTCGGGCGAAAACGTCTCCAGCATGCGGGATTTCACCCGGTCGGTGAAGGCCCATCCGGAGTCCCCGCCGCGGCCCTCGCGCGCGGCGCGCGGCATGAGCCACATGATGCCGCCGTGATAGGTCGTCTCGTAGAAGTCGTAGTGTCCGCCCGAGACGAAGATGGCCTTGAGCGACGGCGGGCGTTCGGCGGCGGCGAGCACCTGCATCGAGCCGAAGTAGGAGATGCCGATCATGCCCACGTTGCCGTCGCACCACGGCTGCGCGGCAACCCATTCGATGACGTCATAGGCGTCCTGGCCGAGCGGGACGCCGCCCGCGTTGTAGTTGCCGATGTGCTCGCCCTCGGAGTGACCCGTGCCGCGCAGGTCGCCGATGACGTGGACGTAGTCCTGCGCGACGACCCGGGCGATGTCGCCGGCCTCGATGCAGCCATCCCACATCGGGCTCGGGCGACGTTGCGGGGGCATGGTCAGGGCGAGCGCCTGCAGTTCCTTGCCATAGGGGCTCAACGCAAGCAGGGCCGGGCGCGGCGTGTCCTCAACCCCGTGATAGGCGTCCGCGGCCAGCGTGACCCCGTCGCGCATCGGGAGGCGCAGGTCCTTGCGGACGCAGATCTCCTGCCCGCCGGCGGTGACGGTCTGGACCTCAGCCATGGCAGCGGAACTCCTTGTGGTCGTGATGGTTGGTGCGGTAGCCGTGCAGTGTCGTGAAGAACGGCGACGGCTCCAGGGTGGGGTCGGCGGTGTAGCCGAGTTCGCTCGCCACCGCCTCGAACGGGGAGTACGCCGAATCTGTCTCGCGCAGGCCCTGGTTCAGGTAGGCATCGGCCGTGGCGCGCACGCGCGCCTCAATCGCCCGGCTCTCGGCCAGCACGTGCTCGGTCTGCTCGCGGTCCAGTTCGACCCCGTATGCCGTGCCGTCCGCGGACCGGTACGGGTGACCGAGGTAGAGCCGCTGCGGTCGGATCACCGCCTGCAGGAACTCGAGGGACGACCGGTAGTCGTCCGGGCTCTCGTATCCGGGAAAACCGTTGGCGGCGCCGTGGATCTGCACGGCGTCACCGACGAACGCGCTCTCTTGACCGTCGATGAGATAGGCGACGGAGCCGGGCGTGTGGCCGGGGATTTCGAGAACCGACACCGAGACGTCCCCGCCGAGCCAGAGAGTCTCTCCTCCACTGACGAGGAGCGTCGGCTCCATCTCACCAGAAATCACCTCGCGCGCCATCGCGGTCTGCTCGGCCTCGGCGGTGGGTTTGTCCAGGTACTGGTCGCGCACGGCGAGATAGTGCTCGACGTGTGCGCGCCGGGAGCGCAGCAAGTCGGCGTCTGCCTCGTGGATGACGACCTGCGCCTTGCGCCCGGTCATCTCCCACAGCTCATGCGCCCCGCCGAGGTGGTCGATATGCCCGTGGGTCAACAAGATCCACCGCACGTCGGCGATGTCGCGGCCCAGCGCCCGCAACGCGGGGGCCATGCCTTGTGCCGGGGAGCCGGCGATGCCAGTGTCGACGATCGCCGGCTCCGGCGCATCGATGAAGAAGGTGTAGAGCCCGAAGCGACCCCACGGCGAGACGAGAGGATGAACGGTCACCTGGTCTGGCATTGGCTCTCTTCCGGTGGGTCGGTCCCGCCGTGGGTGGGCGAGGTGGTGGGCTCGGGTTGCGGTGGCGGTCAGCCGCGCAGGAACTCGGCGGTCTCGGTGAACGCCCGGTGGTATTCGGGGAGCCACGAGAAGTTCTGGATGAAGCCGTGGTTGGCTGCGGCATACCGGCAGATCGTGGTGGGAACCCCGGCGTCCTGGAGTCGCCCCCCGTAGCGTTCACCCTCGTCACGCAGCGGGTCGTGCTCGGCGGTGACGATCAGCGCAGGGGGCAGACCGCTCAGGTCGGCCCGCTTGATGGGAGAGACGAGGGGATCGTCGGGATCGGCGCCGGCGAGGTAGAACGCGTTGAACGGCTTGAGACCCGCGGTCTCGAGTCCGTAGCCGGTTGCGTTCTCCCGCAACGAAGGATAGCGCTCGGTGTCGAAGTCCAGGTCGAGCGAGGGATAGAACAGGACCTGGTGGGTGATCGCGTCGACGCCGTCGTCGTGGGCAATCGCCGCGACCGCGGCGGCGAAGTTGCCGCCGGAGCTGTCTCCCGCGATGGCCAGCGTCGCGCCGTCCCAGTCCAGGTCCGCGCCGTGCTCGGCGGCCCAGCGGACCACGTAGTAGCAGTCCTGCAACCCGGCCGGGAACGGGTTCTCCGGGGCCAGCCGGAAGCCGACGCTGACGACTTTCAGACCGGTCTGCTGCGCCAGCGAGCGGGCCAGGGCATCGTGGGTGTCCAGGCTGCCGAGGAAGAAGGCACCACCGTGAAAATAGACGAGCAGCCCGTATGCCGCGCTCTGCGCCGGCGTGTAGATCCGCACCGGCACCGGCCCCGCGGTGGTGTCCGCGGTGGTGTTAGTGACGGCATACAGCTGCGGCCTGCGCTCCTTCGGCGCGGGCACCTGGGCCGCCTCCGCCTGGCGCAGCGCAACCGGATCGAGCGGCCCGGCAGGCATCGCGGGCAGGTTCGCCAAGACAGCGGCGATCTCGGGGTGGATCACTGCGAGTCCGATCCCGTCTGCCCGGCGGCGGTCTTCTGGCCCGGGAAGACGGCGTTGACCTCGTCCTCGGTCCAACCCTGCCGGGAGATCCGCTGCAGTTCGTCGGTGACCGGCTTGCGCGCGGCCATATAGGAGGCCAGGGCCTCCGTGATCGAGGATGCCTGCGCGAGCGCGTCGGCGATGGCGCCGGCGTCGAGGATGGCCGAGTTGGCGCCTTGGCCCTGGTGGTGGCACATCGAGTGGGCCGAATCACCCAGGAGGGAAACCCGATTGGTGACCCAGTTGTCGACGGGGTCGATGTCGTAGACGGCGCGGACGTTGACCTTGTCGAAGTCGAGGTCCTGCGCCGTCTTGACGATGCGCTCGTCGAACCCCTCGATGGTGGCGAGCATGTCGTCCTTGGTGACCTGTGGGGTCCACGTGCTGTCGGCGTTGAGGGCGGTGATGTCGAAGGACATCTGGCCGCGGTGACGCAGCGGCAGGACGTAGACCTTGGTGCCGCGCCCGAGATACATGCGCAGGTTGTCGTCGATGACCAGGCCGTGGGACTTGTCGGCGTCGACGACGACCCGATAGGCGTGCTCGCCCGCGAACCGTGGCTGCTGGTCGCTGAACAGCTTCTGGCGCACGGTGGACTTGATGCCGTCGGCCCCGACGACGAGGTCGGCTTCGGCGACCTCACCGTTGGCGAAGGTCAGCGTGACCTTGTCGGGCGACTCGGCGATGTCGGCCAGCCTGTGGCCGAGCTTGATCATGCCGTCGGGGAGCACGCCGACGAGGGCCTGGATGAAGTCGTTGCGATGGATCAGGTGGGTGTGGGTCGTGACCTCGTAGTCGTCCATACCCGGCCAGGTGTCCTTCATGATCGGGTTGTTGTCTGCGGTGAGGATCTCGAAATAGTCACTCGCCGAGGTGACCTTGGCGATGTCGTCGAAGATGCCCCATCTGCGGAACTGGTCCATCGACGAGGGGCGCAGGCCGATGCCGGCGCCGACCTCGCGAATCTGGGTGGCCTGCTCATAGACGGTCACCGTGGCGCCGAGCAGGCTGAGGGCCTTGGCCGCGCTGGCACCGCCGTAGCCGCCGCCGACGATGGCGATCGTGAGCTTCTTCAGTTGGGTGCTGTCCATGGGGCTCTCTCTTCGTTGAGTAATCAAGGGGTCTGGACGGTGAGGAAGTCGGCGGGGTTGGTCTCGAACAGCCTGGTGATGGTGGCCTCGTCGACCCCGGCGGCCCGTAGGTCGGGGATGAGGTCTTCGAAGAGGTAGTTGACGGTGTGGCCCTTGACGCCGGGCCACCCGAGCGGGCTGCAGTTGGCGTCGACGCCGGCGATGGCCTGGTCGAGGAAGCCGGCGCCGAGGAAACCGAGGAAGTGCTCGAGCCGCTCCTGGCGCGGGCGGGCCCAGAAGGGCGGATCCGCCAACTCGGTCTCGTAGCCGAAGGTGTCGAAGCCGACCCGGCCGCCCAGCTCGGCGATCCACCGGTCGCGGGTCCTCTCGGCGTTGAAGCCGTCGTCGGCGTGGCCGAAGATCACCCGGTGCAGCGGCAGGCCCTCGTCGTGGAAGATCTCGATCGCCGGCTCGGCGTCGATCGCGAGGTGAGTCATGATCGGGGCGCCGGTGTGGCAGGCCGCCCGGGCCGCAGCACGGTAGATCTTCTTGTCGAGCTCGGTCATCCGCCCGCCGCGGCTGACGCCGACCTTGATGACGCCGGCCTTGCTTCCCGTGCCGCCGATGCCGACGGTGAGCTCGTGGACGAAGACCTCGGCGAGGTAGTCGACGCCGGCGCGGGCGAAGTGGGCCAGGGCGGTGTCACCGCCGACGAAGCCGGTGCAGGCGACGATGTGGACCCCGGTCTTCGCGGACAGCGACTTGTAGTAGTCGATGTCGCGGCCGTTGCAGATGCCGGTCGCATCGACGAAAGTGCCGCCGCCGTAGTCGTGGAAGGCGCGCAGCTTGGGGACGGTCTCGGCATAGCGCTGCTCGGGCGTCTTCCACCACTGGCTGTCGAGTTCGCTGCCGGGCATGCCGTAGCCGATGTGCTCGTGGATGGCCACGATGCCCAGTTCTTCAGTGGCGATCGGCCCGAGGACCGTGTTGACCGTGCGCAATGCTCTCACCTCACCGCGGAGTTCAGGGGTTGTCGATGGCCCGTCACGCGGTGCGGACCGTCAGGAAGTCGTGGGAATTGGCGACCAGCAGGCGGGTGATGTCGGCGTCTGCCAGGCCGGCGGACGTCAGCCGGGGGACGAACCGGGTCAGCACGTGGGTGAGCGCGACAGCCACGTCGGGCACGCCCTTGGCGACGCCGATCGTGTTGCTGGCCAGCACGATCCGATCGGCGTGGCCGGCTTCGAGCAGGTCGAGCACCAGCCGGGCGCGGCGCTCGTCGTCGACGTGCTCACCGCCCTCGTGGCCGACGTGGTCGATGCCGACATAGGCTCCCCGGGCGGCCACACCGAGAGCCGCGCCGGCCTCGACGGCGTCGGCGCGGTCGAGCCCGCCGACCAGGACCCGGTCGGCCGCAAGCTGCTCCTGCAGCACGATGTCGAGCTCACCGAGGGGGTCCGCGCCGAAGCGGAAGGACAGCGGCGCGCCGGTGTCGCGGGCGGCTCCGGCGGCGCCGCGGGCCAGGCTCTCGTCGGTCGGGGTCATGCCGGCTCGGGTCGCGGTCGTGGTGATCAGACCGGCTGCGGCGCCCCGCTCCAGCCGCGGGATGACCATGCCCTGCGTGACCTCCGTGGCGAACAGGTCGGCGAACTTCTCGGCCGGCCACGGGGTGGGCGGGTTGGTCTGGGGCGTCAGGAAATAGCCACCGAGCAGCTCCTCCGGACCCATGCCCGTGGAGGCGACGATGTGCACGCCGGTGGCCCGGGACAGGGCCTCATAGAGGCGCAGGTCGCGGCCGTGGAACATGCCGGTGCTGTCGACGACCGTGCCGCCGCCGACGTCGCGGAACTCCCGCAGCCGGCCAGGCGAGGATGCCGAAGACCTCGGCCCGGTCGATCGTGATGTCGGGGGCGAACTGCGCGCCGGGGAGCACCGACAGCAGTGCTTCGTGGACCGCGACGACGCCCAGCTCGGCGGTGGGGACGGGGCCGAGCACCGTGTTGACGACGGCGGTGGACGATGCGGTCGTCATGGGCGGCCCCTTCGATGGGATCAATGGTCCGGCGCCGCGCAGCTTCGCGACGCCGTGTACCTAAAGTTTACACGATGTTGTGTGAGTGTCAAGTTAGTTCAGTGAAAGATCACTCGGTGAGGAGAAATCGCCAGGACTCCGTCAGTTGGTCCACGACCGCCGTGCGGTCGAGCGTCCAGCCGGTGGAGAAGTAGCGCCGCGAGAGATACTCGAACTGGCCGAAGGCCAACAGGCTGCGCACGCGCCGGGTGACCTCGTCGAAGCGGCCGGCCTGGGCCAAGCCCTCGGCCATCTGGTCCACGACGGTCTCGAACCATTGCTCGGTCCGGCCCGAGACCTCCGGCTCGGACGATGCCTCGTAGCTCACCAGCAGGTAGGGCTTGATCGAGTCCCACTGGTCGATGCGCGAATCGAGCCACGCTCGGATCAACGCCGGCTCGCCGGTGCGGGCCACCTCGGTGAGGTTGGGGCCCTCGGTCGCGGTCAGGATCTCCTCGGCCCGAGTGAGCAACTGGCTGGTCAGGTCGGTCTTGGACGCGAAGTGCAGATAGAACGTCGTGCGCGTCGCGCCGGCCTCCTTGGCGATGTCGTCGATCGTCGCCGCGGCATACCCCTTGCGCCCGAACACGGTCAGTGCTCCCTCGAGAAGCAGGTCGCGGGTCATTGCTTTCTGGGCTTCGCGCAGGGTGGCCACGCCACCCAGTCTATGCCGTCGTTCATTGTCTGGTCATGGTGTTGTCGATCATGACTTGCTGTATGGTCAGTTCGCGCGCGCAGTGAGTGATCGCGTCCGGGCCGCCTCGCGCAGGAGGTGATCGCGTTCGGCGACGCTCGTCGCCGCGCGGGCGGCCGCGGCATACGACTGCGCCGCCTGCTCGAGGTCACCGAGTCGCTCCGCAACGTATGCCGCGACCGCCGCAAACCGCGGTATGCCGGAGTCCATTCGGTCGAGCTCCGCCCGGCCCGCCCGCGGGCCGTTGGCCTCGGTGATCGCGACGACCCGATTGAGTTGCACGACAGGGCTGTTCGTCAGCGCGAGCAACTCGTCATACCAGCTGAGGATCTGGGGCCAGTCGGTCTCGGCGAAAGTCTCGGCGTCAGCGTGCAGGGCGGCGATGGCCGCCTGGGCCTGGTATTCGCCGAGCCGGTCGCGGGCGAGAGCGTGCTGCAGGATGTCCACGCCCTCGGCAATTAGGGTTGTGTCCCATCGTGATCGATCCTGCCGGCCGAGCGGGACGAGCTGCCCGGTCGAGGTCGTGCGTGCTGGGCGGCGGGCCTGGTGGAGCAGCATCAAGGCCAACAGCCCGGCAACCTCGGGCTCGCCGGTCCCCGTGCGCAGTTGCCGGGTCAGCCGGATCGCCTCGGCGGCCAGGTCGACGTCGCCACCATAGCCCTCGTTGAAGACGAGATAGAGCACCCGCAGGACGGTCGCCAGGTCGCCGGGCTCGCCGAGGCTGACTGCGTCGAGGCCGCGCTTGGCCCGGGTGATCCGCTTGGCCATCGTCGCCTCGGGGACGAAGTAGGCAGCCGCGATCTGCGCGCGTCGTCAGCCCGCCGACCGCGCGGAGAGTCAACGCGATCGCCGAGGCCGGGGTGAGTGATGGGTGGGCGCACAGGAAGTACAACTGCAGGGTGTCGTCGCTCGCCAGGGCGGGCCCGGGATCGGGCTCGGTATCGAGCGCCAGCTCGCGGCGGCGGCGAGCGTCGTCGGCACGGATGGTGTCGAGGAACTTGCGCCACGCGACGGTGACGAGCCAGGCTCGTTCGGTCGCGTGGCGGGTCTGTCGGCCAGGCGGCCAGTGCCTGCACGAGCGCGTCCTGGACCGCGTCCTCCGCACTCGCAAAGTCGGCCCCGCGGCGCACGAGGACGGCGATGACCGCCGGAATGTGTACCCGCAGGCGGGATTCGTCCATACGAGATCTCAGTCGGTGTCCTGCCCCGGCGCGTCGGTGAGGAACGGGCGGACCTCGAGCCACTCGTGAATCGGTTTGCCACCGGGGCCGGGTGCGGCCGAGAGTTCACCAGCGAGTTCGACGGCACGCGCCCACGAGTCGACGTCGATGATCATCCAGCCGGCGATCAGGTCCTTGGTCTCGGCGAACGGCCCGTCGACGACCGGCGGCTTGCCGGGGCCGTCGTAGCGAACGAACGCCCCGTCCTCGGCGAGCGCCTGACCGTCGACGAACTCCCCACTGTCGGTGAGCCTCCCGGCGAAGTCCCGCATGTACCCCAGGTGCGCGTCGACCTCCTGCGGCGTCCACTGATCCATGGCGCCGTAGTCGGCGACCGGCTTCGGACCGCCGCGGTAGTGCTTGAGCAACAGGTATTTCGCCATGCTGTCTTCTCCTTCTCGTGACCCGGCCGGGGTGGCCGCTCACGTGGGTGACGAAGCCGGCCTCGCGTTCTGGACATCGCGGCGCGAGGTTGTCCTCGCGGTCAGATCTCGCTGAGGTCGACCCAGCGGGCCTGCTCGCTGGAGCGGAAGCACGCCTCGATGAGCTGGGTGATGTGCAGGCCGTTCTCGAAGGTCGGCCACGCGGGGATACCGGTGGTCACCGACTGGATGACCTCGGCTGCCTCGATGTATTTGGTCTCGTTGTAGCCGAGCGTGAAGTTGGCCAGCGGCAGGAAGGCGCCGTAGTTGGCGCGCTCGGGCCCGACGTCGATCGCGCGGTAGCCGCGCCGGCCCGGTCGGTCGGCGTTGGTGTAGAGGTGCAGCCGGTTGGTCTCGTCGTAGCTGTAGAGCAGGCTGCCCGTCGTCCCGTAGATCTCGTAGGTCTGGGTGAACTTGCGGCCGGTCGCGGTGCGGCTGAAGTCGATCAATCCCATCGCGCCGTTCTCGAAGCGGCACATCAGGTTGGTCGCGTCGGTGTTGGTGACCTCGGCCATCTCCTCGCGGCCGGTCACCTCGGCGGCGCCCCCGAGCGCGAAGCCCTCGACCTTGGGACGGCGAGGAGTCAGGATCACGTTGTCGGCGATCAGCTTTGCGACGCGGCCGACCAGCAGGTCGAGGATCGAGAAGACGTGGGAGCCGGTGTCGCCGACGATCCCGGTCGGGGCGAGGGCACCGTCGGCGCGCCACATGAACGGCGCCAGCGGGTCGCCGAAGCTGTCGACGTGCTGGGAGGCCTTGACCATCTTGATCTCGCCGATCTCGCCGGCGTCGATGATCTCCTTGGCCAGGTCGTGCACGGGGTTGCGCATGAAGCCGTGGCCGACCCGGGTGATCAGGTTGCCGGCCGCGGCGAGGTCGACAAGTTCGCGGGCCTCGCTCGTCTTCTCGGTCATCGGTTTCTCGCAATAGACGTGCTTGCCGGCCTGCAGCGCCGCCTTGGCGACCTCGTAGTGCAGCGCGTCGGGAAGGCAGATGTCGACCAGATCAACCTCTGGGGCGGCGATCACCTCGTGCCAGTCGTTGGTCGTGCGCACCCCCGGGATCGAGCGGGCGGTCTGCTCCAGCCGCTCGGCGCTGCCGTCCACCAACCAGGCGACCTGCGCGCTGCCCCGGTCGGTGCCGAAGAGGAACGGCAGGTTCAGGTAGGCCATCGTGTGCACCTTGCCCATCCAGCCGCATGCGCCGAGAATTCCGACCTTGACCGTCACAGTTCGCTCCTTGCCCACGATTGGCTCGATCCGCACCAACCTACGGCCGTGCCTGCGTGCATTCAAACGATCAATAGCCTCCGGCGCAGGCTCTTTGACCGCGCAAATCAGCGGTATGCCGCTCCATTGATCGTTTGAGTGTCCGCTCTCGGCGTCCGCCCCGCTATCGGGAGCCCTCCGGGGCCCGCCGACCGGGTCGGGGCACGTGGCCCCGGTGGCTGCCCCCCGGCGAGATCGTGGACTTCGTCGGCAAGCTCCCGGCCAAGGAGCGCGCCGCACTGCGGCAGCGCATCGCGCGTGGTGTCGGAGGGTTTGGAGCCGCCAACCTGCTCGGGAAGAACTATGTCAAGCAGGTCGACGTGGTGATGAGTTCCTGGGCCACCGGCCCGGAGCTGATGGTCTCGACAAAACGGATGGACTCCTCGTTCGGGGAGAACGCGGCCAATCGGGTGGAGGAGAGCTACGGCGACGCCAAGAACCTGCGGCTGCGCTATCCGCAACGTCCTAGGGGTCCGCTCTCGTGGGAAACAACAAGAACCCCGGACCAAGGGTCCCGGGTTCTAACGTGAGTCTTCTGGTCGGGGTGACAGGATTTGAACTGTTCACGCGCCCGCTTGGCTGGGATTCGCTGACCCGCACCGTAGGCATCTGACCTGCGGTGACGTAGAATCTAGCGCGTGAGAGGGCGGGGCACAAGCGGACACGAAATGTCCTCAGTTATGCCCCAATTGTGTCCAGTTGTGTCCGCTGGTGGCACGCGATGACGAGGGCCAAGCGGGACTTCGGGACCATCAGGAAACGGGCCAATGGACGCTGGCAGGCCTACTACATGGGGCCGGATCAGGCTTTTCATCGAGCCCCGTCAACCTTCGAAGCCAAGGTCGACGCCGAGGCTTGGCTCGCGGCCGAGCGACGGCTCATGCAGAACGACGAGTGGTCGCCGAGCAAGTCGCGTCGTGCAAGGGTCGTGCGCTCGACCGAGTTGTTCGGTCCGTATGCCGAGGCCTGGCTGGAGCAGCGGGAGCTCAAGCCACGGACCAAGGCGCTCTACCGCCGACTCCTGGATCGCTTCATCCTCCCGGCGTTCGGTGAAGTGTCCCTCCGGGACATCACCCCGCAGGTGGTGAGGACATGGCACAGCGGCTTGGATGCCAGCCGGCCGACGCAGCGGGCGCACGCCTACAGCCTGTTGCGTTCGATCCTGTCGACAGCGGTGACCGACGAGATCCTCGCCTCGAACCCGTGTCGCGTGCGCGGCGCTGGGTCGGTCAAGCGCGTCAGGTCGATCGAGCCGGCCACCCTGGGTGAACTCGAGGTGCTGCTGGAAAGGATCCCGGCGCAGTATCGAGCCTTGGTGCTCATCGGCGCGTGGTGCGCCCTGAGGTTCGGCGAGGTCTCCGAGCTTCGCCGCAAGGACGTGGATCTCAAGGCGGGGACCATCCACGTCATGCGCGGCGTCGTGCGGATCGGCAAGGACGTCCGTGTCGGTGAACCAAAGAACCTCGCAGGGGTGCGGGACATCGCGGTGCCTCCACACCTGCTGCCGATCCTCGAGCAGCACCTCAAGGATCACGTCGCGCTCGGTCGCGAAGCGCTGCTCTTCCCATCGGTCAAGGACCCCGACGTGCAGGTGCACACGAACACCTTGCGGCGGCACTGGTTGAAGGCTCGGGTGGCTGCTGGTCGCCCTGATCTGCGCGTCCACGACCTGCGGCACACGGGTGCCGTTTTCGCGGCGCAGTCTGGCGCGACTCTCGCCGAGCTCATGGCGAGGATCGGGCACTCCACCCCCCAGATGGCCTTGCGCTATCAGCACGTCGCACGGGGGAGGGACGCCGAGATCGCGGCGCGGATGTCCAAGGAAGCGAAGAAGTGGGCCAAGAAGCGTGAGACTCGTGGGCGGGGGGACTAGGCTCACGGCCCTTCGGGCGCTGCGCGTGGCGTGCCACCGTGAGCCTAGTCCCCCCGCCATGACGAAACCCCGGCGATGTGGCCTGAGCCAGGGATCGTTCCGGGGTCTTCACAACCCACGCTATCGGAACGTTTGTGTGCTGGCGAGGGATGGACGGATGTGTACACTAAGCGCATACCGCCCGGCCCCTCAGGGGCCGGGTTTATTCATGTCACCATCCGACGGGTCGGCTGAGCCGACCGACCGTCGTAGGCATCTGGTGCCTCGTGAAGTCTGCGGTTGTGAGTTGGTGCCACCAGTGACCACCGACCCCGGTGCCAGGGCCAGCGTTCAGAGCCCCGGCGGGATATCCCTTGGTCGGGTTGATGAGTCCCAGCGGAACATGCTGTCGGACAACATCAATGGGCATCTTCAGGTCGCTGTCGTTGCTCACGACGACGGCAGCGTCCACGTCCCCGCCCAGAACGTCGACGAGCATGTGACTTGCGACGTTGACATCGCTGCCCTTCTCTTCGCGCCGCGCCACAGATGCCATGAACGTCGCACGAGCGACGTCGGACCCCTGGGCGTCTCGAACCATGACGGGCCAGTTGGCCTCGGTGAGGACGGGGCGTCCGCGGCGATCGGCTGTGGCCAGCGGGGCCGTGGCTGTCCTGGCCACGTAGTTTCCGTACTCGATCACGTCGACGGCGCCGTGATGGACCAAAGCTCTGAGATAGGTGTCCTGGTCGCGCTGGCTGCTGACGTTGTCGCGACCGCGGATCCGGGCCGTGCAGAACACCACTCGGGTGTCGACCTCTGCCGACCACGGAGACTGGGCGGCGATGACGGCCTCGAGCATCGCCCGCAGGTCCAGCCACCGCCATCCCGCGACGCCTCGGCCGCATATGCCTCGGCCGCCGTAGTAGAGGTTGTAGCCATCGATGTACATCCCTACGCGCATGGCCCGATTCTCCCAACTCCTAGTGACAGCCATCGCTCGCCGCCGACGACGGCTGCTCCGCCACTTTGGTGTCGATGGGATCGATCACCGCTCTTCGAAGTGGTCTCGAATCACGTCGATGAGTTCGACGATGACAGCGCTTGCGCCGGATGGGAACTGCTCGATGGAATGTGAGCGCGTCAGCTCTTCAGCGCGAAGCAACAGATCGCGAGGGTCGCTGACGGCGCGTGGCAGAACCTTGTACGCATCGCGGAGGTTGGCGTGTGGCATCGGCGTCATGAGGAGCGCGTTCGAGCCGAGTCGCCAGAGCCGGAGAGCAACGGGGTCATGGTCTTCCTGCTCAAGCGAATCCTGAAGGGCGCTGCCGGCGTCGCCGATGAGGGCAGCCACTTTGACCCAGTCATATGTAGCGTCGGTGTACGTCATGTCGCTAGTGCATCAACGCTGACGCTTGTCGATCCACCTCCGGGAAGACCCTGTGGACGACAGTCGCTAAGGACGGAACCTGTGGACAGAAGCCACGGAGTCCCTACTCCGGGGGCTCTCGAGGTGGCCGTTATATTTCTTATAATCTAAGGAATCTACGGGGACGGGCAGATCGCACGCCCTACCCGACCGTCGGTATGCGGACCATCAGCCGGTCCACGTCGTCGGGATCCAGGCGAATGACGCGTGGCCCGTTCCGGTAGGCGATGAGGTCG
The DNA here is from genome assembly GCF_037045025.1 of Nostocoides sp. Taxonomy (GTDB): domain Bacteria; phylum Actinomycetota; class Actinomycetes; order Actinomycetales; family Dermatophilaceae; genus Nostocoides_A. The sequence goes on along the minus strand of NZ_JBAOHM010000003.1, from coordinate 193,346 downwards.
CCGGCCGCGATGCGGCGGCGCAGAGTCCTGGTGCTGAGCCCGGTGCGCTCGGCGGCGCGGGCGAGGGTTTCGAATTGACGACGAGTCCTGAGTGTCATGGCAAGTCCTCCTTCGTCATCCGAAAGCGAGCATTCGCCGCTGGAGGATCAGGACTGTGACCAAGAACTTCCGCCCGCTGCCGCGGCCCTAGTCGTGGTCCTCATCGGAGCCCTCTTGCATGGCCACCTGTTCCGCTGCCCGGTGAACGTACGCACGCAGGCTGTCGCAGCTGGTGAAGACCAAGTAGCCGAGCGACTGCAGGCGAGGCTCGTCCACGACATCGGCATCGAGGTCAAGGACAACGGGCTGGCCGATTCCGACTTGAAGCCCGTCCGGCCAGAATGCTTCAGCGCCGGCGAGGACCGCCCCGGACTCTGGATCTGTCACTTCCACGTCAACGTCGGCGTCGGCGTATCCCTGGCTCGAGAGCCAGACCAAGAGTTCAGAGATCTCGGCGTCTCGCGTGTCCAGGTCGGCGACCGGTGAAGCCACAGCGGTAGGCCCTGCTGACTGATCCCATTCAGAGGTCGGGCTCGTGCCGCTCGTCCCGTGTGAGAGTTCATCGAGGAAGGCATTGGATGCCTCTGCGAGAAGTCGGCGTCTCTCGGCCAGGAACGCGGGATAGTTTTCGATCCGCCAAAGCTCCGGATCCATGGGGATCCACTGGCTTTCCAGCGCACCCGGGTGTTTGCCCGCAATCTCAGGCATGTACTTCTCGGGGAACCGATCCGAAATGTCCAGGTTCGTGCCTTGGGTGAGGAAGCAGAAGTTCGCGATGGCGTTCACCTCGCCGCGGCTGTAGCCGTGGGCGTAGAGGCGCGCCTTGGGGAAGATGTGGTGCACCTGTAGTCCGCTGAGTTTGCCCAACAGGTGGGCGGAGAGTGGCGTTCCATCTCCCCAGTCCTGCGCCCCGCGGGTGCGCGTGAGCAGGTAGAGGACTGGGTAGAAGCGCGCGCCCAGGCTGTTGCCGGCGAAGTCCTCGGGGCGAACTGTCAGGTCCCCTCGGACTGCACGGAGGTTCTCCATCAGGCCGTCGACGCCCTGCGTGTCAACTGCCTTGAGGTCCTGATTGAGGACGGTCTCGGTCGATCCCGCATACCGCCCCCACATGCCGGCGTGGACAAGCCAGGCGAGCAGACGATCGCGGTCGGCTGAGGTGGGGGGCTTGCCGCCTTGCAGATGCGTGTAGCGGGCAAGCACCAGGACTGCGAACTTGCCGAACATCACCCGATCGTGGTCGAGGCCGAGGCGTCCAGAGATGACGTTGAGCCACCCGTCGACGTACTTGGTGACCTCACCGAGGCCGGACTCGATCTTGGCGACCGGGACGTCGGCCAGGGCACTGAACAGGGCTTCGCCGGTGACGATGGCGTTGACTCCGCGGAGCAACCAATCGAGTCGGAAGTCGAAGCCGGCCGAGCGCCAGGTCGTCAGGTGCGCGTTCATCTCCTGTCGGGCTTGGGGCCACGAGGCGCCGATCTTCGCCAGAGCCAGGTCGCCCTTCGACAGCTTCGTCCCGCCGGAGTTGACGCGATTGAAGATGTCCACCACCACGTCGACCGTCTTGTCCGCTCCGGTCACCTCGTCGATGTGCAGATCTCGCTCTTTGATCTGGAGGATCTGGTTCACGCGGTTCACGTAGCGCGTAAAGGCGTCGTTGTCGCCGTTGGCGAGGACCTGCAGGGAGCCCAACACTCCGCCGAGCCCGTCGGCCATCAACTTTGAAACATCGACCCAGTTGGGGTTGCCCTTCATTTTCGAGGGCGCGTAGAACTCGAACGTTTCGTCCTCGAGATTGAAGTGCAGTCCGGTGAACGCATTCGCGTGGCCCTCGAAGAACTTCGGAGCCCGTCCGCGGATGACGCCGTACAAGGTGGTGGCGCGCTGTTGACCGTCGAGAAGGAGCTTGACAGTTCCGTCCACTGTGACGGGGCCGCCGCGGGCTGTGGCGCCCTCGGCCTTGGTGTTCCACGTCATGAATCCACCGACCGGGTATCCGCGATAGAGGCTGACAAAGAGACCACGGACCTGATCGCGATTCCAGACATAGCCCCTCTGGAACTCGGGCAGTGCGATGTCCCCACTGTCGATCTGATCGAGGATCTGCGAAACCTTCACGAGCCTCCTTCCTTGAGTCTGCATCGGCCTGAGCCAACGCGAAGTAGGTAGTCATAGACCCTGCGCGGTGGTCGGGCGCGTTTCACCAGCTTCCGGGCAGCAGCGAGAACGTCTTCGCGTGCGGTCATTTGCCATCCCCTCTCAGCTCCAGTGGCGGGAGGCCGTCGACGACGGTCATGGTCTCCAGGCTGACCGTGACGACTCGGGCGAGCAGGTCGACGATGTATCGCGGGTCGCCGACCTCGCGGGACCAGTCGTTGGGGTCGTTGACGATCCCAGAGGCCTTGTCCGTCTTGACCTGGTAGCGATCGAGAATCCACTCGATCGCCGATCGGCTGCCGAGTTGATAGCGGTACGCCTCCTCAGGGATGCCGCTGAGCGTGATTCTCGAGTTGTAGATGACCGTCGAGCGGTCGGCGACCAGCTTCTTCGTCTCCGGGTCGCGGACCTTGGCGAAGGCCATCTTCTCGACGCGGAAGTGGTCGTATGCCGCTTCGCCCGTTGGCGCCGGATCGTCCAGTCCCGCAAGGGGATAGGGCTCGACCGACTCGTAGCCGAGGTGCAGCTCGGAGAGTCGGCGGCCAGCCTCGACGTAGGGCCAAGGGTCTGTCACGAGCGGGAGGCGAGGGAGCATCTTCTTGAGGTCGGCGGCGTAGGTCTCGCGGTAGTCGGGGGAGTGAAGAAGCCCGTAGACGTAGAAGAAGATGTCGTCCTTGGTGACGTCGTCGCCATAGGCCGCGCGGAAGGTCGTCAGGGCGTGGTCGGTGATGTTGTCGATCCGCCGGTACCCATCGATCACCTCGACATCGCCGTCGTATGCCGTGTCGAGACTGAGCATCCCCTCCTCCGTCTCGACCTTCTCGTACCGCCAGCGCGCGAAAAACTGTGCCGTAACGGTGTAGAAGGAGAGGTCAGGGATCGCGTCGATCATCAGGGTCGCGAAGCTGTCGACATCGGCCCGTGGTGCCATAACAGCGATTCCGTGAACAGGGAGGCCGCGGTGACCGATCGCCTTAAGACGACCCGGTTCATCGACCAGTGTGGGCGAGTAGTGCAACCACTCCTTCGCGAACGGTCGATAGGCACCCGTGAGTGCCTTATCGGGGTTGGCATCGACGTACTGGCCCCTTGCCACGCGCTGGGCCATTCCCCTCGACCAGCTGACCTCGGTTGGAGACGGAAGAGCGTCGGTCGAGGAGTCGATGAGACGTGCAACAGCTGTTGCGGTTCGTGCCACATTGGTTGCCAATGCTGTTCGGCCGAAGTTCCAAGCCCAAACGTCTCGGTTCGTCTTCGGGCCTCCGGCGAAAGTCTCGAACAGCGATGCGTCCACCGGACTAGTGCAGCCGATCGGCAAGAAGTCCCCGAAGTCGTCGCGACGCTGGTTGATCCAGTCGCCGTGAGCATTTGGGAAGATCCGTCTTGAGGCTTCCATGCCCGCGACCGAAGCCGCCGCCTGGACTCTGCTCAGCTTTTCCTCGCGGCTCAGGTAGTCCCCGATGTCGGTGTAGTGGATCTTTGTTGAACCAGGCCTTCTGGGGTCCTTGACCAACACGGTGACCGCCACGGTCGCCCGGGATCCGCCGCCAAAGACTTTGCCGCCTTCCTTGCGTGACTGCTCACCGGCGGTGCGTTGGTTGCCCCGGAGGTTGAAGATGTGGATGTCGCTGAACTCGTCCGCGAGCGTGAGTCGCATCCCGTCGGCGGTGTTGGAGTCGAGCCAGCCACCGTTGGTCACGAACGCGACGACGCCACGGTCGGAAATCCTGAGTGATGCCCACTTGATGGCCCTGATGTAGGAGTCGTAGAGGGAGTTCCTCAGTGTCGCGCTCGAGCGGGCCGCGTACGTGTCGCGGATCGCGGCGTCGAGGGTGGGGTAGGACTCGTTGGCGTTGTCGTCGTTGGCGGAGTCTTGGCCAGACGAATACGGCGGATTGCCGACGATGACCTGGATGTCGAGGGCCTTGAGGCGCTCGAGGCGCTCGTTGTTCTGGACGAACACCGTGGTGTCGAGGGTGTCGCCTTCCTCCCACGACTGGAAGGTATCGGTGAGGATCAGGCCGGGGAACGGCTCATAGTCTCCGGGGTCGCCGAGCTCCCCCCGCAGGTCCTGATAGGTCGTCTCGATGTTGACGGCAGCGATGTAGTAGGCGAGGAGCAGTATCTCGTTGGCGTGCAGCTCGTGCGCGTACTTGCGGGCGAGGTCCTTCGGTTCGATGAGCCCGAGTTGCAGAAGTCTGGTGATGAAGGTGCCGGTGCCGACGAAACCGTCGAGGATGTGCACGCCCTCATCGGTCAGGCCCTGGCCGAAGTGCTCATGCAGCACGTCGTCGGCAGAACGGAGGATGAAGTCGACGATTTCGACGGGCGTGTAGACGATGCCGAGCTTGTCGACGGTCTTCTTGAAGGCGGTCGCGAAGAAGGTGTCGTAAAGCTGGACGATGAGCTTCTGCCGGCCCTCGGCGGTGTCGACTCCCTGGACCCGCATCCGGACCGAGTCGTAGAACTTCTCGAGCGAGTGGTTCTCGTCGTCGAGGTTGTGCTCGTCGAGCGCGGTGAGCATCCGCTCCATCGTCTGGGCGACGGGGTTGTGCGCCGCGAAGTCGTAGCCGCCGAAGAGAGCATCGAACACCGGCCGGGTGATGAGGTGCTGGGCCAGCATGTCGACGGCGTCGGCGCGGGTGATGCCGTCGTTGAGGTTGCCACGCAGGCCCGTGAGGAAGCGGTCGAACTCCTCAGCGACCGACGTATCCCCGCCATCGAGGAGGGCAGTGATGCGGGTGACGTGTCGCCCCGCGATGTCGGCGATGTCCTTGGCCCAGTCCTCCCAATAACGCCGGGATCCGACCTTCGCGACGACCTTCGCGTAGATCGCCTCACGCCACTCGTCGAGGAAGGTCAGCGCGAGAGCGCCCTGGGTGCCGGTTGAGTCGCCGCCGCGGTCTCCGCCGCCGTCCGGGCCGGGGACGCCGATGACGTTGATCTTGTCGTCGCGTTGCTTGACCAGCTCGATCCGGTTGACCATCGCGTTGAATCGCTCGTCATGGGCGCGGAGGGCCTGCAGGACTTCCCACACCGCGGCATACCGCTTGTTGTCCCGCAGTGCCTGCTCGGGAGTCATCCCGGCCGGGATGCCGACCGGCAGGATGATGTAGCCGTACTGCTTGCCCGGGGCCTTGCGCATGACCCGACCGACGGACTGGACGATGTCGACGACCGACTTGCGCGGCGACAGGAACATGACCGCGTCCAGGGCCGGCACATCCACGCCCTCGGAGAGGCAGCGTGCGTTGGTGAGGATGCGGCATACGCCGTCGGGGACATCGGCGCGCAGCCAATCCAGGCGGGTGTTGCGCTCGAGTGCGTTGAAGGTGCCGTCGACGTGCTGGATCTCGCAGGACAGGACCGGATCGCCGGCGGCGTCATCAAGATCGTGGGCCGCGGCATACTGCCGGACCGTCTCGGCGAAGAGAGACTCGATGTGCTTGGAGTCCTTGATCGTGCCGGCGAACGCGACCGCACGCCGCATCGGCGCCGGGTCGGCCTCAAAGGAGTGCTCAGCAGAGCCGCGCTTGGCCAGGCCGTTCCAGCAACCGACGATCTTCGCGGCATCGTCAAGGCGCAACTCGTTCCCCTCGTCGGCGAGCTGGAGCTGGAAGGTGCGCGAGACCGCGGTCTCGTCGACGGCCAGGACGAGGACCTTGTAGTCGGCCAAGAGGTCCTGGGCGACGGCTTCACCGAATCCGAGCCGGTGGAGTTCTTCGCCGAAGAGGTCCTCGTTGTCCATCGACGCCAGGACCGCGCTGGCCTCGCCGGCCTTGGCTTTGGAGGCGTCGTCGTAGATCCGGGGCGTGGCGGTCATGTAGAGCCGCTTGGCTCCGCGGATGTATGCCGCGTCGTGGATCCGGACGAAAGCGGACTCGTTTTCACCGGCGAGCGTCGTGCCCGTCGTGCGGTGGGCCTCATCGCAGACGACGAGGTCGAAGGCGGGCAGGTCGCCTTGGCTCTGTGCCTGGGCGACGACGTCGATCGACTGGTAGGTCGCGAAGACGACCGTCATCGAGTCCGTCTCGCCGACTGCCTGGGTCCAACGGGACTCGAGGACGGCAACGTTCGTCGTCGAGGGGAGGGCGAGGTCGACGGCGGAGATGTCCTCGTTGGTGGCCTTGGAGCGGGCGGTGGCCTTGCGGTCAGAGCAGACGGCGAGGGACGCCAGAGGGACTTCGGCCTCGGTGGCCCACTCACGCAGAGTCTGCGACAGCAGACTGATCGAGGGGACGAGGAAGAGGACGCTGCCGCCCGCGCCCACGAGCTGCTCGGCCAGCCGGAGGGAGGTGAAGGTCTTGCCGGTGCCGCAGGCCATGATCAACTTGCCACGGTCGGCGGTGTCGAGCCCGCGGCATACGTCCTCGATGGCCTTGCTCTGGTGCGGGCGGAGCTTCTTCCTGTCGGTGACCGGGAGAGCCTCGGGGGTGGCCCAGTCGAAGGCGTCCCAGTCGATCGTGGACGCCTCGAGGTCGGCGAGGCCGATGCGCCGGACTGGCACCTGCTGGCCCTGGATCGCGTCCTCGGCGTGGGCGTTCCACTTATCCGTGGTCGAGACGATGATGCGTTGGGTGAAGCCCTCCTTGCCCGAGGCGGAGAGGAAAGTGTCGATGTCGGGCTTGGAGATCGTCGACCTCGGGTCGAAGAACTTGCACTGGATCGCGACATGGCCGCCGGTCAATCGGTCGACGGCGACGATGTCGATGCCCGTGTCGTGTTTGCCGCCGCGGCCAGGCCAGTCCTGCCACAGCCAGACGTCGCTGAACTGCTCGGCGTAGACCGGATCGGTGCGCAGGAACTGGGCCATCAGGCGCTCGAGCTTGCTGCCCTTGTCGGCCTTCGATGTCGACTGCCCGTCGAGCTCGTCCAGCACCTCGTAGATCGACGTCGACATGGGTCGATCCTGCCCTATGAGCTGGTTGGGCTCTGGTCGGCCTCGCCGGTCTGGCGTTCGGCCAGGGTGCGCATGCGCCGAGCCTCGCGCTTGGTAAGGGTGATGCGTGACCAGGCGACGGCCTCGTCGAGGGTCAGGTGCTCGCCGCGAGTGAGCGCGATGAGGATGTCACCGGCGCGCCGGTCCCAGCGTTGTATTGCTTCGTCGCGACGAACCAAAGTGAGCGCGAGCTTCGTCGCGAGTCGACTGATGCGTTGGTCTCGCTGCGCTGCGGCGATGCGGGCTCTCATTGCCGGATCTATGGCCCGGCGTCGTGCCCGCTGTCGTGCCGCCTGCTGTGAGGTCAACTCGATCACGCTCCTTCGTTCGCTGCCAATCACTCGGTCTTGTGCTCCAGAAGCGAGACTCGCGCCTCGGCGGATCACGGTGACGTCTGTCCGACGGACACTCGAGTCGTGCTCACGCAATGTCAGACACACCTCTTGCATTCGCGGAGCAGCGTCATTTCGCTGTGATGTAATGAATGAATGGAATCGTCCGTCGAGAAGGCAGGCGATCGGGCGGTTGCTCGCAAGTCCCCCCGGGCGCCTGGGCAGGTCTTGGAGTGTGGCTGGTGCGGTGGGCCGGTCATCGTCCAAGTCCGCGGACGCATGCCGAAGTGGTGTTCCTCGACCTGCCGGACGCGGGCCTCCGAACGGCGCCGGGCCGCGGCCGATGGGCTCACGGCTGTCAAGGTCTTCGAACGCGACATCGAGCGAGTCAAGACGGTCACGGTCGTTCAGCACCACACGCGCAAGGTTGAAGTCGAGGCGGTCCGCTGGCCCTCGGCGACGAGCGATTGGGTGTCGGCTATCCAGGACCTGACGCGGCGCGTGGAGACCGGCAGGGTCTACGACCGAGACCTTGAGGCGCTGGCGGGAGCCGTCAACGACCTGGTCGGCGCAATGGTCCGGCGAGGGCAGCATCGCTGACCGGCGGTGAGGCCGCCTACCGCAGTCGTAGGCGGCGCTGTGTTCCCGGGGCGTCCCGCCAATCGTCCCAAGCGTATTGGGACGATTGGCGCTGAAGGCGGCAGTGCCCTGCCGCCTCGTCGAGGCGCCTGCGCTAACTACTTGCGCCGTTTGCGGTGGCGCCCATTGCGGAGGCGGTCGAGTGCGCTATCGATGTCGACCTCGCGCAACCCCCCTGGCTTAGACAACTTGTAGACGAACGGCCCCGTTCGATCGGCCAAGGGTTCCAGGAGATGCCAGTACGTCATGAGTGTCTCGAGCTGCCCCCACTTGTTCCGGGAGAGGTCCCCTGTCAGGCACACCATCTTGACCAGGTGAGCCTGCACCGCCGTCAGTTCCGACAGCGAGTCCTGGATGTTTCGGTCTCGGGAGATGGTGAGCCATCCTTCCCGGCCTACAGTCGGCAGCCAGTCGATGTCTTTGGCGCCTTCAGGAATCGGTGAAGGCTGTCGTGCTCGCTTATGGACACGCGCACCCGCATCTCCCGGATACGTGAGGTCATGCCTCAGCCCTCCCAACAGAATGCCCGCTCCACGCAAGTCCTGATCCACGTAGAACCGGACCACCGCCGGGCGTGGTTGGGTCATGCGGCTTGAGTCGCCTCGTATGCATAGGCCCAGCGCACATCAGACTCGGCGAGCCCGAAGTCTGCCGAGGCTTCTGCAACGCTGGCTCCGGACTCGATCTCGTCGAAGATGGCTGCGGTGCTAGTCCCATTGACCGACGGGCGGCCGAACCGAACAAGTGGATCGATGACAACCGGAGAACCTTCCTCGGACGACGGACGGAAGCCCGAAACGACGCCGTCCGGGGCTTCCCATCGCACCCGATTCAGAAATGCCTCACCGGGGAAGGTCAACATCAACTGGTCGTTGGAGACGAGCCAGAACTCTTGCTCTAGCTCAGCGACCTGCTGCGAGTTTCGGAGCAACTCGCGCCCGGACGTCCACGGCTGCGCGTGGGCGAGCGGGTACGTGACACCGAGCTCGGTTCGGAGGATGTCGATAAACTTACGCAGCTGCGGCATGGGCACGCGCTCATTGCGGTACTGCCGCAAGAGGCCGGCCTCGACAAACTCTCCCCAAGTCACTGTCCGGCTGCCGGTTGGGTTTGGCCGGATGATTGGCAGGTAGGTCTTCTTGCCGCGACGTCCACCTTCGAGCCAGTAGTGAAGGGTGCTTTGAGGCGTGCGAAGAAGCCGAGACGCCTCCGCCTCGGTGTAGACCTCGCGCTCGAGGAGTTCAACGCCGTTTCCCATTAGGTACATCACACCAGACTTCCTGAGGTTGCTGGGTGACATTCTCATGTCGCCGTACGGGCATGGGTGTGGGAATCCCTCCCAAAGAGCCGACCTCGCGTTGATTCCAGCCCACGCCGTCTGGCCTGCCCTCGGTTGAGGAGCAGGCTGTCCGCTAACCCGCAGGTGGCGTGGCCACAACCGCACTGCAGGCGACCCGCGCCGGTTCGAGAGTCTTGAAGGTCAGTCACCGGGGGCGTCGATCGTTTTGGTGTCGCGGCTGAGGCCCTGTCCAGCGCCGCGTCGAGCGTCGAGGGCTACGCCATGGACCACCGCCTGCCCAACGCCAGGGCAGATCGACACAAGCGACGACACAATGTCACAGGACGCACACCGGCCAGGAGCTCAACGCCCTTCACGGGCGGAGCGTCCACGGCTACCATTGACGTCACGTCAGCACCTCGAACTGCTGTCGTCCGACCCCCGGAGGTTGCCGCCTCGCGGGGGTCTTACCTGTCCGCGATCGGTGCCCTTATGCCCCATTTATGCCCGGAGGCTGGGGAAGCAGAAGGGCCCCGACCGCGTTTCCGCAGGTCAGGGCCCTTGAGTCTTCTGGTCGGGGTGACAGGATTTGAACCTGCGACCTCTTCGTCCCGAACGAAGCGCGCTACCAAGCTGCGCCACACCCCGTGGCTGCCGTGACCGCGGTCACGGATCGTCGCCACCCAGTGGATGGCGACGCCACAGGATAACGCAGCCGCGGCATACGGCTGAAATCGGTTAATCCTGGCGCGGGAGAAGCGTCAGCAGGCTGGCCTCGGGGCGGCAGGCGAAGCGCACAGGGCCATAAGGGGAGGTGCCCAGACCGGCGGAGACGTGCAACCAGGTCGCGTCGGCGGGCGCGTTCGCCGACGGTATGCCGTTCGCTCCCGGCCACCAGCGCGAGACGCCTTTGGCGCGGCGGGTGTCGAGGTCGCAGTTGGTGACCAGCGCGCCGTAGAACGGCAGGCAGAGCTGGCCGCCGTGGGTGTGTCCGGCGATGATCGCATCGACCCGGTCGCGGGCCATCGCGTCGAGAACCCGCGTATAGGGCGCGTGCATCACGCCGAGGAAGACGTCGCTCTCGGGCGCGCGCGGGCCGGCCACCTCGTCGTAACGGTCGTAGTCGAGGTGCGGGTCGTCGACTCCCACGAACTCGACCCGCAGCCCCGAGAGGGACATTGTCGAGCGGGCGTTGTTGAGGTCGCGCCAGCCGGCCTCGGTGAACCCAGCGGTCAGCTTCTCGGTCGGCAGCCGGGTGTAGTCCTCCATCGGCGCTCGGGGGTCGGTGCGCAGATAACGGGTCGGGCTCTTCAGCCGCGGCGCGAAATAATCGTTGGAGCCCATGGCAAAAACACCCGGCAGCTCCATCAGCGGCTCCAGGGCGCGCAGCGCGGCCGGGACGGCATCGAGGTGGGCGATGTTGTCTCCGGTGTTGACGACCAGGTCGGGCTGCAGCCGGGCCAGCTCACGCACCCAGGTGACCTTGCGCCGCTGCCACGGCACCAGGTGCATGTCGGTCAGCTGCACGATGCGCACCGGCCGGGCACCGGGCGGGAGCACCGGCAGCTCGAAGCGCCGCAGCGTGAACAGATTGCGCTCGATGAGCGCCGCATAGCCGACGCCGGCCGCGCCCAGCCCGATGGCACTCATCGCCGAGGGCAGGATCGGGTGCATCCGCCCATTATCCCAGACGATCCACACTTCACCCGCTTTCCCGTATGCCGCTGGCTCGCCAAATCCGGTTGCCTCACCCTGCGAAGATGGTCGCCATGAGCATCTCCAAAGCCGGCCTGCAGGCCGACCTCACCGAGGCTATCCGCGGCCGGGACCAGGTCACCGCGGCGACCCTGCGGATGGCGCTAACCGCCATCACCACCGAGGAAGCCGCCGGCGAGCAGCACGCGCTCACCGAGGAGCAGGTGCAACAGGTGCTGGCCAAGGAAGCCAAGAAGCGGCGGGAGGCGGCCGCGGCATACGAGCACGCGGGGCGGCCCGAGCTGGCGGCCACGGAGTTGGCCGAGCTCGCGGTCTTGGAGGGCTATCTGCCGGCCCAGCTCGATGACGCCGCCATCGCGGCGCTCGTTGACGAGGCGATCGCCGCGACCGGGGCAACCGGGATGGCGCAGATGGGCCAGGTCATGAAGGCGGTCACAGCCAAGGTGGCCGGGCGGGCCGAGGGCGGCCGGGTGGCTGCGCTCGTGCGCGCGAAGCTGTCGGGCTAGGCGACCTCGAGGTTACGGCGCCGCCGCCGCATCAGCCGGGCGGGGGAGTGGACTGGCTACCCGGTGTCCGATGGTTCGGCGGTGGCGTGTCGATCGTCTCGGTTCCCCCGGGTTTAGTGCTGGTGTTCCCCGGGGGCGTGCTGGGGCCATTGCCCGGTGGGGTGCTGCTCGGCGGCGGCGTGCTCGTGTTGGCTGGGGGCTTGTCGACCGTCGGCGGCGGCGGGACGAATCCGGTCGAGGTATAGAGCCCGACGGTCGTGCCCTGCGCCGCGGTGCCCGATGGTGCCGTCGCCACGACCAGCCCGGCGGCCATCGTGCTGTTCTGCGTCCCTTGCACGACCGCATCGAAGCCGGCCGCCCGCAGCGTGGCGATCGCCGCGTCGGCGCTCATCCCGATCACGCTGGGCAGGGCCACCTGGTTGCCATAGAGCGTGGCATAGCTCGGCCGGGGGAAGTCAGCCCACGGCAGGTTCGCCGAGATATAGTTCATGATCTGTCCCCACAGCGGCGCGGCAATGTCGCCGCCGAAGACCTTGGTGTAGCACCGGCCGCCGATGCAGGCCCGCCAGCCCTCCATCGGGAAGGAGGTGATCGGCGTCCCCACCCACACGGCGGTAGCCAGCTGCGGGGTGTAGCCGACGAACCAGGACTGCATGTGGTCCTCGTGGGTTCCGGTCTTGCCGGCGGCCGGGCGGGCGAAGAAGTTACGAGCTCGAGTGCCGGTGCCGTTGGTCAGCACCCCGCGCAGCAGCTCGGTGGTCCCGCGCGCGACCTCGGCGCTGATCACCTGTTTGCACTTGTTCGCCGGCAGCTTGTAGGTCTTGCCCCTACCCTCGATGGAGACGATCGGGCTGACCGGGCAGTATTTGCCGTCGGCCGCGAGCGTGGCGATCGAGTTCGCCATCGTCAGCGGCGGCACCGACCCGGAGCCGAGCACGAGGTCGGACGGGTTGGTCGTGATCTGCTCGCCATTGCCCTGCAGCAGGCCCATCTTGGTCATCGTCTTGCGGACCTCACAGCCACCGAGGCTGATCATCGCCGCCGCGAACGCGGTGTTGATCGAGTTGGCCGTCGCATACCGGAAGGTCATCGCCGTCTCCTTCGTGAGGAAGTCGTTGCGCACCTCCCACGGCTTCGGACTCATGCACTCGTCCTTGTATCCCCAGGTCGGGAAGACGTGCCCCTGGCCCAACGAGGGGCCGGCGGGTGGGGCGGAGATCATGCCTTCGACCGGCCAGCCCTTCTCCAACGCGGTCACGATCGTGTAGATCTTCGCGGTCGAGCCGATCGGGAAGCCGCGGGTGCCGCCGTATTTGATCGGCACGATCCAGCTCTGCGAGGTCCGCGCGGTCGTCGACTTCTTGCCGGTGACGTCGAATTGGGACGTTTGCACCATCGCGAGCAGCTTGCCGGTGCCCGGCTCGACGACGGCCGCGCCGGCCCCCACCCCACTGGGGTCGCCATTGGGGACCAACGAGGTGAGCTGACGATAGATCTGGCGCTGCCAGTCCGAGCGCAGGGTCGTCTTGATCTTCAGCCCATAACGGTTGATCTTGATCAGCCGCTCGGCCTTATTCTCGCCCAGGCTCGGCAGGCTCAGCATGTAGTCCATGACGTACTGGCAGAAGAACGGCTGCGAGGACTTGGCGCACGTGCCCCCCGTGTCGTCCCGGATCCGGAGCATGGAACGGACCGACGGCTTCTTTGCCGCGGCGGCTTCCTTGGCGGTGATGACACCGACGCGCACCATCCGGTCGAGCACGACATTGCGGCGGTATTCGGCGACCTCCGGGAAATTGTGCGGGTCGCTGGTGCCCGGGCTCTGCACGACACCGGCGAGGGTGGCCGCCTGGCTGAGGTTGAGCTCCTTGGCCGAGACGTCGAAGTAGTGGTGGGCCGCGGCCTCGATGCCATAGGCGAGATCCCCGTAGTAGGCCAGGTTGAGATAGCCCTGCAGGATCTGGTTCTTGGTCATCGTCTCTTCGACGTGCATGGCCAGGCGCATCTCCCGCAGCTTGCGGGCGTAGTTGACGCTCACCGCCTCCCGTGCGGCCGTCTCGTCGCCGCGGGCGAGTGCCTCCTCCTGCAGGGTGAGCTTGACGTATTGCTGGGTCAGCGACGATCCGCCCTGGGTGGCCTTCTCGGAGGCATTGTTGATCAAGGCCCGCATCGTGCCGCGCACGTCAAGCGCGCCGTGCTCGTAAAACCGGCTGTCCTCGATCGCAACCTGCGCCTTCCGCATGATCGGCGCGACATTCTTCAGCGTGACGATGATCCGGTTTTGGTCATAAGGCGTGGCGATGACGTTGTTTCCAGCATCGTAAATGCGGGACTGCTGGGCGAGAGTGACCTTGCCGAGGTCGTCGGGAATGCTCTCGAAGGAGTCGATCGTCGTGTTGGACAACTTGCCAAAAGCCCCGACCGCGGGGATGAAGATGCCGGCCGCGACCACCCCAAGCGCCACGCTGACCGCGACAAAGGCGGCCAGCAGCGACAGCAGGTGGGGCATCGAGGCGCGATCAGGGCGAGCACGCATGGGGGTCAGGGTAACCCGGGGTCCTGAGCGTCACCGCACGACGCGGCCGAGAAGGCGCTGGCCACGCTGGTATCAGCGGTGTCCGAACCCGCTCTTTAGGGATGTGACGCACACGATTACTCCCTCGCCCGCCCGCGCGCTGCGCGTGCTCGCGCCGGATGACACCAATTGGGCGGCGCAAGGCGCCTGCGTCTCCGAGGACCCGGACGCGCTCTTCGTCCGCGGGCGCGCGCAACGCCAAGCCCGGCTCGTATGCCGCTCCTGCCCCGTCCGCCTGCAGTGCCTCGCCGACGCACTCGATAACCGGACCGAGTTCGGGGTGTGGGGCGGAATGACCGAGCGGGAACGCCGAGCACTGCTCAACCAGCACCCCAACGTCCGCTCCTGGCGGGCCGAGATCGGCCGCCAGCTCCTCGCCCAGCAAACGCCAGCCACCCGTTCAGCCTGAGCCGCGAGCCGCCCCTCGCTGAGCCGCCCCCGTAAACCCGCATATTCACCCGCTCAGGGCGGCACCGACCGAGCGCAGGCCGTCCAGGTCGTGGATGTCCAAGGCGGCGGCCGGGACCTCGACCGTCGGGATGCCGGGGTGCGCGGTGGTGAACCGGCCGATATGCCCGCGGTGAAGCGCGGCGGTCGCGGCCAGGTCGGCGTGCAGCCGCAGCAGCGCCGCCGTCGTCGCGCGCCGGGGTTCCTCCTGCAGCCGGTCGGCCGCATCCTCGGCGCGGCCCCGCTCCAGGGTGCCGCCGCGCTGTTGCACCCGGTTGAACACGACACCGGCCAGCGGCATCGACTCCAGCGCCAGCCGCTCGACGAAGAAGCTCGCCTCCCGCAGTGCATCCCGCTGGGGGGCGGCGACCACGAGGAAGGCCGTCTCGGGATTCTGCAGCAGCGCATAGGTCTGGTCGGCCCGCTCGCGGAAGCCGCCGAACATCGTGTCGAGAGCGGCGACGAAGGTCTGGGCATCGCGCAGCAGGTCGCCGCCGAGCAGCTTGGTCATCACCCCGATCGTCAGATTCATCCCGGCGGTCACGGCCTTGAGGTAGGCCTTGCCGCCCGCCTTGGCCGGCGCCATCAACAACCGGATGAAGCGCCCGTCGAGGAAGGAGCCGAGCCGCTTGGGCGCGTCGAGGAAGTCGAGGGCCGACCGGGAGGGGGGAGTGTCGACGACGATGAGGTCCCACGACCCGTCCCGCGCGCTCTGGGCGCGCAACTGCCCGAGCTTTTCCATCGCCATGTATTCCTGGGTTCCGGCGAACGAGCTGGAGACCGCGACATAGAACGGGTTGGCGAGGATCGCCGCGGCCTTCTCCGGGCTGGCGTGGGCTTCGACGACCTCGTCGAAGGTCCGCTTCATGTCGAGCATCATCGCGTCCAGCGAGCCGCCCGCCGCGGTGTCGATGCCGGCCACCGGCCGCGGGATGTTGTCCAGCAGGGTCAGGCCGAGCGACTGGGCGAGCCGGCGGGCCGGATCGATCGTCAAAACCACGGCCCGGCGTCCCTGCTCCGCCGCGCGCACGCCGAGCGCGGCGGCGGTCGTCGTCTTGCCGACGCCACCGGCGCCGCAGCAGACGACGATTCGGATCGCCGGGTCTGCGAGCAGCGCGTCGACGTCGAGTTCGGCCCGGGCAGCGGGGGGCATCAGATCATCTCCTGGGCGCGCAGCTCGTCGGCCAGCACGCCGATGCCGCCGGTTTCGAGCCCGTCGGCGAGCGCGGGCAAGTAGTAGACCGCGCGTCCCAGCGCCCGGATTCGCTGGTCCTGCTCGGACTGCAGGTCCAGCCGGTCGATGTGTTCGCTCGCCTCGCGCAGCAGCACGGGGGCGTTCCGCTCGGGCTGGGGGACGCCGCCGGCGGCCAGGTCGCCGGCCACCTTGGCGACCAGCTCGGGGGTCACGCCCGCGGCGATGGTGTCCAGGTCCTCCTCGGATAGCACCGGGTCGCGGACCTGGTTGACGACGATCCCGCCGACGTTCAGCCCGACCGCGCCGATGTCCCGAACCGCGTCGATGCACTCTTGAACCGGCATTTCCTCAAGCAACGTGACGAGGTGGACGACCGTGACCCGGCTTTGCAGCAGGCTGGTGATCGAGTCCGCCTGGGCCCGGATCGGCCCGACCCGCGCCACCTGCGCCAGCTCGTCGTTGACGCCGAGGAAGCGCACGACGCGCCCGGTGGGCGGGGCATCAAGGATGACCGCGTCATACGTGCACCGCTTGCCGCGGCCCTCGGTGCGGCCGACCGCCTCATACACCTTGCCGATGAGCAGCACATCGCGCAGACCCGGCGCGATCGTCGTCGCGAAATCGACGGCGCCGGCCCGCTCCAGCAGCGACCCGGCCCGCCCGAGTTTGTAGAACTTGTGCAGGTATTCCATCAGCGCGGCCTTGGGCTCGACCGACAACCCCCACAGGCTGCCGCCGGACGGATCGGCGAAGATCTGCACCTCCTCGATCCCAAGCGGGCTGATGTCGAAGAGCTGGCTGATCCCCTGGCGGTCTTCGACCTCGGCGAGCAGCACCTTCTTGCCGTCCCGGGCCAGCGCGATCGCCAACGCCGCGGCCACCGTGGTCTTGCCGGTGCCGCCCTTGCCGGTGACAACGTGCAGGCGAACGCCCCGGGAGGTGCGGGTGGCGGAGCTGGTCACCCGATCACCCTACGAGCCGCACAACCCGCACGGGCGATAAGGTCCGTGAGCATGACCACATGGGAGTACCTCACCGCGCCGCTCCTGGTGCACAACACCAAACAGATCCTCGATAACTTCGGCAGCGACGGCTGGGAGCTGGTCACGGTGATCCCCGGGCCCGACGGCCAGAGCCTGGTCGCCTACTTCAAACGCCCGAAGGCGTGAGATGAGCCGCGCCGAAGATCGCCTGGGCGAGCTCGGGCTGAGCGTTCCCGACGTCGTGCCGCCGGTGGCGGCATACGTGCCGGCGGTGGAGTGCGGCGGGCTGGTCTATGTGTCCGGTCAGCTGCCGATGGTCGCCGGGCAGCTGCCGGCGACCGGCAAGGTCGGCGAGGGCGAGGGCCTGGTCGACCCGGCCACCGCCACGCAGCTGGCCAGGAATTGCGCGCTCAACGCGATTGCCGCAGTCAAGTCGGTCGTCGGCGACCTCGACCGGGTCACCCACGTTGTCAAGGTCGTCGGCTTCGTCGCCAGCGATCCCGCCTTCAGCGGGCAGCCGGGGGTCGTCAACGGCGCCAGTGAGTTGCTCGCCGCCGCCTTCGGCGACGCCGGCCGGCACGCCCGCTCCGCGGTCGGCGTCGTCGCGCTGCCGCTGGATGCCCCGGTCGAGGTCGAGATGGTCGTCGCCATCCGCTGAGAGGAGCCCTTTGTATGCCGCTTCGCGACTTCCACATGCGCGGCACCGACCAGCCGACCGAGATCTTCGAGCGGTGGTCGGCCAACCCCTGGGATCCGGTGGCTCCCAAGACCGCCGCCACGGTTATCCTTGTCCGCGACGGCGCGGCCGGCGTCGAGGTCTTCCTCCAGCGGCGGGTCGGCACGATGGCCTTCGCCCCGAACCGTTATGTCTTCCCTGGGGGTGGCCTGGACGCCGGCGATGCCGACCGGCTCCCGTGGTCCGGGCCGTCGGAGGTGGAGTGGGCGCAGATCCTCGACACCTCGCCGGAGCGTGCCCACGCCCTGGTCGCCGCGGCGATCCGGGAGCTCTTCGAGGAGGCGGGGGTCTTGTTGGCGACGCCCCCGGCGGGTGGTGCGGCGACCGACCCGGACGTGCTCGGCTCCGCCCGTCGGCGGCTGCTCGACCGGCGGGTGACGCTGGCCCAGATCCTGACCGAACTCGGGTTGGTGGCCCGCACCGATCTGCTCGGCTTCCTGGCGCACTGGCTCACGCCCGGGTTCGAACCGCGCCGCTACGACACCTATTTCTTTTCGGCTCTGGTTCCGCCGGGCCAAGTGGCCGATGCCGAGACCAGCGAGGCCGAGCACGCCGACTGGGTCCTGCCCTCGGAGGTCCTCGCCCACCCGGCGGGGCTGCTCATGCCGCCGACGATGGCCTGCCTCGAACGCCTGGCGTCGGCGTCCTGTGCGGAACAGGTCGTGGCCCACCGGGTCACCGTCCCCCTCGTCGCGCCGGTCCTGGTGCGCACGCCGGACGGCTGGGCGATGCGGGCGGAGCTGCCGTGAACACGCCCACGCCGCAGCCGCCGGTCCCGCAGCTGTGGGCCAGCGGGCCGGCCAGCGCCCGCGCGCATTGCCTGCTCGCGCCCAACCCGGGTCCGATGACGCTCGACGGCACCAACACCTGGGTGCTGCTGGAGCCGGGCTCGACCGAGGCGGTGGTCATCGACCCCGGACCGGACGACGTCGGCCATCTGACGGCGATCGTCGAGCACGTGGCCGAGCGCGGGGCGCGCGTGTCGACGATCGTGCTCACCCACGCCCACCTCGACCACTCGGAGGGGGCACCCGTGCTCGCCGAGCGGACCGGCGCACGAGTGCGCGCGGTCGGGCCCGGCCACGACGACCTCGGTCACGGCGATGTGGTGCGCGCCGGCGCGCTGGAGGTCCGCATCGAGGCGACCCCCGGGCACACCGCCGACTCGGTGAGCCTGGTCCTGGCCGCCGATCGGGCGCTGCTCACCGGCGACACCGTGCTCGGGCGCGGCACGACGGTGGTGGCGCACCCGGACGGCGAGTTGGCGGCATACCTCGAATCGCTGGACCGGATCCGCGACCTGATCGGTGGCGGCGACGTCGTGCGGATCTATCCCGGGCACGGCCCGCTCATCGAGGACGCGAGCGGGATGGTCGCCTACTACCGCGTGCACCGGCGCGAGCGGCTCGATCAGGTCCGTGCGGCGCTGAGCGCCGGGGCCAACGACGTCGAGAGCGTCCTGCGGCAGGTGTATGCCGATGTGCCCGAGTCGGTCTGGCCGGCGGCGCGGATGAGCATCGCCGCGCAGTTGCTCTATCTGCGCGAGCGCGGGGAGTTCACCGAGCGCGGCGCTTGAGCCGGTCGAGGTCGAGCAGCAACACCGCCCGGGCCTCCAGCTTGATCCAGCCGCGGGTGGCGAAGTCGGCCAGCGCCTTGTTGACGGTCTCGCGGGAGGCGCCGACGAGTTGGGCCAACTCCTCCTGGGTCAGGTCGTGGGCGACCATGACCCCCTCCTCCACCGGCCGGCCGAAGCGACCGGACAGCTCCAGCAGCGCCTTGGCCACCCGGCCGGGGACATCGGTGAAGACCAAGTCGGCGACGCTCTCATTGGTGCGACGCAGCCGCCGCGCCAACGCGGCGAGCAGGGTCAGCGCGGCCTTGGGATGGTCGGTCAGATAGGCGTGCAGCGCGTCATTGCTCAGGCCGACCAACTGGGTCTCGGCGACGGCGGTCGCCGTCGCCGTGCGCGGGCCCGGGTCAAAGAGGCTGAGTTCGCCGAACATCTCGCCGGGGCCCAGGATCGCCAGGAGGTTCTCGCGGCCGTCGGAGCTGCTGCGCCCGAGCTTGACCTTGCCCTCGGTGATGACATAGAGGCGGTCACCGGGGTCGCCCTCGTGAAAAAGTTCGTCTCCACGTTCGAGTCGCAGCGGCCCCATCGAGGCCAACAAATCGTGAGTCGCCTGCTCGTTCAGGCCGGCGAACAGTGGGGAACGGCGCAGCACGTCGAGATCCACGGGGGTAGTCTGCCAGATGCGCTCGGCCCGCGGCCTGCGGATGAGGCCGAGGCGCGGGCGCAATACAGTTGCGCCGTGCCGCATACGGAAACCACCCTGGCCCGCACCCGCCGGGCCCGCCGGATGTATCGCATCCTGGCGGCCTACTATCCGTATGCCCACTGCGAACTCGACTTCACCAACCCGCTCGAGCTGCTCGTCGCCACGATCCTGTCCGCGCAAACCACAGACGTCGGCGTCAACAAGGTCACCCCCACGCTCTTTGCCCGCTACCCGACCGCCGCCGCGTATGCGGCGGCGGACCGGGAGGAGTTGGAGCAGCTGATCCGCCCGACCGGCTTCTTCCGCGCCAAGAGCGACTCGTTAATCAAGCTTGGTGCGGCGCTTGTCGAAGGTTTCGGGGGACAGGTCCCCGATCGCCTCGACCAGCTCGTCACTCTGCCGGGCGTCGGCCGCAAGACGGCTAATGTCGTGCTGGGCAACGCCTTCGGGGTGCCGGGCATCACCGTGGACACCCACTTCGGGCGGCTCGCGCGTCGCTTCGGCTGGACCGACGAGAGCGACCCGGTGGCCGTCGAACTCGCCGTCGGCGCGCTCTTCCCCAAGACCGATTGGACGATGCTGTCGCACGTGCTGATCTTTCACGGGCGGCGCATCTGTCACGCCAAGCGGCCCGCCTGCGGGGTCTGCCCGGTGGCCAAGCTGTGTCCCTCCTTCGGTATCGGTGAGGTCGACCCCGAGCGGGCCAAACGGCTGTTGAAGTTTGAACTCGCGCCGGTGCCGGATCTGCCGGTGCCGGTCGGCGGCATACCGACCGAGCCCGGGCATGGCTGAGCACGACCGGCCGCCGCCGGCCTGGCTGACCGCGCTGCCGGACCGGGTGGCCGAGCTGGACCCGGAATACTTCGCGATGTTTGCCCCGCCCCCCGAGGTCGCCAAGCGGTCGGCCGTCCTCATCCTCTTCGGTGGCGCGCCGGGCGGTGGCGAGGATGTCCTGCTCACCGAGCGCAGCTACGACCTGCGCTCGCATGCCGGTCAGGTCTCCTTCCCCGGCGGCCGGATCGATCCCGAGGACGACGGTCCGGTCGCGGCCGCGCTGCGGGAGACCTGGGAGGAGGTCGGTGTCGAGCCGTCCGGGGTTGAGGTGGTCGGCGAACTGCCGGGCCTGTTCCTGCAGCCCAGCGGCAATGCCGTCACCCCGGTGCTCGCCTGGTGGCGGCATCCGTGCACGCCCGACATCGCCAGCCACCTCGAGGTCGCCCGGGTGGTGCGCGCCCGCGTTGACGAGCTGGTCGACCCCGCCCGGCGGTTCACGGTCATCGGGCCGAGCGGTTATCGCGGCCCAGGATTCGATGTCGACGGTCTCTTTGTCTGGGGGTTCACCGCGAAGCTGCTGGAGGCGGTGCTCGACCTGGCCGAGCTGTCCCGCCCCTGGGACGAGTCGCTCACGCGCCCGCTGCCGCAGGAGATGCTCACCGCCGCCCTGCGCGACCGCTCCCGGCGCCAGTAGCGCGGCCCTTAAAAACCTCGCCGAGTGCGCGGCCCTCAGAAATCCCGCCGAGGTCTGCGCTGTTTGCCGAGGTCGTACGATCAGTCATCCGACTTCGGCAAAAAAAGCAGACCTCGGCGCCTGGTTCGGATCAGTCGGCGTGGCCGAGCCAGTCGATCAGGGCCCGGGAGAGGGCGCCGGGAGCCTCCTCGGGGACGAAGTGGCCGGCGTCGGGGATGATCTCGACCCGGATGGGGCCGACGGCGGCGCTGGTGACGCCCAACGCCTGCGGCAGGGGCACGACCGGGTCCCGGGCGCCGTGGGCAAGCAGCAGCGGGACGGCGATCGTCGGCCGCGCGCGGATCGCACGCCGCTCGCTCGCGCCCGGCCGCAGCCGGTCGAAGCACTCCTTGCGCGCGTGCGCGACGAAGGGTTGATTCACGGCGGCGGTATGCCGGGCGATCACCTCCGGCGTGATCCAGTCCGTGCTCGCCGACCCCACACGCAGGACCCGCTCGACCTCGCTCTCCAGGGAGGGTCCGCTGCCGGGCTCCCGGCCCGGCGACAGCTGCAGCGCGCGTTCGTAACGGCGCACACCGAGATGGGGGCCGGGCGCGGCATACGGGTGCAGGCGACTCGGTGAGGGCGGCGAGACGAGGGCGATCGCGGCGGCAACGGCGGGGGCGAAAACCCCGAGATGGCGCACCGTCCAGGCGCCCAGGCCGTGACCGACGAAGACCGCGCGTTCCTCGCCGAGGCTGCGGGTGATCCCGGCCAGGTCGGCCACCGCCGTGCCGAGGTCATAGCCGCCAGGCGGTTTGTCCGAGCCGCCGAACCCCCGCACGTCAACGGCGATCGCCCGGAAGCCGGCCTCGGCCAAAGCGGGCAGCACCTCCCGCCAGGTCCACCAATAGCCGGGGAACCCGTGGACCAGGACGACCGGCCGCCCCGATCCGGCGACCGCGAGATGGAATCGGGCGCCGTTGGCGGCGAGCAGCCGGTGCTCCCACGGGCCATCGGCCCGGTCCGCCTCCTC
Organism: Nostocoides sp.; assembly: GCF_037045025.1. Taxonomy (GTDB): domain Bacteria; phylum Actinomycetota; class Actinomycetes; order Actinomycetales; family Dermatophilaceae; genus Nostocoides_A. Next base: position 171,044 of record NZ_JBAOHM010000003.1, on the reverse strand, counting down.
CACCGAGGGACTCTCGGGCTCAGGCGGCGGACTTGACCGCGGCGATCGTCTTTTGGGCCTCGGTGATGGCCTTCTCCGGCTTGGGCTTGGCCGAGGTGACCGCCTTCTTGCCCATCAGGCCGAGGATCGCGGCGACGATGAAGAGCAGCGCGGTGACGATGCCGAAGGCCGCTGAGATGGGCAGCCAGATGGCGAGCACGAAGCCGAGGGTCTCGAACAGGAAGATCAGGCCGAGCAGGGCGACGAATCCGGCACCACTGAGCAAACCGACGCCCTTGCCGGCCACCTTGACGCCACCGGTGACCTCGGCCTTGGCGAGGGCGATCTCGTTGCGGACGATCGTCGACATATCGTGCGAGGCGTCGGCGACGAGTTGACCGATCGTGCGCTCATCCTGGGCTGGGGTGGTTGCCACGTCGTTCACGATAGCGGCTCCGGCGCGGGCGTCGCCCGATAGCAGTCGGGAACCCCGTCGGCGTCGCTCTCGCGGATCTCGTCCTGGCGGAGCCTCCGATAGTGCGCGTTGCGCCGACGCAGCACGATCGCGGCCACGGCGGCGGCGAGCAGCGAGCCGAGCAGCACGGCCACCTTGGCGTGGCCATCGCGCTCGCTGCCGGCGCCGAAGGCCAGCTCGCCGACCAGCAGGGAGACCGTGAACCCGATACCGGTCAACGCCGCCAGCCCGGCGACGTCGATCCAGCCCAGGTCGGCGTCGAGTTCGGCGCGCGTGCAGCGGGCGAGCAGATAGGTGCCGCCGAACACTCCGATGATCTTCCCGACAACGAGACCGGCGACGATCCCGAGGACGACGGGGTCGCCCAGCGCAGCCGCGAAACCGCCGCCGACGACGCGGACGCCGGCCGCGAAAAAGGCAAAGACGGGGACCGCGACGCCGGCCGATAGCGGCCGCAGCCGGTGTTCGAACCGGTGAGCGACATCGGTCCGGCCGTCGTGCCGGCTCCAGGCCGGCACCGAGTGCCGTGGTTTGACCGGAACGACGAGCCCGAGCAGGACTCCCGCCACGGTCGCGTGCACGCCGGAGGCATGGATCAGCCCCCATGTGGCACCCGCTAGCGGAAGCAGGAGGAACCAGTGCGTCATCCGGCGTTGGGTCAACACGGCGAACGCGAGCAGGGGGACCGCGGCCGCCAGCAGCGGGGCGAGCTGCAGATCGGCCGTGTAGAACAGCGCGATGATCGTGATCGCGATGACGTCGTCGACGACGGCGAGCGTGAGCAGGAAGGCGCGCAGTGCGTCCGGGAGGAAGGACCCGAGAACGGCGAGCACGGCGAGCGCGAACGCGATGTCGGTGGCCGTGGGCACCGCCCATCCTCGCAGGGCAGCGGCATCGCCCCCCAGCGCGAGCACGACCCCGGCGAACACCAGCGCCGGCACCACGACGCCGCACGCGGCTGCTACGACCGGCACGGCGGCCTTGGCCGGATCGCGCAGATCGCCGACGAGAAGTTCCCGCTTGAGCTCAAGGCCGGCGACGAAGAAGAAGATAGCCAGTGCGCCGTCGGCGGCCCAGTGGCCGAGGGAGAGGTTGAGGTGGCCCCAGTCGATCCCGATCTCGGTGTCGCGAACGGCTGTGTACGCCTCGTGCCACGGGCTGTTCGCCCAGAGCAGCGCGCCGAGGGCGGCCGCGAGCAGCAGCGCCCCGCCGACCGTCTCCGTCCGCAACGCGGCGCGGACGGCGCTGGCCTCGGGCCAGGAGGGTCGGGTGAGAATGAGCTTGTGCAGCGGTGAGGAAGCCATATGAGCGCCTTCGGGTCGAGACAGTGTCGATTGCCGACCAGACTTCCCGGCGCACCAGTTGCGTTAAGCACCCCTATTCTACCAGCCACCACTCCCAGGGAATTGTCAGCCAAGACCCAGAGGGGGTGCAGCCGACCGCGCCAGGATGTGCCGTATGGCGAACCCAACCGGCACCCTTGCCCCGCTGGCGATCGGGCCCGCACCTCGCGCCCGGCGCTGGCCGCTCGCGCTCGTCTTCGTCCTCAGCCTCGTCCTCGCTGAGCGGCTCTACCGCGCCGGCGGCGCGGATCTCGTCGGCGTCTCGCGTGCCTTGAGCCTGGTGCTAGTCACAGTGACCGCCGCGTGGGTGGTCTTCGCCCTGCGCGGCCTCGGCGATTAAACCTTTAGCTGACGTCGAACAAGGAGTGGGTTGTCGCACCGAAGCTTAGAGTTGGGCCGTGACCACAGATGACACCGCCGGCGTGGGCCCGCAGGAGGCGGCTGGGGAGATCCTCGCCCAGTTGCATCGTCTCCTGGAGGTTGTCGGCCGCTATCAGCCGGTCGGCTCCGGATGGCTGCTCGCCGATGAGCTGAGCGAGCATCTGGGCGGCCCGGCCCACGAGATGGCCGTCCTCAGCGAGGAGATCCCCAACCATCGGTTTGTCGACTTCGACATCGCCGCCGAAGACATCGCCAGCCGCGATCGGCTCCATAGATCCGTCGGTGTCGGCGGCGGCGAGGCCCGCTATCACTTCAACCTCCCCGACATGATCCAGCCACCCGGCGTCGGGCACGGCGCGCCGCTGCCGCTCGCCCAGGTCGACTACGCCAATGTCGCGACTGGCCCCGACAGCGAGCGGGCCGCGATCGCCTGCGGCGTGCGCCTTTTCCGGTATGCCGACACGCCCGTCGCACTCCTGCACCGCAAGGCCAACCCCCACCGCGGCCGCGGCCAGGCCCTGCTGGAAGTGCTGTGTCCGGACCGGGAGGTCTCGGCCCGGCTGCTGGAGGAGTTGCGGGAGACCTCGCTGCGGCGCAGCGTGCTGCGTGGCCAGGTGGTCTCGCTCGCCTCCTCGGGATACGAGATGTCCGAGGAGGGGCTGACCTTCGTGCCCAGGCCGCAGTTGTCGGCCGACCAGGTCATCCTCCCCGACGGGGTCCTGGGGCAGGTTGAGGGGCACGTCGTCGGCATCGCCGAGCACGCCGAGGAGCTGCGGAAGCACGGCCAGCACCTCAAACGGGGCGTGCTGCTGTTCGGGCCGCCCGGCTCGGGCAAGACCCACACCGTGCGTTATCTGCTGAGCACGACGCCGCGGCATACGGTCGTCTTGCTGGCGGGGGACACCCTGCGCTATGTCGGGCTGGCCGCCAAGATCGCGCGGGCGATGCAGCCGGCGATCGTGGTCCTCGAGGACTGCGACCTGATCGCCGAGGACCGGGACATCAACTATGGCGCCAAGCCGCTGCTCTTCGAGGTCCTCGACGCGATGGACGGGCTGGACGCCGACGCCGACGTCACCTTCTTGCTGACGACCAACCGGGTCGAGGCGATGGAGCGGGCCTTGGCGCAGCGGCCCGGCCGGGTCGACCTGGCCGTCGAGATCCCGCTGCCCGACGAGGCCGGCCGGCTGGCGCTGCTGCGGCTCTATGCACCGGACGGCGCGTTCAGCGATGCGATCCTCACCGCGACCGCGCGCCGCACCGAGGGCACGACCGCCTCGTTCAGCAAGGAGCTGATCCGCCGGGCGGTGCTGTTCGCTGCGCACGATGGTGTGGGACCGGACGACGATCACCTGGTCACGGCGACCGACGGCATCCTCGCCGACGGTGAGCGGCTCTCCCGGGTCCTGCTCGGTGTCGCCGGAGATGATGACGCGGAGGATCCGAGTGGGCACGCGCGGCGGCACCGGGGCCCACGGCCCGGGCTGTTCCCCGGCTGACCAGGATCGCCCGTCCCCGCTTCGGCTCAGTGGGCCGCTGTGCCCGCGCCAACGCCAGCCCGTCGCTGACCAGTCCCGCGGGTCGAGAGGACCCGGTCGGCGCGGTTATCGCGAGAAAGGTGCCGACACGCTCCTCTCGACCCGGCCGGGCCGATCATCCGCCGCTTAGTCACCAAACTCTTTCGGCTCAGGCGTGCGCGCTTCGGCTCAGGCGTGCGCGCGTTCACGCACCAGGCTGGCAGCGGATTCGTCGTCGACGGTGTCGAAGAAGCCGCCGACGACGTTCTCGAGTTCGGCGAGCGATTCGGCGCAAAAGAGCACCGGCTGATACGTGGTGATGTCATAGGGGATGGTCGCCATCGCCGCCAGGTCGAGCGGGCGGAACTCCATGTGCCGGTAAGCATCCATCTCGCCGAAGCTGGACAAGATGCCCGCGCCGTAGGCCCGGATGTCGCCCCGCTCGCGCATGACGCCGAACTCCATCGTGAACCAGAAGACATCGGCGATCGCCTTGACGGCGAGGTCGGTTTCCACGCGCCGGGTGGCCCGCCCGGCGGCCGCGGTCAGCCGCGCGAACCGCGGGCTGGCCAGCTGATTGGCGTGGCCGACGACCTCGTGGATGACGTCCGGCTCGGGGGTGTAGAGCGGCTGGGAGGGATGGCGCAGGTATTGCGTCGAGTGGAAGACCCGCCGCCCGAGTGCGCCATAGAACTCGCGCAGGGCGACCAGCCCGGGCGCGGCGACATAGGTCCACCCGGTCAACGGCCGCAGCCGGTCGCCGACCTCGGTCAGCTGCGGGATCCGGTCGGTCGGCAGGTCGAGCGCGGCCTTGGCGCAGCGGTATTCGCTGTGCGCAGACCGGGCGTGTTTGGGGGCGAGTTCGGCGCAGGCGATGCGCCATACCTCGTGCTCGGCGTCGGTGTAGTCGATCCGCGGCGGCGTCGCCCCGCCGGCCGCGATCGCGGCCGCGGCGATCTGCTCACGCCGGGCGCGATAGACCGGGTCGGTGACCCCGGGGTGGTCGGCGCCGAGATGGACCTCGACTCGCCCGTCGGCGTGCTGGGTCACCGGCGAATAGAGCTGGCCTTCCTCGAACATCCGAGTCACCTCCTGATCCGTTGACGGCGTCGTGAACGCGGTCACCTGTGGGTGGCCACTGAAACAGGCGATGGCGCTCGTTGGCTAGTGTGTATGGCCGCACTGGGCACACGGGCCAGAACTGCGTGGTTGTCGCGGCCCGGAGCTGGGCAAAATGTCCAGCTCCGGGCTCGGTCGGTCAGTTGCCGCCGGAGCCGAGGCCGTCCTTGATCAGCCCCATGACCGAGGAGTCGGCGAGCGTGGTGACGTCACCGATCTCGCGGTTCTCGGCGACATCCTTGAGCAGCCGCCGCATGATCTTGCCCGAGCGGGTCTTGGGCAACTCGGTGACCACAAGGATGGTGCGCGGCTTGGCGATCGGGCCGATCTCCTTGGCCACGTGGTTGCGCAGCGCGGTGACGATGTCGGAGTTGTCGTCGCTCTCATGCCCGCTTCCCGCGCGCAGGATGACGAAGGCGACCACCGCCTGACCCGTCGTCTCGTCGCTCGCACCGACGACGGCCGCCTCGGCGACGTGCGGGTGGGAGACCAGCGCCGACTCGATCTCCGCCGTCGAGAGCCGGTGCCCGGAGACGTTCATGACGTCATCCACGCGGCCGAGCAGCCAGATATTGCCGTCGGCGTCATACTTCGCGCCGTCACCGGCGAAGTAGTACTCCGGGCCGAAGCGGCTCCAGTAGGTATCCCGGTAGCGCTGCGGGTCACCCCAAATGCCGCGCAGCATCGCCGGCCACGGCTTGGTCAGCACCAGGTAGCCGACCTTGTCGGCCTCGGTGAACGGGTGGCCCTCGTCGTCGAGGATCTCGGCGCTGATTCCCGGGATCGGCTTTTGCGCCGACCCGGGCTCCAGCGTGGTGACGCCCGGGAGCGGGCTGATCATGATCGCGCCGGTCTCGGTCTGCCACCAGGTGTCGACGATCGGGCAGCGGTCGCCGCCGATGTACTTGCGATACCACAACCACGCCTCGGGGTTGATCGGCTCGCCGACCGAGCCGAGGACCCGCAGCGAGGACATGTCGAACTTCTGCGGGATCTCGTGGCCCCATTTCATGAAGGTGCGCACCGCTGTCGGGGCGGTGTAGAGGACCGACACCCCGTACTTCTCGATCAGCTCCCACCAGCGGCCCTGGTGCGGGGTGTCCGGGGTGCCCTCATACATCACTTGGGTGGCGCCATTGGCCATCGGCCCGTAGACGATGTAGGAGTGGCCGGTCACCCAGCCGATGTCGGCGGTGCACCAGTAGACATCGGTGTCCGGGTGGACGTCGTGAACGATCGCGTTGGTGTAGGCGCACTGGGTGAGATAGCCGCCGGTCGTGTGGAAGATCCCCTTGGGCTTGCCCGTCGTTCCCGAGGTGTAGAGGATGAACAGCGGATGCTCGCTGTCATGCGGGGGTGCCTCGTGCTGCTCGCTGGCCGGGCCGACCACGTCGTCCCACCACAGGTCGCGCTCCTCGGTCCACGGGGTCTCCTGGCCGGTCCGCCGGACGACGAGGACCTTTTCGACGGTGGTCTCGGCGTGCTCGAGGGCGGCATCGACGGCAGGTTTCAGGGCGCTCGGTGCGCCGCGGCGATAGCCGCCGTCGGAGGTGATGACCAGCTTGCAGGACGCGTCGTTGATCCGCGTGTTGAGGGCCTCGGCGGAAAACCCGCCGAAGACGACGGAGTGCGGCGCGCCGATCCGGGCGCAGGCGAGCATGGCGATCGCCGCCTCGGGGATCATCGGCAGATAGATCGCGACCGTGTCGCCCGCGGTCAGGCCGAGCGACTCCAGCGCGTTGGCGGCCTTGCACACCTCCCGCTGCAACTCGGCATACGTGATCGTGCGGGTGTCACCCGGCTCTCCCTCGAAATGAATGGCTACCTTCTCGCCCTTGCCGGCCTCGACGTGCCGATCGACGCAGTTGTATGCCGCGTTCAACTCGCCCCCGACGAACCACTTCGCGAACGGGGCGTCGGACCAGTCCAGCGTGGCGTCGAAGTCTTTGGCCCACGTGATCCGCTCGCGCGCCTGCTGGGCCCAGAAGGCTTCCGGGTCGGCGTCGGCGTCGGCATACATCTGCGCGGTGCCGTTCGCCTGGGCCGTGAAGGCGGGGTCCGGCGGGAATGTGCGGTGCTCGTGGGACAGGCTCTCCTCGGACACGGGCTCCTCCTTGGGCTGCGGGTGAACGCCACCACCCTGGCCTGAACCGCGCCGGAGGGCAACCGTTGCCGCTCGTGGCGCGCCCGGCGGGTCCGGCGCTGCGGCGAATGGCGCCCGCCCGAGGCCGCGACCGGGCCCGATCAGGGATGCTGGTCGGGTGGGCCGTCGCAACCTCGCCTGGCTGGCCGGGCTCGCGTTGGCCATCCTCGTGGTCGCGACGTGGCCGGTGGTGCGCGCGGGGATTTGGGCCGGTGGCGAGCCCGCGAGTGCGACGACGCGTGCGGTCGCGCAGGTGCCGGGCGGCATACCGCGGGATTGTTCGGTCGATGTGACCGCGCGGCTGCAGCGCTGGATCGACGCGCAGCCCGATGGCGATGCGGGTGACCCCCAGGTGCTCGATCTCGGCGCGGGATGCTTCCGGCTGGGCTCCGCGCAAGCGGGCACGCGCGGGGCGAGGGGCGATCTCGGACCGCGCAACGGGCTACTCCTGATCGGCCGCATGCATCTCGTGCTGCGCGGTTCGGCGCGGCTGGTCGCCGTCGGCGAGGCCGCCGCGGACGGGGGCAGCCCGATCCCGCGCGCCCTGGTGTGGATCGAGGACAGCGACGACGTCCTGGTCACCGGTGCCGACGTCGACCGGGACGGGCGGGTCGGTCCGGTCGAACGGCTGCGGATCGAGGGCACCCACCGCGGTGGTCGTTATGACCCGGTGCGCGAGCACGACCACGGCATCCGAATCCTCGGCGGCCACCGGATCCGGGTGCGGAACGTCGCGATCGAGCGGAGCTGGGGCGACGGGGTTTATGTCGGCCCGAGCCCCACTCGAGGGCGCGCCGAGCCCGCCCGCGAGGTCGAGGTGAGCGACAGCGTGATCCGTGACTCGGGGCGGCACGCGATCAGTTGCGTCGGCTGCGACGGTCTGCGGGTGCGGGACAACCGGCTGACCGACGTGGGCTATTGGGTCATCGACCTGGAGCAACAACTGGCGCTGGTCCCGATCCGCGATGTCGCCATCACCGGCAACGAGGCGCAGGGCGCACGCTATGGGTTCACGGCGATCTCGGCTGTGGGCTCGGCCGCGGCCGGGATCGCGGACGTCGTGGTGCGCGCAAATACGTTCACCAACTCCCAGACCTGTCTCGAGTTCGTCTCGATCAACGGCGCCGAGGCTGTGGGCGCACGCGCCCCGACCGAGCGGATCACGATCAGCGACAACGTCTTCCACGTCAACCAACACGGGATTCTCGCTCGCGACGTCACCGAGCTGACCGTGACCGGCAACCGCGGAGTGACCCGCAGCGCTCGGTCGTGCCCCCTCGCCCCGGGGCCGGGGCTGCCGGATCGGTATGCGTTGCTCGTGGCGTTGCCCGGAACGGCCGGCCTGACGCTGGGCGACAACAGCTTCGCCGCTGCTGAGGACGACGGACCGAGAATCCCGACCGCCGAACTGGTCCGGGTCACCGCTCCGCGCAACGGCTGACCCGGGAGTCTGGCCCAGGACGGCACTCAATGGTTGGCTATGCCCTGACCCCGACGCTCGACCAATCCAGCAGGAGGCCTGACCATGAGCATCGTCGTCGCCTACACCCCCGACCCGGCCGGGCAGGCCGCGCTCGACCTCGGCCTCGCCGAGGCGAAGCTGCGCGGCCAGGAGCTGATCGTCGTCCACGCGACCTCCGGCGACACCGGCCGGCATGGACGTGCCGCCCATGCCGACGAGATCCGCTCGGTCGAGGAGGCGCTCGCCGAGGCGGGCGTGCAGCATACGGTCAAGGAGCCGGTCGGACCCGACATCGCCGACCTGGTGTTGGCGCAGATGGAGCAGGCCGGGGCAGAGCTGCTCGTCGTCGGGCTGCGCAAGCGCTCGCCCGTGGGCAAGTTGTTCCTGGGCAGCGTCTCTCAGCGGCTGCTGCTGGACAGTCCGGTGCCGGTCTTTGCCATCCACGGCAAGAAGTAGAAATTCGGCGCGGCGCGCGAACTGACCTACCCTTGGTTGGTGCGCGAGCGTGATAACCGGCTGTTTCTAGCCCAGATGGCGGGAGCCGACCCCGACCGGCTGCGCACCACGCCCGAAGACATCAAGGTCTATACCCTGCTCGGATCGACGGTCTTCATCTCCTCGGGGATGGCGGTCGTCGGCATGTTCGTCACGCTGTACTTCGCCTTCGCCTATGGCGACGACGGCTCGTTCTTCACGATCGTGCTCATCGCGCTGCTCGCGCTCGCCTATGGCGCGGTCATCCTGATCATCGACCGGATGCTCGTCGCGCTGCCGCTGCGCAGCATCGACTTCGTCGAGGGCAAGGACGGGCAGGTGCGCGTTCGCAACGGCTCGCTGCTGCGGATGGGCGTGGCGCTGCTCCCGCGTGTCCTCCTCGCCCTGACCATTGGCATCCTCGTCGCCGAGCCGCTGCTGCTGCTCGCCTTCCGCGAGGAGGTCGACGCGCGCGTCGGCCGGATCGCCACCTCGGCGGCGCGCGAGGCGCAGGCCGCCGACGCCGTCCGCTATCAGGATCTGATTGACCAAGCCGCGCTCAAGACCCCCGAGCAGCAGCAGTTGGAGGCGCTGATCGCCCGGCGCACCGAGAACCTCGACCAGATCGGCACCCTCACCGAGAAGGCCGAGAGCGAGGAGGCCCTGGCTCGGGCCGAGGCCTCCGGCACCAACGGCGACACCTTCGGCGAGGACCTGTCCGGGCTGCAGGGCTGCGGTCCGCGCTGCCAGGGGCACCAATACCAGGCGAGCAAGGCCCGCGCCGAGATCAAGACGCTCCAGAGCGCCAACGACCAACTGACCACCTCGATCGACCAGCTGACCGAGCGCGTCGGCAACGCCGAGTCCGACCGAGTCGCGGCCTACAACCGCTCGCTGGAGGACCTCAAGGCCGCCCAGGCGGACTCGGGCAATCTCAACGCCTACAACCAGGGCATCCTCATCCGCATCCAGGCGCTGGAGCAACTGGCCACCAGCGACTACCCCTTCGGCGGCGACCCGGCCAACCGGCCGACCGTCGCGACGCCGGCCACCCCGAGCGCCACCTCGACGCCTGCCCCCTCCGGGGAGGCGTCCTCCTCGGCGGCCTCGGGCTCGGCGGGTGCTTCCGGCAGCAGGAGCGCCAGTGCTTCCGGTAGCGGCTCGGCGAGCGCGGCCCCGAGCGCATCCGGCAGCAAGTCGGCGAGCGCGTCCGAGAGCACCGGTCCGGGCTCCGTCGCCCCGGTCTCACCGACCGGCCCGGCCGTCACCGCCCGCGACTCGGCGGTCGAGTCCGACTCGCTGCGCGCCCACCGCTGGCTCGGGCTGACGCCCCTGGCCGTCGCCATCAACATCACCCGGCTTTTCCTGATCGCGCTGGACACGATGCCGATCCTCGGCAAGGCGCTGGTCTCGTTGCGCAAGCGTCGTCCCTACGAGACGGCGGTCGCCCGGGCCGAACACAACCGGGTTCTGGAGCAGATCGTCGCCGTCGACGCGGCCGAGGCCGAGTCCGACCTGCTGCGCGCCTCGATGCGTGAGTCGCGCCGGGCCGCCTTCGACACCGCTGGTGGCGCGTGGGTGGCCGGGCCGTGGGGCGACAGCTTCGTCGGCCCGGACGGGTCGCTCACCCTGCCCGACGGCGCCCACGCTGGCGTGCACGGGCTGTCCGTGGAGCGCGCCACCGACGGCAGCTGGTCGGTCGGCACCCGAGATGACGGCGTGGTTCCCGGGCCGCCGGCGCCCCGCCGCGAAACGGCGCCCCGCGGGGCCACCACGGCGGCGAGCACGACCGCCGGGGCCACGACGGCGGGGACCACGACGGCGGGCAACGCGACCACGGCGAGCACGACCACGGTGGCTCGCCCGGCACCCGGCGATGAGACCGCCCCGCTGCCGGTGACCGATCCGGGTCCGCCGCGCCCGAGCCGATGAGGCGGCCGCCGCCGCCCTCGGACGATTTGAGCCAGGGCCCGGTCCACCTCGACGCCGGTCAGCCGAGCCTGCAGATCCCGACCGAGTCGGGAGAGCCGATCACCGTCCGCATCCGCGCGGCCCGCGGCGCCGCCGCGCGTCGCCACAGCAGCGCGCGACGCCTGGAGAATATCCTCGGCGTGCCCCGGCCCTGGACCGGCGATCCCGGCCAGGAACCGCCGGGAGTGCCGCCGCTGAGCCGGGCGCAACGCAGCCGGCATACGCGCGGGCTGCCGCCGATCCAGGAACTGGCGATTCAGGTCCGTGGGCTGCGCGTGACCACCCCCGGCGGCCGCACGGTGGTGGGGGATGTCTCCTTCGACGTCGCCCCCGGCGAGGTCCTCGCGATCGCCGGCCCCGACCAGAGCGCGGTTGCGGCCGTGGTGCAGGCCCTCGTCGGCAGCCGCCCGTTCACCGGCCGGATCTCGTATGGCGCCGAGCACCTCACCGGCGAGACCGCGCCCCGCGTGCGCTCGGTGCTCGGGATCATCCCGCGGCGGGAGTTGCCGGCCGGACCGATGCCGCTCGGACGGGCGCTCGAGCACGCGGCGCGGTTGCGCCAGGCGGGCTCCTCGGCGCCGGCGCGCCGGGAAGCGGTGGCCGAGGTGAGCCAGGCCCTGGGGCTCGCCGGGGAACTGCACCTGCCGCTCGATCGGCTGAGTGCGGCCAGCCGCAAGCGCGCCGCCGTCGCGGCGGAGGTCGTGTCCCGGGCCAGCGTCATCGTGCTGGAGGACCCGACCGAGGGACTCGACCCGGCCGAAGGGGCCGAGTTGCTGCGGATGCTGCAGGCGCTCGCGTTGACCGGGCGCCGCACGATCGTGATCACCACGAATGCGACCGCTGCCTTGTCGGCCGCCGACAGCGTCGTGCTGCTCGACACGACGTCGAGCGGCTCGGCGCGGTTGGGCTACCACGGTCCCCCGGAGGCCGCGCCCGCGCACTTCGGCGCCGGCCGCGACTGGGACTTCGCGCACGTCTACGCCCAGCTCGCCGACCCCGCGGCCGATTGGGCGGGCTCGTTCCGGCCGCGGCTGAGCGCCTTCGACCCCGACATCCCCGGGGGGCCCGCGCTGCACCGCCGGTCCTGGCCGGGACTCGTCGGCTCCGCGTGGCGGTTGGCGGCGCAGCGAGTGGAGGAGTTGCGCTGGGCGCCGGGCACCGTGGCCGCGCTGGCGGGCCCGGCCGTCGCCCTGGTGGTGATCGCGCTGGCCGTCCTCGGCTGGGGCAACTTCGACCCGACGCCGCCGACCGCGGCGGCGACCAGCCCCCGACTGCTGCTGGGGTTCGCGACCCTGGTCGCCGTCCTGCCCGGCCTCTTGGTCGCCGGCGCGGAGGTCGTGCGTGAACGCCGCCGGCTGGATCGAGACCTGGCCGTGGGGCTGAGCCCGGCGGCATACGTCCTCGGCAGGTGGGGAGCGCTCGCGGTCGCGAGCGTGCCGCCAGCGCTGCTGGCCCTCGTGCTCTTCGTCGGCCAAGGCGGCGGACCGGGTGTGCTCGCGGCGGCCGTCGTGCTGGTCCTCGGCGCGGCGGCAGCGGTGGCCCTAGGGCTTGCGGTGAGCGCCCTGAGCCGGCGGCAGGCGCCAGGCTTGTGGGGCGTGGGCGCGGTGCTCGTGGCCCACGTGTTGCTGTGCGGCGCGTTCGTCGCGGTCGAGGACAGCCCGCTGCGGTTCGTGGCTGCCCTCAGCCCCGGCTATTGGGTCTTCCGCGGGCTGGCCACCAGCGCCGACCTGGCCCGCCTCGACGACGCGACCCCGTGGGCGGTCGCGGGCGGGGTGGGTGGGCCGGTGATCGCCCTGGTGATGCTCACCGCCGCGGGGCTGCTCGCCGCGGCCCTGCTGCTGTGCTTTGGTCCACGGTCACCAGTTGTGGGCGACGTCGACGACCAGGCGTGAGGTCGTGCCGTCGGTGAGTTTGGTGACCCGCATCGGCAGCCGGGCACGGACCCCGACCCCGATGCCGCTGGTGCCTTCGAAGGAGCCGAGCCAGCGCACCTGGCGCAGCGTCTGGTAGCCGGTGACGTTGAGTGCCTCGGCGGGGTTGGTGGGCTGATAGTGCAGGTTGCCACCGGCGTCGTAGGCCGGGGCGTTAACCGTGATCTTGAGCTTTGCGCCGCCCCGCACCGGCAAGACGGCGCCGGAGCCGTCCTGGACGATCGCGGCGACATACTCGACCCGATAGCCGGGGGCCCGGCCGGTGAGGTCGACGACGATCCGGTCGAAGCAGGTATGCCGCCCGCTGCGCAGGTTCTCCACCGGGCCGGTCGTCGACGTCCGGTCGGTCTTGGCCAGCGAGCCCCAGGTGTAGTGGCAGACGGTGGGCGCGCTCGATGTCGGCGCGGCGGCTGCGGGTAGCCCCACCGACGAGCCGGTGGCGACCCCAGCTGCGGCGGCGATAGCGATCAGGCGAGCGGCGGTGTGGTGGGTCATCGCGGGCGTCCTCTCTCAACAGTGACGCCTCTTTCACGCGGCAGGCGCCGCCCCGGTTGACCGGAGCGGCGCCACGAAGCCCACGAACGACTGGCGGGCTTCAGTGCTCGATGGCCGAGGCCACACCGTGGCCGGTCAGGCTGCGCACCTCCATCTCGGCATACTTGGCCGCGTCGAACTCCTTGCTGGTCACCGAGCCGAGCCAGCCGAGGAAGAAGGCCAGCGGAATCGAGATCAGGCCGGGGTTGTCCAGCGGGAACCAGTGGAAGTCGATAGTGGGATCGGTGACCATCGACGGGCTCAGCATGGCGGTGGTGCCGTCCGCGAGTTTCGTGGCAACGCCCGGCTTGCCGGAGACGACCGGGCTGAAGATGATCAGGCCGATCGAGGAGATCAGGCCGCCATAGATCGACCACAACGCGCCCCGGGTGTTGAACCGTTTCCAGAACAGCGAATAGAGGATCGTCGGCAGATTCGCCGACGCGGCGACCGCGAAGGCCAACGCCACCAGGAAGGCGATGTTCTGGCTCTTGGCGAGCATGCCACCGAGGATGGCGACGATGCCAATGCCAATCGCGGCGACGCGGGCGACCCGGACCTCTTGCTCCTGGGTGGTCTGGCCCTTCTTGACGACTTCCTTGTAGAGGTCATGCGCGAAGGTCGCCGACGCGGTGATCGTCAGCCCGGCGACGACCGCGAGGATCGTCGCGAACGCGATGCCGGCGACGATGCCGAGCAGCGGGGTCCCGCCGAGCTTGTAGGCGAGGATCGGTGCGGCGGCGTTCTGCTTGCCGGCGGCGGCGTTGATCTCGTCGGCACCAACGAGGGCGCCGGCGCCGAAGCCGACGACGAGCGTGAGCAGATAGAAGCCGCCGATCAGCCAGATCGCCCATTCGACCGACTTGCGGGCGGCCTTGGACGTCGGGACCGTGTAGAAGCGCTGCAGGACGTGCGGTAGGCCGGCCGTGCCGAGGACGAGCGCCATCGACAGGGAGATGAAGTCGATCTTGGCCTGGGTGGTCGTCCCGTACTTGGTGCCGAAGTGCAGCAGCTTGTCGGCGACGGCTTCCGGCGTCGTCGTCGTGCCGGCCTTGGCGGCCGTGGCAACCGCCTTGGCCGTGGTCGTGGAGCCGGCGGACGTGTCGACCGCGTCCGTGAACAGGGAGGAGAGGCTGAAGCTGTACTTGCCGAGCACCCAAAGCGTCATGATCGCCGTGGCGGTGATCAGCAGCAGCGCCTTGATGATCTGCACCCACGTGGTGCCCTTCATCCCGCCGATGAGGACATAGGTGACCATGACCGCACCGACGATTGCGATGACGATGTTTTGGGCCGCCTCGCCGGAAACCCCGAGCAACAGCGAGACCAGCCCGCCGGCGCCGGCCATCTGGGCGAGCAGATAGAACAGCGAGACGCACAGCACCGAGACCGAGGTGGCGATGCGGACCGGGCGCTGCTTGAGCCGGTAGGACAAGACGTCGGCCATCGTGAACCGGCCGGTGTTGCGCATCAGCTCGGCGACGAGCAGCAGCGCGACCAACCAGGCGACGAGGAAGCCGATCGAATAGAGGAAGCCGTCCATGCCCTGCAGGGCGATGGAGCCGGCGATGCCGAGGAAAGAGGCGGCGGAGAGGTAGTCGCCGGCGATGGCGATGCCGTTCTGGCGGCCGGAGAAGGCGCCGGCAGCGGTGTAGTATTGCTCGGCGGTCTTCTTGCCCGAGGCCACCCGGATGACGATGGCCAAGGTGATGACGACGAAGCCGCAGAAGATGCCAATGTTGACCGCGGGCTCGCCGTAGGTCTTGGGCTCGTTGAGGAACGGAAGGGCGAGGGTCAGGGCGCTCATGTCAGTGCTCCGCTCCGCCGTCGAGCTCGGCACCGATGGCGTCCGCGGCCGGGTCGAATTCCCGGTTGGCCCAGCGGGCATAGATGAACGTAATGGCAAATGTCGTGACGAACTGTAGGAAGCCGAAAATCAGCCCGACGGAGATCTTGCCGAAGACGAACTTGTTCATGAAGTCCGAGGCAAAGATCGACAAGAAGACGTAGAGGAAATACCAGGCGAGGAAGAAAGCGGTCATCGGGAAGACGAACCCGCGGAACTTGCGCCGCAACGATTGGAACTCCTGCGACTGTTGCACGGCCAGATAGGCCTCGCTGGTGGTGGATACTTCGGAACTCACGGGCCACCTCGATGGTCGTCGGCGGGCGCCCTCGCCCGCCGGTGGATGGGGCCTAGCGTGGTGGCTGGCCACGCCGAGGCACCACTAGGGCATTGGGTCGTGGCGCTGAGCGGGTGGCGGGCTCGCCGTGCGGAGGAGCCCGGAGCGCCGAGCGGCAGTTCGTTGCGCCGAACGGTCGCCCCGCGGGCGCGGTGAACCGGTGTCGGCCCGGTTTGCGTCAATAGGGGCGTGGAGGAGCGCCTCGAGCCGGACGACGCGCAGCTGCTGAGCCGTGTCGCCGCGGGCGACCGGGCCGCCTTCGGGCTGCTCCACGACGGGCTGGCGCCGCTCATCCTGTTGCGGCTGCGGCGCCGCTGCACCGACGAGGAGATCGTCGCCGACGTCCTGCAGGACACCTTTGTGACCGTATGGCGCTGCGCCGCCGGCTTCCGTGGCGATGGCGAGGTCGCCGCGTGGGTGTGGACGATCGCCAGTCGCCGGTTGATCGACGCCTTCCGTCGCCGGGCGGCCCGCGGCGAGGTCATCCCGGTCGCGCGGGTGCCCGAGACGGGCAGCGCGGCCTCGGCCGAGGACGTCGCGCTGGCGGCTTCGCCGGACGTGGTGGCCACCCAGCTGGGGCGGTTGTCGCCGCAGTTACGCGCGGTGATCCAAGCGCTCGTCCTCGACGAACTGACGGTGCGCGAGACCGCGGTGCTCCTCGGCATACCGCCGGGGACGGTCCAGACCCGCGCGCGCCGCGCGCGACTGCAGCTGCGGGAGGGATTCGAGTGAACGAGTGGCACCTGTCCCGCGCCGAGATCGAGGCGTATGCCGCGCAGCGGGCCGGCGAGGTCGCGTCCTGGTCCGCGGAGGAGCACCTGATCGCCTGTGCCTCCTGCCGCGGCTGGCTCTCGTCCGTCGTTCGCGCGGGTCCCGTGGGCGTGGCGCTCGCGGCGGCGCGGGAACGGGCGCAGGCGGCGCTGGATGAGGTGAGCCCGGTGCGGATGGAGTCCCGGGGCGGCGTCTTGGGCCCGGCCCTCGGCCGGGCTGTGGGGCTGACCCGGGCCCCATGGCTGTGGGTGACCCTGCTGGCCAGCGCCAGTTGCCTGGCGGTGGCCGGCCTGCTGTTGGTGGCCGGCGGCGCGGCGCTTGCCAGCTATCGCGGGGTCGTCCTTGCCCTGGCGCCGCTTGCCCCGATCGCCGGGGCGGCAGCCAGTGCCCTGCGTCGGGCCGATCCGTGCGCCGAGGTGGTCGCAAGCACACCCGACTTCGGCCTCGGCCTGATCTTGCGCCGCTGTCTGCACGTGCTGCTGGCGGCGCTGCCGCTGACCGCGCTCGCCGCCATGTGGGCGGGCGGCCGGTCGGCGCTCGGCGTGCAGGTGGTCTCGATCGCGCTGGTGTCGGCAACCTTGGTGCTCGGGAGCCGGCTGGGAGTGGAGCGGGCCGGCATGCTGGTGGCGCTCCTTTGGACGGTGGTCGCGGCGGCGCCCGCGATGGCGCTGCGCCCGACCGTTGCTTTCGCCGACCCGCGCACGGCCGTTGTCGCTGCCGTCGTGGGGGCGGTTGCGGGAGTAGGTGTTCTGGTCCGCCGAGACGACTTCGCGCTGCTGTCCGCCGCTACCGGGTCGCGCCAAGGGGACCTGGCGTGAACGCCGCGGAGCGGCTGGCAAGCACGGAGCCGACGCCCGGATTCGCCCTGGAGGAGGTGTCCGTTCGCTTCGGGGACCGGCTGGCGCTCGACGGCGTCACGCTCGCGGCGGCGGCCGGCGTGCACGGGCTGCTGGGCCCCAATGGCGCGGGCAAGACGACGCTGATCCGGCTGCTGGCCACGGTGACCACCCCCACCAGCGGCGCGATCACGCTGCTCGGGCTGGATGCCCGCCGGCGCGAGGCACGCCCCGAGATCCGCCGGCGCCTGGGCTACCTGCCGCAGTCCTTCGGCTTCTATCCGCGCTATACGGTCCGGGAGTTTGTCGCCTATTTCGCCTGGCTCAAACAGCTGCCTGCGCGGGAGATCCCGCTCGCGGTCGACCGGGCGCTGGAGCGGGTGGGCCTGCTCGAGCGTGCCGACGATCGGATGAAGTCGCTGTCCGGCGGCATGGTGCGCCGCGCGGGCATCGCCCAGGCGATCGTCAACGACCCCGCGCTGCTGCTGCTCGATGAGCCGACCGCGGGTCTCGACCCCGAGCAGCGGGTCAGCTTCCGCGAGCTGGTCCGCGAGGTCGGCGTCGATGCGTTCGTGGTGATCAGCACCCACCTCGTCGAGGACGTCGCCGCCGCCTGCACCCGCGTCCAGTTGCTCGACGCCGGCCGGGTGGTCTTCACCGGCAGCCCGCAGGGACTGATCGACCTCGGCGAGGACCCGGCCGGCAGCGGGGACACGGCAATCGAGCGCGGCTACACGGCCGCGTTGCGCCGGGCGCGCCGTGCGGCTGGTGGCCCGTGAGCGCGCAAATGGTGACCGCGGCGGCGAGCCCGCGGCATACCGGCGGAGATGGGGAGCGCGTCGGCCTGCTCCGGTTCGCGTGGACCGAATTCGCCCGGGGGACGGGCGGATTCGCCCTGGTCGTGCTCAGCGGAACCGGGCTCGTGTTAATGTTCACCGCCAGCGGTTGGGCGGGGGAGTGGATGAGCGCCGCCCGCGACCAGCGGACGATCCTGATCATCGTGTTGCCGATGACGCTGACGCTGGCCACCTGGCAGGCCGGGCGGGAGCGCCGGCGCGGAGTGCGCGAGCTGCTCGCGTCGGCGGTCCGGCCGACGTGGCAGCGCGATCTCGTCTCGGCAGCGGGGCTGCTGCTCGCGGCCTGGGCCGCCCACCTGGTGGTTTTTGCCGCCTGTGCGGTCGTGCTGCTGCGGCAGTCGACGATGGACAGTTGGTGGTGGCTGGCTGTGCTCGGGCTCGGCCTGGCCGCTTATCCCGCCGCCGTCGGTGTGGGCTGGCTGATCGGGCGGATGCTGCCGGGTCGGGTGGTCGCGCCGCTCGCCGGGATCGCCGCCTTCCTGGCGATCGGGGTCCCGAGCTACAGCGACCACCCGCTCGTCGCGTTGCTGCCCAATGGGGGCGAGCTCGGCTGGATCGATCGGCGTCCGGCGGTGCCGGGCGCGGCAGCCTTCGTCGTGCTGTGGCTGGCGGTTGCCGCCACGGCGTTCCTGTTCGCCGGTGATCCCTGCTCGCGCCTCCTGGCGATCATTGCCGGCCTGGTCGTTGTCGCGACCCTGTGGTGGGTTGATGCCCAGGCCGACAGTTCGCGCTGGTTCGTGGTTCGCGACCCGCGCGCGGGGCAATTCGTCTGCACGGCAACCGGGCCCCGGGTCTGCGTGCTCACCGCGCACGCGACGTGGCTGGGCCGGACCGCAGCCGTGGTGCAGCCGGTGTTGTCCCGCTCCGCCGATCTCGCCCGGATGGGCGCGGCCGAAGACCCCTGGGGTGATCGTCCTGGTCCGCCGATGCAGCCCCTCGACCTGTACACCCAGATCCCCCTCTGGGGTTCGCAGTTGACGTCGCCCGAGTCGCTGCGACTGAACGCGGCGGCGGGACCCTTCCTCGGCTGCCCGACCGACCCGAACGAGCCGCCGCTGGGATTCGGGCCGCTGGCGAACGCCTGGCAGGCGCTGTTGCTCCCCGACGATCCCGGGATCGTCTTCGAGGACTACCGCCCGGTCGTCGACCGGATCCGCAGCGCATCGCCGCAGCGGCAGCGGGAATTCCTGGCCGCCTATTTCGTCGCCGGGAGGCGGTGCGATCCGGCGGCGCTGGCCGAGTTGGAGCGGGTATGGGGCGTGCGCCCGTGAGCGGGTGGGGCCCGGCGGTCCTGGTGGCCCGCTCGCGGGGCGTCGGCAGCGGCGTGGCGCTCGCGGGCGGGGTGATCGCGCTGTCCTGGTGGGCAGCATCGTGGCTCGCGAGCCAGCCGCAGTTCGACGGCCCGCGGGCCCGCGTCCCGGTCGTGGCCGCGGCGCCGCTCGCGCTGGCGATGCTCCTCGCCGCCCGCCTGGGCAGCCCCGATGTCGCTCTCGACCGGACCTCGCCGCGCGCATGGTGGCGCCTGCGGCTCGCTGGCGTCCTGTCCTGGGCCGCGGTGACCGCGGTGGGACTCGGGGTCGGGCTGCGGGCCGAGCCCGCGGCATACGGGGCCGGGGCGGTGGTGCGCAACATCCTCGGGTATGCCGGGCTGGCCTGCCTGGCCGCTGGCGTCGTCGGGGCGGGGCTGGCGTGGGCGCCGGGCTTCGTGCTCGGCTCGGTGCTCTATCTCGCCGCGCCCCACCCGGTCCCCCCGGCGGCGGCCTGGTGGGCCTGGCCGATGGCGCCGGGGGGCTGGGACGGATCGTGGGTGAGCGCGACCGGGCTCTTTGTCATCGGCGTCGGCTGGTATGCCGCGCGCGGCCCGCGCGAGAGCCCGGCGCCGGACTGAGGTGTTCAGGTCGTCAACGCTTCTGGAGTATGCAGCCGGGCGAGGGTTCGGCTGGTGTGCGGTGGTGTCCGCGCCGGCGTGAGCAGCGAGACGACGATCGTGGTGGCGAAGGCCAGCGGCGCCGACCAGGCGACCGGCTGGCCGAGCAGCGCGGCCGGCCACCCCGACGGGGCGGGTCCGGCGAGGATCGACGCCGTGATCGCCGCGGTCGCGCAGCCGGCGCCGACGACCAGGCCGGCCGTCGCGCCCGCGGTGGTGAGCTGCCGCCACCACACGCCGAGAGCCAGCAGTGGGGAGAAGGTCGAGGCTGCGATGGCGAAGGCGAGGTTGACCGTCGTCGCCAAGCCCACCGGGGCCAGCAGCCAACTGATCACGCAGGGCACGATCACCGAGACCAGGCTCGCCAGCCGCAGCCCGAGCTTCTCGGGGAGGTCACCGCCGGCCAGGCGGGGCAGGATGCGGCGCATCAGGTCCTGATCGACGATCCCGGCGACCGACATCAACAGCCCGGACGCCGTGCTCAAGAACGCGGCGAAGGCGCCGCCGGCGAGCAGCGCGGCGAGCAGCGTGGCGGCGCTCCCGTCGAGGACGAGCGACGGCGTGAGCAGCACGACCGAGTCGGGGCGGGTGCCCGGCGGGAGGTGGGCGGCATAGGCCCGGCCGATCGCGGCATACAGCGGAGGGAAGAGATAAAACAGGCCGAGCAGGCCGAGCACGGCGACCGTGGTGCGGCGGGCGTCGCGGCCGCCGGGGTTGGTATAGAAGCGCACCAGGACGTGCGGCAGGCCCATCGTGCCGAGGCAGAGCGCGAGCAGGGTCGAATAGGTCGCGTACAGGCCGTGCCCGGGGTCGGGACTGGGCAGTTCCCACAGCCCCGGGTCGAGGGCCGGCGCGGCGCGGTCGGAGCGCCATACGGCCAAGAGCACGAAGGCCGGGATCGAGATCGCGGTCAGCTTGAGCCAATATTGCATCGCCTGGACGAGCGTGATCGAGCGCATCCCGCCGGCGCTGACCGCGAGCGTGACGACGACAGCGACGACGACCCCGCCAATCCACGCGGGCCAGCCGGTGACCTGCCGCAACGCCAGGCCGGCCCCCTGCAATTGCGGGACGAGATAGAGCCAGCCGATCCCGACGACGAGCGCGGAGCACAGCGCCCGGACACGGCGCGACTCCAGGCGCAGCTCGGCGAAGTCGGCGAGGGTATAGGCGCCGGAGCGGCGCAGCGGGGCCGCGACCAGGACGAGCAGGACGAGATAGCCGACCGTGTAGCCGATCGGGAACCACAGCATGTCGATGCCGCGCTGATAGACCAGCCCGGCGACGCCGAGGAAGGAGGCGGCCGAGAGGTATTCGCCGCCGATCGCGCTCGCGTTGCGCCACGGGGTCACGGTGCGGCCGGCGACATAGAAGTCGGAGGTGCGCCGGGAGATCCGCAGCCCGTAGCTGCCGACGACGAGCGTGGCCAGGCACACGACGACGATCGCCACCAGGCTCGCCGGCTGGGTCACGAACGGTTCACCACGTCGACGAACGCCTTCTCGAGGTTCTCGCTGGAGCGGACATAGAAGTGCGCCGCGGCGACGGCTGCGGGATAGACGAGGACCCCGAGGACGAGCCACGGCAGGGGGAGCGGCCCGATCCGGTAGGCCCGCGTTTGAGGCCACAGCGTCAGCACGAGCGGGAGCGCGCCCAGCACGAGCGCGCCGACGACGAGCACGCTCGCCGCCAGACGCAGCTGAGCGCGCATCAGCCCGGCGACGTAGACCTCACCCAGATGGGTCTGCTCGCTGACGTCCTCGGCGACCGGCCGGTTGGTCGGGTGGGGGGCGCCTCGCCGGGAACTGGTCACCCGCACCCGCGGCTGGCCCGGCTGGGTGCTCATGGGCTCTCTCGCGGCCGCAGCAGTTGGGCGCGCACGTCGCGCAGGTGGCGGCGGCTGACCGCCAACTCGACCCGGCCGACGACCACCGAGCATTTGCCGTGATCCATGCGGACCTCGGTGACGTGAGGCATGGCGACCAGCGTGCTGCGGTGGATTCGGACGAAGCCGGCCGAGGCCCAGCGCTCGGCGAGCGAGGCCAGCGAGATCCGCACCAGGTGGGAGCCGGTGTCGGTGTGCAGCCGGGCGTAGTCGCCGTGCGCGAGGACATAGCGGATGTCGGCCCGGTTGATGAACCGGGTGACGCCGCCCAGCTCAACGGGGATCGTCTCATCCGGGACCGCGTCGCTCTCGACGGATCGGGAGCCGGCCACCAGGGCGGCGGCCCGCCGCGTCGCCTCGGCCAGTCGCTCCGGGCGCACCGGCTTCATGACGTAGTCGACGGCGTCGACGGCGAAGGCGTCCACGGCGTGCCGGTCGTGGGCGGTGACGAAGACGAGCGCGGGGCGCTGGGCGAAGCGGCCGAGGATGCGGGCGAACTCCATCCCGTCCAGGCCGGGCATCGAGATGTCGGTATAGACGACGTCGATCGGTTGGGCGTCCAACAGCCGCAGGGCGTCGGTCCCGGATGCGGCCACGTGGATCGCGCCGATGCGCTCGTCGCGTTCGAGCAGATAGCGAAGCTCCGATCGCGCCGGTGCTTCGTCATCGACCACCAGCGCGGTCAGGCCGGTGCCGGATGCTGCGCTCATCGTTAGCTGCAGCTTAGGGGAGACTCACCCCATCGTCTGCGGTGCGAACTTGGGGATCCGGAAGGATACCCGCGTGCCTGCTCCGGGGGCGGTCTCGACGACCAGGCCATGGTCGTCGCCATAGAGGGCCCGCAGCCGGGAATCGACGTTGCCGATGCCGTGGGAGTCGCCCGGGTCGGTGCCGTCGAGGACGGCCGCGATGCGCGCTGGGTCCGCGCCGACGCCGTCGTCCTCGATGACGATCTCGGCTTCGCTGCCCCGGTCGGCGGCGGTGATCGTGACCGTGCCGACGCCCTCCTTGGTGGCCAGGCCGTGCCGGACGGCGTTTTCGACGAGCGGCTGGACGGCCAGATACGGCAGCGACACCGAGAGCACCTCGGGGGCGATGAGCAGCCGGATCTGCAGGCGTTCACCGAAGCGGGCTTGCTCCAGGACGAGGTAGCGCTCGACATTGCGCAGTTCGTCGGCGAGCGTCGTGTAGGCGCCGCCGCGGCGCAGGGCATAGCGGGTGAAGTCGGCGAACTCCAGCAGCAGGTCGCGCGCCCGGTCGGGGTCGGTGCGCACGAACGAGGCGATCGCGCCGAGCGAGTTGTAGATGAAGTGCGGGCTGATCTGGGCGCGCAGGGCGGCCAGCTCGGCCTCGGTGGCCCGGGTCCGCTCGCGGCCGAGTTCGGCCAGCTCGACCTGGGTGGAGACCCAGCCGGCGACCTCGGCGGTCGCTCGCGCCAGTCCCGCTGAGACCGACGGCGCGTATGCCGCGAGCGCCCCGACCACCCGGTCCTCGCTGACGATCGGGCAGACGACCGCGGCCCGCAGGTAGCAGTCCGCGGTCGTGCAGCTGATCTCACCGTGGTCGAGGATCGCGGTGTCGCCGGTCGCCAACGTGCGCGCGGTCACCTCGGGCACGGCGGCAGCGTGGTGGCGGCCGGCGCCCTCCCAGGTGACGGCGCCGCTGAGATCGGAGACCGCCAGCGCGGGGATGCCGAGCAGGTGGCGCAGGGGTCGAGCGGCTTTGGCGGTGCCATCGGGCGTCAGGCCGGAGCCGAGCCAGCGCGCCGCCAACCCGGCGGTGTGCAGGGTTTGGTAGGTCGCCCGGTCGACATCGCTGAGGAAGCCCCGGGAGCGGCCGCGCACGCGGGCTCCGAGCCACCAGGCGCCGAGCCCCAGCGCGATGATGACCAC
This sequence comes from Nostocoides sp., assembly GCF_037045025.1. GTDB lineage: Bacteria > Actinomycetota > Actinomycetes > Actinomycetales > Dermatophilaceae > Nostocoides_A. Next base: position 147,364 of record NZ_JBAOHM010000003.1, on the reverse strand, counting down.
GACGGTGATCGCCGTCGGCCAGTCCACCGCGTTGCGCACACCGGTCAGCGTAGGAGACGCGTCCGAGTTGGCGACCGAAAAGGATCGGCCCCGGTTGGGGGGGAGACAACCGGGGCCGAGCCCGTGCCGCCTCGGGGGGGTTGGTGCGGCACGGGCAGGTAGCTCGACCCGAAGGGAGCCCACCCACGAACAATCGTGGGGCATAACGCGTCCGCGTGCAACCTGAACACGCGCAATCTCGATTGCTGATGGGACGGAGCCCGCCGGCAGGGGGAAAAAAGGTGGTGCCCGCCCGGGCCTCGGCGGCTCGGGCAGGCACCATCGCCGTGGGGCGGACCAGGAGCTACCAGGCGTGCGTCGTTGCCGTCGCCCGGGGAGTATCCCCGGCGCGACCGGTCCATCAGTGGACTGCCCGCGCGTGGGTACTCCGTTGCGTCCCACGAGTTCTCGCGGCCCCCGCAGGGGTATATCACCAGTTGTACTCTCCTGCGGGCGCCCCCACAAGGGGCGGCGCGCCGCGGTTCAGCTCAACCGGCCCGCGAGCACGGCGTCGGCGATCTCGCGGCCCTCCTGGGCCGCCGCGACGAGCGCGTCGGCGCAGTGCTCGATCCAGACGGTCAGCCCCTGCTGCGTGCCCAGTCCGTATGCCGCCAGCGCCCCGTGGTAGGCCGCCATCCCCCGATGCAGGTGGCCGGCCTCGGGGACCGCGACCCCGGTCGGGTCCAGCCCGCTGGCCTGGATCACGATCCGCTCGACCGCGCGGGCCACCAGCCCGTTGCCGCGCACGAACGGCCGGGCGTGGGCGATCTCGGCGTGGGCGATGGCGGCGGCGACCAGGGCGGGGCTGGCGGGATCGGCGAGCACGGTGTCGAGGGCTGCCAGGCGGGCGGCGGCGGCGCCGGCGTCGGGCGCCGGGCCAAGAATGGCGAACTCGGGGCTGTCGCTGCCCTGCGGCCGGGGCCGGCCGAGGTGATCGGGCTCGACGAGGGCCGCCGCGGCGGCGGTGTGCAGCCGGGCGATCGCCTGGCGGGGGGCGGTGCGGACGAGCTTGGTGAGGGTTTCGGTGGCGGCGGTGGCCGCCATCGCGCCGGCGACGATGTGCTCGGCCGGGTCGGGGTTGGCGGGTGCGGGCTGGGCGCCCATCATCCTCGCCCGGACGATGTCGAGGGAGGAGCGGGCGCCGTCGAGCTCGGCGCTGGCCCAGGCGCCTCGGATGCGGGACTCGGCGGCGGCCTCGGGGATGCGCCGGCGCAGTGCCTGGTGCCAGCGCAGCTCGGTGCAGGCCGCTCGGGCTCGGTCGCTGGCGGTGCGCACCAGCGGCCAGGAGGCGATGGCGGCGAGGGCGGCGGTGGCGTCGGACACGGAGCCCCACTGTAGCCAGCAGCCGCTGATGGGTTGCGTGGCCGAAGTTATCCACCGACGCTCGCGGCGAGCCCGGACGGTTGTCCACAGGCAGTCGCGGGTGCAGTGGCCGAATCGATGGGTGCGCCGCATGCTCGAGACATGACGATTCTCGGGATAACCGCAGCATCCGGGGGGCTGGGGGCCTCCACGTTGACGTGCGCGCTCGGCCTGGCCGCGGTGCGTGCCGAGTGGGCGGCGGCGGTCGTCGACGGCGAGGTGTTCACCGGCGGCCTGCAGGTGACCGCCGGCGTCGAGCACGAGCCGGGCCATCGGTGGCGCGAGTTCGTCGAGGTCGACGGGCCGGTCGACGGGCAGCGGCTGCTCAGCCATCTGCCCCGGGCGCAGGAGGTCGCCGTGCTCTCGGCCGGGCGGCATACGGCAGCACCGGAGGGGCTGGTCGAGGAGGCGGTGAGCCCCCCGGCGTTCGCCAGCGTGGTGCGCGCCCTGGCGAGCGCCTGCGACTTCGTGGTGGTCGACTGGGGCCGTTCGGCCGGCCAGCCCGGGCTGGCGGACGCGACCGTGCTGTTGTCCGGGCTGAGCCCGCGCGGGCTCGCCGACGCGTTGAGCATTCTGTCCCGGGAGGGCCGCGAGCGCTTTGCCGGGATCATCACGCGCGCACCCAAGCAGGATGCGCGCCTGTCGGCTGCGCTGGCCGAGCATGTCGGGTTGCCCCTGCTCGGCCAGCTGCGCGACGACCGCTCGGTGGGGGCCGCGGCGGCGCAGGGGGTGCTGCCGGGCCAGCGGCGCAGGGGGCCGCTGGCCCGGCTTGCCGACTCGTTGGTCGCGGCGATCGCGGCCGCGCAGGAGGAGCCCGTCCGGGCCGCTCGGGTCCCGGCATTCGCGCGGTGACGCCGTGAAGTATGCCGAGCCGATCGACGCCCAGGTGCGCGCCGGCGTCGCGCCCGACACCGCGAGCATCCATCGGGTCGTTCACGACCTGGCCGAGCGTCTCGGCGCCCGCGGGGTGCTGCGCGAGCAGGAGCGGCTGGTCGCTGACCTGGCCGGCCTCGGGCCGCTGGCCCCGCTCGCCCGCGAGCGCGGTGTGACCGACATCCTCGTCAACGGCGACGGCCTGACGTGGGTCGACCGCGGGCGTGGCCTGGAGCGCGAGCCGGTCCATGATTTCGCGGGCGCCGAGATGGTGCGCCGGTTCGCCGTCCGGCTTGCCGGCATCGCCGGGCGGCGGTTGGACGACAGCCAGCCGTGGGTCGACGGGCTGCTGCCCGGCGGCGTGCGACTGCACGCGATCCTTCCCCCGCTGGCGAGCGATGGCACCTGCATCAGCCTGCGGATGCTACGCCGCGGCAGCCTGCGCCTGGCCGACCTCGAGGCGGTCGGGATGTTCACCGCGGAGCAGGGCGATCAGCTGCGCGCGCTCATCGTGCAGAAGTCGGCGTTCGTCGTCACCGGGGGTACCGGAGCGGGCAAGACGACCTTGCTCGCGGCCTTGCTCGCCGAGGTCGACCCGAGCGAGCGGATCCTCGTCGTCGAGGACGTCTTGGAGATCCCGCTGGACCACCCGCACGCCGTGCGGCTGCAGGCCCGCCCGGCCAATGTCGAGGGCCACGGCCTGGTCACGCTCGTCGACCTGGTGCGTCAGGCGCTGCGGATGCGCCCCGACCGGGTCGTCGTCGGCGAGGTCCGCGGGGCGGAGGTGCGCGAGCTGTTGTTGGCACTCAACACCGGTCACGAGGGTGGTTGTGGCACGTTGCACGCCAACAGCCCGGCCGATGTCCCGGCGCGGATCGAGGCGCTGGGCGCGCTGGCGGGGATGACGCGCGACGCGGTGCGAGCCCAGATGGCCACCGCCTTGCACTCGGTCGTTCACATCGTGCGCCGTCCCACCGGCCGGGTCGTCGCCTCGATCGAGCCGCTGCGCTTGTGAGGCGGCGTTGGTGAGGCAGGCCCGGTGAGGCAGCGCCGGTGAGGCAGCGCCGGGTGGGGTGGGGCCAGCCACCGGGTGAGGAGCGGACAAGGCGAGGGGAGAGCGGTAGTGAGCAATCTCGGGGCGATCCTGGCAGGTGCCCTACTGGCCGGCATCGCGGCGCTTGTCTGGCCGCGGCACCGACGCCGCCGTCGGGTGCGGGTCGCCGAGAAGGAGTCGCTGCGCGCGGACCGGGTGGCCTCGGCGCTGGACACGATCGCCATGTGCCTGCAGGCCGGGCTCACCCCCGCCCGGGCGCTGTCGATCTCCGGGACGCGGGTCCCGGAGGCCTCGATCGTGCGCGGTGTGCTCGCCGACGTGCACCGTTCGCTCGCGCGCGGCGACCCGGGCGGGGTGGCGTGGCAGCGGCATACCCGCCAGCTGCCGGAGCTGCAGATGCTCGCCGGGGCCTGGACCCTCACCGAGTCCAGCGGGGCGTCGCTGCAGCCGGCGGTCGCCTGGTCCGCGGGCCACCTGCGCGAGCGGCGGGCCGCCGCCGAGCGGCTGGGCGCGGTCTCCGCGGGCGCCCGCTCGTCGATGTACCTGATGCTGCTGCTGCCGTTCACCGGTGGCCCCATTGGCTTTTTTATCGGGATCCCGCCGTGGGAGCTCTATGGCAACGTCCCGGCGGCGATGGCGTGCATCCTCGGCTTCGGGTTTGCCTTCGGCGGCGTGGCGATCTCGCGGCGAATCCTCGCCCGGGCACTACGGCCGGCGGCGCTGCCGACGGACCCGCCGCACGAGGACAGCACGATGACCGATGTTACCGACGCGGCGCTGCTGCTGCACCTCGCGCTCGCCGGCGGGTCGGGAATCATCGAGTGCCTCGAAGCCGTGGTGCCGACCTGCCGCGGGCGGGTGCGGGCCGACCTGGCCCGCGTCGCCGCCGCCTATCGCTGGGGCAAGTCCCACGACGAGGCCTGGGCGTATGCCGCGGACGCCTGGGAGCCGGTCGCCATCGCCCTCGGGCTGGCGCTCGACCACGGCGCCGCGCCCGCCGAGGCGGTCCGCTCGGCCGCCAACCGGCTGCGGGCCTCGGAGACCGTGCGGCTGGAGGCTGCCGCGGGCAAGGCTGGGACGCTGCTCATCGTCCCGCTGGCGATGATGTTCCTGCCGGCCTTCATGTTGACAACCGTGCTGCCGTTGGTCATCAACCTGGTGCCGGGAGCGATGGGTGGTGGCTGACGAGGTGGGTTGTCCACAGGCTCCGGAATCGAGGAAATCCGTTTCTCCACAGTAATTTTCCTGCCGTTGGCGGTGAGCCTTGGCACGGGGAAGAGTGACGGTATGGCCGGCAGGGGGTCGGCCGCAACGAAAGGGGTTCCGCATGACCAGCAAGCTCGCCGCGAGGTATGTCGTGGCCACCACCCGCGCCCGAGACGCCGCCGCCCGAAAGGCCGAGGAGGGCATGGCTACCGTCGAGTGGGCGTTCGTCACGCTCATGGTCGTGGCCTTCGTCCTGGTCGCCCTGTCGGCCATCGGCACGGTGGGCAAAGAGGGCGTGGAAACGATTCTCAAGGAAGCCTTCGGCAAGCGCTAGGCAGATGGCGTCCATCCAGATCGCGGGGCGGGCCGGTCACCGGTCCGCCCCCCGGGGTTCTCGGTCTCCGGCCGGGCCCCCGTTACGGTCGCGGTCGTGGGTGGCGGACGGGATCGTCACCGTCGAGGTCGCGTTCATGTCCTTTGCGCTGGCGTTCTTCCTCGCCGTCGCCGCGACCGCCCTGGCCACCGGCGTCGACCACGTCCGGTGCGCCGAAGCGGCCCGGGTCGGCGCCCGCCTGGCGGCCCGCTCCGAATCGTCCGGCGAGGTGGTCGCCGGCGCCCTCGACACCGCGCCGAGGGGCTCGAGCGTCAACGTCGCCCGGGGCGGCAGCACGGTGACGGTCACCGTGCGGGCTCCCGAGCGTGCGTTCTTTGCCCGGATCGGTTTCCACTTCGCCGGCGTCGGCCGGGCGGTCGCGCCCACGGAGGTGCGGGGCAATGCCTGAGCAACGCGTGCTTGAGCAGCGCCGGCCGGAGCAATGCCGGCCTGTTCAGCTCAGGCTCGGCCCTCGGCCGGGGCGCGCGCGCCGGAGTTCAGCCGCGCAGCCCGCCGAGCAGGTTCAGGGCTCGGGCACGATGCTGATGATGATCGTCATCGGCGCGGTGATCATCCTGCTGCCGCTCGTCCTCGGTGTCGTGACGGCCGTGCAGGCCAATGCGCGCGCTCGCGCCGCGGCTGACCTCGGCGCCATCGCGGCGTCGGACTACTACCTCGCGGGGAACACCCCGGAGGCGGCGTGCGGTGTGGGTGCGCGCATCGTCCGGGCCAACCGGGCATCGCCAGCCGGCTGCTCGATCGAGTCCTCCGGCCGCACCCAGATCTCGACGCGGGTGACGGCGAAGCTCCCGATCCTGGGCATGCGCACGACCAGCGGCCGGGCGCTCGCCGGCCCGGTCCTGGTCCGCGATTGAGGGGGGCTCAGGAGCGCGGCGGCGGGGGAGGAGGCGTCGAACTGCCCGCCCCGGTGGCCGTCGACGTGCCCGAGGAGGCGGCGCCGTCGCCGGGGTCGGCGAACGGGCGGCGATAGGAGTCGTGGGTGCCGGAGGTGGCGTCGATTCTGGCGTTGCGTTCCTCCGCGAGGCGGCGGCTGGCCGCCTGCTCGGCGGCGACGCGGTTGGCTTCGGCGGTGCGCTCGAGTTCCTTGCGTTCCTTGCGTTTGCGAGCACCTCGGCCAAGCCCGGAGCGGATGAGATAGAGGCCGATCAGCAACCCGAGAGTGACGCCGGCGCCCGCGATGAGCAGCGAGAGTGGCTCGAAGCCGATTGTCATACCCCAGGCCGACAAGTCTCCGACTGTGCCGACCGAGTCAATGCTGGCGAGATACAGCCAGGTGCCGGCAACGGCTGCGGCTGCGATCAACAGCAGACCGATGAGAATCATCCGGAAAGCCTCCTCGGCGGGGTCCCCGCCATCGTTGGTGTGCAACCGTCGATTTTAGTCGGCTGGGCGCCGCCGAGCGCGCGCAGACGCGGGTGAGTTCGGGCTTACCACCCCGCCTCAGCCCGAGGGTTGGCGACGCCCATCGCGTCAGGTGAGCGACAGCGACGCCATCGGGTCGCTGCGGGCTCACCTGACGGTGGGACGGGCCAATAATTCCAGCAGGGCCACGGCCCCCGCCTTGTCCAAGGGGGCGTTGCCATTGCCGCACTTGGGGGAGTGCACGCAGCGCGGGCACCCGGTCTCGCACGGGCACCCAGCGACGGCGTCGCGCGTCGCGGCGAGCCAGTCCGCGGCCACGCGGTGACCGTGGGCGGCATAGCCGGCGCCGCCGGGGAAGGCGTCATAAATCAAGATCGTCGGCAGCCCCGTTTGGGGATGACACTCGGTGGACACCCCACCGATATCCCACCGGTCGCAGGTCGCAAACAGCGGAAGCATGCCGATCGCGGCGTGCTCGGCGGCGTGGGCGGCGCCCGGCACCTGCTCGGCGGCGACCCCGGCGACTGCCAGCGCGTCGGGGTCGATCGTCCACCACACGCCCTCGGTCTGCAGCACTCGCTCCGGCAGGTCGAGCCGGTGCTGGCCGATCACCTCACCGGAGGGCAGCCGGCGCTGGAAGGAGACGACCCGGGTGCGCACGGTCACCGGGCCGCGATGGACGCGGACCGCGCCGCGGTGGACGCCGACCGGGCCGGCTTGCTCCATTTCGGCGGCCTCACCCAGCTCAAAGGTCGACTGAGACGCCGCGACCGTCGACCACCCGGGGTCGCCGCGGGTGACGGTGGCCACCGCCAGGTCGAGGTCGAGATCGGTGACCACGAAGCTCGCGCCCTGGTGGACGTGCACCGCGCCGGGATGGACCTGGACGTGCGCGGCGTTGGAGTCCACCGTGCCGACCACCCGGCCGCTGCGCTGCTCGACGATCGCGACGACCGCGTCGGTGCCGCGCAGCGAGCCGGCATCGGGCGCCGCGTCATGCGGCCAGAACCATCCGGCCGGACGCCGCCGCAGCCGGCCGGCGGCGACCAACTCCTCGATCACCGCGCCCATGCCGGGCCCGAAGAACTCCGCATCGGCCTCGGTCAGCGGCTTCTCGTTGGCGGCGGCGCACAGGTGCCCGGCCAGCAGCCGCGGATTGCCCGGGTTGATCACGGTCTGCTCGACCGGCGCGCCAAAAAGGATCTCGGGATGGTCCAGCACGTAGCCGTCCAGGGGATCGTCGGCGCCGACCAGCACGGCGGCCGCGCGGCCGCCGCCTCGGCCCGCGCGGCCGGCCTGCTGCCAGACCGAGGCGATCCGGCCCGGCCAGCCCGCCATGACCACGGCATCCAGCCCGTGGATGTCGATGCCCAGCTCGAGGGCATTGGTCGCGGCCAGGCCCCGCAACCTGCCCACCCGCAGGTCGGCCTCCAATGCGCGCCGCTCCTCGGGCAGGTAGCCGCCCCGATAGGCCGCGACCGGCGTCTGCGCGCCTCTCGGCCCCAGCTGGCGCGCCGCGGCCGCGGCCACCGCCTCGACACCGGCCCGGGAGCGAGCAAAAGCGAGCGTTTGCACGCCCGAGTCCACCAGCCCGGCGAGCAGATTCGCGCTCTCGCTGGTCGCCGAGCGCCGTCGCAGGCTCCCGTCGCCACCCATGACGAGTGGGGGCTCCCACAGCACGAAGCCGAGCTCGCCTCGAGGTGAGCCGTCCTCAACCACGGCCGTCACCGGCAGCCCCGTCAACGCGCTCGCGTGCCCCGCCGGGTCACCCACCGTCGCCGAGGCGAGCACAACGACCGGGTTGGCGCGATAGCGCTGCAGGATCCGTCGCAGCCGCCGGATGACCAGGGCCACGCTGGACCCAAAGATCCCCCGGTAGGCGTGGCACTCGTCGATGACGACGTAGCGCAGGGCCCGAAGGAAGGGTCTCCACTGAGCATGGCGCGCCAGCATCGAGTGATGCACGAGATCGGGATTGGTGAGCACGACATTGGCGTGCTGGCGGATCCAGCGACGCTCCTCAGACGGAGTGTCGCCGTCATAGGTGGCCGGCCGCACTCCCGGCACGAGCAGCGAGCCGATCCGCGTCGCCTGATCGGCGGCCAGGGCCTTGGTCGGCGCAAGATACAACACCGTTGCGCCGCGCCCCGACGGCTCCCGCGAGCCGGCGGCCACCGCCGTGATCGCCGGCAGCAGATAGCCCAGGCTCTTGCCCGAGGCGGTTCCGGTCGCGAGCACCACATGCCGGCCGGACATCACGAGGTCGGCCGCGACCCGCTGGTGGCGCCACAACTGCCCGATTCCCACCCCGTGTAGGGCCATCGCCAGGCCGGGATCGAGCCACTCCGGTAGCGGCACGACATCGGCGGCCCGGGCGGCGATGGTCTCAACGTGGCGGATCCGGCCGGCCCCATGGCGGCCGGCCAGGGCGATCGCCACCGTGGCGGGGTCGCTGATCTCGGGATCGGGCGAACCCGCACGGCTCTGACCTGCGGGGTTGTGTGGCAGCTGGGGCATCGCGTGGTCTACGGTATGCGCGAGTCCCGACAACACCCCCGTCCGGGACCTCCGCCCATCCCGAGGAGTGCTCCCACGCCATGCTCACGGTCGACGCCCGGCGTCTAGGTGATATCGGCATCGTGACCGCGGCTGGTGAGGTCGACGCGCACAGCGCGCGGATCTTGCGCGACGCGCTGGTGGCGGCGATCACCGACGGAACCATTCGCCTGGTCGCCGACCTCAGCGAGGTGACGTTTTTGGATTCCAGCGGCCTCGGTGTGCTTGTCGGCAAGCTGAAGGATGTCCGGGTCCGCGGCGGCGAACTGCACGTGGTGGCCGTCCACGACCGGGTGGTGCGTGTCTTTGCGATCACCGGCCTGGACAGGGTCTTTGCGCTCCATGATTCGCTGGATTCGGCGCTGACGGACCTGGGTTCCCCGGGACAGGTGTGAAGCGTGGCACATCTGAGGTGAGCCGGGGCACATCAGTTCGGGGCGGCCATCCCCTCCCGGTAGCCTGAATCCGATCTTGGCCTGACCGCGACCGAACGGGCCACCAACCCCATCGAGGAGGATGGCGAATGACTGGCCGTGCGCCCATGCTGCCGTTGGCAGAGTCCAGCCTTCAATTGACCGGCAACAACCAGACATTGACGATCGCCGTAGCGGCGATTTCCGTCTTCGCTTTGGTGATGGCGGTTGTTTTCCGCCGCCAGGTGCTGGCGCACAATGCCGGCACCGAAAACATGCAGACCATCGGTGCGGCGGTGGAAGAGGGCGCCCAGGCCTACTTGCGCCGCCAGTTCCGCACCCTCGGTATCTTCGTCGTCCTCGTCTTCGGCCTGCTGCTGTTGTTGCCGGCCGATACCGCCGGCGTGCGCTGGGGCCGGTCCGGCTTCTTCGTCGTCGGCGCCCTGTTTTCGGCGATCATCGGCTACCTCGGCATGAGCCTGGCCGTCAAGGCCAATGTCCGCGTCGCCGAGGCCGCGCGCGAACGCAAGCGCGACGAGGGCATGAAGGTCGCCTTCCGCACCGGCGGCGTCGTCGGTATGGCGACCGTCGGACTCGGTCTTCTCGGCGCCTCTGTCGTCGTGCTCCTCTATGAAGGCGACGCGCCGAAGGTCCTCGAAGGCTTCGGTTTCGGCGCCGCGCTGCTCGCGATGTTCATGCGGGTCGGCGGCGGCATTTTCACCAAGGCCGCCGACGTTGGCGCCGACCTCGTCGGCAAGGTCGAGGCGGGCATCCCCGAGGATGACCCGCGCAATGCGGCCACCATCGCCGACAACGTCGGTGACAACGTCGGCGACTGCGCCGGCATGGCGGCCGACCTGTTCGAGTCGTATGCCGTCACGCTCGTCGCCGCGCTCATCTTGGGCTCGGTCGCGTTCGGCACCTACGGTCTGGTCTTCCCGCTGATCGTGCCGGCCATCGGCGCGGTCACCGCGCTGCTCGGCGTGTTCATCACCCGCGCCCGCCCGGGCGAGAACGCCCTGCGCGCGATCAACCGGGGCTTCTACATCGCGGCCGCGATCTCGGCAGGCCTGTCGATTCTCGCCGCCTACCTCTACCTGCCGGACACCTTCGCCAAACTCGGGTCGACCAACCAAGAGGTCGCCGAACTTGCCGGTGACCCGCGCCGGATCGCCTTCGTCGCCGTGCTGCTCGGCATCGTCCTCGCCGGCGTCATCCTCTGGCTGACCGGCTACTACACCGGCACCGAGCACCGGCCGACCAATGACGTCGCCCGCACCTCGCTGACCGGCCCGGCCACGGTGGTCCTCTCCGGCATCGGCGTCGGCCTGGAGTCAGCCGTCTTCACCGCGGCGATCATCGGCGCCGCCGTCTATCTCGCCTTCCTCCTCGGCGGCGGGGCCACGGCCCTGGCGCTCTTCCTCATCGCGCTCGCCGGTTGTGGCCTGCTGACCACGGTCGGCGTCATCGTCGCCATGGACACCTTCGGCCCGGTCTCCGACAACGCCCAGGGCATCGCCGAGATGTCCGGCGACGTCGACGGGGAGGGCGCCCAGATTCTCACCGAACTCGACGCGGTCGGCAACACGACCAAGGCGATCACCAAGGGCATCGCGATCGCCACCGCAGTGCTCGCCGCGACGGCGCTCTTCGGCTCCTACTCCGATGCCTGGCAGGGCGAACTGCAAAAGATCCTCGACGCCGGCGAGGTCACCGAGGAGCCGAGCAAGCGCATCCAGGGCCTGTTCGAGCTGACGATCGTCACGCCCAACGTCCTTGTCGGCCTGCTCATCGGTGCCGCGGTGGTCTTCCTCTTCTCCGGGCTGGCGATCAACGCCGTGACCCGGGCCGCCGGCGCCATCGTCTTCGAGGTCCGCCGCCAGTTCCGCGAGATCCCCGGGATCATGGAGGGCACCACCAAGCCCGAATACGGCAAGGTCGTCGACATCTGCACCCGCGACAGCCTGCGCGAGCTGGCGACCCCCGGCCTGCTCGCCGCGCTGATGCCGGTCGCCGTCGGCTTCGGCCTCGGCATCGGCGCCCTGGCCGGCTATCTGGCCGGCGCCATCGGTGCGGGTGCCTTGATGGCCGTCTTCCTCGCCAACTCCGGCGGCGCCTGGGACAACGCCAAGAAGCTCGTCGAGGATGGCCACTTCGGCGGCAAGGGTGGCGACGCGCACGCCGCAACCGTCATCGGCGACACCGTCGGCGACCCCTTCAAGGACACCGCCGGCCCGGCGATCAACCCGCTGATCAAGGTGATGAACCTGGTCTCGGTGCTGATCGCCCCGGCGATCGTCACGCTCACCGTCGGTGAGAGCGCCAACGGGGCGATCCGCTACGGCATCGCCGCCGCCGCGCTCGTCGTGGTCATCGCCGCCGTCGCGGTGTCCAAGAACCGCTCGATCTCCATCGGTGGCGAAGCCTCCGAACAGGGCGCCATCCACGGACGTAGTCCCGTCCCAGCGGGCGAGGCCGCACCGCCTGCGTCCGACGCGGCGGCCGAGGCGATCGACTCGGCCGATGCGCTGCCGACCTCGCAGGTCAACCTGGAGAAGTAGGCACCGTAACAAAACGATCACGGGCCCGGTGTGGGTGCGGATAACCGCACCTCACCGGGCCCTAACGTCGTGGTAACCCCGGCAACCCGATCGGCGTCTCGCGCGTCCGCAGATGCACAGGAGCGGCCGGACCGCAGCGCCGCCCACGTCGAGGGGAGCAACCACGATGGCCAAGGTCGTCGTCATCAGCCGCGCCGGCCGGGCGAGTCTGCCGCGCGCCGCCGTCAAGGCGATCGAGGTCCGGCACGAGGTCGTCTTTGCCCAACGCGACCTCGCTCCCCGGCCCGCCGAGACCCTCGCCCTGCTGGGCGGTGCGCACGTGCTGGCCTCGACCAACGTCACCCTGCCCCGGCTGACCGACGAGATCCTTGACCGCCTTCCCGATCTGCGCCACCTCGTCCTGTATGCCACCGGCTACGAGCACATCGATGTCACCGGCCTCGCAGGTCGCGGGATCGGCCTGTCCACCCTGCCGGAATACGCGACGAATGCCGTCGCCGAGCACGCGCTCGGCCTGCTCTTTGCCAGCGCCACCCGGATCCACCTGGCCAACGACAAGGCCCGCGGCCGGGCACCCGATTCGGTTTCGCTGCGCGGCGTGGAACTCACCGCACGCACGCTCGCCGTCATCGGAGTGGGCCGGATCGGCACGCGGTTGGCCGAGCTTGCCCGGGGCCTCGGGATGCGGGTCGTCGGTGTCGACATCGACGCAGGAGCAATCGCGCGGGCGCGGAGGCGCGGCATACCGATGCTCGCGATGGCGGCGGCGCTGGCCGAGGCCGACGGCGTCGCGGTCACCGCCTCGACGATCCCGGGGACCTTCCCGATCCTCGGCCCGACGGAGTTGGCGCGCCTGCACCGCGATGTCTTCGTCGTCAATGTCGGCCGCCCCGTGCTCGTCGACCAGGAGGCGATCTGCCGGGCGCTGACGGCCGGCCACCTACGCGGGTATGCCGTCGACGAGGTCTGCTTCGACCCGAACAACCCCCTGGAAGGCACCCTCGTCGACGAGGGCAGGGTGCTGCAAAGCGCCCACAGCGCCTGGTGGCGCGACGAGGTCCTCGCCCGCGGCGCGCAGATGTTTGCCCAGGCAATCGCGGCTGCCGCGGACGGAGCGCCCATCCAGGTCGTGTCGCCGGCGCTGGCGGCCGTCGGTCAGGCAGGCTAGAGCCATGATCGTCGCTGTGTCCCGGGCACGCATCCGCCTGGTCGTCCTGCTCCTCCTGCTCGCCGTCGCCGCTCCCGCAGCGCTGGCCGCCGCGAAATACCCCCGCTATTGGCTGTGGATCGCGCCGGAGCTGACCCCGATGACCTGGCTGCAGACCGTCGTGCTCGTCCTGGCTGCCGCGGCCGCCGGACTGATCTCGTTCACCGGCTCCCTGCGCGGCTGGTCCGGCTGGCAACGCCTGCCCTATGCCGCGCTCGGCCTCGGCCTGCTCTATCTCGCCTTGGATGACCGCTTTGCCGTTCACGAGCGCATCCGCGACCGGATCCTCGCGCCCCGGAATCTGCGCATCCCCGGCCTGACCTGGTTGGCTCCGGGTGACTTCCAGATGCTGCTGATGGCCGTCGCCGGCCTGCTCCTCCTGCCCTTCGTCCTGCGGGCCCTGCGCCGCGACCGGCTCGCGTTCCTCCTGTTCATCCTTGGTGCGGTCACTGCGGCCGTGGCCATCGGCATGGACTCGATCGACCCGAGCACGATGCCGGTGGAGACCGAGCGCCTGGAGCAGACCGCCGAGGAGTGCCTCGAGCTGCTTGCCGGGTGCCTCTTCCTCGCTTCTCTCGGGGCCCGGCTGCTCGGCCTGATCGGTGAGCCGGCCGCGGCCAGCCGCTGGACCAAGCTGGCCGTCCCCGACCACCCAACGGCCCCGGATCACGCCGTGCCCGCCGCGCCGGCCGCCTCCGGGGAGGCCACGGTGGCCCTGCCGCAGCGGCCGCGCGAGAGCGACGGCGGGCGGGAGCTGGTCAGCGTTCATGGCACCGGCAACTGACCTCGGCCTGATCGCGGCGCTGCGCGCGGACCTGCGCGCGGCCGAGTTCACCGTCGAGCGGCTCGATGCGATCCTCGGACCGGTCGCCGGGGCGGCGCTGGCGCGCGAGCAGGTCATCCCCGCGGAGTTGCTCACTCGGGGCAGCCGCGATCCCGCCGCGATCCTCGTGCGCCTGTTCACCCTCGGCGACCCGGTTGACACCGAACTCGTCGACCTGGCCCTGCCGACGTTGACCGCGGCAGGCGTCGAACGGCTCGGGTTGGGCCGCTTCGAGGGGGACGCTATCGTCGCCAACGTGGACGTGCGCCCCTATGGCGACGAGCAGCACACCTGGTGGGTGGCCTCCGACCTGAGCGAACTGGCCACCCGAGCGCCGCTGGAACCGGACCATGTCCTGGGCATCGGCGGCGCGTCGGCGACGCTGGCCGCGTGGACACCGCGGCCACGCATCGGCCGGGCCCTGGACCTCGGCACCGGCTGCGGGGTGCAGGCCCTGCACCTGGCGACGCATTGCGCGCACGTGGTCGCCACCGACACCTCCCGGCGGGCCTTGGAATTTGCCGCATTCAACGCCGCCCTGAACGAGCAGGACTGGGAGCTGCGGCGCGGCTCGCTGCTCGAACCCGTTGCGGGAGAACGCTTTGACCTGATCGTCAGCAACCCGCCGTTCGTCATCACCCCGCGAGATCACGGCCTGCCGACCTATGAGTACCGTGACGGCGGCGCCCACGGCGACGCGGTCGTCGAGCAGCTGATCGCCGGTGTCGGGGACCACCTCGCGCCTGGCGGGATCGCCTGCCTGCTCGGCAACTGGGAGATACCCGCGGGCCAGGACTGGACCAACCGGGTCGGCGGCTGGGCCCGCGCCGCCGGCGTCGACGTGTGGATCATCCAACGCGAGAGCCAAGACCCGGCGCAGTATGCCGAGACCTGGGCCCGCGACGGCGGCCATCACCCCGCGAGCGCCGAATACGCCCGGATGTATGCCGCCTGGCTCGCCGACTTCGCCGCTCGCGAGGTGGCCGCCATCGGCTTCGGCATCGTCACCCTCCACCGGCCGCTCACCGACCGCGAGCCGGTCATCGATCTGCAGGAGGTCCGGGGGCCGGTCGAGGCGGCGCTCGGCGCGACGGTGGCCGCCGGCATCGCGGCGCGAGCCTTGCTCGCCGAGCACACCGACGACGAGATCCTCGCGCTGCCCTGGCGGGTCGGCGACGATGTGACGATCGAGCGGCACTACCGGCCGGGCGAGGCCGATCCGCGGGCCATCCAGCTGCGTCAGGGAGGGGGGCTGCGGCATACCGAAGCGCTGGGGACCGAGGCGGCGGCGCTGCTGTCGGTGTGTGACGGCGAGTTGACGGCCGCCGCGGCGATCACCGCGATCGCGGCGATCCTCGGCGAGCCGGAGCACGAGCTGCGGACGGCGCTGCTACCGGTGCTGCGCGGCTGGATCGCCGCCGGCGTCGTCCACGCGTGATCGCCGCCGGCGTGCGGTTCAGGGCGTGATCGGGGTCAGCTTGCAGCCGCGGGAGGCCAGCGTTTTGGTGACCCGATCGAAGGTCACCGGGTTGGTCCGTGCGGTCGCCGGCTCGACGACATGGCCCACGAGATTGACCTTGGTCGGCAGATAATTCGCCGCCTGGGTGATCTTTCCGGCCTCGTCGCGGTCCAGGGTGACCTCGGCGATCATCCCCTCCTGGGTCTCCGGTCGCAGCGTGGCGTCGACTTGCGGTGACTGGTTGGACAGGAAGTTGCCGAGGCCATAAAAGACGAACTTGCCGTTGATCTGTTCGCATGGTTGAACGACGTGCACGTGCGTGCCGAGGATGAGGTCGACGTCGGGGGAGGCGAGCAGTTTCTTGGCGAGCGCAACCTGGTCGGCATTGGGCTCGGTCTCGTATTGGTTGCCCCAGTGCAAGCTGATGACGACGACGTCCGCGCCGTCGGCCTTGGCCTGCTTGGCGTCGCGCAGGATGCCCTCCGCGCCGGTCGCCGGCCACAGCGACTCGCCCATCCACGGGGCCTCCTTGGGCAGCGTGGTGTTGGGACCCCAGTCGTTGTAGACCGTGTAGCTGTAGCCGAACTGGGCGATGCGCAGCCCGTTGGCCGAATAGTGGGCGACGATCTGCGGCTGCTGCGCGGTTGCCCCCGCCCCGGCATACGCGATCTTGGCGGCCTTAAAGACCGAGATCGTGTCCGCGAGCCCGGCCAGGCCCTGATCCCAGGTGTGGTTGGAGGCGAAGTCACAGCCCTCCCAGCCGGTGGTGCGGATGGCGTCGGCGATCTCGTGGGGGGTGTTGAACACGAGAATGCCCGACTGGGTCAGTCGCGTGTTGGTCGAGGTGAGCGGGGTCTCCATGTGGCAGATCGCCAGATCGGCCTTCTTGAGGATCGGCGCCACCTGGGCAAACATCGGCGCGAAGTTATAGCCGCCGGCGGCCCCGGCATATTGCTGGGCGCTGCGCAGCACGGCGGCGTGGCTGAGCAGGTCGCCGCTGCCGGCGATCGTCACCCGGGCGCTCAGGTCGGCTTCCTTCGCGTCGTCCTCGGAATTGGGGCCGGGGCCAGCCCCGCTCCCCGCCGACGGGCTGGCGAAGCCCGAAACCACGCCGGAGGCCGCGGTGCACCCGGCCAACGCGAACGTGGCCACCGCCAGCAGGAGTGTCGAACTGCGCCTCACCCCGCCAGGGTAAGCGACCCGGGTCTTCCCCCCGGCGTCGACACCCCGCGGGCTAGGCGAACTGCCAGGAGCGCTTCGAGAGGCCGAACCAGAACCCGTCGACGGCGCTCTGTGCGCTCAGGTCGCCGCTGCCGGATGCCGCCCCGAGCGTCACATACAGGGGCGCCCAGTGCTCGGTCCGGGGGTGGGCGATCGCCGCCGCCGGTGCCCGGTGGGCGAAGTCGAGGAGGGCGTCCACGTCGCCGGCGGCGACGGCCTCGGCGGCCCACTGGTCGAACTCGGCCGAGGCGGCCGGCGGCGGGGCGCCGGCGGGGTTGTCGGGGTGGAACCAGCGCAGGTTGTGGGTGGTGAAGCCCGAGCCGACGATCAGCGTGCCGTTCTCGCGCAGCGGCGCCAGCGCGCGCCCGACCTGGAAGAGCGCCTGCGGGTCGAGCATGGGCAAGGACAGCTGCAGCACCGGCACGTCGGCATCCGGATACATCTCGACGAGCGGCACATACGCACCGTGATCGAGCCCGCGCGTCTCCTCGCGGCGCACCTGGCCGCCGAGAGCGGCGCTGACCGCGTCGGCGAGCGCGGGGGCGGGCGGAGCGGCATACGTCACGGAGTAGTAGTGCTGGGGGAATCCCCAGAAGTCGTAGACGAGCGGCACCCGCGCGGCGCTGGCGCTCACCGTGATCGGCGCCTGCTCCCAGTGGGCCGAGATTATCAAGATCGCCTCCGGGCGGGCGATCCGTGCGGACCAGGAGGCAAGTTCGCCCGGCCAGACGGGATCGTCGGCCAGGGGAGGGGCGCCGTGGGAGAGGAAGAGCACCGGCGGGAGGGATGACATAAGCCCAGCCTAGCTGCTAGTACAACTTTCAACGGGCCACAGACTGGCGTCGTGTTGCGCGCCGCAGCGGGGCTCGGTATACCGTGCTCCCGGCGTGCCCGTCCGGCGGAGACTCGCGCGCCGGGATTTCAGGAAGGCAGTGATCAGGTGGCGGGGCGCAAGCTCGTTATCGTCGAGTCGCCGGGGAAGATCAAAAACCTCTCGGCCTATCTCGGCCCGGAGTATGCCGTGGAGGCCTCGGTTGGTCACATCCGCGACATCCCGACACCCTCCGAGCTGCCCGCCGACATGAAGAAGGGGCCGTTCGGCAAGTTCGGCGTCAACGTCGAGCAGGGTTTCGAGCCCTACTACGTCGTCGACCCGGACAAGAAGAAGAAGGTCGCCGAACTCAAGCGGCTGCTCAAGAACGCCGACGAGCTCTACCTCGCCACCGACGAGGACCGCGAGGGCGAGGCGATCGCCTGGCACCTGCGCGAGACGCTCGCGCCGAAGGTCCCGGTCAAGCGGATGGTGTTCACCGAGATCACCCCGGAGGCGATCCGCCGGGCGGTGGCCAACACCCGGGACATCGACGAGAACCTCGTCGAGGCCCAAGAGACCCGCCGGATCCTCGATCGGCTTTATGGGTATGAGGTCAGCCCGGTGCTCTGGCGCAAGGTCCGGGCGGGCCTGTCGGCCGGCCGCGTGCAAAGCGTCGCCACCCGCCTGGTCGTCGAACGGGAACGGGAGCGGATGGCCTTCCGGGCGGCGTCCTATTGGGATGTCGAGGCCGAGCTGGCGACCCAGGTGGGCGAGAGCTATACGGCCCGGCTGAGCGCCCTGGACGGCGTGCGGGTGGCCACCGGCCGCGACTTCGGCGACGACGGACAGCTGCGGTCGGCGGCCGTCCAGCTCGACCAGGCGGGAGCGGAGGCGGTCGCCGCGGCGCTGCGCGCCGTGGCCGCGCGGGTCAGCAGCGTCCAGGACAAGCCCTATACCCGCCGGCCGTATGCGCCGTTCATCACCTCGACCTTGCAGCAGGAGGCCTCGCGCAAATTGCGCCTGTCGGCGCGCGAGACGATGCGGATCGCCCAGCGGCTGTATGAGGGCGGCTACATCACCTATATGCGCACCGACTCGGTGTCGCTGTCCGAAACCGCGCTGACCGCAGCCCGGGGCCAGGCCCGGGAGATGTTCGGCCCGGAGTATGTGCCCGATACGCCCCGCCGCTATCGCTCCAGCAACGCCGGAGCCCAGGAGGCCCACGAGGCGATCCGGCCCGCCGGTGACGTTTTCCGCACCCCGGCGCAGGTCGCGGGCGAGCTGCGCGGCACCGAATACGCCCTCTATGACCTGATCTGGAAGCGCACCGTCGCCTCGCAGATGGCCGACGCCGTCGGCTCCACCGCCACGGTGCACGCCGAGGCCCGGCTCGGCGACGGGCGGGTCGCCCAACTGTCGGCGAGCGGGACGGTGATCACCTTCCGCGGCTTCCTCGCGGCATACGAGGAAGGGCGGGACGAGGAGGACACCCGGGCCCGGCAGGCCGCCCGCGAGGCGGGCGAAGAGGAGCGGCGGCTGCCGCACTTGCGCGAGGGCGACGGGCTCGATGTGCGCCGCACAAAGGCCGCCGGTCACGAGACCTCCCCGCCGGCGCGCTACACCGAGGCGACCCTGGTCAAGGCGTTGGAGCAGAAGGAGATCGGCCGCCCGTCCACCTACGAGCCGACGCTGGCGACGATCCAAGACCGCGGCTACGTCTACAAGCGCGGCTCGGCGCTGGTTCCGACCTGGCTGGCCTTTGCCGTCACCCGGCTGATGGAGGAACACTTCACCCGGCTGGTCGACTACGACTTCACCGCTTCGATGGAGGACGACCTCGACCAGATCGCGGCCGGGGACCGGCAGCGGGTCGAGTGGCTGCAGCGGTTCTACTTCGGCGATCAGGCAACCTCCTCCGAGGGATTGCGTGACCTCGTCGACGACCTCGGCGACATTGACGCCCGCGAGATTTCCACGATCGAGATCGGCGACGGCATCGTCGTGCGCGTCGGCCGCTACGGACCGTACGTCGAAGACACCCGGGGGGCTCTCCCCCACGCCCACGGGGCTCCGTCCAGCGTGGCACCCCCGGACGGCGCGGACGGCGCCGGCGCACCGACGGCCCCCGCAGCGGCGGCAAGCGACTCCGTCGTGCCGCCGCGCCGGGCCACCATCGGCGACGACATCGCCCCGGATGAGCTGACCCCGGCGCGGGCGCGGGAGCTGCTGGCGATGTCCGCCGACGACGGCCGGGTGCTCGGCGTCGACCCGGCGACCGGACATGAGATCGTCGCCAAGGCCGGCCGCTACGGTCCATACGTCAGCGAGATCCTCCCGGAGACCGAGAGCCCGGGCGCACGAAACGGCGGCCCAACGAAGAAGGTCGCAGCCGCCAAGCCGCGGACGGCGTCGCTGTTCAAGGACATGGACCTGGCGACCGTCGACCTCGACACCGCGCTCCGGTTGCTGCAGCTGCCTCGAGTGGTGGGCGCGCACCCGGAGACGGGGGCGGAGATTACCGCCCAGAACGGCCGCTACGGGCCCTATCTGAAGATGGGCACCGACTCCCGGTCGTTGGCCAGCGAGGCGCAACTGTTCGACATCACTCTCGATGAAGCCGTGGCGATCTATGCCGAGCCCAAGCAGCGGGGCCGGGCCGCCGCCAAGCCGCCGCTGAAGGAACTCGGCGCCGACCCGGTCAGCGGCAAACCGGTGACCGTCAAGGACGGCCGCTTCGGTCCCTATGTCACCGACGGCGAGACCAATGTGACGATCCCGCGGGGCGAGGACCCCGAGACGCTGACGGCGGATCGGGCATACGAGATGCTCGCCGACAAGCGCGCCCGGGGCCCTGTGACCCGCAAGCGGGCGGCCAAGAAGACGACCAAGAAGGCCGCCAAGAAGACCCCGACCCGCAAGGCCGCGGCCAAGAAGTCCTGACCGCCTCCTGGTTAGCTGGCCTTCCAGTCCCGCGGCACGATCCGGTAGGTCGCCGAGCCGCGCAGCAGCGTGCGCTGACCGGAGCCGTCCCGCGAGCTGAACGTCACCAGGTCATAGATCGCGGCGCCGTCGACGTCGTTGGTGCGGCGGGCGCCGATCTTGGCGTCGTTAGGCGACCAGACCGGGTCGTCATAGGAGACGTTCGCCTGGTAGGTGGTCAGATACGTCGCCCGGGTGGCGTTGATGTTCACCCGGAAGACGTCCTGCTCGGAGAAGGCCCAGTCCCAGTCCACGGCCGCGATCGCGGTTCCGGCGTTGTTGAAGCTGGCCTCGTAGCCGCCCCAGGATTTGCCGGCGATCAGGCCGCCGGTCGGCCGGGCGAGAACGGTGGAATAGACGAAGTGGTCGTCGTCGCAGAGCTTCGTGACGGCGATGGCGTTCCCGGTGGGCGACCACTTCGGGTCGCGGTAGCCCAGGTAGTAGCAGCCGGCGCCACCGTCCACGTTACCGGCGAGGATTCGGCGGGCGGCCGCGCCAGCGCGTGCCGGGGCGGTGTAGATGTGTTCGTTCCCGTTGGCCAATTCCCGGCCGAAGGTGAGTTTGGTGCCGTCCGGGGACCACGACGGGTTCTCGCCCGGGTAGAGGCGGGCCGAGCTGCCCCCTGCGGCCGGCATGACGAAAATCGTCGGGGTTCCCGCGACGTTCTTGGTGTAGGCGATCCGGCGCCCGTCGGGCGAGTAGGCGGCATCCGAGATGCCGCCCCCGCTGGTGATTGGGCGCAGCCCGGTGCCGTCGCCGCCGATCGTGTGCAGATTGCCGTTGATCGTGAGCAGCATGGTCCCGCCCGCGGGCGCGGAACTGCCCGTGGCCGGTGCCGCGACCGCCGTGGCTGCGGTGACGGCGCTCGCCGCGGCCAGGATCGACATCGTGGTCTTGCGGTGTGTCATCTGTCCTCCTGCGGATGCAAAGACGGGTCCCTCCATGGCCCGCCCGCCCTTCACCCTCGGCGTTATCGCCGCCAACCGCAACCAACGCGGCCCAGCTGTCCTTGAAATGTCCAGGTCAGCGACCCGGTCCCGGTCTCTCGCGGACAACCGGACCTTCCCGCCAGTCGCGCTCGGCGATGCTTGCCTGCGTGGGGGTGTCCTGCAATGGGTGAGGTATACGGCACCTTCTGCAGGACGGCGACGCGACCTGACGGCATACCCGGTGCGCTGTCATGGCCGCGGCATTGTCGGGGTGGCCCAGTAGGGTTTCGACATGCGCGCGGACGGCTATTTCGTGGCCCTCGAAGGGGGTGACGGGGCGGGGAAGTCGACTCAGGCGCGCCTGCTCGCCGACGCGCTGCGCGGCGCCGGCCGGGAGGTGCTGCTCACCCGCCAGCCGGGAGGCACCCGGCTCGGGGGCCAGCTGCGGGAGCTGGTGTTGCACGGGGACCACATGGCTCCGCGCGCCGAGGTGCTGCTCTTTGCCGCCGACAAGGCCCAGCACGTCGCCGAAGTGATCGCGCCGGCGCTGGCGGCCGGCCAGGTGGTGATTACCGATCGCTATGTCGATTCCGCGGTCGCCTATCAGGGGGCGGCCCGGGGCCTCGGCGCCGACGAAGTGCACCGCCTGCAGCTGTGGGCGGTCGATGACCTTATCCCCGACCTGACCATCGTCATCGACCTGCCCGAGGCGCAGGGCCGGCAGCGGCGCGGGGTGGTCCACGATCGGCTGGAGTCCGAGGACGACGCCTTCCACGCGGCGGTCCGGGCGCACTTCGTGGCGATGGCCCACGGAAACCCGCTTCGCTATCTCCTCCTCGACGGCATGGCCGCGGCCGACCAGCTGCACGCCGCGATCCTGCAGCGGCTGCGCGCCGACGGCGTGATCACGTGACCACGGTGACCGAACTCGCGGCCCCAGTCCTGCGCGATGTGCACGCAACGACACCGATCTGGCTGGCCGTCGATGCGCTGCCTGGACTCGGGCCGGATGAGGTGGTGCGCGAGGTCAACGCAGAAGCCGTAGCGGTAAGCGACAGCGGACCGATGTGGACCTGTCCGAGGTGCACGGTGAGGGTGGAGATTGGCTGCCTTGACGACACCTGAGACCGACCCGTTGACGGGCATCTGGCGTGACCTGGCCGGGCAGGAGCCCGCGGTCACGGTGCTGCGGCGCGCGGTGGCCGACCCGGCGCTGATGACCCACGCCTGGTTGATCACCGGGCCCCCCGGCTCGGGGCGCTCCACCGCCGCGCGGGCCTTCGCCGCGGCCCTGCAGTGCCCGAGCGGGGGGTGTGGGGAGTGCCGGGAGTGCCACACGGCATACGAGGGAAGTCACGCCGATGTCGATCTGGTCTCGACCGAGGGCTTGCAGATCAAGGTTGACCAGGCTCGCGAGCTGGTCCAGCTCGCGGCGCGAGCGCCCTCGGTCGGGCGTTATCGGGTGATCGTCATCGAGGACGCCGACCGGCTCAACGACTATTCCGGCAATGGGCTGCTCAAGGCGATCGAGGAACCGTCGCCGCGGACGGTGTGGCTGCTGTGCGCCCCGTCGGTCGAGGACGTGCTGATCACCTTGCGCAGCCGCTCCCGGCAAGTCCGGTTGCGCACCCCGCCGGCCGCCTCGGTCGCGCAGCTGCTGACCCGCCGTGACGGCATCGAGGCGCCGATGGCCCTGTATGCCGCGCGCGCCGCCCAGTCGCACATCGGCCAGGCCCGGCGCCTGGCCCGGGACGAGGGCGCCCGCATCCGGCGCCACCAGGTCGTCGGTCTCGCCGGCCGGATCACCGGTGTCGGCGAAGCGGTCGGGGCGGCCGCCGACCTGATGGCGATCGCCGAGGAGGAGAAGCAGGCGGCGCTGACCGAGCGCAATGCGAGCGAGCGCGAGCGGCTCGTGCTGACCCTGGGCGCCGACCCGGCCGCGCGGACTCAGCCGCCGCACATCCGCGCCCAGCTTTCGGCCCTGGAGCGCGAGCAAAAGACGCGCGCGACCCGGTTCACCCGCGACGTCATCGACCGGACGCTCATCGACCTGCTGTCGGTCTATCGGGACGCGCTGGTCAGCTCCGCGGGAGGCGGCGTGGAACTGGTCAACCAGGACAATGCCGCGCTCGTCGGCCAGGTTGCCCGGGCCTTCTCACCGGCGGGATTGCTGGGCGCCATGGACGCGATCGGGCTGGCGCGCGAGCGGATCGCGGCCAATGTGCCGCCGCTGCTGGCGCTGGAGGCGATGGCGATTTCATTACAGCTGCCCCGATGATTGCCGGAGCTGTCGGGTCGGTGAGCTACCGTCTCGGCATGCCGGTGAGACGACGTGCAGCCCGGGGCGGGGCGGTGGTGGCGACGCTGGCGCTGCTGCTGACCGGCTGCTCGATTCCCAACCCCTTCGACCGGCGCGAGTCCAGCTCCTCGACGACATCCTCGGCGGCGCTGCCGTCCGGGCAAGAAGCGCTCGCGACCTTCTATCGCCAGCAGCTGGCCTGGACCGACTGCGACTCGGCCAAGTGCGCCAAGTTGACCGTCCCGCTCGACTACGCCAAACCCGACGGCGCGACCATCGAGCTCAGCGTCTTGAAGGTCGCGGCCCGCAGCTCCCGCAAGCGGATCGGCTCGCTGCTGGTCAACCCGGGAGGCCCGGGGGGCAGCGGCGTCGAATACGCCCGGTATGCCGATTTCGTCGTCGGCGCGCCCGTCCGGGACACCTATGACGTCGTGGGCTTCGACCCGCGAGGAGTCGGCGACTCCGACCCGGTCGAGTGCCTGACCCCGCCCGAGATGGACCATTATCTCGGCTCCGATCCCACCCCCGACGATGCCGCCGAGGAGCAGCAGTCGGTGACGACCGCCAAGGATTTCGGCGCGGCGTGCAAGACCAACGCGAGCCCGCTGGCCGAGCACGTGTCCACGGTCGAGGTCGCCAAGGACATGGACATCCTGCGCGCGGCCGTGGGGGACGCCAAGCTCAACTACCTCGGCAAGTCCTATGGCACCTTCCTCGGTGCCACCTATGCCGGCTTGTTCCCGGCCAATGTCGGGCGGATGGTTCTCGACGGAGTGCTCGCGCCCGACCTGACACCCGAGGAGGTGCTCATCGGGCAGGCCAAGGGCTTCGAGGTGGCCACCCGGGCCTGGGCCGCCGACTGCGTCCAGGAGGGCCAGTGCCCGGTCGGGTCCTCGGTGGCTCAGGTGATGACCGGCCTTGGCGAGCTCTTCGACAAGCTCGACGCCACTCCTGCCCCGGTGACCGGCGATGCCCGGGTCAAGCAGCTGACCGAGGGGTGGGCGGCATACGGCCTGGCGCAGGCGATGTATGACCAGGGCTTGTGGGCATCGCTCACCAGCGCACTGAAGGCCCTGGTCAACCAGAACGACGGGACCGCGCTGATGGGGCTGGCCGACTCCTATGCCGAGCGCAACGTCGACGGCACCTATTCGGGCAACATGCTGCAGGTGTTCAACGCGGTCAACTGCCTCGACTCGCCGGACAGTCCCGATATCGCGGTGCACCGTGCCCGGGCCGAGAAGGCCGAGAAGGAGGCGCCGCTGTTTGGCCGGTTCATCGGCTGGTCGGGCCTGATGTGCGGCAACTGGCCAATCCCGGCGACCGGCAAACCCCATAAGATCGCCGCGGCCGGCGCGGCGCCGATCGTCGTCGTCGGCACCACCCGCGACCCGGCAACGCCGTATGAGTGGGCGACCCGGCTGGCCGAGCAACTCGACTCCGGGGTGCTGGTGACCTACGACGGGGACGGGCACACGGCATACACCCGCTCCAACGCGTGTATCGACGATGCGCTCGACGACTTCTATGTCAAGGGCACGGTCCCGCAGGACGGGTTGCGCTGCTGAGGTGATCAACCCGCTCGCCCTCGCCAAGGCGATTGTGACCACGCGCCTGGTCGGTCCGGCGCTGCCGCACCGCTATGTCGGACAGCTCGCGGCGTTGGCGTGGTGGGGGTTCGGTCTGGTCGGCGAGGCGGCCCAGGCCGCCCGGATCGCCCCCAACGCGGTCGCCGTCGATGACGAGGACGCGGGGGAGATCACGTATGCCGAGCTGCTCGACCGGGCTGCCCGGGTGGCGGTGGCCTTGCGCGAGCGCGGGGCGGGGCCGGGTGTGCAGATCGGGATGCTCGCTCGCAATCACGTCGGCGCCCTCGAGGTCATGCTCGGGGCGAGCATGCTGGGCGCCGACCTGGTGTTGTGCAACACCGGCCTGTCCGCCCCACAGCTGGCCGAGGTCGCCCGGCGGCAGGCATTGACCCTGCTGGTCCACGATGACGAGTTCGCGGCTGTCGTCGGTGGGTTGCCGCAGGCCGTGGCCCGGCTCGGTGAGGGCGAGCTGGGCGCTGCCGCGGCGGCGCTGCCGCGGGGCACCGGGCCGGGCCGGCCGGCGCGGGCGGGGCGCACGATCATCCTCACCTCGGGCACGACCGGCACGCCCAAGGGCGCGGTGCGCCGCAACCCGGGCGGCATCGGCCCGCTGGTCTCGATCGTCGACAAGATCCCGTTGCGGGCGGGTGAGACCGTGCTCGTGTCGGCCCCGATCTTCCACACCTGGGGGTATGCCGCGATCCAGCTGTGCCTGACCCTGCACGCGCGCATCGTGCTGCGGCGCCGGTTCACCCCGGAGGCGGCGGCGACGACGCTGCTGGAGGCGGGCTGCCAGGTGATGTTCGCCGTCCCGGTGATGCTGCAACGGATGCTCGAGCAGCTGCCCGCCGAGCCTGCCGGCCGGTTTCCCAAACTGCGCATCGTCGCGACGTCCGGGTCGGCCTATCCGCACGGCTTCGCGACCCGGTTCATGGACCGGTTCGGCGACGTGCTCTACAACCTCTACGGCTCGACCGAGGTGTCCTGGGTGTGCATCGCCACGCCGACGGAGCTGCGCCGCAATCCGGATTCGGTGGGCACCCCGCCGCACGGCACCGTCGTCACGATCCTCGACGACGACGGCCATGAGGTCGCGCCCGGCGAGGTGGGACGGATCTTCGCCGGGAATTCGATGGTCTTCGACGGCTACACGGCGGGGTCGGGCAAGCCCATGCACGACGGGCTGATCGACACCGGCGACCTCGGCCACATCGAGGACGGTCTGTATGTCGTTGACGGCCGCGCCGACGACATGATCGTCAGCGGCGGCGAGAACGTCTATCCCGCCGAGGTCGAGTCGGCGCTCCTCGCCCACCCGGCGGTGCGCGAGGCCTGCGTCATCGGTGTCCCCGATGAGGAGTATGGCCAGCGCCTGGCCGCGTTCGTCGTCCTGCGGGACGGTGCCCGGCTGACCGCGGACGACGTGCGTGACCAGGTGCGAGCTCAGCGGGCACGGCACTGCATCCCCCGCGACGTTGTCTTCCTCCCCGAGTTGCCCCGCAATGCCACCGGGAAGGTCCTCGCGCGCGAACTTGGCCGGCGGCTGTGACGCCTCTTGGGGGCGTGCTCACGTCCGTGCCGCGTGGTCATGTCGCCCCCTTCCGAGATCGCGATTGGGCCGAGGGGCAATCGACTACGTATACTCGTTCGGCACCCTGGGGCCCAACGCGACCCCGGAGCGCACGCCGCTTTAGCTCAGTCGGCCAGAGCGATTCACTCGTAATGAATAGGTCGTCGGTTCGATTCCGACAAGCGGCTCGGCTGGCGCCCCCGACTCCACGTCGGGGGCTTTGTCACTTGATGCAGGGCAAGCAGGGCGCGGGGGCCGGCGAGTGTGTCCATGTCAGTCGCGGGATCGTGACGATTCCGTTACCCGATACCGAACGGGTGATCGAGATCGCGCCCTGGCCTGCGGAAGCACAGTGATGTAAGCATCCTGAGTAACTTGCGTAACACCCGCCACAGGCAGCTTTCTCGTCGCCGGGGGTTTTCAGAGGGTTGCTCGGTTCATTACCCTGCCAGGGCGGGCGCGCGCGTTCCCCCACGCCTGGCCGTCAGCCCGTGAAGGAGTCCCAGAGCGCATGCCCCCGTTGCCCCCGCGACACCCAGCCGCCAAACCCGTCGCACGCACGGCGCGGCTGGCGGTGTGGGGTGTCAGCCTGACCTGCGCGGCGGTGCTCGGCGGCGGCTATGTCGCCCAGGCCGACCCGGACAGCGGCATACCCAGCCAGGCCGAGGTCGACGCCGCCCGGGCCGCTGCCGCCGACGCGGCCGGCCGCGTGGCGCAGCTGGATGCGGCATACGCGCGGGCGGCGGTCGATCTCGCCGCCACCCAGGAGCGTGCGGCAGCGGTCGCCGAACAGGCCAATGGCGCCCGCTGGGAGCTGGAGCAGCGCACCCGGGCGGCACGTGAGGCCGCTCGCCGGGCCAAGGAGGCGTCAGCAGCGGCGACCCGCGCCGACCAGCTGCTGCGCGACTACGCCGCGCTGTCCTACCAGCAGGGCGGCAGCCTGGAGAGCCTCGCCCCGCTTCTGGACGCCCGCGGGCCGCAGGAACTGAGCGACCGGATGAGCGCACTCACCTTCGTCGGCACCCTGTATGCCGATCGCCTCGACGATGCCCGCGTCGCCCAGAGCACCGCCGCCTCGCTGGAGGCCACGGCCGACGCCGCCACCGCCGCGCAGCGCCAGGCCAGCGAGCGGGCCGAGGCCGCGGCCGCGTTGGCACGCCAGGAATTGCGCCGGGCCGAGGCCGACACCGTCCGGGTCGCCGGGCAGCGCGAGGTCCTCGCCGGCGAGTTGGCCCGCCTGCGCCAGACATCGACCGCCACCGAGCGCCGCCGGCTCGACGGCCTGGCCCAGCAGGCCCAGGAGCACGCGGACCAGAACCCGCCGGCCTCCCACACCGGCAGTTCAACCACGCCACCCGGCCACACGAACAGCTCGACCCGGCCGCCGACCACGACATCGACGAGTTCGCCGCCGCAGACGAGCACGTCGACCACGAGTCGCCCGCCCAGCACGACCTCCACCCCGCCGCCGACCACGACCAGCACGCCGCCCCCAACCACGACCTCGACCACGCCCCCGCCGACCAGCACACCCCCGCCGACGAGCACCAGCACGCCACCACCGCCGTCCGGCGGCGCGTCGGCCGCGATCGCCTATGCCCAGGCCCAGCTCGGCAAGCCCTATCAGTGGGGTGCCGCCGGGCCGGACAGCTTCGACTGCTCGGGCCTGACGATGATGGCTTGGCGCCAAGCCGGGGTCTACCTCTCGCACTACACCGGCGCCCAATGGGCCGAAACCGCCCGGGTGCCGATCGCCAGCCTCCAGCCGGGCGACATCGTCTTCTACGGCTACAGCGGCGAGTCGAGCACGCACGTCGGGTTGTATGTCGGCGGCGGGCAGATGATCGAGGCGCCGCACACCGGCGCGGTCGTGCGCTACGCCTCGATCTACCGTAGCGACCTGCTGCCCTACGGCGGCCGCCCGGGCTGAGAGGGCAATTCCCCACCCAATCCGCGGTGGCAGGACGCGCAGCCGGCTCAGGGCGAACAGTCAAACGATCAATGGGTGTCGGCCGCGCGGATTTGATCGTGCAATTGCGGGGGATCGATCGGCTTTGATCGTTTGAATGTCCGCGCGTCGTGGTCGGGTGTGCCCGCTAAGAGCGCTCGTCCTTCAACGGCTTGTCCTTGGTGGCCAGCTCGCTGTCGCGGATGCCGTCGGTATCGCTGAGCGGCCGCTCCCGGCTGGCGAACTCCACGCCGGCGGACGAGTGGGCGCCGTGCGAGGCGCCGGCCGGCTCGGCCTGGGAGCGGGACTCGGGGGTCGGCATCCGCCAGCGGGCGGTCGTCATCCCCGCCGACTTAGCGCGCTCCAGGGCCTCGTTGACCGTCTGCTCGGCCTC
This sequence comes from Nostocoides sp., assembly GCF_037045025.1. GTDB lineage: Bacteria > Actinomycetota > Actinomycetes > Actinomycetales > Dermatophilaceae > Nostocoides_A. Next base: position 118,312 of record NZ_JBAOHM010000003.1, on the reverse strand, counting down.
CTCGCGGCCGGTCCAGTGGGCGCCCTCGACGGACTTGCCCGGTTCGAGGTCCTTGTAGGTCTCGAAGAAGTGCTGGATCTCCAGGACGTCGAACTTGCTGACGTGCTCCAGCTCGGTGATGTGGGTCATCCGCGGATCCCCCGCCGGCACGCAGAGGATCTTGTCGTCGCCGCCGGCCTCGTCCTTCATCCGGAACATCCCGATCGGCCGGGCCCGCACGAGGCATCCCGGCCAGGTCGGCTCATCGAGCAGCACGAGCGCGTCCAGCGGGTCACCGTCCTCACCCAGGGAGTCCTCGACGTAGCCATAGTCCGCGGGGTAGGCCATCGAGGTGAACAACAGCCGGTCGAGCCGGATCCGCCCGGTCTCGTGATCGACCTCATACTTGTTGCGCGCACCCTTGGGGATCTCCACGGTGACGTCGAATTCCACTCCGGCCTCCCTGACCTTCGATGACCTAGGCTCACTGGACAGTGCCCACGCGCCACCACGCCTGCGGAAAGGGGGGTCCCGGTGCGCAAGCTGCTGGCGGCGAGCCTGCTCAGTCTGTCACTCCTTGGCACGTATGCCGCAGCCGACGTCCTCGACATCGCCCCGGGCATCCTCACTCGCCAGCAGCCCACCCCCCTCCCGGCCACGGCCACCCCGAGCGGCCCCTCGCCGACGCTCGCTCCGCTGCCCACTCCGGCAGGCGAGGGTGCCGTGCTCGCCGCCCTTCCCGGCGATGCCCCGGTCCCCACCGCGGCGGGCCTGCGGACGGCGCTCGGGCCCGCCCTGGCGCAGGCCGCGCTCGGCCCCAGTGTCGGGGTCAGCATCCGTGACGCTCGGACGGGCAGCCAGCTGTTGAGCATCGGTGCCGAGAAGCCGCGGGGGGTCGCCTCGACGGCCAAGATCCTCACCGCCGCCGCGGTGACCCAGACCCTCGACCTCGACGCGGTCATGACAACGCGCCTGGTCCGCTCCGGCCCCACGGAACTGACCGTGATCGCGGCCGGCGACACCCTGCTCGCTCGAGGCGCGGGCGATTCGGGCGAGGTCGCCGGGCACGCGGGGCTCGGCGACCTGGCCGAGCAGGCCGCCGCCGCGCTGACCGCGGCCGGTGAGGACGACGCCGCGTTCACGGTGCGCATCGACGCGAGCTACGCCGCGGGGGAGCGCTACCCGGCCGGCTGGAATATGGCCGACGTCGCCGCGGGATATACCCAGGGCGTCTCGATGATCGGCCTGGCCGCGCAGCGCCCGAAGCCGGGTGAGCCGTCCCCGACCGACCCCGAGGCCGAGGCCGTGACCGCCCTGGCCGAGCAACTCGCCAAACACGGCATCACCGCGAAACCAGACACGGGGCAAGACGGACGGCTGCGGCCGGCTCCCGCCGACGCCCCCCTCCTGGCCAGCGCCGACTCCGCCCCCTATCGCGAGGTCCTGGCGATTGCCCTCGACGAGAGCGACAACGCACTCACCGAGAACCTTGCCCGCCAGGCGGCGATCAAGGCGGGGGGAGACGGCAGCTTCGCGGCCAATGCGGCATACGTCACCAGCGAGCTGAAGAAGCTCGGACTGGACCTGAGCGGCACCCACCTGCTCGACACCTCGGGCCTTAGCCGAGGACAAACCGCGACCGTCGCGCTGCTGTCGGCGGTCGTCGCCAAGGCCCGGGCCGGTGATCTGCCCGGCCTGGACGACCTGCTGGCGCGGCTCCCGGTCGCCGGCCTGGACGGCACGCTGTATGACCGCTTCCGCGAGGCACCCGCCGATGCCGCGGCCGGGATCGCCCGCGCCAAGACAGGCACGCTCACCGGCATCTCCGGCCTGCTCGGTACGACGGTCACCGCCGACGAGCGGGAAATCGACTTCGTGATCATTGCCGACGCCGTCCCGCCCACCTCGGGAACGTGGGCGGCCCGGATCGCGTTGGACCGGTTCGTGGCCGACCTGACCGCCTGCGGTTGCCGCTGACGGCGTCGGCCCAAACCAGAAGGAGACCCGTTGAGCGAGATCACCACCGACCAGGGCGGCGCCCCGGCGTTCGTCGACTGGGAGTTCGCCAAGGCCACCGGCCGGCGCCTGGTCCCATCCGGGCCGAGCGTCGCCCCGGACGAAGCACGCGAGATCGTCGCGCGCATCCGCGAGGCGGCGGCTGCCGCGCAGGCCCCGGTGGCCGAGACCACCCGGATGCACGCCCCCGGGGTAGCCCCGGATGCGCTCGTCGTCGACCGGGCCACCTGGATCGACCTCAACGTCGACTCGATGGCGGCGCTGATGAGCCCCGTCTTCGAGAAGGTCGCCTCCGGCCGTTCGGTCATGCCCGGACCGACCGCCACCGCGATCGGCGGCAAGGTCACCGGCGCCGAGACCGGCGCGCTGCTCGCCTTCATGGCCGCCAAGATCCTCGGCCAGTACGACCTCGCGCCGCAGGGCACGCCACGCCTGCTGCTCGTGGCCCCCAACCTCGTGGCGGTTCAGCGGGAACTGGACGTGGATGCCGCCGACTTCCGCGCCTGGGTCTGTATGCACGAGGAGACCCACCGCGTGCAGTTCACCGCGGTGCCGTGGCTGCGCGAGCACATGATCGGCCGCGCCCACGAGTTGGTGCGCGACCTGACTCCCACCCCGAGCGAACTCGGCGAGCGGCTGCAGCAGCTGGTCAAGCGCCTGCCCGACGCCATGGGCTCGGGCGGCGGCGGCCTGGCCGAACTGTTCGCCACCCCCGAACAGCGCGAGAAGATCGCCGCGGTCACCGCGATCATGAGCCTGCTCGAGGGCCACGCCGATGTCGTCATGGACGAGGTCGGGCCGGCGATCATCCCCAGCGTCGCCGACATCCGCTCGAAGTTCGAGGCCCGCCGCGGCGGGGTCAGTGCGCTGGACAAGGTGCTGCGCCGGCTGCTCGGCTTGGACGCCAAGCTCGCCCAATACCGTGACGGCGCGAAGTTCGTCCGGGGCGTCACCGACCGAGTCGGCGTGGACGGGTTCAACGCGGTCTGGACCTCGCCCGAGACCCTGCCGCTGCCCGCCGAGATCCACGACCCGCAGGCCTGGGTCACCCGCGTCCACGGCTGACTGGGCCGCCGGGCTGGGGGCCTCCACTAACCCGAAGTTACGGCTGGTTGACGTGGCGAACCCCCTGCTGGGCAGGGGGTTCGCTGGTTTGGGTGTTGGTGGTTCTGTCTACTTGCCGTTGATGGTTAGGGGGATGGGGGCGTTTAGGAGGGCGAAGGTGTGGCGTTGGGTGGGGGTGGGTTCGGCCAGGGTGGGCACGAGGGGTGTGGTGTGGTCGGTGCCGTAGCGCAGGTCGTTGCGGGTCAGGGTGGCGAGGTGTTTGAGCAGGGCCGGGAAGGACCGCACGGGCTGGTCGTGGTCGTCGGTGTGTCGGGAGGCTTTGCGGTCCGCGGCTGGGGAGCGGTGGGCGGGGGCGACCGGGTCGGCGGGTGTTGGCGGGTGTTCGTCGGTGTAGGTCAGGGGGGCTAGGGTGGCGCGTAGGTGCCAGGTCAGGTAGGCGGCGAGCATCACAATCAGGACGTGGGCGCGGACGCGGTCTTCGAGGCGGTGGTAGATCGGGCGCAGGTCGAGGTCGGTGGCTTTGATGCTGCGGAAGTCGCGTTCGACGTGGGCGAGGTTTTTGTAGGCCTGGACGATGCTGGCGGGGGTGAGGGTCTCGGCGGGCGTTGGGGTGCGTAGCACGTAGATGCCGTCGAGGGCGGCTTCGGCGGCGATCTGGCTGGTTTTGCGGGTGATCACCACGGTGGTGTCGGTGATGGTCAGGTCGAAGTGTTTGGCCATCGGGTATTTGTTGAGGAGTTTGCCGACCCGCAGGCCGATCGTGTCGGCGCCGGCTAGCCGGCCCTCGGCCACTGCTCGCTGGGTGGGGGCCAGGGCGGTTTCGGTGGCGGTGAGCAGGTCCTCGCGTTTGCGGGCGCGTTCGGTGGCCAGGAACGGGTTGCGGCAGGCGATCAGCCGTTCCCCGGGGTAGTCGGGGTGGCTGATTTCGGCCAGGTTGTGTTCATCGAACAGGGTTGGTTGAAGCGGGCCGCCCTCGGCGGCAAGGGTTTTGATCGCGGGGGCGCGCAGCGCGGTGATCCAGCCGAGGTCGGCTCGGGTGGCCGGGTCGGTGTTGGTGTGGCGGATCGCGGTGATCCGGGCGGTGGTGATCATGCCGCGGTCGCCGACCATGACCATCTCGGTGAGTTTGAAGGTGTCCCGCACCAGGGTGACGGCCTCGATGAACGCGGTGGGGTCGGCGGTGTTGCCGGGGAAGACCCGGATCGCGACCGGGCGACCGGCCGGGTCGGTCAGCAGCCCGTACTCGATCTGGGTGCGGTTCTTCTTCCCGTCGCGGGAGTAGCCGCGCCGGGCCAGTGGGCAGTGGCTGCCTTCCATCCACGAGGACGATAGGTCGAACAGCGCCATCCGGGCGGGGTTGGCGTCGGCGGCCAGGTGGCGCCGGGCCAGCTGCTTCTCGATCGCGTCCTGGCGCCCGAGTAGCCAGTCCATCGCCGCGTAGACCTCGTCGGTGGAGGCACCGGCCAGGTCGAGGTCGACGCCCAGGGTGGTGTCGGCCCACCAGGAGATGGTCGCCAGCTTCGAGCCGGGTGCCAGCACTCGGGCGATGATCAGCCCCATCGCCAGGTCCCGGGCCCGCCCGGGCGGCCCGAGTAGCCCGGGTAGGCCCAGGGCCCGGGCTTGGGCCCACACCGCGGCCACATGCCCGTGCGGCAGGGAGCGGGTGATGGTGGCGGCCTGGTCGGCCGGGATGAACGCCTGCCCGGCCAGGCGGGCCCGGATCACCTCGATCAGCTCGGCCGGCAGGTGGGAGAGGTTCGCGACCGTCTCGTTGCGCACCTTGCCGTTCTCCCGCCAGGAACGCCGCAACAGGTGGGTCTCGTAGTCCCGGGCCACCCCGTCCTTACCAACATAGTGACGACGGTGCGTGGTCACATGAACCGCTCCACCACGTTTCGCCATACCGCCAAAATATCACACCGTGCCGGATCGATCGATCCACTTTAGTGACGACACACCGAGGGGTTAGAAGCCGCATCACTGCAGGTCAAAACGGGGATCAGCCCTCAAACCACTCGCAACTTCGGCTTAGGCGGGGGCCCTTAGGCGAGGGGCAGGGTGAGGTCGACGGTCAGGCCGCGACCGGTCTGCGGGTCGGTGGGCCGGCAGGCGAGGTCGCCGCCCATCCGCTCTATCAGGTATGCCGCGATGAACAGCCCCAGCCCGCGGCCGGGTTTGCCGTCGGCGTTGGTGCCGCGGATGCCGCGGCCGGTGAGCAGGTCGAGTTCGCGGGCGGCGACCCCCGGGCCGGTGTCGGCGATGGCGAGACGCAGCATCCCGCCGGCCGCGGGGAAGGTGGCGGTCACGACGACGGGCGTGCCGGCATACTTGGCGGCGTTGGCGAGGATGTTGTCGAGGATCTGCTGCATCCGGCGGGCGTCATAGCCGAGCAGGCAGGCGGGCAGGTCGATCCGGGCGACGCGGCCATCGGTGTCGACCAACCGGATGAGTGCCTCGAGTGCGCCGCTTGAGTGTTCGGCGACCGTCACCGGGAGGGCCTGGAGTTCGTCGGCGCTGGCGTCGAAGAGTTCGGTGACGAGGGAGTCGAGCTGGGCGCACTTGGCGAGGATCTGCTCCAGCCGCCGACGGCGGTCGGTGGCCGGTTCACCGAGCGCGAGCACCTCGGTGGCGGCGGTGATCGACGCGAGCGGGCTGCGGATGTCGTGGCTGAGCTGGGCGAGCAGTTCCTTCTTGCTCTCCTGGGCCACGCGTTCACGCTCCCGGGCCGCGGCCAGCTCGGTCCGCATCAGATCAAAGCTCTCCGAGAACGCGCCGAACGCATTGCCGCGGTCCATCGCCAGCGGGACCGCGAGATCGCCGCCGGCGACCCGGCGAGCGAAGTGTTCGAGCGTGCGGAAGGGGCGCAGCATCCGGCGCTCGACCCAGGCGAGGACGAGGGCGGCGCCGGCCAGAACGGCGGCCAGCGCGAGGCCGGTCGCCCACAGGGCGGTGCGGCCGCGTTCGGCGACGCGGGCGGGGGTGTCGGGGGCGAGATAGAGCCGGCCGACGCCGCGGCCGGCGACCCGCAGGTCGAGCGCGGAAGCGCCGGCGCGCAGCGCGGCGAGCTCACTCGTGGCGTCCAGGTCGTGGGCGGCGAGGACCCGGCCGGTGGCGTCGACCACCGCCGCCCGCCCGTATGCCGCGAGCTCCCCCTCGCCGATCGCGCTCCCCCACGTGTCCTCCAGCCGGCGTTGCAGCGCGTGTGCGGCGACGACGTCCGGCGGTGGGAGCGGCCGGGTCACGGCGAACGCGAGAGCGCCCCAGGTCAGTGCGGCGAGCACGGCAAGGGCGGCGAAGACGCGCCAGGGCCTCACCCGAGGGCGTCCTCGAAGAGGTAGCCGCGGCCCCAGACGGTGCGGATGTAGCGGGGGTGGTCGGGGTCGGGCTCGATGCGTGTGCGCAGCCGGGAGACGTGCACGGTCAGCGTGCCGTCGCCGGTGATCGCCTCCTCCCAGACGTCCCGGAAGAGTTCGGCCTTGGTCAGCACCCGGCCGCGATGCTCGACGAGGTAGCGCAGCAGCCGGTGCTCCAGCGCGGGCAGGCTCACCTCGGCGCCGTCGACGTAGACGCGGTCGTTCGCGGCGTCGATCCGCAGGTGCCCGTCGTCGTAGTCGGCCTCCCGGCGGGGCGCGGCACTCGCGCGTTCGAGGACCCGTCGGACCTTGGCCAGCAGGACGCTGAGCGAATAGGGCTTGCGGATGTAGTCGTCGCCGCCGAGAGTCAGGCCGAGGATTTGGTCGTCGTCGCTGCCGCGGGCGCTGACAAACAGGATCGGCAGGTCGGATTCGGCGCGCAACCGGCGGCACAGGTCGAAGCCGCTGCCGTCGGGCAGGTTGACGTCGAGCAGCACGAGGTCGACGTCGTGGCGCTCGAGGAAGGCCGCCGCCGAGGCGGCGGTGGCCACGTGGGCGGCGGTAATGCCGAAGTAGCCGAGGTACTCGGTCGTGCTGCGGGCCAGCTCGTCCTCGTCGTCGACCAGCAGGACCTGCACGCCCACCCCGCTCAGACCTCGGCGGCCGCGGCGACCAGGGCGGCATTGTCGGGGGCGAGCGCGCCGTCGGGCAGCCGCAGCGTGTCCTCCAGCCCGATGCGCGTGTCCAGGCCGAGGCGCCGGGCCAGGCGCAGCGCCGGCCAGGTGCTTTCGCCCTCGCCGTGCAGCAGGACCGGCACGACATCGCGGGCCTCGCGCAGCCGGCCGAGCAGGTGGCCGCTCAGCCGCTCGGTGACCTCGGCATCGCGGTCGGGCAGTTCGAGCAGCACGCGCAGGCAGCGCCCGCGCAGACCGGAACGCAACCACGAGTCGAGCGCCGTGGGGGTCCACAGGCCCGCCTCGACCCCGATCCCCCGCTCGAGCAGCGCGGCAGCGACCTGCTCGGCACCGTCCTCGTGCCAGTTGACCGAGGCATGGTCGGGCAGCGCCGACCAGGTGGAGATGTTGGCGAGCCGGGCCTCGACGTCGGGCTGGGCCCAGGCGCCGGTCGTCACCCCGACGGGCAGCCCGGGCGCGGCCCGCCGGATGGCTTCCAGAGTCGCGGCGAGCGGCCGGGCGGCGAAGGTGTCGGTGCCGGCGGCGGACTTGACGTGCACGTGCAGCGCGGCGGCCCCCGCGGCCTGCGCGGCAGCCGCGTCGGCCGCGAGCGCGGCCGGGGTCACCGGCAGCCGGGGATGCTCGCCCGGCATACGGGCACCGTTGAGGCACGCCTGGAGCACGCTCCCGACGCTACCGCGCGCGGGTGGCCGCGGCATACCAGCGGCAGGACCCGCCTGCCGAAGATGTGCGACTCAGCCACAGCTGAAGTGGCCCCGTGCCCGCGAAACGGCCCCCTAGCGCACCTTCGTGAAGGTCCCGATAGGCAGCACGGTGGTGGCCATCAAGGAAACCCTGCTAGCAGAAGTTGCACGGAGTACGCGGGTGGTGGACGGAGATCTCGCCCTCAGCGGACAAGGACGGTGCGGCCCATCGGCATCAGATTGCGGGCCCAGATCATGTCCATGGCGGCGTTGGAGACGCGGGCGCACCCGTGCGAGGCGGGATAGCCGGGGACGCTGGCCGAGCCGTGGACGGCGATGCCGCCGACGAAGTACTTCGGCCGCCACAGGTCCCCGAGCGGGCCCTCGTCGAGGCCGTCGATCTGCATGATCACCGAGAACGTCCCGCGCGGGGTGATCGCGGTCCGGGTCTCGCCCTCGTTGACGTACTGCTGGCCGCTGCCGGTGCTGGTGTTGAGGATGGCGACGATCGCGCCGTTCTCGACGATCGTCAGCACCTGGGTCGCCAGGTTGATTTGGACGGCGTTGCCGCTGACGTACAGCGTCGGCCGCACGCCCTTGGCCAGGGCCGCCCGGGTGGCCGGGCCATACACGCCGTCGCGCCCGAGGCCAGCGGTCTTTTGCAGGGCCATGACCGCCTGGCTGGTCTGGTAGCCGTAGGTCCCGTCGGGTGTGCCGAGCCAATAGCCGAGATCACTGAGCCGCTGCTGCATCCGTTGCACGGCCGGGCCCGTGGAGCCGACCTTCATCATGCTGGTGTCGGTCAGGGGAGGTGGCGTCGCGGTCGTGCTCGACGGCGTCGTCGGCTTCGCCGTGGTGGACGCCGAGCGCGATGCCGTGGGTGGGCGGGTGGTCGAGGAGGAGTTGGGGCCGCCCGTGCCGGTTGGGCCGGAACCGCCCGGTGTCATCGAACCGCCCGGTGTCGTCGAACTGCCGGAGGCGCCAGTCGCCGTCGAGGTGCTCGGCGAGGTCGCGCGCGATCCGGAGCTACCCGTGCCGGTGTCGCTCCCGCTGCCGGCCGAGCACCCGGCCAGGGCCCCGGCCGCCAGGGTCCCGGCGGCCACCACCGTCGCGATCCGTCGGCCCAGCGTGGTCATCGATCCGTCTCCTTTGCTGCCGGTCGCCTGACGGTCGGCTTTCACCGAGACTGACGCGCCGGGAGCGCGTCCGGTTGTGTCCGCGCAGATAACGGCCTCGTCACACCACAGCCCGGAATCGCCGGCAAACCGCCATCTGCCGGTCCGTGGGCCCGAAGCGCGGAATTCCCCTCAAACGATGTAGCGTTATCCCCACGACACGACACATTCCCGGGACCGCTCCGCGCCACCGGTGACGGCCAGGGTGCCGCAACCGGTCAGCGATGCCGTCCCGCTGACGACACAAGGGGGTCACGCCATGGGGCGCGGCCGGGCCAAAGCCAAGCAAACCAAGGTCGCCCGGGAGTTGAAGTACTACTCCCCGAATACCGACCTCAGCGCGCTTGAGCGCGAACTCCACCAAGGCGCCAGCGTGCGCCACGCCGAGGACTTCTCCGACGACGCTGAGATCGTGGAGGACGACGAGGACGACGACGACTACGGTCGTTGGGCTTCCGGGAGTCGCTGACCCCCTGAGTGCGCGCCGGTGCCCCTGCTACCGGCGTTTTTCTGGCACGCTCACGCCATGAGCACTGCCACCCCCTCCGGCACCGCTGAGCGCGTCCGTTCCCTGGGCGTCGAGACGACCGGGATCGAGATCATCGGCGAGGCCGAGCGGTCGGCCTCGCCGAAGGACCTCTTTTGGCCCTGGTTCGCGGCCAATGTCTCGGTCTTTGGCATCTCGTATGCCGCGTTCGTCCTCGGCTTCGGCATCTCCTTTTGGCAGGGGGTGTTGGTCACGGTCGTCGGGGTCGTGGTCAGCTTTTTCCTGTGCGGGATCATCGCCCTCGCCGGCAAACGCGGCTCGGCCCCGACGATGATCCTGTCGCGAGCCCCCTTCGGCGTTGTCGGTCAGAAGCTGCCGGGGATCATCTCGTGGCTGGTCTCCATCGGTTGGGAGACGTTCTTGGCGATCACCGCGACGTTGGCGACGGCGACCATCTTCGATCGGCTGGGCTGGGGCGGTGGCACGGCCACCAAGATCATCGCGGCGGCGGTCGTCGCGCTGATGATCGTGGCCGCCTCAGTGGCCGGCTATCACATCATCATGCGGATGCAGTCCTACCTGACCTGGATCACCGGGATCGTGACGATCGCCTTCATCATCCTGGCGGCAAGGCACATCGACTGGGGAACGGTCTCGGCGCTGCCGAGCGGGCCCTGGCAGGCGGTCATCGGGGCGCTGGTCATGGTCATGACCGGTTTCGGCCTCGGCTGGATCAACATCGCCGCCGACTGGTCGCGCTATCAGCGCCGCGACGCCTCCGGGCCCGCGATCATCTTCTGGAATACCTTCGGCGGCGCCGTCGCTCCGACCGCGCTCGTGGTCTTCGGCCTGCTGCTCGCCGGCTCGGACGCCACGGTGAACGAGGGCATCCTGAGCAACCCGATCGGTGCCCTCGCCGAGATCCTGCCGACCTGGTTCCTCGTGCCCTTCCTCATCGCGGTCATCCTCTCGCTGGTCAGCGGCGCGGTGCTCGGCATCTATTCCTCGGGCCTGACGCTGCTCTCGCTCGGCGTGCGCATCCCGCGGCCGGCGGCTGCCCTGGTCGATGGCGTCATCTTGACGCTCGGGACGATCTGGGTCGTGTTCTTCGCCGAGAGCTTCGCCGGCCCGTTCCAGTCCTTCCTCATCACGCTCGGGGTCCCGCTCGCGGCCTGGGCGGGGATCATGATGAGCGATATCGCCCTGCGACGGCGCGACTACGACGAGAACTCGCTGTTCGACCGGCGCGGGGTCTATGGCGCGGTCGACTGGATCTCGATCGCCACCATGGTGGTGATGTCGGTGCTCGGCTGGGGGCTGGTCGTCAACAACTTCGCCCAAGACGCCTCGTGGAACAACTGGCAGGGCTTCCTCCTTCAGCCCCTCGGCCTCGGCACCTGGAACGCCGCGGACGGCTACTGGGAGGGCAACTGGCCCTACGCCAACCTGGGCGTGCTGCTCGCCCTGGCCGGGTCGTTCCTGGTCACCTTCCTCGCCCGCCGCCCTTGGGTGCGCGAGCAGGAGCTGCCGCGGGGGTATGCGGCATACGGGCCAGGGTTGACAGGCCGCTGAGGTGAGCGCGTTGGCACCGCTCGGCGGCGACGATTGGCTCGTCGTCATCGACCCGCAGGCGATCTTCGCCGACCCGGCAACGAGCGCCTGGGGCTCGCCGATGTTCGCGACTGCGCTGCCGCGCATGGTGGCGCTGGCTGCGGCATACGGGCCGGAGCGGACGATCCTGACGCGCTTCGTCGCCGACCCGGGCGCCGGTGGGTCCTGGGGCGCCTACTACCGGGACTGGCCGTTCGCGCTTGTCCCCGATGACGATCCGCTCTATGTGCTCGTCCCCGAGTTGGCCGGTGCGGCGGGGCACGTGGTCACGTGCGCGACCTTCGGCAAGTGGGGACCGGCGCTGCGGGCGGTCGTCGGGGAGCATCCTCGCCTGACACTCGCGGGGGTTTCGACCGACTGCTGCGTGATCGCCACCGCGTTGCCTGCCGCCGATGCCGGGGCGAGCATCCGGATTGCCGCGAACGCGTGCGCCGGGTCGACCCGAGACGACCACGAGCACGCGCTCGCCGTGCTGGCGTTGTTCGCCCCGCAGATTGTCATCGCCGCCATGTCCGACAAGTCCTAAGTGGTAGAGGCTTCGGCGTCGAGGGCTTGTTCGAAGGCGGGTGACGGAACCTCAGGTCATGGTCGTTCAGGACGCGGCGAACGGTCGCTGGGAGGCCCAGAACAGGTTCTCGTAGGAGCCGCGGTGCGCCAGGCGGCGGTGGGAGAAGTCTTTCTCCCCGAACTCGGCGAACGCTTCCAGAATGGCCTCGACCTCGGCTGGGGTCAACGCCTTGACCGCCTCCCCCCGCCGGGCGATCTCTGCGTTCGCCTCGTCGAGTTCGACCTCCTTGGCCGAGCGTCCCGGGTGCCCGGGTTCGAGGTCGGTGACGCGGCCAACGCGCCGTCCTTGGCGACCTGGCGGACCCGGATGATCGTCAAGCAGTCCACCCCGGCCCCAGCCAGATCTCGTACTTCGCCGATGGTGAAAGGTCGCCGTTGTTTGCCGGCGGGTCACGCCGGGTAAGAGAGGTCGGTTCTGGCTGTCAGGCTGGTGGGGCCGGGGTTGGGCGGCGCCTCACGCCGGTCAGGGCCGGTCAGGTGGGGCGGTGTCCCCAGCCGAGGGCTGGGGGTGGGATGGAGAGGTAGGTGTGGCCGGTGGGGGTGGTGATCGCGGTGATGTGGGTGCGGGGCCTGGCGTTGCGGGCGATGTGGGTGTTGCGGTCGGTCTCGGGTCCGGCGGCGTAGGCGGCGATCTCGGCGCGGGTTAGGACGCGGGTGGTGAACCCGGGCAGGTCTTTGGTGTAGTTGCAGCCGGCGGACAGGCCTTGCCCGTTCTGGTAGCTGGTGGGCCCGCCCTTCGCGGCGGGGACGGCGTGGTCAGCGTGGCGGATGGGGGCATCGCAGTGGGGCATCCGGCAGCGATCGTCGCGCAGGATGAGCAGGGAGCGCAGCAGGGGTGGGAAGAGGCGGGCGGCGGATTCGAGGGCGATCAGGTCGCGCCGGTCGGGGCTGGTGAACGCCCGCCGCAGGGACACCGCGGCGGGGTGCTCGCCGGGGCCCGGCGGACCGTAGTGGTTGTCGGGGGTGTCGGTGTCGGTGTCGGGGGTGTCGCAGCCGTACAGGAGCCATTCGCGGGCGAGGGCGGCGGGGATGGTGCCGTGGCCGAGGATGCGGACGGGGTCGGCGGCGCCGGCGCAGCGGCTGCCCTCGCCGGGGCGGTGCCAGGCAGGCTCGGTGGGTGGGTGCTGGTCCGTCGGGGTTGGCGGCTCGCCCGCCGGGGCTTCGGTGATGGGGTCGGACTCGGTGGCGGGGTGGCTGTCGGGATGCGTGTCGGCGGGGTCAGGGGGCCGCTGGTCGGCGAGGACGCCGGCGGGGTCGGTGTCGTCGGGATCGGCGGCCTTGTCCGGGTCGCCGCGATCGTCACCGGGGGATGGCGCGGGCGCGGCGGGGCCGCTGGGGCCGCTGGGGCCGGCCGGCTGGGTCCTGCTGCCCGCACGGGTGTCGGCGGGCTCGGCGCCGTCATCGTTCGGCTCGCCGTGGGTGTCAGGCTCTCCAGGCGACGGCTGGTCGGCGGGCTCGCCGTCGTCGGTGGGGTCAGCGTCGGCGGTGGCATCGCCGGGAACCGTCTCGGCCGGCGAGCTGGCAGCAGGCTCGGACTCGGGCTCGGCAGCGTCGGCTTCGGCGGGCCAAGGTTCGGGTTCGCCGGCGCCGGCGTCGTCGCCAGTGCGGGTGTCGGCGGTCTCAGTCGCGCCGCTGTCGCTGCCGGTGGTTTCGGTGGCACGGCTGTCGGCGGTGCTGTCGCTGCCGGTGGTGTCGGGAGCGCCGGTGGTGTCGGTGAGCGCCGGTGGTGTCGGTGTCGGTGTTGTCGGTGGTGTCACTGGGGGCGGTGGGGGTGAATAGGTCGCTCAGGTCGTTGAGGTTCTTGCCGTACAGGTTGTCGGGGGTCATCACCAGGGTGACCGCGGCCGGGGGGAACTGCCCGGACGCCAGCCCAGACAGCCGCGCGATGGCGGTGTCGGCCAGCACCTGCGAATAGGTCCGCTCCCCCGGCGGGTCGTCCGGGTCGGCGCCGGCGAGCACGCCGGTGGCGTGCCGGTGCAAACACGCGTACGCGGACACGATCCGCGGCAACGTGTCCAAGAGGGTCAGGTAGGCCATCCCGTCCGGCGCCGGCCGGGTCCACGCTCCCCGGGAGGAGACCGCTTTGGCGTGCCTGGCCAGGACGGCGTCCGGGTCGAGCCGGGCGGCGACCTGGGCGGCGGCGGCCCGCGCCTGCGCCAGGGTCAACACCGGCAACCGCTCCCCGAGCTCGGCGTCCAGGAGGCGCTGGTCGTCCTCGGACAACCCGGCGGCTTCGGCGCAGACCGCGCCCGCGACCGCCGGGGAGATCAGGCCCGCGGTCAGGGCGGCCAGGGTGTGCGGTAACACGCTGGTCAACGCCCGCGACTGGGACAGCTGCGCCTGCGCCGCCGACGGGCTACACCCGCGGGCCAGCGCGAGTTGCGGGGTGATTCCCCGCCCCGCCGCCCGCGGCGAGAGCCCGCGGGCGTGCGCGTCGGCGGTATGGGTGTCGGCGAACGCGACGCTCACTCGCGCCTGGGCCGCCGCCAGGGCCGCTTTGAGGCGTTCACACACGCTCAACACCTCGATCCGCTCCCCCTGCCCCGCGTCCTGGGCCAGGCCGTCGACCTCGGCCAACGCGTCGGTGATCGCGGTCAGCCAGGCCACCTGATCGCTCGCCCGCTGTGGTGCCCCCACCAGCTCCGCGAACCGGGCGCCGCACTCATCCCCACCCTCGCCGCCGCCGGGGTAGCCGCCGCGGCCGCGGCGGGGGAACTGGGCGGCCTCGTAGTCCTCCATGTCCGCGCGGATCTGGGCGAAGAACGCGGCCTCCTCGGCCGCGTCGGCGAACATCGGCTCCTCATCCCCGCGTTGCAGCAGCGCCAGCTCTTCCTCCGGAGTCAGCTGACCGGCCAGCCCGTCACAGTCATCAAAGAAGTCATTCACGGTGTGGTCCCAGCCGCCATCGTCCCCGGGGGTTCCGGGGGTGGTGGGTAGGATCGCCGTCATGCCACAATTGTACTACATTACCTGTCGGTAGACAAGAACAAACGGAGGAATTATCGCTGTGGGGACGGGGCTTTTGGTCGCGTGCCGCGGCTGCTTGGCCGTTCGATGTTGCTGGGGGGTGGGGCCTTTGGTTGGTGGCGGGGGAGGCTGCGATCTGGTGAGGATGTCTGGCTGGGCTTGGCGGGTTGGGACTGTTCGGGCGACAGGACCCTCGCGGCTGCTCGCGCCCGACGCTGAGTGGCGCCCAACGCTAAGTGGCGGCCAAAGCTGGCGCCCTGCTTGGTCTTGCCGGACACCGCCATAACGGCCCAACTGGAGACCCCTTCGTGAAAACCTGGGCAGACCAGCGGCCCACCCCAGCCCACCCACATCCAGCCCGAACCAACAGTCCCAAAGACAGCCACGGAGACCGAATCCACCGGGTCTTCCACGGATCGAGGCTAAGTACCCGACCGACGAGGGAGGGCGGCCACTTCCTGGCGTGTCCTAGGGTTGGCCCATGGCAGACGACGCGCGGGTGCTGGTGCCCGCGGCCGACCAGTCGTGGCTGCACATGGACCGGCCCACGAAGCTGATGTACGGCCACGGCCTTTTCATTCTCGACGGTGAGCCGGACTTGGCGCAGTTCCGGGAGGTCTGCCGCGAGCGGATGATCAACCGCTACCGAGTGTTCAGCCAGTGTGCCGTCCAGAGCGGGGCGCAATGGTATTGGGAGGACGATCCGGCCTTCGATCTGGCCCGGCACCTCACCCGCGTCGAACTCCCCGGCGCATCCGACGCGGCGGCCCTCCAAGACCACATCGGGCGCGCGTTCGCGACCCCCTTCGACCATGACCACCCGTTGTGGAATATCGACCTCATCGTCGGTGTGCACGGATTCGGACCGACGCCCACCTCCGCGATCCATTTCCGCGCCCACCACGCGATCACCGACGGCATCCGCATCGTCCAGTTGATCTTGTCCCTCTTCGACCATGTCGGGGACGAGCACGAGCTGCCGCCGCGGGTCGGGCGCGACAACGAATCACACGGGCTGTTGGCCGCCGGGCCCGAGGCGGTCAGGCGCGGGCTGGCCGACGCCGGCGACATCGGCCGTAGCCTCGTCGACGGCGCCCTGCACCTGCCGCGGACCGTGGCCGGTCACCTGCGCCCGAGCGCCCTGCAGAGCGACCTGGCCGCGCTCATCCATCCGGGCCGCCTGGTCGACGTCTTCGAGCTGCTTGGTTCCACCCAGAACGAGAGCATCAACACCGTCGGCGAAATGAGCCGCGTTCTCGCCTCCGGTCACGAGGTCACCACGGCGTGGAGCGGCACGCCGGGCATCGACAAGCTCGTCGCCTGGGTTGACGGTCTCGATCTGGCGGCGATGAAGACGGTCGCGCGGCGACACGACGCCACGCTCAACGATCTCTACATGACCTTGGTATCGCTCGCGTTGACCGACTACCTTCGGGAGCGGGATGCGCTCGTGGAGGAGATCCACTGGATGATGCCGATGTCGCTGCAGCCGCTCGACATCGAGTCGGCGCCGACCGAGCTGGGCAATCACTTCTGTCTCGTCTTCGTGCCGATGCCGCTTGGCAGCGACGACTTCGGCGAGGTCGTCCACGCGGTTCAGACCCGGATGCAGCGGGTCAAGAATAGCCAGGAACCGGTGATCACCTTCGGCTTACAAAAGGTGATGGCCCGGTTGCCCCGCGCCATGGCCAACGCGTTGACCGACCTGTTTGCCAGCAAGGCCGCCGGCGTGTTGAGCGCCGTCCCCGGGCCGGCCACGCCGATGTCGGTATGCGGGGTGCCCGTCGCCTCGATCTTAGCCTGGCCACCCAACAGCGGTGACCAGGCGATGAGCATGTGCATGTTCTCCTACAGCGGAGAGGTGACGATCGGCCTGGCCTGCGATGCGACCTTGCTCCCGGATCCCCAGGTAATCACCGGCTACCTGCGGCGCGCCTACGACCGGCACGTCGTGGGCGCCATCTGAGCGCGACCGGTCACAGGTCGAACCAGGCCACCGCCGGCTCGACGAGGCTACCGAGCCACACCCGGCCGTCGTGCTCGCGCACCCCGGTCGCCATCTGCCAGCGGCGCGCGTCACAGTCGATGTCGTGCACGACCTGCCCGTTCAGGTCGTATGCCGCGACGCGCGCCACCCGCTGCGGCGCCGGCTGCAGCCACTCGGGGGCGCGGCGGACGAGCCCACGCAGCAGCGCCGGGAAATGCTGCAAAACCCCGAGAATCGGATCGCTCGGCGAGGTGTAGGTCACCCAGATCAAACCGTCCGACCCAAGCGCGATGTTGTCCGGGTGTGACGGCAGGTCCTCGGCAAAGACATCGGCGTTCCCGGCGAGCCGACCGGACAGGTAGTGCCGGCGCAGCCGCCGGTGCCCGGTCTCGGCGACGACGACGAAGGACCCGTCGGGTGCCTTGGCGACACCATTGGCGAAGCTCAACCCGTCGAGGACGACGTCGGGTTCGGTGCTGCCCGGATCGAGCCGCAGCAGCCGGCCGGTGCAGGTGTCCTCGATCAGGTCGGCCTTCCACCGCTCGATCGACCACCGGGTGCTGGAGTCGGTGAACCAGATCGTACCGTCCGAGAGCACGGCGGCGTTGTTGGTGAAGACCATCGGCACGCCGGCGACGGTGCGCGCGAGCACGTCGACCCGGCCGTCGTGGGTGTCCATGGCCACCAGGCCGCGGTGGGCGTCGCAGACCAGTAGGCGCCCATCGGGCAGCCACTCCAGCCCGAGCGGGCGCCCGCCCGTGCCGCCGACCCGCCAGACCTCGTCGCCCCCGGCGCCGAGGGCATAGACATAGCCGTCGGCGCAGCCGGTGTACACGGTGCCGTCCTCAGCGACCAGGACGTCTTCGGCGCCCACGCCGGGCACCGGGATCACGGTGAGGTTGCGCTGCTGCATACCCACCGAGGTTATGCCCGCCGGCCGGTCAGCTCAGCGTGATGTCGGCGACCGATCGCAGCCCGTCATCAGCAGTCCCGGCCCACCAGCTCAGGCGAAGGCCCCGCCCGCAAACCTCACACACGGCGACATTGTTGTCGAACCAGGGGCCGTGGGTGACCGTCCAGGGATACTTGGGGTCGCCGATTCGTGCCGAACGATTGGCGAGGAAGCGCATCGGCCGCACGAGCCGCTTGGCCACGAGCGAGATCGCGATGCGCAGCCAGCGTGGCATCGGGTTGCGCATCGGTGAGGCGACCGCCTGGATGATCCGGGACTGGGCGGCATACCGCCCTAGCTCGGTCACCTCGGCGAGATAGGAGTTGTGGACATCTCCGGAAAGGAAGGTGATCGTGGCCGGAGCCGGTCCACGCCCTCCCCGAGCGAGGTCGATGACCATGGCGAAGACGTCGTCGAAGCCGCTGGTGAACGCGGCCCAGTGCTCCAGGTCGACCGCCTGGCGCAGCTTCTCCCCCAGCCGGGCCAGGCGCGGGCCGAAGCTGCCGTTGGCGAGTTGCTCATCGACCGCCTCGAGGTCGTGCAGGCCGGGCGGTAGGAGAAAGGGGAGCGAGGTGCCGATGAAGACGTGGTCGCACCCGCCGCGCAGCTGATCGTCCAGCCAGGCCAGCTCGCGCTCATCGAGCATGGAGCGCCGTTCGGGCTGCAATTCACGGGCTGCGCGGGAGTCGAGGACGATCAGCAGGCTGTCCCCGAGGTCGCGGGTGTAGCTCCACCGATAGGTCTCGGGATGCTCGTCGGCCCGGTCGGCCAGGGCGTCGAGAGCGGCGGTGATGTCGACCTCTCCGCCGTCCTTGGCGGCCTGGACCCGACGCCAGATCTCGTCCGCGGCGAGGTCGCGCGGGGCAAGGTTGCCGGCGTGTTGGTAGACCCAGTAAGAGGCGAGCGCGCTTTCGATGCGCAGCTGCCACCACGGCAGCTGGGTGATCTCGTGGCGCCAGGCATAGGAGGTGTTCCAGTCGTCCCGGACATCGTGGTCGTCGAAGATCATCGCGCTCGGGATGGTGGAGAGCAGCCAGCGGACGACCGGGTCGAGCCAGGCGAGCTGATAAAGGTGGTCGTATTCGACGTAGTCGCGGATCTCGTCCTGCGGCTCCTCGCCGGGCGCGCGGCGAGCGTGGATGACGGCCAGCATCTCCGGGTTGACGACCTCGTCGGCATAGACCTGGTCGCCGAGGAAGAGCAGCACGTCGGGCCAGTGAACGGCGGCGCGATCGCGGGCAAGAGCCATGCCATACGAGCGCAGGGCGTCGATCCCGTGCATCGCGACCGCGTCGGGGTCGTGGCCCGCCGTGGTGCGGCACGAGCCGAACGCCAGCCGCGTGGGCCGCGCCGGATCGATCGTGCGGATCACGCTGGGCGGGAAGGTGCTGGCCGGCGGGGGCCAGACCTCGGCCCCGTCGATAGCCACCGTGTAGGGCAGCCGGCTCGCCGGCGCCAGCCCGGTGACCAGGACGAGCGCGTAGTGGAAGCCGTGCGCCGTGAACGTGCGCGCGGACCACTCCCGGCCGTCGGCGTGGACGGAAACGGTTGCCGCCTGGTGGGTTTGGACCCAGATCGAGACCGAATTCTCGTCGGCGTAACGGAGCATCGGACCGAGCCGCAGGGGGCTGTCGCGCTCATCGGCGGCCATCTCGGCAGCTTAGGACATCTCCTCGCTCCACGGCTGAAATTCCCGGACGCCGACGTTCCTATTCCTCGCCTCGGCTGCCAGACTCGCACCCAACGGGTTGACCACACGGGTCGCCCGAGACGAGGAGGTCGCGCATGTCCGACACGACAGTTCCGGTTGCCGGCGACGGTGGAGCCGACGGCGGGGCCGATGGCAGCGCCGCGGACGCGGTGCTGGGCGACGACGCCTTGGGCGGCGACGGCGGCGCGGACAGCGGCGCCGGCGGTGACGGTGGGGCCGATGGTGGCGCCGGCGACGGTGGGGCGGATGGCGGCGCCGATGACGGCGCGGTTGGTGACGGCGGAGCCGACGGCGGCGCGGCTGGCGATGGCGGCGCGGATGGCGGAGCCGATGCTGGCGGCGATGGCGGCGCCGGCGGCGACGGTGGGGCCGACGGTGGGGCCTGACCTAGCCCGGCTACGTTAGCGAGCCCAGGGCGCTGCCCCCGACCGGGGGGCAGCGCCCTGGGCTTTGTCCGGTCACGCCTTGGTGTGGCGTGGTGGTGCGATCAGGAGCGGTATCCCGGCATGCGCGGGTTGCACACGTCGAGGGTCCACGCGTCGAACTTCTTCAGCCAGGTCTTCAGGCGGGTCATGTCGAGCCTTTTCGATGAGTGTCGGTTGTCCGTGACGGGCATTTCTGTTGGCGTTGCACGTCCTTGTGACACCACGACAATTGTCTCGCTCTCCAACCGATAACACAATTAACGTGCGGAAATATGTCCCATGCGTCAGGAGCATGCATTAACGCCTCGGGGGCGCCGCGCAGAGGCGCCTGGCGCCATGCTGTCCGCCGGAAGGCTGGGCCTGCCTCTGGCGCGCTCTCCCTAGCGCGGGTGGGTGTTGACCAGCTGGACCGAGCCGCCGTGCACGCCCTTGGCGCCGCGCACCACCTCGACGTCGTCCCTGATCGGGGCGTCCTCGGCGTTATACACCTGACCGAGGAGCCAGCTGACGATACCCCGGCCGGCAAGCACCTGCCGGGCCGCCTCCGCGGCACCCGGCGGAAGCACGGCGACGAAGCCGACACCCATATTGAGCGTGCGCTCCACGTCGTCCCGGGGCACCCGGCCCAGCGTCCCGATCGCCTCGAAGACCGCCGGTGGCGTCCAGGTCGTGCGGTCGATGCGGGCGTGCACCCCCGCCGGCAGCACGCGGGCGAGGTTAGCGGCCAGGCCACCGCCGGTCACATGCGACAGCGCGTGGATGCCGCCACCGGCGATGACGGCGGGGTCGCGAATGACGTCGAGCAGGTCGGCGGCATACACCCGGGTGGGGGTGAGCAGCTCCTCGCCGAGCGTGCGGCCGAACTCCGGGACCGACCGTTCCAGGCTCCAGTCCGCGGCGGCGATCACCCGCCGGACGAGAGAAAAACCGTTGGCGTGCAACCCGGATGACGCCAACGCCAGCACGACGTCGCCCGTGGCGACGCGCTGCGGGCCGATGATCTCGGCATACTCCACGACGCCGGTGGCCGCGCCGGCGAGGTCGTATTCGTCCGGCTCCATCAGCCCGGGGTGCTCGGCCGTTTCCCCGCCGACGAGCGCGACCCGCGCCTGGACGCACGCGGCGGCGATCCCGCCGACGAGGGCGGCGATGCGCTCGGGCACGACGCTGCCGCAAGCGATGTAGTCGGTCATGAACAGCGGCTCGGCCCCGCACACGACGATGTCGTCCACCACCATGCCCACCAGGTCGAAGCCGACGGTGTCGTGCCGGTCGAGCGCCTGCGCGATGGCCACCTTGGTGCCGACCCCGTCGGTGGACGTGGCCAGCACCGGACGGGTCATTCGCGCAAGGGCGGAGGCGTCGAAGAGGCCGGCAAACCCGCCGAGACCGCCGATCACCTCCGGCCGGGTCGCTCGCGCGACGGACGCCTTCATCAGCTCGACGGCCTTGTCACCGGCCTCGACATCGACACCAGCGGCGGCATACGTGATCGGCGTCGGCTCCACGCCGCCAGCCTATGTCCCCCGTTGAGTGTCCCCGTTGGGCCGCTCCCGGCGAAGTCGCTTCTGCTCAGTCCTCCCTCGCTGCACCCCCGGCTTCCGCGCCGGTGTCGTGGGCGAGCAGCTCGCGCAGGATCGGGCCGAGTCGCTCCCAGTCCGCCTCCAGGCCGAGGTCGCGGCCGATGTCCCGGACGGTGGCGGCAAAGAGCGCTCCGGAATCCGCGAGCGCCGGGTGAATGTGGCCGAACACCTCGAGGATCACCGTGCCATAAAGCCGGACCCAGGCCCGCTGGAAGATCCACAGCATGCCCGGCCCGACGGTGGGCAGTGCGCCGACGACCTCGACCTTCTCCGCGGGCGGAGCCGCCAGGGCCGCAACCACGTTCGCGCCGAGTTCGCTCGCCAACTGCTCCGCGCCGGGCACGGGGAAGTGCACCTGCTGCCACAGCCGGGTGAAGATCTCAGCGAAGAACACCCCGAAGCTTTCGTGTCCCTCCAGGCTCGTCGTCACTCCCGGGATCGTCGGGCAGCAGGTCGTCTCCTCACCATCGGCCACCGACTCGGCACTGGCAAAGACCAACCGGAACTCGGCCGGCTCGCGCAGCGCCCAGCTGCGGAAGGCCACCGCCGCGGCGACGATCTGGCCGGCCGGATCGGTGGCGGGGAAGCGGTCCCGCGCGGCCGCCATGTGCTCCACGACGTCGACGAAGATCGCCCGCCCGAGCAGCGCGAGCAACTCCGCGTGTCCGTCGACATAGCGGTAGAGCGCCGGCGGGGTCATCCCCATCTCGCCGGCCACCGCGCGCAGCGAGACCTCCTCGCCGCGCGCGAGCAATGCCCGGCTCACGACGACGATTTCGTCGTAGGTCGCCAGCCGCTGCCGTTCGCGGCGGGTTAGGCCGCCCCCCATCGGCCCGCCGAGCCCCGACTCGCTCGTCATCGAACTCGTCACCGTTCCCTCCTCGCTGTTCACCCGGTGAATCCAGTCTAACGCTTGACAACGGTAGTTACGACCAATAACAGTTATCTCTGTAAACATCAGCGATGTTCCATCGCAGATGCGTCGTCCACTTACAGGAGGCAGGGGTATGGACAGTTGGGGTCGGTACGTGGCGCGCCGCGCCAAGGCGGTGCTCGCGTTCGTCGCGGCGGTCGTCGCCGTCGCGGCGGCATACGGAATCGGGGTCTTCGGGTCGCTGCACGACGGCGGGTTCGAGGATCCGGCGAGCGAGTCGGCGCGCGGCGCCGCGATGATCACCGAACACTTCCCGGACAGCCAGGTCGACGCCGTCGCGATCTATCGTGACCCGGCCCGGGCGGCCACGGACCCGAGCGTCGAGCATGCCGTCACCGCCGTCGTGGACGCGCTCCCGGCGACGGCGGTCCGCTCGGCGGTCACCTACTACGACAGCCGCAATCCGGCACAGCTCGGCGACAACGGCCACGCGACGCGCGTCTTCCTCACGCTCACCGGCGACAGCGAGGACGAGAAGTCCGCGGCATACGACGCGATCAAGGACCGACTGGCGGCTCCCGGGCTGGAGACACATGTGGCCGGGGCGTGGGCGGTCTATGCCGACGTCAACGCGCAGGTCGGTGACGACATCGCCCGCGCCGAAAGCCTGACGATGCCGATCGTGTTCGTGCTGTCGCTGCTGATCTTTGGCTCGCTCGTCACCGCGCTCATGCCGACGCTGATCGGTGCCATCGCCGTCCTCGGCGCCTTCGCGATCGTCCGGCTGCTGACCGGGCTGACCGACATCTCGGTCTTTGCGATCAACGTCATCACGCTGCTCGGGATGGGGCTGGCGATCGACTACGCGTTGTTCGTCGTCGCCCGCTTCCGCGAGGAGCTGGCCGGCCAAGCGGACGCCTCCCGGGATTCGGTGCGCCGGGCCAGCGCGGCCGCCGTCGCGACGGCCGGGCGGACCGTGCTCTTCTCCGGCCTGATCGTCACCGCGTCACTCGGCTCGCTGCTTGTCTTCCCGCAGAACTTCCTGCGCTCGATGGGCCTGGGCGGCATGGCGGCCGTGCTGGTCGCGATGCTCGCCGCGCTCACCGTGCTGCCTGCGCTGCTGACGATCCTCGGCCCGCGCATCGACTGGGGCAAAATGCCGTGGCGGCGCGGTCTGACCGACCGGGTGGCCGGTCGGCACGCTGGCGCCCCGGCCGGGATCTGGGCGCGTCTCGGGCACAGCGTCATGCGGCGTCCGGTCAGCTATCTGCTGGCGGTCGGGGCCGTCCTGCTCGTCCTCGCGGCGCCGTTTTGGGGTGCCCGCTGGGGTGGCGTCGACGAAAGGGTGCTCCCGGCGAGCAGCCCGAGCCACGCGGCAGCGATTGCCCAGTCCGATTGGTTCGGCGGGCCGGACGCGAGTGCACCGATCGTCCTGACCGGGGCCACCCCGGAGCAAGCTCAGTCGTATGCCGCTCGCGTCGACGCCCTACCGGGTGTTTATGCCGTCACGCCGGGTGCCGAGGCGAGAATCGACGGGCAGCCCGCGGCACTGCTGACCGCCCACTGGATCGGCGAGGCCCAGTCGCCGGCGTCCCAAGACGTCGCCCGGGCGATCCGGGAGGTGACGCCGGGAGGCGAGGCGGCGGCATACGTCACCGGCGCGAGCGCCGCGACCGTCGACCTGGTCGACTCCGTCGGCGCGCACCTGCCGTGGATGGGGCTGCTGGTCGCCGGGGTGATGCTCGTCATGCTGTTCCTGGCGTTCGGCTCGATTGTGTTGCCGCTCAAGGCGATCGTCGTCGGGTTGGTGTCGATCAGCGCATCGTTCGGCGTGGTGACCTGGATCTTCCAGGACGGCCACCTGTCCTCGTGGCTCGGCTTCACCGCGCCCGGCTACCTCGATGCGACCCAGCCGATTCTCATGCTCGCCATCTTGTCGGGCTGTCCATGGACTATGAGGTCTTCCTGCTTTCCCGGGCCCGCGAGGAGTGGGACCGCACCGGCGACAACCAGGGCGCGGTGGCGGCGGGGCTGCAGCATACGGGCGCGATCATCACCAGCGCGGCGGTGCTGCTCGCCGTTGTCATCGGCGGGTTCGCGACCTCGGGGATCGTCTTTTTGAAGATGATCGGTATCGGGATGCTCGTCGCCGTGCTCATCGATGCGACGATTGTCCGCTCGATCCTCGTCCCGGCGACGATGCGCCTGCTCGGCCGGGCCAATTGGTGGGCGCCGCCGGCGTTGACGCGGGTGTGGGAGCGCTACGGCCACCGCGAGGGGCCGGGCGACCTGGGCCCCGCGTTCCGCCCGCAGCCGCTGCCGTCCGGGTCATGACGTCCCGGGTCATGACGTCGTGTAGCCGCGGCGGGTCAGCTTGCGCCAGATCCACGTGCTCGGGACCTGGTTGCCGGTGACGACATACTCGATGACGCCGTCGTTGAACAGCACTTCGCTGAGGTCACGATGGGAGTGGCGGCGAGAGCCGAGCAACCATTCGTCGCCCTCCTTGACCTCGGTGTCCTCCCCCGGATCGAAGTAGCTGCGCCCCTCGCGGGTCAAGGAGACCGGGAAGTTCGCGGTGACCTGGTCCCGGTCGTCGGGGCGGCGCAGCAAATCCCCGATCGTCGCCGGATGGTGACGCAGCCAGCGAACCACGGCGGGCGCCGACTTGGCGTTGAGGACCAGCCCGTAGGGCTCGGGTGACCCCGAGCCGCACCGGTCGACGAGGCGGCGGACCAGGTCCTCGGCCCAGGCGTCGTCCTGCTCCATCGCGTGCTCGAGAAAGGCCCAGGTCCGCGGCGTGCTGATCCGGGCGAAGGCTTCCCGCCCGACCAGGTCGGTCGGCACAAAGAGACTGTCCGGACTAAACGCCTCGTAGAGGCGGGTGCGGGTCGTGCTGCTCTGGCGCAAGCAGATGAATACCTCGGGGAACTCCGTGCGGACCTCGGCGGCCAGCGCCAGGTTGACCGTGTCGCGGTCGGTGCCGCCGACGAAACCGACGGCCCGGCTGACGTCGGGATGACCGTTGTCGGCGGATGCGAACTCCACCTCGAAGCCGGCGGCCCGCAGGTCGCGGGCGATCTCGTCGCGGAACTGCCCCTCGGCACAGACGACCCACAACCCCTCCGACTCCACCTCACCCCGGTCCGGCAGCGCCGTCCCGGGGGGGCTCATCAGCCAGGCGACCAGTTGATAGACGGCTGGACGCCGCAGCGCCAGCGTCAGATAGCCACCGAAACGGTCATAGGCGTTGATGATGGCCGCCGCCCCAAACGCCGCCATGTGCTCGGCGATCTCCCGGTTGGCGCACCGGGCGACCACCGGCACGTCGGGCTTGAGCAGATGCACCGCTTGGACGATCGCGAGGTTGGCGTCGTCGTCGTCGGTCAACGCCAACACTCCCTGGCAGTTGGCGCTACCCAACCCGGCCATGCCGAGCACCGCCGGATTGGCGGCATCGGCCTCGAGGCCGGGCACGTCCGCGGATAGCCCGTCGGTGCCGAGGGAATCGATCCGGCCGCCGTGCCGGTCGACGGCGACGAACCGGCGCCCGAGCCGGTCCAGCCCGCGACCGACCATCCGGCCGGCCTGGCCGTACCCCGCAAGGATATGGAAGTCGTCGCGTAGCACGCGCACCTTGCGGGCAAACCGCTGACCGTGCACGGCATCGCGGAACATCTCGTCCTGGAAGAGCGCCAGCATCGTCCCGATCGCAAAGGCCCATACGATGACCGTCGCATAGATCGTCATCGTCACCCACAGCCGTTGCTGCGTCGTGAACGGATAGGGGATCTCGCCGAAGCCGATCGTCGTCGCGGTGTAGCTCATCACGTAGAACGACTCGAATACGGTCAGCTTGCGCGGATGTCCGTCGGGGTCCAGCCCCGGGGTGGCCGCCAGGCCGAAGACGGAGAAGCTGAACACGAGGATCAGGCTGATCAGCGGCCAGCGCATCCGGCGCAGCATGAGGAAGATCGCATCCGTCGTCGGCGCATCCGTGGGGATCGCGACCGGCAGCCGGCGCAGCACCGACTGCAGCCGCAGCAGCGGCCGGACGAAAAGGAGGGGGTTGGCCACGGATCAGCGGCGCTGATAGGTCGCCGTCTCGATGACGAGCAGCATGATCGAGACGAGATTGGCGAGCAGCGCTCCGCCGGACAGCGACACGACGCTGCTCATGTGCTCAATGGTCAGGCCGGCCGTGGTCGCCTCGCTCGCCCAGATCCACACCGCCGCAGCGGCGATCAACTGGATGACGGCGACCAGGCTGGTGGCCAGGTGCAGCGCCCCGATCTGGGTGCGGTCGCCAAACTTGAGCACGAGCGCGATGATGTTGACGATCACCGCGGCATACAGCTCGTAGACGTTGTGCACCCGGGCATCGGTCAGGTCGCCGACGAAAAAGCCGAAATTCAGCGTGGCTGCCAGGACCACGAAAAACGCGAAGACCACCTTCTCGAGGTTCACACCGCCGAGCGTAGCCACCCGACGGCCCCGTGGTCGCGCCGCCGGGCATCCCCGCCGCCCGGCGAGGAAGTTCTGCTAGCAGCAGTTAGTCGGCCTCCCACTACGTTGCTGCCTATTGGTGGGCAAGCAAGTTCTGCTAGCAGAAGTTCCACGGGGGCGCCCCAGTGGGCGCACTGGCCCTCAGCCGCTGACGATCTCCACCGGGAGCTGCATCTCCAACAGCGACTTGCCCAGCCGGTCCTCCGAGGGCAGCGGGATGGGGTAGTCGCCGGTGAAGCACGCCGTGCACAGGGCGGCTCGATCCTGGTGGGTGGCGGCGACCATGCCGTCCTCGCTGATGTAGCCAAGCGAGTCGGCGTCGATCGAGCGGCATACCTCCTCGACGTCCAGGCCAGTGGCGATCAGCTCGGCCCGGGTGGCGAAGTCGATCCCATAGAAGCATGGCCAGCGCACCGGGGGTGAGGAGATGCGGACGTGGACTTCGGCGGCGCCGGCCTCGCGCAGCATCCGGACCAGGGCTCGCTGGGTGTTGCCGCGGACGATCGAATCGTCCACCACGACCAGGCGTTTGCCGTGAATGACCTCGCGCAATGGGTTGAGCTTGAGCCGGATGCCGAGCTGGCGGATCGTCTGGTTGGGCTGGATGAAGGTGCGCCCGACATAGGCGTTCTTGACCAGACCCTGGCCGTAGGGGATGCCGGACTCCTGGGCATAGCCGATCGCCGCCGGCGTGCCGGACTCGGGGGTCGGGATGACGAGGTCGGCCTCGACGGTATGCTCGCGCGCCAGTGTGCGCCCCATCTCGACCCGGGCCTCGTGCACGACCCGGCCGTTGATCGTGGTGTCGGGGCGGGCGAGATAGACGTGTTCGAAAACGCAACCCTTGGGCTGCGGGCTGGCCCAGTGGCGCGAGCGCAGGCCGTCCTCGTCGATCGCGACGAGTTCGCCCGGCTCAACCTCGCGGATGAACGCGGCACCGACGATGTCGAGGGCGGCGGTCTCGGACGCGACGACCCAGCCGCGGTCGAGGCGGCCGAGGACGAGGGGCCGCACGCCCTGCGGGTCGCGGGCGGCATACAGCGTGTGCTCGTCCATGAAAACGACGCTGAAGGCCCCTCGTAGGAGCGGCAACACCTCCAAGGCGCGCTCCTCGATGGTCTTGCTCGGGTCATCGACAAGCAGGGCCGTGACCAGCGCGGTGTCGGTTGTGTTGCCGCGACGCAACTCACCGGCGTGGACGTCGAAGCCCTGCTCCGCGCGCTCCATGACATGCTCACGCAGCTGGATGGAGTTGGTGAGATTTCCGTTGTGCGCCAAGGCGACCGTGAACCCAGAATGCCCGCCGAGCGTCGGCTGGGCGTTCTCCCACGTCGAGCCGCCGGTCGTCGAATAGCGGCAATGGCCGACCGCGATGTGGCCGGTCAGGCTGGCGAGGGAGCGCTCGTCGAAGACCTGACTGACCAGGCCCATGTCCTTGTAGACGAGCAGCCGGCGCCCGTCGGACGTTGCGATCCCGGCCGACTCCTGCCCGCGGTGCTGCAGCGCGTAGAGACCGTAGTAACAGAGCTTGGCGACGTCCTCGCCGTGGACCCACAGGCCGAATACCCCACAAGCGTCTTGAGGCCCGCGCTCACCGGGGAGCAGGTCGTGGGTGAGGCGTCCGTCTCCGCGTGGCACGACCCCAATGGTCTCATGGATCGTATGCCGCCCGTCGCGGGACCTCGCGCCACCGGCCTCTCCGGGCACGACGCCGACCCTCCCTGGGGGGCCGAGCGCGCCCGGATGCCACCCCCTGCCGTGACACCCGAGCACCGGCCCGTCGTAGGGTGGCAACCGGGGTGGGTAATCCGCCACCTGGCCCGGCGGATGTGGCCGAATCGGTATTGAAGGTCAACCGTCCGGTGGACGCCGGCGGCGTTTTCCCGGGTCCGAGGGACCCCATAAGGCCATCAACGGAAAACCTGAGGCGCGCGCCCAATGTGCCCGGATGGGCTCCAGCCGCACCGTTGTGGCAATCGCGCCGCCCGGCGCGAATCCACCATCCGAAAGGAACCACCATGCTTATGCGCTCCAGGCTTATGCGCTCCAGCACGCGCCGCACCCTCTCCGCCACCACTGCCATCGCCGGCATCGGGTTGGCCGTGGCCGGACCGGCCTGGGCGGGTGCCGACGAGCCCGCCGGCATCGTCCGGCCGCCCGCCGCGAACGCACGGATCACCGTGTTCAGCAAGTTCGAGGTCAAGCACAGCGGCCAGGTCATGGGTATCTCCGGCGGTTCGACCAGCAACCAAGCGCGGGCCATCCAGGCCCCGTTCTTCGGCGACCTCAACCAGCAGTGGACCCGCACGCCGGTCAGCAGCACCCCGGCGAACAACAACAATGCCAACACCCCGCCGTTCAACCTGGTGGACCGCAAGTCGGGCAAGTGCCTCGACACCGCGAATCTCGGCTCCTTGCAGGCCGGAGCAGCCGTGGTCCAGGCCACCTGCGACGGCACAATCAGCCAGCGCTGGTATGTCCACAAGCAGGCCGATGACGGTCTGCTGACCGGCAAGGGCTACCGCTTCATCTTCAACGACTGGAGCGAGCTGGTCCTGGACGTCTCCGGCGCCTCCACGTCCGTCGGCGCCCCGATCATCCAGTGGCCCGCAAAATCGGTCTTCAACGGGGCCAACCAACTGTGGCACGAGGACATCGGCGGCTTCGCCTGATCTGCTTACCCGAGCGACAGGGCGCGTGCATCACGATCGGCCAAGCGGGGTCCTCTTCGACCGGAGGGGCCCTGCTTCGGCAGTCGGCGCTCCTGCTGCGATGCTGAGGGTCAGCGAGCGGCATACGGTGGAGGCATGCGTGTTCTCGTCTCCGGAGGTGCTGGCTATATCGGCTCGCACACGGTCGTCCACCTGGTCGCGGCCGGGCACGATGTCGTGATCGTCGACAGCTTCGCCAACAGCAAGCCGGCGGTGATCGGGCGGCTGGAGGCGCTGACCGGCCGACACCTGCCGGTGCATGCCTTTGATCTGACCGACCGGGACAAGACCGAGCGGCTGTTCGGCGACGAATCCTTTGACGCGGTGGTGCATTTCGCCGGGCTCAAGGCAGTCGGCGAGAGCGCGCGAATCCCGTTGGACTACTACGAGAACAACCTCGATGCGACGTTCTCGCTCGTGCGCGCGATGCGCCGGCACGGGGTCAAGCTGCTGGTGTTCTCGTCGTCGGCGACCGTCTATGGCGAGCAGGCGCCGCTGCCTTATCGCGAGGACTATGCGCCGCTGCAATCCTCGAGCCCGTATGGCCGGACCAAGGTGATGATCGAGCAGGTGCTGACCGATGTCGCGGCCGCTGACCCGTCGATGCGGTTTGCGCTGCTGCGCTACTTCAACCCGGTGGGCACGCACCCGTCCGGGACGATCGGCGAGGACCCGCAGGACATCCCCAACAACCTGATGCCGTTCCTCGCCCAGGTGGCCGTCGGGCGGCGCGACAAGCTGATCGTGTTCGGCGACGACTATCCCACCGACGACGGCACCTGCGAGCGCGACTACATCCACGTCGAGGACCTCGCCGCCGGGCACGTGGCCGCACTGGGCCGGCTGACCACAACCAATTCGCCTGTTTCCGTGTGGAATCTGGGAACAGGTCGGGGCACGAGCGTGCTGGAGTTGGTGCACGCGTTCGAGCGCGCGGTCGGGCGCGAACTGCCCTATGAGATCGGGCCGCGCCGCCCGGGCGACCTGCCCAGATCGTGGGCCGACCCGGGGCGCGCCCACGCCGAGCTCGGCTGGTCGACCACGAAGAGCGTCGACGACATGTGCGCCGACACGTGGCGCTGGCAGTCGGCCAACCCGATGGGATACGAGGGCTGATGGCGCGTCGACACCAGGCGGGGGCGGCCGGGCTGGCTGCCGCGGCAGGCGCCGGACTCGCCGCCGGAGCCTTCATCGGAGCGAGCAAGATCAGTGGGCCGCAGCGGCCGTGGCCGGACTATCGGTTCAGCCCCTTTGAGGTCGGTATGCCGTTCGAGGACATCGCCTTTCACGCCGCGGACGGGACGCGACTGGCCGGATGGTGGTTCGACCGGCCGGGCAGCGACCGGGTGGTGATCGTGTCGCACGGGCACCGTGGCAACAAGTCCGACCTGCTCGGCATCGGGCCGGGCCTGTGGCGGGACGGGCACTCGGTGCTGCTGTTCGACTTCCGCGGAAATGGCGATTCCGAGGACGGCCCCCAGTCGCTGGCTCACTACGAGCAGGCCGACCTGCGGGCGGCGATCGCGTATGCCGTGGCTCGCCGCCCCGAGGCCGGCCTGGTTCTCGTGGGCTTCTCGATGGGCGCTGCCGTGAGCATTCTCGTGGGCGCGCAGGAGCCACGGGTCGGTGCCTTCGTCTTGGACTCGCCGTTCGCCGATATGCGCGGGGTCGTCGCCAACGCGATCGGCACCCTCCGGTTGCCGCCGGTCCCCCTGCTCTGGCTGGTGGACCGGGCCACCCGGCTGCGCTATGGCTATGGCTTCCACGAGGTCGCGCCGATCGAAGTGATCGGCGCGCTCGCTCCCCGGCCGGTGCTGCTCCTGCACGGGGACCAGGACCGCGTCATCCCGGTCGAGCACGCCCATCGGCTGTATGCCGCGGCCGGCGACCCGAAGCGACTGCACATCTTCGCCGGCGCCGACCATTGCGGCGGCTACTTCCAAGGCCGCGCGGCATACATCGACTTAGTTGCCGGGTTCTTGCGCGAGGGGTCCCGCGGCTGAGGTCACGCCGTCGGTCGCAGCGTTGGTCGCGGCGTCGGGCGGGATCTTCGTGCGGTCAGTGATCTCAGCGAGCATGCGGCCGTCGGCGGCGAGGCGCGGACCTCGGCGACCTCGGTGAAGCCCGGCGTGAGGAAGAGGACGGCGATGTCGTCCCGCACCGTGCCCTCGACCGAGCGCCCGTCCGGGTCGCTGGCCACAACGGTGGCGGTCGCCGGGTCGCGGACCCACCCGGCCAGAACCCGGTGGGCGCCCGACGACCAGCCGCCCCAGGACTGCCATACCGGATCGTCGCCCTGCGTGCTGTTGGCTCCGCGATTCGAAGCCATTCCCATGATACCGAGTATGCCGCGTACCGTGGCCGCGTGCCCCAGGCGCCGATGTCTCCGACCGACTACTCCTGGCTGCGCATGGACCGGCCGACCAACCTGATGCACATCCGTTGCGGGCTTTGGTATGCCGGCGACATCGCCGTGGGCGACCTCAAGAGCGTTCTGCTCGAGCGGATGGTCAACCGCTACGCGGTGTTCAAGCAGCGGGCCGTGCCGGTCGGTGGCGGTTGGTCGTGGGAGGACGCCGAGGACTTCGACATCGACCGGCACGTCCGTGAGGTCGCCCCGCCTGGGGCCGGCGACAAGGACGCGATGCTGGCCTACCTCGCCGCCCTCTTCCCCGAGCAGTTCAACTTCGATATCCCGTTGTGGGATGTCGAAGTATTCCGCGGCGTCACCGGCTTCGTCGACGAGCCGTGCACCTTCGTGATCCAACGCTTCCATCACGCGATCATGGACGGGATCCGCTATGTGCAGTTGCTCGTTCACCTGCACGACTTCGCGGGCGAGAGCGCCGACGCGCTGCCCGCGCCGGTGGGCCGGCAGGCCTCCGGCGGCATGATCACGGCCGGGCTCCAGGGCCTGCGCCGCGGTGTCACCGATGCCGTCGACGTGGCCCGGCATGCGCTGTGGAGCACTGCGCATCTGCCGCAGACGGCTGCGGCGCACCTGAGGCACGGGGAGTTCGCTTCCGATCTGGCGGTGCTCGTGCATCCGAGCCGGCTGATCGACGCCGTCGAGCGGCTGGGGTCCGTTGACAACGAAACACTCAACACGGCAAGTGAATTGGCGCGCTTTGCCGTGTCGGGGCACGAGCCGCATACGGCCTGGTCGGGGCCCCCGAGTATCCGCAAGCGCGTCAGCCTGGTCGACGACATGGAGCTGGCACGGATCAAGCAGTTTGGCAAGCGCCATGGAGGCACCGTCAACGACGTCCTGCTCGCGATGATCTCGCGCGCGCTGACGCACTATCTGGCGGAGCAGGGAGCCGAGTCGGTGGACGAGATCCATTGGATGGTCCCGGTCTCGTTGGCGCCACCGGATCGGGATCTGCCGGCCGAGTTGGGCAACAATTTCGCGCTGATCTATCTGCCGATGCCGCTGGGGATCACCGACGAGGAGGAACTGATCGCGGCCGTCAAGGAGCGGATGTCGCGGTTGAAGCACAGCCAAGAGAGCACGGTCGCCTTCGAGATCCAAAAGGTCATCGCCCGCGCGCCCCGGCCGTTGTCGGTGGGGCTGTCGAATCTGTTCGCCAGCAAGACGGTTGGCGTGCTGACGAACGTCCCGGGCCCAACGGAGCCGATGTATCTCGCCGGCGCCGAGGCCCTGGGCTGGTTCGGCTTTGTCCCGACGAGCGGCGACGAACCGCTCGGCCTGTGCATCTTCAGCAATAACGGCAAAGTCCTCGTTGGGGTCTCCACCGACGCCGCCCGCATCCCTCATCCGGAGCGGATCGCCGAGCTGATCAAACAGGAGTATGCCGCCCTGGTGGACTGAGCCTGCCAGGGGTGACCGCTCCTAGAGTTCTCCTGGGCCAGAGGTCACGCATTTTCGCAGTGGTGGTGGGGTTTGCAGAGGTCGTGGAATTCCGTGTGACCCTGCAAAACTGCGTGACCTCTGCCAAACGCAACCGGCCGGGGCGGTGGCCGATTACAACCGTGCCGACAGGCTCCTCTCGACCCTGCCCCAGCGTCGGCTCTTGCCCGTTACGCGCCTGCCCTTCGGCCCCTGGCCTGCCAACAAGTTAGCGAGTGTGGCGAAACAACTCGTCCAGGATCTCGCCCTCATGGTGGTAGCCGTAGAGGTGGCCCACCTCGTCGGGCCAGGTGACGAAGCGCGCACTGGGCAGCCGGGCGACGAGCCGGCGGGCGGCCGATTGGGGGCAATTCGCGTCGGCGGCAGCATGCTGCCAGGTGATCGACGTCGTGATCGCGCCCGGGTCGATCTCGTTCCAGGACTGGTGCATCGCCATGGCTTCGTCGACCCAGCCGTCGACGCCGGCGCCCAGGGCCTCGCTGACGGAGCGCTCGTGCGCGGCCTGCCAGTTCGGGTCGGTCATGACGGCCTGGTCGTCGGCAGGCGCGTGCTGCATGATCTCACGGAAGGCACTCAGCGGGTCGGCGAGGATCGCCGCGCGCATCGGCTCGAGAACGGCGCGCACGCCCTCCCGGTCCCCGGCGCTGGCCAGATGCCACACCTGCTGATTGAGGGGGATCATGCTGGCCACCTCGTCCGGCTCGAGCGGAGCGATCCCCACGAGGATCGTGGCCGCCACGACCCTGTCGGTATGCCGCTGGCAGAACATCAGCTCGTGCGGCGCAGCGCCGCTGCCGCCGGTCAGGTGAGCCTGCTCGATCCCGAGGTGATCGAGGATGGCGGCCAGGTCGTCGGCATGTTCCGCGAATCCCCTGCCCGGCAAGGCGGTTGATGCCCCAAACCCCGGCCGCTCGGTTGTGATCACCCGCAGCCCGCGCTCGCGCCAGGGGGTGCGATCGGCCCGCACGTTCCACCGGCACCCGGGCGTTCCCGGCACTCGCAGCACGGGCCGACCCTCCGGATCGCCCCACTCGGTCCAGGCGACCATCCGGCCGTCCGGTCGCATGAGCGAGTGATCAGCAACGTCCCCAAACGCATTCACCCCGCCATCCTCTCCCACGTTCGTTCGGGCCGAATCCGCCACTTGGAGGACAACCGCGTCGTCGCCGAGGCTCGCCCAAGCCCGTCACCCCAGCATGCGCGGACTTGCGCAGGTCCGCACGCACCTGTCCTGACGACCTCTCTGGACTGGCACGCTGGCAACGTCCTGGCAAACTGGGCCGCATGGCCGAGGCGACCCGCTACATCACCTGTGTCCTCTGCGAGGCGAACTGCGGCCTCGAGGTCACGGTCGACGGGCCAATGATCCGGTCCATCAAGGGGCACCAGGACGACCCGCTTTCCCGCGGCCACATCTGCCCCAAAGCGATTGCGCTGCAGGATCTTCACACCGATCCCGACCGCCTGCGCACCCCGATCCGGCGCCTGGGCGAGCCGGGGGCGGAGGCGACCTGGGAGCCGATCGGCTGGGACGAGGCGTTCGACTTGGTCGCGGAGCGAATCGTCGGCATACAGCAAGAGCATTGCCGGGACGCCGTCGGGATCTATCTCGGCAACCCCAACATCCACTCCCTCGGTGCACTGACGCACGGGCTCGGCCTGGTCCGGACGATCAAGTCCCGCAACACTTTCAGCGCGACCTCGGTCGACCAACTCCCGCATCAGCTGGTCGCGATGCTGCTTTACGGTCACCAATTCCTGCTGCCGGTCCCCGACATCGACCGGACCGACCTGCTCGTGCTGATCGGCACCAACCCGATGGCCTCCAACGGCTCGCTGATGACGGTGCCCGACTTCCCCGGTCGGCTGCGTGAACTCCGCTCTCGCGGTGGCAAGTTGATCGTTATCGACCCGCGACGCACCGAGACCGCGGCCGTCGCGGACACCCACCACTTCATCCGGCCCGGCACCGACGCCCATTTCCTGTTGGCGATTATCCGCACACTACTAGCCGAAAACTTTTCCCGCCCAGCGGCATACGTCGACGGCATCGGCGCCGTTAGGGACGCGGTCGAGCCGTTCACGCCCGAGCGCGCGGCGGCGGCGAGCGGCATACCTGCGGAAGCGATTGTCGACCTGGCGAGGCAGATCGCGATTGCGCCGAGTGCCGCGGTGCACGCGCGGATGGGGGCGTCGACGCAGGCATACGGGACGGTCGCGCAGTGGGCGGCGCAGGCGATCAACATCCTCACCGGCAATATCGACCGCCCCGGAGGGGCGATGTTGACCTCGCCGGCGATCGACATCGTCGGCAAGGGCCTGGTCGGCAAGGGTCACCTCGGCGCGTGGCGCTCGCGGGTGCGCGGGCTGCCGGAGTTCAGCGGCGAGCTGCCGGTCAGCGCGCTCGCCGAGGAGATCACCACCCCCGGGCCCGGGCAGATCCGCGCACTGGTCTGCATCGCCGGCAACCCGGTCTCCTCCACGCCCGCTGGCGGCCGGCTCGGCGACGCCCTGGCCGGGCTCGACTTCATGGTCATTCGCGCCCGCTCCCAAGAATGCTTTCCACCCCAGAGCCGTGAGGTCAAGTCCTGATGCGTGGTGTTTGAAGGTTTTTCATCCTTCGGTGTTGACCGTCGCTCTGGGTGACGACGTGGGGGCCGTGATCTGTCATCGAGGTTGCCGACGGGCGGTCGCATTGGTTTGAGTGTGGTGTTCGTGGTCCTCGGCGCCATCACTGTGCCGGGCTCGGGCAAGATGGGTGGGGTATTGGACGTTCACGGCCCTCGCGCGTGAGGTGTCGTGGAAGACGTCGCGGGAGGGCCGTGCCGGATGCGCGGAGGCATCGGTGCTCACAGTAGAAGGTGATCAGGCTCGGGTCGAGTCGCGGTTGGTGTCCGGACAGATCGGTTGTCCGGGGTGTTCTGGAGAGCTGCGCCCGTGGGGGTGGGCGCGGCCGCGGCGGGTGCATGGCATCGAGGCGGTGGTGCGTCCGCGGCGGGCTCGCTGTCCGGGGTGTTTGCTGACGCACGTGCTGTTGCCGGTGACGCTGTTGTTGCGGCGGGGGTACGCGGCCGGGGTGGTCGGTGCCGCGCTGACCGCTCGCGCGAGGGGGTTGGGACACCGGCCGATCGGGCAGGCGTTGGGGGTGCCGGGGGCGACGGTCCGAGGCTGGCTGCGGGTGATGGGCTCCCGGCTTGACCCGGTCCGGTCGTGGTTGCTGCAGGTCGCGGCCCTGGCCGGGGTGGACTGGGTGGTGCCCCAAGCGCAGGGGTGTCGGTGGCGGGACCTGTTGGCTGCCCTGGCCGCGGCGAGCGAGGCGGTCACGGGCCGGTTCGGCCGGGATGGGGTGCTCGGCCCGGTGACGGGCTGGCAGGTCGCCGTCGCCTGTTCCGGTGGTCGGCTGTTGGCGCCGGGGTGGCCGCCGGTCTGGCCGGGGCGGGGCGGCAACACGAGTTGCCCCTGACGCCTGGCCCGGGCAGGCGGCATCGTCGTAAGGGTTGTCCCTGACCGTGCCGCGGTCAGGTATTCCCCTTGCTTCAGAGGAGTTGTCGTGGAGTGCACACCCGAGCAGGAGGCGCACAAGCGGCGTGAGCGCGCGCAGCTGGTGGCGTTGTTCCGCTACCAGCTGATTAGTCCGGCCCTGGATCCGGGCTTGTCGCGCAAGGCCCGCGGGAAGGTGGTGCGCGCGATCGCGGCCCGCAGCCACGTCGGCCCGTTCGGTGGGCAGCACACCTACTCGCGGGACACATTGGATCGGTGGATCCGCCGGTACCGCGCCGGCGGGTTCGAGGCGTTGACGCCCTCGCTGCGTCAGCCGGGTTCCCGGATCGACACGGCGGTGCTGGAGCTGGCGGTCGCGCTCAAACGGGAGAACCCGGCC
This sequence comes from Nostocoides sp., assembly GCF_037045025.1. Classification (GTDB taxonomy): domain Bacteria; phylum Actinomycetota; class Actinomycetes; order Actinomycetales; family Dermatophilaceae; genus Nostocoides_A. The sequence continues at coordinate 81,214 of NZ_JBAOHM010000003.1, read as the reverse complement.
CGGACAGCGGCGCAGGTCGCGCGGATCCTGCGGGCTTCCTCGGGGTACTCCCCGTCCGAGTCGACGCTGCTGCGGCTCTTCCACCGGCACGAGCTGATCGGCCCAGCGACCGGGCAGGCGCCGGTGTTCGGCCGGTACGAGGCCGACGCGCCGAACCAGCGGTGGGTCGGGGACGCGTTGCACGGGCCGAAGATCGGCGGGCGCAAGACCTACCTGTTCGCCTTCTTGGACGATCACTCCCGCCTGGTGGTCGGCTACCGGTTCGGGTTCGCCGAGGACGTGATCCGACTGGCCGTCGCCTTGGAGCGCGCGTTGGCCTGCCGCGGGGTGCCCGGCGCCTGCTATGTCGACAACGGCTCGGCCTACGTCGATGCGTGGCTGCTGCGAGCCTGCGCCAAGCTCGGTATCCGGCTGATCCACGCCACCCCACACCGACCCCAAGGCAAAGGCAAAATCGAACGATTTTTCCGCACCGTACGCGAGCAGTTCCTCGTCGAGGTCCCCGACACCAGCGCCGCCGACCTGGCCGAACAGGCCACCACCGCCGCGGCGGCGCTGCTGGAACTGAACGCGCAGTTCACCGCCTGGGTCGAGTCGCTCTATCACCACCAGGTGCACTCCGAAACCGGTCAGAGCCCACTGACCCGCTGGAACGACGGCTGGCAGGCCGCCGGGCACGGCCCGACCATGCCAGCCGCGGACGCGTTGACCGAGGCGTTCTTATGGTCCCAGCTGCGCACCGTCACCAAGACCGCCACCATCAGCCTGCACGGCAACACCTACCAGGTCGAACCCGCCCTGGTCGGACGCAAGGTCGAACTCGTCTTCTCCCCGTTCAACCTCGAACAGATCGAGGTCCGCCACAGCGGACGCTCCTACGGCCAAGCCGTCCCATGAGTATGTCAACCTGATTTGGCCCCACTGTGACGGCTTGAACTGGCCCCAGGCTGGTGGTTCTGTCTTAGTTCTTGCGGGTGTGGGCGAGTCGGTAGCTGGTGGTGCCGGTTTGGATGATGTGGCCGTTGAAGGTGAGGCGATCGACGATCGCGGCACAGAGGCGCGGGTCGGTGAATGTTGTTGTCCAGGAGGAGAATGGCTCGTTCGCGGCGATGGCGATGGAGGCCTTTTCCTCGCGTTCGGTGAGTACTTGGAAGAGGAGTTCGGCGCCGTGGCGGTCGAGGCTGAGGTAGCCGAGTTCGTCAATACAGAGCAGGTCGAGCCGGCCGTAGCGGGCGATGGTTTTCGCGAGTTGGTGCTCGCTGGCGGCTTCGGCGAGTTCGTTGACCAGTTTCGAGGCCAGCACGTAGCGGACCCGGTGGCCTTGTTCGGCGGCGGCGGTGCCGAGCCCGATGAGCAGGTGGGTTTTCCCGGTGCCGGAGTCCCCGATCAGGCATAGCGGGGATCCGGTGGTGATCCATTCGCCGGCGGCGAGGGTGTTGATGGTCGCGGGGTTGATCGCGGGGTTGGCGTCGAAGTTGAACTGTTCCAACCGTTTCGGTCTCGGGAACCCGGCTTCGCGGACGCGGCGGGCTTGCCGTCGGGTGGCGCGGTCGTCGCATTCGGCGCTGAGGAGGTCGGCGAGGAATCCGGCGTAGGAGAGGTGTTCCCGTTCGGCGGTGGCGAGGTGTTCGTCGAGGTCGTCGCGCACGGTGGGCAGGCCCAGGGTGCGGGCGGCGATGGCGACGGCGGCGATCGCGGCGGCGTCGCCGCCGCCGATGCTGCTGGTGCCGCGGGCGTGGGTGGCAGTTCGTGCTGGCATGAGGATTCTTCTTTCTGTCTCAGTGTGTTTCGGTGGTGGTGGCGGGGTTGAGCAGGGTGTCGTAGGCGGTCAGGTCGGGTACCGGGCGCGGGTCGGTCTCGATCCGGGCGGGGAGGGGGATGACGATCCCGCTGTCCGGGGCGGTGGCGGCGTGGCGGGCTTGGACGGCCACGACATCGGGATTGGTGGCCCCGATGGCCAGGGCGGCCTGGATCCCGGCCAGCACGGCCGCAGCCGGGAGGTTCCGGTGCAGCAGGAGCACCTCGATCATGGAGCGGGTCGCGGCCGCGTCGTCGTCGGGGTGGGCGCGGCGGGCCGCGTCCCACCAGGCGTCATGGGTGGAAGTGAACACCCCGGAGGTGCGGGCCTGGGCCAGCGCCAACGCGCCGGGCAGCGCCCCGGGTTTACGGGCCAGCACATCGAGGTAGTGATCGAGCACCAGCATCTGGGAGCCGCGATTGGTGGAGCGGGCATGGACCGCGACCAGGGCTTGCCCGTCATAGACACTCACGTGCTCGTCGTCGAGGACCACCCGCACGCGCCGCCCGACCAGCCGGGCCGGGACGGAGTAGGAGACCTGCCGCACGCTGACCCGGGCGTGTCGATCAACCCGCGGGGTCAACGTGGTCGCGACCTCATACGGTTCAGCCGGCAGCGGCCGCAGCAGCGGCTTCTCGTGGGCGAAGTCGAACCCCACTGTGCTGGTGCGCGATCCGACCCGCCGGGCATCGTCGGCGGTGTCGTACCCGGCCAACAACGCGTTCAGCTCCCCGACACTGGTCACCGCCGGGACCGGGACCAGATGGGTACGGCGGAACCGGCCGCCCTCACCCTCGACACCGCCCTTCTCGTGGGCGCCGTCGCGGCCAGGACGGCAGTAGAAGGCGTCGAAGCCGTAGTAGGAGCGGAAGATCGTCCACCGGTCGGTTTCGACCCTCGAGCGGCCCTGGCAGATCTTCTTCACCGCGGCCGAGAGATTGTCATACCGGATCGCGCCCACCGGGACCCCACCGAGCTCGGTGAACGCGGCAACATGCCCAGCCAGGAAAGACTCCTGCGACGCGGACTGGTACACCCGGTGAACCGCTTTGCCCGAGTACGACATCCGGAACGTGAACAAATACCACTTGACCCGCTGCCCCTGGCAGTCAACCCACAAATCAGCGAAGTCGACCTCGGCCTCCGCGCCCGGTTCGTGCCACTGCGGCACGAACACCTCATCCAGACTGCGGCCGGCCTCCGCGGCGATCCGCGGCCGCGCCACGCGGACATAATCACGGACCGTGGAATACGAGATCACCAGCCCGTGCTCGGTCACCAGCCGGTCCCGGACCCGGACCGCGGTGTGCCGCTGCTTCCGCGGCGCGGTCAGGTCCGCGGTCAACATCGCGTCGATCAACTCCCGCGCCCCATCCAGCACCGGAGCCCGACGCTCCGCCAATTTCCGTTGCGGCGGAACAGGATCCGCCAACGCCGCCCGGACCGTACGGCGATGGACCCCATACCGATCCGCGAGCCCCCGGATCGAGATCGACTCATCCAGCCGCCTATCCCGGCGGATCTGCTCGAACAACTCCACCCTCGACCTCCACACGACCCCGCGCCCCGCTTTCGACTCGACGACACCTGTCACATCGAGCCAACCCGGGTTGGGGCCAAATCAGACCGTCACGACACCCCCACACAGACACACAGGTGGGGCCAGTTCAAGCCGTCACAGTGGGGCCAAATCAGGCTGCCAAACTCAGTCCCACACGTGATCACCCGACACACCCACCCCAAGGCCCGACCCGAGACCCCCGAACCAGCCCCCGCCACGACCGGGATCAACTACCTGAACCTGCTCACCGACACCCACCACACCCACGTCGCCGACGACGAACGGATCGGCTTCCACGCCCTCTACGCCAACAGCCCCGAAGCCACCACCGAGCAGATCCCCGGGCAACTGTCCCTCGATGAAATGCTCACCGACACCACCTCGCGGCAGGACGCGGCCCGGGGAGTATCCAACGCCTGCAATCCTACTGGGGATTCACGGCCATGCCGTTCGGCCGGTCCCTGGCCCCCTCGATGCTGCACCGCCACGCCGGGCACGCCGAGGCCATGGCCCGCATCGACTGGTGCATCAGCCAACACGCCCTCGGGGTGATCACCGGCGAGGTCGGCGCCGGCAAGACCGTCGCCATCCGCGCCGCCACCGCCGCCCTGGACACCTCCCGACACGTGGTCATCTACCTGCCCAACCCCTCCGTCGGCGTCCGCGGCATGCTGCACCACATCACCTCCGCCCTCGGGCAAACCCCCACCTTCTACACCGCCACCCTGGTCCCCCAAGCCGCCGAGGCCCTCGCCGCCGAACACGCCGAACGCGGCCGCACCCCCGTCCTGGTCTTCGACGAAGCACACCTGCTCGACAACCCCCAACTCGAAGCCGTCCGCATGATGACCAACCACGGCATGGACTCCGGCGCCCCGTTCGCCGCGCTGCTAGTCGGACAACCCACCCTGCGCCAACGACTCCGCCTCGGCGTGCTCGCCGCCCTCGACCAACGCATCGCCGTCCGATACACCCTCACCGGGATGACCCCCGACGAAACCAGCGACTACATCACCCACCACGTCAAGATCGCCGGACGCACCGACACCCTCTTCAGCAACGACGCGATCACCCTGATCCACAACGCCTCCCGAGGATACCCACGCGCCATCAACAACCTCGCCGTCAACGCCCTGATGGCCGCATTCGCCAAAGACACCAACATCGTCGACGAGAAAGCCGCCCGCATCGCGATCTCCGAAACCGGCGCGGACTAACCAACCCCCGTCACCACGCCGAGCACCCCGTCACCACGCCGACCACGGCCCCGCCCGCCAACCGCGGACGGGGCCGTTCCACACCCAGACCATCGGCAAACCCGATGACGCCGCCATCCGCAGAATGAGCGACGGTCAACACTTCGGGCGTGTCGGGGTTACGCGGTGATCGCGGTGAGTGGGTTCTGGGCGGGGGTTTCCTCCTTGGGGGTGAGGGCTTTGCGGCATTGGGCGAGGAGTTCGAGGCCGAGGTAGCGGCGTTGTTCGGTCCACTCGTCGTGTTGTTCGGCTAGGACCGCGCCGACCAGCCGGATCAGGGCGTCGCGGTTGGGGAAGATCCCGACCACATCGGTCCTCCTGCGGATTTCCCGGTTAAGCCGCTCCTGGGGGTTGTTCGACCAGATCTGCTTCCAGGCGCCTTTGGGGAAGACGGTGAAGGCCAGGATGTCGGCGCGGGCGTCGTCGAGGTGCGCGGCGACCGCGGGCAGTTTCTCGGTCAGGGTCTCGACGATCCGGTCGAACTGGGCGTGCACGCTTGCAGCGTCGGGCTGGTCATACACGCTGTGCAGCAACGCTTTCACCCACGGCCAACTGTTCTTCGGAGTCACCGCCATCAAGTTCGCCGCGTAGTGAGTACGACAACGCTGCCACGCCGTCCCGGGCAGCGTCGCGCCGATGGCCTCGACCAGTCCGGCGTGGGCATCGGAGGTCACCAGACCGACCGGGCCGGCGCTGGTCAGGCCGCGGGCGACCAGATCCCGGAAGAAGGTGAGCCAGCCGGCGCCGGTCTCGGCCGTGGACGCCTGGACACCGAGGATCTCCCGGTACCCCTCGGCGTTGACGCCGGTGGCGAGCATGGTCGCGATCTTGACCACGCGCCCGCCTTCACGCACCTTGATCGTCAACGCGTCCGCGGCGACAAAGGTGTACGGCCCGGCGTCCAACGGGCGGGTCCGGAACGCCTCGACCTGACCGTCGAGATCCTTGGCCATCTCACTGACCGTGGACTTCGATAGGCCGGTGATCCCGAGCGCTTGGACCAGCCGGTCCATCCGCCGGGTCGAGACCCCCAGCAGGTAGCAGGTCGCGACCACGCTGGTCAGCGCCTTCTCCGCCCGCGAATGCCGGGTCAACAACCAGTCCGGGAAGAAGGTGCCTTCCCGCAGTTTCGGGATCGCCACATCGATGGTGCCGACCCGGGTGTCGAGATCACGGTGGCGGTAGCCGTTACGACGATTCGACCGTTCCGGGGTGCGGGAGCGGTACTCCGCCCCGCACACCGCATCGGCCTGCGCGGACAGGATCGTGTGGATGAACGTGGACAACATCTCCCGCATCAAGTCCGGGCTCGCCTGCGCGAGCTGTTCGTCCAAGAAACGGGCAGGGTCGATACTGGGCAATGCGACGGTCATCGGGACCATCCTTTCGAGAGTGCTGTGATGGGTTCACTCGAAGGATGCCCGGTGGCCGTCGTGTCTCCCGGGAAGGACACGAACAACCACCGGCCTCGTACACCAACGTTACGGACTCAACTAGCCGTGATCTCAACCCGTCCTTGAAAGACTAACTCCCCTGATCAGCTCGCGCTCGCTCAGTCTGTCGCTGCCATCCCGGATTTGGACCAGGTCGGTGAGCAGATCCTCGCCGGGATGGCGGCGCCGCACGACCGACTCCAGCCCATCTGTGGGGGTACCGACCCGGTGGGCCGCTGCTTCCCAGCAAGGCCCGCGGGCACGCCGGCAACCGGCGGCTGCACTCCAAGTGGGTGCAAATTCGATGCCCGGAAGAAGCAGTCCACCATCGCCAACGTCGCCATCGCCCGCGAACTGGCCGGCCGGTGCTGGTACTTGGCCGTCATGGACGACTAACCCCGGCCACCAGGGAACCGTGACCCCTGTCCAGGTGACTGGGTGGCAGCGCCTGCAACGACCCGCGATCTGGCCATGAGCAACTGTCCTGCAACGCTTTCCGCCGAAGGACGGCGACGCTCGCTCTCGAGGCAAGCGGAGGACAGTGGCCACCACCCGATGCACTTGACAAACATGCCCCCCACTTCAGCCAGCGCGTCGGCTGTGGATCACCAGTTCGGTGGAGGAAAGCTCAACGCGGTCTGCGAGTTCGAAGGCAGTCTCGATCTCCGCGAGGTGCGTACTCAGGAGCGCCAGCGATTCAGCGTTTCGGATGCTGCCCGTCGTCACTTCCAGCAGTCTGCGCGGCGTGCCGCGGAGGATGTGGCTGTCGCGGAAGTCAGTGTCCTTGCTGACGACGATCCGGTCTTCGGCGTCGGCCAGGTGGCTGATGGTGCTGTCCGTGGTGCGATTGCGATCGGGAAGATCAAGGGTGTGGACCGCGTCGTGGCCAGCCTCAGCTGGGGGCGTGGGCGACGCGAACAGGCAACTGGGCGTCGATAAGGAACTTCACGCAGCGCCAAGGGGAAGGCGTTGGCCGCTGATCGTGAGTGCCCCGTACTCAAGGGCGGCGAGGAGGTCTTCGCGCTCTAGGTCCGCATAGTCGTCCAGGATCTCCTCGTAGGTCATGCCGGATGAGAGCAGCCCGAGGAGCATCGAGACCGGGTATCGCAGGCCGCGCACCACGGGCTGACCATGGCAGATCTCCGGGTGGGAGGTGATGCGGTCCAAGCGGGACATGGCGCAAGGATACTGAGGTCGGCGCGGGGAACCCCAGCAACCTAACGAGAAAACAACCTACGCGAGTCGTCCTCAGGTCGAATCGGGCCGGCGTTGTCCCAATCGATCAGCGCGTAGTGGGGCGCGGGGCGGCCAAGAACCGGGCCCGAGCCAAGCCCCTCTGGTGGGGTTGGATGGCGGGATGCAGGCGTGGCGGCAGGCGTGGCAGGAGGCCCTGTATGGGGCTCGGGGCTTCTACCGGCTCGGCGCCGGGCCGGCCGGCCACTTCGCGACCTCGTGCCACGGCGCTCTGGGCGGGGTTTTCGCCGAGGCGATCGCCCGGTTGGCCGAACGGGAGGGGCTGACGACGATCGTCGACGTGGGCGCCGGCCGCGGGGAGTTGCTCGGCCACCTGGCCCGGCAGCCCGGCCGGGCCGAGCGGCTGATCGGCATCGACGTCGTGCGGCCAGCCGAGCTGCCCGGCGGGGTGGAGTGGCGGCTGGCCGCCGGGGGACCCGACCCGCCGGACTTAGGTGGGCTCGGCCCGGCGCTGGTGATCGCCAACGAGTGGCTCGACGTCATCCCGTGCCCAATTGCCCAGATCGACGACTCCGGACGGCCGCGGGAGGTCCTCGTCGGGCCGGACGGGACCGAGGCGCTCGGAGACCCGCTCGGCGCCGCCGACCTCGCCTGGGCGCAGCGGTGGTGGCCTCCCACTGCGCCCGGGAACCGGGTGGAGGTCGGTCGTCCCCGGGACGAGGCGCTCGCCGGCCTGCTCGCCAGGCTCGACACCGGCCTGGTCGTGGCCATCGACTACGGACACCGCCGCGGCGAGCGGCCACCCGGCGGGAGCCTGACCGGATACCGCGACGGCGTCCAGGTCCCGCCGACCCCCGACGGCACTTGCGACCTGACCGCGCACGTCGCCGTCGACTCCCTCCCCCACGACCGGCTGCTGCGCCAGCGCGACGCGCTCGGCGAGTTGGGGCTGGGGGGCGAGGCGGCGGCATACGAGATGGCGCGCAGCGACCCGCCCCGGTATCTCGCCGCGCTGGCCCGCTCGAGCGCTCTCGCCGCGCTGCGCGGGTCGGGCCTGGGTGACTTCTGGTGGATCGTCAACCGCGTGGGCTGAGCACCAGCCGCTCGAAGCCGCGCAGCACGAACGTCGGGCGGCGCTCGGCCGCGACGAGCGCCAGCCGCGGATAACGAGTGAGCAGCACGCGCGTCGCGATCTGCATCTCCAGGCGGGCCAGCGGCGCGCCGATGCAGAAATGGATCCCGAGCCCGAACGCCAGGTGGGTGTTGGGCGTGCGGTGTGGGTCGAAGCGATCGGGATCGGCAAACACCTGCGGATCCCGGTTGGCCGCCCCGAGCAAGGCAATCGCCTTCTGCCCGCGCGCGATCCGCACGCCGCCGATCTCCAGATCCGCCGTCGCGGTGCGCTCGAAGAGATGCAGCGGGCTGTCGTGGCGCAGGAACTCCTCGACGGCCAGCTCGATCGCGGCCGGGTCGGCGCTCGCCAGCGCCGGCTTGCCCGCCGCCAGCCACGAGTGGATCCCGTTGCCGAAGCCGTTGACGCTCGCCTCGTGCCCGGCGTTGAGCAGCAGGACGGCGGTCGCGATCAGCTCGCGCTCGCTCAGTCCGTCGCTGCCGTCCCGGATTTGGACCAGGTCGGTGAGCAGATCCTCGCCGAGATGGCGGCGCCGCTCGCTCGCCAACTCCTGGACGTATGCCGCGAACTCCCGGCACGCGACCCGCGCCTCCTCCTCCTGGGCCGGCGTCCGGTCGACCTCGTACATCTTGACGATCGCCTGACTCCACGGCCGCAGCAGTTGCCGGTCGATATCGGGGAAGCCGAGCAACTCGGCGATGACCAGGACCGGGAGCGGCTCGGCATAGGTCGCGATGAGGTCGAAGCTCGCGCGGGCGTCGGTGGCGTCATCGAGCAGCCCGGCCGCGAGTTCCTCGACCCGGGGCGCGAGCCGCTGGACGTGGCCGCGGCCGAAGGCGCCGGCGACCAGCCGCCGCAGCCGGGTGTGTTTGGGTGGCTCGGAGTCGAGGATCGAGTCGGCGTGCAGCCAGTTGAACGTCTCCCAGTCCGCGGCCGGCTCGCGGGCGGCGAAGATCCGTCCCAGGCGCCGCTCCCGCAGCACCGCTGAGACGGCGGCATGCGAGGTGGCCACGAACGCCTGCAGCCCCTCGTGCCAGGCGAGCGGGGCGGCCGCGCGCTGGCGGGCGTAGGCGGCATACGGGTCGGCGATGAAGGCGGGGTCGGCGAAGTCGAGCAGATCGGCGGTCACGGGCATCAGCTTCGCGCACCCCCTGGTGCGAGCGGGCCCGGTGGGCGAGACTCGAGCGATGACCAGCACCCGACCGCTCTCGGCTCTCGCCGCCGGATTGCTCATCGCGGCGCTCACCTCCACGACCGCGGCCACCGCCGCCGCACCCGCCGAACGCCTCTGCCGCGCCGGCCCCCACCGGGTGGGGCAACACCGCCGCGACCAAACTCGGGCAGTGCCGCCTGCTGTGAGTGGCGACGTCCTAGCATGGGCGAGGTGAGCGCCTCCACGACCGGGTCCGAGCTGACCGTCGGTGTGGGGGCGGGCGGGCTGGCGACCGCCGACATGGTGCTCAACATCGGACCGCAGCATCCAGCCACCCACGGGGTGCTGCGGCTGCGGATCGTCCTCGACGGCGAACGCATCGTCAGCGCCGAGCCGATCATCGGCTACATGCACCGGGGCGCGGAAAAGCTCTTCGAGGTGCGCGACTACCGCCAGATCATCGTCCTGGCCAACCGGCACGACTGGCTCTCGGCGTTCGCCAACGAACTCGGCGTCGTCCTTGGCGTCGAGGCCATGCTCGGCATGGAGGTCCCGGTCCGCGCGGTCTGGGCGCGCACCCTGCTCGCCGAACTCAACCGGGTACTCAACCACCTGGTCTTCCTCGGCTCCTATCCGCTGGAGCTCGGCGCGATCACGCCGGTCTTCTATGCCTTCCGCGAACGCGAGGAGATCCAGGCGGTCCTGGAGGAGGCCTCCGGCGGGCGGATGCACTACATGTTCAACCGGGTCGGCGGGTTGAAGGAGGATCTGCCGCTCGGTTGGCTGGGCCGGGTCGCGGCCGCGATCGCCGCGGTGCGCCGTCGCCTGCCCGACATCGAGTCCCTGCTCGTCGGCAACGAGATCCTGATCGCCCGCACCCGCGGCGTCGGCGTCCTGTCCCCCGAACAGATCCGCGGCTACGGCGTCTCCGGCCCGATCGCCCGCGCCTCCGGCGTCGATGTCGACCTGCGCCGCGACGCCCCCTATCTCGCGTATGCCGAGTTGTTCGCCCCCGGCGGTCCCGGCCGGGTGGTCACCCGCACCGACGGCGACTGCCTGGCCCGGCTGGAGGTGCTGCTGGAGCAGGTCCACGTCGCGCTCGACTTGGCCGAGGCGTGCGTCGAGCGCCTCGGGATGCTGCCGCAGGGCCCGGTCAACGTCAAGCTCCCCAAGGTGCTTAAGGTGCCCGAGGGCGATCTCTACACGGCGACCGAAAACCCGCTGGGCTTCAACGGTTATTACCTGGTCTCGCGCGGGGAGAAGACCCCGCACCGGCTCAAGCTGCGCTCCGCGTCGTTCAACAATGTCGCCGTGCTGCGCGAGATGCTGCCGGGGTGCCTCGTCGCCGACATGGTGGCGATCCTCGGATCGATGTTCTTCGTCGTGGGAGATGTGGACAAATGAGCGCGATGGACCCCGCCAGCTTCACCGCCCCGATCGAGGAGCAGGTCGCGATCTTCATCGACGATCATCGCCGGGCGCTCGGCCATTGCCTCGACGGGCTCACCGAAGAGGAGGCCCGCACCAGCCTGGTGCCGTCGCTGACCACGCTGCTCGGGCTGGTCAAGCACGCGACGATGGTCGAGCGAGTGTGGTTCGTCGAGGCCTTCACCGGGGCCAGCCGCGCCGAACTCGGCATCCCGCTCACCGTCGACGACTCCTTCACACTCACCGAGCAGGACACGATCGCCACCGTCTCGGCGGGGTATGCCGCGGCCTGCGCCACCTCGCGCACCGCGCTCGCCGGGCGCGAGCTCGATGAGGTCGTGACCGGCAATCGTCGTGGCCCGCTGCCGATCCGGTGGATCCTGCTGCACGTGTTGCGCGAGCTGGCCCAGCACTGCGGGCACGCCGACATCCTGCGCGAGCAGCTCCTCGCCCGTCGCGCGGCGTCTTCGCCTCAGACTCGCTGATCGCCGGCGGCCACCGGCGCCGACTCCAGGCGTTCCCCGAAGCGGCGGTCCTTCAGCCGCAGCAGCGGCTGCTCGACCACCCGGTAGGACGCCGCGGTCACCACGAGCGTGACGCCGATGGCCAGGACGCGCCGGGCGAGCGCCGGTCCGGCCGTGAGCTGATGCATGGCCAGGCTGAGGATCGGGAAATGGTAGAGGTAGAGCCCGTAGGAGCGCCGCCCGAGCCAGACCAGCGGGCGAGCGCCCCACCAGCCGCCGCGCCCGTCCGGGCCGGCCACGGTGGCCAGCACGACGACCACGGCGAGCAGCCCGGCCAGCCCGCACGGCCCGGTGACCAAGGCTTCGGGAAGCCTGCTCGGCAGGGCCAGCAGGACGAGCAGCGCCGCCGAGGCGAGGACAAGGACGGCCGGGCGCGCCCGATCCCACGCCGGCCGGGTGGGGCGGCGTTGCAGGACGATCGCGATCACCGCTCCCCAGACGATCGGCACCCCCCGGGCATACGAATCCCGGACCGCGTCGGCGACCGGCCAGCGCACGATCAGCAGCGCCGCGGCCACGGCGATGACGACCGCGCCCCACCGGCGCCGTCCGGGGCGCCCCGAGAGCAGCAGCATCAGCGTCGGCGGCCAGATCAGATAGAAGTGTTCCTCGATCGCCAGCGTCCAGGTGTGCTCCAGGAGCGGCGCGGGCCGGCCGAGGTAGATCCACCAGTTCGAGACATAGCCGAGCGCGGCGACGGCGGCCGGCGCCACCCGGTCGGCGCGGTGGGTGAGCACGCCCAGACCGATGACGCCGACGCAGGCGAGCAGCAGCGCGGGATACAGCCGCAGGATCCGGCGGGCATAGAAGCGCCCGAGGCTGACCCGGCCGCGGGCGGCGTGTTCGCGCAGCAGCAGCGAGGTGATCAGGAAGCCGCTGAGCGCGAAGAAGACGTCGACCCCGGCATACCCGTTGGCGAACCACAGCTGGGCGTGGAAGAGGACAACGGCCGCCGCAGCCACTCCTCGCAGGCCGTCGAGTCCGGCCCAGTGCGCGCGCTCCACGAGCGGACAGCTTAGGCCGGGCCGGTCAGCCTTCTCGGGGAGGCTCGTCCGTGGGTGGCGGGATGCGGCACCAGCTTTGGGCCAGCATGCCGCAGCCCAGCACGAGCAGCCCGGCACCGATGCCGATCGCGAACCGCCACAGCAGGCCCGAGACCGCGTTCAGATCACGGTCGGGCAACAGCGCGACCACCTGACCGGCATAGAAGCCGACCAGGGCGGCACCGGTCAGCGCGGCGGCCTGGGCGAGCGCGAGCGTGCGGGCCGCCCGGATCGGACTGAGTTCGGCCTTCAGACCGCGCTGATAGGCGCGCACCGCCGAGCCGAACCACAACACCAGCCCGCTGATCGCGACCAGCAGGGCGACGGTCAGCCACGGGACCCGCGCCGGGAAGTTGCCCGCGTCGATCCAGCGCTTGGTCAACAACGCGGACAAGATGGCGATGAACACCGCGAACACGACCGGCACCCGCCACCGCAGGCCGCTGTCACGCGTCCCCATCGTGGCCTCCTGCCGTCCAGACCGCTCCCGACCAGACCGGTCCCGGGCGCACGCCGGTGGGATCGATCGATTGCGTATGCCGCGCCAGCGCCACCACGTTCGCGCCGACGCGAAGCCGCGCCGCGGGGTCGGCGTCCAGCCACGGGAGCAGGACGAAGGCCCGTTCGTGGGCGCGGGGGTGCGGCAGGGTCAGCGCCGGGTCCTCGGCGCGGCCTTCGGTGGGGGTGCCGGGCGTGCCGAACTGGATCAGGTCGAGGTCGAGCGTGCGCTCCCCCCAGCGGACTGCGCGGATCCGCCCGTGGCGGGCTTCGATCCGGTGCAGGGCGGCCAGCAACTCGGCGGGGGCCAGCGCGGTCGAGCCGACGACGACCGCGTTGAGGTAGTCGGCCTGCTCCGGGCCACCGACGGGATCGGTCTCCACGAGCCGAGAGATGCGGGTCAGGGTCACTCCGGGCTCGGCGGCCAGGGCGCGGACAGCGCTCTCCATCGTGGCGACCCGGTCGCCGAGGTTGCTCCCGAGCGCGACGACAAAGGCGCTCGCCGGCGCCCGCGCGACGCGCACCGCGACATCGGCGAAGTCGTGGGCGATCGGTGCGCCCGGCTTGTGCACCGTGACCTCGACCCGGCGCACCCCGGCAAGCCCGGCCGCGTCCGTCGCGATCGCCTCGGCGAGAGCCTCGATCAGGTCGTATGCCGGGCCGGTGATCCGCGCCATCGCCAGCTCGGCCAGCGTGCCGTAGTCGACGGTGTCGGCCAGCGTGTCGGACGCGCCGGCGGCGCGGAGGTCGACCTCGAGAACGATGTCGACGAGGAAGTCCTGGCCGTCGCGTTTCTCATGGTCGAAAACCCCGTGGAAACCCCGGCCACGCAGCCCGGTGAGGGTGATTGTGTCGCCGGTCGCGCTCATCGCCCGTCCTCGGATTCGCCGCGCCATGCGCGGCGGACAGCGAGGGCGTCCCGGGTCGCCACCACGTCGTGCACGCGGACCCCCCACACGCCGGCGTCAGCGGCATAGGCGCTGGTGACCGCCGTGGCGATGTCGCGGGCATCGGCGGGCCGGATGGTCTGCTCGTCGCGGCCGGCCAGCCCGAGGAAGCGCTTGCGGGAGGAGCCGACGAGCACCCGGTGGCCGGTCGCGACGAGGTCGGGCAGCGCACGCAGCAGCGCCCAGTTGTGCTCGGGAAGTTTGGCAAACCCGAGCCCTGGATCGAGGATGATCCGCTCCGGCGCAACACCGGCGGCGGTGAGCGCGGCGACGCGGGCGGCGAGTTCGCGGCATACGTCCGCGACGACGTCGTCGTAGTGCGCGCGGGACTGCATGTCCACGCTGTGCCCGCGCCAGTGCATGGCCACGAAGTCGACGCCGGCGGCCGCAACCACCTCGGCCATGGCCGGATCTCCCAGCGCGCCGGAGACGTCGTTGACGATTCTGGCCCCCGACGCGACCGCCGCCTGCGCGACCGCGGCCCGCATCGTGTCGATCGAGACGACAACTTCCGCGCCGGCCAACTCGGCGACGACCCGCAGGATGCGGCGCATCTCCTCGGGCTCATCGGGGCGCAGGGCACCCGGACGGGTGGACTCGCCGCCGACGTCGATGATGTCCGCGCCCTGCTCCCACAACCGCAGGCCGTGGGCGATCGCCGCCTCCGGGTCGAACCAAACGCCGCCGTCGGAGAAGGAATCGGGCGTCACGTTGACCACGCCCATGACCAGCGGGCTGGTCACCGATCCCCGCTGACCAGCAGCGACATCGCCTCGGACCGGGTGGAGGCGTTCTTGGCGAGCGATCCGCGGACCGCGGAGGTGATCGTGCGGGCCCCGGGCTTGCGGACCCCGCGCATCGACATGCACAGGTGCTCGGCCTCGATGACGACGATGGCGCCGAGGACCTGGAGGTGTTCGACGAGGGCGTCGGCGATCTGCCCGGTCATCCGTTCTTGGACTTGGGGCCGGCGGGCATAGACGTCGACCAGCCGGGCGAGTTTGGACAGGCCGGTGACCTTGCCGCCACGGGGGAGGTAGCCGATATGAGCGACCCCGTGGAAGGGCAGCAGGTGATGCTCGCAGGTGCTGTACATCGCGATGTCCCGGACGATGACCAGCTCCTGGTGGTCGACGTCGAACTTGGTCGCCAGCACCTCGGCCGGGTCGGAGTGCAGGCCCGCGAAGGCCTCGGCATAGGCCCGGCCGACCCGGGCCGGGGTCTCCCGCAGGCCTTCCCGGTCGGGGTCCTCGCCGATGGCGGCGAGGATCTCGCGGACGGCCGCCTCGATGCGCGCCTGATCGACCGCGCCCATGCTCAGGCGTGGCCGTCGGGGTCGACCGGCGCGCCCTCGGGGGTCTCGATCACCTGGGTGACGGGAGCGTCCTGGGCATAGGGCGAGGCGCCGACCTCGGCCGCCCGGTCGATGGCGGCCTCGGTGGAGCGGTCGCCCGGGTTGGGGACCGCACCGGCGGGCGCACCGGAGCCGTTGAGTGCGGCCTGCTCGGCCGCCGTCAGCACCGGCGGCTTGTCGGAGAGCAGCCGGTGCTCGGCCGACAGCCAGGTCGCGCGTTCCGGGCGCTTGCGAACGTGCTTGAAGACCTCGGCGATGTCCTTGTGGTTGAGGGTTTCCCGCTCCAGCAGTTCCAGGACGAGGTTGTCGAGGATCTCGCGGTTGTCGTTGAGTGCGTGCCACGCCTCGTCGTGGGCGGCCTCGATCAGGCGGCGCACCTCCTCATCGACGATGCCGGCGACGTGCTCGGAGTAGTCGCGCTGGTGGCCGTAGTCGCGGCCGAGGAAGACCTCGCCCTGGGACTGGCCGAGCTTGATCGCGCCGACCCGCTCGGACATGCCGTATTCGGTGACCATCTTGCGGGCCATCGCCGTGGCCTTCTCGATGTCGTTGGCGGCGCCGGTGGTGGGGTCGTGGAAGATGATCTCCTCGGCGACCCGGCCGCCGAGGGCATAGGCGAGCTGGTCGAGGATCTCGTTGCGGGTGGTGCTGTATTTGTCGTCGCTCGGCAACACCATCGTGTAGCCGAGAGCCCGGCCGCGAGGCAGGATGGTGATCTTGTTGACCGGGTCGGTGTGGTTCATCGCCGCGGCGACCAGGGCGTGACCGCCTTCGTGGTATGCCGTGATCTTGCGTTCCTTGGCGCTCATGATCCGGGTGCGCTTTTGCGGACCGGCCATCACCCGGTCGATCGCCTCATCGAGGGTGGCGTCGGTGATCAGGTGACCGGAGGAGCGGGCGGTGAGCAGGGCCGCCTCGTTGAGGACATTGGCCAGGTCGGCGCCGGTGAACCCGGGGGTGCGGCGCGCCACGGCGAGCAGGTCGACCCCGGGGGCCATCGGCTTGCCCTGGGCGTGCACCTCGAGGATGCGGTGGCGGCCGATCATGTCGGGCGCCTCGACGGCGATCTGCCGGTCGAAGCGGCCCGGGCGCAGCAGCGCCGGGTCGAGGATGTCGGGCCGGTTGGTGGCGGCGATCAGGATCACGTTGGTCTTGACGTCGAAGCCGTCCATCTCGACCAGCAACTGGTTGAGCGTCTGCTCGCGCTCGTCGTGACCGCCGCCGAGGCCGGCGCCGCGGTGGCGGCCCACGGCGTCGATTTCGTCGACGAAGACGATCGCCGGGGCGTTGGCCTTGGCCTGCTCGAACAGGTCACGCACCCGAGAGGCACCGACACCAACGAACATCTCGACGAAGTCCGAGCCGGAGATCGAATAGAACGGCACGCCCGCCTCGCCGGCGACGGCCCGGGCGAGCAGGGTCTTACCGGTGCCGGGCGGGCCATACAGCAACACGCCCTTGGGGATCTTGGCGCCGACGGCGAGGAACTTCGCGGGCTCGGCGAGGAACTCCTTGATCTCCTGCAATTCCTCGACGGCCTCATCGACCCCGGCGACGTCGGCAAAGGTGACCTTGGGGGTGTCCTTGGAGGCGAGCTTGGCGCGGGATTTGCCGAACTGCATGACGCGGGAGCCGCCGCCTTGCATCTGGCTCATCATGAACCAGAACAGCCCGATCAAGATGATCAGCGGCAGCAGCGAGAACAGCAACGACCCGAGCACGCTCGGGTGCTCGATCTTGTCGTTGTAGTTGTCGGGGACGTTGTCGTTGACCAGGGTGACCAGGGCCTCGGCGCGGGCGTCGATGAACTCGGTGCGCACCTTGGTCGCGTCCTTGACGCCGTCGCCGGAGTATTTCTGCCCGTCCTTGAGCGTCAGGTCGAGAACGTTGTCGCTGGTGAAGCGGGCCGAGGCGACCTTTTGCTCCGAAATCAGCTGCTCAGCCGCCGAGGTATCGATCCGGGCAAAGCCGCCGTCGCCGTTGAAGGAGAACAGGACGACCATGAGCGTGAGCATGGCCATGACCCACAACAAGGGGTTGCGGAAAAGTCGCTTGGCATTCATCGATTCGGCTGGCCGAGAGGGGGCCCACTCCTTGTCGGGTCGTGGCATCACCGCCTGGCGGCGGACGGTTGGGGGACGACGCTACACCGATGTGGTGACAACCGGCTGACGCCGTCCGAAGGCAGCAACGCGCGACGAGGGCCCGGTTGTTCCGCGGCGTTTCGGGCCTTAGGAGTAGACGTGCGGCGCGAGGGTTCCGATGACGCGCAGGTTGCGGTAGGCCTCGGCGTAGTCGAGGCCATAACCGACGACGAAGTCGTTGGGTATCTCGAAGCCGACCCAGCGGCAGTCGATCTCGACCTTGGCCGCCTCGGGTTTGCGCAACAGGGCGCAGATCTCGACGCTGGCCGGTCCCCGTGACTTCAGGTTGGCCCGGATCCAGGACAGGGTCAGCCCGGAGTCGATGATGTCCTCGACGATCAGCACGTGCCGGCCGGTGATGTCGGTGTCGAGGTCTTTGAGGATGCGCACGACACCGGATGACTTCGTGCCCGACCCATAGGAGCTGACCGCCATCCAGTCCATCGGGGCACTGCCGGGCATCGCCCGCAGCAGGTCGGCCATGACCATGACGGCACCCTTGAGGATCCCGACGAGCAGGAGGTCCTTGCCCTCGTATTCGGCCCAGATCTCGGCGGCGAGTTCGTCCAGGCGAGCAAGGATCTCCGTCTCGGTGATCAGGACCTTCTCCAGATCGGCACCCATGTGCGCGGCGTCCACGGGATCAGTCAACCGCAGGCCGGGGGGTGATGACCACCTGGCCATCGCGTCGGTGGACACTGAGGCCACCGGGGATGGCGATCGCTCCCTGCCCCCGCCAGCGGGTCAACAGCCGGTCGCAGGCGTCGGTATGCCGCAGGGCCAGCCCACCGGCCGGGGCACCGGCCGCGATCAGCCCGGCCCGCCAGACCCGCCCGCGGATGGCTGGTTCCAGGGCGGCGAGGGCCGGGACCGGCCAGGGGGGCGCGCCCAGCCGCTCCAGCGCTTCGCCCGCCTGGGCATCGAGGTAGTCGGCGTCGACGCGCGCCAGGGCGGCGGTGCGGGCCAGGGCGGCGCCGATGGCCGGATCGACCCGCTCGGTGAGGTCGGCGAGCAGGCGCCGCACGCGCACCCGCGCAAAGCGGTCGTCGGCGTTGTGCGGGTCGTTCCACGGGGTCAGTCCCAGTTCGGCGCAGCTGGCCGCGGTGTCGGCCCGGGAGAGCCTCAGGAAGGGGCGGCGCAGCAGGCCGCGGGCCGGCGGCATACCGGCAAGGGAGCGGACGCCGGCGCCGCGGATCAGGCCGAGCAGGACCTGCTCGGCCTGGTCGTCGCGGGTGTGGCCGAGCAGGATGGCCGCGGCGCCGAGGTCGGCCGCGGCGGCGCCGAGGGCGGCATACCGGGCGCCGCGGGCGGCGGCCTCGGGTCCGTCGCCGGTGCCGACCGGCACATCGACCGAGACGATCTGGACCGGACCTAGGCCAAGCCTTCGGCAGTCTTCAGCCGCACGCCTCGCCACCTCCCATGACCCGTCCTGAAGCCGGTGATCAACGCAGACCGCTCCCGCGCTGACGCCGCGCCGCTCGGCCACCCAGGCCGTGGCGGCCGCGAGCGCGAGCGAGTCCGGTCCGCCGGAGCAGGCGATAAGCACCTGGCTGCCCGCGGGCAGATCGGCGAGCGCCTCGCGCACCGCGGCCCGGCACGCCATGCTCGCCGGCTCGCGCATGGGCCGACCCTATGCCGCGCCGTGACCTGGGTGGCTCACTCCGGGCTTCCTGGCGTCGGCTCCGGCTGGGGTGGAACGTGCAGCCAGGCTCGCAGTTGCGAGACCTCTTCCGGAGAGGCATCCCCTGCCACGGATGCCTGCCCGAAGACGCGGGCCTCGAGGGCCCGCGCAACTCATCCGCGGACGGCGGATTCGTTAGGCCTAAGGGGTCCGAGTGGCGAAGCTTCGCACCGATTTAGGACTTCGTTAAGGACTGCCCGCTGCGCCGCTCCTAGCGTGAACGACAAGTCACCGGCCGATCCACAGCGCATCCAGGAGCACCGATGCCCAGCATCATCACCACCGAGAAGCTGTCTCGGACCTTCTCCAACCAGGGCGTGCAGCAACACGTCCTGAAGAACCTCGACCTGCACCTCGCCGCCGGGGAATTCACTGTCATCATGGGCCCGTCGGGGGCGGGCAAGTCCACGCTGCTCTACCAGGTCTCCGGCATGGACCGCCCGACCCTCGGAGAGATCACCTTCGCCGGCACGCCACTGTCGGGCCTGTCCCAGGACCAGTTGGCGCTCTTTCGACGGGAGCACTGCGGCTTCGTCTTCCAGCAGATCCACCTGTTGGACTCAATGAGCGCGCTCGACAATATCCTCGCCGTCGGGCTGCTGCGCCGCCGCCGCGACCGCCGCGCGCTGGTCGCGAAGGCGCGCGACCTGGCCGCCTCGGTCGACCTCGACCCGGTGCTGCTGGAGAAGTTTCCGAGCATGCTTTCCGGTGGGGAGAATCAGCGGGTTGCGCTCGTCCGGGCGCTCGTCAACGACCCGGACGTCCTGTTCGCCGACGAGCCCACCGGGCAGCTGAACTCCACGAGCGGCCAGGCCGTCCTCGACCAGCTCACCCGGGCCAGCCAGGGCGGCCAGACCGTCGTCATGGTCACCCACGACCTGCGCTCGGCCCTGCGCGGCGAGCGGATCCTCTATCTGCGCGACGGGACGATTCACGGCGATCTGCCGCTGGCGGCATACGACCTCGCCGCCGGGGACACCGACGACCGGCTGACCCGGCTGCGCGGCTTCCTCACCGAGATGGGGTGGTGACCATGGCCGTCACCGCGATTCTCGTGCGGCGGGCGACCCGCAAGCACCGGGGACGGTTCGTCGCGCTCTTTCTTCTTGTCCTCGTCGCCGCGCTGCTGCTCGACATCGCGATCCTCAGCGGCAGGCAGTATGCCGAGAACACCCGCGAGCGGGCTCGCGCCCTGGACACCCCCGACCTCGCCCTGCTGATCGCCGATCGGTCGGCGGCCACGCAGCTGGCTGACGGGCTCGGCCGTGACGATCGGGTCGCACAGGTCACGACGACGGCCGTCGGCTGGCGCACCGCGCAACTGCGAATGGGCGGCGGCACGACCTCGACGCTCGTCGTCTACACCGACATCGACCACGCCGCGACCCTCGGCCGCTGGCGCGTCCTCGACCAGGCCACCCCGGCCATCACGAACGGCGTCTACCTGCCCTACCGCTTTGAAGCGGGCGGCGACTACCGCATCGGCGACTCGGTGACGGTCGGCGGCCCAACCGGCGGGACGGCATACCGGATCCAGGGGTTTGTGGAATATCCGATGCTCGGCTCGGTCTCGCTCGGGGCGGTCGGCATCGGCATGCACCACGACCAGTTCGCGGCCCAGCTCGCCGCCGGTGGCACCTCCCCGGGATGGTTGATCCAGGTCGGGCTCGCCGACGCCGCGGACATCCAGGCGGTCTATACCCAGGCCAATGCCCAGCTCGCGAGCATCGACGACGCCGCCGGGCAGCAACCCTCCCGGGTGATCACTTTGTCGCTGCCGGACCTGGTCACCACCGGAACGGTCAGCTCCAGCTTGTATGCCGCGTTGTTCACCGCGTTCGCCATGGTCATCGCGCTCGTCGTGTGGGCGGTCATCCGGTTCCTGCTGCGCACCACCGCCGTCGAGGAGTTGCCGGGGATCGGGACGCTGAAGGCGATGGGCTACACCTCGGGACAGGTCATCCGCGGCTTCGCCGCCCCCTATGTCGCGGTCGCGTCCGCCGCGGCCGTGGCCGGCATCGGGCTCTCGTATGCCGTACTGCCGGTCTTCGCGGGCAGCCTCGCCGCGCAGAGCGGGGTGCCCTGGCAGCCCCGGTTCAGCCCGCTCGCGGCCGCGCTCACGCTGCTCCTGCTCGTCGGCGTCGTGCTCGTCGTCTCCGCGCTGTCGGCCCGGCGGGTGCGCCGCATCGCCCCGGTCGACGCCCTGCGTGGCGGGCTGGCCACGCACAACTTCCGGCGCAACCACCTGCCGTTGGCGGCCTCCCGGGGCCCGGTCGACCTCGTGCTCGGTGTCAAGGCGCTGCTGCAGGCGATCCCGCGCTCGCTGCTCGTCGCGACCGTGGTCGGGCTGGTCAGCTTCGCCGGCGTCTTCGCGGCCGGGTTGAACCGCAACGCGGTGCAGGACCCGCAGGCCTTCCGGGACCTGGTCATCGGCGAGATGGAGGACGTCGTCGTCCTGCTGCCGCGCGGCGATGACGGCCGCGCCCAGCTCGCCCGGATCCAGGATGTGCCCGGGGTGCGCACCGCGGCGTTCGTGGACTACCGCAACGCCACCGTCGGCGACCTCACCGTGCAGCTCAAGGTCGCCGACTTCGCCGGTCTGCGCAATGTCGGCCTGTATGCCGGCCGAGAGCCCCGCGACGGCGAGGAGGTCGCGGTCGGCGGCGCCCTTGCCGGCGCCCTCGGCAAGACGATCGGCGACAGCATCGAGGTGTCCACGCGCGGGCAGACGGCCTCCTATCTGATCACCGGATTGACCCAGTCGGCCCGCTACACCGGGCGCACGGTCGATATGACCTCTCCCGGGTTCGACCGGATCGCCCCGGACACCCTGCCGGTCTCGATCGCGGTCTACCTCGACCAGCCCGCGGACAGCGGCGCCGCCGTCCGGCGGATCGAACAGGCGGTCGGGCAGCAGGTCGCCGCGGTGATCGACCAGCGCAGCAGCATGGACAGCCAGCTCTCCGTCTTCTTGACGATGATCAAGATCCTCGCGCTGATCATCGTCGCTCTGACGATCGTCGTGCTCTTCTTGGTGATCGGCTTGGTGATCGACACGCTGATCGCCGCCGAGCGCCGCGCCCTGGGGGTGCGGACGGCGCTCGGGTTCACCAGCCGCGACCTGACGGCGCAGACACTGACGGCGGTGCTGCCGGCGATCCTCGCCGGCGCGGCGCTCGGGATCGCGGCGGGTGTGGTGGCGATGAACCCGCTGCTGTCGCTGCTGCTGCGCGGCCTCGGTATGGTGCGCGTCGGCTTCGTCGTGACGCCCGCTGATGTGATCGTGCTCGGCCTGGGGATCGTCGGCTGCGCCCTGCTGTGCCTGCTGGTTGCCGCCCGGCGGCTGCGGCGCATCCAGCCCACCGAGCTGCTGGCGTGATCACCGCTGCCGGGCATGTCTGGGGTATTTCGTGGGGTTGGTCAGCCCTCCCTGAGGAAGCCGCGCAGTGTGGCAGTGAACTCCGCGCCCGCGCTGCCCCAGTCGTATGCCGCCTTGGCCGCCGCGTGCCCGGCCGCGCCGAGGCGCGCGGCCCGGTCGGGGTCGGCGCGCAGCTCCACGATGGCCGCCGCGGCCGCGTCGGGGTCGCGGAACGGGACGACGAGACCCGCGCCGGCCGACTCCACGAGTTCTACGGCGACCGGCAGCGGCGTGGTGATCACCGGGACCCCGTGGGCGAAATACTCGATGATCTTGGTCGGCCGGGAGTGGCGGTAGTTCGGCAGGTCGTGCAGCAGGGACAGGCCGGCAACGGCGCCGGGCAGCAGGTCCAGCGCCACGCTGGCGGGCTGGAAGCCGTGCCATGTCAGCAGATCCTGCCCCGACGCCGCTTCCAGCAGGCGCGCCGACTCCTCGTCTCGGGCGGCACCGATGACCTCCACCCGGCAGGCCGCATCGGTCGCCGCGGCCAGCAGCCGGGCGACCTCGACCATCTCGCGGGCGCCCCGCGCCATCGTCACGGTCCCGAGATAGACCACCCGGGCGGTTCCCGGCGGCGGCACGAGATCGGGCACCAACACGGTGTTGGGCACCACCGGGTGGGGGCGCTCGAACCGCTCCTGATACGCGTATTCGGCGAGCAACAGCCGGTGGGAACGCTCCGCCACCCGCTCCGCGCGGCGCCACCCCCAGCCGATCAGCCCCCGAAGCGGCCGGGGTAGCCAGTCCTTGGCCACCAGCGCCGCCGCCGGATCCTCGTGGACATCCCAGACCAGGTTGGCGAGGCCCAATCCGGTCACCGCCGCGAGCAACTCGGGGTCGTGGACCAGCACCAGGTCGTGCCGCGGCGCCTCGGCCGCGATCAGCGCCCGTGCCGCCTTCCCGGCGGGCACCCGGTCGCGGCCGACCGCCCGCGGCAGGTCCACGGTGCGCAACCCGGGCAGCAGCGGCCCGGGACGGTCATAGGCGGCGAAGGGAGCGGCATACGTGACCTGCCAGCCGTCGGCGAGCAGCGCGGGGATCTGCCGGTGCCGGATGCGGGAGTCCTCGGGATCGTGCACGATCGTGACGACGAGGATGCTCGGCACGCTCACGCCTCCGGGGCCGGATTGGGCGCCGGTTTCGGCTTGGGCTTGGGCGGGGTCTTCTTCTTGGGCAGCGTCGCCTCGTATGCCGCGACGACCTCCTCCACCGGCCCGTCGGCGATCAGCACGCCCTTGTCCATCCACAACGCCCGGTCGCACATGTCCCTGACAGTGGCGTTGGAGTGGGAGACAAGGAAGACCGTCGAGGCCTCCTGCCGGATCTGCTGGACGCGCTCGGCACTGCGCTCCTTGAAGTGCGCGTCTCCCGTTGCCAGGGCTTCGTCAATCATCAGGATGTCCGGGGTCGTGGCGGTCGAGATCGCGAACCGGAGCCGGGCCGCCTGCCCGGAGGAATAGGTCGACATCGGCCGATTGACGGCTTCGCCGATGCCGGAGAACTCGACGATGTCCTCGAACCTCGTGGCGACCTCGCTGCGGCTAAGACCCTGCGCCTGGCCACCGATGAAGATATTGCGGGCGCCGGACAGCTTGCTCATGAGCACGGCGTTGACACCGAGCAGCGTCGGCTCGCCGGATACCCAGACCTGGCCCCGTGACGGCGGGATGAGACCGGCGATGGCACGCAGCAGCGTCGACTTGCCCGACCCATTGCGCCCGATGATGCCGATCGACTCGCCGTGATAGGCGACGAAGCTCACGTCCTTGACCGCCTCGACGCTCTGGATCGTGCTCATCTCCTTGCTGCGGCTAAGGAGGCTCTTGAACAGCGACTCCTCCTCATCCTCGGGGGTCAGCGCGCCCACCCGCTTCGATCCCTGGACCCGGTAGGTGACATCGAGGTGGGAGACGATCACCGCCGGTCCTGGCGCGTCGGCCGGGTCGCCGGGACGCTCAGCCGCGGCCATACTTCGCCTCGTCGACCCAAAAGAGCCAGAGCCCGGCGACGAACAAGCCGATCGCCCACAATGCCGCGATCCCCCAATAGGACCACACCAGGGGATATTCCTTCATCAGGCATTGGCGCACCAGGGTGATCGGCAAGGCAAAGGGTTGGAACTCGAGGATTGCCGAGATGATCTCGTGGTTACGGGTGCGGTGTTGGATGCTGAAGAAGACGCCGGAGACATAGCGCAGCAGCCGGATCATCACCGGAATGAGATTGCCCAGGTCGCGGGAGATGTTGAGCAGCCGGGCGCCCATCATGACCAGGCCGGCGAGAATCAGGGTCTGCAGCGCCAGCGCCACCGGAAGAAGTAGCCAATGCCAGGTGAGCGGCTCGTGGGTAAACAGCATGAGCGCGATGAGCACGATGAGCGCGGGCGCGGTCATCAGGCCCTCGGTCAAGGTCGTGGACAGCGGCAAGATGGCGCGCGGGAAGCGCAGCGCGCGCACCAGGCTGGTGTTGCCGACGATCGCCTTGGTCCCCCGGGTCATCGCCGCCGAGCTGAAGCCGTAGATGATCACGCCGATGGTCAAGAAGCCGATGAAGTTGCTGGAGTCGTGCCGGGTGTTCATCAGCAGCCCAAAGATCAGGAAGTAGCTGATGATCAACAGAATCGGGTTGAGCACCGTCCACAGGATGCCGAGCCGGTCCTGGGAGGTCTTCTCCTCGGCCTCGGCGCTGGACAGAGTCCAGACGAAGGAGCGGCGCCGCCACAGCTGGCGGCAGTAGTCGACGAACGGCGGGCGGGCGCCCAAGGGTTTGAGGCCGTGGGCCTTCGCGAGGGCGGTGGCCTGTTCCGGGGAAAGCGCCTGGGGCAGGCCCACCCCGGGCGGGGTATCCGTCACAGGCGGGCGACCTTCTCGCTCTCGGTGGCAACACCGCGGGTGTCGAAGAACCGCTGCGACCCGGCGGCGAGCGCATCGACGTCGTAGTCCTTGTGGTTCTGCACGAGGATCACCAGGTCGGCCTCGCGGACGGCCTGCTCGAGGTCGTCGACGCGCCGGGCCCGGTCGCCGAGCGCGCTCCAGTCGTGCACGTGCGGGTCGTGGTAGGCGACGTCGGCGCCCTTGTCGGCGAGTTGGCGCGCCAGCGGAACGGCCGGCGACTCGCGCTGGTCGGCGATATTGGGCTTGTAGGTCACCCCGAGCAGCAACACGGTCGAGCCGCGCAGCGGCTTGCTGTCCTCGTTGAGCAGGTTCTGCGCGCGCTGGACGACGTAGGCCGGCATCGTCGCGTTGATCTCCTGGGCCAGCTCGACGAACCGGAAGGGGTAGCCCAGCCGGGCGCGGACGTTGTGGGAGAGGTAGTTGGGGTCGATCGGGATGCAGTGCCCGCCGACGCCGGGGCCGGGATAGAACGCCTGGAAGCCGAACGGCTTGGTCTTGGCGGCGGCGATGACATCCCACAGGTCGATGCCCAGGTCATGGCAGAACCGGGCCATCTCGTTGACGAGCGCGATGTTGATGTGCCGGTAGGTGTTTTCCAGCAGCTTGGCGGTCTCGGCCTCGCGGGTGCCCTTGGCGCGCACGACGGTGTCGACGAACTGCCCATAGAAGGCCGCGGCCGCATCGCCACAGGCCTCGGTGTGGCCGCCCACGACCTTGGGGGTGTTCTTGGCCCCGAATTTCTCGTTGCCCGGGTCGATCCGCTCGGGCGAGAAGGCGAGGTGGAAGTCGGTGCCGGCGACCAGGCCGGTCTCTTCGAGGATGGGGCGGACGACCTCGTCGGTGGTGCCGGGATAGGTCGTCGACTCCAGGATGACGAGCATCCCCGGCCGGAGGTTGTCGCGGATGGTGTTGACCGCGGAGACGACCGGGCCCAGGTCGGGGCCACCGTCCGCGGACAGCGGGGTCGGCACGCAAATGACGATCGCCTTGGCCTCGGTGAGGCGGCTGGCGTCGGTGGTGGCCGCGAATCCGGCGGCGAGCATCTCGGCGATGTCGGCGTCGGAGAGGTCATCGACATGGGAGGTGCCGGCGGTGAGGCCGTCGACCACCCGCTGGCCGATGTCAAAGCCGAGCACCGTCAACCCGACGCGGGCGGCTTCTTGCGCGAGCGGCAGGCCGACATAGCCAAGACCAACGATGGCAACGTCGACGGACATTGCGGCGACTCCTCAGGAGCGGGCAGGGGCGGGGGAACCACGGGCTCCGGCTCGCCGAGGCGTCCGGAGCGTCGGTCAGTCTATCCCCGCCCGTGGGAGGATGCCCGCACCATGACCGCAAGCCCCCTCGTGATGCTCATGTCGAGCAATGGTGCCGGGATGGGCCACCTGACCCGCCTGCTCGCGTATGCCGTCCGCCTCCCCCCGCCCGTGCGGCGCTATGTGCTGGCGATGTCGCAAGCGGTCCCGGTCGTCTCCCAATACGGCTACCGCTACGAGTACCTCCCGTCCGCGGGCGCCGTGGGGATGGCGAACTCGTCCTGGCAACCGCTCTTTCAGGAGCGGCTGGAGGAGATCGTCGGCCGGGTCGGCCCCGACCTGGTCGTCTTCGACGGAACACATCCGTATGCCGGGATGGACGTCGTCCGCGCGGCTCACCCGGGCACGCGGTGGGTGTGGTCGCGGCGCGGGATGTGGAAACCGGGCCGCAGCGCCGACCAACTCGCCAAGGCCTCCTGGTTCGATGAGGTGATCGAGCCGGGCGATCTCGCCGCGCCCTATGACGAGGGTGCCGCGGCTTCGGCTCTGGCTTATCGGGTCGGGCCGGTGACCCTGGCCGACCCGGGCGATCTGCTGCCGCGGGAGGAGGCCCGCGCCCGGCTTGGGCTTCCGGCGCAGGGCAGGATCGGGCTGATCTCGTTGGGCGCGGGCAATATCAACGACACCAGCGGCGACGTCGGAGCGGCGGCGGCGGCGCTGCGGCATACCGGATGTGGGGTGGCCGTGACCCAGGTGGACATCGCCCGCGAGGCGGTCGGCGGGGATGTCCACGCCGTGCGCGCCTATCCGCTGGCGCCCTGCTATTCGGCGTTCGACGTGGTCTTCGCGGCAGCGGGTTATAACTCCTTCCACGAGCTGCTGCGGCTCGGGATACCGACGGCGTTCGTGCCCAACCGTGACACCGCCCTGGACGACCAGGACGCCCGGTCGCGGTATGCCGCCGACCAGGGCTGGGCGGTGCGCCTCGACCACGTCAGCGTCGATGCGGCGAGTGCGGCCATCTGGACGCTGTTGGAGCACGGGAGCGATATGGCGGCCGCGGCGGTGGGGGCCGATCCGGGCAATGGCGCGGCCGAGGCCGCGGGGCGGCTGGTGGCGGTGATGGGCGCGTGATCCGCCGGCGGGAGCCATCGAGTGGTGCACCGGCTTCGGGTGGGGCATCCTCGGGCGGGGCGCCGGGCTGGCTGCAGGCGACGGCGCGCACGATCCGCAACTCGCCGCGGTTGCTGGCGGCCACCGACCGCACCTTCGGCGCCGTGCAGGGAAACCGGACGCTGGTCGACATCGCCACCCGGGTTTTCGCGTGGGACGGCGCGGTTCCGGTCGTCTTCCTGCACGCCGGCCGGCCGCTGCGGGGGATGGCCGAGGTGGAGCGGCTGCCGATCATCGTCATCGACGCGGTCCTGCTCGATGCCGCGCGGGTGGCGCATGTGCTGCGTGAGGTCAGCATCCTGCAGGAACGCACCCGCGGTTTCCGGCCGGTCTTCCTGCTGTCGGTGCCCGAGTTCGCGGCCGTCCGCGCCTATGGCTACCCGGTGGAACTCGTCGTGCCGGCCGCCGACTGGGACTTCGAGCGGCCGTGGCCGGAGTATGTCGCCGAGCGCCTGGCGATGATGCTCGCCCGCTATCGCGCCTGGACGATCGTCGGCGTGCAGGACGACGGCACCCTCGAGCCCGGCGGCCGCCGCCTGCTGGAGGTGCTGGAGACCTATCGGCCGTGGGAGGCGCGCACGATCTGATCCGCGTTCCTGTTCCCGGGCTGGGGCAAAACTGTTCGGGGCACGGCATACAGTGGCCGGATGGGCCAAGCCGCGGTGTCGGTGCTGCGGCACGAGGAGTTCCCGGCCGCGAAACTGCTGGAGGCCAAGGGTGAGCAACGGGTCTCGGTCGTCATTCCCGCCCGTGACGAGGAAGCCAGCGTGGGAGCGGTCGTCGCGCGCGTGATCGCCGACTGGGTCGAGGCGGTGGCGTTGGTGGACGAGGTTGTCGTCATTGACAGCGACTCGGTGGACGCGACGTCGCGGCAGGCCCGGGAGGCCGGGGCAACGGTTTATGCGGCCGGGCAGATCCGGCCCGATCTGGGGCTGGCGCAGGGCAAGGGCGAGGCGCTGTGGAAGGCGATGCACGTGGTGCGTGGGGACGTGCTGGTCTTCATCGACGCAGACCTGGTCGAGTGGGGCGGCCACTTCGTCTCCGGGCTGCTTGGGCCGCTGCTGACCGACACGGATATCCAGCTCGTCAAGGCGGTCTATGACCGGCCGATGCTCGCCGCCGACGGGCACGAGGAGGAGCAGGGCGGCCGGGTGACCGAGCTGGTCGCCCGACCCCTGATTGCCTTGCACTGGCCGCAGCTGCGCGGGATCGTGCAGCCGCTCTCGGGCGAATGGGCCATCCGCCGCCGGGTTCTCGCTGAGCTGCCGATGCCGACCGGGTATGGCGTGGAGATCGCCGCACTCATTGATGTCGCCGAGCGTTTCGGGTCCGGTGCGATCGCGCAGGTCGACCTCGGCCGGCGCGCCCATCGCCACCACCGGCACGACACGCTCGGGCCGATGGCGGTGCAAGTCCTCGCGGCCGCCGAGGCTCGGCTGGGGCAGCACTCGGCGGCGCGCCCGGCCGAGGTCGTCGAGTTGGTGCAATACGGCCCCGGCACGGAGGACTTCGCTCCGCGGCCGCGGCGGGTGGACATTGGCGAGCGCCCGCCGGCGGCGAGCGTTCCCGGATATCGAGGTCCGGCGGCGGGCCGGGTGCCCACGTGATGCAGTTCCGCTTGGGCCGACACGTGTTCGGCGAGGATGCCCGGCTGGTGATGGCGATCGTCAACCGGACGCCCGACTCGTTCTATGACAAGGGCGCGACCTGGGCGACCGACGCGGCCAAGGACCGCGTGCGTGAGGTGGTCGACCAGGGCGCCGACATCGTCGACATCGGCGGGATCAAGGCGGCCCCGGGCACGGACATCGATGCGGCGGAGGAAAAAAGGCGGGTTGTCGACTTCGTCTCGTGGGTGCGCGGCGACTACCCGGATCTCATCATCTCGGTCGACACCTGGCGTGCCGAGGTCGCCGAAGCCGTCTGCGCTGCGGGCGCCGACCTGATCAACGACGCCTGGGGTGGCGCCGACCCGGCCCTGCCCGAGGTGGCCGCCGCCTTCGACGCCGCCCTGGTGTGCACGCACACCGGCGGGGTTCCCGTCCGGACCAGGCCGTTCCGCGTCGAATACGACGACGTCGTGGCCGACATCATCGATTCCGTTGTCGGGCAAGCAGAGCGAGCCGTGTCGCTGGGTGTGGACCGGGAGCGGATTCTCATCGACCCGGCGCACGACTTCGGCAAGAACACCTGGCACTCTCTGGAGGCGACCCGCCGGTTGGGCGAACTTGTCGCGACGAGATGGCCGGTGCTGGTCTCGTTGTCCAACAAGGACTTCGTTGGCGAGACACTCGACAAACCGGTGGGGGAGAGGCTGATCGGCACGCTCGCGACGACCGCCATCTCCGGCTGGCTTGGTGCCAAGGTCTATCGGGTGCACGAAGTTGCCGAGACCCGCCAGGTGCTCGACATGGTCTCCAGCATTGCGGGACAACGGCGCCCGGCTATCACGACGCGGGGGCTGCAGTGATCGTTGCCGCGCTCGTCGTGCCCAGCGCGCCGATGCTGTTGCCGGAGTATGTCGGGATCGCCGATCCGCTGACGGAGGTCCGGGCGCGTGCCGTGGCGGCGCTGCGCGCGCGCCTCGACGATGTCGAGCGGGTGGTCGTCGTCGCGGCCGGCGAGCGGGAGCCGCGGCATACGAAAGGATCGTTGGCCGGGCGGGTCGCGCGGGTGCTGCTCGCGGAGGCGGGGTGGGACGGGCCGGTGACGGCGGTCGGCTTGCCGCTCGACGCGAGCGCCGACGAGATCGTCGCGGCGGCAACGGCGATCGCCGGCGGGGCGGACCGGTCGCTGCTCCTCGTTCCGGCGGACGGCAGCGCCAAGCGCACCGAGAAGGCGCCGGGACACTACGACCCGCGCTCCGCCGGGGTCGACGCGGCGATCGTCACCGCGCTGCAGGCGGGTGACCCGGCGGCCCTGGCCGGCTTGGATGCTGCGCTGTGCGAGGAGCTTTGGGTCACCGGGTGGGCCGCGCTGCAGGTGCTGGCCCGGTGTTTCGACGGCCAGTCCGTAGCCGGTGAGGTGATCTGGTCGGGCGATCCGGTTGGGGTCCTCTATGTCATCGCCGCGTGGCGTCCTGCGCGGGCAGGGCCCCGCGCACCAGCGGGCGCAGCCGCGCGCTGACTGGCGGGGAGCAGAACCAGCGGCGCAGCCCGCCGTCGGCGAGCCGAGTGGCGAGTGCCCCCAGCAGCATCGCCTGGTCGATCGCCAGATGACGTTCGGCTCGCCGGCCAGTGGGTATGCCGACCGAGTCGACGAAGCCTCCCGGGCCGAAGGCTCCCGGGAGCGCGGCGATCCGCCGCAGATTGTCGCTGGCGGCCTCGGGGTCGTGCATCATCGCCAGGGCGCTGGCGTGCGGCGTGACGACCGCCTCGCCACGCCGTTTGCTCGGGTAGCCCCGCGGCAGCCACGCGATCGGCGGGACGCCCCATTCGGCATACCCGCCACCGGGATTGGCGCATGGCGAGAATCCCCACAACCCGTAGCGTTTGTCGTCCAAGCCATATTCGCGTTGCAGCGCAACCGTGTCGGCGTGATTGGCGCCCCAGGTCGCCGGCGCCCAGTCGGCCTCGGGGACGAATAGCTCGGGGGAGAGGGCCTCGAACATCGAGCCGCCGCACGTCGCGACGACCGTGCGCCCCCGATAGGTGCGCACGGGGGCGTCCACGGCGGCGATCGAGCTGGGCGGAAGCTGGCCCAGGACGATCCCGACATAGGACGTCAGCCGCGGCTCGGAGTTCAGCAGCCCATAGTGGTGGGCGGTGTAGCGCAGCGGCTGCTCGATCGGACCGTAGGCCGCGACGACGTGCTTGCGCAGCGTCTTGCCGTCCCAAAACCCCCCGCGCAACCGGCCGGCCTCCGGGTCGAAGAGGGCGTCAAAGCGCATCCGGTCGAGAATGTGCCGCGCGGGCTCAGCCAGGGCGGGCTCGGCAGCTGCGACGACGAGCAGGGTGGCGGCGAGCCAGCCGTTGTCGACGCTGGAGACGAACGGGATCACCCGCCGGCCCGAGTTGGGCCAGCGGGTGATCACCTCACCGGTGTCCGCGGCATACCAGTTGGCGAACATGCCGCTGGCGACGTGGCGGCGCAGGCGAGCGAGGGTCCCGAGCGTGACAGCCAGCCGCTCGCGGCACTCCCGGGCCGGGATCAGGCCGAGGTCGCGGGCACAGATCGCCGACCAGAGATAGCCGGCGACATTCGTCGGCGAGGTGTGCACGCGACGTCCGCTCGGGCGTAGGCCGGCGTCGATCGAGTCGCACGGCAGCCCGGTCTCCTCGTGCGCCATCGCCGCCAGCGACGCCCAGGTTCCACCGGCCCAACGCTCCCACTCGCCCTGGTGTGTGGCGACCCGGCGCGGGGCTTGCCGGACACGTTCGTGCACGGCCGCATCGTATGCTGCCCCACCGCCGGGACCGCTCAGGACGGCTCCGGGAAGACCCGCGCCGTGGGCGAACCACCCGCGGGGACCAGGTCGCCTGGCGAGGTCATGCCCGGCAACTCCTCGGCGGGCTCCGGGGCGCATGGGGCGACGGACCCCGTCGCGAGCGCGACCTTCATGACGAACGTCTGCCCGCCCTGCGGGGCTTGCGGGCCGTCGGCGCCCGTGGTCTTCGGCGGGAGCGTCATGGACTCCAAGACCAGGGTCTCATCCGGTCCGACCAGGCCCAGGGGAATCGTGATCTTCTCGCCGCTCGGCCCGGCTTCGAAGGCGAACGGCCGGTCCGTCCGCGTCGCCGCCGGCGCCTCGGTGTATCGACCGTCGCGGCACTGCATGCCGTCGGTGGGGAAGACGACGTCCGCCCGGATTCCCTTGGCGGCCAGGGCATCTTCCAACGCCTGCGCGCCTTCGGGGCGGTTGACGGTGACCGTGACATCACCATTGGGCTCGCTCGTCACGGCGAAGGCGGGGCTGCTGCCGAGCGGGGTGGCGAGATAGCCCGCGATGCCCGCGGCTGCTGCTGCTGCGGCGAGAACGCGCACGGCCGGGCGTTGCCAGCCGGGGCGGGGTTGCGACATTCGGGCACCGGCCCACGCGGGAGCGGGGTGCTCGTCGGCGATGGCCTTGAGTTCCCGCAGCAGCGACTCCTCGAAGTGGTCGAGCGGCGCGTCGTCGACGCGGGCCGAAGCGGTGCGGGCCGGGGTGTTCTGGGAAGGGGTGTTCTGGGGCGGAGTGTTCTGGGTTGGTGTGTTCATGAGCGGACCTCCTGAAGGTCGGCGGCCGGGGTGACGGCGTCGCCGGGAAGGGTGATCTTGCGCCGGGCCCGGTGCAGCCGGACCCGCGCGGTGACCGGCTTCACCCCCAGCACAGCGGCCACATCGGTGAGCGACAGGCCGTCGAGGGCAACAAGTTCGAGGACGGCTCGCTCGTCCGGTGGCAGCGCCGCGAGCGCGGCATAAAGATGGCGGGCGGCGCGCTCGGCGTCGAGGCGTTCCTCGACCCGGGCGAGAGAGTCGGGATCGAGCAGCGCGCGCCCGGAGATCTTGCCGGCGAGCCGGAGCCGCCGGGCCGCGCCGCGCTGGTGGTCGGCGATCGTGTTCCGGGCGATCCCGAACACCCAGGCCAGCGGAGAGCCGCGTTCGGGCCGGTAGGCGTGCGCCTCCTCCAGGACGGCGAGGAAGACGTCGGCGGTCAGGTCCGCCGCCTCGTGGGGGTCAGCCACCCGGCGGGCGATGAACCGCTCGACCTGGCGCACGTGGGCGCGGTAGAACGTCTCGAAGGCCGCCGGGTCGGCGCCGACCCCGTCGAGCGCGTCGTCGGTGTGTGCTCTCATGCCCCTACTTCGCCGCCCCGCCGCCGAGTGTTACCGCACGTTCGCGCCGAGCCAGGCGAGATAGTTCGCGGCCGCCTCGGCGCGCAGGATCACCACCTGCGGCACCGCATAGGGGTGCTCGGCCGCGATCCGCTGCTGCAGCAGCTCGAGCGCGGCGGCCGTCGTATGCAGGATCGCCAGCGCCTCCTGGTCCTCGGCGACCTGGCCCTCCCAGCGATAGACCGACCGGATCGCCGGGATGATGTTGGCGCAGGCGATCACCCGCTCGGCAACCAGACTGCGCGCGAAGCCGGTCAGCCAGTCGATGTCGCCGGCGCTCGTCGTGACGATGACCAGATCGCTTCCTGCGGTATTCACGGGATCCACTGTGCCGCACCCGGGCCGCCAGCGGTGGCGGCGACGGTGGCGCCAGGCGGCCGGACCCGACACACTGAGGAGTCACCTTGTCCCAGCCGGGACGGTGCGCGCGGAAGGAGCACCAGATGAGCGGGAACACCTATGGCGTCTCAGAAGTCGTCGGGACCTCGGACGAGTCAGTCGACGCCGCCATCCGCGCGGCGATCGCGAAGGCTTCGGAGACCGTGCGGAATCTGGACTGGTTCGAGGTGTCCAGTGTCCGCGGTCACATCGCCGACGGGGCCGTGGGCCACTTCCAGGTGACCCTCAAGCTCGGTTTCCGGATCGAGTAGGCGACACGGATGAGTCCAGCTAGCCGGCGCAGCAGCCACCGGATTGAGGTTGGGTGGCCAGGGGCGGGGTCGAACCGCCGACCTTCCGATTTTCAGTCGGACGCTCGTACCAACTGAGCTACCTGGCCGGATGTCTGCCGCTGGGCAACCCGGGCAAACGGATAGCCGGATCGCTCCGGCCGCAGGAACTATACCGTATGCGGCGCGCCCACCAGCCGGCTGTGGGCGAGGTCCGCGTCCTCTGCCGCGGCTGGGGTGGCGCCGGCCGAGGCCTCGGTCGCCTTCTCGTCCGGGTTCGTTTCCCTGGACTCGGGATTGGCGTCGACGTGCGTGGCTTCGGCGTCGTCGGCCGTGGCCTCGGCGTCGGCCGCGGTCTCCGGTTCGCCGTCGGCGGCGAGTTCGGGCGGGTTGGTCTCGGCCCAGGCAACATACGCCTCCTCGGCGACCGGCAGGGTCGGGAAGAGCATGTCCTCGCCGAGCAGGTCGATGATGCCGGCGCGGCGCAGCGGGAGGTAGAGGTCCTGCTTCAGGCGCACCAGGCCGAGCTTGACGCCCTGGGCCTGGAAATCGTCATACAGATCCTTCAACCCGTCACAGGCGGTGACGTCGACCTCGGTGTTGGCCTCGACGTTGAGCAGGAACCAGCGCGGCGGTGCCTCGGGGTAGCCGTGGAACTCCTTGTCCAGGACCCGCTGCGCCCGGCGCTGCAGGTCACCGACGTTGGCGAAGAACAGCGGCGCCTCGTAGCGATAGATGACCAGCCCGGGCAGGGTCTCGGCGTCGTCGTAGTCGGCGGTGTCGTGCATGCCGGCCACGCCCGGAACTCGCCCGAGCACGGCGTCGTGCGGACGGGCCAGTCGTTGCGCCATCTCCAGCAGCGAGATCGCGATCGCGACCCCGACACCGGCGAGCAGCCCCAGCCAGATGGTGCCGAAGAGCGTGACGAGCGCGAGCAGCACCTCCCGCTTGCGGAAGCGCCACATCCGGGCGAACTCGCGGCCCTCGACCAGCTTGGTCGCGGCATACAGCACCACCGCGCCGAGGGAGGCCTGCGGGAGGTGCTCCATGAGCGGGCCGGCGACAAAAAGCACGAGCAGCACACAGAGCGCGGCGATCAGGGAATACATCTGGCTGCGCGCCCGGCTGGCCACCGCAAGCGCCGTC
This sequence comes from Nostocoides sp., assembly GCF_037045025.1. Taxonomy (GTDB): domain Bacteria; phylum Actinomycetota; class Actinomycetes; order Actinomycetales; family Dermatophilaceae; genus Nostocoides_A. The sequence continues at coordinate 45,700 of NZ_JBAOHM010000003.1, read as the reverse complement.
CGCGAGCCTGAGGACGAGACCGGGAAGCCGCCGAACAGGCCGACACCGATGTGCACGCCGCCGAGCGCGACCAACTCGACCTGGGGATCGACGGCCCGCTCGCTCGGGCGTTCACCGGGGATCTCCGGCGACGGGAAGGCCCGGGCGCCGAGCATATTGTCGCTATAGGCCAAGACCGCGACGCCGAGGGCGGGCAGCATGAGCGACTGCCATTCGGCGCCGCTGATCGCCGGCAGGCTCGGCATGGGCAGCCCGCTCGGGATCTTGCCGACCTCGGCGACGCCGCGGTTGACCAGGTCCAAGGCGATGGCGGCAATGGTGGCGCCGATGACCGCAAGCAGCGCGGCCGGCCACCTCGGCTTGACCCAATGCACGATGAGGATGAACGCCAGGGTCGCCAGGCCGGCATAGACGGTGATCAGGTGGGCCTCGCCGACGACGTCGACGAAGCCGCGGACCTGGTCGACGATGCTCTCGCCCTCGACATGGGTTCCGGTCATCTTGCCCAGTTGACCGACCACCATGAGCACCGCGGCGCCGGCGAGGTAGCCGATGAGCAAGGGTTGGGAGAGCAGATCGGCCATGACGCCGAGCCGGAAGGCGCGGGCGATCAGGCACCACACGCCGACGAGGATGCTCATCGCGGCGCTGAGCACCAAGACCTTCGCCGGATCGGTGGTGATGGTGGCGATCGCCATTCCCGCCAACAGGGCGATCGTCGACTCGGGACCGACGGACAGCACCCGAGAGCTGCCCATCGCCGCATACAGGACGAGCGCGATGAGCGCGGTGTAGAGCCCATAGACGGGCGGAACGTTGACGATCGCGGTATAGGCCATGACCTGCGGAATCAGGTAGGCGGCGACGGCCAGGCCGGCGATCAGGTCGTTGCGCCACCAGGACCGCTGATAGCGGTGGGTCAGGAAGTGCAGCCCGGGCGTCGCGGCCTGGAGCGCGGCCAGCACCCAGTGGGTGTGCTGGGGATTGAGGTCGTAGTCGATGGCCTTGTGCCGGGCCATGTCGGTCACGTCGTCGGCGCCCGTGCTGACCTCTATCCGCTCGCTCACGTGCGTGCCCCTTCCCGCCCGTTCAGATGCAGTTCATGTGATGTTCACCTTGAATTTAACGGAGGACCTGTGTTTGCGCGAGGGGCGACTTGTCCTACGGACGACCGGGAGAGCCTCGAATGTCACAAAGGCGGCGGCTCCCAAAGGAACCGCCGCCGTCAACTGCGACCCCGACGGGACTCGAACCCGCGACCTCCGCCGTGACAGGGCGGCGCGCTAACCAACTGCGCTACGGGGCCTTGGGTGGCAAGGCACGCGTATCCCCAACGGGATTCGAACCCGTGTTGCCGCCGTGAAAGGGCGGAGTCCTGGGCCGCTAGACGATGGGGACCCGATCCTTGATCGGAGACCCCCGCCGCTTGGCGAGCCGGGCTCGATTCCGTCGAGGACAGCGGAAAGCATACGGCCCGCGGTCCTTAGGACCAAACCGGGTGCGGGTCAGCCCCCGCGTGCCCAGTCCACCAGCCGCTCGGCAGGCCAGGTCGTCACGATCCGCTCCGGCGCGATGCCGAGACGCTCGGCCCGCTCGCAGCCGAGCGCGGTGAAATCGAGCTGGCCGGGGGCGTGCGCGTCGGAGTCGATGGCAAAGAGGCAGCCGAGGTCGCGGGCCAGCGTGAGCAACTCGTCCGGCGGGTCGCAGCGTTCGGGACGGGAGTTGATCTCGACGGCGACAGCGTTTTCCTGGCAGGCGGTGAAGACCACACGCGCGTCGAACTCACTTTGCGGGCGCGTGCCTCGGTTGCCGGTGACCAGGCGCCCGGTGCAGTGGCCGAGGATGTTGACCCGCGGGTTCTGCACGGCGCGGACCATCCGCCGGGTCATCGGCTCGGCGTTCATCCGCAGCTTGGAATGAACGCTGGCGACGACGACGTCGAGCTGGGCGAGCATGGCCGGGGTTTGATCGAGGCCGCCGTCGTCGAGGATGTCGACCTCGATGCCCTTGAGCAGCCGGAAGCTGCCGCCGAGCGAGGACGTGATCGCATCGACGATCGCGATCTGCCTGGTGAGGCGCTCGGCGCTGAGTCCGCGCGCGACCTTCAGCTGCGGCGAATGGTCGGTGAGCACGAGCCAGTCATGCCCGGTCTCGACCGCGGTCAGCACCATCTCCTCGATCGGCGAGCCGCCGTCCGACCAGTTCGAGTGGCTGTGGCAGTCACCGGCCAGAGCGGCATACAGGCTCTCCCCGCCGCTGGTCAGCGGCTGGCCCGCGCTCTCCTGCAAACTGGCAAGGTATGCCGGCAGCTCGCCGCCGAGCGCCTCCTCGATCACCCCCGCGGTCGCCTTGCCGATCCCGGGCAGTTCCCGGATCGTCCCGGCCGTATGCCGCTGGGCCAGATCCGCCCGATCGAGCGCCGCCACGGTGGCCGCCGCCTTGCGGAAGGCCTCGACGCGGTAGCTGCCGGCGCGGGTGCGCTCGAGCAGGAAGGCGATGCGGCGCAGCGCGTCGACCGGGTCGACCGGCGCGGTCAGGGGCTCGGCGAGGGCTGCCATGGGGAGGTCAGGAGAACTGCCGGCGCACGATCGCATCCCAGACGGTGTCGCCGCCCAGGCGGCGGGCGTGGACGAGCCCACGCGCGGTGGCCGTCACCAGATAGCGCGTGCGCGGTTTGGACGACTCGACGGCCTTGAGGATGACGTCGGCGACCGCTCCGGCGTCGGCGGCGAGCAGCTTGCTGTCATACGCGCCGGAGTTGACGTCCTGGACCTTGGCGACCAGATCGGCATACGGAGAATCGGGGTTGCCCACTGCCGCAGAGGAATTGATCGTCTCCTCGAAGCTGGTGCGGATCGGGCCGGGCTCGACGAGCGCGACATCGATACCGAAGGAACCGACCTCGGCGCGCAACGCGTCGCTCATCGCCTCGACGGCGTATTTGGTCGCGTGGTAGTAGCCGCCGACGGGGAAGGCGACGCGGCCACCCATCGAGCCGATGTTGATGATCAGGCCGGCGCCGGCAGCGCGCATCCCGGGCAGCACCAGCTGGGTCATCCGCGCGAGCCCGAAGACATTGGTCTCGAACATCCGGCGCACCTCGTCCAGGCCGACCTCTTCGATCGGGCCATAGACGCCATAGCCGGCGTTGTTGACCAGCGTCGCAACGTGGCCGTGGGTGTCCTCGACCGCGCGCACCGCGGCGGTCATCGACTCCTCGTCGGTGACGTCGAGGGCGAGGGTGTGGGCACCGGCCGCGGCGAGATCGGCGAGGGTCTCGGGACGCCGCGCGGTCGCATAGACGGTGTAGCCGGCCTTGACGAGCAGGTCGGCTGCGGCGCGGCCGATGCCGCTCGAGCAGCCGGTGATCAGCACGGGATTGCGGGATGCGGGCACCGGCTCAGCCTATGCGTTGGTTGGTTGGGTGTTGGTTGGTTCGGCGCTGGTCACAACAGCAGGATCTCGCGCAGGGCGGCGAGCAAGCGGTCGACGTCGTCCTCGCTGGTGTAGGGCGCCAGGCCGATGCGCACCCCGCCGGCGTCGCCGAGGCCGAGGTGGCGCGAGCACTCGACCGCATAGAAGCTGCCGGCCGGGGCGTTGATCCAGCGCGCAGCCAGCTCGATCCGCAGCTGCTGGCTCTCCCAGCCGTCGATCGTGAACAGGATTGTCGGGGTGCGTCGTTGGGCGTTGGAATAGACCCGCACGCCCGGCAAGGCCCGCAGCGTCGGCTCGAGTCGGTCGCGCAGCTGCTTCTCGTGCAGGTCGATCAGCGCGTATGCCGCGACCAGCCGGTCGCGGCGGGTGCCCGCATGCACGCCGGCGAGGTCGGCGAGGAAGTCGATTGCCGCAGTCGTGCCCGCCATCAGCTCATAGGGGAGGGTGCCGAGCTCGAACCGTTCGGGGACCTCGTCGCTCGACGGCAGCAGCTTGTCCGGGTGGAGGGTCTCGAGCAGGGCGGGCGCGGCGGCGACGGCGCCGCAGTGCGGGCCGAGGAATTTGTAGGGCGAACAGGCCCAGAAGTCGGCCCCGCTGGCGGGCAGGTCCACGCTGTGATGGGCGGTGTAGTGGACGCCGTCGACGTAGAGGAGGGCGTCGCTGCGGTTGTGGACCAGGCTGGCGATCGCGGGGATGTCGGGGGTGGTGCCGATGAGGTTGGAAGCGGCGGTGACGGCAACGAGTTTGGTCTGCGGCGACAGGTGCGCGGCGATGTCCTCCGGCGCCAGCTCTCCGCTCGTCGGATCGAAGTCGGCAAACCGGGGCAGGGCGCCCACCGCGTCGGCGGCCTGGACCCAGGGCCGGACGTTGGCGTCGTGGTCGAGCCGGGTGACGACGACCTCGTCGCCTGGCTTCCAGGTCTTGGCCAGCGCCCGGGCGAAGTCATAGGTCAGGTCGGTCATGCTGCGGCCGAAAACGACCCCGCGCGGGTCGGCGTTGAGCAGGTCGGTCAGCGCCGAACGACAGTGGGCGACAGCGTCTTCGGCACGACGTTCGGCTCGGGTGACGATGCCGCGGTTGGCGATAGCCGACGTGAGCGTCCGCGCGACCGCCTCGCCGACTTCTCGCGGTGACTGCGTCCCGCCCGGCCCGTCGAAGTGCGCCGCCCCCTCCTGAAGGGCGGGGAAGTGCGCGCGGACCGCGGCGACGTCGTAGGTCATCCAGCGAGCCTACAAAACGCCCTCACATACGCTGAGGTCTGCGGTGTTGTGCCGGGGTCCGGGTGCGGGTTTGCCGGCGGGTGGCGCGGGCCGGAACGCGGTGGTGACGAGACCGGCTCACCACGAGGTATGCAGCGGGCGGCCCTCGGCGAAGCCGGCCAGGGACTGCACCCCGACGACCGCGCGGTCGGCGAACTCGGGGAGGGTGGCCGCACCGGCATACGTGAAACTGGAGCGCACGCCGGCGGTGATGGAGTCGATCAGGTCCTCGACGCTTGGGCGCTCGGGGTCGACGAACATCCGGGCGTGGCTGATGCCTTCCTCATAGAGCGCCTTGCGCGCCCGCTCGTAGGAGGAGTCGGTGGAGGTGCGGCGAGCGACGGCGCGGGCGGACGCCATCCCGAAGGATTCCTTGTATGCCCGGCCGTTCTCGTCGGTGAACAGATCTCCCGGCGACTCCAGCGTCCCGGCGAACCACGAGCCGATCATGACGTTGGACGCGCCGGCGGCGAGCGCGAGCGCGACATCGCGCGGGTGCCGCACGCCGCCGTCGGCCCAGACGTGCCGACCGAGTTCTCTTGCGGCGGTGGCACATTCGAAGACCGCTGAGAATTGGGGCCGGCCGACGGCGGTCATCATCCGGGTGGTGCACATCGCGCCCGGACCGACACCGACCTTGACGATGTCGGCTCCGGCTGCGATGAGGTCTCGGGTCCCCGTCTGGGTGACGACATTGCCGGCGGCGAGCGGGATACCGAGGTCGAGGGCGCGGACGGAGGCGAGCGCCTCCAGCATCTTCTCCTGGTGCCCGTGGGCCGTGTCCAGGACGAGCAGGTCGACGCCGGCCTCGGCGAGTTCCTTGGCCTTGGTCGCGACATCGCCGTTGATGCCGACTGCGGCGGCGATGCGCAGCCGGCCGTGGGCGTCGGTGTTGGGGCGATAGATCGTCGCGCGCAGGGCGCCGCTGCGGGTCAGCAGCCCCACGAGGGTGCCGTCCGCGCGGACGACGGGCGCGAGCCGGTGCCGGGCCGAGGCCAGCAGGTCGTATGCCGCTTGCGGCGAGGTGTCCTCGGGCAGCGTGGTCAACTCGCGGGACATGACCTCGCGGACTTGGGTGAACCGGTCGACCCCGGTCAGGTCGGCCTCGGTGACCAGGCCGATCGGCTTGTCGTCGCTGAGGACGAGCGCGGCTCCGTGGGCGCGTTTGGTGAGCAGGACGAGCGCTTCGCCGACGGTCTTCTTGGGTCCGACCTTGATTGGGGTGTCAAAGACGGTGTGGCGGGACTTGATCCACGTGACGACGTCGGCGACGACCGGCGCCGGGATGTCCTGCGGGATGACGACCAGACCGCCGCGCCGTGAGACGGTCTCGGCCATCCGCCGCCCGGCGATCGCGGTCATATTGGCCACGACGATGGGGATCGTCGTCCCCGTGCCGTCCCCGGTGGACAGGTCGACGTCGAAGCGGGAGGTGACGCTTGAGCGGCTCGGGACGAGGAAGACGTCGTCATAGGTCAGGTCGGTGCTCGGCTGGGAGCCCGGCAAGAAGCGCATCCGCTCATCCTCTCATCAGAACCGTTTCGCCCCGGGACATGCGCTGAGGTCTGTGCTTTTGGCTGAGGTCGTACTGCAGAACATCAGACCTCGGCGAAAAGCGCAGACCTCAGCGGGTGTGGTGGGGAGGGGCAGGGCGCAGTTAGGGGGTGACGGCCATCGCGGCGAGGAAGCGGGCGGCCAGGTCGCGGTCGCCGGTGATCTCCAACCGGGCGGTGGGCGGCAGATTATCCGGGGTGCGGCGGCCGGCGCCGAGGATCGTCAGGGTCTCGCGGTTCATCGTGATTGTGGTGTCCGGGGCGCCGCCGGCGGCCGGATCGACCGGGCGCGCCCGTCCGTCCTCGTCGAGCACCAGGTCGGCCGGTATGCCGTCGACCACCACCGCCACGCGCGTCCCTGGCGCGGCTCCCGTCTTGCGGGCCAGGGCGAAGGGGAGCGCGGCGGCGAAGGTCGCCGCCGTGATCTGGGCGGCCGGGGAATCCATCCCGCCGGGCAGGCCGATGGCGCGCCTGATGTCCTGCTCGTGCACCCAGACGTCCAGCACCCGGTTGCGCAACAGGGTCGCGTTGTCCCACGGCACGTTGCCAGGCCGCGGCTCGGGGATCGCGGCAGGGTTGGTGGGCGGGTCGGCCGCGAGGGTCTGCCGGCGGCTCGCGGCGGCGTCGCGGAACTCGGCGATCAGCTGCTCTGGCGTATTCTCGCGGCGCTCGGCGACACCGGCCTCGGTCCAGGCGCTCGAGACGGTCTTGCCGCTGACGTCTGGCACGTCGCGCGGCCGGCGGCCGGTGGCCAGCTCGGTCTCGAGCGCGGCCAGGTGGGCGACGACATCCTGGACGCTCCACCCCGGGCAGTCGCTCGGGGCGGCCCACTGATCCGCAGTCAACTCATCGATGATGGCGGATACGTCCGCGCACGCCTGGGACCAGGCGGCGATATAGGCATCGAGCTCGCTCATGGCCCCAGGCTATTGCCCCGATCGACAGCTGACGATCGCCTCGCGGGTCAGCCGCCGAGGACAGAACCGAGCAGGGTGAGGTCTCGGGAGAAGGCGAGCTGGGCGGCGTCGGCGCGATACGCATCCGGCCGGTCCGACTCGGCGAACCAGTGCCCGCACCCGGGATAGTCGTGAGCGGCATACGTGCAGCCGGACCGGTTGATGGCGGACTCCATCCGCGAGCGGGCCGCCGCGCTGACCCAGGGATCGGCGTCGGCGAAGTGCGCCAGATAGCGCGTCGGCGGCGTGAAGGTTCCGGCCCGGGCCGCGTAATAGAGGCAGGCCGCGGCGATGTTGTAGCCGCGGCGCTGGGCGAGCCACACGGCCCAGTGCCCGCCCATGGAGAAGCCGACGACGCCGACGGGCTCGCCGTCGCGGCCAGCGCGCAGAATGTCGAGGCCCTCCTCCAGCAGGCGATAGCGCGAGACGCGGCCGGTGCGGGCGCGCAGCCGACGAGCCTCCTCCTCCGTGGCGGCTGTCGCGCCGCCGAACAGGTCGGGAACCACCACCCGGAAGCCGGCCGCGGCGAGCGAGTCGGCATACCGGCGGAAGGAGTCGGTCAGCCCCCACCACGAGTGAATCACCAGCACCCGGCCCCGGCGCCGCCCCGCCGGGTCGCAGACGATCACGATCCCCACTGTGCCACGATCCCCACTGTGCCACGGGCACGGGGAATCCCCGGAACGGTCCCCGAAGTTGTCATCGTCGCGCGACCCTGCGGCATACGAGCACGGGTTTGTTGGAGAGGATGACGAGCGTGAGTTTCTTGGAGCCGTCAGCGGCGGACGAGGCCCGCCGGGCCGGGCTGCGGCAAATGCGAATCGTCGCGACCTCGCTGCTCGGCATTGCCTTCGTCATTTTCCTGCTGACCAATGGTCACCAGGACGGCGCCTGGGGCTACGTCCATACGGCCAGCGAGGCGGCCATGGTCGGCGCGCTCGCCGACTGGTTCGCGGTGACGGCGCTGTTCAAGCATCCGCTCGGCGTGCCGATCCCGCATACGGCGCTGGTCAAGAAGCGAAAGGACGAACTCGGGCGCAGCCTCGAAGAATTCGTCGGCGACAACTTCCTCACCGAGGAGATCGCCCGCGAACGCCTGGCCGCAGCCAATGTCGGACTGCGCCTCGGCGCCTGGCTGGGCGAGCCGGAACACCGGCAGCGCACGCTCACCGAAGGCGCGCGGATCGCGACCGCCGCCTTGACCCGGATGCGGGATGAGGACGTGCGGGAGTTCGTCGAGCAGGTCTTCTTGCCGCGCCTGATCAAGGAGCCGGTCAGCCCGATCGCCGGGCGCTTCCTCGCCGGGATCGTCGAGGACGGCGCCCATCATGGGCTGGTCGACCTCGGCCTGAGCGAGTTGCACGACTGGCTGGTCGCCAACCCGCAGGTCTTCTCGACCCTGATGAACGAGCGCGTCCCGTGGTGGACGCCGCCGTGGGTAGACGAGCGGGTCATCAACTGGACCTACAACCAAGCCGTCGCCTGGGTCCGGGACATGCGCGCCGACCCCAACCACCGTGCCCGCCTTGCCCTGGACGGCCTGCTAACGACCCTGGCCCAGGACCTCCACGACAATCCGGAGGTGCAGGCCCGGGCCGAGGCCCTCAAGGAGCGCGTGCTGACCCACCCGCAGGTCGGCACCACCGTCTCGTCGCTCTGGTCGTCGGTGCGCACATCGCTCCTCGGCGCCCTCGAGGACCCGGATAGCTCGGTGTGGGAGCGGGGCGATGCCTGGCTCGTGGAGATCGCCAATACGCTCACCACTGACGACGAGGTTCGTGCCCGCCTCGAGGGCCACCTCGCCGACATCGTCGCGTTCTTCGTCAACACGTATGGCGATGAACTCGCCACGGTCATCTCGCACACCGTCGACCGCTGGGACGCCGACGAGGCCTCGCGGCGCATCGAACTGTTCGTCGGCCGCGATCTGCAGTTCATCCGGATCAACGGCACGATCGTCGGGGCGTTGGCCGGCGTGATCATCCACGCGATCGGGCAACTGCTCTGATCTGACTTCGCCGAGGCGAGGAGGAGAACTCCGCAAATGTGATAACCGCGGAGTCGACAATGCGGCGAGACGGTTCGGCGACGAAGGAGGCGGGCCGCCGAGGCGAGGAGGAGAACTCCGCAAAAGTAATAGTCGCGTCGGGCCGGGAGCGCCTCACGGCGCGTGGCCGCTCGTAGCGGCTATGAGTTGGGACCCGGGGCTGCCGCGGCCCGACGCATCCGCAAGGCTAACCCACCGATGGCCCTTGCGCTCAATCGGCGCGGGATCGCTCCCGGCGCCTCAAATCAAGCTTCCTCGGCGCCAATCCGCCGCGGCGCCGTCGAGGTCGTCGGCGGTACCCAACAGCGTGGCCGCCTGCAGGGTCTCGGCGCGACCCCGCTCGGGATCGTCCACGTCGGTGTCGTTGGCGAGTTCGGCGCGGCCGGCCGAGACGACCCGGCAGAACGCCCCCGCGCGCTCGAGCGCGACCGCGAGGTCGCCGCGATAAACCCGCCGCAGGATGTCGTCAACGAGGTCGCGCAACTCCTTGGGGCCGGGCGGCTCGGCCGCCCCGGCGACGACATGATTGAGATGGGTATGCCGCATGCCCGCGGCATACTCCCGGCTCGCCTGCGCCGGGGATCGGGTGACCCACTCCCGCAGGGCATAAAGCCGCCATAGTGCCCCGGGGAGGGTGCGCGCCGGCATGACCGACCACAGCTCGGCGATCGTGTCGAGGCCGAGCTCGTCGACCAGCCCGACCAGCCGCGCGGTGATCTCGGGATCGGCGGCATCCCGGCCGACGCCGAGGACGACCGCCGCGCTTTGGTGGGCCACCTCGGTGACCTCGGCCGGGCCCGGCGTGGTCCCGGCGTGTTTGGTCATCTCCTCCAGGCTCAGCCGAGCCGGACGGCGGGGCCGGTCTCGGCCCGGCGGCATACTCACGCAGTCAGTGTGTCAGTCGTCGAACAGTTCCGACAGGAAGCTGCGCTTGCGTTTGTGACCGTAGCCGTAGCCCTTGCTGTGCGAATAGCGGGGCGCCTTGGAGTGGGCGTAGTAGGGGGCGGCGCCGTAGGGCTGGACCGGCGGCTGCCCATAGCCGGGCTGCGGGGCGTATCCGGGTTGCTGTTGCGGGTAGCCGGGCTGCTGGGCATAGGGCTGCGGCTGCCCGCTGTAGGGCTGCGGGCCGGGAGCGGGTCGTGGCGGAGCGCCTTGGTCCTGGATGCCGGGCCCCGACTGGCCTTGCTGGGGGCCGTGCCAGGCGTTCTCGGCCGCCACCAGCGCTTCGAGTTCCCCGCGGTCGAGGAAGAGGCCACCGCATCCTGTGCACTGGTCGACGTGCACACGGTTGCGCTCGTAGGTGCGCATGGGAGCCCCACACTTGGGACAGGTCAGCGAAGCGTTCATGGCCGATCAACGTAGCAGCCGGCCCAGGGCGTTCCATCGCGGTCGTCGGTGGGCCCCGTGGGACTCGAACCCACAACCTACGGATTAAAAGTCCGCAGCTCTGCCATTGAGCTAGAGGCCCCGCGTGCAAAGGGTATCCGGATGGCCCGATTGCGCCGACATCGTGGCCCCTGGCCAGGACAGCGTGGGTGGCTAGGGTCCAAGACGGCGTGCCCGATCACCGGGTCGGCCAGCAACTGAGTGCACGAAGGGAGTAGTCAGAAATGCGTGTTGAGAAGTCCATCGCCACGGCAGCCCTGATGGTGGGGGCGCTCGTCCCGGTCGCTGTGACAGCCGGGAGCCAGCCGACGCCCAAGCCGCAGCAGGGCGCCTCGGACTCGGCCAAGATCGTCAATCCGACCTGGAAGACGTTCACGACCGCCACATCCCGGGGCACCAAGATCGTCGTCTCCACCGGCGGGAACATCACCGGCTATGCCTCGCCGACCGCGGCCGGCGCCTTCTACGAGCACATCGGCGTCGGAGCCTACAGCGAGGGCTATGTGCTCTGCTACAACGGCGTCAACGCCTGGGACACCGGCACATCCTCATCCGGATTCGGCACGCCCACGACGTCGAGCAACGCCATTGTGCGACGCACGAGCGACAACCGGGTTCAGTTGACGCAGACCTTCCAGCTGTTCACCGGGTCGCCGACGACATTCGTCGTGCAAATGTCCGTGAAGAACGTGTCCAGTTCGCAGTTGACCGGCGTGGTGCTGCGCCGTCAGGTCGACTTCGATATCGACACCGGTGGGGCGCAAGGCTGGGCGGGGTTTGTCAGCAACCACAGCCGCACCCGGGCAACCGTCTCCGCGTTCCACGACCCGGCAGAGGCGCCGAGCGGGAAGGAGTCGCACGGGATCATGCTGGCGGTCCTGAAACAGACCGGCAACTGGTATACCCGCGTCACCGCGGACATCCTGCCGACCGGTTGTGACCCCGCGTCCGCTCCTCTCGACGCGAACTTCATCTCGCGAGGGGACTACGGGGACACGATCGGATTCCCGATCGGTTCGATTGCCCCCGGCCAGACCAAGGTCGTCTCCGTTCGCTATATGCGCTACTGAGCGGCGGCTGCACCAGTGCGACGGGCCAGGTCCTCCACTGCCGGGGAGGGGCCTGGCCCGCCCGGCATTCGGCAAGTCGCCGGGGACTGGCCCGTTGCCCCGGCCCCATCAGGCATAGGGTTTTGCGGTATGACGTGGTGGAAGTCACCTCGATACTCTCGCCCGGTGCGCCGTCGTCCGCGCGGCGGCCAGTCAGGAGGAAAAATGAGCGGCCGGAACTGGGTGTTGCTGATCTTGGGCGTCGTCTTCCTGGGCGTGGTCTGGTGGTTGCTGCGGAATTCGCGCCGTGAGGACGACCTGGATGTCGCGAGTCCCGCGACTGCGCGCGTGCCCGGGGGCGGCGACGTCCCGGTTGGTCCGGCCGTGGAACCCGGCGCGGTCCCGACAGCTGCTCCAGCAGACGTGGCGGCACCGAGGCGCCCCGACGCCGACCTTGGCGACGTCGAGCCTCCCGATGCCGACCCCGGCGAGGTCGACCGACCCGAGTTGGTCCCCGGTCGCGACGACCTGAGCGACCTAGGCCGATTGGAAGCCGAGCGCTCGGGCGCCATCGCCAGCGCGGATGGGGAATCGGCCGTGGCAACGGAGGAACAGGTCATCGTCCATTGGGACGGGGTGGAAGGATCCGCCGAGGATGAGGCTGGTCGAGCCGAGCCCGTCCTTGACGGCGAGGCCGTGCTCGACGCCGAGGACGTCGAGACGAGTTCCGCCAACCTCGTCCACGACGAGCAGGTCGCTCCCGTCAACGTAGACCGGGCCGAGCAGGTCGCGGGTCGTGATGACCTCGCCGACCCCGGCCGGCTCGAAGCCGAGCGCGCGGGAGCGGCGATGAGTGCGGGCGGGCTGGCGCAGCCTGCGGCATACGACTTGGTGGATAACGATGAGCCGCCGGCGGCGGAGGAGCAGATCAACGTTCATTGGGACGGCGTGGAAGGCACCGACGGCGACGAGGACACGGGCACGGAAGAGTCGGCACCCAACGCCGAGGAGAACCGCAGCGCGATCGGCGCGCAAGGTGAGTCGGTGAGCGAGATCCCCGAGGGTGAAGGACCGGGCGCCCCCGACTGGCAGCGGCCGGAGAACACCGAGAGCGGCGCCGACCAGTCCCGTGGGGACGCCGACCCACCCCAAGGGGACGCCGACGAGCCCCATGACCACGCCGTCTGGGACGGCGGTTGGGGCGTCGGCTCGGCCGCGCCCAATGACGATGGCTGTATGCCGCTCGGCCACCCGATCAAGGGTGTTCTCGCCTACGGCGTCTATCAGGTGCCGGGGTCCGACTGGTATGCGGCAACGACTCCTGACGTGTGGTTCATCGATGAGGAGACCGCGCAGCGGGCCGGTTTCCGCCGCGGCGACGGGTGACCTGCGTCTGGGGTGGCGTGGTGAGGGATGCCACGTGCCCCGGTGCTCTCGGCGGGCGCGCCGCGCGATTAGAGTTGCCCCGAGTTACTGACTGGTAGTGAGGAGAACCTAATCCATGCCGCGCTATGACCCCGACACGACGACGCTCGCGACCTTGCTGGAGGACCCGGAGGTCGTCGCGATCTTCGAGAAGCATTCCCCGGGAATCACCGCCAACCCGATGCTGGAGATGGTCAAGCCGATGTCGGCCACCCAGGCCATCGCCATGGCGGCAGCGATGCTTCCCGCCGGCCACGTTGAGGCGATCAAGGCCGAGGTCGACACCCTCGAATAGCTGCCGCGCCTGACCGCTGGGGCCGGATCCGTGACGGGATCCGGCCCCCTGGCGTTTCCGGGAGGCCCCCTGTTCAGGGGGCCCGCGTCGACGAGCACGAGAGCAACGCCACGTCGCCGACGCGCCGCCCGGCCTTGTGCGGCCACCCCTGTCGGCACCACGCTGGGAGGGCGTCGAACCGAGGGGTGCCCATGACCGAGATGCTGGCTGGTATGCGCGTAGTGGAGGGGTCGGCGTTCGTGGCCATGCCCCTGGCGGGGATGACGCTTGCCCAGATGGGTGCCGACGTCATCCGCTTCGACCCGATCGGGGGCGGCTTGGACTACACGCGGTGGCCGATCACCTTGGACGGACAACACAGCCTCTTTTGGCATGGGTTCAACAAGGGGAAGCGCTCGATCGCGGTCGACTTGCGCAACCCGCGGGCTCAGGAACTCCTCACCGCGCTGATCACCGCACCGGGCGAGGACAACGGGCTGTTCATGACCAACTTCCCCGCCCGCGGCTGGCTGGATTACAACCGGCTGCGTGCTCAGCGCGCCGACCTGGTCATGGTCAACCTGCAAGGCCGCCGCGACGGCGGCTCCGAGGTCGACTACACGGTCAACCCACAGACCGGGCTGCCCTTTGTCACCGGTCCCACCGACTTCCACCGGCCGGTCAACCATCTGCTCCCGGCGTGGGATTGCATCGCGGGACAGATGTCGGTGATCGGGTTGTTGACCGCCGAGCGCCACCGCCGCCGCACCGGTGAGGGGCAGTTGGTGCAACTCGCACTCAAGGATGTCGCACTCGCCATGCTCGGGCATCTCGGCAAGATCGCCGAGGTGCAGATCAACGACGCCGACCGGCCCAAGGACGGCAATTATCTGTATGGCGCTTTCGGCCGGGACTTCGGCACCCTCGACGGCAAGCGGCTGATGGTTGTGGCGCTGACGCGCAGCCAGTGGAAGAACCTCGTGGAGGTGACCGAGTTGGCCGAGGAACTGGCGGTTCTCGCTAAGCGGCTTCGCCTGGACTTCGATAAGGAGGGCGACCGGTTCCGGGCACGACGGGAGATCGCCCGGGTGTTCGAGCCGTGGTTCGCGACCAAGCTGCTGGCCGAGGTGCGGACGCTCTTTGAACGCTCCGGCGTCACCTGGGCGCCCTATCGAACCGTCCGCGAGGTCGTCGAGCACGACCCGGACTGCTCGAGCGACAACCCGATGTTCCACCTGATCGAGCAGCCGGGTATCGGCAGCTACCTGATGCCGGGGCTGCCGCTGAACTTCAGTGGCCAGGATCCCGAGCCCGCCCACCGGGCGCCGATGCTCGGTGAGCACACCGACGAGATCCTGCTCGACCTGCTCGGCTTGGACAGCGCCGAGGTCGGCCGACTGCACGACGACGGCGTGGTCGCCGGGCCGGAGCGATCGGCATACAACACCGCGGTCGATTGATCTTTGAGGGAGATGCGACCGCTCGAGCTACGTCACTGCTTCCAATTCGGAAGCAGTGACTACCCACTGCTTCCAAATTGGAAGCAGTGACGTAGCAGCGAGGGAGCACATGTTCGTTGCGGCCCGATCGGCCCCAGGGCCGCCTACGATGCGGGAAACGCCAAGGAGTGCCCCGTGCCCGCAATTGTCCCCACGTTCTCCGTGGTCCTCGCGCCCTCCCAGTCCGGACGCCGGCGTGTCCTCGCCCTCCTCGCCGCGGCCGCCGTCACCGTCCCGGCGGCCGCCGCCCAACCAGCGGGAGCGAGCACCGCGTGTGACCCGCTGACCCAGCCGGTCCATCAGGTCGTCAACCCCACCAGCGCGGCCTCGCTTCTCACCCCGTCCCGTGCCGAGGCGGACACCTTCGCGGCGACCAAGGGGTTCACCGTCGACAACGGGACCGTCTTCCGGGCCGCGGCCACCCGCTCGGGGACGATGGTGCGCATCCATCGGATGTTCAACCCCACGACCGGCGACTACCACACGGTCCGGGCCAAGTTCGTGCCGACGTGGGTCGCCAAGGGCTATCGCGACCAGGGCAAACGCTTCTTCGCCCTCGACGCCGCCCGCGGCTGCGGGGTCGCGGTGCACACCTACGCCAAGGGCACCAAGACCCGCCAGGTCGTGACCGCCGCGGCCCGCGACCAATTGGTGGCTGCCGGCTGGAGTTACCAGGGGATCGCCTACTACGCCGCGGCGGTAACCCCGCCAAGCGACGACCCCGACGCCGACGGCCGGTTCTCGATCGCCGTCATCCCCGACAGCCAGCAGGAGGTCTTCGGCACCGACACGCGATTCCCGCAGCGCACCCAGTGGCTGGTCGACAACCGCGGCCCCCTTGACCTGCGCTTCGTCGGCCACACCGGCGACGTCGTCAACTGGGGCTGGCTCGTGCCGAGCCAGTTCGCGATCGCCTCCCAGGCGGCCGCGGTCCTCGATCAGGCCGGTATGCCGTATGCCTGGGCCCTCGGCAACCACGACACCCGGGCCGTCGGCCATGACGGCGTCCCGGGCTCGCGTGGCTATGGCGGCTCGGCCTATGTGAACAATCCGGAGTGTGTCGAGCGGTTCAGCCCGGCCGAGTGCAACACCCTGCTGCTCGTGCGGCATACCGAGGAATACAACGCCGTCTTCACCGCCGGCCGCTACACCTCGGTCACCGGAGCGTTCGAGGACGGGAAGGTCGACAACATCTATTCGACCTTCACCGCGGCCGGCCGCAACTGGATGGTCCTGACCCTGGAGTTGTGGCCGCGCACCGAGGTCGTCGCCTGGGCCCGGGACGTCGTCGCCGCCCACCCCGACACCAACGTCCTGGTGCAGACGCACAGCTACCTGACCAGCACCGGCGCCATCTCGCAGGACAACGGCGGATACGGCGCGAACACCCCGCAGTACGTCTTCGACAACCTGATCAAGCTCTACCCGAACATCAAGGCGGTCTTCTCCGGCCACGTCGGCTCATCGGCGCAGCGCACCGACACCGGCGTCCACGGCAACAAGATCGTCTCCTACCTCGGCACCTTCC
Organism: Nostocoides sp.; assembly: GCF_037045025.1. Lineage (GTDB taxonomy): Bacteria > Actinomycetota > Actinomycetes > Actinomycetales > Dermatophilaceae > Nostocoides_A. Next base: position 29,289 of record NZ_JBAOHM010000003.1, on the reverse strand, counting down.
ACTCCGCCACAACCAACCCGGTGCGCCTGGTCGAGTTCGACGTCCTCAGCGGCACGATCACGACCAAGGTGGTCGCGCCCTACACCGGCCAGACTGTGGTCGCGCCGAGCACGGTCGGCGGAATGAGCTTCCCGTAGGCACACCGACGTCGGCGGGTTCACTTGGGCAGGAAGAGGCCGAGGTCGCCGCCAATCACGGCAGGCTCGCCGCCGTCGCGGATGGTGAAGGCGATGGACAGGCCGTCGCGAGTGCGGATTCTCCCGTCCACCAAGCGTTTTCGGTAGAGGACGTCGGTGTTGCCCTCGCCGTGGATGCCCCCGTAAATCGGCGTGGTCATGGTGCGCACCAACTGGGCGACGCCGATGAGACCGTCGGCGGCCGGGACGATCGTGATCGGCGCTCCCGCTCCGACGCCGGCGACACCCGTGTCCAACAGCGAGACGTCCACGTCGCTATCCGAATCCCAGAGCCCACGCTTGATCGCCTGGCGCCAGTCATATGGCTCGGGCCCCATCTTGGCATCACTCGGCACGGTGCCGTCCTCCAGGTAGTCGATCACGCTCTCCACGAATGATCTGGCCTGGGTCTCCTCGCTGTCGGTTGGGGGCCGCGGGGCACCCGCCGCCTCGGGGAGTTGGTCGACATAAGGCACCCCGATCAGGGACGCCGCTTTCCAGGTGGACGACCCCTGGTTCTGCACGAGTAGGATCAGCCCGTCGCGGCGGTTGCCACCCTCATCCGACTTCCCCTTCCCCTGAAAGCGCATGAAGGCTATCGCCGCATTTCGGCCGGCAGATCGCGGCAATGAGTAGAGCGGCCCCGTGCTGGTGAGCGTGTAGCGGACCAGGCCACCCTTCGCGTTCAGCCGATCGGTGCGGTAGTACACCGACTTGAACCGAGTTCCCTCCCACCAGTCCCCCGTGAAGACGTCGCGCAGACCGGCCGTGTCATAGGGCGGGCGGATCGAGGCGTTGATCGCCGCACCGGCCGTTGTCGCAAAGAACTTCTCGTATGCCGCCAACTCGGCGATCGACATCGCGGGCGCCATGGCTGGCTCGGCCGGCGTCGGCAACGTGGTGGAGTCCGTTGGCGCGGTGGCCGTCCCCGGCTTGCTCGCGGAGTCCGCTATCGCCGGGGCGGACCCGGACGAACTGCACCCGACCGCAACGGGCGCGGCGACAACGAGAAGGGAAGTGAGGAGGAGACGAACAGGCGTCATGCGGCCAGCCTGCCCGTCGTGGCCAGTCACCGCACCCGGAAACGCCCGCCCCTGTGGATAAGTTGCCACCCTCGGCAGCGACGATCAGGACCGGAACGAGCCTGGCGCAGGGGTGAGTTCCTCGATCTCGTCCCAATCCGCGCCACTCATGGCGACCGCGGCGGCCGGGAATAGTCCGTTGTCCTCGCGATCGATGTGCACCCGCAACGCGTGCTCGAACGCGTCGAACCGCTCGTGCGCACCCCCACGGATCTCGGCGAGCACGTCGTCGAGTTGGGTGTGCTCGGCGCACAGGCTGGCGATGTGATCGGTGAAGACCGGGTCGCGCCGCATGACCGTGAACAGGCCGACTTCCTCGGCGTGCGTGTGCGGGTCGAGGACGTGGATCATCGCATCGACTGCAGGCACGACTGCCGGCCTGTCGTCGGCGTGACAAGCCGCTCGCAGCGCCGTCAGCGCGTTGATGACATCGACGTGCTCGGCCATGAAGCGGCCGATTATCGTGATCTGGTCGCAGCCGCAATAGGAACACATGGCGGTCAGCCGGAGCGCTCGGCCGGAGCCTGCATTGATCCGGTCATCGTCGCGAATCCTCCTGCAGCGCCGGACGGTCCCACCCGCGTTGCGGCGCCCGGGTGCCCATGCCGCCCGGCCGCGAATCGCGGCTGCGATAGACGATGTAGGGACGGGTGAGGTAGCCGACGGGTGCGCTGAAGACGTGGACCAACCGGGTGAACGGCCACATCGCAAAGAGAAGGAAGGCGAGGACGCCGTGCAGCTTGAAGCCGACCGGCGACGCCGCCATCAGGGCCGTGTCCGGCCGCAACTCGAAGATGCTGCGGAACCACGGCGAGACGCCGTCGCGGTAGTTGTAGTGCCCACCGAACTCCAGCCAGCTACCGGCGATCGTATTCCAAATGCCGAGCAGGATCACCGCTGCAAGAACGACATACATCGCCTTGTCATTGGTGGTCGTCGCGCTGAACACCGGCCCGGTCGTGCGGCGACGATAGACGAGGATCGCCAGCCCAACGAGGGCCATCACCCCGGCGGGTATGCCGCCCACCAGTGCAAGCACGTGATAGGCCTCCCGGGACAGCCCGATCTTGTCGGTCCACGACTGCGGGATGAGCAGGCCGATGATGTGCCCGCCAACAACGCCGAGCATCCCGAAGTGGAACAGCGGGCTGCCGATCCGCAACAACCGGTCCTCGTAGAGCTGGCTGCTGCGGGTGGTCCACCCAAACTTGTCGTATCGGTAGCGCCAGATATGCCCGACCACGAATACCGCCAGGCAGATGTAGGGCAGGATGCCGAACAGGAAACGGTTCACGAGTGCGCTCCCACGGGAATCGTCGGGCCGAGTGCATAAGGCTCCAAACCCACGTCCTCGCTCGGTGGCCCCTCGGCGATGAGGCGAGCTAACGCCTCCTCGTCCGATCCGTCGAGCACAGGAAGCGTGGCGCGGAGAGCGGCGAGCACCGGCAGCCAACGCGACGAGCGATCGGTCAACGCTCGGTGGAGGAGCTCGATGCCGACACGGTTGTCGCACAGCAGCTTCCAGGCGATGTCGAGATCGTGCTGGGCGCCGAACTCGAGAATGACTGCGAGGTGATCGGGCAACTCCGCGTCGCTCACCTCGACTCCGGCGCCACGATAGGCCTGCTTGACCCGCACGAGTTCAACCCCTCGCTTGCGAGTGTCTCCGTAGGTGTAGTAGGTCAGGTGCAGGGCGCATCGGCGGGTCACGTCGAAGGTGTCGACATAGTCCGCCTGCAGCGCGGCGAGCGGGGTGCTGACCACCAGATCGAGGTATGCCGATAGGTGGCCACGCGCCGGCTCCGGCACGTTCCCGAGCGCGGCGCGCAGGGCGGGCACACGGCATACGAGATCCTCGGTGGGATAGTCGATCAACAGCGAGGCAAGCTGCCACGTTGTGCGGATCTGGTTGCCGGGCAACGACGGCCGGCTGCCGCGATGACGCCTCCAGAGCATCGTCACTCCCGTCCCTCGCCGTCGGGGAACATTCCGTCGGGCATGCCCTTGCCATCCCAGGTCAGCAAATTGACTCGTCCGCGCAAGGGGTTCTCGCTCGGGAGAGCCTCGAACGAGTCGGCGGTCTGAGCCTCCTTCAGGACCCGCAGATTCTCAACGGCGACCGGGGTCAGTGCGCGCGAACCCGATCCTTCGCCAAAGGCCGCCGATTGGCCGCCGCCATGGTCCGAGACCGGGCAGTCGGTGGCCAACTCCTCCAAGGCGTGCGCCTGCTCCGCGTGCGCGGTGGGGATGACGTAGCGTTCGGCATACTTGGCGATCGCCAGCAGCCGGAACATCTCGTATAACTGCTCGCCGCTCATGCCCACGGCGGCAGGGATCTCCTCCTGGGGGTCGCGCCCGAGGTTGATGTCCCGCATGAACGCGCGCATGGCGGCAAGCTTCTTCAGCACATCGTTGACCGGTCCGACGTCGCCCGCGGTGAACAGGTTGGCCAGGTATTCGACCGGGATGCGCAGGGTGTCGATGGCGGCGAACAGGTTGCCCTGATCCTCGGCGTCGTGACCGGTGTCTTTGACGACGTCGACGACCGGCGACAACGGCGGGATATACCACACCATCGGCATCGTGCGGTATTCGGGATGCAGCGGCAGCGCCACCTGGTAGTCGAGGATCAGCCGCTTGACCGGCGAGCGCCGGGCCGCCTCGATCCAGTCGCCCGGTATGCCGGCGCGCTCGGCCGCCGCACGCACCTGCGGATCCTCCGGGTCGAGGAAGACATTCCGTTGCGCAGCATACAGATCGGTGTCCTTCTCGACGCTGGCGGCGGCGAGCACGGCATCCGCGTCATACAGCATGATCCCGATGTAGCGCAGCCGGCCCACGCAGGTCTCGCTGCAGACGGTCGGTATGCCGACTTCGACGCGCGGGTAGCAGAAGGTGCACTTCTCGGCCTTGCCGGTCTTGTGGTTGAAATAGACCTTCTTGTATGGGCAGCCGCTGATGCACATCCGCCAGCCGCGGCAGCGCTCCTGGTCGACCAGGACGATGCCATCCTCGCTGCGCTTGTAGATCGCCCCGCTCGGGCAGGACGCGGCGCAGGAGGGGTTGAGGCAGTGCTCGCAAATGCGGGGCAGGTAGAACATGAAGGTCTGCTCGAACTCGAACGTAACCTTGTCCTCGATGCCCTTGAGCATCACGTCGTGGGGCCCGTATTCGGTCGCACCGCCGAGGTCGTCGTCCCAGTTCGCCGACCAGTTCACGGCCATCTTGCGTCCGCTGATGAGCGAATAGGGTTGGGCAACCGGGAAGTTCTTCGTCGCCGGTGAGTTGAGCAGCGTCTCGTAGTCGTAGGTCCACGGCTCGTAGTAGTCCTCGATGCTCGGCATCTTGGGGTTGGAGAAGATGTTGAACAGCTTCTTCAACCGGCCCCCGGCGCGCAGGGCAATCCGGCCGTTGGGCTTGCGGATCCAGCCGCCTTGCCACTCCTCCTGGTCCTCGTAGCGGCGCGGGTAGCCGAGGCCGGGGCGGGTCTCGACGTTGTTGAACCAGACGTATTCGGTTCCGGTGCGGTTGGTCCAGGCCTGTTTGCAGGTAACCGAGCAGGTGTGGCACCCGATGCACTTGTCGAGGTTCATAACCATTGCCAGCTGAGCCATCACGCGCATTGTTTTCTCTCCCTTCGCTTCGGGTGCCTTCAGTATTGGACGTGCTGGTTGGTGCGCCGGCGGATCATCGTGACCTCGTCCCGGTTGGAGCCGATCGGGCCGATGTAGTTGAAGAAGTAGGCCAGCTGCGCATACCCACCGATGATGTGGCTCGGCTTGATCATGATCCGGGTCAGCGAGTTGTGGATGCCGCCGCGTTTGCCGTCGCGCTCGGTCAGCGGGACATCGATCAGGCGGTCTTGGGCGTGATGCATGTAGACGGTCCCCTCGGGCATCCGGTGGCTGACCACCGCGCGCGCGGCGACGACGCCATTGCGGTTGACCGCCTCGACCCAGTCGTTGTCCTTGATCCCGACCTTGGCCGCATCGACATCGGACATCCAGATCGTCTGCCCGCCGCGGGAGAGGCTGAGCATGAAGAGGTTGTCCTGGTATTCGCTGTGGATCGACCACTTGTTGTGCGGCGTCAGATAGCGGACCGAGACGCCGTCGTTGTTCTGCTCGCCGATCGGTTTCTCCCCGAAAAGGATCGTCATGTTGAGCGGCGGCCGGTAGACCGGCAGGGACTCACCCATGCCGAGCACCCAGTCGTGGTCGAGATAGAAATGCTGCCGCCCGGTCAGGGTGTGGAAGGGCTTAGCGCGCTCTACGTTGATCGTGAACGGGCTGTAGCGCCGCCCACCGGACTCCGAACCGGACCACTCCGGTGAGGTGATGACCGGGACCGGCTGGATCTGGGTGTCGGCGAAGGTGATCTGCTTGCCCTCGTGCTCGGCCGACAGGTCGTGCAGTTCGGTGCCGGTGCGCTTCTCGACGTTCTTGAAGCCCAGAGTCGCCAGATGCCCGTTGGTCGTCCCGGACAGGTGCAGGATCGCGTCCGCCATGTGGATGTCGGTCTCGAGCCTCGGCTGGCCCGCGCCGACGCCACTGGCCACGGTGCCGTTGCGGTGCCGCAGGATCTCGACCTCGCGCTTCACGTCATACGGCACGCCCTTGGTCAGCATGCCGACGTTCTCCATCAACGGGCCGATGGAGGTGAACTTCTCGTAGGTCGCGGGGTAGTCGCGTTCGGCGACCACGAGAACCGGCATGGTCTTGCCCGGAACCGGCTCGACGTCGCCGGTGCGCCAGTCGAGGACGCGTCCGTGGACCGTCGCCATCGCCTCCGGCGTGTCATGCCACAGCGGCTTGGCGACGACATCCTTTCGGACACCCAGGTGATCGGCGGCCAACGCGGAGAAGCGTTTGGCGATCGCCTTCCAGGTCTCCCAGTCCGACTTCGACTGCCACGGGGGCGCGATGGCGGGGTTGAACGAGTGGACGAAGGGGTGCATGTCCGTGGTCGAGAGGTCGTGCTTCTCATACCAGGTCGCCGCCGGGAGGATGACATCGGAGAAGAGCGTCGAACTCGTCATCCGGAAGTCGAGCGTCGTCAGCAGGTCGAGCTTGCCGGTGGCCGCCTCCGGTGCCCACGCCACGGTGGCCGGACGCTTGCCCTCGGGCGCCTCGGCCGCGGTCGCGCCGTCGTCGGTGCCGAGGAGGTGCCGCAAGAAGTACTCGTTGCCCTTGGCGCTGGAGCCGAAGAGGTTCGAACGCCACAGGCTGAGAATGCGCGGATGGTTCTCCTCCGCCTCCGGGTCCTCGACGGCGAACTTCAGCTTGCCCGACTTCAGTTGCTGGACAACATATTCCGGTGGTGTCAAGCCGGCGGCCTCGGCCTCGTCGGCGAGCGTCAGGCTGGACGTGGTGAACGTCGGGTAGCTCGGCGTCCAGCCCAGCCGCACCGACTGGGCGAGCAGGTCGATGATGCTCTTGCCCGCGAAAACCTCGGTGCCGCAGTCGATCTCGTTGGCGTTGAACGTATCGTAGCGGTACTGGCTGGTGTTGACATACCAGTAGGCCGTCTGGTTCATGTGCCGCGGCGGGCGGTGCCAGTCCAGCGCGAAGGCCATGTGCTGGAAGCCCATGATCGGGCGGATCTTCTCCTGGCCGACATAATGCGCCCAGCCGCCGCCGTTGCGGCCCTGACAGCCGGTGATCGTCGTCAGGAGCAACATCGCCCGATAGATCTGGTCGGAGTGATACCAGTGATTCGTCCCGGCGCCCATGAGGATCATGCCGCGACCCTGGGTGGCGACGGCGTTCTGGCCCCATTCGCGGGCCAGCCGGACGACCTGTTGCGCGGGCACGGAGGTGTAGCGCTCCTGCCAGGCGGGCGTCGCGGGCACGCTCGGGTCGTCGTAGCCGGTCGGCCAAACGCCCGGGAGCCCCTCGCGCGCAACGCCGTAGTGGGCGAACAGCAGGTCGAGGACTGTGGTGACCAGCCGATCGCCAAGGCGCTTGACCGGCACCCCGCGCGTCTCATAGGCGACCTGCCCGTCGGCGGCGTCGAACCGTGGGAACCGGACGAGCGCGGTGTCGTCCCGCACGGCATACAGACTCAGGGCGGGCGTGATCTCGCCCAGGTCGAGGTTCCACTTGCCCCAGCCGTCCTCGCCGTAGCGGAAGCCGAGCGAGCCGTTGGGGACCGCGATCGCTCCGGTCGCCTCGTCAAAGACGACCGGCTTCCACATCGCGTTCTCGGAGTCCTTCTCCGGGATGTCCAGGTCACCGGCGACGACATTCTTGCCCGCGGTGTAGCTGCCGTCCTCGCCCGGCTCCACCGCGATGAGGAAGGGAAGATCCGTGAACCGGCGGTTGTAGTCGACGAAGAAGTCGACCTGCTTGTCCGCGAAAAACTCTTTGAGGACAACATGTCCCATGGCCATCGCCAGGGCGCCATCCTCACCGGGGTTGCAGGTGACCCACTCGTCGGCGAACTTGACGTTCTCGGCGTAGTCGGGGGCGACGGCGATGACCTTTTGCCCGCGATAGCGCGCCTCGGTCATCCAGTGGGCGTCCGGGGTGCGGGTTAGGGGAACATTCGAGCCCCACATGATCAGGTAGCCGGCATCCCACCAGTCGCCCGACTCCGGGACGTCGGTCTGGTCTCCGAAGACCTGCGGGGAGGCGTTGGGCAGATCGGCATACCAGTCATAGAAGGAGAGCATCGGGGCGCCGATGAGTTCAAGGAAGCGCGCTCCCGAGGAGTAGGACACCGGCGACATCGCCGGGATCGGGGAGAAGCCGGCGATCCGGTCCGGACCCCAACGCTTGACCGTGTAGACGTGCGCGGCGGCGACGATGTCGACGACCTCTTCCCACGTGGAGCGGACAAGGCCGCCCTTGCCGCGCGCGCTCTTGTAGCGCTTGGCCTTCTCGGGGTCCTGGACGATCGACGCCCACGCGAGGACGGGATCGCCATACTGCTGACGCGCCTCCCGGAACATCTCCAGCAGCACACCACGGACATAGGGGTAGCGAATCCGGTTGGGAGAGTAGGTATACCAACTGAACGCGGCACCCCGAGGACACCCCCGCGGTTCATACTCCGGCTTGTCCGCGCCGGTTGACGGATAGTCCGTCTGCTGCGCTTCCCAGGTGATGATGCCGTCCTTGACATAGACCTTCCACGAGCACGACCCGGTGCAGTTGACGCCGTGGGTGGAACGGACGACCTTGTCGTGACTCCACCGGTCACGATAGAAGGAGTCACCCTGTCGACCCCCGATGGCATGCAGCGTGCGCTTATCGGCGGACACCTCGGCCCGCGTGAAGAATCGCCGGGTCCCGACGAGTGCGTCGGCGAGCGGCCCGTCGAACCCCTGGCGGGATGTCGTGTCGGTCATGACGAAGTGCTCTCCTGACGGCTCGGATTCGGCGCCTGGGGACCGCGCGCCTCGAAGGGGGTGGATGTGGACACGCGCGCCCGGCATACGTTGGGATGCACGAAGGGCTCCAGACTGCTTTGGGCGCCGGTCTCGCCGAGCTGCTGCAGCGTCCCGGTGATCAAGCCGCGGTGGATGCCGCAGACGACAGCCGGGTGGGTTCTAGCGAGTTCCAGGAACGGGCAGTCAACAATCGTGATCTCGGCGGTGCGCCCGTCACGGGAGGTGCTGACCTCGGGGGTGTAGCCGAAGTCGCGCAGCACATCGACCATCTGGCCGATCTTGCTCAGCCATTGACCGGATGTCGCTGCGGGTGACCCACCGCCGTTGTGGACATGCGTGCGGGCCCACTCCTGCCCGGCCTGCTCCGGCGTCAGGCTTTCACCGGTCTCGGTGTGGCGGGTGAAGGTCCGGGTGAGCAACTCCGCCAGGACACGAAAGGCGCCCTCCGGGTGCTCGCCGAGATCGAGGGAGCCGGGCGCCACGGCATACCTTTTGTGGGGCCGGCCGGCGGCCCCGCTGCGGGCGACCCAGGTGGTGACGATGCCGGCGGTGACGAGCTGATCGAGGTGGAAACGCACGCTGGTGACGTGCATATCGAGCATGTCCGCGAGTTGGCTGGCGGTCAGCCCCGAGGGCTCGCCGGGGTCACCTCGGCCGTAGGCGTGGAGCAGGTCGACGATCCGCCGGCGCACGGGCGAGGCGAGTAGTTCTGCGCCCACCGGCTCGTCCGTGGCATCCATGCGTCCGTTCCCATGATTTGGAGGAATCGTCTCTGGACCCCAATGAAACCACACCGGTCCGCGGGCGTACGAGGGTAGGGAACCCGGCGCATGCGGGGCCGCGAGCCGCGTGTAGTCTCGGGGATTGGAGAATTGATAGGAATTCGACCTCCATACCCGAGGAGCGGAACCGTCCATGAGCACCGCATCCACCCGAACCTCCGGGGAGTGGCTCCAGGCCTGGGATCCCGAGGACGAGGCCGGCTGGGATTCCGGCCTGGCGTGGCGCACCCTGTGGATCACCACCTTCTGCCTGACCCTCGCCTTCATCGCGTGGTTCCTGCCGAGCGCGATCATTCCCAAGCTGAACTCACTGGGCTACACGTGGACCAAGAGTCAGCTCTACTGGATGGCCGCGATGCCGGGCCTGGCCGCCGGTCTGTTCCGGCTGGTGTGGATGGTGCTGCCCCCGATCATGGGCACCCGGAAGATGGTCTCGCTAAGCACCGTGCTGCTGATCGCCTCCACGCTCGGCTGGGGAGTCCGCGTGCAGCAGCCGACGGCGCCCTATTGGGAGCTGATGGTGCTGGCCTTCCTCGCCGGCATCGGGGGCGGCGTCTTCTCCGGCTTCATGCCCTCGACCTCCTTCTTCTTCCCCAAACGGATGCAGGGAACGGCGCTCGGTCTGCAGGCCGGGCTCGGCAACTTCGGGGTCTCGGTCGTCCAGTTGCTCACGCCCTACCTGATCGCGATGTCCGGGCTGGCCATCTTCGGCGCCTCGCAGGTCCTGAAGACCGCGGGCAAGCCGGACAAGGAGGTGTGGTTCCAGAACGCCGCGTTCGTGTGGATCCCGTTGATGATCATCGGCGGCCTGCTCGCGTGGACGATGCTGAAGTCGGTGCCGATCAAGGCCAACATCAAGCAGCAGTTCGACATCTTCGGGGGCCAGGACACCTGGTGGATGACGCTGATCTATATCATGACGTTCGGCACCTTCTCCGGCCTGGCCGCGCAGTTCGGTCTGCTCATGGCCAACCTCTATGGCTCGGGCAATGAGCAGGTCGTCTCCGGAACCGGCGCTGCCGCAAAGGTTTTGATCGAGGGGTATGCCGTGCCCGACCCGGTCAAGTACGTCTTCCTCGGCCCGCTGATCGGCGCCGGAGCCCGCGTCGTCTTCTCGCCGTTGACCGACCGGATGGGTGGCGCCAAGTGGTCGCTCGTCTCCGGAATCGGCCTGATCGCCGCGATCATTTACACGATCCCGTCATTGTCGCCGGACTACTCCTCCGCGGCCGCCCTTAAGGGTGACTTCACCCAGTTCCTCTGGGGCATGCTGGCGATTTTCCTGTTCTCCGGCATCGGCAATGCCTCGACGTTCAAACAAATGCCGATGATCTTCGAGCGCCGCCAGGCCGGTGGCGTGATCGGCTGGACCGCGGCGATCGCGGCCTTTGGGCCGTTCTTCTTCGGGGTCGGCGTCAACCTGCTCGGACCGGTGGCCTTCTATTGGATCGGGGTCGCCTGGGCGATCATGTGCACCGCGATCGTCTGGATGCGCTATGCCCGTCCCGGGGCGCCCAAGCCCAGCTGAGCACCGCTGTCCGGCGGCGCTACCGGGCCCGGGAGGATTCTGACTACGATCGCAGGCGCCCCTTCCACGGACCCGCCAGCGAGGACTTCACCGATGAAGATTGCGCTCGATCCCACCCCCTTCCACCATGACTACGCGCTGCTGGAGTTCCCGGCCCTGGTCGCCGAGCTCGGGTTCGAGCACATCCAGCTCACGCCGCACCGCGACTTCATTCCGTTCTTCAAGGCGCCCAAGGCCAACGACGACCTGGCCAAGAAATTCAAGCGGGCCTGCGACGCCGCGGGCATCACCGTCGCCTCGGTGCTGCCAGTGCTGCGCTGGTCGGGCCCGGAAGAGTGGCAACGCGAAGCCGCGGTGCGCTACTGGAAGCGCGCAATCGCGCTGACCACGTTGTTGGACTGCAACGTGATGAACACCGAGTTCTCCGGGCGCCCGGAGGACCAGGAACGCTCCGAGGCGTGCTTCTACAAGTCGATGGAGGAGTTGTTGCCGATCTTTCAGACCGAAGGCATCGACGTTCGCATCGACCCGCATCCCGATGACTACTGCGAAGACGGCCTCGAGGCCATCCGGGTGATCCGCGGCCTGAACTCCCCGAATGTCGGCATGGTCTATGTCGCCTGCCACACCTACCATATGGGTCACCCGATGGCCGAGATCATGCGGGAGGCGGGCGACCTCATCCGGCTGGTTCACGTCGCCGACACGATGGATCACCACGCCAGTCACGGCCTGCGCTATATCTCCAACCCGCCCGGCAACACCGTGCGGGTTCACCAGCACCTCAAGATCGGCGACGGCGACCTGGACTGGGACGAGTTCTTCGCGACCTTGGGCGAGATCGGCTTCTATGACCGCGAGGGCACGGTGATGTGCTCCTCGGTTTTCGCCGAGGACGAAAGCGCCCACGAGGTCTCGCGCTACCAGCTCAAGACCATCCAGGACTACGTCGCGGCGCACCGCGGCGGGAACGCTGAGGACGCGACGTGAGCGAGCACCCGCAGGCCGACCCCAGCAAGGCGGTCAATCCGCAGGAGCGCTATTCCAAGCTGACGATGGGCGTCTGCCCCGACCAGTGGGGCGTTTGGTTCCCGATGGACGACAAGCAGATCCCGTGGGAGAAGGCTCTCGACGAGATGGCCGAGGCCGGGTTCTCGGTCATGGAGACCGGGCCGTTCGGGTACTTCCCGAAGGATCCGGACCGCCTCGCCGAGGAGATGGGCAAGCGTGGCTTCCGGGTCGTGGCGGGAACGGGCTGGGGGATCTTGCACAAGGCCGAGGCCTGGCCCGAGACCGAGCGCTTCTTCCGCGAGATCGGCCAGACACACGCCGCCGTCGGGGCGCAGTTCGTCGTGCACCTGCCGCCAATGTACCGCGACGAGAAGACCTGGGCATACACCGACGACCGGGAGCTGTCGACCCAGGCGTGGAATCTCTACATCACCAACGCCAACAAGCTCGGCCGGATCATGAAGCAGGACTATGGGTTAACGATGGTGCTGCACCCGCATGGTGACTCGCACATCGAGACCCCGGAGGAGATCGCCCGCGTCTTCGAGGCCACCGACCCCGAGTACGTCTCGTTTTGCCTGGACACCGGCCACATCGTCTATGGCGGCGGCGACCCGATCGAACTCGCCAAGCGATATCCCGAGCGGATCGGTTATGTCCACATCAAGGCGATGGATCCGGTGCTCGTCAAGCGAGCCCACGACGAGGACTGGCCGTTCGGGAAGGCCGTCGCCGACGGTGTCTCGGTCGCGCCGCCGGCGGGACTGCCCAGCATGCCGGACCTGATCGAGGCGCTCGCCGAGCTCGACAAGGAGCTGTATGTCGTGACCGAGCAGGACATGTACCCGATCGCCGAGCCGGGCCAGCCGCTGCGGATTGCCACGGAGACCCGCAAGTTCCTCGCCGAGCACGGACTCGGTCAAGTTTGATCCCGAGAAGGGCTCTTAGCTTAGCCGAAGAGGGAGACGGTCTGGCGGGAGATGGCGACCGGCTCGCCAGCGGCCGTGTAGACCCCGGCGTGCGAGTGCGCGTAGCCATTGTGGGCCGCGTCGGTCGTGACGTCGTAGCGCCACAGGGCGCCCGGGTCCGGGTCGGGCGGGCGCAGCAGCTCGATCGTCCACGTGAGCGAACTCAACCCGGCCGGGCGGGTCAGCAGCTGACCGGCCGAGGGCGGCCAGACGTCGACGAGCGCCACGAACAGCGGCAGGCTCAGCGTGCGCGGTGGCTCGCGGAAGCGCATGAAGCCGGTCAAGTCGCCGGTGGCGGCTGCGCTGAACGGCAAGCCGCCGGTGGCGATCCGCATGTCGATGTGGGCGAAGAACTCGGGAGCCAGCCCGGCGACATACGGGATGGGCGCAAGCGAGTGCGGGTCGGGAGCGGGCCGGCTCGGGCCGGGGGCGGTGACCTCGACCGCCGACTCCCGCTCAACGCCGCACGCGGCCAATAGGACCGCGCGCACCGTCTCAGCGCCGCTGGGCTCGTCCGGCTGCACCAGGTGCACCTCAACCTGAGTTGCCGAGCTGCCGCGGCGCAGCAGCGTCGCCTCCAGCCGGGCCGGCCCCGGGGCCACCGGGGCGACGAACGAGGTCGTCGCGGCGCGCAGCGTTGCCGGGTCGAGGTCGAAGGCGCCGAGTGCCCGGGCGAGCAGGACCCCGGTGACCACGCCGCCGAAGGTCGCTCGGCCCTGGCCCCATCCCTGGGGAACCTCCACGCGGTCGCCGGTGGTGGCCGCGTCGAAGAGGGCATCGAGGGGGTGAGTGGTCATTCCGCGATGCTAGGTCACGCGGTTTAGAGTGGGGCAACGTGTCTGCTTCTGCCTCTCGGCACCTCGGAATGGGCGCGATCCCGCACGATGGTGGCGTGACCTTCCGGGTGTGGGCGCCCCATGCCCGGCACGTCGCGGTCGTCGGCGACTTCTGCGGCTGGGACCGGAACCGCAAGACGATGCTCCGCCGCGACTCCGCCCGATCCGGCACGTGGTCGGCCTTGGTCCCGGGGGTGGACGTCGGCAGCGAGTATCGCTTCCTGGTGCGCCGAGGCGGACCCTACCTATCCAAGATCGACCCCTTTGCCCGAGCAGTGACCCACTCCGCCGGCAATGCCGTGGTCTTTGACCCACGGCGCATCGACTGGGGCACAGAACAGTTCACGATGCCGGGCTGGGACGAGCTGGTCATCTATGAGATCCACATCCCGACCTTCGCGGCGGACCCGGACGGCCGCGGCGACTTCGATCACGCGATTGCCCGCCTGGACCATCTCGCCTGGCTCGGGGTCACCGCCGTCGAGGTGATGCCGCCCTTCGAGTTCGCGGGGACGATCAGCTGGGGTTACAACCCCGCCCACCTGTTCGCGATCGAGAGTTCATATGGCGGTCCACTCGCCTTCGCCCGGTTCGTCCGCGAGGCCCACGCCCGCGGAATCGCCGTCATCCTCGACGTCGTGCATAACCATCTGGGCCCCAGCGATCTCGACTTGTGGCGCTTCGACGGCTGGGGCAAGCGCCGCTACGGCGGGGCCTACTTCTACAACGACCGTCGCGCTGACACCCCGTGGGGAGCGACCCGACCCAACTACGGCCGCAAGGAGGTTCGCAACTTCCTGCGGGACTCCCTGGTGATGTGGCTGGAGGACTTCCGGGTCGACGGGTTGCGCTTCGACGCGACCAACTACATTCGGTCGCGGTGGGGCGATGTGCACTACGGGGCGCACCAGATTGCCGCCGGGCACCGCTATCTCGCTAGCGTTACGGCGGATCTGCGCTCGCGGCAGCCGTGGAAGTTGCTCATCGCCGAGGACATGCAATGCGATCCGGTTGTCACCCAGCCGAGTTCGTCCGGCGGGCTGGGTTTTCACACCCAATGGGACGCCGGCTTCGTCCACCCGGTCCGCGCGGCCCTGCTCGCGCCCAGGGACGAGGACCGGAATGTGCACGCCGTGGCTGCCGCGATGGCCGGGACCGGTCTGTCCACCGCCCATGAGCGGGTGGTCTTCACTGAGTCGCACGACGAGGTCGCCAACGGCAAAGCCCGTGTGCCCGAGGAGATCACGCCCGGGAACGCCGATTCCTGGTATGCCCGCAAGCGCGCGGCGCTCGGTGTCGCGATCACCATGACGTCCCCCGGAATCCCCATGCTGTTCCAGGTCCAGGACTTCCTGGAGGACGGCTGGTTCGACGACACCCGACCCCTGACGTGGGACAAGCGCCACTGGCACAGCGGCTTCCTGCATCTGGTCAGGGAGTTGATCTCGTTGCGCCGCAACAGGGCCGGCGTGACTCGAGGGTTGACGGGACGGTGTGCGCGGATCGTGTCGCTCGATGACCGGCGCAAGCTCATCGTCGTGCACCGCTGGGATCGCGGCGGGCCGGGCGACGACACGATCGTCGTCCTTAACCTGTCGACGCAGCTGGTTCGCGGCCACCGGGTCGACTTCCCACATGACGGGTGGTGGCGGCTGCGGTGCAACACCGATTCGCCGCAGTTCGGCGTCGGCGTCGGCTTCGGCTCGGCGTGCGCGGGTGACGTCGAGGCGCGGTGGGGAACAGCCGAGGTCGACATCGGCCCGTATGCCGCACTCGTATACTCGCAGTAGCGAGTTCGGCTAGGTGCCGCAATAGGTGACGTGCCGCTCGGTGAATCCTGACGGCGCAGGCTCGGCGAGGTCGGCGAGTCCGGGGCGAGCTGCATACGGATCACTAATGGCGGCAAGCAGCCGCTCGAACGGGCCGAGGTCACCCGCGAGTGCCGCGGTGAGCGCCCCCTCGACGAGGTGGTTGCGCGGGACGTATGCCGGATTGACGGCATCCATGGCCGCGGCCGTCGCGCTCGGCTCGCCCGCCAACCGCGCCTCCCATCGTGCGAGCCAATCCGGCTGCACCCCAGGGACATTATCCGTGCCGCCGCGCAGGTGGTCGGCCAGCAGGCGCCAGGTGGTGGTGTAGTCGGCCTGCGCTCCGGCCATCGCTGCGAGCAGGTCGGCGATCAGCCTTTCGTCCTGTGGCTGGGCGTCAGGCAGACCAAGTTTGGTCCGCATCAACTCCAGCCAGGCCGCGTGGTATCGCTCGCCGAACGCGTCCAGCACGGCGGTTGCATCGGCGATGGCGCGCTGCGGGTCGGAGCCGATGAGCGGCAGCACCGTCTCGGCGAGCCGGCTGAGATTCCACACCGCGATCGCCGGTTGGTGGCCGAAGCGGTAGCGGCCGCCGGTGTCGATCGAGGAGAAGACCGTGTTCTCGTCGTAGCGCTCGAGCCACGCGCACGGACCGTAATCGATCGTCTCCCCGGAAATCGTGGTGTTGTCGGTGTTCATGACGCCGTGGACGAACCCCACGGCCATCCACCGGGCGATCAGCTCGGCCTGGGCGGTGACCACCGCGTCGAGGAAGCCGAGCGCTCCGTCGGCGCCGGGATGGTGGCGGGCAGCGGCATACGCGAGCAGGCGGGGGAGCAGGGTAGCGCGCAGCTCGGGCTGCAGCGAGCGGGCGACGACCTCGAAGGTGCCGACCCGCAGGTGCGAGGCGGCGACCCGGGTGAGCACGGCGCCGGGCACCATCGTCCCGTCGCGGAAGACGCGGTCGCCGGTCGTGACCGCGGCCAGCGCGCGGGTGGTCGGAATCCCGAGGGCGTGCATGGCCTCCCCGAAAAGGTATTCGCGCAGAACGGGTCCCAGCACGGCACGGCCATCGCCGCCACGGGCGAAGGCGGTCCGGCCCGAGCCCTTGAGCGCGATGTCGCGCAGCGCTCCGTGACGGTCGCGAACCTCCCCCAACACAACCGCCCGGCCATCCCCGAGGAGCGGCGAGAATCCCCCGAACTGGTGGCCGGCATACGCCTGCGCGACCGGCGTGCTGCCGGGGAGGACCTCGCGGGCACCGAGGACGGCCAGGGCCTGGGCACTGCCCAGCCAGGCCGGGTCGATGCCCAGGTCGCCAGCCAGCGCGTCGTTTGCGGCCACCAGCCGTGGCGCCGGCCCGTCGTCCGCGACCGGCGGGAGGAGGGGAGCCCAGGGTTGGACGATCTCCGGCAGCGCGGCCGCATAGTCGCCGAGCAGGACCGGTGTCGTCATCCGGCCACGCTACCCCGGCGGCCTTCCGGTTCGAGGTGTCGGCGGCGACGGCTCGATACCATTCCGCGTGCCCATGCGTCGAGAGCTGCAGGATGTGCTCACCACCTTCGGCGGGGACTACCGCTTCCGGCGCATCGGCTGGACCGACGAGATCGTGTTCTCGCTGTATGGCGACCCCGCCACGCTGGAGAGCAAGGAGGTGGTCGCGCTGGCCGACACGGTGATGGAGAACGAGTTCCGGCTTGCCGTGACCGTTTCGGCGACCGCGGCGTTCGGGCTGCGGATGACCGCCCGTGCCGAGCAACACAAGACGCTGTGGAGCTGGGATCGGCGTCAGAAGATCCGGTGCGAGTTCGGCGACCCTCGGCTCGATGCCGGGTATCGCTGCCGGACCACCGATGTCCAGCTGGCCGGTCGGGTCCTGGCCGACCCGTTGCTGCGGCAATGGATGGCGTTCATCTGCGCCAAGGACGTCAACGTCGAATATCACGCGGCGGCGCCCGGCCCGGACGGCGTCATTGCGTTGGTGATCGAGCCGATGCGGCGCAGTTCGCCGGCACCGGTCCACCTGTGCCAGGCCGTCGGCAGCGTCATCCGGGCGCTACGCACCACCGGTCTCGTCCGCTGATCGCGGCCGGCGCGTGGCACACTCGGTCGGCATGGATATCACCACCGTCATCCTCGAGGAGCACGCCGAGCAGCGGCGCCTCTTTGCGATGTTGCAGGAGATCGGCGACTCCGACTTAACCGCGTTGCAGGCCGTATGGCAGCGGCTGCGCGACCTGCTCGAGGCGCACGCGGAGGCCGAGGAGCGGGTGTTCTATCCCGAGCTGCTCAAGTCGGGCAAGGGCGCGGCCGACGCCGACAGCGCGGAGGACGAGACCGAAGACGCGATCGAGGACCACAACGACATCCGCGACGCGGCCGCCGCGGTCGCGGCCGAGGATCTCGGCAATGCCGCCTGGTTCGACGCGCTCGCCGAACTCGACGAGGCCAACGGCGACCACATGGCCGAGGAGGAACGCCAGGGCCTGGCCGACATGCGGGTCAACTTCTCACTGCAGCAACGCCACGACCTCGCGATCGCGTTCATGTCCTTCATGAACCGCCACCGCGACGGCGTCACGCCCGTCGACAAGGACCCCGAAGCCTATGTCGCCGAGGGTGGCGACGTCACCAAGAGCGCCAAGGACTAACCTGCCCGCTCTGCCCCCCTTCTGGCCGCCTGAGCAACTTCTGCTAGCAGAACTTCCTTGCCCCCCAATAGCTTGCAACCTACTGGGAGGTCGACTAACTGCTGCTAGCAGAAGTTCGTTAGTTAGTTAGTTAGTTGTCACGTATGCCGTCCCGCGCCCCCTCGCCCACCCGGGCCCGCGTCGGCGTCTCGACGCTGTTCTTCACCAACGGTGTGCTGTTCAGCGCGATGCTGCCGCGCTATCCCGAGATCAAGGCGGCCTTCGGGCTGAGCGACACGGCATTCGGCTTCCTGGTCGTCGCCTTTGCCGTCGGGGCATTGACCGCGGCAGGGGCGGCCGGGCCACTGGTGCGCCGGTTCGGGGCACGCCTGGTTGCCGGTGGCGGGTCGGTGCTGCTCGCCGCCGTGCTCGCGCTCGCCGCGTCCAGCCGCACGGTCGCACTCTTTGCGGTGGCGCTCCTCGTCGCGGGGTTGGTCGACGCGATTGTCGACGCGGCGCAAAACGTCCAGGGGATTCTCGTCGAGGAGTGGTTCGGACGCTCGATCATCAATTCGCTGCACGCGGTGTGGAGCTTGGGCGCGACCGCGGGCGGGCTGATCGGCACCTGGGCGGCGGCGCAGGACGTCCCGGTGGGGACGCAGGTCCTCGTCATCGGCATCCTGTTTGGGGCGGTCGCGGTGGTGTCGGCGATCCTGTCGTCGACGCCGCTGGACGGCGGGGTTCCCGAGCCGCAGGACGCCGAGGCCGACGAGGGCTCCACGGTGGGACGCCCGTGGCGGCTGCTGATCCCGCTCGTTGTCCTGGCGATCTGCGGAGCGCTGATCGAGGATGTCGCCAACAGCTGGGCGACGCTGTTCATGATGCGGGAGGCCGGGGCGGCGGCGGGGATCGCCGGGTTCGGCTACACCGTGGTGCTCGCGAGTCAATTCGTCGGCCGGCTGCTCGGCGACCCGATGACCGACCGGTGGGATCGCGACGTCGTGGCCCGCGCTGGTGGGCTGGTCATCGCCGCCGGTGTCCTTCTGGCCATTCTCGGGGCTGGACCGGCGCCCGCGCTGATCGGGTTCGGGCTGATGGGCTTTGGCTGCGGCACGCTCGTCCCCGCCGCGTATGCCGCCGCCGGTCGCCTCCCCGGCTTCCCGCGCGGCACCGGGGTGGCGATTCTCGGCTGGCTGATGCGGATCGGCTTCCTGGTCACCTCGCCGGCGATCGGGGCGATCTCCGACTGGGCCGGCCTGCGGATCGCCTTCGTCGTCCCGCTGGCCGCCGGCCTGATCGCCGCGGGCATCGCCCACCGGCTGGCGCTCGCCAATCGGCGGACCCCCTGAGCCGGCACGCGATCAGGTCAGGTCGAGTTCGACCGTCACGCGGGTGTGGTTGCGCCGCACCTCCCTAAAGCCCGCGTCCGCGAAGGTGCTCAACACGCCGGTGAACAGGTCGGAGCCGGGACGTTTGCCGGCCGAGGTGTCCGTCGGCCGGGCCCGCAGCGTCCGGGCGCCCTGCTCCCGCGCGAGGTCGATCGCCGCTGCCAGCAGTGCTGCGGACACACCCGTGCGCCGGTGGCCGACCCGAACGACGAAGCAGGTGAGGAACCACTCTCCGGCCTGCGGGTCGTGCCGGGCGTTCAGCCGCGGGAAGCGGTCGCGCGGGCCGACCTGGGCCCACCCGACCGGCTCGTCATCGGCATACGCGATCAGGCCGGCGGGCGGATCGCAGGCAGCCACCTGCTTCTTGAGCGCTGCGCGGTTGGCGTTCTTGCCGCGGTTCCACTCCGGATCGGCGAAATACTGGCAAAAGCACCACGACGGGTCGCCTTTGCTGCCGAACACCGTGCGCACGTCGTCCCAGCGGGCCGCCTCGGCGGCGTGGACGGTGATCATCGGGCGGCCTCCAGGGTGGGTGTGAGCGCGGCCTCGGCCGCCCGCAGGCGGCTGGTGGTGACGCGCGAGGCAAAGACGAACGCCGCCAGGGTCAACCCGATCGCCGCGGCGGTGAACGGGGCGTGGACCCCCATGCTGCGCCCGAGCACGCCGCCGGTCAATGCCCGAGCGGCACCACGCCGAGGACGATCAGCCGGTATGCCGCGGTCACCCGCCTCAGCGCATCATCACGCCCTTGACGCCAACCGTAAAGGCACAACCCATCACGACCGTCGAGACGACTTCCTCAGCCCCACTGTCGCCACCCCCAAGCCCCCTCCGCACCCGAGGTGTCGCTCAACAGTTGACCCGAACCGGTGGCGTCCAAGACGCGGATTTCTCGCCGGACGGCAAGACGATCGTCTTCGATCATGGAGATCCCAACGGGACCAGGGACCTCTACCTGATGCGCTCCGACGGCACCGGCGTGCGCCGGCTGACCAACACACCGAATCGCACCGAGGGGAAGAGACCTACTCCAGCCAGGCCTTTTCGCCGGTCTGGTCGCCGGACGGCCGCAAGCTTGCCGTGCCATGCGACCGGAAGGGGGCGCCCACATGGGCCGCGTATGACCGCGCGTCATGAACGCGGACGGCAGCAACCGGGTGGTCGTCAAGTACGGAATCAACGACAAGCGCGAGATCGCCCCGGTCGCCTGGCGCGCCGGCTGACGGCTGCTCGCCACCGCGCGGCGATCAGCCGGTCGTCGGGGCTCGGTCGAGCAGGGTGTTGAGCAGCGCGGCGCCGGTCTGGGCGTCGGGGACGGTGATCGTCAGGTCGGACGCGCCCGAGCGGGTGATCCGCAGCCCGGGTCCGCGGCGGGTCACGATGGCCTGGCCGTTGCCGGAGAGGCGATAACCCCACCCGCCATACTTCATCGGATCCACCTTGACCGCGCGCGCAGAGGTGATGTGGGACAAGGGTATTCGCCGGTGGAAGACGCCCATCCGCCAGGTCAGCCCCTCCTGATCAACCCGCACCCGCACCCCCGTCAGGCTGGCCACGACCGCCGCTGCGGCGAGGGTGATTCCGCTGCCGACAAGTTCGTGAGTGAGCAGATAGATCCCGCCCGCGAGGATCACCAGGGCGCCGGCCGCGACCAGGACGATCGGGCTGGCGTCGTGGCTGGTCCACACCGCGCGCTCGTCCCGGCGCAGCGGCAGATGGGGCAGTTCCGAGCTGGCCGGCCGGGGGCCACCGGGCGAGGGCGGTGCCAGCCAAAACGTGAGGCCGGCCGCCGCGAAACCCGCGGCGACCGCCAGTGCGAGCCCGACGCCCGGAAGCCGGGCCTGGTGCGCATCGGTCAAACCGCGCTGGGCATGCACGCCCGACAACGACAACACCGTGATGAACACGGCTAAGCCGCTGGAGAGCGTGGCCCCGAAGCGGCGCAGTTGGCCGCGGCCGACGAGGGCGAACGTCGCGAGCAAGACCAACGGGAAGCCGACGGTGAAGCCCAGCGTTGCGATCAGGTTCCCGGTCCAGGACATGAACCCGTTGGCTCGCCCGGAACCGTCGAAATGTGTGGCCAACGGGCTCGGCAGGTCCGCCCGCCACCGGCGCAGGAGGACGATGGTGACGGCAGTGCAGGCCAGCAGCACGGCAAGCGGGACGCCGATGTCCCGAAGTCGAGCCGGACGGCCACCGGTCGCACCAGTGCCGCCCGGTTGGGCCTGGCGGGTATCGCCGGTCATGACTGCGCTCCTTCATCGACTACCTGGTGAATTTGGTTGAGGGACATCCCGTTTCGACGTCCCACGGCGAGAAGTTGGCGGACTGCTTCGGCGACCTCGACGCGGCTGGAATCCACATCGGCGACCACCGCCCCGCGCCCGCGGCGCACCTGGAGGATCCCCTCGTCGCGCAGTGCGGCATACGCCCGAAGGACGGTGTGCA
This sequence comes from Nostocoides sp., assembly GCF_037045025.1. Lineage (GTDB taxonomy): Bacteria > Actinomycetota > Actinomycetes > Actinomycetales > Dermatophilaceae > Nostocoides_A. The sequence continues at coordinate 7,239 of NZ_JBAOHM010000003.1, read as the reverse complement.
TGTTGACGCTGAGCGAGTCGGCGAGATCGCGGGCCGGAGGCAGGCGCTCCCCGGCGCCAAGCTCGCCGCGTGCGATGGCGCCCCGGATTGACGCGGCCAATTGGTCGTATAGCGCCGCCGAGGAGTTCGGGTCGACGCGGAGCAGCATACGATCATCCTAGTTGTTCTAGGAAAACTAGAACAAGATAGCTTGGTCACAACTGGCCACCAAGTGGCGCCGAAGGGTGGCGGCGAGGTGTGCCGATGACCTGGTGAGCGGTAGGTTCGGTGGCAACCGCTCATCTCCTGAGAGGAAGACCGTGCGCATCGTCGTGCCCAAGGAGAGCCGCCCCGGCGAAACCCGCGTGGCGGCCACCCCGAAATCTGTCGAACAATTAATCAAACTCGGCTACGACGTGGCCGTCGAGAGCGGCGCCGGACACGCCGCGGCATACGAAGACAGCGCGTATGCCGCGGCCGGCGCCGACGTCGTCCCCGCCGAGCAGGCCTATGACGGAGACATCGTCTTCAAGATCAATGCCCCCAACGACGAGGAGCAGGACCGGCTGCGGCAAGGCCAATTCCTCATGTCGCTGATGGCACCGGCGCTCAACCCCGACCTCGTCGAGAAGCTGCGTGCCCGCGGCGTCACGGCGATGGCGATGGATGCCGTGCCCCGCATCAGTCGCGCCCAGGCGCTCGACGTGCTCTCCTCGATGGCCAACCTCGGCGGCTACCGGGCGATCATCGAGGCGGCCAACGAATACGGCGGGATGTTCACCGGCCAGGTCACCGCCGCCGGCAAGATGCCGCCGGCGACCGTGCTCGTCGTCGGTGCCGGCGTGGCCGGGCTCGCGGCGATCGGCACGGCCAACAGCCTCGGCGCGGTGGTCAAGGCCTTTGACGCCCGCCAGGAGGTCGCCGACCAGGTCGAGTCGATGGGCGGGGAGTTCCTCCGGCCCAACCTCGAGGGCCTGGACACCGGCCCGTCCGCCGACGGCTACGCCAAGGAGATGGGCGAGGAGTTCAACCAGCGCACGACCGAGATGTATCGCGAGGTCGTCCCCGGCTGCGACATCATCGTCACCACCGCGCTGATCCCGGGCCGGCCCGCGCCGCGGATCATCGACGAGGCGATGGTCGCCTCGATGAAGCCCGGCTCGGTGATCGTCGACATGGCCGCGTCCAACGGCGGCAACGTCGCCGGCGCCAAGGCCGACGAGGTCGCGGTCACGGACAATGGCGTCAAGATCCTCGGCTACACCGACCTGCCCGGTCGGCTGCCGACCCAGGCCTCCCAGCTGTATGGCACCAACCTGGTCAACCTGATGAAGCTGCTCACCCCCGAGAAGGACGGCCAGCTCGTCCTCGACATGGACGATGTCGTCCAGCGCGGTATGACGGTTGCCCGCGACGGCGAGCTGCTCTGGCCGCCCCCGCCGGTCCAGGTCTCCGCGGCGCCAGCTGCGGCACCGGCCGCTGCGGCGCCCGAGCCGAAGCCGGTCAAGAAGCCGATGGCGCAAAGCACCCGGCTCGGCATCATCCTCGCGCTGGCGTTGCTCTTCCTGCTCCTCGCGGCCTTCTCGCCGCCGCCCTTCCTTGGCCACTTCATGGTGTTCATGCTGTCCGTGGTCATCGGCTTCTATGTCATCGGCAATGTCCACCACGCCCTGCATACGCCGCTGATGTCGGTGACCAATGCGATCAGCGGGATCATCGTCGTCGGCGCCCTGCTTCAAGTGGGGCATCACGGAAAGCTGTGGGTCTCGATCCTGGCGTTTATCGGGGTGCTGGTCGCCACGATCAACGTGTTCGGCGGGTTCACCGTCACCGACCGAATGCTCGACATGTTCAAGCGGGAGGACGCAGTCTGATGGACATCGCATCGACCCTCGTCCAAGGCGCCTATATCGTCGCCGGGCTGCTGTTCATCCTCGCCCTGTCGGGCCTGTCCAAGCACGACACGGCCCGCATGGGCAACCGCTACGGCATCGCCGGTATGGCGATTGCCCTCGTCGTCACGATCCTCGCCGCGACCATTGGCGTGAACGATGGCGGGGTCGTGGAGACGGGTCTGACCGGCCTCACGTGGATCCTCCCTGCCATGATCATCGCCGCGATCATTGGGGTGACGGTCGCCAGACGGGTCGAGATGACCCAGATGCCCGAGCTGATCGCGATGCTGCACAGCTTCGTCGGTCTGGCTGCGGTGCTGGTCGGCTGGAACTCCTCCTATGAGACCGAGGTCGCCTATCCGAAGGTGCACGACGTCGAGGTCTTCGTCGGTGTGTTCATCGGTGCGGTCACCCTGACCGGCTCGATCGTCGCCTATCTGAAGTTGTCGGCCAAGATCCGCAGCGCCCCGATGATGCTGCCGGCGCACAACATGGTCAACCTCGGGATCATCGTCGCGTTCATCGTCATGACCGTCATCTATGTGGCGATCCCGCACGACAACGATCTGGCCCGGCAAAGCCTGCTCGGCGTCATGACCTTAATGGCGCTCTTCCTCGGCTGGCACCTGGTCATGTCGATCGGCGGCGGCGACATGCCGGTCGTCGTCTCGATGCTGAACAGCTACTCCGGGTGGGCCGCGGCCGCCGCGGGCTTCCTGCTCAGCAACGACCTGCTGATCATCACCGGCGCGCTGGTCGGCTCCTCCGGTGCCTTCCTGTCCTACATCATGTGCAAGGCGATGAACCGCTCGTTCATCTCGGTGATCGCCGGCGGGTTCGGTGTCGAGGGTGGCACGGCCGCCGCCGATACCGACTACGGCGAGCACCGCGAAATCCAGGCCGAGGGGGCCGCCGAGCTGCTCGACGGCGCCAAGGACGTCATCATCACCCCCGGCTACGGCATGGCCACCGCCCAGGCCCAGCACGCCGTCGCCGAGCTGACCAAGGTGTTGCGGGCCAAGGGCGTCAACGTCCGCTTCGGCATCCACCCGGTCGCCGGCCGGTTGCCCGGCCACATGAACGTGCTGCTCGCCGAGGCCAAGGTGCCCTATGACATCGTCCTGGAAATGGACGAGATCAACGACGACTTCCCCGAGACCGACGTCGTCCTGGTCATCGGCGCCAACGACACCGTCAACCCGGCCGCCCTGGACGACCCGGGCAGCCCAATCGCCGGTATGCCGGTGCTGCACGTCTGGGAGGCCAAGGACGTGATCGTGTTCAAGCGCTCGATGGCGACGGGGTATGCGGGTGTGCAGAACCCGCTGTTCTTCAAGGAGAACACGCAAATGCTCTTCGGTGACGCCAAGGCGCGGGTGGAGGACATCCTCAAAGCGCTGTGAGCCCTCGCTGGGACAGCGGGGGGAGCGGCCCAATCCGGGCTGTTCCCCCCGCTCGCTTTGTTCCCGAGTCCTGTCCTTAGGTGCCGGTCATGCTCGGCAGGCGGCCATCCTGGGGATCGCCGGGATATCCGGCGAGGCGGCTGCTGCGGTAGCCGTAGAGGAAGTAGACGACGAAGCCGAGCACGAGCCAGATCAGGAAACGCAGCCAGGTCTCGACCGGCAGGGTCAGCATCAGATAGGCGCAGATCGCGGCCGACAGCCACGGCAGGAAGGGACTGAACGGCACCCGGAATGGCCGGTGGAAGTCCGGCCGGCGCTTGCGCAGCACCGGGACGGCCACAGACACCAGGAAGAAGGCCGACAGCGTGCCGATGTTGATCATGTATTCCAGCTTGCCGACCGGCGTGAACGCGGCGGTCAGCGCGATGAGCGTGCCGAGGCCGGCAGTGATCTTCAGCGGGGTGCCGGTCTTGGGGTTGACCTTGCCGAGGTTGGGCGGCAACAGCCAGTCGCGCGACATCGCAAAGACGACCCGGCTGGCACCGATGATCAGCGTCATGACCACCGTGGTCAGGCCCGCGACAGCGCCCGCCGAGATCAGCGTCGCATACCCCGGCTTGCCGACCTGCTCGAATGCCCCTGCGAGGGAACCGGCCGCCTCCAGGTCGGTGTACTTGACCATCCCGGTGAGCACCAGCGCGGTGGCGCAATAGAGGATCGTGCAGATGATCAGTGATCCGATGATGCCGCGGGGCAGATCGCGTGCCGGGTTCTTGGCCTCCTCGGCGGTCGTGGCGACCACATCGAAGCCGATGTAGGCGAAGAAGACCAGGGAAGCGCCGGCCATCACGCCGAGCCAGCCGTAGTGCGCCGGGGTGTAGCCGAAGGCCCACTGGATCAGCGGTGACTCCATGGTGGAGACGGTCTTGCTCGGCTGGCTCGGCGGCACGAACGGCGAGTAGTTGTCGCGGTTGATGTAGCCGATCCCGGCGATGATCACGAACAGGACGATGAAGACCTTGAGCGCGACGAGCGCCATGTTGACGCGCATCGATTCCTTGATGCCGATGCTGACCAGGATCGTCAGCACGGTGACCAGGAGGAAGGCCGGCAGGTCGAAGTGCGAGCCATAGCCGATCGACGCCGGGATCGTGATTCCGAGGTGGTCGAGGAAGATCCCGAGGTAGGCCGACCAGCCCTGCGCGACCACGCTGGCCCCGAGCAACAGCTCGAGCAGCAGGTCCCAGCCGATGATCCACGCGATGATCTCGCCGAGACTGGCATACGAGAAGGTGTATGCCGATCCGCTGACCGGGATCGCCGAGGCGAACTCGGCGTAGCAGAGGGCGGCGAGCCCGCAGCATACGGCAGCGATGACGAATGAGATGATCACGGCCGGGCCGGCCTGGTCGGCGGCGGCGCGGCCGGCGACGGTGAAGATCCCGGCACCGATGACGACCCCGACACCGAAGACGGTCAGGTCGAGAGCGGTGAGCTTTTTCTTGAGCTGGTATTCGGGCTCATCGCCTTCACGGATGGTCTGCTCGATGGACTTGGTCCGCATCACGCTCATGACCGCTCCTTTCCTCGCTTCTTGATGGGCTTGACGTGCGGTGCTCGGTAGGTGGGGATTTCGTCGGTGTCCGGCCCTTGGCGCTGGACCGGGCTGCGGTTGTCGGGCGGCGTGCCGGGAGGCGGCGAGTAGTGGGCGACCTGGTGGCCGGTCAGGCGGCGGGCCTGTCTGCGGGCCTGGCTGGCCGCTCGGGCCGCGGCGCCACGCCGCGGGGTGTCGACGTGGACCATCTCGCCGCCGGTCACGGCGTCGTTGAGGCGGCGATAGACCTGCGTCGGATAGCGAGTGAAGCGAATGTCGTGCAGCGACTGGTCCTGGCCGGCGCTCTCGATCGTGATCGTGCCGAAATTGAACAACCGGCCGATCAGCGAGCGCTCCAGGCGCAGGTCGGTGACCTTGCCCAGGCGCATCACCGGCACCTTGCGCACGATGATGCCCTCGGTCTTGAGCACCCGCTGGTCGGTTGCGACGAAGCAGTTGTTGCGTCGCTCCAGCTCGCTCCACCCGAGCCAGCCCAGCGCCCCCAGCCAGGCGAAGAGCAACAGCGGGCTCGGCAGCTCGTTGCCCAGCAGCGTCGAGATCAGCACGAAGCTCATCAACAGCAGCAACGCCACCGGCTTCCACAACACCATGACGTGCTGGTGGACGTTGAGCTTGACCTCCTCACCGGCGGTGAGGTTGCGCCGCAACTCGCGGGAGGGCTCGGCGATGAGCGGGTACTCGACCCAGCCGGGGCGTTCCGCGTCGACCGCCATAGGCAGACCTTAGTGAGTTAGGTGCGCCGCAGGAGGGCGTCGAAGAACTCGAAGATGTTCCGGACCGCCTTGGCGATGATGTTCCACGCCGTCCCCACGATGTCGGCCGCGTCCCGGGGGTTGGTGAAGATGGCGTAGAGCAAGAAGATCACGATCAGCCACAAGACGATCTTCTTGATCGGGGGCGAGTTCACCGGTAAAACCTCCTGGACGGCCGCGGGTGGGTCGGGGCGCGGCGGCGAGCATACTCAGGGTAGGTGCGGGTGAGCACCTCTGGGGCCAGTGTGCCGCATGTTACGCCGGTGTCCGGACGTTGGGTGCGAATCGTTACCTGTCGAGCCAGGCCAGTCGGTGCCGGCTGACGCCGCCCAAAGACCGGTCAGACGACGCCATAGAGCCGGTCGCCGGCGTCGCCAAGGCCGGGGACGATGTAGCCGAGTTCGTTGAGCTTTTCATCGATCGAGCCGGTGACGAGCGTGATCGGCGGCGAGACATCGGCGAGGTCGGCTTCGAGCCGGGCGATTCCCTCCGGCGCCGCGAGCAGGGTCACCGGGGTGATGTCGCGCGCGCCGCGGTCGACGAGAAAGCGGATCGCATCGACCATCGAGCCGCCGGTGGCGAGCATCGGGTCGAGCACGAAGACCTGCCGGTCGGTCAGGTCATCGGGCAGGCGGTTGGCATAGGTCGTCGCCTCCAGGGTCACCTCGTTGCGCTGCATGCCGAGGAAGCCGACCTCCGCGCTCGGCAGCATCCGGACCATGCCCTCCAGCATGCCCAGACCGGCGCGCAGGATCGGGACAATGAGCGGCTTGGGTTTGGCCAGCTTGATCCCGGTCGTCGGGGCCACCGGGGTCTCGATCTCGAACGGCTGGGTCCGCACCTCCCGCGTCGCCTCATAGGCGAGCAGCGTCATCAGTTCCTCGGCCAGGCGGCGGAAGGTCGGGCTGTCGGTGCGCTTGTCGCGCAGATACGTGAGTTTGTGCTGGATCAGCGGATGGTCGGCGGTCAGGACGCGCATACCGGCAACCTATCCGGTGCTCGCCGAGCCGGGCGAGGCGGCAGACTGGCCGGGTGCCACCCCGTGATCCGTATGCCGCTTGGGTCGGCCGCGCGCTGATCGCGGCCCGCGCGTGCCTCGCCACGGGCGATGTGCCCGTGGGCGCGGTGGTGGTCGACGCTGGCGGCGCGGTGGTGGGCACGGGCTGGAATGTCCGTGAGGCCGAGGGCGATCCGGCGGGGCACGCGGAGGTGGTGGCGCTGCGCGAGGCGGCGCGGCATACCGGCTCGTGGCGGTTGGCCGGGTGCACGCTGGCGGTGACGTTGGAGCCGTGTCCGATGTGCGCGGGCGCGCTCATGCTCGCCCGGGTCGACCGGGTGGTTTTCGGCGCGTGGGACCCCAAGCTCGGCGCGTGCGGCTCGGTGTGGGACATCCCCCGCGACCGGCGAGCCACCCACCGGGCCGAGGTGGTCGGCGGGATCCGCGAGGCCGAGTGCGCCGCGCTGCTAACCGATTTCTTCGAGGCCCACCGACTCTAGTACCCTGCTCGGCGGTGGCGTGTCCGAGCGGCCTAAGGAGCGCGCCTCGAAAGCGCGTGTGGGGGCAACTCCACCCAGGGTTCGAATCCCTGCGCCAC
>NZ_JBAOHM010000002.1:0-13928 GCF_037045025.1 Nostocoides sp. | reverse complement strand
TTGTCGCTGCCGGCGGCCTGGGGACCGCGTTCGCGTTCACCTCGGTTAACGACACCCAAGAGGTCCTGGTCGTCAGCAACGACATCAAGCGTGGCGAGACCATCGAGGCCGGCGACCTCGCCGTCGTGCGGGTCAGCGTCGACCCGGCGTTGACCCCGGTCCCCGGCAGCCAGAAGGCCGAGCTCGAGGGCAGCCGCGCTGCCGTCGACCTGTGGGCCGGCACCCTGCTCAACGCGCAGGCAGTCACCGACAACCTGGTGCCAGGGGAGGGAGAGTCCCTGGTGGGCATCAGCCTTACTCCCGCGCAGATGCCGTCAGAGCCGCTCTACGGCGGCGACGTCGTCCGGATCGTCACCACGCCCGGCGACCAGGGCGAGATCACCGACGAAGACCCGGTCACCATCGAGGCGACCGTCGTTGGTGTTAACCGGGTCGAGGAGACGGGCGAGACCGTCGTCGACGTCTCGTTGCCCGAAGCCGAGGCGGCCGAACTGGCTGCCCGGGCTGCCACCGGACGGGTCGCACTCGTCCTGGACGCCCGGGAGCGCTGAGGCATGGCGGTGATCGTCCTGGCCTCCGCGAGCGGTTCGCCCGGCGTGTCCACCACGGCGCTCGGGCTCACCCTCAACTGGCACCGACCCGTGCTCCTGGTCGACGCCGACCCGACCGGATCCTCCTCGGTCTTCGCCGGCTACTTCCACGGCACCCAGGAGCCGACCGGCGGCCTGATCAACCTCGCCCTGTCCCTGCGCGAGGGAACGCTGGCGGACGCACTGCCCCGCGAGACGCTGCTGCTGGACCCCGAGGCGCCGGCCGAGCGGTCTGCTTGGTTCCTACCCGGCATCCGCGCCCACGAGCAGGCCCCCAGCCTGTTGCCCCTGTGGGAACCGCTCACCGAGCAACTGCGCGCCCTCGACCGCAACGGCCAGGACGTCATCATCGACGCCGGACGACTCGGCCTCGCCGGCTGGCCCCAGCCGCTGATCGCCGGCTCCGACCTGACCCTGCTCGTCACCCGCAGCTCGCTGCCGGCCCTGGCCGGTGCCACCAGCTGGGCCAAGACCCTGCGGGCACAGTTCGCCGCGGTCGGTGGGCTCTCCCGTCTCGGGGGATTCCTCGTCGACGAGGAGCGACGCTGGCCCACGCTTCCCACCGGCGCCCGAGTCCGGCCCTACACCGCACGCCACATCGCCAAGGCCCTCCAGATCCCCGTGGTCGCCTCCGTGGACTGGGAGCCCGAGGTGGCCGAGGTCTACTCCCACGGCGCGCGCAAGCCCCGCAAGTTCGAGTCCTCCGGGCTGCTGCGCGGCTACCGGGGCAGCACCGCCGCCATCCAGTCCATCCTCGGCGCCAACCAGGCCGCCCTCGCTCCCACGAACGGAGGCCACGCATGAGCACCAACGGACACCACCCGGAGACCAACGGCCGCGACCCGCTGCGCGCCGACGAGTGGCTGGAGGCCCGCCATGCCGCGAACCGCGAGCCGACCTCGCCCTTCGCCCGCGGCACCAACGGCACCCCGCCGCCCCCGCCGCCGGTCGTCGAGGACCACGACCCGACCTCGCTGCCGATCTTCGCCGGCGCCTGGACCAGCGAAGGCGAGGGCCAGCTGCCTGGCCGCGCCCGCTCGGAGTTCAGCCTGCGCCCGCTTGTGGCGCCCGCACCGGAGGAGCACCACGACACCCGCGGCACGGATGGCGAAGTCGAGCTGGACTGGGAGCTGATCGCGCAGTACCGCGCCGAGATCTCCGTCGCGACTGACCGCCCGGCTCGACAAGGAAGGTGGCCGGGTCACCGAGGAGGACCGCGAGCAGATGGGCCTCGACGTCATCGAGGACCTCATCAAATCCGAGGCCGAGACGCTGGTCTCCACCGGCCGGCCGCCGTGGACGAAGGACCACGAGAAGGCACTCAAGTCCGCCCTCCACGCCGCCCTGTTCGGACTCGGCCGCCTGCAGCCCCTGGTCGAGCGCGAGGACGTCGAGAACATCATCGTCATCGCCCGCGGCCCGCTCTGCTCGGTGTGGCTGGAGCTGGTCGACGGCACCCTGGTCGAGGCCGCCCCGATCGCCGACTCCGAGGACGAGCTGCGCGAGTTCCTCTCCGACCTCGGCGCACGGCAGAACCGGCCCTTCACCGAGGCCCGGCCGCACCTGGACCTCCGGCTGCCCGGGGGAGCGCGGCTCGCGGCCGGCTCCTGGGTGATGGCCTACACCTCCGTCGTGATCCGCCGACACAGCATGCGCGAGGTGTCGATGGACGAGATGGTCTACGACCGCAAGGCGTGCAGCGCGGTCCTGGCCGACTTCGTCGCAACCTGCGTGCGCGCGGGCAAGAGCATCGTCGTCTCCGGGGTCCAAGGCAGCGGCAAGACCACCTGGGTCCGCGCCCTGTGCTCGTGCATCCCACCCTGGGAGATGATCGGCACCTTCGAGACCGAGTTCGAGCTGCACCTGCACGAGCTCGTCGACCGCCACAAGATCGTCCACGCCTGGGAGCACCGCCCCGGATCCGGCGAGGTCGGCATCGACGGCCGCCAGGCCGGTGAGTTCAGCCTCGAGGAGGCCATCCACCACTCCTTCCGGTTCAACCTCGCCCGCCAGATCGTCGGCGAGGTCCGCGGCCCCGAGGTCTGGAACATGCTCAAGGCCATGGAGTCCGGGCCGGGCTCGATCAGCACCACCCACGCCCGCAGCGCCGAGCACACCATCGAGAAGCTCGTCTCCTGCGCCATGGAGAAGGGCCCCCAGGTCACCCGCGAGCTGGCGATCAGCAAGCTGGCCGCCGCGATCGACATCGTGATGTACCTGCGCTCGGAGGTCGTCGCCAATCCCGACGGGACCTTCCGCAAGCAGCGCTGGGTCGAGGAGGTCCTGGTCGTCCAGCCCAGCATCGACGCCGCCAGGGGATACGCCACCACCCCGATCTTCGCCCCCAACCAGCTCGGCCAGGCCGTCGCGACCGGCAAGCTCGACAACTTCCTCGCCCAGGAGCTGGCGCGGCACGGGTTCGACCTCGAGGCGTACAAGGCCGAGTCCCAGGCCAACCCGGGGGTGGCCACGTCATGAGCACCGCGTTCCTGCCCGCCGTCTTCGGTGCGCTCATCGTCATCGGCCTGATCGGGATGGGCTACGCGCTGATCCCCGCGCCGCCCAAGCCGCCGCGGCCCGCCCGGACCGTCACCCCGTTCGGGCGGCTGGGGAACTGGTTCGTCCGGCTCGACCGCCGCACCCGGATGCTGATGGTCGGCGGTGCCGTTGCCGGCCTCCTGGTCGCGCTGGTGACCGGCTGGGTGATCGCGATCGTGCTCGTCCCGGCCGGGATCATCGGTATCCCGCTGTTGCTGACGCCTCCGCCGGCGGCCGCGAGCATCGAGAAGCTCGAGGCGCTCGAGGAGTGGACTCGGTCCCTGTCCGGCAAGCTGACCGCCGGCCAGTCCCTGCGCTCGGCGCTCATCAAGTCCCTGCAGTCCGCGCCGGCGCCGATCGAGCGCGAGGTCGGCCTGATGGTCTCCCGGTTGTGGAACAACACCGCCAGCACCGAGGACGTGCTGCGCGCCTTCGCCGAGGACCTCAACGACTCCACCGGCGACGTCGTGGCCAGCCAGCTGATCCTTGCCGCCAGCGGCCGCGGCCAGGCCGGACTGTCGAAGGCGTTGGACGCCCTCGCCGAGACCGTCGCCTCCGACGTGCGCGCCCGCCGCCAAATCGCCGCCGACCAGGCCAAGCCCCGCACCACTGCCCGCACCGTCACCGTCATCACCCTCGGTGTGCTCGGCATGCTCGCCTTCACCGGCGACTACATCGAGCCCTACGGGTCCCCGCTGGGCCAGGTCATCCTCGCCGTCCTGCTCTCGGCCTACGTGGCCACGCTGCTGTGGATGCGCCGGATGGCCGTCGCCAAGCCCCTCCCGCGGTTCCTCGACCTCCAGGCCCGCAACGCGCACCGCGCCGCCCAGCGCACGGCACCGGGCGAGAAGGAAGGAGCACTCGCATGACCGGCCTGCAGATCGCGCTCGCCAGCGGCACCCTCATCGGGCTGGCCCTCGCCCTGCTCGTATGGCGCCTCGCGCCCTCCGACCCCGACCTGGTCGACGCGCTGGACCGTCTCTCACCTGACCACGTCGTACCCCGCCGCAACACTCCCAGCCTCGACGTCGACGCCGGCACCGGCTCGGCGGTCGATCGGATCGGCTTGTGGGCGATGAAGAACCTGCCCGGCGGCGCCTGGGCCCACACACCTCGCAAGGACCTGGCCATCCTGCAGATCAGTGAGACCCGGTTCTACGGCGAGAAGGTCGTCTGGGCACTGCTCGGCCTGATCATGCCGCCCCTGCTGGCCGCCTTCTTCATGCTGATCGGCCTGCCGCTGCCGTTCGCCATCCCGACGCTCGGCTCGCTGGCGCTGGCCGCCCTGTTCTGGTTCATGCCCAACTACAACGCTGCTGACGACGCCAAGAAGGCCCGCATCGAGTTCAGCCGAGCCTTGGGCGCCTACATCGACATGGTGGCCACCGGCGTCCGCGACGGATCCAGCGGCCAGCAGGCGCTGCGCTCGGCAGCCGAGGTCGGCGACAAGTGGGTCTTCAAGCGGATCGAGAGCGAGCTGCGCCGCGCCCGCTACATGACCCGCGCACCCTGGGACTCCCTGCACGGTCTCGCCGACGAGCTCGCCGTCCCCGAGCTCGATGACCTCGCCGACATCATGCAGCAGTCCGGCCAGGACGGAGCCCAGATCTACAACAACCTCCGGGCCCGCGCCGCCGCACTTCGCTCGGCGATGCTCAGCGCCGAGGTCGGCAGGGCCAACGCCACCTCCGAGCGCATGTACATCCCAGCCAGCCTGCTCGGCATCGTCTTCATGGCGATCCTCGTCACCCCCTCCCTGCTCCGCTTCACCACCTGACCGACCTAACACCGACCCCAAAGAACCAGGGTCACCCAGACCGCAAACCGAACAACCAGGAAGGAAGAACCCCGATGTTGAAGCTCTTCATCGCCCTCCAGATGTCGGCGCTGACCTTGCTCGCCTCCCTCGAGGGCCGCGTCACCAGGCAGCGCGACGAGCGCGGCTCCGTCACGATCGAGCAGGTCCTGTGGGCCGGCGCCGTGATCGTCATCGTCGGCATCGTCGTCGCGGCCATCAAGTTCTTCGTGACCAGCGAGTCCGCCAAGATCAAGTAGGCCGCCATGTTCGCCAGCCTCCACCGCCGCAGCCGGGACGAGCGCGGGTCGGTGACCATCCAGATGGTCTTCCTGATGCCCGCGCTGTTCCTGCTGATGTTCCTCGGCCTCCAAGGCGCCCTTTACTACCACGCGAAGCAGGTAGCGCTCGCGGCCGCGCAGGAGGGCGCCCGTGAGGCAGGCAGCGAGACCGGCACCCGCGACGCCGGTGTGGCCACGGCGAACACGTTCCTCCACGACGCCGGAGGCTCCGACGTGATGACCTCCACCAGCGTCTCCGGATCACGGACCACGACCACCGCCACGATCACCGTCACGGGCAAGTCCATGAGCGTCATCCCCGGCTGGCACGTGACCGTCACCCAGAGCGCCAGCGTCCCGGTCGAGAGGCTCACCGAATGACCAGGCACACGAGGCGGACCAGCGCACGCCGCCGGCGCCGGGACGAGCGCGGGTCGGTGGCCATCGAGGCCGCGATCGGCGTCCCGGCCTTCGGCCTGTTCGTGGCGATGATCATCCTCGGCGGCCGCGTGGAGATCGCCAGGCAGTCCGTGGACGCAGCCGCCTACGAGGCAGCACGAGCGGCCTCCATCGAGCGAACTCAGAGCGAGGCCATCACCTCCGGCAAGTCCGCGGCCACCAGCAGCCTGCACGACCAAGGCCTGCAGTGCACGACCACCAACATCACGATCAACGCTGCGGCCTTCAACGCCCCGCTGGGAACCACCGCCCAGGTCACCGCCACCGTGACCTGCAAGGTAGACGTGGCGGACCTGAGCATCCCCGGCCTGCCCGGCACCCGGACGATCACCGCCACCGCCAGCAGCCCCGTCGACGCCTACCGGGAGCGCCGATCATGACCGCCCGCATCCGCAGTCTCACGACGCGGCGCTCGCGCGATGAGCGCGGCTCCATCAGCGTCTGGTTCGCCACCGCAGCACTGGCGATGATCATCCTCGTCGGGATGGCCGTCGACCTCGGCGGCAAGGTCCACACCCAGCAGCAAGCCCGCAGCGCTGCCGCCCAGGCCGCCCGCACCGGCGCCCAGGAGGTTCAGGGCTCGACCGCAGTCCGCGGCGAGGACCTCCACGTCGACCTCACCGCCGCCAAGACGGCCGCCATGGACTATCTCCGCGCCGCCGGCGTGGAGGGAACCGTCCGCGTCGTCGACGGCGACACCCTGATCGTCACCACCACCGACACATACACCAGCAAGTTCCTCGGGATCATCGGCCTGGACACGATGCAGGTCACCGGGGAGGCGTCCGCGCGGCTCATCCGCGCCGAAGGAGGCATCGAGAGATGACCACGCCCACCCATCCCACCCTGGGCCAGCGGCTCACCGGCCTCGCAGCCTCGGTCGCCGTACTCGGCATCGTCCTCGGGCTGCCCGCACTATTCCTCGCGATCGGTGCCAGCCCAATCCCGGACCACGTCCCGACCCTGGACGGCATCAAGAACGCGCTCATGGCGCCCGACGACGGCACCCTCGTCCTCGGCCTGTTCAAGGTGATCGGCTGGGTCGCGTGGGCCTTCATGGCGCTGAGCCTGGTCGTGGAGGCCATCGCACGGCTCCGCAAGGTCCAGGCGCCCCAGCTGCCGGGCCTGGGCCGGCCGCAGGCCGCAGCACGCGGCCTCATCGGCCTCGCCGCTCTGCTGTTCTTCGCCGCGCCCATCGCCGCCCAGCCAGCCACGATCACCACGGCCGCCGCGGCGCCGGTGACGGTGGGACACGTCAACGCCGGTGCCGCCGACCAGGCACCCGCCCAGCAGGACCTCAAGGTCGAGACGAAGCAGGAGCGCCAGCGCAAAACCGTCGACCACGCTGTGAAGCCGGGGGAGAGCCTGTGGTCGATCGCCGAGAACCACTTCGGCGACGGTGCCCGCTACAAGGAGCTCGTCGAACTCAACCGCGACCTCCTCGGCGCGCAGCCGAGCTTCCTCGAGCCCGGTTGGGTTCTCAAGCTGCCCGCGGTCAACGGCGGGGCACCGGCGCACGACTACACGGTGCAGTCCACCGACACCCTCAGCGAGATCGCCCAAGAGCAGCTCGGCGACGCCGACCGCTGGCCCGAGATATACCGGGCCTCCACCGGCATCACCCAGCCCGGCGGGGCCCAGCTGACCGACCCCGACGTCATCGACGTCGGCTGGAAGCTCAACATCCCCGACGCCGAGCAGGGGGGCAGTCACGACGACCCCCCGCACCAGCAGCCGCGCGACGTCGAGCCCGAGACGCCCGCGAGCCCCGAGGACCAGCGGCCCGTCGAGCCGCCGGCCGAGGAGGAGCCGCCGGTCGCCCACGAGCCTGAGGTGCCCGAGGTACCCGAGACGGCCGTGCCCGACGCGCCGCCCCAAGCCGAGGCGCCGGCGTCGCCGGCCGCCGACGTCGACCAGGTCGACGACGCTGACGACTCGATCCTCGACGCGCCGTGGGTCCTCGCCGGTCTGACCGGCGGGGGCGTCCTGCTGTCCGGGGCGCTGCTCATGGCCCTGCGGTCCCGCCGCCGCGCCGGCTACCGGAACCGGACGCCCGGCCGCGCGATCGCCGCGCCGCCTTCGGAGCTCGCGCCGGTCGAGATGACCCTGAACGCCACCGGTGCCGCGGCCGCGGCGACCGTGGAGTTCGCGGACGAGGCGCTGCGCCGACTCGCGGCCGCCGTCGGCGCGCGGGGCACCACGATGCCGCCGCTCGCTGCCGTGGAGCTCGGGCACGGCAAGTTGACCCTGCACCTGAGCGCGCCGGCCGCAGTCCCGGCGCCCTGGGTGGGCAGCCCGGACCAGACCCACTGGCAGGTCAGCACGGACACCGCCGTCGACGAGCTCGGCCCCGACACCGGCAACGTCGAGCCGCCGTACCCGCTACTGGCCACCATCGGCATGAGCGACACAGGGGAGACGTGGCTGCTCAATTGCGAGGAGCTGTCCACACTCACCATTAGCGGCGACCCGACCTACGGCCGGGACTTCGCCCGCCACCTCGCCGCGCAGCTCGCCGTCAACCCATGGTCGCGCCGCGTCCAGGTCGACTGCATCGGCGTGGCTGAGGAAGCCGTCGCCATGGACGAGCGGATCAGCTACTACCCGACCGGATCAGCCGGGTCACCCGCGACCGCGGAGGCCCTCGCGGCCGCCGTCACCACGATCGACCGGGCGAAGCGACATGACACCGACGCGTCCACGGCGCGCACCGGCAGCGTCGACGACGACACCTGGCCCGCCCGGATGCTGTTGCTCGACGCGGCGGCCGGAGACCCCGAGGACCTTGAGCAGCTGCTGCAGCTGGTCACCAACCACGTCGGGCAGTCCGCCACCTCCATCGTCGTCGCCGGCGAGCGCCCCAACACACCGGGCGCCGTCCTGCACATGACGAACACCGGCCGCGTCGTCCTCGAGCACGCCGGCCTCAACCTCATCGCCGTCGGCCTCACCAGCGACGAAGCCCGCGGCTGCGCCCTGGTCTACGCACAGAGCGAGGTCGCCGAGGACGTCCCCGTGCCGGTCGACGAGACCGTCACCGACGGCTGGGAGGCCTACACCGACCAGTCCGGGGCACTGCGCCGCGAGTACACCCTGCCGCGCAACACCCCCGCGGACACCGTCGACGAGCCGCTGTCCTCCCTCCTGGAGGGCGACGACGAGGACTACATCCGTCAGAGCGCGATCGTGCAGGAGGACCTCGAGACGCTGGCGCCGAAGGTGCCCGAGCACGTCCGAGCCGAGGTCGAGCAGAGCGACCCCACTCTCGACCAGGACATCGCCGACTGGTTCTCGGCCAACAGCGACCGTCCACGGTTCAGCCTGCTCGGTCCGGTCACCGCGCGCACCCACGGCAAGGCCCTGGCCAAGCGCAAGCCCTACTTCACCGAGCTCCTCGCGTACTTGGCCCTGCACCGCAAACACGGAGCCACCCGCGAGGAGATCGGCGAGGCATTCGGGATCACCCCCGGCAAGGTGCGCGACTACACCAACACCGTCCGCGAATGGCTGGGCACCAACCCCACAACTGGAGAGCCCCACCTGCCCCACGCCGACAAGGCCCCTGCCACCAAGCTCCGCGGCGTCAACGTCTACCAGGTCGACGACGGCCTCCTGGTCGACCTCCACCTCTTCCTCCGACTGCGCAAGCGCGGGCAGGCCCGCGGCGGCGCGGAAGGCGTCGCCGACCTCTGCACCGCGCTCGAGCTGGTCGGCGAGGCGAAGCCGTTCAGCCAGCTGCGTGAAGAGGGATGGTCTTGGCTCGTCAACGAGCCCGACCGCGTCGACCTCATGGCTTCTGGCTGGATCGCCGACGTCGCCCTCATCGTCGTCACCGAGGCTCTCGCCGCAGGCGACCTGGTCAAGGCCCGCTCCGCCGCCTACGTCGCCAACCGGGCCGACCCTGACGGCGAGAGCACCCGCCTGTGCCTGGCCCACGTCATGAAGGCCGAGGGCGACCAGCTCGAGGCCGACCGGATCCTCCGCGAGGAGATCTGCAACCGGTCCGACGACGGCGACGCCCCCATGGAACTGTCGGAGCGCACGAAGACCATCATCAGTACCCACGGCTGGCTCGCGAGCTGACTCGGGAAGGGAGCACCAGCACATGACCACCTTCAACCAGGAGCTCACCGGCCGCTACGTCGCGGCCGGCGGCGACCGCCCCGACCTCGACGCGCGACGCGTCGCCAGAGCCGTCTTCGTCCGCGACACCATCCGCACCCTCTACGACGCCGACAAGCGATTCGGCATCGACCCCGCCGACAACGGCTCGCTGGCCGAGCTCGTCGACGCCGCCGAAGAACACCGCGAGCACATCGCCACCGACGTCAGCCAGCGATCAGTCATGGCGCCGCCCAACACAGGAGGAGACCCCGCATGAGGAAGCACCACTCCGCACTCGGGGGAGTGGCCCTCGCCCTCGCCCTCACCCTCACGGGCTGCTCGGACGACGGCACCGACCCCGAGGCCGAGGACACCCCGACCGCAACGCCCAGCTCGACCCCGACGAGCACTGCGCCGACGCCGCAGACTCCCGAGGAGAAGGCGGCAGCTCAGCTGACCGGGTACCTGAAGGTGCGCGACGACTTCTACCGAGCCGCCACGATCGACTTCAAGCGTCTGAACAAGGTCGCAACGGGCGACGAGTTCCTCCAGATTCAGGCCGCCGTCGCGGATCTGGAGCGGTACGAGATCAAGGTCACGGGCCAGTACGGCCACACCCTCGACGAACCGCGGCGCCGCACCGACTCGATGATCATCATCACCGACTGCGAGGACCGAACCGACGTAGTCGAGCGCAACAAGGACGGCAAGAGCATCAAGCACACGGACCCTAACGGGGATCCGCTGGGCAACCCCCTTCCCGTCGAGTACACCCTGGTCAAGGACAAGGGAGCGTGGAAGGTTTCCAAGTCCGACATCAAATGGGATCAGTCATGCTGAGGCGGCTCCTCGCTCTCGCGCTGACGGTCGCGGCGTCGCTGGTTGTCGTGTTGTTCACCGCGTCGAGCGCAAGTGCGGAGTGCGTCGAGGTCTACAACCCGGAGACAGGCCAGTTTGAGCTTGACTGTTCGGACGGCGGCGGCGATCCCGGAGGCGGCGGCGACAACGGCGGTGGAGGTTCGTCAACCTGCTCGTACGCGGGCAACGAGATCCCATGCACCGGACCGGACGGGTCGGTGTGGAGTAGTGCTCATGGGTGCTATGTGGGGGAGGCCTACCCGGCGGATGAGACCGAGCCACCGCCTGGTCAGACCGAGGAGGACGGCGCCTGGCACGTCTGCTACTTCCCGCCGCCGGGGTCCTCGTGGGAGCTGATGTGGATCGAGAACGGCACGGTGACGATCGACCCGGTGGTCCTTGCGAACCGAGCGATCGCCTCGATGGACCTGGATCCGATCACGATCGGGATCGTCCCCGAGTCGGGCCCCAACCGGGTCGGTCTCGTCGGTCTGCCGGTGTGGATGTGGGTGGACAGCCCGACTGGCGACACGTTCGGCCCGATCACCGCCTCAGCCAGCGAGGGCACGGTCTCGGTCAGCGCGACCGCCAGCGTCTCCAGCATCGTGTGGAATATGGGTGACGGCACCAAGGTGACCTGCGCCGGGAAGGGGACGCCGTACGCCGATCACTACGGGAAGCAGGACTCCCCGACCTGCGGGCACCGCTACGCGAAGATGTCGACCGACCAGCCCGAGGGTGCGTACCAGGTCACCGCGACGAGCCACTGGGTGGTCGAGTGGACCGGTGGCGGCCAGTCCGGAACCATCGAGTTCGACCTGGCCACCGAGCCCCTCCCGATCCGCATCGGGGAGGCCCAGGTGCTGACCCAGTGACCCTGTACTAGCAGACCGACCACCGACACAGATCCCCGTCCTCACAGCAGGAAGGGGACCTGTGTCGTTCGCTGCCCGAGCGCGCCCGGAGGCACCGGGCCCGCCGAGCAGAGCTGCTCGTGCTGCCGCTGCTGGACATGAAAGAGCCCCAGGCGTCTCGGGTCACCTGGGGCTCGCGAGAAGTAGAGCATGGGGTGGTTCGCCTGCGCAGATGAATAGGAAATCGCGGCCCTAGGCGTTCGCCGTCGGGGTGCCAGCTGGCCCGTCACGTGACCTGGGTGCCGCCCTCCTCGCGGTCGACGAGGCGGGGACCCGGGCCAGCGCCGCGCCGACCTGGCTGCCCCGGCGAGAGGAAGCCGCGCCGTCGTGCGGTGCCGATCCAGTCCCGCACGGTCGGCTCGGGGCGCCCGAACTTCGTGGCGAGCCGACCCGTTAGCCCCGGCCCGTTGGCGGCTTCCTCGAGGTACGCGCGCGCTACGTCCTCGAGCAGCGTGTCCGGTAGGCCTGGTCGGCCGCGGCGCTTGCCTGCCGCGGAGCTCGTCGCAGTCTCCAATGCGCTGAGTTCCTCGGGCAGGAGATCCTCTACCGGGATGTCTCGCCGGCCATCGAGGCCGAGCTGGGTGACGCCCTCGCTACGCCAGTCGTCTTGGGCGAGAGTCGCCTGAGCGCGAGCGACGATCTTGCCAAGAGGGATGCGGCGAAGGAGATCGCTCGTGATGAGCTGGCCCGGTTCAGCGCCGCGATCGTGGTCGGTTGCAGCGCGGTCCTCGTCGCTGCCGTCCTCGTATCGCCAGGTCAGCTTGAAGAGCTCGAGTTCCGCAACTTCCAGACCGCGGCCGCGGTTGATCAGGATCCCGTAGACCCGGACCGGGAGGTCTCGCGACGTGTAGACGAAGTCCGCCACGTAGCCGGCGCCGCGCGCGCGGCTCTTCATGTAGAGCTCGAGGCGATCCGGCGGCGGCGCGTCGCCGGGAGAGTCAAAGCCGGGATCGAAAAGAGACTGCTTGAACAGGTCGTACATCTGGCGCGTCCGCGTGAAGTCGTACGACAGGTCGCGGACCTCGAGGTGGTCGTCGGGCAAGTGAACGGTGGCGTTCTCGGTCATGGTCTCGACGGTAGGCCAGCAGGGCCGCGAACCGTACGGAAAAACCGTCCGACTTGCGCCGCCCAATTAGTCGTACGCCTGCGGCTGTCGAGGCAGACACGGAAGGGGAGGCGGGGCGCTGACGTGGCGCGCACCCTCAGGCCCTCGATCGGCGGCGCTCGTCAAACTGTGAGCGAGGCTCTCAGGGGAGAGCTCATCCCGTGTCCGGTCACCGGCAAGCGCCTGGGCGGTCGACAGGAACCGGTGTCTAGCGGTAGTCGTCCGGTGACATGAACGTGGAGATGTCGGAGCTGGGCACGCACGGTTCCGCCAGTCGGGCGGCAAGCTCCTCCTCGGTCAGCTCCCGAGAGGCCGGCGTCACGTAGTCCGGGTCGCCCCAGCCGCAGCGGATGCAGGCACCGGGACCATTCGGTAAGAGCCACAGCTCGCGCACCGGCTCCTCGCGCCCGTTGCCGCCCGCAGGCACATGGCGGTGATCACCGATAGGAAATGGCTCACCACCGCGACTCCGATGTGCGCGTCGTTGGCGATCGCGTTCTTGGCGTGGGTCAGCCAGTTGACGTAGTCCCACGTCTCACGTGTGAGCTTGGTGCTGTACGAGCGCAGCTGCTTGCTGGAAGGACCCTCGGCTTGATCAGAGATCAGCAGGTTGGTCCAGCCCACGACGTCAGCCGCCTTGGGGGCGTCGCCACCTTCGGGTATGAGCGAGTCGTCGGCAACTTCGCCGGCGTAGGTGACCATCGCCTCGCGCAGTCGCACCCCGACCGCCTGGAAGTCCTCGGCCTCGCGTGCGCCGTCGAGGGACTCGACCGCCTGCTCCCACAGGCGCCACGCTCGAGGAAGTAGTCCCGCAGCCTCATCGGTGATCGGGCGCTCCTCTCGGCTGGCGATGCGAACCATGAGCCCGACGTGAAACGTGAGCGCGACGTCGCGGCTGGTGAAGTCGTCCTGCGAGTAGTAGTTGAGCGAGTTGCTGATCGCCCACCAACGACTGCCGCTGCAGTGCACGTCCCAGATGTCGTGCAGCACCGAGCCGACCCGCTCGACCGCGACCTTCTCCAAATGCACCACGGGGTCGTCGGCCATCTGGGCCGCGAAGTAGTCGAGGACCTGTTCTCGCTCGAGGTCGGACGCCTTCACCGTTGTCCTCCCCGGTCATCGCCAACCACCCCGCCAGTCTGACAGGGCCTTGAGCTGCCCATCCGGCCGCTGGTCATGAATGTCTATCAGTCCGGTGTGGAAAGGCGGCATTCGCCGGTTGAAAAAGTCCGCTGTATCTCGACAAATGGGCCCCGCACCACCCCGGTCAAGAAGTTTCTGCAA
>NZ_JBAOHM010000001.1:0-7602 GCF_037045025.1 Nostocoides sp. | reverse complement strand
CCGAGACCATGCCTCCCTTCGTCCGCCACCTTGACCCGGTCCGCCGTCGAGGGGGTCTGCTCGTCGTCGACCCACGCCGCTCGGCAACCGCGGCACTGGTCGCGCGCCCGGTCGATCATCTAGCTCCCGTTCCGGGAACCGACGCGGCGCTGCTTCTCGGCATCCTGCACGTGTTGATCGCCGAGCATCACATCGACGGCGACTACCTCGCCGCGCGCACGACGGGATTCCCCGCTGTGGCGGAGTCCGTGACCGCCTGGTGGCCGGAGCGCGTGGAGCAGATCAGCGGCATACCGGCACCCGTCGTGCGGCAGACGGCCCGACGCCTCGCCGCGGCGGCGCCCCACCGCGGCGGCGCGGGGGCGTTCATCCTCACCGGCCGGGGAGCCGAGCAGTCGACTCAGGGGACGGCGACGGTCACGGCGGCGATCAATATCGCTCTGGCCCTGGGCCTTCCGGGGCGACGTGGCAGTGGCTACGGCTGTTTGACCGGGCAGGGCAACGGCCAGGGAGGTCGTGAGCACGGCCAAAAGGCCGATCAGCTGCCCGGCTACCGCTCGATCGACGACCCAGATGCGCGCGCTCACGTCGCGACGGTCTGGGGGATCGAGCCCGAGGACCTGCCCGGTCGCGGCGTGCCTGCATTGGAGTTGCTGCACCGGCTCGGGTCATCGGATGGCCCGCTTGGGTTGTTCGTGCACGGCAGCAATCTCGCTGTCTCCGGGCCGAACTCCGAGCGGATCGTCGAGCGGCTCCGCAGCCTGGACCTGCTCGTCGTGTGTGACTTCGTCCCGTCGGAGACCGCAGCGCTCGCCGACGTGGTCCTCCCCGTGACGCAGTGGGCCGAGGAGGAGGGCACGATGACCAACCTGGAGGGTCGGATCCTGCGGCGCCGCAAGGCAATCGAGCCACCGGAGCACGTCCGGTCCGAACTTTGGATCTGGGCGGAACTCGCGCGTCGCCTGGACGCGCCCGGCTCGTGGCCAACGGACCCGGCGCAGGTGTATGACGAATTGGCGCGCGTGAGTTCCGGCGGCCCCGCCGACTACAGCGGCACCTCGCATGCCGGGCTCGACGCCGCCGAGGCAGCGGGTATAGGTACCTACTGGCCGGCTCCGGCGACTGCCGAAATCCGCGAGCAGCCCAGCCCTGGCGACCATCCGGTGACCGGCACTCCGCGGCCGTTCCTCGACCGGTTCGCCACCTCCGATGGACGGGCCCGACTCGTCCCGGTCACCCACCACGGGCCCGCGGACGGCGTCCGCCCGAAGGCACCCATCTACCTCGTCACCGGTCGCGTGCTGCAGCACTACCAGTCCGGCGCCCAGACCCGAAGGGTCCCCGAGCTGAACGCTGCCGCAACCGATCCCGTCGTCGAGATACACCCCTTGTTGGCCGACCGGCTGGGCGTCGTGATGGACGGCATCGTTCGCATCGAGAGCGCGCGCGGCGCGGCATACGGACGCGTCCGGGTGACGCCAGACATCCGACCCGACACGGTCTTTATGCCCTTCCACTGGGGCGGCCCCGCAAGCGTCAACCGGGTGACCAGCGATGCCACCGACCCAGTCTGCGGCATGCCGGACTTCAAGGTGTGCGCCGTGGACATCCACGCGGTCGATGCGGACTTTGGTGAACGAGTGGGGGCGACGGCATGACCCGCCTCGTCGTCGTCGGCAATGGGATGGTCGGCTCGCGATTCACGAGCGAGCTGCTGACGCTCGATACCCGCGACCGGTTCGAGATCGATCAGTTCGGCGCCGAGGACTGCCGACCGTACAACCGCGTCCTCCTCAGTGAAGTCGTTTCGGGGGCAAGGGATGTCGCGTCCATCGGCCTACCCCAGTCAGATCACCCCCGGCTGCGCGTGCACCAGGGCGTGCAGGTAGTCGCGATCGATCGTGCCGACCGGGCGGTCGTTCGCAGCGATGGCGCCCGCACGCGCTACGACCTGCTCGTCCTCGCGACCGGGGCCGCCGCGCGCGTGCCGCTGCTTGCGGGTCTCGACCCGAACGACCCGCTCCCTCACGGCGTCGCAGCCCTGCGCACCATCGGCGACGCCCGGGCAATCGCCGCGGCGACCCTTAACGCTCGGTCAGCGGTCGTCCTCGGGGCAGGGGTTCTCGGCCTTGAGGTCGCTTGCGGCCTGGTCCGTCGCGAGGTGCGCACCACGATCGTCCATCCCAAGGCCACGCTCATGGAGCGACACCTCGACGTCACCGCGGCACAGGTCGTGCAGACGGCACTGCAGACGCTGGGCGTCGACCAGCGGACCGAGGTGGCCGCAACCGGTATCCACCTGCAGCACGGTCGGCTGGCGGCCGTGCAGCTCTCCTCCGGGGAGCAGTTGCCGTGCGACTTGCTGGTGCTCACCGTAGGAACGGTCGCGGCCACCACCTTGGCCGACGCGTGTGGGTTGCCCGTTGAGCGCGGGGTCGTCGTTGACGCCACGCTCGCGTCACCGGCCGATCGCCGGGTCTACGCGATCGGGGACTGCGCGCAGCCGCCCGACGGGATGAGCGGCCTGGTTGCCCAGGGCTGGAACCAGGCGCGCGCCCTCGCCGCCCGGCTTGCCGGGGTGAGCGATCCGGTCCCACCCAAGGGCGATGACATCGTGCGGCTCAAGGCGCCCGGCCTCGACGTCGTCACGATGGGAGTCTGCGGCACGGCCCGCGGCCACGATCCGGGCCGGCGAAGCATCCGGGTCAACGATCCGCACATCGGCCGGCACGTCGAGATCGTCATCGCGGATGATCGCCTCGCCGGGGCCACGTGCGTCGGCGCCGGGCGGCTCGCCGCCGACCTGCTGGCGACCTATACCGCGCGCACACCAGTTCCTCGCGACCCGCTGACGCTCCTGCTCGACCGGTCCGCGTTCGGCGTGCCCGAACCGGGCGCCGACGAACGCGTCGTCTGCCGGTGCAATGGGGTCACCCTCGGCGACCTAAAGGATTGCCTCGCCAATGGCGCGGCGGATGTCGCCGCGATCGCCGCGGCAACCCGTGCGGGCACGGGCTGCGGCGGCTGCCGGGACGAGCTCTGCGCGCTCGCCCTCTCTCCCGAGCCGCTGGCGGCGACAAGTGAATCCGTTTTAACCCGGGCGAAACATGGCTAACGAGAACGCGAAACATGCCCTACCTACTTTCCCCACCATGGAGGAGAACGGTATGAGTTCCACCTCGACCGCTCCCCGGCGGCTGGTCGTCATCGGCGGTGGCATGGTCGCGCGCCGGCTCGTCGACGCTGTGCGCGACCGCGACGGCGACCGGGTCTGGCAGATCACCGTCTTGTGCGAAGAGCCGCGCGCCCCCTATGACCGGGTTGCGCTGACCACCTACTTCAGCGGTCGCGATCCCGAGGACCTTGCCTTGGGCGATCAACTGCTCTGGAGCGACCCCCTGGTCACCCTGCGCCGCGGAGCTGCCGCCCGAGAGATCGATCGGTCCGCCAAGACCGTCACGCTCGCCGACGGCAGCGAGGTGCCTTATGACGCGCTCGTGCTGGCCACCGGGTCGTATGCCGCGAAACCTCCCGTCCCGGGAAACGACTTGCGCGGCACCTTCGTCTATCGCACCGTCGACGACGTGGCCGATCTGCGCGGCTACGTCGAAGGCTTGCGCGCCCGCGTCGGCGATCGCCCACCACGGGGAGCCGTCATCGGCGGGGGGTTGCTGGGACTCGAAGCCGCCGGCGCGCTGACCGCCCTGGCCGTCGACACGACGGTCGTGGAGTTTGCCGATCGGCTGATGCCGCTGCAGGTTGACGCCGGCGGTGGCGAGGCGTTGCGCCGGTTGATTTCCAGTCTCGGCGTGCAGGTGCGCACCGGCACCGCAACCGCCAAGGTGACCGGCACCTCCGGTCGGGTCACCGGGATGACCTTCGCCGACGGAGACAAACTGCCCGTCGATGTCGTCGTCTTCGCCACCGGAGTGCGGCCCCGCGACGAGATCCCGCGCGCCGCCGGCCTTCCCGTCGGCGAGCGCGGCGGCGTCGTCATCGACCAGAGCTGCCGCACCGAGGACCGACACATTTGGGCGATCGGTGAAGTCGCCTGCATCGATGGGCGGGTGTGGGGAATCGTGGCACCCGGATACGCCATGGCCGAGGTCGTCGCCGACCGGTTGCTCGGCGGCCGTGCGACCTTCCCCGGCGCCGACACGGCGACCAAACTCAAACTGCTCGGCGTCGACGTCGCCAGCTTCGGGGACGCCTTTGCGACCGAGCCCGGCAGCCTCGAGGTCGTCGTCTCCGATCCGATCGCCGGCGTCTACAAGAAGCTGGTCATGTCCGACGACGCCCGGACCCTGCGCGGCGGCATGCTGGTCGGCGACGCGAGCGCCTACTCCGGGCTGCGGCCGATGCTCGGCCGGACCCTGCCCGGTGACCCGGCGGCATACCTCTTGCCCGAGGGCGGCTCTGCCGGAGCCCAGCTCGAACTCCCGAACGAGGCCAGCGTCTGCTCGTGCAACAACGTCAGCGCCGGATCGATCCGGGCCGCCGTCACCGAGCACCACTGCACCGACGTCGCCGCCGTCAAGGCCTGCACCCGCGCCGGAACGAGCTGCGGTTCCTGCCTGCCGCTCGTCAAGCGGCTCGTGACCGCCGAGCTCGACAAGGCCGGGGTCGCGGTGAGCAACGCCCTATGCGAGCACATCGAGCTGTCGCGGGCGCAGCTCTTCGATGCCGTGCGCGTCACCGATCTGCGGACGTTCAGCGACATCATCGCCCGGCACGGCACCGGCGGCCGCGGCTGCGACATCTGCCGACCCGTTATCGCCTCGATCCTCGCCAGCCTCTATAACGAGCACATCCTCGAAGGTGACCGCGGCTCGTTGCAGGACACCAACGACCACGTCATGGCCAATCTGCAAAAGGATGGCTCCTATTCGGTCGTCCCTCGCATCCCTGGCGGCGAGATCACACCCGACGGGCTCATGGCGATCGCCTCCGTCGCCAAAGAATTCGGGCTCTACACCAAGATCACCGGGGGCCAACGGATCGACCTCTTCGGCGCCCGGATCGACCAGCTGCCGGCCGTTTGGCAACGGCTGGTCGACGCCGGCTTCGAGTCCGGTCACGCCTACGGCAAGGCCCTCCGCACGGTGAAGTCGTGCGTCGGTTCGACCTGGTGCCGCTACGGCGTCCAGGACTCCGTGGGCCTAGCGGTGCTCCTGGAACTGCGCTACCGCGGGCTGCGATCGCCTCACAAGATCAAGTTGGGCATTTCCGGCTGCGCACGCGAATGCGCCGAGGCCCGCGGCAAGGACGTGGGCGTCATCGCGACCGAGAAGGGCTGGAACCTCTACGTGGGCGGCAACGGCGGCTTCACGCCGCGCCATGCCCAACTCTTCGCCGAGGACCTGAGCACCGAGACGTTGGTCGCGACGATCGACCGCTTTCTGATGTTCTATGTCCGCACCGCCGACCGGCTACAGCGCACGGCCGCCTGGGTCGATGAGTACGACGGCGGGCTGGCTGCCATCCGCGAAGTCGTCATCGACGACACTCTCGGCATCGTCACCGACCTCGACGCAGCGATGGCCACCCACATCGGCAGCTATGAGGACGAATGGGCTGCCGCGCTTCGCAATCCGCAGACCCTGTCGCGGTTCGCGTCGTTCATCAACGCGCCCGAGACCCCCGACAACTCGTTCGCCTATGTCGCCGAGCGCGGTCAGCCGCGCCCTGCCCGACTCGAGGAGCGCGCCAGCGGCGCCGTGCTCATCGCCGGAACCACGCTGGGAGTTCACTCGTGACATCGCCCGCCGCCCTCTGCCCTGCTCCTTCCGAGCCCACGCTCTGGGTTCCCGTCTGCCGGTTGAGCGAAATGCCGCCGGAGCGAGGCGTCGCCGCCCTCGTGCATGGGGAGCAGGTGGCCCTCGTGCGCACCCACGACGAGCAGGTCTTCGCCGTCCAGCAGGGTGATCCCTACTCGGCCGCGATGGTGATGTCGCGAGGCCTTGTCGGCAGCCGCAGGCAGCGGCCCACGATCGCCTCACCCATGTTCAAGCAGGTCTTCGATCTCGCCACCGGAGAGTGTCTCGACCCGGTTGGCAAGGAACCAATTGCCCTGCGCACGTGGCCGATCCGTGTCGAGAACGGCGTCGTCAGCATCGGCCTGAGCGATCGGGCGGAAACGTGATCTCCCTTCTCGGCCTCGACCTGGACGGCAAGCTGGTGATCGTTGCCGGGGGCGGTCCCGTGGCAGCCAGCAAGGCCGCGACGTTGCGCAGCGTTCGGGCCCGAGTGCGGGTGATCGCTCCTGCGCTCTGTGAGGATCTCGTTGACGCGGTTGCCGAGGGCGGCGTCGAGTGGCTCGATCGCCGAGTGCTCGCCGAAGACCTCGACGGCGCCTGGCTGGCGCTCGCCGCGACCGGCGACAGTGCCACCGATGCCGCGGTATGCCGCTGGGCCAAGGAGCGGCGTATCTTCGCCGTTCATGCCGGCTCGGGGCGGAGCGGGACAGCGCGCTTTCCGGCGCTGCTTCGGCGTGCGGGGCTGGCGATCGGCGTTGTGTCCGAAGGGAAGCCGGACCCGCGGCGAGTGCGCACGGTCCGGGACGAGCTGGCTCAGGTGCCGACGCTGGCCGCCGGCGACGCCACCGAGACCCGAGAGCAGATTGAGGACATCCTGGCATCTGCCGCGGTCGACTTACGCCGTCGCCGTCCCTCGCCCGGGCGGGTCACCCTCATCGGCGGCGGTCCCGGCGCCGAGGACCTGATGACGGTGCGCGCGCGGGTCGCGCTGAGCGAGGCCGATGTCGTGATCACCGACCGGCTCGGGCCTCGATCGATCGTCGCGCGATTGCCGATCGACGTGGTCGTGATTGACGTCGGCAAGGTGCCAGGCGAGCACAGCCCGTCGCAGGCCGAAATCAACATGATGATCATCGACCATGCGCGCGCCGGGCGACACGTCGTGCGACTGAAGGGGGGCGACCCGTTCGTGTTCGGACGAGGCGGCGAGGAGATCCTCGCGTGCCGGGAACACGGCATACCGGTCGACGTCGTTCCGGGAGTCAGCAGCGCGCTGGCCGTGCCGGCCCTCGCCGGTATGCCGGTCACGCACCGGGGGACGGCCTCGGCGGTGACGATCGCCCACGGCCACACGCGGCTGCCGCCCGCCGCCTTTGCCCAGGTGGCCGACGGCAGCGCGACGCTCGTGCTGCTCATGGCCGTCACGCTCCTCGCCGAGCACGTGGGGGACGCCTTGGCGGCCGGTGTTCCCGCGGACACGCCCGCGGCAATCATCGAGCGCGGCACGCTGCCGGATGAGCGCACCACGCGTGCTCCCCTCGACGGCCTGGTCGCCGCGGCGGGGGAGGCTGGTATCGCCGCGCCGGCCGTCGTGGTGATCGGCCACGTCGCCGACCCGGCGCTCCTCGCCGGCCCTGCCCGATGACCCATCCCCCGCTCGACCAGACGCTCGCCGGCTATGTCGTCCTCGTCACCGCCGATCGGCGCTCGGCGGACATCGAGGCCGCCTTGACCCGCCGCGGAGCGTCGGTCCGCCACGCCCCGGCATTGTCGATCGTGCCGCACCTGGACGACCACGCCCTCCTTGATGCCACCCGCGCCCTGCTGGAGACCCCACCCGAGATCG